>NZ_JABWDU010000009.1 GCF_013371465.1 Ensifer oleiphilus | reverse complement strand
CTGTGCGAGCCGAACAGAAGCACGAAGACCAGGCCGGAGATGACGGGCGAGACCGAGAACGGCAGGTCGATCAGCGTGGTCAGGAAGGCCTTGCCCTTGAACTCGAACTTGGCGATCGCCCAGGCGGCGGCCACCCCGAAGACGAGATTGAGCGGCACGGCAATGGCGGCGACGATCAGCGTCAGGCGGATGGCGGAAAAGGTTTCGGCATCGCCGAGCGCTGCGAAGAACTCGGCCGGCCCCTTGCGCAGGGCCTCGGTAAAGACGGCGGCGAGCGGCAGAAGCAGGAACAGGCCGACGAAGGCGAGCGCTGCAACGATCAGGCTGAGGCGCGCAAAGCGGCTTTCCGAGGTGGCGGCGCGCACATGATGGGAGCTGGCTGCGGCATCAGGCGACATAGACATATCTCCGCCGGCTCCAGGCCTGGATCGAGTTGATGATAAGCAGCATGGCAAAGGAGATGATCAGCATCACCGCGGCAATGGCGGTGGCGGCGGGGTAGTTGAACTCCTCCAGCCGGATTACGATCAGAAGGGGCGCGATCTCGGAGACATAGGGCAGGTTGCCGGCAATGAAGATCACCGAGCCGTACTCGCCGACGCCGCGGGCAAAGGCGAGCGCAAAGCCGGTGAGGCCTGCCGGCAGCAAGCCCGGCAGCAGCACCCGGCTGATCGTCTGGAAGCGGCTGGCGCCAAGGGTGGCGGCTGCCTCCTCCACTTCCTTGTCGATCTCTTCCATGATCGGCTGCACGGTCCTGACGACGAAGGGCAGGCCGACGAAGATCAAGGCGATGACGATGCCGGCCGGGGTAAACGCGATCTTGATGCCGAGCGGGGCGAGCAGCGCGCCGATCCAGCCATTGGGGGCATAGAGCGTGGCGAGCGCAATGCCGGCGACCGCCGTCGGCAGTGCGAACGGCAGATCGACCATGGCGTCGATCACCCGCTTGCCGGGGAAGCGATAGCGCACCAGCACCCAGGCCAGGATGACGCCGAACACCAGATTGACGATGGCTGCGACAAAGGCCGTGCCGAAACTGATGCGCAGGGCGTTCAACGTGCGGGTGTCGAGCGCCAGCGTGATGAACTGCGACCAGCCCAGGCTGCTCGAACGCCAGATCAGGCCCGACAGCGGGATGAGGATGATCAGCACCAGCCAGAAAAGCGTGACGCCGAGCGCCAGACCGAACCCGGGAAGCACACTCGGCTGGCGAAACCGCCAGCGGCTCTTGTGGCCTTGCTTGCTCAAATCCAGCTCACCTCTTCCATGCGCCTCAGGAAAAACCCAGGCGCTCCCATTATACCCGCATTCCCCATGCGGGCCTGACAAAACAATCGGCCGGAACGGATGGTCCGGCCGATTGCATCATTGCTTCAACAGGGTCGATTATTGGCCCGGCTTGTAGATCTGGTCGAACACGCCACCGTCGCCGAAGTACTTCGGCTGCGCTTCCTTCCAGCCGCCAAAGTCCTCGATGGTCACAAGCTTGAGGTCACCGAACCGCGCAACGTCCTTGGGGTCGGCAGCAGCCGGCTTGAACGGGCGATAGTAGTGCTTGGCTGCGATCTTCTGGCCGGCATCGCTGTAGAGGTAACCGAGGTAGGCCTCGGCGACCTTGCGCGTGCCCTTGGCGTCAACATTACCATCGACGAGTGCCACCGGCGGCTCAGCCTTGATCGAGATCGACGGCGTGACGATATCGAAATTGTCGGGCCCGAGCTCTTCAAGCGAAAGATAGGCTTCGTTTTCCCAGGCGAGCAGAACGTCGCCAAGGCCACGCTGCACGAAGGTCGTGGTCGAGCCACGTGCACCGGTATCGAGCACCGGCACATGCTTGAACAGCTCTGTGACGAATTCCTGTGCCTTGCCATCGTCACCGCCATTGGCAGCACGGGCATAGGCCCAGGCCGCCAGGAAGTTCCAGCGGGCGCCGCCCGAGGTCTTCGGGTTCGGCGTGATCACCTGAATGTCGTCCTTGACCAGGTCGCCCCAGTCCTTGATGCCCTTCGGGTTGCCCTTGCGGACCAGGAAGACGATCGTCGACGTATAGGGTGCGCTGTTGTTTTCGAACTTGGTCTTCCAGTCCGCCGGGATCTTTCCGGTTTCCTTGGCGATCGCGTCGATATCGGCCTCAAGCGCAAGGGTTACGACATCGGCCTGCAGGCCGTCGATCACGGAGCGAGCCTGCTTGCCCGAACCGCCATGCGACGTCTGGATCGTCACCGTCTCGCCGGTGTCCGCTTTCCACTTTTCAGCGAAAGCGACGTTGAAGTCCTTGTATAGTTCACGTGTCGGGTCATAGGACACGTTCAGGATCGTCGTGTCGGCAAAAGCCACACTTGCAGCACCCAGCTGCAGGCCTCCGACTACAATTGCCAGTCCCACAATTCCGGTAATTCGTCCAAAGCCCATCTCGACCTCCATCGGTTACCAGATAAAACTATCAATTTAATCGACTGCAACAACGCAAACTGATGATGCTGGAAGTGGCTATCGGGAAATGTCCTATCGTTATTTGGCATTTTTCAGGAACAGTTTGCCCAGCGCCCATCCGACCCGCCAATCTTCCCTGTTTGGAGAGCCGGCGGGAGAATAGCATGGCGCTTTCTCAGGCGTGCATCAAAAGTGCGGGTACGTCGTCGAAGCCAGCCGTCCGCTTGCGGCTTCGAAGACGCGACTAGCTCGAATATGGTCCGGAAGTCACGACGCGAGCGTTGCCGATATCATTCGGGCGGTGTTTGCACGCCGTTTTGATGCGTGGCGGTTAGAGCACGTGGCCGCGCGCGACAATCGGCCAGATCGCCTTGGGCTCGTCACCTTCGACGATATGCACGGCGTCGACCATGTTGGTGACCACGCAGGCGTGGTTGGGGACGATGCGCAGTTGCTGCCCAACGGTAAGACCGATCGGCCCGTCGCTCACAAGCCGGCCGTGTTCTTCGGACAGCTGGTCGATACGGATATCGTCGCGGCCAAGCACATGGCCATAGCCTGTCAGGCCCAGGAGATCGGCGGTCAGCACCTTGCTGCCGGCATCGATGATCGCACGGTGTTCCGATGGCACCGAGACGACGGTGGCGAGCACGGTAAGGGCGCAGTCCTCCCAGGTGGCGACCCCGCGCGAAACGAGGGAGCGGTCGTTATAGATGTAGGTGCCCGGCCGGTATTCGGTCGCGATCGGCGCGCCGGCGGCATGCATCATGCTGGGCGTTCCGCCGGAGGTGATTGAGGGCACGGCGATGCCGTCGGCCTCGATCAGGCGCCTGGCCTCGCTCATGAAGGCCTGGACCTTCGTCTCGCCGCCAATCGGCGGATAGGTCATCAATCCGGCGAAGTCGATGCCCTTGGCATCGTTGATCCGCTTTGCCAGACGGGCGGCTTCCACGGGCGACCCGACGCCACAACGGTCGGCACCGGTGTTGCATTCCACAAAAACCCTGAGCGGCTTTTCCTTGTCGGCGAAATGGCCGGAAAGCCCGTCGATGACGGTCTCATTGTCGGCGACGACGGCAAGTCCGATGCGCTGGTTGAGGCGCTCAAGCCGCTCGAGCTTGGGCTTGCCCAGGATATTGTAGGTGATGAGCACATCCGTGATCCGCTCACTGCCGTCGACCATCGCCTCGGCCTCGGTCACCTTCTGGCAGGTGATGCCAACAGCGCCGGCGTCCAGCTGCAGCTCGGCCATCTGTGGCAACTTGTGCGTCTTGATATGCGGGCGGACGCGGATGCCGTGCGCATCCGCATAGGCTTGGAACGTGCGGATGTTCCGCTTGGCAATCTCGATATCCACCAGCACGGCGGGGGTTTCGATTGGCACGGGCATCGCTCATCAAATCCTTCTGTCGGGCGCTACATAAGACGAAGCTACATCATTGGCCCTTGACAAGTTATGACCGCTGGCCTTGTGGGCGTCAATCCATTATTCAGGACTGAAATCTATTATAATGGAATATGGGCGAAGGGCAGAAAGGGTTCTGCTTGCCGCGAACAACATGCTTTACACCAAAAGGTTTCCTCCCGGCTGATCTTCATGAAACGATGGGCGTGTCGGTGAAGAGCGTCCACAGCCTTTTGCTAAGCGCCGGTCTTGGCAGGGGAGGCCGCCGGTGTTGGCCCGACTTCGCCGATCGCTCGGAAGGTGCGACGCGCGCCTTTGGCCGCCACATGTTCAAATGCAGCCGCCAATGCAGCGATCCGGCCCTTGTTATCCGAAACGCGTTCCAAATTGTGAAAATCCATCTCGCTTGCCCATTCGACGATGGCGCATACGGAGCTGCCGTCGGTGTTTGCAGGAAAGCGCGCGGAGACGAAGCGTGGATAGGACGCAACCCAGTCTTCTTGTAGGCGGGCGAATTCGGCCGCGATCGCGGGTTGGTCGTCCGCGCCGGACGCGGTGTAGTCGATAACAGAAAAGAAATGGCTCAGCGGCTTCATCGCAGTCCTCGCACCATAACGTCAGGACCTCGGACTATGCACAGGCCACCGTTTCACGCAATGGTTGCTGCCGGTGTCATGAGGCGAGCAGCGATCGACCGGTTTCCGGGTCGAACAGATGCAAGGCGCTTTCGTCGAAGGCAAACGTCCGCTCGGCGTCGATTGCAAGCTGCGTGCGCGGCGGCAGGCAAGCGGTGATGCGCTCACCCCCGATGCGCGCCGTGACAACCAGTTCCGGGCCGGTCAGTTCGACCACGTCCACGCGTGCCGCCAGCCGCAGCGCACCTGCCTCTTCCGTTGCCAGCCGCAGCGCTTCCGGGCGGATGCCGACCTTGACCGGTTGGCCAGTCTGCACTCTGCCGTGAAAGCGTGTCGGCAGGGCGATCGGCTGGTCGCCGCCCGGCACCCGCAAGCCGCCGTCAGAGACCGAGGCCTCGAAAATATTCATCGGTGGAGAGCCGACGAAGCCGGCGACATAGAGCGTTGCGGGGCGGTCGTAAATCTCTTCAGGCGTACCGAGCTGTTCGATGCGACCATCGCGCATGACGGCGATGCGGGTGGCCAGCGTCATCGCCTCGATCTGGTCGTGGGTGACATAGACCACGGTCGTCTTCAGCAACTGGTGCAGCCGCTTCAGCTCCGTGCGCATTTCCATCCGCAGCTTGGCGTCGAGGTTGGACAGCGGTTCGTCGAACAGGAACACCTGTGGATTGCGCACGAGCGCCCGACCGATGGCGACGCGTTGGCGCTGGCCGCCGGAGAGCTGGCTCGGTTTGCGCTGAAGCAGGTTTTCGATCTGCAGCAGTTTTGCAGTCTCGGCGACCGCCTTTTCCCGATCGGGCGCCGGAACCTTGCGCATTTCGAGGCCGAAGCCGATGTTGCGGGCGACGCTCATGTTCGGGTAGAGCGCATAGGATTGGAACACCATAGCAATGTCGCGATCCTTCGGGTGTACCCCGACGATCGAGCGGGTGCCGATACGGATGTCGCCACCGCTCGGTTCGGCAAGGCCGGCGATGATGTTGAGCAGGGTCGACTTGCCGCACCCCGAAGAGCCGAGCAGCACCAGGAATTCGCCGCTTTCCAGCGCGATATCGATGCCCTTCAGCGTTTCGACTTCGCCGTAGCGCTTGTGAATGTTGCGGATCTCAAGGGCGCTCATGCGGTCGTCTCCTGAAGAAAGGCGGACAAGGGTTTTCCATAGGCGCGCGGCAGCGTCGAGATCGCTTCAGAGGCGATGGTGACGCCGGTTCGAAGGCAGTCCTTGAGCGGCATGCCGGCGGCAAGGGCTGCGAGAAAGCCAGCGTTGAACACGTCGCCCGCGCCGATCGTGTCGATGACTTTGACCGAGGGGGCCGCTACGGAGACGGTGTCTCCGGTTCGGCCAAGCGCCAGTGCCCCGTTCGGTCCGCGCTTGACGACGACGATCGCGTCGTCGGGCATATGCGTCTTCAATGCGCACGCAGCTTCTGCCGGATCGGCAAGGCCGGTCAGTGTCGTCGTCTCGACCTCGTTGAACAGCGCCAGCCGGCAGCGCCTCAGCCAGCCGATCGTCGCGGCACAGTTGGCGTCCGTCCAGCCGTCGAGCGGCCAGCCGGTATCGAGCGCGACGGCAATGTCGTGCGCCTCGGCCCAGTCGAAGACATCGTCATAGGCAGCGGTCAGCGCATCGGTCAGGAACGAACCGGCAAGCAGCGCAAGACCGCCACGCAGGCGCTCACCGTCGAGCATGCCGCGAACTTCGTCAAAACTGAGGAGCGGCAGGTGCCCGCGGGTGGTGAAGAAGGTGCGTTCGCCGTCCGGATGGGTGATTCCGACCGACAGCGTCGTGCCGATGTTTTCGACCGGCCAGCCGCCGGCGCGTTCGGCAAAGGCGTCCTTCAGCCAGGTACCGAACTGGTCGTTGCCGATGTTGGCCGCAATCGCATAGTCGACGCCGAGCGAATCCCAGGCCAGCGCGCTGTTGCCGGCACAGCCGCCGACGCGCAGTTCGTCATGATCGACGATGATTTCGGTACCGGCCTTCGGCCAGGGGGCGGCCGGCCCGAGGATGAGATCGACGTTGACGTTGCCGATGACGACAAGAGGACGCATGCTTCATTCGCTCCGGGTAATCTTGGTAGATCGCACCGGGGTTCCGGCATCGGCAACACGTGCCTCCGCAAAGGCGATCATGAAGGATTGCGCCACCGGCAGCATCGCGAAGATCGCTGCCATGCCGGCAGCCGGTTTGAAGGAAAGCGTGGTCACGCCAGGGATCGGTGCCTCGCCGGAGGCATCGAAGACGATGACCGGCGAGCCGGCCTCTGCCGCCGAAACAGCCATGGCGCTGACGAGACCGGCGGTTGCATCCGCGGCGCGAAACAGGACGACGCCAACCGACGGGCCGAGCATCTCCATCGGCCCATGCCGCAACTGCCCGCCTTCGAGCGAAAAGCAGGGCAGCCGCGACAGTTCGGTCAGGCCGAGGCCGATCGCTTCGGCCAATCCCTGAAGCTGGCGCCCCGACGTCACGACGGCGCGGACGCCGGCAAGGGCTGGGAGAGCCGGTGCTGCGTCGGGCGCTTGGGGCGCTTCGATTGCCTGTAAGGCGGCGGCAGCGTCGTCGCCGAGGGCGGCCAGGACTGAAAGGTGCAAAGCAAAGCTGATCGTCAGGCTGCGTGTTGCAGCGAAGGCCTTTTCCGTGCCGCCGACGCCCACCAGGGAGGGCGCGCTGCGGGCCAGGAACGAGCTGCCTTCAAGGGTCAGGCCGAAGGTGTCGCTGGTGGCTCCGTTCGTTTCCGTAAACCAGCGCAATACCTCTGCGCTTTCTCCGGACTGGGAGGTGACGAGGATCGTCTTGCCCTCAATCGCCAGAGGCTGTCCCAACTGTTCCGACAACGGCAGCGCGATCGCATCGATGCCGTGTGCACGGTAGAGCGGTTCCAGTGCCCGACCGACCGCATGCGAGCCGCCCATGCCGAGCAGCAGCAACCTGCGGGTCGCCTTGAGCGATGCGGCGATCCTGCCGGCCAGCGCTTCGGCTGCGTGGAACGACGCGATCGCGTCAGCGGCCTGACGTGCCATTTCAAGGTCGATTGCAATGAGCCCGGCCGGGCGGTTGATTGTATCGCTCATGGTCATCCCTTGACGCCGCCACTGGTGAGCCCTGAGATCAGGGCTTTTTGCATGATGAGACCGATCAGCACCGGGGGCAGGGCGGCAAGCACGCCGGCTGTTGCGATCAGTCCGTAGTCGGAAACCCGGCCGCCGGCGAGATCGGCGATGGCGACCGTGAGCGTCTTGGCGCGGAGGTCCGATGTGAACAGCAGCGCGTAGAAGAATTCGTCCCAGGCAAGCAGGAAGGCAAAGAGTGCCGATGTCGCCATCACGGGGGCCGCGAGCGGCAGGGTTATGATCCTCAGGATCTGGTCGAGCCGGGCGCCGTCGATCATCGCAGCGCTCTCGATCTCCTTCGGGATGGCATCGAAGCCGGACTTCAACAGCCAGGTGGTGAAGGGGGCAAGGATGGTGAGATAGACGAGCGCCAGACCGAAGACCGAGTTCAACAGGCCGAGAGTGGCAAGCCCCATATAGAGTGGCACGGCGAGCGCCACGGGCGGCAGCATGTAGGTGGCGATCACCGCGTAGAGCGACCAGGAGACGGAAGGCGTGCGCGACACGGCCCAGGCCGAGGGAATGGCAACGGCGATGGCTGCAAGCGTTGCCATGCCTGCGACCTTGAGGCTATTGAGGAGCGAGGCGACGAAGGCCGCACCCGCGCTGTTTTCGAGCGTGCTCAGCAGCAGCCCATAGCGTGACAGGTCGATCTCATCGGGCCACCAGTTGAGCGGCTTTGCCGAAAGGTCTGCCGCTGACGAGATGCTCATGATGAAGAGCCACAGCACGGGCGCTAGGATGACGGCTGCCAGCAACAGGGCTGAGGCGTAGATAAAGGCGGTAAAGAGCGGGCTCTGGCGTTCCATCACGTGGCTCCCGCAGCTTTGCGCACAAGGGCGGCATAGGCGACGGCAAGGACGGTCACCAGCAAGGTGACAATCAGCGCCAGCGAGGCGCCGGATCCCGCGCGCTGAAAAGAGAAGGCTTCCTGATAGACGAGGATCGACAGCGTGCGCGTGCTATTGGCCGGACCGCCGCGCGTCATCACCCAGACAAGGTCGAACACCTTGAAGGCCTCGATCGTGCGCAGCACCAGTGCCACCAACAGCGGGCCTGCGAGATAGGGCATGATGACGTAGCGGAAGCGGTTGAAAGGGCCGGCACCGTCGACGAGCGATGCGGCAGTGATGTCGCGCGGCACGGCCTGAAGGGCGGCAAGCGCGATCAGGGCGACAAGAGGAAAGTTCTTCCAGCAGTCGGCGACGATGAGCGCCGTCAGCGCCGAACTCGGTTCGCCGAGCCAGGAGCGATAGCTGTCGATCAGCCCGATCTGGGTCAGCGCTGCGTTCAATGCGCCATATTCCGGATTGTAGATCAGCCGCCATAGGGTGGCATTGACGACGGTTGGCAGGGCCCAGGGCAGGATCATCAAGGCGCGCAACGCCGTGCGACCACGAAATTGCTGATTGAGCAACAGTGCCGCGAGCACGCCGATCACCATTTCAGCGGTCACCGAGGCCACCGCGAACCAGGTGGTCGTGACAAGGGCTCGCTGGAAGTTCGAGCCGCCGAGAACCTTGGCGTAGTTGTCGAGGCCGACGAACGTGCCTTCTGTGCCGACGAGCTTTGCGTCGGTGAACGAAAGCCTGACGGTGTCGAGCAGCGGCCAGCCGATGACAGCGATCATGACGATGAGCAGCGGCAACATCAAAAGCCACGCGCGCGTCGTTATCCAGGTACCGGACATGGGTTGGAAACCTTTTCGGCCATCTTGGCCATGATGCTATTGCCGATCAAATCGTCCCGGCAAGTCCCGGGCGGCTGAGCCACCCGGGAGGTCGAAGACCGAAGCGGTCAGAGGCCGCTGTTTTCGGCGGCGGTTTTCAGCGCATCTTCGGCGGAGGCCTGGCCAAGCAGCGCTTCCTGGATTGCCTGTTGCAGGGCTGTCGAGAGCTCCTGGTACTTCGGCGTCGTCGGGCGCGGATACATGGCGGCAAGGCCGAGTTTGGCAGCGGCGATCAGCTCTTCCTGGCCCTTGGTGACATTGGCATCTTCATAGGACGACGCCCAGATCGGCAGGCTCAGCTTCGCATAGGCATTCTGCGTCGGCTGCGACGTCATGTGGACGATGTATTTCCATGCTTCGTCCGGATGCTTGCTGGTCGAGGTGATGCCGAGGCCCATCGAACCGTTGACGGCCGAAACCTCGCTCTTGCCCGCGACACCAGGTGCCGGCACGACGCCGACCTTGCCGGCGACCTTGCTTTCCTTGGGGTCGTTGGCGAGGTTGTACATGTAGGTCCAGTTGAGCGCGAAGGCGGCTTCGCCGTTCTGGAAGACCTTGCGAACGTCTTCTTCCAGGAATTCCTTCGAGTTCGGATTGGTGAGCCCCGAGGAATAGCTCGTCACCATGTAGTTGAGCGCGTCGAGACCGCCGCCCGAGGTGAAGGCCGGTTTGCCGCCGTCGATGAACTTGCCGCCATAGGCGCTGACGAGTGTGGTGTAGTCGCAGATCGCGGCCTCGGCCTGCGACCAGCTCCAGGCGATCGGGGTTGCGACCAGTCCCTTGTCCTTGATGATCTTGGCCTGTTCGCTCAGTTCGTCCCAGGTCTTCGGTGGCGCCTTGATGCCGGCCTTTTCAAGGATTTCCTTGTTGTAGAACAGGTATTTGGTGTCGAGGATCCACGGCATGCCATAGCGCTTGGCGTCATATTCGACCGTCGTCCAGGCGCCCGGCAGGACGCCGGATTTCATCTCGTCGGTGATACGTTCGGAGACATCGACCAGCACCTTGTTGGCCGCGTATTCGGCCGGCCAGATCACGTCGAAGAGCACGACGTCGTAGCCGCCGCCGGAGCCCTGCGCCAGCACGGTCTTGTCGTGCAGGCCTTCATAGGGAACGAATTCGAGGTTCACCTTCACGTCAGGATTGGCCTTGGTGAAGGCCTCGGTCATGGCGCGCACGTCGGTTTCGCTATAGGCCGCCTGCGCCATGAACAGCGCATTGAGCGTGGTTTCGGCATAGGCGTGACCGGCAAAGGACAAGCCGAGCAAGGTTGCGCTGAGCAACGTGGTTTTAATGGATTTCAACATTCCTGCCTCCAATAACTGAGTGGTATCAGTGGTGCCGATACACCTCCCTGGTGCATCGGATATGAGAAATCCGCCCGCTTGCGGACGGCCGTCGACATATCTATTGGAGCGCTTGCGACGATCTTTGGCCGTCGCCTTCGTTCCCCCGGAGCTCTTGATGGCTCCCAATTAAGTCAATTGTCTTGACTTATTTCTTGTTCAATATTCTAACGGTGTCAAGTGGGGTTTTCGGGATGAATGACTTGCGGCCGATCCGGGCAAAGAGCGGCACCAACCAGGAAGGGACGAGTGCCCACAACCGGCGCGTCATGATCGACGCGTTGCGGTTGAACGGACAATTGTCCCGCGCCGACCTTGCCCGTGCGACCGCGCTGACGAAGCAGACGGTTTCCAACATCATCGAGGATCTGGAACGCGACGGGCTGGTCCAGTCGCTGACAGCTGTACGCAACGGCCGGGGCCAGCCGTCGACCCCCTATCGCCTGGTTGCCGAGGGCGCCTTTGCCATCGGCCTGCAGATCGACCGGCACGCAACGCGCACCATCGCTGTCGATCTCGTGGGTACGGTTCTGGCGCGCGCAGAGGCCAACCTCCCGGCGGGCGGGCCGGCGACCGGTGTCAAGACCATTCTGGATCTCATCGAAAAGACCCGACGTGATCTGGCATCGATCGCGCCACAATCGGAGCAACGCCTTGTCGGACTTGGTGCGGCGATGCCCGGTCCGTTCGGTGTTGAAGTGGATGGCGACGATCCCTGGATGATGGCTGCCTGGCAGAATTTTCCCCTGCTTGAAACGCTTGCCGCCGGCACCGGCCTCGATGTCGCCCTGCAGAACGATTCGGCGGCGGCCGCCACGGCCGAGCGTCTGGTCGGCGCAGCGCACGGCGTCGATCAAGCCATCTGTATCTATCTCGGCTACGGTCTTGGCGCCGGGCTGATCCTCAACGGCGAGCTTTATCGGGGTGCTAACGGCAACGCCGGCGAGATCGGCATGATCCTCAGCCGGCCGCGCGGGGCTGCCGAGCACGAGCGCACACCGCTCGAATATCGCGCGTCGATTGCCTCTCTCTGCAAATTGCTTGAGCTCGACCCGGCCGATCCGGAGCTCTATGCCCGCATCGATGCGGCCGTGGCAGGCGAGGATATCCGGTTGCCCGGTTGGCTGGATGCGGCCGTCTACGAATTGCGCGCCGTCGTCCAGGCGCTCGAAACCGTCTTCGACCCGCAGACGGTGATCCTGTGCGGCGGACTCCCGCCTGGTCTGGCGCGGCTGATCGTCGATGCGATGCAGCCGCTGCTTGCTTCGCTGGCCGATCGCCGCGATCGCAGCCTGCCGCGGCTGCAGGTCGGCTTCACCGATCCCTGGGCCGTCGCCATCGGGGCTGCTGCCGAGCCTATCAGCCGTACCTTCGATCCCCGTTTTTCCGCAATCCTGAAGACGCGCAGCGCCGACGCTTCCTGACCGAGCGGGGAAGTGCCGGCCGGGTCACGTCCCCGGCTCGTCCAGGCGAGCAAGTTCGGCATATTCGACCGCAAGAAAGTCGAGCAGGGCCCTGACCGAGGGAAGCAGCCCGCGCCGGGATGGAAAGGCGGCATGAATGATACCGGCCCGGGGTGCCCAATCGGGCAATACGTCGACCAGCGTCCCATCCTTCAGGTCCTGCCTGACGACCATTGTCGGCAATTGCGTGACGCCGACGCCTTTCAGTGCTGCGAGGCGCAGGGCCACCATGTCTTCTGTGACGAGGCGCGGGCTGTGGCGCACGACGGCATTGGCGCCATCGGGCCCGTCCAGGCACCAGTCATGTTCCTGCCGGTTGGAATTCCAGGCCATGCTCGGAAGGGCCGTGAGGTCGGCGGGCTTCAGCGGCCGTGTGTCATGCCCGAGCAGCCGCGGGCTGGCGACCAGGCGCTGCGCGCTTTCGGCCAGCCTCTTGATCACGAGATCGCTCTCCTCCAACGGTGGGAAACGGACGCGAATGGCGATGTCGATGCCTTCGCGAAGCACGTCCACCTGTCTGTTGGTGCTTTCGAGCACCACCGCGACCTTCGGGCAGCCGGCCATGAAGCGGGCAATCATCTCTCCGACCTGGAAGTAAAGCACCGAGGAGGGGCAACTGACGTGCACGACGCCCTGCGGCTCGGAGCGTGTACGGTCGATCACTTCCTGCGCAGCTTCGGCCTCCACCAGCATGGCGACGCAATGGCGGTAGTATTCCCGGCCTATCTCGGTCACGACGAAGTGCCGCGTCGAACGCTGGACAAGCCGGACGCCGAGGCGCTCTTCCAGCAAGCCGATGCGGCGGCTCAGCCGCGAACGCGGCATGTCGAGCTTGCGCGCGGCGGCGGCAAAGCCGTTCTGCTCGACGACATCGACGAAAAGCCTAAGATCGTTCAAGTCCTGCATGGCGAATTATTGTCCTATTGATAGGACACTATAGCCCGGTTTGGCTATCTACCGCCAGATTTGTCGCGGGAATATGTTCCTCCCAACGTCATCGCTTGCAACGCGATGCACAAGGAGAAACACAAATGCGCAAGATACTCGGCATCTTCGGAAACGCCCGGCCTCACTGGGTCGGCGACGGTTTTCCAGTGCGTTCGCTCTTGTCCCATGACAGCGTCGGCGAACATGCAAGCCCTTTCCTGCTGCTCGATTATGCAGGTCCGACAGAATTCGCCCCGACCAGTCGTCCGCGTGGGGTCGGCGTGCATCCGCATCGCGGCTTCGATACCGTGACCATCGTCTATCGCGGTGAAGTGGAGCATCGCGACTCTGCCGGCAATGGCGGCCATATCGGACCCGGAGACGTGCAATGGATGACGGCCGCCGGTGGTATCCTGCACGAGGAGTACCATTCCGAAGCCTTCACCAAAACGGGCGGAACACTCGAGATGGTCCAGCTCTGGGTCAACCTGCCGGCTCGCGCCAAGTCCGCAACGCCTGGTTACCAGACCCTGCTCGATGGCGACATCCCAACCGTGACGCTGCCGGAGGGTGCAGGCACGCTGCGGGTGATCGCCGGAGCGTTCGATGGTCGCAAAGGACCAGCCAAGACGTTTACGCCGATCAATCTCTGGGATGTCTGGCTGAAGCAGGGTGGCTCGCTGGCGATTGATCTTCCTCAGGGCCATTCGGTCGGCCTGGCGGTGCTGCACGGTACCGTGCTGGTCAACGGCAGCGACCTGATCGGCGAAGCCCAGTTCGGCCTACTCGGCCGCGAAGGCGGCGCCATCACGCTCGACGCCAGCTCGGATGCGACGGTGCTTGTGCTCAGCGGCGAGCCGATCGACGAACCGGTGGTCATGCATGGCCCGTTCGCCATGAACACATCAGACGAAATCCGTCAGGCCTTCGCCGACTTCCAGAACGGCAGCTTCGGCGCGATTTCCGAACCGGCACTTTGAGTTCTCGTGGGCTCGGAACTCCGCGCCGGGCCCAAGACGGCCGATAAACGGTCAGAGCACGCGGACATGACTAGAGATGAAGGAGTCTTCACTATGGCAAAAACCTACAAGCGTCTCGACAAGGATCAGGCGGCGGTTCTGCTCGTCGACCACCAGGCGGGCCTGCTCTCGCTGGTCAGGGATATCGATCCCGACAAGTTCAAGAACAACGTTCTGGCGCTCGCAGACCTCGCCAAATACTTCAAGCTGCCGACGGTTCTGACGACCAGCTTCGAGGACGGCCCGAATGGCCCTATCGTGCCGGAACTCAAGGAAATGTTCCCGGATGCGCCCTTCATCCCGCGTCCCGGCCAGATCAATGCCTGGGACAATGAAGACTTCGTCAAGGCGATCAAGGCCACGGGCAAAAAGCAACTGATCATTGCCGGCGTCGTCACCGAGGTCTGCGTCGCATTCCCGGCAATGTCTGCTCTCGAGGAAGGCTTTGACGTCTTTGTCGTTACTGACGCGTCAGGCACTTTCAACGAGATCACCCGCCATTCGGCATGGGATCGCATGTCGCAGGCCGGCGCCCAGCTGATGACCTGGTTTGGTCTTGCCTGCGAGCTGCATCGCGACTGGCGCAACGACGTCGAGGGCCTGGGTACGCTGTTCTCAAACCACATCCCCGACTACCGCAACCTGATCACCAGCTACACGACCACCAAGGCTTCCCGCTAATAGCGGGCCAGTCATAGGAGAAGAGTCATGACGAACGTCAACAATGTCGCCAATTTCAACGGTGCCCGCCCTGTTATCGATCCCGATGATGCGGTCATGCTTCTGATCGACCATCAGAGCGGCCTCTTCCAGACCGTCAACGACATGCCGATGCCGAAGCTGCGCGCGCATGCGGCGGCCCTTGCCAGCATGGCGACGCTGACGAAGATGCCTGTGATCACCACGGCGTCGGTGCCGCAGGGACCGAACGGTCCGCTGATCCCTGAAATCCATGCCAATGCGCCGCATGCCACATACATCGCGCGCCGCGGCGAGATCAACGCCTGGGACAATCCGGACTTCGTGGCGGCCGTCAAGGTGACCGGTCGCAAGACGCTGATCATTGCCGGCACGATCACGAGCGTCTGCATGGCGTTCCCGGCGATCAGCGCCGTGCATGAAGGCTACAAGGTTTTCGCGGTCGTCGATGCGTCCGGCACCTATTCGAAGATGGCGCAGGAGATCACGCTTGCTCGCGTGGTTCAGGCTGGCGTCGTCCCGATGGACACGGCGGCCGTTGCCTCCGAGCTACAGCGCACCTGGCACCGCGACGACGCGCAGCAATGGGCCGAAATCTACACCAAGATCTTCCCGGAATATCAGCTGCTGATCGAAAGCTACCTGAAGGCGCAGCAGGTCGAGAAGGACCATGAGCAACTGGATTCAGCCCGCAGCTGAGTTTGTGAGTATTGCGAAAACGTCGCCGGCAGGAAATCCTGCCGGCGACGTTTGTCGTTATTTCAGGTCGATCTGCAGCACAGTCTGTAACAGTACGTCGGCGCCGCGCGAACATTCCTCCGGCGAGGAATACTCCGCTTCGTTGTGCGACAGCCCGTCCTTGGAAGGCACGAAGATCATCGCCGTCGGGCAGATGCCGGCGATATGGGCCGCATCGTGACCGGCGCCGGAGACGACTTCGGTTGCGGAAAGGCCGAGTGCGGCGGCGTTGGCGCGCACGGCATCGACGATAGCGGGATCGAACACGACCGGCTGCTTCGACCAGATATGACGGAGCGCGATGTTTGAGTGGCTCGCCTCGATCGCTTGCTCAAGGGCGGCCTGCATCTGGTCGAGCCCCGCCTCGGAAGGATGGCGCATGTCGATCTGTAGCTGCACCGAACCCGGCACGACATTGCGCGAATTCGGGCCGACCGAGGCGAAGCCGACAGTGCCAACGCCCGGTGGATGACGGCGCGCGATGTCGCGAACGGCAAGCACGATCTCGGAAGCTGCGACCAGCGCATCGTCGCGCTGTGCCATCGGCGTGCTGCCGGCATGGGCTTCCGTTCCGGAGATGGAGACATCGAACCAGCGTACGCCCTGCACGCCGGTAACAATGCCGATCTCCGTCGCCGCCGCTTCCAGCAGCGGGCCCTGCTCGATATGCAGTTCGACATAGGCGGCAAAGCCGAGATGGCCGACGAGGGTCTCGCCGCGATAGCCGATCGCCTCGAGTGCGCTGAGCACGCTCGTCCCATCCCGGTCCCGAACCGCCTCTATAGCCTCAAGCCGGGATGCACCAGCAAAGACGCCGGAGCCCATCATCGCCGGCGAGAAGCGCGAGCCTTCCTCGTTCGTCCAGTTGACGACCGTCAGGCCGTGCCGCAGCACGGTCGCCGTCTCCTTCAGCGTCCGGATCAGCTCCACCCCTGCGAGAACACCAAGGATACCGTCGAACCGGCCGCCCTGCGGCTGGGTGTCGAGATGGCTGCCGACGGCGATCGGCTGCAGCGACGGGTCCTCGCCGGGATAGGTGGCGAAGATGTTGCCGATCCGGTCGATTTCGATCGTGCAGCCAAGGGAGCGGCATTCGGCGATGAACCAGTCGCGGACGTGCCGGTCTTCCTCCGTCAGCGTCAGGCGGGTCACGCCGCCGTTGTCGGTGCCGCCGAAGCGTGCGGTCGCGACGATATCGGCCCAGAGCCGGTTACCGTTGATTCGAGGCATGTTGGTGCCGCTGGCCGGCATGCTGCGTGCGTTTCCGGTCGCCGTCATTTTTGCTCTCCGGGCGCCTCGGCATTCAGGCGATAGCGGAAATCGCAATGGGAGGCGCCTTGCATCACCGTTTGTGTGCGCTCCAGCGTGATGCGCGGATCGTAGCCGGTGCAGAACACGCCATCGCGGTTGCACGAAAGCAGGTGACCGATATGGCCGAGGCCCATCTCGCGATAGGTCTCGGCGTATCGACAGCGCTTGACGTTGTAGTGGAATTCGTTGTCGGTCGCCTTCGTCACCTCGATCGTCAGGGCATCGTCCTGTGTCCAGAGATCCTGCAGTTCCTGAAACGTCCGCAGGTTGGTTCCGCCGGGGGTCTTGGCCGCAAAGGCCTTGCCGGCCTCGATGGCCGCCTGGCTGACGGCCTTGTCGAGGATCGCCTGGGCGCGCTCCTCGCCGATCTCTTCGCGCATCGCCTCATAGATCGGTGCGATGATGCCGGCCTCTATGCGCCGCCGCGCGAGAATGCCAAGCTCGCCTTCCATCGCCGCGCGCGATGTCGCGGCGCCTGAGGTCTTGTCCTGGTCCGTCATGAGATATCCTGCCTCCCTGCCCAACAGATGGTTGGATTGAATGGCGACAGGATACACCGGGAGTGTAGATGCCGGGTTGCAATCAGGTGCCATTCATAAGGGCTGTTGCGCAAATATTTCGCGCCCGTTTGCCATTCGAGTGGAATTATTCTTGGTCGGCTGCGTCTATGCGCGCGGCTTGAGCAGGTCGCACGGAAGCCAAAGCGGCATGTCGACGATATCAGTCAACCCGTCATCGCTGACTGCTTGAAACGAACCAGCCGTAATAGGGGTTGGCCTGTTCGCCGCGCATCAGCAGCTCCATGTCGCGCGCCCATTCGGCACGGTAGCCGGCATAGGCATTGAGAGAGGCCTGGTAGAAAAGCAGCAGCCTGTTGTGCGCTTCGGCAATTGCCGTTTTCGTTGCGGGGTCGACGGCAAGGAGCGGGGCCTGCGTCCTGAGAGCGATCAGCGCCGGAAGAGTGCGCTGCAACTCGTCGGGCCGCACCCAGCTTGCGTACTCGATCCGCGGCTGATCGTCCGTAACGGGAAGGGCGGAGCCGGCGTAGCGCTCAAGCCCCGAGCGATCCATCATCCAGGTCGCCAGCAGATCGGCCGGCCCGGAAATGCCGACCTCGCCAAGCGCTGCGGCAATCGGGCGCTCCTTCATCCGCTCTGCAATCCGAGTGGCATCGATCTCCTGTGGTTGGAGCGAGCCGACCAGCAGCATTTCGTGCAATTCCGTCGACCAGAGCGTGACCTGCGGGAAGCTATCCAGGAAGCTTTTGACCAGCGAGCGGGTGTCTTCATCGTTCTGGGTGGCGATCGGCAGCCATTGCGCCAGCATGCCGTTCTCGGCCAGACGGTCGCGCGCGAGCCTGTAGAAATCCGATGAATAGAGATTGACGACGCCGGCGGCCGACGGCGGCGGCGGCTCAAGCGTGATCAGGTCGTAGCGCTCGTCGCTGCGCAGCAGTTCACGCCGCCCATCGCGCAGCCGCACCTCCAGCCGGGGATCCGTGGCAGCATCGTAATTACCCTTGAACAGGCCGGATGCACGCGCGACCGAAGGCAAAAGTTCGGCGGCCACGCGGCGTTCCAGCCCGGGATAAGCCAGCAGCGACCCGGCGGTAATGCCGGTCCCGAGCCCGATCACCAGCGCCGACTTCGGTTCGCCCTTGTGGATGAGGAGAGGAAGCAGCGCCTGCAGCCGCATGTAGCGCAGCGACGGCATGGCGTCGCCGGTATTGGAGACGCCCTGAATATAGAGCCGGCGGAAGCGCCGGTCGGCTTGCCCCTGTTCGATGACCGCGACCGTGGCGCCGAGACCTTCTTCGTAGGAGACGATCGTGCCGTCGCTGCGCGATTTGGTCAGCAGTGCGGCGAGCCTGTCCGATGGCACGAAGACGGCAAGCAAGAGAGTGACGGCACCGAGCACGGGCACGGCCAGCCGAGGGCCGGCAAGCAAGCTGCCTTTACCCCGGCTGATCGCGACAACGCCGATCACGGCGGCGGCGACTGCCAGGATGGAGAAGCTTCGGATGATGCCGAGCGTCGGGATCAGAAGAAAGCCCGTGACGAGCGTTCCGGCGATGCCGCCGAGCGTGTTGAAGGCGAGCACACGGCCGGTATCGCGGCCGACATGGGCGGGGTCGACGGCAAGGCGCAACGCCACCGGAAAGGCGGCGCCGAGGATCAGCGTCGGCACGAAAACGATGGTGAGTGCTGCCACAACGAAGCGGGCGCTCATGCCCGCAAAGACACTGCCTGTGACGGCTGCAACCGCAGCTTCGGCGTTTGTCTGCCAAACGGTGAGCCACGTGCCGAGCACGGCCAGCTCGAAAAGTGCGACGAGGCCTGCCGCGGTAATGAGCAGGCCGAAAGTGGTCCAGGGATCGTCAAGCCGATCGGTCCGTCGTGCAAACAGCGCGGCACCAAGCGCAAGGCCGGCGAGATAGGTGGCAAGCACGACCGAGAAGGCGAAAGAACGGGTCGAGATGAATTGCACGATCGCCTGCGACCAGGCGACCTCGTAGCCGAGCGCGACACCGCCGGCGAGCGCGTAGAGTGCAAGCGCCAGACGGGACCCGCCTTCGCTGTCCGACGGTGCCGACAATGCCTGTGGTGTAGCGATGGTGGACGCCGCGCTGCGAGACAGCGCGAGGGCTGCCGCGGCAAGCCCAAGAGCGGCCGCGGTAAGGCCGGTTGCCTGCACCCCGAGTGCTGGAACGATGACGAAGGAGATCGCAAGGCAGCCGATGATGGCGCCAAGCGTATTGGCGGCGTAGAGGCGTCCACCCTTGGCGCCGACACCGCCGGGCGCTGTTTCGAGGGCGCGCAGGAGCACCGGAAGCGTCCCACCCATCAGAAAGGCCGGTGCGGCAACAATCAGGATCAACATCGCCCACGCGGCAACGGGCAGGCTCGATTCGATCGAGACAAAGAGCGGGGCGATCCGCGCAAGCCCAAAGGTAACGCCTACGCCGAGCAGGGCGACGCCAATCTCAAGCACGGCATAGACGCGCAAGGGACGTAGAGAGCGATCACCGAACCGTCCGAGAACAAAGCTGCCGAGGGCAAGACCGAGAAAGAAGGCGCTGACGCCGGCGCTCACCGCATGGATGTCGACGCCGGTGACGAGCGAGAGCTGCTTGATCCACAGAACCTGAAAGATCAGCGCGGCGGCACCGGACAGGAAAAGCATGAAGCCGGCCATTGCGGGGCTGAAGGCATAGGCCCGATGCTGCATGCCCTGTCTCTCGTTGGACCCGTCGACATCGACCGAGTGTACGGGCACGGAACTCTTTGCGGTCAATCCGGCTCACCATAGGTTCTAAATGCCAGGAAAGAAAAGGCGGCGCTCGGACGAGCGCCGCCTTTTTCAGTTTATTGAGCGGCCGGGGCCTTCTTCATGATCTCGTCGATCTTGGCATGCACGCCTTCCTCGACCTGGTCAACCGAGAAGCTCGCGGGCTTCTGGCTCGGCGGATAGTCGATGAAGCTTTCAAGGAAAACAGAAGCTTTCATCGTCGCGATTGCCACCAGGTAGACGTTCTTTGTCAGCCAGTCGTTGTACTGGTCGGAAACCGTGTCCGCGCGTTCATACGGATCCATTCTCAGGTTGAAGATTTTCGGAACGCGGAGGCACACGAAGGGATCCTGCCACACTTCGAAACCGCCTGGCTTGCGCATTTCGCAAAAGACGGCCTTCCAGTTGTCCCATCGCATGGCGACAAGCTTGGCGTCGTCGTTGAAATAGAAGAACTCGTTGCGCGCGCTCTTCGGCTGCTCCCCGGTCAGATAGGGAAGCTGGTTGTAGCCGTCGAGGTGGACCTTGAAGTCCTTGTCGCCAAGCTTGGCTCCCTTCAGCAGGCGATCCTTGATGTCTTTGTCGCCAGCGGCTGCCAGCAGCGTCGGGAACCAGTCGAGACCCCGAGATCATTTCGTTGGAGACGCCGGGCTTGATCTTGCCCGGCCAGCGGATCATGGCGGGGACGCGGAAGGCGCCTTCCCAATTGGTATCCTTCTCGCTGCGGAAGGGTGTCGTTGCCGCGTCCGGCCACGAGAACTGATTGGGCCCGTTGTCGGTGGCGTAGACAACGATGGTGTTGTCGGCGATCTTCAGGTCGTCGATCGCCTTCAGCAGCTTGCCGACATCGTTGTCATGCTCGATCATGCCGTCCGCATATTCGTTGCCCGGCATGCCGCTCTGGCCCTGGTATTCAGGCCGCACATGGGTGAACAGATGCATGCGTGTCGTGTTCATCCAGGTGAAGAAAGGTTTGCCTTCCTTCACCTGCTTTTCCATGAAGCCGATAGCCGCCGCCGTGGTCTCGTCGTCGATCGTTTCCATGCGCTTGGTGTTGAGCGCACCGGTATCCTCGATCTTGCCATCGGCAAAGGTATGCAACACGCCGCGTGGCGAGAAGTTCTTGACGAAGGGGTCGTTTGGATCCTTCGGCCAATAGGGGCGCTCCGGCTCTTCCTCGGCGTTGAGGTGATAGAGGTTGCCGAAGAATTCGTCGAAGCCATGGGCGGTCGGCAAATACTCGTCCTTGTCGCCAAGGTGGTTCTTGCCAAACTGGCCCGTCGCGTAACCGAGCGGCTTCAGCGCCTGCGCAATCGTTACGTCGCGGGCCTGAATGCCGACGGGTGCACCGGGAGCGCCGACTTTCGACATGCCGGTGCGAAGCACCGACTGACCAGTGATGAAGGTGGATCGGCCGGCTGTGCAGCTGTTTTCGGCGTAATAGTCGGTGAACAGCACGCCCTCGCTGGCAAGCCGATCGATGTTCGGAGTTTTGTAGCCCATCACGCCCATGGAATAGGCGCTGATATTGGTCTGACCGATGTCGTCGCCAAAAATAACGAGAATGTTGGGCTTGGCTGCATCCTGCGCGAAGGCTGGCAAGGGCGACGTCGAGAAGGTCGACATCAGCACGGTTCCGGCAAGCGCAAGCGCTTTCGGCTTTATTGACCTGCGGACTGCTGAAGCAGCCAGCAGGCCTAAGGCGCTCTTCATATCAATTGGCATCTCATGTCTCCCTGAGGCCACGATGGATTGCTTTCGGTCTGGCAGGCAAAGTCTTGGATCGTACCGCTGGACTGTGAGTTGAGGCGGGTGTAGCCGACAAGTACGTAACAGTTACGAAGGGTTGCTTCGCGCCGTTACGTCCGAGCTTGCGAGCGCTATCGAGCGGTCGGCAAGTCGGCCTCCAGTGTCGGATTGAGATCGGGCAGTTCGTTGGCTGGCGCGGACTCGATGTCAGAGGTCTGTTCTAGCCAGCGACGTCTCGCCTTGCTGAGACCGGCCCTGAGCGGCAGGAGATCTGGCGTCGGCGTCGCTTCCGCAAGCCGATAAAGCGACTGCTGGTGTTGGGAGAAGGCTGCCTTTGTCCCGGGGTCGGCAAAGCGGTCGAGCCACTGCGTCAACGGCACATTCCCCGTCATGCGCGACCATGCGTCGATCGCCGCTTCAAGACGGTGGGCGTCGCCGCTGCGGCATCCCTCGCCGACGCGACGGAAGGCCGTGGGTTCGGACTGCGCTCTGTCCGCCTGCACTTCGTCAAACCACGCCTGGACGCGACCAGCCAAAATGGCGGCAAGATGGATAAAGAGCGCAAATGCCGCGACGGCAAGGCCAGCGGCAACCCACCATAACCAGTCGAAGGGCGCTTTGTCCGGCGATGGGGATGGCGGCGCAAGATCGGTCTCACGTGCAGGTGCTGCGGCCACCGACACCTTGGCCCCAGGTGCCTCGGCCGATTGGGCTTTGCCGAGGGCCGGATCGAACCACTGCAACGTGATCGCAGGGATCTTATAGTCCCCGGCCTTCGCAAAAACATAGGTGGCCGTATCCTTGCGAATACCACCGCGGAACTCGCCCCGGTCGGATTTGTCGTCGGATAAAGCGGGATCGTGGATATAGACCCGCGCGCCTTCTGGCGCATCGAAGGACGGCTCCGGGATCATCATCGCCGCCAGCCCTTGAGCGTTGACGGCGACGGTGCGTACCAGGGCGTCACCGGCGCTGAGGCTGGCGGGGTCACGGTCGAAGGTTTGGGTGATCGTCACCTTCGCGGCGGTGACGGCCGGCTGGCCGGCAGCGCCCCCCGGTACGGCCGTGACCGTAAACCGCAGAGCCGGCAGTTTCACCCGCGCTTGCGTGGTCTCGCCCGGAACGGCGGCGTAGCCGAATGGGATATCGACCGACGGCAATACGTAGTCGCCGGCTGCCTGCGGGGTGATCATGTAGGTCTTGCGGATCCCGGAAAAGGCGGCACCGTTGATGGTTTCGTTGAGGTTCAGGCCGCGATCGTCGGGCATCGTGACGACAGTGCCGGGTAGGTCGAACAGCGGAAACTCCGGCGGAGACAGAAAATAGTTCGGCGCGAACACGTCGACGTCGATTTCTACCTGCTGCCCGGCGTAGATCGTTCCCTTGGTGACGAGCGTGGCGCGCGCGAAGGGCTCGGCCGCGAGCGCCGGGTTTGCCAACGACAGCCAGAAGGCCGTGAACACAAGGAGGGTAGGCCAGATGCGAAGGGTCATGGCTGCGCATCCTTCGCTTCGATCGCGAATTTCCGCGCCAGCAGATCGGCGGGCGAGACCTGGATATTGCGCATCCACATCTCGGCCGTCTGCGGCGCGCCCGGGACGGTGCCTTCCTTGCCCTTCGTGCCCTTGTCGTCGAACTGGACCTGGTCCGGGTCGAGGCCGGCCGCTTCCTGCTCGGCGTCCTGATCCTGCTTGTCCTTGTCGGCCTTGCGTTTCTCGGCGACCGCAAGGTTCTGCTTGGCTTCGGGCCAGTCCGGCCGCTGCTTGAGCGCCTGCTGGTAGGCGGCAACCGCCTCCTCGACCTTGTCGAGATGCATCAGGGCATTGCCCTGATTGTAGTAGCTTTCGGCTGTATCGCCTTGCGCGAAGGCATTGATGGCATCCTGGTATCGGCCGATGCGATAGAGAGCTACGCCCTGCCAGGCCGGATCGGTGAAATCGCCGGCGGCACCCTGGAAATCACCGCGATCGACGGCGCGCTGTCCCTTCTGGTCGGGCGTGAACCAGAGATCGGCAAAGCTGCGCTCGGCTGCTTCCACTCTTGTGCCCGGCAGCGCCGTGCCGATGGCGATCACAAAAACAGCCCAGCGGACCGACCAGCCGCGACGGAACCAGAGTGCGGCAAGGATCGCGATCGGAATGGTCAGCCACCAGCCGGCGTCGTACCAGCGCGTCAGGCCTTCAGCGGTCTTCTGCGCGAAGCTCGTCTGGATGCGCCTGACGATCCAGCGCACGTCGGCATCGTCGGGCGTGACCGTTGCGACCTGAGTTGCCGAGGCCGCCTGCAACGCCTTCAGCGCGTCGACGTCCAGTTTGGCGCGGACCCGCGCGCCCGTCGCATCCGTCAGAAACTGACCGTCGGCCGTCTTCACCGGGCCACCGTCGGCGGTGCCGATGCCGAGTACCATCAGGTCGTTGCGTCCCTTGTAGTGCGCAAAGGCGTCGAACGCCGTGCGTTCGACGCCATCCGTCATGAACAGGATCGTGCCCGGCACGGCCTCGCCAGAAAGCGCGTCTTCCACCACCTGTAGTGCCTTGCCGGTGTTCTTGCCGGCCACCGGCATGATGCCTGGCGAAAGGGCAGCAACATAGGTTCTGATCAGGTTGGCGTCGTCGGTGAGCGGCAGCACCATGTGGGCGGTGCCGGCATAGGCAAACAGGGCCGTGCGGGCACCCTTTCGCAGCGCGAGAATATCCTGCACCTTCAGCTTGGTCCGCTCGAGCCTCGTGGGTGAGAGATCGGTGGCATTCATCGTCGCGGTCAAGTCGATGGCAATCGCCAGCGGTGCGGTATCTTCGACGAAGGGCGGCTTTTCGCGCTGCCATGTGGGGCCGGCTGTGGCGATCGCGGCGATCGCAATCAGGGCAGCGGTCAGATGAACGGGGTGGAACCGGCGTTTGCCGCCTTTCTCGATCAGCAGATGATCGAGAAGATGCGGTGCGATCATGCCCTGCCATTGCGCACGCACGTCGGTGCGCCTGCCGATAACTACGACGAGCAAAGGCACGGCGACGAGTGCAAGCAGCCAGAGGGGCCGGAGGAAATGGAAGTCGGCGATCATGCATCCGCCTCCTTTTCGCGCCGCCGGTCCGTCCGCGCCGAGAGCAGCCACATGATCGAGTGATAGACGAGGACCAGGATCAATGCCGCGCCAAGCGGATAGTGGAACAATTCGATGCGCGGCCGCCAGGACAAGATCTTCTGGTTTTCCGGCGTCAACTGGTCGAGAAGCTCGTAGATGTTCTGGAGGGAGGCCTGATCCTGGCCGAAGAAGTATCGGCCGTGCGTGGCGGTGGCGATCTCTTGCAGAACTGCCGTGTCGAGCTTCTGCTCCCCTTGTGCATTGGGGTCACCAATGCCGACGGTGTGGATGACGATGTGCTTCTCGCTGGCAATGCCGGCCGCCTTGTCGGGCGGCATCTTGCTGGCGGTGTCGTTGCCGTCGGTCAAAAGGATCAGAACCTTGTCCGGTGCGGTGCTTTCCTCGAACATCTTGATCGCCAGGCCGATCGCATCGCCGATCGCGGTGCGCGGGCCGGCCATGCCCGGCAGGCTGTCCGCCAGCATCGCCCGGACCGTCCTGTGGTCGAGCGTGAACGGCACAAGCGGGTAGGGGGCATCGCCAAAGGCGATGAGGCCGAGGCGGTCCTCGGGGCGCTTGTCGATGAAATCGGCAACGACGGTGTGTACGGCGTCGACACGGGCCTGCAGATTGCCGGCCGGATCGTGAAAGTCGCGGGTGTCCATCGATTGCGAAAGGTCGATCGCCAGCATCAGGTCACGCTGCGGTTCGGTCTTTTCGATCGGCGGCTCGATGTATTGCGGCCGTGCCAGCGCCAGGACGATCAGGATCCAGCAGATCGGCGCAATCAGTTTTTGCCCGAGATTGGTCTTCGGCACCACCGACCCCTCGGTCGCCCCGATGCCCGCCGCCGCGGTGATGTCCTTGAAGAATGGGATGCGGACTGCCGCCGATTGCTCGCGATAGGCCGGCAACAGCCACCAGATGATGACGGGAAGCGGCAGAAGGACGAGCAGCCACGAATGATCAAGGACGTACATGATGCGCCTCGATCCAATGGCGTGCCGCAGCGATGTGGGCCCTCGCTTCGGGTTCGGGGACAGATGCCAACGCCGCCGGCCCACGATATTCCGCCTCTTCGAAGAAATGTGCTGCCGCTGCCGGAAAGACAGGGCCACCGGAATGGGCGTCGAGGAAGCCGATCCAGCCGCGGCCGCTCAGATTGGCAACCGTCTCACGCGGCCAGACGGCGAGTGCGGTGCGCTTGAGAAGGGCGGGCAGTGCTGCGAGCGCATGGCCCCGTGTTCGAGCCGCGCCGATACGCCCTTCGATCTCGCGAAGCTCGCAAAGCGCCTCACGACGGTAACGATTGCGCTGACGGTGGCGATACCAGCGCCAGAGCAAGAAGGCGAACGCCAGGAAAACGAGCGCGGCGAGCACGGCCCACGCCCAGGTCTGAGGCAACATCGAGACATCAGGCGGCAAGGTGATGTCGGCGAGGCCGCGGAGAGCTGCAGCAAGCCCGGGATCGACCGCTGGCGTGGTGCCCTCCATCGCTACCGTCTCCGCTGACGCCAGGCCAACTGGCCGAGCATGGTGCGCAATTGCGGTGCGATCTCTTCCGCCGAGGAAATGGGCAGCATCGGCAGGCCCAAATCCTCCTGCCATGCCTTCAGCGCGCGCCCGCGCTTGCGGGCAAAGCTGTCGATCGCTTCGCGGACGTTTCCGCGGCCAAACTGAACTTCCGCCTGCGCGGCGCCACCGCTGACGACGATGTCGCCCTTGCGCGGCAGATCCAGCATGAAGGGATCGTAGATCAGGATGGCGATCACGTCGTTATGGGCAGACAGCTTCAGCAGCATGTCGCGCGTTTCCAGGCCGTGCCCGTCGAAATCACTGATGACGATGATCAGATGGTCGTGCTTGGCAATGTTGGCGACGGTCGAAAGCACAAGATCCAGTTGCTCGTCGCCCCTTGCAACCTCGGATGTGGCGTTAAGCGCCGTGTTATGGCGCACAATGACATCTGCAAAACGGATGACGGCATCGCGGCTCCGATGGGGGCGGACTTCGTCGACGGTTTCGTCACCGAACACGAAGCCGCCGACCCGGTCGCCGAGCGCCGTGATGCGCCAGGCGCAAAGAGCCGCCACTTCCGCCGCCGCCACCGACTTCATGACACGCCGGCTGCCGAAGAACATGTTCATTCGCTGGTCGACGATCACGAGCGCCGGTCGGTCCTTTTCCTCGTCATAGACGCGCACGACCGGCTTTCCGGTCCGCGCCGTTACCCTCCAGTCGATGGCGCGGATGTCGTCGCCGGGCAGGTATTCCCGCAGTTCCTCGAAAGAGAGCCCGCGGCCACGCATGCGCGATTCATGGCGCCCGGCCATCAATCGCCGCACCGGCGCCTTGCGCAGGAAGGTCAGGTCGCAGGCGATCGCCTCAAGCGCGACCAGTTCGTCGACCGAGGTGTAGGCGCCCGATGCCTTAACCTTCTCCGGACGGGAAATGCCCTTCGATCTCGCAAATGCGGACAGGGATATTGCCATCGCACCTTCTCCATCTCTCAAGCGACAGCAACCTGCTGCACGATGCGGTCGATGACCTGGTTGGCTGTCGTGCCGCCGGCATGGGCCTCATAGGAAAGAACGAGCCGGTGGCGGAAGATGTCGTGCACGGTTGCCTGCACATCATCCGGCGTCACGAAATCTCGGCCCTTCAGCCATGCATGGGCGCGAGAGACCTTGTCGAGGCCGATGACGCCGCGCGGGCTGATGCCCACCTGGATCCATTTGGAGAGGTCCTTGTCGAGCTTGTCAGGGTAGCGCGTCGCCATGACGAGGGCGACGATGTAATCTTCGATCGCGCTTGATACGGTGACGGCAGAAATCTCCTTGCGCGCCGAAAACACCGCATCCTGAGCAAGCTTTTCGTCGGAACTCGCTTTCGAAGTGACGGCCGTTTCTTCCGATCGCACCAGCCGCATGATCTCGGCCTCCGACTTGGCGTCGGGATAATCGACCTGGATGTGCATCAGGAAACGATCGAGCTGCGCCTCAGGCAGGGGATAGGTGCCTTCCTGCTCGATCGGGTTCTGTGTCGCCATGACCATGAAGAGGTCGGGCAGTTCATGGCTGGCGCCGCCCACCGTGACTTGCCGCTCCTCCATCGCCTCCAACAGAGCGGACTGCACTTTCGCCGGCGCGCGGTTTACCTCGTCGGCCAGGATGAGGTTGGCAAAGACCGGGCCCCGCTGAAAGCGGAATTCGCCCTTGCCGCTTTCGGTGAAATAGACTTCCGAGCCGGTGATGTCGGACGGGAGAAGGTCGGGCGTGAACTGGATCCGCGATAACCTGGCGTCGAGGTTCTTCGCCATGCTCTTGATTGCCCGCGTCTTGGCAAGCCCCGGCAGACCCTCGACGAGCAGGTGGCCATTGCTCAGGAGACCGAGCAGCAGGCGTTCGATCATGCCCTCCTGGCCGACAATGGCTTGGCCGATGCGCTTGCCGAGCTGTTCGATGTCGTCACGTGCACCCATGTGATCTAGCCCCTCCCGCCGGCCCGGTGGCGCCAGCCCTTGTGAACTCCCAACGCAGATTAAGGTTACATGTGGCTCGATGGAAAGAATGTAACAGTAACGAAGGAGACGATTGCGGCTTTCCACCCTGCGTGGGCGAGGAGAGCCGCCTCGGCGCGCAATTTCTGTTTCGTCGTAACTGTTACGTACTTTGGATGCGCAAGATTTGCGTTTAGGCTTGAGGCGACTAGGATAATCGGGACATCCTCGAAGGGAGAATTCGACCCTATGCAAGTCTTATCGGCAAGAGAGGTCCCTGACGAAACGCCGATGGCGATCAGCGCGCGCGAACCGATCTGGATCGAAGGTGGCACCTTCATCATGGGATCCGACAATCATTACCCCGAAGAGGCTCCGGCCCATCCAGTCAAGGTCGACGGTTTCTGGATCGATGTCACGCCGGTCACGAACAGGCAGTTTGCGGCCTTCGTGGACGCGACCGGTTATGTCACTGTCGCCGAAAAGGCGCCCGATCCCAAGGACTATCCAGGTGCCAAGCCGGAGATGATGCGGGCGGGTTCGGTCATTTTCGATCCTCCCAAACGGCTCGTCAGCCGGGATTCCTCGCAATGGTGGGACTTCAAGTTCGGCGCCGATTGGCGACGGCCCTATGGCCGACAAAGCAACATTCGCGGCAAGCTCGACCATCCCGTCGTGCACATCTCCTATGTCGATGCCATGGCGTATGCCAAGTGGGCCGGCAAGGATCTGCCGACGGAGGCAGAGTGGGAATTCGCCGCCAAGGGAGGCCTGGAGGGCGCGGAATTTGCCTGGGGCGATGAACTCGTGCCGGAGGGCCGCTTTATGGCCAACACCTGGCACGGCGCTTTCCCGACGGAGAATTTGCGGCCTGATGGTTTCGAGCGTACCTCTCCGGTCGCCAGCTTCCCTCCCAACGGCTATGGCCTTTACGACATGATCGGCAATGTCTGGGAATGGACGAGCGACTACTGGTCGAGCAATCATCCCGCGCCGGCGCCAAAAAGCTGTTGCATCCCCTCCAATCCGCGCGGTGGTGGACTTGAGGCGAGCTTCGATCCAAGACAACCGGAAATCCTGATAGCGCGGCGGGTGGTGAAAGGTGGGTCTCACCTCTGCGCGCCAAACTATTGCCGTCGCTACCGCCCGGCTGCCCGCCACGCGCATGAGGAAAACGCGGCAACGACCCATATCGGTTTCCGCTGCATCCGGCGGACTTAGGCGCTTTCGCAAAGTCAGTCTTGTTTCAGCTGAGGAGAAGAAACGATGATTCCGATGGCAGGACGGTACGCGTCGACGGGCATGAAATCGCAAGGGAAAGGCTGGCGGCGGCGGACCTTTATGGCGGCGGCCGCATCGCTTGCAATGATGCTGGCCGCTCCCACGCTTGCGGTGGCCGCCGATGCGCCTCCAATCGGCCTTCCCTCCTGGAACGACGGCGAGGCGAAGTCGGCCATCATCGATTTCGTGACGCGAGTGACGACCGAGGGCGGTCCTGATTATGTCGCCGAGGCCGACCGCATCGCCGTGTTCGACAACGACGGTACGCTCTGGAGCGAGCAGCCGATGTATTTTCAGGGCATGTTCATCAATGATCGTGTCAAGGCGATGGCCCCGGATCACCCGGAGTGGAAGGACAAGGAGCCGTTTGCATCGCTGCTGAAGGGCGACATGGCCGGCGTTGCTGCGGCGGGTGAAAAGGGCCTTGTCGAACTCGCCATGGCGACGCACGCCGGCATGACGACGGACGATTTCACGAAGATCGTCAAGGACTGGTACGCAAGCGCGAAACACCCCCGTTTCGACCGGCCCTACAACGAGATTACCTTCCAGCCGATGAGGGAGGTTTTGGACTATCTCCGGGAAAACGGTTTCAAGACCTACATCGTTTCGGGCGGTGGCATCGAGTTCATGCGGCCGATGACCGAGCAGATGTATGGCATCCCTCCGGAGCAGGTCGTCGGCAGCACCATTACAACCAAATATGAGCTTCAGGGCGACACGCCGGTGCTCATGCGCGAGCCGAAGGTTGATTTCATCGACGATGGTCCCGGCAAGCCCGTCGGTATCAACAAGTTCATCGGCCGCCGCCCGATCTTTGCCGCCGGAAATTCCGATGGCGACTACGAAATGCTGCGCTGGGTTACGTCCGGCTCAGGGCCGAGCTTCGGCATGATCGTGCATCACACCGACGGCGAGCGGGAATGGGCCTACGATCGCCAGTCGCATGTCGGAAAGCTGGACAAGGCGATGAACGAGGCCGAGCAGAGAAAGTGGCTGCTCGTCGACATGAAGGTCGATTGGAACAAGGTCTACGCTTTCGATAAATAGAAAGCGCCACGGGCAGATTGCTCGCCGCCTGAGCGGTGGCGAGCAACGCCTATCTGCCAACTATTTCGTTGTAACCTGTGTGAAGGCGATGCCATCGATGTGACCGTCTTTCAGACGGTAGACGAGCGATTGCAAGATCATCATATTCTGCTCACCTTGCTGTTGGTGGGCATAACGCACCATGCCCTCCTTGGGGGCCGCGCCAAAGCGTTTCTCCAGGGCTTCGGTACTGTCCTTCAGTGTCGGAACCGGCAGCAACAGAGGGGCGAGGGCAACAGTCGGCGTATCACATTTTTCGGTTTCGTCGGAAACTTCTTCGGTGGAGATGAACGTCACCGGCTTTTCTGTGGGCGCCGCGGCGTCTCTGTCGTTGGCCACGAACCAGATCCGCCGCGGCAGATCGCCGGTGGAAAGCTCGTAGCACAGCCAACCGATCGACAGGCCCTCCGCAGACCGGCTGCGGATATTGCCTCCGAATGCGGCCTTCACCTCGTCGAGGGTCGTCTTTTCGAGCACGATCGAGAGCGGGCCGGCATTGATGAGATTGTTGAACGGCGTTTCGAACTGGAACGTCTGCGCCGTCGCCGTCTGCCCGGCAAGGACAAGCGAGGGCAGGCCGCTCAATTTGTCGTCGCTTGCCGCAAGCTCGGTGCTCAACAGCGTCATAACGGTCGCGACAATCCCGGCGGAAAGGGACGTCACAACACGTCGGTCACGAGAAATCTTGTCCAAGGATCGCATGGAATTCTCTCCGTTGTGCTCAACACGCGATAGGGCCTGTCGCCGGATGTCGCCGCAGGTATTCTAAGCGCAGCAGCATTCCGGATTGAAGTACGTAACAGTTACAATCGGCAGCGATTGAAGGCCGAGGAAGGCCGTAGCCCAAACGTAACACCCGGCAACGCCGACTGTAGCGCACTGCCCAAGCCGGGCAAGCCGCACCGGTTGCGGTCAGTTGTGCGCTGGCGGTCAATGAAAAGGCGGCCGCGGCGATAATCCTTTAGTCCGGTCAGCGATGCGTGATCCGATGTGTGCCAGCGCCGTGGTTGCCCACCTTTATGCAGCCTCCGTCAAGCGGTCGGCACCAATGTAACTGTTACGTACTTCCGCACGGACCGGGTTCCTGCAAATTTGCAGCGCAGGAGAGGTGCAGGCGGAAGTTGGTCAGCTGCCTGACCCAAGACAGTATCCGTCAGATAGGAAAATCTCAACGAGACGCTGGCAATCAGAGTGGCGGTGGCACCTCTGAATCCGTGCAAGATGCGCGCGAAAGAAGCCTTTGCGTGCAGGCGTGGCATGAAGCATCGATCATCGTTCAATCGGGTAGAGCACAATGCCCAACGAAGCCAAACAACGGGGACTTTTGAAGCTGATGCTCAAGCTTCCGGCGCTGCGCGGCCAGTTGCAGCTTCTGAGCGGCAAGAACATGCCGCTCGCCAGTCTTTGCGAGGCCTATGACGAGGCGGCTTCCATGCTCGATCGCCAGCGCCGGCGTGATCCGCAGGATACTTCGATGGTGGCGGAGTACGAACTGATCTGTTTGGAGATCGAAGAGGAAGTGATTTCCATCTGTCTTGCCAATGCAGATAACAAATCTAATCCAATGTGATTAGTTATTCATTCGTATAGCATCGCGCTTTTCTATCGATTTGCCCCTGCAAACTCAGTGGTTTTCAATTCAGTCCGTTGTTTCATTCTGAACCTGCGGCGTTTCTTTGAAAATGTTTTGTGACGGGTCAATATTTCTCTTCCCGCTGCCCGGTGTGTGATCTAGAGTTCACCTCGCATTGGCACTCTCTTTCGGGTTGTAGGTAGATGGGGGCGCGATATGAAAACAGGAGAAGACGCGGACCGAGCGGCCTATTGCCCTGTTGCCGAACGCCCGGCCAGAGCCGAACTCGATCGCATGCTAAGCGATCCGCGCTTTCACGGCACCGAGCGCCACCGCAAACTGTTGCGATACCTGGTTGAAGAGTTTTTCGCCGGGCGGTCAGCGTCGGTGAAAGCCTATACGATCGCGATCGACGTCTTTGCCCGGCCGAGTTCGTTCGATCCGGCAACGGACCCCATCGTCCGGGTTGAAGCGTCGCGACTTCGCGCTGCATTGGCACAATATTATGAAGCGCTTGGTGATGAAGCCACGCTGCGTATCGAGCTGCCCAAGGGCAACTATGTGCCGCTCTTTGTCAGGTCTGACGGAAAACCGCCGCAGGTTTTGCTCGCTCCGCCGCCGATATCCTCCAATGTGCCGGAGCCACCCGAGCAATTGTCTTCGACGGCTGTTGTCGGTCGTCGTCTATCCGTGGCGAAGGTTGCCCTTGCAGGCGTGGGGGTTTTGGCGGTTGCCTTTGCCTTTTATGCTTCGATGGTCGATCAATTTCCCTGGAAGCCGATCCTGTCGGAAAAACCGACCATCATCGTCGATGTTGAACCGCAAAAATTGAAGGACGGCGAAGAGCGCAGGAGAGTGGGGGGCTATCTGGTCCATGCGCTGTCGCAGTTCTCGTCAGTGCGGACGCTGGCGCAGGAGCCGCCTGAGGGCATCGACGTCGCATCGGTGACCGGTTGGGTTGCGCCCAGATCCGTCGTCCGCCTTGCCGGCAGCAAGGAATACAAACTGTCGATCAGCTATAACATGGCAAACGATGCTCACGAGCTAGCCTGGCAGGTGGTCGACCCGCAGAGCAACGAAGCCTTGCGCTCCGGCGCATTGAAACGAACGCTCGAAGATGGCGGTAACGCCGAGGAAGTCCAACAGGCCCTTCTGGTGCGACTTGCTCGCGCGCTTGCGGGTGAAGACGGTGTGGTCACCAGTCTGGAGACCGCACGCCAGCTAGCGGCGCCTTCGCTGGGATATGGTTGCGTGTTGCAGGCCGATATGGCCCTCTCGCGGACCGATGCTGAAAATTTCGCAAATGCGCTCACTTGCCTGGAGCGATCCCTCGCCTACAACGCAAATGATCCCGATGTATCGGCCAGCCTGGCGATGGTCCTCGTGGCGACGGGCGAGGCAGGCACTTCACCAACCCGCCGCAACAGAGCGCTGAAGCTTGCCGACCGAGCTGTCGCGCTTGCTCCCCAGGCGAGCCAGAGCTACGTGGCTCAGATGATGGCGCGCTTTGCTGCCGGCGACCGGGAAGCCGCCTTTCTGTCGGGACTACGCGCCAGCGCACTCAATCCGCTGGATGAGGCTATCCCAGCCAGAATGGGTCTGTTGCGGTACATCTCCGGCCATTGGTCCGAGGGCCTGAGGCTGGCGCGCCTGGCTGAGGAGAATGGGGAGTATGCGCATCACGATGCGGCTTTGACGCTGGCCCTCGATGCCTATCGAGGACGCCGTTACGAAGAGGCCCTGCTTCGCGTGCGCCAGCTTGCAAACTCATCGGATCGGGTCGTCAATCTGCTCAGGCTGGCCGTTGCCGGTCAGCTCGGATTGACGCAGGAGGCGACCAACGCTCTTGGCGAAGTGCGTTCTCCGGAAGGTCCGCTGGAAATCTCGCTGACGGCTGAACCGGCTACGAGGAATTATGCACCGGAACTGGCCGCGGCTATCGAAGACGGCCTCGGCAAGGCCAGCCTTCAAATCAACGGAAATCCTTAAGGCGCGTCGCGATCTTTCAGGTTCGCTTGGCGCGCTTTAAGGTCTTGTTTTCACCCATGTCGTTATCGCAAAACCGCGGAACGCTTTTGCGCGACATGCTTCGGGCCGCGGCACCGCGTGCCGCCGCTCCGGTTTTCACCGCTCGTCGGCAACGCGGATGACGAGCTTGCCGAAGTTGCGGCCTTCCAGCAGGCCGATGAAAGCGTTCGGCGCGTTTTCGAGGCCATCGACGATATCTTCCTGATAGCGAACCTCGCCCGCGGAAATCCATGCGGCCATTTCTCGATGGAAGTCGGGGCGTTGCTCGACGAACTCCCTTTGGATGAAGCCGCGTATCGACAGGCTCTTGCTTAGAACGTCGCGCATGACGGCGGGAAGGCGATCACCACCCGTCTGTTCGCCTGGGCGGCTGTTGTACTGTGCGATCAGGCCGCAGACGGGAATGCGGGCGAAATCATTAAGCAGCGGAAACACCGCATCCCAGACATGCCCGCCGACATTCTCGAAATAGACGTCGATGCCCCCGGGGCAGGCGGCTGCCAGTTGCTCGGCAAAGTCCGCGGCATGGTGGTCGACGACCGCGTCAAAGCCGAGCTCGTTGCGAACGAAGGCGCATTTCGCCGCCCCTCCGGCGATCCCGACGGCACGTGCGCCCTTGATGCGAGCGATCTGTCCGACTGCGGAGCCGACGGCGCCGCTTGCCGCGGCAACCACCACCGTTTCGCCCGGCTTCGGCTTGCCGATCGTCAAGAGGCCGGAATAGGCGGTAAAGCCCGGCATGCCCAAGACCCCGAGCGCGGTCGAAAGTGGTGCGGCCTGCGGGTCGAGTTTGCGCAGGCCCGCACCATCGGAGAGCGCGTAGCTCTGCCAACCGGAATGGGACAGCACGACATCGCCCTCGGCGAAATCCGGATGGCGTGACCGCACGACGCGAGCCACCGTTCCACCCTCCATCACGTCCCCGATCTCGACGGGTTTGGCGTAGGATTTTCCGGCATTCATGCGTCCGCGCATATAGGGATCGAGCGAGAGGTAGAGGATCTTCAGCAATACCTGGCCATCGGCAGGCTCGGGGATCGGGGAATGCCCGATCTTGAAATTGTCCGGTGTTGGCTTGCCGTCTGGGCGGGAGGCAAGAAGGACCTGGATATTTTCGGACGTCATGGCGTTTCCTTCCACTGCTGGCGCAATCCGACGGTGGTAGCGCAGCAGCTATGATGTTTCTGGTCGGGCCTACCTTCGCGGGCGTCGTGCAAGACGGCAAGCCGCGACTTCTGACCCCCGGGTCGGGTGCTTCGAACTGCCCAAATAGAGGCCCCGTCACCAAACATGCCAAAAGCCCAACCGCTGCTGACGGTTGGGCCAAAGAGCACATTGTGGACATCGCCGGCTCAAGCGGCGTCAATGGCCTGCTTCAGGTCGGCGATGATGTCATCCGGGTGCTCGATGCCGATCGACAGCCTGACATAGCCGGGCGTGACACCCGTTCTCAGCTGGTCCGCCTCGGACAGTTGCGAATGGGTCGTCGTTGCCGGATGGATCGCCAGCGACCGCGCGTCGCCGATATTGGCTACGTGGTAGAGCAGCTGCAGCCCGTCGATAAAGCGACGGCCCGCCTCGCGTCCGTCCTTCAGCTCGAAACCGACCAGAGCACCATAGTGACCGTTGCGCAGGTATTTTTCACCGCGCGCCTTGGCTGCACCTTCCTGGAATTTCGGGAAAATAACCCGCGCCACCTTGGGGTGGGCACGCAGGAAGTCCGCGACCTTGATGGCGTTTTCGCTGTGCTGGCGGATCCGCAGCGGCAAGGTCTCCAGCCCCTGAATGAACTGGAAGACATTCTGCGGGCTGATGGCGGCGCCGAGGTCACGCAACAGAACGGCGCGGGCGCGCAGGATATAAGGATGAAAGTCGATCGCGGCGGCCTTCTCCAGCCAGGTCTTTCCCTGATAGCTCGCATCCGGCTCACTCAGATTGGGGTGGCGCTCGGCATTTTCGTGCCAGGGGAAGGAGCCGCTATCGATGATGGCGCCACCAATCGAGGTGCCGTGCCCGCCGATATATTTTGTGGTGGAATAGACGACGATCGCGGCCGCCGTGGTCGAACGGCCGAATGGTCAAGGGTGCCGCGGTGTTGTCGATGACAAGCGGAATGCCGAAACGGCGGCCGATCTCGGCGACCTCGCCGATCGGAAAGACCTCGAGGCTCGGATTGGGAAGGGATTCCGCATAGTAGGCCCGCGTTTTGTCATCGGTTGCCTTGGCGCGAAAGCCTCGGGGTCGGACGCGTCGATGAAACGCACCTCGATGCCGAAGCTTTTCAACGTCGAGGCGAAGAGCGCCCAAGTGCCGCCATAGAGCCCGGCGGCGCTGACGATGTTGTCGCCGGAGCGGGCGAGGTTGAGCAGGGCATAGGCCGATGCCGCCTGACCGGAGCCGAGCGCCAGCGCCGCGGCTCCGCCCTCGATTTCAGCAAGGCGCTGCTCGAATGCGTCCTGCGTCGGGTTGGAGACGCGCGTGTAGAGATGGCCGGCAGCCTCGAGCGCAAACAGTTTGTCGGCGCCGTCGGTGCCGGGCAGCTGGTAGGACGTCGTCTGGTAGATCGGCACAGCGACGGCGCCGGTGACCGGATCGAAACGATAGCTGCCGCCGTGAAGCGCCAGCGTTTCGGGCCGAAGCGGCCGCGAGGTATCGCGCAGTCCGCTCGGCGCCTTGATTTCGACTGCAGGTTCCTCAGGCTTTTGATGGATCGTCATAGATAGCTTCCTTCAGCGTTTGAGTGGATGCAGCAGGATTTTTCAGGCTGGTACCGGCACCTTCAGCAGCTCGACAAGATCGGCATGATGGGCGGCGGCGACGTCGGGGTGTGATCTCAGGCGTGATTTCAGGACATTGCGCCCGACTTCGTGGAACAACGGGTTAAGTGGGTCCTGCGTCACACCGCGAACTTCGGCACCAAGCTCGGGCGGCAGGTCGAGAACTGGAATTGTGGAAGCGAGGTTGGCGCCGAGGAAGAAGGCGACCGACCTGCGATCACCGCCGGCGGGCGGCGTGACGACGCGATGAATGTTGGCAAGCAGGTAGCCGTTCGATGCCAGCTCCAAAAGCTCGCCGACATTGATGACGAAGGTGCCGCGCTTCGGCGGCGCATCGATCCAGCCGCCCTTGCCGTCGTCGACTTGCAGGCCGCCGACCTCATCCTGAAGCAGGATGGTGACGAAACCGCCGTCCTTGTGGGCGCCGACCCCCTGGTAGCTTTCGGTCTTATCGCGGCCGGGATAGCGGATGATCTTCAACAGCTGGTTCGGGCCATCACGGTAGATCGGCTCGAACACATCGGCGCGCTGTCCGAGCGCTTCGGCGAAGACCTCGATCAGGCGGATACCAAGACGGGTCACCGCCTCGATCCAGGCGAGGATCGCCGGTTTCAGTTCGGGCAGGGCGTCGGGAAACTGGTTGGGGCCGACCAGGCGCTTCCATGGAGCATCGCCCGGCCTGATGTCGAGGCGTTCGCGTTCGGGCCCGAAGTCCACCTGTTCGCGCCAGTCTTGCGTGCCGCGGGTGTATTCGAGACCGGCGCGATTGTAGCCGCGAAAGTGCGGCGACTTGCGCATTTCGATCGCCAGCTTGTCCTGTTCCGGCAGGGTGAAAAAGCGCTTGGAGAGATCGAGGACGCCATCGATCTGCTCCTGCGGGATGCCATGCCCCTCGAGATAGAAAAAGCCCACCGAGCGGGCGACGCTGCGCAATTCGTCAAGCGCCGCCGCCCGCTCGGGATGGCCCGCCGCAAAGCGTTGCAAATCGAGAATGGGCAGGGATGATTTGGCGTCGGTCAATGGTGGCTCCCTTCAGTGTCTGTGCGGCGGTGCGCAGTTGATGCCGTCGGGTGTGCCGACACCCTGCTGCTGCGGCTCGCCACAAGTGGTATGAGAAGCCTACCTGTTGTTGGCGTCCTTTCAATATTGTCTATTGAAAAGATAGACTAAATATCGCGACATTGGCGCAAGAGCCGTCCGAGCAACGATTGAGCTCCGAGAATTTTCAACCTTTGGGGTTTTGCCGAGGGATTTGCCGGCCACGCTGAGCACCAACGCCTTGTAAGCGGGAGCGATTGAGCGGCTGCCTTCAGGCGTCTCGGACCGTCAGGAGCAACGGGGCCGCTCTTGATCGGGCGATAAAGCGCCGCCGCTCTGCCCATTCCCGATGCAACGGGAATGGTGTTGGTGTGACGGGAGCGTTCAATTGCCGTCGTTCGGCTCAACGCAACGCAAAGCCCCCGTCGGGGTAAAGCGTCGAGCCGTTCATGAAGCCGTTCTCCATGAGATAGATGACTGTGTGCGCGACCTCGTCGGTGGTGCCGACGCGCTTGAGCAGCGCAGCCTCCCCATAGCTGGAGAACGACGCCTCTCTGATGGCGTCCGGTTGACGGCGCCACAGGTCGCTATCGATCGTGCCGGGCGAAATGACATTCACGCGGATCGGCGCCAACTCGACGGCGAGCGCTCGCCCAAGGCCTTCGATCGCGGCATTGCAGGCGCCGTAGGCCGCACCCTCGGCCGCCGGCCGAACACTGTAGGCGCCGGCCATCAAGGTGATGGATCCGTTCTTGTCGAGGTACGGCAGGGCGTGCTTCACGGCGTAGTATTGGCCCCAGAACTTCGATCGGAACGAGCTTTCGGCAACCTCGTCGGACGCCTTGTCGATCCGTCCGCGCGAATAGGATGCGCCCGGTGTGAACAGGTGGTTGATCGGACCCGCCTGCTCGAAAAAGCGGCGCAAGGAGTCCTGATCGACATTGTCGACCGTCAGCACGCGGCTGGCGGGACCGAGCTTGCTTGCCGCGCGCTGCAGCTTTTCCGCATCGCGCCCGCCAATAACCACGTCCGCGCCAAGGTCGATCGCGCGCTCGGCAACGCGCAGGCCGATGCCGGAGCTGCCGCCGATGATTGCTACTCTCTGCTTTCTCATTCTTTCGGATCCTTGAGATGTGAATGCCAAGCCACACTATATCCGCGAACCAAAATCGCTTATGAGAACATTCAGCGCAGTACCTGCGACAGAAATTCCGGAGTTTTCCATGCTGCCCGGCGATCATCTCAGCGCCATCCGTGCCTTTATGCAGGCGTCGCGGTCATCCAGTTTTTCCGAAGCCGCCGAGCGGCTTGGCCTTTCCACATCGACGGTGGGCAAGGCTGTTGCCCGGCTTGAGACCCAGTTGGGCGTGCGTCTGTTTCAGCGCAGCACACGCCATCTCGCACTCACCGAGGAAGGCAGGGTGTTCCTCGAGGGGTGCGAACGCGCCGTGGCGGAACTGGCCGCGGTCGAGTCCGCACTTGCCTCGCGCATGGATGAGCCTGCCGGCCGCCTCAAGGTCAGTTTGCCGGAACTGCTCGGCAGGCGCATTGCCGGGCCATGCCTTATCGCGCTCGCGGCCGACTATCCGAAACTCGAACTCGATATTGCCTTCACCAATCGGCTCGTTGATCTGGTCGACGAGAACATCGACCTCTGTGTGCGTGTCGGCGAACTTGCGGGCGGCGGCGACCTGATGGTCAGAAAGCTCGGTGTGCAGCGCCTGACGATTTGCGGTGCGCCGGATTATCTGGCGAAGCACGGGACGCCATCGCGCCCCGCGGAGCTTGCTGCCCATCATTGCGTAACGCAATCGCGTGGGCCCGCGGCACAGAGCTGGCGATTTGCCGAGTCCGGGCAGACGAAGCACGTCACCGTGCGCAGCGTGCTCAGCATTGCGGATCACGCTTTGATGGCGGACGCTGCCTGTCGTGGGCATGGGCTCGTGCAATTGCCGAGCTGGATTGTCGACGATGCGATCAAGGAGGGTCGCCTCGTTCCCGTTCTGGAGGCGTTTGCGGCTGTGCCGCTCCCCATCTACGCACTCTGGCCGCATCGGCTCGGTACGACCCCGCGCGTGCGCATCGCGGTCGACGCCTTGGTCGATTGTTTTCGCCATTTCTAGCGGCGCTGCGAAAAATTTCGGGCGACGCTGGCCGACCAGTCTATTCCGCCTTTGCCAACCCGAGCGTCCTTGTCTAGGTTTCGCCGACAACCGCGCTTGGCCCGTTGGGCAGAGAATGAATGGCTGATACGCCCCACAAAACGATCGACATCCGGCGAGACGATCTTCTGCAACGCATCGTGACGGCGGCCGAACCGACCGTGGTTCTGGACGCCGTTGCGGGCATGGGAAAGTCGACGCTGTTGTCGCAACTGGCGTCCCGCCTTCAATGCCGCATATGGCGATCGGCGCGTCCTCCCGGCGAGGAAGACTTCTTCGACGACGTGCTGCTCTGGGACGTGCCGCCGGACATGCAGGAAGCTGAAATTCCTGCAACCTGGCAGGACGAGGGACGACGCGTCGTGATCGCGAAACGGCCGCGAACCCGGCTCCTTGGTCTCGATCGGGCGATTGCCTACGGCAAGGCACTCTGCCTTGGTGCTCAGGACCTCCGCTTCTCGCCCGGCGAACTCGAGGCAGTCTATGGCAAAGTGGAGGCCGCCCTGCTTCTGACTGAGACTGGTGGGTGGCCGTTTCTCGTTGGGCTGCTCTCGCGATCGTCACGAGACGAGGCGGCGGTCACCCGCTTTCTGGCGAACAATGTCGTGAGTGAAACGACAGATTTCGAACTCGTCCAGCTCAGGCTTGCCCGGCAGACCGCAAAGGCTTCGGCCAAGGCGAAACAAGCGGTGCCGGCCTATCTGCAGGCAAGCGGCATCGGCGGTGCGCTTGCTGCAGCGGTTGACATGGTGCTGGCAGAGCGTATCGAAGACGGCGCTCGCGTGCCGGCGATTTCGGCTGCCTATGCCGCGCACGGCATGCAAACGGAAGCGATCCTCGTGCTGCAGGGCGCGGGGCTTCACGAACTGGCGGTCCGCGCCTTCGCTGCAAACTTCGGCCGGTACTACATCTTCTTCCACGGCTCGGAAGCCTTCGACCGGGTTCTCGCCGGGTTCCCGGCTGAATTGGCGACACAGAATGAAGGCATCGTCACCGCGCTTGCCATGCAGGCGCTGAAGCGCGGCGAAGTGCTGCGCGCGCAGCGGCTGCTTGCCGATTGCTACGGCTCGCGCGCCAACAATGTGCTGAAGGTGCTGAGCGACCGTGCGGCATTCTCAGCCGCGTTCCGCTCTTTCCGCCTGGTGATGCTGATCTACGAGGACGTTGTGCTCGGCGATGATCTGCTGGAGCAATCGACGACGCTTTTGTCGGAGTTTCCGCTCGACGCCGATCTGGAGCGCGGCAGCATCTACAATTCGATCCTGGAGTTCTACATTCGCCGCCGCCGGTTCGCCGTCGCGCAGGATATCGCCGATCGGGCACTCTTCCATTATGAGCGCGCGGGCGTGCCGCTTCTGTGTTTCTATATCAATCTGCATCAGGCGATGATGCACCTGATGAGCGGCGATGCGGTGCGTGCCCGCAGGAATTCGGTCGACGCTGCCGAGCAATTGTCGCGCGTGCCGTTCGAGAGCCCGATGGATGCACGGCTGCTCGCTTTGCTGCAAGCGTGCGTGGAATACGAGGACGGCAAGCCGGAGCCGTTGGCGCGCTTCCTGGCCTCCGAAATGGATGATTTCTCGCATGGCGAGATCTGGCCGAGCCTGATCGAGTTCGCGTTGCAATATGGCAGCCAGGCGCTGAGCGAGCATTTTTCGATGATTGCCGCACGCGGCTTCCTCGATCGCTGGCGCGCCTACCAGGTCTATAACAGGCAGTTCCGCCTGATGATCGAGGTCCGCGACGCCGTCATTCTGCAGAACGGCAACCGCTGGCAGGAAGCGGCAGAAAAGCTTTCGGCGGTGCAGGCCCGTATCAACAGAACCTGGGTGGAGGCGGCTGTCGACGAACTGACCCGCCTGCAGGACCGCGACGAGATAGCATTGGCTGTCGTCTGGCTGCGCCATATCGTCTTCGAAATGCCGGGGCGCGTGCATCTGGACCGGCAGCTTGCGGCGCTGGCGAGCAACCTCAACCTGACGGGCCGCCAGCGATTGTCCATCGAGGTCTGGCAGGCCTATGTCGCTCGTCGCCGGCACAACCTCACCGGCGCGCGCGCTATCCTGCAGAAAACGTTCGAGAATGCGGCCCGGCTCGGCACCATTGCGCCGCTGTCGGAAGAGCGGCAGTTCCTGCGGGAGCTGACCGGCGACCGCCGCATCAGCGACTTCCTGCAGATCACGCCGACGTCGCAACAGATCCTGCGCCGCCTGCGCGACACCGGCCTGCCCAACGCTCCGCTCGGCGAAAAGAACGGCCTGACCCGGCGCGAAACCCGCCTGCTGCTGATGATTGCCGAGGGCGCGTCGAACAAGTTCATCGCCCATGCCCTGGGCTTGAGCGAGGCCACGGTGAAATTCCACCTCGGCAATCTCTATCGCAAGCTCGGCTGCAGCCGCCGACGGGAAGCGATCATCGCGGCAAAGGCGCTCGGCGTCATTTCCTGATCAGGTTGCCGTGGGCGGCGGTATGCGTCGTTCTCCCATTTGGTCGATCGAAAAACCTATACCTTTCTTATCAAAACCTATCCTTTCTGGCCGTTGTGCAAACGACCCTTTCGGCTTGAAACTGCCCTCGACCGCAAAACGCGGCAGACAGGCCGGACAATAACCGGCCGAGGGGAAAGGGTTGCCAATGGGCAATTATTACGTCGCATTGTTTGCGCGGCGCGCGGTCGGCTTCCTCATGGTGCTGTTCGTGTTGTCGCTGATGATTTTCGTGCTCGCTCGCATCGTGCCGGGCGACCCGGCGCGCATGGCCCTCGGTCCGAGCGCAACGCAAGCGCAGGTCGACCAGCTCCGCCAGCGCATGGGGCTCGATGAGCCGCTGATCACCCAGTATGTCAGCTATGTCAGCCATGCGGTGACCGGCGACCTCGGACGTTCGATCGTGTCCGATCGCGAGGTCAGCGCCGACATCGCCACCTTCCTGCCGGCGACGCTCGAGCTTGTGATCGTCACCATCGTCATCATTTTCGCGGTGGCCGTGCCACTCGGCGTCCTGACGGCGCGCTACAGGAACAGCTGGATCGACAACAGCGGCCGTTTCTTCTCGCTCATCGGCGTCACCATTCCGAGCTTTCTCTTCGCCGTAACCCTGCAGATCCTTGCGGCAGATCATTTCCCCTCATGGCCAACGCTCGGCCGGGTCGACTTCCAGCTCGGCGCACCCGCAGGCCCCACTGGCTTCCTGCTCGTCGACAGCCTGCTTGCCGGCCGCCCCGACGTGTTTCTGAGCGCGCTTCAGCATCTCGTCTTTCCGGCGCTGGCGCTGGCAATGGCCGGCATCGGCCAGATTACCCGCATCACCCGCTCTGCAATGATCGACCATCAGCGTCGCGATCATGTGCTGACGCTGAAATCCTTCGGTGTGCCGGACCGCGTCATCGTGTTTCGTTATCTGCTGAAGCTGTCTTCGATCGCACCATTGACGATCATGGGGCTCGAATTCGCCTCGCTGATCGGCAACGCCTTCGTCGTCGAAATGGTGTTCTCCTGGGGCGGCTTTGCCTCCTACGGCCTCGACGCCATCCTGCAGAAGGATCTCAATGCCGTCATGGCCGTGGTCCTCGTCTCGGGCATTTTCTTCATCGCCGCCAATCTCGTCATCGACCTGATCATCAGCATCCTTGACCCGCGGCTTCGCTTCAAGGAGGCCCGCTGATGCAGGAAGCAACCCGCCTGTCCGCCGGTTACATGACCTGGTACCGGTTCAGCCGGAACCCGGCCGCCGTCATCGGCGCGCTGATCGTGCTTTCGGTCATCGTCATGGCCGTCTTCGCGCCGTTGATCGCCCGCTTTCCCGAACATGTCGGCGCCGTCGTCGACTTCCGAAACCGCCATATGCCGCCGGATGCCGACAACTGGTTCGGCACCGACAAGGCCGGGCGTGACATCTTCTCGCGAACGGTCTTCGGGTTCCGCGTCTCGCTGCTGCTTGTCATCGGCGTGCTCGGCGTAGCTGTCCCGATCGGCTCGGCGCTGGGCATGATCGCCGGTTATGCCGGCGGCCTGACCGAGCGGCTCCTGACCGGTTTCACCGACATCATGCTGGCCATCCCGCCGCTGGTGATGGCGCTCGCCATCGGCAACGTGCTCGAGCCCAATCTGGTCAACGCCATGCTGGCGATCACGCTGCTCTGGTGGACCTGGCATGCGCGCCTCGTCTATCGCGTGACAAAATCGATCGCGGCGGAAGACTACATCGAGGCAGCGCGGCTTGCCGGCGCCAGCCACCTGCATATTCTCGCCAAGGAGATCCTGCCGAACTGCATCTCGGTCATCTCGGTGAAGACGACGCTCGATGCTGCCTTCGTCATCCTCTTCGGCGCGACGCTCTCCTTCCTCGGGCTCGGCGTGAAGCCGCCGACACCGGATCTCGGCTCGATGGTCGCCGACGGCCGGCAGTTCCTGCCGGAGAAATGGTGGGAGGTTCTGGCTCCAGGTTTTGCCATCTTCTATGCCACGCTCGGCTTCAACCTGCTCGGCGACGGGCTGCGCGACATGTTCGATGTGGAGGCCTGAGACGATGAGCGTTCCTCTCCTTAAGGTCGAAGACCTCAACATCGCCTTCACCACCTATGGCCGCCGCCAGCATATCCTGAAGGATGTTTCCTTCGAGATTGGTCGGGGCGAGCGCGTGGCGCTGATTGGCGAGACCGGCTCGGGCAAGTCGGTCACCTCGAAGGCGATCCTCGGCACGCTTCCTGACAATGCCCGCATCGAAGGGGGCAACATCGAGTATGACGGCAGGCGGGTTCTCGATATGCCTAGCCGCGAGCGCGAGGCGCTGAAAGGCACCGCGTTCTCGATCATCATGCAGGACCCCCTGTCTTCGTTCAATCCGGTGTTCCGGATCGGCCGGCATCTCGACGACGTGATGTTTTATGCCGATCGGCGCGATGGCGTCAGAACCACGGCGAAAGACCGAAAGCAGCGCATCTTCGATGTCCTGCGCCGCGTGCAGCTTCAGGATCCGGAGCGGGTCTTCGATGCCTATCCTTCGCAGCTGTCCGGCGGCATGCGACAGCGCGTGCTGATCGGCCTTGCGCTTTTGCACCAGCCGCAACTGCTGATCGCCGACGAACCTGGCACGGCGCTCGATGTCACCACGCAGGACGAGATCCTGAAACTGATCAACCGCCTGGTCGACAGCGAGGGACTTTCCCTGCTGATGATCACGCACAATCTCGGCGTGGTCCGGCAGACGGCCGATCGCGTCTTCGTCATGCGTCATGGCGAGATCGTCGAGAGCGGCAATCTGCGCCAGATTTTTCACACGCCGCGGCAGCCCTACACGATCGATCTGATCGATGCGATCCCGCCGCTTTACGGGCCGAAGGTGACCGATCAGCCGGTTTCGTCGAACGCGCCGATCATCACGCTCGAGGGGGCCGGCAAGGTCTATGTCGAAAAGCCATTTCTTGGCCGCATGAAGCGCCATGAGGCGGTCAAGCCGGTGACGCTTTCGGTGCCAGAGGGCGAGATTTTCGGCCTCGCAGGCGAATCCGGTTCCGGCAAGACCACGATTGCCCGCATGGTGATGGGGCTGATTGCGCCGAGCTCCGGCACGATCCGCGTCGGTTCGCCTGCGCAGGCAAGTGCGCCGCAGCGCCTGACGCAGATCGTTTATCAGAACCCCGGCACGTCGCTGAACCCCAAGCGCACGGTGACGCAGACCCTGGCGGTGCCGCTCGGCCATGTCGGCCTCAGCGGCAAGGCGGCGACATTGCGGATGGAAGAGCTGATGGCGCTGGTCAACCTGCCGTCCGCCTATCTTTCCAAATATCCGCACGAGCTTTCGGGCGGGCAGAAGCAGCGGGTGGCAATCGCCCGGGCGCTTGCGGCCGAACCGAAGATCATCGTGCTCGACGAGCCGACCTCTGCGCTCGACGTCTCCGTTCAGAAACAGGTCATCGCCTTGCTGCAGCGCCTGCGGGACGAGCTTGGGCTGACCTATTTCTTCATCTCCCACGACCTTTCGCTGATGCGCAATTTCTGCAGCCGCATCGCCATCATGCTGAAGGGCGAGATCATCGAGGAGGGGAGAACGGCGGATGTCTTCGCCGATCCGAAGCACCCCTACACCCGCGCTCTCATCTCGGCGATCCCGGTGATGAGCGACGAGGAGGAAGCATTGAAACCCACGGTAAGCGTCGAGGAGAGAGCGCGCTTCCTGGTGAGATCAACGGCCTGAGGCCGAACGAGGAAACAGGGCCGAAGGCCCATCAACAAGGAGACTGTCCGTGTATCGATTGGGAATAGATGTCGGGGGTACGAACACCGACGCCGTGATCATGGAGGGGCGGCACGTTCTGTCAGGCGTCAAGGCGTCGACGACGGAAGACGTGACGACGGGTGTCATCGAGGCGCTGGAGGGGGCAATCGCCAAGGCCGGCATCGATCGATCCAAGATCAGCACCGTGATGATCGGCACGACGCATTTCACCAATGCGGTGATCGAGCGCAAGCATATCAACCATGTCGCCGCCATTCGCCTCGGCCTGCCGGCGACCGCCTGCCTGCCGCCGATGGTCGACTGGCCGAACGATCTCGCCGAAGCCGTCGGTCATCACACCTACCTGGTTCGCGGCGGTTACGAATTCGACGGCCGCACCATTGCCCCGCTCGATGAAGAAGAGTTGATCCGGATCGCTGCCGACATTCGCCTCAAGAACGTCAAGGCGGCGGCCATCACCTGCGTCTTCAGCCCCATCAACGCCGAGATGGAACAGCGTGCCAAGGCTGTCATCGAAAAGCATTGCCCGGGCCTTCCGGTGGTCGTCTCCGGCGACATCGGCCGCATCGGCCTGCTGGAGCGCGAAAGTGCGGCCATCATGAATGCAAGCCTGTTGTCGCTTGCCGCCAAGACAGTGGACGCCTTCGCCAAGGCGCTGAAGGATGCCGGACTTTCCTGCCCGTTCTTCATCACCCAGAACGACGGCACGCTGATGGCGGCTGCCACAGTCAGAAGCTTTCCGGTACTGACCTTCGCCTCGGGGCCTACCAATTCGATGCGCGGCGCGGCCTTCCTGACCGGCCGCAAGGAAGCGATCGTCGTCGATATCGGCGGCACCACGTCCGACGTCGGCGCGCTGCATCACGGCTTTCCCCGGCAGGCGGCGACCATCGTCGACGTCGGCGGTGTGCGCACCAATTTCCGCATGCCCGACGTTTTCTCGATCGGTCTCGGCGGCGGCTCGCTGGTGCGTGAACTCGCCAATGGTGACGTGACTGTCGGCCCGCAGTCGGTCGGCTATCGCATCGCTAGGGACGCATTGGTCTTCGGCGGACAGACCCTGACGACGACGGATATCGCCGTCGCCCTCGGCAAGGCCGATATCGGCGACGCGCAGAAGGTAGCGCATCTGGATCGGGCGCTGGCCGAAAAGGCCCATGCCAGGATCGTGCAGATGCTGGAAAACTCGGTCGAGCGCAGCCGTGTCTCTGCCGATCCGATCCCGGTCATCGCCGTTGGCGGCGGCTCGATCCTGATGCCGGACAGGCTCGGGGATCTGGAGGTCATCCGCCCGGAGAATTTCGCCGTCGCCAATGCCGTCGGTGCGGCCATCGCCCAGATCAGCGGCGAAGTCGACCGCGTCTTTGCGCTCGAGAAGGGTCTGACGCGCGAAATTTGCCTGAAGCAGGCGGAGCAGGAAGCGACGGAACGCGCGCTTTCGGCCGGCGCGATCGCCGAAACGATCCAGGTCATCGAGCGGGAAGACGTGCCGCTTGCCTATCTGCCGGGCAATGCGACCCGCATCCACGTCAAGGTCGTCGGCGAAATGGGAGGCTTCCATGGCTGAGCGTGCATTGAAGGCTTTGAACTACGATCCGTCCGATCTCTGGGTACTCGACGAAGAGGACCTGGAAGCGCTGGAAATCGGCGCCGGCATTCTGGGCACCGGTGGCGGCGGCAACCCCTATATCGGCAAGCTGCGGGCGCGGCTGGCGATGCGCAGCGGTTACAACCTGTCGATCCTACCGCTCGACCGGCTGGCCGACGATGCGCGCTGCATTTCGCTCGGTGGCATCGGCGCGCCGGTCGTTGCCTATGAGCGGCTGAAGGAAGGACGCGAAGGGCTGCGGTGCGTTCGCGCGCTCGAAGAGCATCTCGGGATCGCGATCGACGCCATCGTCTGCGAGGAAATCGGGGGCGCCAATTCGATGGAGCCGCTGATCGCGGCCGCTTTTGCGGGGCTGCCCGTCGTCGATTGCGACGGCATGGGGCGCGCCTTCCCTGAAATGCAGATGACCACCTTCTCGATCTACGGTCATCGCTCGACCCCGAGCGTCATGTGCGACCTGCACGGCAATGTCGTGCTGTTCCAGCACGCGGCATCGGAATTGTGGCACGAACGCATGGCGCGTGCCTGCGTCGTCTCGCAAGGCGGCGCCTCGACACTTGCCTCGGCGCCGATGACGGGAGCGTTTCTCAAGAAGTACTCGATCCCGCATTCCTATACCCAGGCGGTTTCGCTCGGGCGGGCGGTGCTGAAGGCGCGGCGCGAGCACGCCGATCCGGTCGCAGCGATCTGCGCCCAGGAAAACGGCCGCCAGGTCTTTTCCGGCAAGATCGTCGATCTCGAACGTCATCTGCGTGGCGGCTTCGTCATCGGCGAAGCCAAGCTTGCCGGCATCGATGCCTTCAACGGCGACACCGCCTCGGTGATGATCCAGAACGAAAACCTCGTCTTCAGCCGTAACGGCGAAGTCGAAGTGTCGGTGCCGGACCTGATCATCGTGCTCGATGTCGACAGCGGCAACGCGATCACCACGGAAATGCTGCGCTACGGTCAGCGCGTCGCGATCGTGGCGCTGCCCTGCCACTCCTTGCTGCGCTCCACCGCGGCACTTGAGGTTGTCGGCCCGAAGGCCTTCGGGTTCGACGATATCACCTTCCGGCCGATCGAGGAGACGAAGCCATGACCAAGCAGCTGATTACCGCTGCCGACATGGAGGCGATCGCCGTCGGCGGCGCCTATCTCGGCACCGGCGGCGGCGGCGATCCCTATATCGGCAAGCTGATGGCCCGAACGGCGATCGAGGCGAACGGTCCGGTTCGTGTGGTTCAGCCGGAAGCCGTCGCCGACGACGCGCTCTGTGTTCCCGTCTTCATGATGGGGGCACCGACCGTGATGGTGGAGAAGCTGCCGCGCGGCGACGAAGCGCTGGAGGCGCTGCGCCAGCTCGAACGATTCCTCGGACGCAAGGCCGATGCGCTGATCTGCGTTGAGGCCGGCGGGTTGAACTCGACCATCCCGTTCGCCGTGGCTGCCGCTACGGGCCTGCCGCTGATCGACGGCGACGGCATGGGCCGCGCCTTTCCCGAGCTGCAGATGGTGAGCTTCACCATGCATGACATCAGCGCGACGCCGCTGGTTCACGCCGACGACAAGGGCAACAGCGCGATCATCAACGCGGTCTCGAACCTTTGGACCGAACGTCTCGCCCGCGTTCAGGCGATCCAGATGGGCGGCGCCAGCCTTGTGGCCGCCTATCCGATGACCGGGGCCCAGATGAAGGCCGGGATCCTGCGCGGCACGCTCAGTCTCATCAAGGGCATCGGCGAGACGATTGCCGCCGAGCGTGTCGCCAAGCGTCATCCCGGCGTCGCCCTTCGCGAGCAATTCGACGGCCGGCATCTGTTTACCGGCCGCGTGGTCGATGTCGACCGGGCGACGACCGGCGGTTTTGCGCGCGGCCGGGCCGTGCTCAAGGGCATTGACGGTTTTGCCGGCCGCACCTTCGAAGTCGCCTTCCAGAACGAGTTCCTTGTCGCACGCGGCGACGGCGGGCAGGTCATCGCCTCCACGCCGGATCTCATCTGCGCGCTCGACGCGGATGGCGGGCTGCCGGTCACGACGGAGCAGTTGCGCTACGGCCTGACGGTCGAATTCACCGGACTTCCCTGCGATCGGCAATGGCGAACGGCCAAGGGGCTCGAACTCGCCGGCCCCGGCTACTTTGGCTACGACCACGCCTATGAGCCGGTCGAGGCGCTCAATCCGGCCGCCTGAAGACGGTCGAGCCGAAACACAATGACAATCAACAAAAAAGGGAACTGAGACATGAAGAGAACACTCATCACAGGGCTGCTTCTGGGGCTGGTGCAGACAACGGCACTCACCGCCCCGGCCGCGGCTCAGGAGAAGGTGTCGATCGTCGTCAACGCGACGCAGGAGTTCGGCACCATCGATCCCGGCAAGATCAACGACTACACGGAGTATATGGCCGCCGTGAACCTCTATTCCGGCCTGACGACGGTCAACCCTGACGGCTCCGTGGTGCCGGAGCTTGCCGAAGGCTGGAGCGTCTCCGATGACGACAAGACCTATACCTTCAAGCTGAAGGAAGGCGCAAAATTCCAGGATGGCACGCCGGTCAAGGCGTCCGATGTGGTTTACACGGTCAAGCGCCTGCTCGCGATCAACGAAGGTCCGTCCTACCTCTTCACCGATATCGTCGACGCGGACAAGCTGAAGGTTGTCGACGACCGCACCGTGGAGATCGGCCTGAAGAAGGTCTATGCGCCGTTCATCAGCAACACGCCGCTGATCCTTGTGCTCAACGAAAAGCTGATCAGAGAAAACAGCAAGGAGGAATGGGGCACCGACTACCTGACCGATCACCCGGCTGGAGCGGGGCCTTACATGCTGTCATCCTGGCAGCGCGCCTCGCAGATGGTCGTCAACCGTTTCGAGGGCTATCACGGCGGCTGGAGCAAGGGGAAGCCGATCGACGAAATCCGCTTCGTCATCACCCATGACGAAGCGACGGTGAAGGCGCTTGCGGCCAAGGGCGAACTCGGCATGTCGGCGCGCGCCCAGGCAAACGAGACCTTCGAGGCGATCGAGAAGATGCCGGGCTACAAGATCCTTCGCGGCACGACCGCGACCGGCTTCTACATCAAGATGAACACCCAGGTCCCGCCGACCGACGATATCCACGTCCGGCGCGCGATCGCGCTCGCGACCGATTACGAAACGGTGCGCAACGTCATTCATCCTGGCGAACCGATGAACGGGCCGTTGGCATCCGTGTTCAAGGACGCCTATCTCAACGATTTGTCCGCCCCGGAATACAATCTGGAAAAGGCGAAGGAAGAGCTTGCCAAGTCGAAATATGCCGGCAAGGGGCCAATCAAGCTCAGCCACACCTATGTCACGGGGCTGGCGTTCGAAGAAGACATTGCGCTGTTGATGCAGGCCAATCTCGAGCAGATCGGTATCGAGCTCGACATCAAGCCGGAGCCATGGAACCGGATCACCGAACTTGCCGCCAAGGTGGAAACGACGCCGGCGACCACGCAGGTCTTCTACGGCCCGACCTATCCATCGCCCGACAGCGTTTTCTATGTGCAGTATCACTCCAAGGCGAAGGGCACCTGGGCGTCGATGGAATGGCTGCAGGATCCGGAAGTCGACGCCTTGATCGACAAGTCGCGCGAGACGCTCGATCCCGCCGCGCAGAACGATCTCTATAAGCAGATACAGCGCAAGGTCACCGATGCGCAGGCCGACGTGTTCCTGACGGTGGAGTCACAGCGCTACGCCGCAAGCAAATGCCTGCAGGGCTATGCCTATATCCCGATGCAGAGCTGGGACCTGAACTTCTCGCGTTTCTGGTGGGATTGCCAGGCTGATTGAAATCGAAAGCCCTGCCTTGCGGGAGCGCGAAGCAGGGCTTTTTTCTATGCCACCAGCGAAATTGACGTCGACCTCGCCTGCTCAGCAGTTTCCGAGGCTGGCGCGGCTCATGAGCTCGTTGGTCAGCAGTGCGGTCTTGTCGCCGCATTCCTCGACTTCCTTGAGCAGCGCTGCGAGCGCCAGCTCGAGGCAATATTGAACCCCTTCGACATTCAGTGTGCGCGATGAATCGCGCGCGTAGGTGACAAGGCGGGCCAGCGCCAGCAGCTCCTTCTCCTTGTCTTCTGCTTCAAAGGACATGGCGATCGAAGATTGCATGATTTTCCCCGGTTCCCTGCGGATCAGCCCGATCCGCTTCAACATGGCAAATCATAGCGTGACTTTTTAGTGATGCGCGTGACACGAGCGTGACACACGTTGCATGGGAAAATCGTGTGCTTAAGATGAAGCGACAAGTTGATTGAGCAAGCGCTTCCAAAGACTTGTGGAATTGAATGTCCACCCTTCCGGCGCCGTCGCCCTTCGGGCGGGGGCAGAGCGCATGATGTCGAGCAGTCGCACGGCGTCGAGACGCTTTTGATTTATCGTCCCGCTCGCAAGACGCGCTTCGATACCTTTCAAATCCGCGCCGTGTGGAAGGTTGGCACGCGCCACGATCGCGCGCCAGTTACGGTGCTTGTAAAAGATCTCGGCAGCAGCCAACCGGAGTTGCGCGGCAGGCGCAGGACCAATCTGTTGCCGCGCGCACAGATCCTCAAGCGTCGCCACGACGTTTACCAACGGCAGGGTCAACGGCATGTAGCCCAGCTCCGCCGGTCCATGCAGCAGGGCAACATCGGCGTCGTCTTCAAGTTCGCCTGCTGCGTATTGATGGTAGATCTTGCCAACGCCGATCATGCCGAAGGCCATACATTCGGCGGCGCGAAGCGCGCCCATGCTGGCAGCCCCGTAAACGCGGACACCCTTGGAAAGCGCAAACAGGATCTCCTTGTGCCAGACCGGCGCGACCTGTTCGAAATGGCCGTCGACAAGGCCGATGGCCGTTGCGCCGTCCTGCGTGGCGCGCAGGATGTCGCCTTGTACGGCTGGCGCCTGCAGCACGATGTCCGTGCCGACCAGCGCCTGCGCATCGGGCAAGGTGGGGCCGCAAAAGAGGATCTTCATGCGATCTCCAGGGCGCGCGACAGTGCCCGTGCGCCGAAACGGCGCTTGCGTGCTCCATCCGGATTTTCGAGTTCCGGCACAAAGACCTTGATCACGGAAAACGGCAACGGTTCGGCGAGCAGCGGAACGGCAACGACGGTGCCGATGCCGGCGTTCTTCAAGGCTTCGAGCACATATTCGAGCAACGCGCTTGCTGTGTTCCCGGCAACCGGGACGACCGGGTTTTGTGCGCGCGGATCCGCCTCGAAAAGTTGCTGCGTCTCGCGCGGCAGCCTGCGCGTGAAAGTCTCCGGGAAGACATCGTCACGTGCGCCGCTGATATAGGTGAGGCGGGATTGTGCAGCCTCGGTGACGGCACGGATCGCGGCGCGGCGCGGATCGGAATGGGCGCCATGCCCGATGGTCACGTCATGGTAGCGGGGCTCTTTCGCCTCGAGGATGTCGGTATCTGCTATGACCGCCGTCAGGCACGGGATGCCGATGTCGCTGGTCATGTCGAAAAGGCGAAACGTGAGACCGGCCGCGACAATCCGTCCTGTCATCTCATCGAGAATGGGGTCGTTGAACGAGCCGGCGTCGATGCACGTGCGCAGGCGCGCCGTCAGAGGCAGCAGCCGCCACAGGGTTTCGGCATCGCGCTCGATCCGTTCCAGCAGGCCGTGCAGGATTGCTTCGTCTTCGGTGTTGCCCGAGGCAAGCCCGTCAGACGACTGCCAGTAGCGGCACCGCTCGAGCGTGCGGTCGAGCAGTGCGGCATGAAACGGCACGAAAGTCGTCTGCTGGCCGATGAGATCGAAGCCGCGCAACCACGGCGCCGGTTCATCATCGCCGAGATCGCTCTCGCCTGCCGCCACAAGGCCGGGCAGACCGAGCGCCCTCTCGCCGCGCTCGACAAGCGCCTGTCGCGTCGCGTCCAGCACCGGAACTGACGGATTGCAGGCGACTGCACGTTCCAGGGCTTCCATCGCCGCCGATACCTTGGCATCGATATCGGTGACGCCTTTGCCCTGGTTGATGACGATCGATTTTGCGTTGGGCGAGACCGCGTTCCAGACGGGTATGCCGATGCTGTCGAGCCCGGTCAGACGTGCAAGCCTGCTGACACCAAAGGCGGGCAACAGGGGAGCGATGCGCGCGAAGGTTTCTTCGGGCGCACAGACGCGGTCGGAGTAGTTGTCCGCAATGCCGGAGTTGTCTGAGATCGGACGACTTTCGCCCGCCCGATCCGTAGTTATAGCAATCGTCATGCGCAGGCGAGCCGAGGCTTAGCCGTCCATGAACCCGCCGGAAACGGAGCCGGCCGAATTGGCCCTGACGGCGAAGTTAACGCCCTTGACCACAGTGGCGCCGGCATTTCTGTGCTCGTTTGCCGAAGCCAAGGCGCCGGTGAGCGGATCTACGATGCGTGTGACAGTTCCCGCCGCGAGATCGGCAAGCCACAGGCCATCGTCACCCTCAACGCCAAATACAACTACCTGTGTCGTTTGTACCGTCATCGATTTTCCCCTTATCCCTCATGTGATTGCGCGAGAGCGCCGTGCGTAGGAACGCCCGGAGACGCTCCGCGCGCTTTGATTCTGGAGCATCTTACCCGCCTTGAGTGTAGCCACTTGAAAGCGGGATGCTCCAGTTTAGAAACCAGCCTTGCGCAGACCTTCGCCGTAATGGGCTTTCTGCCACTCCTCCCGGAACGGAACGATCGCCATCCATTTCTCCAGGTTGAAGTCCGGATGAACTTCAAACGTCTTGCGCACGTACTGGCCTGCCTTCTTGCGATTGCCGAGCATGCCCCAACTCGCTGCTGCCAGCCGATCGGCGGGAGTGGGGTCGCGCATTCGATCGATGTAGGCAAGGGCCTGATCGTATTGACCAAGCGAATAGCAGGCACCGGCCGCCGTCCAGAAATACTCGTCCGGAGCGATCGGGTTGAGATTGATCGCCGTTTCGATCTTTCGCAGGCCGCCATCCGGCCGTGAGGCCTGCACGAGCGTATCGGCGTAGCTCGCAATCACATTGGCGTGCTGCGGGCTGAGCGCTTCGGCCCTCTCATGGAATTCGATGCTCTCGTCGAATTGTCGGCTGTAAAGTTTGACGACACCAAGTTCGCGGTAGCCGGCCGCGAGCGTATCGTCGATGGCAATCGCATCCCGCGCGTGCTGTTCGGCAAGAGCCAGGAGTTCGCTGTCGCCGCGGGCGGTCAAAAGCCACTCGACGAAGTAACTGCGTGCAAGCCCGCTCATGGCCGGAGCCAGATCGGCATTCTGGGTGAGCGCCTCGCGGAAACTTTTCCGGGCGCGCCGCACCTCCGGCAGATTGAGCTGCTTGAGGTAGCGCTGGCCGAGCAGGTAACTGCGATAGGAGCCGCCATTGCCTTCGTAGGTCTTGCGCATCGTCTCGTTGCGCTCGACCTGACTGGCGATGGCGAATGCGATCTGTCGCGCGATCTCCTGGCGCGACTTCATCAACCCGCGGTCATCGAGCGTGAAGCGGTCGGCCCAGATCACTTCGTCGTTGGCAAAGAAGATGAGCTGCGTAAACAGCGTCTGGCGGCTGCCCTCATTGGTCAGGCGGGTATCGAGGATGTAGCTGATGGCGTGTTGTTCGTAGGTGCTGGCCTTGTCTGCCTGCAGGCTGATCTGGGCGGCCGTGTAGGGTGCGATCACCGAAACCGAGCGAAGTGCGCAAAGGCCGATGGTGACGTCCTCGATCAGGGAATGAGCAAACAGTGTTGCCGTCGCGTCGGCATTGCCGGCGCCTGGCGGCAGCAACACCACGCGCGGCGGGCGCATGTCGCCCATAATCTCCGCCAGCGGCGCATTGGCAGCGACAGGCAATGGCGCCGCCGTGGCAGGCATAGGTTGCGGACTACCCCTCTGCAGCAGGCGCGCATCATATTGCCGCCCCTCCAATGCCAGGGCAGTCTCGAGGATCTTGCGAACGTCGTCGTCTTCCGGGCTTCTCTCCAGAAGCTTGACGGCAGTAGACCTGACGAGCCTCCGGTCCGGACCGGAGGCCTTCTCGGCCGCATTGATCAGGGTCTCACGCAGGAGAGCGGCATGATCGGCGCGTTGCTGGGCGATCCAGTCGCGCAGCGCCTGGCCCTGCGATTTCAGATCCTTGAGGAAATCGTCGCGGAATTTTTCAGCTGCCCATCGGAAACGCGATAACGCATCCTGATCGTCGTTCCCGACGATGTCGTCGAGGTCGCTCGCAATTGCATCCGGCTCCATCCGGACGGTCGATGGCGAAAAACTGAGGAACGTGTGGCCGAGTTCCTCCTGCCGCGCGGTGACGCGGGATATCGTCTTGCGCAGATTGACGAAGGCCTGGCTCGGAACGACTTCGTTCCATAGGAGCTTGGCCACATCGTTGCGGGATTGCTCGCGATGGCCGCCGGCGATTGCCTGAGCGAGAATGAGCAGACCCTTTTCGGGGAAGGCGACATCGCACTCGTCTTCATCGACGAGACGTAACCGTCCGAGGGTCTGCAAACGAAATTTCATCTGGCTATCTCATCGGCAACCGGTCGTGCCTATCCGTGGAGGTCAGGGGCGTGCGTCGCGCCGCCATGGGCTGCGACAGCTTCTGCCTCGGGCGTCTGTGCGACAGCCGCGACCAGCGAGATGATCTTCTTGCGCAGGACCGGGTCGGTGATCTTCAGGAACGCGCGGTTGAGCGCAATCCCCTCTTTCGACGAAACGAAAGACGAGATCTCGTTGGGTTCGCGCACATCGCCAAGGCCCGCCCGCGGGGTTGCGCCCTCTTCGCCTTCCTGGAAGAAGAAGCTTGGGTGAACGCCGAGAACGTCGGCTATTGCCTGTAGCCGGCTGGCACCGATGCGATTCGTGCCTTTTTCGTATTTCTGGACCTGCTGGAAGGTGATTCCGAGTCCATCCGCCAGTTTTTCCTGGCTCAACCCGGCCATCAACCGACGCATCCTGACGCGGGAACCGACAAAGACATCAATCTGGCTGGGTGCTTTCGTGTTCACGTGTGTATCCTCCGCATGTAGGGCGTCACCAAATCATACATATGAGTTTGCTCGAATAAATGACTCGATGCAATCACTAGGCGCCAATACACGGATAATTGCTCCTGAACGAGCCGCTACGCGCCCAGGCAGGCCCAAAGTTACGCACGTTGTTACTGTTACGTACTTGCGCCGGATCGGGCCGGAGCGATTGTGTTGAAGAATGTGGGCCTGACCCGAGGATAAACCCGCGGGCAATAAGACAGTTTCGACCACGTCGGAGATGCGAGATGCGCGCAACAAGCTTCACCCTGACCCTGCTCGCCATTGCTTCCGCTCCAGCGTGGGCAGGTCCGGCCACGACGACGGCGTCGGTCAACTTTCGGGCCGGTCCGGGCACCGGGTTCGCCAGCATGGGAACGATAGACGAGGGCGGCCAGGTCGACGTCAAGGAATGTGACGATGCCGGCACCTGGTGCGCCGTCAGCTTCGAGGGAAAGGATGGCTTCGTCAGCGGCAAATACCTGAGCGATGCAGATCCGAAAGGTCTCGGATGGCCGCGCGCCTACAAGACCGACAAGGGGGCGACGATCACGCTCCACCAACCGCAGGTTAACGCCTGGAAGGATTTTACCGATCTCGATGCCCTGATCGCTGCCGAGTACAAGCAGTCCGACGATGCCAAGCCGATCTTCGGTGTCATCGGGGTGACGGGCAAGACCGTGACGGATAGTGGTTCGAACGAGGTGATCGTCTCCGACATCAAGGTCGACGAAATCAACTTCTCGGTTCTCGATCGGCAGGAACTCGCCGACCTGGCATTGGACGTCGGCAAGTTGATGCCTGTCGGCACGATAACGCTGTCGGAGGACAAGCTGACCGCAAGCCTTGCCGACTATGAACGGCTCGGCAACGTCGAGGGGCTGAAAGCCGATCCGCCGCCGATCTATGTCAGCAAGGAGCCGGCGCTGCTTGTCCAGACGGACGGCAAGGCGGTGTTCGCGCCGGTCAAAGGCGTTCAAGGCCTTTCCTTTGCCGTCAACACCAATTGGGATCTGTTCAAGCTCGACGCCGACAGCCCCTACTACCTGCGCAACGAAAAGGCATGGCTTCAGTCGAAGGACCTGTCGAATGGCTGGCAGCCCGCGACCGCGCTGCCCGATCTCTTCGGTAAGTTGCCCGACGATGACAACTGGAAGGATGCGAAGGCGGCAATCCCGCTTGCCTCCGGGGAGGGTGTAACGCCAAAGATCGTCTATTCCGACAAACCGTCGGAGTTGATCGTCTTCAACGGTGAGCCGAGGCTTGAACCGGTGCCGGGGACCGCGCTGAAGATTGCGACGAACACGGAGAGCGACGTTTTCTATTTGCCTGCGGACTCGAACTGGTACGTGCTCGTTTCGGGCCGCTGGTTCTCTGCCGCGTCGCTTGATGGCCCCTGGACCTTCGCCACCCCCAATCTTCCGCAGGATTTCCAGAACATCCCGGAGGATGCCACCTATTACACCGTCCGCTCGTCTGTTCCTGGCACCTCGGAGAATGCCGAAGCCAGGCTGAAGGCGAGCATCCCCGAGAAAGCGCGCGTCTCGCTGGACGGTTCGGTCAAGGTTGACGTCGCCTATAGCGGCGACCCGAAATTCGAGGAGATCGACGGAACGTCGCTCACCTATGCCGTCAATACCAATGAGACGGTGATCAAGGTCGCCGACAAATATTTCGTGCTGAAGGACGGGGTCTGGTTTGTCGGTGATACGCCGACAGGGCCTTTCGCCGTGGCGAAGGCCGTGCCGGATGAGGTCTACACGATCCCGCCGTCGTCGCCGGTCTACAATGCCACCTATGTCCGCATTTACGAAACCGAGCCCGACGCGGTTTGGGTAGGATATACCATGGGTTACCTCGGCGCCTATCTCGCCTGGGATACGTTCGTCTACGGCACCGGCTGGTACTATGACGACTATTGGGACTACGGCTGGGCCGGGGGCTACTATCCCTATTATCCGCGGCCGGTTACCTATGGTGTCGGCGCATTCTACAATCCGGCGGTCGGCACATTCGGTCGCTACGGCTATGCCTATGGTCCTTACCGCGGCATCGCTGCAGGCGCTGCCTACAATCCTCGTACCGGCACCTATATCCGTGGCGCGGCTGGCTATGGCCCTGCGGGTGAGCGCGGTTTCGTTGCCGCCTACAATCCTCGCACCGGTAACGCGGCGATCGCGCGCGGCGGCCAAAATGTCTATGGCAGCTGGGGGACGGCTGCGGTCAAGCACGGTTCGGACTTTGCACGCATCAGTGGCGGCTCAACGGCCGGCGGTGCCGGTGCCCATTGGCGCACCTCCGACGGCAATCACGGCTTTGTCGCCGGCGGCAAGGGCGGCGACGTCTACGCCGGACGCGACGGCAACGTCTATCGCCGCGATGACGGCCAATGGCAGAAGCATACGCCGGACGGATGGCAACCGGTGCAAAAGCCATCGATCCAGGATGCAAAGAAGACCGGCCAGCAGTTCGCGACCCAGCACCCGGACGCAGCGCAGAACCTGAACAGGCGCAGCGACAACCGTCTTGCCACGGGCGGCGGAAACGCGATCGGCAACCGCGCGCCCGACCATCTGGCGATCGACCGTGCCGGGCGCCAGATCGGTAATCAGCGCTCCTTTGAGCATCAGTCATACAACCAGCGTCCGTTGAATTTCCCGAGTGGTGGCGGCTACGGCGGCGGTGGTTTTGATCGTCCCGGCGGGTTTGGCGGTGGCGGTGGTGGATTTGGCGGCGGTGGCTTTCATGGTGGAGGCGGGCTCTCCGGCGGTGGTGGTTTTCACGGAGGCGGAGGCGGAGGCGGATTTCATGGCGGTGGTGGCGGCGGTTTCCGTCGTCGTTGATCCGCAAAGGTGCATCGGAAACGGACGTTGGCATAAACGTAGGGGACTGTGTTAGCGTTTGTGCGGATGAGGGCAGGAATCGGTCGGCACTCCGCCGATCGCTGGGGGAATGTTCAGCATGATCGGTATCAGGTTGTCGCTTGCAGTCTGGGGGCTGATGCCCCGTATGCTCGCTTTCTTGACGATATTCCTTGGGTTCATGTCCGTGGGCCAAGCCCAGACCCAAGGCGCGGCACCGGCCACCGAACCGGCAAAAGTGCAGCAACTGATCGAATTGCTGGACGATCCCGAGGTCCGGCAATGGCTGGCCACCAAACGGCCAGCGACGCCCGCCGGTACGACGCCTGAGACGGCGGCACCAGCAGATGCGGCGCCGGCGAGCGGGTTTGCGGCGCGCTGGACGGCTGAACTCCGTCGCCATATGGCCGGCATCACGAACGCGATCCCTCGCATCGCTCCCGAATTCCACGCAGCGCGCGCCCGCCTCATGGGGGAAATGGAAAACCACGGCTCTTCGCCGATCCTCAAAGGTTTCTTCTTCATCCTGTTGATCGGTTACGGCGCCGAATACCTGCTGCGCTATTTGCTGAGACGGACATTGAGTTCCACGCAGTTGACCGGGCCTGCGCGCTCGATGCTCGTCAAGGTATTGCCGCTGCTCGTCTTTGCGATTGCCACGACCACCGTTCTCGCCGTGGCCGACTGGCCCTCGCGGCTCGAGAAGACCATCGCGCCGCTCCTGGTTGCCTGGATCGGGGCTCGCCTGTTGATCACCATCGCTTCCGCCGTGCTGTCGGGTGGGCCGGCCGATGCGACGGATCCGTCCGGCCGAACCGGCTATTTTTCACTGACGGCTGAGGGTGCACGGTTCTGGTATCGCTCGTCAGCGGCGATAATTTGCGTCGCCGCCGGCATATGGGGTATCGGCGATGCCATGACCGCCCTTTCGGTCTCCCCGGACGTTCGCGATTTTATTGCCGCTGTTCTCGGTCTTATCGTGCTTGCGCTTGCGATCCTGACCGTGCTGCGGCGACCTGCGGGCGTTACCACGGGCTCGCGCCGTGTCGTCGGCAATATCATGATGGTGGCATTTCTCGTGCTGTTGTGGCTGCTGTGGGTGGCGGACCTGCGGGTTCTGTTCTGGATCGGTCTCTACATCATCGGCTTGCCGCCGCTCCTGCGTTTCACCAGCGCCTTCGCCAGGACGATGCTCGACACGTCGGCAGACGACGACATCCGCGTGATGCGCAACGTGTTGATCGAGCGCGGCGCCAGGCTGGTGATCATCGCCTTGGCCGCGGGTTGGCTTGCGCTTGTCTTCCGCGTCAACGCATCGATGATGGTCCAGGACGATGTCTTCAATCGGATTTTCCGTGGTGTGCTTGCCGGTATCGTCATCCTGCTGGCGGCTGATCTGATCTGGCAGTTGGCGAAGAGCCTGATCAGCCTTCGCGTCAAGCATGCCGCCTGTGAAACGACGGACCCGGCTCAACGTGCCCGCAACACCCGCCTGCTGACGCTGATGCCGATCCTGCGCAATTTCCTTGCAGCCTTCATTCTGGTCGTCGCGGTGTTGATGGTCCTTTCGGGCCTTGGCGTGCAGATTGGCCCGCTGATCGCCGGCGCCGGCGTTTTCGGCGTTGCCATCGGCTTTGGTTCCCAGACGCTCGTCAAGGATGTGATCAGCGGGATCTTCTACATGACGGATGACGCTTTCCGCATCGGGGAGTATATTCAGAGCGGCAGCTACAAGGGCACTGTCGAATCCTTCAGCATACGCTCGGTGAGGCTCAGGCATCATCGCGGTCCGGTCTTCACCGTGCCATTCGGCTCCCTTGGTGCCGTTCAAAACATGAGCCGTGACTGGGTGATCGACAAGTTCTTGATCAACGTTTCCTACGACGCTGACATCGCCAAGGTGAAGAAGGTGGTGAAGGGCATCGGGGCGGAGCTTCTTGAGGATCCGGAACTGGGGCCGATGATTATCGAGACGGTCAAGATGAAGGGCGTCGAGACTTTCGGCGACTACGGCATCAGCTTGAGCTTTGCCATGACGACGAAGCCGGGGCATCAAACCCAGATCCGGCGCCGGGCACAGGCGATGATCAAGGAGGCCTTCGACAAGAACGGCATCTCCTTCGCGTCGCCAACGGTGCAGGTGGCTGGCGACGAACAGCATTCGGCTGCCGCCGCTGCGACGCGCGACGCCATCGCCAAGAAGAATGCCGCGATAGCGCTCGGCGAGGGCGCTCCGCAGGAGTAAGTTTTTTCGGGCTGGGGAGGCCAAGATGAGACGGCTGGCACTGCTTGTTCTGCTCTTCGCAGTGGCGGGGATTGGACCTTCATGGGCACAATCGAACGAAAGCACATTCCAGGCGATCACCGCCCCGCATCTGGGCGATCTCGACGACATGGAGAAGCGACGCCTCGTTCGCATTCTCGTTCCGTTCAGCAAGACCATCTACTTCATCGATCGCGGCCGGCAGTTTGGCACGGCCGTGGAGTTCGGGACTGCCTTGGAGAAAGAGCTGAATGCGGCGCGGAAGAAGGAGATCGAGAAAATTCGCGTCGCCTTTGTGCCCGTATCTCGATCGCGTCTCCTGACAGCGCTGGAAGACGGGCGCGGCGATATCGTGATGGGCAACCTCACGATAACCGAGGCAAGGCTCGCCAGGGTCGATTTTACCGCCCCCCTGTTCGATGAGGCCAAGGAAGTGCTGGTAACGGGGCCGTCTGCGCCGGCGATTGCAAGTTTGGACGATCTCAGCGGACAGGAGGTCCGCGTCCGTAAATCAAGCAGCTACTATGAGCACCTGGCTGCCTTGAGCGAAGGCTTCGTCAAGGCAGGCCGTGCGCCGATATCGATCAAGGACATCGACGAAAACCTTGAGGACGAAGACGTGCTCGAGATGATCAACGCCGGCCCGCTACCGTGGACTGTTGTCGATAAGTACAAGGCCGACATCTGGGCGACGGTCTTTGGCGATCTCAAGATACGGGACGACATCCTGGTGTCGGACCACGGACAGATCGCCTGGGCAATTCGCAAGGACAGCCCAAAGCTGAAAGCCACGCTCGGTTCCTTCGTCAAGACGCATCGCATCGGCACGACATTCGGCAATATCCTGAAGAACTCCTATTACAAGAGCGACAAGATGCTGAAGCGCGCCTATGCGCCGGCTGATGTCGAGCGCTTCCAGAACCTGGTAGAGATCTTCCGCAAGCATGGCGGCACATACGCCTTCGACTCCTCATGCTGATGGCGCAAGGCTATCAGGAGTCACAGCTCGATCAGTCCAGGCGAAGCCCGCGCGGTGCAGTCGGCGTCATGCAACTGCTGCCATCGACGGCGGCCGACAAGTCTGTCGGCATCAAGGGGATCGACAAGGATCAGGATCGCAACGTCGAGGCGGGGTCGAAATATCTAAGACATCTTGTTGATGTTTATATCAACGACCCGCAGATCACGCCGCGCGATCAGCTCCTCTTTGCATTTGCAGCCTATAACGCCGGACCGGGAAACCTGCGCAAGTTTCGGGCGAAGGCAAAAGACATGGGGCTCGATCCTGACCTCTGGTTCGGCAATGTCGAAAATGCCGCCGCCGAGATCGTCGGGCGCGAGACGGTTCAATATGTCAGCAATATCTACAAGTACTATGTCGCCTACGGGCTTTTGGCGGAACACGCCAAGGAAGCGTCGGCGGCAAGATCGCCGGATGCGTCGGACGCCAGCGCACAGTAGAATGGCATCACCTCTGCTTGAGTAGCCGGCGGCGTTCTTGACGATCGGGATAAGAGAGCTAGATGGATGATATGGCGGCAACGCCGTGGGACGCAATGCGCCTCGTTAGGGCCGGCCGCTAAAGCCTGTTTTCACGCATGTCGTTATCGCAAGACCGCGGCACACTTTCCCGCGACATGCTTTGGGGGGGACACTGGTCATGGTTGAAGCCAAGCGCATATCACGTTCAGGCAGATCTATGCTGATGTTTGCCGCCATCAGCTTAAGTCTCGCCAGTTGCACGACGCCAGATCTGCAGCCGATACCGGGCAGCATCACCTATGGTGGACAACCGCGCACCAAGCTGACGAAGGCACCGGTCGGCAGCATCGTGCCGCATACTTTCATGAGCGGAAGCAGCTTCGTCAAAGAGAGCTACATCATCCAGCCCGACCGATCGCTGAGGCTTGTTCGCAGAGATTACTTCGACATACCTGTCAATTGACCTGAGCAAAGGCCGCATTTGCACGCCCCGCCGCCGTTGACACCATACCAGGAAGACGAGATAGCTCATCCGGTATGAAAATCGCCTTCTACGCACCGCTGAAATCGCCCAGCCACCCCGTTCCATCAGGTGACCGGCTGATGGCGCGCATGTTGATCGATGCGCTGCGACAAGCCGGGCATGACGTGTCGATCGCAAGCGAACTGCGCAGCTTCATGGCGGATGGTTCCGAGGCGCAGTTCGCGCTGACGATGGCAGCGGCAGCGGGCGAAACAGAGCGTCTTCGCAAGCTTTGGCTGGCAGGAACGCCGCCCGATGCCTGGTTTTGCTACCACCCCTACTACAAGGCGCCTGACCTGATCGGACCGGGGCTTGCGGCCGAGTTTTGCATCCCCTACCTAACTGCCGAAGCCTCCTACTCGTTGCGCCGGAACGAAGGCATCCGGGCAGTCGCGCAAAGCCATGTGCTTGCCGCTATCGAGCAGGCGGCGGTCAACATCTGCCTGACGCAGCGGGATCGCGATGGCCTGCTCGAGGCTGCGCCCGCGTGTCGGCATGCGATGCTGGCCCCCTTTATCGATACCACGCGGTTCCCATCGGTATCGTCTGGTGCCGTTGACGACTGCCGTCTCGTCACCGTGGCGATGATGCGCAGCGGCGACAAGATGCAAAGCTATCAAATGCTTGCCCGTTCCCTTTCCATGGTTGCCGATCGCCCCTGGGCCATGACCATCGTCGGCGATGGGCCATGCCGGCCGGAGGTCTGCGATGCTTTTGCCGCGTTGCCGGCGGATCGGCTGAAATGGCTCGGCGAAAGAGAGGCGAGCGAGATCCCGGGCATCCTCGGCGAAAGTGCGCTTTACCTTTGGCCCGGCTGCGGCGAAGCCTATGGGTTGGCCTATCTCGAGGCGCAGGCGGCGGGGCTCCCCGTCATCGCGCAAAGGACGGCTGGTGTGCCGGAGGTGGTCAGGGACGGCGTAACCGGAGTGCTGACGCCGCAGGGCGATATCGATGCCTATTCGGCCGCGATCCGCCACATGATCGATCAGCCTGAGATCCGCCGGCAATTCGGCGAAAACGCCCGCCGCTTTGTCCACGAAGAACGGTCCTTTGGCGCTGCGGCAAGACGGTTGGACAAGATTTTCGGCAAATTCCTGGAGAAGACTTCGTGACCGTTGACGCGGATTGGCACTTGCTCGTCGATGAACTCGATCGCGTTCATGCGCGGGAACGACAGGTCGATTTCTGGTTGAGGGACGACGACGCCGTCGAGCCGACCACACCGCTCGACCGACTTCTGTCGCTTGCGGCAAGCCACGCGGTGCCCGTGACACTCGCCGTGCCGCCTGCGCCGGCGACAGAAGCGCTGGCGCGGCATCTCTCGGGCCGGGCCGAAATCGGTGTGGCGGCGCATGGCTGGGCGCACCGGAACCATGCACCGAGAGAGGAGAAGAAGCAGGAACTCGGTGCGCATCGCCCCCCAGCGGTGATCCTCGATGAACTGCGACGCGGCGCCGAGCGCCTGCAGGCGCTTTTTCCCGAACACTTCGTCCCAATGCTCGTGCCGCCATGGAACCGGATCGACGCGGCTCTATCGCCTCGGTTGCCCGAGATCGGGTTTTCCGTGCTTTCGGTTTTCGGTCCGGAGAAGCCGTCGCCGTTCCCGCTCGTCAATACCCACGTCGACGTCATGGACTGGCGCGGCACGCGCGGATGCAGGGACCATACGTTGATCATTGCAGACGTCGTCGAGCGCATACGGCAGGTCTGCGGCGACGTGGAGGGCAGGGAGGATCAGTCAGGCGGCACGGTCGGGTTGTTGACCCATCACCTCGTGCATGATGCTGCCGTGTGGGATTTTCTTGAAAGGCTCTTCACCGCCACATCAGGACATCCCGCGTGCCGTTGGCGTCGGACAAGAGACCTTATAGATCGATAGTCTGGCCGTCGCGGGCGGCAAATGCGCCAGCGAAGAGGGACTGCACGTCGACTTCCATGGCGTCCAGCTGCGCATCCGTTCGCGCGGGGTCGTGATGGAACATCGCCAGGCGCTTGACGCCGGCGGCCAAAGCAAGGCGAGCGCCGTGGGCTCCGGTCGAATGCCCAAAGCCCCGATAATACGTCATCTCGCTTTCGAGATAGGTGCAGTCGTAAATCATCATATCGGCGCCGGCGATGAGCTCCAGCACCGCAGGGTCGAGGATGCCGGGTTCGTGTTCCGTGTCGTAGACAAGCGCTACGGCGCGACCGTTCCATTCGACGCGATAGCCGATGCATCCGCCGGGATGGGTGAGGCTCGTCGTGCGGATCGTCACGCCGTCGCGCGGCGTCAGAACGTCACCCGGCTTGAAGTCTATGCCTTCGAGGCTCGCCTGACAGATGTCCGGATCGACCGGGAACCACGGGGGCCGCATGAAGTCGCGGATCATTTCCTTTGTGGTCATCACGCCATGCAGATGCCCTGACCAGAACCGCACCGACGACTGGCATTTGTAGATAGGCTTGAAATAGGGCAGGCCGATGATGTGATCGTAGTGGCTGTGGGTGAAGAACAGATCGTAGTTGTCGACGCCTTCGGCGATCAGCGAAGCGCCGGCTTCTCGCAAGCCGGATCCGGCGTCAAAGAGCAACACTTCCTTGCCGCACCGGACTTCGATGCAGGATGTATTTCCCCCATAGCGCAGGAACTGCTCGCCGGAGACCGGCAAACTCCCTCTTACGCCCCAGAACCGCACTCGAAAGTTGTCTTCTTGCATTCCTGTTTCGGCTTTACGCTGCCCGCGCAGACCTGGTTGCCTGCGCTTGCCCAATAGACAAGCACATATGACCACCCCCCTGCAATGCCATGGGTTATTGTTTAGACATTAACCTTATCGATGCTCACACATGCGCCGCTGTGCCCGAGGTAACAGCGGCACGGTGGAGCGTTGCGATAAGTGGCAGACTTGGCCAGTCTGGCGATACCGCGGTCCGTTCACCGCCTGTGTTGTCGCGCCGTAGCGGACAAGCCGCATGAAACTTTTTCTTGCGGTCTCGCGTGGAACATCTATCGACATAGCCGACGGTCAGCAGGTCGGAGCACCCATGGCACAGGCAGGTGAAACGGGATTTTACGATAGCGTGCCGCTCTTCGATGTCTTCGAAGGCGTGGCAGACGAGGCGAATTATCGGGCCTTGCCTGATGACTGGGTGCTGGCCCTTGCCGACATCGTCAATTCCACCGGGGCGATCGCCGAAGGTCGATACAAATCCGTGAACATGGCTGGCGCGAGCGTTATCTCGGCGCTGATGAACGCGTTCGACGTGAAGTCGATGCCGTTCGTTTTTGGCGGCGACGGCGCATTGGCGGTCCTGCCGGCATCGATGTCCGGGCGCGCGAAGGATACGCTTTCTGCCGTCAAGACCTGGGTGCTCGAAGAACTCGGTCTGGAACTGCGTGCCGCACTGGTTCCGGTCAGCGATGTCAGGGCCGCAGGCCTCGACATGCGCGTCGCGCGCTTCAAGGCGAGCGAGGACGTTTCCTATGCGATGTTTGCCGGTGGCGGAGCAAGCTGGGCGGAAGCGGCCATGAAGGCGGGTCGATACCAGGTGGAGGCCGCGCCGCCTGGCACACGGCCGGATCTCACGGGGCTTTCCTGCCGTTGGAACCCGATCCAATCGCGTCACGGTTCGATCGCGTCCATCATCGCGGTGCCTGGAGACAAAGGCAGTGGACCCGAGTTTCAGGCGTTGATCGCCGATATTGTCGCCCTCGCCGACGAAGAGGAACGACACGCGCACCCCGTACCCGAACTTGGACCTGAACCGCGGTTCTCCATCCAAGGCATCGAAGCCGAATCGCGCGCGCGATCACCGCGAGGAGGGCGGCTTCTGTCGCGCGTTTGGATCACGCTGCAGACATTGGCGCTGTTCGTCTGCCTTCGCATGGGCTGGAATCTGGGCACGTTCGATACCAATCGCTATCGACGGGATCTCGCCAACAACACCGACTTTCGCAAGTTCGACGACGGTCTCAAGATGACCATCGACATCAGTGCCGCGCGCCTCGCCCTGATCGAGGCTCGGTTGCGCCGGGCCGCAGCGGACGGTGTCAGCCGCTACGGTCTGCATCAGCAGGATTCCGCGCTGATGACCTGCATCGTGCCGACGCCGATGAGCCGGGACCATATGCATTTCGTCGACGGAGCCTCTGGCGGCTATGCCGTTGCCGCTGCCAAGTTGAAGGCGGCCTTGGCTAGGCCTTGACGATGTGCGTGCCGATTAGCCCCTGGCGGTGAAACACGTTGCGGGTATCGACGATGAGCGGCGAGGCAGCGGCAAGCGCGGCGTAGTCGACCTGGTCGTGGTCGGTCGCCACCAGCACAGCATCGAACTGGCGTATCGATTGTTCGTCGAGTGCCATGGATCGCCTGCCCTTCAGGGCGCTGTATTCGCGCGTCGACGGAATCTCAGCGACATAGGGATCGTGGTATTCGCAATGACCGCCGCGTTCCTCGATCAGTTCGATCAATTTCAATGACGGGCTTTCGCGAATGTCCGGCACGTTCTTCTTGTAGGCGAGGCCGATGACAAGGACTGTCGAGCGGCTGAGCGCCTTGCCCTGGTGGCGATCGAGCGCCTCGGCGAGCCGGCTGATCACGTGCCGCGGCATCGCCGAATTGATCTCGCCGGCCAGCTCTATGAACCGGGTGGGCAACTCGTATTCGCGCGACTTCCAGGTGAGGTAGAACGGATCGATCGGGATGCAATGGCCGCCGAGACCGGGGCCTGGATAGAAGGGCATGTAGCCGAACGGCTTGGTCTTGGCCGCTTCGATCACTTCCCACACATCGATGCCCATCGCTTCGTAGACGATCTTCAATTCGTTGACGAGGGCGATGTTGACCGAGCGGAAGATGTTCTCCGTCAACTTGACAGCTTCGGCGGTGGCATTGGACGATACCGGAACGACCGTCTTGACGACGGCACCATAGAAAGCCTCCATCAGGCTTGCGGCGAGCGGTCCGTCGCCGGCGACGACCTTCGGGATGCTCGTCGTCTCGTAGACCGGATTGCCCGGGTCTTCGCGTTCGGGCGAAAAACCGACAAAGAAGTCGAGGCCCGATTTCAGGCCTGTTTCTTCGAGAATGGTGCGCACGACGCCATCGGTCGTTCCCGGATATGTCGTCGACTCGAGAACGATGAGTTGACCGGCCCTCAACGTCGCAGCGATCGCGCGCGCCGTCCTTTCGACGAAGGAAAGGTCGGGGTCGCGGTGTTTCGTCAGCGGCGTCGGCACGCAGATGACAATGACGTCGCAGCCGCCAAGCCTTTCGAAATCCGTTGTCGAGCGAAACCGTCCGGCCGTCGCTTGCTCGGCAAGTACCGTGTCCGGGACGGCAGCAATATAGGATTTGTGCGCATCAAGTGTCGTGATCTTTGCCGGGTCGATGTCGAATCCGGTGACGGAAAAGCCCGCGCGCGCGGCTGCGATCGCCAGCGGCAAGCCGACATAACCAAGTCCGATGACGCCGACATGGGCGGCGCGGGCCGAAATCGACGCCAGCAGCCTTTCGTTGTGGGGGGAGGTCAAAGTTCGGTTCCAGCTCTCGTGAATGGGAAGCGCCTACCAGGCGACATGCCGTGGTTTGTTGGATAGAAACGGGCCGCAAGTCAAGCGCGGCAACTCTTCCCGGCTGTGGCCGCGCGTGGTGAGCCCGCTATCAAATCTTCGCGTGGCCAGATGAACGAATAAAACTTGTCACACCTCTGGAAATTGCAGAGGGCCATCAATATCTGCAGCATATAACCGCCGCATTCCGGGTGCCTGCACGTCATCGACGCTGGAATCGGTTGGAGCATTTTCTTAACGGGCACGTATCATCATCACCCGCCGCGAGCGAACGCCGACACATCGTCGGGCCGTTCGACCATCGCAAAGGGATGGTGCTGGACTGTCTGTCACGGTGAGGACGCGAAATGGGCGCGGTAAACGACAACGTATCCGAAATTCTGATCGACAAGGTCGCGGACTGGCTCATGCGAACGTCGCTCAGCGACGAGTCGCTGGAGACGATCGTCAAGGGCTTTTGCGAGCGGCTGGCTGCGGCCGGCCTGCCCTTGATGCGCGTGCACCTGTCGTTTTCGATGCTGCATCCGCTTTACGACGCGCTCGGCTTCACCTGGGTGCGGGGCAAGGGCGTCGAGGTCAGCGGTCTTCGCCATGAGGAGCTTGCGCTCAACCCCGAGCGGTTCCTGCGCAGTCCATACTATTACCTGCTCAACAACAATCTCGAGCATGTGCGGCGCCGCATCTACAAGGATACCCCGTCCGAGTTCCCGATCTTCGACGAACTGAAGGAGCAGGGGGCGACCGACTATATCGCCTTCATGCAGTCGCTCGGTGCTGACTCCGGCCACGGTATGGTCGGCTCCTGGACGACGGACCGGCATGGCGGCTTCACCGATGATGTGATCGGCGCGTTGCTGCGACTGCAGAACCATCTGGCGGTTGCGGCCAAGATGGCCGTTCTCGGCAAGCTCGCCGACAACATGCTGACCACCTATCTCGGATCGAGCGCCGGCCGTCGGGTGATGAGCGGGCAGGTCCGGCGCGGCGACGGCGAGACGGTGCGCGCCATCCTTGTCATGGCCGACATGCGCCGCTCGACGATGCTTGCGGAAAAGGAGGGACGCCAGTCCTATATCGAAACGTTGAACGGCTACTTCGATGCGATTGCCGCACCGTTCAACCGCAATGGCGGCCACATTTTGAGCTTTGTCGGCGATGGGTTCCTTGCGGTCTATCCGTGTGGCCGGCACAAGGAGCCTTCCGAGTTTGCTGCCCGCGAAGCGTTCGGCGCAGTGCGCGCCGCAACGGCCCGTATGGAGCTGCTCAACTCCGAGCGGCGAAAGCAGGGGCGCGATCCTATCGGTTACGGCGTCGGCCTGCATGTCGGCAATGTGATGTTCGGCAATGTCGGTCTTCGCGACCGGTTGACCTTCTCGGCCTTCGGTTCGGCGGTCAACGAGGTGCAGCGGCTGCAGAACCTGACGAAGAAGTACGCCCACAGCATCGTCGCGAGTGAGGCTTTCGTCAATTATTGCGGTGGCGACTGGACGGCGCTGGGCCAAGAAAAACTGCGGGGCGTGCGCCAGAAGTTCACCATTCTCTACCCGAACGAGGCAGCACTTTTGCCGAAGACGGACGAGCGCCTCGACGACGTTTTGCAGGATGGACTTTCGGAGGCCGAACATGTCATGCTGCTCCATCGCAACACCCGTCCGTTGCAGCCGCCGCGCGGCCTCATCGACAAGATGCTTCAGTAAGGATCGCCATGTTCCGAACAGCCCTCATCGTCGCGAGTTTCTTCATCACTGGCGTTGCGGCTGCGCAACCGTGGGAGACCAAGCTTTACGACGGTTTCGAGGGAAAGGACTTCTCGCCGGATGGCGGGCTTTACTACCGGGAGAATTTCGAACAGAGCGCGGGCACGGTCGAGTTTCAGAGCGCCGTCAAACGCAGCGGCAATGGCGGTCTCAAGCTGAGCGTCGTGCCGACCTGCCCGGATTCACTTGATGGCTGCAGCGAAAGAGCGGAGATCTGGGAAAAGACGCCCCTGCGCGTGCCGTATGACCAGGGTATCTGGTATGGCTTCTCGGTGAAGTTTGCCGACCCGGTGCCATCAGGCGACCACCGCTATCTCGTGGCGCAATGGAAGCGCGAAATCGACCCGGGAGCGGAAGGCGATTTCAGTCCGTTCCTCGCCTTGCGCATGAATTCCGGCAAGCTGTTTGCGACGGTGGAGACCAACTATATCGCGCCCGCGTCTTCCGGGCCGGACGGCGTCGCTGCCGTCTGCCGGCCGGGTGAAGTGCCGGTTTGGGGCCGCCTGGGCCTCAACCAGATGCGCATGCTGGTGGCGACCGATCCCGCGTGGACGGCGGAAGACGGTAATCTGTTCAATGGCTGCACCGACGCCATCGCCGTGACGAACCACGGCAATGCACTGCCGGATCCGAAATCGGGCTGGATCGATTTCGCGATTTACACGAAGCCCGGCGCCGACGGCACCGGCCATATCGAGCTCTATGCCAATGGTAAGCCGATCATCACCGTCAAGGGTCATGTCGGACACGCGGACAAGGGGCTCGGCCACAACCAGTATTTCAAGTTCGGGCCATATCGTGCGGCCGATGTGACGGACTGGACGCTCTACTACGACGATTTCCGTCGGTCCCCGAGCTGCGCCGACGTGCTGGCCAAAGAGGCTTGCCCCTTTCCCTGACGATTGCGACGCGACCGTGAACTATGCTGTGGTTGCAAGGCCTAAGCTGGACAGCCTCCTGAAGCTGCGATAGTCTTTTTTAGTGGCGACGGATACACGGGCAATGAGGGAAGCGTGCTGCGATGACATCAGGGGCGGACCTGCTTCGAGTTGAAGGTCTGCGGATCACATTCTCGGTGCTCGGCGGCAAGGTTGAAGCCGTCAAGGAAGCGAATTTCAGAATCTTGCCAGGAAAGGTGACCGCTCTCGTTGGCGAGTCCGGGTCCGGAAAGTCGGCCATCAGCCAGGCTGTCATGGGCATTCTTCCCAACGTTGCGCGGGTCGGCGGGCAGATCCTTTTCAACGATCCCGATGTCAAGGGTAAGCCGATCGATCTGCTCTCGCTGGAACGCGAAGGTGAGGAAATCCGTGCTTTGCGCGGCACGCGCATCAGCAAGATTTTCCAGGAGCCGATGACGTCGCTGTCACCGCTCCATACGATCGGCAACCAGATCTCCGAAGTTCTGAAGATTCATACGGATGCGGAGAAGTCCGAGAGGCGCGCACGAACGGAAGAGCTGCTCGGTTATGTTGGCTTTGCCAACCCGAAGCGCGCCTACGACATGTATCCCTTCGAGCTGTCCGGCGGCATGCGCCAGCGCGCGATGATCGCCATGGCGCTGATCTGCCGGCCGGCATTGTTGATCGCCGACGAGCCGACGACGGCGCTCGACGTAACGGTGCAGGCACAGATCCTGCAACTGCTTCGGGAATTGCAGGTCAAGCTCAACATGGCGATGCTGCTGATCACCCACGACCTTGGCGTGGTCGCCAACATGGCTGACGAAGTCGTGGTGATCTACCACGGCCAGATCGTCGAGGCGGGCCCGGTCGATGCGATCTTCCGCAATCCGCAGCACCCCTATCTCAAGGGCCTGATGGCCGCCGTTCCACATTTCGACATGAAGCCGGGCGAGCGGCTGAAGGCGCTTCGCGAAGTGCCGGTCAAAGCAGGGACTTTGCTGGGAGCCAAGGATTCCGACAAGGCGGCTGGCCCCGACGTCCTTCTGTCGGTACGCAACCTTTCCAAGACCTACGGCACGCGCAAAACCTCCTGGTTCGGCAAGAAGGATCCGTCCCGGCATCGCGCGGTTGACGATGTCAGCTTCGATATCCGTCGTGGCGAATGTCTGGGCCTGGTGGGTGAAAGCGGCTGCGGAAAGACGACGATCAGCAAGATCCTGATGCGGGCCATCACGCCGGATGGCGGCAGTGTCAACTTCGACGACGGCGAGGGGCCGATTGACGTCCTCAAGGCCGAAGGTGACGAGCTGAAAACGCTGCGTTCGAAAATCCAGATGGTCTTTCAGGATCCGGTGTCGTCGCTGTCTCCGCGCATGACCGTCAAGAACATCCTGAGCGAACCGCTCGAGATCCATGGACGCGGAACGGCAAAGTCGCGCGAAGAGACGGTCCGTTTGCTGCTACAGGCCGTTGGCCTCGACCAGCGGTTCGTCAACCGTTATCCGCACAGTTTTTCCGGTGGCCAGCGCCAGCGCATCGGTATCGCCAGGGCGCTTGCCCTGGTGCCGCAACTGTTGATCTGCGACGAACCGGTGTCGGCGCTCGACGTTTCGGTCCAGGCGCAAATCCTCAATCTGCTCAAGGATCTGCAGAAGGAACTCGGGCTGACATGCCTGTTCATCTCGCACAACCTCGCGGTGGTCGACTACATGGCCGATCGGATCGCGGTGATGTGTGCAGGGCGCATCGTGGAATTGGCGCCGCGCGAAGTTCTGATGCGCAAGCCAGTGCATCCCTATACGAAGTCGCTGCTCGCTGCCGTTCCGTATCCGGATCTCGATCGTCCGCTGGATTTCGATCTGCTCAAGGCAGTTGAGGGATCGGACATGCGACGGTGGGGGCCGCAATTCAGTGACGACGGCGAGGAAGGTGCGCTTTTTCCTGCTGATCTCGGCGGCGATCACTACGTGCTGGCGCGCAAGTCAGTGGATGCTAGGGAGTTACGGCCATGATCACTCGCCGAACCGCGCTCGCCCTGCTCGCTACCGCGGCGTTTCCCAAATATCTCCTTGCGGCGGCAAGCGAGCCGAAGTTTTTCGAGGCGCTTGTCGCCGAGGGAAAGCTGCCGCCCGTCAATGAGCGGGTGCCGAAGACCCCGCGCGTCATCAATGTTGCCGGCATGGGCCGCCAGCCGGGCAAGCATGGCGGCACCGTACAAAGCCTGATCGGCAGCGCGAAGGACATACGGTTGATGACCGTCTATGGCTATTCGCGCCTCGTCGGCTACGACGAAAAACTCGAGATGCACGCAGACGTGCTGGAAAGCTACGAGACGGTCGAGGATCGGATCTTCACGTTCCATTTGCGCGAGGGACACAAGTGGTCAGACGGCAGCCCGTTGACGACGGAAGACTTCCGCTATTGTTGGGAAGATGTGCTGCTCAATGAGAAGCTCAGCCCGGCGGGCCTGTCGACGGCGCTGGTGATGGACGGCGAAGCCGGGAAATTCGAGGTCATAGACGCGCGAACCGTGCGCTATTCCTGGTCTACACCCAACCCGGATTTCCTGCAGAAGCTCGCGGCGCCGCAGCCTTTGGTGTTGGCAATGCCAGCCGCCTACCTCAAGCAGTTTCACGAAAAGTACCAGGACGAGGACAAGCTCAAGGCGATCATGAAGGAACAAAGGGTCAAGAAATGGAGCCAGCTGCATATGCGCATGGCCCGTTCCTATCGCCCGGAAAATCCCGATCTGCCGACGCTTGACCCCTGGCGCAACACGACGTCGATGCCGGCCGAACAGTTCGTATTCGAGCGTAATCCCTATTATCACCGGGTCGACGAGAACGGTCTGCAACTGCCCTACATCGATAAGTTCGTCCTCAATGTCAGCTCGCCGGCGCTGATCCCCGCGAAAGCGGGCACCGGCGAAAGCGACCTGCAAGCGACGAATATCGACTTCATCGACTACACCTTTCTGAAGGACGCCGAGAAGCGCTATCCCGTAACGGTCAAGTTGTGGAAGAAGACGCAAGGCTCACGGCTTGCGCTGCTTCCCAACCTCAACTGCTCCGATCCGGTCTGGCGTCCGCTGCTGCAGGATGTGCGCGTACGGCGAGCGTTGTCGCTGGCCATCGACCGTTCCGAGATCAACAAGGCCGTCTTCTACGGGCTGACCAAGGAAAGCGCCGACACGGTTCTGCCCGAGAGCCCGCTGTTCCGGCCGGAATTTGCCTCCGCCTGGATCGCCCACGATCCGGTACAGGCCAACGCGCTGTTGGATGAAGCCGGTCTGACGAACCGCGGCAGCGATGGTATTCGTATTCTCTCGGATGGCCGCGCCGCGCAGATCGTCGTCGAGACCGCTGGCGAAAGCACGCTCGAGACCGATGTCTTGCAACTGATCACCGACTACTGGCAGAAAGTCGGCATTTCCCTGTTCATCCGCACGTCGCAGCGTGACACGTTCCGAAGCCGCGCCGTAGGCGGCGAGATCATCATGTCCATGTGGTTCGGGCTCGACAATGGCGTGCCGACGGCGGACATGAACCCCGGACAGCTGGCGCCGACCGCCGACGATCAGCTGCAATGGCCGGTCTGGGGGCTCAACTATCTCTCGCATGGGGAGATGGGGCAGGCGCCCGATCTGCCGGCCGTCGTCGAGCTGACAGAGCTGCTCGAGCGCTGGCGGCGCTCGGCCGAGGATGCGGAGCGGGCGGAAATCTGGGGACGGATGTTGTCGATCTATACCGATCAGGTCTTCTCGATCGGCATCGTGAACGCCTCCTTGCAGCCGATCCTCGTTGCCAACAAGATCAGGAACGTCCCGGAATCAGCGCTCTACGGCTTCGACCCCATGAGCTATTTCGGCGTTTACAAACCCGATACGTTCTGGATCGAGCAGGAAGGCTGACATGCTGCGATACATCCTCTGGCGCATCGCGGCGATGGTTCCGACCTTGCTCATCATTTCAGCGCTTGTCTTCACCATCATCGAGTTGCCGCCCGGCGACTACTTCGAAAGTTATGTCGCCGAGATCAGGGCGCAGGGCGAAGGCGTCAACATGGAGCAGATCGAGGCGCTCCGGAAGGAATATGGCTTCGATCAGCCGCCGCTGCTCAGATATGTCCACTGGCTCGGTGGCATGCTGCAGGGCGATTTCGGCTATTCGTTCGAATACGAACTGCCGGTCAGCGATGTCGTCGGCGACAGGTTGTGGCTGACGATCCTCGTCTCCTTCCTGACGATCATCTTCACATGGCTGATCGCCTTCCCGATCGGCATTTATTCGGCCACGCATCAATATAGCTGGGGCGATTACGGCCTCTCTCTGATGGGCTTGATTGGTATTGCCATACCCAACTTCATGTTGGCGCTGATCATGATGTATTTCGCCAATATCTGGTTCGGCATTTCGATCGGCCACCTCATGGATCAGAAATACATGGCCGAGCCCATGAGTTGGGCGAAGGCGAAATCGATCCTCGAACACATCTGGATACCGGTCATAATCGTCGGTGCAGCAGGGACCGCCGGCATGATCCGGCGTTTGCGTGCCAATTTGCTCGATGAATTGCAGAAGCAATATGTCGTGACCGCACGCGCAAAAGGGCTTTCGCCGATGCGTACGCTCATCAAGTATCCGCTACGCATGGCGCTGAACTTTTTCATCTCGGATATCGGTTCCATCCTGCCTGCAATCATTTCCGGTGCGGAAATCACGGCGATCGTGCTTTCGCTCGAAACCACCGGCCCGATGTTGATCAAGGCGCTGCAGAGCCAAGATATGTACCTTGCGGGATCCTTCCTGATGTTCCTCGCTTTTCTGACTGTCATCGGCGTGCTGATTTCCGATCTCGCGCTCGCCATTCTTGATCCTCGGATACGGCTGCAAGGCAGGAGCACCAAGTGACGTCATTCCTTCCGGCGCCCGGCGAACCGTTGCCGCACTACGTATCGACTGCACCATTCGATCCCTATTCCGTCGAAGCGATGACGGAAGAGCAGGTGCGGGTTAACCAGGCGTCGCAACTGCGGCTCATGTGGTGGAAATTCCGCCGGCACAAGCTGGCGCTGATCTCCGGCATCTTCCTGGTCGCCCTCTACCTGATGATCCTCATCTGCGAGTTCCTGGCGCCCTACAATCTGCACACGCGCAATGTGGACTTCATCTATGCGCCTCCGCAGTCGGTGCGCCTGTTCCATGAGGGCAAGTTCATCGGCCCGTTCGTCTACGGGCGGACGATGGAACTCGACATGGAGACGCTGAGGCGCGCCTACACCGACAATCCGCAGCAAGTCGAGCCGATCCGCTTCTTCTGCCGCGGTGACGGCTACAAGTTCTGGGGGCTGTTTGAAAGCAACCTGCACCTTGTGTGCCCCGCAAAGGATGGGCAGCTCTTCCTGCTCGGTACCGACAGGCTTGGCCGTGATGTGCTGTCGCGCATCATCTATGGCGCCCGCATTTCGCTGACGATCGGTCTTCTCGGCATTACCGTCAGCTTCGTTCTTGGGATCGTTATCGGTGGTCTCGCTGGCTATCACGGCGGCATTTTCGACCTGATCGTCCAACGCGTCATCGAAGTGCTGCAGTCGATCCCGAGCATTCCGCTGTGGCTGTCGCTGGCCGCAATCATGCCAGCGACCTGGAGCCCGATCCTGATTTATCTGGGCATCACGATCATCCTTGGGCTTCTCGACTGGACAGGGCTTGCCCGAGCGGTGCGTTCGAAACTGCTGGCGTTGCGCGAGGAGGACTATGTCCTTGCCGCGCAATTGATGGGCGCCAAGAGCGGCCGCATCATCGGCCGGCACCTGGTGCCAGGCTTCATGTCTCACTTGATCGCCACCGCGACAATCTCCATCCCCGGCATGATCCTTGGCGAAACGGCGCTAAGCTTCCTTGGATTGGGGTTGCGTCCCCCGATCACCAGCTGGGGTATCCTGCTGACCGAGGCGAAAAGCGTGAGCGTCATTGCCTTCTACCCCTGGCTGCTATTCCCAACGATCCCGGTCATTTTTGTGATTTTGGCGTTCAACTTCTTGGGAGATGGCTTGCGCGATGCCGCCGATCCCTACAAATGAGGTTCGTTTCGACGCCGGCCGCAAGCCGGCGTCGCGTGTTTTGGTACGTTTTTTCCTGAGCGAAAGGTTTCTGGCATGACGCGGCGCTTAGACGATGCCCGAATTCTCATGTACAGCCACGACACTTTCGGGCTCGGCCACCTGCGCCGATGCCGTACGATTGCGCATTCGCTGGTGGAAGACTATCGGGGTTTGAACATCCTGATCATTTCGGGCGCAACGATTGCCGGCGCCTTCGACTATCGCGCTCGCGTCGATTTCGTGAAGATACCGAGCGTCATCAAGCTGCATAACGGCGATTACACGTCCCTCGATCGCCATATCGAGCTCGACGAGACTTTGAAGATGCGCCAGTCGATCATCCGGCACACGGCAGAAACCTTCAAGCCGGACATCTTCATCGTCGACAAGGAACCGATGGGGTTGCGGGGCGAGGTCGAGGAGACGCTCACCTACCTCAAGGCGCATGGCACCACGCTCGTGCTGGGCTTGCGCGAGGTCATGGATGCGCCGCATCTGCTCGAGGCGGAATGGAAGCGCCGCGACACCATGCGCAAGATCGAGCAGTATTACGACACGATCTGGGTCTACGGCCCGCCGGACTTTTACGATCCGCTCACGGAACTCGAAGTGCCGCCTGCGGTGCGCGAGCGCATGAATTTTGTCGGCTTCCTGCAGAGGAGCGTGCCGCGAGAGGAACTGCCCGGCCACAAGCCGGAAGGTGACTATATTCTCGTGACGACCGGCGGCGGCGGCGATGGTGCCGATCTGATCCACGATTTCATTCATGCCTACCAGCAGGATCCGGGGCTGACCCATAAGGCGCTGGTGGTCCTCGGGCCCTATATGCCGGTGAAGAAACGTGAAAAGCTGATCAGGAAGGGAAGCAAGATCCCCCATATCAAGATCATCGAGTTCGACAACCGCATGGAAGAGCTGATCGCTGGAGCCAAGGGCGTCGTGGCGATGGGCGGATACAACACCTATTGCGAAATCCTGTCGTTCGACAAGCCGGCGCTGATCGTGCCCCGGATCCAGCCGCGTGAAGAGCAACTGATCCGCGCGCGCCGCGCCTCGGAGTTGGGTCTTATCGACATGTTGCTGCCCGAGGAGGCCGAAGACCCCTTGCGTTTCGCCGCTGCGTTGAAGGCTCTGCCGCAACGTGCGCCGCCGTCTAAAAGCTGTGCCAACGGGCTGCGGCTCGAGGGGCTCGTTCATATCTCGGAAATTGTCGGTGGATGGCTCGGCGAGCAGTCGAGCGAACATCTGAGCATCGTCAAGAAATCGAGCTGAAGCATTGCCAACAGACCGCAAGATTGCCGTCGTTCTGAAAGGATACCCGCGCCTTTCGGAAACCTTCATTGCACAGGAATTGCTCGGGCTTGAGAAGGCCGGGCATGATCTCGTCCTGATCGCGCTCCGACGTCCCACCGATGGCAAGCGCCATCCGGTGCATGACGAGATCCGTGCCGATGTCCACTATCTGCCGGAGTATCTGCACGAGGAGCCGTTGCGGGTCCTCAAGGCGCTGGTGCGTTCGCTGCCAAAAGCGGGTTTCTGGCAGGCACTTGGGCCATTCTCTAAGGACCTTGCACGGGACCCGACCCGCAATCGTTTCCGCCGTTTCGGGCAGGCGCTTGTGCTTGCGTCGGAGTGGCCGGGCGATCCAGGCTGGCTGCATGCGCACTTCATTCATACGCCCGCTTCGGTCACAGCATATGCGAGCATGATCGCCGGTACGCCATGGACCTGTTCGGCGCATGCCAAGGATATCTGGACATCGCCCGACTGGGAGCTTTCCGAAAAGCTCGCGCGCGCGCGCTGGACGGTGACGTGCACGCGCACCGGATATGAGCACCTGCAGAGCCTGACATCGCAGAAGGCAAGGGTGCACCTGAGCTATCATGGTCTCGACCTTCAGCGCTTCCCGCATTTCGAAGGCGCACATTCGATCCGCGATGGCTCCGACAGGGCAGAACCGGTCCGCATCGTCAGCGTCGGCAGGGCGGTGGGCAAGAAGGGGTACGATGTCCTGCTGAGGGCGCTCGCCCTGTTGCCGCCCGAGCTGCACTGGCGCTTCGAGCACATCGGCGCCGGAGAACTGACGGGGAAGCTCAAGATCTTGGGTGACGAGCTCGGCATTTCCGACAGAATTGCCTGGAAGGGTGCGCTCGATCAGACGGACGTACTCGCGCACTATCGAACCAGTGATATCTTTGCGCTCGCCTGCCGTGTGACGGCCGACGGTGATCGCGATGGCCTGCCGAATGTGCTCGTCGAAGCGTCGAGCCAGCGACTTGCTTGCGTGTCTACGGCAATATCCGGCGTGCCCGAACTCCTGATTGACGGCGAAAACGGCCGGGTCGTTCCTTCGGAAGATCCGCAGGCGCTGTCGCTCGCGCTGGAAGAGTTGATCCGCAACCCTGCACGCCGCGCCCAGTTGGGGGCTGCTGCCGAACAGCGGGTGAGGACGCAGTTTGACCATCACTCCAGCATCGACCAGCTTACGAAGCTGTTTGCAAACGAGTGGAAATTGGCATGACACGGCAGCTGCGGGTCTTCTTCTATGTCCAGCATCTGCTGGGGATCGGCCATCTGGCACGGGCAAGTCGCATTGCCAGTGCGCTGGCTGTCGACGGTTTCGACGTCACGGTCGTCACTGGCGGTACACCGGTTCCCGGCTTTCCAGCGTCCGATTTGAAGCACGTAGCGTTGCCGCCGGTCGTTGCCGGCGACAAGGGGTTTTCTGGCCTCGCCGACGAAACCGGACAGCCGGTGGATGATGAATTCAAGGAACGTCGGCGGGATATGCTGCTGGATTCATTCCGCACCTGCGACCCGGATGTTGTGATTTTCGAGGCGTTTCCGTTCGGGCGCCGCCAGATGCGGTTTGAATTGATGCCGTTGCTCGACCTGATCGAGGCGTCAAACCCGCGCCCGCTGGTGGCAACATCGCTGCGCGATATCCTGCAGGAGCGGAACAAGCCGGGCCGCGCCGAGGAAATGCTGGAGCTGGTGCAGGCGCATTTCGACCTTGTGCTCGTCCACGGCGATCCCGCCTTTGCCCGGCTTGAAGAGACGTTTCCCTACGCGCGGGAGATCGCCGACAAGGTCGCCTATACCGGCCTCGTCGCGGGCAGCGCGCCTGCGCTGCCGCGGGAGCGGTTCGACGTGCTGGTTTCGGCCGGCGGCGGCGCGGTTGGTAAAGAGCTGATCGGCGCCGGCCTTGAGGCCGCGAAACTTCTGCCGCAGGAGCTTAAATGGTGCCTGGTGACAGGCCCCAATCTGCCGCAGGCCGACTATGACGCTTTCGAATCCGCTGCTCCCGGGAATGTGAATCTGTTCCGGTTTCGCCAGGATTTTGCCAGCCTGCTTTCCGGCGCGCGGCTTTCCGTTTCACAGGCCGGTTACAATACGGTCTGCGACATCATTCGAGCGGGTTGTGCATCTCTGTTGATCCCGTTCACGGCCGGCGGCGAAACGGAACAATCGACGCGGGCAGCGCGACTGGAAAAGCTCGGGCTCGCCGGCGTCCTGCCCGAAAACGACATAACGCCCGCTCGCCTGGCGCGCGATGTTGAAACACAGCTTGCTCGCGCGAAGCCGGCAATGCCGCCGCTTGACCTCGAAGGCGCCGCCCAGACGGCGGCGATCCTGCGTGAGTGGCTTTTGAAGGCGCCTGTCAGACCGTCCCGATCAGCATGAACCGTGTGTATTTCTTCGTCGGCAAGGCGCCGGCAAAATCGATTGTCGAAAGTTTCGCCTGGTCGGCGAATGCTTCTACGGACGCAACACAGTTGATGTGTGTCGGTTCGCTGAAATAATCGTTGGACTGCAGGAGGACACGTGTGCCGGCCGGTATCAATTCAAGCCAGCTGCGAAGATCGGCGATGTGTTCGCAGCTCGTGTTGATGATCAGGTCGGCGCCGAGGCGAGGGTAGTCGATCGCGTACATATCGGCGGTGACCGCACGAAAACGGTCGGCATGGGTCGCGTTGAGCGTACGCGCCACAGTCTCTACGGAGGGGTCGATGTCATAGCTTTCAGCCACGGCAATCTCGAATCGGCGGTCCTCCAGCAACATGGCCGGAAGGATTCCATACCAACCGCCCAGAACCACGATCCGCTCATAGGATTTCCCCGCGGCTTGCAGCAGCGTGTCGCGCGCCCAGATCTTGCAGGCAACCTGCTTATGGTTGAAGGCGTTGGCGATATCGGCGTCGGGATGTTTGGCGATCACCTTGGCTATGCCGTCGACCAGCGGACTTCTGGTGTAAGCGGCAATTCCGCGCGTCAGGTCGAAAGCGTTTTCGTACCAGTCGCTCGCAGGAGTAGGGTGGTGGCTGGCGTGTTTCATGCTGCCGTTGTAAGCTGGCAGGCAATCGAGTGCAATAAGCGCGCTCTTCTCCCTTGGTACCAGTTCCACCTCTTGCCATGGAAATCGATCGCGGGTCTCAAAGGCGAAGGCAGGTCCATTGCGGATTTCTCTTGCACCTGCATAATCTAATAAACCGGATTCGAAGCCGGATCGGATTTTGCCGAAACGCGTTCGCGGCCGAAGGCCTGTATCGGTTCAGTCGAAATGCGCGGTAAGCAAGCATATCGTGGCCGGGTATGGTGGCAGCCCTCGCCGCACACATCGTAGTGTTCAATAAGGTCCCGTTGCCAGAAACATGGAATCACGCCTCTCCCGCTACATTTGGACCCATACGCGCAAGGACCAGCTTTGGATTCTGGTGGTCGTCGCGTTTTCCATGATCCCGTATTTCCTGTCCTTCGATCTGCCCAAGCAGATCGTCAACGGACCTATACAAGGCGACGGCTTTGACAGTCCGGAAGCGACGCAGGCGTTCCTGGCGATCTCTTTTGACCTGCCCTATCTCGGGACGATCAATCTGTTCGACGGCTTCCAGCTCGGCCGCGAAGGTATGCTTCTGGCGCTGAGTCTCGTCTTCCTGCTGCTTGTGGTGGTGAACGGCCTTTTCAAGTTTTACATCAACACCTTCAAGGGGCGGCTCGGCGAGCGCCTCTTGCGGCGCATCCGCTTCGAACTCGTCGATCGGGTGCTGCGGTTTCCACCAACGCATTTCAAAAGGGTGAAGCCGGCCGAGATCTCGACGATGATCAAGGATGAAGTGGAGCCCCTCGGCGGTTTCACAGGCGATGCCTTCGTGTCGCCGGCGCTGCTCGGCGGCCAGGCATTGACGGCCTTGATCTTCATTCTGCTGCAGAGCTTCTGGCTCGGTCTCATCGCCACGGTCATCGTCGCCGTGCAGGCGATCATTATCCCACGCATGCGAAAGCGGTTGCTTGTCCTTGGGCGAGAGCGCCAGCTGACCGCGCGAGAATTGTCCGGCCGGGTGAGCGAGATCGTCGATGGCATTGGCACCATCCGGGGTTACGACACCTCCAATTTCGAGCGCGCCGACATCGCATCGCGGCTCGCCCGGATCTTCAAGATCCGTTACGACCTTTATCAGTGGAAGTTCCTGGTCAAGTTCATCAACAACTTCCTCGCCCAGGTGACGCCGTTCCTGTTCTATTCGATCGGTGGCTATTTCGCGCTTCAGGGCCGGCTTGACATAGGCCAACTCGTTGCCGTCATCGGCGCCTACAAGGATCTGCCTGGGCCTCTGAAGGAATTGATCGACTGGGATCAGGCGCGCCAGGACGTGCAGGTCAAATATGCGCAGGTCGTCGAGCAATTCAGCGTCGATCCGCTGCTCGATCCCAAGGTTCACGCGATCGCAGCGACAAGTGCCGAGCCCTTGAGTGGCGCGCTCGCAGCGGTCAACCTGACGGTGACTGATGATGGCGGCGCAACGCTTCTCGATCACGTTTCGCTGCAGGTGCAGCCAGGCGAGGCGGTCGCACTCAAACCCGGCGGCGAAGTGCTGGCCGAAGCTTTCGCCCGACTGATCTGGCCGGCGAGCGGTCGAATTCTCATCGGCAGCCAGGATATTCTGGAGATGCCGGAATCGGTGACGGGCAGGCGTATCTCCTACGCTTCCTCGGATGTCTACGTGTTTCAGGGCAGCCTTGGCGACAACCTGCTCTACGGCTTGAAGCACGCGCCTTTGACGGAAGTGCGTTACGAAGGTGAAGGTGCGGTCCATCGCAAGTGGGAGCTGGTCGAAGCCAAACTCGCCGGGAACCCGCACTTCGACGTCAACAGCGATTGGATCGACTATCGGGCCGCTGGCGCAACCGGGCCTGAGGATCTGTTGGTCAAGATCAGGCCGGTGCTCGATGCCGTTCTTCTCACCAACGACGTGATGGCGCTCGCGGTTCGCTCGACCATCGATCCGAACCGCAATGCGGCTTTTGCCGCCGGTATCGTCGAGATGCGCGGTGCGCTCCGGCAGCGCCTCGAAAAGGAGAAGCTCAGCGATCTCGTGGTGTTCTTCGAGCCCGGCTCGTACAACATCGAAGCGACCATCGGCGAAAACCTGCTCTTCGGCACGATCACCGACCAGGTGATGTGGGACGGTGCGCTCGAGGGGCATCCGTTTTTCAAGACAGTGCTGCAGCGGGTCGGCCTGCGTGACGTCTTCTACGAAATGGGCCTGGAGATTGCCGAGAACGTTGTCGAACTGTTCCGCGACCTGCCGCCGGATCACCCGTTCTTCCAGCAGCTGACCTTCATGACAGCGGAAGAAATCCCCGTGTATGAGGCGTTGCTGCAAAAGGTTCGCGGCCGAGCGCGCGCCGATGTTGCCGAGGACGATCAGGTCAAGATCATTCGTCTGTGTTTCGGCTACATCGAACCTCGCCACCGTTTCGGTCTCCTGACCGACGAGCTCATGGCAAAGATCGTCGCAGCACGACGTGAGTTCGACGAAGGGCTGCCGGCGGACCTTGCAGGCATGATCGAACACTATCGTCCAAACCGCTACATCGCTTCCGGCAGCATCATCGACAACGTGCTTTTCGGGCGCATTGGCCACAAGCACGCCGACGGATCCGAGAAGATCCGGGCAATCGTGCGCGATCTTTTCGAGGCTGTCGGCCTCTACAACGATGTGCTCGCCTTCGGCTTCGATTTCAATGTCGGTGCTGGGGGGAAGCGGTTGACCGCAGGCCAGCGGCAGAAGCTGGATCTGGCCCGCGCGCTCATCCGAATCTGCGATTTCTACATCTTCAACCAGCCCCTGCTGGCACTCGACCAACGCGTACAGGAGCAGGTGATCCGCAACGTCTTTGCGCTTCTGCGCCAGGATGGTCGCAACCCGGCAATCGTCTGGGTCGTTGCCAATCCGGCGGTGATGGAACTGTTCGACCGCGTCGCAGTTTTCGAGAATGGCCGCCTGCTTCGCGACGACCATACGGAAGTGGGGGCTAACGAAGGACCCGACTATAAGGAAATGGCATCTTGATGTAATATTAATGTCAGGGCACGAGCATAAGGTCCCGCAGCGAAGCGGGACACGGGTTGCCTTCGACCGGATACTGGGAGAAACGGATTGTGATGTTGCTCAAGGATGAAGTGGAAATGCTGCGCCGGATAACCCTGTTTTCGGGATTGCCGCCTGCAAAATTGAAGCTTCTTGCCTTTACCTCCGATCGGGTCATGTATAGCGCCGGGGAGGCCCTTTTCTACCAGGGTGATATCGGTGACGCCGCCTATGTCATCCTCTCCGGCAAGGCCGACGTGCTGGTGACGACCGCAGGCGGGCCACTGAAGCTGGCGGAGGTCGAGCAAAATTCCATCGTCGGCGAAATCGCCATTCTCTGTAATACCCCGCGTACGGCAACCGTGCGCACCACGACCCCGCTCGAGGCCCTGCGCATCCGCAAGGACGACTTCCTGAAGCTGCTGGCCGACTTCCCCGAAATGGCGGTGGAGATCATGCGCGTGCTGGCTGACCGCTTGAGCCAGACGACCGCTGAACTGACGGAAGCGCGCAGCCGCAACGAGCGCATGGAAGCGTGAAACCGGACCGACGGCACCTGTCTTTGACATGCCCTGGCCGCATGGAAGATCTTCGCAAAAACGATTCCGCTTCGCCGGGATATGGGCTAGAGAAGCGCCATGCGTGCGATCACCTATTTCTGTAAGACCGTCCATTTCCCCGACAAGCCTGAGAAGAAGCGTTTCTTTACGCGCCTTCAAAGCGGCGAGTGGGAGCCTTGCACGTTCCAGAACATCGAACGCCTCGTCGACGCCAACACGACCTTTGTCGATATCGGCGGCTGGATCGGCGTGACGCCCTATTGGGCGGCTCAGATTGCCGACAATGTCATTACTGTTGAGCCCGACCCCGTCTGCTTCGGCATACTGAAGGAAATGGAGCCGCAGAATGAGGGCGATGTCACGTTGATCAATGCCGCACTGTCCGAGGACGAGGTGCTGGTGCTGAACTCGGTTGGCGGCGGCTTTGGCAGTTCGGAAACCTCGGCTTTGATCGCGGACGAGACGGGGCAGGCAATCAAGGCGAAAACGATCACGATCGCCGAATTGCAATCGATGGCCCGAACCGACAAGCTGTGTTTCAAGATCGATATAGAGGGCTATGAGTACAGGTCCCTGGCTCAGTTCGGCGATATCGATCGGGCGCGGACGGCGGGCGTCCTGCTCGCCGTGCACCCGCAAATTCTGTTCGCCTCGCTGAGTGGCCCCGTCATCGTCAGGGCGTTTCGCACCATCCTGGCGACCTTGGGCCTGGTCCGCAGCTTCAATGGCTTCCGCCTCGACAATCCCCAGGCGATATGGACTGCCCTCAAGAAGTCCGCCGCCCGGCGTGAATTCCGCGGGTTCGATCTGCTCTTCGTCGCCAAAGACGGCGGCCGGTAACCTCACACTTCCGAGAACGAAAACGTGTGGCTTTTCGAGCGCACGGCAGCCGCCGTGAGCTCGAAGTCGTCACGGTGAACACCTGCCATGATTGGGTCGGCGGCTACGATCCGGGCAGTGCACCGCTGGTGCCGATCCGGCGAGGGGAGATCGATCTCTCGATCGCGAGGGCGGCGACGACGTTGCGCGTTTCTCCGGTCGGCCTGGACGGAACGCTTCACCTGCCGGTCGCCGATGGCGTCGGGCCGGTTGCGTTTCGCCTGAGCAACGACGCCCCCGTCCGGTCCGACGACTTCTTTCCTTCTGGATTTTGAGCAACTGATATCGCTGACCACGCCGGCTGCGCGGATCAACGATTGGCCACGATCTTCGTCTATCGTCAGCTCTCCAAACCGTAGGAGGATGCGATGAGAACTTGGGAAGCCATGCACCCCGGCGCGCGCTGGATAGCCCCTGAAACGGATTTGCGCACCGTGGCAAGGATCATGCGTGATGAGGATATCGGCGCCCTGCCGGTTGGCGAAAACGATCGCCTCATCGGCATGGTGACGGACAGGGACATTGCGGTTCGGGCCTGGGCGAATGGGCACGACGCTGCATCGCTGACCGCGCGCGACGTCATGACGAAGGACATCGTCTATTGCCGCACCAGCGAGAGTATCGAAGAGGCTGTCCGTCTTATGGAGGCAAAGAAAGTACGGCGCCTGCCGGTCATCGATGACGAAAAGCGCATGGTCGGCATGTTGTCGCTTGGCGATATCTCGCATGCGACCAGCCGTGAATTGACAACCGGATTGGTTAAGGCCGTAACCGCACACCACGCATGACAGGCGACTGACGACTTGGATGCGCCTTCGCCGCTGAACAGTGACGAAGGCGCACAGTCGTTCGGGTGGCGTCGTCGATCCTACGGCGCGATCGCTTCGCGCTGGCGACGAACGTCAGAAGCGGTAGGTGATGCCTGTGCCGATCAGCCACGGGTCGAGCTTCACCTTGCCTGTCACCGTGCCGGCCCCCGGCAGGGTCGCGTTGACCTCAGGCTCGAGGAACAGTTTCTTGACGTCGAAGTTGATCCCCCAGTGATCGTCGAGTTTGATGTCGACGCCGGCCTGCAAGGCAACGCCGAAGGTGTTCTTGAGGTTGAAGCTGGAGAAGTCGCCCTTCGCCTTTTCGTTGTAGAAGATGGTGTAGTTCACGCCGGCGCCGACATAGGGCTTGATCGTGTCGGTCAGATTGACGTGGTACTGCAGCGTCAGCGTCGGTGGCAGCAGCCACGCCTTGCCGATCTCGCCGAGGCCGGCGATCGAGCCGCTGCCCCTGGCCGTGTGCGGGGTCGTGCCAAGGATCAGTTCCGCCGCAATATTGTCGGTGAAGAAGTAGGTGATATCGAGCTCGGGTACGACCGAATTGCTGACGCCGACCTTTTCGCCGTTAAGCGACGTGCCGTTCAGCTGCAACGACGCCTTGTCTTCGGGCAGAACGGCGAGCGCGCGAGCGCGGATCATCCATGGGCTCTGCTCGCTTATGGCCGGCAATTCAGGGGCAGGTTCGCTCGGTGCAGTCAGGTCCGCGGCGCGCGCCGTAGTGACCGAGGCCGCCAGCAGAAGAAATGCGACGGCAGTTGGCAGGATGGAGCGAGTAGACATGATTCCGGACCCCCAGAAGAGTTTCAAATTTGCCATTTAGGGCAGGCGGCTGCAGGGAATCTGCGGCCAGCGGCACTATGGACAACTCCGTCCGGGGAGAGGTTGTTCTAGATCAAGGTCTTCAGTTTGTTGACGATATGGCGGCCGCCGGCAGATTCGTGGCCGGGTGGAAGGCTATCCAATCGAAGGGCTCAAGCGGGCATGCGCGGGATGCTGGAAAGCAACCGCCGCGTATAGGGATGCTGCGGCGCCGCCAGGATATCGCGCGTCTTGCCGCTCTCGACCACCTGTCCCTTTTCGAGGATCACCATCTCCTCGCAAAGCGCTGCGACGACGCCGAGGTCGTGCGACACGAACACTAGCGTCAGCGTTGCCGATAGGGTCTTGAACAGATCGACGATCCGGATGCGGGTCGACAGATCGAGTGCGCTGACGGCTTCGTCGGCAAGAATGATCTGTGGGCGCGCGACGATGGCGCGTGCAATCGCGATGCGCTGGCGCTGGCCGCCGGAAAATTCGTGTGGATAGCGCTGCATGGCGTCGAGCGGCAGGCCAACGGCCTCCAGCGCCTGCGCCACCGCATCCTTGTGCGGTCCGGCGATGCGCAGCGATTGCAGCGGCTCGGCGATGATGTCGAGTACCTTCTGGCGCGGATCGAGCGACGAATAGGGATCCTGGAAGACCGGTTGCACCGCACGCCGGTAGCGGCGCATGAACGCGCCATCTGCCGGATCGAGCGGATCGTCACCGAAGCAAATGGTGCCGCTGGTGGGCCATTCGAGGCCGAGCAGCAATCGCAGCAGCGTCGTCTTGCCGGAACCGGACTCGCCGACCAGGCCGACGCTGGCGCCGGAACGCACGCTGAACGACACATCGGTCAAAACCTTGCGGTGGCGGGAGTAGCCGAAATTCACATTCCGCAGGTCGAGCATCACGATCCCGTTCGTCCAAGGGCTTCGTCGAACACACGGGCGGCGTCGACGAGCGTCTGCGTATAGTCATGCGACGGATTGCCGAACACGTCGGCAACGGCGCCCTCTTCAAGCGCGATCCCGTCGCGCAAGACCATCACCCGCTCTACGACTTGGGCCACGACAGGCAAGTCATGACTGATGAAGAGCAGCGCCATCCCCGTTTCACGAACCAGCCCATCCAGCAGCCTGAGGATCTCCGCCTGCGTGGTCACGTCGAGCGCCGTTGTCGGTTCGTCGGCGATCAGAAGTTTTGGACGGCAGGCGAGCGCCATGGCAATCGCCACGCGTTGGCGTTGACCGCCCGACACCTCGTGCGGGTAGGCGTTGGCAATGCGCTCCGGCTGCGGTAGCGCGACTTTGTCGAGCAGATCCAGCACTTCGCGGTCGACCGCCAGCCGCATCGCACGTCCCTGCTCGCGTGCGAGCCGTCGGCGGACGGGTTCGGCTATCTGCTTGCCTATCTTCATCAGGGGGTCAAGCGCCGTCAGCGGCTCCTGGAAGACGACGGCGGTTGCCACCCCGCGCAGCCGGTTCAGGTGCCTGTCATCCGCGCCGACCACCTCCTGGCAATCAAGTATGATCGAGCCTGACACGGAGATGTTCCCCGGTAAAAGGCCGGTAACGGCCATCGCGGTCATCGACTTGCCAGAGCCGGATTCGCCGATCAAGCCCATGCGTTCGCCGGCGCCGATGGAGAACGACAGGTCCGACACCAGCGTCTTGCCGCCGGTGCTCACGGTCAGGCCCTGAACGGAAAGCAAGGCGCTCATCTGGATCTCCCGCGTGTCGGGTCGCCTACATCCCTTAGGCCATCGGCAAGCAGGTTCATGCCGATGACAAGCGCGACCAGGGCAATGCCCGGCGCGATTGCGCCGACGGGGGCGGTGTAGACCGTGCCTTGCGCCTCCTGCAGCAGCCTGCCCCAGGATGCGTTGGGCGGCGGTGCGCCAAGGCCGAGATAGGAAAGCGACGCTTCCGCGATCACTGCCAAGCCGAATTGCAGAGCGAAGTTGACCGAGAGCGTCGGCCAGATGTTGGGCAGCACATGTCGAACGACCACGCCCGGCCACGACGTGCCGGAGGTCCGGGATGCGATGATATAGTCCTGACGCAGCACGCGTTTTGCAAGGATGCGGGTCAGACGGGCGACGATCGCGGAGATGGCCAGGCCAAGCGCCAGGATCGCCGACCACAGGCTGGCACTGTCGCTGGCGGCGACGACCAACATCGCGAGCAGCAGCGTTGGGAAAGCGATCAGGATATCAAGCGTGGCTGCCATCACATCGTCGAGTAGGCGCGTCGCGAAGGCGGCAAGAATTCCAAGCGTCACGCCGATGGAGGCGCCGATTGCAACCGCACCGGTTCCGACGATCAACGCCGTGCGGGCTCCGATCATGATTTGCGTCAGGTAATCGCGCCCGAGCCGGTCCGTGCCGACCCAATGCAGCAATGACGGCGCTTCGAGACGGCCACCGGAGGCATTCAGCGGGTCGTAGGGGGTCCAGAACAGGGTGAGGATCGCGACCGCGACATTGAGGCCGACAAGGGCAAGACCGATGGAAAGCGCCAGTGAATGTTTGCGGGCGGGGCGATCCGCCGAAAGATCCAACGCGGTCATGTAGCAGCCCCCGTAGCCCGTTCGCGCAGGCGCGGATCGATGACGCGCTGGAGCAGGTCGGCGGCAAAACCGATCAGCAGCACCAGCAGGGTCGAGATGAACAAAACGCCCTGGACGTTGGGGTAATCGCGCTGCTCGATCGCCAGGAGCAGCATCGAGCCGAGGCCGGGAAGGGCGAACACGCGCTCGACCACGACGGCGCCGAGCAGGGTCGTTGCAAGTTCGATGCCGAGGATCGAGACGATCGGCACGGCGCCGTTGCGAATGCCATGCCGGATCAGTGCTTGCGAGAAGCTGGCCCCGAGCGCGCGGGCGGTTCGCAGATAGTCGCTGCCCAGAACGTCCTGCGTCGCGGATCGAATGTAGCGGATGAGGGAGGCTGCCATGACGAGGCCTATCGTTAAAACCGGCAGCGCGAGCGCGTAGAGAACCTGGCCTTCGTTCTGCCAGCCGCGCCGTGGGTAGCCGCCGGAGGGAAAGAGTCGGAGATTGACCGCAAAGACGGTCACCAGCAGGATTCCGACCCAGAAGACCGGTATGGCTATGCCAAGCTGGGACACGGTCGAAATGGCTGCGCCGTACCAGCGGTTTACCTTGACGGCCGACAGGATGCCAAGCGGAACGGCGATGGCGACCGCGAGTGCGAAGCCCAGCAGCGCCAGCGGCACCGTCACGGTCAGGCGCGTGGCGATCTCCTCGACAACGGGCTTGCCGCTGACGAAGGACGTGCCGAGATCGAAGCGGGCGAGGCTGGCGACAAAGCGCAGAAACTGCTCCCAGAGCGGCAGGTTGGAACCGACCTGTTCGCGCGCCGCCTCGATCTGTTGCTGATCTGCACCGACGGAGAGCAGGGCGTTCGCAGGGTCGCCCGGCAGCAGACGCAGCAACACAAACAGCACCACCGCAGCAATCAGCAGCGACAGGATCAAGATGGCGAATCGGCGCAGGATATAGGCGAGAATGGTAGGATTCCTTTCGTCCGACAGGCGTGACGCCCGAGGCCGGCAGTGCTGGCTTTTGCACAAAAACAACCGTGACGCTACTGCATTGTCCCCAAAATGAGCATCGATATCCGCGGAAATGATCCGGCGGGTTTCAAACGCTGCACTGCACTTCGGGCATCCGAGCCGGCGCGGGGAGCAGTCGCAAATGTGGGCGAAAATGAGCTGACCTTGCGTTGCCGTTGCCGACGCAACAAAGCTGACTGACGTGCAACGCAAAGGAGCCCCAAATCGCTTGGGGCTCCTTCATCAGCGTGTCGTTGCAACGGATAGCTTAGAGCGCTTCCGTCTTAGGCGGGTCCGCTGAAGCGCTCTGCCTCTTTGTTTCTACGCATTTCCTGACGGAATAACGCTTCGCGTTTTTCCTGGAAATGCTCTGGGAAACGAGGATCAGTTACCGCTCTTCTTGATGTTGTAGGCGAAGAACTGCGAGTTAAGGCCGTTGACGGGATAGCCGGTAACGGCCGAGCTTGAGACCACGATCTGCGGATAGAGGTAGAGCCAGTTGCTGGCTGCGTCCTCGGCGATGATGCGATTTGCCTCCGTCAGCTTTGCCGTCTGCTCGTCGGTGTTGGCGGCGGCTTCCGACTGCTTGATCAGGTCGACAACCTCAGGGTTGTTGTAGCCCCAGTAGAAGTCGGGGTTGCCGTAGAACACGATGTCGCGGTGGTTGACGTGTTCCTGCAGCGTCGCCTGGAAGTCGTGCGCCTTGTAGACCTTGGTGTACCACTCGTTGGCGGTGATGACGTTGATCTCGACCTTGATGCCGACCTTCGCCAGTTCGCTCTGCAGGAACTGGGCAACGATGGGATGCGGATCGTAGTTCGGCGTGTCGAGCTTGAACGAGAAGCCATCGGCAAAGCCGGCTTCCTTCAAAAGCGCCTTGGCGCTTTCGACGTCATAGGCATCGACGGCGGTCAGGTCGACGTACCAAGGATCGGTCGGCGGCACGAAGGAGCCGATCAGCGTGCCGTACTCGCCCCAGATCGACTGCAGCAGCTTCTTGTCGTCGATCGCGCGGGCAATGGCCTTGCGAACCTTGACGTTGTTGAAGGGCTCGATCCTGTCGTTGAATGCCAGCAACTCCTTGGTGGTCGACTGGCCGGCGGTTACGGTGAAATCAGGATTGTCCTTGAACTGGGCGATTGAATCCGGGCTCTGGACGCTGGTGATGACATCGACTGCACCGGTCAACAGCGCATTGTTGAGCGCAGTCGCATCGGTGAAGTACTGGAAGACGACTTCGCCGTTGGTCGGCGCGGTGCCCCAGTACTTGTCGTTGCGCGTCAGCGCCAGCGAGGAGCCGCGGCGCCATTCGTCCAGGCGGTAAGGGCCTGTGCCGTCTTCGCTGGCGTTCAGATCCTTGGCTGCGTCGTTGACGATCCAAACGTAGCTGAGGTTATAGGGCAGCGAAATGGAACGGGCGGAGAGCTTGATCACGACAGTCTGGTCGTCGGGGGTCTGGATCTCGCTGATCGTCGCCAGGCTCTTCTTGCGCGAACTCTTAGAATCCGGCGCGACAACACGCTCGATGCTGTGCTTCACGTCCTTGGCCGTCAGCGGGTCGCCGGAGTGGAAGCTTACGTTCGGCCGGAGCTTGAAGGTGTAGGTCAGGCCGTCTTCGCTAACCGTTTGTTCGGCAACGAGACCGGGCGCGACATCGCCCGCGTCGGTCAGTGTGAACAGCGCTTCATAGACATTGCCGTTGAAGGCTTCGTTGATGCCCTGGCCGGCGCCGGCAGTGTTGTCCAGGTTCTGCGGCTCATAGAGCGAACCGACGACGATGGAGGCATCCGGGTTGAAACCTGCGTCCTGCGCGAGCGCTGCCGTGCTCGTCGACACAACCATGACCAAGGCTGCGGAGGCAAGAATCGAACGCCCGCGTTTCCGGCCATTCCCTGAAAGTCCGCCCAAATCGATCGTGTTGCCTGTCATTTCCCTAACTCCTGCATAAATGCTCATGACGCGATGTCGCGCTTGCCTTCCGAATGTACACATCGGGCGGTTGCGGTCCATCATACAAATTCCCTAGTAATTTAGTGGGAATTTTGGTTCGTTTTGTCGCGCAAAGTTGAAATTTGCACCTGCGGCTGGCGCCGGCAAGCGAAGGGCGTTCCTCCCGTGGAGGATGCACCGACGGGATTATCTTTGTGCGTAACGCTTCGACCAGCGCGCCGGAATCGTCAGGACCAGAATGCACAGCAGCCCGGCCAGGAGAGCGGGTGCCCAGAGCGACAGTTGCCCGAATCGATTTTCCAGTATGGCGCCGACGATGGCCCCGCCAAGCATGCCAAGCCAGGGGACGATCTGGATCGTCCATTGTATGTTGCCCGTCCCCATGATCCATCGGCCCAGACCGCGGCCAAAACGGGAGAGGGCGCCGGTCACGTAGGTCAAGCCGATTGGCAGTCCCTCGATGTGCTCGACGGAGGCGTTCACGACGCCCATGGCAAGGACGATGAGATAGAAGCGCAGTTCGTTCGCCAAGTGGTCGCCGCCTGCGGCGGCTAGGGTGAGGATGACGGTGACGCAGCATAGAACGCCGCTCGCACGAAACCGGCTTGCGACGATCGTTCCCAAGGCATTGCCGACGACGAAGACCGCGAGCGAGCCGAGAAGGATGAGCGATCGCAGGATATTGCCGTCGGAGACGGCTGTCGCGGCGCGCGTGGTGTTGCCGCTCATGAAGGAGACAAAGTCGCCCACCGTCAGTAGGCCGATCGCATCGGTCATCCCGGCCAGAAAGGAAATGAGCGCGACCACGAGAAGCGCTGTGCCGGTTCGCTGGCGCTTGATGATCCGACGCCGTCGCTGAAAGGTCATGGTGGTTTCCTGTAGCTTTTTCCTAGACCTATTCTGCGTCGTCGGGGAAGGGAAGACGGGAGGCGGCTCGCGCGGATATCCGTGGCCGGTATCGAGCGGGTATCGGTCGATGCGAATGTTGACGACATCTCGTGAGAACTATGGGACAAAATCCAGGCGTTGGTTAAGTAACAACAAGTCAGGCATTCGAATTCGAAGGAGGCACTCGGCGCGGTCGGTTCAACCACCGGGCCCCTTGCGGATCCATCGCTTTGCAGACCCATCACAGCCATACAGACACCATAGGCTTTCGTCTGAACAATTGAGGAATGATATGAGGCATCCAGCTCTGACAGCCGTCTCCGCCGTTTTGGCCTTTGGCCTTTACGGATGTGAATCTTCGAGCACGTCCGCACCCGTGCCTGCGCAAACGCAGTTGCCGACGGCGACGGCGCTTGTCGGGAGCGGCGCGCCGATTGCTGCCGGCAACATGCCGGCCTTTTGTCGCGGGGAGGTGGCCGGCCAATACGCGACAAAACCGGCCTATGTGAAAACCGGCACGCCGATGAAGCAGGCGGACGGCAGCACGGTGATCGACGGTACGGTCGACAAAGGGAGCGAAGGCGTCAAGACGTTCCGATGCCGGTTCGATAGCAACGGCGCCTTCGTCGACGTTATGGCGACGACATCCGACGGAGCTCTTTGAAGAACCGCGTCGATCGAGCGCGCATATCCATCTGCCGTCAGTGGCAGGCATCCCGCGGTAATCCCACGAGTGAGGATATTCACTTGCGTGCTGCCATTGCTGACGTCGGTACGTCCGGTCGGCTGGGCATTCTTGCGGCCAACTGGGATCGAGGATCGCGCGCGAAGCGCCTCATGCCGATCCTGAGGCGAAACATATCTTCGCGCTCGGGTTCCGGGCGGAACGGTTCAATACCGACTGGTCGTGGCTGATCGGAAAGCGCCGAGACTGTCCACAGGTGACGCCAGCGAATGCGGCAAAAATCATCCTGAGCCGGCAAAAGGATTCGACAGTTACGGCATTCTGATATATCGCATGATTAATCGTTTAATCATCGATAGCGGAAACTACGGCCTTGGCGCGTTCCGGACCAAAACTGACGAGGATTGCCAGAACACTGGGCGTCTCCGCGGCGACGGTTTCCAACGCGCTTTCTGGCAAGGGCCGCGTCTCTGCGGAACTCGCCGAAAAGATACGAGTAACAGCCGCAGAGCTCGGTTATGTCCCGAGCCTTGCGGGCAGGGCGCTTCGAACCGGTCGCACCGCCGTCCTCGGCCTCGTACTCCCTGATATCGCCAATCCGCTCTTCCCGCAGATCGCACAGGCCATCGAGCTTGCCGCGTCTTCGGCCGGCTATGGCGTGCTGATCGCCGACTCCCGCGGCGACGTCGCCACCCAGACCAAGGCCATCGAGCGGCTGATCGATCGTGATGTCGACGGCATGGTCATCGTGCCCCGGCGCGGAACGCGCATCGCCGATGTCGGCTGTCCCGTCGCTGTCATCGATACCCCATCGACGCCGGGCAACACTGTTGCCGCCGATCATTGGGGCGGTGGCCGGCAGATCGCCGAGCACCTGAAGGCGCTCGGGCATCGGCGCGTACTTGTGATTGGCAACAACCCTGCCTCCAACGTGCAGAACGATCGTATCGGCGGCATTCGCTCGACCTTCGGCGATGGCGCATTCGTCGAGATCCTGTGGATCGAATCGCTTGAACGCGAAGAGGGCAAGGGCTGCCCGCTCGGCCTTGCCGCGAAGGTGGCCGAAGGCTTCACCGCCTTTGCCTGCGTCTCCGATCTGCATGCGCTGAGAGCCCTGACCGAATTGCAGCGCGCCGGCATCAACGTGCCGGAAAAGGCGAGCGTCACCGGCTTCGACGATCTCATCTGGTCGCCGGTGGTGACGCCGGCGCTGACCACGGCGCGCATGGACATGACCCGGATCGCGGCGATCGCCGTTGAAGCGCTGGTCAAGGCGATCGGCGAGCGGGATCCGGCCGATGCCGGCATCGGCGCGCCGGTGACCGCCGAAAACGCCGAAGTGCCGATGCAACTGGTCGTGCGGCAATCGAGTGCTGCGCCGCCCGCAACACAGTTTCAGCCTGCCCAGACGATCGCCAACGCCGGAGCCGCGGCCTCAGCCAGAAACACAGCCCCAGAAGGAGAACACCAGCCATGAAGAAGATCCTGCTCGCTTCCAGCGCGCTTTTGCTCGTCGGCGCCAATGCCGCTTCCGCTCAGGAAAAGACGCTGACCATTTCCGTCTACGGTTTCGCCCAGGACGCCTTCAAGGAACTGGTCTACACGCCCTTCGAAGCCAAGTGCGGCTGCAAGCTGGTGGTCGAGACCGGCAACAGCGTCGAGCGCCTGGCGAAGATGGAAGCCAACAAGGCTAGTCCCGTGGTCGACATGGCCGTCGTCTCCATGGCTGATGCGCTTTCGGCCTCGCGTGCCGGCCTGATCGAGAAGATCGACAACGCGAAGCTCACGAACTTCAACAAGCTCTACGACATCGCCAAGGATCCGAACGGCGACGGCATGAGCGTCGGCTATACCTTCTACGCAACCTCGATCGTCTATCGCTCCGACAAGATGGAAGTGAACTCCTGGGCAGACCTGCTCGATGAGAAGAACGCCAGCCATGTCGCCTTCCCGAACGTCACCACAAACCAGGGCCCGCCGGCGCTCTACATGGTCGGTGAGGCAATCGGCAAGAATACGCCGGACCTCAAGGAAGCTATCGCCGCCGTCGGCGCCAAGAAGGACGAGATCGTCACCTTCTACGTCAAGTCTTCGCAACTCGTGCAGCTGATGCAGCAGGAAGAAATCTGGGCCGCACCGATCGGCCGCTTCTCCTGGGAAGGCTTCACCAAGCTCGGCCTGCCGATCAAGTGGGCGACCCCGAAGGAAGGCCAGACCGGCGGCATGAACGTCATGGTCCTGACCAAGGGTGGCAAGAACCAGGACCTGGCGCTTGAATTCATGGACTTCTGGCTTTCGACCGAAATCCAGACGGCCCTTGCCGAAAAGCTGGTCGACAGCCCCTCCAACAAGGACGTGAAGGTCGCGCCGGAAATCGCCGAAAACCTCACCTATGGCGAGGAGACGGTGAAGAGCCTGAAGCTCATTCCGTCTGCAGTTGCCCTCGACAACCGCGAAGCCTGGCTTTCCGAGTGGAACGCCCAGGTCGGCCAGTAACACCACCTGGAGAAGCCCCCATCCGAAGGGTGGGGGCGGTTTCGCGGGCGATCCGGTGAACTGAGCCGACCCCGCAATGAATGAACGCGACGAAAGGAAGACGAAGGATGTTTCAGAACCGCGCCGAGGCATTGGCGCTCGCATTGCCGGCAGCGGTGTTTGCGGCGATCGTCTTTCTGGCGCCCGTCGTCATTCTGCTCTCCGAAGGCTTTCGCAGCGCCGACAGCTGGTCGCTCGCCGCCTATGTCGATTTCTTCACCGACCCGCTGAACCGCACCGTCTTCCTGCGCACGTTCCGGCTTGGCCTGATGGTGACCGCCGTCTCCGCCGTGATCGGCTATGCCGCGGCCTTTGCGATCGTCAATCTTTCGCCGCGCAGCAAGGGCCAGATGATCGGCCTCGTCGTGTTGCCGCTGATGATCTCGTCGGTCGCGCGCACCTATGCCTGGATCGTCATTCTCGGCCGCACCGGCATCGTCAACCAGGCGCTTCAGCTCATCGGCCTTTCGGATGAACCGATCCGCTTTCTTTTTACCGAAACGGCCGTGTTCATCGGCCTGTTGCAGCTGTTCCTGCCACTGATGATCCTGTCGCTGATCAGCGCGCTCGAGAACATGCCGAAGGACGCCATTCCCGCTGCGCGCGTGCTGGGTGCGAACTGGTTCCAGGTGTTCTGGAAGGTCATCCTGCCGCTGACCAAGGAAGGTCTGGTCATCGGTGGAACGCTGGTCTTCACCGGTTCGCTCACCGCCTACATCACGCCGGCAATCCTCGGCGGCTCCAAGGTGCTGATGCTCGAGACGTTGCTCTATCAGCGCGTCACCGTCGCCAATGATTTCGTCTCGGCCAGCGTCATCGCCTTCATCCTGATCGTCATGAGCTTTGCTGCCAATCTCCTTCTGAAACGGCTTGCCACCGCGAGGAACAAGCGATGACCCCCCGTATCTTTTCGCCCCTCGTCCTGCTTCTGGTCGTCGCCTTCCTGATCGGGCCGTTCTTCATCATTGTCGCGGCATCGCTTTCGGGTGGCGAGACGCTGGCCTTCCCGCCGCAGGGCTTCTCGCTGAAGTGGGTGGTCAAGGTCTTCACGGTCGAGAGCTTCCGCGAAAGTTTCGCCGTGTCGATGTTCCTTGCCATCGGCGGCACCGCGATGGCGCTGGTGCTCGGCATTCCCGCATCCTATGCGCTGTCGCGCTACAAGCTGCCGTTCGGCGAAACCATCCGCACGATCGTGTCCTTGCCGATCATCGTGCCGGGTATCATCGTCGGTCTGGCGCTGCTGCGCTACATCGTCGTGCCTTTCGGCTTCAACATCACGCTGGCGCTGTTCCTGGCGCATACGGCGCTGGTGCTGCCCTATGCGGTGCGCGTCGTTTCGGCCAGCCTCAACAACCTGCGCTCCGACATCGAGGAAGCGGCGGTGCTGCTTGGCTCCTCACGAGCCGGTGCCTTCTTCCGGGTGGTGATGCCGAATATCCGCAGCGGCATCCTGGCCGCCTTCATCCTCGGCTTCGTGACGAGCTTCAACCAGGTGCCGGTCTCGCTGTTCCTGTCCGGGCCGGGCGTGCGCACGCTGCCGATCGACATGCTCTCCTACATGGAGATCACCTATGACCCGTCGGTTGCGGCCTTGTCTGCGCTGCTCGCCTTCATGTCCATCGGCATCGTCTTCCTTGCCGAACGCTTCCTAGGATTTTCCCGCTATGTCTGACGCTTCCTTCCTCAGCCTCGAAAAACTCACGCTCGCCTATGGCGATACTGTCGCGGTGAAGGATCTCGACCTGTCGATCCGCAAGGGCGAACTGGTGGCGTTCCTCGGTCCGTCCGGCTGCGGCAAGACGACGACGATGCGCTCGATCGCCGGATTGCTGACGCCGGCGTCTGGCCGCATCAGTCTTGACGGCGTCGACATCACCCGGGTTTCCGCCAACAAGCGGTCGGTCGGGCTCGTCTTCCAGTCCTATGCGCTGTTTCCGCATCTCTCGGTGTTCGAAAACGTCGCCTTCGGCCTGCGCCTGAAGAAGATGCCGGTAAGTGATATCGAGACGCGCGTCACCGCTGGCCTGAAATCCGTAGGACTGTCGAAGTTCGCGACACGCAAGCCGGCCGAGCTTTCCGGCGGCCAGCAACAGCGCGTTGCCCTTGCCCGCTCGATGGTGATGGAGCCGAAGGTGCTGCTGCTCGACGAGCCGCTGTCGAACCTCGACGCGCGGCTTCGCTTGGAGATGCGCACAGAGCTGCAGCGCGTGCAGAAGGAAACCGGCGTGACGATGATCTTCGTCACCCATGATCAGGGCGAAGCGCTGTCGCTTGCAGACCGGATCGTGGTGATGCTGAACGGCGCGATCGAGCAGATCGGCACGCCGGAAGACATCTACAATCGCCCGGTTTCCCGCTTCGTTGCCGATTTCGTCGGCTTCGAGAACATCTTTGCGGTCGAAGGCGGCAAGCTCAAAGCCGCAAACGGCCCGATCGCTCTTTCCGAATCCCTGCCGCCTGACACGGCAGGGCTTGCGTGGCGTCCGCGCATGGTGACCCTTGGTTCAGGTCCTTTCCAAGGCACTGTGCGCGGAGCCTCTTTCTCCGGAAGCACCCGCGAATATCTGCTCGACACACCGCTCGGCGCCATCAAGGCCGAGGAGGATGCAGGCCTCGCCGCGCATCAGCCCGGCACCGAACTCAGCTTCGACCTGCCGGTCGCCAAGGCGGCACGGCTCGAGCGGTTCGGATAACCGGCCATGGGGATCTGGATCGATACCGACATGGGTTTTGACGACATCGCAGCGGTGCTCGTCGTTCTCCACGCCAACGAGGTGATTGACGGCGTCTCTCTCGTGTTCGGCAACACGCCGATGGAGCAGGTGAGGCGCAACGCCGCCAGTGCGGCGATGGCATTCGGCTGGACGTTTCCCATCCACGAAGGGCGCGCTTTGCCCGTGCTCGGCAAGCTCGAAACCGCGGAGCGGATTCTTGGCGAGACCGGCATGCCGACCGCAGGCCTGTCGTTACCGACGGCCCAGCCACTCCCGGCGAGCGATGCCTTTGTCGCCCTTAGCCGCTGGCTGGAGGAGGGCGACGAGCCACGCCGCATCCTGGCGCTTGGTCCGCTGACGAACCTTGCAGCCCTCTGCCTCGCGCGTCCGGATCTGGCGGCGAAGATCACCGACTTGACCTGGATGGGTGGTGGCGTCACCAGCGGCAACCACACGGCGTCGGCCGAATTCAACGCTTTCGCCGACCCGGAAGCACTCGCGATCGTGCTGGCGCACGACCTGCCGCTGCGCATGGTCGACCTCGACCTCTGCCGCAAGGTCTTCGCCTATCCCGATGATATCGCGCCCATTCGGGCCACCGGTGGCGTCAACGCTGCGCTGATCGCCGATCTCCTGTCCGGCTACGTCTCGATCGGCACAAGCCGCGGGCGTCCGGGCATGGCGATCTACGATCCTTCAGCCGCCGTCGCTTTCGTCAATCCTGGCGCGATTTCCTTCCGCAAGGCCCGCATCGATGCGGAACTTGCCGGCACACTCACGCGTGGGCGCACGGTGGTCGAGACCCGTGAAAGTCACGCTGCCTTCAACGCGGAATACGCAACCGACGTGCATGCGGAAACGGCCCGTGCGCAGATCCTTGGCGCCCTGATGAAGGAAGCCGCGAAGTGACGCGCCCGCAGGAGCCGATGGATCTGATGGATGCGACGTTGCGCGCGCGCGCCATCGCGGCCGCGCGGGGTTCTGAGGCATTCGACCTGCTGATCACCGGCGGCACCGTGGTCGACATGGTCACCGGCGAACGGCGCGCAGCAGACGTCGGCATCGTCGGTGCGCTGATTGCCAGCGTGCATGCGCCGGGTAGCCGCAGCGATGCCGCAGATATCGTCGATGCCTCCGGCGCCTATCTGTCGCCGGGACTGATCGACACCCATATGCATGTCGAAAGCTCGATGGTGACGCCCGCGACCTATGCCGACGCGGTGCTGCCGCGCGGCGTTACGACTGTTGTCTGGGATCCGCATGAGTTCGGCAATGTCAGCGGCATTGCCGGGGTGCGCTGGGCTGCCGATGCGATCGCAGACTTGCCGCTGCGCTGTGTGCTGCTCGCACCGTCGAGCGTGCCGTCGGCTCCTGGCCTTGAACTGACGGGTGCCGATTTCGACGCCGATGCCATCGCCACCATGCTCGCCTGGCCCGAGATCGGCGGCATCGCCGAGATGATGAACATGCGCGGCGTGATCGATGGCGATCCCCGCATGCACGCGATCGTGCAGGCGGGGCTTGCTGCTGCCAAGCCGGTCAACGGCCATGCGCGCGGCCTTGCCGGATCCGACCTGCAGGCATTCGTGACAGCAGGCGTCAGTTCGGATCATGAGCTGGTCTCTGCCGACGATCTCATGGCAAAGCTCCGTGCCGGGCTCACGATCGAACTGCGTGGCTCGCACGATCACCTGCTGCCGGAATTCGTCGAGGCGCTGAACACGCTCGGCCACCTGCCGCAGACCGTCACGCTTTGCACCGATGATGTCTTTCCAGACGATCTCGTCCGCTCAGGCGGATTGGACGACGTGGTGCGGCGGCTGGTGCGCTACGGGCTCAAACCCGAATGGGCCCTGCGCGCCGCAACGCTGAACGCCGCTCAGCGCCTAGGCCGTGCCGACCTCGGCCTCGTTGCGCCGGGACGGCGGGCGGATATCGCGATCTTCGACGACGTGCAGGCGTTTCGTACTCGGTCGGTCATTGCCGGCGGCAGGCAGGTAGCCTTGGGCGAACGAATGATCGAGGGCGCGCCGAAGGCAGACGTCCGGACCCTTGCCGGTACGATGAAGATCGAGCCGTTGCACGAGACCGATTTCGCCATCGCTTCGACGGGGTCGAAGGTTCGCATCGCCACCATCGACCGTCCGCGCTTTACTGAGTGGAGTGAGGTCGTGGCCGACGTCGAGGACGGCTACGTCGTTCCGCCGCAAGGCGCGGCGTTGATTGCTGTTGCCCACCGCCACGGCCGCGCCGACAGCAGGCCGCGTGTCGGGCTGCTCACCGGCTGGGGAGAATGGCGCGGGGCTTTCGCGACGACGGTGTCGCATGACAGCCACAACCTCACGGTCTTCGGCGGTAACGCCCACGACATGACGGTGGCGGCCAATGCCGTCATCGCTGCCGGCGGCGGCATGGCTGTGGCGTCGGCGGGCAAGGTCGATGCGATCCTGCCCTTGCCGCTGTGCGGCCTGGTCTCGGATGCGCCGCTGTCAGAGGTGTCAGCCGGCTTTGCGCGCTTGCGCGACGCTGTCGGGCGGATCGTCGAGTGGCAGCCGCCCTATCTCGTCTTCAAGGCGTGTTTCGGAGCGACGCTTGCCTGCAACGCAGGTCCGCACCAGACCGATCGCGGCATTGCCGATGTGGTGACGGGCAAGTTGCTCGAAAACCCGGTGCTCGAAGTCCTGTGAGGCATCACGCAGGGCTACGGTTGTCGCCCTGCCATGCACACAAGTGATCGCGACAATTCATCCGTTCGCCGCCTTGGCGAAATCCCGTGTGCCCAGTGCAAAAGTCCGACCATCGATGCAAGTGCTGACGCCCAAGGCGTCTTGGCGGCGCGACAGGCCGGCGCCTTTTTTGGCGTGCCCTTTTCCTGGAATCTTGCTCACGCAATCTGCTCAGAGCAACCACGCACGCGGAGACGTGCCGAGTGAAGGCGTTCGATGTTCAGCGATCCGCCGAGGCGCTCAATTCCTGTTCCACCAATGTCGTCCAGAAGGCGACACCGGGACCGATCGCGTCGTCGTTGAAGTCGTAGGCGGTGTTGTGGTGAAGCGCGCCGTCGACGGCGGGGCCGTTGCCGAGCCAGACGTAGCAGCCGGGCGCTTCGAGGCCAAAAAAGGCAAAATCGTCGCCGGCGGTTGAGGGCGGAAACTGCGTGCGCGTCTTTTCTCCGAAGACGGTGCGGGCGGCCGAAAGCGCCCGTTCGCTCGCATCTGTGTCATTGACGACAGGCGGGATGCGGCGTTCGAATTCGTAGTCGACCTTGATGCCGTACATTTCGGCCGTGCCGCGCGCCAGACGGCCGATCTCTTCTTCGAGCTGATCGCGGACGTGAGGCGTGTAGGCGCGGGCCGTGCCACCGATCTCGACCGTATCCGGAATGACGTTGAGCGCCTTCGGGTCGCCGGCGCGCACCGAGCAGGCGCTGACGACAGCCGGCTGCAGCGGGTCGACGACGCGACCGACGATCGATTGCAGCGAGGCGAGGAAGGTGCCGGCCGCCGTCACCGGATCGCGGCCGAGATGCGGCTTGGCGCCATGGGTGCCGACACCGCGGAAGGTCAACCGCCAGCTGTCGGAGGAGGCAAGCTGCGGCCCCGCCACCACGGCCATCTCGTCTGGATCGAGGCCGGGCATGTTGTGAAGGCCGTAGACGGCATCACAGGGGAAGAGCTGGAAGAGGCCGTCCTCGACCATGCGTCTGGCACCCCCACGGCCTTCCTCGGCAGGCTGGAAGATGAAGTGCACCGTGCCAGAAAAATTCCGTGTCTTGGCGAGATGGCGGGCGGCACCCAGCAGCATGGTCGTGTGACCGTCGTGGCCACAGGCATGCATCTTGCCGGCTTCCTTCGACTTGTACGGCCGGTCGGCCAGCTCCGGCATGGCGAGTGCGTCCATATCCGCCCGAAGGCCGATCGAGCGGGTGCCGTTGCCGATCTGCAGCGTGCCGACGACACCGGTTTTTCCAAGGCCGCGGTGGACTTTAATGCCGACTTCTTCAAGGAGTTTGGCGACCAGATCACTGGTGCGAACCTCCTCGAAGCCAAGTTCGGGGTGGGCGTGCAGATCACGACGGAATTCGGTGAGGAAGGGCAGGTCGTTGGAGATCCCATCTGGCACGCGCATTGTCTGGCAGTTCCTTGCATGTCTGTCGGAGCAGGGCCGTCGAATTCCCCAGATTTGCGTCGGCCGGGGCGCCCTTTCGGTTTGATCGAAGTGGTAAACGGTATAGACGAAAACCGCCGGAACCAGAACAGTGCGCCGGTGTTTTCATCGCCTTTCGTTCGAAGCCTTGTTGGCGCAGAATAGGACCGTATCGATGCAGCCGCATGAATTCTGGCAGGATGTGTTTCCGCCGAAAAGTTTCGATACTAGAAGCGGTTATCGGGATTTCTTCCCGGCAACACTCGACGACGGTCGTCAGATCCAGTTGCCGATCCGGCAGCTCTCCGATGGCAAGCATGCGCTGGCCTCGCTGATCATCAACCAGGCGAGCTTCGCCGTTGAGGAAGCCCTGGCAACGGAACTTGCTCTAAGGCTGGCGCCATTCAACCCGGACGTGATCGCCGGCCTGCCGACGCTGGGACTGACGCTCGCGAGCGCCGTGGCCCGCAAGCTCGGACATGCCCGTTACGTGCCGCTCGGAACGTCGCGCAAGTTTTGGTATGTCGACGATCTCTCCGTCCCACTGTCGTCCATCACCACCCCCGACCAGACGAAGCGGCTGTATGTCGATCCGCGCATGCTCCCGTTGCTCGAGGGCAAGCGCGTCGTGCTCGTCGATGACGTCATTTCCAGCGGCACGTCGATCGTGGCCGGACTGACCCTGATGCAGACCTGCGGCGTGGAGCCGGTCGCGATCGGTGCCGCCATGCTGCAGACCGAGCGTTGGCGACAGCCACTGGCCGACCTCGCGCCGCATTGGCCGGACCGCGTCGTCGGTGTGTTCCGCACGCCGTTGCTGACCAAAGAGGCAGACGGCGCGTGGCGCGCCGCCTGACGGTCCAATCTGCCCAGTCAAGCCGGCGCTATTGCGCCGGTCGCACCTTGTAATAGACGGTTGCCGCCGCGCCCGAGGTCTTTGCGATGGTGTAGACGTCATAGGACGCCTTGGGGTCGTCGCCCATTCCGAGCGAGCCTGCGGGCATGCCCGGCACGGCGATGCCTGCAACATCCGGCTTTTCGGAGACCAGCTTCTGCACGGCCTCAAGCGGTACATGCCCTTCGACGACGTAACCGTCGATGACGGCGGTATGGCAACCTTCCATTTCGGCGGGCACGGCGAACCGGGTCTTGATCGGCGTCATGTCGGCTTCGTCGCGGATGTCGACCTTGAAGCCGGCTGCCTCCATCGCTTCTGCCCATTGTTCGCAGCAGCCGCATTGCGGATCCTTGTAGACCGTCATCGGGCCCGCCGCGATCGCCACACCGGCCGTCAGCATTGACATGCTCGTGATCGTGCCGGCAATGAAATGTCTACTTTTGAGGTTCAACATCGAACGCTCCTTTCCTGTCTGTTTTGCCTGGTCGCCCAAGGCCCGGACATTCCTTATACCGGGCCTTATACCGGGCCTTGAGCGTTGGATTACTTGATCTCGATCACTGTCAGCTTGCCATCGACCCGGTCGGCGACGAATTCGATCGCCGCACCTTCCTTGAGTTTGGCCAGGATAGCCTCGTCCTTGACGCGGAACACCATGGTCATGGCGGGCATATCCAGGTTTTTCAGGTCCTCATGGGCGATCGTCACCTTCTTGGCGGAGGCATCAAGCTTCTTGACGGTTCCCTTGGTGAACTCGGCTGCCTGAGCGGAAGCGGCGAGGGTCAGAGCCGCAAACAATGTGATGAGCGTTTTCATAATGGCATCCTTTCAATCGGTTACAGTCACTTCTTCACGACTTCGAGCGGCCCATGCATGCCGGCGTCATAGTGGCCGGGGACCAGGCAGGCGAACTCGAACGTGCCGGTGTTGGTAAAGGTCCAGACGATCTCGCCTGATTTGCCCGGCTCGAGGCGAATGGCGTTTGCGTCAGCGTGTTCCATGTCCGGGAACTTCTCCATCGCCGCCTTGTGCTCCTGGATCTGCGCCTTGTCGTCGAGCACGAATTCATGTTCGAGCTCGCCGACATTCTTGAGGGCGAAGCGCACGGTCTGCCCCTGGCGGACCTTGATGCTTGCCGGCGTGAAGATCATCTTGCCGTCGTCGGTTTCCTTCATCGTCACGCGCACGGTCTGAGTCGCCTTCTTGGCCTCGCCGGGTTCTCCGATCGACATGGACTGATGAACGCCTGCGTGCGAGCCGCTTGCCAGCATCGGCGAGGCGAGCGAGGAAGCGGCGAGGAACGCCAGCGCGAAAAGTGTCGTCTTCATCTTGATTTCCTTGATTGCGTTGGAAGAGGTCATTGCGGTCAGCCTTTTCTTGCGGAAGGTGGCGTGATCACGGTCTTGGCATCGGTGGCCCGGGTGGTTTCCGGCAACGCGCCGGACCATTCCCATGCCTGCGTTCCCGGCGGGTTCTCGTACCAGCCGGGGTCGCTGTAATCCCCGGCGGAGATGCCTTCGCGGACCTTCACCACCGAGAACATGCCGCCCATCTCCAACGCCCCGTGCGGACCCCAGCCGGTCATCATCGGGATCGTGTTGTCGGGAAGCGGCATTTCCATTTCGCCCATGTCGGCCATGCCGGCCGTGCCCATGGGCATGTAGTCGGGCTTGATCTTGCGGATCTTGGCCGCGACTTCGGTCTTGTCGGCGCCGATGAAGGTCGGGACATCGTGGCCCATCGCATTCATCGTGTGGTGCGATTTGTGGCAATGGATCGCCCAGTCGCCTTCATACTTGGCGTCGAACTCGTAGGCGCGCATGGCGCCGACGGGAATGTCGATCGAGACCTCCGGCCATCTTGCCTCCGGGCGAACCCAGCCGCCATCGGTGCAGGTCACCTCGAAATCGTAGCCGTGCATGTGGACCGGATGGTTGGTCATCGTCAGGTTGCCGACGCGCACCCGCACCCGGTCGTTCTTGGCAACGACCAGCGGATCGATGTCCGGGAAAATGCGGCTGTTCCAGCACCACATGTTGAAGTCCGTCATCTCCATGATGCGCGGAACATAGGTGCCGGGATCGATGTCATAGGCGTTGAGCAGGAAGACGAAGTCGCGGTCGACCCGCATGAAGGCCGGGTCCTTCGGATGGATGACGAAGAAACCCATCATGCCCATGGCCATCTGGACCATCTCGTCGGCATGCGGGTGATACATGAAGGTCCCCGATTTCACGAGATCGAACTCATAGACGAACGTTTTGCCCACCGGGATATGCGGTTGCGACAGCCCGCCGACGCCATCCATGCCGGACGGCAGGATCATGCCGTGCCAATGGATCGTCGTGTGCTCAGGCAGCTTGTTGGTGACGAAGATGCGCACGCGGTCGCCTTCGACCGCCTCGATCGTTGGTCCGGGGGACTGGCCGTTATAGCCCCAGAGATAGGCGGTCATGCCGTCGGCCATCTCGCGCTCCACCGGTTCGGCGACGAGGTGGAATTCCTTGACGCCATTGTTCATCCGGTGCGGCAGCGTCCAGCCGTTGAGCGTAACGACCGGGTTGTAGTCCGGCCCGCTCGTCGGCACGAGCGGCTTTTGCGTGGCGGCATTGTTCATGCCCTCCGCTTCCGGTAGGCCGGAGTTGGATGTCTGTGCCCAGGCGGTGGTTGAAACAAGTGCGGCGCCCGCACCGAGGATTTGTCGTCTGTTGAACATGGTCATCGTCCTTCTCAATCCGCGCCCGCTGCTGCCGCTGCGCCTGCTTCACCGCCTCCATGGATCGCCGTCATCAGATCGGCGTCCGCGAGCCAGAAATCGCGCTTGGCATTGATGGTCAGGATCACGGAATCCACCTTGGACCTGTTGTCGGCGAGCAGCTCGAAGGTGCTGGTGATCATGCCGTTGTAGCTGAGGGTGGCTTCCTCCTCGATCTTCGTGCGCAATGGCACGACGGTGTTGCGGTAGTGGCGGGCGATGTCGTAGCGCGACCGATAGGCCTGGTAGGCCGAGCGGGCTTCCGAGCGGATGTTGACGGCCTTTTCGGCAAGCAGGTTGGCGGCGCGCATATGCGCCAGCTCCGCCTTGCGCAGGCTTGCCTGGCCGGTATCGAAGATGGGGATGGAGAACTCCAACTCCGCCTGGCCTGTCGTCTCGAACTTGGTGCCGCCGTCTTCGCGTTCGCGCTCGGTTTCCGCACCGGCAACCAGCGTGAGATCGCTGACGAAGCGTGTCGCCTCGGTCAGCCGATAGGACTTTGCCACGGCCTCGAGATCGAGGCGTGCCATCTGCAGGTCGACACGGCGCTTGAGTGCCTCGGCCTCGATGCTATCGAGGCGGGAAAGCGCCTTCGGCAGGTCAGGCAACCGGTTCGGGACCCGGTATTCGGCATTTGCCCCCCAGAGCCCCATTTTCCGGGTGAGGTTTTCCTTGGCAAGGCGTGCCGCGAGGCGGGCCTCCGCCACCTGGCCGGCGAGTTCGGCATTGAACACATGCTCGCGGGCCTGATCTGCCTTGCCCATGGCTCCGGTTTCGCCGAGCTTGGCGGCGAGTTCCGAGGCCGCGTCGGCGGCGGCCTGTGCTCGGTTGAGCTGTGTCACCGTTTCCCAGGCCGAGACCGTCTCGACCCAGGCACGGCGGGTTTCGCCGGCAAGCGCAAGCGTCTGTAACGCGGCGGCAAGCTGAGCCTGGCGGAAGCGGGCGTCGGCAACGGCGATGGTTTTTTCCCGCGTGATCAGCGCCAGGATATTGGTGGTGATCAACCCTTCGATGGCACGATAGGCCTGAAGCTCCGGCGCGCCGATCCCGCTTGTGCCGATCGAGATCGTCGGGTTGAGCAGCATCGTTGCCTGCCAGGCGTCCGCCGACGCGTCGCCGAGATCGGCATAGGCGGCCTGCAGGCCCTTGTTGTTGAGCAGCGCGACCTGCACGGCGGTATCGGCATCGACCGATTTGCGCGCCAGCAGCGCCTTCACCTGTGCCTCAGCCTTTTCGGCCTGTTGCCGGTTCTGGATCCAGACGCTTCGCTTGGCCGTGCCGGCGCCGACCTTGGCCTCGACGGCCGTGAAGCCGGCATCCCCAGCCGAATACTCCGTGTTCGTCGCACAGCCGGCAAGGACCAGCGGCAGGCCGATGATCGCGGCGAGCTTGAACTTCTGTATGGTCATGATGCGTCTCCCTTGCCGGGAGATTGGGCGTCGTTGAGCGGCACCCAGCGTTTTGGGCCGACCGGCTCACGGTGGACGTAGCCGGCGACAGGGCTTCGATAGGTCTGGCCGTCAGCGCCAGTGGAACTTTCAGCGGGATCGGCGAGGCTTGTTACCTCGGCAGGCATTGTGGTTGCGCATCCGCCCAGAAGGATGGGCAGGAGCGCCATGGGAAACAGACGTTTCATGGTTCAACCTGAAATGTGAAGGATGGACGACGGCGTCCGACCGGCGATGCCGGGCAGGCCAAGACCTTGACCGCAGACGCGGTCAGCTGTTCACGAAATCAGGCTCTTGGAGGGCGGTGCAGGCCGGCGCGTTCGCCAGGGCTCAGCTGCGACTGCAGGCCAACGTTCAACGTGGAGCGCGGTAGACCGAAGCGTACCTCGCCGGCGTCGGCAAGAACGGCAACGGAGGCGCAGAAGGTCTTGCAGCAATCCTTCTTGTCGGACTTGCCGCTGTCGCCGATCGGTTTTGTCTTGTTTGTGTCGGCACTCGGGCAGTGTTCGCTCAGCGCCGAAGCACTGTTGTCGACCGAGGCATCGGTCTGTGTCACCATGTGCATCTGCATTGCGGCGTGCGAGGCGACATGGGTCATGCCGGCAGCCGTGGAAAAGGGCAACACCGCCAGCGACAGCATCGTCACCAGCTTGAGCATCGTCAGCAGACGCTGATACGCATGTCGTGCCTTTTCCATCATCAATCCGTAGAAACGCTCTCGATTCCTGTCAATGCTGCCGACTGGGCTTCGGCTCACGAATGCGTGAGCCTTTGCCCAAGTTTTCAGGCCCGTCGGCGGTTGCGGACGGGCTCGATGCCGGCCGGGCCAAAGCGGGCAGGCTCTGGAGCCTTGCCGGGTTCAGCTGCCATGGCGGCGAGATCATCAAGGATCGGGCAATCCGGCCTGCCGTCACCGTGGCAGTTGGCGGCCAGATGCTTGAGTGTCCGGCTCATGGCCTTCAGCTCCTCGGCCTTTCGCTCAAGGATTTCCACGTGTTCGAGCGCGATCTTCTTTACCTCACTGCTGGCGCGCGAACGGTCGCGCCACAGCGTCAAGAGGTCGGCCATCTGCTCGACCGTGAAGCCGAGATCGCGGGAGCGGCGGATGAAACGCAGGGTGTGGACGTCGTTGTCGCCGTAGTTGCGATAGCCAGCCTCGCTGCGATCAGCGGGCGGAATGAGGCCGATCGTTTCGTAATAGCGGATCATCTTCGTCGAAACGCCGGAAGCGCGTGCAACTTCGCCGATGTTCATGACTTCACCTTTCGAGCGGTGCGCGGAGCGCGGGTATTCAGGTCGAATATAGGAAGTCTCCCCGGCGGACGCCATGCGGGCGAACCCGCCGGAAAGACGTGAGCTGTTATCGAGCGCCCGGCGTTTGCGCGACAACGCCGCGGAAACGCCGCAGCCGGAGCGCATTGCCGAGCACGAAGACGCTCGACAGCGCCATCGCGCCGGCGGCGAAGATCGGCGACAGCAGCAAACCATAGGCCGGATAGAGCGCACCGGCTGCAACCGGGATCAGGACCGCGTTATAGGCGAAGGCCCAGAACAGGTTTTCCTTGATGTTGCGGATTGTTGCCTTCGACAGGGCGATCGCGTTCGGCACGCCCAGGAGATCGCCGGACATCAGCACCACATCTGCGCTTTCGATCGCGACATCCGTGCCGGTCCCGATCGCCAGCCCGACATCGGCTTCGGCAAGGGCCGGCGCATCGTTGATACCATCGCCGACGAAGGCGACGGCACGGCCGTCAGCCTTCAGGCGCTTCAGCGCGGCAACCTTGCCGTCGGGCAGCACCTCGGCGATGACTTCGTCGATGCCGAGCTTGGCGGCGATCGCTTCGGCCGTGCGACGGTTGTCTCCGGTGATCATCGCCACCTTGAGGCCGAGATCGTGCAGCATGCGGATTGCCTGCGGTGTCGTTTCCTTGATCGGATCGGCAACGGCGATGATGGCGGCAAGCTTGCCGTCGATCGCGGCATAGAGCGGGCTCTTGCCTTCCGAGCCGAGGCGAGCCGCCTGGTCGGCAAACGCCGAGACATCAAGGTTGAGCTTGGTCATCAGCCGGTCGGCGCCGACATGGACGCTCCGACCATTGACGGAGGCGCTGGCGCCGAAACCCGGGACAGCTTCGAAGTCTGCCGGGGCGGCAATGGTGAGGCCTTCCTTCTTGGCAGCCTCGACGATTGCCTCGGCGATCGGATGTTCCGACCGGGTCTCGACAGCGGCGACCAGTGTGAGCACGTCATCGCGTTCAAATCCGGCGGCAGTATCAAGATCGGTCAGCTCCGGACGGCCCTTGGTAAGCGTGCCCGTCTTGTCGACGGCGATGATCTCGGCGTTGCGCAATGTCTGCAGTGCTTCGCCCTTGCGGAACAGGACACCCATTTCAGCGGCCCGGCCGGTGCCGACCATGATCGAGGTCGGGGTCGCCAGGCCCATGGCGCAGGGGCAGGCGATGATCAGCACGGCGACGCCATTGACGAGCGCAAAGCTCAGCGCCGGATCCGGGCCGAAGATCAGCCAGATCGCGAAGGTGATCGCGGCAATCGCGATGACGGCGGGAACGAACCAGGCTGTGACCTTGTCGACCAGCGACTGGATCGGCAGCTTGGCGCCCTGCGCCTGCTCGACCATGCGGATGATCTGCGCAAGCACCGTGTCGGCGCCGACCTTGGTGGCGCGGAAGGTGAAGGACCCCGTCTTGTTGATCGTGCCGCCGACGACATCGGCACCGGCGAACTTTTCAACGGGAACCGGCTCGCCGGTGATCATCGATTCGTCGACGTAGGAACTGCCGTCGATAACGGTGCCATCGACCGGTACCCGGTCGCCGGGACGCACCATAACGGTGTCGCCGGAATGGACGTCGGCAAGCGGTATCTCCATCGTCTCGCCGTCGCGTAAGACGCGCGCCGTCTTTGCCTGCAGGCCCATCAGATGCTTGATCGCCTCGGACGTGCGGCCCTTGGCACGGGCTTCCAGCACCCGGCCGAGCAGGATCAGCGTCACGATGACGGCCGCGGCCTCATAATAGACGTTGGCGGTGCCCTCGGGCAGAAGTCCGGAGGCGAAGGTCGCGACAACAGAATAGCCCCAGGCGGCGGCCGTGCCGATGGCGACGAGCGAGTTCATGTCGGGCGCGAGGCGCAGCAGAGCCGGTATGCCCTTCTGGTAGAAGCGCAAACCCGGGCCGAAGAGCACCAGCGTCGTCAGCACGAACTGCAGGTACCAGCTCTCCTGCATGCCGATATTGTTCATGACGAAGTCGTGCACGGCTGGGATGAAGTGCGAGCCCATCTCAAGGACGAAGATCGGCAGCGTCAAGGCTGCGGCAACCAGCAACGAGCGGCTGAGGCGCCGGCCTTCGCGCTCGCGCTTTTCGGCTTCCTCGTCGGTGTTCTCATCGCCGGTGATGCGCTTGGCGTCGTAACCGGCGGCGCGCACGGCCTCTTCGAGGCTGGCGACCGTTGCAATGCCCTTGGTCAGGCGTACGGAGGCGCGCTCGGTTGCGAGATTGACGTTGGCCTGCGTAACACCGGGCACCGCCTTCAGCGCCTTCTCGATGCGGGCGACGCAGGAGGCGCAAGTCATGCCTTCGATTGCCAGCTCGATCGATTCTTCAGCTGCGGCATAGCCGCTGTTTTCGATCGCCTTGACGATGTCGACGGTCTTGGTCGTTCCATCGAATCGGACGTCTGCCCGCTCGGTCGCAAGGTTGACGGAAGCGGAGGTGACGCCTGGGACCGCGCGGATAGCCTTTTCGACGCGCGCGACGCAGGACGCGCACGTCATGCCTTCGACCGGTATGCTCGCCGTCAGCGCAGCGCCGGGAATTGCGGTCGCGTTCTTCGTTTCGATGGTGGTCACAGATCCCATGATCGTGCTCCTTTATCCTGTTCTTTTATCGGAAGGTGGGGCTTCCAACGATGGGAAGGTCAAGGGCGGTTCGAAACATTTCTTCTGATAATGCGCGCCACGATCGTCTGCCTCGGTCCGGCGCCGTTAAACGAAAAACGCCCCGGCACAAGGCCGAGGCGTCAACCGGTGGCTGGAGGCACCGCTAAGCTTGCAATTCAGAGCTGGCGGCTGTCGTAGCCGGCTGCCTTCAGCGCCTCTGTGATCGGGCCGGCCGCGGCGACAGTCTCCACGCTGACCTCACGCGCGCCGAGATCGACCTTGACGGTTGCCTGCGGGTCGACGCTCAGGATCGCCTTCTGCACGGTGCCGGCGCAGTGTCCGCAGGTCATGTTGTCGATCTTGTAATTCTGCATCGCTTGTCTCCTTCTTTTCGATGTGAGACAAACATGGGGCTTCCCACCGTTGGAAGGTCAAGTGGCCGTTCGCCGATATTTTTCAACATGCTTCGGTCGCTCAACCCGGTGGCAAAAGGTTGGAAACCGGCGCGTATTTCGCCGGCAACTGCTCCGAAAAATTTGAAAGTCTTTCATTACCGAACCCTGGAATGGACGGCTAGCGGTCGGCCGCGGGAAGACGCACAATCCGAAGGCTGTGCACAAGGGCATTCGCGTCGTCTCATGGGGGCGGACGTTCGCCCGCCCGGCATGGACCGTCAAAGGTTCGTGATGCGATCGCGCCGGAATATTCGGCGATGATCGAAATGCATCGGTCGGGTACTGGAGGAGACTGTGTCCCGATCTCTGTCGTTCGGCTGCGTCGTGGCGACGCCGCCAAGGGAGGAAATATGTTTGAACGACTATTCAAGTTAAATGAGCATGGGACGTCCGTGCGCACCGAGGTGATCGCCGGCGTCACGACATTCCTGACGATGTCCTACATCATCTTCGTCAACCCCGACATTCTGTCGACCACGGGCATGGATAGGGATGCCGTATTCGTCGCAACCTGTATTGCCGCCGCACTCGGCTCGGCTGTCATGGCGCTCGTCGCCAACTGGCCGATCGGCATGGCGCCGGGCATGGGCCTCAACGCCTTTTTCGCCTTCACAGTCGTTGCAGCCCTCGGCTTCAGCTGGCAGCAGGCGCTCGGCGCCGTGTTCATTTCGGGCGTGATCTTCCTGATCCTGACGGTAACCGGGGTCCGAAGCTGGTTGATCGCCGGTATCCCGCATTCGCTCAGAAGCGCGATCGCCACCGGTATCGGACTGTTCCTGGGCATCATCGCGCTCAAGAATGCTGGCATCGTCGTCGATAATCCGGCAACGCTGGTCGGACTCGGCGACCTGAAGCAGACCGGCCCGCTGCTGGCGATCCTCGGCTTCTTCGTCATTGCGGTGCTCGATTCGCTTAGAGTGCGCGGCTCGATCCTGATCGGTATTCTGGTCGTCACCATTCTGTCGATGCTGCTGGGTGTCAGCGAGTTCAAGGGCATCGTTTCCACGCCGCCGAGCATCGCGCCGACCTTCATGCAGCTCGACATCATGGGTGCGCTGCATGGTGGCCTGGTCCACGTGATCCTCGTCTTCGTGCTCGTCGAAGTCTTCGACGCCACGGGTACGCTGATCGGTGTGGCCAAGCGCGCCAAGCTGGTGGAAGAAGGCAAGCCGAACCGCCTCGGCCGGGCGCTTCTGGCTGACAGCACCGCCATCGTCGCCGGCTCGCTGATCGGCACCAGCAGCACCACCGCCTATGTCGAAAGCGCCTCGGGCGTCCAGGCTGGCGGTCGCACGGGCCTGACGGCGCTGACCGTCAGCGTACTCTTCCTGGCGGCCCTGTTCTTCTCGCCGCTGGCAGCCGCCGTGCCGACCTATGCGACAGCACCGGCTCTGCTCTACGTCGCCGGCCTGATGATGCGCGAACTGACGGAAGTCGACTGGGACGACCTGACGGAAGCCGCACCGGCAGCACTCACCGCGCTTGCCATGCCCTTCACCTACTCGATCGCCAATGGCCTGGCCTTCGGCTTCGTGAGCTATGTCGTGCTCAAGGTGTTCACCGGCAAGTGGAGCGTCATCCACCCTGCAACACAGCTTGTCGCGGCGCTTTTCATCGTGCGCTTCGCCTTCTTCGCCGAATAGTAAGAAGCCGGGGCGATGCCCCGGCTCCGCATCTTCAGAACTTCCCCCGTGAAGCTGGCCGGACCGCAGACATCGCTGCGGCTCCGGTCTTTTTTCGTTTTGACAATCGGGCGGACGCCCGATCAATATTGCCCGGCCGGCAAGTGCACGACCAATCCGTCGAGCGCATCGGAGACCGCGATCTGACAGCTGAGCCGGCTGCGCTCATCCGGATTGACGACGCACTCGATCATGTCCTGCTCCTGATAGTCGGGCGCGGGCAGCTTTTCGCTCCATGCCGCATCGATGTAACAGTGACATGTACCGCAGGCGCAGGAGCCGCCGCATTCGGCCGCAATGGCGTCGATACCGTTCTGCACGGCTGCCGACATCACCGACTGGCCGATCTCGGCCACAACCTCGGTCGTCTTTCCCTCAGCATCCACAAACACAATCCTTGGCATAAATAGTCTCCACTCAAATCTGAAATCGTCGTGTTGATTGGCACTGGTCGCCCCGCGTCCGGCCCTTAAGCCGGCCTGATCGCGATCTGCAGCTTCTTCGGGCCACGCACCGAAAGGCCCCGCTTGTATTCGGGCTGTTCGTCGACAAGCGCGATCGTCGGGAAGCGTCGCAGCAGCGTGCTGAAGATGATGTCCATATCCAGCCGGGCGAGATGGTTGCCGAGACAGAAGTGCACGCCGCCGCCGAAGGCGAGATGTCGGTTGGGGCTGCGGCCGATGTCGAAGGCATCGGCGTTCTCGAATTGTTTCGGGTCGCGGTTTGCCGCGCCATAAAGCAGCCCGAACTTCGTCCCGCGCGCAAAGGTCCGTCCGCCGATTTCCACATCCTCGATGCAGTGGCGGTGGAAGAAAGGCAGCGGCGACTCGTAGCGGAACATCTCCTGCACCGCCGTCTGGATCAATGCCGGATCCTGGCGCAGCCGCGCCATCTGCTCGGGAAAGCGCAAGAGCGCATGCATTCCGCTGCCAAGCACGTCGATCGTCGAGCCGTGACCGGCCATCAGGATCAGCATGCAGGTCGAAATGAATTCGTCGGCGTTCATCGCACCGGCGCGCTCCGCCTCGATCAGCACCGAGATGAGGTCGTCCTTGGGGCTGCGCTCGCGCTCGTGTTTCAGCGCCGTCAGGTATTCGTAGAATTCGGTGGTGTTGGTCTCGGCGATCCGCTTGCGTTCATTCGAGCGGTCGACGTCGAAGAATTGCACGATGTTTTCCGACCAGATGCGCAGCTGGGGACAGTCTTCGTCGGGAACGCCAAGAAGGCGGCCGATGATGTGACCGGGCACGTGGGCTGCGAGATCGTCGACAAAATCGATCTGGCCGCGATCGGCGAGACTGTCGAACAGCTTATCGACATAGGTCTGGATCTGGTCGCGCAGCTTGGCGATCATTGCCGGCGTGAACAGCTTGAAGACCTGCCGGCGAAGCCGGTCATGCACGGCGCCGTCGCTGTCGAGCAGGCTGAACTGCACGAAGCGCGAATGGTTCGGCATGTCGTGCCAGTTGCCGGCGCGCTGGATCCGGGCGATTTCTTCGGCTGTGGCGATATCTTCGAGCGAGCGGACCATGCGCTTGTCCATGACGATGGCCGAGACATCCTCGAAGCGCGAGGCGAGCCAGATGTCGAAATCCTCGAAATAGTGCAGGCCGCCCTTGTCGCGCAGCGCCTTGTAGGTCGGGTAGGGATCGCGCGCGAAATCCGGGGAGAGAGGGGCGAACGTCACCTCCAGTTGGTCCCGTGTCGATACGCTCTCTGTCATTGGCCGCACTCCCTGCAAAAACTGCATGATAGCGTCATCGCCAGCTTCATGGAAATGCAGCGATCTCGCGAGATAATGGACAAAACTCGCATCGATGTGCAGAGTGTCTCGCATGTCGGCCGAGCGCGAAGAGATCTATTTTCACACCCCAGCCCGTCTGGCCGGAGCGTTTCCCTACAAGGCGCTGGTGGCCGGCGCCCGCGTGGCGTTGCCCGACGAGCCGCCGATCCGCAAACGGTTCCATCAGCACGTGCTCGTTCACACCACCTCAGGGCAAGGGCAGATCGAAGTGCGTGGGCAGCGGTTTGTCGCGCAAAAGGGCATGTCGATCTGGCTGGACACGTCGCAGGCCTATGAGCATCGTTGCTCCCCAGACGCTGCCGAGTGGCGCTATCTTTGGATGGGCGTCGAGGGGCACGGGTTGGACGACGTCTATGCCTTCCTCAATGTGCAGCAGGCGCCCTTGTTCGAGCCGTCGGATCGCGAGGCGGCGCAGGCCGCGTTCCAGTCCGTCATCGCCTATCTGGACGATCGCTCATCGGCAACGGATGCATTGGTCAGCGCCGCCATTGCCGGCCTGATCGCCAACCTCAGCGCGCCACGATTGGCCGGCGCCGCAGCACCTGACGACCCCGCCTTGCGCGATCGGATAACCGGCGTGCTTGCCGCGGTCAGAAAGGACCTGGCGAAGGCCTGGACGATCGACGACCTTGCTGCTCTTGCAAGGCTCAGCCCGTCGCAACTGTTTCGCCGGTTCAAGGATACGATAGGGACGACGCCGATGGACTGGCTACGCCATGAGCGCATCAACCAGGCCAAGCGCCTGTTGGTTGAGCCGAGGGCCAAGATTTCGGCGGTCGCCGCGCATTGCGGCTATCCGGATCCCTATCATTTTTCCCGCGATTTTCGCCGTTTGACCGGCTACACGCCGACAAAGTTCAGGCGCGACGGTGGGTACTGAGATCGCGATGAAAAGATGACGGTACCCACTCGAAAGAAGCGGGTCCGTCCTCCTGTTTCGAACCTGCCATCAACGCAGCAGGAACGGCTCCTCGAAGAAATGCTCCTCGAGATTGACGCCTTCTCCGCCACGGTCGACCACGGCGAAGTCGGAGACATCGTCGAGTGGCGTCAGGATGCCGTGCCAGACATTACGGGCGATGTTGACGCCCTGGCCGGGCGCAGTCCTGAAGGCGATCGGTTCGCTCGGGCCTTCCTTCGTCTCTCCCGAAACGACCACCAGGAACGGATTGTCGGTCAGGGGAATGAAGGCCTGGCTGCCGAGCGGGTGGCGCTCGACCATGGTGAGCTTCAAGGGCAGCGGATAGGGCTCGCCGCGCACGAGGCTGATCATCGGCCGGCCTTTGTCGCCGGCCGTCTCGATCTTGGCGAGGTCATGGTAGCGGGTGCATTTGCCACCGTTTATGGGAAAGCTGTGGGCGTTTTCAGTCTCGATCACGTCGCCGAATGGCGCGAATGCCTCGCGTGTCAGCGGCTTTATCTCGATCTCCTTCATGTGACGCTCCTCCGTCCTATGTTGGTCGTTTAGGGGGTGCCGGCCCTTGCAATGCGCCCGAAGACACGCAGCCGGCTGACGCCGCCGTCGGGGTAAATGTTGAGGCGGACATGGGTGGCAAGGCCGATGTCCTCGATCATGCTGCCGCCGTAGTCATGGATGCTGTCGGCGCTCAGCTTCTGGCGCGCCAACACCTCTCGCCAGTAAAGCGAAGATGCTGTTATCGCGGCGTCGACGGTACACTCCGCCTCGCCGATGTCGGCCGCCTGCACCGAGCAGGCGTCGGGGTAGTTGCCTTTGAAGTGCGCGGTATCGACGACGATGCGCTCGATCGAGGTGCGCGCAGCGAGTTTTACGATGATCCAGTCGTTTCCGGGCTCGCGCCGCCGTCGCGTCTCCCAGCCGTCGCCCATATTGATCCCCCGACCGGGTGCCAACAGTCGTTGATGGCCGTAATGGCCGTTGGAAAATGTAACAATCCGGCCGCCGAGCAGCGAGGACGCGAGGTCGACAGGCTCGTCGCCGATCCCGTCGAGGTCGAGTTCGGGCGTGCCGTAGACCCGCAACCGGGCAATGCCGCCATCGGGATAGATGCGCAGCCTGACATGGCTCCAGACCCCTTCGCCCTGCGCCGGGAAGAAATGATGAGCGCTTGGGCCAAGCAGGTTCATGCCCAGAAGCTCGGTCCAAACCGTCGTATCATTCGGGCCCTCCGGCGCCAGACAGGCATCGATGGCGCAGGCGCTGGGGTAGTTGCCGGTAAAATGCGCGGTGTCGACGTCGAAGCCGGCAATGCGTCCGGTGGTCGCAAGGGCAACGATTGCATGGTCATGCCCGAGGTCGCGCCGCCGCCGTGTTTCCCAGCCGTCCATCCACTTGCCGTGGTCGTCATAGACGCCGGCATGAAAGACGGCAGGACAATCCTGCAGCATCCTTTCGAGCGGCGCGAAGAATTCGTCCGTGGCAAGGACCGGCCGCGCGCCGAGCCCGGCAGAGGCAAGATTGATCGCCTTTCGCGCGAATTCAGGCAGGCCGGCGCCGTCGATCGTCATCGCCCGACCTCAGCTCGGCAGCATGTCTTTGAGGCGGAGAAGCGCGATCCGCTCCACCTGTCGGCAGGCCGTTTCAAGTTCGCTGTCGCGATCGTTGCCGATCCGGGTCTCGAATGCCGCGAGGATGTCATCCTTGCTGCGGCCCCTGACGGCGATGATGAAGGGAAAGCCGAATTTTTCGACATAGGCGCTGTTCAGTTCGGTGAACCGCGCGCGTTCGGCATCGGTCAGCGCATCGAGACCGGCCGAGGCCTGTTCGCTGGTCGAGCTTTCGGTCAGTCGCTTTGCCTGCGCCAGCTTGCCGGCGAGATCCGGGTGGGCGTTGAGTACGCCGAGACGCTCGTCTGCTGTCGCCTCGCGGAAGACTGCACTCAGCGCCGCAGCAAGCCCAATCGCCGTGTCGTTGGCGGCCGACAGTTCGCCGGCGAAGGCACGCCTGGCGATCCATTCCGAATGTTCGAAAACGCCGCCGAAGCGGGCGACGAAATCGGCCTCGGACAGCCGCGACGGGCGATCGTCCCAGGCCTTGAACGGATAGGCCTTTGCCCAGTGGCGCGCAATATCGATGCGCCGGGCGAGCCAGACCTTTTCGTGGCCTTTGACATAGTCGATGAAGCGGGCCAGCGCTGCTGCGCGGCCGGGCCTGCCGACGAGGCGGCAATGCAGGCCGATGCTCAGCATCTTCGGCGCGCCGGCTGCACCTTCCGCATAGAGCACGTCGAAACTGTCCTTGAGATAGCTGAAGAACTGGTCGCCGCTGTTGAACCCCTGTGGCGTCGCAAAGCGCATGTCGTTGGTGTCGAGCGTGTAGGGAATGACGAGTTGGTGGCGCCCGGCATGTTCATGCCAGTAGGGCAGATCGTCGGCATAGCTGTCGGAGACATAGTCGAAGCCGCCGGTTTCGGTCACGAGATCCAGCGTGTTATCGGAACAGCGGCCGGTGTACCAGCCGCGCGGCGGCTCGCCGGTGACCACGGTGTGCAGCCGGATTGCTTCGGCGATTTCCGCCCGCTCACGCTGGGGGCTGAAGTCCTTGTGCTCGATCCATTTCAGGCCATGCGAGGCGATTTCCCAGCCAGCGTCCTGCATGGCGGCGACCTGCACCGGAGAGCGCTTCAGCGCCGTCGCGACGCCATAGACCGTGGCCGGCACCGCCTTTTCGGCGAACATGCGGTGGAGGCGCCAGAAGCCGGCGCGGGCGCCGTATTCGTAGATCGATTCCATGTTCCAGTGGCGCTGTCCGGGCCATGCCTGCGCACCGACGATTTCCGACAGGAAAGCCTCCGATGCGGCGTCTCCATGGAGCACGCAGTTCTCGCCGCCTTCCTCGTAATTGATCACGAACTGCACGGCGATCCGCGCCTCGTCGGGCCAGACGGTGGTGGGGTTCTGGCCATGGCCGTGAAGATCGCGGGGGTATCTCATTTGAAGCAGTCCTCCAGACATTTGTCTCTGCGGCCTGATTCCTAACGGGATTTTTCCAGCGTCATTCCCCCCAAAAAATTTGAAAGTCTCGAATGATCCGCCTGCTTCTCAATGCACTGGCTCACCTCGATACTGCCAACTGGAAAGCTGACTTCGGGAGGAGCAATACGCATGCAATCTCATGGTGGAAACGACGGCCGTCTGACGACCCATGTGCTGGATACGGCCAGTGGCAAACCGGCCAAGGACCTGCGCATTGAGCTCTATCGCATCGAGGGCGAGCGCCAGACGCATCTGCGTTCCGTCCGCACCAACGACGACGGACGCTGTGACCAGCCGCTCCTCAGCGGATCGCTGATGCAGGCCGGCACCTACGAACTGCAATTTCACGCCGGCGACTACCTCGGGTCCGAAGCGGCGCGCGGCGCCAACCCGTTTCTCGATGTCATCCCCATCCGCTTCGGTATCGACGACCAAGCCGCGCACTATCATGTACCGCTGCTCCTGTCGCCCTACGGCTATTCGACCTATCGCGGGAGCTGAGCTGCAATGACTATCCAGATTCGCAACACCATCCGTTTCCTGCTGAACCACCGCCTCGTCGAGCTTTCAGATGTTTCCGCGGTGCAGACATTGCTCGATTTCCTGCGCATCGACCGCAATCTGCGCGGCACCAAGGAAGGCTGCGCCGAAGGCGATTGCGGCGCCTGCACCGTGCTGGTCGGCCGCCTGCTCGGCGGCCAGCTGAAATACGAGGCCGTCAATGCCTGCATCCGCTTCGTCGGTTCGCTCGACGGCTGTCATGTGGTGACGGTGGATTCGCTGGCAACGCCGGGCGGCCCGCTTCACCCTGTCCAGCAGGCGATGGTTGAGACGCACGCCTCGCAGTGCGGCTTCTGCACGCCGGGCTTCGTCATGTCTCTCTATGGGCTCTGGATGGAGAACCCGAAGCCGTCGATCACGGAAATCGAGAAGGCGCTGCAGGGCAACCTCTGTCGCTGCACCGGCTATGCCGCGATCATCCGTGCCGCGGAAGCGATCTCGACCATCGGTGATCTCGGCAAGGATCCGCTGTTTGCCGAACGGGACCGGATCGCCGGCGAACTTGCGAGCCTGCAGGACGGCCGCCGCGTGGTGATCCGCGAGGGATCCGAACTGTTCATGCTGCCGGCATCCGTCGACGACTTTGCCGATGTGCTCGAAGCCAATCCGAAGGCGACGATCGTCGCCGGATCGACCGACGTCGGCCTCTGGGTCACGAAGTTCATGCGCGATATCGCCCCGGTCGTGCACCTGACGCATCTCGAAGAGCTGCGCCTCATCACCGTCGACGACAAGGGCGTGACGCTTGGCGCTGGCGTCAGCTACGCCGAAGCCTACCCAGTGATCACCGAGCATTTTCCGCAGCTGCGCGAGCTTTGGGACCGGATCGGCGGGCAGCAGGTGCGCAATATGGGCACCGTCGGCGGCAACATCGCCAATGGCTCGCCGATCGGCGACACGCCGCCCGCATTCATTGCGCTCGGAGCCTCGGTGACGCTGCGCAAGGGGTCGCGCCGCCGTACCGTGGCGCTTGAAGATTTCTTCATCGCCTATGGCAAACAGGATCGCGAGCCCGGCGAATTCGTCGAGGCGGTACATATTCCCTTCCTCGAAGCCGATACGCGCTTTGCCGTCTACAAGATAACCAAGCGTCTGGATGAGGATATCACCGCGGTCTGCGGCGCGTTCCGCTTGACGTTCGACGGTGCCGGCAATGTCACGGACGCCGTGATCGCCTTTGGCGGCATGGCCGGAACGCCGAAGCGGGCTGACCATGTCGAGGCTGCGCTCAAGGGCAAGGCATGGAGCGAGGCGACCGTCGAGCAGGCGATCTCGGCATTCGATGAGGATTTCACACCGCTCACCGACTGGCGGGCCTCGGCGGAATACCGCCAGCTGGTGGCGAAGAACCTGCTGCGCCGCTTCTATCTGGAAACACAGGCGACCGGACAGATCCGGCTCGACCGCACCATCGCCGTTGCCGTTTAGGAGGTGAGACCCATGAATGTGATGCAGCCCATCGACCGCATCCGCGGTGGCGTCCACGAAAACGAGAAACACGAATCCGGCCACAAGCACGTGTCGGGAACCGCCGAATATATCGACGATATCCCCGAACCATCAGGCACGCTGCACGGCTATCTCGGTCTGTCGCAACGCGCCCATGCCGATATTCTGTCGATTGATTTCGAGGCGGTCAGTGCTACCGAAGGTGTCATCGGCATACTGACTGCCGACGATATTCCGGGCGAAAACGATATCAGCCCGGCCCACAAGCACGACGATCCGGTGTTTGCGACCGGCAAGGTCGAATTCCACGGCCAGCCGATCTTCGCCGTCATCGCCACGTCGCGTGAAGCGGCACGGCGGGCCGCCGCCAAGGTCAAGGTCGAGTATCGCGATCTGCCGCATGTGACCGACGTGCTGGAAGCGGCGGCCGCGAACTACCCTCTGGTCATCGATCCCCTGAAGCTGGAGCGCGGCGACATCGAAGCTGGTTTTGCCAAGGCGAAGAACGTCGTCAAGGGCGAGATGCGCATCGGCGGCCAAGACCACTTTTACCTTGAAGGCCAGATTTCCTTTGCCATTCCAGGCGAAGACGACGAGGTCCTGGTCTATTCCTCGACCCAGCATCCGAGCGAAACCCAGCACATGGTGGCAACGGTGCTCGGCGTGCCGTCGAACGCCGTCACCGTGAACGTGCGCCGCATGGGCGGTGGCTTCGGCGGCAAGGAAACACAGGCCAACATCTTCGCAGCCGTGGCGGCGCTGGCCGCCAAGAAATACCGCTGCGCCGTCAAGGTGCGGCCCGACCGGGACGACGACATGTCGGCGACCGGCAAGCGCCACGATTTCCATGTCGACTACAAGGTCGGTTTCGACGACGAAGGTCGCATCGAAGCGGTCGATACGGTGTTTGCCGCGCGCTGTGGCTTCTCCGCCGACCTCTCCGGTCCGGTGACCGACCGTGCGCTGTTTCATGCCGACAACTGCTACTTCTATCCGAACGTGCGCCTGCGCTCGAAGCCGCTGAAGACCAATACCGTGTCCAACACCGCGTTTCGTGGCTTCGGCGGCCCTCAGGGCATGGTCGGTGGCGAACGCATGATCGAGGACGTGGCCTATGCCGTCGGCAAGGATCCGCTCGAGATCCGCAAGCTCAACTTCTATGGTGGCGAAGGCCGCAATCTCACGCCCTATCACCAGACGGTCGAAGACAACATCATCGGGCGCATCATCGAAGAGCTGGAAACGTCGGCCGATTACGCCGCGCGTCGAAAGGCCGTGATCGCCTTCAACCGTGAAAACCACGTCATCAAGCGCGGCATTGCTCTCACGCCGGTCAAATTCGGCATCTCCTTCACCAAGACAGAGTACAATCAGGCGGGCGCCCTGGTGCATGTCTATGCTGACGGGTCGATCCACCTCAACCACGGTGGCACCGAGATGGGGCAGGGTCTCTACACCAAGATCGCCCAGGTGGTGGCCGACGAGTTCCAGGTCGATCTCGACCGGATCAAGGTCACGGCGACGACAACTGCGAAGGTGCCGAACACGTCGGCGACGGCTGCATCTTCAGGCGCGGATCTCAACGGCATGGCCGCCGCCAATGGGGCGCAGCAGATCAAGGCGCGGCTGGTGCGTTTTGCTGCCGAACGCTGGAACGTTGCGGAATCCGATGTTGCTTTCGAGCCGAACACGGTGCGCATCGGCGCGGAACGGTTACCCTTCGGCGAGTTCATCAAGCTCGCCTATGGCGCCCGCATCCAGCTGTCTGCCGCCGGCTTCTACAAGACGCCGAAGATCCACTGGGATCGTTCAGAGGGGCGCGGACGGCCGTTCTTCTACTACGCCTATGGCGCGTCCTGCTCCGAAGTCAGCGTCGACACGCTGACCGGCGAATACCAGGTCGATCGCACCGATATCCTGCACGATGTCGGCCGGTCGCTGAACCCGGCATTGGACTTGGGGCAGGTGGAAGGTGCTTTCGTCCAGGGCATGGGGTGGCTGACCACCGAGGAATTGTGGTGGGATGCCAAGGGACGGCTGCGCACGCATGCTCCGTCGACCTACAAGATCCCGCTTGCCTCCGATCGTCCGCGTGTGTTCAACGTCCGGTTGGCGGAATGGTCTGTCAATCGCGAGGAGACGATCCGCCGGTCGAAGGCCGTCGGGGAACCGCCGTTCATGCTGGGCATTTCGGTTCTGGAGGCCTTGTCGATGGCAGCCGCGAGCGTTGCGGAGTATCGTATTGCTCCGAGCATCGACGCGCCGGCGACGCCGGAGCGGGTGCTGATGGCGATCGAGCGACTTCGCGCTGCCGCAAGGCAAGGGGACGTGGCGTAAGGACTGATGACGATGGTTGCGAGCCGAGAGGATATCCGGGACTTTCTGCGCCGCGAGCCGGACTGCGTGCTGGTCGAGGTGACGGGGGCTGCCGGCTCGACGCCGCGCGACACCGACGCCTGGATGCTGGTGGCGCCGGACGGTCTTTTCGGCACCATCGGCGGCGGCCAGCTCGAGTATATGGCGATCGATCACGGCCGGCGGGCGCTGAAGCGCGGCGACCGCGCCGACACGATGACGATCCTGCTCGGCCCCGAGATCGGCCAGTGTTGCGGCGGGCGTGTCGCGCTCGCCTTCACGCGCATCGACCGGGAGAAAGCCGCCATGCTTATTGAACGCAGCGATCTGGAGATTGCCAGCCGACCCCATGTCTACGTCTTCGGCGCCGGCCATGTCGGCGACGCCTTGGCGATGGCCCTGTCGCTCGTGCCGGTGCGCACCATCCTCGTAGACACGCGAGAAGATGAGCTCGAGGCCGCAGGCATCCATGGCATCGAGACCTGCCTGACGGCGATGCCCGAGGCGGTGGTCCGCGATGCGCCGCGCGGCAGCGCCTTCGTCATCCTTACCCACGACCATGCGCTCGACTTCCTGATCGCGGCCGAGGCGCTCCGGCGCGACGACGCCTCCTATGTCGGCATGATCGGTTCGAAGACCAAGCGTTCCACGTTCAAAAGCTGGCTGTCTCGGGAAATCGGTCGGCCGGATCTGTTCGACCGGCTCGTCTGCCCGATTGGCGGCACGGCGGTAAAGGACAAGAGGCCCACCGTGATCGCGGCGCTGGCCGCCGCCGAGATCATGACCGCTGCTCTCAACCATAATTGGGAAACACCGGCCGTCGTGTCGACCAAGCGGGGCAAGCACGTCGGCGCCTGACATCAGGCGCCTTGGCGCGGCCGGATGATGCAATCGCCGACCTGATCGACTTCGCCCAACTCCTCGGCATGGCGCTGCCCCCATTCGCATAGAGCGAGCAGAACCGGCTCGAGGCTTTGGCCCAGCGCCGTTGCCGAATACTCCACCCTCGGCGGCACTTCGCGAAAGATCTCGCGATGGACGAGGCCGTGCTCCTCCATCTCGCGAAGCTGCTGGATCAGCACTTTCTGGCTCACGGCCGGGACGAGCCGTCGCAGTTCCGAAAGCCGTCTCGGACCGTCGAACAGGTGATAAAGGATCACCGCCTTCCATCGCCCGGAGATCACCTTGAGCGCACGCTCGGATGGCAGTGACGGCAGTCGCTTAAAGATCTCGGCCATGGTTACCAACAGGTCAGTATGGAACGAAAGAGTGTGTAGAGCCAAATTGGAGAGTAGGGCTAGCTACGGATCAACGCCAATCAAATCAGGTCGAGATTCATGAAAGCTATTGAATACCGCTCCTTCGGAAGCCCTGAAGTCCTAGAGCTGCTCAATATACCGAAGCCGGTGCCTGCGCGCGGTGAAGTGCTGGTGCGGGTCGGCGCTATCGGGCTCAATTTCTTCGAAGTGCTGATGCGGCAGGATCGATATGCTGTCACGCCTGATGTGCCGATGGTTCCGGGCGTCGAGGTGGCAGGCGTTATCGAGGCGCTGGGCGAAGGTGTGGAATCGGCAGCGGTCGGCACCCGCGTCGCCGTACCAATGTTTGCCTTTGGTCGCGGCTCGGGTGGTTGCGCAGAGTATGTCGCGATCGATGCGGACGCTCTCGTGCCGCTCCCCGACGACGTTTCGTTCGAAGTGGCGACGGCGCTGATGATCCAGGGACTGACGGCGCGTCATCTTCTTCGGCAGAGCAATCCCGCGGGCAAGACCGTGCTGGTAACTGCTGCGGCCGGTGGCGTCGGCTCGCTGCTCCTTCAGCTTGCAAGGGAGGCGGGTGCCAAGACGGTGATCGCGCTTGCGGGTGGCAGCGAGAAGGTCGCGTTCGCGCGCTCGCTTGGCGCGGACCTTGCGATCGATTACCGGATATCAGACTGGCGGGAGACACTCGGGCGGCATCTGGCGGGCAACTCGATCGAGACGATCTACGACTTCGTCGGTGGTGACTTCACCAAATCTGCGCTTGGCGTGCTTTCTCCCGGCGGCGAGCTCGTCTTTGGGGCGATGGGCCGCTTCGAATTAGACGCGGCCGACGTCGAGAAAATGGCGGCGGACAACCAATCCCTGCGCGGTTTCGCGCTGCTGCCGCTGCTCACACCTTCGTCCCTGAAGGCGGATCTCGGCCATCTGTTCCGTCGCATAGAAGATGGGCGGTTGAAGGTTCATGTGGGCGGCCGGTTTCCGCTGGCGCAGGCGGCCGAGGCGCATCGCGCCATGGAAGCGCGAAGCACGATCGGCAAGATCGTGCTTGTGCCGTAGTTATGCGGAGAGCGTTGTTTGAGCTCGCCTGGGCGTCAGGCGAGCATCTTGCCGATGAGCCGCTGACAGCGCTCTGCCATATAGTCGATCATCAGCCGCACTTTCGGGTCCTGGAAACGTTTGTGGGGATAGATCGCCGCCAGTTGCACGCCGAGCGGCGGCGTTGACGCCAGGATCGGCACCAGTTCGCCGGCGTTGATGTGGCTCTTCACTTCGAACAGCGGCTTGTTGATAATGCCGCGCCCGTCGAGCGCCCATTGGGTCAGCACGTCGCCGTCATCGGAATCGTAGGGTCCCGTCACTTCGAGCTTTTTGACGCCCTCTGGCGTCTGCAGCGTCCAGAAATATTCCTTGGAGCCGGGATAGCGCAAAAGCAGACAGTCATGCTTGTTGGCAATCAACTCGTCGGGCGTTTGCGGCAGGCCGCGCTTCTCGAAATAAGCGGGTGCACCGCACACGACCCGCTCGCAGTTCATGATGCCGCGCATGCGCAGGTTTGAATCTTCGAGGATGCCGAGCTTGAAGGCGACATCGACGCCTTCCGACAAGATGTCGACGTTGTGGTCGGAGAGCCTGAGCCGCACCTCAATATCAGGATACTTGTCGTGAAACTCCGGAATACCCGAAGCGATCAGCCTTCGACCTATCCCCAATGGAGCGGTAATCTTCAGCGCGCCCTTCGGATTGTGCGACAGGTCCGCGATGGCATTTTCCGCCTCGTTGACCGCCTCGAGGATCTTGACCGCACCGTCGTAAAAGACGCGGCCGTGCTCCGTCGGCGTCAGCTTGCGCGTCGTCCGATTGAACAGCCGAACGCCCATGTGGCGCTCCAACTCCTTGATTCTATTGCTCGCAACCGCTGGCGTGACGCGCTGGTCGCGACCAGCCGCCGACAGGGTTCCAAGTTCTACGACGCGTACGAATACGCGCACATTGTCCAGATATGACATGCCTCCCGATCTCTCCTCCGGGCGTTATGTAACGCATCCATTCCGTCGCGATTATATAGATTTTTTTGAAAGTGTTGGTGACGCAGCGACGTTCCCCCGACCTCCAGCAATGACACATAATGCCGCACGGAGAAATGGGAGAATTGCATGTACGAGTATGCCATAGCCTGGGATTGGCTGACCTTTGCCATGAGATGGCTGCACGTCATCACCGGTATCGCGTGGATCGGTTCGTCGTTTTATTTCGTCGCGCTCGACCTTGGCCTGAAGAAGAGACCCGACCTGCCGGTCGGTGCCTATGGCGAGGAATGGCAGGTTCACGGCGGCGGCTTCTACCATATCCAGAAATATCTGGTGGCGCCGGCAAATATGCCCGAGCACCTCATCTGGTTCAAATGGGAATCCTACGTCACCTGGCTTTCCGGCTTCGGCATGCTGTGCATGGTCTATTACGCTGGTGCGGACCTCTACCTGATCGACCCCAACGTGCTCGACGTCTCGAAGACAACGGCGATCGCCATTTCGCTGGCATCGATCGGCTTCGGCTGGCTCGCCTACGACACGATCTGCAAGTCGCCAGCCGGTCGCGACAACACCAAGCTGATGGTGCTTCTGTATTTCATCCTGGTCGGCATGGCCTGGGGCTATACGCAGCTCTTCACCGGCCGCGCCGCCTTCCTGCATCTCGGCGCCTTCACAGCGACGATCATGTCGGCCAACGTGTTCTTCATCATCATTCCGAACCAGAAGATCGTCGTTGCCGACCTCATCGCCGGCCGCACGCCCGACGCGAAATACGGCGTCATCGCCAAGCAGCGCTCGACCCACAACAACTACCTGACGCTGCCCGTTCTGTTCCTGATGCTGTCGAACCATTACCCCCTGGCGTTCGGTACCCAGTACAACTGGATCATCGCGTCGCTGGTGTTCCTGATGGGCGTGACCATCCGCCACTATTTCAACACCCGCCATGCCGACAAGGGCAACCCGACCTGGACTTGGCTTGCCACGGTGCTGCTCTTCATCGTCATCATGTGGCTGTCGACCGTGCCGAAGATTCTGAGCGGCGACGAGGAGGCGAAGGTTTCGGCAGCACAGCAGCCGTTTGTCACCGCCGAAGCCTTTCCGAAGGTCCGCGACACCGTGCTTGGCCGTTGTTCCATGTGCCATGCCAAGGAACCCGGCTGGGAGGGCATCGTCGTGCCGCCTAAGGGTGTGACGCTGGAGACCGATACCGAGATCGCCAACCACGCGCGCGAAATCTATCTTCAGGCCGGCCGCTCGCACGCCATGCCACCCGCCAATGTCACCGGCATATCCGACGAGGAGCGCAAGCTCCTCGTTGCCTGGTATGAGACGGTCGTAAAGGGAGAGAAGGTTCAATGACCGATTTGCTGATCCGCGGCCGCGTGCTGACCTTCGTCGAAAAGCCTGAGGGCATCTACGATACAGCCTCCTATCGCTACTTCGAAGATGGTGCCGTTCTGGTGCGTGGCGGCAAGGTTGCCGATATCGGCGAGCATACGGACGTTTCGCGCCGTGCGGGTCCCGCCGTCAAGGTCGCCGATCACCGGCCGAACCTGGTGCTGCCGGGTCTGATCGACACGCATCTGCACTTCCCGCAGACGCAGGCGATCGCCTCCTACGGCGCGCAACTGCTCGAATGGCTAAACACCTACATCTTCGTCGAGGAACAGAAGTTTCGTGAGCCGGGGCATGCGCAGTTCATTGCCGGTCGGTTCATGGACGAGCTTTTGTCTAACGGCACGACCACGGCTGTGGCCTATTGCTCGGTGCATCCGGAAAGCGTCGATGCCTACTTCGGCGCCGCTGAGGCACGCGGCATGCTGATGATCGGCGGCAAGGTGATGATGGATCGCAACGCGCCCGACGCGCTGCGCGATACGCCTGAGCTCGGCTACGACGAGACCAAGTACCTGATCGGCAAGTGGCATGGCCGCGGCCGTGCTCATTATGCCATCAGCCCGCGTTTTGCCATCACCTCGACACCGGAACAGATGGAGATGAGCCGCGCGCTCGTGGCCGAACATCCCGAGTGCTACGTCCAGACGCATCTCTCGGAGAACAAGGACGAGATCGCGTTCGCGACCTCGCTCTACCCGGAGGCGAAAGACTATACCGACATCTATGCGCGCTACGACCTTTTGACGCACAAGACGCTGCTCGGACACTGCATCTATCTGAGCGATCGCGAGATTTCGGTTCTGGCCGAGACCGGTGCCGTCGGCACCTTCTGTCCGACATCGAACCTGTTCCTCGGCTCGGGTCTCTTCGATCGCGACCGGTTCGACAAGCTCGGCGCGCGCTGGTCGGTGGCAACCGATGTCGGTGCCGGCACCAGCTTCTCGATGCTGGAGACGATGGATGAGGCCTACAAAGTTCTGCATCTGCAGGGCCAGCGGCTCTCGCCGCTCAATTCCTTCTACATGATGACCCTCGGTAACGCGCGGGCGCTCGAACTCGATGACCGCATCGGCTCGCTGCATGTCGGTGCCGACGCCGATATCGTCGTGCTCGACAGTCGCGCCAAGCCCTCGATGGAGCTGCGCATGCGCGTGGCGAAGACGCTCGCCGAGGAACTCTTCATTCTGCAGACGATGGGGGATGACCGCTCGGTGGCGGAAACCTATGTCGCCGGCAAGCCGATGAGGAATCGCGCAAGTGCCCAAGCCGTTGCGGCAGAATCCGAAGGTAGCCGGACACTCGAGACGGTCTGAGCCGTTGCGGCGGCCGCCGTCCAAAGCTTGAATCGGACAAATCTTGAACGCCTGTCTGGGGGAAGTTTGCGCACTTCTCCCAGACAGGCGTTGTGCCGGAACCCAACGACCTGACTTCCGTCAGGTCATAAGGCGTTTCCGCCCAAGGACCTGTGCTGGTCCCGCAGTTCCTGCGGAACTGCTGGAGCTTCCTGTCACAGGCACAGGAATGACGAAGAACCTAGCGAGCACTCAGTCTCGTAGTTCTGGTTTTGTCGGCAATTAGGACCTCTCCGACAGGGAAAGAGGTCTTCCTCGTTACAGATCTTCCGGCCGCTTGCCGCCCATCGCCCGGGTCAGGGCGTCGGCGCGCTCGCGCACGACCGGCCCGAGCAGTGCCAGCCTGTCGTCGTTGACGCGGACCGACGGCCCTGAGATCGAGATCCCGGCAATCGTCTCGCCATACTCGTTGAAGATCGGAGCGGCCACGCAGCGCATGCCGAGCGTGTGTTCCTCATCGTCGACAGACCAGCCGCGCTGGCGGATGGTCTGGATGTCCTGCAGCAGCGCCGGCAAGCTGTCGCGCGTCTTGTCGGTGAAATGGGCAAGCTCGCGCCCGGCAAGCAGATGCGCCACATCCTTGTCCGCCCAGGTCGACAGGATCGCCTTGCCGATGCCCGATGCATGGATCGGCCCGCGCCGGCCGGGGCGGAAGAACGCCCGCATCGGGGCATGGCTCTCCACCTGCGAGATGAAGACGACGTCTCCGCCTTCCTCGATACCGATATTGGCAGTCTCGCCGCTTTCTTCCATCAGCTGCTTCAGGAACGGACGACTGATGGTGCCGAGCTTGCGGAAACGCAGATAGGCATTGCCGATCTCGAAGGCCTTGAGGCCGATGGTCCAGGCGCCGGTGTCCGGATCGTTCATCACCATTCCGTGGTTGGCGAGCGACGTCAGTAGCCGGTGCACGGTCGATGGCGCCATGCCGGTTACATCCGACAACTGCGTCAGGGTCGAGCCATCGTTTTCGGCGACGATCGCGAGCAGCATCAGGCTGCGATCAAGCACCTGCACGGAGCCGGGTGCCGCGTTTTCGCCGGCCTTCCGACCGCGTTTTCCCTTGCCTGTCGCGTCCATCATTCATCCTCCAGCGCCCGAGTCGTGATCATCATCCTCTAGCAGGACCGAGATCGATTGTTTCGAAATTCTTGAAGATGTTTATTTCCATATGCTGGAAATGAATTCCATTTATGTGTTGTGTGTCGTGGATAATGGGTTATCGTCTCATCAAATAGGAGGAGTTCCCATGGCTAAGATGCGTGCCGTCGATGCGGCTGTTTACGTTCTCGAAAAAGAGGGCATCGATTGTGCCTTCGGCGTACCCGGTGCGGCGATCAATCCATTGTATTCCGCCCTGAAGGCGCGCGGCTCGGTCCGCCATATCCTCGCCCGCCATGTCGAGGGCGCCTCGCACATGGCCGAAGGTTATACCCGCGCCAAGCACGGCAATATCGGCGTCTGCATCGGCACATCCGGCCCTGCCGGCACCGACATGATCACCGGCCTCTACTCGGCATCGGCCGACTCGATCCCGATCCTCTGCATCACCGGCCAGGCGCCTCGCGCTCGTCTCGACAAGGAAGATTTCCAGGCGGTCGACATCGCCAAGATTGCGGCACCGGTCACCAAATGGGCCGTCACCGTCATGGAGCCGGCGCTGGTGCCCTTCGTCTTCCAGAAGGCTTTTCACCTGATGCGCTCCGGCCGTCCGGGCCCGGTACTGATCGACCTTCCGGTCGACGTTCAGCTGGCCGAGATCGAGTTCGATCCCGACACGTATGAACCGCTGGAACCCTACAAGCCCAAGGCGACGCGCGCCCAGGCGGAGAAGGTGATCGCGATGCTGAACGAGGCCGAACGGCCGTTGATCGTCGCCGGTGGCGGCATCATCAACGCCGACGCCTCGGACCTGCTCACTGAATTTGCCGAGATTACCGGCATTCCTGTTATCCCGACGCTGATGGGCTGGGGCACGATCCCCGATGACCATCCGCTGATGGCCGGCATGTGCGGCCTGCAGACGTCGCATCGCTACGGCAACGCCAACATGCTCGCCTCCGACTTCGTGCTCGGTGTCGGCAATCGCTGGGCCAACCGCCACACCGGCAATGTCCCAACCTATACCGAGGGTCGCAAGTTCGTCCACGTCGACATCGAACCGACGCAGATCGGTCGCGTCTTCGCGCCTGATTTCGGCGTCGTCTCCGATGCGGGTGCAGCGCTGAAGCTTTTCCTCGACGTCGCAACCGAGTGGAAGACGGCCGGCAAGCTGCGAGACTGGACAGGCTGGGCGGAGGAATGCCGCGAACGCAAGCGGACCATGCTGCGCAAGACCCATTTCGACCAGACACCGCTCAAGCCCCAGCGTGTCTATGAGGAAATGAACAAGGCCTTCGGCCGCGACACCTGCTATGTGTCGACTATCGGTCTCAGCCAGATCGCCGGCGCCCAGTTCCTGCACGTCTACAAGCCGCGCAACTGGATCAATTGCGGCCAGGCCGGCCCGCTGGGCTGGACACTTCCCGCCGCTCTTGGTGTCCGCGCCGCCGATCCGGATCGCATAATCGTGGCACTCTCCGGCGACTACGACTTCCAGTTCATGATCGAGGAACTGGCGGTCGGCGCCCAGCACAAGCTGCCCTACCTGCATGTGGTCGTGAACAACTCCTATCTCGGCCTTATCCGCCAGGCCCAGCGCGGCTTCAACATGGACTTCGAGGTAAGCCTCGCCTTCGACAACATCAATGCGTCTGAAGATGCGGAGAAGGGTTATGGCGTCGACCACGTTGCGGTTGCCGAAGGGCTCGGCTGCAAGGCGATCCGGGTGCGCAGCCCCAACGAGTTCCAGGACGCGTTCGACCGGGCACGCGCCCTGATGGACGAGCACCAGGTTCCCGTCGTCATCGAATTCATCCTCGAGCGCGTCACCAACATCGCCATGGGTGTCGACATCAATGCGGTGGTGGAGTTCGAGGAACTTGCGGCACGCGGTGAGGACGCACCGACCGCGATCGAAGCGCTGCTCGACTAAAACCAATCATAAGGAGGAAACACCGCATGGCGAAGTTCGCTGCGAACCTGACAATGCTGTTTACCGAGGCGCCGTTCCTCGATCGTTTTGCCCTGGCTGCCAAGGCCGGCTTCGAAGGCGTCGAGTATCTCTTCCCCTACGAGTTCGAGAAGGTGAGCCTGCGCGGCGAGCTGCAGCGCTATGGCCTGACACAGGTGCTGCACAACCTGCCGGCCGGCAACTGGGCGGGCGGCGAGCGCGGCATTGCCATCCTGCCCGACCGGATCGACGAGTTCCGTAAGGGCGTGGCGAGCGCCATCGACTACGCGACTGCGCTCGATTGCAAACAGGTCAACTGCCTGGTCGGCATCGCGCCGGCGGGTATCGCGGAAGACGTTCTGCGCAACACGCTCGTTGCCAATCTCCGGCTTGCGGCAAGCGAACTCGGTAAGCAGGGCATTCGCCTGCTGATCGAACCGATCAACGACTTCGATATTCCGGGGTTCTATCTCAACACGGTCGAGCAGGCCGCCTCGATCATCGACGAAGTCGGCAGCGACAATCTGTTCATCCAGTACGACCTCTATCACCAGCAGCGCACGCAGGGCGAACTCATCGGCACCTACAGGCGCTTTGCCGACCGTATCGCCCATGTGCAGCTTGCCGACAACCCCGGCCGTAACGAGCCGGGGACCGGCGAGATCAACTATCCCTACGTCTTCGATGCGCTCGAAGAGGCAGGCTACGACGGCTGGATCGGCTGTGAATACAAGCCGCGCACGACGACGGCCGAAGGCCTTGGCTGGCTTGGGGCCGAGCGCAAGCGCACGCAATCCGCAGACATCATCAAGATCAGGAGTTAAGCACAATGGCAACGATCGGCTTTATTGGACTGGGCATCATGGGCACGCCGATGGCACGCCATCTGCAGGACGCCGGACACACGATCATTACTTCGAAATTCGCGATCCCGCCGCGACAGGAACTCATCGACAACGGCCTGACATTCGTCGAGACGCCGAAGGCGCTTGCCGAAACGGTCGACACCATCATCCTGATGCTGCCGGATACGCCCGAAGTGAAGGATGTTCTTTTCGGCGAGAACGGCGTCGCCTATGGTCTTTCCGAAGGCAAGCTCGTCATCGACATGAGCTCGATTTCGCCGATCGAGACCAAGGAATTCGCCAGGAAGGTCCGCGAAACCGGCGCCGAATACGTCGATGCGCCGGTCTCCGGCGGCGAAGTCGGCGCCAAGAACGCATCGCTGTCGATCATGGCCGGTGGTTCTCAGGAGAGTTTCGACCGGGCACTGCCCCTGTTCAAGCTGATGGGCAAGAACATCACACTCGTCGGCGATTGCGGTGACGGCCAAGTGACCAAGGTCGCCAACCAGATCATCGTTGCGCTGACGATCGAAGCGGTTTCCGAAGCGCTGGTCTTTGCGTCGAAGGCCGGGGCAGATCCAGCGCGGGTTCGCGAAGCGCTGATGGGCGGTTTTGCCTCTTCGCGCATTCTCGAAGTGCATGGCGATCGCATGATCAAGCGCACCTTCGATCCGGGCTTCCGCATCTCGCTGCACCAGAAGGACCTGAACCTGGCGCTGCAGGGCGCAAAGTCCCTCGGCATCTCTCTGCCGAACACGGCCGCAACCCAGGAACTGTTCAACAACTGCGCCGCCAACGGCGACAGCGGGCTCGACCATTCCGGGCTGGTGCGGGCGCTGGAGCGCATGGCAAACCATCAGGTCGCCTGACACGCTTGGACGAAAGCTTGGCATGCGCATGATTGGCTGGCGGAGCATTCCGCCGTGCCGATCGTGCCTGCGGGCGGCGGAAGGAGGAGCCGCCGCCCGAAATATCAGATGAAGGGGAGAGACATGGCAGCGATTGCCGATCCGCGCAGATTTCTGGAAACGCTGTTTACATCCGCAGTTGCCGCCGCCGATCCGGCGCTGGTGATCGCCACCAACCTGCCGGCGAGGCCGAAAGGCCGCACCGTCGTCGTCGGCGCCGGCAAGGGTGCTGCCCAGATGGCGCAGGCCTTCGAGCGTCACTGGCACGGCCCGCTCTCTGGCGTTGTTGTCACCCGCTATGGCTACGCGGTCCCGTGCGAGCGCATCGAGGTTCTGGAGGCGTCGCATCCCCTACCGGACGAAAGCGGGCTGCAGGCCTCGAAGCGCCTGCTTGCCGAGGTCAGCGGGCTGACAAAGGACGATCTGGTCGTTGCCCTTGTCTGCGGTGGCGGCTCGGCCCTGCTGCCTGCCCCCCCTCCAGGGCTTTCGCTTGAGGACGAGGTCGCGGTCAACCGGGCGCTGCTCGCCTCCGGCGCGCCGATCAGTGCCATGAACGCGGTGCGCAAGCATGTCTCGATGATCAAGGGTGGCCGGCTTGCCGCTGCCGCTTACCCGGCGAAGGTCGTTTCGCTGGTCGTTTCCGACATACCCGGCGACGACCCGGCGCTGGTCGCGTCCGGCCCGACCTTACCCGATGCCAGCAATCGTGCCGACGCTTTGAAGATCGTCGAGCGTTACGATCTGCAATTGCCCGAAAAGGTGCGGGCATGGCTCGCCAACCCGGCCGCCGACGCGCCGTTGCCGTCCGATCGGCGTTTCGTCGACAATGAAGTACGCCTGATCGCGTCCGCTTCCGTCTCGCTCGAAGCCGCGGCCGCCAAGGCGCGGGAAGCCGGTATCGAGGCAATCATCCTGTCGGATGCCATCGAGGGGGAGGCGCGCGACGTCGGCAGTGTGCACGCCGCGATTGCCCGCGAGGTCGCGGGTCGCGGCCGTCCCTTTGCCAAGCCGGTTGTGGTTCTCTCCGGCGGCGAGACGACCGTGACGATAAAGGGTGCCGGCAAGGGCGGACGCAACAGCGAATTCCTGTTGTCGCTGGCGCTCGGCATCGATGGTGCAAGCGGCGTTTCGGCGCTCGCGGCCGACACGGACGGCATCGACGGCTCCGAGGACAATGCCGGCGCCTTTGCCGATGGCACCACCATCACCCGGCTCGTGGCGCAACGGCTCGATGCGGCAGCGTTCCTGCAGCGCAACGACAGCTGGAGCGCCTTCGACGCGCTTGGCGATATCTTCAAGCCAGGGCCGACGGGCACGAATGTCAATGATTTCCGGGCGATCTTGGTGCAATAGCACACGAGGTTAAGCCGGCTAGAGTGTTGGTACCGCGTTGTCAGGCGTCACGCCAGCAAAGTGGCAACTGACCGTACCATGAGCGCCGAAATCGGCGACGAACGTGTCGCCGCTGCGCGCCTCGACTGCCCGCACGAACGAACCGGATAGAACGATCTGTCCGGGTTCGATCGCATCGCCATAATGTGCCAACCGGTTTGCGAGCCAGGCGATGCCATGGGCCGGATGGTTGAGCACGCCGGCGCCCAATCCGGTTTCTTCAACCTCGGCATTGCGCGAGAGGATCGCGCCCATCCAGCGCATGTCGACCGCGTCCGCGCGCATCGGCCGGCCACCGAGGATCAGACCGGCATTCGCTGCATTGTCCGCGATCGTATCAGCGATCCCCCGGGCTTGTTGTGTCTCTGGGTCGCGTCTGAGGATGCGGGTGTCGAGGATCTCAAGGGCTGGGATCACGAAGTCGGTGGCATTGAGCACGTTCAACACGGTGACGCGCGGGCCTTTGAGCGGCGCCTTCATCACGAAGGCGATTTCCGCCTCGACCCGCGGCTGGATGAATCGGTCGGCCGGAATGGTTGCGCCATCCTCGAAAAGCATGTCGTCGAACAGGACGCCGGAATCCGGCGTGTCAATGCCGAGCGCCTGCTGCATCGCCTTCGAGGTCAAACCGATCTTGAAGCCGATGATGCGCCTACCGAGGTCACGCTTGCGCCTGATCCAGGCCGACTGCACCGCATAGGCGTCATCGACGGTCATACCAGGGTGCTTGAGCGACAGGAGGCCGATCTGGTTGCGATCGACTTCGGCCCGGTGGAGGCTCTCGGCTGCTTGTGAAATCTCGGCAAGACTAAGCATGCGACCGTCTTCCTCTCACAGGGCCGCCCGTCACGCCTTGGCGATGGGCATCGGAAGGATTTCGAGTATTCCGCTGCGTTTCCAGGTGCCGATATCATCGCCGAAACACGGGCGATAGGAAAGGGCGCGATGGGATGAACGAGCCTCGCCGACATATTGGAATTGGGGAGCGCCCGTCAGACCGACTGCGTCGCCAGCATCATGCCGAGACCGATAAGGATCGACCCGCAAGCCCGCGGCACCAGACGGCTCTGGCCGCCGGTGAAACGACCAAGGGTCAGCGACGCGAGCAGCACCGCCGCGACATCCGCCGCAGACAATGCCAGGTTGACGAGCATGCCGAAGATCAGGAACTGCAGCGTGACTGGCATGGCCGCTGCCGGATCGACGAATTGCGGCAGGAACGTCACGAAGAACAGCGCCGTCTTGGGGTTGAGAATTTCGACGAGGATGCTGTCGCGCAGCACACCCGGCTTGGCGTCCGTCTTGTGCTCGTCGTGTTTGCCGATGCCGAGCAGCATCGTGCCGCCGAGCCAGATGAGATAGACCGCGCCGGCAAGTTTGATTGCCGCATAGGCAAAGGGGGCGTGACTGAGAAGGGCGGCAAGACCCAGCGTCGCAGCGGCGATATGGGCATAGCAACCGAGGTGAATGCCGAGTGCTGCGAGGAACCCGGCACTGCGGCCATGCGCGAGCGTTTGTGCCGTCATATAGAGAATGGCTGGCCCCGGCATGCAGGCGAAGATCGCGGTGGCAACCGCAAAGGACATCCAGTGATCAATCGATGGCATCGCAGTTCCTCCGGTTCGCCGCATGGCCTTGCGGCAATGCGGCATTCGACCCGACCCCGACACATTCGGAATCGAGCAGGCGGAGAACTACGCTTGGTTGTATCGGCGCGACATACGGCAGGTGCCGTATTTCGACAGGATGAACCTGGGGCTGACATTGCGGTGGTTAAGCGAACGTGACCAACGGGAGTAGTTGCGCCATGCGGATCTCAGCCGATAGGCAGGCCGATGCGGACCGCATAGGCCGCGATTTCGGCGGCGCTGTGCAGGCTGAGCTTGCGCATCAGGTTTTCGCGGTGCTTGCGTGCGGTGAGTGGGCTGATGCCAAGCCGCTCGGCGCTCTCGCGCGCCGTCAGGCCCTGGGCGGCGAGGGAAAGGATCTGCATCTCTCGCCGGGTGAGCGGAATGGGCGAAAGCGCCTCGTCGGTGGCCGACGGCAGTGTCTGTCGTGCGGGATCGCTGACGGCGAAGCGGATCGACTGGGCGAGATAGATATCATTGGCGCGCAGCGCATCAACGGCGTCGGCAAGCTCGGCGGGGTCGCCGTTTTTGGTGAGATAGCCGTTGGCGCCGGCCTCGATGGCGGCGCGGACCGTCCGCGGCTCGACATTGGCGGTCAGCACCAGGATCTTCATTCGGGGTGCAATTTCCCTGATGTCGGCAATGAACTGGATGCCGGCAACACCCGGCATGCCGAGGTCGAGGATCAGAAGGCCTGCCGGCTCGCTGCGGGCAAGGGCCAGCACGGCTTCGCCGTCAGCCGCCTCGGCAACCACGGATACATCCGCCATCGTAGACAGCAGCATCTTCAAGCCTTCGCGCACGATGGCATGGTCGTCGGCAACGATAACGGTCATGGCCTTCGACATTTAAGCAATCCTTCATTGATATCAGTCGTTGTCCGCGACCATAGACAGGTTGGCGCGAGGTGGCGACGCAAACGGCAATCAGCGATTGCGACCTCTCCTGATAGAGCTACTATTTCGTCAATCTTGCGCGGTGCTGGTCGCAAATTTGAGCATTCTACCGCCGGTTGCCGTCGTTCTGGAAGGGAGGCGGTGACCGCTGCTGGCCTGCCGCATACGAGATGGAGCGCAATGTCTCGCTGGCTCCCGATGCCCCGCCCTGTCGGACGTCTTGCCCAAGACTTCAGACCATTGAGGCGCTGATCTATTCGATGAAGACACGGACGCTCGCGGCCCGGCCGACGGCGTCGATGACCGTCAAGGTGGAATAACCGGCGCCATCGGGTTGCCACTGTGTGGTTCGTCGCCGGGTAGGATCTGGCAACGGCTTGCCATTGGCCAGCCAGCGAAAGGGGGCGCGGCCGCCTTGCAGCTTCAACGTCAGGGGCGACATGGTGTCAAGGCCGACGCCGAGTTCGACGCGGGCGCCCTCGGGCGGAAAGACGATCTGTGGAGCCGGCTCGCGCGCCGAGGCGTTGACGAGGCCGCTTGCGGTCATCGAGAAGCGGCGCTGGCTGATCGGCAGTTCCGTCTGCGAGATGCGCACAGCACCCGACGGCGCATCCGGGAGCGGTGTGATCGGCAGGCCGGATTTTGCAAATCCCTCAAAGAGAATTGGCGCGGCAGCACCATAGCCGGTCAGACCTGGGACTGCGCCATTGTCCGGCCGCCCCACCCAGACACCGAGAACATACCGGCCATCATAGCCAACCGACCAGGCGTCGCGATAGCCGTAGCTGGTCCCGGTCTTGTAGGCGATGCCGCGCTGGCGGCTGCCTGCCGGCGGCAGGACGGCGGAAAGCACATCCGAGACGTGCCAGGCGGAAACCGGAGACAGCAGCGGCTCTCCGTCGATCAGCCCCGCCGTGCCGGTGATGCCGTCGCCGAGGCGCACCGGGAAGCCGCGATTGGCGAGCCCCGCATAGAGCTGCACGAGATCACGCAGCGTCAGCCCGACCCCGCCGAGGCCGATCGCCAGGCCGGGAGCCTCGCCGGCCGGCAGCACCGGCTTCACCTCGGCGCGACGGAACCGCACCATCAGCCGCGCAGGGCCGACGACGTCGAGCAGGCGGATGGCGGGCACGTTCAAGGACAATTGCAGCGCCTGGCGCACGCTGACGTCGCCTTGGTAGCTCATGTCGAAATTGCGCGGGCGATAGCCGAAGAAATCGGCCGGGCGGTCCTCGATGATGGTTTCCTGGCTGACCAGGCCCTCTTCGAAGGCGAGGCCGTAGATGAAGGGTTTGAGGGTCGATCCCGGCGAGCGGTTGATCCGCGTCATGTCGATCCAGCCGGAGCGGCTTGCATCGAAATAATCGGCGGAGCCGACTTCGCCGATGATCTCGCCCGTGCGCGCGTCGGCCATGATCATGGCGACAGACACCTTCGGTCCCAACTTGGCGGCGCCGTCGCGCGCAACCGCTTCGAGACCACGCTGGACATTGCGGCGCAGCGTCGTCTGATGTTGTACGGCCGTCGGCTGCTTGCGCAATGCAATCTCGGCCAGATGCGCGGCATAGGCCGGCAATTGCAGGCGACGGTTGGGAACGGCCGTCATTGCCGCTCGCTCGGCTTCGCCTTCGCCGATCACGTCGGCGACGGCCATCCGGGTTAGGACACGCTGGCGCGCCGCTTCGGCGGCGACATGGTTTCTGTCGGGCCGGCGTTTTTCCGGCAATTGCGGCAGCGCCACCAAGAGGGCCGCTTCACCGACCGAAAGACGTTTCGGCTCCTTGCCAAACCAGGCAAGACTGGCTGAGCGCACGCCCTCGAGATTGCCGCCATAGGGCGCGTGGCTCAGATAGAGGTTAAGGATCTGGTCCTTCGACAGCCGGTGCTCGATCTGGATCGCGCGGGCAATCTGCAGCAGCTTGGCGGTGATGCTTCGCTGCTCTCGCGGTTCGATCAGCCGCGCGACCTGCATCGAAAGGGTCGAGGCACCGGAAACGATGCGGCCATTGGTGACGAACTGCAGCGCGGCGCGCCCGAGCGCCAGGATGTCGATGCCGGCATGCTCGCGAAACCGCTGGTCCTCGTAGGCGACCAGCATCCGCAGGAATTGCGGATCGACGTCATCGACAGTCGTCTTCAGCCGCCACAGGCCGTCAGGCGTGGCAAAGGCCCTGAGCAACTGTCCGTCGACGTCGAGCACCTCACGCGACACGACGCCGGCTGCCTCAAGCGGCGGCGGAAACGCCTGGTCGGCCTTGTCTATCGCAAAGGCCGACAACCCTGTCAGCAACAGGCCGACGGGGATTGCGATCAGCAATTTGTGCCTTATCGACATCGTCAGGCCTATTGTGCTGCAAGCACCTCCATGCGCCCTGTCGCGGTGCGGGCCGAAAACTGCGGCCTGTACATGTCTTCGACGCTTGCGGCAGGATGGTCGTAAACACCAGGGTTCACAGCGCGCACGACATAGGCGAGCGTCAACTCGCGACTGTCTCCTGTGCCGCGGTCGAAGGCAGCGACGAAGCGATCGTTGCGGAACTCGGTGTGCGTCGCGCTGATCTCGCCGAGCCATTCGAAGTTGGTAAGCTGGGCGCTGTCGACCAGGCTCGGATTGTCGATCTGGAAGCCCGCCGGCAGCAGATCCGACACGAGCACGCGCGACGGCCAGTCATTGGTTTCCGTCACTTTCAGCACCACGACATAACGCTCGTTCTGCCTTGCCTGGCTGACATTGGCCTCGGCACCGTCAAGTGTGTAGTAGGTGCGCTCGATGGCAAAGCCGTCGCCCCCGGCGGACAACGGTTGTGCCGGGGCCGCAACTGTCGTCACGACCGCAGAGACGGCATCCGCCCCTTCGTTCTTGATCACCACCGGGTGCGACAGCAGGGCGTCGCCGGTGATGCGCGCGGCGTAAGCGCCGTTCTTCGAGGCGCCGTTGACGTCGAGCACCATGTCCTCGTCGCCGCCCTGCACGGCGCGTGCGGCCAGCAGCATCCAGGCCTGTTCCTGGGTGCTTGTATATTTCTTCTGGTCCCATTGCCGCGCCACGATCTTCGACAGTTCCGGAATTATCGGCGGAACGGGGCGGCTTTCGGCAGCGAGCGCGAGCACGGCCGCGTCGTCACGCAGCGAAGAACCATAGTCGGATCGCGCCAGGCTGACATTGACAAGCCCCGTCGACATGTTGGCGGACGCCGCGAAGATCTCCTGCGACCGCTGGGCATCGCCATAGAGTGCTAGTGCGGCCGCCACATGCGCCTTGGAGAGCGGCGTCGGGAAGTCGTTGATCAGCGTGTTGGCGTAATAGCGGATGTCGTTGACCGCGGCCTTGCGATTGCGCGCCAGCACATAGAGCGAATAGGCGATCTCGTTGCCACGATCCCTAACATTGGTGTCGTAGCCGAGGCCGTTCTGGAGGTTTTCCAGTGCCTGCACCATCGCCGCTTCAGGCACGTCGTACTTCTGTTCGCGCGCACGCGTCAGGAAATCGGTGACATAGGCGTCGAGCCAGAGGTCGCCATAGCCTGGGCCCCACAGGCCAAAGCTGCCTGATGACGACTGGTACGAGAGGACGCGATAGATCGCTTCCTGCACCCGCTTCGTTACTTCGGCATCATCGGGAAGGCCGGACCGCATCGCCAGTTCGCTCATGTAGAGCAGCGGCAGCGCCCGGCTGGTGGTCTGCTCGGCGCAGCCATAGGGGTAGCGGTCGAGCGACATCAGGATGGCTGGGATATCGAAGGCGGCCGACCGGGTGACGCTCAGCGACACCGAGGCGCCCTGCAGCACACTATCGGCCAGCAACTGGCCGTCGATCGTCAGGCTGCTTCCCGCGGCAAGGTTGACCACCTGCCGCTGCGTGACCGGCAGGGTGGCCGGGCGCACCGGAATGTTGAGCACCTGTTCGAGAGAAAGCCCTGAGGCGCCGGTGAGCTGGACTGTAACGAGCCCGTCGCCCGGGTGCTGGCCGACGAGCGGCAGCGTCAGGACCGACTTCCCGCCGGCATCGAGGCGCACCGTCTCGCTCGGGCCGGCCTGTTCGACTGTCACCGGTCCGTTGGTGGTCAGCTGGACCTGATAGTCGCCGGCAGGCGCATCGGTGTTGGCGATATCGAGCCGCAGCTCGGCGCGATCTCCCGGCGCCAGGAACCGGGGCAGGCTGGCGGTCACCACAACAGGATCACGGATCACGACGTCGCGCACGGCGTTGCCAACGCCGGATTTCGTCCAGGCGACGCTCATGATGCGTGCCGTGCCGTTGAATTGCGGGATGTCGAAGCTGACGGTCGCCTTGCCGTCCGCGTCCAGCTTCACCGGGCCTTCGAAGAAGGCCACGAGCTTTTCGGTCGGGGGGCTTCCCTGCAGCGCCACCTGGCCGCCGTCGCCGCCGGTGCGCAGCTTGCCGGTCGCGCCAAGCGAGCCGTCGATCAGCCGGCCGTAGAGATCGCGCATTTCAAGGCCGAGCTGGCGCTGGCCGAAATACCAGGCGGCCGGATCCGGCGCCTCGTAGCGGGTCAGGTTCAAGATACCGACGTCGACCGCGGCGATCGTGACATAGGCTTCCTCGTCGGCGCCCGCGCCTGCGACCTGCAGACTGATATCGAGCGGCTTGCGCGGTTCGGTCTTTTCGGGCGCGTCCAGGGTGACGGCAAGCTTGCGCTCGGCCGGGTCGACTGTCAGCCACTTGATGCCGATGGCACGCATCGGCATGCGGCTTTCCTGCGCGTCGCCGGGGCGGTAAAGGGTCGCGGTGACGTAGGCGCCGGCGCCCCACTCGGCAGTGACGGGCAGATCGACCTCGCCGCCTTCGGCGGCAATCGTCGCACTCTTCGTCGTCACCAGGCCTTCCGTTCCCACCGTCACGAGCAACTCGCCGGCAAAACGCGGAGAAACCTTGAGCTTGGCGGTCTCGCCGACGGCGTAGTTTTCCTTGTCGAGGGCGATTTCGAGGCCATCGGGCGTCTCGGTCGATGTCGAGGCGACGTACCAGCCGGCGTCGAACTCGACGCTCGACGTCGGTCCATCGAGGGCGGAAGTCTCAACTTCGAGACGGTAGCGCCCCCAGCCGACCGGTACCGAGATCTCGCTGCCGTCGGCGGTCACATCGATCGTGCCGTTCGCCACCTGCTTGGTGGAAACAACAGGCTCATACTTCCAGGCGGTTCCGTCGCGGTACCATTGATAATTGCGCTCGACGCTGACGAGCTTCCAGAGCGCGCCGGGCATGGCGGCCTTGCCGCCGTCCGCATCGATGGCAATCACGCGGAATTTTCCGACCGAGTTTTCCTGCAGGTCGCCCGAGAATTCCGGCTTGATGCCGATGACAGGACCTTCCGGCCTTACCGGCAGCGTCAGGGAGCGCTCGACGGCACGGCCGCCGGCCTCGCGCATGCGCACCGTGACATTGGCGTTGATGAGTTGTGTCGTCGACGGCACTTCGGCGAGCACGACGTCGAACGTCGATTTGCCCTCGTCATCAAGGGGCACGAGCTCTTCGAGCGGCAGGCGCGTATCCTCGCTCGCCTCTTCGTCGGCAAGGCCGAAGAAATAGCCCTTGAAGGCAGCATTTTCGCGCGTGGGCTTCAGAACAACTTCACCTTCAAGCGTCAGCCCGGCGGCCGGTGCGCCATAGAGATAGCGTCCATCTACTGCGACCTGCACCGGTTCGCCGATGGCGATCTCTTTTGCTTCGCTCGTCAGGTCGAACTCGGTGCGATCCGGCACGAAATCGTCGACAAGGAACTGCTTTTCTCCGATCGGCGAAGCCTTGGGGTCGGTGAAGATCTGCATCGTCCAGGTGCCACGCATGGCGTTTTCCTGAACATCGAGGTCGAGCGTATGGCCACCGAGCTTGCCGCCGTTGCTGATCATCCGCCGATATTCGACGCCATCGGGGCGCAGGAAGACGAAGGTGAGGGGCAGGTTCTCGATCGCCTCGCCATTGACGTCGCGGGCGAGCGCTGCGGCATGCACCGTTTCGCCGACGCGGTAGATCCCGCGTTCGGTCCAGGCAAGAATGTCGATTGCGCCGGGAGCCGCACGACCCGTAACGCCTCGATCCGAAAGGTCGAAGCCGGCTCGGGTCATGTCGAGGAAGACGAAATCGTCTTCACCGTTCTTTGCGGTGATCACCGCAGGCGTCAGCGCGGCCGCGCCGCGAATGAGGCCGGCGGTAAAGGTGGCGCGACCGTCTCCGTCGGTCGTTGCCGTGCCGAGGATCTCGTTGTTCTTGGCGACAAGCTGCAACTCGACGCCTTCGATCGGCTTGGCGGTTGCGAGCGACCGGGCAAAGACGTTGAGGCCGTCGGTGCCGGCATAGGTCGACACGCCGATATCGGAAACGACGAACCACTGCGTAGCGCGCGCATCCCAGTCTTGGCTGAGACCGGTTTCGGACGCAGCCGTCAGCACGTAGACGCCGGCCTTGCGCTTCGGCAAGGCTTCATCGACCGGGAAGCTGGTAACCACTTCCTTGTTGAGCACGCTGTCGATGGCGATCGATCCTTCCCAGACCAGTTCGCCGCTTTCGTCCTGGATGCGCTGGGCGCTGTAGCCGTCGATCTGTGTCAGGAACTGCGAATTCTGCAACACCTGCGCCAGGCTGCGGTCGCCGATGCGATAGAGCTTGAGCTTGGCGTTGTCGATGTTGACCGAAACGATCGGAATGCCGCGTCGCGCCGTCGACGGCAGCACGAAGCTGTCGCCGGTAAAGCGCACGACCTGGCCGCGATCCTTGACGTAGACCTCGAGCGTGACCGGCGCTTCCAGCACCTCATCGACCGACGAGGGCAGGCCGGTGCGTAGCGTCAGCTTGTAGCGCTGGCCGTGCGACAGCCCCTCGACGCAGATCTGGTCGCCCTTGGCTTCCACCGCCTTCGCGGCGGCACCATCCACGGTGACGAAGGACGCATAGTCGGCGCCGCTCTTCAGCAGTTGCTCGGAGAATTGCACGCAGGCGCGCGGCGTGGCGCTGTCGGCGTCGACAGTGTTTTCGATGACGCGGAAGCGCTTGCGCTCTTTCAGGTCGAGATAGGCCGTCTCGACCGTTTTCGATTGCACGAGTTCGAGGCTGGCCTTGTAGGCATTGAGCGATCCGCGGAAATTCTCGGCATTTTCCAGCGCCTTGGCGAGAACGGCCAGCGCATGGGCGCGGCTTTCTGCCGTGCGGGTCAGCTCGTAGCCGTTGATAGCTGCAAGCGCCGCCTGCGTTGCGACCTCGGTATTGCCGGTAATTCGGTTTGCCGTGCGTGCCGTCTCCAGCCACAGTTCACTGTCATCGGGGGTGATGGCAAGCGCGCCCTGGAATGCTTTCAACGCAGCGTCGATCGTGCCCGACGACGCCAGAGCTCGCGCCGATTCGATCAGGCCGTTGACGCCAAAGCCCTGCTGGTCTTCGGCAAGGGAAAGATTTGCCTTGGCGTCGCGCGCATCCTGCAGGATCTGATCAGACAGGAAGGATAGCCGCGGCGGGGCGCCGAGGTCCGCTTGAACCGCCTGTGCCTGGACGACCTTGCCGGCGATGGCGCCTGGAAAATCGTTCAGCTGGTTGAAGTCGGATTTCAGGAAACACCATTTCACCTTGGGATTGTAGGTGAACGCACGGCAGGATTGATCCGCAATGCAGGCGGTCTCGCACTGGTCCAGGGAAACATTCTGCTCGGTTCGAAGATCGAACCCGAAATAATCGGCGTCTTGCGTGATCTCGACCTGCCGGCCGGTCTCGGCCGAAAAGGCCGGACTTCCGGTGGCCAAAACAGAAACAAGGAGAGTGGAAAGGCCGAAAAACGCGCGCACAGACATCAAGTCCTCCCAACGCAACCGGTCTCGATAGGGCTTCACTTTTTCAAGGTTCGGGACGCATTGTCAACCTTGGACGCCCAAGAGTTGAACGACGATCAGCATCAGAGTGCGCCATGCGTATCATGGCTGTCGATGGCCGGCGAAGAGGCGCTTAACCCCTCTGATCTCTCAGGAAAACGACGAGCGAGCGGCCGGCATCGAGGATGTGATCCCGTGTCAGGGAGGAGGCCATATCGGCATCCCCTTTGGCGCAGGCGTCGAAGATCGCCTCGTGCTCGCGCGCTGCACGCTTCATGCCGTCCGTCAGCGTCAGCTGAGCGCGCAGATAACGATCGATGCGATCCAGCGAGGCACGCACGATTTGCAGATAGTAGGGCCGGCGTGCGGCTTCATAGAGGCTGTAGTGGAAGTTGCGGTTGGTTTCGCCCCACTTTGCCGAATCGGATTCTTTACCAAAGTCGTCGCAGTGCCTGCGGGCAAGGTCGAGCGTCTTTCGATCCAGATTGGGAACCGCGAGCCGGATGACCTCGGCTTCGAGAAGGGCGCGAAACTCGAAGATCTCCTCGATCTCCTCGATGGAAAGACCGGCGACGACGGCGCCCTTGTAGCGCTGCGTCGTGATCAAGCCGTGTTGCTCAAGGCGCGAAAGCGCTTCACGCACCGGGATACGGCTGGTGTTGAACATCTGGGCGATCTGGTCCTGCCGCAGGTTCTCGCCTTCTGCAAGCGCGCCCTCGATGATCGCCTTGCGCAATGCCTCGTAAACGATATCGGCGGCGGAAGCAGCTTGCCTGATATCAACGGCATCGAGTTTCATCGCGTCCAGTTCCCGGTGGCTTGTGTCTCTGGCTATGGCAGTGCGGAGCCTGCCGTCCTTCCGGTCATAGGTCCATTCCCACGGCCGGGCAACAGAGGCCGGGGCCTGCGCAAAAATTTCGTATATTTCACATTGTATATTGGATCCAATATTTCTATGACTGTTGACGCGTCGGCGGTGGCGGCTCTTCGGTCGCCGTGAGAGAGCCCTTCTCCCGCGTGTCGATGTATAGATATCAAGGCAGGGCATGTGGATACGGTCCGCATGCATCGCGTGGAGGCGAAAATGCGAAGCAGCAAGGTCATTCATATTGTTTCCTGCCATGCGGAAGGCGAAGTTGGCGATGTCATCGTCGGCGGCGTGGCGCCGCCGCCCGGCAAGACACTCTGGGAGCAGCGGCGTTTCATCGCCGAGGATCAGACCTTGCGCAACTTCGTGCTCAACGAGCCGCGGGGCGGCGTGTTCCGCCATATCAACCTGCTGGTCCCGCCGAAGGACCCGCGCGCGACCATGGGCTTCATCATCATGGAGCCGGAGGACACGCCGCCGATGTCCGGTTCCAACTCGATCTGCGTTTCGACCGTGCTGCTCGACAGCGGCATCGTGCCGATGCAGGAGCCGGAGACGCGGATGGTGCTGGAGGCGCCCGGTGGATTGGTCGATGTGGTCGCCACCTGCCGCAATGGCAAGGCGGAGCGCATCACCGTCACAAACGTCCCATCCTTTGCCGGCAAGCTCGATGCCAAGCTCGAAGTGGAAGGGCTCGGCACGCTGACGGTCGACACTGCCTATGGCGGCGACAGCTTCGTCATCACCGACGCGCGCACGCTTGGCTTTGCCGTCACTCCGGACGAAGCGCGTGAACTCGCCGAGACCGGCATCAAGATCACCCGTGCGGCCAACGAGCAGCTCGGCTTCACGCATCCGGAAAACCCGGAATGGGCGCATATCTCGTTCTGCCAGCTGACGCTGCCGGTCGAGGAGCGCGAGGGTGTCCTTCATGGCCGCAATACGGTGGTGATTCAGCCGGCCAAGCTCGACCGCTCGCCGACCGGGACCGGCTGCTCGGCGCGCATGGCAGTGCTGCACGCGCGCGGGCAGATGAAGGTGGGGCAGCGTTTCGTCGGCCACTCGATCATCGATTCGACCTTCGATTGCCGCATCGTCGGCGAAACGACGGTTGGCGGGCACCCGGCCATCATCCCGGAAATCTCCGGGCGCGCCTGGGTCACCGGCACGCATCAGGTGATGCTCGATCCGGCCGACCCTTGGCCGTCGGGCTACCGGCTCGCCGACACCTGGCCGCGGAAGCAATAGGCCGTCAGAAGCCTGTTACTCGGCAATGATGCGCGTGGTGCCGACCCAGAGTTCACGGGCCGGCCCTGCGCCAATGTTGCGGGCGCGGTGCGGCAGGGATGAGGGGAAGTGCAAGGTATCGCCTGCCTTCAGCACGTATTCCTTGCCGTCGATCTCGTAGAGCATTTCGCCCTCGATCAGATAGAGAAAGTCCTCGCCTTCGTGGCTGGTCAGCTCGGACGCGTAGCCGACCGGCATATGGGTGATGCAGCCGTTGAGCTGCGCGCCTGGGAAACCGCGTTCGAGCAGCTCATAGACACGTTCCTTCGTCTCGACATTGTAGCCGCGGCGTTCGCCGGCATGCGACACCATGGAGTGGGCGTGCTGCGGCGGTTGCGACAGGAAGGTATCGACGCTGGTGCCGAGCGCATTGGCGACGTTATAGAGCGAGATCAGTGAGGGGGTGGAAATGCCTCTTTCGATCTGGCTGATGAAGCCCTCGGTCAGGCCGGCTTCGCGCGCGACCTGCTTCATCGTCTTGCCGATTTCCTTGCGGCGGGCCCGCAGCATCTGGCCGATGGTTGCGGCCGCAGGCATGTCGGTGAGGGGGGCGCCGGCATCTGTCACTGGCGCCTCGTCGGTATCGAGAGGCATGATTTTCTTTCCGCTTGACTCGCGTCTGTCGTTGTACTTTAGTCCAGCTAAAGTCGGTTATGCAAGCGGATCAATCCCGCCGCCGACCGCTTTTAAAAGGGGAACAACAACAATGCCCGCGCTGCAATCCAGACGCAAAGAAAAACGTCCGGAAAAATAGGATCCAATATCCAATCAGCGATAGGCGTCGCGCCGGCGCTCGCCGGTCGATCAAACAGGAGGAGTGAGAGATGAAACGTTTGTTGCCAATCTTGCTGGGCGCAGCGCTTGGACTGGCTGCCGCCACGTCGGCGCTCGCTATGGAGCGTGGCGGTGCGATGACCTTTGCCCGCTACGACGATTCCACCGTCATCGACCCTGTTTATGCCGATCGCAATCCCGATCTTTGGATGGTCACCGGTCTCTATGAAACGCTGCTGCGCAACGGCCCTGACGGTTCGATCGTCCCGGGGCTGGCGGAAGGTTATGACGTTGCGGCCGACGGGCTTTCGATCAAGCTCAAGTTGCGCGACGGCCTGAAGTTCTCCGACGGCTCTGCCCTCACCGGCGCCGATGTGGTGTTCTCGCTCGATCGGGCCCGCAATCCCGAACTTGGCCCATGGGCCGGCCTGCTTGGCGCCGTCGACAAGGTCTCGGCCGACGGCAACCAGGTGACGCTGACGCTCAAGAACCCGGACCCGACAATCGTCTCGATTCTGGCAACCTTCAACACCGGCATCATGCCCAAGGCGGCTTTCGAGAAGGCGGCCGGCGCCAACGACCAGGAAAAGGCACGCGCCTTCTTTGAGGCCGGTCCGGTGACGTCAGGTCCCTTCACGATGAAGAGCCGCATGCAGGGCTCGAGCATGACGTTCGAGCGCAATCCCAACTACTGGCGCCCAGGCGCAGACGGCAAGCCGCTGCCCTACCTGGATCAAGTCGATTTTGTCATCATCCCCGACGATGCCACCCGCATTCTCAAGCTTCAGGCCGGCGAAGTCGACGCGGCGGAATTCATTCCCTCCGCCCGTGTGGGTGAGCTCGGTGCCGATCCGGCGCTGAAGATGGAACTCTTCCCCTCGACCCGCATCGTCTATGCGCCGATCAATACACGCGAGACCCGCAAGGACGGCGCCAAGAACCCGCTTGCCGACGTCAAGGTACGTCAGGCGCTGAACTATGCCACTGACAAGAGCATGCTGATCAAGCTCGTCACCTTCGACACCGGCAAGCCGATGACGTCGCTGATGTCGGCGGCCACCCAACTGCATTATGGGCCTGAGCCGCTCTACCCCTACAACCCGGAAAAGGCCAAGCAATTGCTTGACGAAGCCGGCCTCGGCGGCGGCTTCGAAGTGACGTTCACGACGCTTGCCGGCAGCGCCGACGACGCGACCCTGTTCACGGCCCTCCAGCAGATGTGGTCGCCGCTCGGCGTCAACCTCAAGGTCGAGCAGGTCGACAACCCCACGCGCGGCGAAAAGAACCGCTCCGGCGACTTCGACATCCACACCTATGGTTGGGCAAACGATGTCAACGACCCGGCGCAGGTGACCGGCTGGCTCGGCTACTACAAGCAGCGCCAGGCCGTGGGCACGGGGTGGAACAACGCAGAGTTCAACACCCTGTTCGAAGCCTCAAATGTCGAGGTCGATCCGGCCAAGCGCAAGGACGAATACAAGAAGATGCAGGAGATCTACGCCGAAGGCGCGCCGCTGCTCTTCCTGTTCGAAACGCCCTTTGCCGTCGCTGTCTCGAAGTCGATCGAGGGCTATGTGCAGACGCCGCTCGGTGCGAACGATTTCTCCGAGGCCTGGCGGGCCAAGTGACCACAGCCTGAATTCACGAGGTCGGGTGGCAAGCGCTGCCCGGCATCGCACACAAGGTTCAATCCATGCCTTCCCTATCCTATCTTCTGGCGCGGTTGCTGCAGATCATCCCGACCTTTCTTCTGGTCATGATCTTCATCTTCCTGCTTGTCCGCCTGCTGCCCGGCGACCCTGCGATTGCCATGGCCGAGGCTAAGGCCACCGACGCCCAACTTGAGCAGATCCGCCACAATCTCGGTCTCGACCAGCCGCTGCCGATCCAGTTTCTGGTTTTCGTCAAGAACACGCTGACTGGAGATCTCGGCCGTTCGATCATGCTGAAGGCACCGGTCACCGAGATCATCCTCGACCGCCTGCCGACCACGATCTTCCTCGCGCTCTATTCCGTGCTGTTGGCCATCTGCCTTGCCGGTCCGCTGGCGTTTCTTGCAGCCGCGCGGGTCAACAGTGCCGTCGACGTCACGATCCGCAGCGTCTTCCAGGTCGGACTGTCGATGCCGGTCTTTTACATCGGTCTGGTGCTCTTGACGGTGCTGGCCGCCCAAATGCGCTGGTTTCCCGTCGGCGGCTACGGGACGAGCTTTCTCGACAATCTTCATCATCTGATGCTGCCGGCGCTCAGCGTCGCGCTCTACACCTCGGCCATTATCCTTCGCAATCTCAGGGCCTCGCTGATCGAGGTTCTCGATGCCGACTACGTGCAGTTCGCACGCGCCAAGGGGCTTTCGCGGCGTATCGTCATGACGAGGCATGTCCTGCGCAACGCGCTGGTTTCGACCGTGACGCTGCTTGGCCTTTCCATCGGCAACCTGATGAGCGGAACGCTGGTCACCGAGACGGTCTTTGCGGTGCCGGGCGTCGGCCGGCTGATGCTGGAGGCGATCTTCGCCAGGGATTACCCGCTGATCCAGGGGCTGACTCTCACCTTCGCTGTGCTCGTCTCCGTCGTCTTCCTGCTGACGGATATCGTGCAATCCTGGCTCGATCCGAGGCTTCGTCAGTCATGAGCATCGTCGTGCAATCCTCCACGCGCAAGGCCGGCCGTATTGGCGCCTTCCTTGGCCGGGCCTTCTCGCGGCCATCTTTCGTTATCGGTTTTGCGATCCTGGCGCTGTCGATCGCACTGGCACTGTTCCCGCAGGTGCTCGCGCCCTACGATCCGCTCGCCTTCGACCTCAGCGCGATCCAGCAGGGGCCAAGCCTCGTCCATCCCTTCGGCACCGACAATTTCGGACGTGACGTGCTCTCGCGCGTCATCTGGGCCTATCGCGTCGACATGCAGATGGCGTTCTTCGCGACGATCTTCGCATTGCTGATCGGGGTCACGGTCGGCGCATTGGTCGGTTACTATGGCGGCATCGCCGACACCATTTTCGGCCGCTGTGTCGATGCGATCATCACCTTTCCCTTCCTCGTCCTGGTCATCGCCATCGTCGCCGTGCTCGGGCCGGGCCTCGTCAACATGTATGTGGCGATCACGGCGGTGAACTGGGTCTATTATGCCCGTCTGACTCGGGCCGAGATCATGGCGCAGAAGGCCAACGACTATGCCGCTGCCGGCCGGGTCCTCGGTTACTCCGACCGGCGCATCATCTTCCGACATCTGCTTCCCAACGCGACCTCGCCGATCATCGTCTATTGGATGACGGATATGGCGCTCGCCATCCTGCTTGGTTCGTCGCTCGGCTATCTCGGCCTCGGCGCCCAGCCTCCGGCTGCCGAATGGGGTGTCCTCATCGCTGAAGGCCGCAACTTCCTGCTGACCGCCTGGTGGATGAGCCTGATGCCGGGCATCGCTATCGTGCTCACCGGCCTCGGCTTCAGCCTCGTCGGCGACGCCCTTGCCGATCTGCTCCGACCGAAAGGGCGCTGACATGCACCAGATTGAGAAAGAAACGGTTCTGGACGTCCGGGGCCTGCGCACGGAGTTTGGCCTCGCCGAGTGCCCGCTGGTCGCCGTCGACGATGTATCGTTTCAGGTGAAGGCAGGCGAGATCCTCGGGCTTGTCGGCGAATCCGGGTCGGGCAAGAGCATTACTTTGCGCTCGATCCTCGGCATTGTCCGGCCGCGCGGTCGCGTGTGGGGTGAAATCCTCTGGAAGGGCAGGGACCTGGTGCCGCTCGACGAGGCGGCCTTGCGGCGGGTGCGCGGGCGTGAAATCGCGATGATCTTTCAGGAGCCGATGTCGTCGTTGAACCCATTGTTGACCGTCGGTTTGCAGATCTCGGAGAACCTGGCCGCTCATACCGATCTGAATTCGAAGGAGCGCAAAGCCCGCGCGATCGAACTGCTCGACATGGTCGGCATTCCCGCAGCACGCAATCGGCTTGGCGACTATCCGCACGAATTTTCCGGCGGCATGCGGCAGCGGGTGATGATCGCGATTGCCCTTGCCTCCAACCCGCAATTGCTTTTGGCCGATGAGCCGACGACGGCGCTTGACGTGACCATCCAGGACCAGATCTTGCGGCTCATCCAGGCGCTCAGTCGCGATCTCGGCATGGCCGTGATCCTCGTCACCCACGACATGGGCGTGGTGGCGGAGACCTGCGACCGTGTGGCGGTGATGTATGGCGGCCGGCTCTGCGAGACCGGCCTGACGGCTGATGTCATCGCAGATGCCCGGCATCCCTATTCGCTCGGACTTCTGCGTTCGATCCCGCGCGACGTCGCGCCGCGCACGCCGCTCTATTCCATCCCCGGTGCGCCGCCGTCACTCAACGCCTTGCCGGCCGGCTGTGCATTTACGGCGCGCTGTCCTGTGGCCGGGCCGGAATGCCGCGATGTTCGGCCGAGCCTCGAAACCACCGGAAGACAGCGTCAGGTCGCCTGCCATCACCGCGAGGAAGCCCTCATTCATTTCAGCGCACGGGAGGCTGCGCAATGAGCCGATCAAGCCATCAGGCGGCGACGCCGCTGCTTTCCATCCACGATCTCCACATGCGGTTCGAGAAGCGCCGGTCCTTATCGGACATGCTTGCCGGCCGTCCGCGACAGGTCGTCTCGGCCCTGAACGGTGTCGATCTCGACGTGATGCCGGCAGAAACCCTGGGGATCGTCGGCGAGTCCGGTTGCGGCAAGTCGACGCTCGCGCGCTGCATCGCCGGTCTCAACCGGCCGACATCGGGCGATATCCGCTTTGAAGGCGAGAGCGTCATCGATCTCAAGGGCGCCAAACGACGCGGCTACAACAAGCGCGTCCAGATGATGTTCCAGGATCCCTACACCTCACTCAATCCGCGCATGACGGTGCGCGACACGCTACGGGAAGCGATCACTGTCCACCATATGCGCGAGGGTGCGGGCGTCGACCGTCGCGTCGATGAACTGCTCGATCTGGTGCGGTTGCCTGACGGCGCCGCCGACAAGTATCCGCACGAATTTTCCGGTGGGCAACGCCAGCGCATCGGCATCGCGCGGGCGCTTTCGCTGGAGCCAACCTGCCTTGTTGCCGACGAACTGGTTTCGGCACTCGACGTTTCCGTCCAGGCGCAGGTCGTCAATCTGCTGCTGGAGTTGCAGGACAACCTTGGACTGATGGTGCTGTTCGTTGCCCATGACCTCAGGCTGGTGCGCCACGTCTCCCATCGTGTTGCCGTGATTTATCTCGGTGCTATCGTCGAGATCGCTCCCTCAGAGGCGCTCTTCTCCAAGCCGATGCACCCCTACTCGCAGGCGTTGCTGGCGGCAGCCCCTTCGCTCGATCCGACGGCGCGACGCCGGGCGCCGGCGCTCTCCGGCGAGTTGCCGAGCCCGCTCGACATTCCTCCAGGTTGCCCTTTCCACGTCCGTTGCCCGCACGCCACCGCGCTATGCCGACAGGAGAAACCGACGCTGCGGCCGGTCGGACCCGGCATGACTGCCTGTCACTTCGCCGAAACGATCGCCGGCGCGTGAAAACTATTATTCAATAGGGAAAGACCACATGACATCGAAAGACGGGCCGGATACCTCCAGCCGGATAGAGGCCCTGCGCCGGAAACTCGACGAGCAGGGACTGGACGGCTACGTTATCCCACGGTTCGACGAACATCAGGGCGAATATTGCGCGCCGCATGACAACAGGCTCGCCTTCGTCACCGGCTTCAACGGATCGGCAGGCGTTGCGATCGTCATGCGCGACCGCGCAGCCATCTTCGTCGATGGCCGCTATCAGGTGCAGGTTCGGCAGGAGATCGATGTCGACAGCCTCGCCATCGAGCATTTTTACGATGCCCCCTTGAAGGACTGGCTGCGGAAGAACCTGCGCAAGGGCGAACGCGTCGGTTTCAACTCCTTGCTGCTGCCATCGACCTGGGACAGCGACTGCGGCCAGTCCGTTGCGGCCGCCGGCGCCGAATGGATTGCCGTGACCGATGATCTCGTCGATGCGATCTGGTCGGACCAGCCCGAGAAGCCGCTCGGCAATGTCATTGCCCTGTCGCGCGACTATGCAGGCGAAAGCGTCGCCGACAAGAAACGCCGCATCGGCCAGATGCTGGCGGAGCAGGGCGCCGACGTCCTGATCGAGGCGCAGCCCGACAACATCGCCTGGTTCCTGAATGTTCGCGGCCGCGACGTCGCTTTCAACCCGATGCCACAATCCTTCATGATCGCCGACAGGGATGGCCAGGTCGAATGGCTGGTCGATCACCGTAAGCTGCCGAATGATCTCTCAGACTTCGAACTCGATGGGGTGGCAATGTCCGAGCCCGATCTGTTGCTCGCTCGGGTCCGCACCGCGACCGCCGGGCGGGTGGCGCTCATCGATCCCGGCTTCGCACCATCGGCAGTCGCCCACGCGACGCGCGAGGCCGGCGGCAGCGTGCGCCTCTCGCGCAGCCCGATCACGCTTGCCAAGATGCTGAAGAACCCTGTCGAACTCTCCGGCTTTCGCGACTGCCATCGCCATGATGGCGCCGCGTGGATCAGGTTCTTCGCATGGCTGGAGGCCAATGCCGCAGAGCGCGAGGAGGGCGGGCGTCCGGTGACCGAACTGGAAGCGGAGGATCGCATCCTCGACTTCCGCCAGATGGAGCAGACCTTCGTCGAGCCGAGCTTCCGCACGATCTCGGCGGCTGCCGGCAACGCTGCCATGTGTCATTATGCAGCCACCGCCAAGAGCGATGCACCGATCACCTCGCATGGCGTCTATCTGCTCGATTCCGGCGGGCAGTATTATACCGGCACCACGGATGCGACACGCACGACAGCGATCGGGCCAGTCTGCGATGAGATCCGCCGCGCCTATACGGCCGTCCTCAAGGGGCTGATCTCCATGGTTTCGCTCAAATTTCCGAAGGGGACCTACGGCCATCAGCTCGACGCTTTCGCACGCCGTCCGCTCTGGGATCTCGGCCTCGACTACGATCACGGCACCGGTCACGGTGTCGGTCACTTCCTGTCGGTGCACGAGCAGCCGCAGCGCTTCGACCGACGCGTCAACGAAATCGAATTGCGGCCAGGCATGGTAACGACCATCGAGCCTGGCTACTATAAGGCCGGGGAATATGGCATCCGCATCGAGAACCAGGTGGAAGTCATCGACGATGGCGACGGCTTCATGAGCTTTCGCAGCCTGACGCTGGTGCCGATCGATCTGCGGCTCGCAGATATCAAGCTCATGAGCGAAGCCGAGCGGCAGTGGATCGACGCCTATCATTGGCGCGTTGCCAGGACCATGGAAGGGCTGCTCGATCCGGCGACGGATGCCTGGCTGGCAGCAAGGACGGCACCGATCGGCAAATAGCCGAACGAAAAGCGGCGGCCGGGAATGGATCTGCCGCCCTTGGCGTTCTCAATGTGAAGATTTGGACGACGGAGGCTTGCGATGCGGTCTCCGTCGTTTGCGTTCGCTGACCCGTGTGAAGTTACTTGCCTAATAACGACTCTTTGTGATAATTGTCACAAATATTGTTCGACCACTTCAGCTGCGATGCACTGGTTCGGACGACCGGACATACGGAACGATCATGGCCAGCCGCAAGACATCCCGCATCATTCAACTCGCCGACGCGCTCTCGGGCCGTCGCGTTCTTCATCTGCGCGACGCCGCAGCCTTGCTCGGGGTCTCCGAGATGACCGTTCGGCGCGACGTCGCCGATAATCCGGGGCAATTCACCTTCTTGGGCGGCCATATCGTACCGGCGGGCGAGATGGATGGCGATATGCCGTATGAGTTGGCGCGGGAGGCCGACAGCCATGCAGCCGCAAAGCGCGAAGCCTGTATTCATGCTGCCCAGCACATCCGTCCGGACGAAACCATCTTTATCGATTGCGGGACGACCCTTGAATATCTTGTCGATCTCATTCCAGAAAATTATTCAATTACTGCAGTATGTTACTCGTTGAACGTCGCGGACAGGCTGACGCGGAAGCCCAATGTCCGCATCGTCATGCTCGGCGGTGTCTATCATCCGGCATCAGCGTCGTTTTCGGGAAATTCCGGGCTCGAAACGCTCGATTCACTTGGGATCAATGTCGCCTTTCTTTCAGCTGCAGGCGTAGACCCCGGACGTGGTGCAACCTGCGTGCATTTTCACGAGGTGGCGGTGAAGCAGAAGGTGATCTCGCTGGCGCGCGAAAGCCATCTCGTTGTCGACCTGAGCAAGATCGGCAAGCTGAAGCCCGCTTTCTTTGCGCCGATGAACGTCTTTCGCTCGGTGATCACCGAGGACGGCGACACGCTCTTTCCGGCGGTCTGACGCTTCGCCGAGAAAATGACAGGATTCCATCGAAACGCGATCGTGGCGCTTGACACTTTCCACATCTGATGGAATGCTAACAAAAATACGATAGAAAAATAACAAAAAGAGAATCGCCGCCGCCATGGATAACAGCCATGGTATCGTGCTGCGATGTCAGGGAGTTCGAGGAGCAATCGCTTGGAAGACCTTGCTGTGAAGAATGTGGCCGTGAAAAGCGTGCCGCCCGTGGCCTCGAGCCACAACTGGCCGCGCAACGACGGCACGGAGCTCGATCTCGGTTGGGTGGTCGACCAGCGCATCAATCTGTCAGCCGCCGAGCGGCGCGTGGCGACGCTGCCGGGCCGCCGGACGGTGAAAAAGGACGCTCAGGCCGCATGGCTTTTGAAGGCCGTGACCTGCATCGATCTGACGACGCTCAATGGCGACGACACGGCGGAACGCGTCAAGCGGCTCTGCGCCAAGGCGCGCCAGCCGGTGCGCCAGGACATTCTCGAAGCGCTTGGCATGGGCAATCGTGGTATCACCACCGGCGCCGTCTGCGTCTATCACCGTTTCGTTTCGACCGCTGTCGAGGCGCTCGAAGGTTCAGGCATACCGGTTGCCGCCGTCTCCACCGGCTTTCCCGCCGGTCTCATCCCGCACGACGTCAAGCTGCGCGAGATCGAGGCTTCGGTTGCCGATGGCGCCAAGGAAATCGACATCGTCATCACCCGCGAGCATGTGCTGACAGGCAACTGGCAGGCACTCTATGACGAGATGCGCGATTTCCGTGCCGCCTGCGGCGATGCGCATGTCAAGGCGATCCTGGCGACCGGCGACCTGAAGACGCTGCGCAATGTTGCCCGCGCCTCGCTCGTCTGCATGATGGCGGGCGCCGACTTCATCAAGACCTCCACCGGCAAGGAAGGCGTCAACGCCACCCTCTTGGTGACGCTGGTGATGCTGCGCATGATCCGGGCCTATCAGGAGCGCACCGGCATCAAGGTCGGTTACAAGCCGGCCGGCGGCATTTCGGCCGCCAAGGATATCCTCAACTACCAGTTCCTAATGAAGGACGAACTCGGTCGCGAATGGCTGGAGCCGGATCTGTTCCGCATCGGTGCATCGAGTCTGCTCGGCGACATCGAGCGCCAACTCGAGCATCACGTGACCGGCGCCTACTCGGCCCTCAACCGACACCCGATTGGATGATCCCGATGACCGTCGCAAGGTATTTTGACGAAATGTCCTATGGTCCCGCACCGGAAGCCGATACCGAGGCCCGCCAATGGCTGGCGCGCCACAACGGCGAGTTCGGCCACTTCATCAACGGTGCATTTGTTGCGCCATCCTCCGGCAAGACCTTCGAGAGCCATGAGCCTGCAACCGGCGCGCTGCTGGCGAAGCTCGCCCTCGGCAATGCCAAGGACGTGGATGACGCGGTCGCCGCCGCACGCAAAGCGCAAGGTCCCTGGGCCAAACTGCCGGGCCATGCCCGTGCCCGCCACCTCTATGCTCTTGCCCGCATGATCCAGCGCCATGCGCGGCTGATCGCGGTGGTCGAAGCGATCGACAATGGCAAGCCGGTCCGCGAGACGCGCGATATCGACATTCCACTCGCTGCCCGTCACTTCTACCATCATGCCGGCTGGGCGCAGCTGCAGGAGACCGAGTTTGCCGATCAGGTGCCGGTCGGCGTCGTCGGTCAGGTCATCCCCTGGAATTTCCCGTTCCTGATGCTCGCGTGGAAGGTCGCTCCGGCCCTGGCGCTGGGCAACACCGTCATCCTCAAGCCGGCCGAGTTCACGCCGCTGACGGCGCTGCTGTTTGCAGAGCTCGCCGCTGCCGCCGGCCTGCCGGCGGGTGTGCTCAATGTCGTGACCGGCGAGGGCGAAACCGGAGCATTGATTGTCGAGCACGCGGATATCGACAAGATCGCCTTTACCGGTTCGACCGAAGTCGGCCGCCTGATCCGCGAGAAGACGGCTGGCACCGGCAAGTCGCTGACGCTCGAACTCGGCGGCAAGTCGCCGTTCATCGTCTTTGACGACGCCGACATCGATGGCGCCGTTGAAGGCGTGGTCGATGCGATCTGGTTCAACCAGGGCCAGGTCTGCTGCGCCGGCTCGCGGCTGCTGGTGCAGGAAGGTGTTGCACCTCTCTTCTACGAACGCCTGACGCGGCGCATGCAGAGCCTGCGCGTTGGCCATCCGCTCGACAAAGCAATCGACATGGCGGCGATCGTCGCGCCGGTTCAATTGCAGCGCATCGAGAGCCTGGTCGCCAAGGGCGTGGCCGAAGGCGCCAAGCTCCACCAGCCTGACATCGAGCTGCCCAAGGGCGGAAGCTTCTACCCGCCGACCTTGCTCACCAATGTGCAGCCGACATCGATTGTCGCGACCGAGGAGATCTTTGGTCCCGTCGCCGTGTCGATGACCTTCCGTACCCCGGAAGAGGCTATCCAGCTCGCCAACCATTCCCGCTACGGTCTTGCGGCAAGTGTGTGGAGCGAGACGATCGGTCTGGCGCTCAACGTCGCTGCCAAGCTCGCAGCGGGCGTCGTCTGGGTGAACGCCACCAATCTGTTCGATGCTGCGGCTGGTTTCGGCGGCAAGCGCGAATCCGGCTTCGGCCGCGAGGGCGGCCGCGAAGGCTGCTACGAGTATCTGAAGCCCAAGGCGTGGGCGGGTCGCAAGCTGCGCGCAGCGCCAGGAGAACCGGTCTTGAAGCAGGCCACCGGCGATTTCTCGGCTCCGTCGCTCGATCGCACGGCGAAGCTTTTCATCGGCGGCAAGCAAGCGCGCCCTGACGGCAACTATTCGCGTCCCGTGCTTTCGCCCAAGGGCAAGGTCATCGGTGAAGTCGGAGAGGGCAACCGCAAGGATATCCGAAACGCCGTGGTTGCTGCGCATGCGGCTTCCGGATGGGCGTCGGCGACATCGCACAATCGGGCGCAGATCCTCTACTACATCGCCGAAAATCTCAGCGGCCGGGCCGATGAGTTTGCCAACCGCATTTCCGCGATGACCGGCGTATCGGCAGCCGGTGCGAAGGCCGAGGTCGAGGCGTCGATATCCAGGCTCTTCAGCTACGGCGCTTGGGCTGACAAGTACGAGGGCGTGGTCCATCAGCCGCCGTTGCGGGGCGTCGCACTCGCGATGCCTGAAGCGATCGGCGTCGTCGGCGTCATCTGCCCGACGGAAGCGCCGCTGCTCGGCTTCATCAGCCTGGTGGCGCCGTTGATTGCCACCGGCAACCGCGTCGTCGCGGTACCGAGCGAACAGCATCCGCTGGCAGCCACCGACTTCTATTCGATCCTCGAAACGTCCGACGTTCCGGCAGGTGTCGTCAACATCGTCACCGGTTCGGCGATGGAACTGGCGAAGACACTGGCAAGCCACAACGACGTCGATGCGCTCTGGGCCTTCGGCACGCAGGAGCTTTCGACCGTCGTCGAGAAGCTCTCGGCTGGCAATTTGAAGCGGACCTTCGTCGACTATGGCAAGGCGACCGATTGGTTCGATCGCTTCGCAGCCGAAGGGCAAGCCTATCTGCGTCGCGCGACGGACGTGAAGAACATCTGGATCCCTTACGGGGAGTAAGGAATCCAGATCCCGGGGCGGGGGGAGCCGGCCCGGGAATGCAGCGACTGCAACGTTGCAAGATCTATTTGGGAGAAGGTGGCGCCGACAGCGCGTCACCGAGTTTCGCGCCACTCGAAAGCATGCGAGCCGGCGTCTGGAGGAGGGTTGTCTATGCTGAAGAATCTGGACCCGGCACTCAACGCCGATGTTTTGCACGCGCTTCGCTCCATGGGGCACGGCGACACGCTGGTCATTTCCGATACCAATTTCCCGTCCGATGCGATTGCCAGGCAGACCACACTCGGCAAACTTTTGCGGATCGACAATGTCTCTGCAGCGCGCGCCGTGAAGGCGGTTCTGTCGGTGCTTCCGCTCGACACGCCGCTGCAGCCATCGGCAGGCCGCATGGAGATCATGGGTGCGCCGACGGAAATTCCTGGCGTGCAGCAGGAAGTCCAGGCCGAAATCGATCGTGCCGAGGGCAAGCCCGCGCCGATGTACGGCATTGAACGCTTCGCCTTCTATGAAGAAGCCAAGAAGGCCTATTGCGTCATTACCACCGGTGAAACGCGCTTTTATGGCTGCTTCCTTTTCACCAAGGGCGTCATTCCGCCTGAAAATGCCTAGCTGACAAACGTTAGCCTGCGCATCGGCTCTCAGAGCTGGGCGTCATAACATCTTGAACGCGTGAAATTTATCTTGGATCGCCGCTTCGCCTTTGGCAGCGGCGTGACCAGGGGAGGCAGGAATGAAGGTTGGTGTTTCGATCCTCGGGATCTTTGTTGCCGATACGGCCTATCTGGCGCGGCGCATGCCGGTTGTCGGCGAAACGATTACCGGCAGCGGCTTCTCGGTCGGCCCAGGCGGCAAGGGATCGAACCAGGCGGTTGCAGCCGCACGTGCCGGTAGTCCGGTGTCCTTCATCTCGAAAATCGGACGCGACACCTTCGGCGACATGGCGCTTCGCACCTATGCCGAGGCGGGCGTGACCCCGAAAATCGTCCAGATGGACGACTTGCCGACCGGCGCCGCCTTCATCTACGTCAACGATCAGAATGGCGAGAACGCCATCATCGTCTATCCCGGTGCCGCCGGCTCGATCGGAATCGACGATGTCGAGGCGGCGCGGGATACAATCGAAGCATCGCGCATCTTCGTCACGCAACTGGAGCAGCCTGCGGCCGCCGCCCAGCGAGCGCTGGAAATTGCACATGCGGCAGGCGTGGTGACCGTTTTCAATCCGGCGCCGGCAGAACCCTTCCCGGATGCGATCTATCCGCTTTGCGACTACATCGTGCCGAACGAGACCGAAGCGGCGGCACTGGTCGGATTTGCTCTTGCCACGGCTGACGATGCGCGGCGGGCGGGTGACGCCCTTCTGAGGAAGGGCGCAAGGTCGGCACTGATCACGCTCGGTGAAAGAGGCGTTCTTCTCCACAATCAGAGCCAGTCCGTTTTCGTCCCGGCGATGGCAAGCGGTCCGGTGATCGACACGACCGGTGCGGGCGATGCTTTCGTCGGCGGGTTTTCAGCAGCCTTGGCACGGGGGCTGGCGCCGGTGGATGCGGCGCGCTTCGGCTGCGCGACGGCCGGGATTTCGGTCACCCGCCGCGGCACGGCCCCTGCAATGCCGACGCTTGGCGAGATCGAAGCTCTCCTTGCGCAAGGGGCGGCCGCATGACGACGCGCAACGACCCGATCAAACACTTTTTCATCTGGCCGGCCCTGATCATCGTTCTGGTGATCTCCATCTTTCCGTTGGTCTATTCGCTGACCACGAGCTTCATGAGCATGCGCCTCGTGCCGCCAATGCCGGCGCGTTTCGTCGGCTTCGGCAATTATGCGGATCTCCTGCAGAACCCCCGGTTCTGGCACGTGGCCGGAACGACGACGCTGATCGCCTTCATCTCCGTCGGCCTGCAATATGTGATCGGCCTTTCCGTCGCGCTTGCGCTCAATTCCCGGGTGCCGGGCGAGGGCATCTTTCGCGTCAGCTTTCTCCTGCCGATGCTGGTTGCTCCCGTCGCCGTGGCGCTGATCGCCCGCCAGGTGCTCAACCCGACGATGGGCCCGCTCAACGAATTGATGAGCGCCCTCGGTTTCCCCAATCTGCCGTTCCTGACGCAGACGAGCTGGGCGCTCGGCTCGATCATCGCCGTCGAGGTCTGGCAATGGACGCCGTTTGTCATCCTGATGCTGCTGGCCGGGTTGCAGACACTGCCCGATGATGTCTACGAGGCCGCGGCTCTGGAGAATGCGACGCCCTGGCAACAGTTCCGCGACATCACCTTTCCGATGCTGTTGCCCATCTCCGTCGCCGTCGTCTTCATCCGGCTGATCGAAAGCTACAAGATTATCGATACCGTGTTCGTGATGACGGGAGGCGGACCTGGGATCTCGACCGAGACGCTGACGCTCTTTGCCTACCAGGAGGGCTTCAAGAAGTTCAATCTCGGCTACACCTCGGCGCTGTCGTTCCTGTTCCTGATCGTCATCACGGTGATCGGCCTCGTCTATCTCGCCATCCTCAAACCGTATCTGGAGAAGCACAAATGAGCGTGCGCACTCTCAAGGGAAAGCGGCGCTGGATCGCGCTTGGCGGCTGCCTTGTCTGGCTCGCCATCACGTTCTTTCCGCTCTATTGGGTCCTGATCACATCGTTCAAGACACCGATCGCGGTGGTCGGCGGCCCGACCTATCTGCCCTTCGTCGATTTCGAGCCGAGCCTGACGGCCTGGCGCGAGTTGCTGTCCGGTCAGCGGGGCCAGTTCTTCAACACGTTCCTGGCCTCGACGATCATCGGCCTTTCGGCATCGGTTCTCGCGACGGGCATCGGTGCGATGGCGGCCTATGCGCTGGTGCGCTTCACCTTCCGCTTCCGGCTGCTGTCGGCGCTGATCTTCATCGTCATCGCCTTCGGCGGCTTCCTGCTCGGTCGCAATGCGCTCGGCTTCGGGCAGGGGATCTCGCTGATCTATGCCTTCATCGCCGCCCTGGCGCTGGCGGTTCTCTCCAGCCGCTTCCGGCTGCCGGGACCCGAACTCGGCAACAACGACATCGTCTTCTGGTTCGTGAGCCAGCGCATGTTCCCGCCGATCGTGGCCGCCTTCGCGCTCTATCTGATGTACACCGAGATGGGCAAACTCGGCTTCAAGCTGGTCGATAGCTACATTGGCCTGACCTTTGCCTACATCGCCTTCTCGCTACCGATCGTTATCTGGCTGATGCGCGACTTCTTCGAGGCGCTGCCTGTCGAGGTCGAAGAGGCCGCCATGGTCGACAACGTGCCCACATGGCGCATCTTCTTCGGCATCGTGCTGCCGATGTCGAAGCCGGGGCTGATCGCGACCTTCATGATCACGCTTGCCTTCGTGTGGAACGAGTTCCTTTTCGCGCTGTTCCTGACGAATTCAAGATGGCAGACGCTGCCGATCCTCGTTGCCGGCCAGAACAGCCAGCGCGGCGACGAGTGGTGGGCAATTTCCGCAGCTGCCCTGGTGGCGATCATTCCGATGATGGTCATGGCCGGGCTTCTCAGCCGGCTCATGCGCTCCGGCCTGCTGCTGGGGGCGATCAAGTAACGACCTGTTTTCGGCAACAATTCATTCAAGGGAGGAACGAATGAGGAAACTGCTACTGACATCAGCGTCGCTGGGTGTTCTTGCCATGGCAAGCACCGGCACGGCACTCGCATGCGACCCCGACTATTCCGGCGTCGAACTGACGGCGACCACACAGACCGGGCCCTATATCGCGTCCGCGCTGCAACTTGCGGCCAAGGGGTGGGAGGAAAAGACCTGCGGCAAGGTGAAGGTTGTCGAGTTTCCGTGGTCGGAACTCTACCCGAAGATCGTCACGTCCCTGACATCGGGTGAAGATGCCTTTGACGTCATCGCCTTTGCGCCGGCCTGGGCGCCCGACTTTACCGATTTCCTGTCGGAAATGCCCGCTGACATGCAGAAGGGCGCCGACTGGGAAGATATCGCGCCTGTTTATCGCGAGCAGTTGATGGTCTGGAACGGCAAGATCCTGTCTCAGACGATGGACGGCGACGCCCACACCTACAGCTATCGCATCGACCTGTTCGAAAACGCCGACAACCAGAAGGCCTTCAAGGACAAGTACGGCTACGATCTCGCGCCGCCCAAGACCTGGAAGCAGTATCTCGACATCGCCGAGTACTTCAACCAGCCCACCAACAACCTGTGGGGAACGGCGGAAGCCTTCCGTCGCGGTGGCCAGCAGTTCTGGTTCCTCTTCAGTCACGTCGCCGGCTACACCAGCCATCCCGACAATCCGGGCGGCATGTTCTTCGACCCGGACACGATGGATGCACAGGTCAACAATCCGGGTTGGGTCCGCGGCCTCGAGGAATATATCCGCGCATCGAAGCTCGCTCCGCCGAACGCCCTCAACTTCTCCTTCGGCGAAGTGAACGCGGCCTTTGCCGGCGGCCAGGTCGCCGAGTCGATCGGCTGGGGCGATACCGGCGTCATCGGCGCAGATCCGAAACAGTCGAAGGTGGCAGGCAGTGTCGGCTCGGCACCGTTGCCGGGCTCGGATGAAATCTGGAACTACAAGACCAAGAAGTGGGACAAGTTCGACCACGTCGTGCAGACTTCCTTCATGGCCTTTGGCGGCTGGCAGGCGGCGGTGCCCGTATCGTCCACCAAGCAGGAAGCGGCCTGGAACTACATACAGTATCTGTCGAGCCCTGCCGTCTCCGGCCAGGCGGCAATCACCGGCGGTACCGGCGTGAATCCCTACCGCATCTCGCACACGACCAATCTCGATCTCTGGTCGAAGATCTTCTCCGAGCGTGAAGCCAAGGAATATCTGGGTGCGCAGAAGGAAGCGGTGACCGCGAAGAACATCGCCCTCGATATGCGTTTGCCGGGCTATTTCTCCTACACCGAAGTGCTCGAGATCGAGCTCTCCAAGGCGCTTGCCGGAGAGGTCACGCCGCAACAGGCGCTCGATAGCGTCGCCGATCAGTGGAACAAGCTGACGGACGAGTTCGGTCGCGACAAGCAGCTTGCTGCCTATCGCGCATCGATGGGCTTGCCGCAGAAGTAAGATGATCGGCAGCCCGCTCCGAAACGATCGGGGCGGGCTTCCAATCGGTGCAGCCGGCTCAAACCGGACGCAGATATGCTACAGCGCCACGCGCCAAATATGACGCGCCACTGACGCTGTAGCGCTTGAAACCTGCTGCATAATTCCATCCTAAAATCGGTGAGGAATTGTGCAGCATCCCGGCCGCTTTCGCGCCGGCTATCGTCATGAGAAAAGGCGTCAGCATGTCCCAGGTCCGGTTGGAGCAGATCACCAAGTCCTTCGGTAGCGTCACCGTTATCCCGCCGCTCGATCTTGAAATTGCCGATCGGGAGTTCGTCGTGCTTGTCGGGCCGTCCGGTTGCGGTAAGACGACCACACTGCGCATGATTGCGGGCCTTGAGACGGCTTCCTCGGGCACGGTTCGGATTGGTGAACGTGATGTCACCGATTTGCGCCCGGGCCTGCGCAACTGCTCGATGGTGTTCCAGAACTACGCGCTCTACCCGCATATGACGGTGGCGGAGAATATCGGCTACGGCATGAAGGTGCGCGGCACGTCCAAGGCCGATATCGAAAAATCCGTCGCCGAGGCGGCCCGCATTCTCAATCTGGGCGCTTACCTCAATCGCAAGCCAAGCGCTTTGTCCGGTGGCCAGCGCCAGCGCGTCGCCATCGGCCGCGCGATTGTCCGCCAGCCTGATGTCTTCCTGTTCGACGAGCCGCTGTCGAACCTCGACGCCAAACTGCGCATTGAAATGCGCACTGAAATCAAACTGCTGCACCGACGGCTTCAGACCACAGCGGTCTACGTCACCCACGATCAGGTCGAGGCCATGACGATGGCGGACCGCGTTGTCGTCATGAACCAGGGACGCATCGAGCAGGCGGCCGATCCGATCACGCTCTACGAGGCGCCGAGCAATCTGTTCGTCGCCGCGTTCATCGGCGCGCCGAGCATGAATTTCGTCGAAGGAGTGCTCGAACGCGGTGATGGCGGGCTCTGGTTCAAGGCGGATGGAGGTGTCGCGGTCAAGATCCCGGACACCCGCGCCAAGAGGCTGGACGCTTTTGTCGGTCAGGCGGTCGTGCTCGGCATTCGCCCGGAGCATACGATGTCGTCGGAGGCCGATGCGCCAAGGCTCACCCTACAGGTGCGCGATATCGAGCCGCTGGGGCCCCATACTCTGGCGCTCGGAAAGGTTGGGAAAGCCACCTTCACCGGACAGATACATGCGGCATCGCCTGTCCGGCCGGACGACACGATCGAGGTGCCGATCGAGGCGCAGAAAATGCATTTCTTCCTGAAGCAGACCGGGATGGCGATCCGTCGCTGAAGCAAAGGCCGGGACCGGGGACAATGGATGCCCCCGGTCTCGAGAGATCAGCTCTTGGCCGCGCGGGCTGCGGCAAGAAACGCCAGCTTCGCTGGCAGTTCCAGGTGCTTCGACAGGGCAATGCGCTCCGGCGTGTAATGGTGCTCGACGTCAAGGCAGTTGACAGTTCCGAGCAGCACGCCGCCGACGACGACCGGGATGTTGGCGACCGAGCCGCAGCCGAGTGCCCAGATCGTTTCGTGGTCGCCGAACACCTTGGAGATATCGACGATGGTGTTGGCCACGAATGTCTTATGCTCCTTGTGGACGATGTCGAACCAGCTGTCGTAGCGGATCGGCTTGGTGCCGGAGGTCGGATACTCCTCGGGGTGCGAAGTGTAGGCGCGACGGGCGACTTCGTTGACCATATCGACGGTCATGGTGGTGAAGAGCTTGGCGCCGATCACCTGGCGGCAAAGCGTCTGAAGCGCGCCCAAGATGGCGTCCGCGTCGGTTTCCCTTGCAATCGCCGCATCGAATTCAGCCAACGCGGCAGCGATCTGTTCACTGTTCATCATATGTCCTTGGAATGTTGATTAATTCGCGTGCGCTGCGCTGATGTGCATCAACTCGCGCGAATACGGGTCCTTGAGGTCGCCGCGCTTGAGGTCGGCGACGTCGGCCACCTCGACGATGCGGCCCTGCCGCATGACGGCCAGCCGGTCGCAGAGGAAGGAAACGACTGGAAGGTTGTGGGTGACCATGAGGAAAGTCAGGTTCTGCTCCTGCCGCAGGCGCTTCAAGAGGTTGAGGATTTCCGCCTGCACCGACACGTCGAGCGCCGATGTCGGCTCGTCGAGCAGCAGGACCTTCGGCTTCAGCATCAGGGCCCGGGCGATGGCGACACGCTGACGCTGTCCCCCGGAAAGCTGGTGCGGAAAGCGGAAGCGGAATTTCCGGTCGAGACCGACGGAGGACATGACCTCTTCGATGCGGGCGCTGCGATCGCCGATGCCGTGGATCGTCAGGGCTTCGCCGAGCGTGGCGTCGACGGTCTTGCGCGGATGCAGCGAGCCGTAGGGATCCTGGAACACCATCTGGCATTGGCGGGAGAAGGCGCGGTCGATGCCATGGCTGCGCGGCTTTCCGAAGACGTTGATCTCGCCGGTCCATTCGGGCGCAAGCCCGGCGATTGCCTTTAGCACCGTCGACTTGCCGGAGCCGCTTTCACCAACGAGGGCGAAGCTTTCGCCATCGGCAATCTCGAGGTTGACGTCGTGCGTGATGTGCGCTTCGCCGTAGAAAATGTCGAGGTTCTTGAGCGAAATCGCCGTCATTTCTTTGCCCATGCGCTGCGGTCGAGCACAGGAAGCTCGGTCCGGGTTTCGTCGAGACGCGGGATCGAAGCGATGAGGCCACGGGTGTAGGGGTGCTTGGCGTTCATCAACTCGCCCGCCTTGCACTCTTCCACCACCTCGCCGGTGTTCATCACCAGGATGCGGTCGCAGTAGCTCGACACAAGATTGAGGTCGTGGCTGATGAAGATCAGGCCCATGCCCTTGCGCTTGACCAGTTCGTCGATGATGTCGAGAACCTGGGCCTGTACCGAGACGTCGAGCGCGGAGGTTGGCTCGTCGGCGATCAAGAGGTCCGGCTCCGGGATCAGCATCATCGCGATCATCACGCGCTGACCCATGCCGCCGGACACCTCATGCGGGTAGAGCTTGGCGACACGTTCCGGATCGGCGATGCGCACCGATTCCAGCATGGTCAGGACGCGGTTGTTCACCTCGCGGCGCGGCAGACGCTGATGCGTCAGAAGCGCCTCGGCGATCTGTTCGCCAATGGTCATGACCGGGTTCAGCGAGAACTTCGGATCCTGCATGACCATCGAGATGCGGGCGCCGCGGATCGGGCGCATCTGCCGTTCGGAGCGTGTCAACAGATCGATGCCGTCGAAGGTCAGCTTGTCTGCCGTCATCCGTCCCGGCGCACGCACCAGTTTCAGGATCGAGCGGCCGGTCATCGACTTTCCCGAACCGCTTTCGCCGACGATCCCGAGACGTTCGCGGCCGAGGGTGAAGGAGAGGCCACGCACGACCTCAAGGTCGCCGCGCGGCGTCGGGAAGGTGACGCGCAGGTTTTCGATTTCGAGAAGCGGGTTCATCAGCGTTGCTCCCCACTCTTCGGATCAAGAACGTCGCGCAGGCCGTCACCCAGGAAGCAGAAGCCGAGGCTGACGAGAATGATCGCAAAACCCGGCATCGTTGCCACCCACCACTGGTCTAGGATGAAGGAGCGGCCGCGCGAGATCATCGCGCCCCATTCGGGAAGCGGCGGCTGTGCACCGAGGCCGATAAAGCCAAGGCCCGCGGCCGTCAGGATGATGCCGGCCATGTCGAGCGTGACGCGCACGATCATCGACGAGGTGCAGAGCGGCAGGACGTGGCCGAGATTGACCCGAAGGCTCGAAGCCCCGAGCAGGCGCACGGCCGAGATGAACTCCGAGTTCTTGAAGGTCATCGTTTCGGCGCGGGCGACGCGGGCGTAGCCGGGCCAGGAGGTGATGGCGATGGCGATGATCGCGTTCTCGATGCCCGGGCCAAGCGCTGCGACGAAGGCGAGCGCCAGGATCAGCTTGGGCAGCGACAGGAAGATGTCGGTGATGCCCATGAGGATGCGGTCGACCCAGCCGCCGAAATAGCCGGCGGCGACGCCGATCACCAGACCGGCGGGTGCGGCAAGGACGGCAACCAGGGTGACGATCGCCAGCGTGATGCGTGCACCGTAGACGACACGCGACCAGATATCGCGGCCGAGTTCGTCGGTTCCCATCCAGTGCGCCGCGCTTGGCGGCAGCAGGCGTTCGCCAAGCGCCTGGCGCAGCGGATCATGCGTCGCGATCCAGGGCGCAAACAGCGCGGTCAAGACGAGCACCAGGATGATGATCGCGCCGACCACGGCGAGCGGGTTGTGCATCAGCGCGCCAAAAATCCGGTAGAACCGGCCGAGGCGCGCTTGCATCGGCGAGGCGGGGCTGTCGTCAATCAGCCAGTCGCGAAGTGTTGTCATGTCCGCTTCTCCCTAGCGCGCACGCGGATCGAGCACGCGATAGAGCACGTCCGATATCTTGTTGATGCCGATGAAGACCGCGCCGATCACCAAGGTCGAGCCGAGAACGGCCGCCATGTCGGCGTTGAGCAGGGCGACGGTCAGGTAATTGCCGATGCCGGGCCACGAAAAGATCGTCTCGATCATCACGGAGCCTTCGAGCAGGCCGGCATAGGACAGGCCTATGACGGTGATCAGCGGCACGCGGATCGGGCGGAAGGCATGGCGCCAGATGACAAGCCGTTCCGGCACGCCCTTGACGCGAGCCGTTGTCACATATTCCTGGCTCAGCTGGTCGAGCATGAAGGAGCGCGTCATGCGGGCGATATAGGCAAGCGAGAAGAAGCCGAGGCAGGATGCCGGCAGAATCAGGTGCCAGACCGCGTTGCGGAAGATCTCCCAGTCGCCGGCAATGATGCTGTCGACGAGGATGAGGCCGGTGATCGGGGTGACGACGCCGTCATAGAAGATGTCGACCCGGCCGGGACCGCCGACCCATTTCAGCTTCGCATAGAACACCGCGAGCCCGACAAGACCGAGCCAGAAGGCCGGTACGGAATAACCGAGCAAGCCGACGACACGGATGCCCTGATCGAGCCACGAGCCGCGGCGGCTTGCGGCGATCACGCCGAGCGGGACGCCGATCAGAACACCGAGGATGATGCCGAGCGTTGCCATTTCCAGCGTCGCCGGGAAGACCCGGGCGAGATCCTCGATCACAGGCTTTCCTGTGGAAACCGCCGTGCCGAAGTTGCCGGTTACCACATCGCCGACATAGCTGACGAACTGCGCCGCCAGCGGTCGATCGAGCCCCATTTCCTCGCGGACGCGCTCATAAACAGCGACAGGCGCGCGGTCGCCGACGACGGCGAGCACCGGATCGATCGGCACGATGCGGCCGATGAAGAAGGTGATTGCGAGCAGGCCGATGAAGGTCACGCCAAGCGTGACGAGGAAGCCCAGAGCCGAGAAAAACCGCCGTCTGCCAGGGCTTTGCACCCCGGCGCGGCGCGTCGGAGCGGGCGCTGTAGTCATATTGTTGTCTGCCACGTGGCGATTCCATCCCTCGTTCGCTTGCGCTCGCGGCTGTCGATAGCGCAAGAATTCGCTTGGAGTATATAAATAAGTTTGCTTAAATCAAAAAAATTTTACTGGGGAGGAGAACGCATCGTGACCGTGCCATCTGAGGATGCAGAGACCGCATCCGGCAAAGCCGCGACTGCGGGTCAGCCGCGGATCGGCGCGCTGGTGCGTGCGCGGCGACGGCAGATGCATATGACGCTGCAGGCGCTCAGCGATGCGGCCGGCGTCTCCGTCGGCTATCTCAGCCAGATCGAGCGAGACCTCGCCATGCCGTCGCTCGGCACGCTCGCGCAGATCGCCCAGGGGCTGAACGCCGAGCTCAATCACTTCATCCTGGCGCCGGCGATCGACACCGGTCTGTCGCGTGCCAGCGAACGCATGGTCTTTTCCGTCGGCGGCTCGCCGGTGTCCTATGAGCGCATTGGCGCCGACTTTGCCGGAAACCAGCTGTCCAGCTTTGTCATCACCATCCCCGCCGGGCACCGCTCCGAGGTGTTCAGCCATGAAGGCGAAGAGCTGGTGTATGTCCTGCAGGGAGAAATCCTCTTCGGCCTCGATGATGACGAGACCACGCTGACGCCGGGCGACGGCCTGCACTTCCGCGGGATCCAGCCACATTACTGGTGGAACAAGACGGACCGGCCCGTGCGGCTGATCTGGACCGGAACGTTGCCGCTGTTCCGTTCCCGCACACCCTTGCCCAACGAGACCGGCATGCCCCAGGCAGTCCCCAAGCCGGCGACGACAACAAAAACCAAACCTCATCGAAAATAGGAGAGCAATGATGAGAATGTTCAAGGTCGCGGTTTTCGCGGCGTCCCTTATGCTGAGCGTGTCGCCGGCAGCTTTGGCGGAGACCCCTGCCGAAGTGCTGGTCGTTGCCCAGAACATCGACGATATCGTCAGCATCGACCCGGCCGAAGCCTATGAGTTTTCGTCCGGCGAATATGTGACGCAGACCTATGACCGCCTGGTGCAGTACGATGCGCCCGACGTTCTGAAGCTTTCGCCGGGCCTTGCCAGCGAATGGACCGCTGACGATGCAGCAAAGACGATCACCTTCACCCTGCGTGATGGCGTGACCTTCTCTTCCGGCAACCCGCTGCGTGGCGAAGATGTCGTCTACTCTTTCAAGCGCGTCGTCGTGCTCAACAAGGCGCCCGCCTTCATCCTGACGCAGCTTGGCTGGACGCCTGAAAACATCGACAAGATGGTGACCGCCGACGGCAACAAGGTGACGATCAAGTATGAAGGCGACTTCTCATCGGCCTTCGTGCTCAACGTTCTTGCCGCCCGTCCGGCCTCGGTCGTCGACGCTGAAGCCGTCAAGGCGAACGAAGCGGACGGCGACTACGGCAACGCCTGGCTGAAGGCGAATTCGGCCGGTTCCGGCCCGTTCGTGCTGAAGGCTTTCCGCGCAGGTGAACTCCTGAACCTGCAGAGCAACCCGAACTATTTCGGTGGCGCTCCGGCAATCAAGGGCGTGATCATCCGTCACGTCGCAGAAGCCGCAACGCAGCAGCTGATGCTTGAAACCGGCGACGTCGATATGGCGAAGAACTTGACGCCGGACCAGATGGCAAGTGTTGCCGCCAAGGGCGGTATGAAGGTCGAATCCTATCCGCAGGCAGCCGTTCACTTCCTGTCGTTCAACCAGAAGGCCGCAGCTCTGCAGCCGCCCGCCGTCTGGGAAGCTGCCCGCTACCTCGTCGACTACAAGGGCATGACCGACAGCTTCCTGAAGGGCCAGATGGACATCCACCAGGCCTTCTGGCCGAAGGGCTTCCCGGGTTCGCTCGACGAAACCCCGTACACCTATGATGTCGAAAAGGCGAAGAAGATCCTTGCCGACGCGGGTGTCCAGACGCCGATCAAGGTGACGCTCGACGTCATCAACTCGACGCCGTTCACCGATATGGCCCAGTCGCTGCAGGCTTCGTTCGCCGAAGCCGGCATCACCTTCGACATCATCCCGGGAACCGGCAGCCAGGTCATCACCAAGTACCGCGCTCGCACGCATGAAGCCATGCTGCTCTATTGGGGCCCTGACTTCATGGACCCGCATTCGAACGCCAAGGCTTTCGCCTATAACGAAGACAATGCGGACGACAAGTACCAGTCGACCACCACGTGGCGTAACGGCTGGGCGGTTCCGGCCGAGCTTAACGAAGAAACGAAGGCTGCTCTGAAGGAAGCCGATCCGGCCAAGCGTTCGGCACTCTATGTCGACCTGCAGCGCAAGGTTCAGGAAAAGTCGCCGATCGTGATCATGTTCCAGGCCGCAACCCAGGTTGCCATGAAGGACAAGGTCGAAGGCTACGTCAACGGCGCCACCTCCGACTTCGTCTTCTACCGTCTCGTCAAGAAGAACTGATTCCTGCGCGCGCTCACTTGCGTCAGCGACTGAGCGCGGACATATCAGCACCGTGGGCCACGCGTGGCCCACGGCATGACGGCCGGTTCGGGACTTCTGCGCAACAGCAAAGCCCGATGGCGTGAACACTGAAGAAGGCGAGTAACATGGCAGACGTGAAGGTGAGGACGCGGGAAACAGGCGCCACGGCCAAGGTGGGAAAAACCGGTTTTCCGCATGTAACTTCGGTTACGGGCGGTGAGCTGGATATCGTGACGGGCCCATCGCAGCCCGGCTACGGACCGCTCGATCTGCTCTATGCCTCGCTCGCCAGCTGCCTGGTGTTGAGTGCCCGCATTGCGGCAAGCCGCTTTGGCGTCCTCGACCGATTGGCCGAAGTCAGCGCCAAGGTGACCGGTGAGAAGGCCCACGACGAACCGTCACGGATCGGGAAATTCGAGATTGTCTTCGACATCAAGGGCGATTTCGACGAGGCGACCCGACATGCCATTGCCGAGGCGGCAGAGAACGAAATCTGCACCGTCAGCAACACCTTGCGCGGCAACCCGGAATTTGTGACCCGATACGCCGATTGACGTTCTTGCATGAGTGGCCCGACTGTCTCGGGCCACATCGGGTGTCAATCCATGAACGGCGCGAGTTCCGCGTCGAATTCGACTTCGACGACATTGTTGAACAGCGCGGTGGCCACCATGATGCCCACAAAGGCCACCAGGTTAACGAGCGCTGCATTGTCATAGCGTGCCTTCAATCCATCCCAGATCTCCGCAGGCACCGCATTGGAATTGGCGACGATCGCCCGGCCGAAATCGATCAGCCGCTGTTCGTCCGCCGTCGGCACGAGCGAATGGAAGTCCACGCCGGAATTGGCAAAGGCGCGGCGGAAGAACCCCATCGCGATCGGCGATTGCATCGCCTCCGAAATCGCATGCGACAGCAGCCAGATCGCCCGATCGTCGAGAGCTGGCCGCAACTCCTCCCTCAGGGTGAACCACTCCGCATAGATCCGGTGCGCCGTCGGCGAATGCAAAAGCGTACGCTTCATGTTGGTCATGCGGCCACGGACACGCACCTCCTCGTCATGGGCGGCGCGGATATCTTCGGAGGCGGTGTCGTAGTCGATCTGCGGAATATGGCTCACGGTCATGCCTGTCTGGCGCGGTTTCGGTGCGCTCTTGCTGTTGGGAGTTAAACGGTACTGAGCAGAATGCTCGTCTCGCTGTTGGATACGCCTTCGACGTCGCGCACTTCACGCAGGATGCGGTCGAAATCGCTGAGGCTGTTTGCGCGGATTTCTGCCACCAGATCCCAGCCGCCATTCGTCGTATGCAACTGGTAGAGTTCGGGCAGGCCGCGCAGATATTTGATCACCTTGGTAGTGTTGCGGCCGCTGACCTCGATCATCATGATAGCCCGGATGGCGCGATCGTCATAATCCTGCCGCACGCGCAGGGTGAAGCCCAGAACCGCGCCGCTCTCCAGCAGGCGGTCGATGCGCGTCTGGACGGTTGCCCTCGAAATGCCCAGCACCGTTGCGATCTTGGAGTAAGGCGCACGGCCGTCTTCTCGCAGGAGCGAAATAAGCTGGTGATCGAGTTCGTCGAAGATATGCATGAATGTTGTATAACTTGATTGTGCAATTTGCTCAATAATAGTTTTCTTTTTGAGCAGGTTTAAAATTTCAACTCGCTTCTTGCATGCCTACGCTGACTTCATCAAATTTCGCGATGGAGTTGGAATCGTGGTTCAGTATGTCGGTGTCGGCAACGTAATCGAGCTGGTCAAATCGATCGGCATTGAAACGTTCCTGTTGGGTCTCGCGGAATATATCGAAGACGATTTCCGCAGATGGAACGCTTTTGAGAAAACCCCGCGGCTGGCGAGCCATTCGAAGACGGGGGTCATCGAACTGATGCCGACCTCGGATGGCGAGCATTACGGCTTTAAATACGTCAACGGCCACCCGACGAACCCCAATGTCGGCCTGCAGACGGTCACGGCGTTTGGCGTGCTCTCGGATGTCAGCACGGGTTATCCCTGTCTCGTCTCCGAGATGACGATCATGACCGGCCTTCGCACCGCCGCAACCTCGGCGCTGGCGGCGAAGTATCTCGCTCGTCCCGATGCCCGCTCGATGGCGATCATCGGCCTCGGCGCGCAGTCCGAGTTCCAGGCTCTGGCCTTCCGCGCTCTGCTCGGCGTCAAGCGCCTGCAGGTTTTCGATATCGATATCGAGGCGGCGGACAAGTTCCTGAAGAACCTCGCCGACATGGATTTCGACATCGTCGTTGCTAAGACCGCCGAAGAGGCCGTTGCCGGAGCCGATATCATCACGACGGTGACGGCCGACAAGCGCAACGCGACGATCCTCTCTGACAACATGGTCGGCGCCGGCGTCCACATCAATGCCGTCGGTGGCGACTGCCCGGGCAAGACCGAGTTGCAGGGCGATATCCTGCGTCGCGCCGACGTCTTCGTCGAATATCCGGAGCAGACACGCATCGAAGGCGAGATCCAGCAGATGGCGCCGGATTTCCCGGTCACCGAACTCTGGCAGGTTATCACCGGCGACGCAGAAGGCCGCCGAAGCAACGGTCAGATCACCATCTTCGATTCCGTCGGCTTTGCCACCGAGGACTTCTCGGCGCTCCGCTTCCTGCGCGACAAGATCCAGGGCACCGCATTCTACACCGAGCTCGACCTTACGACGCAGCCGGCGCACCCACGCGATCTCTACGGTCTGTTCCGGCAGCAGCCGGCGGCCCCTGCCGAGCGGAGCGCTGCATAACATGAAGAGACTGTCCGTACAGGCACCAAAGGGCGTCGTGATGATCCGCCCGCACCATTTCGGCCCGAACCCGATGACGGCCAAGGACAATGCCTTCCAATCGACCGACAAGGCGCGCAAGCCCTCGGCGATCGCAACGGCCGCCTTCGACGAAGTGACGCGCATGGCTGACGGCCTTTCGGCCGCGGGCGTCGCCGTCCATCTGTTCGAGGACGAGACGGTCACGCGCCCGGACTCCGTGTTCCCGAACAACTGGTTCTCCACCCATTCGGGCGGGCATGTGGCGATCTATCCAATGTATTCGGAAAGCCGCCAGAGCGAGCGCCGCGCCGACATCATCGAGATGCTGAAGACCGAGTATCGCGTTCAGGACGTGATCGACTATTCCGGTCTCGAAAAGGATGGCGTCTATCTCGAAGGCACCGGCGCGATGGTGCTCGACCATATTGGCCGTGTCGCCTATGCCGCACGCTCGAACCGCACCAACGAGGTGGCGCTGGAGCGCTTCTGCACCCACTTCAATTTCGAGCCGATGGTCTTCGGCGCGGTCGACCGCAACGGCAACTCGATCTACCATACCAATGTGCTGATGTGCATTGGCACCGACTTCGCGCTGATCGGCACCAGCATGATCCCGGATGTCGCACGGCGGCAGGAGATCTGCGCGCGTCTGGAAGAGACCGGTCGCCAGGTCATCGACCTCACGATCGATCAGATCGAAAACTTCGCCGGCAACGCCATCGAGCTCGATGGCGCCGACGGGCGCGTGGTGGTGATGTCGGCGCGGGCGCTCGCGTCGCTTCGCGCCGATCAGATCAAGGCGCTCGACTCTTCGGCCCGGGTGCTTGCCTTCGACGTGCCCACCATCGAGCTTGCCGGCGGCTCCGTGCGCTGCATGCTCGCGGGCGTTCATTTGTCGCGCAGAGAACCGGCCGGTACGCAAAAGCTTTACGCCGTCCCATCCGATCGATAGAAGCACCTCATCCAAGCCAAAGGTACTACAAATGTCGCAAGCACGCCCCGTCTACAATTTCAACAACATCATCGTCCGCACGCCCTCGACGACCGTCGTCAACGGCCTGCGCGCCGATGATCGTGGCAATCCGACCTATGAAGGCGTGAAGGCCGAGCACGACACCTACATCGCTGCGATGAAGGATGCGGGCGTCAAGGTCACCGTTCTTCCGGCTCTCGAAGCCTTCCCGGACTCGATCTTCGTCGAAGATCCGGCGCTGGTCTTCACCGAAGGTGCTATCCTGCTCCGTCCGGGTGCTGCGACCCGCGTCAAGGAAACGATCGAGATCGAACCGACGCTTCGCGCCATGTTCGAGACCGTTCTCGACCTGCCGGGTACGGGTCTTGCCGACGGCGGCGACGTGCTGACGACCCGCGAAAGCGTGATGATCGGCCTTTCGGCCCGCACCGACAAGGTCGGCGCCGAAGCGCTACAGGCCTGCCTCGACAAGCTCGGCCGCAAGAGCGAGATCGTCGCCACCCCGGAAGGCGTGCTGCACTTCAAGACCGATTGCTCGCTTCTTGACGAAGAGACCGTGTTGTCGACCGCCCGTCTCGCAAAGTCCGGCGTGTTCGATCGTTTCAAGCAGGTGATCATCCCTGAGGGCGAAGAGCCGGCGGCCAATGCGCTGCGCGTCAACGATGTCGTCATGGTCGGCTCGGACTTCCCGCGCACGATCGAGATGCTCGACAAGCTCGGCTACAAGGTCGTGCCGATGAAGACGACTGAAATCGGCAAGATCGACGCCGGCCTGTCCTGCATGTCGCTGCGCTGGTTCAGCAACACGCTCTGATCCAGACATATTTTCGCGGAGGAATTATCATGAGAACGTTCAAGTCTGCCCTGTTTGCAGGGATCGCCCTTACCCTGGCGGCAAGTGGCGCTTTCGCTGAGGACACGCTGCGCCTGGGCATGACGCCGGAGCCCTACATGCCGTTCACGCAGGTCAACGCCGGCGGCGAATGGGAAGGCCTTGAGGCCGACCTGTCGCGTGCGCTCTGCGAAAAGATGGCGGTGAAGTGCGACATCAACCAGATGGCTTGGGATGGCCTCATCCCGTCGCTGAAGGAAAACAAGGTCGATTTCATCATCGGCGCCTTCTCGATCACCGATGAGCGCCGCAAGGTCGTCGATTTCTCTACGCCTTACTACACCGAAGGCACGTCCTTCGTTGGCGCCAAGTCCGACACCAGCGAGATCAAGACGGTCGACGCTGCCGATGGCACGGGCCAGATCATCGATCCGGCCAGCGTCGAAGGCAAGATCATCGGCGTGCAGACGTCGAGCGTGCAGTCGGCCTACGTTGCCAAGTACCTGCCGGGCGCAGAAGCCAAGAGCTACGATACCGCCGACAACTCCGTCGCCGATCTCGTTGCCGGCCGCGTCGACTACGTTCTGATCCCGGATCTCTACATCCAGACGTTCCTGAAGTCGCCTGACGGCGCCGACTATGAAGTCAAGGTAGAGGTTCCGAAGAACGCCGTTCTCGGCGAAGGCGTTGCCTATGCCGTGCGCAAGGGCGATGCCGCGACGCTTGAAAAGGTCAATGCCGGTCTTGCTGCTCTCGAAAAGGACGGTCAGGTCAAGACGCTCGTCGACAAGTGGATCTTCGGCAAGAAGTAACTGAGATTATCGAGGGCGTCGGGCCGAGCCCCTTCGCCCTCGATTGCCGAACGGACCGCAGCGTCCGGGCATCATCGCAGCCCTTTGGCTGACGACACCAATCGGGAACAGGTAGCGACGGATGGACTATTACTGGCAATTGCTTGCCTGGGGCGGCGAGGGCTGGGGCGACGATTTCGCCTGGGGCCTTGTGATGACGCTGCAGGTCTCCGTGGTCGCCTATGCGGTCGCGGTCCTTTTCGGCTTGCTGGGCGCTGCCGGAAAGCTGTCGAAGCACCGTCTTCCCCGTCTCCTCGCCGATATCTATACGACCGTCGTGCGTTCGCTGCCCGAACTCCTGGTCATCCTGCTTCTCTATTTCTCGGTGGCAAGCGGCGTTGAGCGACTGTTGAAGCATTTCGGCCTCGTTGCCGAGACCTTCCAGTTCAGCTCCTTCTGGGCGGCCATCATCGCGCTTGCCTTCGTCTCCGGCGCCTTCATGACGGAGGTGCTGCGCTCGGCCTTTCTTGCTGTCCCTCCGGGGCAGATCGAGGCCGCGGTGTCGATCGGCATGCGGCCGCGCAAGGTCTTCACCCGTATCGTGCTGCCGCAGATGATGCGGCACGCCGTTCCCGGCATGGGCAATCTCTGGCTTTCGATCACCAAGGAGAGCGCCATCATCAGCGTGCTCGGCTCGTTCAGCGAGTTGCTTTACACAGGCTACCGCGCTGCCGCAGGCACCAAGCAATACATCTTCTTCTACGGCCTGACGGCGGTCCTGTTCCTGTTGATCACGCTCGTCTCGGCCTTGGTGATCGCCCAGATCGAGCGCCGCCTGAACCGGGGGCACCATTGATGGATACGATCTCCAACGTCATCGGCTTCCTGCCGGCCCTCATCAAGGCGACCCCGCTCACGCTGCTTCTGACGGCTGTTGCCGGCATCTTCGGTCTGGTCATCGGCACACTTGTGGCACTCGCCCGGCTTTCGCCGCGCCGTATCCTGTCGATGCCCGCCTATGTGTTCACCTTCGCGTTTCGCGGCACGCCGCTGCTGGTGCAGATCTATCTCGTCTATTATGGCCTCGGCCAAGTCTTGCCGGGAACCTGGGTTCGCCACAGCTTCCTGTGGCCCTATCTTCGCGACGGGCTGTGGTATGCGATCTTCGCGCTCAGCCTCAACCAGGCCGCCTACAACGCCGAAGTCATCCGCGGCGCGATCAAGGCGATCCCGCGCGGACAGATCGAGGCGGCAAAGTCGATCGGTATGCGCTCGTCGCTGATCCTTCGGCGCATCACGCTGCCGCAGGCGCTGCGGTCCTGCCTGCCGGTTCTGACGGGCGATCTGATCATTCTGTTGAAGACGACCTCGCTCGCCTCCACCATCACCATTCTCGAAGTGATGGGCACGGCGCGCATGCTGCAGCGCCAGTCGCTGTTGATCTTCGAACCGTTGATCGCCGCCGGCATCATCTATTTCACCGTCGTCTTCATTCTGACGCGGGTCATGAACGTCGTCGAGAAGCGGCTGACCCGCTACCGCACGGCGAAGGCATAAGCACAAGGCGCGCAACCGCGCCACAGGAGGAACGACGATGGTCGCAACCGCACTGTCTGTGAAGAACATCCACAAGAGCTTCGGCTCGGTCGAGGTGCTCAAGGGCGTTTCGTTCGAAGCGAAATCCGGCGACGTCATTTCGCTGATCGGCAGCAGCGGCTCGGGGAAAAGCACGCTGCTGCGCTGCATCAACTATCTCGAGACGCCGGACGAGGGCAAAATCACGGTTTCGGGCGAAGTGATCCGGACGGTAAAGGGCAAGGACGGCAAGCTCGTTGCAGCCGACAAGCGCCAGCTCGAACATATCCGCACACGCCTTGGCATGGTGTTCCAGAGCTTCAATCTCTGGTCTCACAAGACCATCCTCGAAAACATCATCGAAGGGCCGATGCATGTGCTGGGCATGACGCGCAAGGACGCCGTCGGCGAGGCCGAGGTGCTGATGGAGAAGGTCGGCATCACGCCGAAGCGCGACCATTACCCCAACCAGCTTTCGGGCGGCCAGCAGCAACGCGCGGCAATCGCGCGCGCTCTGGCGATGAAACCTGATGTCATGCTCTTTGACGAGCCGACCTCGGCGCTCGACCCGGAACTGGTCAACGAGGTGCTGCTGGTCATCAAGAAGCTAGCCGAGGAAGGGCGCACCATGGTGATGGTGACGCACGAAATGTCGCTGGCGCGCGACATCTCCAGCGAAGTCATCTTCCTTCACAAGGGGCTCGTCGAGGAACGCGGCGCCCCTTCCCAGGTCATGCGTGACCCGAAATCGGCGCGCCTGCGCCAGTTCCTGCAGATGGCCTGAGGAGAGAACTATGCGCGACGCGACCCTGTCGGAATTCCTGCCCGAACTCGTCAATATCCGCCACAAGCTGCACGAGATGCCGGAAATCGGCCTCTCCGAGGTCAAGACCTCCGAATTCGTCGCCGGGCTGCTGCAATCCTGGGGCTTCGAGGTCACGCGCGGCTTGGCGACCACCGGCATCGTGGCGACGCTCAAGCGCGGCAACAGCAACCGCTCGATCGGCTTTCGCGCCGACATGGACGCCCTGCCGATGCAGGAAGAGACCGGGCTTGCCTATCAGAGCCAGCATCCGGGCGCGATGCATGCCTGCGGCCATGACGGTCATACGAGCATGCTGCTGGGTGCTGCCTGGGCGCTGTCGCAGGACGAAAGCTTCAACGGAACGGTGCATCTGATCTTCCAGCCGGCCGAGGAAAATTTTGGCGGCGGCAAGCTGATGATCGACGACGGCCTGTTCGATCGGTTTCCCTGCGAGCGCGTCTTTGCGCTTCACAACTGGCCGGGCCTGCCTGCCGGCACCTTCTCGACCCGTGCCGGCGCGATGGCCGCTTCCATCGACGTGCTGACCTTGACGATCAAGGGCAAGGGCGGTCATGGGGCGCAGCCGGAACTGACGGTCGATCCTGTCGTCGTCGGCTCGAGCCTCGTCATGGCGCTGCAGACTCTGGTGTCGCGCAACGTCTCTCCACATCAGCCCTCGGTCGTCACCGTCGGTTCATTCCAGTCAGGCTCGGCCTCCAACATCATTCCCGACACGGCATTGCTTGAGATCAGCATGCGGGCGACCGACCCGGTCGTGCGCAAGCAACTGCAGGAACGCGTCGAGCAGATCGCCCGCTTCCAGGCGCAGAGCTTCAACGCCGACGTCACGTTCGGCTGGCAGGTGGGTTACCCCGCGACCATCAACAATGCGGAGGCGGTCGAGCACGCACGGGCGGTGATCAGCGACAAATTCGGCGAGGAGGCGTTCGTCGAGCTGGCAGAACCGCTGATGGGCAGCGAGGACTTTTCCTTCCTGCTGGAGGAAGTCCCTGGCGCCTACGTTCTGATCGGCAACGGAGATTCGAGCGGATTGCACACGACCCGCTACGACTTCAACGACGATATCCTCGAGCGCGGGGCGATGTATTTTTACCACCTGGCGCGTTCGGCGCTGGTATGAGCGTGCGTGACGGCCGGTTTCCCGGCCGTCAGCCCACCGGTTTGAGATCGCCGAAGACCGTCGGGATCAGTTCCGAAACAGTCGGATGAATGTGCACCGCATGGGTGATCGTGGTGTAGGGCTTTTTCGCGTACATGACGTCGAGAATGCTCTGCACCGCTTCGTCGCCGCCGGTCCCCAGGATCGACGCTCCAAGGATTTCCTTGCTGTCGGCGTCGACAACCACCTTCATGAACCCCTCGGTCTCGCCTTTTTCGACCGCACGACCGACACGGGTCATCGGCCGCCTGCCGACGGTAATCTTGCGGCCGGTCTTGCGCGCCTCGGTCTCGCTCATGCCCGCCCGGCCGAGCGGCGGATCGATATAGAGCGCATAGGTTGAGATGCGGTCGCTGACCCTTCGGGGCTCGCCGTCGAGCAGGTTGGCAGCAACGATCTCGAAGTCGTTGTAGGCGGTGTGGGTAAAGGCGCCGCGACCGTTGCAATCGCCCATGGCGAAGATATGCGGCACGTTCGTGCACAAGGTGTCATCGACCTCGACATAACCCCGTGCGTCCATCTTCACGCCCGCCTTGTCGAGGCCCAGATCGTCGGTGTTGGGCCGCCGTCCCGTCGCAAGCAGAAGATGCGAGCCGGTGATCTCGGGTGCGCCGGAGGTGCAGTCGACACCGGCGGTGACATTGTCGCCCTGTCTCGAAAAGCGGATGCATTCGGCATTGAGACGAAACCGGATGCCCTCCTTCTCCAGAATTGCAAGCACGGCATCGGAAATGTCAGGGTCTTCGCGCGCAATCAGCCTCGGGCCTTTCTCGATCACCGTCACCTCGGAGCCGAAGCGGCGGAACATCTGCGCAAACTCGAGGCCTATATAGCTGCCGCCGACAATGATCAGGTGGGTCGGTAGCACGTCCAGATCCATCATCGACACATTGGTGAGAAAAGGCACGTCGTCGACACCCGGAAAATCTGGCGTCGCCGCTCGGCCGCCGGTGTTGATGAAGATCTGGTCGGCACTGAGGCTTTCTTCACCGACCCGGATGGTGTGCGGGTCCTCGAATTGGGCGTGGCCTTCGAAGATGGTGCAGCTTTCCATCCCCTTGAGCCAATTTTCGACGCCCGTGCGCGCGTCTGTCCTGACCTTGTCCTTGCGCGCCATGACGCGCTTGAAATCAACGGAAACGGGCCCTGTCGTCACGCCGAAATCGGCGCCACGACGCGCCATGTGCACGGCGTAGGCGCTGGCGACCATTGCCTTGGTCGGCATGCAGCCGGTGTTGACGCAGGTGCCGCCGAAGAGCTTGCGCTCGACAAGGGCAACGGACTTGCCGGCAGCCGTCAGGCGGCCGGCAAGTGATGGTCCCGCCTGGCCAGCGCCGATGATGATGGCATCGAAATGTTTCGTCATAGGACCGAGGACACCACCCAGAGCGCGAGCAGCACGGCGACAAGGTCTTCGACCAGGGCGATCGGCAGGTCCCTGCCGCCTGTTGCTGCAACCAGCCGCTTGCGTGCCTCATAACCACCAAGTGTGCCGATTACGGCGCCAATGAAGCCGGCAACCAGGCCGCCGATCATCGAGCCGTCGACCGTGCCAAGGACTGCACCGCAGAAACCGCCGCTGACGATACGTGCGCCGAATTGCTGCGGCACCTTTCGGCTTGGCGTGCTCGGTAGCTGATCGGTGACGAATTCGACCAAAGCGAGAAGCCCGAAGATATAGGGCGTGAAACGGAAGCCCAAGAAGGCTGCCCAGGTCCCGGAAACCGGCAGCCATCCGGCCGCAGCCGCAATGCTGACGGCGGCAGGCGCGGTCATGGCGCGAAGGCCGGCGACCACGCCGATAAGAAGCGCGAGAAAGTAGATCGACATTGATTCCCCGAAGGTTCGCCGGGCGAACCCGCGCCGCCAGCCCCCAGGCGGTTCGGATCGAGCGGCATCGCAACCAAGAGTGAAAGCGGACTTTATGGCGGGCCGCAATCAGAGTGACCGACAACGCTGCCGATTGCAACGCCCAATCGCCTGCCGGCGCGGCCTTTAGTCTATGCTTTCGATATTGATACTGGAGTTTGGGATTTTTCGCCCATGGCGCTCTCTGACAGCAGCTCTATTTTTCGTCGAAGGCTGACATATATGGAATGGCTTGCCCGGACGACGGGAATATTCCGTGATCAAACTGCGGAACCGAATTTCGAGGGAGAACTCCATGCGCCTGACCAGACTGCTTATCGGAACAGCCTTTGCCTTCACGCTCACGGCCGCCGCCGCCAACGCCGACGTTGTCGTGTCCTCCAAGATCGACACGGAAGGCGGCGTGCTCGGTAACATCATTCTTGCTGTACTGAATGCCAACAATATCAAGACGGTAGACCGTGTGCAGCTCGGCGCAACGCCGGTGGTACGTAAGGCGATTACCGCCGGTGAGATCGACATCTACCCGGAATATACCGGTAATGCCGCATTCTTCTTCGAGAAGGCGGACGACCCGGCCTGGAAGGATGCCGCGAAGGCTTACGAGAACGCCAAGAAGCTCGACTACGACGCCAACAAGATCGTCTGGCTGACGCCATCGCCCGCCAACAACACCTGGGCGATCGGTCTGCGCAAGGACGTGGCTGACGCCAACAAGCTGAAGACGCTCTCCGATTTCGGCAAATATGTTGCTGGCGGCGGCAGCGTGGTGCTTGCCGCGTCGTCCGAGTTCGTCAACTCGGCGGCAGCGCTTCCCGCGTTCCAGACGACCTATGCCTTCACGCTGAAGCCGGAACAGCTCATCACCCTCTCAGGTGGCGATACAGCCGCGACAATCGCTGCGGCGGCCAACCAGACGAATGGTGCCAATGCCGCGATGGTTTACGGGACCGATGGCGGTATCGCCCCATCCGGCCTCGTGGTGCTGGAAGACGACAAGTCGGTTCAGCCGGTCTACCAGCCGGCTCCGATCATCCGTGAGGCGGTGCTGAAAGAGAACCCTCAGATCGAGACGCTGCTGAAGCCGGTCTTCGAGAAACTCGACCTGGTGACGCTGCAGGAACTGAACGGCCGCGTCCAGGTGGGCGGCGAGCCGGCTAAGGCGGTCGCCGAGGACTTCCTGAAGAAGAACGGCTTCCTGAAATAGGTTGACGCAAAAGCGCGACGCTGGTCGGATGGCACGCATCCGACCAGCGTTTTCTTTTATGGGCGTGGAACAACGAAGGTCCTGCGAGCGATAGCCGGATGAGAAAAAGGGATCTGATGCAGCTCCGCGTGGACAAGCTTGGTGTGATCATTGCCGCACTTGCCGCCTACGGCGCACTCCTGGCGCCTTTCGCGACCTTTCGCGCCAATCGCATCGTCGCCGGCGAGGCGAGATCGATAAGTGAAGCCCTGCCGCCGGCGTGGGCTGCCATCATCCTTTTCTTGATCATCACCACGGCAGGTATCGCCATCCTGAAAACGCCAAGCCGGCTGCGCCTTGGCACTGCCTTTGCGATGATCGCCGCGTTGGCGCTCGGCATCGGGGCTGCCGCGGCCCATCTGACGCCACCTGAAAACACCTACGCTCGCGTTTCGCCGGCGTCCGGGTTCTGGATCCTGTTGTTCGCACTCGGTCTGCTGGCTGCCGACGCCTTGACCCGGTTGCGGCCGTCGCCGCTGGTGCGCGTGCTCTTTCTTTCCGCGGTCCTCGGTTTCATCGCCGCTGTTCTTACGTCCGGTACCTGGGACGGTCTGTCCCTGCTCAAGGAATATGCCAGCCGCGCAGACACCTTCTGGGCCGAGGCCGGCAAGCATTTGATGCTCGCTTTGGGGTCCCTTGCCGCTGCGACGGCCGTCGGAATTCCGCTCGGCGTTCTCTGCCATCGCGTCGCGCGCCTTCGCGACGGCCTGCTCGGCGTCCTGAATGCGATCCAGACGATTCCGTCGATCGCGCTTTTCGGTATTCTGATCGCACCGCTTGGCTGGATAGCGATCCATGTTCCAGGTGCTGCCGCCATCGGCATTCGCGGCATCGGCACGGCGCCGGCCTTCGTAGCCCTTTTCCTCTATTCGCTGCTGCCAGTCGTCGCCAACACCGTGGTCGGCCTTGCCGGCGTGCCGAGGGAGGCCAACGATGCGGCGCGCGGCATCGGCATGACGGACTTTCAACGCCTTATCGGTATCGAGTTTCCGCTGGCCTTCCCGGTCATTCTCACCGGCATTCGCATCGTTCTCGTTCAAAACATCGGGCTTGCGACGATCGCGGCACTGATCGGCGGGGGCGGTTTCGGAGTCTTCGTCTTCCAGGGGGTCGGGCAGACGGCAATGGACCTGGTGCTGCTCGGCGCTGTTCCGACCGTCCTTCTCGCCTTCACCGCCGCAATCGTCCTCGATGCCCTGATCGAGACGGTCACACCAAACCGCAACCGGGTGCAAAGCGCATGATCGAGATCGAAGGTATTAGCAAGCGCTATGGCGAAACCACCGTCGTCAGGGATGTCAGCCTGACGATCGCGCCGCGCACCGTCACCGTCATCGTCGGCACCTCCGGCTCCGGCAAGACGACGTTGCTAAGGATAATCAATCGTCTGGTCGAGCCGACATCGGGCACGATCAAGCTCGATGGCGAGGATAATCGCTCGCTTCCGGACTACGAACTGCGCCGGCGGATCGGATATGCGATCCAGGGGCATGGGCTGTTTCCACATCGCACCGTCGCCCAGAATATCGCCACGGTGCCGACACTGCTCGGTTGGGATCGCGCCCGGATCGAGGCCAAGGTCAATGAACTGCTGACGCTGTTCCAGCTCGACCCGGTGGCGTTCGGCCCGCGCTATCCGCATGAGCTTTCCGGCGGCCAGCAGCAGCGTGTAGGCGTCGCCCGGGCGCTGGCAGCAGAACCGAAAGTGCTGCTGATGGACGAGCCCTTCGGTGCGCTCGATCCGATTATTCGCGCCAAGGCGCAGGATGATCTCCTGGCGATCCAGAAACATTTCGAGACGACGATCGTGCTCGTCACCCATGACATGGAGGAAGCCTTCCATCTGGCCGACCGGATCGCCGTCATGGACAAGGGCGAAGTGGTGCAATACGCAACGCCCGCCGAGATGCTCGTCAAACCGGCGACCGTCTTCGTCGAAAGCCTGATCGGAGCCGGCGAACGACCGTTCCGACTGCTGGCGATCGACACCGTCGCCGATGCCGTAGAGCCGGGTGTTGCGGAAGGCGAGGCGATTGCGAGCTCGGCCTCCCAGCGCGAAGCCTTGTCGATGCTTCTCTGGTCCGGTCGCAAGGCACTTCCCGTCGTCGGCCCCGATGGCGCTGTTATAGGCAAGGTCAGCCTTGATGGGCTGGCGCAGCGTGCCGCGGGGCCGACGTGATGCTGCGTCTTCCAACCCTGTTTCGGCTGCTTGCTTTTGCCGTCCTCATCGCTTTTCTGGTCCAGCCGCAATGGTTCGAACCGCTGTTGCGGCCGCTGGTTCAGGAGAACGCGCCGGCGATCTACAACCAGGGTAGCCTGCTGCAACTGACGCTGCTGCATCTGCGCACGGTCGCGATTGCAACGGCCGGCGCGACCGTCGTCGCCCTGGCGCTGGCGATCCTGGTGACGCGCCGTTCGGGGGCAGAGTTCCTGCCGCTTTCGCGCAGCCTGGTGAATATCGGTCAGACCTTTCCACCGGTCGCCGTACTGGCGCTTGCCGTGCCGATCTTCGGATTTGGTGAAAAGCCGACGCTGATTGCGCTCTTCCTCTATGGTCTGCTGCCGATCTTCGAAAACGCCCTGACCGGTCTGACGACCTTGCCGCCATCGATCATGGAGGCGGCGCGGGGTACCGGCATGACCGGGCGACAACGGTTGATGAAGATCGAACTGCCGCTGGCGATGCCGGTGATCCTCGCCGGCATCCGGCTTTCCGTGGTGATCAGCCTGGCGACAGCGACGATCGGCTCGACGGTTGCGGCACGAACGCTCGGCGAAGTGATCATCGCCGGTCTCCAGTCCAACAACCTTGCCTTCGTCGTCCAGGGGGGGCTCATCGTTGCGGTGCTCGCCGTCCTGATCCACGATGCCCTCCAGGCAGCCGAACGAAGCCTCGGCTCCAGAATGGGACGCTAGGACAGGGCGCATTCACCGCCTGCCATGCCATTGGGGCCATCGGCTGCGTGTTGCGTCGCAAGACAGTCCTGCGTGCTCGAATGACACGTGCTCTACAGAGGCGTCAAAAGGCGGTTTCTGCCACGCGCAGTGCGCTGGCGTGGCGTTCCTGATTGCGCCAAATGCGCCGATCGCGCGGCAGGGAACGGTCGGCGACCATCCCAAGATACCGCCACCCTATCTGGCCAGGCCATCGCTACGGCCGCTGCACTGGTGCAACCGCTTGCGCGCAACAGCCTGAACCGATCAGAAATCACCCACGCAACGTATAGTGGTCTGGACCGCTTTCCTCCTGCCGGAGAGTTGTCGTCGTCGCACCCTCTTTGGTTGTCTAGGGAATGCCTGCCGCAGCGGCATTTCTCGCGTTCCATGAAAATGAATTTCACAATTTTACAAAATACGCGGATTTGGGTTGACGACCTCAAAAATCTGTCCCAGTCTGCGAAAATAAATTACGCCATAAGGCAAGGGAACAGTGCGAGCATGAAAGTCGGGATAATCGGACTCGGATTCCGCCTGGGATATCTGGGCTACGTTTTCAAAGCCATGGATGAGAATTTCGAGATCGCCGGTTACGTCGATCCGGCGCCGGCTGGCCTGCCGGGTCTGGTCGAAAAAGGCATCTCCGCCGGCAAGGCCTATGCGACGCCTGAAGAGCTCATCGCCAACGAAAAGCTCGACCTCCTGATGATCGGTTCGCCGAACCACATGCATCTCGATCATATCCGGATCGGGCTTGAGGCCGGCCTCAAGGTCTTCAGCGAAAAGCCGATCGTGACGACCGTTCAGGAAAGCCTGCAGCTGGCGCAGCTGATGGCGAAATTCGGCCATGAGCGCCTGATGGTCGGTCTGGTGCTGCGCTACGCGCCGATGTACCGCGACCTGCGCGCAGCCCTTGCCGAAGGGAAGCTCGGCCAGGTCGTTTCGATCGAGGCATCCGAGCACATCGAGCCATACCATGGCGCCTTCTTCATGCGCGACTGGCGTCGCTATGAGCGCTATTCCGGCAGTTTCATGCTGGAGAAATGCTGCCACGACCTCGATCTCTACAACGGTGTCGTTGGCGCCCGCCCGGAACGGGTGGCGAGCTTCGGTGGCCGCAAGAGCTTCATTCCGGCAAACGACCCCGCACGCGAGGGCATCAACGATCTCGAGCTTTTCCATCGCAAGCCAAGCGGCTGGATGGGATCCGACAAGGTGTTCGACAGCGACGGCGACATCATCGACTACCAGGTTGCCATCGTCGAATACGCCAATGGTGTCGGCATGAACTTCCACACCAACCTCAATGTGCCGGATCAATTCCGCCGCTTCTGCATCATGGGGTCGCGCGGCATGGCCGAGGGTGACTTCATTCGCGGCTATTTCGACGTGCACGAGATGCTGAGCGGCAAGAAGGTGATCGAGAACAAATACGCCGCCACAGAACTGTCGCAGCACTATGGCGCCGACGAGCAGATGGCGACCGATATCATCGGCCATGTGCGTGACGGCCGCCCGCTACCTGTCTCGACGATCGACGCGCTCGAAGCGGGCATCCTGGCCTTGTCGATGGACGAGGCCCGGCGCAAGCGGAGCGTAATCGATCTCAGACCTATCTGGGACCGCTTCGACGAAGCCTTGCATTCGCGCGCGGCTTGAGAGGAGAAGCGGGATGAGTGTTCAACGCAGCACGGTCATCTTCGCCTGGATCCTGCTCTTGCCCGCCGTGCTCTATGTCACGGTCATCGTCGCCTATCCGCTTGTCGATACCTTCATCCTGTCGTTTACCGACGCGTCGCTGAAGAAGACGACGAATTGGGTCGGCTGGGCCAATTACGACAAGATCTTCAACGGCACCTTTGCCGAAGTCATCGTTCGCACCTTCGTGTGGACGTTCTTCTCGGTCTCGATCAAGATGATCGTCGGGGTCTTCGGCGCGACGATGCTCAATGCTGCAGTCCCGGGCCGCGCGCTCTTCCGCGTGTTGACGATGCCGCCATGGATCGTGCCGATGGCGATCGGCATCTTCATGTGGGGCTGGATGTACAACGGCCAGTTCGGCATGATTTCGGGCATGTTGCAGAATTGGGGCATCGTCGATGGGCCGGTCGCCTTCCTGGCGCGGGGCTCGACGGCCTTCTGGGCGACGATCATCACCGACGTCTGGATCGGCGTGCCGCTCGTCACCCTCTATATGCTGGCGGCAATGCAGGCTATCCCGCAGGATCTCTACGAGGCCGCCTGGACGGACGGGGCGGGGCGCTTCTATCGCTTCCGGCGCATCACGCTGCCGCTCCTCATTCCGTCGATGATCACGATGTCGATGCTGTCGCTGATCGCCACGTTCAATTCGTTCGACATCATCTGGATCCTGACCCAGGGCGGGCCGAACGGCGAGACGACGACGATGATCATCGACACCTATCGCACGGCCATCGGTTCGAAAAAGTACGGGGAGGGGGCTGCTCGGGCGGTTCTGATCTGCATCTTCCTGTCGATCTTCTGCCTCGCCTATTTCCGAGTCACCAGCCGCCTTGCTCAGGGAGACAGCCGATGAGCCAGCCCGCGATGATCAACCGCTACCGGTGGTACGAACTGATTGCGATCTATGCCGGCATCTTTGTCTTCTTGGCGTTCATCCTGTCGCCCTTCGTCGAAGGCTTTCTGGTGTCGCTGAAGCCGCTCGGTCTCCTCTTTTCCTCGCCCTACAAGTTCTGGCCGGAGAACGGGTCATTCGACGCCTACCGAACCATGTGGGTCAGCGTTCCGGGCTTTGCCCGTTACATCTTCAACTCCTTCTTCATCTCCACGATCGTCACGGCCGTCGTGCTCGTCCTCGTCGTGCCGTCCGCCTATGCGTTCGCCCGCTTCAAGTTTCGCGGCAGCGGCCCGCTGCTGGCGGCGTTCCTGGCGGTCAACATGTTCTCGGGCGCCGTTCTGCTTATTCCGCTCTTCCGGCTGATGCGCACGCTCGGCGTGCTCAACACCTATTTCGCCATGATCGTGCCGGGCGTCGCCTTTCTCATTCCCTCGGCGATCTGGTTGCTGCGCACCTACATGATGCGTATTCCGCGCGAACTGGACGAGGCCGCCTTCGTCGATGGCGCAAGCCATTTCTACACGTTGCGGCGCGTCATCCTGCCGATCGCGATGCCCGGCATCACCGTCGTCGCGATCACCACCTTCATCGGGTCCTACGCCCAGCAATTCATCTTCGCGCTGACCTTCAACTCGAAGACCGAATACATGCCGCTTCCCATCGGCCTCTATGCCTATTTCGGCCGGCAGGAAGTGATCTGGAATGAGTTGATGGCCGCAAGCTTCGTCGGCATTGCGCCTGCCGTCATCCTCATCTTCCTGATGCAACGCTATCTCGTCGCGGGCCTGACCGCCGGCGCCGTGAAACAATAACCGCAACAACGAGCTTCATAAGCAAGGGGAACCACCATGAAAAAGCATGCCTCATTGATTGCAGCAACCCTGGCGCTCTTCGCCACGACGGCGCTGCCGTCGCTGGCAGCCGACCAGGAAATCAGCTTCATCGCCTGCGGCGACAAGATGCAGCCGGCGCACGCCGACTTCATCAAGAAATGGGAAGAAGCAAATCCCGGATACAAGATCGCATCGGAAGTCGTCGGCTGGGCACAGTGCCAGGACAAGGTGACGACGCTTGCCGCCGCCGGCACGCCGGTCGCCCTTGCCTATGTCGGCTCGCGCACGCTGAAGGAGTTTGCCGACAACGAACTGATCGTGCCGATCACCTTCTCGGACGCCGAGAAAGCCGCCTATTACCCCTACATCATGGACACGGTGACGACGAGCGGCAAGCAATGGGGCATCCCGGTCGCCTTCTCCACCAAGGCGCTCTACTGGAACAAGGAATTGTTCAAGCAGGCCGGCCTCGACCCGGAAAAGCCGCCGACAACCTGGGCTGAAGAACTCGAATACGCCAAGACGATCAAGGAAAAGACCGGCATTCCGGGCTTCGGCGTCGTCGCCAAGACCTTCGACAACACCATGCACCAGTTCCTGCATTGGGTTTACACCAATGACGGTTCGGTGATCGACGGCGATGGCAAGATTACGCTCGACAGCAAGCAGAACCTGGAAGCCCTGACCGCACTGAAGGATATCGTTCCCTACGCCGAAGAAGGTCCGACCTCCTACGAGCAGAATGAAGTGCGGGCGATCTTCCTTGATGGCAAGCTGGGCATGATCCAGGCATCGGTCGGCGCCGTCAACCGCCTGAAGGAAACCAAGATCGACTGGGGCGTCGCCGCACTGCCGCTCGGACCAAGCGCCAAGGGCCCGGGCACGCTCTTGATCACCGACAGCCTTGCTGTCTTCAGCGGCACGGGCGTCGAGGAGAAGGCGATCGAATTCGCAAAGTTCCTGACCGATCCCGAGAACCAGCCGATCTACGAAGCGCAGGAAGGCCTGACGCCGCTGCGTCCGGGCAAGGCCGTCGACGACATGGTTGCTGCCAACCCCTATTGGAAGCCGTTCATCGACGGCATCTCCAACGGTGGGCCGGAGCCGCTGTTCCTCGACTACAAGGGCCTGCAGAACACGATGATCGAGATGGTGCAGGCCGTGGTGACCGGCAAGGCCGAACCAGCGGATGCACTGAAGAAGGCTGCGGCCGACCTCGAGCAGTTCAAGTAAGGCCATCGGGGCCGCGGACTTTCCAGCTCGCGGCCCTTCCTCAGCGTAAGATTTAACTTGCCGCTTCTCGCCGGTGGCCGGAGACAGTTTCTTGGGACAGCTCAATCTCAATACGGTTCAGAAATTCTACGGGACATTCGAGGTGCTGAAAGGCATCGAGCTCGAAGTCAAAAACGGTGAGTTCGTCGTTTTCGTCGGACCTTCCGGTTGCGGCAAGTCGACATTGCTCAGGATGATAGCCGGTCTCGACGAGACCAGCTCGGGGGACATCCTGATCGATGGCAAACGTGTCAACGACCTGCCGCCGGTCAAACGCGGGATCGCCATGGTGTTCCAATCCTACGCGCTCTACCCGCACATGACCGTCTTCGAGAACATTGCCTTTCCGCTTCGCGTGGAAAAGATGCCGGAAGAGAAACTGAAGGCCAAGGTGGAGCACGCAGCGCGCATTCTCCATCTCGACCAGAGGCTACAGCAAAAGCCCGGAATGCTGTCCGGTGGCCAGCGTCAGCGGGTTGCCATAGGTCGGGCGATCGTGCGCGAACCGAAGATTTTTCTGTTCGACGAGCCGCTCTCCAACCTCGATGCGGCGCTGCGTGCCGACATGCGCATTGAACTGGCGAAATTGCATCGGCAATTGCAGGCAACGATGATCTACGTCACGCACGACCAGGTCGAAGCGATGACGATGGCGGACCGGATCGTCGTCCTCAATGCCGGTGAGATCGCCCAGACGGGCGCGCCGCTCGAACTCTACCACAAGCCTGCCAACATCTTCGTCGCCGGTTTCATCGGCAATCCGAAGATGAACTTCTTGGCCGTGACATGCAAAGGCGTCGTCGATGCCGGCGTGGAGGTCGACTATAAGGGGCAGACTGTCGTCGTTCCGGTCAGGCCGCATGCCGGTCTGGTCGGGCGAACATTGACGCTGGGCGTGCGGCCCGAGCACATTCTGCTTGGAGCGGGCGACCTGTCGCTGACCGTCACGCCAACTGTGATCGAGCGTCTCGGTGCGCACACCGTTGCCTACGCCGCGATCGGTGGTGGCGAAGGCGAAAACTACTGCGCAATGTTGCCGGGCACGGTGGCCATCCGCCCCGAAGAACAGGTGCTGACGGGCATTCGCGCCGCTGATTGCCACCTGTTCGACGAGGCGGGTATCGCGCTTGAGCGGCGTGTAGAGCTCACTGATATCGACATGGGGTTGCTCGATCCGGCTGCGGCCTGACGATCATTCCCAATGCAATCGGCCGCCGTCCACGATGGGGACGGCGGCCGTTTCATATCCAATCGGATAAGGCTTGGTCGAAGAGGCCGGTCTGCCGAGCGGCTACCGCAGCGGGGCCAAAGCGCGTCGCGGTCTTTCAGATTCGCTCGTCGCGCTTTAAGTTCTTGTTTTTGTGCATGTCGTTGTCGCAAAATCGCGGCGCACTTTTGCGCGTCATGCTTTAGGCTGCGCCTTTCTCAAGGCCATGCGGATCGGCAACCTTTGGCCAGATATTCCTGGGCGCGCGCAGATAGGCGGTCTTGGCGGGATTGTTCGGGTAGGGCGTACCAGCCGAGCAATAAAGGATCTGTGTGGCGATCTTGGAGAACGAGGCGTAGAAGTGGTTGGTCGATTTGATGACCAGGATGCTCTTTGCCTGCGGGTCGACGCCCATCACCGAAAAGAGGCTCGGATCGAAGCTCTGTGCGCGCGTCGAATTGAGGATGATGTCGATGCCGCGATAAGAGATGAGCGCCGCGTCGCCGAAGGGAGCAAAACTCTCGCCGAATTGCATCTCCGCATTGCGCACCAGCTTGACGACTTTGACGATGCCATCGACGGGGCTGCCCGTTCCCGGCGCCGACTTGGCGCCAAACCGCAGCGGGATTTCAGCACCTTCGCCGGCCGCCATGCAGATCTGTACCGCCATCGGATCCCAGATCGTTCCGACGGCGGCGTTGGTCGCGCCTCGCGCCAGCAATTCTTCGAGCAGCACGGTCGCGTCGCCGGCGGTTCCTCCGCCTGGATTGTCCCAGACATCGGCAATCACAACCGGGCCTTCGGTTGCGGCTAGCGCCTCGGCGACAGCCTGCTTCTCATCGATCTGCGGCATGATGAAGGTTCCGCGCTTCGAAAAGAGTTCGAGCCCGAGTTCCCGTGCCAGCGTCTCGCCTTTCTCCGGCTTGCCGTTGGTCACGGCAAGCACCTTCGTTCCCATTTCGGGGACATCGCCGGCCATGAAACCATGCACAACCGACAGCGACAGGACGTCGAGATCCTCTGCCTCGATGCGCATCAATTTGTCGACGAACGAGCGCATGGGTTCACGCGACGTCGGATAGACGTCGATCATGCGGCAGTCGAAAACGGACATCACCGGCTTGACGCGGCCTTCAAGCGTATCGATGGCAATCCGCCAGAGATCTTCCGCCCGATCGACGAAGTCGGTGTGCGGAAACTCCTTGAAAAAGACGAAGAAGTCCGCCGCCGAAACGCGCTTTCCGGTGAGGTGGCTGTGCGGGTCGAGTTCGGCGCAGACCAGGACGTCGGGGCCGACGATCGCGCGAATGCGGGTCAGAAGATCGCCCTCGGGATCCTCGTAGCCGTCGGCGACCATGGCGCCGTGCAGTCCCATGACAACGGCATCGACGGGCAGTGCCGCGCGCAATTGATCGAGAATTTCGTCGCGCAGGCTCTCATAGGTCTGGCGGTTGACGAGGCCGGCCGGATCCGCCCAGGTGGCGGTGCCCTCGATCAGCGTCCAACCCTTCTCCGCTGCAATGCGGCGGCCGACCGTGAGCGGCGCCGTACAGAGCGTCGGCGTCTCCGGATGCTCGCCCGGTGGTGCATAGAGCGACGCCTCGAAGGCACGGCGGTCTATGCAGATGGGAGAGAAGGTGTTGGTTTCCGTCGCAAGCGCCGCTGTGAAGATCCGCAATGCCGTTGCCTTTCTCGTGCGTCGCTGGTTCAAGCCGATCCCATCGGGTTCGGCAGGTAGCCGGTGAAGCCGGAAATCTTCCAGCGTCCCTGGTGCAGGCGGCAGTAATAAACGGTCTGCCATTGCATCACGTCGAAGCTGCCGTCCGACTTTTTCAAGCCGCCATCAAACTTCTTGCGTGCGAGCGCGACGTCGCCATTGACCTCGATGTCCTCAAGCGTCGTCGTGGTGAAGATTGCGGTGCGCGTGTCTTCGGCGAAAGAAAGCGCTGCGAAGTCTTTCGCCTGGCGCAGCCATTCGTCGCGATAGGCGACAAGCGAGGGAAAGGTGAGGCGCCAATCGTCGGGATTGGTCTCGCGACGTCCGTCGATACCGATGAAGCCGTCTTCGACAAAATCGCCTGATACCATCGACCAATCGGCAGAAAGAAAAGCGTCGATGTCACGCGGAACCAGCATCTCCCAGATGGCATGGCGCGCGGTGTCGGAGGAGGGGAACGGATTGAGGAAGGGATCCCGCATGTTTTCGCCCTAAATTGAAATTCTTTTCATTAATGGTGTTTTTCTCTGGCCAAATTCAGCTTTCTATGGTCATTTGTCAACGATCAAAGAAAATAATTTGCACGAAGGCGCACATGACCATCAAACGGTATGGCACTGAACAAGTCGGTGCGGGTGGTAAGCCATTACCCTTTGCACGCGCGGTGGAAGCGGACGGTTGGCTGCACGTTTCCGGCCAGGTCGCGATGGAAAAAGGCGAGATCATCGAGGGCGGAATCATCCCGCAGACGCACAAGGCGATCGCCAATCTTCTGGCCATTCTGGAAGAGGCCGGATACGGTACCGAACACGTGGTGCGTTGCGGCGTTTGGCTCGACGATCCGCGTGACTTCTGGACTTTCAACAAGATCTATCAGGAGTATTTCGGTGCGCATCCACCGGCCCGGGCCTGCGTCCAGTCGGCGATGATGGTTGATTGCAAGGTCGAGATCGACTGCGTCGCCTACAAGCCGAAGGAAAGCTGATAGACCCTAAGGACATCAGCAGCCGATGGATATTTTCGCGACACTTCAGGAAGAAAAAGGCCGGCTCTCGCAATCAGAGAACCGAATAGCCGACATTCTTCTGAATGATTTCGAGTTCGCGGTGAATGCGTCGATCATCGAGTTGGCCGGCAAGGCTGATGTTTCTCCCCCCACGGTCACGCGCTTCTGTCGGCGGCTCGGCTGCGACAGCTTTTCAGACTTCAAGGTGCAACTGGCGCGCACCGCCTATATCGGCATGCGCTATTTGAAGCCGGAGCCGAAGAGCCGCGAAACCGGTGACGTCGCCCAGGACATCATTACCAAGGCGCAAAACGCGCTGTTCCTCCTGCATCGCTCCCTCGATCTCGCGGCGATCGAGCAGGCTGTCGAGCGCATCGCAACCGCCGAAATGATCTATGCCTTCGGTTCGGGCGGTAATTCCTCGATGATTGCCAGCGAGCTGCAGAACCGGCTCTTTCGCTACGGTCTGCGCGTGACCGCCAGTTCGGACCACAGCATGCAGCTGATGATGGCAGCCGCCGCTCGTCCTACCGACCTGCTGATCGGTTCTTCCTTCTCCGGCCGCAATGCCGAGTTGGTGCGTGCCTTTACACTGGCGCGCGAGCTGAAGGTGCCGACGATCGCGCTGACCCAGAGCAACAGTCCGGTCGCGGCAGCGGCGACGATTACGGTTCCTGTCGATTTGCCCGAGGGCAACAACATCTATCGCCCGACCTCCACACGCATCGCCTACCTGGCGCTGCTCGATATTCTCTCCAGCCTCGTTGCCTACCGGGTTCAGCCGCAGGCCACGGTCACACTTCGGCGCATCAAACAACAGCTGGTGACCCACCGCGACGGTGACGACCGCCAGCTGTTGGGAGACTGACCTGCCGCGAAAGGTTCCCGCATGACGCAGTCCATAGCCATCGTCACCGGTGCAGCCGGCGATATCGGTCTCGCAATCGCCAGGCGCCTTGGCGAGGATCATGAGGTCGTACTGCTTGCAGACATCGACAGGGACGCTGCGGAGAAGGCTGCGCGCGAGATCGGCGACGGCAAGCGGTTCGTCGCGGTGGCCTGTGATGTGACGGATGCGACAAGCGTCGACAAACTGGCGGCGACTGCAAGAGAGCAGGGGATCGTGCGCACGCTCGTCAACAACGCCGGTGCTGCGCGCGCCGTCAGCCTGCACGACACGACGCCGGATATCTGGCGCATGGACAATGCGCTGAACCTCGAGGCAGCCTTCCTGTGCTTCCGCGCGGTCGAAGACATGCTGAAGGAGAGCCGCGGGTCGGTGATCAACATCGCCTCCGTCAACGGCATGAATGTCTTTGGGCACCCCGCCTACAGCGTCGCCAAGGCCGGCCTTCTGCACCTGACACGTCTGATTGCCGTCGAATACGGCAAGTTCGGCATTCGCTCCAACGCCGTTTCGCCGGGCACCGTGCGAACGCAGGCTTGGGAAGCGCGTGCTGCCGCCAATCCTCAGGTCTTTGAGGAGGCCCGCCGTTGGTATCCGTTACAGCGTATCGTCAACCCTGACGATGTCGCCAACGCCGTACACTTCCTGGCTGGCCCGATGGCCGCGGCGATATCGGGCGTATGCTTGCCGGTCGATTGCGGTCTGACGGCCGGCCAGGCGGAGCTCGCGCGAACCTTCTCGCAATCAAGCCACTACTGACTGTAAGACTTCTGGGAGGAAGATCATGGCGCCGGTTTCCTATCGTCTCGAAGCGTCCTGGCAGCCTGACGGCGGCGCATTCGGCCGGTTCACCTTCACGCTCTTCAATTTCTCGGCTGTGCCGCTCGCGGGCTTCCGGCTGGTCTACACCTCGTTGACCCGCGTGATCGTACCGGAGGCCTGCGACAACGCGACTTTCCTGCGTCGCAATGCCAATTTCCACGAATTCGCGCCGCCCGTAGGATTGACGGTTGCCCCAGGCGAAAGCTGGACGTTTACGGTGAGCGGCCTGCACCGCAACGCTAGGCATTGCACGGATGGTGCGAAGTCCGCCTATCTCACGCTTGCCAGCGGCGAGCATGTGGCGGTTGCCGTCTCCGACCTGCTCCTGGAAAATGCAGTCAGTGACCCACCGCCTCAGCGGTTGCCCGAAGGCAAGCTCGACCTGCCGTTTTCGATGCAGCCATGGCCGGCGCAAATCGATGCATGGGCGGGTGACCGTTTTCCCGTCGTTCTCTACCCGGCACCCGGTGCTGCGCCTGACGAAATCGCAGCGGTGGGCGAGGTGCTGGCCCTTTTTCACCGGTTGTTTTCGGAAGGGCATGCTCCGTTCAGCCTGGTTGCCTCCAGCCAGGGACGAGCGATTGTCTTTTCGAAGAATGCAGCACTCGCCCCGGAAGCCTATCAACTTGCCTTTTCCACCAAGGAGATCGGCCTTGCCTATGGCGGTGCGGCCGGTCGGCAATATGCGCTGACGACGCTCGCGCAACTCATGAACGGCGCGCGCACGCATCCGGACAAGTTCCGCTTTCCGGCACAGGGCACGATTTCCGATGCGCCGCGCTATAGCTGGCGCGGCTGCCATCTCGACGTGTCGCGGCAATTCTATCCGACATCGGACGTTTCACGGCTCATCGATATTCTCGCCTGGTTCAAGCTTAACATCTTCCATTGGCACCTGACGGACGATGAGGCCTGGCGGCTCGAGATCAAGGCGTTTCCGACCTTGACGACGCTCGGGGTCCTGCGCGGTCCTGACGAGCCGCTGCTGCCGCAACTCGGCAATGGCGCCGAGCCGGTCGGCGGGTTCTACAGCCAGGACGATGTGAAGGCGCTGGTCGCGCAGGCCACGGCGCTTCATGTCGAGATCGTGCCCGAGATCGACATTCCCGGCCACAGCACCGCCACGCTGGTTGCGCTGCCTGATCTGGCTGATGGTCAGGAGGCGCCGGAAAGCTACCACTCGGTTCAAGGCTATCCGAACAACGCGCTCAATCCGGCGATCGAGTTCACCTACGAATTCCTCGAAAAAGTCCTCGATGAAATCGTCGAGCTGTTCCCGAGCCAATACGTCCATATCGGCGGTGACGAGGTTGCCAATGGGTCCTGGCTTGCCTCGCCGCTGGCCAAGAAGCTGATGGAAAAGGAAGGTCTTTCCGGCACCTTCGCCTTGCAATCCTTCTTCCTGAAGAAGGTCAAGCAGATGCTGACGGTCCGAGGCCGCAAGCTTGCCGGGTGGAACGAGGTCGCCCATGGCGGCGGCGTTTCAACCGAGGGCACGCTCTTGATGGCGTGGGAGCGGCCGGAGGTTGGCATCGAGCTTGCGCGTGAAGGCTATGACGTCGTCATGACGCCCGGGCAGGCCTATTATCTCGACATGGCGCAGGCCGATGCCTGGCAGGAGCCGGGTGCGAGCTGGGCCGGGACGGCGACGCCGGCACACACCTATGGCTATGACGCCGAAGGGGAATTTCCGGAAGAGCTGAAGTCTCGCATGAAGGGCGTGCAGGCCTGCATCTGGTCGGAGCATTTCCTGTCACGCGGCTATTTCAACCGGCTGGTCTTCCCGAGGCTTTGTGCCATTGCCGAAGCCGCATGGACTCCGAAATCGGCCAAGGACTGGCAGCGCTTTGCCGTGATCGCTCCGTTGAGCCCGAAACTGTGACAGGAGCTTTCATGCGCATCGCCGTCGGCGGTATCCACACGGAATGCAGCACCTATTCGCCGGTGCTGATGGCGACTGAAGATTTTAGGGTGTTGCGTGGTGCAGAGCTGCTTCAGGCAGAGTATTTCGACTTTCTGAACGCCGAGGGTATCGAGCATCTGCCGCTGTTGCATGCCCGCGCTGTACCCGGCGGGCCGGTCTCACGAGCGGCCTATGACGCTTTCAAGGCCGAGTTCCTCGATCGGCTGCAGCAGGCCTTGCCGATCGACGGGCTCTATCTTGCCATGCACGGGGCGATCAAGGTCGACGGCATGGAGGATGCCGAGGGAGACTGGATTTCGGCGGCGAGATCTCTCGTTGGCCCGGACTGCCCGATCGCGACCAGCTACGATCTGCACGGGAATGTCAGTCAGCGCATCATCGACCAGATCGACATCTTTGCCGGCTATCGCACCGCGCCGCACATCGACACACGCGAAACGATGATCCGTGCCTGGACGATGCTCATTTCGGCGCTGCGCAGCGGTACGCGTCCAGGTGTGGCCTGGGCCAGGATCCCTGTGTTGCTGCCGGGGGAATGCACGTCGACCGAAGATGAACCGGCCAGGAGCCTCTACCGAGCGCTGCCTGACATCGACGCCAGACCGGGCGTGCTCGATGCCAACCTGATGGTCGGCTATGTCTGGGCGGACGAGCCGCGTGCAACGGCCTGCGCCGTGGTCACCGCGACCGATCAGGCCGCTGCCGAGCAGGCCGCCGTTGACATCGCAGCAGCCTACTGGGCGCAACGTCACAACTTCCGCTTCGGTCCGGTCACAGGGCCGCTGGATACCATGCTCGATATCGCCGAAAAGGCGACGACAACCCCGATCATCCTTGCCGACTCCGGCGACAACCCGACCGGTGGCGGCGTTGGTGACAGGGCGGACGTGCTGAAGGCCCTGCTGGCGCGCGGATGGCGCGGCGCGCTCATCGCAGGGATCGCCGACCGTCCCGCAGTCGACGCCTGTTTTGCTGCCGGTGTAGGCGAAACCCTGATGCTGAAGATCGGCGGCAGCCTCGACGCGGCAAGCCCGGTTGCCGAAATGCTGGTGGAAGTTGTTCGGCTTGACGATCCCGGTCCGGAAAAGGAACGCCAGGCGGTCGTGCGTGCCGGCGCGATCGACGTCGTGCTTTCGGCGCGACGTCGGCCCTACCACAACATCGAGGATTTTCGACGGTTGGGTCTCGACCCGCAATCGGTCCGGCTGCTGGTGGTCAAATCGGGCTACCTCTCGCCGGAACTGGCGCCGATCGCCAATCCCAACCTGATGGCTTTGACCGACGGCGTCGTCAACCAGGATATCGCCGGCCTTGCCAGCCTTCACCGCCAGCGTCCCGTCTTTCCCTTCGATCAGGAATTTGCGTTTTTGCCCGAGGCGAAACTCTCGGCGCGCTGGTCAAAATCAATGTAAGCAGTTCTCCGCAATGCAACCGCCGGCGCAATCCGCCGGCGCCAAGCACTCCCCTGAAATCGCCTGCTTCGCGGACGTGAACCATCATGACCTCCTCGCTTTTCAGCGCCATGCGCAACCCGTCGATCCGGGTCAGCATGCTGGCGATCTTTCTCTTCGGCTTTGCCGGCGCCGCCACGTCGCCCTATCAGTCGGTGGTCGGCATCAACGAGCTGGGCCTGAGTGACGGCCTCTATTCGCTCCTGATCCTGATGGCTGCGACGGTGAACGTCATCGTCAGTGTTTCCATCGGCATTCTTGCCGACCGCATCGGCAATTATCGCGTACTGATGTCGAGCGCGATCCTGTTTGGGGTCGTAGGCTACGGCATCGTCTACGTCCTCCCGAACCAAACGAGCTTCGTCGTCAGCGTGCTTCTGTTCCTGCCGATTTATGGCGCACTCTACACGCTGCTCTTTGCCAATGTCCGCAGTGTCGCGCGACGCATGAGCGGTCAGGATGCCGGCGCCCTGACGACCGGCGCCCGCGCCGCGATCTCGCTTGCCTGGGTATTGGTGCCGGGGCTGGTGGGCTTTGCACTGGCCGGTGGCCAGAGCATGCTCCCCGCCTATCTGCTTGCCAGTCTCGGATGCGCGGCCAACCTGCTGCTGGTCTATTTCTCCCTACCGAACGAGCAGGGCGTCGATCCCGGCCTGGGGCGGCGTCTTTCCTATTGGACGTCCTTTGGCGAGATCCTCGCACCGCGCATTTTCGCGCGCGTCGTCGCCGTCGCGATGATCACCTCGACGTTGCACATCAACGCGGCCGTCCTGCCGCTGATCTTGACCGACGCAGTCGGCGGCAGCGTCACGGATATCGGTATCATTGTCGGCGTCGTCGCCTTCTTGGAGGTGGTTTTCATTCTCGTCTGGGCTCGCATCCAGCTGAGCCTGCTGCCCGCCAAGGCGCTGGCGGTCGGCACGGTCGTTTATATCGGCTACATGGTCCTGCTCGGACTGTCGTCGGCACCTTGGCACATCTATGCACTGACCGTGATCAGCGCATTCGGTGCTGCCGCGCTCATCACGATCCCGATAACCTACCTGCAGGAGCTGATTGCAGACCGGCCAGGGCTGGGAAGCTCGCTTATCTCGGTCAACATCTTCATGAGCGGCGGCATTTGCGCGGCACTCTTTGCGCTCGGCACGCGCGTCAGCGACTATTCGGGAACCGCACTTTTAGGAGGCCTCGGAGGACTGGCGGGCCTCGGGTTGTTGCTCTTCCTTGAAGGTGGCAACCGTAAAACAGTCTCACCCTAAAGACGAGAGGAAGGGGCGCCAATCCGACGCCCCTTGTCGTTCATCAGTTGCCGAGAATGCCCGGCAGGCGCAGGCCCTTGTCCTTGGCGCAATCAAGTGCGATGTCGTAGCCGGCATCGGCGTGGCGCATCACGCCGGTGGCCGGGTCGTTCCAGAGCACGCGCTCAAGGCGCTTGGCGGCGTCATCCGTGCCATCGGCGCAGATGACGACGCCGGAATGCTGCGAGAAGCCCATGCCGACGCCGCCGCCATGATGCAGCGACACCCAGGTGGCACCGGACGCGGTGTTGAGGAGCGCGTTGAGCAGCGGCCAGTCCGAGACGGCGTCCGAGCCGTCCTTCATCGCTTCGGTCTCGCGGTTCGGCGAGGCGACCGAGCCGGAGTCGAGATGGTCGCGGCCGATGACGACAGGCGCCTTGAGCTCGCCGTTCCGGACCATTTCGTTGAAGGCGAGGCCGAGGCGATGGCGATCGCCGAGGCCGACCCAGCAGATGCGCGCCGGCAGGCCCTGGAACGAGATGCGCTCGCGCGCCATGTCGAGCCAGTTGTGCAGATGGGTGTTGCCCGGGGTGAGTTCCTTGACCTTGGCATCGGTCTTGTAGATGTCTTCCGGATCGCCGGAGAGGGCGGCCCAGCGGAACGGACCGATGCCGCGGCAAAAGAGCGGACGGATATAGGCCGGCACGAAACCGGGGAAGGCGAAGGCGTTTTCGAGGCCCTCTTCCTTGGCGACCTGGCGGATGTTGTTGCCGTAGTCGAAGGTCGGAATACCCATGTCCTGGAAGGCGATCATGGCTTCGACATGCTCGCGCATCGAGGCGCGCGCGGCCTTTTCGACAGCCTTCGGATCGCTCTCGCGCTTGGCCTTCCACTCGGCCATGGTCCAACCCTTGGGCAGGTAACCGTTGACCGGGTCGTGTGCCGACGTCTGGTCGGTGACCATATCGGGACGAATGCCGCGGCGAACCATTTCCGGCAGGATTTCGGCAGTGTTGCCGAGCAAGCCGACGGATTTTGCTTCGCCGTTCTTGGTCCAGCGGGCAATCATCTCCATTGCCTCGTCGAGCGTTTCGGCCTTTTCATCGACGTAGCGGGTGCGCAGGCGGAAGTCGATCGAGTCCGGATTGCACTCGACGGCAAGGCACGAGGCGCCGGCCATGACAGCGGCCAGCGGCTGCGCGCCGCCCATGCCGCCGAGGCCACCTGTCAGCACCCACTTGCCCTTGAGGCTGCCGCCATAGTGCTGGCGGCCGGCCTCGACGAAGGTTTCGTAGGTGCCCTGTACGATGCCTTGCGTGCCGATATAGATCCACGAGCCGGCCGTCATCTGGCCGTACATCGCCAGACCTTTCTTATCCAGCTCGTTGAAGTGGTCCCAGGTCGCCCAATGCGGCACCAGGTTGGAGTTGGCGATCAAAACGCGCGGCGCATCCTTGTGGGTGCGGAAGACGCCGACCGGCTTGCCGGACTGGACCAGCAGGGTCTCGTCCTCATTGAGGTCCTTCAGCGTCTCGACGATCTTGTCGAAATCCGCCCAGGTACGGGCGGCGCGGCCGATGCCACCATAAACCACCAGCTCGTGCGGGTTTTCCGCGACGTTCGGGTCGAGGTTGTTCATCAGCATGCGCAGCGGCGCTTCGGTCATCCAGCTCTTGGCGTTGAGCGTGGTGCCCTGCGGGGCGCGCACGTCGCGAATGTTGTGGCGCGGATTGTTCATGTTCATGCCTCGCTCCCTGTCAGCGTTTTAAGGTCGAATGCGGTGTTCTCGATGCGTTGAAGAATGGCCCGAAGCGGTGCACGCAGGCGTTCTGCCTTGTCGGCGTCGAGCGCAAACGGCGGCTCCTCGGCGGCAAGATGGGTCGATTGTGCCAGTTCCATCTGGATGGCGTGCACGCCTGATTCCGGCCGCCCGTAGTGGCGGGTGGTCCAGCCGCCCTTGAAGCGGCCGTTGAGAATGCTCGTGTAACCCTCTGCCGAAGCTGCGATATCGACAGCGGCCTTCTCGATGTCGGGCGCGCAGGTGCGGCCCATATCCGTACCGATGTTCAGGTCCGGCAACTTGCCGTCGAACAGGAAGGGGATATGGGAGCGGATGGAATGGCAGTCGTAGACGATGGCGATGCCGTGAATCGCCTTGACCCGCTCGATCTCTGCCAGAAACGCCGCGTGATAGGGCGCATGGAATTGGCGCAGGCGCTCTGCCGTGTCGGTCTCCGTCGGCGCTTCGCCATCCTTCCAGATCTGCAACCCATCGAAATCGGTCTCCGGGATGAGGCCGGTGGTGTTCTGCCCGGGATAGAGACTGACATTCTCAGGATCGCGATTGGCGTCGATAACATAGCGATGGAAAGTAGCGCGCACGACGGTGACATCCGGCAACAGCCCTTCGTAGAGCTTGTGGATGTGCCAGTCGGTGTCGGCGAGCAGCCGGCCGGTGTCGTTGAGCCGCTCCCAGATCTCTGCTGGTACGTCGGTGCCGGTATGCGGAAAGCCGAGAATGACCGGCGAGGTGCCCTGGCGGACTTCGAAGACGCTCATGTCACGCTCCCAGCTTCGGCAGAATGCCAGTGGAAATCGCGGCGTTCAGTGTGCCGGAGGCGATCAGTTCGCCGGCGGCCTGCAGGTCGTCGGCGAGATAGCGGTCCTCCTCGATCGTCGGCGAAACAGCGCGCAGCGCTGCTGCGGCTTTCTGAAGCTCGGGGCTTGTCGCCAATGGTGCGCGGAACTCGACGCCCTGCACCGCCGTCAGCGCCTCGATGCCGATGATTGAAAACAGGTTGTCGGTCATCTGCAGCAGGCGGCGGGCGCCGTGGCAGGCCATCGAAACGTGGTCTTCCTGATTGGCCGAGGTGGGGGTGGAGTCGACCGAGGCCGGGTGCGAAAGCTGCTTGTTTTCCGACATCAGCGCCGCCGACGTCACCTCGGCAATCATCAGGCCGGAGTTGAGGCCGGGCTTCTTGGCAAGGAAGGCGGGCAGGCCGTAGGACAAGGCCGGGTCGACAAGAAGGGCAATGCGTCGCTGCGAGATCGCGCCGATTTCGCAGACGGCAAGCGCGATCTGGTCGGCGGCGAAGGCCACGGGTTCCGCATGGAAGTTGCCGCCGGAGACGACGGAATTGTCGGAAAGCACCAGCGGGTTGTCGGTGACGGCATTCGCTTCGATTTCGAGCACGCGCGCGACCGAGCGCAAGAGGTCGAGGCAGGCGCCGTCCACCTGCGGCTGGCAGCGGATGCAATAGGGGTCCTGTACCCGCTCGTCGCCTTCGATATGGCTCTCGCGAATGGCCGAGCCTGAAAGAAGTGCGCGAAGGGCGGCGGCAGTATCGATCTGGCCCTGATGGCCGCGAAGTGTGTGGATGTCGGGATGGAACGGGGCCGACGATCCCATCGCCGCATCGGTCGACATGGCGCCGGTCACGAGTGCCGCCTGGGCAGCGCGGTGGGCGCGGAAGAGTCCGGCGAGAGCAAGTGCCGTGGAGGTCTGCGTGCCGTTGATCAGCGCCAGTCCTTCCTTGGCGGCAAGCACCACCGGCGTCAGCCCGGCTTTGGCAAGGGCTTCGGCGCCGGACATGCGGGCACCTGCGAAGAACGCCTCGCCGTGCCCCATCATGACAGCCGCCATATGGGCGAGCGGGGCGAGATCGCCGGATGCACCGACCGAGCCCTTTTCCGGGATGACCGGGATAACGCCCTTGTCGAGCATAGCCTCGATCAGCCTGACAAGTTCGAGCCGCACGCCGGAGGCACCGCGGCCGAGAGAGACGAGCTTCAGCGACAGGATCAGGCGGACGATGTTTTCGGAAAGCGGCTGGCCGACGCCGCAGCAGTGCGACAGGATCAGATTGCGCTGCAGGGTAGCAACATCGGCGCTATCGATCTTGATCGACGCCAGTTTGCCGAAGCCGGTGTTGATGCCATAGACGGGCGCGTTGCCGGCGACGATCTCGGCGATGCGCCTGGCTGCCTTTTCGATGCCAGCGTCGAAGGACGGATCCAGGCGGGCAGGTTCGCCGGTCCAGTAGATGGTCTCGAGATCCTCAAGCGGAACCGAGCCCGGATGCAGAATGATGGTCATAGACCGGTCCTTTCGCCCCTAAAGATGCGCGTATGAAGTGGATTGAAGCCGATGCGGTAGACGAGTTCGGCCGGATCCTCGATGTTCCAGAGCGCCAAGTCGGCGGACTTGCCGACTTCAATCGTGCCGGTCTCGCCGAGAAGTCCGAGTGCGCGTGCCGCCTCGCGGGTGACGCCGGCGAGGCATTCGGCAACCGTCAGCCGGAAGAAGGTCGCGGACATGTTCATGGTCAGCAGCAGCGAGGTCAGCGGCGAGGTGCCGGGATTGCAGTCTGTCGCAATCGCGATATGCGCGCCGGCGGCACGCAGCGCCTCAACCGGCGGCAGCTGTTTTTCGCGAAGCGCGTAAAACGCCCCGGGGAGCAGAACGGCAACAGTGGCCGATCTGGCCAAGGCCTGTGCGCCATCGGCGTCGAGATATTCGAGATGGTCGGCGGACAAGGCCCCATAGAAAGCCGCAAGCTTTGCGCCGCCGAGATTGGAAAGCTGTTCGGCATGCAATTTCACCGGAATTCCAAGCGCCTTGGCGTGGTCGAAGACGCGCGTGATCTCGGCGGTCGAAAAGGCAATGCCCTCACAAAAACCATCGACTGCATCGACCAGGCCTTCTGCGTGGGCGGCATCGAGACCCGGAAGCACGACATCGGAAATGTAGTCGCCGTTGCGCCCCTTGTAGTCGGCGGGGGTCGCGTGGGCCGCGAGATAGCTGGTGACGATCCGCACCGGCCGCTTCTTGGCGAGCTTGCGCGCGGCGCGCAGCATGTTGAGCTCGGCGTTGATGTTCAGGCCGTAGCCGGACTTGATCTCGACCGTCGAAACGCCTTCGGCCAGCAGGGTGTCGAGCCGTGGCAAAGCACTTTCGACGAGTGCATCGACCGAGAGTGCGTTGGTTGCCTTAACCGACGAGACGATCCCGCCGCCGGTGCGGGCGATCTCCTCGTAGGACGCACCTTCGAGCCGCATCTGGAATTCGCGGGCGCGGTTGCCACCGTGCACTAGATGCGTGTGACAATCGATGAAGGCGGGGGTCATCACCCGGCTTTCGCAATCCGTGGCTTCAAGCGTGCGGGAGAGATCGGCCGGCAGGTCGCTCTCGGTGCCGGCAAAGGCGATACGCCCATCGACGACAGCCACTGCGCCCTTTTCGACCAGGGCGAGATTGTCCTGATCGGTGCGCAGGGTCGCGAGGCGCAGATTGCGCCAGATACCAGACGCCTTTGCGGTGGTCGAAAATTGACTCATCAGCCGATCCCCTCTCGTTGGAGATAATGTATATACATAATAAACGTCCCGACAAGGGGAAAATTAGCCTGGCCGCGGAAAAGGATATAGCCGGCGGCGAAGTATTGCCGTCATGAGGTTGGCCGCAAATGCAAAAGACCCCGGAACGTCTGCTCCGGGGTCTCAAAAAATGACGTCTGAAAAACACGTCCCTCAGGCCGGATGAGCGGCCTTCATGCGAAGGTGCTCGACGAGGTCTACGAAGTGACGTCCGGCAATTTCCAGGCGACCGCTGTTATCGATCAGGGTGACATCCGGCCCAGTTGTGACATCCGGCACCTGACGGGAAAGCCGGCGCAGCACATCTTCCTCGCTTTCGCGTCCGCGCTCGGCAAGACGCTTGGCCAGCACGGTGGGTTCGGCCGTGATGACCGCGATGGCGATGTCGCCGAAGGCGGCCCGAAACGCGGGAAGCGCACTGCGGCTGCCGTTGACGATGGCCGTGGTGCCGCTTTCGACGTTGCGGCGAACGTCCTCGGGAATGCCGTATTTCAGGCCGTGCGCGTCCCAAGACACGGCGAAGGCGCCTGCCTGCTCCATGTCGGCGAATTCGGCAATCGAAACGCTTTCATGCACCTCGCCGCCGGCGTCGGACGGCCGCGTGATCACGCGGCGAACGAAGTGAATGTCGGCGCAATCGGAAAAATGCCGGGCGGCAAAGCCCATGACACTATCCTTGCCGGCGCCGCTCGGGCCGACCACGACGACGAGTGCGCCGCGCCTGGTTTCGAACGTGCTCATGCTACGCGGCGACCTTCACGCCAGACCGAGCGCACAACCGGAATGCCTTCCTGTCGATGCACCCGCGAGATGTCGGCGCGTAGGCCGACGGCGATGCGACCGCGATCATCAAGGCCGACGGTGCGTGCGGGCGTCGCACTGACCATGGCAATCGCCTTCGGCAAGTCGATGGCCTCAAGTTCGTCAGCCAGCACGAACGGCGCGTGGATCAGGCTGAAGGGCACATAGTCCGACGAAAGCACATCGAGCACGCCACGGTCCGCCAGATCGCGGGCGGCGATATTGCCCGAATGCGACTTGCCGCGCACGATATTGGGTGCACCCATCAGGACGCTGAGTCCGGCGCGATGGGAGGCTTCGGCTGCTTCGAAACTCGTCGGGAATTCGGCGAGCTTGATGCCATAGCCGATCGATTCGTCGACATGGGCGATCGTGGCGTCGTCATGGCTGGCGATGGTGATGCCGCGCTCGGCGCAGGCCTTGGCAAGGGCATCGCGATGCGGGCCGGCATATTTGGCTGAAAGCGCCTGTTGGCGTTCGACGAACTTTTCGAATTCGGCGTCCGACAGGCCGCGCTTGGATTTGTAATAGAGCGTGTACTGGTCCATTGTCTGAAACTGGCGCTGTCCCGGCGCGTGGTCCATCAGCGAAACGAGCTTGACCTGCGGGTCGTTCTCGAAGTCTTCGTAGTGATCGAGCACGTCCGAAGTTGAAACCTCGCAGCGCAGGTGGATCAGGTGGTCGGCGCGCAGGCGGCCCTCCTGCTGGGCTTGCGCCAGCGCGTCGGCCATGCTGCGCATCTCGCCCTTATGGAAACCACCGTCTTCGTCTGAACCGAGGCGCAGGCAATCGAACACGGTGGTGATGCCCGAGGTTACGACCTGTGCATCATGGGCCTGGATCGCAGCGATCTTCAGCCAGCGAACGCCCGGGCGCGGCGAATAATGCGCCTCGAGATGATCGGTGTGCAGTTCGACGAGACCAGGGAGCAGATAGTCGCCTTCGAAATCTTCGCCTGTGGTGGTCGTGCCCTTGGAGATATCGGCGATCTTGCCGTCGCGGATCAGCACCGAACCGTCGATGATGCTGTCCTCGAGAACGATGCGGGCGTTGGTCAGAACCTGTTCTTTGCTCATCTCATGCGATCTTTCGTTGTGTCGCGCTGCCCAGTGGCAGCAGGGAATGGACCAGGAACGGTGCGCCATGATGCGGCTCGACGAAGAGCGCAACTGACGCAACGTCAAGCGGCTTGCCGATATGTTCGGAAAATATGCCCTCAAGCACGGCCCGCATGGTTTTTGCTGTCTCGGCAGGGACGGGCCCGGTCAGCGTCAGGTGAAACTGGAATTCCTCGAAAACATAGGGATACCCCCATTTTCTCAAGTATTCTCGCTGTCGCTCCGGCAGTTTGTCCGGATTGCGCCTTGCCATGTCCGCCTCCGACAGAGGTGCGCGGAACGGCTCGAAATCGCGCACGGCTTGAGCCGCCAGATCCTGCAGCGGCCCGCAATGAGTCGCGGAGACGAGCGCAAAGAAGGGGCCGAGCTGGTGTAGCGTCAATTCCGGTATCTCGAAAGGTTCGAGACCTGCAGCAAACGCTTCGAAGGCTGCGACCAGTTCGTCTTCGCTGCGGCCCTCGGCAAGGGCGAAGGGAGCCTTGAGGGTACCATGAAAACCATAGCGTCGGGGGTCGGCGGTCAAAGTATGCCGCGTGTCGGCGTCGAGACCGGCCAGTGCCGGAAATTCACTGGTCTCGCCGGTAAAGGCGTCGCGGCCGAGCCAACGGCCCGCCGTTTGCGTCAGCCGGTCATCCGCCGGCGGCGCGAAGTAGATTGCATAACGCACGGTCTTCACTTTCTTGTATCGACCGGCCCGCCGGGACGGCGGGTCGATTGTTCGCGGGACGCGATGCGCAGCTAGCCGATTTCCATGACAACATCATGATGGCAAGGCTGCAAAACGCTTATCTCGTCAATGCGCTTTCTGTCCGATCAGCCGCGAGCGCAGGGCATTCGAGATGCTGTCGAAAATAAACACAACCAGCAAGATCAGAAGCACCATATAGGCGACATTTTCCCAGTCGGAGTTGGTGCGCATCGCTTCCCAGAGTTTCAGGCCGATGCCGCCGGCACCGACAGCGCCGATGATGGTTGCCGAGCGCGTGTTGGATTCCCAGAAGTAGAGCGCCTGGCTTGCGAAGACCGGCAGCACCTGCGGCAACACGCCGAAGCGCTGCACGGCAAGCGGCGTGGCACCGACAGATTTCACGCCTTCGCGCTGCTTGTCGTCGATGTTCTCCAGCGCCTCGGAATAGAGCTTGCCGAGCGTGCCAGTGTCGGTGAAGAAGATCGCCGACATGCCGGCAAGCGGTCCCGGGCCGAAGGCGCGGGTGAAGAACAAGGCCCAGATGAACATGTCCACCGAGCGCAGGAAGTCGAAGAAGCGCTTGATGACCTGATTGGTGAGGAAATTCGGGGTGATGTTGCGGGCTGCCAGGAAGCAGAGCGGGAACGCGACGAGCGAGGCGAACAGCGTGCCGACGAAGGCCATGACCACCGTCTGCAGCAGCTTGGTCCAGACATCCAGATGCTGCCATTCTGCGTTATAGAGAATGTTGTTCCAGGCGAGTGCGAGGTTCGACCGCGCCGGATCGATGCGCTCGCCGCTGGTGATCAGCGAAAGCACCTCGCCATAGCTCTTGCCGAAGAATGGCGAGTTGGTGTCGAAGAAGAAATTGGCCCAGCCGAAGAAGCGGTTGCGCACCGAGACGTCGTCACCTTCGACTTCCGCCCAACCCGTCGCACCGAAGGCAAGCGTGATTTTCTCACCCGGGCGTTTCTGTGTGGCCCAGGCAGGCAGGGTTCCTTGGGGCGTGACCGTGTCCTGGCCATCAACGGTCATGGTCAGCGTCTCGCCGCGATGAGTAGCCTTCACCAGCCCGTCGGCGACTTCGATCTTCGTGGAGCGGTTCAGGGTAACGACTGCCCGTGTAATAACCTCTTCGGTGCGGGTTTCGGTCCGGCTTTGCGCACTGGTCGCATCAGTGCTCCCCAGTGCTGAACCGGGCGTCATGAAGCTGAACGACGAGCTTGCCTTCGGCTTCGCCGCCGGTGTCGTGGACGCGGGAATCTCGACGGTCCGGGTCACGGTCTCCTTGTCGAGTTCGACCCATGAAGGATTGGGATTGGGCCCGAGCGGCGAGTTGCGCTGATAGTCGATCGTCATCGTCTTGTCGCGGGCGATCTTGAGTTCGGGGCGGACCTCATAGGAGACCCAATCGGCAAGATACGTTCCAGCAATGCCCCAGTTGGCGTTGCCCAGAACATGTCCTATCGAAAAGAACCACCAGCTGAAGATGAGGTAGACGACGAGGCCGGCACTGATGAGGATCGTGCGCAGACGCTTGTTCGAGGAGCCCTGCAGCAGATGCGGGTGACGCGATGCGATCGCATCCATTTCGAGCGGGCTTAGTCTGTTGGCGGAGGTCATGATAGGCACCTACTGGGCAAGCTGGAAGGCCTGGTCGCCAACGAGGCGACGGCGCAGCCATGCGGAAAACTGGTCGACGGCAAAGATGGTCGCAAACAGGAGGATGACGATCGCCAGTGTCTTGGCCTGATGGCCCTGGCCGATGGACAGGCGCAGCAACTCGCCGATGCCGCCGCCGCCGACCGCGCCGATGATGGTCGAGGCGCGCACGTTGATCTCAAGGCGCAGCAGGAAATAGCTGGCAAAATTGGGTAGGACCTGCGGAACCATGCCGAACCAGACCCGCTCGATCCAGTTGCCGCCGGCAGCGCGCAGTCCCTCGTCCGGTTTCATGTCGGCATTCTCGACCACCTCGAAAAACAGCTTGCCGAGTGCGCCGATGGTGTGGATCGAGACGGCGGCGATCGCCGGGATCGGGCCGAGCGAGAGGATCGCCAGGAAGAAGCCGGCGATGACCACCTCGGGAAATGCGCGCAGGATTTCCATCAGCCGCCGCACAAATCCGCGGATCCACGGATTGGGCATTAGGTTGCGGGCGGCGAGGAAACAGAAGATGAAGCCGAAGAACGTGCCGATGACGGTGGAGAAGATCGCGATGTTCACGGTCTCCAGCATCTTGTGCACGTATTCGGGAATGTAGAAGCTCTCGGTCAGGTACAGCCGACCTTCGGGGTAATTGTATTTGAAGCTGCCGTCGTCATAGGGCGAAGGCAGGTCGAACATGGCGCGGAAGATTTCCAGGCCGTCTCGGGGCGCGAGATCGCCGACGAAATCGAAGAAGTGCGGCAGCCGGTCGAAGAATTTGCCGGCATTGGAATCGTTGGCAAACCAGAGCGAGCCGGAAAGGGCGAGCATGAGCACGGCGAAGCCGAGCCAGGAGTAGAGCCGGCGGCGGGAATTCAGCTCCTGCCAGTGACGCTCCACAAGCGCGCCGTTGTCACTCAGATGCTTCGGGAGCATGGAAGTTGCCATGAATGTTCCGGCAGTGCCGGCCTCTGTCGACAGGCGCGCCAGGCGCCCTAGCAAAAAGGCGAACGCTGGCCGTTTTGGCGGCCAGCGTCCTTGAAGGATCGGGAAGATCAGCCGCCGATCGTCGCCTTGCGGGCGTCGATGATCGGCTTGTAGAAGTCGGCGTTGACTTCGGTGAAGCCGGTGAAATCGCCGCCCTGGATGGCGGAGAAGCAGGCGGCATCGGTCTTCGGCAGGTCGAGCATGAACTGCTTGAACTTAGCCTTCATGTCGTCGTTCATGGTCGAGCGGACGACGATCGGGCCGTTCGGGATCAGCGGCGACTTCCAGAGTTCGACCAGGTCGTTCATGTCGAGGATGCCCTTGTCGACCATCTTCTTCAGGTTGCCCGAGGTGTAGCCGTCCTTGAATTCGCCGACGCCAGAGCCGAAGGTCGTGCCGGCATCGAAGGTGCCCTTGACGACTTCGAGAACAAGGTTTTCGTGACCGCCGCCGAAGCCGGTTTCACCGAAAAATTCCTTGACCGGCGCACCGATCGATTCCGGCAGCGTGACGAGCGGGACGAGGTAGCCCGAGGTCGAGTCCGGATCGGCGAAGCCGAGCTTCTTGCCCTTCAGGTCTTCGAGCTTGGTGATGCCCGAATCCTTGCGGGCGACCATGATCGAGTGGTAGCCGGTCGAACCGTCGGTCTGGACGGTCGTCAGGATCGGCTCGACCGCGTCAGCCTTGGCGAGGTAGATCTTGGCAAAGCCGGATGCCCCGAGTTCGGCGTAGTCGAGCGTGCCGCCGAGCAGGCCCTGGATGACGCCGTCATAATCGGCGGCCGGGAACAGCGAGACCTTTTCGACGCCGATGGCGGCGGGCAGCTTGTCGACGATGCACTGGAAGTTGCGCAGGCGGTCGGCTTCGTTTTCGCCGCCGATGATGCCGACGCGGAATTCCTTGAGGTCTTCGGCCTGGGCGTGGCCGAGGAGGGCGAGCAGGGCAACAGTGCCCAGAAGAGCTTTCTTCAGCATAAGGTTCTCCCGTTTCTCCGGCTGTGCCGGATGATATTCGGTTTCAAAGAGGTGCCCGTGACGTGGGCCTTCGATCCTGGCGGGCGTCAGATGCCGGCCAGTGCCAGCGGCTGGAGGCCGGCAGATGCCGTTTGTTCCTGCGGAATGGCCGCGGGAATGTTGATGCTTGTCGAGGTCATCGATTCCTCGATGCCCGTGTCGGCGCCGTAGATCTCGGCGACGGCGGCCGCCGTCAGATCCTTCGGTTGACCGTCGAAGACGACGCGGCCATGGGCCATGCCGATGATGCGTTCGCAGTAATTGCGCGCGGTATCGAGCGTGTGCAGGTTGGTGATCACGGTGATGCCGTCGCGCTCGTTGATATCGCGCAGCGCATCCATGACGATCTTGGCGTTGAGCGGGTCGAGCGAGGCGATCGGCTCGTCAGCGAGCAACACCTTCGGCTGCTGCATCAGAGCACGGGCAATCGCCACGCGCTGCTGCTGGCCACCGGAAAGTGTGCCGGCTGCCTGCAGCGCCGTCTGCTCGATGCCGAGGCGCTCGAGTGCGCCGATGGCCATGATCCGCTCCTCGCGGGTAAACATGTTTAGAATGCTGAGCACCGTCGAACGGTGGTTGAGGCGTCCGAGCAGCACATTGGTCAGAACATCAAGACGCGGCACCAGGTTGAACTGCTGGAAGATCATCGCGCAGTCGCGCTGCCAGTTGCGAAGGGCGGCGCCACGCAGTGACGAGACTTCCGTGCCGGCGAACTCGATCGAGCCGGACGACAGGTCGACCAGGCGGTTGATCATGCGCAGCAGCGTCGACTTGCCAGCGCCGGAGCGGCCGATCACGCCGACCATCTGGCCCTGGGGTATGTCGAAGGTAACCGAGCTCACGGCTGTCTTCTTGCCGAACTGGCGGGTTACGTTCTTCAACTGAAACATTTCTAGCAGGTCCTCTTTCGGGGAGACCGGTCATCGGTATGACACCTGCCATATCGGCGCTTCATGAAAGCGAAATGTCAGTTTCTTGTCGTTTGTGTTACAGTTCACACCCTCAGGGACATCGTTAACAAAATGTGACACATTCACTGGGACGCGGAGACCCGTTGCTATCGCTGGAAGCGTTCCGGGCCGAAGATGGTGGCATCAAGGCCGTTGGCGGCGAAGCTCTCGGGCGCGGGGCCGCCGATCAGCAGATTGGCGGCGAGTGCGCCCAATGCCGGTGAGGTCAGAATGCCGTAGCCGCCCTGGCCGGCGAGCCAGAAGAAATCCGGCCTATCCTTCGCATACCCGATCACCGGAAGCCTGTCGGGCGAAAAGCTACGCAAGCCCGCCCAGCTCTTGAAGATGCGGCGGACGGGCACGGTCGTTGCCTCCTCCACATAATGGGCGGCCCAGGCGACATCGATTTCTTCAGGCTGGACGTCGGTCGGCTCGCAGGGGGTGGCATCGGCTGGGGAGGCAAGCAGCCGTCCGCCTTCGGGCTTCATGTAGAAGTCTTCGTCGATCTCGTTGATCTCGGGCAGGGTCAGAGCGTCGATCTCTGCGGGGAGGTCCACGGTGATCGCGGTGCGGCGATGCGGTACGATGCTGACCGGATCCACGCCGAAGAGACTGGCAACAGGATCCGCCCAGCCGCCGGCGGCATTGACGATGACCTGCGCTCTGATCTCGCCTGCACTTGTCGAGAGCACCCAGCCGTCGGCGTCACGGCGCGGGGCTATGATGTCACTGCGCTCGATCACCTCGGCGCCATGGCGCCGGGCGCCGCGCAGGTAGCCTTGCATGAGGTTCTCCACCTCTATGTCCCAGAAATTGGGATCGTAGAAGGCGCCGGCGACATACTCGCGTCGTAGGATCGGTACGAGCGCAACCGCTTCGTCGACGGTCAGTCTCTTGAGGTCGGCATTGGCCACGCGCTCTTCGGCGAACACGGTCTCCAGCCGCGCCGCCTTTTCCGCGTTCGCAATCATCACGCCGCCGCGCTGCTTCAACAACGGTACATCTGAAAAGCCTGCTGGAGGCTGGTCGAAGAAGGCCTTGGAGATCGCGGCGAGCTTGCACACTTCGGGCGCGTTGTAACGCAGCACGAATTCCGCGGCGGAGCGGCCTGTGCTGTGATAGCCGAGCCCGTCCTCCCGCTCGATGATGGCAACGGTGCGGTGTGGTGCCAGGAAATAGGCAAGCGAGAGGCCGGCAATGCCGCCGCCAATGATAGCCACATCAAACTCACGCATGTCCCGACCTCGCTGCTGATTTGGCCGGACCATAGGCAGAGCATGTTACGCGTTCAAATTTATAACCTGAAATGTCATTATCAATATTGATGATGGTCAAGGCAGTGGTCGAGCGGGGCAGTGTCGGCCACATGCGCGAGGAAAGCGGCTTCAGCAGGGTTGAGGATGGAGTTCGGGTTGGAGATGCGAAACACATCCGTCGTCGGCAGGTTGTCATAGGGCGGCAACTGCCAGAGTTGGCCATCGGCGACTGCGGGCTCTGCCAGATGATCCGGCAGCATGCCGATGCCTATGTTGGACGCGATCAGCCGCATGACTTCCTCGACGTTGCAGGAAACGGCGCGAACCTGTTGGCCGAACGAGCCCAGGGCGCGCACGGCCGTCACCGAGTTCATGTGCTGGCCGCCGAGCACGTCGGCGATGAAGGCGATATAGGGATTGCCGCGCAGATCGTTGAAATCGACACCCTCGACGCCGAACAAAGGATGATCGCGGCCACAGTAGAGTGCATAGCGCTCGCGGACGTGAAAGGCCTTGTTCAGCCAGACCGGGATGTTGCCGTCGCAAAGCCCCATCGTCGCAATGTTGCGTTCGACAGCACTTAATACGTCGACAGTGGTGGCCACGGTCACCGATATCGTCACCTTCGGATGCTTGGCAAAGAAGCTGTCGAGCTTGCGGTCCCAGGCCGGGTTGTGGGCATGGCTGACGACATGAATGTTGAGATGCCCGGTGATCTCTTCTCCTGCGGTCTCCAGAACGTTGGGAAGCCGGATGACGGCCGCGAAGATGTCGCGGCACTGGGCGTGCAACCGGGCGCCGGCATCGGTCAGGTCGAAGCGGCCAGGGCGACGGTCGATGAGCTTTTGCCCGACGGTCTGTTCGAGCCGCTTGAGTGCCATGCTGACGGCCGGCTGCTGTAACAGGAGCCTGTTGGCCGCCGCGGTGATGCTGCCTTCCTCCACCACGACGACGAAGGTGCGCAGAAGGTTCCAGTCGAGATTGTGGGCGAAGCGTTCCAGACGATCATTGGCCATGGGGTGGATTACGATGGACCTCTATCAAGTCGGTGGCATTTCGGTGCGCGTGCAGACGGCCTGCGCGGCAGTTCCTTCTCTAGCCTTGTCGCCATATTGTCGCGGATTTGCAACTCGCACGCCGGCCGAACCCGACGCCGCGCAAGAATGCCACCGGGGGAATAGCCATTTCTATCGTCGGGAAGGTTCAGTTGGTCGTCGCTCCGCCGAAGCCTTTCCGCGGAATGTCCTTCTTCGCCACTGTGATTTGGCCTGGCCGAGGCGTGGCAAACTCGAAGGCTAGGCCTGACATGTCCAGTCGGCGCAGCACGGCGTAAAGCATGATCAGCATGCCGAGAAACTCAAGCGTTTCCTCGATCGTCGAGGCCACCAGATAGGCGGGGTTGAAGTAGGTGGGATCGGCCAGCAGGCCGCCCAGTGCTTCGAAGCCGAGAGCGCCCGTGACATAGATGGTGCCGGCGATGAAGAACAGGTTGCGTATTTCGGTGGGTTGCCGCAACACCCAGCGCAGGTAGGCCAGGGCAACGACGGCGGCGAGAATAAGCCCCGGTACGATCCAGGCGAATCCGGCGCCAGTCATGCCCGGCAATGCCAATTTATCGGTGGCGAGCAACCCGTGAAGCTCAGCCGCTTCATCCAGCGACATGTAGGCGAACACGACGCCGAGCCCCCACCACGGCCACGCCGAACCACCTTGTTGCCGTTCGGCCAATCCGACCAGCATGCAAGCGGCGCCGACAAAAACGATCAGGACCGAGCTTGCCCAGCTTGGAATGTTCAGCTCGCGATTGAGATCGAAGAGGTGGCCGAAATTCGTCACTGCTGTGGTGAGGGGGCCGCAACTCTTCAGCGTCCAACACACCATGACGAAGCAATGAATGGCGATCAGACCGGCAACCATCACCGCGATGAACCAGATAAGCGGTGTCAATTGGACATTGCAGATTCGACGATCCATGACGGAAGCACTCCGATAAAATGTCCCATTAAGGATATGGCAACCATAAGTCTTGGTCCATCAGGCATCGCTAAACAAGGTTAAGATCAGCATGCGGCGAGGGCCATTCCGCAGACGCATGAGGCGGTGCCTCAATTTCGTTTGAAAGCCTTGGTTCTGCTTGCCATAACCGCAAGTGGAAAAATCCGATGGGAGAGAGACATGGCCGGCAAGACGCAATTTCAATGGGATGACGCGTTCCTCCTCGAAGATCAGTTGACCGAGGACGAGCGTATGATCCGCGATAGTGCGCGGGCCTATGCGCAGGACCGGTTGCAGCCGCGGGTTATTGCCGCCTATCGCGAGGAATCGACCGATCCCGAAATCTTCCGGGAGATGGGCGATCTCGGCCTGCTAGGGGTCACCGTTTCGGAGACCTATGGTGGCGTCGGCGCTTCCTATGTCGCCTATGGTCTCGTTGCCCGCGAAGTCGAGCGCGTCGATTCGGGCTACCGCTCGATGATGAGTGTGCAGTCCTCGTTGGTCATCTACCCGATCTATGCCTACGGCTCGGAAGAGCAGAAGCAGAAATATCTGCCGAAGCTGATCAGCGGCGAATGGATCGGCTGCTTCGGCCTGACCGAGCCGGATGCCGGCTCCGACCCGGCGGGCATGAAGACCCGGGCGATCAAGACGGAGAGCGGCTACCGCCTCGTCGGTTCGAAGATGTGGATCTCCAATGCGCCGCTCGCCGACGTCTTCGTCGTCTGGGCAAAGTCCGAGGCCCATGGCAATGCCATTCGCGGCTTCGTGCTCGACAAGGGCATGAAAGGCCTTTCGGCGCCGAAGATCGCGGGCAAGCTGTCGCTTCGCGCTTCGATCACCGGCGAAATCGTCATGGACAATGTCGAGGTCGGTGAAGACGCAATGCTGCCCAACGTCGAGGGGCTGAAGGGCCCGTTCGGCTGCCTCAACCGCGCCCGCTACGGCATTTCCTGGGGTGCTCTCGGTGCTGCCGAATTCTGCTGGCATGCGGCGCGCCAGTACGGGCTTGATCGCAAGCAGTTCAATCGCCCGCTGGCCCAGACCCAGCTTTTCCAGAAGAAGCTTGCGGACATGCAGACCGAGATCTCGCTCGGCCTTCAGGGATCGTTGCGCGTCGGCCGGCTGATGGACGAAGGCCGCATGGCGCCGGAAATGATTTCGCTCGTCAAGCGCAACAATTGCGGCAAGGCGCTCGATATCGCCCGCATGGCCCGCGACATGCACGGCGGCAATGGCATCTCCGAGGAATACCAGGTCATGCGCCACATGGTGAACCTCGAGACGGTCAACACGTACGAGGGCACGCATGACGTACATGCGCTGATCCTCGGCCGCGCCCAGACCGGCCTCCAGGCCTTCTTCTGAGCCGCCAATCATGGAAGCGCCACTGAAGGGTATTCGCGTTCTAGAACTCGCCCGCATTCTCGCGGGCCCCTGGATCGGCCAGACGCTCGCTGATCTCGGTGCCGACGTCATCAAGGTGGAAAGCCCGGCGGGTGACGACACCCGCACCTGGGGACCGCCCTTCGTCGCAGACGAGGACGGAGGCAAGCTCGATGCGGCCTATTTCCACGCCTGTAATCGTGGCAAGCGCTCCGTTGTGCTCGATTTCACGACCGAGGAAGGGCAGGAAGCCGTGCGCCGGCTCGTGGCGCAATCCGACGTGCTGCTCGAGAATTTCAAGGTCGGCGGCCTGGAGAAGTACGGCCTCGACTATGAAAGCCTGAAAAAGGTCAACCCGCGGCTCATCTACTGCTCGGTGACAGGCTTCGGACAGGACGGACCCTATGCCCATCGCGCCGGCTACGACTATATCGTTCAGGGCATGAGCGGAATCATGGATCTGACCGGCGAGCCGGATCGCGAGCCGCAGAAGATCGGCGTTGCCTTTGCCGATATCTTCACCGGGCTCTACGGCGTCATCGCCGTCCAGGCGGCTTTGGCGCAGCGCGAGCGCACCGGCAAGGGGCAGCAGATCGATATGGCGCTGCTCGACTGCATGACCGGCGTGCTTGCCAATCAGGCGCTCAATTTTCTGGTCTCGGGAAAGGCGCCACGCCGCCTTGGCAACGCCCATCCCAATATCGCGCCCTACCAGGTCTTTCCGACGGCCGACGGGCATCTGATCGTCGCCGTCGGCAACGACCGGCAGTTCGTCAAGTTCTGCACCCTGCTTGGTCGCGGCGATCTGGCGACAGACGAGCGCTATCTGACCAACGCGCTCCGCGTGCACAATCGTGACAGCCTGACGCCGGCGCTTTGCGCGGAAACGGCAAGGTTCGAGCGGGATGCGCTTTTGACGCTGCTGGAAGAGGCAGGCGTTCCCGGCGGTCCGATCAACACGGTCGGAGATGTTTTTGCCGATCCGCAGATCGTGCACCGGCAGATGAAGATCGATACGCCGCACTCCGGTGCGGCTGGCGGCACGTCGCCGGGTGTTCGCACGCCGATCCGCTTTTCCGACGCCTCGCTGGTGCTCGATCGCGGTGTTCCGCGTCTCGGCGAACATACGGCAGAGGTGCTGGCCGAGATCGGTATGGCGGGTGTCTCTGAAAAAGAAAAAGGGTGAGGGGGATTTCTCCCGCTCACCCCATCAGTTCTACAATTTCAGGCGTTTAGGCCGGTGCGCTAAACCTTGAGCGCCCGGTTGAAGACGCGCGACAGCCGCTCGGCGAAGGCGCGCGGATCCTGCGGCTTGTCGCCATCGAGGACCCGGGCCTGGTCGAGCAAGAGCTGGACCGCATCGGTCCTGAAGGCGCTGTCGTCCGCCGGGCAGGCGGCGATCGCTGCAATCAGCGCATGACCGGGGTTGATCTCTAGGATCGGCTTGGCCGCGCCATCGAGTCGGCCGGCGCCCTGAAGCATCTTTTCCAACTGGCGATCGGGACCGTGTTCGGGCGCCACCAGGCAGACGGCACTTTCCGTCAGGCGATCGGAGGTGCGGACCTCGGACACGGCTTCGCCGAGCGTTTCCTTGGCGAAGGCGACGAAGTCTGTGACCGCCTGGCTTGTCTCCGGTGTGCTGTCAGTGCTGCCCTCAGGCTTTGCGATGCTGCCGAGATCCGCCGAGCCTTGCGTGATAGACTTCATCGGCTTGCCTTCGAAGTCCGGCGCCGACGTCACCCAGAAGCTGTCAACCGGGTCGGTGAGCAGCAGCACCTCGATGCCGCGTGCGCGAAAACCTTCGAGCTGCGGCGATGCCTTGAGCTGGGCGAGGTTGTCGCCGGTCAGGTAGTAGATCGCGGACTGGCCTTCCTTCATGTCCTTGACGTAGTCGGCAAGGCTGCGGTGACCATCTTCTGAGGTGGTCGTGCGGAAGCGGGAAAGCGCAATCAGCTGCGCTCGACGCTCGAAATCCTCGTAAATGCCCTCCTTCAGCACGCTGCCGAAGTTTTCCCAGATCGTGTCGAAGGTTTCGCGGTCGCTCTCGGCCAGCTTTTCGATCGCGGTCAGGACGCGGTTGGTCAGGCCCTTGCGGATACTCGACAATAGCGGGCTTTCCTGGATCATCTCGCGCGAAACGTTGAGCGGAAGATCCGAAGTGTCGACGAGCCCGCGCACGAAGCGCAGGTAGCGCGGCAGCAATTCGGCCTCATCGGTGATGAAGACGCGCTTGACGTAGAGCTTCATCCGGCCCTTGCGGTCCTGATCGAAGAGGTCGAAGGGCTTGGAGCCGGGCACAAAGGCAAGTGCGGTATATTCGTGCCGGCCCTCGGCACGGAAATGCACCGTCAACGCGGGATCGTCATACTGGCCGGAAACGCCACGATAAAAGTCGGCGTAGTCTTCCTTGGAAATCTCGCTCTTCTGCTTGGTCCAGAGCGCCGTGCCATCGCCGACGGCGACCGGCTCGGCGCCGGGCTTCTCGACGATCGAGATCGGCACCGGAACGTGGCCTGACTGGTCCTTGACGATGCGCTCGACCGTCCAGCGCGACGTGTAGGTCTTGGCATCTTCCATCAGGTGCAGGGTGATGCGCGTGCCGCGTGCCGGTGCGTCGGCCAGATCGGCGGCTGCCACCGTATAGCTGCCCTTGCCGTCTGACGACCAGACCCAGGCGTGGTCCGATCCGGCGCGGCGCGAGACGACATCGACGTTATCGGCGACCATGAAGGCGGAATAAAAGCCGACGCCGAACTGGCCGATGAGCTGCGCGCCTTCCTTGCCCTGAGCCGCCTCGATGCGCTCCATGAAGGCGCGCGTGCCGGAGCGGGCAATGGTGCCGAGCGCTTCCACGAGTTCGTCGCGGCTCATGCCGATGCCGTTGTCTTCAACGACGAGGCGGTTGTTTTCCTCGTCCAGCGTCAACCGGATGCCGGGCGTAGTGTCGCCGGCCAAAAGCTCGGGCGAGACGATCGCCTCGTAACGCAACTTTTCGCAGGCGTCCGCGGCGTTGGAAATCAGTTCGCGGAGGAAGACGTTCTTGTCGGAATAGACCGAGTGCACCATGAGATGGAGCAGCCTGGCTACATCGGCTTCAAAGACATGTTTCTCTACGGACATTTCAGTTTCGCTCATCGCGGTGGGAACTCCTTTGGGTTTCGCCCCAATTGGCAAGCTGCGTCCCAAATTTCAAGGGTCGTCTTGTGAAGGGCATGTTTCTGTATGATGCTGCAGTGCGAAAAGCCGAAACGACTGATGAGACGTGGACGCCGTTGACCGGTTGCGAGCCAAGCATATGGCAACGGTTAAGAGTTCGCGGCAACTCATCCACAGATGTATGCCTATGGCCTCTATGAGGCGTTTCGGTCCGCAGTACGCATGTCGTTCTTGACGTAAATCAACACGTGACCGCTTGCACTGCCCTATATCATTCGGGAACAGGCCCGACCCTCAATCAAACCGAGGAGTGGACATCATGCCGAAGCCGACAACCATCCCGACATTTTCTGACGCCTACGCTTATTCGTTGGACGCGTGGCAGCGTTCTGTTCTGTTTCTGGATGTCATGCGTGAGCGCGGCGCCCAATATGAGGAACACCGCACGCAAACCGCTCCAAACGTGCTGGAATTCGAGGTCGAACTCATCCGTGACGGGCGCACGCTCGAGCGGCCGGTGAACTATGCACTGGTCAAGATCGTTCCGCACGAAGATGTGGCGGTTGACCCGTCGAAGCGACCCTTTGTCGTCGTCGATCCACGTGCCGGCCACGGTCCCGGAATTGGCGGCTTCAAGGCCGATAGCGAAATCGGCGTGGTGCTGAAGGCTGGCCATCCCTGCTATTTCATCGGCTTTCTTCCAGATCCCATGCCCGGTCAGACCATTGAGGATATTGCTCTTGCCGAGGCCGGATTTCTGGAAACCGTGATTGCGCGCCATCCGTCTGCGGACGGCAAGCCCTGCGTGATCGGCAATTGCCAGGCCGGGTGGGCAGTGATGATCGTCGCCGCGCTCAGACCAGAGCTGTTCGGCCCGATCATTATCGCCGGCGCGCCGCTTTCCTATTGGGCCGGCGTGAAGGGGCAGAACCCGATGCGCTATTCCGGCGGACTTCTCGGCGGCAGCTGGTTGACGGCTCTGACCGGCGATCTCGGCGCCGGTATCTTCGATGGCGCCTGGCTGGTGCAAAATTTCGAAAACCAGAACCCGGCCAACACACTCTGGACCAAGCAGTACAACCTCTATTCGAGGATCGATACCGAAGCGGCGCGGTATCTCGGCTTCGAGCGCTGGTGGGGCGGCCATGTGACGCTGAACGCCGAGGAAATGCAGTTCATCGTCGACGAACTCTTTGTCGGCAACAAGCTTGCGGCCGGCGAGATCCGGACGTCCGACGGCACCGCGATCGACCTGCGCAACGTACATTCTCCAATCGTGGTCTTTTGCTCGAAGGGCGACAACATTACGCCGCCGCAGCAGGCACTCGGCTGGATCCTCGATCTCTATCACAGCGTCGACGAGATCCGCGCCTATGGCCAAACCATCGTCTACACCGTCCATGAGACGATCGGGCATCTCGGCATCTTCGTGTCGGCCGGTGTTGCGCGCAAGGAGCACGACGAATTCGCTTCCAACATCGACCTGATCGATGTCTTGCCCCCTGGGTTGTACGAAGCCGTGCTGACGTCGGCAAGCGAGGTCACCGAAGGCAGGGAGTTCGCTTCCGGCGAATGGCTGATGCGCTGCGAGCCGCGCACGCTTGACGATATCCGGGCGCTTGGTGGCAACGACGCCGAGGATGAACGGCGTTTCGCGACCGCGGCGAAACTCTCGGAAGTCAATCTCGCGCTTTACCGCACCTACCTGCAGCCAGCGGTTAAAGCGGCGGTGACGCCGCCCGTGGCCGAAGCGATGCGGAACCTGCACCCGCTGCGCCTGCAATATGCACTGTTCGGACCTGACAATCCCTTCATGAACTGGGCGAGGGCTCTTGCAGACCAGGTCCGCCAAACCCGCGAGCCGGTAGCCCGGGAAAATCCTTTCGTCGCGTGGCAGGAGAGCTTTTCGCAACAGATCGTCGACGGGCTCGAGACCTGGCGACGCACGGCCGAATATCTTTCAGAACAGAGCTTTCAGGCCATCTACGGCTCCGCGACGCTACAGGCGGCGCTTGGCATCGACGCGAGCACCGGAAAGCCGCGCAAGGCGGCAAAAAGCCCTCTGCATCAGGAACTCGTTGAGGCGCGGATCGCAGAACTTCGATCCCGAATGGCGCACGGCGGTATCTGTGAAGGTCTCGCCAGATGCCTGATATTCGTCGGTATGGCGCGCGGCGGCGCCGACGAGCGCGGCTTCGAGGCCGTGCGCCGGCTGCGGCAGGCTCATCGCGAGACGAAACAATTGGACCTTGCTACGTTCAAGGCGGTGATGCGCGAGCAATACTTCATGCTGCTGATCGACGAGGATGCTGCCCTTGCGGCACTTCCGAAGTTGCTGCCGGAGGCGATTGAAGAGCGCCGATCTGCTTTCGCTGCCCTTCGGGGAGTGCTCGAAGCGTCCGGTGCGGTAATGGCTGTCGCAGCCGAGCGGTTGCAACGGGTGGCGACGCTCTTTCGTCTCGACAGCGAGCCTCCGGTCTCGATCACTGCAGGCAAGACCGTTCGCAACCGCAAGGTATCCTGATCGACGAGGGAGTTTTCGACGTGTCCGAAGCAAGCGCAATGACGCCTGAACTGTCCAAATACGACCGCCTGATCGCAGCCGCGCAGGACGAAACGCCGGCTGTCACGATCGTGGCGCATCCTTGCGACGAGACATCGCTCCGCGGTGCGCTGGAGGCTGCCGAGTTGGGCCTGATTGCGCCTGTTCTCGTCGGCCCGCAGGCGAAGATCCGCACCGTCGCGGCCGAACACGGCCTCGACCTCGGCGGGCGCGAGATCGTGGATGTGCCGCACAGTCATGCTGCGGCCGCCAAGGCCGTCGCGCTGATCCGCGAGGGCCGGGGCGAACTCCTGATGAAAGGAAGCCTGCATACCGACGAGCTGATGAAGGAAGTTGCCGCCTCCGCGACCGGGCTCAGGACCGACCGAAGGATCAGCCACGTCTTCATCATGGATGTGCCGGGCCATGCCGAGACGCTGTTTATCACCGACGCTGCCATCAACATCTTTCCGGACCTCGAGGCCAAGCGCGATATCGTGCAGAACGCGATCGACCTCTGGGTGACAATCGGTCTCGGCGAGCCGCGTGTCGCCATCCTTTCGGCGGTCGAGACTGTAACGACGAAGATCCCTTCGACGATCGAGGCCGCCGCGCTCTGCAAGATGGCCGACCGCGGCCAGATCACCGGCGGCCTGCTCGACGGCCCGCTCGCCTTCGACAATGCGATCGATCCGGAAGCAGCGCGCATCAAGGGCATAGTCTCGCCGGTCGCCGGCAGAGCCCAGATCCTGGTGGTGCCGGATCTCGAGGCCGGCAACATGCTCGCGAAAAACCTTACCTTCCTGTCCCATGCCGACGCCGCCGGCATCGTGCTTGGCGCGCGGGTGCCGATCGTCTTGACCTCACGGGCAGATTCCGTCCGTACGCGTCTTGCATCCTGCGCCGTGGCTTCGCTCTATGCGGCGCGGCGACGGGCGGCACAAGTTCCGGCGGTGTAGCCATGGATGCACTCCTCGTCGTCAACGCCGGCTCGTCGAGCCTCAAGTTCCAATTGTTCGGGATCACCGATGGAGGGCTGGAACGCCAGATCAAGGGCCAGATCGGTGGCATCGGTACGCGCCCCCGGCTTCAAGCGAAGGGTGCCGACGGCGCCGTGCTCGTTGACCGGACCTATCCGGCTGACAAGGTCGGCGACCTGCCGGCAGCCATTGCTGCTGCTCGGGATTGGCTGCTGACGCTCGAAGGTTTCAAGCTTCGCGCTATCGGACACCGTGTGGTGCACGGCGGCCCCGACTTTGCGGCGCCTGTGCTGATCGACGCGGGTGTGCTCGAGAGGTTGGCGAGCTACCAGGATCTTGCGCCGCTGCACCAACCCAACAACCTTGCGCCTATCCGCCAGGCGATGGCGATCAATCCCGATGTGCCACAAGTCGCTTGCTTCGACACCGCATTCCATCATGGCCACCCGCAAGAGGTTAACTGCTACGCCATGCCGCGCCGTTTCTATGACGAGGGCGTGCGGCGCTACGGCTTCCACGGTCTTTCCTATGAATACATCGCCGAGCATCTGCGCGCGGTGGCGCCACAGGTGGCACGCGGCAGAGTGATCGTCGCCCATCTCGGCAGCGGTGCCTCGATGTGCGCGCTGCGCGACGGTCACAGCGTCGAGACCACCATGGGCTTTACCGCGCTTGACGGTCTGCCGATGGGAACGAGGCCGGGTCAGCTCGATCCGGGCGTTGTGCTCTATCTCATTCTGCAGCGCGGCATGAGCGCCCGGGCCGTCTCGGACCTGCTCTACCACGAGGCTGGGCTCAAGGGGCTTTCGGGCGTGTCGAACGACATGCGCGACCTTCTTGGCAGCGACGATCCGCATGCCAAGCTCGCCGTCGATCACTTCGTCTATCGTTGCGGTCTCAACGCGGGCATGCTTGCGGCCGCACTTGGCGGCATCGACGCCTTCGTCTTTACAGCCGGCGTCGGCGAGAACTCCGCCCCGATCCGTGCTCGGATTGCGGAGAGTATCGCGTGGCTGGGGGCCGAACTCGACCCGGCCGCCAACAGCATCGGCGCCACCCTGATCTCGACGCCCTCAAGCCGTGTCGCGCTCTACGTTCTTCCGACCGACGAGGAGTTGATGATTGCGCGCCACACGCTGGCGCTTCTGAAAACCGCGGTAGCCTGACCCAACGGAGGCAAGACATGTCCATTCCCGCAGCGAATGCGAAGCTTCTAGAAGGCCGCAAAGGCCTCGTCGTCGGCATCGCCAACGACCGTTCGATCGCGTGGGGCTGCGCTCGCGCCTTCCGCGCCCTCGGGGCCGAAGTCGCCGTCACCTACCTCAATGACAAGGCCAAGCCCCATGTGGAGCCCTTGGCGCGCGAGCTCGAAGCGCCGATCTTTATGCCGCTCGACGTTGCCGTTTCCGGTCAGATGGAGGCGGTCTTCGAGGAGGTTGAGAGGACTTGGGGAGAGCTGGACTTCGTCGTGCACTCAATCGCCTTCTCGCCGAAGGATACACTCGGCGGGCGCGTGGTTGACGTCCCTCGCGAGGGCTTCCTCAAGACCATGGACATATCCTGCTGGTCCTTCATTCGCATGGCGCATCTGGCAGAACCACTGATGAAGAATGGCGGCACGCTCTTCACAATGACCTATCACGGTTCGCAGGTCGTGGTGGAGAACTACAACATCATGGGTGTCGCCAAGGCGGCACTCGAAAGTGCGGTTCGCTACCTCGCGGCAGAGCTCGGCCCCAAGGGCATTCGCGTCCACGCCATCTCGCCCGGTGCGCTTGCGACGCGGGCTTCGTCAGGAATCCCGGAATTCGACGCGCTGCTCGAAAGGACCAAGGTCAAGTCGCCGGCCCGCGAACTTGTGGATATAGACGACGTTGGCGCGGCTACGGCGTTCCTCGCTCACGATGCCGCGCGGCTGATAACCGGGCAGGTCCTCTATGTCGACGGCGGCTACCACATCGTTGACTAATCGCGAGGACCACGTTTGAAACGTCAGATGTTGCCCATGCAGAGATACTTCATTTCCAGATAGTCCTCGAGCCCGTGGCGGGAGCCCTCACGGCCGATACCCGACTGCTTGATGCCGCCGAAGGGGGCGGCCTCCGAGGACATGCGCCCGGTATTGATGCCGACCATGCCGTATTCGAGCGCCTCGGCGACATGCCATACGCGCTTGAGGCTCTCGGCGTAGAAATAGGCGGCGAGGCCATAGATCGTATCGTTCGCCTCGGCGATCACCTGTTCGGCGGTCTCGAAGCGGATGATCGGGGCGATCGGGCCAAATGTTTCTTCCTGAGCGACGCGCATGTCGGTCGAGATGCCGGTAAGGACCGTCGGCTCGAAGAAGGTGCCCGACGTGCCGATGCGACGCCCGCCGGCGCGCACTTGCGCGCCTTTCGACACGGCATCGGCGACGTGGGCTGCGATCTTCTCGATCGCGTGCCGGTCGATCATCGGGCCGATGGTGACGCCGGCGGAAAAGCCGTCGCCGACGGAGAGTTCGGCGACGCGCGCCACGAATTTCTCGGCAAACGCGTCATGCACAGCCGATTGAACATAGATGCGGTTGGCCGAAACGCAGGTTTGACCGGCATTGCGGAACTTCGCCTGGACCGCACCATCGACCGCCTCGTCGATATCGGCATCGTCGAAAACGATGAAGGGGGCATTGCCGCCGAGTTCCAGGCTCACCTTCTTGATCTGATCTGAACACTGGCGCATCAGCAGGCGCCCAACTTCGGTCGAGCCGGTAAAGCTGATCTTGCGGACCTTGGGGTTGCTGCAGAGTTCGCGCCCAATCGCAGCCCCTTCCGAAGCGTAGAGCAGATTGACGACGCCTGCAGGGAAGCCGGCCTTCTCGGCGAGCACGAACATGGCGCCGGCAACGAGTGGCGTCTGTTCGGCGGGCTTCAACACGATGGTGCAGCCGGCGGCAAGCGCGGGCGCGATCTTGCGGGCGACCATGGAAGCAGGAAAGTTCCACGGGGTAATCGTACCGACGACGCCGACCGGCTGCTTGATGACGAGCATGCGTCGGTCATTGGCTGGTGCCGGGAAGGTTTCGCCATAGATGCGCTTGGCCTCCTCGGCGTACCACTCGACGTAGGCGGCAGCGTGCAGCACCTCGCCCTTCGATTCCCCTATCGGCTTGCCCATTTCGGTGGTGAGGATGGCGGCGAGATCGTCGGCATGGGCAATAATCAGGTCGTGCCAGCGTCGAAGCACGGCACTTCGATCCTTGGCCGGTTTTGCTGCCCAAAGGGCTTGCGCGGCGGCGGCCGCATCGATCGCAGCACTCGCCTGTGCAATGCCCATATCCGGCAACGACGCCAGCAACTCTCCGCTCGACGGGTTGAAAACATCGAAGGTCGCGCCCGTCCAATTCCCGGCGCAATGCGCAACGCCGTCTAAACCAGAAAACAGTTCGGCGTCACGCAGGTGTTTGGTCAAGGCCGGCGTCAGGGTCATGATGGGCGTCCTCCAGCGATGCCCGTCGCATGCCGACCGGCCCGCTTCCTGTTTGTTTTTGCGGGCGTCGTTCCTCCCGACGCCCGGAGCCATTTCATCGGCCCGGACAACCGCGTTAGCGGTCGCCCGGCAAGGCGTCAACCGCGCGCTTCGAGGATCGAGGCTTCGAGGATGTCGAGCGCCTCGGCAAAGACGTTGTCCTGGATCGTGATCGGTGCCAGGAACCGAATGACGTTGCCGTGCACGCCGCAGGTGAGCAGGATCAGGCCCTTGTCGAGCGCGATCAGCCGAACCTTGTTGGCGAAATCGGCGCTCGGCAGATTGGTCTTCACATCATTGAATTCCACGGCGTTCATGAAGCCCGGGCCGCGGATGTCGACGATCTCGGGCGCCTGCTCGCGGATCGCGGCAAGGCGCTGCTTCAGTCGGCCGCCAAGCTGTTCGGCCCGTTCACAAAGTTTCTCCTCGGCTATGACGTCGAGCACGGCATGCGCTGCGGCAATACCGAGCGGATTGCCGCCATAGGTGCCGCCAAGACCGCCGGGGGCCGGCGCGTCCATGATCTCGGCGCGGCCGGTGACGGCAGCGAGCGGGAAGCCACCGGCAAGGCTCTTTGCCATCGTCATCAGATCGGCAGCGACCTCGTGATGATCCATCGCAAACATCTTGCCCGTGCGGGCAAAGCCGGTCTGGACTTCATCGGCAATCAAGAGGATGCCGTGCTGGTCGCAGATTTCGCGCAGTGCCTTCATGAAGGCTGGCGGAACCGGATAGAATCCGCCTTCGCCCTGCACCGGCTCGATGATGATCGCTGCGACCCGGCCAGGATCGACATCGGCGGCAAACAGCTTCTTCAGCGCGGCCAGCGACTGCTCGACGGTGATGCCGTGAAGCTCGATCGGGAAGGGCGCGTGGAAGACGTCGCCCGGCATGGCGCCGAAGCCGACCTTGTACGGCACCACCTTGCCGGTCAGCGCCATACCCATGAATGTGCGGCCGTGGAAGCCGCCGCCAAAGGCGATCACGGCCTGGCGGCCAGTCGCCGCACGGGCGATCTTCACCGCATTTTCGACAGCCTCAGCACCTGTGGTGACGAAGATCGTCTTCTTGGCGAAATCGCCGGGCGCGAGCGCGTTCAGGCGCTCGGCGAGATGCACATAGGTCTCGTAAGGCACAACCTGATGGCAAGTGTGGGTGAAACGATCGAGCTGCGCCTTGACGGCGGCGATCACCTTCGGATGGCGGTGGCCGGTGTTGACCACGGCAATGCCGGAGGCGAAGTCGATATAGCGGTTGCCTTCCTTGTCCCAGATCTCGGCGTTTTCCGCACGGTCGGCGTAGATCTGCGTGGTCATGCCCACGCCGCGGGAAATGGCAGCGTTCTTACGATCGGTGAGGCTAGTCATGGTGCGTGTCCTGTTGCTGGCGAAGGCAATATGTTGCATTTTTTCTGCAAGTTTATTTAGGAAGTGGTACATCTTTCAAAATGGAATGCAAATCAAATTTGGTGATCGAGAGACCACTGGCGCTGATGAGGCATTCTTGTAAAAGCTTGGGCCGGACGGCTAAGTTCGCCAGCGCGCGTGTGCGGCGCAGATTCGCTGCCGGGCCAGACGGTTGTAACAAGGAAGAAAAAATGAGCGGCGTGCGCTACAAGGTTGCCGAGGCTGCACGACTGGCGGGTGTGTCCGCCTCGACGCTCCGATTGTGGGAGACGCAAGGGCTGGTCGTTCCGGAGCGCTCACCGACGGGTCACCGGCAATACACGGAAGCCGATCTTGCCCGGTTGAAGCGCATTTCCTGGTTTCGCGTCGAACGCGGTCTGAACCCCGCAGCGATCCGAGAGGCGCTCGAAGCCGAGGCGGCTGCGGACGACGACGCGCCGGCGGCGGGAGAGAGCGGGATCGACAATCAGGTCGGCCGCAAGTTGCGCAGTCTGCGCCATGCCGCCGGCAAGACGCTGGAACTGGTCGCGAGCGAAATCGGGATTGCCGCTTCCGTGCTCTCCACGCTCGAGCGGACCTCGCAAGGCGTGTCGGTTGCCGTCTTGCATAACATCGCCGAGTATTTTGGAACGACGGTTTCGAGCCTGTCGGGCGAGGCGGAGGCTGACGCACGGGCCGTCGTTCGCGCGGGTGAATGGCGTGCCTGGCCGAAGACGACGCCCGGCGTCACGGTGCAGCTTCTTGCCGATGGTCGCAACCAGATGGACTGCCATCGATTTGTGCTGGAGCCCGGCGCTTCGAGCGAAGGCGCCTACCGGCATGAGGGAGAGGAATTCGTCTACGTGCTTTCTGGGCGCGTCGAGTTCATTCTCGACAATGACCAGTTTTACGACCTTGGCGTCGGCGACTCGCTCTACTTCGAAAGCAAACGCCGCCATGCCTGGACAAACCGGCATGACGGCGAAACGGTGCTTCTGTGGATCAACACGCCGCCGACATTCTGACAGCGGCGTGCCTCATGCCAATCAGGCCGCGGCGTAGCGCTTGGCCATTTCCGGCAGGCGCAGAGTGCGGATCTTCGATGCCTTGCCGGCAGTCCGGAAAGCTTCGAAGCGCTCGCGGCAAACCTCGGTCATGAGAGCCGTTGCCGGCTTCAGATAGGTGCGCGGGTCGAAATTCTCCGGGTTCTCGGCGAAGTTCTTGCGGATTGTGCCGGTCATGGCCAGACGCAGGTCGGTGTCGATGTTGACCTTGCGAACGCCGAGCGGGATCGCCTTCTGGATTTCGGAGACCGGAACACCCCAGGTCGGCTTCATCTTGCCGCCATAGGTGTTGAACAGATCCTGCAGATCCTTCGGAACCGACGACGAACCGTGCATGACGAGATGGGTGTTCGGCAGGCGCTTGTTGATCTTGGCAATGGTTTCGATCGACAGGATGTCGCCATCCGGCTCGCGGGTAAACTTGTAGGCGCCATGGCTGGTGCCGATGGCGACGGCAAGCGCATCGACGCCGGTCTTGGTGACGAAGTCGAAAGCCTGCTCCGGATCTGTGAGCAGTTCCTCGCGCGACAGCTTGCCCTCGAAGCCGTGGCCATCTTCCTTGTCGCCGGCGCCGGTTTCAAGGTTGCCGAGGCAGCCGAGTTCGCCTTCGACCGAAACACCGGCCGCATGCGCGATCTTCACGACTTCGGCAGTGACTGCGACATTGTATTCATAGCTGGCGACGGTCTTGCCGTCCTTTTCGAGCGAACCGTCCATCATGACCGATGTAAAGCCGTTGGTGATCGCCGAAATGCACGTCGACGGTTGGTCGCCGTGGTCGAGATGCAGACAAACCGGAATGTGCGGATATTCTTCCGCTGCGCCCAGGATGAGGTGGCGCAGGAAAGCGTCGCCCGCGTAGGAGCGAGCACCGCGGCTGGCTTGCAGGATAACGGGAGAATCAGTGGCGTCAGCAGCGCGCATGACGGCCTGAATGTATTCGAGATTGTTCACATTGAACGCCGGCAGTGCGTAGTCGTTCTCCGCCGCATGGTCGAGCAGTTGCCGCAATGTGATCAATGCCATTCGATAATCTCCCTTTATATGTCTCTGCGCAATTTGGTGCGCGACGAAATTGGTCCGGCCGTGCCGTCGCCCGTGGCTCCATCGACACCATTCGATGGCCGGATTTGCCGTGCGACGTGACAACGCGTGCGAAATGGTCGCGCCCACCGAAGTCAGGCGCACAATAGTTCATCAAAGTGGTTTGGCAACGGGCGAGGGGCTGGCTGCGAGGGGTGTCGGACGCGCTTCAATCGATTTTACTGTGGACTGGATGCAACAGGACGGATCTAACCGTTTCGCTTTCTAGTGGTGCGTCACAGCCGGTCGAACCGATCGGGCCAAATGCTACTTTTGCGCGTGCCGTTGGCGAGTTGCACTGGGTTGGAAATTGCCAGTGCGGAAGCACGGTGTTACCGTCCAGTCGACGTTCTGCAAGAAGATTGCGGCTAAGGCCCTGTTTCTTTCCGCACATTACGTAAACTGCCTCTTGAATTCACGAAGTTTGCACGGCGGCTGATTCCTGGCCACTATCCGGCAAAGCGCCGGCCGCATCTAAAACGTTACAGTAGATAGGCGTGGATGACCGCGCCGCTGTCACATCTGCGTCGCAAAAGCGACGAAAACGATCGCAAACGAAATACAACTTTAAAGTTCACAAAATTACGGCTCTATAGATAAAGATGCAGCTGGCTGCAGAATCCGCCTTGCGTTTGCGAAAGATTTGCACTTCTCTCCTGCGATCACAAACCCAAAAAAGGGGAAGGAGAGAAACGAAATGGCCTCACTGAAACTCAACCTTAGCGCTGCCGCGCTGATCGGCTCGTTGCTCATCGGAGCAAGCCCGGCTCTTGCCGAAGCTGTCCTGCATCGTGGCAATGCCGGTGAGCCGCAGACGCTGGACCAGGCCCATACGTCGATCAACATCGAAGAGTTCATCCTGAAGGATCTCTACGAAGGCCTGACGATCTATGACGCTTCGGGCAAGATCGTCCCGGGTGCAGCCGAAACGTGGGAGCTTTCGGACGACGGCACGGTCTATACGTTCAAGCTGCGCGCTGATGCCAAGTGGTCCGACGGTTCGCCGGTGACGGCCGAAGATTTCGTCTTCTCGTTCCGTCGTGTCGAAGACCCGAAGACCGCTGCCGGCTACGCCAACATCCTCTTCCCGATCAAGAACGCCGAAAAGGTCAACAAGGGCGAACTGCCGACCGATCAGCTCGGCTTGAAAGCCGTCGACGACAAGACGCTTGAAATCACGCTTGAGCGCCCGACCCCGTTCTTCCTCGAACTGCTGGCGCACCAGACCGCGCTTCCGGTCAGCAAGGCGAGCGTCGAAAAGAACGGCGCGGACTTCGTCAAGCCGGGCGTCATGGTTTCGAACGGTGCATTCACGCTCGCCGCCCACGTTCCGAACGACAGCCTGACAGCCGTCAAGAACCCCAACTACTGGGACGCCGCCAACGTCAAGCTCGACAAGGTCATCTTCTACCCGATCGACGACCAGGCCGCTTCGGTTCGCCGCTTCGAAGCCAAGGAAATGGATCTCGCCTACAACTTCTCGGCCGATCAGCTTGATCGTCTGCGCAAGTCCCATGGCGACCAGGTCCACGTGTCGCCGACGCTCGCGACCTACTACTACGCCTTCGACACCCGCCAGGAGCCCTATAGCGACGTTCGCGTCCGCCAGGCGCTGTCCATGGCCGTCGACCGTGACTTCTTGGCCAAGGAAATCTACGCAGGCTCGCAGCTTCCGGCCTACTCGATGGTGCCCCCGGGCATCGAGAGCTACGGCGACCCGTCCAAGGCCGAGTTCGGCACCCTGTCGCAGCTCGATCGCGAAGACAAGGCGCTGGCTCTGATGAAGGAAGCCGGTTACGGCGAAGGTGGCAAGCCGCTCGAAATCGAGTTGCGCTACAACACCAATCCGAACCATGAGCGCGTTGCGACTGCCGTTGCCGACATGTGGAAGAACACCTTCGGCGCCAAGGTGTCGTTGGTGAACCTCGACGTGTCCTCGCACTACGCCTACCTGCAGGAAGGCGGCAAGTTCAACGTGGCGCGCGCCGGCTGGGTTGCTGACTACGCCGATGCCGAGAACTTCCTCGCTCTCAGCCTCAGCTCCAACAAGACTTTCAACTACGGCCACTTCGAAAACGCTGAATTCGATGGCCTCATGAAGAAGTCCTACGAGGAGCAGGATCCGGCAGCGCGCTCCAAGCTGCTGCATGAAGCCGAAGCTCTGCTGATGAAGGAACAGCCGATCGCTCCGCTTCTGACCCAGGCCGACCTGTGGCTGGTTTCCGACCGCGTCAAGGGCTGGCAGGACAACTCACCGAACCAGCACCTGAGCCGGTTCCTGAGCGTCGCCGAATAACGAACAGGGACGACGCGCGGCGAGAATGCCGCGCGTCGCCTCCGGAGTAAGTCCATGATTTCCTTCATCCTTCGCCGATTGGCGAGTGCGGTGCCGACCTTGTTTATCGTCGTCACCATTTCGTTTTTCCTGATGCGGTTTGCCCCTGGCGGCCCCTTCAACCTCGAGCGTCCCCTTCCGCCGCAAACGATGGCGAACCTGATGGCGACGTATCAGCTCGACCAGCCCCTGTGGCGCCAATACGTTCACTATCTTAGCAATGCGGTGACCGGCGACTTTGGCCCGAGCTATATCTACAAGGACAACAACGTCGCGCAGTTGATCGGCAAGGGCTTGCCCTATTCGATTGAGCTCGGCCTGTATGCCCTGTTGTTTGCAGTGATCGGCGGCGTCATCGCCGGCACGATTGCCGCGCTTCGGCAAAACAGCATCCTCGACTTCACGATCATGTCGGTCTCGACGCTGGGCGTCACAGTACCGAACTTCGTCGTTGGCCCTGTGCTCACGCTGGTCTTTGCCATCGGCTTGGCCTGGCTACCGGCTGGCGGCTGGGGCGACGGTTCGATGCGCTACCTGATCCTGCCGATGATCGCGCTGGCGCTGCCGCAGTTGGCCGTCTTCGCGCGCCTGACCCGCGGTTCGATGATCGAGGCACTGCACACCGATCATATCCGCACCGCCAAGGCCTATGGTCTCCCCGCAAGAACCGTTGTCGTTACCCACGCCATGCGCGGGGCGATGCTGCCTGTCGTCTCCTACCTCGCACCTTGCGCGGCGGCACTGCTGACGGGCTCGGCCGTGGTCGAGACGATCTTCACCATTCCGGGCGTCGGTCGCTACTTCGTCCTCGGGGCGATCAACCGCGACTATACGCTGGTAATGGGCACGGTCATTCTCGTTGCCATCTTCGTTATCGTTTTCAATCTTTTGGTCGACATTCTCTACGGCCTGCTCGATCCGAGGGTTCGCCATGACTGATATCGTCCAGACGCCGGCGGCAGCGCCGGAAACCAAGGGGCGTAGCCTCTTCCAACTGGCTGCCATGCGCTTCAAGCGCAACCGTGCGGCCATGGCCGGCTGTGTCATGCTGGCGCTGATCGCGGTCTTCTCGTTCCTGGGCCCGCTGTTCGTGCCGCATACCTATGATCAGGTGTTTCCGTCCTACGTGAACATCGGTCCGAGTCTCGAGCCGCGCCCGGATACGTCCACGCTGCAAGAGGTCATGGAAGGCGTTGCGACACGCGCCCGCGTGACGTTGAAGGAGTTCAACGTTGAGGGGGAGGCCTTCACCGCGACCATCACCTCCGAGCAGCCGATTGACGCGCGCGCGACGCGCTACTTCGATCGTGCCAACGAGTTCCGCGACACCCAGGTCGTGGCGACCGAGGACGAGGGGCGTACCCTCAAGGTCACCGGCCAGGTCGACCGCGAATACTTCCCGTTCGGCACCGATTCGAACGGTCGCGACCTCTTGGTGCGCGTCATGCTCGGTGGCCAGATTTCGATCGCCGTCGGTCTGCTCGCCAGCCTCGTGTCGCTCGGCATCGGCGTCGTCTACGGCGCGACATCGGGCTACATCGGGGGCCGCGTCGACAACGTCATGATGCGATTGGTGGAGATCATGTATTCTCTGCCCTTCGTCTTCCTCGTCGTTGTTCTCGTCGTCTTCTTCGGGCGGTCGTTCATCCTGATCTTCCTGGTGATCGGCGCGGTCGAATGGCTGGATATGGCCCGCATCGTGCGTGGCCAGACACTGGCGCTGAAACGGCGGGAATTCGTCGGCGCGGCGCAGGCACTCGGCCTGACCGACTGGCAGATCATCCGCCGGCACATCATTCCGAATACCATCGGTCCGGTCATCGTCTTCGTCACCGTCGTCGTGCCGAAGGTGATCCTGCTCGAGAGCTTCCTCTCCTTCCTCGGCCTGGGTGTTCAGGCGCCGCTGACGAGCTGGGGCGCGCTGATCTCGGAAGGCGCCAACAACATCCAGTCCGCACCCTGGCTCTTAATCTTCCCGGCCATCTTCTTTGTTCTGACGCTGTTCTCGCTGAACTTCGTCGGCGACGGCCTGCGCGACGCGCTCGACCCGAAGGACCGCTGATATGGCTGATACCAACGAAACGATCCTGGCCGTCCGCGGCCTCAAGGTGAACTTCTCGACGCCGGATGGCACGGTCGATGCGGTCAAGGGCATCGATCTTGATGTGCGCACCGGCGAGACACTTGCGGTGGTCGGTGAGTCCGGCTCGGGCAAGAGCCAGACGATGATGGGCATCATGGGCCTGCTTGCCAAGAACGGCACGGTTACCGGCTCCGCCCGCTATCGCGGTCAGGAACTGGTGGGGCTTTCGCCCAAGGCGCTGAACGGCGTGCGCGGTTCCAAGATCACCATGATCTTCCAGGAGCCGATGACCTCGCTCGACCCGCTCTACACGATCGGCCGGCAGATTGCCGAGCCGATCGTCCATCACCGCGGCGGCACGTTCAAGCAGGCGCGCGCGCGCGTGCTGGAACTGCTCGAACTGGTCGGCATCCCCGAACCGGGCCGGCGCATCGATAGCTATCCGCACGAGCTTTCGGGCGGCCAACGCCAGCGTGTGATGATCGCGATGGCGCTTGCCAACGAGCCGGACCTGCTTATTGCCGACGAGCCGACGACGGCCCTTGACGTGACGATCCAGGCACAGATCCTGGATCTGTTGAAGTCGCTGCAGAAGCGCTTCGGCATGGCGATCGTGCTGATCACCCACGACCTCGGCATCGTCAAGCATTTCGCCGAACGGGTCGCAGTGATGCGCCGTGGCGAAGTGGTGGAGCAAGGCACCACGGCCGACATCTTCGAGCGGCCGCAGGCCGACTACACGAAGATGCTGCTCGCGGCAGAACCGAGCGGCCGCAAGGCAGCACCGGCAGACAATGCGCCGATCATCCTTGAAGGCCGGGACGTCTGTGTCGATTACGCGATCGGCGGCGGCTTCTTCACCCGCGGCAATGCCGTATTCCGCGCGGTCGACAAGGTCACCTTGCGTCTTCGCGAAGGCCAGACGATCGGCGTTGTCGGCGAATCCGGCTCCGGAAAGTCGACGCTCGGGCGGGCGTTGCTGCGGCTTCTGCCGAGCAGCGGCTACTACCGCTTCGGAACGACAGACATTTCCGGCTTCGATCGCGGCCAGATGCGTCCGCTCAGGCGGGCGCTGCAGCTGGTGTTCCAGGATCCCTACGGTTCGCTGTCTCCACGCCGCACCGTCGGTGAAATCATCACCGAAGGTCTGCACGTGCACGAGCCGGCACTCAGCCGCGCCGATCGCGACCGTCGTGCCATCGAGGCGCTGAAGGAAGTCGGGCTCGATCCGGCGTCGCGCAACCGCTATCCGCACGAGTTTTCGGGTGGCCAGCGGCAGCGCATCGCCATTGCGCGCGCGATGATCCTGAAACCGAAGGTCGTCATTCTCGACGAACCGACGTCGGCGCTGGACCGCTCGGTGCAGGGGCAGGTGATCGAGCTTCTGCGCGATCTGCAGCGCTCGCACGGTTTGTCCTACATCTTCATCAGCCACGATCTGTCGGTGGTGAAGGCGATGTCGGACTACGTAATCGTGATGAAAAACGGCAAGATCGTCGAAGAAGGCGATACCGACGGGATCTTCGACGCGCCGAGGGAGCCGTACACCAGGACGCTGATCGGGGCAGCCTTCAACGTCTGAGGCGTCAGTTCCGTCACAACTTTGCAGGGGCGTGGATATCCGCGCCCCTGTTCTCGTTCAGGGGCTCGGTCATGTTAGAGGCCATCGTTGTCGCCGGTGAAGTCGGTCGCCACGAGCTTCTTGTCGAGCCCGAACTTCTGCATCTTTTCATAGAGCGTCTTGCGCGAGATGCCGAGCGATTCATAGACCGGTTTTAACGCACCGCCATGGGCGGCGATGGCGTTGGCGATGAGCCCCTTCTCAAAGGCTGCGACCTTGTCTGCCAGGCGGCCGCCGTTCGTCAGGGGCGAGCCGGCCTCGCTCGACGTGGCGTCCAGCCCCAGCACGAGCCTTTCGGCAGCATTGCGCAACTCACGCACGTTGCCCGGCCAGTTGCGTTCGGCCATCTCGGCCAGCATGTTCTGTGAGACCTCGACTTCGTCTCGGCCATAACGCGCAGCGGATTCGCGCGCAAGCTGCAGGAACAGGAGCGGAATGTCGGCGCGGCGTTGTGCGAGCGGCGGCACGCGCAGCGTTGCGACATTGAGGCGGTAGAGAAGGTCGGGCCGGAAGCGACCTGCAGCCACCTCCTGCTCCAGATCCACCTTGTTGGTGGCGATGAAACGAACGTCGAGCGGCACGACTTCGTTGGAGCCGAGCCGGGTAATCACGCGCTCCTGCAGCACGCGCAGGAACTTCGCCTGCAGATCGATCGGCATCGAGCCGATTTCGTCGAGCAGGATGGTGCCGCCGCGCCCATGTTCGAACTTGCCGTAGCGTGGACGGATCGCGCCGGGAAATGCGCCTGGCTCATGGCCGAACAGTTCGCTCTCGATCAGGTTTTCCGGCAGGGCAGCGCAGTTGATGGCGATGAAGGGACTGTTCGCCCTAGCGCTCAGATCGTGCAGGGTACGGGCCACGACCTCTTTGCCGACACCGGTCTCGCCGATGATCAAGGTGTCGGCATCGGAGGCGCCGATCGCACGGATGCGGTAGCGCAGATCGACCATGACTTGGCTTCGGCCGGGCAGCCGCTGCTCGATGTCGTCGCGCTTGCCGGCAACGGCTTTGAGCCGCCGGTTTTCGAGCACCAGCGCGCGCCAGTCGAGCGCGCGGCGAATGGTGCCGGCGAGCATCTGCGCGGTAAAAGGCTTTTCGACAAAATCATAGGCGCCTTCGCGCATGGCGCGGACGGCGAGCTGAACGTCGCCATGGCCGGTAACAAGGATCACCGGCACTTCTACGTCGATTTCGCGAATGCGCTGCAGAAAGGTCATCCCGTCCATGCCGGGCATGCGGATGTCGCTGATGACGACGCCGGGAAAACTAAAGCCGATGAATTCCAGGGCGCGCTCGGCGCTGGCGAACGTCTCGACACGGAAGCCGGCAAGCTCAAGTGCCTGCGCACTCGAATGGCGCAGTTCCTCTTCGTCATCGACGAGCAGGACACGGCTTTCGATCATTCGGCGGCCTCCTGGCCCAGGTCGTCTGCAACAGGAAGTTCGATACGGAATTCCGCACCGCCTTCAGCGAGGTTCGTGGCAACGAGGCTGCCGCCGAAGTCCTTGACGATGTTATAGGAAATCGACAGCCCAAGGCCCAGCCCCTTGCCGACCCCCTTGGTCGAAAAGAACGGGTCGAAGATGCGCTCGGCGATCGCCGCAGATACGCCCGGACCGCGATCGCTGACCGCAAGCACGACCTTGTCTCCGTCGCGCCATGCACGAAGCCGAATGTGGCGATCGTCAAGCCCCTCGACCGCGTCGGCCGCGTTCGAGATCACGTTTACCAGAACCTGCTGCAGGCGGACGGAGCCGGCGCGCACCACCAATGGTGACGGCCCCAGATCGATGTCGATCTCGGCCGCCGCCGCCTTGAGCCTGACTGTGACGATTTCCATCGTGTCGCGCACGACATCCTCGATCAGCACCGGCCCCAGCTTCTCGTTGGGCTTGCGGGCAAAATTGCGCAGGTGCCGGCTGATTGCGGCCATGCGGTCGACCAGCCCGGAAATGCGCCGGATGTTGTCGCTGGCCTCGTCAGCCCGCCCGCGCTCGATCAGCAAGACTGCACTGTCGGCATAGGTCTTTGCCGCCGCCAGCGGCTGGTTGAACTCGTGCGAGAGCGCTGCCGACATCTGGCCAAGACCTGCGAGTTTGCCTGCTTGGATCAGGTCGGCCTGGGTTCGGCGCAGCTGTTGCTCGGTCTGGCGCCGTTCGGCGACTTCCTCTTCAATCTGCACGTTGACGCGCGCGAGATCGGCCGTGCGCTCATCGACGCGCCGCTCGAGTTCGGCCTGTGCTTCCGCCTGCATGGAAATGCGCTCGTTGAGCCTGGCGCGCCGCTGCCAGAGAATACCGGCGGCAAGGCCGGTCAGACACAGAAGCAGGATGGCGGCGATAACGGTGGTCAGCGCCTGGGTACGGACGGATGCCGTATCGGTCAGCACGTTCACTGTCCAATCGGCGTCGGCCATGTGCTGGGATAAAAGCAGATACTCCCGGCTCTTGTCGCCGGAGGCGATCGTCATCAGATCGTGATCGGTTAGGCGGCCGCGCGTCACAGGCAGCGCGCGCAATGTCGCATCGGCGTAGCGTCTCGACGTTTCCGTGCGCGCGAGCCGCTCGGGCGTCAGCGGCAGCACGGACGCATAGAGCCACTCCGGCGTGCCGGACATGAAAACGATACCCTCCGGGTCGGAGACGAAGATCTTGTACTCGCCGCCCTGCCAGGATGCCTCGATGCTCTCGATATCGACCTTGAACACGATGACGCCGCGGATGTCGTCACCAACGCGGATTGGTGAGCCGAAATAATAGCCACGCTTCAGCGAGGTCGTGCCAAGGGCATAGAACCGGGACTGCCGCCCTTGCAGTGCCTCCTGGAAATAGGGTCGGTAGCTGAAGTTCTGGCCGACGAAGCTCGTCGGGCCGTCATAGTTGCTGGCGGCAATCGTGTCGCCATCCGGTGTAATCACATAGATATCGGACGATTTGAGCAGTGAATTGATGTCTTTGAGATAGGCGTTCACGGCCTCTCTCAGCCGCCGGTCGCGCGGTCGTGTGGCCAGCTCCTGAATGTCGTCGTGATCGGCAATCAGAGCGGGCAGGGCCTGATAACGGTTGAGATGGCCGTCAAGCGCTGCCACGGCGAGGCGGAGTGCCGTGTTTGCCTGTGCCGATGCCTCGTCGAGGTAGCTGCGCGTCGCCACCGCATTGCCCTGCCAGGCGAGGGCAGAAACCACCAGCGGCAGCAGGATGGCAGCAAGGATCAGGCGGTATTTCACGGAATGTCCGGGCTCCTCCTCCCACTCGCTCCCGATGGCCACGCTGTGGCTGATGCCAATATTAAGCAGCCGCCGGTCCACTCACAAGACGTCGGGTATGTGCTCCCTGTTCGTTCAACGATTTTCCTCAGTCGTCAACAAAACGTAGACAATGCGTTTGGTGGCGACTGTCTTTCGTAAAGGCCCGGATGAGCGCATCTATGCGTCATGACAAAGCCCGGTCTCGACGGGCGGAAAGGATCACGGCAATGCTCAATCAGATCAAGGGCCTGCATCACGTTACGTCGATGGCGGACGACGCCTTCACCAACAACCAGTTCTTCACGAAGACACTCGGCATGCGCCGCGTCAAGAAGACGGTGAACTTCGATTCCCCTGACGTCTATCACCTCTATTATGGCGACGAGGCCGGAACGCCTGGCACGGTGATGACCTACTTTCCCTTTCCGCAGATGCCGCGCGGGCGTGCTGGCACCGGTGAAGTCGGCACCACGGTCTTTTCCGTTCCTGAAGGGTCGCTCGGCTTCTGGCGCGAGCGGCTTTCGAGCCTCGGCGTCACCGGGCTCAAGGAAGAACAGACCTTCGGTGAAAAGCGGTTGAATTTCGCAGGCCCTGATGGTGACGGCTTCGCGCTTGTCGAAGTGCGCGACGACCCGAGGGCGCCCTGGACGGACGGCGGCGTTTCGGGGGATCACGCGATCCGCGGCTTCCATTCGGCGGCGATGCGGCTTCGCGACGAGGTGGCGACAGCGGAGCTTCTGAAGTTCATGGGCTACGAGGAACTGGCCCGCAAGGACGGCGTCACGCGCCTGATCATGCCGGGTGGCAATGGCGCGGGCGTGATCGACCTCGAGACCATGCCGAACCTCAATCGCGCCGCCCAGGGCGCAGGCTCCGTGCATCACATCGCCTTTGCCGTCGACAACAGGGAAAAGCAGCTCGAAGTGCGCAAGGCGCTGATGGACACCGGCTATCAGGTGACCCCGGTGATCGATCGCGACTACTTCTGGGCGATCTACTTCCGTACGCCCGGCGGTGTCCTGTTCGAGATCGCCACCAATGAACCGGGCTTCAACCGCGACGAGGACCTCGCCCATCTCGGGGAAGCACTGAAACTGCCGCAACAGCACAAGCACCTGCGGCCTGTCCTCGAAAACCACCTGCAGAAGCTGGAAGCTTAGGGCGCAGGGCGGCCGGGCGATGCTCCGCCGCCGATGCGACATCCGGCAAGCAACAAGGAGATTTCCATGGCCGATCACGGCTACGTCCACAAACTGAAGGCCGGCCAGCCCGGCAATCCGATCTTCTTCGTCTTCCACGGCACGGGCGGCGACGAAAACCAGTTCTTCACCTTCGGCACGCAACTGATGCCGGAAGCAACGATCGTTTCGCCGCGCGGCGACGTGTCGGAACATGGCGCTGCCCGCTTCTTCAAACGGACCGGTGAAGGCGTCTACGACATGGCGGACCTGTCGCGGGCAACAAAAAAGATGGCGAGCTTCGTCAAGGCTACGTCCGAGGAGCACGGGGCCACGGAAATCGTCGGCCTCGGTTACTCGAACGGAGCGAACATTCTGGCCAATGTGCTGATCGAGGACGGCCTGTTCGACAAGGCGGTGCTGATGCATCCGTTGATCCCGTTCCGTCCGAAGGACAATGCGGCGCTTGCAGGCCGTCGCGTGTTGATCACGGCCGGTGAACGTGATCCGATCTGCCCTGCGCCTCAAACGCAGGCCTTGGCGGATTACTTCACGGTGCAGGGCATAGGCACTGAAATCGAATGGCATGCCGGTGGCCACGACATCCGCCAGAATGAAATCGCGGCGATCGAGCGTTTCGTCAGGGGCTAACAGTTACTCCAGCCGGCGGCGGAACAACCACGAAGCGGCCGAGAGCGTGACGAGGGCGATAATGCAGAGCGGTATCGTCTGGCGCACGACCTCGGCCAGCGGAATATCCTTCAGGAACACCCCCTTCACGATCACCAGGAAGTAGCGCAGCGGATTGACGAGCGTCACCGGCTGCAACCAGGCGGGCGTGTTTTCGATCGGTGTCGCAAAGCCCGAGAGCAACATTGCCGGCACCATGAACAGGAAGGCGCCAAGGATCGCCTGCTGCTGCGTCATCGATAACGCTGAAATGAACAGCCCGAGACCAACCACCGCTGCAAGATAGAACACCGCGCTGCCGTAGAGCAGGAACAGCGAACCGCGCAGCGGTACGCCGAAGATGAAGACGGCGGCGAGAATGTAGACCGTGATATGGAACATCCCGATCATCATTGGCGGTATCAATTTGCCGATCAGGATCTCATGTGTCCTGAGTGGCGACACCATTAGCTGGTCGAAGGTGCCCAGTTCCCGTTCGCGCGCGATCGACAGCGCGGTGACGATAAGGCCGATTAGCAATGCGATGCTGGCCACCAGGTTGGGCACCATGAACCATTGATAGGTGAGGTTCGGATTGAACCAGTTTCGTGCGACGACCGCGATCGTCTCGGAGGCCGCGCGCTTGCCGGCCGGCGTATCGGCGGCAAGCGTGGCGACGATGCGCCCGAGATAGCCCGAGACGATCTGCGACGCATTCGACCGGCGCCCGTCGAGGATGATCTGGACCTCCGCCGGCCGGCCCGCCTCGATCTCGCGCGAGAAGGTCGGGTCGATCTCAAGAACCGCTATGGCGCGTTGCCTGTCGATGGCGTCGCGCACCTCCTTCTGGTTGTCCGTAAAAGCAATGCTTCGAAACGTCGGGGAGCCGTCGATCCGCTCGACCAGTTCCTGGCCCCAATGGCCGTTGTCCCGATTGAGAACCATGACGTCGACATTCGTCACTTCGAGCGTCGCCGCATAGGAGAAAACCAGAAGCTGGAGGATCGGCGGTCCGATCAGGATAGCGCGTCCCTTGGGATCGCGCAGCACCGCCAGCAGTTCCTTGACGATCAGCGCCTTCAGCCGTGTCCACCACATGTCAGCCGATCCTCTTGCGGGTGCTGCGTGCCGCGAGCGCGAAAAAGACGCAGCCGATCAAAAGCATGACGGCAATCGACTGCAGGAACATCGGCCAGATATCTCCGGCCAGAAACACCGTCTGCAGGCTCGGGATGAGATAGCGCGCCGGCACGATGAAGGTGATCCATTGAATGACCGTCGGCATAGAATTGATCTCGAAGAGGAAGCCGGAAAGCAGAAACGCCGGCAGGAAGGCCGAGATCAGCGCGAGTTGGGAGGCCAGGAACTGGTTCTTGGTTGCTGCTGAAATCAGCAGGCCCTGGCCGAGCGCCGGCATCAGAAATGTCGCTGACAGCGCGTAGAGTGCTGCAACCGAGCCCCGGAACGGCACGCCGAAGAGGAAGACGGCCAACAGCACGCAAAGCGTCATCGACGCGAGCCCGAGCAGGAAGTAGGGCAGGAGCTTGCCGGCAAGCAGTTCCGCCGCTGATACCGGCGTCGCCATCATCGCCTCCATCGTGCCGCGCTCCCACTCGCGCGCGACCACCAGTGAGGTCAGAAGCGTGCCGACGAGGGTCATGACGATGGCGATCGAGCCGGGCACGAGGAAGTTCCGGCTGGTCAGCTCCGGATTGAACCAGAAGCGCTGCTCGACCGAGATCGCCGGTGGTTGGCCAGCGTCTTGCCCGCGTTGCTGGCGCTCCCAGTTGGCGACAGTCGCCTGGGCGTAATTCTGCACGAAATTGGCAGTGTTCGGATCTGACCCGTCGACCATGACCTGCAATGCCGGATGCCGTCCGGCGACGTGATCGGCTGTAAAGCGGGCTGGTATGATGACAATGCCGCGAAGCCGCCCGAGCACGAGATCGTCCTCGAAATCGCGGCGGTCGCGGCCAAGACTGACGGAGAAGTAGCGCGATGCCTGGAACCCCGCCGCGAGATCGCGCGTCAGAGGCGTCTCCTGTTCCACGACGAGGCCGATGCGGGTTTGCGTTGTGTCGAGCGATACGCCGTAGCCGAACAGGAACAAGAGGATCATCGGCAGGACAAAGGCGATGAGAATGCTGCTGGGATCGCGGACGATCTGGTAGCTTTCCTTGCGCACCAGCGCAGCAAAGCGTCGTCTGCGTCCGGCTGTCGGCGTCTCGGTTTGCGCGGGCATTGTCATGCGGCCACCTGCTTTTCTTCCGATCCCTGTACCAGCGCGATGAAGGCGTCCTCCATTGTTGGGTCGGGGCAGGCCGCAGTGGCCACACGCTTCTTCAATTCGTCCGGCGAGCCTAGCGCGATTGAGCGACCGCGATAGATGAGCGAAATGCGATCGCAGTATTCGGCCTCGTCCATGAAGTGGGTGGTGACCAACACCGTCACCCCCTTTTCGACAAGACCGTTGATATGGGTCCAGAATTCGCGCCGCGTGATCGGATCTACGCCGGAGGTCGGCTCGTCGAGAAACAGGGCTTCCGGTTCGTGCAGAACGGCGCAGGCGAGCGCGAGCCGTTGCTTGAGGCCGAGCGGCAGGTCCTTGGCAGACATGTCGAGCAGGCGACCAAACCCAAAAATCTCGACCATCAGCCGCGTCCGCTCCCGTTTGCGTTCGCCGGACAACCCATAGACGCCGGCAAAGAAATTCAGGTTCTGCGCGACGCTGAGGTCGCCATAGAGCGAGAATTTCTGTGCCATGTACCCGAGGCGATTGCGGGCTTCGGCGGCATCACGGCGCAGGTCGAAGCCGGCGACCCGGCCTTCGCCGGCACTCGGTTTCAGCAGTCCGCACAGCATCTTGAATGTCGTCGACTTTCCGGCGCCGTTCGGGCCGAGCAGGCCAAAAATCTGGCCGCGTGGAATGTCGAAGCTTATGTCGTCGGCTGCGGTGAAATCCCCGAAACGCTTCGTCAGTCCATGCGCCTCGATCACCGGCTTACCATCTTCGTTGGCAAACGGCGTCTGGACCTCCGCCAGCTTCGAACGGCCGCCGGGGCCACCGCCCAGCATATCGATGAATGCGTCTTCAAACCGCGGTGGCGCCACGGTTGCCTGGGGCACGGATCGGGTCGTGTCGGCCGGCGTTGCCGGCGGCGTAAATCCCGGCGCCATGACCAGGCGGATGGCGCCGCCCTGGATAACGCCATCGACGACACCGTCCGCGTCAAGGTAGCGTGCAAGGGCCTCGCGTTTTCGTCCGGTCGTGCCGGAGATCTTGAAGACGCGGTCGGCGACCCGTCCCGTCAACTCGGCGGGCGCGCCTTCGAAAAGCAATTTGCCTTCGTTCAGCAACAACACCCTGTCGCAGGCTTCCGCCTCGTCGAGATAGGCCGTCGACCACACGACGCCAATACCGGAGGCCGTCAGGTTTTCGACCATTTTCCAGAGATCTCGCCGGGATATGGGATCGACGCCGACGCCCGGCTCGTCGAGCAAAAGCAGACGCGGTTTGCGCAGCAAAGCGCAGGCAAGCCCTAGTTTCTGCTTCATGCCTCCGGAAAGTTTGCCGGCCAGTCGGGATGTAAAGCGCTTGAGGTCGGTGAATTCCAGCAGTTCGTCGTATGTCGCCTTGCGTTCACCCAGCGGAAGGCCGCGCAGGTCTGCATAGAGATCAAGGTTTTCCTGCACGCTCAGGTCTTCGTAAAGTCCGAAGCGCTGTGGCATGTAGCCGATGGATGCCTGAATGCTGGCGGCGTCCTTGGCGGTATCGAAGCCCAATACCGCCACCGTTCCTTGGTCAGGAAGCATCAGGCCGGTCATCAGCCGGATCAGCGTCGTCTTTCCCGCGCCGTCGGGGCCGACAAGGCCGGTGATGCGACCGCCGAGAATGTCGCCGTCGACATGATCAAGCGCGGGCGCATCTTTTCCAAAACGCTTGACGACACCACAGATCCGCACGAAGTGCTCGTCGGCGGTCATGATGTGCTTCCAGCGGCTGGCGGCAGGCGAACGGTGACGGGCATGCCCTGGCGCAGATCCACTCCCGGCTTCGACACCACGATACGCAGGCGGTAGACAAGATCGGTGCGCAGCTCCGGTGTCTCGACCGACTTCGGCGTGAATTCGGCAACGGGAGAAATGAAGCCCACCGTTGCCTCATACGGCCGGTCCGGGGCCGTATCCGATATGATCTCGACTTTCATGCCGGGATGGACGCGTCCGAGGTCGGGTTCGGCGATGTAGGCGCGCACCCAGACGGGCTGGTTCAAGGAAATCACATAGGCGGTATCCGATGGCGCAATCATCGCGCCCGTTTCGTGAACGCGGGAAAGGACAATGCCATCGTCGGGCGCCAGAAGCCGGGTATCGGAAACCGAAGTGCGGGCACTGGCGAGCCTGGCTTCCGCCGCCTGGACCTGAGCGGCGGCAGCAGCGATGTCTTCGACCCGGCTTCCCTCTTCGAGCAATGCGAGCGCTTCGCGGGCAGAGGTGGTACGGGCGGCCGCGGCTGCGCGTGCAGCACTCGCTTCATCAAGGTTCGCCTGCGAAATCGTGCCGTTTGGCCGCAATTGCACGGCGCGCTCATAGGCAAGGTCGGCATTCTGGAGTTCGGCGATCCGCTCCTCGTGGACGGCCCGGGCCTGAGCGATCTCGCTCTTGCGTGCGCCGGCCCTCAGCTTTTCGAGATTGGCACGCAGCGCACCAAGGTCAGCCTCCGCCGCGTCCACGGCCTGTTGAAAAGGCGTGGCGTCGAGGTTGCCAAGAAGATCGCCGGCCTTGACCGGGTCGCCTTCGTCCACGGCCAATTTGGCTATGCGCCCGCTGACGCGAAAGCCGAGAGACACCTGCCTGATATCGACATTGCCATAGAGCACCGAGGCCGGCCGCTGCTCCAACCATCCGAACCGTGAAGGAAGCTCAAACCACCAGCCCGCGGCTGCGGCTGCGGCAAGCAGGGCGACGGCAATGGGTATTTTGCGGCTCATGGCTGGCGTTCCGTATTCTCGCCGAGCGCTTCGACGAGGCCGGCCGCGTGGCTTTTCAGTATCTCGAGTTCGGCGGGGCCGACGGCGTCCCACCGCATCTGCCGCAACAGTGCTGCGTGCGCCATGCGGAAAACGAGGATGCTGCCGACGAAGGACAGTGTCTTCAGCCGCACGCGCTCCGATGCCGGATCGTCACCCAGGATCGTGCCGACCAGCCGACCGGCCATGCCGATCATCGGCCCCATGATATTCTCATAGACCCGCGCGAAGGCTTCCGTCGGCTCCATCTGCTCGCGGATGATGAAGCGCGCCCAGCTCTCGGATTGCCGGCTGACAAACAGTCCGACCATACGCTGGACCATCTGCGTCAAGAGGGCGCGGGCCTCCTTGGGACTCATCACGGCGCCTTCCGCATCAAGTCGTGCCAGGCGCTCCAGGATGACCGTTCGCAGATCGGCGACATGCCCGCCGATGATTTCCGCCAGATGCTCGGCCGCAGCAATGTAGAGACCTTCCTTGCCGCCGAAATAGTAGGGGATCGCCTGCAGGTTGACGCCAGCGGCATCGGCGAGCTTGCGTGTGCTTGCGCCGTCGAAACCATAGCGTCCGAAGACGTCGATCGACATCGAAAGCAGCTTCTCTTTCGTGGCGTCGCCACGATCGGGTTTGGGTACGGATTGGGAGTTCTTGTTTTTCATCATGTGCGCATAATACGACATTCAGTCCATTAAGTCAATCGAATGAATTGTTACTGATGTGACCACGCTGGCTCAGCCGGAAGCCCGGTTGACTATTCGCCACGACTTGGTTTTGTAGCGCTCTTGCCGGGAGCTACATCGGGGAAGATGTCAGGCGACGTCGCGCTCGTCGTCATTCTCCAGCCTCCGCTGGAAGAGCGCGGCAATCAGATCGGACTGCGTGACGATGCCAACCAATCGGTTGTCGGCGTCGACGACGGGCATGTGGTGAAGCCCCATGTCGGCCATTGGTGGGACGAGTTTGGCGATCATCGTTTCCGGCAGTGCCGACTGCACGCGACGCGTCATGATCTCGGAAACGAGCCGCGGCGCTTTCGGTCCAAAGCCCATGACACTGCCAAGCCGCTGCGTGAGGCCGCCTTGCGGTGCCAGCATGGCGTGCTTGATGAAGTCGGTCTGGGTGATGATGCCGACGAGGCCGTCCTTTTCCGTCACCACAGGCAAGGCCTTGATGTCGTGTTCGAGCAAGGTCTGCCAGGCTTTGCGGAGCGAGGTCTCCGGCATTGCTGTCGCTACGTCGCGGGACATGACCTCGCCGCAGGTGATTTCGCCCGAGCGCCGATTGAAGGCGCGGATTTGCGCCTGATGGATGAGCGCATCGAGCTCGTCCGGGCTGATATCGACAACCTCGCCATACTGCGCCAGCACCGCCTGCAAGTCGTCCGGCACGATGCCGAGACGTTGCGTCGGCAGGGGATCGTCGGTGCGGTGGGTGTTGCCGGCAGGCGTCAGGTGAGGGTAGCGCCGGCCCGTTGCGTTGTTGAACAACAGGGCAACGACGAGGATGAGGGCGGAATTGATCGCGACCGGCGACAATACGAACCAGTAGCCGGCCTCATGGATCGATGTGCCGCCAAGCACAGCGGTCAAGGCGACCGCGCCGCTCGGTGGGTGAAGACAGCCGAGCAGCAGCATGATCGCGATTGCAAGCCCGACGGCGACTGCTGCCGCAATCACCGGCTCTGGAATGAGAAGGGCTGAGGTCACCCCGATCACGGACGCGACGATGTTGCCGCCGAGAATCGACCAGGGCTGCGCCAGCGGGCTGGACGGCGCGGCGAAAAGCAGGACGGCCGAAGCGCCCATGGGAGCAATCAGCAGCGGCAGGTTGGCATCGGCACCAAGTGCCAGCGTGCTGACGAGGCCGGTCAGCAGAATGCCGACAAGCGCGCCAAGCGAGGCGCGTAGGCGCTCCATATGGCTGACCGGAACGAGCGATGGGATGAAACGCTTGAGATAAGCGCTGGCCTTCGACATGGGAACTCGCGAGCGACAGGATCACTGATTGCTCAGGCCAATAGCATATGGCGATAAAATGGGCAGGGAATCTGCATCCAAAAAAACGCGACGGATTAAAATATATGCACGGCCTGCATCGGATGAATTGTGGGCGCAAGCCGCGCAGCCGTCGATCATGAAGCCGTCATGCCGTCACACCGCGCCGCCGAGAAGTCGATGGTAATCTTCGTCCCTTTGTCGGGTGCAGTCTCGACTGCGATCTGTGCATCATGCAACTCACTAATACGCTGGACGATTTTCAGCCCGAGACCGATCTGACCGGATCGTTTGATGTAGCCGAGATCTTCATGATGTTCGGGCAGGTCGACGAGCCCCCGACCATCATCCTCGACGCTGACCGTCGCGCCCGGGCCGCAGGCCAGCACGATGCGGGTGGCCGGCGGATTATGCTTGACCGCGTTCTCGATCAGGTTGCGCAGCATGTTTTCGACGAGCGCCGGGATGACCGTGACGGCGGGCGTTCCTTCGTCGACGAATTCCAGCGATTTGTCGTGATCGAAGACAAAGGGCGCGATCGCCTCCGCAAGGCCCGCACCGATCTGAGAAAGATTGGCCGCCTGATAGGCCGAAGGATCGACTGCGTCGGCACGGGCAAGCGAGGTCAATTGCTCGAGAATATGCGTGAGGGCATCGAGATCACGCTCGGCATTGCGGGCGCGCGGGTCGTCGATGTGGCTGAGTTCCATCTTCGCGATCGAAACGGGTGTGCGGATCTCGTGCGCGATGGAAGAGGAGAACAGCTTCTGCGACTGGATCAGGTCGGCAACCCGGGCCAGCATACGGTTGACGGCAGTAACCAGACGCGCAATCTCCTCCGGCATGCGGGTGAGCGGCAGGCGTGCACTGTTATCGCGTGGATCCAGCCGATCGGCCGCCGCCGCCGCCATGGCCACCGGTTTCAGCGCGCTGCGGATCGACCAGATCGTCGCGCCGATGACGAGGCAGAACATCACGGTCATCGGCACGATCATCGAATCAAACATCTCGTGCAGCAGCGCGCCGTACATGAAGCCATTCGGATCCTTCAGGATGGCCAATTCGACCAGCACCGTCGCGCCCGCACGCTCGAAGGTCTGCCCTCCGGCGACGCTGAACGGCTTGCCTGGCTGAATTTCTCGTTTCCAGAAATTGGGCGCGTCGACGCTGAGCGGCAAAAAATGCTCGGCACATTCCGTCGTGCAATTTGAGTAGAGCAGAGCGCCAGACGCCGTTCGCACCCTCAGGAAAATCGAACCGTCGCGGTCATGTCGGTCGAGGTAACGTTCACTCAGTTCGTGACCCGGCTCGAAACTCGCGATGCCGTTGCGGACATGGATGGCGCTCGAAAGCGTTTCCGTTTCCTGCTGCAGCATGAGGACGCTGAGCTTGTCGTCGTCGAACCAGTAGTCTGCGAAGACAACGCCGATCTGGATTGCCATGGCGAGCAGGGAAAAGGCGAGGATGCGACGGGAAACGATACCGATCAGCGATGGATTCGGCTTCGTCATGAAGCGCGCCTGAGAAGATAGCCAATCCCGCGGACGGTCTCGATCTGGATGCCGGTCTCATAGGCCTGCAGCCGTTTGCGGACCCGAGAAACCGCGAGCTCAAGAGCGTTGGGGCTGACCTCCTGGCCATACTCGGAGAGAGCGGTCTCGAGCTTCCGTTTGGGCACGACGCGACCGACCTCGCGCATGAGGATCTCGATCAGCGAACGTTCGCGTGGCGGTAGCGGAACGACGACGCCGTCGCAGGTCAGGTCTGCGGTTGCAGGGTCGTAGCGCAGAGTGCCTGCCTCGAGCACCGGCTGCACGGCCTGTGGATTTCGCCGCAGCATGGCGCGGCATCGCGACAACAGCTCGCGATGGTGAAAGGGCTTGACCAGATAATCGTCAGCGCCGGCATCCAGACCGGCAATACGCTCGTCGACCGATCCCCGAGCGGTGATGATCAAGACGGGCAGACCAGGATATTCCTGGCGAACGCGGCGCAACAGCGCCAGCCCATCGCCATCCGGCAGGCCGAGGTCGAGCAGGATCAGATCGTGCTCCTGAGCCGCGATGGCAGCTTCAGCTTCCGAAACGCTCGATACTGCGTCGAGCCGCCAGCCGGCGTCGCGCATGGTTTCTCCGACCAGTTCTACCAGTCGCGGACTGTCTTCAACCAGGAGCAGGCGCATCGATACGTCTCGGTATGACCATTCTTGGCCCGACCATATGGGCTTTCTCCGTGGCTGCCAACTCCCTCGCTGGGGCCAACCAAAACGGTTGCCGAAGAGCCGATAGGCAATCTTGACGGGGTTTCGACAGCTTACCGGGCGTATCTCGACAGGGCAGGAGGAGGCTGCAATCGAACCGGCGACCCCGCATGACGCGGCCTCCGCCCTTACTTGATGCCCGCGACAACGTCGGCCGCATACAAAAATCGGCCCGGCAGTCGCAGCAGGAGAAGACTGTTTTGATGGTCCCAAGAATCCGCCGGCCAGTGCTCGGCAGCATCACGCTCAGCGCAATCGTCAGCGTCTATCTGCTCGCTATCACCAACAATTCCTTTTGGAAGCACGCGGCGGTCTATTTCGATCACTCGCGGCTGTCGCTGCTGTCATTCGGGATAGCGCTCGCGCTTGCGACTTTCGCTGTTCTGACGTTTGCGTCGGTCAAATACGTCATGAAACCGGTGCTGATCTTCCTCATCGTCGTCTCATCGTCGGCGGCCTATTTCGTCGACTACTTCGGTGTGATCATCGACAAGGACATGATCGGCAATGCGGCCGTCACCACCCAGGCGGAAGCGGGCCATCTTCTGACCGGCAGCCTAATGCTGCACCTGTTGGTTTACGCGGTCATTCCGTCGATGTTTGTGCTCTGGGTCAAGGTTCGCCATAAGCGCTTCCTGCCCAAGGCGGCTTTCAATCTTGCCGTCATAACCCCGTGCCTGCTCGTCAGCGGCGGGTTGGTCTATTCGGATTTCGCCAGCGTTGCCTATGTCATCCGCGAGCACAAGGATCTGATGAAGCGCTTCAATCCGACCGGACCCGTTTCCGCCGCCGTCAGATATGCCTCCTCGATCTACAAGGAGCGCAATCTCGTGGTGCAGCCGCTGGGCACCGATGCCCGGCAGGGCGCGCGCCTTGCCGCGGCAGGCAAGCCGGTCGTCGTGGTCGTCGTTGCCGGTGAAACCGCCCGGGCGATGAATTTTTCGCTGAATGGCTACGAGAGGGAGACCAATCCGGAACTCAAATCTCTTGGGGTCATCAATTATACGGACACCACAAGCTGCGGCACGGCAACGGCGATTTCGCTTCCATGCATGTTCTCGGTTTACCCGCGCAACGAGTATAGCGACTGGAAGGCCCGTTCGACCGAAAACCTCACGAACGTGCTGACCCGCGCTGGCGTTTCCGTGTCCTGGTGGGACAACAACACCGGCAGCAAGGGCATCGCCGATCTCATCAGCTTCGCCAGCATGACGAACCAGAAGAACAGTCCGCTCTGCAACAATGGCGAGTGCCTCGACGAAATCTTTCTGGGTGAACTGGACAAGAAGCTCGCGGCGACCAAGTCGAACAGCGTCATTGTGCTCCATCAGCTGGGCAGCCATGGCCCGTCCTACTATCTGCGCTATCCGGAGAAATTCCGGCGGTTCAAACCGGATTGCCGGACGGCTGAACTGATGAAATGCTCGGTCGAGGAAATCACCAACGCCTACGACAATACCATCCTCTACACCGACCATGTGCTCGCAAGCGTTGCCCGCCTGTTGGAAAAGCATCAGAACGACATCTCGGGTGCGATGATCTACATGTCCGATCACGGCGAATCCCTCGGCGAGAACGGCATCTATCTGCATGGCGCGCCCTATGCGATCGCACCGCGCGAGCAGACGCAGGTTCCTTTCGTCACATGGTTTTCTAAGCCGTATCAGGCAGCGATGGGCGTCGATACGGCCTGCCTTGCCAAGGAAACAGATCAGCCAAAGTCACACGACAACCTGTTCCACACCGTGCTTGGCATGATGGATGTGGAGACGAAGGTCTACAACCGTGACCTTGATGCGTTCGCCAACTGTACCCGGCAGGGGCCCGCAGGCAAACCGACCGTGTCGACCTTCCAGGCTGCCGATACGGCGAATGATTTGCCGGCCGCGGTCGTGCCTGCTGTCGCCACGCCGGACGCCAAGGCGCTCTGACTGTTCAGCCCACCCGCCGCAGGCAGAACAATTCTGATCGATGCTTGGAACAAAGCATCCGCCTGCGCACTTCCCTGCATGCCCACATGTTTGCGTCAGCAATACTGCTGTCAGCGCGTGTGGCGACGGAGACGCCAGTGCCAATCCGCGCTGGAGGTCCATCTTTTTGCTGAGGGAGAAACTGATGCAGGTCGTCGGAATACAGGTTTCCGCTGAACGCGCCGGCAAGGCCGGCTTCACCGTAGAGTTCGTCGGCGCGGAAGGCGAAGTCGTCACGGTCACGTGTCCTCAGGATGCGGAAGCATCTCTGAACAGGTTAAATGCGGTGGCCAGGGCAAAGGACATCCTGTCGGCTGCGCTTGAAGCCGATGAAACCGCGCTCGATGCGTCCGGTCAGCCGCATCCGAGTGGGGCGGCGAGGGACCCTCTGCCCAATGCGCGCACCGCGCATGACACGGGAACGATGGAAGAGCAGCTCGACGAAGGGCTTGAAGACACCTTTCCGGCCAGCGATCCCGTTTCCATTGCCAGCTCGGCGATCGCCAAGGGAAATTCCCGTCGCTAGCGACGGCGGTTTTCGTGCTCCAGTTCGAACTTGAGACGATGCGCGATCGATGATCGGCGCGTCGTCCGTTTTGCCTGCCCTGTCATCGTCGGCCTTGCCGTGTTTCCGCCATCCGTGCAGTCTATCGGCGTTCGCAGTCGAACGTTGGGCATCCGCTTAGGCGTCTATGTGTTCGTCGAACGCCGGAGGACTGGCGCATGTGTGCGCAGCATTTGACCTTTGCCGTCGGCGATATCCATGGCTGCCTGGCCGAGCTACAGGCGCTTCTGCTTCAGATCGAAGACTATGCGCCTGAGGGCAGGGTGATTTTTCTCGGCGACATGATCGATCGTGGCCCCGATAGCCGTGGCGTCGTCGAATTGATCATGGCAGGTCCGCAGAAGCAGGGCTGGAGTTGGCTGGCGCTCAAGGGCAACCATGAGGAAATGCTGCTCGGTGCCCGCACCGGCGAGAGCGATGTCGACTGGTGGCTGCTCAATGGTGGCAAGGAGACACTGGCATCCTACGACAACGTCATTCTCGGAACCCATCTGAAGTGGCTGATGCAGCTTCCTTCCATTATCGTCGAGCCGTTTCGCATCTTCGTGCATGCGGGTGTCGACGAGACCATGCCGCTGGAGCGGCAGGGTGACGAAACCTTCCTCTGGATCAGGCGCCCGGATCATTATTCGGGCGACTATTGGGGCAAACACCTTTGCCACGGCCACACGCCGAGCCGAAGAAACCCTTCGACGGTCGGCAACCGCACCAATGTGGATTCGGCTGCCGTCTTCGGCGGCAGTCTTTCCTGCGCCATCTTTGACGATGACATTCCTGGTGGCCCCATTGGCTTTCTGAGCGTTGGCGGCGGTGACCGTTTGTAACTTGGCGTTGCGGAAGATGATCAGGGGTTCGTCGAATTGCGTTGTGCGCCCGCCCGGCAGGCTGTAGGTGTGCCGAAACTCTCGGGCGGGCTTTCCCGCCCATCATCGCAGCTTCAGGGGATCACCGTTGGATACCGCGCCTTCATCTCTCTTCGCCAAGAATTTTGCTGCTCTCCTTTTCGATATGGATGGCACGCTGCTCAACTCGATGGCCGTCGTCGAACGCGTTTGGGGTGCCTGGGCCGTCCGCAACGGGCTCGATCCCGTGGAAATGATGAAGACGGTGCATGGCGTTCGCGCCGTGGACACGATCCGCACGCTTGAACTGCCTGATATCGATCCGGAGCATGAAGCCCACGAGCTTGCGCTTGCGGAAATCGCCGACGTAGAGGGCATCATCGAGATCGAGGGCGCTATTGCCTTTCTCAATTCGTTGCCGGCGGAGAAATGGGCGATCGTCACATCGGCGCCGCTCGACCTCGCAATTCGTCGCCTGGCGGCCGCCGGCATCCCGACGCCGAATCTGATGATCACCGGCGAAGATGTGTCGATCGGAAAACCCCATCCGGAAGGTTATCTCCTAGCTGCCGAGAAACTGGGTGTTCGCCCGGAAGACTGCATCGTGTTCGAAGACGCACCGGCCGGTATTCTGGCCGGCAGGGCAGCCGGCGCGGAAGTTATCGTCATCACCGGCGCGCATGACGCTGCAGCCGACACGCCGCATATGACGCTCGCCCGCTACAACGATATCGAAGCGGGCATTGCCGAGGATGGCATGCTGTCGTTGCGCCGCCGTTAAGCGTCCGCATCGAGCGGCGCTTGCCGGTGCGAGGGCCGCTTACGCCAAGAAGCTGATGAAAGCCGGAGAGCCTGATCCAGGGCCTCCGGCTTTTTCGTTTGTCGGCTCAGGTCGTGGCCCAGCACTGACCTGCCGGCTGAGTCGGGTATACTGAAAGGCTGCTTGTTTCAGGCATCCGACCAGTAAAATAACAGTCGCCGGTTCGCGCTTCGGGTCGATGGTGATGCCGCCTGCAAGCGAGCGGGTTGCTGAACGCCAGCAACGCCGTTATGACGGCGTTCAGTTCTCGCTGGCGTAACGCTTGAGGATCTCGGAAATATCCGGCTCGGCCTTGTCAGGGTTGAGTTCGGCGCGAAGCTCGACGGCGTCGAGGTGTTCAAGCATGATCTTCTCTGCCGCGGCAATATCCTTCGACCGCAGGGCGCGGATGATCTGAATATGTTCGTCGACCGCGCATTCGGGTGAGTGCAGACGGGCGAAGCGGGCGAGGATCAAGGAGCAGCGCGAGACGACTTCACGCACAAATCGTGTCAGTGCCTGGGAGCCTGTCAATTCCGCGAGCAGAATATGAAACTCGCCGGCAAGGCGTATCGATAGCGGTCCGTGATCGGAAAGCGCCGCCTGCTCCTCGCGCACATGCTGTTCGAGGCGCTTGAAGCCTGAGGTGCCGAGGTCCGCCACGAGGCGCCGGATGACCTCCGCCTCCAGCATGCGTCGCAGCGAGAAGATGTCGCGCGCCTCTTCCAGGGTCGGTTCGGCGACGCACGCGCCCTTGTTGGCTCTGAGATCGACGATGCCTTCGGCGTTCAGGCGCACGAGCGCACCGCGTACGCTGGTGCGGCTGACCTTGAAATGATCGGCGATCGTATCCTCGGATAGCTTGGTGCCGGGCTTCAGTGCCTGCTCCAGGATGGCCTGGCGCAACAACCGATAGACGACCTCGCTGCGGCTTGATCTCTCAGACAAGGTTGCCTCCCCAAGCAAGCCGAATGCGGTCGGCAAAACATGTCCCAAGACTTCGATAGCGCCCCCAGTCATGCGCGTCAATATTGTATACAATAATGTTGCCATTTGTATCCGACTATCGTATGCAATTGACGGCGCCGGTGGTACACTCCTGGCGCCGACCCATGCGGGAGGAGGCATGCGAAGAGGATCGCGTGACCCGCGCCGGGTCGAGATTGTCGTAGTCATCGGGAGGGGAAAATGAAGAAAAGAATTCTGCAACTCTGCGCCACCGCAGCCGGTATCGCTGTCGGCCTCACGGCGTTTACCGCCAGCGCCGCCACCACGCTTGAGACGGTCAAGGCGCGCGGCAAGCTGATCTGCGGCGTCTCGATGAGCACGCCCGGCTTTGCCACCGCAGACGCCAAGGGCCACATGCAGGGCTTCGACGTCGATGTGTGCCGCGCCGTCGCTTCGGCGGTTTTCGGCGATCCGGAGAAGGTCGATTTCGTCCTGACGAACATCAACACCCGCTTCCAGGCGCTGCAATCCGGCGAAATCGACATGCTGTCGCGCCAGACCACCCACACGTTCTCGCGCGAAGTCTCGCTCGGTCTCGATTTCGGCCCGACCGTGTTCTACGACGGCCAGGGGCTGATGGTGCCGAAGTCGCTCGGCGTCAACAGCGCCAAGGAACTGACGGACGCGGCGATCTGCACGCTGCCCGGGACGACGACGGCCCAGAACCTCAGCGATTTCTTCCGTTCGATCGGCGGCAAGTTCGAACTGGTCGTGTTCGAAAGCCCGGATGAAAACCGCAACGCCTTCTTCTCCGGCCGTTGCGAGGCGATCTCGTCGGACCGTTCAGACCTGGCATCGATCCGCGCCGTCGCCAACAATCCGGACGACTATGTCGTTCTGCCCGAAACGATCTCCAAGGAGCCGCTTGCTCCTTCTGTCCGCCAGAACGATTCCAACTGGCGCGATATCGTCTCCTGGTCGGTCTGGATGCTGATGGCGGCGGAAGAGCGCGGCATCACCCAGGCCAATGTCGATGAGATGGCCAAGAGCGAGGATCCGGAAATCCAGCGCATGCTCGGCGTCAGCGAGGAGCTCGGCAAGATGCTGAACCTGGACAACAAGTGGGGCTACAACATCGTCAAGGGTGTGGGCAATTACGGCGAGGTGTTCGAGCGCAACCTCGGCACCAAGACGGCGCTTGGCTTGACCCGCGGGCCGAACACTCGCTGGAGCGAGGGCGGCCTGCTCTACGCACCGCCGTTCCGTTGATCTTCATCGGCCCGCGCCCTGGCGCGGGCCTTTCCGTCTTCGACGTTCCCCTTGCCCGGCAGACGTGTCGCCATGTCCCTGTTTTATGACGCGCGCATTCGCGCGTTCCTGTATCAAACGATCGCGATCGGCGCTGTTGTCTTCGTCGCCTGGATGATGTTCAGCACGGCAAGCGCCAACCTTGCCAAGCAGGATATTGCCACAGGCTTCGGCTTCCTGGCGCGCCAGGCGGGTTTCGTCATTACCGAAACGGCGATCGCCTACGAGCCGACGGATACGTTCGGCCGCGCCATCCTTGTCGGCATCGCCAACACGGTGAAAGTTTCGGCGCTAGCCGTCTTTTTCGGAACGATCCTCGGCGTGCTTGTCGGAATCGGCCGTCTCTCGCACAACCCGGTCCTGTCGCGGCTGATGCTTGCCTATGTCGAGGCGCTGCGCAACGTTCCTTTGCTCCTCTATCTCCTGCTCTGGTATTCGCTGATCATCTCTGTGTTTCCGCCGGTCAAGCAGGCGATCGAGATGCTGCCGGGCGTTTTCCTTTCCAATAGCGGACTGGTGATGCCCGCCATGCGGTGGGCAAGCGGTTTAGAAGCTCTTCTCATCGCGTTGGTCGTTGGCACCGTCGCCGCGGTCGTGGTTAGCCGCATCCTTGCTCGTCGCCGCATCGCCACGGGCAAGGAGATGCCGGTTGCCACCATCGCGGCATTCGCAATCCTGCTGCCGTTCGCAATTATATTGCTGTTCGCCGACATCTCGGTCTCTCTCGATGTTCCCGAGCTCGGGCGTTTCCGTCTGACCGGCGGCTACCATGTCCGGCCCGAGTTCGTGGCGTTGCTGATCGGCCTGACGCTGAGCGCCTCGGCAAACATTGCTGAAATCGTGCGCGCCGGCATTCAAGCCGTCAGCAAGGGACAATGGGAGGCGGCAACGGCCCTCGGCCTGCCGCGCTCGCGCACGCTGAAGCTCGTCATCCTGCCGCAGGCGCTGCGCATCATCGTGCCGCCGCTGACCAATACCTATCTGACGGTGTTCAAGAACAGCTCGCTTGCGATTGCCATCGGCTATCCCGACCTCGTGATGGTTTCCAACACGATCATGAACCAGACCGGCCAGGCAATCGAAGCGATTGCCATCTTCATGGCCGTCTATCTCGGTCTGTCCATCCTGATTTCGCTGATGATGAACTGGTACAACGCGCGCGTTGCGCTAAGGGAGCGCTGAGCCATGGCCCAGTTTGAAGGCTTCGTTGCCGACACGACCCTGATGGCGCCCGCTGCTCGGCCGCCGGCCCGCAACCGCACCTGGCTTTCCGCCTATTTTGGAACGCCCGGCAACGCCGTCATCACCATCGTCTGCCTCGGCACAATCTTCGGCCTCGCCAAGCTCGCGATCGGCTGGCTGTTCGCCGATGCGATCTTTGCCGGCACGCCGGCCGAATGCAAGGCATCCAGCGGTGCCTGTTGGCCGTTCCTGTCGGCGAAACTGCGCTACATCTTCTTCGGCTTCTATCCGTTCGACGAACAATGGCGGCCGTTGACGGCGATGCTCATGTTCCTCGGCGCCTGCGGCGTGTCGATGGTGCCGCGGACCTGGGGCAGGGCGCTTGCGGTCGTGTGGATCGTGGTCATCCTGCCCACACTCTACACGCTGATGGCCGGTGGTGTGTTCGGCCTGACCCCCGTGCCGACGACGCAATGGGGCGGCCTGCCGCTGTCCTTCATGCTTTCCTTTGTCGGGCTAGCCTGCGCCTTGCCGCTGGGGATTGCTTTAGCACTTGCGCGTGCTTCGAGCCTGCCGGCGATCCGCGTTCTCGGCGTCGGCTTCATCGAGATCGTGCGTGGCGTACCGCTGATCAGCATCCTGTTCATGGCGACGGTCATGTTGCCGCTGTTCATGCCTGACGGCATCACCATCGATAAATTGCTGCGGGCGCAGGTCGCGATCATTCTCTTTGCTGCCGCCTACATCGCCGAGATCGTGCGCGGTGGCTTGCAGGCCGTTCCCAAAGGACAGATCGAAGCCGGCCACTCGCTCGGGCTGCACTACTGGCAGATCATGCGTAAGATCGTGCTGCCGCAGGCGCTTAAGAAGGTGATCCCGCCGCTGGTCGGCCTGTTCATCGGCTTCTTCCAGGATACGACGCTGGTGACGATCGTCGGCCTGCTCGATTTTCTCGATACCGTGCGCACAGCGATGCGCGATCCGCAATGGCAGGGTATTGCCGTGCTCGAAGGCTACGTCTTCGCGGCGGTCGTCTACTTCTTTTTCAGCGCGCTGATGGGCGCGTACAGCCGTTTCCTCGAGCAATATTTCAGGACCACGCATGACTAAGTCAGTTCACGTCATCCGCAAGGCGCACACCGTCGTCGGCTTCGATGCCGGCAGGAAAAGCCATGTCTATTTCCAAGACGCCGACGTCGCCTATGACGACACAGGCTTCATCCACGTCGGCGGGCACTATGACGGTGCCTTTGCCAGCGAAACCTCCGGCGCCGACCGCATGGTGATGCCCGGCTTCGTCAACGTGCATTGCCACTCCGGTGAGGAGCCGATCTCCAAGGGCATCTTCGAAGATGCAGGGACGTCAGCGCTTTGGGGCAATGCCCTCTACGAATACTCCAACCTGCTGGAGATCGACGACGGCGCTATCGAGGCGTCGTTGACCGTGATGCTGGGCGACCTGATGCGCAGCGGCGTCACGACGCTGCTTGACATTGCCGGACCCCATGAAAGCTGGCTGCCAACGCTGGCGCAAAGCGGCGCACGCGCCTACGTCGCGCCCGGCTTTCGCGAAGCGCAGTGGCATGTCGAAGACAGCCATCGCCTTGATTTCATCTGGGACAAGGCGCGCGGACGGGAGGCTTTTGCCCGGGCGCTCGATGTCGTTGACGCGGCCGCAAGCCATCCCTCCGGCCGCCTTGGTGGCGTGGTTGCGCCATCGCAGATCGAAACCTGCTCGGCCGAATTGCTGCAGGACGCGGCAGCCGAGGCGCGCAAGCGCGGCATGCCAATCACCATCCACTCCGCCCAGACGATGGCGGAGCACGAAGAACTTCTGCGCCGGACCGGGTTGACCGCGGTGCAGTACCTGGAAAGCCTGGGGATCCTCGGCGACAACCTGATCCTTGGCCATTGCATCTTCGTCGACAGCCATTCCTGGACGCGCCAGCGTACCGACATCGATCTCGGCCTGCTGGCGGCGCGGCGCACCACAGTCGGCCATTGCCCGGTTACCTTTTCGCGCAGCGGCATGGCGCTGGAATCGGTTGGCCGTTATCGCCGCGCCGGCGTCAACGTTGCGCTCGGCACGGACAGCTATCCCTTCAACATGCTGGAAGAGATGCGCCAGGCGATGATCTGCGCCAGGCTTTCGGGCAAGTCGGTGTTCGACGTCTCGACAGCGGATATTCTCGAGACGGCAACACTCGCCGGCGCCCGCGCGCTTGGCCGGGACGATATCGGCAGGGTTGCCGTCGGCGCGAAGGCGGACTTTCTTGTTGTCGATCTAAAACACCACGCGATGCAACCGATCTACGACCCCTTGCGCAACCTGCTGCATTGCGCGGCCGAACGCGCGATCGAAGAGGTCTATGTCGACGGGCAATGCGTGGTGCGTCATGGACGTCCGACCATGATCGACTATGACGGCGCTGTGGCTCTGCTGCAGGAAGCTCAAGATTACGCCTGTCGCAAGGCGCCGGAAAACGATCCGAAGAAACGACCTATGCGCGATCTGGCGCCGTTGTCGCTGCCCATTGGGCGGTAGGCGGGGCGATCCGCGAACATGAGGTTGAGGAGCGCCGGCAGTGCCGGCGCTTTCGTGTTTCAGGCTTGCGCGACCAGCTGCGGCTTTTCAGCCGCAGCATTGTCCTGCTTCGGCTTCGCGAGGGAATGGCCGTCCCTGAACAGTTTCCACTTTGTCGGTCGGAACGCGACCCTTGCGCGGTCCTGTGTCGTGGTGCGTTCTGGCG
>NZ_JABWDU010000008.1 GCF_013371465.1 Ensifer oleiphilus | reverse complement strand
CGTCAGGCTCATAACCTGAAGGCCGCAGGTTCAAATCCTGCCCCCGCAACCAAATCATAAAAATAGCCCGCCAGACCATAACGTCGGCGGGCTTTTTCGCGTTCGGGCTTAATCAGACAACGCTAACCCGAATGTGTGCCCGAAACAAAGGCCAGGAAAACACGAACCTTGCGTGCTGACTCAGATTTGATGGCGGGCCTCGCTGGCGAGATGTTCGGCGAGTCTGATGGCCAAGGCGACGGCGGGAAGCGTGGGGTTCGCTTGTCCGGACGTAGCGAAAACGGAGCTACCGGCGATATGGAGGTTAGCGATGTCGATGACGCGACAGTTGTGGTTGACGATGGCGTGGTTGCGGTCCACGCCCATCCTGGTCAACCCGATCTGATGGTAGCCGTCTTTGGCTTGCGCGGCGATATGCTCTTCGAGGTTTTCGGGGGCTGCGTCGAATATCAGCTTGCCTATCTTGCGCTCCTTGAGCCAGCGATCCAAGGCGAAATGTGCTTGGAGCGTCCCGCGAAAATCCTGAGGCAGATATCGGAATGAGACGTCGAGCTTGAACTGGCCGTCCGCATCTTGCTCTGGCTTGAGGAAGGCGCGGCTTGAACTGCTTGGAAGTTGCTCGCCATGGTAGCGAAGGCCGTATTTCATGTCCGGCCTGCGCAGCAGAACATATGGTTCGGCCAAGCTGAATTTTTGGCGAAGCAGCCCCAGCGCCGAAGAGGTCGCGCTAAGGGGATTGCGCAATACATTATGCAGCGCATTATTGTAACGGAATCGGTCGGCTTCGCCCCATGTCGCCTTGTGGACGAAGGACTTCCGACTGTTCCAGAGATATAGCAGCGAGAGCGCCGCGTCGGCCTCGCCGACAGCGGCCCTCCGGTTCGTCGGCCAAAAAGCGATGTTCGGCAGTTCGAGTGCCCGTTGCAACTGGGGGGCGGGTTGAAACCGGTTACACACGAAGGTTCCGGTGGATGTGCGCTTAAAAAGATACCTTTCTGCATGCTCTTTGGTGGCGAATTCGATCTGCGCGATCTGTCCAGCGAGATGTCCCATGTAGAAGCGCCCGAGCGGCCCATCGGTTCCGCCGAACAATTGCGGAAACGCCAGCTGGAGGTTCAGCAGGAGCCGGGTATTACCTCTGCCGCCACAGGCCAGCACATATTGGTCGGCGCACACCTTGTACGAACCACCGCGGCAGGCAATCGACATGGAATGTACTCGCGCCTCAACCGGATCGAAAGCCAGAGCTTTGATCCTCGCGTCCAGGGCCACGAAGAGGTTCTTCGAAGAAGCGAGCTCGGCGCTGTTGGCCTTCGCTGTGTTGCGTATACGTGTCCAGCTTTCACGGGATGATGGGAAATCAGTCTCCGGTTCCGGTTCCGGCTCCGATCGCTCGCCGGCGACATTGCTGCTCAAAAGAGCCCGCGCCCGCTGATAAAAAGGCGAAATCTTTTCGTGAGCAATAGGCCAACCGGAGTGTGCTACATAATCTCTTGCTTCGAAGTCTATATCATCCAGCTCAACGCATTGCCCACCCCATCGTTCGGACGTGCCGCCAAGTCCGGTGGCCGAAGTATGTCGGTCCGCAGCGTGATAGATATCGTCTTCTATGTCGAAGCCTGTATCGTTTCGTTGGGGTCGTTTCGATCGCTTCGACCCGGCTTCGATAAGCAGCGTTCGCATGCCGCGCCTGCTCAATTCCAGCGCGGCGGCAATACCGACCGGGCCAGCGCCCCCGACACACACGTCGAACGCCTGTTGAAAGATCTCGAAGTCCGCAAACATCTGCCCCCCCGCTTTTGAACAGCGCCCTCTTGGCCGCCGTCGCAATCACCCTTCCGTCCTCTTGTGGCACTGCGGATCAGTCTTGGCGCGATCGCTAGCGGATAGAAGATGGAGGCGCCAACTTGTCGCAGCACGCTAGTGTTTCACTATCCGCAGGACAACTTCGCCAAAAGTATGATGAATTTTGCTCGTCACCCGATCAAAAGGACTAGCGGCCCTTCGCTGAAAAACTAAGGGTGTCATGGTTTCCGCTCACCTGCCGCTGAACCGGCTTCGGGCCTTTGAAGCCGCCGCGCGGCTCGGCAGTTTTGCCGGAGCCGGGGCCAAGCCGAATGTCACGCCGTCCGCCGTCTTGCAGCACATCCGGGATTGAAGGCTGGCTCGGCAGGCGTGAAAGCCGGCCGGACGGATCTTGAAATCAAATGCCCGGAAATCGATGCCGGGCTTCAGGCGCGCGGCGTCGAGGCTGATGCGCGAGGTGGCTGACGCCGACCTCCTGCTCATGTGCTACACGCCGATCACCGCCCACTTCGTCGCTGCGGCTATGCGCCTCAAGGTGCGGCGAAGACGTCGATATCCATACGGCCCGCAACCAGGCAAAACGCGCAACACAGATTGCACCGCAGAGCGCTATCGGCTTGCTGTCTTCTTGGGTCGGAAGAGGTGGGAGCGGAAAAACCCCGTCGACTCCCACGACGATGGGGCAGCAAAGCTGGCGGGCTAACCGGCGCGTTGCTCGACATCATGATCCGCTTTGCGAACGTCGACAATGGATCGACGTTTGCCAAGCGCCTTCGGGCTGGTAGAAATTGAGGATCAAGATTCGCTATCGCAGGCTGTTTGCGACTGCGGGCGAAAATCCTCCTTCGAAACGACATTGATGAGGCTAGCGTAGACCGATGAGAACATTCAGCCTGGGAACAACCGATCTCTCGGTTTCATCTGCGGTTCTCGGCCTGATGCGGATCGCTGACCTCAGTGATGACGCCATTTCCCGGCTCTATGGCAAGGCGCGCGACGTGGGTATCAACGTCTTCGATCACGCCGATATCTACGGCGGCGAGTTGCATGCCTGCGAGCGCCGCTTCGGCGATGCTCTCCAGTTGAAGCCTGCTGAGCGCGAACAGATCGTCATCCAGAGCAAATGCGGGATCCGGCGCGGTTATTTCGACTTCTCCCGTGATCATATCCTCCAGTCCGTCGATCACTCGCTTACAGCGCTGAAGACTGACTATCTCGACGTCCTTCTGCTACATCGTCCGGATGCGCTGGTGGAGCCGGAGGAAGTCGCCGACGCTTTCAACCGGCTGCAGGCTGCGGGTAAGGTCCGGCATTTCGGCGTTTCGAACCATACGCCGCGGCAGATCGATCTGCTGAAGACCGCCATTCGTCAGCCGCTCGTCGCCAACCAGATCCAGCTCAGCATTGCGCACGCCCCGTCGGTTGCCTTCGGCATTGCCGCCAACATGGCTGGGCTGGAGCAGTCGATCGACCGCGACGGCGAGGTCGTTGTCTATTCGCGCATCAACCGTATGACCTTGCAGGCCTGGTCGCCCTTCCAGCAGGGCTTCTTTGGCGGCGTCTTCCTCGGTGACGATGAGAACTTCGCGGACCTCAACCGGGTGCTCGACGAACTCTCCGGCAAGTACGCGGTGTCGCCATCGGCGATCGCCTATGCCTGGATTGCCCGTCATCCGGCCAACATTCAGGTGGTGCTCGGAACGACCAGCCCCGAGCGACTGGCCGACATCGCCCCCGGCGCGGATATCACGCTGTCGCGCGAGGATTGGTACCGCCTCTTCACCTCGGCGGGGCATGTGCTGCCCTGATTTCTGCTTCGACGTAGCCACAAAGACAAAAGGCCCGCTCGATGTGAGCCGGCCTTTTGCTTTTGATGCTTCGCGTCGCGCGCAGTCGATCAGCTGCGGGGCTTCAAGTTCTCCGGATCGTAGAGCGGCTTGTAGCCGACGCTGGCGACTTCGACCGGATAGGTTTCGGCGAAGTATTCGACGTTCAGCTTGCGGCCGACCTGGCAGTGGGACCAGGGCAGATAGGCAAGCGCGATGTTCTTGCCGATCGTCGGCCCAAAGGCGATCGAGGTGGTGTAGGAGCGGCGGCCGAGTTCGTCGACCAGCACCGCGCCGGTTTCCGGGTCCATGACCGGCAGGCTGCCAACCGGGTAGCGTTGTACGCCGTTCTTGTCGGTGTTCTCCGTGAGGATGAGCGTGCAGAGCATGGCCGGCTGGTGCTCGCGGGCCTTGTATTCAAGATGCTTGGCCTTGCCGCGGAAGTCCACGTCCTTCACCTTCGGACGCGCCAGGTCCGCCTCGATGAGGTTGTACTGGGTGAGAAGATCGGCGTTCTGCAGCCGCAGGCTCTTTTCCATGCGGCGCGAGTTGGCATAGGTTTCGACGCCGAAGGCCATGACGCCGGTTGAGCGCAGCGCATCCCAGACGGCAAGGCCGTCCTCATACTTCATGTGCAACTCCCAGCCCTGCTCGCCGACATAGGAGATGCGGAAGGCGGTGACTTGTCTTCCGGCGATCTCGATCGGCTTGATCGCGGCGAAAGCGAAGTTCTCGATATCGAGGCCCGCCGGATCGGCAACCACCTTCTTCAGCGTTTCGCGGGCATTGGGCCCCCAGATGCCGATGGTGATGAATTTCTCCGAAACGTCGGTGATGGTAACGTTAAGGCCGCGGTCTTCGGCGACGCGGCGCATGTACTGGAAGTCGCGCGGGCCGGCATCGGCGCCGTTCACGAGACGGCAGCGATCGGCCATGCGGAAGACGGTGAAGTCGGCCCGCACCATGCCTTCGTCATCGAGGAAGTGGGTGTAGATGCCCTTGCCGATATTGCCGTCGCCGCCGATCTTGGCGGCGCAAAGCCACTCGAGAAGCTCGACATGGTCAGGCCCGGCAATGTCGACCATGTGGAAGTGCGAGAGGTTGACGATGCCGCAATCCTCGCTCATCGCCAGATGTTCGGCGTTGGAAACGCGCCAGAAATGGCGGCTGTCCCACTCGTTCTCGCGCACGGGAACGCGGTCGCCGTATTTTTCTAGCAGGTGCTCGTTGGCAGCGTAGCCGTGCGCGCGCTCCCAGCCGCCGAGTTCCATGAAGTAGCCGCCGAGCTCCTTCTCACGCTCATAGAAGGGCGAGCGCTTGACGTTCCGGCCGCTGGCATAGGGCTCGCGCGTGTGCACAGCGGGATAGTAGATCTTCTGCGCCGCCTCGAAGCACCGTCCCTCGATGAACTTTTCCTCGAGCTGGTGCGGGTAGAAGCGGGAATAGTCGATCGAGGCGTGGTCGATCTCGGTGCGCCCGTCGGTCATCCAGTCGGCGATCAGCTTGCCGTAACCGGGGCCGTCCTTCACCCAGATGGCGACGCAGTACCAGAGGCCGCGCACTTTCTGGCTCTCGCCGCAGGACGGGCCGCCGGCGGCCGACACCTGCAGGAGTCCGTTGAAGGAATGGCCTTCATTGTAGCCGAGTTCGCCGAGGATCGGTGTGAGTTCCATGGCGCGCTCGAGCGGCTCGATGATCTGTTCCATATCGAGGTCGCGCTGCGAGGGCGACAGGCGCGCCTCGTGCTTTTCAAGAATGTTGCGGGGATGGCAGAGACGCGGGTTGGTGGTCTCGTAATAGCCCCACTCGATCTGGCCGCCTTCGGTGGTCTTCGGGTCGCCGGTGTCGCGCATATAGGCGGAGTTGCCCTGGTCGCGCAGCAGCGGGAAGCCGATTTCCTTGCCGGTGCCTTCGAATTCGTTGTACGGGCCGAAGAAGGTGAGCGGATGGTCGACCGGCATGACCGGCAGATCCTCTCCCACCATTTCGGCGATCAGACGGCCCCAGATACCGGCGCAGACGACAACATGGTCGGCCATGATCGTTCCGCGATGGGTTACGACGCCCTTGATGCGGCCGTTCTCGACGATGAGTGACGTTGCCGGTGTGTTGCCGAAGATCTGCAGCTTGCCGGATTTCTCCGCCGCATCGACCAGCTTGCCTGCAACCGTCTGCGAGCGCGGGATGACGAGGCCGGCATCCGGGTCGAACATGCCGCCCATGACCTGATCTTCCTCGATCAGCGGGAACATCGCCTTGATTTCAGCCGGTGAGACATAGTGTGCGCGGGTCCCGAAGGCTTTGGCCGAGGAAAGCTTGCGCTTGATTTCTTCCATCCAGACATCGTCGCCGGTGCGTACGACTTCCAGGCCGCCGATGCGGGCGTAGTGCCCCATCTTCTCGAAGAAATCGATCGAATACTGCGTCGTCCAGACCGAAAGATAATCGTGGCTGGTGGTGTAGCAGAAGTCCGACGCGTGCGCCGTCGAGCCGATATCGGTCGGGATGCCGGATTTGTCGATGCCGACGATGTCGTCCCAGCCGCGCTCGATCAGGTGATGCGCGATCGAGGCACCAACGATGCCACCCAGCCCGATGATTACGACCTTCGCCTTTTGCGGAAACTCTGCCATTGATTGCGACCCTGATTGAAACTGAAGCCGGATTTTAGGATTTGCGGCGCTGCGACTAGAGCCTGTCTACGACATAATTATCGTGCTGCACGACCAGAGCCTGCACGCTGCAAACAGGATTTCTCTATCACCTGTCCGTCGGCGACAAGGGCGCATCACTTCACATGCAGGGATTTCCTCGTCGGCAGCCGTGACGCAGCACTGCCGCCGGACGGATCGCCCAGGTTGTCGGTCGTTCGGCAACGCTTGAAGACTTGCCCTTCGGAAAGGGCCGGGACCGGTTCCAAGTCGGTCCAAACTCCCGCTTCGTTCAGAAATGGCGATATGGAAGCAGTGTTTCTGTTGGGGAAATTCCAAACTTTTCAGACAAATAGGGAGGTGGCGCCAGATTGCTGTTGACAATACACAACAGTCTTTGGCAAATGTCATCGCCGACCGTGTTGGGTCGGCCGTCGCGGCATCCGAACTCGAAAGAGGTCCCGGGGCGCGGTCACGGAGCGTGCCCTGAAGCGCGCTGGGAGCCGTGGTCGCGCTGGCTTGCGAACGACCACGACGGAGGGCGCGCTTTGGAATTTCGGGTTGATCGTCAGTTGGCATTTTTGGCCGTCGTCAACGTCGCCGTGATGGTGGCGGGCGGCGTTTTGGTCGGTGCCAGCTTCCTCGATATCTACAATCTGCAATCTATGGCCGGCCAAGTCCCCGAGCTCGGCCTTCTGGCACTCGGCGTGATGCTGGCGATGATCTCCGGCAATGGCGGCATCGATCTCTCCGGCATCGCGCTTGCCAACCTGTCGGGTGTCGTCGCCTATCTCGTGTTGCGCGACACGGTTTCGCCTGACGATGCGCCACTCCTGTTCAGCTGGAGCTTTGCCGGCATTGCGCTGCTGGTCGGTCTCGCCGGCGGAATGCTGAACGGCTTCCTGATCTCCAGCGCCGGATTGACGCCGATCATCGCGACGCTCGGCACGCAGCTGTTCTTTACCGGCCTTGCGATCGCCTTCACCAACGGCTCCGCACTCGGTCTCGGCTACATCGAACCGCTCGATGCCTTCGGCAACACGCCGGTTCTGGGCGTGCCGCTGTGTTTCGCGCTCTTCCTGCTGATTGCGCTTATCCTCGGCGGCGTGCTGCGCTACAGCCCGTTCGGTCTGAGGCTGCTGCTGCTCGGCAACAATGCCAAGGCCGCGCGTTACGCCGGCATTGCGGAAAAGCGCATCCTGTTTCTGACCTATACCGCCTGTGGCGTACTCGCTTCGGTCGCCGGTATCGTGATTGCCGCGCGGACCTCGAGCGTGAAGTGGGACTACGGCAATTCCTACGTGCTGATCGCCATCCTCATCGCTGTTATGGCGGGTGTTCGCCCGGAGGGTGGTTATGGCCGGGTGATCTGCGTCGTTCTTTCGGCGACGTCGCTGCAGATCCTGTCGAGCCTGTTCAACTTCATGGACATCTCCAACTTCTTCCGCGACCTCGCCTGGGGCGTGCTGCTGCTCGTCTTTCTCGCGGCATCCGGTTTCGACGCCAAGGCTTGGATCAGGGCGTTGCGCGGCTGACCTCAAGTTCCAGGGCCGGCGAGACCCCTTCGCACGCCGGTCGATCTGTCAAAATTCGAAGGTTCTTTGGGAGGAATGCATGCTTGCCATTCGTAAATTCGCTGCCTGCGCCGTCGCGCTTGCAGCACTGACTGCAACCACGGCCGCCATTGCCGAGGAAAAGCCCAGCATCGTCACGGTGGTGAAGGTCACGGGCGAAAACTGGTTCACCCGCATGAATGAGGGCGTCGACGCCTATGGCAAGGAAAACCCTGGTGTCGCCACCAGCCAGGTTGGCCCGGGCAAGGCGGACGCTGCCCAGCAGGGGCGCCTGATCGAGGATCTGGTGGCGAAGAAGGTCGCCGCGATCGCCGTCGTACCGATGGACGCGTCCGCTCTCGAGGGCGTGCTTAAGCGCGCCAGCCAGCGCGGCATCAAGGTCATCACCCATGAAGCCGACAACATGAAGAACACGCTCGTCGACATCGAAGCCTTCGACAACAAGGTGTTTGGCGCACGGTTCAATGAAAAGATTGCCGAGTGCATGGGCAAGTCCGGCAAGTGGACCTCCTTCGTCGGTTCGCTCGGCAGCCTGACGCACGTGCAGTGGGCCGATGGCGGTTCGGAAAACGCCAAGAAGTACCCGGAGATGGAACTGGTCTCGGAGAAGAACGAATCCTTCAACGATGCCAACCGCGCCTATGAAAAGGCCCGTGAGATTCTGCGCAAATACCCCGACATCAAGGGTTTCCAGGGCGGCTCTGCGATCGACGTCATCGGCATCGGCCGTGCCGTCGAAGAAGCCGGCCTGCAGGACAAGACCTGCGTCTTCGGCATCGGCCTGCCGAAGGACACCGGCTCCTATCTGGAATCGGACGCCGTCGACGGCATCAGCTTCTGGGATCCGAAGGATGCCGGCTACGTCATGAACAAGGTCGCTGACATGGTTCTGAAGGGCGAAGAGCTCAAGGACGGCATGGATCTCGGCGTTCCCGGCTACGAGAAGGTCACCGTCAAGAAGGGCGCTGGCGAAGGCGTGATCGTCGTTGGCCAGGCCTGGGTCGACGTCGACAAGTCGAACTACGCCAAGTACCCGTTCTGATCGGGTCGAGATGATAGCGATGCCGGGCTCGATCGTGAGCCCGGCATGTCCAGTCGAATGCCGCTATAGCGCCATGCGTCAAATCGGATGCGCCTGGGCGCTGTAACGCTTCAAACCTGCTGCCTATATTCTCGATCGGTCGATTGCGATGCGAGGAGATGGTGCCGCAGGCCTCGTTCTTTTTGGTCAGGACAGTGCCATGCAGCTCAAGCACGAAGCCGGCGCGCCGCCTCAAGGCGGCGAGATCGCGACAGCCACAATTCCCTATCTGGAAATTCGCAACATCCAGAAAAGCTTCGGTGGCGTTCGCGCGCTGAAGGGCGTCAGCCTGTCGATCGAGCCCGGGCAGATCTATCACCTGATGGGCGAGAACGGCTGCGGCAAGAGCACGCTCATCAAGATCATTTCCGGTGCGCAGCCTGCCGATGGCGGCGAACTGCTCATCGACGGCAAGCCGGTCGGCCACTTGACACCAGTTGCAGCGCTCGCGGCCGGCATCGAGACCGTCTACCAGGATTTTTCGCTGCTGCCCAACCTGTCCGTCGCCGAAAATGTCGGCCTGACGCAGCAACTGGTCGCCGCCTCCGGCAAGCTTGCCCGGCGGCTTGATCTCACGCAGATGCGCCAGACGGCGGAGCGGGCGCTTGCCGCCGTAAACCTGCCGACGAGCCGCGCCTTTCTTTCGACGCGCACCGACGAATTGCCCATGGCGACGCGCCAGCTCATCGCCATCGCGCGCGCCATCGCCTCCGACGCGCGCCTCGTCATCATGGATGAGCCCACGACGGCGCTGACGAAACACGAGGTCGACAACCTGATCGGCATCGTCACGCGGTTGCGCGCCAAGGGCGTCGCCGTGTTGTTCGTCACCCACAAGCTTGACGAGTGCAAGGAGATCGGCGGCCGTGCCGTCATCATGCGCGACGGCCAGAAGGTCGCCGAGTGCGATATCGCCGATCACACCAAGGCCGAACTCGGCTTCTGGATGACCGGCAAGGTGCTGGATGAGGCGCGCTATCGCTCAGCGCCGAAGTTCGGTGACGATCTGCTGTCCGTTGATGCCCTGTCGCTGAAGGGTGCCTTTGCCAACGTCTCCTTCTCCATGCGTCGCGGCGAGATCGTCGGCATCACCGGCCTTCTGGATTCCGGCCGCAACGAGCTTGCGCGCGCCATCGCCGGCGTCGTGCCAGCCGATGCGGGCCGCATCCGCCTCGATGGCAAGGATGTGACACCGCGCAAACCCGCGGACGCCATTGATGCCGGCATAGGCTATGTGCCCGAGGATCGGCTTTCCGAAGGTCTTTTTCTTGAAAAGCCGATCGAGGAGAACATTGTCGTGCCGGTGCTCGACCGCCTGCGCGGCGCCTTCGGCATCCTCGATGGTCGTCGCAGTCGCGAGCTGGCAAAACGCTCGGTCGCAGACCTGCAGGTGGTCACACCCGATGTCGCCAACCCGGTGCAATCGCTCTCGGGCGGCAACCAGCAGCGCGTTCTCATCGGCCGTTGGCTGACCATCAATCCGAAGCTTCTGGTGCTGCACGGCCCGACCGTTGGCGTCGATGTCGGATCCAAGGATACGATCTACCGGATTATCCAGCGCCTCGCGGACGAGGGCATGGGCGTCATCATTATCAGCGACGACCTGCTCGAACTGCTGCAGAACTGCGACCGGATCATGGTGATGCGCAAGGGCGAGGTGGTCGAAACCTTCGAGGCCGAAACGCTCAAGGAAGAGGCGCTCTACCGCGCCCTGGTAGAAGAGACGACTGCGAGGACCCCGCAATGACAGACACGACATTCAACGGGGCCACTCCCGATGACAACGGCAAGGTTTCGCCGGGCTCGGCCTGGCGCTGGCTGCTGCGCCATCCGCCGGTCGTCACCTTCTCGCTGATCGTGCTCGTCTGCCTGGTGGTTGGGACAATCAATACCGACTTCTGGCAGGTGTCGAACCTGTTCGATATCCTGCGCGCTTCCGTCGTGCGCGGGCTCTTTGCGCTCGGGGTTCTGGTGGTGCTGGCGTCGGGCGGTATCGACGTTTCCTTCACCGCCATTGCCGCCTTCGTCATGTACACGGTGACGATGCTGGTCACCAACCTGCTGCCGGGACTGCCGATGCCGGTGATCCTGCTGGTGGCGGCTGCGGGCGGAGCCTGCTTCGGCGCACTCAACGGTCTGCTTGTGCACACGTTGCGCGCGCCGTCGCTGATCGTGACGATCGGCACGCAATATGTCATCCGCAGCTTCCTGCTCACCTTCGTCGGCACCGCCTTGTTCATGAACATTCCGAGCTCGATGGAGGCGTTCGGCAAGCTGGCGCTTTTCACCCATCAGGGCGCCAACGGTTCGATCTCGGTGCTGCCGGCCTTCGTGCTGGTGCTGGCGGTCGCGGCCGTGGTGACCTGGTGGATCCTCGAGCGGACGCTGATCGGACGTGCTGTTTATGCCGTCGGCGGCAATCCCGGCATCGCCGAACGTCTCGGCTACAATCTGCGCACAGTGCATATCTTTGTCTTTGCCTATGCGGGCCTGCTCGCCGGCATTGCCGGGATCATGCATGTCGCCAGCAACCGACTTGCCAATCCGTTCGATCTTGCCGGTACCGAGCTCGAGATCATTGCCGCGGTCGTTCTCGGCGGTGCGCGCATCACCGGCGGCTCGGGCAGTGTGATCGGGACGCTGCTCGGCGTCGTGCTGATCACGCTGGTCAGCAACGTTCTCATCCTCGTCGGCATTCCGAGCACCTGGCAGCTCGCCATTATCGGCGTCTTCATCGTTCTCGCCGGCACGGTCTTTTCGCTTCGTGCAAGAGGCTAAACAAAGACTGCTAGCTGCGGTCACGAATTCAGTAGGGAAGGTTTAAGTGCATGGCGCACGATGTATCTGTAATCGGTTTGTATATTCTTGATATTCTCGGCCGGCCGGTGGACCGGATCCCGTCCGGCGGCAATGTCGAATTCATCGACGAGATCCGCCTGACCGTTGCCGGCACGGCTGGCGGCACGGTGGTCGACCTGGCCAAGCTCGGGCTGAACTGCCTGGCTGTCGGCGCGGTCGGGGATGACGAGAAGGCGGACTTCGTGCTCGCCACGCTAGACCGTTTTGGGGTCGACCGCTCGGAGATGCAGCGCATTGCCGGCGTCCCGACATCCGCGAGCATTCTCAACATCCGTCGCAACGGCGAGCGTCCAGCGCTGCACGTGCGAGGCGCCTCTGGATACTTTGAAATCCCGGCCGACGCGCGTGAGCGCGTTCTGGCGCCGCCGATCGTCCATCTTGGCGGCACGGGGTTGCTCGATCGCCTCGACGGCGAACCGAGCCGCGTTCTGCTGGAGGAGGCCAAGCGCTTCGGTCGGACCACGACCTTCGACCTGCTGGGGGCCAACGAGAACACGCTGTCTTTGATCCGGCCGCTCTTCCCCTTTATCGACTACTTCATGCCTTCGGTTGAAGAAGCCATGCTGATCTCCGGTCAGAAGACCGCCGAAGATGCCGGCCGCTTCTTTGCCGATCTCGGCGTCAAGCATTGCATCTTCACGCTCGGCGGCGACGGCGTCTGCTTCCTCGATGCCGATGGCAAGAGCCTGCGTCTGCCGGCTTTCGAGATCGACGTGGTCGACACCACCGGCTGCGGCGATGCCTTCAACGCCGGCTTCATCGCCGGGCTGCACCACCGCATGGAGACGGAGACCGCATTGAAGTTTGCCCAGGCGTCGGCGGCACTTGTCGCGACTGGCCTCGGTTCGGATGCCGGGATCACCTCGTTCGAGGCGACCTGGGACTTCATGAACAATGCGCGCGTGAAGGCCAGCTGACACGCGGCTTGTGCTGAAGAAACCTCAGCCGATGCCCGGCTTGATCCGGGCTGCGGCGCTGTTACTGGAGCAGCAACTCTGCCGTGGCGATGTCGGTGACCAGGTGCGTGGCATAGCCGCCTTTCAGCGTCGCCCGGATCGCCGTCAGCTTGCTGGCGCCACCGGCAACACACAGGCGCCGCGGCACCTGGCTCAGTTCGTTGAGCTCGATGCCGACCATGCGGTTGTCGAGATCGCCGCGCACCGGCCGTCCTTCGGCGTCGATGAAGCGGCAGATCAGTACCCCGACTGCGCCGCCGGCCTGGTAGGCATCGATGTCTTCCTGGCCGGTGATGTTGGCCGAACGGATCAGGGTCTCGGGCCCGATGTCGCCGACGCCGAACAGGATGATGTTCGAGGAATGGATGAGCTCGAACTGCTTGACCAGCACCTGTTCGGCCAGAAGCGCCTGCTTCAGCTCAGGTGTCGACAGCAGGGCCGGAGCAAGCAGGTTGATACAGCGGGCGTGGATGCGGCGCGACATCAGCGAGGTGCAGAATTCCGGCGCGAAGTCCGGATTGGCGATCGAACTTCCGGAGACCTGCACGACCGTCAATCCCTCCACCGGCTCGGGCAGCGAGATGCTGTCGGCAACCGCCAGCACCGTGCGCCCCCAAGCAACGCCGATCGTGTCGCCCGGCTGCACCATATCGGCAAGCAGGCGCGCTCCGGCTTCACCGAGACGCTGCACCAGGTCGCTGTTGTCGACGGCCGGAATGACCAATGCCCCCTCGAGGCCAAACTTGTCCTTCAGGCGTCGCGCAATGCCGGTGCGGAAGCCGACTTCGGTGTTGAGCCGAATATTGACCAGCCCGCGCTCGCGGGCCTCCTGAAGATAGTTGACGATTGTGGCCCGCGACACGCCGAGCATCTTGGCGATTTCGCTCTGGGTGAGCTGGTCGACATAATAGAGCCAGGCGGCCCAGACGACGCCGTCGTCGAATTCAGCGGGCAACACTATGCCGTCGCCGACTGCCCGGTTTCCCCGTGCCGTATCCATCATCGCCTGCTCCCCTGGAATGTCATGGTTTCTCCTGAAGCGGAAAAAGTGTCCGCCGTCAAACAAATTTGCCATGCGTGTTGACAGATGACACCACATGGTGGCAATTGTCTCAGCGAAGGTTTTGGGAGACGCCGAGATGCAATGGACGACTATAGGCGCGCACAAGCGGGTTGGAAACGAACCAGTCGGCAGAGCGCTGCGTCCAGCCTTTTTCGCTTCCGCAAACCCGCTGCAGCTCACTAGCGGCGTCGATTGCAGTCTCCGGTGCGTTCAGCCCCGGACGGGTGACGCAGAAGCGAAGCTTCGCCTAAGGGCCGCTGGCGGATAGGCCGCCCAGGCGCATCGCGGCACGCGCAGAACGGTCGTTCGACTTGCGCGCAGTCCGATCGAGTGCAGCCGGTGACAGGACTTGATTTTCAAACCCAACAGGAAACGCTGAAAAGCGCGGGAAGACAGGAGCCTTTGATGAAATCCAGATGGTCAGAAACCGAATTCGCCCGTGTGGTCGACACCTATGTCAACGCCGGCATCAATCGGGACCTTGCGATCCGCACCTACACGACCCGCCTGCTCGGCTCGGACCCGGAACTGGTGCTGCACGGCGGCGGCAACACCTCGGTCAAGACCACGTTTACCGAGATGGACGGTTCTGAGGTCGCCGTTCTGTGCGTCAAGGGTAGCGGCTGGGACATGGGTACGATCGAGCCCGCGGGCCTGCCTGCCGTCAGGCTGGAGCCGCTTCAGGCCATGGTCAAGTTTCCGACGCTCAGCGACGACGACATGGTAATGCTGCAGCGCCGGCTGCTGCTCGATCCCGCAGCACCGAACCCTTCGGTCGAAGCGATCCTGCACGCCAATCTGCCGTTCCGGCACATCGACCACACGCACGCCAACGCCATCGTGTCGCTGACCAACCAGCCGCATGGCGAGGATCTGGTGCGCGAACTGTTCCCCTATTCCATCATCGTTCCCTACGTCATGCCCGGCTTCGATCTCGCCAAGGCCTGCGACGAGGCATTCCGCGCCAATCCGGGCGCCGACGGCATGATCCTCCTGAAGCACGGGATCTTCACCTGGTCGGAAGATCCGCGTGAGTCCTACGAAAAGATGATCGCCGCCATCGACAAGGCCGAGCGTCGCATCGCCCGTGGCAACCCCCGACCGTTCAAAACAGTCGAGCAGACGGGTTCGCTGGCGACGGCAGCCCAGATTGCGCCGGTTCTGCGTGGCGCTATCGCGATCGACAGCGGCGTCGAAGGCAGCCCGCGCCGCTTCGTGCTTGAGCATCGCTCCGGCCCCGAGGTTCTCGACTTCTGCAATACCGAGAATGTTGCCGATCTGGTCCATCGCGGCAATGCGACCCCCGAGCATGTCATCCATATCAAGCGCTTCGGCGTGGCGCTGCCAGCACCTGTCGCTGGCGACATGACGGCTTGGGCCGACAAGGTGCGGGAAGCCGTCGCCGCCTACAATGAAGAGTATCGCGTCTATTTCGAGCGCAACAACGCCCGCGTCGGCGGCATCAAGCGCATGCTCGATCCGATGCCGCGTGTCTTCTATGTCGCGGGCGTCGGCCTCTTTGCCGCCGGCCCGACGAAGAAAGCCGCCCGCGTCGGTGCCGACGTTGCCGAGGCGACGATCGCCGTCATCCGCAATGCCGAGGGTATCGAGAGCTTCGAGGCGCTGTCGGAGGAGGATCTCTTCGACATCGAATACTGGTCGCTGGAACAGGTGAAGCTGACGAAGCAGGCGGAGAAGCCGCTGAGCCGGCAGGTTGCTGTGATCACCGGCGGTGCCGGTGGTCTCGGGCTGGCGATTGCCGAGGCGCTGCACGCCGAGGGCGCCGAGATCGCGCTGCTCGATCTTGCGGAGGATGCGCTGAAGAAGGAATCCGCACGGCTCGGCGGTATCGGCCTTGTCTGCGACGTGACCAAGCCGGAGGCAGTCGACGCGGCCCTCGCCGACGTGGCAAGGCATTTCGGCGGCATCGATATCGTCATCTCGAATGCCGGTGCCGCCTTCCAGGGCGCTCTTCTAGACGTATCGGAGGAGGTCTTCCAGAAGGCCTTCGCGCTCAATTTCTGGGGGCATCATTATATCGCCCGCGCCGCGGTCCGGATTATGAAAGCGCAGAAGACCGGCGGTGCGCTGGTGTTCAACGTCTCGAAGCAGGCGGTCAATCCCGGCCCCGACTTCGGTCCTTATGGAACGTCGAAGGCCGCGCTGATGGCTCTGATGCGCCAGTACGCGGTCGAACACGGTGCCGACGGCATCACGTCGAACGCGGTCAATGCGGACCGCATCCGCACCGGCCTGATGACGGATCAGATGATCGAGGAACGCAGCCAAGCCCGCGGCATTTCGCCGGAAAGCTACATGCGCGGAAACCTGGTCCGACGGGAGGTGACGGCCCGTGACGTTGCTGCCGCTTTCGTCCACCTGGCCAAGGCGCGCACCAGCACCGGCGCGGTCCTGACCGTCGACGGCGGCAATGTCGGCGCAATGATGCGCTGAGTTCAAGGCATCGGACATTCGACCAAGCATGACAGCGCCCAGCCCGGTAGGTCCAACCTTGCCGGGCTGGGTAAAATCCGCTCGCAACGGGCGGTCGATCACCATGGTCGTTCTGTCTGGCTCAGCTTTCCGACCGCTGCAGTACCCTGGGGAACAATGATCCATGCGCGGGTTGCAGGGGTGGGCTGAGGTCTTGGCGCTACTGCTCGCGAGGGCCGTCGACTATATTCCCCTCATCGAAGCGAACGAAGCGCCAAGGACTGGCAGCTAGGCTTCGAAAGCCCAAGGAAAGGGGATCATCATGAACGTAGCACGCTCTTTCAACAACTGGCGCAAGTACCGGCAGACGGTCTCCGAACTGGGCCGCATGTCCACGCGCGAATTGCGCGACCTCGGCATCGAGCGCGCCGACATCCCGGCGATCGCCCGGGGCGCCTACGGCCGCTAATCGCGCCTGAGACCATTGAAAATTTCATGATGCGCCTGCTTGGAAACGAGCGGGCGCTTTGATTCCGACTTGCCGTTCTTGCTGTCGAGGTTCGGAGAGCCTGCGACGCTTGGCGCGTCGACGCTGCAGCCGCCATCGGATAGATCTCTGCCGACCGCATGACAGTCGTTCAATCGTCACGGCTCGATGTAAAGTTCGTCGGCGCATGCCTGAGGGATTGGCGCCCGGGCGAAAGAAATGCGCCGTCCGGCTCTGGGCAACTCGTGTGCCGCCGCGCCGGCAAAGGATGTCCATGACTGCGTTTGCAAGACACGATTTGGAGACTGCGCTGTTTCGCAACTATTCGCTGGAGATTACCGGCAAGGATATCGGACAAATCGAAGCTGCGAGATCCGCGATTCCTGCCGGCACGCCCATCAACATCGCCTTCCTCGGAAACGAGACCCATGCGCAGCGCATCGAGGCAGCGGCACGTATCCGGCAATGGGGGTTCGAACCCGTCCCTATCATTTCGTCCCGGCGGCTGAGATCGGTCGAGGACCGGGACGAGCTGCTCGCCGGCCTGATCGGTGCTGCGCGTCCCACCCGTTTCATGTTCGTAGGCGGCGATCCGTCGTCGCCCGCCGGTCCCTACAAGGATTCACTCGATCTGATTGCCGGCGGCATCATCGCAGACCATGGCATTGTCCATGTCGTGATCGCCGGCTACCCAGAAGGACATCCGCGGATCGAGCGCGCGCGCCTTTGGGAAGCCCTGGAGCAGAAGATCGGGCTTTTGAAAGCCCATGGCTGCACCATGGAGATCACGACGCAATTCGGCTTCGACGCGGACGCAATCGTCGATTGGATCGCGCAGGTCAGGGCGCGCGGTATCGATGTGCCGATCCGCATCGGAGTGCCTGGGCCTGCCGACGTCAAGCGGCTGTTGCGGTTTGCCGCACAATTCGGTGTGGCCTCGTCAGCGGGGATCGTCGGGAAGTATGGGTTCTCCCTGGCCAATCTCGTCAACAAAGTAGGGCCGGATCGCTTCATGACCCGGCTCGAAGACGGGATGAGGGGGCGCGATCTCGGCACGGTCCTGCTGCATCTCTACCCCTTCGGCGGCATTGGCGAGACGGTCGCATGGGCGACCGGCGCCGCTGGCAGAAAGATGACCGAACGCGCACATGTCATCGGCGATTGCCGATAGTCATTGGCGGGCCGGGAAGCCCGTCAACCGGACATAGCCAGAGGCGCGAATGCCGTCGCCTTGATCTCGAGGAGGCCACCATCGGGGTTGAGTTCGGCAACGGCAAGTTCGACGGCAGCCCGATAGGGCGCGGCAAAGAACTCGTCCCGCACCGCGGCGATGGTGGCCAGTTGGCCGGCCTTGTCCAGGGCTAAGCGGCCGCTCCCGAACACATGAAACATCTGGAGCTCGACAACGTCCTCGATGCGCGCGTCACACGCATCGAGCAATCGCGCGATCAGCGTAAAGACCCGGCGAAGTTCGAGACGAAATCCTACTCGCAATCGCATTTCGTCATCGAGGCAGACGGGTGGCGGCTGCTCGGACTTCATGTGAGGGCGCATGTCTGGTCTTTATTTGTTCAGCTATGGACAATCTTTCGTGCTTGATTACAGTCCTCCGAATGAGCGGTTGTGGATTGGCGATGGCGGTCGTTGGCGAGCAATCGGGGCGGGCATGTCTCGCTGACAACGAGGGGCAGGCATGGAACAAAGCATCAGTTTGGGCGCGCGAAACAACGCATGGCTCTATGCTCTGTTTGCCGTTTGCGCGGTTCTCGCAATTGGCGGCAGTCTTATGGCTGGTAGCGATGATTCAGGCTGGCGATGGCTGCACTACCTCACGAAGCCGATGGCGACGCTTCTTTTACTCGTCGCCGTCCTCCGCAACATCGGCTCATCGTCTGGTGCCTATGGCATGGCGGTCGTCATCGGGCTGGCCTTTGCGGCGGCCGGCGATTTCTTTCTGATGTTGCCGGGCGACTATTTTCTCGGCGGCCTCGTCTGCTTTCTCCTGACCCACTGCGCCTATATCTGGGCGCTCACCCGGGACAGCCGCTTTGCTGCGGATAAGGGAGTATTCGCCCTCTTCGCCGTCATCGGCTTTGTCGTCATTGCCGGATTGTGGTCGTCCTTGCCGGCGGGCATGCGCGTTCCCGTCGTGATCTACGCGCTGGCGCTGGCGGCGATGGCCGCACAGGCAATTTCCCGTGACAGGCAGGTTGCTGTCGGCGCGCCGCGGAAATCCGCTACTCGAGCAGCGGCGCTTGGCGGCCTCTTCTTCATGGTCAGCGATACGCTGCTCGCCTACGGCCGGTTCCGCTGGAACATCCCCTATAATGCCATCTGGGTACTCGGCACCTATTACACCGCACAATGGCTCTTCGCCCGTTCGACCGAAGGCAAAACGCATGCACGATAGCCATCCGCCTCAGCTGAAGCAGAGCTTCGAGCGCCTGCGCGCTGCCTGGCTTGATCAACGCCCACCTTACGAGCAGCGCCGGGACGATCTGAAGCGCCTGCGCCGTCTCTTCCGCGAACGCCTGGATGAGATGTCGAAGGCGGTCAGCGCCGATTTCGGCCATCGTTCCGTCCATGAGACGCTGCTTGGCGAGGGCAGCGTCGTGCTTTCGGAGATCGATCATACGCTAGCAAGGCTCAAGGCCTGGATGAAGCCCGAGCGCCGGGCGGCTGGGTGGAAGCTCTGGCCGGCAAAGGCGCACATCCGGTTCGTACCGCTCGGTGTCGTCGGCATCATTTCGCCGTGGAACTATCCGGTCAATCTGGCGCTGGCGCCCTTGGTCGCGGCGATCGGTGCCGGCAACCATGTGTTGCTCAAGCCGTCGGAACATACGCCGCGCACGTCGGAATTCTTGCGCAGGCTGATCGCCGATGTTTTCCCCGATACGCGCGCGACGGTGGTGCTCGGCGATGCCGACCTCTCCGCCGCGTTTTCGGCCCTGCCGCTCGACCACCTGTTCTTCACCGGCTCGACCGCCGTTGGTCGCAAGGTGATGGCGGCTGCCGCGCAAAATCTGACCCCGGTCACACTGGAGCTTGGCGGGAAATCCCCCGCCATCGTCGGCGAGACCGCGGAATTGCAGCGGGCGGCGGACCGCATCGCGACAGGCAAGTTCTTCAACGCCGGCCAAACCTGCATCGCGCCGGACTATGTCCTGATCCATGAAAGCAAGCGCGATGCGTTTGTCAGCCTGCTGAAGCAGCAGCTCGGTGAGCGCTACGGGTCAGGCAACGGTTATCAGGATTATACCTCGATCATCAACGACGCCCAGCACGACCGTCTCGCCGGCCTCGTAAGCGATGCCCGGGCACGCGGGCACGCGCTCATTCCGCTTCTGGAAATGAAACAGACTTCGCCGTCGCGCGTTCGCCTGATGGAACCGACCGTGGTCCTAGATCCCCCTCAAGACAGCGCGGTCATGCGCGAGGAGATCTTCGGGCCGATCCTGCCGGTGATCAGCTATCGCACCTGGGACGAGGCGATCGGCTTTGTGCTCGGCCGCGACCGGCCGCTGGCGCTCTATTGCTTCAGCGCGGATGAGGCCGAGATCGAGGCGGTCCTCGCCCGCATCGTCGCGGGCGGCGTCTGCATCAACGACACGCTCTACCAGTTTGCCTGCAACGACATGCCGTTCGGCGGTGTCGGCGCGAGCGGCATGGGCCATTATCACGGTCGGGAAGGGTTCCTGACATTCTCCAAGTCGATGCCGGTGCTGAGGAAATATGATCCCGCCCCGAGTGACCTGATCTCACCACCCTACAAGGGGCTGACGGACAAGCTTGTTCGCTTCATCACCTGGATTCCCGGGCGGTGACGCTGCGTGGGGCAGGTCCGGGTGCCTCTGTCGATCAGTCCTGGCAGCGACTGTCACACTAGAATTTCGCCGTCACCGTCGCCCGGACGGTTCCGCCCGGCGACGGCATCACGCCCAATGTCAGCGCGTTGACGCCAGTCACGTTGTCGATCGACAGGTCGAAGCTTGCGCTGTCGATGGTCTTGTCGCCGGCGAAAGTGGCGGGCAAAAGCAATCGAAAGCTGTCAATCGCGCTCCCGAACCTCTAGGAAATGCGAACGGCGATTGATGACTGCCGAATGATCGATTCTGTTGCGAGCACCCATTCATGACCACTCCCTCCGCACCTCGGCTGAATCCGTTGCACCTGCTGGCCGCCTTCGGCACGGGCGGGCTCCTGACGCTGATGGTTCATTTCAACGGTGAATTGGCGCGCTACGGCAACGCATTGTTCTCGTCCTGGGCGGCGCATGGCACGGGGACAGTGGCGGCCCTTCTGTTGCTCGCTGTCCTCTATCCCTGGCGCGCGCGAAAGGTGGGGGCGAAACCGAATGCGCCGCTGTGGGCCTATCTTGGCGGGATTTCCGGCGCCATCACCGTCATGCTGACGTCGTTTGCAGTCAATTCGCCGCTTGCATTGTCCGGCACGCTTGCCCTGGGGCTGGCAGGCCAGGTGATCTTCAGTATCGTGGCGGATCGCTGGGGACTCTTCGGCCTGCCGATGCGTCGTCCGGATCGCCGCGATCTGGCGGCCATGGTCCTGATCCTTGCCGGCAGCGCGCTCATCATCCTCTTCGGCAGGGGCAACGGATGACCCTTCCGATCCTTTTTGCCTGCCTCGCCGGCGTTCTGGTCGGTGTCAGCCGACAGGTCAATGGCCGGCTCAGCCTCTCGACTTCGCCGCTGATCGCGTCTTTCTGGAACCATCTCGTCGGCTTCGGCGCCTTGAGCATTCTCGGCCTATCGATCGGCGGCCTCATTCCCACGGGGGCCGCAGATGCCCCATGGCATGCCTATCTCGGCGGCTCGATCGGTGTGGTCTTCGTCGCTGCCGGCAGCTGGCTCATCGCGCGCATCGGTGCCGTCAATACCGCGCTGCTGGTGATCGGAGGGCAGATGGTCTCGGGCGTGGCGCTTGATTTGTTGCAGGGTGTTTCTGCAGGGCTTCTTGCCAGCGTGCTCGGCGTCGCCCTGATCCTTGCTGGTATGGCGCTGACCCAGCGACGCCGTTGAACAGGCGACGGGCGCAGGCAAACGCTATCGCCGCGTCAATGGATAACCACCGCCGCCTCCGTCGTCATTGTTGCTAAAGGGTGCGGTTTGCTGATGGGCACGGGCGACAGCCGCTTTGCCGACCATGCCTTGCGCAGGCCCTCGTTCGATCCCTGCGCAAGGCAATAGACCCAAGGTCCGCCGAAGCCGATGGTGCCACCGATTTCGTGGCCTCAATAAGGCGTACAGCCCTGTCGCGTACGGCGATGCAGCCAATGGCCAGTTGATCCCCAACTTATTCCCGAGAATGTCGAGAGTGATTTTTCCGACGGAAAGATGCGACGTCGAAAAAACAACGACGCCGGCGTCACATATGCCTGCTGCAGGTCGTCATCTGGGTATCGCGGTCAAACGCGTCCTTCTCAACCCATGGTGATAACGAAAAATGACCCAGCTGACTTCGCTCTTTCTGATCAAAGCCATCCTGCTTTCCGGGCTCGCGGCCTGGCTTGCCATTATCGTCCTCAACAACGTCGTCGCGTTTCGCAACGGTGTCTTTTCGATTGGTCTGTTGATGGGCATGCAGCTCTTCGATCAGGAGCCAGTTATCCGCACGCCGCTGTTGTCGCGATGCGTCAAGAATGCCTTGTGGCATCGCGTGGTCTTCAGCTTCGTTCTGATCCTGGAGGTGGCGAGCATGCTGCTTCTGGCCGGGGCAGCGTTTCTATTTTTCGGCACGCTCCTCGGTGTCTCGGACGGTGCCGCCGCTGCCATCTGGGCAAATCTCGCTTTCGCAGCCTTCATAGCCCTCAGCCTTGTCATGCTGCTCGGTGGTGCCTGGTTTGCCTATTATATCCGTCAGGAGACCATGCAGATCACGCACTTCATCCTAGTCGGGCTTGGGCTCGCCGGCACGTTGCTGGTGAACATGCCAGCTCAATAGAAAAGCATCAATTGAGGTGGTCCCCGGGGACTGGCTTGCCCCTCCCGGTCAACGGCGTTGGCTTTTGCAGCTATCTCCAACGCGCGCTGCTTTGGCAGGACACACCGACGAGAACGCCGATGGCAAAGCCGATCAGTCCGGCGGTGCTAACAACCGTCGTTGCCGTGCCCGGATTGTCCTTTGCCGCTTCAACGACGCTCTGTCCCTGTGCGCGCACGACACGCGCGGCGGAGCGAACCCGCCCTCTCGCATCCTCCGCCAGATCGGCGGCGCTCCCGGCAGCCTCGCCAGCACGTGCGGTAATCGAGCGTGTCAGATCGGCAACCTGTGCCCGCAGTTCGGAGATCTGGTCTTCGACGGATCGCTGAATGTCATTGGCCATTTTTGCACCTCGTTTGTTCTAGCAATGTAGCAACGAAGACAGGCGGCTTAAGTTCCGCGCGGGATCACAAACGAGGCGGCCGACGGTGCAGTGTTCAGGCAGGTGCTGCGCTTCGTATGGCTAGAGTGTCTTGCTCATATTGGTGCCGGTCACGCGAAATCCCGTTGCCTCATAGACATGCCGGGCACGCGGGTTATTCTCGGCGACACGCAACTTGATCTGCTCGAACCCTTTTGCAGAGAGTTCGATCTCAAGCGCCGCCATGGCGAGCTTTCCAAGGCCTTTCCCCTGATGGTCGGGCAGAATGTGGAAGTCGCTGATGAACGCGGAGCGGCCTTTTGCGTCCGGTCGATACCAGAGATAGCCGACATGCGCGTCACTTGCGCTTTCGATCAGGCACAGCAGGACGTTGCCTGGCGTATCGACGCCCTGCGGCAGGTCCTCGGCGATTTCACTCCTGGCCTGCGCCAGGGCGACTGCATGCGGGAGCCTGTAATTGGTGGCGATCTCCGCAGCATAGTCGGGAATGAAATAGGCGAGATATCCAGCATACTCGCTCTCAAGCATCGGCCTGAATGAGATCATGGTTCTTTCGCATATCTGAAGAGTTCGATTAGCGGTCCGACTACTGCCAATCCGGGGGCACGTGCCGCGGACGGCCTACTGGATGTTTCCTTAGATCGTAGCCGGTTTAGGATAAGACCGTGCGGCAATTCTAAGTGCTGCAGCGACCTTTGCCCGTTTGATAAGACGCGCGGCGCTGGAGTGAACGGCCACGTGGTCTCGTGGCAGCGAGGTAGACGTCAATCGCCCGCCCGACCCCATCCTAAAACTGATGGCGATCGCGTTCTCGGGTCTTCTGCCAGACAATGGCAGTCGAGCGCAACAGATCTGTTCGGATTTTGATGGGACAGCGGGAACGCTCGAAAACAAAAAAGGCCGGCAATGCCGACCTTTTCCCGTTCGCTGCCTTGCCCTGCCAGTACATCCGTGGTCAGCGGTTTAGCGCGAACTCTGACCGGAACACATCCGTCTCACCGAGACTGTCTATGCTCAACGATCAATTCATTATGCCCCATATGGCGAGCGATTGCGGCTATTTCAAGCCCTGGAACAACATCGTCTATATTGCTGCATCAGGTCATGAGCGCGAGACGGCGACCAAGTCCGCGCCTTACGGCCATTGACGGGCCTTGGGCCGGACCTAAATCCCTGTCGATTGCGAACGGAGGATTCGACGATGGAACTGCATCGTGGCCGCTTGATCGACCATATCCAGCTGGTGACCAAGAATCTCGGCGCCAGTCGGCGGTTCTACGAAGCGGTACTCCGTGCTCTGGAGGTGCCGTTGGGAGGCGAGGGCGAAGACTATTTTTGGGCCGACGAACTGTTCGTCTCTACGGCCGACAGCGAAGCGGCCCAGGGTAAACTCACCGGCCGCCACCATCTGGCGTTCCAGGCGAGGGACCGCGCCATGGTCGACGCCTTTTACAAAGTCGGCTTGGAAAATGGCGGCAAGGACAACGGGCGACCCGGCGAACGTCCCTATCATCCAGGCTACTACGCCGCGTTCCTGCTCGATCCCGATGGCAACAACATCGAAGCCGTGTACCACGGCGCCGCCAGCCGCAGCACCAGTTCGGTGAAGATCACGTTCTAGCGGCATTTGTCGCGGAGAAGTGTGATGCCTCGCCGTCCATGATGGCATGGGAGGCGGCAACACCGGCTCGTCGGCGAGGCGTTCACTTGACATTTCTCTAAAAATAGAACAAAAAGAGAACAGATGTGGAGATGAACGATGACCCGCACTGAAATCATCAATCGCGCACTGGCGGCCGTCGCCGACTCCCGCCTGAAGCGAGAGCGCGACAGCGAGCGCCGCAAGCAGATTTTTGGCCGTATCGACATGAGTGCACCCTTGCCGAAATTGAGCCGTGGAATACAGCTGAGCTTGAACCTTGATGACGGACGAAAGCAAACCGAGCTCAAAAGGGCAAGATCCCATTGAGGCTGAACGGGCACAGGCGATGACGGCCGGATTTGTCCAGTGTTGAGCCGGCTCCGTACTCGGTCGGGTGCTTTGCCGACTGCTCTTCGTTCATACGTCGCGCAGGAGAGTGCGAGTGCTTTCGGCGCTGGCGAAAGAAAATGGACTGACCTGCCACGGCGACCGCAAACGGGTGACGGAGCCGGCGGCCCCGTCACTGTTTAACTCGCGTAGCGCAGCGTTCCCAACGTTTTCGCCACATCCGTGACCCCACGCGAACCAGCGGGAGGAAGTCGCGCGCCCATTGCCGCTCGGTGCCGGCCCGTTGCATGCTCCGTCAGTGATATCGACTGATTGCCAGGTCTGCGGTTTCGATCTCGGGTTTGGCGCCACTGATGAGATCGCTCAAGACGCGGCCTGAGCCGCAGGCCATGGTCCAGCCAAGCGTGCCGTGACCGGAGTTGAGGAACAGGTTGGTAAAGTGCGTTGCACCAATGACAGGCGTTCCATCCGGCGTCATTGGCCGCAGCCCGGACCAGAAGGTTGCTTGTCTCTGGTCGCCCGCGCCGCCGAACAGGTCTTCGACAGAATGCTCGAGCGTCGCTCGACGCGTCTGGGGAAGGTCGTTGCTGAAACCGGCGATCTCCGCCATGCCGCCGACACGAATGCGATCGCCGAGCCGCGTGATGGCGATCTTGTAGGTCTCGTCCATGATCGTCGATACCGGCGCGCGCGTCTCGTCGACGATCGGCACGGTGATGGAGTAGCCCTTCACGGGATAGACGGGCAGGCGCAGGCCAAGCGGCATCAGGAGCGCCGGTGTGTAGCTGCCGAGTGCGGCGACGAAGATGTCGGAGCGGATTTCGCCCTCCGCCGTTTCGACGGCGACGATGCGGTTGCCGTCCTGCCGAAGCCGGCGGATGTCGACGCCGAACCGGAACCGGACGCCGATAGCCTCGGCGCGCTTCTGCAATTCGTTGGTGAACTTGAAGCAGTCGCCGGTTTCGTCATTCGGCAGCCGAAGGCCGCCGACGATCTTGTCGCGAACCGGCTGCAGGCCGGGTTCCGCGGCCACGCAGCCGGCCGGGTCCAGCACTTCGAACGGCACGCCATCGGCCTTCAGTACTTCGATATCCTTGCCGATGCCATCAAGCTGTTTGGCGGTGCGGAAAAGTTGCAGCGTGCCTTGCGTCCGGTGATCATAGGCGATGCCGGTTTCCTCACGCAGCGCGATCAGGCAATCGCGGCTGTATTCGGCCAGGCGGACCATCCGGCCCTTGTTGATGGCGTAGCGGGTCGAGGTGCAATTGCGCAGCATTGCGGTCATCCAGCGCCAGGTGGCGGCGTCCACCATCGGGCGGATGATCAAGGGCGCGTGCTTCATGAACAGCCACTTGAGTGCCTTTTGCGGGATACCGGGCGCTGCCCAGGGAGAGGCGTAGCCGGGTGAGATTTCGCCGGCATTGGCAAAGCTCGTTTCCAGCGCCGGGCCCGGTTGGCGATCGAGGACGGTCACTTCGTGGCCGGCCTTGGCGAGATAGTATGCAGAGGTCACACCGATCACGCCGGCGCCCAATATGGTAATCTTCATCGCATCCTCAGGATAACAGATCGATCGTCCAACAGGCTGAGGTCCCCACGAGGTGCTTGCTTTTGCCAGCCCACCTCCAAGTCCCCCAACTCCGGCAGAAGTTGCCTCAGAGCATAGTGAAATAATTGAGCACGATCATGCGAAGTAGCGCTTGAAAATTCGAGCATTCGCTGATTTTAGGAATGATCGGCGGAAAAACGAAAGAATCTGCATGTCTGGTCTTGATGCGATCGATCGCAACATCATTCGCCTGCTGCGCCTTGATGCGCGCATGAGCAACACCAAGCTCGCGGCAGAAGTGGGGCTGTCGCCATCGGCGTGCCTGAGGCGCATCAATCTGCTGGAGCAGGGCGGCGTGATCCGAGGATACACCGCGCTGGTGGGAAACGTCGATGGCGACAATGCCATAGCAGTGATCATCAACATCACGCTGGAACGCCAGACGGAGGAGCACCTCAATCGCTTCGAGGCGGCGGTGAGAAAGCATCCGGAAATCCAGGAATGCTACCTGATGACCGGCGGTTCCGATTATCTGTTGCGGGTGGAGGTCGAAAATGCCGGCGACTTCGAGCGCATCCACAAGGAGATCCTTGCAAAGCTCCCCGGCGTCCTGCGGATCCATTCCAGCTTTTCGATCCGGAACGTCCTTGCGTCACGCTCAAGGCGGAGATAGCTCGGTCGTGTGGCTAGGATGGAACGCGTGCGCTCCCGGCTCTTGTGGAAGATCCCGGCGGGCGGGGCCAAACGTGGTTCGGCATGCTGCCCGTCCGCCGGTACTGTTGTCGCAGAGGCGATGGCCGCGGCCTTCGCTTTCTCTAATCCGTGAGCATCAGTGAAGCGCGCGTTGCGCTGGTGGCGTGGATTGCAGCCACGGCGGGAGAGCCCGGCTTGAAACCAGACGCGCGATCAGGCGTCCGCTTGGCGCCAGGACGTCAACGATCGCGCCACGATATTCGTATTCCTCGGCGAGCTCGTCGGCGATGAGCTGTCCGTAAGCGACTGCACGGCCGTCATTGGGATGCTGTTTGCCGGCCTGATCGCGGCTCGTCACGCCGGCCGCATGGATATGGTACATGTAGCGGGGCATGGCACGCCGCTCCTTTCCGTTTTGCATGGGCTTTCAATGCTTCTCGCATCCACAACCGCAGGCGGGGGGATGTCTGAGACACGCGATGACGGCATTCTATAACACGGTTTGTGGGACCGTTCCCGTGACATGGGCGTGACGGCCGCGACCGCGGGTGCTGCTTGCAACGCAAGTCGCTGAGATCATTAAATTTTGCCGGTGGCGGGGGATGATCGCTCGTCCTTGCGAAGGGCAGGTTCAGGCTCGATCCGGCCGAACTTTCTGTCGTTGGCCCGATGTTGCGAGCCATCCGACCGGCGCTGAGCGCATGGCTGGTCTGCGAAGTCAGCTCTACGAAATCAGACGCTTTCTTGTATAGTCAACTCATCGAAGCGATGCACCTCCTCCCGCAAAGCTTCGATTAAGTGCAGGCGCTTTCTACTCCTCCCAACGAGCGCTTGCCGGAATGGCGACACTCCTCCTCCCGGTTGCCATTCAATCCCTTTAAAAGCCTGCCGCACCTCCTCCCGCGGCAGGCTTTTTCTTTTTAGGCACGGCCTATCCGCAAGACTGGTGGTATTCAGGGAAAATCTGGATTTTGGCCGGAGCGCGTGATTGCTGCATCCCGAACGAGAGGCGGGTGGCGCGTGCCGCATTGAAACGCTACCGCAGGGGATTTCGTCCGGGGCTGACGCGTCTTTCAAGCCGGAATTGGTCGATCCGGGTTTGCGCCAGGCGCCCGGTCTATCACGATGGCCCAAAGCGCGCCGCGATCATCCAGATTCGCTTGCCGCGCTTTAAGTTCTCGTTCTTATGCATGTCGATATCGCAAAACCGCAGCACATTTATGCGCGACGTGCCTTAGCTTGCGCGCCGGGCGAGCCAGTTCTGCCATTCGTTCTCGTCGCCGTGGAAGACATTGAGGTCGATCTTGCCTTCGACGCCGTGCGAGAGGCCCGATCCCGAATACTGCCAGAAGACCCACTTGCGGCCCGGGTACCTCTTGGAGGGATGAGCGGCCACCGAGCGCAGCCAGAACGGGTAGTTGAGCAGTTCACCCGACAGGTTGTCGGCATAGAAATCCGGGGCGGTATAGATGATCGGGCGCTGGCCGTAATGCGCTTCGAGCTTGTCCATGAAGACCTGCATCTTTTCAAGCACACGGGCACGCGACAGCCGCCGCTTGCAGCTGGACTCGCCATTGTATTCGACGTCGATCACCGGCGGCAGCGCGCCGGCTTCACGCGGAACGTTGCGAATGAACCAGTCGGCTTGCTCGCCGGCAGTGCGGCACCAGTAGAAGAAATGGTAGGCGCCGCGCTTCAGCCCGGCTTCCTTTGCCTTGCGCCAGTTCTTCTTGAACATCGGATCGAGGTGGTCGCCTCCATCGGTTGCCTTGATATAGGCGAAGTTGGCACCCTGTGTGCGCAGCTTGGGCCAGTCGATCTCGCCCTGCCAGCGCGACACGTCGACGCCATGAACGGCCATCTTGCGCGGTGATGCGCGGCCGAAATTGATCGGCTTGGCGTCGCGGAAGCGGTGTCCGTAGACACGCGTGCGCGTTCCCGGCGTCGTCAGAACAGCAGGTGTCGCCGGCACGATCGCGGCAACGGGACGCTCTAGCGGCATTGGTGTTGCTGCTGCCCTTGCCGCTGGTCGGAAGGCTTCGGGTTCCGGCACGGGGCCTGCCCAGGCGAGCATCTCCTGCGGCGGTGCTGCTTGCGCTTGAGCGACGCCGACACTGGCCGAAGGCACGGGAGATGTCGGTATGACCGAGCTCGTCGTTTCGCGCGACGGCTGCTGCGGAACGATCGTGTCCAGCGCCGAACTGGACGTGCAGCCTGCCAAGACCAGGCAGGCAAGGAACATTGCTGGCACAGCTGAGAAACGCATGAGCACCCGTACGCAAAACTAGTCGGCGGCGAGGGACAGTGCCGCCGGGACCCCATTGATGTGAAATTGCTAACGGAAACTTACCGGAAAAGACTAAATACAATCTTTACGACCGCCCACCGCTTGGGGGATGTCTCGGTGCAACGGATGGCGCAATTGCGCTGCCGGTGCGCTCAATCTGAGCTGTGCGAGCGGCCTGCACATGAGGGCAACCCGTTGCCCATGGCAGCGCCATAGCGCCTCTCGAAGTCGGCGGCGATATCGGAAACGGCGACTTCGCCGAGCCGCGCCAGCAGCAGGGCCTCGGCCTCATCGAGCGTTCGCTCCAGTGCCGAATTGACGGCCTGTTCGACCAGGCATTTCGGTTCGTCGGTGGCCACACCCATGGCGAAGAAACCTGGACTGCCGATCGTTCGATAGACATCCAGGAGGGTGAAATCGGAAAGCGGCCGCGACAATGTCCAGCCGCCGCCATGGCCCTTTTCGGACGATACGTAACCGGCGTCGCGAAGTCCGGCCATTGTGCGGCGCACGACGACGGAATTCGTGCCGAGCATCCGGGCGATCGTCTCGGATGTCATTGGGTCCGCATGTTTTTCCATGTGCAGCAATACATGCAGCAAGCGTGAGAGTCGTCCGTCCTGTCGCAATGTCAATCTTCCCTGTTTTCCTCTGATAACACGGATCGCGCGGGCCAGGGGAGCCCGCAGTCCCGGTGTTCAGCAGGGTGCTGCCGGGACCTGCCGCGATCGGTCGCTCAGTCGAACATCAGGGATCGGTGGGTGGCAGCACCCGCCATCGCCCCATCTCCGACAGCCAGCGCGACCGATCCCGTCGGCCTTGCCGCATCGCCGCAGGCAAAGACGCCGGCAACGGTCGTGGCCTTCGTGGCATCGGTTCGGATGTAGCGTCCGAGCGGGCCGTCATCGAAGGCGCAGCCGAGCTGTTCGGCAAATGGCGCCGAGACCACCGTCCTGGTGGTGGTGAACAGGCCGTCCATTGGCAGTACCCGTCCGTCCCGCATGACAACGTTCGCCCGTTCACCACCAAGCCTGTGAACGAGGCCATGCTCCACCGTCACATTCCGCCGTGCGAGCTGCTGCAACTGGTCCGCATCGGGTTCGAATGCACCGTTGAGAAAGAACGTCGTTGGACCCCAGTCCGGCAACATCAAGGCCTGATGCATCGACAGGGGCGATGTCGCGAGGACGCCGATGTTGCCCTCGTCGAGTTCGTAACCGTGGCAATAGGGGCAGTGGAAGACGCTTTTGCCCCAGCGTTCGGCAATGCCTTCAAGCTCCGGCAGGACGTCGGTGACACCCGTGGCGAGGACAAGCCGCTTTCCGGTAACGTCCGGGCCCTGCTGCAGGGTGACCTTGAAGCCATCCTGCGCGCGTTCGGCATGGGTGGCTTCAGCCTGCAGCCACTCGACCGTCCGGTATTCCATCAACTGTGCGCGGGCCTTGGCGGCAATGTCTGCAGGCGTGTTGCCATCCTGGGTGAGGAAGCCGTGCGATGTGCCAGCGAAACGGTTCCGCCGCAATCCGTTGTCGATGACCAACACCTTGCGGCGTGCGCGCGCGAGTTGAAGACCGGCGGAAAGCCCGGCGTAGCTGCCGCCGAGGATGAGTACGTCATGCGTCATATCGAGCCTCATTCGATGAATATCGTATCTTATTATGTTACATGAGCGGTGAGTTTCAATATCATGACCCAATAAAAGTTACGTGAGTGCGGTCGACGATACGGCGGCAGCGAGACTGACCCTTCTCGGTCGTGCGCGCGAACCGCTGCGTTGAGGCGAGGTAGCCGGCATGATGGGAGTTGCGCAGCGCGATTTCCCGACAGACAAAAATCCGCCCCTTTGCTAACCGACTGCACCATATCGATGCGGGCCGAGTCTCTGTCTTCTGCCCCGCAGGATTGGAACGCTTCCCGCAAGGGTCCCATTGGGGACGCCAATGAACGACCGGATTTGCCATGCTTCGCAGTTTGTATAATTGGACGATGGACCTCGCTGGCCGAAAGTCGGCGGCCTGGTGGCTGGCGCTTGTCGCCTTCGTCGAAAGCTCGGTTTTCGTGGTTCCGGCCGACGTCCTGTTTCTGCCGATGGTTTTGGCAAAACCGCATAGAGCCTATCGTTATGCCTTCCTTGCCACCCTGTTCTCGGTGCTTGGCGGCATCGCCGGCTGGTTCCTCGGGCACTACGCCTTCGACGCCATCGCCCGTCCGATCCTGCAGTTCTACGGCAAGATTGATGCGTTCGAATCCATGCGCGCTTCCGTCGACATGGAAGCGGTCGTGCTTCTGCTCGTGACATCGGGGCTCGCGCATGTTCCCCCGATGAAGGTGGTCACTATCCTGTCCGGTGCCGCCAATGTCAGCCTTGGCATGTTTATCGCATCGGCGGTCATCACCCGCGGCGCGCGGTTTTTCATTCTCGCGGCGGTGCTTCGCCGGCACGGCGAAACGGTTCGGCATTTCATCGAGAAGCGCCTGGGCTTGATCGCGGCCATCGGTGCTGCAGCGCTCATTGTGCTTTACGGCCTGTACGTCCTGGCAAAGTAGCAGCGGCGGTCCTCTCGAGCGGTTCGCGCGATGCCGATCCGGCCATTCGCGCGCAGCGTCTACTGCAAATTGATGGCTTGCAAATTGGCTGCAACAGGCGGCGAAATGAAGGGAACCCAGGTCGCGCAGTTAAAGTCTCCGAGAGGCGAGTGTTCATGCGGCTTATCGTTGTCAACGACGTATCGGAGGCTCTCGGGGGTGCAACGAAGGTTGCGCTCCAATGCATCGAGGCTGGCGTTGCGGCGGAGTTCGATTGTGCCGTTCTGGTCGGTGACGACGGTGCCGGCATTCGCTCGCGTTTTCCGGGTGTCAAGGTGGAGGCTTTGGGCGAGCGCCCCTTGCGTGACGGTGTCAGTTTCCCGAACCTGTTCGACAGGAATTTCAACCTCCGCGCCTACCGCGCCTTGCGGCGATTGCTAGAGACCCGGAGCGACGCAACGGTCGTTCATGTCCACGGTTGGTCGCAGATCCTTTCGCCCTCGATCTTTCACGCACTTGCGCGCAGCAAGGCCAAGGTCATCGTCACCGCCCACGACTTCTTTCTGTCCTGTCCGAACGGCGCCTACGTCCACTACGGCAAGGGCGAGGTCTGCACTGAGAAACCGCTATCGGCCGGTTGTCTCGTCAGTGCCTGCGACAAGCGCAATCACCTTCACAAACTGTGGCGCTTCGCCCGGGCAATGACCCAGACGGCCGCGGGCGAGGCATTTTGGAGCCGCGTCGGCGTCATTCTCGCCCATGAGGGCATGGAGCCCTATCTGAGCGAGGGCCCGCTTCGAAACTTTCTGACATTGCGCACGCCGTCGACGCCGCTCACGCAATCCGCTGTCGAGGCCTGGAAGAACAGCCGCCCCATGTTTCTGGGGCGCATGTCGGTGGAAAAGGGCGTTCGAACCCTCGCCGAGGCGCTCAACGTCACGGGCAAGGCCGCGACCTTGATCGGAAGGGGGCCGTTGCTTAAGGAAATCCAGCGCGCGCTTCCGCACTGTCATGTTCCAGGCTGGCTCGATGACGACGAGGTTGCCGCTGTCGCATCTCGGGCGCGCTATTTCTTCATGCCGTCAAGGATGCCGGAACCCTATGGTCTGGTGGCCGCCGAGGCACTGATGTGCGGGATACCGGTGATCGCCAGCAGCAATGCGTTGATTGCCACGGAGATCGAGCAGCACCAGGCAGGGCTGGTGTTCGAGAGCGGCAACGCACGATCTCTTGCCGATATCATGGCACTGATGGAAAGCGACGCTCTGGTCCGGCATCTGAGCAGGGGGGCTTTCGCCTATGGCAAGAACGTTGCGCCCTCAAGAGACGAATGGCGCCAGCAGATCGTCGATATTTACTCCGGCCGGCTCAAGTTCGTGACGCGCGACAAGCTGAAAGAGACAATGGGGCGGCCCGCCCGACAAGAGTTTGAAATGGCCGGTCGGATCTGAAAGGCAGGGGGATGGCGCGTGCATTGGTGACCGGCGGAGCCGGATTTGTGGGACGCCATCTCTGCGGCAAGCTGATATCGGAGGGTGTCGATGTCGTTTGCGTCGATAAGCTCGCGCGCGGAACCGGCGCGATGCGTCCCGCGGAATGGCCGAACCCGCCAAAGGGCAGCTTCTCGCTTATCGAGGAGGATTGCCGCCGCTATTTCGATCGCGCCGACGACCGGTTCGACATGGTGTTTCATCTGGCTGCCATGGTCGGCGGTCGCGTCATGCTGGAAACGCAGACGCTTCTGGTTGCCGAGGATCTCGCGGTTGACACCGATATGTGGCGCTGGGCGGCGCGCACGCGCCCGGGATCGGTCGTCTATTTCAGCTCCAGCGCCGCCTATCCCGTGAGCCTTCAACGACCGGAAGCCTATCGCAAGCTCAGCGAAGACATGATCGGTTTCGAGGCCAGCATAGGCGTTCCGGATCTGAGCTACGGCTGGGCGAAACTCAGCGGCGAATATCTGATGAAGCTGTATGTCGAGAATTATGGCGGTCGTGCGGTCGCCTATCGCCCGTTCAGCGGCTATGGCGAAGACCAGGACCTGAGCTATCCTTTCCCGGCGATCTGCCGGCGACTTCTGGACGAGCGCGGCGCGCAGGAAGTCTTCGTCTGGGGCTCCGGCCGACAGTGTCGCGACTTCATCCATATCTCCGACTGCATCGACTTCGTCTGGAGAACCTTTACCCGACTGCAGAACGGCGCCTGTCTCAACATCTCCACCGGCGTAGCGACTTCGTTCATAGAGCTCGCCGGGCTGGTCAGCCGCGGCATCGGCTGGGAGCCGAAAATAAGCGGCCTGTCAGACAAGCCAGAGGGCGTGTTCTATCGTTGCGGCGATACGGCGTTGCAGGCCTCCTATGGCCTTTCCCCGCGCGTCGATCTTAAGGCCGGCGTGGCGCTGACGCTCGACCATCTGCGATCGAGAGTGCACTAACCGTGGCCGCCGTTGCCTTTCAGTATCCGGAGGCCGGTGTGCTGGCTCCGGCGACCGGTGCGCAAGCATGCTCGGCAAAGCTTGCCCGCAGGCGGCTGGTCGCCGCCACCAGCAGGCTGACGTCGTTTCCGACCGCAACAAAAAGCGCGCCGAGTTCGAGGTAGCGTTTCGTAAGGGCAGTGTCCGAGGTCAGGATGCCGGCAGCCTTGCCGTGCGACTGGATGCGCGCCAGTGCGGCCTCGACTGCCTCCTGCACTTCCGGCGCACCGGGCCGGCCAAGAAAGCCCATGTCGGTAGCCAGATCTGCCGGGCCGATAAAGACGCCATCGACGCCTTCGGTCGAGGCTATATCGTCGATGGCCGCCAGACCCGCCCGGCTTTCCACCTGCAGCAGCAGGCAGACCTCGGCATTCGCAGTCGGGAGATAATCTTCGATACGGTTGAAGGCGGAGGCACGGGCGAGCGCTGCACCGACCCCGCGCATGCCGTGCGGTGGATAGCGCACGGCCCGGACCAGCGCGCGGGCCTGGTCATCGGTTTCGACCATCGGCACCAGCAGCGTCTGCGCGCCGATATCGAGGAGCTGCTTGATCAACCAAGCTTCGCCGATCGGCGGACGGATGATCGCATGGCTCTGCGAATCGGCAAGCGCCTGGAGCTGTGCCATCATCAGCGGAACGTCATTGGGCGCATGTTCGCCGTCGATCAGCAGCCAGTCGAAACCGGCGCCACCGCAGATCTCTGCGGTGTAAGGATTGGCGAGCGCCAACCAGAGGCCGATCTGAGGCCGTCCTTCGGCAAGTGCCAACTTGAACATATTGCGTGGAGCAGGCATGGGCGCACCCTATTCAAAGAAGCAGCTGACGGTGCCCTGCGGCCCGAAATCGGCGACGATGGTGTCGCCGTGGCGGGCCTCGACGGGGCGGATGAAGGAGCCGGCAAGCACGATCTGCCGGGCGTCGATGCGCTCGCCGTAGCTGGCAAGCCGATTGGCGAGCCAGGCGATGCCGCGTGCGGGGTGGTTGAGCACGCCCGCACCAAGCCCGGTCTCCTCGACCTCGGCATTGCGCGAGACGATGGCCCCCATCCAGCGCATGTCGACATCCTGCGGCCGCATGGCCCGCCCGCCGATGACGATGCCGGCATTGGCGGCATTGTCGGAAATGGTGTCGACGATGGTGCGTGCCTTCTTCGTTTCCGGATCGACACGCAGGATGCGCGTATCGAGGATTTCAAGCGCCGGTGTGACGTAGTCGGTGGCGTTGAGCACGTCGAAGACGCTGACGTTTGGCTCGCAAGCGGTGCCTTCATCACGATGGCGATCTCCGCCTCGATGTGCGGCTGGATGAAACGGTTTTTTGGTATCGTCGCGCCGTCCTGGAACATCATGTCGTCGAACAGCACACCGGAATCGGGGATGTCGATGTTGAGCGCATATTGCATCGCCTTCGACGTCAGCCGGATCTTCCAGCCGATGACCCGGCGACCCCTCGCGATCTTCTGTTTCACCCACGCCGCTTGCACGGCGTAGGCGTCGTCCATGGTCATTTCGGGATGCTTCAGGGAGAGAATGCCGGTCTGGATGCGGTTCGTCTCGGCGTCATCGAGCGCTTTCGCGGCATCGGCGATTTCGGTCGTCTTCAGCATGGATCAGACCTCGCCGTTGACGCGGGTTTCCAGCTTGATGTCGGCGATCTGCTCCTCCCGGATGAAGGGCACCATCCAGGGCCCGATCGACCCGGTGCGGTCGAAGTTCTTGCCCTGCGTCACGTTGAATTTGGCGTGCCGCACCCAGTCGCGGATCGTGCCTTCGTTGCAGAGCGAGAGTGCGGTGATGTGATCGAGCGCAGAGGCCTCGGGAATACGCCGGCCGCCCTTGCCGATGACAATGACGATCTCGCCCTCGTAGTCGAGCTGCAGGCTTTCGGGCGGACGGATCCGCGGCTGCTCATGCCCGGTGAACGAGCGCGGGAAGCGAATGAACAGCGACGGATTGGAGGGAGCTGCCTGCCCTTCCCGATACTCTTCGTTGCGGTCGGGAAAATTGACGCCGACGCAAATGATCTTTTCGGGCGCAGGGACGGGATTTCGAAGCGAATATCGGCGAGCGACAAACTAGGGGGCGAGGGCGGAGGCCTCGTCCGCCAGTTTCGTCAGGGCGCCGTCGGCTATGACTTCTCGCAGCGTCGGCCACTTCGAGCCGTAGCGCCGGGATAGATCGATGATGCCGTCTTGGGTGACAAGGCCGTATCCCTGGCCGCCAGCGGCGGCGAAGGTGGCGAATTTCGCAATGGTCATTTCAATCCTCCGGCCTGGTCAGGCGGTGCCGACGGGCAGGCATGTTCGATCTCTGAGATTATTGGTTCGCCATCCTTGCCGCGATCTCGGTGATGACATCAAACGCGACATCGGCATCCGCCTCGGTCATGTCGAACTGGCCGGCCTGGAAGCGGATGGCGACGCGGCCGTCGACCCGCGTCTGGGTAAGGTAGATGCGGCCATCGTCGTTGATGGCGTTGACGAGGGCGATGTTGTGGGCGTCGCTGTCGTCGCCACCGCGATGGCGGAACGAGAACAGCGAGAAACGCGGTGCAGTGACGATTTCGAAGTCGTCAATCGCTCCAAGACGCTCTGCAAAGCGGCTCGCCCAGGCGACATGGTTGCGGATCATCGCCTTCAAGCCGTCCAGCCCGTGGAAGCGCAGCAGGAACCACAGTTTCAACGCGCGGAAGCGCCGGCCGAGCGGGATCGTCCATTCGGAATAGTTGATGATGCCGTCGCGACCGTGTGTCTTCAAATATTCCGGCTGGATCGCCAGCGTACGGACGAGGTCATCCGGATTGCGGATGAAGTGCGCGGAGCAGTCGAACTGGGCACCCAGCCATTTGTGCGGGTTGAAGACGACCGAATCCGCCTCTTCGACACCGGCCCAGAGCGACCGGAATTCCTCGCAGATCATCGCGGAGCCTGCCCATGCCGCATCGACATGGACATAGAGGCCGTGTCTGTGGGCGACACGCACGACTTCGGCGATATCGTCGCAGGCGCCGGTGCTGGTGCCGCCGGTACAGGCGATGACCCCGGCCGGCAGAAACCCTGCCGCCTTGTCCCGCAGAATTGCCGCTTCGAGTGCTTCGATGTCCATGCTCTGCAGAGGTCCGGTCACCGGGATGCGCACGAGGTTTTCCTCGCCGATGCCGGAAACCCAGATGGCCCTGTCGATCGAAGTATGGACCTGATCCGAGGAGTAGATGCGCAAGGGAGCGTGCGCGCTGAGCCCCTGCTTGTTGCCCTTCCAGTTCAGGGCGCGCTCGCGCATGACGAGCACGGCGGACAGCGTGGCGGAGGAGGCGGAGTCCTGGATGACACCGGAAAAGCCGTCGGGCAGGCCGATTGCCTGGCGCAGCCAGTCGAGAACCCTGGTTTCAAGCTCTGTTGCCGCAGGGGAGGTCTGCCACAGCATGCATTGGGCGGCCATCGCCGTCACCAGATACTCGGCGATGACGGAGACGGGTGCAGCGTTGGCGGGGAAATAGGCGAAGAAACGCGGGTGCTGCCAGTGGGTCATTCCGGGCAGGATGATCTTCTCGAAATCCTCGAAGATCGCCTGCATGTCCTCGCCGGTCTGCGGTGGCTTCGTCGGGATCTGGGCGGCGATTGCGCCCGGTGCCGTTTGAGCACGAACGGGACGGTCGCGCAACGACGCCCTATAGGCCGATCCCCACTCCGCAGCCTTCTGCGACCACTCACCGAAAGTCTTCTCGTCCATTCCGTTCCTCCCCTTGCGCCGATAGCTGCCAGTCGTCTTGTGCCGGCCGCGAGTCTTTCATGCCCCGAATTACGGGGGGATGATAGGTTGCGCCTTCAATGCCGATTCCACCGTCTCGGCGCCGGCAAACTGGCTGCCTTCCTCGAACCAGGAGCGCGGAGCAGGCGCCCCCCCCCAAAGCGTCTGGCGCTGTGGGTCCTTGAGATCCCATTTGATTGGCTCCAGATCCGGATCGACCGTCTGGTAATCCGAGCAATAGATCTCGATGCGATGACCATCCGGGACGCGGACATAAAGGAAGAAGGCATTAGAGATGCCGTGGCGACCGGGCCCGCGCTCGATGTTGGCGAGCCAGCCGGAGGTCGACATCAGGTCGAGCAGGTCGATGATGTTGAGCGGCGTCGTTTCGGCTTCCTTGGGAAGGTTCTTGAAGATGATTTCGACGAAGTAGGTGCTTGCGGCGACCTCGACAACTTCGGCCTTGTCGGTGCCGCTATCCTTCCCATCAGACCAATCGACGCTGCCTTTGGCAAAAGTCAGTTCCACCCTCCGGCCGTCGTCAAAGGCGAGCGTCTGGGTCGATCCGGCAAGGGCATCGCTCGCCGGCAGCCGGTTTGTGTCGATGCCATAGGCAAACTGATCGTAGGTTTTCCAGTCTTTCGGATTCGGATTCACGTCGTTTCCTCCTCCTATTCGGCAAATGCAAGTGTAGGCAGATCGACGGTGCCGGCACCGCCATCACCGTCAGGACAGCGCCATTGATCATCGAGGCTTCGGCGGACGCCAGGAAGCAGACGGCATTGGCGACGTCATCGGCCATTGCCGGTCGGCCGAGCGGCACGTCCTTGGTGATAAGCGCGTAGGCTTCCTCGATGCTCTTCAGCTTGAACTTATCGACGATGAATTCCATCTGCTCGTCGGCCATCGCGGTCGTGACCCAGCCGGGGCAGACCGTGTTGGTGCGGACGCCGCGGCGCCCGTAGTCGCGCGCCAGCGACTTCGCCAGGCCGATGCAGCCGTGTTTCATCGTGACGTAGCCGGCGGCATCCGGTCCTGCGAACAATCCGGCAATCGACGCGAGAACGACGATATTGCCTTTGCTCTCGATCAGATGCGGAAGGGATTCGCGCGCGCAGACGAAGGCCGTGCCGGTTCTCAGAACAATCAACAGGAGACGTGGAAAGAGGCCTTGAAATCCGGACGGGCTCAACTATTTAGGCATCACTACCCGTATCGATGGCTTCCTGCAGCGGCTACAGCCGCGCGTTCGAAGCTGTCCGGGTCAAAAAGGGCGCTCCTCGTCAAGGGTTGAGCGCCCTTTTTATTTGCGCGTTCGATGAAGGTGATGGAACAAACGCGCTTCAGCGGCATTCCGAGTTAAAGGAGGCCCGCGATGTCACTCCGTCATCCCAAAACCAGCCGCTCTTCGGCGATCCTTTCAGCATCCGCGCAATGGCCCCGACATGCGGCCGCGGCGCAGGCGCGCCGCGCGTGGCTGGATGTGCTCATGGGGCGACCGGAGCCGGAAGATCGCGTGTCGCGCGAAGCTCAGGTAGCCGATGCGGGCGATGGCAGGGTTGTCAGCGCCAGCATCTATGACGACGAAACCGCCAAGGCGAACCGGCAGCCGCGCCCTCATGATTACAGTGCGGCGACATCCGCGAACCCGCCGACCGCGTTGGCGGCAACCGCCGACGTCGATGCCACCGGCGGAGCGTTTTGGAACTCCATTCTGGGAGACGACACATCTCACGGCATGCAGCGCTTCGGCAAGCTTGTTGCCCTATTCATCCTTCTTGCCGGATCGGTGTTCTGGTTGCTAACGCCATGAAGGCGTTTATCGAAGGTTGGACCTTCAAGACGGCGTTGCTGGTTACCGGCGCATGATGCGCTTTACGGCGGCGCAAGCGTTACGAGGGAACCATTCCGCCTGCAGCCGGTTCTTCCAGTTGGTTCACAAACCGGGAAAGGACTTGGTTATGCCATCGATCGACACCGCCAGAATTCTCATTCTTGCAACCGACGGCTATGAGCGTTCGGAGTTGCGTGTGCCGCGCGACGAACTGTCGAAGCGCGGTGCCAAAGTGACCATCGCGTCGCCCGAAAAACGCGCGATCAAGAGTTGGGACAAGGGAGATTGGGGCGATACAGTCGAAGTCGACCTCACGGCGAAGGACGTGTTCGTTCGCGACTTCGATGCGCTTGTGCTGCCCGGTGGCCAGATCAATCCTGATCTCTTGCGGAAAGATGCTGACGCCATGCGGGTCGTCAGCGATTTCGTGCAATCGGGCAAGGTGGTGGCGGCTATCTGCCACGCGCCCTGGCTGCTGGTAGAGGCCGACGCTTTGAAGGGGCGCAAGGCAACATCCTATGCCTCGATCCGCAAGGATGTCGAAAATGCCGGCGCGCAGTGGGTCGATGCCAAGGTCGTCAACGACCACGGCATCATCACCTCCCGCTCCCCCGACGATCTCGACGCCTTCGTTGCCAAGATCGTCGAGGAGATCGAAGAGGGACGCCACGACCGGCGTGCCGCTTGAGGCCGGGAGGCTGTGGCAACCGCGTCACGCATCTCTGATCGCAGCTACTAACACACTGCGGCCGGTCGAAACTTCGGCCGGCCGGGCGCGGTTGATGGAGATTATTGCAGCGCCTTGGCGAGGAAGGGCAGGCTGACATCCATGCGGTAATCGACCGAATTGTGGTTGTCCTCGAACTCCTCATAGGTATGGGTGATACCGAGTTCCTTCAGCGTCCGGTGGATCCGGCGATTGCCGTAGAGCAGATTGTACTGATCCACCGTGCCGCAATCCATGTAGAAGGCCTTGAGCTTGCCGATGTTGTGTCCATGGGCCTTCGCCAGCTCGACGGGATCGCAGGCCATCCAGTTCTTCCAGCGGTCCTCGATGAACTCGCAGGTTTCCAGGTCGACCGGAAGCCGCAGACCCTTGAACACGTCGAGGCTGGGATCTGGGTCGTAGCTTGCGGCCTGGGCGAGAACGAGTAGGACCGGTATGTCCTCATCTTTATGTTTCTCCCGCGCTTCATAGGATCGAAACCAGCTTTCGATCGAGAGATCATGCCGCGCAAGGACGCGTAGGATCATCGGGAAATCGGCTGCCATCAGGTCGAAGCCGGCGTCACCCGAATGGCTTGCGGCCGCAGCCCAGATATCCGGCCGCCGGAAGGCATGGGAGAAGGCGCCGTAACCGCCTGAACTTTTGCCGAAAACGCCGCGCCGCCCGGTGCCACCGCAGCCGAAGCGGGCCTCGACTGCCGGAAGCATCTCGTCGATGAGGAAATCCTCCCAGCGGCCGACGACCGAACTGTTGACATATTGGTTGCCGCCGAGCGACGTGAAGCAATCGGGAAAGGCGACGGCCACCGGCGGCATCTGCCCGGTCGCGATCAGCCTGTCCAGGCGTTCCGGCACGTTCTCGAAGAAGGGTTTCCACGCGGTATGCAGCGGTCCGCCAGCGGTAAAGCCGACGAGGTCGACGAGCAGCGGCAGGCCGGCACCCTCGTGGTTTGCGGGGACATAGACATCGACGTCGCGGCGGGTCGGGTCCCCGAGCCGATTGCTTTTCAGAACATCGCTGTCGATGCTGAGACGGGAAACCGTGCCCCTTGGGTAATCAAACTTCTGCATGCTTTCCTCCTGATCGCTCCCCGGTTGTATCGCTCGCGATAGACACAAACCACCGTTTTCGCCGATCTGCTGTTCGCTTTCCGGAAACCGACATGGGAGGGCAATTTTCCCTCGCCGATCGGAGCAATCTGGCAGCCGGCGCTAGGCCAAGACCCGTCTCAAGAAGGTGAGAACGGCGTCGTTGAATAGATGGGGAGCTTGCAGCGGCGCGAAGTGGCTGAGACCGGGAAGCACCTGATGAGTCGCGTCGGGCAGGGTGGCGGCGAGATAGGCCATGTGCTCCGGCCTGATGAATTCATCGTGTTCACCGAGGACGACGGTCACGGGCACGGAGATTGCCGCAAGCTCGGCAGCTGACAGGTTAGGCTGCTCTTCCTGCATGATTTCGATGGCTTGCGAGAGCGCATCGAAGTCTTCTGGTGTCGCCGAGAGCGTTGCATAGTCGTTCTGATGCTGCTGCCAGATGCGGCCGATCACGGGCGTGAACTCGAATGGCCTGGTGCCAGAACTGTCGACGTTGCAGGCGAAGAAGAAGAGGCCCGCGACACGCTCAGGCGTTTCCTGCGCAAGGATGAGGCCAGTATCGGCACCGTCGCTCCAACCGATGATCGCAGCCTTGTGGATCTGCAGCCGATCCATGACGGCGCGGGTGTCTGCTGCCATCAGTTGATAGCTGTAGTCACGTGCATCCCGTGTGCTGCGGCCATGGCCTCGGCTGTCGATAACCACGGCGCGATAGCCGGCATCGATGATCGCCGGCACCTGATAGCCCCAGTTGCCGCTGTTTCCCATGCCGCCATGCAAGAGGATCACTGCCGGCCCCGAGCCATGGCTTGCATACCAGATGCGGACGCCCTGGGTTTCGACGAAGCCCTGTTCGGCAGGTTCCGGAAGCGGCGGGATGCCGTGGCTTTCGAGGTGGGTCAGATCATCGTCGCGAAACAGCATAGCACTTCCTTTTCCGAACCCGATGAGCGCAATGAGATAGCGGCCGCCGCGATTGCCGCAAGGGGCGTGTTTCGCCATTCCGATGCCGGCCAAATGGGTCGATGGCGACGGCAGGCAAAACCTCGGCGCCATCGGCGCGCGGGTTGCGCCTGTGGCTGTGTATGTCCTTGAGGCGAACGCGCACCGGCAGTCCTGATCGTGGGAGACGCAGCGATGTCAGCGGCCCGGCCCAGGTTTCGTCGCGCAGCACGCAGATGTCGGATCATCGTCCGCTTCAGATGTTGCACGGATCGTTCCGCTCAACGGTGATCCGCTGTTGAGGATTTACGTATCTTTACTTAAAAAGCGCTAGGTTGCCTCTAAAGGCGACGCGCCTTGCACGCACCCCTCTCCCCGCCAACCGAGATGGAACAGGTATGACAGGTTCTTCCGACACCAACATTTTTGATCTGGCGCCGATCGCGATGTGGATCGAGGATTTCAGTGGGGTCAAGGCGCAGTTCGATCGCTGGCGGGCCGGGGGTGTCACGGATATCCGCGCCTATCTTAGGGAGGATCTGACGCGTGTCGCCGCGTGCTCCAGCCAAATTCGTGTCCTGCAGGTCAACCGCCGGACACTGGAGCTGTTCGAAGCGCGCGATCTCGATCATCTGTCGGCGAACCTGTCGAAAGTCTTTCGCGACGAAATGCTCGAAAGCCATGTCAATGAGCTTGCCGAATTGTGGGACGGCAAGACCGAGTTCAGCAGCAGCGCTGTCAACTACACGCTATCGGGCCGCCGGCTCGATATCCAGCTGCGCGGCTCTGTGCTGCCAGGATACGAGAACACGCTGGGGCGGCTGCTGCTGACGACGGAAGACGTCACGGCGCGGGAAGAGGCGCGGCGCAACGAGCGCGCCAACCGGCAGTATGCCGAAGGCATCTTCGAACATTCGCCCGTGTCGCTGTGGGTGGAGGACTTCAGCCGCATCAAGCTGCTGCTCGAGGACGTCCGTGAACGCGGGATCGTCGATTTTCGCGTCTTCACCGACGTGCATCCGGAGTTCGTGCGCCAATGCATGAGCGAAATCCGGGTTATCGACATCAACCAGGCGACGCTCGACCTGTTCTGTGCGCCGGACCGGAACACGCTGCTCCAGCATCTCGGCGATATCTTTCGCAACGAAATGGAGAAGCACTTCCGCGAGCAGCTGATCGAGCTTTGGAACGGCAACCTTCTGCACCACCGTGAGGTGGTGAACTATGCGCTCGATGGGTCGGAGCGCCACGTGCTGCTGCAGTTCTCAGTGCTTCCCGGCCACGAAGGCGACTGGTCGTTGGTGCAGGTGGCGCTGACCGATATCACCGCGCGCAAGAAAGCCGAGGCCTATCTCGAATATCTCGGCAAGCACGACGTGCTGACCAAGCTGCACAACCGTGCCTTTTACATGGACGAGTTGAACAGGCTGGAGCGCAAGTCGCTTCGACCGGTTTCGGCCATTGTTCTCGACCTGGATGGCCTCAAAGCCGCCAACGACCAGCTCGGCCATGATGCCGGCGATGCGCTACTGCGCCGGCTCGGCGAAGTGCTGAACGGGGCGGTGTCGCAGCCCAACCACGCCGCCCGCATCGGCGGCGACGAGTTTGCCATCCTGATGCCCGGCGCCGACCGGCAAGCGGCGGCCACGATGGTTGAGACGATCAACGAACTGTTGAAGATAAACAATCAGTTCTACTCCAATGCGCCGCTCAGCATATCGCTGGGCGTTTCGACCAGTGAAGCCGGCGAAACGATGGAGGCGCTGGTCAAGCGCGCGGACCTCAGCATGTACGAACAGAAGCGGGCGCGTTACGCCGCACAGGAGAGCCGTGACGCCCAGGGCGGCAAGGTCGTCGAAGGTCGTGGCAGCGCCGCATCGGCGGCCTAGGATCAGGACCCAGATCCGTTGGCGGATCCGGGCGCGGTTCTGCACGAAAAGACGCTCCATCGCGCAGACCCCATTGCCTGATCGGGGCGGTGAAGGGAGCCGTCGCAATTGGACAGGAGCGTTTGGCAATGTCGTTCAATTTCTGAAGCCGATGCGGTACCCGGATCTCGCGTTGGAGGATCTACGATCCTCGGCGCGATGATCCTGGCGAGCACGCTTGCGGGCCCCCTTTCGACGCAACACGGTCAATGATCCGATTTCGCTACCCGCCTATGAGGCGATTGCGCGATACTTGATGGACTGAGCGAACCGCCGCGTTAGGGCCGGTCCGGTATCGCCTCCATCCTGGAGATCCACTCGGATCCGAGATGGTGGCTTCTGAGCACGGAGAGCGGATCCTCCGCGTCCAGCCGCGAACAGATACGGTAGATCTCCAGCGTTTCCGCATTCATCTCGCCGCGCTGGTAGAAGAACATCGCAGCCGCGTAGCGCGTGCGGCCGGACCATTCTATCCCCGGCGGGGTCCGGATCAGCGCCCAGTGTCGTTTCGTTTCGTCGTCCATCGCGACACCCTAGAAACGCCCCGGTGGAGTGGCCGCGCGGCGGTCGAGCTTGACGAACGGCCGCGGCACCACGCGGGCGCGCTTCATCAGCTTCTGGTATCGCAGCTCTCGCATGGCATAGATTTCCACCCAGAGATTGTCGGTGACGCTCGCCCCAAAGGGCCGGGAAAGCGTGGCGATCGCGATGTTGCGCTTGGCGAGCGGAGACCAGATCGCGGCGGTCACCAGTCCCACTTCCTTCTTGCCGCGGTGATAGACGATCGCGCCTTCGGCTGGAATGTTTCCCTCGATTTCAAGGCCAACGAGCACATGCTTGAGCGTGCCCTTGGCCCGTGCCCGCAGGATCGCGTCGCGCCCGTTGAAATACGGCTTCTCAGGATCGACGAGCCAGTCGAGGCCGATCTCGTCGGGCAACCGTTCGCGGTCCGCCCGAAGGGCAGTCTCGGCCGTGATGAAATCGGCATTGGCGACGATGAAGCCCGCCTCGATGCGGGCGCGGTTGAGCGCGTCGTAGCCGATCGCCTTCAACCCGAAGCCGCTGCCGGCCGTCCAGAGCCGATCCCAGAGGCCAAGCGCCGCATTTGCGGGGGCAAAAAGCTCGTAACCGAGGTCTCCGGTAAAACCGGTGCGCGAAATCATCACACTGCCGTCGGCATGCGGGAACTCCGCCAGCTGAAACGGCTTCAGGGGCTCGATACCGGCAAAGCCGGCGGCTTCGAGCACGGCAAAGGCGGTCGGTCCCTGCAACGCGACGGCGGCAATCTCGGCAGTTTCCTCGTCGATTTCGACGGAGAACCCGCCGGCGCTGTCGAGCAGCCAGGGCAGATGTCGTTCCTGGCAACAGAGGCGAAAGTCTTCTTCACCCAACCGAAAGAGCGTGCCGTCGTCAAGCACATGGCCGTGGTCATCGCACCAGGCGGTGTAGTGAACCCTGTTGACGCCGAGCTTGACGACATCACGCACAGTCAAGCGATTCAGATAGCGCGCGGCGTCCGTGCCGCGAATGCGATACTTTACCATCGGGGAGATGTCGAAGAGGGCTGATGTCGAGCGGATGGCGAAATATTCAAGTTCGGTGTCGAAGATGGAATGCGGCGCCTTGTAGCCCGCCCAGCTATACCAGTCGTTGGTTTCGCTGAGTGCTGCCAGCCTGTCATGGAAAGGCGTTTCGAGGCGCGGCGTCAGGATGTGCCCTTGTTCAGCGCGGTTGAAGGCGGTGAGGTGCTTCATGCGCGTTTCTCCGAAAGGATCTGGCGGGCTGCCAGCAGGCCGGGCAGGCCAGAGATGCCGCCACCCGGGTGTGAACCGGCGCTGGCGAGATAAAGGCCTTCGAGCGGCGTCGTATAACCGGAGGCTGCGCTGACCGGGCGGTTGATCAAGAGCTGGTCGGCCTGGAGTTCGCCGTGGTGCCAGTGACCGCCAGGCAGGTTGTAGCGCTCTTCCATATCGGCAGGCGTCAGGAAATGCGTAGCAACGATGCTGGCGCCAATCCCCGGGCAATAGCGTTCGAGCGTTTCGAGCACGATCTTCAGGAAGGCGGGTTTGCCCTTCTCCCAGCCATCCGCAAGCGCATAGGGCGCAAACTCGACGAGGGCGGAAAGCGTGCACGCGCCGTCGGGTGCAAGTGTCGGGTCCGTCAGGCTCGGAAGCGTTATCTCCATCACCGGGTCGGTCGAGAACTGTCCATATTTGGCGGGGTTGAAGGCCTGCTCGACGTGGTCGATCGATCGGGCGATAACCAGCCTGCCGGCAAGATCGTCACGGGCCACGCCCGGGAAATCGGGGATGCCGTCGAGCGCGAGATCGAGCTTGGCGACATTGCCTTTGGTGCGGATGTTGCCAACCGCGCGACGAAAGCCGGTGCCGATTTCGGCAGCATCGGTCAGGGCCATGAACGTCGCCTGCGGATGGATGGCGGAGATGATGGCCGCGGCTTCCAGCGTTTCGCCCGTCGACAGCACCACAGCCGAAGCGCGACCGCGATCAGCGATGATTTTCTCGACGCGCGTGCCGGTGCGGATTGAGACACCGGCTTTCGTCGCCGCGGCATCGAACAGGGCGGCGATCGAGTGGCCGTTGCCCTTCGCCACCACCTGCGCGCCGGTGGCGCCAGCAACTTCGCCGGTCAGGCGGTAATAGAGGCCGAGTAGCGAGGTCGGCGACCGCGGCCCGAGGTGAATGCCGAGCGTTGCGTCGAAGGCGGCAACACCCTTCAGGCGGTCGTCGGTCAGATATTCGTCGGCGACATCGGCCACGTTCATCAGGAGCATGCGCAGGAAATCACGACCTTCCTCGCGCCCCTTGCTCAGGAGATGAAGGCCGGCGGTTGCAAACGACTTGAGATCGGTAAACGCGATCTCACCGACCTCGGGCGGGCGCCGCTTGAGGAAACGCTTGAAGATGCCGGCCTGGAAGAGGAGCTTGCTGCGCAACTCCCTAAAACGCGCCGCCTCGTCGCGAGAGACGCCGTCGATCGTTTCACCGTAAGCGCCGCGCAGTACCGCGTGCGCACCGCTCAGGGAAAGCGCGACTGTCGGGGCCGCGGTGCGCGCCGTCGCATGTTCAATCGCAAGCGCAGACAATACGTCGGGATCAAGGCGATTGATGACGTGGGCGAGGCCCGGGCTGACAAATCCCGCGTGGAATTCGAAGCTGCGGGCAGCCCCACCGAGCGCGTCGTCGGCTTCGATCACCACGACCTTGCGCCCCGATCGGGCGAGAAGGGTGGCGGCGGTCAGGCCGTTGTGGCCGCCGCCGATGACAATGGCATCAAATGACGTCATGGGCTGAACTCATGTGCGAGGGAGCGTGCCGCAGATCGCGGAGGATCTCGGCGGCGGCGTTGCGACCGGGTGCGCCCATGACGCCTCCGCCAGGATGGGTCGAGGAGCCGCAGATGTAGAGGCCGCGAACCGGGCTGCGGTATTGCGCGTAGCCAGGCACCGGGCGGTTGAACAGCAACTGGTCGAAGGTCAGTTCGCCCTGGAAGATGTTGCCTTCGGTGAGGCCGACTTCCTGCTCGATCTCGCGCGGCGTGCGCACCTCCATGTGCAGAATGCGTTCGCGGAAGCCGGGGGAATAGTCGGAGATCTGCCTAATCACGGTCTCGGCGAAGGCGTCGCGATCGGCATCGGTCCATTCGTTGCCTTCCACCTTCGGCGGACAGTATTGCACGAAGCACGAGACGAAATGCTTGCCCGGCGGCGCCATTGTCGGGTCGAGCGTCGTCGGGATCATCATGTCGACGAAGGGATCGGCTGACCAGCGTCCGGCCTTCCAGTCGTCGTAGCCCTTTTCCATGCGCTCGATCGTGTCGGTGAAGTGCAGGTCGCCGCGAATGCAGGAGGATCCCGATGGCAACGCCGGGAACTCCGGCAGGCTGTCGAGGGCGATGTTGAGCTTGCCGGAGGAGCCGCGCATCTTGAAGTGGCGGACGCGATGGACGAAGCGCTCCGGCAGCGCGCTCTCGTCGACGAGCTTCAGGAAGGTCCGCTTCACGTCGGCATTGGAGACGACGAGCTTGCCGAGAACTTCTTCGCCATCGGCAAGCACCGCCCCGGTCGCCTTGCCGCGATGGGTCATGATCTTGGCGACATCGGCGCCGGTGCGGATCGTGCCGCCCGATGCCTTGAAGGAGGAGGCAAGCGCCGAGGTGACGGCCCCCATGCCGCCGCGGGCGTAGCCCCAGGCGCCGACCGACCCGTCGACCTCGCCCATATAGTGATGCAACAGCACATAGGCCGTCCCCGGTGACATCGGCCCGAGCGCCGTGCCGATGATGCCCGAAAGCGCCAGATAGGCCTTGACCACGTCGGTCTCGAAATACTCGTCGAGGAAGTCCGAAATCGACATCGTCCAGAAGCGCAACGTCGCGGCCATCTCTGATGGTGAGAAGTCGCCGAACTTCCGGGCGAGATAGAGCATCTCCTGAAGGTCGCGCGGCTTGAAGCTGAACGGATCGGGCGCCGTTCGCATCAGTAGCGGCTGGATGAACCGGCATTGCCGCGTCACGTCGCGGGCGTAGCGATCATAGGCTTCGGCGTCGCGCTTGGAAAAGCGGGCGAACTCGCGGCGGTGGGAGTCATGATCGCGGTAGGAGGCGAGGTAGTCGCCATCCCGCGTGAAGACCGCGCCACCCTCGTAGGAGATGACCTGAAGCCCGTGTTTCGGCAGCTCGAGGTCGCGCATGATCTCGGGCCGGAACAGCGAGCAGACGTAGGAACAGTTGGAGTAGAGGAAGCCGGGTGTCAGCTCCCGGCTGGTGGCGGCACCGCCGACCCAGGCGTTCTTTTCAAGGACGATGACATCCAGTCCTGCCCGTTGGAGATAACAGGCCGTTACCAGCCCGTTATGGCCGCCTCCGATCATCACCACGTCGTATTTTTTCATGTGGCTCCCCTTGTTGTTGATCAAAAAATGACATGGAAAGCAGAATGTTGTCCAGATATTTTGAATGAGTGTTCAGCAAATATCTTGCAATCCTCTGATAACGCGATAGGATTTCTGTCGAGGTTCAAGGCTGGATCGGAGGTCCGATGTCGTCGATCGATGGAGAGGTGCGGCCGCTGGCGGAATACGACGATGTGGCCATCCGCTTTCTCGCTGTGCTCTGGGGGGAGGGTTATCTTTCGCCTGGAGGAGCAGAGGAGGTCGATCGCGTTCTCGAAGGGCTGGATCTCGGCGGCAAGCGCGTGCTCGATCTCGGCTGCGGGGCCGGCGGCGCGACGCTGCACATTGCCAAGGCCCATGGCCCGGCCCAGGTGACAGGTTTCGATGTCGAGGTGCCGGTGATCGAGCGCGCACGGGTTGCGGCCGCCCGTTCGGGATTGGCCAACGTCTCCTTCATCCAGTCGGCGCCCGGTCGCCTGCCGTTCCCAGATGGCCGTTTCGATATGGTCTTTTCCAAGGATGCGCTGGTGCATGTGCCGGACAAGGCCGCGATCTTCCGCGAGATCTTTCGTGTGCTTGCGCCAGGCGGCGTCTTTGCCGACTCCGACTGGCTGATCTCCCATAATGGCGAGCCTTCCGCCGACATGCAGGCCTATCTCGCCGCCGAAGGTCTGAGCTTCGGTATGGCGCCGGCGCAGACCTATATTGCAGCCATGACGGCGGCCGGCTTTGTCGATGCACGTTCTGTCAGTCGGAACGCGTGGTACCGGGATGTTGCCCGGATCGAGCTTTCAAGGCTTGAAGGATCGTTGCGCGCCGATGCTGTCGCCGCCGTCGGCGAAGCCTTTGTGGTGAAGAATATCCGGACCTGGACTGCGATGCAGAAGGTGCTTGACAGTGGTGAGCATTGTCCCACTCATCTGCGTGGCATCAAGCCGATGCCGCGCGGAGCATGATATGCACCTGCGCCTCAAGAAGAACAGCACGGCGGTACGGATGAAACTCACCTCTGCGGCACAGGACGCAACGGACACCGAGAAGCGCGGGCGCAAGGCGTCCAAGGAAACCAGGCGACAGCAGCTGATCGAGGCGACGATCGATTCGCTCGCCAAGCGCGGCTACTCCGAGACGACGCTGGCCGACGTCGCCGACGGCGCCGGCCTGTCGCGCGGCATCGTCAACTTCCATTTCGAAAGCAAGGAAAAGCTGCTGATCGCCACGCTGCAATACATGGCGGACGAATATGCTGCCAATTGGGGTGCGGCGCTGGATAAGGCCGGCGACAAGGCGGCGGCACAGCTCTGGGCGCTTGTTGCCTGCGATTTCGATCGAAAGATCTGCACCAAGCGCAAGCTTGCCGCCTGGTGCGCTTTCTGGGGTGAGGCAAAGTCGCGACCGACCTACCAGGCGCTCTGCGGCGCACGCGACGTCCGGTACCAGGAGATCTTTCTGGCGCTTTGCCAGAAGCTGAAGGACGAGGGCGGCTATGCGTACGAGCCCGAGGGCATGACGCTGGCGCTCTGCGCGTCGATGGAAGGGCTGTGGCTGCGACTGATGATGGGCGACGGACTGACGCGCGAGAAGGCGCATGCGGCGGCCGTCGAATATCTGCTCGTCGCCTTCCCCAGGCATTTCACCCGGGAAGGGCCGAAATAGGGAACAACAACGCCGGAACGGCCGGATAGAGGAGGTTGGCATGATATTGGTGAACGTGTGCAGGCAAATCCTGGGGGGCGTCTTCATTGCCTCGCTTGTCTCGAGCACCGCCCTGCCGGCGCTTGCCGCAGACAATCTCACGATCTTCGACTGGTCCGGCTACGAGGATCCGGCCTTCCACCCCGCCTATACCGCCAAGCATGGAACCGAGCCTGACTTCAGTTTCTTCGGCGACGAGGAAGAAGCGTTCCAGAAGCTGCGCTCCGGCTTCAAGGCCGATCTCGCCCATCCCTGTTCGCAAAGCGTGGCGAAATGGCGGGAGGCCGGCCTGATCGAGCCGCTCGATACATCGAAGCTGACCTACTGGAACGACACCGATCCGGGCATCGTTGCGATGAAGGGGCTGATGACCACGCCTGATGGCAAGGCCTGGCTGTTGCCGTTCGAATGGGGCAATACGGTGCTAACCTATCGCACCGACACGGTGAAGCCCGAGGAGATTTCCTCGCTGAAAGCCTTCGCCGATCCGAAGTTCAAGGATCGGGTCTCGATCGGCGACAATGTCGATGACGCCTATGCGCTGGCAAGCCTTGCGACCGGCGTCAAGGACTGGACGACGATGACCGACGAGCAGTTCAAGCAGGCCTCCGATTTCCTGCGCGAAGTGCACAAGAACGTCCGTCTCTACTGGACCGACAACACCGATCTCAGCCAGGCGATTGCCAGCGGCGAGGTCGATCTCGCCTGGGCGTGGAACGAAACGGCGACGACGCTGCAGACGGACGGTGTGCCGGCGGCCATCAAGAAGGACACGGTCGAGGGCCTGTCGACCTGGGTGTGCGGCTATGTCCGGCTCAAGGGGGCTGCGGCATCGGAAGATCAGCAATATGATTTCCTGAACGCGATCACCGATCCGGCGATCACGTCCTACATGGTGGAATCCTGGGGCTATGGCCACGCCAATGCGCGCGGCATGGCGCAGGTCGATCCGAAGATCCTGGCTGACAAGGGCTATGCCGACGTCAGCAAATTCCTCGACAACACGCTGTTCCAGGCGCCGATGCCGATGGAGCTGCGCCAGAAGATGATTGCCGAATTCGAGAAGATCAAGGCTGGGTACTGACCGGGAACACGGGCAGTCGCTTGTTGCGGCTGCCCCCTGATCGTCAATCCGAAAGCGCTACGAGCGCGTCCGGGTCATAGGCGAGGCGAACCGCGTCACCGACGGGAATGTCATCTGCGCCGAAATTGTTGGTTTCCGATACGGAAAGCGGCTGTTCCATCCCTGGGATATCGACGATCAGATGGGTGATCTCGCCGAAATAATGGCGGTCGACGACCCGACCGGCGACCTCGAAATCGGATCTTGCATCGTCCCAAAGCACGCGCAGCCGCTCCGGCCGGATGCCGATCGTCGCCGTGCCGTTGCGGGCGCTGAACCCGAGCGGTTTGTCGAGGGTGACGCCGCCGAAGCGCGGTGTCTCCACGGATAGCCGCGTCGCCGTCTCGCCGGTGATCCTCGCCTTCATGAAGTTCATGCCGCCGAGGAAGTCGGCGACCTGTCGCGTGGTCGGGCGTTGGTAGATCTCTTTTGGCGTTGCGACCTGCGCGATGCGCCCGCCGAACATCACCGCGATCCGATCGGACAAAGCGAGCGCCTCGTACTGATCGTGCGTGACGAGAATGAAGGTGATGCCGACAGCCTTTTGCAGCGAGCGCAACTCGACCTGCATTTCCTCCCGCAGTTTCTTGTCGAGCGCCGAAAGCGGTTCGTCGAGCAGCAGGACTTTTGGCCGCATCACCAGCGCGCGGGCAAGGGCGACACGCTGGCGCTGGCCGCCGGAAAGCTCGTGCGCGCGGCGCTTGCCGAGATGGCCGAGCCGGACCTGGTCGAGGGCGGCGCCCACGCGCCGGCGCTCTTCGCTCGCATCAAGCTTCAAGCGTTTCAGACCATAGGCGACATTTTCCTCCACATCGAGATGCGGGAAGATCGCGTAGCTCTGGAAGACCATGTTGGTCGGCCGGCGGTTCGGCGGCGTGCCGATCACCGATTGCCCGTCGATGCGGATATCGCCGGTGCTCGGCGTGTCGAAGCCGGCAATCGAGCGCAGAAGCGTGGTCTTGCCGCAGCCGGATGGTCCGAGCAGTGAGAAGAATTCACCGGCGGCAATGTCGAGCGAGACGTCGTCGAGCGCCTTGTAGATGCCGTAGAACTTGTTGACCGCCTCGATCGTGATCATCGGTGTTTCAGGCATTGAGCGCTCCCTGCGCCCTCAGCCGGTGTTCGGCCCGACGGCGAATGATTTCCGAAAGGGTGAGAAGCAGGATCGATATCAGGATCATCACGCTGCCGAGCGCAAGGACGCCGGGCAGCTTGGCGGCAAAGCGCAGCTGGCCCCAGATATAAACCGGCAAGGTCGGCTCGGTGCCGGAGAGAAAGAAGGCGAGGATGAACTCGTCGAGCGAAACGGTGAACGAGACCAGCAGACTGGAAACGAGCGCGGGGGCGACGACGGGCAGCGTCACCCTCCGGAACGTGCCGATCGCGGTTTCGCCGAGATCGAGCGAAGCCTCCTCCAGCGACCGGTCGAAACCGCCAAAACCGGAGATCAGCACCGACATGGCATAGGGCAGGCAGAAGATCACCTGGCCGAGAATGACGGTCACGAGCGACAGCTCGACCCCGAGCTGCAGGATGATCATCAGCAGCGAAACGGCAAAGATGATTTCCGGCAAGAACAACGGCGCCATGATCAGCCCGGTCGCCGCGCGCTGACCGCGGAAGCGATAGCGGGTGATGGCGCGGGCCGCACAAATGCCGAGCACGGTGGAGAGAATGGCAACGGAGATGCCGACGATCATGCTGTTGCGCGCCGCTTCGAGCAGCGCGGTATTGTGCCAGAGCGACGCGTACCATTTGGTGGTGAAACCGGCGAGCGGGAAGGTCGTCGTCGCCGCGTTGTTGAACGAGAATATCGGCAAAAGCAGGATCGGAAGATAGAGAAAAGCCAGATACACCGTGACATAGGCCGGCAGCCAGCGGGACTTCGGAATGCCGTGACGTCCGCTCATTTCGCCATCCTCACCAGCAGTTTCAGCGCAAGGACGGCGATGCCGGCCGCCGCCGAGACGATGACCATCGTCGTCACCGACAGGGCGGCACCGAGCGGCCAGTTGGCGCCCTTGCCGAACTGAGCCTGGATTGCGGTGGCGATCATCACACCATCCTTGCCGCCGACGAGTTTGGGCGTGACGTAGTCGCCGACCGTCGGGATCATTACAATGAGAAAGGCCGATATGACCCCGGGAAGGGAGAGCGGCAGGGTGACGCGCAGGAAGCTCATCAGCTTGTTGTCGCCCAGATCGTGCGCCGCCTCGATCAGCGAGCGGTCGACTTTTTCGAGGGAAACAAAAATCGGCAGGATGGCGAAGGCCGCCCAGCTATGGACAAGGGTGATGACGACGGCGTTCGAATTATAGAGCAGCGACGTCAGCGGTTTGTCGATGATACCGATCGACAAGAGGCCGGTGTTCATGACGCCGCCATAGCCGAGGATCACCTTCCAGGACATCACCCGCAGCAGATAGCTGGTCCAGCAGGGCACGGTGATCAGGAACAGCCAGAGGTTCTTGTGAGCGCCGCCATGGAAGGAAATGAACCAGGCGATCGGATAGGAAACGGTGACGGTGACCACGCTGACAACGAGGGAAATGACAAGCGAGCGCACAAGCAAGTCCTGGTAGATCGGTTCGCCAAGCGCTGTTTGGTAGTTCTGAAGCGTGAAGGTGCGGTCGATCGTCAGGTAATCCTGGGTCCAGAAGCTGTAGGCGACGACAATCAGGATCGGCAGGAACAGCAGGGCGACGGCATAGAGCAGCGTCGGAGAGATCAGTGCCAGCCCGCTTGCTTCATCGCTGGCCGTCCAGCGAACCCGGTTTTTTCGTGGATGCGCGGGCCTTTGCTCCACCTCGATGCCCGACAGCACCGCCATCAGCGATACCCCGGCTCATGCAAAGGATGCCCCGGTTCGCGCCAATGATGCGCTGGCTCATGTCGATTGCGTCGACAGTGGAAATGCAGCGAACGCTTCATTCGATCCATCCCATGGCGATTTTTCGCCGTTTGCTTCCCTTGAATTAGCAAAACTCAATTCGGCATTGAACGCAAGTGCTATTTCTGTAATATTGATTGAACAGCCATTCAATAAAATGATGTCTTTCGTAATTTTATCAGATGGTTGGTTGTGAATTACGGTTTGATACGGTTGGAGGGATTTGTCATGGCCGCTAAGCTCGATATTGCAAATGCGCCGCAAAACGGTGCTGGTGAAACGTCTGCGCTTGCTGAAAAACATCTCGTTCAGCCGTGGCCCGTGGCAGGCAGTATCGGCGCTGAAGCGCGTGGGGCCATCGAGAGCGGCGACGGTATCTATGTTGTCGACGGCGAGGGGCGCCGGCTGATCGACGGACCAGCCGGCATGTGGTGCGTCAACGTCGGCCATCGCCGTGCCGAACTCGCCGAGGTCTTGCACGATCAGGCGATGGCGCTGTCCTACAATTCGCCATGGTACACCACCAATCAGCCCTCGGCGGCGCTGGCAGAGCGGCTCGCTGCCCATGCCCCCGGCGACCTCTCCCATGTCTTCTACACCACCGGCGGCTCGTCCGCGGTCGAGACGGCGCTGCGCTTCATGCAGTTCCTCAACAATGTGCGCGGTCGGCCGGAGAAGAAGCTGATCGTCTCACGCCAGGGCGGCTACCACGGCTCCACCTATCTCTCGGCGTCTTTGAACGGCCGTCCGCGCGACCACGACTGGATGGACAGCGCCACCGACCAGGTGGCAAAGCTTGCCTGTCCCAACCCTTTCCGGCGGCCCGCGGGACAATCCGAGGCCGAGTTCTGCGATAGGCTGGTCGAGGAGTTCCGCGCCTTGATCGAGGAGAGGGGCCCGGAGCGCATCGGTGCGTTCATCGCCGAGCCGATCATGGCTTCGGGCGGCGTCATCGTGCCGCCGGAGGGTTATCTGCGCCGCATGCGGACCCTCTGCAGCGAGCATGACATCCTGTTCATTGCCGACGAGGTGGTAACCGCCTTCGGGCGGCTCGGCGAGGTCTTCGCATCGAAGGCGGTGTTCGGGCTGGAGCCCGACATGATCACCTTCGCCAAGGGGGTGACGTCGGGCTATTTCCCGCTCGGCGGCGTGATGATCTCGTCACGCCTGCTGGAGAGCCTGCGGCAATCCAACCATTCCGATGCGATGTTCGCCCATGGGCTGACCTATTCCAGCCATCCGATCGGCTGCGCCGTCGCTTTGCGCAATCTCGACATTCTCGAGGATGGGCTGCTCGATCACGTGAAGGCGATCTCGGGCTATTTCCAGAAAAGGCTGAAGAGCCTGGAGAGCTTGCCATTGGTTGGCGAAGTGCGCGGTATGGGCCTGATGGCCTGCATCGAATGCGTCGCCGACCGCGTCAGCAACAATCCGCTGACGCTCGATCTGGAGGTCGGTAAGCGGATCGACCGCCATTGCCAGGAGCTTGGCCTGCTCGTGCGCCCGCTGATCAACATGTGCGTGATGTCGCCACCGCTGACGATCAGCACCGCCCAGATCGGCGATATGGTCGCAATTCTCGACGCCAGCATCCGCCGCGCCATGGACGAACTCGTGCGCGAGGGCCTGTGGAAAGGCTGACCTGATCACGTGACCGAGCCTGAAAACGCCTCGGCCCCGCCAGCATTCCCCGGCGGGGCCGTTTTCGAAGGGGCCGGTTTTACGCCGGCCCCTCTTTTTGCGCCTATCGTTTGGAGAGTTCGTCGTTGACTGCCGCCATCTGATCCTCCGGCGGGGCCACGTCGAGGGTGACGACGGGCAGCACGGCTCGAATGTGATCGTGATGCGTGCGCACACCGTATTCGAGATCCGACAGATAGAAGCCGTTAAATGCCTTTGATGTCATGGATTCGTTCGACCAGATCGTCAGTTGTACATCCTCGGCCTGGGTGTCCCGGTCGATGCGGAAGGTGAGGTAGCGGGCAAGCCGTTGCTGGCGCGTTTCCTCGGGGTAGCGATAGATCGCACCGCGCAACAGCGTCTTGCCGGTCGACAACGGGAATTCCTGATAGAACTGGACAGTCTCCGGCGTCACCGCAATGACGGCGTTGGGGAACAGCCCGAAATAGATCCAGGCCTTGCGCAGGCGCTCGGGCAGATGGGTCGCCTCGGGTGCAATGCCGACATATTGCCGGACGCTCCAACGGCGGCCCGCATGCGGGTTATAGGTCGCGAAGGATCGGCAGAGGCCATTGACGAAAGGCTCGTCGTAGTAGGTCGAGCCATAGAGATCCTGCAGCGCCGGATGGGCCATGGCCACATGATAGCCTTCGTTGTCGACGTCGCGCACCGATTTCCAGTTGACCGCACTTTCCTGCGTCCACACACCTTCGGTCGGCAGCATGCGCTCCGAACCGTAGTGGCCGAACTCTTCGGCGAAGGGTTGCATCAGCTCGGCGACCGAAGGCTGTGGCCCTGGCCGGAAGCGGATGAAGACGAAGCCCATCCAGACTTCCAGTTCGAGCGGCACGAGCCCGAACTCCTGCTTGTCGAGCGGCGGAAACGAGCGCGGACGCGCCGCCCCACGGAGCGTGCCGTCGAGATTGTAGACCCAACCGTGAAACGGACAGACGAGCGCGTTGCGGCACTTGCCCTTGTCGTCGACAACCACCCTTGAGCCGCGATGGCGGCAGATGTTGTGAAAGCCGCGGATCGTCCCCTGCTGGTCGCGCAGGATAAGCGCACGCTCGCCGACCACATCCATGGTTATGTAGTCGCCCGCTTCCGGCACGTCGGAGATATGACAGGCGATCTGCCAGTGACGACGGAAAATGTGTTCGCGCTCCAGTTCGAGCAGCGCGTCGCTATGGTAGCACCAGCCGGGCAATCCACGGCGGTCCCAATCATTGGGGACGGATATGTCGCGGATCATTTCGTTCATTCAATGTCTCCATTTTTGCTGAACGTTCATTCAATATAGCCTTTTTCAGGTCACGAGACAAGCTGGCCTCAGGGACCACCCGTGACCCGAAGTACTCAGCAAAGCGCAGCCGGCGTCTCCGAAGGACGTCGGCAACAAGGCGTCATCTGGGAAAGCTGTGTCTGCCGGCCTACCAGCTGGCGCCATCAATCAGTCGATGGGGAATGTCTTGCCAGACGGTGCGATCGAACAGCCGCATGTTCACGGCCATGCGCGTCGCGTCGGCAGCGATCGGCGACCAATGGGTGGTGCAGCCGCAGGTGCTGCAATGGTGTGTGGTCAAGGTGGCGTCGCCTTGTACGTAGCCGACCAGCCTGCCTTGTGGGTCGCTGATCGACACCTCCTCGGCGCTGTAATATCCCCAGAGCGCGCCCAATCTTGCGCATAGAGAACAGTTGCAGCTACCGAGCGTTTCCGGCCGCACGCGGACGGAAAGACGAACCGACTTGCAGTGGCAATGGCCTTCGATCATTCGCCACTCCTCCCGTTGGCATTCCGCGTTGGACATCAGGCAGTGGATGTTGCCACGCTCCGGACGAAACTGTCACAGCGATGGCCGGTCGTGGCAATGGCAAAAATCGCGCGGGGCGAGAGGGCGCTGCGATCCGGTGCCGAGCGACAACAGATCAGTGACCATTGCTGCCACCTTCCCGGCCACCGTATTCGTATTCGGCTTGTTCGCTGCCCAAGAGTGTCAGGTGGCGGTTGCCCGTGCCGGTCGCGCGTGCCTATACTTCGCCCAAGGCTTCAATTTCTAAGCGAGCCTGCGCCCGCCCGATGGCTGGACCCTTACCCGCCCGTTGGTGCGAGGTGCCTTCGCGAACTCCGATGCCGCCGTCGTCGACCGAGGGCGTCGTTTGCCAGCAAAACCTCTTGTCGCGGGAGAAAAGCATGCGCACATCCTGCCTGAATGTCCTCACCTTCACCCTGGTGGCCGCACTCAGTTCGGTATCGTCATCGGCCGTCAGGGCCGCGTCGCCGGAGCCGGTCAAGGCCGAGAACGGCATGGTCGTCACCGCTCAGCATCTGGCGTCGGATATCGGCGTCGAGGTCCTGAAAAAGGGCGGCAATGCCGTGGATGCCGCCGTTGCGGTCGGTTATGCGCTTGCGGTCGTCTATCCGACCGCCGGCAATATCGGCGGCGGCGGCTTCATGACCATTCGCTTCAAGGACGGCAAGACCACCTTCCTCGATTTTCGCGAGCGGGCGCCTGCTGCGGCGACCAAGGCGATGTATCTCGACGACAAGGGGCAACTGGTCGATGGCCTGAGCACTGAGGGCTATCTTGCCGTCGGCGTGCCGGGCCCAGTGCTCGGCTTCGAGGTCGCGCGCAGCCGCTATGGCACGCGTCCGCTGCAAGAGCTGATCGCGCCGGCCATTGCGCTTGCCAAGGACGGTTTCCGGCTGGAACAGGGCGATATCGATTCCTTCGACGGCGAAACCGAGAGGCTGGGCAAGGACCCGGCAGCCGCCGCGATCTTCCTGAAGCCCGACGGCAAACCCTTCGCCGTCGGTGAGACACTGGTGCAGGCGGATCTCGCCGCCTCGCTTTCGCGCATTTCCGAGAAGGGAACGGATGCCTTCTACAAGGGGCCGATTGCCGACGCCATCGTCAAGGCAAGCGCCGACAAGGGCGGCATCCTCGCCAAGACGGATTTCGAGAAGTACGCCGTGCGCGAACTGGAGCCGGTCAAATGCAACTATCGCGGCTATGACATCGTCTCCTCGCCGCCGCCGTCTTCCGGCGGCGTGATCATCTGCGAAATCCTCAACGTTCTCGAGGGCTATCCGCTCTCCTATCTCGGTTACGGCTCGGCCGAGACCGTGCATGCGATGATCGAGGCGATGCGCCATGCCTATGTCGACCGCAACACGACGCTCGGCGATCCTTCCTTCGTGGAGAACCCGATCGCCAAGCTGCTCGACAAGGCCTATGCGGCCGAAATCCGCGGCAAGATCGATCCGTTCAAGGCCGGCGTGTCGCAGGCGCTGATGCCGGAGGGTTTCGCCGAGAGCAAGGAGACGACCCACTATTCGATCATCGACGACGAGGGCAACGCGGTCGCCGTCACCTATACGCTGAACGGCTCCTTCGGTGCCGGTGTCGTGGCACCCGGAACCGGCATTCTGCTCAACAACGAGATGGACGATTTCACCGCCAAGCCGGGCGCGCCCAATCTCTACGGGCTCGTCCAGGGGGAGGCGAACGCGATCGCGCCCGGCAAGACGCCGCTGTCATCGATGAGCCCGACCATCGTCTCCAAGGACGGCAAGCCCTTCATGGTGATCGGCAGCCCCGGCGGTGCACGCATCATTACGATCACGCTGGAAGCGATCCTCAATGTCATCGATCACGGCATGAACATTCAGGAAGCGGTCGACGCGCCGCGCATCCACCACCAATGGCTGCCCGACAAGGTGTTCATGGAGCCCTACGCACTGTCGCCCGATACGCGCAAGCTTCTCTCGGCGATGGGCCATGACGTGCAGATCGACAAGAGCTGGAGCATCTGGGGCCAGGCGACCGGCATTCTCGTCGGCGGTGAAAGCCTCGCCGAAATTTCTGAAGGCGGTGGCGCCCGCTACAACGGCGCCGTCGACAGCCGCATCGGCGCTGGCGCGGCGAGAGGCTACTGATCCGGGCGTGCCGACGCTTGCGGTGCATTGCTGGGTGGCTGGCGAGTGGGCCGTCACCCGTCAGTCCGGCTTGACGTTGCCGAAATCATCGACGGGGTCATCCCCCGCGGCTGCCGATGCCGCTTGGAAACGGTTATTTCCGCGGCTCGAATTTGTGTCCTGAAACTTCGACGCCTGCGTCGCGTCGCAGGCTCAGAAAACGCAAGGCCGAGAGGATGCCGATCGTCGCGACCGCGAGGAACGCCCAGCGAAAGTCCGTGAGCGCCGCGGTTTCGGCGCCGCGAAGCGCCTGCGACAGATTGAGAACGGCTGCGGCAACGGCGACGCCCATCAGCATCGCCACCTGCTGCAACATGCTCGACAGCGTCGATGCTGAACTGCGCTGGCTTGCATTGATGTCGGCAAAGCCGAGCGTGTTGAGTGCCGTAAACTGCATCGAGCGGAACAGCCCGGCGGCAAACAGCAGCAGGAGCGTCAGCAACTGCGGCGTATCTGTTGATACCGCTGCACAGGCACCAATCGCCAGCGAGGCGAGCAGGCCGTTGCCGACGAGGATGGTGCGGAAGCCGAAGCGGCGCAGCAACGGCGTGGTCGCTGTTTTCATCGCCAGATTTCCGGCGAAATAGGCGAGCACATAAATCCCGGTCTCGATCGGATCGAGGCCGAAGCCGACCTGGAACATGAGGGGGATCAGAAACGGCGTCGCGTTGATGGCAATGCGGCAGGCGGTGCCGGCCGACAGCGTCGACATCGCAAAGGTCTGGATTTTCAGAGCAGAGAGATCGAGAAGCGGATCGGCGGTCACCCTGAAGTGATGCGTGGCCATGATGCCGGTGATCGTGCCCGCTGCCAGCAACAGGCCGATTGCAGGTGCATTGACTGTTCCGTGCACGAAGGCTTCGAGCCCGGCGAGCACCAAAGTGAGGCTGGTTGACGATAGGACGAAGCCCTTGATGTCGAGACGGCGCGCTTCTTCCTCGCGCTGATCGGGCACGAAGCGCAGCACGAGCGCCAGGCCGACGAGGCCGATCGGGATGTTGATGAGAAAGTTCCAGTGCCAACTGAACCACGTTGTGATCATGCTGCCGAGGATCGGGCCGACGACCGGGGCGATCAGCGCCGGCCAGGTGATGAGTGCGACCGCACCGACAAGTTCCGATTTGCGGGCATTCTTCAGGACGATGATCCGGCCGACCGGCGTCATCAGCGCGCCGCCGATGCCCTGCACGGCGCGTGCCGCGATGAACTCGCCGAGGCTGCCTGACAGTCCGCAAAACAGCGAGGCGAGTGTGAAGATGCCGATTGCCACCAGGAAGACGTTGCGCGCGCCAAAACGATCGCCGAGCCAGCCGGAGAGCGGAATGAAGGCCGCCATCGTCAGCATGTAGACAGTGATGCCGATACTCATGGCGACCGGCTGCACACCGAAGGACGCGGCCATCTGCGGCAAGGATGTAATGACGATCGTGCCGTCGAGCATCTGCATGAAGAAGGCGATGGCAACGACCAGCGCGACGACACGGGAATTGCGGGTGGAAGAGGCGTCTTCGGCCGGTGTACCTGTTGGGATGGCTGTCATACGCTCACCCTCGGCCTCCCCTGCAGGCAGGAGCGCGGATGTGAGCTGGAAGGAAAGAAGAAAGCTCGATTGCAATGGGGTATGAAATCATCGGATGCTTCGAAACGGGGCGTGGTTTCACCGGCACGCACCTTCGGTGCGCATCGGCGAGAGAAAACAAGGTGGCCTGCTGGCAGTCACCAATTTGCTGTATGCGCCTTCAATCAGGCCTGTGTCGATTCACTTGCGGCGATTGACGGAGATATTTGCGAGGTTTTGCTCCGGATATGGCCAGCAAGTCGCCCTTTGCGAAAAAGCGCGACACGCCTGGGCTTCGCGTTCACGTCACGTGAAAGTCGGCTCCGACCAAGCGAAATCCGAGCTGCGCGGCGACCCCCTGGGATGCAATGTTGCTCCATGGAGTGCTGTAGAACGGCATGACGCCCTGAGCCCGGACGTGTGCCGCCCATCCCTGGACGACCTCAAGCGCGTAGCCGTGCCCACGAAAATCCGGATGCGTTTCGACGCCAGCGCAATGCACCGTTTTTGATTTGCGAACGCTGCAGCAGACCGAAACAGCCGCCCCGTCCAGAACCTTGGCGAAGAACGGTTGCCTGTGCGGCACGTCGGGTACCCACTCCTGAAAATGCGGATGAAGCAGTTCGGCGTTGCGCGCGGTTATGGGCGTCAACTCTGCCGGCGGCGGGCCCACGTCAATGGCAGCGTAGGCGGGTCCGGACCAGATCCTTTCGATCGGCTGGTGCCGGCTCAGCAGTTCCAGATAAAGCTCATCGAGCGCTGGCAAGCGGTCGAATGACGCCTCGCACTTCTCCTCGCGGCCAAGCTGCGAGAGGTCTTCGACTATCTGTTGCGGAAGATCGGCACGCCAGCGAAAGATCGCTCCCTGGCGCGTTCGCATGAGGTGAAATCGAGGCGGCGGACGGGTATCCCATTCGTTGGTGGAAACGAGCCTGCCTTTGCCGTCGGTGCGGTAGAGCGTATCGATGCGGTCTTCAAGAAGACGAAGACTGATGTCGGTCATGGGCAACATGACGCGACTGTGCACATCTGGAGACCGTCGTGCAACGACGACCTCAGAAGTCGTCGTCACGCACCTGCCCTATGACAGCCGCTATCGCCAGGTCGCGCTCTTCCCCCTCGCGATCGTCGGCGCCGGCATTCCAGGCTGCCGAAAGGCAGCCATAGGCGTAGGCTTGGTCCAGCAGCCTGCGTGGATCCTCCTGAAGCGTTTTCCTGAAAGCTTCGGCCATGAAAGCGGTGCGCCGGGGATCAAGGCAGAGATCGTCGCGGTCTGCGGGGTCGTAGAACATGTTGGCCGCGCCGAAGCCGATATCGCCGACAATTCCGACAGGATCGATGACGAGCCAGCCGCGTGGCGAGAGCATGATGTTTTCGTGATGCAGGTCACCGTGCAGCCCCCGTATGCGCCTGGTGTCGTCAAAGAGGCGATCGGCAAGGACGGCGGCCTCGACGTAAGCACTGCATATGCCGGTCGCTCGGTCGCTGTCGGCGCGTTCGAAGAGGGCCGCGAAACGCTGCCTGATCGGCTGGAGTTCGGACGGGAAGGGCGTCGCCGAAGGCGAATAGAGCTCTGCCATGAGTTCGGCCGCGATCAGTGTCGCGTGATCGTCGCCGGTTTCCGAAACTTCGTGCGCAAGCATCCGCTCCCCCGCGTGTTCGAGCAACATGCTGTACCCATCCCGGTCGAGCAGGCGAACGGCCGCGACACCCTGCCGCCAGGCGAGGTAATCGCCACCTCTGAGTTCGTCGGCAATGTCGTCGATCGGCTTCAGGTCCTTGATCACCGCCGGCGTGCCGTCGGGCAGGCAAACCTTCCATAAGCGGCTGGAAAAGGTATCGGCCAGCAATTGCGGGTCGGCAAGGCCCCAGCGCTCCAGCAGTCGTGGCGCAGCCCGGATCTCGTCCGTCGGGTCGGCCGGCTTGTCGTGTTGCGTCGTCGTTCTCGTGCTGGTCATGGGATGGCGCCGTGGCTCGGTTGGTGGCCCGGGCCGGGCCGGGAAAAGATGGTGGTGTTGGCCCGGATCAATCAGGGCCAACACCTGTACCAAACAGAATGATTGGTCCAAAAAATATGGGAATGCGCCTGCATCTCAGCAAGACGCTCAGAGCGCTGCTCAGCCGTCCGGCACGCTTGATCTCAAATCGCCTTGAGCGAGACCCTTTGCTCCAGCTTGTCGGCGTCTTCCTTGCGTTCGCTGTACCGGTCCGTCAGATAGGCCGAAGCGTCGCGGGTCAAAAGCGTGAACTTGACAAGCTCTTCGCAGACATCGACGACCCGGTCGTAATAGGAGGAGGGTTTCATTCGGCCGTCGGCGTCGAATTCCTGCCAGGCTTTTGCGACCGAAGACTGGTTCGGGATGGTGACCATGCGCATCCATCGTCCGAGAATGCGCATCTGGTTGACGGCATTGAAGGACTGGCTGCCGCCGGAGACTTCCATGACGGCAAGGGTCTTGCCCTGTGTCGGCCGCACCGAGCCGAGCGACAGGGGTATCCAATCGATCTGTGCCTTCAGGATGCCGGTCATGGCGCCATGCCGCTCCGGGCTGACCCAGACATGGCCTTCGGACCATTCCGACAGACGGCGCAGTTCCTGGACCTTTTCGTGGCTGACCGGGGCGGCATCGGGAAGCGGAAGTCCTTCTGGGTCGAAGATGCGGACCTCGGCGCCGAAATGTTCGAGCAGGCGGCGGGCTTCGTGCGCAAGCAGCCGGCTGTAGGAGATCGGCCGCAGTGAACCGTAGAGGATCAGGATGCGCGGCTTGTGCGTCGAAAGGGACGGGCGGAGCGCTGCGATATCGGGCATGCGGAGATGGTCGAGGTTTGCGGCCGGCAGATCAGACAACTCGCCTTCCCTCCGCATCCAGCACCTTCTCTCCGTCCTCCTTGGCAAAGGCGCTCGTGAACGTGTTGGGCAGAATGTCGAGCACGGCTTCGGAGGGGCGGCAGAGGCGGGTACCCTTCGGGCTGACAACGAATGGGCGATTGATCAGGATAGGATGCGCGATCATTGCGTCGATCAGTTGCTCGTCCGACAGTGAGAGATCGCCGAGCCCGAGTTCGCCATAGGGTGTGCCCTTCTCGCGGACCGCTTCTCGCACGGATAGACCGGCGGCGGCGATCAGCCGCTCGAGCGTTTCCCTGGACGGAGGTGTCTGCAAATAGTCGACGACGGTCGGTTCGATGCCGGCGTGGCGGATTATCGCCAGTGTATTGCGCGACGTGCCGCACATGGGGTTGTGGTAGATGGTGACATCCATGATCAGGCCCTTTCAGGGTTGGTGTTTCGGGCGACGGCTGGGCTTGCCTCGTACCAGTCCTTGCTGCGGTTGACGATCCAGACGACCGACAGCATGACGGGAACCTCGATGAGGACACCGACCACTGTTGCGAGCGCCGCTCCGGAGTGGAAGCCGAAGAGCGAGATGGCCGCCGCAACCGCCAGTTCGAAGAAATTGGAGGCACCGATCAGCGCCGAGGGGCCGGCAATACAATGCTTTTCCCCCACCGCTCGGTTCAGAAGGTAGGCAAGCCCCGAATTGAAGTAGACCTGGATGAGGATCGGTACCGCCAGCAACGCGATGATAGCAGGTTGCGCAATGATCTGTTCGCCCTGGAAGCCGAACAGCAGGACCAGTGTTGAAAGCAGCGCGACCAGTGACAGCGGCTGGAGCTTGCTCTGCAGCCAGTCGAGTCTTTCTGTCGTTCCTCCGGCTGTCAGTCGCCGCCGCAGAATCTGGGCCACGGCCACAGGGATCAGGATATAGAGGGCAACGGAGATCATCAAGGTGTCCCAGGGCACGGTGATTGCCGAGAGCCCGAGCAACAGCGCGACAACAGGCGCAAAGGCAACGATCATGATCGCATCGTTGAGTGCCACCTGGCTCAGCGTGAAGTGTGGTTCGCCTTTCGTCAGGTTGGACCAGACAAAGACCATGGCCGTGCAGGGCGCAGCGGCAAGGATGATCAGGCCGGCAATATAGGCGTCGATCTGATCGGCCGGGAGCAGCGGGCGGAACCACCATCCGACGAACAGCCAGCCGAGCAACGCCATGGAAAATGGTTTCACTGCCCAGTTGATGAACAGGGTAATGCCGATGCCGCGCCAATAGGTGCCGACCTTCGCAAGCGAGCGGAAGTCGATCTTCAGCAGCATCGGGATGACCATCAGCCAGATGAGCAGGGCGACAGGGATGTTGACCTTGGCAATTTCCATCGCGCCGATCGCCTGGAAGACGTCCGGCAGGAGATGGCCGAGCGCTATGCCGACGACAATACAGGCAAAGACCCATAGGGTCAGAGTGCGTTCGAACAGGGACATGGTCAGGCGCCCCTGGTGCTGAGATCCGCCTGGAGACGGGCGAGGAAAAATGCCGGCATCATCGGGCGGCTCCGCTGCTGCAGCATGGCGCGAGATCGGCGATCAGCGGTGCGCAGAGATCGGCGTTGCCGCCGCAACAATCCTTGACCAGGAACACCGTAAGCTCCCGCAATGTGTCGAGATTGGCGCGGTAGATGATCGATCTGCTCTGGCGTTCGCTGGTGACCAGGCCGGCGCGAAAGAGCGTTGCCAGGTGCGCCGACATCGTGTTCTGCGGCACGTCGATCGCCTGGGCGAGTTCACCGGCTGGCAAGCCGTTGGGTTCGTTTTTGACCAGCAGTCTAAAGACATCGAGGCGGGTCGACTGGGCCAGGGCGGCGAGCGCCGCTATCGCTTGTATATTATCCATATATCCAGATTAATGGACATTACGTCAGTGTCAAGGAGTGTGTTGGCTGAGCCGGTCAGGATATCGGCAACGACCTGCATCGGGCAGGGATGCGCGCTGCGAATTGCACCTGAAACTGGCGCGCTCGTCCTGTCACCAAGCCCTCAGGAGTGCGCCATTTTTCTCGCATCGCGCGGCATTTGCGAAGGTGAAATGCACCCGCCTCTGGAAAAATTCACGATCTTTCCCAATATCAGAAAAATCATCTCAACCTGCTTTGATGTTGGAGGATCAGAGGCAGATGGATCGGTATTTTCGAGACCTTGCAATCGATGAAGACCAACTGAAAATGCTCCAGCGCGTGTTCCGACACGCCTGCTCCAGCAATGACTTGGAGCTGGAGAGCGACGAGGCGGATACGCTCGGTGCCTCGCTTATCCAGATTTATCAGCGCGGTGTCCGCAGCGAGCTTGCGCTGATGCAGATGCTTGGCGGTGACGAGCGACGTGTGGCGGTGAACGCACAGGATGACGCGCCAAGCTGATATCGCTCACGGTTGGCGCCCCGCGCCGGGACAAGCAGTCTGATCCGCGCGCACGATGCTGCGGGATTGACCAACGCAGAAGGGCCACGGACGTTGCCATCCATGGCCCTCGATTTTTTCAACGCGTCAGGCGAACCCGGCAGGCTTACTGATTGGCCTTGGCGTACTCCTGCATGTTCTCAGGCGTCACCAGTTCGAAGGGCACCCAGATGTGGCGCTCGGTCTTTTCGCCGCGTGCCAACGCCACCGCCGCATCCATGGCGGCCGCGCCTTGAGCGACGGCATTCTGAAACACCGTCACGTCGAGATCGCCCTGCGCCATCGAGGCAAGGCCATCCGGCGTCGCATCGATTCCGGCGACGACGACCTTCGACATGTCGACGCCCGTGGACTTCATTGCCTGGATGGCGCCGATAGCCATCTCGTCGTTGTTGGCGATGACGGCGTCGAACTTGGTGCCCGCCGAGAGCCAGTTCGTCATGATGTTGGTAGCCTCGAGGCGGTCCCAGTTGGCGCTCTGTTCTTCGATGACCTTCATGCCCTTGCAATCGTCGCTGGCGATGACGTCGTGGATGTCTTTGGTGCGGGTCAGCGAGGAGTGGTTGTTCAACGGGCCCATCAGCACGAAGAGGTCGCCCTTGCCGCCGAGCAGCTTGCAGACCTCCTTGGTCTGGATCGTGCCGGAGTCCAGTTCGTTCGAGCCGACGAAGGCGGCGGTTTCCGGCAGGCTGTCGACATCGGCGGGCGGGTGGTTCGCATAGACGACCGGGATCTTGGCCTCGGTTGCCAGCTTGGTGATGGCCGGCGTGCCGTCGCCGTCGACCGCGACGACGACGATGGCATCGACGCCAGCGGAGATCAGGTTCTGCACCTGATCGAGTTGCCGGCTCGGATCGTTCTGGGCGTCTTCGACCTGCACCGTAACCTTGTCGAGTTCGGCCGCGCGGCTCTCCATGCCGCTGCGCAGGATGGTCAGAAAGGCGCTGTCGGAACGGGCAATCGCGATGCCGATGTTTTCGGCATGCGCTGTCGTTGCCGCCAAGGCGCAAACAGCTGCGGAAATCAGAAATCTTTTCATCTCAATCCTCTCCCATGATCCGAGCCCAGTACAGCTCGGAGAACGTATGTTCTGATTTTGGAATTAATCAAACATTCATTCCATTATCAAGACGTTTCAACCGATGGGGGAGACACTGGATGGCTGAAGCTTGAGAGATCGAGCAAACGGGCGTGCGCTGCCGCCTTTGGCAAGCCAACAGGCGCGGCGGACGGGGCCATGTGGCTGCCGCACAAGATGCTGCGATCGTCCGGCCTGACGACCGCCCGGGCAGCAGCTATATGTCCTGCGGCTCCTGCTCGCGAGAAAGCGCGAGCGGCCCACCCGGAGCCAGCCAAGACTGTCGCTGGCCACCTAGAGGCGACGGCTCGCTTTGGGTGTTGCCGTCAATTCGCGGCGAAGCAATAAAACAACCCGTCGCCACCCGTGCCCTTGAAGGCTTCCTGGGTGCAGCCGCCGCGTGTCGCGTGCGATGCGTTCCACGATTTGGCCTCGGCGCTGTCGTTGAGGCCGGTTCGGTCGCTGTGGCCGACGATCGCCGCACCATCCGTTCCGCTGAGCGTCCAGTTGCCGCAGGTTTCCGGCGCGGCCGTGCCGTCGGCTTTGGAGCCGGTGAGGATGTCGTGCCGGTTCGGCTTATCGCCGCGGCCGTTGATGACCTCACCCCTCTCGTTGAGTGCCGTCTGCTTCGTCAGGTTGTTCTTGTCGCTGTGCAGCGAGGCGACATCGTCGGCGATCTTCTCGCCCTTGGCATTGTACCAGGGGCCGGCCCCGATACGGTCCTTGGCGTTTTCCGTATCGGTGGAGAGGTAGGCCTTCCAGGTCTTGCCCGTGGAGCCGCTCGCCGAGGCCAGCGTGGTGCAGTAGGTGTCGGCGCCAGCAAGGCCGCCAAGATCGCCGCCCTTGCCCGGATTTGCACTGGTGACGAAGAAGCTCATCGACGTGTCCTGGGCGTAGGCCCCGACAGCAGAGCAGGCCAGAGCGGCCGCGACAAGTAAAAGCCTGCGTTTCATGGCATTTCCTCCCGGTATGGTTTGAACCGGCTGAAGCCTAGGGGCAGCCCGAACAGGAGTAAAATCGAAATCTTGTGATCCGCGGGTAAGCCGCGTTCGCCATCGGTCGCAGGTTCGGCGTGAAACCTTCCGACGTTGTCGGCTTCAGCGGTTGACGCGGAAAGCCTGGTTCAGGAAGGTGGTTGGGTTCGGAAAGCGTCGAGCCGATCGTCCGGATGACTTGAAGCAAGAGGGGCGAAAGGCGCGCCGCCATACAATTTCGTCCTTGAACCGGTTCCGGTCCAGGGACGAAATCTTGCAAGCGTTTCAATATGCTGTAGCGCCGCGCGAGGCATGAAACGTGTAAGGTGTGTCGCAATCTGTCAGATGCGCTTCAAGCGCTCGGTCTGGCGCATGGCGCGCAAAACCGGCGAAGACTTTTGCGCGGCTGCAGTCGCCGATGTCGCCTCAGTTCAGCCTGAGGTCAATGCCGGGATGGAGCTTCTTGAGGTTGGGCAACGACTTTGACTGCCACGGAATCTCGGAGGTTCCACGCACCGTCAATTGCACGTTCGGTCGGTTGCGGGCCTCGATCGTCAGCTTGGCGAGCAAGTTGATCCCCGACGAGTTCAGGAACTGCAGTTCCCCCAGGTCGATCGTCATGCGGTCGGGCTCGGCCTCAAGCACGCCCATGGCCAGGGTGAAGATCGGGGCATAGGCTTCCGTGCCGGGAAGCCGCATGGTTCCCTCAAAGTGGATGTCGTTGCCCTCTGACCAAACGCGGTAGTCCTCGTCCTTGATTTCCATATTCACCTGCTCATCAGTTCGAGATATCGGGGACGGGGATCGAGGCATAAGTCTCAAGCGCGACGTCTCCGCTGTCGCTGTTGGGTCCGAAAACCCATGCGAAACGGACGCCATAATCGCTCATCAGTGTTAAAAGACCAAGTCCCGATCCGCTTTTGCCGGTGCCGATTGCATTGGCTTCGATGCGTTCGATCAGAAGGTCGCCCGGGTCACTCGTGGTGATCTCGGACAGCAGATTCTGGAAGCGTGCCGCCGTCTCGCCATCGACGAAGTTCGACACCTTTGCACGGAAATTGCTGTCGTCGATCGAAGCCTCGACCACGATGCCGCCGGCGGCGCGGAACTTCACCGCGTTTTCGACCAGTTCGTTGGTCAGGTAGCCGATATTGTGCCGGACTTCCTTGTAGGCGTTGCGCGAGCCGCGGTAGCGCATGGCGATCAGCTCGGCGACAAAGTCCGAGGCGATAGCGCAATGTTTCCAGCTGAGGTTGAGCTGGCCGTCGTAAAGACGGAGCCTCGTCACGCTTTCATTGGCGCCCCTGGTCAGGTCCGCCGGTCCGTACAAAGTCGTCATCTGCTCACCTGTGTCTCATGACCACGAGGGTAATGTCGTCGTGAATTTTCTGCTTGCCGATATGCGCCATCAGGTCCTCGAGAATCCCTGATTTCGCTTCTTCGGCGCTGCGTCCATAAAACTGCCGCGCACTGTCGCAGAGCCGCTGGATGCCGAACAGTTCGCCAGCCGCGTTCTCGGCTTCCGTTACCCCGTCCGTGTGTAGGATGATCATATCACCCTGGGCAAAAGCGACTTCGCGCGTGGCGACAAACCGCGAGATATCGGGCTCCAGGCCGATCGGCAGACCGAGATCCATCGTGTCGATGCGCTCCACCTCTTGGGCGTTGCGAACGACAATCAGTTCCTCGTGCTGCCCCGAAAGCGTCAGGCGGCCGCCATCATAGTCGAGAAATGCCAGGGAAAGGTGCTTGTCGGTATTGGTACGCACGATATTTTTGTAGATTGCACGGTTGAGGCGGTTGAGGAACTGATTGGGATCCATGTCGCCGGCTTCCTGCAAGGCGCGCGCGACCGATTGCACCATCAGCATCAGGACGCCGCTCTCAAGGCCGTGCCCGGTGACGTCGCCGATTCCGATCTTCAACCGCGTGCCGTCACTCAGCACATCGTAGTAGTCCCCGCCCACTTCGTCGGCGGGCCTCATATAGGCGGCGATCTCCAGGTTTGCGATCTCGTCGAGCTCGCCAGCCTTCGGCAATACCATCATCTGGATCTGCCGGGCGACCGCCAGCTCGGCGCCGAGCCGCAGGTTTTCGCTGCGCAGCTGCGTGTTGAGGGCAGAGATCTGCTGGTTGGCTTCCTCGATCTGCTTGGTGCGCTCTTCGACGAGGTGCTCGAGGTTTTCTGTGTGGAAGCTGATCTCCTCGGCCATGCGGTTGAAGGCCGTGCCGGCTTCGCCCACTTCGTCGCGCGTTGAGATCGGCACGCGGACCGAATAGTCCTTGGCCTGGATGCGCTTGGCGGCGCCGGCAAGCGCACTGATGCCGGCGGTCACGCGCTTGGAGATGCCGAACACCGCCGCTGTCACAAACAGCAACGACGCAAGCAGGGCCAGGATCTGGTAGGCGAGGATGCGGTTCGTCGCCTGTGAGATGCCGGCTTGCGCGGCAAACAGCGACGCATAGATTTCGCGTTCCGGAACCACGATACCAAGCGACATCGTTTCCTTGCGCACCGGGCCAGACATCCAGAAATTCTCCGGCTGCAGCTGCTTCAGAAGAACGAGATAGGGAACCTTCTCCCCGGCCTCGTCGAGCATGACGCGCTGGATCACCCCGTCCTGCCCGAGCGGCAATTGCGCGATGGCGACCTGGGCGCTCTTGCGCAGCGAACGGTCGGCACCCGTCACGCCTTGCGTGCTCGTGTCACTTGATGTCTGCAGACCGATCGTCTTTTCGCCGGCCGGGTTGATGGCCAGCACATTGCCATCGGACATTGCCAGGAAACCGAATCCGCTCTCGGCGACCTTGACGTTCTGTACCACCTCCGCCAGCTGGTCGAGCGTGATATCGGCGCCGGCAGCCCCTGCCACGGCCTTTCGGTCGCGCGACCACAGCGGCTGGAAGAAGCTGACAATGAGCTTGCCGGTGATCGCATCGGTGTAGGGCGCCGTCTGCGTCACATCGTTCGGCACCGGCCTGAGGCTCGGGTCTTTGGCCCATTGCTCCCAGGATTCGTAGATGCCAGGGAAGAAGAACGTCCAGAATTCCGCCTCGTTATGGCCGGGATAAAGCCGATCGAAGGTCTGGGCCTGATCGGTATAGGGTGCGGTCCTGAAAATCGGCCGCTCCTTGGGGCCGATGTAATACATCTGCAGCTTGGACCGGCCACTCTCCAGCAGGCTCGGGGCAACGAGGTCGAGCACCGCGCTGTTCTCGATCTCGGTCTGGACGTCGGGAAGCGGGCGACGGTCCGGTCCGAGAAGATATCCCCAGACGCTGACGACCGAAGGCGGGCCGGGCAGGTTCTGCGCCCATCCGCCTTTCTCATCGTAGACGACAGTGACAGAACCTGGCGCGCCGCGGGCAAGAGCCTCGCCGACCTGGAACTTGCGCACCGGCCGATCAATCTGCGACTGCAAAACGCCTGCGAGCGTTCCGACGTCGGTGTGGACCTGGCCAAGAAGCAGGTTGACCCGTGCGGCGGTCGATTCTGCGTAGGACTGCATATAGTCCTGGTTGGCTTTCTGCAGGCCTTGGCCGACTTCCGTTGCGGCATCCCGCGACAGTCTTTGCACATTCCAAAGCGCAAGGCCGCCTGTGACCAGCAGATCGAACAGCACGGCGCCGCCGACAACGAGCACGAATTTGGCGCGGAAAGACCTCAACCCGAGACGGGAGCTTGATGCACTCGGTTCATTCATGTCGGCTTGCGCCCCGATGCGACCCAGATCGGCCAGCCCGCGTAGCCCTTCGGATGAAGGGCGGCAAATATATGGTCTCGGAAGCCCTGTCGGAAACGTTCGATGAACTCGGGCGTGTCGCCGCGCCGCACCGCCATTTCGCCGGCATAGACGTTTTCCCAGGCGGTGATCACATCGGCGAAGTCCTGCGGGTCGCCGTCGAGGTTCGTCACCATGAAGGATTCCACCAGGATGTCGTCGAAACCCGCGTCTGCGAGGTAGCGTCGGCTTTTTGGCCCGAGTTCGACGTCCATGTCGAAATGGCTGAACAGCTTGGCGACCTCGTTATAGGTCCACTGGATGCTCTGGGCGCGCGGCTCACCGAGGCAGTGCGAGTTCTTTTCATTGGTGATGTAGACACGTCCGCCCGGTTTGCAGATCCGGTAAAGTTCCTTCAGGAGAAGCTCGCGTTCGTTGAAGATCTGCAGCGAGTGGCGGCAGCTGACAAAGTCGAACTGGTTGTCCTCCAAAAGCATTTCCGACGCATCGCCGTAGGTGTACTCGATATCGGTGATGCCGAAATTGGTCGCCACCTCCCGAGCATAGGCGAGGCTCGCCTTGGAATGATCGAGAGCGACGATTCGCGCCGGCTGAAACTCCTTCTGGACGAGAACGGCAAAGTCGCCGATTCCGCAACAGACGTCGGCCATTGCGATGCCCGGGCGCAGCCCGTGTCGCGGCAGGATCGAACGCTCGTGGCGCCAGGTCATCTTCGTCTGCGTTCTCAGTATCGGGATGAAGCTTGTGTCCTCGACGAAGCTCTGCCCGGGATAGAAGGTCGAATCGTAGACCTCGACCGTAATCTGCGGTTCGATCTGGTTGAGGTGTCCGAACATCCGCGTGGTCCAGCCGACGACGCTCGACGTCACGATCACCATGCGCAGGTCCGCGCGCGCCCGGCAGGCGTCGAGGGCTACCCGCACGAAGGCATGGAATGCGGTGTTGTTCATCTGGATCAGGCGTTTCACGTCGACGTAAAGCACGCCGCGAACGTCGTCGATCGCCTGCCTGAGCATGGCGATGCTGTCGGCGATCTCGTCAACGGACCGCGGCCGGATGACGCCGGCGAGCGAAAACACCTGGCTGTTGGCGTCGAACGCCACCTTGAAGTTGGGGGAAAGTCCTGCGACGCTCAACTCACGAGCCCTTCCAGCGGCAAGTCGACGATCAGCGTGACCGCGGGCGACGTGCTTTCCTCGATACGGATGCTCGCGTCGAAATTGATGGCGAGGTCGAGCAGGACGGATTCGCGACTGGGTGCCATGTCGGTCGAGATGGAATCGAGATAGCGGGCATGCGCATCGCTGCGATCGATCTTCTGCACGGCCTCGCGGTAGAACGGTACCTGTTCGGCCGGGCATGGAAATGTGATCTGAACCCGCTCGATCGGTCCATGGCGGTAGATCGAAAGACCGATTTGACCGCTGGAGGTTCCCCCGCGAAAGGACACTTCGAGCAGCTCGTTGAGCGCCGACGAGAAAAAATTCGAATGCCGGACCGGATCAGTCCTGTTGTGGCTGATCATGCGGGCGAGATAGGTGGAGACATGGTCGCAATGCTGCCACTCCGAAAGAAACGTCCCCATCTCCATTTCAAATTGGAGCAAGGGCTCGAAGGCCGCTTCCGCTGGCACACTGTTACCGACGTCCATACTTGCTTCGTCCTCCATCTGTGGAACTTTGCCACGGCCCACAGGCACTTTCTAGGCTGATTTATCAGGCACGCAAACTGGTCAGAGACCGGCGCACCTTGACCCGGCGGCCGACCCCACAGCCTCACTCCGGCTTTTTTACGAAACTTCCATTGACGATGATTGACGCAAATAGGCGTCGATGGCGTTGGGCGGCATCGGAACGCCGAGGAAATAGCCCTGCAAGCGATCGCAGCCTTCGCGTTCCAGCCACAGGGCCTGGGCCCGCGTCTCGACGCCTTCCGCCGTCACCGCCATCCCCAGCCCGTGCGCGAGCGCGATGATCGAGCGAACGATCACCTGGCTCTTCTCGTCATTCTCGAGATCCTTGATGAAATAGCGGTCGATCTTGATCGTGTCGAACGGGAAGTTCTTCAGATAACTCAGCGACGAATAGTAGGTGCCGAAATCGTCGAGCGAGATCTGAATGCCGAGCACGTTCAGCGTATTGAGCGTGTCGAGATTGTTGGTGGTCTTCTCGAGCAGAACCGATTCGGTGACTTCCAGTTCGAGCCGGTCTGCCCGCAAGCCGACCATATCGAGCGTCTGTGATACGCGGTCGGTGAAACCGTCGTGAAGGAACTGCGCCGGAGACAGGTTGACGGCCACGGTGAAGTGGGAGGGCCATGTGGTCGCCTGGCGGCAGGCCTGCTCCAGCACCCATTGGCCGATCTCGCTCATCAGACCATCGGATTCTGCCATCGGCACGAAGACATTGGGCGGAATGATGCCAACCAGCGGATGACGCCAGCGCACCAGTGCCTCGAAGCCGACAATGGTGAAGGGGGGCTTCACCAGCGGCTGATACTCGATGGAAAACTGGTTCTCCCTGAGCGCGGTTCGCAGGCTTCGGCGCAGCATTTCCCGTTGTTCCAGCACGATCAGCATAGATCGGCTGAAGGTTTTGGCGCGGCCTCTGCCTTCTTTTTTGGCGGCATAAAGAGCGATGTCGGCCGCCTTCATCAGTTGCTCGCCCTCGTTTCCGTCCGGCGGTGCGATGGCAATGCCGATGCTTGCGCCGACGAATGCCGATATGCCATCGACCGTGAACGGCTCCTTGAAGGCGTTGACCACCGCATTGGCGAGCCGCTCGGCTTCGGCCGGCTGCTCGGCGTCCCGCTGGATGATCGCGAATTCGTCGCCCGCCAGCCGGTAGGCAACTTCGCCGTCTTGCAAAACGCCGCGTATGCGTTCGGCCGCCATGCGAAGCACCGCGTCTCCGGCCCCGTGACCAAGCGTGTCATTGATCGGCTTGAAATCGTCGAGGTCGATCTGCATCAGCGCCGGCTTCTTCTCATGAACGGCCGGCAGCACGTTTCGCAGGTCGTCGCTGAATTGCCGACGATTGGGCAATCCGGTCAGGGCATCGTGGGTCGCCTGATGAAGCAGCAGTGCGCGTTCGTTCTCGCCCTGACTTGCAACTTCCCGCCTCACCGATGCTCCATCGGTCTCGATAACGCCGACGCCCTGGCCGGCGCGAAAGACCAGCAGTGTTCGCCGTGACCGGTTGGGCGCGTCGAAGATTTCGATGCTGCGGGGAACGCCATTGGCAAGAACGGACTCGGCCATCGCCTTCGAGGCCGGCTCTAGCAGTTCGGGATAGACATGCCAGAGTGTTGCATCGACCAGCCCAGCCACCTCGTAGGCCCGTTGAAGAGCGACCGAGGAAGCGACCAGATGCAGGGCCTCGTCGTAAACCGAGATGACCTCTTCAGTATTGCCAAGGACGGTATCGTCCACGGGAGATGCAGCAGACAACGTCGAGTCAGTGCTTGACATCCTAGCCTTTCCCTTTCCGTTGCGGTTTGGTTCGGACCGCTTGCGAACATTGCTGTGCCCGAACCGCTTGAACTGCAAGCATGGCACCGCCCTCTATTTCAGTCTGTTCTCACGCATGGCTATCGGACAAAGTGTTACCGTCAATACTGCCCGCAGGTGGTGCGGCCGACCATCAAAGCCGACAGTTCGAACCGAGTGTACGAGCACAGGCACCTTCTCTGTTCGGTTGCAATTTTATAGCTCTTTCTATCACTTGCCGGCGAGGCAGGCAATTTTTGAGCGACTCGGTAAGCATAGCGATATCTAGCGATCTCATGGCTTTGCTCATCGGTCATGGCTAAAATAGTGTTATCTTGCCAACAGCGCCGACCGCCGGCATTAACCTTTTTTGGTTGCATGAACGGGTTGCCTTTATCACCCGTGGCATTCGGCAGGTGTTTCAAACCTCACACATTCGTCCGGCTTCCGTGGCAATTGGCGGGACCCACCCGTCGAGATCATAACTCCAAGTTATGCTGCCCTGCAATTTTTGTCGTCTGCCGAGGCCGCATCGAATCGTTATGGTGATCCACAACAAAACAACGGGAACGACAGTCGTTCGCCTTGGGGCGCACGGCATACATCAAACAAATTCAGCGACAGGACGCGGCTTGCCCGGCGTGGAGCCGAGCCGTGCCGTGCCTGCAATGGAGCGAAATCGTCATGGATGGCGCTGTCTTGCATTTGGGGAGTGGCAAACCGACAATGACTGAGGACGATGCTCTGGCCGCCAAAGGAGCGCCTTCCGAAAAGGGTCAGGCGCGAAAGCCCCTCATCAAGCTGGACAAGCTGAGCAAACACTACGGCAACCACACGGTGCTCGACGGTATCGACCTGGAGGTGATGCCGGGAGAGGTGCTGGCGATCATCGGTCCGAGCGGCTCGGGCAAGAGCACGCTGCTGCGCTGCATCAACTATCTGGAGCCGCCGGATGGCGGCCATGTCACCATCGGCGACATCTCGCTGAATGCCGCCGCAGCCGCCGGCCGGTCGGAGCTTTCGACGTTGCGTCGCAGCGTCGGCATGGTCTTCCAGTCCTTCAATCTCTTTCCGCACATGACGGTGCTGCGCAATGTCAGCCTGGCACAGGAACGTGCCCTCGGCCGCAGCCGCAAAAATGCCGACGAACGGTCGATGCAACTGCTGAGCCGCGTCGGCCTGGCCGACAAGGCGGAGCAATTTCCCGGCCGCTGTTCCGGTGGCCAGCAGCAACGCATCGCAATCGCCAGGGCGCTGGCGCTCGATCCTGACGTCATGCTCTTCGACGAACCCACGTCGGCCCTTGATCCGGAACTCGGCCTCGAAGTCCTCGCCGTCATGCGGGAGCTGGCCGAAACCGGCATGACGATGATCGTCGTCACCCATGAAATGAGCTTTGCCGAGAATGTCTCCGACACGGTGATGATCATGGCCGATGGCAAGATTATCGAGAAAGGCCCATCGCAGGACGTCATGCGCAATCCGCAGCAGGAACGCACCAAACGCTTCCTTCGCGCGGTGCACGACCGATGAGCACAGCCGATCTCTTCGCCATCCTGCGCGGGCTCCCCTGGACGGTCGCCTTGACGCTCGGCGCGTTCCTCGCCGGTGCCGTGCTCGGGGTGCCGCTGGTGGCGGCCAGGCAAAGCCGCATCCTGCCGGTGCGGTTCGTGGCCATGATCTTCATCCAGATCGTACGCGGTATTCCGCCGATCCTCTGGCTGTTCATCATCTTCTTCGGCCTTGGAATGAGCGTCTTTCCGATCAGCCCCTTCAATGCGGCTATCGCCGGGCTGGGACTGATCGCGGCAGCCAACATGGCTGAAATCTACCGCGGCGCACTCGCCTCCATCCACTTCGGGCAATGGGAGGCGTCGTTGGCGCTGAACCTCGGCCGCTGGTCCACCCTGACGGACGTTGTCGCGCCGCAGGCGTTTCGCGTCGCTCTGCCATCGGCCGCGAGCTACCTCATCGGCCTGATGAAGGAAACGGCGGTGGCCTCGACCATCGGGGTCAGCGAGCTCGCCTTCCAGGGAAACCAGCTGTCGCAGTTGACGTTTCGCGGTCTCGAAGTCTTCGCACTGGTCGGCATGTTCTACATCCTGCTCAGCCTGCCGGTCGCCTGGCTGTCGCGCGTCGCCGACAGTTATCTGCAAGCAAAGGTGGCGCGCTGATGTTGCCGAGCTACGAAGAACTCTCCGCCTGGCTGCCCGATCTGCTGTCGGGTCTCTCGATCAGCTTGCAGGTGACGGCGCTCAGCCTCTTGATCGGCATTCCGTTCGGTCTGTTGCTGGCCCTTGGCGTCCTTGCCAAGAGCCGGTTGACGAAGATACTTGCCTTGTTCCTGGTCGAGGTTGGCCGTGGCGCTCCGGCGCTGGTGCTGTTGCAGTTCATCTATTTCGGCCTGCCGACCACAGGCCTGACGCTCGGGTCTTTCACGGCAGCCGTCATCGCGCTCGCCTGGAACACCGGCGCCTATTCCAGCGAGATCATTCGCGCCAGCCTGCAGTCGATCCCGCATGGCCAGCGCGAGGCAGCGGTTGCGATCGGTCTCAACCGGCTGGATGCTTTGCGTTATGTCCTCTTGCCGCAGGGGTTGCGCGTTGCTCTCCCGGCGCTGCTCGCCTTCTCGATCCTGATCTTCCAGGGCACGTCGCTCTGCTTCACCATCGCGCTGCCGGAACTTGTCAGCCGCGCCTATGAAATCGGCTCGAACACCTTCCGTTACTTCCCGGCGCTGCTTGCTGCCGGCGTTCTCTACGCCTCGATCTCCATCCCCGCCGCGCTGCTCGTCAGCCATGTCGAAAAACGCGCCGGATCCTATGCGCAACGCTGAACCAACACCACGAAAGGGCATTCAGGCATGACCACATTTGCGACCAAAACCCGCCTTCTGCTGACCGGCATCGCCGGCGTCCTCGTATCGAGCCAGCTGGCGTTCGCGCAGGACTGCACTCCGAAGCACACCTTCGCCACCATCGAAGAGGGCACGCTCACGGTTGCCGTGACAACCTACGTCCCCCATTCCTATCTCGATGACGCCGGCAACATGAAAGGCATCGACGGCGATCTCGCCGCTGAATTCGCCAAGCGCGAATGCCTGAAGGTGAAGGCCGTTGCCGTCGATCCGGCCGCTGCCATCCAGTACGTGCTTTCGGGTCAGGCCGATATTGCGACCGGCGACTGGTACCGCACGGCCGAGCGCGCCAAGGTCATGAACCTCTCGGCGCCGCTCTACACCGACCAGATGGCGATCTATTCCAAGGATGGTTTTGCCACCGTCGGCGACCTCGACGGCAAGCAGGTCGGCACGGTTCAGGGCTATCTCTGGGTGACTGACCTGAAGACCATGCTCGGTTCCAAGCTGAAGCTCTATCCGAACTCGGTCAACATGCAGCAGGACCTCTTCGCCGGCCGTATCGACGTGGCGGTGGACGGCTATTCGACGGGCGTCGTTGCTGAAAAGAGCGGCGCTCTCAAGGACGTCAAGGTCAAGGTCGCAGCCTCCGACGATCGGGTGAGGGCGACCAAGGAGGCCGCTCAGGCAGCGTTCCCCTATTCGTTCAATGCCAAGGAACTCGGTGTCGCACTGGATGCCCAGATCGAAGCGATGCACGCCGACGGCACCATCGTCAACGTCCTGAAGTCTTACGGCCTTGATGGGACGGCGGCCGAAACCGGCGCGCCGCGCCTGGTTCAGTAACATCACCTGCGGGAGCCGCTATAGGCTCCCGTTTCCCTCGGCGGTTAGGCCGGTTTGCCAACAATCTGATATCGGAGACAAGACGATGACTGTCCACACAGTCACGCGGAGGACGCAGTCGTGGTACGGGGAGCAGATCGGCATCCTCATCCTCGATGCGGCATATCCTTGCGTGCCCGGCAATGTCGGAAATGCCACCACCTATGATTATCCCGTCCGTTTCCAGGAAGTGCGCGGCGCCTCGATCGACCGGCTGCTCAACCAGCGCGATCCGGCCCTTCGCGACGTCTTCATCGAAGCGGCGGTCGAGCTGCAGAACCGTGGCGTCAAGGCGATCACCGGGGCCTGTGGTTTCATGGCCTATTTCCAGGAAGAGGTTTCAGCCGCGGTCGATATCCCGGTGTTCCTGTCGAGCCTGATGCAGATCCCGTTCATGCATGCGGCGGCCGGCGGCACGGTTGGCATCATCACGGCCAATGCCAGCCGACTGACGCCGCGCCACTTCGAGGCGAGCAACGTGCCGGGGCATATTCCGCTGGCCATCGCCGGCATGGAGGGGCAGACGGAGTTCCGTGAGGCCATACTGGAAGAAAAGGGCACGCTGGACAGTGCTCAGATCGAGCGCGAGGTTACCGAGGTCGCCCGCAAGCTCGTCGAGGATAACCCTGATGTTCGCTCCATTCTGCTCGAATGCAGCGATCTGCCGCCTTATGCTCACGCGGTGCAGGCGGCGACCGGCCGGCCGGTCTTCGATTTCATCACGATGATCAACCACGTCCAGCAAAGCGTCGCCCGCAGAAGCTATCGCGGCCACATGTGATGGCGGCCGACGGTTAAATCGGGCGGCAAACAGGAACCCAATCATGTCCATGGACCACTACTACCTTCTCGGCCGCTCGGGCCTCAGGGTCAGTCGGCTTGCGCTCGGCACGATGACCTTCGGCAATGGCGGCATTCGCGGTATCGGCGGCTCCTGGGGATCGGACGAGGATGCGGCGCGTGCGATTTTCAATCGCTACATCGAGGTCGGCGGCAATTTCATCGATACTGCCGATTCCTATGCGGTCGGGGTCAGCGAGGAGCTGATCGGAAAATTCGTCGCCGAGGCGGGCATCCGTGACCGAGTGGTGATCTCCACCAAATTTTCCAACAGCCTGGAGCCCGGCAACCCGAATGCCGGTGGCAACGGCCGCAAGAACCTGATGCGCGCCGTCGACGCCTCGCTGCGGCGGCTGAAGACGGACTACATCGACCTCTATCTGCTGCACACCTGGGATCGGATCACACCCGTCGAGGAGGTCATGCGGACGTTCGACGATCTCGTGCGCGCCGGCAAGATTCGCTATGCGGGACTTTCCGACGTGCCGGGATGGTATGCGGCACGCGCCCAGACGTGGGCTGAAGCCCATGCCCTGACGCCGCCGATCTGCCTGCAGCTTCCCTATTCGCTGGCCGAGCGCAGCATCGAGAACGAATTCGTGCCGCTCGCCCAGACGCTTGGTCTCGGCATCACCGCCTGGAGCCCGCTCGCCATGGGGTTGCTCTCCGGCAAGTATCGCGCCGGCAAGCAGGCTTCGGGGCGGCTTTCGCTCGATACATCCGGCAGCGGGCTCGGCCTCTTTACCGAGCGCAACATGCGCATTGTAGCGGCACTGGAGGCGGTCGCCGCCGAGACCGGCCGCAGCATGGCGCAGGTCGCCTTGAACTGGGTGGTGACGCAGCCCGGGGTCGGCGCCGCCATCATCGGCGCCAGCCGGATCGAGCAGCTCGACGACAACCTCGCCGCCTTGGATTTTTCGATGCCTTCCGAATTGCGGCAGCAATTGCAAGCGGCAAGCGCGGTCGAGCCGGTTTACCCCTACTCGCTGTTTGCCGACGATTATCAGGCCGGCATCCTTAATGCCGGGGTCGCGGTCGGCGAAAAGCCGCCGGGCTACTATAGCGGGACCTTTTTGCCCAAGGTCACCGACTATGTCTTCGGCCAGCCGAAATCCAAGAACTGACCCGCAACAGCGCGCCATTCCGGCCACCGCGATCACGAAAGGAAGAGGCATGACCGTGATGCCCGCCAACCTGACATCCACAGGCACCGCCGCCGCCTTCGTTCTGACGCTTGCCTGCGACGACCAGCCCGGCATCGTTGCCGCCGTGACGACCGAGCTTGCTGCGATCGGCAGCAACATCGTCGAAAGCAATCAGTTTCGCGATGTGGAGACCAACTGCTTTTTCATGCGCATCGCCTTTACCGGACCCGCCGGCATGGCGCGAGACGGCGTCGAGCGGGCGCTGAAGCCGGCGATCGATCGCTTCGGCATGAGGGCTGCGATTGCGGATGCTGCGAGACGGCCGAAAATCATCGTCATGGTCTCAAGGTTCGACCATGCGCTGTTGCATCTGCTCTACCAGATCCGCGTCGGCTGGCTGAATGCCGAGGTGGTCGCCATCGTTTCCAACCACGACGACAGCGCGGGGACCGCCGAACTCGGAGGTATTGACTATCACCACTGGAAAGTGATGAAGGACAACAAGGCCGAACAGGAGCAGCGGCTGATCGATCTGGTGCGCGACACTGGGGCCGACCTCGTCATCCTTGCCCGCTATATGCAGGTGCTTTCGGACACACTGTCGAAGCGGCTCTACGGCCGGATCATCAATATCCACCACTCCTTCCTGCCGTCGTTCAAAGGCGCCAAACCTTACCACCAGGCACATGCGCGCGGCGTCAAGCTGATCGGAGCCACGGCTCACTACGTGACGCCTGATCTCGACGAGGGTCCGATCATCGAGCAGGAGACCGAGCGGGTGACGCACGCGATGAGCGCCGACGATTTCGTCGCCACCGGCCGCGATATCGAGAGCCGTGTTCTCGCCCGTGCGGTGAAGATGCATCTGGAAAACCGCGTCATGCTCAACGGCCACAGGACGGTGGTCTTTACACAGTGACGGCGACATTATCATTGTCATGAACGATAGAATGCGGGCAGAGACGAAGCGACACCCCGCATGAAGGACCGGACCGATGCTGAACGACCCCTGCTCCCATGGCCTTTGGGAAAAAACCGCCCCGCAGCCGCCGGTCACCGGCCCGCTTGCAACGGACACATCCGCCGATGTGGTCGTCGTGGGTGGTGGTTTCACCGGTATTTCGGCGGCGCTGCATCTGGCGGAAGCCGGCCGCAGGGTCATTCTGCTTGAGGGCACGGAGATCGGCTTTGGCGGCGCGGGTCGCAATGTCGGGCTGATCAATGCCGGCATGTGGGTGATGCCGGACGACCTGCCGGGCGAACTCGGCGAAGTGCATGGCGAACGACTTCTCGATCTGCTCGGCAACGGGCCGCGCGTGGTGATGGAGCTGATCGACAAACACGCCATCGCCTGCGAACTCGAACGCAACGGCACGCTGCACTGCGCCGTCGGCGAAAGCGGCCTGAAGGAGATCGAGGATCGCGCGTCGCAATGGCAAAAGCGCGGAGCACCCGTCGAGCTTCTGACGGCTGCCCAGACGGCCGCTCGGGTCGGCACGACGGCCTATGCCGGCGCACTGCTCGACAGGCGGGCAGGGACCCTGCAGCCGCTCGCCTATGTTCGCGGCCTGGCCCACGCGGCGACACGTGCCGGCGTTACCGTGCATACATCGAGCCGGGTCGTTTCGACCGAGCGTATCGGCAGCCGCTGGAAGGTGGCGACGGACAGGGCATCCGTGACGGCGGACTGGATCATCGTCGCGACCGATGCTTACAGTACCGGCCCATGGGAGCAGGTGCGGACCGAACAGGTCTATCTGCCCTATTTCAATCTGGCGACCAGGCCGCTCGCACCGGAACTGCTCGCGACCATTCTGCCCAAACGCGAGGGCGTCTGGGACACCAAGGAGATCCTTTCCTCCTTCCGCATGGACAAGGCCGGCCGGCTGGTGTTTGGCAGCGTCGGCGCTCTGCGCAACGGCGGTGCCTCCGTCCACAAGGCCTGGGCGCGGCGCTCGCTTGCCCGGCTCTTCCCGCAGCTGGGCAAGGTCGATTTCGAGTGTGAGTGGTATGGCCAGATCGGCATGACCACCAATGCGCTGCCACGCTTCCATCGGTTTGCACCGAATGTCGTCGGCTTCTCCGGCTATAACGGTCGCGGCATCGCGCCGGGAACGGTGTTCGGCCGGGTGCTGGCGCGGCATATCCTCGGAGAGATTGCCGAGGTCGAGCTGCCGTTGCCGCTCAGCGACCCCAGCGATCCGCCGATGCGGCGTTTGAAGGAGGCTTACTACGAGGCCGGAGCCCAGGTTGCCCACTTCGTCGGCGAGCGCTTCTAACCAGCCGCGCCCGCGAAGATATCGGCGTCAGCGTTCTGCTCCATCAGCCAGTCGCGGAAGATCTCGGTGCCGCGCTTCGGCGGGCGCTGCGCTGGCATGACGATGTGGATGCTCTGTCCGGTGAGATAACTCGCCCGGATCGGGCAGACGAGTTTGCCGGCCTTCAGGTGGTCGTGCACCAGATGCTTCCAGCCGAGCGCGACCCCTTGGCCGAGCACGGCCGCCTCGATCGAGTTCAGCGCGTCGGTAAAGACGAAATCCTGCGTCAGCTTGGCGGCTGAGACGTCGTTGCGCTCGAGATATTCCCGCCAGCCGACGCGTGAGCGATGTCGCTCCTCGAAATGCAGGAGTGTGTGATTGAGCAGGTCGGCCGGGGTATCGATCGGCCCGTGCTCTTTCAGATAGGCGGGGCTGCAGACCGGCCAAACCTCCTCGGTGACGAAATGCCAGGCGTGGATACCCGGCCATTTGCCGGTCCCGAGCCGGGCGGAAAGATCGATGTCCTCCTCCAGCAGGTCCTGGTCGTCGCGGCTGCTTTCGGCAATGCGCAGGGCGATATCCGGATGCTGCGCCTTGAAGGCTTTCAGCCGCGGCAGCAGCCACAATTGCACGAAGGATGCGGAGAACGATACGCGCACAATGTCGCGCGAGTGCTTTTGCCTGAGCGACGATATCACCATGTGCAGGTGATCGAAGGCTTCCTGGGTTTCCTTGTAGAGCCGCTTGCCCTCGGCTGTCAGTTCCAGCCGGGCATGCTCGCGGCGGAAGAGCTTGAGGCCGGTCGCCTCTTCCAACAGCCGGATCGTCTTGCTGACGGCCGGCTGGCTGACATTCAGTTCCTCCGCCGCGCCGGTAAAGCTCTGCCGCCGGGCGGCGGCCTCGAAGACGAAGAGATAGTTGGCGGATGGGACGAGCGAGCGGAGCCTATGCATAAACTGAGGTTATGCCCCCGGATAGTTTTTAGCAAGATTACAAGCGCGCCGGCCGTTTGTAAGTTGCTGAAAATTCCACATAAGGGAACCTCTTCATGCAAACTCATGCTCGGGCCGTTGTCATCGGCGGCGGTTGCGTCGGTGCAGCCATTCTCTACGGTCTGACGAAGCGCGGCTGGATAGACGTCGCGCTCTTGGAGCGTACGCAACTGACGGCCGGCTCGACCTGGCATGCCGCTGGCCTCATCCCGTCCTACGCCCGCTCGATCAATATCGGCCGGATGATCGCCAAGACCATCGAGATCTACGAGGGTCTTGAGGCCGAAACCGGCCAGCATGTCGGCTGGCACAAATGCGGCCAGCTGCGCATCGCCAATACCCGCGACCGTTTCGACGAGTACAAGAGCTACATGAGCGTCGCCGAGGTTCAGGGCATCCGCGCCGAGCTGATATCGCCGGCCGAGGCCCGTCAACTTTGGCCGCTGCTTGAAAACAACAAGGAGATGCTGGGCGCTCTCTATCATCCCGACGACGGCCACATCGCGCCGGCCGACGTGACGCAGGCCATGGCAAAGGGTGCCCGCGATCGCGGCGCCAAGATCTATCTCAATACCGAGGTGCACGGTTTCGAGCGCATGCCGAGCGGCGAGTGGAAGATCAAGACCAATCAGGGCGAGATCATCTGCGAGCACATCATTTCGGCGACCGGCAACTATGCCCGCCAGACCGGCGCCATGCTCGGCCTCGACATCCCGGCGATCCCGATCGTCCACCAATACTGGATCACCGATGCCGTTCCCGAGGTGATCGAGCGCAAGCGCCAGGGCCTGCCCGAGATGCCGATCCTGCGCGACGAAGGTTTCGAGGGCTATCTGCGCGAAGAGGGCGACGGCCTGATGTTCGGCCCTTACGAGAAGACCGAGCACCTGAAGCTGTTTGCCGAAAACGGCGTGCCGGAATGGTTCGGCGCCGACCTGCTCGAAGAGGATTTCGATTCCGTTTCCTGGAACTGGGAGCGGGCGATGGATCTCGTGCCGGCACTCGGCCGCGTCGGCATCAAGGCCAATGTCCGCGGACCTTTCCAGATGACGGCGGACGAGCTGCCGCTGGTCGGTCCGGCGTGGGGGCTCGACAATGTCTGGATCGCCGAGGGCGTGCCCGGCGGCATCCTCTGGGGCGGAGCCATCGGCTACTACCTTTCCGAACGCATCGTCGAAGGCGGCAACAGCCTCGACACCTCCGAACTCGACCCGCGCCGCTTCGGAGACTACGCCAACAAGAACTGGACGCGTGAGAAGGTGCTCGAGGCCTGGGGCACCCATGCCGAGCAGCACTATCCCGGCCAGGACATGCCGGCCGCCCGGCCGCAGAAGACGGCTCCCTCCTATGACCGCCTGACGCAGAAGGGTGCCGTCTGGAGCGTTCTCAACGGCTGGGAAATGCCTAATTGGTTTGCGCCCGAGGGCGTGGAGGCGAAGGACCAGTACAGCTGGCGCTGGACCGAAAAGGGCAAATATGTCGGCGAAGAAGTCCACGCCGTCCGAAACGCCGTCGGCCTCGTCGAGATGACGCCGATGACCAAGTTCGAAGTGAGCGGCCCGGGTGCGGAAGCTTGGCTCGACGGCATCCTTGCCAACCGTTTGCCGAAGACCGGCCGCGTCAACCTCAGCCATCATCTGACGAAGAAGGGCGGCGTGCAGGCCGAATATGTCGTCGCCCGTCTGGAAGACGGATTGTTCTACCTGATCTCGACGCCGCGCGCGGAGCGCTGGAATTTCGACGATCTATCGAAGCTTCTGCCAAAGGACGGCAGCGTGCAGCTTCGCAACGTCACCAATGATCGCGGCTGCTTCACTATCGTCGGGCCGAAGGCGCGCGACGTGCTGCAATCGCTGACCGAGATCGATCTCTCCAACGAGGCTTTCCCCTGGTTCGGCGTGCAATCGGGCACCGTGGGGCTCGCCAGCGACGTCCGGCTTCTGCGGGTCAATTACGAAGGCGAGCTTGGCTGGGAGCTTTATCACCCGCTCTGCTACCAGCGCCACTTGCTCGATGCGCTGCTTGCCGCCGGCGAGGCGCATGGCCTCCGATTGATCGGTCTGCAGGCACTGGAATCGCTGCGTCTCGAAAAGTCCTACCGGGCGATGTATCGCGACATGAATCCGGAACTGAACGCCTGGGAGAGCAGCCTCGATCGTTTCGTGCGTCTCGACAAGGGCGATTTCATCGGCCGCGATGCGCTGGCCAAGGCAAAGGAGGAGGGCGTTCCCCGTCGCTCCTTCACCCTTGCGATCGACACCGATGGCGCAAGCTCGCTGATTTATGAAGGCGTCTATCACCAGGGCAAGTTGGTCGGGCGCATCACCTCGGGCGGTTATGCCTATACGCTCGGCCACGATGTCGCCTTCGCCCTGCTGCCGGTCGAGCTTGGGGTGCCGGGCACGGAACTGGAAGTCCCGATCCTCGGCGAGCGGCGCAAGGCCCGCGTCATCGAGGAATCGCCTTACGATCCCGAAGCCAAGCGCGGTCGCATGTAACGGTTATCAGCAGACAACGAAAATTGCCGGAAAGGGTTGGTCATGAAAATACTTGTGACGGTTAAGCGGGTGGTTGACTACAACGTCAAGATCCGGGTGAAGGCGGATGGCTCGGGCGTCGAGCTGGCGAATGTGAAGATGTCGATGAACCCGTTCGACGAGATCTCGGTGGAAGAGGCGCTGCGGCTGAAGGAAGCCGGCAAGGCCGACGAGGTCGTGGTCGTATCGGTGGGTCCGGCCAAGGCCGAAGAGACGTTGCGCACCGCACTTGCCATGGGCGCCGACCGGGCGATCCTGGTCGAGACCGAAGACCAGGTCGAGCCGCTGGCTGTCGCCAAGATCGTCAAGGGTGTGGCAGAAGTCGAACAGCCCGGCCTGATCATCGTCGGCAAGCAGGCGATCGACGACGATTCGAACCAGACCGGCCAGATGTTGTCGGCCTTGCTTGGCTGGGCCCAGGGCACCTTTGCCTCCAAGGTCGAGATCGGCGATGGCAAGGCGCCAGAAAGCACAGCAAGGGTGACACGTGAGGTCGATGGCGGCCTGCAGACAATCGACATCAAGCTGCCGGCCGTGGTCACCACCGACCTGCGCCTCAACGAGCCGCGTTATGCCTCGCTGCCCAACATCATGAAGGCGAAGAAGAAGCCGCTCGACAAGAAGAGCCCGGCCGATTTCGGCGTCGACACCACGGCACGGCTGAAGGTGCTGAAGACCGAGGAGCCGGAAGGCCGCAAGGCCGGCATCAAGGTCAAGTCGGTGGCCGAGCTGGTCGAGAAGCTCAAAGTCGAAGCCGGCGTATTGTAAGTTCAGGAAAGGGAGATTTCATCATGGCTATTCTGCTTCTGGCTGATCACGACGGCAGCCACCTTTCCGACCAGACCGCAAAGACGCTGACGGCGGCCACCAAGATTGGCGGCGACGTGCATGTGCTGGTCGCCGGTGCCGGCGCCAAGGCGGCCGCCGACCAGGCCGCCAAGCTTTCCGGCGTTGCCAAGGTGCTGGTGGCCGAGGACACAAGCCTTGCCAACAATCTGGCCGAGCCCTTGGCAGCCCTCATCGTTTCGCTGGCCGGCAGCTACGACACCATCCTTGCCGCCGCCACCTCGGTCGGCAAGAACGTGCTGCCGCGGGTTGCAGCGCTTCTGGATGTCGTCCAGGTCTCGGAAATCACCGAAGTTGTCTCTTCCGACACCTTCAAACGGCCGATCTATGCCGGCAACGCCATCCAGACGGTGCAGACGAGCGAAGCCAAGAAGGTCATCACCGTGCGCACCGCCTCGTTCGCCTCGGCCTCCGAAGGCGGCTCTGCCTCGGTCGAAACGATTGCGGCTGTTGCCAATCCGGGTCTGTCGACCTTCGTTGCCGACGCGCTGTCGTCGTCGGATCGCCCGGAACTGACCTCGGCCAAGATCATCATCTCTGGTGGTCGGGCGCTCGGTTCGGCGGAAAAGTTCAAGGAAGTTATCCTGCCGGTTGCCGACAAGCTCGGTGCTGCCGTCGGCGCATCGCGCGCTGCGGTCGACGCCGGCTACGCCCCGAACGACTGGCAGGTCGGCCAGACCGGCAAGGTGGTCGCGCCCGATCTCTACATCGCCTGCGGCATCTCCGGTGCGATCCAGCACCTGGCGGGCATGAAGGATTCGAAGGTCATCGTCGCCATCAACAAGGACGAGGAGGCACCGATCTTCCAGGTCGCCGACTACGGCCTCGTTGCCGACCTCTTCGAAGCCCTGCCGGAAATGGAGCGAGCTTCCTGAACAGACTTCAGAAGCGACGGCTGAACGATGAGGTTCAGCCGTCGATCCTGATCGTTCGCGCGCCGACATGCAGCGCGCGCCCGGCGCCAAGGCCCATGGTCGCAGCGCCGAGGCCGAGCGCCACGAACAGGATGGCGGCGGCATCGAAACTACCGGTCCAGTCGCGGATGAGCCCAACGAGCAGCGGGCCGATGGCGGCGAGCACATACCCAACCCCCTGCGCCATGCCCGAGAGATGGGCGGCGACGTGGGAATCCGGCGAGCGCAACACGATCAGCGTCATCGCCACCGCAATCAGCCCGCCCTGGCCAAAGCCCTGCAGAATGGCCCAGAAGATCACCGTCGATGGCGGCGCGAAGAGGATGCCGAGCAGCGCGATGACTGCGGCAAGGACGAGCGCGACGTTGATGCCGCGCTGGTCCTTGCGTCTGATGGCGAAGGACGGAACCAGCAGGCAGGTGACGACCTGTGTCATGATCGAGACCGAGACAATGGCGCCTGCCGTCGCGGGGTCAAAGCCGCGTTCCCTCAGAATGGGTGCGAGCCAGCCGAAGATGCAATAGGCGAGCGCCGACTGCAGACCCATGAAAAGGGTGACCTGCCAGGCGAGACGATCGCGCCAGAGGCCGGTGACACGAAAGCCAGTGTGCCTGACCTGCGCCTTGCTGCCGAGCGCCTGCGGTGTCCAGATCAACAGGACGATGAAGGCGGGAAGCGCCCAGATGGCGAGCGCACCGGACCACGAGCCGGTCAGCCCATGTTCGAGCGGCAGGGTCAGGCCGGCGGCACCGGCAGCGCCTGCGCAAAGCGCCATGGTGTAAAGCCCGGTCATGATCGCCGCCTTGTCGGCAAAGTCGCGTTTGACGAGGCCGGGAAGCAGGACGTTGCCGATCGCGATGGCGGCGCCAGCGGCGAAAGTCGACAGGAAGAGCAGCGGCACAGCTCCGAAACCGCGCAAGGCTGTCCCGAGCACGAGCAAAGCCAGGGCGCCGAGCAGGGTGCGTTCGGCGCCGAAGCGTTGGGCCAGCTTTGGGGCGAGCGGTGCAAACAGGCCGAGGCAGAGCACGGGCAGTGTTGTCAGCAGGCTGGCGCCGGATGTCGAAAGGTCGGTGTCGCGCATCACCTCCGGCAGCAACACCGACAAGCTGGAAAACAATGGGCGCAGGTTGAAGGCGATCAGCACGAGGCTGGCGCCGAGCACGAAGCGCGCCACACCGCGAGGCATGACTGGCGGCTGAGGCTCGGGAACGCTATCGGCTTCAGCGTCGATGAGCTGATCTTCGAGGGCATTGATGGCGGCGATCTGATGGGCAGGCGGATTAGGGTCGCGGAAAGTCTGGTTCATTGCGAAAGAAGCCTGTCGAGTTCGCGCAGCACCGGCGCCATGAAGGCGCGGACCGCGGCTGCGGCTCGGTCCGGGTCGCCGGTGGCGATTGCGGTGACGATGGCCGCGTGTGCCTCGTCATCCGGCTCCGGCACGTCGCCCTGGAGCGTCGAATGAATGGTTTCGAGGATGGACGCGGTGAAAAAGTCGTAGAGGCCGACAATGGCGCGGTTGCCCGAAGCTTCGACGATCGACTTGTGGAAGGCGATGTCGCGTTGGCCGAAAGCCTCGTAGCCGCCATCGGCAACTGTACCGCGCGCCTGAAGTAACAAGGTCATGCGCTTGAGGTCGGCCGGCGTATGGCGGATAGCCGCAAGTCTTGCCGCCTCGACATCAAGGGCGGCGCGCGCCTCCCATTGGTCGCGCAATCCGGCGCGTTTGACGCGGTCGAGCGCGCCTGCCGGATCGACCGTCGAGCGAACATAGGTGCCGGAGCCCTGGCGGGTGTCGAGCAGACCCTGGGACACCAGAACGCGCACGGCTTCGCGTACGGTGCCACGGCTGACGGACAACAGCTCCGTCAGCACCGTTTCGTTCGGGATGCGGTCGCCCACGCCCCAGCGGCCACTGACGATTTCGGCGCGCAGGTTTTCGGCGGCGCTGTCTGCAAGATTGGTACGGTTGACGGGTTGCATCATAAACTCATCAAGTCATCGGATGATTTGATCAATATGCTTGTAATTCACTGCCGTCAACCACCCCCGGTATTGCACAATTGCGCCAGCTTTTCTCACCCCATACCGCCGCCGAAGGATCTGCGGTAGGCGACGGGCGACACGCCGTACTTGCGGGCGAACGCTCGGCGGAACGCCACGTCGTCGTTGAAACCAAGATCGCGGGCGATCTTCTTCATCGGCGTTTCAGTTTCCTCGGCCAGGCGCCGGCCCGCCTCCAGTCGCATCGATTCCACGTAGTCGCCGGGCGTGATGCCCACTTCCTGCTTGAACTGCCGGGCAAAGTTGCGTGCGCTCATGCCGGCCCGCCTTGCTACCGATGCCACCGACAGGTCGGCCGCCAGATTGTCGGCGATGTATTCCTGGGCGGACCGGATCGGCGTGCGCTGGGCGATCTGCGTCGCCAAATGGGTGCTGAACTGCGACTGTCCGCCGGGCCTCTTGAGAAAGACCACGAGCTCGCGCGCCACTTTCAGTGCGATATCAGGGCCAAGATCCTTTTCGACGATGGCAAGCGCGAGATCGATGCCAGCCGTCACTCCGGCTGAGGTCCAGATGTTGCCGTCACGGGTAAAGATGCGGTTGGGCTCCAGCTTCACGTCGGGAAACCGCCGGGCAAACTCGGCTGCCTGCGACCAGTGCGTCGTCGCCCGGCGCCCGTTCAGCAGTCCGGCTTCGCCGAGGACAAACGCACCGGAGCAGACGGAGCCAAGCCGCTCCGGCCCCTCCGATGCAGCCTTCACCCAAGCGAGTACCCGTTCGGGGATCGGGCGTGTCTGGATCAGTGGATCACCGGCGACAAGCAGGGTGTGAAAATCATCGGGTGAACAGTCGATCGTGCGGTCCGGCAACAGCCGAACGCCCGACGTACCGCGGATCGGGTGTTCGTCCAGCCCAACGACGGCCACCGAATAGAAGTCGGTGCCGCTCTGGCGGTTCGCCTCCGCAAAGACATCCGATGGCCCGACGACATCCAAGAGCTGGACGCCCGGCATCGCCAGAATCGCAACATTGATCTTTGACATCATGGCACCCGAAACAGCTTCCCCGACAAAACCTCGATCACTGTCCTCGCGAAAACAACACCGATAGCCCCCGTGAGAAAGGCGAACATGGCGATGGCGAGGGCGCGAAGCAATTCCGTTCCGGCGGCGTCGGCATAGCGGAAAAAGGCGATCGAGAAGGCTGCGAGCGGAAAACTGATAGCCCACCAGGCGACGCTGAAGGGAACATGGCTACGAAACACGATCGGTGACAACACCAGCATCAGGAAGAAGGCGAAATAGAAGAGCACACTGGCCAGCATGTCCACGGCGCCGGTGAGATTGGTATAGGCGAGGAAGCCGACGGCAAACGGAGCGACGAGCACCATCATCGACGGCCGGGCAGCCAGCGGCAGGGGATCGTGGTGCCGTAACCGGGCAAAGATCAGAGTGACGAAGATGCCGGCGATGACGCTGCCGACGGCGAAGGCGAACAGGTTGATCTCATGGGCCCAGGCAAAGGGCATGGCCTTGCCGGTTACGGCGATGTCGAGCGTGGCAACCCCCGGGATTAGCAGTGGTGGCAGCGTGTGTTCGGCGTTCTCACGTAAGATCAGAAACCGCGTGGCAACCAGATAGGCGAGCGCAAAGGTCAGGATGAGCCCGATGATCCAGACGGCCTGGCTGACTGCCGCGCTATAGCGGTCGAAGAAAGCCGACAGAAGCAACAGTCCGACGGCGACGGTGGCGAAAAAGTTGCCTTGGACGGGATGGTGGAATTCCGTGGCAACCACATCGGGGTGGCGAGCCCATTTCGTGGCGTAGCCGATGGCGAGCATGATGAAGGTGACTGCGGCGAACCAGCCGATGAGTTCTCCGGGAATGGCGGGAATGGCGATGACTTTCACGGCTTCGCGCCAAGCCAGGCTGAGGCCCGTTAGTCCCATGACCGAGGCAAAGAGATTGATCGGCAGGTTGGCAATCGTGTGACGGCGTGCGGGCGTGACCGGGGCGTCGTCGAGTATTCCGGTGTTCGACATGACATTCTCCGCTTCGGGTGTCGTTACCGGAGAATATAAGGGAAACCTGTTTTGGCATGAATAGTGCTTATAGGATGATTTAGGACGGATTGCGCATCAAATCGGCCACGAACTGAATGCGGGGCTCTCCGGCCAATGTCTGCACGGAAAGGGAGGAAGCGCCGAGCGCAACTGGCCGGTCCGCCCCGGCGCTCGGTGATGTTGAGCAGCGTCTTTCCAATGTGGGGTCGACGCCCGAGCAGGTGTGCAGCACGTCTGCCGCGCCCTCGCGGGCCGTCCCGCAACAAGTGCGAATAATTTTCCGATACGCTAAATATTGACCGTATCAGAAAATGATTTTACCAACACCTATGCGTTCAGGATCCTCTTCTCCCAAAGTGATTGTCATTGGCGGCGGTATCGCCGGGCTTTCGGTCGCCGCTGCCGTCCAGCAATGGGCATCGGTGACGCTGATCGAGCGCGAGGCCCATCTCGGCTATCATTCGAGCGGTCGCTCAGCGGCTTTGTTTACCGAGACCTACGGCAACGCGATCGTGCGGGCGCTGTCTGTTGCCAGCCGACCAGCCATCGTCGATGGCGGCTTTGCCGAGCATGTGCGTGGCGCGGTGCATTTCGGCGGTCGCGATGACGATGAGATCGTCGACGAACTGGCGCAGAAGTACCGGGCGCTGGTGCCGAGCGTTCGCCGAATTTCGGGAGAGGAAGTCAATGCCCTCATTCCGGTCATCCGCACCGACACGACCTGCGGCGGCGTCTATGAGCCCGGTGCTCTCGATATCGACACCGGCAAGATGGTGTATGCCTGTGCCGCGTCGTTGAAGACACGTGGCGGAACTGTCCTCTCCGGAGAGGAAGTGCTGGAGATTTCCCGCACGTCCGGCCGCTTTCAGGTGGTGACCACGGCTGGCTCCCATGAGGCCGACATGGTCGTCAACGCGGCCGGCGCCTGGGTCGATGTGATCGGTGAGCGGGCGGGGCTGGCCGGGCTCGGCTTTGCGCCCAAGCGACGCACTGCCTTTATGTTCGATCCGCCTCCGGGGCTCGACGCGCGCCGATGGCCTTTGGCCGTCGACCTGCATGAGCGTTTCTACTTCAAGCCGGATGCCGGAAAGCTGATCGGCTCGCTGGCCGACGAAACGGACACGCCGCCCTGCGATGCCTACCCTGAGGATATCGACGTTGCGACTGCCGTCGACCGGATCGAGCAGGCGACGGACCTTCACATAGGTCGCCCGCAAAGGCCGTGGGCCGGATTGCGCACTTTCGCGCCGGACCGCACCCCTGTCGTCGGCTTCGACCCGCGCCTTCCCGGGTTTTTCTGGCTCGGCGGTCAGGGCGGTTATGGTTTTCAAGTTTCGCTCACGCTCGCGCGGATCGCCTCTGTGCTGCTTCGCGATGCCGCGATGCCTGAGGATATCGCTGCCCTCGGCGTCGTGTTCGACGCGCTGGCGCCCGGTCGATTTCTCGAGGCGGCCCACACATCAACGCTTTCCACGGTCGGGCAATGACTAGGCAGATTAGGAGACCAGAAACGTCGCCGATGCGGTGAGGAGACACCCGCGGCGGCATCGACACCAGGGCGAGCAGGAGCGTTTGCTCTGACGTCCGCCCGGCTGATGCCGCGCACCGCGCCGCATCGGCAATCCCGCTCGACGCCCTTGGCCGCCAGAATTTCGCCAACGTCGATATCACGGAGTAAGTAGAATGGACGAGATGACAGTCAGTGACAGCGCCAGGCTTGCTGACCTGAGCCGACTGCTTGGAGGCTACACCAACGAGGGTGCAGTCGGGGTTTCCCTGGCCTTCTCGAAGAGCGATGGCGAAACCGTGACCTTGACGTCGGGGCTTTCCGATCGGGCGCGGGGCATTTCGGTTTCGCCGACACAACTGTTCAAGATCGGCAGTTGCACGAAGACGTTCATCGTTGCCGCCCTGATGCGGCTGGCCGAAAGCGGTGCGGTCGATCTTGGGAGCCCGATCTCGCGCTGGTTTCCGGATCTGCCGGGGGCGTCGACGATTTCCGTGCGTCAACTCGTCAACCATCGCGGTGGGCTGCCGGAATTCGAGTACGACATCCCGATGACGCCGGATCGCATCTGGACGCCGGCGGAACTCGTGGATCTCGCCTTTCAGGTCGGCGGACAGACTGCGCCCGGCGGCCCGGCCGTCTATAACAACACCGGCTACGTGCTGGCCGGCATGCTGATCGAAGCGGTCACCGGTCAGTCGCTCGGCGCCTATGTCCGTCAACAGGTGCTCGAGCCGCTCGGGCTCGAAAACACCTGGTCGCCCGCGACCGAAAGCTTCCCTGGGGAACGCATGGTGCGCGGCTACTACCACCGGCCGCCGCCTGTGGCGGCAGCAGGGGCGGGTATCGCGGCCGGTGCCGAGATGTGGCGCATGGACGGCGTGCTTCCCTATTCCGACGCGCTGCAGGATTCCTCGGATTCCTTCCCGTTCACGGCCGCCTATGCCTGTGGAGACATGGTTTCGACGCCCAGCGACATGGTCGCCTTCATGCGCGCGCTCTTTGGCGGCCAATTGTTGACGGACGACATATTCCGGGAGATGAGCGAAAGCCGCGTCAGCGTCAGCTTTCCCGGCACGCGGATGCGCGAGACCGGGGCGGGGCTGTTTCAGAGCAGCTACGCGGATCGGCTCGTCTATGGCCATCAGGGCAGCATTCCCGGCTACGTCACCGTCATGCAGCACGAGCCGAATTCGGGCCTGACGATCGCGATGACCAGCAATGTCGGTTCGGGCTACCGGATGTCCTTCTACGCGAGCGGTCTGCACCAGGTGCTCGATCGGGCAATCGGCATCATCCTGGACGGCTAGGCTGCCGTACATCCCCTGACGCTGCCGAAATCAGATATCGACCGCCCCATAAGGGCGGTCGATTGCTTTGGGCAGGTTTACGAAATGACGACGTCGACCTTTTCGAAGGTCCTGACGTCGATCAGGCCCTTGTCGGAGATGCGCAGTTCGGGGATGACGACGAGCGCCAGCAGCGAGTGCTGCATGTAGGCATTGTTCAGGCGGCAGCCGCAGACGCGCATCGCCTCGACCAGTGCCGCGGCCTTGTCGGCCACGATCTCGGCGCGCTGGTCCGACATCAACCCTGCGACCGGCAGCTCGACCAGGGCAAGCTCCTCGCCGTCCTTGATCACGACGATGCCGCCACCGACTTCGTGCAGGCGGTTGGCGGCCTTGGCCATGTCTGCCTTGTTGGTGCCGACGACGATCATGTGGTGGCTGTCATGGGCAACGGTGCTGGCAACGGCGCAGTCGCTGTCGTAGCCGAAGCCCGAAACAAAGGCGTTGACGACGTCGCCGGTGCCGCGATGGCGCTCCACCAATGCGATCTGGCAGACATCGTTTGCACGGTCCATCTCGATGATGCCGCCTGCGGCCGAAAGCTCTGCCTCGAGCGCCCGCGTCGGCGCCTGGTTTTCGACGACGCCGATCACCCGGACGCGCGCGCGATTTTCGGTGGAGTTGAGGCCGATGTCGAAGTCGCCTGTTTTCAGCGTCTTGCCGAGATGTACCGTATCGCGGGCACTCGCGGGATAGATGAAGGGCGGGATGTCGCGCACCAAAGCGCCGGAATCCGCCAGCAATTCACCGCGCGCAAACACCATCTCGATCGGCAGGGCTGCAAGGTCCGATGTGATGATCAAGTCGGCGCGCCTTCCGGGCGCGATCGAGCCGAGTTCGCGCTCGACGCCGAAGTGCTGGGCGGTGTTGAGTGTCGCCATCTGGATGGCGGTGATCGGCTTCAGCCCTTGCGCGATGGCGTGGCGCACCACACGGTTCATGTGGCCGTCATGCACGAGCGTGCCGGAGTGGCTGTCGTCGGTGCAGAGCAGGAAGTTGCGCGGATCGACGCCAGCCTCGGTGATCGCCTTGACCTGGGCTGCAACATCGAACCAGGCGGAACCGAGCCGAAGCATGGCGCGCATGCCTTGGCGGACGCGGGCGATTGCATCCTCGACGGTCGTTCCCTCATGGTCGTCGGCCGGGCCGCCGGCGGCGTAAGCGTGAAACTCGCGACCGAGATGCGGCGAGGCGTAGTGTCCGCCGACAGTCAGCCCCGCGTCCTGGGTGGCCGCGATCTCGGCCACCATCTTCGCATCATTGAAGGCGACACCGGGGAAGTTCATCATCTCGCCGAGGCCGATGATATTCGGCCAGCTCAGGGCTTCGGCCACATCCTTGGCCGAAAGCTCGGCGCCGGCGGTTTCGAGCCCGGGCGCGCTCGGCACACAACTCGGCACCTGGACATAGACGTTGATCGGCAGGCTCTGCGCCTCGTCGTTCATCAGCTTGACGCCGGCAAGGCCCAGCACGTTGGCGATCTCGTGCGGGTCGATGAACATCGTCGTCGTGCCGTGCGGGATGACGGCGCGGGCAAATTCGGTGACGGTGACGAGGCCGCTTTCGACATGCATATGCGCGTCGCAGAGCCCCGGCACGAGATAGCGGCCGCCAGCATCGACCACCTTCGTGCCTTCGCCGATCGTATGGCTGGCGTCGGCGCCGACATAGGCGAAGCGACCGGCTTTGACGGCGATGTCGGTGTGCGGAATGATCTCGCCGGAATAGACGTTGACCCATTTGCCGTTGCGGATCACGAGGTCGGCAGGCGTCCGGCCCATGGCGACGTCGACAAGCTCGGGTGCGGTCCTCGACCAGGATTGAAGCATGACAGGTTCCTTCGAATGGAGACGATGCCGGCGCCCTTTTTCCGTCTGGAGAAAAAGGGCGCCGAGAGGCGTTACTGGGTCTGAGCGACGAGCGCTGCCGCAAGCAGGGCGACGAACCACATGACCGGCTTTACATCACCCGCCCGGCCGCAGACCAGCTTGATCAGCACATAGGCGATGATGGCCAGCGACAGCCCGAGCGTGATCGAGAACGTCAGCGGGATCAGCACGATGGCGAGGAAGGCAGGGATCGCCTCGTCTAGGTCGGTCCAACGGATCTTGCTCATAGGCTCGGACATGAAGAGGCCGGTGAGGATCAGCACCGGCGCGGTGGCAACGGCCGGCACCAGCGACAGGAGCGGCGACAGGAACAGGAACGGCACGAACAGCAGCCCGGCGACGAGGGCGACGAGCCCGGTTCGACCACCCTGGGCGATGCCGGCGCCCGATTCCAGGTAGACGGTGGCGGGGCTGGTGCCGAGCGGTGCCGAGATCAAGGCGGCGACGGCGTCGACATGCATGGACTGCTTGATGTTGCGCGGCAGTCCCTGTTCGTCCTTGAGGTCGGCCGCTTCGGCCAGGCCGAGGAAGGTCGAAAGCGCCTCGATGAAGTTGGTGAACAGGAAGACGAAGATGAACGGCACGTAGATTAGGCTCAGGGCGCCGACAAGATCGATCTGGCCGACGAAGCTGAAGTCGGGTGCCGCGGAAAAGCCGCTCCAGTTGACCAGCGTATGCACATCAGGCGTCTCCGGCGAAAACGCGCTGCCGTCACCCCACCAGCGGCCGATCGGGATCGAGAGGATGGTGGTTAGGATCATGCCGGCCATCATGGCGCCCGGCACCCTGCGCACGACGAGCGCGACGGTGAGGATAAAGCCGGCGATGAAGGTGAGGGTGACCGGGTTGAACGTCGTCAGCCCGACGATGGTGTCGGGATTGGCGACGATGAACTTGGCGTTTTCAAAGCCGATCAGCGCGATGAACAGGCCGATGCCGCAGGCAATGCCATAGCGCAGATCGACCGGGATCGCCTCGATGATCGTCTGGCGCAGGTTGAAGAAGGCCATGACGGTGAAGAGCACGCCGGCCCAGAAGACGCAGCCGAGCGCAATTTCGAGCGGCACGTTTGCGCCGACGACCATCGTGTAGGCAAAGAGCGCATTGATGCCCATGCCCGGCGCGACCAGGATCGGGCTTCGGGCATAAAGCCCCATGGCGCAACTGCCGATGAAGCTGACGAGCACGGTCGCCGTGACGCCCGCCGAAAACGGAATGCCGGCATGGGACAGGATCGATGGGTTGACGACGATCACATAGGAGGCGGCTAGGAAGGTGGTCAGTCCGGCGAGGATTTCGGTGCGGATGGTCGAGCCGAATTTGGAAATCTGGAAGTAGCGGTCGAGCAAGTTTGCGAGCCAGGAGGCTTGGGCCTTGCCAGAGACCGGCTCCACGGCCTTGGGTTGGTAGTTCATTTTGTTCCCCTTTTTTTGAAGTGAGGAAGGGGCCGGCGATGCCGGCCCCTTCCAAGGCTTTACTCCGCTGCTGCGGCGCGTTCGCCCTCGCCACCGTTCCCACGAAGCGGCGAGATGACTTTCAGCTGGACGCAATCGACGACCCCGAGATCGGTGATGGCATATTCCGGGATCGCCGTGATTTGAAGCACGAACATGTACATGAACGGCCAGGGCAGGGTGCAGCCGAGCGCTCGCGCTGCGTCATCCAGCTCGTCTTCCAGCGCCGCCATCTCCGATGGCTCGATATCGGAGACGATGCCGCCGATCGGCAGATGCAGGAAGGAGACGACCTTGCCGTCCCTGACCACGACCTGGCCGCCGTGGTTGGCAATCAGGTGGTTGATGGCGACCTGCATGTCTTCCGGGTTTGCGCCGATGCAGATGATGTTGTTGTCGTCGGGCGCGGTCGAGCTGGCGATAGCACCTTCGCGCAGTCCGAAGCCTGAGGTGAAGGCAACCGGGCGGTTCTTCGTCTTGCCGTAGCGCTCGACCACGGTGACATACTGGATGTCCTGTGCCGGGTCGGCGAGCACGCAGCCGTCCTTGACCGGCAGGGTGACGTCGCGGCGCGTGCGCACGAAGATCTTTTCGGGGGTCACGGCAATCGCCATCGCTGCAGCGCTGTCGCCTTGGCCGTCATAGCGCAGCTTCAAATCATCGAGTTCGAGCGGTGCGACCTTCATCGAGGTAAGCAGCTCGGCGCTGCGCGGCGGCGGCACCAGGTCGACTGCCATGCGGCCGTCACGCGCGACTTCCTCACCCTTGGCGATGACCGCGTCGATGCGAAACTCGCGCAGATCGTTGACGAGCAGGATGTCCGCGGCGCGGCCCGGCGAAATCGAGCCGACCTTGTCGTCGATGCGAAGGGCATCGGCGCCGTTGATCGTCGCCATCTGGATGGCCGCCATCGGCGAGATGCCCATGGCGATCGCCATGCGCACCATGTTGTCGAGGTGGCCGCGCTTCAGAATATCGCTGGCAACGACGTCGTCGGTGCAGAAGCTGATGCGGCGCAGGGCCTTCACGCCCATCTCTGTGACGATGCGCAGATTGTCGGAGAGGAAGTGGGAGATCGAGGATTCGCGCACGACGACGTGCATGCCGGCCCGGAGCTTCTCCAGCATTTCCTCCGGCGAATAGCTTTCGTGGTCGGCGCGTACGCCCGACTGTTGGTAGCCGTTCAGCCGTGCGCCGCGCGTCATCGGGCAGCAACCGAGCACCGGCAGCCGGCTCTTTTCCGCCAGTTCCAGTGCTGCCAGCACGTCGGGGTCTTCCTCCTGGATGAATTCGCGCACGGTTTCCCAGATGCCGACGCATTCCGGCCAGTGGTGGGTCGCCTGGTGATCGGCCGGGCTGAAGTAATGGCCGACGGTCGAGCGCGGCATGGTGTAGGGGGTCTTGCACGGCGCGCCCCAGAACACCTTGAGCGGCGTATCCCTGGCCTCGTCGAGGAATTCGCGCGCAGCCGCCGGCCCGCCGACGACGATGATCTGGTCGAGGCCGGTGACGATCGACGTGGTACCGAGCGGAACGACCGCCTTGGCAAAGCTCGTCAGCGACATCTTCGAGCATTCGACATGCAGATGGCCGTCGATCATCCCGGGGACGAGGTATTTGCCGGTGGCGTCGATGATCTTCGTCTCCGGCCCGACATAGTCGGAGATGTCGCCGACGGCGATGATCCGCTCGCCATAGATCGCGACATCGGCCTGATAGATCTCTTCTGAAACGACGTTGACCAGCCGGCCGCCGCGGACCGCCAATGTGGCCTTGTTGCCGGTGCCGGAGGCTGCCCGGATGAATTCTCTGATATTGCTCACTGAAACCACTCCCTTAGCGTTGATGAAGTTTCCCAGTTTGGTTTCGTTTGTACAATGGGCCGAAATGGCGTATTTCTCGGACATATCATCCAATATTTTGGACGAAACATGGATCTCTCGCTTCTCGACTGCTTCGTAAAAGTTGCCGATTCCCGTTCGATTTCAGCGGCTTCGCGCCTGCATCGACTACCGAAATCGACCCTCAGCCACAAGATCCGCCAGTTGGAGGATGAGTTCGGGATCGAACTCTTCGTGCGCGAGGGGCATCAACTGCATGTGACCGACGCTGGCGCCGAGTTCCTGCGCTATGCCCGCCTGATCCAGTCGAACTGCGAGGATGCGGCGACGGCAATGGCCGAGATGCGCCAGGAGGTGGCGGGCACCCTGCGCGTCGGCTCGACCGGCGAGTTCGGCACGACGATCACATCCGAACTGCTCTATGCGTTTCGGCAACAATATCCGCAGGTCAATCTCGACGTCGTTTTCCTGAGCTCGCGGCAGCCGTTCTCCGATGTCACCGAACAGGCGCTCGACGGCATTTTCCACTGGGGCGAGCCTTCTGATGTCGACTACATCAGTCGGCGGCTCTCGGTCTCGTCCTACGGCCTGTTTGCCAGCGCCGACTATATTGCCCGGCATGGCCAGCCGTCGACGCCCGACGAGCTCGCCGGTCACCGCGGCCTCGTCTTTCGCCAGCCGACGCGGCTGCAGTCCTGGTATCTGACAAGGGATGGCGACACAGAGATCGATCTGCTGCCGACGGCCACCTGCACGACCAACGATTACTGGACGATCAAATACTTCGCGGTTGCCGGTGAGGGGATCGCCTACCTGCCGGAATTCTTCGTGGAAACGGAGCGACAGGCGGGATTGCTTCAGCCGGTGCTGGCGGAGTGGCGCTCGCCGAAAACGGCGATCAACCTCATCTATTCGCGCCGGCGGCACGTGTCGAAGCGCTTCAAGGCTTTCGTCGAATTCTGCATCGACTTTTATCGCGATCGCGAGCGCACAGGCATCCCGCGTTATTATGTCGAGAAGGTCAGTATGCCGAGCGCGGTGGGGCGCTGACGTGCCGCCCCATCCTAATCAGCGGGCGGCGTCGAAAGCCAGGTCGACATAGGTTGCGACTTGCTTTTCTGCGATGTCGGAGACGGATTGCATCTTGATGTGCCGACGCCCCTTGCCTTTACCGATCAGCACGCGATGGGCGTCGGGCAGTGCGGCGCCTTCGCTGAACTCCAGAGTGACATGCGCGGAATAGGGAAAGATGCCGCAGAACGGCCGCGCGGCCGAAAACAGCAGGCCGCCATATTTGATCTCTTCCGAAATATCGGACCCGGATGCCAGCACGATCTCGCGCAGCGCTGAAACGATCGCGAACTGATTATCGCCACGGTCGCGGATATCGGCCAGAAACGCTTCGACACGCTTTTCCATCATGCTTGGTTTACGCCTTGAAAAACGGCTTGAATTCCGGCGCCGGTTCCCGGTCGGAATAGATGTAAAGGATGATGCCGTTCGGATCCTTGATCGCAAAGCCGCGGTCGCCCCACGGATGATCTTCGATCGCAGCACTCGGTTCCAGGCTCGATGCGGTGATCTGAGCGTAGTCCGCGTCGACATCGGAAACGCAAAAATTGTAGGTCAGGCCGGCAGGGTTGCACAAAGCCTGCCCCGCCTGCGGCTCCATGAACTGCAGCGATTGCCCGCCCTCGAATTCAAGACTGATGTACCAGCCGCAATCAAAGACAACCTTTGCGCCGAGGTGGTTTGTGTAGAAGTCTCTTGTTTTGTCGATCCGCTGCGTGGTGATGCAGGGGGAGGCGGTCATGGGTCGCATTCGTTTCTCCAATTCGGCGTGGCTCATGAAGCGTCTGCATTTCAGCAAACGGCTCAGGAGGGCATGACCGAGGCGATCTCGACCAGGCAGCCATTGATGTCGCGGACATAGCCGACGATCTGGCCCCAGGGCTTTTCCTCTGGCGGCTTCAAGGGGCTCGCACCCGCAGCGACGGCATTGCGATAGGCCTCATGAGGATCGGCGAAGATCAGAACCAGCTCGAATCCCGCCGCCAGATCGGTCCTGCGGTTGGCGCGGATGGCAAAGCCGTTCATCTCGGCCATCGCTTCGCCGGCAAAGGCAAGCGTCGTCTGGCCCGTCTCCATTTCGGCATAGAGATTGCTTTCGTGGACGAACTTGCGCTTGAGACCGAAGGCGGCCTCGTAGAAGGAAACGGTCGCCACCACATCGGCAACGTAAAGAATGGAATAGCCAAGGGTTGCCGTCACGTCCTGTTCTGCATGGTTTCGCGTGTTGTCTACTGCGCGCTTTCGTCGGTCTAGATAGCTGTTGTCGGCGGCGCAATCTTGAACAAATCGGACATTACTCGCCGAGTGTAACGAGCGTGACGTCGGGGAGACGGGCCGGTGAGAAGCCGCCCATTCGGCGAAAGGCGCGGTTCATGTGCGCCTGATCGGCGTAGCCGGCCTCCAGCGCTGCCTCGGTCGGGCTCAGCCGGTGGTCCCGAAGGAGGCGCAGGGCGCGGTGGAACTGCAGGATGGCCGCAAAAGCCTTCGGCTTCAAACCGATCGCCTTGAGGAAGATACGCTGGACAGTGCGTTCGCTGATCTTGTGCATGGCAGCGACGTCCCCGACGCGGAGACGACCGCCGGCCGCATGGAAGGCGCTGATCACGCTCGCACTAATCGGTGCGGGCTCGAGGCGGCTGCCAATGCTGCGCTGACGGACGAAGGCAGTCAGACGTGCGGCCAGTTCGGCATGGTTGAGGGCTGGGCTGCAGAGGTCCTTCAAAACGGGCAGAGCAGCGAACGCGTCGTCGCCAACAAGGTTGTCATCAGCCAATGTTGCAGGAGCAAATCCAAGAATTCTCTCGAAGAAGCCGGGGCGCATGCGAATACCGACAAATCCCATGCCCGGCTCCAGCGCAACGTCGTAGAACCGTGTCGTCGGTCCCGTCACCACAACCGTGATGGCCTTGAGCGGCGTCAGCCGTGCGTCAAACCGCAGGATGATGTCGCAACGCCCGTCCGGCAAGACACGGTACGTCCCGTTGCGATCGCTGGTCGAAACCCAGACGGCCTCGAACCCGCTCTCATGGTCGGCAAGTGCGGGGAGTTCGGTGTAGCGAAGAGATGCCGTCATTCGAAAGCCAAAGTCAGAGTTTTCCCACCTTCTCGCCCGGGTGACCAGCCGAGTGCGGGGCAACCGCGTCGCTCCGGAACCCGGCGAAAGCCGTCCGCGGTCGCAGCGCTTCGATACACGTTAAGAGGGTGGATATAAAGGTATCTGAACCTGGCTGGTCGCGCGGCGCGATGGCGTCGGCCCAGCGCTGTTGCAATGATTCGGCGTCACGTCAGCTCATGCGATGAGGCCAACGGGCAGGACGATCCTGGCGGATAGCCCGCCTGTAACCCGATTTTGCAGTTCCAACGTCGCGCCGGCGTGATCGAGTGCGAGTTCGGCGATGCTGAGACCGAGACCGCTGCCGATTGCCGCCTTGAAGCGGCCGCGGAAGAAGCGCTCAGTGACGTGCGGCATTTCTTCCGCCGGGATGCCGGGGCCGTCATCATTGATCGTGATCGCCACGGTGCCCTCATCGGTTTCCAGCGAGCAATGGATCGCACCGCCGGCCGGCGAATGATGCAGTGCGTTTTCCATCAGATTGCGCGCGGCAAGCCGCAGCAGATCCGCATTGATGCTCACCCGCAGATGGACGAGGCAGGGATCGATTGCGACTGTGGCCGCGCTGCCGGTGTGGCCGAGCAGTTCGTTCCGGAGCGAAATCAGCATCTCGCCCGGATTGACGTCGCCCGTTGCTCGCGTCGCTACCGACGCTTCGACCGAGGCGATGTCGAGCAATTGCCGGACAAGCCGTCCCGTTCGGTCGACGCCGGCGACGATTTGGCCAAGCGCCTTTTCGCGGATTTCGGCATCGTTGCTGGCAAGCGCCACCTGGGCCTGGGTCTTCAGCCCGGCAAGCGGCGTTCTGAGCTCATGGGCGGCAAAGGCGATAAAATTCTGTTCGCGCTGACGCGCGCCGGCGACGCGGCCGAAGAGACCGTTGAGTGCGCCAAGCACCGGGCTGATCTCGCTCGGCGTCGCTGTTTCCTTGATGGGGTGCAGGTCCGAAGCATCGCGCGCGGAAAGATCGCCTGCCAGCTTTCTGAGCGGCGCCAGTCCACGCCCGACGCTTAGCCAGATGAGCGTCGCAAGCAGCGGTATGATCAGGAGGGCCGGAAAGAGCAGGCCCTTTACGACGTCGTTGACCAGCCTGTCGCGAATACGAAGGTTGTCGCCGACGAGCACGCGCACACCAAGCTCGGCGTTTTCGACCGCGTAGACCCGCCATGTCTCGCCATTGATCACCGTTTCGGAAAGGCCGGTCGCATGCGCCGACAGGGTCGTGTCCGGTGCGCTTTCCGACTTGCCGATCAGTGTGCCGTCCAGCGACCAGATCTGGCAGGAGAGTTGGCGGTCGTAATGCGGATGGTCGAGCACCGGTATCTTCGCCTTCGTCTGCGCCGGCCTGTCCGGGTCGATTTCCTGGTTGACCACGAGCGAACTCACCATCTTCGCCGCTTCCATCAGCCGGGCGTCGAGCACCTGTTCGACCTCGGCGCGGGTGCTGAAGAAGATCCAGAGAGTGGCTGACAACCACATGAGCCCGGTGGTGACGAGCAGGATGAAGAAGAGGCGGGCGCGGATCGATCGCATCAGCTGTCGCCGCCGAGACGGTAGCCGATGCCTCTGACGGTTTCGATCAGGCCGGGGCCGAGCTTGTTGCGCAGGTGATGGATATGCACCTCGACGGCGTTGCTTTCGACCTCTTCCTGCCAGCCGTAGAGCTTGTCCTCCAGCGTCGCCTTGGAAAAGATCGCGCCGGGTTGCGACATCAACGCATGCAGGACCGCGTATTCCCGGCGCGAAAGCCGCACCGGGGTGCCGGCCTTCTCCACCGATTGCCGGGCCGGATCAAGCCGGATCGTCGCCCATTCGATAAGGGCGGTCGAGCGGCCGGCGGAGCGGCGCGCGAGCGCGCGCAGCCGTGCGGCCACCTCATCGAGATCGAAGGGCTTGCCGAGATAGTCGTCTGCGCCCATGTCGAGCCCGCTGACGCGATCGGCGACCGTGTCGCGGGCCGTCAGCAAAAGCACGGGCGTGTCGTTGCGCGCATCGCGCAGCTTTTTCAGGACGTCGGTGCCGGAACCATCAGGCAGCATGAGATCAAGGACGACAGCGTCGAAGCTGCCTGCCGCAAGTGCTGCTTCGGCACTCTCGCGGGTGGCGACGGCATCGGTGGTGAAACCGGCAAGCGCCAGCCCGACCTTCAGCCCATCCCGCAAAATGTCATCGTCTTCGACAATCAGTACCCGCACTCAAGATCTCCACGACATAATCGGCCAGGGTTGTTTAGCACGTCCCTTAAGGCAGCCTTAAGGTAGCGCATTCCTTTGGGGGTCATCGTAACAACCCCTTCGAGTCGATGAATGTCCGATAAAGACCAGCCGAACCCATTGCCGTCAGCGACAACCCATATGAGCGTCGGCGGCACGCTGACGCGCCGCAGCCTTTTCGTCGGCGCAACCGCCATCCTGCTGTCGGGTTGCGCGGCAACGGCGCGCCCAACACCGAAGCCAGTGGTGGTCGAGCCGCCGCCTCCGGTCAAGGGCAGCGTTCCGGCAATGTATCAAGCGATGCCGAACGAGCCGTTTCCCATTCCCGAGGTCAACGTCTCCGAGGTCGATCCGAAGTTCTGGCGCCAGGAAGTCGATTATCCGACGCAGGAGCGCCCCGGCACGATCATCGTCGATACGCCGGCGAAGTATCTCTACCACGTGCTGCCCGGGCAGCGCGCCATGCGCTACGGCATCGGCGTCGGTCGAGAGGGTTTCGCCTGGTCCGGGCGGGCGGTCGTCGCTTACAAACGCAAGTGGCCGCGCTGGACGCCGCCGGACGAAATGGTGGCGCGGCAGCCGAAGCTCGAACCCTACAGCATCAAGAACGGCGGTATGGGGCCGGGCCTGAAGAACCCGCTCGGCGCACGGGCGCTCTATATCCACAAGGACGGCAAGGATACGCTTTACCGTATCCATGGGAGCCCCGAAGCGCGCTCGATCGGCAAGGCCGTCTCGTCCGGCTGTATTCGCATGCTCAATCAGGATGTGGTCTATCTGCACGATCAGGTCCGCGACGGCAGCCCGATTGTCGTCATCCCCGACCCGTCGAAAGCGCATCTCGCCAAGAGCTGATTGCGGCTTGGCGCGCCAGCGACGGTCGACCGTCCGGCGAACTTAACCGTCTCTGGCCCATTCGGGGCCAGAGTTTGGACGCGCTGGCACCTGGCGCGATCAGTGGCTTGCGGGTCTCAGGCGGCTCCAGATCGGGCCGACGATGTTGCCCATGACGGCAATGGTCACGGCACCGACGACGATCGCGAGCAGTGCCTGTTGCGCGGACGTGGCGATCCAGCCGACAAGGCCCGGGGCAAAAGCCACCGCGTGGGTCACGACTTCGGAAATGTCGTGGATGATATGTTCTGGGCCGGCATATCCCATCTGGGCAAGGCCATGGACGAGAATGCTGCCCCCGACCCAGAGCATTGCCGCAGTGCCGATGGCCGCGAGAAATTTCAGAAAGACCGGCATGCCGATGACCAGACCGCGACCGATGGCCCGCAGCGCTGAAACGGAGGTTTTGGCCAGCGCGACGCCGGCATCGTCGGCTTTGACGATCAGGCCGACGACGCCATAGACGGCAAGCGTGATGGCAATGCCGACCGCGGCAAGCACGGCACCCTGCATGTAGATGCTGGCATCGGCGACGGTTGACAGGGTGAGCGCCATGATCTCCGCCGACAGGATGAAATCTGTGCGCACGGCGCCGGCGACCTTCTCGTTTTCAAGCGCGACCGGGTCGGTCTTGTGCCCGAGCACGGCAGTTTCGTGTTCGTGGGCCGCGTGCGGAAAGAAGACCCCATAGAGCTTCTCGGCGCCCTCGTAGCACAGGTAGATGCCGCCCAGCATCAACAGGGGCGTGATCGCCCAAGGGGCGAAATAGCCGAGCAGCAGCGCACCGGGCAAAAGGAACAGGAGCTTGTTCTTCAGCGAGCCGAGCGCAATGCGGCCGATGATCGGCAGTTCGCGTTCAGGCGTCAAGCCGACGACGTAGCGCGGCGTCACAGCCGCGTCGTCGATGACCACACCCGCCGCCTTGGCGCCAGCCTTTGCGGTCTGCGCGGCGACGTCGTCGAGCGAGGCAGCCGCCATTTTGGCGATGGCCGCGATATCGTCGAGCAGGGCGATGAGACCAGTAGCCATTGAACGCTAAGCCTTTGTGCTGGAATTCGGTTCGAGCGGTTGCTCCTCAAGGCTTCGGCAGTAACCACCGTGGCGTGTCGAGTCAACGACATGCCAAGACCTGCGGTTTCGAACACCACTTCGTGAGGCGAAAAGGGCATCTCCTTCATTGACGTTTGACGAATTTCGATTTACGACTGATGAAATACGAAAATCGTCAGTCGTAAATCGAAGGCAAAACTCTATGGACGACAGCATCGACCAGCTGAATGCCGCGCATCAGGAAAACGTTTTTCGGATTCTGGAATCTGCCGAGCGACTGTTTCGACATTTCGGCTATTCGAAGACCAATGTCGCCGATATCGCCCGCGATCTCGGCATGTCGCCGGCCAACATCTACCGCTTCTTCGCCTCCAAGGCTGAGATCCATCAAGCGATCTGCGGTCGCCTGCTGGATGCGAGCTACCAGCAGGCGGCCGAGATCTGTCGGCTTCCTGTAAGCGCCGTCGAGCGCTTGCGGCGATATTTGCACGCACAGTACCAACTGACCGTCGAGGTCATGCTCGACGACCAGAAGGTCCATGAAATGGTGGTGATCGCCATGGAGCGGGACTGGCACGTGATCGACATGCACATCGACCGTCTGCATGCCCTTTTCGCCGACGTGATCCGCGAGGGGATTGAAGCGGGGGAATTCCCCGAGCAGGACGTCGACATCGCCTCCCGATGTTTCGGGGCAGCCACAGTGACCCTCTGTCATCCGCAGATGGTGGCGCAATGCCTCTCGAAGGCCAATCGGGCGACACCCGAGCAATTGATCGAGTTTGCGATCAAGGCCCTGAAAAACTGACCAAACTGCGGCCCTCATGTGAGCCGTATGGCTGCTGCCACCCTAGGAGTGCGGAAATGCCCTTGCCCGTTCAAACCCGTCTTCGCTTCGCACGGAGCGGAAGGATCGTCTTTCTTGCCGCGATCTCTCTCGTGCTTGCAGCCTGCTCCGAGGAAGCCGAGGAAGCCAAGCCGGTCGTGCGTCCGGTCAAGGTGGTCGAAATCGGCGATGTCGGCCAAGCACGTCAGATGAGCTACTCCGGCATTGTGCGCGCTCGTACGGAGATGAATCTCGGCTTTCGCGTCAACGGCAAGATCACCGAGCGGCTGGTCAATGTCGGCGATCGGGTGAAATCAGGTGATCCGCTCGCCCGCATTGACGCGACGGACTATGAGCTATCGGTCAAGAGTGCGGCCGCAAACCTCGAGGCCGCCGAGCGTCAGGTCGAGACGACTGCATTGGTGCGCGCGCGCGCCGAACAGCTCTTTGCCAGGAAAGTCGCCTCCAAGGCACAACTGGATCAGGCGACACTCGGCCATAACCAGGCGGTTGCCACGCGCGACGCCGCAAGCTCGGCGCTCTCGCAGGCGAAAAACCAGGTGACCTACACCCAGCTGGTGGCCGACCGCGGCGGCATCGTCGCGGCAATCTCCGCCGATGTCGGTCAGGTCGTCGGCTCCGGCACCCCTGTCGCCACCGTCGCCGTCGATGGCGAAAAGGAAGTGCTGATCGCCGTCCCGGAGGTCGATGTTGCCAATTTCAAGCCGGGCATGGCGGTCAAGGCCGGCTTCTGGTCGGATCAGGGACTGATGCTCGATGGCAAGGTGCGCGAGGTGGCCGGCAGTGCCGAACAGCCGTCGCGAACCTTTGCGGTGCGCGTCAGCCTGCCCAACGATCCCCGCGTCCTGCTTGGCATGACCGCAACGATCCTGGCGTCGGCTGACAACGCCGAACGCCGCATCTCGGTGCCCCTGAGCGCTCTGGCACAAAAGGACGGCGGGACAACGGTATGGGTTGTCGATCGCGACAGCCAGACCGTGAAGAGCCGGATGATCACCGTTGCCGACTTTACCGGTGAGGGCGTGCGCGTGGTCGACGGGCTGAAGCACGGCGACCTGGTGGTGGCCGCCGGCACGCAGTTCATGACCGAAAACCTCAAGGTCGCGATTTCGGGCGATGTCGACCGCCAGTCTGCTGCCGCCGACAAGACTGCAGCCGCCGAAATCGTGCGCTGAACCAACCCAACCGCGGAATGATGCCGATGTCCCAGTCCACCGAAGAAAAGCGGCCTTTCAATCTTTCGCGCTGGGCGATCGCCCATCCCAGCATCGCGCGGTTCCTGTTCGGCCTGATCATCATCACCGGTGCGCTCGGTCTGATGCGCATGGGTCAGAAGGAGGACCCCGACTTCACCTTCCGCGTCATGGTGGTGCAGGCTTTCTGGCCGGGCGCCTCGATTCAGGAGATGGAGGACCAGGTCGTCAACAAGATCGAGCGCAAGCTGCAGGAGACCCCGCATCTTGATTTCGTCCGCTCCTACACGCGCGCCGGAAGCGCGATCATCACGCTGCAGGTCGAGGGCGACACCAATGCCCAAGAGGTGGCCGACGCGTTCTATCAGGTCCGCAAGAAAGTCGGCGATATCGCCAACGAGTTGCCGGAAGGGCTGCTTGGGCCCTATTTCAACGACGAGTTCGGCGACACCTTCATAACTCTCAATTCGCTGAGCGGCGACGGTTACAGCTATCCCGAACTGAAGAAGTTCGCGATCCAGGCGCGCGACATGCTCTTGACGACGCCCGGCGTCGAGAAGGCGGTCATTCTCGGTGACCAGCCCGAGAAGATCTACATCGACGTCTCCTCGAACGTGCTGGCCGCGCGTGGGCTGACGCTCAACGATCTCAGAAACACCATCGCCGGTCAGAACAATGTCGATCCGGCAGGTTCGGTCGACACCAGCTCGCGCTCGGTGCGCATTTCCGTCGAGGGTGGCCTCGACAAGGTCGAGGATCTCAGAAACCTGAGTCTGCGGGCCGGCGGGGAGGTCACCCGTCTCGGCGATATCGCCACAGTCTCCTCAGGGCTGGAGGATCCCTACTCGCGCAAGTTCCGTTTCAACGGACAGGACAGCGTGCAGATCGGCGTGGTGATGGCCAAGGGCTTCAAGGTCACCGATGTCGGCGCCGCCGTCGAGGAGACCTACAAGCGTTTTGAGGCGTCTCTGCCCTATGGTGTCGTTGTCGATCAGATCTCCAACCAGCCGGAAGTGGTCACCGAAGCCGTTGGCGAATTCATGAAGGCGCTCGGCGAGGCGCTGGTGATCGTGCTCGTCGTTTCGTTCCTGTCGATCGGCTGGCGCTCGGGCCTGGTGATCGCCATCACCATCCCGCTGGTGCTGGCTGCCACTTTTGCCATCATGTACGAACTTGGCATCGACCTGCAGCGCATATCGCTTGGCGCGCTGATCATCGCGCTCGGGCTTCTGGTCGACGACGCCATGATTGTCGTCGAGATGATGGAACGCAAGCTGGAGGAAGGGCTCGTCAAGGTCGAGGCCGCCAGCTTTGCTTATACCTCGACGGCTTTCCCGATGCTGACGGGCACGCTCATCACCACCGCCGGGTTCATTCCGGTCGGCTTTGCCGCCTCGACGGCGGGCGAATATGTACGCTCGCTGTTTTATGTGGTCGGTATCGCTCTGGTGGTGTCGTGGTTCGTCGCCGTCTATTTCACGCCCTGGCTCGGCAACATGATCCTGAAGCAGCGCGCCCATGCCGGCGGCCATCACGATGTCTTCGATACCCGCTTCTATCGCCGCCTGCGCTCGACGGTGTCCTGGGCGGTGCATCACCGCGTCATCGTGCTGTCGATGACGCTCGTCGCCTTCTTCGTCAGCCTGTGGGCGTTCCAGTTCATTCCGAAGAACTTCTTCCCGCAGTCCTCCCGCCCGGAAATCCTCGTCGATCTCTGGCTGCCGGAAGGCACCAGCATCAAGCAAGTCGAGAGTGAGGCAAAAGAGCTCGAAGCCCGGATGATGGACGATGCGGACAAGCGTTTCATCGCGACCTACATCGGCGAAGGTGCGCCGCGGTTCTTCCTGCCGCTCGACCAGCAGCTGCGCAATCCGAACTTCGCCCAGCTTCTCATCATGGCCAACGACGAGCCGGCGCGCGAACGGCTGATCGTCAAACTGCGCAAGATCCTTGCGGAGGATTTTCCCTCGATCCGCTCCAAGGTCGATCGTCTCTTCCTCGGCCCGCCGACCGGCTGGCCTGTGCAGATGCGCATCATGGGACCGGATCGCCAGGAGGTGCGCCGCATCGCCGACCAGGTGAAGGCGAAGTTCGCGGAAAACCCGCAACTCGGTGCGGTGCATGACGATTGGCTGGAGCCGGTGACGGCGATGAAGCTGGTGATCGACCAGGATCGCGCCCGCGCGCTCGGCGTCACCTCGCAACGCGTCCGGCAGATGCTGCAGGCGACCATGTCCGGGGTGCCGCTCGAAAATTTCCGCGATGGCGAAGAAACCGTCTCGATCGTCGCCCGCGAGCCAGATGCGACCCGCGCGCTGCTGTCATCGGTGGAATCGATCTATATCCCGACCGATTTCGGCAGCTTCGTTCCGCTCTCGCAGGTCGCCAAGGTGGTGCCCGTGCTTGAGCAGGGCATCGAATGGCGCAGGGATCGCCTGCCGACGATCACCGTTCGCGGCACCTTGCCCGATGGTGTTCAGCCGAATGACGTGGCGTTGAAGATGTATGGCGAGATGCAGACGCTGCGCGATAGCCTCGCCCCCGGCTATAGCGTCAGCATCCAGGGTGGGGCGGAAGACGCGGCCGAAAGCCAGGGCTCGATCGCCGCCAAAGCGCCGATCATGCTGGCGGTCATCGTCGTGTTGCTGATGGTCCAGCTCCAGCATTTCGGCAAGGCTATGCTGGTTCTGGCAACCGGTCCGCTCGGGATTATCGGGGCTGCCGCAGCACTGTTGATCAGCGGGGCGCCCTTCGGTTTCGTCGCGATCCTCGGCGTTATCGCGCTGCTCGGCATCATCATGCGCAACTCGATCATCCTGGTGGACCAGATCGACCAGGACATTGCCGCTGGCATGGATCGCTCCGAAGCCATCATCGGCTCGGCCGTGCGCCGGTTCCGTCCGATCATGCTGACGGCGCTGACCGCGGTTCTGGCGCTGATCCCGATCTCGCGCGGTGTCTTCTGGGGGCCTTTGGCCTATGCGATGATGGGCGGCATCCTTGTCGCCACCGTTCTGACGATCCTGGTGCTGCCGGCCGGCTACGCGCTGTTCTTCGGCCGAGAGCCGAAGCGGCAGGAAACCGAGCCGGAAACCATTGAAGCGGACGATGCCGAACCGGCAGCGGCGATCATCTATCCCCCAGCCGTTGCAGCCGAATAGCTGAGCCGGCGGGCAGATATCCGATACCGGCGGGAGGCGATAAGGACGATTGCATGAAAGGGGCGCCGTCATGGCTACTTGCGAGCTCGGCGGCGGCCCCGGAAGGAGTGGTTGGCGGAGGTGGGCGGGGGACCGTGAAAAGGTGCCGCTGCTTTCGCCACAAACCGATGCTCCTCAGGGCATTATGCAGTAGGGTCGCCGGCGTTCAGGTGACTTTCAGGGGATTCGGGTGAAGCCAAGCGTTCTCTTCTGCAGCATGATGGTCTGCAAACTCTGGGTGCCGTCGATGGCGCATGCGGAATGGCAGGCGGTGGAAAAGACCCACACCTATGCTATTTCGGGTCAGACCGGAGCTGAACTTTACGCGTCGATCGGCGAGCGTGGGCCAAAGGTTGGTGGGCTGGTTCGTGCCATCGCGCACACCGATTTCAAGCTGACCTGGACCAGGAAATACGAGCCGCAACGCAACAACGCCTGCACGCTCGTGTCGGCAAAGCCGAAGCTCATCATCACCTATACGCTGCCCAAGCCGTCAAAGCCGCTGCAGGGCGCCATGGCGCAGAATTGGGAAACCTTCATCTCAGGCGTTCGCAGCCACGAACTGGTGCACGGCGACTTCATCAAGGATTTAGTGAAGGCGATCGAGAGTACGTCGGTGGGGCTCTCGGTAGACGCTGACCCCAACTGCCGCAAAATCAGGACGGAGCTGACAAGACGTCTGGGAGAGCTATCTGTTGCCCAGCGTCAGAGAAGCCGGGAGTTCGATCGGGTCGAACTGAGCGACGGCGGCAACATCCACCGGCTGATCCTCGCTCTCGTCAATGGTACCGGAAGCCGCTGAGAGGCGCATGCTTGTCCTCGCATTTCCGGTTCAATCGGCGTGGCGATTTGATCGCCAACAGAAGCGCTGAAACAAGCCATCCGCAAAGGCGCAAGGTGATAACCACATGTCGTCCCATGCCGGCAGCATTGCCGGGCACAGGTGACATGTCAGCCGTTCGCATTCGCCGTCAGCAGGCGGTGGTCAACGGGTGCGCCTGCCGTGGTTCTCGTGGTTCGCGTCGTCTTCCGGCTCGTTTGTTCGGCCGGCTTACTTCATGAACTCCCTGATCTTGTAGGCGACCTCGGTACGGTTGGTCGCGTTTAGCTTTTTCATGATGTTTCTGATGTGGACCTTCACGGTGCTTTCACACAGATCCATCTCGTAGGCGATGATCTTGTTGGCCTTTCCACGGCGCAAGGCTTCGGCAACCTCGATTTCCCGCGGCGTGAACAGGCTGTCAGAGCATCGGGCGCCGTTCACGACCGAGTTGATTGCCTCCCTCATCGTCAGGATGCTGCTCGCCGGAACGAAGACGCCGCCGGCGCGCGCAAGCGCGATCGCTTCGGCAGCGACATTGATCCCGACATTGCTTGGAATGTAGCCACGGGCACCGCATTCCAGCGCTTTGAGAATCTGGCCGAGTTCGTCCGTCTCGGCGACCACGATCACCGGGCTGTATTTGAACTTTTCAACCAGTGCTTCGATTTTTTCGCAGACGGCAAGGTCGCCAACTTTGCCGCCGCCGACGATCAGAAGAACCGCCGAGGGGTCGGTCTGCAACTTTCGGGTGCGCCACTCGTCAAAGGATCCGACGGTAACGATCGTTAGGCCCGGATCGTAGCCAGTCAGGCTTTTCGACAGGCATTCCCGGTCGAGGGCGCGAGGATCGATCAGCAGGATGTAGTCGAAATCCTCTTCCTGATCCGTCATGTCCGAACCGCTCAAGCCTTGGGGGAGGGATTGTTCCAGTGCGCTTGGGAAGGATGTCGGTCGCGTTGTGGAATTTCTTGCAATTGTCGCTGTACGAATATCCATTGAAATTTCTCCTTTTTATTCTTATTTTGTCAGGTGTAAAAATTCTAGATACAAGTATAAGTACTAATATACCTTCGGGTTCCTCTCATGATTTTGTTATTATATATTGCCAATCAGATCACATATATTGTTGCTCTGCATTAACATAGGTTAACGTATTCGCAATCAATCAACCGAGGTCCGTGCGGAGATAGCCCGGGTCGAAATCAACCAATTCCGCCAGTCGTCGGCGATCGAGAAATTCGACGATGCCATTCCTGAAAGATAACAACCCCTTCAACCTCATCTCCTTCAAAACGCGGTTGATGTGTACGGACGACAGCCCGACAGCGTCGCCGATGTCGGACTGCGTCAGGGGGCATTCGAAACCGTCGAAGCCTGATCTGCTCGGCTTGCCGGCTCGCACCGCCAGCTCGAGCAGCAGATGCCCGGTGCGCTCCAGCGCGTCGCGGCGCGCGATGTTTGCCAGCCGCTCGGTCATTCGCACCTGACGTTTGAGCATCTCGTGCACGAAATTCTGTTGGATCCTGGTCGAAAGATTGGGTCCACCGGTGCCGGGTGGCACGGCAAATTCATAGACGGTCACGTCCGAGAGGGCCTGGATGGTCTCTTGCGTCAGCTCGGAAGACAAGGTCCAAACCATGTCTCCGCGCAGCATGAACTCGACAACGATCCGCGTGCCGTTCGCCAGAATCTTGCGACTGACACTCCAGCCGGAGATGAAGAACAGAACGCACGACCTCCCCTCGGGCTCGAACAGAATAGAGCCCGCCGGGAACACCCGCTTTCGCGCGACAGTGAGTTCCGACCTGTGTTGGTTCGTGTCGAAACTCGACGTTTCACCGCGCTGTTGCGAGCCTATAAATGCCCCAAGTTGCCCCACCATAAAGGTGCACTCTCTCTTCGGTCTACTCGATTGTACTTAAGTATATAGCAAACAACCGGTGGTTAGGAATATTACCCAAGATGGTTAGTAATGATGGGAAATCACATCGATATCAGCTTAATCCGGCCGGGTGGGCAGGGCGGTAAGGAGCTGAAACGCCTGGGTTTTAGCTGTGAGTAGTACCAATCGCCTCACGAGGGGAGCAGGTAACCCGCAACGGTCAGAGGCCGCTCGACCAGGCGTAGCCGGCCAAGCCTTGTTCATTCGGCACAACCGCAGGCTGGGTCTTCCGGTTCGCGCCGCGGTTCTGGTGCTTCTCAAGGCATTCTCGCAGCAGCGAGATGCCGTCGCGGGCCTGATTGAGGATGGAGGCGTGGGTCTCGGGATCGATGCCCCTGCGGGCTGCGTCCTCAAGCAAGGCGGCGACATGTTGTGCGGAGACGTCGGCTTCACCGGCAAAATACTCCGACCGGCCGACGAACTGGAAGAAGCCGTCGACCTTCGGATCCCAACCCAGACCGACCTGCGGCACGCCGAGCGAATAGGCGGCGATGCAGGCGTGCAGACGATGCGCCAGGATAACCTGCGTCGACGCGATAATGTTGACCAGTTCCTCGGGCGTTTTGGGGCGGGGGGCGAGATAGAGATTGCCGCTGTCGATTTGCCCCGCGAGGCCGTCACCGCTGAGAATGCGCCGCGCAAAGATCTGGTCTTCCTGCGCCCCATTGGTGAAGAGACAGATCCTATATCCGGCTTCGAGTAGCATGCTCAGCAACCGATGATAGTCTTCGATATGCCTAAACGGAATTCCGTGCGACCCGTGGCCCGCGTGACGCCGCAGGATCAGCGGGTCGGTGACGCAGATGCCGATCGCCCGGTCCTCAGACTTCAGCGGCTCGAGCGCGTGGCTCGCGACGATCTCCCGAACGAGCAATCCGGGGTCGGGCAGTATCCGGGCGTGCGGGCCGGCTGGAAAATGGCCGAACCAGTTGCGGCTGGCGATCGTATCGCGGACCGAGACATGGACCAGCTGGCTCTCCTCGATCCTGCCGAAGAGCTGTCTTGCCTGTGGCGACCAATCCCGGCTGGTGCCGACGGCATAGATTGCGAGCGGCTTGCCGCTGCGTTTGACACAGTCGAGCGCCGCTCCCACCTTCAGCGGGAAGTTCAGGTCATCGTCCTGAAACAGGTTTCCCCCGCCGATCACGACGGCATCGGCAGCCTCGATCTCCTTGAGCCATTCGACCTGCAATCGGCGCAGTGTCGGGGCAAGCGCCTGCCTGACGACCAGACGGCGCGCAAATGCGGGCAGTGCCTGCAGCACCTTCAGCAATTGCCGGCGCCGCCCACCACCGCCGGTGCCGAAAGCGGTCCTGCCGGCGAGATCGATCGTCTTGACCTCCAGCCCTTTTGCGCCGCGAGCGAGTGCGGTCTCAAGGCACTGAGCAAGAACGCCGTCACCGAGGTTTTCGCTGTATTTGACGTTGAAGACGACCACCTTCATCAGGAGCCTCCCATGCGGCGCGGGCCAGCCGCGGCGATCAGTCGTGGTCGGGGTGCTGCCGTCTCGGCGATTTGCAGGCATGTCAGCGCCGACACGCTGCCGGCGAGGATGTAGAACAGCAGGCCCAGGTCATAGACGGTTCCGGAAACGAGAGACGTGCTGAGAGCGGCGATAATTCCGGCTTTTGCTGCCCGTAGCGCTGCAAGACCTTCCACACGCCGCTGAGCCGCCGACGGCACGCGCGCGCAAAGGATGGTTGCGACGAAGATGCAGAAGATGACCAGCCCGAGAACACCGACATTCGACAGGAGGACCAGCAGATAGCTGGAGGCGCGTGCGCTTCCCAGACCCGCGCCCATGCCGAAAGTGTTGACGAACGCCTCATAGGCGGCCGCGTTCCACATGGCGCGCTCGCGGCCGGACTGGCTGTCGACCTTTGACAGGAGCATCTCATCGAGAAAGTCGTAAACGGTCGACACCATCTCCGGAAACATGTTGACGACCATGAGCAGGACGAGCGGCACGATGAGGAAAAGGGCGGCGAGAAACACGGGGCGTCCGGAATTGTTCCCTTGGAAGACCGTGACGATCGACCGTATCCAGAGAAACGGGAAGACGACGGCCAACCCAAGCAGCGCGGTCGCAGACGTCGAAAATACAAGGCCCGCGAGCGAGGCAAGGGCCAACGCTGCCGTCACCCGCGAGCGGACCCGGTCGAGCCAGAGGCTCGCTGTCGCGGCAAACAGCACCAGAGTGTAGTCGGCAAAGGCCGATGCCTCGGGGAACGATCCGGAAATCCGTTTCAGCCCGCCCTTTTCCGCCGCGGTCAGAAGGGCGTAGTTGGCCGTTCGCACCACGCTCAGCAGATACTCTGTGCCGGAGAAGTAGGTGACGATGTCGGCGGCCGCGAAGGCGAGATTGACCGCTGCGGTAATGAGGATGGCGTTGACGAGGTGCGAGGGAGCCGCCGGGCGGCGCATATAGGCGTGGCAGAACCCGAAACAGGCAAGCCCACCAAGCGCGTAGACGGCCTGCGTTATGTTGTTGGATGAAGACCTGAGCGGCGACAGCGCTATGAAACTTCTCGCACCGACAGATCGTTCGACCGTCATTACATCGACGGCCCCCTGGAACAAGCGAGGCGACAGGATCGCGGTCAGCACGCCAAAAAGCGTGAGCACCATCAGCCAGAAGCCGGAGCCGGCCGGCGCGAAGGCTGCCAGCACCGGGCCTTCGCCATAAGCCATCAGGATCCTGACACCGAAAAACAGCAGGAAGACATTGGGAACAAGGATGGACGCGCCGCCAAGGGCTGGAAGGTTGATCGCCGCCGCCGAGCCCAGCGTGGTGGAAACGACCATGAACGTCAAAGCCCAATGGATGGGCGCCATGAGCACGCCCAACCCCACGAGTACGGTAACGAAGCCGATCAGTTCAAAGCTCATGCCACCCGTTCCAGTTCATGAAACGATCCTATCAAAGGGGGCATGCCGCGTATTTACGCCTGCGGCTAAGCCTTTCGCATAGCGCCCCGGCCTGAATCGGTAATGGACCCCCGGTGGGCTGCCGCGTTAGTTTCTCACCATGACCCCATCTGTTCGCGAACCGCGCCATTGCTTGACCCGCCGTCCGTCAGTTCGGCGCTTCGTCCGACCTGCCATCGGTTGTCTGTGGATGTTGATGCTCGTGTCCGGCGCCTCGGCTGACGAATACACGGGCGGGGACACAGGCGACGCGCTTCCGGTCGACGATATGCGTCTGACCTTCGATGAGAACTTTGATGAGCTGGATGTATCGGCCTGGGGGCCTGGCACCCGTTGGATCGCGCACACGCCGTGGTCCGGGGATTTCGGCGGTGCCCGCTTCGCCAATCCCGGCGAACGCACGCCTTTCAAGACCGAGAACGGCATCCTGAGGATCGAGGCGAAGCGTGATCCGGAGGGAGACTGGCAGTCCGGCCTGCTCGCGTCGGTCGATCCCAAGGGCAACGGCTTTGCCCAGCAATACGGCTATTTTGAAATGCGCGCCCAACTGCCGGTCGGTCCCGGGGTATGGCCCGCCTTCTGGTTGATTGGCAAGGATCGCTCGAAGTCGACGGCGGAAATAGACGTGATGGAATTTTACGGCGACAAGCCGGACGGTTACTCCTCGGTCATCCATGTCTGGCATCGAGACGACAAGAACGATTCCCAATTCAGCCGGATCGAGGTGTTTCGCGATGCCGATCCCCAGGACTTTCACACCTATGGGGTGAAGATCGATTCCGAGTTCATCCGGATGTATTTCGACCGGAAACTCGTCTGGAAGGCAGAGACACGGCCCGAGCACCGGCAGCCGATGTATGTGCTGCTCAACCTCGCTCTGGTCGAAAAGACGGCGGACCAGGCGCCTGATCCCTCCCACATGTTCATCGATTATGTCCGGGCCTACGACCTTCCATAGGTCGTGCGGGGACTGCATGTTTCCTCAAAGTCCATCCAGTTCAAGGGTGAGAACATCCCGCAATTCGCGGTGCTGCAGCAGCCTTTGTCCGTCTGACAGGACGCGCGCCGCTGTCGATCGTTTTCGCCTCGCCCACGCCTCAAGGTCCACTGCCGCGCGCACATCTGGAAACGCGTGAAAACAAAGCGAAAACAAATGGTTCTGCCTGCGTGGCGTGAGGGGTTGTCCGCGCATCTCCCCAGGTCGCATCCCCCTAAGGACTAAGTGGAGCTAACCCTTTTGATGGCCGGGTATCGATGCGGCTATCCCAATGATCAGCTGTTCATTTTTCGCCACCATGGAATTCTGGCTGACGACGGCATTGCAGCAAATTTCGCCGGCCGTCTGTTGCCGGGAGGGCGTCTGGGTCTTTCCGCCAGGCAGTGAAGCGAGAGGAACAGGAGGCGAAGTATGGCTGAGTTCCGATTTTCCGGAGCGGACGGTTCGGCGGTGATGCCGGCGCGCGCGACGGGTCGCTCGCAGGAAACCGTGTCTTACGATCCGGAGCGCTCGGTTCATGCCATCGTTCATCAGCAGGCTCAGGCGGCTCCGCAGGCGACGGCAATCATCTTCGACGATCACTCGATCACCTATGGCGAACTTGACACGCTCTCCGATGCGCTCGCCGCCTACCTGATGGACCAGGGCGTGACAAAGGGCGACATCGTCTGCCTCTTCGTTCCGCGGTCCCTTGAGACGATCGTCGCCATGCTGGCCATCCTGAAGGCAGGCGCTGCCTATCTGCCCCTGGACACGACCTTTCCCGTCGACCACCTCGACTACGTCATCGGCGACTGCGAGCCGAAGGTGGTCTTTGTCGATACCTGCACGCTTGTTACGATGCGCCAGGTTCCGAGCGTCAAGGGCACGATCGCCAACCTCCACGCCCTCGTTGGCGATCTCGCGCACGCTCAGGCGAAGCCATTCGAACAGGTGGCTGTCGCCGGTGGCGATATGGCCTACGTCATGTATACGTCGGGTTCGACCGGCCGCCCGAAGGGCGTCGCCATTCCGCATCGCGGCATCACCCGGCTCGCGCTCGATCAGAACTATGTCGAGCTCGGCAGCGGCGACGTCGTGCTGCACGCGGCCACAATCGCGTTCGACATCGCCACCTTCGAGGTCTGGGGCACGTTGACGAATGGCGGCACCATCGCCGGTTTGCCGGACGGAAATTTCTCGATCGGCCGGCTGCGGGACGTCATCCGCGACAACGGCGTCACTGTCTCCCTGATCACTACGGGTCTGTTCAATCTGCTCGCCGATTTCTCCTGCGGCGAACTGCCGACGTTGCGACACCTGATGTTCGGCGGCGAAGTCGCCTCGGCCGAACATGTCAAACGTTTTCAGAAGGCGCATCCGGAGTGCCGCCTGACCAACGGCTACGGCCCGACGGAAATCACCGTGATCGCCACCGCCTTCGACATCCCCGCCGGGTTTGACGGCAAGGATGTGCCGATCGGCCGCGCCGTCGGTCACACCGGAATACTGATTGTCGACGAGGACCATCGCCCGGTCGGGCGCGGCATGGAGGGGGAACTGGTTCTCACCGGCGAAGGGGTCGCCATCGGTTACTTCCGGCGTCCCGAACTGACGGCGGAGCGGTTCGTCACGATCCGTACCGACGAGGGCGATGTGCGCGGCTATCTGACGGGCGATCTGTCCGTGCTCGGCAACGACGGCATCCTCCTCTTTCGGGGCCGGCGGGACCGGCAGATCAAGTTGAACGGAAAACGCATCGAGCTTGATGAGATCGAGGCCGCCTTGCGGCGTGATCCGCGGCTCGCCGATGGCGTCGTTATCTGCCAGCATCTGGACCAGTCCCATAAGCGGATCGTCGGCTATCTGTGCCCGCACGAGGGGACGCGGACAGACGATGCAGAGCTGATCCGCGGTGTGATGGAAAGGCTGCGCAACAGTCTTCCCGCCTACATGATCCCGAGTGCAGTGATCGTGCTCGATCAGTTGCCGCTGCACCAGTCGGGCAAGGTCGACCGTGCCAGGCTACCGCTGCCGGTGGACGCATTGCCCACCGAAAACGCGCCCGTCGCCAGCCGAACCGAGGCGGTCTTGCAAGAACTTTGGTGCAGCGTCCTCGGCCTTCAGGCCGTAGAGCTCGATCGCAACTTCTTCGATTTCGGCGGCACATCGCTGCAGCTGATGCGGGTGCATGCGGCGCTGGAGGTAAAGCTCGCCCGACCGATCGATGTGGTCGCGCTGTTCAAGCATACGACCGTTCGCGAACTGGCTGGTTTTCTTGACGGAAAGTCGTCGGCCAGTGCCCGCACGATGACGGCGGCCGAACGTGCGGCACGCCAGAAAAAGAACATGTCCCACTTCCGCAGGAGCGCCTCATGACGGTTTTCAATGGTTCGGACGACGCGCGCGGTTCCGATCGCAACGACCAGGACGTGACTGGCATTGCGATCATCGGCATGTCCGGTCGCTTTCCGGGCGCTCCGTCGGTCGAGGCTCTCTGGGACCTGGTCTGCGAGGGGCGGCACGCGTTTTCGAAGCTGAGGCCGGACGAGATCGAGGACTCTTTTACCGACGAGGAACGCGCTGCGGCGAACTATGTCCCGGCCCGACCGCAGCTTCCTGATATCGACATGTTCGACGCCGAGTTCTTCGGCATGTTCCCGCGCGAGGCCGCGGTTACCGACCCGCAGCACCGGGTCTTCCTGGAAGTCTGCTGGGAAGCGCTGGAGCGGGCCGGGTACGATCCCCATCGCTATCCCGGTCTGATCGGCGTTTTCGCCGGGGCGTCGATGCCGACCTATCTCATCAACAATGTGCTGGGCGAACGGGCGAAGGCCGAGGAGTTCACCTCAAACTATCAGATCGGCTGCTTTCAGCAGATCGTCGGCTCGCTGACGGACGTGCTGGCGACCCGCATCGCCTATAAGTTCAATCTGCGCGGGCCGGCAATCGCGATCCAGTCGGCCTGCTCGACCTCGCTTCTGGCGGTGTCCCAGGCCTGCCAGAACCTTCTGACCTATAGCTGCGACATGGCGCTTGCCGGAGGGGTGTCGATCACCATTCCACAGCGGCGTGGCTACATCTACCAGGAGGGCGGCATGGTCTCTCCCGATGGCGTCTGCCGGCCGTTCGACGCGCAGGCGGCCGGAACGGTTTTCGGCAGCGGCGCCGGCATCGTGCTTTTGAAGCGGTTGGAAGACGCCCTTGAGGATGGAGACCGGATCTTCGCGGTCATTCGCGGCTACGGCATCAACAATGACGGTTCGGACAAGATCGGGTTTACCGCACCGAGCGTCGAGGGGCAGGCGGATGCGATTTCGTCGGCGCTGGCAAATGCCGGTGTCGATCCCCAGACGATCGGTTATGTCGAATGCCACGGCACAGCGACGCCGCTCGGTGACCCCATCGAGTTCGGCGGATTGCGCGCCGCCTTCGCCGATGCTGGCGACATGCGGCAGCATTGCGCATTGGGCTCCGTCAAGGGCAATGTCGGTCACCTCGACGCCGCCGCCGGTGTCTGCGGCTTGATCAAGACGACGCTGGCGCTCTATCACGCCAAGATCCCGGGAATGGCGAACTATCAAAGGCCAAACCCGCGCATCAATCTCGATGAGACCCCCTTCTATATTCCCGCCAGCACCACCGACTGGCCGGTTACCGAGGGTCCGCGCCGCGCCGGCATCAGCTCGTTCGGCGTCGGAGGTACCAATGTGCACCTCGTACTGGAGCAGGCGCCGGCATCGCGGGGGGATACCGACGCTATGGCGCGGGGGCCGTTTATCCTGCCGTTGTCCGCCCGCAACGAGGCCGCGCTTGCAGCCATGCGGACGAACCTGCGCGATCATCTGCAGGCAAACCCGGCATTGCCGCTGGCACAGGTTGCCAACACGCTGCAGACCGGACGGCGCGCCTTCAGCCATCGCACCGCGATTGCCGTCAACGATATCGAGCAGGCGATCGAGCGCCTCGGCGATGAAAGGGTGGCAAGCGCGGTTGCGACCGACCGTCCGCCGCTCGCTTTTATGTTCCCCGGCCAGGGCTCGCAATATGTCGGCATGGGAGCCGCACTCTACAGCCGCGAACCGGAATTCACCCGTTGGATCGATCGGGGCGCCGATCTGCTCCGGGCGCCGTTGAAGACGGACCTGCGCGATTTCATCTGCCACAGTGGCACCGTCAGTCAGGCGATGGCCGACGAGCAGCGCGAAACCCGCATCGCCCAGCCTTGCCTCTATCTCGTCGAATACGCGCTGGCGCGCCTTTGGATGAGCCGCGGCTTGAAGCCCGACGCGATGATCGGCCACAGCGTTGGCGAATTCGTCGCCGCGACACTGGCCAATGTCATCTCCTTCGAGGACGGAGTGCGGCTCGTCGCTGCGCGCGGACGCTTGATGCAGTCGCAGCCTCAGGGCGCAATGGTTTCCGTGCGCGCCGATGTGGAGACGGTCACGGCCTATCTCGGCGACGGGGTCGAGGTCGCCGCGGTCAACGCGCCGAAACTCTGCGTGATTTCCGGAACTTTCGATGCGGTCGATGCGGCGTGCGCGGCGATGGAGCGCGCCGGTGTCGCCTTCAGCCGGCTTCACACCTCACATGCATTTCATTCGGCAATGATGGACGGCGTCACCGATGCCCTGCGCGAGGAGACCGCAAAGGTCACCTACGGCACGGCGATTACGCCTTACATCTCCTGCGTCACCGGCGCCTGGCAGACGGGCGAGCAAGGCATGTCGCCCGACTATTGGGCGAAACATTGCCGTGCCGCCGTCCGGTTTTCCGACGGACTGGCGACCCTTTGCGACGGGCGGAAACCTGTCTTGCTGGAGGTTGGGCCGGGTCGCACCCTGTCGGTCTTCGCTGCACAGACGCTCGGCCGCGATGCGGTCAGCGCCGTCGTCCAGTCGCTGCCGGAGCATGATCGTGCGCATGCCGCAGGCGACACGCTTGCCGAAGCCCATGGCAAGCTGTGGATGTCGGGCTGCGACCTCAACTGGCCGGCGTCGCTGGCAGCCGGCACCGCGCCCCTCATTCTACCCACCTATCCGTTCCAGCGGCAGCGCCATTGGATCGACGCGCCTGCCTCCACGCGGCGCGGCGAAAGCCGGCCGGCATCACCGGTCGCGCAGCTCTTCGCCGCCGAGCCGTCTTCCATCGACACTCAAGTGCAATCGTCTGACGGGATGAAAATCATGAATGTTGCTACACCGGCCGTTGTTGCAAGCCGTATCCCTGCATTGCAAACCTCGCTCATCACTTTGCTCAGCGACATGTCGGGAGAGGCGCTTGGGCCCGGCGAAGCGGGTGCGACATTCCTTGAACTCGGTTTTGACTCGCTCTTCATCGGCCAGTTCGCCCAGAGGATCGAGAAGGATTACAAGATCAAGCTCTCGTTCCGGGAACTGTTGAGCAACATTCCCACCATCCAGGATCTGGCCGCGCATCTCGATCGGCAGCTGCCGCCCGAGCCGCAGCAGGCGCCGGCGTCAGTGGCCGCTGGAGCTGAAGTCACCCTGCCGCTTACCGCCGCATCCGCCCCGCCAGTCGCAGCACCGGTTCTCCCGCCTCTTCCGGTTGCCCCTGTCACCATGGCTGCGCCAGTTGCCGGCATCGAGGCCGTCCTGCAGTCGCAGTTGCAGATGTTGCAGGCGGTCGTTTCGCAGCAGCTCCAGGTGCTACAGGCAGCAGGCTCCGCCGCCGCCCCGCCGGTGACGGCGACCGTTGCGGCGGCAGCGATTGCCAATCCGGCTGCGACGCCTGAGCCGCAGCCGCTGGCCAAGGATTTGGTTGATCCCACTGCCGACGGTGAAATCGGAGCGGGCCGTATCAAGCTCTATCGTCCGGGTGCCAAGAGCCTCGCGCCAGAGATGACCCCTGAAAAACAGGCGTTCGTCGCCAACCTGATTGCAGCCTACGAGGCACGGAACGGAAAGTCGAAGAGCTTCACCGGCCAGAACCGGAAGTGGCTAGCCGATCCGCGCACAGCTGCCGGCTTCCGTCAGGACTGGAAGGAGATCGTCTTCCCTGTCGTCTCAGATCGGTCGAAGGGGTCGCGCATCTGGGATGTCGACGGCAACGAGTATATCGATCTCGTCAATGGCATGGGCCAGACGGCCTTCGGGCATGCGCCCGACTTCGTCGTGGAGGCGGTGAAGGCGCAGGCGGACGCCGGCTTTGCCATCGGACCGCAAACGCCGCTTGCCGGCGAGGTCGCGGAAATGATCGCGGAGATGACCGGCCACGAGCGCGTGACCTTCTGCAATACCGGCTCGGAAGCGGTGATGGCGGCTATGCGCGTGGCGCGCACGGTCACCGGCCGGGATCGGATCGTGATTTTCGGCAACGACTACCACGGGCAGTTCGACGAAGTTTTGGTCAAGGGCAAGAACCGGGCAGGCGCACCGGTCGCAATACCGGTCGCCGCCGGTATCCCGGCCGCCTCCGTCGCCAACATGACGGTGCTTCGCTACGGCGATCCCGAAAGCCTTGACTGGATCAAAGCCAATGCCGGCGATATCGCCGCTGTTATCATCGAGCCGGTTCAGAGCCGTCATCCGGAGTTGCGGCCTGTCGAGTTCGTGCGCGCACTGCGCGATATCGCGACGAAATCCGAGTTCGCGCTGGTCTTCGACGAGGTCGTCACAGGCTTTCGTGTCGATCCCGGCGGTATGCAGGCGATCTGGGGCATCAAGGGCGACATGGCCACCTATGGCAAGGTCATCGGCGGCGGCATGCCGATCGGCGTCCTGGTCGGCGACAGCCGCTTCATGGATGCGCTCGACGGCGGCTGCTGGAACTACGGCGACGACAGCGTTCCGATGACGGCGCCGACCTTCTTTGCCGGGACATTCGTGCGCCATCCGTTGGTGCTGGCTGCGGCGCGCGCCGTTCTCCAGCACATCAAGGGTGAGGGGGCGGCACTCTATGGTGCGGTCGCCGAGCGCACGCAGGCTCTGGTCGCCGAGATCAACGCGGATCTCGCCCGGCGCGGGATCGCCAGGTCCGTCAACGGCTACAAGAGCTGGTTCTTCACCGAGTTTGGCAGCGACGATCCGCTCGGTTCGCTTCTCTATGCCAAGATGCGCATGCAAGGCATCCATATCCAGGACGGCTATCCCTGCTTCCTGACGACCGCCCACAGCGAAGCGGATTTCCAGGCGATCGCCGCCGCCTTCCGCACCAGCCTCGATGCACTTCAATCGGTCGGAATTCTCGGCACGCAAAGCCAGCCAGAGGAAATCGTGCCAGCGTCCGCCGGCGTAAAATTTGTCCGGCCGTCGACGGCGCCGCTGACGGAAGCGCAAAAGGAAATCTGGCTTGCCGCCCAGGCCGGCGATGAAGCCTCCTGCTCCTTCAACGAGTCCTTCACAATGGTCTTGGACGGGCCGCTCGACCGGGAGCGCCTTGGCCGGGCACTCGATGCCGTCGTTGCGAGGCACGACGCGCTGCAGATCCGGTTCGCACGTGCGGGCGATCATTTCGAATTCATTCCCGATTTCGAGCTCGATGTCGCCGAGATCGACCTTGCTGGCGAGAGCGATGGCGAGGTGTTGTTCCGGCAGCTGATCGATGAGGATGCCCGGACCCCCTTCGACCTTGCCAACGGGCCGCTCGTCAGGGCTTCCATCGTCAGGATGGCTCCCGACAGTCACCGCCTGGTCTTCACGGCGCACCACATCATCTGCGATGGCTGGTCGGTGAATGTCGTGATCGAAGAACTCGCCGCGATCTACTCGGCCTATGCCCACAACACCGAAGCCGATCTTGCGCCGCCGCTGTCCTTTGCCACCTACGCGACTGACCTGGCACCCAATGCGGAGATAGCCGGCGCGACCGAACAGTTCTGGCTCGACCAGTACAAGAACGTTCCCGATCTGCCGGATATGCCGCTGGATCGGCCACGGTCGGAACGCCGCAGCTTTGCCGGCGGGACCGTGACCGGACATATCGAGGCAGAAACCCACAAAGCGCTGAAGAAGGCGGGGGCAAAGTCCGGTGCGACGCTGTTCTCCACCTTGCTGGCGGCGCTGCAGATCATGATATCCCGCCTCTCCGGCCAGGAGGACATCGTCGTTGCCATACCTTCGGCCGGGCAGAGCCTGCTCGACGGCCAGACGCTCGTCGGCCACTGCGTCAATCTTCTGCCGCTTCGCCAGACGGTCATGTCGGACGGGCGTTTCGACGAACATCTCAAAGCCACACAACAGCTCGTGCTCGGCGCGTTCGAGCACCAAGACTACACCTACGGCACGCTGGTGCGCAAACTTGGCGTCAAGCGCGACACGCATCGCCTGCCTCTGACGGAGATCCAGTTCAACCTGGAGCGGGTGCCGGACAATCTGGATTTCGGCGGCCTGCAGACCAAGATTTCCTCGAACGCCAAGGCGTTCTCAAACTTCGACATGTTCTTCAACCTGACCGAAAGCCCCGGGGGCGTTCGCATCGACGTCGACTACAATGCCGAGGTCTTCGAACGCAGCACGATCGAACGCTGGATTGGCCACTTCGCGACACTGGTTGCGGCGTTGGCCGTCGATATTGCCCGGCCGATCACCGACCTGCCGCTCCTGTCTGAAGCCGAACAGACCTGGCTTGCACAGGAGCTGAACGACACCGCCGCCGCCTACGATCGCGACGCATTCGTCTTCTCGCTGTTTGCCCGCAAGGCTTCCGAGCGGCCGACGGCCATCGCCGTCGAACTCGACGGCCAGACGATGACCTATGCCGAGCTCGAAACTCGATCCAACCAATTGGCCTGCCGGATCCAGAAAGCCGTGCCGAAGCCGGGGCAACGCATCGCGCTTCTGGTCGAACGGTCGCTTGAGATGGTGGTCGCGCTGCTGGCGATCATGAAATCGGGACACGCTTACGTGCCGCTCGACCCAGCCCATCCGGAGACGCGTCTGTCCCAGACACTGGCGGTTGCGAGTGTTGCCGGAATGATCTGCGACAGCGACCGCGCAGAAGCTCTGGCCGGCAAGGACATCGCGATCATCCGCGTCGACGGTGAACAAGGCGCGACCAGCCCGGCCGCGGCGCTGCCGCAATTGCCGACGGACGCAGCGACGCCCGCCTATATCATCTTCACCTCGGGATCGACCGGAGCACCGAAGGGGGTCGAGGTTTCCCATCGTGCGCTCGTCAATTTCCTCACGTCGATGGCGCGGGAGCCGGGGCTCACCGATCGCGACACCATCGTCGCGGTAACGACGATCTCCTTCGACATCGCCGGCCTCGAACTCTACCTGCCGCTCGTCACAGGCGCGAAGGTCGTGCTTGCCGGCCGGCACACGGTGCGCGACGGTTTCGCTCTCGTCAGGCTCATCGAAAGCTGCGGTGCGACGGTGCTTCAGGCGACGCCGACACTCTGGCAGATGTTGGTTGAGGCAGGTCTTAGCCGCCCGGGCCTCAAGATGCTGTGCGGTGGCGAGCCGCTTCCCAAGGCGCTCGCGTCCTCGTTGCTCGGCCTCGGGGGCGAGCTGTGGAACATGTACGGCCCGACCGAGACGACGATCTGGTCGTCCGTCCAGCGGATCGAGGATGGCGAAAAGCCGATCACCATCGGCCATCCCATCGCCAACACGCAACTTCTCATCCTCGACAAGGCGGGCCGCGTCGCCGCCATCGGCGTCACGGGTGAATTGCATATCGGTGGCGAGGGCCTCGCCAACGGCTACTTCGCCCGCCTCGACCTTACCGAGAAGGCCTTCACCGATATCGACATCGGCACAGGAGTTGTTCAGCGTCTCTACAAGACGGGTGATGTCGGCCGGCGGCTGGCGGATGGTTCGTTGCAATTGCTCGGCCGGCGCGATCAGCAGATCAAGCTGCGTGGCTTCCGCATCGAGCTTGGCGACATCGAGGCTGCGATCTCCAGCGCAGAAGGCGTTCGCCAATGTGCCGTCGTCGCTGCCGAAAACAGCAACGGCGACAAACAGCTCGTCTGCTACGTGATCCCGGAAAACGAGAACAGCAAGCCGACGACATCCATGCTCGCGGCCCATGCTGAGGCCAACCTGCCGGCGCATATGGTCCCCAGTTTCTGGGTGCTGGAAGAGGCTCTTCCCCAGACGGCCAACGGCAAGCTGGACCGCAAGACCCTCGAACAGCGTGGCCTGCCGCAACGGGAGGTCGCGGCCATCCGGGTGCCGCCGCGCACTGCCATGGAAACACGGCTCTGCGAGATCTGGCGCGACGTGCTGAACGCGCAGGAGATCGGCGTCGAGGACAATCTCTACGCGCTTGGTGCAGATTCTTTGATCATCTTCCGCATTGCTGCCCGCATGCTGGACAGTGGCCTGCAGCTGGAGGCCAAACACCTGATGATGCATCCCTCCATCGCTGAACTCGCCACCTTCGCCGAGACCCGCGACGACGGCGAACTGAGCGGCACCCAGCCGCAAGTTCCTTCGCTGAGAGATTTCCGCAATGGCGCGCGGCGCCGGTTTGAGCAGGTATCACGAGCATGAAAGAGACGAACAACACTGCACCTGCCGCCGAAGCCACCGTGATTGCGGAGTTCCCCTGTTCCCAGACCCAGTTGCGCTGCTGGATTCTCGACCAATTGAAGCCGGGCAATCCGGCGCTCAACGTCGCGGTCCGCTGGGAGATCCGTGGCGCCTTCCGATCGTCGACGCTGGAGGCGGCGTTTCGCACGGTGATCCAGCGCCATGAGATCCTGCGCACCCGGTTCGTCGAGGTGGGCGGCAGGCCCTGCCAGCAGGTCGTTGATCAGGTCGACTTCAGGATGTCGGTGATCGACCTGCGCAACGTGCCCGCTGATCAGCGCGATCAGCGCATCCTGTCGATCGGCGAGGAAACTGCGCGCGCGCCTTTTGATCTCAGCAGTCCCTACCTCTTCCGCGTCTCGCTGCTGATGGTGGAGAACGAACGGGGCTTTCTGCTGATCACGGCCCACCAGAGCTGCTTTGACGGCTGGTCGATCCGCGTGCTGGGCCGCGAGGTCGGCGAGATCGCTTCGGCGCTGGATGCCGGGCGGCAGCCGGCCGTACCCGAACTGCCGCTGCAATACGGTGACTTTTCGCTGTGGCAGCAGGAGTATCTGGGCAGCTATGGCTTCGAGACCGAGAAGTCGTTCTGGCGCGAGCAATTGACCGGCGCACCGTATTTCGAGGTTGTTCCGGATACACCGCGTGGGCCGGTCAAAACCAGCCGCGGCAACATCCTCTCTGTCAACAATACCGGCGATTTCAGCGAGCGGATCGACGCTGCCGCACGCGCTCACCGGGTGTCGCTCTACAGTTTCGGAGCTGCCGTCGTTAGCGCCTTGCTGCAGCGCTACACCGGGAAGAATACCGTCATGTTCGGCTCGCAGGTCGCCGGGCGCGACGAGACGGACCTGGAGAACCTCATCGGGGTCTTCATCAACAATGTCGTTCTGCGCTTCGACATGGGGCGCGACATTACCTTTGCCGAGCATGTGCGTTCGGCAAGCGCAACGGTGACCGCTGCGCTCAATCACCACAGAATGCCGTTCAACAAGCTGGTGGAACTGGTCAATCCGGTCCGCGACCCCTCGCGCAATCCGCTGATCTCAGTGAACTTCAACCTTCAGAAGGCCTTCCTCGAAGACCATCAGTACGGTGGTTTCGAGTTGCTCAGCGCTCCGTCGCAATCCCCTGGCGTCATCTACGATCTGAGCTTCATCATGATCGGCAGGCCGAGCGGATGGCGCATGTCCATCGAATACAATGCCGATCTGTTCGAAAAGGCGACGATCGAATCCCTGCTGCGGCTCTGGCAGGAAGCCTACGAAATGGCGCTGGAGCAGCCCACAGCTCCGCTCTCCGCATTGACCATCCCACCGCGGGAGATCAAGACGCAGCCTGTCGAGACGGGGCGCGCGACGGCGATCGAACAGATGCTGGCCGCCCATCCATCCGTCGGTTCGGCTGTGGTCCTGCTCGAAGAAGATGGAAAACGCGCCCATGCCTTCGTCACACCGGCCCCGACGACCACGGAACCGCTCGATCGCCTGCCGGAGCATTTGATGGACTATCTGGGCCGGCAACTGTCCCAATCCGCCATGCCCGGCGGCATCAGCGTGCTCCTCAATTTGCCGCGCGATGCCAGCGGCACCGTCGATCGCACCGCGTTGCGCATTCCCGTCCAGCCGACCGCTGTCGCCAAGGTGGTCGCCGACCGCCTCGAGCCGGCGAACACTCCGGCGCCGGCCCCGGCGCAACCCGACCAGACCAGGGCGCTTGCGGCGATCTGGGCAGAGGTGCTCGGTGTCCCGACGATCGCGCCGCACGATAACTTCTTCGCGCTGGGCGGCCACTCGCTTCTGGCATTGCGCATGCTCTCCGGCGCCCGATCGAAGCTTGGTGCGAAGGCCGACCTGGAGTTGCTCTTCAAGGAGCCGACGTTTGGCGGCTTTGCCAAGGCGCTGTTCGGCGGAACGGAACCGAGAGGGACGGAACTGGAAGGCCCGAGTGCAAGCCCCTGGTCCGTCAGTGCTTGCGGGCGCACCGATGCGCCCTATACGCTCTACACCCTCAACCATCCGTTCCTCTACTACAAACTTGCCACCGACCTCGGTGATACCGTGTCGGTCTACAACGCCAACATGTTCCATGCGGACCTCACCGGCGATCTCGCCTCTATGTCACTTGAGGAGATCGCCGGGCATGCCGTCGACAGCATGGGCGCAGACATTCTCAAAGGGCCGGTTGGCGTCATGGGGCTTTGCGTCAACGGTGTGCTGGCGGTCGAAATTGCCCGTCAGCTGCGCCAGCGCGGCGCAGATCTGCGGTTCGCAGCGGTCATCGATGCCTGGGCGCCGGGCTATGTCAGGTCGCAGTCCCGGCTGCGGCGCCTGCGTTGGAACGGTGAGCGCCGCCTGAAGCGCATCGGCTACTTCACCCGCAAGCTCTTTTCCGGCCGCCTCAGTTTTGTCGACTATCTAAGAGAGTTCAGCTTCACGCTGGCCTTCCTCCAGCGCCTGGGCGTGCGGGCTGGGACCTATTCCCGGGAAGAAGAAGTCAATGCCGATGTTACCGATCTGCTGGTCAACGCAGCGCGTCGCTACCGGCCTCCAGCGACCAACGAGAAGTCCGTTCTGCTTTTTCGAAGCGAAGCCACCCATCGCCGCGCCCGCAAGCTGCTCTTCGGCTGGGGGGGAGCAATCGCGGCGGACACCGAGGTCTTCGACCTGGAGGGCTGGCATGAGGATAGCCTCAACAGCAACAGCATTCAGGCCCTGGCGACGATTGTCATCAACAGATTCCGCTCTCATCACGAGGGCTGAACGCGGCGTGCGAAGGCAACATCCATGCGTGTCACAAGCCTCCCCTTGCGCATCGGCATTCTGGTCGAGCAGAACGAGAGCTTCGAGAATTGGCAACTGATGGTCTTTGACCGGATCGTTGCGGATCCGAGATATGCCCTGACTGCCTTGCTCGTTCATCCGGCACCCTACGGGGCCGGTCGAAGGTCCGTGTTTTTCAAGCTTGCTCATCGGCTGGAGCAGACGGCGTTAGGCCGCCAGGCGCCGTACAATCCATGCAACTTCGATGCGCACAAGCAACGCATCGTGCCATTGGCATCGGCCGAACCAGGTGCGGCGCAGGCGCAAGTGGCGGAGCTTGGTCTCGACCTGGTGATCCGCATGACGCCGAATGGCCTGCCTGACGACGCCGTGCGCGAGCTGTCCTATGGCGAATGGGCCCTGTCCTTCTCCGATCAGAAATCCGGAGCAGGCGAGTGGTTCAGCTATCTCGAGGTGGCAACCGGCGCGCCGTCCGTGGACCTGGCGCTCTATGTTCGGCTCGGCGTGTCTGCCTCGTCCGTTGCGATTGCTTCGTCGTCCTTCAACATCAAGTTCAGCGCGGTCAGGAACATCAACTTCGTCAAGGAGCGGGCGGCCACGCTTCTCTTGCGCGAACTCTCGCGGTTGGCCGATACGGGCGAGCTGATCACCACGCCGCTTCCGGCGCGCAGCCAAGCCTCGCCGCCGTCGATCGACGAATTGACTCGATATCTCGGCATCCTGAGTGGTCACCTTGTCGGACGGGTGAAGAAGGCCGTGCAGCACAAGGCCGGGACAGGGGCTGCTGTCTGGACACTCTTTACCGGCAGCGGCCGGATCGACGATTTCGAGCCGGGCGGCTCCGTCGAGATCCCTCCGACGGCGACGGATATCAAGGCGGATCCGTTTCTGCTCCAGCATGAGGACGAATGCTATTTGTTCTACGAAGCCTACGCGGATGGCGACCGCAAGGCGCATATCGCGGTCGGCCGTTTTGACGGTGACCGGCTCGAGCCGGTGGGCGTGGCGCTGAACTGCGACTACCATCTGTCCTATCCGTTCGTTTTTCGCGACGGCGACGACATCTTCATGATGCCCGAGACGCATCAATCCAAGCGCATCGAGATCTGGCGCTGCGTCGAGTTTCCCTTGAAGTGGGAGCTGCATGCAACGGCACTGAACGGTTTGTCCGCCGCCGACAGCATACTCACACGGCACGAAGGGCGGTGGTGGCTGTTTACGAACCTGTCGGAGTTTCACGCCTACGAGGATCATTGCAGCGAACTTCATGTCTTTGAAGTCGATGGCCCGGGGCTGGCACGCATCACGCCGCACAAACGCAATCCGGTGGTTCTCGGCAGCACGGTTGCGCGCAATGCCGGCCGGATCTTCGCGCGGGAAGGACGGGTCTTCCGCCCGTCGCAGCACAACGCGCACGGGATCTACGGCTATGGGCTGAACATCATGGAGATCGAGCAACTGGACCTGGAGAACTACCGAGAACGGTGCATCAGGACGATCAAGCCCGATTTCAAGCCGGGCTTGCTCGGTTGCCACCACTTTGACGCGGCCGGGGATCGTTATGTGCTGGATGCGCGACTGACGCTTTGAGCGCGAGCACATCGTCATTCCAATAACGAAGATGCACCGCGTTGCCGAGGGTGAGCGCCGCCAGCGTGCCGGCGAAACCAGGCGGTGTCGCGAGATCGAACAGGCTCCAGTTCAGTGGCGCGTCATGATCACCATCCAGCGATTCGAGCTTCGGACGGGATGTCGCGTCGACGGTGACGTCGAAGGAAGCGAGCGGTAGCGACAGTCCGGCGCCATGAGCCTTCACGAAGGCTTCCTTGCGCGTCCAGCAGCGATAAAACGCGCGCATGTAGTCATCGCCGTCGAATGCGGCCAGAGCGTCGCACTCGCGCTTCGAGAAGAAATGCCCGGCAATATCCTCCTTCAGAGGCTTGATCGCTTCAACGTCGATGCCGACGGGGTAATGGTCGGAAATCGCCAGCATCGCCACGTCGGCGCTGTGGCTGAGATTGAACTGCAGCAACTCCGACGCGCCGGCGATGCGCGGCTTGCCGAAGACGTTGCAGGCGAGACCGATGCGGTGCGGAGGAAGGTGGAGGTAGTGGCCGAGCACGAGGCGCAGGCCGGCGCGGCCGGCAATGAAGCGTTGTCGATGTTCCGGATAGACGAAACGCGAGGCTCGCGCCCTTTCCTCGCCGCTCAATAACGGGAACAGGCGATCGATTTCGCGTTCGTCCTGGTCGAGGTTCCAGCGCCAGATATCGATGAAGTTGGGACCGATACGGTCGAGGCTAGGTCGCATAGACGAGGTTCCCTTTGGGGGCGGGTCGCTGGCGCGCCATGCGTCGGGCGAAATAGGTCATGAGCGGCAACGGATAGTTTTCGCCGAGCCCGATGCGGCATGTCCTCTTGAGAATATCGAGCGACCGCGGGCACATGTCCGGCGCGTATTCGATCTTGCGGGAGGTCCAGGCATAGGGGTTCATCTTGGGATTTGCCGTGCGTTGTTCGAGCACCGGCAGCCAGTTGCTGTAGACGTGGCGGCTGGAATCGTAGAGGCGGTAGACGCCGCGCTTGTTTTCGGCGGCAAAGGCCTGCGCTTCCTCGGCCGTATCGAAGATCACATGCAGGCCGGCGGCATGCTCCGGATCGTTGTGCGGACCGATGCGCATCGCGTTGCTGGACGACAGGATTTCGGCGATCGCATCGTAGCGACGGCGCAAGCGGCGGATCATCGGATCCAGCTTCTTCAGCTGCACGTTGAGCATGGCGCCCTGGATCTGGCTGGCCTTGAGATTGATGCCGAGCATGGGCGGCTCGTTGGCATTGTCGAGGTGGCCGCGAAACAGCGCGCCGATATCGTGGTACATGCGCGCCCTGGCGAAGAGCCTGGCATCGTTGGTCACGACTGCGCCGCCTTCGCCGATGTTGATGTTCTTGAACTGGTTGAAGCTGAAGGCGCCGGCATCGCCGATCGTGCCGACGCGCACGCCCTTGTAGGGCAGGCCGACCGCCTGGCAGGCATCCTCGACGACGATGAGCCGGTGGTCGCGGGCGATCTGCATGATTCGCTCCATGTCGCACACCATATTGGCCATGTGCACGGGAACGATGGCGCGCGTATAGGGGGTTATCTTTCGCAGGATATCTGCCGGATCCATCGTCAAGGTCTCGTCGATATCGACGATGATGGGGACCGCGCCGACGGCAAGTGCCGCGCCCGCCGTTGCAATCCAGGTGTAGGCAGGCACCAGCACCTCATCGCCCGGTCCGACGCCGGCTGCCGCAAGGGCTGCTATCAGCGCGCCGGTGCCACTGCTGACCGTCAGGACATGCTCGACGCCGAACTTGGCGGAGAAATCCGCTTCGAAACGGGTGAGAGGCCCGTTGCCGTCGCTGCTGAAGCGGGCCAGCTTTCCCGACGCAAATACAGGAGCAAGTGCCAGCCATTCTCTGATACCTACACGCGCCATGCCTTAGTCTCCGATCTTTGCCGGCTCTCCGCGTTCGCCGACCATCGGCGTCCAGGGATAAGGACAAATCGCCTGCTGGGTACCGGCCCCAATGATCAAGCCTAGTCGCCTCACGGCACCGTTTCAAAATGGACATCCGGTCAGCGCCTGAACAAAGTGTGCAGGCTGCAACTAGCCGAAATCAGTAGTTGCCCTACTCCCCTATGCATATTGGGAGATTTCGGTGCGAAAGCGCTGATGCTACGACCGGTATGTAGCACGCGGGAGTCCTTTTCATGCCGATCCGTGATCTCCGATCAGCCCCTACAGGCACCGAGTTTCGTCCTGATGTGGCCATCGTCGGCGGCGGTCCCGTCGGCCTGACGATCGCGCGCGAGCTGGCCAACAGCCGTTGCCGGGTGCTGATCATCGAAAGCGGCGGTGCCGACTTCGAGGCCGCGCAGCAGAGCTTGAATGCCGTTGAGAATGTCGGCGAGCCGATTGCCCGTAATGGCGTCGAAAGTCCGGGTCGGGGATATAACGGCAGCCTCTCATGGCTGAATGACATAGCGCCTTTCGAGTTGCGCAACCGCGGGCTCGGCGGCAGCACGCATACCTGGATCGGCAAATGCGCAAGTTTCGACGAAATCGACTTTGAGCGCCGGTCCTGGCTGCCGGTGTCCGGTTGGCCGATGACCCGCGAAAGCCTGACGCCGGCGCTCGATCGCGCGGCACGCCTGCTCAATCTCGGACCCAATTTCTACGACGAGAGGCTCTTTGGCCGGTTGCATTCGCCTCCGGACGAACTCGGCTTCGACCGTGATCTGCTTCGCCCCTTCTTCTGGCAGTTCAGCCATGAACGGGATCAGCGCGGCGAGCCCATGCGGTTTGGCCGTGTGGCTGCCGAGTTGGTCGCCCCAAACATCGATATTCTGACCGATGCGACCGTTACCGCGATCCATCTCGACGAGAGCGGCAGGCGCGTCGCGTCGCTCGATCTGCGAAGCGTTGACGGGGTCCGTGCATGCGTACGGCCGGAGATAGTCGTTCTGTGCGCGGGCGGCATCGAAAATGCACGGCTGCTGCTGGCTTCGACGTCCGTCATGACGGGCGGTATCGGCAATGGCAGAGATGTCGTTGGTCGCTACCTCGCCGATCACCCGCGCTCGACGCTTCTCCAGTTTGATCGGAGGGACATCGACATCGTGGCGAGGCACTTCAATTTCTACGGCCTGTCCGACGAGGGGGTGACGCGGTTCTATCTGCACGGCCTGTGCCTCAGCCCGGACGTGCAGAGACGCGAGGAGCTTGTCAACTGCGCCGCCTATCCCGTGCAGATCCATTCGCCGGCCGATCCTTGGGCAGCGCTGAAGCGGCTGATGCGGGGAGATTGCACGCGGCTTGCGAGCGATCTTGCTGTCGCCGTGGGATCGCCTGCGTTCCTGGCGAAGGGCACCTTTCGCAGGGTGGTCCAAAAGCGGGGAATGATGCATCGATCCGATACGCTGCGTTTCGACGTCATGGCCGAGCAGAAGCTCGACGCGGAAAGCCGTGTCACTCTGTCGGATCAGAGAGACCGGAACGGCGTGCCGCTGCCGCGCGTCGCCTGGAGAATCGGCCCCACAGAGGTGCAGAGCGTCAAGCGGCTGGCGCGGGCACTGTCCGCCGAGTTCGTGCGCAATGGCTTTCCACGGCCGAATCTGGCCGACTGGATCGCCGCGGATGATGATAGCAAGGCTGCGTTCACCGACATGGCGCACCCGTCCTGTACGACGCGAATGGGAAGCGATCCGGCGACCAGCGTAGTCGACGCGAATGCCATGGTTCATGGGGTGGACGGGCTTTTTGTCGCTGGCAGCTCGATCTTTCCTACCCCCGGTCACGCCAATCCGACGCTGATGACGCTTGGCCTGGCGATACGCCTCGCCGATCATCTGAAGACGCTGCTGGAAAAGCGTTCGGTGGCGACGCTGACGCCTCGCCTGGTGGCGCAGGAGGCGGTAGCCGCGCCTGCACCCGTAGACGGGCTTTGACACCCTGTCCCATTGCCGGTCGACGCTGGAACTTTACGGCAGACGGAAATAGAAGCCGGCGCTTTCGCTTGGCCCCAACTCGGGATGTGTCTCGATCACATGTGCGAGTGACGGGATCGACCAGCGGTCGACAAGGCGATAGCCGAGTCTTTCGACGTCACTGCAAAAGACATCTTCGTTGCGCATCTGGTAGGGCACGATCGCCTTGCCGATGCGCTCCAGCGTCACGACGGGGCTGCCCTTTCGCAGCGCCACCTTGTTGAGCAGGAGGTGGCGGGGCAGGGCGGGCATCCGCCCCAACAGGTCGGACAACTGAATATCGAGATATTGCAGCAGTCCGGAGCCCAGAAACAACGGCACAGGGCCGGCATCGGCGATACGGTCAACGAAATGCAGATTGTCGAGCTTGTCCTGCTCGGCCCTGCGCCGGCCCGCTTGCACGATGGCCGGCAGATCGTAGACCACCCAGCGGAAGGACCCTTCGAGGGAGAGAAGGTCGCGGAATGCCCGGTATTTCGTGCCCATATGTCCGCCGGCATCGACGAGACCGTCAACCTCACCCATCACCTGCCGCATCCAGAAGAGCACGGGGTAATCCCAGGGCGCCACCTGGCACATCTTGTCGAAGGCGACTTCAGCGATTTCCTCGTGGTCATAGCCGGCGAGGCCATTGGAGCGGGCAGCGGCGATGGCGTCTTCGAACGACCCGTAGGCGCCGGTGAAGCGTTGAGGGAAAGGCGAGAGGTAGCGCAGCCGACCGCTCGCCGCCTTCAACGGCGTCAGGGAACGGTTGAGGCCGCGCACGGCGCTGCGCAAAAGCGGGTAGGCAGTGTTCTTGATGTCGCTGGTCAGCACGATGCATCTCCCCTGATTGTCGCGCTTGTGTTGTTTGGTTTGTCCCTCATCCGTGACGGCCGAACGCGAAGATGGGCCGCAAGGCATCGCTCCATCGCTGCAGGATGGCGAGCGCCGCCACATAGATCGCCGCGCCGGCGACCACCTGCAGGGCGATCGTCGACATCTGCCTCAGCGACGACGCTTCGGCTATCCGGCCGAACAGAAAGACGGCGGCCGCCATGGCGCAGACGGCGATTGCCACCAGGCCGCAGTCGCGAAGGACGCGGTTCCACGCAAGTTCACCCTCGCGTGACTGCAGCCGCATCGAAATGTTGAACGAGAACACCGCGGCGACGCATTGACCCAACGCTGTCGCAACCGCGCCGAACGGGGTCAGCAGAATGATCAGCCCGACGGAGATCGCGCCGTTCAACATCACCGCTTTCGGCATCCTGTGAATGTTGCCGCTCAGCGACAGCAACGGCTCCGTGACATAGCCCGGGATCAGAAGTGTCTGTTTTGCGGCGAGAATTGCAACGAGGATCGCTGCAGGCGCCCATTTGTCACCCAGGACGACGTCGATGAGTTCTGCCGAGATCAGCGCGAGACCGAGATAGATCGGCGTCGAGATCGCCATCAGCACCGTCATGAAGGTCGTGGCTGTCGCCCCGATCGCCGCCCGGTCGACATCGCCCTTGTCTTTGCCCGCGGCGCGGCCAAACAGGATCCAGGCGAGCATCCGGGCCGGTTCGCCCATGAGCTCGGAGAAGGCGGCAACGATCCGTTCGGCGGCGCGGTAGTAGCCCGCCTCGGCCAGGCCGAGGAAGCTGCCGACGACCAGCGTGCCGGCGTAGGAACGAAAGAACACCACGAGCCGGTTGGCGACGATATGGCGTGAAAACTCCAGCACTTGTGAGGCATATGCGCGGTGCAGACGCAAGCGTGGCAGCCACCGCAGCATGATCATCGATGCGGCAAGGATCGTCAGTTGTTGCGCTAATCGTCCGCAGATGAGCGCCACGATGTTCCATCCCAGCCAAAGCCCGCCGATCGCCACGAACAGCCCGATGATTTCGGCCGCAATCCGGATGAAGGATTGGCTCTTCAAGCGCCCTTGCGAAATGAGAATACCGTCGTAAACGGTCGATAGCGAGGCCGGCAGGTACCAGGTACTGAAGAGGGCGACCAGCAGCGCGTTCGAGCCGTGCCCCAGCATGAACATCGCTGCAGAGGTGGAAAGGCCGAGGATCGTGGCGACAAGCCCTGATAGCATCGACAGGGTCGCAAGCTGATCGACGTCCGTCTTGTCGGCGCCGCCCTTCATGATGAACTCGCCCCATCCCCCCTCGGCGACGACAAGAACGAAAATGGCAAAGGAGGATGCGAAGGCAAAGAAGCCGAATTCGGCGGCCGCAAGCACATGCGCCGCCACGATGAAGATCGACAGCTGTGCGGCCTGTGAGATGACTTTGGCGGATAGAGCGGCAAAGCCGTCACCGATCAGATGCGGTAAGCGCAATGAACTGGGGAAGGCGGAAGACACCCGTCGCAGTGGGAGCTTTGCGGTCTCGAACCAGTGGGGCATCATTGCACCACGACTGGCGGTAAGCGGCATTGAGGGTGAGACGGGGGCGGGAGCGGTTCGATCGGGCCGGCGGACGTTTGCCTGCCGACTTTCGGGAAAAAACCCCGGTCGGCTGAAAATTCGAAACTCGTACGGTATGGTGTGCGTTGAAACCGTGATTCGGGTCTTGCCCGGTTCTTGCGGTAGGGTGCGCGATGGCACGGACTTTGGTACCCGCCGTTCGCCATAATTCGACGGCGTGTTGCTGACACGCAGACGTCGGGGATACACGCGGGAGAGGGGAACTCGCAGTCGATGTTGAGACGGATCTCGTTGGACAAAGAGGGCGCCGTGACCAATCGGTCTTCATGGAACACGAAGCTGGCCATTCGCTGGTTTGTGGTCGTGTTGTGCCTTGTCTTCTGGGCGGCCGTGATCTTTTTCATCTGGTAAAACGCCACCCTTCAGATCTCGTTTGTTGCAAAGAGGACGACGCCCACCGTTTTTACGATGATCACGATGTCGAGGTAGATCGACCGGGACTGATAGTAGTCGATGTCGAACTGAACCCGCTCGTCATAGGTGGTCTCCGGCCGTCTTCGCACCTGCCACATGCCGGTGATGCCGGGCTTCAGCGCCGTGTAGTAGTGCAGGTTCGGGCCGTACTTTTCCGTTTCTTCCAGCGAGATCGGGCGAGGCCCGACAAGGCTCATGTCGCCACGCAGCACGTTGTAGAACTGCGGCAACTCGTCGAGACAGGTCATCCTGAGGATCTTGCCTAGCCAATGGACGCGCGGGTCGCCAACGAGCTTGCGCTTTTCCATCCATTCCCGGTTTCGCTCGGGGTCGGTGGCCAGAAGCTCGGCAAGCCTTTCCGCCGCATCGCGGCGCATGGTCCTGAATTTGAGGCACTCGAACATCTTGCCCTGCGCACCCACGCGGGCTTGTCGGAAGATGATCGGTCCGCCATCGACCATGACAAGGGCTATCGCGATCAGCGCAAGTGCCGGCGCAAGGAAGACGAGCGCCATGACGGATACGGTCACGTCGACCAATCGCTTGGATCTGCTGCCGCGTCGTGCTGCGATGGTTCCGCGCGCGGAGTGTCCTTGACGTGCAGCGCCATCAGAAACAGACAGCATATCTCTCACCCCTCCCAACACCGTTCGCCTTTAACAGGCTGCCAGCGAGCGCCTGGATTTACAATCGATCCTGATGGGCAGGGCCTAGTCCAATGGAGGTACGCCCCAGGCAGGTTTAAAGCGCAGCCGGGTAAACCTGCTAATCGCGAAGGGCCAGTCTGCTCGCAGGTTTCGCCAGGTGGGCATGCCCCTTGCCCACCGTTGGTTTGCAGCGGCGATCGATGCCGTTTCATCGAACACCTCCATCTTGCAGATCGTATGCGGTCCCAGATGGGGCCATGTGCGTTGGCACAACATCGCTCGGGGCCCGGTTGGCGCGTTGCAGCACGCGGCCATAGAGAGCGATCAACTCGTCCGCCCAGGTTTCCGGCGAATGCGCAAGCCTGGCTGCCTCTCTCAGGCAGTTGTCGCTCATCCGATGCACCCATGCGTCGTCTGCGGCGATGGACCGCATCGCGGCTGCGAGATGTTCGACATCGGCAATCCGGAACTTGAGCCCACAGCCCAGGGCGACGATTTCGTCCGCGAGCAAGGCGGCGTCAGGCAGGATGACCGGTATGCCGCATGAAACGGCTTCGAGCGCGGCGAGCCCGAACGGTTCCGGCACACGCGAGGAAACCACGACGGCGCGTGCACTGCGAATGATATCCCGCATCTCGTCCTTGGTCTTCCAACCGTGAACCGTGGCATCGGGAAACCGTGTTTCGATGAGCGCGCGCCCGGCACCGTCGCCGACGAAGTGAAGGGGCAGCCCGGCAAGCTTGGCCGCCTTCGCCGCATCCTCGAACCCCTTTTCGGGTTCCAATCGGCCGACGAACACGAAGTTGCGGTTTGTCCAGGGCTGGAGCCCTGGGGCGACAAAGGGAAGGACTGGATTGCGGATCGTTTCGATCTGGGTGCCATCTATGCCGGCGCGCTCGAAGTAAGCGCGCATCCTCTCGTGCACGACGATGATGTTTGCGGCCATTCGCTTGGTTGGAAAGAGCTGCTCCCGCAGCATATGCCGCGCCGTGCGCCAGGCCTTCTCGTGCAGACCGCGTTTGTCGCATTGCGTTGTGAGGCAACGACCCGACATCGGCTTCAACTCGCAGACACGATGGGTCTGGTAATTGACGAAGCCACCATTGGGGCAGGCGAGGAAGTAATCGTGAGCGTGGAGAACGACGCGATCGCGCACAGGCGCGAGTGCCCGAAAGATCGCCGGCGAAAGGATCTTCGACCAGCCATGGACATGGTAGATCGTCGACGGCGTGTCGCGACTGGAGATCAACCCGCTCAGTCTCTCATAGACGGGCGGATCGTATAGGCCGAAACGCAGTGCGTCGCTCCGCCGCCGTTCCATCAGGGGAACGGCGTCGAGATTGATCGTATCATCCGACGGTTTGTTGGTTGGCGCGCCGTCGCCGGCAAAGAACGTCACCGGTATGCCGCGCTGCTGAAGCAGCTCTGCCGACAGGATGGCGAGGTTCGTGGCGCCACCGACCTTGGTGGAGCGATCGTTTATGACGACGACGCGGTCGGGCGGCAGGGGAGCCATGATGTTACTCGAGCCTTTCGACGTTCTGCGGTGCGAGCCGACCGGTCAGCAGATCCATCACCGCGCGGGCATTGCCGCGCAGGCGCCCTTTCCGATCGACCCACGGCTCCGGGTTCCAGACCTTGACCATGTTCGCGATCAGGTTTCGCGCCATCTGGACGGTGGCGTGACGGATGCTCATCGTGTGTTTGCGCATCAGGTAGATCGGGTTGGCGATCTGCGAGTAGCCGAACTTGATGCCAGGGGTGCGGGCCTTCTTCGTTCCAAGGTGGACACCCAGCAGTCGGCTCGACCGAACGACACGCCCATGCTCGGCGACCAGGCGGCTGAAATCGACATCTTCGAGCCAGCCGTAGAGCGGCAGATTTTCGTCAAAGCGTAACCCTGAGCGCCGGATCGCGGCAGTCCTTGCGGCCATGTTGCAGCCGTAGGCGCTGTAAATCGGCGAGAAGGTCGTCGGAAGATCCGCCCGAGACAAGCCGGCCTCTATCATCTCAAGCCCATCATCGATTGCGATGCCGGGACCGATGATGCCGTCGGCGATGACGGTGCCGGTGCACATGGCGACGTCGGGCTGGCTGACGAACAGCGCCACGAGTTCATCGACATAGGACGGCGCCATCAGGAAATCATCGTCGAGGAACAGAATGATATCGGTGCTTACTTCCGCCAGTATCCGGTTGCGTTGGCGGCACAGGCCACGTTCCGACAGGATTACGGTGACAGGGCAGGCGAGCCCCTCGACACAGCGAGGGTCCATATCCTCGGGCGACGACAGGCAGACATAGATCGCGTCCGGTTGCCGGGACTGCCGGGCGATGAGCGGCAGGACAGCGGAGAGAATGTCTCTTCGCCCGCAACTCGGTATGCCGATGGCAACCGTTACCGGGCGACCGCCGGGATGCTTGTCCGTTGCCGGCATCATTTCTTGAACTTGCGCCATTGTTTTCGGTCCCAGCGAATGTTGGTCCGGCGAGGGCCGTCGCTTCTGTTGGAAATCACACCGAGCAACGCGACACGCGATTTGCCGAATGTCGACAGGGCCTCGCCGAGCCGTTCGACAGTCATCTTGTCGGATTGTCCGAGAACCACGACAATGCCGTCGAGATAAGTGCAGATCACGCGCGTGTCGGCCGAATCTTCGAAGCCGGACATGTCAACGATGATCACCTTGTAGCGTTGTCTCAGCAGTTCCAGCTCCGATTTCAGCGCCGGCAGGTGGCCGTATCGTTGATGTCCGACGGCGGCCTTGCGCGTCTGTTCGACGGTCAGAACCGGAACGCAGCGCACCGCCTTGCCGTCGAATTCCTCGACATGCTGTTGTCCCTCACTCGACCTGCGTCTCGAATATTGGCCGGGAATGCCCAGGATCCGCAGGCTCTCCATGCCGAAGCCCGCGCCGTCCTCGGTGGCGACGCGGCTGAGGCGAGAGCCGATGAAATCCGCATCGACGAGCAGGACCGATGTGCCTTCGTTCATGTAGAGTTGGGCGAGATTGGCAGCGATCGTGGTCTTGCCTTCGCCCGGGCCGACCGAGGTCACCCCGATCACTGCCGATGCATTGGCGGGGAACGCGGAATCGACGGAGTTCTTCACGCCGCGTAACGCCTCGGAGAACCGCGAATAGGGCATGTCCAGGACCGATCTGAGCGGCAGCATCGTGGAGGCGATCGGAGGCTGATGGGGACGGGGGCTGCTTCTGAACATCGGCACGTGGCCGAGCGAGGTAATGCCGAGTTCGGCACGCAGGCGTTCGCTGGAGCTGACGCGGCGGTCGAGACCGTCACGCAGCACCGAGAGCATCAGCCCCGTCGCCAATCCGAACATCAGCGAGAACGGCAAGATCGTCGAAGGTTTGGGCCAGGTCTTTCCCAGTGGCGCCGTTGCCGCCGTCACGATGCGTGCTTTGCCCAGAGGAAAGGATTGCTTTTGCAGCGCGCCGATGAGCTGCTGAAGAATACCCTCGTACATGTTGCGATAGGTCGTCGCGCGGCTTTCCATCTCGGAAAGTTCGACGCGCGCAACGTTCTTGCCGGCACCCGTCGCGGTCAGATTGGCAAGCTCGCTCTCAAGCAACTTTTCGCGGGTCTTGGCGATCTCGACATTGGACTTGTAGAACTGTTCGATGCGCAGGAATTCGTTGCGAAGAGAAGCATCCAGCCGCGCGATGTCGGCCTCGGCGGCGGCAATTGCAGGGTTTCCGCTGTCGTATCGCGTCTTGAGATTGTCGAGCTTGGCTTTCGCCAGGCGCATTTCGTCGTTGAGTTTCTGGATCTGCGGGTTGTCGAGGCTGTCGTTGACACTGCCGATCATCGTGTCGTTCGACATGAGCTGCTGCAGCGTCATCAGTTTAGCGGTATCGGCCGCTGTCGCAGCGCGCGCTGCGAGCATCTGGCTGCTGAGTTCGGAAAGCTGCTGCTGGTCGAGCGTCGACGCGGTGCCGACCGTCGTGATGTCGTTCTTGGCGCGAAACTCTTCCACGGTCATGGCGGCTGCGCGTGCCTGCGCGCCGACTTCGATCAGGCGACTTTCGAGCCACTTGGCGCCGCTTCTTGCGGCGTCGGATCTCTCGTTCATGCCGGTGCGGATGTAGGCGCCGGCAATGGCGTTGGCGGTCTTCGCAGCTTTCTGGGGATCCGTGGAAGAATAGCCGATCTCGAGCACGTAGGATTGGCCGACGCGCCGCACGGTAACGCGCGAGAGAAACGCGGCCATGGTGCGGCGCATCAGATACTCGTCGTCGGCCGCATCTTTGTCGGAGTTCTTGGCGGCAGGGGAAAATAGCGAGCCGATCATGCCACGGATCGAGACGCCGCCGCCGACAATCTCCGGGTCATTGGTCAGGTCGAGCTGCTCGATGACGGCACGAGCGATCGCTTCGGACTTGACGATTTCGACTTCGCTGGCGATCTCGGCCGCTTCGATGATGATTGTTCCGGTCGAGGCATCCTGCGAGGCGATGCGCCCCTGTTCAGGGTCGATCACCAGACGGACGGTCGCTGTAAAGGTCGGTGCCGTGTTGAGGATGTAGAAGGCGCCGAGCGCAAGCCCGATCACGCCACAGATCCCGATGCGAACGAGATGGCGCCGCAGGAAGTCGGAAACATCGCGGAAGGATATGCTCTCCTGGCCGGCCGAACGCTTGGCCTCGAAATTCTCATCCATCACGATTTTTGAGATGTCATGCACGACCATTTGTGTTCCCCACGAAATTCACTGCGCTTCAACCGATTTGCCGCTGCTACTGGGACTGTTCGATGCCGACCGACGTCAGAAGTTTTTTGTCCAGCGCCGCCGTCAGCGCCGAGCGTACGTCGAGCACGTCGCCCGGCACGAGCAACGTTGCCTCCGTGACCTTCACGGCCGGTTCGGTGCCGCCGCCATGGGTGATCCAGTATTCAAGCGGCTCGAGGTCCATCGCCTTCATGTCGGCAAAGCGGGAGAGGGACGCACCGTTGATCTGCAGCAGTTGCAGCGTCGTGCTGCGCTTGAGCTTCAGATCCTCGATCGCGGCTTCCGTCGTCTGCAGATCGCGGCCGGCCTCTGTGCGGCGCTGACCCTGCAAGGTCACCGCATCGCGTTCGGTTTCGCTGAGCTTCTGCTTGGCGCGCATGGCGGCGACCTGCAGGTCGAGCTTATCGCTTTGCAGTTCGGCGACGATCCGTTCCAGCGATGTCTGCCGCGACTTCGTCACGGTCTGGTCATTCACCAGCTTCGAGATGCCCTTGAGCTCATCCTGGGCGATCTCGATCTGACGTTGCTGCACCGCCGTCTTTTCGTCGAGCACGTCGATCTCGTTCTTCAAAAGCGTGCCGAGTTCGGCAAGGGAATCAAGCTGGCGGCGCATGGCCTCGACCCGGGCGTCGAAGAGGGTGCTCTCGTCGCGCACGATCTGCTGTATGGCGGCGCCAGTGGCCGCCTTGAGCGCCTGGGGAAATTCGATTTTGGTGCTGTCGGTGAACTCGGCCCTCAGTCGGGCGCGACGGGCGGCCAGTTGCATCATCTCGAGTTCCATCCGGTTCAATTCGCCGGTGTAGCGAATCTGCTCCATGTCCGAGTAGCCGCCGGCAGGGTTCGTGCGGCGTTCGCGTCCGCCGGCCATCGCCACCGCCTGCATCACCGTCATGCCGGGCCGGAATTCGAGTTCGCTCGGCCGATCGACCAGGCCCGTGACGTAGATCATCGGGTAACGAACAACTTCGACGGATGTCTCCGGCGCCTTGCTGAGTCCTGTACGCTCCTTCAGGAGATCGGCGATGGTGGCCGCCAGTTCCGCGGGCGTTCTATCCCTGGCCTTGACTTCGCCAACCAGCGGAACCGAGATCGTGCCGGCGGGAGAGACGACATATTCGCCGTTGAGCGCGGTCCACTCCTTGTATTCTCCTGTCGAGGCGACCCACTCGACGATCGCGACCTTGACCCTCGTTTGAGGCTGCAGGCGGAACACCGGCTCCGCTTGCGCCTGATGGAGTGGAGCAAGCGCGCTCAGGCCGATCGCAAGACACAGGGTCGAGGCACGGCCAAGGCACGACAGGCGATAGGAAAGACTGTGATCGGCATGGGGCATGGGGCCTCGCAGATGTTCCTGCGCGCCGCGGTGCTGGACAGTTCAGCTTGGCGTGGCGCGTCGGATTGATTGTCGGCCCAAAACGTTCGAGGTAAATTCCCTGCGGTCTAATCGCGGCTAATCCCTTTAGGGGAGAATTTCTAAACCGGCGGCACCATCGGATAGGATTGCCCCGGCCGATGGATAAACCCCGGTTGGCCGGCACCGGCCCCTAAACCTTTCGAGTAGGACGATCGTTCCTTCGGATGCACTGCCGGACCGATCTTGGCGCTGTGCACGCGAGGTCCCTCTGTCCCATGCTGCGGCAGGATCGTTGCAGTAGGGGAGCGCCATGCGCGTCGCAATCGTTCATTACTGGCTGGTATCGATGCGGGGTGGGGAGAAGGTGATCGAGGCGCTATGCGATCTCTATCCCGAGGCCGACATCTTCACCTTGGTTTATGATCCGGGCCGCGTGTCCGATACGATCAAGAAGCACAAGGTCACCTCGTCGTTCCTGCAGCGCATTCCCGGCGCCATCGGACATTATCAGTCGCTGTTGCCGCTGATGCCCTTCGCGCTCGAAAGTCTTGATCTCAGCGGTTACGACCTGATCATCTCAAGCGAATCCGGACCGGCGAAGGGGATCATTCCGCCGCCGCATGCGGCCCATATCTGCTATTGCCATTCGCCCATGCGTTACCTCTGGGATCACTATCACGCCTATCGGTCGAGTGCTGGCCTCCTGTCGCGGATGATGATGCCGGTGCTGGCGCCGATGCTGCGGACCTGGGACGTCAACACCAGCATGCGGGTGGACCGCTTTGTCGCCAACTCGCATCACGTGGCAGCACGCATCAGCAAATACTATCGGCGCCCGGCAACCGTGGTCTATCCCCCCGTCAGCACCGAGGACTTCGCACCTTCGACCCAAATCGAGGACTTTTACCTCTGCGCCGGCCAGATCGTTCCCTACAAGCGGATCGACCTGGCCGTGGAAGCCTTCACGAAAATGGGCAAGAACCTGGTCGTGATAGGCGACGGCAAGGAACAGGATATCGCCAGGCTCAAGCGCATGGCCGGCCCGACCGTGACGTTCCTTGGTCGCGCACCCTTTGCGGTGCTGAAGGAGAAGCTCGCCCGCTGTCGTGCCCTGGTTTTTCCCGGCGAGGAAGACTTCGGCATCGTGCCGGTCGAAGCCATGGCGAGCGGCCGTCCGGTCATCGCCTTTGGCGCTGGCGGCGCGCTCGAGACCGTCGTGCCCAATCTGACTGGCATGCTCTTCGAACAGCAGAGCGTCGACGCGCTGATCAAGGCGATCTACGCCTTCGAGGCGCGGGAAGACGCGTTCCGGCCCGACGTTATCAGGGCGCACACGGCGCAGTTCAGCATCAGGAAATTCAAGGCCGGCATGCAGACGGTCATTGACGACGAGCTTCGCCTGCGCCGTGCGCTGCCGTTCGGTGATGGAAAGCTTTCGATCGGCGGATTCCAGATGCGTGAGCCGGAAAGCGCCACGCCATTGCATTGATGCCGCGCGGCACGACGGATTGGCCGCCAGCCGGCAACGACTGGCGTGCGACGTTCAAACGACAGTTGCCGACGCGCCGCATGGGCTTGCTGTCGGCCGGAAGAGGTGAGCATGCGTTTCCTTGTTCGTCGACTGGAGGCCTTCAATCGGGATGCGTTGTCCGCATGGGGTGGCGCTCAGCCGCTATTGACCAAGACCGTGCTGTTCGTGCCGCGTCTCGTCGAACTCCTGATGATGTACGCCATCGGGTTGGTTGCCCTTGCCGCGATCGTCCTGTTGATGGCGATCGGGTGGGTGGCTGGCCTCGACCGCAAGATGCCCTCGCGCCCGGGCTTTTGAACCGGGGGAGAATAGCAGGTGATTCCTAATTCCAGGCCACCGTGCGGTGAGGTCCACTCGGCCCACTGGTCCTTTGCGTCAGCAATCCTGTGTCTGTTCTGTCGGGCTTCCTTTGGGCAGGTGTCCACCGGCGCCGGGTGTTCTCTCCGAGCAACAGCCCACTGTAAAATTCCGTGCTAGGCCCTGCGTCCGGCGCGGTGCCTTCGAAATGTCCGATCGGCGTCCAACTGTGGCGTCTCTGCAGCTCGATTCGTTTGCCGGAAGAGCGAGTGCTGTTGATCAATAACGACCCGAAAAGGAGCGAACATATGAAAAAGACTCTTGCGATGGCGCTTGCCGCCGCCTCCCTGGCGTCTGCTGTTGCGTGGGCTGTCAATGCTGCCGACCTGCCGACCTACAAGGAAACCTACAGGGAGCCGGATGCCCGCAACGGCGTGAAGATCGGTTACCTCGATTGCAACATAGCCGGCGGTGCCGGCTATGTGCTGGGATCTGCCAAGGAAGTCGAGTGCGTCTTCCGTTCGACCGTCGGTGCCGAAGCTTCCGATCAGTATGCTGGCGCGATCCGCAAGCTCGGCGTGGATGTCGGCTTCACCACCCGTAGCCGGCTGATCTGGGCTGTGTTCGCGCCGACGGCCGGCTACCACAAGGGTGCGCTCAGCGGCATCTACAAGGGGGCGACGGCCGAAGCAACGCTCGGCGCCGGCGTCGGGGCCAACATCCTCATCGGCGGCACGGCCGGTGCCATCCATCTGCAGACGGTCAGCGTCACGGGCCAGCTCGGTCTCAATGTTGCTGCCACCGGCACATCAATGACGCTCACCTCAGTGAACTGATCTTGTTTTGATCGGCGCGCGGCTCTGCTGCGCGCCGATGTTTGTTCGGCGTCCCCTGCTGAAGCGTCTGACGGTAACACCCCCGTGCGACGGTGCTTGAGCGCTGGTCCTCCCGGATACCAAGACATCTCACCCCCTTACCCAATTTGCGCGCTCTCGGCACTACGCGCGAGCTTCGAGCTTGTTGACGCAGATCGTGCGTGGCGTTTCGTTGTTTTCGATTGCAAGGCGCGGTCTGAAGCGCGGGCGGGTTTTTCTCTCAAACCGGTGCGAAATAGAAATGCATTTCTTATAATGCATATTGTCTATGTGTTTTATAGATTAATGGCGACCGACGGCGGCGCCGAGACAATCTGGAACACATGGCATGTCCTATCTTCTCAGCCTTCTCGACAAGAGCCCCATCGACCCCGGCAATACCGCCACCGACGCGCTGCAGGCGACCGCCCGGCTGGCGACGAAAGCCGAAGAGTGGGGCTATCACCGATTCTGGCTGGCCGAGCATCACAACATGACCGGCCTCGCAAGCTCGGCCCCCGAAACGCTGATCGCCTATCTCCTGGCGCGCACATCCAAGATCCGCATCGGATCCGGCGGCGTCATGCTGCAGCACTACAGCGCCTACAAGGTCGCCGAAACTTTCAACCTGCTGGCGTCGCCAGCGCCAGGGCGGGTCGATCTCGGCGTCGGCAAGGCACCCGGCGGTTTTCCTCTCTCGACGCGGGCGCTGCAGATCGGAACCGATCCCGAGCACAAACCGGGTTTTGCCGAACAGCTGAGTGACATCAACCGCTACCTTGCGCCCGGCGAGAATGACGAGGCTACGTTGCTGGCAACGCCCTTGCCGACGCATCCGCCGGAGCGGTTTCTGCTTGGGGCGAGCGTCGAAAGCGCCGAACTTGCCGCAGCGAAAGGCTGGCAGCTGGTGTTTGCCGCGCATCTCAACGGCGATCCGGAAAACCTCGAGCGAACGGTTGCAGCTTACGAGCGTGCGACGGGCGGCGGACGGCCGATCCTGGCGGTCGCAGCACTGGCGGCCGAAAGCGAGGAGCGCGCACGCGAGCGCGTCGCAGGCCTTCGTATTTTCAAGGTTTTCCTCGGCAACGGTCAGAGCGTCAATGTCGGCAGCGAGGAGCAGGCGGCCGAATTCGCGCGCCAGGCCGGCGTCAGCGACTACCGGGTCGAAGAGAAGAGCCCGAGCGTGCTGCACGGAACGCCGCGCCAGGTCCGCCAGGAGCTCGATGCGCTTCATCGCCGCTACGGCGTCAAGGAATTCGTGATCGACACGCCGGCGCTCCCCGCAGCCGAGCGCTTCGCATCGATCGAACTCATCGCAAGAGAGCGGCTTTCGCTCGTCGCCTGAACATCCGCAGAAGGATCTCGTCCATGCCCCAGAAAAGCGTCACCTTCGGTATCATGCTGCAAGGCCCCGGCGGCCACATGAATGCATGGAAGCATCCGAGCGGTCCAGCCGACGCCAGCGTCAATTTCGGCTTCTTCGTCGACACCGCGCGCAAGGCGGAAGCCGCCGGTATCGCCTTCGCCTTCGTCGCCGACGGCCTCTATATCAACGAACAGTCGATCCCGCATTTCCTCAACCGCTTCGAGCCGCTGACCATTCTGTCGGCGCTTGCGGCGTCGACCTCGAAGATCGGGTTGGTCGGCACCGTTTCGACCTCCTACAGCGACCCTTTCACCATCGCCCGGCAGTTCGCCTCGCTCGATCTCATCAGCGGCGGGCGGGCTGGGTGGAACGCGGTGACGTCGCCGCTGGAGGGCTCCGGCCGCAACTACGGGCGCGAGCATCCAGAACACGAGTTGCGCTACGAGATCGCCGACGAATATCTAGATGCGACCAAGGGCCTTTGGGACTCCTGGGACGATGATGCCTTTGTCCGTGATCGCCAGGCGGGCGTCTACGTCGACAAGACCAAATTGCACCGGTTGAACCACAAGGGTCGCTTCTTCCGCATCGAAGGACCGCTCAATATCAGCCGGTCACGCCAGGGACAGCCGGTCGTTTTCCAGGCGGGAGCCTCCGATTCCGGCATTCGTCTTGCCGGCAAGCACGCCGATGCGGTCTTTACCAATGGCGGCCCGGTCGAGGACGCCCGAACCTTCTACAAGCAGATCAAGCAGAGCGCGATCGCGCAGGGGCGAAGGGCGGCCGATATCGGCCTCTTCCCCGGTATCGCCCCGATCGTCGGCGCGACGAGCGAGGAGGCGGAAGCCAAATACCAGGCGATCCGTGCTCTGGTCACGGTCGAGGAGGCGCTGCTCTATCTCGGTCGGTTCTTCGATCACCACGATTTCAGCGTCTACCCGCTGGACGAACCGTTTCCCGACATTGGCGATATCGGCAAGAACAGCTTTCGCGCAACGACGGATCGCATCAAGAAGACGGCGCGCGATACCGGCCAGACACTGCGCGAGATCGCGCTCGATGTCGCAACGCCGCGAACCGCCTTCATCGGCACCGCCGAGCACATTGCCGACGAGATCATCCGCTGGGTCGATACCGAGGCGGCCGACGGATTCATCCTCGGTTTCCCCGTTATTGCCGAAGGCCTTCAGGATTTTATCGCGCACGTGCTGCCAATCCTCGAAAAGCGCGGCTACTTCGACCCGCACCTGAAGGGCGAGACGCTGCGTGAGCATCTGGGGCTGCCTTACCGCGAAAGCCGCTATGCCGCGCAGGACGAAGACATCGAGCAGGGAAGGGCCGTCGGCGCCTGAGGCGTCGAGGGAGCCGCCCATGAACATGATCGTCAAGGACGCACAGTCAAGGGACGCAGTCGAGCGAGGCATTGGCGCCTATCTCGATGAGATCGTTGCGCTGAGGCATGACCTGCACCGCCACCCGGAGCTGTCGTTTCACGAACACCGCACGAGCGACATCGTCGCCACACGGCTCAAGTCCTGGGGGTATGAGGTGGAAACCGGGATCGCCGGGACCGGCGTTGTCGCGACCTTGCGCCGTGGTGAGGGAGCGCGCCGCATCGGCATTCGTGCCGACATGGATGCCTTGCCGATCGAGGAGGCGACGGGCCTTGCCCATGCCAGCACCAATCGCGGCGTCATGCATGCCTGCGGTCACGATGGTCATACGGCGATCCTGCTGGCCGCTGCTCGCTATCTGGCGGAGGCTGGCCGTTTCGACGGCACGCTCAGCCTGATCTTCCAGCCGGCCGAGGAAATCGGCGCGGGCGCGCGCAAGATGCTGTCGGAAGGGTTGTTCGAGCGTTTTCCTGTCGATGCCGTCTTCGGCCTGCACAACTGGCCGGGCGTTCCATCGGGGCAGTTCGGCTTTGTCGCCGGCCCTGCGATGGCTTCGGTCGATCAGTGCAATATCAAGATCGTCGGCAAGGGTGGCCATGGTGCGGAACCGCAATCGACCGTCGACCCGGTGCTGGCAACGGCCTCGCTGATCACGGCGCTGCAAAGCGTGGTGTCGCGCAATGTCGATCCGCAGGAAATGGCTGTCGTCACCGTCGGCTCCATACACGGCGGTTCTGCCTCCAACGTCATTCCCGAAAGCGTGGCGCTGAAGCTGACCATGCGGGCCTTCAACGAGAATACCCGTGGACTTTTGGGCGAGCGCGTTCCGGCACTGGCTCGCGCGCAGGCGGAAAGCTTCGGAGCCACCGCGCAGGTGGATTACCGCCGCGGCTTCCCTGCGCTGATCAATCATCGCGCCGAGACGGAGTTTGCCCGCAACGTCGCCCTGGAAGCCTTCGGTGAGGGCCAGGTCGTCTCGGACTTCAAGCCGCGTACGGCGAGCGAGGACTTTGCCTTCATGCTCGAGGAGAAGGCCGGCAGCTACCTCTTCGTCGGCAATGGCGACAGCGCGCCGCTCCACAGCGCCAGCTACGACTTCAACGACGCAATCATTGCGCCTGCCGCCCGCTACTGGGTGCGGCTGGTCGAAACCTTCCTCGCATGATGACGACAACGGGATTGGCGAAACCATGAGTGATACGTTTCTCTACACCACCCCCCTCGACCCGCGTGCCAAGCCGCTGATCGACGAATTGATCTTCGAATATGATAGCCGCTACGGCAATTACTTCAGCGACGAGGGTGCTGCGGCAGAACTCAACCGCTACCCACCGGAGGCATTTGCGCCGCCGCACGGCAACTTCGTGCTGCTGACGCGCAACGGCGAGACCATCGGCGGCGGCGCTTTCAAGCATTATGACGACCGCACTGCCGAGTTCAAACGCATCTGGACCCGCTCCGACCTGCGCCGCCAGGGACTGGCCCGCAAGGTTCTGCTCGAGCTCGAAGCGCAGGCCGCAAGGCAGGGTTACTCCCGGATCTATCTGACGACCGGTTTCCGGCAGCCGGAGGCCGTCGGCCTCTATCTCGTCAACGGCTACACGGCGCTATTCGACATCGACGCCGATCCGGAAGTCTACAAGACGCTGCCGTTCGAGAAGGACATCACCCATCTCGTCGCATCGCTGGCACTTCTCGGAGACCCGCATCCATCGCATCCGCAGGCAGCTCATCACCCGTAGCGCCAGCGTCCCACGGGCGCACGAACCACTTCCAGAGAGGATGCATCATGGCCATTCTGACCGATTACGCCGGCGTTGCCGGCGCCGCGCGAACGAGCGAACCCAATCCGGCTTATGCCCACTATCGCGTCGTGCCTGCGCGCCATCCGGGCCGCGCGCTCGGCACGCTGTTTGCGGCAATCGTGATTGCCGGCGTCCTCTATTCGGTGCTGACCAATCCGCGCTGGGGCTGGCCGGTCTTTGCCGAGTGGTTCTTCGCCGAGCCGGTGCTCGCGGGCCTCGGACGGACCTTGCTGCTGACGGCACTGGCAACGGTTTCCGGCTCGCTGCTCGGAACGGCGCTGGCACTCGCCCGGGTATCGAAGTCGCCGCTGCTGGGTGGTCTTTCCTTCGGCTACATCTGGCTGCTGCGCTCTATTCCGCTGATCGTGCTGCTGCTCGTCCTCAACAATCTCGGCTATCTCTACGAGACGATCTCGGTTGGCATTCCCTTCACCGACACCACGTTCTTCAACTATCCGACCACCCAGCTGCTGACACCTTTTGCGGCTGCCTTCCTCGGGCTCACGCTCAACCAGTCGGCCTTCTTTGCCGAGATCGTGCGCGGCGGCATTCTCTCGGTCGACCACGGGCAGCACGAGGCCGCCGCAGCACTCGGCCTGCCGCGTCATCGCCAGGCCTTTCGCATCGTTCTGCCGCAGGCGATGCGGTCGATCCTGCCGACAGGCTTCAACGAGATCATCGGTCTCGCCAAGAGCACGTCGATGGTCTACGTGCTGGCGCTGCCGGAACTCTTCTACACCGTTCAGGTCATCTACCGCCGCAATCTCGAAGTCATCCCGCTCTTGATGGTTGCGACCGTCTGGTACCTGGTGATCATGACCGGCCTGTCGATCGCCCAGTATTATATCGAGCGGCATTTTTCCAAGGGTGCGGTTCGCAATCCGGTGCCGCTGCCCTTCCAGGCCTTCTTCGCGCGCTTCCGTCGCCCGCTGAGCGAGATTGCGGGCAATGGCGCTGTCGTGCGCAAGGCCGGCTTTCATGACGCAACCGCCTTTCGCGCCGGCGGTGCCGTCCGCATCCACGGTATCTCCAAGAGTTTTGGTCCGCTGAAAGTGCTTGATGATGTCGAGCTAAGCCTGCCGGCAGGCAGCGTTACGGCGATCCTCGGGCCATCTGGCTCGGGCAAGTCGACGCTGCTGCGCGCCATCAATCATCTGGAGCGGGTCGATGACGGCTTCATCTCGATCGACGGCGATCTCGTCGGCTACAGCCAGAAGGGCAGCACGCTCTATGAACTGAAGGAGAAAGACATCTTGAAGCGCCGCGCCGACATCGGCATGGTGTTCCAGAACTTCAATCTCTTCCCACACCTGACGGTCCTGGAAAACCTTATAGAGGCGCCGATCCAGGTTCGCGGCCTGAAGCGCGACGATGCCGTGCGGCTGGCGCAGGATCTCTTGGCGCGAGTGGGCTTGAGCGACAAGATCAACGCCTATCCCCGGCAGCTTTCGGGCGGCCAGCAGCAGCGCGTGGCGATTGCCCGTGCCCTGGCATTGCGGCCAAAGGTACTGCTCTTCGACGAGCCGACCTCGGCGCTCGATCCGGAACTGGTCGGCGAAGTGCTCGATGTCATCAAGGAGCTGGCCCGCACCGGCACGACGCTGGTGATCGTCACCCACGAGGTTGGTTTCGCCCGTGAGGTCGCCGATACCGTCGTCTTCATGGAGGCGGGACGTATCCTCGAAGCCGGGCCGCCGTCCCGCATCTTCACCGCCGCGGAACATCCTCGCACCCGCGAATTCCTCGCCAAGGTCCTCTGAAATTTCCACGCGTGCATGGGCACGCGGATCCGATCGACAGCAACTGCAACCTTAAGGTGAAATGGAGATTAAGCACATGGCATTCTTCGACAGAGCAAAGCTGCTTTTGGCAGGGGCGGTCGCCATCGCGACGCTCGGTACAGCCTCAGTCCAGGCCCAGGAAAAGTTCGATCTCAGCCCGGATACGTCCAACCGCGTGCGCACTGAGCGCAACGAAGCGGCGATCAAGGCGATCGCACCCGACTTCAAGTTCGTCAATCCCGGCAAGTTTACCGTGGCCGTCAACCCGTGGGATCCGCCGATCGCTACCTACGCGTCTGACTCGAAGACCGTCGTTGGCGCCGATCCCGATCTCGCCTCGCTTATTGCCGATTCCCTCGGCCTTGAGCTGGATCTCGTGGCGGTTGCCTGGGCCGACTGGCCGCTCGGCGTTGCCTCGGGCAAGTATGACGCGGTGATCAGCAACGTCACCGTCACCGAGGAGCGCAAGGAGAAGTTCGATTTCTCGACCTACCGACGCGACGTGCTCGGTTTCTTCGTCAAGTCCGACAGCCCGATCACCTCGATCAAGGAGCCCAAGGACGTGGCCGGCCTGAAGGTGATCACCGGCGCTGGCACCAACCAGGAAAAGATCATTCTGGAATGGGACCGGCAGAACGTTGCCGTCGGGCTGAAGCCGATCGAAGTGCAGTATTATGACGACCGCGCGGCCGGCGATCTGGCGCTGCAATCCGGCCGGGCCGATGTCGAATTCAATCCGAACGCGACGCGTGCCTACGCCGCCTCGATCCGCAACGATACCAAGGTCGTCGGCATCGCCAGCGGCGGCTGGCCGCTGACCGCCGAGATTGCCGTGACAACCCGCAAGGGTGGCGGGCTTGCCGACGCGATCACCCTTGCCATCAATGATCTGATCAAGAACGGCAAATACGGCGAGGTCTTGAAGCGCTGGAGCCTGACCGACGAGGCCGTCGACGCGTCGCAGACCAACCCTCCTGGCCTGCCGAAGAGCGGCTCATAAATCGCGCTGATATCGCGGGTCGGTTCGTTGCCGGCCCGCTCCTTCCCCCTCCCATCCGGAGACGACAGACATGTTCGGTCCAGCCGCTTTACGCCTTGCAATTTTCGCCGCTTTTGCGACGGCGCTTCTTCATCTCGGTCCAGCTCAGGCAGCCGACGGCTTCGATTTCAGCCCGGAACAACCGGGGCGCATCCGTACTGAGCGCAACGATGCGGCCATCGCGGCGATATCGCCGGGCTTCAAGTTCGTGACGCCGGGCAAATTCACCGTCGCCGTCAGCCCCGGCGGACCGCCGCTTGCGACCTATGCGACCGATGCGAAGACCGTGATCGGTGCGGATCCGGACTATGCGCTTGCGGTCGCCGACAGTCTCGGGCTGACGCTAGAACTCGTGCCGATCGCCTGGATCGATTGGCCGCTTGGGCTGACGTCGGGCAAATACGATGCAGTCATTTCCAATGTCGGCGTCACGGAACAACGCAAGGAGAAGTTCGATTTTTCGAGCTACCGCCAGGGTCTGCACGGCTTCTTCGTCAAGACCGACAGTGCGGTCACCTCGATCAAGGAGCCGAAGAATGCGGCGGGCCTCCGGATCATCGTTGGAGCCGGCACCAATCAGGAGCGCATTCTTCTCAAATGGAACGACGAAAACGTCGCCGCCGGCCTGAAGCCACTCGAGCTGCAATATTATGACGACGAGGCGACGAGCCTTGTGGCGCTGGCTTCGGGCCGCGCCGACGTTATCGTGCAGCCGCATGCGCAGCTTGTCTTCATCGCCGCCCGCGACCAGAACATCAAGCGCGTCGGCACCTTGAGCGCGGGGTGGCCGGAGCGCTCCGATGTGGCGATCACCACCCGCAAGGGCAGCGGCCTTGCCGATGCGCTGACCGTCGCCACCAATGGCCTCATCGAAAGTGGCACCTACGCCAAAATCCTAGATCGCTGGCAGTTGTCTGAAGAGGCACTGCCTAAGTCTGAGACCAATCCTCCCGGTCTGCCGAAATCCTGAGGACGCGCAACGATGACGAACTACAAGATCGCGATCGATCATCTCGGCTTTCTGACCCCCGGCAACTATGCGGGCGATGATCCCTTGGCGGGGCTGGAGCAGACGCTGCGCCTGCTCGAATATGGTGAGACGCTCGGTTTCGCCAGCGCCTGGGTGCGGCAGCGCCATCTGGAACCTGGCATATCGTCGGCGGCCGCTTTCCTGGCGGCGGCGACGCAGCGGACCGACCGCATCCAGCTCGGCACTGCGGTGATCCCGATCGGATATGAAAATCCCTATCGGCTGGCCGAGGACCTCTCGACTGTCGACGTGTTGTCGCGCGGCCGCCTGAACATCGGCCTGAGTGCGGGGCGCCCGCCGCATGTCGACCTGATCGGGCCATTGGCGTTCGACGGCGACTGGTCGGCGTACGATTTCTCGCATCAGCGCGTTCTGCGTTTTGCCGATAATCTGCGTGCGGATTTCCTCGGCGATGCGCACACCGTGATCAAGACGCCTTTCGGTCCGCAGCGGCCCCGGTTGCAACCCTATGCCAAGGGGCTTTCCGACCGTCTCTGGTACGGCGGCGGCTCCCTGCGTTCGGCCCGATGGGCTGGCGAGAATGGTTTCAATCTGCTGATCGGCAACGTCACCACGGGCGAGCAGACGGATGATTTTTTCGAGGCCCAGGCACGCCAGCTCGAAACCTACCGGCAGGCTGGCGGGGCGGGGAAACGCGTTGCACTCGGCCGCGTGATTGTCCCGCTCGATGGCGCAGACGCCAGCACAAGGCGGCGCTATCTCGATTACGCCGCCGGTCGGCATGAGCGCACGCTGACGCCGCAGGGCGAGCGGCGCACGCTCTTTGCCCGCGATCTCGTGGGTACGTCGGAACAGATCCTCGAAGGCTTGCTCGCCGATCCGATCCTGCCGCACGTGCGCGAGCTCCGGCTCGAGCTGCCCTACGAATTCGAACACGAGGAGTACCGCCAGATCCTCGATGACGTCGCCACGCGCATCGCCCCGGCGCTTGGCTGGTCGCAGACGAAGGACGAGGCCGCCCGAGCCCCATCCGTGAACCCGGCGGCGGCTTGAAGCCCTCGCGGGCAATCCCAGATCCCAACTCCATGAAGGCATTTCCGCAGTGACGAAAAGCATCGACTATTTCTTCTCGATCGGCTCCCCCTGGTCGTTCATCGGGCTCGAAGCCTTTGCCACTCTCGCACGCCGCCACGAAGCGGAAATCACGCCGTACCTTACGACCGTGATCGAGGAGAATGGCGGCATCCTGTCGCGCAACAAGCCGGAGGCGCGCCGGGCATACGGCACGCGCGACCTGAAGCGGTGGAGCCGGGCCCGCGGGAAGGACCTTCTTATCGATGGCCGTCCACAGCTCGCCGATCCGACGCCTGCGTCGCGGCTGGTGATTGCCGCCTATCTCGACGGCAAGGACTGGCTCGCGTTGACGCAGGTGCTGCAGGAAGCCTTCTGGGTCGGTGCGGAGGATATCGGCCAGCCTGACGTGCGCGAGGCGGTGGCCATCCGAGCGGGTTTCGACGGCGGCGCCCTGCGCGCGCGGGAAAATGATGAAGACGTCGCCGGGAAATGGGCCTCCGATCGGGATCAAGCCGTCCGGAGCGGCGTCTTCGGCTTTCCGACTTTCGGCTACGACGGCGAGATCTATTGGGGCCAGGACAGCCTGCCGTTCCTTGAGCAGCACCTGAAAGGCGAAAGGCCGTAGCTATGGCGTAGGCTAGCATTGAATGCTCTCGGCACGCCGCCGGATCACTTTTCCAAACCCGGCACGATCTTTGGGCCGAGGTTCCTTTAATCTACTGTTTAACTCGATAATTTTCGGAATGCTTGAAGCCGAGCAATCGAACGAAACCTTTTTCGTTGTTTGGGCATTTCTAAACAACGGTGGCTTTTGACGAGGTGTGTCATGAGTGTCCTGCGACAATATGAACGCTTGAGCGCGATCCGGGATGTCTTGCAAGGCAAGCTTGAGCTCTACGAAGCAAGGGACTGTTTCGGCATCGACGATTTCGAGGACGGAACGACGAACGACCTTCGTGATCGCATCGCCGAACTTTCGGACGAGATTTCCAATCTCAAGCGCCGACCGGAGCGTTACGAGGCCTGGTGACGGCGATTGCGGCTGAGAGCAGATACCAAAGCCAACACACAGGAAAACCATGACCATCGAAATCAACTCGCGGATCGCCGGCCACCCGATCAATCCGCTCTTTCTCGAACGCTGGTCGCCACGCGCCTATGCCGGAGCGGACATCGCTGAAGCCGAATTGTTCGGCATTCTGGAGGCGGCGCGCTGGGCACCTTCGGCCTACAATGCCCAGCCCTGGCATTTCATTTATGCCCGCCGCGGCACGGAGCATTGGGACAAGCTGTTCGGCATCCTCAACGCCTTCAACCAAAGCTGGGCGAAGGACGCGTCCGCGCTGATCTTCGTGTTGTCGAAAACAACGCTGCTGGCGCCGGGCGCCAACGAAGAAGTGCCCTCCTACACGCACTCGTTCGATACCGGCGCCGCCTGGGGCGCACTGGCGCTGCAGGCCGCCTATTCCGGCTGGCAGGCGCATGGCATGGCAGGCCTGGACTATGATCGGGCACGGACCGAGCTCAGAATTCCTTCCGACTACCGCGTCGAGGCTGCGGTCGCGATCGGCAGGATCGGCGACAAGGCGCAATTGCCCGAAGGGCTGAGAGAGCGCGAAGTCCCAAGTCCGCGAAAGGCGCTCTCAGAGATCGTTTCCGAAGGCCGGTTCGAACAGGCCTGACGTCAGTCGGCCGGCTCGCCTGTGGCAACGGACGAGCCGGCCGAAACGCCGCAAGCGGCAAATACCACGCCTCATCACCGACATTTCCAGCGCCTGGGCGCTCGGTCGACTCTGCGTCCCTGCAGATGATTGCGAGATCACCGCTGTCGCGCCCTTGTTCTGGTTTCCGCTCGGGAGCCGCACTTCGATGCCTTCTATCATTCAGGAATTCGACCGCCGTCGGTGATCCGAGGCGAGCGATGCCGCGTACCTCTCAGGGAAGAACCTGACCCGTCCCCCCAATGCAATATGGAGGAGCGTATGCGTCTGCTGATCGTATTGTTGTTCATGCTCGTTGCCCATTCCAGTCATGCGGCATCGGACCGACTGTCGGCCGAAAACATCCGCGACCAGATCGTCGGCAGGACGGTGTTTCTTGCCGTTCCGTTCGGCGGAGAGTTCCCGTTGAACTACCGCCGTGACGGCCGCGTCGATGGTACTGGCGAAGCTTTGGGGCTGGGAAAGTTCACCCGCCCACGCGATAGCGGCACTTGGTGGATAGACGGTGACCGGCTCTGCCAGAAGTTCAGCACCTGGTACGACGGTTCGCAGCTCTGTTTCGAGCTTTACCGCCTCGATGAAACGCGCATCCGCTGGATCCAGAACAACGGCGACAAGGGAACCGCGCGCATCGGGCCGGCGCTATGACAAGGTGCACCGCCGTTCGAGCCAAACCGACTTCAACTCTTGCGACAACCGTCGACCACGGGAGGTTCTTTATGCGTATGGTGGCCATTGCCTTCCTGGTTTCAATCTTCGCATTCCCGATCTTTGCTCAGGCGCGAGACCCCGTCTTCTCGCTGGAACGCTACTTCGTGGGCAAATCCCAGGCGACCGGCAGTTTCACCGCGATCAACGGTGTGTCGCGACGGTTCTCGGTCGCCTTGCTGGGGCGCTGGAACGGAGAGACGCTGACGCTTCGCGAAGACTTTACATTCGATGATGGTGCGCGGGATACAAAGACCTGGCGGTTTCGCAAGACGGGGCCGGGGGAATATCTCGGCTCGCGTGAGGATGTGGTCGGCAGCGTGCCAGTCAGGATCGAAGGCCGCAAGGCGCGGTTCTCCTATGTCGTCTATCTCGACGCTGCCCGGAAGAACAAAGTCCGGTTCCACGACCTCATGGTGCTCGGCGACGACGGCGAGGTCAGAAACACGGCGCTTGTGACGAAGTACGGCCTGCCCGTTGCATGGACGAACGTCACATTCCGACGGTCCCGGCGATGACGCTTCGCTCAGGCCAGCACCCGCTGACAAGCCGCTTGTTGCTTGCCTACGCGCTGCCCGCGGTTGTCCTGGCGGCGCTCGCCCTGCCACTCTACATCGTCGTTCCGACCTTTTATGTGAGCACGCTCGGTTTGCCGCTTGGCGCAGTCGGTTTTATGCTGCTCGCGATCCGAATTGTCGATGCGATCGCCGATCCGGCCATCGGCTGGCTGTCGGACCGGATCAGCGCGAGGGCCGGCCGCCGGCGCACGCTGTTTCTGGTCGCGTCCGCCCCCACCGCGCTTGGCGCCTTCATGCTGTTTTGGCCGCCGGACGATGCCGGGCTTGCCTATCTCGCTCTTTGGGGAACCGTTCTGTCGCTCGGATACACGGGCACGCTGCTGCCCTATTCCGCCTGGGGAGCGGAACTGGCGAACGACTATTCGGGTCGCCTGAGCGTATCCGCCTGGAGAGAGGGCGCAACGCTGATCGGCACGGTATGCGCTATTGGTCTGCCATTCGCGGTCGGCGATGGGGCACTGTCGAGCCCAGTCGGCCTTCAACCGCTCGCTGTCTTTGTCGCGGTGTTTCTGCCATTTGCGGCCTGCGTCGCATTCCTTTGCGTGCCCGAACCACAGGACAGATCGAGGCATCGTCTCTCGCTTGGAGATGCGGGGCGGTTTCTTGCTGCCAACAGGCCCTTCAGGCGGCTGATCCTTGCCTTTGTCTTGAACGGTTTTGCAAATGCCGTTCCGGCAACGCTGTTCCTTTATTTCGTTGGCCAGCGGCTGGAGGCGCCGCAATGGAGCGGGCCGTTGCTGCTTGCCTATTTCGTCAGCGGACTTGCGGGCGTTCCGCTTGCGCTTTTCTCCGCCCGCTTCCTCGGCAAGCATCGGGCCTGGTGCATCGCAATGGCCGTGGCGTGCGCCATCTTCGCCGTGGCCGGCTTTCTTGGGCCGGGCGATGTCTATCTGTTCGTTGCCATCTGCGTCGCGACGGGCTTGATGCTCGGTTTCGATCTGGTGCTGCCCCCTGCCATCCAGGCGGATGTGATCGATCAGGATACGGCCTCTTCGGGCGAACAGCGGTCCGGCCTCTATTTCGCGGCCTGGAGCCTTGCGACCAAGCTGTCGCTTGCCGCGGCAGTCGGTATCGTCTTTCCGCTGCTTGCCCTTGCCGGGTTTTCGGGTGAGGGCAACAATTCCGCCGAAGCGCTCAATGCGCTTTCGATGCTTTACGCCTGGCTACCGATCCCCGCCAAGCTCGCGGCGATTGCGCTGATGTGGCGTTTTCCGATCGGGGAGGTCGAGCAGCGCGCCTTGAGGCAAAAGATCGAGGCGATGTGAACCATCTGCCGTGGCACACCGTATCTGCATATGTCGAAATATCGTTCGGGTGATGAAATTGGTTGTTGAGACAATGAGGCGCAAGACTTCCGGAACCGCCGGGATTGCCTGGATCACTGGCGCCAGCAGCGGCATCGGGCGCGCGCTTGCGGTGGAACTGGCGCGCGAGGGTTGGGAGGTCGCCGTCAGCGCGCGCAGCAAGGAGGATCTGTTGGCGCTTGAGGATGCCGTTCCCGGCCAGATCTTTACATTTCCGCTCGACGTGACCAACGGTGCGGCTGTCGCCAAAACCTTCGGCCTGATCGAGGACCGCCTCGGGCCGGTGGATCTCGCGGTGTTTTCGGCCGGTACATACGCGCGCGATGGTGTGCGGGATTTCCATGCTGCCCGCTTCTCATCGATCGTCAATCTGAACCTTCTCGGCACGGTGCATTGCCTGGAAGTGGTCATGGCGCAGATGCTCGCGCGCGGCAGCGGGCACATCGCCGTCGTCGCCTCCACGGCCGGCCTCGTCGGCTTGCCGGGTGCGGCGGCCTACGGCGCGAGCAAGGCGGCGCTGATTGCCATGTGCGAGGCGCTCTATCCTGACCTCCGCAAGCAGGGGATCGATCTCAGCCTGATCAATCCCGGTTTCGTCGATACGCCTCTGACGAAGAAGAACGATTTTCCGATGCCGTTCCTCGTGCCGGCGGACAAGGCGGCGGCAATAATAGCGCGCGGGCTGAAGGCGCGCCGCTACGAGATCATCTTCCCCTGGCAGATGGCTGTGGCAATGAAAGCCTTGAGGCTGATGCCCGCCCGCCTGAGATTTGCGATCACGCGACGAATGCTGCGCGATTGAGGTGAGCTGTTAACTGGCCCGTGCTTTCGCGTCGCTCGGCCGCAAAACGCTTTCCTCGACGACGATGGTGGTGGCGCGCGGCAGGTTTGCTGCCGAATGCGGATGAACGGGCACGCCTTTCAGCCATAGCCGAAACGCCTCCACATGGATCGCGCCCATGACCTTCAGGGTCATCAGGGGATAGGCGAGAAGCAGCTTCAGCAGCGCCTTGTCAGAGAAAGCGACATGTTTTCCGGCAAAGCTCGCCGCCAGAAGCGGACCATCGTTGTCCGACTGATTGATCCCCACGAAAACGCGCTCAACTGGCGGCTCGACGCGAAAGTCGTAGCGGCTTGCCATGGGGGTGAACGGCGACACGTAGAGCGCCTTGTCGCAACGCTGCCTGATCGAGCCACCGGATGGTTCGCCGACCGGAATGACGTAGGTGTGGCGCTCGTGGAAGGTGTTGCAGACTTCATAAAGCGCGGCGCACAGGCTGTCGTCGGGCCGGTAGCAGAAGTAGACGGTCAGCGGGTTGAAGACGTAACCGAAAATTCGAGGATAGCAGAGCACGCGCACACGCAGGTCATCCGCCGGCAGTCCGGCGTCCTCCAGCTGTCGGCCGACCCAGCCTTTCAAACCGCCTCTGCTGCCATCGCCGTGATCCTCGTCGCGAAAACTGAAGATGGCCGCGCGGTTGTAGCCGAACAATCGGCTGCGCGTGCCGAGGCTGGGCAGTTCGTCGAGATCGAGCAGCAGCGAAAACACGCGGTAACGCAGCCGGTGTGAGCGGGGGCGATGGCGGGCATGGGCGACGTGCCCGGTGTATATCGCGGATTTCAAGCTCATTCGGCTGCCAACAATGCTTCGCTGCGGAAAATTCTGCCTGACGGCTCGTGAACCGCCCAGGGTCGATCGACGCCGCCGAGTTCTTCCGCGACGGCGAGGCCCGATTGTAGTCCGTCCTCATGAAAGCCGCTGCCGAAATAGGCACCACAGAACCAAGTGTTGCGGCGTCCCTGCAACTGCCAGAGTTGACGTTGCGCCACGAGGGCGGCCTGATCGAAGAGTGGGTGGGTGTAGGCGAAAGTTCCAAGCGTGCGCTCCGGTGCAACCGGGCGGCAGGGGTTCAGTGTCACGAACAGGGGCGCCGACGGATTGATGCCCTGCAGCCGGTTCATCCAATATGTCACGCAGAGCGGCTTTACGCCTTCGTGCGCGCTGTCGCCGATATAGTTCCAGCTCGCCCAGACTTGCTTGCGCCGGGGCATCAGGGTCTCGTCGCAATGGAGAACCGCATCATTGGCCGTGTATTTGAAGGCCGACAGCAGATGGCGCTCCTGGCCGTCGGGATCGTCCAGCATCGCAAGTGCCTGGTCCGCATGGGTGGCGATGACCACATCCGAAAAACGGTCGAGATGACCGCGCCGATCCACGACCTCGACCTCACCACCGATACGGCGGACGCTGCGCACGGCGCTCGCGAGCCTCACGGAACCCGAGTAGTCGGCCATCAGCCGTTGAATATATTGGCGGCTGCCCCCGTCCACGGTTCGCCAGCGCGGCCGGTTCGAAAGGGAAAGCAGGCCATGGCTTTCGAAGAAGCGGATGAAGGCATGCAGCGGATAGGCGCGCATTTCGCTGGCCGTTGTCGACCATATGGCTGCACCCATCGGCAGCAGGTGATCGTCGACGAAGGAGCGGGCGTAGCCGCCGCGGTCGAGATAGTCGCCGAGGCAGACCGCCTCGAACTCCGGTTGCCGAAGCAGGGGCGGCGCCTCGCGATAGAACCGGACGATTTCCGACAGCATCCGCCAGAAGCGCGGACGCACCGCATTTCGCCTCTGGCCGAGAAGTCCGCGCAATCCGGAGCCTGAGTATTCGAAAGATCCGCCATCGAGCGATGCCGAGAACGACATGTCGGAGGCAAGCGTCGGGACGTCGAGGTGGTCGAAGAGCGCCACGAGGTTAGGATAGTTACGGTCGTTATAGACGATAAAGCCGGTATCGACCGACACCGGGCCGATCGGTGAAGGCGCGGTCACGGTGTTGGCATGCCCTCCGAGGCGGTCGGCTTCTTCATAAAGAACGACATCCATGCTCTTGCTGAGCAGCCACGCTGCGGAAAGGCCTGAAATGCCGGTTCCGATGACCGCAACGCGCCGCTGTTGCCGCTTTTCTCTGCCCCCGACATCCATTCACGAACCTCTCACGTTTTTACCTGCTCATCAGTACGAAGCCGTGTCGCGATTGGATCGATCGCCCGAATAATTTTTCGGCGCGGTGATCCGCCCGTTCCAGCGTTCCGTATCAAGCCCCATGACAATCGCTGTTCCCATCCTCGCGGCACCATGCGAAAACGACCGGAAGCCAAGCCCGGATCGTCTTGCCAGGGTTTTGCCGAAAAGCGGGAGCAAGCGCGTACGCATGGATGAAAACGACCAGGAACCACCGACGAACGATATGTCCGACTTGCTTGTTTCGGTCGGGTTGAACCGGGATGTCGAGGCCTTCGAGGTGCTGTTTCGCCACTACGCGCCGCGCGTGAAGGCCTATATGGCGCGTCTCTGCAGGGATGGGACTGCCGCCGAAGAACTGATGCAGGAAACTATGATGGTCGTGTGGAACAAGGCAGCCCAGTTTGAGCCTTCGCGTGGCACCGTCTCGACCTGGATCTATACGATTGCTCGAAACGTGCGGATCGATGTCTACCGCCGGACGAAGCGACCAGAATTCGACCTGAATGATCCCGCCTTCGTTCAGGATGATGCGCCGCCTGCCGACATGGCGTTTGAGGCGTTTCAGGAGGCCGAGCGGCTGCACCGCGCGATGGCGACATTGCCGGCCGAGCAGCTCGATCTTTTGAAGCGTTCCTTCTACGAGGACGACTCCCACAGCGCCATTGCCGAGGCCCTCTCGATCCCGCTCGGCACGGTGAAGTCGCGTATCCGTCTCGCCTTTGCCAAGCTGCGCGCAGCATTGGAGGAGCGATGATGTCGATCAACCACCACGTCAGCGACGAGTTGCTGTTGCGCTATGCTTCGGGCGAACTGGCGGAAGGCTGGAGCCTTGCGGTTGCCACGCATCTTGCGCTTTGCCCGTCCTGTCGCCAACGCCTGGCGAAGATGGAGACGATCGGGGGAGCGCTTCTCGAAAACATATCGACTGGCACGGCACCCGATGATGCCTGGGCTCGCATGCGCAGCAGGCTCGAGAATGCGGCAACGGGCGTTTCGCATCCAACGGAAGGCCGCCTGTCGGTGGCCCGTGCCGAGCCAATCTTGCCGGAGCCGCTGCGTTCTTATCTCGGCGGCGATATCGACAGCCTCAAATGGCGCTCGCTCGGGATGGGGGCCTACCAGATCCCGATCCGCTTGGCCGATACCAGCACCATTGCAAGGCTGCTGAGGATACCGGCCGGCAAGCCCGTTCCTGAGCATGGCCACTCGGGGCAGGAACTGACCCTCGTGCTCGCCGGAAGTTTCCGCGATGGCAGCGATGTCTTTGCGCGCGGCGATCTGGAGGAGGCGGATGCCGGCCTCACGCATCAACCTCTGGCAAGCGAAGGTGAGGATTGCATATGCCTTGCAGTCACCGATGCGCCTTTGAAGTTCAAGAGCTGGTTGGTCCGGCTCATCCAGCCGGTGCTCGGAATATGAGCGATCGGCCCATCCGAAGGGAGCAGACTTGATGCTGGTGCATGTCGTCGCGTACCTCGCTACCGCATTCGTGTTCCTGGTTCTGGATTTTTTGTGGCTCATGCGTGTCGCATCCGGGTTCTATCGCGAGCGATTGGGCGGGCTGCTGCTTGATCAACCCAACTTGAGCGCCGCAGGCGCCTTCTACGTGATTTACGTGGCCGGTATCGTCTACTTCGCCGTATCTCCAGCACTTCAAGCAGGGAGCTGGACCACTGCGCTGATGGCAGGGGCCATTCTCGGGCTCGTCGCCTATGGCACGTATGACCTCAGCAATCTGGCGACGCTTCGCAATTGGTCGCTGACGCTGACGATCGTCGACATGATCTGGGGCGCGGCCCTGACCGCGATTGCCGCGACCGCGGGATATCATGCCGCAGCTCGCGTCTCTGCGTTTTAGGCGCTCCGGCCATCTACACTCGTTATAAAGGAGTGCCCGGCGGCATTGCCGGGTCTGAGTGTTCGCCCCGGTTCGGGCCGGAGAACAGCTCCGAGCCATAGGCATTCTGGGCCGCAATCGACGGAAACGTAACGTCGCGAACCTCGAAGGACGGCATCAGGTTCATCATCGGCAGAATGCGCTCGAACACCGCGCCGCCGAGCGGCGCCGCATTCCAGCCGGAGGTGCGAAAGCCGTGGGTTTCCGGCAGGCCCTTGGGCTCGTCCAGGATGGTCAGCAGCAGGTAGCGCGGGTTATCTGCCGGCACAACGCCCATGAAGGATGTCAGATTGAGATCCTTGGCATAGCGGCCACCGACGACCTTTTCGGCCGTACCGGTCTTGCCGCCGATGAAGTAGCCCTTGACCTCGGCCTTTCGAGCCGAACCGGTCCTGGCGTTGAGGCGAAGCAGAAAGCGCATGGCCTCGCCGGTTTCGGGCTTGATGAGGTCAGTGGCAAGGAGCCGCTCCTCGACATTAGAGCCCTTGATTAGGGTGGGCCTGATCAGGCGGCCGCCATTCACAAGGGCTGCAACGGCGATGCTTGCCTGCAGCGGCGTGACCGCAATGCCGTGGCCGTAGGATGCGGTTGCCGTGTCGATCTGCCCCCAGGAGCGCGGAAGCTGCGGATGGGCGCTTTCCGGCAACTCGGTCGTCAGCCGCGACATTTGGCCGAAACGCGAGAGGAAAGCGCGGAAATTCTCCGGCCCAAGCGCGATCGCCATTTTTGCCATCGAGATGTTGGAGGAATAGATGAAGGCTTCCGGCAGGCTGAGCGGCCGATACTTGCCGAGATAGTCGCGGATGCGGAACCGGCCGAAGGCGAGCGGCCTGCTGGCGTCGATCACCGAGCGGATGCCAAACTGTCCGGAATCGAGCGCCATGGCCGTGGTCAGCGCCTTGAAGGTGGAGCCCATCTCGAAGGTGGCCGCGGCAATGCGGTTGATGCGGTCGGGCTTGAGCGCATCGGCCGGATTGTTCGGGTCGAAGTCCGGGGCCGAGGCAAGCGCCAGGACTTCGCCATTGGTGATATCGAGCACCAGCCCGGCGCCGGCCTTCGCCCCGAACTTCTCGATTGCCTTGGCAAGCTCGATCTGCAGCGCGTGCTGGATGCGGATATCGAGCGTCAGCGTGACAGGCTGCAGGTTCTGATGCGAGAGATCCATGCCGGTCTGGCGCAGCACGTCGAGCCCCTGTGTCTCGATCCACTTCTCGATGCCGGCGATGCCGATATTGTCGATGTCGACGCTCCCAAGCACGTGGGCGGCAAGCGAACCGTTCGGGTAGACGCGCCGCTTTTCGCGCTGGAAACCGACCGCAGGAATGCCGGTGTCCCAGAGCGCCTGCTCTTGTGCCGGCGTAACCTGCCGCTTGATCCAGGCGAAGGGCGCCTTGCTTTTCAGGCGCTGATGCAACTCGCGAGCATCGAGTTCCGGAAAGATGGCCGTCAGCTTTTCGACCGCCTCATCGGCGTCCACGATGAAGCGCGGCTCAGCATAGACGCCGGAACTAGGCACGTCGATCGCCAAGAGGTTGCCGTTGCGATCGAGGATCGAGGGGCGGCCGACCGAGGGGTGCTTCGGCACATAGCCTGTAGTCTCGATCTCGGCCGTGCCGAGCTGGATCAAGCGCCCGAGCATCGTCAGGAACACGACGACGAACCCGGTGATCAGAAAGGCGATGCGCTTGCGACGATCCGCGCGCGATGAAATGCGTTGAGCCATATCAGTAGAGCCCTCCGGTATTGCCGAGCAGTTTTTCCCGCAGCTCGGGAGAGAGCTCATTGTCGGCATCAGTGGCTGGCAACTCGGCCGTCTCCCGGTCGTCGATGATGGGGCAGTTGCCGTCGCAGGGGCCGGTCCCCGGCTTGAAGGCTTCGGCGATGGCGCCCGGCGCGCCTTCCTCAACCGACCGTCCCGTCTTGCGGTCGACAGCCTGGAAGGTCATGCCCGCCGGGGCGTGGAAGTCGGCCACCGGTTTTCCCTGAAGTGCCACCTTCATGAAGTCGATGAAGATCGGAGCGGCCAACCCGCCGCCGGTCTCGCCGTAGCCCATCGGCTTCGGCGTGTCGTAGCCGAGGAAGACGCCGGTGACGATGTTGGGCGTGAAGCCGACGAACCAGACGTCCTTCTCGTCGTTGGTGGTTCCGGTCTTGCCGGCGATCGGGACGCCGAGGGTGGCGACATTGCGGGCGGTGCCTCGTTCGACGACGCCACGCATCATCAAGGTGATCTGATAGGCCGTCATCGGGTCGAGCACGTAGTCCCTGATGTCGACGAGATCAGGCTCTTCCTGGTTTTCCCAGGTAAGCGCGTTGCAGTCGGCACACTGGCGGCTGTCCTGGCGGTAGATGGTTCGGCCATAGCGATCCTGGACGCGGTCGATCATCGAGGGATTGATGGCCTTGCCACCATTGGCGATGACGGCATAGGCGGAAACGAGCCTGAGCAGCGTGGTTTCGCCGGCGCCGAGCGCCATCGGCAGGTAGGTGCGTAACTCGTCGTAGAGGCCGAAGCGCTTGCCGTAGTCGGCGACGAGATTCATGCCCAGATGCCGCGCAAGGCGCACGGTCATCAGGTTGCGGCTGTTCTCAAGCCCCGTGCGCAGCGTCGAGGGGCCGCTGAAGCGGCCGTCATAGTTCTTCGGCCGCCATGTCTTGCCGGTGCCATCGGGAATGGCGATCGGCGCGTCCATGACGAGCGTTGTCGGCGCATAGCCGGTGTCCAGCGCTGCGGCGTAGACGAACGGCTTGAACGACGAGCCCGGCTGGCGATAGGCCTGGGTCGCGCGGTTGAATTCGGATTGGGCGTAGGAAAAGCCGCCGGCGACTGCCAGCACCCGTCCGGTGTTCGGATCCATCGAGACCAGTGCTCCCTGCACCTGCGGCGGTTGGCGCAGGACATAGCCGGCCTCCAGTTTCTCGACATAGACGACGTCGCCCGGTGACAACACGCCGTCGAGCGAGGTGGCACAACGACGCTTGCCTTCGGCGAGCCGACACAAGGCCCAGGCCGTGTCCTCGCGCTTGATCGTGGCTGTTCGCGCGGACGTTGGCGACGCGTCTGCCGCTTTGGGCCTGAGGCCGAGTTCGGCCTTGTCCTTGGCGGCGGAGAGAACGACAGCCAGCTGCCATTCCGGCACATCCGAAAGTGGCTGGCGTTTGGCGAGTGCCTGCTGCCACCCATCAAGCGAGGGCAGACGGGCGAGCGGCCCCCGGTAGCCTTTTGCCTGATCGTAGGCGATCAGGCCCTTTCGCAACGCTTGCATGGCCGCCTGTTGCAACAGCGGATCGAGCGTCGTGCGCACCGAGAGCCCGGCGGTGTAGAGGGCGGATTCGCCGTAACGCGTTCCCAGCTGGCGCCGCACTTCCTCAGTGAAGTAGTCTGCCTTGTCAGAGGATACCTCCTGTCGCTTCGGCTTGATGCCGAGCGGCGAAGCGGTCGCTGCGGCCGCAACCTCGGCAGCGATGACGCCGTTGCGGCGCATCTGTTCGATGACCCAGTCGCGCCGGGTGACAGCGCGATCCGGATGGCGGTGCGGGTCGTAGTTGTTCGGGGCCTTCGGCAGGGCGGCGAGATAGGCTGCCTCGGCCACCGTTAGCTGATCGACCGGCTTGTCGAAATAGGTCAGCGCGGCCTGCGCGATCCCGTATGCGCCAAGACCGAGATAGATATCGTTGAGATAGAGTTCGAGGATGCGGTCCTTGGAATAGGTCTGGTCGATGCGGATCGAAAGGATCGCTTCTCGCAGCTTGCGCTCCACCGTCCTGTCGGAGGACAGCAGGAAGTTCTTGGCGATCTGCTGCGTGATCGTCGAGCCACCGATCATGCGGCGACCGGAGCTGTAGTTGGCAACGTTCGACCAGAGCGCGGTGGCAAGGCTCGTCAGGTCGATGCCGGGATGAAGGTAGAAGTTCTTGTCCTCGGCGGAAAGGAACGCCTGCTTGACCCGCGCCGGTATGGCGCCGATCGGCAGGAACAACCGGCGTTCTCGCGCATATTGCGCGATCATGGCGCCATCGCCGGCGTAAAGCCGTGTGGTGACCGCCGGCTCCCAGGTCGCCAGCGCCCGATGGTCCGGCAGGTCACGTGTCAGGGCCGCAACGCAAAATGCCAGCCCGACGCCGAGAAGCGCAACAAGGTTGATCAGGGTCGCGAGAAGGTTTGCAGTGAATTTCATGACGGATGTCGGCGGCTTTCATGGTTCGAAGGACATGGCTTCGCCATCCGCTGCAGGCGTGAGCGGCTGGCGTGCGCAGGTCTGTTGCGTCAAGGCGATGCGCCGGACCAGGCCTAGGAGCCCGGTGTTTCGTCTATTCCCTCAGAGGGGGGTTCGTCGCCCACCTTTGCCACCAAAGGCTGCGACGCGCCGCTTTGGCGCGCGGCGACGGTCGACGCCGGCGTGACGGTGCGAAATGTGCAGGGCGCGTGCCTGGTGGACGTTCAGTTGAGACGGCACATTGGTTGGATCCTCCACGGGGGCGTATCGACGAGGGCCAAAACCTCGATGTGTGGGCGGCCTCGCCCATACGAGACGGGGTGCCGACATGAGTTCACCGTAAAGGGCTTGTGCCGAGGCGGCAAACGACGTTTATTTGCAGGACCCATTAGCTGAATTAGGGCATTCATGGTCAGGCCGCATCTCCCTCTCAATGCCCTGCGCGCTTTCGAGGCATCTGCAAGACATCTGAGCTTCACCCGCGCGGCGATCGAATTGTGCGTGACGCAGGCGGCTGTCAGCCATCAGGTCAAGCTCCTGGAAAGCCGCCTCAACGTGACGCTGTTCAAGCGCCTGCCGCGCGGCCTGATGATCACGGCCGAGGGCGAGGCGTTGCTGCCGGTGCTTCAGGATTCCTTCGATCGCATGGCGGATATGCTGGAGAGGTTCGAGGGCGGGCATCTTCGCGAAGTTCTGATGATCGGCGCCGTCGGCACCTTTGCCGTCGGCTGGCTATTGCCCCGGCTGGCGGATTTTCAGGAAAAGTATCCCTTCATCGATATCCGGTTGTCGACGAACAACAATCGCGTCGACATGGCGGCCGAGGGGCTCGACTACGCCATTCGCTTCGGCAGCGGTTCGTGGCACAACATCGAGGCGACGCGGCTGTTCGAAGCGCCGCTTTCGGTCCTGTGCGTTCCTGAACTGGCCGATACGCTGCGTCGTCCTTCAGATCTCCTCGGCCACACGCTGCTGCGCTCCTACCGGGCGGATGAATGGGTAAACTGGTTTGCCGCAGCCGGTATCACCTATCCGGCGCCGCTTCTCAAAGGTGTCGTGTTTGATTCGTCGCTTGCCATGATGGAGGCGGCAGCCCAGGGCATCGGCGTTGCACTTGCGCCGCCTCTCATGTTTTCCCGGCTGCTGTCGAACGGAACGGTGCGCCAGCCTTTCAGCGTCTATACGTCAATGGGGAGCTACTGGCTGACGCGGCTGAAATCGCGCCCCCCGACGCTGGCGATGTCCGCCTTCCACGATTGGCTGATGGCAGAAAAGGAAGACAGCTCCCTGCAAGCCGATGTACCGGCGGCGAGCAGTTCGGCGTAGGCGGCGCCGCATTTGGGCGCGAGCTCCGACAGTTGAAGGCGATATCTCGGCGTTGGCCCGGTGGGGCTGCCAGGCCAACAGCTTCGGCTTGTGGCTATTCGCCGTAACTGACGATCCATTCCGGCGGCTCTCTTTCGTGGCTGCCATCAACCTGTACGTTTCTGTCTTTCGCCCAGCGATAACCCCACATCGGACCGTGTTTCGTTGCATAGGAAAGTGGTCGCCGATAAGCGGCATCCGCCTGCGCCTTCTCGAGCGTGACGAAGTCGTAACCGCTCTCTTCGAACAGCGACAGGATCCCCTTCATTGCGTCTGCATTCAGTCGGTTGACGTGCAGCAGCATGATCGCTGGCGGTTCGTAGCCAAGGGCCTGCGCGTTGAGATCGGCGTAATAGGCGATCTGTCGCTGGGTGTGCATCAGATAGGCCGTCCTGATGCGGTGGGCCGCTTCCGTGTCGTTCTCGGCAAGAGCACGTTCATAGGCGCGATCGAAGACGTAGTCCGAGGTGTCGATAGTCGTGGCGGCGATCGTGTAGCCACGCTTCGCCGCAAGCGCGGCGATCGCCTTCTGCTTTTCCGGTGTGTCGCCGGTGTGGTTGTAAGGGAGCCGCAGGAAACGCAGCCCCTTTCCCGCGGCCTTGAGGAGTTGCCGCGCCGTGTGCTCGCCATCGACGATCTCGCGTTTGATGCCGGCAAGGTCGAGCGCATTGGTGTCAGCGTGCGAGAAGGTGTGATTGCCGAGCGTCAGCCGCGGGCCGGTCCAACTCTTCAGTATGGCTTTGGCTCGCGGCCCGACGGCGCGCACCTTGCTTTCCACGACAAAGCCGATCGCCGGCGCCTTGTGTGCCTTGAGGGCCGAAAGAATGTGGGTATTCGCCGCGTCTATCCTTTGTACTGAAGGTCCGTCCGTTCCGTCCTCGCCGGCGCGGGCGTGCGGCAGGTCGTCGAATGTGATGGCGACGGTTTTCTCTCGAGCATAGCCTTTGGTCTCGGCATGAGCCTCGACAAGGAAGAAAACGAGGGCGAGCCAGGGTGTGAAGGCAAGCAGCAGGAAGCGCCCGATCGGGCAAACCTTTCGCACGCAAGCCCGAGCCACGCTTTGCTGTGTGCCGCTGTCGCGGTGAAGCCCGTTTCCCTTCACCATCGTCCCTCTTCTGCTGGTGGCAATAAGAGCGACACTCGGTCTCAAGGGTTGCATGAGCATTGCGTGGTCTAAATTTTCTCGCTGCCGCAATCGTCAGCGGCACGGCTGCCGCTGGTGATCGCCACCGATGGTCGAAATCCAAATAATTCTAATGGCTGCCGCAAATTATCGTCGTTTGCCGTCCTCGGCGCGGCTGCTTAGGCAAGGCGCATCCAAGGTTCGCGAAAACCAAATTCGAGATGCGGAGACTTCCATGAGAAAAATGATGAGGCGTGTTTTGGCGACGGCGGTCGCCACCTTCTGCATGGCCAGTGCGGCCACAGCCGACAACACAGTGTGGTCGCAGCCGACAATACCGTTCCATGTCGTCGGCAACATTTATTACGTCGGCACCAAGGGGCTTTCGGCCTATCTCATTACCTCGGGTGGAGACGCCATTCTGCTCGACGGCACGTTGAAGAACACCGCCAGCCTTGTCGAGGCGAGCATCGTCGCGCTCGGTTTCAAGCTCTCCGATATCAAGATCATCGTCACCAGTCATGCCCACTATGATCATGTCGCCGGGGTTGCCCAGATTAAGCGCGACAGCGGCGCCAAGCTCCATGCGATCGCGGCCGATCGCTGGGCGCTGGAAAACGGCCTGCATGACGGTGAGACCAGCTATAGGCGCGGAACGTTTCCGCCGGTGAAGGTCGACCATGTTCTTGCCGACGGCGACGTCGTGACGCTCGGAGATATCAGCATGCAGGCGACGCTGACGCCAGGACACACACCAGGCTGCACCACCTGGTCGACGTCGGTGACCGAGGCCGGACGCGCGCTCAAAGTGGTTTTTCCCTGCAGCGTCACCGTTGCCGGCAACAAGCTGTTCGCCAACAAGCGCTACCCCGGTATCGTCGGCGATTTCGAGGTGAGCTTCGACCGGCTTGCCGCCATGAAGGCGGACGTGGTGCTGCCGGCGCATCCGGAATTCGCGGATGTTCTCGGAAGGGCGGCACGGCGCGACGCAGGCGACAAGGATGCCTTCGTCGATCCTGATCTGCTCGGCCAGATCGTTCAAAAATCCCGCGCGACCTTCCAGAAGGAGCTTGCAAGACAGAAGGCGAGACAATGAGAGGGGGCAGGGCCGCCTTTCGCGCGGCCCTTTGCCTCTGGCGGCTCAGTCCGAGACGAGACCGTCAAACACCTCGAGCATGGCCTCGCTGATGGCCTTGCCGAGGGCTGCGGCCGCGGCACTCAGGGCCGCGTCGTCCATGTCTCGCGCCGCCATCGCGAAAGACGCGCCTTCGGTCACGACGATTTCCTGGGCGCGCTGGATTGCCCAGAGGGCAAACTCGCTGCGGTCGGCGATTTCAACGGTTTCCATCGGGGTCTCCTGATCTCTTCAGGCAAGCCATACATCCAGATTGCCTGCGCAGGCGACCGCTCGCGTGATGCTTTTATGTGGATTGCTTGAAATACCTTCCTTGTCGGCGCGGTTACTCTACCGGCCGGTACAGCGTCCCTTTCAAAAGCAATCGCAGGGGGACTTCCGTCAGAGTTTAAAGTTGAGTAGTGAGTGAAGGAATAAGAAGAGCCACCTTCCCGAAGACGGGCAACGCGATCATGACCTTTCAGCCGCGGATGCAGAACAAGATTGCCGGTTTCAAGGTCCTGGGCGAGTTGCATCGTCGGGAGTGGAACGGGATTATCGCCGATGTGTGGGATGTCGAGTGCGAGCCGCATGCAGGCGGCTATTACGTATCGAATGATCCCCGGATGTTCATCGTGCTGGATGCGCAGGGTGGGAGCCGCTGCAACGTCAAACTCTCATCCCAGGCGAACGGCACCGTCCAGAACGACCGAGACCAGGCGATCTCCTACATCCCGGCCGGCATGGAGATCTGGGCGGATGTGGTCGATGTCAGATATATCCGCCATCTCGATCTGCACTTCAACATCAACATCCTCAGCCGGCGGCTGATGGAGGACCTCGATACAGGCCAGTGCGACGTGCCGCGGCTGATGTTTGAGGACGAGCGGTTTCTCCAGCTCGCCCGGCTGATCGCTTCGGAATGCCTGAACCCGCAGCCTCTTCACGATCTCTATGGCGACGGGCTGGCGGTCGCTCTTTTCATCGACCTGATGAAGCTCAACCGCAACAGTGCCCGCAAGCGCAGCCAGCTTGCATCGTGGCAACTGCGTCGCGTCGTGGAGTACATCGAGGAAAACAGCGTTCGCAACATCAGGCTGGAGGAGCTGGCGAGCCTTGCCGGACTTTCGCAATCGCACTTCAGCCACGCCTTCAAGGCTTCGACCGGCGTGGCGCCGCACCAGTGGCAGACGAATGCCCGGATCGAGCGGGCAAAGCATCTTCTCCTGAAGAATGAAGCGTCTCTGACCGAGATCGCTGCCGAAACCGGTTTTTCGGATCAGGCGCACTTCACTCGCGCCTTTCGCAAGGCCGTCGGGGTTACGCCGGCGCTTTGGAAAAGAAGCCGGCTCGCTTGAGCAAATGCCTTCGGCGTCGAACAGTTGCCCACACATATTTGCCCAAGAGCGTTCAACTTTCGCCGATCGAAACAAGCCCCACTCTAATACTTGATATAAACGGTCATCTTATCAGCAGTCAGCCAGGCTCTACGCTGTGGGGATAGCAGGCCGGGCAACCAGGGGCGACGATACGATGCAGCATGACGGTAAGGGTGTGCGTTTGAAGGAACTGCTTACGAGCGGCGTCGCCGGCATCGCGCTGTTGGTGTCGACCGTCGCGGTTGCCCAGGATGCCAGCACAACGAAACTCGAGAAGATCGAGGTGCAGGCGCAGGGCGGGCGCGACGACGCCACCGGCCCGGTCGAGGGGTATGTGGCCAAAGCCTCGACGACCGGCTCGAAATCGGCGACGCCGATCGCCGAAATTCCGCAATCCGTCTCCGTCATCGGTCGCGATGAACTCGACGATCGCGGCGTGGTCAACAAGATCGACGAGGCGCTGCGCTACACGCCCGGCGTTACCACCGAGCCTTTCGGCGTCGATGCCGATACGGACTGGTACTACATTCGTGGCTTCGACGCCGGGCAGACAGGCGTGTTTCTCGACGGTCTGTCGCTGTTCAGCTTCGGCTTCGGCGGCTTCCAGATCGACCCGTTCATGCTGGAGCGGGTCGAAGTGCTCAAAGGGCCAGCCTCGGTGCTCTACGGTGGTGCCAACCCCGGCGGCATCATCAGCCTGATCAGCAAGCGGCCACGCGATGAGCCGCTCTATTACACAGAGATCGGCATCAACAGCGACGGCAACGCCTTCACCGGCTTCGACGTCAACGACACGCTGACGGACGACGGCACTATCCAGTATCGCGTCACCGGCAAGGTGTCGGGCGGCGACACCTACACCGACTTCTCCAACGATTTGCGCGGCCTGCTCATTCCGCAGATCACGTACGCACCCGACGATGCGACCAGCCTGACGGTCTATGGCGTTCTGCAGGGCCTCGACCAGGTGCATGTCGGCAACGGCTTCCTGCCTTATGTCGGCACCGTCGTCGACGCGCCGTTCGGCAAGATCGATCGCGATGCATTCTTTGGCGAACCCGATCTGGACGAGGGCACCTATGTCCAGCAGATGGTCGGCTATGAATTCAAGCACGAGTTCGAAGGTGGATGGCAGTTCAGTCAGAACCTGCGTTATGGCCATCTCTACAAGCATGAGAACGGTCCATATCCCTACGGCTACTACGATCCGAGCCTGCCGTTTCCGTCGTCGACGGTGCCCGCCACTCCGAACAATCTGCTTTATCGCCTAGGGTTTGAGGCGACATCGAAGGTCGATACCTTCGCTGTCGACAACCGTGTCGAGGGAGAATTCGAGACCGGGGCACTGGAACACACGCTGCTCGTTGGCCTCGACTACAAGTACTATCGGCTGGACCATGTCCAGGCTTCATCGCCTGCGACACCCATCAGCGCAACGAATCCGATTTACGGGGCGCCGCAGCCCGCCAACGCCACCTATATCAACCAGGTGGTGACGCAGCAGCAACTGGGCGTTTACGCGCAGGATCAGATCCGGTTTGGCAACGGCTGGCTCGTTACGCTCAATGGCCGCTACGACTACGTGGACACCAACACCCGGAACGGCCCGACCTTCTGGGCTCCCACGCAAGACAACACCTTCAGCTACAACGAAGGCGCTTTCAGCGGCCGCGCCGGCCTTGCCTACGAATTCGACAACGGCGTGACGCCTTATGTCAGCGTTGCAACTTTCTTCAACCCGATCGTGGCGGTGACCGCCACAGGAAATACCAAGCCCCAGGAAGGTGAACAGTTCGAGGTCGGGGTGAAGTACGAGCCGACGTTCTTCGACGGTGTACTGACCGCATCGCTCTACCAGCTGACCAAACGCAATGCGCTTGTGACCAACCCGTTGACGAGCATTTCCACCCAGACGGGCGAGGTCCGCTCCCGCGGCATCGAGCTTGAGGGCAAGGCCAACATCAATGAAGACTGGAAGCTGATCGCCGGCCTTGATTTCATCGATCTCGAGGTGACCGAGGACGCCAATACGGCGCTGGTGGGAAAGACGCCTTACCTGGTTCCCAATGCTCAGGCATCGCTGTGGCTCGACTATACGGTGCCGTCCGGAGCGCTCGAGGGGGTCAGCCTTGGCGCTGGCGTCAGGTACCAGGGGGAGTCCTGGGCCGATGCGGAGAACACACGCAAGGTCCAATCGGCTGCATTGGTCGACGCGGCAATCCGTTATGAGAAGAATGATTGGGCGGCATCGCTGAATGTCTCCAACCTCTTCGACAAGGAATATGTGAAGGGGTGCCAGGGACTTTCGGTCTGCGGCTATGGCGAAAGCCGGACATTTACCTTGAAGCTCAGCAAGCAATGGTAACCGGGCTTTAGCGGTACAATTTATGCCAACGGCATCGGGACTGGCTGCAGCCGGTCCCGATGCCGTTGGCGCGTTCCAGAACGGACCGTTGCGGTCACTGCTGCATGCGGTGTGATTTCCAGAAGATCGAAGTCCGGCAGGGTCGCGAAATGCCAGGGGCGCCTTCATCGAACGTGTCGCCGGATCGGTGCGACCGTGCCAGCCAATCAGACAGCGTGAGGCGCACAGCCGTTGTCTGCAGAAAAACTGTCGCCAAAAGCGGCCGAAGCGCTTAATTCGCTCTCAATCGGCATCGGCTATAGTTCATCCCATGAGAATCAATGCGATTACAAACTGGGCCTACGGCGTCACGGTCCTCCTGACCGGATTGTCCGGTGTGGCCTTCATCCTGTCGACGAACAGTGCGATCGAGGAGCGGCAGGCGGCCGAGCAGCACCTTGTGCTCGACACGCTTGGCGAGGATCTTGCGCTCGGCGCGGAAGAGCGAAGCGACGCTGCGCGCCTCTACGTGATGCGGGGAGACCTGCGCCACCTCGAACGCTTCCATGGCAAGGAAGAGGAAGAGCGCGCCCACGAGGCGGCAATCCGCAATGTGCGCGAATTCGGCGCGTCGCCGAAGGAGTTGGCGGCGCTTCAGGAGGTTGAGCGCGAGGCGGAGGCGCTCGACAAGATCGAGGTCGCGGCGATCGTCGCCTATCAGAAGGGCGATCAGGCGGCGGCGCAACAGATGCTCTTCGGCCCGGAACATGACCGTCTTCAGACCGCGTTGCTTGAAACGGTCGTCCGCTTCCGCGAACTGACCAAGGCCAGGACTGGTGCGGTGCTGGAGCAGGCGAAGGAGCGCAGCGACTGGTTCGGCCTTGCCGCAAGGACGATGCTTGCGATCACGGCAGCACTTTTCCTCGGCGTTCTCTATTTCGTGCTCAAGCGGCGGGTGGCGATGCCGCTTGTGCGCATGACGGGCATCGTCACCCGGCTCGCCAAGCAGGATTACGAGGTCGAAGTCCCGCTCGACCGCCGTCGCGACGAGATCGGCGAGATGAACGAGGCGATCCATATCTTTCGCACCAACGGGCTCGAGCGCGATCGGCTGGATGCCGAGCGGCGGCTCGATCAGCAGACCAAGGACTTGATCCTGCAGATGATGCATCGGCTGCAGGCCTGCCAGATCCAGGAGGAACTGGCGGAGGTGGTTGCACGGTTTGCGCCGCAGATCTTCCCCAACCTTGCCGGCCATCTCTATGTGCTCAATGACAACCGGACGTCGCTGACGCTTGTCGGCACCTGGCTCGACCCGCAGCATTCGGCAGACACTTTCCCCTCAAGCGCCTGCTGGGGGCTTCGCCGCGGCAGGCCGCATGTCAGCAACGGCGGCCAGAGCGACATTGCCTGCCAGCATCTGGACGAGAGCGATGTCGCCGGCCTCTGCGTACCGCTGACGGCGCAAGGCGATACGATCGGACTGCTCTATTTCGAGGAGCGCTCGCCAGAACAGCCGGCGGTTGAGACGTCGCGGCTTTATCTCGAACTGATCGCGGAAAACATCGGCCTTGCCGTTGCCAACCTGCAGTTGCGCGAGAAGCTGACCAATCTCGCGGTCCGTGATGCCCTGACGGGTCTGCTGAACAGGCGGTGCCTGGATGAAGCATTGAACAAGCAACTACGCGAGCGGGCTGGAAAACCACTCGTTTGCCTGATGATAGACATCGATCATTTCAAGCGCTTCAACGACGAGTTCGGCCACGATGCCGGCGACGTGGTGATGCAATATGTCGCCCAGATCATGCTGGATGCAGCCGGCGAGCTTGGAACGACCTATCGTTTTGGCGGCGAAGAGTTCACCATGCTTTTGCCAGACATGAGCGAAGCTGCAGGCTTCGAATTCGCTGAGCGCCTGCGTGACAAGATCGGAACCACGCCGCTTTCGCATCGCGGCCGCATCCTCGGCTCCGTTTCGGTGTCGATCGGCATCGCCTCGTCGCCACGCGAGGGTACGGTGGCGACGCTTCTGACGCGGGCCGATGCGGCGCTGCTCGACGCCAAGGCGCGAGGACGGAACATGACGGTCTGCTCGTCAGGTCTGGTCGTCACCTAGCAAGCACCGGGGGCATGGCGGCTCGTGGTGAATGCTCACGCCGTGCTTTGGCAGCAGGGCGACAATGCCTACGTCGGGCAGGCTATCGGTGACAAGCGCATCGACATCGGCTAGTGAAGCCCGGGCTTTTTCGGGTGGCGATGCCTTCTCGGTTGCCGGGGCACCAATCGCAAGGGACGCGGCAATCGTCGAGGCCGGTGTCGATTTCAACATCGCACCGTCGGCGACGCTTGACGTCAACTACTGCGGCCAGATCGGTTCCGGCGTGTCCGATCACGGCGTCAACCCGCGGCTCAAGGTTCAGTTCTAAAAACCGATCGCGACTGAGGCTCATTGCCGCCATTGCCGAAGTGCAAACCCCGCCATCACGGCGGGATTTGTTTGCGTTGAAGTGCATTGCTGCTGTTCAGATCCAGACGGTGCGGCCTTCGCCCTCGCAGCCGAGTGCCCGCAGAATGTTGAGCGGAATGGCGATCATGGTTTCCTGGCCTGATGAAAGCAGGAACGAGGCCGTCTGCGGTTCGCGATAGGCAAGGATCTCGGCGCGGGACGCCTTGGTGTAGATGCCGCGCAGGGCGCGCACACAACCGCTATGGGTCACCACCACATGCGTATTGTCGTGGTCGAGCGTCGCGAGCCAGGCAAGCAGGCGGGCGTCGAGCATGGTGCGGCTTTCGCCGCCGGGCATGGCGTAATCCCACGGCTCGGCGTTCTGTGCCGCATATTCCTGTGGCAGATCCCGCTCGATCTCATCGTGGGCGCGGCCCTCCCAGGAACCGTAGGCCCGCTCGACAAGCGCTTCGTCGTGGGTAAATTCTTCGAAGGGAACCGACCATGTGTCGGCCATGATCGACGCCGTCTGGCGCGCGCGCCCGAGTGGACTGACCCAAAATTTGAGCTTGGTCTCGCCGGCAATCCTTTCGGAAAGCCTGAGCCCGACGGCGAGTGCTTGGCGCACGCCGTTGGCGGTCAGCGGCGTGTCCTTTCGGCCTTGCAGCCGACCGGTGACATTCCATTGGGTTTCGCCGTGGCGGATGAGGATGATGTTTGGCAGAGGGAAGGTCATGGCATGCTCGAAATACTGCGGCTTGTACACCGGCCGAAAATGAAATGAGAAGGGCACCCGCCGGAAAATGCGCGGCGGGTGCCCGATTGGTCACTCGGCAAGCCAGAGCGCCGAGGAGGGCTTGAGGCCGAGTGTTGTCGTTGCGCCGGTCTCCAGCAAGGAGTCTCCCGAGTGGAACGGCGCGTCGATCAGCACCGTTGCCGTGCCGACCTGAACGCCATAGCGCACCGTGGCGCCCAGGAATTCGCGATGCGCGATCGTGCCGGTGAGGGCGACGGCGCCCGGCTCCAGCGTGCCGAGGGTTGCGTATTGCGGCCGGAAGACCAGCTTGGCGCCCGGCGGCACCGATGCGCCGGCCGGAATCGGTATCGAGCCTGCTCCCGCCACTTCGAAGGTGCGCTGCGTGCCCGAACCCTTGACGGTGCCGTCGAGGATGTTGGCCGTACCGAGGAAGTTGGCGACGAACAGGTTGGCAGGCTTCTCGTAAAGCCCCATCGGAGTGCCGACTTGCTGGATGCGCCCTTCGTTGAAGACGGCGATGCGGTCGCAGACGGTGTTGGCTTCTTCCTGGTCGTGGGTGACGAAGATCGTCGTCAGCTTCAGGCGCTGCTGCAGGTCGCGCAGTTCGCGTCGGACTTCGACGCGCATCTTGGCGTCGAGGTTGGAAAGCGGCTCGTCAAGCAAAAGCACCTTCGGCTCGATGGCGATGGTGCGCGCCAACGCGACGCGCTGCTGCTGTCCGCCGGAAAGCTGCGACGGGCGACGATCGGCGAGGTGCTTCAGGCCGACGAGTTCGAGTGCCGCCTGGACCCGGCGTTCGACTTCGGCGCGCGGCAGGCGCCGCTCCTCAAGACCGAAGGCGACGTTGGCAGCCACCGTCATATGCGGCCAGAGCGCATAGGACTGGAACACCATGCCGATATCCCGCTTCCATGCGGGCATGTCGAGCACGTCCTGGCCGCCAATGACGACTTTGCCCTGCCGGGCGTTGTTGAAGCCGGCGATCAGCCGGAGAAGCGTGGTCTTGCCGCAGCCGGACGGGCCGAGAAAGGCGAAGAATTCCCCCGGCTGAATCTCCAGGTTGATGTCCTTCAGCACGTGAAGGGCGCCGTAATAGAGATTGACGTCGCTGATGCTGATCGCCTTAGCGGGGCTGACCGCGAGTGCTGCGCTGTTGATGTTGACAGTCATAATGTTCCTCCCGAATTTCTATTTCGTCATGCCCAGCGCCTTCTGGCGGCGCTCGATGACGTAGTGCGAGAGCAGGGTGCAGAGTGCGACCATGATCACGGCGATAACGCCGAGGGCTGCACCCGGGCCACGACCCGCCGGCGATTGCATGAAGACATAGAGCCCGTAGGCGATCGGTGCGTCCGAGTTGCTCTGGATCAGCATCAGCGTTGCCGACAGCTCGACGGCAGCCGTCGAGAAGCTGGTGACGAAGCCCGCAAGCAGGCCGCCCGTCATCAGCGGCAACACAATGCGACGGATCGTCCGCTGCTTGGTGGCGCCGAGGTTTTCGGCCGCCTCTTCCAGCGATTCCGACACCTGCTGCAGGGCTGCGTAGCAGGCACGGAGGGCATACGGCAGCCGGCGGATGGAAAGGGCCAGCACCACCATGACCCAGAGGGTCGCAAGCGGCGTGCCATCCGGCAGTGTTATGCCGTAGAAGGTCCTGAGATAGCCGATGCCGAGCACGACGCCGGGGATGGCAAGTGCTGCGGTTGCCGCCCAGTCGAGCCAGCGGCGGCCGACGACCTTGGTGCGCAGCACGAGGTAGGCGATGGCACCCCCGATGACCACGTCGATCAGGCCGGCGAGGCTGGCGTAGATCAGCGTGTTCTTGATGTAGAGCGAGCTTTCGCCGAAGACGCGGCCGTAATGTGCGACCGTATAGGCGTCGGGAAGCGGGCTGAAGGACCAGACTGTGGCCAGCGACAGCAGCAACAGGCCGATATGCGGCGACAGGACGAGCAGCAATATCAGGCCTACGACACCATAGGCAATGACGCTTTCGCCGCGGCTGAGCTTGCGACGGGATAGGCCGCCGCCACCGCGCTGCGTCGTCGAATAGTCCTTGCCGCGCATGGCGACGGCTGACAACCACATGGCGAAGATCGAGACGGCGATCAGGATGACCGAAATGACGTAGCCCATGGGATCGGTGAGGCCGACCGAGGTGACGCGCAGGTAGGCCTGCGGCGCCAGCATGTCCTTGACGTTCAGAAGCAGTGGCGTTGCCAGGTCGTCGAAGACCTTGACGAAGACCAGCGACGCGCCGGCGAGATAGCCGGGCATGGCGAGCGGGAAGACGATGCGGCGAAACAGTCGGACGCCGGACGAGCCGAGGTTCTGGGCGGCTTCCTCCATCGAGCGGTCGATGTTGCGCAGGCTGGTCGACAGATTGATCAGGATGAAGGGGAAGTAGTGCAGCGACTGCACGAAGATGACGCCGTTCAGCCCTTCCATGAAGGGAATGCGGATGCCGAACCAGTCATTTAGGATCAGGTTGACGGTGCCGTTGCGGCCGAAGAGCAGCTGCATGGCGACCGCGCCGACGAAGGGCGGCATGATCAAGGGCACGAAACCGAGCGTCTGGATGATCAGCGAGCCGCGGAAGTCGAAGCGCGTGGTCAGGACTGCGAGCGGAAGTGCGATGGCGCTAGCCCAGACGACCGACATGCCGGAGACGTAGACTGAGTTGAAGAAAGACCGCCGGAACAGGTCGGTGTTGAAGAAGTCGACGAAGTTGACGATCGTCAGCGCGCCGGTGCCCTTTTCGGTGAAGGCCGTGTAGATGACCGTCCCGGCCGGGATGATCAGGAAGATGGCGAGGAAAAGCGCGATCAGCGAGATCGCAAAGATCTGTCCGGGCTTGGCCGAAACGCGTCTTATGGGAATGGATTGAACGAGCGCCATGGGGCAGACTCCGAATTGTGGTCGACAAGCCTGACGCGCTTGCTGCGTCCCCAAGCCTCTGGATCGCTGGGGTCGCGGCAACGCTTTCGACTGCTGCGCGTTGCTCCAGGATCGGTTCAGACCTCTGAGAGCCGACTGGCAGGCGCGTCAGGCTTGGCGAAGGCAAAGGTTTTCGGGGATGGCCGCCCGCGGGTAGCAGGCGGCCTTCTAAGCCGGTATCAGTCGACGAGCGCCAGCGCTTCTTCGGCCTTGGCCTTGGCGGCGGCATACTTCTCGCTCGCAAAGCCAGCCCATTTCTGCTCAAGCTCCGCCTGGCGTGCGGTCTTTTCCTCGCCGCCGGTGAAGGCGTCGCGGATCTGCTGGCTGGCAGCTTCTTCGGCCGTGATCGGCATGGCGGCGATCAGGGCGTGGGCTTCGGTCAGCAGCGCGCGGGCCGCAGCCTGCTCGTTGGCAGCAACCGCCTTTTCCGCTTCATGGATCGCCTTGGTGGCACCCTTGATGTTGTCGAGCTGGAACGAAATTAGCTGGTCGTAAAGCGTATCGACGACATCGGTCCGCTTCTTCGATACGTCGGCATCAAAGGTGATCATCGACTGGAAGCGCGGATCCTTGAAGGGGTTCGGGAAGCCTTCCGGTGCCTTCTCGTAGAGTGCCGGGTTGATCGGCAGACGACGGATCGCCGGCTCGAGCAGGACGGCCTGGCCCTTTTCGGAAAGCAGATAGTTGACGAAGGCTTCGGCACCGGCCTGGTTCGGCGCATTGGCGACGATGCCGATGTTGGCCGGAACCACCGTGGTGACCGACGGGTAGGCGAAGGAAACGGGGAAGCCGCTCGCCTGCGCCGAGAAGGCGAAGAAGTCGATGACGATGCCGATACCGGTCTGGCCGGAGTTGACGGCGTCCGGCACGCCGAACGAGCGTTCGGTGACCTGTTGCAGGTTGCCGCCGATCCCCTTCAGCGTCGCCCAGCCCTTGTCCCAGCCTTCACCTTGAAGGATCGTTTCGATCGTCAGGTGGGTCGTGCCCGAACGCGAGGGCGCGGCAATCGCGATGTGATCGTGGTATTCCGGCTTGGTCAGGTCGCTCCACTCGACCGGCTTCGGCAGGTCGTTGGCTTCGAGATAACGGTCGTTCGACATGATGCCGTAACCGGAGGCGGCAAAGCCGAAGTAATAGCCGTCCTTGTCATTGACGGGGTAGGAGCCGACCTTCTCGGGAAGGCCCGTGACCGACGGCGTGAACTTGGCGAGCAGCTCGCGGCTCTTGAGGCTGTCGAACGCATCCGGCGCCGATGCCCAGAACAGGTCGACCTGGTTGTTCACCTTGGTCTCATCGATGTACTTGACGCCCGAGCTCGTGCTCTTGTTCTGGACGTCGAGGGTAAAGCCTGGGTTTGCGGCCTCAAAGCCCGCCTTGAACGGATCGGTTACGTCCTTGGAAAACGACGTCACGATCGTGACTTTGCCGCCGTCCTGGGCGTGAACCGTCACAACGAAGGCAGCCGACATCAGCATCGCCGCAGCAATGGTCTTCAACATAGGTATCTCCTCCCAATAGGGACAACGCTTGTTTGGTGTCCGATCTATTGAGAGCAAGCACCGTGCCAGATTGAAAACTGTTGGAAATCGGGCATTCATGGCCGCCTGATGGGTAAAAAAGGTAACAACCCCGCGAATTGGCCGGGTCAAACCGGTAACATCAGCCCGCTTCGCCATCGCCCTGGGCGGCGATGTCGAACTTGCGCATCTTCAGGTAGAGCGTCTTGCGCGAGATACCGAGCGCGTCGGCGGTCGCACCGACGCGGCCATCGTTTCTGGCGAGGCTGTCGAGCAGGATGGCACGCTCCAGCCGATCCATCTGCACCTCCAGCGTCTCGCCGCCTGCGGCCGCCCGATCCACATCGGCGCGATCCTCAAGCCCGAGCACGAAGCGCTCGGCGACGTTGCGCAGTTCGCGAACGTTACCGGGCCACGCTCTTCCATTGAGTTCGGCCAGGAGCTCGGCGCTGACGCGCGGCGGCGTGCGGCCCTGCCGCTTGGCGGCGAGGCCGAGGAAGTGCTGGAACAGCAAGCCGACGTCGCCTTTGCGCTGCGCAAGCGGCGGCAGTTCCACGCGGGCGATGTCGAGGCGATAGGCGAGGTCCTCGCGGAAATCGCCCTTCCTGGCCGCCGCATGCAGATCCGCCTTGGTCGCTGCCACAACGCGCATGTCGACCGGCAGTTCGACGTTGGAACCGAGCCGTTCGATGACACGCTCCTGCAGCACGCGCAGCAATCGCACCTGGGCGGCAAGCGGCATCGATTCGATCTCGTCGAGAAACAATGTGCCGCCATCGGCATATTCGATCTTGCCGATGCGCTTTTCGCGCGCGCCGGTGAAGGCGCCGGCCTCGTGGCCGAAAAGTTCGGATTCCAGCATCGTCTCGGGAATGGCGCCGCAATTGACCGCGACGAAGCGACCCTTGCGCCCGCTGAAATCGTGGATCGCGCGTGCCGTCACCTCCTTGCCGGTGCCGGTTTCGCCGAGGATGAGAGCGTCGGTTGCCGCAGCCGCGATGCGCTTCAGCTTTTCACGCAAGGCAACCATGGGTGCGGAATGCCCGATCAGGCGTGTTTCCCAGCCATCGTCGTCGACCGACAGCCGCAGCCGACGGTTTTCAAGCAGCAGTCGGCGGTGGTCGCGGGCGCGGCGAACGGTTTCGATAAGATGCACGGGATCGGCGGGCTTCTCCAGAAAATCCCACGCACCGTCGCGCATGGCGCGAAGGGCCATCGGGATGTCGCCATGGCCTGACATCAGGATGATCGGGATGTCTTGATCGATGTTGCGCACGGCTGCGACCAGGTCGAAGCCATCGTGATCCGGCATGCGCACGTCGGAAACGATGACGGCCCGGCTGTCGGCGCGAAGGCCTGTTAGCGCCGATGTCACCGATCCATGAGGCGACACGCTGAAGTCTTCCAGTTCGAGCACCTGACAGCAGGCTTCGAGCACGCTGGCATCGTCGTCGATCAGGATGATATCCGGGTCCAACGTCATTGCGGGCCTTTCAGGGATACGAGGAATTGCGTGCCATGCGCACTGGTCTCAAGGATCGAGATCTCGCCACCGAAGTCCTTGACGATGTTGTAGGAAATGGAAAGCCCCAGCCCGAGGCCGGATCCGACCGGCTTGGTGGTGAAGAACGGGTCGAAGACGGCGGCGACGTCATCAGCGGCAATGCCGCTGCCGGTATCGCCGACGACCAGCCGGGCATCGGCGCCGACCTGCTCGATCGTTGCATGCACCCGGCGCATGGGCCTGCCTCTGACGGCGTCCAAGGCGTTGCCGATGAGATTGACCGCCACCTGTTCGAGCCGCACCTGCTCGGCCATGACCAGGACGCCGGCCTCCTCCGGTAGGCGCAATTGCATTTCGACAGCCTCCTCCTCGAACCTATGTTCAAGCAGACTGAACGCGTCGCGGACGGCAGCCGTGAGGTCGACGGGTCGCAGTTGCGCGTCGGGCCGGCGCGCGAAACGTCGGATATGGCTAATCTGGTCGGCCATCCGCCCGGTCAACCCCTTCATCTTGTCGAGATTGGTGACGGCCTGGTCGCCCTTGCCGCGCCCGATCAGCGTCGTGGCGCTATGGATATGGGCCCGGAGTGCGGCCAGCGGCTGGTTGAGTTCGTGGCCGATGCCGGCCGCCATTTGTCCGAGAGCGGCGAGCTTTGCCGACTGGATCAATTCGTCGCGGGTCTGGCGGAAGAGCACGAGCGCATGGGCGAGGTCGCCGAGTTCGTCCGCCTCGGGCGCGGGGATGGCAGTTGCGGGACGCCCGCTGCTGATCGCGCCGGCAGCGGCCGAAAGCAGCCGGATGCGGGCCAGCAGATTGCGATAGACGTAGAAGAAGCCGATTGCGGTCGCCAGCAGCACCGAAAGGATGGCGATCGCCAGCAGCAGGCTGCGGCCGGTTTCGATCGCCGTGGCGGCGCGCTGCGCGGCGGCAGCTGCGCTCGCCTCGATCGCGACGACTTCGGTTTCGATCCTGCGTGCGAGGTCGTCGACCAGGCGGCCGTTCTGGGCGGCAAGTTCGGAGAGCTTTGCCGCCTCGATCATTTCCGAGCGCTTGCGATTGGGGATACCCGTCGAGACGTCGGACTGGTCGAGAATGCGGCGTGCCAGCTGACGGACGGTGATGCTATCCGGCCAGTTTTCGAGGCTTGCGATGCGGCTTGCTAGGTCGTCGGCGCTGTCGCCGAGAAAGGCGTTGGTTTCTTGAATTTCCTCTTGCGTGGTGGCGTTGACGAGCCGGCCGATCAGCCCGGTGGCGAGGTTTGCCTGCGACACCGCCGTCAGCAGGGCCTCGCTCTTTTGCTGTTCCGCAAGCGCTGCCGCCCCGTGGCCGTTACGGGTCTCGGCTTCGATGTTGAAGCGAATATCGTCTACGAGCGGATCAGCTTCCTCGAGCAGGTCCGCCTGGACCCAGCGCAGCTCCTCGATATCGGACCGCATCGCCTCTCTGAGCGTGAAGCGCTTGCCGGCGGCAAGGTCGATCTTGTCGAGGTTTTCGCCGATCGCTTGTGCCAGCGGCAAGAGGTCGGTCGCATCCGCCTTCGCCCCGCTTTCCCCGAGCAGCGATCGAAGCGTCAGCAGGCGCGCGGCGTAGCTGCTGCGAATCTCGTTGTACTCGGCTCGTGTCTCGGCCCCGGCGAGAACCGTCGTGACCGAACCGATATCCGCGCCCGCCTTGGACAGCCGCGAGGCGAAAGCGAGTTGCGGCATCTGGTCTTCGGCAATTCGAGACAGTTCGCCCGACAGCCGTTCGTAGGACAGCCATCCGACCAGGCAGGCGCCAACGGCGAGCCCGACGATGGCGACGAAGGCAAGGATAAGGCGTGCACCGATGCCGAAGCGCCAGCGGCGGATGTCGCCCGCAGGCTCTATCGATTGGCTCATCATTGCCGCCACGGCGTGAGGCCCGCCGCCGGCCGCCCGACAGACGACAGGAGCATTTCGGCCGTTGCCAGGTTCCGCTCGATCGTGGCACGCAGTCGCTGCGTCATTGCCGTATGCGCGGGCGAGCGGGCGATACTGCGCGGCCACTCTGCCTTCAGCGTTTCGTCGGCGTTTTCGACGTCACTTGCCGAAAGCGGCGGCGTGGAGAGCAGGCGCCGGGCTCTTGCGAGCATGCTGCGCTGCTGCGCGTCGTCGATCTCGATCGCTTCCAGGTCTGTCACCCTTTTCCAAAGCCGGGCGAGCGTTGCCCGGCGGCGCACGATATAGTCGTCGAAGATCAGGTTGACGAGCCCATACCTCCGCGCCGACAGCGCCGCGTCGAAACCGCTGTATTTCAACAGGCCGTCACCGCTTTCCTGCGGCAACAGGCCCTTGTTGAGCGCGGGGTTGAGCGGAATGCGTGCGACGGCCGGCTGCAACAGCACCTTCTGGCCGCGTTCCGAGAGGACGAAATCGATGAAGCGCTCAGCGCCGCGCACGTTGCGCGCCCGCGACAGGATCGCGATGCTGGCCGGCACGAACACGGTATCGGGCGGGAGGATGAAGACGTTGCCAGCGTCCGCGAATTCTGGCGCATTGGCGAGGAAGTCGATGGTGATGCCGATGCTGAAGCGCCTTTGCGCGACACCGGATGCAACCCCGAAACTGCGGGCCGTGACCGTCGACAGATTGCCGCCGAGTTGGGACAGCATCGCCCAGCCCTTTTCCCACCCATAGGTCTGCAGCAGCGCTTCGACGATCAGGTGAGTGGTGCCCGAGCGCGACGGCGTGGTGATGCCGATCTGTCCGGAATAAACGGGGTTCAGAAGGTCTTGCCAGTCCCGCGGCACCGGCAGCTTGTTTTGGGCGAGGTAGGACTGATTGTAGACGAAGCCATACCCGGACAGCGCAAAACCCAGATAATAGCCCTCGGGATCGTTGACGGGATAGCCGAAGACCTTATCGGCGGCGCCCGTCTGGCGCGGCGCTATCGGGCGCAGTTCGCCGTTGCGCTTCAAAAGCTCGAAGGCATCGGTCGCCGAGGCCCAGAAGATGTCGGCCGGCACATCGGCCTTCTCCATGACGAAGCGCGTGGCGCTTGCCGTATTGCGCTGAATGATCGAAAGGCGGATATCAGGATTTGCAGTCTCGAATGCCCGTCGGAACGGCTTCGAAGAAGGATGGCGGGTAGGAGGTGACGATCACCAGATCCTGTTTTTCGGCGGCACGCGCGGCGGTCACGAACACGGCGAGGCCGGCAAAAGCCAGCACCTGCAACGCCGCAAGAATGACGAACCGAAACTTAAGCACTTTGCATCACCACGACCGGCGCCAGCTCTTTCCGGAAAAAAGCCCGCGGTCCCTCCCTTTTGTCGGCGTCCCGGCGGGTTGATCCCGCCATCGGCCGACGATCTACTTTTCTACGAAGACGGTGGCGTGGTAAACCCCGACAGGCTTCCATTCACTGTTGCAATCGGGCCGCACCGGTTGCACTTTGGCGGCGTGGCTAGATTTCCTCGCTTGGCGGTTGCGGGCGATTCGCCTATAACCCGAGTTCCGGCAACAGATCAGGGAGGTTACAGATGCCAGCTTATTCTTTCTCCCTACGGGGCGGCGTACAGTTCTGAAGTAGACGACGGAGAGTCTTGCTCTCTTGCTGTTTCAAGTCAGAACCTGTCTCGCTGACTTTGGCCTTCCCTTGATGCGGAAGCGACCAATCGTTGATGCCGATCGGAAAACCGTTTCCCTTTTCGGCATGTTTCATTGACTAGAATTTTGAGGCCAATGCTCAAGGCATTGGGCAATCACTATGGCTTTTACTCGTTTCGCCTTGCGCGGCGGTGCGTTCCGCAGCGTTCTCGGTTTCACCTGGGTTCATTGGAAGCGCCAGCCGCTTCGCCTTTCCTTCATCCTCGGCGCCGTGATGTTGTCGACGATCGCGGATGTGCTGACGCCGCTCTACTCCGGTCGGCTGGTCGACGCGGTCGTGACAGGAGCCGCCTCCGACCAGGTCGCCTGGGATGCAGCCCTTGCGGCATTCTGGACGATGACGGCGCTGTCGCTCGGCGCCATCATTTTCCGGCATTTCACCTTCATGGGTGTCGTCGATCTGACGCTCAAGATGATGTCCGACATCGCCTCGGCCGCCTTCTTCCGCATCCAGCGGTTCTCGTCCGACTGGCATGCCAACAGCTTTGCGGGCTCGACGGTGCGCAAGGTGACGCGCGGCATGTGGGCGCTGGACCTGCTCAACGACACACTGCTGATCGCGCTGTTTCCGTCTGTTATCATGCTGGTCGGCTCGACGGCCCTGATGGCGTGGTACTGGCCGATGATGGGTGTCATTATCGGTGTGGGCTCGCTCACCTTCATCGCGGCGACGGTGATGTTGTCGCTGGGTTATGTCGCGCCGATGGCGCGTCTGGCCAACAGCTGGGACACCAAGCTCGGCGGCTCGCTGGCCGATGCCGTCAGCTGCAACAATGTCGTCAAGGGTTTTGGCGCGGAAGCCCGCGAGGATGCGCGGCTGGTCAAGGTGATCACCAAATGGCGCGACCGTACGAGCCGCACCTGGGTGCGTGGCACGGTCAACGGCACGACGCAGGGTGCGCTGCTCCTCGTCCTGCGCGCGGCCGTCATCGGCTTTGCCCTGTTTCTCTGGTCCAAGGGACAGGCGACGGCCGGCGATATCACCTTCGTGCTGACCTCCTTCTTCATCCTGCAGGGCTACCTGCGTGAAGTCGGCATGCACATCCGCAACCTGCAGCGTTCGGTCAACGACATGGAAGAGCTGGTGGACATCCACGCCCAACCGCTCGGCATCGAAGACAAGGCTGGCGCAAAACCGATCCGCATCACTGATGGCCGCATCGAATTCAATGATGTGACCTTCCACTACGGTGCTCATCGCAAGCCGCTCTATGACCGGTTCTCGGTGACGATCCCGGCTGGCGAGCGCGTGGGCCTTGTCGGGCATTCCGGTTCGGGCAAGACGACTTTCGTCAAGCTGATCCAGCGGCTGCATGACCTGAAGTCCGGCCAGATCCGGATTGACGGTCAGGATATCGCCGGTGTCGCTCAGGCGTCGCTGCGCCAGCAGATCGCGATCGTCCAGCAGGAGCCGATCCTGTTCCACCGCTCGCTTGCCGAAAACATCGCCTATTCCAGGCCTTCGGCCACGCAGGCGGAGATCGAGAAGGCGGCAAAGCTTGCGAGCGCCCACGACTTCATCACCGGCCTGCCGAAGGGTTACGGCACGCTGGTGGGTGAACGCGGGGTGAAGCTGTCGGGCGGCGAGCGCCAGCGCATCGCGATCGCTCGGGCGTTCCTGGCGGATGCTCCGATCCTGATCCTGGACGAGGCGACGTCGAGCCTCGATTCGGAATCGGAAGTGCTGATCCAGCAGGCGATGGAACGGTTGATGCTGGGTCGTACGACCCTGGTGATCGCCCATCGGCTGTCGACGGTGCGCTCACTCGACCGGTTGCTGGTGTTCAGCCACGGCCGGATCGCGGAAGAGGGCACGCACGAGGCGCTCATCCGCCTCGACGGCGGCATCTACCGTGGCCTGTTCGAGCGGCAGGCGCTGGAACTGACAAAGGGGCTCGTGCTCAACGACAGTTGAGGCAGGGCACAACGCTGAAACGCAAGACGCCGGCACCCGAAAGTGCCGGCGTCTTGCGTTTGTCTCCTGGTATCGGGCGGTACCAGCGATACCACTTTGCAGGTGTGCTGACACCTATCGCACAAGCCAGCCGTCGATGCCGCGGGCGGCGGCGCGGCCTGTCGCGAAGCAGGCGGTGAGCAGATAGCCGCCGGTCGGCGCCTCCCAGTCGATCATCTCGCCGGCGACGAAAACGCCCGGCAATGCCTTCAACATGTAGCCCTCATCCACAGCGCTCCAACGAACGCCGCCTGCCGACGAAATCGCCTCGGCGATCGGGCGGGGGCGTAGGACGATGATCGGCAAGGCCTTGATGAGATCGGCAAGCGCCTTCGGATCGGCATGGGACGCAGCGGGCGCGATCTCGCGCAACAGCGCAGATTTCACGCCCTCGATCCCTGCGCCCTTGCGCAGGCGGGTGGAGAAACTCGCCTTGCCATACTGGCGCGCCAGGTCCTTGGCCAACCGGTCGTGAGACCGGCCGGGCGCGAGGTCGATCGTCAATGCGGCGGCCCCTTCCACCTGCAGTTGGTCGCGCAATTCAGCCGCATGCGCATAGATGAGGCTGCCTTCAATCCCGTGGCGGCTAATGACGAATTCTCCCGGAATCGTGCCCGCCTTTGAAGTCGCCGTGACGGACTTCAGCGCCTCGCCTGCGAAACGCTCGCGGAACTGGTCGCTCCAGCCGACATCGAAACCGCAATTGGCGGGACGGAAGTCTGCGATATCGATACCCTTGCCCGTCAACGCGGACAACCAGCCGGCGTCGGACCCCAGCCGCGGATAGCTGGCGCCGCCAAGCGCGAGCAACGTGGCATCGGTGTGCACGATCTTGGGGCCGTCCGGTGTTTCGAAGGTCAGGGCCTGGCCGCCAAAACCGGTCCATCGGTGCCGCGTCAGGATGCGCACGCCTTGGGCTTCCAGACGTTTGATCCAGGCGCGCAGTAGCGGCGACGCTTTCATCGCCTTTGGAAAGACGCGACCGGACGAGCCGACGAAGGTTTCCGTTCCGAGATCCTCCGCCCACGCGCGCACATCCTGAGGTGTGAAGGCGTCGAGTGCAGTTCGCAAGGGCACTGACGAAATGCCGAAACGACCGGAGAAGCGCTCGAAATCTTCCGAATGGGTGATGTTGAGCCCGGATTTCCCGGCGAGGAGAAACTTGCGCGCAACGGTCGGCATGCTGTCATAGACCGTCACCGAGTGGTTCTGCAGAGACAGGATCTCCGCCGCCATCAGCCCGCTCGGCCCGCCGCCGATGATCGCGATTTCGCTTCGTTTCATGTGCCCGTCCGGCATCCGATTCCGTTATCGGCACTCTTGGCCCGCCAGGACGTTTCGTGCAAGGCGGTGTGGAGTATAGCCGTCAATGACGAGCGGCGGCATTTAGACGGTTCTCGAGCCAGATGCTGTAGCGCGAACCGGTAAAGCAGATGGCGAAGTAGACCGCGGCGGCAAAGACATAGGCTTCGGTATAGAAGCCGAGCCATGTCGGATCCGTGGCTGAGGTCCTGGCCGCATTCAGCAGGTCGTATATGCCGATCACCGCCAGCAGCGACGTGTTGAGAACGATGCCGATGGAAAGGTTGACGATCGCCGGGATGACGGCACGGAGCGCCTGGGGAAGGACGACGAGCCGGATCGTCTGCATGTAGCCAAGGCCAAGCGAAAGTGCGGCTTCCCGCTGCCCCCACGGCACCACCTGCAGCCCGGCGCGAATGACCTCAGCGAGGTAGGCCGAGAAGAACAGCGTCACGCCAATCTGCGCGCGCAACAATTTGTCGATCGCAGCGCCGCTCGGCAGGGCGAGTGGAACGATCAGCATTGCCACATAGAGCACGGCGATCATCGGCACGCCGCGCAGCGTCTCGATGAAGGCGATCGCAAGCGTCCTGATGATGCCCATCTGCGATTGTCGGGCGAGTGCCAGCAGGAGCGCAATCGGAAACGCAAAGGCAAGACCCGCGATCGAAACCACCAGGGTGATCGGCAGTCCACCCCAATTGTTGGTCGATACCTGAGGCGGCGTCAGCGTTCCTGCCATCAGCAGCCAGCTCAAGACGAGGGCAGCAATCCATAGCGGCAACAGCCGGAAACTCCAGAAACGCGGCAAGGCCGACAGCACCAGCAAGGCGATCACCACCGCGACGACTAGGGCAGGGCGCCATTGCAGGTCGGGCGGATAGAACGCAAAGAGGATGAAGCGCAGCTTGGCGCCGATGAAAGCCCAGCAGGCGCCGGCGCCGTCGACAGCGCAATCCCTAGCCGTTCCGGTCCATACCGCGTCGAAGATTGCCCAGCGAAGGAACGGTTGCAGCAGCCAGACGAAGGCGGCGAGGGCGGCGAGCGTGATGACGCTGTTGCCCCAGCCGCCGAAGAGGCCGCTTCGCCAACGATGCCAGTCCGGGGCGGCTGGTGGCGGCAGTTCGATATGGCTCATCGCCGTGTCTCCCCGCGAAGCACGACGCGTCGGTTGTAAAGGTTCATTAGCGCAGACACGGACAGGCTGAGTGTAAGATAGACCGCCGCAATGATGCAGATCGCTTCCAGCGCCTGGCCGGTGGTGTTGGCGGTGGTGTTGGCGACGCTGACGATGTCGGGGTAGCCGATGGCGACGGCGAGGCTGGAGTTCTTGGTCAGGTCGAGAAAGCTCGAGATCATCAGGGGCGTGATGACGCGCAACGCCTGCGGCAGGACGACGAGGCGCAGGATCTGAGCGGGGCTCAACCCGAGCGCGCGCGCGGCTTCCCATTGGCCCGATTTCACCGACTGAATGCCGCTGCGCACGATTTCGGAAATCGAAGCCGAGGCGTTGACGACCAGACCGATCAGCAGCGCGAAGAACTCCGGCGTCAGCGAAAGGCCGCCCTTGATGTTGAAGCCACCTTTGGCGGGCAGGTCGATCGTGGCAGCAAGGCCGAAGGAGGTGAGGGCGAGCGTGCAGACGGCGAGCGAGCCAAGGACAGTGATGGCGGCTTTCGGCATGTAGAAGTTGGTGCCTGTTAACAAACGGCGCGAGAGCGACAACGATGCATAGCCAGTCAGCATGATCGCCGGCAGCCAGATCGCCCAGGAAAGCCCCTGCAGCGAAATGGAGGGGACATAGACGCCGCGATTGCTGAGATAGATGCTGCCAAGGAAGGCGTAAGCGCCGCGCGGCGGCGGCAGCGCGTGGATGATCGCGCTCCAGAGAAAGAGCTGGAGCAACAGCGGCGTGTTGCGCAGCAGTTCGACATAGCCGTGCACGAAGGTTGCCAGCAGCAGGTTGCCCGACAGCCGGGCGATGCCGAGGGCAACACCGAGAACCGTGGCGAGCACGCAGCCGACGATGGCGACCTTGACGGTGTTGGCAAGGCCCGCGGCAAGCGCTCGTGCATAGGTATCTCCCGCGGAATAGGGAAGCACGGTTTCGCCGATTTCGAAATTCGCCTGATGGGAAAGGAAATTAAAGCCGGGGGTGAGGCCCATCCGGTGCATGCTCTCGGCGGTGTTGGAGCCGAAGAGGGCAAAGATCGCAAGGACGCCGGCGAGCAGCAGATGCTGCTGAAGAGGCAAAGGCCCGAGCCATGTGCGCAGGCGTGAGGGAAAGCCGGGCCCTCGGGGGCCCGGTTGAAGGGTCGATGTCATCGCAGATACTGGCAAAGGCTCAACGGAACGGCGGCGAATAGAGAAGGCCACCGGCGGTCCAGGGCTGGTTGTAGCCGCGGTCGAAGTTGAGAGGGGTGCCCTTGCCGACGTTGCGGTCGAAGATCTCGCCGTAATTTCCGACGGCCTTCACGATGTTGTAGGCGAACTTCGGATCGAGACCGATGGCCTCGCCGAGCGACGGATCGACGCCGAGGAAGCGCTTGATGCCCGGGTCTTCGCTGGTCAGGAAGCTGTCGACATTCTTCTGGGTGATGCCGAATTCTTCCGCCTGGATTGTGGCGTAGACGGTCCAGTTGACGATTTCGAGCCACTGATCGTCGCCGGCACGAATGGCCGGTGCCAGCGGCTCCTTGGACAGGCGCTCGGGCAGAAGGACGTAGTCGTCCGGCTTGGTAAGCTGGGTGCGCTTGGCGGCAAGGTCGGTGGCGTCCTGTGTCAGGGCGTCGACGCGACCGGAATCGAGAGCCTTCAGGAACTCGCCGGTCTCTTCGATCGTGACCGGCGTGAAGGTCTTGCCGGTCTTGCGGAAGAAATCGGCGATGTTGAGTTCACCGGTCGTGCCGCTCTGCACGCCGATCGTCGCGCCGTCGAGCTCCTCGCCCTTGCCGACACCGAGATCCTTGCGCACCAGCAGGCCCTGGCCGTCATAGAAGACCACGGGGCCGAAGTGGAAGCCGAGCTTGAACGCTCTGGTGACCGTCTGTGTCACGCCGGAGAGCAGGATGTCGAATTCGCCCGATTGCAGAGCGGGCAGCCGCTGCTGCGGCGAGGAGTTGGTGAACTCGACCTTCTCGGCATCGTTGAAGACGGTGACAGCCAGCGCGCGTCCGAAATCGACGAAGAAGCCCTGCCAGCGGCCGCTGCTATCGGGCGTGAAGAAGCCCGGCGTGGTGCCGACGCCGACCTTGATGAGGCCACGCGCCTTGATCTTGTCGAGGGTTTCGCCCGCAAGCGCGGAGGAGGCGACCAGAGCAGCGGTCAGGACCGCCGTTGCTGCAAATGCCTTTGTGAAAAATCTGCTTCGTTTGGAACTGCGCTGCATGAAGAGGCTCCTGGCCATGATGTTCGTCCGTCGCGCCGCCCGTCAAATCCAGGACCGCAACTGATTTATGTTTTAAATCTATAGAAATTATAGAATAGAGATAGATGTGCTGAATCTTCGCTGTTGTGGGAAGAAATTTCCCATTAGAGGGGAAAATGGCGGCGATAGCGCAGAAGCGAAGCGACAGCGCAGTCAAGCAATGCCGGTTAAGGCCGGTGAGACGCCGACGGGTTCGCTCTTCGCATTCTTGCAGAGAGGGTTTTCCAGGCCCTCTCGGCGCAGCAACACAGGCCAAGATGCTTGGAGCGAACAGCAAGAAAACAAGACCTTCTCCGTAGCAATACGTCGCACCGACGATCGTCATTCCGACAATTCCCAGGAGCGGGCGCTTTACAACGCAGATCAGCCACAGAGCGCCAAGCAAGGCGAGCGCGATGACCGGAACGCCCACGAGCAAAACAAAAAGCAGCTGTCCCGTTTCCAACTTGGCCTCCCGCCCGCTGGACGCGGGCAATTGCTACATTCCAATGCATGGGCCGACCATGCAATAATTCCGTCAGATTTTGCAGGCACCTAGCTTCCGTCCCTGAGGTCCATTATCTCGTAGGCAATGCAGCTGTTTTCCGAAAAATGGTGGGAGAAGATCAGATGGGGGACGCCGATCTCGGTGGGTTTGCATCTGCTTGTCATCGCCCTGCTGCTGATCCAACTGCCGCACGAGACGCCGAAGCCTGAGGGCGAGCAAAGCGTCAACGTCGAACTCGTCCCTCCACCGCAGCCAAAGCAGCAGGAAAAGCCCAAGCAGGAAGCGCAGCCGAAGACGGAGCAGCCGAAGCCCCAGCCGGCGCCTGCCCGCCGCCAGCCTCAGGCCTTTGAATCGGCCGCCGCCACGACGAAACAGGACGCCAAGGTTGCGCAGCTTCCGCCCACTGCGAAGGCTGAGAAGAGGGACGTGGTGAACCAGCCGAAGAAGGCAGAAGCGACCGCTGCCGCGACGGAGAAGGTGGAAAAGACAGAGGAGCCGAAGGCGCAGAAGCAACAGGAGACGGAAGAGCAGGCGCAGCAGCAAGTTGCCGTCCTGTCGAGCACGGCGACCGGCGACAAAAGTGCTGCCGAGAAGAAACCGGCGGCCACGACCGACGCGGAGAAGGCGGTGGCCAAAACCGACCCGATGCCCATGCGCAAACCCGTGGCCGACAAGGAGAAGAGCGAGGCAACCGACGGCAAGGCCGAAACGACGGCGAAGTTGCCGTCCGACCGGTTCGTCAAGGCCGAGGAGCTGTTCTCGGCAAAGTCGATCGCCGATCCGCGCGTCAAGCAGGCGATGGGCCAGCTGCCGGTCAAGAAGCGTATCCTCCAGCTCTGCAACATCGAGGCGCTCGAGCAGATCCGCCACCAGCGGCCGGAGGACTTTCCCGATATGCTCGTCCCCTTCGGGCCATCAGGCGGGTTTATCGGCAAGGAACAGATCGACGCGAGCGGCGGCGCCTATCGCAGCAAGGGCAACTGGTACGACGTCGATTTCAAGTGCAAGGTCAATCTCGAAACGGTTGAGGTCACATCCTTCAGCTTCGCTATCGGCGGGATCATTCCGCAGACGGCCTGGAAGAGCCGCCGCCTGCCGCCCAACTGAGCCGATTTTGCCAACCGCTCTTCTCCCCGAGACGAGCCGTCCGGTCGTCTTGCGGACTTCTCATAGAACTATTCCATTTTTGCGATGCCGTTTTGTCGCGGGGAAGAGTAGCTTCCAGCCAAATAAGGCGACGGTCGTTTGCGGCGGATCGCCCTCTGGCAAAATGGGGAAACGCCACATGTCGGCAAATACGCGTCAAAGACTTCGCGATCTCGGATTTCGCCCCGGCGTCTACGAGACCGGTGGGCTGAATGCGATCACCGACGTAGCCGGCGTTACCATTGGCCATGCGACCGTCGTCGAAGGCGACAGGATCCGCACCGGTGCCACCGCCATCCTTCCTCATCCGGGCAATCTGTTTCAGGACAAGGTGCCGGCAGCGCTTGCGGTGTTGAACGGCTTCGGCAAGTTCGTCGGCTCCACCCAGATCGCCGAGCTCGGCGAACTTGAAACACCCATCGTCCTGACCAACACGCTGGCGACCGGCCGGGCGATCGAGGCGATCAACCAGTTTACGCTGGCCCAGCCGGGCAACGAAAAGGTCGTTTCGCTCAATGCCGTCGTCGGCGAGACCAATGACAGCAGGCTGAACGATATCCGCGCCGGCCGCCCAACGGTCGGCGAGATCGGCGGGGCGCTTGCCGCGGCGAAGCCCGGCCCGGTCGAAGAGGGCGCCATTGGCGCCGGGACCGGCACGGTCGCCTTCGGCCTCAAGGGCGGGATCGGCACAAGCTCGCGCCGCGTCAAGGCGGCGGGCGAGATCTTCACCGTCGGCGTGCTGGTGCAGTCCAATTATGGCGGCAGACTTCTGGTCTGCGGCCAGCCTTACGCCGCGCCGTCCGGCCATGATCGCGACGGCTCGATCGTCATCGTCGTTGCCACCGATGCGCCGCTGTCGGCGCGCAACCTGAAACGTCTGGCCGAACGCGCTTTTGGCGGCCTTTCCCGCACCGGCGCCGCGCTCAGCAACGGGTCGGGCGATTATGCGTTGGCGTTCTCGACAGCCGAATCCGTCCGCCGTACGCGCGAACGGCGCGCGGGGATCGCCAGCTATCCCGACCTGCCGAACGACCTGATCTCTCCGCTGTTCGAAGCGACGATCGAGGCGGCCGAAGAGGCGATCCTCAATTCGTTGGTCACGGCGCAATCCACGACCGGCTTCAACGCCGCCACCGGCAAGGCGAGTTCGGTCGAGGCGATCTCGCTCGACCGGCTTGCAGCTCTCAAGGCCTAATTCTCTTCCCTCTGACGGAGTTCCCATGTCCAACCCGACCGGCCGTATCGTTTATCTGAACGGCGAGCTCGTTTCCGAGAACGCGGCACATCTTTCGGTCTTCGACCGCGGCTTCCTGTTCGGCGACGGCATTTACGAAGTGACCGCCGTGCTGGAAGGCAAGCTGATCGACAGCGCCCTGCATATGGCGCGGCTCGAACGCTCCGCCCGCGAGATCGATGTGCCGCTCCCGGTATCCGTTGGCGAGATCGTCGAGATCGAGCGGCGGCTGGTGCGCGACAACAACGTGGTCGAGGGCGTCGTCTACCTGCAGCTGACGCGGGGCGCCGAGGATCGCAACTTCCTGTTTTCAAGCGAGATCAAGCCGACGCTGCTGCTCTTTACCCAGGTCAAGACGCTTGAGCATGTGGCTGCCGTCGACAAGGGTGTCTCCGTCAAGTCGGTCGCCGACCTGCGCTGGGCGCGTCGCGATATCAAGAGCGTGTGTCTCTTACCGCAGGTGATGGCCAAGCGCATCGCGAAGGCCGAAGGCTGCGACGAGGCCTGGATGATCGAGGACGGGTTTGTCACCGAAGGCGCGTCTTCGACCGCCTATATCGTCACCGACGACGGCCGGATCGTGACGCGCGGCAACAGCAGCGCCACGCTGCCCGGCTGCACCCGGCTTGCCGCGCTGGAGTTGGCGCGTGAGCAGGGTTTAACGGTCGAGGAGCGGCCATTCTCACTCGACGAGGCGCTGAACGCCCGCGAGGCCTGCCTGACGAGCGCTTCGAACTTCGTCGTGCCTGTGACGCGCATCGACGGCAAGCCGATCGGTGACGGAAAGCCCGGGCCTATGGTCAAGCGGCTGCGTGAACTTTATCTGGAGAATGCCCGGCGGACGGCGATCTAGCGGTCGGCGAGAGGAGCAACAGTCAAGACGGTGGTGCGAAGTGCTTCCTGACGGAAGCCGCATCATACCTCCTTCAAGCGGCCACCGTCTCCTGCGACTGCCAAATGCGCCCGACGACCGGGCGCCGGTTGTCCTTGGCGCGGTAAACTCGGATTTCGACACTGATATCCCAGCGAGGGTCGGCGGCGCGCACGAGTGCGCCGGAGGCAAGCTCGGCCATCATCAGGCTTTCCGGCACCCAGGCGATGCCCCAACCGGCCTGCGCCATCGCTTTCAGGCCGACGGACATGCTGCCCTCGTGAACCCGCTGGAACGGCGGCAGGTCGGCGCCGACGAGCTCGCCCAGCAATTGCCCGAAGAACGAGGATTTCTCGTAGCTGATATGGGGGAAAGGCCTCGAGCCGCCCTCCAGCAGGTGTGCGGCCGATCCCGTCTCGTTGGGCGCCGAAACCGGAATGATCTTTTCGTGGCCTAGCGAGCGGTGTTCGAACGCCTGCGGGTCGAGCAACAGCGGCACCTGGGTGTGGGCGTAGGTCAGAAGGAAGTCGCAGGATCCGTCGACCAGCGAGTTGAGGTTTTCTTCCATGCTGCCGGAATCCGGGCGCAGCCGCGAGAACACCGGACCTGCCTTCTTGTTGATCCGGTTCATCCAGGCGGGAAAGAAGGTGAAGGAGAGCGTGTGGAGCGCGGTCACCTTAATCGTCTTGGCGTCTGAACCCTCTTCCTTCTGCAGGTTGCGCCGCGATTGATAGAGGTGCTGAAGCGTATCCTGCGCCACCGGCACGAACTTTTGGCCCGCCTCGGTCAACCGTGAGGGGTAGGTGGCGCGGTCGACGAGGCTGGCACCGACCCAGGCCTCGAGTTGCTTGATCCGGCGGCTGAAGGCGGATTGGGTGACGTTCCGTTCGTCGGCCGCCTTCGAAAAATTGAGCGTGCTCGCCAGTGCCAGAAAGTCTTCGAGCCACTTGATTTCCAAAGCATGCACTCCTGAAAAGCGTCAATTTCCGCCTTGCAGCGGTGACCTGACCCCTTTTAGGCACAGTTGGGCATGCTTCAAGAGAAATCAGCCGCGACGGCGGTATTCCATCATTCGCGCACGATTGAGCACGAGCTCTACCCTGTTGTCGTCGAGGACATGCAGGCAGACGCGCTTCGTCCAGGGACCATCATGGAGGGTGAAGAGGTAGCGACCGTTGCCTAGTGCCGTGAGTGGCATTGTGTGCCGCACCGGGCCGACGCCCATCACCACGGCATCATCACGGACTTCGAACTCCGCCCATTCAGTCGACTGCCACGTTCCGGCGAGGAATGTCTCAACCGCCTGCTTGTCAGTGACCGGCAGGAAGCGTCGCGCCGCATGACCGGCCTCGCCGACGAGCGCTGATCCCTCCAGCCGCAGCCGCATCGGCGAGGAGGCCGAACGCGACGAAACCCAGCCGTCGCCGTCGTCATAGAGCGTGTCGTCGGCATCGAGGTAGGTGCAGACGCTGCCCTTGATCTCAAGCCACCAGGGGCCTTGTTCCGTCACATAGAGACCATCGGGAATGCCGGCGGCAGGCGTCGGCAACGGCAGGCCGGTGAGCGCCGCCAGGCTTTCGAGCGCGATCTTGTGGCCGTTGGTGTCCTCGCGGTTGGAGACGACGACGAAGCCCGAGCGGCTTTCAGGGTCGATGAGGAAATAGGTCTTGTAGCCCGGATGCGAGCCGCCGTGCCCGACGAAGCTGCGCTTGCCGAGCGTCGACAGGCGCAGACCGAGGCTGTAGCCGCTCGGCCGTCCGTCGGCCAGCAAGCGCGTCGCCTGCAACTTCTCCAGCACGCCTTCGAAATGGCCCTGCCCACGCATCAACGCCTGCAGCCAGACCGTCAGCGCATTGGCGCTCCCCGTCAGGCTGCCGGAAGCGGAGATATGTAGGCCGGCGGCGGAAAGCTGCCAGCGGTCGCCGTTATGCCAATAGCCGGGCACCAGGCCTTCGACCGGATCGTTCCAGACGTCGGGCGCATTGAAGGTGACGCCGAGCGGCCCGGCAACATCTTTCTGGATGAAATCGTCGAAGGCAAAGCCGCGGCGCTCCAATGCCGCTTCGACAAGGCGATAGCCGGTGTTGGAGTAGGAGACTTCGTGGCCGGCATCGAAATTCAGCCGCCGCAACCGTGCCAGGAATGCAAGAAGCGGCGCGGCCTCGGTTTCGGTGTAGACGGAAAGCCCAAGCAGTGACAGGCATTCGCGTGTGTCCGGCAAGCCGCCACTCATGTCGAGCGCCTGGCCGACCGTCACGTCGGCAAGCGGCGATGCCAGTTCGGGCAGATGCTGCCCAAGCCGGTCGTCGAGATTGATGGCGTCCTCATGCTGAAGAACCATGGCGCAGAAGAAGTGTTTGGTGACGGAGGCGTAGCGCACGACGCTGTCGGCCGAAAACGGCGTGAGCGTCGACAGGCTCTCGACGCCGCGCGCATGCCAAAAGCGGATGCCGCTCTCATCGAAGCCGATGACGGCGCCACCGGGTTCGTTTTCCGCCCACTGCCTGGCGAAAGCTTCGGCGGTGGTGGATGCAGCGTGCCAATCGAGATGTGCCGGCATGGGATCTTCCATTGTGCTTGTTGTCACGAAAGGGTCGAGGTCAGGCCGGTTCTTCCAGTCCCACGCTCAGCGTGCGCAGTTCCGTGGTATGGGCGTGGCTCGTCTTGCCTACACGCAGATCCTGCGCGCTCAGTTGTTCGACCATCTCGCCGTTCAGCATCACACCCACCTGACCACAGAGATGGGCGATGACCGCGAGGTTGTGGCTGACGAGAATGTAGGTGAGGTTTCGCGCCTCGCGAAGGTCGGACAGGAGATTGAGGATTTCCGCCTGCACCGAGACATCGAGGGCACTCGTCGGCTCGTCGAGCAGCAACACCTGCGGATCGGCAATCAGTGCGCGCGCGATCGCGACGCGCTGGCGCTGGCCGCCGGAAAGCTGATGGGGAAAGCGGAAGCGGGCCGCCTGCGGCAGGGCGACGTCCGACAGTGCCTGGACGATGCGCTTGTCGATATTGTCCATGCCGTGCACCAGCGGCAATTCGCTGAGAATGCGATCGACCGTCTGGCGCGGGTGCAGCGAGCCATAGGGGTCCTGGAACACCATCTGCACCCGGCGGAAGAAGCCCGGCGGACGCTTCAGCTGGGCAGGCTCGCCGCCGAAGGCGATGCGGCCTTCCCAGCTTTCGTTGAGCCCGGCCATGGCCCTCAGGATCGTCGACTTGCCCGAGCCGCTTTCGCCGACGATGCCGAAGCTGTCGCCTTTCTTCACCGAAAACGAGACACCTTTGACAACCTCGCGGTCGCCGAACCTGATGCGGAGATTTTCAACGTCGATCATGCGGTAAGCCACGAAGCATCGCGCTTGAGAACAGGCAGCCGGTCCCTGGGATGCGTAAGGGAGGGCATGCAGTTGAGAAGACCCTTGGTGTAGGGATGGCGCGCGTTAAGCAGCTCCGACGCCTTCAGCTCTTCAATAACCCGACCGGAATACATCACCGCGACGCGATCGCAGAAATGCGAAACGAGCGGCAGGTCGTGGCTGATGAGAATGAGGCCCATGTTGCGCTCCGACACCAGTTCCTCGATCAGCCGCAGGATTTCGGCCTGCACGGTCGCGTCGAGTGCGCTCGTCGGCTCGTCGGCAATCAGCAGTTCGGGATCCGGCGCCAGCATCATCGCGATCATCACCCGCTGGCCCATGCCGCCCGAGACCTCGTGCGGGTAGGAGCCAGCGACTTCGCGCGGATTGCGGATCTTTACCTGGTCGAGAAGGTGGATCGCTGCCTCGAGCGCCTGCTTTTTGCTGCCGCCCTTATGGGTGCGCCAGGCTTCAGACACCTGCCGGCCGATGTTCATCACCGGGTTCAGCGAATATTTCGGGTCCTGCAGGATGAAGCCCGCCCGCTTGCCGCGGATCTGGCGCATCTGCTTTTCCGACGCGGCGAGTACATCGATGCCGTCGAATGAGAGCCGATCGGCTGATATGGCAGCATTGGAGGGCAAGAGCTTCATCAGCGCGCGTGCCGTCAGGCTCTTGCCCGAGCCGCTCTCGCCGACGATGCCGAGCTTCTCGGCACCAAGCGAAAGCGAGATGCCGCGCACGGCCTCGAACCGGGAAGAGCGATTCTCGAAGGCGATGCGGAGGTTCTGGATGTCGACCAGCATGGCTCAGTCTCCCTTCGGATCGAGCACGTCGCGCAATCCGTCGCCGAGGAAGTTGAACGCGAGCGACACCAGGAAGATCGCGATGCCCGGGACGGTAGCAACCCACCACTGGTCGAAGATGAAGCGCTTGGCAGTGGCAATCATCGCACCCCACTCCGGCGACGGCGGCTGCGCGCCCATGCCGAGGAAGCCGAGGCTGGCCGCAGTGATGATGATCGAGCTCATGTCGAGCGTGATGCGCACGATCAGGCTCGGAACGCAGAGCGGTGCGGCATGACGCATGATGATGCGCCAGGGCGAAGCGCCGGTCAGTCTGCAGGCGGCGATGAAATCGCTGCGGCGAACCGTCATGGTCTCGGCACGGGCGAGGCGCGCATAGGGCGGCCAGGCGGTGAGTGCGATCGCGAGAACGGCGCTTTCGACGCCCGGCTTCAAGGCTGCGACGAAGGCCAGCGCCAGAATGAGGCGCGGGAAGGCGAGGAAGACGTCGGTGACGCGCATCAAGACAGTGTCGACGATGCCGCCGAAATAACCGGCGATGCAGCCGACTGCAAGGCCGATCGGCGCCACGAGAACGACCACGGAAACGACCATGCCGAGCGTCACGCGTCCGCCGTAAAGGATGCGCGAGAAGATGTCGCGACCAAGCTCATCGGTGCCGAGCCAATGGGCGGCACTCGGAGCGGCGAGCCGGTTTGCAAGGTTCTGGATTGCAGGATCGTGCGGCGCCAGCACCGGCGCAAGCGCTGCCAGCAGCGAAAACACGAGGATGATCGCAAGCCCGATCATCGCCAGCGGGTTGGATCTGAGCTTCAGCCAGATGCGATAGCGATGGCCCCAGGAGGCCTGGGTGCGTGAGGCGGGCGTTTCATCCAGCGCCCAGTTTCTGAAGGTCATAAGCATCATCGGACGCGGGGATCCAGTACACGATAGAGAAGGTCGGCGATGAGGTTGAGGCCGACATAGATGAGGCCGATCAACAGGGTCGCACCAACCACCGGGTTCATGTCGGCGTTCATCAGCGACACGGTCAAATATTGGCCGAGACCCGGCCAGCTGAACACCGTTTCGGTGACGACGGCGCCTTCGAGGAGCCCGGCATAGGTGAGCGCCAGAACCGTCACCAGCTGCACGGCGACCGTCGGGAAGGCGTGGCTCCAGATGACAGTGGAGGCGGACAGTCCCTTCGCGCGCGCCGTGATGACGAACTCGCCCTTCAGCGCATCGACCATGAAGGCCCGGGTCATGCGGGTGATATAGGCCATGCTGAAATAGGCGAGGATGCAGACCGGCTGCGCCATATGCGCGACGGCGTCACGGAAGGCATCCCAATCGCCAGCGATCAATGTGTCGATCGTCAAGAGGCCGGTGACGGGATCGATCATGCCGTCGAAAATCACGTCCTGGCGGCCGGGTCCCGGTGCAAGGCCAAGCGTGGCGTAGAAGATCAACAGTGAGATCAGCGACAGCATGAACACTGGAACGGAGTGACCGGCAAGGCAGACAACGCGGATCGCCTGATCGACGAACTTGCCTTGCCGGACGGCGGCCCAGACGCCGAGCGGAATGCCGATTGCCGCCGACAAAATCAATGCAGCCGTCGCCAGCTCCAACGTTGCCGGGAAGAACCGGGCAATGTCGGTGGAAACCGGGTTGCGAGTCAGGATCGACATGCCGAGATCGCCATGCAGCAGCTGCCAGAGATAACGGAAGAACTGCACGATCAGGGGTTGGTCGAGGCCCATCTCGATGCGGGCCTGGGCGATCACCGCTTCGGACGCGTTATCACCGACCGCGGCAATCACCGGGTCGACGGGCATGACGCGCCCGATCATGAATGTGACGATCGTCAGGCCGAGCAGCGTCAGGAAGACGCTGCTCAACGTGGCGGAAAAGCTCTTGATACGCTTGCTCAAGCCTTCGACGCCTCTGCATAGGAGTGGGCGTCAGAGAGCGTGCCGAGCCGGATGCCGGCAACCGACTTGCGGCAGGCGGCCGTGGTCGTTGTCTGCAGCATGAAGATGAAGGGGCTGTGCTCCATGTGCGCGCGCTGCAGCTCCTCGTAAAGCGCGATGCGCTTTGCCGGATCCTTCTCGTCTCGGGCGGCTTCGGCCTTCTTCGCCATCTCGGCATCCTGCCAGGACGAGCGCCACAGGAAGGGACGCGACTTGGCATCATCCGAGTTGTCGGGATTGATGTTGAACACGTCGGCATTGGCGTGCGGATCGAAGTAGTCCGACCCCCAGGCCGAAAGCGCCATCTGGTGCTCGCGGGCGCGCATCTTGGTGAGCACCTGGCGGTTTTCTGCTGCCTGCAGCTGCACGCGAATGCCGATTTCGGCAAGGTTTGCCTGGATCGCCTGGGCGAGATCCGGATAGGGCTGCGCCGAATAGTGATCCATGACGATGTCGAAACCGGCCTCAAGGCCTGCTTCGGCCATCAGCGCCTTGGCCTTGGCCACATCCTTCACGAACGGCGCGTCGTTGACGACGCCGGGATAGCCCTCCGGCAGGAAGCTCTGGTGGATCTTGTGGGTGAGGGGCACGATGTTTTCCTGCATGCCCTTGTAGTCGAGCGCGTGCTTGACCGCCTGCCAGACCTGGGGCTTTGCCAGGTTCGCCTGCTTCTGGTTGAGCGAAATCAGCACCAGCGAGGCCACACCCTTGCGAACGAGCGTGTAGTTCTCGTCGCCCTGCAGCGTGCGAAGCTGCTCGGAGCTGAGGTTGCGGGCGATATCGGCGTCGCCCTTCTGCAGCATCAGCAGCTGCGAGGACGGGTCGGCGACATGGCGCAGGATGATGCGCTTGATATTGCCCTTGTAGGGGCCGTTCGGATTGACCGTCAGCGCGACGCTTTCACTAGGCTTCCAGGACTGCAGCGCGAATTCGCCCGAGCCGGCGGTGTTCTTCTGCAGCCAGGCATTGCCCAAGTCGCCGTCGACTTCGTTTTCGAGCGCGACCTTCTTCTCCAGGATGCTGCCGACATTGGCCGAGAGGCAATAGAGCAGGAAGGCGAGTGATGCCGGCTGCTCGAGTGTGAGGCGAAGGGTCGAGCCGTCGACGGCGGCGATGCGCTCTTCGACATTCTCAGGCGTGAAGCCGAACTGGGCGATGATGAAGGCCGGGCCCTTGTTCATCTTGATCGCGCGCTGCAGCGAGAAGGCCGCATCTTCTGCGGTGACCGGTGCACCGCTCGCAAAGGTGGCGCCGGCGCGAAGCTTGAAGGTAAAGACCTTGCTGTCGGCATCGGCTTCCCAGGATTCGGCCAGCGTCGGATCGACCTTGTTGGCGTCGTTGAGGTTGGGGTGAACCAGCTTCTGGTAGATATTGCCGCAAATTTCGCTGCCGACCGCTTCGAAGCTCTCGTGCGGATCGAGGCTGGTCATGTTGTCGAGCTGCTGGGCGACAACCAGGATGTCCTTCGGCGTTTCGGCAAAGGCCGGCACCAGGCTGACATAGGACAGAAACGGCACGGCAGCGCCGCCGATCAACAGGTTGCGTCTGGAAATCATCGGAAATATCCCCTTCTCGGACTTGACGTCATGCGAACGGCCGCCGTGAGGTTTTTGCAGTTAACCTCGATGTCACCCGTGTTGCCTTGTTAGGGCGCGGATTAAGCACAACATGGCTGGGCGCGACCAATTCCGATTTCGGCAAGGCCTATGCATGGTTTGCATTTGCGCCGATGGACGGCTTTCCCCTAGGGGAGTGGGATGATTATGTTCGCGCGCGACGATGCAATGAGTCGCGCGCAGCCGGTCGCCGTGGCCGGCAAGCAGGTTGAAAGGCGATCCCCAATTGGCAACACAGGCGAAAATCCCGGTCTTCGATGGACATAACGATGTGCTGTCGCGCTTGTGGCATTCGCAGCAGCCAGACGCTGAAGCCCGTTTCATAGATGGTGGCAGTTCTGGCCACATCGATCTCATGAAGGCGGAGAAAGGCGGTCTCGCCGGCGGTCTTTGCGCTGTGTATGTCGCCTCTCCCAGCATGCAGAAGGACGCCAATGGCGATTTCGCCACACCTGAACAACAGGACGCGCTGAAGAGCACGCTCGGCATGGCGCGCCTGCTGATGGGTCTGGAGCGAAAGGCAGCGGGCCGTCTGAAGATCTGCCGGTCGGCGGCCGATATTCGCCAGGCGATCGCAGACGGCGTGTTTGCGTCGGTGCTCCACATCGAAGGTGTGGAAGCGTTCGCTGCCGATCTTGATGCCCTTTACGTGCTGCATGCCGCTGGCCTGCGCACGCTCGGGCCTGTCTGGAGCCGACCGAACATCTTTGCCTATGGCGTTCCGTTCCGTTTCCCTTCGTCGCCGGATATCGGTCCGGGCCTGACGGAAAGCGGCAAGGACCTGATCCGCGCCTGCAACGAGTTGAAGATCATGGTCGACCTGTCGCACATGAACGAACAGGGCTTCTGGGACATCGCCGCGCTTTCGAAAGCGCCGCTGGTCGCCTCCCATTCCAACGTGCATGCGCTTTGCCCGCACAGCCGCAACGTCACGGATCGCCAGCTCGACGCGATCAAGGACACGGGCGGGTTGGCCGGCATCAATTTCGGCGTTCTGTTCCTGCGCTCCGACGGCATCAGGAACCCGGACACCAGCCTCGACCTTCTGGCGGATCACCTCGACTATATCGCCAATCGCATCGGTCTCGACCATGTGGCGCTCGGCTCGGACTTCGACGGCACGACCATTCCTGTATCGATGCGTGACGCAGCCGACCTGCAGCTGCTCGTCGACCTCTTGCGCAAGCGCGGTTACGACGAGGCGTCCCTGGCGAAAATCTGCCACGGCAACTGGATCCGCGTGCTGGAAACGACCTGGGGCGCGTGAGACAAGTCGCGCAGCGAGCCCTATCGGCTCGCTGCGATCACCGCGCAGGCCCACAGCGATGATCTCGCTGCATCGGTTCATCGCCTGCAGGGTTGAAGATTCAACGCCGGGCTTGCGGTGCTTGCACCAGCGCGCCGACGATCATGCGCACCAGCGGCAATACGAGCATCAGGCTTGGAAACGCCACGAGCCACGAGATGCCCCAGGCTTTCATCCATTGGGCAAAGAGGTCAGCGCTGAAGCCGGTATTGGCGGCCGTCGATACTGCCGAGACGAGGCAGGACATCAGGACCGACAGCACCAGAGGCATGGCGATGGCGTTGTAGCGAGCAGGAAGTTTGTTCGACATCGAGGTGATGCTCCGGTTTGGGGTGTCATGCTTGGAAGGGCTGGCGGGCAGCAGCGGCGGTCGCAAGCTCTTCTATGAAGGCCCGCAGGCTTCGCGGCTCCCGCCCGAGTGCTGCTCGCAGCGACAGGCTGTTGCCGCCAAGGCCAAAGGCTGCGTAATGCTCGTAGACTTTTGCGAGCAGGCCGAGTTGGTGTTCGGTGTATTTGACCCGGGCTGGTGCAGCCCATTCGTGGAAACTGATTTCCGCGGCTTCGATGGGACGACCCAGCGCGCTCGCCATCATTCCGGCAATCTCCTCTCTGTCGTGGCGGCCATCGGCGCAAAGTTCGAGGGTGGCGTAGGCGAGCCGCTCCTCCGTCAGGGCAATCGCCGCCACCTCGGCCACATCACGATAGTCGACACGCGCCACGCGCGCGGTCTTCGGGAAGGGTTCGGAAAAGACGCCGCTCCCGACGACAGCCGGCCAGGCCGAGAGGATGTTCTGCATGAAGTTCGCCGGGTGCAGGATGGTGTATTCGAGCGTGGACGAATAGAGCGCGTCCTCGACGGGGATCTTGGCCGCATGGTTCTTCAATCGCGTGTTGGTTGGCTGGATGACCGACGAGAACACGAACTTCCGCACGCCCGCGCGGACCGACGCCTCGACCATCGCGACACCCATCGACGCTTCATCAGGCGCGAAGGCCGGCCCGAGATGAAAGACGCCGTCTATACCCTGCAACGCAATGTCGAGGCTTTGGCGATCCCTGAGGTCGCCGACAGCAATTTGCGCGGCGCCAAGCGACTGCGCCAGGACGGTATTTGACTGGTCCCTGACAAGGGCGCGGACGGTAGCGCCTCTGCGGACCAGCTCGGGCACGACGAGATTGGCAAATCGGCCGGTCGCCCCGACGACGAGTATCCTGTTTCCGGCGGTTGTTTTCGCTGTCGCTGCCATGCGATGTCGCCTTCCTTACGGTCTTCTCATGAAATGTGACCACAGGGTATCGCTTGGCAAAAATTCAGACAATTGGCCGAGAATGCGATATATTATCTGTAAAACCGGGATAATATAATGAGCCGTATCGAAGATCTGGAAGTGTTCGTCGCCGTGGTCGAGCTCGGGAGCTTGACGGCGGCTGCCAATCGACTTTCGCGGCCGCTGCAGACCGTCAGCCGTGCGCTTGCCGCCCTTGAAGACGATATCGGCGTGGAACTCATTCACCGAACGACGCGACGTTCGACCCCGAGCGAGGCGGGCGAGATCTTCTATCGTCGGGTAAAGCCTGCGGTGGATGAAATACGCGAAGCGCGACTGGAGGCGGCGCAGCGTCGGCTGGAGCCTTCAGGGGTGCTGCGCATCGGCGCGCCGGCGCTGTTTGCGCCGCGCTTCCTGATGCCGATCGTTGCCGAATACATGCGGCAATACGAGGAGGTTCAGGTCGAACTCGATCTCTCCGATGCCTTCGTCGATCTTGCAGGCGGCGGGCTCGACATGGTGGTGCGCATTGGCGACTTGGCCGACTCGAGCCTGGCAGGCAAGCGGCTTGGCGGCTTGCGCCGGGTCGTCTTCGGCGCCCCCTCCTATCTTGCCGCACGCGGTCGGCCCAAGCACCCGCAGGACCTGAAGCACCACGACTGCATCACGCGCCTGGGCGACGATCGGCAGGGGACGTGGATGTTCACGATCGACGGCAGGCCACGCGGGGTCAAGGTCTCGGGCCCTTTGCGGGTCAATGCCATGGCGGCTATCTATGCGGCTGTCGGCGAAGAGCTCGGTCTCGGCTATTCGCCGCTCTGGCAGATCGAACATCTGATTGTCGATCGCAGGGTCCAGGTGGTGCTCGAAGCGTTCGAGCCGTCCCCCGTCCCGATCCACATCCTGTGGCGCGAGGGCAGGGCGCCCACGGCCAAGGTGCGGACCTTCATCGACCTGCTGAGCAAGAGGCTGAAGCTCGACCATCTCTGACGAGGGGCCGAAAGCCCGCCGTCTATTTCGCGAACTTCTTTGCCCCGGCAACGCACAGGACAATAGCCCCGGTCACTGCAAGCATCGCTCCACTCACCGGCTCATGCAGAAGCGCTGCCGCCAGCGCCAGGCCGAAGAAGGGTTGCAGCAGCTGCAATTGCCCGACGCCGGCGACGCCGCCGAGCGCAAGTCCGCGATACCAGAAGACGAAGCCGATCAGCATGCTGAAGACGGAGACATAGGCCAGACCGGCCCAGGCGCCGGAGTTCACCATTTCGACGGCTGGTGCGTTGGTGAAGAGACCGATGGCGATCATGACGGGCAGTGACAGCACCAGCGCCCAGCAAATGACCTGCCAGCCACCGAGCTTGCGCGAAAGGCTTGCTCCTTCGGCATAGCCAAGGCCGCAGACAACGATGGCGCCGAGCATTAGTAGATCGCCGACCGGCGAGGCGGAAAAGCCCTGCGTCAACGCAAAACCGGCAACAAGCGCGCTGCCGAGGCAGGAAAACAGCCAGAAGGCCGGATGCGGACGTTCGCCGCCGCGAAGCACGCCGAAGACGGCGGTCGCAAGCGGCAACAGGCCGACGAAGACGATCGAATGGGCCGATGTCACATGCTTGAGCGCCAGGGCGGTCAGAAGCGGGAAGCCGAGAACGACGCCGAAGGCGACGATCACCAGAGAGACCAGATCGGAGCGCGTCGGCCTGGGCTGGCGAAAGACGAGGAGCAGGCAGAGCGCAAGCGCGCCCGCAATCGCCGCGCGCGCGACCGTCAGGAAAACCGGGTCGAAATCCATCACCGCAGCGCGTGTGGCCGGCAGCGAGCCGCTGAAAATCAATACGCCGAGGAAGCCGTTTAACCAGCCGGTGGTCGTTCTGTCCATTGTCGTCTCCTTTTCTACATGTATCTGTTGGAGACAGTGGTTCTTCCAGAGACAATGCAGTACAGTTTCGCCAAACTGTCCTGCATCAAGGTCCAATACAGATGGCGTTTCAGCAAACGGAGACCGGTGGCGAGACCCTGATTGAGGGCGTCATGGGCACAATCCGGCAACGCATTGCCGGGCGATCGTTGACGCCGGGTGTCAAGCTGCCTTCCATTCGGGCACTCGCCACGACGATGCGGGTTTCCAAGTCGACGGTCGTGGAAGCCTATGAGCGTCTTGCCGCCGAGGGCACGATCCGCTCGCGGCCCGGTTCCGGCTTTTTCGTGTCTGCGCACCTGGCGCCGTTGTCGCTGACCGAGGTCGGTCCGCGGCTCGACCGCGCGGTCGACCCCCTCTGGGTTTCGCGGCAAGCTCTTGAAACAGATGTGAATGTGCTGAAGCCCGGCTGCGGCTGGCTGCCGGCGTCGTGGATGCCGGAGGCAGCACTCAGGCGGGCGCTGCGCTCGATCGCGCGCGCGGAGACAGCCAGCCTGACGGAATACGGCACGCCGCTTGGCTTGCGGCCCTTGCGGCAGCTGCTGGCGCGGCGACTCGCCGAGCATGGCGTCGAAGCATCGCCCGATCAGATCATCCTGACCGAGTCAGGTACCCAGGCGATCGATCTGCTTTGTCGGTTCCTGCTCGAGCCCGGTGACACCGTCATCGTCGACGATCCCTGCTACTTCAATTTCCAGGCGCTGTTGCGGGCGCACCGCGTCAATGTCGTCAGCGTGCCCTATACGCCTGTTGGTCCTGATCTCGACCGGTTTGCCGAGGTGCTGGAAGCCCATCGTCCCCGCCTCTACATCACCAATTCCGCAGTGCACAATCCGACCGGCGCCACGCTTTCTCCCGTGGTTGCGCATCGTCTGCTGCGGCTTGCCGAGCAGGTGGGCTTGACGATCGTCGAGGATGATATCTTTGCCGATTTCGAGCATGCACCGGCGCCGCGGCTGGCCGCCTTTGACGGTCTTGACCGTGTGGTGCAGATCGGCAGCTTTTCCAAGACGCTCTCCGCGTCCGTGCGTTGCGGCTACATCGCGGCCCCCCGTGCCTGGATCGAGGGGCTGACCGATCTTAAGATCGCCACCACATTCGGCGGTCCGAGCCTCGCTGCCGAGTTGGTGCTGACCTTGTTGCGGGATGGCAGCTATCGAAAGCACATGGAGGCGCTGCGTCTGCGCCTGACGCGGACGATGACCGAGACGGCCACGCGGCTGGCTGCGGTTGGGATCACGCCCTGGATCGAGCCGCAGGCCGGCATGTTTCTCTGGTGCAGGCTGCCGGAGGGGCTTGATGCATCGGAACTGGCGCAGAAGGCGCTGGCGCACGATATCGTGCTGGCCCCCGGCAATGCCTTCAGCCATTCAGGAACGGCTGCCGGGTTTCTGCGCTTCAACGTTGCCCAGTCGACCGACGAGCGGCTTTATCGCGTGCTCGCAACGATCACCCGGTAGCCCCGAGTCCGGCCGCGTTTTTTTACCGGGCGCGACGTCACTGCTTGTTTTCCGTGCAGCCATTGTGATGGTCCTCGTTTGCGGGGCGGCAACGCCGCGGCGGCCCATTTGCAGCGCCGCGCCTTCTTCGGCAGTGGTTTGCTCGCGGCCGTGCCTCAAAGTGCGGCTGATGATGCCTATTTTCTGTGCAGTCCGCTTCATCCTTAGTCTTGCGCCGCCGCTCGCGCTGTCACGGGGGATGCCGAGACCATTGATATCTCGTGTTTTGGCCAAGCGAAGCCAACTGGCACGATTAATGCATTCTTATTGCTAACGGTCGTCGGGCAGCCGATCTGGATTGCCCGCCCGCTTTGGAACCAAGCCATTCTGGCGTCATGTGAGAGAAAGAAATGACAAAGTTTAAGCTCGAATACATCTGGCTCGACGGTTACAAGCCGACCCCCAACCTGCGCGGCAAGACCCTGGTCAAGGAATTCGACGCTTTTCCGCAGCTTGAACAGCTTCCGCTCTGGGGCTTCGACGGTTCCTCGACGATGCAGGCCGAAGGCAGCAGCTCCGACTGCGTGTTGAAGCCGGTTGCCGTCTATCCGGACCCGGAGCGCAAGAACGGCGTGCTCGTTCTCTGCGAAGTCATGATGCCCGATGCCAAGACGCCGCATGCTTCGAACACCCGCGCATCGATCGCAGATGACGACGGCGCTTGGTTCGGCTTCGAACAGGAGTATTTCTTCTATCAGAACGGCCGCCCGCTCGGGTTCCCGGAGGCAGGCTTCCCCGCGCCGCAGGGCCCTTATTATTGTGGCGTCGGCTTCGGCAATGTCGGCGACATCGCTCGCAAGATCGTCGAAGAGCATCTGGACATCTGCCTGGCCGCCGGCATCAACCATGAAGGCATCAACGCCGAAGTGGCCAAGGGCCAGTGGGAATTCCAGGTATTCGGCAAGGGCTCGCGCAAGGCCGCCGACGAAATCTGGCTGGCGCGCTACCTCCTGCAGCGCCTGACCGAAAAATACGGCATTGACGTCGAATACCACTGCAAGCCGCTCGGCGACACCGACTGGAACGGCTCGGGCATGCACGCCAACTTCTCGACCGCCTACATGCGCGAAGTCGGCGGCAAGGAATACTTCGAGAGCCTGATGGCGGCCTTCGCCGAAGCCCGCGCCGACCACATCGCCGTCTACGGTCCTGACAACCACATGCGCCTGACCGGCAAGCACGAAACCGCCTCGATCCACCAGTTCAGCTACGGCGTTGCTGACCGCGGTGCCTCGATCCGCGTTCCGCACAGCTTCGTCAACAACGACTACAAGGGCTACCTTGAAGACCGCCGCCCGAACTCCAAGGGTGACCCCTACCAGATCGCCGCGCAGATCCTGAAGACGATCTCCACGGTTCCGACCGACGTCGAAAAGCAGATGAAGGCGGCCTGAGCATGGCTTGTGGCGTGCCCTAGCGGCACGCCACAACCGGCTTCGCCAGGAATGCGCGATCGGCAACGATTGCCCAAACACAACGCCCCGCTCCAAAGCGGGGCGTTGTGTTTTTAAGTCCTGGGCGAAAGCTCGGTCGACGGACTGGAAATCGGAGATGGATCAGGCGGCCCGGACGAAGTGATCGCTGTCGACCTCGACAATCCTGTCCTGGGTCATAGCCGATTGGCGGCGGATGTCTTCCACATCCTCCGGACGCAGCCGCACGCTCGGGTCGTCGAAGCGGACGTCCGGGTCGGGGACCGCGGACAGCAGGAGCTTGGTATAGGGATGTGCGGGGTTGTCGATCACCTTGCCGACATTGCCCCACTCGACGATCTGGCCGGAATACATCACCGCGATATCCTCTGCGACATAGCGAGCCGTGGCGATATCGTGGGTGATGTAGAGCAAGCCGAGCTTCATCTCCTGCTTCATTTCGCTCAGGAGATTGAGCACGCCGAGACGAACGGAGACGTCGAGCATAGATGTTGGTTCGTCAGCGACGATGACCTCCGGTTTGGCGGCGAGCGCGCGGGCGATGTTGACGCGCTGGCGCTGGCCGCCGGAAAGCTCGTGCGGATATTTCGGCGCGACAAGGTCGGGATCGAGCTTCACCTGCTGCAGCAGCGCCCGCACCGTCGCGTCGATTTCGGAGCGCTTGATATCCGGGCGGTGCAGCATGAGCGGCCGCTTCAGATGATAGGCGATGGTGTGGGCAGGATTGAGCGAGGCGAACGGATCCTGGAAGATCATCTGCACGGCACGGCGGTAGTGTGCCGCCTCTGCGGCATTGGTGCCTTCGACCGGCTGACCCTTGAACAGGATCTCTCCTTCCGTCGGCAGATACTCGCGCATCGCCATGCGGGCGCAGGTGGTCTTGCCGCTGCCGGACTCGCCGACAAGCGCAAGCGCCCGACCGGCATGCAGCGAAAACGAGATCGAACGGGCGGCGCGAACGGCGCCCGTCCCGTGGCCGAAGGTCTTCGTGACCCGGTCGAGGGCGAGGATCGGAGTTTGTTGAACGGTCATAGCAGAACGCCTCCATGGAGCGAGGGGAAGGAGGCCCAGAGCTGTTTCGTATAATCGTGCTGCGGCGATCCGTAGATCGCTTCCGCCGTGTTCTGCTCGACCAGCTTGCCGGCGAGCATGATGCCGATGCGGTCGCAGAACTGCACCATCAGGCCGAGATCGTGGGTGATGAACAGGACGGCAAAGCCGAGGCTGCGGCGCAACTCGTTGATCCGCTGCAGGATCTCACGCTGGACGACGACGTCGAGTGCCGTCGTCGGTTCATCCATCACCACCAGCCGCGGGTCGAGCGCAAGGCAGATGGCGATGACGATGCGCTGGCGCATGCCGCCTGAAAACTGATGCGGATAGTCGCGCATGCGATCTGGCGCGATGTCGACGAGCTTCAGCATTTCGGCGGTGCGGTCGCGCGCCTGCGGACGGCTCATGCCCTTATGGGTCTTCAGCACGTCATAGAACTGATGCTCGATGCGCAGCACCGGGTTCAGCGAATTCATCGCGCTCTGGAACACCATCGCGACCTCGCGCCAGCGGAAATCGCGCAAGGCCTTGTCATCGAGATCGAGCACGTTGCGGCCGTTGAGCAGGATGGTGCTTTCGCGCCGGATCAGCGCCGGCGGCTTGTGCAGCCGGCTGATGGCGAAGGCTATGGTGCTCTTGCCGCAACCGGATTCGCCGGCAAGGCCGAAGACTTCGCCGGGCGCAACGTCAAAGCTGACATTGTCGACCGCGCGAAAATCCTTTTCCTCGCCGATATAGTCGATCGTGAGGTTTTTCACCGATAGCAATGGCGCGGTCACAGGCGACCCTCCCCGGAGCGAATGAGGGCGGACCAGCGACCGAGGCGGTTGCCGGTGCGCAGGCGCGGATTGGCGATTTCGTCGACAGCGAAATTCAGAAGCGACAGGCCGATACCGAGGAAGGCGAGCGCGAAGCAGGGCGTCAGAATGTCCCACCACGCGCCGACCGAAAGCGCAGACGCCTTCTGTGCGGCATAGAGCATGGTGCCCCAGGAGACGACCTTGGGATCGCCAAGGCCGAGAAACTCAAGGGTTGCCTGGGTGATGATCGCGAAGATGACGCTGCCGATGAAGTTGATGCCGACGATCGAGATCAGGTTGGGGAAGATCTCGAAGGTCATGATGCGCCAGCGCGGCTCACCCATCATCTCCGCCGATTTGACGTAATCCTTCTGCTTGACGGAAAGCGTTTCGGCGCGGGTGACGCGCGCGCCCCAGGCCCAAGAGGTTCCGCCAAGTATCAGCGCGATGACCCAGGGGTTCGCCTGGCCGATGAAGGCGGCGAGAACGAGCAGCAGCGGCAGGTTGGGAACCACGAGCACCATGTTGGTGAAGAAGCTGATTACCTCGTCGACCTTGCCGCCGCGATAGCCGGCAAGAATGCCGAGCGCGGTGCCGACGATGGTGATGAGCAGGCCCGCGCCGAAGCCGACCGCCAGTGAGGTGCGGGCACCGTAAATCAGCCGCGTGAACACGTCCTGGCCAATACGGGTGGTGCCGAGCCAATGGGCAAGCGATGGCGCCTGGTGCGGTCGTCCGACGCGCGCGCCCGGGTCATAGGGCGTGAGCAGCGGTGCGGCGATGGCCACCAAGAGAATGAAGGCGATGATGGCAACGCCGACAAGGGCCTTGCGATTGCGGATCAATCCGAAAGGTTGGGTTTTCATCTCACGCCCTCTTCAGTCGGGGGTCGAGCAACACATAGCTGACATCGACGATGAAATTGGCGACAAGCATGGTGGCGGTCATGATCAGAAGCTGGCCCTGAATCACGGGATAGTCACGGGCAAGGATCGCCTGGTAAAGGATGTTGCCGAGCCCCGGATAGTTGAACACGACTTCGGTCACCAGCGAGCCGCCGAGAACAGTGCCGATGGCAATCGCAAGGCTCGACACGGTCGGCAGCAGCGCATTGCGCGCCGCATACCAAAGCATCACGTGTCCGTCGGATAGGCCCTTCGCGCGGGCCATGACGATATAGTCCTCGCCAAGCAGGTTGATCATGTTGTTGCGCATGGTAACGGCAAAGCCGCCTGTGAGCACCGTGCAGAGCGTCAGCATCGGCAGGATGCCGTGATAGAGCACGCTGCCGAGATATTGCAGCGTGAAGGCCGGATCGAGCGCCGGATCGGCGGCGTAGCCCGTCGGGAACCAGTTGAGCGTAAAGCCGAAGAAGAAGACGACGATCAGCGAGGTGACGACGGCCGGAACCGAGGTCGCGAAGATCGCGCCGACGGAAACGATGACGTCGAAGAGGCTGCCGCGACGCCAGGCGGCGAGAATGCCGAGGAAGGTGCCGAGCGTGAAGCTGATGATGGTCGCCGTACCCATCAGGCCCACGGTCCAGACCAGCGCGTTGCCGAGAACCGTCGACACCGGCAGCGGGAAATACTTGATGGAGCGACCGAGATCGCCGCTGAAGATGCTGCCGAGATAGGTCAGGTATTGCTGCCACAGCGGGCCGTCGACGAAACCGAAGGTCAGCTTCAGCGCCTGCAGGCTTTCAGGCGGAAGTTCCGCGCCCGCGCTCGAAAACATGATCTGCACGGGATCGCCCGGCATCAGTCGCGGCAGGAAGAAGTTGATCGTCGCCGCCGCGACGAAGGCTGCCAGATAGAAGCATAGGCGGCGAAGCAGGAAAGCCATGGGGACTCCATCGACTGCGCCTTGCCCCTGTTGCCGGGAGGAGAGGCGGTAGAAACCTTTAGAAACGGCGCTAGCCTTCGCTGAGCATGTCTGCTCTCAAAGAGCCCGCGCTGAGACGGGAGCAGCCCGATCGTGAGCCGCTCCCGTCAGTCCTGGGATGTTTAGTTGACCGGCTCGAGTGCCAGCAGGTGCAGCAGGCGCGCCGGGTTGGTCCGCGAGATCGACGGATTGACGAACGGGGTCTCAGCCGTCACCCAGCCTTTGAAGCGCTTGGTGTTGTACTGATACCAGTTCGGGTTGTTGAACACCGGCATGACAGGCATGTTTTCGGCAACGATGCGCTGGGCCTTGTTCATCGCTTCCTTCTGCTTGGCAAGGTCGGCCGTGTGGGTGAACTCGGTCACGAGCTTTTCCACGTCGGCATTGAACCAGCGCTGCGCAGTGAAGCGCGTCTTGCCCTTGTCCGAAGCACTGAAGGCGCGCTTGTAGGGATAGTAGGGCGAGGCGGATGCCGGCAGGCTGTTGATCGCCGCGTCGAAAGTGCCGTTGATAAGGTTCCCGGTCCAGACGGCTTCCTCCGGTGTTTCGATCTTGGCATCGAGGCCGACGGCCTGCAGGCCTTCGACCGCGATCGTCACCGTGTCGATCCAGTCGGTCCAGGAGCTCGGCACGATGATCGAAAAGGAGATCTTGCTGCCATCAGGATTGTCGCGGAAGCCGTCGCCGCCCTTGTCGACATAGCCGGCCTCGTCGAGCAGCGCCTTGGAGGCATCGGCGTCGTACTTGCCGTAGGTGCCGAAGTCGGTCGCGACAGAAGGATCAGCCCAGCTCTTGTAGAGTTCGCCCATGCCGGCCGGATCTTCGTTGAGCGTCGGGTAGCCGTAGCCGGCGACGTCGACCATGGTGCCGCGGTCGAGCGCCATCGAGGCCGCGCGACGGAATTTTACGTCGTTGAAGGCCTTGCGGTTGTTCTCGTTGGCGGTTTCCTGGTTGAACAGGAAGGCCACCATGCTGCTTGGCGAGTACCAGAAATGGAAGTGCTCAGGATCCTTGGCGACATAGACATTCTCGATATCCGGGATGAAGGAAACACCCCAGTCGAGCGTGCCCGACGCGGTCGCGGTCAGGATCTGGTTGTTGTCGGCGAGCTGCGGAAAGCGCATGCAATCGACCTTGAGCGTCGCTGCGTCCCAGTAGTGCGGGTTGCGGCATTGGTCATAGGTCTGGCCGGTGAAGCGCGGGATTTCCGTCATCGGGCCGCTGCCGACAGGTGTCTCGTTGGCAAAGGTCACCGGCTCGGCGATGTCCTTCCAGACATGTTCCGGTACGATCGGCAGCTGGGCCAGCTGCTCGGCGGCAAGCGAGCTCGGGTTGGCGAGCGTGAAGCGTACGGTCTGGCCGTCGACGGCCTCGACGCTGGTGATGAAGGTCCAGATGCTGACGAAATCGAGCGCAGGGAACTTCTTCAGGTAGTCGTAGGTGAACTTGACGTCGGCTGATGTCAGCGGCTTGCCATCGGACCATTTCAGGTTCGGGCGCAGCTTGAACTCGATCGACTTCAGATCGTCGGCAAGCTTGAAGCTCTCGGCGAGGCGGAATGTCGGCTTGTTGTCATCGAAACGGTTGAAGACGATCAGGGGCTCATAGATGAAATCGAGCGTGCTCTGGCGCGCCGATGTCTGGTTGAACGGGTTGAAGTTGCGAACCCAGGTCGTGGCCGGCTCGATGTTGACGGTCAGGACCGACTGCGCCATGGCCGGCGCGGCAAAAAGGGTCAGCGCGGTCGCTGCCCAGAGAATGGATGTTTTCATGGTGTCTCCCCCCTTGATTGGTGAATGGCGTCTCGTCAGGCGACGAGAACGCTCTTGAACATCTCTTCGACTTCGGCGTGCGCCGCACGAACATCGACCTTGAGTTTGCCGATCCGGCTCTGGCCGGCGGCGATGCGCTTCTGGGCCGCCTCCGTCAGCGGGCGCGCCGCCTTGGCGGCTGCCTCGCTCTCGGCCAGATCGCCGTGGCTGTGGAGTGCGATGTCGGAGCCGGCGTCGAGCACCTGCTTCACGCGCTCGGGCAGGGTGCCGCGAAGCGATTCCATGAAGATGCAGTCGGAGACCAGCACGCCCTCATAGCCCATGTCCTTGCGGATGACGTCGTGCATGGTCGGCGAGATCGATGCCGGAAGCTCCTTGTCATAGGCGGAGTAGACGACGTGAGCGACCATCGCCCAGGGCGTATCCCTGAGGGCGACGAAGGGCTTGAAGTCGGTGGTTTCGAGTATTTCGCGCGATGCGTCGACGACGGGGCGTTCCTTGTGGGAATCGCGCGTTGCGCGGCCGTGACCGGGAATGTGCTTCATCACCGGCATGTTGCCGGTCTCGAGCAGGCCGTCGACCACCTCGCGGCCAAGCGCTGCAATGAAGTCCGGATCCGAACCGAAGGAACGTGCGCCGATGACGGAGCTGGTCGTTTCGAAGACGAGATCGAGAACCGGCGAGCAGCCGCTGGTCAGCCCGAGTTCGGTCATCATCGTGCCCATGGCCTGCGACGACAGGCGCAGCGCCTTCTTTCCGAGGTCAAGATCATGGCGGGCAAGTTCGGCAAACTGGCCGAAGCTGCGGAAAAGCGGCCACGGACCGGCGTCGAGATGCTGGACGCGGCCGCCTTCCTGATCGGTGAAAACAGGCGCATCCTCACGGCCAACGGCCTCGCGGAAGCGCTCGATCAGGACCTTGACCTGGCCGGGCTCGCGAAGGTTGCGGCGGCCCACAAAAAGGCCGAGAGGATTGGTTTCGCGGAAGAGTGCAAACTCGTCGTCCGACAGTGTCGGATTTGGAAGCCCGACGAAAAGGGCAAGCGGCGTCGATGCCATGGGAAAGCTCCGATGTTCTAATGATTATTTGGATGGGCTGCGAAGCATGCCTTCGTAGATGCCCTTGTCGGTGGCGGGGATGGCGACCGCGCCGATGGTCTTGGCGTAGAAATCGACAGGACCGGCATCGCCGATGAAGGCATAGGCGTGCCCCAGCGTCTTCATGGTCTCGAGCGACGCGGTGAGCAGATCGACGCCGATGCCGCGGCCGCGACTTTCGGGCGACACTCCGGTCGGGCCAAAGAAGCCGCGCGCCGTCGTGTCATAGCAGGCAAAGCCGAGCAGATTTGCACGTTCCACCGCAATCAGGCAGGCAATCGGTTGGCGGGAGAAGGCGACCAAAACCTCGCTCGCCCAATTCTCACTGAAGTGCTGCCTTACCCATTCGACGACGACATGCATTTCCGGCGGAAGCGCCGGGCGAATGCGAATGCCGGTCGTTTCGGTTTTGCGCTTGAGATTGGCGAGCGTCGGCGAATACAAGCTCACAAGCAAGTCCGGCACCCCTGATCCTCCGTTTATTCCCGTATTAAGGAATTGATCCCTTTGTAATGCAATATGTGTCCTGATCTGATGCGGGTTGTCAACCGGCAATCGCGGGGAAGGTGGCACGGTTAGCGTGTCGTTCAGGGAGGGGCGAGTTGGCTGGGCGGCGCATAGTGTTGTCGTGCGACACCCTGTCCGCTTCGGCAGATCTGCGATCGGCGACGCAGCGATTCGCCAAGTTCTCTGCAAAATCCAATGTCTTCGACGTCAGCAAGCCGCGCGCGGCTGGCGCTTTACCGACGCGCTGCGGCGGGCCATCGTTCTTTCATTGTTCCCATCATATGGTGATCTACGAAAATACGAAGTGTGACTCTTGCTCCAGATTTGCAAAGAACCACTGGAATTGTTGGGGTAAGTATCCCTCTTGAATTGACAGATGTTATTTTTTACTTGAATAAGATTGTGTAGTTTGTTCCGCTTTATTTTCTGTCACGGGTTGTTACTATGCTTCCGGATCAACGAGCCCGGGAGCCTGACGTGTCAGAGGTACCTTCACAGCACTTGACCGATCAGGAGCCGCGCTCACGCCGGCGCCAGGAGCTTCTGACTTTTCTCGTTCTTGCCTTCGGCATCTGGCCGATCGTTGCCGTTGGCACGGTCGCCGGTTACGGCTTCCTGGTCTGGTTCTATCAAATGATCTTTGGCCCTCCGGGGCCCCTCGGACATTGAGGTGATCGATGGGAGCAGTGACAACCAGACGCGGATTGTTGCTCGGTCGCCGGGAGACGCGAAGGCGCGTACTGCCGCCGGGCGTCACGCTTGAAAGCCTGACGGCATGCACGGGGTGCAGCCGATGTGTGGAGCGCTGTCCCACCCACATCATTTCATTGTTGGACGAGCGTCCGACACTCGATTTTTCCGGCGGTGAATGCACGTTCTGCGGCGACTGCGCGCGGGCCTGCCCGGAGCCGGTATTCGTGGTCTTGGGCTCGACGCAGCTCGCCCATGTCGTTGCTGTCGGCGACGGCTGTCTCGCCCGCAACAATGTCGCCTGCCAATCCTGTCGCGATGCCTGCCCGCAGGAGGCGATCCGTTTCCGGCCGCGGGCTGGCGGCCCGTTCCTGCCGGATGTGAACGTCGACAGCTGCAGTGGATGCGGCGCCTGTATGGGCGTCTGTCCGGTCGGCGCCATCGGCATCACCGAACGGCTCGAGGAGGGCGTCCATGCCTGATCTTTCCCGGCAATATCACGTCTCGAGCGCCGTCGTCGTCGCTCTTCCGGCGAAGGCGGATGCAGTGCTTGCCGCGCTGGCGCGCATGGAGAATGTCGAGGTTTACGGACACGAGGGCGGCAAGATCGTCGTCGTCATCGAGGGAACGAGTACCGGCATGCTTGGCGAAGCCCTGTCGACGATCTCCACGCTCGAAGGCGTGGTGGCGGCCAACATGGTTTTCGAACATGTCGAAACGGAAGGAGTGACGGACGATGACCACCGAACTGACGCGGCGTGACATTCTGAAGGCACACGCGGCTGGCATCGCCGCCGCCACCGCCGGCATTGCACTGCCGGCCGCCGCTCAACCCGTGCCGGGCGGCATCAGCGCGCTTGAAATCAAGTGGTCGAAGGCGCCCTGTCGCTTCTGCGGCACCGGCTGCGGCGTGATGGTCGGCGTCAAGGAAGGACAGGTCGTCGCCACCCATGGCGACATGCAGGCCGAGGTCAACCGCGGCCTCAACTGCATCAAGGGCTATTTCCTCTCGAAGATCATGTACGGCACCGACCGGCTGAAGACGCCGATGCTACGCAAGCTGAACGGCGCCTATAGCAAGGACGGCGAGTTCGAACCGGTAAGCTGGGACGAAGCCTTCGACGTCATGGCCGAACAGTGCAAGAAGGTGCTGAAGGAAAAGGGGCCGACCGCCGTCGGCATGTTCGGCTCCGGCCAGTGGACGATCTTCGAGGGCTATGCGGCAACGAAGCTGATGCGCGCCGGCTTCCGCTCCAACAATCTCGACCCCAATGCCCGCCACTGTATGGCGTCGGCCGCCTACGCCTTCATGCGCACCTTCGGCATGGACGAGCCTATGGGCTGCTACGACGACTTCGAGCATGCGGACGCCTTCGTGCTCTGGGGCTCGAACATGGCGGAGATGCATCCGATCCTGTGGACCCGGCTTGCCGATCGCCGGCTTGGACAGCCGCATGTGAAGGTTGCGGTGCTGTCGACATTCACCCATCGCAGCATGGACCTTGCCGATATCCCGATGGTGTTCAAACCCGGCACCGATCTCGCGATCCTCAACTACATCGCCAACTACATCATCGAAAAGGGCAAGGTGAACGAGGACTTCGTCCAGAAGCACACCACTTTCATGCGTGGCGTAACAGATATCGGCTACGGCCTGCGTCCCGACAATCCGGTCGAGGTGAAGGCGGCGAATTCGTCCGATCCCGGCAAGATGGAGCCGATGGATTTCGAGGCGTTCAAGGCTTTCGTGTCGGAATACACCCTGAAAAAGACCGCCGAATTGACCGGCGTCGATCCGGCTTTTCTTGAGGAACTGGCGGAACTTTATGCCGATCCGCAGCGCAAGGTGATGTCGCTGTGGACCATGGGCTTCAACCAGCATGTGCGCGGCGTCTGGGCCAACCAGATGGTCTACAACATCCACCTCCTGACCGGAAAAATCTCGGAACCCGGCAACAGCCCGTTCTCGCTGACCGGCCAACCTTCTGCCTGCGGCACTGCGCGTGAGGTCGGCACATTTGCTCATCGGCTGCCTGCCGACATGACGGTGACCAATCCGGAACACCGCAAGCACGCCGAGGAGATCTGGCGCATTCCGCACGGGATCATTCCGGAAAAGCCTGGTTATCACGCCGTCGAGCAGGATCGGATGCTGAAGGATGGCAAGCTCAGCTTCTACTGGGTCCAGGTCAACAACAACATCCAGGCCGCTCCCAACACCAGCAACGAAACCTGGCAGGGCTACCGAAACCCGGAGAATTTCATCGTCGTCTCCGATGCCTACCCGACGATCACGGCGATGAGCGCCGACCTGATCCTGCCGGCTGCCATGTGGGTGGAAAAAGAAGGCGCCTACGGCAATGCCGAGCGCCGCACCCATGTCTGGCACCAGCTGGTGCAGGCACCGGGCGAGGCACGCTCGGACCTCTGGCAGTTGGTCGAGTTCTCCAAGCGCTTCATCACCGACGAAGTCTGGCCGGCCGAAATCCTTGCGGCCAATCCGGAGTTCAAGGGCAAGAGCCTGCATGACGTGCTGTTTCAGAACGGCGAGGTCAACCGCTTCCCCTTGAGCGAAGTCAGCGGCGACTATGCCAACAACGAGGCCCAAGCCTTCGGATTCTACCTCCAGAAGGGACTGTTCGAGGAATATGCCACCTTCGGTCGCGGCCACGGCCACGATCTGGCACCCTATGATCGATATCACGAGGAGCGCGGGTTGCGTTGGCCGGTGGTCGACGGCAAGGAGACGCGCTGGCGCTACCGAGAGGGCTACGACCCCTATGTCAAAGCCGGCGAAGGCGTGAAGTTCTACGGCCGTCCTGATGGCAAGGCGATCATTCTCGCGGTGCCTTACGAACCGCCGGCGGAATCGCCCGACGACGAATTCGACCTCTGGCTGGTGACCGGCCGCGTGCTTGAACACTGGCACTCGGGCTCGATGACCATGCGCGTGCCGGAGCTTTACCGCGCATTCCCCGGTGCCCGCTGCTTCATGAACGCGGACGACGCGCGCAAACGCGGCATCAACCAGGGTGCCGAGGTGCGCATCCTTTCGCGGCGCGGCGAGATCCGCTCGCGCATCGACACGCGCGGCCGCAATCGCATGCCGCCCGGCGTGATCTTCGTGCCTTGGTTCGATGCGAGCCAGCTGATCAACAAGGTGACACTCGACGCAACGGATCCCATCTCCAAACAGACGGATTTCAAAAAATGCGCAGTCAAGATCGTCTCCGTCGCTTGAAGCGACCCGAATGGATGGTCGTTGCCATCGGCCTCGCCCTGTTTGCAGCGACGACGGCGATTGCCCAGGTCGTTCAGCAAATGGTGCCGCAGCTCGAAGGCCCGACACCGCAGATGGAAACAGGGGCGGCCGCGACCCTGCCGAAATGGGTGGTCGACGACAAGCGCAAGATGCGCGCCTATCCGGACCAGCCGCCGATCATCCCGCATTCGATCGAGGGCTATCAGCTCTCGGTCAATACCAATCGCTGCCTCTCCTGCCACAAGCGCGAGTTCACCCAGGACAGCGGCGCGCCGATGATCAGCGTGACCCATTACATGACCCGCGATGGGCAGATGATCGCTGACGTTTCGCCGCGGCGCTATTTCTGCACCGCATGCCATGTGCCGCAGGCAGACGTTCGCCCGCTGGTCGACAATGGTTTCAAGGACATGAGCGAACTCGGCGTCAAACCGGCCGGAAGCGAGTGAGCCCATGGAGCGGATTAAAAGACTTATTCTGTGGGCGTGGCGGCTTGTCAGCACGCCGGCGGGCACGCTGAGCCTTGGTTTTCTGACGCTCGGCGGTTTCATCGGCGGCGTGATGTTCTGGGGCGCCTTCAATACGGCGCTCGAGATCACCAATACCGAGAAGTTTTGCACCTCCTGTCACGAGATGAAGGACAACGTCTATGAGGAGCTGACGCGCACGATCCACTTCTCCAACCGGTCCGGGGTGCGCGCGTCCTGCCCGGATTGCCACGTGCCGCACCAGTGGACCGACAAGATCGCCCGCAAGATGCAGGCGTCGAAGGAAGTCTGGGGCAAGATCTTCGGGACCATCAACACGCGGCCGAAGTTTCTTGAGAAGCGCCTCGAACTCGCCCAGCACGAATGGGCCCGGCTGAAGGCCAATGACAGCCTGGAATGCCGCAATTGCCATTCCTCCGTTGCCATGGACCTGCAGAAGCAGACGGAGCGTGCCGCCAACATTCACACGCGTTATCTGCTGTCGGGCAAGGCGACCTGCATCGATTGCCACAAGGGCATCGCGCATGAACTGCCCAACATGCAGGGCATCGATCCCGGCTGGAAGATGCCTAGGGAGTTGGAAGGCACAACCACGTCCGGCATGACGCCGATCGACGATCTTCGGCGCGCGATGATGGAGCTTCACGCCAGCAATCTTTGATCGCCGCTTCCGGCAACGCCACGGTGCAGGGATTGATGTTTTTGAGCGTTTCCGGTTTGGACGGACTCGCAGAAACGCTCTAGCACCTTGTTTTACACATTTCCTGACGGAAAACCGCTTCGCACTTTTCCTGGAAATGCTCTAGTCGTTCGGCCGAGTGAAGATGAAAAGGGCCGGGAGCAGCATTGCCCCGCCGACGACTGCCGCGAGCAGCGGGCTCGGCTTGCCGACAATGCAAAAGAAGGCGAAGCTCACGAGCATCAGCACGAGGGCGATGGTCTTTGCCCGGGCCGGTATCGCGCCTTTTTCCCGCCAGAGCCGCAAGGAGGGGCCGAAGCTCGGATGCTCCAGCAGCCAGCGTTCAAGCCTTGGCGAGGCGCGGGCAAACAGGCCCGCCGCCAGCAACAGGAACGGCGTGGTTGGCAGGATCGGCAGAAAGATGCCGGCGACGGCGAAGCCGACCATCAGCCAACCGAGGCCAAGACAGAGCAGCCGAAGGGGAAGGTTCATCTGTGCTCTCCGCGCCAGCTCAGTCTTCCGACACTGTTGCCATCGTCTCGATCTCTGACACGCCCGAAGCAGCGCCTTGCGGCCAGCGCCGAAGCGCTTCCGCCCCCACGTCGGTCAGTGCATAGACGCCGCGATCGACCCGTTCGAACCAGCCATAGACATTGCCCTGCAGGATCTTGGCGGCGTCAGGGGCGGCTTGGCGCAGGTCGCGCGGGCGCATCTGTCCGCTCTGCAAGGCGGCGGCGCAGGCAAGCGCCTGCTGGCGGTAGGCCGTCATGATCGGCGCGCGCGTGCTGCCGCCGAGCGTCGGGTCGCCCTTGCGGCGGTGATGCTCCTTGATGAGGCGTGCCCGCTTTTTCAGGTTCTTGCGCGGCATGGCGGCGGAGGCTGCGACGATGACATCGACCGTGCCGTTGTCGGCAACGGCAAGCATGCCGAACCCGATCCGGCGGCACAGATCGCGAAAGCGCCGGTCGCTCTCGCGGCCCTTGCCCTTGGCCGAGACGCGTGCGGCGATCCAGACTTCGTCACCGGCATTGGCCCGATCCACCGCTTGCAGGACCAGCTCCAGATTGAACGTCAGCTTCAATTCGCAGATGACGACGAGCGGTGGTTCGTCGTCGCTGAGCGCAAGGATATCGCAGCCCCCGACCTCGCCCTTGACGGAGTAACCGGCCTCTTCGAGGAAGCGCTTGATCGGCAGATAGAGTGTTGTCTCCAAGCGGGCGGGTTTCCTCTAGAAGTCGAAGGCGGCTTGCCCCAGCAAGCACGGCCACGTTGTTCATTTCCGCGAAGCAGTGCGGTTGTCCTGACATGCAGATAGTCCTGATGAGGGACTTTGTCATCCTACTCACCGTCCGGACTGCGGTGGTGTGTTGTGCTTCGCCTTAACTTTATGGTGTGCTAATATTGCCTCGGCGGGACGTCTTCGCCGAAGGCGCCTGCAATCCGAGGCTTTGACGACGGTGTTGCGAATCCTCAGCCTGTTGCTTGCCCTGATATCGACGTGCTGGTTTCCAGCGGCGTCCGCGCCAGAAACCGAGCGGGTCGCCTTGGTGCTCAATTTGAAGGGGGCGATCGGTCCGGCAACGGCTGAATACGTCAAACGCGGTTTGCTGCGCGCCAATGACCGGCACCTGCGGCTTGTCATTCTGCAAATGGATACGCCGGGCGGTCTCGATACGTCGATGCGCGAGATCATCCAGGCAATCCTGGCATCAGAGATTCCAGTCGCCAGCTTCGTCGCGCCCAGCGGCGCGCGGGCTGCCAGTGCCGGCACCTATATCCTCTATGCGAGCCATATCGCCGCCATGGCGCCGGGAACCAATCTCGGGGCGGCAACGCCGATTGCCATTGGTGGAGACATGTTTGGTGGACAGGAGGATGAGAGCCCCGGCGGGAACGACAAAGACACCGCCGCCAAACCACCGCAAACCGCGAGCGATGCAAAGCTCGTCAATGATGCCGTCGCCTATATCCGCGGACTGGCCGAGTTGCGTGGCCGTAACGCCGATTGGGCCGAGCGGGCGGTGCGTGAGGCGGCCAGCCTGTCGGCCGTGGCGGCAGTACAACAGAAAGTCGTCGATTTCACTGCCGTTTCCATCGACGACCTGCTGAAGCAGGCGCAGGGGCGGACTGTCCGTGTCGGACAGACGGATGTCACGCTTGAAACGTCGCGGCTTGGCGTGAAGGCTTTTACACCCGACTGGCGCACGCGCCTGCTTTCGGTGATCACCGACCCGAACATCGCGATCATTCTGATGATGGTCGGCATCTATGGACTGATCTTCGAGTTCCTCACGCCCGGATCCGTCGTGCCGGGCACTGTCGGCGGCATATGCCTGCTGCTCGGGCTCTATGCGCTGGCCGTCCTGCCGGTCAGCTATGCCGGCGTCGGCCTGATCCTGCTCGGCATCGGCCTGCTGGTTGCAGAGGCACATTCGCCTTCGTTCGGCGTGCTCGGGACAGGCGGTGCCCTGGCGCTCGTTCTCGGCGCCGCGATCTTTTTCGATACGGACACGCCGGGGCTGGCGGTGTCCTGGCCGTTGCTTGCCGGTGTTGGCATCGCCAGCCTCGGCTTCAGCCTGCTCGTCGGGCGCCTCGCCTTCGGTTCCCGCCGCCGCGCCGTCGTCACCGGAGCTGAGCAGATGATCGGGATCACAGGCAAGATCGATAGTTGGGCTGGTGCCAAGGGCTATGTCATTGCCCACGGCGAGCGCTGGCAGGCCGTCGGCAGCGAGACATTTACAACCGGAGAGAATGTGAAGGTGGTCGGCCGCAACGGGCTGACGCTTGAGGTCGCGCGCGACGAGGCAAAGGCCTGACGCCTGCGGCAAGAGGAGTGGAAATCATGGACATGCTCGGGAGCCTTGCTCCCTATCTGGCGATCCTTTTGTTTTTCCTGATCGTGATCGCTTATGCGATCCGGATCCTGCGTGAATACGAGCGCGGTGTCATCTTTACGCTCGGCCGCTTCACCGGGGTCAAGGGGCCGGGGCTGATCCTGCTTCTCCCCTATGTCCAGCAGATGGTGCGGGTGGATCTCAGAACCCGCGTGCTCGACGTTCCGAGCCAGGACGTGATCTCGCACGACAACGTGTCGGTTCGTGTCAGCGCCGTCATCTACTTCCGGGTGATCGATGCCGAAAAATCGACGATCCAGGTCGAGGACTTCATGATGGCGACGAGCCAGCTCGCCCAGACGACATTGCGCTCGGTGCTCGGCAAGCACGATCTCGACGAAATGCTGGCCGAGCGCGACCGGCTGAACGACGACATCCAGAAGATCCTCGACAGCCAGACCGATGCCTGGGGTATCAAGGTCGCGACCGTCGAGATCAAGCATGTCGACATCAACGAAAGCATGGTGCGCGCCATCGCCCGCCAGGCGGAGGCCGAGCGTGAACGTCGCGCCAAGGTCATCAATGCCGAGGGTGAACAGCAGGCGGCCGCCAAGCTGCTCGAGGCCGCCGAGATCCTTGCCCGGCAGCCGCAAGCCATGCAGTTGCGCTATCTGAGCACCTTGAACGTCATCGCCGGGGAAAAGAATTCGACGATTGTCTTCCCGTTCCCGATGGAGCTCGTCAACCTGCTGACGGCCAAGGCCGACAAGCAGGCGAACTGATCGCGTGTCGGGTCGTTGTGCTCAGGCTGCCTTGCGTTCCAGCTGCGCGACCTTGAGCAGGTCGTCGATAGCGCCGGGTGCTGCGACCAGAACGGCGCTTCCCCGTGTCAGCGCTTCACCCTGCGTCGGGAACGGCAGCGACCAGCCGCCCGCCTCGTTGACCAGGCAATAGCCGGCCAGGCAATCCCAGGCATGCATGTAGGGCTCGTAGTAGCCGACCAGCCGGCCGGCCGCCACATAGGCGATCATCAGTGCACCCGAGCCGTTGCGCATGAAGTTGCCGCCGGCTTCGAGGAGCCGCTCGACGATCCCCGCGACTTCGGCTGGCGTGACATGATTGTTGGCGCCAAGACCGGTCACCGCATCTCGGATCGTCCGCGTCGCGTCGAGGCGCAGGATCTTGCCGTTGAGCGTCGCACCGTGGCCGGCCGCCGCCGCATAAAGTTCGTCGTGGCACGGCGACTGGATCACGCCGATCACCGGCTTGTCGGCATGAAGCACGGCGATCGAGATGCACCAGTTGGGCATGCCGTTGACGAAGGGCGTCGTGCCGTCGATCGGGTCGATTACCCAGGTAAAGCCCGAGGTGCCGCTGACAAGGCCGTGTTCCTCGCCAAGCGCGCCGTCGTCAGGGAACGCAGCGCTGATGCGGTCACGGATCAGCGTTTCGACGTTCCGGTCGGCGATCGAGACGACGTCATGAGCGTCGGCCTTGGTTTCGATCACCAGCGTTTCGCGCCGCAGGAAGTAGTCGTGCGCGAGCCGTCCGGCTTCGCCGGCAATGATCTTGGCGAGCGCGAAGCGGGATTCCAGGCCCGCGATTGGCGATGTCATGCGAAAGGTCCTTCCTGTGTCGGTCTCGAAATCATACGTCAATTAAAGCAAGGCCACGGCTGCGGAAGCCGATAGCAACTTCTGTCGCGGGCGGTAACATCCGCTCGATCGCTTCGTCGACGACGAAGAGCAATCCATTTTGAGTTTCAACTTCATACTCGATGTGACCGCCAAGATAGGCGGCCGTGCTGATGGTTCCGGGAAGCGCTGCGCCCGTCGCCGGCGTCAACGTCACGGCATTGGGGCGCACGGCAAGCTTTGACGGGCCGGGCCGGGCATTGCGCGACGGCAGCCGATGTTCGAGCCCGCCGATGCGGATGGTGGCAAGGCCGGCGTCCGACGCGGTGATTTCGCAAGACAGCACATTGGCTTCGCCCATGAAGTCGGCAATGAAGGCGGACGCCGGCGCTTCGTAAAGCTCGCGCGGCGCGCCCTCCTGGGCGATCTCGCCATCCTTCATCACGATGATCCGGTCGGAGACCGCGAGCGCCTCGTCCTGGTCGTGGGTAACATAGACGGCTGTAAAGCCAAGCCGTTGCTGCAGCTCGCGGATTTCCGTGCGCACACGCCGGCGCAGCCGCGCGTCGAGGTTGGAAAGCGGTTCGTCCAGCAGCAGCACCTGCGGTTCGAGCACCAGCGCGCGCGCCACGGCGACGCGCTGCTGCTGGCCGCCCGACAATTCGGCCGGAAGCCGCTGGCCGAGGCCGCCGAGGCCGACGAGCTTCAAGCCTTCCTCTGCCCGGTCCCGCGCTTCCTTCTTCTTCATGCCCGACGATTCAAGGCCGTAGGCAACGTTGTCGAGCGACGTCATATGCGGAAACAGCGCATAGGACTGGAACACCATCGACACGTCGCGCTCATTGGCCGGCAGCATGGTGACGTCCTTGCCGCCGATCAGGATCCGACCGGCAGACGGATGTTCCAGGCCGGCGAGCATGCGCAGCGTCGTGGTCTTGCCGCAGCCGGATGGGCCGAGCAGGGTGACGAGCGTGCCGGGTTCGATGGTCAGCGAAAGGTCGTGGATGGCGGTGAAGGCGCCGAACTGCTTGCGCACGTTCTGGAAGACGACCGAGCCGGTGCGGGGAGTGCTCATGCGGGGTTCTCCTGAGAAAGGGTCTTGGCGGCGGCGCGGGCCTGAGCCGCGCCGAAGACGCGGTTTTCGCGCCGGAGCTTGCGCTCGCCGACAAGCAATTGCAGTCCGGTGATGACGGTGATCATCACCACGATGAGGGCCGAGGAATAGGCGATCGCCACGCCGAACTCGCCGTTTTCGACAAGCCCGACGATGTAGGACGTCGCCATGTTGTATTCGGCGCTGACGAGGAAGACGACGGCGCTGATCGATGTGATCGCCCGCACGAACGAATAGACGAGGGCAGCGACGATCGCCGGCCGCAACAGCGGCAGGATCACCTTGCGCAGCGTGCGGAAGCTGGTTGCCCGGAGCGTCAGAGAGGCCTCGTCCAGGCTCTTGTCGAGCTGGCTCATTGCCGCGATGCCGCCGCGAACCCCGACCGGCATGTTGCGGAAGACGAAGCAGGCAACGAGGATCAGCGCCGTGCCGGTCATTTCAAGCGGCGGCAGGTTGAAGGCGATGATGTAGCTGATGCCGATGACAGTGCCGGGAATGGCGAAACTCAGCATCAGCGCGAATTCGAACACATCCCGCCCGGCAAAACGCTGCCGAACGATCAGGTAGGCGGTCAACAGACCGACGATCGCCGTCAAGGGCGCAGAGATCAGCGCGATCTCCATCGTCGTCCAGAACGAGTTCCAAGCAACGCCGGTCCAGGCAATGGCGCCGTCGGTGACCGAGATCGAGAAGGCCTTGATATAGTGCTCGAGCGTCAGCGAGTTATCGAGACCCCAGGTCTTCACGAAGCCGCCGAACAGGATCATGCCGTAGACGACGATCGTGAAGATCATCCACGGGATCACCACCGCGTGCACACCGATCGACAGCGACCGGGGCAGCGCGATATGCGAGCCGGAATCCCCCTTGCCGGTCACGGTCGAATAGTTCTTGCCCGCCAGCCAGTAGCGCTGGGCCAGGAAGGCCGACAGGGTGAAGCACAAGAGGATGATGGCAAGCACGGCTGCGCGGGACGGGTCGTTCTGAGCGCCGACGACGGCAAAGAAGATTTCCGTCGAAAGCACGCCGTGGCTGCCGCCGAGCACCAGCGGATTGCCGAAATCGGCCATGCTCTCGATGAAACCGATCAGAAAGGCATTGGCAAGGCCCGGCTTCATCAGCGGCAGCGAGACGTGCCAGAATGTCCGCCAGCGGTCGGCGCGCAAGGTCTGTGACGCCTCTTCCATCGACGGGCTGACGCCCTCGACGACGCCGATCAGCACGAGGAACGAAATCGGGGTGAAGGACAGGACCTGAGCGATCCAGATGCCTGTGAGGCCGTAGAGCCAGCGTCCCGGCTCGATGCCGAAGGCATCCGACAGGAACTCGGTGATGACGCCGGCGCGGCCGAAGAGCAGGGTCAGCGCCAGACCGATGACGAAGGGCGGCGTGATGATCGGCAGGACCGTCAACAGGCGCATGCCCTTCTTGAAGGGAAAGCGGGTCCGGGTTGCGACCAGCGCGAAGGCAAGGCCGAGCAGGGTCGAACCGGATGCGGTCATCAGCGCCAGCCACAGCGTGCGCCAGGCAACGCCGCAGCGCTCGCCGCCCGAGACGCAGCCAAGGCTCCAGATCGAGCCGTCCTGAATGTTGCGCAGGAAGCCATCCGGCTTGAACGAACCGTCGAAATCCTGGACGGAGGCCGCAAACATGCTGCCGACGGGATAGAAGACGAAGACGACGACGAGGCAGACCAGCAGCGAAATCGAAGCGACGATGAAGGCATCGCCCTTCATGACGCCGCGCTCGGCGAGCCCGAAAGCGAAAATGAGGATGAAGGCGAGGGACGCGACAACGGCCCCGGCACCCATGGAGGGCTGTCCATCGGCGAGCGGGCCGAAGAGGGTTTCGCTGATTGTCCAGGTCCAACCGGTAAAGCCGATCGCCAGACCCTGGAGAGCAATGAACAGGAGGCCAGTTGCACCGGCCAGCGCCAGCAGCAGACCGCGGCGATCCGGGTCCCGGATGAACCGCGCGGCCGCGCAGACGCCGAGAAGCAGGAGCGCGACCGCAAGCCATGGACGACCGTGGGCAAGGATCTGAGCAAGGCCGGGTGCCACGGCAGCGTCGGAAGGAAAGCTGGAAAGCCAGCCAAGGCCGAAGAAGCCTCCTTCGATACGGTACCAGGGCACGAGCAGAAATGCGGCCAGTCCTAGCCCGAGCGTGAGGTCGAGCCTACGGTTGCGATGTTCCATCACGGTCCTCGCGTCTCTTCACTATTGGAATGTCGATCATGGTGCAGGGCCTGCTGGCGAGAGCCGGAGACACCTGCGGTCTTTCGAGGTGCCGTCGACCGGATCGTTCGATCCGGTCGACGGCAAACCGAATGGCGTCAGTTGGCGTTGGCACCAACCTCGCGGTCCCAGCGCTCGAGCAGAGCCTTGCGCTTTTCGGAATCGCCATAGGTGGCGAAGTCGTAGTCGATCAGCTTGATGTCCTCGAACTTCGGCGCTTCCTTCGGCACTTCCGCGCTCTTGTTGGATGGCAGCTGGAAGGACTTGGCGTCCTTCATGCGCGACTGAACTTCAGGTTTCAGTGCCCAGTCGTACCAGATTTTGGCATTGTCCAGATTCTTGGCGCCGCGGATGATCGACATCGAGCCGATTTCGTAGCCGGTGCCTTCGCAAGGTGCGATCGCCTTGATCGGGAAGCCTTCGGCTGTCTGCGCGACGGCGTCGTGCATGAAGACGATGCCGAGGCCGGCTTCGCCGCGCGCGGCCGATTTGACCGGTGCCGAACCCGACTTGGTGTATTGCGCGACGTTGGCGTTGAGTTTCTTCAGGTAGTCGAACGCCTGGTCTTCACCCATGATCTGCACCAGCGATGCGAGTGCCGTATAGGCCGTGCCCGACGAGTTCGGGTTGGCCATCTGGATCTCGCCCTTGAGCGACGCGTCCAGCAGGTCGGCCCAGCACTTGGGCTCCTTGAAGCCCTTCTTCTGGAAGATTTCGGTGTTGTATCCCCAGCCGAGCGCGCCGGCATAGACGCCGACCGTGCGGAACCCCGAGCCTTCGGCCTGCTTCTTGGCCCAATCCTGCAGTTGATCGAGCATCGGCGACTTGTATTCGAGCGTCAGCCCGTCGGATGCGGCCTGCAGATGCGGGTCGCCGGTGCCGGCCCACCAGATATCCGTCTTGGGGTTGCGCGCTTCTGCGCGCACTTTGGCATAGGTCTCGCCGGAAGACAGGCGAACCATGTTGACCTTGATCCCGCTTTCCTTCTCGAAATCGGCGGTCATCTGCTCGCATATGACGACGTCCGCAGAGCAAATCAGATTGAGACTGCCTGCCGCCTGCGCCTGAGACGCTGCGAATGCTAGGCCGGTTGCGGCAAGCGCGACCGAAATGGATACAGCTTTCATAACTTCCTCCCAATGGTGCGATGCCTCCACATCGCAGTAATGCAAGCGCGTGCAAGGTGTCACAGGGATCGGAATGTTGTCAATCCGACTTCGACCGAAAGTGGAAAGTTTAATCGATTGGCTTTGCGCAAGCTTGCACAGGCCTGATATTTGTTGCAAGAAGTTTGCAAGGCCGTGCAATAGTGGGTCACGATGAGCGACAAGATATTCGTCAGTGCAGAGGAAGTGGCAAGGAAGGCCGGCGTATCGCGCTCCGCCGTTTCGCGCGCGTTCACAGCGGGTGCCAGCATCGCGCCGGAGACGCGCCGCAAGGTCATGGAGGCGGCCGAAGCGCTCGGTTATCACGTCAATCACCTTGCAAGGGGATTGATGCGCAACGAAAGCGGCATCGTTTGCCTCGTCGTTTCCGACATGGGCACGCCCTATCGTTCGGCGCTGATCAAGGCGCTGACACAGCAACTGCAGAATGCCGGCAAGATCGCGATGATCGTCAATACCGATCGCTCCGACGAACGCGTCGACATGGCCTTGCGCCAGGCGATCCGGTATCGCGCCGATGCCTCGATCGTGCTGTCGGGCATGCCGGACAAGTCGCTCGTCGATCTCTGCGTCAGAAACGGCCAGCGGCTGGTTCTGATCAATCGCGACGACGAGCATCAAGGCCCGCTCAGAATTAACCTCGACGACGATGATACGGCGCAAAGCGTCGTGACGGCGTTCCTGCGGGCCGGCTGTCGCCGGCTCGCCTTCGCCAATTCGGAAGCCGGGACACCGAGCCTCATGACACGCGAAGTGGGCTTTGTCGCAGCGGCGCGGGAACAGGGGCTCGATGTGACCGTCGAGCGCTTCGGCCCGACCGGTTATGAAAGCGGCAAGGTCCTGGCGCAGCGGTTGATGACCCGTCGCGAGCGTCCGGATGCGGTCTTTTGCGTTACCGATCTTGTCGCGCTCGGCTTCATGGATGCGGCCCGGCATCAGTTTTCGCTGTCGATCCCGGAGGATCTCTGTGTCGTCGGCTTCGACGATATTCCACAGGCCGCCTGGAGCTCCTACGACCTGACCACGTTCGCCCAGCCGATCGAGGAGATCGCGGCGGCAGCGGTTGCGTGGCTGATGAGCGAGGACGTCGGGCAATCGCAATCATTGCGGCTCAACGCCCCCTTCGTCTGGCGCCGGTCGGTGCGCAGCGCCTGATCAAACGCCAAGCGGCCGGCGGCAAGGTTGCCGCCGATCTCAGGCTTCGATGGGGCGTCGGTCACGCGTCAGCGCGGCATCGATGCGCGCGCCTTGGGCTGCAAACACGGACCATAGCCACAGCATGATCCAGAGCATCAGCAACCAGGCGAGCACGACATCCGAGAGAAAATGCGCGCCGAAGGCGATACGGTTGAGCGAAAAGACGAGCACGACAGGCACCAGAGCTGCGACCGCCTTCCAACGCCAAGCGGGGGGCAGGAAGAATGCCAAGGCGATCAAGGCAATCGCTGTCGCCGATTCGCCAGACGCAAACGAACAACTGCGCGAGCACGCGCCGGAAACCTGCCAGGCGGGTGTAAATGGCAGCGTTCCGCCGAACTCGATGATCTCGGAAGGACGGGCACGGCCGACCAACCTTTTCAGAAGCTGGATGATCAGCCCTGGGCCGAGTGCATAGAACGTCAGGAAAAACAATATTTTATGCGGACGTGGCAGCCATGCGCGCGGCCGACGCATCTGCCCAGCAAGCATGACCGCGAGGGCGGGCAGGAGCAAAATCGGGATCAGGCGGTTGAAGTCACGCAGCAGACGCAGTGCGTGCTCCCGCGACAACGGAAAGTCTGCGTTGCCTGCCGCCGCCCAGCGTGACACGGCCAGATCGATGCCGGGAAAAGCCATGAACACGAAGCCCGCAAATATCGTTGCCGAAGCGGCCGTCTGAACCGGGTGTCGGCAGATGTGGGCCTGCAATCGGGCTGGCCATGTCAGGGGATTGGCAACCCGCCACCAATGGCCGGCAGCTGGTGTCGTGATGGATTGCAGGATGCTGGACATTCCGAACGCTCGCGATGGGAAAACAGGAGGAGGCGAGCGCGAGAATTGCTGGTGACTGTCAAGGATGGGCGGGTAACTGGAGAAGGCTCGGAGCGGAAGACGCATCGGTCTTCCGCGTACGGCGCCAAGCTGTCGGGCAGCGTTTTCCGCCCGCCCATCGTTGCGGACCCGGATGCGGAGGAGGTGCTACGCGGCACCTTCGCATAGGAGAGGGCGGGTGACCGTTCGGATCGCCGCCCGCCGCGGAGAACGGGTTCAAGCCGCGGCGTCGGGTCGCTGTTCCTCTGTCTCCAGGTAAGCCGCAATCTCGGCCTCGGCAACGCATGCGCCATCGACGCGTGCCTCGCCGCGATAGCGCCAGACATTGCGACGATAGGCGAGCTTCGTCAGGTGATACTCGATGACGTCACCCGGGCGAACGGGCTTGCGAAATCGGGCCTTGTCCACCGTCAGCATGTAGATGATCTTTGGCGTCAAACCCACGGCAAGCTTGGCGGCCGCACACATGACACCGGCAGTTTGCGCCATGCCCTCGATGATCAGCGCCCCGGGAAAGACCGGATTGCCAGGGAAGTGCCCCTGGAACTGCGGTTCGTTCATTGAAACGTTCTTAATCCCAATGCCGCTTTCTTCGCCGCGGATCGAAACTAGCCTGTCGATCAGCAGAAAGGGGTAACGATGCGGGATACATTGCAAGATCTTGCCGATATCGGCTGACGTCAGTTCGCTCGTTTCAACAGGCATGAGAATTCCCCTCTTGGGTTTGCTTGCGGCCCTGCGCGAGCCATCGTACGAAAAGCGTCAGCGCCGCTTGCTTGGCCGGGATCGCGAAGGCTTTCCGGAGCGTTGGTTATGTCGGTCAGTGGAATCTGGGATGAAGCCGCAAAATCGGCATTCGAGGGCACATACACCGTGCGTTCGACACTCGATCCGACGGTGGCAGGCGGACACTCGACGCGATTTGTCAAGAAATGGCGGAGAAACGAAGAACGCTTGATGCGGAACGGTCGGCGATGGTGTCCAGCGCTGCCCGGATGAATTGCAACCCGAATTTTTTCATCCCATAAGCTCGTTGCCACAACACATGCGCGAGGAGTTTGCAGATGGTCGACAAGGGTCTCATCCTTTTGGTCGAGGACGAGCCGGAGATCGCGCAGATCCTCGATGCTTACCTCGTGCGTGACGGCTTCAGGACGGTACGGGCGGCGGACGGCGAAACCGCGCTCACCCATCATTCCGTGCTTTCGCCTGATCTCGTTCTCCTCGACGTGCGCATCCCGCGGCTCGACGGTTTCGAGGTGCTGGCGCGCATCCGCCGCGAGAGCAACACGCCGACGATCATGGTGACGGCATTGGCCGAGGATCTCGATCGGCTGGCGGGGCTGAGGCTCGGTGCGGACGACTATGTCGTCAAGCCGTTCAACCCGCAGGAGGTCGTGGCCCGCGTCAATGCAGTTCTGCGGCGGACGCGAAACGGCGCCGGCGCCACGGTGCTGCGCTTCGAAAATGTCGAGGTCGATCTCGATGCGCATGCGGCCTTTGTCGAAACCACAGGCAAGCGCCAGTCCCTGCCGCTGACACTCAGCGAGTTTCGTATCCTGGCCCATATGATCCGACGCCCGACGCATGCCTTCGAGCGAGCCGACATTCTCGATGCCTGCCTTCCCGACAGTGACGCGCTGGCGCGAACGGTCGACACCCATGTCGCCAACCTTCGGCGCAAACTCGAGGATCTCGGCGCCTGCGGTTTCTTCTCCGCGGTTCGCGGCGTCGGCTACCGGTTCGTGGAGCCGAGATGAAGATCAGAATGTCGCGAATGCCGCTCAGTCTTCTCACCGCCATGACAACGGCGATCCTTCTCGTGGTGAGTGTCTGTATCGTCTATTTCGGCGTCAGCTGGATGGAATCGGATCTTGAGCAGCGTCTGCTCGATGAACTGCCGCCCGGTGCCGCGCAGGCTTACAACGATATCAATGCAGGCCGCATGCCCCAGGACGGACATCTTCGTGCCCTGGTCAACAACATTCCACGAATACAGGAATGGGGAGAGCGGGAGGTCGATATCTCGATCATAACCTTTGGAGCCATCGCTGCGGCAACCTGCAGCCTGATCGGCTACTGGCTTGCCCGCAAGATCAGCCGTCCCTTGGAACTGCTGGCGCAGGCGACCGAAGACCTACGTGCCGGCGATTTCGCAGTTCGCGTCGGCTCCGTCAGGAAGGGGGCGAAAGAAGTGGCGACGTTGATGAAAACGTTCGATGAACTGGCGGCAGAGCTCGAAAGCATGGAAAGCCGACTGCGCTTCAACACGATGGCGGTGGCCCATGAGCTGCGTACGCCGTTGACGATCCTGCAAGGCAACCTGCAAGGGATGGCCGATGGCGTCTTTCCGCTGGAGCAGGAGCGCGTGCGACAGCTGCTCGTGCAAGTCGAAGGCCTGTCCGCCCTGGTCGAGGATTTGCGCACACTCTCGCTTGCCGCAGGCCAGAAGCTCGTCACGCAGCGCGGCGCCGTCGATCTCGCGGCCGAGGCGACGCAGGTTCTCGGCGCGTCCCGCACGATCCTTGCATCTGCCGGGCTCTCGCTTGAGGTGGCACTTGCACCGGCGTTGGTGTCCGGCGATTCCCAGCGCCTGCGGCAGGCATTGCTTGCGCTCGTCGAAAATGCCTGTCGCTATGCGTCATCGGGCGGCGTTCTTCGGTGCGAGACCGGCGCGCGCGGCGCGGACGAGGCCTTCATCCGGGTGCTTGATCGCGGGCCCGGGCTTCCGGACGATGTATCGACGCACTCGATCGACCTGTTCTGGCGCGGGGACGCGTCCCGTTCGCGGGCAACCGGCGGGACCGGTCTTGGCCTCTCCGTCGTGCAGGCGATTGCCAAGGCCCATGGCGGCCGGCTGGAATTCGCAGCGCGCCCCGGCGGCGGAGCGATGATCACGATTATGCTGCCGCGCGAAAGCGCCGCCTGAGCATAACCAACATCCGTTTCGAAGGGGCCTTACCAGGCCCTCGGCAGCGCGCGGCAACAGCCGCGCGTCGGCATTGCAGATGCTCGCAGTCCGCTCCGCCAAGGGGTGCTCGTTTCCCGATCACATCTCCGCATTTCCTTGACAAACAGGAGGCAAACCCAGCGATGCCGGATATCCCGGCGGTGCTTGGACAAGCATTTGCTTTCAAGGAATTACGCCATGTCCCTGGAAGGTCGTTTGCCGCAATACAGCGCTCGATCGGACTTGCCATCGCTGCCCAACGGCGGTGGTGAGAGAGTTGAAACCCAGCCGGCATCTGTCGGCTTCGTCGCCGCCGCCAACATGCCGGAGCGTGGCCGGTCGGGCCGTCAGATCCTGTGGCAGGTTCTCAAGCTTGGCGGGCGGCTGACGTTGAAGCGCGCGGTGGTGTTCTCGATGCGTCTCGCCCGCCACCCGGTGCTAACGACCCGATGGCTCACTTTTCTCGGCGCGTTCGGCGACCGCTACAAATTGGGTCTTCCGCACGACGATCTCATTCGCAAGTCGGTACCGACATTTCTGCTGCACGGTGCTCGATCAAGTCAGCGGCTTGAACTGCTGACGAACCATTTCGATGTTGCGAGCGAAGTCCTGTCGCGCCGTTCGCTGATGGCGCTTTGGCGCGGTACATCGATGGAGATGGGAACGGTCGGCGGGCGCGGTGAAAATTACCGTGTCCAGTTGCTGTTGGCCGACCATTGCGGTGGGCGCCACGAGGGCGCCTTTGCGATCAGGCTTAGCCGCCAAAGCGATCGTTATGCGCTTTGCACGGTGAGTTTCGCCTTCGTGCGCTGCGATGATGACGCCTATAGCCTGGTGATCGGCGGCATGCAGGGGCCGCGCGGAGGCGATGGCAAGCGGGCGCTGATCACCGCCACCCGCGACCTCGGTGGCTTACGGCCGAAAGACGCCGTTCTGCTGACGCTGCAGGGGCTCGCCTCCGAGGGCAACGCAAAGCACATCTATGCCGTTTCCAACGACAGGCACGTGATCAATCGCCGCCGGCGTAAACGTCGGCGGATGATGGTTGCCGATCTCGATGCCTACTGGGCAGACAGAGGCGGTGAACCGTCCGATCCCTTCGGCTTCAGCCTGCCGATCGGCGAGGGCACGTCTGCGCGGGACGGCAACAGGCGTGACCAGAGCAAGCGTGCGTTTCGCGACATCGGCGCATGGTTTTATTGATTGTCGGCTGACGCTCCCCAAGACAAGTCACGTTTTCGGGCATGCTGCTACGGCGCCGCGTTTGTCCGGACGGCGTCGCGATGAAGTTGCGCTTTTCGGATCTTGGTGAAGTCGTTACTGAGGCCGCTGCCACCAAGATCAAACGCGCGGATGCCCTCATGGGGTGTGTCATCGCGGCGCTACACTAATCTGCCCGTTGCAAGTTATGCTGATTATGATTCGAGACTGCAGCTGGAGGTAACGCGTGACGAGAGCCGCGACCAAAAAGAACAAGCCGCACACAGGCGGATGCCTATGCGGAGCAATCCGGTTCGAGGCGAAAGGGCCGGCCGGAAAACCGCACACCTGCTCCTGCAAACTGTGCCAAAGGCACTCGGGCGCGCTAACCGTCGCCTGGGTCGAATTCCCAAGCGATGCCGTTGCCTGGACGGGGCCTGGCGGAGTGCCCTCGACCTATCGCTCGTCAGACTATTCCAGCCGGGCCTTCTGCGGCACCTGCGGCAGCACGATCGGCGCAATAGACGATGCGCCCGTCGTGGCATTGATGCTCGGGTGCTTCGACAAGACCAGCGCTGCCGAACTCATCCCGGTCTCGCACAGCTACCGTGGCGGACGCCCGAAATGGTGGCATGTCGAATGCGTCAGGCCGGCGGCCGAATAGGCTGCGCCAGCGCGGCCTTCTTCCGGTGAAGCGCTAGAGCGCTTCACCTTTAAACGGAAGCGATTCTGTTGGCTCAAAACGGCCGCTCCACACGAAGGATGGCGCAGAGCGCTGCCAGTCCATCGGGCAAGCCATCCGACACAGTGGGCGGCCGTTTTGAGCCAACCCGAAGGGCCGGATGAATTTCGGCCATTACCGGCGGCGGCCGTCTCGACCGCAGCTTCTGCTGCGCTCCTCACCAACCGCCTTGGTCCTGGCCGAAGTTCCTTCCGGCAGAATGCTTCCGTTTAAAGGTGAAGCGCTCTAGATGAGGTTCACGACGACCGAGCCGATTGCCACTGCGCCGAAGGCGATCAACACGAGGCCCGAAAGACGTGAGACCCACGTGACGAAACTGTCGGGCAGGCGTGCCCGGGCAAGGGAAATCCCGCCGCTGAGAAGCATCCACCAGGCAAGCGAACCGAGGAAAACACCGGCAACGACGATGGCGGCGTCGGCAAGCCCGCCTGTCTTCGCCAGGCCAAGGACCGCAAAGAACGCCGCAAAGGACAGGATCGTCAGCGGGTTGGCGATGGTCAGCAGGAAGGTGGCAGCGGTCGTCTGGACGAGATCGCGCCCACCGACCTTGGCCGCGGCTGCGACCGGACTTGGCTGCAGCCCGCGCCATCCGAGCCAGATCATGAAGGCGCCACCCGCGAGGCTGAGGGGTGTGGACACCGTCGCGAGCAGGGTCGCAAAAGCGGCAAAGCCGGCGGCCGCCAAGAGTGCGTAGCTGGCGTCGGCAAGCGCCGTCCCCAATCCGCCGGCGACGCCGGCCCAGAAGCCGCGTTCGAGCGTGCGGTTGATGCACAAGACGCCGATCGGGCCGAGGGGAGCGGCAATGGCGAGGCCGAGCAGCAGACCTTTTGCGAACAACAATGCAGACATCGCTCAGCGCTCCGGGCTGGTGAACTGGGTTTCCCTGACGGTCGACAAGGCAATCACTGTCTCGCTGCGGGCGAGAAAGCGGCGACGCTTGAGCTCGGCCAGAAAAGGCTCGATATCGCCAAGCGACGGCATGCGCACCTTGACGCAATAGGACCAGGCGCCGGTGACGTGGTGACATTCCGCGACGGAAGGGTGACCGGCCATGAAGGTGCGAAAGGCTTCTTCATCCGCATCCGGGGAAAGCCCGACCCAGACGAAGGCGAGCACGTCGAGCCCGAGCGCGCGATGGTCGGCGTCAATGGTGAAGCGGCGGATCACCCCGCTCGCAACGAGCCGGCGGATGCGCTCGTTGACCGAGGACGGCGACAGTTCCACGGCCGCACCTATATCGGTCAGCGACCTGCGGGAGTCCTGCGCGAGAATTCCAATGATTTTTCTGTCGATCTCATCCATTTCCAATGAATACGTGGAAATATTGCGTATGTACAGATGAATCGCTTGTAGTTGTGCGTTACGGCCGAAAATTCAGCGACGCACTTATGTCAGCCGAAATCCTTGAGCGCGTCGAGCGGTCCGGTCAGCGCGGTGCGCGGCTGGACGAGCTCTGGACTGATCAGGTGAATACGCGGCTGTGGCCGCCCTTCCTCGATCACCTCGAATGCCTTGGTGATCATGCCCTCGACATCCTGCCGGATCATGATGACGGGGAAGGGCAGGAACGAGGCGAAGGGGTCGTAGTCGTAACAGCCGACGGTTAGGTCGGCGAAATTTTCGTGCGGGTGTCCCGCCATGAAACGCAACAGGCCCTCGAAGTTGATCGAGGAGTTGATGAACACGCCGCGCGGCAGCTTGCCGTGTTTTTCGTAGAAGGCTTCGAAGGCGAGCCTGGCGTTGTTGGGGGCGTAGCCGGTCGGCTGGATGCAGCCGTCCGGGTCTTCACCCAGAAGTTCGCGCTTCACCGCGCGGAAACCCCGGATACGCTCGCGGCTGGCATGGTCGTCGCGACCGCCGAAGAGATAGAGTTCGTCCGGGCGAAGCGGCTGATCCGCCGGGAAGCGGCGGATGATCGCCTCCGTCAGCATGCGCCCGCCTTCGTAATTGTCACTGATGACGGAGGGGACCTTGGTGCCGGGCAGGTCGATGTTGATGTGCTTCAGGCCGACGGTCTCGCAGACCTCGTGCACGCCATCCGGGTCGGTCGCGCCGCAGATGAACAGCTCATCGATCGAGTAGGAGATCAGCGTTTCGGCCGTCTTGCGTTCCTCTTCCGGGTCGCGGCTGGCGCTGACGACGATCGGGCATTGACCCTTGCTTCTGACATGCGCCTCGAAGGTTTGCGCCATCGAGGAGAAGTAGCGGTTGTCATGGACAGGCAGCAGCAGGCCGATGAGGCCGGAGCGGGAGCTGCGCAATCCGCGGGCCTGACGGTTGGCGGTGTATTGGTGGGTCTCCGCCAGATCCCGGATTAGTGCGGCCGTGCTCTCCTTGATCCGCCGCTTCTGCCAGGTGCCGTTCAAAACCGCACTCACGGTTGAAGGCGAGCTGCCTGACAGCACCGACAAGTCGTAGATGGTCGCCTTCTTCTTGCTCGTCTTCGTCATCGTTGGCCTCCCTCATCGTCTTAGTGCCGATTTCCCCTTGACGAAAGATTAAGTCTGCACAATAGTCTTTGCACCATCGATTGTGCAAACAAGAAATATCGATTGTGCAAAATGATGGGTCGTCTGAGGAGGCGGCGATCAGGGAGGCGGGAATTCGTTCCCAGCCAGTTGCGATTTGAAACTGGAGGCCGGCGCTTCGTGCAGCCGGGCGTGTTCCCCATGGGGAACGAGTGGAGGAGAGACATGATCAAGAAAATTCTGGTCGCCGCTCTGGCGACATCGCTTTCGCTTGCCGGTGCGGCTGCCGCATTCGCTCAAGAATCCGGAAAGGTCGGCGTCGTTGTGAAGATCGGCGGCATTCCGTGGTTCAACGCCATGGAGGCCGGCATCAAGGAACGGGGCCAAAAGCTGGGCATCGACGCCTTCATGGTCGGCCCGACGAGCGCCGATCCGGCGCTGCAGGTGCGCGCCATCGAGGATCTGATCGCCCAGGGCGTGAAGGTCATCGGCGTGGTGCCCAACGATGCCAAGGTTCTGGAGCCGGTTCTGACCAAGGCCAAGGAAAAAGGCATCATCGTCATCACCCATGAATCGCCGAGCCAGAAGGGCGCCGATTGGGACTTCGAGCTAGCGTCATCGACCGGCTTCGGCGAAGCGCACGGCAAGCTGCTTGCCGAAAAAATGGGCGGCAAGGGCGAATATGCCGTGTTCGTCGGCTCGCTGACCGTGCCGCTGCACAACGCCTGGGCTGATGCTGCCATCGCCTATATCAAGAAGAACCATCCTGACATGACGCTGGTCGGCGAACGCTACGGGGTTGCCGAAGACGTCGACAAGAGCCGCTCGACAGCGCTTGATCTGATCTCGGCCCATCCGAACCTGAAGGGCTTCCTTGCCTTCGGCAGCCAGGGACCGATCGGGGCAGGGCGTGCCGTCGAAGAGCGCCGCAAGGTCGGCGAGATCTTCGTTTTCGGCCCGTTCTCGCCAGGCCAGGGACAGAAACTCGTCAAGTCCGATGCGATCTCCGGCGGCTTCATGTGGAATCCGAAGCAGGCAGGCGAAGTGTTCGTGACGCTCGCCGACAAGCTGATGAAGGGCGAAGAGGTCAAGGACGGCGACGAGATCGAAGGTCTCGGCAAGGTCAAGCCGGACTTCGAGAACCGCAACATCATCGTCGACCAACTCGTGCCGATCAACAAGGACACGGTCGCCGATCTCGCGGCGATGGGGCTCTGATTAGCCGCAGCGGCGCGCGCCCATCAGGTGCACAACGGCCGCTGCCGCACTTTGAATTGTTGCATGCCTTAATCCCCGAGGCGACCAAGCTTCAGGGAAGCATGCACCGGGTTCTCCCGGCTGCTGGGCCGGCTTCGGTCGGCCTGGCACGTCCTTCAAAAACGGTCCTTAGGGCACACGTTCATGCAACAGCTTGCACCCACGGGAGGCAGCGAAAAGCCGCTTCTGTCCCTCAACGACATCAACATGACCTTCGGTGGCGTCAAGGCGCTCAAGAATGTGAGCTTCGACGTCCGCCCGGGCGAGGTGCATTGCTTGGCTGGCGAGAACGGCTGCGGCAAGAGCACCCTGATCAAGATCATCACCGGTGTCTACCGCCCGGCTGACGGCGCCTCGATCGAATATGACGGCGAGGTCTATTCGCACATGTCGCCGGTGACCGCCCAGGATCGCGGCATTCAGGTCATCTGGCAGGATCTGGCGCTTTTCCCCGAGATGAGCGTGGCCGAAAACATCGCGTTCCAGACCGTTCTCGGCCGCTGGCCGAAGCTGGTCGATTACGGCCGTATGCGCAAGATCGCGACGGACGCTCTGCAGCGCCTCGGCATCACGCTCGACGTCGACCTGCCGCTCAAGGAGTATGCCATTGCCCAGCGCCAAATCGTGGCGATTGCCCGCGCGCTCGTCGGCGAAGCCAAGCTCGTCTTCATGGATGAGCCGACTGCATCATTGACGCAATCGGAAACAGACCATCTTCTTGACATCGTCCGCGGCCTATCGGCCGCAGGCGTCGCCGTCGTCTTCGTCAGCCATCGCCTGGCGGAAGTGCTGGAAATTTCAAGCCGCATCACCGTTCTGCGCGATGGCGCGCTGGTTGGCGTCTATCCCGCCGAGGGCATGACGCAATCGCGCATCACCGAGCTCATGACCGGCAAGACCTTCGACCAGGAAGTGCGCGCCACCGCCAGGCAGGATCAGCCCGTCGTGCTCGACGTGAAGGGCCTGAGCCGCCCCGGCCAGTTCGACGACATATCGTTGACCGTTCGACGCGGCGAGACGCTTGGGATTACCGGTCTGCTCGGAGCCGGCCGAACCGAGCTTGCGCAAACGCTCTTCGGCATGCTGCAGCCCGCAGCCGGCACGATCACGCTTGAGGGCAAGCCGGTGCATTTCTCCTCCAACCGCGATGCGATCAAGGCTGGTGTTGCCTACCTCTCGGAGGATCGCCTGTCGCTCGGGCTTATCCAGCCGCAGTCGATCGCCGACAATCTCGTCATTAGCTCGCTCGGCAAGATCGTCTCCGGCGGTTTCCTGTCGGACGAGCGCAAGCGCAAGCTCGTTGCCGGCTGGATCGCCGATCTCGGCGTCAAGATCGGGCTGCAGAGCGACGCGATCTCGACACTGTCGGGTGGCAACCAGCAGCGCATCGCCATCGCCAAGTGGCTGGCGACCGACCCGAAACTCTTGATCCTCGATGCGCCCACGGTTGGTGTCGACGTCGGCGCGCGTGCCGGCATCTTCGACATCGTCGCCAAGCTCGCTGAGACAGGGCTCGCCATCATCCTGATCTCCGACGAAGTGCCGGAAGTCTATTTCAACGCCGACCGCGTCCTGCATATGGCGCAGGGCCGCATCGTCGGCAGCTACGATCCGCGCAGCGTTCCGCTCGCCGAAATCGAGGGGGCGGTCTATGCATAGTTTCGCCCGCACCCATGCGACCGAGGTCGCGCTCATCGCCGTGATTGCCGTCATCTGCACGGTGCTGTCGTTTGCCACGACGAACTTCTTCTCGATCGGCAACGCCTTCGATCTCCTGAACACCAGTTCGGTCAACATCATCTTCGCCGTCGGCCTGCTGGTCGTTCTGATCGCCGGCGGTATCGATATCTCCTTCGCAGTCGCCGCCTCGGTCGTCCAGTATGGCACGGCGATCGCGCTCGGCTGGATCGGTGGCGGCGGCTGGGTCTCGGGCCTTGTCATCGCCGGATCGATCGGCATCTGCCTCGGCGCGGTCAATGCGCTCCTGATCCATCGCTTCCGCATCATCTCGATCGTTGCGACGATCTCGACCTTCAACATCTACTTCGGCCTCCTGATGTTCTTCACCAAGGGCGTGTCGATCTACGACCTGCCGGAGTGGCTGACCGATCGCGTCGTTCTGTTCGAACATGAAATGGCCGATGGCAGCTGGATCGAGATCACCCTTCCGGTGCTGGTGATGGTGTTGTGCGTCATTGCGACCTGGGTGCTGATCACCCGCACGACCACCGGCCGGCAGCTCTACGCTTTCGGCGATAATCCGGAAGGCGCGCGCCGCTTCGGCATCAACATCGGCGCCATGCAGTTCATCGCTTTCGGCTGGCTCGGCCTGATGGCCGGCATCGGCGGACTGGTGCAGGCGCATTACGCCCAGGAAGTGGTGCCGAACGCACTCTATGGCCGCGAACTCGATGTGCTGGCCGCCGTCGTTCTCGGTGGCGCCAGGCTCGGCGGCGGCAAGGGCTCGGTTCTCGGTTGCGTGCTCGGCGTGCTGCTGATCGCCATCACCCAGAACGGCTTGAACCTGATGGGCGTTTCACCCTTCGCTTTCAAGATGATCGTCGGCGCCATCATCCTGATCGCCATCACCCTTTCCAACACCAGCATCGAACGGCTTCTGCCCTTCGTCACTCAGAAAGGTGCACGCCGATGACATCCTTTTCGGATCGCCTGAAGGCATGGCTCGGCCCGGAGATGGCAGGTCCCGGCCTGGCGCTGGTCGCCGTGATCCTGGTGTTCGGTCTCGTCTCGCCGCAGTTTCTGAGCGCTGCGACCTTCGGCTCGGTCGCGTTCCAACTTCCGGAACTCGGGCTGCTGACGCTTGCGATGCTGCTGCCGATCCTGACCGGCGGCCTGAACCTTGCCGTGACCTTCACCGCCAATATCGCGGGCCTCACGCTCGCCTGGGTGCTGCAGGCAAATGGCGGTGCCGATGCCGGTGCAGGCGCCTTCGCGCTCGGTTGCATCCTTGCCGTCATGGTCGGTGCCGCAAGCGGTGTGGTCATGGGCCTGGTCATTGCCTTCACCCGCGCCCACCCGATCCTCGTCTCCCTGTCGATGATGATCTTCCTGCGCGGCCTCGGCGAGTTCTTGACGCGCGGCGGCGACGTTTCGGGTTTCCCGGCCTTCATCGGTCCGCTCGGCCATGGCTCGATCGCGGGTGTCCCGGTGCCGCTGATCGTCTTCATTGCCTGCGTGCTCGCCTGGCATTTGCTTCTGACCCGCACCAAGCTCGGCTTCAACACCTATATGATCGGCTCCAATATCGAGGCGACGCGCTACTCCGGCATCAACACCCGCAAGGTGATCGTGCTCGTCTACACGCTCTCGGGCGCCATGTGTGCCATTGCCGGTATCATCATGCTGGCGCGGTTCAACTCTGTGCGCATCGGTCACGGCGAGTCCTACCTGCTGATCACGGTGCTTGCCTGCTTCCTCGGCGGCGTCAATCCGTTCGGCGGCTTCGGCCGGGTCATTCCGGTGTTCGTGGCGCTCGTCGTGCTGCAGCTGTTGTCATCGGGGCTCAACCTGATCGGCGCCAACCAGCATTTGGCCACCGCCGTCTGGGGCTTGCTGCTCGTCGGCGTCATGGTGCTGCGGTTCGCCGCATCCAAGTTCAAGATTTCATTTGTCAGAAAAGGAACGTGATCATGCAGGGTTTTGGCGTCCATACGAGCATGTGGACCATGAATTGGGATCGGCCCGGCGCCGAGCGGGCGGTCGCGGCGGCGGTCAAGTACAAAGTCGATTTCATCGAGATCCCGATGCTCAATCCGCCGGCGGTCGACACGGCCCACACCAAGGCACTCCTGGAAAAGAACAAGCTGCGCGCCGTCTGCTCGCTCGGCCTTCCCGAGAGCGCCTGGGCGTCGGTCCGGCCTGATGCCGCGATCGAGCACCTGAAGATCGCCATCGACAAGACTGCCGATCTCGGCGGCGAGGCGCTTTCCGGGGTCATTTACGGCGGCATCGGCGAGCGCACCGGCGTACCGCCGACCGAAGCCGAATACGACAACATCGCCCGCGTGCTGCAGGCTGCGGCAAAACACGCGAAGTCGCGCGGCATCGAGCTGGGCGTCGAGGCGGTAAACCGCTACGAAAACCATCTGATCAACACCGGCTGGCAGGCCGTCGATATGATCAGGCGCGTCGGCGCAGACAATGTCTTCGTGCATCTCGACACCTACCACATGAACATCGAGGAAAAGGGCATCGGCACCGGCATCCTCGATGCGCGCGAGCATATCAAATACATCCACCTGTCGGAGAGCGACCGAGGCACACCGGGCTACGGCAACTGCGCCTGGGACGAAATCTTCGCGACGCTTGCGGCGATCGGCTTCAAGGGCGGGCTTGCGATGGAGAGCTTCATCAACATGCCGCCGGAAGTCGCCTATGGCCTCGCCGTCTGGCGGCCCGTCGCCAAGGACGAGGAGGAAGTGATGGGCAACGGGCTGCCGTTCCTGCGCAACAAGGCCAAACAGTACGGCCTGATCTAGCGGGGCAGGCCAGTCTTTGGCGGTTCGGAAGGTGAGGGAGGTGCTGCATCATGCCAACACCATCACTGAGCGAGCATGGCACGATCGCGGTGCTCGACGTCGGCAAGACCAACGTCAAGCTCAATGCCGTAACGGTGGATGGTGCCGTGCTCGAGACACTCAGTATCGCCAACCCGGTGCTGCCCGGCCCGCCCTGGTCTCATCATGATCTCGGCGCTATCGGCGAGTGGATCTTCTGCGGCCTCGCACAGCTTGCCCGGCGCCACCCGCTCTCGACCTTCGTCGCCTCCGGACATGGTTCCGGCGGCGTGTTGGTCGGAGACGATCCGGATCGCGGTGACGGCGCGGCCTTGCCGATGATCGATTATGAACAGGGGCCGCCCGAGGTTATCCGGACCGGCTATGCGCCGCTCTCCGGTTCGTTCTTCGATCGCGGCAGTGCAACGATGCATGCCGCGACCCACCAGGCCCGGCAGCTCTACTGGATGCAGGAGCGTGAACCGCAGGCATTTTCACGGGCGCGATGGTATCTCGGCCTGCCGCAATACTGGGCCTGGCGTTTTTCCGGCGTGGCGACATCGGAGGCAAGCCTGCTCGGCGCGCAATCGCATCTCTGGAACGTGGCGGAACGGCATTTTGCGCCGATCGTCGATCAGCGCGGTTGGGGCCGGCTGATGCCTCCCTTTGCCGACGCCTGGCAGGATCTCGGGCCGGTGCGCGCGGAATTGGCACGCCGTCATGGCTTGCCGCAGGATCTTCGGATCCTGACCGGCGCACACGACAGCAGCTTGAACCACTACCGCTACCAGGCCGCCGGCTTGCGCGAGTTTACCGTCATTTCCACGGGAACCTGGATCGTCGGGTTTTCCGGGCAGACGCCGCTTGACCGGCTCGATGAACATCGCGGCATGACGCTCAACAGCGACCTCTTCGGTAAGCCGCTTGGCGGTGTGCTGACGATGGGCGGCCGCGAATTCTCGCATGTCGCGGGCCGGGACCCGCCGGACGGACCCGTGCCCGAACAGGTCGTCCTGCGGCTTATCGCAGGGAGAACCATGGCGCTTCCTTCCTTCGGCGACGACAGCGGCCTTTTTCCCGGCAGTGCGGGACAGGGCAGCATCATCGGGCCGAAGCCGGAGACCGCAGTGGAACGCAAGGCGCTGGCGCTCATCTACTGCGCGCTGTTGACCGCCGAATGCGTCGAAGCGCTGGGAGCGGGATCCCTTGTCGTCCTCGACGGCAGCTTCCTGCGCGATCCGCTCTATGCACGTCTGGTCGCCGCTTTGCTGCCCGGCCGTCACGTTCGCTTCAATCTCGACGCCTACGGCGTCGCGTCCGGTGCTGCACTCCTTGCCGGTCAAGGCATCCGGAGACGTCCGGCACCGCTTTCGCTGGCCGAACCTGCGGATGTCCCACCCCTCGCGACCGCCATTGCCGACTACGCCGCAGAGTGGCGCGCAACTGCGCGCCGGCAAGCCGAACCTGTTTTTCAATGACACATCGAAAGGAAACCCCATGAGCCAGCCCGATATTCTCTCCCTCCGCCGCGAGATGGTGGACATCTGCCGCCGGATGAATTCGAGCGGCATCAACCAGGGGACAGCCGGCAACCTTTCGGTGCGCACGCCCGACGGCTTCCTCGTCACGCCGTCCTCGCTTGCCTATGACACGATGCAGCCGGACGATCTGGTCGAGATGGATTTTCAGGGCAATTATACCGGCCCCCGGCCATCATCCGAATGGCGCTTCCACCGCGACATCCTGCGCGAGCGCACCGATATCAACGTGGTGCTTCACTGCCACTCGATCTATGCGACCACGCTTGCCTGCCACCACAGGACCATTCCGAGCTTTCACTACATGACGGGTATCGCCGGTGGCACGACGATCCGCTGCGCCGAATATGCGACTTTCGGCACGCAGGCGCTTTCCAACAATGCGCTCGTGGCGCTCAAGGACCGTACCGCCTGCCTGCTCGGCCAACACGGCCAGATATCGCTCGGCAAGACGCTGGAATCGGCGCTGTGGATGGCGATCGAGATCGAGACGCTCTCGCGCATGTACGTCCAGGCACTGACGCTCGGCGAGCCGCCGGTTCTGCCGGACGACGAGATGGAGCGGGTGATCGCCCAGATGCGCCGGATGAGCTACGGCCAGGCGCCGGACGACGAGGGCGTCAACGACATCGCCCGCCCACGGGTCGCCAGCTAGGATATTCCAGCGAAAGCTGCGCACCGGTTTCTCCGAGGAAACGCGAAAGCCGAAGCGCTCTTGTCTGAGGCCAAAGCGGTTTCGCTGCAAGTCGGCTTGTTTCGGTACCGGTGCGGCGCTATCAGCAAACGGCGTCGCAATCACGAGCCGGAGAGACGAACGATCCATGGCGAGCCCCGACACATCCCCCCTTGGCCACGCGGCCAAGTTCCCCGGCTCGATCGTCGTCATGGGCGTTTCCGGCAGCGGCAAGACCTCTGTCGGCGAGGCGGTGGCGCGGGCTTTTGGCTATGCCTTCATCGAGGGTGATGCCCTGCATCCGCCAACCAATATCGCCAAGATGTCGGCCGGCATCCCGCTCACCGACGAGGACCGCTGGCCCTGGCTTGGCGAGATCGGCCGGAAGCTTTCCGCAAGTGCCGAGCCAATCGTCGTTTCCTGTTCCGCGCTGAAGCGGAGCTACCGCGTCCTGCTGCGCGAGAGTGCCGGTGGCGATCTGGCTTTCGTCTATCTCCACGGCAGCCGCGATGTCCTCTCCGGCCGAATGCAGCACCGCGAAGGTCATTTCATGCCGGCATCGCTCCTCGACACGCAGTTGGCGACGCTGGAGGAGCCGATCGCCGAGCCCCGGACCGTCGTCGTCGATGTCGATCAATCCGCGGTCGATGTGATAAAGGCAACGCTTGCAGCACTCCGAGGCCTGGGTTTGCCGGGCAAGACGGCACCGCGGGATGCCGGTTTGGGCTCGCGTTAGGACGCTTTTGCCATTGCGGCCCTGATCTCCAGCAATTGCTGCGCCAGACCCTGCCGCGATGCCGGAAACACGCCGTCGAGTGCGGCGGTGCCGACCGTAAAGCCCGCAGCGTCGCTGTCGATAACGGCCTGGATCCGAGCGGCTCTATCGATCGATCCGGCAACGATCACCGGTTTGTTCACGGAGGCGCAAACGGTTTTGATCAGCGCCGGAACATCTGTTTGAGAGCGATAGGCGAGCAGGTCCAGCCCGTGGACGCCATCGTGGCTTGCCAGATCGATGGCGCTGGCCGCGATGTCTGCGATCGAGCCCTCCAAGACGCTTGGATGCCCGGTGATCCCGCCGGCGAAGGGATAATATCTGATGTCGGTTCCTTCAATCAGCGGAAGCACCTCGGCAACATGGGTGCCGCCCAACAGATAATCGACGCCCAACTTGACCGCTGCCCTGACGGAGACGATTTCGCTGTCGACATCAAGCGACACCACTTCGAGGTAACTGCGCGCGCCATTGTCCCGGATCGTCCGGTTGAGGGCGGCAAGCTCGGCAAAGGGCAGCCCGATATCCTTGAAGCCGATGTGTCTCACGCCTGCGGCAAGCGCCGTCTGCAAGTGAACGGCAGCATCCGCCACGGTGCGGTCATCGCGCGTCAGCATGAAGATGAAGTCGGGTTCGGACATGTTATCTTTCCTGTTCGGGTGCCGCGTCCGCAAGGCGGAGGGCATAGTCGATTGCGGTCTTGAGGCTTGCCGGGTCTGCGATCCCGCGCCCGGCAATGTCGAACGCGGTTCCATGGTCGGGGCTGGTGCGGACGAACGGCAGACCCAGTGTAATGTTCACGCCTTTCTCCAGTCCAAGATACTTCACGGGGATGAGCCCCTGATCGTGGTATTGCGCCACCACGACGTCGAAACGGCCGTGTCGCGCCTGCATGAAAACGGTATCGCCCGGCCATGGGCCGCTGGCATCGATGCCTTCTCGTCGCGCCGCTTCGATCGCCGGTGCGATGATGGCGATCTCCTCATCCCCAAACAGGCCACCTTCGCCGGCATGCGGGTTGAGGCCCGCGACAGCGATCCGCGGCGCCTCGATGCCGAGGGCCCGCGCGCCCCGATGTGCGAGCCGGATGGCCGATAGCTCGGCATCGAATTCCACACGCCGTATCGCTTCCAGCAGAGAGCAATGGATGGTGACGAGAACCGTTCGAATATCTGCGTTGGCAAGCAACATCGCGACGCGCGACGCTCCGGCCCGCTCGGCGAGGATTTCCGTATGCCCGGGATGGCAAACGCCGGCGGCAGCAAGGGCCTCCTTGTGGATCGGCGCCGTGACGATGGCAGCCACAGTGCCCGCAAGGGCAAAATCAATTGCCGCCGTGATCGCGTCAAAGCCGGCCTTTCCGCTGGCCGGATCGACGGCCCCGACCGGTGGCAGGACGTCGAGTGACGACGATGCGATCAGATTGACGGATCCGTCCGCCAACCGGGCTGCATTGATATCCCGGATCGTATTGATCCGGACCGTGGTGTTTATTTGCGAGAAGGCGTGCTCCATCACGCGTGGGTCGCCGACGACGATGCACCGTCGACGGATCTGCCCGTCGAGCATTGCCTTGGCAACGATTTCGGGACCGATGCCTGATGGGTCGCCCATGGTGATGGCGATAGGGCGCTCTGGGTCAATCATGGGTGCTTTATCCGTTTTATGTCGAAACAAGGTGCCGTGCCGCGTTCAGGAGCGTCGTCGGTGTGCCAAAGCCCCCGGCCTTCAAGGCGATGGCAAGCGACTGGCCCGTTTCGCGCGTGGCGTATCCCATGGGAAATCCGGGTTCGAGTTCCCCGATCAGAGCGAAACTCTTCACAGTCAGCCGCTGCAGAAGGGCGTCCATGGTCTCGCCGCCAGTTGCAATGACGGCGTCGAAGCGTTGTTGTTGGAGCGCGGCACAGGCCTCGTCGACAAGCGTCGAAAGCACATTCCTGGCATCGGACTGGCGTGACGCCGGCGCGCTGAGGCAGGCGATCTGGGTTTCACTGGAAATGTCGGAGGCTCGCGTGGAGATGGCGGCGCCAGCCGCGCGAAGCGCAGGCGTCTGTTCGCGGCTGACCCTGTTGGCGCTGCCCACGACGGCAAGAACGCGTCGGACCGACAGCGCCGGTGTTGCGGGAGCGCCGGCAGTGGCGGGGGCCGTCAGCTTGGCGAGCGCCTGGGCCATGCCGGGTGAGCCGACCCACAGCGCCGGCCCCATCTGCGCAAGACGTGCCACTCTGTCGTTCAGCTTTTCCTGACTGTCCGCATCGACAATGACGACGCGGTTGCTTGAGGCAACCGTGCGAACCTCAGCGTCGCCCATCTCGATCGTGACGAGGCCAGGGGTGCCTAGGCTCGGGTCGACGAGGTCGCGGATGTTGGAGGTGCGTGTGGGATGAGCCGGATCCTGCGCGTAGAAAGTGTCGGCAACAGGCCTTCCATCAAGCCACTGGATAGCGTCGATCGTCGTGCGCCCTGCAGCGGGAAAGGCAGGCGCGATTACCAGGCGCTGCCGTCCGCTGGCGTGGAAGGCAGCCAGAATCTCCGCCCTGATATGGCCGCGCAAGGTCGAGTCCATGGTCTTGTAGAGGGTACGATCTCCGGCGAATGCCGAGACGGCTGCTCTCGTTGCCTCCGCCGCGTCCGTCGCCGACATGCTGCGACTGCCGGTATCGACCGACAAGATGGCCGTTTCAACATCCGCCAGTGTCCGGCGATGGATGCGGGGTCTGTGGCCACGTGCCAGGAAGGGACTGGCCCCATCCGCCGCACTTGTGAGGTCGTCGGCGACGATGCAGATGCGACTGAATATATCACCAAAGTTTTCCATGACGGTGACAATACCGCCCTGATAAGTGGTAAAAAAGCGATATGATCTGACCTGTATTGGTGATACTTAGTCACCAATGAAACGCTCGGATATTCCCTCTCTTGACGACCTGCGCGCCTTCGAAGTCGTGGCGAGGCTGGGCTCGGTGCGCGCCGCCGCCACGGAGTTGAACCTCACTCACGGCGCCGTCAGTCGCCGTGTGTCCAAGCTCGCGGGTGATCTCGGTCTTGAACTTCTTGAAACGCATGGCCGTGGAGTACGCCTGACCGCAGACGGCGAGAAGTTGGCCCAGGCAACGACCAAGGCGTTGGCCGTCGTTTCCACGACCCTCGATGAACTGCGCAGTGCAACCTCGGCGCAACCGGTTCTGGTCTCGTGCGAACGATCGCTGGCGATGCGCTGGTTGATCCCGCGGCTGGCCGATTTTCAAGACCGGTATCCGCAGGTTGATCTGCACCTCGCTGTCGGTGGCGGAGCGTTCGACTTCTCCCGTGACCGCGTGACCCTTGCCATCCGGCGTCTGGATTTTGCCATCGACTCACGTTGCGCGGTCACGATCCTGACGAGGGAGGAGATGGGGCCTGTGATGCAGGCCGGCATGGTCGAGCGGTTTTGGGCCGGTGATTATGTCGCCTTGGCGTCAAAGACGAGGCCCGATGCCTGGGATAGTTGGGAGCGGGCAAACCCGGGCGCGCCGAAACCACGCGCCACGCGCTACATGGATCATCATTTCCTCATGGCGGAAGCCGCAGCCGGTGGCCTCGGTGTGGCGATCTGCCCAAGGATCATCGCCTTGGACGATATTCGCAACCAACGGCTGATCGCCCCGATGGGGTTCACGCCCGACGGCTCCGAATACGGCCTCATCCAAGCGGCGTTGAAACCCGAGACGCCGCATGCCTTGCTGTTCAAGAGCTGGCTGCAGACGCAGGTCGCATAAGCAAAGCTCCTGCCTGCGAGGGCGGAAAGCTCACGGATATCGCGGCCTACGCTTGAGCGTCCTTGGTGCGTGCTACTGAACAGGCCACGATCTAAAGAATGCGGCCGAACAAGGAGCCATAGGCGATGATGGCGATGGCAAGTGTGAATCCGGCACCCACGAAAATGGGGGTGAAATCGTAATCCTGGAAACGGGCAGGAAGTAGGCTTCTCATAACGAACTCCAATTTCACTCTGCTTGCGACGGCAGCCAACCATGGTTGGCAGCACGCTGCGATGACGAGACGGTCTCAAAGGAACCTGCTGGCAGAGGCTTTGGCTCGTTCAAGAATTCGATCAGGCAGATCGAATCTATCTCCAGCCTAAGCTTAATGCGGCTCGTTCTTAGGTGAAAAGGCCGTCGAAAATCATTTGGCCGGAAAGTTTTTCTATTCTGCGCGTCGGATTTTTAGAAGTAAATGCGCAGAGAAGATAAATATCTCCTGGTGAAAGAATTTAACGGTTAATCGCGAAATTGGCATGAATTATTAATAAAAGGCGCAGAATATTTTGGAAATATTTTGCCTGCAAGAACTTGTTCGCTGTTTTGACAGGTCCGTGTTTTCCGTTGGTGGCCGCAACAGAATTGCCTCGTATCCAACGACGAAAGCGCCACACGGCGCCAAGTCCGGCAACAATTCTACCGACCGATGACATGTGCGGATTGTCGATGCAGTCCCGGGTCAAAAGCGCCCGGCCCTTCGGGTGGGCCGTGTGTCGGCCACCGGTCGCGTCGCAATCCTCGACCGATGCCAAGGCATAGCTCTGCGGTATGTTCCTTGCCGGATGACCGCACATCGTCCTACGCAGTCCGTCACTATCAGCGCAGGCTGGTATTGCGTTCTCGATGTGCCATGAGAACGTTGATGTTCAGACGTGGCGGTGTATCCGCGCCAGACTGGCGGGCCGGCCAAGGCTTGTCGGACGATGAACGCAATCGGTCAAAGCAGGGCCGCCGCCGGCACGTTTTGCAGCTTGCTGAAAATTGCCGTTGTCACGGAGCCGCCCAAAGGGCGGTGGTCGTCATCCAAGGTATTGAGCACTGCGGTTGCGGGGCCGGCGGGCGCCTTGCCGGGATCGGCACCCAACAGGGACTTCACCAATGATGCCCCAAACCGGGGCCCGAGAGATGTCGCCCACGTATCGTAGGAAGAGGCTGTCTCTGCGTGTCGTGCCACGCCGTTCCTTTCGGCAATAAGCAGGCCGCGGCGAATGTGAAGCAAGCGCCCGTATTGGCGCGGCAGCACGAAGGGGGCAAGCCATCGACGAACCTTGAACTTGAAGCCCCGTTCGACACGCCACAACTCGATGAAAAGGCTTTGAAAATCTCTGTGGTTTTCTCCGAGCCATGCGCGCAGGTTCGTGGCGAAGCTCGCCCTGCTCCATTCCTTCACGCATACATTCATGTGAAGCATGCCGCCGCTCTTGAGGTGCTTGCTCAGCGCGCTGAAGAACCGGATCAAGATCTGCTCCCCGGACTCCAGAGCGTTGCGCGGCAGGAGTTCCATGCCAACCGGTGCATTGAAAACGATCCGGTCGAAGGTCGCTCCCTGCACGGCCGAGAAGAGGTCGGATTCCAGGACTTCGACATTGTCGACACCGTTCAGCGCCATGTTGAAGCGCGCGAGCATGAGCGCCCTGGGGTTCATGTCCAGAGCCACGACCCTCCTACAATAGGTGGACATCGCCAGGGCGATGACGCCGCAGCCACATCCCATATCCAGGCCACTCTCCGCAGGTTCCCTCACAAGCAGATTGGAGAGCGTTGGCCCCTCCCACATCGGATCGACGTAGGCGTTCCGCTCCTCCGTCTTGCGCACCACGCGCATGGACTGGCGCAGGTCCGAAAAGACGAGATGCGGGCCGATAAGTTGCGCCTGAAATCGTGGACGTAGAAGATCACCTGCCTGTTCCGCAACGCCGAAGCGCAGGAGGTCATCGACAGCAGTCGGTTCCAGGTCCCGCTCGATTGCCCGGCGAGGCTGCGGATCTCCATTCAGAAACGATTTCAAAGGGCTCTTCTCGTCTGCGAGCGCGGTCTTCAAGGCCTGACCCAAGTGCGCAATCGCGACGCGATCCTCCGGTTTCGATGTGACAGCAGGCAGCGCCATTTCGTCCCTCTTCCACTCGACTGGTGTAGAAGGGGAAGTTTAAGTGGCAGCTTCATCGTCCGTCGATCTGCAAAAATGGCGTACGTCAGGGAGCAAAGGGAGTAGCGATACCTCTGGCGGCCTGTTTTTCGGTCCAGCGCCGCTGGCGGTTCGACGACCATTGATCGGATGCGCAATGGCGATCCGGTTCCGCCACTTGCGATAGCGTCCAGCATCAGATCTGTCCCTCGCGGTGAATGTCGAAATGTTATCCCCTATCCTTCACGGGTTTGCGAATTTGCCTGAATCAACTAATGCTCCGGTATGGCAGGACGATTTTTCAGCAAGCGATTCGGCGCACGGAGCGAACGTTCCGCAGCCGCTGTCTGGCTGCGAGGCGCGGTCGCGTTTGCGGCTGTGTTCGCCGCGGGCGCTCTGGTTTCTGGCTGCTCGACGCACAACGATGTCGGCACGCCGACGAATGCGGTCATTGTTCCGGCAGAAAATGCGCTGATCCTGCCGCCGCCGGGTGGGCCGGCGGTTCTCAACGTGGTCGAGCGTCGAAAGACCAACGCGATCGAGCAGGATATTTACCTTTTCACCTCGGCTTCGACGCCTGGACAGAATGTCCTGCGCGTGCAGTTCTTCGGTCCGATGGAGGCTCGGTTCGACCAGCAGAAGACGAGCGGCTACGTCGCAGTCAGAAGCTCCGAGATGATGCGGCAGGCACGGCGTGCGCTCCCCGGCGTGGCGCTGGCGCAGTCGTCGGATTTTCTACAGAACAACTATGGGCCGTTCGGCTATGCCTATGGCCGTGGCCGCGGCGATGACGCCTGCATTTTCGCCTGGCAGCAGATCCGTGGCGCAGAGAACCATCGCTCGCGGCTTAACGGCTACGGCACCATTCAGATCCGTTTCCGCTATTGCGCTGTCGGTGCGAGCGAGAACGAGCTCTTGGCGCCCGTCTACGGATACACGATTACCGGGACGTTCGGGGATCCCGCCTGGAATCCTTACGGCGCGCCGCCGCCGCTGGAGGCGGGCATCGGCAGGGTTGGAAACCCGATCTACCGCAAGGAACCGGCGCCCGCCGACATTCGACCCGCAACCGTGATGACGGCACCTGCGCCGGTCAGGCGTACGGTCCGCGTCGAGCAACCGGTGCGTCAGCAACCCGCCGCGGTGCCGGCGACGGCGAATTCTGTCCCGCTGCCTGAGCCAGGTGGAGTGGCAAAGACTGGAGCGACTGTCATTGTTCCCCCGCCTGCCTGCGATGCGCCGGCGGGAGGCAATTGCCCTTAATCAGCTCCTAACCATCATTTGGTATGGGCTGATATCGGGCTTGCAAAAGCCCAGGTGAAATCAGGTCAAGCGATACCAGTGGCATGATGCCGAATGCTGGAAGGCAGAATGAATGAGCAAGATCGGTCCCGTTGCGGCATGGGCGTTTTTCTCCCTTTGCGTCATTGCAGTCATCACGTTGCCGGTCAATCTTCAGACCCAGCTGATCGTGAGCGTGTTGGTCGTCACATTCATGGCGATCCTGAAGCTCATCAAGGCCGAAGGTCGCTGGCGCCTGATCGCGCTCGCCTTCGGTACGGCCATCGTGCTTCGCTATGTCTATTGGCGCACCACCAGCACGCTGCCGCCGCTGAACCAGCTTGAGAACTTCATCCCCGGCTTCCTGCTCTATCTCGCCGAAATGTACAGCGTCATGATGCTGTCGCTGAGCTTGTTCGTCGTTGCGATGCCACTGCCGCCGCGCAAGGCAAAGGCCGTTTCGCCTGGCGCGTTTCCGAAGGTCGACGTCTTCGTCCCGTCCTATAACGAGGATGCGGGGCTGCTTGCCAATACGCTGGCCGCGGCCAAGGGCATGGACTACCCGGCCGACAAGTTGACGGTCTGGCTGCTCGATGATGGCGGCACGCAGCAGAAGCGCTACTCGATGAACCTGGTGGAGGCGCAGCGTGCCTCTGCCCGGCATGTGGAACTGCAGGCGCTCTGCGACGATCTTGGCGTGCGCTATCTGACCCGAGAGCGCAATGAACACGCCAAGGCCGGCAACCTCAACAACGGCATGCTGCATTCGGACGGCGAACTGATCGCGGTCTTCGACGCCGACCACGCGCCGGCACGCGATTTCCTGCTGGAAACGGTCGGCTATTTCGAGAGCGACCCGAAGCTTTTCCTGGTGCAGACACCGCACTTCTTCCTCAACCCCGATCCGCTTGAGCGCAACCTGCGGACCTTCGAGAAGATGCCGAGCGAGAACGAGATGTTCTACGGCATCATCCAGCGCGGCCTCGACAAGTGGAACGCGGCCTTCTTCTGTGGTTCGGCGGCGGTGCTACGACGCAAGGCACTTGAGGATACCGAAGGCTTCAGCGGCATGAGCATCACCGAGGACTGTGAAACGGCACTCGCGCTGCACGGCCGCGGTTGGAACAGCATCTATGTCGACCGGCCATTGATTGCCGGACTGCAGCCGGCAACCTTTGCCAGCTTCATCGGCCAGCGCAGCCGCTGGGCCCAGGGCATGATGCAGATCCTTCTGTTCCGGTTTCCGCTGTTCAAGCGCGGACTGTCGATCCCGCAGCGGCTTTGCTACATGTCATCGACGCTGTTCTGGCTCTTTCCGGTGTCGCGCACGATCTTTCTGTTCGCACCGCTTTTCTACCTGTTCTTCGATCTGGAGATCTTCACCGCATCCGGCGGCGAGTTCCTCGCCTATACGCTCGCCTATATGATGGTGAACCTGATGATGCAGAACTATCTCTACGGCGCCTTCCGCTGGCCGTGGATATCGGAGCTGTACGAATATGCCCAGACCGTGCATCTGCTGCCGGCGGTCATCTCGGTGCTGATGCGCCCGAGCAGGCCCACCTTCAAGGTGACTGCCAAGGACGAGTCGATCCAGGAAAGCCGGTTGTCGGAAATCAGCCGACCGTTCTTCGTCATCTTTGCCGTGCTTTTCGTCGCGCTTCTGATGACGGTCTACCGGGTCTATACCGAACCCTACAAGGCCGACGTCACCCTGGTCGTGGGCGGGTGGAACCTGCTCAACCTGATCATGGCAGGCTGCGCGCTCGGCGTCGTTTCTGAGCGTGGGGAAAAAGCGGCCTCGCGGCGCGTCAAGGTCAGCCGGCGCTGCGAATTCGGCGTCGCGGACCAATGGTACCCGGCGACCATTGAAGACGTATCGGCCAACGGCGCCCGTGTTCAGGTCTATGGCGTCGATGCGGCGACGCTTCCCGTCGACACGGACGGTCTCATCCGCTTCGAGCCCTATAGCGGCGACGGCACCTCCGAGACATTGCCGGTTGCGGTCAAGAACAAGGAAATCGCCGGCGACATCACCACGCTCGGTTGCCGTTACCTGCCGGAGGTGGCGCGCCACCACAGCCTGGTGGCGGATCTGATCTTTGCGAACTCCCAGCAATGGAGCGAATTCCAGAAGGCGCGGCGCGGAAATCCGGGTCTGGTCGGCGGCACGGTTTGGTTCCTGTGGCTGGCTCTCTACCAGATGAGCCGCGGCCTGATCTATTTCGCCCGCAGCTTGCGCTCGTCCGACCAAGCGGAGGCGACGCGATGAACCGGACGCTTGCCGCCCTACTTGTCGTGCTTCTTGCCGCGACCACGCAAACCTTCGCTCAATCGAACCCGTTCGACATGTCGGGTGAACGTCCGGCGGCCGAGCCGCCGGTCGAAATGCCAAAGCAAGAGGGGGGTGGGGGCCAGCCGGCAATCCAGCCAGACGCCGGGGCAGACACGCTCAGCGGCGGCGCGCGCCACGATTTCAGGCGGTATATCGTGCCCTTTGACGCGCTGTCGCTCAGCGGCGAGGTCGATGAACGCACCTGGTCGATGTACTTGACGCCGGCCCAGGCGCAATCGCCCGCAACGCTGAATTTCGGTTATCAGAATGCGATCGTGATTGCACCGGAGGTCTCGTCCCTTTCGGTTTTCGTCAATGGCGAGCTGGTCGGCGAAGGGCCGATCAAAGCGTCGGATACCCCCGAGGAACGTAGCTACGAGCTGCGTGCCGGTTTGCTGCGCCCCGGTTCCAATGACATCCGGTTCCGTGTGCAACAACGCCACCGCACCGACTGCACCATCGAATCCACCTATGAATTGTGGACCGAAATTGCTCCGGACACGGCTTTCATCAGCTTTGCCGATGCCGAGAGCGCTGTCTTTGCGAGCGTCGACGACATCCGTGCCGTTGGCGTCGACGGCAATGGCCGCACGCGGTTCAATCTCGTCGTTCCGGGAATGGCGCAGCCGAGCCGCACTGCCGATATGATGCGGCTCGCCCAGGGTTTGGCGCTGCGCGGTCACATGCCGGCGCAGAGGGTGATCCTCAGCCAGGGCCTGCCGGAGTTGGGAAAGCCCGGCGAATTGACCGTGGTTGCGGGCACCGTCGACGAGGTGTCACCGCTGCTCGCGGCGCTGCCCGATGGCGCCGCCGGCGGATCGGTCACCGCTTTTGTCCACGACGATAAGACAAATGCACCAGTTCTGGTCCTGAGCGGTCCCGACTGGCCAGCCGTGCGGGCCGCTATCGAGGCCGTCGCCGAACCGATGGACCGACCGAGCGAGGTTCCCCGCGACATCATCAATACGGAGCGCTGGCTCTTGCCCGAAACGCCGGTGGTCGCGGGCAGTACGCGGCTGCGTTTCTCGGAACTGGGTGTCGCGACAAGCGAATTTACCGGGCGCCGTTTCCGGTCGAAGTTTTCGGTGGCTGTGCCGTCGGACTTCTATGCGGACGCCTATGGCGAGGCGACGATCCTGCTGGACGCCGCCTATACCGAGACGGTTCTCCCAGGCAGCCGGATCGACATTTACGTCAACGGCAACATCGCTTCGACCGTACCGTTCGATTCGGCGACGGGCGGCATTCTGCGTCATCTGCCGATCAACGTGACGATGCGCCATTTCCGGCCCGGACCGAACCTGATTGAACTCGAGGCCGTGCTCCTGACGGAACAGGACAAGGTTTGCGCACCGGGCGCCCCGGCGTCGACGGATTCGCGTTTTGCACTGTTCGATACGTCGGAACTCCATATGCCCAACTTCGCGCGGATCGGTCTTCGGCCCAATCTTGCGGCGTTGTCCGGCGCGGCAGCCCCCTATCGCAACAGTGCCGGAACGATCCCGCTCTTCATCGACCGGGCGGATGCCGACACGTTGTCGGCCGCAGCGACGTTCCTTGCACGGCTTGCGGTTGCCGGCGGTCGACCGATCGCCGTTGAGACGATCGTTTCGCCGTTGGCCGCGGGTACGCGCAACGCACTCTTCGTTGGCACCTTGCCTGAATTGCCGAAGACGGTACTCACCCAGGTCGGCATCGATCCCAGCCGGCAGATGTCCTGGGGCAGCGCGCAGGCCACCGGCCGCGGCGAGGATACGCAGAAGGCAATCGATGAATGGCAGACGCGCTTGAGCGGTGGCGCCTGGCGCACCCAGATCACGGCGCTTCAGAACTGGGTGAAGCAGGAGTTCGACATCTCACTCAGTTCCCTGCGTATCCTGCCACAGGAACAGGCCGATTTCGCGCCGCCGGAAACGGCAACGTTGCTCATCGCCCAAGGGGCAAATCCGACGGATGACGCCACGTGGACATTGGTCGCTGCGCCGACCGCCAAGCTGTTGAGCGACGGCGTTTCAGCCGTATCCGACATCCGTCAATGGCAAAGGATCGCCGGACACATCTCGACCTACGAGCCGGCCAGTGGCGCCATCAACGTGGTGCCGGTGACCAATTTCGAGTTCGTGCAGACAAGGCCGGCGTCGATCGGCAACTATCGACTGATCATTGCCAACTGGCTTTCCAGCAACATCCTCTTTTACGCCGTGGCGCTGGTGGTCTTGTCGGTGCTGCTCGGGCTTGCCACGTCATCCATGCTCAGTCGGCTCGGGCGCCGGCCATGAGCTTGCGCACGGTTCTCATCCTCGCCCTGGCACTTGTCGCTGCTCTACCGCAGGCGCCCGCGATAGCCCAGGGCCGGGGCGGAACCGTGAGTGCCGAGGATTGGCAGACATACAAGGCCAAGTTCGTCGACGCCGGCGGGCGCATCATCGACGACGGCAACGGCGGCATCAGCCACAGCGAGGGGCAAGGCTACGGCCTGTTGCTGGCGGTGCTCGCGGACAACGCTGCCGATTTCGAGTTGATCTGGTCCTTCACGCGCCGTGAACTGCTCCTGCGCGACGACGGACTTGCCGCCTGGAAATGGAGCCCGGCTGAAAAACCCCATGTGATTGATGTCAACAACGCGACCGATGGCGATATCCTAATCGCCTATGCGCTGACACTGGCCGGCGAACACTGGAGACGGCAGGACTATCTTGCGGCGGCGGCCAAGATCGCCCCGGCAATCCTCGACAGGGCCGTGATCGACTATGGCGGTCGGACGTTGTTGCTGCCGGGCGTTGCCGGGTTTTCTGCCGCCGATCGAGACGATGGCCCTGTCATAAACCCCTCCTATTGGATCTTCGAGGCTTTCCCCGTCCTCAACCGTGTGGCACCTTCGCCGAAATGGGAATCCCTGCGAGACGATGGTGAGAGCATGCTCGACGCATTGCAGCTCGGGCCGCGCAAGATGCCGGCCGATTGGGTCAGCGCCAGGACGCGTCTCAAGGCGGCCCAGGGCTTTCCGGCGGAGTTCGGATACAATGCGCTGCGCATCCCTCTCTATCTCGTTCGCGCAGGCAGCGACGATGCCGAACTGCTTTCAAGATTGCGGCTGGGCATGCTTGGCAGCAACGGTGATTTGCTCATCAGCGACGTCGCGACGGGGACCGTCCGGGCGGCCTTGACGGACCCCGGTTATCAATTTGTTAACCATATTCTGGCCTGTGTCTTGGAGCGGGTACCGTTGCCCGACAGCGTCAAGGTGTTCAGCCCGACGCAATACTATCCTTCGACACTGCACCTTCTCGGGTTGTCTTATGCGAAGGAGAAGCGTCCGGAGTGTCTATGAAGTCGTCAACCGTTGTCATCGCCGGCATTATGTTCACGGCGGCCGGGATTGCCGGTTTTGCCGACGACGGGCTTCTGCGTAAAAATTGGAGTGGCGTTGCCGGTGCGCCGACCAGCGGGGACCAGGCAAGCGGGCTTCCCGACGAGGCGTCGTTCGGCGTGGTCGACAAGGCATCGAGACGTGCCGCGCCCGAATTTCGCCAGGTGGCGCAGAACACGCAGCCTGCCGCCGAGGCTACGCGGCCGCAGGCAACGGCACCGGTGGTCGACGAATCGGCGCTGCGCTATTTCGCAAGCAAGGGCGATACGGCTCGGCTGCAGGCCGAGATATCGCGGCTGAGGGCGCTTTATCCCGATTGGACGCCTCCCGAGGATCCACTTGCCGTTCCGCGCAACAAGGACGTCCAGCTCGAAACGATGTGGCAACTCTATTCGGAGGGGCGCTATGCGGAGGTAAGAAAGGCGATCGCCGAGCGCCAGGCAGGCGAGGCCGCCTGGAAACCGCCGGCGGATCTGCTCGAGCGGCTGAATGTTGCCGAATCCCGGGCGCGGTTGGTGAACGCCTCCGATCTCAAGCAGTACGAGACGGTCATCGAAGTGGCGGCGAGTACGCCGAGCCTGCTGACATGTTCTGAAGTGGACGTGCTCTGGCGGGTGGCTGACGCGTTCGCGCAGACCAAGCGACCGGATCGCGCTCGCGACGCCTATCTCTACGTCCTGAAGAATTGCGAGAATGCCCCGGAGCGGCTGGCGACCGTGCAGAAGGCGGTATCCGGACTGCCCTACGACATTGCCCAGGAACTGCTGGCCTTTGAGCGCACGGCGCCCGGCGGCGGTGGCGAGTTCGAGAGCATTGGCGACGATCTGGCCCGACGCTTCGTCGCTGAGGGCGATGCGGATGGCAAGCTGGCCGTCGATCCGAAATATATCCTGCGCCTCGAACGCCTGGTTGAAACCGAGGGCTTGGCGAGCGACGCGCTTCTTCTGGGCTGGTACCAGTTGCGTCGCGACAACATGAGCGCGGCCGAGCAGTGGTTCCGTCGTGCCCACGACAAGGAGGATTCCGCCTCCGCCGCGCAAGGACTGGCGCTGACGTTGATTGCGCGCAAGGCGCATGAAGACGCGGAGAAGGTGCTGTATCCCTGGCGCGATGCGTCGGAAGACGCAAAGGCCACCTATTTTGCCGCGACGGCAAACCTGCTGGCGATCGAGCCGCCGGTGACGCTCCGCGAGGAAGTGCTGAGCCGCATCGCGCAGGAGACGACAAAGGGGCGTGATCCGGCCACCGCCCAGCAGTTCGGCTGGTATGCCCGTGCCATGGAACAGCCGGGGACGGCTGCACAATGGTTTGCAACTGCCCTTCGCTGGAAGCCGGATGACGAACCTTCGGCCTATGGCCTGGCGCTGAGTCGCAACCAGCTCGGTGATGCCGCGGGCGTCGCGGAGATCCAGAGGCTTTGGGCCGGGCGCTCCGAGCGCATCGCGCGCCTGGGTGAGACCGAGGAGGAGCGGCGCGACGCCATTGCCCGGCAACAACAGCCGCTGGCGCGAGAACAGGCACCCATTTCCGGTGGGCGACAAAAGACACCTGCGGCCGTGACGGAGGCCGCGCCGCGAACGGTGACGCGTTATGAGGTCGAGCAGCCTGTTGCGGTTGCGCGGCAAACACAAACGACTGGCAGGAACGCAACGGGATGCCGGACGACCGTCAATCCTGCGCGGCTTTCACCGCAGGCGGCGCTGACGCGCGGCTGGTGCCTGATGGACCTCAATCGTCCGCTGGAAGCCGCTGAAGCGTTCGCGGTGGCCCTGCAGGCACCGGCTTCGCAGATGCGCGAAGATGCCGCCTACGGCCAAAGCCTCGCCTATCTCAGGGCAGGGCTGACCAACAGGGCTGCGGTGGCCGCAACGCAATCGACCCAGAGCCGCCGCCGCGCCGAAGAATTGCAGAGCGCCATTCTCTCCGACAGGGCGATTGCCGCCTTCGATGCCAAACGGTATCGCGAGGCGCTGATCTTCCTCGATCAGCTTGGCCAGATCTCGACGCAGCGGTCGGACCTGATGGTGCTGCGCGGCTACGCCTATCTCAACCTCAAGCGCTACGCCGAAGCCCGGCGCATCTTCGAGGCGGTTGCCGCTACCGGCAACCGTGACGCGCAGCGCGGCCTCGCCGACGTCGGCAGGGCGCAGGAAATCTGGCCAAACAAGTAAACGCTTCGCAAGCGATTCCATCGCAACGCGAACGTTGCAGCGGGCCAGATTGGCGCAAGCCGTTTCGCGCATCGGATGCATCGCCAAATGCTCCTAAACTTTCCAGATCGTGCTTCCCGGATTTCCTCTTTGGAAGGAAATTAGCCAGGCGCGGTGCTATCGTCGCTCGACATCGCGGCGTTGGTATCATTGCAATCGCCGCCTTGCGCGTAGAGGATGGAGCGCAGACGACCCAGTCGGTGGTGAGGAGATCATCGATGGGGTCGAGGGGAGGAGATGAGAGATGTTTCAGGGCGGATTGAGCTTCGCGCTAGGCGAGGACATTGATGCGTTGCGCGATAGCGTACGGCGCTTTGCAACCGAGCGCATCGCGCCGTTGGCGGCGGAAACCGACCGCAGCAACGCGTTCCCGACACCGCTCTGGCGGGAAATGGGTGATCTCGGTCTGCTCGGGATTACCGCAGACGAGGCCTATGGCGGTGCGGGCATGGGCTATGTCGCCCATTGCGTCGCCATGGAGGAAATCAGCCGCGCCTCCGCTTCCGTGGGCTTGAGCTACGGCGCCCATTCCAATCTCTGCGTCAACCAGATCAGCCGCAACGGCAGCGAGGCGCAGAAAGCGCGCTATCTGCCGAAGCTGATCTCGGGCGAACATGTGGGCGCGCTTGCCATGTCCGAACCGGGTGCTGGCTCCGACGTCGTTTCCATGACGCTCCGGGCCGAAAAACGCGGCGACCGTTATGTCCTCAACGGCGGCAAGATGTGGATCACCAACGGGCCGGATGCGGACGTGCTGGTGGTCTACGCCAAGACAGACCCCAGTGCCGGTCCGCGCGGCATTACCGCCTTTCTCGTCGAAAAGGGTTTCGCCGGCTTTTCCACCGGCCAGAAGCTCGACAAGCTCGGCATGCGCGGCTCCAACACCTGCGAGCTGATTTTTCGCGATTGCGAGGTGCCGGCTGAAAACATCCTGGGCAGCGAGGGTGGCGGCGTCCGCGTGCTGATGTCCGGCCTAGACTATGAACGTGTCGTACTGTCCGCCGGACCGCTCGGCATCATGTCCGCTTGCCTTGACGTCGTCGTCCCCTATCTCCACGAGCGTAAGCAGTTCGGCCAGGCGATCGGCGAGTTCCAACTGATGCAGGGCAAGCTTGCCGACATGTATGTGACGGCGAATGCGGCGCGCGCCTATGTCTATGCGGTGGCGGCCGCCTGCGATCGCGGCGAGACCACCCGCAAGGACGCGGCCGGCTGCATTCTCTACGCAGCCGAGAAGGCAACGGCGCTGGCGCTGGAGGCTATCCAGGCGCTCGGCGGCAATGGCTATACCAACGACTATTCGGCGGGCCGGCTGCTGCGTGACGCCAAGCTCTACGAGATCGGCGCCGGAACCAGTGAAATCCGCCGCATGCTGATCGGTCGCGAACTGTTCACCGAGACCAGGTAGACGCCCGAACGGGTGGCCGCAACCGCAATCATCGTCGATCGAATGAGGACTTCATGACTGTTCTGAAATCCCACATCTCGCCCTCATCCGACATGTTCAGAGCCAATCAGGCGGCGATGGCGGAGGCGATTGGTACTGTCGAAGACGCCGTCAAGCTGGCAGCGGGCGGTGGCGGCGACGCGGCGCGGGAGCGCCACGTCAGCCGCGGCAAGCTTCTGCCGCGCGACCGGGTCTCCTCGCTGATCGATCCGGCGACGCCGTTCCTCGAGATCGGCTCGACCGCCGCTCACGGCATGTACAACGGCGACGCGCCGTCAGCGGGCCTGATCACCGGCATCGGCCGGGTGTCCGGCCGCGAATGCATGATCGTCTGCAACGACCCGACCGTCAAAGGCGGGACCTACTATCCGATGACGGTCAAGAAGCATCTGCGGGCGCAGGAGATCGCCGCCGAGAACCAGTTGCCGTGTATCTATCTGGTGGATTCCGGCGGCGCCAACCTGCCGAACCAGGACGAGGTCTTTCCAGACCGGGAGCATTTCGGCCGCATCTTCTATAACCAGGCCAACATGTCGGCGGCCGGAATTCCTCAGATCGCGGTTGTGATGGGATCGTGTACGGCCGGCGGCGCCTATGTGCCGGCGATGTCGGACGAAACGATCATCGTCGAAGGCCAGGGGACGATCTTCCTGGCCGGGCCGCCACTGGTGCGCGCGGCGACCGGCGAAGTGGTCTCGGCGGAGGATCTTGGCGGCGCCGATGTGCACACCCGCCTTTCCGGTGTCGCCGACCATATGGCGCGCGACGACGCGCATGCGCTGGCGCTTGCCCGCCGCGCCGTCGCGGCACTCAATCGCCGCAAGCCGGCGTCGGTGGAACTGCAGAGCCCGGAGCCGCCACTCTACGATCCGCAGGAGATTGCCGGCATCGTGCCGGCGGACCTGCGCACGCCCTACGATATCCGCGAAGTCATTGCCCGCCTTGTCGACGGCTCGCGCTTCGACGAGTTCAAGGCGCGTTACGGCAACACGCTCGTCTGCGGTTTTGCCCATGTCCACGGTGTTCCCGTCGGCATAATCGCCAACAATGGCGTGCTGTTTTCGGAATCGGCTTTGAAGGGCGCCCATTTCGTCGAGCTTTGCGCCCAGCGCAAGATCCCGCTGGTGTTCCTGCAAAACATCACCGGCTTCATGGTCGGCCGCAAATATGAAACCGAAGGTATCGCCAAGCACGGCGCCAAACTGGTCACCGCCGTGGCGACGGCGCAGGTGCCGAAGATCACCATGCTGGTGGGCGGATCGTTCGGTGCGGGCAACTACGGCATGTGCGGTCGGGCCTTTTCGCCACGATTCCTCTGGACCTGGCCGAACAGCCGGATCTCGGTGATGGGCGGCGAGCAGGCGGCAGGCGTCCTGTCGACCGTGCGCGGCGAGGCGCTGAAGCGGGCGGGAACGCCCTGGAACGAGGAAGAGGAAGCCAGGTTCCGGCAGCCGGTCCTCGACCTCTTCGAGCGCCAGAGCCATCCGCTCTATGCCTCGGCCCGGCTCTGGGACGACGGTGTCGTCGACCCGCGCAAGAGCCGCGACGTGCTGGCATTATCGCTATCGGCGGCGCTCAATGCGCCGATCGAAGAAACGCGTTTCGGCCTGTTCAGAATGTAGGAGATCGCGATGAAACGCGAAAACGTCAACGCCAAGAATGCGCCGCAACCGCGCGGCGGCTACTCGCAGGCCGTAAAGCTCGAGAACTTCGAGCGGCTGGTTTTCGTCAGCGGCCAGGTGCCGCTCAATTCGGACGACGAACTGCCCGATACTTTCGAGGCGCAGGCTCGGCAGGTCTGGTTGAACATCGATGCCCAATTGAAGGCCGCCGGCATGAGCAAGGACGATATCGTCAAGGTGACGGCCTTTCTCGCCGACCGCAACCACACCATGGCCAACCGTGCGGCCCGCGCCGAATATCTCGGTCCGCTTGCGCCGGCGATGACGGTGGTGATCGCCGGCATCTTCGATGCCGGCTGGTTGCTCGAAGTCGAAGTGATAGCGGCGCAATAGGGCGGGCCATATGCCGATGTTTTCCAAGCTTCTGATTGCCAATCGCGGTGAAATCGCCTGCCGTGTTATCCGCACCGCCAGACGTCTGGGCGTCCGCACCGTCGCTGTTTACTCCGATGCCGATGTCGATGCCCTGCATGTGACGTTGGCCGACGAGGCGATCCGCATCGGACCGGCGACGGCGTCCGAAAGTTATCTCTCGATCGAGCGGATTATTGCCGCGGCGAGAAGCGTCGGCGCCGATGCCATTCACCCCGGCTACGGCTTCTTGTCGGAAAACGCCAATTTTGCCGAGGCGATCGAAGCGGCCGGCATGACATTCGTCGGTCCCTCGCCGGCGGCCATTCGCGCGATGGGACTGAAGGATGCAGCCAAGGCGCTTATGGAGCAGGCCGGCGTTCCCGTCGTTCCCGGCTACCACGGCGACGTACAGGAGCCGTCGTTCCTGGCGGATCGGGCCGCTGAAATAGGGTTCCCCGTGCTGATCAAGGCGCGGGCCGGCGGCGGCGGCAAGGGTATGCGCAAGGTCGAGCAGCCGCACGAGTTTGCCGCCGCACTTGACGCTGCGCGCCGCGAAGCCGAGGCCGCCTTCGGTGACGGCGCGGTGCTGATCGAGAAATATCTGACCAGGCCGCGTCATATCGAAGTCCAGGTGTTCGGTGACCGCCACGGCAACATCCTGCACCTATTCGAACGCGACTGCTCGTTGCAGCGCCGCCATCAGAAGGTGATCGAGGAGGCGCCGGCTCCCGGCATGACGGCGGAGGTTCGCCGCGCCATGGGTGATGCCGCTGTCAAGGCGGCCCGCGCCATCGGCTATGTCGGTGCCGGCACGGTGGAGTTCATCGCCGATGTCACCAACGGGCTCTGGCCGGACCAGTTCTATTTCATGGAAATGAACACCCGGCTTCAGGTGGAGCATCCGGTCACCGAGGCGATCACCGGCATTGACCTCGTCGAATGGCAACTGCGCGCAGCGGTCGGCGAAGCCCTTCCCAAGCGACAGAACGAAATCGCCATCGACGGCTGGGCGTTCGAGGCGCGGATTTATGCCGAAGACCCGTCGCGCGGTTTTCTGCCGGCGACCGGTCGGCTCGCCACGCTCGATTTTCCCGTCGACGGCGTGCGGATCGATGCGGGCGTCCGGCAGGGCGACGTCATCGCTCCCTATTACGATCCGTTGATCGCCAAGCTGATCGTGCATGGGCCGAGCCGCTCGTCGGCACTTGCACGACTGGAGAGTGCGCTCAAGGCCTGCCGCATCGGCGGCACCATCACCAATCTCGATTTCCTCGCCCGGCTCGCGGCCGAGCCCGAGTTTCGCGCCGGACGGCCGGATACCGGACTTATCGACCGGGCGATCGACCAACTGACCATCCCCCCCGTGCCGGGCGACGAGATACTGGTGCTGGCCGCCGTCGTCGCCACCGGCGTGCTGCAACCGATGAAATCCGACGATCCCTGGTCGTCGCTCGGCCATTGGCAGAACTGGGGGGATGCGCATAGAAGCGTTGCCGTGGAACATGCCGGCGGGCGATCGATCGTTACGCTTGCTGCTCGCGGGCGCGATCAGTTTGCGGTACGGGCCGGCGAAAACACATTTCCCGTGCTGGTGCTTGATCGGTTCGATGATGGCGCCCGGGTGGAGATCGCAGGCGAGCAACGCGTTTTCCGCTTTCTGCGCGAAGGGGAGACCATCACGCTCTTCGTCGGCGGAAAAACCTTCGCCATTCGGCTTCCCGATCCACTCGCCGCAGCGCATGCGGGTGAAGCGGCCGCGGATGAGGTTGCGGCTCCGATGCCTGGCATCGTCAAACTCATCCATGTCCGCGTCGGCGACACGGTGGCGAAAGGCCAGCCGCTGGTGGTGATGGAGGCGATGAAGATGGAGTTGACGTTGGCGGCGTCGCGCGACGGCATCATCGAGAGTGTGCTGATCTCGTCCGGCGAGCAAGTCAGCGCCGGGGCGATCCTCGTCGCGCTGAAGCCGGAGAGCGGCGAATGAGCGCATCGGCGCCCGAGCATGTGACGCTTGTCGAAATGGCGCCGCGCGACGGGCTCCAGAACGAAAAGCGGCTTGTCGATACGACCGACAAGATCCGCCTTGTCGATCTCCTGTCGGACTGCGGCTATCAGCGCATCGAGGTGACGAGCTTCGTCAGCCCAAAATGGGTGCCGCAGATGGCGGACGCCGCTGCTGTCATGGCCGGAATCCGGCGCCGGACGGGCACGCGCTACACCGTACTGACACCGAACATGCAGGGCTTCGAGGCGGCCCTTGCGGCGAAGGCCGACGAGATGGCGATCTTCGCCTCGGCATCGGAGACGTTTTCGCAAAAGAACATCAATTGCTCGATTGCTGAAAGCATCGAACGGTTTCGTCCGGTCGCCGAAGCCTGCCGCGCCAATGCGGTGCCGCTGCGAGGCTATGTCAGCTGTGTTGTCGAGTGCCCCTACGAAGGCGCGATTGCCCCGGAGAGTGTTGCTCAAGTCGCCGACGCCTTGATGGCGATGGGGTGTTACGAGATCAGTCTCGGCGATACGATCGGACGCGGCACACCGGATGCGGTCGACGCGATGCTTGTAAGGGTTCTGGCGGACGTGTCGGCCGGGCAACTGGCGGGCCATTTTCACGACACATCCGGACGGGCACTCGACAATATCGGCATCGCGCTCGAGCGTGGCTTGCGCGTCTTCGACGCCTCCGCCGGCGGCCTCGGTGGCTGCCCCTACGCGCCGGGTGCGGCAGGCAATGTGGATACGCTTGCGGTCAACGCCTTTGTCACCGACCGTGGGTTTTCGACGGGGCTGGATGCGACGCGGCTAGAAGAGGCTGCTGCATTCGCGAAATCGCTGAGGAGTACTGGCTGATGTTCGAGACGATCCGGTACGCCGTCGATGCGAAAGGCGTCGCCCGACTGACGCTGGCACAGCCGCAGAAGCACAATGCGCTTTCCGCAATCATGATCGGCGAATTGACTGCGGCGGCAGAGCGCCTGTCTGTCGATAAAGCCGTGCGCGTCGTCGTTCTCGATGCCGAGGGACGCAGTTTCTGCGCGGGCGGCGATCTCGGCTGGATGCGCGAGCAGTTCGAGGCGGATCGGCCGACCCGTATCGCCGAGGCAACGCGGCTGGCGCTGATGTTCAAGGCATTGAACGAGATCGCCAAGCCGGTCATCGCGCGTGTGCATGGCAATGCCTTCGGCGGCGGCGTCGGCCTCATGAGCGTCTGCGATGCCGTCATCGCGTCTGCCGATGCGCGCTTCGGCCTGACGGAAACCCGGCTGGGCCTCATTCCAGCGACCATCAGCCCCTATGTTGTTGCCCGCATCGGCGAGGGCAGGGCGCGGCCTTTGTTCATGTCCGCGCGCCTGTTCGGCGCCGAAGAGGCAAGGGAGGCGGGGCTGGTGACGTCGATCGCCGCGCCCGTTGCGCTGGATGCAACCATCGAAGCGGAAATCGAGCCCTACCTTCAGACGGCGCCCGCCGCGACGGGACGGGCGAAGCGGCTTGCCCGATCGCTTGGGCAGCCGATCACCGAGGCGACCATTGCCGCCACGATCGAGCAGCTTGCCGAGTGCTGGGAAAGCGCAGAGGCGCGCGAAGGCGTTGCCGCCTTCTTCGAGCGGCGCGACCCCTCCTGGCGACAACCGTCTCTTCCTTGATTTGGGCGGGTTTTGAGCCTATTTTGATCCTGTAGTGATCAGAATGAGTTTGGATTGTGCCATGTCAGCGGTCGGTTTCAACATCTCTGCCTCGCATTTCGGCGAAAGCCAGTCGTCCTTTCTGTCAGCGCGGCTGGTCGCGGACCGTCTTGGCGTAACACTTGCCGAATTGGCGAAGCTGATCGGCGTCGCGCGAAACACGCTGACGGCGAAGTCGAGCGCCCGCAAGGTCGATTCAGCGCTCAGCAATGTCGTGCGAATCCTGGCGATGGCTGCGGAAATGTCCGGTGACGAGAGCCGGGCGGTCATCTGGTTCAAGCACCAGCCAATCCCGGGATGGGCGGGCAAGACCGCCTATGATCTTGTGGGAGAAGGCAAGGCCGACAAGGTTCTCGTCTATCTCGAAGCCGTTCGGTCGGGTGTCTACGCCTGATGTCGACGGAGGAGCCGGTGCGCCTCTGGCGTGCCTATGTGCCGCGCTGGGCGCATGCGCCGCTTTCGGGCGATGGTGCGGCGCTCTTCGGTGGCCGCTGGAACCCGGTCGGGCTGCCGACGATCTATGCAGCGCGCGAACTGTCGACCGCCTGGGCGGAATATAACCAGGGCTTTGTCCAGCATCCGGCGCTCATCGCTCAGCTGGAACTCCGGCATGCGCGGCTTGCGGACACGATGGCGGCGGATGTGCTCGCCGATCTCGGCGTGACCGAGGCTATTCATCGTGAGGAATGGCGCGACGCGCTCGATCGCGGCGTCGTGCCTGCGACGCATCGCCTACAGGCGGATCTGGCCGCACGCGGCTTCGATGGCCTGATCTACCCCTCCTTCATGTCTCCGGGTGGTAGCTGCGTCGCACTCTGGCGGTGGAATGCCGGCGGGGCGGAGCTGACGGTAGTCGATCCGGAAAATCGCTTGCCGAAGACCCCTGCTTCGTGGCTGTGATGCAGGCAAGCCCGTTTCAAATCACCTTGCCGGGGTTGAGGATGCCTTTCGGGTCGAGCGCGTTCTTGATCCGGCGCATTACCTCGAGTTCAGCAGCACTGCGCGAGTGGCCAAGGAACTCCCGCTTCAGCGTGCCGATACCATGTTCGGCGGAGATCGAGCCGCGATAACGACGGACGATGTCGTAGACGATGCCATCGACCGCATGCTGCGTGTGTTCGTCGCTGCCGGTCGTTGAAAAGGCGATGTGCAGGTTGCTGTCGGCGACATGACCGAAGAAGGAGATGTGCGCCTGCGGAAAGCGAGCGGCGAGCGCCGTGCCGCATTCCGCCGCGAAACGGCCGATTTCGCCGATGGGCAGGCTGACATCGAGATTGATCAGTCCCGGCAGCAGGCGGTCCATCGCATGTCCCTCGCGCACCTGCCAGAACAGCCGGCTCTCCTTCTCCGACTGGGCGATGAGCGCATTGTCGATGACATCGTCCTCAAGGGCGGCGCCGAGAAAATTCTCGAAATCCTCGCCTTCTTCGTCGTGACCCTGGACATCCTGTTCGACGATGACAGCAAAGGCGGGAGGCTTCTCGAAAAATTGCTGTCCCTCCGCCTCGCAATTGAAGCGAAAGTAGCTTTCCCACATGGCCTCGAAGGCGGAGAGGCCGGGCAGTCCCCTTTGCGCCCGCGCCAGGAAAGCGACGACCTGATCATAACTGTCGAGCGCACAAAGCGCGGTCAGGCGGCCTGCCGGTCGCGGCTTCAATCGCAGGACGGCGCGGGTGATGACGCCGAGCGTGCCTTCCGAGCCGATGAAATACTGGCGCAGGTCGTAGCCGGTGTTGTTCTTGATCATCTTGCTGAGTGACGAGAGGATCGTACCGTCGGCAAGCACGGCCTCGACCCCGAGCACGTTGTCGCGGGTGACGCCGTGCGCGATCACGCGGATGCCGCCGGCATTGGTGGCGAGATTGCCGCCGATCTGGCAGGAGCCGCGCGCACCGAGATCGATCGGCAGCAGGAACCCGGCGTCGTCCGCCGCGTGCTGCGCGACTTCGAGCGGCGTGCCGGCAAGGACGGTCATGGTGGCGGAAAGTGGATCGATTTCCTCGATACCCACGAGACGCTCGAGCGAGAGGGAAATGGCGTCATCATTCGGGTTGGCGCCGCCGGCAAGGCCGGTCAGGCCGCCTTGGACCACGACCGCCTGTCCATGGGCGTCGCAGATGCGAAGCACGGTTGAGACCTCGTCCGTATTCGCGGGGCGAATGACGGCCTTGGGCAGGGCGCGGCCGGTGAGGCTGGCGTCGCTGCGATAACGCTCGCCGATCTCTGTGCCCGTCAGCACGGCATCGCCGAGTGCCTGTTTCAGATCGTCAATGACGGACATGCGCCTGGTCTCCCGCTTTTCTCACCGCATATGACGCTGTAGCGCATCTCGGCAGAAACGGGAATTGGGTGGACTGGGCGGTCGAAAGGTCGTCAGGTTCCGGTGCGTGCCAGTTCGAAGGCTTGAGCCTGCGATTCCGCTTCTAAATCCTTGGCGGCGACCTCGGCGTGGGCCTTGCCGTCCCTGAACAGTTTCCACTTTGTCGGTCGGAACGCGACCCTTGCGCGGTCCTGTGTCGTGGTGCGTTCTGGCGGCAGCTCGATTTCGGCATGCGGGTGGTTGCGGCCGAGGTCGAGTTCGAGATGGCGGGTGCCGGCGACACGGCGGCTGGCGGTGACGAGACCGGCGAGACAGCCGCCGCAGCCGTCGATCAGCTCGATGTCGTGCGGGCGGAAGTAGAGGGTGGCCGGGCCATCGGGCTCGGTCGGCGCGCGCAGGCCGATCGGCCGATCCTCGAACCAGATCTCGCCGTTTTGCAGCGTGACCGACAAGGCATTCGACTGGCC
>NZ_JABWDU010000007.1 GCF_013371465.1 Ensifer oleiphilus | reverse complement strand
GCAGCGCCGCCGCCCTCGTCAGTGATCGGGCTTATAGACCCCACACCTCGAACACGTCAACAGGCAATTTCAAAAAATGACCAAGAAACGACAACCAACTGAAAATACTAACGAAATTCGAACGGGGTTATCAACAGGCAGGGGTGCGCAAATGCGTTCGACGGAAAATGCGGGATTTCCGGGATTGGGGCCGCAACCGGAGCGAAATCGTCACCCGTCCATACAACGCCAATGGCATAAGCACCCGAGACGAACGGACCCGCGGTTGCCAGCGCGCGTGCAGGCGTCGGGCGCCAGGGCGCAAATACGACATGAAATGCGGCTGCGGCTGCAATCTTGGAGGATACTGTTCGATGACAGCGATCCCGGCCTGCGTCTGGATACAGTCAACCGGCCAACACTTCATCAACGATACACATCGCCACGTGCGCTGAATGGGTTCGAAGATGATAACGGGTTCAGATCGGCTATTCCGAAAACGTGCGCGTCCACGTCGACGAACTACGGACGCGCTCCCCGGCCAGCTGTCTCCAGGCAAGGCCAACGGGAGACGGGTTTATCGGCGCGGTCGGTCGGGCGAGGATCACTGCGGACAAGATCGCCAGGTCGTCGCTCCGCAACGACCCTGATGTTGCCGATCGAAGAAGGGCGATGACCGCCATTGCCGACAAGCCTTGCGCTGCCATCTTTTGGACTTATATTGCACTGCACTCGACGCCGCCTTTCTGGCCCGAGTTTTCATGGCTGCATGCCGCCTTCACGCGAAGAGCCTCTTCGCGCAAAACCGAAGGACCACTTCATGACTGTTTCACTAAACAATCTTGATGCCACAACCGTCAGCGCTTCGGCCCATGTCGATATCGGCCACGCCGTCAGACGCTCGCGCCAGGCCATCGGCTATAGTGTCGATGAACTTGCGCTCACCTGCGGGCTGACCGACGCCGAAATTACCAACATCGAGCAGGGCGTCGACGCCGATCCGGGCAAGCTTCGCCGGATCGCCGCCGCGCTTCAGGTGCCGGTAACCACCTTCCTGCTCAGCTAGGGCGTTCCGGGCGTGGACTGTGTCGATCCTGGCGCATGTCCTGAAGACCGGCTTCACATTTTTATGGAAATGTCTTGGGCGAATGGGCGTCGCGTTCACACATGACGCGATGCCCAGCCACCAACAATGCCCGCAGCCGAACCGACACCCCGTCGCCGAAACGGCTGCCCCTCACCCGGTAAACCCCTGCGTTAAAGCCTGCGTCAAGAGCGCTAGCGGCGTCGGCCGGCTCGGCACGCTCTGATGCAGGAACACGATCCTGCGTTCATAAGCGGCGGCATCGGGCACCTCGGCCAGGTGAAAGCCATTCCTCTGCAGTCCTTGCCAGGCCGGCACCACCGAGTTTCCCATCCCGTTGGCAACGAGCATGGCGATGGTCTCCAGAGCGTCCATGTCGCAACGAATGTCCGGATCAAGCCCGGCGTCGGCGAGATATTGCGACGACAGCCGTCCGCCCCACGATCCCGGATCATAGCGGATGAACGGCGCCTGGCGGATCCGCTCAGGAATGTCGCCGGGGCCGACCCCATCCCGGCTGATGAAAACAAGCGGCTCGCGGCGGATGACACGGGCGGTCAGTCCTTTGGGCGGTGTGAAGGGCGGCTCGACCAGCACGGCGGCATCCAGCTCGCCCGCGAGCAGCTGTTCGTAGAGTTGCGACGACGAACCGGGGCGCAGCACCAATTTCAAACTCGGCGCTTGGCGCGAGAGTTCGTCCAGAACCTCGGGGAAAACACCCGTCAGCACCGTCGAGATCGCCCCGATCTTCAACTCGGCGGCAAGTCCGCCACCCGCAGCGTCATATCTGAGGTTTTCCGCTTCCCGTATCAGCAGGCGCGCCCGCGGCAATAGCGAAAGGCAGGCCTCCGTCGGTTGCGCGGAATGGGCGCCGCGGGAGAGCAAGAGGCAGCCGAGCGCGCGTTCGAGCGATTGAATGCGCTGGCTGACAGCGGCGGGCGTCAATTTTTCCCGCCGCGCAGCCGCCGCAATGGAACCCGTTTCCACAGTGGCGACCAAGCTTTGCAGGAAACGAATATCCAATGGAAACCCTTATTCTCAGAGAAAGAATTACATAGTTTTTCTTAGCCTCTCAAGTCGGTATCCCTGTGTCAACCGGAGACACAGGAGTTACAGATGAAGTCGCTTTTCCATCTTGCCTACCACGTGAAGGATCTCGACGACGCCCGCAGGTTCTACGGCGACGTGCTCGGCTGCGAGGAAGGGCGCAGCACCGACACCTGGGTCGATTTCGATTTCTTCGGCCACCAGCTGTCGTTGCATCTGGGGGAGCCCTTTGCGGTCACGCGGACCGGCAAGGTCGGCAATCATCTCGTGCTGATGCCGCATATGGGCGTGGTGCTGCGCCTTGCGGATTGGTTCGCACTCGCCGAACGTCTCGAACGAAAAGGCGTCAACTTCGATATCCCCCCGGTGGTGCGTTTCGAAGGCGAGCCTGGCGAACAGCGGACAATGTTCTTCCTCGATCCGAGCGGCAATCCGATCGAGGTCAAGGGTTTTGCCGATTTCGACGGTCTGTTTGCGCACTGACACAGGAGGCGGTGGCAACCGCGCTATTTTGCGTCGTGAAAGATGATGCCGGCGGTGTGGCGCAGGCCGGATCGCACACGGCTGACGCCATGACGAAGGTTGACGCGATAGTTGCCTTTCGTGCCTTGCACCGGCCGGTTGTGAACCGCAAAGGCAACCGCATCGCCCTGGCGAAGGGGAACGACTTCGACCCGGCTTTGCATGCGCGGACGCTGCTCCGTCAGCACGAACTCTCCGCCGGTGAAATCCTGCCCCGGTTCTGACAGAAGGATCGCCACCTGGATCGGAAAGGCAAGATCGCCGTAGAGATCCTGATGCAGACAATTGAAATCGCCGGGACCATATTGCAGCAGCAACGGCGTCGGCCGCGTCTGGCCGGCGTCATGACACTGGCAGAGGAACTCAGCGTGCTCAGCCGGGTATCGTTCCTCGATCCCCATGCGGCCGTTCCATTGATTGGCGATCTCGGCCAGGCGCGGGTAAAGTGCGTTACGAAGGCCACCCAGCAAGTCCGGCAGCGGATATCTGAAATAGCGATACTCTCCCTTGCCGAAACCGTGCCTGGCCATATGGATATGGCTGCGGAAATGCTGTTCCTGGCTGTAGAGATCCGAGAGCCGCCGGCATTCCTCCGCGGACAGAAGCTTTTCCAGGACGCCACAGCCGAAGCCGTTCAAATCGCCGAAAATTGCCTGCCAATCATAGGCTGCGACACGCGCCTCCGCGGTTCGCTCGGTCGCATGCGAAAGAACGGTCGTGACATGGGGGTTCATAACATTGCCTCCTTGGCGATGAGCGCGTGCCTGCGTTCGATGCCCCTGCGATAGACGTCGCTTCGGTTCATTGAGCTGACTCCTTGTAAGGTCGGTGTGTTGCCTTGGCGGATTCTGGTTCACCGATTGCACCGCATTTCTTCGGCAGGATCGTCCGCATGGGACGTAGTCGATCGAGCTTCAGAAAGCGCCGCGGAAGGTCAGGTTGATGCGCATCCGCCCAAGGGTCCCGTGGTGGCCGTCCTTCAACTCGGTAACCCCGTGATAGAACAGGCGCGACGGCCCGCCCCAGACCGCGACATCGCCGTGAAGCAGTGCGTATTTGCGGATCGGGTCGGTGCGGTTCAGCCCGCCGAACTGGAACGTTGCGGGAAGGCCGAGCGACACGGAAACGATCGGGTGTGAGAAATCGCGTTCGTCCTTGTCCTGATGAAGCGAAAGCTTTGCGCCGGGCTCGTACCGATTGATCAGGCAGGCATCGGGCCTGAAATTCGGGTAGCCCGCCTCCTTCGCCGCGACGAGGGCGAGATCGAGGAAGGACGACGGCAGCGCCGGCCAAGGCTTGCCGGTTTCCGGGTCGATCCTGTCGTAGCGATATCCGCTTCGGTCCGTGACCCAACCGGCAGCACCGCAATTGCTCATGGCGACGGACATCGTGTACCCGCCCGGTGTCACCATGTGCCGGAACGGCGCTTGCCCGATGACCGCGCGCAATGCCGGCAGAACCCGATCTTGGAAGGGCAGCACGATGCCGCGAAGCAGCATTGCTCCTTCGGCCAAGGTTTCGCGTGCCGGCTCGAGGGCAAGCGTGGCGAAAAGGTCGTTCATGACGTCGCTCCGGAAAGAAAGTTGGCGATATCGGGATGCAGGATTGGGCGATAACCCGCCCGGAGCGCCTTGACGGTCGAAGGCGGTGTCAGCATTCCCTCGGCGACAATGCCGGGCTCCGACGCGAGATAGCCGGCCTCGGTCCAGCGAAAACAGCGCCCGGACGCGGTGGTGAATGCATGACCGGATGCCACGACCATCGTGCCATCCGGCAGATCGGCGGTCGGCGACGGCAACGCATGGATGCGTTTGCGTCCATGAGACTGTCTCTCACTGTGGAGTACCGCATCGAGTTCGCCCGCCGATGGCGATGCCTTTGAGCTGCCGGCCCAGGCGGCCCGGAAGCCAAGGGCCGCCTCCCGCCTGCAGAAGAAGCAGGGACGATGGCCCGCAGCCAGCGCCACCGCCTCGTCGAGAAAGAAAAGTTCGGTCCAGCTTCGACCGGCCATGACGTCCCGCCGCCGATCCCCGTAGTCGCAGACGCAGATCAGCCACGCCTTCGACGACCACCGCCGTCCAAGCAGGGTCTTCGTCGTGGGATCGTGGATGATGCCGCGGTTGCCGGTGAACAGACCGCGCTGCGCGATGGCGACGATGTCGCCGAATGGCGTGACGCGGTTCTGAAGCGGGCGCTGATTGGTTTGCATGCCGGAAGTGTTCCCCGGATCGCGTCTGCGTCCGAAAGCGAGACCATGGGGCGGCCGGATCGCGCAGAGCGCGACACGATCGCCGTGACGGCCGCCGCTCTCACGAGTGGCGACATCCGGTCAGCTTGAGCGAGAACCAGGAAATGCACCACCCGTTTCCTGCGTTTGGGAGAACGCACGGCCATCCTGGCCGCCGGCGTGCCCATGTTCCGGGCAGAAATCGCACCGTAGACGGAGGCCTCAAGCCGGCCTTCGGCTGCGATCTATCAACTCGTCACCCCAAGGACCTGCATCTGCGGCTCTTCGTGCTGGCACGAATATGGACTGCTTTCACCCGGCGGCACAGCCCTTCGGTGAAAACCGGCTCAGTTCCGCGCGATCAGCCGAACGCTGTGATCCTCTCGCAGCGCAACCAGGTGCGAGGCGGGCGGCAGGCTGTAGACGTCGTGCTTCCCCAACTCTCTGGGATAGTAGTCATAGCCCGCCGGCGGTTCCGGCATCGCGCGCGTATTCACCGGGCTTTGGCCCGTCAGTTCGGTGACCGGGTCGAGAATGGCGCCGATGAGACGGCGCGTATAGGGGTGCTGCGGATCGCTGAAAACCCGATCCCAACTGCCGGTCTCAACGATCTGGCCGAAATACATCACCGCCACGCGGTCGCTCATATGTTCGACCACGCTCAGGTCGTGGCTGATCATGATGTAGGACAGATCCAGCCGCTCCTTGAGCTCAAGCAGCAGGTTGATGATCTGGGCCCGGATGGAGACGTCGAGTGCCGACACCGGCTCGTCCAGCACCACGACCTTGGGATTGAGGATCAGCGCCCGGGCGATGCCTATGCGCTGGCGCTGGCCGCCGGAAAACTCATGCGGGAAACGCTTGGCCTGCTCCGGTTTCAATCCGACGAGCTGCATCATGCTTTCGATGCGCTGCGCAATCTCCTTGCGGTCGGAAACGCCATGCAATCTGAGCGGTGCGGCAAGCGAGGTGTAGATCGTCTGACGCGGATTGAGCGACGCGTAGGGGTCCTGAAACACCATCTGCGCCATGCCGGCGCGCTCAAGCCGCGAGGGGCGCGTCTTGCCGGTGATCGATCGTCCCTCGAAGAAGATCTCTCCCGACGTCGGCTCCTGCAGCCCAAGGATCGACAGCGCGAGCGTCGACTTGCCGCAACCGGATTCGCCGACGATCGACAGGCACTCGCCCTTGTTCAACGTCAGGCTCAGCTCGTTGACGGCGCGCAGTGTCCGCTTGCTGCGGCCGAAGAGGCCGTTGCGCACCGGGAAGTGCACGCTCAGGCTATCGACCCGGACCAGAGGTTCGTTGTTATTGCTCATGGTTGAAACACTTCACGAAGCCATCATGATTAAGGGCAGATGGCGGTGGGATTTCGGCGGAACAGACAGACGTCGCCCTGTGGCACCGCGGCTGAAAGCGACAGCCGGGCGGAAAGCTGGCAATCGAGGGAACGGTGCCTTCGATCTCCTGCAGACGCTTACGTCCTTCCAGCCGGCGCGAGCCGAGATGCGGCAACGATTTGAGCAGGCCGTCGGTATAGGGGTGGGCCGGATGGAGGAACAGGTCGGCGACCGGCCGCTCTTCCACCAGCCGCCCGGCATACATGATGCCGACCCTGTTGCACATGTTGGCGATCACGCCCAGATCGTGGCTGATCATCAGGACGGATGTGCCACGCGCGGCGCAAAGCTCCTTGACCAGTTTCAGGATCTCGGCCTGGACCGTGACGTCGAGCGCAGTCGTCGGTTCGTCGGCGATCAACAGGTCCGGGTTACAGGCGAGCGCAATGGCGATCATCACGCGCTGCCGCATGCCGCCGGACATCTGGTGCGGATAGGCCTTCACCCGCTCCTCAGGCGCCGGGACCTGGACGTTGCCAAGCGCCTCGATCGCCAGTTTTTCGGCCTCCTTCCAGGTCGCGCCCTTGTGAAGCACAAACATTTCGGCGATCTGTCGCCCGACCGGCGACAAGGGATTGAGCGCGGTCATCGGCTCCTGGAAGATCATGGCGATCTTCTCGCCCCGAAGTCGCCGCAGCTCGCGCTTCGAAAGCCCCCTCAGATCGCGGCCGTTGAAATTCAACGCGCCGCCGGTCACGGCGAGCGGTTTGCGCAACAGGCCGATGATCGAAAGAGCGGTGATGCTCTTGCCGCAGCCCGATTCACCAACCAGCCCATAGGCTTCGCCGCGTCCGATCGAGAACGACACGTTGTCGACGACGTTGTGGCTGACTTTGCCCGATACGATATCGAGGCGCAGATCCCTGACTTCAAGCAAATTGTCCGTCATAGCTGACGCGCCCTCATATGCGGGTCGAGCCAATCGCGCAGGCCGTCGCCGAAGAGATTGAGCCCGAGGACCGTGACAAAGATCGCCAGCCCCGGGAAGATCGCCGCCCAGGGGGCAATGACGATGAGTTCGCGCGCATCCGTCAGCATGTTGCCCCAGCTCGGGAACGGCGGCTTGATGCCGAGGCCGAGATAGGAGAGTGCGGCTTCCGCAAGGATCGCATCGCCCATGCCGAGCGTTCCGATCACCAGGATCGGGCCGATCATGTTGGGCAGGATCTGCGTGATCATGATGCGGATGTCTCCATAGCCGAGCGTCTTTGCCGCCTGGACATAACCCTGCTTCTTCAGGGACAGCGCCGAACTTCGCGCGATTCGACAGGTCCATGACCAGTTGGTGAGGCCCAGTGCGATCAGCAGGCTGGAAAGGCCGGGGCCGAGGATCGCCATGATGGCAAGCGCGAAGATCAGGCTCGGGATCGCCAGCATGAGGTTGGTGAGCCCGGTGACGAAATCGTCCCACCAGCCGCCGAAATAGCCGGCCGAAATGCCGAGCGCCAGACCGATCAGCGTGTTGATCACCTGCGAGCCAATGCCGACGGCAAGCGAGATGCGAGCGCCGTAGAGGATGCGGCTCAAGACGTCGCGCCCTTGCGCGTCGGTGCCGAACCAGAACTGTGCGTCCGGCGGAAGTTCCGCATTCATCAGGTCGGCGTCGAGCACCGGGTCCGTCGGCGCGATCAGCGGTGCCAGCAGCGCCATCGAGATGATGGCGATGCACAGCACGCCACCGATGAGGAGATTGAGCCTAAGTCTCATGGATCTATCCGTGGCTGATGCGCGGATCGATGACCGCGTAGAGAATATCGACGATTGTGTTGATCAGCAGGAACCAGAGAACGATGACGAGGATCGCGCCCTGAACCACCGGGATGTCGCGCAGGCTGACACTATCGACCAGCAGCGAGCCGAGGCCCGGCCAGGAAAACAGCTTCTCGACCACGACAGCCTGGCCCATCATCGAGCCGAACTGCAGGCCGATCGTCGTGATGATCAGCACCAGCACGTTGCGAACGACATGCCAGGTGACGAGGCGAAAGCCGTTCATGCCCTTTGCGCGGGCCGTGCGGATGAAATCGGCGCTCATCACATCGAGGACGGCTGCGCGCGTCGTGCGTGCCAGAAGCGCCATCGGCGCAACGCCGAGCGTCAGCGCCGGCAGGATGAGGTTCGCCGGCCCGCCGTCGCCGTAACCGAAGCTCGGCAACCAGCCGAGTGTCAGCGCAAACAGATACATGCCGAGCAAACCCAGCCAGAATTGCGGCAGGGAGAGGCCAGAGATCGCGCCGATCATCGTCAGCGTGTCGATGATGCTGCCCGGCCTCAAGGCGGCAATGAAGCCGAGCGGCACGCCGACGAACATGGCGATCGCCATCGCCGCGAAGGCGAGCTTCAAGGTCGGCCACATGCGCTCGCCGATCAGATGCGCGACCGGCTGGCGGCTGCGGAACGACGTTCCGAGATCGAACCGCGCAAGATCGGACAGATAGGATCCGAACCGGACGTAAAGCGGCTGGTCCAGACCGAACTCGCGCGTCATCTTCTCGACGATCTTCGGGTCGCCGCCGCCCTTGCCATTGGCTGTCAGGCTGGTGGCGATGCTGCCCGGCACGACGCTGAAGATCACGAAGATCAGCAGCGATATCGCGATGATTGTCGGGATCACCTGCAGGATGCGGCGCACGACGAACTGAAGCATTCATTTCCCCCCTCGCCCCGCCCATCCAGAGATGCGCAGGCGATCGTTCTCAGGCGCGATGCCAACCATTAGCGGTCCTGCCGCCGGATCATCCCCGCAAATGTCAGACCGCAAGAAAAGGCTTACGTTATCGGCCGTGACGCGGGCCAGATATCGGCGAAAGGAACCCCGATATCGCCTCGGCGATATCGGGGTTCGGCGATCAACGGCCAGCTGGAACGGTTTCGTCCACCCAGAGCTTTTCATAGGACTGGATCGCCAACTCGGCCGAGTTCGGCTGCAGGCCGTGCAGCCAGGGCTGGTAGGCCATGACAGCCTTGTTGTAGTTGAAGAACCAGACCGGAGCTTCCTCCTGGACAAGGTTGTTGGCCTTGCGCAGCAGGTCGTTCTTTTCTTCCGGCGTCTTGGCCACCTTGGCGGCCTCGAACAGCTTGTCGAAGTCGGCATTTGCGAACTTCTGGTAGTTGCACGCCGCCTGCGAGGTCTTCGAGTAGAAGCACTGCATCGCTGTCAAGGCATCGGGGCCGCTTTCCGACGACCACATGAACGACTGGAAATCGCCAGCCGGAACGACTTCGGACAGCACCGACGCCTCGACCGGCTTCGCCTTCACACGGATGCCGACTTTTTCCAGCATCGGAATGATCGCCTCGACGATCGTCAGGCCCCAGCTTTCGTTCTGCGTCGCGGTGAGCTCGACGTCGAAGCCATCGGCATAACCGGCCTCGGCCAAGAGGGCCTTGGCCTTCTCCGGATCGTAGGCATAGGGCTGGGCGTCCTTGTCATAGGCGGGCGACGAAGTCGGCAGCCAGCCGCTCGCGCGATAAGCCTTGTCTTTCGCCAGCCGCTTGATGATCAGCTCGGTGTTGATGGCATGGTTAAAAGCCTGGCGCACGCGCTTGTCCTTGAACGGTTCGAAGTCGAGGTTGAAGCCGACATAGCGCGTATAGACTTCGGCGACTTCGAGCAGCCCCTTGGCCAGTTCCGGATCCGCCTGGTAGGCGACGTATTGCGACGGCCCGAGGACGGAGACGTCGATCTCCTTGTTGCGAAAGGCAACGTCGCGCGCCGAGGCGTCGCCCATGATCAGGATGTTGATCTTGTCGGCGTAGGGCTTGTCCTTCTCATAGTACTTCTCCCACTTCTCGACCGTCAGCCGCGAGCCGGGCACATATTCGGCGAACTTGTAGGGACCAAGGCCGATCGGATGACTCGCGAAACCTTCCTTGTCGGCTTCGCCTGCCGGGTAGATTGCCGTGTTGTTGCGCATGAACAGGAAGGCCGGGTCGACCGGGTCGGTCAGCGTCACTTCCAGCGTGAAGTCGTCCATCTTCTTCAGTCCGGAAATTGCTTCAGCTTTACCTGCCATATAGTCGGCACCGCCCTTGATGTTGGCGATATAGCGCGAGGGCGGATAGGCTTTGGCCGGGTCTGCCATGCGGGTGAAGCTCGCGATGATGTCATCGGCCGTCATCTGCTTTCCGTTGTGGAAGAAAGCGTCCTGGCGCAGCTTGTAGGTATAGACCAGCTTGTCGGCCGAGATATCGACGTCGGTTGCAAGCGCCAGCACCGGCACGTTCTTGTCCGCGTCCCAGTCATAAAGCGTGCGGTGGATCGCCTTGGCATAAAACTCGTCCTGGGTCTGTGGCGACGCCTGGATGTCGAGCGTCGAGAAGCTGTCCCCATAGGGCGCCACGAAGTTGACCGTTCCGCCGGCACGCGGCGCATCGGCCGCATGGACAGACGCCACACCGGCCAGCAACGCTGCCGTCAGTGTCGAAAGCAAAGCTATTTTCTTCATCATTCCCGTATTTCTCCCCACGTGTTGTTCTGCTCATGGATGCACAAGATCGCGATCTCACCCGACCTCCCGGATCGGCTGAGATGCATGGAGCCGCACACTGCGGCCCGGTCCGCCATTGTCAGGCGTTCAGTCGCTCGAAGACCACTTCGCCGCCCCGGATCGCCAGGGTGCAGTGCGTGTCGTTGAGGATGTCTTCGGGGCTCGCCGTCAGCATGTTCCTGGAGAAAACCGCGATATCGGCAAGCTGTCCCGGGACTAGCCGTCCCTTGACCGTTTCGAGTTTCTGCGAGAACGCGCCGTACTCGGTGTAGACCTGTAGCGCCTCCTCGATGGTGACGCATTCGCGCGCATCCATCACCGTGCCCTTGGCAGTCTTGCGCGTCAGCATGCTGTAGATGTTGGGGAACGGATTGGGGTGACAGACAGGCGCATCGCTGCCGGTTGCAGGCTTCAGCCCCAATTCGTTCCAGGTCTTCAAGGGATAGCTCGACAGCGCCCGCTCCTCGCCGAGCACGGAGACGTATGCGTCGCCGAAATCATAGATGAACACTTGCTGCGGACAGGGATAGATACCCGCCTTGACCATGCGCTGATGCTGGGCGTCGGTCGAAAAACCGCAATGCTCGATCCGGTGACGGCGATCCGCATCCGGCATCGCGTCGAGCGCCTTTTCATAAGCCGTGATCAACTGATCGATCGCCGCGTCGCCAATGGCGTGGCAGGCCAGCTGGTAGCCCTTCGAATGGGCGTCGAGCACCATCGCCTCAAGTTCCGCATCGGAAAGGATCTGCACGCCGGTGTTGTTGTCGTTTCCGAGATAGGGGCTGCTCATCCAGGCGGTGCGACCGCCGGCCGAGCCATCGAGGAAGATCTTGACGGCGCCGACTTTCAGCATGTCGTCGCCGACACCGGATACGAGACCGGCCTCGTAGCTCTGCGGCACGATCGAGACCTTGGGATCGCCCAGAAGCACGAGCCACGTGCGCACCGGCAGCCTGTTGTTGAGCTTCGCCAGATTGTAGGCCTTGATTTCGTCGAAGCCTGCGACCTGCCCAACCGCGGCATCCATGATGCTGGTGATGCCGTAGGACAGAAGCAGATTGCCGCCGCTTTCGATCGCATCGATCATCTCGTCGGTCGAGGCTTTCGGGATCGCGGCGCGAACCAGCCCTTGGGCATTTTCCGCGACCAGGCCCGTCAATGCGCCGGAGGCCTGCTCGATCAGCCCGCCTTCCGGCACCGCCGTGGTTTCGTCGACGCCGGCAAGGCGGAATGCTTCCGAATTAAAGATCGACACATGGCCGCAAGCGCGCACCACCATGACCGGATGGTTCGGCGCGACAGCATCGAGTTCGGCGCGAAGCGGGTGACGGCCGGTGTCGAGCTTGGTCTGGTCATAGCCGCGCGCCCGGATCCAGGTGCCGGGCGGCGTGCTTTCGGCCTGCTGCTTGATTGCCGCCAAAAGACTTGCGAGCGTGGGGGCTGCCTGCGGCGTCGCATCGACCCAGTTCAACGTCAGACCGACAGAAATCAGGTGCAGATGCGCGTCGTTGAGACCAGGGGTCGCGAATTGTCCCTGAAGGTCGAGCAACTCGGTCCGCTCGCCGCGATAGGCTTCCATATCCTGACGGGTGCCGGTTGCCAGGATCTTGCCCTGCCAGATCGCCAGGGCCTCTACGACGCCCTCCGCCAGCCCGCACCAGATCACACCGTTGTGCACGATCCTGTCGGCATGAAAACATTGTCCCGCTGGCATCTAAGGCTCCTCTCCTTCGGCCGTCACTGCAATGCAAGGCCAGGTTTGGTCACAAACCGGGCTCTCGGCACAAATCGTGTCTCCCGCCCGCACCAGTTGCGCGCCTAAACTGGATGGATATCCGTTACGGTGCGTGCACTGATCGGCCACAAGTTGTGCAGTTGGGGATGCTAGAGAAAAGGAAAGCGGCTCGCCAATGCATAGAATTTCAGGCGCTATGAAATAATTGCATAACGGTTCCGGGTCGATCTGTTGACCACGCCGAGGCGGGACCGCGCAGTTAGGCAAGTTCCCATGGAAAACTTGAGCGGGACCGCGTTGCACGCAAACCGAGCTATCGGCGACAGACGCCGACCGGGATGTCAAACGGTACGCGGCAGCGACACCGCCGCAAATGCCGCATGAAAACGGCGCGCGCCAACAGTGGCGCGCGCCGTTGTTCCGTGCATCCATCGCAATCAGGCGCGCTTCTGCACCGTTGCATAGACCACGTTGCGGTTTTCCCCGAACGTCACATGCGTTTCGAAGCTTGAGCCATCGACGCTTTCGTTGACGATGCGCCACATATCGGATTGCGAACGAAGCAGCAGCGCCCAGTTCATGAATGTCTCCATGTAGCCGTCGACGCCGATATCGGTTGCGAAGTTTGCGAAGAGAAAGACGCCGTTGGGCTTCAGCATCTGCAAGCAGCGGCGGGTGAGCTTCACCGCGACGTTGTGAGGGAGATAGTCATAAAGCCCTGCCGCATAGACGAAGTCGAATTTGCCAAGCTTGTGCGCACGTGTGAGGATTCCGCGGACGGAGCCGTCGATCGCCTCGACGCTCGTTCCCCGGAAGTCCCTGGTGATCGATCCGACGCTGAGCGGGTCCTGGTCGAGCGCGACCCAGCGCTTGATGCGCCCTTCCTTCAGGGCAACGGAACGGTTCGCCTCGCGCAGATGGCCGGCGGCAATCGTCAGGACTTCAGCCTCTGCGCCCCGCGCGGCTGCGATCTGATCGACGTGCTGGGTCAGCAGATCCCGTCGTTCCCGCACCGCAACCGACGATGAGGCGTCTTTGGTGTAGTCATAGAGCGCCTTGCCCACCGGCGATGCCTTGGCGATCTCGCCGGCGACGCTCGGGTGACCGTAGATGAAGTCGAGCAACTGGGCGTCGCCAGAGTAACCTCGCGGTTTTTCGAAGGACCACCGGGTAAAAGGGTCCTGGAGAAAGAATTCCGACACTGGATGATTCTGTGCGATCGGAATGAGTTCCTGCCAAACACTGGGATGAAACTTCGCTCGCGTCTCGTGAAGTGCCCCCGCCAATCGATGTATTATCTTCTTGGGGTCCAGTTCCTGGGCAAATTGCTGCTGTGCAATTTGGAGAATCAGGGCGAGTTCCGCTTTTCCTGTTGCAAACTGCTCATCATAAAACTCACTTCTTGACGAAGTGAACTCGGTTGCGATTGACTGGGGAGTAATAAGACTTTCGCCATCGAATACGATTTGAAGCTGGCTCACGCAAAACCCATCCGTTTAATGATCTGTTAACGTTATGGGTAACAATGCGCGAACTGCTTCTCGAATTGCAAGTTTTTGTAGAGTATATGGTAAATTCTGGCGGATCCGTATCCATTCGGATACACCCATGTGTCTGCCGTCAGTCTCGGCTAATTTATCAAAATTTAATGGGCGTCTTCTACGATGTCGGTGAGGCTTGCTCGTCCTTGTTGTGGTGTCAATCGAATGGCAAGCACAGAGTGTACAAAGCAACGCCCAGAGATGGAAAAGCGAGAGCATGTTTCCGTTGAGCGCGACGTAACTCTCTGGACCGGTGCATGAAGCAAACCTTGGCCGACGTCGTTGAGATAGATTTGCATAAGCAGCCACACAGGCCGCTGCCGGCGGAGCTACGCTTACTTTATCGCCAGGAGGGCGAAACGGCGCGCCGGGAAGCGACGAGAAAGGGCCTGTGGATCGCCGTCGCGGTCTATCTGCTGTTTTCGATTACCGACTTTCTGCTCATCTCCGACGTCGCTCACTACACGATCGCCTCGCGCTTCGTGGTCGGCGCGGTCGCACTTGCCGTCCTGGAGACCCAGATCCACTTGAGCGTCAAGACGGACTTGTTGGACAGAACTTGCTCCGGCGCGCTTGTCTTCGGCTATCTCGGCTGGCTGATACCGGCGATGACGACCGCGTACACGCAGAACATGTCCTACTACATGATCTTCGGCGCCATCTTCATGATGGGCGCGAACCTGTTCTTTATCTTTCAGTTCCGCCTATCGGTGATCTCGTCGGGCATCATTCTCGGCGCGTTCTTTATCGACCTCATCTACTTCTCGCCCCAGAACCCCTATTACCAGCTTGCCTTCGGCACCTTCTATGTCTCCTGTTTCGTGTTCACCTCCTACGTAAACTGGAAGCTGAACCGCGAACGCTACAAGGTCTTCCTCAACGCGTTCGAGGCAAAGGTCCAGCAGCGGGAGGCAACCGAACGCGGAAAGGCGCTGCTCAGGCTTTCCAACACCGATTCCCTGACCGGGCTCGACAATCGCCGTGCGGTCGATCAGAAACTGCGTGAATACTGGAGCGACTGGCAGAAGTTCGGCGACAGTTTCGCCGCGATCCTGATCGACGTCGACTTCTTCAAGAAATACAACGATTGCTACGGTCACCAGGAAGGCGACCGCTGCCTCATTCTCGTGGCCAACACGTTGAAGGACTCGATCGGGCAGCTCGATGCATCCATCGGTCGATACGGCGGCGAGGAATTCATCATCCTTGCGCGCGTGAATACACGCGAAGAGACAGCCGATCTCGCCGACGCCATCTGCCGTACGGTGCAGAGCCTGGCATTGGTGCATGGACAACGCCGGGACGGCACGTCCATTGTCACAGTGAGCGTCGGTGCCGCATTCACCAGACATCAGACGGGTTCGAAGCTCGAACGGATCATCCACGAGGCCGACCGGGCGCTTTACGCGGCCAAGGCAAGCGGCCGCAACTGCGCCAAGGTCTTTGACCCGAACGACCCGCAAACCAGCGACGAGAGCGAGAACATTGCCGCGCTCTTGAAGATCGCAACCAATGAAGATCTCGTCTCCCTCGTCTACCAGCCGATCAAGAATGTCACGACCGGGCGCGTCGAGGCCGTCGAAGCGCTGATGCGACTGAGGATGCTGGATGGGACTGCGGTTCCCCCGAGCCTTTTCATCCCCATTGCCGAGCGCACCGGCGCGATCATCGATCTCGGCCGCTGGGCGATCCGCACCGTCTGCCGCGAGCTTCTGGCGCACGACCACGTGCCCGTTGTCAGCGTCAATGTCTCGCCTATCCAGCTGAAGACCCCGGGGTTCGCCACATCCGTTGCCGCTATTCTTGGTGAAACGGGCGTTGCCGGCGGCCGGCTTGCCTTTGAAATTACCGAAGGTCTCGAGATGGAGATGCACTCGGACGTGCTGCGCTGCATCAGCGACCTCGAGACGCTCGGCATCCGCATCTGGCTCGACGATTTCGGTACCGGCTTTGCCGGCCTGTCCTGGCTCCGGCTGATCGATTTCGATACCGTCAAGATCGACCGTTCGTTCCTGCACGATTGCAGCACGCCAAAGGGCAAGGCGATGCTGAAGGATATCATCGGACTGGTCAGGAATCGCGGCCACAAGATCCTGGTGGAAGGTGTCGAAACCGAGGAGCAAATGGCGCTGATGCGGGAATTCCGCATCGACCATGTCCAGGGCTTCCACGTCGGCCGCCCTGTGCCCGCCGAAAGCTATCGCGTGTCAGCGGGTCTGGAGCAGCGCCCGGCCGGCCTCGTCAGGCCAGCCTAGCGGGATCCTCCCGACGGCTGCTATTTTTCAAGCTCATGGCTGCTTTTTTGTTTGCGATGTATGTCCCCGAAACGGCTGGACGCGTCTGCCATAGCGAACAAACCCCCAAGGACCGTTCACGTCCCCTTCATCGCACGGCCCAGCCGAGGCCGTGTTCAATGTCAGCGGCTCACGTCAAGAGACGTGGCGACCCGCTCAGCACACCGGCACGTTCAGTGTAAACCTGGTTTCTTCCGACGTTGAGGAAACGCTGATCCGGCCGCCATGAGCCTGAGCAATCTCGGCTGCGATGTAGAGTCCCAGGCCGAGGCCTTGCAGCTTGCCCTTTCCTTCGCGCCGCTTGAACGGCTGGAAGAGCCGAGGCAGGTCTGTCTCCGCTATCGGCTCCCCCCTATTGGCGACCCAAAGCTCCAGGGTGCCGCTGCGTCGCGCGGCACCGACGCGGATCGTTTTGTCCGCGGCGCCATGGGTCAAGGCGTTGCCGAGCAAATTGGAAAAGAGCTGACCTATACGCTGGTGATCCAGCGTGAGCGGTTCCTCAAGCACCAGGTCTGTTTCGATCTGTCGGTCAGGATAGATGCTCCGGTGCTCTGCCACGATCTGCGTGAGAACTGGGGTGAGCAGTCGATTGGTCCGGTTGAGCCCTATGCCGCCGCCAAGCCTGCCGCGGGCGAAATCCATCACATTGTCGATGAGGTTTGCCATTCGATCGACACTCTGCTGCATCAGCGAGATCACGGCGCTGGACTTCGGCGCATGCTCCTCCCGCGCCAGGATGCGCGTGCCGGCCGAGATCGATGCAAGCGGATTGCGCAGATCGTGACCAAGGATAGCAATGAATTGATCCCTGAGTTCTGAGGTCTCGATTTCGCGATCGAGTTTCAGTTTTGCATCAGCGATATCGGCCCGGGCATCAAGATGCCGGGCGATCAGGTCGGCGAACAAGCGAAACATGCCCACATTGGCGGCGCCGCCAAGCTTGGCCGGGCTGGGATCGATCGCGCAAAGCGTGCCGAAGAAGACATTGTCGCGCAGGTAGATCGGCACCGAGATGTAGCTCTTGAGGCCATATTGCAGCGGCGTGTGGTGGTTCGCATAGGCTTCGCTGGCCGAGACGTCGTCGATGACCACAAGCTCGCCGCTCTGCCGGATTTCGTGACATATGGTGGTCTCGAGCTGCAATTCGCCGCCGGGGGCCAGTCCGAAATCGATCAAATCGAGCGTCTGGCATGCGATCCAACGGTCCTGCGTGACCCGGGCAATCGCGACGAACCTCATGCCCGTCGATTGCTGAATGACGTCGAGAATCGTCGGGACGACCGAGATGCTGGCAACGGCATCCAGGTCTGCTTGAAAATCATGCGCCAATGCCTGATGTCTCCCGAGGTCGCTTTTCGATCCTCTGTATAGGCGATTGATCCGATTTCTCAAACGGACACGCCGCCGCTGCCTCAGCGCATAGGTGGCTCATCCCCCATCTTTATCGCACCGTCCTCAAAAGGTCTGCATCGAGCGTGGTGACGTCGACCCGTTGTTTGGGCGATGCTATCGGTGCGGTGGGGGCGTCGTAAGCTGCCGTGATCAGAAAAGCGATTGCTGGGCGGGCTCCGGCGGTCCGAGATGCACGCCTTCGAGTTCCAGCATCCGGATCTTCGATGTCGAGCCGCCCGGAGCCGAGAACCCGCCGACCTTGCCGCCGGCGGCCAGCACCCGATGGCAGGGAATGATCAGCGCCACCGGGTTCTTCGCCATCGCCTGGCCGACGTCCCGCGCAGCTTCGGGACCGACGCCCAGTTCCTTTGCCAGGGCGCCATAAGTGGTGGTCTGCCCCCATCCAAGCCCGCGGGCAGCGGCATAGATTCGCTTGAAGAACGGATCCTGGCCTTCGAGGTCGAGCTTGATGTCGGAGAAATCCACCTCCTCGCCGCTGAAATAGCGCCGCACGGCGGCAACCACTTCGCCAATCTCAGGCGTCGGGTGGGCCGGTTCGCCGGCAACGAGCCGGCGCAGCAGCAGCAGCCGTTCGGTGTCTTCAGCCTTTTTGGTCGGCAGCTGGAAACGGGTGATGCCAACGGCGTTCCAGGCGATGCCGCAAAATCCCGCGGCGGTTTCGAAGATAAGATAGTTGTGAACTGGCTGCGCCATCGCACCGTCCTCACGTTTCATACCTCGTGAAAATCGTGCGGCCGGCCGGCGAATTCAACCCGATTCCTGCGCCTAGGGACCATCGCCAACAGGCGACTTACCAAACCGGCCGGCAGATCCGCGTCATTACGCTCAGATCGTGGGCAGCCCACCGCCGGAGCGGAAGCGATCCTACCTTGCTTCGATCATCTTCGCCCAGCCTGCGGCGCTTTCGGCCGATTCGATCAGCACCGCCTTCGGCGCCTTGTACCATTCGTTCTCCGGCAGGCCGCGACGGTTGCGCACGAAGGCGATCGCCGCCTCCAGCGTCGGGAACTCGGCCGGCAACGTCAGATGCAGAAACAGCGAGACGACAATGACCGAACGCGACCGCCCGCCGCGGCAGTTAATCAGAATGTTGCCCATCTCGCGGCGCGGATAGGACGGTTTTTCCGGCAGCACCTGTTCCAGAGCGGCGCGCAGGATGTAGTGAGCCGCCAGCATCTGCGTGTCAGGATTGCCACCGCCGTCGATCAGTCCGACCTTGTAGTAACGGATCTCGCCTGGTCCGTAGACACTGCCCTCGTGGTCCGACACCAGTTGCGCCTGACGGACGAAATTGAAGTCGAGATTGACGGCGCAATTGACCACGGTAGTAATGCCGTTCAGCCTCAAGAGATCGAGGTCGCTCGTCCCTTCCTTGCCGGCAATATAGATATTGACGCCATAAAGCGGGTGCTGTTCGTAAACGAGGCTGAGTTTGGCAAGTTCGGCCGACGCTTGCGCCTTCGTCTCGGTCTCCTGGATCATGTCCAAAATCTTCTCCTGCTGTCTTCTCAGTTTGTTGCCGCGGCAATGCGTTTGGCCGAGATCCCCCGCGCGACACGCTGCAAAGTCGGATAATTGGCACCGGCGCCTGTGGCGATGTAGCCGGGACACATGAAGTCGGGCGCATCAGTCGGTACCTTGCCAAGCGTCAGCGGCTCGTACCGGCCGCCGGCATTCTTCAAAATCAAGGTCGCGGCCGCCACATCCCAGGAATTGACGCCGAAGCCGGTCGCCGCATCCGCCCAGCCGACCGCCACATGGGCGATGCTGAGCGCAGCACTGCCCGGCCGCCGGAGGGTTGAAAACGTCTCCACGAATTCCCCGAGATTGGCGAGCGCTGCGTCCCGGCCGTCGAGGCGAAAGTCCCGGGACACCGGATAGCCGGTGATCAGGGTTGCGCGGTTCTCCTCATCGACCGCTTGCGAGGAAATCACCTCGCCGTTGAGATAGGCCCGTTCGAGATCGGCGGAGAACATCATGTCGGCGACGGGATCGTAGACGACGCCGGCAACGACCTCTCCCAGTTCGACGGCGGCGATCGACACGCACCAGAACGCCAGGCCGCTGGCAAAATTCGAGGTGCCGTCGATCGGATCGACATACCACTGGATGTCGCCGTCGCCCACTTGTCCGCCCTCTTCGCCGAGCATGGCCGAGTTCGGCTCCTGCGCAAAAATGAAATCGCGAATGGTGGCTTCGGCGCGCTTGTCGTGGATGGTCACGACATCATGCAGGTCGCGCTTGTAATCGACCACCATGTCGGAGCGGAACGCTTTCAGCAGCGGATCGCGCACTTCGCTGGCCGCCCTGCGGGCAATCTCGACCAGACGCTTCGACCGCTCCAGCCGTTGTTCGGGGCCTGCCGTCGGCAAGGTCGCTGCGGAGAGACGCTTTTCCATATCGTTCTGATCCATTCCTTATCGAGAAAAACCGGCGCGCCAGGCGATGGCGCGCCGGCTCTGTTTCACTTGCTGTAGTTCACGCGCCAGAAATCCTGCCACTCCTCGCGCCGGTCGAAATCATCGAGACCGGTCGAAGAATTGTAGCCGAACAGGCGATCGGCGACCGCCATCAGCCCCGAGGGCTCGTCGGCCGGCATCTTGATGTCGATGTTGGTCGGCAGCTTGCCGTCCTTCATCTGCGGCGCGATGCCTTCCTCGGTCAGGATGTAATGGATGAAGAGCTTCGCTGCGTTCGGGCTCTGCGTCTTCGTCGCGATCAGGCCGAGCTTGACGTAGCTCCAGCCCACCCAGGGGTTGAGCTCCTTGCAGATGCCGAGCTTGTAGCCCTTGCCTTCGTTGTCGCGGAATTTTGCCGAGGAGAGAAGACCGAAGAAGGGCTCCTTCTGCCCGGCGGCGCCGACCGCTTCAGCCACCGGATCGTCACCGTCGGTGACCAGCGGTGCGTTCTGCGCCAGCGCTTTGATCCAGGCGGCCGACGCACTCTTCTCCTCCGTGGAAAGATCCTTGCCGAAGTGGGCCTTGTAGGCACCGGCGACCTTGTCGTCGGCGTGTTTCTCCATCTGGTTGAACCAGTCGGTATAGGTGCCCTTGGTCAAGGGATCGACAAGCGCGACCTTGCCTTTCCACTTCGGTTCCGTCAGCTCCCAGATATTGGCTACGGGGCATTTGTCGTGGGCTTCGGTGTTATAAGCCCAGACGTTGGCGTTGGTCGAAATCGCCAGCGGGTTCTGGAACTGCGCCGGGATTTTCGCGACCATATCGGCCGGCAGATAGCTTTCGACGAATTCCTGCGGCAGGAGTTGCGCGAGTGCTGCCGGCGCGTCGGTGATCAGGGCGACGTCGCCCTGCACGTTGCCCGCCTGGCTCTCCCGAATGATCATCTCCAACTGGCTGTTGGCCGACACTTTGACGCCTGTCGCCTTGACGCCGTACTTTGCCGTAAAGCCCTCGGCCATTTCGACGATCTTGCCGGTGCTGTCATAGACGTTGATCGGCTTTTCCGTCTTGGCTGCCGCAATCAGCGCATCGAGATCGAGCCCGTCGGCCGCGCGGGCCTGCGCCGAAAGCAGGCCGGCTGCGACTGCCGCGGCCGTCATGGTCATGCCACGCACTCTCTTCTTTTCCGTTGTCATCGCTTCCCCTCCCAAGGAAACAGCGCTCGGTGATCGGCACCGCCCGTCACGTCATTTTCGGTGGTTTATTCGCCAGAGATCCTGCCAGGCTTCGCGCTTGTCGAGGTCGTCGCCGGCGGTCGATGGATCGAAAGCCATCAATTGATCGAGATACTTGGCAACGCCCGAGGCCTCATCGGCCGGTAGGCCGATGGTTGAATTGCCGGAAATCTTCCCGTCTTCTGTCTGGGGCACGATCCCTTCTTCCGTCATCAGATAGCGAACGAACAGCTTGGCGGCATTCGGGCTCTTGCTCTGGCCCGCGATCAGGCCGAAGCCCGGATAGAGGAAGCCGGAGAATGGCTCGACGCCGGCGCAGATGCCGAGCTTCAGGCCCTTCGTCAGGTTGTCGCGATACTTCGCCGTCGAGGTGATGACGAAGAACGGCTCGGCCTGTCCCGGTGCGCCGGCGGCATTGGCGACCGTGGTCGAATCCGCCAGAAGCGGGCCATTTTCCGCGAAGGCCTTGACCCAGGTAGCCGTAGCACTCTCGCCGTTCGTCTCCAGCTTCTTACCATAAAGGCTTTCGTAGGCGCGGGCGACATCGGCGTCGCGGTGCGTCTCCATCTGATTGAACCAATCCGCATAGAGCGGTTTGTCGAAGAGATCGAGCATCGCCAGCTTGCTGCGCCATTGCGGCTCGGTCAGCTGCCAGATGTTGGTAACAGGGCACTTGTCGTATTTCTCAGTGTTGTAGGTGAAGACGTGTGGGTCCGAGACAACAACAAGAGGATTGCGTAGCGGTTCCGGAATATCCTTGGCGAGATCCGGAGGCGTCCAGCTGGTGGCAATGCCTTCCGGCAGCAGCTGCCCGATCGCCGATGCCACGTCGGTTGCCACACTGACATCGCCGAGGATATTGCCGGCCTGGTGCTCGCGGATCATCAACTCCACCTGCGTGGCTTCGTTGACCTTTTTGCCCGTCGCCTGCACGCCGTATTTTTCGGAGAAGTCCTTAGCCGTATCGACGATCTTGCCGGTCACGGCATAGACGGTGATCGGCGGTTCCTTCTTGGCAGCCTCGATCAGGGCGTCGAGATTGAAGGCCTCTTCAGCCTTCGCCGGGCCACAGGTCAGTGTCATGGCAGCAAGGCTGCCTGCGACCGCCCAGGCTATGGGGCGGTCGCGCAATGCGCTGCGTTTCTTTTCCATCATGTCGTCACTCTCCCGGCTGAGCCATCACTTCTGGTAGTTCACCCGCCAAAAATCCTGCCAGGTTTCGCGGGCATCCCAATCGTCGAGGCTCGTGTCCATCTGATAGGGCAGAACCTGATCGAGAACCTTGCCGATGCCCGAGGGTTCGTCTGCCGGAAGTGCCACGTCACTGTTGGTCGACATCTTGCCGTCAGCGGCCTGCGGCGCGATGCCTTCCTCCGTCATGACGTAGTGGATGAACAGCTTGGCGGCGTTCGGGCTGTTGGTGCCCTTGGTGATCAGGCCGACGCCTGGATACATCCAGCCGAGCCATGGCTTCAGGTCCTTGCAGAGCCCGAGCTTCATGCCCTTCTCCGCATTGTCGCGGAACTTCGCCGAGCTCATCAGCCCCATGAACGGCTGCGACTGGCCGGGCGCGCCGACAGCATCGGCAGCCGCGGCATCGGCATCGGTCAGAAGCGGTGCATTGGCGGCGAGCGCCTTCACCCAGGCCGCCGTTGCGCTGCCGTCGTCGAGCTCCAGTTCCTTGCCGTAGAGGTCCTTGTAGGCGGCAGCGACCTTGTCATCGCCGTGTTTTGCCATCTGGTTGAACCAGTCGACATAGGACGCCTTGCCGAGCGGGTCCTGCATGGCAACCTTGCCCTTCCACTCCGGGCCGGTCAGCTGCCAGATGTTGGTGACCGGGCACTTGTCGTAGAGCTCGGTGTTATAGGCCCAGACGTTGGCGCTGGTCACAACCGTTAGCGGATTCTGGTATTGCTCCGGGATCTTCGATGCCATGTCCGGCGGCAGCCAGCTCTCGGCAAAGCCCTGTGGGATCAGCTGTGCCATGGCGGCCGGCGCATCGCTGATGATCGAAACGTCGCCCTGGATGTTGTTGGCGCGCGCCTCGCGGATGATCATTTCCAACTGCGCCGTCGCCTTGACCTTGGAGCCCTCGGCGGCGACGCCGTATTTTGCAGAAAAGGCCTTGGCCATCTCGACGATCTTGCCGGTGCTGTCATAGACGGTGATCGGCGCTTCTTTCTTGGCCGCTTCGATCAGGGCGTTGAGATCGAAGGCGTCCTCAGCCATGGCCTGTCCGGCCAAAAGACCGGCAAAAGCCGTCGTCCACATCAGGCAGCGCTTTGTGTTACCTGTCTTTCCATTCTTCCGAAAATGCATCGACTGCTCCTCCTCAGTAAGCGGTGTTCGTCTTTCGGTTGATGCGATCAGTAATGTCGTCAGTTGAGCTTGGCGCTGCGCAGCAGCTTGTCGGCCTCGGTTATGCGCTGGCCGTCCTTGTCGAAGACGTGCAGCGCTTCCGGTGGCGCGAAGAAGCGGACCTTTTCGCCCAGCTCCAGCCGCGGCAGCGCGTGCGTCGTCAGGAACAGCGTGTGGCTGTCGCTCCTTAATTCCAGGATCCAGCTGCCGCCGGTCGGCAGGATGCCGGTGACGACCATCTTGCCGCTGAAGCTGCCTTGCGGAACGTCTTCCTTGCGCGTGGCGTAGCTCAGCGCTTCCGGGCGGATACCGACGGAGCCGATGCCGCGCAGGCTGGGGTAGCGGCTAGACAGGTAAGCTTCCGCTTCCTTGGCCACATCCGATGTGCCATTCTTGTCGAAGGACAGGATGTTGATCGGCGGGCTGCCGACGAATTCGGCAACAAAACGGTTGGCCGGGCGGTCATAGATGTCGTTCGGCGTGCCCATCTGCTGCAGCGTACCTTCGTTCATGACAGCGATCGTGGTCGCGAGCGTCATCGCTTCCCACTGGTCGTGGGTGACGAAGACAATCGTCGTCTTGAATTCCTTGTGCAGCCGCTTCAGTTCGGCGCGCATTTCGAGCCGCAGCCGCGCATCGAGGTTCGACAGCGGTTCGTCGAGCAGTAGCACGCCCGGATTGACCGCAAGCATGCGGGCAAGCGCCACGCGCTGCTGCTGGCCGCCCGAAAGCTGAGAAGGATACCGATCCCGGTACTTGGCGATGTCGAGTGCCTGCATGACTTTTTCGACACGCGCCTCACGCTCGGCCTTCGGCAGCTTGCGCAGCCTGAGGCCGAAGTCGGTATTGCGCTCGATGGTCAGGTGCGGCCAGAGCGCGTAGCTCTGGAAGACCAGACCCATTTCCCGCTTCTCCGGTGGCACGAAGACGCCATCGAAGATGGAATCGACCACCCGGTCGCCGATGCGGATCTCGCCGCCGGACAGGTTCTCCAGCCCTGCGATCATGCGCAAGGTCGTCGTCTTGCCGCAACCGGATGGGCCGAGCAGGCACATGAACTCGCCATCGCGGATTTCCAGGTCGAGGTTGGAGACGGCATTGGCGGAGTTGACGCCATAATTCTTCTGGGCGCCGCGCAGATTGATAGTGGGCATCAGCTTCCGAGTCCTTCTGCAAGATTGGTCTTGGTCAGCTTCTGGGCTGCCAGTGTTCCGAGATAGGCGATGGCCGCGATAATCAGCACGACCGCGTTTGCCGCCTGGGTGTAGTGGTAGTCGACGAGCCGCAGCGAATAGGTCGTCAGAACGTCGGTGCTGGGCACGGCGAGGATGACGAACAGGCTGAGGCCCTTGATGCCTGAGATGAACGGCAGCAACACACCGGTAACGAGCGAGCCCTTCTGGATCGGGATAACGATCGACATCATCCGGCGGAACCAGCCGGCACCAGCGATCTGGGCCGCCTCTTCCGGATCCTTGCCGAGCTGGGTCATCGCAGAGATCCCGGCCCTCGAGGCGTAGGGCATCTGGTCGGCCATCAGCGCCAGCACCAGGATGGTGACGGTGCCGTAGAGTGCAGGCATCGGACCTCTAGGAACCGCAAAGAGCGAGAGATAGGCGGCGGCAAAGGCAATGCCCGGCACCAGATAGGGCAGGAACGTCACCTGGCGCAGATAGACCGACAGGGCACGAACCGGGGTGCGGATGACGACATAGCCGACAAGCAGTCCGAGAATGCCCGAGGCGAGCGAAGCGAGGCCGACGATGACAAGCGTGTTCTTGGCCGCCGCCCAGAGGTCCGGGCTCAGGAGCACGCCGGTCTGCAGCGCCACGGTATGAAGATCCTGGCCGATCCAGTAGTCGAGCGTGAAGTTGTCGAGCGTGAACTGTGCCGGCAGCTTCATGATGGTCGAAAGGAACAGGGTCAGGAGCGGCAGGCCGACGCTCAGCATGAAGATCGTCGCGGCAAAGCCGGTCGCGGGAAGCCTGAGTTTGCCGAGGCGGCTCTGCCGGTTCATCGAGCCCTTGGAGCCGATGGTGACGAAGCGGCGCGCTTCGCGCACCAGCCGCGCATCGATCATCAGGGTGATGATACCGATCAGCATGATGGAGGCGGCAACGACACCGGCAACGCCCGTCTGGCGCGAAGCGATACTGCGGAAGAGCGAGGTGGAGAGCACTTCGAATTTGACCGGCAGGCCGAGCACATAGGGCACGCCGAACTCGCCCAGGCACTTTGCGAAGATCAGGATCATCGACGACATCAGCGCCGGGCGCATCAGCGGCAGGATGATCTGCATTGCCACCTGGTAGCGCTTGGCACCGAGAATGCGGGCGGAATCTTCCAGCTGGGAATCGAAGCGCCGGAGCGCCGAGCCGAACAAGAGGATGACGAAAGGGGTATAATGCAGCGCGAGGATGATGGTGATCGGGAAGCGGCCATAGGCAACCCAGTCGGGCGGCGTCCATCCCAAGGCTTCGAACCAGCCCGGCTGGCCGCCGACCGTGCGGTTCTTGAACAGCGTCGTCCAGGCGAGCGCGAAGGTCCAGGCCGGCAGCATGTAGGGCACGATCAGGGCCGTCGCAAACCAGCGACGTCCGAACATGTCGGTGCGGCTGATCAGCCAGGCAAGGATGGTACCGATGAGCAGCGACAAAAGGATCGCACCGACGGCAACCGACAGCGTGTTGAACAGCGGCCGCCAGAAGAGATCGACGGAGACAGGAGAGGTGAACGTCCGGTCGAGATAATAGAGCGTCAGGTCCCCGAAATCCTTGCCGAGCCGCCGCTCGTGCCCGAATTGCACGCGCACGGCATCGAGCACGATGGAGATGATCGGCACGACGATCAGATAGGTAAAGAGCAGCGCCGTCAGTACGCCGATCAATGTCGTCGGCTCCCGAGAGGCGACCTTCAACCGGTATCGCCAGACCTGCCAGGACGAAGGCGTGGCGGACGCCTCGCCGCCCGCTGTCGGCGACGCCTTCGCTGAATCACTTAGAAAAGCCATGCTCTGTCCCCTTGAGATCTCGCCTCGCAACACGATCCGGCCATGTGCCGGGCGCCTCGCGGCCGAGCCAACATGCGAACGGGGAGAACAGGCAAAGCCGCACGAGCACCCGCCCCGCTCTATTTCGAGCCGGGCAACCTGCCGCGAGAACGCGATGCGTCGTCATCGATCCAATCCTCCCTGTCCGCGATCGACCCCGTTCAACGGCCCTGTTTAGGACCGGGTCCGACGGCAGCCGGCTACTCCTCAGAAGCCGGCGCCATCATCACGAACATAGACGGAACAAAAATTCCATTTCTTTGCCGCCTATGGAATGCATGATCCATTGAGAGGCTTCGCTTGTCAACAAAAAAATGCACACGTGCGCAATGATTTATCGTATTGTTTTTATTATATATTTTTTCGTCGCGTTACGACGTTGTTCGAACACGTGATCACTGCCGCGCGACCGCCAGCCGAGGATGCACCAGCGACAGGCGGAACGTCGAAGCAAACAGCAGGATTTCCGGCGAGCGTGGCGCGCTCGGCGGACAGCACCAACCGAGCCCAATGATACTTTTTCGTTGGAATGAACCGGCTTTTGTGGCCCAGATGACCCAAACTGATTCTTGAGGAAAACCATGGCACGAGGGTTCGTCACGGCGGAGGAAGTCGCAAAGCGCGCGGGTGTTTCCCGCTCGGCCGTCTCGCGAACATTCACTCCGGGAGCCAGCGTTTCCCAGGCCGTCCGACGCAAGGTGCTGAAAGCGGCGCGCGAGCTCGGTTATCGGGTCAACCGCCTGGCGCAGGGGTTGAACAACGACCGCTCGAACCTGATCGGCGTCGTCGGCACCAATCTCAGTGCACCCTTCATTTCCAAGCAGCTCGACCTCTTGAGCATCGGCCTGCTCCGGCGCGGGCTGCAGTGCCTGCTGCTCAATGCCGCCGATGCGCGCAAGGATATCGCGCCGCTGATCGAGCTTCTGTTCGAATTTCGCGCCCAGGCAATCGTCGTGCTTTCCGGCGAACCCCCGTCCTCGATCGTCGACGAGTGTATCGCCAACGGCGTGCGGCTGATCCTGGTCAATCAACGGCTAGACCGAACCGACACAAACATGGTGCTGAGCGACGATTCGCACGGAGCGGATCTTGCCGCGCTCAGGCTGATTGCCGCCAAATGCCAGAAGGTTGCTGTCGTCTCCAGCGCCAGCCAGACGCCGGCCCAGGTTCGCCGGGCAACGGCGTTCACGCAGCGGATGCAAGCCTCAGGCGTCGACGTGGTCGCCTGGTCGGACGGGCCGACCGGCTACGAAAGCGGCTATCAGGCCGGTTGCGATCTCCTGCGCGACAAGAAGATCGACGGGGCTTTTTGCGTCACCGACCTTCTGGCGCTGGGGTTCCTCGATGCCGCGCGCATCGAAATGCACCGACGCGTGCCCGAGGACGTCTCGGTCATCGGCTTCGACGACATCCCGCAATCTGGCTGGAAGAGCTATGAGCTGACGACCATCGTCCAATCCTTGTCGACCTTGACCGACAACGTGCTGACAGCGCTTGAAACCGACGAACCGGCAACCCGGCTTCAGGTGGTTCCCGTCTCGATGATCGAGCGCAAGACGGTTCGCTAGGGATTGTCGAAGTCACCCGGCCTGGCGGATGCGGCTTTCGATCAAGAGGCCACTATCGTCGAGGATCGGGTGCGCGACCGACGCGATATGGGCGTTGATGCGCTTGAGGTCGCGCAGCATATCGAGATGCAGCGAGCTGGTTTCGATGCTTTCCGCCCTTCCGTCACGCAGGCGCTGCAGGTGCCGCTCAGCCGATTGCCGTTCGAGACGGCGCACGTCTTCCTTCACTTCCACTAGTCGCCGCGCGAGGGCCGCATCGCGGGTAGCAAACACCGTCTGCGCCATGCGCAGATTGTTCAGCGTGATCGCGAAGAGCCGCGTCAGCTCCTCATGGCCATCGCGCGAAAACCTCAGGCCGCGCGAAATCTTCTTGGCAAGTTCGGCCAGCAGGCCTCTTTCGATGATATCGCCGATGTGTTCGAGATTGATGGCATAGTCGACGACATCCATCGCCCGCCGACGGTTATCTTCTCCGATATCAGCCTGGCCGAGGCGTGAGACATAGACCTTGATCTGATGCTGCAGCCGGTCGACCCGGCCTTCGAGCGTGCTGATGCCCGCCAGTTTCGAGGGGTCAGCATGCTGCAGTGCGTCCCCCGCCTGCATCAGCATGCTTTCGATCAAATCGCCGACGGCCAGTACCTCGCGGCTCGCGCCGGCGAGCGCTGCGACCGGCGTCGAGAGCTTGTCCTCGTCGAGATAGCTCGGCGCGTCCGGCATTTGCTTGGGCTCCGGCAACAGCCGAGCGGTCAGCGCTGCGAGCGGTCGCGACAGCGGCCAGGCAAGCATCGCCAGCACCAGATTGAAGATGAGATGGGCATCGACAGGCAGTTTGTCATGCGACAACGGCAGAATATCGAGCAGCTGCGCGGAGTAGCCGGCAAGCGGCAGGGCAACAAGGCAGCCGACGGCACGCACGATGAGATTGCCGATCGTCACGCGTCTCGCGCTGATCGGCGCCCGCAGCGTCGCCAGGACCGGCGGCACCGCACCGCCGAGATTGGCACCGAGCACCAGAACGATGATGAGCCCGGTGGAAATGCCACCCGTCGCCGCAAGCGACAGGATGAGGACGACGATGGCAAGGCTTGAGGACGCCAGGACCGCGAGCATGGCGGAGAAGATGAGGGCGACCGGCCAGGCATTGTCCAGCATCGCCAGAAAGGCCGAAAGCGCTGCGGAGGCGCGCAACGGTTCCGTCGCGAGGCCGATCAGGTGCAGCGATAACAGCATCAGCCCCACGCCGACCACGGCGGCACCCCCGCCCTTTCGCGCATTCGAGGTTCCGCGCGACAGGATGACGCCAGCCAGAATGAGAAGCGGCGAGAGCCAGCCGATGCCGAGCGACACGATCCACGCCGTCATCGCGGTTCCGACATTGGCGCCCAGAAGCACGATCTGCGCCATGCGCGGCGCAACGAGATTGCGTTCCGCGAAGGATGCGATCATCAGTGCCGTCGCGGTCGAGCTCTGCAGCGCGATCGTCGCAACCAGTCCGGCAAGAAAGGACCGCACGCTGTCACGTGTACCTGCGGCCAATCCGGTCTTCAGCCTGGCGCCGAAGGCGCGCTGCACGCCATTCTTGACCTCCGACAGCCCGAACAGCAGCAGCGCCACGGCGCCGAAGAGATTGATGCTGACGATGGTCGATTCCATGAACGCACTCCAGTCGGACGATCTTTCAGGCCCTATGCCGCGCCAGGTGCAGCTTCACTGCCTGCGGCGTCGCAATTCCTCGCGGAACAACTGTTGGAAGGCCGCGTATTTCTCGAAGCCGAGATCGGAGATTAGCCGCATGACCGTTGTGGTGGAGACGCCGGCTCGCTCAGCCACTTCCCGGGCGCTGGCAAAGGCGATGTCATAGGGATGGGACAGGGCGAACTTGGCGACCTCAAGCCGCCCGCCTTTGAGCCGGCGGGCACCGAGGCGAAAGGCCTCCTTCAACTCCGGGACGCTTGCCGGCGGCTTCAACCGCCAACCGGGCAATTCAAACGACTGCTCGTTCATGAACAAACAACCTCCTTCGCGTCTCGCTGCAAGATGATCTCGATCCGCCGCGCACCGTTTTCCGCTCGGTCGAGAAAGGCGGCAAACGCACCCAGGAAGATCGACAGGAAACCGGCGACGGAATCGTCCCATCCTGTTTCCGGCTCCCGACCGAACCGCTCGGCAAGGGCGCGGTAAAGCCTGAGTCGTTGCGGCGCTATTGCAGGTAAGGCCAGATGTGCCGCCTGGCGCAGGCAATACCAGTCGGCGATAACATCGATCATGCGGCAGGCCGCGACTTGTTCGCTCGACATTCCGCACGTTTTTGCAAGCGCGTGCACGGCATGCGCGGCCGCGTCGGCATCAATAAGGTCCGCGCAGATAGCTGCAAGAGTTGCTTTCGAGACGCGGCTGACCACATCCTGCGGCCACTCCTTGGGGAAATAGCGGTGGTGAACCAATGCCAGCTTATGAGCCCGCAGGAAGGCACCGTAATCCTCGGCGCCAAAAGCGACGTCGCCCGCTTCCGCGAGCCGCTCCGTTTCGCGGCGATAGGCCTGCGCCAGCCGCGGATCCAGCGCCGCTGCCTGCAGTTCGACGGTATCAACGACGATGCCGTTGTTCACCGGTTGAACGATTTTGAATGCCGGCGGATAAGCGACCAGCGAAGGCACCGCCACATTGGTGAGCTGACGCTCGCGACGACCCCGTCGCGTTACGCCCTCGACATGAAGATGACCGCTGAAATGCACCGCGAGCCCGGCGCCAATCAGGGCATCGGTGACGGCGTCACGCGGAGTGCGGCGGGCGATATTGGTTTCTCCGAAAAGCACGCGCTCGGCCCCGGTCGCGCCATCGAAAGGATCGAGCGCCGGGTAGTGCGAGAAGGCAAGCACTGTCTTGTCCAGTGCCTTTGCCCGCGCGCAGACATCGGCAATCCACGAGACGATGAAGGGTTTCAGGCGCAGCATGGCGTTCCAGCCGGCCGCGGTGCTGTCGACGAAAGCCGCCTCTTCGCCGCTTTCGAACGTGCCGTCGCGCGGCTCGAACACATTGGCGTCAATCATCAACAGCCAGATGCCCGGCTCCGGCTCGACCAGATAGGAGGCATCCATCAATGAATAGCGGTTGCTTCCATCCGGCGAGACCACGTCGTAACGCCGGCTTTCGACATCGTCGGAAAGGCCGAACGGCGTCTCCCAATGAAGATAGTCGGGCTTGCGGAAATAACCGTAGGCAGCCATCGGGCCAAGACCCGAAGGATATCCCTCGCAATACATGCGCGGGGTCACGATCACGCCCTCGGCGCGAGACGCCGGATCGCTCGTCACCCAGACGCTGGCACCATCCTGATCCAGGAATTCCTTGGTGTGGTTGCGCCCCGATGGCCCAAAGATGTCGTGATTGCCGGGGAGAGCGTAAAAGGCGGTGCCGTACTCGCTCGCATGCCGATCGAGGATGCGGCGCAGGCTCGCGGTCGTCTGCCGCTGGCCGTCGTCGGTGTAATCCCCGAGCAGCACGACATGTCGGATGCCGCGCTGCCGCACCTCGTCCAGTGCCACGGAAAGCGCCTTGGCGCTCTCGTTGAAGACACGGGTTGACTGCCGCGTTTCTACCCAGCTGCGAACCATCATCCGCTGGCCGTCAATGGTCATACCAGGGAAATCGAAGTCGCCTTCAAGATCGTGGAAATGCGCGTCAGCGATGACGGCGATGCTGGGCTGGCTGCGCTTCAACATCAGTCCTGCCCGGATGCCTTGCCGGCGATCATGTCGATCCATTCAGAGGCGCGGCGTGCCGCGTTGTAAAGCATCGGCTTCGGCGTTTCGAACCATTCGTCGGGACGCAATTCGCGATGTTCGCGAATATGTGCAACGGCAGCATCGAGCGTCGGAAACAGCTCCGGTTGCTGCTTGTGCAGGAACAGCGCCACCAGCGACACCGACCGGCTGCGTCCGCCGCGGCAATTGACCAGCACATTGCCGCCATCGGCAAAGGGATAGGTTTCGCGCTTCGGCATCGCCTGCCGCAAAGCGCCATCCAGGATGTAGTAGGCGCCGAGCATCATCGTATCAGGGCTGCCTTCGCCGTCGATCAGGCCGAGCTTGTAGTAACGAATGTCGGCATAACCGCTGGGCCGCAATTCGCCACCGCCGTCCGCGTCCGTCTCACGCACCCAGTTGATATCGAGATTGATCGCGCAGTTAACAACGATCGAGATGCCGTGCCGCCTGAGCAGATCGAGATCGCGGGCACCGTCGCTGCCGCCGATATAGAGGTCTGATTTGTGGGGACCCAAGCCCTTGGCGATCAAACTGATCGCCGGGCGCGAATAAACAGGTGCATCCATGCCGTTTCCTTTCGAGGTCGGGCGATGCCGAAAGGCATGCGGCCCATAAATCTCACTTTCGACTTCTGACGCAGACGCTCACGCCAGCCGCAACTCGGCAACAGGCGCGTCAGCCGACGCGATCGGGATCCGCGACGCCTGGCTGATGCCGCCGGCAATCCCGGGAGCGGATGCGAGAACCGGGCCGCCATGGCGAAGACTGCCGATTTCCATGAAGGGGCAGACATCGCCGCCGGCCTCGGCAACCAGCAGCAATCCGGCCACGCAATCCCAGGAATTCATGTGCAGTTCGATATAGGCATCCGAACGACCGTCGGCGACGTAGGCAAGCGCCAGCGCTCCGGAGCCAGCCCTGCGGACATTGGCGCCAAGCGCCAAGAGATCGCGGATGGTTTCGAGATAGATTTCGTTGGATACACGGCCGGACCAGCCCATCTCCACCGACGCCGTCTCGAAAGCCGTGGTCGCCGAGACTGCAATCGGCTGGCCGTTGCGGGTCGCGCCTGCGCCGCGCTCAGCGAAATAGAGTTCGTCGAGCGCGGGGTTGTAGATGGCGCCGATCTCCGCCAGGCCATTTTCGATGTAGGCGATCGAAATGCAGAAATGCGGGATGCTGCGGGCGAAGTTGGCCGTGCCGTCGACGGGATCGACCACCCAGAGACGATTGCTGATCGAGCCCCCGCCTTCCTCTCCGAAGAAGCCGTCATCAGGAAAGTGCTCGGCAATCGCTTTACGAATGTGCGCCTCAGATGCCGCATCCGTCTCGGTCAGAAAGTCCTGTGGGCCCTTCATCGAGAACCCGCTGCTCGCGCTGTCTTCGAAGCCGCGCAGCACAAGCGCACCGGCCGACAGGATGACATCGCGGCAGAGCCTTGCCCGCCCCTGCAGATCGTTCGGATAGAATGGTCGTTCCAGGTTCATACGGGCATGGCTCCTTTGCACACGCGAGCATCTTTGCACACGCGTTCATTGGTGGCAAGCCCTTCCCTGCGTCAATCGCAGGCATGCTGAACGGGACGCCGCCTAGGCGGCCCGGCCGTCGCGGATCATCGAGAAATAATCGTCCTGGCCGATCTGCCCGCCCTTGAGCGAGATTTCGAGGCCATCGACAGCAGGATCGGCGCTGTGCGCTATGCAAAGCGGCGAACCGGGAGATTGCGGCAGCGGCAACCGCAGCGTCAAAGCTTCGACCGAAAGCTTGCCGAGCGCGTGGCTGGACGTGTCACCGCCTGCGATGACGGCGCGACGAAGGCCCGCACGCGTGATCAGCTGCTGCAGCAGAGCTCCCAATCGCTCCCCAAGCCGGTGGCGGGAGCCATCCTCCAGCGAGAAGGCGGCGCCTCGATCGGCCGCGGGCCCGAGAGCCGTGTAGAATATAACGCTGCGACCGGATGCAAGGGCCTGCAAGCCCCGTGCGACGGCGGCCTCCAGTGCCGCAGCTCCATCCACGGCCGCAAAATCCACCGCATCGAGCGCGATCCCTTCGAAACCGTTGTCGACCGCATGACGGATCTGCCGCTCGGTCGTCGGCGATACGCTGCCGGATACGACCGCAATCTGATCGACGCGCCCGACCTCAGAGAAGGCGGGTGCCGCGCGCAGCAGGCCAAGGCGTTGCCATTCCCTCACCAGCGCATACTCCACTCCCGACGATCCGCAGACGAACTGCCCAGACGGCGCCTTCAGGCGCCAGAGTTGCCGCCCGACGACCGCCTGGGTCTCTTCATCGGCCACATCGAGCAGAACGATATCGTCACCGGCTGCAAAAACCCTGTCGCTCGTCGCATCCGCATCGGCCGCCTTGAGTGCCGCAAGGTCGACAAGTCCGCAGCCAAGTGCGGTCTGGGACGCGAGGTGGAGGCGAACATCCGCCTCACTCATCGGCGTTACCGGGTGCCGGCTCATGACGGGATGGCGATCGATCCGGTAGGTCTCGCCACGATAGGCGGCAAACAGATTGCCGAATGCGGTGTAGCGGCGGATCTGCGGCGCACCGACGACGAGCGGCACCGGCGCCGCCCCGAAGATGTCGCGACCGATTTCGATCGCCCTGCCGATGCTGCCGAGCTGCGGGCTGGAATCGAAGGTCGAGCACACCTTGTAATGCGTGATTGCCGCACCGAGCGATTTCAGCCAGGAAAAGGCGGGAGCGAGATTGTCGTCCATCCAGCCCGGTGTCTGGCTGCGGCTTGTGCCAGCAAGGCCGAAGGCACGGCAATGCGAAAAGCGATCAAGGAGCGAAACATCCGGGATCTTCAGGAACAGCGCCGTGTCGACGCCCTGAGACGCAAGCGCCTCCATGACATCGGTCGAACCGGTCAGATCATCGCCGTAAAAGCTGAGCAAAGGTGTCTGCATGGAGGGTCTCGCTGCGAATTGCGTTCGGTCAGGCGCCCTTGCCGTCGGCGAACTTTTCAAGGGACTGGGCAAGCTCAATGTGGTCGCGGGCATAATCGGCCAAAGAGATGCCGGCAACGGCCGCTTCCCAGGCCTGACGAACCGCCCGGACGCCGGCACCGGCACCGCCGGGGTGGCTGACGATACCGCCGCCGCAGAGATAGAGAAGGTCGGTCGATCCGCCTGTCCGCCTATAGGTGTCGGGGGCCTGACCACCCCATTGCCCGGAGCCGACCACCGGCAGCGGGCAGTCGTCCGGCGCAAACAGCGGCGTGCTGACGGCCTCGAACGATTTCACAAAACTGTCGTCCGGCTCCCAGTATTTGACGCGGATGCCGTTGATCTGGAACTGATCGACACCGAGCAGGCGCCAGAACTGCTGCCACACGGAAAATTCCATTCCAAGTCCCCCGTGGCGGGTCAGGATATCCCAGCCATTGCGGTGGGCATGCAGGACGAGCTTGGACCGTTTGCGCAGGAAAGCGACGCCGCCCATGCCGATGGAGTTGATATTGACGACGGCAGCGTTGCCACCGGCAGCAGCGACCAGATCGTGGTTGCGCATCATCTCGTCGGGATCAGCGTGGGAGATGCCGAAGGCGTACACCACCTTCTTGCCGGTCTTCTGCTCGTGGTCGAGGATTTTCGGCATGATCGCCGCAACCCGGTCCTTCAGCGGCGAGTAGGCCGGGCTCATCAGCTTTTCATCATCCTTGATGAAATCGACCCCTGAAGACAAAAGTTCGCCCACCAGCTCCGCCGTCTCCTTCGGCCGCAGCCCGAGAGCCGGCTTGACGATCGTGCCGATGATCGGCCGCCCCTCGACACCGGTCAGCCGCCGGCTGCCGGCAACACCGAATTGCGGCCCGGGATGGGCGGCCGCGAACTCCTGCGGCAGCTTCATGTCGACGACACGGATGCCGGTCATACCCTTGATCGAATAGACACCACCAATGGCAATCGTCATCAGCGCCGAAAGGTCCGTGCCGACGGCGTCGAGCGGAAAGCTGACATCGACATCCGCCCGGTTGAAGCGCTTCACCTCCCCGGCTTCCTCAGGCAGGGATGGCCGCTCTGTCGGCTCAAGATGCCGGATGGCGACCACGCGCGCAGCAACGCGCGCTTTCAGTTCCTCGGTTTCTCCGGGGACGGCGACGAAGGTACCGGTCGACTGGTCGCTGGCGATCTTTTCGGCGAGCGCCTCAACGTTCCCAGCGCTCTCTATCCGGTAGGTCATGCGTATCACGGGCGGTTCGCTCTTCGGTTCGAAAGGGGTGGCTCTTGTTCTCAAACTGGTATAATGAGTACCTCAGTTGCGCAAGAAGAATCTCTGAACGGGCGCCACCATGCGAACCATTCCTTATCCGCAGGAATCGTGCATATAGGACACACGCTCAGGCACCGGTGGAGTTCACATGATCAGCCAGCCAGAACCCATTGTTCGCAGAAAACTCTCCGACGAGGTTTTCGCCCGCTTGAAGACCTTGATCGAAAGCGGCGAGTTGCAGCCGGGCGACGAAATGCCGTCGGAACGGATGCTCATGGAGCGGTTTCAGGTCGGCCGACCGGCAATCCGCGAAGCAATGCAGGCACTTGCGAATATGGGCCTTGTCGAGATCTCGCACGGCGAGCGCGCCAAGGTGCTCAAGCTCACGCCGAAGTCGCTCTTTCGCCAGATGGACGTTGCGGCCAAGATCATGCTGTCGGGCTCTTCAGATTCGCTCGAGCATCTGAAAAGTGCACGCATCTTCTTCGAGCGCGGCATGGTGCGCGAAGCCGCGAGCCGCGCGACAGCGGCAGATGTCGCCGCACTGAAGGACACGCTTATCCGCCAACGCGATGCGCTTGGCGATTCCGAAACGTTCATCGCCGCCGACATGGCCTTCCACAGCTGCATCGCGCAGATTTCCGGCAACCCCATCTATACCGCCGTCAGCGAAGCGATGCTGGGCTGGCTGAAGGAATACCACACCGAAATGCTGATCTGGACCGGTCGTGAGAACCACACGCTCGCCGAGCACGAAGAGATCATCGACTGCATCAGCCGCGGCAATCCTGACGATGCCGAACAGGCGATGATCAAGCACCTGGAGCGCTCCCGTGCGCTCTACACCCTTAAGGGCAAGGCCGAAGGCGCCAACGGCTAGCGAGGAAATTCGATGCGGGCAACGGCATAGGCCGGCAACCGGACGCATTCTTCGCGAAGGTCGAGGGCCTTCGGTTCACCGGCACACTCTCGCATCCAGTTTTCGTCGATTAGCGTAAGCATTGACTTACGAACATTGCCGAGAGACACAACCTGCATCTCTACACTGATGTTCGCCAGGAGCACCGTTCTGCCGCCATCGGTGACGGCGCCGACACCGACAAGCGTATCTGGAGCGCTGGTTTCGACCGACACGCATGTGTGGCCCGACAATTCCGCCAGCCACTTCAGCACGTGAAAGAGCGGACGTTTTCCGCCCTCCGCCACCGGCTCGCCGGCGGCGGCAATCAGACCGAACGGACCGCAGAGCGTCGAAAGCGTCAGCACCTCTAGTCCGGCCTCGGCCACCGTCGCGGCGTAGGCAAGCGTCCATGCGGCGCCGAAGAGGGCGTTGTGTCGCGGGTCTCTGTTTGCCATGGCAATCCGCCGGCCCAGCGGATTGTCCTTCGTGGCGCTGCCATAGGGGTTCTGCCGCATCGCGATCGTCGATGGCCCGATGCGATAGGGCCTGTCTCCATAGATCGCGCGAACCGAACGCGTCACATGACGCAAGGCTTCGAACGTCTGCATGACACTCAGATCGTCTGCGGCATGGACGATCGGATTGGTGCAATGGGTAAGATAGGATAATGGCGCGGGCGGCACCCGTTTGCGATTGAGCTCGGTGAAGTAGCTGAACATGCCGCCGCCAAGCGGCAATCCGGGAAACGCACGCTGCGCTGCAGCATAGACAGCTTCGAGCGGCGGGCAATCCGGCCAGGCGCTACCGGGCGGCGTCGATTGACGGTCGACGGAAGGCGACACGGCAATGCTCGACAGAGTGAGGCCGGCCGTTTCGACGTCGGCCGCGATCGCCTTCAGCTCCTCGTCGAGCGGCTGCCGGCAAGCAAGGAAACACTCAAGGGTCACCTTGGCGCCGCTTGCTTGCGCAACTCTACGGAAACCTGAAAGCGCCTCCACGCCATGACCGGCGCCCGTATCGAAATGGCAGACCAGGTGCCGGGCGCCAAGCTCGGTGACGAGACCCGCATGACGCAGCTCCTCGGTCAGATTCTCCGGGCGCAGGCCAAGGCCGATCTCAGGAAGTGTCCGACTGATGTCTGCGAGAGAAATCTCGATCGCTTTGCCCGGCCGTCCATCCGCGGCGGCCGACGGAGCGGACTGTGCGATCGTCAGCCGGACCGACTGACAAAGTGTTTCTCCCGCCTTCAGCATATAGGGCCAAGGCAGTGCCAGTGGGCGCACATAGGTCTTGTAGGAGCCATCCGTCCAATTGCGCTGGTCTTCCATTTCGAAGACATCGCCGGTCATCCGGCACTCGGCCATGACGCCGGGCATGGCCTCATGGGTGATGGCCGAAATATTCTTGAACGGCTGCCATGGCTCGATGAAATCGGGAAAAACGGCGTGTTCGACCGTGCCGTCGCCATGCTCCACCGCAACAGGTCTCCCGGCGACGCCCACGACCGGATGAAGCACGACGAACCCAGCGCGCGCCGTCTCAAACGCGCGATCGGGTGTGAAGTCAGCGGCAAAACTGACGGATTGTGGGTCAAGTGCGATCGTCGCATCGCAGCGGAGAATGGCCCCGTCCGGTGCTACGAACCGGGCGGTGTAGCGGACGGTCGCACGATCGGCCACTTCCTCGATTTGCACGCCGTCCAGCGCCGCTTCGCAGGTGCCCCAATCGCGATCGCGAACAAGAAACGAAATGCCGCGCAGAACCTCCCGTCCGGCAAACCGGATCGCGCGCAGATTGCCGCCGACCAGATCGACGCTCAACTGCCCCGCTTGCAGACGCTGCACGGTGGGTTCGCTTTCGTCGGAACCGAACAGGAGGAACGCGCGCGATAGCGTCATCCGAGGAATTCCGAGAGCGGCACGGTGCGATTTTCCGCCGCGCTCAGATACGACGCCTCGACCAGCGCAAAGGTCTGCAGGTTGTCGCGACCGGATGTGTCGGGTTCGCGCCTTTCGCGCAGACACTCGACCCAATGGCGCTGGATAAGCCCGACGCTTTCCTGAATGTTGTGCCATGGCTTGGAGGCCCATGGCAGAAGGCGTGGCTGCACGTCGCTCACCTCCGTGCCATCGGGCGAATGAACGGACAGACGGTAGCTCTGCGACAGGCGAAGCGTGCCCTTGCTGCCATCGACTTCAAGCAAGGTTTCCGGGAAAGGCTCGACCGGCAGCCGCGTTGCATAGCTGCAATCGACGATGGACGTGATCCCAGCCTCGTGATCGAGCATCATCGTTGCGACGTCCTCGCCGGCAATCGCAGGATTGACCCGTCGCGTGCGCGCCGTCACCGCTGTCGCGTCACCGAAGAGGAAACGGGCGATATCCAGGGCGTGAATGCCGAGATCCTCGATGATGAACCGTTTGCCGGTGGCCAGATAAGGTTGGCCGGAGAAGACGTCATAGGCAGAGCGGAAACTGACGCGTCCCCAGAAGACCTCGCCAATCGCGCCGCTTTCGATTGCGGCCTTCGCTGCCCGGATCGGCGATTGCCAGCGGAAGTTCTCATGTATCATGAAGGCGACGCCGGCCCGGTCACAGGCCGCGACCATCGCGACAGCGTCTTCCATCGTCGGTGCGAACGGCTTCTGGCAGATCGTCGCTACGCCGCTCGCCGCCGCCATCTCCACCAGGGGGCGATGGCTGGCAACCGTCGTCGCGATATCGACGAAATCGAACCCGCCATCGGCAAACAGCGCTTCTGCCGAGCTGTAGCGTCGCTCGATGCCGAACGTGTCGCCGACGATCTGCAGCCGCGCCGGGTCACGGTCGCAGATCGCGACGATGCGCACGCCCGCCGCGTCATTCCAGCCGTGCATCTGGTTGACCGCGAAGAAGCCGCAACCGATCAGGGCACCTTTCAATTCCGTCATCCTTCAGCCCTTCTTGGCAAGCTGCATCAAGGTCACCTGCTGCTGCAGGCGGCGCTGGGCCTGGTCGACGACCACCGCGACGATGATCACGATGCCCTTGATCACCATCTGCCAGAAGGACGAAATCCCCATCATCACAAGCCCGTCCGACAGAATGCCGATGACGAATGCGCCGATGATCGTGCCACCGATGGTGCCGCGCCCGCCGGACATCGACGTGCCGCCGAGAACAGCCGCCGCGATCGCGTTCAGTTCGAACGAATTGCCGGTCGCGGGGTGCGACGCCATCAGCTCCGATGAGATCACCAGGCCGACGATCGCCGCGCAGAAGCCCGAGAACATGTAGACGAACATCTTCACCCGGTCGACCCGGATGCCCGACATGCGTGCGGCGCGCTCGTTGCCGCCAACGGCAAAGATGTGGCGACCGATCGGGGTGTATTTGGCGACATAGGCGGCTGCCAGCGCCACGACGATCAGGATCCAGATCGAGACCGGCAGCCCGAGCACACGCCCAGATCCGAGAAAGGCAAAGCCTGTCGTCGCAAGCTCCGGCTTGCCGACGAGGTTGGGGAATGTCTGGCCGTCGGACGACAGCAGCGCGAACCCGCGCGCGACATAGAGCGTGCCGAGGGTGGCGATGAACGGCGCCACGTTGAGCTTGGTGATCAACAGACCGTTGATCGCGCCGATTGCGACGCCAACGGCAAGGGTGATCAGGCACACCTCGACAATGTTGAAGTAAACGGTAAAGCCGAACTGCAGGTCGATGCCGTTGAGGATGAGACCACCGGCGACCATGCCGCAAAGCCCGACGATCGACCCGACCGACAGGTCAATGCCGCCAGTGATGATGACGAAGGTCATGCCCATGGCCAGGAACGCGTTCAGCGCCACGTGCTTGGACATCAGGATGATGTTGGCCGTCGACAGGAAGTTCGGCGCGAAGATCGAGAAGAACGCGATCACCGCAAACAAGGCGATGAAGGTTCTGAGCTTCATCAGGGTCAACAGGACCGATCCGCTGGAAACGTCCGTCGCGTCGGGGGTCGTGGTTGCCGTCGTCATTGGGCGAGTTCCCTTGTCGTTTTGTGTCCTTCGGCCGAAGCCTTGACAATCATTTCTTCGGTCGCGTCCTTGCGGTCGATCACGGCGACCAGGCGGCCATTGCTCATGACCGCTATGCGGTCGGACAGCGCCATCACCTCTTCGAGGTCCGAGGTGGAAAAGAGAATAGCGAGCCCCTCACCCGCCAGGCGCCGCATCGTGCGAAACACGTCTGCCTTTGCTCCGACGTCGATGCCGCGGCTCGGCTCGTCCATCAGCAGAACCTTCGGCTCCGTCATCAGCGCCTTGCCGATCACCACCTTCTGCTGGTTGCCGCCCGACATTGATGTCACTTCGAAGTCGGGGTTCGGGGCCTTGATGGCGAGATCGCGGATCGCCGACTGGATGGCGGACTGCTCGCGTTCGCCGGCGATGTGAAAGCCGAAGCGGACGAAGCGATCGAGGCTTGCAAGCGTCAGGTTGCTGGCGATCGAAAGCGCCTGTACCAGACCTTCGCGCTGCCGGTCCTCCGGGATCAGCGCCATGCCCTCGCGGATCCGGCGCGACGTGTCGCGATCCGCCACCTCGACGCCGCCGACACGAATGCTGCCGGTGGCGTGGGCATGCTGCCCCATCACGCATTCGAAGAATTCGCTGCGCCCTGCCCCCATCAGTCCGTAGATGCCGAGCACTTCGCCTGCCCGCACCGAGATCGAGACGTGGTCGACGGCAAGACCGCCTGTCTTCCGCGGCAAGCAGATATCCTCTGCACGGAACATTTCCTCGCCGAGGCGATGATCGACGGACTTGGCAAAATCCTTGGCGTCGGACCCGATCATCGAGCGGACAATCCACTTGGTATCGATATCGCGCACCATGGCGTGCCCGGTGATCTGGCCGTCGCGCAGGACGGTAATGTAGTCGCCGATGCGCATCAGCTCTTCAAGGCGGTGGGAGATATAGACGATGGCCACCCCTTGCGCCTTCAGCTCGCCGATGACCTTGAAAAGCACATCGACTTCGGCCGCCGACAACGCCGATGTCGGTTCGTCGAGAATGAGGATGCGGGTGTCGAGCGAGATCGCCTTGGCGATCTCGACCAGTTGCTGCTGGCCGATCGGAAGGTCCTCCACCAGAGTCTCGGCGTTGATGCCGGCGTCCAGCTTGTCGAGGAAATGATTGGCCTTTTCGACCTGTGCGCGATGATCGATGCCGCGAACGCCGCGCATGATCTCGCGCGTGGCAAAGATGTTCTCAGCCACCGACAGGTTGCCGAAGAGGTTGAGCTCCTGAAAGACCATGCCGATGCCGTGACGCTGGGCGTCGGCCGGCGAATGAAATTCGACCTCCTCGCCGTCGATGAGGATTCGTCCGAGCGACGGTTTCTCCACCCCGGCAATGATCCGCATCAGCGTCGACTTGCCGGCGCCGTTCTCGCCGACAAGCACGTTCACGGCTCCGCGCCGGAGCGCCAGATTGGCATGACGGACCGCGACAATGCCGGAATAGACCTTGGTCACATCCTCCAGGCGCAGCACGCAGGTGTCGTCTTCTACGGGGAACATCGTCATTCGCTCACCGTCAATTGAACAGGTACGAACAGCGGCAGCTGTCCCTTGGCAGGCAGCGGAAAGGCACCCAGCGCCTCGACCTTCTTGCCGACGAGCCCGTCGCGCGAGAGTTTTTCCAGAATGAGGCCGTTGACATGAGTGTTGAACGACTTGCCGTATTGCGCCCACTCGATCTGGTTCTTGAATTCGTTGAAATTGACGAAGTCGAGGCTGTCGCGGATCGCCGTGCCGCGGATCGCCGGCCCGATCTGCACGCGGGCATCGGCCTTGCCGTCACCGTCCGCGTCGACATCCACATAGGCCGATCGCGATTTCGTTTCGGCGGTGACGATGGTCCCGGTCAGGCGTGCTGCAAAAGTCCAGGGCGCGCTGCCCTGTTTTTCCTTGTGACCGTATTTCGCGCCGGCCGCATCGGCATTGGCTGACGCAAGCGCCGCTACCTCCTGCAAGCCACCGGCCTTCTTGTCGAGATAGGGCACCATTTTCGTGTCCCATATTTCGGCGACCGAACGATCGGGATTGAAGCCGCCGGACGCGGCCTCGGCAGCCTCCTGCGCCGTGGGCGTCTTGATGATCTTGCAACCCGACAGAGCGATTGCACAGACAAGTGCAAGCGCAGCCGCGGCCTTCAACTTCGGCATCGAGAACTACTCCGTGACAGGACAATGGCGCGCGACGACCGTATCCGCCGTCGCGCGCCTGGAGGATCGTTGTGGATCAGTCGGCGAGAGCGAAGGTCTCGAGCTGGCCGGCGTTCTCGCTGTTGATCAGCACGCAATCCATCAGCTGCTTTTCTTCCGCCGGGCCTTTGCCTGTCTTGATGTAGTCGTGGGCCTGCTGGACGGCCATCTGCGCCTGGGCATAGGCTGGCTGCAGGACGGTCGCCTTGATGCCGCCCGACTTGATCGAGTCGCGAACGTCATTGGAGCCGTCGAAGCCGACGACGATGACATCCTTGCGCCCCGCCGCCTGAAGAGCGGCGATCGCGCCCATGGCCATGGTGTCGTTGCCGGAGATCACGCCCTTGATATCGGGATTGGCCTGCAGGATCGTTTCCATCTTGCTGTAGCCCTCGGTCTGGCTCCAGTTCGCCGACTGCTGCGCGACCATCTTCATCTCGGGATATTCGTCGATGACGTCGTGATAACCCTTGGAGCGAATGCCGGCGTTGAGATCGGCCTCGCGGCCAAGCAGTTCGACATAGTTGCCGCTCTCGCCCATCAAGCGAACGAACTCTTCGGCACCGAGCTGGGCGCCCTGGTAGTTGTTGGAGACGATCTGCGAGACGGCAACACCCGTGGCGTTGATTTCGCGGTCGATGAGGAAGGAGGGCACGCCCGCATCCTTCGCCTTCTGAACCGCTGCGATCGAGGCCTCGGATCCGGCATTGTCGAGGATGATCGCCTTGGCGCCACGGCCGATGGCGGTGTCGATCAGCTGCGACTGCTTGTTGGCGTCGTCGTCATGGACGAGCACGAGGGTCTCGTAGCCCAGTTCCTTGGCCTTGGCCTCGGCACCGACGGCTTCCGCCTTGAAGAACGGGTTGTCATGCGACGGCGTGATGATCGCGATCAAGTCAGCGGCATAGGCCGGAATGGCCGAGCCGGCCGCCAGGAATGCCGCGAAGGCGGCGATGGTCATTCTGCGTGTCAGTTTCATCAGTTTTCTCCTCCCAGGTTGAATGGTGACCGAAGCCGCCTCACCGGCTCCGATATCTCGTGCGCACCATCAGGTGATGCGGCGAATGCTGTCGGTGATTTCCTGTGGCTCGAAGACGCGCTTCCAGTCGTCGCGCATCAGCATCGGCTTGCCGAACTCGATCGCCTTGTTGCAGGCGTCGGAAAAGACACCTTCGACCTCGTCGAAGATCACGGCGCCGAGCACGTTCATGTGGCCGAGCAGAAAATCCCGCGCCGCTTCACGCGGCACGCCGCGGGCGATGCACTCGTCCATCGCCTCGCGCATGACGACCAGCAGCGACGCGCATACGGTTTCCGACAGGCCCGGCTCCAGCAAGGCCATCTGCTCGACGGTGACGCGGTGCGAGCGCATCACCGGCGCCCAGATGAGCTTGGCGATCTCTTCGCCCTTGGCATAGTCGGCCTCGGGGCCCTGCATCAGGGCGGAAACGATATGCTGCTTGGCGGCGATGCCGCCGAAATGATCCCGGCGTGCGGCAAGCTCGGTCTCGTCGTTGAAGATCGGCGGATGGCAGGGATGCGTGACGAAATAGGTCAGATCGTCGCGCTCGGGCAGGTGGCCGGCGAAGGGCGCTGCCGCGTCGAGGACGACAACCATCGTGCCCGGCGCCAACTGATCGACAATGCCGGCCGCAACCTTGCCGATTGCGGTATCGGGTACGGCGAGAATGACGACATCAGCGCCATCGAGCGCCTGTTCGGCACTCACCGTGCTGAGGCCGAGTTCCTTTGCCAGACGCGCGCGGCCAAGCTCGCTGACCTCGACATGGCGCACGTCGAAGCGCGAGCCCTTGAGGTTCTTGGCCAGCCGGCAGCCCATCTTGCCGCCGGCGCCGAACAAAGCAATCGAGGTCATGTCGTCTCTCCCAAACAGATCGTGTGGCGGCAGTCATACGCGCAACTGGTATAATGAGTCAATAAGCATATCATCATAACAATTGACTTAACGCAGATGATCCGCGCCCGGGCCACAGCCAAGCCGTTGCACGCTCCGATGCGCCTGGTTGGAGCTTGTCCTCAAACGTGAGTTTACAAAAGTACTATTATATGATTTTTTGGAATCGCTGCTGGGAGAGCAGCTTTCTTTGGGAGGAAATCATGAAATTCGCCAAAGCACTCGCGAGTGCAACGATCCTTGCTGCCTGCACGTTCGGCAGCGCATCTGCCGCAGATCTCGTCGTCGGCTTCTCGCAGATCGGCTCTGAGTCCGGCTGGCGCGCGGCGGAGACCACGCTGACGAAGCAGCAGGCTCAAGAGCGCGGCATCGACCTGAAGTTCGCCGATGCACAACAGAAACAGGAAAATCAGATCAAGGCGCTGCGCTCCTTCATCGCGCAAGGCGTCAATGCCATCCTGCTTGCCCCTGTTGTCGCTACCGGCTGGGACGAAGTGCTTCAGGAAGCCAAGGATGCGGAAATCCCGGTCATCCTGCTCGACCGGACCGTCGACGCTTCCGACGACCTCTATATGACCGCCGTCACCTCGGACCTCGTGCATGAAGGCAACGTCGCCGGCAAGTGGCTCGCCGACACCGTTGCCGGCAAGCCGTGCAACATCGTCGAGCTCCAGGGCACCACGGGTTCTTCGCCGGCGATCGACCGCAAGAAGGGCTTCGAACAGGCTTTGTCCGGCCACGACAACCTGAAGATCGTGCGCAGCCAGACCGGCGACTTCACCCGCACCAAGGGCAAGGAAGTCATGGAAAGCTTCTTGAAGGCCGAGGACGGCGGCAAGAATATCTGTGCACTTTACGCCCATAACGACGACATGGCCGTTGGCGCCATCCAGGCGATCAAGGAAGCCGGCCTGAAGCCGGGCACCGACATCCTCGTCGTTTCGATCGATGCTGTCCCGGATATCTTCCAGGCGATGGCGGCGGGCGAAGCCAACGCCACAGTCGAGCTGACGCCGAATATGGCAGGCCCCGCCTTCGACGCGCTTGCCGCGTTCCAGAAGGACGGCACCATGCCGCCGAAGTGGATCCAGACGGAATCGAAGCTCTACACCCAGGCCGACGATCCGATGAAGATCTACGAAGCGAAGAAGGGTCTCGGCTACTGATCCCAGGCGCGACCGGCGTCGACGCGCACCGTCGGCGCCTGTTGTCACAAGCCAGACGGTCGGCACCGCGCAGTTGAAGGACGGAACGGGTTCGCCCGCCTCGTTGTCGCCGCGGGCTCGACGTCCGGTCGGCGATGCTTCGCTCGAGTACGAGGATCGATGCGACGCATTGCCGATTTCTTGGCACGCTGAAGCAATGTGGTGCGCCCGATAGGGCGCTCCGCGTTCCAGTCAGAGAGGGATCATGCAGACCATTGCCAACAACCTGCTTTCAGCGAACCGGATCGACAAGGTCTTTCCCGGCGCAAAGGCACTGGACAAGGTCGACTTTCATTTACGCCGTGGCGAGGTTCATGCGCTTCTCGGCGAGAACGGCGCCGGCAAGTCGACGCTGGTCAAATGTCTCACAGGCGCCTATCGGCGCGATGGTGGGACGATCTTGCTCGATGGGGTCGAGGTCGATCCGCGCGATACATTCAATGCGCAGAAGCTCGGCATCGGAACCGTCTATCAGGAGGTCAACCTGCTGCCCAACTTGACGGTCGCGGAAAACCTCTTTCTCGGCCGGCAACCGCGCCGACTGGGATTCGTCGATGTCGGCGCCATGAACCGCCAGGCGCGCGCGCTGCTTGAAAACTACGAGCTCGATCTCGACGTCACCCGTGCGCTCGACAGCTATTCGGTCGCCATTCAGCAGGTCGTAGCGATCGCTCGTGCCGTCGATCTCTCGGGCAAGGTGCTGATCCTCGACGAGCCGACGGCAAGTCTCGACGCCCACGAAGTCGAGATGCTGTTTCGCATCATCCGCCGACTGAAGGCCCGCGGCCTCGGCATCGTCTTCATCACCCATTTCCTCGAGCAGGTCTACGAAATCGCCGATCGCATCACCGTGCTGCGCAACGGCCAGTTGGTCGGTACCCGCGACACCGCCACACTCGAGCGGCGCGACCTGATCTCGATGATGATCGGCCGCGAGCTTGCAGCCGAGATCCGCGCAGCGCGCGAAGAGCCAGATGTCACCGGACCGGTGCGCTACCGCTTCAAGGATTACGGCCGCAAGGGCCACATCTCCCCCTTCGACCTCGAGGTGAAGGCCGGTGAGGTCGTCGGCATTGCCGGGCTTCTCGGCTCCGGCCGAACGGAGACGGCTGAAATCCTTTTCGGCGCACATCGCGCCGACAGCGGCACGGCCGAGGTGGACGGCAAACCCGTCCAGCTATCGTCGCCGCGCCGGGCGATCGCGCACCGGTTCGGCTTCTGCCCCGAAGATCGCAAGACCGCGGGCATCGTCGGCGACCTCTCGGTGCGCGAAAACATCGTGCTGGCGTTGCAGGCGCGGCGCGGATGGACCCGACCGATCTCCCGCACCGAACAGAACCGCCTTGCCGACCATTACATCCGCGCGCTCGACATCCGCACGGCCGATCGTGAAAAGCCGATCCGGCTCCTATCCGGCGGCAACCAGCAAAAGGCCATTCTCGCCCGCTGGCTGGCGACCGAGCCGGAATTCCTGATCCTCGACGAGCCGACGCGCGGCATCGATGTCGGCGCTCATGCCGAGATCGTCCGGCTGATCGAGGGCTTGCGCGAGAAAGGCATGTCGCTGCTGGTCATCTCGTCGGAGATCGAGGAGCTCGTCGCCTATTCGACGCGCATCCTCGTGCTTCGCGACCGCCAGCACGTCGCCGCGCTCGAAGGCAACAGGATCACCGCGGACCAGATCATCGAAGCCATCGCATCGGCGAATGAACGGGGAGCGGCATGACAGCAATACTCAAGGGCTATGCGCTTAGGCTTCTGCCGCAGATCATAGCGCTGGCGGCCATCCTGCTGATGGTCTCGTTCGTGTTCCCAGGCTTCTTCCGCCTCGAAATTCAGAACGGCCGCCTCTATGGCAGCCTCATCGACATCCTCAACCGCGGCGCACCGGTCGTGCTTCTCGCGATCGGCATGACTGTCGTCATCGCCACCAAAGGCATCGATCTTTCCGTCGGCGCCGTCATGGCCATCTGCGGGGCCGTGGCAGCCTCGTCGATCACGTCGGGCCATTCGCTGGCGATGACGCTCGTGATCACCCTTGGCACCGGCATCCTCTGCGGCCTTTGGAACGGCGTCCTTGTCGCCCTCCTCGATATCCAGCCGATCATCGCGACGCTTGTGCTGATGGTCGCCGGCCGCGGCATCGCCCAACTCGTCACTGAGGGCGCCATCCTCACCTTCAACGATCCGGGACTGATCTTCCTTGGCAGCGGCTCCTTCGCGTGGCTGCCCTTGCCGGTGATAATCTGGCTGGTCTTCGGCATCCTGGTGGCGCTGATCGTACGCAAGACGGCACTTGGCATGCTGATCGAGGCGATCGGCATCAACCGCCAGGCAAGCACGCTCTCCGGCGTGCTGACCCCGGTGCTGCTGATCGCCGCCTATATGCTGTCAGGCCTTTGTGCCGCGATTGCCGGCACCATCGCGGCCGCCGACATCAAGGGCGCCGACGCCAACAATGCCGGGCTCTGGCTCGAACTCGACGCCATCCTGGCCGTGGTCATCGGCGGCACCTCGCTTCTCGGCGGTCGCTTCAGCATCGCGGCTTCCGTGCTCGGCGCCATCATCATCCAGTCGATCAACACCGGCATCCTACTTTCCGGCTTCCCGCCGGAATTCAACCTGATCATCAAGGCGGCGATCATCGTCTTCATTCTCGTCTTGCAGTCGCCGCCGGTTCGCAATGCCTTCACCTTTGTAGCGCTCCTGCGCACCAGCAGAAAACCGACGGAGCGGCAAGCGCGATGAAACCGAAATACCTGCCGCTGACCGCAACCATCGTCATTTTCGTGCTGAGCTACGCACTTTGCGCGGCGCAGTACCCCAACATCCTGTCGACGCGGGTGATCGGCAACCTCCTGACCGATAACGCCTTTCTCGGCATCGCCGCCGTCGGCATGACCTTCGTCATCCTGTCCGGCGGCATCGACCTGTCGATCGGCTCCGTCATCGCCTTCACCGGGGTGTTTCTGGCGGTCGTGCTGGACAATACCGCCATCCATCCGCTCGCGGCTTTCGCCATGGTGCTTTTGATCACGACGCTTTTCGGCGCTGTGATGGGTGCCATCATTCACTACCTGGAGATGCCCGCCTTCATCGTCACGCTCGCGGGCATGTTTCTGGCGCGCGGCATGGCCTTCGTGCTGTCGATCGACAGCATCGCCATCAAGCACCCGTTCTATGGCACGATGAAAGGGCTCTATTACAAGCTCCCCGGCGGCGGCAGGATCACGCTCATCGGCGGGTTGATGCTGCTGGTCTTCGCCATCGGCATACTGATTGCCCATCGCACCCGCTTCGGCACCGACGTCTACGCGCTCGGTGGCGGCACTACCACCGCCAAGCTGATGGGCGTCCCGGTCGGGCGCACCACCATCCTGATCTACGCGCTGTCGGGCCTGCTCGCGGGCCTATCCGGCATAGTCTTCTCGCTTTACACGTCGGCCGGATACTCGCTTGCGGCGGTTGGCGTCGAACTCGACGCAATCACGGCGGTGGTCATTGGCGGAACACTTCTGACCGGCGGCTCCGGTTTCGTCGCCGGCACCTTCATCGGCATTCTCATCCAGGGCCTGATCCAGACCTACATCACCTTTGACGGCTCCCTCTCCAGCTGGTGGACGAAGATCCTGATCGGCCTCCTGCTGTTCGTCTTCATCCTGATGCAGAAAGGCATCGTCTACGTGTCGCGCAGCGAACGGCGACATGCCTAGGAAAGGGTTTGATTGCACCTCATGTCGCCAGGACGCTTCGCGAGACAACCGGTAAAACGCTCGAGTCACGGCCACGTCGTCGATGAACTTGGACGCGCAGTGATCGGCGGCGAGTTCGCGGCCGGCGATATCCTGCCGGGGGATGTCGAGTTGGCGGCGCGCTTCAAGGTGTCGCGCACGGTGCTGCGCGAGGCGATGAAGACGCTTGCGGCCAAGGGCCTTGTGTTCCCGCGCGCGCGCATCGGAACGCGGGTGATGCCGCGGGCGCATTGGAACCTGTTCGACAGTGACGTGCTCTCCTGGCATTTCAGCGTCGGCGTCGACGAAGACTTCCTGAAACATCTGAGCGAAATCAGGCTGGCGCTCGAACCTTATGCGGCAGCGCTTGCAGCCGAGCGTGCCTCCGACGCCGACATTGCCCAGATGATGCGGCTCGCCGTTGCCATGGGCAACAACGACCACAGTGCCGAGACACTCGCCCATGCCGACCTCGAGTTCCACCTGCATCTTCTCGAGGCGTCGCTCAACCCGTTCATGCGGACGGTCGGCAACTTGATCGAGGCGGCACTGATCGGCGTCTTCAAACTCACCAACCCGAATGCAGACCGCAGCGAAATCGACCGCGTCGCCGTGACCCACATCCGAATTGTCGAAGAAATCCGCCGCGGTGATGCCGAGGGCGCCCGACAGGCGATGGAAGACGTCATCCGGGCCGGCCAGCAGCGACTGATGTCAGACCTCACGGTGCAAGGGCGCAGGCCGTCGTAACAGGGCAAGCATCGCCTGCGACGGGTGTCACACCCTGACGAAAACGCTGCGTTTGGTAGCCGTACCCCCAGCTAATCCTCGCAACCGCCGTTTGCAAAACTTTTAAGATTCCGGCGCATAACGTGGCGCAGAATCCAGGAGTTGACGGTGGAAGCACTACATACCCCGACGATCATGATCAGCTCTTTCGCCACCCTGGTGGTCTTTGCTGTCTTCTTCGCGCTCGCTTCGCGTCAGGAGCGCAACAGCCTTGAACTGCGGCTTTGGTCCTGTGCGTTTCTGGTCGGGGCTATCGGGTTTACCCTGCTGGCTCTTAGAGGCCCCGACTATTCCTTCGTTGCGGTTTCGCTGGGCAACGCTCTGGCCGTTCTCGGGCTGGCGCTAATCTGGCTCGGCTTGCGGGCCTTCGACGACCAGCCACTGAAGATCGCGTCCGCACTGGCCGGGCCCATGCTATGGCTCCTGATCACCAGTTTCTCCGACTATGTCCAGAGCAACGTCACCAGCCGGATCGTGCTGTTTTCCGCGCTGATCTTCGTCTATTCGGCCATGATCGCGGTCGAGATCTTCCGTTCCGACAATTTCCGGAAGCTTCCAAGTTCCTACATCGTTGCCTTTCTCTTTGCGACGCATGGGTTGTTTTATCTCGTGCGCATCCCGCTGATCTTCGTATGGCCGCTTTTCGGCAACACGGCGTCCGGCGCCGAGCAGCCGCTGTGGTACCAGCTCCTGACGTTCGAGTTGTTCATTCATAGTCTGGCCGGCGGTTTCTCATTCTTCGCACTGATCAAGGAACGGACGCAGTACAGATACAAGCTGGCGTCGGAAACCGATGCCCTGACCGGCGTGCAGAACCGGCGCGCCTTCATGGCCAAACTCGACACCTATCTCGCGACAAAACCCGCTGAAGGCGCGTTGATGTACATGGACATCGACCACTTCAAGGCAGTCAACGATCGCTATGGCCACGCGGTCGGTGACAAGGTGCTTATCGAATGCGCCGCCGTCATTTCACAAGCCGTAGGCGGCCGGGCCTTCCTCGCGCGCATGGGCGGTGAAGAGTTTTCTGCCTGCTTCCCCGGGGTCGACCGGTCGCAGGCCGCAGCGATCGCCGAGGATATCCGAGTTGCCTTCGAGCATGCACTCGTCAGGGCAGGAAACACCACGATTTCGGCGACCGTCAGCATCGGCATCGCCTTTGTCGGCAACAAGCAGGAAGCGAGCGAGCTTCTGTCTTCCGCCGACCGCGCACTCTATGCCGCAAAGGCTGCCGGGAGAAATTCCGTCTGGGTCATCGGCAAGGACGGCGCTGCGCGGTTTGCATCGGGGCCGGCGGCCCAACCGGCCGAGCCGGCGCCTTCCCCGCGGAAGTCTGAGAGAGGTTCGATGGCGCACTGCGCCTAAATGCGTTGCACCTGCTCGATCGCTGCGCCGATGCGATCGAAGGGCCCGCTTTCTTCGCGCCCCCTTTGGCAGAAGAGTTTCGGCGCAAATCAATCTGCCGGTATTGGCGTACCCTGCAGCGTGCCATGGTCGGGCGATGGCGGCTGGCCGCCTTGCCCAGCCGGCTACTCCTCCGTAAAGATCGGGTCCCGTGTGAACATCCCGCCCTGGTAGACGGCGAGTGGCGACGATGCTTCCGGCCGGCCGGGAGACACTTCGAGTTCGGCACGAAAGCGCTCGGCATTGTCGCGCGGCCGCCAGCCGAGATAGGCGGCATGGCCGTTGTCCCACCAGCGGCTGTCATTGTCCGAGATGCCCCAGACGACCGGGCAGCCCAGCATCGGCGCCCGGAACACGCAGGCGATCAGCGCGGCAAAATCGTCATAGGACATCCACGTCGACAGCATGCGGTGGTTGGTCGGCTTCTCCGTGCAGCTGCCGATCCGAACAAGCGCCGTCTCCTGCCCGAATTTCTCGAAATACATCCGGGCCAGCGCCTCGCCGAAACATTTCGACACGCCATAGAGGCCATCGGGACGCATCGGCGCATCCGCGGCCACGGGCTCGTCCTGCCGGTAGAAGCCGACCGTATGGTTGGAGCTGGCAAAGAGAATGCGCGGCTGGCCATGCGCCCGCGCCGCTTCGTAGAGATTGTAGAGACCGAGCAGGTTCGCATTGAGGATCTTGGAGAACTTGTCTTCGACCGAAATGCCGCCGAGGTGAAGAATGGCGTCGCAGCCCTCGACCAGCCGATCGACGGCCGCCGCATCGCCGAGATCGCAGGAAATGATCTCCTCATGCGGCGCCGCGGTGCCGAGATCGGCAATATCCGACAGCCGCACCACCTCGGCCAGATCGGCCACGCGCGCCCGCATGGCGCGACCCAGTGCTCCCGCGGCCCCAGTGATCAACAATCGCTTCAAGTTCCATCCCTCCGCAACCGGCTCGCCCAGCGGCCGGATATCGATACATTGCATTTGAAGTCAACTCATCATACAGGTTGATGCAATCACGTCAATAAATCGCCCCTGTGATGCCACAGGCCGAATAATCTGGCATACCGGTGGGACAAGGCGAGCTGGTTGGCGGGCCAATGACCACGAGAGGGAGAGCAGATGAGCGTTCAAACGAAGCTGCAGCCGGGCACCGGCACAGGCACGTTGACCTCGAGGCTGGCCGACACGTTGCGGCGGGCGATAGCCGCGGGACAGTTTGCAACCGGTGGCAAGTTGCCGAGCGAAGCGCAGCTTTCCGAGGCCCATGGCGTCAGCCGCACGGTCGTGCGCGAGGCGATTGCGGCCCTTCGCGCTGACAGGCTGGTCGAAGCACGCCAGGGTGCCGGTGTTTTCGTTCTCGACGCCCCGCCGACCACCGGCCCCGCATCGCTTTTCCTGCAGGATGTCGATCCGGTGCGAGTATCGTCGATGATCGAGTTGCTCGAGCTGCGAACGGCCGTCGAGGTGGAGGCTGCCGGACTTGCGGCCCTTCGCCGGTCGCCAGCACAGGAAGAGGTGATCATCGAACGCCACTATGCGGTGCGCGCCTGCCTCAACGCCGGGGTATCGAGCGTCGAGGCCGATTTCGCCCTGCACCTCGCCATAGCCGAAGCCACCAACAACCCGCGCTTCCGCGAGTTCCTGGCGATAATCGGCCGCAACGTGATCCCGCGCGGCGCGTTGCGCAACGACGACAGCGAACAGGACCAATCCGCCTATATCGCCATGCTCGACAACGAGCATGACGACATCGTCATCGCCATATCAAACGGCGACGAGGAGGGTGCGCGCGAGGCGATGCGGCGGCATCTGCGCGGCAGCCAGGCACGCTACCGGACGCTGCTTCGCGAACAGCGAGGACCTGTACGATAACTTATTGACACGATCCCATCATACACGTATGACAACTCTGCCGGAGGAGGCAGGCAGAGGAAATCCAGCATGACGCCGCAAGAGATCAAGGCCGCGCTCGGCGCCGGCCTGTTGTCCTTTCCCGTGACGCATTTTGATGCCGAGCGAAAATTCAACTCCGAAAGCTACCGTCGCCATGTGGAATGGCTGTCGGGCTTCGACGCTCCGGTGTTGTTTGCCGCCGGCGGAACAGGCGAGTTCTTTTCGCTTTCGCCACAGGAAATTCCCGGCATCGTCTCGGCGGCGAAAGAAGCGGCCGGCAAGACCGCGATCGTTTCTGGCTGCGGCTTCGGCACAGAGATCGGTGTCGAACTGGCACGTGCGGTCGAAAAAGCTGGTGCCGACGGCATCCTGCTTCTGCCGCATTACCTGATCGACGCGCCGCAGGAGGGGCTCTTCGTTCATGTACGAGAAATCTGCCGGTCGGTCGGCATCGGCGTCATGGTCTATAACCGCGACAATTCGGTGCTGGCGATCGACACCTTGAAGCGTCTTTGCGACGAATGCCCCAACCTCATCGGCTTCAAGGACGGCACCGGCGATATCGGCCTCATCCGCCAGATCACCGCAACGATGGGCGACCGGCTGACCTATCTCGGCGGCATGCCCACGGCCGAACTGTTCGCCGAAGCCTATCTCGGCGCCGGCTTCACCACCTATTCCTCGGCGGTCTTCAATTTCGTGCCGGGGCTCGCCGTCGAGTTCTATAGCGCGTTGCGTGCCGGCAATCGCGCGCGGTGCGAAGAAATCCTGCGCGATTTCTTCTACCCGTTCATGGCCATCCGCAACCGTCGCAAGGGCTATGCTGTCGCAGCGATCAAGGCCGGCGTCCGGCTGCAGGGTTTCGGTGCGGGCGGCGTCCGGCCGCCGCTCGACGACCTGACGCCGCAGGAAGAAGACATGCTCGCCGCGCTCATTGCGCCGTGGAAACGCTAGGATGAAGATCGCGGCCGTCCGCACGCATCTCCTGGAGCACCGCCTCGCGGTGCCGTTTCAAAGCGCCTCCATGCGCTTCGATCGGCGCGCCCATGTGCTGGTCGAAATCGTCTGTGACGACGGCACCACCGGCTGGGGCGAATGCCTCGGTCCGGCCAGGCCGAACGCCGCGGTGGTCGCGGCCTACACGCCCTGGCTGATCGGGGCCGATCTGCTCGAAACCGAAAAGATCTGGGCGCGGCTCTACAATGCGCTGCGCGACCAGGGCCAGCGCGGCCTCGCGCTCACTGCCCTGTCCGGGATCGACATCGCGCTTTGGGACATCAAGGGCAAACATTTCGGCGTGACGGTCTCCACGCTGCTCGGCGGTCGCTTCCGCGAGACGGTCAGGGCCTATGCCACCGGCAGCTTCAAGCGCGACGGCGTCGACCGCGTCGAGGACAATGCCGCGGAGGTCGCCCGTTATCGCGCCGAGGGCTTTCACGCCAGCAAGATCAAGATCGGTTTTGGCGTGAAGGAAGATCTCGCGGTCGTTCGCACCGTTCGCGAGGCCGTCGGACCAGACATGCGGCTGATGGTCGATGCCAATCACGGCTATGACGTGCTCGAAGCACTAGAATTCGGGCGCAAGGCGGCCGAACTCGACATCGACTGGTTCGAGGAGCCGGTGGTTCCGGAACAGCTCGGCGCCTATCGCGAGGTGCGCGCCGGCCAGCCGATAGCAGTCGCGGGCGGCGAAACCTGGCACAGCCGCTGGGGCATGCGCGAACCCGTCGAAACCCGCGCCGTCGACATTCTCCAGCCCGACCTTGCCGGCGTCGGAGGCTTCACCGAGGCGCGACGCGTCGCCGATATGGCAGCGCTCCACGGTATCCGCATCGTGCCGCACGTCTGGGGCACGGCGGTGCATATTGCGGCAGCCCTTCAGTTCATGGCGTCCATGGTGCCCAATCCGGTGCGCGTCGACCCGATCGAGCCGATCCTGGAATTCGATCGCACCGAGAACCCGTTTCGACAGGCGGTGATCAAAACGCCGATCGAACATGACCAGGGGGTCGTCAAAATCCCCAATGGTCCGGGACTTGGCATCGAGATCGACCGCGATGCGCTTGCCGAGTTCCGGATGAGGGATGACTGAGATGCTGGTCAGAACGCTCTCCGGTCGCCCGCCCAGGATCGCGCTGCCAAGAGGCACGGTCGATACGCAGATGCACATGTATCTGCCTGGCTTTCCCGCCCTTGCCGGCGGTCCAGCACTTCCCGCCGGTGCCCTGCCCGATGCGGATCAATACAGACAATTCATGCGCTGGCTCGGCATCGACAGGGTCATCATCACCCAGGGCAATGCCCATCAGCGCGACAATGCCAATCTGATTGCCTGCCTGAACGCGATGGGGACCATCGCCCGCGGCGTCGCCGCCTTCGGCGCGGAAACATCCGAAAGCGAGCTGGACGCCCTGGCGGCAGCCGGTGTCATCGGCGCACGGATCATGGACCTGCCCGGCGGCGCCGTCGGCCTTAAGGAACTCGAAGCGATCGATGACCGCGCCGCTGCACGCGACTGGATGGTCGCCGTCCAGTTCGATGGCAGCGATATCCTTCAGCACGAGCCAAGACTGAAGAAACTCAAATCGCGCTGGGTTTTCGATCATCACGGCAAGTTCTTTTCCGGTGCCGCAGCCGATGGCGCTGAAGTCGCCGCCGTGAAGCGCCTGATCGACCGCGGCAACTGCTGGTTCAAGTTCGCGGGCGTCTACGAATCTTCAAAGACCGGTGGTCCCGACTACGCCGACGTGGCCGCGCTTTCGCGCGCGATTGCCGAGCATGCGCCCGAGCGCATCGTCTGGGGCAGCAACTGGCCGCACAATCTTGCAAAGACCAGCGCCGACTATCCCGACGACGCCGAACTGACCGACACGGTTCTGGGCTGGCTGCCCGATGCCGAAGCCCGTCACCGCGCGCTCGTCGAAAATCCTGAACGGCTCTTTGGCTTGAAGCCGTTTACGGACGGAGATGCCTGAAGCCACCCGCATTCGTCCGAAGCGAGGAGGCTTCGGCGTTTCAAGAAGGAGGAGGACAAAATGAACATTGCAAAAACGCTTTGCCTGGCCCTGGGCGTTGCCCTTGGCGCCGGAACTCTGCAGGCGCAGGAAATCACCCTGCGCTCGGCCGACATCCATCCGGACGGTTATCCGACCGTCGATGCGGTGAAATACATGGGCGAACTGGTCGCCAAGCGCACCAACGGCCGCATCAAGATCGATGTCACCAACAATGCCGCCCTTGGCAGCGAGAAGGACACGATCGAGCAGACGCGCTTCGGCGTCATCGACATGAATCGCGTCAACGCCGCACCGTTCAACAATCTGGTGCCACAGACCGTCGTGCTCGGGCTTCCCTTCCTGTTCCGTTCGACCGAGCACATGCACAAGACCGTCGACGGGCCGATCGGCGACGAAGTGCTGGCCGCCTTCGAACCGCATGGGCTGATCGGGCTTGCCTTCTACGATTCCGGCGCGCGCTCGTTCTATTCGACCAAGAAGCCGATCGAGAAACTCGCCGATCTCAAGGGCATGAAGGTGCGCGTCCAGCAATCGGATCTCTGGATCGCGATGATGGAAGCCTTCGGCGCCAATGCCACGCCGATGCCGTTCGGTGAAGTCTATTCCTCGCTTGAAACAGGTGTCGTCGATGCGGCTGAAAACAACTGGCCGTCCTACGAATCCTCCAGGCATTTCGAGGTTGCCAAGAACTACACGCTCACCGAACACTCCCTCAACCCCGAGATCCTGGTGATCTCGAAGCTGAGCTGGGACAAGCTTTCGCCTGACGACCAGAAGGTTTTGAAGGAGGCGGCGAAGGAATCGGTGGTGAAGATGCGGGAACTCTGGACGGCCCGGGAAAAGGCCTCGGAGGAAAAGGTTCGCGCAGCCGGCGCCAATGTTGTCACGGTCGACAAGGCCGAGTTCTCCGCGGCGATGAAGCCCGTCTATGATCGCTTCGTTACCGATCCGCAGATGAAGGACCTGCTCGAGCGGATCCGCGCCATCAACTAGCAGTAACCGGCGTGCCTACGGGGTGCCCGGTCTAATCGCCCGGGCCCTCCCCTCGTCTGCAGTCTATGGAGGATAAGGCAATGTGGCGTTTCATACAGGTCGTCAGGCCTGTCCTTGCCCGGCTCAGCCGGCTCTCGCTTTACATCTCGGGTGTGGGCCTCGTCGCCATGACGGTAATCGTCGGATGGCAGGTCTTCGCCCGCTATGTGCTCAACGACACGCCCAGCTGGTCGGAACCGCTGTCGCTGCATCTGATGTCCTGGTTCATCCTGCTCGGCGCCGCCGTCGGTGTGCGCGAGAGCGTGCATCTCGGCCTCGATTTCGTGCGCCATTCGGCGTCACCCGCCGTGCAGCGGCTGATGGATCTCGTCAGCCTTTCGCTGATCGTCCTCTTTGGCCTGGCGATGAGCTTCTATTCGACCCTCCTTGCCGCCGGCACCTGGGCCGCGACCATCCCCGTGCTCGGCTGGCCGGGTGGCGTCGATTTCTTTCCGATGATCGCCGGCGGCCTGCTGATCGCGCTGTTCGCGGCGGAGCGGCTCGCCGATGTCGTGCTCGGCGATGCCCCGGTCGCCGACATCGTCATTCAGGAGGCAGCATAGTGGCCTACAGCATTCTCTTCGGCACCTTCACCATCCTGATGATGATCGGCATGCCGATCGCGTTTTGCCTCGGCATCGCGTCGCTCGCGACCGTCATCTACATGGGCCTGCCGCCGATCGTCGTCTTCCAGCAGATGAATTCCGGCATGAACGTCTTTGCGATGATGGCGATCCCGTTCTTCATCTTTGCCGGCGACCTGATGGTGCGCGGCGGCATTGCCGACCGGCTGATCCGCTTTGCCGCCGGCATCGTCGGCCATCTGCGCGGCGGCCTCGGCCAGGTCAATATCGTCGCCTCGACGCTGTTCGGCGGCATTTCCGGGTCCGCTGTCGCCGACGCATCCGCGGTCGGTGGGCTGATGATCCCGCAGATGGCGGCGCGCGGTTACGACCGCAGCTATGCCGTCAACGTCACGGTCAACGCGGCGATCATCGCGCTGATGATCCCGCCTTCGCACAACATGATCCTCTATTCGATCGCCGCCGGCGGCAATGTTTCCGTCGCCGATCTCTTTACTGCCGGCATTCTGCCCGGCCTGCTTTTGGCCGCAGCGCTGATGGTCACGGCCTATGTGGTCGCGCGCAAGAAGGGATACCCGTCGGAACCGTTCCCAGGCCTGCGCCGTCTCGGCTTCTATCTGCTCGCCTCGCTTCCGGGGCTGCTCCTGATCGGCATCATCTTCGGCGGCGTACGCTCGGGCATTTTTACGGCGACGGAAAGCTCATGCATTGCCGTGTTCTACGCCCTGCTCGTCGCACTGCTTGTCTACCGCGAACTCGACTGGAGCGGCTTCGTCGAGGCGGTGCTGCAGGCTGTTCGCACCACGGCAATGGTGCTTCTGGTGATCGGCACCGCCGCCTCCTTCGGCTGGCTGATGGCGTTCCTGCAGGTCCAGCAAAGCATGGTCGCCGCGATCAGCGCGATCTCCGACAATCCCATCATCGTGCTGTTGCTGATCAACATCATTCTGTTGCTGCTCGGCACCTTCATGGACATGGCGCCGCTGGTCATCATCAGCACGCCGGTGCTGCTGCCGGTCGTCAAGGCGTTTGGCATCGACCCCGTGCATTTCGGCGTCGTGATGATCCTGAACGCCGGCATCGGTCTCAACACGCCGCCAGTCGGCACCGTGCTCTTCGTCGGCTGCGCCGTCGGCGGCATTTCGATCCGCGAGGCGATGAGGACGATCTGGCCGTTCTTCGGTGCCAGCATCGCCGTGTTGATGCTCGTCACCTATATCCCCGCCCTGTCCCTCTGGCTGCCAAGCCTGTTCCGGTAGCGAGCAGCCTGACGCTTCTCACGCCAACGAAATTGTGGATCGGCCCGAGCCTCTAAGCTCGGGCCGATCCACAATTCGACCGCATTGCCCGGCCATCGCACCTGCGGCACCGGCATGGAGGCGAATCGCGTGGCGCAGCGGTCGGACGACAGACGTTTCACATCACTCGAAGCGCGCATCGATGCGGTCGCACGCCGGCTGCTCGACCGGCTTCCAAGCGACGGCTTCCCTGGCGGCCTGACGGAATTTCTGGTCTTCGGCATCAAGCAGGCTTTCGCATGCCTCTTCGGCGCCGCCCTGCTGGCGCTCATGATTGCGACCAAGCTGTTCTGGCCGGCAGAGATCGGCCTTGCCCGCTACGATTTTCTTTTCCTGGCAGCCCTGGGCATTCAGCTTCTGATGCTCGCCTTCAAGCTGGAGACCATCGCCGAGGCCAAGGTTATCCTGATCTTCCACATCGTCGGCACGTTGATGGAGGTCTTCAAGACGTCGGTCGGCTCCTGGATTTATCCGGAACCCAGCTTCTTTCGCATCGGCGGCGTGCCGCTGTTTTCAGGCTTCATGTATGCCGCTGTCGGCTCGTATCTGGCGCGCGTCACCCGCATTCTCGACCTGCACTACACCCACTATCCGCCACGGTGGGCAACGGTGCTCCTGGCTCTCGCCATCTATGCCAACTTCTTCACCCACCATTTCGTCGTCGATCTGCGTTACCTGCTGTTTGCCATCATCGCGGTCCTGTTCTGGCGCACGACCGTTCACTATCGCGTCTTCCGGTTCCGCCATCGCATGCCGCTGCTGGTCGGTTTTCTGCTCATCGCCCTGTTCATCTGGTTTGCCGAGAACATCGGAACGTGGTCCCGCGCCTGGATCTATCCCTCGCAACACGCCGGCTGGACGCTGGTGTCGCTGCAGAAGCTCGGCGCGTGGTATCTGCTGATGATCCTGTCCTTCGTACTGGTCACGCTCGTCCACCGACCACGACAGCTGCAGGCGACGCATCAACTTCAACCGGGCAGTGACCTGCCCATGGCGACCACAGGCCGTGCCGCCATCGTCGGCAAGGCATCGCAGATCAGCGGGTGATATCAGGGAAAAAATCCTTTTGGGGGCGTTTCCATCGTTCTCATTTCAGCACGGATCTGAGCCGCGGGGCGGCGAAGTCGACGAAGGCCCTGAGTTTCATCGGCACATGTCCCTGCGGCAGATAGACCAGCTGAACCGGCAGCGCCGGGTGCTCGAAGGGCTCCAGCACCGGCACGAGCAGACCATCGGCGACCGCGCGCGCCGCCTGATAGGACAGAACGCGTGTGAGGCCGAGCCCGGTAACGGCGGCATCGACCGCGGCCTCGGCCGTGTTGACCGCAAGGCGTGAGCGGATCGGGGCAGCGATTTCGGCCTTTCCGTCGACAAAACTCCAGGTCCGGTTCGACATGAGGCCTTCGAACGTGATGCAATCGTGCTCGGCAAGCTCGCTCGGATGACCCGGCTGACCGTTCCGGCCGATATAGCTTGGGCTCGCGTAGACGACGCGTCGGATCGTGCCGAGCTTCGTTGCGATCATGTTGCTGTCCGGCAGGTTGCCGATCCGGAGTGCGACATCGATGTGATCGTCGACGAGATTGACGAGCCGGTCACCCAAGGACAGGCGCATGTTGACGTCCGGGTTGGCTTTGAGGAAATCGACGACGACAGGCAGCACGTGCAGCCGTCCGAAGACGATCGGTGCCGTCATCGTCAGGTCCCCCTTGATCGTCGTGTATTCCCCGGCCGCCACCCGTTCCGCCTCGTCGACACGCGCGAGGATTTCCCGCGCCGCGTCGACATAGGTTCGCCCGGCCTCCGTCAGCTGGATCCGCCGATTGGTTCGGGTGAGCAATTGCGCGCCGAGGTGGGTTTCCAGTTCCGAAACCTTGCGGCTGACCGTCGCCAGCGGCATGCGCAGCCGCCGCGATGCGGCAGACAGGCTCCCGCCTTCCACGACGCCGAGAAGCACGGTCATTGCGTCCAGTCGATCCATCTAACTTCCAATATCCGAGAGGCCACTTATCATAATGACACTCTACAGCTAAAATCTGGAAGGGCATAGATTGCTGGTTAAGGCAGTTCAATCCGAACCGCCCGAAACCACGCAGCGCACTCCGATGATCCGGTTCTTGCTACCGCCGGACGCGACCGAGTGACAGGCATCACGCACCTGCCGACGCCCTGATCGACGGACCCGGCTATAAAAGGGACAATTAGCATGAAACTCTACCGCCACCCGCTCTCGGGCCATTCGCATCGCGCACAACTCTTCCTCTCCCTGCTGGGCGTGCCGCACGACCTTGTCGATGTCGACCTCCTGGCAAAGGCCCACAAGACACCCGACTTCCTCAAGCTTAATTCCTTCGGTCAGGTTCCGGTGCTCGACGACGATGGCATTGTGGTAACCGACTCCAACGCCATCCTCGTCTATCTCGCAAAGAAGCTCGGCCGCGCCGACTGGTTGCCGGAAGATCCCGCCGGCGCAGCGAAAGTGCAGAAATGGCTGTCGGTCGCAGCCGGTGAAATCGCCTACGGACCGGCGGCCGCACGGCTCGTGACTGTCTTCGGAGCAGGTCTTCGGCCCGAAGAGGTGATCGCGAGAGCGCATCGCATCCTGCAACTGATCGAGGCGGAACTTGCCGATCGCGACTTCCTGCTCGGCGGCCGGCCGACCATCGCCGACGTCGCGCTCTACAGCTATGTCTCCAGCGCGCCTGAAGGCAATGTCGACCTCAGCGGCTACACCCACGTGCTGGCCTGGCTTGGTCGTATCGAGGCCCTGCCCGGTTTCGTCGGCTTCCACAAAACGGCAGCGGGCCTCGCCGCCTGACTGCGCTGCCGGTGCGGAACGCTCCGCGCCGGCCTTGCCTGTCACCAAGGAGAAAGACGATGCCGGACACAATTGCGCCGATCCCCGCCGCGTCCCCCTGGCACGAGGGCGAACTTACCATTCAACGCAGTCTCGGGGTCGTCGAGCGCATGGATGCGCCGGGCCGCAACTTCGTTAGAACCTTCATGCCCGAGCAGCATCGCCAGTTCTTTCCGATGCTGCCCTTCATCGTGCTTGGCGCCGTGGACCCCTCAGGCGATGTCTGGGCGAGCCTGCGCGCTGGCGAGCCGGGATTCATACAGGCACCGGACGCCCACGCCCTGACCGTTCACTTGCCGCGTGACCGTGGCGACCCCGCCGATGCCGGGATGGAGGATGGCAACGCCATCGCGTTGCTGGGCATTCAGCTTGAAACCCGGCGCCGCAATCGGCTGAACGGTGTCGTCCGTCGAGCGAGGGACGATCACTTTGCCGTCTCCGTCGGTCAGAGCTTCGGCAACTGTCCGCAATATATCCAGCTGCGGGATTTCTCGTTCGCGCGTAAACCGACCGCTCCGCCGGAGACGCGCCCCGTCCACCTCAGCGGTCTCGACAGGCGCGCGAAAGAAATCATCGCCAATGCCGACACGTTTTTCGTCGCCTCCTTTGTCGACCGCGACAACGGCGAGCGTCAGGTCGATGTCTCGCATCGCGGCGGCAAGGCCGGCTTTGTGCGTGTCGGTGAGGATGGCGTACTGACGATCCCCGACTTCGCCGGCAATCTGTTTTTCAACACGCTCGGCAACTTCATGCTCAACCCCAAGGCTGGTCTGCTTTTTGTCGATTTTGCCACCGGAGACATGCTGCAGATGACCGGCGAGGCCGAAGTCGTCCTCACCTCGCCGGAAATCGATGCGTTCCAGGGCGCGGAACGCCTCTGGCGCTTTCGCCCACGGCAAGTGCTCTACCGGGCGGATGGTTCGTCACTTCGCTGGTCCTCTCGCGAGGCTGGTCAGTCGCCCAATTCGCTGATGACCGGCGATTGGCAGCAGACCGATGATCGGCTGCGTGCCACCGTCCGCGCCGGAGAATGGCGACCGTTTCGGATCACACGCACGCAGGCCGAGAGTGCGACGATCCGCTCGCTCTACCTTGAGTCGACTGACGATGCGGGGCTCGCACCGTTTCGCGCCGGGCAGCATCTGTCGATCCGCATCAATTCGGAGGGCAAATCCGTGGTTCGAAGCTACACGCTTTCGGCCGCCCCTTCCGACGGCGCCTACCGCATCAGCGTCAAGCGCGACGGCAGCGTCTCGTCCTTTCTGCACGGTCTCGGGCCGGGCGATATCATCGAGGCCAGGGCGCCGGCCGGCAGCTTCGTCATCGACGCGACGGAGCGCCGGCCAGCGGTGCTGCTTGCCGCCGGTGTCGGCATCACGCCTGTCATCGCGATGTCGCGCGACATCCTCTATGAGGGCTTGCGCAAGCGACGGATACGCCCGACGTGGCTGTTCCAATCGGCTCGCAGTCTGGATGAACGCGCCTTCGATCAGGAGATTGCCTCCCTCGTCGAGGCCGGCCAGGGCAAGATCCACCTGACGCGCGTGCTCAGCCAGGCGGATGGCGCACGCAAGGGCGAGGACTACGACGCCGCCGGACGCATTGATATTCCGTTGCTGCAATCCGTCCTGCCGTTCGACGATTATGACTTCTACCTCTGTGGTCCGCGGGCTTTCATGCAATCGCTCTATGACGGGCTGCGTGGGCTCAACGTCACTGATGCCCGCATTCACGCGGAGACCTTCGGCCTGTCTTCGCTGACGCGTAGCCCTGACGCCGGATTGCCCGCATCGGCAAAACAACCGGCGAGTACGCCTGTCCGCGTCATCTTTGCCGCCTCCGGCAAGGAAGCACGCTGGCAGCCGGGCGAAGGCACATTGCTCGATCTGGCCGAAGCGCGCGGCCTCTTGCCCGAATATGGCTGTCGCAACGGCAGCTGCGGCAGTTGCAGCACGCGGGTCCTCGAAGGCGAAGTCGCCTATCCCCAGCAGCCGTCGTTCGAGGCCAGGCAGGGTGAAGCCCTGATCTGCTGCGCCGTGCCGGCCGAAAATGACGGGCAAGCGCTCCAATTGGCCGTTTAACTCAACGGCACCAGTGCCTGCCGCGCGCCGGGCAGTATGGTCGCGAACCTTTCGGAGAATCGTGCAAGGATGCCGGAGTGCTGTTCTACCGCTCCATAGAGCGGATAGCGCATGGTGACTTTCAGAGCCGGGGAGGTCCTCGGCCCATCTTGAAAGGAACCAGACATGTCCGAACTTCAAGGAAAAGTCGTCGCCATCACAGGTGCCAGCAGCGGAATTGGCGAGGCTACAGCCCGATATCTGGCAGCAGCCGGGGCCCGCGTCGTTCTCGGCGCCCGCCGTACCGATCGGCTGGCGACCCTTGCCGGCGAAATCCGCGACGCCGGCGGCACCGCCAGCTTCCAAGCGCTCGATGTTACCGACCTTGCCGACACGCAGGCCTTCGTTGCCCATGCTGTTTCCGAATTCGGCCGGCTCGATGTCATCGTCAACAATGCCGGCGTCATGCCGCTGTCACCGCTTTCCGCTCTCAAGGTCGACGAGTGGAACCGGATGATCGATGTCAACATCCGCGGTGTGCTGAACGGCATTGCCGCCAGTCTGCCCGTCATGAACGAGCAAGGCAGCGGACAGATCGTCAACCTGTCGTCGATCGGTGGTCATGCGGTCTCGCCGACTGCGGCTGTCTATTGCGCGACCAAGTTTGCCGTCCGGGCGATCTCCGATGGCCTTCGACAGGAGACAGATCGCATCCGCGTCAGCGTCGTCTCGCCGGGCGTCACCGAATCGGAACTGGCGGACAGCATCTCCGACGAGACCGCGCGCGGAGCAATGCGCGACTTCCGGCGCATAGCCATCCCGGCCACCGCCATCGCCCGGGCCATCACCTATGCCATCGAGCAGCCTGACGACGTCGATGTCAGCGAGATCATCGTGCGCCCGACGGCAAGCCCGCACTGATCCGGCTCGAGCGGAGCGCACGCAGATGAACCGCAGTTTTCCAACAGCAACGGCATCGGAAGCCTGGACGGCGTTCGGCCTTGTCCTTTCCGCCATCTCGCCAGATCCATCATCGGCACCGGAGAAAATCATGCAGCAGGCGCCGCACCCCTATGTCGGCATGTGGGTGACTGAAGACGGGCATGTCCGCCACCACCTCTTGCCGTGTGGCCGTTACGACGAAGCGCGCGGCAAGCGGCAGAGCTCCTATCAGGGCCGTTATTGGGTCACCGGCAATCATATCGACTATGTCGACGATACCGGCTTTACCGCCGATGGCGATTTTGCCGACGGAGTGCTCTACCACGGCGGCATGGTCTTGAGCCGGGAAGAATAGGCCAAGAGGGAGCGGCAGCCGACGATATCAGCCGCTCCCCACGTTACGCCATTGAACTTGTGCCCGGAAAAGGTCAACCTTTTCAGGGCGACATTCCCCCGCGAAGGAAAACGGCATTGGGCAATCTCGAAGAATTCCAGCACCTGATGGCGCGCAACAGCGGCATCGACGGCGTGCTGTCGACACGGATACCGCGCCTCATCCTGATCCGGTCGTCGAGCCCGACCGAACCGATCCATACGTTGCATCAACCCGCAGTCTGTTTCATCGCGCAAGGATCCAAGCAGGTGATGCTGGGTGATACGGTGCAAACCTACGATCCCAACCGGTATCTCACAGTTTCGGTCGACCTGCCGGTCATCGGACAGGTCATCGACGCATCGGCGGAAAAGCCCTATCTCTGCCTGCGCCTCGATCTGAATCCGGCCATGTTGAGCGCACTGGTGATCGAGATGGGGTCCTCGCCGCTCGATGCCCGCGTGCCCGGGCCCGGCCTGTTTCTCAGCGATACGACACCTGAACTGCTTGATGCCATCGTCCGGCTGCTGCGCCTGCTCGACCGGCCGGACGAAGCAGACCTGCTGGCGCCACTGGCGGAGCGCGAGATCCTCTACCGGCTGCTGATGGGCGAACAGGGCCATCGCCTGCGCCAGATCGCCCGGTCCGAGAGCAAGCTGACCCAGGTCACCCGCGCGATCGAAGTCATCAAACGCGACTTTCGCAAGCCGCTGCGCATCGAAGATCTGGCGGCAAGAGCCAATATGGGCCTTTCGTCCTTTCACCAGCATTTCAAGGCGGTGACGGCGATGAGCCCGCTGCAATACCAAAAGCAGCTTCGGCTGCAGGAAGCCCGCCGGCTGATCCTCGGCCAGTCCATCGACGCGGCGACGGCGGGCCACCATGTCGGCTATGACAGCCCGTCGCAATTCTCGCGCGAATATGCCCGCCTTTTCGGTCAGCCACCGCTGCGCGACATTGCGCGGTTGCGCGCAGCGCCTTCCTACCTGCTCGAGGCCTGAAGTGCGGGGATGCCTTGGAACCTTGGCAAGGTCTGAAGGGTTGCTTGTTCTCATGCCGGACTCGGCTATTGATAGCGTGCACGGCTCGCGCCAGCGCAATCCACCGGCAGCTTACGAGCGGGACCCGCAATGAACAACGAACAGATCCGCGACATCGTTCTCTGGCTGTCCGAGGAGGGACTGAAGGGCCTGGAAGAACCCGAGATGCTTGCCGGCTTCTGTGAGAAATGTCGCGCCGCAGGCATCGACCTCGCCCGGGCGCAAGGGTTGATCGACACGCTGCATCCGGAGTTCGAAGGACGCGCGTTCCAATGGAACAGCGAGAGCGATGTCACGCCGGAAGTCGTTCAATATGCTTCGACCGTCGGCGGCGAAGCCCTGACCAACTGGCAGCGCTCGATCTTCTACCATATGCTGACGGCGCAAGAGCCGGAACGGCGCGTGCGTCTCGCCCACGAGCCTTCGGTGCCCTACCAGGTCCTCGACCGCCTGAAGGACGAAGGCCATACGGACTGCGTCAACATGATCCACCATTTCACCGACCGGGGCCGCGTCGGCGAAATGGACTGTTTCTATTCCTATTGGACCACGCGTCGGCAAAGCGGTTTTACCGACGAGGAGATCGCGGCCCTTCGCATTCTGCTACCCACCCTGGCGCTGGCTGTGAAGACCACGTCCTGCGTCCGCATCATCGGCACGCTTGCCGACGTCTATCTCGGCGCCGACGCCGGCCGGCGCGTGGTCGAAGGCAGCATCGTGCGCGGAGAGGCCGAACGCATCGAAACCGTCATGTGGTTTTCCGACCTGCGCAACTACACAAGGATCTCCGACACTGCCGCGCCGGAAGAGATCATTCCCTTCCTCAACGACTATTCGGGCATGGTCATCTCGGCGATCCACGATCACGGCGGCAGCGTGCTCAAGCTGATCGGCGACGGCGTGCTCGCCATCTTCAATGCCGAGGAGCCGAAGACCGCCTGCACCAATGCCATTGCCGCCGAGCGGCAATTGCGGCGCATGCTGGTGGCGTTGAACGCACGCCGGGAAGAACAGGGAAAGCCGACGACCGATGTCTATCTCGGCCTGCACATCGGCGAGGTCTTCTACGGCAATATCGGCAGCCAGAACCGTCTCGATTTCACCGTCGTTGGCCCCGCTGTCAACGAGGTCAGCCGCATCGCTTCGATGTGCCGCTCGATCGAGCGGCAGGTGATAATGTCGGCGGATTTCGTCGAGGCCTGCCCGCAGCAACTGCAGGCGGACGCTGTTTCTCTGGGGCGTTTCGCCCTGCGCGGAATTGCCCGCGCCAAGGAACTGTTCACCTGGGATCCGGAACTGTTGACGGACTGACGCTTCGGATCAACCGCCGCCCTTGGCGAACACACCGGCCAGCCAGTCGATGAAGACGCGCACGCGCGGCGAAAGCTGGCGGTTGCGCGGATAAAGCAGGAAAACCGGCGTCGGCGTCGGACGGCAGCTCTCAAGCACCTCGACCAACCGACCCTCACGCAGATCGCGCTCGACATGGTATCGCGGCACCTGGATAAGCCCGAGCCCCAGCCTTGCGGCGGCGACGAAGCTTTCGGCGGCATTGACCGCGACCGTCACCGGCAAGGTAACATGCTCGACCTTGCCACCCACCTGGAATTCGAGCGGTATCGGATCGCCTGAAGTCGACGAACGGAAGCCGACCATGCGATGCCCTTCCAGCGCGTCGAAACTTTCAGGCCTGCCGCGGAGGGCAATGTAGCTGGGTGCCGCGCAGGTGATCTCGTCCAGCATCGTCATGCGCCGCCCGATCATGTCGCTGTCCTGCGGCTCGCCGACCCGCAGCACACAATCGATCCCCTCGCGCACAAGGTCGACGAGCCGGTCGCCCTCGCTCATGTAAAGCTCGATCTCCGGATAGGCCGCAAGAAAGGCAGGCAGGCTCGGCAGCACGAAGTGTCGTGCCAGGGTGCCATGCACGTCGATGCGCAGCAGGCCCTTGGGTTTGGCGCCGGCGAAGGCACCTTCCGCATCCTCGATATCGTCGAGAATGGAGAGGCACCGCTGATGGTAGGCCGCACCGTCCAATGTCGGGCTGACATGCCGCGTCGTGCGTTGCAGCAAGCGAACGCCCAGCCGTGCCTCCAGTTGCTTGACTGCGTCTGTCACCGTGGAGCGAGGCAAGCCGAGATCATCAGCGGCCTGCGTGAAGCTGCGCCTCTCGACGACACGTGAAAACACGCGCATGGCATCGAACCTGTCCATTTGTTCGTGATCTCCGGATTATGTTGCCAGGTTACGCATGATTATCCGGAACAAGGAAGACGTCATTTTCTCCCCGTCAACGAAGCAATTCCGCTTCGCACCCAAGGAGAAGCATCATGCAGGATCAATCCAACAGGGTCGCCATCGTGACCGGCGCCTCGCGCGGCATCGGCGCGGCCATTGCCGAACGCCTGGCCGCCGACGGCTTCACGGTCGTTATCAACTACGCCGGTGACGCCGCTTCCGCCGAGAAACTGGCACACAGGATCGAAGAGAAAGGCGGTCGCGCCCTGACCGCCAGGGCCGATGTCGCCGATCCCGAAGCGGTCAGGCGCATGTTCGACGCAACCGAAGCCGCCGTCGGCAGCATCGACGTGGTGGTCAACAACGCCGGGATCCTGAAGACGGCGGCGCTTGCCGAAACCAGCGACGAGGAATTCGACCGCCATTTCGCCATCAACACCAAGGGCACCTTCAACACACTTCGCGAAGCGGCAAAACGCATGCGCAACGGCGGCAGGATCGTCAATTTCTCCTCGACCACGCTCGCCCTCAACCTGCCTGGCTATGCCGTCTACAACGCCACCAAGGCCGCAGTGGAAGCCCTGACGCACGTCTTCGCCAAGGAGCTGCGCGGCCGCGACATCACCGTCAACGCCGTGGCGCCGGGCCCGATAGCGACCGATCTGTTCCTGTCGGGCAAGAGCGAAGAACTTGTCGCCCAGTTTGCCAAGATGCCGCCGCTGGAGCGGCTCGGCCAGCCGGGGGATGTCGCCAGTGTTGTATCGTTTGTTGTCGGTCCCGACGCCGGCTGGGTCAACGGCCAGGTCCTGCGCGCCAATGGCGGCGTAGCCTGATAGCTTCGACCGACCGACCAGTGATGTGGGGTGCGGACTGTCGCTTTACTGGCTGACCGCGCCAGTGGAAAGCCGGGACTGATGGCGCTGCCAGAGTTCGGCCTGCACCTCAGCCTGAAATGCCATGACCTCAGCGCGCATCTCTTCGTCGGAGCAACCGAGCGCAAGCAACTCGTCGGCAAGCTTCCGGCATTCGCGCCGCCAATATTTTACGGCATCGTCACCATGGAGATCTTCGAGGTCGGCAGCGCAGATGCGAATGGTGCTCAGTCTTCTTGCCATCGGAAACGGAACGACCTCGCGCCCGCCAAACACCACTGCTTCATCTGATCTATCGGCTGCCATTGCTTCATTTTCTCCCCTGGTGATTCCCTCTTCTACGAAGCTTATGGTTAACGTTTTCTTCCTCCCGCCCCGGCTTTCGCCTCATCGCGGGATCACACGCCCGGGTTGGTGTGATTTGTGCCAACGTCTCTTCGCTTTTCGGTCGCATATCTGTTGGCTTCCGACTAAAAACATGACATTTGAGCTCAGATTTTACTGCTGCTCCCAAGCGGCTGCCCATGTGAGTGCGGTTGTCATGTTGAAGCGCTTCTTCGCGTTCTACCGGCCCTATCGCGGCCTCTTCATTCTCGATTTCACCTGCGCGGTTTTGTCCGGCCTGTTGGAGCTGGGTTTTCCGGTCGCGGTGAAGCTGTTCGTCGACCAGCTGCTGCCCAGCCAGGAATGGACGCTGATCCTGCTGGCCTCCGTCGGTCTACTCATCGTCTATCTCGTTAACACGGGCCTGATGGCGACGGTCACCTATTGGGGGCACATGCTCGGCATCAACATCGAGACGGATATGCGCCGCCTTGCTTTCGACCATTTGCAGAAGCTCTCCTTCAGCTTCTTCGACAATCAGAAGACCGGCCATCTCGTCGGCCGCCTGACGAAAGACCTGGAAGAGATCGGCGAAGTCGCCCATCACGGCCCGGAGGACCTGTTCATCGCAATCATGACCTTCATCGGCGCCTTGCTGTTGATGATGACGGTGCACTGGCAACTGGCGCTCATTACGGCCGCCGTCGTGCCGATCACCGCTTGGGTCACCAGCCGCTACGGCGGCCGCATGGCCAATAATTTCCGCAACCTCTACGGCCGCGTCGGCGACTTCAACGCCCGCATCGAGGAAAATGTCGGCGGCATCCGTGTGGTCCAGGCCTTTGCCAACGAAGAGCACGAGCGCAGCCTGTTTGAGACCGACAACCAGAACTACCGCCAGACGAAGCTCGAGGCCTATCGGATCATGGCCGCCAGCACCTCGCTCAGCTACATGAGCATGCGGCTGACGCAATTGATCGTGATGATCACCGGCAGCTATTTCGTCCTGACCGGACAATTGACCAATGGCGGCTTCATCGGCTTCCTGCTTCTCGTCGGCGTCTTCTTCCGCCCCGTCGAGAAGATCAACTCGGTCATCGAGACCTATCCCAAGGGCATCGCCGGCTTCAGGCGCTTCATAGAGTTGATGGAGACCGAGCCCGACATCGAAGATCGCCCCGATGCGGTCGACGTGAAGGGCCTGCGCGGCGACATCGCCTATCGCAACGTCTGCTTCGGCTACAGCGCCGACAAGCCGACAATCTCCAACATCGACCTGACGATCAAGGCCGGAGAAACCGTCGCCTTCGTCGGCCCGTCAGGCGCCGGCAAGACGACGATCTGCTCGCTGCTGCCGCGCTTCTACGAGGTTGCCGAAGGCAGCATCACCGTCGACGGCATCGACATCCGCGACATCAAGCTCGCCTCGCTTCGTGGACAGATCGGCATCGTCCAACAGGATGTGTTCCTGTTTGCGGGCACCATCCGCGACAACATCGGTTATGGGCGCCTGGGCGCCAGCGAAGCCGATATCCTCGGTGCCGCCCGCCGCGCCAAACTGGACGACATGATCGCAGCGCTGCCCGAAGGCATGGACACGGTGATCGGCGAGCGCGGCGTCAAGCTTTCCGGCGGTCAGAAGCAGCGGCTCGCCATCGCCCGGATGTTCCTGAAGAACCCCTCGATCTTGATCCTCGACGAAGCGACGTCTGCGCTCGACACCGAGACCGAGAAGGCGATCCAGCAGTCGCTCGCCGAGCTTTCCAAGGGCCGCACGACGCTCGTCATCGCCCATCGTCTGGCGACGATCCGGGACGCCGATCGCATCATCGTCGTCGATGCGAACGGCATCAGCGAACAGGGACCGCACGACACGCTGCTCGCTGCCAAGGGCACCTATAGCCGGCTTTATCACGCCCAGGCGGGATTGCGCTGAGGAGACACGGAGCGCGGTTGCAACTGCACTGACGGAGCGGTAGGTACGAAACCGATCCGCCCGTCCGGGCGGCAGATTTCCCTCCCGACCGACTGGCATTGCGCACCATGACCATCCTGGATCTCCCCGCCCTCGAACGAGCCGTCCTCGCCTTGCCGCAGCAATACAGGGGACCGGGCGGCGTCGTCGGCGTCGTCAGGGATGGCGAGGTCATCCTGAAGCATGTCTGGGGCTATGCCGATCTCGCCGCACGCAAGCCGATGTCACCCGGCACACTGCTGCCGATCTGCTCGATCAGCAAACACTTCACCTGCGCTGTGCTGCTCGACGCGGTCGGCGATCCCGCCAGGCTCGACAAAGCGCTCGACGCCTACCTGCCGCTGATCGAAGGCAAGCGCCCCAACGTCGCGCATCTCTGCCACAACCAGTCGGGCCTGCGCGACTACTGGGCCCTGACCGTGCTGCAGGGCGCCATGGCCGACGGTGTCTTCCGCCGCGAGGACGCCCGGCCGCTGCTGTCGCGCGCCCGCTCGACGCATTTCGAGCCGGGCACGCGCTATTCCTATTCGAACGGCAACTACCGCATCCTCGCCGACCTCATCGAGGACCATACGGGCCGGTCCCTGTCCGAACTCTACGACCGCAGCACCTTCGGTCCGGCCGGCATGACGACCGCGGCGCTCACCCCCGATACCAGCATCTCGCCGAACGGCGTGATCGGCTACGAGGGCAACGAAACCACGGGCTACTTCGAAGCGGAGAACCGGATCTATTGGGCAGGCGACGCCGGTATTTCGGCGACGCTTGACGACATGCTCGCCTGGGAATGCTTCATCGACCGGACACGCGACGACGACGATGGCCTCTACCGCAGACTATCCGCGCCGCAGACCTATGCGGATGGGACCGCGGCAACCTACGGCTTTGGCCTGGCCCATGAAACGATTGGCGACGTCGCGATATCAGGCCATGGCGGCGCGTTGCGCGGCTTTCGCTGCCGCCGCCTGCACGCGGCCAGCGAACGTCTGTCGATCGTCGTGATGTTCAACCATGAGGCCGACGCCCATGCCGCCGCGACGGCACTGATGAAGGTCGCGCTCGGCCACCGCGATGCCGAGGCGGAGGTCGGAGCCTGGGAAGGTCAGCAATTCGGCAGCTACCTCGAACCGGAGACCGGCCTTGCTCTGTCGACCCGACCCTTGCCAGCCGGACGGCTTGAACTTCGGTTTGCGACCGCGGGAGACGTCCTGCAGATCGGAATGGATGGTATCGCCCGCTCCGGTGCGGTCTCGCTTTCGGCAAACGACACCGGCCTGCAGATGGCGCGCGAGCGCGAGAACCTCGTAACGACAGCCCAGAGGATCGCCGGCAAGGCAAAGCCTGACATCGCCGGACGCTACCGCTCATCCGAGCTCGACGCCGAGATCGAGATTGTCTCGACCAACGGCATGCTTTTTGCCGGCTTTGACGGCTTGCTCGGCAAGGGCGCGATGCATGCGATGCAGCCGCTCGCGGACGATATCTGGCTTCTCAGCTGCAAGCGTTCCATGGATGCGCCGGCGCCCGGCGACTGGACCGTGCGGATCCACCGCGACGGACGGGGCGCCGTTTCCGGATTGACGATCGGCTGTTGGCTTGCCCGGCAGATCGGCTATATCAAGGTCGACTGAACGACAGTTCCCGGGCCTGACGAGACGCGTCGGCAACAGAGATGGACGGAGACGACCCGACGTGCGGCAGAAGCGGCCGATAGCAGGACGAAGCGAAGGCGCTGGCCGCATGACCGGCGATGTTGGCAAGCGCGTCACCATCGCTCGCGCCCTTTCCAAGCTCGGCTACTGCTCGCGCACGCAGGCGGAAAAGCTGGTGCTCGAGGGTCGGGTCAGCATCGGTGGCCGCAAGGCCACGGATCTCGCCCAATGGGTCGATATCGAAAAGGACAACCTTGCCGTCGACGGCAAGGCCGTTCAAGCCGAAGACAAGATCTACCTGATGCTCAACAAGCCGCGCGGGCTGGTGACGACGCGCCACGATCCGGAGGGGCGCCCGACGGTCTTCGATTGCCTTGGTGATAATGACGCACAGTTCCTCTCCCCCGTCGGACGATTGGACAAGGCGAGCGAGGGGCTGCTGCTCTTCACCAACGACACAGTGCTTGCCCAGCGTCTGCTTGACCCGCAAACCCATCTCGGCAAGGTCTACCACGTGCAGATCTCGGGCGAGATCGGAGACGCCAAGCTTCGGGCGATGGTCGACGGTGTCGCAGAAGGTGGCGAGCACCTGCGCGCGGCCCGCGCCGAACACTTGCGGGGCGGCGATAAGAACAGCTGGATCGAGGTGGAGCTCAAGGAAGGCCGCAACCGTCAGATCCGCCGCATGCTCGATGTCCTCGGTTTCGAGGTCTTGCGGCTCGTGCGTGTCTCGATCGGCGAGATCGTGCTTGGGGCGCTTGCCAAGGGCGCCAGCCGTTCGCTGACAACGGACGAAGTGCGGTATTTGAGGCATCGTACGGGACAACAATAGCGGCCCGAATGTCCGGCCGGATGCGACGCCGCAACATCCTGTCGAGCCGCCCGGCCCACAATGGGTGGAAATCCACCCACTGAACGAGCCTGTTGTTTCAGATTCTACCCAAACCCGGACAACCGGCGGCAGAAATGCGCAAGCGTGCACAGCAAAGCCGTTGTCTGTGCTAAAATTCCGCCCGCAAATGGGTCAACCAGAATCGGCATGGGAGGAGCCTTGCCGGCTGGTCGCTATTTCATCCGGGAGGAAAAGATGAAAACCCTGAATGCGCTTCTGGGCGCCGTTGCCGCCCTGTCGCTTTCTGCCGCTTCCGCCAATGCGCAGACCTATCCCGACCGCTCGATCACCATGGTCGTTCCGTTCTCGGCCGGCGGCCCGACGGATACTGTCGCACGGCTCGTCGCCGAATCCATGTCGAAGGACCTCGGCCAGCAGATCATCGTCGAGAACGTCGGCGGCGCCGGCGGCACGCTCGGCGCCGGTCGTGTCGCCCAGGCCGATCCGGATGGCTACACCGTTCTGCTCCACCACATCGGCATGGCGACCAGCGCCACGCTCTACCGCAAGCTCGCCTACGACACGCTCAACGCCTTCGAATATGTCGGCCTCGTCACCGAGGTGCCGATGACGATCGTCGCGCGCAAAGATCTCGAGCCGACCGATCTCAAGGGACTGGTCGAATACGCCAAGGCCAACAAGGATACGGTCACCGTTGCCAATGCCGGCATCGGCGCTGCCTCGCACCTTTGCGGCATGATGTTCATGAGCGCCATCGAAACGCCGCTGACGACCGTTCCCTACAAGGGCACCGGTCCGGCCATGACAGACCTGCTCGGCGGGCAGGTCGACATCATGTGCGACCAGACCACCAACACCACCAAGCAGATCCAGGGCGGCACCATCAAGGCCTATGCCGTCACCTCGCCCGAGCGCCTCAAGGTCTTCCCGGACCTCCCGACGACGACGGAAGGCGGACTTTCCGGTCTGCAGGTAGGCATTTGGCACGGCGTTTACACGCCGAAGGGCACGCCCGCTGACGTGAACGAACGCCTGTCGAAGTCTCTGCAGGTGGCGTTGAAGGACCCGAACGTCGTCGCCCGCTTCGGCGAACTCGGCACGATACCGTCAAGCGATGCCGAGGCGACCCCAGCAGCCCTGAAGGCGAAGCTTGAAAGCGAAATCACCCGCTGGAAGCCGGTGATCGAAGCTGCCGGCCAGTACGCCGACTAAATCGAAGTCATACCCGCCACGATCCGACGCCGCGAAAGACCAGGATCGTGGCGGGTTTTCCGCCTGATGCAGCGCATTCGCATAAGGTGGATGCTCATTCGTGCCGGAAGTTGGCTCCCGCGATACCCAAGAGGTGTTGCCCGAACATAGTCATCGCACGACACCGCCGGCACCTGGCAGTCCGAGCTTGCGTTTGGCCTTTCCGGCCGACGAAAAGCCAAAAGAACCAAATGGGGACACGATGAAATCAATCTCCTTCGACAGCACCAATGCGCTCTGCGGCGGCATTCTCACGGCCGTCGGGCTGTTTTTCGCCTGGCAGGCCTTCAACCTCGAACTCGGCACCGCCTTCCGCATGGGGCCCGGTTATTTCCCGCTGGTGCTGGCCGTCATCCTGACGCTTCTCGGGATCGTGATCCTCGTTCAGTCAACCCGGGTCGAGGGCGAGCCGATCGGGCCGATCGCGCTGCGCGGCATGCTGTTCATCCTGCCGGCGCCGGTCTTCTTCGGCCTGACGGTGCGTGGCCTCGGTTTCGTCCCCTCGTTGTTCTTCACGGCCCTGATCGCCTGCTTCGCCTCCGGCCGGATGAAGCCGCTCACCGCCATCGCGCTGTCGCTGGCTCTCACGGCTTTTTCCGTCGCAGTCTTCAGCTACGGCCTCGGCTTGCCCTTCCAGCGCTTCGGCCCCTGGACCCAGTTCTAGGAGACGGATGATGGATCTTTTCAGCAATCTCGCCCTCGGCTTTACAACGGCGGCCTCGCCGGAAAACCTGTTCTTCTGCCTGATCGGCGTTCTGCTCGGCACGCTGATCGGCGTGCTTCCCGGCATCGGTGCAACGGCGACCATCGCCATGCTGCTGCCGATCACCTTTCAGCTGGAGCCGGTCTCTTCGCTGATCATGCTCGCTGGCATCTACTACGGCGCGCAGTATGGCGGCTCGACCACGGCGATCCTTATCAACATGCCGGGCGAATCCTCGTCCGCCGTCACGGCGATCGACGGCTACCAGATGGCCCGCAAGGGCCGCGCTGGCGCAGCGCTTGCCATCGCCGCGCTCGGCTCGTTCTTCGCCGGTACGGTCTCGACTTTTCTTGTCGCGGTCTTCGCGCCGCCGCTCACCGAGATCGCGCTGAAGTTCGGCGCGGCCGAATACTTCTCGCTGATGATCGTCGGCCTCGTCTCCTCGATCGCGCTGGCACACGGGTCGATCGTCAAGGCCCTGGCGATGGTGGCGCTCGGGCTCCTGCTCGGCCTGGTCGGCACCGACATCTACACCGGCACGCCACGCTTCACGCTGGGGATCCGGGAGTATTCCGATGGTCTGAACTTCGTTGCCCTGGCGGTCGGCGTCTTCGGCATCGCCGAAATCCTGCGCAACCTCGAAAACGAACGCACCCGCGACGTGCTGATGGCCAAGGTCACCGACCTGATGCCGACGCGCGACGACTTCAAGCGCATGGTCGGCCCGGTCCTGCGCGGCACGGCCATCGGCTCGGCGCTCGGCATCCTGCCCGGCGGCGGCGCCATCCTTGCGGCCTTCGCCTCCTATACCGTCGAGAAACGTGTCTCCGACCGGCCGGAAGAGTTCGGCCACGGCGCCATCGCCGGCGTCGCCGGCCCGGAAAGCGCCAACAATGCCGGCGCCCAGACCTCGTTCATCCCGCTCTTGACCCTCGGCATTCCGGCCAATCCGGTCATGGCGCTGATGATCGGCGCGATGATCATCCAGGGCATCGTGCCCGGCCCGAACGTCGCCTCCGAACAACCGGCGCTGTTCTGGGGCATCATCGCCTCGATGTGGATCGGCAACCTGATGCTGGTGGTCTTGAACCTGCCCTTGATCGGGCTGTGGGTGCGGCTGCTGAAGATCCCGTACTACGTGCTCTTCCCGATCATCATGGCCTTCTGCTCGATCGGCGTCTACAGCGTCAACTCCAACGTCTACGACCTCTATGCCGTCGCCTTCTTCGGTCTCGTCGGCTACCTGCTTTTGAAGCTGCGTTGCGAACCCGCCCCGCTCCTGCTCGGCTTCGTCCTCGGCCCGCTGCTCGAGGAAAACCTGCGGCGGGCGATGATCCTGTCGCGCGGCGACCCGACCACCTTCGTTACCCGCCCTATAAGCGCGATCCTGCTGTTCATCGCCGCCATGGTGTTGGTGGTTGTGTTCCTGCCGAGCGTCAAGGCCAAACGCGAGCAGGTCTTCGTCGAGGAAGAGTGATCCAGGGGATGCGGCATTCTGCCCCTGCGCGGTTTGCCACATTGAGCTTTGTCAAGAACCTCGCCTATCCCTGAGCCGACAGATCGGCATAGGGATAGGGATAGGCGGATAGAATGAAGCCTCGCACGAGGACAAGAATGCAGCAGGCCATGCGCATGTTTGGCGCATTGGCCGTGCTGCTTCTCGGCTTCGCGCACCAGGCGCCCGCGGCCGCAGCGGCGCTGTCGCCGGCGGAGCGCGCGCAGTTCGTGCTCCCCGACGGTTCCCTGCCTGACCTCTGCCTGCCCGGAGCCGGCAACGACGACGGCAACGGCAAACAACTCTCCCACAGCCACTTCTGCGGCGCCTGTCGCATCTTCTGGGCCCTCCCGCCGGCGCCGGCCGGCGCCACGGACACGATCGTTCGCAAGACCGGAAAGGTCCTGCCACCGGCACAGCCGGGCGGATCCGCCCGATCGCAGCTTCCACCCAATGCGAGCCCGCGCGGGCCGCCAGCTTCAAGATTTCACATCTGAAACCCAAGTCACGGCCGATCGTGACGGAACGCTGATGCCTGATCTGTGGCGCGTCGCATAGCGACGATCCCGACGAGATCGCAATACGGATCGCCCACCCATGCCCGATACCAGCACTTTTGCGGAAACAACGCTTCCGCCGCCCCCCTCCGCCGCCTTCTCGACGGCAAAACTGTCCCCCAACCGCCAGCGTCTGGTTGGCGAACATGCCACGTTGCTGTTCCAGGGCGGGCGAAATCGCCATCTCTATCGCGTCGTCGACGGCTGTGTCGCACTGTCGCAATTGCTCGACGATGGGCGCCGCCAGATCACCGACGTGCTTGGCCCCGGGCGCCTGTTCGGCTTCACCCATGACGGTCGCAATATCGCCACCGCCGAAACACTGACCTTCGCACGGATAGAGACGCTCGCCGGCAGCAACGTCGACGATGGCGACCAGGGACCAGATGTCGCCGCCGAACTGAAGGCGACGCTACACCGGATGCAGGCGCATGCGACCCTGCTCGGCCGCAAGACCGCGACGGAAAAGGTTGCAACGGCGCTCATCGATCTCGCGGATCAATTCGCATGGCGCGGCAGGGCGGCCAGCCGGAACCTGTTCAGCTTCAATCTCTATCTCTCGCGCGCCGATCTTGCCGATTGGCTGGGCCTCACGGTCGAGACCGTCAGCCGCTGTCTCAACCGTTTCAAGCGCGACGGCCTCATCGACTTCAACCACCCAAAGACGGTGCGCATCCTCGACGAACAGCAATTGCGGGCACTGGCCGGATTGGCGCGCCGGGACTGACCCGCGCGCGACCGGCCACTCCCAACAGATCACGGCGGGCTTTACGTCCACCCCATAGAAAGGCTCAAAAACAATGATTGCGAAAATGGTCTATCACGTGCCGGTGTTCGGCTGGATGCTCAAGGAAGCGGTGCGGGGCTCCGGCACCGCCAAGGTGCTGTTCCTCGTCAACTGTGTGCTGATCTGGCTGCTGGCGATCGTCACCTTCGGTTATCCCGCCATCATCATTCCCGCGCTCGCCATGGTGCTGGTGGTCTTCGTTCTCCTGATCCTGATCACCACGGGCTAGCGGGCGTCGATCGCGTGAACCTGTAGATGCTGCGGGAAAACACGGGACATAATCCTCCGTCGAGGGGACCTCCACGGCGGGCTTCGCCCACTTGCGGCCGCGCCTTCACATAGGCCTCGTTGATAGTATTGAACCAGGCCGAGTGGCGCTGACGGTCGTGTGGCCAAGCGTCTGCTAGTCGACGGTCCATACCTTCGGCAAAACCGCGCAGAGACGGCAGGTTGTGGGTTGGCGGACCGTAGTTTTCCAGCACGAGAAGCACGGTTGAGTAGGCGTGCTCGATCGCCTGATGGAGCTGGAAAGCTGCGAGGGCGGCATCGCCTTCGGCTATGCAAAACCGCGCAACACTGAGGAAGCCTATGGCATGCGGAAGTCGGCTTTCGTAATGTTCGCGTGCGATCTTGAACTGCTCTACAAGACCGATCGGCCTCGGCTCCACCAGCGGCTCGCTATCGAGCTCGAAAAGCACAATGCCTTGCTGGCGAATGTCGCGGAAGCTTTCCCGCCGAATTGGTCGCCGGCGCGACAGGGACACTCTCCTATCGCCTTCGCAACAAAACATGACTAATTAAATCATGTTAATCATGCAACCGAAGATATTTCCATACTCGGCATGGAAGTCGCCCAAAGCGATGTCGGATGATCCGCCGATCCGCTGTGGGTTGTGGTCGATTGCAGTAGTCTGCGGCGGCCTCTCCCAACTGGGTGCGGGCTCAGACAGACGTATAATGTGCAAGGAACGGGTGTGAGATAGCGGCAATTGCCGAGGTGTAACCAGTCACCAAGGCACAAAACGCGTTTTGTTGATCGTGACTAGAGAACCTGCGGCCATCTCTGGTCAGCGTGCATGACGGTGAGAATCTCGATGTCCCGACTTACGCGGTAGGGAATGATATAGGGGATATCGGCTAACACGAGCTCGCGCGTGCTCTCGATACGACCAGCTCGCCCATTGGCAGGGTACTCTGCTAACATATCCACGGTAGTGACAATCCGCGCCACGACGCGGGCCGCCGCATCCGGATTTTCTTTCTCGATATACGCGCCGCCGCAACGCCCGAAGCGTCCAGCGAACACGCCTCCCACTCATGATTGACGAGCAGACTTGACGTACTTCCCGAAGACTTTCGCCACATCTTCATCACTCGCAAACTCACCCCGTTCGACCTCGGCCAACCCGGCTTCAATCTCGGCAAGCTGCCATTCCTGCTGATCAACGAAAGCTTCGATGGCTTCCGCAGCCATATAAGATCGGTACCGATCCAGCTTCTCAGCAAGCTGATCCAGCTTGCTCGCGGTTTCGTCTTTTACACGCACGGTAAACGCAGCGGTCATGGGGCCTAACTTTCTGTGGTTCGACTTGCTTGTCGGCGAACCACTCTGGTGCGTCAAGGTTCGGATCGCTAATGCATCCATCAGGCGCTTCATCAATCGGTTTGCTGCTCTTTAGAAACTCTCTGGTGGGCCCGTAGCTCAATTGTCTAGAGCCGTCGGCTCACAACCAACTGATTGCAGGTTCTAGTCCTGCCGGGACCACCATTGCAATTTCGCCCGGCACGATGGCCATCCATCATATTCTCGATAAGCACGTCGCCGGCGCGCCCTGCTGGAAAGATGTGGCGCGAGGAGTCTTGCATCCGAGCGGCAGGATCGACGCCTTAGCTGCACATCGTGCAGCCTTCGAACAACGGTACCGCACTCCTCGCCTCACCGGCGGTTTACCCGGATCTGTACCTGGAATTGCGTCCTCCCGGTTTGGCCCCAGCCGCTGTCACATCTCCGGCAGGCCAGCCTTTCGGAAGCCGTCGACAAAGTGGTCTCGTACAGATGCATCGCGCAGCGGCTGGGAGCTGAGCCAATGGCCGATCGTGAAATGAGGGTGGGCGATCAGGAACAATTCTGCTTCTCGCCGCGCCTCCTCACGGTGGCCCAACTGCGCAAGCGTGGCAGCCAGAAATTTGCGTGAGTTGGTACGATACGTGTCTTTCCTGCGGAGTGTAGCGGTTGCCGCCTCATAGTCACGCGCGGCGTATTGCGCCTGGCCAAGATGACAAAGATACCAGCAGGCTGGATATGGATTGAGCCTAAGAGCTTTCTCGATCTGCGCCAGACCGTCGGCAACCCTGCCGTCCAGCACGGACATGTCCGACATAGCGGCCCAGGTGTCGGCGTGGTTGGGGTCCAGCTCCAGGGCCTTGGCGAAGGCGGCCTCCGATTCCTCCCATCGCCGCTCATAAGCTAAAATGGTCCCAAGAACGTAACGGCAGCCGGCATCGTTGGGATCCAGGTCGACCGCCTTCTGCGCGAACGTCGCCGCCATCCGACGGTTAGGATCTTCGGGCTCGCCGAAATGAGTCCAGGCAAGCCAACGGTTATAGGCGAGCAGACCGACCGCCTCGGCATAGGATGGCTCGAGCTCAACCGCGCGCTGGAGCAGCATATAGGCCTCACGCTCCGTTTGCGGCGACTCTTCCGTCAGGAGGCGGGCGCGCACACACAGATCGTACGCCTCAAAGTTCTTCGGCCGATTGCGCTGAGTCGGGATGGTCAGCCGGCCGACGAGGGCTTCAACAATCTTGGCGTTCACTTCATCCTGTAATTCGAAAACATCTTCCACCGTCCTGTCAAACCGGTCGGCCCACAAGTGCTGGCCGCCAAGCGCGTCGATCAATTGGGCATTGATGCGGACACGGCCCATTGCGCGCCTGGCGCTCCCCTCGAGGACGTAGCGGACGCCGAGTTCCTGGGCGACCAGCCGTACGTCGACCGCCTTGCCCTTGTAGCCGTAGACGGAATTGCGCGCGATGACGAACAGGCCAGCCGTACGGGAAAGGTCGGTGATCAGGTCTTCGGTCAAGCCATCGACGAAAGGCGCGTCCGCTTCATCCCCACTCATATTCGTGAACGGCAATACAGCGATCGAGGGACATTCGGGCAGGGGCAATATGCTCTGCAGTGCATCCGGCCAATGCCACACGTGGACCGGTCGAGTCAGGTTTTTCAGGTAGCGTTCGCCTGCATCAAAGAACCGCTCGCCGATCTTGCCGACGATCTCGCCGTGAACTTTGGCTGAAATGCAGATACCTCCCGGCGCGGCCTGCGTCTCAAGGCGCGCCGCGACATTGACTCCGTCGCCGAGAACGTCTGAACCGTCGTCAATGACATCTCCCAGATTGACGCCTACACGCAAAAGCAGCCGCCGGTCTTCGGAAGCCTCAATAGCAGTGGTGGCCCGTTGCATTTCCAACGCTGCTACGACCGCGTCCACCGCGCTACCGAATTCGATTAGGAATCCGTCGCCCATGGCCTTGAAAATGCGACCGTTGTGGCGCATCACAGCCGGCTCGATAACGCCAGAACGGAGTTCCCTGAGGTTCGACAGCGTAGCGACTTCATCAGCCTCCATCAGGCGTGAATATCCCACCACATCGGCAACGACGATGGCGGCAAGGCGACGCTGAAGAGATTGATCCGTCATGTGAGGACAAGCCTAACGACCGAGCCCACAAATTATTGTTCAACCGCGAGTGAGTCAACAAGTGGTAAGAGGTAATGTCCAGGCGACCACCACCTCCATCTCCATAGAGCCGTCATCGTTCTTTGTGACCGACGGCGTCGAAGTGGACGGTTCTTGAACGTCTGGTGATGGACAGCAAGCGGGAGGGCTTTCGGCGGAAGTGCCCAGCTCTGTTCGCGAAATGGCGTTCCGGGGAGACCCGAACTCCAAATGCGCTAAGTCTGCATTTCCGACCAACTCTCCTGATGCGGCCAGTCTCCTTCCCGCCCAATTGAGACGCTTAGGTCGCACTGACCAAGTACCCGCTCCTGACGCTCCTCGGGCGATCAGATCACTCGACGACAGCAAGCCGGCAGCACGGATGTCTCCTATCCCTCACCTTGAAAGGAACCGAACCATCGTTGCCTCTAGGAAACTGTCGAGCTTGTGAACCAGCTACTCGGTAAATGAGCGCACCAAGTGTCGGCAGCGTCGGTGTCAGGACTTGTTCGCGCGCGGCTTGACCGGCAAAAAGGGTCGCGCGCCAAGAGGTTTAGCATAGCGCCGGCCAAGCCACCGCCAAATGAGCGAAGAATTGTCGCCGGTCGGATGCAGGTTTTTCAGCAAGCCGCATGATGATCAACGCATTGCCAGCACCATCAGGGAAACGACGGCGGCGAGCTACCCGTCGGGGGGCTCGCCCTCCCAGGCGAGCCCCGCTTCTTTGTCACGGTCTTAGAAATCCATGCCGGCGCCGGCTGGAAGCGCTGACGCCTTCTCCTGCTTCGGCTTTTCTGCAATCATCGCTTCCGTGGTGATCAGAAGGCCCGCCACGGAGGCTGCGTCCTGGAGAGCCGTCCTTACAACCTTTGCCGGGTCGATTACCCCCATTGCGAACAGATCGCCATATTCTCCGGTCTGCGCGTTCCAGCCGAACTGCAGATCAGACTTTTCCCGAAGTTTGCCAACCACGATGGACCCTTCGGCCCCCGCATTTTCAGCGATCTGGCGAACCGGGGCCTCGACCGCGCGCCGAACAATATCGATCCCGACACGCTGCTCGTCGTTGGCGAAGGCAAGATTGTCGAGGGCCTTGGTGGCGCGAAGCAGCGCCACGCCGCCGCCAGGCAGGATGCCTTCCTCGACGGCAGCACGGGTTGCGTGCAATGCGTCGTCGACGCGATCCTTCTTCTCCTTGACTTCGATTTCCGTCGACCCGCCGACCCGGATGACGGCCACGCCGCCGGCGAGCTTGGCCAGGCGTTCCTGCAACTTCTCGCGATCGTAGTCCGAACTGGTCTCTTCGACCTGCGCTCGGATCTGGGCCACGCGGCCATCAATTTCCGCCTTTGAGCCGACGCCGTCGATGATCGTGGTATTTTCCTTTTCGATCACCACCTTCTTCGCACGACCAAGCATGTTGAGGGTGACGTTTTCCAGCTTGATGCCGACATCCTCGGAAACGACCGTGCCGCCGGACAGGACGGCGATGTCTTCGAGCATCGCCTTGCGCCGGTCGCCGAAACCGGGGGCCTTGACCGCTGCGATCTTGAGGCCTCCGCGCAGCTTGTTGACGACGAGGGTTGCCAGTGCCTCGCCTTCGACGTCTTCTGCGATGATCACAAGCGGCTTGCCGGACTGCACCACTGCTTCGAGAACCGGCAGCATGGCCTGCAGGTTGGACAGCTTCTTTTCGTGGATGAGGATATAGGGATCTTCAAGCTCGACCCGCATCTTGTCCTGATTGGTCACGAAATAGGGGCTGAGATAACCCCGGTCGAACTGCATGCCTTCGACCACCTCAAGCTCGGTTTCAGCCGTCTTGGCTTCCTCGACGGTGATTACCCCTTCATTGCCGACCTTCTCCATCGCTTGGGCGAGATATTGGCCGATCTCCTCGTCGCCGTTGGCCGAGATGGTTCCGACCTGGGCGATTTCCGAATTGTTCGAAATCTTGCGGGCGTTGGCTTTCAACTCCTTCACGACGGCGTCAACGGCAAGATCGATGCCACGCTTCAGATCCATCGGGTTCAGCCCGGATGCGACAGCTTTTGCCCCCTCCTTGACGATTGCCTGGGCGAGAACGGTTGCGGTGGTTGTGCCATCACCGGCAAGATCGTTGGTCTTCGAGGCGACCTCGCGCAACATCTGCGCGCCCATGTTCTCGAACTTGTCTTCCAGCTCGATTTCCTTGGCAACCGAGACACCGTCCTTGGTGATCCGCGGGGACCCAAAAGATTTTTCGATCACGACGTTGCGGCCCTTTGGGCCGAGCGTGACCTTTACGGCGTTTGCCAAAACATCGACCCCACGCAGCATGCGTTCACGGGCATCGACATTGAATTTGACGTCTTTCGCAGCCATGTGTTCACTCCTTCAATAGGCAGCTAGATTTGACTGATGGGTTGTAGCGCCGGCCGATCAGGCGGCTTTCTTCTGTGCCGCCTCGACTTCGATGACACCGAGAACGTCGCTTTCCTTCATGATCAGCAGGTCTTCGCCGTTGATCTTGATTTCCGTGCCCGACCATTTGCCGAATAGGATACGGTCGCCGGCCTTGACATCGAGCGGCTGCACCTGGCCAGCCTCGTTTCGAACGCCGGAACCAACGGCGATGACCTCGCCTTCCTGCGGCTTTTCCTTGGCGGTATCGGGGATGATGATGCCGCCTTTCGTCTTTTCCTCGGACTCGATGCGGCGCACGAGAATGCGATCGTGAAGCGGTCGGAACGTCATGTTTTCCTCCATGGACAAACGATGATGATCAATAGTTCCCTTTCCGGGCCGGGAGACCAATCCGGAACGGGTGCCGGACCCATGAGGCATCCGGCGGCGATCGATTTAATTTTGCGGAATTCCGGTTTCAAGGGTCTCGGGCAAAAAAATAGCAGTCAAACTTCTTTGCTGCCAACCGACTGTTCCGGAACAGCAATTCGTCCCAACAACCGATTTTTGATTGCACAGCGAGTGCACCTTTGGCAGCATTGTCCGGTTCTTTGGATGGAGATGGAGCATGAAGTTTTCATCAGACCTGGAGCAACAACTCCATGGATATGGCCTGACCACAGCACATATTCTCTACCGCATTCCCGATTTCGAATCCGTGCTGCAGAGCTGTGTCTGGCAGCACTATGACGTTGCGCCAGAGTTTCCGGAGATGAGGAGATTTCTCAATTTCTGGCAGCAGACGCTCGATGGCCCACTCCATTCCATACGCTATACGCACAGACGGCTGATAGGCCCGAACGAATGGCGTCAGATCGATGGGGAGTTCGATCTGCACTAACGAAGTGTCTCGTGGCAGACATTTAGGTCATCACGCTGCAGGGCATCCTCGACGCCCTGCAGTATCATTGATCCAAGCGCCGCTGTTCCAACGCTTAGACGTTCTCGGAGCTATAGCATTTGCTGGTTGCTGCCGCGCGTGTTGCGCCCCGCGACGGCGATGTCGACTGTTGGGGCGATCAAATCATGTTTTTCCGCGAAGGCAACAAAAACGCCTCGGGCGGTCTCCGCCTCAATTTCGCCCCTCAGTGCGGCTCGGCATGCTTTCAATGCGAATGCGCGGGCTGGATCATGAGGGGAAGCTGGCCAGTCCATCAGAAGCCGGTAAGCATGCATCACCGTGCGGACTTCCGTCGGGATACCGAGGCCCGAAAGAATGGTTACGGGTGCTTCGAAAATATCGGGTTTCATCGTGTTCTCCTTTCGTAAGCCCGATCGTTGAGCGGAAAGAATGGGCGCCGACAACGGCGCCCACGCATGCACTGATCATCTCAGGCGGCCGTTCGGCTGCCGATCTTTGGAGCGTTCTGCGTCTCCGCGAGAGTTGCGTTCGTCTGGATGTCGATTTTCCGCGGCTTCATTGCCTCGGGGATTTCCCGGACCAGATCAATGGACAGCAACCCGTTAGTCAGATCAGCGCCCGAAACCCTGACGTGGTCAGCCAGCTCGAAGCGGTGTTCGAAGGGACGGCCCGCGATCCCACGATGCAGATAGCCTTCGCCCTGAGGTTCGCCCTTGTTGCCGGCAATCGTCAACAGGTTGGATTGAAATGTGAGGTTGAGATCATCCTGCGAGAAACCGGCGACCGCGATCGTGATGCGGTAGGTATCGTCACCCGTCTTGACAATATCGTAGGGTGGCCAGTCGCTGACGGTGCGGGCACGCTGCGCATTTTCCAGAAGATTGAATACGCGATCGAAGCCAACACTCGAGCGGAAGAGTGGTGCGTAGTCATAAGATGTTGCCATAGCCATATCCTCCTTGAAGCAACATGGATACGGGGGCGCCAGACGCCCCAGCACTTGCTGGCGCTTAGAGCCACCAGCGATATTGAGTTGGTTTTTATCGCCTGCAGTTTCAAGATTCTGGCTGCAAAAAATGCAGGCTTTCAAAGGCCCTTTGACAAGTCTCGGACAGCCAACGGCATGAACTGGGAATCCTTTGGAGATGACACCAAGCCTCGTATCCTCGGTCATCGACCGGGGACGCTATCGCACACTGTGTGGGTGGCTCGCACATTCCGAAAGCTGATTGGGACACACATAGTGCCCCAATCGCAGCGCTTTTCAGGCGACTGATCGCTGTCCGCCGGAGCCGGGGCGAGCGAAATTAGCTTCTGCCGCAGTCGCAGACATGCCAGCGTCAAGACAGGCGTCAACAAACGCCTCTCGAGCGATCGCAACCGGCGTTACCCGGTTCAGGGCGCGACGACAGGTTTGAACCGCACGATTGTGCTTTCTGCCGCGCAGCATAGACCAATCCGCTTCGAGGAAATCGAGCGCGTCGTTGACTGTTGAGAAAATGTGCTCGGTTCCGTCTTTCAAACGGAGTGAGACGGGCGACATCCAAATCATTTCCGGATTGAACATGGCATCCTCCTTTCGCACACACACCCGGATGAAAAAGAAGCATTAAAGATGTTGGCGCGAGCTGCATCGATGTCAAGAGCAGAATCCCATCGTTTTGCGTGGAAGAATTGGCATCTTGTCGAACGATTTCATCGCACTATCCTGTAGCAAGGAGGAGAGATCGATGCCGAAGATAACCCCGCCCAAGCTTCCTGCATGTCATCCGGACCGTGGCTCGCAGTGCCAGAAGGCACTTGAGACAGAATTCCAATTGCTGGCCTGTCGGGCCGAGGCAGCGGGTTGGTCACCTGAAGAGGTTGCAGCAGCTCTCATCGACCTCGCCGACAATCATTTCCTGTCTATGGACTCGGGTGAGGAAATGTTTGAGCTCGGCGCCGGCGTCGTCTTGATCGCCCGGAAGCGTCAATAGAGGCATGTCGCTGAAGACGTTGTGTCTTGCTCGGAAGCTGCAAAGCCGATGCCGACATTTCACCGGCACCTGACCCCACCCCCGCATCGTGTTTCCATTCACTGGTGATCGCCTTGTCGCCCAGATGGCCGGACGAAATCACACTGTCACGTCAGACGTCCGCAAGCTCCCATCAGAGCAAAGACAAATAGCGTTCAAGGGCCTCGGCGGGTGCGGGGCGCGTCCCATGTAGAGGGCGGCGCGCACGTGGCTTGAATGGCCACAACACGTGGAGCCCTTCAAGATGTTCGGAGATTGACAGTCTCGACCATTGAATCGGCAGGCGGAGGACCGATCCACACGCCTGGCGGCAACGAAGGGATACTATTCGCCAATCCATCGAGCATGCCTTGCAGGACGCTCTCGCTCAGGTCGTCCGTCTTTTCGCTTGGGCCGACCAGGCGGTCTACCAGCAGCAAAGTCAGACCATGCATCTGCGACCAGAAAATTAGAATGGCACCATCAATCTGATGTGTGTTTGCCGCGGAATTCGGAATGAGGCGCCCGAGTGCGCCATCACGTATTGCGCCCACCAGCAGCGCTTTCATGTTCTCAGCCGCGGTTCTTTCTATCGTAGGACGCCCATTATCCTGCCCCGAAAGATAACCGCCGAACATCAATCGGTAGAGCGCAGGATTGTTGACGCCGCCGCGAACATAAGCGCGCGCCATGGCTGCCAGCCGCTCACGCGGACTGTCATGTTCCTTCGTCGCATCGGCCATCTGCCTCGCAAGAAGCTCGAACCCAACGGCCGAGACGGCCGCTAGCAAATCACGCTTGTCGGCGAAGTGTTTGTACGGGGCGTTGTGACTGACGCCTGCTCGACGGGCGAGCTCCCGAAGCGAGAACTCTGTGCTTTGAGATTCGCTGAGGACATCGAGTGCGGCACCTACGATCGCCCTGTGCAGGTCACCATGATGGTAGGGGCGCGGATCTGCGCTGGTGGTGGCTTTGGTCATGCTGGTCCATCTAGGCCCTTATGTTGCGCTCGTCAACTTTTCTGCTGGAGCAATGTTGACGTCGTCTACTTTAGTCCTTAAGTGGACGCCGTCAACATCAGGCCATCGCCCTTAGAACCATCAGATTCGAAGTCCGCAGGCGAACCCGCCGGCTTTCTGATGGTTGCCAACGGCAACGGAGAAAAAATGAAGTCACTTCAAATTCTGGGAATTGGTCTCGCCTGCGCCTGCCTCGCCGCCTGCGACGACAAGACTGCAGCCACGTCGCCCGCGCCGCAACAGGTGCGGGTTATCGCGGCCGCCTCGGTTCAATATCAGCCGGGTGCGGAAATTACCGGTGAGGTGAAGGCGCGGAACCAGACCGACCTCTCATTTCGCGTGAGCGGCAGGGTGATCGACAGGCAGGTTGATGTGGGTGCGCACGTTCGCGCCGGCCAGCTCCTGGCGCGCATCAACGATACCGAGCAGCAGGCAGATGTCAGCGTTGCAAGAGCTGCACTGGCGTCGGCGCAGGCGGTGGTCAAACAGAAAACGCTGGCATTCGAGCGATCAAGGGCCCTCGTGCAATCGCAGGTCATTTCGCAGGAGACTTTTGACGAGGCTCGTAAAGACCTGACGAGTGCCCAAGCCAACTTGGAAGCTGCTGCGGCTGCGCTGGCCACAGCGGAAGATGCACTGTCCCATACGGAGTTGAAGGCTGAAGCCGACGGGATCATCACCGCCCGCAGCTTAGAAGTGGGGCAGGTTGTCTCGGCAGCGCAGTCAGTCCTCACGCTCGCTCATGACGGCCCGAGAGATGTGGTGTTCGATGTCTTCGAGGCTTTCTTTCTGGATGGCCCGCCGTTGTCGGATGTCGCGGTGGCACCGGTTGGGGATCGGGCACTCGAAGTGCACGCGAACATCCGGGAACTCTCCCCAGTGATTGACCCCAAAGGCGGTACAATCAGGATCAAGGTGAGACTCCAGGAAAACTCTTACTGGCCCCTTGGCACACCGGTGGTCGGCATACTCCGCTCCGCACCACGCGAAGGAATCGTGCTGCCCTACACCGCGATTGCCTCCGCCAAGGGCGAACCCGCGGTTTGGCTGATCAACGACGAAAATCTCTCCGTTACCCTTCGGAAAGTTGCGGTCAGCCGCTACCGCAAAAGCGACTTCGTCGTGACCGGCGGCATCGCCCCGGACGACCTGATTGTTACGGAGGGCGGAAAGTTCCTCAAGGAAGGCCAGGCAGTAGCTTGGGAAGGCAAATGACAATGATCCCCAGTCGCCGATACACCACTCTTCCTCTTTTTCTGTCGATCTCGCTCATTGCCGGCTGCGAGCAGAACTCGACCTCTGGGGAAGAGACGAGCCCCCGTCCCGTCAAATCCTTAATTGCCCGAAGTGAGCAGGAAGCTGTCGAGCGCTTGCCCGGCATAGTGCGGGCCCGCATCGAGACCGACCTAGCGTTCCGAACATTGGGACGAATCGTATCCCGCAATGTCGACGTCGGCGACCTCGTGCGGAAAGGTGATGTCGTGGCGGAAATCGATCCGCTCAGTCTGCGGCTCTCAGTCAGGAGTGCAGATGCAAACTTGCGCGATGCCCAGGCGCACCTGACGAACGCCGTTTTGACAGAAGGGCGTAAACGAACGCTCGCCCACAAGAACGCCTCAAGCATTGCCGATCACGAACTTGCCGAACAACAATTGAAGTCGGCCGAGGCCAACGTCGCAAGAGAGACCGCCAGCCTCGCCAAGGCACAAGAGCAGCTTGGCTACGCGACACTGAGGGCGGAATTCGACGGTGTCGTCACGGCCACATACGCAGAACCGGGCCAGACGGTCTCGACGGGCCAACCGGTCTTGAAACTGGCGCGTCTCGAACAGCGCGATGTGGTCGTTGATGTTCCCGAAGCGCTGCTTTCATCCGGACACCTGGGCGACAGCGTCGATGTCGCACTTCAACTGGACCGTACGGCGCAAACTGTTGGTGTCGTTCGCGAAATCGCGCCTCAGGCCGATCCCACGACCCGCACCCACCGGGTCAAACTCGCGATCGATCAGGCACCTGAGGTTTTCCGTCTCGGTGCGGTGGTCACTGTCAAGCCGTTGGCTGAAGGAAACGGATCAATCACCCTGCCAAGCACCGCCATCAGAGACAAAAATGGCGTCGATCACGTCTGGGTCGTGGATCAATCAACGAGCACGGTCACGCCAAGACCGGTTGAGCTCGCCAACCGCACCGCTGAGTTCCGCTTCGTTCGTATTCTGTCCGGGCTACGGGATGGAGAAGAAGTCGTCGTCGCCGGCGTCAACCAACTTGCCGATGGACAGAAGGTGAAACGCGTACAGGAGCGCCACCCGTGACAAAATTCAATCTTTCTGACTGGGCGCTCGAGCATCGTTCTCTGGTCTGGTATTTCATGATCATCTTCGTCGTGGCGGGCGCCTATGCGTATATGGCTCTCGGCCGCGAAGAAGATCCATCCTTCACCATCAAGACGATGGTCATCCAGGCCCAGTGGCCCGGCGCCTCCGCCCAGGAAGTAACGCAGCAGGTGACCGACCGCATCGAAAAGAAACTGCAGGAACTCGACAATCTCGAACATACCCGCAGCATCTCCACCGCCGGCCAAACGATCGTTTTCGTCGATCTGCTGCCGAAGACGAATGCGCGGGATGTGAAGCCCACCTGGGCACGGGTGCGCAACCTTATTGACGATATTACGCACGAATTTCCGCAGGGCGTTATCGGGCCGTTCTTTGACGATCAGTTCGGTGATGTCTACGGCAACATCTATGCCTTTACGGCCGACGGGCTAAGCTTCAGGGAACTGCGCGATTTCGCTGAGGACGCGCGCACGCAGATCCTCGGGATTCCGGATGTGGGCAAGGTTGACATCGTCGGAGCGCAGGAAGAGGTCATCTATCTCGAATTCTCGACCCGCAAGATCGCCGCCCTTGGCATCAATCGCGCCGACATCATTTCCACGTTGCAGGCGCAGAACGCCGTCACCCAATCCGGTTTCGTCCAGACTGGACCGGAACGCATCGCCTTGCGCGTCGGCGGACGTTTCATCTCCGAAGACACATTGCGCGGCATCAATCTCAGGGTAAACGACCGCTTCTTCCCGTTGACCGACGTCGCCAACATTACGCGCGGCTATGTCGACCCGCCACACTCGCTCTTCCGCTTCAATGGCAAGCCTGCAATTGGGCTCGCGATCGGTATGAAGACGGGCGGCAACGTGCTTGCCTTCGGGGAAGCGCTCGAAAAGACGATGGTGAGGATCATTCAGGATCTTCCGGTCGGCGTCTCCGTCGAACAGGTCTCGGACCAACCAGAAGTCGTGCACGAGGCTGTGGGGGGCTTCACCAAAGCCCTGTTCGAGGCCGTCGCAATCGTACTCGCGATCAGTTTCATCAGCCTCGGGGTCAGGGCTGGCCTGGTTGTCTCGATCGCCATCCCGCTGGTCCTGGCCATCACATTCTTGGTCATGCAGTATTCGGGCATTTCGCTGCAACGCATCTCGCTCGGAGCCCTCATCATCGCCCTCGGCTTGCTCGTCGATGACGCCATGATCGCCGTCGAGATGATGGTGTCGCGGCTCGAGATGGGTGACAGTCTCAGGAAGGCCGCCACCCATGTCTACACGTCCACCGCCTTCCCGATGCTGACCGGCACGCTCGTGACGGTCGCGGGCTTCATCCCGGTCGCGTTCAACAAGAGCAGCGCCGGCGAGTTCACGTTCACACTCTTCGTCGTCATCGCCGTTTCGCTCATCGTATCCTGGATCGTCGCGGTGTTGTTCACCCCGCTCATCGGCGTAACCATCCTGCCAAAGACGATGAAGAAGCATGCCGAACACAAGGGCTGGTTCGCGAAGGCATTTTCGGAGCTGCTTCAGTTCTGCCTGCGCTGGCGCTGGATGACGATCGTTGCGACGGTCCTGATGTTCGCGGGATCGGTCGCCGGCCTGACAATGGTGCAACAGCAGTTCTTCCCGAGTTCCGACCGGCCGGAACTCATCATCGACTGGAACCTGCCGCAGAACAGCTCAATTGCCGAAACGAGCCGCCAGATGGGGCAGTTTGAACGTGAGATGCTGGCCGGCAACCCAGAGGTCGAGCACTGGTCGACCTATGTCGGACGGGGCGCGCCGCGCTTCATCCTTTCCTTTGACGTACAGCCGGCTGACGTTGCCTTCGGCCAAACCGTCGTCGTCACCAAGGGCCTCCAGCATCGCGACAAGCTGAAGCGGGAAGTGGAAGCTTACCTTCACAAGACGTTCCCGGGAACCGATGCCTATGTGAAGCTTCTGGAAATCGGGCCGCCGGTCGGAAAGCCAGTTCAGTACCGCGTGTCGGGGGAGGATCTGCAGACAGTGCGCGAATTGGCGCAGAAACTGGGGTCTGTAGTAGGCACCCATCCTTCCATCAGGAACCTTGCCTTCGACTGGAATGAACCAGCTCGCGTCGTCAAGGTCGATGTGCTGCAGGACAAGGCGCGCCAGCTCGGCGTCTCGTCGCAGGATATCGCGATGGCACTCAACACCGTCGTGCAAGGTAGCGCTGCTACCCAAGTGAGGGACGATATCTACCTGGTCGATGTCGTCGGCCGCGCCTCGGAAATGGAGCGCCGTTCGATCGACACTCTGCTCGACCTGCAACTGCAGAGCAGCAGCGGCCACTCCGTCCCGCTATCATCGGTCGCAACCTTCCGCTATGAGCTCGAACAGCCGACGATCTGGCGCCGCGATCGGGTCTCGACCATCACGATCAAAGCCGGAATTGCCGACGCCACTCAGCCTGCGACAATTGCGAAGGCACTCGCCGACAAGGTTGCGGCCTTCGAAAAGACGCTGCCGGTCGGATACACCGTCCAGATTGGAGGAGCGGTCGAGGAAAGTGCCAAGTCCCAGGGTCCGATCGCAAGCGTTGCACCGGCCATGCTGCTCATCATGGCGACGCTGCTGATGATCCAGCTTCAGAGCTTCCACAGATTGTTCCTGGTCTTCTCGGTTGCCCCGTTGGCGCTAATCGGTGTCGTGGTGGCGCTGCTTGCCAGCAACACCCCGCTCGGCTTCGTCGCGCTCCTTGGCGTGTTGGCCCTCGTGGGCATCCTCATCCGAAACTCCGTGATTCTTATCGTGGAGATCGAGGTCCTGCGGGCGAAGGGGGTGCCGCCTTGGCAGGCTGTCGTCGAGGCAACCGAACATCGCATGCGGCCGATCTTGCTTACTGCCGCGGCCGCGACCCTCGCCCTTATCCCGATCTCGCACGAGATCTTTTGGGGTCCGATGGCCTACGCGATGATGGGTGGCATTGTCGTGGGAACGGCGCTGACCCTTCTGTTCCTGCCGGCGCTCTATGTCGCCTGGTTCCGGATTCCCTGTGAAATCGAGCAACACTGATATGACAATTTCCAGGCGCTCTTTCCCCGGGCGAAACGGCGCCCGGGGAGCGCAACGGACTGCGCGACCGTACCGGATCTCTGCAACATATGCGTTCCCACGGCGGGCGCTTGCGTTCCTGCTGGTGCTATCTATCCTCGCACCCGGCTGCGCCACTCGGGTGGAGAATGTCCTTCAGCCTCCTGAGGTGACCGCCCGCGACGCCAGCAGAGTGAACATGCTGGTTGCTACGACACGCAAGCCTTCGGGAAGCCCCGGCAAACTCTATACCGGCGAGCGCGGGACGGCGATCTCGCTCAACAGCGTCGCCGTCTCCATTCCACCGGATCGGAATCGCAAGATCGGCGAGGTGCAGTGGCCATCTCGCGTGCCGCCGAATCCGGAAAAAGAATTCGCGGTACTCGAGGTAACCAAAGCCGACACCGAACGTCAGGCGCTCGAATGGTTTCGGAAAAATCGAAACGCCAAGCGTCAGGTGCTCATCTTTGTACACGGCTTCAACAACACATATGCCGATGCGGTCTTCCGCCTGGCACAGATCGTTCACGACGCTGGAACGGATGCGGCGCCGATCCTCTTCACCTGGCCGTCGCGAGGCCGCGCGTTCGACTACCTCTATGACAGGGAGAGCGCCAACTATTCGCGTCGCGCCTTGGAAGATCTGATCCTTCAGGTCGCAAAAAGCCCTGATGTGCAGGACGTGACGATTCTCGCTCATTCCATGGGAGGTTGGCTCGCAGCAGAGGCGCTCCGGGGCGTCGCGATGCGCGAAAAGTCAATCCCGGTGAAGGTCAGAAACGTCATTCTGGCATCACCGGACATCGACATCGACGTGTTTCGTCGTCAGTTCGTCGAGATGGGGCCAAAGCGACCGCACTTTGCGATCTTGACGTCCACACGCGACAAGGCGCTCGAGGTGTCTGGCTGGCTGTCGGGCGGCGTGGACCGTGTCGGCGGATCCGATCTCAGACCCTATGCCTCCGTGCTTGAAGAACTAGGCGTTTCGGTCATCGACACGAGTACCGTCGCGACCAAAGATCCGCTCGGTCACAATACGTTCGCCGACAGCCCTGAAATCGTGGCCATGCTTGGACGTCGGCTAGCCGGTCAGACGCTGGCGAGTGGAGAGGCGACATTCGCGGATCGCGTAGGGGTCGCGGCCGCAAATTTGGCTGGATCGGCAGCGCGCGTGGCCGTCGCGGCGCCGGCCTCCGTCATCAGCGGCGAGGCTCGCGAAGTCTTGAAGCGCGAGCTTACCCCATCAACCGGCCAGATGGTGAACGGACAGATCATGTACTGAGTTCAGACCCACTTGGCAGCCGGCAGCCCCCCACGTTTGCGTGGCCGCGCTCCCGATCACCTCGACCTCTCAACGGCGCTACATGCATGCGTGCCTCAAGTGCGCAGGCCGATCGCGACCTCAAGCCCAGAAGCTACACATTCGAGCGATACCTATAGGCTCGGTGCACGGCGACAAGCCGAACCGCGCCCGTCTTTCGCTTACAACGCAATGCTGCCGCGTCCGGACGTCTGTTGTGCAAGGGAATCGGAGGTGTTGTCGCCAAATTTTACAGGCGTAAGATGATGCGGACGGCGAGGTAGAGAGACCCAACTGCCAGCGGGCCGACCGATGGTGCGTCGGCCTCCCCCGCTGCGGCCCGCACCTTCCGGCGCATCGAGATGTCATCGACTGGGGGAAAACTAAAAGTTGACGAACAGATCAGTTGTCTCTATCAGTGATTTACCGATATTTGCTTGCTGAGCTTTGGTTACCGCGCATTTAGCAACCGCGCCCTGAACGAACCTTCCTTTCAAAAATCGCTATCATCATCCGCAGCGCTTCCGCGCGGCGGTCATTCAATATGCTATGAAAGGGTTCATCATGACCACTGGCACAGTTAAATGGTTTAATTCCACCAAGGGCTTCGGCTTCATTCAGCCTGACAACGGCGGCGCTGACGCCTTCGTTCACATCTCCGCCGTCGAGCGTGCTGGCATGCGCGAAATCGTCGAAGGCCAGAAGATCGGTTTTGACCTCGAGCGCGACAACAAGTCGGGCAAGATGTCTGCCTGCAACCTGCAGGCCGTATAATCGGTAACTGCTTTCCTTTGACCACGGATGTACTGGCACTGTCGAAAGCAAATTACCAATCGAGGTCAGGCAAATTGCCTGGCCTTTTTTTGTGCCTGTTTGCCCAACAGCACGCGCTGGCTGGCGATACGGCCGTTGTGACAGGAGGGTTCAATGACGAACCAAGCCAACGAACTTCAGGCAATCAACACAGCATGGCAGATCGCCATTCAGGAAATCCTGAGGATGGTTGTTCGAGACCTCTATAAATCTGGAGATGAGGCTTCCTTCAATGCGCATATCAAACGCATCGAAGAGGCAGCAGTCGACAGCATATACACGGGGCTTATGCTGCGCGGGACCGATGAATGGACCGAGGTTCTTGTCAAGGAAAAGGCCAGCAACTTCGTGACGACGCTTTTGACGTCATTCACCTACGATAAGGCCTGATTGATTTCCCCTGCCCTTCCAGCCCCTGTCTGATGGCGCGCGGCAAACCAAAGCGCTATTTTGAAGGGCAAGGGCGGCATATTCTTTAATATCTATCATAAAAAACCTCAAAATCAGAAGGAACCAAGCCTGTGCCCGGGAAGATGGCAAAATCTATCCGGCGCTCGTCCCATAGCCATCCGAGCCCGGCCGTCACGTCTTTCGCAAGGTCGGCGTCAGTAGTGCTCAACTTAGCACTTGAGAAGCGTAACTTCTTGCCAGCGATGTTGACTGCCTCAGTGAGGCTGACCCAGGTGACTGAACGAGGGTTTTCTTCATCTGCCAGAAAAACGATTTGCGGCAACTGAGTTGCCGAAAGCTCCCTGGAACCACCAACGGATCCCAGCCGCCTTCGAAGTTAGCTCGACTGCTGGCAGATTGCGCCTCGTAAGCTATGCCGAACACTCCAGGACTGAAATCGGATGACGCTCCAGCCGCATTCGGCCGGCGATCTGCTGCGGCGACCAGCCATGCATGATCCGCTCGATCACTGAGCGGCGCACATGCGCAAACCGAGCAAGCTTGCGCAACTTGGCTCTGCGCTCAAGTGCCATCTCATTGGCGGTGACACAGTAGTAGCCGCTGAGCTCCGGCGTTTGCGCATCTTGGAAAGCATTGCGGCTGAGCTCACGGAAAATCGTCGAGCAATGCCGCCCAAGCTTCTCGGCGATCACCGTGGCGCTCAGGCCGGCCGCTCGCCACTTAGCGATCCTGCGACGTTCATCCATATCGATTTGGGAGTAGGTCCGTCTCATGAGACATTCCTTGCGAGTGACAACCCATTGGTATCTATCGCAAGTCGCACTTCATCCTTGAACCCACCACCGGGCCATAGCTTCGGATGCACTTCGGCGGAGTGCGAAACAGTTGACGACCGTCCTGTTCAACGGCACGCCAAAGCCAATGCTTGCGACCGGCGATGGAAATCACAACCTCGTCCAGATGCCAGATATCCTTTCGCGACGGCTTCTTTCTGCGCAACCGCTTCGCGTAAGCCGCGCAGTCAGCCAGCGTAACCGGCAACCTTGAACGAACTTGACTCACCTGACCTAAGAGGTCCAATCCTCCACGCGCAGGCCGGGTACGCGATCGAATTCGCGGCGATTGTTTGTTACGACTATGAGACCTCGGGAGCGCGCGTGCCCGGCTATCAACTGATCATATGGACCAATCGGCGTACCACTCCGAGCGAGTTCGGCGCGCAACTGCCCTGTATGACTTGCGGCTACCTCGTCATAGTGGAGTATCTCAAGGCGTGCGGCAAAACCCTCTATGACAGAAAGATTCCTTTCAGGCATTGCGGATTTTTCTGCGCCATAGATAAGCTCCATCAAGCTGATCGAACTCATGCACAGTTGACCATGATGGCGGTTGAACGCGTCGCGAACCTGTTGGGGACGGTTCTTCACCGTGAATATACAGATGTTCGTGTCGAGCATATATTTCAGCACTATAGAGCCTCGCGCTCCTGCAAAGCCGGCTGATCTCGCTCTGTCATGAAATCGGTTGATACAGCCTCGCCATCGAACCAACTATCCCAAGCCTCACCGGCAGGCGTTATGATCCGCGTGCGGCCGACCGCAACGATATCGACGCGCTTCACGTCTTCAGGTAGCGCTACGGCCTTTGGAAGCCTGACCGCCTGACTCCGATTGCTTTGAAACACTGATCCTTGTTCCATGATCGACACCTTTTTTGGATATGCCTCAGGTATATCCATATCGGCCCTGCGTTGGGATATGTCAATGGGATATACCGCACCAGTACAAGCTAAGCCTGCTGGTACTTCACGATTAACGCCGCAGTTCGCTGCGAACGGGACCGGGCATTTCCTGATCGACGAGGCTGAATTCGTCGATCAGCGCAATATTGGCGAAGCCGGCGGCGGCGCAGATCGCAGGGCACCGGCCTCGCATCCACAAGACTGCGTGTCATCTGCCGTTAATCCGCCTTGAAAAGAGAGCGCAGAAGCCAGGACTTCCCTTTATGCCGAAAGAGCCTTGAACTCTGCGAGGATGGTTTCGCCCATCTCGATGGTTCCGACCTGGCGTGCGCCTTCGGCCATGATGTCGCCGGTGCGGATGCCCTTGTCGAGCACGGTGGCGATCGCCTTTTCCAGATTGTCGGCTTCCTTCGTAAGGTTGAAGGAGTAGCGCAGGCACATGGCAAAGGAGGCGATCATCGCGATCGGGTTGGCGATGCCCTTGCCGGCAATGTCGGGCGCCGAGCCGTGCACCGGCTCATAGAGCGCCTTGCGCTTGCCGGTAACGGCATCCGGTGCCCCGAGCGAGGCCGAAGGCAGCATGCCGAGCGAGCCGGTCAGCATCGCCGCCACGTCCGACAGCATGTCGCCGAACAGGTTGTCGGTGACGATGACGTCGAACTGCTTGGGCTGGCGCACCAGCTGCATGCCGCCGGCGTCCGCCAGCATATGCTCGAGTTGGACGTCGGAGTATTTTGCCTTGTGGGTCTCGTTCACCACCTGGTTCCACAACACGCCCGACTTCATGACGTTGCGCTTTTCCATCGAGCAGACGCGGTTGTTGCGGGTGCGCGCCAGTTCGAAGGCAACACCGGCGATGCGCTCGATCTCGTAGGTATCGTAGACCTGGGTGTCGATGCCGCGCTTCTGGCCGTTGCCGAGGTCGATGATTTCTTTCGGCTCGCCGAAATAGACGCCGCCGGTCAGCTCGCGCACGATCAGGATGTCGAGGCCCTCGACCAGTTCGGGTTTGAGCGACGATGCGGCGGAAAGGGCGGGGTAGCAGATCGCCGGACGTAGGTTTGCGAAGAGCTGCAGGTCCTTGCGCAGCCGGAGAAGGCCGGCTTCGGGGCGAACCTCGTAAGGAACGGCATCCCACTTCGGACCACCGACGGCGCCGAACAGCACGGCGTCGGCGGCAAGCGCCTTTGCCATGTCCCCTTCCGAAATCGCCTGGCCGTGGGCATCATAGGCCGAGCCGCCGACAAGGCCTTCGTCCGTCACGAAGCCGGCGCCAAGCTCGGCGTTCATGTAGGCAATGATTTTGCGGACTTCCGCCATGGCTTCCGGGCCGATGCCGTCGCCGGGAAGGATGAAAAGCTTACGAACGGCCATATCGGCACTCCTGTTTTTTTTCGGTCTGTCGAAGTCGTTCAAGCGGCGATCTTCGGCCAGGGTCGCTGCTGCGGCCGCAGGGTCTCGAAAGAGCGCGCGAGCCGCAGGACGCCGATATCGTCGAATTGCTGGCCGATGATCTGCAGCCCGATCGGCAGGCCGCCTGCGGTGTAACCGCAATTGAGCGAGATCGCCGGCTGTCCGCCCATGTTCACGGCGACCGTGAAGGCGATGTGCTCGAACGGCTTTTGGGGATCGTTGACGGGCGAGGCCCATTCGGCCGGATAGGACGCAGTCGGTGCGGTCGGCGAAAGGATGAAATCAAAGCCGGCCAGTGCCGCGTGGATGGCATTGCGCATGGCGTCGATCTGGGCAAAGCCGGTATAGACTTCGCGGCCGGAAAAATCCTTGGCCGTCTCGATCCAGTTGAAGATGTAAGGCAGGATCTGCGTCTGCTGTTCAGGCGAGAGGCGCGAGACATCCTCCCAGCCACGCGCCCGCCAAAAGCGATCCAAACCATCGATCATCTCGCGGGTGAGGAACGGCCCAACTGGCTCGATGATCGCGCCAGCATCGGCGAAGAGTCTCGAGGCCTGGCTGACCGCAGCTTCCGTTTCAGCACTGACCTCCTGGCCAAAGCCCGCATCGAGCCACAAGCCGATCTTCAGGCCCCTGACATCGCGATCAAGGTCAAGCCAGGGAATGTCGGCATAGGGCAAGGACATGGTGTCGCGTGCATCCGGTTTCGACAGCACGGACATGTAGAGCGCCGTGTCGGCAACGGTGCGGGTCATCGGCCCGGCAACCCGGCCGATGAACGGCGGATTGATCGGGACACGGCCTGCCGACGGCTTCAGCCCGACGATGCCGCACCAGCCGGCCGGCAGGCGGACTGAACCGCCGATATCCGTACCGATATGCAGCGGGCCGTAGCCGGCCGCAGCCGCTGCACCCGCACCGGCGCTCGATCCGCCGGGATTGGTCGAAAGATCCCATGGGTTGCGGGCGAGTTTGTGGAAGCTCGACAGACCGGACGAGAGCATGCCGTAGTCCGGCATGGTGGTCTTGGCGAGAAGAATGCCACCCGCCTCAATGGTACGCGCTGCCGGCGGCGCATCCGTGGTGGCCGGCACCAGCGGTACGGCGGCACAGCCGAGCGGCACGGCCGTTCCCTTGGTCGCGATGTTTTCCTTGATCGTCACCGGCACACCGTCGATCGCGCCAAGCGGTTCGCCCTTGGTCCAACGTGCTTCCGACGCCTTTGCGGCTTCGCGCGCCGCGCCCGGATCATAGGCCCAAAGCGCATTCAGTTTCCGCTCCGAGGCTTCGATCCGCGCGATGACCGCGTCGGTTACCTCGACGGGAGAGAGCTTTCGCGAGCGATAGGCCTCGACAAGATCGACGGCAGAGAGATCGGCGAGATCAGACATGTGCGAATTCCTAGGCAAAATGACAGCGGGCAGACCAGGTCGGCGTCACCGGCTTGGCAATGGGTGTTTGTGTCAGGCAGATCTCCTGCCTCACCGGACAGACGGCGGCATAGGCGCATCCCGTCACGGTGGTTGCAGTATGCACCGGCGTTTGCGGCGGCGCGTCGGAGCGCACGCGCTTGCGGCGACCGGAAAATGGCTTGGGTACGGCCGCGACAAGCGCCTGCGTGTAGGGGTGGCGCGGGTTGTCGAACACCGCGCCTGTCGGCCCCTCCTCGACGATCCGGCCGAGGTGCATGACCGCGACCCGGTCGGTGATGGCGCGAACCACGCCGAGATCATGGCTGATGAACAGATAGGAAAGCCCGAGCTTTTCCTGCAAATCCATCATCAGGTTCAGGACCTGCGCCTGGATCGACACGTCGAGCGCCGAAACGGGCTCGTCTGCTACGATCAACGCCGGCCGAGTGATCAGTGCGCGCGCGATTGCGATCCGCTGGCGCTGGCCGCCGGAGAACTCGTGCGGATATTTGTCGGCCGACGCGAGCGGTAGGCCGACGGCCTCAAGCACTTCGGCGATCCGCCGGTTGCGCGCGGCAGCGTCGATGCCGCGCTCCAGCGAAACGACCGGCTCTGAAATGATCGTCCTGACCGTATGGCGCGGATCAAGCGAGCCGTAGGGATCCTGGAAAATCGCCTGGAAGCCCTTGCGCGCCTCACGCAGGTCCGCCCCGTTCAGCGCATAGATGTCGTTCCCAGCAATGTTGACCCTGCCGGACTGTGGCCGTTCCAGGCCCATGACGGCGCGCGCAAGCGTGGATTTGCCGGAACCGCTTTCGCCGACGATGCCGAGACTCTGACCCGCGGCAAGCTCGACGCTGACCCCATGCAGGACACGCAAACTCGCCTGTTTCGAGAAAATCGACGGCCGCGGCATCTGGTATTCGCGCACCAGATCGGTGGTTTTCAGAATGACCTCGCTCACGGCGCCACCATCCTTGCGCGGGGATGAAAACAGGCGGCGCGATGCTGCACATTTCCATCGGTATTGATCAGATCGAGCGGCGGTATCGCCCGCCGGCAATCCGGCTCGGCGAAGGAACAGCGCTCGGCGAAGGAACAGTAAGGCGGTCGGGCAAAGGGGTCCGGAACGATGCCCGGGATGGCGTTCAGCCTCGGCCTCGCCTCCCCCGCCTGCCGCCGAGCAAGGGCTGCACCATGCGGCGAAGCGGCAAAGAGCCCCCGCGCATAGGGATGCGCCATGCGTGCGAAAACATCGTCCGTGCGCCCCGTCTCGATGATCCGCCCGGCATACATGACAGCGATACGGTCGGTCATCTCCGAGACGACGCCGAGATCGTGGGTGATCAGCAGCAAAGCTGTACCGGTATCTTCGATCAGATCGTCGAGCAGGTCGAGGATCTGCGCCTGCACCGTGACGTCGAGCGCCGTGGTCGGCTCGTCGGCGATCAAAAGGTCCGGTTCGCAGGCGATCGCCATGGCAATCATCACCCGTTGCCTCTGGCCGCCCGAGAGCTGATGCGGATAGAGATCCAGATCGAAGCGCGGCGCCGGAAGACCGACGCGATCGAGTAGCGCGCGCGCCTTGGTTTCGGCATCGGCCCTGGTCTCGCCGAGATGAAGGCGCCGGCCTTCGGCGATCTGGGCGCCGATCGATTTGACCGGGTTCAGCGCGGTCATCGGCTCCTGGAAAATCATCGCGACGCGCCGGCCGCGATAGCGGCAGTATTCGGCCTCAGGCAGGCCAGCGAGATTGCGGCCGTCGAAAGAAAGCTCGCCGCGCACCCGCATACGTTCGGGCAACAGGCCCATCACGGCCAGCGCGGTCATCGACTTGCCGCTGCCGGATTCTCCGACAATGCCGAGGCGCTCGCCGCGATTGAGCTCGAGATCGACATCGCTGACGATATCGACCCGGCTCGGGCCCGCCGACAGTTCGACCGACATGCCGGCCAATTGAAGCAAGGGTCTGGTCATCTTTGCCGCCTCACGCGGGGATCGAGGATGTCGCGTAGACCATCGCCGAGAAGGTTAAGACCGAGCACGGCGAAGGTGATTGCCAATCCCGGGAAGATCGCCAGCCACGGCGCCTGATAGATGAAAGTCTGGGCATCGTTCAGCATCTTGCCCCAGCTCGGCATCGGCGGCTGAGTGCCGAGCCCGACGTAGGAGAGCCCGGCTTCGGCAACGATTGCCAGGGCGAACTGGATCGTCACCTGCACGAGCAGTATGTGGTTGATGTTCGGTAGGATGTGCAGGAGCGTGATTGCCACGTCGCCGCGGCCGGCACAACGCGCCGCCTGCACATATTCGCGCTTCCACAGCCCCATCGAGGCGCCGCGGGTGACGCGGGCAAAGACGGGAATGTTGAAGATGCCAATCGCGATCATGGCATTGGTGGCTCCAGGGCCGAAGATCGCGGTGATGATGACAGCCGTCAACAGCGCCGGAAAGGCGAAGGCAAGGTCGCTCATGCGCATGACCAGTCCATCGACCCATCCGCCGCGGGCCGCCGCCCAGGCACCGAGCGGCACGCCGATGCCGGCGCCGACCAGCACCGCGACGATCGAAACAGAGATCGAGTTGCGGGCACCGACCATGATCATCGACAGGATGTCGCGACCGAAATTGTCGGTGCCGAACCAATGGGCAAGGCTCGGCCCCTGCAGCTTGTCGCGGAAATTCATCGCTGTTGGCGAATAGGGCGTCCAGACATAGGACACCAACGCCATCGCCACGAGGATGATTGTGACGACCGCGCCGAGGGTCAGGCTTCGGCTGCCGAGCAACTTGGAAAAAAGTCCGGGTTCCGACGTGATTGCGGTATCCGACATCAGTGCCCTCCCCTCGACAGGCGCGGATCCAGATAGCCGTAGACGAGATCGACAAGGAAATTGATGGTGATGACGGATGCGGCAAGCAGCGTCACCAGTGTCTGCACGGTCACGAGATCGCGCTGCGCAATCGCCTGAAACACCAGGCGGCCGATGCCCGGCAGGTTGAAGACATTCTCGATGATGATCGTGCCGGCAAGAAGAAACGAAAACTGCAGGCCGATGATGGTGACGACCGGGATCAGCGCGTTCGGAACCGCATGCTTCCACAAAGCGCCGGCGCGCGTCAGCCCTTTGGCGCGCGCGGTGCGGATGAAATCCTCGCCCAGCGTTTCGATGACGGCCGAGCGGGTGACGCGCCCAAGAATGGCGGCGAGCGGCAGGCCGAGCGCAAAGGCCGGAAGGATGAGCGAGTGCAGGCCGTTCCAGATGCCGTCCTGCCAGCCTGAAAAGCCCGAAGCCGGGAACCAGGCAAGCTTCAGCGCAAACAGCAGAATGAAGAGAAGGGCAAGCCAGAAGTTGGGGACGGCGACGCCGACCTGGGCGATGCCCATGACGACCGTATCGCCCGTCTTGCCGCGGTTGGCCGCGGCATAGACGCCGATGGCGATGGCCACGACAACCGAGATCGCCATGGAAAGCAGAGCCAGAGGCAAGGTCACCAGAATGCGCGGCCCGAGCAACTCGCGGATGGGAACCGAATAGGTGAGGCTCGTGCCAAAATCGCCGACGACGAAACCGCCGATCCACTGGAGATAGCGGATCCAGATCGGCTGATCGAGGCCCAATTGACGGTGCAGCGCCGCGATCGCGTCGGCATCGGCATTCATGCCGAGCATGAGCACCGCCGGATCCCCGGGCAGGACCTGCATCAGCAGAAAGACGATGACTGAGGCAACCAGGGTCGTCAGAATGAGCGACACAAGGCGACCGCCAACAAAGGAAATCACATTAACCTCCCGGATTGCGCTGATGTCGACCGCCACCGGGTGCGGCGGTCGACGTCTGACCTGCATCCGCCCCTTGAGCGCAGGGGCGGACGCTCATGCGGGATGAGGAGTGCGGCGTGCCGTTTTGCCCGCCCCCTCCCCGCCCCATAAGAAACGATCAGTTCTCCCAATAGGTCTGGGTCTGGTCGTCCGCGGGCACTGGCATGTTCTTCCAGAGACCCTTCACCTTCTTGTTCCAGACGCCGATCTTGGGAAGGGCGTAGAGGAAGACGTTCGGCTCATCGGCCGCCAACTTGCGCTGCAGCTGGCCGACGAGATCGAGCTGCTCGGCCTCCTTTGAGGCGAGCGTGAAGGACTTGTAGAGCGCCTTGTACTCGGGGTTCTGGTAGTTGAAGTAGTATTTGTCGCGCGCATAGATATCGAGGTCACGGGCCTCGGCATGCGCGATGATCGTCGCGTCGAAATCCGAGTTCTTGAACACCTGGTCGAGCCACTGCGCGAACTCGATTGGAACGAGGTTCACTTTGACGCCCACTTCGCTGAGCATCGCTGCGATGATCTCGCCGCCGCGACGTGCATAGGCCGGCGGTGGCAGCATGATCGTCATTTCCAGACCTTCGGCGCCCGCTTCCTGCAGCAATTGCTGCGCCTTGGCAGGGTCGTAAGGGTAGGTTTCGTTGAGATCGACATAGCCGGGCTCGACCGGCGAGTAGTGCGAACCGATCGTGCTGCCGAAACCAGAATAGGTGCCTTCGACCAGTGACTTTCGGTCGATCGCGTGGGCGAGCGCCTGGCGCACCCTGACGTCGTCGAACGGCTTCCGGGCATTGTTGAGCGCAAGCACCACCTTGCCCGACGTGCTGCCGACCTCGACCTGGAGATTGGGATCGCTCTCAAACTGGCTGACGAGTTCTGCCGCCTGGAACATCGGGAACGCATCGACATTGCCGGCAAGAACGGCCGCTGCGGCCGCCGAGGGGTCGCTGATGAACTTGAACGTGACTTCGCTGAGCTTGGCCGGTTCGCCCCAATAGTCGGCGTTCTTTTCGAGCACGACCTTGTCGCCCTTGGCCCATTCCTTGAATTTGAACGGGCCGGTGCCGACAGGCTTGGTCTTGTTGTCGGCGGCCGACGTCGGCGCGATCATGACCGCGTCGCCCCACGCCATGTTGAACAGGAAGTTGGATGCCGGGCGTTTCAGCGTCACGACGGCCGTTGCCGGATCGGAGCATTCGGTCTTTTCGATCGGCTCGAACAGGCCCTTCTGCGCATTGGTGGAATCTGCCGAGACCGCGCGCTCATAGGAGAACTTGACGACCGAGCAGTCGAACGGTGTGCCGTCATGGAACTTGACGCCATGGCGAAGCTTGAACGTGTAGCTTTTTTGGTCGTCGGACACCGTCCAGCTTTCAGCCAGAAGCGGTTTCACCGTTCCATCCTCGACCACTCGCACCAGGCCCTCGAACAGGTTGGCATAGGTGATGTAGCGGATTGGTGCGGCGGCACCCGCCGTCGGGTCGAGGCCCGGCGGCTCCAGCACCTGGCCGACCGTAATCGTGTCCTTGGCCATAACAGGCGTCAGTGATGCGGCGATCAAGCACGAGGCAAGCGCCCATTTCGTCAAGTTCATCATGGTTCCCCCGCTTTGCGGTTGGTTGTTTATTGTCGCAGTGGTCAGATCGAAGCAATCAAATCGAACGGCCGCCGTCCACATCAAGCGCGACGCCGGTGATCATCGATGCCTGTGGCGAGGCGACGAAGGCAGCAGCTTCGGCAAGATCCTCGGGCTTCAGCAGACGCCCGAGCGGAATGGAATCGCGGAACTTCTGGCGGATCTCCTCGCTGTCCTCGCCCATGAAGGTCGTCAAAAGCGGAGTTTCGCCGGCGACCGGATTGAGCGCCACGACGCGAATGTTGAAGGGGGCGAGCTCGATCGCCAGCGCCTTGGTGGCGGAAACCACCCAGCCCTTGGTCGCGTTGTACCAGGCAAGGTTCGGGCGCGGCCGGTTGGCGCCGGTCGAGGCGATGTTGACGATCACGCCGGATTTGTTCGCCTTCATGTGCGATAGCAGCGCGCGTGTCATCAGGTAGACGCCGCGCACGTTGACGCCGAGGATCCGGTCGAACTCGTCCGGCTCCACCAGCTCGGCATTTTGAGGCTTGTGGCCGATGCCGGCGTTGTTGACGAGAACGTCGATGCGCCCGAATTTCTCGAGCCCGGCCGCAACGGCGGCCTCGACATCCGCCTGCTTGGCGATATCGGCAACGACGGCAAACGCATTGCCGCCAAGCTCGTTCGCCACGCGCTCGGCGCCCGACGCATCGCGGTCGACGACGACCACCTTTGCTCCACCTTCGATGAAACGCTTTGCAATGCCCTCGCCGAAACCGGAGCCGGCGCCGGTGATGAGAGCGACTTTACCTTCTAGTGACACATGTTCCTCCCGAGGCAATCTTGGATCGTAGGCTGGAGCGGAATACGGGCGGGAAACCGCGCGCGGTTTTCCTCGCCCCGTTTTAACCGTGGTAGACGGAAATGGTTTTCATGCTGGCAAAGCCGTAGAGAGCCTCAAAACCCTTCTCGCGACCGTGGCCCGACTTCTTGACGCCGCCGAAGGGCAGCTCGACGCCGCCACCGGCACCGTAATTGTTGATGAAGACCTGGCCGGCCTGGACGGCGCGCGCCAGACGCAGCTGCCGGCCGCCGTCATTCGTCCAGACGCCGCAGACGAGACCGTAGGCGGTGCCGTTGGCGAGCCGGATGGCCTCCGCCTCGCTATCGAACGGCATGATCACCTGCACCGGGCCGAAGATTTCCTCCTGCACCGTGCGGTGCTCGTGCGGCACGTCGCGCAGAAGCGTCGGTGCAACGTAGGCGCCGTCCACGGGTGCATCGGCGACGATCTCGCCTTGAGCGGCAACCTTCAGTCCATCCTTCTCGGCATCGGCAAGGAAGCCCTCGATAATCGTCTTCTGCCGTTGCGATACCACCGGGCCGACGGAGAGATCGGCACCCGCGGGGCCGACCTTGAGCGTGCGGTATCGCTCGCTCATGCGCGCCACGACTTCTTCGTAGACGGCGCGCTCAACAAGGATGCGCGACGAGGCCGAGCAGGTTTGGCCGGCATTCTGGATCCCGGCATTGACCAGGAACGGAACAGCTCGGTCGAGATCCGCATCGGCAAAGACGATCTGCGCCGACTTGCCGCCAAGCTCGAGTGTCACCGGAACAGCGTTCCTCGCGGCCGCCGCCTGCACCATTCCGCCTGTTCGAACCGAGCCGGTAAAGGAGATGTGGTTGATATCAGGATGTTCGGAAAGGGCCGCGCCCGCTTCCGCGCCGAAGCCAGTGACGATGTTAAGCGCTCCCGAGGGCAGGCCCTCTTCTTCAGCGATGCGGGCAAACTCAAGGATTGTCAGGCACGCCTCCTCGGCCGGCTTGACGACGGCGGCGTTGCCCATGGCAAGGGCCGCCCCCAGACTGCGACCGAGGATCTGCATCGGATAGTTCCAGGGGATGATATGGCCGGTGACCCCATGCGGCTCGTAAACGGTCAGCACGGTGAAGCCGTTCTGGTAGGGGATGGTGTCGCCATGCACTTTGTCTGCGGCGCCGCCGTAGAATTCGAGATAGCGCGCGAGCGCGACGACATCCGCCCGTGCCTGCGTCAGCGGCTTGCCGACATCGCGCGCCTCAAGTTCCGCCAAAAGGTCGATGTTGCGCAGCACCGCCGTCGCGATCCGGCTCAGCATCCGTCCGCGTTCAGTGGCGGTCATCTGCCCCCAATCGCCTGACAATGCCGAACGCGCCGAACCCACTGCCAGCTCGATATCGTCCCGGGTTCCCCGGGCAATGCGGGCGAAGACCTCGCCGCTGGAGGGGTCCCGCACATCGATGTGCTCGCCGCCGATTGCGTCCTGCCAGGTGCTCGCGATGAAATTGCCGTAAGTCTTCACATCATGCCTCGTTGTCAGTCTCGCCCCGCGGGAGCAGCGTTTTCAACCTCATGGCCGTCGCATTGATATGCGCACGCGCCAGTTTTTCGGCCCGATCGGGATCCCTGGCCGCGATCGCCTCGACAATGAGCCGATGCTCGGCAACTGCTGCGCTGGCGCGTTCGCTGGACAGCGAAAAGGCCGGCGCAAAGACCTGCGAGGTCATCCGCAGAAGCGGCCCGAGCGAAGCCAACGATGCGTTGCGCGATGCGCTAACGATGGCCTCATGAAAGACGACATTGGACTGGGTATAGGCGCCGGGCTCCCAGCGCTCGACGACTTTCTGCTGGTGTTCGATCTGCTCCGATAGTGCTTTGATTTCGGATGCGGTCGCGCGCTCTGCGGCATTGCGCGCTGCTACGCCGTCCATTGCCTCGCGCACAGCATAGGCATCCAGAAGCTTCGGCAGGTCGGCGGTGGCCACCCTGACCCCACTCCCGGGTTTGTTCACAACCAGTCCGTCGCGCTCCAGTACCCGCAAGGCCTCGCGAAGCGGCGTGCGACTGATGCCGAATTCGGCAGCGATCCGCTCTTGGCGCAACGTCGCTCCAGGCGGATAGACACCGGCATAGATGCGCTCGCGAAGCGCCTGAGCGATTTCGTCGAGAAGGCGCGACTGGCTTCGCCATTCGAATGTTTGACTCATTGACCCCTCCCAAGATCGCGCCAAATTGTATCCAGGATACAGACGATGTCAATCGCGGTTGGTCGGCCAGTGACCAGTTGCTCACATCATGTTCAGGGCCCGCGAAGAAAAGCTTGCCAAGGAATCCCGACACGCCTGATGCGGCGCCTCACTTTTCGGGTGCAATCTGGAGGTTCGACGGCGCAATGATTTTTTACCCTCGATCATCTCGCCTCGACCAGCAGATCGCGTGGGTGGCAGTCGGCGGGAAATATGGAGGATCCGCCGCACTGCCTTTGCATCGCAGAGGCGAGATCAGGTTCCCACTGGATCGATGTGGACCTTTTTGCTGCCGTCGCGTGAAATTCCCGGAACAAACCTGCGCCACTGGCGTTGGAAACGCTTCGAGCCGCAGGCAGTCCTGGCGAGATCACATGCATTTGAATTGATCTACCGACGACATGGCGGTTGTCTGCTTCATCACCTCCCTGGCCGGCCTCTGCGATTACAAACCCGGCTCCCATTTTCTGAACATGAGCCGACCTCCACTTGGCTCCGTTGGAAGGACGCATGGACATGGTGACTTTCACTTTGAACGGAAAAACACGGACTTTCGACGGCGATCCCGAGACGCCTCTGCTTTGGGTCATCCGGGATTTCGAGAAGCTCACCGGCACGAAATACGGGTGTGGCGTGGCGCAATGCGGGGCTTGCACCGTCCACCTCGACGGCATGCCTCGGCGGTCCTGCATAACGCCAATTGCCATGATCGACGGTTCGGATGTGATCACGATCGAAGGCATCGCCGGCAAGGAAGCCGAGGCGGTCCAGACCGCGTGGGCCGGTCTCGACGTCCCACAATGCGGCTACTGTCAATCCGGACAGATCATGTCGGCAGTGGCTCTCCTGCAGATGGTCCCCAAACCAACTGACGACGAGATCGACGGTGCGATGACCGGCAACCTCTGTCGATGCGCCACTTACCATCGCATTCGAGCAGCGATCCACAATGCCGCCAACGCGATGGAGGGTTGAGCTATGACCATTCATGATATCACGACCAGCCGCCGCGCATTCCTCGCCGGCACCGGGCTCGTCATCGGCGTGGCCATCGCGCCAAAATTCCTTTCAGCGGCTCGGACAGGCGTACCGGCTGGCGGCGCGGGCGATCTCAAACCGATGAATGCCTTCGTCAAGATCGGCACCGACGATACGGTCACCGTGCTCTCCAAGCATATCGAGTTTGGACAAGGTCCGTTCACGGGACTTGCGACGCTCGTGGCAGAGGAGCTCGACGCCGACTGGAGCCAGATGCGTGCGGTCCATTCGCCGACCGACAACAAAATTTACGCCAACCTCGCCTTCGGCCTGCAGGGTACCGGCGGGTCGAGCTCAATTGCCAACGCCTACGAGCAGATGCGCAAGGCAGGCGCCACCGCACGCGCCATGCTCGTTGCCGCTGCTGCCGAAGAATGGAAAGTGCCGGCCGCCGAAATCACGGTCGAAAAGGGCCGCATGAAACACGCGGGCTCCGGCAAGGAAAGCGGCTTTGGCGCCTTCGCCGACATGGCGTCGAGACAGACCCCTCCGGCGGACCCGAAGTTGAAGGATCCCAAGGATTTCGTGCTGATTGGAACAGACCTGCCGAAGCTCGATACCCGCGAAAAGACCAACGGCGCGGCAATCTTCACGCTGGACATCATGCCTGATGGCCTGCTCACCGCCGTGGTCGCCCACCCCAAGCATTTTGGCGCCGTCGTCAAGTCCTTCGACGACACGGACGCCCGAAAAGTGATGGGCGTGGTCGACATCAGGCAAATCCCGCAGGGCATTGCAGTCTATGGGGAAAATACTTTCGCCGCGCTGAAGGGGCGCGATGAACTCAGGATCGATTGGGATCTCTCCAAAGCAGAGACCCGCTCCTCGGCGGAACTGGCGGCCGAGTACATCCGCCACTTCGATAAGCCGGGCTTGGAGGCGACGAACACCGGTGATGTCGCTCAAGCCTTCCAACAGCCGGGATTGCAGACCGTCGAAGCTCAGATCGTCTTTCCCTTCCTCGCGCATGCGCCAATGGAACCGCTCGACGCGGTGTTCATCAAGGCCGCCGACGGCTCCGTCGATATCTACAATGGTGCGCAGTTTCCGGGCTTCGATCAGCAGGTCGCGGCAAAGATCCTGTCGCTCGACGAAACAAAGGTGCGGGTGAATACCCAGCTCGCAGGGGGCAGTTTTGGCCGCAAGGCGCAATTCGGCTCGCCCTATATGCAGGAGGCGGCTTCCGTCTACGCCGCGATCGGCGGCGACCGACCGCTCAAGCATATGTGGACCCGCGAGGACGACATCCAGGGCGGCTTCTATCGCCCGATGTACGCGCATAAAATGCGGGGCGCCGTCGATGCCAAGGGCCGGATCACCGCGTGGGAACAAATCATCGTCGGGCAGTCGATCATGGCCAAGGCCGACCTGGATTCCACCTCGGTGGAAGGCGCGTCTAACCTGCCCTACCGGATTCCCAATCTCAAGGTGACCTCGCACAACGTCACGCTGCCGATCCCACCACTCTGGTGGCGGTCGGTCGGTCACACCCATACCGGCTTTGCCGTAGAAACCTTCGTCGACGAACTTCTGACCCGTGTCGGACGCGATCCGGTGGAAGGCAGGCTTGCACTTCTCGACGCGGCGTCGCGCCATGCCGGCGTCCTTCGCAAGGCGGCCGAGATGGCGGATTGGGGGGTGACGCTCCCTGAAGGGCGCGCCCGCGGCGTCGCAGTCGTCGAAAGCTTCGGATCGTTCGTTGCCCAGGTTGCCGACGTCTCCGTCGGCGCCGATGGAGCACCCCGCGTGCACAAGGTCTGGTGCGCGGTCGATTGTGGCGTTGCCGTCAATCCCAATATTATCAAGGCGCAGATGGAAGGCGGCATTGGCTATGGGTTGGGTGCCGTGCTCTTCGATGCCGTCACCCTCGACAAAGGCGGCCGCATCATGCAGTCAAACTTCCACGACTATCGCTCGATCCGCATCAATGAGATGCCCGATGTTTCGGTGGAAATCATCAAGTCGACGGAAAAACCGACGGGGGTGGGCGAACCCGGCGTGCCACCCATCGGCCCGGCGGTTGCCAACGCGTGGCGAAAGCTGACCGACGCGCCCGTGCGCCAGCTTCCCATTGTCAGTATCATGTCGTCCTGAGAGGGCCACCAGATGAAGATCACGCTGCTGTTCTCCGGCATCGCCGTCAACTGTCTTGTCGTCGGCGTTGGCATCATGCTCGCGCCGGCGTCCAAAGCGCAGAACGCGGGCTCGCTCCGTCCCGTGGAATCCTTCCAGTCCATATCCGACAAACGGGCGCGCTCCGTCGCTCTCTTCGAGGAGGCCGGCAAGGTCATCCAGCACCCTCGGTGCGTCAACTGTCACCCTGCAACGGAGCGACCGCTGCAGGGCATGTCCATGCGCCCGCACCAGCCGCCGGTCTTCCGGGGCGATGCTGGCATGGGCCTGGTCGGCATGCAGTGCAACACCTGTCACAGCGAACAGAACACGCCGGTGGTCGGCCAGGCGGACACCCTGAAGAGCATCCCCGGCAATCCTGCCTGGCATCTCGCTCCCATCGAAATGGCCTGGGAAGGTAAGACCCTTGGCCAGATCTGTGAACAATTGAAAGACCAGAAACGCAACGGCGAAAAAACCATGGCGGAGATGGTCGAGCACATGGCGCATGACGAACTGGTTGGGTGGGGGTGGCAACCGGGCGACGGTCGCGAGCCCGTTCCAGGTACACAGGAGGAATTTGGCAAGCTTATCCAGGCGTGGGCGGATACCGGCGCCGCCTGCCCGTCACCTTAGGCGCAACAGCAGAGCCCAGACTGGTAGCAAGCTCATTCACCGTTTGGCGGGCGCCGGCCTATGCTTCAGAGAACTGGTCCTTGCGCACCGGCGCTCCGCAGCGGCAAGGCCATAGTTCCTGTCTCAAACGGCGTCCGCATCGACCGCGCCGTCATTCGCCATAAAAGGTTTGGGCTTCTTGCCTTTGCCGGATGTGATGGCCTGCATGGAGCGCCCCGACGCGACCGACGTTTCATTCTCCTCAACGACGGCCGCTCCGTTTTCTCGCGTGCCCCCCTCGCGCTTTTGTTTGTACATCGACAGTTTGTCACTGGTCATGGCAGTCCCTCACGCCGTTCGCCAGCCGCATCCGCTGTTTTGGTGTGGTTGTCGCGCATCAAATGTCTTCGCCACTGCGCACCGCTTCAGACCGCTTTCCCGTCCATATGGATTGGGAGTGGCGGCTGCATTTCTCAGACGTCTGCTCACATGCATCCAATCGGGGGCTGAAACGTTAGACCTTCGAACGAGCGGAGCTTTGATGTCGGTGCAACGCGAGACGATAAATCCCACAACTGTGATTGCAATCGGCGGGGTTGTGCTCGCCCTTATTTGTCTGGTCGTGTCGAAACACCCTGCAGCAAATGCGTGGACCGTGACCCGCCCAAATGGCGAAGATCCGGCTCAAGATGACGCGCATGGCCGCTTGGCGATGATCCCGGAAGAAATTCCCGCGCCGGGTTTGCGAGACGTTTTTTGGCGAGTGATGCAGGAACTATCTCAAGATCGCGTCGCGTTCATCGCCGCCGGAGTCGCCTTCTATCTGCTGCTTGCCTTGTTTCCAGCACTTGCCGCTCTTGTTTCCCTTTACGGATTGATCGCCGATCCCGCGGCGGTTTCAGATCACATGCGCGACATGGCCGGCGTGCTTCCCCCCGGAGCTTTCGACATCCTTGCCGATCAACTCCAACAACTCGTTCTAAGACGGGAGACTACGCTTGGAGTTGCCTTCTTCGTCGGTCTCGCCATTGCCATCTGGAGCACCCACAACGGCACTCTGGCAATATTCGACGCGATGAACGTTGCCTATGAGGAAACGGAAAAACGCGGTTTCGTCAGGCTGAATATCGTAGCGCTGGCATTCACAGTCTGCGCGATGATAGCCGCAATTGTTACGATCGGCATCGTAGCGTTGCTTCCCGCCGTTCTGGAATTTGTCTGGCTCGATCCGTGGAAAGAAACCTTGGCCCTTATGGTCCGCTGGCCACTCTTGCTGGCTTTGGTGTTTTCGGGGATGACGGCGATTTACCGCTTCGGTCCAAGCCGGCAACCAGCCAAGCTCAGGTGGCTGACCTGGGGCGCGGTTCTAGCTACCGCAGGGTGGCTCCTCATGGCGTTTGCATTTTCATGGTACGTCGAGACATTCGCAGACTACAACGCAGCCTATGGTGCATTGAGCGGGCTCGTCGGTCTTTTTATGTGGATCTGGCTATCCATATGCGTCTTGATCGTTAGCGCTGAACTCAACGCGGAACTCGAGCACCAGACAGCCAAGGATACAACAACCGGCCCAGCCAGGCCCTTGGGAACGCGTGGCGCACACATGGCTGATACGATCGGAAGGTCGGTGCACTAATTTGCTTGCTCGAGGCCAGTGGGAACAAAAGCCTTCTGGTCGTTACTCCGACCGCCTGCGGTTCAGTCGGCCACAGGCTTGTTGAATGGTGCTCATCGGTTGACGCCTCCCGAAGGCGCAGGTGGGCCTCTGCACCCGTAAAGTGCGTGTGGCCCCGAAGCAGCTTTCCCTAGCATGACATGTCAAAGTTAATTGCGACGTCTTCCGAACGCCTCTTAAATTCCTTGAGGATGCAGGGAGGCCTGAGTTGGCTGGCAACGAGAAGCGGCTGCGCTGCTGCAGGAGCGAATGTTAGCCCGATCTATTGCATGCAGAAGGTATCAGACTGCATCCCTTTTCGGACTAGAACGGATTCTGCAAATGCCAGATTGGCGCGCCGTAATTGTCGAGCAGGCCGAAATCGCTGTGGCGGTCGAAAACGTTGTCATAAAGGCGCTCGCGCGCACGGACCTTGCCACGGCCGAAGCATTGCGACTGTGGTCGAAGGTGGGAGAACTTTTCACCAAGGCACAGACAGTAGGGCGTGACTTGGGCAACAGTCAGGCCGACCCGGAATCCATTCGGGACTTCGAGGCCATCAAGGATATCTATCTTGCACTCCATGGGCTGCTTGATGCCCGTCTCTTCCTGATGGCCGGTCTAAGACCGACAGGACCGTCGGGAGGCCTTCACTGACCGCGAAATGGCTTTCGTGCCCTATGGCAAATGGTGGAGACGAGGTGAGCGCGTCGAACTCGATAATGGGAGGTGGATCATGTCGCTAACCGATACCAAGAAGAACATCGGCACGGTGGTACGTGGTTGGAACGCGCGTTACGATCTCGAGGAGTTCATAGACGCCTACCACCTCGCGCCTCTGGAGGCGCGCGAGATTTTTGCTCGCATCGGTCCTTACAAGGTGGACCTGGACCAGGCGATGAAAGCCCGCGCGCAGACGATCGCCAAGAAGTAAACCAGCCCCCCCCAGGGCTTGGTGTCGCTCTTCCTGCACCTCGAAGATGGTGGTGCTTGTCACCTCAGCCACCCGCCGGTTAAAGCCTCCAACCATGGCTAAAGCTGGCGGCGACGAAAAGACGAAGGCCCGTCCGCTCCCGCGCGCGATATCGATGTTGCGAAAGCGCACGCCGTCAAATTCGCTCCTCATTCTGCCGATCGCAATTCTGCCGGCGAAAGTGGGATCCATCCGGCCGTTCGCGACCGGCCTATGGAAGAATATCCAACCACTCTTGCGAGCCGGTTTGAGCGGGCTGCTGTGCGAATGGGTTTCCGATGTGGACTGGATGCCTGTGCAGTAACAGTGCGACAGCTTCAAAAAAATGAGATGCGTGCCCGACCGCAGAGCGTGGGAGTTTCTCGACAAACTCTGTCTGAACGGTTGCAAAATGTGAGGAACCGATTGTGCGTTGTGCCGTTCACTCCTTGTGGAAGCCGGCATCGTGCCGGCGAATGGAGAACCATAGTTATGTTGAAACCAATCGCTACTCTCGCCTTTGTCGCCGCCTTGGCCTGCCCTGCATTTGCACAGACCAATGTCGTCTGTGACGAGGCGTCGATCATGAGGGCCGAACAGCAGATCGCGCAGATCAACGACGGCACCAAGAAAATCGAGTCTGCCAAGGAGTTGACCATGGCAAAGGACGCCATGACGGCAAATGATCTGGAGAAGTGTAAGTCACACCTGGGCAATGCGATCAAGGGCATGGATGCCATGTAGAACCTGACGCGGGGCGGCGTCCTGTCTCCCCGCGTTCACTTTTGCAGAACCTTTCGGGAAGCCTTCCGACATGGCGTAAAATATTGCGGCACAACAACAAGAGACACTCTTCTTTCTCTGTCAGCGACTGACTTCGAGGCGGTTTATGATCTGAGCGCCAGCCACGCTCTGAAGCTGTGCACCCGCGTCGGGCCGATGCAATCGAAGCTCGATACGTTCACGCCCCTTGTTCGCCAGGCAATAAACTCGATGCCGTGATCCGGCATGTGCCCCACCGGATCTCGGGACGGCTGGAGGAGAGACACAATGCCCGAGCAAGACTTTGTCCGCTTGCCGACATTTCAGCTATTCATGGATTTCGATTTCCGCAGTGAAAACCGTACCGTTGCGGCGCTCATAGATGAACTCGCCTCGAAGCTGGCCCACGACTCCCTCGACAATACGCATACCCATTCCTGTAACGGCCGCGCCCTTGTCAAATCCGACGCCGTTATCCGCAATCACCAGGCAGGCCCGTTTGTTTTGGAGTGATCGCAACGCCACAGTGATGACCCCACTACGGTCATTCGGGAACGCGTACTTGAGCGCATTTGTAACCACCTCGTTCGTCAGGAGCGCAAGCGGCGTTGCGTGGTCTGCCGCGATGTCGATATTTTCAAGTTCATAACTGACACTAACGCGGTCGCCGCAGGCGATCAGCAGTTTGTCCACCACTGCGGGTATCAACTCCCGCGTAGACACCGTCGTGAACTGATCGCGGCTGTAGATCTGCTCATGGACCGCCACCATCGCTGCAATTCGGTCGAGGAGAGATTGCTGCATAGGTTTGGGGAGTTGCTGGGTCCGGATCAGCGATTGGACGGATTGAAAGTTGTTTTTGACGCGGTGATGGATTTCGCGCATCAAAAGTTGGTTCTCATCCAGCGCCGCAGTAAGGCGCTCGGATTTGGCCGCGTCTATGCTCAGCAGATACTTGATCCACGCACCTGCGGCCAACAATCCCACCACTGCAAGCAGCAGCACTGTTCCCGCGATGAAGACATCGTTCCAGAACCGCACCATGCCTGCGCTCCGTTCAGCCGACCCGACAGCTACGAAGTCCGTTCCTTCAACGACCGTATATCCAACGATACGGGAGACGCCGTCGGCGGGAGACACGGCCTGATACGTCCCGGAGGGAGCGTCCGGCAGGAGATCGGTGAAGAGTGTGTACTTGCTCATGTCAAGGGGGCCCGCGGGCGCAGGATACCGTGCGACCAGTTGCCCATCTCGCCGTATGATACCAACTGTCGAACCCTCACCAAGGTCGACCGTTTCCCAGACCCCCGCCAGTACCTTGCCTTGGAAGGCTACGGTCGCTACGCCGGCGAATTCACCCTTCCGATCCAAGCGTCGACTGAAGACGAAAATTTGCTCCCCGGTAAGCCGACTGACCAGTAGGTTGGATACATGTGTCTTTGCCCCCTTTGCCAATTCCGAGAAATAGGGGCGGTCGGTGATGTTCATCGGCTTGATGGCTGGATCCGTCGAATACAATGTATTCCCGTTGCGATCCACGACATAGGCCTGAACCCCGCCCGGGAGGTCGGCGACCGCACCATTGATGTCGCGAACTGTGTCGGTGGCAATGCCGATATCCGGTCCCAAGGAATCGTCGATGCGTTGAAGTGCCTGCCAGGCGAGCGCGTCGATCCAGGCCGCGTTTGTAGCCACGATCTTGGCGGCGGCCGTGGCTCGCTCTTCGGTGCGCCTGACCGAAGCCGAGTAACTCTCATGCAGCCAAAGGCCGAGAAGGATGAGAAGTGCGGCAAACATGGCCGCAATTACGGCTGTGGCGGCCGTCGCAACAGTCGGCGTACCCTGTTTGATGACCATTTGACCTCTGCTTCGCACAATCCTCCAGAGCGAGCATTATCCGACGCGTCGGCGGTTGTCACTTGTCGCCGTTGCGCCAGATCAAATCACTTTCCGCGAAAATTTACCGCAATGGACAGACTGCCTTCCCCGACACGATGACCGGCGAGGTCGGACCGTAGCAAAGGATGCCAGCACCTGCGCGCAAACGGTGCCGACTTGCTCAGATCTGCCTCCTTGCCGGCTGGGCTCTTGAGCGAGGACAGAGTGCTTAAGGTCGGTCAAGCGGGTCTTCGCCCGCGTCCACGATGTTGAGGGCTCGCATCGGCCGTTTGCTGCGCTAGACACCCTGTTTGGGTTAGAAAGCCCCAGAGGCCTTGGCCGCCGGAGGTTGCATTAGATAAGGCCGCGATGTCGCCCGGCCCTTTCCCGGACCACCGAAGGACATCCTGACCGGCTTCATCGGAGGTGAAGACAAGGCGCGGGGACGGCCCGTGGGGCTTGCCATCGCTCGGCAGGGTGCGCATTTCGTCGGCAACGTAATCTGGCGGGTGACGCCGGCCAAGTGACTTTCCCTCCGCTTCTGCGGACAGGCCGTCGAGAATTTGGAACCGCTTGCCGCGCGCGCCGTTTCCTTCCTGATACGGAAATCCGAGCCGCCTTTCCACGTAATCAATCGCGGCCAAACGCTGAAGGAGACGGCAATGTCCAACAATGTCCAAAATGGCGGCACCGCAAAGTCCACCGGTGAGAGCGAAACGGAATTTGGCATGTCCATGGAAAGCAAGGCCCAGTTTGCCGACGCGCGTCGCCAGGCCACCGATTTCGTAGGGGAAGGCGGTCCCCTCAACGTTTACCGACTGGTGCCGATCGCAGCCGCAAACGACCCTCGATGGCAAAATGCCCTAAACCAGGGCGAAGTATTGGTCGCCGCCCGTTCATCCGGAGATGCTCGCGTCGTCGCCGCAGGGTGCGAACTCGACTATATGGAAGTTGATGCAGCACCTGCCGAAGGCGTGAGCACGCTGGACGCGAGCGCGTTCCGTGACGAAAAGCTCTATACCGTGATCGAAGTCGAGCATGCGAAACCAGGATTGGTGCGTGGTCTGATGGAAGGCAACATATCGGTGGCAACGATCAAGCCGGTACAGATCTGAGCCTCCATCCACGCCAGCGATTGGTGGGAGTAGAGCTGCGAGCTCAGGTCAGAGATATTATCCTGAAGGCTCTGGGTCTTGAGGCGGCTCCCATCCGAAGACACTGCGTCCGCCGAGTGACGCTGAGCGGCTAAATTCGCCGGCAACGATTTCCTTCAGATCGGGGCCGGTCACGTAGTGTTCGAGGCGACGCGCCTGCTCATCTAGACGCCGAATCGCCTCAAGTTCTTCTGTATATCCGAGCTTGCTCTTCGAGACGGCCGACTTCATCACCCTGATCGTTTCATCATAGACCTTCAACGGAACAGGAAACGGATGACGATCCTTGCCGCCGTGAGCGAGCGAAAAGCGAGCCGGGTCTGAAAAGCGGCACGGTGCGCCGTGAACCACTTCAGCGACCATGGCCAGCGCCTCTACCGTTCGGGCGCCGACGCCGGGCGTCAGAAGCAGTTCCTGGAAGTCCTTAGGGCCTCGCTCGGATGCAGCAGCGAGTGCTGCATGCAGACGGCTCATGTTGACGTCCTTTTCCCGCACGTCGTGATGGACCGGCATGAGCAGATGGGGAAGCGGCAGCTGATCTGGAAGACTTTCAACAGCAGGGTCGGTGCGTCTGACTGCGACGACTTCGCGAACGATGCGGTCGGGACCCATGTTTGCGAGCAGATCAAGCTGACCTTCTCGCGACCGTTCCGCCCGTCGGTCAGCAAGATTGACGATGACACCCTGGGTGTTTCCTTCAATCGCCGCATGTGGGCTGTCGAGAAAGTTCTCCAGGTTTTCCGACAGCCAGTGATAGCGCCTGGCCTGCCGTTGATCGCCATTCATGCCCTGCTGGACAACGACCCAATGACCATCGTCGGTGACGATGAAGCCGTGCAGATAGAGGTCGAAACCGTCCTGAACCGCGGCACTGTCTATCTTGGCGACGAGGCGGCTGGTTGTCACAAGATGCTGGGCGTCAAGACCCACCCGATCGCCGATGGCAAGCAGCTCTGCCGGAGTTTTGCGCGACTGCGCACCTCGCCCACCGCAAACATGGAGCCCGAGCTCAGATGATATTGGCGTCAGGCCGCGCTTCAGCGCGCCGATGACGCTGGTGGTGATGCCAGAAGAATGCCAGTCCATGCCCATGACTGCACCAAACGACTGAAACCAGAAAGGGTGTGCCATCCGACGCAGAAACTCATCGCGGCCGTAGTGCAGGATAATGGCTTCGGTGATCACGGCGCCGAGCCTGGTCATGCGATCTCCAAGCCACCTGGGCACGCGCCCGCCGTGGAGTGGGAGATCGGCACTACCCGAACGTTTTGCCATGAGTTTGTCCTGTCGACACACAATGACCGAGGGTGGGCTTTAGCATTTGCGGCGCAGAAGTTCGACCGTGAAACGGACGGTCCCAGGCTGGATGGGTAAGAAGCTCGGCTGCCCTTTCGTTGGCCAAAAGGAGAAAGCGGAAAAATCCTGATGTTCTCCATCCCCATCGCGTCCGCTTGGCACAGCCTGCGACCTCTTTAGGGAACACAATCGCCGCTGGAATGTTCCACCTTCAAGTTGCGTGATCGATTGTCGGTCACTCATTTTGCTCGAAATCCGGCAACGGGAAAGGCTCGGGAAATCTCCGGCTCAGATAACGCGAACCCTTTGCGCCGAAGCGCCACGGTCGATCGACCGCCTGACTGATGCCGACCCGCGGGCCTTGACATAATTCGACCATGGAGTGACCCGCTGAAAGCCGGAACGGCGCAGAAGAGAGCGAAAGCCCATCAAGCTTCTGCGACACCGCGAGAGCCTGGCAGAGCCGCCCCGGGCCGGCACAGAGAAGATAGCCGTTGGCGGTTGCACGCCGCTGACGCATTGTTTCTATGCCAATGGTCGGTTCAAGTGCCCGGATCAGTACTGCGCTGCCTGCTTCGCAGACAAAATTTAGGCACCAATGCAACCCATAGGACCGGTAGACATAGGAGTTGCCGGCCGGACCGAACATCGCGGCATTTCGTTTCGTAGGTCCCTTATGGCTGTGGGAAGCGGGATCGGCCATTGTATAGGCTTCCGTTTCGACGATGATGCCGCCGACGCCGTCGACTTCAAACTCGGTCCCTATCAAGGCCTCGGCAACGCCAACAGCGTCCCGATTGAAAAATTCGGGCGAGATCAACGATGTTTTTCCTTTCCTGAAGCCGCCCAATAAGAGGAGGTTCGAATTCCAATGGGATTTCGCGCAAACCGGGCGCCAGATCCTAGTGGGAATAAGCAGGTTTTCCGCGCGAACGCGATATGGTTTTGTTCCGCCAGCGTCTGGCTGATGAAAAACTGACGCGCCTGGCTCTAATGATCCGAGAAGCTTTCGGCTCCCATCCCCACCTTCTCACCGGTTCCGGCAATTTGAAGTGGCAGGTCAGCGATAACCGCCATTCACGGGCTTTAGCGCCCCTTCGTCCAACGAGGCCGACGGGGTTGGCTTGCCTAGCCATGCTCCTCATCCACGTGTGAGACTTGATGGTTTCTTGAGCACTGACCACTTGCGGCGCGATCGTATTTGGGCCTGCGGCTCGCGTTCCCTAGCGTCTCGATGCACCCCAGAGGTATCCGATGAAACCGGCCGCGATGAGGACCGGGGCAAGATGGCTCCTGATCCTGTTCTGCGTCGTTTCAAGTAGAATGGCCGCCTCCGTTACAGCCAAGCGGGACGTGCCTGAAATAATCGACCCGAGCTCCCCGCGAAGGGTCGCAAGTTCTGCTCGCAGCGCCTCGAGCTGAGCCTGTGGGGTCAAAGTGGCATTGCTTTCGGAACTGGTCTCCAGCACCTCATCGACAACCCCCGCTATGGTGACATTGTCACCGGTTTCGTAGCCACTGTGACCCATAAGCCGTCTCCTCTCGCGTGAAGGCGATGCCACCCAACGGTGGAGACATGGCATTGTTCCATCGGTATGGCTCGCTGACGAAATCTGGCATCACAGTTTGAGCAGTCGTGAGAAGTGACCCTGTGGCTTTCGCAAGCGTTAGCCGCCTTGTCAAACATGATTTCGGTGACGACGATGCCAAGCCTAAGCAATCGCTGAGAGCGAACCGCGGCTGGGAGCAACAGCGGCATTTGGCCTTGATCGAATGATGGTAGAGCGATTCCGCAGGACTTGCCCCGCGCTCGCTGGAACGAGGAGCTGGCAGTTGGTTCTTACTGGCAAGACCGCTGGCAAGCGCATTGCGCAATAGCGAACGCCGCCGGCGGCGCTATCCAGTTGCAGCCGGGGCGTTCCTACCGATCGGTCGGGCGATCATGACGCTCTCCTACGGCGTGGTGGTCCCCATCGAGCCGACGGGCGAATTGGCTGCGCAGGATGTTTTGAGGCGTCTCTATCCGCATGCTGCAGCGGACGAACGCGATTTCATTTGGCTCCGTTGGCGGGCGGCGCCCTTCTTTGAACTGGTGGCGACCTGACCCGACTTCTAGAAGGCTCGGGTGGTGGAGGCCGGATCTTGACGAGTTACGTGTCCCCCGCGCGCAGGCGTGAAGTCTTGAAACGCAAGAGGCAAAGCTGACGACCGCGCGTCCATGGGGAGAAATCTGCTCCCGCATCACTTGAAGGCACGCAGTGAGCCACGTGGCAAACCGCCGGCTTCGCTCCCACTCAACGTTTACCTGTCTGGCCACCCATTCCAGCGACGATTTAGGGAACAATGACGCTGTTTCAGACTTTCCTTTCGAGCGGAGGTTGAGCCAGATGACGCGTTACTTCTTTGATCTTAACAATGGTGACGGCAAGACGGTCGACGAAGAGGGCCAGGAACTCGGTTCGCGTAACGCGATCATGCAAGAAGTCACCCGCATCCTCGTGGATGTTGCTCGGGATGAATTGCCTGTTGGCCAAGGCACTGAAATTTCAGTGTCGGTGCGCACTGGCGTCGGCAAGGCCGTTTCTGTCGCTACCCTGACTTTTGAGAACGAGTGGCTCGATTGACGGTCGCGGATTGATGTTGGCGCTCTGCGATCGACAGACCCATGAGCTGGGCGCGTCTGGTCACATGGCCGGGCAGCAATCCCGAACGCTTAAGGCAATCAAAGTAGCTAAGCCCTAACTTTCGTCCGGGAGACGCGTCGCGGGTGCCGTCACGAGTTTCTCCTTTGCGCCGGAACCCGAGCGCTCGATGGCGTCGACCACCTTGACGAGAATGCTCGATGGCTGGGCGTCGACCGCCGTCAGCGTCGTGCGCACAGCGTCTTCGATCTTCCGGCTGACGGCATCGGCATCGACCCCCGGAAATACCGAGACCCTGATCTCCAACCCCTCGCGCAGTGGTGCGAACTGGAATTGGCGCACGCCCGCCGAGCTTGTTAGCGGCGAACGCAGACGGTGGGCATGGACATTGACGGTGCCGCCGCCACGCCTGGGAAAGCGAAGCATTTCCTCCCGGCGCCCGGTGATCGAGGCGATACGCCAGAACGGAAGGCCGCAGGAACACGGTTCGGTTGCCATCGTGACGATGTCGGAGATTTCGTAGCGCACCAGCGGCACGATGCGGTTTGTCAGCGTCGTGACCAGAAGCTTTGCGCCCTCAATTCCGTTCCGCAGGGGCCGATTGTCGGCATCGACCACTTCGAACACGAACGCATCTTCCGCCAGATGCAGGCCATCGGCACAAAGGCATTCGTGTCCCATCGGCCCGGCTTCGGTGCAGACATAACTGTCTGCGACCGTCGACTGCCATGTCTCGGCTGCGATGTTGCGCACATCCTGCGTCAGCGTTTCGGCGCTGGTGCGGATCAGCCTCGGCTTGATCCGCAACCGTCCGGCCTGCTGCTCTGCGGCCAGCACGCGGACGAACGAGGGATAGGTGGAAATGACTTGGGGTTGATAGGCATTGAGCGTTTCGACGATCGTCTCGATCGGCATCAGCACATTCAGCCCCGGTGCATTGGGCCGTATAGCCCGCAGCTCGGCGCCAATGCGATGGGAGATATGGATGGGAGACGACGCAAAAACCGCCATGCTCCGTGTCGTCTCATCGATGCCGACTATTCTCTGAAACCGCAGCATGGTGGCGATCGCGGCCAGCCAGGCCGCTCGATCGAAAGCGGTGATGCCGCGCTCGCCTGTCGTTCCGCCCGTCGCTGCGACGTTAAACTCTCCGAGGAGCAGGCCTCCGGGGTTGTCGCCGTCAAGGTGCTGCTCCACCTGACGTCGGTTGAGCCGCGTATCTGTGACGATTCGGTCGAAGTTTTCCATGAGCACGCGCTTTGTCAACGCGGGAAAGTCTTCCAGGGGCGCACCGCGCGCCACCGGAGCACCGATGGTGTCACGATAATACGGCGACGAATGGACGGCGTGCCGCAACATCGACTGCAGCTCCGCCCGTTGACGAGACAGCAGTTTCTCTCGCGACCATTGGCAACGGCTGAAGAGTTGTTCGGAATGCTGCCTCAGGCTGGTGAGATCAAGCGTTGCAAGAGATGGCGACATCGAAGTAGCCTTGTTCCTGTTGCCGATCTGGCCCGGCGAGCTCGACATCACCCAGCTGATCGGGAACGCCGAGCGGATAAAGCTCTAGTCCACGACCATATCAGATCACGAAATTAGGAAACAGATTGATCGTAGCAGGTCGTCCGGGAGTCTTTGCTCCAGGCAAAGCGACCTTGCATCAACCACAGATGCTCACCTTCAGAAGCTCGAAGTTGCGGTTGGGCATATCAAGCGTCCATTCCGGCGCACAGTCAATGCCGGGTGTCAGGCGGTCGAGTCGAATTGGAGAGCAGTTGCGTCTTCTATCTCGAAGGCAATGCGGAAATCGACCCTCTCAGCATGTCATCAGAATGACGACTGGTAGCATTTTTGCATTCGCAGGCGAGCGATCTCAGACCTTGGACATCACGGCCCCAAGGGCCCCGGTTTCGGCGACCGGCGCAAGGCGATGCTCGAAGACATCGCCGTCCTGTCCGGCGGCACGGTCGTTTCCGAGGATGTCGGCATCAAGCTGGAAAACGTCACCCTCAACATGCTTGGTCGTGCGAAGAAGGTGGTGATCGAGAAGGAAAATACCACGATCATCGACGGTGTCGGCTCAAAGGCGGAAATCGACGGCCGCGTGGCCCAGAAGACCAGTTCGGACTACGATCGCGAGAAGTTGCAGGAACGCCTGGCCAAGCTCGCCGGCGGCGTGGCCGTCATGCGCGTCGGCGGCTCGACGGAAATCGAAGTCAAGGAGAAGAAGGATCGCGTCGACGATGCATTGCACGCAACCCGTGCTGCCGTCGAGGAAGGCATCCTGCCTGGCGGCGGCGTGGCGCTGCTGCGCGCCACCAAGGCCCTCGACAATCTTGCCTTCGCCAACGACGAGCAGCGTGTCGGGATCGATATTGTTCGGCGCGCGGTCGAGGCCCCGGTTCGCCAGATCGCTGAAAATGCGGGGGCGGAAGGGTCCATCGTGGTCGGCAAACTTCGGGAAAAGTCTGATCTGCAGTTCGGCTGGAACGCGCAGACCGGAGAGGATGGCGATCTGTTCGCAATGAGGGTAATCGACCCGGTAAAGGTTGGAAGGACGGCTCTCCAGGACGCAGCCTCCGTGGCGGGCCTTCTGATCACCACGGAAGCGATGATTGCAGAAAAGCCGAAGCAGGAGAAGGCGTCAGCGCTTCCAGCCGGCGCCAAAATGGCAGTCGCTGACGTGGATCAAAAGATCACGACTGTCGATCCGGCGCGCGTCGCATGGACCAAACGTACGGTTTCCGACAATTGCAAGCTTTCGCGACGCCTGGACTTTTCTGACTTTCAGCTTGTTCGAAAACAATTTCCAGAACAGATCAAATTGGCCGACTGCTCCAGGAACCGATATTTTTGATCTGAAACGAATAAACCAACGTATCGCCGTCGTTGATTCAGATCTGGAGTTTTTTCATGGATGCATTCGTCAACGATGCGGACACTTTAGCTTCCACGCAACGCCCCACACAGGAGGAAGCCGAGGCTGCTGTGCTCACGCTGATACGGTGGTCTGGCGACGATCCCCTTCGCGAGGGTTTGCGCGACACACCGATGAGAGTCGCGAAAGCCTATCGCGAGCTATTCTCCGGATACGAAGCCGCTCCTGCAGACGTGCTGGCACGGACATTCTCAGAAGTGAAGGGTTACAAGGACATGGTGATCGTCAAGGATATCCCGTTCTTCTCCCACTGCGAACACCATATGCTCCCCTTCCATGGAATGGCCCACATTGCCTACATGCCCGACCAGAGGGTCCTTGGACTTTCGAAGATGGGACGTTTGGTCGATCTTTACGCCCGCCGCCTGCAGACCCAAGAAGCGATGACCTCACAGGTCGCCCATTCTCTCGATGAGAGACTCAGGCCGAAGGGAGTCGCTGTTATGATCGAGGCTGAGCACACGTGCATGGCCATGCGCGGCATCCGCAAGCAGGGTTCAAAGACACTGACGACCACGTTCACCGGTCTATTTGAGACGTCCCCTGCCGATCAGGCGCGCTTCATGACGCTTGCCCGGGGATAACCGCCCTGCCCAGGGACACCTCTGACGGAGCACTGAATAACTGATGACTGATAATGGATCGGTTGGATGCCGGCTATTCCTGGTTTGTTACTACGGATTGCGGCGGAATTTGACGTGCCATGACGTGGGAGTTGGATGACGACGGTAAGGACGGATGATTGTCCGCCTTTCGCCGCGAAGTTCAATTTCAGCGTCAGGGATGAGGACGGTCAGTACCGCAGCAAAATCTTTAAGGTTGAAAAAGGTCGATGGCATCCTGTGCGCGAACCATTGAGGGATTGGGACCCGAGAAATCGATAAGGCAAAGCGATGAATGACGCTATGCCAACCCGCTATCGTCGGGCACATGCCATTGTACGCCGAAACATCCAAACGAGGGTCGCGCCAGGCTAAATGCCAAGCGGCGTCTATGGGGTTAACCACGCTTGAATCTGGCAAACCTAGTCCCGGTTCTCATGCCTTGCAATCAAATCCCGATATCAATTGGCACCTGATTGCAGCAACTGAACTTAGTGAGTCAGCTCAGCATCAAAGATCCAAGTTCCTTATCCATCGTATAACGTGGACAACGAGGAGATTTCGATGCAAACCCAGAACGTTGCGATGCCAGACGTGGATGGCTTTTTCGGTCAATTCGGTGGGCGTTTTGTTGCAGAAACGCTTATGCCCCTTTTGCTCAAGCTCGACGCCGAATGGCAAGAGGCAAAAGCCGACCCTTCGTTCTGGCAACATTTTGAAGCCATGTCCCTGCGTTATATCGGCCGCCCTAGCCCGCTGTATTATGCCGAGCGTCTTACAGCCGCTCTTGGTGGGGCCCGTGTCTACCTCAAGCGCGATGAACTCAATCACACTGGCTCGCACAAGATAAACAACTGCGTCGGTCAGATATTGATCGCGCAAAGGATGGGTAAACGACGCATCATCGCTGAAACCGGCGCCGGCCAGCATGGCGTCGCGACTGCAACGGTCGCAGCGCGTTTTGGTCTCCAATGCATCATCTACATGGGCGCCAAAGACATTGAGCGCCAAGCTCCGAACGTGTTCAGGATGCGTCTCCTTGGCGCGGAAGTGAGACCGGTTACGTCGGGAAACGGAACTCTTAAGGACGCCATGAATGAGGCGCTTCGCGATTGGGTTTCCAACATCGATGAAACGTACTACCTGATCGGTACCGTCGCCGGCCCCCATCCCTATCCCGAAATGGTCAGAACCCTCCAATCAGTCATCGGTACAGAGGCACGCAAACAAATATTGGAGCACGAGGGCCGTCTGCCAAACCTACTGATTGCAGCGGTTGGCGGCGGCTCTAATGCAATGGGTCTCTTCCACGCTTTTCTTGGCGATCCGGACGTCGCGATGATCGGCGTCGAAGCCGGGGGGCGCGGTGTCGATACCGATGAGCACTGCGCTTCTCTTTCAAAAGGAAGGCCCGGCGTGCTGCATGGCAACCGGACTTATATTTTGCAAGATCTGGATGGCCAGATCCGAGAGGGGCAATCGATTTCAGCAGGTCTCGACTATCCCGGAGTTGGGCCTGAGCACGCATGGCTCAGGGAAAGCGGTAGAGTCTCATACAAATCTGCCACTGACAGCGAAGCACTCGAAGCGTTTAAATTTCTGGCCACCGAAGAAGGTATTATACCGGCTCTGGAGCCGTCGCATGCACTGGCGGAATTAATAAAGATCGCACCTGGAATGTCGGCAGAAGCGATCATTATTCTCAACCTCTGCGGCCGCGGCGATAAAGACATATTCACCGTTTCAACCTTAATCGAAAGTAATGAGGAACTCTTTTGAGAGGAGCGACCTCATGGTGCGATCAGCAACAAGGTACCGATCTGACTGATGAACAAGCGAAGGGCTGCCAGCCCTTCCCTATAATAATTCCCAAGACTCTTCGAAAGAGCAGAAAGAATCTTGGCCTCAGGTCAAGCCGCCAATACAATCCGCGCCGAATTTCAGTTGTTCCCATCCTTTGCGATCCGCCTCTCGATAGTCCTTCGTATCGAGGTTAAGTTCGTTTTTCGCCCAGACACATATTCGATAGCCGCAACAGCAAGTTCATTCGCCACGAAATCCGATTTGTGGCCAAGATTCTGAACCACAATCAGTCTTGCACCACGGATGTTGCGCGCAAGTTGTGCGGCGTGAATCTCCGGGGAAACTATCTCATCGGCATTCCCGGTGATGATCACCGTCGGGGCTTTGATCCCGCGGTATTCCAATGAGGCTGACTCCGCCCAATTGCTCAGCGCAGCCAACTCCCGAGCGTTGTGTTGAAACGCAATCGGCGACAATGCCTGCCAAGCTTTTGTCTTCTCTATGTAGTCGTCGGGACGGGGATTGGGAGCGAAAACTTGTTTGGTCGCACGGTCGATCGCGATGAGGCCGACTGGAGGTGCCACCAGGGCGCTGAATATGGATCCGGCGAACGGGATGCCCGCAACATCGTAATACCAGGCGACCCCACCCTTCCAAGGATAAGCGGCTGGCGACATCAACACCAGTCCCGAAACCAGCTCGGGATGTCGAGCCGCCAGGGCGACGGCAATCGCGCCGCCAAGCGAATGTCCGACGACTATGGCCCGCTGGACGCCGCGCTTACTCATCAGAATGGCGATGGCGTCCGCTTGCCCGTCCGGCAGGATGTTCTCCCTACCACCCTTGTCCGAGTTTCCATGGCCAGGGCGATCGACGAAAAGCAACTTTGCCCTCCCATCCAGCTTATCGCGAAAAGAGAATACTGGATCGTAAAGGCTCGCGCTCGCACCATGAAGGAAGACAATCGGCGGGAGATCTGCTTTGCGGCCGCCGTCCAGCAATACGCTATTGAGTTTATATCCACCGACATCAATGCGAACAGCTCGCAGCGACAGATCATCAGCTTTCGAAGAAACGCAACCGGCAAGAATGAAGATGACCAGCGAAAGGGTGGCAACGAACGTACGGGCGGGACCAGACATGTTTCCTCATCTCTCTCCCAATCCGGGACAAGCAATCGCCGTTGGGGATGCGTGCGCGAGCATACAGGCTCACGCAGAGACCTTCAAAATCTGTTCTATCTGAAGCTTCAAGCGACAACTATCTGTTTATACTGCGCCATACGGCAACAATCGCGACCAAACTCGCGCGCCGCGATGTGACGGTCGGTGCCAACGCGCATGTGCAGCAATAAGCGCGCCAAAGCCTCCGAAAAAGCGAGAGGCGTCGAATTATGTGCGCAGATGCTCGCGAAATCGAAACAAAGACCCGTATCAGAAATGATCCAAACGCCACCTCATGCTCGTAACTAAAACTGACCAAAAACAACGGGAGCACACGAACCAGCCATGTGTCGAACTGCAATAGCGATCGCAGCTTTGTCCGCGGCTACGGCACTCCACGCCGCCGCGGAACGATACAAAGCGAACGAGATCGAAGGAAATTTTTATCGCTGGACCCGTTTATAATATCATTTGCCTAACAAGCATCTCATGCTCTGACGTCACACCTGCACTTAACCGGTTGACGCCGGAAGTTGGGCGACAGCGGTGTCTTGCGCGCTCTGCTAGGCCTTGCCGCTTTTGGTTACAGCGACCTACTCTCTGGTGGGTATGTCTTGGTTTGTTCCTTCAGCGGCAAGCTCAACACATCTCTCTGGACGAAAGAAAGCTGCGAAGACGTTCGGAACGTGGATTACTCAGAACATCACGTGGATCGCCCTGCTCCTCGATTACTCCTTGGCTGAGAAAAATCACATGATTGCCAACGTCGCGGGCAAATGCCATCTCATGAGTGACGACGATCATAGTTCTTCCCTCCTCAGCCAATGCCCGCATCACCCGAAGCACCTCACCGACAAGCTCCGGATCAAGCGCCGAGGTAGGCTCGTCGAAAAGCATAATCTCAGGTTCCATCGCGAGCGCTCGAGCGATGGCTACTCGTTGCTGTTCTCCGCCCGAAAGAAATGCCGGAAAGGCGTCGCGGCGATGCGATACGCCGACTTTTGCCAAGTATGCTTCGGCTCGTTCAGTTGCCTCAGCGCGGCTTGTTCCCTTCACACGCATTGGCCCGAGCATCACATTCTCCTTGGCCGTCATATGGCTCCACAGGTTAAACTGCTGAAAAACCATGGATAACCGTGAGCGCATCGAAGCAAGTTTCTTTGGGTCATGGACCGTGAGGTCTCCACTCGGCCCTTTCCTCAGATCGAGTTTTTCACCCTGAAACCGATAGCTCCCGCCAGACGGGTGCTCCAAAAAATTGAGGCAGCGCAGGAACGTGCTCTTTCCGGAGCCGGACGCGCCGATCATGGAAATCACGTCTCCGCGCCTGGCGGTAAGTGAGATGCCTTTGAGCACCTCAACGGTCCCGAACTTCTTTCGAATGTCGGTGACTTCGAGCATCGCCTTCATAGTCTATCTCCGTGTCCTGACAATCATGGGCTCAACAGTGGACCGTTGCGGAACATTTCCTTGCCGGCGATCTTGCCGAGGCGTTTACCGCGCTCGGCGATGCGGCTATCTGCGCGCGCATAGAAAACCCCCGATGTGCGCGCCTTCACGGCTGTCACCGTTCCTGAGAGCGGGTCGATGATCTCAGCGACCACGTCACCAGCGATTACCTCTTGGCCAAGGTCGATTGCATAGCTCACGACCCCCGCGGACGGTGAAACGACAGCCTCTGAACCCGCAAGCGGGGTAGGCTCACACAACTTGGCCGGCGCTTGCCCCGCCGAACCCTTCACGATCCCAAGTTCGCGCAGGAAGTCGACGATGCCCTCCGCGTCGCTTCGAGCACGTTGGCGATCAACATCGCTGCGACCTCGCAACTCAACGGTGGTCGAAGCGCAGCCAAGCGGGATGTTCATGTCTGGCAGTTCCCTTGCCAGATCGAGCCACGGGCGCACGAGTGCTTCGTCAAAAGGATTAAGACCTGAGATTTCTGCCAGGAGCACCGCACGTGCTTGAAGGCGAGTTGCAAGGGATGAAAAGGTCTGTGCAAAAAGCGGTTGCGTGTACAGATGAACCTCCGCCTCCCCGTCGCAATGAAGGTCCAACACATAATCGGCGTCGATAGCGAGGTTCATCAGGCATTTTCGAACGTGATCCGAAGGAGTGACGACGTCCCATTCGTCAATCAGAAGCTTCAACTCCGCTCGAATTACAGCCGCGTTGATGCTGGCGTCGTTGCCCAACCGGCCCGAAAGCCGACCTGACAGCATGGGCCCGAAATCGGGATAATGCCGATTAAAATTCCGTCCGTCATAAAGATCGAAACGCCCCTCCTGCTGACCGAGGGCGAACTGCGACAGCCCCACCGGGTTTGCAACCGGAACGACGCGAACACGACCGGAGATCGCGCTGGCGGCTTCAAGCTCTGCCAGCGTCTCGCAAAGCGCATGCGCGACAATGATGCCAGGGGCTTCGTCGGCGTGAAGGCCACCTTGGATATAAACAATCGGACTGCCTTCATTCGACCCGAATTCGACGCACTTCAATCTATGGCGCGTGCCGGGTCCCTGACCCTCGATATCAAAGATGGTCTCTTTCATCATGCAACTTTCGGATTGAGGCGCTCGGCCCTCTGCCCACTAGTGTGTGAAGTGTCGGAGCGTGAGAGATGCCGCAAAAAGTGCTTCTCAAGCCGGCGGAACAGAGTGGTCAGGCCGATGGTCAGACAGAGATAAATGGCGGCGGCGACGCCGAAGGATTCGGTCAGGACCAGATAGTTGGTGTAGACGTCCCTGGCGACGCGCATTACTTCGACAATCGTTACCGTGCTCGCAAGTGCTGTCGCGTGCATCATCATCACCACCTCATTGCCATATTGTGGCAGCGCACGACGCCACGCCGACGGCCAAATTACGTGCCTGAGGACCGCAGCGCGGCTCAAGCCGATCGATCGCGCCGCTTCAATCTCCCCAGGCGCCGTCGTTCGAATGGCGCCGGCGAAGATTTCGGTCGTGTAGGCGACAGTGTTGATGGTCAAAGCGAGCCACGCGCAAAACCAGGGAGAGCGGAATAGCGGCCATAGCACGCTGCTGCGCACGAATTCGAACTGGGCGATACCGTAGTAGATGACAAACAGTTGAACCAGCAGCGGTGTGCCGCGTATTACATAGGTGAACAGCCAAACCGGACCAGAGAAATAGGGCGACCGTGTCGCGCGCACGAGCGCCAGGGGCACCGAGATTGCAAAGCCGCTGACGATGACAGTCACCAGCAGGATCAATGTGTTTACCAGACCGCTCGCAAAAGCCGGCAGGTTATCAACAACGATTTCCCAATCGATCATGCGGCGCCTCCGCTACGAACCCCGCGTGAAGAGACCTTCTCAACCGCTCCGAACAAAAGGACCGAAACCGTGGTGACGGCGAGATAAATGAGGCCGATCAGTGCGTAGAAGGTGAATGGTTCCCGGGTGGCTGCGGATGCGAGCCCAGCACGATGGACCATGTCGTCGAGCCCGATGATTGACACCAACGCTGTCGCTTTCAACATGACCAACCAGGTGTTGGTTAAGCCAGGCACTGCATGTCGTATCATCTGCGGTAGCAGTATGTAGAAGGCAACCTGCGAGCGGGAAAGGCCATATGCAAAGCCAGCCTCGATCTGTCCGGCTGGCACGCTCAAGATCGCCCCCCTGAACGTTTCGGTAAGATAGGCCCCAAATACAAAGCCGATCGTGCTCACGCCGGCTATGTAGGGATCTACATCGAGATAGCCCCATCCGTAGGTTTCGGAAATGGAATTGAGCAGGATCTGACCGCCGTAGAACACCACGAGCATCACAAGGAGATCCGGCAAAGCGCGCACCACTGTGGTATACGCGGTAGCTGACAACCTGATCCCCCTCCCACCGTAAACCTTTGCGGAGGCGCCAATGAGGCCGATAAAACAGGCGATCGCCAGTGAAACCGACGCTACGCTGAGGGTTACGCGTAACCCCTCCAGGATCATCGGCAGATAACCTTGAAACATGGAAATTCCCCCTCGCGACCGACGCTGACCAAGCGCCGGTCGCGGGAAAAGAGCTACTTCTTCGCCGATTGCGGCGTCACATCGAAATCGAAGTATTTCCCCGACAGTTGCTTGTAAGTGCCGTCAGCCATGATTGAAGACAGAGCGCTGTTAACTTCCTCGCGCAAAGCGCCGTCGGACTTGCGCACAGCGATGCCAACGCCGCCGTCGGCGTCCTCGCCCAGGAAGAGGGTGTCGCCCACTTGCTCGAAATCCTTCCCTTCGGGCTTCTTGAGGAACGCTTCGGCCGAGACAACGGACGATCCGAAGGCGATGTCGCCGCGACCGGCTGCCAGTTCCAGGTAAACCGCCGGCTCCTTGTCCACCGCCAAAACGGTGCTCTCCGGATAGTTTTTCGCAACGTATTCGGCCCGGGGGGAGTTGCGCAGGACGACGATTGTTTTGCCCTTGAGCTCTTCGGGCGACCAGCTCTTGTACTCACCCTTGCGCGCGACCCATCGCGAGGGGACGTCATAGTAAGGGTTGGAGAAGTCGACGACCTTCTTGCGTTTCTCGTTGATCGTCATCGAAGCCACGATGATATCGAACTTCTTCGCATTGAGCGCCGGGATCATTCCATCCCACTCCTGCTGCACCATCACGCAGCTCTTCTTCATCTTCGCACAGAGCGCATTTGCAATGTCGATATCGAAGCCGGAGAGCGCACCATCGGGAGCGACTACGGAGAACGGCGGATAGTTTCCTTCCACGCCTATGCGCAGATCCTGCGCAAAGGCAGTGCCGGCGAGTATCGTAGTGGCAAAGATTGAAGCGAGAAATTTCATTCGCATGCGTTTTCCTCCCAAAATCGGCTAAGCTGGCTTCTCAATGGCAGGAATTTTTCATAGAGTCAACAAATGAAAGAAAATTTTCAGACACCCATCGCTTGGAACGCAGAGGCCGATCGCCGCTTTGCGACGTCTCCACTAGGTCGTGAACTCAGCAAGCTTTTGCACAGTGGATCGACTTCCCAGCGCGCGCTCTCGGGCTTCGTGCTTCGTGACCCCATGTTCGTGGCCACCCACGGCATTGAAGATCTTGCGGCTGCGACAAGCACTTCAGCTTCAAGCGTGAGCCGTTATGTCCGAGACCTCGGACTGGCGGGCTTTTCGGAGTTTCGATCATCGATAGCGGCTTTGGTGAGCGAACTTATAGCGCCAGTTGCAAAGCTAGATGCCTCAATCAGAGACCTCGATAAGCGCAATCAGGGTGTCGAATTGAGCATAGAGGTTACGGGCTCCAATATCGACGCGCTCAAGAGTCCGCAGACTGCGGAATACATACGCCTTGCTTGCGGGGACATGAAAGCGGCTCGAAGAGTATTCGTCATTGGCTTTGGTCTTTCCGCACATCTTGCGGCGATACTTGTGCTTTCGCTGCAGCCCTATCGCGACGAAGTAATAAATGTGGCTCAATATGGAGGAACAGAGTCTGCAGCCGCGCGCGCAATGTCGATTGGGGAAGGCGACTTGCTTGTGGCAATTTCTTTTCCAAGATATTCGAGGGACGTTGTCGAAATCGTCAGATATGCGCGCGATAACAAGGCAAGAATTGTCGCGATAACGGATTCTCCGGCCGCGCCACTGGCTCCGTTGGCCGACCGGTTGCTTCTCGCGCCATCCAGGCACCCGGTTCTTTCGGCCAGCAACGTACCGGCCATGGCAATCATCGAGGCCCTTGCCTCCGATTTCATGCTCGCCGATCCGGAAAATGTCAGGCGAGCAGAGAAGCTTGCCAAGGCAATTTCGTCATATCTGACTGAGGGTGATTGACGCCGCCCAATTTTCGAGCGCAGAGGGTAGCTAATTCACCGGACATCACGAAGGAAAAAGGTGTCGCGGCGGCAGCGGCGGATGGTTATTCCACCCGTTCGGTCCGCTTGCAGCCGAGCGAGCGCGCCTGCGCAATGCTCGATGTACTCGATCGGTTGGCGCCGGCAAACACCGGAGGGTTCTTTGCCTGTGGTGGCCTGCCTGGTGTGTCGTGACACCGGTTCGCCTGAACTAGCCAGCTGCCTGACGTGGCGCTGAGGCCTTGATGTGTGACAGAAAATCAAACTGCGGCTTTGACATGCAATATCATCTTTTTTTGGTCAAGAGCGCTTAAATCTCCTGCCGCTCAACTGCCGCCGACATGGTCGGCGGCAGAGTTAAGAACGCTTGCGCTTTGTTGGTTGCCTTTATGACGATTTTGGAAGCAGAACCTTATCGATCACATGAATTACACCGTTGGACTGTTTGACGTCGGCGACCGTCACAGTTGCTGTGCCGCCTGCTTCGTCGGTCAGTGTGATCTTGTCGCCGTCCATCTTTGCAGAAAGCGTGCAGCCTCCGACGGTCTTAACCGCATGGTTGCCGCCGTCATCGGCAATCATCTTTCCGACAGCCTCAGAGAGCGCATTGGCAGCCACCACATGACAAGTCAGCACTTTCGTCAGTTTCTCCTTGTTCTCTGGCTTTAGCAGTTCTTCGACGGTACCTGCCGGCAAGGCTTCGAATGCTGCATTAGTCGGCGCAAAAACGGTGAAAGGACCATCTCCCGACAGCGTTTCCACGAGGCCCGCGGCCGTCACAGCGGCGACCAGTGTCGTATGGTCTTTCGAGTTTGCAGCGTTCTCCACAATGTTCTTGCTTTCGGACATGGCCGCTCCGCCGACCATCGGATTCTCGGCGTTCGCAGTGAATGCTACGAGAGCGAAAATCGACGCGATCGCGGCGGTAGGTGTAAGGGACCGTTTCATTTGCGTTCATTCCTCCTTGCAGCCCGCACCATGCGGGCTCTCCTAACCGTGGTTCGCCAGAAATTGTCCAGCGCTAGAGATACGGCATCTGGAGGAAACTGGATCATCGTCACACGCAGTCAGCCTGATTTTGACCGACGCTGCCGGGTTCGAAGACAGGACAGATTGAGCGTGAGAGTTGTTCGTGTCGCTACAATCGATCTGATCGAATGCAGCGGCGCCAGCACAGTCTTTCGTCGGGCGCCGAGGATCTTAAAGCCGAATTAGTCTCCTATGCGGTGTGTCCACGATTGTAAGGCGCGGCCATCTTCACCTGCTCGGATCACAACGAGAGGCACAATCTCGACCAATCTATATGTTACCACGGCATCGGCCCGCCTATGCGTTCAGTCGAGAACCGAAAAACTCGCCCGCGATAGCACTTCCAGCAGTTTGGTGGTGCACCATGGATTTTCCGGACGACGATGGATGGACGCCATAAACGGCAATATATACCGAGCCCGATCCGGTCGCCCGTCACCTCACGTGTTCCGAAGTGTCCCCCGCAAGTCTCGCCCCGGGAAAGGCGCCAGCATGGAAGCTGCCAAGTCGAGTTGCGCAATTGATGCTATTTGAACTGGACTGTTCGGCCTTCGATATTCTGCATGTAATCTGAGCTGCTTTTAACCTAGGAAGCATTGATGTTCTTGCACGGACAAGACAGGCACCTTGACCGAGGGAGCAGCCGACTGACGAAGAGCAAGCTTTTCGCCGAGGCGGAGAAGGCGAACCTGTTCGTGGAAATCGACGCCAACCAGAAGGAGCGCATTGTCAAAGCCGTGCGGTCGTATGGGCACGTCTTTTCTGCAGCAGCGATTCGATGGGCTGACAGGAAACCGACAGTACCGACCCAATAGGTTCGGCGCCACGCAACATCGTGGATTACCCGTACCAAGGAGAACTCTGCATGCGACACCTCCGCAACACATTTACCGCGTTTGCCATCGCCTGTCTTGCAACGCCAGCATTCGCCGGAACCACAGTCAAGGTCACAGAGGGTGGGGAAGCCGGTGGTGCGATGACCCTCACACTCGATCAGTCCACGGTCAAGGCCGGCGAGACGACATTCCTGGTTCACAACGACGCTATTACGGAAGAGCATGAGATGGTACTCGTGAAGCTGAAGTCTGCCGAGCAGGAAATTGTCGTTGATGCAGCCAAGGGGCGGATCGACGAGAAGACGCTCAAAAGCATGGGCGAGGTTTCGGAGCTGAAACCCGGTTCAGAAGGTCAGCTCAAGGCGAAACTCGCGCCGGGTTCCTACGCACTTCTCTGCAATATCAAGGGCCATTACGAAGCTGGTATGCACGCCATGTTGACGGTCACCGAATAACGCGATCCGAGTATCCTCCCCCGATCTCGGAGAATGCGATACCGCGGTCTCCGAGAGCAGGCCGAGCCGCAACAAAAGGCACTTTCCCTCATTGCAAAGATGGACCTCTTGTTCTCTTTCGCAGTGGATCTTCCACTGGATGACGGAGGCCCCGGTCTTCTTGAACCTTGCTGTTGCCTGACGGCATGAGCGAATAGAGCCGAGCCATCAAACGGACTGGTTCGGCAACCACAGAACAGGTCGTCAGCGTCGATATTCACTGATGCTCCTTGTAGAGCGCGTTGCGCCCCACGCATCTCCCGGCACCGACATCCAGACCAAGGCAATTTCTTGCGGGCAAGAGCGATCTCGACATATGACGCGCGACTCAAACCGCCAGGAGAACGCATCAGGACCGACTTACGCAAGAACCGGCTGATTGTTGCAAGACGTTTCGGTGCAACGCAGACGATCCCGTTGAGCGGTGAACATGCCTCGCGATTGATGAGGGCACTAACGGGGGCACGGGTGTCAATACCGCGATTGAAGCGGTTGCTGTCCGCGCCAAGTTCGAACTTCGTCAGAAGATTGTGGCCGCCGGTGGATCGTTGCCAGCATGGTTGTCTATGGTTTCAATGCCGACCTGCACCTGGAAAAGCTGGGTCGGAAACATCTCCCCCCGGCGGCTTGTTAGTGCAACAACTAGGACTTTGCTGCTCAAAATCGACGAGACAGAGCTTCCGCACGCCTTGGGCCCAATCCGTGCGACGTTTCCTGCGCGAAGGGACTTGCGCAAATGGTCGCCTGGCTGGCGTTATTCGCCAGATACAGGAGGCCCTCGATGCAAGCGAGTACAAAAAAATCCTTGATTGACGATTTGCGACGGCTGGGCATCCGCGACGGCGATGTGGTGATGGTCCATGCATCGCTGAGCACGGTCGGACCTGTTGATGGTGGACCTATGACAGTCGCCTTAGCGTTAAGAGAAGCCGTCGGGGCGGCCGGCACGCTCGCAGCCTATGTATCCTGGGAGTATTCGCCCTACGAAGCAACGCTTGGTGGGCGACGTCTTCCAAGGAAAGAAGAACGCGCCTGGCCACGCTTCGAACCCGATTCCCCTCCGTACCACGGCTTCGGCACGCTCAACACCTTCCTGTTAAGACTGGATGGCACGCATCGCAGCCCCCATCCCGACGCGTCCATTTTTGCCGTGGGCGCCCTGGCGAGCGAGATTACCGCGCTTCACCCCCTCGGCACAGGCTATGGGCCGGGCTCCCCGATTGAGCGACTTATAGCACGCGGATGCAAGGTCCTGCTGCTAGGAGCTCCGCTCGATTCCGTCACGGTGCTTCACTACGCGGAGGCCGTAGCGCGCATTCCCGGCAAACGCATCATTACTTATCGAGCGCCCCAGCCTGGAGGCTCATCTCCTCCGGACTGGGTCGACGTTGCAGAATTTGACTCGAACGGCATTCTAGACGTCTTTGCGGGAGAAGCCACCATGGATGCGGTTGAGTCCATTGCGCGCGCTTACCTGCTCGAGGGGCGGCACACGCAGGGGATCGTCGGCAGGGCCTGCTCCATCGTTTTCGACGCTAAGGACATTGTCGATTTTGGTGTTGGTTATCTGGAAGAACGCTTCACCTGAGCGCGCCCTTTTGTCGAAAAACCGAACAACAAGTTGAACGTGTTTGTCGGTAATTGCTCCCGGGTTCGACAGATAATCGCTCCCAAAAGGAAAGCTCCGTAACCGCCGGCAACGCTCAACCGAAAACATCAGCCCGGTCTGATGCTTCGCCATAGGCAGACGCTGAGGACTTGGGCTCTCAATTCGACGTAGACAAGACGGTTGCCACCGCGGGATCACGGTGCCAAGAACGGGGCTGCAACGTAGGCCCGAGAGTGATTGTTGGGCACATCGGTGTGTAGGTCGCTGGCCCCCTCTTTACCCAGTAGGTGGCCAAGAAGATGGTGGACTACCCAAGGTGGCCTGTTTCCCCTCCCCTAAGGATCTCTGTTCCTCTTGAGCTCGGCCCTGTGTTCCAGACCGAACCTTGTCCTCAAAGGCGCGCATTTCCTGCGCGATGCACTGCCGATACCTTCGTGATCCTGCTACGATTGGCGGCGGCTCTGCCTGGGACATCGTCATCTCCATCGCGTATCCTCATTCAGGGTTCATGCGTCGACCTAAAGTCGCCTGTGGCTGCTCCCATGGTCAGGCGCCCATCAATGAGATGAAGACGCCGGTCCATCCGCGACGCCATTTCAAGGTCATGCGTGACCGCGATCACCGTCTTTCCTTGTTCGCGAACGAGCTTCTCCAAAATCATGAACACCTGTTCGGAACTCTGGCTATCGAGGCTGCCGGTCGGCTCATCGGCAAGGATCAGCGGCGGATCGTTGGCGAGCGCGCGGGCCACCGCCACGCGCTGGCGCTGGCCGCCGGAAAGTTGGTCGGGACGCTTGTCGAGATGATCTGCAAGGCCAAGTGCGGCAAGCAGATCACTCGCCCTTTGGCGCATCTCGTTGCGGCCTAGATGCCTGAGCTTGCGCATGGGGATCTCGACGTTTTCACGGGCGGTAAACTCCGGCAGGAGGAAATGGAACTGGAAAACGAAGCCGATATTGACAAGCCGCATGGCGGCCCGTTCGTCCTCGTCCATCAGGGCCGTATCCCTGCCGCGGATCGTGACCGTGCCGTCAGTTGGCCGGTCGAGCAAGCCGAGCAAATAGAGAAGCGACGACTTACCCGAGCCTGAGGGGCCGGTGACCGCGACAAATTCCCGCTCGCCGATGCTCAGGGACACGTCCCTAACCAGGGCGACCGGCACCGCCTCTCTGAGGATGCGTGTCAGATCCTTTGTTTCGATCAGCGTGTTCATGCCGCACCCCTGATGATATCGACCGGATTGGCGCGAGCTGCCCGCCTTGCCGGCAGATATCCGGCGACGGCGGCCGTGCCGAGTGCGAAAGCGGCGGCGATCAGATAGTGCAATGTGCTCCAGGCGATCGGCAGCCGAGTCATTTCTCTGCCGGTCGTCGATATTTCGAAATGGACGAGCGAGAGGGCGTAGACCATGGTGAAGCCAAGCGCCCAGCCGAGAAGCGTGCCGGCCGTGGCGATTGCCACACCTTCGAGCACGAACAGGACGCGCATGTCGGCCTCGGTGAAACCCAGCGACTTCATGATGGCGATGTCGCGCGCCTTCTCGTGCGTGATCGTGGAGATGATGTTGAAGATGCCAAAGCCTGCGACCAGCATGATCGCTGCAACGACTGTGTACATGATGACATTGCGCACGACCAGCGCCTCGAGGATGGACTCGTTCGCCTCCTGCCAGGCGACCGCCTTGTAGCCGAGTTCCGCCTCGATGCGACGCGCCACGGTGGGTGCCGCGTTCGGATTATCTAGCTTGATGTTGATCTCATTGATCGCGTTCGGGCGGGCCGAAAGGATCTGCGCGTTCTTCTGCAGCACATAGGTCTCGCCTTCGTCACGCGCCGTGGTGCCGGTATGGAAAAGGCCAACAATCTTGAAACGACGACTGAGCCCTTCCGAAGAGACGGCGGTGATCGTATCGCCGAGCTTGGCGCCGAGGCGGGATGCCATGGTGTCACCGATCACCACGTTGTTACCGCCAGCGGCAAGTGCGGCGAAGCTTCCGGCCTTGAAGTCTCCGATGATCGGCGAGACGCTTGGTTCCGCCTGTGGATCGATGCCGATGACCACAGCACCGACTTCCTGGCCGGAATACCGCATGACGCCTTGTGACTTCAGGGTCGCGGCGAAGCGTCCGGGGATCCAGCCGCCGATCCAGGAGAGTGCGGCGGTGGGGTTGATGATGCCGCGGCGGTCGTCGCGTGGCCTCAGTCCAGAAATGGCTGCCGCATCAAACAGGTCCTCCGCCGGTTGGCGGCGCGCTGTACGATGCTCATCGGTCACTTGGACATGCGGCATCGTGTCAACAAGCTGGCGGACGAAATCGTCCTGGCCGCCCTGCATCAGCGCCGCCATGGCGATGGAGAAACCGACGCCGACGGCAACGCCCAGCATCGCAACGATCGTTTGCCGGCCTCGGCCGGAGATGTGGGTCAGCGCGATGTCGAAGATGAGGCGCATAACCAGCTCATTTCGTAGGGGCGAGCATGGGCTTCACGCGCGTGCCGTCCGCAAGACCTGTCGGGAAAGGTGAAACGACGCGCGCGTCGTCTTCCAGCCCGGACAGGACCTCAACGCCGTCCGCGCCGCGTATGCCTGTTTTCAATGCACGGACCCTGAGACGGTTGCCCTCGATTGCCGCCGCCTTCGTTCCGTCCAGTGCCACGGTCGGGAGGATCAGGACGTCCTGCGATACCCTGACGATGATGTTGATGTCGGTCGACATGCCGATCCGAAGAGGCGTGTCGTCGGGCAGGCGGAAGCGAACGCGATAGGTCTTCGTCACCGGATCGCCCTTGGGCGTTATGCTGTCGACCGTCGCCTCCAGCTGCCGATCGGGGAAAGCATCCGATCTTAGCAGCGCGCGCTGACCAACTTCGACGCGTGGAATGTCCTCTTCGTTGACGTCGGCCGTAACGATCAGCGGTCTCGGCTCTCCGACCCAGAAAAGCACCGTACCGAGATTGGCGACTTCACCGATCTCGCCGTCCTGCCTGAGCACCTGACCGGCGCTCGGCGCTCTCAACACATAGGTTGCGAGCCGCGCCTGACGGCCGGCGACGAGCGCCTCGAGCTGTCCGAGTTCACTGCGGGCCCGGTCGACCTCCTGTTCGCTGATCGTACTGCGTTCCGAGAGCACCAATTTGCGGCGATACTCTTCCTTCGCCAGCGTCAGGCGCGCCTGGAGTTCGCCGAGCGCTGCCCGCGCTTCGGAGTCGTCGAGGCGGGCGAGCACATCGCCCTTGGCGACACGTTTACCCTCGCAGTTGCACTGTTCGACGATGCGCTCGGCAATTGTAGGCGTGACTTTCGCCCAGGTGCGCGGCTCCACGACACCATCTGCATAGATGATCTCCGCCGCATCGCCACGCTTGGGGACAATGACGGACACGGGAACCGGGCGAAGCATATACCAAGAGCCGGCCGCGCCGATGATAGCGACGATCACCGTTCCGATTGCATAACGAGCTAGCCGCACGAGACACTCCTTGAATGCTTCCAGTCCGTTCTATATAAATAGACCGACGGTCGGTTTGTTTCAATGACATATGTCAGCGTTGCCCCCGGCGCATGTGGGACCGCCATCTAAACCCCCGTAGGAAGCCGGTGGTCTGGGAGTGCCTATGGTCAGAACGAAAAAACCACCGGAAGTCCGATCGAATGAGCTGATCGATTGCGCCGAGCGGCTGTTCTTTCAGCACGGCTACGAGAACACCACGGTCAACGACGTCATTCAGGCGGCAAATGTCTCCAAAGGCGCCTTCTACCACTACTTCGTTTCGAAGGAGGCACTGCTCGAGGCCGTCGCCACTCGCCTGGCACAGCGGAACCTGGAGGCGTTGCAACCGCTCATCGGGGATCCGTCGCTTGACGCGGTCGGGCAGTTGAACGCCCTATTCGCCGGCTCTCGACGGATGAAGCTTGAAATGGCGTCGCAGCTAAAGAACACCTTCAACGCCCTTTTCAAACCGGAGAACGTCGCCCTCTACCACCGCATCGACGAGGCACTGCTGGCAGTCAGCATCCCGCTGGTCGCCGAGATTCTACGGCGCGGCCATGCGGAAGGAACGCTCGATGCGCCCGATCCCGAAGCCGCGGCCTCGATGCTGCTGCAGCTGCGCGTGAGCGTCGCAAGAGTGATGCACAAGGCGCTGCAGCGTTACGAGGCCGGCGATCTCGAAGGTGCGGCGGCGATGCTCGACGGCTGGATGCGGACCTATGGAACCGCCATCGAACGCTTTCTAAAGCTCCCGGATGGGTCGATAGAAGCGACCGAGCCGAGGTTTTCCCGCGCATTCCTCGAAGCGTAACCAGCCTTAATAGATGCCCGGCGGGCAACCACAGGTGTGCCCGCGACTTCAGAATGTTCGGCCCCGCGCTCTTGGCAACGGCGGGCGTGCTACCGGTTAGCCATCGTGCCGTCCCATCACCATTCGCGGCGACAGCTACCGTCTTCGCGAAAAGCGTCGCTCCGGCCTTCTACAGAAAGCTGGATCGGCGCTTGAAACAAACGAAACGACCAATCAATGAAGGGGGTCAAATCTTCACTTCGCTTGACACGCAGCTCGGCAGGATTGCTGCAATTGCCCAGCAAGTAAGTTCGAAGAACGCATAGTCGCACCAGACAGGAAGTGATAAGCCAGTTGGACGGGAGCGTGACCGTACCGCGTGGCAGAGCAGCATAAGGCTGGCATATGGCGAACGCAGTTTACACAAGAGCGACTGGCGACCTAGTGCAGCAGGTCCTTGAGCGGCCGCGAGCGCTCAAGAAGAAAGCTCCGCACTCAGACGGATCCACGACTAAACTCACTCTCAGCGTTGATAGGGAGGTGGTCGACTGGTTCAAGGCATCGGGCGCCGATTGGCGCGCAAGAATGCAGGAGGCTCTTCGAAATGCAACGGATCTCGGCAAGGCTGTTTGATCCCGACGGATCCGTCTCGCGCTTCCAGACAAGCGACCGGCTCCATCATTAGCCGGGAGGTATCTGCAATGAAGAGCGTCTCACTACCGGCCCTGTTTGTCCTTCTGTTAGTGACAGGGTGTGAAACCGCAACTTTGACCGCAGAACAGGGGTATGGCCCTACCCCGCAACTTGTGAAGCCAAATCCAACGCTGCTGCCGACAGTCAATATCGCTGAAGCTTCCGGATGGGCTGAAGGACAAAAGCCGACAGCCGCGACCGGGTTTTCCGTTGGCGCCTTTGCAACCGGCCTTGATCACCCGCGCTGGATCCATGTTCTGCCCAATGGCGATGTCCTGGTCGCCGAGACGAACAAACCTCCAAAAAAAGACAAGAGCTTCAGCCTCCGCGGCTGGGTCATGGGATTGTTCATGGCGCGCGCTGGGGCAGAGGTGCCGAGCGCCAATCGCATTACGCTTCTCAGGGACGGCGACGGCGACGGGGTCGCCGAGACGCGCTCGACATTTCTTGAGAACCTGAACTCTCCCTTCGGCATGACGCTCTCGAAAGGCACCCTCTACGTCGCCAATACCGATGCGATCATGGGGTATCTCTATAACGAGGGCGAAACGAGGATTAGGGTTCGCGGGCAGAAAATCGCCGATCTGCCTGCCGGCCCGATCAATCACCACTGGACCAAGGACGTGATTGCCAGCCCACACGGAACGAAGCTCTATGCCACTATTGGTTCCAACTCCAACGTCGCCGAGAATGGCATTGAAGCGGAAGCAAATAGGGCCGCGGTTCTCCAAATCGATTTGGCGACCAGAAACGTGCGCACCTTCGCGTCCGGGCTTCGCAATCCGAACGGCCTGTCCTGGCAACCTCAGTCGGGCGCGCTCTGGGTGGCGGTCAATGAGCGTGATGAAATCGGTAGCGATCTGGTTCCCGATTACATGACTTCGGTCAAGGACGGCGGCTTCTACGGCTGGCCCTACAGCTATTTCGGCAAGCACATCGACACCAGAGTGAAGCCCCAAAGACCGGATCTGGTCCAAAATGCGCTGGTTCCCGACTATGCCCTCGGCCCGCACACAGCCTCGCTCGGTCTGACCTTCTACACCGGGCAGCTATTCCCGAAAGAATACCGCTACGGGGCCTTCGTCGGCCAGCATGGTTCCTGGAACCGCCGGCCCCGCAGTGGCTACAAGGTAGTATTCGTACCGTTTGCCAACGGCAAGCCAGCAGGGCGCCCGAAGGATATCCTCACCGGCTTTATCGGACCGGATGACAAGGCGCGTGGGCGTCCGGTCGGCGTGGCGGTCGATCGGCGAGGAGGGCTCCTTGTCGCCGACGACGTCGGCAATGCGATTTGGCGGATCACGCCATCCAAGTGAGTACGCGCCACTTCTTGTTCGCTCCCGGCCACGGGCTTTCGAAGTTTACATCCCAACCTGCCCTAGTGCTTTTGTAACGGCCAGCAGCTTCGTCAGCCTCGCGTTTTCGTCCTCAAGCGCCTTCAGCCCTTCGCCTAGGCATTGCGGTTTCATTGCCTGAGTAAATTTGCTTCCTGTCAATAAAGAGCCTATCGTGGACGCCGGTCGAAGAAGAGGATGCATCGCCTCGCATATCTGGCGTAGCCCTATGACGCAGTCTTCGACGGGCATAGATGTTTGCCAACCGGCATTCCTCAGACGCTGGTTTCCGCCTCCTAAAATGAAAGCGAGGCAACCCGATGGACGCCTTCATCGCAAAAGAAAACATCAGGCGATTCAGTTCCTTACTTCGGACGGAGACAGGCGAATCCCAGAGGCGCGTTCTCTTGGATTTGCTGAGCCTTGAGAACGAAAAGCTGGCTGCGGCGGTGGGGAAGATAGATACCAACAGGGATGGCAAAATTGTCTCCGAAGAGGTTCATGCCATCATTACAGCCTAGCCGGTCACGCCGTGTGGGTGATGGAGGCATGATGATGGAGTCCGCCAATGCGGGACAATGATGGAACGCGACATCCTTCGCACCGAATGCGGCGCTGACGCGGCTCACGTCGAGTTCTCGAACTTGAAATACCACGCCTTCGCCATTTCTGTGGCTAGGATGTATCCGAGCACGATGACCACAATAGCAGCCAGTTGGGCCGTTGAGAGCGGTACGAACCCGAACACCGAAGTCGAGCCTCCAAGGAACGGAATGGCAAAAGTCGCGACCACCACCGCAACGGTCGACCACAAGAGCAACTGACTGGGTTTGCTGCGGAAAGCGGGCTTGTGGGTGCGTAGGACGAGCACCACCGCCAGTTCCGTCAATAGCGAGATCATGAACCAAGCCGTCTGAAACGTCGCCTCATTCGCATGAAAAACGAGGAGCAGGACGCCGAATGTCAAGAGATCGAAGACTGAACTGATCAGCCCGAAGAGGACCATGAATTTCCGAATATCCTTGATGTTCCAACGCTGCGGACGCAGCACTCGCTCCGGATCGACGTTATCACTGGAGATCGCGATCGAAGGCACGTCGGAGAGGAAATTGTTGAGAAGGATCTGCTTGGCTGCGAGCGGCAGGAACGGCAAAAGAGGTGTCGCTAGCGCCATGCTGATCATGTTGCCGAAATTCGCGCTTGTCGTTATCGAAATATATTTCAGCGTGTTGGCGAATGTCTGCCGACCATCCTCAACGCCGGTGCGGAGGACGTCCAGGTCGCGGCTCAACAGGATGATGTCGGCGCTCTCGCGCGCAACGTCGACCGCCTCTTCGACGGAGATGCCGACATCGGCCGCATGAAGGGCCGGCGCGTCATTAATCCCGTCGCCGAGATAGCCGAGCGAGTGCCCGGTCCGCTGGAGCGCGCGCACGATACGTTCTTTCTGCTGGGGATCAATCTCGACGAAGAGGTCGGTGCGCGGCGCGAGGTGCCACAGCGCCTCGTCTTTCAAAGTCGCAAGTTTTTCGCCGGTGAGCATGGATTTGGCATCCAGTCCGACAGCCTCGGCGAGATGGGCAGTTACGTAGCGATTGTCGCCGCTGATCACCTTGATGCGGATGCCAAGACGATTGAGGTCATGGATCGTGCGTTTTGCATCCGCCTTGGGTGGGTCATAGAAGACAAGGAAGCCACAAAAGGTCATCTCGCGCTCGTCGTCGCGGTCGTAGTCCGCCTCTATTGCGACCCTACGGGTGGCAACCGCGAGCACCCGAAATCCTTCGGCGCCGCTGGCCTTAAACAAGGTCTCGAGTTCTGCTCGCGCTTTGGCATCCAGCGGAACGTCGACGCCATTGCGGTCGACCGAGGTGCAAATGTCGAGCACGTTCGAAAACGCCCCTTTGGTCACGAACAGATGCTGCGTCGGTGCTGCACCTTCCGCCAGGACGATGGTCAGCCTACGCCGCATGAAGTCGTACGGGATTTCGTCGATCTTAATCAGACCGCTCGTTGTGAGGCCGGCGCCCTTGCCTGCCGCCACAATCGCCGCATCCAACGGGTTCTTGATCCCGGTCTCGAACGCGGCATTCAGGAACGCGAGCCGTCGAACCTTTTCCGACGGACGGCCGGCAGCGTCCTGCACATCGCTCAGAACGATGGTGCCCTCGGTCAGCGTGCCGGTCTTGTCGGTACACAAGATGTCCATGCTGCCAAGATTCTCGATAGCGTCGAGCCGCCGCACGATAACCCCACGCTTGCTCATTGCGCGTGCGCCAGCCGAGAGGGTGACGCTGATGATAGCTGGCAAAAGCTCCGGCGACAGTCCAACGGCCAAAGCAACGGCGAATAGCAGCGACTCAACTACCGGACGATCGAGCAGGAGGTTCACAGTCAGCACAAACAGGACGATCACAATCATTACGCGAATGAGCAGATAGCCGAACTGGCGCACGCCGCGGGCGAAGTCGGTTTCAGGCTGACGCGCCCGCAACCTAGCGGCAATCGCGCCGAACTCGGTTCGGCGGCCTGTATTTACCGCAAGCACCTTTGCCGTACCGCTGCGCACCGATGCGCCCAGGAATACCGAATTTGTCCGCTCCGTGATGGGCGCGTCCGGCCTGATGGTTCCCGGGCGCTTCTCGACTGGGAAGGACTCGCCGGTCATGCTTGCCTCGGTGACAAGAAAGTCCGCCGCATCGATCACAACGCCATCCGCTGGAATGAGATTACCAGCCGATAACAGAATGAGATCACCGGGAACGATCGTGCTGACCGAGACTTGTTGCTCCGCTCCATCGCGAACGACGCGGCAGGTCAGCGCGAGGCGTTTCTTCAGTTCCTCGACTGCGGTGGACGCCCGGTACTCCTGATAGAAACTCAGCAGTGAGCTTCCCATTACGATGGCCAGAATGATGCCGGCATCGACCCATTGCTGCAGGACCAGAGAGATCGCTGCGGCGAAGGCCAGGATGAGCACAAGAGGGCTTTCGAACTGACGCAGCAGGAGCCGTAGGGCATTCAGATGCACCGTATCCTCGACGCTGTTGGGGCCAACAAGGGCAAGCTCAGCGGCAGCGGCATCGGAGGTAAGACCTAGGGGGACGGATCCGAGAGACGCCGCTAACGCGGCCTGGTCCTGGCTCCAGTAGGGAGCGTCAGCAGTAGCCTCGCCCATTCAAAGGTCCGATCATCATAAGCTCTTGCGAAGAATTCTTCCCTCATCTTACGCCGAAAAGAGCGATGTCGCACCCGCACATAATCCCGTGTCTAAAATGCCACCGCTTTAGTGCGAGTTTGTTTTTCACAACTTGACCCTCAACAGGCAACGAGATCACTCAAGTGGTATCGCCTCTCCTTGATATGGATCAATGAAATTACGTTAGTCTCATCTAATTTATGAAGACCTAAAAGCAATCATTGTCGACGCGGAAAAAGGGAGAAGATGATGCGCGGACACTCACGGATCCATCCTCGGCAAACAGGGCAGTCAGGCGGAATTGGGACCGAACCAGACTTTCGCGTGACGTATTCTCGAAACAAAGGGTGGGAGATCGAAGTCATCTCTCCGCAAGCACATGCGTGGTTAGATTCGGCCGATCAGGCGCTCCTCGCCAGAGAGCGCGGTTGCCTCAGTATCGATCTCGCCGGAGTCAACCGACATGTGCATATCGCGCGATCGGCAGGCTTAAGAACGGAATACATCGGCCTCCAGCGACTTCTTATCACTTGACCCTTCTAGCGGATCTCACCACCTAGTTTGGCGCAGAATGCACAACGGGGAGCGTTGTGATACAATAATTCTACAGCATAAGTGACTGCCGATGATGATTCCCAGCGCCTGCACAATTTCATGTTTGGCGTATATGCGAATGGGACTGGACTAATATTTGATTTGGATCAAAGCCGATACATGGCCTGCAACCTAATTTACCTTATCCTCGGCTTCTAGAGGAGGCTCCAAAGTACCGAGGCCGTACAGATGTCCAATGTTTCGGTTATTGTCGCCTGCAGCACTTCGGTATTCGCGACTGCGACCATTGATGCGATAGCAAAAGCCGTACCTCCAGGCCTTCCGACCGCTCCAACATGCTACGCAGAACCGGATCAGAGTTGGCGTGCCGGATACCTTTACAGGGTCAACAAGGATGGTGACGCAGTCTATATTTCGCCCAACGGCCAATTTTTCCGCAACCGCCGACGCCAAAAGACGACGTGTTGGAATTTCAGCGTAAGCAATTGAGCAGCCTTGCAAATTGGGGAAACCGCTTCTGCAAACAGGCACTGGGAAGATAGCATAGCCCCGCGAGTCACTTGGCCAACTGCTCAAATCAATGTGAGTGTTGCAGGGACTGCCCGCGCACCACGGGCGGGTTGCACGTAGCCACGACTACTTCTAATTATACCTCTACCTCTACTTCTACTTCTACTGTTATTACTGCATTTTTGCCGGGCGCCACTACGAACAATCAGACAATTTTTACATCCAGATCATCTTTGATTGATCATGCAAAGGAATGGGAGGTCCCCAATGGTGCACTCAGCCGCAGTCTTCCGACTTGGAGTCGTGCTTCTCTCTGTCTCAGCCCTGCCCGTCTTCGCCCAGGAAGTTGGAGGCGATGTGGGGACGTTGACCTCAGAGAAGGCCGCACTGATCTTCCCCGAAAAGAGTCCCTATTCGCCTTACGCAGGCCGCAATTTTCCAACCCGCCCGCTCTTCGGCGACACGCATCTGCACACAGCTGCTTCTTTCGACGCCGGCGCATTCGGTGCGAGACTGACCCCGCGTGACGCTTATCGCTTCGCCCGCGGGGAAGAAGTCGTGGCATCCGGCGGAGAGCCGGCGAAGCTGTCGCGAGCACTCGACTTCCTCGTGGTCGCTGACCACTCCGACAATTTAGGCCTATTCCCGGATATGTTTGCAGGCAAGCCGGAGATTCTGGCTGATCCGCAAGCCAAGACTTGGTACGACATGATGAAGTCAGGTCGAGGCGGCGAGGCAGCTATTCAGATCATCATGGCTTTCGGCGCAGGGACGATTCCCAAGAGCATGAACTACCTGCCGGATAGCCGCGCCTTCAAATCGGCCTGGCAAGATAACGTCAAGGCTGCGGACGAGTTCAACGATCCTGGTCGATTTACGACCCTGATTGGCTATGAGTGGACTTCTAACACCGGTGGCAACAATCTTCATCGCAACGTCATTTTCCGCGACAATGGCGACAAGGCCGATCAGGTCCTGCCCTTTACCACCTCGAAGCCACTCGGCAGCGACAACCCTCGCGACCTTTGGGACTGGATGCAAGCCTATGAAGATAAGACAGGGGGGAACGTGCTGGCGATCGCCCATAACGGCAACCTGTCCAATGGCATTATGTTCCCTATCATTGAGTCGTTTACTAATAAGCCGGTCGACCAAGATTATGTCGAAAAGCGCGCCAAATGGGAACGCCTCTATGAGGCCACGCAGGAAAAGGGCGATGGCGAAACCCATCCGGCGCTCTCCCCAAATGACGAGTTTGCCGATTTCGAAACATGGGATTTTGGCAACTTGGATGCCACTGTAACCAAGACCCCTGAAATGCTCGAATTCGAGTATGCCCGATCAGCGCTGCGCAATGGCCTCAAACTCGAAGCGGAACTAGGCACCAACCCGTACAAGTTCGGCATGGTAGGCAGTTCTGACGCCCATACGGGCCTTCCGGCGATGGAGGAGGACAATTATTTCGGCAAAACATCGGCGATGGAACCCAACAAGGAAAGGCTGAAGGGCACTTTCATCAACAATCCCGAAGCAGGCATCAAAATAATGGATTGGCAGGTCAGCGCCTCAGGCTATGCCGCTGTCTGGGCGATGGAGAATACGCGCGAATCTATTTGGGATGCGATGCAACGCAAGGAGACTTATGCGACCACGGGATCGCGCATGATGGTGCGCTTTTTCGGCAGCTTCGACTTTGAGCAAGCCGATACTCAGAATCGCAATCCTGCTGCAACAGGCTATGGTAAGGGCGTGCCAATGGGGGGCGACTTGTCCGGCGCACCGGAAGGAAAAGCGCCGACGTTTCTCGTAGCGGCCCTTAAAGACCCGTTGGGAGCAAACCTCGATCGCTACCAGGTCGTCAAGGGTTGGCTCGACGACAAGGGCGAGACACATGAACACGTCTACGATGTCGCCTGGAGCGGCGATCGCAAGCCGGGGCCGGACGGCAAATTGCCATCCGTCGGCAATACTGTCGACGTCGAAAGCGCGACCTGGACCAACACCATCGGCGCTCCGGAACTGATCGCGGTCTGGAAGGATCCGGAGTTCGACCCAAAGCAGAAGGCCTTCTACTACGGCCGCGTGCTTGAAATCCCGACACCCCGGTGGACCGCCTATGACGCCAAGCGTTTTGGAACGAAGCCGCTGGAAGGCACGCGCATGACAGTGACCGAGCGTGCCTACACCTCTCCGATCTGGTACACGCCATGAGCCCACCGATGGCACACCCGACACGAGCGCGACGCCCTCCACGCCGTCGGCACCTGTCGCAAGGCAAACGAGTACGGCGAGCATGCTGAAGCGTGTCTTGAGAGAGCCTTTGCTGCATTTTCTGGCGCTGGCGCTGCTGATCTTCGCCGCAAACGGTCTGCTTGGCGGCAATGCGAAGGCACCCGACGAGATCGTGGTCACTGCGGCGAAAATCGAGCAGATGGCCGCCTTGTTTGACAAGACCTGGCAGCGCTCCCCGACAGCGGGCGAACTGAAGGGCATGATCGACGACTATATCAAGGAAGAAATCCTGGTGCGCCAGGCGCTGGAACTCGGGCTCGACCGCGACGACGCGATCGTGCGACGCCGCCTGCGGCAGAAAATGGAGTTCCTGAGCGCCGACCCCGTGACGGCCACCAATCCGGAACTGGAAGACTATCTCGAGGCCAATCCGGCAGCCTTCGCCACCGATACGAAGCTGGCATTCGAGCAGGTGTTTCTCAATCCCACCCGGCATGGCAAGACGATCGCCGAGGACGCCGCCGCCTTGCTCGCGAACCTCCGCAGCAACGACACGGCCGACCCCGCTTCGCTTGGTGATGTCTCCCTGCTTCCCGCGGTCGTGCAGCTCACAAGTAGGTCAGCCATCGACCAGTTCTTCGGTGGAAGCCTTGCGGAAGGGCTCGAAAAGGCTCCGCTCGGTCAGTGGACGGGACCAATCGCCAGCAGCTTTGGCCTCCATCTGGTGCGGGTCTCGAAGCATGAGCCAGGCCGGATGCCAAAACTCGAGGACGTCCGCGACGACGTGGCAAGGGAGTGGGGAAACGCGAAGCGTGCCGAACTCGAACGGCAACGCTTCGCCGAACTGCTCGCTCGCTACCAGATCAGCGTCGAAACACCCACTGCCGCGGGGGACGGCCCATGAGAGCGCCTGCCGCCCTTTTCGCCCTGCCGATCCTGATGCTGCTCGGCGCTCCCGCTATCGCCCATGAGGTGCGACCGGCCTTTCTCGACATTCGAGAAACAGCGCACGAAACCTTCGCCGTTCTCTGGAAAGTGCCGGCGCAGGGCAGGATGCGGCTGGCACTCGACGCGCATCTGCCAAAACAGTGCATCGAAAGGGAAACGCCGACACGGTCGTTCGAAGGCAGCGCCTATCTGGAGCGGTGGACCGCCGACTGTGCGGGGGGGTTGCGGGATGGAAAGATCGTCATCGACGGGCTCAAGGCCACATTGACCGAAGCCCTGGTGCGCATCGAATACAAGAATGGCGGCACCGAGGTTGGGCGCCTTTTGCCGGAAGCTCCCTCCTTCACTGCGGCGGGCAACCAATCCTATCTTGAAGTCGCCCGAACCTATTTCCTGCTGGGCATTGAGCACATACTCTTGGGCTTCGATCATCTGATCTTTGTGCTCGCGCTCATGTTGCTGATCCATGACCGCTGGATGCTGCTCAAGACGATCACAGCCTTCACCGTCGCCCACAGCATCACGCTTGCGGGAGCATCGCTGGGCTATCTCAGCCTTCCCCAACGGCCGGTGGAGGCGACGATCGCGCTCAGCATTGCATTCGTCGCGCGCGAATTGCTCAAGTCCCGACCTACCAAAGCGCGCCTCTCGGAAACCTATCCCTGGGTCGTGGCATTCGCCTTCGGCCTCTTGCACGGCTTCGGTTTTTCCGGCGCTTTGAAGGAGATTGGCCTGCCGCAATCCGATGTGCCGCTGAGCCTGCTGGCGTTCAACCTCGGCGTCGAAGCGGGACAGATCATCTTTGTTGCCGGGGCCTTGGCGATTGCCTGGGCGGGGCGCACGATGGTCGGTCTCCACGCCGCCCTTGCGCGCCGGGCGATAGCCTACGGGGTCGGCACCAGCGCAATGCTCTGGTTCATTCCCAGGATCGCCGGCATTGCAGCCTGAAACTGACTACGGCTTTACCCGTTACAGCTAAACGACGGCCCCAGGAGCGGTGTTTGCCGCATCGAACGCGGAAGCAGTGGTGAAATTCCGTACGCGACGAAATAGAGACAACGCTATACGAAATCTCCAAATATCGACTGAGCTGTAGAGCGGGCGTCACGTGCGCCCTCTATCGCGCAGCTGCTAAAATCGGACTTCCAGAGTCAGTATTGGCCCCTGCTGTACCGCGTCAAAAACGAATCCATCTTTACTGTAGTCAACTCCCAGCGCCCGATAGCCGGCCAACGCTGAAATAGTCTCGTTGAATTGGTATCCGATTGCGGCGGCAACATCCCAGTCGACATCAGCTCCCCCAGCGCCGACAAGCCCCCAGCCCGTAAGATAGATTTCAGGTGAGATCGAATAGGTGCCTCGAAGACCGGCGACCGCATCGACCCATGTCGCATCGTCGGTTGCGGAACGTCCATCAAGAATGCCGCCACTAAAAGAGACTTCGTTCTCTGCGGACCAAATGCGTGCGCCGCCGGCGACATCAAGTCGAGCCGCGGAATCCTCAAATATCGTGTAACCAACTCCAAGCAATCCCGCGAAGGTCTCGGCAGATACCGAGACATCAGATGCAACAATCCCCCGTGGCGTTGCACCCTGACCTGAAATCTTCGTGTAAATCACGTCGCCGAAAACACTATAGGGACCATAGCGCGCTTCACCCATCGCCATCGCCGCGAACTCTAGGTGGTCAAATATGTCGCCGAAGCTTGCGTCGATATGCGCTTCAGGCAATCCAAAGGATGCGACGTCCCCTTTCAGGCCTGCCGCCCAAAAGTAAGGTGCAAACGAGAAGGTCCAACCGCCCCCAGTCTCAGTCTCTTGGACTTCGGGCGTCATCGCTGACTTGAGGTCGGCAGCCGAGGCACCGCCAACCAGCAAAAAACACGCCATGGTTGCGATAGTTAAGAGACGTGCTTGCATTGTTCCCCCCAGGTGTTCCCACCACGAATTGGTTCCGAACAGCATACTTCAGAAGAAACTCAAACATGTCCAAGCAATTTTCGGCACCAGGTTCCGGGCGGGAACCGTTTTTGCGCGGGTGCGACCGCTTTGCCTCAGGATGCGTCCATCGAGCCGACTTCGTCGTTTGCTGACTTGTGCGCATGATGACAGATGAAATCAGGCACGAAGCGCATGAACTTGCAATGCGGTTTGCCGGTCGCCTCAAGCGTCGCCGTTCTGATGCCAAACGGCGTGAGGAGTGCAACCGCGTGGTCATTGCGGGCTTGATCCTCCCCGTGGCAAACCCTGCGACTGGCGTGAAGGAAGTCCGCATCAAGCACGCCAGCTGCAACGTCTTCCAGCACGGCACACCTGCCACCGTTTTTCCATGCTTCGGATTTGACGCGTCCATAAATTGTTGATCCGGCCACAGTTCCTTGGGCGACACGAGGCGGAAATTCATCCCCACCTTGGCAGCGCCGATAGCCAGTGTTCGAGCCCCGCCGAGCCGGCCGTTTCCAACCACGGCCAACGCCAAGTCTGAGAGGTGCTTATGCGTGAGCTCACGCATGGTCTGGAAGTCAGCCACAAGCTGGCAAGGATCGTATTGCTGCGACAGGGCATTGAAGAGTGGAATACCCGCCCGTTGGGCAAGGGCAGTCATGAGATCGTCAGCAAGCCCGCAACATACGATGGCATCGAATATTCTTCCAAACAGCGCGGCCATTTGCCTGATCTCATCAGGCGCAGCGTTCGCAGACTGGTCTGGCCCGATACCGACGACATGGGCGCCTTGATCGTGCGCAGCGAGCTCGAACGCCGCCCGTATGAATGGCAGTTCATGCCCATGCAAGAACGCCAGACGATTTTGGAAAAGGTGTGGGCGCTCACTACCAGAGCGGTTTGCTACTTTCAGGTCGCCGCCCATTTGCACGGGAAACCGCAACTCGCCTGGATCCAGCACCTCCACCGAAAGGACGCTACGGCCATGGAGATTGATCGACATAACGTTTCGCAACTCTCATGATTGCGCCGAAACCATGCTACTCCAAAGTGAATATCCCAAAGTTGCCCTCGGTGCTTCTCGCTTTTTCGCAGTCCGGGACTGGCGACATATCCAACAAACCCCGGACCAACACCAAGGGCATTGACCGGCATCAATGACCTTGCCGGACGATTGCCCGATCCTTTGCGGACAAAGGCTGCGGTCAACGTACGGGCTCAGGCGGGCGCCCAAAGAAATGCGGATTGGCCGAGGCTTTATCAGGGAGAAGTTGATGGCAATGGCTTATCGAACCGGACCGATCCTTCGTCATCAGGTCGACAAGGCGTTCCGTCTGATCGAGATCGTCGATTATCCGATAAATCTCGCGCAATGGCGGTCAATCTGCGAACGCGACTTCAATCGCCGATATGTTGCATCTTCCCAAGGCTCAATTGTCACCGTTGAAAATTCAATCGGCTATGTACAAGGCATCTGCATCGCTTATCCTGGAACCGACCCGAACTACGGCCACATACTCGATGTGCCCGTTTTTATTGTGGCAACGGTCTCCGACACTGCTGGCGTCTCGAACGCACTTCTGGGTCATTTGAAAACAGTGGCCCGAGCAGATCACTGCAGCTACATGATTGTCGCAAACATTGACCCGAATGTGTGGCCTGCCAAAGGATCTGATCCTCGAAGGGGCATCGTCATACCTATAGCGGTTTGATCATTGCCGAACGGGTCGGGCACTGAGAGCAGATCCAACTCCCCGCACCGACTTGACCAGCGATAAATTGGTGGGATTTGCTTCTATCTTTCTACGTAAGCGCGCAATCTCCGTATCGAAATACTCCTCCTGGGCCTCAACCCGATCTTTGCCGGCTGGATCGTGGCGACGCAGGGCAACCTTGATGCGTGCAAGCAATCTGCGAAAATGGAACGGCTGGAGAAATAGTCATCTGCACCAAGTCCCAGGCCGACGACGCGATCGACCAGATCGTTACGCCCGTCAGCATGATAACGGAATGTTGGATCGGGCGCGAAGATCGCGGGCCAAAGCAAATCCGTCTGTGTCGGGAAGGACCCCATCGAGAAGGACGACTTCGATGTCGCCACGCGCCAAGAAATCGCGCATTGTACGACTATCGCCAGCGCTGCTGACCCGGAACCCTTCATCTTGACGGTGCTGATCAACCACCTGGCGAACTCTCGTCATCGTCGACGAAACGAGCATGCTCCAGCTGCTTGCCTGAAAGCGTTTTGAATGCACTTTGTCAGCGATCAAGTGCGGCAAGCAGTTACACTCTGTTACACACCAGAACAATGTGTAGCATGTCTGTCGTCCGCCGGTCACGCCTCTGGCGTCAACTTGATCGGTCACGATCAGCGGAGGATGCCTGATGAACATGCCACGAAGGCTGGTTCAGCCAACAAATCAAACCTCGATTGAAGATGCGCCTTTCAGTACAACCGGGTTATCGTCTCTCTTTAGGCACCAGCCGCTCGAACGTTTCGCTGCGGGAACAATCGTCTTCTGGGAAGGAGACAAGGCAACCAAGGTCTTCGAAGTCGTTTGTGGCATGGTGCGCGCCATCCGTCTGCTGAGCGATGGTCGCCGCATAATCGTCGGCTTTTTGCGACCCGGTGATCTCGTGGGGGTATCCTTCAAGGACCAGTATGTCTACACCGTCGAAGCCGTAACGAAGGTAGAGTTGCGCCGTTTCTCCCGCCATCTCTTCGAGCTCGAGATCGCTCGTCAACCGGCAATGCGGGAGCTGCTCTTTTCCAAGCTCTGCGATGAGATGACGGCGGCACAGGACCAAGCCGTCCTGCTATCGCGTCGAAGCGCAGACGAGAAACTCGCAAGTTTCCTCCTGCGAATGGCGACCCGCCGCATAGGACAACACATGGTGGTCGATCTTCCCATGACAAGGCAGGATATTGCGGACTATCTTGGCATGACCATCGAGACGGTCTCGCGTACCACGACCAAGTTTGCCGGGAGCGGTATTCTTGCCATGACGGATCGACATATCATTACAATCCTGAGCATGGATGAGCTCCGCTCAATCGCCGAGGGTGAAGAATGTAACCACTGGATCGCTCCGTGTTTGGCGAAAATGCGCCAGCAGACCTCGGATGCGCGACAATTGATTGGCTGACCATACCTACACCCCCAATTGCAAGATCCTCGAAGTGTGCGGCGACGCGAACGTCATCGCGCGTCCTTGACCGAGGTCAACCGCCGATCGCGTTTGGCCAAGATTTCCGGGCAACAGGAAACCAAGCAACGCCGCCGACCAGAGAGGAAACGTACAATGCAGGTTCACCGCGACATCCAGGCAGGCCTAACCAGTCAATCGGGAGTTGCCTCCATGTTTGAGGAGCGCTCCCTGCCAACGAAATGCTGGTCGCCGATTTCTTCGCCCACGTTACGCCGGAAGATTGGTCTTTCCGTTTCTTGTCTGGCATGAAGGAAGTGCCGGACGAACGTCTGCAGGCGATGACTCATGCAGACGACCCAATGATCATCGATTTTCTGGCGTTCTCACCCGCAGATATGCTGGTTGCGGTCGGGGTATTTCCGATCGATGAACGCCTTCCTCGTGGAGAAATCGGAGCGCGACATGGGCTTTGAGATAACCAACATCGCAGATGATCCAAGTTTAGTCCTGTTCCGGCGGGAACTGCCGTCAGGAACATAACCGATCTCGATCGTCACGCGACTTGGTCGTCACTGCCAGCTTGGCCCCCTAGCTTTGACGTGGATTCTTGTTAAGGCAATCGACATACCTGTCATTTTGGCTGGAGGTATCAGGATGGGGCTGGGATTGCCGCTGTATTGCGCCTTGGTGCGAACACTGCGCCGCTCGGGACCGCATTCACTGGTTGTCCGGAATCACTAGCAGACAAAGGCTACAAGTCAGCGCTGTTTATGTCGAGAAAGTCCTCGCCCCCACACTTGCCAAGCGGGACATCTTGATCCTCGGGAATCGCGACACGCACAAGGGACAAGCCGTTCGCCTGGTCGTAAGGGCCACCTCCCTCTGAGATCGGCTCCAGATAGCGACGGCGAATCGCCCGCCAAAATTACTCAGCTCACGGGTAATCGCCTGCGGTCGCGTCGAGGATGAGCGGTCCTTCCGCCTCCAGCCGGACACGGCCCCTACCAACGCGGACGAGGCGTATGGGTGCTTGCTTCTCTTCGAGCCGGCGACGCAACAGCAGGAGCCGTGTTTCGAGATTGTCCTTGATCTCTGGCATGCGGGCGCCGACCGCGAGCCGCATTTCCCGGTTCGTGAATTCGTTCCTACCGTCGCTCCGATGCCATTCAAGCATCAGGCGCAGCAGCGTGCCGGCGACGCCCTTAACTATGTAGGTGCCGTCGACGAACACGCTGTCGTCGAAGCGGTGATGGACGACGCGGACATCTCGCCCGGCGGGGGCAGCCTCGGGCAGGAGAACCGCTGGCCTCATCTCGGCGGCTGCCGCTTCGCGTTCGCTGGCCCTGAGGGCGCTTGCAGCCTGTCCCGCCAGAATCTCGAGAGCAGCCTCGTCCTCTTCACGGAAGGCGAGCCGCTCCGTGCTCTCGATAAAGAGTACGCCCATCACCGTTCCGCCGGCGGTCATAGGAACGGCAATCTGGCTCATAGCCGTTGGCAATTGTGGGAAAGCGACGGTGCGCGAAGTATTCTCAGCCCCTTCCGCCTCCAGGACAATCGCTTCGCCGAACCGGCGCACGCGGCTCATGTCACTGACCTTTATCGTCTGGCCACTCGTTGCCGCAGCGCCGATCAATCCATCGCTGCCGGCGATTTCCGATCCGAGGCCCGAGCGCTGGTAGCCGATGCTGCCGGTGGTGATCAGGCAGCCGCGATGATTGTCGTGTATCAGCACAAGCACATTGCCATATCCGAGAACGCGCTGAATGGCGCCGAGCAGGCTGTCGATGATCTCGTCGGCTTCGGCCTGTTGCTCGATGGCCTTGAGCGCCTCCGCAAGGGCGGGAAGGCTGACGGGTGCGCGGCTGGCCATAGGCGACGCAGTTTCCACCGGTGAGGGAACTTTTTCGATTCCGTGCACGCGGAAAATGTCAGCGCTCCTAAGCCGCATGACGTCCGACATGCCTACTTGCGCACTGCTTGCCTTGAGTTGACGGGCAATCTTGTCGAACAGCGCGCCGGCGTCGATGGAGCGCACGAAACCGATGTCAAGCAAGAACTGGTCGCCGGTAAAACCATCAACGAGGATGAGCGTGACCTTGGGATTGGCGCGCACATTCGCCGCCGTCTTGGCGAAAAACTGGTTCGAAAGCGCGACATGCTCCTCGTCGACCCGCACCACATGCGAGAGATAAGAGATGTTCGGCATGCCGTCGGCCGAGGCGGTAGCGATGATGGAGGGGATGACACCTTCGAAGCAAGCAGAAAGGTCGGAAAGCCGCAGGTTCATTGAGACCTCGTGCCAAACTGCTCGCCTACCAGCATGCCGGCGAGCGGGCCGGGCGTCTGGACGTAGATTTCACTAATAGCGAGCCGTGCGACTCGAGCCTCGCGTGCCGTCAACCATGGCTCGATGAGGCGTCGGGGAACGCCAAGGGATTCGAGCTCGTCAGTCGCTGCGGTCATGAAACAGTGGGCGCGATCGAAGTCAGCCGTTTCCGTCTCTCGCATCGCGGCGAAACCCTTCAGCTGATAGCTCACATAGTCGGAAGGGCTGACGAACGTCGCGGCGATCCGCCCGGTCTGCCGGATGCAGGTCTCGAGCCGCGGCCATTGCCATGCGGAAAAGATGACGTCGATCCTCTCGTAGTCTTCCAGGAGCTGGAAGCCAACGCCCCGTCCCGCCGAAGGACGACCGGTGTTGTCGGCCACGGCGATGATGCACATCAGCGGCCGATTAAAAAAATCGTGGAGCCTATCATCTAGTCTCATTGCCATCCCCTACTGCGCATCCTTGGCCCCCTTAGCAATCTTTTAGGATATTCGGCACGGCTTGCACATTCATTTAGGAACGCCGGTTTTCGCAGCGCGCTACATAGAACGCTGTACCGGCTGGACGGACTGGACAACATCATCCGCCTGTCTTCGACGTCCCCGATGCCGCCCAAGCGAAAAACATCCTAACCCGCCTCGTATTCCGAGGCGAGGTGACGAGCCGGCGTCCGGCAACATCAGCGGAAACATCGATGACCGATGCGATCCGAACCTTGAGAGAGAGAGAGAGAGATGAACACGTACACCTATGCGGCGGTTTCGCCGCCGGGGCATGGGACGCCTGCGATGGCGTTCGGCAGGCATGTCATTCGCATGATGGCGGCCAATACGGGCGGTTCACTAGGCATGTTCGAGGCCTTTGTGTCAGCCGGCGAAGGCCCACCACTGCATATGCACGAGCGCGAAGACGAGTTCCTCCGGGTTCTGGCCGGCCACTTCGGCTTCTGGTGCGCAGGCGACTATGTCGAACTCACGGAAGGCGGCTGCATCGCTCTGCCGCGCGGCGTACCGCACCGCTTCCGCAATGTCGGGAAGACGGAGGGTCGCCTCATGGTCGTCGTTACACCCGGCGGATTCGAAAGCTTCTTTCCAATCGTCGAGCTCTGCAAGCCTGAAACGCCCGAGCAAATCGCCTCGGTCGCCAGGGACTTCGGCCTGACCTTCCCACCCGAGGAGGAACGCGAGGTCGCCTAAAGTGCCCCAAACACAGCACCTGAACCTGCACAACGGTCCATCGAAAGGATACCAAGGATGACACAGCTGCCTTCGAACGAAAACGGAATGACCCTGACAGCCACGCAGCTCGATGCCTATCTGGCCCGGATCGGATTTGAGCGGCCGTCTCACCTCGACATCCGCGGCCTGTCGAAGCTGCATCGCGCTCATCTCATGACCTTCACCTGGGAGGCGCTGGACGCCTTCATGGGATGGCCCTCCGAGATCACCCCGGCTGCCGCCTTCGCGAAGATGGTCGGGGGCCGGCGCGGCGGCTGGTGCTACGAGATGAACGGTCTCTTCGGCGCCGCGCTTGCCGCACTCGGCTTTCGCGTAACCCGCCTTTGCGGCGGCGTCGACCGGGAGAAGCTCGGCGACAGCGCCATCGGCAATCATCTGACGCTGTGTGTCGACCTCGACCGTCCCTATCTTGCCGAAGTCGGCGTGGCGGACGCCATCGTCGAGCCGGTGCCGCTTGCCGCCGGGCCGATCAGCCAACGCGGCTTCGACTTCTCGATCATGCCGGCGGACGGCGGCTGGCTGCGCTTCAACAACCATGCACGCGGCATCGCGAAAAGTTTCGATTTCCGGCCCGACCACAGCGACGAAGCCGCTATGGCCGCAACTCACGGCTGGCTGATGCAGGATCCGGGCTCCCCGTTCACCAATGCGCTCGCTGTCCTGCGACACACGACAGACGGCTATATCGCACTTCAGAACGACTGTCTGCGCCGTGTGACGGCGAACAGCCACTGTGAGCAGCGCATCACGAGCGCCGACCAGCTCGCCGACACCCTCGAGACTGTATTCGACCTCGACGTTCCCCAGCCCGGGCGCGTCTGGGAGCGCCTCAATGCCATCGGCCACGACAAGGCCGCCTGAGCCGATAGTCGCCTTATTCCACTTCCGAGGAAACATCCATGCTTCGCATTACTGCATCTGCCCTTGCTCTTGTCTTGAGCGCGATCCTCGCCCTCGCCGCTGCCCCTAATCCGGCGCCGGGCGGGGCCTATAAGATCGACCCCTCGCATTCGAGTTTCAACTGGTCGTTCAACCATTCCGGCCTCTCGCACTACACCGCGCGCTTCACCAAAGTCGATGCGCGGCTCGACTGGAAGCCGGAGAAGCCGGAGACCTCGACGCTCTCGGTCACAATTGATCCGCTTTCGGTCCGCACCGACTATCCTTGGCCGGAAAAGGTCGACTTCGATGCGGAAATAGGCGGCGAAGAAACCTTCCTAGCAGCCAAGCCGATCATCTTCGTTTCCAAGGCGATCCGCGTGACGGGCGAGAAGACCGGCGTCGTTGAAGGTCTCCTCACCTTCCGCGGCGAGACGCACCCGACGACGCTCGACGTCATCTTCAACGGTTCGATGGCCGAGCACCCTATGATGGGCGTCCCGAAGATCGGCTTCTCGGCGACCGGCTGGATCCGCCGCAGCGAATGGGGGCTGGACTTCGCAATCCCCGAACTTGGTGACGTAGTAACCTTCTCCATAGAAGCGCAGATGGTGCCTGCTGATTACTCCTTCGAGTGAAAACGAAATGAGATGCAGGTCCGACCCGACCTGCTTCTTAAGCCACGTGGTCTTTACCGGATACGAACCGGCGTTGGCTAGTTCGTCTTTTGTGCAGGCAAGTGATATTGCGATAGACAACGAAGTATGGCAGCCGGACATCATCTTCAGCTTCGCCACGGCCCCGAAAACGTCCGAGACGTCCTCGCCACTCTATCCCTCGGCGTCATCGAATTCACTTGGCCGCATGATCGCGCCGACACCGTCGCCCGGCACCAGTCGTCATACCCGGAACACCTCGTAGGTCTGCGGCGACCTTCGATATGCTTCTTCGCACCGCGGTGAGCAGAACCAGGGTCCTTGCGGCGCGGCCCGCCTATAGGATGAATACGGTGCATGCATCTTGCACACCGGGTCGATCCAGGCCGGGTCAGCCGATGGAGCAAGCTGGATCTCAAAGAGGGAGACTTCTTCGACAACCGATCGAAGCGCTACCGATCCGAGGTCTCGCACAAGGATGCCCTTGGCGACGGCCGCCTCGGCGATGGGTTGGGTGGCAAGCAATTGACCGGCGGTTGCGAGCGCTGCTACGCGCGCCGCGATATTGACCGTTGATCCAAAAAGATCACGTCCCCTGCGGATAACTGGCCCATGGTTCAACCCCGCCCGTGTGAGCGGTATGCGCTGTTCTTTTCGGCATGCCTGCACGAGCGTTCCTACTGCCTGGATCGCCATTTGCGGCTCGGGAAATGAAAGCATTGCCTCATCTCCGATCCATTTAATCGGGGGCTCATAGCCATTGAGGGCGTCGACGACCATACACTCGAATCTCTCCAGGACGTCAACCGCGGCTTTATCCCCATAGACGTCCGCGATGGCGCTGAAGCCCGAAAGATCTATGAAGGCAATCGTAGCCGAGGGGACAGAGAAAGTTTCTACTTTCCTCATATAACGCTCCATCACTACCGCCAAACCTGTTTGCATTGTAACGCAAATTCTAGTGCCAAAGCAGTACAAAGGGGGCCATAGTCGGGTCACTCCATGCCTCCAATGTTTCCAGAGACGAAAGGCGAAACTGGCGAATGCTTCGTCAATCGGAAATTCCCGCCTCGTGAGGCTGAGACCACGCGTACTCCATCTGAAGAGCGATAAAGGCTGCGGTTTCGCGGTCGTAGCGCGCCTCAATACCGTTCAGCGCGATGTTGATCGCTTTCAATGGCGCCGCGTCATCAATCGGGTCGAGAACGATGTCGAGATTGGCTTCCTCGATGGCATAGTCAGGCAGCAGCCGAAGGCCAGCGCGCATAGTCAATGGCGCAAGTTCCTCGGCCAGAGATACAGCAACCGACTGGCGGGTCCGCGAATAGACGTCCGCGACCAGCGCCATCGAGATCTCGTCGATGCCGTCGGAGACGGGAACACCAATCTGTTCATGCGCCCAGATTTGCGCGCTGTTGCGCAGCTGGACCCAGAAGTCTGTGCGGTCAAGGTAGAAGGCGCTGCTATCGTGACGTGCGTCCCAGTTTGTCGCGCCGAGTTCCGCAGCGAGCTCGATGGCGCGCGCGCGACCGCCGATTGCCTCGACGAGTGCAAGTGAGATCGGCATCGACGCGCTGACACCAGTCGTCGTAACAACGTTCCCGTCAACGACGTAACGGCGGTCCTGCACCCAGGTCATCGACGGGTTGTCCCCGCGCAGCTTGGCGATGTCGTACCAGTGAGCCGTGGCCTTGCGTCCCGTAAAGAGGCCTGCGGCGGACAACGTCTTGGTGCCCGCGCAAATGCCGACAATGATCGCGCGCTTGTCGGACTGCTTTTGGATCCACGCTACCACTTCTGGATCGGCCGCGTCTTCGATCTTGGGCACGATCACATAGTCGGCGCCGCCCGGAAACCGGCGATCGAATTCCGCGGTCGACGCGTCGGCCACGACTGAAAGTGCCGGTGTCAACTTGATCGTCCCATCCCTGGGAGCCACAGCAATCACGTCGGCGAGGCCTGAGCGAGCGAGCACGCCATAGGGAACAACGAAGTCGGTGATCTCGGCGCCCTCATTCTGGGCGATGACGGCCACCACCGGCCGTTCACGCTTGGGCGGCCGCATAGCCTTGATGGTAGCCGCGTGTTCCTCGGCCACTATTGGCGCCAAATCTAACACCGGCGCAGTGCTTTCCGGCGGGAGTCGGATATGACCATACGTAGCCGCAGCCGCCAGCGCAGTCCCCACCGTAATTGCCACAGCGAGGAGAGTCTTACTGAGCAGGGACTTGCATGCCTCCAGGAGTGTCGTTTCGGTGAGCCCGCCAATGCGTGCCGCCGGGTTGCGCGATACAAGCGCCGGATGAAGAAAATGAACTGCTGTGAACCTTAAGACCCCGCTCCTGACTACACGTTTACAAGATGCGAGGTCCGCCCGCCAATTAGCGTTCGCGTCAGCATTTTTCGTTTTGACCGCCACCACCCTGTCTCGTTGATGGGAGGTCCTGTCGGGAACCACAAAACAAGTCACGCCACACTCCATGTTTGGTTGCGCGACGGTCAATTTGAGGTTTCCAAAGCTTGGAGGGTCAAGACGCGATTATCATGTCCTCATCACTCTTGCTTGCTGCGCTTGATCACAAGTGCCCCGCCGGGTTCAGGGAAGTCCTTTTCAGACTCCGGCACACGAGCCGACTTTTTCTCTTGACCTTCCAAACGTTGGAACCTGCATAGTCGGGCGATCCAGTGATCTGCATGCCAGGCATTAGGAAGGAGCGCGCGATGAACATTGGTGAAGCGTCGAAAGAAACAGGCCTTTCGGTCAAAATGATTCGGTACTACGAAGGCATCGGCCTTATCCCGCCCGCACCTCGAACGCTGTCCGGTTACCGTGTCTATCGCTGGAGAGATCTCGGCACGCTCCGTTTCATTCGGAAGGCACGGGACCTTGGGTTTTTGGTCGAACACATCCAAAGGCTCATCCATCTCTAGCAGAATGACCGCCGGGCAAGCGCGGATGCCAAGGAGATCGCTCTTGAGCAGGTGCGAGAGCTTGAGGGCAAGATCGCCGAAATGCAAACGATACTCTGCAATGTGCGGCGGCTGGCAGAGTCCTGGTCGGGGGATGAGCATCCGGTTTATACGATCATCGATCACATGGCTTCCAGCGAGACTAGCCAACCGAGAACGATCACCACACCTCGTTTCGATGGCGTGGCGACGTTATACAGCACCATGAAGAGGCGAGTAACGTCCACAACTAAATTCTCCGAGCAAGGGCTGCGAACCTGACGCAAAGTACGTGGCGCGTACCGGCGGAGAAGGCGTCGCCGCTGAAGGCTCTAAGCATGCCGTCAACAACAAGAAACAGTCCGGCATGATGGTGACAGGAAGCCAAAGATCCTCGTCAGTGCCTGTGCTCGGTGAACGCGTGCGTTACTATGGCCGCGCAAAGCTGTTCGAAAATGATTTGCTGTGTAAATGGCAGCAGAGCGGTTGGGTCGTTCCGCATTGTTTGGAGCTTGCTGCCGGTTTTCCATTCCGCGCCCGCCGGCCGAGATCGAGCCAGATTTCGGCGGCGCGTCACGGAGAACACCTCCTAGGCGCGCGCATCGCGGTGTCCACGCGAGTGTCAACGGATGGCTCTACGCGCTATTTAGCGATGGATGTCCGGCTCTTACACGGGCCGCTACGATAAGAGCGCAAGTTCGGTGAGTGCGTGGCGACCTCGGTCGCTGCAAGAATTCGGCGTCGCCGTCTACTCTCAGAACGAGATCGCGCATCTCGCCCGCCACGCAGATCCACGGAGCAGAGAGGATGGGGCGTGCGCCCCGCGACGGGGCCAGCCAGATTCAAGCGAGGAAAGACATGATAAAACGATACATTGTCAACGTTGACGGGGTTCCACCGTCACCGTCTCCTATTAGCAACGCTGTCGTTGTCGGCAATCAATGCTGGATCAGTGGCCAATTGTCCGTCGGCGACGATGGTAACTATGTGCCCGGCAGTACCCTCGAAGAGGCACGGCGAGCTTTTGAACATGTCTTTCGGATTGCCAAGGCTGCGGGATTCAGCACCGCCGATATCGTCTATGTCGATCTGGCTTTTATAGATCTGGCGGACGTCAATGAGGTCAATCGTCTCTACGCGGAACTCTTCCCGGAAGGGCAAAGGCCGGCGCGAACCATCTATCAGGCCGCCAAATTGCCTTTCGGGGGCCGTATCAAGGTGCAGGCAGTTGCAGCGCGTTGACCTCAACACGAATCCTTGGTCGCACGTTGAGCGATCACTAATTTTGCGCTGGCCACAGCTTCATTCCTTGCTTTTTCTGGCGGACCGCGATGCGGATAAGTTGAGCCCGCTCAGCCGGAAATTCCCGACCTCGGTTGCACGCAACGTGTCCTGAGTTCGGTACAAATGTGTCGGAGAACATCTCGTATATATTCTCCGAAGCGGGCAGGCGCTGTCGCTCAATAATATGGCGACACGCATTCCTGGCGCGGCCCATAATAGGGCTGGAAAGTGTTGTCGTAGGCTCTGTACGAACGATAGCGGTCATAGCACCATTCGACATGCGCTGACGGCGCGTTGGAATAGACCCTGCGGGGCGGCTGCGCGATCGCGCCACCGACAACCACTCCTGCTCCGAATGCCGCCAGAGGATACCACCACCCGTCGCTGTGCCGACGGTACCCGTCGCGACGGTAACGATAGCCCTCGTAGCCGTTGTAATAGCCGTATCGTGGCCCAGCATTGTAACGGTTGCCGCCGTAACGGTAGCCGTCATAGCCGCTTCTATGGGGCGGTCCGCCGCAATGACCTGGCTTGTGGTGGATCAACTCGACAGGCTGGGAAGCCGACTGTCCGGCCAAAACGGGGGACATGGGCACGGCCTGCGCCGAGAACCCTGAGAGGGCCGTAGCCGCGGCCACGATTACTGCGCCTATTCTTTTCATAAGGTTACCACCTATCAAAACAAGTGCCTGTAAACGGCAATCGAGCCGCAAAGGAGCAAATGTGCTCGGCACCCTGCGCCACTACTGAACAATCGAATCCGCCAATCAATTAGTTCGCTTCAGAGGTTCCGCCAAAGGTCCTAATGTGCTCGGCGAACAGTCCACCTTGGCGCCAGTCGAGCGGAACGGTCGAAGTTGTGGGCCTGATCCCGCGCGCCAGGGCGTCATTGCGGGCGTGCGCGATCGGCAATCCCGTGTTGTTGTGCCCGTCGTCGGAAAGGTCGAGAATGCGGCGCACCCCGAAACAGGCGTTGGGCTCGATCAATTTCGCACCCAAGTGGATTGCGCTCGAGAACAAGGTGCCGTGTCGCGGCCGGGCTTCGAGCTTGGAGCGAACAGGTCCCCTGATGGTACTAACGCGACGCCGCGCAAATCTGTATGCAACGCTCAAGACTGTAGGTGCATCTCAACCAGACATGACCGATGGGCACACTCTAGCTGCAACGTCTTCGGGCTCGTTCAAGCCGACGGGACACACCGGGGATCACATTGGATGCGGGCGGTCAGACACGGGTACGCTGGAAGATAATGGAGTATCGCAACTCCCAAGTTGGTTCAGTCAAATCCAAGGGCTCGCGTCCCCAACGAACCCACGGCCATCCTTCCTTGGACCCATCAGCCATCCACACGTCTTCCTGGCTCAGCAGGATCGGCTTGAAATCTGCCGCTGCCAAAACCCGTGTCTTCAGCTCGAGGTCGATATCATCGACAACAAGATACCCCCCGGGCTCGACTAAGTTCATTACGTTCCGCAAGCACACTTCGGCGAGCGAGTCGTCCATCGGACCCATCACGTTGTTTGCAAAAACGATATTGTGCAGTCCGAGGGTGTCAGGGAAGCCAGTTTCGGTTGCATCGGCTGTAAGCCAAGTCGTGTCCCTGCGAAGCCAATCGCGCACCCTGAGCGTTCCGCCCTGTTGAACTTCAAGCACCTCTTGAAGAGCATTGATATCTTCCCAGAAGACTTCTGGTCGCCCTTCCAGATACAAGCCGTCTATTGCGGCGGACTGGCCTGGACAATAGACGCCTCGTTCAGCAGCTTTGACGACCTCGCTCGAAATATCCACGCCAGTCGCCAGGAACCTTAAGTCTGGCCGTGCTCGGCGCAGCACATACAAGGCCGAATACAATTCCGCGCCTGTACTGCATCCAATTGACGCCAGTTTGACGGTCGACCCAATCTGGTACGCGAACAAAAGCCTTGCCAAGACGTCCAACAGCGGGGGATTTCGCATGAACTGCGTGTCGTGACTTTGGATACGAACGGTGTGGCGGGTGAACTTACGGTAGATGAGTTTCCCGACGCGGTGCATCAACCGCGTCTGTGTAATTGCGCCGCGCAATCCATCCCAGATGCTGCTGAAGACTCGGCGCGGCGCTTGGAAAACGACATCGGTGAAATTGATAGCGGACATGTGAACTCCTGATGAGTTGCTCCGACGCCAGGCAAACGAGGCAACGACCGCCATTCAGCGAAGGTTTGCGACCACTCAATGCCCAACCGACGAGGAACAAGGGAGAGTTCGGTCGATGAACGCTGGGACCCACCCAGCCCCAAGCGGAGTAAGAGTCCCCAGCAAGCGGCTCTTGGAGGCGTATTGGATTTGCAATTACGCCCAGGGTGAATGCGAGCAACCATTTCATCTCTGAACCCAGATTTGTGAAATCTCCACCAGCGTGTGCCAAGTGATCGGCACACGGGTTACGCGCTGCGGCTGCGGCGCGATTTCACAAAGTCAGGCGATTGGTGGGCGATAGAATTCAGGGGGAAAGCAAGAATCCGGCTCAGACCAGACGAAGAGCGGATGTATAGTTGTCGGCATCTCGCCAGTGAGCTTCGCGGTGTCGGTCAGAATGGCGACAGCTGAGCACATCTCTCCGCAGCATTTTCGGCTGCCATGCTCGTCGTTATGGTGATCGATCACCTTGTCTTCCCCACTCGCGCAGTCGTGTGCGATAGCGACAAAGGAAGCACTTTTGAAGGCGGCAAAGTATGTGGTTTGTTCAGCAGTGGCGAAGGAGGATGCGGCCAGCGACAACACGATCGTTAGCTTCATCAAACCAATCAGATATGAGCCCCATAGCTTTGCCATCCTGCGTTTCTAGGTTCGGTGCAGCCTGCAATCAACTCCGCAGTCTGGCCAACAAAATCAGCCAAATTGCTTAAAGCATCTAAGCCAGCTCCTTCTCGCAGGCCATTGCACTTTCCCAAGCGCCTGCACTTGACCTTACCATCGTTGGAAGCCCAACAAACGTCAAAAGCGCTGTCGCGACAAAGCGCCGGTCGAGCAACGCTACAGAAACGACGCGAATCGTCCATTAGCAAGACCTGACAATCGACGTCGAAACCGCCGCTCTAGGAGCCTGATCGAAGTCGCGACGCAGGTCGTGACCAGGGCACTTTAGAGGTTATGCGCCTCGCGCCAATGGTTTCGAGCTGCGCGCATGTAATCCGGAGTTGGGCAGCAAATGTAGCGATCAACGAAGATTGTCCCTCACCTGCCCGCCCTCACAAGCGACCTGGCGATATCGATGATGTCATCACGGGCGGCCGTCGGGTCATCCTTGGACCACGCGACCCCAAGCCCGATTGGATCGGGTTCGTCAAGTACGGTGCCCTTAGGCTCGTGAGCAACCCGCCCCAGTCCATCAAGCGCAGCATTCCGCGGTGGCAGAAGGCCCGCAGCACCGCTTGTCCTCTGACGCCCGTTCGGCCAACCAACGGTCGCGCGGTTTGCAACTGGCGGGTCGCGGCGTCAGCGCAACCTCCAGTGCGCCGTTTTTCAAAACAGGATGGCTGGCACAGAACAACTGTATCGACGAGACGCCATCGCTCACTTCGAAGGTAAGCTTGGCAGAGCCATCAAGTCGGACGTGCTCGGAAACCTTCCGGACGATGGCCGAGAACTTCCCGGCCGTCATGTGGATCCGCTCCCCCTCGTCGACGTCCCACAGCTGCACGAAGATTTCCGCCCACGCTTCGGGGTTCGCTCCGCAGTCGAGGGCGGAGAACTGACCCGCCTTGACCTCGGTCACGTGATAGCCGGGCTTCACGGGATTGCCTTCGTACATGAAGATCAAAGGACGCTCCGGCGCTTCCGCGATCCTTTCCAACAACTCCGCGAGCGAAATGTCAGTTCTGTCGAAACGGCTATTGTTGATTGTGCTCATTTGCGGTTATCCTACATTTCAATGATTCAAGGATTATTGAAATATGGATGATCGTCAAGCCCTCACTTCCTTCGCCGCGCTTTCACAGGAGACCCGGCTCTTCATCGTGAGGACCCTGGTCATCGCCGGCCCTGAAGGTCTGGCCGCCGGCGCGATTGCGGAACGTATGGGCATTTCACCATCGAACGTGTCGTTCCACCTCAAGGAACTCGAGCGCTCTGGTCTCATTTCCCAGCGCCGCGAGTCGCGCTCGATCGTCTACAGCGCAAGTTACGATACGCTGGCTGACCTGGTGACGTTTCTGATGGAAGACTGCTGCGCAGGGCATCCCGGCATCCGCGGCTCGGTCGAGCGATCAACGGGTTGTTGCCCGCGCGAAGCATAGGTGGCCTGAGGAATACATCATTGCATAAGATCAAGGTTCCAGCGGGCATCGTCTCCGCTCTGGGTGTCACGCAGATCATCGGCTACGGCACTCTCTATTATTCCTTCAGCATTCTTTCCCCCGGAATGGCCAAGGACTTGGGCATCAGCCTGGAGCGGGTCTTCGCGGTCTTCTCGGTATCGCTGTTTATCGGCGGCCTGTCTGCACCGTTCATCGGCATGCACATGGACAGGATCGGTGCGGCGAGCGTGATGACGCTGGGATCGGGCCTTGCGGCGTTCACTTTGGCACTGTGTGCGTGGTCGCCGTCCGTAGTCCTCTTCGCCCTTGCGGTCGTCCTGTTGGAGGTGTCCTCCGGGATGGTCCAGTATCAGGCGGCATTCGCGACACTGGTTCAAAGCGAACCGCGGACTGCGTCACGCAGCATCACCTATCTCACGCTCATCGGCGGATTTGCCTCCACCATCTTCTGGCCGATCGCCGCGACGCTGACCGGATACCTGTCCTGGCGCGAAATCTATCTGGTGTTCGCCGCCTTGAACCTTCTCGTCTGCATGCCGCTACACTACTGGATCATGCGTGCCGGAAAGGCCGGTTCCAAGTTGGGCGAGACAAGGCCCCGCGAGGTCGTCATTGGTGCTCTTGAGCCGCAGGCGCGCCGCCGCGGCATGCTGCTGGTCTCCTTTGCATTCTCTCTTTCGGGCTTCACTCTCGCCGCGATCCTTGCCCATATGGTGCCGATGCTCGGTGCGATCGGACTTGGCAGTGCGGCCGTCGTGATTGGTTCGCTGTTCGGGCCGGCACAGGTCATGAGTCGCCTGATCAATATGGTCTTCGGAAAGAGTCTGTCCCCGCCCGCGCTGGCGATTGTCTCCGCGGCGCTCATGGTCCTGGGAATTCTGATCCTCGGGCTTTCGGGCGATTGGTTGCCAGGGGCTGTGGCTTTCGCCGTGTGTCTTGGCCTTGGCTCCGGGATCAACAGTATCGCTCAGGGGAGCCTGCCGCTCTATCTCTTTGGGTCCGCTGGCTACGGCGCAATCACGGGCAAGATGGCAGCGGCAAGGCTGGCGGTTGGTGCCGCCGCCCCATTCCTGTTCGCCACGACAATGGAAAATCTCGGCATCGCCATGGCTCTGCTCGTCAATGCTCTGCTTGGTACGCTCGGTGTCGCTGCGTTTATCGCAGTGGCTGCATCTACGCGAATCCCTGCAAGGCCTGAGTAACTAGATCGATTTGAGGTGGACGCGCATTTCGAGTTCGTCCGCGTGCTCCTTCCGCTCGCTGTAGCGGTCTGTCAGGTGAGCCGAGGCGTCCCGTGTCAGCAGCGTGAACTTCACCAGTTCCTCGCAGACGTCCACGACGCGGTCGTAGTAGGAAGACAGTTTCATCCTGCCGTCAGCGTCGAACTCCTGATAGGCCTTGGCGACGGACGACTGGTTGGGGATCGTGATCATCCGCATCCAGCGGCCGAGCACGCGCATCTGGTTCAGAGCGTTGAAAGACTGGCTGCCACCGGAGACTTCCATGATCGCCAGCGTCTTGCCTTGCGTCGGCCGGATCGATCCGAGTGACAGCGGAATCCAGTCGATCTGGGCCTTCATGATGCCCGTCATCGCCCCGTGGCGCTCGGGGCTGACCCACACCTGGCCTTCCGACCATTGCGACAACTCGCGCAGCTCCTGCACTTTCGGATGGCTGGCCGGAGCCTCGTCGGGAAGCGGCAATCCTCTCGGCTCGAACATTCGCACCTCGCTCCCCAAACGCTCGAGAAGACGTCTGGCTTCGTGCGCGAGCAACCGGCTGTAAGACACCTCCCGAAGCGAGCCGTATAGGATCAGGATGCGTGGCTTGTGCGTCGAAAAGGCTGGACGCAACGCCTCGAGGTCAGTCTGACGAAGATGCTGCTCCTGCAAGGCCGGGAAGGTCTCAGACAATGCGCTTCCCCTCCGGATCGAGGACCTGCTCGCCGTCTTCCTTGAAGAAGGCTCCCTTGAAGTCATTCGGAAGAATGTCGAGTACGACCTCGGAGGGGCGTGCGAGCCTCGTCCCGAGCGGCGTGACGACGAACGGGCGGTTGATGAGGATCGGGTCCTTCAGCATGGCGTCGAGCAACTGGTCGTCGGTCAACTTCGGGTCGTCGAGTCCCAACTCCACGTAAGGCGTCCCCTTCTCGCGGATCGCCTGGCGAACGGTCAACCCGGCGCCGGAGATCATCCTCGCGAGTTCCTCGCGGGTCGGCGGGGACTTGAGATACTCGATGATGGTCGGTTCGATCCGGGCTGCGCGGATCATCTCCAGTGTGTTGCGGGACGTGCCACAGGCCGGGTTGTGATAGATGGTGACGTCCATTGTCATGTCCTTTCGGTAATGGTGTTGCGGGAGACGGCGGGTGCCGCCTCGTACCAGCCCTTGCTGCGGTTTACGGCCCAGACGACCGTGAGCATCACGGGGACCTCAATGAGCACGCCGACGACGGTCGCCAGCGCAGCACCGGACTGGAAGCCGAACAGGCTGATGGCGGCCGCGACCGCGAGTTCGAAAAAGTTGCTGGCCCCGATGAGTGCCGAAGGTCCGGCGACGCAATGGCGCTCGCCCGACATCCGGTTCAGCAGGTAGGCCAGCCCCGCGTTGAAATAGACCTGGATCAAGATGGGGACGGCCAGCAGCGCGATGATCGTCGGCTGCGAGATAATCTGCTCGCCCTGGAAGCCGAACAGGAGGATGAGCGTCGCGAGCAGTGCCACAAGCGAAAGCGGCTGCAGTTTCGCGAGCATGGCGTCCAAGGCATTCGTCGTGCCATCGGCGGTCAGCCGCACTCTCAAGACTTGGGCGATGATGACGGGGACAACGATATAAAGGACGACCGACAGAACCAGCGTGTCCCAGGGTACAGTGATGGCCGACAGTCCGAGCAGCAGCCCTACGATCGGTGCGAAGGCGACGACCATGATCGCATCATTGAGCGCGACCTGGGAGAGCGTGAACAGCGGTTCGCCGCGCGTCAGGTTGCTCCAGACGAACACCATCGCGGTACAGGGTGCAGCCGCGAGGATGATCAGGCCTGCGATATAGGAGTCGATCTGATTGGCCGGCAGATACGGGCGGAACAGCCAGCCAACGAACAGCCATCCGAGCAGAGCCATGGAGAACGGCTTGATGGCCCAGTTGATGAACAAGGTCACGCCGATGCCACGCCAGTATGTGCTCACCTGCGCCAGCGAGCGGAAGTCGATCTTGATGAGCATCGGGATGATCATCAGCCAGATCAGGATGGCGACGGGCATGTTCACCTTCGCGACCTCTGCCGCGCCGATGACCCGGAACACGCCGGGCATCAGATGGCCGAAGGCGACGCCGACGACGATGCAGAGGAACACCCAGATGGTCAGATAGCGTTCAAACGTAGACATCAGGCCGTCTTTCCCTGAGTTCCCGTCGAGCCTTCCATCGCGCCGATTTGGCGGAGCTTCGTTTCAAGCGCCAGGCGGTCGATCGATGCCAGCGGAAGACTGACGAAGGCCATGATCCGGTTCTTCAGGAAACGGGCAGCCGTCGCAAAGGCGCGTTGGATTTCGACCTCGGAGCCGACAACGGCCGCTGGGTCTTCTACACCCCAATGGGCTGTCATGGGATGACCGACCCATACCGGGCAGGCCTCGCCGTGCGCGCTATCACAGACGGTGAAGATGAAATCCATCTCGGGTGCACCCGGTTCGGCAAAGAGGTCCCAACTCTTCGACGAAAAGCCAGTCGCGGGATAGCCGAGCGCGTCCAATTCCTTCAGCGCGTGCGGATTGACTTCGCCCTTCGGCTGGCTGCCCGCGGAGAAGGCCCGGAAGCGCCCACCTCCCTCCTTGCTGAGGATGGATTCGGCGAGGATAGAGCGAGCGGAATTACCCGTGCACAAGAAAAGCACGTTGTAGGTTTTGTTGGTCATCGTTGTTTTCCGTGGTTAGTTCGGACGTCTTTTGAGTTTCATGATCGTGGCCCATGCCAGGCAGATGCCGGAAAACTGACAGGTTGCGAGAACGGCGGGCGGCAAACCGGCACGATCAACCACAGCGAAGCCGAGCTTTCAAAGAACGGAGCGGGGGTCGTCGTAGCGAGGAAAACTGGCACACGCCGTCGAAAACTGGCGCACGCCGTCGATGATTTTCAACGTGTCCATGGTCAGCGATCTACCGAACGACTTACCGCGATGCTCGGTCAAGATGACTATCGACCTGAGAAGCATGTCATCGCCGCACGCTCGATGCCAGCATAGCCCACCGTGCCACAATCGGAGGAAACTGCCCTGAAAAACGTGCGCCCAACATCTTCGAGGTCTTCGGTTGGAGGACCGGAAGCCGCCAGCGCCAGTTTCAGTTCCGGAGCTTCCCGGGACTGGCTTCAACCTAATTTTGCTCATGACAGCTTCACCTCGCGAGCACAGCAAGGTGTGAGCTCGGCGACCAGCGGCGCACAGAGTTCGGCCGATCCGCCGCAGCAGTCTTTCAGCAGAAAGAGCGTAAGGTCTCGCAGTCCCTGGAGATCCGCCCGATAAATGATCGAACGGCTGTGCCGCTCGCTTGTGACGAGCCCCGCCCGCGATAGCGTCGCCAGGTGCGCCGACATGGTGTTCTGCGGAACATCAAGAAGGCGGGCCAGTTCGCCGGCTGCCACGCCATCGGGTTCGTGTCGTACGAGAAGCCGAAACGTCTCGAGCCTCGTGGTCTGGGCGAGTGCGGCGAGAGCCGCGATTGCGTTTGTGGTATCCATATATCCAGCTTATTGGATACATGGAGATTGTCAAGAGGCCGCCGTTTGTTGTCAATCTCGTTGTTCGATATCTTGGGGTCAAGACAAGAGCAGTTCAAATCCTGCGCTAAGACCGAACGGAGCGTGAACCTTCGTCTCATACGCGCATGACCGTCTGCCGATTTGTCGCGAGTCTCGTGCGTGCTGACCTCCGAATTCATCAAGCAATGGAATGAAGGCAAGGACAGTTTTGTCAGCGATCCGCGAAATCAACGTGGCGCACCGCCCAAGTGCGATCATCTCTCGCACCAGTCCTGTTGTGATCGGCCGGTCGACTACCCGTTTCGCAGCAAACGTTCGAGCTCGTTCGGGAACTTGATGGACAGGTCTATTTACCGCGCCTTGGCGTATGCCTGCGTATTGGCCGGCTCGAGGCTAAGCAACTTTGCCGTGACTTCAGTTGCCAGGTCATAGTCGCCGACGCGCAACGCCGGAATCCCCCGGCCGGCAAGAGCCGTACGCTGGGAGCCGTCGGCGTCCAGGACCCGCCGATACCATTCGACGGCGGTCGCGTCGTCGCCCCGCGCCGACGCCTGGCCGGCCATCTCGAACAGCAGGTTGATACTGCCCGGCAGATGCGAGAGGCGTTCTCGAGATAGCTTGCAGCGCCTTGCCCGCCGCCCAACGCCCCGGCGGTATTCCGCTAATGCGCGTTCGAGGGTGGTCTTTTCTTCCGCGCTCGTTGCGATTGCCGACGTGTCGTCCGCGAGAAGCTCCTGGGTTACGGTCCGACGCACTGCCCTCACTGGATCGGTCAGCAGCGGCTTCAACAGCGCGACGCGAAGCGGCGAGGCAAGGTTTCGGGTAGGCGAAGCAGCAGCCGGGCGCACCAGCAGGGCACGGACCCTTTCGACAACGTTCTGATCGGCGAAATCGCGCAGGAGATCGACCGCGCTGGCGCATACAATGTCGGGCCGATCGAGATCGAGCGCATAGTCGGCAAGCGCCTCGAGCTCTGCCTTAGCGCCCACCCCATCGGCGACATAGAGACCCGCTTCCAGAAGGGCCAGGCGTAAAGGTCGCGGAAAATCGAGCCGACGGGCGAACTGTCCGCCGAAAAGGCCTCGCAGCGGGCGTGAATGGGACCTTAGACCGCGAGCCCATCATGGAGAAAGCCGAACCTGTACAAGTAATTTTCGTACAAGCGTTCCAGGAGGAAGCCGGCACCGCCATCCTCCGATATCACTGGTAGAAAAAAGCGGATGCTCGGAACCCCGCAATCCCACTGCAATAGGCTATGGTAAGGGCGTGCCAATGGGCGGCGCGCCGGAAAGGCAAAGCGCGTTTCTCGTAGCAGCCCTTAAAGACCCTGATAAGTCGTCAACGGATCTTTATCTTCGAACCCAACTACCTGTGCTTGCGCAACTCTGAGCGCAGATATTAAATCCATCCTGGCACCTCCTCAAGAAGGATGACCGGTCGCATGGAGCGTCCGGTCTTCTGCGTATTGTCACAGATTATCGTGCCGCTTCCTCGATGAGATCGGCAACCGCCTGTGGCTGGGAGACCATGACCACGTGGGAGGCGCCTTCCACCACGACCGTGCGCTTTGAGCCTGCTCGCTCAGCCATGAAGCCAAGCGCCTCGGCGGGGATGTTCTTGTCGCCATCACCATAGATGAAGTAGGAAGGCAGCACCTTCCAGGCCGGCTTGCCGGACTTTTCCGTCAGTGCCGCCTCGGTGATCGGCCTCTGGCCGGCTGCCATGAGCGCAGCTTCGCCAGCGCCGACGTCATGCGCAAACTGATCGTGGAACTTCGCATGATCGATGGACAGATCGGTACCGCCATCGGCGAGCTTAACGGGGGCCGCAAGTGCCTGTCCGAGCGTGCCACCTGGAAACTTTCCGGCAAGATCGGCCGCCGCCTCGCCTTCATCCGGGGCAAATGCAGCCACATAAACCAACGACTTGACGTTACCCCTGCCGTTTGCGGCGGTGGTTATTACCTGTCCGCCATAGGAATGGCCGACGAGAACGACAGGCCCGTCGATGCTTGCGACGACATCCGAGACATAGGCAGCGTCGGATGAGACACTGCGCAACGGATTGGCGGCGGCAATGACACGATAGCCATCCTTCTGCAGGATCCCGGTGACACCGCTCCAGCTGGAGGAGTCGGCAAAGGCGCCATGAACGAGAACAACGGTGGGCTTGGCAGGTTGGGCAACCGCGTTACCCGACAGAAGAGCGCCAGTAACGGCAAGGATTGCAACAAACTTAGACATGATAGTTCCTCTTCTTCAGTGTGAGGGTGATGTTGGATGACTATGTCGCTTGGCAGGTGAAGCTTTGGATGTTCAGCTGCGGATGAAGGCAAGCACGTCGGCGTTGAAACGATCAGCCTCGGTCTCTGCCAGCCCGTGCGAGCCGCCTGGATAGATCTTCAGCGTTGCGTCGGCCACCAGTTCAGCTGCGCGGTGGGCAGAAGCGTTGATCGGCACGATCTGGTCATCATCGCCGTGGATTATCAGCGTCGGCCGATCGATGCTCTTCAGATCCTGCGTATAATCCACTTCCGAGAATTCGCGGATGCAATCATACTGACCCTTGATACCGCCCTGCAGGCCTATGCGGCGGAAGTTCTCCCGCAAACCGTCATTGGTGGCGACGCCATCCCGGTTGAAGCCGTAAAAGGGAACCGTCAGATCGAAGAAGAACTGCGAGCGGTTCTTCGCTGTGTTCTCTCGGATGCTGTCAAAAACCTCCATCGACGTGCCGTTCGGGTTGTCGGCAGTCTTGAGCATCAGCGGCGGAACTGCGCCCACCAGAACCACTTTGGCGACACGAGCCGTGCCATGGCGGCCGATATAATGCGAGACTTCCCCGCCGCCGGTGGAATGACCAACTAGGAGCACGTCGGACAGGTCGAGCGCATTGATCAGTTCGGCAAGATCGTCGGCATACTGGTCCATGTGATTGCCGTTGAATGTCTGATCCGAGCGACCGTGGCTGCGACGGTCATGGGCGATGCCCCTGAAGCCGTTCTGGCTGAAGAACAGCATCTGCTGGTCCCAGGCGTCCGAAGACAGCGGCCAGCCATGCGCGAACAGGATCGGCTGCCCTGTTCCCCAGTCCTTGTAAAACAAGCGCGTCCCATCAGTGGTGATGAAAGTCGACATGGCATTCTCCTGTGCGGCTGCTTTATTTGTGTGCGATTAATTTGTGTACGATCTATATGACCGCTCCGATCCCACCTGTCAATCGCTTGCAAATGGATTGTGTGCGATTTAATTGAGAGAAAAGGAGATCTTTATGACCGACACCCCATCTGACACCGACAATGCCGTGCCTGATGTCTCAGTCATGCTGTGCTTTTCGCTGTACTCCGCAGCCCACGCATTCACGCAGCTCTACCGGCCATTGCTCGATAAACTCGGACTCACCTATCCGCAGTACCTGGTCATGGTGACCCTGTGGAAACGCGATGGCCAGAATGTAAAAGAACTGGGCAGAACCCTGTTTCTGGATTCCAGCACACTCACCCCGCTCCTGAAGCGCTTGGATGCGGGGGGCCTCATCACCAGGACCCGCAATCCCAAAGACGAACGCGAGGTCATTATCCGTCTGACCGAAAAAGGCCACGCCCTCAAAACCCACGCCGCTGATGTCATGCGCTGTATCGAGGAAGCCGTCGGTATGGACGCTGAGGCCATTCAAGCAATCAAGGCCTCAGTCGACACCATCCGGGACAAGATCAAGTAGAATCAGAATGGATCGCGCCATGATCGGGATCAACAGACCTATCCCTACGAAGTTCGTGGGCGAACCTCACGTATCGGCACGCCTTTCACTTCTCTTGAACCACAAGCGGCACGTCCCTCTTTACAACGTAGGTGGCCAACTCAGAGGCATCACCGTCTCCCACGTTTTTCGCAATGTGCGCGGTTCCTGCCGGTATGAAGAGTGACTGGCCCGTTTTGAGAGTGACAGGTGAGCGGCCCTCGAGCTGATATTCGATTGAGCCCTCTAAAACAAATGCGACTTCTTCGCCGGGATGCGAGTGCTTGATGGAAATCGCGCCTGGGGCGAAATCAACCCGCGCTTGAACGATTTTGAGCCCAGGGGCACTGATGTCATTGTGAACAAGATCGGTGCGCTGAAGTTGACTGTTCTGCTGCGCCTGTGCCGACAGTACGAAAGCCGTGCCTGTGATCAGGCCTGCAGCTACGATGGATTTTAGAACATTCATGACGGTATCCTTGGATTTGCCAAATAGCGGGCTCCTGCCCGCGTCGACGGTCAATCTCCGTCGACCCACCCATCTAAACGGCTCCGTGTATTGAGGATGCGTCCGCAGGAGCCGCATTTTGTAAGCATGTGTAGCAAGCCGTAATGGGAACGGAGATTTCTCAATCCGGATCCCTGAAAATGCCGACCATCGCAGTGCGCTAAAGCATTGGCAATGTCGGCCGAGCCCCGGACGACGATCGCGATCGAGCCGGCCAAGGCGGCGGACCTGTTGAGGCGGAAGATTTGTACGACACCAAGGCCCACAAACTGCTCGACGCCTTGCGATAGACCGGTCTCCGCGAAACGTCACTTCCGCGGCCAGTCCGGTCCGATTATAAAGCTTGACAGAACCACCGATTGTCGATGCACTTCCAAGCGCCAGTGGACTTGTCCTTTCAACCGCCAGTAGATTGCGCGCGTGGCGATCGAGAAGAAGCGGGAGAACCCGTTGTTTTCGATTGGACGGATGAAGCCAAGTAAACACGCGGCGTCTCACAATGATCAAGCTTCACACCAGGCACATGGCGGGCGACGAGCCGAAAGAGGCGCGTCCCGCGCACAATGTCCGTTAGGGACCGACAACCCTGCCGATCCCCGTGCGGGCTTCTTGCGCCTAGACGGACCAATCAGCATCCAGCGAATATGCCTCGATGTAGTCTATCTTCATCTCGCTACCATCGACGAAGTCGTCATCCGGCGTGCCGGCCATCCCACCGACGGCTAGATTGACAAGCATGTACATCGGCTCGTGCATATCCGCGGGCGTGTCGGTGCGTGCGATCTCGGTGTCGTCGAAATACCAGATGATCTCGTCTTCCGTCCACAGTACACCGTATTCGTGGAACCCATCCGTATCGGCCACCTGCACCGCGTCGCGGCTCAATGTGTGAGACCCGTTTTCATTGGAATGGGCTGTGGCGATGACGGTATTTGTGTCCTGTCCGCGCATCTCTACAACGTCGAGTTCCGGCGGCCAGGAGCCGTCCGCGGGCAGCAGCCAGAACGCCGGCCAGGCACCTTGATCGTCCGGCAAGTCGGCCCGCATTTCAAAGTAGCCATAGGTCTGGGCAAACGAAGAATAGGTGGTCAGCATACCAGACGTGTATTCATAGCCATTGATCTCGCTCTGGATCGCATCCGTGGCGCGCTCGGCAGTGATCGTGAGCACGCCATCTTCGACCGAAAACGGGTTGGCTGAAGCGGTCGGCTGGTATGTCGGATTGACGTACCACTGCAGCTCGCCGTTTGCGGCGAGCGTTGCCCCGTTTTCCGGAGCCCACCAATACTTCGCATCCCAAACACCCCCGGCGCCGGTGGTGAGCTGAAGCGCGTCGAAATCGTCGGAAAAGGTCTGCGTCAAGCCGGACCGGTCCAGGCTCAACTGAAACTGGGTCTCCCGCAGTTCACCGGCTGTCGTATCGGCAAGGACGAGGCTTTCGTCGTTTCCGAGATCAAGGCGGAGATCCTCGCCTTCCTGGGCAACTTTGGCGAGCACCTGCTGGAACGAGGTGAAGCCGTAGCCTTCGAGGCGAATCGTGTCGTTGGAACTGAAATCAGCGACAAGGTCACTGCCGTTGCCACGTTCGAACACGAAGATGTCTGCACCACCCGAACCGACAAGAACGTCACTGCCTGCGCGTCCGTCGATGGTCTGGCTGCCCGATCCGCCGGTGATAATGTTATTGGCATCATTACCGAAGGCGTGTCGGTCGCTTCCGGTGACTGTCAAGTTTTCGAAGTTCTCCGGCAGGGTGTAGCTCATCCACGTATTGATCGTGTCGGTGCCTTCGCCGGGGTCCTCCTCGGCCCGATTCAACGATGAATAAAGGAAATAAATGTCATCATCGGCGCCGCCGATCATCGTCACATCGACGGAACTGTCACCCCAGAGGGAATCATTGCCGGGCGTGCCTTGGAGGATCGGTCCGGAACCGGTTGCGGAAAACCATGCCGTCGAATTTCCACTGTAGTAAAGGGGCTGCCCTAGGGCGTTTGTGGCCGTTTTGATCATCGGGAAGTGTCCTTCTTCGTCCGCGCCCCTGCCCGATGAACACCCCTAGCATTTCCGACTGTGCCCTGTCGCCCACACGATATTGGGGGCTCAGGCATCCGCCGCCGCCGTTACGACGATGCTGAACGGCGGCGGCCGGCATGTCGCGATGACTATGACAACCGGTACTGTTAAATTCTTCGACCAGGAAAAGGGTTTTGGTTTCATCACACCCGATAACGGTGGACAGGACGTTTTTGTCCATGTGTCGGCGCTTAATGGCGCGACTTTCCGGCGCGACGGCCAAATGGTCAGCTACGAGCTTGGCCAGGACCGCAAGACCGGAAAATCGAAGGCCGAAAACGTCCGGTCAGCCTGAACGTCGTATCATACACTTCGGGAGTTTGCTTCATCGCATTCCCTTACGTGCCCGGCCGCGCGAGCGGCCGGCCCTTGGGACACCTCATCGCAGGTTCTCAACCTCGTAAATAAGGGTTGGGCGGGCCTGACAAGTCCCGGCCACCCGCAGCGCTCTAGTGCCTGCGATGAATCGAAGTGGGAAGCGTCCGTGCCTGGTGATCCGGCGGAGTCGGCCCCGTTCCGCCAGCGGCTGAAAGCGGAAATAGTTTCCGCTTCGCGCGCTTCGAGCCACCGGCCGCCGTTGCTGAAGGTCGGGCTGCACGCACCCCGCCCTATCGATCGCGCGACATCGCAGAGTATGTCGTCCCATTGTTCAGGGGTCCACATGTACTCCCACAAGCGCCATGCAAAGGGACGTTCTGTTTCGAGGAGCCTTCCCTCGCGCCAGCCCCTAGTATTTCCGGTGCAGACCTGCACCTGCCGTAACAGCCTCGCCACTCCACCGCGCGGTCTTCGGAGCCACCTTGAGCGGCAACAAAGTGCGCGAATGCTGCTATTGGCCCACGTCTCTTTTGCGCCCGCTTGTCGTTCAGGCACTACCGCTGGAGAAGACCAGCAACATATTGTTGGCAGGCATCTCGATCGTCTCGCGGAGAATAAGTCCAGCGGCCCCACCCACATGTTCAAGATCAGCAATATCACGCACACCCCAGGATGGGTTGCGCTCCATTAGCGCCGCGTCGAAAGCAGCGTTCGAGGGGGCGGTGTGTGCCCCGTCGCGCTTGAATGGGCCGTAGAGAAGAAGAAGTCCACCAGCGTGAAGCGAACGGCCAGCTCCTGCGAACAATCCTAAGCTTGCCGCCCATGGCGCGATATGGATCATGTTGATAGACACGATGGCGTCGAAATGCCCCGGTTGTTCGAGGCCCCATTGTCCTGAGCACACATCAATATCCCGCGGTGCCAGCACATTCTTCAGCCCTGCGAACTTGATCCAGCTAGTCGTGCTGGTGCGGGCGTCGGCATCCGGATCGCTCGGCTGCCAAGTGAGGTGGGGCATTGCTCCCGCAATATACACGGCGTGTTCACCGGTCCCGCATCCAATCTCCAGCACAGCGCCACGTGTTGGAAGGACACGTTTTAGGACCGCGAGGATCGGCGCCGAATTTCGCGCAACGGAAGGTGAGAACATGCGCTGGTCGGCGCTTAGTTCGCGCTGTTCCAGCGCAACAGGCGAATCGTTCTTCTTCTCTGGTGGCATTGGCCTTGAACCCCCTTTGGGCAATGTCTCCATTGCGCGCCATTTCGGTCGTGAACCGGGACACTAGTAAGCCAGCTGCTCGCGTAGCCTTGGGACGATCCAGTCGAGGAAGCACCGCACCTTCAGCGGCAGGGGATCGGCTGGTCCATGGATAACGTTCACAGGTAGAGGTTCCGGTGCAAAGTCTGTCAGCAATTCGTGCAAAGCACTGGAGCGCAACTGATCGGAAATCTGGTAAGACAGCACGCGGATAATGCCGATACCGGCTATTGCAGCCTGAATGGCAGCCTCCGTCGTATTGACCGCAAATTTGGGGCGCGGTTCGATGGTAAAGGCCGCGCCGTCCCGGCGGTAGCGCCATTCCGGCGCGGTCGCAAAGCCCTGAAAGCTTATGCCGTCATGCTGGCTGAGGTCTTCCGGCTGACGCGGAACGCCTCGGCGGGCAAGATAGTCGGGGCTCGCGCAGATCACCCGTCGGACTGAGCCGACGCGCGTTGCGATAAGTGCGCTGTCCGCCAAGTGTCCGATCCGCAGGGCCACATCGACATGCTCATCTGCCAGACTTAGCTGCCGATCGGCGAGTGTCAGGCGCAGGTTGATATCGGGTTGCTGTTTCAGGAACTCCAGAGCTATTGGCAGCATATGGCGCTCACCGAAGGCAATCGGTGCGGTCACGTGCAGCCCTCCACGCAGCGCGCCATAGTCGCCGCTGGCCTGCCGCTCAGCCGCGTCCAGTTCCTCCAGAATACGACGTGACGCGGCGACGAAGCTGCGCCCCTCATCCGTCAAGGTGAGGCCGCGGCGGGTGCGCAAGACCAGGCGCACGCCAAGGTGCTTTTCAAGATCCGCGACCTTGCGGCTGACCGTGGCGAGCGGTGCATGCAATCGCCGCGATCCAGCCGAGAGGCTGCCGGCGTCCACCACCGCCAGCAGCACCGACATCGCTTCAAACCGATCCATCGTATCCTTTCAGAAATTGAGAGGAACGTTCCTGAAATGGCAGGATACCCTATTGGTTTCGGATATCCTAGCTTTTGTGTTGTTCCAGGGGACGCCGGCCGCCTCCCCGTATGGCCAATGATCAGGAGAAAGACGTCATGCCTCAGATTTCACGTCGTGCCTTTGCCAGCGCTCTTCCTCTCGGCCTCCTCGGTGGAGGACTGATCAGTGGCGCACCGGCCCTTGCCGCAGCGCAGAATACCGCCAAAGCGCCGGTCAGCATTACACCGCTGGCGCAGATCCGAATCGGTCGCTTCACGGTGACGGCGCTGACAGACGGGTATGCAGATATGCCCTTCGACTATTTTCCGGGGCGCACCCCGGCGGAGGTGGAGCAGGCGGCAGTCGCTCAGTTCACCGCCCGGCCGAGTGGGGTGCGGTTCCTCTTCAACCAGTATCTCATCGATGATGGCGAGCGCCGCATCCTGATCGATGCCGGTGCAGCGGGCTCGATCGGGCAGACCGGCAAACTGCCGCAGGCGCTCGGTGCGCTTGGCCTGCAGCTTGACCAGATCGACGCGGTGATCGTAACGCATATGCATCAGGACCACATGGGCGGTCTGATCGCCGGAGGCAGGAACAACTACCCCAAGGCGGAGCTCTACATCGATCGTCGTGACGTCACCCATTGGACCGACCCGGCCAAGCGCAGCGGCGCGCCCGATTATCTGCAGACCAGCTTTAAGATGGCGGAGGAGGTGGTGCGCCTCTACCCGAAACTCCAGGCGATTGACGGAGAACGCGAGATTGTGCGCGGCGTCTCAATTGTCGACCTGACCGGCCACACACCCGGCCATATCGGCGTGCGGGTCGAAGATGACGGCAAGAGCCTCATCATGGTCTCGGACATGATCTTTCCGGTCGTGCATCCGGGGGCGACCGACGTGTTCTTCCTGTTCGAGCAGGACCGTGCAGCGGCCAAGGCGATGCGCGACCGCTTTTTCCCTCGCGCCGCTTCGGAAGGCGCACTCATCGCCGCCACGCACATGCCCTTCCCAGGGCTCGGCCGTGTCGTCGCCGACCGTGGGCAGATGCGTTGGGAGGTGGCGGACTGGGCCTTGCAGGATTGAAGTTAGCTTCGGCGGTCTAGAAAGATAGGAATGGAATGAGCAGCAGATATCTCAGTATCGCCACGACGCCCTCCGTAGCGGCCGCACAGGAGCACTATGGCAGCGCACAGCAGTGGGCGCGGATCGGCGCGCGCGCTCACGCAGACGAAACTGCGCAGAGCCAGCGCCTCGGTCCGGCAGAAACGGCCTTCATCGGCGCGCGCGACGGTTTTTATCTTGCCAGCGTCTCAGAGACCGGCTGGCCCTACGTCCAGTACCGTGGTGGGCCTGCAGGATTTCTCACCACGGTTGACGCATCGATGCTGGGCTTTGCGGATTTTCGCGGTAACCGGCAATACATCACGACAGGCAATGTCAGCGCCAATGACCGCGTCTCACTGTTTCTGATGGACTACGCGCACCGGCGGCGCCTAAAAATCTACGGTCACATGCGAGTCATCGATGCAGAAGACGATTCGGTGCTGGCGAGAAAGCTGACAGCACCCGACTATCCCGCTCGGGTGGAGCGCCTCGTCCTCATCGCGGTGGAGGCGTTCGACTGGAACTGCCCGCAGCACATTACGCCGCGCTTCACTCTGGCTGAGCTGGAGCGTTGGCGATTGGAGTAACTAGATGTTGTTGTTCCTCGGTAAAGGTTTCCAGGCCCTTGACCACCCGGATGGTCATGACCACTCAAGGCAATAGAGACATGCCGGATTGGCGGCTTAAAAGCTGTAACGCACGAAAGTCACTGGTCCGCTTGCGGCTCAAACGCGACGTTAGAGTGTTCGATTAACAATATCCGCTGGTAGCGCTCTTTGCTCGTTCCGAGGGGCGAGGCAAACGGCAACGTTCCACCCGACAGAGACGACAGAAAGCCGGCGACATGCCCCCTGTCCGGGAAGTTGCTTCATATCCCTCGCCTTGAAATGAGCCCAACTATCGGTGCTTCTAGGACACCGTCCAGGTTGTGAACCAGTTCCCTTGGCAAATGAGCGTACCAGGCTTCGGCGGCGTCGCTGGAAGAGCCAGTTCGCGCTCGGTTTGACCGGCTAAAAGCCTCGTCTCGGAGGATCAGCATTAGCGACGGCCAACGGCCGGTATCCGGGAAGCCTAGGCCCGGCAAGCCGCTCCGTATGATTGAGGATCGCACCAAACGCAATCCGGTTCTTGGTCCCTCACCTTCCCGCCCTGACCAGCGGCCGCGCGATGTCGATGATGTCGCCCCTGACAGGAGTCGGAACATCCTTCGACCAAGCGACCCCGAGCCCGATCCTTAAGTCGACCCCGCTCACCTTCCCGACACTATCGTGCTGTCCTGTGAGAGATCAGCGTGAAGCAGAGGACCGAATTCAGTTAATGCTGGCTCCACATCTCGCCAGAGATCGGCATCAAGCATGAAGCCAGGGACCAGAAGCATCGCCATAGTCATAAACCTTGGTTCCTTGTGCCCATAAGGAGCCAAGATCAATGACCGGTGCAAGTAGAGATACCTGAGTCCCGAGAGCGGCAGATGAGGGCGAAGGACCACCTTCGCCAGTCGTGGCCAATGCAGTTTTCGATGTTGCAATGCAGAAAAAATGACGTCATAAAAAGTCACTCACCACGGACCCGGTGAAACTCCGGGTGGCTCTTCTGGCCGCCGATCCGCCAGACCACGCAAAACCTGCATGCCAATGTCAAAACCGCTCCATTGAGCGCGTTAGCCATGCTTTGCGAGAACTCACCAAATGCAATTTTCCTCCTTCCGTCGGGAATGGTCCGCGGCCCCTGTGCGCGAAATGCTTGCCGGAGCCGTGGCTACATTCGCACTGATCCCCGAGGTCATCGCCTTTTCCTTTGTCGCCGGTGTCGATCCGCAGGTGGGGCTGTTCGCCTCCTTCATCATCAGCATTGTCATCGCCTTCACCGGCGGGCGCCCTGCCATGATCTCGGCGGCAGCAGGATCGGTCGCGCTCGTTGCGGCACCCCTCGTCCACGCGCACGGGCTGCCTTATCTTTTGGCCGCCGGATTGCTGGCGGGTGTCCTCCAGATCGTTTTCGGCCTTCTGCGCCTGGGCGTTCTCATGCGCTTCGTTTCGAAATCGGTCCGCACGGGCTTCGTCAACGCACTTGCGATCCTGATCTTCGCAGCCCAGCTGCCGCACATCGTCGGCGGTGCCGTGCTTGCCTATGGCATGTTGGCAGCCGGGCTGGCGGTCATCTACTTTACGCCAAGGATCACGACGGCAATCCCCTCGCCATTGATCTGCATTCTCGTTCTCACCCTTGTGTCGGTTTCGTTCCAGCTCCCGGTGATGACCGTTGCCGATCTCGGCAAGTTGCCCGAGGCGCTGCCGATCTTCAGCTGGCCTGCCGTTCCCCTGTCGCTTGAAACACTGACGATTATCGCCGGCCCGGCGCTTGCGATCGCCATGGTCGGCCTGCTGGAATCGATGATGACAGCCACTGTCGTTGACGATCTCACGGGAACCCCCAGTTCTAAGAACAGGGAGTGCACCGGCCTCGGCATTGCCAATTCAGTGGCAAGCCTGTTCGGCGGGATCGCCGGCTGCGGCATGATCGGCCAGACTGTCAGCAACGTGAAGTACGGCGGGCGTGGTCGTCTCTCGACGCTGTTTGCAGGGGCCTTCCTCCTGATGCTGATGGTGTTGCTGAAGCCATGGGTATCTCAGGTTCCCGTCGCCGCCCTTGTTGCCATCATGGTGATGGTGTCGATCGATACTTTCGACTGGTCTTCATTAAAGAGTGTGGTTACCCATCCGAAGGTGTCGAGCGCCGTCATGATCGCGACCGTCTTCGTTACGGTTTTCACCTCGAACCTGGCACTCGGCGTGATAGTCGGCGTCCTTCTGAGCGGCGTTTTCTTCACATTCAAAGTCGCCCGTCTGTTGCAGGTCGAAATAGTCGCCGACACGACCGCTCGGCGTTTGACCCATCGCGTATCCGGCCAGGTGTTCTTCGCCTCGGCCGGCATTTTCGTCGAGGCTTTCGATATAGAAGAGGCAAGTGGCATGACTGTTACCATCGACGTGTCGCTGGCGCACTTCTGGGATATTACCGCGGTCGATGCCCTCGACAAGGTCGTTGACCGTTTCAAGGCGCATGGTATCGCGGTGGAAATCCTGGGTCTCAACGAGGCGAGTGCGACGTTGATCGAAAGCCTTAATGCTTCGACGAAGCTAAGGGAAGTCTGATCCAGATATCGATCGTTGCCAAGAGGCTGACCGCCGTCGCAAAGGACACATCATCAACGGAGCGCAACGGCCCCGCCGGGAAACAGAATGCTGGAGCAAGCAGTCGGTCGCCGCCTACCCTGCTGGCTGGCGGTACCCGATAGACTTGGCCTTTTGCAAGGCATCCATGGTGTCTTCAACGCTGATGAGAACAGTCGTCTCGATAGTGCGGACGGCGCCACCTGCACCGATCGCAAGCACGACAGCCGCCATTGATACGTTATCTGGGGCCTCCCACAGGTTCCACCCATCATGATCGCCAAACGCATACCAGAACCCATGGAGCTTGCCGCCAACGGATTCGATGTAACTACGCGCCGCCTCTCGGCGATCCTCAGGTTTCTCCATCATGCGGGCCCAGGTCTCGGACGTGTAGCTGAAGCGGGTAAGATACATGGCCATAGGTGCCTCCTCTTTCAGAGTGAAACAGTTAACGCCCATGTCAGGCCAAGCGCCAATCATTTCCCCTGCGGAGATCTATCAGCATGAATTGCATGACAGGAGATGACTAGGGGAACCCTTCGCTCTAAGAGCCCCAGTAACCAAGCCTCCACAATGCCCCTGCCTTTGACTTCGACTGCACCCCGCGGCTCGAAGATGAACTGGTCCTTCAACTGTCAGCATACAGAACGCGTTGGCTGTATGGCGTGAGAGACACTGCCCGTTTCCGACAGACCATCCGATCCCGGCGTGTTGACAACGGTTTGGGATTTTTATAACCATCTGGTTGGAAATAATGGAGCTATCGGATGGGGCGAAAGCGTGTCATCGACCAACAGGGCATCCTCGACGCGGCTGAACGTGTCGTCGGACGAGATGGAGCGGCGAACCTGACGCTGGACGCCGTCGCCAAAGAGGCGGCGGTGAACAAGGCAAGCGTCCTCTATGACCACAAGACCAAGCAGGCGCTGATCGAGGCCATCGTCGACCGCGCCTTCGAGCGTGATAATGCTCACCACTCCCGCATCGAAGCACAAATCGGGGATGAAACGGATCGCGTGATCCGTGGGCGCATCATTGCCGCGTCAGAGCCTCCGGCCAAGGAGTTTCGGGCGGTTGCGTTGAACCTCACGGCAGCGCTCACCCTGGATGCCGGACTGCGTGAAAAGATGCAGGGCAACCAGGCAGCAACGGTCGATCGTATCCTTGATACCTCGCCATCTCAACGTGGTGCTCTTCTCGCCTATCTAGCGCTGGAGGGGCTCAAGTTCCTCGAATACCTCGATTTCCATCACTTTCCGCGAGAGGAACGACAACGGCTCCTGCGCGAAATCAACTGGCTCGTGGCGGCCGATCCGCGGGAGCTTGATCTCCCGGAGACGTCGTCGGGCTGACCTTCAAGTACATCAGGTGAATGACATGACTGACAGAAGCATCGCCGCAGCCGCCGCGGCCACGGATAACCACGTCCCATATCGTCGGATATTCCTCACGGGAGGCAGCGGCTACGTCGGGCGCAACCTGATCCGGCACTTCGTCGGGCGCGGAATCGAAGTCGTTGCCCTCGTTCGCAGCGAGAGGTCGGAACACGTTGTCGGACTGCTGGGTGCGCACCCGTATCGTGGTGATATCCTTGTCGGGGACCTCACTGCGGCAATGTCGGGATGCGATGGCTTTATCCATGCCGCCGCCGATACAGATCATGGCCCTGCCACGAACAGGCAGCGGCAGGTAAACGAATACGGGACGCGGGCTGTCATGGAGGCAGCCCGTGCGGCAGGCATCAGAAAGGTCGTTCACCTCAGTACGGAGTCGGTTCTCGCGACCGGAAAGCCGCTGGTCAACGTGGACGAGACCATGCCCATGCCGCACAAATTTGCTGGAGGTTATTCACGCAGCAAGGCGGCGGCGGAACGTATCGCTCTCGAAAGCGACGCGCCGGAGTTCTCCGTCGTCGTGTTGCGGCCACGGTTCGTCTGGGGTCGGGACGACACGACTGCCCTTCCTGCTCTGATCGAAGCAGTGCGATCCGGCAAATTCGCTTGGATCGGCGGCGGCACTTATCTGACCTCGACCACCCATATCGCCAATCTGTGCGTCGCCGTGGAACGGGCGCTCGAGCGTGGACGCGGCGGGGAGGCCTACTTCATCTCCGATGGAATGCCAGTTCCGTTCAGGACGTTCGTCTCATCGCTTTTGGAGACGCAGAGGCTCATCCCGACGGGAAAATCTGTTCCCCGAAGTGTCGTCGGAACTATCGCAGCCATCGGTGATCTGATCGCGCTCGTCTCCGCAGGCAGGATCACCATGCCGCTGACGTGGCAATCCTATGCGACATCCGCGGTCGAGATTTCGCTGGATATCGGCAAAGCCCGCCGGGAACTGGCTTATTCGCCGGTGATTTCAAGGGAGCAGGGATTGGAAGAGCTTCGCTCGGGTCAGCACTGGTAGTCTTCAAGGCGAGGTGCTTCATTGGGCTTGCCCGCCTTGATCCACTCCACCTTGCCTTGAAGGAAGGACAGGGCTGCATTCAGGGCGGCCCTGCGTTCCTCCAGCCTTTCGATTTGTGACTGCAGGACTTCGATCGTCCGTTCCGACGAGTTTTCACCGGCTCGGTACTCTTCGTTCAGCGCAAGTATTTCCCCGAGTGAATAGCCAAGCGTCTGCTGCAATCGGATCATGCGAGCTGCGGTCACGTCCTCGGGCTTGAATATCTGATACGGATTGGAGCCGCCTTTGGCGCTGCGATCGGGCTTTAGGAGGCCCTTTGCGATGTAGAAGCGGATCGTGTCGATCGGTAGTTCCGCAGCTTTTGCAAATTCGGAAATCAGCATCTTCAAGCCTTGACCATGGACTATACTCCGCACTTATAGGTGTTGCTTGTCGAAATGTGGAGACCCAATCATCACAAGCGAAATCACATCGATGCCTCAGGTCCAACTCGGTCGGGATGGTCCCGTGGTTGGAGCCCAGGGCCTTGGCTGCATGGGCATAAGTGAGTTCTATGGAGCAACAGACGGGGGTGAATCCAAAGCGACACTGGAACAGGCGCTGGAACTCGGTATCACGATGTTCGATACCGCCGACATGTACGGCGTGGGCGGCAACGAAGAGTTCCTTGCCCCCTTCATTGCCGCCAATCGGGACCGGATCGTCATCGCAACGAAGTTTGGCTATACGCGCACCCCGGAAACCCCGGACGACTGGCGCATCGACAATCGGCCGGAATTCATAAGGGCTGCCATGGATCGCTCGCTCAAGCGTCTCGGCGTCGACGTCATCGACCTCTATTACATGCATCGCCGGACAGCCACCGTCCCTTTGGGAGAGTCCGTCGGTGCGATGGCCGAGCTTGTCCGGACCGGGAAGGTGAAGTGGCTCGGCCTGTCCGCCGTCACTGCAGCCGAGCTACGCGAAGCTCAGGAGATTCATCCCATTGCCGCCCTGCAGTCAGAGTGGTCGATCTTCTCCCGCGATATCGAGGCGGAAGTGGCACCGACGGCCGCCGAACTCGGCGTGACGATCGTGCCTTACTCACCCCTGGGTCGTGGCATGCTGACCGGGGCGGCGTTCACGAGTTTGATCACCGAGGGTGATGCCCGGCTGAACTTTCCCCGGTTCTCCGCAGAGAACCGGGTTTAACATGGCACTGGTCGCGAAGATCGAGGATATCGGAGCGGCGCGCGGCATATCGACCGCCCAGGTCGCCCTCGCCTGGCTTTATGCCCAGGGCCGCAAACTCGATGTCAAAACGATACCCATTCCCGGCACACGCAGACGGAGCCGTCTCCAGGAAAAGGCCGTGGCCGCTTCATTGCTTCTGACGGCGCAAGAGATGGAGGAACTGGAACCGCTTGCTTCTGCAGTCCGAGGGATTGCCGTCTAATTCGTCTCGAAGGGACTCTTCCCGGAAGGACAAAGGCCGGCGCGAACCATCTATCAGGCCGCCAAATTGCCTTTCGGGGGCCGTATCAAGGTGCAGGCAGCTGCAGCGCGTTGACCTCAACACGAATCCTTGGTCGCACGTGGAGCGATCACTAATTTTGCGCTGGCCACAGCTTCATTCCTTGCTTTTTCTGGCGGACCGCGATGCGGATTAGTTTTCGCCCGCTCAGCCGGAAATTCCCGACCTCGGTTGCACGCAACGTGTCCTGAGTTCGGTACAAATGTGTCGGAGAACATCTCGTATATATTCTCCGAAGCGGGCAGGCGCTGTCGCTCAATAATATGGCGACACGCATTCCTGGCGCGGCCCATAATAGGGCTGGAAAGTGTTGTCGTAGGCTCTGTACGAACGATAGCGGTCATAGCACCATTCGACATGCGCTGACGGCGCGTTGGAATAGACCCTGCGGGGCGGCTGCGCGATCGCGCCACCGATAACCACTCCTGCTCCGAATGCCGCCAGAGGATACCACCACCCGTCGCTGTGCCGACGGTACCCGTCGCGACGGTAGCGATAGCCCTCGTAGCCGTTGTAATTGCCGTATCGTGGACCAGCATTGTAACGGTTGCCGCCGTAACGGTAGCCGTTATAGCCGCTTTTATGGGGCGGTCCGCCGTAATGACCTGGCTTGTGGTGGATCAACTCGACAGGCTGGGAAGCCGACTGTCCGGCCAAAACGGGGGACATGGGCACGGCCTGCGCCGAGAACCCTGAGAGGGCCGTAGCCGCGGCCACGATTACTGCGCCTATTCTTTTCATAAGGTTACCGCCTATCAAAACAAGTGCCTGTAAACGGCAATCGAGCCGCAAAGGAGCAAATGTGCTCGGCACCCTGCGCCACTACCGCACAATCGAATCCGCCAATTAATTAGTTCGCTTCAGAGATCCCGCCATAGGACCTCAGTCCTACCGCGGCCCGCCAAAGGTCTTAATGTGCTCGGCGAACGGTTCACCTCGTCGCCAGTCGAGCGGAACGGTCGAAGTTGTGGGCCTGATGGGTATCACCAATCCGTTGATTACGATTCCGCGCGCCAGGGCATCATTGCGGGCGTGTGCGATCGGCAATCCCGTGTTGTTGTGCCCGTCGCCGGAAAGGTCGGGAATGCGGCGCACCCCGAAAATAGCGTTGGACCCGATCAGTTTCGCACCCAAGAGGGTTGCGCTCGGCCTCCGATGGGACGGCCGTCGGATCGCTACACACTTTGCCGAGCAAACTGCATTCAAACTACCGATTGACGCTTAGGCTAAGACACGGATAGAACGAACCACCGAATTTGCTCGCTAGCTTTGGTTATTGCGCGATTGGCGTCGCGCTCTGAACTGACCTTCCTTTCAAAATCGCTACAAAACCCCACGCCTCATGCGGGGTCTCTCAATATTGCTGTTGAAGAGTCCGTCATGCTCACCGGAGCCGCAGCACGCGGATGACCGCAGGTAGTTCATCGCCACCATCTAGTGGTCATTTGCCGCCTCCATCACAGGATAAATTGAAGGTAGACAATGAAGAGCTTGGACGAAAATTTTCTGATTGTTCTGGGTGCCTTTCACAGCGTCCGATATGGAGTATCGCCATCCGTGTCACGGGGTTCCGCTGAAAATCATTCTAAAAAACATGGGCTTGCGGGAAAAGAATACAGCCAGAGCCTCGAAGCGGCCATTGCCGCTGGACTTATAGGTCTCTCGTCGGACTCATATCTCTCAATTAGGGCAGCGGGACGAACGATGCTAGGCAAACGCTAGCGAAAACATACTGTGCGGCGAGGAGGAAACCGCCTGGGCGGTCCCAGAGCTCAGTCCAGATCGCCAGCCGCTGGCGGGCGAGCACTAGGCCCACCCCCTCCAGCCACTTGCCATCACGGCCCTTAATCACTTCGCGACGTGACGCTCCGCCGGCCTGAAAAATCCGCGCGCAGGAACGAGAGTGGATGGACGCTCAGCGTCAGCCCTATTTGCTTTGCGCGTCTCGACACGGGCGCCTGTTCTCAATTGATGGCTGTCTCGTCAGGACGCTCGTGCTTTCTACTCAGCGTCAACGGCTCATTCGACGGGTTCGATGAGAGGGGCGCCTTTGCTGACGATGTAAGTCGCCAGCTCGGAGGCTTTACCTTCACCAACGTTCCTGGCGAGGTGTGCCACTCCCGAAGGAACGAACAGCGACTGGCCAGCCTGCAGGATGACAGGCGCCTGCCCCTCGAGCTGGTATTACAGCGCACCTTCCAGGACAAATGCGACTTCTACGCCTGGATGCTTGTGGTTGATCGAGGCCGCACCTGGATTAAAGTCGACCCTCGTTTGGGCGATCTCCTTCCCAGCAACTGTGATATTTTGTTGCAGAAGGTCGATGCGTTGGACTTCCTACTGCGCCTGGGCCGCCTGTAGCGACAGAATGCCCATTGCCAGAATAGTTGTGGTGAGAGTGTGGGGCTTCATTTGTCTATCTTTTTGAGGAGTGCTGGTAGCCATAGAGATCAGTGACCTTAGGGTTCTTGCCCGTCGATCCAGGCGGCGAAAGGATGCGTGTCCGACCGCCCTTCGACATCCATCTCAATGATGGACGTCAGAATGACTGATAACGGGCGGCTGGTTTGTTGGTGGATAGATTGTCGGCCATTGCCTGTCGGGCAGCCTCATAGGTATCCCACTCACCGACATCGTGAAGGCTGGGGATAGTGACAAATTCGTTGCGCGCCAGCCCCATGAGCGCCGCGTCGACCAACGCGTTTGCGGGCATGACAATTTCCTGAGGCAGGTGCTGCACAGGCAAGCCGGCAACATCCCAGAAGTCGGTGGCGGTGGCTCCAGGGAGGACGACCTGAACATGTACGTTCGTGTCGGCGAGTTCGTGGCGAAGGCTCTGACTGAAGGCGAGAACAAAGGCCTTTGTCCCGCCATAGACGCCATTGAGCCTCTCGGGCGCAACCGCCACGATGGAAGCGATATTGATGATGGTTCCAGCGTTGCGGCCGACGAAGGCGGGGACCGCGGCATAGGTAAGTCGCATCAACGCCTCGACATTGAGGGCAATCATCGTGCTCATAGCCCGAGCGTCGGATTGAAGCAGTGTCGAGGTTGCACCAACGCCGGCATTGTTGACCAGCATCGTTATCCGTGGATCATCGGCAATCTTCGCCGCGACCCGAGCTACATCATCCACGACCGTTAGATCGGCAGTGACCGTCTCGACAGTGCGGCCGGTCTGCTCGTGAATGGTCGCTGCAACTCGCCGCAACCGGTCGCCGTTTCGCGCGACCAAGATCAGATCATAGCCGTTGCGGGCCAGGCGATCGGCATAAAGCGCACCGATGCCGCTTGATGCACCCGTAATGACGGCCTTTCCTAATATCTCTTGCATCGTCGTGCCTTTCTTATTGTGGTGCGCGCAGACCGCGATCGTTTGCGAGCATCGGTGCGTGCTGATTTCCAATAGATTAGGTTGGATGCCCCCCGGCCGGTACTAAGAGGAAATGAGAACCAGCCTCTCGTTTCAGGGTCTCCGGTCAGTCCGGGCGCCGATATGGCGCCAGCTGGCCACTCACGAGATCGTCGAACGGCGTTTGGCGTTCCTGTTCGCAAGCCGCCTATCAGCTTGCTCCAGACACGTCGTCATTTTGCGATCGGTGTAATTTAATAGCCGTCGTTTGGGACTTGCCGACATCAAGCGGCTTCCTCTCGGATTCTCGCCCCACCGGCCGCCGGCGCAAGGCTCTATTCCTATGCAGTCCTGAGTAGATCGCTGGACGACAAGCAGGCCGATCGAACCACTTTTTTCCAAACTGTCGAAAATGGGGGCGGTTCAGCTGCCAAGAGCGGCGCCCCCGAGCGCGTAGCCGGCTCTATCGATATTGGCGTTGTATCACTTGTGCACGGTCACCAACAAACTGAGTAAGAGCTCGTAGCCGTGGAAGGCGACGGAGATCGTGATGGTATCCTAGCCAAGTATCCCTTCCAGGGGGGGGCTCCGACACCTCGACACGCTTCAATCCCTCCATCGAGTCCCCCAGCGGTCTTGGAAGAACGGCTATCCCAGCACCACCTGCGCATAACCTTGCCTGAACATCGCGATTGTTGCTTCGCATCGAAACTTTCGCATTCGGAAACTGGTTTTTCAGCCAACCTACGTCGGGCATGATTCCATATGCCTCGTCCATAATGATCAAACTGAATCCCGCTCCAGTGCCGGGCGAAGGGTCGTCCGATCCTTTAGCGACATACAGGCCATAGGGAATATGTAGCAGCTTGCGTGAAATGACTTCCGGCTCCATGAAGGGCTTGATGCGGAAGACCAGATCCGCTTCGCGACGCGCCAGGTTCAAAAGCCTTGAATCCGTGAGAACCTCGACGATTACGTGGGGATGCACACGCCTGAAATCGGCAAGGATGGGGGCGAGAATATGGATGCCGAACCAGTCAGAGCACGATATCCGCAAGGTTCCGGACAACGTGTTCTCGGTGCCCGCAAGCTGGCGCTGGAGTGCCAGCGCCTCCTCCTCCATCCGTTCGGCGTGCCCCATCACGACGGTGCCCTCATCTGTCAGGACAAAGCCGTCGGGCGTGCGCTGGAAGAGCGAATGGCCGACCGCGGCCTCAAGAGTCTTTAGTCGTCTCCCCATTGTCGGCTGCGTCAGGCCCAACTTCCTCGCGGCCGCACCCAGCGTTCCCTCCCTCGCGATCGCAAGGAAAAGACGGATGTCGCTCCATTCCATCATGACTTATGGCCCATTCAAAAATGCATGATCAACATACAATCTTTATGATTTTCATTCGGAAAATTCCATATCACAGTGCTGACATCAACTGAAAGGGATCAATCCTATGGGCACGATGAAAGCACTAGTTCTTGAAAATCATGGTACCGAATTCCGGCTCGCGCAGATCGCACTACCGGCTGTGGCCGAAGGCCAGGTGCTCGTCCGAGTTAAGGCGAGCGGCGTAAATCCGCTGGACACGAAAATCCGCGCAGGAGTAGCCGCTCATGCCAGACATCCGCTTCCCGCAATCCTGGGTATCGACCTTGCTGGGGTCGTTGAAGAAGTCGGCGCAGGCGTGACCGGATTTCGCCGCGGGGACGAGGTCTACGGCATGACAGGCGGAGTGGCTGGCGTTAAAGGTTCACTCGCAGAATTCGCGGCCGTCGATGCACGGTTGCTGGCCATTAAGCCATCTCACCTTTCCATGCGGGAAGCGGCCGCTCTACCCCTCATTTTCATCACGGCGTGGGAAGGCCTTGTGGATCGCGTCGGCATCCGGGCTGGCCAGAAGTTGCTCGTCCTCGGTGGCGGTGGCGGCGTCGGTCACGCAGCAGTGCAGATTGGAAAATCTCTTGGTGCGGACGTCTATGCAGTCGATGGAGCCCGGAAGGCTGACTACCTCAGGAGCCTTAATGCGACGCCAATCGACTACGTCACGGAAAGCGTCGAAGAATACGTCGCCAAGTACACACAAGGGCAAGGATTCGACGTCGTCTACGACACGATTGGCGGCGCTGGCCTGGACACTGCGTTCAAGGCAGTCGCCCGCTTTGGGCATGTGGTTAGCTGCCTCGGCTGGGGCACGCACGCACTGGCCCCGCTCTCATTCAAGGCCGCGACATATTCCGGAGTATTCACTCTGCTACCGCTGCTCACTGGCGAAGGCCGTGAGCATCACGGAGACATCATGAGGGAAGCGACGCGTCTCGCAGAAAAGGGCCAGTTAATGCCGCGTCTCGACAGTCGGTCTTTCACCCTCGAGAGTGTTATGGCGGCTCACGAGTTGATTGAAGCTGGCAAGGTGGACGGAAAGCTCGTCGTCGACATCGCGTAACGGCCAGGGTCTCGTCGTATCAAGGGCGAGGCCCTTTCTCTGCAATTTCTTCATATTTGCATACACCGGACGCCAGGACGTCCTCTCCGTCGAGTTACTCGCAATTGATCACGCGGTATTGGCGGAAGTCCACCTTTGCCGCGGCCCTGCCATTCCCGGGTGGGGCCAATCCCGGTGGCGAACAAGCCACTCTCGGCGCCGCCGCTAAATCTTGTCAACCTCGCCAGTCCCTATCAATTCGGCCCTCTTCGGCCTTGTGAAAGTATTGGGAGCATACCAGCCAACCTTTCAAAGGCCTCAGCAGCATAACACAGGCCGCCGTGAGCAAAGGTAGAGCACAAAGCAGATGTAACCAGAGCGGCGGCTCGAACGTAAGTTGGAACCACAGCGCGAAAGCAAGCGCCGGAACGGCGACAACAGTCATGGCGAAGAATGCGGGGCCGTCTGCAGGATCAGCGAACGAATAGTCGAGACCACAGACCTCACAGGAGGGAGCCAGGGACAGGAGCCCATTAAATAGGTGTCCCCGTTGGCAACGCGGACAGCGCCCCTTGAATCCGGTGAGTGCAGGATTGGTAGTCTCGTTATACTCGATGGCCATGTATCTGTCCCCTAACCATCGAAATCGAGATGAATGCCGTTGAAGGCTAGCTGGCCTCGGTCGTGGGCGGTAACGCCGCTGCGAACTCGTCACGAGACGTCGGGTTCCCGTCGATCATCTCGTAGACGGCCTTAGAGCGGCCAAGGGTTTCCATTAGCGAGGATGGCCCGGCGAAGGGTTGTCCGCCAATGTGCCAGCCATCGGCGTGAAGCTCCTCTATCAGAACCCAGGTAACGGAACGGAACGCCTCGGAGCCTTCGAACTTGACCATTACATCCGTGATCGCCTTCGCCAGCGCGTGCTTTTGGGTGCTTGTAAATACACCATCCACGAGTTTGATATTCACAAAGGGCATCGTATTCTCCTCTGCTTCTTTAGTTGGGGAAAATCGACAGGGCCGATCGCAATCAATCAAGCTCGACAACGAGCTTGCCGTTGGCCTTTCGGGTCTCGATTAGCTCGTGAGCGCTTGCAGCGGTCTCGAGCGTGAATCTCCTCGGATCGAGGCGCGGCGACACCTTCCCTGCCTCCACCAGTTTCGTAGCCTCCCGCATGATATCGCCATGGTGCTCACGCCCCTCACCGGTCAGAAGTGGGATCAGAGTGAAAACACCAGAGTAGGTAGCAGACTTGAACGAGAGGGGAGCCAAGGCATGAGTTCCCCAGCCGAGGCAACTCACCACGTGTCCGAATCGAGCGACGGCCTTGAATGCGGTGTCCAATCCTGCACCACCGACAGTGTCGTAGACGACGTCGAATCCTTTGCCGCCGGAGTGCTTTGCAACATAGGCCTCCACGTCCTCGGACGAATAGTCGATCGGTGTTGCGCCCAGACTGCGCAGATAGTCTGCCTTGCTCGCGGAATCGACGGCGCAGACGTCAGCTCCCAACGCCAACGCGATCTGGACAGCGATATGCCCAACGCCACCGCCGGCGCCAATTACGAGAACTGATTGTCCGGCCTGAACGTTCACTCGGTCGACGAGCCCCTCCCATGCGGTGATGAAGATCAGTGGCAGTGCCGCGGCTTCGCGCATCGAGACGTTCGACGGTTTGATTGCCAGAAGGCGCTCGTCAACCGCCGCATACTCCGCAAGCGATCCTTGATTGCCGCCCACACCTCCGGCCATCCCATAGACCTCATCACCTCGAGAAAACCTCGTCACACCCTCACCAACCTGCTCCACGACCCCGGCAAGATCGATTCCAAGTATGGCAGGCAATCCATGTCGGGCATGCGCCGCGGCACCCGCGCGGATTTTCGTGTCCAGCGGGTTCACACCGCTAGCCCTGATACGAACCAACACTTCGCCAGACTTGGGCACGGGATGCTCCAATTCGGAAACCCGGAAAGGTCCATTCGCGGCTTCGACCACCGCTGCTCGCATTGTCGGCATCTTGCGTCTCCTAAGCGTTCGTTGGGGACGACTGTGCGCCAACTTCATGGTGGCGGAAATCATATATACCTTTAGACGCGCGCTTTCGGCGCTGTGGCAGCCGAGCCCCGGCGGTTGCAAGTTCGGGTTAGAGCTCCCGCCCTAATGGAAGATATGATTTCCGATTTTCCGCAGAAGTGTACCTTATAGGAAGGGCTGATCAGGCATGATCGAGCCAGTCGTGGCTACTTGGTTATCGGGAGCAAACGTTTGAACAAGCTGCTCGACAAGGCCATCGCTGCTCATGGCGGCCTGGCAAGCTGGGGCGTGCACAACGTTGCGAAGGCAACGGCATCACTGGACGGCGATTTATGTGCGAAGTTCGGCGATCTGACACCCCGGCAGATAACCGTCTTCCAGCATCTTCAACGAGTGGTTATCGAGCCCCTTGGTTGCGTCGATTGCCGAAGCGACCTCGAGCGCAACCGTTTATCCATCCTCGGTAGCGACGGGTCGCTTGTTACTGGGGTCGAGGACGTGCGTTCCGCGCAATTGCAATACGACTTCAAGCTGCCGGTCGATCCATTAGTTGGAGTCTTACTGGCTTGCTCCACCGTTCGATCGTTCTTAACCGCGCCCTTCCACTTGATACTGGAAGGTGTCGAGCTATGCGAACTCGTCCCCTGGAACGAAGGTGGAAACCAATGGCGTGTTCTCAGGGCCGAGTTGCCGCCCGACCTTGCCACCGCCGCCCGGATCCATGACTACTTCTTCGATGCCAACTTCCTTCTGCGGAGGCATGACTACCACGTTGATGGCGACGCTGGCATAACGATCACCGAATTGCTTTCTCACTACGAAGATTGTCATGGGGTCAATATGCCAACCAAGTTACGCGGGTACCCTCGCCGGGCAGACCTAACACCGGATTTGTCTCGCTTGATGATTTCCATTGATATAAGCGGCCTGGAATTTTCGGTCGATTAACGTTCGTACCGAACCATGCACACGCAGGGGCCAGAATATGGTGAACACTGCTGATTTGCCCCGTGAAAAGGAAATAGAATGAAGGACCTCACGCACTGTGTCGTGACACCTCGCGTAAAGACCGAAGGCTTCGCACCACTCGGGGTTGGAGTGCACCGTGCGTCAACAATTGTCTTCCAGACGGCCGAGGACTACGCCGACCGCGGAAAACTCGGACCTGACGGTTACAGCTACGGTCTTTACGGGACGCCGACCACCAGAACACTCGAGGCCAAACTGACCGCTCTCGAGAAAGGTGCCAGAACATTCCTGACGCCCTCGGGCCAGGCGGCCAACGCGATTGCGATGCTTCCGTTTCTCAAGGCGGGTGACAGGATCCTCATAGCAGATTCCGTCTATCCCCCGGTGCGCGATTTCGCCAATACGGAACTCGTGCGCTTCGGCGTCGAGGTTGCCTACTACGATCCCGTCGATCCATCTGATCTCGAGGCCAGAATCAACGGCAACACCAAGATGGTCTGGTGCGAATCTCCAGGTTCCACGACGATGGAAGTTCAGGACTTGCCCGTCATCACGGACATTGCCCATCGGCATGGAGCACTTGTTGGCTGCGACAACACCTGGGCGACACCGCTGAACTACAAGCCCCTGACACTTGGAGCGGATATCGTCACGGAGGGGCTGACCAAATACATAGCAGGGCATTCGGACGTACTGCTTGGATCGTTGACGGTCCGTGATGAACAACTAACCGCTCCCATACGATCTACGCTCGGACGGATGGGTATCTCCGTGTCTCCGGACGACGCCTCGATGGTCCTGAGAGGCTTCGAAACGCTGGGCGTCCGTATGGGGCATGCGAGTCTGGGTGCCCTGCAGTTGATCGAAAGGATACAGGCAACGGATATCGTGGAACGTGTTATCCATCCAGCATTGCCGACCGATCCTGGCCATTTCATCTGGAAGAGGGACTTTCTTGGGGCATCAGGTGTCTTTGGCGTCGTTTTCAAAAGAGGCCTGTCCGATCGTGTCTTGCCTTGTCTCAATGTGCTCAAGACCTTTGCGATAGGCGCATCTTGGGGAGGAACACGCAGTCTCATTGCGCCTATGCCCGTCAAGGCCTACCGCACGGTGCGCAGGTGGGAGGCGGACGATCTCGTCCTGCGCATAAGTGTTGGGCTTGAAGATCATCAGGATCTTGTCGATGATATCGAAGCGCTTCTCGCGGAGATTTCAAGATGATGACACTCAGAGCGCTCGTGCTCACGTGGCTCAGGCGCTCTGTGCCCGCAGACAGAATGCGATGATGTCCGATTCAAGCAGGATTCGTACTACGCCCAAACAGGCTTAGGAACCCATCGCCTTTAGCTGCAAACGGCCGAAGAATCTCGCAAAGGGCCGGAAATCCGGGCACGTGGATTGAAGGCTCTCGTATTCCCGATCCCATCGGGTTCCGATGCTGTTCTTAACTCTGATATGGTTCTGCCAGCTTAGCCGAGTTCTGCAATTCACATCGAGGCAGGTTTTCGTCGCTCACGATGGCCTCAAGGTAGATTAGGAGTGTTTGAGCGTGGATTGTGTACCTCCCGGGCTCATGAACCCTTTGATTTGACAGCATCCATCACGCGTGTCGAGTAAACGAGTCCTGCACCAGCGTTGACGCCAATCGCCGTCCCGAGCGCCTCGGCGATTTCCTCTCGTGTTGCCCCGGCTTTGAGCGCTGCGTCAGAGTGGACAACGATGCAGCCGTCGCAGCGAAGGGATACCGCCGCGGCAAGGGCGATCAATTCGTTGACCTTAGCGCCGAGCAGATTTGTCTTCCGTGCGGCTCCGCCGATTGCCTGGTAGCCGCGGATGACATCCGGACTAAGCGTTGCCAGTTCACCTACCCCCGCAAGCACTTGTTCATGGTAGGCATTCCAGTCGATCATTGACATTGGTTCACCCTCACGTTTCAGCGACGCCGAGATAGACAAGACGGGTGAAGAACTCGGGGCTGATGACGAACTGCCCCCATTTGGCGTCGAACGCTGCGGTCGGTTTCGCCGCGATGACTTCGTCGATCGGCTTTCCCTCCGTCTTAAGCTTGGCAACGTTCCCGCGGATATCAACGAGCATCGTCCTATAATCGTCGAGTTCGGACTTCTTGCTCAGGGGGTGACCGTGCCCCGGGATAACAATTGTCTCCGCGGTGACTTTGGAGAGAATGTCTTCGACCGCCTTGATCGTGCCGTCGATGCCTCCTCCGGTCGAATAATCTATGAACGGGTAAATGCCGTTCCAGTAGAGGTCTCCGGTGTGGACAATGTTCGCCTCCCCAAAGCTTACGGAAATATCACCGTCCGTATGCGCGTTTGGATGATGCTTCAGCATCAAGGTCGACTTGTCGAGTTTGAGAGACATCTCATCGCCGACGGTTTCGGAAGGAACGGCGGCCAGCGGCGGCCGAGGAAACTCGAAATCCCAGTCCTCTACCTTTACCACCTCCATCAGATGTTTTCTGGTGTTTTCGTGCGCCAGGATCGCCGCCCCTTCAGCGTTCAGCCACTCATTTCCGTCGGTATGATCGAAATGCCAGTGGGTATTGATGAGATGCCGGATCGGCTCCTTGCCGAGCCCGGCCAACGCCTCCAGCAACCGAGGCCGAGATGCGGTGATGCCTCCGTCGATGAGGACTTTTCCGTCTGCGCCTGTGAGAACGGCAATGTTGCCACCGGACCCCTCCAGGATCGAGACACCCGCCCGCGTCTTGTGAACGTTGATGGGCGTTTTTGCCGCCGCGTCCCGAATCATGTCGACGATACCCTGGGTCTTCGCGAAGACCTGGCGCGGACTGAGCCAGCCTCCTGTGGCAGCGAAAGTTGAGGCGGCCATGCAGCATAGGCAAAAGCCGCGGCGGGAGAGCGTGAGTTCTTGGGTCATGCCAACTCCTTTCAGGAATGGCGGAGCGGCTCCAGGGAGCTTGGGAGTTCAGGTCACCTAAAGCCGCGTTGCCGCCAGGCGATCATGCCTGGAAGAAAGCCAGAAGATCGGGGTTGATGATCTCGGGGTGCGTGCTGCACATGCCGTGTGGTAGCCCCTTGTAGACCTTGAGCGTGCCATGCTTGAGCAGCTTGATCGACAGGAGGGCGGCGTCGGCAATCGGAACAATTTGGTCATCGTCCCCATGCATCACCAGAACAGGAACGTCAATCTTCTTCAGGTCTTCCGTAAAGTCGGTCTCGGAGAAGACCTTGATGCATTCGTAATGCGCTATCGCTCCCCCGATCATTCCCTGCCTCCACCAGTTCTGAATGAGTCCGGGCGAGACCTTGGCGTCCTTGCGATTGAACCCGTAAAACGGACCGGTTGGGACATCGAGATAGAATTGGGCGCGGTTCGCAGCTAGCTGTGCGCGGAGGTCATCGAACACAGCAATGGGCAGACCTCCGGGATTGCTGTCGGATTTCAACATTACGGGTGGGATGGCCGAGATTATGACTGCCTTGGCCACTCGGCCTTTCCCATGTTGCGCGACATATCGGGTGACTTCGCCGCCTCCCGTTGAATGCCCCACATGGATTGCGTCACGCAGGTCGAGCGCCTTCGCAAGCTCGGCGACGTCGGATGCGTAGGTATCCATATCGTTGCCGGTCGCGGTCTGCGTCGATCGGCCATGGCCGCGTCTGTCGTGAGCGATTACCCGGTAGCCCTTGCTGAGGAAGAAGAGCATCTGATTGTCCCAGTCATCGGCGCTGAGCGGCCAGCCGTGATGGAAGACGATAGGCTGACCCTTTCCCCAGTCCTTGTAGAAAAGCTGCGTTCCATCCTTGGTCGTAATCGTGCCCATTGTCTTTTCCTCGGCTGATCGTTGCTGTGTCTGTCCACTCGCGGTCGATACCGGAGCAATTGTTGGGAACCCTAGGAGGGAGCATCCGACGGCTCCCGCGGCGCTACCCAACACGGCGCGACGTGAGATTGGAGGAAGGCCTGATTTTCGTTCTGCCATGACCTACATCCTTCGGTGGGCCGCTTGGACGACGGCTGGAACAGCGACTTCGACGGGATTTCAATCCCGTGCGTTGATCGCTTTCGGTGCCTTCAATGTTAGACAGGAGGCCCTACTCGGCCAATCATATGTTTCCGTTAGTCGTGGAAGCGCAACTAGCCTGATCTCATTGATCGAAGTATAGTTCCGCCGAACTCCAATGGTGCAGCCTGGGAGAATGTCGTGAGGGTGCATCAAATATGGAAATACGCACCTGCGCTTGCTATGGGATGCGCCGGAACTGCTCTGGGGATAGTGGAGCAGGAGCCGTACGGTGCGTTCTTCCTGGCCCTTGCGGCACCCATGCTTTTCAAACGCAGACAGGTCGCTGCGGCAATTGCGTTGGTCGTGATTGTCATCGGTGCTCTGGTCGTATTCCTGTCGTCCGATGGGTTCGCCTCCATAACCCGATCGGCGGCATTTCTATTGTGCGCACTGGGCGCATTCTGGCTTGTAAACGTATGGCGAGCGCGTGCTGATGCCGACCAACACCTCAACGACGCTAAACTGATCGTTGAAAGCATGCCGGGGCTAGGTTGGGCTACCGATGCCAAGGGAAACTTCGTTTACGTGAACCCGAGCGTGGTCGAGTACGTCGGCAAGCGGACCGACGAGTTCAACGCCACAGGGCGAACGGGGCTGGAGGCCGTTCACCCGGACGAGGCCGAACGCGTAACGGCGGCTTGGCTCACGAGCATGCGGGCTGGATCCTCCTTCGAGTCAATTCATCGCATAAGGCGGTCAAATGGCGAGTATCGCTGGTTTCACGCATACGGCCGCCCCCATTTTGATGAGCAGGGCAACATTCTCGGCTGGTTCGGAACAACAATCGACATCGATGAGAGGAAGCGCGCTGAGCAACGGCTGGAGGAAAGCGAAAGGCAGCTTCAAACACTGATCGATACGATGCCGGTGATGATATGGTGTGCCTCCCCGGCGGGCGTGCCGATCTACCAGAACCCCAAGACCCTAGAATACCTCGGAGCGACATTCGAAGAGATAAGATCGAACAATTTCGGTGTCGTTCATCCGGACGATATTGAAGGTTTTCAGTCGGCGTGGGCGGCCTGCGTCGAACGAAAGTCATCGCTCTCACTGGTCTGCCGATTGCGATATAACGACGGTACCTACCGTTGGAACAGGATCGACGCCTCTCCGCTGCTCAGCGAGGACGGTGACATCATCGAGTGGTATGGGACCAACGTCGATATAGAGGAGCTTCATCGGACGCAGGAGGAACTCCGGGCGAACGCAGAACGGCTTACAATGATGCTCGACACCCTTCCCGCCTTTGTGTGGTGCGCCAGCCCCGATGGGCAGCCTACCTATTTCAACAAGCCCTTGATGGAATATTCCGGCGTCACGCTCGAGGAGCTTCGTGGGGCAAACGGCTCGGGTTTCGCGCCGATGATAGGCAGCCTCGTCCACCCTGCGGACGCGCCTTTGTTGCGGCATCGCTTTGAGCAATCCTTCAAGTCGGGCCAGCCCATTGCACTGAAATACCGCCATCGTTTGGCAGACGGCTGTTATCATCTTGTCGACTGCAGGGCTCGTGTCCTGCGCGACTGCCAAAGCCGGCTCTTTCAGTGGTACGGTGTCATTGTCGACGTCGAGGAGGAAAGGCAGGCGCAGACGCAGCTTCAGAGGGCCCAGCATCAACTCGAACTCGCGACACGTGCCGCCAGTCTATCTGAATTGTCTGCCTCGATTGCCCACGAGCTAAACCAACCTTTGGTGGCTGTCGTCACCAACAGCAGTGCAACCGAAAGCTGGCTAGGGGCGATGCCTCCAAACATCGAACGGGCGAAGACCAGTGCCAGGAAGGCTGCAGATGCCGCGAACGACGCGGCCGAAGTGATCAGCCGGATAAAGGCTCTCTTCAGGCAATCGGGCGGAGCGAAAAGCCCGGGGAACATCAATGATGTCATCGAGGAAGCCTGCACATTGCTGCGCGAAAGGATTTCGGGTTCGAAGTGCGACCTGCGAACTCACCTGGAGCCGGACCTGCCGATCGCAAACTTCGACAGGGCTCTCATCCTCCAAGTACTTGTAAACCTCATTCAAAACGCGATGGACGCAATGGCGACCTTGAATGGAGCAATTCGACTGCTGGAAATCAGGTCGCGGTTCGATGACGGGAAAATCCTCGTGGATGTGCGCGACAGCGGTGTCGGACTACATGACAACGAGAAGATATTCGAGCCATTCTACACCACGAAGCATAACGGCATGGGGATCGGGTTGTCGATCTGCCGAAGCATCGTCGGCGCACACGCCGGAAAACTGTGGGCTTCGCCCGCAGAGCCCAGCGGCACTGTATTCAGCTTTGCACTTCCTTTGTCCGGAGGATAACCCGATGCACAGCGAGGAGAACGCGGTCTACGTAGTAGACGACGACAAGCGCGTCCGAGACGGGCTTTCCGAGCTCCTGGAATCGTGGCAGATCCAAGTTGCGACGTTCGCAACCGCGCAGGAATATCTGGATGCACCAAGGCCCCAGAGTCCTTCGTGTCTCGTACTCGACATAAGACTGCCTGATATCGACGGTTTCGAACTCCAGGCTCGGCTGGCGGATGACCCGCATCCCCCTATCATTTTCATAACAGGGCACGGCGACATACCAATGACTGTCCGCGCGATGAAGCTGGGCGCAGTTGATTTCCTTCCGAAGCCGTTCAGGGAAAGCGAGCTGCGCGCTGCGATCGAATTGGCACTCGCGCGGGACCGCGAGGCGAGATTCGATCGAGCTGCCCTTAGTGAGTTACAATCCAGACTGGAATGCCTTTCCGCCAGGGAACGCGATGTCCTTCCACTCGTTGTAAGTGGGCTAATGAACAAACAAGGTGCAGCGGAGCTTGGAATAAGCGAGATCACCTTCCAGATCCATCGAGGCAACATGATGCGCAAGATGCATGCTGACTCTCTTCCCGACCTAGTGCGGATCGCCTCTAAACTAAGCATACCGATCACCCACTCCCGACATGGAAACTGACGAATGGTCGCGCGGGCGGGTCATACCCTTGCAATTGTAGATGATGACAAGCGTGTTCTTGACGGGCTGCGTGAGCTTCTCGAGTCCGTAGGTTACCTGGCCCGTACTTATAGGTCGCCGAAGGCGTTTCTCTCCAGTGGAGACCTCTCCGCGTATGACTGTGTTATCACTGACATCAGCATGGGCTCGACGGACGGATTCGAGTTGGAACAGGCGGTCAGAGGCCGGGAACCGGAAATGCCGATGATACTGATGACAGGTCGCAGCGACATCGAGGATCGTGGTTTCGCAGGAGCAGATGAGCGCAGGGTCTTCATGCGAAAACCACTGAACAGCAAGGTGCTTCTCCAGGCGATTACGCGGCTTCTTGCATTTCCGCGATGATCGGGGTCGCCTGGCCTTCCTTTGCCTCTGAAAGGTTCTTTCTGTATTGGCTGGGCGCGCTTCCCATTACCCTCCTGAAGGCCTTGGTGAAAGCTGCCTCCGACCGATACCCCACGCTTCGCGATATCATGGAGAGCTTGCCTGCATTGCTTTCAATCAGTCTGGCTGCCTGGTAGATCCGCCATTCTGTCAGATATTCCAGCGGAGCTTGTCCGACGACATCCTTGAAGCGGGCGGCAAACGCTGAGCGCGACATACCAGCCTTCTTTGCAAGTTGATCCACCGTCCACGGCATTTGGAGCTCTGAGTGCATGGCATCGACCGCCAAGACCAGATTCCTGTCGGAGACTGCCGCCAGCCATCCCGTCTTTGGCGCTAATCCTTGCTGCGCGAAAGCACGGATCGCATGCACGAAAAGCAATTCGAACAGGCGACGCACCACGGCATCCGAACCGAGCCCCGGAGCATCTGCTTCAGCCGCGAGCAACTCAAGCACGGACTGGAATTGCCGGCTCCGGCTCTGCTCCGATTTGAGGTGAAGCAATTTAGGCAGCACATTGAGCAAGGGCCGGGTGTCAAGTCTGTCAATCTCGAAGAAGCCGCTTATGAACGTGGTCGTCGCCCCGCCTCCACCAAACTGAATCCTGTTGCCCACACGAAGGGTCTCGACATCAAGACAGTCCGTCGTGCGCGAGTCCGCGTGATCGTAAACCTGGTAAGGCTCGTTCCCGAACATGATGAAGACGTCACCTGCGCGCAACGACACCGTATGGGGATTTTCCCTTGTGGTGAGGACTCCTGATCCGCGGACCACGAGGACAAATTTGATTGCCGGATCGCCGATCGACACCACGCCCCATGGCGCGGTCGCGTCCAGCGTCGTGAACTTCGCTTTCCTAATTCGCATCGAAGAGAAGATGTCGGTCAAAGGATCCAACTAAATGTTCCCATTATGGACGATCAAGCCAAAACTTGGGACGATCGAGACTGAAGGCTCTTGCGTGTCATCGCTATATGGAGGCTCGAAAAGGAGATTCCAATTGCAAAACCATCACGCCGTGGTCGAAACAATACGCACGTTGAAAGCTCGCTACTGCCGATACGTGGATACCCAGAACTGGTCGGAATTCGCTGCGATGTTCGCACGCGATCCGTCGCTCCGCTTTATCGGCGAGGACGGTGTTGTGGTCGCCGAGTTTGACTCCCTCGACGAATTCCTGGCCGTCACCAAGGGCTACCTTGCTGGGGCACGGACAATCCATCAGGTCCACAATGACGAGATCGATGTCATCTCGGAGACCGAAGTCCATGCCATCTGGTCCATGGAAGACTACCTGATTTTTCCCGATGTCAATGACAGCCGGCCCGCCTCGATGCACGGGTACGGCCACTATCATGAAACATGGCTGCGCGAAGACGGACAGTGGCGCCTAGGGCACCTGGAGCTTCGCCGCACAATCCTAGAAATCAAGCCGAAGGAGAATGCGGCATGACCTCCAATCCTATTAAAGTCGGCATCATCGGCGTTCATCCGGACAAGGGCTGGGCCACCACTGCACATATCCCTGCGCTGAAAGCATTGCCTGAGTTCCAGATCGCGGCCGTAAGCCACAACAGACCGGAAATAGCTCGCGCGTCCGCCGAGAAGTTTGGCGCGGATCGCAGCTATGGAACGACGCATGAGCTTGTGACGGATCCGAACGTTGACCTGGTCGTCGTGACGGTCAAGGTTCCACATCACCTTGAACTCGTGACGATGGCTCTGGAAGCAGGTAAAGCCGTTTTCTCGGAGTGGCCTTTGGGGATGAACCTGCGCGACGCCGAAAAAATGCTAGCGCTGGCCAAGAGCAGGAATGCATTTACGGCGATCGGCCTTCAAACGCGCTCCGCCCCGGCCATCAACTTCATGAAGGATCTGATCAAGGACGGCTATGTTGGCGATATCCTGTCTGTTTCCGTCATCGGGTCTGGTATCATCTGGGGCGAGGAGATCAACGAAAGCTACCTGTACACACTGGATATGGCAAACGGAGCTTCAATGTTCCATGTGCCGTTCGCCCACTCACTTGACGCGACCCTCTACGCCATCGGTTCGAGACTGAAGTCCGTCAGTGGCGCGCTGTCGAACAGCCGTGCGATGACCCGTATAGCGGAGACAGGGAAAGAGGTTCCTTTGACAGCGCCAGATCAAATCATTGTCGCTGGCTTGCTCACGAACGGCGCAGCCCTTAGCGCCCACTTCCGCGGCGGTCTCTCGCGCGCCACGAACTTTCACATCGAGATCAACGGGACTAAGGGCGATCTCATCCTGACGAGCCCCGTCGGTTACGTCGGGCTGGGCGGCTTCACTGTAAAGGGCGCGCGGGGGGGCGAGCCGATGCAGGAATTGCCCGTGCCTCCACTCTACGAGACCCGCGGCTTCGAGGACGGTTTCAGTCAAAGCGTCGGTCTGGCCTATTCCCGCATCGCGTCCGACATGAGAAATCACACTAGGCTGTCTCCTTCATTCGAAGACGCTGTGGACCTGCACCGCGTTCTGGATGCCATCGTCTCAGGCAACGGGGAACGGCGCGATGTCTGAGAAAATGCAGGCACTCGTTGTCACCAGACCTGGCGGTCCTGAAGTCCTTCAGGTGCGGGAAGTCGACCGCCCCCGACTACGGGACGAGCTTGATGTTCTGATTAAAGTGAAGGCGGCCGGTATCAATCCGGCGGACTGGCAGAACAGGAAGAATGGAGCCGTCTACGACGGCGAAGGGAGTTCACAGAAAGACCCTACAATCCTCGGCATCGACGGTGTCGGCGTTGTGGTCGAAGCCGGACGAGACGTGGTGAACGTCCGGGTCGGCGACGAGGTCTGGTACGTGGACGGCGGCTACGCCGGAAACCCCGGAAGCTATGCAGAATACAAGGTCGTCCGTGCCGATTACGTCACTGCAAAGCCGAAGAAACTCGACTTCGTGGAAGCCGCCGCCCTGCCAGTTGTGGCCCTTACCGCATGGGAGGCCGTCTTCGAAAAGGCGAAGGTTACCCGTGGTGATCATGTATTGGTCCACGGTGGCGCTGGCGGCCTCGGGCATATCGCAATCCAGTATCTGACTTCTCTCGGAGCCAGGATCGCCACCACCGTTTCCAACGAGGCTAAGGCCGCATTTGTGAGGGAGCTGGGTGCCGATATCGCAATCAACTACCGGAAGGAGAGCGTCGAGGAAGCCCTTCACGCTTGGCGAGGCGAGCCCGGTGCAAACGTCGTATTCGACTTCGTGGGCCACGGAAACTTCGCGGCAAGCTTCGCCCACACGGCGCCTTACGGACGGCTGATTAACACTGTTGTGTCGGATTGGCCCGTCGAGGGAAACGGCCCGGCCGAGTGGAAGAACCTGGACATCAGCTTCGTCAACATAGGCCTGCCGCAGATCAGCCGCCATCATGCACATCGCCTACGCCAAACCGCTGCACTCTCACAGATTGCCGAACTCGTTGATCGGGGCAGCTTGCGGGCACGCATTGACAGGGTGGTGTCTTTCACGGGCGTCGGCGAAGCGCAAAGGGCACTTGAAGCAGGCGAAACTCTAGGCCGCCCGGTCCTTTTGATCTCAGGTGAGTGAAGCGATGCAACGTTGGGAATATCGGCCGCAGGAACGCGGTCTCATACTATGTGACGTTCCGATTCCGGAGCCCGGACCCAGGGAAGCTCTCGTCAAGGTGAAAGCGGTGTCTCTCAACTATCGGGATGCCGCCTTGATCGACGGAGCGATGGATTCTGGCCCAGACGGCGTCCTGGTGCCGGGGTCAGACATGTCGGGAGAGGTTGTCCGACTGGGACCGGATGCAAAACGCTTCTCGATCGGAGACCGTGTCATCTCGGCGGATACCATGAACTGGATCGATGGTCCGGCTCCGCCATACGAGACCAATAGCTTCCCGCTTCTTGGAAGGCTCGCCGAATATATCTGCGTGCCAGAAGACCGCCTCGTCGCTCCGCCGAAGAGCCTCACGAATGTCGAAGCAAGCACCCTCCCCGTCGCAGGACTGACGGCATGGTTTGCGTTGGTTGAACTTGGCCACGTAAGAGCCGGACAGACTGTTGTGGTCCAGGGTACCGGAGGTGTCGCATTATTCGCCGTACAGTTTGCCGCGGCGCACGGCGCGCGCGTTATCGTTGTGACGAGTAGTGACGAGAAGATCGAACGTGCGCGTGCGGTCGGTGCTTCCGATGGCATAAATCGCCAAATCCATCCTGCCTGGCACGAGCGTGTGTTGCAACTCACCGATGGATTCGGTGCACATCACGTACTGGAGATGTCGGGCGGCGAGAACCTTGGACTCTCCGTTGTTGCGCTGGCTCTAGGTGGGCGGATATCTCTGGTCGGGTTGCTAGGAAGCTCGGAAATCCGTGCGCCGATCGGACCAATCCTGTACAAGCGGGCACAAATCGTCGGCATCGGCGTCGGACATCGCCGGGCGCAGGAGGACATGGTCGCGGCAATCGACCGGCTCTCCCTGCGACCAGTGATCGACAGGACCTATCCATTTGCACAAACCCCGGAGGCGATTGCTCATCTGCGTCGCGGCCCGTTCGGGAAGGTTGTCGTGTCCATGTGAAGAATTCGAGACCCGTGCCAAAGGCCGCAGGTCTCGGTCTTGCTGGCGGCTATTGAAGGCCATGTTCACGAAGGAACGACACGAAGGCGCGCATGGAAGCGCTCAAATGGCGATGTCGAGGATAATACAGCGATAGCCCGGGATACGGTGGCGTCCATTCTTCCAGGACCTGCTCAAGGATTCCGGCATCCAGGGCAGGACCAGCCATCCACTTGGTCAAGTAAGCTAGCCCGTAGCCGTCGATGGCGGCTGCTAGAATGAGGCGGGAATTATCGAGGACCAGGCCACCCCTCGTCTCGGTAGCAAGAGCTTCTCCCCGCCGTTCGAATTCCCAGCGGTAAAGACTCCCGCTGGGCATCCGGAGTTGAATGCATCGGTGATCGACCAGATTGGCCGGCGAGCGCAAAGCCGGCGCATCTGCGAGATAGGAGGGAGCGGCTACAACGACATGCTGCTGCATCGGCCCAATGGGAACGGCGATCATGTCGTCGGAAACAATTTCACTGGAGCGGATGCCGCAGTCGAAACCGTGCTCGGCAATGTCGACCAGCCGTCTCTCGCTCACCACCTCAACCTGCACGTCGGGAAACGACGCCATGAATTTGAGCACGAGCGGACTGAGAACCTGTTCGGCAGCTGTAGCATCGGCGTTGATCCGTAGGGTCCCCGACGGCCGGGCATTGAAGTCGCTCAATTCGTCGGCCGCCTTCGCGATCTCATCCAGCGCGGGTCCCAGCCGGGCAAAAAACCGCTGCCCGGCATCCGTCAGAGAGACATTACGCGTGGAGCGGTGGAAGAGCTGAACGTTAAGGCGGTTCTCTAAACTCGCGACGCTATGGCTTAGCGCGGATGGGCTGAGGTCACATCTACGGGCGGCCGCACGAAATCCGCCGAATTGAGCCACGGCCAAAAAGGCCGCCAGCTCCGCCGGCGACAAAGCGCCGACTGTTCGAAATATCTCAGCATACTGTTCAGTCGTGTCCATCTACACAGAACAATGCACCAAGGTTATCTGAGTTGCAACCACAACAGTGAAAGGCCGAAGCAATGACTGACCAGCTTCCTTTTGGATTCTCAACTACGGCATCCGAAGTGCTCTCTGGGATAGATTTAACTGGCAAAACGATGATCGTTACAGGCGGAGCCAGCGGCATCGGTATCGAAACAGTGAAGAGCCTCGCCGCGGCAGGAGCATCGGTCACCATCGCTGCGCGCCGCCCAGGTGCTGCAGAAGATGTTGCCCAAGCGCTCAGAACCGAAACAGGCAACCCGAAAATTGAAGTGCGTGCGCTCGATCTATCCGACTTGAAGTCTGTCCGTGCTTTCGTCACCGACTGGGACAAGCCTGTCCACGCTCTCGTCAACAATGCCGGAATCATGATGTTGCCCGAGTTGGAGCGCTCTGCCGAAGGTTGTGAGATGCAGTTCGCGACGAACTTCCTCGGTCACTTCGCTCTGACGCTTGGCCTGCGTCAACACCTGGCGAAGGCTCAAGGCGCGCGTGTCGTCTCGGTCAGTTCAACAGGAAGTCTCTTTGGACCCGTGTTCTGGGACGATCCCCATTTTCGGTTCATACCCTACAATCCCCTGCTAGCATACGCTCAATCCAAGACTGCCTGCATCCTGCTCTCGATCGGCATCAGGGATCGCTGGGCTTCTGACGGCATCGTTTCGAACGCACTCAATCCCGGAGCCATCGCAACCAACCTCCAACGCCACACCGGGGGGCTGAGAACGCCCGAGCATCTTCGCAAGACTCCGGAACAAGGAGCTTCCACGTCGGTACTACTGGCGGCCTCGCCTTTGGTGGAGGGGATAAACGGACGGTATTTCGACAACTGCCAGGAAGCCCCTTTGGTTGCGCAAAGACCGGAGCGCAAGCTCGAAGGTGTCGCATCGTACGCACTTGATAGTGCCAATGCCGATCGCCTTTGGGAGATGGCTCTCAATCTCGTTGGAGAACACAAATGAGCGATCTCCCGCGTGTGGGTTTTATCGGGCTGGGTGATCAAGGTGCGCCGATGGCAATCGCGATCGCCGAGAAGTACGAGCTTCGTGTCTGGGCAAGACGTGGCTCCTCATACGAGGCCCTCGGACACGCCCCGCACATACGGGCATCCAGCCCGGCCGACCTGGCGGCAAGTGTGGACGTCTTGTGCCTGTGTCTTCGAAACGACGCAGATTTGCACGAACTGTTCGCCGATCGCAGGATATTCCGCGAACTCGGCAGAGATAGGATCATCATCAACCATGCCACCGGTGATCCGATCGAATCGGAAGGATTCGAAAGACTGGCGGCCGAGTGGGGCGTCCGGTTTCTCGATGCGCCGGTCAGCGGCGGGCGCCCGGGTGCGGAAGCTCGCTCTCTTACCTGTTTCGTCGGCGGCCAACCTGGCGCACTCGAGGACAGCCGGGACATCATGGGATGCCATAGCTCCAGCATTATAGCCATGGGCCCGGCAGGTTCCGGACAGATGGCGAAGCTCTGCAACAACGCTCTCACGATCTCGAACCTGCGCAATGTGGTCGAGGTGTTCGCGATGGCGAACAAGCTGGGCCTGTCCCTCGCCGGCCTTCGCGAGGCGTTCGCGCACAGCAGTGGAGCAAGCTTTATCCTCCAGGCCCTCGGAACCAAGGTGACGAAGACGAACGCGGCGCACATCGCCGAACTCAACCGAACGGACCTGCGCGAGTTCGCGGAGGCCATGAGCCGAAAGCACATCGATCCGACGGCTCTGCTGCAATGGGGAATCAGAGGCCCAGACGGCCTAGAGGAACTGGTTCGCCGATTGCCGCAGTCGAGCAGGTAATATGAACCCATGATTGGTGGGGGCTGAACCTATGTGTAGCTTTGTTCGAGCGGGCATCTCTCCACAGTGTGAAATGTAAGTCGCTCGCGCCTACCCCGCCAACAAGGGAACCACGCCATGTCAGACGCCAGTCACACAATCACTATCGATGTCCCGGTTGAACTGAAGTCTGTAAAATCCGTGCACAGCATCGGCTCGCTTCAGTTCGAAGGCGATCTGCCTGCCGCGATTTTCCACCTTCAACTCATTACCAACGACATAGCGAACTGGGGCGCTGACTCCGAGGTCATAGTGGTATTCCACACGAATGCGGGACACCTCACGCTGCATGACGAGGCGTACAACCACTCACGGAAGATCGCAGCGGGAAATCCCAACAAGAACCTGATAGCCGATTTGGTGAAGCGAGGTGTCAAGATAGAGCTCTGCGGGGCCACCGCAGAGGCCAACGGCTGGGGCAATGCGGACCTTCTTCCGAACGTGAAAATCAACACGGACGCCATGGCGCGAACCATCCAGCTTGTTCAAGAGGGATTCGTAAAAATCACGGAGGCGTAGTCGTGCTGGCCCCACGCCCGTAAAGCACCAACTGATGTTGAGCTGCAATCAGTCTGAAGCGAGATCCCTGGGCCGCCCGAAGAAGCTTGCCTGATGGCTTTCTGCGCCGAACGAGCGAAGAATGAATCGCTAAGAGAGGTTCGCCGCTTTCTCTCTCAGCGACGGCAGGTCGTGGGTGTCGAATGCGCCATCCCCGGCCGATTGCGTTCACGTAAATTCGCTCGCGCCACAGCGCAAGCAGACCCTGAGCAATCAGTCCAACGGCGTATTGGCAACGAGCGATCATGTCTGCGAAACCTCCCTGCCGAGATGCAACACCTCCGAGATGAGCAAGGTGAGGTCTTCCGGGCGGGTGCGATGGTTGCAGATAGCCGCGCGCAGGCAATGCTTCCCACGGATCGTTGTGTCGGAAAGGGCTGCCACACCGGTTTCCTGCAGGCGCAGCATGATCTCGACGTTGATCTCTTTTAGCCGCTCCTCGCTCAGACCTTCAGGCACATAGCGGAAGCATACGATGTTGATCTCAGGCTCCGCTATGAGTTCCAGCGGCGGATGCGAGCGCACGAGATTCGCGAGGAGAGCGGCCTGTGCGATGTTCTGGTCGATGAGCCGGCCGAACTTGGCAACACCGTGCTCCATCAGAGCCATCCAGACCTTGAGCGCCCCGAAGCCGCGACTTGTCTGAAAGCCGAATTCGTGGAGCCACTGACCTGAAGCAATGCCGCGCGGCATGCCCTGCAAAAACTCCGGCGACACAGCGAAGGTCTCCCGGTGCTTCGTCCGGTCGCGGACGAGTGCGCAACCGACTTCGAACGGGGCATGCAGCCACTTGTGCGGGTCAAGCGCGACGGAATCCGCTCGCTCGATGCCTTTCACGCGCCAGGCATTCTGCGGCGCGATCGAAATCAGCGCACCGATGCACCCGTCCACATGGAACCAGAGGTCTTCCTCGACGGCGATCTCCGCCAATGCGCTGAGATCGTCAACTGCGCCGGAATTGACCGTGCCAGCAGTGCCTATGACGCAGGCGGGCCTCATTCCTGCCGTGCGATCCTCGCCGATGGCGGCGCGAAGGGCTGCAACGTCGATCCGGTAGCGGGAATCGGTCCGGATCCGTCGCAGCGCCCTGTTGCCGAGGCCGAGCGTCTCAACCGCCTTGCGGTGACAGGAATGGACCTGGTCGGAGGCGTAGACGCGGAGGGGCTGATTGAGGGCTGCAACTCCTTCCTCTCGCAGATCGAGCCCCGCCTTGACGTTCCGGGCAACAGTCAGCCCGATAAGGTTGGCCACCGAACCACCACTCACCAGCGTACCGCTCGCCGTCTCGGGAAAGCCGATCATGTCGCGGAGCCATCCCACGACCTGCTGGTCAACGAGGGCGGCGGCATGGCTGCCGCCCCCGAGATTGGAACCTTGGATCGCGGCGAGAAAATCGCCGAGCGCACCAGTGAAGTTGCCGGAACCCATGTACCAGGACCAGAACCGCGGATGGATATTGCCCATCGGATAGGCAAGCACCGCATCCTTGACGAGCCTGTACACGTCCTCCACTGGCGTCGGCCGGTCGGGAACCGGTGCCCGAAACAGGGCGTCCACTGTCTCCGGCATCGGCCGCCAAACCGGACGCTCACGCACGCGGCCGACGTGGTCGACGGCATCGTCGACGATCCGATGGGCGAGCGCGGCGACAAACGACCAGTCCGGCGGGTCGAGGGTTTCCGGTCCGGCTAGGACTTCCGGCTGCGTGAGAGTTTCCGCACTCCGGTGCGGCGATCGCGCTTCCATCTCTCTCTCCCTCTCTCTACTCGGCTGCGAGCTGGAAGCCGGGCGTGGACCGCGACAGTTCCATCTCCTCGGCATCCATGTCCGAAGGGATCGTTTCGAACATTGGCGTCGACAGGTAACGCTCGCCGGTATCGGGCAACATGCAGAGGATCACCGAGCCCGCCGGTGCGCGCTCCGCGATCTGGCGCGCGACGCCGAAGGTCGCGCCGCCCGAAACGCCGGTGAAGATGCCCTCCTTTTGTGCAAGCGCCTTCGCCCATTCCATCGCCTTCGGACCGGCAATCGGGACGAGTTCGTCGTAATAGCGGTTGTCGATCGCCTCCTGCAGGACATCCGGTATGAAATCTGGGGTCCAGCCTTGGATCGGGTGCGGCTCGAAGGCGGGATGGCTCGCGGCCGGTGCACCATCCGTGCCGCGCTGCTGCACTTGGCCGCTGCCGAGCAATTGCGCGTTGGCGGGCTCGGCAAGGACGATCTTCGTCTCTGGCCGCTGGCGGCGCAGTACGCGGGACACGCCGACGAGCGTGCCGCCGGTACCGTAGCCGGTGACGAAGTAATCGAGACGGGAGTTGGCAAAGTCGTTGACGATCTCCTGGCCGGTCGTCGCCTCATGGATCGCGGCGTTGGCCGTGGTCTCGAACTGTCGGGCGAGGAACCATCCGTTTTTCTCGGCAAGTTCGGCTGCCTTGCGATACATGCCGAGGCCTTTTTCCGCGCGCGGTGTCAGCACGACCTTGGCGCCCAGGATGCGCATCAGCCGGCGGCGCTCGACGGAGAAACTATCGGCCATTGTAACGACGAGCGGATAGCCCTTTTGCGCGCAGACCATCGCAAGCCCGATGCCGGTGTTGCCGCTGGTTGCCTCGACCACGGTCTGACCGGGCTTCAGCTTGCCGCTGCGCTCGGCTTCCTCGATTATCGCTATGGCGAGCCTGTCCTTGACAGACGAAGCCGGATTGAAGAACTCCGCCTTGACATAGATCGTCGCTTTGCCGGCCCCGAGATTGTTGACGCGGATTGCCGGCGTGTCGCCGATCGTGTCCAGCACGCTGTCGAAAAGCCGCCCGCGGCCGCTCGTAGTTCTTTGTCCTGAATTGGTGGGCATGGAAACCTCTCACACTTCCGGATGCTTGGTTGCGCCATGGATGCTAAAGTGCCCGCGTGGGAGCTCGCGTGGGAGTGCGCATGGAAACGGATGGTCCAAGCGTGGTTTTTTCGGCGCAGGAGCTGGAACTACGGCTCCTCGGACCGATGACGCTCATGCGCCACGGCGTGGCCGTGACCTTGCCGCCGTCGCGCAAGGTCCGCGCGCTGCTCGCCTATCTGGCACTCGCGCCCGGTTCCGTTCCGCGCGAGCGGCTCTGTGATCTACTCTGGGAACTCCCGAATGACCCGCGCGGTGAATTGCGCTGGAGCCTGAGCAAGCTCCGCTTGCTCATGGACACGGACGGCCGCAGGCGCGTGATCGCCGCCGATGACCGGATTTCGCTCGACCTGGATGGCTGTGACGTTGACGCGCGACATCTCATGGAGAAAAGGCGCCGTGGCGTTGAAAACCTCGATCTCGCGGCGTTGCGAACGATCGCCGAGCGATGCAGCGTCGATCTCCTCGAAGGAGCCGACATCGACAGTTGCCCCGCGTTCAACCACTGGCTGACATCGCGCAGGAGCGAATTTCGTCTTTATGGGCTGGAGGCCGCAGCGGAAATAGTCAAGAAGACACCCGTCGGCGGCGAGGATGGCTTGCCGGCGGCCCGGCAATGGCTCCACTTCGCGCCACTCGACGCAGAGGCGAATGTTCGTTTCCTGGAGGAGCTGTGCCAAAAGCGGATGACCGATGCCTGCAACCGACATCTTGAGGCCGCGGCGCGCCTCTTTGCCGACGAGGGCGAGGATTTTGCGCCGATCCGTGAGGCATGGGAGCACCTCAGGCGCTTAGCCCGGCAACCGGCCGTTACGATCGTTTCTGAAGGCGTTGGGGCACTTGCCAAGCCGGTCCAAGTGACGGCCGCGCGCCGCGCCTCCATCGCTGTTATGCCGTTCTGCGAACTTGCTGCAGAGCCGGCGGAGCGACACGGTCTCGGGGGCGCGATAACGCATGACGTCATCAGCAAACTGGCACGCTTGCGCAGCCTCTTCGTCATTGCCCGTGGCTCCGTGTTTGCGATCGCCGGCGAGGGGCTGGAGTTGCAGGAAATCGGCCGCCGGCTCGGCGTCGACTATATCGCGACCGGCTTCCTGGAGCAGCATGACCACCTCGTCGGAGTGACCGTTGAAGTCGCCGAGGCGGCGACCGCTCATATCGTCTGGACGGAACGGTTCGAGGCCCGCTCCGCCGAGCGCTTCACGCTCCTCGAAGAGGTCGGTAACAGCATCGTCCAGTCGATCGCCGCCGAAATCGAGAACGAGGAGCGCAACCGAGCCATCCTGAAGCATCCCGATTCGCTCGACGCCTGGGAGGCATATCACCGCGGCCTCTGGCACATGTTTCGCTTCACGGCCGAGGAAAACGCGCGTGCGACCGAATTCTTCCGCCTGTCGACCCGCCTTGATCCGACATTCTCGCGGGCGCACGCGGGGCTCTCCTTCACCCACTGGCAAAGGGCATTCCAGCGCTGGGGCGACCGCGATGCCGAGGCTAAGGAGGCGCTGAAGGCGGCCGGGCAGAGCCTGTTGGTCGACGACCAGAATCCCGCTGCGCATTGGTCGATGGGCCGCGCCCTATGGCTGACGGGCGACCACGACCAGGCGGTGCGCGAATTGGAGCACTCCATCCATCTGAGCCCCAACTTTGCCCTCGGTCACTATGCGCTCGCCTTCGTACACTCGCAGTCCGGAGACCCCCAAGCTGCGATCGCCGCATCCGATCATTCGCGGCTCTTGAGCCCCTACGATCCCCTGCTTTTCGGCATGCTCGGCACCCGGGCAATCGCACTCATCCGCCTGGACGCCTTCGAGGAAGCCGCAGAATGGGCCGTCAAGGCGGCGGCCCGCCCGAATGCGCATGTCCACATCCTGGCGATTGCCGCCCATTGTCTCGCATTATCCGGGCGTATCGGTGAAGCTCGCAACTATGCTGCCCGCATCCGTCTCCAGAACCCGGATTACCGAACGGATAACTTCCTCGACGCGTTCCATTTCACGCCCGACGTCATCGCCCGATATCGCGAAGCGGCGGTCTTGATCGGATTGGCGACCTGAGTCATCGCACAGAATGGGTCAAAGTTGGCGAAGGGATGGTTGAGTGTCCGCGCCCGGAATTGTTCAGATAATTCGCATCCAGTGCGCCTGTTTGCTTTGCACGGTGAGATGGCGGCAGGAAACCATCGATACAGACGTTCCGCTGAGTGCGAGAAACTATGCGACTATCGTCCCCTCGCCTTGAGAGGACCGACCGACGTTTGCGAGATCGGTTGTCTTGAGGAACGAATCCGATCCCATTTCCCTCGGCCGGACAGAAGTGGAAACGACGCGGCCCACCCACCCGCGTAGGATGGGTATCAGTGGTCAGAACAGCCTCGCGGAGAAGAACGACGAGGACCGAGAACTGTTCGGCCCACAACCGCGTTCCAGCGTTTCGGGCCCTTTCCCTGGGATGCCAATCGACCCTTTTGCCGCATCGTGACCTCTATGCCCGGTTTGCCGGGCGTCGGAGTTGGCTCTTTAGGCAACGTTCACGGCTTTTCACGCCGAAAGCAGAGCCCGAGTCATCGGATGTCTGGCGTCGGCAAGGCCATCGATGACGTTGAAGTGATGCCTGTCGGGCTCCACGACGCTCGCCGTTGTTGCGCCCAGTCCCGTCCAGATATTGGCAAGCAACGCGTTCTGGCGAAGGAATTCCGAGCGCTCGCCGCCACCGACCCAGCAAGTGATGCGGGCATTGGGCATGGGTCGCAGCAATGCCGGGCTCTGCGAAAGCGCCTCGGCCTCGTCGATCGCCAGCCTCTCGTTCATTGCCGTCGACATGATCGGGCGCAGGTCATGAACGCCGGAGATCGAGACGACGTTGCGGATCCGCCCCTGGGTGTGCGGCGAGAGCGGAGCAGTTGCCGTGATCATCCGGCTGACAAGATGGCCGCCTGCCGAGTGACCGGCCAGCATCAACGGACCCTCGACGAATATCGAAGCCTCGCAGACTGCCGCGGCTATCTCCTCGACGATCCCCCCAATTCGGATCTCCGGGCAGAGTGTATAGGACGGCATGGCAACGGCATAACCGCTGGCGATGGTACCGCTGGCCAGATGCGACCAAAAGCTCTTGTCGAGCTGCAACCAGAACCCTCCGTGCACGAAGACGACCAAACCCTTGGTCGGGCCATCGGGGAAGAACAGGTCCATGCGGTTCCTGGGGCGCTCGCCATAGGCAAGGTCAAGTTTCGCAAGTCCCGACGCCGAGCGCGCGTTGCGGAATGCCTCGGACGGCCCAACCCACGCGTCCGGCCACCGGTCGCCGCGTGCGATGTTCGCACCGTTGGCGTAGGCATCGTTCCAGTCCGAAACGTAATGCTCCAACATCGACAAAATCCTCCCGTTCATGTCTCCCCGAGCATAGAAATCACCCGCCTCATCAACAAACGCAATGGCGAGATTCGAAAAAACTTTAGGCTTGAAATAATTTTAGACTGGTGCGATGCTGCCCCATGTTCAGCCGAGAAGTGGAGGTCTCGCTGTGCCCATCACGAACAATTGGAACCGTCGCAGCGGCGGCGCGGCCCATCGGCAACGATGCGGCGATGCTTGCGCCCTGTTCGCACGACCGCACGAACTTTAAGCCGGCTTTGAAAAATGCCTGAGCAACAGGCAGGAACTGAACAAGGGAACAGCCGCCACATGCTTGGACCGACCTCGCACGTCGATACGTTCACACGCGATCATCTGCCACCATCGGAAGAGTGGCCGGAATTCCTTCTCGAAGGATTCGAATATCCGGATCATCTCAACGCTGCCGTCGAACTGACGGACGCCGTCGTTGCAAGGGGTTTTGGCGACCATACCGCGCTGATCGGCAACGGGCGCCGCCGGACCTACAAGGAATTGTCAGACTGGACGAACCGGCTGGCGCATGCGCTGGTCGAGAACTACGGCGTCAGGCCCGGCAATCGCGTGCTGATCCGGTCCGCCAACAATCCGGCCATGGTCGCCTGCTGGCTGGCTGCCACCAAGGCCGGCGCCGTCGTCGTCAACACCATGCCGATGCTCAGGGCCGGCGAATTGACGAAGATCGTCGACAAGGCAGAGGTCAGTCTGGCGCTATGCGACACGCGTCTGATGGACGACATGATCGCCTGCGCGAAAGACAGCCGTTACCTAAAGCAGGTCATTGGCTTCGACGGCACCGCCAACCACGATGCCGAACTCGACCGGGTCGCGCTCGACAAGCCGGTCGTCTTCGAGGCCGTCAACACGGGCCGGGATGACGTGGCGCTGCTCGGCTTCACCTCCGGAACGACCGGGATCCCGAAGGCGACGATGCATTTCCACCGCGACCTGATGATGATCGCCGACGGCTATGGCAAAGAGGTTCTGGAGGTCACGCCCGACGACGTCTTCGTCGGCTCGCCGCCGCTCGCCTTCACCTTCGGTCTCGGTGGCCTTGCCATCTTCCCCTTGCGTTTCGGGGCGGCGGCAACGCTGCTCGAGCACGCGACTCCGGCCAACATGGTGGAGATCATCGAGAAATACAGGGCTACGATCTCGTTCACCGCGCCAACCGCCTATCGTGCCATGATGAAGGCGATGGACAATGGCGCCGATCTTTCATCCCTGCGGGTCGCGATCTCGGCCGGTGAAACGCTGCCCGGCCCCGTCTTCGATGAATGGACGGCAAAGACGGGCAAGCCGATCCTCGACGGGATCGGCGCGACCGAAATGTTGCACATCTTCATTTCCAACCGTTTCGAGGATCGCAAGGCCGCCTCGACAGGCAAGCCCGTCGGTGGTTACGAAGCGCGGATCGTCGACGACGAAATGCGCGAGGTTCCCCGTGGCACGATTGGCAGGCTTGCCGTGCGCGGCCCAACCGGCTGCCGCTACATGTCGGACGCCCGCCAGCGCGACTATGTCCGCGACGGCTGGAACCTGACGGGTGACGCCTTCTACCAGGACGAAGACGGCTTCTTCCATTTCGCCGCCCGCTCAGACGACATGATCATCACCGCCGGCTACAACATCGCCGGCCCGGAGGTCGAAGCGGCCTTGATCTCTCATCCCGCAGTCGCCGAATGCGCTGTCGTCGGTGCGCCCGACGCCGAGCGTGGCCAGATCGTCGAGGCTTATGTCGTGCTTTCTGCTGGGGTATCGGCAAATGACGCGATGATCAAATGCCTGCAGGACCACGTGAAGGCGACAATTGCGCCCTACAAGTATCCCCGATCGGTCAAATTCCTGGAAAGCTTGCCGAAAACAGCTACGGGCAAGATCCAGCGGTTCCGATTGCGGTCGGAGACCTAAAACATGAGCAATTCATACGACCCTTCGAAAGAAGGCGCCCAGATGTCGTTCAAGGGACGCATGTCCTACAGCGACTACCTGATGCTGGAAAAAGTCCTCGACGCACAGGAGCCGCTGTCGAAGGCGCATGACGAGATGCTGTTCATCATCCAGCACCAGACGTCGGAGCTTTGGATGAAGCTCGCGTTGCACGAGATCAATGCGGCTGTCCGCTCGATCCGGCAAGACCGGCTGGAGCCGGCCTTCAAGATGCTGACGCGCGTTGCCCGCATCTTCGAACAGTTGAACAGCGCCTGGGACGTGCTCCGCACGATGACCCCCAGCGAATACACGCAATTCCGCGAATCCCTCGGGCAATCCTCGGGCTTCCAGTCGTGGCAATACCGGGCAATCGAGTTTCTCGCCGGCAATCGCAACGTCGCCATGCTCGGCCCGCACGCTCATCGACCTGACATAATGGAGAAGCTGAAGACGATCCTTGCCGCACCATCGCTCTATGACGAGGCGATCCGGCTCTTGTCCCGCAAGGGGTTTGACGTCGGAGAGGAAGCGAACAGGACCGATTGGAGCGAGACGCGCGCTGATAGCGACAAGGTCTTTGCGGCCTGGCAAATCGTCTACCGCGATCCGGAGCGCTACTGGATGCTCTATGAGCTGGCCGAGAAGCTTGTTGATTTTGAAGACTATTTCCGCCGTTGGCGTTTCAACCATGTGACCACGGTCGAGCGCATCATCGGCATGAAACGCGGAACCGGGGGGACATCCGGCGCGTCCTATCTTAGAAAGATGCTCGAAGTCGAACTCTTCCCCGAGCTCTGGCATGTGCGCACCGGTCTCTGATAGAACACAATCTAAAAGGGAATCTACAAGGAGGAAAAGCATGAACCGCATTCTGGCAGCGAGCGTTTTTGGCCTTTCGCTTGCAACATCGAGCCTTGCCTACGCCGAGCCGGTCAAAATCGGCGTCATCACCACGCTTTCGGGCGGCGGCGCCGGTCTCGGCATCGACATGCGCGACGCCTTCACGCTGGCGATGAAGCAATCGGGCAACAAGGACGTGGAGCTGGTGATCGAGGACGACGCCCAGAAGCCGGAACTTGCGGTGCAGATCGCCGAGAAGATGATCCAGGGCGACAAGGTCGACCTGATGACCGGGATCATCTGGTCGAACCTCGCCATGGCTGTCGTTCCGAACACGGTCGCGCAGGACGTGATCTATCTTTCGCCCAATGCCGGACCTTCGGCGCTTGCGGGCGCGAACTGCAACCCAAACTATTTCAACGTCGCCTATCAGAACGACAATTTCCACGAGGCGATGGGGCAATACGCCAACAAGGACTACAAGAACGCCTTTATCCTCGCGCCGAACTATCCGGCCGGAAAAGATGCGCTGACCGGCTTCAAGCGCTACTACAAGGGCGCGCTGGCCGGCGAGATCTACACGCAGGTCGGCCAGACCGACTATGCCGCCGAAATCGCCCAGATCCGCGCGTCGGGTGCCGATAGCGTCTATTTCTTCCTGCCCGGCGGCATGGGCATCGCCTTCATGAAGCAATATGCCCAGTCGGGCGTCGGCATTCCGGTCACAGGCCCCGGTTTCTCCTTCAGCCAGGACGTTCTACCGGCGATCGGCGATGCGGCGATCGGCGTCAAGAACTCCGCGACCTGGTCCAAGGATCTCGACAACGAGGCCAACAAGAAGTTCGTCGACGCTTTCAAGGCCGAGTACAAGCGCCTGCCGTCGATCTATGCAGCACAGAGCTGGGATACGGCAAACCTGATCCTGGCTGCCCTGTCGAAGGCTGATGTCAAGGACAAGGACGCTTTCCGCGCGGCCCTCAAGGCGGCGGACTTCAAGTCCGTTCGCGGCGAGTTCGCCTTCAACAACAACAACCACCCGATCCAGAATGTCTATATCCGCGAGGTGGTGAAAGAAGATGATGGCGTGCTGACCAACAAGATCATCGCGACCGCCTTCGAGCATCACAAGGACGCCTACGCCGAGAAGTGCGCGATGTAACCGCGCGTGCCTTTTGTCTGCCGGGTGCTCGGTTTGAAAGCCGGCATCCGGTCGATAGGCCTCGCCATCCCGACATGAAGCTTGGACCGTCCTCTTGTTCACAACACTCCTGATCGAACAACTGCTCAACGGGCTTCAGCTCGGCGTCATGCTGTTTCTGATGGCCGCGGGCCTGACGCTGATCTTCGGCGTCATGGGCCTGATCAATCTCGCCCATGGCTCGCTCTACATGATCGGCGCCTTTGCCTGCGCCACGGTCGCTGCCGCGACCGGCTCGTTCTGGATCGGGCTGATCGCCAGCCTGGCGGCTGCCGCCGGCGTCGGAGCGATCATCGAGGTTGCCGTCATTCGCAGACTCTACGACCGCGACCATCTCGACCAGGTCCTCGCAACCTTCGCGCTGATCCTCATCCTTTCTGAAGGCGCACGCTGGCTCTTCGGCTCTTTCCCGCTCTATCTCGACATACCGCCCCAACTTCAAGGCGCGGTGGCCTTGCCGGGCGGCGGCCAATACCAGCTCTATCGGCTGGCGATCATCGGCGTCGGTGTCGTCGTGGCCGCAGGCCTCTATCTGTTGATTTCCAGGACCCGACTCGGCATGCGCATTCGCGCCGGTGAGTCCGATCGCGAAATGATCGGGGCGCTCGGTGTCGACATAGGCACGCTTTATACGGTCGTCTTTGCGCTCGGCGCAGCACTAGCGGGCCTTGCCGGCGCTCTGGTCGGCGCCCTGCAGTCGGTTCAGGTCGGGATGGGCGAGCCGGTTCTCATCCTCGCCTTCGTCGTCATCGTCATCGGAGGCATCGGCTCCATAAAGGGCGCCCTCGTCGGCGCGGTCATTGTCGGCGTCGTCGACACCATGGGGCGCTTCCTGCTTCCATCCCTGCTCGCATTGACCATGCCCGCGTCGCAGGCGACCACCATCGGTGCGGCACTCGCCTCGATGCTGATCTATGTCGTGATGGCCCTCATCCTTGCCTTCCGGCCGAGCGGCCTGTTTTCGGCGCATTCGTGAGATGCCCATGAGCCGCGAGACCACGGTCAATCTCCTCCTCGCCCTTCTGCTTCTCGGCGCGCCGCTTGTCGCCGCCGGCATGGGCGAACCCTTTTACGTGACGCTTGCGACCCGTGTCGTCGTGCTCGCGCTCGCCGCCGTCGGCCTCAATTTGGCACTCGGGCTTGGCGGGCTCCTGTCCTTCGGACACGCTGCCTTCTTCGGCCTCGGCGGCTATGTCGCCGGCATTCTGGCGACCCACGCCTTCAATGCCGAACCGCTGTTTGCCGATATTCCCGGCACGACTTCGATGCCGCTCATCTGGATGACGGCGGTGGCGGTCGCCGGCCTCGTCGCACTGCCGATCGGAGCGATCAGCCTGCGCACGTCAGGTGTCTATTTCATCATGATCACGCTCGCCTTCGCGCAGATGATCTACTACTTCGCCATCTCCTGGCCTGCCTATGGTGGCGAGGACGGCCTGTCGCTGTCGATGCGCAACGCCTTTCCCGGTGTCAACACCGCCAAGCCCCTGCCCTATTTCCTCATCTGCTACGCGGCCCTCATGGGCGCGCTTCTTCTGTTTCGCATAATCGAGGGCTCACGCTTCGGCAGCGCATTGCAGGCGGCGCGGCAGAACGGAACGCGCCTTGCCGCCGTTGGCATCGCGCCCTTCAGTATTCGCCTCGTCGCCTTCGCCGCCTCCGCCATGATCACCGGCTTTGCCGGCGCGCTCTATGCCGACCTCAATCGCTTCGTCGGCCCGTCGATGCTGTCCTGGCACATGTCGGGCGAACTGATCGTGCTCATCATCCTCGGCGGCAAGGGTCGGCTGTTCGGGCCGGTCGCCGGCGCCATGATCTTCGTGTTCTTCGAATACGTGCTCGGCGGCATCACCGAGCGTTGGCAATTCTTCCTTGGCCTCATCCTGCTCGGCATCGTGCTCTTTGCGCGCGGCGGATTGCTCGGCCTGCTCTGCGGAAAGCCGCGTCATGTCTGAGCCAGTCCTCGAAATCCACGATCTCAGAAAATCCTTCGGCGCCCTGAAGGCGACCGATGGGGTCAGTCTCGAGCTTCGGCCGGGACAGATCCATGCACTGATCGGCCCGAATGGCGCCGGAAAGAGCACCCTCATCCACCAGATCGCCGGCTCGCTCAAAGCCGACAGCGGCACGATCCGGTTTCTCGGTCGCGATATCGGCGGGCTGGACATGGCCGCCCGTGCCCGGCTCGGCCTTGCCCGCAGCTTCCAGATTTCCTCTCTCGCGCAGGAATTCTCGGCCCTGCGCAATGTGATGCTGGCGGTGCAGGCAAGGCAAGGCAGCAGCTTCCGCTTCTTCCGCCAGGTTACCGACGACAAGACCCTGACCGAACCGGCGATGGCGATGCTGGAGCGGGTTGGGCTTGCAACCCGTGCCCACGTGCCGGCAGCGGAACTGTCGCACGGCGAACGCCGGCAGCTGGAGATCGCCATAGCGCTGGCGCTTTCGCCAAGGGCTTTTCTGTTCGACGAACCGATGGCCGGCATGGGACCGGAGGGTTCCAAGCGGCTGACGTCCTTCCTCGACGAGTTGCGCCACCAAGCGCCAATGCTGCTCGTCGAACACGACATGGATGCGGTCTTTGCGCTGGCGGACCGGGTATCCGTGCTCGTCTACGGCCGCATTATCGCGAGCGGCACCGTCGATGAAATCCGCAGCGATCCCGACGTTCGCCGGGCCTATCTTGGAGAAACCGCGTGAGCCTGCTCGCACTGAAAGGCCTCGAGACCTTCTACGGCGCTTCCCAGGCGCTCTTCGGCGTCGACCTCGATGTGCGGGAGGGCGAAGTTGTCGCCCTCATGGGCCGCAACGGCATGGGCAAGACCACGACGATCAACTCGATCCTCGGCCTCGTGCGCCCGCGCTCGGGCGCTATCACCTTCGCCGGCAAGTCGATCTTCGGACTGCGATCGCATCGCATTGCCAGGCTCGGTCTTGGGCTTGTGCCCGAGGGACGGCGCTGCTTTCCCAATCTCACCGTCATGGAAAATCTCGTTGCCACCGCTCGCGGGACGGAGTGGACCTTGGAGAAGGTCGTCGCACTTTTCCCAAGACTCGGCGAGCGCCGCGACCAATACGCCAACACGCTCTCGGGCGGCGAACAGCAGATGCTTGCGATCGGCAGGGCGCTGATGACCAATCCCAGACTACTCATTCTCGACGAGGCAACCGAGGGGCTTGCGCCGGTTATCCGGCAGGACATCTGGTCTGCAATCCGCACGCTCAAGGCGGCGGGCCAATCGATCCTCGTCGTCGACAAGACGCTTTCCGAACTGCTGCCCGTCGCCGACCGCTGCTTCGTGCTGGAAAAGGGCGTCACCGTGTTCACGGGATCACCGGCAACGTTGACGCCGGCACTTCAGGACCGCTATCTCGGGATCTGAGTTCGTCGGTTCAGGCCGCGGGAATGCCGCCGGCAAGGACGGTCGAATAGGCTGCAGCGTCAATGTTGCCGCCCGAGATCACGCAGACAATGTTTCCTTTGAGATCCGGTCGCGAGATCGCGGCGGCGAGCGACGCAGCCCCCGCACCTTCGGCGACGATCTTCGCTTTCCTGAACAGCAGCCGCATCGCGTCGGTCACCTGGGCCGGGCTGATCGCGATGGCGCCGTCGATCAGTTCGCGTGCAACCGGCCAAAGCTGCGGTACCAAAGAGGGAGCCCCGATGCTCTTGATGAACGACGGTCTGGTCTCGATGGTCACGATCCGCCCGGCCTCCAGGGCCGCGCATACCGGGGCGGCGCTGTCGTCTTCGACCGCAAAAACGCGGCAACGGTCGGACGTGGCTTTCACGGCGCTGGCGACCCCCGTCGTCATGCTGCCGCCGCCATAAGGCGTGAACACCACATTGACCTCAGGCAGATCCTCGAGGATTTCCATGCCGATGGAGCCGTTTCCGGCCAGCACCGCCTGATTGGTCACCGGATTGATCAGCAATTCCGGCGCATCGGGCCGGTCCGCACCAACAATATAGTCCCACCAGGTCTCCGCGCTCACGAAGCGTACCTCGCCACCAAGGTCCCGCACACCGTCGATTTTGGTCTGCGGCGCGCCGCGATACATGTAGGCGACCATCGGCACGCCGATCAGGCGCGCGGCCCAGGCCATGCCGTAGGCCATGTTGTCGGAGCTTGTGACCGCCACGCCATTGCGCAAAGCCGTGGGATCACGCGAAAGCACGGCGTTCAATGCCGGGCGCAGTTTGAAGGCGCCGATCGGAGAGAGGGTCTCCAGCTTCAGGAAAATCTGCCGGTCCGCAAGCCCGAGGTCGAGCCGGACCAAGGGCGTGCGCGGGACGTGGGGAGCAATGCACTCGCGAGCCTCAACGATTTCGGCGGGCGTCGGGCGGTGTGGCGCGATCATTGTGAACGTCCCCTGTTACGGCTGCCCGACGCTCAGTCACGCCGAGTGAGACTTATGATCCGACTTGAGACTGCAGGAAGCAGACCGCCCGCAGTCTCAGAAAATATGGAGATCAGGTCACGGCGGCGCGAACGGCAAAACGCGCATCCTGCCACGAACCGGTGCGTAGGATCTCTTCAAGAATGGCCACCGCCTGCCAGACGTCGGCATAGCTGACGTAGAGCGGTGTGAAGCCGAACCGCATCGTGGTGGGTGCGCGGAAATCGCCAATGACTCCGCGCGCAATCAGCGCCTGCATGATCTCATAGCTGTTCGGATGGCTGAACGAGACCTGGCTTCCGCGCTTGGTCCCGTCGCGCGGGCTTTCGAGCTCGAGGCCGTGAGCGCCGCATTTTTCTTCGACAAGCGTGATGAAGAGATCCGTCAGCCGGATGCTCTTTTCGCGGAGCTGCGCCATGTCGACCGTGTCCCAGACGTCGAGTGCGCCCTTGAGCGCCCGCAGCGACAGGATCGGCTGTGTGCCGCAAAGAAAGCGGCGGACCCCCTCGCCGGCGGCGTAGTTCTTCTCGAAGGCGAAGGGACGAGCATGCCCCCACCAGCCGCTGAGCGGCTGACGGATATCGCTGTGGTGGCGCGTCGCGGCATAGATGAAAGCAGGAGCCCCAGGCCCGCCGTTCAGGTACTTGTAGGTGCAGCCGACGGCGAAATCGACATCGGCGCCGTCGAGATCGACCGGCAGGGCGCCGGCCGTATGGCAGAGATCCCAGATGACCAGCGCGCCGTGCTCATGCGCCTTGCGCGTCAGCGCCGCCATGTCGCGGAGTTCGCCGGACTTGTAGTTGACGTGGTTGACCAGAACCACGGCCACGTCACTGTTGATCAGGTCCTCGATCTCGGGCGCATCGACCCCTTCGAGGCGCAACGAGGCGCCGGGGCGCGTCGAAACCACGCCCTCGGCCATGTAGAGATCGGTCGGGAAGCTGCCACCTTCGCTGACGATCATGGAACGATCCGGTCGGAGCGCCATGGCGGCATGCAGGGTCTTGTAGATATTGATCGACGTGGTGTCGCAAACGACGGTCTGGCCGGCGGCAGCCCCGATCAGCCGCCCGACACGGTCGCCGAGCGCGAGCGGCATGTCGAACCACCCGGCCGTGTTCCAGCTGCGAATGAGATCCTGCCCCCATTCCTCGGTTGCCGCCTTTCGGAGTTCGTCGAAGGCCGCGGTCGAGGCAACACCGAGCGAGTTGCCATCGAGATAGATGAGGCCCGGCGGCAGGATGAAGCGGTCGCGCATCGGGCGCAGCACGTCGGCCGCATCCATAGCCTCGATCGCTGCAAGATCAGGTACAGCACTCATGAAACGGTCCTCGTTTATTCGCGTACGGTTTCGCGGGCGGGTGCCGGCCCACGGCCTCGCTTGAGGCTCGGAAGAGCCAGCATGGCCAGAACGAACAGGCCCGTCGCAAGCTTCAGATCCGGCGGCGGCATGCCGGCAGCCAGGCAGAGGGAGACGAGCTGATAGTAGACGACCGCACCGACGAACGGAGCGGCGAGCTGGCGCAGCACGCTTTGTTTACCGACAATCGCTTCACCGATCATCAGCGCAGCCAGCCCGTTGATCAGGATGCCGAGCCCCATATTGACGTCGGCAAAGCCTTGCGACTGCACCATCAGTGCGCCGCCGGCCGCCGAGAATGCGCCAGCAAGCCCGACGCCGCCAATGGTCGCCATCCAGACATTGATGCCCTGGGCTTCCGCCATATCCGGGTTCGCGCCGACGGCGCGGACAGCCGTGCCCTTTTCCGTCCGGAAGAAATGATAGAGCAGGACGAAGACGACGAGCGCGATGAGGCCTGCCACGGCGATTTTGCTTGCCGGGAAACCCGGTTGCAACCCCGGCACCCAGTCAAAGACCGTCGGCGCTCCGAAGACCGAGATGTTCGAGCGGCCCATGATGCGCAGGTTGATCGAATAGAGCATCGTCATCATCAAGATGCCGGCGAGCAGCGTGTGGATCCGGAAGCGCAGGTGAATGAACGCGGTGCAGCAGCCGGCAACGAAGCCCGCCACCAAGGCAATGGCAATCGCCGCCAATGGCGACATGCCGGCCGCCATGAGTACGCCGCAGACGCAGCCGCCGAGCGGGAACGCGCCTTCGCTGGTCAGATCCGGGAAGCTCAGCATGCGAAACGGGATCATGATCCCCATCACCACGAAGGCGAGGATCAGGCTTTGCGCCAGCGTGACGGGAACGAGCGAGACGAAGCTCGAGATGATGTTTTGAATGATATCCATGATCGTCAACTCGCCAGGAACATGCGGTCGGTTTTGACGGAGAAATGGCCGATCAGATCCGGCACCGTCGTCTGGGCCTTGTCCTTGCCGTCGATCTCCAGGCGAACGCGTCCTGCATCGAGCATGACGACCTTGTGGCCGAAATCTACGGCGTGCTGCATATTGTGCGTCACCATCAGCGTGGTCAGCTTCAGGGCTTCGACCGCGCGGATCGTCGCCTGCATGACGATATCGGCCGTGCGCGGGTCAAGTGCTGCGGTGTGTTCGTCAAGCAGCAGCAGTTCCGGCTTCCCACCGACGGCCATGATCAGGGACAGCGATTGCCGTTGGCCGCCCGACAGCAGTTCCACACGGGTATCGAGGCGGTTTTCCAGCCCGAGACCCAGCAGAGAGAGCCGCTCCTTGTAGGACGCGAGCCGCGTCGCGTTGAGGCCACGGCGGAGCGTGCGCTTGTTGCTGCGAAGGTCGGCGAGCAACATGTTTTCCGCCACCGTCATGCTGGCTGCGGTGCCGCGCATCGGGTCCTGGAAGACGCGTGCGAGCCGCATCGCGCGTTTGTGGACGGGCATAGCCGTCACGTCGTCGCCATTGATGACAACCTGTCCCGCATCGAGCACGAGTGCGCCGGAAATTGCGTTGAGCATGCTGCTCTTGCCGGCGCCGTTCGAGCCTATGACGACGCCGAATTCGCCCGTCGCGAGGCGGAGGCTGAGGCCGTCGAGCGCGACCTTCTCGTCTGCTTGCCCCTTGTAGAAGACCTTGCGGGCCGATCTGATTTCCAGCATTGGCTCCCCCCAATCCGATGAAGTGACAGCGCTCTTGGCGCCGTCACTATTGAGACCAACTGGAAATCAGTCGACGACGCAGTTGCACTCGGTGGCGAGCGCCGCCGGCACTTCGATGCCGAAAGCGGCCGCCGCCTTCTTCGAGATCAGCGGTGCGTGATCTTCATAGGCCGGACGAGACGGCGCGATCGTCTTCGGGTCCTTACCCCCAAGGATTTCGGCGGCGATCTTGCCGGCATTCATGCCGACCTGCTCGTAGTTGACGGCAAAGCTCGCCGGCACGACGCCATCGCGCACGGCACCGTCGTCGGAATTGACGATCGGGATCTGCGTCTGGCGTGCAGCCGCCGATACAGCACCGATCGCCGGCTGGAGCAGATTGGATGCAGGCGTGTAGATCACGTCGGCCTTGCCAGCGAAGGAAGCGATGCGCTGCTGGATGTCGTTGACGTTGTCGACGCCCACGGCCACGACCTCGAACCCGGCAGCGGGTGCCGCCTCTTTGATCTTGTCGAGCAGCGCCGTGTCGTTCGCCTCACCAGGATTATAGGGAACGCCGAAGCGCTTGGCTTCCGGCAGGAGCTTGCGGGTGAAGGCCATCACGGCGGCCACGTCCTGAAGGTCCGTCGCTCCGGTCATGCCGTCGTCGCCCACCTCCCAGGACGGAACCAGCTTGGCTGCCACCGGATCGGTGACGGCGGAAAAGACGACCGGGATGCCGGATCCGGCGAGCGCCTTCTTGGCGATCTGCGATACGGGTGTGGTGATCGTATAGACGAGCTTCGGCTGTTCTGCCTGCAGCTTTGCAATCATCTGCGGCACGAGCGAAGCATCGAAGTTCGTATGGCTTTCGGTGTAGACGACATCGGTGCCTTCCACGAAGCCGTTTTCAGCCAGCGCCTTCTTGAAGCCGGCGATCGACGCGCTCAATTGCGGGTGTTCGCCGAAATTAGCGATGCCGATGCGGATCGGATCGGCAGCGGCCGTTCCCGTTCCCCATGCCAGCGCGCCGGCGACGACCAATCCCGAAAGCCACGTTCTCTTGCTCATGCATCCCTCCCAGAATTTGACGAGCTTGCCACCCTCCTCGGCGGCGTGCGTGGATGATGGAGACGGTCAGAGTTCTTGTCAAACAAATATATATATTTTCAAATTCTCGGCAGAACTATATATATTTGAGCTCAACGGCGCGGGCGTTAAGGGTACTTGATGCAAGATCACGAACAGTCGACCAAAACGGAATCGGCCTACCGGTTGCTGCGCCGCGACATCCTGGCAACGCGGCTCAAGCCGGGTGCGCCGATGAAGTTGAGTGGTCTGCGCGAAAACTACGGCATCGGCTGGACGCCTCTGAGGGAAGCCCTGTCGCGACTGGAAGCCGAAGGGCTGGTGACGGCAATCAGCAACCGCGGCTTCGCTGTTGCACCGGTTTCGCGCGAGGCGCTCGACGACCTGACCCGGGCCCGTTTGGTCGTGGAGATACCGCTGCTCATCGAGTCGATCGAAAAAGGCGACAGCGCCTGGGAGTCCGCCGTCGTCACAGCGCACTACCGGCTGTCGCGCTGCAAGATTGCCGTCGGAAACGTCTCTGAAAGCGAGATCGACGAGTGGGACGAGAAACACGCCGCTTTCCACAGCGCCCTGATCGGCGCAGCGCGCTCGAGCTGGCTTTCCCGGTTTCAGGCAACGATCTCCGACCAGCTTCGCCGCCATCATCGCTTCCTCAGTCTGGCCCCGACATTGAGGGCGGCGGCAGGCATGAGCGAGGGATATGAAGAGGCGGTCGCCGCCTTGGAGGACGCCATGGCGATCGAGCATCACACCGAACTAATGGAGGCGGTGCTCGACCGCGACATCGAACGCGCCCGACAGCTCATGACCGACCACATTGGTTTTACGGTGAACGTCTACGCCCAATCCGAGGATGGCGCCACTCCAGCCGGGCACCATTCCTGGCCGCGGCATGCTTCCAAATGACGGAGCGTGACGGCCTGTCCAAGAGCCGGAAACGTCTCTAAAAGCAAAGGGACGGGCGACTGCCCGCCGATGCGAGGGTGCAGGACAAGAAGCGGACGGTTGTTATGATGGGTGAAGACAAGTTCGACACTTCGCCGGAATGGGTGGATGGCGAGACCAAGGCACTCGAAGCTCCCGGCGATCATCGCGCCGAGCTCAGGTTATGGCTGCGCTTGCTCACCTGTTCGACGCTGGTCGAGAGCGAGATCCGCCGCCGGCTCCGGGAGGAATTCGACTCGACCCTGCCGCGTTTCGACCTGATGGCCCAGCTCGAGCGCGCGCCCGATGGCATGGTGCTTGGCGAGGTCTCTAAACGCATGATGGTCTCGCCCGGCAACATAACGGTCCTGGTGGAGCGTCTCACCGAGAGCGGCCACATAAGCCGCACCACATTGCCGACGGATCGGCGCGTGCAAGTGATCGCGCTGACGCCCTTTGGCCGCGCCGAATTCGAGAAGATGGCTGCAACCCATGCCGACTGGATCTCCGACCTGTTTGCGGGCCTTTCGCCCAAGGAAAGCGGCGTGTTGATGGATGAACTCGCCAAGCTCAAGCGCTCCGTCATCTCCGCGTTGGCAAAAAACACCTAAAGGCAATTCCGACTTTGCCTACTTTCCTGGCGCCTGAGAAGCGGACCTCCGCTGATGGCCCGTGCGCGAAATCCGCACTTGCGGAAAGTGCATTCGCGCAAAACAATTTTAAGCTTGAAATTTATTGTGAATGAGTCCACCCTTGCCTCAAGCAGTTCCGGATGACCGCCAACGGCATCAGGGCGGCGACGCGCGCGGCCGGAGCTCGGGAGGAGAACGACATGCGGATCGTCTGTATCGGTGGCGGGCCAGCCGGCCTCTATTTTGCGTTGCTGATGAAGCGCCAGCACCCGGAGCACCAGGTAACGGTCGTCGAGCGCAACCGCGCCTTCGATACCTTCGGTTGGGGGGTGGTCTTCTCGGACGCCACGATGCAGTCGATGCGAAAGTGGGATCCGGAAACGGCTGAGGCCATCGAGGTTTCCTTCAACCATTGGGACGATATCGAGCTGGTCTTCAAGGGCCGCAAGATCAGGACGACGGGCCACGGCTTCGTCGGCATCGGCCGCAAGAAGATGCTCAACATCCTCCAGGAGCGCTGCCTCGAACTCGGTGTCGAACTCGTGTTCGAGCAGGACGTGGAAAGCGACGAGCAATTTGCCGATGCCGACCTCATCATCGCTTCCGATGGCGTCAACTCCCGAATTCGCAACAGATACTCCGATGTCTTCCAGCCGGACATGGTCATCCGTCCCAACCGCTATGTCTGGCTCGGCACCAACAAGCGCTTCGATGCCTTCACCTTCGACTTCCAGCGCACCGAACACGGCTGGTTCCAAGCGCATATCTACCGTTTCGACGACGACACCTCGACCTTCATCGTCGAGACCACCGACGATGTTTTCCGCGCCCATGGCCTCGACCAGATGGATCAGGACCAGTCGATCGCGTTTTGCGAAAAACTTTTTGCCGAGACGCTCGATGGTCATAAGCTGATGACCAATGCGCGCCATATGCGCGGCTCGGCCTGGCTGAATTTCGGCCGGTTGATCTGCGAGAAGTGGAGCCACTTCAACGGCAATAGCCACGTCGTCCTAATGGGCGACAGCGCCCATACCGCGCATTTCGCCATCGGGTCGGGCACCAAGCTCGCGATCGACGACGCCATCGAGCTGACCCGCCAGTTCGATACGTTCGGCCACGACAAGGCCAGCATCCCCGACGTGCTCCAGGCTTACGAAGAGATCCGCCGGGTTGATGTCGCCCGCATCCAGAATGCCGCCCGCAATGCCATGGAATGGTTCGAGGTCGTCGGCACGCGTTATGCCGATACGCTGGAGCCCGAGCAGTTCATGTATTCGATGTTGACCCGCTCGCAGCGCATCAGCCACGAAAACCTCCGCCTGCGAGACAAGGACTGGCTCGAAGGCTTCGAGCGCTGGTTTGCCGAACGCGCCGGTGTCGCGCCTGCGGCAAGCGGAGCCGTCCCGCCACCGATGTTCACGCCGTTCAAGCTGCGTGGCCTGACGCTCAGGAACCGCATCGTGGTCTCGCCGATGGCGATGTATTCAGCGACCGATGGCGTGCCGAACGACTTTCATCTGGTGCATCTGGGCGCACGCGCCATGGGCGGCGCCGCACTCGTTTTCCCGGAAATGACCTGCGTATCGCCCGACGCCCGCATCACGCCGGGGTGCCTGGGCCTGTGGAACGCCGAACAGACGCTGGCTTACAAGCGCATCGTCGACTTCGTGCACCAGCAGACCCAAGCCAAGATCGGCATCCAGCTCGGACACGCCGGACGCAAGGGCGCGACCAAGCTCGCCTGGGAGGGGATCGACCAACCTTTGAACGAAGGCGCCTGGCCACTCATTTCGGCATCCGCCCTGCCCTACCTCAAGCATTCGGACACGCCGCGCGAGATGACCCGTGCGGATATGGACCGCGTCGTTGCCGACTTCATACAGGCCACCGAGCGGGCCCGGGACCTTGGCTTTGACATCCTCGAGCTGCACGTGGCGCACGGCTACCTGCTTTCAAGTTTCCTGTCACCGCTCACCAACCTTCGCACGGACGACTATGGGGGCGACCACGCGGCCCGCGCCCGCTTCCCGCTCGAAGTATTCCACGCAGTTCGCAAGATCTGGCCCGAGGATCGACCGATGTCGGTGCGTCTGTCGACGCACGACTGGCACGAGGGCGGCAATACGCCGGACGACGCGGCCGTCTTTGCCCGCCTGTTCAAGGAGGCCGGCGCCGACATGATCGACTGCTCCTCCGGCCAGGTGGTCAAGGAAGAACAGCCTGTCTACGGCCGGCTGTTCCAGACCCCCTTTTCCGACAAGATCCGCAACGAGATCCAGGTGCCGACCATCGCCGTCGGGGCGATTTCCGAAGCGGATCACGCCAATTCGATCATCGCCGCCGGCCGCGCCGACCTCTGCGCGATCGCCCGCCCACACCTGGCGGATCCTTCCTTCGTCCTGCACGAGGCAGCGAAGATCGGTTACGATGGCGAGCCCTGGCCGAAGCAGTACAACTCCGCCCGCGCGCAATATGTGAACAACCTGGCGCGCGCGGCAACGACGGCAGGCAAACCATGAACCGCAGGCACGCGCTCGTAACAGGGGCCGGAAGCGGCATCGGCAAGGCAATCGCGCTCGCGCTCGCAGCCGATGGCCACATTGTCAGCCTTGCCGGCCGCCGCGCAGCACCGCTTAATGCCGTGCGAGACGAAATTCTGTCGTCTGGCGGCCACGCCCATGTGCTTGGCGGCTTCGACGTGACCGACCCGGTGGCGGTCGAGCAAGGCATTTCGGTTGCAATTGCCAAGAGCGGAGAGATTGCGGTTCTCGTCAACTGCGCCGGCGAAGCGCCTTCGGCGCCATTCGAGAAAACCGATCTGTCGCTCTGGCAACGGGTGCTCACAACCAACCTGACCGGGGTTTTTCTGGTGACGCAGGCAGCGCTTTCCTCCGTGCGCCGGGCCGGAAACGGCCGGATTGTCAACGTCGCGAGCACGGCGGGTCTCACCGGTTACTCCTATGTCTCCGCCTATTGCGCCTCGAAGCACGGCGTCATCGGCCTGACGCGCGCGCTGGCACTCGAGCTTGCGCGCACCGACGTCACGATCAATGCAGTCTGCCCCGGGTTCACCGACACCCCGCTGATTGAGGGCGCGCTCGATACAATCAGCGAGAAGACCGGCCGTTCGCGTGAGGAAGCGCGTGCAAGCCTGGCGCGGGCCAATCCGCAAGGGCGCCTGGTGACGCCTGACGAGGTGGCCGACACCGTCTCATGGCTCGTGTCGGAGAAGGCGAGCGCGATCACGGGCCAGGCCATCGCAGTCGCCGGTGGCGAAGTTCTTGGAGGATAGAGATGACAAACCCGATGCAGGCCAAGAAGCGCCCCTTTAGGGATCACAAGGCCCAGCACTTCCTGTTCGAAACAGATGCCGACGGCCGGGTCGCCACGATCACCCTCAACCGTCCGGAGAAGAAGAATCCGCTGACCTTCGAGAGCTACGAAGAGCTTGTCGATCTCTTCCGGGCACTCGGCCGGGCAAGCGACGTGCGCGCCGTTGTCCTGACCGGCGCCAATGACAACTTTTCCTCCGGCGGCGACGTCTTCGAGATCATCGAGCCGCTGACGCGCATGTCGATGCCCGACCTCATCGATTTCACTCGAATGACCGGCGAACTGGTGCGCCAGATCCGCGCTTGCCCTCAGCCGGTCGTATCAGCGGTCGACGGTATCTGCGCCGGCGCCGGCGCGATCCTGGCGATGGCTTCCGACTTCCGCGTGGCGACGCCGGAAGCGAAAACGGCATTTCTGTTCACGCGCGTCGGGCTCGCCGGAGCAGACATGGGCGCCTGCGGAATTCTTCCCCGCATCATCGGCCAGGGTCGCGCCGCGGAATTGCTTTTCACTGGTCGGGCGATGACCGCAACGGAAGGGCATGCCTGGGGCTTCTATAACGCGCTGCACGAGCGCTCGGTGTTGCTTTCCGAAGCTCAGAAATTCGCACGCGGCATTGCCGACGGCCCGTGGTTTGCCCACGCGATGACAAAGAAGATGCTCGATCAGGAATGGGCGATGGGCATCGACCAGTTGATCGAAGCGGAAGCACAAGCCCAGGCGATCTGCATGGCGACCGGCGACTTCCGCCGCGCCTTCGAGGCCTTTGCAGCCAAGGCCAAGCCCGAGTTCAAGGGGAACTGACCATGGACCTTCAGGAGAAGGCTCCACTTCAGCCGACCCGCGACCATTTCGACTGGCCGTTCTTCGAGAAGGGCCACCGTGCGCTTGCCACGGAGTTGGACGCGTTCATCGCCAACGGCGGCCTCGGCGAGATCGATAACGCAAATGTCGATGCCGCCTGCCGGCATCTGGTCGGCGCCCTCGGTGCTGCAGGCGTGCTTCGCCATTGCGTGCCGAAGGCGTTCGGCGGGGCGAGCGAAGAAATCGACAGCCGGTCGCTCTGCCTTATCCGCGAAACGCTTGCCTACACCGACGGGCTTGCCGACTTCGCCTTTGCCATGCAGGGGCTCGGCACCGGCGCGATCAGCCTTTCCGGTTCGCAGGCGCTGAAGCAGGCCATTCTGCCGAAGGTCGCCAGCGGCGAATGGATCTCCGCCTTTGCGCTTTCCGAGCCCGATGCAGGATCGGATGTCGCGGCAATGGCCTGTGCTGCCCGGCGCGACGGAGAGGACTTCGTGCTCGATGGCGAAAAGACCTTTATCTCGAACGGCGGCATCGCCGACGTCTACACCGTCTTTGCCCGCACCGGCGAGGCACCCGGTACGCGCGGCATCTCAGCCTTCGTGGTGTTCGCCGACACACCGGGCTTAGTGATTGCCGAGCGCATCGAGACGATCGCGCCGCATCCGCTTGCCCGGCTGCGTTTCGACACATGCCGTATCCCGGCGTCGCAGCTTCTCGGCAGTGCCGGCGAAGGCTTCAAGATCGCCATGCGCACACTCGACATCTTCCGCCCGTCCGTCGCTGCGGCGGCCATCGGCTTTGCCCGCCGCGCACTGGACGAGGCGGTGGCGCACGCAAAGAGCCGCAGGATGTTCGGCGCGACCCTTGCCGATCTGCCGACGGCGCAAAGCACGCTCGGCGAGATGGCGACCGCAATCGACGCCGCAGCCCTTCTGACCTGCCGCACTGCGTGGCAGCGCGACGTGCAGAAGCGGCCGACGACACGCGAGGCCGCAATGGCCAAGATGACGGCGACCGAGAATGCGCAATGGGTCATCGACCAGGCCCTGCAGCTCTTCGGCGGTCGTGGCGTGCGCGTTGGCGAGATCACCGAGCGGCTCTATCGCGAGATCCGCGCTTTGCGCATCTACGAGGGCGCGACCGAAGTTCAAAAGCTCATCATCGGCCGCGAGCTGATGAAGGGCACGAGACGATAGCGAGGGGTGCCGAATGCGCAAGATTCAAGGGCGTCGTTCGGCGCTCACGCTTCATTAGCCTGGCCGGATTGCATCCGCGCCGCGTTGTCACAACATCTGGAGACGACACATGCACACCATCCTGCAACCTGAAGGTTGGGCAAAGCCGATCGGTTACGCCAACGGCGTCGCTGCCAGAGGCCGCACGGTTTTTGTCGGCGGCCAGATCGGTTGGAATGCACAATCCGAGTTCGAAACCGACGATTTCGTGGAGCAGGTGCGCCAGACGCTGAAGAATGTCGTAGCGGTGCTCGCGGCCGGAGGCGCCGGGCCGGAGCATATTACCACGATGACGTGGTATTTCACCGACAAGCAGGAATATGTCGGCAACCTGCGCGGCATCGGCCAGGCCTACCGCGACATCATCGGTCGGCATTTCCCTGCCATGGCGGCGATGCAGGTGGTCTCATTGGTAGAAGACCGCGCCAAGATCGAGATCCAGGTCACCGCCGTCGTCCCCGATTGAGGTTTGCCGACATGGCAGACATCCCATTTTCAAAGAGCATCTCCGCTCGCCTTCGAGACGGTGTTTTCGTCGTCGTCATCGACAACCCGCCTGTCAACGCCCTGTCCGCAGATGTGCGCTCCGGCTTGATGGCGGCACTCGATCATACTGCCTCTCTTGACGCGGCAACGGGCATCGTCCTGACGGGTGCCGGCAGCACGTTCATAGGCGGAGCCGATATCAAGGAGTTCGGCAAGCCGCCGGTCGAACCTATGCTTCCCGATGTGATCGAGCGCATCGAGACGTTCGAAAAGCCTGTTGTCGCTGCAGTCAACGGCGCCGCCCTTGGCGGAGGCTGCGAAGTGGCTCTCGCTTGCCACGGCCGCATCGCCGGCGAAAAGGCATCGTTCGGGCTGCCCGAGGTGAAACTCGGGATCGTGCCGGGTGCCGGCGGGACGCAGCGTCTGCCGCGCTTGGTTGGCTTGGTCGCAGCGATCGAGCTCGTCGGCACGGGGCGTCCTGTCAAGGCGGCCGAAGCCGTCACGCTTGGGCTTGCCGATGGTGTCGCCACCGCTCCCGTTGGCGCCGCCATCGCGCTGGTGCACGAAGCTAGCGGAAAACCGCTGCGCCGGACTGGCATGATCGGCGTTCCTTCCACGGACCCAACGACAGTCAGCGCCGCTGAAGCGAAAGTGCTAGCGCGAGCACGCGGCCAGTCCGCCCCCGCGGAGGCCATTCGCCTCGTCAAGGCAGCCGGCGAACTCGACCTCAGAAGAGGATTGGCCGCCGAACGCGCCACCTTCCTGCGTTTGCGCGATTCCAGCGAGTCCGCTGCCCTGCGGCACGTCTTCTTCGCCGAGCGCGCCGCGGGTAAGGTCGAGGGCCTCGACAAAGCCTCGTCGCGCAGGATCGAGACCGTCGCCGTGGTCGGCACCGGGCTCATGGGATCTGGCATCGCCGTCGCCGCCCTGACGTCCGGCCACAGCGTCATCGCGCTGGAACAGAGCCCAGAAGCGGCAGCCGGCGGCAGGGCACGCATCGCCGAGACCCTGGACAAATCCGTACGCTCCGCTCGGTTCACCGCGGACGGACGCGCGGAATGCCTCGCCCGATTGCAGACGACCGCCGAGGCCGAGGAACTTGTGAAGGCCGACCTTGTCATCGAAGCAGTCTTTGACGACCTCACGGTCAAGACCGACCTGTTTCGCAAGCTTGACGGCATCGTCAGAGCCGACGCCATTCTTGCTACCAATACGAGTTACTTAAATCCCGATGCGATTGCCGCCGCGACGGCAGATCCGTCACGCGTGGTCGGGCTCCATTTCTTCTCGCCGGCCAATGTCATGCGACTGGTTGAAGTCGTCGACTGCGTCAAGACAGCACCAGAGGTCCTAGCCAGCGCCCTCGCTTTCGTCAAACGCCTCGGCAAGCTGCCGGTGGTCTGCGGCGTCACCGAAGGCTTCATCGGCAACCGCATCTTCTCGGCCTATCGCCGCGAGGCGGAATTCATGCTGGAGGACGGCGCGCTGCCCCAGGAGATCGATGCCGCGCTCGAAGCCTATGGCTTTCCGATGGGCATCTTCGCCGTCAACGACATGGCCGGGCTGGAAATTGCCTGGGCACGCCGCAAGCGCCAGGCGGCGACGCGGGACCCTGCCGCACGTTACGTCGAAATCGCCGACCGGCTTTGTGAGGCGGGTCGCCTTGGCCACAAGATCGGTCGCGGCTGGTATGCCTATCCCGATGGCAAGCGGACCATTGATCCCGAGGTGACCGCGGTGATCGAGGCGGCGCGGGCGGCCAAGAACATTGCGCCGCGCATTTTCACCCCCGCGGAGATCATGAGCCGGCTCTTGAAGGCGATGGTCGATGAAGGAACGGCACTGCTTACCGACGGCATCGCGGCGCGTCCCGGCGACATCGACGTAGTGATGATCAACGGCTACGGATTTCCAGCACACAGAGGCGGGCCGATGTTCGCCGCAGAGCAAAACAAGGGCGAGCCCCATGCGTGAAGCCTTTCTCATCGGCGGCGTTCGCACGCCGATCGGTCGCTATGGCGGCGCGCTGTCGAGCGTGCGAGCCGATGATCTCGCCGCCCACGTGATCCGCGAAGCGCTGGCACGTTTTGCAAGTGTTCCGGCCGACGCGATCGACGAGGTTGTCTTCGGTTGCGCCAACCAGGCGGGAGAGGACAATCGCAACGTCGCCCGCATGGCGGCCTTGCTTGCCGGGCTGCCGGATACGGTGGCGGGAACGACGATCAACAGGCTTTGCGGTTCGGGCCTCGATGCCGTTGGCTACGGCGCACGCGCCATCCGGCTGGGCGAGGCGGAGGTTGTTATCGCCGGCGGTGTGGAGAGCATGTCACGCGCGCCCTTCGTCATCCCGAAGGCCGAAAGCCCGTTTCAACGCAGCACCGAGATCCACGACACGACCATCGGATGGCGCTTCGTCAATCCGCTGATGAAAGAGCGATACGGCATAGACCCCATGCCGGACACGGCCGAAAACGTCGCGACAGAGTTTTCGATCGCGCGTGAAGATCAGGACGCCTTTGCGTTGCGCAGCCAGGCGCGCGCAGCGACCGCGCAAAAGAACGGGCGGTTCGCCCGCGAAATCGCTCCCTATCCGATCAGGGGGCGAAAGGGCGACACGACGTACGTCGAACAGGACGAACACCTACGTGAGACGACCCTCGAAAAGCTTGCCAGCCTGCCGACGCCCTTTCGCGCCAATGGCACGGTAACCGCCGGCAATGCGTCCGGCGTCAATGACGGGGCGGCGGCACTCGTGCTCGCCTCCGATCGCGCTGTCGAACGCTACGGTCTTGAGCCCCTCGCCCGGATCGACGGCATGGCAACGGCGGGTGTTGCGCCACGCATCATGGGCATCGGCCCCGTCAATTCCACCCGAAAGCTGCTTGAACGTCTCGGCCTTTGCATCGGCGACATCGACATCGTCGAGCTCAACGAGGCTTTCGCGGCGCAGGCTCTCGCCTGCATGCGGCAATTGGGGCTTGCCGACGACGCGTCCAACGTCAATCCGAATGGCGGCGCCATCGCACTCGGCCATCCGCTGGGCATGTCGGGTGCGCGCCTGGCGCTTACGGCCGCACTGGAGCTTGAAGCCCAAGGCGCGAAGCGCGCGGTTGCGACCATGTGTATCGGCGTCGGACAGGGTATCTCGATGCTTCTGAGGCGGCCGTGACGCCGGCCTCGCGGAAGTATTGACCATTGAAGTAAGGCCGACCGCCGGAGGACATCTCTGCCTCTGATGTTCGCAGAGTATCGACAGTCCCTGACGCCCGTTCCGCAGCTACCGGGAGACTTTGAGAAAGTCTGCAGGAGAATCGGGCAAGAAACCTAAATCTTGCTTAGCTCTCTCATGGCGTGGCCATCATCTCGCTAATTGCAATGTCCGAGACGTCCTTGCCACCCACATTCTGAAGCAAACCAGGTCCTACGAGCAGGCAAGTTGCGCAATCCAAGACGCGCCGAAGATGGTTGCCAACAAATAAGGCGGCTTCTTGCCACAGGACACGGCATAGCCCTTTTCAGCCCACCATTTGAGAATTCCTGTTCAAGGCGAGTTTCTGGCGCGGATGGCAACACTCTCGCAAAATAGGCACGAGGGTGACTGTGGCCGATGCACGCGGAAGTCACCAATCGATCATTTTACACTAGCAAAATCGAGCGTTAAATCTTATCATTGTGCTTAATCTGGGCATTTTTAGTATGCGACTACAGAAGAGGACGATCCCTTTAACGCGGCGCAGCCACCGCTTTCGTTGAACACGCGTCACTGCGCTGTAGTGAAGAGCACCACCAAGAATAATTTTCTCATTCCGCACAGGTATACTATTAAACTTGGGGACACTAAATGGCTGGATATGGCAAATTCAACTTGATGAAGATGAAATTAATTGGCATCGCTAGTATCATTATCGGGTTCCTCGTCGCAGCATCCGGCTACCGCTATGGCTCGTTCGGGTTCGGGTTCGCAGGAGCGGTCCTTTTGCTTATCGGAATAGCCTTCGTCATCAGTCACGTCCTTCGCCGAAATGAACGGCTGTAGCGCCATTGGTGTCACGCGGTCTATAGGGGCAAAGTTCACTGACGCATTCTGTGCGTCCAGCAGATCTCACGGCTGCGCAATCGACTGATTGCCCCCCGCAGCGTATTCGGACTTTCTTTCCCAGCACTCTCCGCTGGTCGGAGGAGCGGCAAACAAACAGAGGAGCAGCAACGAAACCATGGCTTCTCACGCCACCATGCCGCGCAATGCAGGTGGCGATCCGACCGGCCCGCCGGCGTCAGTTCGCTTAGTGCTGAGCGGAGTTATGCTTCTGGCGGGATTGGTCGCCCTGACGGATGTGGCGTTTGCGTCGGTCGCCACCACGGGCTTCATCGGAACCGCGGCCAAATCGACTTGTGTTAAAGTGCCCGCGCCCAATTGGGGGCCGCGCTATCGCGCAGCCCCCTCTTTTCTTTACTGGCCACCCCATGCGGCTGGATAGTCGGGCAGCTTCTCGCAGCCGCACATGGCGTGGTGAAGCGGCGGCATCTTATCGTTGACATACTGGTCGAGCGTCTCGGCGGTGATCGCCGGCTGCGGCATCACCCATTCCGGTCCGGGGACCTGTTCGCCTTTCAGCACCTTCACGGCCGCAATAATGGGCGTGCGCCACTGATAGGTCGGGTAGGTCGGTGCAATCGCCTTGAAGCCTTCAGCCTTCCATTTCATCAGGAAGTCCTGCTGGTCCTCCCCGGTGATAACAGGCAGAGGCAGGCCGGAATCTTCGAAGGCCTCCAGCGCTGCAACGGCGGTCGCGCCGGCATCCATCCAGACCGCGTCGATCTTGCCGCGCTGAAGATAGTCCTCGACAATTGATTTGGTCTTGGCGTTGTCGCCCTCGGTGAACTCTTCGCCGATGACGTTCAGCCCCTTTTCCTTGAAGATGTGCTTGGCGGCGGATGCACGGGTTTCCAGAACGTCGACACCCGGCACGATGCGCAGCATCAGCACGTTGGCGCCGGTGGGCGCATTGGCCGCCACGAACTCGCCAGCCTGGATGCCAAAGCCATACCCGCCGACCGGATGGATGAAGGTCACCGGGCACTTCGTGTTGACGCCACGGTCGAAGACGATGACGGGCAGCTTGGCGCAGGCCTTTTCGACTGCCGGAGTCAGCGCTGCAGTGGTGTTCGGCGACACGATCAGCGCAGAGCACTTGCCGCCGTCGATAAGATCGTCGATGTCAGAAATCTGTTTGTCGTCAGAGCCTTCCGCATCGACATGAATAAGTTCCTTGATTTCGGGATGGAGCTTCACCTCGGCCTGCATATTCGTCCAGCCCGTCACACGCCAGGCATTGTTGACCCCGGCATTGGAGAAGCAGATCGTGTAGGGGCCTTCCTTCCTGAACTTTGCGGTGTCGGCCATCTGGTCACCGTAATATTGCGCCCATGGCTCCCCGTTCGGACCGTTGGCCTTGGCAGTCAAGAGTTCGCGCTGCCTGGCGAATTCGGCAGGATCGTCAAAATTCAGCTTTTGCGCCTGCGCGGTGCTGGCGATGAGGGCCGCCGAAAGGGCGGCGGTCAGCAGTCTTTTCATGTCTCACTCCCATTTGATCATGATTTTCAGTTCCTCCCGACGGCCTTGCGGCCGACGAAACTCAGGTCCCGCCAGCGCGGTTGCGCCGATAGGTGGCAAGCACGACGGCAACGATCAGGATCACGCCCTGGACGACGTCGCGCACCGGTTTCGGTAAGCCGATGAAGTTGAGCAGCGTGAAGATGGCAGTCAGCGTCAACGCGCCGGCAATCGAGGCAGGCACCGAGCCGCGCCCGCCCAGAAGCTGCGCACCGCCGATGACGCAAGCCGTGATTGCCTGCAACTCGTAGCCGACGCCGACATCGGTCGAGACACCGGCAAAACCGCCGAGCAGGATGCCGGCCGTCACCGCGCTCAGCGACGACACGACGAAGGCGGTGATACGAACCCGCTCGATCGGAACGCCCGACATCTGCGCCGCACGCGGGTTGTCGCCGATCGCGTGCAGCATGCGTCCGAGATTGGTGCGATGCATGAGCCAGAACAGGTATGAACCGGCCGCAAGCATTACCAGCAGCGCCACTGGCAGGAACTGGATGAGCGGAATGCCCTGGATGTTGACGCGCCCGAAGAAGCGGAACGTTTCCGGTAAATAGCCGCGCGGTGAACCGCTCGACCACATGAAGGCTGCACCGTTGAGCGTGATCATCATGCCGAGTGTGGCAATCAGCGAGGGGACCCTCAGAAAGCTGACGACGAGGCCGTTGACGACACCTACTGCGAGCCCGACGGCATACATGATCGGGATCACCCACCAGGTCGCGTCGGCGTTGTTGTTGAGCAGCATCGAGGAACCGACCACCGTCAGTGTGATCAGCGAGCCGACCGAGAGGTCGAAACCACCCGACACGATGACATAGATCTGGCCGGCAGCGAGGATCGCCAGCGGCGCGGCGCGCTTCAGGAAGTTCATGTAGCCCGTGGGCTCGACGAAATTCGGGTTCGATAGCGTGATGGCGACGAGCAGCGCTGCAAGCACGAAGAAGACGGGGTTGATCTTCGGCAGGCGGCCGCTTCGGGGTGCGCCAGGCGCCTGTTGGGAACTGACAGTCTGCTGGCTCATGCCACGATCCTCTTCGAACGCACGGCGTAGAAGGCGACGGCAGCGACGATGATGATGCCGCGCATGACCTGCTTGGCAAAGGCGTCGACGCCGGCAAGATTGAAGATGGAGTCGATCAGAGAGAAGATGACGACGCCTGCGACCGTGCCCCAGATTCCGCCCTTTCCGCCGGAGAGGATCGTCCCGCCGATGACGACGACGGCGATCGATTCCAGATCGTAGGCCCCCTCCGTGCCGAGCCAGGGCGAGCCGGATTTGAGGCGGCTTGCGAGATAGAGGCCGGACAGCGATGCACAGAGGCTGCAAAGGATATGGCTTGCAATCACCACGCGGTTCGTCTTGATGCCCGCTGCACGCGCGGTGTCGCGGTTGCCGCCAACCGAATAGACGTTGGAGCCGAAGCGGGTGAACCGCAGCACGACCCAGGCTGCAACAACCACAACCGCCAACACCATGAGACTGAACGGCAGCCCCAGCACCGTGCCATAGGCGAAGAACTGGAACGCATCCGGGACCGATCCGCCGAACTTGCCGTGGAAGGATGCAAGGCAACCCTGAATGATGAGCGCCATGCCCAGCGTCGCGATCAGCGGATTGACCTCGAGCCTGGTGATCATCAGCCCGTTCAACGTGCCGACCAGCGCGCCCATAAGCAGCACCACGACGACGGCTGGCGCCATCATTGCCGGATCGCCGTTCATGATCGCCGACGAAACCACCGCCGACGCGGAAATGAGGTGGGCTACCGAGAGGTCTATCGAACCGACGAGAATAGCGAAGGTCTGGCCGACCGCGGTCATGCCGAGCGCAATGGAGCGGTTGAGGATGGAGATCGCCGCTTCCGGTGTCAGGAACCGCGTCAAGCCGAGGCTGAGCGCAATCGCGACGTAGATCAGAAGTGCTGCCGCGAGCAGCAGGGCCGGTGAATAGCGCTCGATGCGCGACGGTAGGCGTTTGATGAGTGTCGCCGTGCTCATGCCGCCACCGCCTCTTCGCCGGTTGCGGCAAGCATCACATCGGCCTCAGACACGCCGCGCGGGAACGCTGCCACCAGTTCGCCGCCGCGCATGACGAGGATGCGGTCGGCAGCGCCGAGCACCTCGGGCAGGTCGGACGAGATCATCATGATCGCCGTACCCTTGCGGGCGAGATCGCGCATGAGGTGGTAGATGCCCGCCTTGGCGTTGACATCGATGCCGCGCGTCGGCTCGATGAAGATCAGCAGGCGCGGCGCCAGCGCCAGCCAACGCGCGACAATTGCCTTTTGCTGGTTTCCGCCGGAGAGGGCCTTGATCTCCTGGGAAAAGCTGCCAGCGCGAACGTCAAGGTCCTGCAGCAGTCCATCCATTTCCTCCGTGGTCGCGAAGGCGGTCGCATCGGCCCTGCCCGCGAGAGCAGAAAGCGCCCTTGCGGTCAGCATGCCATTGTCCGTAACCGACTGCATCAGCACCAGCCCTTCGGCCTTGCGATCGCCCGGCAGTAGGCCGATACCTGCTCTGATGGCGTCGCGCGGGTGGTTGAATCTCGCCGACTTGCCGGCAAGCATCACCTCCCCCTCTGTGAAGGGTGAAATGCCGAAAATCGCCTTGGCGAGCGCAACGCGTTCTGCCCCCTGCAATCCGGCAATACCGACGACCTCGCCGGCGCGAAGGTCGAAGGAGATATTCCTCAATCGGTCGTTGCCGCCATGGCGCACGGAGAGCACGATGTCGCCGATTTCCTGTGGCGTCGCCGGCGCTGCGTAGAAATCACCGATATCCCGGCCGACCATGGCGCGGACGATCGCATCGGGCTCCGGCACTTCATCGAAGCTCACGGCCGTTTCGCCGTCCTTGAGTACCGTCACGCGGTCGGCAAGCCGTGTGATCTCGCGCATGCGGTGCGTGATGTAGATAATCGCCACATCCCTCTTCTTCAGCGTGTCGACGAGGCTAAACAGCACCTCGCATTCCGTCTCGTTGAGGGCGGCGGTCGGTTCATCCATGACGATAACGCGAACATCGAGCGAAACCGCCTTGGCGATCTCGACCAGTTGCTGGCTTGCGACATCAAGGTCGGCGACAACCGTGTCGGCTTCGATCCGATGCGCCGAACCGAACAGCGAGAGCACACGTCGCGCCTCCCTATTCATCGCCCGGTGGTCGACGAGGCCGAACCGCGTCGGTTCGCGGCCGAGAAAGATGTTCTGCGCCACGGTGCGCTCGGGCAGCAGCGAAAATTCCTGGTAGATAACCGCGATGCCGGCTCGGATTGCCTCGAGCGGATGGGTGAAATGTCGCTCCTCGCCGCCCACGACAACGGCGCCATCGTCCAGCCGGTAGACGCCGGAGAGGATTTTCATCAGCGTCGACTTACCGGCGCCGTTCTCGCCGGCCAGTGCGTGCACCTCGCCCGGATAAGCGGCGAAGCTCACGCCTTTCAGTGCTTTGACGCCGGGGAAACTCTTGGTGATGGCGCGCATCTCGATTACAGGAGAGGGAGTGTTCATGCTTGTGCCCATGTCTTGCGAATGAACGTCGCGCTTTCAGAAAAAAGCGTCTCGAAATCAGGAAACAGCGGTCTCCAGACGCGGGTGGCCGTCGCGATCGCCGGAAGCCCGGCGCCGAACGCCTCAAGGGTCAGCCAGCCGTCATAACCGATCTCCTTCAAAGTCCTGAACATCGCGGCGAAGTCTATGTGCCCTCGTCCCGGGATGCCACGGTCGTTCTCCGAAACGTGAAAGACGCCGATATCGCTGCCGATCAGGCGAATGGCCGCCTCCGGGCGACGCTCTTCGACGTTGGCATGAAAGGTGTCGTACATGATCTTGAAGGCGGGATGTCCAACCCGGTCCACATAGGAGCGGGCCTGCTCCATGGTGTTCAAGTAATAGGTCTCGAAACGATTGAGCGGCTCGAGGCTCAGATGCATTCCGTTTGCCGCAGCCCGCTCCGCCAATGCACGGTGCGCGTCGGCACCGTATTTGAGTTCATCCTCGCTGGCGCCTGCCCCGGTGAAGAACCCGATCGGCGCATGGAATGGCCCTCCCATGCTTTCGGCTCCAAGCGCGATGGCGCAATCCAGCGCCCAGTCGAGGTGGGCAAGGCCGCGCCCCCGAACATCCGGGTCGCAACTGACGGGGTTGGCGTCCGGCGTGGGAACGATCGACGTAGTCGACCGACCGATGCCCAGTGTGTCCAGTTCCTTGCCGAGGCGTTCGTAGTGGTCGACAGCGCCTTTAAGGACCGGGACCTCGACCCCGTCATAGCCGAGGTCGCGAAGCCGCCCGATGCTGGCCAAGTGCCGATCCTCCACGAAGTCGGTAAGGCAGAGAAGGTTGATGCCGAGGTTCATGGTGCGCTCAGTGCAGCTTGATGCCGAGGTCGCGGCAGGTCGCGCGGATCCAGGCCAGGGATTTCTCGATCATGGGGCCCGCGGTACCTTCGCATTCGAGGCTGAGCACACCATCGTAGCCATGGTCGCGCAACATCGCGAGGCACGTCTTGATGTTGTCGGCGTTGACACCGTCGCCGAGCGCGCAATGGCTGACCGCGATGCCTGTCTGCCCACCACGAACCGCCGCGGCCAGCGTTTGCGAAACATCCTTGATGTGAACGTGGCTGACCTTGTCGATGAAGAGCGGCAGGAACTCCGTCGGCTCCTGACCAGCGATGAAGGTGTTGCCGGTGTCCATGTTCATGCGCAGCCATCGGGAATCGACGAAGGCAAGCATGCGCTCCATGAACTCAGGTCGGGTGGTGAAATGTCCGTGGGGTTCGATATTGACGATGATTTCGTGCGCTTGCGCGACCTCGATGATCTGCTCGTAGCTGCGCTTCATCAACGCCATCGATTCTTCTTCGCTCAGCCCCGGCGGCAAATGAAGCCCGTCGGTGGTGTCAACGCAGGGGCTGCCGGCCTGCGCGGCCCAGGCAATCGATTTCAGCACGTAGGGCACACCACGCAACGGGCCGTCTTCACCGGAAAGCGGATAAGCCGCATCGACCTGAGAGAACCGCACGCCGTAGCGGTCCATCTTTTGGCGCAGCAATGCGGGGTCCTCGTAAAGCGCGACATGTGGTTGGTAGCCGAGACCGTGAATCCAGCTCACGCCGTCTATCAGACCACACTCGATGAAGTGCACGTCGTTGTCGCTCGCCCACTGCAAGCATTTTTCGAACGACCAATAGGCCGAGTTGAACGCATCCGTGTGGAAGCCTATCCGCACCGGCAAATCCTCCCTGATTGTCCTCCATGCCGTTGAGTTACAACGGCAAATCACAAAGCGCCTCCGTTTGTCGCTTGATGATGACGCAGCATTGCGCAATAAAGGAGCGTCTGCGTTCGAAATAGCGGACTGGTAAATTTTGAACATCGATGGGGAGAGCGATGAGCAAAATCAACAATGAGCGAGCCGTTGGACGGCCGGCGGTTTTCCGTGAGCCGGGTGCCCTGCTTTATGCCGGGAACTGCCAGGACCTGATGAAGGCGTCAATTGCTGGACAGGTCTCGCTCAACGCATGGACGCGACGCGGCTATCCGGGCATCGACCTCGGTCAGGCCCTTCCCCAAGTCTGTTCCGTCGGTGGGTGGGACGCAACGAACCCGCAGGACTGGGGCCTACGCGAACATTGCAACGAAGGCGTCAAGATCGCTTACCTCGCACGCGGCTCGCTGACCATTACGATGGACGGACGCAAGACCACGCTCAGCGAGGGCCAGATGTTCGTGGTCCGGCCTTGGCAGTTGCATGCGCTCGGCGATCCCAATATCGGCGCAAGCCATATCGTCTGGGTGTTGATGGACATGGGCGTGCGTCGCCCGCACGAAACCTGGCTTTGGCCGGACTGGATCGGCTGGCCGGAACGAGACCGCAAACGGCTGAGCGAGCTTTTGTCCAAGAACGAGCAGATCTCCTATCTCGCCTCGCGCGAAGTCGCTCGCACCTTCATGGAGATCCACGAGGTGGTTGCGAGCCAAGACATCCATGGCGGCGAAGCACGCCTGCGTCTGCTGATCTCGATGATGCTGCTCCAGTTCCGCCAAATGCTGGAAAGCCAGGCGCCGGTGCTGGACCTGGCACTTGCAAGCTCCAAGCGCACGGTAGAGATTTTCCTCAAGCGCTTGAAGCACGCGCTGGACGAAGACTGGACGCTGGAGAACATGGCTATCGAATGCAATCTGTCGCGCACCCAATTCACTCAGCATTGCCTGGTCCTGACCAACATGACGCCTGTGCGCTTTCTGCAGATGCTGCGGCTAAACGCGGCGCGCCAATTGCTTGAAAGTGGCCAACAGTCCGTCACCAACGTCGCTTTTGACTGCGGTTTCTCCTCGAGCCAGTATTTTGCCACCTGCTACAAAAAGCGGTTCGGCTTCTCCCCAATCGAGACTCCACGGCAGCAAACCATGATTGCCAATTGAGCTAGTCGGCCATTGCGACCAACGGCACCTTGAGAAAGGCCCAAGAAAATCGCATCGGGACTACACTCCCGAAGGCCCAGAACGACTCCTAGGGACTGCGTTCGTCAGCACAATGAAGAAGCAGGTTTGGTCCGCTTGAACAAAGCCTCGGTCTCGATTGACGCCGTGCCTCGAACCAAACTGGTCGATCGGGGTGCTTTGTCCGGCACCCGTGATGACGACGGCTGACGTAAACGGCTCATCGGGCGAGCCATCCTCCATCCACAGGAATGATCGCTCCGGTCACATAGGAGGCACGAGGAGTGGCCAGGAACAGAACGGCAGTCGCCAGATCGTCAGGAACACCCCACCGCCCCATCGGAATACGTTCGAGGATCTGTCTCTGGCGATCCGGGTCCGCCCGCAGTGCTGCGGTGTTGTCGGTTTCCATGTAGCCCGGCGCAATGGCGTTGACGGTGACACCGGATGCAGCCAGTTCGTTGGCCATCAGCTTCGTCAGTCCGGCCACCGCGTGCTTCGAGGCGGTGTAGGCAGGGACACGGATCCCGCCCTGGAAGGAAAGCAGCGACGCGATGTTGATGATGCGGCCGAACCGGCGCGAAACCATGCCGCGCGCGACAGCTTGGCTCAGAAAGAACAGGTTCTTTTCGTTGACATTCGTCACCACGTCCCAATCCGCCTCTGTGTAGTCGAGCACATCGGCACGCCTGATGATTCCGGCATTGTTGACCAGGATATCGATAGGCCCGGCCAGCTCTTCCATCTGGGCGACGAGGGCGCGAAAGTCGTTGGGTTGCGAAAGATCCGCCTGGACACCGAGGAAACGGCGTCCGCTTGCCTCTATCAGCTGACCCGTTTCCGGCATCGGCGTGGATCCAAGGCCGACGATGTCGGCCCCCGCCATCGCCAGCGCCCGAGCCATCGCCTGCCCCAGTCCTCCGCGGGCGCCGGTGACCAGCGCCCACTTGCCGGTAAGATCGAACAGGTCCGCAATCTCGCTCATCGCAGGGTCCCCATCGGCACAAAGTCCATGTCGGCGAAAGACTGGTTATCCCCCGCCATCGCCCAGACGAAGGCATAGGAACCCGTGCCGCTGCCGCTGTGGATCGACCACGGGGGCGAGATGACCACCTGCTCGTTGCGAACGATCAGGTGGCGCGTCGCCTCGGGCCGACCCATGAGATGGACGACCATACGATCTTCCGGCATGTCGAAATAGAGATAAGCTTCCATGCGCCGATCGTGAAGGTGCGCAGGCATGGTGTTCCAGACGCTTCCCGGCTCGAACCGTGTGATGCCGAGCATGAGCTGGCAGGTCGGCAACAGGCCGTCATGGACATATTTGTAGATGGTGCGCTTGTTGGCGGCCTCACTCGTTCCGAGCGCCTGTGGTGAAGCTTCATCCTGGGTGATCTTGCGGGTGGGATGGCTGGCATGCGCAGGAGCTGAGACGCCATAGAGTTTTGGAGGCGATGCCTCGTCCACGGCGGCAAAGGCTACGCCCTTCGCCCCTTTGCCGATATAGAGCGCCTCGAACGGCGCAATGACATGATCCAAGGCATCGACAGATATTCTCGCCGCACCGCCACCAAGGTTGACGACGGCCAGTTCCCGCCGCTCGAGAAAATCGGCGACGCCGGCGGATTTTGCTAGCGCAGCGCTGAAGGCAAGCGGCGTGCCTTCCGGCCGGATGCCGAGAAGAACCAGGCGATCATAATGGCTGTAGGCGGCGCGCATCTCGCCGGCAACGAAGAGATCTTCGATGAGAAAATGGCGGCGCAGCCCCTCTGTGTCGAGCGTTTCGGCCTGTTCGAAATGTATAGCTTGGCGAATATCCATCAGTTCTTGTCCTCAACTTTCAAAATTGGCCGGCATCGACAGGCGGTCAGGCACTCGTGTTTCTGTTCATGAGCGAGACCGGCCGGCCCTTAGCGCTGATCAGCGCCTCGAGCGCCGGCAGGTCGGGGGTCCGCGGCAAGCGCGTCAGCGCGCTGCGGCCGGCGACCGGATCGGCGCTCACCAGAACGGCGGAAAAAAGCGTGCTCTCTCCAGGAGAAAGCTCGGCCACCAGCTGCGGCACAAGCGTCTTTGCGGCAATCAGGTTGGTGTTCGGCTGAGCGATATGCGCCTTGCCGACGCGAGCGACCGACGAGCCGCAATCGACGATCGCCGAGAGGTCTCGCGGGGTCGCCACGACCGCCTTGCCAGGTTCACTTTCCAGTGCCTCGGCAAGCCTGTCGTGTCTGGCGATCGCAAAGCCCCCCTCCTTCGCGGTAACGGCTCGTTCGGTTCTCACGCGATGGGCGCGGACATGGAATTCCTCATGCCAGTAGAGCCAGGTTTCGACCAGGATGTCGTCATTGGGCCGCCAGCGCGCGTAGAGGACGTCGTCGGCGATCAACACCTCCTCATTTGCCTGTCGGACCTGAAACTGGAGACCGTCGCTGCTGAAACCCAGCATGCCATCCAGGACCGCATCTGCAAAGCGATTGGGGTCGCTTTCCACGCTGAAGCCGTAACGGGCGGAATAGACGAACTTGCTGTATTTCTCGGCGCCGAACCGTGCCCAGGTGTTTTGCGGTCCCGTCTGCTGGCCGCTGCAAAGCGCGATGGCATTGCCGGGCGGATTCTTGATGATCATGCCCGTGTGTCGGTGTGCGGCGACGTCGTCGCGCGGTGGACAAACCGCCTCCACAGCGCTCCAGAAGGGGTGTTGCTCCGGTAAGGCCAGCGGCAGAAACGCCTTCAAGGCCCAATAGGGCGACTGCGGCGAATTGTAGGTCTCGCACATCAAAAGGTTCGGGTAGGCGTAGCCAACCGGCAGGATACCGTCCCTCGACGCCATCGGTTGCCTGGCCCACCAGCGCAGATTGCGCAGGTAGAAGCCCTTGAGTTGCCCCCAGGGCAGCGCCTCCTCGCCGGAAAATGCCAAAGCACCGAAGAAACCGGCGATCGCAAACCGATAAGTCATCGACCGACCGAACGCCAAGGCGGCGCCGTCATCGGCAAACCATCGCGTCATATCGCCGGCGGCGAGACGCGCTCGCTCGCGATATGGCTGCGTGTAGGTGCTACCGTCGAGCGCGGCAAGAATGAGCCCATAGAAGTGAAAGGCGAAGGGGATGTAGTGGTCGGCACGGCGCGCGTCGCCATCGCTGTACCAGCCATCGCCGAGATAGAACGTTTCGAGCTCGTCGATATAGGCCTGGTCCAAGGCCCGATCGTGATCGGCGCCGACGGAATCCAGCCCCAGGCCGATGAGAATCCGGAAGAACTTCCAGTTGTTCTCGGAAAACCGGCAGGCATGCCCGGCCTTCAGATAGGCGACGACATTCTGGCGCGCATCTGGCCCCAGGGGAGCCCAGAGCTTGTCCGGCACGAGACGCAACGCAAATCCGATGGCCGCGAGTTCGACAAGGCGCTGGTTGCGATCCGTGGGCTGACCCCAGTATTCGCGATGGTGCGGATCCGTGCCGGACGCAAGGCCGCGCGCGATCGGCGTCCAGTCGATCCATGTGGCGCCGCCGACCTCAGCCGGCACCAACCCCCACAACAACCGCGAGAAGCCCTCAAGATCGGCTGCCGCCTGATCGAAATGCGCAGCGGTCGCGTCGAACCGCAACCGCGCGCCACCTGGCGATCGGTAGGGCTCGGCCGGGTCGCAGAGCGATTTCAGCGCGCGCTCGACATCGGCGCGCGTGCGCAGTTCATTGCCCGACCATGGATGGAACAGGCTGTCGGGGTATATGCCATCTGTCATGGGCTATTCCTGTCTAGGGCGGCGTATGCTGTGGTGCCCAGGGCGAGCGTTTGGGAAACGTTAGCTCCTGAGAATGCGGTTTGCCTGCGCGACCAGTTCCTCGCCGGCTGCAGCAACAGTCAACTGGCCGAAGGCGACCTGGTCGGCGATCGGCCGGAACACGCGTTCCTCCATCTCGGAGGCCCCGATCGGAACCTGGGGCGGAAAGGCACCCACCCTTCCCGCTATCGAGGAAATGTAGTCCACCGATCGTTTCGAGACGTCATCGACGAGAGGCGCCACTGCCTCCCGGACGTCAAGGTTGATTGGCACGCCGCGTTCCACCCCGAGAATTTTCCCTGCCGCCAGGTCATTGATGAAGAAATCGATGAACCGGGCTGCAAGTTCCGGCTGCCTTGAGGTGCTGGCAATCCCGAAATGCAGGCTTGCCTTGTAGAACAGGCCGGAAGGTCCTGCCGCATCGGCGATCGGTAGCGAGGTGATGCCCAACCTGTTCTTGGCGAGCGCCTGATAGCCGAGCAACTGGTTAGAAAAGGCAATCGCCATCACCGCATGACCGGTGGAAAGCGGATTGGAATCGATCTGCAGCTTGTCCATGGCCTGGACCTCGGCCGACACGCAGCCGCCGTTCTTCGCCAGGCTCTCCCAATAGCCGTACCAGTCGCTGGCATCGGTGGCGTCGAAGCCGATCCGGCCATCCTCGCCGTACAGTCGCTTGCCGCGTTGAACGAGAAACGCCTCGAAGGCATAGCTGTAGCGCGCGCCGTTGCCGACCGCCCAGACATTCTTCCGGCCGATCGCCTTGGTGATGTCGACGCAGAGTCTGGCAAAACCGTCCCAGGTGGTGGTCGGGCCGGGCGGTGCAATCGCGGCCTTTTCGAAGGCGACACTGTCGTAAATCAGAGCAAACGCATTCAACGACAGCGGCATGCCGACGACCTTGCCGTCGACCGCCCCGAGATCGAGGACGCCGGACATCAATTTGTCGGTGCGGATCGTGCTTCCCAGGTAATCGCCGAGAGGAAGCATGGTGTTGCGGCGCGCATAGTCGGCAAAACGGCTCGGCGCGAGCTGGAAAATGTCGGGCGCATTGCCGCCGGCCAGCATCGTCGTCAGCTTCGACCAGTAGTCGTTGCCGCCAACCTCGCCATTGATCTTCACACCGGGATTTGCGGCCTCGAACAACCTGGCAACACTCAGGGTGCGCTCGGCGCGTGCGGGCGAACCGAACCAGAAGAGGCGCATCGTCGCGCTATCCGCCAAGGCCGAGCGCAGCGGCGATTGCAAAAGCGTTGCCGCCCCTCCGAACAACAACCCCAACTGCAAAAGTTCGCGTCTGCCAAGCATGGTTCTCTCCCGAAAGCTTCTATTTCCGTGCGCCGCCGACCTCCTTCGGCGGCGCACTTGCGCATGGCGACTTCGACAAGCGAAGTGGCCGCCTATCGTCCGAGACGATCAGCCCTTGAGAATTCGGCCGCCTTCCGCCACCAACTGATCGGCCGCCTCCGCGGGCGTCACCCGGCCGAAGGCCACCTTGTCAGCCAGCGGCCGGAAGGCGCGCGTGTCGAATTCGGAGGCGCCGACCGGCACCGGCGGAGGATAGGCACCGACCCGACCGGCAATCGACGAGATGTAATCGACCGTCCGTTTCGACACGTCGTCGATCAGCGGAACGACCGCATCCTTGACGTCGGTATTGACCGGAACGCCGCGCTCGACGCCGAGCACCATGCCGGCAGCCATGTCGTTGACGAAGAAGTCGATGAAGCGGGCAGCAAGCCCCGGATTTTCGCAGGTGCTTGCAATGCCGAAATGCAGACCCGGCCGATAGAACAGGCCTGATGGTCCTGAGGGCTCCGAGACCGGCAAGTTGGTGATCCCGAGCGGGTTCTTCACGGCCGACTGGTAGCCCAGAAGCTGGTTCGAAAAGGCGATGGCCATGGCGGCCTTGCCGGTTGCGAGCGGGTTAGAATCCACCTGGATCTGGTCCATGGACTGGACTTCGGCCGACACGCAGCCGCCGTTCTTGGCGAGGCTTTCCCAGTAGCCATACCAGTCCTTGGCATCGTTGGCATCGAAGCCGATCTTCCCGTCCTCGCCATACAATCGCTTGCCGCGCTGGTTCAGGAAAGCATCGAACGCATAGGTGTAGCGCGAAGCGTTGCCGACGGCCCAGACGTTCCTGCGATCGATCGCCTTGGTCAGGTCGACGCAAAGCTTTGCGAATTCGTCCCATGTGGTCGCAGCCCCCGGCGGATTGAGCCCGGCCTGCTTGAAGGCTTTCGCGTCATAGAACAAGGCGAAGGCGTTGAGCGACAACGGCATGCCCGCCACCTTGCCGTCGACGGTTCCAAGCTCCAGCACACCCGGTGCGAGCTTGTCGGTGCGAATGGACTTGCCGAGAAAATCGTTGAGCGGAAGCGTGGTGTTGCGGCGCGCATAGTCGGCAAACCGGCCGGGCTCGAGCTGGAAAATGTCAGGCGCGTTTCCGCCGACGAGCATCGTCGTCAGTTTCGACCAGTAGTCGTTGCCGCCGACTTCACCGTTGATCTTGACGTCCGGATTGGCTGCCTCGAACAGCCGGGCGACGCCAAGCGTGCGCTCGGCGCGCGCGGGCGTGCCCCACCAGTAGAGCCGCATCGTGGCGCTGTCGGCAAATGCGGTCCGCAGCGGGAGCTGCGAGAATGCAGCCGTTCCGCCGAGCATCAGGCCGTTGCGTAGAAGTTCGCGTCGATTGAGCATGAATTCCTCCCTTTGGTTCCGTTTTTATGCCTGAGCCCAGTCGGCAAGCCTGCGTCCTTCGGCGTCGAAGAGATGGCAATGTTCCGGCGCGATGCTGACGTTCAGCGTTTCGCCCGTGTTGAGCAGCGTTTGGCCTTCCATGGCGACGATGAGCGCCTGCTTGTCGGGCAGACGCCCATAGATGATGGTCTGGCCGCCGAGATGCTCGATATGCGTGATCGTCATTGTCCCGAGAGCGATGCCACCCGCGCCGTTGGCCCTGATATGCTCCGGGCGAACGCCAAGGCTGAGCGTCGCCCCGATCTCGACTCGTTCGACCAGCGGCACGGCGACATCGGCGCCGGCAAGACCGATGACAACCCCGTCGTCGCGACGACCCACCACGGAAACATCCAGGAAATTCATCTTCGGCGAACCGATGAAGCCCGCGACAAAGCGATTGACTGGCCTGTTGTAGATTTCGAGCGGCGATCCCTGCTGCTCGATCCGGCCAGCGCGCAGCACCACGATCCGGTCGGCGAGCGTCATCGCTTCGACCTGGTCATGGGTGACGTAGATCATCGTGGCGCCGATATCGGCGTGGAGCTTTGCGATCTCGACGCGGGTCTGCACGCGAAGCTCGGCGTCCAGATTGGACAAGGGTTCGTCGAACAGAAAGATCTTCGGATCGCGCACGATGGCGCGGCCGATGGCGACGCGCTGACGCTGGCCGCCCGACAGCTGCTTTGGCTTGCGTTCCAGCAGTTGGGTGATCTGCAGGATTTCGGCCGCCTTGCGCACCCGCTTGTCGATTTCGGGCTTGGGCATGCGCATGGTCTCAAGGCCGAACGACATGTTCTTGTAGACGCTCATATGCGGATAGAGCGCGTAGGATTGAAAGACCATGGCAATGCCACGTTCGGAGGCCGCCTTCTCGTTCATTCTGGCGCCGCCGATCGCCAGCTCGCCGCCGGAGATTGGTTCCAGTCCAGCAATCATGCGCAAGAGCGTGGACTTGCCGCATCCTGACGGGCCGACGAAAACGACGAACTCGCCGCTGCCGATCTGGAGGTCGACGCCGCGAATGATTTCGACGGCACCGTAGCGCTTCTGGACTTGCTTCAAAGCGAGCGTCGTCATGGGGCTCCCCTTTCCTGTTTCTTGTTCTGTGGCTGTTGTTCGTGGCGCTACCGCTTCATGCCCGTCGTCGCGATGCCTTCGATCAGGAGCCGCTGGAACAGGAGGAAGAGGATGAAGATCGGCAATACGGTCAAGGTCGACATCGCAAGCAGCGCGCCCCAATCCGATTGCGCCGTGGCATCGACGAAGGTTCGAAGACCTAGCTGGGCCGTGTATTTCTCGATGTCGTTCAGATAGATCAACGGCGCGAAGAAATCGTCCCAGGTCCAGATGAACGAGAAGACTGCGGCGGTCGCCAGAACCGGCGTCGAAAGCGGCAGGATCACCTTGAGGAAGATGCGCAACGGTCCGGCACCATCCATGATAGCCGCCTCATCGAGCTCACGCGGGATACCGCGGAAGAACTGAACCATCAGGAAGATGAAGAAGGCGTCGATGGCGAAGAACTTCGGAACGACAAGCGGCATGATGGTGTTGACCCAGCCGAATTTCAGGAACATCAGATATTGCGGGATCAGCACCGCATGCTGCGGCATCATCAGCGTCCCGAGCATCAGCGCAAACCAGAATCCGCGCCCCTTGAACTGCAGTCGCGTGAAGGCATAGGCGGCCATCGAGCACGACATCAGATTGCCGATGACGACCAGAACCGAGATCAGCAACGAGTTGAGGAACATGTAGCCGAAGCTGACGCTCAGGCCATTCCAGCCACGTCGATAGGCATCGAGCGTAAACTCCTGCGGGATTAGCGACGTCGTCGCGAAGATCTCGTTTTCGGGCTTGAAGGAGCTCGAGACCATCCACAGCAGCGGGTAGAGCATGATGAAGCTGACCGCGGTCAGGAGCGCGTAGACCAGCGCCCGCTTCAGCGGCGATGACTTCGCTCCTTCGGGCATGGCGGCTGCCTCGACGACGCTCGACGCATAGACGGTATCAGTCATCGTAGTGCACCCAATATTTAGCCGACATGAAAGACAGCGCCGTGAAAATTGCGATAATGACCACCAGCACCCAGGCAAGGGCTGAGGCGTATCCGAAGCGGAAGTTGGTGAAGGCTTCCTGGTAGAGGTAAAGCGTGTAGAACAGCGTCGTATCGATCGGCCCCCCGCTGCCGTCACTGACGACGAAAGCCGAGGTGAATGCCTTGAAGGCGTCGATCGTCAGGATCACCGCATTAAAGAAGATCACCGGCGTCAACAGCGGCAGCGTGATCTTGAAGAACTGGCGGGAGCGGCTTGCGCCGTCGATGCTGGCGGCCTCGTACATATCCTGCGGGATCTGACGCAGACCGGCCAGAAAGATGATCATCGAAGAGCCGAACTGCCAGGCGGCGAGCAGGACGAGGGTGTAGAGCGACGTGGACGGGTTCGAGATCCAGCTCGGGCCCTCGTAGCCGAAGAGGGCCGCCAGAACCTGGTTCAGCACGCCATCGCCGGCAAACACCTGCCGCCAGAGCACCGCGATTGCAACGCTGCCACCGACCAGCGACGGAAGATAGAAGATCGCGCGAAACACCGTCAGGCCACGCAGCCCCTTGTTCAGCGCCACTGCAATCGCCAGCGCGAACATCAGTTTGAGCGGGACCGACAGCAGGACAAAAGTGAAAGTCACCCGCATCGCCGTCCAGAAACGGGGGTCGTCGCTGGCGATCCGCACGTAGTTCTCGGCACCGACCCAGTTGGCCGGCCCCATCAGGCCGAAGTCCGTGAGCGAAAGATAGAACGACGAAACGGCCGGGCCCAAGGTCAGTACGACAAACCCCAACAGCCAGGGCAGCAGAAAACCGTAGCCGCCCAACTGGCTGCGCAGTCGCACGCTCAGAGGCGGCCCTGCATTCGATGCGTCCGCAATGGACATTCCCTAACCCTCCCTTATCGGCGCCATGAACGTCACGAAGGACGCCCAGACTAGGCATAAGAATGAAACCGAAAACATTCTGCGTCAAGCGAAAGTTTCGCTATTGACGAAATTTACTTAATGAGCAAAAAGATTTCCATACTCAGGAGCACACACATGAAAATTGAAACCAGTAGCTACTTCGCAGCCTCCGTGCCGGCAGCAGCCACCTCTCATGTTGATCGCCACCAGGCAGCACTCGTGCGCAGCGTCGAAAAATTGCGCACGACCATGCCGATCATCGGCATCCGCAATCCGAAGATCGGCTTAAGCGACAATGGCTGGGCCTATTGCAGCCCCTACGACTGGGTCGTGAGCTTTCATGCCGGCCAGTTGTGGCTTGCCTCGCAGCTGACAGGAGACCCGACATTCCTGAACGCAGCACGCGCCCGCCGCTCGATCTTTAGGGGCATTCTGGCGCATCGCCGCGCCCAGGACCATGATCTTGGCTTCCAGTTCTCGCTCAGCTGTGTGGCCGAATGGCTTATGACCGGCGAGAAGGAACCGCGCGCGCTCGCTCTTGAGGCCGCCAATCTGCTGCTCGGCCGGTACCGACCGGAGGGGCGCTATCTTCAGGCATGGAACGCTCAGCCGGCGCACGGTGGCATGCGCGCGGACTTCGCCAATGGGCGGATCATCGCCGATACGATGCAGAACCTTGCGCTGCTTTATTGGGCCTACGGCGAAACCGGGCGAGCGGACTTTCGCGAGGCCGCCGATGGCCATGCCGACACCACTTTGAAACACCTCGTGCGCGACGACGACACCAGCTTCCACACCTTCCTGTTCGATCCGAGCACTGGCGACGCACTGCGCGGCGAAACCCACCAGGGTCATGCCGACAGCTCATGCTGGTCGCGCGGCCAGGCCTGGTTGATCCATGGTTTTGCCCAATGCGCGCGCGTCACCGGAAACAGGACCTATTTGGATGCTGCCCGCAGGCTCGCCGCCAAGGCCGAGCAGCTGATGGGCAGCGACCTCGTGCCCGTTTGGGACTATGACGTTCCTGACCCGAAGTACGCGCCGCGCGACAGCTCGGCCGGCGCGATCATGGCAGCCGGCATCTATATGCTCGCCGACCAATGCGACGCCGAAGAAGCTCAAGTCTGGCGCGGGTTTGCCGACCGCCTGATCGCGGGCTTGCTCGACACCTGCGACCTGACTGGCGATCCAGCAGCACTCGGCCTTCTCGCCCATGGTGCGGCCCATGTCGGATCAGGCTACTCCGACACCATGCTTCCCTATGGCGACTACTATTTCATGGAGGCCTTGATGCGGTCGCTCGGGCATACACAATTCTTCTGGTAAGCAGACGAATGCCCGCCGCCGTGACTCCCAAAACGCGCAGGAATCTGATGGAGTGCACTTACAATGACCGATGATCAACTCGCCACACTGACACTGCGCGACATCGCCGATGCAGCCGGCGTTTCGGTCGCATCCGTGTCGAAGGTTCTGAACAATCGCGGCGGCGTTAGCGGCGAGAGCCGCAAGAAGATCCTGGCTCTTGCCGAAGAGCTCGGCTACCTCGGGCGCAGCGCCCGTTCGCTGCACAAGGCCGGCATCGGAAGCACCGCCTTGATCGTTCCAGCCGAGTACTACTCCGGTTCGCAGTTCTACGAGGATGTGATCCGCGGCGCGCTGGACGAGGCGGCGGCGCACTCTCTGAAGGTCGACGTGCAGCTCCTGACGCTCGACGCGCAACAGAACGCAATGGAAATCGACGAATATCTGCGCGGCGCGGAACCGAGCACAGTCATCGCGGTCGGCCTAGACGACCGGGCCGCAATCGACCGGCTCGCCGCAAGCGGCGTGCCGACGGTTCTGATCAACGGCATGGATCGCTCGATGCGCATGGACAGTGTTCTGCCCGACAACTGGTCAGCGGGCTGGCTTGCGACGCGGCGCCTGCTTGAGGCCGGGCACCGAGAGATCGTGCACGTCACGCTCCCACGGCGATTGTCGATGCAGCGTCGTCTTGAAGGCTTCCGCCTGGCACTGGAAGAAGCCGGAATAGAGTTCGATCCGGACAAGCATCTTCTTGACCTCGGCAAGATGGGTTTCCTGGAAACCCAAGCGCAACTGGCGACACGCCAGGCGCTCGAGAGCGGCAGGCTCGACAAGGCAACGGCCCTTTTCTGCAGCATGGACGTGGTCGCGCTCGGCGTCATGCAGGCGCTTCAGAGCCAGGGGCTTTCGGTTCCCGACGACTATTCGATCATCGGGCTCGACGATGTAGCGATTGCCATGCACAGCCGGCCGCCGCTGACGACGATCAGCATCGATCGCCTGGAGCTTGGCCGGATCGGTGTTCAACTGCTGATGAAGCGGATCGCCAACGCCGAAGAGAGCATCACCCGCGTCAACATGGGCGTGAAGCTAATCGAAAGGGCGACCGTCGGGCCGCCCAGACAGCGCCCCACCCGCTAACGGCATGGAGACTTGCCGGCGTCACCGCCGCCGGCTCGTCCTTGTCCTGCCACCTGCCCGGCGCCGATATCCGAGTTCGCCTGACCGTACAGCACGCGGCAAGCGCCGGACGATCATGCCATCTTTTCTCCCCAGACCAGCGAGGATGCCTCCATGAAGAAACCCAACGTCGTCGTCATCATGGCCGACCAGCTTCGCTACGATTTCATCGGCACATCCTACATGCCGCATCTGCAGGCGCTTCAGGCCGACAGCTGTTTTTTCCCGAACGCATATTGCGCTTCCCCGCTCTGCGTTCCCTCGCGTGGCGCGTTTTTCACCGGACGCTATCCCAATTCGACCGGTTGCCTGATCAATCCCTGGGTCGAGGCGGACAGGCAACATGGCTTCATCCCGGATGGCATCGCCAATCTTTACGACCTCCTGTCAGCCGACTGGGATGGGTGGCATGCGGGAAAACAACACATGATGTACCAACCACCGCTGGAAACACGCGAAGGCACCAGGACCAAGTGGAACGCCCTTGAAGACACTTATGGCGCATTTCTGCAGGCCAGGGGCCATCGGCCACCCGGAGGCACGCGCTTCCGCGGCATCGTTCCGGAACTGACCTCCGGCGCCGTGACCTCAGTCGGGAACTATTCACTACCGGCGACTGGGTGCTACGAGCCGGGCTTCGACAGTTTCTTCGACGGCTACATCCTGCGATCGGCGCTCGACGCCATCGAGAACCGCGATCGGTCCCGCCCGTTCTTCCTCAGTGCGATGTTCCTGGCGCCGCATCCTCCATTCGATGTCCCCGAACCTTGGTTTTCGCTGGCGCGTGAATTTGATCCTCCAGATAATGTCGGCGTTTGGTTCTCCGGCCAAAGCCCTCTGCAGCTCTACAACCTCCCGGGCTTCCTCGGCGCCCGCTACAGCCGCGACGATTGGAAGGAGATCTGGCGCGTCTATGCCGGTCTGGTCGCACTTCTTGATCATTGCATCGGTGAACTCGTAAGCAGGCTGAAGGCCGAAGGCATCTACGATGAAACGCTGATCGTGTTTACGAGTGATCATGGCGAGATGCTCGGCTCGCACCGGCTCTGGCAGAAGATGTGCATGTATGAAGAATCCGTCAGGACACCCCTCATCTTCAAGCTGCCTGCGGGGATGGAGGGCATGGGCGGCATCTGTGAGCAGCCTGTGAGCCACATCGATGTGCTTCCCACGATCTGCGAGCTCCTGGAAATCGAACGCCCGCCTGATCTTCCCGGGACCTCCTTGCTGCCGGCGATGAGGGGCGGGACGACGCGCGAGCACCGGGACATCTTCATCCAGTATGACGGCAATGGAGCCCTTGGCAATTTCTCGCGATGCATCATCTGCAAATCACACAAGCTCATCGTCGACTTATTCAAGGATGAGATCTTCTTCGAACTCTATGCGCTGGAAAGCGACGCGCAGGAAACGACAAACCTGGTTGTGGAACGCGCAGATTTGGCTGCGGAGTTGTTCTCCAAAATAGCCGAGCACATGCGAATGACGGGAGACCATGTCGCGCTTGCTCCCGATGCACTCCAACAATTCATTCTGCGTTTGGATAGTGTGCACTCCGCTTAGGTTTCAACTTGTCCCGTACCGCTACGCTCGATACGCGGGAGTTCGATAGGGTATATTCAGCGGCCATGATCTATGATCGCCAACCGATTACCGACCTCTTTCGCCGGATAGATGATGGAATTATGCTCGGGATGATGGCACTCCGAGACGACCCGCGCACATACTTCTTCACTTTGACGCGCCAGCAATAGATCCGTCCTTTCGCCTTAGAATAGAGGTTATCCGGCACGCTCAGGCAATTCCCTCAGCTCGGGTTCCCTAGCGACGTCGTCTCGATGGACCCCAGAGGTATCTGATGACGCCGGTCGCGATCAGAACCAGGGCGGGATGGCTCATGATCCTGTTCTGCGTAGTTTCAAGAAAGGATGGCCGCCTCTTTATCAATCGGGACGTTCCCGAATTAATAGACCCGATCTCCTCACGCAGGTTCGCAACTTTCTGGTCGCAGCATAGACATTAGCGACCCGCGACTGGAAGCCCGCCTTCCAAGGCAAGCTCCTTTCGCTGTCAAGGTCTGAGAAATCCATATCGGCGTCGCGCAATGCCGCCACCTCTGCTTCGGCTTTTCGGCAGTCATGGCTTCCGTGGGAATCAGAACCGGCCATCACCAAACTCCCCGGTCTGCGCGTTCGAACCGAATTGTAGATCAAACTTTTCCCGAAGTTTGCCAGACCAGCATAGAGCCCTGGCCGCCGGCAGTCTCCGCGATCTGGCGGACCGGGGCCTCGACGGCGCGTGGGACAATATCGATCGCGACACGCTGTTCGTCGTTGGCAAAGGCAAGATTGTCGAGGGCCTTGGTGGCGCGCAGGAGTTCGGACCGCGCAAACTCGACCTCGATCGCAAGGTCACCGAGCTGCGTGCAGCGGGGGGAGCCAGCGCTCCACATTAGGGGACAAACTGCCAAATCGCCTTTTTCACTAAGTATCGCACCACCAGAGGTCGTGCCCCTGGTTATCCCCGCGAACTCTTTCCTAACGGGCTTTTCCTCTGGCCTACATTTGTGCATTGTGCGCCACCGAGAGGAGGACATGATGACCTACGATTGGGAAGGTGTCCGCAGGAGGCGTTTCAAGCCCGCTAGAGTGTGGCTGTTGCTGGCACTGGGTGCATGGCTATCGGCTATAGTTTTAGCATCGTGAACCGATGAAAAAGCGGCCCTCCAAGGCTGGCATTTTTTAGAACGGAAGGCCGCAAGAGTTTGGTTGGAATAAGTATCGCACTTAAATCGATCGGCTTAGCCCTTCCAACAACAATGAACACGATGCCACGCATCGCCTCGGCCAAGCTGACACCAAGCGCCATTGCCGCAATGCCGGCTACCCCGTGTGCCACGCCGATCCCCCATCGTCTTCCAACGTTTCATGTCGTCGAGGTGCCGCCTGATTTCCCCGGCGGCAGAGCCTAGCCCACCCGCGCACACATTCAGGATTGCACCGCGCCAACCATCCCGCATAATCATCTGCGCTGGGACTGACATGTCCTCCTTATCGGTTGGGAGCTATGTGTGATGAACAAAACCGCCGCATCTCGCCAAGAGATAATAGAGCCTGATGCCTTCAAAAAAACCGAAGCCGTCTTCCCCGAATTGATACGCCAAAAGGCAATCCCATTGGAAAGCGAAGAGGCTGATGCGCTCGCCGCCCAGTTGATCGGCCTGTATCAAAGCGGCATTCAGGACGCGGATGCTCTCAAGCACGTCATGACCTACTAAGCTCGTCGCTTCACAAAAAAGCGGCCTCCGCTGTGGAGGCCGCAATCGTTATGAGTACCCAGTACATAACTTTTACAACGATTCCATCTTTGGCGGAATAGTCGCCGAGTTTTGACGCCTCAATTGCCCGCCTCCGATCCGCTGCATCTCGCATGACGCGCGTGTCGACGGATAGGTTGGTGAGTATCCGTCGGCGGGGCGCACCGGCACCCGCGACAAGGTGAAAAGTTCCGGCTTGGGACTTCAGTCTGACCAGCCGTGGCATAGGTCCGATGTCGATTGTTCTGCCCCCCATAGCGCTAAATTTCTCAATCAGCCCAGTCCCCCAGAACAGAAAAGTCATGGGTGACGGCCCCAGAGCGGCTCTTCGGTTCCTGCAGGCTGCTCTGCGGCTGTTACCAATTGGATGAGACTGTGGGAGAACAGGATGTACAAAAGACATAGCTTTGGGCAACCGGAAAAAACCGCATCAACCGGGCTGCCGATCGGTGTGATGCTTATTTCGGTAACAGAGATAGCCGTTTACTTGATCGTTGGAGGCGAATTTCTCAACGACGATAGTCGGGCTGCCGCCGTGTACATTCCCCAGGTGGAGGCGAAATAGGCTTACTCACGGCCAAAGGAGGCACGATGAGCTTGTTAAAGAGTTCAGGGCTTGTACGGCACGCGGGTCGATCAAGCGGTAACGGTAACGGCAAGGACAACGACATTTGCAACCATTCGCGCCCGCCACCCGGTGTGGTGAGTGCACTATCGCTCGAGCGCGTGTGCCTTGAGGACTCGGCCGGCAATTGAACAACTTTGCGCATCAAAAATGTGGATGTCAGGCGCTCGGGCCGGGAACCGGATGGTGTCCATCCTTGCGTATGCTGTGTCGTCGGCCGCCTTGACGCGCGACGTGCCGAGGAGCGCGTAGACGATCATCGGTACAAAGGCGGCGTAAAGCCCGGCGCTAACTGGAAGGCCGGCAGCGGTCGCATAGGCCATAGCCTTCGGAATCACCACTGCCGCTGCTGTGATGCCCGCGATCATATCCGGGCGCAGGGTAACGGTCGATGAGCGATTTAGTTGATCGGCATCGCCAACGGGCCTTCATTTCGCCCTCATATTGCTATGTGCACGTTCGCGGTGACTGATATCTGTCCCGCTGGCACAGTATCATCCCTCCACTCGGAGATCCACGACACAAAGAATCGGAACTCCGTGATCACCTAAAGTCGAGCATAAATCGCCGCACCTCCCCACGGGGCCGTGCGGCTCCAGAATCTCCGCCTCAACACGTCTTCGAGCTAGCTGTCACGACGGAATTCGTGATCCTGATGCGGCAACTTCCCCTTCCCGCTGGGCAAACAGAGTCGTTAGATTTCACCGTCCCTCACCTACCCGCCCTTACCAACGACTTGGCGAAATCGATGAAGTCATCGCGGGCGGCCCGTCGGGTCATCCTTGGACCACCACGCAACCTCAAGCCCGATCCTGAAGTCGACACCCCTCACCTTTCGACGCTTGAAATTGCGATTGGGCAGATCCAGCGTCCATTCCGGTGCAAAGCCGATGCCTAGGCCGACCGAGACCAGTGCTCTTCAAAGTAGGTAGCGAGAAAGCCGCACTGTTGTAGACGTTTGCGTTCGATCACCTCGGCCGGCCGATCTTGCCATCGCCTTGGAATTTCACCCCGCGCCAACGGATTTGGGGGCAGTAACCGCATCTCAATGTTTGAGCATGTAGCGTTGACCTATGTCCTGGAATGACCTCCGAAAAGTGCTTGCGACGACTGTGCTGAGCTTAGTGATGCTTGCATCTATGGGCATCGCACCAGTTGGCGCGTCTGAAACGATGGACATCCGCAGCTCTTGCTGGACATCCAGCCGTTTGTCGGACGACTTGGTCACGGTCGTCAACTCACCCAGGCGCTGGACCTGTGGAGACCGGACCTATTCGCTCGATGGCGAGCGGACGCTGCTGCGTTTTGAAATCGGTCCACACGATGTCCTTCCCCGATATCTCTTTTCAAGGCGTAGTGCACTCGTGGCTATGCATCTGCTGGCGATCGACCGAGACGGCGAGATGCGCCAGACGTCCTTGCCGGCCGGTGAACTGCTTAGCGCTCTGTCTGGCGGATATTTCAAGGCCCCTCTGCCGGACGTAACCCACGACACGCGACAAGTTGTTGTTGCGTTCGATTTACCAAGCCACCGGATGACACTCGAGAGAGCCTATCTGTCCTCGTCTGACCTTGCTATGGGCCCGGAACATCTACGGTCCTTGCTTCTCTTGGCTACCCTTGCTGGAATGCTGTTTATACCGGTCATTTTCAACGCGGCTTTCTACCGGATCCTGGGCGAGCCATTCCTGCTTTGGCATTCCCTGCTCACGATCTCTTTGCTGCTGACTATTTTGGTCTCTTCGGGGCTTGCAGTGGTTCTTTTCGATCCGCCGGCAATGACATTGAGCTGGATGACGACGGTGATCTTCGGCGTTACAGTCGCTTCAGGGGCAATGTTTACCCACAGTTTCATCGAACCCGGCCGTATGCATCCTCTCCTGCGGCGGGCGCTGCTCGTTTGCGCCGCCTGGGCGATGTTTCTCAGCTTGTCACACGCCGCATTTCCGTTCGTGGGACGTTCGATCCAGTCAACCATCTACACGGCGGCTTTTGCTCCGGTAGTCATCATCTTCATCTTGTCAGTTGCCGACGCACTGCGGCGCGGAAGTCGAGCCGCCAAGTTCCAGGCGATCGGCTATACCCCTGTGATCATGGCCGGGTTGGTACGCTTGGCAACGGGCGTAGTTCCATGGTTAGAGAGCAATGACGCTATGCTGCTATTCTATACGGGGTGCCTATGCGAAGCATTGTTCACCGCACTCGGCGTGGCTGACCGCTTTATGACGATCAAGCGCGAGCGAGACAGTGCACGCTTCGAGGCAGACGTACTGGAGCGCCTATCCGAACGCGACGCATTGACCGGGTTGCTCAACCGGCGTGCAATCGAGCAGAATTTCGACAAGCTTCGCGCCGAGGGCTATCGCACCCTTGCCGTACTCGACCTGGACCACTTCAAGTCAATCAATGATGTTCACGGCCACGTGGTCGGCGATGCCGTGCTGAAAGCGGTGGCCGAAGCACTCCAGGCGGACCCGCAGGTTCATGCGTTCCGCCTCGGCGGCGAGGAGTTCGTGCTTCTTGTGCGTGGCGAAGATGGCCAAGCTCGGGTGGATCGTAGGCGCCGGGCGATTCCCCTCGTCGTCGCCAACACGGTTCCACACCTTGGCCGCCCCGTAACTGCAAGCATGGGAGTGGCGGATACATCAACAAATGCTGATGTGGATTTCGCTGAACTCTACGAACAGGCCGACAAGCTACTTTACGAGGCCAAACTTTCGGGCCGCAATCGAACCAGAGGAACATTGGTGCAAGGCTCAAAGAGCTATGTCGAACCAGGCTTTGGTACTTCGACGAAATCGCCAGAATGCTTCCGCAGTCCTAAGACCGCGCCTGGCGACGTGCGCCAATAGGAGCACGGCTTTCCCAGCGGCGATCCGGCGCGGCGGTCGGTGTTACGGCGGTCTCCGAGCTTGGCGCTCTTGAATGGAATCGAACCACCTGCATGCCGGTTGCTTATTGAGCGAGCGCGCTAATTAACAAAGCTGTCATTTCGTTTATTAAAGCGTCGTGCTATTTAACTCCACCACAACAATCGTCTCGAGAAGGCTATGGGCAGCAACGACCCTAACAACAACGGACGGCTGGGCCGCTTCGTGGAAACCGCTGTCAGTGGTGAACGCGTCAAGGCGTTTGTTCCGCCTCCCCTTCCCCCGGTTCCGCCACTCGCGATCACCGGCTTGCTCACTCGTCTCAGCGCGGCCGAGCGCGCGCTCGGTCGGCTCGACGGTGTTTCCGTGTTGCTACCGAACAAGGAACTGTTCCTCTACATGTATGTACGTAAAGAGGCGGTCCTTTCATCCCAAATCGAGGGCACCCAATCGACGCTTTCCGACCTGCTTCGCTTCGAAACGGAAGCGATCGGTGGCGAGCCCGTCGACGATATTCGCGAAGTCTCCAATTACGTCGACGCCATGATGTTCGGCCTCGAGCGTCTGAAAGAACTACCACTATCCCTGCGCCTTATTCGGGAAATGCATCAGCGATTGCTGGACAGCGGCCGCGGTGGGACGAAGAGCCCTGGTGAATTCCGCACGACCCAGAATTGGATCGGCGGAACTCGGCCAGGAAACGCCATGTTCGTGCCCCCTCCTCCCAACGAAGTCATGAGTTGTCTCGGTGAATGGGAGAGGTTCGTTCATCTGGACACGCCCGACATTCCACCTCTGATCAAGGCGGGGCTCATCCACGTCCAGTTTGAAACCATCCATCCCTTCCTGGACGGCAATGGTCGTCTCGGTCGCCTCCTGATCACATTATTCCTTTGCGCTACGGGCGTACTTCGACAACCCTTGCTCTACCTCAGCCTCTATTTCAAATCGCGCAGGGCCGATTACTACCGCCTGCTGCAGGAAGTCCGAGAATACGGCACCTGGGAAGCTTGGCTCGAGTTCTTTCTCGATGGGATCTGCGAAACTGCGGAACAAGCATTTGAGACTGCCAGTCAAATTGCACGGCTATTCGACGGCGACCGCGACCGGATCATAAGAGAGTCTGAACGTACGGGATCGGTCCTCCAGATCCACGAAGCCATGCGCACAAGCCCCTATTTGACCGCGACGGCAGCAATGAAGCTAAGCGGACTGACAATGCCGACCGTCAACGCAGCTCTAGACCAACTCCAAAGACTTGGGATCGTTGAAGAAGTAACGGGCCGACGGCGGGGCCGGGTGTTCGTCTATCGCGCCTACATGGAAATACTCAGCGACGGAGCAAGCGGCCACTGAGTTCCCACTGATACATTATGCAATCCTACGAGCACACACACATCACTCCAGCCGGGCCGGAAAGCCCGGTGCGCGCAGGTCGGTCTTCAGCAGGTCTTCCAGAAGCTTGGCGATCATCGGCGATTCGGCGTTGCCGCCATAGGCCGCCTTGGCGGCAACGTAGGTTTGCTGGGTGACCCCCGCAAGGTCGAGCGGGACGCCGAATTCACGGCCGAACGCCATGGCAAATCCGAGATCCTTCAGCGCCAGGTCAATGTTGAAGGCGACATCGTACGATCCGTTGAGGATCAGCGCGCCCTCGGTCTCGTGGACGAAGGAATTACCCGAGGAAGCCTTGATGGCGTGCCAGGCCTGACCGAGATCGAGCCCGCCGCGCCGGGCCAGCATTAGCGCTTCGCTGCATGCCTTCAAGTGGATGAAGGCCAGCATGTTGGTGATTACCTTGATGATCGCAGCATTGCCAAGCGTACCCATGTGGAAAATCTTGTGGCCCATGGCTTCGAGCGCCGGCAAATGGGTCTCAAAGAGGTCCTTGTCTCCGCCGGCAAGCATGGTGATCTTTCCGTGCGCGGCAAGATGCACGCCCCCAGTCACTGGTAGCTCCATCACTCGCACGCCATGCCTCGCAGCAACAGCAGCGAGACGAAGAATTTCATCACGGCTCAGCGTCGACATCTCGATCCAGGTCGACCCGGGTCTCAGGTCGGAAAGTAACTGGTTAAGAACCTGATCGGAGACAGATGGTGAGGGTAGGCAGGTGATCACAGCATCGCACTGCCGCGCCATTTCTTCCGGAGAATCCGCCCAGGTCGCCCCTTCTGCAACGAGGCGCTCGGAAAGATGTTTGTGGCGATCATGCACGACCACCGCGAAGCCGGCCTTGAGCAGGCTGGCAGCAAGGTGCCCTCCGAGATTTCCTAGCCCGATATAGCCGTAGATCATTGGCATTCGATCCTTGTGAAACCGAAAAGCGAAAGTATAAGCGGAGGCAAAACGGCCATGTAGCAGAGCCAGATTTTACTCCGCCCGCAGCCTTACTATTCCGCGGCCACCGTGGTCGGGACTTGGGCCGCCGCTCTAATTTTCGTCCGTGACTTCAGAAGACCTATGGCAAGCAGACCAAGGATACCCGACGCGGCGATGAAGCCGAAGTACATTTGATAAACTGCGAGTCCCGAATAGCGATCTGCAAGGTACCCATTCAGTTTAGGGAGATAAATGTCAGGTGTATATGCGATCAGGGAAATCATGCCGATGGCGAACCCAGTCAGCCGAGTCGGGATATTGCTGCTTTCAAGGATCGACCAATATAAGCCACGAGTGGCATATGTCATCACGCCGATCAGCAACACGACAAGCAGCAAGACGAGACTGTGAGCCGTCGATGGCAGAAACAGCAGTGCCAGCAGCCCGACAATACTCAATGTCATGGTGATCGCCAATATATTTTCTCGGCCGATCTTGTCGCCCAGAAAGCCAGCTCCCAAGCCACCGATGGGACGCATCCACAACTTCGCTACCGTGATAAAGGCGGCGGCGCTTGCCGTCATCGTGTATTTTTCCTGCAGGAAAGCGGAGAAGGAATAGGTCGCCCAGAACAACTGATAACCACAAAGTATGATAATGGCGATAAGCCAAAGCTCGGGTACTGCCATAAGCAGCCTAAGATCAGCCAGGAGATTGGTCTTCGTCGCGGTCTCCACAGCGGTGTCGTCTTTCAAGCCCAGGAAAAGGAAACATAAGAGCGCTACCGCAAAGCAGTTGTAAACGTAGAGCATGATGACCGACGGCAGAGTCTCTGCTGCGGAAAGGCCCTTACCATCAACGTAATAGCTAAATAGCGCAACGGCGGCCGTAGCCAGGATGGCTTCCACAAGACCGCGCAGCCCTTCCAGACCGCCAAAGAATCGACCCTGCTCATGGGGCCGAGCCAGCATCTTGACGCCCTTAAGGAGCGCCGCCCAGAAGGTCAGACCAGATGAGATGCCCCAGCCCAAAAATATCCAATATAAGGCCGATTTATCTGGAATGCTGGCATACCAAAGACCCAGGATGCCTGTGACCGCCATTGAGAAGGTTAAGAGAAGACGCGGCGATACCCGGTCCGCCAACCAGCCGCTAGGCAGATAGGTAACCAGAAATATCGTCCCAAGCATCGAGTAATACGTGCCGAGTTCAGAACTGGATATCTTGAAGGTTTCGAGAATCGTCGTTTCGAAGTTCTGGCGCAGATAAATCAGCGGATAGATGGACCCCGCCGCGAGGAGCAGAATGAAGAACTGAATATAGCGTTGGATGCCAGACTGGTGCGATTGCGCATTGTCGATGCCTGTGGCCGGACTGAGTGTAGCCATCGTCGTGGACTCCTCCCAAGAGTCTGAAGCTTTGAAACCGTGCGTTTAATGAGGTGGGCGAATTACCAATTTGCCCGCGAAGGCGGACTTGGGCTCAAAGGCGGATCGAGCTACGAACCTTCAGCTCCTGGTAATCCTCGAGTCCGAAGATCCCACCTTCGCGCCCGTTGCCCGATTGCTTGTAGCCGCCAAAGGGAGAGCCATAGTTGGTGGCCTGCCCATTTATCGTGACGGTACCTGCGCGCAGGGCGTCAGCAACGCGCTCGGCCCTAGTCATGTCCCCTGTCTGCAGATAGGCCGCTAGGCCAAAATCGCTGTCATTTGCGATCGCGATAGCTTCGGCTTCGGTATCGAAGGGGATGATGACCAGAACTGGACCGAAGATTTCTTCGCGCGCGATCCGCATGTCATTCGTCACGTCGGCAAAGATTGTGGGCTTGACAAAGCACCCCTTCTCCAGCCCTTCGGGCTTGCCGGTTCCCCCAGCGAGAAGGCGCGCTCCTTCGTCGATACCCATCTTGATCATTGCCTGAACACGGTCGAACTGCAGTTGGTTGAACAAGGGGCCAATGTGGTCGCCGGGTTTGGCGGGATCGTCCACCATTTGCGTCTCTGCAACTTGTTTTGCGATTTCGAGAACACGATCGTAGACACTACGTTCGACCAGCATCCGCGTCGGAGCGTTGCAAGACTGTCCCGTATTATAGAAGCAATGGGCGACAGAGGCCGCAGCACGGGTTTCCAAATCGGCGTCGGCAAAGACCAGGTTCGGGGATTTGCCGCCCAGTTCCAACGTTACTCGCTTGACCGTATCCGCGGCGTCCTTTGAGACCGAGATGCCCGCACGTGTGGATCCCGTGAATGACATCATCGCGATATCACGATGGCGCGACATCGCGCGGCCTACCTCTTGCCCGTCGCCGAATACGAGATTGAACACGCCCGGGGCATAACCTGCCTCGTGCACGATATCAGCGAACAGCGCCGCTGAAAGCGGCGCATATTCTGACGGCTTCAGAACGCAGGTCGCCCCCGTGGCAAAGGCGGGTACGACTTTCAGCGCTATTTGGCTAATCGGCCAATTCCATGGTGTAATCAGCCCGCAAACCCCGATTGGCTCACGGATCAGCGTATCGCCATTGGCCAAGATCTCGCGCTGTGTCTGAGCTTTGAGTGCGGCGATGAACGCCTCAATATGTTCGACGCCACAAAAGGCCTGCTGCTCACGCGCCATACTGATCGGCGCGCCCATCTCCGTGCTTATCGCCTGCGCCATCTCCTCCAGCCGAGAGGAGAATACCGCCTTCAACCGCTCCAGCAAGGCAATCCGTTCTTCTTTGCTCGTCTTCGAAAAGGTGTTGAACGCACGCTTCGCCACGCCCACTGCTGCGTCGACATCGCGGCTGTCGCCCAGGATCACCTGCCCCACAACTTCGCCGTTGGCTGGATTTGTGATGGCAAATGGGTTGCCTGATACGGGCGCGACCCAGGCGCCATCAATGTAGAATTTGTCCAGGTTCTTCATAGCCTCTCATTCCTTTCGGGCATAAGTCACGGCGCGACCGGTTCGGTGACGAGGTTGAGGTGAAGTTCGGTGCCCGTATAGGGGCTCGCGGCGATCGCCTCGTCGTTCAGCGTCACCCCGAGACCGGGAGCCGTGGGCGGGATGACGAAGCCGCTTTCCCAGACGATCGGTTCGTTGAGGAACCGCATGAACGCGCCATCGAAGCGGCCGATCGACTCCAGTATCAGAAAGTTCGGGCTGCATGTCGCGATCTGGATGTTGGCGGCCGCCACCACGGGGCCGCAATAGAGATGCGGCGCGATCTGCGCGGATCGCGTTTCGGCCATCGCGGCAATTTTCTTCGCCTCCAGGATGCCACCAACGCGACCGAGATTCATTTGGAGTATGGAGGCTGCACCAGCTTCGAGCATGCGGGCGAACTCATGCTTGGTGCACAGACGTTCGCCAGCCGCAATTGGGATGGCGGTATAGCGGGCAACCTCGGCCATGTCCGCAGGATTTTCCGGCGGAATGGGCTCCTCGAACCAGAGCGGGTCGTAGGCTTCCAGCCGGCGCGCCAATCGTTTTGCGCCGGAAACGGTGAACTGCCCATGGGTGCCGAACAGGAGGTCGGCCCTGTTGCCGACGGCGTGCCGGATGCGTCTGCAGAATTCTTCCGACCGCTCGAGATCCTCCATGCGCGGCTGATGACCGTCATAGATCGTATAGGGGCCGGCGGGATCGAACTTGACGGCGGTGAAGCCTTCTTCGACGGCGCAAGCAGCGACTTCTGCGGCGATATCCGGATCGTTGTAGACGTTGGGAAGGCTCGGATCTGGATAGACGTCACCGTGCGGCGGATAAAGATAGGTGTAGCTGCGCAACCGCTCATGGACCTTGCCGCCGAGCAATTGATAGACAGGCTGGTCAGCGGCCTTGCCGATGATATCCCAGCAGGCCATTTCGAGACCGCTCAAGACGCCCATCACGGTCACGTCGGGGCGCATCGTGAAGCCGGCGCCATAGCTTCGGCGCCAGATCCGCTCGATATGGTGTGGATCGTTGCCTTCGAACTGCCGGGTGAACATATCGACGGCCATCGCCGCGCAAAGGTCCGGGCCGAATGTGGCGTTGTAGATTTCCCCCACCCCGCTGATGCCGCAGGCGGTGGTCAGGCGAACGAAGATGAAGTAGCGCCCGCCATGTCGCGGCGGCGGGTTGGCAACAACAAAGGTCTCTATCCGGTCGAGCTTCATGAACCTAGTCCCTTACAATCACGCATCTTGTAGAATCAGTTCGGCGGCTCGCGTGGCCAACATGATGGTTGGACCGTTGGTGTTGCCGGACGTGACATTGGGAAAGGCGGACGCGTCGACAACGCGAAGGCCCTCCATCCCATGAACGCGCAAGCGTGCATCCAATACCGAATCTCTGGCATCGTGGCCCATGCGGCAGGTGCAACTTGGATGGAAAACGGTTCCGGCACGATTGCGAAAGTTTTCCAATAACGCAGCATCGTCCATGGTCGAGATGTCGGGCTGAAGGCGCGCCTTCGTCACGGCGCGTATAGCGCTGGTCTGAGCCAATTGCTGCAGAAGGCGGCTGGCCTTGATCACAGTTTCGCAATCTTCATTGGTAGAGAGCGAATTGGGCTGGATCAGCGGGGGGGCCTCTGGATTGGTCGAAGCAATCGTTACCTGACCCCGGCTTGTTGGGCGACTGGGTTGAACACATAGTAGAAATCCTGGAGCAGGGTCCACGCCCACCGCGCCTGACGCGTGTGTAATGTAGGACATCGGATTGCAGTAAACTTGCACATCGGGAACTTCCAATTCCGGCGATGAGCGGACGTAACCACTGATCTGATTTACGGGTACACTCAGCGGTCCCTTACGCGTCAGGATGTAGCGGACTCCGGCCAACATCCTGCCAAGACCGTTGCCCAAAATGTTGTTCAATGTGGGCTCAGTCGCGCGATAATATTGTGAAACTGCTAGGTGGTCTTGCAGACCTTTGCCGACCTCGGGCAGATCATGCAAAACGGGAATGCAATGTGCTTGCAGTAAAGCCGCCGGACCAATTCCTGACAACTGAAGAATCTGGGGCGAATTAATGGCGCCTGCTGATAGGATTACTTCCTTATTCGCCCGCACGATGTGTTGGACGCCGCCTAACCGGAACTGCACGCCGGCCGCACGCCCATTTTGAATGATCAGCTTTTCGACGAGTGCACGCGAGATAACGCGCAGGTTTGATCGCTTGGTTGCAGGCCGAAGAAACGCGTCCGCAGCCGACCAGCGTCGTCCGTTCCGAACCGTGCTGCGCATGCGCATGAGCCCTTCGGCTTCCTCGCCGTTCAGGTTGCGGGCGACATTCCAACCCATTTCACGAGCGGCAACCAGGAAGTTCTGCACAAAAGGGTGCATGCCGTCACCGACGTCGCTCACGACCAAGGGTCCGCCCCCTTTTTGGATAGCTCCTTCGACGTGGCATTCTAGCGCTTCATATGTTTTGCGCACGATCTCCCAATTCCAACCAGTCGCACCTGCGCGCTCCCAATCGTCGAAGTCATGCGGTAGGCCCCGCAAATAGGCCATCGCATTAATTGAGCTTGACCCCCCAATCACCCGGCCACGTGGCCAATACGCCTGCCGCCCGTTCAGACCGGGGTCGGGCTGGGTCATGTAACTCCAGTTCACGGCGTGGTCGGCAAACGTCTTCGCATATCCCAACGGAACCTTGATCCAAAAGCGAGCGTCGCTACCACCGGCTTCGATCAGTAGCACCTTATGGCGTGGATTTTCGCTCAGCCTGTTTGCGAGGACACAGCCCGCGGATCCAGCTCCTACGATGATGTAGTGAAATGCTGATTCATTCATCGTAGGATCAGCCTCCCAACTGACGTGTCGACTTTCGCGCTATTGCGTAAAGGTCTATCGCAGGCTGGACTTACAACACAAACAATGCTTTTGTGAGCATAGGCATCATTTTCATTGCAGGTCGTATGGCAAGATTGCCCCAAGTCACTTGGCTGCACAGTTTCGAAGCGGCAGCTCGACATTCCAGCTTCACGGCAGCTGCAGAAGAGTTAGGGATGACCCCTGCTGCAGTTAGCCAGCAAATACGACTTTTGGAGCGCAAGCTCGGCACAGAGTTGTTTGTCAGGCTTCCAAGGGGTGTCGCCCTGACCGATACCGGCAAAGCCTACGCTCAACCCATCCGCCGATCTTTTGCAGACATGATGTCGGCCACAAACAGCTTGTTTCGAGATTCAACGATGCGCACGGTGCGCGTGCGCGCCTCTATCTCGTTCGCGGGTCTGGTAATTGCTCCGCGTATTGCCGAATTCTACGCTTTGCATCCCGACATTTCAGTTCAGCTAACGTCTTTCGTCTGGGCGGACAAATTTGACGAGGATCCCGCCGACATCGACATTCGTTATGGTACAGGGGATTGGGACGATGGCGCCGTGCAGCATCTCGGCCATGAATACGCCATCCCCGTTTGCCATCCAGACTATGCCGCCTCCTTCCCGCAGCCGTTGACCATTCAAGCATTGGCTGCGGGAAGGATTATTAGCATCATGGGATCTGAGGCGGACTGGGGTCAATTATCCGAACAGAATGGACTGAACCTTCAGACGACCGGCGATTGGTTCAAGGTGGATTCCTCGTTTATAGCGCTGCAATCGGCGATCGCCCGTGCTGGCTCCGTCATGGTCTTAAAGCGCTTCGCGGACCATTACCTTGAACAGCGCATTCTAATCGCTCCGTTTGACTATCGGCTGCCGATCCGATTGGCGCATTTCCTCGTGCGCAACGGTAAATCTATCCCTCGCGAGGAAGTGCAGATCTTCTGCGAGTGGCTGATGAGTGCTTCGGGTGAAGCGGCCGCAGATAAAGCGTGATGCATAGCTGATAAGTGGAATCAACCGGACCTTCGTTTCCGACTATTCGGCTTGTCACCATACGTAGCGTGCGTGGAAAGTTGGCGCATGCGGCGCAGTTCACGCCGCACCCATCCGAGCAAGGCCGCAACATGTAGGACTGGGCTCGTACATCACCGTGCCCGTGGTGCCACCAAGTTGACCGCCACGTTCACCGCCATCATCAACGGTGATCAGCAGAGTCGGGGCGTGCAGTTACAGCCAAGGAACCATCCGGCCAACTCATGATCTGAAAGTAGCTATGCGCATCAATAGCTACGCGGCGGAAGACATTTGCAAATCCCTGAAGATGTGAAAGCCGCCTCCGCGTGCACCTTGTCTGCAGGCACAACTTGATCGATAGTGGCGCGACATTCAGGTAACTGTCGAAACTTGGCATCTTGAAACAGAAGCTCAAGCGAATGCCTTGGGAAGCCCAGGTCTGGCGGTTTGACCACCGTCAAACACTACGATTCCAATATGCGTATATTGAGAAATATCACACCGGATCGGGAGGATTTTTCGATGGGCATCTGCGCTGCTTCAACTCTGATGCGGTCAACCGCGATTGCATTTGTCTTGTTAGCCTGGTCCGGGACGACTCTCTTGGCGGCAGATATCTCAGCGGCCGACACGATTTTCTTTGGTGGCGATATCGTCACAGTCAACGAGGCGAAACCAACCGTGGAGGCCTTAGCGGTCAAAGACGGGCTTATCGTTGCGGTCGGCGACCGTGAGATGATCGAGCAGGAACACAAGGACGAGAGTACCAAAATCATCGACCTTGCAGGAAAGACCCTGCTACCGGGCTTCATTGACGCACATTCCCACTACATAAACTCGCTCTCTGTAGCAAACCAGGCGCAAGTATATGCCCCGACCTCAGGGCCGGGAAAGGATGTCGAAAGCATCATCGCCACGATCCGCAAGTTTGCTGAGGAACGGAAAATTCCCAAGGGCGAACTGATCGTTGCCTACGGCTATGACGATACTGTCATGCCCGACGGGCGGCTTTTGAACCGTGACGACCTGGATGCCGCCTTTCCGGAGAACCCGGTTCGCGTCGATCACGTGTCGATGCACGGTACCGTCCTGAACAGCCTGGCGCTCAAGAAATATGGCTACAGTGCCGCAACGGAGACGCCTCCGGGCGGTGTTATCGTGCGCAAGGAGGGGACGAACGAGCCATACGGCCTTATCATGGAAACCGCTTACTTGCCGGTTGCCGAGCAGTCCGAGGCGATGACCCCCGAGCAGGAAATCGAGGCAGCAAAAGCAGGCCAGATGCTTTATGCCCAGGCCGGGATCACGACAGCCCACGAAGGGCTCACGCACCTCGCCAATTTCCAGACCATGAAGCGAGCATCCGATGCCGGGGCCAATATCATTGATGTAGTCGCTTATCCGTTCATCACCGACGTGGACAAGATTGCTGCGGAACTCCCAGTAAGCGAATGGGGAGAATACCGTGACAGGCTTAAGATCGGCGGCGTCAAGATCACGATAGATGGATCGCCGCAAGGACGAACCGCTTTCTTCACGACTCCCTATCTGACGGGTGGTCCCGCAGGGGAGAAGGATTGGAAAGGCGAACTGACCTTTCCGCAGGACACCATCAATCAAATGGTCAAGAAGGTGTACACGATTGGCGTTCCGCTCGACCTGCATGCCAATGGTGATGCCGCTATAGACGCATTCTTCAATGCGCATGAATTCGCAGCCGCCGATGACCTCACCAAGGATCGGCACGTAACACTAGTCCATTCTCAATTCATCCGGCGGGACCAAATTCCGAAATACGTCAAGTACAAGGTCCGGCCGTCCTTCTATACACTTCACACCTACTATTTTGCCGAGGCCCATCTCGCCAATCGTGGCAAGGAGCAGGCGATGTACATCAGCCCGATGCGCGATGCGATCAACGCCGGACTACACCCCACAAACCACACCGACTTTGTCGTCGCTCCCCTCGACCAGATGTTCATGCTCTGGTCCGCGGTCAATCGCATATCTCGGGCAGGTGCGCAGATCGGTCCCGATCAACGCGTTACGCCCTTGGAAGGGTTGAAGACGATGACGATTTGGCCGGCGGAACAATATGGTGAACAGGATAGAAAGGGATCGCTCGAACCTGGCAAGCTCGCCGACCTCGTCATCCTGGACAAAAACCCGCTCAAAGTCGATCCAATGACGATCAAAGACATCAAGGTTGTCGAGACGATCAAGGAAGGCGATACGATCTTCAGAGCGCAGTGACTAAGCTTCAGAGTGTACAGCAGCGTGCCGGCGTCAACTCTATCGAACCTTCAAGGCCTAATGCGTCGGTTCATGTTCATGTTGCTACTTTCGTATTTGGGGAGGACAATCTTCTCAACGGTGGAGCCGAGGAGGAGGTTGTGGATTTCGAGAAGGAAGGGCGCAACCGCATGATGATGCTGCTGCCAAGGCACCAGAGGCAGATTTCCGAGGCCAAATTCGCAGCGATCAATGAGTTTATGGAAGCCTATGGCATTGCGGTGTGGAACCGCAATGAACTGCGCGAGCAACGGTCGCCAGACGCCGTACTGCTCAAGGAATTTGAAGTACTATGTCAGGAAATGGAAGATGAAATTGCAAGGAAGCTGGCTGGCGTACCCGCTCCGAAGGAGCCGCTGACCACCAGTAGATTCTCAGTTGCGAAAAGGTGCGGCGGGACCGCAATGTTCACTTAACAACTGAGCGGCATGCTCGCGTCAGTTGCTGCCGCCCCTGCCCCCCCGCCGGCAACTTAGAACCGCAATCCAGCTCTCCGGATTGCGGTTCTTTCCGTTGCAGAGCAGATGATGGGCTATGATTGGGATGGCGCGCGCTTGCGCCCGATGAAGGTGGCGAGATATGGAGCCGCCGTGGCGTTGACTAGTCTACTGGTCGCGGTCTTAACGCAGGTCGTGAAGAGGGCGCCCAAGTCCCGTGATATTCCCAGCGCCGCGACACGACTGAGCAGGTCATTGATCGGGCGCATTGATGCTTGCGATCATGATTTTGGCTTGTCGGCTAAATAGCGAGATCTCTCGCAATTGAATTTTCAGCTTAACTCATCCTTGGCGGCGCCTTCTTAGATTTCACCAAAAGGGAGAGGGAAATGCAGAAGCTCAGGGAACTAGGACGTCACCGTTTGAGTGCGAGGATGCCGAAGTTTCGGCGCGCGATCGAAACCGAGCCCCGTTCGGCGGAGCTTAACGACCTTTTTGAGGCATACGCACTCGCAGCCGCACGGTTGGAGGAATTGCGAGAGCGGGAACAGTCAGACCAAAGACTTCTATTCGAGTACGAGGTGGCAAGCAGAGGAATTGAAGAGGAGGTAACCCGGCTCCTGGTTTCGATCCATGGCAATCCACCGCCTGTCAGCAATACCAGCGCATCGCATGAAAATGGCATGCGCCAAGGTCGCATACGAGTCCGAGCCAGCTTGCAGACTTCGCTCTAGGGGCCTGATCGAAGTCGCAACTCAGGTCGTGACCACGGCGCTTTAGAGGTTATGCGCCTCGCGCCACATCGTTTCGAGGTCTCGGGCGTGATCAGAGTTGGGCAGCAAAGGTCCGGCACCAAGAAGCCGCAGCGCAAGTATCCCTTCAAAGATCAGCAGGCGCTCAACTCCCGATCCATGCACGAACGCTTTTGCCCGGCGGAGCTTCACCTTTGACCGCGGTACGGTGTTTGCCGGATTCAGGGCTTTGGAAGATGGCATCCGCGCGGAGTTGGTTCTGCGACCCCAGTGCACCGTGGCAGAAAGGCGCGTTGGAGCACGCCAACAAGCGCATCCGCCGGTTCATGCCAGGCGATACTGTGTCGCAACGCAAGCTCATCCAGCTTGATCGCCATCTCAACGACCAACCGAGAAAGTGCCGGGACGACAGGACGCCGGCCGAGTGAGGTGGCCGGAGCGAGGACCCTGCTCTCACCGGATCATGGTTCAGGGCTGCTTGCCGCTGAAATCAAGCGTGCTCCTTACTGCCGCCCGCCATCCGAGGACGAGCTGCTGTCGTTCGCCCTCATCCATTCGGGCAACGAAACGGTGATCTCTCTTCCAACTTTGGGAAAAGCCTTGCATATCCGGCCACACTTGTGCTCCGTGGCCCGCCAGCCAAGCAGCACCGAGCGCCGTGGTTTCGTGGACAACCGGGCGATCGACCGGCACGCCTACGATGTCTGCCAGGCGCTGCATCATCCAGTCGCTCGCCGCCATGCCGCCATCGACACGCAGGAACGTTTCGTCCGCCCGCGGCCAGTCCTTACGCATCGCTCTCAGTAAGTCGCGCGTCTGGAAACAGACCGATTCCAGGGCCGCCTTTGCCAGTTCCGCCGGGCCAGTATTGCGGGTAAGGCCGTAGAGCGCGCCGCGCGCATCCGGATCCCACCATGGGGCACCGAGACCCGTGAAAGCCGGAACGAGATAGACGATCTGGCCGGCATCCGCGGCCGCGGCCAACGGGCCGGACCGATCGGCACGGTCGATGATCCCGAGACCGTCGCGCAGCCACTGCACTGCCGCACCGGCGATAAAGATCGAGCCCTCCAGCGCATAATGCATCTGGCCGTCGATCTTGTAAGCAATGGTCGTCAGCAACCGATGTTGGGACGTCACCCGCTCGGCGCCGGTGTTCAGCAGGGCGAAGCACCCGGTTCCATAGGTCGATTTGACCATGCCCGGTTCGAAACAGGCCTGGCCGATCATCGCGGCCTGCTGGTCGCCGGCAATCCCGCGGATCGGAATCCGCCCGCCGAACAATGCTTCGCCCGTCTCCCCGAAGTCACCGGTATTGCCGACGATTTCCGGCAGGATCGCCTTCGGTACGTTGAACAGAGCAAGTAGACTATCGTCCCACTCGGCCGTCTCAATATTGCAGAGCATCGTGCGGGATGCATTGGTGACGTCGATCACGTGGCGCCGTCCGCCCGTCAGCTTGTAGACCAGCCAGCTGTCGACGGTGCCGAAGGCTAGATGCCCGGCCCTTGCCGCCTCCCTTGCGCCAGCAACGTTGTCAAGCAACCAGGCGATCTTGGTGGCGGAAAAATAGGGGTCGAGCAACAGGCCTGTCTTGCGGCCGATGTCCTGCTCCGTGCCGTCGGCACGAATCCGGGCGCAATGCTCGGCGGTTCGCCTGTCCTGCCAGACGATAGCCTTGTGGATCGGCCTTCCCGTCCGCCGATCCCACATCACGACGGTCTCGCGCTGGTTGGTAATCCCGATCGCTGCAATTTCGCAGGCTGAAACGCCCGCGGACGACATGGCCAACCGCGATGTCTCCACTGCCGTGCGCCACAAGTCTTCGGCGTCGTGCTCGACCCATCCGGACCGCGGGAAATGCTGCGGAAACTCCTGCTGACCGGATCCGCAGTTCCGGTAGTCGCGATTGAAAACGATCGCTCTCGTCGACGTTGTTCCCTGATCGATGGCTAGTACATATTCGCTCATGAAAGCTCCCGCTCCGGAAAATACCCGGCTCAGCCGGTCGCCGCCTTGCTGCCGAACCGCTCACCGTCGAGGAACGCTGTGAGGGCTGCGACATCCCCGGGCGTGCTGCGCAAACCCACCTTGGAGCGACGCCACAGGATGTCCTCCGCCGAGCGCGCCCATTCTTTCTTCACGAGATAACGAATCTCGTTTTCCCCGAGATTTGCTGCGACGATCCTGCCCAGGCTGTTCTCAGGGCCGAGAATCTCGAAGGCCTTGGTGCCGTAGTTGCGCGCCAGCCGCCTTATTGTCGTCTCGGCAACGGAAGGGGCGTGCGCTGCCAGCCCGGCGACGAGAGCCTCGAAGCCGTCGAACGGAAAGTCGCCGCCCGGCAACGTCGCTCCGGCGGTCCAGCGCGGATTGCGGGCTCCGAGATGCTTTTCGACGAGGTCCAGCACGGATTCGGCAAGCCGGCGATAGGTCGTGATCTTGCCGCCGAACACGTTGATCATCACGCCGGTTGCCGCGTCGCCATCGGCCTTCAGCACATAGTCACGCGTCGCTTCCTGCGCGCTTGCCGCGCCTGCCTCGTAGAGCGGGCGAATGCCGGAATAGGACCAGATGACATCCGCCGGTGCGATCTGCCGCTGGAAATAGGAGCTCGCGGCCGCGCACAGATAGGCCGTTTCCTCCTCGCTGATCGCGACCTTTTCCGGCTTGCCGGAAAAGTCGCGATCAGTCGTGCCGATCAACGTGAAATCGCCCTCGTAGGGAATGGCGAAAACGATGCGCTTGTCGGTGTTCTGGAAGATGTAGGCCTTGTCATGGTCAAACAGCTTGGGAACGACGATATGGCTGCCCTGCACGAGCCGGACATTCCTCACATTGCCCCCACGGGCGGCAAGCTCGATAACCTGGTCCACCCAGGGTCCGGCGGCGTTGACCACGAGGCGGGGGCTGACCGTCCGGCAGATCTTCGTCGCCCGGTCGGCGATCTCGGCAACGAAACCGCCATTGCTGCGTTCGATGCGGATGACTTCGCTACGTGTCATAATCTCCGCGCCGCGATCGGCCGCGTCTCGAGCGTTGAGGACCACCAGTCGAGCGTCCTGCACCCAGGCATCGGAATATTCGAACCCCTTAGCATAGCCGTCCTTAAGAGGCTTGCCCGCCGCGTGTTTCGTCAGGTCCAGGACCCTTGTCGGCGGCAGGCGCTTCCGACCGCCGATATGGTCGTAGAGGAAAAGCCCCAGCCGCAGCAGCCATGCCGGGCGAAGCCCTTCATGATGCGGCAGCACGAAGCGAAGCGGCCAGATGATATGGGGAGCCATTTGCCAGAGCACCTCCCGCTCCATCAGCGCTTCCCGCACCAGCCGGAACTCACGGTGTTCCAGATAGCGCAGGCCGCCGTGGATGAGCTTCGTCGATGCCGACGACGTGCCGGTCGCGAGATCATTCATTTCCGCGAGCAGCACCTTGTAGCCGCGCCCCGCCGCATCGCGCGCAACGCCGCAGCCGTTGATGCCACCGCCGATGACGAGGATGTCGTAGTCGAAGGCCGCCATGGTTAGAGCCCGCCGAGGCAGACATATTTCAGCTCAAGGAACCCCTCGATGCCGTATTTCGAACCCTCACGGCCGAGACCGGACTGCTTGATGCCGCCAAATGGCGCCATCTCGTTGGCGATCATGCCGGTGTTGACACCAACCATGCCGGCTTCCAGCGCCTCGGCGACGCGCCAGACGCGCGCCATGTCCTTCGCATAGAAATAGGAGGCGAGGCCATATTCGCTGTCATTGGCCATGGCGATCACGTCGTCCTCGTCCGTGAACGAGATGATCGGAGCGAGCGGCGCAAAGGTCTCCTCGCTCGCGACCTTCATCGCCTGCGTCACGCCGGCAATGACCGTCGGCTCGTAGAAGCTGCCGCCGAGCGCACTGCGCTTGCCGCCGATAAGTAGCCTGCCGCCTTTCTCCAGCGCGTCGGCAACGTGTTCTTCCATCTTGGCGACGGCCTTGTCGTCGATTAGCGGGCCTTGCGTGGTGCCGACTTCCGTGCCGCGGCCGAGCTTCAAACTGGAGACCTTGGCGAGCAGCTTTTCCGAAAAGGCTTCGACTACGCTTTCCTGCACATAGATGCGGTTGGCGCAGACGCAGGTCTGGCCGGCATTGCGGAATTTCGAAATCATCGCGCCTTCGACAGCCGCATCGAGGTCGGCATCGTCAAAGACGATAAAGGGCGCATTGCCGCCGAGTTCCAGCGAGAGGCGCTTGATGCTGTCGGCGGCCTCCTTCATCAACCAGCGGCCGACGCCGGTGGAGCCGGTGAAGGTGATCTTGGCGATCTTTGGATTATGGCAGAATTCCGACCCAATCGGCCGCGCCTCGCCGGTAACGACGGAGAACACGCCCGCAGGCACCCCTGCCCGCTCGGCAAGCACGGCGAGCGCCAGCGCTGAAAGCGGTGTCTGCGAAGCAGGCTTCAAAAGCATGCTACAACCCGCCGCGAGTGCCGGGCCGGCCTTGCGGGTGATCATGCCGTTCGGGAAGTTCCAGGGCGTGATCGCAGCGCAGACACCGACTGGCTGCTTCAGCACCATGATGCGTTGGCTGGTATTGGCACCAGGAATGATGTCGCCGTCGATGCGCTTGGCTTCCTCGGCAAACCATTCGAGATAGGCGGCGTTCGAGATCACCTCGCCCTTCGCTTCGGCGAGCGGCTTGCCTTGTTCGCTGGTGAGGATCAGCGCCAGGTCGTCGGCATTTTCGAGGATGAGCTGGAACCAGGCGTTGATCACCTTGGCGCGTTCCTTGGCGGTGCACTTCGCCCAGAGCTTTTGGGCAGTCTCGGCCGCGTCGATAGCTGCAGCCACCTCCGCGCGCGAGAGCGAGGGCACATCGGCGATATGGGAGCCGTCGAAGGGATCGGTGACGGCAAAGGTGCGGCCGTCAGCAGCCGAGGCCCAGCGTCCGGCGACGAAGGCCTTGTCGGCAAGCAAGCTGGCATCCTTGAGCGCGGTCTTGAGCGGGTGAGTCATGAAAAATCTCCGAAAAGCTTGAGGAAGGCGGGTCCGGCGAGCGACAGGCCGGAGAGGAACAGCAGCGAGAAAGCGACGCGCCGCATGCCGGTGGGCGTCAGCGGCGGCGGATAGCGGCGCGCAAGCAGGGTGAAACCCATGACGACGGGAATGCAGAGCAGTCCCCACCAGAGGGCGGTCGAAGGGATATTGCCCGCCCCGGCAACGAGCAGCAGACGCAACACCCCGTTGACAGCAAAGATGGCGACGAGCGTTTCGCGAATGGCGACAGGCCGGAGCGGCTGGCGATAGAAATGATAGACGAGCGGCGGCCCGGCAGTGGAGAACAGGCCGCCCATCACGCCGGCAATCGCGCCGAAGAACAGGAAGGATGCCGGCCCTGAGGGTTTTTCCAGCGGTGCGGGCTGGAGCAGAAGCTGGATGCTTGACAGGACGATGATCGCACCGAGTACCAGCTTCAGCCAGTCGAGCGAGGCCGTGAGCAGCAGCCCGAGCAGCCAGTAGCCAAGCACGAGGAAGGCAAGGCTGATGAAGATCACCAACAGGAATTCACGGCGCGCGATGGCGCGCCAGCCCTTGGCGAGCACCTGCACGGCGTTGACGATGCCGAGCACGCCGACGAGCACGGCGGCGTCTTCCAGCGGTACGACGCCCGTCAACCCCACCCCGCCCATCATCAGCAGACCAAGCGCAAAGCCGGTCAAAGTCTGCACATAGGAAGCGCCCGCCGCAAGCAGCAGCAGGACGGCAAGGCTCACGGTATCCATGATCAGAGCGTCCCGATCCCCGCGAAGAGTTCTTCGCGCGCTGCACCCTTGCGATAGAAGACGGACGGCTGGCCGAGCGGTGCGGAAACCGTCACCTCGCGGCCGCCCTCGTGTGCGACGCCGGTCCACACATGCACCCAGCGCTCACCCTTCGGCAGGTAGACCATGCGCTCCGTCTCGCCCGCCCTCCAGACGGGGGCGACCAACAGGTCGGCGCCGTAGAGATAGGCATCTTGGATGGCATAGGTGGCGCGGTCGTCCTCGTGGTGCAGGAAGAGCGGACGCTGCACGGGCAGACCGGTCTCGGCAGCCTCGGCCGAAAGCGCCCTCAGGTAGGGCGTGAGATGAACGTAGATAGCTGTCATACGGGCGAAATGGGCGAGCACTGCCGCGTCCTGGTCGATTTGGAGATTGTCGCGCGGGCGGTTGCCTTCATGGGTGCGCATGACCGGCGTGAAGGCCGCCATCTCGGCCCAGCGCATCAGCAGTTCGGCCGTGCGCACATTGCCGAACAGGCTGGTGTAACCGCCGATATCGGAATGGTGATAGGCGTTGCCGAGCAGGCCGGAGGAAAGCGCGCCGGAGATCACAGTGGCGAGGCCGTCATGGCGGGAGAAATCCACCGACTGGTCGCCGCCCCACAAAAGCGGGCAATGGGCCTGTACGCCGGTATAGCCCGCACGCATAAAGAACAGCGTATCACCGGTTTTGCCGCGGCTTTCCACGGCGCGGGCATTCACCTCGGCCCAGAGCGTCGGCCAGGCATTGTGCATCAGCTTGGCGTTCATCCCATTCTTGAGGTTGACGTCGATCGGCAGGTATTCGCCAAAATCCGCCATCCAGCCGGAAAGGCCGAAATCCAACATGTTCTCACCGATCACCCGCTCGGCGAACCAGGCCGCCGCATCGCGATTGGTAAAATCGACTACGCCGCAATCAAACTCGCCAAAATCGACCAGGGCGGTTTTTCCCTTGGCATCGGTCGCGAAATAGCCGTTCGCTTCGGCCTCCGGGAAGAGCGAACCATCCACGCAGAGATAGGGGTTCACATAGCCAAGGAAGCGGATGTTCTCATCGGCCAGTTCGGCGATCTTCTGGCGCAGGTTGGGATAACGCTCGTCGTTACCGACCCAATCCCAGAACAGGCGCGCGCCAAACGTGGTGTGGCGCAGGCCCACCCAGTCCTCGCACCAGAGACCCGAGACCTTGACGCCTGCAGCGCGGATCTTGTCCAGCCGCTCGAAGGATGTCTTCCCATCCTTTAGGCCGATGATCGCACCGCCATAAACCCAATCGGGAAGCTTAGGCTGGCGGCCGAAGCGCAGCGAGAGTTTGGAGACGAGATCTCGGAAGTTGGCGGCCGCGAAGAATTCGATCCGCTCCGGCACGGCCCAGATTTCCACCTCATGAAAAGCCTCGCGGCGGAAATCGAAGACGGCATAGGCGGTCGTATCGACATGCAGCGCATAGCGCCGGGACGAAACGTAGGTCGGCTGCGGATAGTTGGTATTGTAATAGTCGCCGCCCGCCTTGCCTGATACGTCGGACTTGAATGTGATCTCCGTCGTCTTGTCGCGGCCGACGCCGGGTTCCGACGTCCAGAGCGGGAAGCGGCGGCCGCGCAGGTCGAAATAGGACATCTGCTCGCCGCCGCCCCAAACATGCTCGTCCTTTTCCGCGACGGTGCGCACCCAGAGACGGTTAATGGACGTATCCGGCGCATGCAGCCGCAAGCTGTCGCCGCCCACTGTCAGAACGAGGCGCACGGGCTGACCGGGAGCGCTGGAAAGGTGGATCGTGTCGCCCTCGACCTCGGCATGGGCAAGCGCGACGCGCTCGATGACATAGTCCTCGATATCGAAATTGCCGCAATACATGTCCATCCGCTCCTCGCCGCGGCCGGCGAAGATAGCAGGGGTATCCGCTGTGTGGCTGAGGACAGTGCGGCCGTCGAGGGAGAGCGAGAAGCCGTTGGCGGTCTTTTCGAGGAGCATGGTGAAACCTTCAGTTCTGCGTGAGGCCGGCATCGACGATGAAATTGGCGCCGGTGCAGCCATTGCTTTCATCCGAGCCGAGGAAGAGCGCTAGGCGGGCGACATGGCCGGCATCGAGGCGGTATTTTAGGGATTGCAGGTCGATGAACTTCTGGCTTTCCTCCGGTCCGGCCCAGAGCGCTTTCTGCCGTTCCGTGACGATCGCACCCGGCACGATGCAATTGACGCGCACGCCATCGGGGCCTAGATCGCGGGCCAGCGTGCGCGTCATGCCGTTGATCGCCGCCTTGGCGGTCGTGTAGCCGACCATGACCGGATTGCCGCGCATCCAGGAGACTGAGCCCATCATGACGATGGAGCCTCTGCCCTTCTCGCGCATCCCCTTGGCCACCGCCTGCGTAGCAAAAAACTGGTGGTCGAGATTGAGCGCCAGCATGCGCCGCCAGTAATCGGGCTCGACCTCGTCCATGCGGTGGCGATCGTCCTTGCCGGCATTGTTGACCAGCACGTCGACCGCGCCGTGGCTGGCCTCGACCTTGGTTACGGCATCGCGCAACGCGGGAACATCGGTGAGGTCGCAGGCGTAAAAAACCGCACCCGTCGCTTCCGCCGTCGCCTTGCCCGCGCCTTCGTCGATATCGAGGAAGGAGACGTGTGCACCCTGCGCCCGGAAGGCGGTCACCATGGCTTCGCCGATACCGGAGGCCCCGCCAGTGATCAGCACGTTGCGGCCTTCGAGCGAATGATAGCGGACAGTGTCGTAGGTCATGACGGGCCTCAGCGGGCTGGGTTGAACAGGGGCCGGGCAAGGCCGGCGACATCGGTGCGCATGGCGAAAAGCGCGCCGGAAAGCGGATAGTCGGCTAGCTCATCTTCGGAGCGGCCAATGCTGGCGCTGGTGCAGTAGAGCGTCTTGAGGTCGGGGCCGCCGAAGGCGATCATCGTCGGACACTTCGCCGGTACCGGAAATTCTGCAAGCAGCGTGCCATCCGGCCCGTAGCGCTGCACGCGTGCGCCCTCGAAAAGCGCAGTCCAGTAGCAGCCCTCGGCATCGACCGCGCCGCCATCCGGGCGGCCCTTGTCGGCCTCGCTGCCGAAGCGAGCGAAGATCTGGCGGTTGGTCGCCGCGCCCGTCGCGGGATCGTAATCGTAGGTATAGAGCGTGTAGCGCAGCGTGTCGGAATGATAGAGCCGCAGGCCATTCGGCGAGAATGCGACGCCGTTGGAGGTGAGCAGTCCCTCGGCGAGGCGCGTCAGGCCATGCGAATCGTAGCTATAGAGGCTGGCAACGCCTTTTTCGCGCGTCTCGTCGACGGTGCCCGCGACAAAACGGCCGGCCGGATCGACGCCGCCGTCGTTGAAGCGGCTTACCGCCTGGTCCTCGGGATTGGCGGCAAGCTTTTTCTGCGGCGTACCGTCAGCGTCAAGCAGCCAGAGACCGGAGCGCAGACCGGCGATGAAGCCGCCGCCTTCGGCAAGACCGATGCAGCCGACTTCCTCCGGCAGTTCCATTGTCGTTAGCGTTTTTGTTGCTGGATCGTAGCGGTGGATGCGGCAGCGTTTGATATCGACGAAATAGAGCGCTTGTTCGGCGACCGACCAGAGCGGGCTTTCGCCGAGGGCGGCTTGAAAAGTGAGAACTGGGGCAAAACCGTGTTCCACCGTCAATTCCTCAATATGCCGCCGTCGCAGCGACAGACGTCTGCGTTACGCCCCTCAACTGGCAGAGCCAATCGTTGGCACGGCCGGTCATCATGGCGATATCGGAGGCGATGGCGGCATAGTCGTAGCCATAGCCGATGAAGCGTTTCACCATGTCCGGATTGGGGCCGACTATGCCGACCGGCTTGCCGGCGGCATGTGCGTCCTTGGCCGCCTTCTCGATCAGCGCCTGCACCTCCGGGTGCGCGATATTGCCGATATGGCCCATGGCGGCGGAAAGATCGCCGGGGCCGACGAAGAGTGCATCAATGCCTTCAACGGCGGCAATTTCCGGCAAGCGTTCGATCGCTTCCGGCGTTTCGAGCTGGACGATGGTGCAGATGTCGTCATTGGCGGTCTTGAGGTAGTTCGGGATCGTACCGAAGTGCGAGCCGCGATGCACGGCAGCGACACCGCGAATGCCGTGTGGCGGATAGCGGGTATAGGATGCCGCGGCTCTCGCCTCTTCCGCCGTCTGCACGAAGGGCAGCATGACGGTGCGTGCGCCGGCATCCAGCGCGCGCTTGACGAGCACCTGGTCGTTCCAGGCGAGCCGTACCACAGCGTCGGCCGGTGTGCAGCCGATGGCGCGCAGGATATGGGCGAGATCGGTGAACTCGACCGGCACATGCTCCATGTCGACCACGAGGAAATCAAAGCCGCCATAGCCGAGGGCTTCGGCCGTCGCGGGTGCTGCGGCCATCAGCCAGGTGCCGAGCGGGGTGGCGCGCGTCGTGTCGCCGAGCCAGGACTTGAAGGGGTTGTTGCTGCTCATGGATATAGGTCCCTCAGTAGATCGGCGGTTCGGGCACGGCTTGTGTGCCGGTCAAGAAGTCGAAGTCGCAGCCCTCGTGCGCCTGGCTGACATGGCGCTGGTAGAGGGCGGCGAAGGAGCGTTCGTAGATAGGAGCGGACGGCTTCCACTCGGCGCGACGGCGCGCCAGCTCATCATCGGAAACCCGCATGTTGATGGTGCCGGCGCCGACATCGAGGTCGATCAGGTCGCCGGTCCTGAGCAGTGCCAGCGGCCCCCCGATGGCGGCTTCCGGCGAGACGTGCAGGATGCAGGTACCGTAGTGGGTGCCGCTCATTCGGCCGTCGCAGATGCGAACCATGTCGCGCACGCCCTGCTTCAGCAGTTTCTTCGGGATCGGCAGGTTGCCCCATTCCGGCATGCCGGGCGCACCGACCGGGCCGGCATTGCGCAGCACGATGACGGTATCTTCCGTGATGTCGAGATCTGGGTCGTCGAGCGTCTTGTTCATCGTGCGCGGATCATCGAAGACGATGGCCGGACCGACATGCTTCAGGAATTTCGGATTGGCGGCGGAGGATTTCATTACAGCGCCGTTCGGCGCGAGATTGCCGCGCAGGACTTCCAGCGTCTTGCCGCGCGAGAGCGGCACGACGGGGTTGTCCTCGCCGCGGATCACCTCGTCGTTCCAGCAATCGGCCGACGCGATGTTCTCACCGAGCGAGCGGCCATTGACGGTCGGGCGGTCGAGGTTGAGGTGCTGCGACAGTTTTTTCAGCAGCGCATTGATGCCGCCGGCAAAATAGAAGTCCTCCATCAGATATTCGCCTGACGGGAAGACATTGGCGACCACCGGGACCTTGCCGGCCATTGCTGCCATGTCGTCCAGCGTCAGCTGCACGCCGACGCGCTTGGCCATGGCGATGAGATGCACGGCGGCATTCGTGGAACCACCGAGCGCCATATAGGCGACGAGGCCGTTCAAAAAACTATCTCGGTCGAGGATTTTTGACGGCTTCAGGTCTTCCCAGACCATTTCGACGATACGCACGCCGCAGGCGGACGCCATGCGCGTATGACCGGAATCGACGGCGGGGATGGAGGAGGCACCAGAGAGCGTCATGCCCATCGCATCGACTATGGAAGTCATGGTCGAGGCGGTGCCGATGGTGTTGCAGGTACCGGGCGAGCGCGTCATGCGACTTTCGAGGTCCACCCAGTCCTCGCGGGTGATGTTGCCGGCGCGAAGCTCGTCCCAGTATTTCTTGGTGTGGGTGCCCGCGCCAGTCTTCACGCCGCGCCACTGGCCGTTCGACATCGGTCCGGCGGGGCAGAAGATCACGGGAATATCCATCGAGAAGGCGCCCATCAGCAGCGCCGGGGTGGACTTGTCGCAGCCGCCGAGCAGCACGGCGCCGTCGATCGGGTGGCAGCGCAGCAGTTCCTCGCATTCCATTGCGAGGAAATTGCGATAGAGCATCGTCGTCGGCTTGACCATGACTTCGCCGACAGAGATCGCCGGCAATTCGACGGGATAGCCGCCCATCTGCCAGACGCCGCGCTTGACGGCCTCGGCCCGGTCGCGGAGATGCGCGTGGCAGGGGCTCATCTCACTCCAGGTGTTGATGATGCCGATGACCGGCCGGCCCATGAATTCTTCGCGGCGCATACCCATCTGTTGGGTGCGCTGGCGGTGCGCGAAGGCCCGCATGTCGTCGGAGGCAAACCAGCGCTGGCTGCGCAGCTCCGAAAGGTCACGCTTCCTCATCCCTTGATCCCCCCAGCGGTGAGGCCAGAGACGACACGTTCCTGGAAGATGACGATCAGAACGGCGACCGGCACGATGCCGACAACGAGGGCTGCGGAGATGACCGGCCAGGGGAAGGCGAACTCGCCCTGGTAGAGCTGGATGCCGACTGGGAGCGTGCGCAGCGTCGGGTTGGAATTGAAGGAGAGCGCCAGCAGGAACTCGTCCCAGGCATTGACGAAGGCCAGGATGCCGGCGGTAAAGACGCCCGGCGCGCAGAGCGGTACGACCACCTTGAACAACGCCCCCATGCGCGTGCAACCGTCGATCATCGCCGCGTTTTCGAGATCGCGCGGGATGCCCTCGAAGAAGGAGACGAGCATCAGCGTGCAGACCGGCAGCGACAGCACCGTATAGGGCAGCACCAGCGCGACCCAGGTGTTGAGTAGGTTCAGCGTGCGCATGATTTCGAAGAGCGGCACGAGAAGCGTCACCAGCGGGAACGTGGAGACGGCGATGATTAGAGACAGGATGAGGCCGCGATAGCGTAGGTTCAGCCGCGCCAGCGCATAGGCCGCCAGCACCGAGACGAGCAGCGTCAGACCGGTGGAAAGCAGCGCCACCATGAAGCTGTTGAACAGGAAGATGTGCAGCGGCTGGTCGGAGAAGGCCTGCATGTAGTTCGAAAGCGTCGGGGCATGCGGCACCCAGGTGATCGGCTTGGCGGTGAGTTCGGCTTCCGTCTTCAGCGAGGTGAAGAGGATCCACAGCGCCGGGAACATGCCGTTCACGATCAGCGCGCCACCGGCGATGAAACGCAGCGGACGGCCGGAGAGGAGCGAGGAGAAACCGGGGTTAGCGACTGCGCTCATGGCTTACTCCTTGGTCCGGATGGCGCGGAGATAGACGGCGGTCACGCACATCGACAGGGCGAACATCACGACGGCGAGCGCCGATCCGTAGCCGAGGTCTAGGAAGGAGACCGTGTTCTGGTGGATGTACATGGCGAGCGTGGCAGTGGAAGTGCCGGGGCCGCCGCCGGTCATCATGTAGGGAATGTCGAAGGTCTGCAGTGCCGTGATGGTGCGGAAGATCAGCGCCACGACGATGGAGGGTTTCAGGAGCGGCAGCGTGATCTCGAAGAACTGGCGGATGCGGCCGGCGCCGTCGACATCGGCTGCCTCATAGAGCGAACGCGGGATCGTCTGGAGGCCGGCAAGGATGATCAGCGCCATGAACGACGAGGTCTTCCAGATGATCGTCAGACAGATGGCGGCGAAGGCCCAGTTCGGCGAGTTGAACCAGATGATGCCCTCGAAACCCATGCGGTTCAGTACGTCGTTGACGACGCCGTATTCCGAATGGAAGAACCAGGCGAAGATCAGGCCGGCGAACGAAAGCGGCAGCGCCCAAGGGATGAGCAGGGATAGGCGCACCGGCCACTGCACGCCGAAGGGGAGGTTCGCGAGCAGGGCCAGTGCCAGCCCGGCCAGGAGAGCGCCGGGCACGGTAATGAGTGTGATGAGCACGGTGTTCCAGGTGGTTTCCCAAAAAACCGGGTCTTCCAGCATCAGGCTGTAATTTTCCAGCCCGACGAACTCCCCCGGCAGGCCTGACGTCAATGACAGGCTGAAGAAGCTGGTATAGCCGAGGCGCAGCACCGGATAGACGATGATCAGCGCGAGAAGGATGGCCGCGGGCGCAAGCAGGACCACGGCGAGCGCCCGGTCGCCAAGATCGAGCCAGCGCGTCCAGGCCGGCGGGCCGCGATCGGCGGGGCGTGCCGCAATGAGGGTGGAGGTGTTTGTCACCGGTGCAACTCCCGACGGTTCAGGTTGGGGTGCCGGAAGGAAAACCCTTCCGGCAGTTCCGATCAGCGCAGGATACGCTTCAGGCGGGCCTCGATCTGGCTGGCGCCGTCTTCCGGCGTAGTGACGCCGGCAAGCACCGCGTTGACCGTCGTGCGGATGACCTCACTCACCTCATTGTAGCGCGGCGTCACCGGGCGGGACTTGGCGGTCTCTACGACCTGCAGCGCATCGGCGAACCACGGTACGGCCTTCAGAACCTCGGAATTCTTGTAGGCGGCGGCATAGGTGGGCAGCAGCGAGCCGTTCGCCGCCATGAAGACGGAGACGTCCTCGCTCGTCAGGTACTCAACCAGCTTCTTTGCCTCCTCCTGATGAGTGGAATAGGCCGAAACGCCCCATTCCCATCCGCCGAGGCAGCTTGCCTGCTCGCCGCCGCCAAGGGCGGGAAGGCGCGTCACGCCGACCTTGCCGGCAACGACGGATTCGGCACCCTGGAAATGGGTCCAGGCATAGGACCAGTTCACCGCGAAGGCCGCGCTGCCGGCCTGGAATTCCTTGCGCGTGTCGTCGGTGGCAACTTCCGCGATGTTCTTCTTGGCGACGCCGGTATCGACGAAGTCCTTCCACAGTTTCAGCGCCGTGACTGCGGCGTCGTGGTCGAAGGTGAGCTTGCCGTTCTCGACGAGGTTCTTTCCCTGGCTCCAGTAGGGAAGCAGGAACGTGCAGACCGCGCCCTCGATCGCCTTGCCCTGGAAGGAGAGGCCTTGAAGCTCAGGATTCTTCTCGCCCTCGGCGATTTTCTTAGTGGCCGCAGCCAGCTCTTCCCAGGTCTTCGGCGGGGCGATACCGTATTTGTCGAGCAGGTCCTTTCGGTAGTAAAGGAACATCGCGTCGGCGAAGGCCGGCAGCGCCACGATCTTGCCGTCCACCGTATTGGCTTCGACATAGGCCGGCAGGTAGACCGACATGTCCTTGCCTTCGAAGGAAGACGTCCAGCCGGCGGCGGCGTATTGTGCCGGGCGAATGACGTCGAGCATCAGGATGTCGAGGTTCGGATCTTTCGCTGACATGACGGTGTTGAGATATTGCGCTTGCGCTTCGGAGGTGTTGCCACCGGTTTCGATCGCGACTTTCACGCCGGGATTGGCAGCCTCGTACTTGTCGAGCACCTTGCGCCAGACATCCGGCTGGTGCTGGCTGGAAACGAAGATCTTCAGTTCCGTATCGGCAAAAGCCGGCGTGATGGAACCGAGCATGCTTGCAGCGGCGAGCGCGGCCGCCATGAACCTGATATTCATTCTATCCTCCCGTTGATCAGTTGTGCAGGGCGCTTGGCATTTAGTTGATGACGCGTTCGCTCGCGGCATCGAAAAGGTGGATTTTAGTGGGATCGACGCCGATGCGAAATTCCGAACCAGCTTCCGGCCGCGCCTCCGGCGGCATGCGGGCGGTCAGCATGTCACCACCGACATCGAAGTGAACCAGCGTGTCGGAGCCAAGCGGTTCGACGACCTGCACGCGCGCCGACAGCGCGACTGCGGGATCGACGACCGGGCCAAAATGCTCCGGTCGGATGCCGACGACGACCTCGCATCCGTTGAGCCCCTGATCGCGGCCCGGCCGCACGGCTGACAGCGCCAGCCTGTTTCCATTGGAAAAGACGAGACAGCCTGCCTCGACCTTCGCCTTGGCGAAATTCATCGCCGGCGAGCCGACGAAGCCACCGACGAAGACGCTCTGCGGCCGATTGTAGACCTCGTCCGGCGTGCCGACCTGCTCGATATCACCACCCTTGAGGATAACGATGCGGTCGGCGAGCGTCATCGCCTCGACCTGATCATGCGTGACATAGATGATCGTCGTGCCGATCTGCTGGTGCAGGCGCTTGATCTCGGTGCGCACCTGGCCGCGCAGCTTGGCGTCAAGGTTGGAGAGCGGCTCGTCGAAAAGAAAAACCTTTGGGCGGCGCACGATGGCGCGACCCATGGCGACGCGCTGGCGCTGGCCGCCGGAAAGCTGGCCTGGACGCCGCTCTAGCAGATGACCGATGCCGAGCATTTCTGCGGCCTCGTTGATGCGCGCCTCAGAATCGCGCGCCGGGATGCCGCGCACCTTCAGGCTGAAGCCCATATTCTCGCGCACCGTCTTGTGCGGATACAGCGCATAGTCCTGGAACACCATGGCGATGTCGCGCTCGCGCGGCGGCAGGCGGTTGACTAGCGTCTCGCCGATGCGGATCTCGCCGCCGCTGATACTTTCAAGGCCGGCAACCATGCGCAGCGTCGTCGATTTGCCGCACCCCGACGGCCCGACAAAGACGACGAATTCGCCGTCACCGATCTCCAGGTCGATACCCTTGACGATGCTGAGCGCACCGTAACTCTTTTCCAGCTTTCGCAGGCTGACAGAAGCCATTCCTCTCTCCCAAGCGCGCAACGGGGCTTCCCCGATGTGATGGCCAATCATAGCGCTACGATTTTGATCATGCAAGCAGCAGCGAAAAACTTATTTTTTGCCACGCACCGAAATGAAAAGAAGCAAACCATCCGAAATATCGCAGCATTTTCATGATATTGAGCAAATAGCTGCACTTCTTTTTCGTTGCTGCACGCCAAAACACATGCTATAAATACTATAATAGCGCTACGGAGATAGGCATGGAAAGAATCGTTAGAAAACCACGCAATCGCCGCAAGATGCAGTCCGTGACGATGACCGACGTGGCCGAACTGGCCAATGTCTCACCCTCCACGGTTTCGCTCTTCCTGCGCAAGCCGGATGCGGTCTCCCCAAGCGCGAGCCAGGCGATCAGCCGAGCGATCGACAAGCTCAACTATGTGCCGAACCTCATGGCCGGCGGGCTCGCAGCCGCCTCCTCCCGCGCCGTCAGCATCATTGTGCCGTCAGTGCGCAATGCCTTCTTCGCCGAGACGGTTTCCGCCATGCAGGCCGCGCTGAAGAAGCAGCGCCTGCAGCTCATCCTCGGCCATACGGAGTATGACGAACTCGAGGAGGAGGAACTGGTGCGCATGGCGCTCTCCTGGGCCCCGGCTGCCATCGTCCTGACCGGCCTTTCCCACAGCGCGTCGACCCGCCGCCTGCTCGCCAACGTCACCATCCCTGTCATCGAGATCTGGGAATTGGGCGGACCGCAGATCGATTCCGCCATCGGCTTCCATCACGACCAGGTCGGCATCGCCGCCGCCGCGCACCTCATCCAGCAAGGCCGCCGCAACCTGGTCTTCCTCGGCGCGCGCATGCACCAGGACCGTCGCGCCAAGCAACGCTGCGACGGCTTCTTGCAAGCCGCGCGCACCGGCGGCGCAGCGGCTCAAGTCGTGGAACATCCCGACACCGCTTCCGCCGAGATCGGCGCCATGCTGCTTTCCGAAGCGCTTAGGCTTTATCCCAATGCCGACGGCATCGCCTGCTCTAACGATCATATTGCGCTCGGTGCTCTCTTCGCCTGCAATCGCCTGGGGGTCGCCGTGCCTGAGCGGCTCGCCGTAGTTGGCTTCGGCGACCTGAGCTTCAGCGCCGCCTGCAACCCGCCGCTCACCACGATCCGCCCCTCCGGCGACCTCATCGGCCGCGAAGCCGCGCGGCTGATCGAAGATCACCTCAACGGCGAAAAGCCCGAGAGGCAATTGACGATCGACACCCGCTTTACGCTGCAGCATCGCCGGAGCAGTTGAGGAAGAGACAAGCGGCTTCGGAATTAGCCCGCGGTCCGCATCTCTTAACGCCGGATCTGCGAAATCGCCGATCCGTCTCTCAAAACGACGAAGACAGAAAGGTCTAGCACAGCCCGTCGAACGTGACGACGCGCCTTTTCTTGGCAGAGCGTCCGGCAGCAATGGAAACCAGCCTAAGCCGATTTCTGCAGTAGTGATTGGCCGAAATTGCATCGGGGTCCTGGCTTCGGGGGCTCCCAATGTGTGAGTACCGTTTGTTCGTTGTTGTGCAGGTCAGGACGTTGGTTCGCCGAGGTTCCAGAGACCAAGTCCCGTCATTACAACTCACCGATGTTGGGTCTTGAACGGAATTCAACCCTCGACCCGCTAGGCACATCTAGCAAGCAACTGCGAACGGTTTATAAACGTCTAGGGGACGACACCATCGCCAATCAGCGCAAGTGCCGAGTCTTGGCGTCATGAGCTTTATGTGGGTGTCCACCCTTTCCAGCACTATTCCCGGAATGACGGCACGTTCGGGCAGCGACCACCAAACCTGGTTTAAGCGTTCGGCTGTCTCACTCACAGCTTTAAGCACGGCAACTTCCGGCAGGCGTGGAGCCGAACAGGAAATCCGCGCCGTTGCGCGAGAGCCGCCCACGCGAAGTCGCGCATGCTACCCCGCCTTCCAATGCCATGCGTGACAGGATCGCTCACTATCTCGAGGAGCGCGTATTCTCCTGATTTTTTTGAACCAAATCGCAGCGGTTACCATAACCAGACCAGCATATGCTTCCCGCGGAGAATTCGCCATCGGCCGCGTGAATGCCAAAATGCCCTCGACCATCAGCGAGGAATCCCATGACAGAGAATGCCTACGACCTTCGCAAAGAATCAGGCGGCACGCGGACGGTGTACGACATCTTCACTGGCATGCGAGCGCTTGTGAACGAGGTCGAGCAAGTTGGCCCGCAGATGGCGCAGGCCGACGATCTCGCCGACCTGTTGAATTTGCTGTTCATCCGGCGCCGTTCGGGGTTGGTGCATTGATGTGCTATCGCGCTTCCCGCTAAAAATTGAAGTAGACGGTGACGCCTGATCGACGCTGGTAGCGGTAGTTGTCGTTGTAGCCATAGTAGCCGCGATCACGGTAGCCGCCATAATACCCGTAATGACGCGGGTAGCATCCACCGTAGTAGCGGCAGTCACGCCAAGCGTGCCGTCTATCCCATCGGCGATCCGCGCGCCAATGCCGATGGCCACGGTGCTTGACTTGTTCGACAGTGTTTGTCTGCACCTGTTCGGGTTTTGGCACGAAAACCGGAGCGGCGCTTAGCGGCATGGCGAAAGACGCAGCCAGACCAATCGCTGCGAAGACAGATAAGAGCCTTTTCATAGCAAACTCCTCTTTGTGACGTTCACAATGACCCTGCCCGGCTGCCCCCCCATGAACGGGGAAGACCAATGCTCCAGGTGCCGTCGCCGTTGGACACGGCGTTGCGGCTTAGGAACCTCTCGCCGCGTCATCAGTTTCTCCCACAGCCCAACAGGAGAAACAGAAATGGCCAAAGACGAATTGAGCGCCGGCTTCACCGGCACACCAACTGAACCACCGACAGGTGCCCGCAAGATCGCGAAGACAGCCACCGACGCCGTCAGTCGTGAAGCGAACGCGCTGGCGGCCGGGGCGGTTCAACACCCATACACTGCAACCGGCGTGACGATGACGATTGGCCTTCTCGCGTTCGCGATTGGTTACGTTATGGGCCGATCGTCGGTCGACACAGGGAGAAGCTATTGGCGGTAGGATGGCAATCAGATAAGAAGCTTCGCGGCGGTCGCAAGCGGCCACAAGAGCCGTCACTTCGGCCGGAGATCAGATTGCTCATTTGAACCGTGCGAGCATGCTTCCAAGCCGAGCATTTTCCTGGCGCAGCCGATGCGCCAGTAGCGCTTTTAATCTGCGATTTTCTTCCTCAAGCGCGGCGAGATCGTCAACCGAAACTTGAATCGGAGCCTCACTGGCGTTGCTTCGTGCGCGGCGTCCACGCGCTTGCCGCGGGACCTTGTAAAGTTGCGGCGCCGTCTTCGTCGCAGGGATCACATCTGCGTGCAAGGCTGAAGCGTCTTCAGCGCGATCCGGCGGAACAGTAACCTCTTGCGGCGCGGCAATGGCATCGGCAACGTGTGAGACGCTATCGAGCACGCTTTCAATTTCAACGCCGACCGCAGCGCTCGGCCCCGGACCAATACCCGCCGGTTGGTCGACCGCTGCAAACAGGTGCGGAGCCTCGCTCTCCGACTTGCGCACAAGCGCCTTTAGATCAGTATCGCCCCAAATAGAGGCTGGCCGGATTGTCGAGCGTCGGCGGGGCGATTTGAATTCGACGATAAACTTTCGCTGGTGTGGTTTCATCGGTGTCCACTGGTCGGGAGCGTTGGCCGGGCACGGCGCATTAAAACCGCTCAAGCATCTTTTTGAGTTGGGCGTTCTGCGAAGTCAGTTTTTCTGCCAGCTGCCGCCTCAGTTGCCCAATATCCTCCTCCAGGGCCAGAACCTCTTCAGAGAAGGTCATTTGCGGCGCAGGAACGTGGGCGTTTCCAGAGCCATACTCGACCCGAGTGGCCGGCGCAACATTCCGGGCGATCGATCGTTTGAGCCGAGTTTGCCGCTTGATTGGACTGTCTTCGGACGGATTTTGTTGGTCGTGGGCCGGTGCCTGATCAGCGAGGTCGGTTGAGGGTGCGTTGCGACCGACTGTTTCCTCAACAATGGGAGCTGCTTCGAGGACGCGATCGTTTGCCGATCCATTCGCCACGGTATCCGTCGAAGTCGCCGCCTCAACGATCGAGGCTATTGGTGCTCCCACAGCGGGGGCCGGGAGTACCTCCGGTTTCTTGGTCTCGATCTCGGGCGCGTTCTTTGCTTGCTCGGTGGCAGTTCCTCGAGACGCCAGATCAAGCAGAAACTTCCATGGTGATTTCATAGTGCCTCGTCATCCCGGGCTTTGGCAGCCCGTCCTTGCGATGTGATGACGATGGCCGATCGCGGAAACGATCGGCCTCTCAGGATATGCATCAGGCAAGCCCGAGGCGTTTACGGAGATCGGCATTCTCCGCCCGCAGTTTTTCACCGAGTGCCTTGCGCAGCCGTGCATTCTCTTCTTCGAGCTGAAGAAGAGCGGCGATTTCGTCCAGGACGGAAATCGGGGCTTCAGCCGCCGCTTTTGGGGCCGCGCTTTTTGCGCCGGCCTTTTCGACACCCTTGGCTCTGGTCTTGGCAGCCGCCGGAGACTGCTGCGCATCTTTCATCTCGGTCGGCTTCGCCTTAGGCTTCCTGCCTCTCTTGACCTTCGGCGCGCCCGCCTCCTCTGAGGCCACGTCAGAAGCAACCTTCTTCGCCCTCGGACCGCGCTTCTTGGGCGCTGCCACCTCTACCGGCGTGGTCGCTTCGGCGACGACAGCGTCGTCGTCCGGTTTAATCTCGTCTGCCATGAGTTTTAATCCCTCTCTAAGCCTACATACTTTTCCGATGGGCAAAGCGCAGAGTCAATGATTGCACCGGCCAATGCCGGACATCGGCAATATCGATGCTACATTGCGTGGCGCTGTCGCAGACGAACGAATCTGCGCCAGCGGAACGCATGCGAAAGCGAATGGAGAAATACGACGAACCGCAAAGACATCGCCAATCGCGCTCTAGCCAAGTGGCGCGATTTCGGTTTTCCGATCGACGATCACCCCGAATTCCACGCACTGTTACAGCTCTGGATCAATGGTGACGTATCCGTCGACGATATCCGGCGTAAATATGTGAAACTGCTCCAGAAGCGCAGCCGCAACGGGAAGCCCGATTGAACTCCGCGAACACCGCGGTACTTGAGCGGCGGTCCGAAGGTCCGTTTTCGCTTGGCATAAGTCGAACAATCCTCGCGCGACTGACATCCGCCGGCATCGCTCGACGCGAGCGTGTATGCGACTGATGGAAAGATAACTCCTGCGCCACATTCCCGTTTGCCGCTGCCCGCTTCCGTCGCTAAGGTTTTGCCGGCAATTAGGCCATAGCACCAGGGGGACACCGTGGCATCAGGTACCGTTAAGTTTTTCAATCAGGACAAGGGTTTCGGCTTCATCACTCCAGACAACGGCGGCGCTGATGTGTTCGTGCATGTGTCTGCCATCGGCTACGGCGGCTCGCTGCGTGAAGGCCAGAAAGTCACGTATGAACTCGGCCAAGATCGCAAGACAGGCAAATCGAAAGCCGAAAACGTCACCACCGCTTGAGTTCGTCGGCTTAAACCCATATTTCGGCCCCTGAAAAATGGAAGCGCTCTGATCAAGATGGCGCGTAGATTGGGCCGGAATGCCGCGAAGCCCCGGCACATTGGCGCCGGGGCTTCGCCGAACAGCATTCGCATATTGGTACCTGTGAAATGCGACTTCTAGGCTGCGGAACCTTGCGTCTAATACACAATGCCCACTCGATCCCGGCCCAGACAAGCCGTAGTTGCCGCCCGCTGTTGGGCAAACGGCGAACTTGGCTTTGCTGTTGCGCGCAACGCGGCCTTCGCAGCCCACGCCGCAGCGCCAGCGGCGACCGATCCGAAAGCGGTTGCCAGGGCGAGGGCCGCGCCGACGCAGTGGCAACCTCACATGTTCCAACCCATGCCCCTTATGCTGCTCGCTACGCTCGGAAGGCTTGCGCCAATTGAACAGCTGGTTCGACTGGATGCCGTGACGCCGCGCGACGATGGTGACCGTCGCATCCGCTTCATACGTCTCCTGAACGAGGGCGAGCTTCTCGGCGGTCGACCGACGACGGCGCTCGGGGGTTATGGATCATAACAAGACGGAACCGCCGTGGCGTTGACTAGTCTAGTGGTCGCGGTCTTAACGCAGGTCGTGAAGAGGGCGCCCAAGTCCCGTGATATTCCCAGCGCCGCGACACGACTGAGCAGGTCATTGATCGGGCGCATTGATGCTTGCGATCATGATTTTGGCTTGTCGGCTAAATAGCGAGATCTCTCGCAATTGAATTTTCAGCTTAACTCATCCTTGGCGGCGCCTTCTTAGATTTCACCAAAAGGGAGAGGGAAATGCAGAAGCTCAGGGAACTAGGACGTCACCGTTTGAGTGCGAGGATGCCGAAGTTTCGGCGCGCGATCGAAACCGAGCCCCGTTCGGCGGAGCTTAACGACCTTTTTGAGGCATACGCACTCGCAGCCGCGCGGTTGGAGGAATTGCGAGAGCCGGAGCAGCCAGACCAAAGACTTCTATTCGAGTACGAGGTGGCAAGCAGAGGAATTGAACAAGAAGTAACCCGGCTCCTCGTTGCGATCCATGGCAATCCACCGCCTGTCAGCAATACGAGCGCATCGCATGAAAATGGCATGCGCCAAGGTCGCATACGAGTCCGAGCCAGCTTGCAAACTTCGCTCTAGGGGCCTGATCGACGTCGCAACTCAGGTCGTGACCACGGCGCTTTAGAGGTTATGCGCCTCGCGCCACATCTTTCGAGCTGCGCGGCCGTGTGGCAGCAATGGTAGCGATCAACGCAAGGTCGTCCCTCACCTTCCCACCCTGACCAGCGACCGCGCGATATCGATGATGTCATCACGGGCGTCGGATCATCCTTGGACCACGCAACCCCAAGCCCGATCCTGAAGTCGACATCCCTCACCTTCCTGAGCTCGAAATTGCGATTGGTCAGATCCAGCGTCCATTCCGGCGCAAAGCCCATGCCAAGTCCGGCCGAGACAAGCGACACCAGCGAGTACGCAACGCTCTTTGCAAGATCGTGCTCCTCGAACTTCTCCGCGAAATAGCGTTCCGTGTAGGACAGGTTCTGCCGCGAGAACGAGATGATCTTCTCACCCTTAAGATCCTCGATGCCAATCTCGCTGCGGGAAAGCAACGCGCTCCTTTTCTCCACCGCCAACAGGTAGCGTTCATGCGCGATCGAGAAGAACCGGAGGGAGCTGATGTTCTCGACCGGGCGGATGAAACCGAGATTGATCTGGCCGCGATATCCCCGGAACCGCGGGTCATCGCGTCCCTCAATTTAGATGTGAATTCGGTTCCCGGGATTTGCGGTCGGACTGATAAACGGAACGTTAGGGTGGCCAAGCATTTCTGATAAGCCTAAGCTAACTGTTCAGGGAGCAAGCTCCTAGCCAATGTCTTTAAGGCTCGAGCCCCGCACAATGTGCGGTGTTGCGGATGTGCATTTCCATTTCAGCACGCGCGGCGGTAGGATCATTGGAACGAAGGGCCGCAATGATGCGACGGTGCTCTGCGATGGACGCGGTCATGCGGGCAGGGTCGGTAATGGGGATAGGCTGTCGCTGGGTTTCCGTGATTTGATCGCGCACGGTTTGATAGAGTGCTCGCAGCATGGTATTGCTGCAGGCCGATGCAATGATCGCATGGAAGTCCAAGTCCGCTTCGACATTGGCCAAGAGATCACCTTTCGCCCAGCACTCTTCCATCTGCCGAGTAGCATCCTCCATCTGCTCCAACTGGCTTGCCATGAGCCTACCGGCTGAAAGACTGGCGATCTGCCCCTCCAGCATAATGCGGGTCTGAAAGACGTCGAACACCGAATAACTGCCAGAATAGCGCCAGGGCGCCATATGGTTGGATACCGAGGATGGACCGCCTGAAACGAATGTCCCACGTCCCGCCTCTGTCTTCAGCAAGCCAAGTGTCTCTAGGGTCAACAAGGCCTCGCGCAGCGACGCCCGGCTGATGCCGAATTTCTGCGAGAACTCCCGTTGCGATGGAATCTTCTCGCCAAGCTGAAGAGTGCCATCCTGGATCATGCTCTGGATTTCGCGGGCGACCGACTGAGGGACCAAGGTTCTGTTCAGCATTCTCGTGTGATCCATCCGTCCCATTGGCGCCATGCGCAATAGCGCACCGCCTATTATCTCGCACAGTCTATTTTATTGGCAGCATATCTTGCAATTGCCAAAGAGGCATGCTTCCTTGGTCGGACCGGTCTGACCAGTTAGACCAGAAAACAAGCGTAAACGTGTTAAGGCCAAAAAATCAAGGGGAACCTCATGAAAACGCTCACCCTCATCAAGTCCACCATCCTATCAGCCCTGCTTGCTACGGCGGGTTTTGCATCCTCGGCCATCGCAGCCGACCTCACCGTCGGCGCAAATATTGGCAATGTCCCATGGGAATTTCAGGATGCATCGGGCAAGACCGTCGGCTTTGAGATCGATCTCGTGACCGAAATCGGCAAGCGGCTCGGCAAGTCGGTCGAATTTGTCAACATCCCCTTCAGCGGGCTGTTTTCCGCCGTGCAGTCCGGCCGCATCAACATGGCCGTCTCGTCCATCACGATCACCGAAAAGCGCCTGGAATCCGTCACTTTCGCGCAGCCATATTATGACAGTGACCAGTCGTTGACAGTGTTGGCCTCCAGCGGCATTTCTGGAGTTCCGGCTATGGAAGGCAAAGTCGTCGGCGTCGATACAGGCTCGACCGGCGACATGTGGGCGACAACCAATACGGCAAAGTACAAACTTGGCGAAATCCGCAAGTTCGAGGGCCTGTCGCCCGCCATGCTAGACCTGGCTGCTGGCCGCATCGACGGCTATATCAGCGACATTCCGGCACTTCAGTACTACGTGAAGGACAAGCCGGAACTGAAGGTGGTGGAGCGCATAACGACGGGCGAGAAATACTCCGTCATGTTCAATAAGGGCGATCCATTGGCTACAGAGGTCAATGCGGTCATTTCGACGCTGAAGAAGGAAGGGTTCGTCGCCAAGCTGCACGAGACCTGGTTCGGCGCCAAGGCCGAAGACACGACATCGAGCGTTATGGTCATGGATATGCCGTCCGCGAAGTAAACCGTGATCCCATGTGATGACGGCGTCAGCGCGCCGCCATCACATCCAAAGCCGGTGGCCTCATGAATCTGCTCAATACCTTCTTCAATATACCGATCCTGATCGAAACCTTCCCGCTGCTTTTATCCGGGCTTTTGGTGACGCTGGAAATCGGCATCACAAGCATCATTGTCGGCCTGGTCGGCGGCCTGTTTCTGGCGCTCGTCCGGCTTTACGGAGCCGGCCCGGTTCCGTTCCTCGCAAAGATCTATATCGACATCTTCCGCTCGATCCCTCTCCTGGTGCTGCTGATCGTCGTCTATTACGCCCTGCCCTTCGTCGGCATCCGGTTCTCGCCTTTTGTCTCCGCCGTCGTGGCACTGACCCTGGTGTCATCGGCCTATACAGCTGAGATTTTCCGTGCCGGCATCGAGGCCATTCCACATGGCCAGTTCGAGGCATCGCAGGCGCTGGGGCTTTCGAGCCGCCACATGATGATCGACGTGATCCTGCCGCAAGCCATCAAGATCGTCATTCCCCCGCTCACCAACAATTGCATCAATGTACTTAAGGACACCGCCCTCGCCTCCGTCGTCGCCATGCCCGATCTTCTAAAACAGGCCACCCAGGCGCAAGCCCTCTCAGCCAATCCGACGCCGCTGATCGGCGCGGCACTGATCTATGTTGCCCTGCTCTGGCCGCTGGTCAGCATCGTTGCGCGCCTTGAAAAACGCTTCGGCGGGGAGAAGCGCGCATGAGACCGCTCATCCAGATCACCAATCTGAAAAAAGCCTACGGCATATTTACTGTGCTGCACGGCATCGATCTCGACATCGACGAGGGGGAAGTCGTCTGCGTCATCGGGCCATCCGGTTCTGGCAAGTCCACCCTCATCCGCTGCATCAACCGGCTTGAGGCTTTTTCCAGCGATAGCAGCATTGTGGTCGATGGTGTCACCGTTGGACCGGGCAAGGCGCTGGCAAAGGTGCGGGCCGAAGTGGGCATGGTGTTCCAATCCTTCAACCTCTTCCCGCACCTAACGGTTCTGAAAAACGTCATGCTCGCCCCGATGCGAGTACGCGGCACGAAATCGGCCGATGCCGAGCGCAAGGCGCGCGAGCTTCTGGCCCGTGTCGGCATTGCCGAACAGGCGGAGAAATATCCAGGAAAGCTGTCGGGCGGACAACAACAACGCGTTGCGATTGCCCGCGCTTTAGCGATGGAGCCAAAGGTGATGCTGTTCGATGAGCCGACATCGTCGCTTGACCCGGAAATGGTCGGCGAGGTGCTGGATGTGATGAAGAGGCTTGCCGGTACCGGCGTGACGATGATCGTGGTCACGCACGAGATGGGCTTTGCCCGGCAGGTGGCCGACCGCGTCATCTTCATGGATGGCGGCCGCATCATCGAACAGGGCACGCCCGGCGAAATCTTCGACAATCCCAAGGAAGAACGGACACGGGGATTCCTGCGCGCTGTTCTCAACCACTGAGAAAAACAAAAGACGGTCTGGAGGACCACATGCCGAACCAAAACACCCCGACGCAGGACAGACTGGATATCGACTTCGTCCGTAGTCAGTTTCCCGGTCTTTCCCATGGCTGGACCTTTTTCGACAATGCCGGCGGATCGCAGATCCTGAAGCGCGCCGTCGAGCGGATCAATACCTTCCTCTATGACAAGAACGTCCAGATCGGAGGCAGTTACGAGGTTTCGCAGGCCGCCGCAAAGGCCCTCTATGAAGCCCGCACCGCCGCAATGCATCTCGTCAATGCAAGGCGGCCGGAGGAAATTGTCTTCGGCAACTCGACAACCGCGCTCCTGCAGAACCTGGCCCGCGCCATGACCAGCCAATTGGCCCCAGGCGACGAGATCGTCGTCACCATTGCCGACCACGAATCCAATATCGGGCCCTGGGATCGGCTGCAAGATGCCGGCATGGTCGTCAAGTTCTGGCCGCTGAACAAGGACACTTTCGCGCTCGATCTTGCCGATCTCGAACCGCTAATGTCAGAGCGCACGAAGCTTGTCTGCATTACCCATGTGTCGAACATCCTCGGCTCGATCAATCCGGTGCGGGAGATCGCCGATTTCGTGCACTCCAAGGGGGCGCGCATCTGCGTCGACGCCGTCGCCTATGCGCCGCACCGCGCGGTCGATGTGCAGGACTGGAATGTCGATTACTACGTCTTCAGCCTCTATAAGACCTATGGTCCACATTACGCACTGATGTACGGTAAGTACGAGCATCTGCTCGAACTCGACACGCTCTACCACTACTTCTACGGCAAGGACAAAGTGCCGGGTAAACTCGAGCCAGGCAACCCGAACTATGAGCTCGCCTATTCCACCTGCGGTATCGTCGACTACCTCAGCGAACTCGGCGAAAAAGCCGGAGAAACGGGCTCCATCCGTGAAAAGATAGTCGCGGCCTATGGCGCGATCACGTTGCAGGAAAATGGTCTCGTCGACCGGCTTCTCGGTTATCTTCGTGGCCGCAACGACTGCCGGATCATCGGGCAGAGTACAAACCGCGACGGCAACCGCATCCCGACCATCAGCTTCGTATTCGATGGCCGCGATTCCGCCGAGATCTGCAAGGCGATGGATGCGCATCGGATCGCTATCCGCTTCGGCGACTTTCACTCGCGTCGGCTGGCGGAATATCTCGATCTCACCGAAAACAATGGCATGGTCCGTGTCTCGATGGTCCACTACAACACCATCGAGGAAATCGACCGAATGACCGCGGCGCTGGATCAGATCCTCGGGTCTCCCGACAGCACCGTCACCACGGCAGCCTGAACCGGGAAGAACGCCGCATGAAATTCGATACGATTATCCGCAACGGAACGATCGTTACCGCCAGCGATACCTTCCGGTGCGATGTCGGCATCCAGGACGGCTGCATAATAGCCCTCGCCGACAACCTTTTTGACGCGGCGGAGATCATCGATGCGAGCGGCCCCTATGTCATGCCCGGGGGGATCGACAGCCACGTGCACCTTGCACAGCCGTCCGGAGACGGCATCGTCATGGCCGATGATTTTGCCAGCGGCACACTGTCAGCAGCTTTTGGCGGCAACACCACGGTCATGCCTTTCTGCATGCAGGAAAAAGGCACGACGCTGAGGGAATCGCTCAAGGTCTATCACGAGAAGGCGAAGGGTGAATGCTATATCGACGTCAGCTTTCACATCGTTGTCACCGATCCGACCGGCTATGTGCTGGGTCAGGAGCTACCTGCCCTGGTCGAGGACGGCTATACCTCGATCAAGGTCTTCATGACCTATGACAATCTGCGCCTTCGCGATGACGAGATTCTGGCGACGCTTGACAGCGCGCGCTCGTCCGGCGCGCTGGTGATGGTCCATTGCGAAAATGAGGATGCCATCCGTTTCCTGATCGGCCGCCATGAGAAGAACGGCGAACTGGCGCCGAAATATCATGCCACCAGCCGTCCCGTCGCTGCCGAGCGCGAGGCGACCCACCGGGCGTTGTCGCTGGCTGAAATCGTCGAGACACCGATTGTCATCGTCCATGTCTCCAACCGCGAGGCCATGGAGGAAATCCAGCGCGCACGCGCTCGCGGCAGCAAGGTTGCCGGGGAAACCTGCCCGCAGTACCTCATGTTGACGGCGGACGACCTAGACGCCACCGAACTGGACGGTGCGAAATTCGTCTGCTCGCCGCCCCCACGCGACAAGCAAAGCCAGGCCGCCTGCTGGGAGGGGCTGCAAAATGGCACGTTCGACGTGTTTTCCTCAGACCACTGCCCTTTTCGCTTCGAGGACGATCAGGGCAAGCTGAATGGAAAAGGGAAACGGAATTTTCGCTGGATCCCGAATGGCATCCCGGGTGTTGAGACGCGGCTACCGATCCTATTTTCCGAAGGCGTCGGCAAGGGCCGGATCGACCTCAACCGGTTCGTTGCCCTGTCCTCCACCAACCATGCCAAGCTCTATGGCCTCTATCCCCAGAAAGGGACGATCGCGATCGGCTCGGATGCGGATATAGCACTTTGGGACCCCAACAAGTCGGTAAAGATTACCAATGACATTCTGCACCATGGGTCTGACTATACACCCTACGAGGGGCTCGATGTGACGGGCTGGCCGGTTCGGGTACTCGTGCGTGGAAAAACGGTCACTGACGGAGCAACGCTGGTTGGCGCAAAGGGATCGGGCAACTATCTCGATAGGGCCAGGTCCTCGCTCGCTCACAGTAGGGCGAACAGTTAGCGACTATATCATTGGAACTGCCGTCCGCCACTTCTCCAGAAGGCAAGCGTAACGCTCTGCACCGACGGGATGAATTTGAGAAGGGCGATGGCGGAACCTAAGACTCGATATACTCCGCGCCAAACCGTTCTCTGGCTCTGAAGAGGGTTGTGTTTTAGATGTGCAGGTCGCTTATGTCGTTCGAGATCAGCGCTTTCAACACGCCCTGCCGAGTATGCTCGCTGTGCTCAACCATCGCTGCCCGCGCTTTTTCGCTATCCCTGCACCGCAATACATTGACGATGTGCCGATGGTCATCGTTGGTCTCGGGGTTCACGTCCCTGCTGCGAGCACCGAGATAGAAAAGCCGCGCGCATTCGTCCAGATGCGTTGCGACCATGGCAGAAAGTCGCGGATTGTCCGAACCGTGAGCAATCGCCATGTGAAAATCTCGGTTCGCCTTGACGAAGGAATGGATAGTCATCCCCTCCGTTGGCTCATAATGCGCGTTGGCCAACACATCGAGATGATCAAGTTCTTCGGCGCTAAGATTGACGGCGGCCATTGCAGCTGCCGTACCCTCCGTCATCGCCCGGATTGCGAAGAGATCATTGATATCCTTCACGGTCACGGGCGTTACGCGGTAGCCACGCCGCGGAAAGGCCTCGATCAGACCTTCGGCCACCATCCGGCCAAGCGCCTCGCGCACGGGCGTCTTGCTCATAGCAAGCTGCTCGGCCAACTCTAGTTCGGAAAACTCCGCCCCCGGCCGGAGGAGACCGAGGAGGATCTGCTCGCGAACTGACACATAGGCCATTTCGGTCAACGACTGCTTCCGGGGTTTGCCAGCCACACCCTCACCATTTGCCGCTGTCATGCCCAATGGTCTCTCCTGTTCGACGTCATGCACTTGCGCGGTCGCGCTTGTTTCCGTTGTGGTCGATGTTTGTCGAACATGCAATCACATCACCCTTTGACATGAAATATTTCGTAGTATACTACATGGCATATCAAGCGAAAACCGGAAGGTTTACCGGTTCGTGGAGGCCGCGTGGGCAATATTCTTGTTATCAATCCGAACAGCTCAAAGGCGGTCACGCGATCGATGGAGACCTGTCTCGGCCCTTTCGCTGACCGCCGCCATGCTATTCGGTGCATCGAACTTGCCAAATCACCGATAGGCATAGAGACGGATAGACATGTCGAAGAAGTGGTCCCGCATCTGATCGAAGCGGTGCGCGGTGCAAGCGCCGATGCCGTCGTGGTCAGCTGTTTTTCGGACCCCGGCATCGATGCCGTGCGCGATGCTGCATGTGTTCCGGTGACCGGAATTGCAGAAGCTGCATATCTCGCCGCGCTTGGCCTGGGCGAGCGTTTCGGTATCGTGTCACTCGGCCCTTCATCGATCGCCCGTCACCGCCGCTATCTAGAAAAACTGACCCTGCAGGCGCGCCTTGTCGGCGACCGCTCCATTGACATGACGATCGCTGAGTTGGTCGAAACGGATGTTGTCGATCGCGTGTCCGCCACAGCCGCGCAGTTGCGCGACGAGGATGGCGCCAACGTCATCATCCTGGGCTGCGCGGGTCTTGGCTCCTACCGCGAGGCACTTCAGGACCGGCTCCGCCTGCCAGTCATCGATCCTGTTCAGGCCGGCGTCGCGCTTGCCTGCACGCATGCTGACCTAGGCTACCTGGGGAGAGGCCGATGACTGACCTGATCATTCGCGGCCGGATTGTCACGCCGCGCGGCATCCTCAATGACGGATGGGTTGCCGTCACACACGGGAAAATCCAAGCCGTAGGGGATGGGCCAGAGCCGGACGCAGCCGAATTCCATGACGCCGGCGATCGATATGTAATACCCGGTGTTGTGGATGGTCAGACACATGCCGGCAGCTATCTTGGCCTTGCGGGACTGGAGCCGACCACTCGTTCGGCGATCGCAGGCGGCGTCACGACGATTGTCGATATGCCATATGATAACCCCTCGCCCTTAAGTACGCCGGACCATCTGACGGCCAAGATCGACGCGATCGGCCGTTATGCACATGCCGATGTCGCTCTCTATGCGACGGTGATGCCCGGCCAACCACTCGATCACATAAAGAGACTTGAGCACGGCGGTGTCGTTGCATTCAAGATTTCGGCTTTCGAAAGCAGTCCAACACGCTTCCCGCGGGTCGACGCCGCTCTGACGCTCGATTTGCTCGAAGCCCTTGCGGCCACCGATTTGCCGGTCGGGCTACACAATGAAGACCAGGAGATTGTCAGGTCGCGCGTCGAACGTGCACGCAAGGCCGGTCTTGACGGCATTGCGGTTCATTCGCAAAGCCGGCCACCGGCCGCAGAGCTTGCGTCGACGGCGCATTTCCTTGAACTTGCCGCCGCAGCGGGCGCCCATGCTCATATTGTTCACATCAGCCATCCGCGCGGCTTCCAAATCGTTGACCACTACCGTCAAGATGGACACCGTGCCACCGGTGAGACCTGCGTACACTACTTCTGCTTCGACCCGGAACGCGATGGTGCGGAACTCGGCGCCCGCATGAAAGTAAACCCGCCGATCCGGCCGGGCATGATTGAGGCGCTGTGGGGCGACATAACGTCGGATCGCGTAGCCTTCGTTAGCTCGGATCATTCCAGCTGGCCGATCGACAACAAGTTCACCGATAGCATCTTCGATGCCGGCGCGGGCGTGCCAGGAATGGAGACCCTTTTGCCTGCCTTCTACACGGCGGCACGAGCCAGGTGCACGGATGCGATCCGGCTAACGGTCGACCAACTCTGCGCACGTCCCGCCCGATTCTTCGGCCTTTCACAGCGAAAGGGCGCGATCGTTCCAGGCGCCGATGCGGACCTCACAATCTTTGAAGAAGCCGACGTTGTCTGGGATTCCGCAAAGGCCCAGGACGGGCTGCGCTGGAGCCCATATGACGGCCGCCGCTTTGCCGGACGCGTCACCGCCACATTCCTCGCCGGACGCCTGGCATACGACGGCCAGCGCGTCCTCAATCGACCGGGCGACGGGCATTTTGTCCCGCGCGGTTCAACCAGTTGGTTCACCGGAGAAACGAACAGATGAGCCTCGCCAACACCGCCCGCCCGAACGATGGACATGTGGAGAAGGCTATCACCTTCTTCTACTACAAGAACCTGCCAAGGGCCTTTGCTTTCTACAACGAAATTTTGGGCTTTCCGCTTGAGGTTGACCAAGGCTGGTCAAAAGTACTCCGTATCGCACAAAGTGCCTATGTCGGGCTGGTAGACGAAACGCGCGGCATGCACCAGACGCACCCCATCAAGCCGGTGCAATTATGCATCCGCGTGCCAGACGTCGATGCTTGGCATGCCTATCTCGCCGCCAAACAGGCGCCGAGCCTGACGCAGCCGCGCGACAGCGCAGGCCTTGGCATTCGCGCTTTCGTTTTCGAAGACCCGGAAGGTTACCAGATCGAGGTGCAGTCCGTGCTTCGCTGACCGCTTCGCATGCTTCTCATCACCAACAAAAAAAGGGGAATACGATGATGAACCTACGCATGATTGCAACAAAAGGAATTCTGTTTGCAGGTGCTCTCCTTCTAGCCTCAACTGCCTTGAGCAGCCAACTCGACGCTAAGTCGCTGACCGTCGGCCTCACGTCCGATGCTGTCAACCTCGACCCTCAGGCGGGCGAGGAGCTATCGAGCAACATCTTGTTTTATCATATCTACGACCCCCTGGTACGCCGAAACGCCGACCTTACCTTTGGTCCGGGCCTTGCGGAAAGCTGGAAGCTCACCGACGACACCACATGGCTCTTCAGCTTGCGCAAGGGCGTCAAATTCCATAATGGCGAGGAGTTGAAGGCATCAGACGTGGTGTTCACCCTCGATCGGTTGAAGAAGTCGCTGATGGCCAATCTCGGGGCCAACATCGCCTCGTTCAAGGCGATCGACGACCACACAGTCGAAATCAAGACACCGCGTCCCTATGCGGTGCTGCCGAACGACCTCGCTGCGGTTCTCATCCTCAACGAAAAATACGTCAAGGAAGCCGGCGACGAACAGGCAGACTTGAAGCCGATCGGCACAGGTCCCTACAAGCTCGTTGAATGGGTCAAGGAAGATCACATCAAGCTGGAGGCGAACAAGGATTACTACGCAGGCCCAGCAAAGCTTGACACGGTGATCTTCCGTCCGATCACCAATGGCGCAACACGAACGGCGGCACTCTTGACCGGCGAAGTCGATGTGATCCAGGACCTCAACGTGCGCGACGTCGAACGCGTCAAAACCGATGAGCGCTACAAGGTTCTGACACGGCCAAGCCTGCTCAATGTCGTTCTGTCGATCGACCAGCGCGACAAGAGCCCGACCATCGATCTGGACAAGAACCCGATGACCGATCGCCGCGTGCGTGAGGCGATGGTGCGCGCCATAGATGTCAGCGCCATCAAGAAGGTGATTATGAACGGCCTGTCGACGCCGTCCGAACAGTACGTGCCGGCCTCCCACACCGGTTATGTGGATGGGGCGAGCTTTCGTGATTTGTATCCGTTCGACCCGGGGAAAGCGGCAGCCCTCATGGCTGAGGCAGGGTATGCCGATGGCTTCACAGTAACGCTCGACGCCACCAACAACCGCTATGTCAACGATCAGCAGATCGTGCAGGCACTCGCCAGCATGCTGGGCAAGATCAAGATCAACCTGAAGCTTAACCTGATGCCGAAGTCTAACTTCTTCAGCTACATCCGTGTGCCCAGCGACAAGTCCAGCCTGATCATGAGTGGCTGGGATGTTCCCTCGGGTGACGGCGGTTCGATGTACAGCGTCATGTTCTACTCACGCGGCAAGAAGGAGGGCTACGGTCAGGTCAACCGCGGCAGTTACTCCAACGCGCAGGTGGACGACCTCATCGACAAGGCTGACGCTACGTCGAAACTCGTTGAACGCGATGAATTTCTCCAGCAGGCGACTAAGATTCTCATGACGGATATCCCGATGATCCCGCTTCACTACGAACAGGATCTCTATGCGGCCAAGACGAATGTCGAGATCACGCCTCGGGCCGACAAGTTCCTCTGGGCCTACCAGATCGACGTGAAGGAATAGCAAGCCTTAAGCCCACGAGGGTGCCGGACAAACCCGGCGCCCTTCCTTTCAGTCTCGAATCTGATGGAACATCGGTCTTGCTCGGTTACACAATAAAACGGCTCCTGCAGATGGTGCTGGTTCTCTTTGTCGTGTCAATCATCGTCTTCTTGATGATGAGCTTCACCGGAGATCCGGTCTTCATGGTGATCCCAATCGATTCCACACAAGCCGAAATCGAGCAGGCGCGACGTCTCCTGGGTCTCGATCAATCGCTCTTCAGCCAGTATTGGATCTTTCTGTCCAACCTGCTGCAGGGCGATTTCGGGCGATCCTACGTCTTCCGGCAGCCGGCGATGGACCTCATCCTCGAGCGCCTGCCTGCCACCATAGAAATGGTTCTGGTTGCCATGGCATTTGCCACAGTGATAGCCATTCCACTCGGCGTCTACGCCGGCGCCAACCCGAACCGCACCGCCTCTCGCGGCATCATGGCCGGATCTCTTTTCGGTATCTCCTTGCCGGGATTCTGGGTTGGCATGATGCTGATCTACTTCTTTTCGGTACGCCACCCGCTTCTTCCGTCATCGGGCCGGGGCGAGACTATCGAAATTCTCGGGCTGCGCCTCTCGATCTTCACGGCGGATGGTTGGTCGCATATCCTTCTTCCGGCTGTTACCCTGGCACTGGCCACCCTCGCCATCATCCTGCGCATCACACGCGCTGGCATGATGGAGGTCATGCGGCAAGACTATATCCGGTTTGCCCGCGCAAAAGGCGCCTCGCGAACACACATCCTCTTCGCACACGGCTTGAAGAATGCGCTCATTCCCGTCGTAACAATCTTCGGCCTACAGCTTGGCGACCTGATCGCGTTTGCAACCATCACCGAAACGATCTTTGCCTGGCCGGGCACTGGCAAGCTCCTGATCGATTCCATCTATCGCGGCGACCGACCCGTCATCGTTGTCTACCTGATGCTGACCGCCTTCATTTTCGTCGTCATCAACTTCCTCGTCGACATCGTCTATACGGTGATCGACCCTCGTATCACCGTCAAGTGAGGGCCAGATGCAGCGATTGCTTTCCTCCGAGTTCGTTCACAACTACCGCCACAATATTCCCGCGGTGTTGGGCAGCTTGCTCGTCCTTGCCTTTGCGTTCCTGGCCATTTTCGGCCCCTTGCTTGTTTGGCAGGATCCTTACGACGTTTCGCAGCTGGAGCTGATGGACAGTTTCAAGCCTCCCGTTTGGCTGGAAGGCGGCCATCCGCGTTACCTTCTTGGCACAGACGGACAGGGCCGCGATGTCCTGGCCTCGATCATATATGGCGCGCGGATCTCCGCCTTCATAGGCATTGCAGCGATGGCTTGTTCCTGCGTGATCGGCACCATCCTCGGCCTCATATCCGGTTACTACGGGGGCATGCTGGACGCCGTCATCATGCGGGTTGCCGACATCCAGCTTTCCTTCCCATCGATGCTGATCGCCCTGTTCCTGATGTCGGCATTCGGCAACGGGATAGGCATGATCCTTATCGCGCTGACTGCTGTCGGATGGGTCGTCTATGCGCGCACCGTGCGAGGCTCGACACTCAGCGAAATCCAGAAGGAATATATCCAGGCGGCGCGCGTGGCAGGCCTCAGCGACACCGAGATCATCCGCCGCCATGTGCTGCCCAACGTCCTGACACCGCTGATCGTTGTCTCGACAATCCAAGTGGGCAGTTTCATCCTTATCGAGGCATCACTGAGCTTTCTGGGCGTCGGTGTCCCCATCACCGAGCCTTCGCTGGGATTGCTGGTCAAGGAAGGTTTCGACGTTCTTTTCTCCGGCATCTGGTGGACGTCGGCCTTTCCCGGCCTCTTCATCATGTTCCTGGTGTTCGGCATAAACCTGTTCGGCGACTTCTTGCGCGACGAACTCAATCCGCGGCTTCGCTGAGCCATGAGGGAGGACGCGCGCATGGCAGAACCGCTACTTGATCTGCGGGAACTTCAGACTCATTTCCAGACGTTCGGCGGGCTCGTGAAGGCCGTGGACGGGGTTAGCTTCAACGTCAAGGCCGGCGAGATCGTTGGTCTTGTCGGAGAATCCGGTGGCGGCAAGTCGGTCATAGGCTTTTCGATTCTCGGGCTCGTCGATCCCCCCGGACGCATTGCCGGTGGCGAAATCCGATTTGACGGTCGCGACATCTCAAAGCTCGGCGAACGCGAGATGCGCAACGTACGCGGGCGTGATATCGCCATGGTCTTCCAGGACCCCATGACCTCGCTGAATCCGGTCTATACGATTGGCAGACAGATGGACGAGGTATTGCGGCTGCATACCAATCTCGACGAGGCGGCCAGACGTATTCGTTGCATTCGTATGTTGGAGGACGTCGGCATATCAGGAGCCGAAAGCCGGCTGGATGCCTATCCGCACCAGTTTTCCGGCGGTATGCGGCAGCGTGTCGTCATCGCTATCGCCCTTTTGGCCGGCTCGCGCCTCATCATCGCCGATGAGCCGACGACAGCCCTTGACGTAACGGTCCAGTCACAGATCCTCAAGCTCATGCGTCGCCAGGTTCAGGAGACCGGAGCCGCAATGATTCTCATCACACACGACCTTGCGGTGGTGTCGGAAATGGCTGACCGCGTTGTGGTGCTTTACTGCGGCAAGGTCGTCGAACGCGGGCTAACCGAAGAGGTCATCAGGAGCCCGGCGCATCCTTATACGCGCGGCTTGCTAGACAGCATTCCTCGCATCACCGACCGTCAGCGCCGTCTACGGCAAATTCCGGGAACTGTGCCCGATATTCGCACTCTGGGCGCCGGCTGTTCATTTCGCGGCCGATGCGCACACGCTCAGCCCCTTTGTGCCGAACGCTCCCCCGAACTTGCCCCAGTGCGTGGATCGCTCGATGCTGCCTGTCACTTTCCGCTCCAGGAGACGCTCTGATGACGCAACCCGTTCTCGACGTCAGAAACCTCGTTAAATCCTTCACCGTCGGCGACGGAATTTTCGATCGCCTTCGGTTCACTGGCGGAAAACTGCTTGCGCCGCCTAAGGTGGTGAACGCGGTCAACAGCGTATCGCTGTCGATCGCGCCAGGAGAGGTACTCGCTCTGGTCGGGGAATCCGGTTGCGGAAAATCGACCGTCGCAAAAACGATTGCCCGTATTCACGCCCCGACGTCCGGTGAGATTCGCATCGATGGCAAAGAAGTGTCCTGCCTGAACCAGAAAGAACTCAGGCCGGTCCGGCGCGAGCTTCAGATGATCTTTCAGGACCCCTACGCCTCCCTCAATCCGCGCCAGCGCATTAAAGACATCGTCATCGAACCACTGCGCGCGCAATCCGACCGGAGAATGAGCAGCAGCGACATTGATGCGGAGGCAATCAAGCTCCTCGCGCGCGTCGGTCTCAATGCGGAACAGGCAAACCGCTATCCCCATCAGTTCTCTGGAGGGCAGCGCCAGCGTATCGGAATTGCCCGCGCCTTGTCGGTAAGGCCCAAGCTGATCATAGCCGACGAGCCGGTCTCCGCACTCGACGTCTCGATCCAGGCGCAAATCCTCAACCTGATGATGGACCTGCGCGACGAATTCGGCCTGTCTTATCTATTCGTCTCGCATGACCTTTCGGTCGTCCACCACATCGCCGACCGGGTTGCCGTCATGTATCTCGGCTTCATGGTCGAGACAGCTTCGCGCGACCAGCTTTTTGCCACTCCCCGGCACCCCTACACGCAGGCTTTGCTTTCAGCCGCGCCAAACGTCGACAAGGCATTGCGCAAGCCGCAGGCGGAAATCACCGGAGAGGTGCCGAGCGCACTCAATCTACCGTCCGGCTGCTGTTTTCGAACCCGCTGTCCGCTTGCCTTTGCGCGCTGTGCGGTGGAGCGTCCGGCGCTTCTTCCACAGCGCGGCGGGGGCAGCGTTGCCTGCCATTTGCACGATACCGTTCCGGAGGCCTTCCCGACATGACCACAGCAACCATCGTTCAACCACGGCTACGGCTCGAAGACCCTCATGATTGCACTGACGCAAATGACGTCCTGTGCGTGTTCGACGCCTTTTTCGACGGACTTGTACGCTTCGGAAAAGACGGCGGCTACAGTCCTGCGATCGCAGAGAGCTGGATTGTGTCCCGCGATGCGCGCGACTGGACGTTCGTTCTGCGCGAAAACCTTCTCTTTCATGACGGCAGCGACTGCGACGCGACTGCAGTCATCCTGTCACTGCGCCGCATGGCGCGGGCAGACAAGGGATATACGCTCGGCGCGCCAGGCGTCTGGCATCAGTATCTTGGCGACGCGCAAATCTCCGCGCCAGATCGCAGAACGGTCAAGATCGCGCTTACCCACCCCATGGCAGATCTTCTCGACGTCCTCGTCTACGGCTATGTCATCGCGCCAGCTGCACTGGAGCGCTATGAGCGCGGTGACGCGACCACTCCGATCGGAACCGGGCCCTACCGTTTTGAAACGTTTACAGAAGGTTACGAGATCACTGGCTCGCGCTTCGAAGGCTGGCATGGCGCAAGACCGGCAAACGCGGGTATCCGCTTCCTCCTCGAGCCAGACGCAAGCCGGCGACAAAACATGCTCCTTGCCGGCAATGCGCAAGTTGCAAACAGCCTTGGCTCTCAGCAATCCTGTGATCTAGACGACACCGGAGGCCATACCCGCATCGTTTCGCTGGTGCCGGTCTCCATTATTTACCTCTTCAACAGCGCCAGCGGCCCGTTTGCCGACCCGCGTGTTCGCCGCGCTACCAACCTGGCGCTCGACCGCAACGCATTGGTCGAGACGGTGGTCGGCGGCGCGGCTCGCCCGCTCCTTGGCTTCGTCAGTCCCTCCCATTTTGGCGCCGAGGATAGCGCACTCGACATGTCGCGTGATCTTGCTGAAGCAAAGCGGCTCTTGATCGATGCCGGCCATGGCGGTGGCTTGGTCATCAACGTCGATTGCCCAACACGCCTGCCCGACGAAGCAGAAGCGCTGACGGCAGCGATCGGACTCCAACTTGCCGACATCGGTATATCGTTCCGTGTTCATCGCCACGAAGACCGCGAGGCCTACGCCCATGGCGTGCGCTTGAAGAAGGTGCACGACATGTGCGTTTTCGATTCCAGTCCGCTCAGCACCTTCCGCGTGCTTGCCGAGAAGATCGATGCGCGTACACGCGGCTCCTGGTGGCTCGGCTACCACAATGGCGAGGTCGAGCGACTCATCGACGAGGGCCGTCGAACCACCGACAACACGGCGCGTGCCGCAATTTACGCAAGCACCTATCGCCTGTTGCAGCAGGATCCGCCGTGGCTTTATCTTTACAATCCCCTGCGCGTTACGGGACTGGCCGGCAAACATCCACAATGGCGTATGCGGCCGGACGCGGTCCTAGACGTGACCATGCTGCCAGATTTTGGGCAGGCGGCTGACCACCATGATTGACATCGACCTGCTGTTCTCCGGCGGCACGATCATCACAATGGATGACAGACGCCGCGTCATCGACGACGGTGCGATTGCAGTGAGCGCCGACCGGATTATCGACGTCGGCCCGTCCGCACTTCTAGCGTCACGCTATCGGGCCGGGCGCACCATCCACACAACTGGCAGGGTCCTTATTCCAGGTCTGATCGACGTTCACGCGCATGCCGGCCACGGTCTGATCAAAACGATGGGCATGGAACAGGCGGGCCACTGGGAAGAGCTCGTCAATGCTGCCTACACGGTCGGGACGACGCCCGAATTCTGGCATGCGGAAGCGCAGCTTGCTGCGCTGGAGCGGTTGCGTTTCGGTGTGACGTGCGGTGTATCGCTGCTGGGCGGCGGCGACACAATCATGCGCACCGACGACGCGGACTATGGGACAGCGCATTGCGAGGGCGTTGCAGCCATCGGCACGCGGTCGGTGGTTGCAGTCGGAACTACGCGCCCGCCACACCCGCGCACCTATGCGCGTTGGGACGGTGATAAGCGCAGCGAACGTGCTGTGACATTCGAAGACCAGTTCGCAGTCTCGCGCGAATTGCTTGAACAGTGGCACGGCAAGGGCCGCATCCGTATCGCCCTCCTGACACCGGTGTTGCGAGACGAGCACGCCGCGACGCTGTCTTCAGGAGATTACGAGGCGGCCGTGCGCCAGACGCAGACCGTTCGCGCCCTGTCGCGCGAGGCAGGTGTGATCTTCACGCAGGACGGACACTGGCGCGGCTCGGTCCAGCGCGCCAAGAATATTGGCATGCTCGGACCGGATGCGTTGCTGTCGCACGCTATCGACCTGAGTGCCGAGGAAATCCGTATCGTCGCCGATACCGGGACGCGCATTGCCCATAACCCAAGCGCGATCGCCTCCATCCTCGGCCGATGCCCGGCAGTCGAAATGCTGGAGGCCGGCGTGGTCGTCGCTCTCGGCTCCGACGCGACGGCGCCAGATCGTTCCTCCGACATGTTCCGCCACATGCAGCAGTGCATGCATTATCACCGCACGTTCTTTCGCGACCCCTCGGTGCTTCCACCTGGAAAAGTCTTGGAGATGGCTACGATCGATGCTGCTACAGCGCTTGGCCTCGAAGGCGAGATTGGATCTCTTCAGGCTGGAAAGAAGGCCGATATTGTCGTCATTGACATGGCCCGCCCGCATCTGGCGCCCTTCCAGATGCCGGCTTTCCGCGCGGTTTATTTCGCCAATGGCAACGATGTCGACATGGTCGTGATCGATGGCGAGATCCTGCTGGAGGGCGGTCTGCCGGTCAAGGCGGATATGGAGGCGATTCTAAACGCGGCCAACGCAGAGGCCGACGATCTCGTCGCCCGCATGAACCTGAAATCCATGATTGGTCTGCCGGAAGGCTTCTTCGGCGCGGCCCGTTATCCCAACGCAAACGCTAAAACTGAATGAGGACCGCCATGGGTAGACTGACCGAGGACGCAAACGGCGTCTATATCATCGCACTGACGCCATTCACCGACACGGGCGCGCTCGATCTCGAGAGCACCGATCGGATGGTCGATTTCTATCTGGAACGAGGTGCTACCGGCCTTACGGTGCTCGGCATGATGGGTGAAGCACAGAAGCTGACCACAGATGAGTCGCAGGTCTACGTCCGGCGTATTTTGAAGCGCGTCAACGGACGGGTGCCGGTCGTCGCAGGAGTGTCGTCTACCGGTTTCGCCTCGATGAAGACGCTGACCGACATGGTCATGGAGGACGGCGCGGCGGGTGTCATGATCGCTCCGCCGGCGACCCTTCGAAACGACCAGCAGATTGTCAACTACTACCAGCAAGCGGCCGATTTCCTCGGCGACGTCCCATTCGTCCTACAGGACTTCCCGCTGGTGACGTCCGTGACAATTCCGGTGTCCGTCATTCAGGCTATCATAGACCAGGTTCCAACCTGCGTGTGCCTGAAGCACGAAGACTGGCCGGGCCTTGCCAAGATTACCGCATTGCGCAAGACCGCGAACGAGCATGGCAAGCGCCATATATCGATCCTGTGCGGAAACGGCGGCCTGTTTCTGCCGGAAGAAATGGCGCGCGGTGCAGATGGTGCCATGACCGGTTTTGCCTATCCCGAAATGATGCGGGACGTCGTGCATCTCCACCGCGAAGGCGATGCGGCGCAGGCGCAGAATATCTTCGACGCCTACCTTCCGCTTGCACGTTACGAACAGCAACCTGGTCTGGGCCTCTCCATTCGCAAATACGTGATGGCCAAGCGCGGCGCAATCACATCGTCCACCTTGCGCAAACCCGGTACGATCCTGTCGAAGGACGATGTCTCCGAAATCGAACGGCTTATTGAACGACAGACGAAACGCCTGCTGGAGCTTGGACAATGAACCTTGGACTTAAAGACAAAACGGCTCTGGTGCTCGGCGCAAGCCGTGGTCTGGGCGCAGCCATCGCCTCCGGTCTCGCCGCAGAAGGCGCAACAGTTTTTGCCGCAGCACGGTCGGTGGAGAAGACCGAAGCCTGGGCCCACGCCTTACCGCAAGGCACTGGAGTTGTGTCACCCATCCCACTGGACCTCGGCGATTTGAGGAGCGTTGATGACCTTGCCGATCGCCTGCTGGCAAAGGGCGGCGTCGACATTGTCATCAACAACACCGGAGGGCCGCCCCCCGCCTCCGCTGTCGAGGCTTCGCGCGCAGACTGGCTTATCCAATTCGAGACGATGGCCGCAAACCTGTTCCACCTGACTGGCCGGCTTTTGCCCCCTATGCGGGCAAGGAGATGGGGCAGGATCATCACTTTGACGTCGTCCGGTGTAGAGCAACCCATCCCAAGGCTGGCCCTTTCCAACGGTATCCGGTCGGCCATTGTGGGATGGTCGAAAACACTCGCCGACGAGGTCGCAGCCGATGGTGTTACGGTCAACGTACTCTTGCCCGGCCGCATCCACACGCAACGCGTCGATGAACTCGACGCAAGTGCGGCCAAACGCTCCGAACGCAGCCCCGCAGACATTGCCGCCGCATCTGCCGCCAGCATTCCCGTCGGCCGTTACGGGCGCCCGGACGAATTTGCCGACGTCGCCGTGTTTCTGGCGTCTGAGCGCGCTTCCTACATTACCGGATCAAAAATCCGGGTGGATGGCGGGGCAATTCGCGGAATATAGGACCGTAATTGTCCTTAGGGCATGCGCTATTTTACCCTCTTTTGGTTTTGCACATCGGTGCGAGGAGATCCCACGGCATGCGCGTTCCTATATTTCAAATCGACGCCTTCACAGACAGGCTCTTTGCCGGAAACCCCGCCGCGGTCATGGTCCTGCCAAGTTACCTGGACGATGCGGTGTTGCAGGCAATCGCAGCCGAAAACAACCTCGCTGAAACCGCCTTTCTGGTTCCTCAGTCCGGGCAGTATCATCTGCGCTGGTTCACCCCGGCTGTGGAGGTTCCCCTGTGCGGTCATGCGACTTTGGCAAGTGCCGCCGTCGTGATGGAACGACTGGAGCCAGGCCGCAACAGCGTCGTCTTCAATACGGCAAGCGGCCCTTTGGCGATCCATCGCAAGCAAAACGGATACGTTATGGATTTTCCGTCCCGGCCGTCTGAAAAAACTTCTACCCCATCGGGATTAGCCGAGGCCCTAGGCGCCGTTCCAATAGAAGTCTTCAGCAGCCCGTTCAATTACCTTGTCTTGCTGGAGGATGCCCGCAGCGTCCGCACGCTCGCACCCGACTTCAGGGCAATCGCTGACCTTGATCGACCGGGTGTCATCGTCACAGCAGCAGGTGACGAGCGCTATGATTTTGTGAGCCGATACTTTGCGCCCGCCAAGGGCGTCCCGGAAGATCCCGTGACGGGCGCCGCTCACTGCATGCTAGCACCTTACTGGGCGGCGAAAACAGGAAAGTCGGCTTTTCGCGCTTATCAAGCATCCCGCCGCGGCGGCGAGGTCGTGTGTTTGATTTCAGGTGGTCGAGTAGAACTTGAGGGCAGCTGCGTCTTCTATCTGGAAGGCCACGCGGAAATCTAGGCCGCAAATGAACGAATACTGAATGTCCTTAGTTCTTAAACGATCGCCTGGCAAAGCAGAGCTGAAGCAATTTTCAGCCTCTTTTTCAAATCTCAAGACCAAACGCGGTCCTAATAGCCGTGAAGAAGTTGAATCACAGCCAGTTCAAACGCGGAAAATTGCTCCCAAGGCTGCCCCGCATCCTCGGCGGTCTCCTCTAGTCGGATATCGCCGAGAAGCAGGCCCGCTCCATTCGCTACCAGCTCAGCATCGCCAAGCTGCCGCTCGCCAAGGATATCGACGACTTCGACTTCGCCAATACGCCCATCAATGAGCCGCTGGTTCGGGAATTGGCCACCGCCATCTTCGTCGCTGTCAATCGGCACCCAAGACTGACCCCATAAGCCGTTCTGATCATCACCGACCAGCGCCATGCAGTAGCGCGACAGGGCGTCGAAAACGATAGCATGTGAAGATGATTAATTGCGGACAGGCCTCGGAGCGTCTTGCGCAAGCACAAGGCTGGCAGGCGGCGGCATGCTGTCGTCTCCTTGTACCAATGCCGAGATGTAGGCTAGCGCGTTCGCCATGCCGTTTATCGTGTAAGGCTTCTCGATTGCCCCGATCGCGCCTGCGAAGTCGTCTGGAAGTTTCTTGATGTTGCCGCTGACGAAGACGTAGGGAATGCGCTTCTCGGCGAGCATACGTCCCACGTTAATACCCGTTGGGCCGTCCTGCAGGTTGATATCGACGAAAGCAAACTCCGGCGGCGCGTCGCGGACGATGTCGGCTGCCTGCCCACTGCTTGCCGCAACCCCGACGACCGAATGGCCCGCCGCCTCCACTTCGCTCTCCAGTTCCATGGCGAGCAGCATCTCGTCCTCGACGATCATGACTTTCAATAGGGTACATCCTTTTCGCTTTCCACAAGCAGCGTAACGTCAACGATCGTTCGCCTGCCCGCCTGGGTTCGCTCGATCCTGGCCTCAACCTGGCGTGCCGAAGCCTCGAGCAGCATCCGACCCAACTCGGCGCTGGTTTCATCGGGTTCGACGGGTTCGGAGGTATCCTCGACCCGAATGAGGAAATGACCGTTCAGCCGTTTGACGAGGATATGGATCTCCCCTCCACCATCGCTGAGGCCCCGGCGTACGGCATCGCCGACGAGTTCGTTGACTATCAATGACAGCGGAGAGGCCTTTACCGCAGGTACGTAGACCGGGGTGAGATCAAGGGTAAGGTGGATGTCGTCACGCTTTATGGCTCCCACAAGGTCGGTCGCCAGCTCCCGAGCGAAGTCGGCAATGTCGAACCGGGCGACATCGTCGGTCGTAAACAACTTTCGCTGGACGGTGCTGATCGCCTCGATGCGGTTGAGTACCGACATCAACGCAGACCGTTGACCCTCGTCCTTTGTCAATCGCGCCTGCATCTTCACGATCGACGCCATCGTCAGAAGATTGTTCTTAACGCGATGATCGACTTCATGCACGAGCAACGTGCGCGTGGCGAGCGCGGCTCGCAGGTTCCTCGTTGCCTCGGCCACGGCCTCTTCAGCCTGGTGGCGGGCAGCGGCAAGTTCTGCCTCCCTGCTTTTGACGTTGGTGAAGTCGAGCTGCGACGCGAAGAAATAGACGATCTTGTCATTGTCGTCGCGAACCGGGGACAGGAACAGCGCGTTCCAAAACGACTGGCCGTTTTTCCTGTAGTTGAGGATGTCGACTGCGATATCTGATCCGGCGTCGATTGCCGAGCGGATCCGCGCTACGGTTTCCGGATTGGTATCCCCGCCTTGTAGAAAGCGACAGTTGCGCCCCACAACTTCGACGCTTGAATAGCCGGTGAGCTTCTCGAAGGCAGCGTTGCAGAAGATAATGGGATTGTCAGCTTGGGTCGGATCGGTGACAATCATCGGCATCCGCGTCGCCTTGAAGGCGGCTGCAAAAGGGTCTTCGCGCACGTGTCGCGCAACAAGGCGCTGTCCGGCGTCTCGCGCGTCTGTACGTCTCTGATCATATTCCTGCATGGCGGCCTGGTTGTTTAGTAATCAGACTTAATGCGGCGTGTGCCGTCTAGTTCCATCGCCCAGAATGCGGCTCGTCTCTTTGTATCCCCCAAAAATGAGAGATGTCGGGAGAGGCAATTAGGCCGAAGAATTTCGAATTCAAGGAATCAAAAATCGGAAGCCAAAGCCTGCCAAGAAGTGACCTTGAGCTGGCGGTGGACCTCGGGGCGAGGCATCGGTCGTCGCCATTCAACCGGACTGTTTCCTGGCTCACGCATCTATGTCGAGCACCGCGTCGATTTCGCAGACGACCCCTGCAGGATCGTAGCTGATTGTCGACCGGCCGTTCAGCTCGGCCGCGAGAAACCTCTCAACCAGACGCGAACCGAAGCCCTTCTTTGTTGGCGGCTTCACGGTGGGACCACCTTGTTCAGCCCACCTAAAGTGCAACCTGGCATTCGCTCCCTCATGCCCCTCCCCAAGGCGCCAGGAGATCCGGACCTTGCCCTGAGCAGCAGACAATGCGCCATATTTTGCGGCGTTCGTCGCCAACTCGTGGATAGCCAAAGAGAACGAGACAACTGCCTTTTGCGGTAGAAGCACGGGAGGTCCCTCAATCTTGAAACGTTCCGGGGGATAAGGCTCAAGCACTTGCCTGACCAGCGCCAAAAGATCGGCGCGCTGCCAGTCCCGATGCGTGAGCAGATCATGCGCCTTCGCCATCGACGTGAGCCGTTCCTGGAAGGCACCCACTTCGTCCTGCACCGTCCCGCTCCGCCCCAGGGTCTGGTTCGCGATGGCGAGCACGGTGGCAAAGACGTTCTTGACGCGATGATTGAGTTCACCGATCAAAACCGTCTGCAGACGTTCAGCCTCCTTTCTGGCCGTGATGTCCTGGGATATCTTCGAGGCGCCGATCGTCTTTCCGCTGCTGTCATATATAGGAGAAACGCTGAGTTGGACGTCGACAAGACGACCATCCTTTCTTCGACGCTGCGTTTCGTAGGGCTCTACGACGCTCCCGGCGCTGACCTGCCGCAGGATCTTCGGCTCCTCGTCGTGCCGCTCCTCCGGCACAAGCATCAAAACGGACTTTCCGACCGCCTCATCTCGCGAATATCCGTACAGCTTCTCGGCGGCAGCGTTCCAGTTTGTGATCGTCATGCCGAGATCGATACCGAGGATCGCATCGTTCGAGGACTCGATGATCGCAGCCAGGTGGCGTTCCGCCTCTTGCGCATCCTTGCTCGCCGAAATGTCGATGGCAATGAATCCAACCTGCCGGATCCGGCCATCGTCACCCCTGAGCGCCGAAACCGATATCGCCGTCCATACGAGGGACCCGTCCTTTCTGACGCACCTCTTCTCCATGTCGAAGGATTCGCCGATGTTGACGAGGCGCTCGAACCGTCGCTCGGCTTCCGCGAGGTCGTCTGGATACGTGATGTCCTGAAACCGAACGCCGACCAGGTCGTCTCTTCGATAGCCGAGCATCTCGCAGAAGCGCTGGTTGACGAGGACCAACCGGCCTGAAAGATCAGTCTGCCCGATACCTGCGGCGGACTGGGAAAAAAGCACCCGCAGACGTTCCTCGCTTTCCTTGAGGGCCTGCTGCGAGCGCACCCTTTCCGTAGTCTCGCTGACGATGCAGAAGACGCCGCGGATTTTGCCGTTCTCGTCTTTGATCGGCGAGTAGGAGATGTCGAAGTAAACTTGTTCCGGATGCCCGTGACGCTCGATGTAGAATTGGCGATCCTTGGCAGACACCGTCTCGCCACCGTGAAGGACCCGATCGAGCAACGGCTTGAGGTCTTCCCAGAGCTCGCTCCAGTTCTCCTTTGCCGGGCGCCCGAACGCCTGAGGATGCCTGAGGCCGATGGACGGAGCGTAAGCGTCGTTGTAGAGGGCGACGTACTGCTCGCCCCAAAACATCACGATCTGGGCGTGCGATGGAAGCATGATGTCGACGGCAGACTTCAAGCAGGCCGGCCATGCCGAGGGCGGCCCCAGGATCGACTCGTCCCAATTCCCGTCTTCAATCATACGCGCGATCTCAGCGGAAGCCGGATAGCGGTGTTGTCCAAGTGAAGTCACAGAAAACCAAGCCCCCAAGCTCTGTCGTCGCACATGATTTTCCGAGCCCAATTAGTCGTTCTTCCAGCGATATCAAGGGCATTGAAAGCTGCAGTCGAGTTCTGCGATTGGTAGAGGGATCGACGACTTTCACCAATCGCGAAAAAAATCCCTCAGTCAGCGATCCGTCCGGTTGGAGCCGATCATACTTGCTTGTCGGATCGAAATCGCGGCTCTCGGCGGCAGACACCCGCCTTTGGAATACCAACCAGGCCGATGACTCTGATCTTCTGCAGTCATATGGCTTCACCACTCTTGCATAGTGAGTGGCACTCATTGGTGACGGAGAAGTAAACGAACACGGTCCGTATCGATCTGCCCGGAATGCCGCTGTCACTGCAGGGCGAGTTTCACGCCTTGAGAGGAATTGAACCGAGCTCCATGACCTCCAAATATGTATGAGCCAGCCATTGCGAATCCGTATCGCGCGATGATACGTTTTGTGTTGACCTTCACTCGTATCACCGTATGATACACTTATGAAGAGCCAGACGTGATCAGGTCATTTAAGGACGCCAGAACCGAGGCCGTTGCATGCGGCAAGACACCAAAAGGCTTTCCTTCAGATATCGTGAGGTCGGCAATTCGCAAATTGACGATTCTGAACAGTGCTGCTGTTCTCGACGACTTGCGTTCGTCCCCGGGAAATCGACTTGAAGCGCTGAAGGGCGACAGGGAAGGCCAGCACTCGATCCGGAGCAATGATCAGTGGCGCATATGTTTCGTATGGACAGATGCAGGCATCGAAGACGTCGAAATTGTTGACTACCATTGAGAGCCAATCGTGGCACACAGGGAGCTTGAGATGACCCATATTCTTCCACCGGTCCATCCGGGCGAAATCCTCCGCGAGGAGTACCTACGTCCTCTGAACATGAGTGCCGGTGCATTGGCGAAAAAGCTCAATGTTCCTCGCACCCGCATCGAACGCATAGCGGCCGAGCAAACACCGATAACCACAGATACCGCCCTGCGCCTTGCTAAGTACTTCCGCACAACGCCCGAATTTTGGATGAACATTCAGACCAGCTTCAACCTCAAGACAGAGAAAATAGCGCTCCGTGGCGAACTGGAGTTGATCCCAGAAATCGATAGAGCGGTGTAATCGGTCCTGCGCAGTACACCGCCTTCCAAACGATACATTATGCGTCCCTGAACTTACAAAGCCATAACAAACCAGAACCCGCTGCGCCCGCGCAAGTGCTCCAGTCACTACTTGGCAAGGTAAGCGTCGACGGCAATTGAGCCATTGGTTCCGCCACCCAAAGATCGGCATCGGCGCGGGTTTTTGGTCAGAAACGAGCTGGTAATAAGAATGCGGTGAAGCCTCACCTATCTTCCTTAAATGGATCGACGCCGAGTTCTTTGAACAACGCTTCCGTCTTCGCCCGATCAGCCCGGCTCATGTGGCCGATCCCGGTCCTGATCGCGGAGCGCCAGGCCACTCCCCTCTCGCATGCCTCGTGCAATGCGTCCGACAGCTCATTGAGCCGATTGGCGACATCTAGCGCTTCGAACAGGAGACCGGCTTGCCTCAAGTCCTTGTCTCGTTTCGCGGAACCAAGCGTGTCAACGGCGCGGCGGCTGGCGACGATCAGCTTGTGGACCGCGTAGCGCTCCGGAGCTGGTACGATTACGCTGATGCCTGACTTGTGCAGCATGACGGCCCTGATCGGCTCATAGATCAGGAAGTCCAAGAATCTCAGGGGTTCTGCCGAGGCTCCACCAAGGGCGGGCATGTCGGCCGGTTTGTCCATGTGGTCATCTGATCCCCTGTTTCCGGTCAGGAACTCGACCTTGTAGCCACTGCGATTGATGAAGCCGGTCACACGCGGCGACCCCGAGCGATGCAACACCGGCCGGAATGTCGGATCGAGGCCCTTCAGGATATCGAGAATAGGTGGAAGGCTGTCCCCGACGTCGGCCGAGATCGCATAGTCCTGGGCGAAGTCCGCATCTCCGGTCTGGAATGAGGCAGCAGGCAGACGGACGCCCAGGTGTCCCGCGTAGGTCGAGAAGGCGACCGATCCAACGAGGCAGGCCCGCAGGCGGAAGATTCCGGCATTGGCAAGAGCTTCGACGACATCACCGGTAAAACGATCGGGTTCCGGCAACCCAGCCTCGCGAACGAGCGTCGAGACGAATTTGCGGCGAGCTTTGGCATCGTCTTTGATCGCCTTGAAATCCTCGACCCGTTTGTTGATCTCCGGATCGTCGGCCGGTCCAACATAGCGGCGCTGTTGGCGATACCCCTCTCCTTCCGGCGGCTTGTCGAAGTACCAGTATTTCCGGCCCTTGTTGTTGACCCCGACGAAGCGGCCTTCAACCGGAAAGTCGGCCGAGAAAGAAGCATCGAGCAGCCGTTGACCGAGTTCGGCGGTCATGGTGCGATACATGAGATCGATCTGCTTCATGTTGCCTCGCTGTACTAAATCGGAGTTTTTAGTACAGCGCCGAGAACGCAGAGCTATACTAAATCCTCACATTTAGTATAGCTCTGCTCCCACTTTTTCAATCGCAATCTGTATCGCGGCCAGATGGCCCGACCAACTTCCAGACCGAGGCAGTAGTCGACGTGGTATTCCTGTCGTTAGAGCCGTCGGCTGAGGCCTGATTGGTCGCAGGTTCGAGTCCTGCCCGTGTCCACCATACGACTGAATCCCTCGCAGTCGTGGCCGATCGGCGATGCCGCCGAGCGACACCTCGCGTCATTGGTTGACATATGAGGGGCAGTCCATAAGCTGGATATACGCCTTTGAGATCGATACCGTTTTCCGGGAGATAATGATCATGCAGGTGCCCCTCAGACCAGCACGGCCATTCGCATGAGACGGTTTCTGCTGGTAAGCCTCGCCCTTTGCTTTTCGGCTTTGGCGACCGCCGCCGCAACGCTCGACACCATTACGGAGCGTGGAACCGTGCGTATCGGTTACATCTCTGGTCAAGCGCCATTTTCCTCCGCCCAGCAAGGGACCGAGCCGGTGGGATATGCCATCGACCTGTGCCGCAAGATTGCTGACGAGATCGAACATCAATCTCCGCAACTGAAACGCGAATTTGTCGAGATGACCCTCGCCGGCGGCTTCGACGCGGTTGAGAATGAAGATATCGATTTGCTTTGCGGTTCCATCACCGTGAACTTGAAGAGGCGGGAAATCGTCGATTTCTCACAGCCAATCTTTCTCACCGGCGCGAGCGCCTTGCTGCGCAAGGATTCGCCCAGCTACCTGCAGGGGCTCTTCCGCACCGGATCGACCGTTCACACCGTCAGCGAGCGCGCTGCTACAAACGTGATCGGTATGCGCGCCAACACGACGACCGCAGGCACGCTTCGCGAGCAACTCGCAGTCCAGGAATCGACGACGAGACTTGCCGATTTCAACACGCATGAGGATGGGCTCAGGGCGCTAGAGGACCGCCGGATCGATGCCTACATCGCCGATCAGGTTCTGCTCATCAACCTTGCCAAGCGGGCGCGCGATCCATCCTCGCTCGCGGTCGGAGATCGCCTGATCACGCATGAACCCTATGCGATCGCGTTGCGTCGCAACGACGCCGACTTCCGTCTATTGGCGGACCGCGCGCTGACAGACTTCTATCTGTCGGATGAGTTTCTGCCGCTGCTGGAGACCTATTTCGGAGGCGAAGCGCCGATGCTGCACACGCAAATCATAATGCAACACGTGCCATAGTTCGTGTGCGCGCGCGGATACCACGCATTCGGAGAGTTTCCGGTACAACTTCCAATCCAACGAGGCCATCAAAGAGGTTTCGCTCGTTCCATGTGCGGTGGCCTACGTGTCGTCGAGGTGTGGCGACTGGAGTAGTCGCCGGCTTTTCCAGCTGTCTGCTATATACCGGGTCAAACGGCGTTTGCGCCGCTGAAAGGTCACGGTCGGTCTCGACGTCGCTCCCGCGGACGTATCGCAAGCTGCACGGGAAGCAGCCTGCTTCCTCGCTGCGCTTCAGATTATCCGCAACGGCCCATCTTCGTGATTGGCAATGCCCGACTGATGAGCAATTCCAGCCGATCCTTTACGCAATATTGGACGCGCACATTGGAAACTAACAAAGCACTGAGCTCCTGAAGCCTTCGCCGAAGCGTGCAATTTCCTCCAATCCGACGGGTCCAACTAGATTGCCTTAAAACTACTTGTTTCGCCGACACGCAGCGAGCCCTTGAATTCGATCGTAGTGAAGGCGAGGTGCGTCCCGCCAATGTTCGTCAGATCGTGAACCATTGCCTCGTCGGCAGCAAAGGCGAAGACCTTACAGTCGCCCGCGCGATAGTCGGTAACGACTGTGTTGCCGTCCGAGTGCATCGAGCGAGACCGTCCGGACGTCAGTGCAATCCAGCAATAATCCAGTTCATGTCGATGAAAGCCGAGCCGTTCGCCGGGGGCAAGGCTTATGTGCCAGACACGCACGAGTTCGGTCTCCGACACGAGAACTTGTCCGACCCGCTCGCCCGCATTCGCAATCTCGTCGCGAAAAGCCTTCGGCATTCCAACGCTGCTCTCAGTCATCTGCATCATCCCGGTTTCTCCGTCATGTGGTGGGTATGACCCCTCCATCGATATTGATCACATCTCCGCTGATGAACTCGGAAAGGTCCGAGGCCAGGTAGACAACCGCAGTGGCCACGTCCCGGGCGGTTCCAAGCCGCCCCGCGGGCAGTCTGGAATCAGCAAGGAACGCATCGACCGCGCCGTCGATCGTTGTGCCGTAACGCTCGGCGAGCGCATGAAGGAACCCGCCCGGACGATCCCATAGTTCGGTACGAATGTGGGCAGGTGCGACCACATTCGAGCGAACACCCTTGGGCGTGAACTCGCGGGCAAGCGCCTTGGACATAAGGGCGATCGCCGCCTTGGAGGTGCTGTAGTCCGGCAGCAGCGGGTGCGGCATGCGCCCCGCTTCCGACCCACAATGGATAAGCACGCCCTTTTTCTGCGCGAGCATTGTTGGCAGCACAGCCCGCGCCATGCGAACGTAACCCATAAGATTGACGTTAAGCGTCTGCGCCCAATCCTCGTCCGAGACCGCTAGAAATCCGTTCCGTGTCGGACAAATGCCGGCATTGTTGAAAAGCACGTCGATGCGACCAAAGGCTTTCAGCGCCGTATCCGCAACGACCTCCCCGGCCCCCCTCGCTCCCAGATCGACCTCGCATGTAAGCCAGCGGTCCTGGAAAGCGAGGTCTGTCACCGGCGACATGTCGCGGCTGACGCCCAAGACGCAGGCGCCTTCGGCCAGGAACATCTTCGCCGTCTCCAGCCCGATTCCGGATCTTGCGCCAGTGACGATGACGACCTTGTCTATAAGATTGAGGTTCATGGCTGCAGTCTCCTCCACATGCTCTTCGATTGCCGCGGCAAGGATGCCACGGCTACCGAAGAGCGCGTCAAGGTTTCTTCTGCGTTGTCTCCGTCTGCCGCACGCTCAGAGGAGTTTCAGTTTCGTCGTGCGCGAGACCACCGACACGGCGATCACGATGATGATGCCCTTGACGATGCTCTGCACGTAGGTGTCCATGCCCACAAGATTGAGGCCGTTGTTCATGATGCCAATCAGCAGCGCGCCGAAGAATGTCCCCATGACGGTTGCCGTGCCGGGACGAAGCATCGTCATGCCGATGAAGACGGCGGCAAGCCCGTCCAAAAGGTAGGTTTCGCCACCGTTCGGCTGGCCAGAACCAAGCCGAGCCGACAGGATGATCCCGGAGATCGCGGCAAAGAGCGAGCTTAGCGCCAGTCCATAGACCCGGTAGGTGCGGACCTTGATGCCGGATAGCTCGGCGGCGCGTGCATTGCCACCAACGGCATAGAGATACCGGCCGAAGGTTGTCCGCTCCATTACGAACCACGAGCCGGCAACGATGATCAACATGATCAGTGCCGGGTATGGCAGTATGCCTGCGACCTTGCCCTGCCCCAACGCCAGATATTCGGCGGGAATGCCGCCATAGATCGCGCGGCCGCCGGAGATCATGAAGTTGATGCCCCACAAAATGGAGCCGGCGGCAAGCGTCGCGATGAGCGACGGAACACCGACGCCAACGACAAGCGCAGAGTTGATGAGGCCGACGCCCAGGCCAGCGCCGAGGGCGCCCATGATCGCAAGCGGGATCGGCACGCCAGCCACCATCAACAGGGGTGCCAGCAAGCCGGCAAGGCCGACGACATAGCCAACGGAAAGGTCCATCTCCTTGGCAGCGAAACCGAAGGTCAGGCCGACCGCGACGATCGTCAACATCGAGATCTGTTGAAGGATGTTGACGAGATTGGTGCCGGTGAAGAACCGATCCGTGCCGATCGCAAATGCCAGAAACAGGACGATCAGAACGGCAAGCGTGCTGTACTTTTGGACCAATATGCCAATACGCATCGGGCGGGACGCTTTCTCGTGAGCAATAGTTGTTGTCATGGTCATTGGGTCACTCCCGCGATTGCGTTGATGAAGACAGCCTCACTGAAGTCGCGACGGGCGATCTGGTCGGCAGCGTGACCATTCCTGAACGCTACGACCCGGTCGGCCACATGAGCGACCTCAAGGAGATCGCTCGAAGCGACGATGACAGCGGCACCGCGTTCGGCCAGTGAGAGGATGAGATCATGGATCTCGCGTTTGGCGCCGACATCCACGCCTTCGGTTGGTTCGAGAAACACGAAGAGCTTGTACTTGCCCTCGGACGCGAACTGCCATTTGGCAACGGAAACCTTTTGCTTGTTGCCGCCGCTGAGTTCGACAATCTTCGTTTCGGTGCTCGACGTCTTGATGTTGAGCCGCTTGATCAAGCGTTGGGTCTCGGCGCGCTCACGTCCGTTCTGAACCACACCGAACGGCCTGAGGCTGGTCTCCTGGATGCCAGCCATCGACATGTTCTCCCGCACAGTCCAGTCGCCGATCATGGCGTTGATCATCCGATGGTCAGGGATGAGCGCAGCACCGCGCCGTTTCATATCACGCACGCTGGCGCGCCCGACATCCTTGCTCTTGAAGCGGTACTCACCCGCCGTGGCAAGGCTTGGTTCAAACAGGGACTGGGCGAACTCGAAGTGCCCAGAACCGGTCAGTCCGATCAACCCGACGATCTCGCCGCTACGAACCTCCAGCCCATCCATCAGGAAACGCGCGCCCTGCCAGCCCTTAATATCGACGACGATCTCCGCTCCGTCGGCAAGGTTGCGCTCCTTGAGAGCGCCATCGAGCAAACGATCTTGATTTCCGGCCTGCCCGCGATTGAGCATTAGGTCGATCAGCTGACGCTCGCTCACGTCATGCTCCACATTGGAGAGGTGGCTCACTCTGCGGCCATCCTGCAGCACCGTGATCTCGTCGCAAAGATCGATCACCTCCTGAAGGAAGTGGCTGATCAGGACGACCGCCATCCCGGCGTCGGACAGTTGGCGGATCAGCGTCCAGAGGCTTTGTTTTTCCTTGGCCGGCAGTGTTGCCGTTGGCTCGTCGAGGATCAGGACCTTTGGTCGCGAGTGCAGAGCCCTGAGGATTTCGATGACCTTCTGGTCGGCATAGGGAAGCTCATCAACCTTGCGATCAAGTGCGATCATCGTTTCCGGGAACCACTGTTTCGCCAGGTTTTCCGCCTGCCGCTGAACCTCGCGCCGGTTGATAAAAAAGCGGCTTTTGACCGGCTCGAAGCCGAGACAGATGTTCTCGGCGCCGGTCAGATGCGGCACGAGGCTGCCTTCTTGCGAAACGAGCGAAACGCCATTTGCAACGGCGGCTGCCGGATTTTCGAAAGCGACCGGCTGCCTGGCCATGTTGAGCGTGCCGGCCGTCGGCTGGACGGCGCCGCTCAATATACTGACGAGCGTCGTCTTGCCGGCGCCGTTCTCACCGACGATGCCGTGGACGCGACCCTCAACGATCTCGATGGACACGCCGTCGAGCGCGAGCGTCCCCGGCCATTGCTTGGTGATGTTATCAAGAACAATCGACATATTGGACCTCCGAAATGGACGGGCGGCGGCACCGCCCGCCCGACCGGTTCACTTGCAGTTGTCCTTAGTGAAGAGCGTAGCACCGTAGTAGACGATGTCCTTGCCGTTGGTGACTTCCTTCGGGTGATCACCGTCCACCATGACGCGCTTGGCGTAGGTCGCGAGATTCACGCCCCATTCCTCAAACTGCTGCCGTCCGGTCGCAACGAACATGGAGTTGGGTTCGCAAATCGCCTTGATTGCTTCGGGATGCCCGTCCATGCCCGAGACCGGGACGTTCAGTCCGGCGCCCTGGAGCGCGGTAATGGCTGCCTGCGCCGGCTCGTCCCAGGGGGTCCACACGGCGTCGATCTCTTCGCCGTAGCGCGTGCCAAAGTCCTGCACCGCGTTCAGCGTTTCCTGGTAGAAATTGGCGACATCAAAGTTGTATTCGCCGATGACCTTGATGTCCGGATATTCCTTCAGGATCGCGCGCAGCGTATCGGTACGCTCGCGCACCGGCTTGATCTTGTCGGTCGTGATGATGATGAGGTTGCCCTTGCCTTTCATCTGACTGATCAGGCTCAGGGATACCTCCGCGGACATCTGCCAGTTGTTGGTCGTGATGTCTGCGGTCGAGCCCGGGATCCAGCCGGAATCGACGGTGTAAACCGGGATGTGCGCCGATTCTGCGCCCTTCAGAGCGTTACTGGATGCGCGCAGGTCGGCGTAGGTGACGTAGATGACGTCGACACCGCGGTTGACCGCATCCTCGATGTTGTTTGCGACCTTCTCGGCAGATCCGGCAGAATCGAGATAGGTTACTTCCCAATCGTCGATATTGTTGTCGGTCAGGTACTTCTTGAAGCCGTCCTGGGTGCGCTGTTCGGCCTGGAAGGCGGCGTTGCCCTGGACCCAGCCGATCTTGACCGGTTTGGCGAGTGCCGGAGATGCGGCCCAAAGGGCGATGATCGCCACGCTTGTGAATTTCAGAACTGTCGACATGATTTTTCCTCCCATTCTGTCGTCAGATTGATAGAAAGCCGCCGTCGATATTCAGATCGACGCCGGTGCAATAACTCGCCGCCTCGCTCGCGAGAAACACCGCCGGTCCGCCCACTTCGTGGGGCCGCCCCATGCGTTTCATCGGCGTCATCTCAGCGAACCTACGGACGTTCTCGGCCACTTCCGGGCGGCTGTTCATGGGCGTTGCCATGAAGCCAGGGCTCAGGCAGTTGACGCGTACGCCCCGCCCGGCCCATTCGGCCGCAAGGCTCTTCGTCAGGCGGATCACTGCGGCCTTTGTGGCGTCGTAGTGCGCCTGCTCAAGACCAGGGATCGCGGTCGAGCCGCAGATCGACGCCATGTTTAGGATCGACCCGCGGCCCCGTTCGAGCATGCGACGTCCCTCGACCTGGCAAGACCAGAAGAGCCCGTTGAGGTTGATATCCATCATCCTCAGGAACTGGGACTGAGGCATCGTTTCGGCAGCAGCGACATTGGCGATGCCGGCGCTGTTGACAGCGATCTCTATTTCGCCGAGCTCCCGTTCGGCGCTGTCGAACGCGGATTCGATCGAACCTGGATCGGTGACGTCGCCGTCGAGTAAAAGCACTTTTCGATCAGCGTCAGAGATGGCCGCCAGCGTCCCACCCAGACCGGCAGCCCCAGGCAGGTCGAAACAGGCGACATCAGCACCAGCCTCGGCAAGCGCAATGGCGATCGCCTGCCCCAGACCGCTGCCGGCGCCGGTGACGAATGCGCGCTTGCCGCTGAGATCAAATTTGTTCACCTGCACCTCCCGAAACCTGCTGATTTTATTGATAAACCGATTGGCTGTTGGGATTGAGGACGTTGGCTTGAATTCACTCTTCAGCGGCGCTGAAGAAGGTTCACACAATGGCCCTGATCGTGCCGCCCTCTGCACGCATCGCCATGCCATTGAGGTGTTGGCTTGCTGCGAGATGAACAACGCTGCGCGCCACCTCTTCGGGCTCGATCATCCGCCGGATGAGCGATGTCGGCTCGGTTTCATCGAAGTATTCGGATACGACCGCTTCGCGGGTCGTGCCCTTTTCATCGGCAATTTCCTGGTGGTAGCGGCGCACAGCCTCGGTGTTTGTCGGACCGGGCAGGATGGCGTTGACCCTGACCCGGGTGCCCCTGGTCAACTCCGCAAGCGCCCGCGACACACCGAGCAGGCAGGTTTTCATGGCGCCGTAATGCGCCATCCAGGGCTGCGGCTTGACGGCGCTTTCGCTGCTGATGAAGACGATGCTTCCTTCGCCCCGCGCCAGCATGTCCTTCAGCACCAGGCGCGACATGCGCACGCCCGTCATGACGTTCACATCGAAGGAACGGAACCAGTGTTCGTCCGTCGTTTCGAAGAAATCGCGGACTTCGAAAATGCCGATGTTGTTGACGAGGATATCGACGGGGCGATGGGATGAAGCGAAGGCATAAAGCCGCTCAGCCTCGCCCTGCGCCGTGAGATCACCGGCAAGGCCGCGACACCCCGTTCCAAGGACAAAAATCGCCTCCTCGACCTCCGGAGCGCTGATGCCACTCACGGTGACTTCCGCGCCTTCGGCGAGAAAGCCCGATGCGATGGCGCGCCCGATGCCCGTGGCGCCACCCGTCACCAACACGTGTTTGCCGGTAAGACCGTAATCCATAGAAAAATCTCCATGCGTCGTCGTTCGGTGGTCAGGAAAGACGCACCGTCGAGATGGGGGCAATTTGGAACGTGATCAGGCGGCGCCGCGCAGCCTTGGATACTCGCTCCTGCAGAGCTCTGCGCTGCGGCTCAGGCGCTTAACGCGCTGCAGGACAAAATCGATGAACTCGGCCGTCCGCAGAGGCAAACGGTGTCTCGGTTCAGACAGCAGATGGATGATCTCTGGGTCGCAGTCGAAGTCCCTGAGGACTGCAACCAACGCCCCTTCTTCCAGTTCGCGCGCGACGTCCCAGGAGGACACGCGAACAAGCCCTTGGCCCGCCTTGGCCAAGTCGATCAGCGCCTGCCTGTCGGATACGATGCGGTTGCCGCTCACGCGAACAAGTGTCGGTTCACCGTCGACTGCAAAACCCCATTTGTCGGCGGCGGTCTTGCCGTCGAGATAAACGAGACAGTTGTGCGTCACGAGATCGGAAGGCACATCCGGTGCTCCCCTACGCGTCAGGTAGTCGGGCGCCGCGCAGATGACCATGGGGTTCTCGCCGAGCTTGCGGGTGGTCAGCGCGCTGTCCGGCACGGCACCGAAGCGAATTACGATATCGCAATCGTCGTCGACCAGGTTGACGTCGTCGTCTCCGAGGATGAGGCGAAAGCCGATCTCCGGATGCGCTGTACCGAACTCATTGGTTAAAGGGATGAGATATTTCCGCCCGAACTCCGAGGGCGCTGCAATCGTCACGGTACCATTCGGGTTCTTCTTGCGCTGACGCATCGTCTTGTCGAGCCGCTCGAAGTCCTCAAGGATCGCCTGCGACGTTTCAAAGAGATACCGTCCCTCCTCGGTCAGACAGAGGGAACGCGTGGTCCGTTTCAAGAGAGCAACCCCGAAGTGACATTCAAGCGCCTTCAGCCGCCCGCTCATGGTCGCCGGCGACAAGCCGAGCTTCGACGCGGCGAGAGAAAAGCTGTTCGACTTGACGATTTCTGAAAAGACACGAAGATCCTGGATGCTGTTCATTGCGCCACCTCCATTGCGGGCAAGAACTGTCCGAGGTCAGCCATGCTCGCAGCAAGTCCAGTGACGAACACTTCGACGCGCGCGCGGATGATCGGATCGAGATCATCCGGTATCTTGTTGCGGTAGACGTATTTGCGCACGCCCATGTAAAAGAAGCTGGAGTGAAAGCCCCAGACGATCTCGAGCACCAGTTCATCTGCCCTTGGCCCGGTCGGAACCTCGACACCTGCTTCGGCCGCGATTTCGGCGAAGATAAGCGGGAAGGTCGTTTCGTGCAGCAGGCCAAGATATTTCTGGGTGATCTGCGGGTCTTCGAGCGCCGATGCGATGAAGATCCGGATCCAGCGTTCGTCGAGGATCGCAGCCGTGTAGGCCTTAAGGTAACGGACGAGGCGTTCGCGGATCGAAAGCGAACGATCGGCGAGCAGATCGTTCCAGCCCGGATCCCAGCGCTTCAGGTAGACTTCGTCATAGATCTTCTGGAGCAGGTCGTCGCGGTTCTTGAAGTACCTGTAGAGCAGCGGCTGAGAAACGCCGAGCGCATCGGCCAGTTCGCGCGTTGTGAAGCGCAGTCCTCGCTGGGCGACGAAATCGATCGCAAATTCGAGGATCTGTTGCTCGCGGTCAGCCGCGTCGAGGTATTTTCGTGCTGCTTTTGCCATAGCCTATCGTTCTGACACCTTGGCGGCGTCAGTCCTCATGCTTTGAAAATCAGACTTGGCTCCGACCCTAACGGCGGCCGGGAACCTCCCATGCTCTCTCCCTGAGCTGACATAAGAGGTAACACCATCGTCAAAGCTGATCAAGTGATAATTTATCAACTGATAATTTCTCATCAGATCGAACGTCCCAGAAAGTCTAGGAACCTGCGAATTCTCTGCGGCACATGCGTCTGGGCCGAATAGATCGCTGATATGGGTTCAGTCTCCCCTGCATCCCAAGGCACAAGCAGCCGGACGAGGCGTCCTTCGGTAAGATCACCACTGATATGAAATGCAGAAAGCCGGGCGATCCCCGCCCCTTGCAACGCAAAGTGCCGCATGGATTCGCCGTTGTTGACGACCAGCCTGCCACCAACGTCGATGTGGACCGATGCACCATCGGCAGGGTCCTTGAACTGCCAGGTATTGAGATGCGGTCGGCCACCGAAGGTGAGGCATGCATGTTGGCGCAGTTCCTCTGGGCGCGTCGGCTCTCCGTGCCGCGAAAGGTAGTCCGGTGAGGCAACGATGTGCCTTGGTGAGCCGAGCAACCGTCGGGACCGCAGAGAGGAATCGCGCAAGACGCCCGTGCGAATGGCGATATCCGTCTTCTCCGCAATCAGGTCGACGGACTCGTCGCTGAATTCAAGTTCGATGCGCATGCCCGGGTTTTCATCGAGAAACCGCACAACGAGCGGCGAGAGCACGTGGGTGCCGAACGGCAGGTTGGTACTGACTTTCAAGAGCCCGCCAACCGCCTCGGCCTTGCGCGCGATCTTTGCTTCCGCCTCGGCAATTTCCTGCACGATCGCCCGAGACGTCTTGTAAAAATCGGCCCCTTCCGAGGTCAGTCGGAAACTGCGGGTCGAGCGCACCACGAGCTGCACGCCGAGGCGTTTTTCAAGTCGCGTAACCAGCTTGCTGACGGCCGATGGCGACATCGAGAAGAAGCGGGCAGCCGCTGAAAAGCTGCCGGCCTCTACAATCGACACGAAGACTTCCATTTCGAGCGCGCGGTTCTGCATATTGGCCACTATCGTGAACTTTATTCACTTCAGTTATTCCTCAAGTCAGCCTAGCTGACCAGCGGGCAAACCGTCATCCTCTCGTTCATTCATGACAAAGGGAGGAATCCATGTATCAAAAACGCGCATTGATCGTCGGTGCGACGGGTATCGTCGGACTGAACGTCGCTGAGCATCTCAGAGACCTGGGCGGCTGGGAAATCCACGGTGCGTCGCGCCGGCCACCACTTGGATCATCATACATCAAGCCTCACACCGTTGACCTCTTGAAGCGGGACGAGGCAATTGCCGCCCTCTCCCACCTGGCGCCGACGCACATTTTTTACTGCTCCTGGACGCTCGGAACGAACGAGGACGAGAACATTCGCCTCAACGGCAACATGCTGAAGAATGTGCTCGATGCGTTCAAGGACAAGGGTTGCGTCCAGCATGTCGGCGTCGTCACCGGCACGAAGCATTATCTTGGGCCTTTCGAGGACTATGGCAAGGTCCAGCCGATCACGCCCTTCCGTGAAACGGCGCCGCGCCTGCCCAAGAAGAACTTCTACTACGAGCTCGAAGACATCGTCATGGCCTATTCCGCCGAGTATGACTTCGGGTGGTCGGTCCACCGCTCCCATACGATCATCGGCTACGCGGTCGGTAACCTTATGAACATCGGCTCGACGCTCGCCACGCACGCCTCGATCTGCAAGGCGACCGGCCGTCCGTTCCGCTTTCCGGGAAGCCCAACCGCCTATCGCGGCCTCAACGACATAACCGACGCACGCATCCTCGCCAAGCAGATCGTCTGGGCCGGCACGGAACCGAATGCCCGAAACGAAGCTTTCAACGCAGTTAACGGCGATGTCTTCCGTTGGGAGCAGCTCTGGAAGACGATTGCCGATTACTTCGATTTGCCGGTGGCCGAGTATCCCGACCAGTACAATTCGCTTGCCGAGCAGATGAAGGATCTCGGCGGTGACTGGGCCAAACTGGTTGGCCAGCATGGCCTGCAGCCGAACAAGCTCGATCGCCTCGCGTCCGCCTGGCACACCGATCTCGACCTCGGGCGCCCGATGGAATGTGTCCACTCGATGGCCAAGGCAAGAGCGCTGGGCTTCACCGAAACGCAGGATACGGAACGCTCTTTCATCGACGTGTTCGACCGCCTGCGCGCCGAACGCATCATTCCCTGATCGACAAGCAAAATCGAATGAAGCCACGGCGCGCCAATGGCGCGCCGTTTTGCATTTCTTTTGGCAAGACATCGAAGGGGCGACGCGGGATAAAAAAAGCCGCGCTCCATGCGGGGCGCGGCTTCGGGCGTTTCACAAGACAACCCGTTTAAGCAATAAGCGGTCTCGACCCCAGTAGACGAGCGAGACGATCAAGCGTCTTGATGCTCGCATTGACCTGTTCGCAGCGGACCTCCGCCACCCCTTCCACTTCCATAAGATAGGTGCGTATCGGCCCGACATAGGTCATCGCCATGTTGGGGCAAGCCTTGCAGGCGCCGACGAGCTTGATACTGACGACACCCTCCGGGCTGATGTCGGCGATCTCGATATCGCCGCCGTGGCCAAGAATGAGGGGGCGGATGCGCGCAAACGCAGCTTCGAGAGCCTCCGGCGATATCGCACGACGGACCATCATCACACGAGCCCCAGTTCGATCTTCTTGGCTTCGATATCAATCCCCATGCCGCGGGCAAACGCCTTTCCAAGGATGTTTTCCTTCATCTCTCGAGTGATTTCCGGATAGCCGTAGCGCTCTTGCAGTTCTTCCGGCATTTCGAGGTTGGCGAGCGTGTCGATGTAGGTCTGGACATGCGGCCAGATGAAGGCTTCCGAACCATAGCAGATGCGGTCAGCACCGACATAGAGCAACGCCTCGCCGAGCCTCGCCAGCATCTTCCAGGGCTGGAGGTAGTACTGGTTAAACCAGAGCGGCAGGATCAGGTAGATGTTGTCGAAGCGGCTGGCGATCGAGATCGTCTCGTCGACATAGGGGTCACCGAGGTGGTGAATTCCGAAGTTCAGCTCCGGGAAGTCGGCGGCGGCATACTGGATATCATTGGGCTTGAAGGCTTCGACCGGGCCGAGTTCCAGCGGGAAGCCCTTGTGGAACTGAACCATCTTGATGCCGAGCTCGATCGCCTTTTCCCAGAGCGGATAGGCGATGTCGCGATCATCCGCGCGCCAGGAACAGCCACGGCGCTGATACTGGTAGAACTTCATGCTGACGGCGCCGAGTTCCTTGACCTGACGCTCCATCTCTTCCAGCGCGAAATCGAGCCCGTGATAGGCCGGGTCCACCCCGCCGGTCAGAACGACCCGCTTCGGATTCGACTTGGCGAAGGCATCGCTGAGTTCGACCGGGCCAAGCCCTGCCCGCCAGTGCGAGAACAAAGGCACGGAGCAAGCGCTCGCCATATCCGTATCCGAGTTGTCGAAGAGCATTTTGTTGCCCCATGCGAGATCGGGGTTCGAGAAGGTTTCGGTTTCCGGGGGTGGCCCCCGGCGGCCCGTCAGATTGATGAAGCCGGCGATCTGCGAGCGCAGCAGTTTGACGCGCCTGCCGTCGCTTCCCGGCTTGATCTGGTTGTCGCCGAAGTCCTGCGTATGGACCGCCGCGTCGAAAACAAACATCCCGTCTTTCATTGCTTACCTCCTGAAGAAGATCGCCGTTTCACTTGCGTCCTTCTCTAGGTAGCACGAGCCAACCCATTCATTTCTTTGGAATAGTTGAAGATTGTTTTCAGACAATCATGCGAGCGGCCGCGCGCATCTCCAGCTAAAACAAGCCTTGTGATCAAGCATCCCGTGGACGAGATATCCGCGGCTGAGGACGAGGACAGGACGTGACCCAACCAGGCAAGATCGAAGCAACCGGGGGCCGAAACAGCCTCAGACCAAGTGACGAGGAGATCGCATTCCTCAAGGACCGAGCCAAATTCTGTCGCCTCGAGACAATCAGGCTGATTGAGATCGCAAAAGTCGGCCACTACACCTCCGTCTTCTCCGCAGCCGAGCTGTTCTCCGCGCTCTATTACGACGCGATGAACCTGAAGCGGGGCGAACCGAAATGGGAGGATCGCGATCGTTTCATGATGGGCAAGGGGCACGCAGCCGTCGGGCTCTTTCCGATCCTCGCCGACCTCGACTTCATCCATCGCGGTCTGCTCGACGGCTATACGCGTCTCGGCAATCCGCTCGGCGACCACCCTGACATGACGAAGGTTCCGGGTATCGATTTCAGCTCAGGCTCGATCGGCCACGCCCTTTCGGCCGGTTGCGGCATGGCGCTTGCCGGACGCATGCTCGGCAAGGATTTCTACACTTTCGTGATGATCGGCGATGGGGAACTGCAGGAGGGCCAGGTCTGGGAAGCGGCCCTCTTCGGCGCGCACAACGGGCTCGGAAAGCTGATAGGCATCATCGACCGCAACGGCTACCAGCTCGACGGATCGGTTGACGACATCATTGGTGTCGAACCGATCGTCGAGAAATGGCAGGCCTTCGGCTGGGAAACCCATGTCGTAGACGGTCACGATGTTGCCGCCGTTGCGACCCTTTTGCGGACCCTCAAGGCCGACCGCGACCGTGCACGCCCCGTCATGATCGTTGCCGAGACCATCAAGGGTAAGGGCGTCTCCTACATGGAGACCGAGCCAGGCTGGCATCTTGGCTATCTCGACCCCTCGGATGCCGCGTTGGCAATTGCCGAAATCAAAGCGATGGAGATCTGAAATGAACAAGCCGCTTTCAGACAAGTCCTGGCAGTACCGCCAGCTCAATGCGGTGACGCCGGGCCTCGACGCGCTTTCCGACGCCCTGCTGGAACTCGTCGCCGCGGGCGAACCCGTTGTGGCAGGAACGGCCGATCTCCAGTACTCAAACGGCCTTTCCAAGTTCCATCGCCTGCATCCGGAGCGCTTCGTGCAATTCGGCATTTCCGAGCAGAACATGGTGTCAGCTGCAGCCGGCATGGCTGCGGTGGGAATGAAGCCCTATGTGGCAACGTTTGCGTCTTTTCTGGCACTGCTTTGCTGCGAGCAGATCCGCATGGATGTCGCCTATTCGAAACTTCCAGTCAGGCTGATCGGCCATCATGCAGGGATTTCGCTCGGGTTTTACGGCACCTCGCATCATGCGACGGAAGATCTTGCAATCATGCGCTCGATCGCCAACCTGACCGTGATCGCGCCGGCAGACGGCAACCAACTGATGGAAGTCATCAAGGCTTCAAACGACTATCCCCATCCGATTTACATACGGACGCAGCGCGGGCGTGATCCCGAGGTCTACGCGAACCGCCAGCCGTTTACGATCGGCAAGGCGATTTCCCATTTTTCGGGAACTGACCTGACGATTATTGCGACCGGATCCACGGTGCATCCTGCACTCGAGGCAACGCGCGCGCTGAGGCGCGCCGGCGCCAGCGTTGGATTCATCGACATGGCCACGGTCAAGCCGATCGATCGCGACGCGATCCTGGAGGCGGCGGCTCAAAGCCCGCAGATCTTGACGGTAGAAGAGCACAATGTGCTGGGAGGGCTCGGCGGAGCGGTCGCCGAGGTGCTGTCGAGTGAAGGACTGCCCGTGAAGCTGACCCGACATGGCATCTACGACGAATACAGCCTGATCGCGCCGCCGACGCACCTCTACGTCCATTACGAGCTCGACGCGAAGGGGATTGAGGCGCGCGCCGTCAAGCTGCTGGAAGGGGTGTCTTGAACCACCGTGCCGGATAGGCCACAGCTTCCATGACTACCATCTTCGTCAAGACCGCGACGCCTGGCGCCGCGGTCTTTCTCGCGGCTGGCCTTACGCAACGCCGCCGAGGCAGACATATTTGATCTCGGTGAATTCCTCGATGCCGTATCTGGAGCCTTCGCGGCCAAGGCCGGAAAGCTTGACGCCGCCGAACGGTGCCTCCGCCGTCGAGATCAACCCGGTGTTGACCCCGACCATGCCGTATTCTAGCGCTTCCGCCACGCGGAACACCCGCGCCAGATCCTTCGCATAGAAATAGGAGGCAAGGCCGAATTCCGTATCGTTGGCCTGCTCGATCACATCAGCCTCATCCTTGAAGCGGAACAGCGGCGCCACCGGGCCGAAAGTCTCTTCGCGCGCCACCGCCATCGCCTGGGTGACGTCGGC
>NZ_JABWDU010000006.1 GCF_013371465.1 Ensifer oleiphilus | reverse complement strand
GCCGCAGGTTCAAATCCTGCCCCCGCAACCAAATCATAAAAATAGCCCGCCAGACCCAAAAGGTCGGCGGGCTTTTTGACGTTCTGATGCCAACGACAAAGTCAGCAAAGCGCCCGGAACAGAAATGCTATCTATCCGGTGAGGGCCGCGGATATGGAGGCACGCCAGATTCTGCGGCCGGCTATTCACGCAGCAATTTGTCGGCAACGATCCTAAACTCTTCGGCAGTCAAACCTGTCAGCGTCGGCATTTCCCGGTCGAAGAATCGATTGTCATGAATGGCCTGATTAATTAGCTGTCGAGTTGCGTAAAGTTCTCGGAAGGATAGTTCGGTATGCGGGACGACGTCGGCAATTTTGTTGGCAACGGCATGGACCATTGACCCGAGTGTTGTCGACACGATCACAATGTGGCCGTCAGTTTCGAGCTGGAGGAGCGCCTCGCGCAAGGCGTTTCTTAGGACGGGATCATCCATTTACGCTGTTCCATATGATTCTCAAATCGATCTCTCTTTGCATGTGAATTCCTCGCGAACTGTGCCTGCCGGTGCGACACTGGCCGACACGTCGCTTGTGAGCGAGCGGTTCCTTACGCACATTTCCTTTCCGACATGACGTCAGATGCGAGTGATGGCGGCCCTATGCGGGAGCGCGATACCGCACCGTTACCGGGTTGTTGTCTCGTCGCGTGCCACCTGCCGGGATACCCGGAAAGCGGCCGTGTGCTGGCATTGAGCGCAATCCGGCGGTGCTGAACGGCTCAGGGTTTCGGACAAAGAAAGCGGGTGAGCAGCAGGTGCATCATCGGGCGCTCCTGGTCCGGTTTGAAGCCGGGGTCGACGGCGATCCGACCGAAGATGCCGTCGATGATCGCGGCAATCCAGCGTGCGCCCGCTTCCGGATCTATCGCCGCATCGATCTGTCCGCGCCCCGACGCTGCCTTGATCAGGGCGGAGAGAGCGGCGCGCAATTCGGCGTCGTTCGCTGCGACCAGTTCGCCGATGTGTTCGTCGCGCATGGCCTCGGCGGCGATTTCCAGCGCCAGGCTGGAATAGACGGGATCGGCCGCCAAGCCCAGCACAACGTCCATGAAGCCCAGCAGGGCTGCAAAGAGATCGGGCGATTCATGGAGTTCGCGGAAAAACTCCGCCGTCTCTTGACGTTCTTCCTCCACGATCGCGGTAATGATGGCGTGCTTGGTCGGAAAATAATGAAAGAGATTGCCAGGGCTCATCCCTGCCTCGGCACAGATTTCCGCGGTCGATGTGCCGTGAAACCCTTTTCGGGCAAAACAGGCGATGGCGGCATCGACAATGACTTGCCGCCTTGCCGCATGTTTTTCCGGGTCGACTTTGCGCATCGTACTTCTCCCCGACGGTCCAGTTTCTTTAATAGACTAATCGATCTGGTATGCGGTGCGGGCGCGTACGATGTCAAGAGAAGTGCCCTGATGACCGATGACGCCATGCTCCCGCAATGATTGTATGTCATCGCCTTACTCTTGACGCGTTTATCGAATGAAATTATTAGATTGACTACTCGAATAAATAATTTCTTCCGAACGCCCTAATTGGGAACCGTCGACGTTGTGCTTGCTGCCACTGTGGCGGCGACGTCCGGTTCCGCCAGCGAAAGCCAACCAGAATGAGACGCTCCTCAACCCTGAATGCAGCCATCGTCGCCGTTTTCTCGCTTGCGGTCACTGCGGGCCAGGTACGTGCGAACGAGGCGGCTGCATCGGTCAGCGCCAATACTCCGGCTGCAAGCCGCACCGTTTCAACGCTTGTGGCCGACAGGCAGCCGCAGAAATGGCTGCGCTCCTTCGCGGGCATTTTCGTCGCCCGCGAAGAAATCGCGGTCGCGACGACATTGACCGAGCAGCGGATCGCCAAGGTCGAGGTCGAGGTCGGCGATCGGGTGGTTGCCGGCCAGGTGCTTGCCCGCCTCGAAACCGAGATGCTGGAAAACCTTTTGCGTGAGACGGAGGGTCGGGTGGCGCGCGCCAGTGCGGCGGTTGCCCAGCAGGAAGAGACCGTCCGGCAGGAGGAAAAGAAGCTCGATCGCGCCAGGCAACTGCGCCATCTGAAGGCGGAAACGTTCCTCGAAGAACGGGTTTCGGCCGTGGCCATTGCGCTCGAGGCGGTGAAGGTGGCGCGCGCCGACGACGCGCAGGCTCAGGCGCTCCTGGCCGAGGCACGCCGCAAGCTCGAGCGGGCCGTGATCGTCGCGCCGGCAGCCGGCATCGTTTCCGAGCGGCTTGCCCGCGCCGGCGCGCTTGCCGGCACGGAGCCGCTGATGCGCCTCATCCGCGACGGCGAGATCGAGCTTGCTGCCGAAATTCCGGAAAGCGAGTTGCCCTTGCTTGCCGTCGGTCAGAAGGTAAAGGTCAAGCTCTCCGGCCGCACGGACGCGATCGACGGCGATATCAGGGTGATCAATCCGAAGATCGATAGCGAGACCCGGCTCGGCACCGCCAAGATAACGCTGAAGACCGACAAGCCACCCTATGCCGGAACGTTCGGGCGTGCGGAAATCGTCGTGGCCGAACGCGCGGCGATCATGGTCGACGATTCTGCGCTGCTTTACGGCGCCCCGGACGGCATGCCCTCGGTGTTCATCGTCGAGGGCGGGAAGGTCAAGCGTAAGACCGTCAAGGCTGGAATGCGCCAGAACGGCAAGGTCGAGATCCTATCGGGTCTGGACACCGGCGAGCGCGTTGTTGCCAAGGCCGGCGCTTCTCTCCGCGAGGGCGAGGCCGTCGCCACCACGGACGTTGTTCCCGCTCAGACAGGCGTGCAGAAATGACCAGCAATATCTCAGCCTGGGCAATCCGCAAGCCCGTTCCGACCATCGTCCTGTTCGTCGTCCTGACGTTGGTCGGCATCGCCTCGTTCCTGCGCCTGCCGGTCAACGCCAATCCGAGCGTCTCGTTTCCCGTTGTGACCGTGACGATCACTCAACCGAGCGCCCAGCCTGCGGAAATGGAAACGCAGGTGACAAGGCGCGTCGAAGGGGTTGCAGCCGGCCTGGTCGCCGTCAATCACATTCGCTCGACGGTCGCCAACGGCATCTCGACGACGACGGTCGAGTTCAAGATCGGCACAGACCCGGATCGCGCTGCCAACGACGTGCGCGAGGCGGTGGCCCAGATCCGTTCCGATCTGCCGCAGTCGATCCAGGAGCCGGTGGTGTCACGTGTCGATGTCGATGGCAGCGCCATCATCTACTACACCGTGCGCGCGCCCGACATGTCCGCCGTCGAGCTGTCGTGGTTTGTCGACGACACCTTGAACAGCGAGCTTCTGACGCTTCCGGGCGTGCAGAAGGTTCAACGTCTCGGCGGCGTCAACCGCGAGGTTCGCGTCTCGCTCGATCCGGAGCGGCTGCTGGCATTGGGCGTCACTGCCGATCAGGTCAACACGGCGATGCGCGAACTCAATACCAATGTGCCGAGCGGGCGTGGCGAGATCGGCGGGCGGGAGCAATCGATCCGCACGATCGGCAGCGCCACCTCGGTCGAGGAACTTTCGCGCCTGTCGATCCCGATTTCGGGCGGCCGCTGGGTCCAGCTCTCGGACGTGGCAAAGATCGAGGACACGTCCTCCGAACCGCGCAATTTCGCCCGGCTCGACGGCGAGCCGGTCGTCAGCTTCTCGGTGTCGCGCAGCAAGGGCGCGAGCGATACTGTCGTTGCCGATCGCGTGGCCGCGCGTCTGGCCGAAATCCAGGCGCGCACACCCGGCATCGAGATCAAGGAACTGATCTCGCTGGTCGAATACACCAAGGAAAGCTACGATGCGGCGGTGACTGCGCTCCTGGAAGGGGCAGCGCTGACGGTGGTGGTCGTGTTCGCGTTCCTGCGCAACTGGCGGGCAACGTTGATCTCGGCGCTCGCCATGCCGCTGTCGATCCTGCCGACCTTCATGGTCATGGATCTTCTCGGTTTCACCTTGAACAGCATCAGCCTCCTGGCGTTGACGCTTGTCATCGGCATTCTGGTCGATGACGCCATCGTCGAAATCGAAAACATCGAGCGGCACGTGGACATGGGTAAACGGCCGTTTCTCGCCGCGATCGATGCTGCCGATGCGATTGGCCTGGCGATCGTTGCGACGACGCTGACGATCGTGGCGGTGTTCGCGCCCGTCAGCTTCATCGGCGGCGCGGTCGGACAATACTTCAAGCAATTCGGTCTGACGGTCGCCATCGCCGTGCTGTTCTCGTTGGCGGTCGCTCGTTTGCTGACGCCATTGATGGCTGCCTATCTGCTTCGCCCAAAAGCGGGACATGGACATGAGGTCAAGCGGTCTCGCATCGGCGATGGCTATGTCCGGGTGCTCGGCTGGACGCTCGATCACCGCAAGACGGCGCTTTCCATCGTCGCCCTGATCTTCGTCGGCTCGATCGCGCTTCTGACGATGTTGCCGACCGGCTTCCTGCCGACGAGCGACAGCAATCTCTCGACCTTGAAGGTGACGTTGCCGCCGGGCACGCGTCTCGAGGAGACGGCCCGCTTCTCGGATGAACTGACGCGCAAGATCAGGCAGAGTCCGGAGGTCGATAGCGTGCTTGCGACCGCCGACAATCTCAATAAGGTCGACCTCCTGATCAAGCTTCGCCCGCGCAAGGAGCGCGAACTCGACCGCAAATCATTCGAACTGTCCCTGCGTCCATTGCTCGCCGAAACGCCGGACATCCAGGCGACCTTTGCGTCCGAGCAGGGGGCGAAGGATCTGTCGATCTATCTGACCAGCGACGACGCGGAGGCGCTGACCCAGGCGGTGCGCCAGCTCGAAAACGAGATGCGGGCGATGCCCGGTCTCGTCAACGTGCAGTCGACCGAGCCGCTGCTGTCGCCGGAATTGCTGGTGAAGCCGCGTCTCGACGAGGCTGCCCGTCTCGGCGTCTCGGTGACGTCGATCGGCACGGTGGCACGTATCGCCACCATGGGCGACAGCGAAAGCAATTCGGCTCGGTTCAATCTCGGCAACCGGCAGGTGCCGATCCGCGTCATGCTCGACGAGACTGCGCGGGCGGACTTCGACACCTTGCGAAACCTGCGCGTGGGTACCAATTCCGGCAAGCTGGTCCCGCTCACGTCGGTGGCCGACATTTCCTTCGGCGCGGAGGAAGGCAGTGTCGAGCGCCTCAACCGCAAGCGCCTGATGGCGGTCGAGGCCAATCTCAATGGCATCACGCTTGGCACAGCGTTCGAGGCGGTTTCGGCCCTGCCGGCGATGACCAAGATGCCGGCGGGCGTGTCGCAGGCGAACTACGGCGAAGCCGAATACATGTCGGAAATGTTCCGCAACTTCGCGCTCGCCTTGCTTGCCGGCATCCTGATGGTCGCGGCGGTTCTCGTCCTCCTGTTCAAGGACTTTCTGCAGCCGGTGACCATCCTGATCGCCCTGCCGTTGTCGATCGGCGGGGCGGCACTGGCGCTCATCCTCTTTGGCGCAGCGCTCGATCTGTCTTCAACGATCGGCATCCTGATGTTGATGGGCATCGTCTGCAAGAACTCGATCCTGCTGGTTGATCATGCGATCGTCTGCCGCAACGAAGGGGCGGACCGGCGAGCCGCCTTGATGACGGCGGGCACCACTCGTGCGCGTCCGATCATCATGACGACGATCGCCATGGTCGCCGGCATGGTGCCGGCCGCGATCGGTGTTGGTGCCGACGCTGCCTTCCGCGCGCCGATGGCGATTGCCGTCATCGGCGGATTGATCACATCGACGATGCTGAGCCTCGTCTTCGTGCCGGTGATGTTCACGGTGATGGATGATGTCAGCGTGCGCCTCGGCCGTTGGCTGAAGCGGCTGTCGTCGGTGACCGACGAGGACAAGATCGCCGATGCGGCCCGCAGCGGCAACCCGATCCCGTCCGGTTCCCCCCACTGATACTAGGCCTCACCGAAGCTGAGCAGATTATGATTGACCAATGCAGACAGGCGCAAGGCGCCAGGGAGCACAAAACCAGAGCCTGGGAAAACCGTGTTTTCCCAGGCTTCCGATCCTCCGAAACGAAGCCTGTATTGCTCAACAGTCTGCTAGAATTGCACTTTCAATCCAAGCATTGGACCCTGCTGCACCGTGTCGAATACAAAGCCGTTTGCTCTTTCGCCTCGCTCGACCGATCGAGCGAGATCAGCCGAGACCAAATCGCCTCTTGCCCGTCGGTGCTTTCCTGCGTGCCCGGGTTTTGTGACGGGCGCGCGCGCCCCGCGGTCGTTGACCGCTTGCTCTATGCAGCCACCTTGGCCATCACTGCGTCATGCTACTCGGCCACGGACATCAGATCAGACCCGAATTGAAACGGCTTCACGTTCGTCGGAACCGGGCTAGCATTGGCTGTCGCTGGGAACACTTCAAAGTCGGGTGTGAAAACCGTAAGGATGGAGCGCAGTTCATCGAACGGCCGGCGGTCGCCTTCAAACCGCGCATGACCCTCTGTCTCGAGCTGTTCGAAGGTCTTGGCACCCACCATCAACTGATCGAGGTCAGATCGGTTGAGTGTGATGGTCAGTTCTGCGTCCGGCTTGGTGAAGCCTTTGATATTGGTGAGCGTCGCATTCGACATTTCGATGACGAACTTTTCACCATTGTCGGGTGTGACCAGATTGATGGTCCAGTGCATCCCATCTGCCTTGCGGCTGTCCATGCTGATGCCAAGGAAATCGAGCCACTGTTCGGTCGCCATGGCTCGGACGACGTCAGGGCTATTGGCGTTTGCGGCGATGCCGGCGGCAATACCGGTGCGGAGTTCGGCGGCCAACTGGAGATAGGAGTTTCGGAAGCTCGTGCTTTCGTTTTGATATCCCAACTGTTCGAAGGCATCGGCCAACAGATTGCGGGCATCCTGATTGGTCGGTTGTGCAAACACCAACCGCGACAGGATTTCTCCGGATTCCCGGTACCGCCCGGCAGCGTTCAGTTCGCGCCCCTTGGCCAGAATGGGTGGCGCCCCGCCCATCAGCTCAACGTAAAGCGGCGCAATGTCGGCCGGCGACAGGGGATCGAGATTGGCCGGGTTGCCATCCCAGAAGCCCAGGAAGCGGTTAATGATACCGCGGACGTTGTTCTTCACCGCTCCGTGATAGCTACGGGCTGCCCATTGGCGCTGCAGGCTCTTTGGCACTTCGTAGATATTGTGCACCTGGTTGATTGTCACGCCCTGATTGGCAAGATGCAGCGCCTGATTGTTCATGTTGGCGTAGAGATCGCGTTGCGCTCGCAACACTTCCATGATGCGGGCATTGCCCCACCGCGGCCAACTGTGCGAGGCGAACAGTACTTCCATATCGGCGAAGTTGTAGATTGCCGCGTTGATCTCCTTGGACCAGTTCAGCGAATTGCGAACCGGTGCGCCACGCAGCGTGTAGATGTTGTGGATGGTGGCGGTGACATTCTCGCCCGCCCAGAAGGCCTTCCATTCAGGGAACCACGTGTTCATCCCGACAGGTGCTTCCGTATCGGGCGTGTTCTGGAACACCATCTTCACGCCATCGACTGAAATTTCCTGGAGCGGCTGGTCGATGCTGACGGTGGGCGGGATGAGGCCCGGCATGCCTGCCGAGACATTCTTGCCGATCGACTGGTCGACATGACCATGCGGGTTCCGGGCAAGAATGGTTGCATACTGGATTCGGCTTCGGCGGCTCATGGCGTTACCGGCAAGGACATTTTCCGAAATGGCCTCGTGCAGAAAACCCTCGGGCGCTATGATCGGCACGCGGCCAGCCCGCACATCGGCCTCATCGACGACGCCACGCACGCCGCCAAAGTGATCGATGTGCGAATGTGAATAGACCACGCCCGTGACGGGTCGCTCGCCCAAAGTGTCGTTGATGAATTTGACTGCCGCGCGCGCGGGCTCCACAGTGGTCGCCGGGTCGAAGACGATCCAGCCGGTATTCCCCTTGATGAAAGTGATATTGGTCAGATCAAAGCCACGGACCTGATAAATCTTGTCTGGCAGGACCTCATAAAGACCGTATCCCATGTTGAGGATGGCCTGGCGCTGCAGCGAGGGGTGAATGCTTGGGAAATCCTTGCCCTGCAAAAGGAACTGGTAGCTTTCCATGTCCCAGGCGATATGTCCGGCATCGGCCATGATTTTGGTGAAGGGCGGCGTCTTCAGGAAGCCACGGCGGTGCTCCTCGAAATCGCGCTCATCCTCGAATGGCAACTCTGCCTTCACGCTGTTGCGAAGCTCCAGTGTCGCGGCCGATGCTGGTTTTCCCTGCGGGTGGAAATGCTCTCCCTTAGCGGCGTTGGGGTCGATAAGGGGATTGGCCGTCTGGGCAGGGACGGGAGCAGCCAGAAGAAGTGCCATGATCGAGCCCAAGACAGAAGCCGAACTCGCAAATTTCAGCTGAAACATTCCGTTCCCCCTGTTGGCGGTAGTCGCCGTTGCGTTCCTCAAAATTGTCGCTGACTGCCTATCTCCTTAAGCTGGAATTGATTTAAGGAGAAAATTGTGAGGCATATCCAAAGCGTTACAGATGTTTTCACGCGTCATGTTTGATGGGTGGCGCCGTATTATCAAGTAATTACACTACTCTTGTGTGCATGAGAAGATAAGGCGTTGGGATTAACTATTGCGGACTATTGAATTACTTGAGAAATGTACAATGGTCCGGTTCGGAGGCGGCACGAGGCGGTGCTGACACGAGTGAATCGGTATTTTTGGTTGTCGGAAACGCAGGCGCGCCGGATTCTTGCCGAGCACGGCAACGGGTACGCGGCCTATGATCAACGAGGATTTGTATGCGTTGGTCGGCCTATTCGAAATAATTGACGAGTCGCGTGTCGCCGACGGCGTGCACGCGGCAGTCGACGTCGAAGATCGCCTGCAGGCGCGCCGGCTCGATCATATCCTCCGGCGTACCCTCGAAGGCAAGCCTGCCGTCACGCATGGCGACGATGCGGTCGGAGTAAGTGGAGGCGAAGTTGATGTCGTGCAGCACGACGACGACGGTCTTTCCGAAATCGTCGGCCAGCCGCCGCAAAAGCTTCATCGTCTCGACTGCGTGTTTCATGTCGAGGTTGTTGAGCGGCTCGTCGAACAGCATGTAGTCGGTATCCTGGCAGAGCACCATGGCGATGAAGGCGCGCTGGCGCTGGCCGCCGGACAGTTCGTCGAGGAACCGGTGCTCGAAAGCCCCAAGGCCGACATAGGTGATCGAACGAGCGATATGCTCGACGTCGTCAGCCGTCAGCCGGCCCTTTGAATAGGGGTAGCGGCCGAAGGAGACGAGGTCGCGCACGGAGAGCCGCGCCGTGATGTGGTTGTCCTGACGCATGATCGAAAGGCGGCGGGCAAGCACATCGCCGGCCGTAGTGCTGACGTCAAGGCCATCGACCAGCACCTGTCCCCCGTCCATCGGCATCAGTCGGCTGACGATCGACAGCAACGTCGATTTTCCGGCGCCGTTCGGACCGATGATCGAGGTGAGGCCCCCTGCCGGCAGCGTCATCGAGACCCGGTCGACGACCGCGCTGCTTCCGTAGGATTTGGTGACATCGCGAATTTCGATCATCGGGCGGAGCCTCGAACAAGCAGGAAGATGAAGACAAGGCCGCCGACGAACTCGATGACGATGCTGAGCGCGGTGTTGAAGGCGAACAGCCGCTCCAGGATCACCTGGCCTCCGACAAGCGTGACGATGGCAAGGCAGACGGCGATCGGCAGCACGAAGCGATGGCTCGCCGTGGGGGTGATCTGCCAGGCAAGGCTTGCGACCAGCAGGCCGAAGAACGTCACCGGCCCGACGAGCGCCGTTGAAACCGAGACGAGGACGGCGATGAGCACGAGCAGGATGGTGACGGTGCGGTGGTGGTCGACGCCAAGCCCGATGGCGCTCTCGCGGCCGAGCGACAGCACGTCGAAGGTCGGGAACAGCCGCCAGAGAATGAAAGTGACGGCGACGACGGCGACGGCGGAAATGCCGAGAAGGTCGGCGTTGACTGTGTTGAAGCTGGCAAACAGCCGATCCTGCAGCACCACGAACTCATTGGGATCGAGAATCCGCTGCAGGAAGGAGGAAAGGCTGCGGAACAGCCCGCCGAGGATGATGCCGACCAGCATCAGCAAGTGCAGACTGCGGGTCGCTCCGGAAAACAGCGCCCGAAACAACAGCACGGAAAAGCCGACCATCGCCGCCGTCTCGATGACGAACTGAAGTCGCGGGTCGACGGCGTTGGCGCCGGCCGCCCCGAGCGCGAACACCATGACCGTCTGCAGCAGCGCGTACATGGCGTCGAAGCCGATGATCGACGGTGTCAGGATGCGGTTGCCGGAGATCGTCTGGAACAGGATGGTCGAGACGGCGATCGCGTAGGCGACCAGGATCATGCCGGCAAGCTTGGTGCCGCGGAAAGACAGGATGAACGCCCAGCTTCCTTTGGCGCCGAGCGTCATGAAGGCCAGCATCGACAGGAGCGCGAGCGCTGCCGTCACAAGCAGCATGCCGGCGGGCGATATCCTTCTGGTGTCAGCTTGCATGGGTGCGCCTCGACAGCAGCAGATAGAGGAAGACGACGCTGCCGATGACACCCATGACCGTTCCGACAGGGATCTCGTAGGGGGCGATGATCATGCGGCCGACGATATCGCAGGCGAGAACCAGCCCTGCACCGGTGGCGGCGATCAGCGGCAGGGTGCGCCTCAGATTGTCGCCGACGACGAGGCTGATGATGTTCGGCACGATCAACCCCAGGAACGGCACCATGCCGACGGTGGCCACGACCGTGGCCGTCACCATCGAGACGATGCAAAGCCCAAGCGTCACCACCTTGTTGTAGTCGAGCCCGACATTCCGCGCGATGTCCTCGCCCATGCCAATGACGGTGAAGCGGGCAGCGGTGACATAGGCGATCAGCGTCAGGGCGAAGGCGATCCACAAAAGCTCGTATCGCCCGCGCAGCACGCCGGAGAAATCGCCTGACATCCACGTTCCCATCGACTGCATCATGTCGTAGCGATAGGCGACGAAGGTGGTGACGGCGCTGATGACGCCACCGAGCATGATGCCGACAAGGGGCACCATCAGCACTGAACGTAGCGGGATCTGGCGCAGGATCTTGAGGAACAACGCCGTGCCGGCAAGTGCTGTGAGCGCCGCGACGGCCATCTTGCCGGCAACCGGCAGCGTCGGCGCGAAGATCATCGTCATGAGCATTCCAAGCGCGGCCGATTCGGCCGTGCCTGCGGTCGACGGCTCGACGAAGCGGTTGCGGGCGAGCATCTGCATGATGGTGCCGGCGACGGCGAGCCCGGTTCCCGCCAGCATCAGTGCGAGCGTGCGCGGCACCCGGCTTTCGACGATCAGCAACCAGCCGCGCCCGCCGTCAAGCCCGGAAGCAAGGCTGCCGACACCGGTCAGGACGCTGACGACGGCAAGCAGCAGTATAACGGGAACGGCAATCAGGAGTGACTTCATCGTTCGGTCTTTACGCGCGCCGGTGCTTCGGTGAATGGCCTTTCGTGGCCGGCTTGTTGCCATTCATCCTTCCGTCGCCTCCGAGCAACTTGAGATCGGTTTCGCTTGCATCAGTCTCGGCACCGCCAAGCGGCGGACAGGAACTGAGCTTCCTTCATATATATGAGATGGTTAGTCAAGTTTCGTCGTGCCAAGCGCACTTGTCGGTTGGTCGCATGCTGGCTCACCGCTTTCCCACGACAGCAATCGGGCTTGTTGCCCTCTTTTGAAAATCGCGCTAGGACGGCTTAAAACATGAGGAAATAAGTCATGAATGTATCTCTATTTTCTAATGCTCTTCGTGGTGCTGCCCTGGCGGCCGTCCTGGCGCTGGCACCTGCCGCCAGCGCCGAAACGTTGAAGATCGAGCACAGCAGCGGCACGACGGATGTCGAAAAGTCCCCGAAGACGGTGCTGGTTTATGATTTTGGCATGCTCGAAACGCTGGACATGCTCGGCGTGCCTGTGGCCGGCGTTCCCGGCTCTGCCATCCCGCCGTCCCTCGAAAAGTACAAGTCCGACACCTATCCGAAGATCGGTACGCTGTTTGAGCCGGACTATGAGGCGGTCAATGCGGCCGAGCCGGATCTGATCATCGTCGGCGGCCGTTCGCAGTCGAAATATGCCGACCTTGCCAAGCTCGCACCCACCATAGATCTGACCAACGACGACAAGGACCTGATCGGCAGCGTCAAGAGGAATGCCGCTATCCTCGGGCAGATCTTCGGCAAGGAAAGCGAGATCAAGGCCGCGTCGGAGAAGCTCGACGCCTCGATCGTCAAGCTGCAGGGCGTCGCCAAGGATGCCGGCTCCGGCCTCATCCTGCTGACAACCGGCGGCAAGATCAGCGCCTATGGCAAGGGTTCGCGCTTCGGCGAAATCCACGACATCTTCGGTATCGAACCGGCGGATCCGAAGCTTGAGGTGGCAACGCACGGTCAGGCCGTTTCCTACGAATATATCCTCGAGACCAATCCGGACTGGATCTTCGTCGTCGACCGCGATGCCGCGATCGGCCAGGAGGGCCAGCCGGCGGCCGCTCTGCTCGACAACGCGCTGGTGCGCCAGACCAAGGCCTGGAAGAACGAGCGGGTCGTCTATCTCGACTCCGCCAAGCTCTACCTGACGAGCTCGGGTCTGAAGTCCGAACAGGATATCGTCGATCAGCTCACGCAAGCGCTGAGCAAGAAATAGGCTTGAACTTTTAACAAAGGGCGGCAGGAGCGATCATGCCGCCCTTTGTCTTGGCCTTTGCCTGCCCCTCGATCCCATGCAGATTGGAGAAGACCATGTTGAAAGCCACGAGCGGTTTTACCACCGAACGCGCCTCGCAATACCTGCAGCAGATGTCCAAGCATTTCGCGCACAAGACGGCGGTCGAATATACCGAAACGGATTCGGTCGCGTCGATAGGAGCGAGCACCGCGCGCATGACTGCCCGCGGACACCAGCTGTCGTTCGTCGCGGAATCACCGGATGCCGAGGCGCTGGCGGAATGCAAGGACGTGATCGAACGCCACATCATCCGCTTCGCATTTCGCGAGGAGCTGACGGCGCTCGACTGGACCGAAACCGCCGATTAAGCGGTTGGCCGCATCCCGCATCCCGCTTCCACGCCCTCAATGCTTGATCCGTGACCCCGCTTCTCCCGGCTTGCTCGGCCGGGCCTGCAGGTGGGCCGATATGCCTGATGGCAGCGATGGCTCAAGCAAGGGCGCTGCCGTCGGGAGCCGCACGGATGCATCGAGCGTCTGTTTCGGCGAAACCAGCACCTTTGGTTGCGATGCGATCGATACCGGGGTTTGCGCCGGCTCGGGAACCTCGTGCTGTTGGCCTTGCAACGCCGCCCTCAGGCGTATGACAGCCTCATGCGCTTTCAGCTTGCAGCGCATGTGATCCGGATCGTCCGAGAGGATGTCCTCGAAGCTCGTAAAAATGCTGAGCGCTTCTTCACCACGGCCGGTCGCGCAGAGCGCGACGCCGAGCTTGTAGCGCACGAGGCTGAGGAGCGGATGGCGGGCGAGCAGAGCCTCGAAGGTTTCGGCCGCTTCGCCGTAGTGTCCTTGCGCCATCTGGCTGTCTCCGAGCCGGTGCTGGATTTTGCCAGCGCCCGGCATTGTCGCAAGCAGCCCCTTATAGAGATACTCGGCCTCGTCGTGCTCGCCCTTGTCGTCGAAAAGCTGGGCGAGGCCATAGCGGGCGCGGGTGTGTGTCGGCATGGTGTGGATGACCTGCCGGTAACCGGGTTCTGCCCGATCCAGCGCCCCCTGCTTGTGCAGCTCAACGGCGCGCTCGTAGACATGTTCGACGCTGCGCGGGTTGAGGCAGTTGCGCAGATTGCGGCCGGATAGCGTTCTGACAAGCATGCTGCGAATGCGGCGTTCCTCGACACCGAAGGAGTATTTATAGGCCTCATTGCCGCGCAGGAAGTCGTAGATCCGGTATCCCTCGGCAATCGCATCGCGAATGGCAAAGCCGTGCAGCAAAAGCCCTGGGGAAGGAGTTGTCCATTCCTCGTCGCGACCAGTGATGTAGAACATAACCGTCTTCTTCTGCCGATCGAGCAGGTTGGCAAGCACGCCGAGCGGTCGGTCCTTATACCAGAGAACGGGAACGTCGAGCGCACCCTGATTGAAAGCGTCGAGCAGCATCTCCCGGGTCAAGGTGATCAGGCGGTCGACCTTGCTGCCCTTGCGCTCCGCCCACTTGATGCGCCACAGCCGGAACAGTGTATCGAGATCACGTTCGATCGTCTCCCTTGTCGCGTGGGAAATGCGGTAGTCGGGCGACGCCTCGACCATGCGCATGAAGCGTCTGAGTTTCTGACGGGTCTGGGCGCTCATATGCGTTGCGAGGTACGCCTCCCAGCTTTCCGGCAGGGTCACATAGGGGCAGATGGTATTGTCGATGTTGTCGGAATTGCTGCGCTCGTTGCTGGTCTGCGAGAACTCGGTTTGCGGAAAGGCCGCCAGAAGACGATCGAGCCGCGAAGAGGCGGTGTAGAAATAGTCGAACGTGAGGGTCGTCCAGTTTTCCCTGCCGATATAGGCGGAGAAGGCATCGGCCGCCGCGTCCTCCAGGCCTGGCCGACACAGGAAGCCGGTGTAATCGGCACCGTAGTTGCCCGCCATCCGGATTTCGTCACAGAAGAGCTTGGTCTTTTCGTCCTGGTAGGTCGACACCTTCAATGGCAGAAAGGCGCAGTAATACGCATCGCCTTCCTGCTTCAGCGCCAAAACAAACCAGCGATGACGGTGCGACAGATACTTCTGCAGCCATTGCCAGGAAAGAAACAGATGGGATTCCTGATCTTCACAGTAGATCCTGTCCCAATCTTCGCGAATTTTCTCAAATTCTTCTAAAGTATCAAAAATATCTATTTTCATAACACCCTCGGTACGCAACTAACAAATACAATTATTAAAGCATATCGCCGACCTGTTTGTTTTCAAAACGACCTTAGGTATTAGTCGAATCATAGCTCGGCTGTACTAATGATATCATCCGAATGCATCGTGCCGTCCGCGGACGCTGGAGGCCACGCCTCCGCCTCTAAAACGCGTCGCGATCTTTCAGCTTCGCTGGCGCGCTTTACGTTCTTGTTTTCACGCATGTCGTTATCGCAAAACCGCTGCACACCTTTGCGCGACATGCCTTAGATGGAACGCTCGTCGAAATTCGGCCGCGAGCGAATGAACGCCCACAGGCTTTTGCTGATCTCGGTGATCTCCTGGATAGCTGCTTCGAGCCGCTCCAACTCGCGGGCATCGAGCTGCTCGACCTTGCCGTAGCGTATGTCCTTGTCGCCTTCGACCAGGCGCATCAGCTGGGTGCTGGAAATCTCGCCCTGCTCGTCGAAGGAGTAGATGCAATGGTTGTACTTGTTGCGCATCTTGGACTGCTGCTTCAGCCGGTCCATGATCGAAAGAACGATGTCGCGCGTGTCGACGGGGGTGGCCGGCAGCTTGGCCAGGCGTTCGGTCAGGTCGATGCGGGCGCGCGTGGTGTTCAAGGTCAGGAAGACGACGATCGCCTGCTCCTTGTCGACATTCAGCAGATGGGCAATGACGTAGATCAGCAGGCTTTCGGTATTGGTCCAGACATAGTTGAGGCGGCCGACAAGCAGAAGCACCTCGTGTATCGCTGCCATCAAACGTCTCCCCTATCCGCCACCGGTGGCACGCTGCCAACACCGACGACGAGCATCTTGACGGAAATACTCGCGCCTTCAAGAGGTAGGCCTCTCGGCCGTGAAAAGCCGAAACCTGCAGGCCAGTTCTGTGTTGCGCGGACTTCATTCGCAGCCTCCCCGCTTCGCCTCAGGTTTCCTTGAATGCGCGCGACATACTGTCGGTAATCGGCTTCGTCAGATATTCGAAGAAGGTGCGCTCCGACGTGGTGATCAGCACTTCCGCCGGCATGCCCGGCACCGGATGGAAGCCGTGGATGCGGTGGATCTCGCTGACGGGAACCTCGACCCGGACGATATAGACATCCCGCTGCTGGCCGCCGCTGACCTCTTCGACCGAGTCGGCGGAGACGTAAAAGACCTTGCCGCTCAGCACCGGCGTCGTGCGGCGGTTGAGCGCCGACAGACGAATGGTCGCATCCTCGCCCACGCGCAACTGATCGATGGAGGTTCGCAGCACCTGCGCCTCGATGATCAGCGGCACGTTGGCCGGCAGAATTTCCATGATCGGCTTGCCCGTAGCGATGACGCCGCCTGCGGTATGGAAATAGCTGCGCACCACGGTGCCGTCGACGGGCGATCGGATCGTGGCGCGGCCAAGAACTTCGCTTGCCTCACGCAACTGCTCGCGCACGCCATCAAGGTCGGCTTCCGCAGCTTCCAGCCCATCGAGGGCCGCCTGTTTGTTGGCATTGACCGCGATCACCGCCTCCTGGCGGTAGCGATCGATCTGCGACAGGCTTTCCTTGACCTCGGCGTCGAGCCGGCCGATCTCGCCCATGGCATCGGCGGCAGCGCGGTCGAGCGCCATCAGTTCCGATTTCTTGATCAGGCCGCTTTCGGCCAGCTTGCTTTTGGCGGCGCGTTCTTCGTTGAGAATGTCCAGTTGCTTGTTGAACGATTCCTGCTGGCGCTCGTAGCCTTTGGCGCGGAATTCCAGTGACTTGATGTTCTGGTCGATGAGGTTCAGCTGATCGTCAAGCTTGATCTTCTTGCTGTGGAAGTTGACGTTCTGGCTCTCGATGATCGCGTGGATATCGGGGTCGCTCGCCTCATTCTTGACGATGTCGGGGATCTTGAACGTCGGGCTGCCCATGGCTTCGGCGCGCAGCCGCGCGACCACCGCCTCCAGACGCAACCGCTTCAGATTGAGCGCGCGCTCGTTGGCCCGTGACGGCGTCTGATCGAGCTTGACCAGGATGTCGCCGGTCTTGACCTTGTCGCCTTCGGCCACCAGCATCTGCTCGATGATGCCGCCTTCGAGGTGCTGGATGATCTTGTTGTTGCCGTTGGCGACGAAGCTTCCCTGGGCAATGATCGCTGCCGCCAGAGGGGCTGCGAAAGCCCAGTAGCCGAAGCCGCCGAACGAGGCGAGGATCAGCGCCAGACCCGCCATGCTGTGCAGCTTGATCGATCGCGGCACCTCCGAATACCACTCGACGGCATGTTCTTCGGCGGCATTCTTTTTGTCGCGGCTCATGGTCATTCTCCGGCGATACGGGGTGCGGACTGCTCGTCTTTCGGCTTGGCACCGATGGCCGCAAGCACGTCGGCACGCGCACCGAACATGGCAACGGTGCCTTCTTTCAGCACCATGATCTTGTCGACGCATTGCAAGAGCGCCGGGCGCTGGGTGATGGTGACGGTGGTGATGCCCTGCTTCTTGGCATGCACCAGCGCCCGCGCAAGAGCCGCCTCGCCATTGCTGTCGAGATTGGAATTGGGCTCGTCCAGTACCACGAATTTCGGGTTTCCGAAGAAGGCGCGTGCGAGCGCGATCCGCTGCTTCTGGCCACCGGAGAGCGGCGCGCCGTCCGCAGCAACGATCGTCTCATAGCCCTGCGGGAATGAGGCGATCAGTTCGTGCACGTCGGCAAGCACCGCCGCCTCGAAGATCGCGCTGTCCTCGACATCGTCGCGCATGCGCGAGATGTTGGCCTTGATTGTGCCGGGAAAGAGCTGCACGTCCTGCGGCAGGTAGCCGATGCTTTCGCCGAACTGTCGTTGGTCCCAGTTTCTCAGGTCCATGAGATCGAGGCGGACATTGCCGGAGGTCGGGACGATCGAGCCGACGAGCATCTTGCCGAGCGTCGTCTTGCCGGAGCCGGAATTGCCGATAACGGCGAGCGATTCCCCCTTGTTGAGCGAGAAGGAAATGCCGTTGAGGATCACACGCTTCTGCGGTGGCGGCACGAACAGGATGCGTTCGACATCGAGCCGGCCTTCGGGTTTCGGCAGGCGCAGTCGCGGGAAGTTCAACGGCGAATTGACCAGCAGCTGCTTGATCCGGCCATAGGCGGCACGCGAATGGTTGAGCTGGTTCCAGCCTTCGATCGCGCCTTCGACCGGTGCCAGCGCGCGTCCCGCGATGATCGAGGCGGCGATGACCATGCCGCCGGTCAGGTGCCCGTCCATCGACAGATGCGCGCCCCAGCCGAGCAGCGCGACCTGGGTGAACATCCGCACGGCCTTCGAGGCGCCTGTAAAGACGATGCTGCGGTCCTGGGCGTAGACCTGCGATTTCAGCGAACCGGCGGTCTCGCGGCCCCACATCTTTACCGCTTCCGGGATCATCGCGAGCGCATTGATGATCTGCGAATTGCGCGCCATCGAATCCAGATGGAAATTGGCGCGGCTGAGGAAGGCATTGGCTTCGCTGAACGGCTGCGACGTCGCCTTCTGATTGAGATAGGCGATCACGAACAAAACCACGCAGCACATGATGACGATCAGGCCGAGCTGCGGCTGGATGATGTAGACCACCACGACGAAGAACGGCATCAGCGGCGCGTCGAGGAACGAGATCAGGGTGCCGGAGACGATGAAGGAGCGCAGCTGCTGAAGGTCGCTCAGCACCTGATAGTCGCGACCGTTGCCGTGCAATGATGCTCGTGCGGCGGCACTCAGGATGGGCGCGCCGAGCTGGACCTCCATTTCGACCGCCGTCCGCATCAGGATGAAGCGGCGGATGGAATCGAGTATGACCTGCAGGACGATGGCGCCGAGCACGGCGATCGTCAGCATCACCAGCGTATCTTGCGAGCGGCTGGTCAGCACCCGGTCCGAGATCTGAAACAGATAGATCGGAATGGCGAGGACCAGCACATTGATCGCGATGGTGAAGGCGATGACGATCATCATGTTGCGGCGGACGATGGCCATGCCGTTGCGCAGGCTCGCGGCGAAATTGACCGGTCCCATACGCTTGTGAAACGTGTGCTTGTCGCCGCCACCGCCACCGCCGCCACCATTGCCATCGGTTGGAACACCGTTGTTGCCGCCGCCATCGCGCACGGTCGGACGGCGGTCATTCTCCTTCAGCGGCCCGGGATCGTTGTCGATCGTCTGCGGCAGGGGGCGACCCGGTCGGCTCTTCAATTCATCGGCCGGGTCGCTGTCGTTGCCACGACGCGCGGTGATTTCCGGTTGAGCAGGGTTTCCTTGTCCGTCGAGCGGTGTGGCTGCCGGCGCTTCCGCCGGAGAAACCTGTTCCGCCACAACCTTGGCGACCGGCACCTCGACGATCGGTGCTTCCATCGGCAGCACTTTGGGTTCGACGTCCTGTAGCGGCACACTTTCCCGGCTCTGCCACAGCGCGCCCTCGCGCCGCGGGCCGAAGTGATAGCCGGCCTGTTTCTTCTCGGTATGACGGATGGGGTTTGCCAGGGAATGGGTAACGGCAAGCAATTCGGCATCGGAATCGTCGTGGGCGACGGGCGCTTCGGCGCGTTTCGCGAGCTCGCAAACGGCTTCCTGTTTCGGTGCGTCCTCGTCCCGCGTCATGCGGATATCGAGCCCCACTTTTCGCAAACCTTCGACGGCCTCGTTGATCGCGGCGATGCATTTGTCGGTCAATGCGGCTTCAAGCTCGTCGACCGCTTCCAGAACCGGCTCGCTCTGTACCGGCGTTCTGCCCGCACCGCCACGCCATTTCGAAAGATCGTTCATGCCTTCTCCCCGTCATTTTCTTGTTAGGTCAGCACCGTGTGCATGACGTCATTCCATTGGCCGTTGGACCAGGACATGTCGTGGCCGGCGTCGATGACCGTGTCGGTTTGATGCGATGGCGTGTCGTCGTCGCCGATGAAGGCGATGACTTCGTTGGCAAGTCGGTCGCCCTTGGGCGTCACGTCCGATGAGCAGCTGTCGTTGTCGACGATGCCGGCCTGGATCAGGATGGCATCGGAATAGACCTGCCCGCCGACATAGGTCGTGTGACCGAAGCTGTCGTAATCGATGATCTGAGCGGTGTTGACGATAGCGTTGCCGCCGGTGTGGATCGTGACTTCGGCGTCCGGGTTGTTGTCCAGGATTTTGTTGGCGACGTAGCTGACCGAGTCGGCGTCGCCGAGAACGCTGATCTGCTTGATGACGTTGACGTCATAGAGATTGCCGGTGATGTAGAGAATGTTCAGGCCTTCATAACCCTGGAAATTGAGGTCGCGCGAAAAGCCGGAAGGCAACTCGTTTTCGCGATCGTTGATGTTGTCGACGGCTTTCTGGATGTAGTCGGGCATCGCCTCGAAGCGATCGTTTGCGCCGATGTTCTGGATCGATGCCTGGTTCCAGATCAGGTTTCCGCTCTGGTCTACCGTCATGCCGTTGCCGGCGGTGATGCCTTTAACGTCGTCGTTGTCATAGAACACGGCGACCTGGGTGATCATGTTCATGTCCAGGATCCTGCCGCCGACGATCACCAGGTCATATTGATCGCCGACACCGAGGAAGGATGCGAGGTTCACCACCACGTTGCCGCCGGTCAGCGTCGTCGTCTGGACGCCGCTGCTGGTAACGGTCACCGTGTCGTTGTCGTTGAGGAAGTTGTATTGCTCGACCCAATGGACGAAGGACACGTCGCCATCGACCATGCTGACCCGCCAGGAGTTCGGAAAGATCGAGGACTGTACGGCATCGTCTTCGTTGTCGGAGGACCCGGAATGATATTCCTCGCGGCCGAAATTGGCGATGTTCATCGCGACCGTGCGCGAGGCTGACTCTGCCGAGTTTTCCCGCAGGACCTTGTCCAGCTTGTCACCGTCGGCATAGGCGTAGGATTGAGAGATGACGTCGATCTGGTGGTAGCCACCCATCACGGCGGTTACCGGGGCGATGATACCGGTCTCGACGATGCTGACGATGTTGGCGACGATGTTGGAACCGGCCTCGACATAGACGGAGTTGCCGCTCGTGTCCTCTTCCTCCTGCAGCGGGCCCTCGGAACCTTCGGGATCGGCGACCGGTTGCGCCAGTCCGCGATCGGGCATGAAATCGGCAAGATCCGGGGCTTCATCGACGCGGCAGCCGTTGACGTAAACCCCCTCGATGCTGTCGGCGGCCAAGGCGAAGTTGCCACTGTCGTCCAGCGGCAAAGTGTCGGGAGACACCGTTACGGGAAGCGTGATCGTATCATCGAGCGGATCGGTGTCGGCAGGCTGCTCCGTGAGCGTAGCGGTCGTACCGGCATCGGCGCTGGCTTCCGGGTCGCTGCCCGATGCCGGCGGCTCCGGTGGCCGGTTTTCTGCGGCATAGCTCGACAGATCGTCGGCGATTTTCGAAAGGCCCTCATAGGTATCGACGCGGGTATAGTGCGCGAAGGGCGTGGCCTCCGTGGCTTGCTCGCTGAATTCGGCAAGCTTGTAGGTGACGTAGGTCGTGTCGCGGGCAGCCTCCGTCGAGTCGGTCATGTTCAGCACATCGTCGTCGCGCACCATGTTGGCCTGGACGACATGGGCAATGACCGAGCCGGGTCCATCGTGGACAACAAGTTTGTCTTCGACGGGGACATCATCCGGTTGGCCGAAGTTGCCGAACAATTTCACTGGGACGGTGTTGCCGTACTGCGCGACCGCATCGGCAAAATGGTCGCCGAAGCCTCTGATGCGTCCGAAGAGATCCACATCGGCAATGTCATGGGAGGGGCCCCGGTAGAGCACTTCAGGATCGTAGTCGATCAACTGGAACGAGGAGGCGAAGTCGGTCAGCTTTGTTTCGCCGTCGTCGAGCTGCGGGAGGCTCTCCTTGAGATCGCCGCCATCAAGCTGCTTTTGTCTCAGCCGTGATTCATCGGTGTCCGCTTCGAACATCCCGATAAAGTGTGCGATGACTTCATTGACTTTTTCCGTATGCATCGTCCCGATCCTTCCCTTTTTTCCGCGTCAAAGGGAGACTTCGGCGGGCTTAGGCAGACATGCCCCGGTAAAAGAAACGAACCGATCCGAAATCAAGTTTCCGCGACTGCACCGGCCACAAGGGGCCGGTGCAGTCTTCTCTTGTTAAATGGATCGATCAGCCGTCGGTGTCGTGTCCGACATCGGTGGTATGCGAGTTGCCGCCAATCACACTGGAGTCGACAGAATTGCTGACGAGGTTCGCGCCCTGGACGATTTCCTGATGGAAGCCGGAATTGGCGAGGATCGCAGACGAGTCCGACGTCGTGCTGCCGTTGATACCGTCGCCGGCCTTCAGATCCCAATCCGACTTGGTATCGAAGTTCAGACCGTCACCGCCATCCGAGTGCCCGCCATCTGCGCGCAGATCGTTGTTGGCATCACTGTTGTTCATCCTGAAGTCGTAGGCCTGATCCTGGTCAGCAAGATTGTTGGCCTGAACCACGCTGAAGCCGGTGTCGTTGCCGGCGCCTTCGAGCGAGTTGTTCAGGATGTTGTCGACGTTCAGGTTGAACGAGAAGTCGTCACCGAGATTGAAGGTGAGGTCGCCACCGGCGATGCCGAGGTTGTCGAAGTCCTTGACGTCCTTCAGCGTCGCAAAGTCGTCGTCCGATTTGGTGATGATGTCGTTGTCGGATGACGAGTAGTTGTTGCGGTTGTCGCCGTTTTCGTTGGCTTCGGTCTTTATGTCGGTATCGATGTCGGTCTTGGTGGTAACCTTGCTGTCGTAATCCCATTCATAGGAATTATCGCGGTTATCGCCGTTGTTCTTCTGGTCGATGTCGGTCTCGACCTTGCTGTTGTCTTTGTAATCGTAGTCGTAATCGTAGTCGGTCGAGCTGTCTGAGTAGTTGTTGCGGTTGTCGCCGTTTTCGTTGGCTTCGGTCTTGATGTCGGTATCGACATCAACGTCGACGTCCGTCTTGGTGTCGTTGTCCTGCGAATTGTCGGTGGAGTGGTTGCCGTTGCCGATACCAACGTTACTCGTCGAGCCATCGTCTACGTCAAGATCATTGGCGGCACTGGTTGCCAGCCCATCGGCGAGAGCGCCGACTTTCAGGTCATCATCGGCCTTAATGCTATCGTCGAGCAATGCGGACATGTGGTTCTCCTCCTGAGAAGGAGCCAGCACCGAAACCCCTACATCTTTTATGGGGTTTTTATCCGGGGCTGGCTCTTTTTTTGAAGTTCAGATGATGCTCCCGCGGGATATTCATCTGTCGGGTTTCGATATATTTCAGTGTTATTTTAAGTATATCTTTTTGGCGGTTTAATTCCCGCACTCAATCATTACGTGTGATAATGTCGTTGTTTTTAATACTGGTTTACGCGTCTATACGCTTACGCATTCACACGGTCCGCGAACCAGAACGCACACACAGTTCCCTGGCTCGGATCGCACGAAACTCAAGTGCGATGTCAGGAGTTTCGCTCCGAATGCGGTGAGGCGATAGACATCAATTGGAGCTATTAGGCCCTTTTCTGGGCGAATATCGTGCGGTTTTTCTGGATTTTCCGCATCGTAAGGTTTTGTTAAGCTTTATGAATTGGTGTCTTTAACTGGTGTTGGCGCTGGCTCGACAAGTGCGCCTTAGGGTGGAGCGAGGTCTTGCCAGGCACCACGTGAAGTGGGATGCTCATCTCAGAGGATAGCTATTAGGAAGTATTATTAGGTATTTTCTGGAGGCGTCGTCTGATGGAGCACTATTTCTAGCGCCTGACGCGGCCTTGGAGAGGGGCTTCGGGCTTAGGCAGCCGAAGGAAACGTAACAGATGGAACGGTTGATTAGCCTGGGTTTAGGGCTGCTTCAGCCGTTCGAATAGGCCATTGCTATACATTTGGTTAAGGAATGACCCAAAGATGGTTCTATTTAGAACGATTTAAGGGCGATTCCGGAGGGCTTCTAATCCTTTTGGGTTGTTCCACCCCTCTGCTCTTTACGATACATTAGCTAGTGCGAATTTTCCGTCTGTGGGGCGAGTTCGCAATATTTCACTGGTTATGAATAAATTTGCTGAGATGGGCGTAACTCCGAGTCAGGCTGGCGCACCCATAAAAATAAATGGGAAAACCCAAGGAGGGCGTAATGCATCCTGAAGGCTCCAACGTGGGCGATTTTGAAGATAACAATAAAGCTTTGTCGCAAAAGAAAAAGATTGTCATGCTTGCCAAGATCGACCTGTTCGCCGAGTGCCTCATGCAGGCGGTCGGCTCGCGGTTTCCTGGGCATGACGTCGTCAGTCTTTCCGACCCCGACAACTTGCTCGACGGCAACCTCGTCGATGTAAGTCTGATCATGCTCTACCGCATGTCCCCCAAAACGTTTCCGACCATTCTTCGGACAATCCACGAGTTCCATCCCAAGGCCTCGATCGGATTGGTGGTGGACAATGCCGAAGAGCTCGATCCGTCGATCGCCGGCTTCGTCGAAGAGCGGCTGATTCATGGCGTTCTTCCTCTCAATCTGCACCTCGATGTCTGCCTTGCGGCGATCGATCTGCTGATGAAGGGGGGCGAACATTTCCCCGCTGCGCTGTTGCGACGGCTGTCGGTGGATCCTTTTGCCTCGACCAAGCATTATGGTCGGCAGGCGGAAGTATCCGATGCGGCTGTCTATGCCAATGCCGCAAAGCGGCGCCGGGAAGCCAGTCTGGGTGGGTTGACGACGCGCGAAGTGCAGATCCTCGATCTGATCTGCATGGGGACCCAGAACAAGATCATCGCCGATCGTCTTGGATTGTCGGAAAACACCGTGAAGGTTCACGTCCGCAACATCTACAAGAAGATGAACGTGCGCAACCGCACCGAAGCGGCATCGCGCTATTTCACCACCGACGCGGATTCCGAACATGCGGCAGGACCGTTTTCTTCGCGCTGGAAAAATTGACGCCGTAAGGCATCGGAGTTGAGGATTCCATCGCTCTTCGTCTTTCGGCGAATGTGGGCGATGGCGGGCCAGGTCATGTGCTTGGCTCCGACGCTCTAGGGCCGTTTTGATGTTTGGTGTGGCGATCCACGCGGGCGCGACAGGTTTTGTCGTGGCCGCTAACAAGGGCGTCGTGCTGCGGCCGCGGTGTCCCGCCTACAGACAGAGAAAGCATGGACGTATAGAGAGCCGAAGCGGGATAGCCGGCCCAGGAAATAACTGCCTTTCTATGGTGGTGGTTACATTTGTCCTGAATTGGTGAAATGCACTATACTTCTTAACTCTCGGCTGTGTCCGTGATTGCATTTGCGTATATTTGTATCATGTTGATGCAAGTATACTATTATAACTTGATTATTTCAGGAATATTATTTTTATTATTCTGCATTAGCATTGACGATTGATTAATTATTTGCTAATTTACTCATGCGGTAAATGTTCTGGAAGAATTCGTGGTTCTTCTATTTTTTCATTTATAGTGTCGGGTTGTGTTTTGAATTCTTGATAAAGAATAATTCCTTATTGTAGCTTTCATTCATGGCTCGTCTCCAATCACCAGATGCAATGGTGTGTATAATAATTGGAGGTGTGTAATGCGTAAGGTCGGTCGCGGTGAGCTGTCGGTCGTCGACAGACAGGATTTTCTCAAAAAAGTTGCAGGCATACCCAAACGAATACTGGTGACCGGAGGCGGCGGATTTCTCGGGTCACATCTTTGTGAAAGACTTCTTTCTCTGGGGCACAGCGTCGTCTGCCTCGACAATTTCTCGACCGGGCGTCGGGAGAACCTTTCCCACCTCAGCGAGATAAGCCGCTTCCACATTGTGGAACACGACGTTCGCAAGCCGTTCCTTTTCGATGTCGACGTCATCTTCAACTTCGCCTCTCCAGCGTCGCCGCCGGACTATCAGGCCGACCCGGTGGGAACATTGATGACCAACGTGCTCGGCGCCATGAACGTTCTGGAGAATGCTCGGGCCACCGGAGCCACGGTCGTGCAGTCCTCAACATCGGAGGTCTACGGCGATCCGCTGCACAGCCCGCAGCGCGAAAGCTACTTCGGCAACGTCAACCCCATCGGGCCGCGGGCCTGCTACGATGAGGGCAAGCGATCGGCGGAAACCCTGTTCTTCGACTATCACCGCACCTATGGGGTGAAGACGAAGGTTGCGCGGATCTTCAACACCTATGGGCCGCGCATGCGCCCCGACGATGGGCGTGTGATCTCGAATTTCGTGGTCCAGGCGCTGCTCGGCCAGGATCTGACGATCTATGGCGACGGCCAGCAGACACGCTCCTTCTGTTATGTCGACGATCTCATCGAGGGCTTCATCCGGTTGTCGATCTCGGACGACAATTGCATCGGTCCGATCAACCTCGGAAACCCGGGCGAGTTCACGGTTCTCGAGCTTGCCGAGATGGTCCGCTCGATGACCGGCTCGCGCTCGCGCATCGTTCATCGCGCAGCGGCCGTCGATGATCCGCGTCAACGCCGACCGGATATTTCCCAGGCCATGGCGGAGCTCGGCTGGGAACCGAAGGTCGCGCTTCGCGAAGGGCTTCATCGCGCCATTGCCTATTTTGATAGCCGCCTGGGCACGCCAGATCTCGCCGTGGCGGGAGAGGCGGTATGAGATGTCGCGCGTCGTTCTTGTCACCGGCGGAGCCGGCTTCATAGGCAGCCATACCTGCAAACGTCTCGCTGCGGCCGGCATCCTGCCTGTTGTCTTCGACAACCTGTCGACGGGGCATCGCACCAACGTTCGCTGGGGACCGTTGGTCGAGGGAGGGCTTGAGGACACGGGACGGATCGTCGAGGCGATCCAGACCTTCAGGCCCGAGTGTCTGATCCATTTTGCCGCCTCCGCCTATGTCGGAGAATCGGTCGAGGATCCCGGAAAGTACTACCGCAACAATGTCGCCGGCAGCGTTTCCTTGCTGGAGGCCTGCCGTCAGGCGGGGCTGAACCGTATCGTCTTTTCCAGCACCTGCGCCACTTATGGCGTGCCGCCGCGTTTGCCGATCACCGAGGACACCGTCCAGCTGCCGGTCAATCCTTACGGCCGCACAAAACTGATGATCGAGCTGATGCTTGGCGATTATGCCCGGGCCTACGGGTTCCGGTCCGTCGCCCTGCGTTATTTCAATGCTGCAGGCGCCGACCCTGAAGGGCAGCTGACCGAGCGGCATGACCCGGAGACCCACCTGATCCCGCGGGCATTGCTGGCCGCGGCCGGCCGTGTCGATCGGCTCGACGTCTTCGGCGACGACTATGCGACGCCGGACGGCACCTGCATCCGCGACTACATTCACGTCGTGGACCTGGCAGAGGCGCATGTTGCTGCCGTCGATTATCTGCGCGACGGCGGCGATCCGCTCAAGGCCAACCTCGGTTCGGGCCGCGGCACATCCGTCCGGCAGGTCATCGACGCCATTCACCAGGTTACCCGCAGGCGGGTCCCCGTCCAGCTTCTGCCGCGTCGGGCCGGCGATCCGCCGGTACTATATGCCGACACCACCTGGGCACGCCGGACGCTCGGCTTCCGGCCGCAGCTGTCCGATATCGAAACCATCATCAAAACGGCAGCCCCCGGCTTCGGGCTGGAGGTGCGGTCATGACGCACAGGTTCTCATCGGCCGAATTTGCAGGGGCCGACGCGTCGACAGGTGCGCCAGCAGGGGATGCTCCGGTGCCGCTCGTCGCGCTCTTTTCCAAACGCATGCGGATTGCGAACGCTTTCGGCATCGCAGCCTGGGGTGCTGCGTTCCTGTACTTCTGGGCCTGGTGGCTCGATCCTACCCATGTCACCCATTGGCCATCCTACGTCATGATTACGATCGTGGTCGGCTGGATCACGTTGCTGCCCGCCTATTTCATCTTCATTTTCGCAGGCGCCAAGGTGGCAGAGAAGAGCGGCCGGGCCGTTCCGCAGGGTCGTATCGCGATGGTGGTGACCAAGGCGCCGTCGGAGCCTTTCGCCGTCGTTCGCAAGACGCTGCTGGCGATGCTCGACCAGATCGGCTGCGACTACGATGTGTGGCTGGCGGATGAAGATCCGTCGCTCGAGACGGTCGAATGGTGCGCGCGGCAGGGCGTGTTCATTTCGACGCGCAGGGGTGTGGCTGCCTATCACCGTGCCACCTGGCCGCGGCGCACCCGCTGCAAGGAGGGAAACCTCGCCTACTTCTATGATCACTACGGCTACGACCGCTACGATTTCGTCGCCCAGTTCGATGCCGATCACGTGCCCGAACCGACCTATCTCGTCGAGGTTCTGCGGCCGTTCAGCGATCCGAAGGTCGGTTACGTCTCGGCGCCGAGCATCTGCGATGCCAATGCGAAGCGCAGTTGGTCTGCGCGTGGCCGCCTTCACGCCGAGGCGAGCCTGCACGGCTCGCTGCAAGCCGGCTACAACAACGGCTGGGCGCCGCTTTGCATCGGCTCGCATTACGCCGTGCGCACCAGGGCGCTGAGAGAAGTCGGCGGTCTGGGGCCCGAGCTTGCCGAAGACCATTCGACCACGCTGTTGATGAATGCCGGCGGCTGGAAGGGCGTGCACGCACTTCACGCGATCGCGCACGGCGACGGTCCGGCAACGTTTGCGGATCTCGTCATCCAGGAGTTCCAGTGGTCGCGCAGTCTGGTGACGATCCTGCTCAAATATTCGCCGATCTACGTGCCGAAACTGCCGCTGCGGCTGAAGTTCCAGTTCGTCTTTTCGCAGCTCTGGTATCCGCTGTTTTCCCTGTTCATGGCGCTGATGTTCCTCCTGCCGATCATCGCGCTGGTCACGGGGCGCAGCTTCGTTGCCGCCACCTATCCCGACTTCGTGCTGCATTTTGCGCCCCTGTCGCTGGTTCTGGTCGGCCTCGCCTATTTCTGGCGGTCCACGGGCACGTTCCGTCCTTTTGATGCGCGGGTGCTCAGTTGGGAGGGCATGCTCTTTCTCTTCGCCCGCTGGCCATGGTCGCTGCTTGGCTGCGTGGCGGCCGTGCGTGATCACATCAGCGGCTCGTTCGTCGACTTCCGTATCACGCCCAAGGGCACCGGGCCGGCAGCACCTTTGCCGTTGCGCGTGATGATGCCCTACCTCCTGCTTTCGCTCGGCTCTGCCCTTGCGCTCTGGCTCGTCAGCGATGCCGGAACGGCACGCGGCTTCTACGTCTTTACGGGCATCAATGCCCTTGTTTATGCCGGACTGGCGGCCACCATCCATATCCAACACGCGCGTGAAAACCGGCTTGCGCTCGTCCCACGCACAGCGATGACGGCACTGACCGGCGGCTGCCTGGTGATCATCTCGGTGCTGTCGGGGCAGTCGGCCGTTCGCCATGGGGCGGAGGCTACCGAAGCCCTGTCACAGGGGCTCGGCTTCGTCGGGCTGACCGAAGCGAAGTTTTCCGTCGCCGGTGCCGGGCAGGGCGGGTCGGACCTCAGGGTCGTGCGGTTTCGTTTGAAATGGAAAGGGTTTTCGCCAGCCACAACAGACGGGCTGAGGAAAGGCTCCGGCGTGCCGGAGGTGACGGAGACGAGGGTTACCAGCAAGGTGGGGCGGCTTCAGGCATCGCTGTAAATGCAGCCTGCCTCGGGCCTCTCGCACCGCAAACGGCCCTCAAGCGAGGAGAAAAAGTAATGAAACGGTCCATGAATGTATTTCTTCTGCCGCTTCTGCTGCCTCTCGCAGCCTTTGCGGCCTATACGGGCGCGCAACCGGCCAGGGCGAAGATGGAAATCAAGCCGATCCCGCTCAGCGCCTACGAGGTCTATTCCCTCTACCGGAACAAGACCTGGCAATGGCCGACGGGGGGCGCTCGCTTTACCGCGCATGACAGGAAGCTCGTCGCCTTCGTCGACGATAAGGGCAAACGCTCGTTTGCCGAAGGCAGCTGGTATGTCAGCGACCTCGGCATGATGTGCATGCAGGCAAGGTGGACGGCAGCCGACGGGTCCGGTCCGGCGCGCACCTGCTTCGGGCACAGCAAGATCGGCGACACGATCTACCAAAGGCGCGTGCCGAATGGTGAGTGGTACGTCTTCAAGCATGCCAAGCCGAAGCCCGGCGACGAATACAGGAAGCTCGTCGCTTCCGACGCAATCACGGAAAAGGCGTTGCGCCTGAAGGACCAATTCCTGGTCAAGAAGAGCGGTCGCAACCCCACAGGAGGATGACATGAAACGCAAATTGGCATTCGCCCTCTGCACGGCGCTCGCCCTTCATCTGGGGTCCGGCGCAGGTCTCGTATCCGCGTTGGCACAGGAGAAGGCCGATATTGCCGCCAATGGCCGTGCAGGTCAGGCGCAGACAACGGCCGACAAACGCCCCGTCATTCACCCCGGCGGAACGCGGTTCGGCGCCTACGATCCGCACGGCGATTTCGGCGACCAGGCCGATGTATCGACGGAGCATCTGTTCCTGCCGTGGGAGGACGTGGATCTGGAATCGCTGCGCATGGCTGACGCCTACGCGCTTCAGCGCAAGCGCAAGCTGCTCGTCACCATCGAGCCGTGGTCCTGGTCGCTCGACTGGAAGCTGACACCCACGCAGCTGCGCGACCGCACGCTCGCGGGCGACTACGATGCCAACATGGAAGCGATCGCCGCCATGCTGGCAGAGTTGAAGAGCCCTGTTATCGTGCGCTGGGGGCAGGAGATGGAAGACACATCCGGACGGTTCTCCTGGGCCGGATGGGTGCCGCAGGACTACGTCAAGGCCTACCGGCACGCGATGGATATCGTGCGCAAGCGCGTCCCGAACGCGCAGCTGATGTGGTCGCCGAAGGGTTTGCCGAACCTCGGTGAATATTATCCCGGTGACGACTATGTCGATCTCGTCGGACTTTCGGTGTTCGGTCTCGAACCGTACGACGCGATCGAGCATGGCGGGCCGCAGACCTTCAAGCAAGCTCTGAAACCCGGCTACGATCTCGTCGCCAAATACAACAAGCCGATCTGGGTTGCCGAACTCGGATGGGAGGGTGGCAAGCCCTATATGCAGCCATGGATCGATACGGCGACGCAGCCCGATCCGGCCTTCCCCAATCTGGTCGAGGTCGTCTATTTCAACGATCGGGACGTGCATGAATGGCCGCACAACCTCGGCCGGCCGAATTGGCGTGTGGTCGACGACGCAACGAACTGATTGCGGGGCGTGACAGTGCCTGAACCCAAAAAAGCCCCTCGCCAGCGGCGAGAGGCTTTTATGAAAGTCAGAAATGCGCCACTGCCAGAGAACGGAGGCGCTGCCCTTTGTTACTCGGCCGCTTGCGGCCCAAGTTCGCCACGACGGATCTGGTCTGCTTCGATCGATTCGAACAGGGCGCGGAAATTGCCCTCGCCGAACCCTTCATCACCCTTGCGCTGGATGAACTCGAAGAAGATCGGTCCGATGACCGTTTTGGAGAAGATCTGCAGCAGGATCTTCGTCATGCCACCGTTCACCACGCCTTCTCCGTCGATCAGGATGCCGTGCTTCTTCATCCGCTCGATCGGTTCGTCATGGCCATGCACCCGGTCGTGTGACATGGCGTAGTAGGTTTCCGGCGGGCCGGGCATGAACTTCAGGTCATTGGCCGCCAGTTTGTCGGTGGCGTCGTAGATGCCGTCTGTGCCAACGGCGATGTGCTGGATGCCTTCGCCTTTGTACTTGCGCAGATATTCCTCGATCTGGCTGGTATCGTCCTTGGACTCGTTCAGCGGGATACGAATCTTGCCGCAGGGCGAGGTGATCGCGCGGCTGACGAGGCCGGTGATGCGGCCGTCGATGTCGAAGAAATGGATCTGGGCGAAGTTGAACAGCTCGCGGTAGAAGGCCCACCACTTGTTCATATTGCCGCGATAGACGTTGTGCGTCAGGTGGTCGAGATAATAGAAGCCGACGCCTTCCGGCTTCGGATTGCGCTCGCCGGTCCAATCGAATTCCGCATCATAGGCCGAACCCTTGGCGCCGTAGGTCTCGACGAAATAGAGCAGAGATCCGCCGATGCCGACGATCGCCGGCACATTGAGACACTTGTCGGTGCCTTCGTAGGGGACGGCACCCTTGGAAACAGCGTGGTCGAAGGCATGCTTGGCATCGACCACGCGCCAGGCCATGGACGGGGCGCAGGGGCCGTGCTCGTCGACGAAGCGCATGGCATGCGAGCCCGGCTCCGCATTCAGAATGTAGTTGATGTCGCCCTGTCGCCAGACGGTGATGTTCTTGGTTCTATGCCTCGCGACAGGGCTGTAGCCCATGCGGGCGAAGAGCTCGGCGAGCTTCTCCGGTTCCGGGTGGGCGAATTCGACGAATTCGAAGCCATCCGTGCCGGCCGGGTTTTCTGCCGTGATCGTTGCGGGCGGGGCGTCATGTGGGAACGGGCCCATCGGAAGTCTCCTCTTCAAGCTCTCCAGATCTCTCTGGCCTCCAAACTTCGCTGGAGTATGACGCAAATCCGATGCATGATGCTTGTATTCTTGCGTGTTTTGGGCAGGATGCCGCACGAAACGTGCGAAATGCTGTATAAGGATGCATGAATGGAGCAGCTTGACGGGTTCGATCTCAAGATCCTCAGCGAACTGCAGCGCGACGGGCATCTCACCAACAACGAGCTATCGGAGCGTATCGCCCTTTCGCCCTCCCAATGCTCGCGCCGGCGAACACGCCTGGAGGCGGAGGGGTTCATTACCGGCTACCAGGCGCAGATCGACCGGCAGAAGCTCGGGCTCGACCTGATGGTGGTGATCTCTGTGACGCTTGCCACCCACAACCGCGACAATGCCAAGCGTTTCGGCAAGCTGATCGCAAGCTTGCCCGAGGTGCTGGAGGCGTACGCGCTGACCGGGGAGATGGACTATCACCTGCGGGTGGTGACGCCAGACCTTGCCGGGCTCTCGCGCTTCGTCAACGATGTGCTACTGCCGCATGACAGCGTGCAGCACGTTAAGACTTCGATCGTACTTGATACCCTGAAGAGCTTTCAGGGGGTGCCGATCCCGGAGCGCATGAAGGGTTGATACCGGCGTGGGTTGGCATAAAGCTTATGTGCGGGAAGGACGCTTTTCCGCCTTGTCGATCGCACGTTCGATCGCTTCGAGGCCGGCGCTGAGCGCCTTCATGCCTCCGACACCGATCAGATCGTGGAGTTGCGCCTGATAGGCGCTCGCGAGGTTTGTCAGTTCACGATAGGCGGTGCGGCCCGCCTTCGTCAGTTCCAGATGTTCCAGCCGGCGGTCGTCCTGGTCCTCGCTGCGCTTCAGCCAGCGCCGCTCCTCAAGGCCAGAGACGGCGCGGCTGACCTTGGTCTTGTGCATGGCCGAATGGGTGCCGACATCCGTTGCCGTCATCGCGTGGGTGGAGCTTCCAAGCGCCGCCAGCGTGCGCCACTCCGGACGCGTCAACTGGTAGCGCGCCTTGTATTCGGCGGCGAAGCGCACGGCGACGAACTCGGCGGCGCGGTTCAGTCTGTAGGGCAGGAATGCATTCAGCTCGAAGCCGTCGACCGCCATCCGTGACATCCTTGATAGTTACAAAATCGATAGTTACGATTGCAACTATTAAAGCATGTCGCGCAAAAGTGTGCAGCGGTTTTGCGATAGCGACATGCGTGAAAACAAGACCTTAAAGCGCGCCAAGCTTATCTGAAAGATCGCGACGCGTTTTTAGGCCCGAAAGCGCGCCACCGTCCACTCGGACTTCAGGTGACGCCCAAACGCATTGAACGTGCCTTCGCCTTACGGGATCAGCCGTGATCGCCGGTGGGGCAGGCACCTGAGGAGGAGGTTCAGGTCATGTTGGACAAGGCACAGAAACAGACAGGCGCCGGGTCGACTGCCGGTCAAATGCTTGATTACATGCCGGGGTTCGGCAACGATTTCGAGACCGAAAGCCTGCCCGGCGCCTTGCCGCAGGGCCAGAACAGTCCGCAGAAATGCGCCTATGGTCTCTACGCCGAGCAGCTTTCCGGCTCGCCGTTCACAGCACCTCGCGGAACCAACGAGCGTTCCTGGCTCTACCGCATTCGTCCGAGCGTGCGCCACACCGGGCGCTTCCAGAAGATCGACTACCCGCACTGGAAGACCGCGCCGCACGTGGCCGACCATTCGCTGGCGCTAGGGCAATTGCGCTGGGGGCCGTTGCCGGAGCCTTCTGAGAACCTCAACTTCCTCGAAGGCATCCGCACGATGACGACGGCCGGCGACGCGCTGACACAGGGCGGCATGGCCGCGCACGCCTATGCCTTCAATGCCGACATGGTCGATGACTACTTCTTCAATGCCGATGGCGAGCTTGTGATCGTGCCGGAATGCGGTGCCATCCAGGTGTTCACCGAACTCGGCAAGATGGATGTCGAGCCCTCCGAGATCTGCCTGGTGCCGCGCGGCACGATGTTCAAGGTGACCCGCCTTGGCGAGGAAAAGGTCTGGCGCGGCTATCTCTGCGAAAACTACGGTGCCAAGTTCACGCTGCCGGACCGTGGTCCGATCGGCGCCAACTGCCTTGCCAATCCGCGCGACTTCAAGACGCCGGTGGCGGCCTATGAAGAAAAGGAAACGCCCTGCCGCGTGCATGTGAAGTGGTGCGGCCAATTCCACGTCACCGAGATTGGCCATTCGCCGCTCGATGTCGTCGCCTGGCACGGCAACTACGCGCCCTACAAATACGATCTCAGAACCTTCTCGCCTGTTGGAGCCATCCTGTTCGACCACCCTGATCCGTCAATCTTCACGGTGCTGACGGCGCCTTCGGGCGAAGAAGGAACGGCGAATATCGACTTCGTCATCTTCCCGCCGCGCTGGCTGGTGGCCGAACATTCCTTCCGTCCGCCCTGGTACCACCGCAACATCATGAGCGAGTTCATGGGCCTGATCTACGGCCGCTACGATGCCAAGGAAGAAGGGTTCGTGCCTGGCGGCATGAGCCTGCACAACATGATGCTGGCGCATGGGCCGGATGCGACCGGCTACGAGAAAGCGACAAACAGCGAGTTGAAACCGGTGAAGCTCGACCATACGATGGCCTTCATGTTCGAGACCCGCTTCCCGCAGCAGCTGACCCGCTTCGCCGCCGAACTGGAGACGTTGCAGGATAACTATATCGACTGCTGGACCGACCTGAAAAAGCGCTTCAACGGCACGCCGGAAGGCGATTGGTCTTGAGGGCACGGCTGGTTCTGCTCGGTAGCAAGGGTGGCCCGGCAATCCGTCCGGGCGGCCCTTCGCCGAGCTCTTCACTGTTTGAGATCGGCGGCCGCACCATTGTCGTCGACTGCGGCCTCGGTGTTACCCGCGGCCTCACAGATGCCGGCGTCAATCTCAAGGCGCTGGATCTCATCTTCATCACCCATCTGCATTCCGACCACGTGCTCGAACTCGGGCCGCTGATCCACACCGCCTGGACTGCCGGCCTTGCGACCACTGTGGGCGTCTTCGGCCCGCCTGGAACCCGCGACTACTGGCACGGCTTTCTGCAGGCGATGAAATTCGATATCGATATCCGCATCATCGACGAGGGCCGCCCGGATCTGCGCCAACTCGTCGACATCGCCGAATTTGGCGAAGGCGCGGTTCTGTCCGAAGGCGGCCTGTCAGTGTCGGCGCTGCGGGTCGATCATCCGCCCGTGACCGATTGTTTCGCCCTACGGTTCGATCATGCGGGGGCAAGCGTCGTCTTTTCTGCGGACACCGCCCATTTCCCACCACTCGCCGATTTCGCAGCAGGTGCCGACATCCTCGTGCATGAGGCGATGCTGGCCGAGGGTGTCGATCGGCTGGTGGCGCGCACCGGCAACGGCGCGCGGCTGAAGGAACACCTGCTTGCGAGCCACAGTTTTGCCGACGAGGCTGGGCAAATCGCCACGGTCGCAGGCGTCGGCCGGCTGGTGCTGCACCATCTCATTCCGGCCGACGACCCGGAGATCACCGAGCTTCATTGGATCGCGGCCACGCGCAAAAGCTGGGCTGGTGCCTTGACGATCGCGTCCGACGGCCTTGTTGTGGAACTTGCGGACGATTCGTCTGCGTAGAGGGAGGATTGCATGAAACTGGCGACACTTAAGGACGGCTCGCGTGATGGAAAACTCGCGGTCGTCTCCCGCGATCTCACCCGCTGCTCCGAAGTCGGGCACATCGCCCGCACGCTGCAAGCTGCACTCGACGACTGGGCACATACCAGCCCGCGGCTCGAACGCGTGGCCGAAGGCATAGAGACCGGCGCTCAGCCGACGATCCGCTTCCATGAACACGACGCGCTTTCGCCGCTGCCGCGCGCCTATCAGTGGGCCGATGGCTCGGCCTATGTCAATCACGTCGAGCTGGTGCGAAAAGCCCGAAACGCCGAGATGCCGGCAAGCTTCTGGACAGATCCGCTAATCTACCAGGGCGGCTCCGACAGCTTCATTGCGCCACGCGATCCGATCCTGATGGCGGACGAAAGCTGGGGCGTCGATATGGAAGGCGAAATCGCCGTCGTCGTCGACGATGTTCCGATGGGCGCCTCGCTGGAGGAGGCCCGCGCTGCCATCCGCCTGGTGATGCTCGTCAACGACGTGTCGCTGCGTGGCCTAATCCCGGCCGAACTCGCCAAGGGGTTCGGTTTCTACCAGTCGAAGCCGTCGTCGGCCTTTTCGCCGGTTGCAGTCACGCCGGACGAACTGGGCGATGCCTGGGATGGCGGCAAGCTGCATCTGCCGCTTCATGTCGACCTCAATGGCAAGCCGTTCGGTCGCGCCGATGCCGGTGTCGATATGACCTTCGACTTCGGCCAGCTGATCGCGCACGCGGCCAAGACGCGTCCGCTTGCAGCCGGCACGATCATCGGTTCGGGCACGGTCTCCAACAAGCTCGACGGCGGCCCCGGAAAGCCGGTCTCGGAAGGTGGCGCCGGTTATTCCTGCATTGCCGAGCTGCGCATGATCGAGACGATTGTCGGTGGCGCGCCGAAGACGCATTTCCTGCGCTTCGGCGACATCGTGCGCATCGAGATGAAGGACAAGGCCGGCCATTCGATCTTCGGTGCGATCGAGCAGTTGGTCGGGCCTTACGAAAAGGCCTGATCGTGGCCAGCGCACGCGACGAGGAAAGCCGCATGGCCGAGACCGTTCTTTATGACTATTGGCGGTCATCGGCCAGCTACCGGGTCCGCATTGCGCTGAACAGCCTTGACGAGCCCTATCGCTCCGTGCCGGTGGACCTGCTGGCCAAGGCTCATCGCCAGGCCGAGCACCTCGACCGCAATCCGCAGGGGCTGCTGCCCGTGCTCGACATCGACGGCGAGCGGTTGACGCAATCGCTCGCCATCATCGAATACCTGGCGGAAACGCGGGAAAAGGCCACCTTCCTGCCCGGCGGTGCAACCGAGCGACAACGTGTGCGAGCGCTGTCCTATGCAATCGCCATGGACATTCACCCCGTCTGCAATCTCGGCGTCGTCTCCTACGTCATGGCCAATTCAGAGGATGGCGAGACGGCGCGCCGCGACTGGATGCGCAAGTTTATCGGCGACGGGCTGACTGCCTTCGAGCGCTTGCTCGACCACCCTGCCACGGGCGACTTCTGCCACGGCGACAGGCCCGGGATGGCGGATTTCTGCCTGGTGCCGCAGGTCTACAATGCCCGCCGCTGGGACGTCGATCTGTCCGCCTGCCCGAAACTCGTTGCCATCGATCAGCGCTGCGCCGAGATCGACGCCTTCGCCCGCGCCCACCCTGACCGAACCCCGCATTAGGCATCTGAGCCCCTGTTGCCAAGCCGCTCCGTCGCCGTCTGGCCGGTTCCGTCCAGCCGATGTCGCGAATGGATCGACAGGAGGCCAAAGGCCGCGCTAGTTTTCGCCGTGACTGGCCGTATAAGGGGGGCCGGAAAAACCTCTGGAGCGAGAGACAGATACCGATGAAAAGCTATGTGCTGACCGTCACCTGCAAGTCCACCCGCGGCATCGTTGCTGCCATTACCGGCTATCTCGCGGAAAAAGGCTGTTACATCACCGACAGTTCGCAGTTCGACGATCTGCAGACAGGTCTGTTCTTCATGCGGCTGACCTTCATCAGCCAGGAAGGCGCAAAGATCGAGGAACTGCGGGAAGGCTTCGCGCCCGTCGTCAAGCGCTTCGACATGACCTGCGAGATCCGCGACAGCGAAGAGCGCATGAAGGTGGTGCTGATGGTGTCGCGTTTCGGCCATTGCCTCAACGACCTGCTCTACCGTTGGAAGATCGGGGCGCTTCCGATCGATATCGTCGCTGTCATCTCCAACCACTTCGATTACCAGAAGGTGGTCGTCAACCACGACATACCCTTCCACCACATCAAGGTGACCAAGGACAACAAGCCGCAGGCCGAAGCGCGCATGCTGGAGATCGTCGAGCAGACCGATGCGGACCTGGTGGTGCTTGCCCGTTACATGCAGGTTCTCTCCGACCAGCTCTGCAAGAAGATGTCGGGCCGGATCATCAACATCCACCACTCCTTCCTGCCGTCGTTCAAGGGCGCCAACCCCTATAAGCAGGCCTATGAGCGCGGCGTGAAGCTGATCGGCGCGACGGCGCACTATGTCACCGAGGATCTCGACGAGGGTCCGATCATCGAGCAGGACATCGCCCGCATCACACATGCCCAGAGCGCCGAGGATTACGTCTCGATCGGCCGCGACGTGGAAAGCCAGGTGTTGGCGCGGGCCGTTCACGCCCATATCCACCACCGCTGCTTCATCAACGGGAACCGCGTCGTCGTCTTCCCGGCGAGCCCGGGCTCCTACGCTTCCGAGCGCATGGGTTAAGCAACGGTGTGATTGGGTCTCTCGCCGCCAAGCGGGGAGAGACCGAGGGACAATCGCCCCCTGAAAACGAGAGGCGCCACCGGTTCGACCGGTGGCGCTCTTTTGTCAGTGCAACAGCTCCAGCCCGACCGCCGTCGCTTCGCCGCCGCCAATGCAGAGCGAGGCAATGCCGCGCTTGACGTTCTTGGCGCGCATGGCGTGCAGGAGCGTCACGATGATGCGGGCGCCAGATGCGCCGATTGGATGGCCGAGCGCGCATGCGCCGCCATTGATGTTGACGATTTCGTCGGAAAGCCCGAGATCGCGGATTGCGGCCATCGCTACCACGGCGAAGGCCTCGTTGATTTCGTAGAGGCCGACGCTGCCTTTCTCCCAGGCAAGTTTGGCCATCAACTTGTCGATCGCGCCGATCGGCGCGGTGGTAAACCAGGCCGGTTCCTGCGCATGACCGGCATGGCCGGCGACGATGGCAAGGGGCGTGAGCCCCCGCTTTTCCGCCTCGCTCGCCCGCATCAGGATCAGCGCCGCAGCCCCGTCTGATATCGACGACGAATTCGCCGCCGTCACGCTGCCGCCGTCTCGGAAGGCGGCTTTCAGCTTCGGGATCTTTGCCGGATCCGACTTGGTCGGCTGCTCGTCGCGATCAAGATTGGCGGTTTGCCGCTTGCCGGCGCCGCTGATTGTCACCGTTTCCTCGGCAAAGGAACCATCTTCCGCTGCGCGGGTTGCGCGCTCCAGCGAGCGAATCGCAAACGCGTCCTGGTCGGTGCGCGAGAACTGGTAGTGTTCGGCCGTGTCTTCGGCATAGGTGCCCATCAGCCGGCCGGAATAGGCGTCCTCAAGGCCGTCGAGGAACATGTGATCCTTGACCTCGCCATGCCCCAGCCGGAAGCCGCCACGCGCCTTTGGCAACAGATAGGGGGCGTTGGTCATCGACTCCATGCCGCCGACGGCAAGCACCGAGACGCTGCCCGAAAGGAGTGCGTCGTGGCCGAGCATCAGGGCCTTCATGCCGGAGCCGCAGACCTTGGAAATGGTTGTCGATGGCGTTTCCTTGCCAAGGCCCGCGCCGAGAGCTGCCTGGCGCGCCGGGTTCTGGCCGACGCCGGCCGGCAGCACATTGCCCATCAGCACCTCGTCGACAGTGTCAAGGCCAGCGCGGTCGAGTGCTGCCTTCAGCGCTATTGCGCCGATTTCCGGCGCCGTCAGATCCTTCAGGCTGCCCTGAAAGGAGCCCATCGGGGTGCGTGCCGCCGAAACGATGACGATCGGGTCAGTTCTGCTCATGTCTTTCTCCCCTACGGCAAAAGGCAACGGTTGACGCTGGCGGGCGCCATTCACCCGCGCACCGCTCAGATGTGCAACGCGTGTCCCAGCGCCTTGAGTGCTGCTTCCTGGAATGCTTCCGACTGGGTCGGATGGGCGTGGATCGTGCCGGCGATGTCTTCGAGGCGCGCGCCCATCTCGATCGCGAGACCGAAGCTCGCCGAAAGCTCCGAGACCCCATGGCCAACCGCCTGGATGCCGAGGACCAGATGGTTGTCGGCGCGGGCGACGACGCGCACGAAGCCGTCTTCCGACAATGTCGTCATGGCCCGACCGTTCGCCTGGAAGGGGAACTGGCCGACCTTGATCTCGATGCCTGTGGCGCGGGCTTCGTCCGGCGAAAGACCTGCCGTCACGATCTCCGGGTCGGTGAAGCAGACGGCGGGTATGCAGCGCTTGTCCCAGGCGCGTTTGTTGCCGGCGACGATCTCCGCGACCATTTCGCCTTGCGCCATGGCGCGGTGCGCCAGCATCGGCTCGCCGGTAACGTCGCCGATCGCATAGATGCCGCGCATCGAGGTGCGGCACTGGTCGTCGATGCGGATGAATTTTCCGGCGCGGTCGAGATCGATTTCCTCGAGCCCGAAACCGTCGGTCACCGGCCTGCGGCCGACCGTTACCAGCACCTTTTCGGCCGGCACCTCGATGGGGCGGCCGTTGTGTTCGGCGAGCAGGGTCTTGCCGTCGGCGGAGAGCCGCTTGGCGACCGTCTGGGTAAAGACCTCGACGCCGAGTTCGCCGAGGCGCTTGGCGATCGGCTTCGACAGGTCCGCGTCATATTGCGGCAGGATGCGCGCCTGCGCCTCGAGCACGGTGACATGGGCGCCGAGCTTGGCAAAGGCGGTGCCGAGTTCGAGCCCGATATAGCCGCCACCGATAACGGCGACGCTCGCCGGCACGCTTTTGAGCGACAGTGCCTCGGTCGACGAGATGATCGAGCCGCCGAAGGGCATGTCTGAAAGCTCGATGGGGGCGGAGCCGGTGGCAATGACGATTGCCTCGGCGCGAATGCGCTGCAGGCCGGTCTCGGTTTCCACGTCCACCGTCTTGCCGTCGACGAAGCGAGCGACGCCGATGACGGCCTTGACGCCGGCTTTCTTCAGAAGGCCGGTGACGCCGCCATTCAGCCGCCCGACGATGCCGTCCTTCCAGGCGACGGTGCGGGCGAGATCGATGGTCGGGTTGGCAAGCGACAGGCCGAGCGGGCTACGGCCGGAGGCCGCCGAGCGCAATTTATGGAATTCGTCGGCGGCGTGGATCAGCGCCTTCGACGGGATACAGCCGACATTGAGGCAGGTGCCGCCGGCCTTCGCCTTCTCGACGATGACGGTGTCGACGCCGAGCTGGCCGGCGCGGATGGCGCAGATATAGCCGCCGGGGCCGGCGCCGATGACGAGCAGCTTGCAGGAAATTTCCTTCATGATCGCCTCATGCCTCCACGAAAATCAGTGCCGGCGTTTCGAGCAGGGTTTTCACCCTCTGCACGAAGGTGGCCGCATCCCAGCCGTCGATGACGCGATGGTCGAAGCTCGACGACAGGTTCATGATCTTGCGCGGCACGAACTGCGTGCCGTCCCAAACAGGGCGAACCGCCAGCTTGTTGACGCCGACGATCGCCACCTCGGGGTGGTTGATCACGGGCGTCGAGACGATGCCGCCAAGTGCGCCGAGCGAGGAGATGGTGATGGTCGAGCCGGTGAGTTCGTCGCGGGTGGCAGTGCCGGTGCGGGCGGCTTCCGCCAGCCGGTTGAGTTCTATGGCGCAGTCCCAGATGCCGCGCGCTTCGGCGTGGCGCACGACCGGCACGGTCAGGCCGGCAGGCGTCTGCGTGGCGATGCCGATATGAACGGCGTGGTGACGGCTGATGATGCCGGCGCCGTCGTCGAAGGTGGAGTTGACACCCGGCAGATCGGCGATCGCCCTGACCATCGCGCGCATGAGATAGGGCAGGATCGTCAGCTTCGGCTGATCCGGCTTGCGATCGCGGTTCATCATCGTGCGCAAGTCTTCGAGCGCGGTCATGTCGACCTCCTCCACATAGGTGATGTGGGGGATGCGCGAGGTCGACAGCGTCATCTTCTCGGCTATGCGGCGGCGAAGGCCGGTCACCTTGATCTCGTCGACGGCGGTTTTGCGCGCGAGGCCGGCAGGCGCCGCGGCCGGCTGGGCGCCGCGGGCAAGAAACTGGTCGAGGTCGTCATGGGTGATGCGGCCGGCAGGGCCTGTACCTGTCACCTGGCGCAGGTCGACGCCGCTTTCGCGGGCGCGTAGGCGCACGGCGGGTGAGGCCAGGGCCTTCTCCAGACGCTCGGGCGCGACATGTACGCCGTTGCTGGCCGGTGCCGGTGTCTTTGTCTCGGCCTTTGCTTCGACCTTTGCCGGCTGGCTCGGCGTGGCAACCGGGGCTTCGGCCTTCGGCGCTGCTTTCTCTTCGGTCTTGGCCTCCGGCTTTTCGACTGGAGTTGGCTCCGTGCCTTCGCCCGCAATTTCGATGCGTACCAGCGGCGCCTTGACCGCGACTGTATCGCCGATCTCGGCACCGAGCCAGAGCACCGTACCGTTGACCGGCGAGGGGATTTCGACCGTCGCCTTGTCGGTCATCACGGCCGCAAGGATCATGTCCTCGCGCACGGGATCGCCTGGTTTCACATGCCATTCGACCAGTTCGGCCTCGGCCACGCCTTCGCCGACATCCGGCATCTTGATTACGAATTCGCCCATGCTCAGGCCTCCATCACTTCGACGAGCGCGCGTCCGACGCGCGCGGGGCCGGGGAAATAGTCCCACTCCTGGGCATGCGGGTAGGGCGTGTCCCAGCCGGCGACGCGCACGACCGGGGCTTCGAGATTGTAGAAGCAGTGCTCCTGCACGAGGGAGGCGATTTCGCCGCCGAAGCCGGAGGTCAGCGTCGCCTCATGCACGACGACGCAGCGCCCGGTCTTTTCGACCGATTGCACGATGGCGTCGAGATCGAGCGGCAGCAGGCTGCGAAGGTCGATGACCTCGGCGTCGATGCCGGTCTCTTCTGCGGCGGCCAGCGCCACATGCACCATGGTGCCATAGGCAATCACAGTGACGGCCGAGCCCTTGCGGCGTACTTCCGCCTTGCCGATCGGGATGGTGTAGTGGCCTTCCGGCACTTCGCCGAGATCGTGTTTCGACCAGGGAATGACGGGACGGTCGTGGTGCCCGTCGAACGGGCCGTTATAGAGGCGCTTGGGCTCCAGGAACATCACCGGATCGGGATCTTCAATCGAGGCGATCAGCAGGCCCTTGGCGTCATACGGGTTGGACGGCACGACGACCTTGAGGCCGCAGACATGGGTGAACAGTGCTTCCGGGCTCTGGCTGTGCGTCTGCCCGCCGAAGATGCCGCCGCCGGTCGGCATGCGCAGCACGATCGGGCAGGTGAAGTCGCCGTTGGAGCGATAGCGGATGCGGGCCGCTTCCTGGGTGATCTGGTCGTAGGCCGGGTACATGTAGTCGGCGAACTGGATCTCGACGCAGGGTTTCAGCCCGTAGGCGGCCATTCCGATCGCCGTGCCGACGATGCCGCTCTCGCTGATCGGCGCATCGAAACAGCGGGTCTTGCCGTATTTCGCCTGGAGCCCCTGGGTGCAGCGGAAGACGCCGCCGAAATAGCCGACGTCCTCGCCGAAGACGACGACATTGTCGTCGCGCCCCATGGAGACGTCCATGGCGCTGCGCACGGCCTCGATCATTGTCATTCTGGCCATATCAGTATCCTGCCTTCTGGCGCTGGCGGCGAATATGGGGCGGCATCTCGGCATAGACGCCTTCGAAGATGTCGCGCACCGACGGCCTGCCGCCGGCATGCAAGGTGCCGTGGCCTTCGGCCTGCTTCTGCGCCTGGATCACCGCATCGACGATCTCGGCTTCCGCCTGGGTGTGGCGTTCTTCCGACCAGGCGCCGCGCAGGATCAGGTGCTTCTTCAGCCGGAGGACGGGGTCGCCAAGTGGCCAGGCTTCCGATTCCGTCTTCGGCCGGTAGGCGCTCGGATCGTCGGAGGTGGAGTGTGCGCCGACGCGGTAGGTGACGTATTCGATCACCGTCGGGCCGAGATTGCGTCGGGCGCGTTTGGCTGCCCATTTGGCAACCGCATAGACGGCGAGATAGTCGTTGCCGTCGACACGCAGCGCAGGAATGCCGAAACCGAGGCCGCGGGCGGCAAAGGTACCGGAGCCGCCGCGGGCGATGCCCTGGAAGGTCGAGATCGCCCACTGGTTGTTGACGATGTTGAGAATGACCGGCGCCTTGTAGGTGGAGGCAAAGACGAGGGCGGAATGGAAGTCCGACTCCGCCGTCGAGCCGTCACCGATCCAGGCGGCCGCGATCTTCGTGTCATTCTTGATGGCTGACGCCATCGCCCAGCCGACCGCCTGCACATATTGGGTGGCGAGGTTGCCGGAGATGGTGAAGAAGCCATGCTCCTTGGAAGAATACATGATCGGCAGTTGCCGGCCGCGCAACGGGTCGCTCTCGTTCGAGAAGATCTGGTTCATCATCTCGACCATGGGGTATTCGTCGGCGATCAGCAGACCCGCCTGACGATAGGTCGGGAAATTCATGTCGCCCTTGTTCAGCGCCTTGCGGAAGGCGCAGCTGACCGCTTCTTCGCCCAGATGCTGCATGTAGAACGACGTCTTGCCCTGGCGCTGCGCCATGACCATGCGCGCATCGAAGGCGCGCAGCGTCATCATGTGCTTGAGGCCGGCAAGCAGCTCGTCGTCGGACAACAGCCCGGCCCACGGGCCGACGGCTTCACCATCACGGTTCAAGACGCGGATGATCGAATAGGCGAGGTCGCGGATCTCTTCCGGGGCGACGTCGATCTCGGGCCTCGGCACAGAGCCGGCCTTCGGGATCTTGACGTTGGAGAAGTCCGGCTGGCCGCCCGGGCGGACCGCCGGTTCGGGCACATGCAGGCTAAGTCGATCGGGATCGCTCATGCGGTTTCCGGCCTCCCTCCGGCGTGCGCGACGCGCACCTACAAGCATGGGGAAAACGGGGTGTCGCAGATGGCAAAAGTGGGCGGGACTACCTGCAGGCTCCTCCGCCCCGGATCGTCACGCCTTCCTCCTCAGCCCCGTTCTCCCGACGGGATGAACACAGACTGCCACGAGTTCAGGGGCTTATGAAGGCCTTTCGGCCGCTCGCGATGCTTGCAGCTGAAGAAAGACAGAATCCTGCAGTGGCGATGGCGGCTGCCGGTGTCGCTGCGATTTTCGGTCGGCTCCGCGCGTAATTTTCTTGCGCGACAGCTTGCCGTTCAGGTGCTCAAACCGGCGGTGCGATGGTGATCGGGGTGCCGTCGGAGAAGCGGGAGAAACGAAAAGGGGCGGGGTCGACGATCGGTTTCTGGCCGGTGACGAGGTCGGCGACCAGATGCCCGGCACCCGGGCCGATGCCGAAACCATGGCCGGAAAATCCTGTGGCGATGATGAGACCAGGCTGGGTTTCTATCGTCGAGATCACCGGCACCGCGTCGGGCGTGACGTCGATCAGGCCCGCCCAGACCTGCTGCACCCGCGCCTCGCGTAGCGACGGCAGCGCCTCTCTCGCTGCATCGAATGCGCGCAGGACGGAGTGCTGATCCGGTTGCGGATCCAGCACCCGGTGCCGCTCGAAAGCACCCGGGCGGTCGAGCGGAACGGCGCCGATCTCGAAGAGTTCGCGCCAGCTCTGGGCGCTGAGGCCGACCTGTACGGAATCGCCTTCGGCCTTTCGCGCCGGCTGGAAATCGCGGAAGAATGCAAAACTGTCGGGCACGACAGGATGCAGGTTGGCGCCGCCATCGGCAATCGTGTAGCCACCGTCGAGCCGTTTGCGATAGGCGTAGCTGCCCGTGGCACCCGCGCCTTCGGGCCCGCCCGGGACCGCACTGGTCCGGAGCACGGTGTTGCGGACCTTCAGTTGCGGTAACCGGATGCCGAGCCCTTTGAGCAACAATCGCGACCAGGCGCCACCGGCCACGACGACACCAGAGGTTTCGATCCGACCCATTTCGGTGACGACGGCGCTGATGCGCCCGGCTTGTCTCTCGATGCCACGGACAGCGCAGCCCGAAAGAATGCGGGCACCGGCGCGGCGCGCGCCGGCAACGATCGCCGGTACCGCCTTTTGCGGTTCGGCCCGGCCGTCGCTCGGCGTGTGCAGGGCACCCTGGTAGCGGATGTTGGCGCCCGGCATCAACGCTTCCGTCTCTTCCGCTCCGATCTGCCTGCTGTCGACGCCATAGGGTCTCGCCATCGCCAGCCAGGCATCGCGGTTGGCGATGTCGGTCTCATTCTCGGAAATGTAGAGGATGCCGCTGCGGCGAAAACCGGTCTCGCCGCGGACGCGGGCATCGAGCGTATCCCAGATCTTCAGCGCTTCGATCGCCAGCGGTATCTCACGCTCGTCGCGGCCCATGACGCGCACCCAGCCCCAGTTGCGGCTCGACTGTTCGGCTCCGGGCACGCCCTTCTCGCAAAGCACGACGTCGATGCCGCGCTCTGCCAGAAACAGCGCGGTGCTGATACCGATGATGCCGCCACCGACGATGACGACATCGGCTTTCGCTGGCAGGTTCTGATCGGTTTCGACGATATCGAGAGTGGGACCGGGCATGGGAGGGAGCTTTCAGGCGGGGTTTGCGGACGCGCCATCGGTGCATGCCGGCACTGCCAGATCAAGGCCCGGATTCTTGCTTTCTCATCAATTCGAAGTTTGCCTGAACTGGAAGGCGTTAAATCTGCCCGGCTTTGGCCGTGGGTAGTCTTTCGGTTTGCCGCGCAAGCTTCTATGTTTCGCGCATGAACGACCGCCCTGACGACCTCCGCCCGATCCTGCGCATCGACTTCCCGCCCGAGGACCGGCTCGGGCGCGGCAAGATCATGCTTCTGGAACACATCCGCGAGACCGGATCGATCTCGGCGGCCGGCCGGGCCATGGACATGTCCTACCGCCGGGCCTGGTTGCTGGTCGATGCCTTGAACCGGATGTTCAAGGAGCCGTCGGTCGAAAGCCAGCGTGGCGGCAAGCAGGGCGGCGGCGCGGCGCTGACCCCTTTCGGCGAGACGCTGATCCGCCGCTATCGCGAGATGGAGGCAAAGGCGCGGGCGGCTATCGCCGACGATCTCGCCTGGCTGGAAGACGCGCGCGATCCCGATCAGACGCCGGTCAGTGATCGATCGCCACGGACTTGATGATGGCGTGGATCGGCTTTCCCTGATGCAGTTGAAGCGCATCGCGTGAAAAGCTGGTGATGCGCGATGCGATCGTCGTGCCGCCGCAATCGACCCTGATATCGACGCTGCCATTCTCGCCCGGTGTCATTTCGACGATTGTCCCCTCCAGCACGTTGAGCGCGCTGATGCCCTCAGGGCGGGCCGTCGCCAGCATGACGTCGCGGGCGGCGATATGCAGGCGCAAGGCGTGCCCCGGCGCGAGGTCGATTTTCGGCACCCGGATCAACCGCTCGCCGACGCGCACCGTCGTCAGGTCATGCGTGGTGTCGTGCGTCTCGACCACGCCTTCTAGCAGAACGCCCGCTTCGCGCCGACCGGTGGCGACCGTCGCTGCCGGCGCGCTCAGCACGTCGGCAGCCGCACCCGAGGCCTTCACGCGGCCATCTTCGAGCACCACGACCCGCTGCGCGAGACGCGCGACTTCGCTGACGGAATGGCTGACATAGACGATCGGGATACCGGCATCGTCGCGCAATCGTTCGAGATAGGGCAGGATTTCGGCCTTGCGGGCCTCATCAAGCGCTGCGAGCGGTTCGTCCATCAGAAGCAGGCGCGGCGCGGCCAGCAAAGCACGGCCGATGGCGACGCGTTGCCGTTCGCCGCCCGACAGGGCCGAGGGGTTGCGCTCGAGCAGATGGCTGATGCCGAGCATCTCGACGATGCGTGTCGTGTCGGCTGCCTTGCCTTGCTTGCCGGCAAACCAGCGGCCATAGGCAAGGTTACTGGCGACGCTCAAGTGCGGAAACAGGCGGGCTTCCTGAAAGACGTAGCCGAAACGGCGGCGATGCACTGGTGTGAAGATCCGCCGCTCGCTGTCGGCGATGATGTCGCCGTCGAGCACCACGCGGCCGCTTTCAGGCTTCATCAGGCCGGCGATGATGTTGATGAGCGAGGTCTTGCCCGAGCCAGAACGGCCGAACAGCGCGGTGACGCCGCCATCGGAGGTGAAAGCGGCGTCGACGGAGAAATTTCCGAGCCGGTGGCGGGCTTCGACGAGAAGGCTCATGCGGCAATCGTCCGCTTGGCGGCAGCGGTTGCCAGCAGTTCCGAGAGCATCAGCGCCGCCATGGAGATGATGACCGAGATGATCGTCAGGCGCATGGCGCCGGCGTCGCCGCCCGGCACCTGGGTGAAGGTGTAGATCGCGGCCGACAGCGTCTGCGTCTCACCGGGGATGTTGGAGACGAAGGTGATCGTCGCGCCGAATTCGCCCATCGCCTTGGCAAAGGCGAGAACCATGCCGGCGATGATGCCCGGCAGGATCAGCGGCAGGGTGACGGTGAAGAACACCGAGACAGGTCCGGCACCGAGCGTGGTTGCTGCATCCTCGAGCTTGCGGTCGACCGCCTCGATCGACAGTCGGATGCTGCGCACCATCAGGGGAAAGGCCATGACGGCGCAGGCTAGGGCAGCGCCGGTCCAGCGGAAGGAAAAGACGAGGCCGAAATTCTCGGCCAGAAACGCGCCGATCGGTCCGCGACGGCCGAACAGCAGCAGCAGCAGAAAGCCGGTGACGACGGGTGGCAGGATCAGCGGCATGTGCACGAGGCCGTTCAGCACCGTCTTGCCCCAAAAGCGGCCGCGCGCGAGCAGCATGGCGACCCCAAGCGCAAAGGGCAGGCTGCCGACCATCGCAACCGTTGCCACGCGCAGGCTCAAAAGGATCGCCGCCCATTCCGCGTCGCTCAATTCCAACCAATCCAAAGTCTTGCCGCCTCCGGTCGAAATGCCCAACGCCGCAGCCTGCGCGCGGCGTTGGAGAAGGATAGATGCTTCGCCTATTTCTGCACAGGCAAGGCGAACGTTATTTGAGGATGGTGAAGCCCTGCTTCTCAAAGAGCGGTGCTGCCTTATCGGACTTGATGAAGTCGACATAGGCGGCTGCATCGGCGCTCTTGCTGTCCGTGGTGATCGCGATCGGATAGATGATCGGCGGGTGGCTGTCTTCGGGGAAAGTTCCGACGACCTTGACGCCCGGATCGGCAGCGGCGTCGGTCTGGTAGACGATGCCATAGGGCGCTTCGCCACGCGAAACGAGCAGCAGGGCTGCGCGCACGCTTTCGGCGCCGGCAACCTTCTGTTCAACGCTCGACCAGACGCCGAGCTTTTCAAGCGCTGCCTTGCCATACTTGCCGGCCGGCACGGAATCGACCGCGCCCATCGCCAGGCGGTCGTCGCCGATCAGCGCTGCCAGGTCGAAGCCCTGCTTGATGTCGACCGGTTGCGCGTCCGCCTTGCCGGAGACGAGCACGATGCGGTTGCCGAGCAGATTGGCGCGCGTGTTGTCCTTGATCAGCTTCTTCTCTGCCAGATAGTCCATCCAGGCGAGATCGGCGGAGATGAACACGTCAGCGGGCGCGCCCTGTTCCACCTGCTTGGCAAGGGCTGAGCTTGCCGCGTAGGAAACGGTCGTTTCCTTGCCGCTTTCCTTCTGCCATTCGGCGTTGATCGCATCGAGCGCGTTCTTCAGGCTTGCGGCGGCAAAGACGGTCACTTTGTCTTCGGCCATGGCAGCGCTCGGCGCGTAGGTCACGCCGGCCCAGGCGACGCCGAGGGCGAGAGCCAGAGCCTTCAGCCCCAGACCCTTCAACCATTGTCTGCGTTGTTTCATCATTCTTGCCTCCATCAAGTTCGTGATATTTTTCAGGATATAACGATATCGCCTTCTGATTAGCGTTTTATCCATTGAAATACAATGCTGTTGGAACGCGCTAGTAAAAGCCGTGAACCCAGCGGCTCGGCGCGGGATTGATGCTTGCGGTGGCGTCCGATCGGCTTAAATTCCGGGCGGTACGCGAACGAACCGGACCGGAGGCATGATGGAAACGGCAATGAAGCTCGAAGAGAGCTGGAAAGCGGCACTGGAGCCGGAATTTTCCAGCCCCTACATGGGCGATCTCAAGCAGTTCCTTCTCACCGCGCGCAACGAGGGACGGCAGATCTTTCCGCGAGGATCCGAGTATTTTCGCGCCCTCGACCTGACGCCGCTCGACAAGGTGCGTGTCGTCATCCTCGGACAGGATCCCTACCACGGCGACGGCCAGGCGCACGGGCTCTGCTTCAGCGTGCTCCCGGGTGTGCGCACGCCGCCGTCGCTGGTCAATATCTACAAGGAACTGAAGACCGATCTCGGCATTGCGCCGGCCCGTCACGGCTTTCTCGAAAGCTGGGCAAAGCAAGGCGTGCTGCTTCTCAACAGCGTGCTGACCGTCGAGCGCGGGCAGGCTGCCTCGCATCAGGGACGCGGCTGGGAGCGCTTCACCGACGCGATCATCCGCGCCGTCAACGAGGCCGATCACCCTGTGGTGTTTCTGCTCTGGGGCTCCTACGCGCAGAAAAAGGCTGCCTTCGTCGACCGCTCGCGCCACCTGGTGCTGCGGGCGCCGCATCCATCGCCGCTGTCTGCGCATTCCGGTTTTCTCGGCTGCCGGCATTTCTCTCAGGCCAATGAATTCCTCGTCTCCAAGGGCTTCGAGCCGATCGACTGGACGCTGCCCGAAAATCCCGAAGCGCCTTCGTCGCCTTGATGCCATGGCGCTGGCGGCCGAAACGCTGTCGCGTGTGGAGCTTGCGTCTCAACCGCCGATCCGCCAAAGACACAGGCTAGGCCCACGCGCCGGCTCAGACGCGCAACGGTTGCTGCAACATTTTGACGAACGGCAGGGGCGCGCGTGCGAAAACTTCTGATCATCGGCATCGGTTCGGGCAATCCCGAGCATATGACCATCCAGGCGATCAACGCGCTCAACCGTGCCGACGCGCTGTTCATCCCGACCAAGGGCGAGAAGAAGACCGAGCTTGCCGAAGTGCGCCGCGAGATCTGCGCGCGCTACGTGACACGCGCCGACAGCCGCACGGTCGAATTCGCCGTGCCGGTCCGCCGCACAGAGGGCGTCAGCTATGACGGCAGCGTTGACGACTGGCACGCCCGCATCGCCGAAATCTATGAGCGGCTGATCGGCAGCGAACTCGGGGAAGACGGCACCGGCGCCTTTCTCGTCTGGGGCGACCCGATGCTCTACGACAGCACCATTCGCATCGTCGAGCGGGTGAAGGCGCGCGGCAAGATCGTCTTCGACTACGACGTTCTTCCAGGGATCACCAGCCTGCAGGCGCTCTGCGCCAGCCACCGCATTCCGCTGAACCTCGTCGGCAAGCCGGTCGAGATCACCACCGGGCGCCGGCTTGCGGAAAGCTTTCCCGCGCGCAGCCAGACCTCTGTCGTCATGCTCGACGGCGAGCAGGCGTTTCGCCGGATCGAGGATCCCGATGCCGAAATCTATTGGGGCGCCTATCTCGGAACGCCGGACGAAATCGTCATTTCGGGTCGTCTTGCCGACGTCAAGGATAAGATCCTGGCGACACGTGCGCAGGCGCGCGCGCGCATGGGGTGGATCATGGATATCTATCTCCTGCGCAAGGGTGCCGATTTCGAGGAGTAGGCGACCTTGCGTTTGCTTTCTCAAAGCTTTTCCCGTCGTCTTTGATCTCTCTCAACGTCTGTCCCTGTGCTATAGCGTCTGTGGAAAAGAGTCCCACCGAGAGAGCGAACGCCGGGAGCGACCAAGACCTGCCGATGACCAGTTGTGCCGTGCCGACATCGCAAACGACGGATGCTGCCGCCTCCATGCGGCGCGGTGCCTGTCCGTCGCTGGCAGCCCCGATGCAGACCGGCGACGGCCTGTTGGTGCGGTTGCGACCACTCGACGGCAGTCTTACGCTTTCGCAGTTCTCTGATGTCGCTAAAGCCGCGCGCCAGTTCGGCAACGGTATTTTGGAAATTACCGCGCGCGGCAACCTGCAGGTCCGCGGGCTGAAGGCGTCGAGCGTTCCGGGGCTTGCCGAAGCGATCGGTGAAGCCGCAATCGTGGTTCCCGACGTGGCGATCGAGACGCCGCCGCTTGCCGGCATCGATCCGGAAGAAATCATCGACCCACGCGTGATCGCGGCGATGCTGCGGGAAGCGATCGCCGCGCGAGGAGCCGCATTGAAGCTGGCGCCGAAGCTCGCCATTATCATCGATGGCGGCGGCCGGTTCCATCTTGGCGATACGGTTGCCGATCTGCGCCTGCAGGCTTTTGGACGCAGCGACGATGCCTGGTGGGGACTGTCGGTTGCCGGGACAGAGGCAACGGCTCAATCCGTTTGCGCGCTTCGAACCGAGGCTGTCGTGCCGGTCTTTATCCGGATTCTGGAGGCCTTGACGGCCATCGGCCCGGCGGCGCGTGGTCGGGATCTCGACATCGATGCGGTGCGGGCGCTCTGTCCGCTGGACGCCTGCCCTGTGCCGTCCGTTCCGGCTTTGACGTCGGCATCTCCGGTTGCCGGCCTGCACGATCTCGGCTCGGCCGGCACCGCCCTTGGCCTCGGGCTCGCCTTCGCCCAGATCGACGCCTCCAACCTCATCGCCTTTCTGCAGCAAGCAAGCGAGCTCGGCGCCCGCGAAATCCGACTGGCGCCCGAGCATGGCTTCTTCTTGCTCGGCCTTGAGCGCGAGGCGGCCGCAATCGTCCGGCGTCTGGCCCTGGCACAGGGCTTGCGGATCGCAGCGGATGACCCGCGAAACCACATTGCCACCTGCGCCGGCAGCACCGGCTGCGCATCCGCATGGATGGACACCAAGGCAATGGCGCGGCTATGGGTGGAAATGGTGCCGGATCTCTTCGACGGCTCATTGACCGTGCATCTCTCCGGTTGCCTCAAGGGCTGTGCCCGGCCGAGGGCGTCGGCATTGACGCTGGTGGGTGCGTCATCAGGATACGCGCTTGTCGTAAATGGGGCGGCGAAGGACGGCGCGAATGCCTACACCGATGAAAATGTAATGAAATCCGCGCTGGAACGGCTGGCCGAACTGGTGCGAAAAAACAAAGACGCTGGCGAATCGGCGCGCTCCTGTCTTACACGGCTGGGTGCCGCGCGCGTCTCGGCTGCGTTCGAACAGGGATAGAAATGCCTGAGTATGATTACATCCGGGATGGCAACGCCATCTATGAGCGTTCCTTCGCCATCATCAGGGCAGAAGCCGACCTTTCCGCCTTTTCCGACGAGGAAGCCGACCTCGCGGTGCGCATGGTACATGCCTGCGGCCTCGTCGAGGCGTCGAAGCAGTTCGTGTTCTCTCCCGACTTCGTCAGCGCTGCCCGCAGCGCGCTTCAGAACGGCGCGCCGATCCTCTGTGACGCCGAGATGGTGGCGCGCGGCGTGACGCGGGCGCGCCTCCCTGCCGGCAACGAGGTCATCTGCACGCTTCGCGATCCACGCACACCGGACATCGCCGCCGAGATCGGCAATACGCGCTCGGCTGCAGCGCTGAAGTTGTGGAGCGAGCATATGGCCGGCTCCGTCGTCGCCATCGGCAATGCGCCGACGGCGCTGTTCTACCTGCTGGAAATGCTGCGCGATGGAGCACCGAAGCCGGCCGCGATCATCGGCATGCCGGTCGGCTTCGTCGGTGCGGCGGAATCGAAGGATGCGCTGGCGGAAAATTCCTATGGCGTGCCGTTTGCCATCGTACGCGGGCGCCTCGGCGGCAGCGCCATGACGGCCGCCGCGCTCAATTCGCTCGCGAGGCCGGGCCTGTGAGCGGCGCGGGTGTGGGCCGGTTGATCGGCGTCGGAACCGGTCCCGGCGATCCGGAGCTTTTGACGGTCAAGGCCGTCAAGGCGTTGGGCGAGGCGGACGTGCTTGCCTATTTCGCCAAGGCCGGGCGCAGCGGCAACGGGCGCGCTGTAGTCGAGGGGTTATTGAAGCCGGGTCTTCTCGAGCTGCCGCTCTACTATCCCGTCACCACCGAGATCGACAAGGACGACGGCGCCTACAAGAGCCAGATCACCGATTTCTACAACGCTTCCGCTGAAGCGGTTGCCGGCCATCTCGACGCCGGTCGCACCGTCGCCGTTTTGAGTGAAGGCGATCCGCTGTTCTACGGCTCCTACATGCACCTGCATGTGCGGCTTGCCGGGCGCTTCCCGGTCGAGGTCATCCCGGGGATCACTGCCATGTCCGGCTGCTGGTCGCTCGCCGGCCTACCGCTGGTTCAGGGCGACGACGTGCTGTCGGTGCTGCCAGGCACCATGGCTGAAGGTGAGCTTGGTCGACGCCTCGCCGATACCGAGGCGGCCGTGATCATGAAGGTCGGGCGCAACCTGCCGAAGATCCGCCGGGCGCTTGCCGCTTCCGGCCGGCTCGACCAGGCCGTCTATGTCGAGCGTGGCACGATGAAGAATGCGGCGATGACGGCGCTTGCGGAAAAGCCCGATGACGAGGCACCGTATTTCTCGCTGGTGCTCGTCCCCGGTTGGAAGGACAGGCCATGACCGGTACGCTCTACGTCGTCGGCACCGGTCCCGGCAGTGCCGCGCAGATGACGCCGGAGACGGCCGAGGCGGTCGCGCAGGCGCAGGAGTTCTTCGGCTATTTTCCCTATCTCGACCGCCTGAACCTCAGGCCCGACCAGGTCCGCATCGCGTCGGACAATCGCGAGGAGCTCGACCGTGCGCAGGCGGCACTGACGCGGGCTGCTGCCGGCGCCAAGGTCTGCATGGTCTCGGGCGGCGACCCAGGTGTCTTTGCCATGGCGGCTGCCGTCTGCGAGGCGATCGACAAGGGACCTGCGGAATGGAAGTCCGTCGATCTGGTGGTGACGCCTGGCGTGACTGCGATGCTCGCCGTTGCCGCGCGCATCGGCGCGCCGCTCGGCCACGACTTCTGCGCCATTTCGCTTTCCGACAACCTGAAGCCCTGGGAGGTCATCACCAAACGGCTGAGGCTTGTGGCGGAAGCGGGTCTGGTGATCGCGCTCTACAATCCGATCAGCAAGGCGAGGCCCTGGCAGCTCGGTGAAGCCTTCGAGATCCTGCGCGGCGTGCTGCCGGCGTCGGTGCCGGTGATCTTCGGCCGTGCCGCCGGCCGGCCGGACGAGCGCATTGCGGTGATGCCGCTCGGTGAAGCCGATGCCAGCCGCGCCGACATGGCGACCTGCGTCATCATCGGTTCGCCGGAAACGCGCATCGTTACGCGCGAAGGCAAGCCGGATCTGGTCTACACGCCGCGCTTTTACACCGGAGACAACCAGTGATCGATGCGTTCGAGCGCCGCATTGCAGTCGCCGACCGACAGGACGTCGGCGGGCTTGCGGCGCTCGACCATGATCACCGCGATCCCCAACTGGCGTGCAGCAGCGATCTTTCCGTAAGTCGCTGCTCCACCGCTGTTCTTGGCGACGATCACGTCGACACGCTGGGCCTTCAGCAGCTCGATCTCGTCCGCTTCGGCGAACGGGCCGGTGGCAAGGATTGCCGTCGCGTCGGGCAGTTTCAAGGGCGGGGTCACCGGGTCGACGCTGCGAATGACGTAGCTGTGCTGCGGTGCTGCCTCGAAATGAAAGGCCTCCTGCCGACCGATGGCAAGAAAGACGCGGCGCGGAAGATCGCCCAGCGCGGTCACCGCTTCGGCAACGCTACTGACACCGGTCCATTGGTCGCCGGCTTGCGCCTGCCACTCCGGGCGACGCAGGGCCAAGAGGCGCACCTGCGCGGTGTTTGCTGCTGCGGCGGCGTTGTGAGAAATGCGGGCGGCGAAGGGATGCGTCGCGTCGACGACCAGCGCAACCTTTTCGGCAATGAGGAAAGCGGCGAGCCCCTCGGCGCCGCCAAAACCGCCGATCCGGGTCGCGACCGGTTGCGGGCGCGGATCGGCCGTGCGGCCGGCAAGCGAGATCACGGTGTCGTAACGCGTGTCGTCGGCGAGGCGAGATGCCAGTTCGCGGGCTTCGGTCGTCCCGCCAAGAATGAGAATGCGAGGTTTTTCCATGGCTGAGGTGTCGAACAGCGATCCGGCCATCGTCTCCCCCTGGTTGACCATCATCGGCATAGGCGAGGATGGTGTAGCTGGTCTCGGCGACGAGGCCAAGCGGCTGATTGCGGCCGCTCCGGTCGTCTATGGCGGCGCTCGCCACATGGAACTCACGCATGCGTTGATCAAGGGCGAAGGCCGCGTCTGGCAAAGCCCGTTCGGCCGCTCGGTCGAGGAGATCGTCGCGCGACGCGGCAGCCCGGTGGTCGTGCTCGCCTCCGGCGACCCGTTCTTCTTCGGTGTCGGCGCCACGCTTGCGCGCCGCGTCGCCGCATCTGAGATCCGTACGCTTCCGGCGCCTTCCTCCTTCAGCCTTGCCGCATCGCGCCTCGGCTGGGCGCTGCAGGAGGCGACGCTCGTGTCGCTGCACGGCCGACCAATCGATCTGGTTCGGCCGCATCTGCAGCCGGGCAACCGGGTGCTGGCGCTGACGTCTGATGGAACCGGACCGAAGGCGCTCGCCGAACTCCTGACGGAAAACGGGTTCGGTCAGTCGCGGCTGACGGTTCTGGAGGCGCTCGGCGGCGCGGGCGAACGCGTGACCACGCAGATTGCCTCGCTCTTCATGCTCGGTGTCGTCCACCCGCTCAACGTCTGCGCCATCGAAGTGGCAGCCGACCAGGGGGGCCGGGTGCTGCCGCTTTCGGCCGGGCGCGACGACCTGTTGTTCGAACACGACGGCCAGATCACCAAGCGGGAGGTGCGGGCGCTGACGCTCTCGGCGCTGTCGCCGCGCAAGGGTGAGCTGCTCTGGGATATCGGTGCGGGCTCCGGCTCGATCGGCATCGAATGGATGCTGGCCGATCCGGCCATGCGGGCGATCGCCATCGAAGCTTCGCCCGAGCGCGCGGTGCGTGTCGGCCGCAATGCCGAGGCTTTCGGCGTGCCCGGCCTGATGGTCGTTCAGGGCAAGGCCCCGGCCGCGCTTTCGGGCCTTTCGCGTCCCGATGCGATCTTCATCGGTGGTGGCGGCAGCGAGCCGGGCGTCATGGATGCGGCGGTTGCCGCACTCGGCGAGGGTGGCCGGCTGGTCGCCAATGCCGTGACCACGGAGATGGAAGCGGTGCTGCTGCAACGCCACGCGCAACTCGGAGGCTCGCTGATCCGCATCGATATCGCCCGGGCGCTGCCGATCGGCGGCATGACCGGCTGGCGGCCGGCAATGCCGGTGACGCAATGGTCCTGGACGAAGAGCTAGAGCAACTCCGCAGTGGGGGAGTCGTTCTCCGGCGGGATTTGCATGAGACAAGAGATTGGCGCGGTTCAGCTACGCGGCGAACAGGCCTGGAACGTTCGGAGAGACACATGACGGTACATTTCATCGGCGCTGGCCCCGGAGCTGCGGATCTGATTACGGTTCGCGGTCGCGACCTCATCGGACGCTGCCCGGTCTGCCTTTATGCCGGCTCCATCGTTTCGCCCGAACTGCTGCAATATTGCCCCCCCGGCGCCCGTATCGTTGATACCGCACCTATGTCGCTGGATGAGATCGAAGCGGAATATGTGCGCGCTCAAGAAGCCGGCGAGGATGTCGCCCGACTGCATTCGGGCGACCTTTCGGTCTGGAGCGCGGTTGCCGAACAGATCCGCCGGCTGGAGAAACATGGCATCGGCTATACGATGACGCCGGGCGTCCCATCCTTCGCGGCGGCCGCTGCAGCGCTCGGTCGCGAGCTGACCATTCCGGCCGTCGCCCAGAGCCTGGTGCTGACGCGGGTCTCCGGCCGCGCCTCGCCGATGCCCAACACCGAGACGCTTAGCGGCTTCGGCGCCACCGGAGCGACGCTTGCCATTCATCTCGCCATCCATGCGCTCGATCAGGTGGTGGAGGAACTGACGCCGCTCTACGGTGCCGATTGCCCTGTCGCGATCATCGTCAAGGCGTCATGGCCGGATGAGCGGGTGGTGCGCGGCACGCTCGGCACGATCGCGGCCAAGGTGGCCGAAGAGCCGATCGAGCGCACGGCGCTGATTTTTGTCGGCCCGGGGCTCGAAGCGTCGGATTTCCGTGAAAGCTCGCTTTACGATCCGGCCTACCAGCGCCGTTTTCGCGGGCGCGACGCGCTCTAAATCTACTCTTTGGTTTCGTCCGGGGTCTCTTCGCGAAGCGGCTTCTGCTTCAGCGGCACGCCGCGGCGTTCCTCGACGCGGTCGCGGTAAAGTGCAGCCTGGCCGAGCAGCATCAGCGTGACCGGCGTGGTCATGATCACGAAGACGATGATCAAGACTTCGTGGAATACCCAGCGGTTCTGCAGCACGGCAAAGCACACCATCGAGGCGGTGCAGATGAGGATGACGCCGCCGCTGGTGGCAAGTGTGGGCGCATGCAAGCGGGTATAGAAATCCGGCAGTCTGAGCAGGCCGATCGAACCGATCAGCGCAATTGCTGCGCCGAGGAGAACGAACCCGCAGACGATAACGGCGGCCCAGGTCGGAAGGTCGGTCAGATGGCTCATTCGATCACCTCCCCGCGCATCAGGAACTTGCCGAAGGCGATCGACGAAACGAAGCCGATCAGCGCAACGATTAAAGCGGACTCGAAGTAGATGCTGTTGGCGGTGCGGATGCCGAAGGTCAGCAGCATCAGCATGGCGTTGATGTACAGCGTATCGAGGCCGAGGATGCGGTCCTGTGCCCGCGGTCCCTTGACCATTCGGTAGGCCGCGAAGGCCATGGCAAGCCCGATCATGATCTGGGCTGCGAGGATCGACCAGATGATTGCAAGCTCCGTCATCCGAACATCTCCTTCAAACCGGCTTCGTAGCGCTTCACGGTCCTTATCCAGACCTCCTCGTTCTCCATGTCGAGCACGTGGAAAAGCAGCGATTTGCGGCCGCGATCATATTCAAGCCAGGCGGTACCTGGCGTCGCGGTCATGATGCAGGCGAGCAGCGCGAGCGCGTTTTCATCCTCGATATCGATATCGACCGTCAGAAAGCCCGAGTTCGGCGCCCGGCGACCGACGCGCAGGATGACGCGCGCGACGGCGATGTTGGAGCGGATGACGTCGAGGAACACGCTGGCGCCGAAGGCGAGCGTGCGCAGGATCCGGCGGGGATGCGAGCGGGCGGGCGTGAGCTTCAGCGTCACCCAGGCGAGTGCCACGCCGAGGATCGTGCCCATGACGATGGTGCCGGGGGCGACCGACTGGTTCAGCAGCATCCAGATGATGAGGAGGCCGAGAGACAGGAGTGGGTAGGGGAACCAGGTGCGCATCGGCTACTGCCCTCCCACGCGGGGCGCCGTCAGGACGCGCTGTGTATAGCCTGAGGGATCGAGCAGGGAATCCGCCGTCGCCTGCATGTAGCGCATTGTCGGGCCTGCCTGCAGGCTCAGGAAGATGCAGGCGCCGAGCAGCACCACCACCGGCGCGATCTCGATGACGAAGACCCGCGGAACGGTGTTTTCGATCGACGCCCAGAAGGTGCGGATGCCGACGCGGTTCATCGCGATCATGGCGGAAAGGCCCGACAGGATCAGCAAGGTGACATAGGTCCAGTCGGCGGCCGAGAGTGCCGGCGCGGGCTCAGCGCCGGAGAGGCCGAAGAGACCGCTCAGGATCGCGAACTTGGCAACGAACCCCGAGAGCGGCGGTAGGCCGGCAAGCAGCAGCGCGCAGAGGCAGAAGCAGAGGCCGAGCACCGCCATGGTGCCCGGAATGGCTGCACCCGCTTCATCGACTTCCTCGTCCTCGTCGGCGTCACCATAGGCTTCCATCGTCACCGCCAGAACGTCGGCGCCGGCGTCGCGGCCGCGCTCCACCAGTTCGATCAGCAGGAAGAACGCCGAGATCGTCAGGGTCGAGCTGACGAGATAGAAGAGCGCGCCGGCAATCATGCTCGAATGCCCGAGGCCGATCGCCGCCATCAAGGTGCCCGAGGAGACGAGCACCGAATAGGCGGCAAGCCTCGCCATCGCCTGCGAGGCGAGCACGCCGATTGCGCCAAAGGCGATCGTCAGCATGCCGCCCACCACCAGCAGCGTCTGGCCGAAGCCGGCGGAGACGCCGGCATTGGCGCCGAAGACGAGCAGAGACAGACGCAGGATGACGTAGATGCCGACCTTCGTCAGCACGGCAAAGACGGCCGCAACGGGCGGTGTCGCCGCGGAATAGGCAGTCGGCAGCCAGAAGCTCAGGGGCCACATGCCGGCCTTGACCAGGAAGGCGACGCCAAGGATGCCGGCGCCGACTTCGACCATCTGCCGGTTTTCCGGCGAGATGGTCGCGAGCTTGATGGCAAGGTCCGCCATGTTCAGCGTGCCGGTCGCGCCATAGATCAAGCTGACGCCGATCAGGAAAAGCGACGAGGCGGCAAGGTTGATCGCGACATAGTGTAGGCCGGCCTTGACGCGCAGAGGGCCGGAGCCGTGCAGCAACAGACCATAGGATGCCGCCAGCATGATCTCGAAGAAGACGAAGAGATTGAACAGGTCTCCCGTCAGGAACGCGCCATTAAGGCCGGCGATCAGCAGCTGGAACAGCGAATGGAAGTGATGGCCGGCGGTGTGCCAGCGGGCAATCGAATAGACCTGGGCTGCGAGCGCCAGGCCGCTCGTCAGGCACAGCATCAGCGCCGACAGCCGATCGAGCACCAGCACGATGCCGAACGGTGCCGGCCAATTGCCGAGTTGGTAGACACTCGTGCCGGCAAGGAAACCTTCCGTCGAGGCGCTCGCGCGCATGAGCACCATCGAGAGCACGAAGAGGACAAGCGTCGAGACGAAGCCCATGACGCCCTTGATCATGCGGTTGCGCTCGTCGATCGGGATCATCGCTGCGCCGACCATGAGCGGTATGAGGATGGGCAGGATGATCAGGTGGTGCAGCCAATCACTCACTGCGCTGCTCCCTTCCATCGACATGGTCGGTGCCTGTGAAGCCGCGCGAGGCGAGCAGCACGACGAGGAAGAGTGCCGTCATGGCAAAGCCGATGACGATGGCAGTCAGCACCAGAGCCTGTGGCACCGGGTCTGTGTAGCGCGAGAGATCGCCGACCCCGCCGGGTTCCAGAATGGGGGGCGCGTTCACACGCAGCCGCCCCATGCTGAAGATGAAGAGATTGACGGCATAGGAGAGCAGCGACAGGCCGATGATCACCTGGTAGGTGCGCGGCCGAAGCAGGAGGTAGACGCCCGAAGCGGTGAGCACGCCGATGGCGGCGGACAGGATGATCTCCATTACTTCGCCTCCTTTGCGGCGCGAAGGGCGCGGGCATGGGCACGCGGCGCGCGGATCGACTGGTGCGCGAGCGCGATCAGGATGAGGACCGTTGCTCCGACCACCAGCGAGAAGACGCCGAGGTCGAAGAAGATCGCGCTTGCCAGCGGGATTTTTCCGACGATCGGCAGGGTAACGTACTGCGCATGCGAGGTCAGGAACGGGTAGCCGAACAACCACGAGCCGATGCCGGTTGCCGCCGCGACGAGAATGCCGATGCTCATCCAGCGCAGTGGATGAATGCGCAGCCGCTCCTCGACCCAGCGGGTGCCGCCCGACATATACTGCAGGATGAAGCCAATCGACATGGCGATGCCGGCGGCAAAGCCGCCGCCTGGCAGGTCATGGCCGCGCAGGAAGAAATAGGCCGCCAACATGCCGCTGACCGGGAACATCCAGCGCATGATCACCGAGGGAACGAACAGATACTCGGCGACGCTGTCGCCCTTGGCGCGATCGGGATGATCGTCGTCAAAGGCGTTCTGCACCTGCTGCTGTTCCGGCGCCTCCAGGCTGTCGGCCTGCGGACGGAAGCGGAGCAGAAGGGCAAAGACGGTGAGTGCGACGATGGCCAGCACCGCGATCTCGCCGAGTGTGTCGAAGCCGCGGAAGTCGACGAGGATTACGTTGACGACATTGGTGCCGCCGCCTTCCGTGTAGGCCCGCTCGAGGAAGTAGCTGGCGATGGTTTCCGGCATCGGTCGGGTCATCACCGTATAGGCGATCAGCGCCACGCCGCCGCCTGCCACAAGGGCAAGCACAAAGTCGCGCAGGCGCCGCAGGCGAACCCGCAGCGACAGAAGTTCGGATTCCTGGGTGTCCTCGATGCGCTTTGGCAGCCAGCGCAGGCCGAGCAGGATCAGCACTGTCGTAACGATCTCCACGAGCAGCTGGGTGACGGCGAGGTCGGGCGCCGACAGCCAGACGAAGGTGATGCAGGTGACGAGACCGGCGCCGCCGAGAAGCACGAGAGCCGCCAACCGGTGGAACTTCGCCTGGTAGGCGGCGCCCACGGCGCAGGCGATGCCGATCGCCCAGAGCAGCGCGAAGGCCGGATCGATGCCGCGCACGAGAAGCGACGGCAGTTCGAACTGGTTGAGCAGCAACGGCAGGGCGCCGGCCATGATCGCGACGAAGACGAGGAAGCGCATCTGGGGCTGCAGCCGGCGCGTGCCGAGCCGCTGTTCGAGCCAGCGCGCCCATTTCCATGAGAGTGTCACCAGCACGCGCTCGAAGATGCGCTGGCCGTGGAGCAGGCGGAAGACCGGCGGTCCCTCGGTGCTGGTCGCCAGATAGTTCTTCATCAGGAAATAAAGGCCGATGCCGCCGAGAAGCGCCACGAAGCTCATGATCAGCGGCAGGTTCCAGCCGTGCCAGACCGACAGGCTGTATTGCGGGGTGCTGGTCCCGAGGATCGACACGACGGCGGTGTGCAGGAACGGGCCGATGGTGATTGCCGGGATGATGCCGACGACGAGACAGGCAAGAACCAGGAACTCGATCGGCGCACGCATCCAGCGCGGCGGTTCATGCGGGATTTTTGGCAGATCGTCCGGGGTCTTGCCGAAGAAGACGCTGTGGATGAAGCGCAGCGAGTAGGTCACCGCGAACATGCCGGCCAGGGTGGCGACGTAGGGCGTGATCGTATCGAGCAGGTTGGCCTGATGCGTCTCGATCGCCTCGGCGAAGAACATCTCCTTGGAGATGAAGCCGTTCAGCAACGGTACCCCGGCCATTGCGGCGCTCGCGACCATGGCGAGCATGGCGGTTCCCGGCATGTAGCGTATCAACCCGCCGAGTTTGCGCATGTCGCGCGTCCCGGTCTCATGGTCGATGATGCCGGCGGCCATGAACAGCGATGCCTTGAACGTCGCGTGATTGACGATGTGGAAGACGGCGGCGACGGCAGCCAGCGGGCTGCCGAGGCTGAGCAGCACCGTGATCAGCCCGAGATGACTGATGGTCGAATAGGCGAGAAGCCCTTTCAGGTCCTGTTGGAAGATCGCGAAATAGGCGCCGAGTAGCAGCGTCGTCAGGCCGGCAAGCCCGACGATCCAGAACCAGGCCTCGGTGCCGGCCATAACCGGCCAGAACCGCACGAGCAGGAACACGCCTGCCTTCACCATGGTCGCCGAATGCAAGTATGCCGAGACCGGGGTTGGTGCCGCCATGGCGTGCGGCAGCCAGAAATGGAACGGGAACTGCGCGCTCTTGGTCAGGGCGCCGAGCAGGATCAGCACCAATGTCGCCAGATAGAGCGGGTGTTCGCGGATCGTGTCGCCGGAGGCGAGCACGACGTCGAGATCGTAGCTGCCGACAATGCGGCCCATGATCAGCAGGCCGACCAGCATGCAGAGCCCGCCCATGCCCGTCATCGTCAGCGCCATGCGCGCGCCGTCGCGGGCGTGGGCATTGTGATGCCAATAGCCGATGAGCAGGAACGAGACGATGCTCGTCAGTTCCCAGAAAACCGCAAGCAGGATCAGGTTGCCGGAAAGGACGACGCCGAGCATCGACCCCATGAAGGCGAGGAACAGCGCAAAGAAGCGCGGGACGGGATCTTCAGCCGCCATGTAATAGCGGGCGTAGAGCACGACGAGCACGCCGATCGCGGTCACCAGCACCGTGAACAGCCAGGCGAAACCATCCATCCTCAAGGTGAAGTTGAGACCGAGTTCCGGCATCCAGGCCAGTTCATAGCGAAGAACGCCGCCGGAGGTGACGAACGGGTAGAGGCCGGCCGCAATCAGGAAGCAGAGAAGCGCGATCGCGCCTGCGAACCAGGCCGTTGCGCCGCGTTGATCGGATGGAAAGAAGATTGCAATGAGGCTTCCCGCGAACGGGGCTAGGATGAAGACAGAAAGCAATTTCCCCGCGTATTCGATCGTACCGTTCCCTTCTCTTGGGCATAATGGAGATTGGGTGCCGAAGCCCCTCAAGGACCATCGCTGACGCAACGGTCGCAGACGATGCCGTCATAGTCCCGCATAGGGGTAACAGGCATATGTTTTTATGACGATTTTCCCGAGGGCTGCCAAGCCTCGATGGTGGGAAAAATGTGAGATTGCGTCATTTTTGACCAGCTCGGCGGTGATAGAGGCGATGTCAGGCCGCCTGCCACCTGCGCTCGAAAATGAAGGTGGCGAGATCGTTGGCGCTCATCGGCCGGGCAAAGGCATAGCCCTGCAGGCCGTGACAGCCGAGCTCCTGCAGAATCCGGGCATGCTCGAGCGTTTCGACACCCTCTGCGATCACTTCGATGCCGAGCGAGGTGCCGATATCGATGATCGATTCGACAAGGCGCTTTTCGGTCGGCGAATTCAGGATCGGCAGAATCAACTGGCGATCGATCTTCAGGCGCCTTGGGGTCAGCTTCAAGAGGCTGAGGATCGAGGCATAGCCGGTGCCGAAATCGTCGATCTCGATATCAATGCCGAGTTCCTTGATCCGGCGAATGTTCGACAACACGGTGATGTCGCTCTCGTCGAAGGAGATCGATTCCAGGAGCTCGAAGGACACGCGGCCGCGTGGGATCTGCAATTTTTCGAGACGGTCGATCAGCCCCTCATCGTGCAGACGCGCATAGGAGAGGTTGACCGAAACCTTCGGGATATGGATGCCGTTGGCCTCCCAGCGGTAAATCTGGAACAGCGCCTGCTCCAGGATCGCCTGGTCGATGGAGGCGACGACATTGATGTCTTCGGCGGTCTTGAGAAAGGTGTGCGGACCCAGCAGCCCCTTGGTCGGATGGTCCCAGCGCGCGAGCGCTTCGACGCCGATGACCTCAAGGGTGCTCGGACAGAACTGCGGCTGGAAATGCGCGATGAATTCCTTGTGTTCCAAGCCGCGAAGGATCTCGTCGGCAGTCTGCTTGGTTTTGAACACGGCGGTCTTCAGATCGCCGGTGAAGGTTTCGTGCCGGTTGCGACCGCGGCGCTTGGCCTCGTAGAGGGCAATATCGGCATTGACGAGGATCTGGGATAGATCGTCGGTCGGCCTGGCCTGGGCGGCTATGCCGATACTGACGCCGATGCGGCATTCCTGGTCCTTGTAGCGAACGGGAATGCTCATCGCCTCGATGATGCAGGACGCGAGCCGCGCGTCGGGCTCGGCGCTGTCTTCCGGGCGGACGATGACGAACTCGTCACCGCCGATGCGGGCGACGAAGTCCTTCTCGTTCGCGTTGGTGCGCAGCAGCTCCGCGGCGTGGCGCAGGATTTCGTCGCCTGCGGCGTGACCGAGCGTATCGTTGATCTGTTTGAACCGATCGAGATCCATGTGGAAAATGCTGAGTCTCGCCTCGGCATCGAAGTGATGGCTTCTGTCGGCGAGTACCTGGTCGAGGAACCGGCGGTTGGGCAAACCGGTCAGCGGATCGTGCAGGGCATTGAACTCCATGCGGTGGCGAGCTGCTTCCAGTTCGGCGCTATGCGCTTCGGCTTGCCGCTTGGCTTCCGACAGCGTGGCGCGGGTCTGGATGTCGGCCGTGACGTCCCAGTTGACGCCGACGATCTTCTTGCGCCCATCGGCGCCGTCATAGGTCGAGCCGATGGCACGGATGTGGCGGATGGTGTCATCCGGCAGTCGCACCCGAAACTCGGAGTTGTAAGGGGCGCCCGAGCGAAGTGCTTCGGCAAACTCCTGCTCGGCATGAGCGACATCGTCGGGATGCAGGCTGGACTTCCAGTCGTCATAGGCCTGGCGGATCGATCCCGTCTTGCCGTAGAGTTCCTTCATGCGCTCGTCCCAGAGCAGCTTGCCGCTGGCGACGTCGAGTTCCCAGATGCCGATCTCCGAGGTGTCGAGGGCAATCTTCAGGCGATGCGACAGTTCCTGCAGTTGTGCCTTGCTCTGTCTGAGGGCGCGGATGTTGTTCTGGCGCTCGCTCATCAACCGTCCGGTCAAGAGCATCGGCAGGACGATCATCAGGCCGCCGGCGAAAATCAGCGCGCGGATGAACCAGGCATTGCGCGCCGTTTGCGGCCAACCGCCCTTGGGAACCGCGGCGATGTGCCAGGAACCGCCAGGAAGCAAAACCGTCATCTCCACCGGCGCCTGATCGAATATCCTGGCATTTCCGTAGAAGGCCGTGCCGTCACTGCCTGTCCCGTCGCGGCCGGTGATGGCGATATCGATGCCGAGCGAAGGGGAGGAGAGGCCGCTGTCATGATAGAGACGATCGACGTCGATAACGGCGGACACTATGCCCCAGAAGCGATTGCTGCCGCCGCCGGCTTCGATCGAGACCGGAAAACGACCGATCAGCCCGCGCCCGCCCTGCACCAGGTCCACGGGACCCGCCAGAACCATCTTGCCGGTGTCCCTGACCTTCATGACGGCGGCGCGCTGCGCCTCGTTCTTGCGGTAGTCGAGCCCGATCGCCTTTTCGTTGCCTTGCATGGGGAAGGCCATGCGCACGATGAGGTCGGGTGCGGCGGCGATGCTGCGCAGCTGGGAGCGTTCGGTGAAAATGCTGCGGGAGAGCGCGGCGAAGCGCTGCTGACCCATGCCCGGCTCGGTGACGATGGTGCCGATCAGGCCGCGCACGAGCTGGATATTGCCGTTGATGCTGGCTTCGAGCTTGGAGCGGATCGGGTTGAGTTCGCCGGCGACTTGTGAGCGCACACGCGCTTCGGAGACCACCTGGTTCTGGTTGTCTGCGAGGATGCCGGCCACCAGAACGACGAGAGAGGCGATGACCGCGGGAAGGTAGTTCGGCGTCAGAAACCCGGAGAGTTTCTTTTTCCCGAGATCGAAGGCATGTCTGGCAGGCACAAGATCACCCCGGCGGCATCAGAAGGATAAGAAACGACCGGGATGATCCCAAATTGGTATTAACAATTATTGTTTTAGTTCCGGCTTTTATGCCTGCCGAGGCTCATTTTTCCGTCTTGCGCTCGGGCAGGTTCTTGCGTCTGGTTTCGGCAAGGTCTTCGAGTTCGCGTTCGGTCATGGATTTCTCCATTTCGCGCGATGCACCCTTGAGTTCGGATTTCTTCATGTCTCCACGTTTGGCGGCAAGGGCTGCACCGGCCGCCTTCTGCTGTGCCTTGGATTTTGCAGGCATGTCGCATCTCCTCGTGCGCTTTTGAACAGGTCAAACGTTGGCCAGGCCAGCGGGTTCCCCGTTTTCGATCACGATTTACTCTCGATCATCGCCTGCAAGGTCTCCAGTCGGTCGGCCTCATGGGGGAGCTTGTCCTGCCTTAGCCGCGCGATGCGAGGAAAGCGCATGGCAACGCCGGACTTGTGCCGCGTCGAGCGGTTGAGGCCCTCGAAGGCGACCTCGACGACGAAGCCAAAATCCGGTTCCGCTCGCACCGCCCTGACCGGGCCGAAGCGCTCGGTGGTATTGTCCCTGACGAAGCGATCGAGGATTTCGAGCTCGGCATCGGTGAAGCCGAAATAGGCCTTGCCCACCGGCACCAGTGTCTCCTTGCCATCGATCTCGGTCCAGACGCCGAAGGTGAAGTCCGAATAATAGCTGGAGCGCTTGCCGTGGCCGCGCTGGGCATACATCAGCACGGCGTCGACATTGTAGGGTGCGCGCTTCCATTTGAACCAGGGGCCCTTGGCCCGGCCGGCGGTGTAGGGCGAATCCAGCCGCTTCAGCATGACGCCTTCGATGACGGGATCGGGCGGATCGGACCGCAACTGGTCGAGCTCCTCCCAGGAGGAAAACGGTACGAGCGGCGAGAGGTCGAAATGCTGCGGCGAGGCGCGTTCCATGAGATCACCGAGCATTGCCCGCCGCGCCAGGAAGCCTTCAGGCCGCACGTCGGTTTCTCCCGAAAAGAGCACGTCATAGGCGCGGATGAAGGCGGGGTATTCGTCGAGCATCTTGCGGCTGACGGTCTTGCGGTTGAGCCGCTGCTGCAGGTCCGAAAACGTCCGGGTTGCGCGGTTGGTGCGGGAGGTTCCGCCGACCAAAAGTTCGCCGTCGATGATGCCGGAAAAGTCGGCGGCCTCAAGCACGTCGGGGAAAGCCCCCGAGATTTCGTCGCCGCTACGCGAATAGAGCCGCCTGGTCCCGCCGATATTGGCGAGTTGCACACGGATGCCGTCCCATTTCCATTCGGCGGCAAAATCCTTGGGATCCAGCCCGTCGAGGTCGCCTTCGCCGATGGGCGTGGCAAGCATCACCGAGTGGAAGACGGCGGGCGTCGACAGCACCGGCCTTTCCGCCTGACCCGTGAGCCATTGGAACAGCGGCAGGTAGGGTGGCGCGAGCCCATGCCAGAGGGTCTCGATCTCGGTGACGTCCTTGCCGCCCATTTCGGCCAGCGCCTGCTTGGCAAGCTTGGCGGAGACGCCGATGCGCAGGCCGCCGGTCACGAGCTTCAGGAAAGCGAAACGCGCCGAAGTGTCGAGCCGGTCGAGCATGTCGCGGACGACGCTGCGCACATCGGCGCGGCCGGTCGTCTGCAGCTTCTCGATGGCGTCGCCGAGCGGAATGTCGTCCGGCACGACGCCTGAGGGCGGTTCCCAGACCAGCGATACCGTCTCGGCGAGGTCGCCGACATAATCGTAGGAATAACGAAACAGCACTTCGTCCATGCGCTCGAGCAGGAGGTCGCGGATCATCGCCGGCTTGACGGTGGCAAGCGACAGCGTGCCGGCGATGGCCGCGAGCGCGTAGCCGCGGTCCGGATCGGACGCAGTTACGAAGTAGTCCGCAAGCAGCCGGATCTTGGCGTTGCGTTGTGGCGTCAGAACGAGGCGATCCAGCAGTTCGGCGAAGGCCTTCATCGCTCATTCCCCCTCGTCATCGTAGCCGACGAGATGCAGGGGCCGCGCGGCGATGCCCTCAAGCTCGCACCAGCGCACCAGCGCCTCTTCGCGCCCATGGGTGACCCAGACCTGCGCCGGGCCGATCTCGCGGATCGTTTGCGTCAGTTCAGGCCAGTCGCAATGATCGGAGATGACCAGCGGCAATTCGACCCCTCGCTGCTTTGCGCGCTGCCGGATCATCATCCAGCCTGAGGCGAAGATCGCAAGGGGATCGACGAAGCGCCGCGCCCAGCGGTCGGCGAAAGCCGCTGGCGGGCCGATGACGACGGTGCCGGCAAAATCCTGCTTGTCGTCGGCGGCAAGCGTTGCCGGGCGGATTTCGCCGAGGTCGATGCCTTCGCTGCGATAGTAGTCGCAGAGTTTCTGCAAGGCGCCATGGATGTAGATTGGCTCGTCGTAACCCTGCTCGCGCAGAAGCGCGATCACCCGCTGCGCCTTGCCGAGCGCATAGGCGCCGACCACATGGGTGCGCTCGGGGAATTGCTTCAGCGACGTCAGCAGTTTCTGCATTTCGGCGCGGTCGTCAGGGTGGTGGAAGACCGGCAGGCCGAAGGTCGCCTCGGTGATGAAGACGTCGCAGGGGACCGGTTCGAAGGCCAGGCAGGTCGGGTCGCGCCGGCGTTTGTAATCGCCCGAGACGACGATGCGCGTGCCCTTGGCCATGACCGAAATCTGCGCCGAGCCGAGCACATGGCCCGCCGGGTGAAAGCGCACCTCGACGCCATTGACAATTATCGTCTCGCCCAGCGCTACGGCCTGGCTCGTACCGCAAAAGCCTTCGCCATAACGGATACGCATGATGTCGAGGGTTTCGCGGGTGGCGAGCACCTGGCCGTGGCCGGCACGGGCGTGGTCGGAATGACCGTGGGTGATCAGGGCGCGATCGACCGGCTGGACCGGATCGATGTAGAAATCCCCGATCTCGCAATAGAGACCTTTCGGGGCGGGATAGAGCAGGGCGTCTGGTTTCATGCCCTTAGAGATAGCTGGCGAAAACAGATCCGCCAGCCATGGGTGCAAAGTTTTCGAGCGGTCGGCAATGCCGATCCGTCCGGGCTGGCATCAGTCGTGCAGTGCCAGCGTGTCGCCGATCAGCTTCAGGGCCTTTGCCGCATCGATGTCGATGCAGGCCTTCTGGCTCGGCAGGTTGTCCCATGGGCTCGGCGGGAACAGCCGGCTGTCGGGCTTCTGGATCGTCTGGCCATCGGCAATGCCGCCGCAGACGACACGGATGACGCCGCTACGCACCTTGAACAGATCAGGCGCCACGACATAGGCGCAGGCGCAACTGTCATGCACCACCATGCCATCGGGCACATGCTGCTCATAGAAGGTGATATAGAACTGCGAGATGTCGGAGAGAAGCTTCGCCGGCGCTCCGCCGCGCTCGGCGATGTCGGCGAGCATCGCCTTGGTCATCACCGTCTTGGTGGTGACGTCGAGGCCGACGACCGTGACCGGCCAGGGCGCGGTCATGACGACGTCGGCCGCCTCGGGGTCGCCATGGATATTGGCTTCGGCAGCCGGCGTGATGTTGCCGTTGACGTCGAAGGCGCCGCCCATGATCACCACTTCGCGCACCAACGGCGCAAAGTCCGGATCTTCGCGCAGCGCCAGCGCCAGGTTGGTCATGCGGCCGACGGCAATCAGCGTCACTTCGCCGGGATTGGCGCGCACTGTGTCGATGATGAAGCGGTGCGCGGAACGCGGATCGACCGGGAGGTCGATCGTCTCGGGCACGTCGATATTGCCGAGGCCGTCATCGCCGTGGATGAAGGTCGGCCAGCCGACATGCGGCCGATCCGGATTGAAGGTCTTGTCGAGACCTTTTGCCACCGGCGCCTTTATGCCCCACTCACGCTTCAGAAACAGCGCGTTGCGCGTCGTCGTCTCGACGGAGGCGTTGCCGAAGACCGTGGTAATGCCGATGAGATCGATATCCGGGTGGCGGTGAAGGAAGAGCAGGGCCATCGCATCGTCGATGCCCGGATCCGTATCAAAGATAACTTTGTGCATGTGTTCTTCTTTTCTTTTTCTTGCGTTTGACGGGTCGCAATGGAGGCAAGATGCCCGCGAAAGTCAATCGGTGATCGATCCCAGCCGGACATGCCTGACGGCAAAGCTGGTGAAGCCTCCGACATGAACTGTGTTCTTTTCGATCACCCAGCCGCCGAACCCGCTTAAACTTTCCGAAAGGTCGAGCGCTTATCCTTGCCAGGCGCCTTCGGGCTATTGTTTCAGTTCCTGTCATGACAGCGGAGCCATTCTCGTGAAGGCTATTCTCGGCAAGTTGCGCCCATCGAAGAGGCTGGTCGTCATCCTTGCCGCTGCATTCGGCGTGTCGGCCGCCTCGGGTGCTGCCGCCGTCTATGTCGGCCGCGACGCGTTGATGGAGCGGATGTCGAAGCCTGCCACCTCCGGTCTCGAATGCACGCTGGTCAGAACTGTCAAGCTCGGCCATCACGGCCAGCGCTGGGTTCGCATGCACATCAAGACGGACCGGGCCGATGGCGAGGCGCGTATGCGCACGGCGCTGCGCGTGGTCGGTGCGCTGTCCAAGTCGGAGAAGGCCGATCTTTATCAGGTGGTCGTTCTCGATGCCGCCGGGCCGGAAGAGCGGGCTGCGGTGCGTGGCGCCGCGATCGGGGCGCAAGTTCTTTTCGCACCGGGTCCGCAAAGCGTGCCGGGCATGGACGAGCCTTTCCGCGCGTCCTACAATGACGGCAAGGCCAACTCGGCCGGTTTCTTCCACGGCAGCACCGTTGATCTCTCTGTTGGCGATATCCGTGACATGATGGCCGGCATGGAGGATCGTTCGCCCTGCATCGATCCGAACGCAATTGCTGTCGAGGGCGAGGCAGCGCCCGAGGCCGCAGCGGCAGAGCACAAGGTCGACAGCGCCGAGGCGCCGGCCGGCCACTGAGAGGCCGTCGAGACGATCGCACGCGTCGCCGGACATTCACCATCGTCAACGAAAAAGCCCGCCGCTATCGCGCCGGGCTTTTTGCTTTGTGCCGTTGTGGGCCTGATCAGTCGGCTTTGTTGCGGCGCGCCGGAAACAGGATGATGTCGCGGATCGACGGCGCGTTGGTGAGCAGCATGATCAGGCGGTCGACGCCGATGCCGAGGCCGCCGGCCGGCGGCATGCCCTGGTCGATGGCGTCAAGAAACTCGTCGTCGAGCTGCTTGGACTTTTCGCCGCGCGCATGCGCCTGCTCGAGCTGCTCGACCATGCGGGCGCGCTGCTCTTCCGGATCGTTGAGTTCGGAGAAGGCGTTGCCGAGTTCCCAGGTGTTGCAATAGGTCTCGAAGCGCTCGACAAGGCGCGGCTCACCCGGCACTTCCTTGGCGAAGGGCGAGATGTCCTTCGGGAAGTGCGTGACGTGCGACGGCTGGATCAGCGTCGGCTCGACCTTCTCTTCGAAGACGAAGGCGAGGCACTCGCCCCAGGTCCAGTCCTTCTCGACTTCGAAGCCGGCAGCCTTGGCGGCAGCGCGGGCTTCCTCGTCGGTCTTCATCGCCAGGAAATCGATGCCGGTCGCTTCCTTGACGGCATCCGGCATCGGCACGCGACGGAACGGACCCTTAAAGGAGATTTCCTTGTCGCCGAACATGAATTCGGTCGAGCCGTGGATCGACAGAGCGAGCTTGGTAAACAGCCGCTCGACAAGGTCCATGATGTCCTCGTAGTCGGCATAGGCCCAGTAGCACTCCATCATGGTGAATTCGGGATTGTGCCGCGTCGACACGCCTTCATTGCGGAAGTTGCGGTTGATCTCGAATACCTTGTCGGTCAGGCCCGATACCAGCGTGCGCTTCAGGTACAGTTCCGGCGCGATGCGCAGGTACATGTCGAGCTTCAGCGTGTTGTGATGGGTCTTGAACGGCTCGGCCGTGGCGCCGCCATAGACCGAATGCAGCATCGGCGTTTCGACTTCCATGAAGCCGTCGTCTTCCATGAAGCGGCGGATACCGGAGACGATCTTGCTGCGCTGCTGGAAGCGGAGCTTGGATTCCTCATTGGTCATGATGTCGAGGTGGCGCTTGCGGTAGCGCAGCTCGATGTCGGAGAGGCCATGCCACTTCTCAGGCATCGGCAGCAGCGACTTCGTCAGCATGGTGATCGCCTGCGCGTTGATCGTCAGCTCGCCGCGCTTGGTGCGGCGCACGACGCCGGTCACGCCGATGATGTCGCCGATGTCGATCATCGGCAGCAATGCGCGTGCGTCTTCCGGCGTGGTGTCCTTATGGCTGAAGATCTGGATCTTGCCGGAGGCGTCATGGATGTCCATGAACATGCCGGAGTTGCGCGACGAGTAGACGCGGCCGGCGACCGTGACCACGTCCTGCGTCTCGGTGTCCAGCTCCAGGTTCTCGTACTTCGCTGCCAGTTCGGCATTGGTCATCGTGCGGTGGAAATGCGCCGGATAGACGTCGCCGATCTGTTCGCGCAGCAGCTTCAGCTTCTGCGCGCGCACTTCCGTCACGTCGGAGGAGAGGGCTGTTGTCTCGGTCTTGTCGTTCATCGTCCTGTCCTTACTTTCCGCTGCCGGCCATCGAGGCGGCGACCTGGCCTGCAACCTTCAGCCGCTGGCGCACGACCGAACGGCCGAGCAGTTCCATGCTGTCGAAGAGCGGTAGGGACCGCGACGAGCCGGAGACCGCGACAAACAGCGGTGCCAGCACGACCTTGAGCTTCTTGCCCATGCGGTCGGCGATCGCGCGCAGTTCCGCCTCGATCGTTTCCTTGTTCCATTCGAGGATCTTTTCCAGGTCCGGCTGAACCGTGTTGAAGATCTCGACCAGTTCTTCCGGGCTCGACTTGATCTTGGCGAAGGCCGCGGGCTCGAGACCGAGGTCGGACTTCAACAGGAAGTCGGCAAGAGCCGGCAGTTCGCCGAGCTTGGAGATGCGCGACTGCGACAGCTTCAGGCCCTGCTTCAGGCGATCGTTCTCCGACGCCCAGGCCAGCACCCGGCCGAGGAATTCGTCGTCGCTCAGCTTCTCGCGGATCCAGCGGCCGTTCAGCCAGTCGAGCTTCTGGATGTCAAAGATCGCGCCCGACTTCGACAGGTTGTCCGGGTCGAACTTTTCGGCCAGCTCGGCCATCGTCATCAGTTCCTCGCCTTCGGCGATCTGGATGAAGAACAGGCCGAGGAAGTTCATCAACGCTTCCGGCAGATAGCCGAGCGCCGAATAATAGGAGATCGACGTCGGGTTCTTGCGCTTCGACAGCTTCGACTTGTCGGCATTGCGCATCAGCGACAGGTGCATGAACACCGGCGGCGTCAGGCCGAGATACTGATAGATCAGGATGTGCTTCGGTACCGACGCCAGCCACTCCTCGCCGCGCGCGACGTGGGTGATCTTCATCAGATAGTCGTCGACGACGTTCGCCATGTGATAGGTCGGCATGCCGTCGGCCTTGAGCAGAACCTGCATATCGACCGAATCCCACGGGATCTCGACGTCGCCGTAGACGCCGTCCGTGAACTTGCAGGAACCCTCGGTCGGGATCTTCATGCGCACGACGTGCGGCTCGCCGGCATCGACGCGGCGGGTCACTTCTTCGGCTGAGAGCGTCAGGCAGTGGCCGTCATATTTCGGCTGCTTGCCGGCGGCGCGCTGTGCCTCGCGCATCTTCTCCAGCCGCTCGGGCGTGCAGAAACAGCGGAAGCCGTGGCCGTTCTTCTCGATCTGGCGAACGTAGTCGAGATAGATGTCCTTGCGATCGCTCTGGCGGTAGGGGCCATAGGGGCCGCCGACGTCAGGGCCTTCCGACCATTCCAGCCCGCACCATTTCAGCGCATCCAGCACCTTCTGCTCGAACTCCGGCGTCGAGCGGGTGGCGTCGGTATCCTCGATCCGCAGGATGAAGGTACCGCCGTGCTTCTTTGCGAAGAGGTAGTTGAACAGTGCGATATAGGCTGTGCCGACATGCGGCTCGCCGGTGGGGGAGGGTGCGATGCGTACCCGTACTGCTGAATCGGTCATGGTCTTTGCCCGTTTGACGTGCTTTTCGCCCCTTGCCGGAAGACAAGTCCGGCCGCCGGGCGCGCATTTTATGGGAAGGAAAGGCCCGTAGGGGTGCCGCACCAGCGGTATCGGCGGGCAATTCCAGTCGGCTCGCGTGAGACCATAGAACATGGAGCATGTCAACGGAAAGTGGATCACTCCGGTTTTTGTTGACACTGCCGATGGCTAGCTATATTGAACCGTAAGGTTATTTAACTGAAAGGTTTTTTAGAAAATGCCGGAAGATCGCCTGTCGACCACGCTCTCAGCCCTTGCCGACCCCACGCGCAGGGCCATCCTCGCCCGGCTCTCGCTCGGCGAGGCCTCGGTCGGCGAACTGGCGGAGCCATTCGATATGAGCCTGCCGGCTGTTTCCAAGCACCTGAAAGTCCTTGAGCGCGCCGGCCTGATCAGCCGAGGCCGCGAGGCGCAATGGCGCCCCTGCCGGCTCGAGGCCGCGCCCTTGCGCGACATCAACAGCTGGCTCGACAGCTACCGCCGCTTCTGGGAAGAGAAGTTCGATCGCCTCGACCTCTATCTGCAGGAGTTGCAGAAGGGGAACCCGGACGCAGAGAAGAACTGATCGCGGCGATCTTGCTGGCGCGCTGTGCCTGCGCTACACATCCTGTGTCGAAAAAGGCAGGACCGGATATGGTAAGCCCGGTCCCTTCGTCGCCGTCCAGGCGGTTGCGAAGCTCTGCTCGAACCTGATCGTTCGAACCCGCGGCGTGGTTCCGATGCATCCGCATCGGTCCGCGGCGGGGTGTATCCGGACCAGACGCAGTCCGCCGCGTTTCTCAAACACGGAGACTGCACATGCGACTGAACCATCTCGATCTTCACAGCCCCGTCGTTGCCGAAACGGCGGCATTCTTCATCGACCACCTTGGCTTCATGGCTGTCGAAACGCGCGGCAAGGATGCCTTTTATCGCCTGACGGACGAAGCCGGCATGGTGCTGGTGATCAGCCCGCCGATCGCCAGGCTCGGCGGTGGCGACCAGGTCAGCCTCGGCCTACAGACCTACCATGTCGGCTTCCTGCTGCCCGAGAGGGTACAGGTCGAGGATGCCTACAGACGCATCCTGCCGACGGGCATCCGCATGACCGATCCGGAAGAGCGGCATGGTGCCTATGTCTTCTATATGGTCGTCCCCGGCAACATCCTGGTGGAGATCGGCCATCGTCCTGACACCTGAGGTTTCCAGGAACGATTGACCGGATGGGACGTTATCCGTGCGAGAGGCGCTGGCTGTGCCAATCGGACAAGACGGAGGTAGTGAACACGGGAATTTTTCCGATTTCTTCCCGTGGCCAACGAAACGGCAGTCGAGCTCCCTGACCCGTCCGGCTTGCGCTCTCACGAACGCCCACAGCAAGATGGCCTGCATCCTCCGTGATGCAGGCTTTTTTTGTGCTATTCACGAAAAAGGGCGGAGCCATGAAGCTCCGCCCTCCTGATCTTGCCAGTCGCAGTACGTCAGTGCGGCTTGCCGGCGGCCTTCTTTCGCAGCCGCGCGTTGCGCGCCACCATGTTGAGAACCTCGACCAGAGCCGAAAACGCCATGGCGGCGTAAATGTAGCCCTTCGGCACGTGCAGGCCCATGCCTTCGGCGATCAGCGTCGTGCCGATCATCAGGAGGAAGGCGAGCGCCAGCATGACGATCGTCGGGTTCCTCTCGATGAAGTTGGCAAGCGGGTTTGCGGCAACCAGCATCACGGTGACGGCGGCGAGCACGGCGATGACCATGATCGGCAGGTGCGGTGTCATGCCGACGGCGGTGATGATGCTGTCGACGGAGAAGACGAGATCGAGCAACAGAATCTGGCCGATTGCGGCGCTAAAGCTGTTAATCGCAGACGACGCGATGAAATCTTCGCCGTGGTCGCTCGGATCGACGCTGTGGTGGATTTCCTTGGTTGCCTTCCAGACGAGAAACAGGCCACCGGCAATCAGGATCAGGTCCTTCCAGGAGAAGCCATGTCCGAAGACCTCGAAGACCGGTGTCGTCAGCTTGACGATCCAGGCGACGGTGCCGAGAAGAGCGAGGCGCATGACGAGTGCCAGGCCAATGCCGATGCGGCGGGCCTTTTCGCGGTGTTCGGGCGGCAGTTTGTTGGTGAGGATCGAGATGAAGATCAGATTGTCGATGCCGAGAACCACCTCCATGACAACCAGTGTTATGAGGGCAACCCAGGCGGCCGGGTCCTGGGCTAGCAGCATTAAATCCTGCATCAGCGATCTTTCCTTGTCTCGGTGGCGCGTCGTCGCGCAAGAATCGCGGCAGTATTTAAGCAACATTGCGAAAGTGACAAGCGCCGCCGGCCATTTGCGGCGGCGCTTTACCGTTTACGGTTTCAGCGGAATCCACATTTCCACCACGCCCATGCCCGAATGCGGGTCGAAGCGCTCGTCGTAACGCTCGATCAGGTCGGGTGTTTCGCCATGCTGAAGACCGGCCTCCGGCAGAAAGGTGCCGAAGATATGCTGCGCGGTCGTCGCGATCGACGAGATATGGCCGCGGTGCAGGAACACGGCGTAACGCTGCTTAGGCAGCCTGATCGTCGAAAAGCCTGCGGGCAGGGTGCCGGCGTCTTCGATCTCCGCTGCGGCCATATAGTGAAATGTACCTGCTTCACTGTTGCTCTGGCTGCAGACGCCATAGGCGACATTGCCCTTCTGTGCGGGGATGTTGCCGAAATGGGCGTTGAAGCGCTGCCACAGCGAGGGGATGCCTTCTGCGCGGCCATAGGCATAGGTTTCGCCAAGGCCGGCCAAAAGCAAGGCCGGGCTGTCTTCGAAGCGGGGCGGGTCCAGTTTGAGGAGGCGGGTGTCGTCCATTCTGATCGGCTCCGTCAGTGCGATGTTGCTGAGGTGCCCTTGCTTGCGCACGGTCTCCGGCGTCAAGCCGAACTGCTCGCGAAAGGCACGGGTGAAGGCCTCGTGCGAACCGTAGCCCGCTTCGAGGGCCACCGCGAGAATGCTGGAGGCGCCGTCGGCAAGGGTTTGCGCAGCACCGCTCAGGCGGCGTGCGCGGATATAGGCGCTGATGGAGTAACCCGTCGCCAGTCCGAAGACGCGCGACAGGTGAAAGCGCGAAAGGCCGGCGGCCTCTGCGATCTCCTCCAGCGATATGTCCCTTGCAAAATGGCTCTCGATGAACCAGATCGCCCTTCCAATGGCACTCATGTTCACTCCCGTGGCAGACACCCATGCTCATAGGGTCTTGCCGCAAGGCGCGCTTGATCGCAATTGCTGGATTGAGGGCGCGAGAATGGGGTGCGCCGTCGGGCTTGCTCAGCCCGCGTTCGTCTTCGGTCCGTATGCGGCCATGAAGACCCTGACGGCGGCGGTAACCGTGCCCTCGATCTGCTCGCGGGGCGGTGCCGAACACATGCCGCCGAACAGCCGATGCTTGAACAGCCCTGCCTGCGCCATTTCGATGAACTGCCTGGCGGCCATCTCAGTATTCTCGATGTCCAGCGTGCCGGCCGGAACCTGGCGATCGAGATAGGCCTTCAGCACCGTGTAGCCGTTTTCCGGCGCCTCGCTGAAGAAGCGTTCGGCCAGATGCGGCATGCGGTCGATGACGCCGATCACCATGCGCATGGACCTTATCGTCTCTTCCGCCGTCATGCTGGTCGTCAGCGTCACGCCGAAATCAAAAAGCGATTCCTCGACATCGTCATGATCGTTGAGCGCATGCTTGGCAGTCTGCACCACCCGGGTCTTGCCCTGGATGATCAGCGCCTTGAACAGATCTTCCTTGTTCTCGAAATAGACGTAGAGCGTCCCCTTCGAGACGCCGGCCTCGCGGGTGATGTCGTTCATGCTGGCGGCATCGAAGCCCTGGCTCATGAAGACCCGCCGCGCGCCCTCGAGTATCTGCTGGCGCTTGGCAGGGTCTTCGCCCGCCGCATGGCGCCCGCCGCCGGGACAAAGCTGCTCGTCCATGCCGTTGGCAGCCTGGATGGTCTCGTTCTGTCCGGTCTTTGCTGGTTCCATGATCGCCGTCTGTGCCCGTCCTGTTCGCATTAAAATTTCGTCCATCGAACCGCGTGGTTCGATTCCCTCTTGATATGCGACGTCAAAGCGATTAAGTCAAGTTTCGATCGAACCGAACGGTTCAGTTCAGTTACCTCTCATTAACCAGGCCGGTACCCATGTCCGCATCCAAAACGTCCAGCGCCGCTCGCGTTCGCCCTGTTGGCGAGGATTTTGAAGTTCCGCAGACCCATGAGGCCGTGCCCGAAGCCAAGGGGGCGACTGCCGAGGCGCCTGCGGTCACGCAGGAGCCCGCTGTCGAAGCTGCTTCGAAAAAGAAGAAGCGCAGCCCGATCTTGCCCGTTCTCGGCCTCGCCGCTTTGGCCGCAGGCGGCTGGTATGGCTATGACTGGTGGACCAATGGCCGCTTCATGGTTTCGACCGACGACGCCTATATCGAGGGCGACATCGCCACGATCTCCCCGAAGGTTTCGGGCTATGTCGCCAAGGTCGACGTCGTCGCCAACCAGCAGGTGAAGGCCGGAGACCCACTGGTCACGCTCGATGACGGCGACTACCGCATCGCCGCCGAGCAGACCGAGGCCCAGATCGCGACGCAGAAGCTGGCGCTCAGCCGCTTCGACGCGCAGATCGCCGGGGCAAAGGCGAGCCTTGCCCAGGCGCAAGCCCAGAAAAACGCTCTCGAAGCAACGGTGCGCGGCGCCGAACTTGCGCAAAAGCGCGCAAGCGACCTCCAGTCCAAGGACGTCGGCACCGTTGCTTCCCGCGACAATGCCGACGTTGCGCTGGACCAGGCCCGGGCCAACCTTGCCGGCGCCGATGCCAACATCGCGACCGCAAACGCCAACATCACCGTGCTGCAGGCGCAGCGCGCCGAAGCGGAAAGCCAGATCCGCTCGCTGGAGCTTGCCCGCGACAAGGCCAATCGCGACCTCGGTTTTACCGTCTTGAAGGCGCCATATGACGGCGTCATCGGCAACGTCGCCGTCCAGGTCGGCGATCTCGTCTCGGCCGGTCAGCGTCTGGCCGCTCTCGTGCCCGTCGACCAGCTCTATATCGACGCCAACTTCAAGGAGACGCAGATCGCGCATCTGGTCCCCGGCTCGAAGGTCAAGGTCCATATCGACGCCTATGACGAGCACGCGATCGAAGGCACGGTTGCCTCGATCTCGCCGGCGTCCGGCTCTGTGTTCTCGCTGCTGCCGGCCGAAAACGCCACTGGCAACTTCACCAAGGTAATCCAGCGCGTGCCGGTGCGCATCACGCTGCCGGCCGATGTGCTGGCGCAGCGCCATCTGCGGGCGGGCTTGAGCGTCGTCGTCGATGTCGACACGCGCACAGCGCCCGCTGAGACCAACGTCGCCGCCACGAAGTAATCGGGCCTGACGCGCCGGCGTGTTCGATGGAACGCGCCGCCGCGCCTTTACACGCAGGGAGTGGCTCAGATGGCCGCAACGGCAACAGCAGGCTCGGTGGCGGTAGCCGCACCGAAGGTCGAGGAACATATGGATCCGAGAAGGCTGATCGCCTTCTTCGCCATGGTCGTCGGCATGTTCATGGCGATCCTGGACATCCAGATCGTTTCGGCCTCGCTTGCAGAGATCCAGGCGGGCCTCTCGGCCGGCTCGGACGAAATCGGCTGGGTGCAGACATCCTATCTCATCGCCGAAGTCATCATGATCCCGCTGTCGGGCACGCTCGCGCGGATCGTGTCGACCCGCGTCCTGTTTTCCGTGTCGGCTGCGGGCTTCACCGCGGCAAGCGCGCTCGCCGCGACCGCCACCAACATCGACCAGATGATCGTCTACCGGGCGATCCAGGGCTTTATCGGCGGCGGCATGATCCCGTCGGTCTTTGCGGCCGCCTTCACCATCTTCCCGCCGTCGAAGCGCAACATCGTTTCGCCGATCATCGGCCTGATCGCCACGCTCGCGCCGACCATCGGCCCGACCGTCGGCGGCTACCTCAGCCACGCCTTTTCCTGGCACTGGCTGTTCCTCGTCAATGTCATACCCGGCATCATCGTCGCAACGCTGACCTGGACCTTCATCGATTTCGACAAGCCGGAGCTCAGCCTCTTCAAGAAGTTCGACTGGTGGGGGCTCGCCTCGATGGCGGTCTTCCTCGGGTCGCTCGAATATGTTCTGGAAGAGGGCAACGCCAACGACTGGTTCAATGACGATCACATCGTCATGGGCGCCGTTGCCACCGTCATCGCCGCGGTGATCTTCTTCTACAGGGCGTTCAAGGTGGAATTCCCGGTGGTCGACCTCCGGGCATTCTCCAACCGCAACTTTGCCTTCGGTTCGATGTTCTCCTTCGTCATGGGCATCGGGCTCTATGGCCTCACCTATCTCTACCCACTCTATCTCGGGCGCATCCGCGGCTACGATTCCTTGATGATCGGCGAGACGATGTTCGTCTCGGGCCTGGCCATGTTCCTGACCGCGCCGGTTGCGGGCATCCTGTCGGGCAAGCTCGATCCGCGCGTGCTGATGACCATCGGCTTTGCCAGCTTTGCCAGCGGCACCTGGATCATGGCGCACCTGACGGCCGATTGGGACTTCTACGAGCTGTTCATCCCGCAGATCCTGCGTGGCGTCGGGCTGATGCTGTGCATGGTGCCGATCAACAACATCGCGCTCGGCACCATGCCGCCGGCGCGCATGCGCGGCGCATCCGGCCTCTTCAACCTGACGCGCAACCTCGGCGGCGCGGTCGGCCTTGCGGTGATCAACACCATCCTGACCCAGCGCCAGGACCTGCACTATGCCCGGCTCTCCGAGCATATCCAGTGGGGCAACCCGGAAGCGATGGAGCAGTTCAACAACATGACGGCCAAGTTCGACGCCCATGGCCTCGACGGTGCGACGATCGCCATCAAGCAGTTGGCAGCGATGGCACAGAAGCAGGCGATGATCCTGTCGTTCAGCGACGTCTTCGTCATCCTGACGGTGCTCTTCCTGTCGCTGATCCTGGGTGTGATGATGATCAAGAAACCGGAAGGCGTTGGCCCAAGCGGCGGCGGTCACTAGGCCCGGCAACCAAGCCCATCCGCACGGTTTACGCGATCGTCGCGTTGCTGCACAATCCGGCCGGAAAACAATCTCCGGCCGGCCCGTGATCGTCGATCCGATGCCGTCGGTCGGGCGGAAACGGGGTCATTCATGCAGCCATCCAGGCGCTTCGCCATCTCCCGGCGTTCCTTCCTTGCCGGTGCGGCCGGCATGGGTGCGGCATTGCTGGCAAGCCCGACACGGGCAGCCGGGCGCCCGCCCATCGATGCCACCTTCCTGTTTTCCAATGACATCCATGCGTGCCTCGTCTCGACCGAAGGCCTTGCGCCGAACTGTGCGGCGGAGGGCAAGACCGACGAGAACCTTTTACGTCACTTGGCGGCGCTCAATGGCCTGCCGGCGATGCGGTGGCCCGAAAGCGTTGCCGGTGAGGCGAGCGGGCTCGGCAGCGCCGGCCGTCGGATCGGCCATCCGCTTGGCCTGGTGCTGGGCGGCGACCTGACCGATGACGGCGGCGGGCAGGTGCGCCAGCCGCGCGAGGGGCGGCAGTTGCAGCAGTTTTCCAGTCGCTATCAGGAAGGGCCGGGTGCCGACCGGGTCCACTTCCCCGTCTATGTGGGTCTCGGCAATCATGACCTCGACCAGGACGGGCCGCCTCCGCATGTGGACTGGTATCGCCGCGAACTGCGGGACTATGTCGAACTCAACCATCGCCAGACGGTGTTCTACAGGCCGCCGGTGCCGGTGACCAATTACGATCCACTGTCGGACTGCTACTCCTGGGACTGGGGCGGGCTGCATCTCGTCCAGCTCCAGCGCTTCGGCGGCGATGTCAGCAAGGGCGCGGTCGACGCGCTGCCGTGGCTGAAGCAGGATCTGACGACCTATGCGGCCGACGGCCGGCCAGTGATCCTGTTCCAGCATTACGGCTGGGACGCTTTTTCGACCGAAGTCTGGGATGCCTCCGCCAGAACCTTCGACGATCAGGGGGATGGTCCGCCGCATTGGTGGAGTCCTGCCGAGCGGCAGGCGCTCGCCGACGCGATGAAGAACTACAACGTCATCGGTCTCTTTCACGGCCATCAGCACGAAACCGCGATGATCTATCGCCGCGGGGGCCTGGACCTGTTCAAGCCGAAGGCGGCCTATATGGGTGGTTTCGCGCTTGTGCGCGTGACCGACGGTTTCATGGACGTGGCGCTTGGCGAAGCCGGAAAAGGTCACGGCGAGGTTGCTTTCACCCAGGCGTTCAGCAAGCGGTTTTAGCCAGCGAAAACAGCGTTCGGCGGTCTCGCTCGCATTTTTGATTTACGTACATCAAAAATTCCTCTAAGGCAGTTTGCGGGAGGAAATGATGCGCCCTACAGTTCACGATATTGCTGCAGAAGCAGGCGTCAGCCTTGCGACCGTCGACCGGGTTTTGAACAATCGCCCGGGGGTCAGGTCGATCACGCGCGACAAGGTCGAGCGCGCCATCGCGACGCTCGGTTATGTCAGGGACGTGGCGGCGGCCAACCTTGCCAAGAGCCGCAGCTATCCGCTGATCTTCATCCTGCCTGAAGGCGAGAACGCCTTCATGCGCGGTCTTGAGGCAGAGATTGAATTCGCAAGAGCCCGTTCCGCCGTCGAGCGCACCGAGATTACCATCCTCTCCGTTCCAGCCTTCGATGCGGCGGCACTGGCCGATGCTCTCGACGAAGCGCGCCGCCGCGGGCCGGCCGGCGTTGCCGTCGTTGCTGTTGAAGCGCCGGAAGTGGTGGCAGCCGTCGGGCGGCTTCGCGAAGACGGCATTGCCGTCGTTACGCTCGTCTCCGATCTGACCGGGTCGGAGCGCGACCATTTTGCCGGTGTCGACAACATTGCAGCCGGGCGCACGGCAGGCAGCCTGATGCGCCGCTTTCTCGGCAGTCGTGAAGGTCCGGTCGCCATCGTTGCCGGCTCGATGCTGGTCAGAGACCATCGCGATCGTCTCGAAGGCTTCAGCGCCGCTGTTGGCGAAGGGGTCGCCAGACGCCATCTGCTGCCCGTGGTCGAGGGGCACGACGATCCGACCGAGGTCGAGACACTGGTACGGGATCTGCTGGCTGCGCACGCGGATCTCGCCGGCATCTACAGCCTCGGCGCTGGCAACCGCGGCCTGATCGCGGCGCTCGAAAAGGCCGGGCGGCAGTCCGAGATCTGCGCGATTGCGCACGAACTGACGCCCTACAGCCGTGCCGCACTGGTCTCGGGCACCATCGATGCGCTGCTCAACCAGGATGCGGGTCATGAGGTGAGGAGCGCCATTCGCGTGCTGAAGGCGCGCGCCGACGGGCTGTCGATGATCGAGGCGCAGGAGCGCATCCGCATCGACATCTTCCTGAAAGACAACCTGCCGGTCGAACCGGCGTAATGCTTTGAATTTACACAATTCCCGACGGAAAATCGCTGTGCGCTTTTCCTGAGGTTGTTCTCAATGGAGGCCTACATGTATCTCGGACTGGATCTCGGCACGTCGGGCGTCAAGGCGATGCTGATCGACGACAGTCAGCGCATTATCGGCTCGGCTTCCGGCGCGCTCGACGTCTCCCGACCGCATCCGGGCTGGTCGGAGCAGGATCCGGCCGAGTGGGTGCGCGCCACCGAGCAGGCAATTGCCGGCCTGAAGGCGGCGCATCCGGCAGCCCTTGCGGCGGTGCGTGGCATCGGCCTGTCCGGGCAGATGCACGGCGCAACGCTGCTGGATGCCGACGACAAGGTGTTGCGCCCCTGCATCCTCTGGAACGACACTCGCAGTTTTCGCGAGGCGGCCGCACTCGACGCCGATCCGCAATTCCGCGCCGTCACCGGCAACATCGTCTTTCCCGGGTTCACTGCGCCGAAACTCGTCTGGGTGCGTGACAACGAGCCCGAGATTTTCGCCAGGGTGCGCCGGGTGCTGTTGCCGAAGGACTATCTGCGCCTGTGGCTGACCGGCGAGCATATCTCGGAAATGTCGGATTCGGCCGGCACCGCCTGGCTCGATACGGCCAACCGCCGCTGGTCGGAAAGCCTGCTTTCCGCCACGGGCATGGAGGAACGGCAGATGCCGGCCCTCGTCGAAGGTACGGATGCGGCCGGAACTTTGCGGTCCGAACTCGCCGCAGGCTGGGGAATTTCGGGCGATGTCGTGGTCGCCGGCGGTGCCGGTGATAATGCCGCTTCCGCCTGCGGCATGGGGACTGTGGGTGAGGGCCACGCCTTCGTTTCGCTCGGCACGTCGGGCGTGCTGTTTGCCGCCAATGCCAGCTACCTGCCCAATCCCGCAAGCGCCGTTCATGCCTTCTGCCACGCGCTGCCGAACACCTGGCATCAGATGGGTGTCATCCTGTCGGCGACCGATGCGCTCAACTGGTATTCGGGGATCGCTGGCCGCAGCGCCGCCGATCTCAGCACCGAGCTTGGCGAGACGCTGAAGGCGCCCGGCGGCGTGACCTTCCTTCCCTATCTTTCCGGCGAGCGCACGCCGCACAACGATGCGGCCATCCGCGGCGCCTTTGCCGGGCTCGGCCATGAAAGCAGCCGCGTGGTGCTGACGCAGGCGGTGATGGAAGGCGTTTCCTTTGCCATCCGCGACAGCCTCGAGGCCTTGCGCGCGGCGGGTACGACGCTGTCGCGGGTGACCGCAATCGGCGGCGGCTCGCGCTCACGCTACTGGCTGAAGTCGATCGCCACGGCACTCGATCTGCCGGTCGACCTGCCCGCTGACGGCGATTTCGGTGCCGCCTTCGGTGCCGCGCGCCTCGGTCTGATCGCAGCGACCGGTGCCGACCCTGTTGCGACTTGCTACGCGCCGAAAACTGCGGAAACAATCGCGCCCGAGGCCGGCCTGGTGCCCGCCTACGAGGAAGCCTACCAGCGCTATCGGCGCCTTTATCCTGCCATCAAGGGCGCGACGACGTGACCGCCTCGCGCCCTTCCACGCCTGTCGATCAACCGGCTTTACTGCGCCGGTACCTTGTCGATGAAGCCGGTCACCTGCTTCAGCCGGCCGTTTTCGATCAGGCCGATGTCGGTGCCTTCGATGACGGAATCGACGCCTTCGGGGCCGAGCGCCCAGGAAAAGCGGATCGTGTCGGCAAACCCGTCGGGCGTGCCCTTGAGCGTGAAGACGAAGCCGGGGAACTGGCCCTTCACGCCGGCGATCAGGCCGCCGATGCCCTCGTGCCCGTCACCCTGCATGATCGGGTCGCGATAGGCGACATCGGCAGTAAAGGCCTTTTCGATCAGCTCGTTGCGGCTGCCGGCCTCCGCGTTCCAGGCGGCGATATAGGCTTCGGCGATTTCGTTGAAGTCGTTCATCTGAGTGTTCCCATGGTTGGCGTTTCGATGCCCCAGCTATCGCCCGCCGAGGGAATGAAACCAATTACCTTCCACGTAATGGCCGGACGTTTTGCCTCGGCGACGACGGCACACCAACTTTCAAGAGGAGCTACACCGTGAGCACGGGATTTTTCGGCGATATCGCCAAGATCAAGTATGAAGGACCGGAGAGCAGCAATCCGCTCGCCTTCCGCCACTACAACAAGGACGAGGTCGTCTTCGGCAAGCGCATGGAAGACCATCTGCGCTTTGCGGTCGCCTACTGGCACACCTTCGTCTGGCCGGGTGGAGATCCCTTCGGCGGACAGACTTTCGAGCGCCCCTGGTTCAAGGACACGATGGACGCGGCTAAGCTGAAGGCAGACGTCGCCTTCGAATTCTTCCAGCTGCTCGGCGTTCCCTATTACTGCTTCCATGACGCCGACGTGCGCCCGGAAGGCCGCAACTTCGTCGAGAACACCAGGAACCTCAACGAGATCGTCGACTACTTTGAAAAGAAGCAAGCCGACACAGGCGTCAAGCTGCTCTGGGGCACGGCCAATCTGTTCTCCAACCGGCGCTACATGTCGGGTGCCGCCACCAATCCCGATCCGGATGTCTTTGCCTTCGGGGCAGCGACGGTCAAGACCTGCCTTGACGCCACCCATCGTCTCGGCGGCGAGAACTACGTGCTGTGGGGCGGGCGCGAGGGCTATGAAACGCTGCTTAACACCGACCTGTCTCGCGAGCTCGACCAACTCGGCCGCTTCGTCAACCTCGTTGTCGAATACAAGCACAAGATCGGCTTCAAGGGCGCGATCCTGATCGAGCCGAAGCCGCAAGAGCCGACCAAGCACCAGTACGACTACGACGTCGCCACCGTCTACGGCTTCCTGAAGAAATACGGCCTGGAAAAGGAAGTGCAGGTCAATATCGAGCAGGGCCATGCGATCCTCGCCGGCCATTCCTTCGAGCACGAGCTGGCGCTTGCCAATGCGCTCGGGATCTTCGGTTCGATCGACATGAACCGCAACGACTACCAGTCGGGTTGGGATACCGACCAGTTCCCCAACAACGTGCCGGAAATGGCGCTCGCCTATTACCAGGTCCTGGCCGGTGGCGGCTTCAAGAGCGGCGGCACCAACTTCGACGCGAAGCTGCGCCGTCAGTCGCTCGACCCGGAAGACCTGTTGATCGGCCATATCGGCGGCATGGACTGCTGCGCCCGCGGCCTCAAGGCGGCAGCCCAGATGATCGAAGACAAGGCCCTGTCCGCGCCGCTCGATCAGCGCTATGCCGGCTGGCAGGTCCCCGAAGCCAAGAAGATGCTCGAAGGCGGTTTCTCGCTCGAAGAGATCGAGGCCTGGGTGTTGAAGTCCGATCTCAACCCGCAGCCGAAGTCCGGCAAGCAGGAACTGCTGGAGAACGTCGTCAACCGTTACGTCTGATGCGGCACTCGCAGACGTTTCGTGAACACGGGGCGGAGGGAAACCTTCGCCCCTTTTTCATTCTCAATACGCGCCTGCTCCAACGTCAAAGGAGATCGGCACGGACGTCGCCGCCGTGGTCAAGGCCGCCATGCTCATGCAGATGGGTGCCACGCTGAAGGCGCCGGTCGATCAATTCACCGTATCACCGGCGCGCCAGGCAAGGTTCGGCTTTGCGGTCGGCAACCAGCGCGATGGGGATTATCACAATCCGCCGCGGACGAGGAGAAGGGGCGCGATGACGGCTTCCCTTTTTCGTTGCGGCAACGGCGGTCGCGCAGGCGGCTATGGCTCGATGTCGACCTCGTCTGCCTGTCCGGAAGGGGCATCGAGTCCATCTTCAAAAACTGCCCCTCGGCCGGTTGCCCCTTGCAAAAAATCTGCTAGTTTCTGCGCCTGCAACGTTTCAGGTTCTTCGGTTGAGGCGAAAATGAAGCCAAACTCTGCTTCTTCCTGTCGTTGGCCTAACAGGCCGGCTTGCCGACAGCCATAGCATCAGGAGGATATTCGGGATGAAAACGATCAAGGGCCCCGGCCTGTTTCTGGCGCAGTTTGCGGGGGATGTCGCACCGTTCAACTCGTTTGCGTCGATTACGAAGTGGGCTGCCGACTGCGGCTACAAGGGCGTGCAGGTGCCGACGTGGGATTCGCGGCTGATCGATTTGAACAAGGCGGCGACGTCAAAAACCTATTGCGACGAGCTTTTGGGCATTGCCAGCGACAACGGCGTTGTGATCACCGAGCTTTCGACCCATCTGCAGGGCCAGCTGGTCGCCACCCATCCGGCCTATGACGAGGTGTTCGACGGCTTTGCGGTGCCGGAAGTGCGCGGCAATCCGAAAGCACGGCAGCAATGGGCGGTCGAGCAGGTGAAGCTGGCGCTGACGGCCTCGAAGAATTTGGGGCTTGATGCGATGGCGAGCTTTTCCGGCGCGCTTGCCTGGCCGTTCGTCTATCCCTGGCCGCAGCGCCCGGCCGGTCTGGTGGAGACCGCCTTCGACGAACTGGCGAAGCGCTGGAAACCGATCCTCGACCACGCCGAGGATTGCGGCGTCGACATCTGCTACGAGATCCATCCGGGCGAGGACCTGCACGACGGCATCACTTTCGAGATGTTCCTGGAGCGCACCGGCAACCATGCCCGCGCCAACATGCTCTACGATCCCTCGCACTATGTGCTGCAGTGCCTCGACTATCTCGACAACATCGACATCTACAAGGATCGCATCCGGATGTTCCACGTCAAGGATGCGGAGTTCAACCCGACCGGTCGGCAGGGCGTCTATGGCGGCTACCAGGGCTGGGTCAACCGGGCCGGCCGCTTCCGCTCGCTCGGCGACGGCCAGGTCGATTTCGGCGCGGTGTTTTCCAAGATGGCAGCCAATGATTTTGCCGGCTGGGCGGTGGTGGAATGGGAGTGCTGCCTGAAACATCCCGAAGACGGGGCGCGCGAGGGTGCCGACTTCGTCAAGCACCACATCATCCGCGTCACCGAGAAGGCGTTCGACGACTTTGCCGATAGCGGCACCGACGAGGCGGCCAACCGGCGGCTGTTGGGGATTTGAGGCGGGGCGGCAGGTCCGGACTTAACCGCAGCGCCAGCCGCAGCCCCTCACCCTAACCCTCTCCCCGCGGGCGGGGAGAGGGGACGTGCCACAGGGTGCGGGCGAGGATGAGAAGAACCAGGGCGGAAGCGAAGAGGGTGCGGCATATCCCTTCTCCCCGCTGGCGGGGAGAAGGTGCCGGCAGGCGGATGAGGGGCAGCCTCGACAATGCGGGCAGCTTCACGAGAGAACACGACAAACCGACACGAGGAGACAGGACGATGGCAATCGAGGGAACGAGCGAAAGGCGCGAGCGGCGGATCCGGCTCGGCATGGTCGGCGGCGGCTCGGGGGCCTTCATCGGCGCGGTGCACCGTATCGCCGCCCGGCTCGACGATCACTACGAGCTGGTGGCCGGCGCCTTGTCGTCGACACCGGGCAAGGCCGAAAGCTCCGGCCGCGAACTCGGGCTCGATCCGTCGCGCGTCTATTCCGACTTCAAGCAGATGGCGATCCGCGAGGCCAAGCTGAAGGACGGCATCGAGGCGGTGGCGATCGTCACCCCCAACCACGTGCACTATGAAGCGGCAAAAGAGTTTTTGAAGCGCGGCATCCATGTGATCTGCGACAAGCCGCTGACCTCGACGCTGTCGGATGCGAAGAAGTTGAAGAAGGCGGCCGACGACAGCGATGCGCTGTTTGTGCTGACCCACAATTACACCGGTTATCCGATGGTGCGCCAGGCGCGCGAAATGGTTCAAAACGGCGACATCGGTGCCGTCAGGCTGGTGCAGATGGAATATCCGCAGGACTGGCTGACGGAGAATATCGAGCAGTCGGGCCAGAAGCAGGCGGCCTGGCGCACCGATCCGGCCCGCTCGGGCGCCGGCGGCTCCACCGGCGACATCGGCACGCATGCCTATAATCTCGGCGCCTTCGTCTCCGGGCTGGAGCTCGAAGAACTGGCAGCCGATCTCGACAGCTTCGTGCCGGGCCGACAGCTCGACGACAATGCCCATGTGATGATGCGCTTCAAGGCCAAGGACGGTCAGCGTGCCAAGGGGCTCTTGTGGTGCAGTCAGGTGGCGCCCGGCCATGAGAACGGGCTGATGGTTAGGGTCTACGGCACCAAGGGCGGGCTCGAATGGACGCAGAAGGATCCGAACTATCTCTGGTACACGCCGTTCGGCGAGCCGAAGCGGCAGATCACAAGGGCCGGCGCCGGCTCCGGTTCGGCCGCCGCCCGCATCAGCCGCGTGCCCTCCGGTCATCCCGAGGGCTATCTCGAAGGTTTTGCCAACATCTACACCGAAGCGGCGCGGGCGATCTTTGCCAAACGAAAAGGCGAGGCCATCGACCCCGCCGTCACCTATCCGACCATCGACGACGGCATGAAGGGCATGGCCTTCGTCGACGCCTGCGTCCAGTCGTCAAAACGAAATGGGGCATGGGTAAAGCTGTAGCGGGAAAGGTTGCCGACAGGGCAAGGGCGAGGTGGACCCCGCCCTTTTTCGCGAGTTGACTTTTGCAGGCGTCGCTTTAGGCCGGCCCGCAAGAAAAACGAAAATACACCAAGAGAGCGGCCGCCCGCCGGATGCGGGCCGCTGCGAAGGACGAGACAGGCTGATGATCGAAGCAAAAACCCTTGCCCGGCGTTTCCCGGGCGATTTCGTGTTCGGGGTGGCGACGGCCTCCTTCCAGATCGAAGGCGCCACCAAGATGGACGGGCGCAAGCCATCGATCTGGGACGCCTTCTCCAACATGCCGGGCCGGGTCTTCGGCCGGCACAATGGCGACATCGCCTGCGACCACTACAACAGGCTCGATGAGGATCTCGATCTGATCAAGAGCCTCGGGGTCGAGGCCTATCGGTTTTCGATCGCCTGGCCGCGCATCATTCCCGAGGGCGTCGGTCCGATCAACGAGAAGGGCCTCGATTTCTACGACCGGCTCGTCGATGGCCTGAAGGCGCGCGATATCAAGGCCTTCGCTACGCTCTATCACTGGGACCTGCCGCTGGCGCTGATGGGCGACGGTGGCTGGACGTCCCGCACCACGGCCTACGCTTTCCAGCGTTATGCCAAGACCGTCATCGCCCGCCTCGGCGACCGGCTCGACGCAGTTGCGACCTTCAACGAACCCTGGTGCTCGGTCTGGCTCAGCCACCTCTACGGCATTCACGCGCCGGGCGAGCGCAACATGGATGCCGCCCTGCACGCGCTGCATTTCACCAACCTCGCCCATGGCCTGGGTGTAGACGCTATCCGCTCGGAGCGGCCGAACCTGCCCGCCGGCATCGTCATCAATGCCCATTCGGTCTATCCCGGCAGCGACAGCGATGCCGACAAGGCGGCCGCCGAGCGCGCCTTCGATTTCCACAACGGCGTGTTCTTCGGGCCGATCTTCAAGGGCGCGTATCCCGAAAGCTTCATGAGCGCGCTCGGCCATCGTATGCCCGAGATCGAAGACGGCGACATGGCCACGATCTCGCGCCCGCTCGACTGGTGGGGCCTCAACTATTACACGCCGATGCGGGTCAGCGACGACGCAACACCGGGCACCGAATACCCGGCGACGGTCAATGCCAAGCCGGTCAGCGACGTGAAGACCGATATCGGCTGGGAGGTCTATGCACCGGCGCTCGGCCAGCTCGTCGAGACGCTCAATGCCCGCTACGAGCTGCCCGATTGCTACATCACCGAGAACGGTGCCTGCTACAACATGGGCGTCGAGAACGGTGCGGTCGACGACCAGCCGCGGCTTGACTACATCGCCGAACACCTGTCGGTGACGGCGGACCTGATTGCCAAGGGTTACCCTATGCGTGGCTATTTCGCCTGGAGCCTGATGGACAATTTCGAGTGGGCCGAAGGCTACAGGATGCGGTTCGGCATCGTGCATGTGGATTACGAAACGCAAGTGCGCACGATCAAGAAGAGCGGCCACTGGTACAAGGCGCTGGCAGAGGAATTTCCTGGCGGCAACCACATCTGACGGCTAACGCCTTGCGCGTCACTCAGGCGCGCAAGGCTGCTTGCCTTCAGTCGAAGCGTCCCGCGGCAACCTTGCGCACCGGCAGCACTTCGAGGCTACCGCGATCGAGCTGGGCGAGCACTTCCTTGAAGCCGAAACGCGGCTTCCATTCGAGCGCGCCGATGGCGGCGCTGGGGTCGTAGATGCGATCGATCGCGGTGGGCAGCGACCAGCCGCGTTCGGCGAAGGCCTGGGAAAATTTGCTTGCCCGCTCGCGCAGGACCGCGGCGGCGTCACTTGCCAGGTGCCGGCAATCCGTCGGCAGGAAGGCCGGTTCGCCCGAAACGATGAAGCGCTGGAAGGCGGGTCCGTCATTGTCGAGTGCGGCGACATGCGCGTCGGCAACATCGCGCACATCGATGCCGCGGTGCAGCCGATAGGCGGCCATGCGATCGGCCTGCTCGGGGAAACACCTGGACATGCGCAGGACGCGTACGTGCAGCGACCGGTCGGCGACGTTTTCCAGAAGCGCCTCGGCGGCAAGCTTGGTGTGGTGGTAGATCGTATGAGGTTGCGGCGCCGTCTCCTCGGTGATCCAGGCGCAGGCACCCGCTTTTACCGCATGGCCGTAGAGCGCCGTCGTGCTGGTGAAGACGATCCGGCTGACGCCTGCGGCCTGAGCGGCGGCTATGATCAGGTGGGTGCCCATCACATTGACGCGCTCGAACTCCACATCGGCGACCGCATCGACATGCGGCGCATGCAGCGCTGCAGTATGGATGACGGCATCAGCCCCCTGCATGGCGCGCTCGAGCAGGATACCATCGACAAAATCGCCGGTGATCTCAGTCGTAGCGAAGGCCGCACGATCGATGCCGACCACGTCATGGCGAGGCGCCAGCGCATTGTAGATCGCCCTGCCGACGCGTCCCGAACTTCCGGTCAATACGATGCGCATCAGATTTCCTGTCCTTCGACTCAGCTTTGCTTGTTTCCTATCAGAGAACTGTGGTCAGTAAACCGTGAACCCTGCCACAGTCCCGCCTCCGCGAGCAGAGGGCCAATCGACCGGCGGCGGACATCATTCCGGTGCGTAGTCCGAAGCTATCCACCTCAGCCCCTTGATCCGCCAACTGCCGTTGTTCTAAGCGTTAGCGATAGCGAATAGGCGTGCGGGGCACGCCTGGGGGACCATCGTTCATGGAAATCTTCACCTCCGCCGGGCTGCTGGCACTTCTGCAGGTCATCGTTATCGACCTGGTTCTGGCCGGCGACAACGCCGTCGTCATCGGCCTTGCCGCCGCCGGCCTGCCGAGCGAGCAGCGCCGCAAGGCGATCCTGGTCGGCATTCTCGCCGCCACGGTGCTTCGCATCGCGCTTGCCAGCGTTACCGTGCAGCTTCTCGACATCATCGGACTGCTCTTGGCCGGCGGGCTCCTGCTGCTCTGGGTTTGCTGGAAGATGTGGCGTGAGATCCGCGCCGGCGGAGCGGAGGATTTTGAAGGCGAGGGCGTCAATTCGGCGCCGCGCAAGACCTTTCTGCAGGCCGCTATCCAGATCGTCATTGCCGACGTGTCGATGTCGCTCGACAACGTGCTGGCCGTTGCCGGTGCTGCGCGCGAGCATCCGACGATCCTCGTCTTCGGTCTCATCCTTTCGATCGCGCTGATGGGCATCGCGGCCAGCTTCATCGCTCGGCTGCTCAACCGCTATCACTGGATCGCCTATGTCGGTCTCGCCATCATCCTTTATGTGGCGCTCAACATGATCTATCGCGGCTCGCTCGAAGTCTGGCCGCATCTGGCGCCGGTGGCTCACGCCATCGGGGTCTGACCGTCACGGACAGGCCCTTTGCATCGGCCCCCTTGCCGGGCCGGTGCACGGCTCTCCACTGCGAGAGCTATCTGGGAAAGAGCGGTTTTTTCCGCAAACGCCTCGCAAGCCGAAAAAACATACCTGTAAACGCGGGGCTCCATTGTCCATAAGCACCGTGGATTATGTCGCATGTTCTTCCTGCGGCAACGGCGTTGAACTCACCGGTTGGCTAATGCTAGAGAAGTGCTCCCTGTTCCGAATGCGTTGTCGAATGTCGGCCTGACAAGACGCGCCTTCCATCCCGCGCACTGAGCCCGGGATTTCGAGTTTCGAGCATCCGAGAGCACCTATGTACCCGTCCATAACGATAACGCCTCTTTCGGGGGTATCCGAGCGATGAGCGTTTCCGCCTACAAAGCCCCGGCGCCTGGCGATGCCGCCGTCATCTTCGACGGCGTCTCGAAGCACTTCGCTGCGTCCGGCAAGAGTGGCGGTTTTACCGCGCTTGACAACGTCTCGCTTTCGGTCGGCCGCGGCTCGATCACCGGCATCATCGGCCGTTCCGGCGCCGGCAAGTCGACGCTGATCCGCCTCGTCAACGGCTTGGAAAAGCCGACCGGCGGCAAGGTTCTCGTCGATGGCGTCGATGTCGGCGCGCTCGACGCGGCAGGCCTTCGCGATCTCCGGCGCTCGGTCGGCATGATCTTCCAGCATTTCAATCTGCTCTCGTCGCGCACCGTGTTCGGCAATGTGGCACTGCCGCTCGAAATCGCCGGCATGGACAAACATGCGATCGAAAAGCGCGTCCGCCCGCTGCTCGATCTCGTCGGGCTTGCCGACAAGCATGGCCGTTATCCTTCGGAGCTTTCCGGCGGCCAGAAGCAGCGAATCGGCATCGCCCGGGCGCTGGCGACCGAGCCGAAGCTGCTGCTTTCGGACGAAGCGACGTCGGCGCTCGATCCCGAGACGACGCAGTCGATTCTCGAACTCCTGAAGCGCATCAATGCCGACCTCGGCCTGACGGTGCTGCTCATCACCCACGAGATGGAAGTGGTGAAGGCGGTCACCTCGGACGTTGCCGTCATCGATCACGGCCGCATCGTCGAACGCGGCCACACCTTCGACGTCTTCACGCATCCGAAACACGAGACGACGCGGGCGATGCTTTCCGGGTTGCCGGGCTCGAAACTGCCTGATGCCGTATCGCGGGCGCTGAAGCCGCAGGCGACTACAGGTGACCGCGCCGTCGTGCGTCTGACCTTCTTCGGTGCGGCGGCGGAACGACCGCTGATTTCGCAGCTGATCAAGTCTGTCGGTGCCGAGGTCAACATCATTGCCGGTACGATCGACGAGATCGGTGGCCGGCCCTACGGTTCGCTGGTCGTCGCCTATGGCGCAGACGCGGAAACCGCAGGCCGCGCCGAACGCTTCTTCACCGAAAACGGTCTGGTCACGGAGGTGCTCGGTTATGTCGCCTGATATCCTGCTGAAGATCTGGGGCGCCACGCTCGACACGCTCTACATGGTGGCCGCCGCCGGCCTGATCGGCTCGCTGATCGGCCTGCCGATCGGCGTATTCCTGGCCACCAGTGGCAAGGGCGAACTCTTCCCGGCGCCGATGACCAACCGCATCGTCGGGCTGATCGTCAATGCGGCGCGCTCGACGCCGTTCATCATTCTCGTCGTTGCCATTATTCCCTTTACCCGGCTTCTCACCGGGACGTCGATCGGCACCAAGGCGGCGATCGTGCCGCTGACGATCGCCACCATTCCCTTCGTCGCGCGCCTCGTCGAGGCGGCGATCCGCGAGATCGACAAGGGGTTGATCGAGGCGGCCCGCGCCATGGGCGCGACGCCGATGCAGATCGTCTTCAAGGTGCTGTTGGCGGAGGCACGCCCTGCGCTGACTATGGCGCTGACCATGACCGCGGTCAGTCTCATCGGTTACTCCGCCATGGTCGGTGCCGTCGGTGGCGGCGGGCTCGGCGATCTCGGCATCCGCTACGGTTACCAGCGCTTCATGCCCGACGTGATGCTGGTCGTCGTCATCGTGCTGATCGTGCTCGTGCAACTGGTGCAGAGCGCCGGCGACGGGCTGGCGCGTCGCTTCGACAGGCGCAGCCGCAAGAACTGATTTCCCAAGACACCTATGTCACCAACAAGGAGATACCCATGAAGAAGCTCATCATTGCTGCGGCAATCGCAGCACTTTCCGCCGGTGCGGCGTTCGCCGAAACCATCAAGGTCGGCGTCACGCCGGGCGAACATGCCCAGATCATGGAGAAGGTGAAGGAAGTCGCAGCACCCAAGGGCCTCGACATCGAGATCCTCGAATTCTCCGACTACGTCGTTCCGAACCAGGCGCTTGCCGACGGCGACCTCAATGCCAACTCGTTCCAGCACCAGCCCTACCTCGACAACCAGATCGCCGATCGCGGTTTCGATATCGTCAGCGTCGGCACCACTATCACAACGCCGATGGGCGTCTATTCGAGCAAGGTGAAGAGCCTTGACGAGCTGAAGGACGGCGCGACGATCGGCATCCCGAACGACCCGACCAACGGCGGCCGCGCGCTGCTCGTGCTCGCTTCCAAGGGCCTGATCAAGGTCAAGCCGGAAGTCGGCCTGAAGGTCACTCCGTCCGACATCACCGAAAACCCGAAGAACATCACATTTGCCGAACTGGACGCAGCCCAGCTGCCGCGTTCGCTGGCTGACGTCGATGCGGCCGTGATCAACACCAACTACGCGCTCGAGGCCGACCTTCACCCGAAGGAAGACGCGATCGCCATCGAAGGCGAAAAGTCGCCCTACGCCAACGTCATTGCCGTGCGCACCGCCGACAAGGATGCTCCCTGGGTGAAGACGCTGGTCGAGGCCTACCACGATGAGAAGGTCCGTACCTTCATCAACGAGACCTTCAAGGGTGCGCTGATCCCGAGCTGGTAAGCTCTCTGTTCGACCGGAAATCTGGACCGCGCGCCGCACTCCGGCGTGCGGTTTTTCTGTTCTGCAATCGCGTCGTATTCTGCTCGGACATCACGTCAGGCGGGCATCGAGGTTTGCCCCTCACCCTCACCCTCTCCCCGCAGGCGGGGCGAGGGGACGCGGACTTACCGGATGTGGCAAGTTGGATGTGGACGGGTGGCTCTTCGGCGTTCGGGCGGTGCGGCAACTGCCTTCGGCCCGCTTGCGGGGGAGAAGGTGCCGGCAGGCGGATGAGGGGCCAACTCGCCTTCTCGCTTCAGCTTCCGAGGTGTTTTTCGCCGCGCTTCTTGGCCAGCGTGATCTGGCGCTGGCGCTGGCGATAGCGCTCGCGGTCCTCGTCGGTGCGCACTTCATGGCAATGGATGCAGGACACGCCGTCCTCGTGATGCGGAGAGGCAAGGTCGGCCACGGTCAAGGGCTGGCGGCAGGCGTGGCAGAGCGTGTGCTCGCCCTCTTCAAGTCCGTGCGTGACCGACACGCGATCGTCGAAGACGAAGCAGGCGCCTTCCCAGAGGCTTTCTTCCTGCGGCACTTCTTCGAGATATTTCAGGATGCCACCCTTGAGATGGAAGACCTCGTCGAAGCCCTGTTCCTTCATGAAGGCGGTAGCCTTCTCGCAGCGGATGCCGCCGGTGCAGTACATTGCGATCTTCGGCTTGTTGTGCAGGCCGGTATTGTTGCGCACCCAGTCGGGAAACTCGCGGAAGGTCTTGGTTTGCGGATCGACCGCACCCTTGAAGATGCCGATTGCCGTCTCGTAGTCGTTGCGCGTGTCGATCACGATCGTCTCGGGATCGGAGATCAGGGCGTTCCAGTCCTTGGCGTCGACATAGGTGCCGACGATCTTGTTGGGGTCGATGTTGTCGACGCCCATGGTGACGATTTCCTTCTTCAGCCGCACCTTCATGCGCAGGAACGGCATCGAGGAGGCACGGCTTTCCTTGTGCTCCAGGCCGGCGAATTCCGGCTGAGAACGCAGATAGGCAAGGACTGTCGTGATGCCGGCGTCGGTGCCGGCGATCGTGCCGTTGATGCCTTCATGGGCGAGAAGCAGGGTTCCCTTCACGCCGTTCTCGTCGCAGACGGCTTGCAGCGGCTCACGGAATTCGGCGAACTGCGGGAAGGCGACGAAATGATAGAGCGCTGCGACCATGAACTGGCCATGCGTCTCCGGGCGCGGGGTCGTGGAAATGTCGGTCATGGGCCGTGCAAATACAGCTTTCGTGCGATAAGTGCAATCCGGACCTCCCGCGCAGGGCCATCTGTCGCGGTTCGGAGCTAGCGGCTGGCCTCAAGCCAGAGCAGCCGGACGGTCCGGCTCTCGTCATCCGGCGCGTCGAGGAAGACGTTCCTCGCACGGTCCCGCGCAGCCAAGCGCAGGGTCTCCTGTCGCGCGATGACGGCGGAGATCAGATAGGCCTGATCCTGGCTGTTACCGGCGAGACCCGGATTCTCGTTGACGACCGAGGTCATGACGTCGAGGTCGTTGAGGTGGCCAAGGACATCGACCAGCGCCTTTGCATCCAGGCGTTTTGCTTCCATCGCCGAGGGCCATGCCTCATGCATCAGGGCCAGGTGCATGCGATAATCCTGCGCCCGCTTGCGCAACTCGTGGAAAGCGGCCGCCTCGGTGCTGGCCTCGCACGCGTCGCGGGCGCGGGCTGCGCGCTTCAGCGTGCGGCGCCAGCCTTTCGCCAGCCGGTCCGCCGTCCTGCGGCGACGGTCGTCGAAGGAGACATGGGCGAGTGCTGCCATCGCCTGCTCGCAATTGACGATGGTAGCCGCGATCCTGTCGTCGAGATCGGTTTCGCTGGCCGCAATCCGGTCGCGCCGCTCCAGCAATCGCGAACAGACGTGGTCGAGAGCCTTCTCCTCGTCGTCGCTGCGGGCGCCTTCATGCAGATAGCGGGCATTCTCGACGAGCGCGGCCGCGTCCCGGACGGTGGAGAGATTGCGCGCCATGTCGCGGATGCGGGCATTCTCCTGTCTTTGAAACAGCGGCGCGTCGGCGGCAACGAGCCGGTAGAGCGCGCGTACGCGCTTGAAGCACTTGCGGGCGCCGTGGATCGCCTCGTGCACCCCATCGGGGCAAAGCCGAAGAAGCTCGATCGCCTGCTCGAATTGTTCCGCGCCCACTCTGCTGAAGTCGTCGGTGAAGCTGCGGCTCGGTCGGAAGGCGTAACTCATTCCTGTTCTTCCACACGTCCGTTGATGGCAAGCGACTGGTTGGAGTAGCGGCGGTCACCGGTGATCTCACGGCCGAGCCATTCGGGAAGTGCCGGCAGATCCGTTTCCCGCTTCATCTCGACCTCGGCGACAACGAGCCCTTTGAGCGCGCCCTCGTAGACGTCGACCTCCCAGGTGAAGCCTTTGTGCGGCACGCGGAAGCGCCGCTTCTCGATGACGACGCCGACCGCCTGTGTCAGCATCTCCTTCGCGTCGTCCATCGACACGTCATACTCGTACTCGTTGCGCACCAGCGCCGACTTGCCGATCTTGATCGTCAGCCGCGCCCATTTGTTGCCGTGGATTCGAATGCGCACGGAACGGTTGTCCATGGTGACGACATAGGCTTGCCGGAGCTCAGTGCCCTTGTCGGCATGCTCCCGCCATCCGTCGGAGGCCACCAGGAACTTGCGCTCTATCTCCTTCGCCATGGGTATCCCGCATTTCGAGAGGGTTGATTGTCATCAAACTATCGTTTTACGGGAAGGGCTCAAGTATCTCTTTGTTGTCGAAATTATTTTCTTATTTTCTCATATACGATCGATGACCTTGATCTTCCTTCGGCCTCGACAAGCGGCGGCGGGCGGAGTATGCGGGGACGCATATTCAATCGTTTTAAAAGGACGATCTGCATGAGCGTGAAAACCGACAAGCTTCTTTCCATCCTCAAACTTCAGCCGGTCGTTCCGGTGCTGGTGATCGACGACGTGGCGACCGCCGTGCCGCTGGCGCGCGCACTTGTCGCAGGTGGGCTGAGAGCGATCGAGATTACCTTGCGCACACCAGCAGCCCTTGAAGCGATCAGCGCCGTTGCCAACGAGGTCGAGGGTGCGGTGGCCGGCGCCGGCACCATCCTCAATGCTGCCCAATTCGAGGCAGCGATCGAAGCGGGTTCGCAGTTCATCGTCAGCCCCGGCACGACACAGGAGCTGATCGACGTTGCCAAGGACCACGACGCCCCGCTTCTGCCCGGCGCTGCGACCGCGAGCGAAGTCATGGGCCTGCGCGAAGAGGGCTACGAGGTCATGAAGTTCTTCCCGGCCGAACAGGCCGGCGGTGCCGCCTATCTCAAGTCGCTGTCGTCGCCGCTTGCCGGCACCTTCTTCTGCCCGACCGGCGGCATTTCGCTTGCAAACGCGCGCGACTACCTGTCGCTGCCGAATGTCATCTGCGTCGGCGGTTCGTGGGTGGCGCCGAAGGATCTGGTGGCCAAGGGCGACTGGGCCGGCATCACCAAGCTTGCGGCGGAAGCCTTTGCGCTCAAGGGCTGAGACCCGTTCTATCGCCTGAAGAATTTTAAGGCCGGGCCAAGTGCTCGGCCCTTTTCGTGTGCAACGCGAATTTGTATTTTCACTGCAACGTTCCTATGTCTCAATCCGTTTGATGGAACGGGTGCAGGCGGCGCCCTGTTCCGTATGTTGTTTCAACCGCCTGGAACCGACAAGGAGCGAGACCCCATGTTCGACGCGAAGAAATTGCTGGACCAGTTTCTGGGATCGCAGGTGCCGGGAGCCGGTGGATCGGTGCGTGACCGCGCCGGCCAGGTGACGCAGCTCGCCAAGGACAATCCGCTGGCAACCGGCGCCATCGCCGCGGTCCTGCTCGGAACCAAGTCGGGCCGGCAGCTGACCGGCAATGCGGCCGTGCTCGGTGGGCTCGCCGCCATCGCCGGCCTCGGCTACCAGGCCTACAAGAACTACCAGTCCGGCAATGCCCCGGTTACCGATCCTGCCGCCCAGAGGCAGCCTGAACTCTTGCCGCCGCCGACCGATTCCGGATTTGCCGCCGAGCCGGAGAAGATCAGCCACGATTTCGCGCTCGTTCTCGTGCGCGCCATGATCGCCGCCTCGCGCGCCGACGGCCATATCGACGAGGCCGAGCGTCGGCACATCATCGACAAGCTTTCGGTGTCCGGCCTGTCGGCTGATGCGTCGGCGTTCCTCGAGGTCGAGCTGGCCAATCCGGTCGATATCGACGCCATCGTCAACGCCGCGAAGACCGAGGAAGAGCGCGTCGAGGTCTATACCGCGTCGCGCCTGACGATCGAACCTGAAAGCCGCGCCGAGCGGGGCTATCTCGATCTTCTCGCCGGTCGCCTCGGCCTTCCCGATGCGCTCGTCGATCATATCGAGGCAACCGTGTCGTCGGCCAAGGTTCCGGCCTGATCAAATCGCTCATGGATTGATCACGAGTTTGAATTTGTGTCGGCCGCTTCTCTGTCCTATGCCGGGCACAGGAGTAGCGGAAGAGGTGGCCGATGCGTGATCTGAGCAACTGGAAGGGATGTCCGGCGCCAAAGCCGGTGGCGATCGAAGGTCGATACGTCAGGCTTGAGCCCTATGACCGTGCGACGCACAGGCAGGACCTGTGGGATGGGCTCGGCGGTATGGGCATCAATCCGCTGCTCAAATATTTCGCGCAGGCCGATTTCGGCGGCATCGACGATTTCGACGCCTGGCTGACCACAGCCCAGGAAAAGGGCGGCTGGGTCACGGAAGTGTTTCGCGACAAGGCGAGCGGCAAGGTCGTCGGCATGGCGAACTATATGCGCGCCGATCCTGCCAACGGCGTTGTCGAAGTCGGGTCCGTTGCGCATGGCGCGGCGATGGCCCGTTCGCCGCTGTCGACCGAGGTGCATTACCTCATGGCCAAGCACGTCTTCGAGGATCTCGGTTATCGCCGCTACGAGTGGAAATGCAACAGCGAGAATGAGCCGAGCCGGACGACGGCACTGCGCCTCGGCTTCAGTTTCGAGGGCATTTTCCGCCAGCATATGATATCCAAGGGCGGCAACCGCGACACGGCCTGGTTCTCGATGATCGACAGCGAATGGCCGCTGCTCAATGCCGCATTCGAAAACTGGCTGTCGCCTGATAATTTCGATGCCGATGGTCGCCAGAAGCGGCGGCTGGAAGATATTCGCGCGGACCTCGCGCCAAAGGAGTGAGCGTGAACGCGCCCGAGAAGACCAGAGAAAACCAGGCCCCCAAGGAAAAGTCGCCGGCGATTGCCGCGGCCGTCATTCTGGCCGTCGTCGGCGTCGGCTTCTTCGTGCTGCCATCGATCATGCTGCGGCTCGGCGATATATCGGTCTGGCTCGCGGGTGCCTTCGGCGTCGTCTTCGTTCTCGGATTCTTCCTGATCTTCTGGCTGCGCGCGCGCCATCAGCGCAAGCGCGGCCTTTGATCCGCTGAGGATGCCGTAAGAGCGTCAGCTCTGCAGCGCGGCGCCGAGCAGGACCAATCCCAAGATAATCACGAGCAGGGCGCCTGATATCTCGATGCCGTTCGAGATGCGGGCGGCCGATTGGGCGCTTGACGCATAGCGCACCGCAAAACCCTTTGCCGTGACGGCGAGCGTCGCCAGGATCGAAACCGTGATGGCCGTGCCGATCGACATGGCAAAGACCGAGAGGATGCCGCCGAGATAAAGGCCGTTGAGCAGGGCGAAGGACAGGACGATCAGTGCGCCCGAGCATGGCCGCAGGCCAACGGCGACGATCGCCGACCAGGCCTCGCTGACGGCGAAGCGATCGCCCTTCAGCATCGAGGGATCCGGCGCATGCGCATGGCCACAGGTCGAGCAGACCTCGCCGGCGCCATGGCTGTGGTCGTGATGATGATGGCCGTGGCGATGATGGGTATGATCGTGAAGATCATGGTCATGCTCGATTTGGACATGTCCGCCGCCGGCCGTTGCCATCAGGGCCGACGGGCGCATCATCGAGCGCAGCTTGCGAAACAGGAGCCAGCCACCGAAGGTGGCGATCAGTGCGTAGCTCGCAATCTCCAGGGAGCGCGTCGCGTCGGTCATGCTGATCGAGGATCCGCGCAGAACCAGATAGACGGCGCCGACGAGCAGGATGGCGACGACGCCCTGCAGGATCGACGACATGAAGGAGAGCAGCACGCCGCGCTTCAGCTCGGTTTCGTTGGCGATCATGTAGGACGAGATGACCGCCTTGCCGTGGCCGGGACCGGCGGCGTGGAAGACCCCATAGGCGAAGGAGAGGCCGATCAGCGACCAGAGCTGCCAGGGGTTTTCGCGCATGCCCTTCAGCGCGCCGGTCAGTGTGCGATAGAAGCCCTGCTGCTCGGCGTTCACCCAGGCAAAGAAGCCGCCGAGGAAGCCGGTGGTCTGAAAGGATGGTTCTGCCGTGCCGATGCCAAGCGGCGATTGTGCCGAGGCAAGGCCGGCGCTAAGCGCGGTCAACACAAGCGTTGCGGCAATCAGGCCGCCGACCTTGCGGGTGTTCAGCCGGGTGTTCAGCATGTGATCTCTATCCTGGTTGCAAAGAGCTTCGACATGTCGGTGCCGGTCGGGTCGCTCCAGAAGGCGTCGGTCAGCGTGTCCTTGTTTTCGGCAAGGACTTCGTCAGGATCAGGGCGCACGACCTTGTGCTCGCAGGCTGAGATCTTGTGGCCGACCACGGTCAGGTCGTCGTCGGTCGGGAAGTCCATGGCCGTATACATGGTCGGGTCGTAGACGCCGAAGGAGAGCTTGCCCTTGAGCGGCATCGGCTCGGCCGGCTTGACCGCGAAGATCATCAGCAACTGGCCGTCCTTGTAGTCGACGGTGATATGCTCGGGCTTGCTGACCTTGATGGATTTGCCGTTTTCGAGCGCTGTCGTGTAATAGTTGTACTCTGCCAGCGATTCCAGCACTGTCTGGCCGACTTCCGCCAGCTCGTCCGGGTCGAGCGTCGCGTTCGAGTTCTTGTCGAAATCCAGCACGACACTGGCGGAAAACAGCTCGTCGAAACGCCAGACGTTCCTGAGCTCGCTCACTTCACCCTTGTCGTCGGAGGCCACTTCGAGCCGCGCCTCGGCGAAGATGTGCGGGTGGGAGAAGGCCAGGGTCGGCGCAAGCAGTGTGGCAAGGCCGGCCATGACGAGGCGCTTAATTCTCATGAAACGGCAATCCTTCTGGTCGGGCCTTCTGGTCGGAGGCGTGTTGGCGCCTCCGATTCGGTCCCGCAATGTACTGGAAATGGGACGGATTTGGGACCTTGCCGCCTCAACGCGGCTTGCGGAACCAGGTGTGGAGGTAGTCGACCAGCGTGCGCACCTTGGCCGGCAGGTAGCGGCGATGCGGATAGATCGCGTAGATGCCGCGGTCGCGCGGCAGGAAGTCGTCGAAGAGCGTGACGAGTTCGCCGGTGGCGACCTTGGGGCGGGCGATGAAGTCGGGCACCAGTGCCACGCCGATGCCCGATACGGCGGCGCGCACGGAGGCAAGCGGGCTGTTGACCTCGATCGGGCCGCTGACGGGTACGGTGAAGGAGGATCCGTCGGGCTCGATGAAGCGCCAGTTGGAATAGGACCGGCCGTTGGTGTCGAGAATGCATGGGATCTTGGACAGGTCGCTCGGATGTTCGATGGGCCCGACCTTCTCCAGGAAATCCGGGGACGCACAGATCAACACCTGGAAATCGTCGAGCTTGCGAGCGATCAGCGTTGAATCTTCGAGCCGTGTGATGCGGATGGCGACATCGAAACCTTCTTCGACGAGGTCGACGAAACGATCGTCGGAAACGATTTCAAGCGACAGCTCCGGATGCTGCTGGCCGAAATCGATCAGCGACTGGCCGATCTCGGCATCGACGAAGGTGCGCGGCGCGGTGATCCGCAGCCTGCCCTTGAGGTCGGAATTGTTGGCGCGCACGAGGTCGGCGAGATTGTCGATCTCCTTCAGGATCTCCGACGCCGTGCGATAATAGGTATGGCCGGCTTCCGTCAGCGAGAATTGCCGTGTGGTGCGATTGAGCAGTAGCGCACCCAGTTCGTCCTCGAGTTCACGCACATATTTTGAAAGCAGCGCCTTCGACCGGCCGACACGGCGGGCCGCGGCCGAAAACCCTTCGGCGTCCACCACATCGATAAAGGCGCGGATGCGGGTGAGCGTGTCCATGGCCGGTCTTTCCTCGTCTTGCCTCGCCGCGGGGCTTTGATTCGCCGCGAGTGCTTCTTTCAGGTTTCTTTGTTCTGCGGCTGTCTTTGCAGCCGATTTCGTCCGCTATCCGGAGTTCAATGATCGGATAGGCGAGACGTCGAAATAAATCCAGTTCTTTCAATCGCTTGCGGCGGTCATGACGTCAGCTTCGATTGTTCAGTAAACGTGAACATTGCGAGTGTTGCCGGTCTCGAAAAAAATTCAACAGCAGCGATGAAAAAACTCTTGATTACGACAAGGTTTTTTCTTACCTACGCCTTGCCCAAAGTCGCACGTGCCTGTGGGTGTCCGCCGACCCTCGATTAGGTGAGGGTATCGGTAAGGTACCTGGAACTAACCCCTCCAGTCGCTATTCCGGCCAACCGGGAAATGCGAGGACATCTTGAAGCAACGACGGTGCGGGCCTTTCTGGTGTCTGCCGGCTCTCCAACAGCCGGGGTTACTGAAGAGGCACACCTTCATTGCCGGAAGTGCGGTTGGGTTATCCCCTCCAATCCATGGCAGACAAAGCCGAATTGAAGCCTAGGCGGGCTTCGGTTCACCGTTCGCGCATCGAGCGCATGCTTGGTTCCGGGGTCTCCACCGGCTGGTTCCAGAGCATTCGCGCGTATGCCCTTTGTCCTCCGCGCAGGCGGAGCATTTTGGATCAGGGGAATAAGGCCATGACCACGGCTCGCATCATCGACTTCATCAACACCCGACGACCCGATGGCCCGTGCCTCGTCGTCGACCTCGACGTCGTGCGCGACAATTTCAAGGCTTTCCGCCACGCGATGCCGGACAGCTCGATCTACTATGCGGTCAAGGCAAACCCGGCGCCGGAAATCCTGCGCCTGCTCGCCGGCATGGGCTCCTCCTTCGATTGCGCGTCCGTCGCTGAAATCGAAATGGCGCTCGACGCCGGTGCGACCGCCAGCCGCATCTCCTACGGCAACACCATCAAGAAGGAGCGCGACATTGCCCGCGCTCACGCTCTCGGTGTGTCGCTCTTTGCCGTCGACAGCCATGAGGAAGTCGAGAAGGTTGCCCGTGCAGCCCCCGGCGCCCGCGTGTTCTGCCGCGTGCTCACCGATGGCGAAGGTGCGGAATGGCCGCTGTCGCGCAAGTTCGGTTGCGTCCCGCAGATGGCCGTCGACGTGCTCGTCTACGCCCATCAGCATGGCCTGGTCTCCTACGGCGTCTCGTTCCATGTCGGTTCGCAGATGACGAAGCTCGACGCCTGGGATGCAGCTCTCTCTGATGCCAAGCGCGTGTTCGTGCAGTTGGCCAAGCAGGGCATCGAGCTCAAGATGGTCAACATGGGCGGTGGCTTCCCGACGAAGTACCTGAAGGACGTGCCGACTGCTGAAGCCTATGGTCAGGCGATCTTCGGCGCGCTGAAGAAGCACTTCGGCAACCACATCCCGGAAACGATCATCGAGCCGGGCCGCGGCATGGTCGGCAATGCCGGCGTGATCAAGGCGGAAGTCGTTCTCGTCTCGAAGAAGTCGGACAACGACGCGCACCGTTGGGTGTTCCTCGACATCGGCAAGTTCGGCGGTCTCGCCGAAACCATGGACGAGGCGATCCGCTACCCGATCCGCACAGCGCGCGACGGCGACGAGATGGAGCCTTGCGTGCTGGCCGGCCCGACCTGCGATTCGGCCGACGTGCTCTATGAGAAGAAGATGTATCCGCTGCCGATCACGCTCTCGATCGGCGACGAGGTTCTGATCGAAGGCACCGGCGCCTATACGACGACCTACTCGGCCGTCGCCTTCAACGGCTTCGAGCCCTTGAAGTCCTACGTGATCTGATCCGGCCTGCTCCCGTCTTCGGGCGGGAGCGCCACTTCACAATGTTCTCCAGATGCCGCCTGAAGCGGTTTTGATGACGGGAGGCCCGGATGGCCGCTGTTGTTGATGCCCTGCGCGCGTTTTTCGCGCCGTCCACATTTGTTATCGATAGCGAAAACCCGGGTGACGTCGTCGCCCGCGAAAACCTGCTCGACCGTGCCATGGGGCCGGAGCGGCGTCGCAAGTCGTCGGAAAAGCTGCGCAGCGGCCGTGTGCCGGCCGAAGGCCTCGCCTTCGTCGCCCGCGATCTCGATGGCCATGTCATCGCGACCGTTCGCCTGTGGAATGTCGAGGCAGGCGTCAACCGCGAAGGCCACAGCATTCCAGCGCTTTTGCTCGGCCCGCTGGCGGTCGATCCGGCCCATGAGGGCAAGGGCATCGGCGGCATGCTGATGCGGGCGGCGATCGAAGAGGCCAAGAGCCGCGGCCACGGCGCGATCCTGCTGGTTGGCGATGCCGCCTACTACGAGCGCTTCGGCTTCTTTGCCGCGGGTGCGCAGCATCTGGTCATGCCCGGCCCGTTCGAGCGCAGCCGTTTCCTGGCGCTCGAGCTTCGCGATGGTTGGCTCGAAGGCGCTGCCGGCCTGATCGTCGCCAGCGGCCGCAAGCTGGCGCTGGCGCGGGTCCAGCGCGCCGCCTGACGTCTTTCCGCCTCCAACCCTGCGGAGGCGGATTTTTCGCTGCTCCCCCATCTGTCACGTGCGAGGGATGGGGGAGCACGTCATATCAATAGCAAGTCACGCCTCGGGTTTCGACGGCCGCGCATCATAACAGACGAAGGCAAGCTTGTTGCCGTCGGGGTCGCGCACATAGGCCGCGTAGAAGCCCTCGCCATAGTGCGGACGAAAGCCGGGCTTTCCTTCCTCTCTGCCTCCACGCTCCATGGCGACCTCGAACAATCGGTCGATCAGCCCGGCGCTTTCCGCCAGGAAGGCGGTCATGGCGCCATTGCCGACGGAGGCGGTTCCGCCGTCGAACGGGTGGCACGCAAAGAAACGCGGTGCCTTGCCGTCGTCCTTGCGCCCCCAGGAGGAGACCTGCTCGTCACAATAGCAGCGCTCCTGGCCGATCAGCGCCATCAGCGGATCGTAAAAGTGTTCGGCCCGCTTGAGATCGGTTGTTCCGACCATCGTGTACCCGATCATGTCATCTCCCTTGTTGTGGTGTCGTTCAAGCCTGGCCGAGAAACGATCGGCCGCGCGGCGACAGCCGGTAGCCGACAGCGAGGCTTTCTGTCAGCCCCAGTTCCTTCAGCTTGCGGATGCGCGCCTTGAGTTTCAGCTTCTCCATGCCGACCTTTTCCGCAATCTCGGCAGCGGTGATGCCGTCCCGCGAGGCGATCAGCTGGAGCGTCGCTTCCGCCCAGATCTGTCCGGCCGCCTTGTCGAAGCGGGTGAGGCGGGCGGCAATCGCATCACGATCGGCCTGCCCTAGCGTTTCCTCGTCGCGCAACGAGAGGCGCGGATCGTCGCCCGAGCGGTGGAAGGCGATGCGGTATAGCGTGCCTTCGGAGCGGCTGCCGAGCTCGGCAAAGAGCGCATCGCACGTCGGGAAGCCGGCGCAGTACGCATCTGCCATGCTGATATCGCCGGCCTCTATTGCTTCTATCGTGTCGATCGACAACACGCCTGCTGCGGTGCGCAGGCTGCCGCCGGCCTTGACCGTCGGTTTCGTCCAGCGCCGGAACGCGAGCGTCACCTTTCCCTTGGCGATGTTGTCGAGGATCTCCTTGCGAAACAGCATGTCAGTTGGTGGTGCGGCGATAGAAGGCGAGGGAGCCTGCCAGCGCCAGCAGGGCTCCGCCGCAGATGCGTTCGAGCCAGACGGCGCCGGAATGCTTGAGGAATCGGGCCGCCTGCGATCCGAGCAAGGCATAGCCGAGCATGACGACAAGATCGACTGAGGCGAACACGGCAGCAAGTGCTGCATATTGCGGCGCCTGCGGCAAACCAAGGTTGATGAATTGCGGCAGGAAGGCCGAGAAGAACAGATAGCCCTTCGGGTTGGTGACGGCGACCAGAAAGCTCTTCAGAAAAATTGCTGATGTCGTGGCGTCGGCGGTGTTCTTGTCGGTGGAGACGTCGAGCGTGCCCTTCGAGCGCAAGAGCATGATGCCGAGAAAAGCGAGATAGCCGGCACCCAGCCATTTAACGACGGTGAACCAGAATTCCGAAGCGGCGAGCAAGGCCCCAAGACCGAGCGCAACCGCGCCGATCAGCACGAAGTCCGAGAGTATGGCGCCGACCATGCCCGCAAACGCGCGCCTGATGCCGTAACGTGAGCCGTTGGTCAGCGCCAAAAGCACCGTCGGGCCGGGCGTGGCAATACCGATGAAAGCGACAAGGGCGAATGCGAGGAGGGTGATTTCACTCATGATGATCTCCAGCGTAGCGCAGCAGGGCAAGTCGTCCCACACCTCAAGCGACTGTGCAACAGGAGGCTCGGGCCGCATTTGACAGCTTCGGGTGCTTACCCTATGGAGAGGGCAGGGCAAGGGCCCCTGCCGTCCGCGAGCGTCATGCTTTGGTGAAGCCCTTCTTTTCATACACGGTCAGCCGAAACGGCATGCGAACCGGTGGCAATGCGGGCTCCCATCTCTTAACATTGCATGCCGCAGCAGGAGACCCTGTCATGATGCGCGGATCAAACACGCTGCCATCGCTCGATGCCCTTAAGGACCAGGCGAAACGTCTGCGATCGCGGCTATCGGGCGAAGGCGAGACCATCACCCACTCCCGTTCGCTTGAACTGATCGCTGCCCAATACGGCTATCGCGACTGGAACACGCTTCACGCGGCCGTCGGCAATCGACCGCCGTTCAATCCCTGGATGCTCGGTTCACGGGTGAAGGGCCGTTATCTCGGCCAGCCCTTTGAAGGTGAGATCCTCGCGGTGCACGCGCTGACGTCGCAGTCCGGGCGCTACCGGTTGACGATGAAATTCGACGAACCCGTCGATGTCGTCACTTTCGAGAGCTTCTCTGCCTTCCGCCAGCGGGTGACCGCGACGGTCGACGAGAACGGGCGCACGGTCGAGAAGACGTCGAACGGTCGCCCGCAATTGGAACTGGAATGGTGAGCGACGGTTGTTGCGGTTGCGGCCCGACCATTGTCTTTGCCGCCTACCGGGCACTTGCTGTTCAGCCAACATCCCCGAAGCCAAACGCTTCGGGGATGTAACGGTCCTGCCGTCTTACCCTTCAACGATACCGCCGGGGTCAATCCGTTAATCGTCTCCGCTTGCGCCTTCATCAATTGCGAATGAGTTGCATTTGCATTATCAATGTAGTTGCGAACGGTTCGCAATTAGGCGCGCCGGTCAATTCGGGCTTTGTGGCATCGCCTCTGCAAATCGGAGCGGACACGTGGCGCCGTATCGGGCGAGGGGCGACATCCATGGACAATCCGGTGAAACCAGACCTGCTGAAACGACGCAGTCTTCTGATGGGCGGGCTGGCGGCGGCCGGTGGCACCGCGATCTGCGCCGGGGCTGCCTTGGCGCAACAGGCGACCCATGGCGGCGGTCACCAGATGGCGGCGCAGACTTCGGGGGATATGGCTGCGCCCATGCCGGCAATGGGGCATGGCGCCATGATGACGGTCGGCGACGTCGATAGCAGCGTCAATGGTTTCGATCCGACAGACATGCTGACCGACTGGGACACCGGCACCGTCTCGGTGTTGCCGGACGGGCGCACGCTCCGGACCTTCGAGATGACGGCGCAGGATCGTGACATCGAGATCGCGCCCGGCATCACTTTTCCGGCCTGGACCTATAACGGCCGCGTGCCTGGGCCGGCGCTTCGGGCCAAGGAGGGCGAACGCCTGCGCATTGTTTTTCGCAACTACGCTTCGCATCCGCATTCGATCCATTTTCACGGCATTCACGCGGCGCGGATGGACGGTGTGCCGGGCGCGGGCATGGTCGATCCCGGTGACGAGTTTGTCTACGAATTCGATGCCAAGCCCTTCGGCTGCCATCTCTACCATTGCCATGCGATGCCGCTGCGCCGGCATATCCACAAGGGCATGTACGGCGCCTTCGTCATCGACCCGGACCCCGAGCGTCACCCTGAAAACGTGGACGTCGCCCGTTCGCGGCTCCTCGGCACGCCGGAGAATGCCGGCTGGCAGGAACTGGTGATGGTGATGAACGCCTTCGATACCAATTTCGATGCCGAGAACGAATTTTATGCGGTCAACACCGTCGCCCACGCCTTCATGAAGCGGCCGATCCGGATCGTGAAGGGCAAGCCGGTGCGCATCTATCTCGTCAATGTCATCGAGTTCGATCCGATCAACTCGTTCCACCTGCACGCCAATTTCTTCGATTACTACGATCAGGGAACGACGCTGACACCGACGCTGAAAACCGTCGATCTCATCACCCAGTGCCAGGCGCAGCGCGGCATTCTGGAGTTCACCTTCGCCGAGCACGAACCCGGCCTCTACATGTTTCATCCGCACCAGACCGAGTTTACCGAGTTGGGGTGGGTCGGCATGTTCGACGTGGTGGAGGCGCTGGTATGAACGAGACCTTGCCGAGAGCCGCCATCCGCGCGGCAAAAACCAATCTCGTATGGCTGGCGCTGCCGCTCATCGCCTTTGGCATCGCCGTTGCCTGGATCCTGTCGACCGATCCGCTGTCGAGCTTTCGCAACGGGGCGCCGCCGGTCGAAAACCTGACCTTCGAGCGAACAGTGCTCGATGACAGCGGTGTGCGCCTGCTGGTTCGCGCCGGTGGCTCGGAACCGATGACGGTGGCGCAAGTCCAGGTGGATGACGCCTACTGGCAATTCACCCAGGATCCGCCGGGTCCGATCGCCCGTGGCCAAACGGCCTGGCTGAGCCTGCCGTTCCCCTGGATGCTCGGCGAGGCGCATGCGCTGAAAGTGGTGAGCAATACCGGCGCGACCTTCGCGCACGACATCGCCGTCGCCGTGCCGACGCCGCAGGCGACGCCGGGTCAATTGCGATTGCAGGCGCTGGTCGGCATCCTCGTCGGCATCGTGCCGGTCGCCGTCGGCCTGATGTTCTATCCGGTGCTGCGCGGCGTCGGTGCATCGGGAATGGCGTTTCTGTTATCGCTGACGATTGGGCTTCTCGCCTTTCTGCTGGTCGATGCAAGCGCTGAAGCGTTGGAACTGGCGTCGCAGGCGGCAGCCATTTTCCAGGGGCCGGTCATGGTGGTGCTGGCGGGCCTGGGCAGCTTTCTCGTGTTGATGGCGATCGGCCGACGCGGCGGCGTGCCGACAGGACTGGCGCTCTCCACCTATATTGCGCTCGGCATCGGCCTGCACAATCTTGGCGAAGGGCTTGCGATCGGGGCGGCCTTTGCCGCCGGATCGGCCGGGCTCGGCACCTTCCTGGTGGCCGGCTTCGCCCTGCACAACGTGACCGAGGGCATCGGTATTGCTGCGCCGATCCTGAAGCAGCGGCCGTCACTGTGGGCCTTTGCCGGCCTGACATTCCTCGCCGGCGGTCCGGCGGTGCTGGGCATATGGCTCGGCAGCCTGGCAACGTCGGCGCAATGGTCGGCGCTGGCGCTGGCTGTCGGGGCGGGGGCGATCCTGCAGGTGATCGTCGAGGTCGGCGCCTATCTGATGCGCCAGAGCGGCAAGCGCACAGAGGTCTTTCTGACGCCGCCTGTGATGGGCGGACTCGCGGCCGGTGTTGCCTTCATGTACGTGACCGCGGCGGTGGTGAAGATTTGATTTTTGGAGATCGCTGCCGTGTGGCTGGGCGTTGCAGGTCGTGGCTGCATCTGCCCCTCATCCGGCTGCCGCCACCTTCTCCCCGTCTGCGGGGCGAAGGGACTTGTGGCGCGGTTTCGTCCGGTCATTTTCCGCCACTCTTTGACGGAGCGTCTGCCACGTCCCCTCGCCCCGCTTGCGGGGAGAGGATTAGGGTGAGGGGCAATGGCGCTGACGTTTCCGAAGAGCGTCGAGCGAATGTTATCCGGCGATATCGACGACGCCGCAATCGCCCTCGGCCGAACCGAAAACGAGCTGGCGCCCGTCCTTGCTCCAGGCCATGGCGGTAACGGCACCCTTTCCGGGGCGGCGCAGCAGCACTTCCTTGCTGTCAGCGAAGCGGGCGGCGAGAATCATGCCGTCCTGGTAGCCGATCGCGACGATGTCCTCGGCCGGATGACAGGCAACGGACGTCACCATTATGTCGGCACGGGTGCCGAGTTCCAGCGGTGCCTTGCCCATAGGACCGTCCTTGCCCTGGAAGGGCCAGACGATGGCGGCTGGCGCGCCGGAGGAGGCGAGCCACTTGCCCTTGGCCGACCAGGAGAGCGACTTCACCTTGGCGGGGTATCCGGTCATGCGCATGTGGCGTGCTTCGGCGCCGGGCTTGGCGTCGAGCTTCCAGCCATGCAGGGCGTTTTCCTGCATGGTGGTGACGAGGAAGCGGCCGTCGGGCGAGAAGGTGACGCCGGTATGGGCGCCCTTCCAGTCGAGATCGATCGGCTGGCCGGAGGTGCCGACCCAGTGCATCGACACGCCATTGTAGCGGGCAGCGGCGACGCGCAGGCCCTTTGGTGCGAAGGCGATGCCCTCGACCGTGCGCTCCTCGGCAAATTCCTTGGTCTTGCCGTCGGCGAGACGCACGTGCGTGGTCTTGCCATAGGCGTAACCGACCGAGCCTTGAGGTCCGGCGGCGACCTGGGCGATCCACTTGCGCGGCGCCTCGGCGACCAGCGTCGTCGTGCCGTCGGCGGCCGTGCGCATCACCTTGCCGTCCTCGCCGCCGGTGAGAAGCGTCTCGTTCGCCTCGTCGACAACCAGCGACAGCAGACCCTCATGGACTTCCGTTGTCTTGTGGCCGAGGTCGAGACGGTGGATGGCGCCGGTGGCTTCGGCAAAGAAAGGTATACCCTTGAGAAAGGTCACGCCAACGACGTGGCCTTCGAGATCGAGCGGAGCGACTGTCGGCATCAGATTGTTCTGGTCCCCTGGTTGGGCATGCGGTTAGAGCGTGATGCCGAAAGTGCAAGCGGTTTTCCGCCGGCATCATGCTCTCCTTATTTGATCATGGCCGCCGCGCGGCTTCCGAAATCAGGCTGAAGCTTCGCAGGCCTTGAACGTGCGCTCCAGCTTTTCGCGGTCGAGGTCGCGGCCGATGAAGACCAGGCGGCTTTCGCGCTTTTCGCCTTCCTTCCAGGCGCGCTGATGGTCGCCCTCGATGATCATGTGCACGCCCTGCACGACATAGCGCTCGGCGTCCCCGGCAAAGGCGATGATGCCTTTGAGGCGCAGGATGTTCGGGCCGTCCGTCTGGGTGATCTTCTGGATCCAGGGGAAGAAGCGGTCGGGGTTCATCTCGCCGCCGCGCAGCGAGATCGACTGCACCGTCACGTCATGGATCGGCGACGGAGCGTGATCATGGTGGTGATGGCCATGATCGTGATCGTGGTCGTGATGATGGTGGTCATGATCGTGGTGATGATGGTGATCGTGGCCGCAATCGGGACCGCAGGTGTGATCGTGTTCGTGATCGTCCTGGTCGAGGAAGTGCGGGTCGTTTTCCAGCGCCCGCTCGAGGTTGAACGCGCCCTGGTCGAGAACCTTGGTCAGGTCGATTTCGGAGCGTTGCGTCCTGTAGATGCGGGCCGACGGGTTGATGACGCGAACCGTCGCCTCGATCCGCTCCAGCTCTTCCGGGCTGACGAGATCGGTCTTGTTGAGGAGCACCACATCGGCAAAGGCGATCTGGTCTTCGGCCTCACGGCTGTCCTTCAGCCGGAGCGGCAGGTGCTTGGCGTCGACCAGCGCGACGACGGCATCAAGCTCGGTTTTGGCGCGCACGTCGTCGTCCATGAAGAAGGTCTGGGCGACCGGAACCGGGTCGGCAAGGCCGGTGGTCTCGACGATGATGGCATCGAAGCGGCCGGGCCGGCGCATCAGGCCTTCCACCACGCGGATCAGGTCGCCGCGCACGGTGCAGCAGACGCAGCCATTGTTCATCTCGTAGATTTCCTCGTCGGATTCCACGATCAGGTCGTTGTCGATGCCGATCTCGCCGAATTCGTTGACGATGACGGCGTATTTGCGCCCGTGGTTCTCGGTGAGGATGCGGTTCAACAGCGTCGTCTTGCCGGCGCCGAGATATCCGGTGAGCACGGTGACGGGAATCGGCTTCTGCGGGGATGTTTCGGTCATGGGAACCTCTGGGATCTCGGGATGCGGGGAGCGGGCATCCATGTCGCGTTTCATATAGGAGATGCAGCGGCGATGCGCAAATGGCCAAGCCCATTTTGGCCACGCCTTTGCCACTGTCGAAACGGCGGAACCCGGCTGCGATAACGCTCCTTTCATCAAAATCGGGGAGAGTCCGCATCCTGTCGAAAGGGTGCGTGCGTGAAGACGATTTCCATCAACGGCCGGTTCCTGACCCAGCCGCTCACCGGCGTACAGCGCTTTGCCCGTGAGATCACCCGCGCGCTCGATGCCCGCATTGCGGCCGGCGACGTGCCGGCGGCGCTGAAGGACGTGCGCTGGCGGCTGCTGGCGCCGGCGTCAGCACCGGATGACCTGCCGTTGTCGGCGATCTCGATCGAACGCTTCGGCTCGGGCCCTGGTCATCTCTGGGAACAGGGGCCGCTCTATTGGCGGGCACGGCGCGACACGCTGATTGGCCTTGGCGGCAGCGGACCGGTGCTGCATTCCGACCAGGTGGTGGTGATCCACGACGTCACGCTCTTTCGCCATCCGGCCTCCTTCGGTCGCGGCTATCGGCTCTTTCACGGAGCGCTTGGCTACATCCTGACGCGTCGCGCGAAGATCGGTACGGTTTCCTGTTTTTCGCGCCGCGAACTGGCGGATGTCTTTCGCGTTCCCGCTGATGGCATCGACGTGATCTACAACGCCACCGACCACTTTTCCGACCTTCAGCCGGATCGGGATATCGTTGCGAAGCTGGGCCTTGCCGATCGCCCGTTCTTCCTTCTCGTCGGCACTTTGAAGCCCAACAAGAATGTCGAGTTCGCGGTGCGTGCCTTCGAGGACCTGGGGGATGCGGGCGGCAAGCTCGTGGTCGTCGGCGGCACGGATCCGAGCGTCTTTCGCGATATCGCTCCGACGTCGCGCGGCAACCTGATCTTTTCGGGGCGACTGTCGGACGCGGAGATCGCCGGGCTGCAGCGCCACGCCACCGCCTTCCTGTTTCCAAGCCTCTATGAAGGCTTCGGCATTCCGCCGCTTGAGGCGATGACGCAAGGGTGCCCCGTGCTTGCCGCCGATATCCCGCCAGTCCGGGAAGCCTGCGGCGAGGCGGCGCTCTACTTCGATCCGACAAAGCCGGAATCACTGGTCAACGCGATGCGGACGATATCCGCCGATGGCGCGCTCCGGCGGCAGCTTGCGCGCGCCGGGCACGACAATGCCGAGCGGTTTTCATGGGATGCAAGCGCCGTGGTTCTGCTCAACCTCTTGGCGGCAGGGCGCGGCTGATCAACTTGTCAGGTCGGAGATAAACACGCAATCACAGTTCGAGCACGCGCGAGGGGTCTAGTCTGCCGCGCAGGAGATCGGCGAAGGCAATGAGGTTTCCCTTGAGCCGACCCCGCCGGTCGACAAGGGATTGTGGCTTCAGGCTGCCGATCGTGTTCGCTGCGACGTTGCTCCCCATGAGGTGGAGGGTCCACCTCAGGCCGACACTGCCCTTGCGCAAGAGGTAGAGCGGGTTAGCGACCTGAGAGTAGCCGAAGCGCAGGCCCGAGGTGCGGCCGCGCTTGTTGCCGAGGTGCACCCCACGCAATTGGCCACTTCGAACGATGCGGCCGTGGCGCGCGAGACGGCGGCAGAAATCGACATCTTCCTGCCAGCCGTAAAGCGGCAGCCTTTCGTCGAAGCGGGTTGCGTCGGCTTCTATAGCCGACACACGGAACACCATGTTGCAGCCATAGGCGTTGTAGACAGGTTCGAGTGTCGTCGGGGGCGTTGCCGCCTGATCTTGTTCGAGGATGTCCAACCCTGCCTTGACCGAGATGCCTGGGCCATGAATGCCATCGGCCAAGACCAGGCCTGTCGCCACGGCGATGTCGGGCTGTCTTTTGAAAAGGTCCTCGACTTTAGCCAGAAAATCATGCCGGGGCAGGAAGTCGTCATCAAAAAACGCGACAACATCGGCGGTTCCTGTCCGGTCGAGAATGGCGTTACGCTGCGCGCAGGAACCTTTTCTGCCGCTGACCACGGTAACGTCGGGAGCGAGTGTGCGGACAAGGTCGAGATCGACATCATCAGGCGAAGCAGGGCAGACGAGGATCGCATCCGGTTTGCGATCCTGCCGGGTCAGGTGCAGAAGCGTTTCGGATAGCACCTCGCGGCGACCCGCCGTGGCTATTCCGACAATGATCTTCATGGTGTTCGTCGCCTCTTGCTTTGCTCTGATCTAATCCGAAAGAGGTTCAATTTTCCTTATCGCGCCCGGGTGGCGTTTTTCACGCCCGAGTTCAAGCTGCGTTTGCAGCGCGCATGCCAATCCGTAGCCGATCGAGCGCCAGCAGGCAGCAGGCTCCGCCAACGATGATCCCGGCTGCGGTGGCGAGGTAAGCAGACCGGTACGACAGGACGAAGGCGACAATGGTCACGACGAGGCCCGCGGCACCGAGCAGGACCGGCGGCCAGGTGAAGTCGAAGGGCAATATCGCCATCAGCCGCAGGCCGATCAACGCTGCCATAAGGGCGCCGAGTGCGCTGCCGGCCATCATAGTGGCGTCGGTCGGCGCCAGCAGAAAGCCGCTGGCAAGGGCGCCCAGATTGAGGAGCGCACAGTCGATGGCGGCAAGCGCGAAGATCGCGGCCAGGCGCTGCTTCAGGTGCAGCGGCGTCGGCAGCATGATCTGGGTCAGGACACGGACGAGCGAAAGCAGAATGACGAACGGGGCCGTCGCGAGGAAGCCGGCTTGCAGATCGGGGGTGATCACCAACCACGTCGCCGGCGTGAGCACGGCAAAGATGCCGGCCGCCATCATCAGCGCGAAACTCGTCAAAAGCGCATAGTATTGCCCGAGCTGGTGGCGAAGCGCCGAGGTTTCCCCGGCCTTGTCGTGCGCGGCGACGATTTCGGGATACTGGATCGCCTGCAGGGCGGAGACGATCAGCACGAAGGGGCGTTGCAGCAGGTCGAGTGCGAGCAGCGCACCGGCCGCACCGGCCGGCCCGAGGGCCGAGGTGAAGATCGCCTTCAGCGCAAGCGGCGCAAACATCGAGGCGGTGGCCGCACCTGCCGAAACGCTGCCATAGACGAGGTGTTTTTTTACGCGCTCCATGTCGAGATGGGCGGAAGGCTGGGGGGCGGATCTGCGCGACAGTAACGCGGCGAGCAGCGCGTAGAGCGCGTAGCCGGCGAGCAGGCCAATAACCGTCGACAGGAAGGTTGGCGATACCAGCGTGCCGAGCAACGTTCCTGCGGCCAGGATTGTGGCGCGAGACCCCTGCAGCACCGAGAAGGCGCGAAAATCCTGGCGGAAGCGCAGCATGGTCAGGTGCAGGTCGCTGCCCCCTTGAGCAACGGCAACGAGGCCACCGACCAGCGCCACAAGCGGCGTCACGCCGAAGGCGAGCGACACGGCGGCGGCGACAAGGCAGAAAAGCGCGCAGGCTGCCGCCTCGGCCACGATCGTCCGCCGCTCCGCCGCTTCGCTTTCCGCCGTCTGGCCGGGGTAGAAACGCATGCAGGAGTAACGCACCCATTCGAAGGCGGCGATCGCACCGAACTGGCTGAGCGAGATGAAGAGGGAATAGGCGGCGTAATCGACCGGGGCCAGCCAATGGGCGACGATGATCAGAAGGCCGAAGGCGATTAGGGCCTGATAAAAATAGGCGCCGAGCGCGATGATCTTCGCCATAGTGTTTCGGCTCAGTGCCGCCTGTCGTCGTTTGCTGCTGTTGATGCTGATAGCGCAAAAGCACAAACAAAGTGTTTGCCGTCGCGGGCGGCCCGGTTGTTCAGGTGAATTCGGCCATGTCGAAATCGGCGACATCGGTCAAAAGTTCGATCACGCCGTTGACCGCGTGGGCCAACAATTGCTCGCCGCGCGCGGCGGTGGCGGCGGATGCGTTGCCGGCCACGCCTTCGCGATTGAGGTCGGACATCTTCCAGCCGAAGGCATGCGGGCCATAGGCGCGCAGATGTCTGAAGCGTTCGGCATAGTCGCTCTGGCGCGAGGGGAAGGCGCGGGCCTTTTCCATCGCCACCTTCTCCGGATGGAGCGCCAGCATCACCGAGGTCTCGATATCGCCGCCGTGAATGTCGATCGCCTTGTCGTCCGGTGCGATCCAGCCGTCGGGCTGGCCGAAGCGGGTCCAGCTGGTCGCGACCGCCAGCATGCCGAAACGCACCCGTGCCTCGGTCGCAACGATGGTCATCAGGGGCGAATTTCCGCCATGGGCGTTCAGCATCACGAACTTGCGGATGCCGAGCGCGTGCAGGTTTTCGGCAATGCCGAGCCAGCGGCGCACGGCGTCGTCATAACCGAGCGAGCGCGTGCCGGCGACATCCATATGCTCGATCGAATAGCCGACCGGTTCTGTCGGCAGGAAGGTCGCGGGCAGGGTCTCGGGCAGGGCGGCGATCGAGCGTTCGACGATCCCGTCGGCAATCAGCGTGTCCGTGTCGAAGGGCAGGTGCGGGCCATGCTGCTCATGGGCGCCGAGGGGCAGCACGGCGATCCAGTCGCGGCGAGCCCGTTGCGGAAGAGCGGTCGAATTGTCCTGCCATCGGGCCTTGGGCATCGACATTTCTCTTCGATCCTTCACGTCAATTGTCGTAGAAATGTTATTTGAGTCATACAGTTCGTAATCGCAAGCTGTATTGCTATAAATGTCTGAGACGGGATTCGGCAGGAGGTCCAATGGGCAAGAAGAACAAGGCCGAAAAGAAGAGCAAGAACGGCAAGAAGAAGGACGAGCTTCTCGCCGAACCGCACGATCTCGCCTCGATCCTTGTCCAGGCGGCGCGTTCCATGCGTACCGTTCTGTCGCGCAACCTGCTCGAAAGTGGCCTCTATGCCGGCCAGGACGGCGTGATGCTGGCGCTTGCCGAAACCGACGGGCTGACGGCGGGCGGGCTTGCGGCCAAGCTCGGGGTCAAGGCGCCGACGATGACACGCACCATCGGCCGCATGGAAGCGCAGGGCTTCCTCGAGCGCCGCCCTGATGACGACGATGCGCGGCTGACCAAGGTCTTCCTCACCGAGCCTGGGCGTAACCGGCTGCAGACGATTGCCGAAGCCGGGCAACATTCGGAAAACCTTGCCACGCGCGGTTTGACCGACAAGCAGGTGCGCACGCTTATGAAGCTTTTGCGGGCCGTCGACAGCAACCTGCAGGCGGCGCGGGCCGCAGACTGAGCCTCGTTTCACGGCGTATTGCGGCGGCGATTTAAACAGTTTAAATAGGATTTAAATTTGAGGGTAGGCAACTAGGCTTAAGCAGGGGGCATCGTGGCGCAAAAGGTCAAGCTTTCGACGATCGCGGAAACACTCGGTCTTTCGACGGCGACGGTATCTCTGGCATTGCGTGACAGTCCCCTGGTGGCGACCCTCACCCGCGACAAGATCAAGGAGCAGGCCCGCGCGCTCGGCTACATCTACAACCGCCGCGCCGCCAGCCTCAGGACCTCGCGCTCCGGCATTATCGGTGTCGTCGTGCACGACATCATGAACCCGTTCTACGGGGAAATCCTGAAGGCGATCGAAGCGGAACTCGACCGCGACAAGCAGACCTTCATTCTTTCCAACCATTACGACTCGGTCGACAAGCAGCGCGATTTCATCGAGACGCTGCTGCAGCTCGGCGGCGACGGCGTCATCATGTCGCCGGCCATCGGCACCCCGCCGGAGGATATCCAGCTTGCCGAGGACAATGGCATGCCGGCGATCCTGATCGCCCGCTCGATCGAGGGGCTCGACGTGCCGATCTTCCGCGGCGACGATGCCTATGGCATCTCGCTGGCGACCAACCATCTGATCGGCCTTGGGCACCGCTGTATCGCCATGGTCGGCGGCACCGACCAGACGTCGACCGGTCGTGACCGCTATCAAGGCTACGTCAACGCGCTGCGCAAGGCCAATATCGAGGTGGATCCGGAGCTGCGAATTCCCGGCCCGCGCTCCAAGCAGGGTGGCTTCGAGGCGGCGGTGCATCTCTTGTCGCTGCCGCAGAAGCCGACCGCGGTCGTCTGCTGGAACGATCTGGTGGCGATCGGCATGATGAACGGCATCGCGCGTGCGGGGCTTGTCCCCGGCGTCGATATCTCCGTCACCGGCTATGACGATCTTGAGGAGGCGTCGATCGCGACGCCGGCTTTGACCACCGTCTGGAACGGCCAGGCCGATGTCGGCCGGAGTGCTGCCCGCGCGCTTCTCGACAAGTTGTCCGGCAGCCACGAGCCTGATGGCATCCACCTGATCAAGCCGGAAATGCGCATCCGCCAGTCCACCGGACCGTTGCGCGTCCCCGCCTGACGAAATCCCAAAGACCAGGAGTGCCCATGTCCGCGAACCTTCCCCGCATCCTCGTGCCCGGAAAAATCAACGAGCGGGTGCTTCAGCGGCTGCCCGAGATGTTTGAAATCGTGCGACTGGAGCGCCCGGACGCCGGTCTCGTCACGGCCGATATGGCCGATATCAAGGGTATCGCCGTTTCCGGGCGCATTCCTGCCGGCCTGATGGACGCACTGCCCGGCCTCGAAATCGTCGCCAATTTCGGCGTCGGCTATGACGGGGTCGACGTAAAACACGCTGCCGCCAAGGGCATCGCCGTTACCAACACGCCAGACGTGCTCAGCGAAGAGGTCGCCGACACCGCTGTCGGCCTGCTGATCAATACGCTGCGCCTTCTGCCGCAGGCGGAGGAATGGTTGCGTCAGGGGCGCTGGGTGCGCGAGGGGGCATTCCCGCTGTCGCCCTTGTCGCTTCGGGGCCGCACTGTCGGGCTCTACGGCCTCGGCCGCATCGGGCTTGCCATTGCCAAGCGGCTCGAAGCCTTCGGTGTGTCGGTCGCCTACCATACGCGCACGCAGCGCGAGGGCCTTGGCTACGCCTATCACCCGACGCTCGAAGGGCTTGCCGAGGCCGTCGATACGCTTGTCATTATCGTTCCCGGCACCGAGGCGACGCGAAAGACGGTGAATGCCGGGGTGCTTTCGGCGCTGGGGAAGAATGGCGTTCTCATCAATGTCGGCCGCGGCTCGACCGTGGACGAGGAAGCGCTGGTCTCGGCGCTTCAGAACGGCGTCATTGCCGGGGCGGGGCTCGACGTTTTCGACGACGAACCGCATGTGCCCGACGCACTTCTGGCGCTGCCGAACGTTTCACTGTTGCCGCATGTGGCCTCGGCTTCGGTCGTCACCCGCAACGCCATGGCGGATCTGGTGGTCGACAACCTCAAGGCCTGGTTTTCGACCGGCAAGGCGCTGACGCCGGTGCCGGAAACGCCTTTCGAGCGACGTAAGCGTTAGGCCGCCATGCGGCGCGCGGCATAGGCGCGGACGGCATCGCCGAAAGCCCTGAACAGGCTCGCCGACGGAGCGTCCGTGCGCACCCAGTATTCCGGATGCCATTGAACGCCGACCGCGAAAGCCTTGGCGCCGATCACCGAGACCGCTTCGATCGTGCCGTCGTCGGCAACCGCTTCGACGGCGAGACGCGGGGCGGCGGCGCCGATGGCCTGGCGATGCAGGGAGTTGACGCGCACGCGGCCGACACCCAGCACCGGCGCGAGACAGCTGCCCTCCTTGACCACGACGTCCTGGCGGATGCCGTAGGCGACATCCAGCTCGGAGACGTCGGGCTTGCGGTGGTCCCAGACACCGGGCTGCTCCTGGATTTCCGTTGCAAGCGTACCGCCAAGCGCGACGTTGAGCTCCTGGATACCGCGGCAGATGGCAAAGAGCGGCACGCCGCGCTCGAGCGCGCGCCGGATCAAGGGCAGGCTGGTAGCATCGCGGCCGGGATCGAAGGGGCCGTCGGTGTCTTTTGCCTCGCGGCCATAGAGCGAGGGATGAACGTTGGAGCGGGCGCCGCTTGCCAGCACGCCGTCAACACGATCGAGGATCTCGTCGATATCGTTGCCCGTCTCGAGCGCTGGAATGAGGAAGGGCATGACGCCGGCGCCTTCAACCGCGGCGCGGACATATTGATTGGCAACGACATGCCAGACATTGCCGTCGAATTCGCGGAAATCGCAGGGGATGGCAACGACAGGTTTCGACATCATCAGGCTCCGTATCTCGCTTAGCAAAGCCTTGCCGCCAGATACGGCCGAAAGTCAACTGGGAAGGTGCATGATCCGGTGGTGACGTGGGCCGGTGCCAGGCCCGCGGTCAGCCGGCAGGAATCGATGTCTTTTCTTCAGCTTTGGGTAACCACATCCTGAGTGAATCGGTGGATATGATGTTTGCCAAGCAGAATTGCCTTAAATACAATGTCAGAAGGTATAATGCGGTTTTGTCTATGCATGGTTGTAGGCGCATCTATCATTCGTTGGTTTTCGCAATACTAGGTTGAGTTCCGGAAAAACTCCCGCTGGGCGCTGTTAAAATGTTGCAATACAAGGCGTAGAGCCGGTGATTTCACGAAATCTTTCGTTAAACCATCGTCTCTAAAAATCCGGAAAACCGGAGCTATGGGTTCATGACGCGCAATGAACGGGGCGCTCTACCGACGGATGTCTATCTGTCGTCTGTGAGCTCGCTCTACGAACATCGCAGGACTCTGCTGATCGGCATGCTGTCGCATGTCGTGACTTTCGCGCTCGTCTATCTCAAGACTTCCGATCCGCTCTATCTCATCTGCACTGCAGCCATCGTCGTGCTCTGGGTCTTGCGCAACCTCGACATGGCGCGCTTCGATCGCCAGGATTTCTCCAACGCCGACCGGGCGACGGTTAGGAAATGGGAGAACCGCTACATTCTCGGCGGTGTCAGCGTGACACTCACCTGCGGGATTGCCTGCGGCTATGCGATTGCCGTCAGTCAGGATTCTTTCTCGGAGCTTGCCTGCATCTCCGTGACGCTCGCCTCGATGATCTCGCTGGTCGGGCGAAACTACGGCTCCGAACGCGCGGTGCTGCTTCTGTCCTCGTCCGCCTGCCTGCCGATCGTGATCGGGCTGATCACGCTGCAGGATCCCTTCATGCTGATCCTCGCGGTTCTGATCCTGCCCTTCATCTTCTCGACCTGGATGATGGCCAACAATGTGCGCGCGTTTCTCTATGAAAACGTGCTGGCCGCCCGCGAGATCGCCACGATTGCCGGCCAGTTCGATGCCGCGCTCAACAACATGACGCACGGGCTGCTTATGCTCGACCGCGACAACCGGATCGTGGTTGCCAATGAGCGCGCCTGCGCGTTGCTGATGCTCGGCGACAAGGCTGATCTCAGGGATCGGTTGCTGGACGACGTCGTGCGTCGCGGTGTGCGCCGCATGTCGCTGAGCGTCGAAGAGACGCGCGCGATATCGCGGCAGCTCGACCTGTTGATCAAGGGCAAGAAGACCCAGGTTCTGGTGCCGGTTACCAATGACCTCTTTCTCGAGTTTTCCGCCGGTCGGCACGAAAACGGTGAGGTCGTGCTGATTTTCGAGGACGTGACCGCGCGCGTGCAGGCCGACAGGCAGATCCTGCAGATGGTTCGCTTCGACACGCTGACCGGTCTGCCGAGCCGCGACTACTTCGCCGAACTTGCGCATAACGCCGTGGCGCTCGAAGGAAAGGGCGACGTCGAAGTCGGCCTGATGGTGCTTGACGTCGCCGAGTTCAAGCATGTCAACGATATGCGCGGCCACATCGTCGGCGACCGGTTGCTGCAGGCGATAGCCGGGCGGTTGAAGACATTGGTTGGCAATACGGCGATCGCCGCCCGGCTGATGGGCGACGAGTTCGTTGTCTTCTTCCCGAACCGGATGCATTCGCCTGATCTCGAAGACGAGATGCGCGCGGTCCATGCGGGAATGCGTGGCGCCTATCTGGCTGGTGGCTTCACCTTCAACATGACGATGAGCGCCGGCGTCGTTCTGGTGCCGAGCAGCGCCTTCCGGCTGGAAGAGCTGCAGATCAAGGCTGATCTGGCCCTGTCGGAAACCAAGGCGCGCAACAAGGGTGGTTGCACCGTATTCGAAGACGAGATGGATGCGCGCTATCTCGACCGGCAGAAGCTGAAGAGTGACCTGCGCGACGCGATCAATGCCGGTGCGTTGACGCTTTCCTACCAGCCGATGTTCACGCCGAACGGCGCGCGCCTCGAATGCTGCGAGGCTCTGGCGCGCTGGACACATCCCGAGCGCGGGCCAGTGCCGCCGAACGTCTTCATCCAGCTTGCCGAGGAGCTGGGCCTCGTCACGGAGATCACGCGCTTCGCGCTGGAGCAGGCTTGCCGAGACTGCATGAGCTGGCCGAGCCACGTTTCCGTTTCCGTCAACCTTTCCGTGCTCGATCTGCGCAGCAATGACATCGTCACCGTGGTGGCAGACACGCTTCAGGCGACCGGTCTCGATGCCTCGCGTCTGCATCTTGAGGTCACCGAAAGCTGCCTGATGGATGAACCGGCGAAAGTGCAGGCCATTCTTGGCGAGCTGCGCGACAGCGGCATAACCATCGCCATCGACGATTTCGGCACCGGCTATTCCAGCCTCAGCTACCTCGACGTGCTGCCGGTCAACATCATCAAGATCGATCGTTCGTTCGTGCGCAACATTCGCGAGGATTCGCGCCGCTTCAAGCTGCTGCGCGGCACGGCCAACCTCGGTCGTGCTCTGGGCCTGAAGATCGTCGTCGAAGGTGTCGAGACGGCGGATCAGCTGCAGCTGATCAATGACTACCAATGTGCCGATCTGATACAGGGTTTTCTGTTCGCAGCGCCCATGCCCGCCTCCGCCATCGAGGCATTCTGCACCAATGGTGTCCAGAAACCGGTCGCCACGCCGACGAGCAAGCGCATCGCCTGACACGCGCGCAGAGCGCCTTCGTTCGGTCCTTTTCCCCCATTCTCGGTGCAAGCCTTGAGTTGCCGCCTGCAGAGCCCAGCGCAGCCCTCAATGCAACGTTCGGTTAACCAAAGAAATTAACGAAATATTAAGGTTAACAATAAGTTAAAGGCAAGTTGTGCCATTTTGTTGTTGCCGCTCGGCCGCCCGTCAATAGGTTAACGATTTGTTAACTATGAGGGGCAGGAAATGGGTGAAGGTCTTCACCGGGCGGAGCCTGGGAGTTTTTCTGAGAAGCTGATGCTTCTTCTCGATCGCGTCGAATATCGGCGGGTCGAGACAGGCGAGGACATGGAGGATATCGCCAGGCTTCGCTACAAGGCCTACAAAGCCGTCAACCTGATGGAGTTGACCGGCTCGACCCTCATCGACGATCTCGATTTCGACAGCCATGCCTATGTCTTCGGCATCTATCTCGACGAGAACCTTGTCAGCACGGTGCGTGTGCATCACGTCACGCCCGAGCACAGGGCCAGCACCTCGGGGCTGATCTTCGCGCCTGAAATCGATGTGTTTCTCGATGCCGGCATGGTGCTGGTCGATCCCGGCCGGTTGGCGGTCGATCCTGACGTCACCGGCGACGAGATGCGGGCGCTCCCCTACCTGACGCTCAGGCCAGTGGCGATGGCGTGCGAATACTTCACCGCCGATCGTTGCCTGACCGCTTGCCGGCCTCGGCACGCGGCATTCTACAAGCGCATCTTTGCGTCCGAGACCGTTGTCGCCAAGCGGGAGAACCTCGGGGTCTACAATGCCGACGGTGCGCTGCTTGTCGCGCAGGTGAGGGGGCAGCGGCCCTCGATCCTCGACCGCTACCCGATCTTCGATTCCGAGCCGTTCGAGCGTCGCCTGATGTTCGCGGACCGCCACGAAGTGCCGTTCGCGCCTCTGACGATCCTGCCGACGGCGCGCATCGCGCAGAACGGTTCCGGGCGTTCCTATCGTACATCCGTTTTCCGCTAGCGCCCGTCACGCAGGGCCTGCGGCGATCTTGCTGCAGCGATTTGCGAAGGAGAAGCAGAAGCGCAGACAGCGATCCGCGGTTATCGCGATGCGCAATGGAGATGCGCGCGGCATATCGCCCCAGGAGGCCGGGCGCAGCGACGGGTTTTCGTTGCGTGCGGCCCCGGCATTGTGTATGGGCAGCTAATGGACTTCTGCGCGGTTTTCCGCAGAAGTCGTTCGTGGATCAAGGTTGAAGGGCGGCGAGGGCCAAGGGTCGCGCCGCAGCATTCTGGGAGAATTGGACGATGGCTGAGCATCATTCTGGACCGGTCGAAATGGGCGCTCCGATGGATTATGCGGAACATGAGAAGACGTACAATTTCTTCCTCAGTGCAACGAAATACGGCACGATGTTCTGCGTGGTTCTGCTGATCGCCATGGCGGCAGCTTTCTTCACCACCATGGGCTTCTTCAGCGCGCTGGTGCTGTTCATCCTTCTCAACGTCGCCGGTTTCTTCTTCCTTCGTTAATCGGTATTACTGCCACGATTTGCCATGGACAGGCCGGGGAGGCCTGCCCGTGGCTGCCGGACCGGATGTCCGGACTGAAGCCGCATGGCATCGACGGGGAGCGTCGATGGTTTTGCTTAAGGCTCATGAAAGTTCGTAGCGCCTCGAAGCGTTTATAGATGAACGCGCGGCGCTTTATCCTCACCGCGTGAGGGGGAGTGGAGGACGGGCTCGGCCTGTCTCCAGGGGAATGTGTGCTTTGCACATGGGAGGGCGCCTGCTCGTTTGAGCGGCCGCTTTGCAGTCGGACAGGATGCCCGCATTCCAGCCTTGGCTCGATTGCGGTCAGGGAGGGGGACTTGTGAGCGAAATTGTCTTTATCGCCAAGGAAACGGATCCGAACGAGGGTCGCGTCGCGGCATCGCCGGATAGCGTGAAGAAACTGAAGGGGCTCGGCTTCGACGTGGTTGTCGAGGCTGGCGCCGGGTTTCTGTCGCGTGTTCCGGATACGGAATACGAGAAGGTGGGTGCCCGGATCGGTGCTGTCGCCGATGCGAAGACGGCCGATGTCGTCCTCAGGGTTCGCAGGCCGAACAGTGCCGAAATCGCGGGCTACAAATCCGGTGCCATCGTCATTGCCATCATGGATCCCTACGGTAACGAGGATGCGGTGGCCGAAATGGCTGCAGCCGGCCTCAGCGCCTTTGCCATGGAACTGATGCCGCGCATCACCCGCGCACAGTCGATGGACGTGCTGTCGAGCCAGGCAAACCTTGCCGGCTACCAGGCGGTGATCGACGCGGCCTACGAATATGACCGGGCACTGCCGATGATGATGACGGCGGCCGGCACGGTTCCTGCGGCAAAGGTCTTCGTCATGGGCGCAGGCGTTGCCGGCCTGCAGGCGATCGCAACCGCCCGCCGTCTCGGCGCCGTGGTTTCTGCGACCGACGTGCGTCCCGCCGCCAAGGAGCAGGTGGCTTCGCTCGGCGCCAAGTTCATCGCCGTAGAGGACGAAGAATTCAAGGCGGCCGAAACCGCCGGCGGCTACGCCAAGGAAATGTCGAAAGAGTATCAGGCGAAACAGGCAGCCCTCGTTGCCGAGCACATCGCCAAGCAGGACATCGTCATCACCACGGCGTTGATCCCGGGCCGGCCGGCACCACGCCTCGTCACCCGCGAGATGCTGAAGGCCATGAAGCCCGGTTCGGTCGCGGTCGACCTTGCGGTCGAGCGCGGCGGCAACGTCGAGGGCGCCGAAGCCGGCAAGGTTGCCGATGTCGAAGGCGTCAAGGTCATCGGCCATCTCAACGTGCCCGGCCGGATTGCCGCATCGGCGTCCGGTCTCTACGCCAAGAACCTCGTGACCTTCCTCGAGACCATGGTCTCCAAGGAAACCAAGGCGCTGGCACTCAACATGGAAGACGAGCTCGTCAAGGCGACGGCGCTTACCCATGGCGGCGCCATCGTCAACCCGAATTTCGAGCCGAAGAAGAAGGGGGATCTTTGATGGCGAACGAAGCATTGGAAAAAGCGCTCGATGCGCTCGACAAGGCGGTGGCCGCCGTCCAGCAGGCAGCGCTGAACCTTCCTGATACCGCGGAAGCGGCCGGTGCCTTGGCACATGGCGCCACCGGCGGCGCGATCGACCCGTTCGTCTTTCGTCTGGCGATCTTCGTCCTGTCGATCTTCGTCGGCTACTACGTCGTCTGGTCGGTGACGCCGGCCCTGCACACGCCGTTGATGGCGGTCACCAACGCGATCTCCTCGGTCATCGTTGTCGGTGCACTGCTCGCCGTCGGCATCTCGGCCTCCGGGCTTGCGACCGGCTTCGGCTTCATCGCGCTCGTGCTCGCCTCAGTCAACATCTTTGGCGGCTTCCTGGTTACCCAGCGCATGCTCGCCATGTACAAGAAAAAAGACAAGTGAGGCCGGCCGATGAACGCTAACTTCGCAGCCTTCCTCTATCTCGTTTCCGGCGTGCTCTTCATCATGGCACTGCGCGGCCTGTCGCACCCGGCCACCAGCCGCAAGGGCAACACCTACGGCATGGTCGGCATGGGCATCGCCATCGTCACCACGCTGCTTCTGGCAAAGCCCACCTTCGGCGGTTTCCTGCTGATCGTGCTCGGTCTTGCCATCGGTGGCGGTGCCGGCGCGGTGATCGCGCGGCGCATCGCCATGACGTCGATGCCGCAGCTGGTCGCCGCCTTCCACTCGCTCGTCGGTCTCGCGGCAGTCATGGTCGCGGCCGCGGCGATGTACGCACCCGAAAGCTTCGGCATCGGCACCGTCGGCGACATCCACGCCCAGGCGCTGGTCGAAATGTCGCTCGGCGTTGCCATCGGCGCGATCACCTTTACCGGGTCGATCATCGCCTTCCTCAAGCTCGACGGGCGCATGTCCGGCAAGCCGATCCTGCTCACCGGCCGTCACTTCGTCAACGCCGGCCTGGCGATCGCGCTCGTCGTGCTGGTGATCATGCTGGTCTTCACCCAGAGCACGACGGTGTTCTGGCTGATCGTTCTCCTGTCGCTGGCGCTCGGGGTACTGATCATCGTGCCGATCGGCGGCGCCGACATGCCGGTGGTCGTCTCGATGCTCAATTCCTATTCGGGTTGGGCTGCGGCCGGCATCGGCTTCACGCTCGGCAACCTGGCGCTGATCATCACCGGCGCGCTGGTCGGCTCGTCCGGTGCGATCCTGTCCTACATCATGTGCAAGGGCATGAACCGGTCGTTCATCTCGGTCATTCTTGGCGGCTTCGGTGGCGAGGCGGCTGCAGCCGCCGTCGACGACGGCGTCCAGCGTACCGTCAAGCAGGGCGCGGCCGACGATGCGGCGTTCCTGATGGCCAACGCCTCCAAGGTGATCATCGTCCCGGGCTACGGCATGGCCGTCGCCCAGGCACAGCATGCGCTGCGCGAACTCGGCGACCAGTTGAAGGCCGCCGGCGTCGATGTGAAATACGCGATCCACCCGGTTGCGGGCCGCATGCCTGGTCACATGAACGTGCTGCTCGCCGAAGCGAACGTGCCTTACGACGAAGTGTTCGAGCTTGAAGACATCAACTCGGAATTCGCCCAGGCGGACGTCGCCTATGTCATCGGCGCCAACGACGTCACCAACCCGGCGGCGCGCGACGACCCATCGTCGCCGATCTACGGCATGCCGATCCTCGACGTCGACAAGGCCAAGACCTGCCTCTTCGTCAAGCGCTCGCTCGGCTCCGGTTATGCCGGCATCGACAACACGCTGTTCTACAAGGACGGCACGATGATGCTGCTCGGTGATGCCAAGAAGGTGACGGAAGATATCGTCAAGGCGCTGCACGCCTGATCGGCCGTAACCCAAGTTGGAATTGAAAACGCCCGCCACATATGGCGGGCGTTTTCGTCTGTTGCGTCGAGCCGCCGGCGAAGAAGGCATGCCCATATCATGATTTCGGCTTGGCCAAAATCATGATGCAAACCCACGTTCCACAGCGTCTTTCGCGCGTCATATCTGACGTGTAGCGCTGCTCTGGAAGGGCGGTCCCGCCGACGGCTCGACGCCTGCCGGCGAGGATCATCTCGCCGACATTTGCCTATGCGCCGTGTCAGCCCGCCGGGGCGAGCGTCAGTTCATCCACGCCGATCGCGATGTTCAGTCCTTCCTGGACCTGAACGTTGACCGGCTGCAGCATGAAGGCCTTGTTGGTGCCGCCGCCGATCACCTTGGCGCCGCCGCCAACGGCAACGCTCGCATCGGCGCCGATGCCGTAATACTCACCGGCCAGCGCATGTGCGGTCACCGGCGTGCCGGTCTTGGCGAGCACATCCCAGACCATGGTGCTCTTGCCCGTCTTGCCAATGTCGATGCCGATCTTGCGAATGGTGCCGGCATAGCTTGCGGCCGGCGCGCCGTTGGCGGGCTTGAAGGTGCAAAGCAGGTTCTTCGTCGAGGTAACGATCATGCCGGTGCCACCGTCCGAACCGCAGACGAGGCGGCCGAGCGCGACATAGTTCTGGGCTGCGGACGGCCCGGCGCAAAGGGCTGCCAGGGCCAGTGTCGCGATGAAGGTCTTTTTGATCATGGCTCAGTCTCCGTTTTTCATTCCTTGAGCAAACGGATGGTGGCCGGGAAGGTTCCGCTCGTCATCGCAAGCGTCGATTGTCGCTGCGGACAAACGAAAACGCCCGCGAACGGGTCGCGGGCGCTGAAACGGGAGAGGCGTGCTTGCGTCTTAGGTGGCTTTCACGCGGGCAAGGCCTGCACGTGCCGGCTCGTATTTCGGATCGAGCTGCAGGGCATGCGAGTAGGACTTTGCAGCCTTGGTCTTGTCGCCCTTGCGCTCGTAGACCAGCGCCTGGTTCGCCCAGGATTCGGCAACCTTGCCGTCGAGCGTGATGGCGGTGTTGAAGTCGGAGAACGCGTTGTCGTCATCGCCCTGGGCGACGTAGGAGATGCCGCGGCCGTTATAGGGCTCCGGCGAACTCGGCGACAGCGAGATCGCCGTCGAGAAGTCTTCGATCGCCTGGCCGTGCTGGTTGCGCGCCTGATAGATCAGGCCGCGGTTGTGGTAGGCGCGCGGGTCGGTGGTGTCGAGCTGGATCGCCTTGTTGAAATCGTTGAAGGCGGAATCGAGCTGGCCTGCCTGGCGGTAGAGATTGCCGCGGCCGATATAGGCGACGTCGTAGTTGGCGTTCAGCTGCAGCGCCATGTTGTAGTCGGCAAGGGCTGCCTGGGTGTTGCCCATGTTGCGGTGAACGAGCGCACGGTTGGCATAGGCCTGGTAGAAGCGCGGGTTGAGCTGGATCGCCTGGTCGAAGTCGGCAAGGGCGCGGCGGTATTCGCCGGCGCGGCCGTAGGCGGAGCCACGGACATTATAACCCTCGGGGTCGCTCGGGTTGGAGGCGATCACGCTCGACAGCGATGCGATGTTTCCCTGCGAGCCCTGTTCACGCTCGACCTTGGCCATCGATTCAGGGCCGTCGGTCGTGCATCCCGAAAGAAGCAGAGCCGATCCGAGCAGGAACATGGCGGCAAGCTTCGGCTTGCGCTTGTGGCGGCGGCGCGCCTCTTGGGTGGTAAAACCGGCGACGTCCGCAGTCATGGCAGCAAGTGTCAAAGGTCGATCCCTCAATGCGACTAGGTCCGAAAGCCATCGGCTTCCCGTTCGAGGAGGCCGGCGAATTTCGCGGGGCCCCACAGCCGAGGCTACGAGGGCCTGCGGCAAACCGTCCGGCGCTAAACACCGCGACCGGCCACCGTTGCCGGTTGCGACTGTCACGCTAGCCCGACGACGGAAAAGATGTCCATACCAAAAGAAAGGCGGCGGCGATATTTCGCCCCCGCCACGACTTAGATCGAAAAGTGTCGAAAAATCGACAAATTAACGGGCCACGACGCCTTCGCGCTGTGCACGCTTGCGCGCCAGCTTGCGAACGCGGCGAACGGCTTCAGCCTTTTCGCGGGCGCGCTTCTGGGACGGCTTTTCGTAGAAATCACGCATCTTCATTTCGCGGAAAATGCCTTCGCGCTGCATCTTCTTCTTGAGAGCGCGGAGCGCCTGGTCAACATTGTTATCGCGGACAAGTACCTGCACGTGAAATCCCGTTCCTTTGGTTGTTTCGAGTTGTTGCCTCACGTCAGGTGTCGGAGGCAAAAAAAGCTACGTTCGCTGAGCCGAAAGCTCGACGATTGAAGGTGCGGATACCAGATCATCAGTAGAAAGTCCAGCGAGGACATGAGCCCGTGCTGAAAAAACCGCAATGCTAGACCGCTATGTGTATCATCGAGCGGCAATCGGCGGATTGCGGCGATGTCGCAACTCCGCGCAAGTCCGCCCGTTTGCGTCGCAAAAGAAACGTTGCGCGGGCGTCGGATTTGCGATTTCTAACGCCAACGAGAATGATCACCGGGGTTCATGGAGTAACAGGCGGATGCGCAAATATTCTGTTTTTGCCGTGGCGCGCGAGGCTTTGCGCGGCCACAAGGGATGGGGTCCGCAATGGGCCTCGCCCGAGCCCCGCAAGGACTATGATGTGATCATCATTGGTGGCGGCGGCCATGGGCTGGGCGCTGCCTACTATCTTGCCAAGGAACACGGCATCACCAATGTCGCGGTGCTCGAAAAGGGTTGGATCGGTGGCGGTAACACCGGCCGCAACACCACGATCATCCGGTCCAACTATCTCTATGAAGAGAGCATGGATATCTACGAGCATTCGCTGAAGCTCTGGGAAAACCTGTCGCAGGACCTCAATTACAACGTCATGTATTCGCCGCGCGGCGTTATGATGCTGTCGCACAACATCCACGACCAGCAGTCGTTCAAGCGCCATATCAATGCCAACCGTCTCTACGGCATCGACAACGAGTGGCTGACGCCGGAACAGGCCAAGGCCTACTGCCCGCCGCTCGATATCGCCAAGAACGCCCGCTATCCGATCAATGGTGCAGCACTCCAGCGGCGCGGCGGCACGGCGCGACACGATGCGGTTGCCTGGGGCTATGCCCGCGGCGCGTCCGACCGCGGCGTGCACATCATCCAGAACTGCGAAGTCACCGGCATCCGCCGTGACGAGAACGGCAATGTGACCGGCGTCGACACCAATCGCGGTTTCATCGGCGCCAGGAAGATCGGCGTTTCCGCCGCCGGTCACTCGTCGGTGCTGATGGAAATGGCCGGCGTGCGCGTGCCGCTACAGAGCCAGCCGCTGCAGGCGCTGGTCTCCGAGCCGCTGAAGCCGATGTTCCCTTGCGTGGTCATGTCGAACTCGGTGCATGCCTACATCTCGCAGTCCGACAAGGGCGAGCTCGTCATCGGCGCCGGTACCGACCAGTACAATTCCTACTCCCAGACCGGCGGCCTGCAGATCATCACCCATACGCTGGATGCGATCTGCGAGCTCTTCCCGATGTTCCGGCGCGTCAAGATGATGCGGCAGTGGGGCGGTATCGTCGACGTGACGCAGGACCGCTCGCCGATCCAGGGTGTGACGCCGGTTCCAGGGCTGTTCCTCAATGCCGGTTGGGGTACGGGCGGCTTCAAGGCGACGCCGGGGTCAGCCAACCTGTTTGCGCACCTCATTGCCAGGGGCGAGCCGCATCGGCTGGCCGCTGGGCTGACGCTCGACCGCTTCCGCACCGGCCGACTGATCGACGAGGCGGCCGCTGCCGCCGTTGCGCACTGATTGCCAAGGATTTCGAGATGCTTTTGATCTATTGCCCCTATTGCGAGGAAGAGCGTTCCGAGCTCGAATTCCGCAATGCCGGTGACGCCCATATCGTCCGTCCGACCAACATTGCCGAGATCAGCGACGAGGAGTTCGAAGAGTTCTTCTTCCTCCGTCAGAACCCCAAGGGCCTGATCTTCGAACGCTGGCGCCATATCCATGGCTGCGGCCGGTTCTTCAATGCCGCGCGCGACACGGTGAGCGACCGGTTTTACACCACCTACAAGGCGGGCGAACCCAAGCCCGATGTGGCCGCCATTCTAAAGGGCGAGCAGGACAAGGGAGCGGCACGATGAGCGGCGCCAATCGTATTGCAGGTTCGGGCCGTCTGACGCCGGCGCGCACCGCCCGCTTCACCTTCGACGGGCGCACGTTGACCGCCCTTGAAGGCGACACCGTTGCCTCCGCATTGCTTGCCAACGGCATTCATCTCGTCGGCCGTTCGTTCAAGTATCATCGTCCGCGCGGCATTCTTTCGGCCGGCGCCGAAGAGCCGAATGCGTTGCTCGACGTCTCGCGCGATGCGGCCCGCCGCCAGCCGAACGTGCGCGCCACGGTGCAGGAAGTGTTCGACGGCATGAAGGTGCAGTCGCAGAACCGCTGGCCCTCGCTCGCCTTCGACGTCGGCGGCTTCAACGACCTCCTGTCGCCGTTCTTTGCCGCCGGTTTCTACTACAAGACCTTCATGTGGCCGAAGGCCGCGTGGCACGCGATCTACGAACCCTTCATCCGCCGTGCCGCCGGTCTCGGCGTTGCACCGACGGAAGCGGATCCCGATCATTATGCCAGCCGCTATGCCCATTGCGACGTGCTGGTGATCGGTGCCGGCGTTGCCGGCCTCTCGGCAGCGCTGGCCGCCGCCAAGGCGGGCGCAAAAGTGATCATCTGCGACGAACAGCCGGAAGTCGGCGGCGCGCTGCGGTATGAAAGCGGCACGACGATCGACGGCAAGGACGGCTGGGACTGGGCGCAGACGACGGCCAAGACGCTTGCCGCGATGGACAACGTCACGGTTCTCACCCGCACCACCGGCTTCGGCTACTACAACCACAACTTCGTCGGCCTCGTCGAAAGGGTGACGGACCATCTGCCGGCGCTCGACAAGGCTTTGCCGCGCGAGCGGCTGTGGCAGGTGCGCGCCAAGAAGGTCATCCTCGCCAACGGCTCGATCGAGCGGCACATGGTGTTTGCCAACAACGACCGTCCGGGCATCATGCTCGCGTCAGCCGGGCGCACCTATCTCAACCACTACGGCGTTGCCGTCGGCTCCAAGGTCGGCGTCTACACGGCCCATGATTCCGCCTATGAGGCGGCGTTCGACCTCAAGCGGGCCGGCGTCGCTGTTCCCGCCATCGTCGATTGCCGTGACAATCCCGGCGAAGCGGTGCTGGCGGAAGCCCGCCGCCTCGGGATCGAGGTGCTGACTGGACACTCCGTCGTCAATTCCGGCGGCAAGCTGCGGGTATCCTCGATCAGCGTTGCCCGCAACGGCGGCGGATCGGCGCGCAAGATTGCCGTCGATGCGCTGCTCGTCTCGTCCGGCTGGACACCGTCAGTGCATCTGTTCTCGCAATCGCGCGGCAAGGTGAAATTCGATGCGGCCACGCAGCGCTTCCTGCCGGGCACGTATCTGCAGGATTGCCTGTCGATCGGCGCCTGCAACGGCACCGATGATCTGCAGGCAACGATCGACGAGGCGCTGGCTGCCGGCGAACTGACCGCGCGTGCGGCCGGCGCCGAAGGCGGTGCGCAGGTAACGCTGCACGGCGACAATGCCTTCAGCTGGACCGGCGGCATGATCGGCGCTGCCGAAGGCGCGGGACCGGACACAAGCGTCAAGGCCTTCATCGACTTCCAGCATGACGTCTGCGCCAAGGACATCCGGCTTGCGGTGCGCGAAGGCATGCATTCGATCGAGCACATCAAGCGCTTCACCACAAACGGCATGGCGTCGGACCAGGGCAAGCTGTCAAACATGCATGGCCTTGCGATTGCCGCCGAAGCGCTCGGCAAGGATATCCCGCAGGTGGGCCTGACGACCTTCCGCCAGCCCTACACGCCGGTCACCTTCGGCGCGATCGTCAACCATTCGCGCGGCAGCCTGTTCGATCCCGCCCGCAAGACCCCTGTTCATGCCTGGGAAGAGGCGCATGGCGCTGCGTTCGAGGATGTCGGCAACTGGAAACGCGCCTGGTTCTACCCGAAGGCGGGCGAGGGCATGCATGAGGCGGTCGCGCGCGAATGCAAGACCGTGCGCGAGGTCGCCGGCCTGTTCGACGCCTCGACGCTCGGCAAGATCGAAGTGGTCGGGCCGGATGCGGCTCAGTTCCTCAACCTGATGTACACCAACGCCTGGGACACGCTGAAGCCCGGCCGCTGCCGCTACGGCATCATGCTGCGCGACGACGGCTTCGTCTATGACGACGGCGTGGTCGGCAGGCTGGCAGAAGACCGCTTCCACGTGACGACGACCACCGGCGGCGCGCCGCGGGTCATGAACCACATGGAAGACTACCTGCAGACGGAATTCCCGCACCTGAAGGTCTGGCTGACCTCGACGACCGAACAATGGGCCGTCATCGCCGTGCAGGGACCGAAGGCACGCGAGATCATCGCACCGCTCGTCGAGGGCATCGATCTTTCCAACGAGGCCTTCCCGCATATGAGCGTGGCCGAAGGCAAGATCTGCGGCGTACCGACCCGGCTGTTCCGCATGTCGTTCACCGGCGAGCTCGGTTTCGAAGTCAACGTGCCGGCCGACTATGGCCAGGCGGCCTGGGAAGCGATCTGGGAGCGGGCCGAGCCGATGGGCGCCTGCGCCTACGGTACCGAGACCATGCACGTGCTGCGCGCCGAGAAGGGCTACATCATTGTCGGTCAGGACACCGACGGCACGCTGACGCCTGACGACGCGGCCCTCTCCTGGGCCGTCTCGAAGAAGAAGGCCGATTTCGTCGGCATTCGCGGTCTCAAGCGTCCTGATCTGGTCAAGGAGGGTCGCAAGCAACTCGTTGGTCTCCTGACGAAGGATCCGAACGTGGTGCTGGAGGAAGGCGCACAGATCGTCGCCGATCCGAACCAGCCGAAACCGATGACCATGCTCGGCCACGTGACCTCGTCCTACTGGTCGGAAAATTGCGGCCGCTCGATTGCTCTTGCCGTCGTTGCCGGTGGCCGCGCGCGCCTCGGCCAGACGCTCTACGTGCCGATGGCCGACAGGACGATCGCCGTCGAGGTAAGCGACATGGTGTTCTTTGACAAGGAAGGGGGTCGCCTCCATGGCTGATCTGGCAACTGCAACCCGCAAGAGCGCTCTTACTGCCCGTGGCGGTTTTTCCGAGGTGGTCCTGACGCCTGCACCCGCTGCTTCGCGCCTGTCGCTAAGGGCTGGAGCCGATGCGCTGCCCGGTCTTTCGGCCTCTCTCGGCGTTACCCTGCCGACGCGGCCGAAGACCTCGGCTTCGAACGGCAAGCGCCATGCGCTCTGGCTCGGGCCGGACGAGTGGCTTGTCATCGACGAGAGCGAAGCCGACCTGATGGCCGCGGCTACGACCAGCGGCACGCTGCATTCGGCTGTCGACGTCTCGCATCGCAACGTCGCCGTCGTCGTCAGCGGTCCGGGTGCGGAGGTGGCCATCAATAGCGGCTGCCCGCAGGACCTGTCGCTGGCGATCTTCCCGGTCGGCGCCTGCTCGCGCACCATTTTCGGCAAGGTCGAAATCGTGCTCCTGCGCCTCGCCGAGGACACCTTCCGCGTCGAATGCTGGCGGTCTTTCTCGCCTTACGTCTTCGGCATGCTGTCCGAAGGGGCCGCGGACGCCGGCCACTAGCTTCGACGACTTCCTGCCCGCCTGTCGATCCGCAACGGTGATCGACAGGCCTGCAATGTGAGCTTGCCGCCAGAAACTTCCAGCGGCAAGCTGCCCCCGTTTGCAAACGGGAGGATGGTTTGAAAACACGTGCAGCGGTGCTCCGACACGCGCCGATCAGACGGCCCTATGCCACGACGCTGCCGCTATCCGTCGAGACCCTCGATCTTGATCCGCCGGGCCCGGATGAACTGTTGGTGCGCATCGGCACTGCCGGTCTCTGCCATTCCGATCTTTCCGTCATCAACGGCGACAGGCCACGGCCCGTGCCCGTGGCGCTCGGCCATGAGGCGGCAGGCACAGTTCGATGAAATCAACGAAGCCTTCGACCTGCTGGATCAAGGCACGGTCATCCGTCACGTGATCACGTTCTGACCGGGCTCTTGCGACTCCGTACCTTCGATCGGATCAAGGCTGCCAGAGCCGCGCTGCCTTCTAATCGGCGTCGAACCGAAGATACCAGTAGAGCGCAACCTCGCGCGTGCCGGGGTTGAGGGCCGTATAGAGATGACGATCGTAGCCGGCCAATTCGAAACCGTATCGCGCGTAGAAACGGCAGGCGGCAACATTGTTGGACTGCGTTTCGAGGCGAAGTCCCGCCAGGCTGTGTTCTCTTGCCCAATTGACGGCCTTATCCATCATCGCCACGGCGACGCCCGAACGGCGCGCTGAGGCATCGACCGCGATATCGTCGATCTCGGCGTAGCCGTTCCAGCCTATGGACAATGCGATGTAGCCGAGCATTCGGCCTTCGGCGCGAGCGACGAAGAGTGCGGCATCACTTTCTGCCGCCGCCTCCAGCAGCTCGACCGGGTCGGCATCATAGGTCTTGCGATAGGCGTCCACCGGCATCGTGCCGCTGAGACCCGGTCCATCGAAGGGCGGGACGGCTTCCGCTGTCACCTCGAAGGAGAAGTCGCACGCTTCAAAGTCGGAGACAAAGCGCCCGTCGGCTGGTTCGATGATCATGCGTGCGGCCATCCTGTCCACTCGACCCAGCGCCCGTGGAAGTCCGCGCGGCCGATGAGATGCTTTTCGCCGCTCGGCCAGACCTCCAGAGTGAGGGCCGCGCCGGGCGTCTGTCCGTCGGCTTCCATCTGCAGCCGTGCAAGCGGCGCGTCCATTGTTGCGTTCCTGCCGGCTTCGGCAATCAGAGCTTCGCCTTCGTCCTGCGACGCCTTTGGAAAATACTGCCAGGCAATCGTGTGATAGACGACATGAACGGCGCCGGGAAAACTCCGTGCGAGCCGCTGTCTCAGCCAGTCGATCGCATCGGCGCGCACGACGCGTTCAGGGCGGGCTGCCGCCGTCTCGAAGGCAAAGCTGGTGCGGTCGAGGCGATCCTGCTGGTCTGCCCAGATGAAGGAGAGCAGGCGCAGGCGATCCTGTTCCGATGCGGGGTCGAGCGGATTGAGATCGCAGCCGGCGCGATCTGTCACAGCGATCTTAGCTGTGGGTGGATTTGGGCCGGTCCATTGCGGTTCGATGATGACGCGCGACGCCGGATCGCCCCAGGCGGTATCGCCCAGCCGATAGCGATAGCGGTCCCAGTGCAGATTGAGGCCGGCGCTGGCGCCGAGTTCCGACAGCACCAGCGGCTTGCCGAACAGATCGACAAGCGTCAGGAAGCCGGCAAGCAGCGCGCCCGAGCGGCGAACTTCGTTGGTCTGCGGCGCCGATTGCAGCCGATCGAGAATGAAGGCCGCTTCACGCCGAATGGCATTGTCCACCGCCGACCACAGTGTCTCGTCGTCCGCCTGGATCGGCGGATAACTCGCCTGCAACCGATCGTCCCTTCCGGCGCGCACGACTGCGTGCAGGGCGCCGCAGAGCCGCAACGCCACGGAATCGCCCGCGGATGTCGGGTCGCCCTGCCAGCCGAGCACACGGGCACCGACCGGAGTGTCAGATTTGAGCCGATCGGCGATCAGGCGGCAGAGCCGCGCCGTGAACGGGGAGCCGAGCCCGTCGCAGGACTTCGCCTGGTCGCGAAACGCATCGCGCACGGCCTGCTCGGTTGCCTTCGTCTCAGGCATCGGCGGGTCGGTCCTTGGGGTCGAACTGGATGATCGTTTGCCAGGTGGCGGTCAATGCCGGCTTGCGCTCGCCCTCGACCTCGACGCTGACATCATAGGTGATCATCAGCATGCTGCCGCCACGGAAGCGGGCGTCGGCCATGGTGAAATGTCCGCGCACGCGGGCGCCGCTTTTGACCGGAGCGATGAAGCGCACCTTCTCGAAGCCGTAGTTGATGCCCATCGTCTGTTCGCGGATCTTGGGCAGGCAGCTGTAGTTCATCGCCGACAGCAGCGAGAGTGAAAGGAAGCCATGCGCGATCGTGCCGCCGAACGGTGTTTCGGCAGCCGCGCGTACCGGATCGACATGGATGTACTGATAGTCACCGGTTGCCTCGGCGAACTTGTCGATCGTTTCCTGCGTGACCGTGATCCAGTCGGAGACACCGACCTCGGTGCCGACCAGCGGTCTGATTTCGGCAAGTGAAATATCCTTCAGCATGTGTCTGTCCTGAAAGTGGCCCCCCGGACGAATCTATAGGACGGCCGGGCAAGTTCTAGCAAGTGGTCGGAATAGTTCAGAAATTTTCGACGAAGAAGGAAACGGAGCGAGGGGGCACGAAAGTGGGCGGGGGCTCGCGGGAAAGCGCATCCTGCCACTGCCCGTCGAGGCTTTCGGGCAAATGGATCGGGTGCGGCGCGTGGCTGCGGTTGACGACGACGGCAAGCCGCGTCGACCGCTTCTTCCTGCCGTCTCGGGTGGCCAGCACCATCATCAGGTTGTCCGTTGCCGGGTGCTCCCAGTCCGTCACCGCCATTGGGTGGCCGTCGAGGCGCAGCCATTCGACATCGCCGTTGCCGGTGAAGAACGCTGTCTCGCTGAAGACACTGAAGCGTCTCCTGAGTGCCGAAAGCGCTGCCGTATGGGCGACCAGCGTCGTGTCCATAGCGCTCCAATCGATCCAGGTGATGGCGTTGTCCTGGCAATAGGCATTGTTGTTGCCGCGTTGCGTGCGCCCGCCTTCGTCACCGGCTGTCAGCATGATCGTGCCGCGGGAAGCAAACAGCGTGCCCAGGAGCGCCATGACATCATGCCGACGCGCTGCCCGGATTTCGGGGTCGGCGGTCGCGCCCTCGGCCCCATTATTCCAGGAATGGTTCTCGTTGTGGCCGTCGCGGTTCTCTTCGCCGTTGGCTTCATTGTGCTTGCCGGCGAAGGTAACGATGTCGGCAAGAGTAAAGCCGTCATGGGCGGCGATGAAGTTGACGGTGCGCGTGCCGGCGTTGCCCCAGCGGGAGAACATGTCGGACGAGCCCGCAAGTGCTGTCGCAAGCGCGCCGATCACATGCCGGTCGCCGCGCCAGTAGAGCCTGATATCGTCGCGCGCCCGGTCGTTCCATTCGAGGAACGGAGCGGGGAAATTGCCGAGCTGGTAGCCGCCGGGGCCGACATCCCAGGGCTCGGCGATCAGCACGCGATCGGCAAGCACCGGATCGGCGTGGATGGCTTCGAACAGCGGCGCGTCGCGGTGGAATCCCGCCATGTCGCGGCCGAGGATCGAGGCGAGATCGAAGCGGAAGCCGTCGACGCCGGCGGCGAGCACGAAGTGGCGCAGGCTGTCGAGGATCAGCGTCTGGACGACCGGGTGGTCGCAGGCGATCGTGTTGCCGCAGCCGGTATCGTTGATCAGGTCTCCGGGCCTGTCGGTGACGTGGCGATAGTAGGCGAGGTTGTCGAGCCCGCGCATCGACAGCGTCGTGCCGAGCCGATCGCTTTCGCCGGAATGGTTGAAGACCAGATCGAGGATCACGCCGATCCCGGCCTTGCGCAGCGCCTCGACGGTCTGGCGCAGTTCCTTCACGCCGCCCGGCACCAGTCGCGGGTCGAGCGCCATCGGCGCGATGGGATTGTAGCCCCAGCCATTGCTGAGCCCGAGCGGCGGCAAATGGCGCTCGTCGATCCAGGCGACGATCGGCATCAGTTCGACGGCGGAAACGCCCAGCCGCTTCAGATGCTCAATGATGATGGGCTCGGCAAGCGCTGCGACCGTGCCGCGTTTTTCTGCGGGAATGCCTTGATGCAGCGCGGTGAAAGGTTTGACGGCGATTTCGTAGATGAGCCCGCCCGCCTTGAAAATCGGCGGCTTCGGTTTGGCGGTCTTGACCTCTGTCACGATCGCCTTGGGCACCAAATCGGCTGTGTCTTCGCCGAAAATGGTCAGCCTCGGATCGTGCCGGAACGGCCGGTCGAGTTCGACGGCATAGGGGTCGACGAGCAGCTTCGACGGATCGAACCAGAGGCCATGATCGGGAGAATAGACGCCATCGGCACGGAAGCCGTAGCGGGTTCCCTTCGGCGCGTCGGCAACAACAAGGCTGTGGATGTCGCCGTCACGCGTCATCGGCAACTGGCGCAAGGCCTTTTCGCCCGTCTTGTCGAACAGGCAGAGGTCGATGCGCGCGGCATAACGCGACCAGACGGCAAAGCGCGTGCCATCAGGGGTTATGGTGGCGCCGAGGGGTGGCAGTGCAGCGGTCGGCATCAATCAGGCACCCCTCGGTTTTCTCGCAGCGCCGCGCGTCAAACCTGACGCGCAAAGGACGCTGCAACACTTGAAGTCTGCCGCATATTTCCCGTCTTAAATCGCTTCCGATTTCAGGAACTGTGCAGCAGCGATATCAGGTCTTCGAGCGCCCCGAGGGGCGCTCACTCAGGTGATGACGCTCGGCTCGGTGCGGCCAGTGCGGGTCTTGATGCCGGCGATCTCATCGGCAACGAGGATGAGGTCGGCGAGTGCCTCCTGGGTGTCGATGTCGTGACGGGTCGGGTCCGGCTCGAAACGTTCGATATAGACTCGCAGAGTCGCACCCGACGTGCCGGTTCCCGACAGGCGGAAGACGACGCGCGAGCCGCCTTCGAACAGGATACGGATGCCCTGGTTCTTGCTGACGGAATGGTCGACCGGATCATGATAGGAAAAGTCGTCTGCCGTTGCGACCTTGAGCGCGCCGAAGGATTTTCCGGGTAGGGTCGAGAGCTGGTCGCGAAGCGCTGCCACCAGGCCGTTGGCGGCGTCGCTGTCCACTTCTTCGTAGTCGTGGCGCGAGTAGTAGTTGCGGCCGTAGGTCGCCCAGTGCTTGGCTGCGATGTCGAGCGCGCTTTCCTTGCGCACGGCAAGGATGTTGAGCCAGAGCAGAACCGCCCAGAGACCGTCCTTTTCGCGCACATGGTTGGAGCCGGTGCCCGCACTTTCCTCGCCGCAGATCGTCGCCATGCCCTCGTCCAGCAGGTTGCCGAAGAACTTCCAGCCGGTCGGCGTCTCATAGAGGCCGATGCCGAGCTTTTCGGCGACCCGGTCGGCGGCCCCGCTTGTTGGCATCGAACGGGCAATACCGGCGAGGCCCTTGGCGTAGCCCGGCGCCAGATGCGCATTGGCGGCCAGCATCGCCAGGCTGTCGGAAGGCGTGATGAAGATGCCGCGGCCGATGACGAGGTTGCGGTCGCCGTCGCCGTCGGAGGCTGCGCCGAAATCGGGGGCGTCCGGCGCCATCATCGTCTCGTATAATGCGCGGGCGTGCACCAGGTTCGGGTCCGGGTGGTGGCCGCCGAAGTCCGGCAGCGGAATGAAGTTCATTACCGAGCCCTTCGGCGCGCCCAGGCGCTTCTCGATGATCTCCTTGGCGTAAGGCCCGGTGACGGCGCTCATCGCGTCGAAGACGACGCGGAAGCCGCCCGCGATCAGCTTGCGGATGGCATCGAAATCGAACAGGCTTTCCATCAGTGTGGCGTAGTCTGACACGGGGTCGATGACCGTGACGGTCATGCCGTCGATGTCCTGCGTGCCCTCGGCATCGAGATTGACGTCGGCGACATCGGAAATCTTGTAGGTGTCGATCACCTGGCTGCGGGCATAGATCGCGTCGGTGACCTTCTCCGGCGCCGGGCCGCCATTGCCGATGTTGTACTTGATACCGAAGTCTTCGGTCGGGCCGCCGGGGTTGTGGCTGGCAGACAGCACGATGCCGCCGAAGGCTTCGTATTTGCGGATGACGTTGGAGGCGGCGGGCGTCGACAGGATGCCGCCGCGGCCGACGAGCACGCGGCCGAAGCCGTTGGCCGCGGCCATCTTGATGGCGATCTGGATGACTTCGCGGTTGTAGAAGCGGCCGTCGCCGCCGATCACCAGGGTCTGGCCGGCAAAGCCTTCGAGCGCGTCGAAGATCGACTGGATGAAGTTCTCGGCATAGTTCTTCTGCTGGAACACCGGAACCTTCTTGCGCAGGCCGGACGTGCCGGGCTTCTGGTCGCCATAGGGTGTGGTGGTGACTGTTCTTATCATTCTGGCTTAGCCTTTCCCGAGAAGACCGGAATATAGAGAGACGTAACGCTCGGCGCTTCTGGCCCAGGAAACGTCCGATTTCATGCCCTGGGTCTGCAGACGCGCCCAGACTTTCGGTTCGTTGTATGCACGGAAGACGCGCCGGATCGCAAGACGCAACCCGTCGGCGGTAACAGGCGTGAACTGGAAACCGGTCGCCACCTTTGCCGATAGTCCGGCTTCGTTCGCGTCGATGATGGTGTCGGCAAGACCGCCGGTGCGGGCGACGACCGGCACGCAGCCGTAGCGCAGGCCGTAGAGCTGCGTCAGCCCGCAGGGCTCGAAGCGCGACGGGATGAGGATTGCGTCCGATCCTGCCTGCATCAGGTGCGAGAGCGGTTCGTTATAGCCGGTGACCATGCCGACATGGCCGCGGTGGCGCGAGGCGGCAGCAAGAAGTGCGCCTTCGAGCGCGGTGTCGCCGGAGCCGAGAACGATGAGCTTGCCGCCCATCGCCACGATCTCGTCGGTAACTTCGGCAAGCAGATCCATGCCCTTCTGCCAGGTGAGCCGGCTGATGACGCAGAAGATCGGGCCATTGCCCTGTTCCAGCCCGAAGCGTTCTTCGAGCGCCCGCCGGTTGGGGCCACGTTGCTTCAAGGTCGTCGGGCTGAAATGCTGGGCGATCAGCGGATCGCTTGCCGGGTTCCAGACATCGGCGTCGATGCCGTTGACGATGCCCACGAGGTCGGAAAGCCTGCTCTTCAGCAGGCCCTCGAGGCCCATGCCGAATTCCGGTGTCAAGATCTCCTGCGCATAGGAGGGGCTGACGGTGGTGATCGCGTTTGCCGTCTGTAGGCCGCCCTTGAGGAAGCAGACGTCGCCGTAGTACTCGACGAACTGCATAGAGAAGGCTTCGGGCGGAAGCGCCAGCTCGGCAAAGACCGCCGGCCCGAACTGTCCCTGGAAGGCGATGTTGTGGATGGTCATGACCGTCGGCGTCGAGGCCGCGCGGCCGAAGCGCATGTAGACCGGCGTCAGCGCCGTCTGCCAGTCGTGCACGTGGACGATGTCGGGCTTCCAGCCGGCCACGACGTCGCCGGCCGCGATTTCGGCCGCAGCCAGCGACAAGGCGGCGAAGCGGCGGAAGTTGTCGACATAGTCGCGCCCGGTGGCATCGACATAGGGGCCGCCGTCGCGGTCGTAGAGCGCGGGCAGATCAAGCACCAGGAGGTCCAGACCGTCGAGATCGGCCGCCAGAACCGAGGCCGGGATGCCGAACAGGTTGGCAAAACTGCCGACCTTCTTTTTCTTCTTCAGCTTCTGCAGCACCGCGGGATAACCGGGCACCAGGGTGCGGGTGCGGATACCGTGCGGCGACAGTGCGGCCGGCAGGGCGCCGACGACGTCGGCAAGCCCCCCGGTCTTGACCAGCGGATACACTTCGGACGCGACGGAAAGAATGTTCATCAGCGGCGGACCTACATTCCCAGCTTGTCGATCATCGTTTGGGTAATCAGGCAAACGCCGTTTTCCGAACGGCGGAAGCGTTTGGCATCCAGCTCCGGATCTTCACCGACGACGAGGCCCTCCGGAATGACCACCCGGCTGTCGATCACCACGTTGCTCAGCAACGTGCGGCGACCGATCTTCACATCGGGCAGGATGACGGCATTTTCCAGTCGCGAATATGAATTTACGCGGACGCCCGTGAAGAGCAGGCTGCGATTGAGGGCAGCACCGGAGATGATGCAGTCGCCCGACACCAGCGATGAGGTCGCCGAGCCGCGGCGGTTTTCGTCGTCATGCACGAACTTTGCCGGCGGCTTGATCTCGGCAAAGGTCCAGATCGGCCAGGTGCTGTCGTAGATGTCGAGTTCCGGCGTCACGTGGGTCAGGTCGATATTGGCCTGCCAGTAGGCATCGATCGTGCCGACGTCGCGCCAATAGGCTTCGCGTTCGAAATCCGAGCGCACGCAGGATTGGTTGAAGCGGTGGGCGACGGCCTTACCGTTTTCGACGATATAGGGAATGATATCCTTGCCGAAGTCGCGGCTCGATTTCGGATCGGCGGCGTCGCGCCGCAACACATCCATCAGGAACTTGGTGTGGAAGACGTAGATGCCCATCGAGGCGAGCGCCATGCCGGGATTGCCGGGAATGCCCGGCGGATCGGCCGGTTTCTCGACGAAGGCGATGATGCGATCCTTGTCGTCGACATGCATGACGCCGAAGCCGGTCGCTTCCATGCGCGGCACTTCGAGGCAGCCGATGGTGACGTCGGCGCCGGAATCGACGTGCTGCTGCAACATCAATTCGTAGTCCATCTTGTAGATATGGTCGCCCGCCAGGATCACCATGTATTCGACGCCGTGATCCTCGATGATGTCGATGTTCTGGTAGACCGCGTCGGCGGTGCCTTCGTACCATTGCGTTTCTGAAACGCGCTGGCTTGCCGGCAGGATATCGAAGCTTTCGTTTCGCTCGGGGCGGAAGAAGTTCCAGCCCCGCTGCAGGTGGCGGATCAGCGAGTGTGCCTTGTACTGCGTGGCGACGCCGATGCGGCGGATGCCGGAGTTTAGCGCGTTCGAAAGGGCGAAGTCGATGATGCGGGCCTTGCCGCCGAAATAGACGGCTGGTTTCGCCCGCCGGTCGGTCAGCTCCTTCAGACGGCTGCCGCGGCCGCCAGCGAGAACATAGGCCATGGCATCACGGGCCAAGGGTTGCGTACGCTTTTCCACCATTTGTCCTCCCCAAATTGATTGTTCCTCGGGATCGTCACGGCGACCTTTGCGACGCCTTGCGGCCCTCGAAATTTCTTGACGCCTTTTCCACGAAAACCGCTTGGGACGGCTTGCCGGAAAGGCACTAATCCTGTTCCAGCATCAGCGTTGCCAAGGGCGGCAATGTGATGGTGGCTGTCAGTGCTCCTGTCTTGTCCTTTTGTGCCTGAACGGCGCCGCCGTTGCCCTTGCCACTCCCCCCATAGATTTCCGCGTCGGTGTTCAAGATTTCCTTCCATCGACCCGCGACCGGAAGCGGGATCGTGTAGTTTTCCCGGTAGACGGGCGTGAAATTGGTGATGACGGCGACGAGCTTCTCGCCGGGCGCCTTACGCAGCCAGGCAAAGACCGAATTGTCGCGGTCGTCGGCGATCAGCCATTCGAAGCCGTCCTGCTCGCAGTCACGGGCATGCAGTGCCGGCTTTGAGCGATAGGTGCCGTTGAGGTCGCGCACCAGCCGCCGCATGCCTTCGTGCAGGTGATATTCGAGCAGGTTCCAGTCTAGCGCCCGCTCCTCCGACCATTCGCGCCACTGCGCAAATTCCTGTCCCATGAACAGGAGTTTCTTGCCGGGGTAGCCCCACATGAAGGCATAATAGGCGCGCAGGTTGGCGAACTTCTGCCAGTCGTCGCCGGTCATCTTGGCGATGAGCGAACCCTTGCCGTGCACGACTTCGTCATGGGACAGCGGCAGAACGAAGTTTTCGCTGAAGGCGTAAAGCAGACCAAAGGTCAGGTCGTTGTGGTGGTGACGGCGGTGGATCGGCTCGCGCGACATATATTGCAGCGTGTCGTGCATGAAGCCCATGTTCCACTTGAAGCCGAAACCCAAGCCCCCGGCATGGACCGGATGAGACACTTTTGGCCAGGAGGTCGATTCCTCGGCAATCGTCAGGATGCCCTTGTGGGAGGCGTAAATCTCGGTGTTCATCGTCTGAACGAAGCGGACTGCCTCCAGGTTCTCGTTGCCGCCATACTCGTTCGGCACCCATTCGCCGTGTTTGCGCGAGTAGTCGAGATAGAGCATTGAGGCCACGGCATCGACGCGCAGACCGTCCACGTGGAATTTCTCCGCCCAATAGAGCGCGTTGTTGACGAGGAACGACAGCACTTCCTGGCGGCCGAAATTGTAGATCGCCGTGTTCCAGTCAGGATGAAACCCCTGGCGCGGATCCTCGTGCTCGTAGAGTGCGGTGCCGTCGAACCAGCGCAAGCCATGCTCATCGGTCGGGAAATGCGCCGGGACCCAATCGAGGAGCACGCCCAGGCCGACCTTGTGGCAGCCATTGACGAACCGCGCGAAGCCTTCCGGTTCGCCGAAGCGTGCCGTCGGCGCATAGAGGCCGGTCGTCTGGTACCCCCAGGACGGGTCGTAGGGAAACTCGGAGATCGGCAGGAACTCGATGTGGGTAAAGCCCATGTCGACGCAGTAGGGGATCAGCCGGTCGGCAAGCTCGTCCCAGGAGAGCATGTCGCCGTTGTCGCGGCGCTGCCAAGAGCCGGCATGCACCTCGTAGATCGAGATCGGCTGGCGGCGGGCATCAGTCGATGCCCAGTGCGCACGGTGCGCCTCATCTTCCCAAACCTGCGCGATTTCGGGCGTCGTCACCGAAGCGGTGTTGGGCCGAAGCTCCGAGCGGCGCGCGAAGGGGTCCGCCTTCAGCGGCAGCAGCGTGCCCTGGCGGTCAAGGATCTCATACTTGTAGGCAAGACCCGCCTCGACGCCGGGGATAAAGATCTCCCAGATGCCGGTGTCGGTGCGAAGCCGCATGACATGGCGCCGCCCGTCCCAGTCGTTGAACTGGCCGACCACCGAGACACGCTTGGCATTCGGGGCCCAGACGGCGAAATGGTAGCCTTGAGCGCCTTCATGGTCGATCGGATGCGCGCCCATCTTGTCGAACAGGCGCAGGTGCGAGCCTTCGCGAATGTAGTAGTCGTCCATCGGACCGAGCACGGGGCCGAAACTGTAGGGATCGACGACGATCCACTCGCCGCCATCGTTGCGCGCGCGGTAACGCACCGGCTGGATCTTGCGCAGAGCGACCGGTCCCTCGAAGAAGCCGGCGTCGTCGCGCCGCTCGAGGGTTCCGAGTTCCTTGCCCGCCAGCGTTTCCGCGACGACGTTGACGGCGTCCGGGATGAAGCAGCGGGCGACGTAGTTTTTCCCCGCCGGATGCACGCCCAGAACGGCAAAGGGATCGTCATGCGTGCCCGTGAGAATGGCCGCAATGGCCGGCATTGACAGCAGGGCTGAGGCTGCAGGTTCCGGGTCCTTGCCGGCCGAAGGGGTCATCCGGCTCTCCAAATTTCCCCGGCATATTGCCGGATGGTACGATCGGACGAGAACCAGCCCATGCGCGCGGTGTTGCGCACGGCCTGCGAATACCACGCCGACGGCGTCGTCCACAGCTGGTCGATTTCACGCTGCGCCTTGGCATAGGCTTCGAAATCGGCCGCCACCATAAACCAGTCGTGATTGTAGAGGCCGTCGACGAGGCTGGTGAAACGGTTGCGGTCGTCGGGCGAAAACACACCCGAAGCGATCGCCTGCAACGCCTGCGACAGTTCGCGCGAGCCCTCGATGATGGCGCGCGGATTGTGCCCCTCGGCACGGGCATTGGTGACTTCCTCGGCCGTCAGACCGAAGATCTTGATGTTCTCCTCGCCGACCCAGTCGCGCATCTCGACATTGGCGCCGTCGAGCGTGCCGATCGTCAGTGCGCCGTTCAGCGCGAACTTCATGTTGCCGGTGCCAGACGCCTCCATGCCGGCAGTCGAGATCTGCTCGGACAGGTCGGCGGCGGGAACCATGATCTCGGCCAGCGAGACGTTGTAGTTGGGCACGAAGACGATCTTCAGGAGACCGCGGACGGCCGGGTCGTTGTTGACGACACGCGCGACGTCGTTGGCCAGTTTGATGATCAGCTTGGCGTTGTGGTAGCTCGGCGCCGCCTTGCCGGCAAACAGCTTGACGCGCGGCACCCAGTCAAGCTCGGGATGCGAGCGGATCTGGTCGTAGAGCGCGACCGCCTCGATGATGTTGAGAAGCTGGCGCTTGTATTCGTGGATGCGCTTGATCTGGATGTCGAACATCGCCGAGGGATCGAGCCTGATGCCGAGGCGGCTTTGCACGAGCTGTGCGAGCTTGACCTTGTTGGCGCGCTTGACGGCGGCGAACTGCTCCTGGAAATCCGGCTTGTCGGCGAAGGCATCGAGGGCCTGAAGCGCCTCAGTATTGTCCATGAACTCGTCGCCGATCGCCTCTCGGATCAGGCTGAACAGGCCCGGATTGCACTGCATCAGCCAGCGGCGTGGGGTGATGCCGTTGGTCTTGTTGTTGATACGATCGGGGTAGAGCCGATGCAGGTCGGCAAACACCGTTTCCTTCATCAGTTCCGTGTGCAGCGCCGAGACGCCGTTGATCGAATGCGAGCCGACGAAGGCAAGGTTGCCCATGCGCACACGGCGCTCGCCGCTTTCGTCGATCAGCGAGATGTTGCGGATCTCCTGGTCGGTGGCGCCCTTCTGCTTGCGCGCCTCGATCAGGATCTTGGCGTTGATCGCATAGACGATCTGCATGTGGCGCGGCAGCAGCCGTTCGAACAGCGGCACGGGCCAGCTCTCGAGCGCCTCCGGCAGCAGCGTATGGTTGGTGTAGGAAATGGTGCGGCGGGTGATGTCCCAGGCCTGTTCGAAATCGAGGCCGTGGATGTCGGTCAAGAGCCGGATCAGTTCGGCGATCGAGACCGCCGGGTGTGTATCGTTGAGCTGGATCGCGACCGCATCGGGCAGGGACGTGAAATCGGGATACTGCTGCAGGTGGCGGCGCAGGATGTCCTGCAGCGAGGCCGACGAGAAGAAATATTCCTGACGCAGCCGAAGCTCCTGGCCAGCCGGTGTCGCGTCGGCGGGATAGAGCACGCGGGTCAGGCTTTCGGCCTTGTTGCTTTCGCGCAGCGCGCCGATGTGGTCGCCGGCGTTGAAGGCATCGAGCAGGATCGGGTCGATTGGCTGGGCCGTCCAGAGCCGTAAAGTGTTGACGCGCTTGGCGCGCCAGCCGACGGCCGGGGTGTCGAAGGCGGTGGCGATCACGCGTTCCGCCGGCTTCCAGACGAAGCGCTGGATTTCCTCGTCGACATTGGCGGTTTCGACGATGCCGCCGAAGCCGATCTCATAGGAGCTTTCGCGCCGCTCGAACTCCCAGGGGTTGCCGTGGGCAAGCCAGGTTTCGGGCAGTTCGACCTGCCAGCCATCGGCCATCTGCTGGCGGAACAGGCCGTGCATGTAGCGGATGCCGTAGCCGTAGGCCGGAACGTCGACGGTCGCCATGGATTCCATGAAGCAGGCTGCGAGACGGCCGAGGCCGCCGTTGCCGAGCGCCGCGTCGGGTTCCAGCAAGGCGATGACGTCGATATCGACCCCGAGCGAAGCGAGCGCATCGCGCATCTCCTCCATCAGTCCGATATTGGTCATGGCATCGCGCATCAGCCGGCCGATGAGGAACTCGAGCGAGAGATAATAGACGCGCTTGGCGCCGGTCGCGTAGGTCTGGCGGGTCGAGTCCATCCACTTGTCGGTGATGCGGTCGCGCACCACGAGGATAGCCGCCGTCAGCCAGTCATGCGGCTTCGCGACCTTCGGATCCTTGCCGATGCGGTACTTCAAGCGTTCGAGAATTTCGACTGCAAGCTGATCGGGTTCGGAGGAACGAAGTGCGGGCTGCGGCAGTTCGTTGGCGGAAATCTTGTTCATCATCAGAACTGTCTTACCCTTTTGCGTTGGGAGGTCGCAGGCCGGAACCGACCGGGGATGGGCAATTTATGCATCGATCCGAAGCGCTTGCAACAGCTGTTTTTAAAAGGATTAGAATTGCCTGAATAGAAGGGATGTGGGTTGGTGCACTGAAGCTTTGGCGGTCCCGCCAACGAAAAATGCCGCCCGGCTGGACCGGACGGCATAGTGTTGCGCGCTTTTGTTTGTTTACTTGGTCAGGCGGGTCGCCATGGCCGAGGCCTTCTCGCCGATCGCCTTGAAGGCTGCGATCAGATCGGCAGCTTCGTCTGCCTCGAAGTAGTTGGCGGCAGTCGTGGCGCAGGCCTTGAGCAGTTTCTGGCCGCGGTCGGGTGCCATGAAGGCGACCGTGTAGACCTGAACGTTGTTCTTGCGTGCCGTGTCGCACCATTGCAGCGTCACGGTATCGTCGCTGGTGTTGTTGTTGTCGCCATCGGTCATGAAGACGATGTACTTCGTGGCGACCTGACCGTTCTTGGTCTTGTGCGCCGTGTCCTCGGTGGTCGCGATGACCTTGCCGTAAGCCGTCTTGAAGGCATTGCCGGATGCGGTGCCGCCGGTTGCAACGAGGGCGTTGACGTAGGTTGCGGTTCCCGTCGTGCCCCAATCGAGACTACCGGCCGTATCCTGCGCCGAATTGTAGGAAACGGCTGCCGTGCGGACATAGAGATCCTTCGGATCGGCCGTCTTGAGCTGTGCGAGCAGATCCTTGACGGCCGTCTTCAAGGCATCGACCTTGGTGACATAGCACGGGCTGCTTGCCTTGAGGTTCGGGTATTTGCTCCAGTTCGCCTCGGTGTAGTTCGGGCACGACGTCTTCGTCGTATCCTTGGTGTTGGTCTTCCAGGCCATGGATCCGGAACGGTCGAGCACGAGATACATCGACAGCGCGTTCTTGGTTTCGGTGGCGCTTTCCGCCGTAGCCCGCGTCTCGAGCAGTATCGAATCCTGCCCAAGGAGGCGTGTCATCGCGTTGAACTGAATGGTCTTCTTGTTGGCGACCGTCACCTTGAAGGCCTTGCCGGTCGCGCCGTTGGCGGTCTCGAGAATGTCGACCGTCGAGGAGTTGACCTCCAACTCTTCAGGCGCTGCCGATTTGGCCGCTGCGAGAGAGCTGCTGCCGGACGCGCCATCGTCGCTGCCCGGAACGTCGACGACATTGCCGGCGGTTTGAGCCTTCAGGAAGTTTGTCGCAATTTCCTTGGCCTTCGCGATATCGGGCTTTTCCTTCGATACCAGAGCGGAGGCTGCCGCGAGTGCCGCCGCGTCGGCCGCATCCTGCATCTGGTTTTTGGTGGTTACCATCTTGGCCATGTCGATGGCGACGCCACCGGCGGCAAGGATCAATGGCATTACCAAGGCTGCCATTATGCCGAAATTGCCGCCACGGTCCTTCAGCATAGCCATGAAGGACCGGTTGATCGTGGATCGTTTTCCCATCTCTGCACACCCCAAGGAACACGTTGCAAGCTTGAGGCGACATTAGCCGCGATGGCTTACGATATCGTTCAGGTGAAAGATTCAATTTTAGCGGAATGCCGGAAATCCAGTGCTTACAGCAGGTTCCGGCGATGCCGCGGTGTTTGAAAACGGGAATACGATGTCTCGAAACGGGTCAGTTGACCGGAATGACGTCAACGGCCTGTTCGGTCTTCTGTCCGCCATAGCTCTTCAAGACGCCGATGACGGGCGCGACGTCGCCGTAGTCCCGGCCATGGCCGACGACGATATGATCGGTTCCAGCGGGAATATTGTTGGTTGGATCGAGTTCGAGCCAGCCCGCGGTGGTGCCGCACCAGATACGAACCCAGGCGTGCATGGCGTCGGCCCCTTCCAGGCGCTCCTTGCCTTCAGGCGGGATCGTCCTTAAGAATCCACTAACATACCCGGCGGGAATGCCGAGGCTTCTCAGCGCCACGATCATCACATGGGTGAAATCCTGGCACACTCCGCGCTTCAGCTCGAAGGCTTCGGCCGCCGTGGTGTTCACCGTCGTCGCCTCGGCATCGTAGACGAAGTCCCGGTGGATGCGGGCGCAGATCGCCGTTGCAATCTGGCGGATGGTCATGCCGGGGGTAACGACAGCCCGGGCATAGGCCTCGATTTCCGGCACGTCTGCCAGCAGCGGGCTCGGGCCGACGAAATGATGCGGCGCTTCCGGGTCGACCGACCAGCAGGCGGCCAGCTCCATCGGCAGGCGGGAAAGATCTGCTGAAAAGTCGGCCGTCAGCGGCAGCGGCTCCACATGTACGCGCGCCTGCATGCGGATCACGAGGTCGTCATGGGCGGAGCGAAACAGGATGGCGGTGAAGGGATTGGCGAAGAAGTCGACGCTTTCGGAGCGTTCCGCCGGCACCGGATGGCAGCTCAGCGAGCCGACGACGAGCCTCTGCCGGCCGGGCAGCGTCGCGGGCAGCACGCGCACCAGATGGCGCCCGCCGGACACGGGCACTTCGTAGCCGTAGGTGATCTTCAGGCTGATGTCGTAGAGCATGGGCGCGTCCTGCCGGTCAGCCGAGATAGGTGTTGGCGAGAATGTTGGAGAGTTCTTCCAGATCCCGTTCCAGCCTGTTGTAGACGCCGAGGTTCATGGCCTCCGGCGTCATGACAGCGAGACCGGAATGCAGGCGCATCGCCTCGCGATAGAAGGGCGACATCTGGCCGTTGACACAGGCGTTCGGCAGAAGCTCGACCTCGGTCTTGATCTCGTTCAGCTGGTAGAGCACCGAGCGCGGGTTGAGCGGGTCGAGCGCCAGAAGGTCGGTCACGGTGAGTGCTGCGGTGTTGACGTTGTAGCGCCGTCGATGGGTCATGACGCTGTCGCCGATTTCAAGCAGCATGTCATAGGCGCCATCGGGCGCGTTCGGGCCGGACATATGGCCGAGCAACCGCGTCATGTGCAGGCCGCGCTCGATATAGCGGCCGATCGACAGGAAGCGCCAGCCGGTGAAGCGGTACATGTTTTCGTGCACGAGCCCGGCAAAGCCCGCAAGCTTGCGCAACAGCACGGTCATGGCGCGGGTCGCGTCGTCGCCTGATTGCACCGTTGCATGGAATTTGCGCGCCGTCTGCGACAGGTCGTTGAGCGCCAGCCAGCCGTCCGGCGAAAAGCGGTCGCGGATATTGCCGGCGCTGAAGAGCGCGCTTGAAATGTTGGCGAGCAGGCTGTCGGGCACAGCCTGGCGGGTATCGATATCCAACGCCGCCAGGTAGTCGGTGACATCCTGCAGCAGCGGCAGGCTCGGGTCGGCGGTCTCGGCAAACCGGCCGTGCCAGGCCCTGAGGATGCGCAACGCCCCTTCGGCCCGCTCGATGTAGCGTCCGAGCCAGAACAGGTTGTCGGCAGCCCGGCTCGGCAGGCTTCCCGGCATGTTGCGGGTGAAGCTTTCTTCCGCCGGCAAAAGCGTCGTACGTTCGACCGGCCGGTCGCTGACGATCCAGACGTCGGCGGCGGTACCGCCTGCCTGCATTGCGATGGCGGCAACGTCATCGCCGGAGCCGATGCGGGCGAAACCACCGGGCATGATCTGCCAGCCGTCGCGGGTGCGGGCGGCAAAGACGCGCAGGCTCATCGGGCGCGGTGTCAGTCGGCCGCGCACCCAGGCCGGTGTCGTCGACAGCGTCACCGCCTCCTGGCCAACGAGCTTGCCTCCCTCTGCATCGAGCCAGTGGGCGATCGATGCCGCGTCCTTTTCCGCCAGAGACGCGCCGAGCACCGACTGGCCGTTGTCGTCGAACAGGGGGCGGGTCGCATAGGCCGGACCGATGACCATGCGATCGATGTTGGCGGCAACCTGAGCCCGCTCGGACGTCTGGCCGCACCACCAGGTGGCGATCGACGGCAGCTTCTGGTCTTCGCCGAGCAGATGCCGGCAGATCGCCGGCATGAAGGCGAGAAAGGCGCGCGTCTCGACGATGCCGGAGCCGAGCGCGTTGACGATGGCGACGGACCCGGCGCGCAGAGCCTCGACGATCCCCGGCGTGCCGATATGCGAAGACTGATTCAGTTCGAGCGGGTCGGCAAAGGCCGCGTCGAGGCGGCGCCAGAGCACGCCGACCGGTTTTAGGCCCGCGACCGTGCGCACCATCACCCGGCCGCCGACAACCGTCAGGTCTTCGCCTTCGAGCAGCATGAAGCCGAGGTAGCGGGCAATGTAGGCGTGTTCGAAATAGGTCTCGTTGGCGATGCCGGGAGAAAGCACGGCGATGCGGTCGTCCGGATGCAGCTTGCGCGCCTGCAGCGTGTCGCGGAAGGCGCCGAAGAAGCCGGCAAGGCGATGCACATGGGTTTCGGCGTAGAGATTGGAGAAGGCCCGGGTGGTGGCAACCCGGTTTTCCAGCGCGAAGCCGGCGCCCGACGGCGCCTCCGTGCGGTCCGAAAGCACCCACCAGTTGCCATCGGGCCCGCGGCCGATCTCGAAGGAGATGAACTGCAGGAAATGGCCATCGGCCGGCTTGACGCCGACAAGCGGGCGGAGAAATTCAGGGTTGGAGGCGACCAGGGCCGGAGGCAGCAGACCCTCTCGCACCAGGCGATTTTCGCCATAGATGTCGGCGACCACCTTTTCCAGAAGTTCGGCCCGCTGGATGAGCCCTTGCGAGACCGTCGCCCATTCATTCTCATCGATCAGGACCGGGATATGCGACAGCGGCCAGCTTCTCTCCGAGCTGTCCTTGCCGCCATAGACCCGGTAGAAGACGCCGGCGTCGCGCAGGTATCTATCGGCGCGCGCGAAGCGGTTGGCAAGCTCGGTTTCGTCGAGGCGGCCAAGCGTCGAAAGCAGCCGTTGCCAGACGGGCCGCACATTGCCTTGCGCGTCGAGCATCTCGTCGGCAATGCCCGGAAGGGCACGGTAGCCGAAGACCGGATCGTCATCGATACCCAGCCGGTCTGCCGCTGCTGTCTGCTTCTTCGCCATTTACGCTCCTGGCGGACGCCTGAGATCAAGCGTCATCGGAAATTCCATCGACGGGCTTTCCGGATGAAGCAGATAGCCTCCCGGGGTGTGGCCCCATGGCTCGAACCGCGCCAATCGCCGCGCTTCTGCCTCGTTGCCGTTGACCGGAAATGTTTCGTAACTGCGCCCGCCCGGATGGGCGACGTGGTAGACGCATCCGCCAATCGCCCGATTCGACCATGTATCATAGATATCGAATGTAAGGGGAGTGTTGACGGGCAAAACCGGGTGAAGACCGGCTGCCGGCTGCCAGGCCTTGTAGCGGACGCCGGCAACGGCGCTGCCGTTGGTGCCGGCCTTGGCCAGAGGCACGGGACGGCCGTTGCAGGTGACGGTGTAGCGCTCGGGATTGGGCGTATCGAGCTTGACCTGCAGCCGCTCGACGGAGCTGTCGACATAGCGCACCGTACCGCCGATCGCCCCCTGTTCGCCCATGACATGCCAGGGTTCCAGCGCCTGGCGGATTTCCAGCTTGCCGCCCTCGTATTCGACTTCGCCGCAGAAGGGGAAGCGAAACTCGAGCTGGGCTTCGAACCATTCCGGCCGAAGGTCGAAGCCGTGGGCGCGCAGGTCGGCAAGGACTTCGAGAAAATCCTGCCAGACGTGATGAGGCAGCATGAAGCGGTCATGAAGCGCGGTGCCCCAGCGCACGAACCGGCCGTCGAGCGGATGCTTCCAGAAGCGGGCGATGAGCGCGCGCACCAGCAACTGCTGGGCAAGCGACATGCGGGCATTGGGCGGCATTTCGAAACCGCGGAATTCGACGAGGCCAAGACGGCCGGTCGGTCCATCCGGCGAAAACAGCTTGTCGATGCAGATTTCGGCGCGATGGGTGTTGCCGGTAACGTCAACGAGCAGATTGCGGAACAGCCGGTCTACCAGCCAGGGCAGGGGCGGCGGCGTTGCGGAGCCGGGCAGCGGCACCTGTGAGAGCGCGATCTCCAGCTCGTAGAGCTGATCGTGGCGGGCCTCGTCGATGCGCGGCGCCTGGCTCGTCGGGCCGATGAACATGCCGGAAAACAGGTAGGAGAGCGACGGATGGCGCTGCCAGTGCAGCACGATGCTCTTCAACAGGTCGGGCCGGCGCAGAAACGGGCTGTCATTGGGGTTGGCGCCGCCGACGACCACGTGATTGCCGCCGCCGGTGCCGGTGTGGCGACCGTCGATCATGAACTTGTCGGCGCCGAGCCGGCTTTGGCGCGCCTCTTCATAAACGGCCGTGGTGATATCGACGCACTCCTGCCAGCTGGCGGCCGGATGGATGTTGACCTCGATGACGCCGGGGTCGGGCGCGACGCGGATGACGTTGATGCGCTCGTCGTGCGGCGGCGCGTAGCCTTCGATGTGAAGCGGCAGGCCGAGGGCGGCAGCCGCCCGCTCGGTCGACGCGATCAGGTCGAGATATTCCTCGATGCTTGTCGTCGGCGGCATGAAGACGCAGAGCCTGCCGTCGCGCGGCTCGACGCTGATGGCTGTGCGCACCAATCCGGCGATCTCGTCGCGCGGTTGCGCCTGCGGTGTTTCCGGTCCTTCCGTCGCCTGAAAGCGTGAATGCTGCGGGCGCACGCTGGTCTCAGTGAAATCCGGCAGATCGTCGCGCGGAACGGTCGGGTCAACAGGATGGATGTAGGGATAGGCCGACGGCGGGACATGGGGCAGGGCGCCGAGCGGCAGGCGGTAGCCGACGGGGCTGTCTCCGGGGACAAGGAAGATGCGGCCGCGGCGCGTCTGCCACTTCTCGCTCATCCACCTCACGCCGGTCGCGCGCGCATTCCAGGCCTGCACCGGCAGCACATAGCCGGTGGGTGCCGTCAGGCCGCGCTCGAACACGCGGGCCATGCGGCTGCGCTCTTCCGGGTCCTTCAGCTTGGAGTTGGCCGGATCGACATTGTCGGGAAGGTTCGCCTCCTTGAGCAGCCAGTCGGCCGGATCTTCGAAGGCCGGCACCACCATCTCCGTCGGCACGTTCAATTCCGCCGCCACCACATGCAGCAGGCGCTCGGCGTCCTCTGCCGTCACGTCGTGACGCCCGTTCTCCTCGGCAATGAGATCGGGCTGCCGCCAGATCGGCACGCCGTCCTTGCGCCAGTAGAGCGAGAAGGTCCATCGCGGCAGGCTTTCGCCCGGATACCACTTGCCCTGGCCGTAATGCAGGAAACCGCCGGGGGCGAAGCGCTCGCGCAGCCGGCGGATGAGGATATCCGCCTTCTCGCGTTTCGTCGGCCCGACGGCCTCGGTGTTCCACTCCTCGGCCTCGAAGTCGTCGATCGACACGAAGGTCGGCTCGCCGCCCATGGTCAGGCGCACGTCGTTTTCGGACAGTACCCGATCGACGTGATTGCCAAGCGCGTTCAGCGCTTCCCAGCTTTCGTCGGAGAACGGCTTGGTGATGCGCGGATGCTCGGCGACGCGCGAGACCTTCATGTCGAAGGCAAAGTCGGTGCGGGTCTCGGGATCGCCGAAGAAGCCGCCTGAGATTGGAGCGGCGTTGCGATAATGCGGCGTGGCGGCCAGCGGAATGTGGCTCTCGCCGGTCAGGAGCCCGGAGGTCGGGTCGAGGCCGACCCAGCCGGCGCCCGGCAGGTAGACTTCGGCCCAGGCGTGCAGATCGGTAAAATCGTGCTCGGTGCCGGAGGGACCGTCGAGCGCCTTCAGATCGGGCGCCAGCTGGATGAGATAGCCTGAGACAAAGCGGGCGGCAAAGCCGAGATTGCGCAGGATCTGGACGAACAGCCAGCTCGAATCGCGGCACGACCCTCTGGCCGACGTCAGCGTTTCCTCGGGCAGCTGGACGCCGGGCTCCATGCGGATGACATAGCCGACCTCCTGCTGCAGCCGGGCATTGAGGCCGACGACCATGTCGATGGTCCGCTGGCGGGAGCGGTCGACGGTTGCCATGAACGAGGACAGCGCCGGCCCCATCGGTTCCGGCGTCATGTAGATCTTCAGGTCGTCGATCAGGTCCTCCGGGTAGGCGAAGGGCCAGTGCTCGGATTCTTCCTCGATGAAGAAGTCGAAGGGATTGTAGACCGTCATGTCGGCAACGAGATCGACTTCGATCTTCAACTCGGTGACCGGGTCGGGGAAGACGTAGCGGGCGAGGTAGTTGCCGTAAGGATCCTGCTGCAGGTTGACGAAGTGGTTGGCCGGCGAAACCTTCAGCGAGTGGCTGATGACCTTGGTCTTGGAGTGCGCCGCCGGTTTCAATCGGATGATCTGCGGTGAAAGCCGGATCGGCCGGTCATAGGTATAGTGGGTCAGGTGGTAGATACTGGCCTTGATCGACATACCGGATTTTGTCCCCTTGATGGCAGGTTTGATACCAACCTTCGCCAATATTGGCCTCTTGCGTGGGACCGTCTGCGGTCAGCCGGCAAGGAGCATACCGCAGAGCGATGCCTTGGCATCGGTCGAGGATTGCGACGCTGCCGTTCGCCGACAGACGGCCCACTCGAAGGGCAGGGCGCTTTTGGCCCCCGGACAGCGTCGATGATCCTCACCGGACCGCTTGGGTCCGCTTCCGGTTCTCTCCTTGCCGAAAACCAAAATCGCTCCGGCGCAAGAGGTCAATATCGGCGCAGGTTGGTATTGCGCGCCATTCCCGGGAAGTTTGTGCAATGCGAAGAGAGAAAGCAAGCGCGAAAGACGGCGCCGGATTTCTCCGGCGCGTCTGCCGTCGGGACCGGCGATCACACGGCCGGCGGGTTCAGTCGGGCAAAGCCTTCCTGCAGGTGATAGGGGAAGTGCGGATAGGCGGGTGTCTTGCCGCTGGCCTTGTCCAGCCGGCCGATCTGCTCTGCGGTCAGCGACCAGCCGACAGCGCCGAGATTCTGGCGCAACTGCTCTTCGTTGCGCGCCCCGATGATGACGCTCGACACAGTCGGGCGCTGCAGCAGCCAGTTGATGGCGATCTGCGGAATGGTCCTGCCGGTCTCGCCGGCCAGTTCGTCGAGCATGTCGACGATATCGTAGAGCGTGTCGTCCTCAACTGGCGGACCAAACGAGGCCGTATCGTGCAGGCGGCTTCCTTCCGGCCAGGGCTGGCCGCGCCGGATCTTGCCGGTCAGCCGGCCCCAGCCGAGCGGGCTCCAGACGAGTGCGCCGACACCCTGATCGCGCCCAAGCGGCATCAGCTCCCATTCATAGTCGCGCCCGACCAGCGAATAGTAGACCTGGTGGGCGACATAGCGCGGATAGCCATGCTTCTCTGCTGCTGCGAGCGACTTCATCAGCTGCCAGCCGGCGAAATTGGAGACGCCGACGTAGCGCAGCTTGCCGGCGCGTACCAAGGTATCGAGGGTCGAAAGCACCTCTTCGACCGGCGTGCCGGCATCGAAGGCGTGCAGTTGCATGAGGTCGATATAATCGGTGCCGAGGCGGCGCAGGGCATCGTCGACACCCTTGATCAACCGGGAGCGGGAGGAGCCGGCGTCGTTCGGGCCATCACCCACCGGCAGCGACATCTTGGTCGAGATCAGCACGTCGTTGCGCCGTCCCTTGATGGCCGCGCCGAGCACCTGTTCGGAGGCGCCATCGGAATAGACATCGGCCGTATCGAACAGATTGACGCCGGCCTCGATGCAGATGTCGACGAGACGGCGCGCCTCGGCATTGTCGCTATTGCCCCAGGCGCTGAAAAGCGGGCCCTTGCCGCCGAACGTACCGGCGCCGAAGCTCAGCGCCGGAACCTTCAATCCTGATGAGCCAAGCCGTCTGTATTCCATCATTCGAACTCCTCGTTGCTGTCCATGCCTGTCTTGGCAAAGGGAAGATGGTGTCTCCGCCATTTGAGAGGTAGACCATCTGCAGGAACATCATTTGTGAGTTGAAGTCACATGTCTCGAAACGCGATCAACCGCTCCGGCGAAATGGCCGTCTTCGTCAGGGCTGTCGAACTCGGCGGTTTCTCGGCGGCGGCGCGCGAATGCTGCATGACGCCGTCGGCGGTGAGCAAGCTGGTGCAGCGGCTGGAAGAGAGGCTCGGCGTTCGGCTGATCAACCGCTCGACGCGGCAATTGCAGCTGACGCCGGAGGGCTGTGCCTTTCATGAGCGGGCGGCCCGCATTCTCGCCGATATCGACGACGCGGAGAGACAGGCGGCTGTCGGCGATGTGCCTGCCGGGCGTGTCCGCATCAATGCCAGCGCATCTTTCGCCGCCCATGTGCTGATGCCGCTGCTGCCGGAATTGCTGAGCGCATATCCGGATCTTTCGGTCGATATCATCCAGAACGATGCCGTCGTCGACCTGATGGCGGAGCGCGTCGACATCGCGATCCGTGCAGGGCCGCTTAAGGCTTCCAGGCTGATTGCGCGCAAGCTCGGCAGCACGTCGATGACCATCGTCGGCGCGCCGTCCTACCTCGAACGTTGCGGCCGGCCCGAGACCCTTGACGATTTAAGGGCGCACAATCGCCTGAGCCTGAGCTATGCGCGGGCAGTCGACGGTTGGCCGCTGTTATCCTATGGCCAAGCAATATTGGTGCCGCCGAGTGAAAAGGTGCGCGTCAGCGACGGGGAAGGATTGCGTCGTCTGGCGCTTACCGGCGTCGGACTGGCGAGGATGGCGACCTTCACCGTTCGCGACGACATCGCTGCCGGCCGGCTGGTGCCGCTTGTCGAACATCTCAATCCGGGGGATCGAGAAACCTTCCATGCGGTGTTTCAAGGGCAGGGCGGCGCGCTACCGTCCCGCGTCCGGGTGATGCTCGACTTTCTGGCAGGGCGGGCACGGCTTTCCGGCTGATGACGCGACGGGAGCCCAGGGCTAGCCGCAAACGCGATTGCGACCTGCGGATTTGGCGCGGTAGAGTTCGGTATCGGCGCTTTCGATCAGGCCTTTCCAGCCCGGATTGGCGTCGGCGCCGGCGACGCCGAAGCTTGCGGTGACGTTCAGTTCCCGGCCATCGGCAAGGGTGATCGGCGCGCGCGCCAGGTTCGAGCGAATGCGCTCGGCAAGGGCGCGGGCTGCCTCGAGATCGTCGCCAGGCGTGATGACGGCAAACTCCTCGCCGCCAAAACGGGCCACCAGGTCAGACGAGCGCACGGAATAGCGAATGATACGGGCGGTTTCCTTCAGCACGATGTCGCCGACGAGATGGCCGTGCGTGTCGTTGATCTGCTTGAAGTGGTCGATATCCATGAGGATGAGACAGGCGTTCTTGTCGTTGCCTGCTGCATCCTCGGCGCCGCCGATGAGTTCCAGCGCGCGACGGTTGAGCAGGCCGGTCAATTCATCCGTTTCGGCCTGGCGTTCGAGATGCTTCATCAGGAGCGTGCGCTCGTCGAGCCTCACGCGCAGCACGTCGATCGCATCGAAGAGCCGTCCCATTTCGCCTTCGCCGCCTTTGCCGCTCAATCGGGCGATCGGGCGGTCGTTGGCAAGTTCGATGATGCTGTGGCGGGCGAGCAGCAGCGGCTCGAACACCAGCGACCGTGCGCGACGCATGAGAATGAGAAGGACGATGAACAGGGCGAAGGTTGCCGTGCTGGCGATCGTCAGCTTGATCGAGGCCTGAGTCTTGCTGCTGGCGAGCCGCTCTACCGTTGCATCCATGAAATCGCGGCGAAGGGTTTCGAGCGGCTTCATTTTCGGAACGTAGCGGTCGGTGAACTGCTCCGCCGTCATCGGGTAGTGCCCGGTATGCCGGCCAACCGACACGACGCTGTCGATGATCGCAAAACCCTCGCCGAAGAACTCGTGTTCAATGGCGGCGATATCGGCGATGTTCTTCGGCTTCAGCCCCGGCAGCGCACCCGGCCTGCCGACGACAGACCAGATTTCCTGCAGGCGACCGCGGGTTCGCTCGCTGTCTGCGATGTTCCTGGCTTCCAGCGGTTGTCCGACCGCGACCGGAGCCATGAGCTGTGAGGCAAGGCGGCCCCCGTCCTCGCGCAGATTGGCCAGCATATGGGCGGCGATGGCGATGCCGGCCAGATCGGGATCGGTGTTGGTCAGACGCTGGATGTTCCAGTCGAAGGCGGGGCGCATCGCGTCGATCACCGCGAACATGCCCTCGATCGCCAGCTGGATTTCCTTGAGGTCGCGGCGTTCCGGCGGCAGGGCGGCGATGCGGTCGATTTCGGCGCGGGCGATGACAAGGCGGCGCTGGACTTCCGCCAGGATGGGGGAGAGTGCCGCTGCCGGCTCCGACCGGCTGCCATCGGTCGCGCCGGCAATGATCTCAGAGAGGGCAGCGTCGCTGCGCGACCTGAACTCGGCAAGGCGTGCCTGAACCGAGCCCGTGGCGACGCCGATGCCCATGACCCCGTTCGACGGTCCGCGCTCGGCCGACAGATAGGTCGCCGTGTCGAGAACGCGGCAGAACGCCATGACTTCCACAAGGTTGCGTCGGGCGATGACGAAGTCGGAGTAGGATGCGGCAATGATTTCGGTTGCCAGCACACCCGTACAGGCCACCACGATGCCAATCAGCCACTGCAGTTTGCGGCGAAGCAGCTTGGCCGAGCGAATGTCCCCCACGCTCTTGCGGTCCTCTAGCTCATTGTCGGTGTGATTGGTCATTTGCGCGAAGTTGGTCCACCAATGCACCGGCCATCGTACCGGAGGTCGCGACAATTCCTTGCCGCGGAGAACGAATGCTTTCCGCGATCAGTGATACGTGCCGCAGTAGTATCGCATAAGGTGTTAAATATCCTTGAAATACCCTAAAATACCATGGGTAAAACCGCAACTGAGGGATGCGCGCGGCGCAGGGCATGCGCCGTTGATGGAATTGTGCCGACGCCCGGTGCCAGAGCGGTTCTACCTGCCTGGCCCGCATCGGCGGTGCCAGGCAGATCCGTTTCAATGGCGTTCAGCCGCGCTGGCCGACCAGGGCGAAGAGGGCGCCTTGAGGGTCGAGCGCCTGGACGATCCAGGCCCCGCCCGGCACTTCCATGGGCTCAAGCACGATCTTGCCACCGCCGGACTTGATGCGCTCGATGGCCGTGTCGAGCGCTGGGACACTGAAGTAATAGAGCCAATAGGGTGACGGAATGTCCTTCGGCTTGGTCATCATGCCACCGGCCTGGGCGCCATCGATGGCAAAGATCTGATAGGTGCCCATCTCGCCCATATCCATGCCCTGGTCCTTGGTCCAGCCGAAGGCCCCGGCATAGAAGGGGAAGGCCGTGTCGAGGTCGCCGGACATCAGTTCGTGCCAGCCGATCTGGCCGGGCGCCATCGGGTCGACAGCGGGTGGAGGGGCGCCGATCCCGGTGAACAGTGCGAAGACCGCGCCATGCGGGTCGGTGGCGATAGCGAAGCGGCCGATGCCGGGGATGTCGTCGGGCGCGCGGTGGATCTTGCCGCCCTTGGCAGCAACATCCTCCGCCGCGGCATCGACATCATCGACGCCGATGTAGCCGAGCCAGGCGGGCGGCACGTTCATCTCGAGTGCGCCCTGGGGCATGGTCATCAGGCCTGCGACCTGCTGCTCGCCTTTGGTAAACAGGGTATAGCTCACGCCCGGCATGCCGGCGTCGCGGGCGTCCCATCCGACGACATCCTTGTAGAAGGTTTCTGCCGCCTGGGTGTCGGTCGTCATCAGTTCGTACCAGACGAATTTGCCGTGATGGCCTGCCATCTTCTGTCCTCCGGTTGCAAATTTGGAAACCGCGCCGACCGAGGCCAGCGCTCCCCGAGCTATGTGTTTGAAATTCGTCGTCAGATGCGGGTGTATTGCGCCGTCATCAGTTCCTTCCAGGTCCCGTCGTTGCTCTTGACATGGGCTGTCAGCAGCCGCCGGGATTGGTCGACAAGGGTTATTGCGTCACGATATCTGGACTGCTTTCCCGGAACATCGAAATCAGGACCATCGCAGTAAAGGGAGAGTGTCCGTCCGTCTGGTTCAAGCTCGCCGTCATAGATCCACATGTGGGTCATCATGGAACCGACCCAGGTCCCGACGAAGCGTTCGGTTTGGGGGTTGTAACCGAGGGTCATCAAGCTCTGGCCGAAATTGCCGTCCGGCATGGTGCCGCGCCCTTCGCAGATCGTCCAGAGACCTTCAAGGCTTCGAACCTGTTCTGTCCAGGGGATGCCTTTCGCCGGCGCATCCGGCGTGTGGACCTGCCAATCGCCGAGCAATTGCTCAAGCCAGCGATGGGCCTCCTGCGGCTCCGCATTCATCGATGTTTCCCTTCCGAGGGCGCTTGCCATTCGATACGAGATGCACGTCAAGGGTACAGGCGGTTAGAAACGCACCCGAAGACGAAAGGTTCCATCGTCGGGTGTGCTGCTTTGGAAGGCTTAACCGGCCTTGCGTCGAGGGGCGTCTTCGTATTCGTCGTGGCGACGCACGAAACCTTGCGTTCCATCCTCGTTTCGTCCCTTTGGCGCGCGGTCGAGAAGCATCAGCGTGCCGACCATTTCCTCGAGCCCTCGGGCATAAGTGGAATAGGTGTGGTAGACAGTGCCGTCGTCAGCCTTCTGGAAAGCGCTGAGGCCAGGCAGTTCTTCGTGCGCATTGCCACTTTCGGTCTCGGTGAAGTTGTAGACGACCTTGCCGTCAGCGAGTTCGGCCTGCGTGAACGCGACGTGAAAGTCGCTGTTGAAGCCGTTGCCCTCGGCCGAAACCCAGGGGAAATGCCAGTTCATGCGTTTCCTGTAGGCCTCGAGCTTGGAAAGCGGCGCATTGGAGGCGGCGATCAAGGTGACGTCGTGGTGATTGAGGTGCGGCAGCATGCCGTCGAAATGATCGACGAGGAACGAGCAGCCGGGGCACCCGGCTTCCCAGGTCGGACCGAACATGAAGTGATAGACGACCAGTTGGCTGCGCCCGTCGAACAGTTCGGCCAGTGACTTTTGACCGTTCGGCGTGTCGAAGATGTAGGATTTTTCCATCCTCACCCAGGGCAAAGCGAGGCGCGACTTGTTGACCTTGTCCCTCAGGTGGGTGTGTTCTTTTTCGAGCTCCAGAAGGGCTTTACGCGCTTCCAGCCATTCGCGTGGCGATACGACTGCATGCTCCTGTCTCATGCCCGTTCCTCCTTCCAACGTTGCACTTGACTAATTACGTTGATATCAACATTAATCGATCATGTCAAAATCACCCGTCATACCGTTCGAGACCACGGGGTTCGTGAAGGACACATGCCTGTGCCTGCATGTCCAGCGTGCAGCCCGCGCGCTCGCCCGCCAGTTCGACGAGGCCTTGCGCCCGCTCGACATCACCAACGGCCAATTTTCCCTGCTGATGTCGCTCAATCGCCCTGTCCCGCCAAACATGCGTGCCGTGGCTTCGTTGCTTGCCATGGACCGTACGACGCTGACGGCGGCGCTGAAGCCGCTGGAGCGGCGCGGGTTGGTCGAGATTTTCGCCGACGAAGACGATCGACGATCGCGCAGGCTGCGGCTGACGCCTGAGGGCGAGCAGCTTCTGGCACGGGCCGTTCCGATCTGGAAGGCCACCCACTCCGTCGTCGACGAGAAGCTGGGAGAGGGCGGGCCGGCGCGGTTGCGCGCCGATCTTCTGCAGTTCGTCTAAAGCCGAGCCAGCGCTCTGGAGTGTTCCGATTTAGACGGAATCGTAAAAGCAAATTATCTCTTTGTTTCTACACATTTATTATCGGAAAACTGCTTCGCGCTTTTCCTGGAAATGCTCTAAGCGGTCGTCGGGCGATCCCGCAAGAGGGCGATCGCTTGCCCGATCAATGTGGTTGCCTGTTGCAGCCGCTCCTCGCCGAGTTCCGCGCCGAACGCATCCGCCCATACGGCCTGCCTGGCCTTGATTTCATCCAGCACCTCCTCGCCGCGCGGCGTCGGTACCATCAGCTTGGCGCGCTGATGCGCCGGGTTGTCGACATAGGCGATCAACCCTTCCTCTTCGAGCAGATCGGCGATGCGCTGCACGCCTTGGCGGGCAAGGCCAAGCGCGCGTGCGGCATCGGCGACCGACATCGGCGCATGGTTTGCTGCCGCCAGCACCTGCCAGCGCGCGCTGGTCTGGCCCGAGGGTCTGGCGAGCACGTCGCCGGCCGCCGTCAGGGGGCCGGCGAGCCGCAGCACCGAGATGGCGAACTCAGCGAAAGCGTCGCCGGCAGGCGTGCGAAGGGGATCGTTCATGTTGACAGCGACAATCATTGTGCGATGGTGAATAATGACAGCATGTTGTCATGCTGGCGTGTTTGTCGCAAGCGTTTTTGACCGAACGAGGAGGAAATGGAAATGGCCAAGCGGACATACAAAGGCAGTTGCCACTGCGGCAAGGTGCGTTACGAAGCCGATTTCGATCTCGATGCCGGCACGACCAAGTGCAATTGCTCGCTCTGCGCCAAGGTGCGCTATTGGGGTGCGCAGGTCCGGCCGGGTGATTTTCGCCTGCTGTCGGAGGATGCCGATGTCGGCGACTACCAGTTCGGCGCCAAGGTCGGGCATCACCGCTTCTGCCGTGCCTGCGGCATCGTCCCGTTCAGCCACGGCTATGTCGAGGAGTTGGGCGGCGCATACTACTCCGTCAATCTTGCCAGCCTCGACGATCTCGATCCGTCGGCGCTTGCCGCGGCCTCCGTCTATTACATGGACGGGCGCAACGACGACTGGGCGAATGCGCCTTTGGAGGTTCGCCACCTCTAGATCAGGTCGCCCTGGGGCGACCTCGCCTCCTGCGATTTCTTTAAAAAACGCGCGCCCTTGAAATTGACAACTTATTGTCAATGTGCGAAATAAATGACAATAAGTTGTCATGAGAATGTTTTGAGACGATGCCGTTCTGATCCAGGAGTGAAGGCGATGAAAATGACCTACCGGGGAAGCTGCCATTGCGGAAAGATCCGCTACGAGGCCGATATCGATCTCGACGCCGGTACCGGCAAGTGCAATTGCTCGATCTGCTGGAAGAGGCGCTATTGGGGCGCGATCGTCAAACCGGATGCGTTCCGGCTGCAGGCCGAGGAAGTCGATATCGCCGACTACCAGTTCGGCAGCAACAGCGTACATCACCGCTTCTGCAAGACCTGCGGCATCGCCGCCTTCGGGCATGGCTATATCGAGGAAATTGGCGGCGCGTATTATTCCGTCAACGTCGCGACGCTCGATGACGTCGACCCCGCCGTGCTGGCCGAAGTGCCGGTGCAGTATATGGATGGCCGCAACAACAACTGGTTTCATCCGCCGGCCGAAACGCGCCATCTTTAGGGCCGTCTGGCTTGATCACGGCGCAGGGCGCGTTTCACACCTTCCGGAACTCGAGGTAGTAGGTCACCTCTTCGCCCGTTGTCGGATCGACGCCCGGCGCGCTGTGGATGACCAGCCGCTCGCCGTCCAGGATATAGGGTCGAACCAGGTCGGAGGTGCCCCAGATGGGGTTCCAGCTCGCATCGACATGATGGATGACCTTGCCGTCCTCAAGCGTGTAGGAGCCGGCATAGGCGAGCATCGAATCGAATAGCGCCACCTTCTCCTCATCGGTCGGTGTCGTGCCGTTCGGTACGGGCCGGTGACGCTCGACCACGACCGCAGTCATGCGGCCATCGGGCTGGTAGGAGAGGTAGCCGATCGGGTCCGGGCCCATCGCATCGGTGATCTCACCGGATGCAACAGCCCTGCGAGTCCAGGACAGCATTTTCCAGGTGCCGAGCAGGTCCGCTGCGCTTGTCATCGTTCACCTCAAAAAATTAGAGAAATCTAAAATAGCAGGTGAATCGAGCGCGGAACAGGCCGGCCGACCTTGGTATCGGCGTGTGGCTGTGAGCGGTGCCACCCGCACAAAAAAAAGGCCCCCGCGTGCGGGAGCCTTCGTCTCATCAACCGTTGCGCGGTCAGAGATCGCCGAGGTCGCGCACTGCTCCACGGTCTGCCGACGTCGCAAAGGCTGCATAGGCCTTGAGGGCTGTCGTCACCTTGCGCTTGCGGATCTCGGTCGGCTTCCAGCCGTTAGCGTCCTGCTCTGTGCGGCGGCGGCCGAGTTCCGCCTCGTCGACACGCAGGCTGATCGTGCGGTTGGGGATGTCGATGTCGATCATGTCGCCTTCGCGTACGAGGCCGATCATACCGCCGTTTGCCGCTTCCGGCGAGACGTGGCCGATCGAAAGGCCCGAGGTGCCGCCGGAGAAACGGCCGTCGGTGATCAGCGCGCAGGCCTTGCCGAGGCCCTTCGACTTCAGATAGCTCGTCGGATAGAGCATTTCCTGCATGCCTGGGCCGCCCTTGGGGCCTTCATAGCGGATGACGACGACGTCGCCGGCCTTGATCTCATTGGCAAGGATCGCCTTGACCGACGAATCCTGGCTTTCGAACACGCGGGCCGGACCGGAGAATTTCAGGATGCTCTCGTCGACGCCGGCGGTCTTCACGATGCAGCCGTCAAGCGCGATGTTGCCCTTGAGAACGGCAAGACCACCGTCCTTGGAGAAGGGATGCTCGACCGAGCGGATGACGCCCTTTTCACGGTCGGTGTCGAGTTCGTCCCAGCGGGCTGCCTGGCTGAAGGCGACCTGTGTCGGAACGCCGCCGGGAGCGGCGCGGAAGAAGTTGCGCACGGTTTCGCTGGTGGTGCGGGTGATGTCCCAACGGTCGATGGCGTGGCCGAGGGTTTCGCTGTGTACCGTCGGGCAATCGCGGTTGATCAAGCCACCCTTTTCGAGTTCGCCGAGGATCGACATGATGCCGCCGGCGCGGTGCACGTCTTCCATGTGCACGTCGCTCTTGGCCGGCGCCACCTTCGACAGGCAGGGAACCTTGCGCGACAGCCGGTCGATGTCGGCCATGGTGAAATCGACCTCGCCCTCATGGGCGGCGGCGAGAATGTGCAGAACCGTGTTGGTCGAGCCACCCATGGCGATGTCGAGCGCCATGGCGTTTTCAAATGCCTGCTTGGAGGCGACATTGCGCGGCAGAACGCTGTTGTCGTCCTGTTCGTAGTGGCGGCGGGTGATGTCGACGATCAGGTGGCCGGCTTCGACGAACAGGCGCTTGCGGTCGGCATGCGTTGCCAGCGTCGAGCCGTTGCCCGGCAGCGACAGGCCGAGGGCTTCGGTCAGACAGTTCATCGAGTTGGCGGTGAACATGCCGGAACAGGAACCGCAGGTCGGGCAGGCGGAGCGCTCGATGACCTTGACGTCCTCGTCGGAAATGTTGTCGTCGGCGGCGGCAACCATGGCATCGACCAGATCGAGCGCATGGGTCTTGCCGTGCAGGACGACCTTGCCGGCTTCCATCGGGCCGCCGGACACGAACACGGCGGGGATGTTGAGGCGCAGTGCGGCCATCAGCATGCCGGGGGTGATCTTGTCGCAGTTGGAGATGCAGACCATGGCGTCGGCGCAGTGCGCATTGACCATGTATTCGACACTATCGGCGATGATCTCGCGCGAGGGCAGCGAATAAAGCATGCCGTCATGGCCCATGGCGATGCCGTCATCGACGGCGATCGTGTTGAATTCCTTGGCGACGCCGCCGGCCGCCTCGATCTCGCGGGCGACGAGCTGGCCGAGGTCCTTCAGGTGCACGTGGCCCGGCACGAACTGCGTGAACGAGTTGACCACCGCAATAATCGGCTTGCCGAAGTCGCCATCCTTCATGCCCGTCGCGCGCCAAAGGCCGCGGGCGCCGGCCATGTTGCGGCCGTGGGTGGTGGTGCGGGAGCGATAGGCAGGCATGGACGTTTTCCTTCAAGGACCAAATGTCATTGGCTGATATGGCGATCACCGACCGCCAGTGCAGGGGCTACCTAGCGCAAAATTGCGTGCGCGTCATCTTTTGCGTCAGAATATTTCGACGCGATACGGGCCGCATTTCCGCCGGCTATCGCCGCCTTGCGGCACTCTAGCGCCGTGCCATTGCCTTGCACACCCGGCACGCGCTCCCCCTTATGAAAATCTTATGCCGGTCGCTGCAAGTCGCAATCGAAACCGGACGCGCGGCGGGGGTAGCGTTTGCTCATCGACAACGGGTGAGCACCATGACCCTTCACGATTTCAGCTTTCGCCATCGCTCCGACGCGCCGGATACCCACAGCTGCATCGGCGCCTTTCAGGGGGGCCATGCCGAAGGCGGACCGGGTGCCCTGAGGCATCTGCTCGTGCGCATCGCCACGGTTCGTCGGCTGCGCGAACATCACGTCTGGGAGGCCGTGCGGTTGCTCCAAGACAGGCCCGACCTGGTACCGGACGACTGGCCCGCGCGCCGCTTTCGCGATCTGATGGCCGCCGACGCGCTGGTCGATGCCGTGATCCACCTGACGACGGCCACCAAAGCCAAGCTCTGCCTGCGTACGCTCAGCCATGAGTGTGGGGTTTGGACCTGCACGCTACGCTATGCACCTGAAGGACCCGGCCGCGTCACATTCAAGGCGCGCCACGCCGATCTGGCAGCGGCGATCCTATCGGCCTTCCTGCAATGCTGCCGCGCCTATCGGCTTGTCATCGAAAGCCAGGGCGCCCGCAGCAGTCATCTCCCAACCTGAAGGATATTTCCATGAGCGATCATTCGCTTCGCCTCGAAGGGGCGATCACGGCGCTGGTCACGCCATTCAAGGACGGCAAGGTCGATGGCATCGGCCTGATGTCGCTCGTCGAATGGCAGATACGTCACGGCATTTCCGGTGTCGTCGCCTGCGGAACGACGGGCGAAGCGGCGACGCTCTCGCGCGCCGAGCGTTCGATGGTCATCGAACGGTGCGTCGAGGTGGCCGAAAGAAAAATCCCGGTTGTCGCCGGCACCGGCACGAACTGCACGCAAACGACGATCGAACTGACGGCAGAGGCAAAGGCGCTCGGTGCCGATGCCGCGCTCATCGTTGCGCCCTATTACAGCAAGCCCTCGCAGGAGGGGATTTATCGCCACTATGAGGCGGTGGTCCGGGCTGTCGATCTGCCCGTCATCGTCTACAATGTGCCCTCGCGCACCGGCGTCGACGTGGCGCCGCGCACGCTGGAGCGATTGGCGCAACTGCCCGGTATCGTCGGCATCAAGGACGCGACGGGGGACATCGGCCGCTTCCTTGCGTCATCGCCGGCGGTCAAGGCGCGGCTAAGCCAATTCTCCGGCAACGACCAGACGGCGCTGCCTTTCAACCTCTGCGGCGGGCATGGGACGATCTCGGTGGCGGCAAATGTCGTGCCGCGGCTGATGGTTTCTTTGCACCATGCGATCGCAACCGGCAACGCCCAGGCGGCCGTCGCCATCCATCAACGGCTCCAACCCCTGTTCACGGCGCTCGAACGCGAAACCAACCCGGGCCCGATCAAATATGCGCTGCATCTGGCGCGGGACTTCAGTCCCGAAGTGCGGCTGCCGCTGACAACGGTGTCGCCTGAAACGGCGGCGGAAATTCGCTCGGCGCTCGAACCGCTGATCGAGACGCGGGGCGCCCAGCACCTCCGTTCCCGCTTGCCTCTGGCGCTCGTGAGCTGAACTTACGTCGCGGCGATCGATCAGTCGGTTCCATGTCATCGCAGATTGGACGGCTCTTGCCGTTGCGCACGATCGGCTCTGCCCGTGCCTCGCATCAAACCCCTCAAAGGAGACAGACCATGTCACGCTTTCCCCACCTTGCCGCGCAGGCGGAACAAAGGCGCCGTTCGCAGGAGATCGAGCCCTATCCAGCCGACAACAGTGTCGTTCGCGATGCCTTCCTCGGGATCGGAATCCGCCTCGGCATCGTGCTTGGGCTCGCATACGGCATCCAGACCGTGATCCCCTGGCTTGCCGGCTGAGCGGCCGCGCTCTTCATCAATGAGGTAAATTCGATCATGGGCAGTATGCAGCAGCAGGTACGGCGCGGCTTTCGGGCGCGGGCACGGTTCGTCGTCGGGCGCGACAGTCACGGATGGTGGGTTGTTTCCGACCGCAAGGGACTGGTCGGAGGGCTCTTTACCAACGAGGCGGCGGCGATCCATTTCGCAGTGGAGGCAAGCGATCGGCACCCCGAAAACGTGTGCCGCGCACCGGACGATGCCGCAATCGATCTCGGGACGTTTGCGAGCAGGCCGTCTTCGCGCAGGCCCCACTCCTGATTCGACGTCATTGCTTCCGTCGGTCGAGGCGTCCGCTTGGCCGACGGGTGAGTGCAGAAGGGCGCCAATGTGCTCCCTGTTCGGATCCTGTCAGACCTTGACATCTTCATGTTAGCGATTGCTTGCAAACCCGCGGCCGCGGGTTCATTGTTTTGCGTTGACTGTGTCCAAATGGCTCTGGATAGCATGCGGCGCGGGGCCTCTGCGAAGGTTCGCTATTGATGAAGTGTCACGAGTGCGGTTGCGAGATCCAGGGGCGTTTTTCGTTTTGCCCGAGCTGCGGGGCCAGACAGCAGAGCCCGTGCCCGGGGTGCGGTGCAGACTGTCAGCCCGGTTTCGCCTTCTGTCCGAATTGCGGGATGCCGTTGGACAAGCCGGTGGCCGTAAAGGTCCTGGTGTCGGGGCAGGTTGCCGTCATGCCCCTGCCGAGGGCGGCACGGGGGCAATCCGCATCGGTATCGAGCGACAATGAAAATGCCGACCGTCGCACGGCGACCATCCTTTTTGCTGATTTGTGCGGTTTCACCGGCCTTGGCGAGCATATGGATCCGGAGATCCTGCAGACCTTTCAGAATGAACTTTTTGCGGAATTGACCGAAGCGGTCGAAACCTATGGCGGCTTCGTCGACAAATTCATCGGCGATGCCTTGCTCGCGCTTTTTGGCGCCCCGGTGGCGCATGAGGACGATGCCGAGCGCGCCCTTCGCGCAGCGATCGACATGATCGCGCGGGTAAACCTGATCGGTGAACGCTGGGAGGATCGCATCGGCGCGCCGTTGAACCTGCATATCGGCTTGAATACCGGCACCGTCGTCGCCGGTGCCCTGGGTGCTGGAGACAGCAAATCCTATTCGGTCACAGGGGATGCCGTGAACACCGCCCAGCGCCTGCAGTCCATGGCGGGACCCGGTGAGATTCTCGTTGGGCCGGTCACCTATCGAGTGACCCGGCATGCCTTCGCCTATGAGGCGCTGGGCGCAACCGCGTTGCGCGGCAAAGCCGGCATTGTCGAAGTCTACCGGTTGATCAAGGTCCTTGATGCCCCGGGTGCCGCCCGCGGCCTGGAGGCTCTGGGCCTGACGTCACCGCTGGTCGGGCGCGACGCGGAAATGAAGCGGCTGCTCGATTGTCTGGAGCTTGCCTGTGAGGGAGCGGCGCAACTGGTGCGGCTGTCCGGCGAGGCAGGGATGGGAAAATCGCGGCTCGTCAGTACATTTCTCGGGCTGGTTGCCGTCGACCCGCGATTCGGGAATGTCGTCGTTCGCAGGGCAAGCTCATCTCCGCTTGGCGAGCCTTCCTACGGCGTCCTGGCATCTGTGTTGCGCGGCGCCTATGGCATCTCGACCCTTGATACCCTGGAACGCACCACTGAATTGCTGACGGCGGGTCTGGCCGAGATCGGCTTTGCGGCCGAAAAACTTGAACAGCTCCTCCCGCTCTTCCTGCGCATCCTGGGAATGGGAACGCAGGACGAAAGCTTGCGGCATGTCGAGCCGGAACAGATGCGTCGCCAGCTCTTTGCAGCGGTGCGCGCCATCTTCGAGCGACGCCTGTCGCGAACGCCGCTGCTGCTGGTGATCGAGGATCTACACTGGGCCGATGCCGCGTCCCTCGATGCCATCGCCTTTATCCTCGATCGGATGGAGGGCAGTCCATTGATGATGCTGACGACGGAGCGTCCCGAGACGGCGGTCGACCGGCTGAGACCTGGCCGAACGAGCCTGACGGCGTTGCGGCTTGCGCCGCTCACCGATGCCGAAGGGCACAGGCTGCTGTCCGCCTTCTTCGGTGCCGATGGTCTGCACCGGGGGTTGGCGGGCCGCATACTGGCGCGCGCCGGCGGGAACCCGCTGTTCATCGAAGAAATCGTGCGCGGCCTGATCGAAGTCGATGCTCTCAAGCACTTCGGCGCCGCCTGGCGCGTGGTCGAGCGCGAGGCGACCGTCGATATTCCGGTGACCATCGAAGCCATGCTGCTCGGCAGGGTAGACCGGCTGCAGCCGCCGTCGCGCAGGCTGCTTCATCATGCGGCGGTCATCGGCCCACGGTTCGATGTCGATCTGCTTCGGGGCGTCGCCGGCGACGAACCCACGATCGATGCAGCGCTGGATATCCTGTGTGATGCCGAGATTATCGAGGAGACGCGAGAGGGCCGCCTGCAGGGCGCGCAAACCTACCGCTTCACCCAGACGCTGTTGCAGGAGGTGGTCTACAACAACCTGCTTCTGCGGCGGCGTGCGGAGATACACGCCGTCGTCGCCGACCGGCTCGAGCGCCGCTACGGAGCGCAGACCACGAGACTGGAGGAAATGGCGCTGCTTGGCCACCACTTCAGCCAGTCGGAGGACAAGTCGAAGGGCGCACGCTATCTCATGGCGGCGGGTGAACGTGCGCAGGCGATCTATGCGAACGACGATGCCATCCGGTTCTACAAACAGGCGATGGCCGCCTGGGCGGCGGCCGGGGAAGAGGGCGCCGAATGGCTTGCCGCCCGCGAGCGGGTTGCCGATCTCCTCGGGCCCTCGGGTCAGCGCGACGCGGCCACAGGGCACTATGCATCCCTCCTCGACGTCTATCGCGCCACTGACGACCGGATCTCTTCGGCCCGCATCCAGCGCAAGTTCGGACATCTGTTGTGGGAGGCGGCCCGACGCGATGAGGCACTGACGGCCTTCGCGAACGCAGCCCAGCTTCTGCGGGACGCGGATGCGCCGATCGAAAGCGCCCATCTCTCCCAGGAGCGGGGCCACCTTGCCTTTCGCATGGGCAACTATGCCGACGCGATCGTCTGGGCCGACGATGCCTTGAAGCGTGTCGGTGGCCTGGCACCGCAAGCACCGGACGCTCGGCGTGAAATGGACCGGGTGACGGCAGAAGCCCTCAATACCAAGGGCGTGGCGCTGGCACGCCTCAACCGCGGTTCCGAGGCGATCGCAACCATCGAGCGCAGCGTCGCCGTCGCGGAGGCTGCCGATCTGCTCAATGCGGCCTGCCGCGGCTATACCAATCTTGCCGTTCTCTACACGATCATCGAGCCGCGCAGGGCCATCGAAGTGTGCAAGTTCGGCTTCGACATGGCGCACCGTATCGGCGACCTTGGTTTTCAGGCGCGACTGCTTTCCAATTTGGCCGTGGCCTATTGCACCTTCACAGATCGCTGTGCGGCCGACGGCATCCCGGCCGCCGAACGGGCGATCGCCATCGACCGCGAACTCGATCAGCGCGATCATCTGGCGGTGTCGTTGCTGGTCCTGGGACAGATCGACCAGTGTCATGGTCGCCCTGATGTCGCGCGGCGTCTCTACGAGGAGGCTCTCGAACTCGCGTTCGAAACGCGAGAGGCGCAGCTGTTGTTTCCGTGCTATGATGGCTTGGCGACACTCTGCCTCGATGCGGGTGACCTCGACGGTGCGGAACGGCACTTTGCTTCGGCTCGCGACATATGCACACGGCACGGTCTCGATCCCGAAGCGCTGATGATATTGCCGTTCCTCGACTGAAGCATGTCGCGCAAAAGTGTGCCGCGGTTTTGCGACAACGACATGCGCGAAACAAGAAATTAAAGCGCAGCAAGCGAATCTGAAAGATCGCGACGCGCTTCAGGGCAGGTCCCTCGAAGGTATGTAAGGCGATCCGGATTGCAGGATCGGGCCCCAATGGGTGTCCGAAATACAAATCTGTGTCGCCAATTCGGTTCTGCGTCAGACGCGACGGTCGCGTTCGCCCCAGCGTTCGACACGTCCGCCCCGCATCGCCGCAACTCACGATCGATACGAGGAGAAGAGATCATGATTGAACACTACAATGGACCGCTACAGCCCGGCGATCGGGCGCCGAACGTGGTTCTTGACGCCATCACCCAGGACGGCCAGATTTCCATCGACGATTTTCGCGGACGCAAGCCGGTCCTGGTCGGCCTGTTCCGTGGTCTGCATTGCCCCTTCTGCCGGCGGCAGATCGCTGCGATGGCGCAGCTCGACGGTGTGCTGCGCGAAAAAGGCATCGAGAGCCTGACGGTCGTCAACACGCCGATCGACCGGGCACGGCTCTATTTCCGCTACCATCCGCTGCCTAACCTGCTGGCGGCTTCCGATCCGGAGCGGGTTTCGCATCGTGCGTTCGGCTTGCCCAATCTTCAGTTCACCGAGGATGAGGACGAATGGCCCCACAAGCTCGCCAAGAAAACCGCCATGGCGATGCTGATCGATATGCCCGGCGAGTTGCCGACCGCGATGGATCCTTGGGCAGCCTCGGCCTTTCTCGACAAGGCGGACGGCTATGAAATCATGCAGGACGACGAACGTATGATCGCCGCCGGCGAGGGCCAGCTCGTCGGCGAGTTCCTGCTCGACCGGGATGGCATCGTGCGCTGGAGCTTTACCGAGGCCACGGCCGACGGGCACAACATGTTCGGCATGCCGCGCCGCGAGGAGCTGATGTCGGCCGCCTCCAACGTCGCCCATTGACGGCGCCTGATTTGCGCCTCGGCCGTTCCCCCTTTAACAATGCGGCCCCGGAGACGGAATGTCCCCGGGTGCCGGCGGTTTCGTCAGGACTGACGTCAGGCGAGCGAGGCAACCGCCTCCTCGATCAGTGCGACGATCTCCGGGGCGTGCGAGGCCAGCGATGCGTGGCTCGCGTCGAGCGTGATCGTCTTCTTCGCCTTGATGCGCTCGGCCATCCACTGTTCGGTTTCCGGCGGGATCATGTTGTCGCGGCTCGACACCTGATACCAGCTTGGCTTCACCTTCCAGGCCGGCGGGCCCGACTTGTCTTCGAAGCAGCGTCCGGCAATCGGCTTCTGCGCGACGGCCATGACCAGCGCTTCGGTCTCGCCGAGATCCTGACCAAAACTCTGCCGGAACGTCGCCTGGTCGAGCCAGAGGAAGCCGTCCTTGTCCGGCCGGATGCTGCCGGCTCCGGAAGGGGGATCGCGGCGGGCGAAGATGCTGCCGAGACTGTCGCCTTAGAAGCCCACCGCGGCGTGAAGGAGCGGAACGAAAAGGATGGCCTGCGACTGGCGGGGCCATCCTTGCGCACGATCCCGACGGATTATCATCGGTGGATCGTTTGCGCGTGCCCTTACATAGCAGCAAAAGCGGAGAATTGTTCCCACAGCCCGCACTCCTTGAAGGTGCGCAATCCTGAAACTTTTCGAGGTGCCGTGATTGCCGCCATGGCGTTGGGGCTTTCGCCCGAAGGTCGATTACCTCTTCGACAAAAGGCGGTGCACCGCTGCGCTGAGTTGTTTGTTCTCCTGCTTCAGGAGTGCAATTCGCTCGACGAGCTCGCTCAGAACAAGCCGAACTGCTTGGGCGTTAGCGAGGCAATTCTCGTCGCTTTCTGCGTGAAGCCCCACGCTCAAGGCACCGTGCAGTGCATTCAACGGATTGTGCCCGTCGATGAGCAGGCCGTGAGGAAGGGCGGTCTTTATTTTTTCCATTGATTTGGAAAAAGAGATCTCCTTTTGAGCCGCTTTAAGCTCCTTTATGAGTTCTCCGGAAGTTCCCAGTGTTTCGCAAACCTTTATAATTTCCTCGAACAGTTCGTTTTTGTGATTCTCAACGACACGGCGGTAGTAGGCGAACGCGGCGATCCCATAACCCAAGTTCTCGCACTGTCTTCCTTTAAGGAACAGGGCGGCATCCTCGTTACCAACCAAGCGCAAAACGCGGTTCGGTACCGGAATGCCAAACGCGGGATGCTCTCCATATTTGTAGAGTGATGCATCGCCTTCGCCCTTAAACACAACGCGAAGCGCGTACTGTTTTGATTGTAGGTTGCAGTCGCCGCAGCGAAAAATAGGATGCGCGTTGCATATCTGCGTCTCCCACATCCAGCTTTCATTTCGGTTTGCTAATCGAAAAGTCCGCTCTCCCTGGCAGTCACGGCAGTGAAGGCGGATTTCTGGATAGGTCAATTTTCGCCGCCTTGACCCGACACTCGCTTCGATTTCCCACGCGCCATTGACCGGCTTTTGTACAGACGGGTGCGTCCGTTCAAGAAACTCCCTTAAGCTGATTGGCTCCTCGGCCGGATTAATCTCATCTTTTTCTGGGGGCGTTGTGTCTACGTCACTCATGTGCTGTCATTTCTCCAAGCAAGTAGTCCAGACTGGCAAATATTCCCGACCGACAGTCGAATGAAGAGAGCCTACCAAACATAATCTCTTGCAGCTAAAGCTTCTTGTCCGCGCTCAATTGCTGCACTGAACGAGTCGGCCCACCCCTCGGGCAGATCAAGTACAAGCGAAAACTTGTATTCTCCAGAAGGCTTACCCTCCGCAAACATGGATCTTAAAAAGCGGGGGAGATCGGGCAACAGTCGGAGGGTGAAGAAGGCACCCTCGGATAGGGCCTTTGATGCATCCTCGAAACCCTCAGGAACGGCTGTGAAAGTCGCGTCTTCTGCAATTGTCAAAAGGTGCTTAGCGGTCTCACCATATAGTCTGCACACGTGGTCGATTTCATTTACATCGCCAGGCGTACCCGAGGGACCCCATGAGTTTTGTAGGTCTTCAATCAGCCCTGAAAGCGCCCGACCAACTTGCAAGAATTCTGCTGGTTTACTTCGCATCCATTGATTGAATCTCTCCGGTTGAAGTAGGATTCTAGTCTTTGTAATTCTCCCAAGCTCTAAGTCACGCCCTCTCCGCACTGTGGGGGCTATGTAATGATCCAGCAATTCACAGGACAGAATGTACTCCCAGTAGTCCGGCTTATCCTTTATAATTTCGCGAATGAACGCGGGTAGATGCCCGAAAGCCTCCAACTCCTTGTCGACAACCAGCATTCGAAGCCTATCACCGGCGCTTCCTAGCTCTGCTAGGTTTTGCTCTTCGTGCGTCTTCTTCCAAAGAAGAAGAAGCTCTACGGAAAAGAGCGCTTGATCCTTGTCGATGTGCCCGTGGCACGTGCGGCAAATCCATATTCCGTTAGATATCGCTGCCCGCTCATGATCACTCATTTCTGACCGATAACGCGCAGACCCGGGCCGCGCACCAAAAATGTGGGCGGCCTCGCCAAGGTTCGATGCTTTGGTCTCGTCCGAGTGCGGCCCAGTTGTGAGCTTACGGCAATCCGGATTGCTGCACCGCAGTGCAGCTCGCTTGGCCAGCGTCTCAATTGTCTTTATTTGGAAGTCCGGCGACAAGATCTAACTCCCCGTTCGAAATAGACGACTTGGGCGTGGCTGATTGTGAACGCCACAGTTTGCACGGCAGAGTCAAGTGCTTGCCGCCGCCCAATGGTAACCTTCGTTGAGATCGGGGAGGCGAAGTGCCGTCACGCGCGGGGTCGCATGGCTCGCAGGTCGTCAGGTTCGATGGACCTTGCGAGCCAAATGTAAAAAGGGCTTCCGATTTCTCGAAAGCCCTTGCTTATCAGCTAATTAGGATGGTGGGCGTGACAGGGATTGAACCTGTGACCCCTACGATGTCAACGTAGTGCTCTCCCGCTGAGCTACACGCCCATCCGATGAGGCGCATAGACCATAGAACCCGCTGTCGCGTCAATAGGGTTTTCGAAGGTTTTTTGACAGAAATTTCGTTGGGCGTTTTCAGCCGACGCGCGCCGCCTTTGGCGACCTGCGGGAAGCCCCGGATTTCCGGGCCTTCCACGTAAGTCACTGAAATGAAAAGACCGCCGAAGATCCCTGTGGATCGCGGCGGTCTATCTGAAATCAGCGCCGGCCCGTCTGAAATGTCGCGGACGGGGAGCGGCAGCTGTGGAAAAAATGTCTGGCCTCAGGCGGCCAGCATCTTGTTGACCTCGTCGACGAGGTCGCGGAGGTGGAAAGGCTTCGACAGCACCTTGGCATCCTTCGGGGCTTTCGAATCCGGGTTCAGCGCCACCGCTGCAAAGCCGGTGATGAACATCACCTTGAGGTCCGGATCGAGTTCGGTCGCCCGGCGGGCAAGCTCGATGCCGTCCATCTCCGGCATGACGATGTCGGTCAGGAGAAGCGAGAAGGGCTCTTCGCGAAGGCGATCGTAGGCGCTGGCGCCGTTGTCATAGGACATGACCTTGTAGCCAGCCTTTTCGAGCGCCTTCACCAGGAAGCGGCGCATATCGTTGTCGTCTTCGGCAAGAAGGATTTTCACAGTCATGAACTCGGCCGTTGCTTCTGTTTATTCATTGCGGATGGATTGCGGCGTTCTATCCAAGCCGCAACGGGGTAAATATCTCGTGAACGCGGCGCGTCAACTCCCGAGAAACCGGAGTGGGCGCACTATGGACACAGAGCCGGCCAACTGGCAACATGATGACAACAGCAAGAACCGCACATGGTAAAAAGGGTTCCGATGGGGGAGATGACGGAGAGGGAGCTGTTTGAGGTTCTGGAACCTGCAAGCCAGCGGATTCCCTTCGTATTCAACTCGCCGCATAGCGGTCGATCTTATCCACAGGCCTTTCTCGATCAGTCGCGCCTCGATGCGCTGGCAATCCGCCGGTCCGAAGATCACTATGTCGATGAGCTGTTCCAGAACGCGACGTTCCTCGGCGCGCCGATGCTTTTGGCGCATTTCCCGCGCGCTTTCCTCGACGTCAATCGAGAGCCTTACGAACTCGACCCGCGCATGTTCGACGGCCCGGTGCCCCCGCACGCCAATATCAGCTCGATGCGGGTGGCAGGCGGCCTTGGCACCGTGCCGCGGCTCGTCGCCGAGAACATGGAAATCTACCGCGGCCGTTTTCCGGTCGAAGAGGCGCTGACGCGGATCGAAACGATCTACAAGCCGTACCACGCCACCTTGCGCAAGCTGATTGCCCGCACGCATGTGCAGTTCGGCCTGTCGGTGCTGATCGATTGTCATTCGATGCCGGGTAATGTGCATCTGCCCGGCAGCGCCCAGCGGCCGGATTTCATCATCGGCGACCGCTACGGCACCAGTGCGGCGGCGGAGCTGTCGCGGATCGCCGTCGATCTCCTGCAGGAGCTCGGCTATACCGTCGCACGCAACAAGCCCTATGCCGGCGGCTTCATCACCGAACACTACGGCCGGCCGAGCCGCGGCCTGCATGCGCTGCAGATCGAGATCAATCGCGGGCTCTATGTCGACGAGACGACGCTCGTCAGGAAACCCGGTTTCGGCGCGCTGGTTGCCGATCTCACCAGTTTCATCGCTTCGCTGGCACGTCATGTCGAAGATTATGGCGCCTATCTGCCGCTTGCCGCCGAATAACGACAGCTTCCCTATCAGACCTCAAAAAGAACCGCGCCATTGGCGCGGTTAAGTCTAGGGAGGAAACACCCAAGGAGGGTATTTACAGTCACGAGTGACTGCATAAAAACCCTAATATTGCACTGCACAATTGTCAAGTTGAACGACTGAAAACTTTTGCAGTGCGGCAAAGGAATTTCACCGAAGCGACGGGGGTTGAAGCGATAGCGATGTTGCGGGCTCAACCGCTGAAAGCCGGGACGCCCCGCCGTTTGCCTTTCTGCGAATTTCGTCTATTCAGATCGTACCTCCGTTTTTCCTCCCCAAAGAGAGTGACATGCTACCTGACCGCTCCTTTTTCGATCGTCTCGCCGATGCCGCCAAGGCGGAAACCCTGCCGCGCTTTCGCATTGGTACGAGCGTCGTCAACAAGATCGAGGGCGGTTTCGATCCCGTGACGGAAGCGGACCAGTCGGCGGAAGCGGCGATCAGGGCCCTGATCGAGCAGAATTTCCCCGATCACGGCATCCTCGGCGAGGAGCATGGCAATGTCGGCCTCGACCGCGAGTATGTCTGGGTGATCGACCCGATCGACGGCACGCGCGCTTTCATCTCCGGCCTGCCCGTCTGGGGCACGCTGGTCGGTCTTTACCGCAACGGCGATGCGGTGATGGGCCTGATGGACCAGCCGTTCACCGGCGAGCGCTTCTTTGCCGATGGCGCGAAGGCGCACTATCGCGGCCCCGACGGCGACAAGGTGCTGTCGACCCGCGCCTGCGACACGCTGTCCGATGCCGTGCTGTTCACGACGTCGCCGCACCTCTACACCGGCGCCAACAAGACCCGCTTCGAGGCGCTGCAGGACAAGGTGAGGCTGTTCCGCTACGGCTGTGATTGTTACGCCTTTGCGTTGCTGGCGGCCGGCCATGTCGACCTGGTGATCGAGTGCGGGCTCAAGCCCTATGACGTCGGTGGCCTGATCCCACTGATCGAGCAGGCTGGCGGCATCGTCACCAACTGGCAGGGCGGACCGGCGGAGATGGGCGGCGAAGTCGTCGCTGCCGGCAGCGCCGCGCTGCATGCGCAGGCACTGGAAATCCTCAAGGGCTGATATCAGCTCAGGTCGGCGTGACCCTTCTCAGGCCGCTTCGCCTTCGTCCTCGTCGTCTTCATCGGGAATGATGAACGCAAGAATGGCCGCCATCGCCTGGGCGCGATAGCGATCCGCTTCGTGTAGCAGTTCGTGGCGCGCACCGTCGATCGGGATCATGTGGGCGGCGCGAAAATTGCGTGCCAGCCATTCGACGGCGATATGCGGCACCAGCCGATCGGCCGTCGGCGCCAGGATAATCGTCGGCAGGGTAATGCGGGTCAGATGTTCGCGGCGCGTGACACGCCGCACCGCGCGAAAGGCTTCGGTCAGCCAGCGCGCCGATGGCGGCCCAAGCCGCAATTCCGGATAGGCATCGGTCAGAGCAAGATTGCGCGCAAAGCGGCGGCGATCGGCCGTCAGTACGTTGTTTTCAAAGGGGCGGTTGCCCTTGTCGGCGTGCAGCGGCAGACGCCCGAGGCCGAGCCAGCGCATCATCGTTGCCATGCTCGCGATGCTGCGTTCGCCGATCACCTGGCCACCGAGGCCAACAAAGGGGGCTAGCACCACCAGGCGATCGATGCGGCTCGAAAGCATCGGGGCGAGGGACAACGCGACCAGCGCGCCCATGGAATGGGCGACAATCGAAAAAGGAAGTCGGGTGTCCGGAAGCACGATCTGCTCGAGGAAGGTGGTCAGATCGCGTTCGTAATCGGAAAAGCGTTCGACATGGCCGCGCCCGGGCTCGGGCAGAAGCCGCTCCGAGCCCGCTTGGCCGCGCCAGTCGAAGGTGGCGACCCACAGGCCGGCAGCGTTGAGGTCCGCGATGGTCTCGAAGTATTTCTCGATCGATTCGTTGCGCCCTTGCAAAAGCACGACGGTGCCGCGCGCCACCGGCGTTTTGGTCTTGAAGATGGCGTAGCGGATCTTGCGGCCGCCGGCTCCGTCGAAGAAGCCCGCCACGTGATTGTCCGGTATCGGATTGTCAGGTGTGGAGCGGAGGATCGTGGTCATGACGGACGAAACCAAGAAAAAGACGCGTTGATCGGGATCATCAGGGATAGGCGGCGGGCCCAGCGCCGTCAAAGAAAAAAGCCGGAAACGGTGGGTGAAATCCGGACGATCACCGTTTCCGGCCGCTGAAGGAGAAGGGACATGTCGCTTCAGCCCCAGGAGATTTCCTCCCAGTGTGGCTGTTCTAACCTTCATGATCTGAACCGCGGCCGAACCGTCCATTCATGCGCCGTTCACCGGACAAGAATCTTGAGATGACATGCCTTGAACTGGCGAAATCGCATTCCCATCTCATGCTCACGGACGCCGATAACGGGTCCGTTCACCGGTCGCGCCGCTGCCTGGATGGGGTGGCAGACCAGATATCGCAAACAGTTGCTCCCAGGAGGACACCATGCGTCACGTTGATTTTTCCCCCCTCTATCGCTCCACCGTCGGCTTCGATCGCCTGTTCACTATGCTTGACAGCCTCGGCCAGCCTGACCAGGCCCAGACCTATCCGCCCTACAACATCGAGCGCACCGGCGAAAATGCTTACCGCATCACCATGGCGGTTGCCGGCTTCGACGAAACCGAACTTTCGATCGAAGCGCGTGAACACACGCTGACGATCAAGGGCGAAAAGAGCGAGGAAAAGGCTGAAGAAAACCAGTTCCTGCATCGCGGCATTGCCAAGCGCGCCTTCGAGCGTCGCTTCCAGCTTGCCGACCATGTGGAGATCAAGTCCGCTTCGCTGAAGAACGGTCTGCTGCACATCGACCTCACCCGCGAGATCCCGGAAGCAGCCAAGCCGCGCCGCATCGACATTACGTCGGTCGCATCGCAGCCGAAGCAGATCGAGGCTCAAAGCCTCTAATCCGTACCTCTCAAGCTTCGAAGAGGCGGCGCCCGAAAGGGCGCCGTTTTCGTTATGGCCTGGCGGGTTCGGACGTTATGTCCGCACGGGTTCGGCGATTGCGTCCGGCTGCTTGCGGGCGGCATAACGCTGGGCGATCACCGCGCAGGCCATCAGCTGGATCTGGTGGAAGAGCATGACCGGTAGCACGATCGCGCCGATGTTCTGGCCGGCGAAGATGGCGCTTGCCATCGGGATGCCGCTCGCGAGGCTCTTCTTCGAGCCGCAGAAGGTAATGGCGATCTCGTCGGCCTGGTTGAAGCCCAAAAGGCGGCTGCCGAACATGGTGACGGCCAGCACCAGCGCCAGCATGACGACCTCGATTACGACCAGCACACCGAGATCTGTAAGCGAAAAGGTCTGCCACAGGCCGGATGTGACTGCCTGGCTGAAGGCGAGATAGACGACCATCAGGATCGAGCCGCGGTCAACGGGCGTAAGCAGCCCCTTGCGCGCCCTGATCCAGCCGCCGATCCACGGCTGCAGCAATTGGCCGGCGATGAACGGCGCCAGCAGTTGCAAGAAGATCTGCTCCAGCGCATCCAGCGACACGCCGCCATGACCGCCGGCGGAAAACAACAGGCCGACCAGAAGCGGCGTCAGAAACATGCCGAAGATGTTGGAGGCGGACGCTGAGCAGATCGCCGCCGGGACATTGCCGCCGGCAACCGACGTAAACGCGATCGACGACTGCACCGTCGAGGGCAGCACGCAGAGGAAGAGGATGCCGGTGTAAAGCGTGGGCGGCAGGACCGACGACGGCACGAAGCCGATCGCAAGGCCGATCAGCGGAAACAGCACGAAGGTCGAGGCCAGGATCGCCAGATGCAGCCGCCAATGCAGGAAGCCGGCGATGACGACGTCGCGCGACAGCCGCGCGCCATGCAGGAAGAAGACGAGGCCCACCGCCACCTTCGTCGCCATGGCGAACCAGACGGTCGCGCTGCCCTGGATCGGCAGCACGGATGCCAGAAGCACGGTGAGAAGTAGAAGCAGGGTGAACGTGTCGGGAAGATAGCGGCGCATGGCTGTCACTGGCTCGATTGAGAAAACACCTTGCCGAGAAATGCCATTATGAAGCAGGATGCAAGGAATAACAGTTATCGCGAAAATGGATAATAAATGCTCGATCTCGTGCAACTGCGCAGCTTCGTCGCGCTCGAACAGATGGGCAGCTTTACCCTTGCCGCGGAGAAGCTGACGCTCGGGCAATCGACCGTCAGCCAGCATATTCAAAGGCTTGAAGCCGCTGTAGGGCGCAAGCTTGTTGCCCGCGATACGCATCGGGTGTCATTGACCACGGACGGTCAGGCCCTGCTAGCGCATGCGCGTTCGATGCTGGCGATCCACGACGAGGTCAAGGCGCTGTTTGCCGAAAGCAGTCTTCGCGGTCGCTTGAGGCTCGGCGTGTCGGAGGATTTCGTCACCAGCCGGCTGCCGGGCGTGCTGGAGGATTTCGTGCGGGCGCATCCGTCGGTGGAACTCGAATTGACGGTGGCGCTGAGCGGTGTGCTCTACCAGATGCAGGATGGCGGCGAGATCGATCTCGTCTTGGCAAAACGCCGGCTCGGCGATCCACGCGGCGAACTGGTCTATCGCGAACCGCTCGTGTGGCTGGCGCGCGATCCCGAGCGCATCAAGCGTGACAGAGTCCTTCCGCTCATCGCCTTTCCGCCGCCGAGCATCACCCGCAGCGTGGCGCTCGAAGTGCTCGACCGGCATCGGCTGCCGTGGCGGATCGTCTGTACCTGCGGCAGCCTCAGCGGGCTGACGGCCGCAGCGCAAGCCGGCATGGGCGTGCTCGTCCAGCCGCGCAGCATGGCGCCCCAGGGTCTCAGGGAACTGCCGACTGGCACCTTGCCGCCGCTGGAAGATGTCGAGTTCGTGCTGGTTCCGAGCAAGGGTGCCGACCAGAAGCTGATCGCGGCGCTGTCGACCGAAATCCTGTCGAAGGTGCGCACGCTGCAGGGCCAGGCCTGAAGCCGGCCCTGCAGGCCGATCCGTCTCAGCAGGCTGCGACGAAGCGGTCGACGTCGTCTGTCTTCGTGGCAAAGCTGGTCACCAGGCGATAGAGGCCCTCATTGGCTGCAAGGCTTCCGGAAAGATCGTGCGGGACCGGCCAATCGTAGAAGACGGCACCTTGCTCTCGCAGCTTTGACGCCACGTCGCTCTTCAGAATGACGAAGACTTCGTTGGCGTCGACTGGCCAGCCGAGGCGGCTCGTGCGCGATGCGGCGATGCCGTCGGCAAGGCGGCGGGCCATGGCGTTGGAATTTCGGGCGAGGTCTAGCCAGAGGTCGCCTTCGAGATAGGCGTCGAACTGGGCGGAGACAAAGCGTGATTTCGAGAACAGCTGCGCCGAGCGCTTGCGCAGGAAGTGCATCTCATGCGCCTTGGAAAGATCGAACAGGACAAGCGCTTCGGCGCACCAGCAGCCGTTCTTCGTGCCGCCGAAGGACACGAGATCCACGCCGCGTTTCCAGGTCATTTCGGCCGGTGTCGCATCGAGGCTGACCAGCGCATTGGCAAAGCGCGCGCCGTCCATGTGCAATGGCAACTTGTGCGCCTTGGCGACGGCTGCGATCGCTTCTATCTCGTCGAGCGAATAGACGGTGCCGCTTTCGGTCGCCTGCGTCAGCGTTACCGCCATCGGTTGGCCGCCATGGACATTGTCGAGCGGGTAGCGGCGAATTTCCACTTCCAGACGCGATGCATCCATCTTGCCGTGTTTTCCGTCGACCGGCTTCAGGCGCGAGCCATGGGTGAAGAATTCGGGAGCGCCGCATTCATCGGCGGTCACATGGGCCTCGCGGTGGCAGAACGCGACGCCGCCGGCGCGGCTGGCGCTGGCAAGAGCCAGCGAATTGGCGGCAGTTCCCGTGCCGACGAAGAAGACGGCGACATCGCGCTCGAAAACGTCGGACAGTTTCTTCTCCACCTTTCGGTCGAGCTCACTGGTGCCGTAGGCGGATGCGTAGCCGTCCGCATGGGTCACGAGGCTCTGGGCGATGGCCGGGTGGGCTCCAGCCCAGTTGTCAGAGGAAAAAATCATCACATGCAGTCCTGTTTTACGGGCGTGTCGGCGTTGTTCGGGCGACCATAACCCACTTCCCGACCGGATCAATCACGGTCTCTGCGGAAGAGGCCAACAGAATACCAGTTTGAAACCAAAATGAAGAAAACTCCGGTTTGTCGTAATTAAATTATAAAACTGGGAAATTTCCGGCAATGTTCGGCAAAATCTCTTCTAATAATTGCTCATATGCCCCTTGCGGAGGGGGACGGTTTCTGGCATAGAGCGCATGAAATAGGACAGTCTTGCTGTCCTATTTCGGTCTAGGGACCGGAACAATCGCCGCAAGTGCCCAAAAAATCGGCAATCGGCGTGTGGCATAGGCAAATCCGCCGGATTTCATCCGGTTGTCAACGCCTGCCATCAGGATGGTCACTGACATCAATGCCTGATGATGCCGTGCATTATTTGCGACCTGATCAGGATCATGAGACGATGAATGCCCCGGCTTTGCGGCATGCGGATGCATGCGACGGAGAGCCATGCGCGGGCGCAGGGATGCCCGGGACGTGCCGGGTTCAACAGGAGGGAAGACGATGACGGATCACACGCCATCACAGCAATCTGGGCTCAACCTCGTACACACTGTTGCGACGGCTGAAAAAACGCCCGTATTCCCGTCTGGCCTGCCGCGAAAACAGGGTCTCTATGATCCGCGCAACGAACACGATGCCTGCGGCGTCGGCTTCGTCGCGCATCTGAAGGGGGAGAAGTCGCACCAGATCGTGCGCGACGGCCTTTTCATGCTCGAAAACCTGACGCACCGCGGTGCCGTCGGTGCCGACCCGCTGATGGGTGATGGCGCCGGCATCCTGGTGCAGATCCCCGACCGCTTCTTCCGCGAGGAAATGGCCAAGCAGGGCGTGACCCTGCCGAAGGCAGGCGAATACGGCGTCGGCTACCTCTTCATGCCGCGTGACGAGAAGCTGATCGCCCACTTCAAGGACGTGATCAACGAAGTCGTCGCCGAGGAAGGCCAGCACGTGCTCGGCTTCCGCGACGTGCCGGTCGACAATTCGTCGCTTTCCAAGGCACCTGAAATCGCCGCCACCGAACCGCACCATGTCCAGGTGTTCATCGGCGCCGGCCGCGACGCCGCCACCAATGCCGAGTTCGAGCGTCGCCTGTTCACGCTGCGCAAGGTGATCTCAAACCGCATCTATGCTGAGGCAGAAGGCGGCGATCTCGGCTTCTACGTCGTGTCGCTGTCGACGCAGACCATCGTCTACAAGGGCATGTTCCTGGCCTACCAGGTCGGCGCCTATTACAAGGATCTGGAGGACGAGCGCTTCCAGTCGGCCGTCGCCCTGGTTCACCAGCGCTTCTCGACCAACACCTTTCCATCGTGGAAGCTTGCGCACCCCTACCGCATGGTCGCCCACAACGGCGAAATCAACACGCTGCGCGGCAACGTCAACTGGATGGCGGCCCGCCAGGCTTCCGTGTCCTCGCCGCTCTTCGGCGACGACATCTCCAAGCTCTGGCCGATCTCCTACGAGGGACAGTCGGACACCGCCTGTTTCGACAACGCTCTCGAATTCCTGGTGCAGGGCGGCTACTCGCTCTCGCATGCGGTGATGATGCTGATCCCCGAAGCCTGGGCCGGCAACCAGCTGATGTCGCCCGAGCGCAAGGCGTTCTACGAATATCATGCAGCGCTGATGGAGCCGTGGGACGGACCGGCAGCGGTCGCCTTCACCGACGGTCGCCAGATCGGCGCGACTCTCGACCGCAATGGTCTGCGTCCGGCCCGTTACATCGTCACCTCTGATGATCGAGTCATCCTCGCTTCGGAAGCCGGCGTGCTTCCGGTCGACGAAAGCAAGATCGTCAAGAAGTGGCGCCTGCAGCCGGGCAAGATGCTGCTGATCGACATGGAACAGGGCCGCATCATCTCCGACGAGGAGGTGAAGTCTTCGCTTGCAACGAAGCACCCTTACAGCAAGTGGCTTGAAGACACCCAGCTGATCCTCGAGGACCTGAAGCCCGTGGAGCCGCGCGCGCTGCGTCGCGACGTTTCCCTCATCGACCGCCAGCAGGCCTTCGGCTACACGCTCGAAGACACCAAGATCCTGATGTCGCCGATGGCAACAACCGGCCAGGAAGCCGTCGGTTCGATGGGCACCGACACGCCGATCTCGGCAATGTCGGACAAGCGCAAGCTGCTCTACACCTACTTCAAGCAGAACTTCGCGCAGGTCACCAACCCGCCGATCGACCCGATCCGCGAAGAGCTGGTGATGAGCCTCGTCTCGTTCATCGGTCCACGCCCGAACCTGCTCGACCATGCCGGCATGGCGCATGCCAAGCGGCTGGAAGTGCGCCAGCCGATCCTGACCAACGGCGATCTCGAAAAGATCCGCTCGATCGGCCACACCGAAGACCGGTTCGACACCAAGACGCTCGACTTCACCTACGACATTTCGCGCGGCGCCGAAGGCATGCCGGAAATGCTCGATCGCCTGTGCGAGAGGGCGGAGGCGGCGGTCAAGGGCGGCTACAACATCATCGTGCTTTCCGACCGCCAGGTCGGTCCGGACCGCGTCGCCATCCCCGCTTTGCTGGCGACGGCTGCCGTGCACCACCACCTGATTCGCAAGGGCTTGCGCACCTCGGTCGGCATCGTGCTTGAATCCGGTGAACCGCGCGAGGTGCACCACTTCTGCCTGCTCGCAGGCTACGGCGCCGAGGCGATCAACCCATACCTCGCCTTCGATACGCTGACCGAAATGCACAAGCGCGGCGACTTCCCCAAGGAAGTCGACGGCAGCGAAGTGGTCTACCGCTACATCAAGGCGGTCGGTAAGGGCATCCTCAAGGTCATGTCCAAGATGGGCATCTCGACCTACCAGTCCTATTGCGGCGCGCAGATCTTCGACGCGGTCGGTCTGTCGTCGAAGCTTGTCGACCAGTTCTTCTTCGGCACCGCAACGACGATCGAGGGCATCGGCCTCGAAGAGATCGCAGCCGAGACCGTCGCCCGTCACAAGGCGGCCTTCGGTGCCGATCCGGTGCTGGCCAACACGCTCGATATCGGCGGCGAATACGCCTACCGCATGCGCGGCGAAAGCCATGCCTGGACACCGGATGCCATTGCGTCGCTGCAGCATGCCGTGCGCGGCAATGCGGAGGATCGCTACCGCGAATTCGCCGAGATGGTGAACACCTCTGCGCTGCGGATGAACACGATCCGTGGCCTGTTCACGGTCAAGAGCGCGGAAGCTGCCGGCCGCAAGCCGATCTCCGTCGACGAGGTGGAATCGGCCGCCGACATCGTCAAGCGTTTCTCGACCGGTGCCATGTCCTTCGGCTCCATCAGCCGCGAGGCGCACACGACGCTGGCGATTGCCATGAACCGGATCGGCGGCAAGTCGAACACCGGTGAAGGCGGCGAGGAAAGCGACCGCTACCTGCCGCTGCCCGACGGCTCGATGAACCCGGAGCGCTCGGCGATCAAACAGATCGCGTCCGGCCGCTTCGGCGTGACCACCGAGTACCTGGTCAATGCCGACATGTTGCAGATCAAGGTGGCCCAGGGCGCCAAGCCCGGCGAAGGCGGCCAGCTGCCCGGCCACAAGGTGGACGCGACCGTCGCCAAGACCCGGCATTCGACGCCGGGCGTCGGCCTGATCTCGCCGCCGCCGCACCATGACATCTACTCGATCGAAGATCTTGCGCAGCTGATCTACGACCTGAAGAACGTCAACCCGGAAGCTGATGTTTCGGTCAAGCTGGTCTCGGAAGTGGGCGTCGGCACGGTTGCGGCCGGTGTCGCCAAGGCACGCGCCGACCACATCACCGTTTCCGGCTTCGACGGCGGCACTGGCGCATCGCCGCTGACCTCCTTGAAGCACGCCGGCAGCCCTTGGGAAATCGGCCTTGCCGAAACCCAACAGACCTTGGTGCTGAACGGTCTTCGTTCGCGCGTGGCGCTCCAGGTCGATGGGGGCCTGAAGACCGGTCGCGATGTCGTCATCGGCGCGCTTCTCGGCGCCGACGAGTTCGGCTTTGCGACCGCCCCGCTGATCGCGGCCGGCTGCATCATGATGCGCAAGTGCCACCTCAACACCTGTCCTGTCGGTGTCGCGACCCAGGATCCGGTGCTGCGCAAGCGCTTCAAGGGCACGGCCGAACACGTCATCAACTACTTCTTCTTCGTTGCCCAAGAAGTGCGCGAAATCCTCGCCTCGCTCGGTGTGCGCAAGCTCGATGAAATCATCGGTGCTTCCGAACTGCTGGAAAAGGACGGCGCGCTCGCGCACTGGAAGGCCAACGGTCTCGATTTCTCGAAGATCTTCCACAAGGTCGATGCTCCCAAGGAAGAGACCTACTGGACCAGCCGCCAGAAGCATCCAATCGACGACGTGCTCGACCGCACGCTGATCGAAAAGGCCAAGGTCGCGCTCGAAACCAAGGCGCCCGTTGCCTTCGAAGCCAAGATCAAGAACGTCGACCGGTCAGCCGGCGCGATGCTTTCGGGTGCACTTGCCAAGCGCTGGGGCCACAAGGGTCTGAAGGACGACACGATCCACGTCACGCTCAAGGGCACGGCGGGCCAGTCGTTCGCCGCATTCCTCGCGCGCGGCATCACCTTCGACCTCGTAGGCGACGGCAACGACTATGTCGGCAAGGGTCTGTCAGGCGGGCGCATCATCGTCCGGCCGCCTGAAAACACCAAAATCGTGCCTGAAGACTCCATCATCGTCGGCAACACCGTGCTTTACGGCGCGATCTCGGGCGAGTGCTACTTCAACGGTGTCGCCGGCGAACGCTTCGCCGTGCGCAACTCCGGCGCTGTTGCCGTCGTCGAAGGCGTGGGTGACCACGGTTGCGAATACATGACAGGCGGTGTCGTCGTCGTTCTCGGCACGACGGGGCGCAACTTCGCGGCCGGCATGTCCGGCGGCGTCGCCTATGTGCTGGATGAGGAAGGCGATTTCGCCCGCCGCTGCAACATGGCGATGGTCGAACTGCAGCCGGTGCCGGAGGAGGACGACATGCTCGAGAAGCTGCATCACCACGGCGGCGACATCATGCACAAGGGCATGGTCGACGTCTCCGGCGATATGACGCGCCATGACGAGGAGCGGCTCTACCAGCTGATCTCCAATCACCTGCACCACACGGGTTCGCCCCGGGCAAAGGCGATCCTCGACCATTGGGCAGACTACCGGCCGAAGTTCCGCAAGGTCATGCCGGTCGAATATCGTCGTGCGCTCGAAGACATGGAACGTATGAAAATGGCAGAGGCGGCCGAATAGAGGCCCCGGTGAAAAGGGCTCCCGGTTCCGAAAAGGGTTCGGGGGTTCATCACGCGCGCTTTTCAAAAGCGCCTGTTCAGACGCATAGCTATCAGGATGATACGATGGGTAAGGTAACTGGTTTTCTCGAGATCGACCGGCAAGTGGCAAAGTACCAGCCGGCGTCCGACCGCATCCGCCACTTCCGTGAATTCACCATTCCGATGTCGGAGCCGGAAGTGCAGAAGCAGGCTGCACGCTGCATGGACTGCGGCATTCCCTACTGCCATGGGCCGACCGGGTGTCCGGTGCACAACCAGATCCCCGACTGGAACGATCTGGTCTACAACGGCAACTGGGACGAGGCGATCCGCAACCTGCACTCGACCAACAACTTCCCGGAGTTTACCGGCCGCGTCTGCCCGGCACCCTGTGAGGAAGCCTGCACGCTCAACCTCGAAGATGCGCCGGTCGCCATCAAGACCGTCGAGCAGGCGATCGCCGACAAGGCCTATGAGATGGGCTATATCGTGCCGCAGCCGGCCGTGACCAAGACCGGCAAGAAGGTCGCGGTCATCGGTTCGGGCCCGGCCGGCATGGCAGCTGCCCAGCAGATGGCGCGCGCCGGTCACGAGGTTCACGTCTACGAGCGCGAGAGCAAGCCGGGCGGGCTGCTGCGCTACGGCATCCCCGACTTCAAGATGGAGAAGAACTTCATCGATCGCCGCGTCGAGCAGATGAAGGGCGAGGGCGTCACCTTCCATTGCGGCGTCAACATCGGCGTCGATCTTCCAGTCGAGCAGCTGATCGACGGGCATGATGCGGTGCTCTATTGTGGCGGCTCCGAGACGCCCCGCAATGCCGGCATTCCCGGTGTCGAGTTTGTCGGCGTGCATGACGCCATGCCCTATCTGGTGCAGCAGAACCGCCGCGTCGGCCGCGAGAACATCGACAGCACCGGCTGGCCGTCCGCACCTATCCTCGCCGGCGGCAAGCACATCGTCGTCGTCGGCGGTGGCGATACCGCATCGGACTGCGTCGGCACGGCCTTCCGCCAGGGTGCCGTCAAGGTAACCCAGCTCGACATCCGCCCGCAGCCGCCTGAGAAGGAAGACAAGCTTGCCGTCTGGCCGTTCTGGGCGACCAAGATGCGCACCTCGTCCAGCCAGGCCGAAGGCGCCATCCGCGAATTCCAGGTCGCGACACTGGAGTTCGTCGGCGACGAAGACGGCAACCTCATTGGCGTCAAGTGCTGCCAGGTCGATGACCGCCGCAAGCCGATTGCCGGCACGGAGTTCATCATCAAGGCCGATCTCGCCTTCATCGCCATCGGCTTCAGCGGTCCGTTTACCGACAGCGTGCTGAAGGATCTCGGCAACAAGCTGACGCTCAATACCGATCGCCGCGGCTCGACCAACGTCGTTGCCAACGACCGCGACTACAAGACCTCGGTCGACAAGTTCTGGACGGCCGGTGACGTCCGCCGCGGCCAGTCGCTCGTTGTCTGGGCGATCCGCGAGGGCCGTCAGGCCGCCCGGGCGATCGATGAGGCGTTGATGGGATCGACGATCCTGCCGCGCTGAAGACAGGACTCCCAAGCAAAAAAAGGGCTCCGCCTGATCATGGCGGAGCCCTTTTGCTTTCAAGACGATGCCCTGCGATGCGAGGATCACCGGGAAGATGCGATCCCTGCCTTCATTTGATGTGCGGTGCTAAGGCATATCGCGCAAAAGTGCAGGATCGCGACGTGCTTTAGAACTCCCCCGCGCGAACGAGAGCTAATTGCGGATTACCGGATTGCTGATGACTGTTCCCGGCTTGGCAAGGCGGAAATCATCGACGCGGCCGGCGGGCGCTGCAGCCACATCGCCCTTGTCGACGAGGCGGTCGCGCGGGCTCCGGCCGGTGCCCTTGTTGGGGGCGGCGTCGCCGAGCAGGCTTGCTGCGCCATCGAGATCTGGATCGGTCAGGCCGATTGGCTGCGTCTTGACGATGTCCTCGTTGGCAAGCGGTGCGGTAACGACAAGATCCTTCAGTCCGTCGGCGCCCGGTACGTCCTTGTCGGTCGCGGCGGCATCTCCGAGCAGACGGCGAATGTCCTTTTCCAGGTAGAACGCGAGCTTGCGTTTGCCTGCTTTCGTCAGGTTGATGCCGTCCGCGCCACGCAGGCGAACCTGCTGGCCATTGATGTCGGAGCCGGTCAACACGAACTTGCCGGCCTCATCGACGAAACCGTCCCAGATATCGACGAACTGGCCGCCGACCTTTTCGACTTCCTCGCGGTAGATGCCGTTGAACGTTACCATGTCGGCCGTCATTGCGGCCGACTGGAACGGCGGCATGCCGACCCACAGGACCGGCAGCTTTTCCTTGCGCGCAAGCTCGGCGAGCGCGTGGACGCGCTTGCGGTATTCCTCCGTCCAGAGATCGGTGCGGTATTTTTCCTTGGTGCTGCCGATCTGCATCTGCTGGCGATCGTTGGCGCCGAGGCTGACGATGATGACGGCGGGCTTGATCTCGCTCACATAAGTCGGCAGCGTCGCCGGCCAGTTGAAATAGTCCTCGCGCACCAGGCCGGACGAACCGTTCGCGCGCGTCTCGATGGCGATGCCGGGCGTCATCTCGAATGCGGTTTTCAGGCCGTCGCCGAGGCTGCCGGCCATGAAATCGCCGACAACTAGAACCTTCTTGGCGTCCGGCGCCTTTTCAACCGGCTGCGGCACGGGAGCCGCATCGGCAATGACGGGCTTTGCCTTCTGCTGCCCCGGGACCTTCTGCCGTGGTTGGCCTTGGCTCTGGTTCTGGCGCGCGCGCCTGGGTCGCGGCTGCTGCGGAAACTCGTAGCGCTCGTCGATGACACGCCGTTCGCGCGTGAAGCCGCCAAACAGCATCTGGAAGAGGTTGCGCCGCTGTACCCGTTCCTGGGCTTCGGCAAAGCTTGCGGCAAAGCCGACAAACAGCATCGCGGCCGCGGCGATGAACATCGTCGCGACCTTCAAGGGCATTCCGCTGCCTGCCGTCCGGGCCTTGGTTTTCGCTTGCATGTCTGATCATCCATCGGACGGACGGCAGCATCAAGGCCACCGTCGCGTTTCGGGCACGCGGGTCAGTTGCGCAGGGCGCGCAGCAGATGCTGCGTCGGCTGGCCATCCGGTGCCAAGCCGTTCTTCGACTGGAATTCCTGGATTGCGGCCTTGGAGCCGGATCCGAAATTCCCATCGACCTCGCCGCTGTAATAGCCGAGTTCTTTCAAGCGGTTCTGCAACTCGAACTTTTCACTGATGTCGAGCGAACCGTCCGGGCGCGGCCAACGCTGCTGCATGCCGGCGTAACCGGCGATCTGGTCGGCGAGTAGACCGACGCCGAGCGCATAGCTGTCCGACGCGTTGTAGCGCTTGATGACGAAGAAGTTCTTGGTCATCAGGAAGCCCGGACCATCACCGCCGCTCGGCAGCTTCAGTTCGGCGCGCGAATTGCCATTGCGGAAACCCTTGCCGTTCGGGCGCAAGAAACCGAGCGCTGCCCATTGGGCAAGCGTCTTCGTCTGCCCTGAGTATTTCGCCGCATTGGCCGGCGGTGCGACTTCGTAGCCCCAGGTTTCGCCCGGCTGCCAGCCGTTCTTCTTCAGGAGGTTTGCAGCCGTCGCCAGCGCGTCGGGCACCGAGTTCCAGATATCACGGTGGCCGTTGCCATCAGCGTCGATCGCGTAGAGCAGATAGCTTGTCGGGATGAACTGCGTGTGCCCCATGGCACCGGCCCAGGAGCCGGTCAGTTCACGCGGGGTGATGTCGCCGCTCTGCAGGATCTTGAGCGCGGCAATCAGCTGTGTCTTGGCGAACTTTGCGCGCTTGGGATCGGCATAGGCAAGGGTCGCCAGCGCACGGGGCACGTAGTGCAGACGGTCGTCCTTTTCGAGCACGGCGCCGTAGTTCGATTCCATCGACCAGATCGCCAGCAGGATGTTCTTGTCGACGCCGAAATGCTTTTCGATTGAATTCAGCGTACGAGCATGCTTGGCGGCCATCTCCTGGCCGATGCGCTTGGTGTAGGGGTTGACGCGGGAATCGATGTATTCCCAGATCTTGTGCTTGAACTCAGGCTGGAAATTGGCCTTTTCAATCACGGCCGCATCCGGCGTTTTCACGCCGGCAAAAGCCTTGCGATAGGTTGCCTGGGTGATGCCGCTCTTTGCAGCCGTGGCATAGAAGTTGTTGATCCAGTTCTGGAATCCGGCATCGGCGCGCGCAGGGGAGGTGCCAAGCGCGACGGCGGATAGGACGAAGGCGGCTGCGATGTGACGGAAAAACGTCCTGCGGTTTCTGATCATCAGCTGTCGGTTCCGTTTCTCTGCGGAGCCTCAGCCGTCATAGCCGGGACATCTCCGCATGGTGGCAGTCTGGAGCCAGCCTCAGCGGTTCGTCGACCGCCGGCGGTTCCTGTTTTCGGATCCGGCCGCAGTCGATGCAGCGCCGGATCAGGACGAATCTACAGAAACGTGGTCAACAAACCCTTTACCATGAAAAGGCCATTGCGTCTTGCGCCGAAGAAAATGCGGATAGAGTGCATATGAGCATTTTTTTCGTCCCGGTTCAGCGTGCGTTCACATCGTTACGTAGAGATTGCCGCCGCACTGCAAAGCGCTGACGATTCCTTAAATTGATTTGCTTTAAGGGTTTCTACAGCAACACTCAGGATTGAAATCCGATTGAAGGAGGTACCGATGACCGACAAGCGTAAAGTCCGCAAAGCCGTGTTCCCGGTCGCTGGTCTGGGCACGCGTTTCCTGCCGGCCACCAAGGCTGTGCCGAAGGAAATGCTGACGGTGGTGGACAAGCCGGTCATTCAATATGTGGTCGACGAAGCGATGGAAGCCGGCATCGAGCACCTGATCTTCGTCACCGGCCGCAGCAAGGCCGTCATCGAGGACTATTTCGACATCCAGGTCGAACTCGACCAGACGTTGCGCGAGCGCAACAAGAAGATCGAGATCGAGCTTCTCGACAACATCCTGCCGAAGGCCGGCACGACAAGCTTCACCCGCCAGCAGGCGCCGCTCGGCCTGGGCCATGCGGTCTGGTGCGCCCGCGAGTTGGTCGGCAACGAACCGTTCGCACTGTTGCTGCCCGACATGATCATGAAGGGTGAGAAGGGCTGCCTGAAGGGCATGGTCGAACTCTACGAACAGAGCGGCGGCAATGTCATCGCCGTTGAGGAATGCGCGCCGGACCAGGCCCACAAGTATGGGATCGTCGGTGTCGGCGAGAGGGTCGGCGACGGCTTCAAGATCACCAAGATGGTCGAAAAGCCCGCGCCGGGAACGGCGCCGTCGAACTTCTTCATCAATGGCCGCTACATCCTGCAGCCGGAAATCTTCCCGATCCTGGAAAAGCAGGAACGCGGCGCCGGCAACGAGATCCAGTTGACCGACGGCATGTTGAAGCTGTCCGAGAGCCAGCAGTTCGCCGCCTATCACTTCCGCGGCGAGACCTACGATTGCGGCGCAAAGGATGGCTTCATCCTCGCCAACGTCGCCTTCGCGCTGGAACGCGCTGACATCCGCCCGACCGTCGAAGGTCCGTTGAAGGCGCTTTTGAGCAGCTTGAAGTAATTTCGGTTCCGCCGAAACACGAAGGCCGCATCCCCCGGGGTGCGGCCTTTTTCTTTGCCTGCAGCGGCGGATGTCGAGGCGACCTTCAGGCTCAGCGCCTGAGGACGAGGCCGACGCCGACGCGGGTGATGTCGGTGGCATCGCCGACGTCGGGCGTGGTGCGCTCGTAGCTGACGTCGCCGGTCAATGCGAGATAGCGGTTCATATCCCAGGTGAGACCCGCCCCGGTGCGCCAGGTCGTCTCGTCGGAAGAGCGGCTATCCGAGGGATACTTGCGGATGGTCAAGGTGTTGGACAGCCGCGCGACCAGATCCGAGCGCATTTCGTGGGTGATGATGTTGATCAGGGTGTAGTCGATCGATCCCGAAACGCCCGCCGTGGTCGATGGGTCGAGACCGGTCGACAGACCGAAGAGGACGTCCGTGCCGCGCTGCGGCGACCAGTTGAGGCGGCCGTCGACCGACAGGCCGCTGACATCGCTGAGCCGGTCGTCTTCGAAGCGATAGGTTTCGTAGCCGAGAGCGATCTCGCCGTTGAGCTTCTCGCCGAGGTCGACTTCCAGGCCTCCGCGCGTCGCGTAGCTCTGGTAGGATCGCTCGAAGCCGAGCGTGTCCTGACGAAGATCGTAGGTCGACCTGCCGACCGCGGCCTCGATGAACGGGATCAAGGCCGGCGACATTTCGTAACCGACCCGTGCCGTCAGGGTCCCGCTGTTGCGGTTTCGGTCTTCGACGGAAAGCGTCGTGCCGTTTTCCAGTTCCACGTTACCATAGGTCTGCCGTTCGAGATCGAGCCCGACAGAGCCGCGGATGAGGCCGAAATCGCGCTCGATCGCGGCGCCCAGCCGATAGGTGTTGACGCCTGATTGGGTCTTTGCATTGGAGATCGCATTCGGATCGTCCGCGTCTTCGCGGTAGAAGCTGTAGCCCGCCCGCAGGCGCGCAATGGTTTCATCCCAGAGATCCAGGCGCAGTTCCGCGTCGATATCGGCGCGGGGTTCTTCCTCGCCTTCGCCGGAGATGTTGTTCTGTATGACGCCGGCGCCGGTGACCGTCAGTGCGTGGCGGGACCAGTCAGACGTCAACGTGCCACGGATGCCGGTTTCCAGGTAGCCGCGGTTCTGCTTGGTGTCGCCGTCCTTGCGCCATTCATGGTTCAGCGTTTCGCCGATCTCCGGCCGAAGGGTGAAGGTGCCGATGCGAACGCCGACAGCGCGGTCGTCGTCGGGATCTATCCGGGTCCGCAACCCGTCGAGCGTCGGTTCGCGACGGTTGAGGCGGACGAGATCTTCGTCGGACGCCGGTGACAGGTCATCAGTGCTGACGGCACCCGTCGTCTGCGGATCCGATATCGCCGGCATCGTGGTCGCGGTGCCGGGTGCAACGACGCCAGGGGGCGTGGAATTGGCGACGGTCTGGGCGTGCGACGGCAGCGGAGCGGCAAGCGCGGTGCCGGCCAGCAACAACGCCATCAGCGTAAAACGCCGGGCGTCTCTTCCGGTCGAGCGTAAGTCGTCTGGCACCATCTGCCGTTTGTCCGCGAGCCTGATTGCAATCCTTTCGCAATCGTAAAGCCGCGTGGTTAACCAATCGTTTCCAAACGGGAAAAACCCTTTAGTGACGGGAAGATGGCAATGCTTCGGGATGAAGAACCGCTTCGAATGCGCCCACGGGCCTTAGGCGCTTTCGACCGTCAGGCTGCGTCCATGGCTGGCCACGATGCGCACGCGCGTGCCGGCGGGCAGATCCGGCCCTTCGACGATCCAGATCGTATCGTCCAGCCGCACGCGGCCGTGTCCTTCGGCGATCGGCTTTTCAAGCACGGCCGTTCGGCCGACGAGGCTCTGGGCCCGCTGATTGAGCAGGGGCTCGTCCGTCTCCCTAGCGGACGACGAGACGAAATGACGTCCGAGGAGGACGGAGATGATCGACAGCAGCGCAAAGACGACGAACTGGACCTGCCAGCCCCACACGATCGTGTCCCACAGCAACAGCGACAGCGCGCCGGTGATCAGCGCGGCAATCGCGATCCAGATGAGGAAGACACCGGGTGCAACGACTTCGGCGGCCAGCAGGACAAGTCCGAGAACCCACCAGCTCCAGGGGCCGAGTTCAAGGATGATGCGCTGGACCATCGCTTATTTCCCCTGGGGTTCGAACGGACCAGGCGCCGGGCCGGTGCGCGGGGTCGTCGTTGGGCGCTGACGGGCGGCGGGCGCTTGATTGTCGCCGAACACTTCCTTGGCAATCGCGCCGATGCCGCCGAGCGACCCGATCAGGGCTGACGCTTCCATCGGCATCAGGACGATCTTCTGATTGTTGGCAGTGCCGATCGCGGCGAGCGCTTCGGTGTATTTCTGGGCGACGAAGTAGTTGATCGCCTGGACATCGCCGGCAGCAATCGCGGCCGACACCATCTGCGTTGCCTTGGCCTCGGCTTCCGCCAGACGTTCGCGCGCCTCAGCGTCGCGGAAGGCGGCCTCGCGCTGGCCTTCGGCCTGCAGGATCGCCGACTGCTTGGCGCCTTCGGCACGCAGAATCTGGGCGTTTCTCGAACCTTCGGCTTCCAGCACCTGGGCGCGCTTCTCGCGCTCGGCCTTCATCTGTCGCGCCATGGCATCGACGAGGTCCTTCGGCGGCGCGATGTCCTTAATTTCGACGCGGGTGATCTTGATGCCCCACGGGTTGGCGGCGTCATCGACGACGCGCAGCAGCTTCTCGTTGATGGTGTCACGGTTCGACAGCAGCTCGTCTAGGTCCATGGAGCCCATGACCGAGCGGATGTTGGTCATCGTCAGGTTAAGAATGGCGTTCTGGAGATCCGACACCTGGTAGGCAGCCTGGGCTGCGTTCAGCACCTGATAGAAGGCGACCGCATCGGCCGACACGCTGGCATTGTCCTTGGTGATGACTTCTTGAGTCGGAACATCGAGGACCTGCTCCATCACGTTCATCTTGGCGCCGATGCGGTCGATGAACGGGACGATGATGTTGAGGCCCGGTTCCATCGTCTTGGTATAACGGCCGAAGCGCTCAACCGTGTAGCGATAGCCCTGCGGCACCGTCTTGATTCCGGCAAAGAGAACCAGAACGACGAGGACCACAAATGCGATGACCGCAATATCCATACCGCCCAACGACAAGTCCGCCATGATCACAACCCCAGTTTGAGAGTGGCACTCTAACCCAGACCTGGGGATCGGTCAGTCGAATTCAACCGGCGGCCACAGATTTCGGCTTCAAAGCCAGCCGCTTAGCTCGCGGCGCACGACGTGTTCGAGAACCGTCATGCCCTCTTCGCTATCGTTGAGGCAGGGGATGTGCGCGAATTTCTCGCCGCCATTGTGATGGAAGCTTTCGGCCGCCTGCTCGGCGATCTCCTCGAGCGTTTCCAGACAGTCGGACACGAAGCCGGGGTTGATCACGGCGATGCGCTTGATGCCGTCCTGAGCCAGCTTCTCGACCGTCTTGTCGGTGTAGGGCTGCAGCCACTCTTCGGGACCGAAGCGGGACTGGAAAGTGACTTGCAGCTTGTCCTTCGACCAGCCGAGCTTTTCGCGCAGCAGGCGCGCGGTCTTCTGGCACTGGCAATAATAGGGATCGCCCTTGTCGAAGTAACTCTTCGGGATGCCGTGGAAGGAGGTGAGAACCACTTCCGGCTCCCAGTCGAGCGTCGCCAGGTGCCGCGTGATCGAGGTCGCCAGAGCGTCGATATAGACAGGATCGTCATGATAGGGCGGCACGGTGCGCAAGGCCGGCTGCCAGCGCATCTTGAGCAGCGCTTCGAACGCCTTGTCGTTGACGGTGGCTGTGGTTGCCGCGGCGTATTGCGGGTAGAGCGGGAACACCAGGATGCGCTCGCATCCGGCCTTCTGTAGCGCTTCCATCCGCGAGGCAATCGAAGGCTGGCCGTAGCGCATGCCCCAATCCACCACGATCATTGGCTGATCGGCGAAGGCTGCCGCCATCAAGGTCGCCTGGTTGCGGGTGTAGGTGCGCAGATAGCTCTCGTTCAGATCCTTGTTCCAGATCATCTCATAGGCTTTGCCGACCTTGCCGGGCCGGGTGTTGAGGACGATGCCGTAGAGGATCGGATACCAGAACAGACGCGACCATTCGATCACGCGGCGGTCGCTCAGGAATTCCCTGAGATAGCGGCGCATCGACGTGTAGTCGGTTCCATCGGGCGTGCCGAGATTAACGAGCAGTACGCCGACCTTTCCGGACTTGACGGGCGGGTGGTTGGCTGGTGCGGTCTCGGCGAGTGGCATCATCATATCGGTCCTCATGGGCCCTTATACGTCGGGACATGGTCTTCGGTTCACGTCCTTCTAAAAAGAAATGCCGGCGCGGGGAAGCCCGCGCCGGCATTCGAGGGGGAGGCAAATTGTCTTACTTTGCCGGAATCTCCAGTTCGGTGCCGACATGCAGGTGGCGCGGGGCCGGCTTGCCATTGGCGGCCGAGATCTTCGCCCAGAGTGCGCCGTCGCCGTAGAACGCCTTGGCGAGATCCCAAAGCGTGTCGCCCTTGGCGATGACGTGCTTCTGAGGACCGGTGGCCGGCGTTGTCGCGGCGGCATCGGATGCAGGCTGCGTTGCCGTTGTATCGGCAGGCGCTGTTTCCGCTGCCGGTTCGGCTGCGGTCGCGCCGGCGGCTGCAGCGACTTCGGTGATGCGGCCATCCGTGTAGGGCTTGAACGGCTGGTGTGCGGCCAGATAGTCGGCCAATACGGTTTCGAGGCCCGGACCGTAGTCATAGGCATTCTCGCCCTTGGTCTTGAACACGTCGTAGCCGTCGCCGCCATTGCGCATGTAGTTGTTGGTGACCAGCGAATAGGTCTTGGCCGGATCGAGCGGGCCGTAGGCCTCGCCGTCCTTGACTTCGACCGATACGACACGGCTGCCGACCGGTTCCGAGCGGTCGAAGGAATATTTGAGACCGGCCACCTGCGGGAAGCGGCCGCCTGCCTCTTCGAGCTTGCTGAGGCCGTTCTCAAGTGCCGCCTTGATGTCGGCACCCTTCAGCTGGAACGTCGCGACGGTGTTCTGGAACGGCAGGACGGTGATCGCTTCGCCCATCGAAACGTCGCCGGCGTCGATCGACGCACGCAGACCGCCGCCATTGGTGATCGCGATGGTCACGCCCTGGCCCTTGACGCGGTCGAGCATGGCGTCGGCGACGAGGCTGCCCATTTCGCATTCCTTGGCGCGGCACGTCTCACGCGAACCGTCGATCGGCGCTTCGTTCTTGCCGATGATCTTGGAGCGCAGCTCCTCGATCGGCTTGGCGAGTTCGGCCACGCGGGTCAGAACCGACTGGTCGGGCTTGACGGAGCTGTCGACCAGGATCGGATCGCCCTTGGCAGCCTTGACCACGCCCTTGTCGTCGAAGGTGACGACGAGATCGCCGAGATACTTCGAATAGGAACCGGCCTGGACAACGGGGACCTTGTAGCCGCCGGGGTTGTCGACCATCGTGGGGTAGGGGCCTTCGGCCTTTTCGTCGGTGTTCGACAACAGGCTGTGCGAATGGCCGCCGACGACGATGTCGACATCGGGGATCTTGGCGATCGCCGCCAGGTCACGCGGGTAGCCGACGTGGGTGAGGGCGATGATCTTGTCGACGCCCTGCTTCTTCAGCTCTTCGACCGCAGCGGTCGTGGTGGCGACATCGTCGCCGATCAGGATGTCCGGGCCGGGTGAGGAAAGCTCGGGCGTGTCGTTGGCGACGGCACCGACGATGCCGACCTTCTGACCACCCACTTCAAGAACGATCGACGGCTTGATCCGGTCACCGATCTTCGACTTGTAGCTCGGCAGCACGTTGGCGGTGACGACGGGGAATTCGACCTTTTCGAGGAAGCCGACAAGGCCATCCTCACTCTCGTCGAATTCATGGTTGCCGACGGTCATCGCATCGAACTTCATTAGGTTGAGGAATTCGGCTTCTGCCAGACCCTTGTAGGTGGTGAAGAACAGCGAACCCTGGAAGTTGTCGCCGGCGTTCAAAAGCAGCACGTTCTTGCCCGACATGTCCTGGCGCTTCTGGTCGATCAGGGTCTTCAGGCGCGCAACCCCGCCGAAGCACTCGTTCTTGCCTTCCTCCTCAGTCGAGCAGGTCGAATCGAACTTGTTGATCGATTCGACGCGGGAGTGGAGATCGTTGATATGCAGGATGTTCAGTTCATAATCGGCGAAGGCTGCGCCCGAGGAGAGGGCGAAAATGGACGCGGTCATCAGGCCGGTCCGCATGTGTCTGATCATGATGTTCTCCTGTTTTGCCTGTTGTCTGCCGGCCGATCGCAGGTCCGGGTTACGGATCTGGTCCCCACAGCCGGGGTGGCTTTGCCGGGGCGGATGGTTTCATCACTTCGGGGCGAGTTCAAGCGCTAAAGCCATCCTCCGGTTGCCGGATCTGTAACTAGGGTTAAGTCATACAATAGCAACAAAAAAAGCCCCCTTGCGGAGGCTTTGATTTGTGTACCGAAGACAGTCTCAGCCGCGTCGCGCCAGCGAGAACTGGGCGCCGGCATCGGTGGTGCAGTTGAGCTGGCTCTGGGTCACCAGCGCGCAATTGACCTTGGATTGGGTGTTGCGCACCAGCGAGGTCATGTTGATCTCGACAAGCGTCGGGCTGAGCTTCACGTAGTTGCCGGAAGCCAGCAACTGGTTGCTGTCGGTGGTGCGGGTCGAGAAGGTGCCGCCTGCAAAGGTCGACACGATGCCGTTCGGATCCGTCCATGAGCCTTCGACACCCGCTGCCTGGCGAGCGGGCGGTGCCCCTCCAACTTCCCGGGGCGACGACTGGCAGGATGCCAGGGCCGCGGCGGTCGCGAGAAGGGTCAGAATTGCGAATGGCTTCATTGGCGATTTCCCTCGCTTGGTGCCGAGCGTCCGTTTCATTTCGCCGAACCATGCCGCGATCAAGAGTTGAAAGCAAGAGCGCTCGGGCCGACGTGCCGGGCTTTTCCCATATGGACAAAAAAAGCCCGGGGCGAAAATGCCCCGGGCCGTATGCTTCGTAATGTCAGCGGTTTAGCGAACGAGGATGTTCTTGAACTGCCAGGGATCCTTGGTGTCGATGTCTTCCGGGAACAGGCCCGGGCGACCGTCGAGCGGGGTCCAATCGGTGTAGTGGCCTTCGACCGGGCCGAGATAGGGCAGCTGCACTTCGAGGCAGCGCTTGTAGTCCATCTCGTCGGCCTCGACGATGCCGGCCTTCGGGTTTTCGATCGCCCAGACCATGCCGGCAAGCACGGCAGAGGTGACCTGCAGGCCGGTGGCGTTCTGGTAGGGCGCGATGCGGCGCGTCTCTTCCAGAGACAGGCGCGAACCGAACCAATAGGCGTTCTTGTCGTGGCCGTAGAGCAGGACGCCCAGTTCGTCGACACCTTCAACGAGTTCCTTCTCGTCGAGAACGTGATGGACCGGCTGCGCATTGCCGCCGTTGCCGAACATTTCGTGCAGCGACAGCACGGCGTCGTTGGCCGGATGGTAGGCGTAGTGGCAGGTCGGGCGATAGGTGACTTCACCGTCCTTGTCGCGGACGGTGAAGAAGTCCGCGATCGAGATCGACTCGTTGTGGGTGACGAGGAAGCCGTACTGCGGACCGGGGGTCGGGCACCAGCTGCGAACGCGGGTGTTTGCGCCCGGCTGCTCCAGATAGATGGCTGCCTTGCAGCCCTTCTTGTGCTTCTTGGCGTTCTTCGGCATCCAGTTCTCGTGGGTGCCCCAGCCGAGTTCCGCCGGCTGCAGACCTTCGGAGATGAAGCCTTCGACCGACCAGGTGTTCCAAAAGACGTTGAGCGGCTTCGGCTTCTTGGTCAGCTGGGTGTCGCGCTCGGCAATGTGCACGCCCTTGACGCCAACCTTCTTCATCAGCTTCGCCCAGCCTTCGCGGTCGTCCTGATGCGGCTCGTCGAACTTCACGCCAAGATCGTTGGCGAGGTTCAGGAGGCCCTGCTTGACGAACCACGAGACCATGCCCGGGTTGGCGCCGCAGGTCGAAACGGCCGTGGTGCCGCCCGGGTTCTTTTCCTTTTCCTTGCGCAGCGTTTCGCGCAGGGCGTAGTTGGTGCGCGAGGCATTGTCCATTTCGGCATCGAAGTAGAAGCCGAGCCATGGCTCGACGACCGTGTCGATGTAGAGAACGTCGAGCTTGCGGCACATCTTGATCAGGTCGACCGAACCGGTGTCGACCGACAGGTTGACGCAGAAGCCCTGGCCTTCGCCTTCGGTCAGAAGCGGCTTCAGCAGTTCCTTATAGTTGTCCTTCGTCACATGCGCGCGAACGTGGCGCACGCCGTGGCGTTCGAAGATCTCGTTGTCGGCGGCATCCTCACGCGGCTCGATCACGATCAACCGGTTCTTGTCGTATTTGAAGTGGCGCTCGATCAACGGCAAGGTGCCGCGGCCGATCGAACCGAAGCCGATCATGACGATCGGGCCGGTGATCTCGCCGTAAACCGGATAGGTGGTGTCTGCCATTTTGGTCTTACTCCTGAGGAAACTTTCCCTGAGACGGTGTTGAAAGTGTCTGAAAATGAGGCTCGCGCCGTGTGATAGGCCCTAGAGCACAGTTTGCTGTCACAATAAAGGGCCGGCGGGTCAACGCTGACCTGCGATATTGTTTAACCAGCGATGGAAATCAGCGCCGAAATCAGGGCGTCGCGCTTGCTGACGAGGCCCTTGTAGGCGGCCTGCGGCAGGTCGAGCGCGCGCAGTTGCTCGACGAAGGAAAGAGCCAGAGTGGCGGCATCTTCTCTGTGTCGCAACATGGCCAGGGGATCGGAATAGATGCGGATGGTGAAGACGATTGCACCGGTCTCGGGCAGTTTGCGCAACGTCTGGCGTTCGATGCGGATGAACGCGCTTTCTTCGGTCAGGTCGATGGCGGTTGCCGCGAGGCTTTCGGATTTCGACTTGGGCAGATGCAGGGAACCGTCGACATTGACAGCCCAGTTGAAGCGCTCGACGAAACGGCCGGGGGGCAGGTTGTCGAACATGCGGGCGATGAGTTCGGCATTGCGCGTGCCGTCGCCGAAGCCGGGAACCGGGGCATGGATCTCATCCATCGTGCGCCCGAACTTTTCCGCCAGCGACCAGGATGACGGGAAGGCGATATATGCGGCGCCAAGGCGCCAGCCGCGATCGCCGCGCTGCATGATCGCGAGATCGTCCTGAATGAGCGAGCCGGCAATCACCAGCGCGTCGTCGCCCAACAGGTCCGCACGTCGCCCGCCGACTGTCATGGTATCCCCGTCTTGACGGTAGATGTCGGGATATCGCGTCGGCAGATAGTCGCAAAGGATCTGTAGCAGCTCGCGTTGCGCGTCCTGCGTCCCTTGTTCTGCAACGAAAACGGCGTCGCGCGACCGCGCGAGCAACTGGGCCTTCTGGTCGAGATAGTGCTGTAGCAGATCGTCCGGCTCGATCCAGCGATCGGGATCAAGTTGGGTGAGGCCGATGGTAAAGGGCTTGGAGGAGCCGTCGTAGGGCGTGTGTCTCATGCGGGATGACCGGATCATTCTCGCGATTTAACCATAATCCCTTTCGTTTCGCATGGGCCGAAGCTTGTCACAAGCACTTCGTGCTATAGCTTTCATACAATCATCCGCTACGCGCCATGATTGTTGTTTCCTTGCCAGACCTGGAGGCGTTGCAGACTGAACGTGACCGGCGACCACATCAAGACTCTCATGGGCCTGCAGGCCCAAACGCCCGTGCTGATGGCTCTCTACGATCAGCACGACCGGCTGCAATTTGCCAACGAGGCTTTTCGCACCGCCTATTTCGTCGACGCGGAGGAGACGCCGACCTGGGCCGACATCATGCGGCGCAACCACGCGGCCGGTCGGGGCACGGTTCTTTCGACCAACGACGTCGAAGGCTGGATCGCTTCGACGATCCATCGGCGCGGTAAAGTTCCGTTTCGTGCGATGGAGACCGACCTGCATGACGGCCGCTGGCTGTGGATGACGGAGACCGTCGATGCCAGGGGATACATGCTGTGCGTCGCGGTCGACATCACCACCGTTCGCGTCGAGGAGCGCGCCCTGCGCCAGGACCGCGATTTTGCGTTGCGCGCCTCGCAGGTCGACGAACTGACCAATGTCCCCAACCGGCGCCACACCATGGGGCGGCTCGGCGAGTTCATCGCCAACTGCGCCCAGAACCCGCATATGTGGGGCTGCGTCGCCATCATCGACATCGACTATTTCAAGGCGATCAACGACCGCTACGGCCACCACCAGGGCGATGAGGTGCTGCTCGATTTTGCCCGCCAGATGCAGGAATTCGTGCGCCGCTCCGATTGTTTCGGCCGCATCGGCGGCGAGGAGTTCATGCTGATCCTGCCCGACACCACGATCAGCGAAGGCAACATGATCCTCGACCGGCTGCTCGACAAGGTGCGCAGTGCCAGGCCGCTCGCGAGCATTCCGGAGTTCTACTACACCTGTTCGGTGGGGTTGGCCGAATACCGGGAAGGCGACGGCGTCAAGGACATCTATGCCCGCGCCGACGAGGCGCTTTACCTCGCCAAGCGCGACGGGCGTGATCGGGTGAAGCGCTACACCTTGCCGGGTTCAGACCCCGAGCTTCGCCCGGATCAGGCCCCGTAGCGAATTGCCGACATAGAGCTGGCCGCGTGCCAGATCGTCTGGTGACAGGCGGGCGACGCGCGCTCGCCTCTGGCAGATGAGTTCCGTTCTCAGCACGCCGGCCAGGAGCCCGCAGGCGATCGGCGGTGTTTTCAGTGTGCCGCTGCCGTCGTCGAGGAAGATCGTTGTGATCGTCCCCTCGCAGACCTCGCCCTTCTCGTTCAGAAGGAGAACTTCTTCGACCTCCGTTGCCGGATACTCGGCGCGCGCCGTCTCGTAGATGCCGCGCCGCGTCGTCTTGACCCGCAGGAGCTTGTCTTCGGAGGAGAGCCGAGTGTCGGCAAGACGCACACGCCAGACTGCGTCTGCGGCAAGAGGCGTGAAAGCTGCCGTGGTCACGGCGATGGCACCCTGTCGGTCGAGCGTCAGCCTTATGCGCAGGGGAACAGTCGCGTCCTCAACGGCCTTCTGCAGCTCTGCCTGTGCCTGGTTGACACCGGAAAAACCCAGTCTGCGTGCCGACCGTTTCAGCCGGGCCAGATGCAGCCTCAAACGCACGAAGCCGGCATCGGGCTCGTAGCGCAGGGTCTCGATCAGCGAGAAATCCGTCATCGGGCAATCTCGGCATCGCCGATGGCGAAGCGCGCCTTGAGCAGGCATTCGTCATATTCGGACTGGGCGCCGGAATCAAAGACGATGCCACCGCCGACATTGAAGACGGCCTCGCCGTCGGCAAACAGCGAGATGGTGCGGATGGCGACGCTGAAGCGCATGATGCCGTTCGGCGCGATGAAGCCGATCGCACCGCAATAGGCGTCGCGCGGGCCGTCTTCCAGATCGTGCAGGATCTCCATCGCCCGCATCTTCGGCGCGCCGGTGATCGAGCCGCAGGGGAAGAGTGCTGCGAAAATATCGGTGATGCCGACATCGGGCCGCAGCCTGGCCCTGACATGGCTGACCATCTGATGAACGGTCGGATAGGTCTCGATGTCGAAGAGTTTCGGCACGTCGAGTGTTCCGACCTCGGTGATGCGGGAGATGTCGTTGCGCAGGAGGTCGACGATCATGCGGTTCTCGGCCTGCGTCTTCTCGTCAGTGCGCATGGCGGCAATGATCTCGGCATCCTCTTCAGCCGAGGCGCCGCGTTTTGCCGTGCCCTTCATCGGATGCGTCTCGATCCATCTGTCGGCATCGACCCGGAAGAAAAGCTCGGGCGAGCGTGAAACGAGGATCGGGCCATCGAGCGCTACGAGGGCGCCGTACTTGACCGGTTGCCGTTCGATCAGCGACCAGAAGGCAGCGCGCGGGTCGCCCGACCAGCGGGCGCGGATCGGCATGGTCAGGTTCGCCTGGTAACAATCGCCCTGGCGCAAGTGCTGGTGCAGACGGTCGAACCGCTGGCGGTAGGTGGAAAAATCCCAGGCGGCACGCGGTCCGGAAAGAAAAGGCTCGTTCTCGATCCGTCGTTGCGGCAAACCGAGCGGATGGTCGTCACTCGGCGCGTCGAAGATGCCGAAGGACATCAACGGCGTCTCGCGACCCTCCTCGGCGAAGGGGGTGAGCTTCTCCTCGAAGAGATGGCCGGCCTCATAGGCCATGAAGCCGGCGATCCATTTTCCGGCTTCATGAGCGCGTTCGAGCTCGGCGAGGCCGCGGCGGAATTCGGCTTTGGTGCGCGCCGTGACGATGCGCTCCGGATCAGCGAAGACCGTGGTCCGGTTTTCGCTGTCGTCCCGGAAAAGCACATAGGGTGCATTTTCGTTCATCGATGCCGCTTCGCACTTTTCCTTGAAAGTCTCTGGAGCGCGGGCGAGGCCCGCGCCGGATCACGCCTTATCAAGCGCCTCGAGTTCGTCGATCAGCCCTTCGATCATCGACAGACCCTGTGCCCAGAACGACGGATCGGTCGCGTCGAGGCCAAAGGGAGCCAGCAACTCGGAATGGTGCTTGGTGCCGCCGGCCTTCAGAAGCTCGAAATACTTCGCCTGAAAGCCCTTTTCGGCGTTCTGGTAGACGGCATAGAGCGAGTTCACCAGGCAATCGCCGAAGGCGTAGGCATAGACGTAGAACGGCGAGTGGATGAAGTGCGGGATATAGGCCCAGTAGGTCTCATAGCCCTCGGAAATCCGGATTGCCGGACCGAGGCTCTCCGCCTGTACCGAGAGCCACAGATTGCCGATATCCTCGGCGGTCAGTTCGCCTTCCTTGCGCGCGGTGTGCAGCTTGCGCTCGAATTCGTAGAAAGCGATCTGGCGCACGACCGTGTTGATCATGTCCTCGACCTTTTGGGCGAGCATGGCCTTGCGCTCGCGCTTATCCTTGGTCTGGTCGAGCAGCGCGCGGAAGGTCAGCATTTCACCGAACACCGATGCGGTTTCGGCCAGGGTCAGTGGCGTCGAAGCCATCAATGCGCCCTGTTCGCCGGCGAGCACCTGATGCACGCCGTGGCCGAGTTCGTGGGCGAGCGTCATCACGTCGCGCGGCTTGCCCATATAGTTGACGAGTACGTAAGGGTGCGCTGACGGAACGGTCGGGTGAGCGAAGGCGCCAGGCGCCTTGCCGGGCCGAACCGGTGCATCGATCCAGCGGTCGTCGAAGAAGCGGCGGGCGATTGCGGCCATCTCCGGGTCGAAAGCATGGTAGGCCGAAAGCACCGTGTCCTTTGCCTCGTTCCAGGAGATCAGCGCGTTCGGCGTTTCGGGCAGCGGCGCGTTGCGATCCCAGAACTCCATCTGTTCCATGCCGAGCCACTTTGCCTTCATCGCGTAGTAGCGATGCGAGAGGCGCGGATAGGCTGTCTTCACCGCTTCTGCGAGCGCATCGACGACCTCGCGCTCGACGCGGTTGGCGAGATGCCGGCTGTCGGCGATATCCTCGAAGCCGCGCCAGCGATCGGAGATTTCCTTGTCCTTGGCGAGCGTGTTGGTGATCAGCGTGAAGGTGCGGATATTGGCCCTGAAGGTTTCGGCGAGCGCCATCGCTGCCTTCCTGCGCACTTCCGTCGAAGGATCCTGCAGCAGGTTCAGGGCCATTTCGAGTGGCATCTTCTCGTCGTCGACGGTGAAGGTTAGTGCCGCCATGGTCTCGTCGAACAGGCGGTTGAAGGCGGCAGGCCCGGTCATCGATTTTTCGAGGAACAGTTGCTCGAGCTTGTCGTCGAGCTGATAGGGCTTGTCCTTGCGCAGGTCGAGAAGCCAAGGCTTGTAGTGCGCGGCCAGGCTGTCATTGGCAAGCGCTGCATCGATCACGGCATCGTCGATGCGGTTGAGCTCGAGCGAGAAGAACAGGAGATGCGCCGACATGTCGGTCAGCTTCGACTGCACGTCGCCATAGAGTTTGCCGTTTTCCGGCTTGGACGTGTCGGAGAAATAGGTGAGGCCGGCAAAGGACGCGATGCGTCCCATGATGTCTTCCAGCGCCTCGAATTCCTTGACGGCGGCGCCGATGCCGTCGTTGCCGGTCTTTGTCGCAGCGGTGGCAAGCTTGCCTTTCCATCTGGCCTCGAACGCAATCGAATCCGCTTCGGCCTTTTTCATATCCGAGCGGAAGGCGTCCGAAGTTGCGGACGGATAGAGATCCTCCAGCCGCCAGGAGGGCAGCTCGCCGAGCTCGGCCACGGCACCCTTGGCAGGGTCGGCAGCAGCGCGCACGACGGTTTTCTCGAGGGCGAAGGTGCGGAAGGTCATCGTCGGATTTCTCTCGTTCGTGGCAGGAAGAGGCAAGCGATACGGGTCCCATTGCTATCGCCGGCGATGGATAAAATGCAAGCATTTCTCAAAAGATGATGTTCAGCCCTTTATGGCACAGATGCCTGACGTGATTTGGCACATGACGTTGGCCAAAAGTACCGCGTGTCCAAAGCAGGAGGCTTCCGTGACATCACACATTCTTGTCATCGATGACGATCCGGTGCAGCGCCGGTTGCTGACGAACATGATCGAGCGTCTCGGTCATGTCGCGCATCTCGCCGACAATGGCCGCAGCGGCCTGGAATTGCTCGAGCGCAAGGGCGGCATCATCAACGTCATCCTTCTCGATTTGCTGATGCCCGAAATGAACGGCCACGGCTTTCTCGATGCGCTGGCGGAACGGGGCGTCGATACGCCCGTGATCGTTCAGACCGGGCAAGGCGGCATCGAAACCGTCGTTCATGCGATGCAGGCCGGTGCCTTCGACTTCCTGGTCAAGCCGGTTTCGCCGGAGCGGCTGTCGGTGGCGCTCGGCAATGCGCTGAAGATGGCGAGCCGCGACGGCAAGGTCAAAACCTCGCGCCGCCCGCGCGGCGGCGCCGTCGGCTTCGATGACGTCGTGTCGGCAAGCCCCGCGATGATCCGGGTGATCGATCTTGCCCGACGGGCTGCACAGTCCAACATTCCGATCGTGCTCGAAGGCGAATCCGGTGTCGGCAAGGAAATGGTGGCGCGGGCGATCCAGGCGGCCAGCGACCGTTCGGGCAAGCCGTTCATCACCGTCAACTGTGGCGCGATCCCGCACAATCTGGTCGAGAGCATTCTCTTTGGCCATGAGAAGGGCGCCTTTACCGGTGCCTCCGAAAAGCACAGCGGCAAATTCGTCGATGCCGATGGCGGCACGCTGTTCCTCGACGAGATCGGCGACCTGCCGCTCGAAGTCCAGGTGAAGCTTTTGCGTGCGGTCCAGCAGGGGGAGATCGAGACGATCGGCGCGCGCCATCCGCATCGGGTGAACGTCCGTCTGATCTCGGCCACCAACAAGGACCTCATCAACGAGGTGCGCGAGGGCCGGTTCCGCGAGGATCTCTATTACCGCCTCAACGTCTTCCCGATCACCATTCCGGCGCTGCGCCGGCGCAAGGAGGACATCCCGGTTCTTGTGCGCTCGTTTGTCGATCGGTTCGCATCCGAGCAGAGGCTCAGCATGCCGCTCACCGTTTCGAGCGGTGCGATGGCGCTGCTCACCGCCTATGACTGGCCGGGTAACATCCGCCAGCTGGAGAACGCAATCTTCCGCGCGGTCGTTCTGGCCGAAGGCGGCGAGCTGACCGTCAAGGACTTCCCGCAGATCGCCACGCAGATCCCCGGCTACGTCGTCTCCGACCGCTCCGGCTTTTCCTGGGGCGATGCCGGGCCTGAGCGCCCCGTCGCCGTCGACCCGGCTGCAAGCGTCTACCCCGATTATGCCAGGGCGGCGAAATCGATGGAGGCCGATACATCTCATGACGGCCGCATGGAGAACGCAATTGCCAGCGTCGACGAGGGCGGAGACGTGCGCAAGCTTGCCGAAGTGGAGGAGGAACTGATTCGTTTTGCGCTGAAATTCTACCGGGGTCAGATGAGCCAGGTGGCCCGGAAACTCGGCATCGGCCGGTCGACGCTCTACCGAAAGCTCAAGGATTACGGCATCGACCCCGACAATCCCCTGCGCGAGGCGGCATAAAATCGACGCATTCACGATTCATTAGCCGTGCGATTGCATCACCGCCGTTTAGACCTTGTTAGTGAAGTATTCACTATATTATAAGGGGCGGTGACGACTGTGGCATATATGCCATGCTGTCACCTTATTTGACAGTCATCTGAGACAGCGAAGCACGGTTGTCCGTCGGACGGGGATTGAATGCCAAATTTGTTCGGTTTTAAGAAGCCTCTCGGCTCCTTAGCTAGCAGACTCTGCTCGGCGATGACCCGTAAGGTGCCGCAGGTTCTGACATCCATCGCCCTCGCGGTATCGCTGGTCACGCCTGGCATGGCGCCTCCCGTCGAGGCTGCCGGCCAGACGCGCACGCTCAAGCTCTATTTCATCCATACGCAGGAAAAGGCGCAGATCACCTTCAAGCGCAACGGTCGCTACGACCCGAAGGGCCTGCAGCAGATCAACCGGTTCCTGCGCGACTGGCGTCGCAACGAGCCGACAAAGATGGATCCGCGCCTGCTCGACCTCGTGTGGGAAGTCTATACCAAGAGCGGCTCGCGCGATTACATCCACGTTGTTTCGGCCTATCGTTCGCCGGCCACCAACGGCATGCTGCGTTCGCGCTCCAAGGGAGTTGCCAAGAAGAGCCAGCACATGCTCGGCAAGGCGATGGACTTCTACATCCCCGACGTGAAGCTGAAGACGGTGCGTGAAATCGGCATGAAGTTCCAGGTCGGTGGCGTTGGCTACTATCCGACTTCGGGCTCTCCGTTCGTACACATGGATGTCGGCGGCGTTCGCGCCTGGCCGCGCATGACCCGCAACGAACTCGCCCGTCTCTTCCCCGACGGCAAGACCATGCACGTTCCTTCCGACGGCAAACCGTTGCCGGGCTACAACCAGGCCGTTGCCGACTACAAGCGTCGCGTCGGCGCTTCGGCGATCGAGGTTGCCGGTGGCGGCGCCAAGGCGGGCGATGCCGAGAGCGGCAAGCGCCGCGGCAACCTGTTCGCGATGCTCTTTGGCGCTGGCGGCGACGAGGATGAAGAACCCACGGCAATCGCAGCCGGTCCGGGCTCCGACGACGAAGGTGGCGAAGCGCCGGCCAAGGTGCAGACGGCTTCGGCCCCCGCCGCTCAGGAAGCGTTGCCCGGCGTCGCCGGTTCTGTTGCCGTCGAGCAGCAGCCGACGGTTGCCGCCGATCAGAACATCAATGCGCCGGTTCCAGCCGTTCGTCCCGCCTTCAAGAATCCTTCGGATGGTGGCGTAGCGGTGGCACTGGTGGCGCCGCAGAAGAACGCCGCGCAGGACGCGCTGGCTGCTGCCCTGCCTGAGACGCCGGAAATGCCGAGCGAATTTGCCGACCTGGGCTCGGTCAAGGTGCCGGTTCCGCAGATGCTCGATCGTGGTGGTGTGAACGCCGCTGCCGGCGAAACGCTTGTCGCCTCGGTCGATCCGCTGGCGACCGACATGCAGGCGCTCGGCTTCGTGCCGGTGCCGGCCATGCGCCCGGCTGGCGATGCGGCCCTTGCGGCCGTCGCAGACGCCAAGGTTGCGGTCCCGGCCTTTGCGGAGCGTCCGGTTCTGGCTTCCGCCGAGCCGCCGCGTGATACCGCGGCCGAGGCATCGGCACGTGTCGCCCTTGCTGCACCGACATCGGCCGAGCGCGAGCCCGTGCGGCAGCCGGTAGAAATGGCAGCCTATGCGCCGCAGGCCTCGACCAATGGTCGTGCCAATGCCTTTGATGGCGCCTTCGATACCCAGGCGGGAGCCCCGGCAAAGAGTGGCCGCCCGAAAAAGCAAGATGCCGATGCGGCGACCCGCTCGTCGGTTCGCACCGAGCCGAAGCTGACTCAGAAGATCATCTCCGAATGGGCGCTCTCGGCCGGTCGCGTCGCGACGCTTTCCAAGCCGGTGAAGGCACCGCGCTTCGTCTCGAAGACGTTGCGCACCGCCCCGACGACAGTCTACGCAGCAGGCTTCAACAGCACTGCCGGAACAACGGTCGATACGGCCCGCTTCAGCGGCAACGCCGTCAACTTCATGGAAGTGAAGAAGTTCAGCACCAACTGAGCTTCCCGCAACCGAGACCCAACAAAAAAACCCGCCGGCGAAACCGGCGGGTTTTTTGTTGAAGATCGCGGAAGAACTTATTCTTCTTCGGCCGCCGGGATCATGCCGAGCGCCTGCAGGTAGGTGTCGAGGATCGCTTCCTGCTCCATGCGCTCGTCGGCGTCCTGCTTGCGGATGGAGATGACCTTGCGCAAGATCTTGGCATCGAAGCCGGTGGACTTGGCTTCGCCGTAGACGTCCTTGATGTCGTCGGCGATGGTCTTCTTTTCTTCTTCCAGGCGCTCAATCCGTTCGATGAAAGCGCGGAGCTGGTCGCGTGCGACGCCGTGTGCATCTGACATGGTCTTCTCCTTTTGCGGGGAATGAAATTCTTGGGTGCCGTGACGTGCCGCGAACGGCGGCCAAGGTCAAGGGCCATTGCGCAACAACGCCGGCATTTCCGTGGCGACCCCCGCCGCGGGGCCCTATTCCTTGGGGCGGTTGACCTCGAAGGCGGCTTTCTGTTCACTCGATGCCTCCCTTTGGTTCAGCGCCCGCCACTCCTCATAGGGCATGCCGTAGACGATTTCGCGGGATTGCTCCTTGTCGAGTGCGACGCCTGCTTCGTTGGCCGCGTCCCGATACCAATTGGACAGACAGTTGCGGCAGAACCCGGCCAGATTCATCAGGTCGATGTTCTGCACGTCGCTACGCTCGCGCAGATGCTGGACGAGACGCCGGAAGGCGGCGGCCTCGAAGGCAGTCTGTTGGTCCGGGGTGAGTTCGGTCATGGGCGTATGTTCCTGGTCTCAGATGTCGTAGGCGCCGGTGCGTGACGGATGCCGCTCGTAGCGATGCAGGTCGGGGCGGGTGTTGAGGGCGGCAAGGATCGGGGCGAGCCGATCGGCCCACGCGGCAACGCCAGCCGCGTCGGAAATCAGATCCTGCCTAACCTCGATCAGCGCGTGGGGAATGCCCGGCGCCATGCAGTGGCGGAACATCGTATCCCCGCGCAGCGCGCCGTCATAGGGTTCGTTGTTGCCGACGATGATGTCACCCGGTGCCTCGAGTTTTTGGATCAGTGGACCGACAGCACGCGGGTCGTTGTCCCAGAGTACGGCGGCATGCCAGGGGCGGGAAACGCCTTTCCAGGCGGGCGTGAAGGAATGGATGGAAATGACCAGCGGCGCACCACCCGAGGCAATCGCACTGCGCTGCAAGGTTTCGGCGACCGCACGGTGATAGGGACGATGGAAACGGTTCAGACGGTTGTCCCATTCCTCGCGCGTGATCGGATGGTTTCCGGGAATGATGGCGCCGTCGGAGATTTTCATGATCAGTGTCGGGTCGTCCTCGCCGCGGTTGGGGTCGATCAAGAGCCGCGAAAAACACCCGAGAACCGCCGGAGCGTCGAGCATGGCCGAAAGCCGGCGGACCAGATGTTCGACGCCGATATCGTAGGCGATATGCCGCTGAAATGCCGCTTCCGGCAGGCCGAGGCTGCCGTATTCTTCCGGCAGGCGGTTCATGGCGTGATCGGCGAGAAGCACCAGACCGGTTGTGGGTTTGGCTTCGATAATCTCATAGGGCGAATAGGACTGCATGCCGTTCCAGTCTGCTTTCGGGAGTTGTGCTTTTGATTGCATGCGTTGGCGACATTCACAAGAAAAACGCAACTGTTTTGCGCAATCTGCACCCAATTAGCGCGATGTAATCGATTAGAGTTACGTTGACTTTCCGGGCTGGTCGTCGCAAGAAAGGCCACGCAAATCAAAACGGAGTTCCATTGGAAACCGTGTCCAGATATCCATTTTCCAAAGCGAAGTCGGGGCTGTCGACATTGTGGGCAATGCTCCTGTTTTCCCTGGCGATTTCAGGCTCATTTCTTTTTGCCGGCGAGGCCCGCGCCGATTTTCGCGTCTGCAACGGCACGCAAAATCTGGTCGGCGTGGCAATCGGTTACCGCGCCAAGGAAGGCTGGGTAACGGAGGGGTGGTGGCAGGTTCCCGCGACCACCTGCGCGACCCTGATCGAGGGCGAACTCCAATCGCGATACTATTATCTCTACGCTGAAGACGCGGCCCGTGGTGGCCGCTGGACCGGCGACGTCAACATGTGCGTCGACGAAAACGAATTCAAGATCCCGGGCGTGCAGGACTGCTATGCCCGTGGCTTCCAGCGGATGGGATTCAAGGAATATGACACGGGGCGGCAAGGGAGCTGGATGGTTCAGCTCTCCGATACGCCCGGCACGCAGGAAAGCCAGAATTGATGAAGCGGAACAGAAAAGTCAAAATCCTCGCCACGCTCGGACCGGCGTCTTCCGACGAGCAGATGATCCAGAAGCTGCACGAGGCAGGGGCTGATCTGTTCCGCATCAACATGAGCCATGCAAGCCACGACGTGATGCGCACGCTGGTGCAGCGCATCCGCGCCGTCGAAGCGCGGTGTGGCCGCCCGATTGGCATTCTCGGCGACCTGCAGGGCCCGAAGCTGCGGGTCGGCAAGTTTGCCGACGGCAAGGTCGAGCTCAAGGTCGGCCAGACCTTCACTCTCGACAATAAGGACGAGCCCGGCGACAGCACCCGCGTTTTCCTGCCGCATCCGGAGATCCTCGAAGCGGTCAAGCCGGGCCATCGCCTGCTGATCGACGACGGCAAGCTTCATCTGCGCGCCGAAAAGACCGATGGCAAGAGCATTGTCACGACGGTTGTTGCCGGCACGAAAATTTCCGACCGCAAGGGTGTCAGCCTGCCCGACACGCTCCTGGCCGTCGGCGTTCTGACCGACAAGGACCGCTCCGACCTTGATGCGCTTCTGGCCACCGGCGAGTTCGACTGGGTGGCGCTGTCCTTCGTCCAGCGTCCCGAGGACCTGGCCGAAGTGCGCAAGATCGCGCGCGGCCGCGTCGGCCTGATGTCCAAGATCGAAAAGCCGCAGGCGCTCGAGCGCATCGACGAAATCATCGAGCTCTCCGACGCGCTGATGGTGGCGCGCGGCGACCTCGGCGTCGAAATGCCGCTCGAATCCGTGCCCGGCCTGCAAAAGCAGCTGACGCGTGCATGTCGCCGCGCCGGCAAGCCGGTGGTCGTCGCCACGCAGATGCTGGAATCGATGATCTCTGCGCCGGTGCCGACGCGCGCCGAAGTCTCCGACGTTGCGACCGCTGTTTTCGAAGGCGCAGACGCCATCATGCTGTCGGCAGAATCCGCTTCCGGCGAGTATCCGGTGGAAGCCGTCTCGACCATGGCCTCGATCGCCAGCAACGTCGAGCGCGACCCGCACTATTCCAGCATCATCTACGCGCAGCGCACGCCGCCTGAGGCAACCGGTGCCGACGCGATTTCGCTGGCGGCCCACCAGATCGCCGAGACGCTCCGGCTGTCGGCGATCGTCTGCTACACCTCGTCCGGCACGACGGGCCTTCGCGCCGCCCGCGAGCGGCCGCAGGTGCCGATCATCGCGCTTTCGCCGATCGTGCAGACCGCCCGCCGTCTTTCGGTGGTCTGGGGCCTGCACTGCGTCGTCACCGAGGATGCGACCGATCTCGACGACATGGTCAACCGCGCCTGCCGCATCGTTGCTCACGAAGGTTTCGGCAAGCCCGGCGAGCGCGTCATCATCTCGGCCGGTGTGCCGCTCGGTACGCCCGGCGCCACCAACATGCTGCGCATCGCCTATATCGGCTCGGATGGCATGAGCGGTATCTGAGGCTAGCGCAACTCTTTGGGCTGCACGATAAGGCGGGCTTCGGCCCGCCTTGTTATTTTGTCGAGGTCGATCGATCTTCCGGAGAGTTTTTCCACGGCGGCAACGACGACATCGGTCACGACGTAGTCGGGCTTGTGGCCGAGGTTGCCGATCCACAGCAGTTCAGATCCGACAATGTCGCGCGCCAGCCCGCGCGAATGGACGTCGGCCAGCACGATGTCGTCACTGTCGCCGCTGACGATGATCGTCGGTGCGGCTATCTCCCGATATCGCGGCGCGATCTCGCTGACATAGGCATGAAGATTGGCGACATCGACGGCGTTGTTGCGAAAAGCCAGTGGCCGCAGCACCAGGTGCGGGGCCGTCTTGTCTATGTAGTCGGCAGGCCGGGGATTGGGATAGAAGACGGAACGCGTGCCGCTGTCGATCCGCCTGAGGCCGATCGGCGCGGCGAGCGTGTGGGCGAACAGCCAACCGACATAGGGCAGGGCCGTCAGCCGATAATACCAGTCGACGCCGCCCGGCCAAGGATGGGTCGCCGGCGCCAGCAAGACGAGGCCAGCCGTCTTTTCCGGATGGCGAAGGGCGAAGCTTGCGGCAATCGCCCCGCCGAAGGAGTGGCCGACGATGATCGCCTGGGCCATGCCTCTTTTCTCCATCAATTTTGCAATCGCATCTGCCTGGCCGTCGGGCCGGTCATTCTTCCGTCCGCCACGCTCGGAGTAGCCGTGGCCCGGCCGATCGACGAACAGCATTTCCGCGCGCCCCTCGAAGGCGGATGCAAAGGCATGCATCTGGTCAAGAAGGTTGCCGCTGGCGCCGTGGATGAAGACGAGCGGCGCAAGGTCTGCCGTTGGCGTTGCCGGCAAATGGACGCTGTTCATGCGGAAGCCGCCGACGTCGATCAGCTGACCCGTGTTCGGGAACCGCGCGCTGATGCCTCGTGCACTGTGCAGGCTAAAGGCAATGCCTGCGAGCATGAGGGCGGCGATGAGCAGGGCGGCTAGAATCATTGTCTCGGTGGATCCTCTTACTCGGCAGTGTCAAAGGTCCAACTGGCGGATGCCGATCTACCAAAGCTCATGCCAAGCCATCATGGCCAGATTTCGTCGCCGGCGCGCTCACGCGCCCGAACGAACTCCGGCAGGGCCGTGTCGCGGTCGCCTTTGCTATAGCGGCGGTCGTGCCGGCTGATGACGACCACAGGAGGCGCACCGAATTGGTCGGCGGTAACATCGACGATGAGGTTTCCGCATTCGACCCAGGCATGGCTTTGCCAGTTTGTATCGCTGAGGAAGACGAAATCACCCGGTTCCGGGCCTTCATGAGACAATCGCGGCGTGCCGCTTTGCCACGAGGCATCCAACCCTTCGACGGCCAGCACGCGGGCCAGAAACAAGCTTGTGCGCCCGCATGACCATTGCGATGGTGTGATGGCGCATCGCCATGCGGGCGCTGTGCCATTCCAGCCAGATCGGCTCCATGAACCGACGCGCAGCCATGGCAGGGGTGCGGATCGTGGCCATTTCCGTAGAAGGTATCATCGCGGGGCAGCGCCTGCTTCGGCATCCGGACGGTCTACGTCTTGCTGCCCGCGAGCTTTTCGGTCAGCTCACCCAGCCGCTCCTGCGCCTTGCGGTCGGCTGGATAGATCGCCAGGAACTGCTCCCAGGCCCTCAGCGCCAGCTCGTCCTTGCCGGCGGCGCCAAGGATGGAGGCCATACCGGCGAGCGCGCCGAAGTGGCGAGGTTCCAGCGACAGGACGTGATTGATATCCGACATCGACTTGCGATAGTTGCCCATGGTGTAGTGCAGCGTCGCGCGGCGGTTCCAGCCTTCGACATAGCTCGGCGCCAGCGTGATGACCTGATCGAGAATATCGAGGGCTGCCGCCTGCTTGTCGTCGGTGATCGACTTGTCGGCCCACTGCATCAGCAGATTGACGGTGGCGCTACCGGAATCCTGCCATTCCATTTGGATCTGGTTGGCGACTTCGCGCGCCTTGTCGGCGTCCCGTTCCTTTTTCAGGTCGGAAAACAGGCCGTCCAGCCGTTGCTTGGGACTGGTGAGGCTCGCGGCCTCGGTTTGCGGCGCTGCCTCTGCGGCGAAAGCCAGGGTGCCGGCTCCAGTCGAGGCGGCGAGAAGGGCGGAGCACGCCAGAATCAAGGGTACAAAAACTCGCATGGCGAGCATGTTAGCTCGCCACGGAATAGTTTCAAAATCAATTCTGGGACATCGCCGAAGCGAGGTGCCAAACAGAAACCAGTCTGGGCCTCAGCCCTGACGTGCCTTGAAGCGCGGGTTCTGCTTGTTGATGATGTACATCCGGCCCTTGCGACGAACCAGACGGTTTTCGCGGTGACGGGTCTTCAGCGACTTGAGCGAATTCTTGATCTTCATTTTCCTGATCCGCAGGTTTCGGGGAAACAAAATTCGCCCGGTATTTCTAACAATCAAAAGCGCGCCATGCAGCGCGCTCCGTAAGGTGGGATGGCAAATACCGTGTCACCCCAGTTGTGTCAACCGCAAGACGCCGGATTTTGGCAGCTTGCCCCGCATTTCTGTGGCTTTGAGGCTCACGTCAGGCGGGTGATGTGACCCATCTTGCGGCCCGGTCGCGCTTCCGTCTTGCCGTAGAGATGGACGAAGACGTTGTCCTTGGCAAGCCATGCCGGCACGTCGTCGATGTCGTCGCCGATCAGGTTCTGCATCACGCAGTCGGAGTGGCGGACAGGATTGCCGAGCGGCAGGCCGGCGACGGCGCGAATGTGCTGCTCGAATTGCGAAACGATGCAGGCTGCTTCCGTCCAGTGGCCGGAATTGTGCACGCGCGGCGCCATCTCATTGGCAACGAGACTGCCATCGGCAAGCACGAAGAACTCAACGCCGATGACGCCGACATAACCGAGCGCATCGAGGATCGCCTTGGCCGCAACACGCGCAGCTTCCGCGGTCGCCGCGCCGATGGCGGCGGGCACGGTGGAGGTGTGAAGAATGCCGTTGCGGTGAACGTTTTCTGCCGGATCATAACAGCCGACCGCACCATCAACGGAGCGGGCTGCGATAATGGAGATTTCCCGTTCGAACGGCACGAAGCTTTCGAGGATCAGCGGCACGGAGCCGAGTGCTGCGAAGGCGCCTTGCGGGCTGTCCTGCCCGGAGCGGAACACGCGCTGGCCCTTGCCGTCATAGCCGAGGCGGCAGGTCTTCAAGACACCGGAGCCGCCAAAGTCGGCAAGCGCTGCCTCGAGGTCGGCCTGGCTGTCGACGGCGTGGAAGCGGGCGGTGACGATGCCGCTGTCGTTGAGGAAGCGCTTTTCCACCAGACGATCCTGGGCGGCTTCCAGCGCCTTGGGCGGTGGGAACACCGGCCGGGCGCGCGCAAGTCGCTCGGCGGCCGCGACCGGCACGTTTTCGAATTCATAGGTGATGATATCGCAGGCGGCCGCCAGGGCGTCGAGCGCCTTCTCGTCATCATAGGCGGCAACGATCTGGTCGTTGGCGACCTGCGCTGCCGGGCAGTCGGGCTGCGGCTCGAGAATGATGGTGCGAAAGTTCAGCCGTGCAGCAGACATGGCCAGCATGCGGCCGAGCTGGCCGCCGCCAATGATGCCGATGGTGGTCATGCGTCGTCTACCGGATATTCCGCAACGGCAACGGTCTGCTGCTCGCGCCAGTCATCGAGGCGGTCGGCCAGGTCGTTGTCGCTGAGCGCCAGAACGGCTGCGGCCAGCAGTGCTGCGTTGACGGCGCCAGCGCGTCCGATCGCCAGCGTTCCGACAGGGATGCCGGCCGGCATCTGCACGATGGAGAGAAGGCTGTCCTGGCCGGAGAGCGCCTTCGACTGCACGGGCACGCCGAAGACCGGCAGTGGCGTCATCGAGGCGCACATGCCAGGCAGATGGGCAGCGCCGCCGGCGCCGGCGATGATGACCTTGAAGCCTTCGTCGCGCGCACCTTTGGCGAAACTGACGAGCCGGTCAGGCGTGCGGTGTGCAGAGACGATGCGGGCTTCATAGGCAATGTCGAGCGCGTCGAGCGTATCGGCGGCGTTCTTCATCGTCTCCCAGTCGGACTGGCTTCCCATGATGATGGCGACGGGTGGGGTCGTGGTGTCGAGCACGTCTTTAAGGTTCCGCTTCAGGCGATGATGTCGGGAATGATCTGATCTTCGATCTTGGTGATCTTGTCCTTGATGACCAGCTTCTTCTTTTTCATGCGCTGAACTCTCAGCGCATCGCAGCCGGTCTGGATCATGGCGTTGATGGCAGCATCATAGTCTTCATGTTCCTGCCTCAGCCGCGCGGCGGTCAATCTGAGTTCGGCCTGGTCCTGGTCCGGCATGCAAAGCGATCCCCATCAGCCCGGTTGCGAAGTCCTCCTCGAACCGGAATTTCATGCGCCGCTCTATCACATCTTGGGCGGTAACGGGAAGTTATCCGTCGTCATCATTTCGCCTTCGACAAATGAAAAATGGCGTGGCACAGTAGTAAGGTTACAACCATGGAACATCCGGCATTTACCTGCCGGATGCAAGCAAAAGGAAGGGACTGCCAATGACCATTGAGGCTCATCTTGCAACGCTTGAGAAAAAACATGGCGCACTGGAGCAGGAGCTCCATGCAGCAATGAACCAGCCGTCCACCGAGGACGAAATGATCAGCGACATCAAGCGAAGGAAGCTGCGCATCAAGGACGAAATCGAAAGGCTTCGCTCCTCGACTCACTGATTATGAACGGTATTTCCCAGTAACAACGGGAGGTGTCCTCTCCAAGGAGACGACGCAACAAGGTTCACAAACAATCCCCTCAACGGAATATACGGATCGCTCGACCGGGTTTGAGACCCGGTCGATTTGTGTCAGGCGTCGGTTACGCTTCCACCAGCGGATCACGCCCAGAACTGGTCCAACCAAAGGTTGAGTCTGTCGAAGCCGGGGCGGTTGATGGCGTATATACGCCGAGTGCCATTGGCCGAAACTGAAACCAGCTTACAATCCAGCAGAGCCTTGAGGTGCTGCGATACCGCCGGGCGGCTGATCGGCAGTCCCACGGCCAATTCGTTGACCGTCTTGGGTGCACGCCGCAGCTCCTCCAGCAGGTAGCGCCGGTTGGGATCCGCGATGGCATCGAAAGGGTCCGCGATGGTCATGAGACGACGTTAGGCGAATTCTTCAAGGGCAGCAAGAAAATTGTGCATTGCGGTATTTGTCTTTTGCCTTGCAACATGACGATTTGCTTTTGTTGCCTTCAAGCGCCGGCCAGCAGGCTGTTGAGCCCATCCCACAGCAGTTTAAGTCCGGCGATAAAGGCCATGCCATACATGAAGGGATAGAAAATCTGCGGCTTCATCCGGCGAACGACGAAGGCGCCGCAGACGGTGGCGGCCATCGCCAGCGGAAACAGCGTCGCCGAGATTTTCAGATTGCTCATGTCGAGCTGTCCCAGCGCGAAATAGGGGATCAGCTTGACGGCATTGAGGATGGCGAAGAAGCGCACGATCGTGCCTGTATATTCACGCGGATCGAGTTGCAGCGGCAGGGCGTAGATCTGGAAGGGCGGCCCGCCGGCATGGGCGACGAAGCTGCCGTAGCCGGCAAACGAGCCCCAGAGCGTCGCTGGTCCCGCCCGTTGCTGCTTCGGCGTGATGGTTATCCCATTGCGCGTGCGCCAGACATTGTAGACATAGCGCAGCACAAACAGCACGGTGATGAGGCCGATGATCAGGCGCAGAAGATCGCGCGAGACATAGGCTGATGTGGCCCAACCGATGAGAATGCCGGCGATGGCGCCGGGCAAAAGCATGATGAGGGTTTTGCGATCGCCACGCTTGCGCCACATCCAGAGCGAAACGACGTCCATCGCGATCAGGATCGGCAAAAGCAATGCGGCCGCCTGCACCGGCGAGACCGCCATCGACAGGATCGGCACGCCCATCAGCGAAAGAGCCTCGCCCATGCCGCCCTTGGAGAGGCCAACGAGAAGAACCGCCGGGATGGCGACGAGATAGAAGTCCAGGTCGGGAAGCATCGGTGGCGGTTGATCCTTTTGACGTCTCCGTCTATCGGTTTTCCCAAACGAAATCGAGCGCTGGTTTCCGCCTGATGGCGGGCACAGCCGGAAATGGATGTCATGAGCAAGACAAGTGAACGCTGCCGCCTGGTGCTGATCGCACCTGAGATCGCCGATCCGGCGCAACGCGCCAAGGTGCTTGCCGACGCCCTGAAGGGCGGCGACGTCGCTTCGGTGATCGTGCCGCAATACGGCCTCGACGATGGCGAGTTCCAGAAACACGCCGAGCTTCTCGTACCGATCATCCAGGAGGCAGGCGCTGCTGCGCTGATCGACGGCGACAGCCGCGTGGCCGGTCGCGCCAAGGCCGATGGCCTGCACATCTCGGGCAATGCCGAAGCGCTTCGCGAGGCGGTGGAGAAGCACACGCCGAAGCTCATCGTCGGCGGCGGCAATGCGGCCGACCGCCATCACGCGCTGGAAGTTGGCGAGGTGCGCCCGGACTACGTGTTCTTCGGCAAGACCGATGGCGACATCAAGCCGGATGCACATCCGAAGAACCTGGCGCTTGCCGAATGGTGGGCCTCGATGATCGAGATCCCCTGCATCGTCATGGGTGGCACGGATCCACAATCGGCGCTGGCAGCCGCGGAAACCGGCGCCGAGTTCGTGGCGTTGCGGCTGGCCGTCTTCGCCGAGCCCGAGCAGGCGCCGTCGGTCGTTGCTGCCGTCAACGCGCTTCTTGACGAAAAAGCGCCACGGTTTGAAGATTAAGACGTGTCGATGTTGAACCGACTGCCTTCAAAGCTCAGCTGGGGCGTTGCCCTCCTTGCCGCCGCCGCTGCCGCGGCGATGCCGGCGCTTGCACAGGAGCAACCGGTTCCCGTGCAGGAACAAGCAGTTCCTGCACAAGAGCAGCCGGTTCTTGCGCAGGAGAAGCCTGCCGCAACACAGGAGCAAGGCGTCAAGGCGGATGACGGTGGCGCTGGCAAACGCGGCCGCATTACGCCCTTCAATGGAGCCGCCATGCCGGAAGGCGGCACGGTCGCCGGCAAGCCTGGGGGCAAACCGGGTGATCCGTTGGAAAAGAAGAAGGCCGGAGACGGCACGGTGCCGTCGCAAGGCGTGAATGTCTTCGATCGCATGGGCGCGGAGTTGCCGGCCTTGCCGGCGGAAAAACCGTTTGCCGGCAAGGTCGACGAAGCCTACGGCGCTTTCCAGCGGGGCTATTATCTGACGGCGATGGATCTGGCGCTTCCGCGGGCCCAGCTTGGCGATCCGGCGGCCCAGACGCTCGTTGCAGAAATCCTGCAACAAGGCCTTGGCGTCGTGCGCAATGCCAAGCAGGCGGCGTTCTGGTACGGACAGGCGGCAGAAAACGGCAACCCGGCGGCGATGTTCAAATATGCGCTCATCCTGATGGAAGGGCGTTACGTCAAGCGCGACCGGAAGAAATCCGAAGAACTGATGAAGAAGGCGGCCGATCTCGGCAATGCGTCGGCCCAGTTCAACTATGGGCAGACGCTGGTGGCCGACAGCCCCGGGCCCAAGGGTCTCAAGGCCGCGATGCCCTACTACGAGAAATCGGCCGAGCAGGGCATTGCCGACGCGCAATATGCGCTGTCGCAGATCTACCTTAACGTCGATGGCATCGACGACGGCAAGCGGGCAAGGGCGAGAGGGTGGCTGCTTCGCGCTGCCCATGCCGGTTATGATACGGCGCAGCTCGACATCGCCATCTGGATGATCGAAGGCATCGCCGGCGAACGCAACCTGGAGGACGGTTTCGGCTGGATGAAGCGGGCGGCAGAAGGCGGCAATGTCGTGGCGCAGAACCGGCTGTCGCATCTCTATGTCAATGCCATCGGCACCCGGCCCAATCCGGTCGAAGCGGCCAAGTGGTATGTGCTGTCGCGCCGCGCCGGCCTCAAGGATGATGCGTTGGAAGACTTCTACCTCGGTCTCAACGAGCAGCAACAGAAGGCGGCACTCAGCGCGGCCAACAAGTTTCGCTCGACCTGACCTGCATTCATCTGGATGTTTCCTTAAATCATATTCGATTTAGGGATAAAACATGCAGCAACGATCAAAGTGCTACAGCGACCTTTGCGCGTCTAATAAGACGAGCGGCGCTGCAGGCGCCTGAATCTCGACCGTTCGGTGGAGCCAGGTGCTATTTCTCTTGAACTTCCGGGGCTTTTGTGGTCTTGAAGCCCCGATTTCAGCCCCTGGCGCCATGGCTTTCCGGCCCGCCCCAGGGCGGAGTGATCTTCACTCGGTTTTTTGACGATGGAACTCGATGACAAGCCTTGCCCGAACGGCAGGCGTTTCGCGTTTCGTCACACAGGTTCAATGTCCGATCGAGAAGGCTCGATCGGCCTTCGCTTCACAAGGATCGCCAGATGGCCCGTTCAGCTCTTCTCAATGTCATGGTCCAGGCCGCCTTCAAGGCCGGCAAGTCGCTCGCGCGCGATTTCGGTGAAGTACAGAACCTGCAGGTCTCTCTCAAGGGACCGGGCGACTACGTGTCGCAGGCCGACCGTAAGGCCGAAAAGCTGATCCGCGAAGAACTGCTGAAGGCGCGTCCGACCTATGGCTTCCTCGGCGAAGAAGGCGAGGAGATCATCGGCACCGATGGCGCCCATCGCTGGATCGTCGATCCGCTCGACGGCACCACCAACTTCCTGCACGGCATTCCGCATTTCGCTGTCTCGATCGCGCTTGAACGCCAGGGCGAGATCGTCGGTGCCGTCGTGTTCAACCCTGCGACGGACGAACTCTACACGGCCGAGCGCGGCGGTGGCGCCTTCCTCAACGACCGTCGTCTGCGCGTGGCTGCGCGCAAGGCGCTCTCGGATGCGGTGATTGCCACCGGCACACCGCACCTCGGCCGCGGCAATCACGGCAAATACCTGATCGAGCTGCGTCACGTGATGGGCGAAGTCGCCGGCATCCGTCGCATGGGCTCGGCTTCGCTCGATCTCGCTTATGTCGCTGCCGGCCGTTTCGACGGCTACTGGGAGCGCGACCTTGCAGCCTGGGACATTGCGGCCGGCGTGCTGCTGATCCGCGAGGCCGGTGGCTGGTCGACGGATATCGACGGCGGCTCCAAGCCGGTCGACGAAGGTTCGATCGTCTGCGGCAACGAGTACATCACCAAGGCGCTGCGCGACGTCGTTCACCGTCCGATCCCGACGAAATAATCAACGACCGTTCGTTTCACGGCTGCCAAGCCTCCGTTGCTCCACGCATCGGAGGCTTTTGTTTTTCCTTCATTTCGGCGCAAAGTTCGCCTAAGGCGCCCCGCGTCAAACATCACGCGCCATGGACGCTGCGGCGCTCCAAACCGGCTGTATAACTTTCTCCTTAATTCGATTCCGATTTGAGGAATTATGCAGTAGGCTCCGACGCGTCGCGGCACCGTTCCGCCAAATGCAACCGGGAGAATGGTATACCCATGACGAAACTGCATCTGTCCGGGTGGGACGGTCGGGAAGGCGTGGAAGCAGATTACAATCCGCATAAGCTTTCGAGCCCCATGCATTTTTTCTGGACCATGGTGATCTTCCTGATCATTGTCGGTTTCGTCGGCGCGATCCTCTTTCGGCAGGCACACAATGCCTTTCTCGCCAATCCGGGCCTCAACGGGCTGATCCTCGGGGTGCTGTTGATCGGCATCCTCCTGGCGTTCAATCACGTGCTCGGGCTTCGCCCCGAAGTGCGCTGGTTCAATTCGTTCCGCGCCGCCGGCAGCGCCGACAAAGTCGGACGCGATCCCGTCCTGCTGGCGCCGATGCGCGCGCTGATCGGCGGTCGCCAGACGGCGATCTCGACGACGGCGCTCAGGTCGATCCTGGACTCGATTGCAACGCGCTTGGATGAATCGCGCGATACCACGCGCTACCTGACCGGCCTTCTCGTCTTCCTCGGCCTGCTCGGCACGTTCTGGGGCCTGCTCGGTACAATCGGCTCGATCAACACCGTCATCCAGTCGTTGGACGCCGGATCCGGCAGCACCGAAGACGTGCTTGGCGCCCTGAAGACAGGCCTTTCGGCGCCGCTCACCGGCATGGGAACGGCCTTCTCGACGTCGCTTTTCGGTCTTGCCGGCTCGCTGATCCTCGGCTTCCTCGACCTGCAGGCGGGCCGGGCGCAGAACCGCTTCTACACCGAGCTTGAAAACTGGCTGTCCTCCGTCACCGATGTCGGGTCGGAACTGTCCATGACAGGCGACCTGCCTTCCGGTGCGCCGGTCGAGGAGCTGAAGCGCCTGACGGATCAGCTCGTCCGCCTTAACCATGAAGGTGGCTCCAACCAGCGCACGACGGCGGCGATGGCGAGCCTTGCCGAAGGCATTCAGGGGCTGGTCAAGAACATGCGTGGCGAGCAGCAGATGCTGCGCGACTGGATCGAGGCGCAGCAGGAAGAGGCCAAGGCCATGCGAAAGACGCTGGACAAGCTGACGACGCGCATCGGCCACTCCGAGCGCATTACGGTTAACGGCGAGAAATCCGGATCGCAGGCCAAACACAGCCATGCGGACGACACCGGAGGGGAATGATCCATGGCGCTTGCCCGCAAAGGCCGTACACAGCGCACGATCGACTACTGGCCGGGATTCGTCGACGCCTTGTCGACGCTGCTCTTGTCGATCATGTTTCTGCTCAGCGTCTTCGTGCTGGCGCAGTTCCTGCTCAGCCGCGAGATCAGCGGTAAGGACGAGGTGCTGACCCGGCTGAACAGCCAGATCAACGAACTCACGCAGCTCCTGGCGCTTGAAAAGAGCGGCAAGCAGGATCTCGAGGATTCGCTTGCCAATCTCCAGGCTTCACTCTCCCAGTCGGAAGGCGAGCGCTCGCGCCTTCAGGCCCTGCTCGACAAGGGCGAGGGCAGTGCCGATGCGGCCAACGAGAAGCTGGGACGCGTCGGCGCCGAGCTTGATGCCGAACGCCAGACCAGTGCTCGCGCCATGAGCCAGATCGAGCTGCTGAACCAGCAGATCGCGGCGCTGCGCAGCCAGATCGCAGCGATCGAAGAGGCGCTGCAGGCATCCGAGGCCAAGGACCAGTCGTCGCAGACCAAGATCGCCGATCTCGGCCGCCGCCTGAATGTCGCGCTGGCGCAACGGGTGCAGGAGCTGAACCGCTATCGCTCCGATTTCTTCGGGCGGCTGCGCGAAATCCTGTCTGATCGCGAAAACATCCGCATCGTCGGCGACCGCTTCGTCTTCCAGTCCGAAGTGCTTTTCCCTTCGGGCGGCAACGAACTCAACCCTGAGGGGCAGGCCGAAATGGCCAAGCTTGCCTCGGCCCTGCTCGATCTCGCCAAGGAGATTCCAGCCGAGATCAACTGGGTGCTGCGCGTCGACGGGCACACGGACAACGTCCAGCTTTCCGGCACCGGCCGTTATGCCGACAACTGGGAGCTTTCGTCTGCCCGTGCCACATCCGTCGTCAAGTTCCTGATCTCGATGGGCGTGCCGGCCGATAGGCTGGTTGCCGCCGGTTTCGGTGAGTATCAGCCGATCGCCGAGGGCGACAGCGTCGAGGCGCGGTCGCAGAACCGTCGCATCGAGCTGAAGCTGACCGAGAAATAGGCGGGCTGACCGGGATGTCGCCGGCCCGGCCTCTTGATCTAGCGCCCTTGAATTGACCTTGACGTACGCGTAACACTTGCGACCGAGGGCTGCGCGACGCCTGCATGCTCGGGAATGCCGGAGAGGGCCTTGTATTCCTGGGGATGCGAGGAAGGCGCTTGCATTCCTCGGGGACGCAGGGGAGGGCGCCTTGGATGGATTGTGATGTACTCGTGGTCGGTGACGGGCTTGCCGGCCTTGTGGCGGCGTCGGAGGCAGCAGCCCTTGGTCGCAAGGTAATCGTCCTCGATCAGGAGGGCGAACAAAACCTCGGCGGCCAGGCCTTCTGGTCGCTTGGCGGCCTGTTTTTCGTCGACAGTCCCGAGCAGCGTCGCATGGGCATCAGGGACAGCCGAGAGCTTGCCCGCCAGGACTGGATGGGCTCGTCGCAGTTCGATAGGCCGGAAGATCACTGGCCGCGACTATGGGCCGATGCCTATCTGGATTTCGCTGCCGGCGAGAAGCGCAGCTGGCTGCATTCGCTCGGCATGCGCTGGTTTCCCGTCGTCGGCTGGGCCGAACGCGGCGGCGGCCTTGCCCATGGCCACGGCAATTCGGTGCCGCGCTTCCACGTCACCTGGGGCACTGGGCCCGCCGTGCTCGAGCCGTTCGTGCGGCTGACGCGCGAGGCCGAAAGCCGCGGCCTCGTGCGCTTTCGCTTCCGCCACCGCGTCGATGAGCTGGTAACGACGGATGGGGCGGTGACTGGTGCGCGAGGGTCGGTGCTCAAGGCCGATCCGGTTGGCCGCGGTCAGCGCAGCTCACGCGATGTCGCTGGCGATTTCGAGATATCGGCGGGTGCGGTCATCGTGACCTCGGGCGGCATCGGCGGCAACCAGGAGCTGGTGCGGCGCAACTGGCCGCGCAAGCGGCTGGGCCAGCCGCCGGCGACGATGGTCTGCGGCGTGCCGCACCATGTCGATGGCCGGATGCTGGAGATAGCGTCACGCGCTCGCGGCTCGGTGATCAATTCCGACCGCATGTGGCACTATACCGAAGGCCTGAAGAACTTCGACCCGATCTGGCCGGATCACGGCATCCGCATCCTGCCCGGTCCCTCGTCGTTCTGGTGCGATGCCGATGGTAACCGCTTTTCCGCACCGGCGATGCCGGGATTTGATACGCTCGGCACGCTCAAGGCCATTCGCGACAGCGGTCATGACTACAGCTGGTTCATCCTAACGCGGGCCATCATCAAGAAGGAATTCGCGCTCTCCGGCTCCGAACAGAATCCTGACCTGACCGGCAAGAGCATCGCGCTTCTTCTCAAGCGCCTGGGCAAGAACCCTCCCGGGCCGGTACAGGCCTTCATGGACAAGGGTGAAGATTTCATCGTTCGCGACCGGCTCGACGATCTCGTGCCGGCGATGAATGCGCTGACCGGCGAAAACCGGCTTTCGCTCGATCACCTGCGCGAGCAGATCGAGGCGCGCGACCGCGAGATCAGCAATTCCTTCTCGAAGGACGCGCAGGTGACGGCGATCCGCGGCGCCCGATCCTACCGCGGCGACCGGCTGCTGCGCACCGCCAAGCCGCACCGCCTGCTCGATCCCAAGGCCGGGCCGCTGATTGCCGTCCGGCTGCACATCCTGACGCGCAAGACGCTCGGCGGTTTGCAGACCAACCTGTCGGGTCAGGTGCTCGAACAATCCGGCGCGCCGGTACCGCGGCTTTACGCGGCAGGCGAAGTCGCAGGCTTCGGCGGCGGCGGCATGCATGGCTACAACGCCCTCGAAGGCACGTTTCTCGGCGGTTGCATCTATTCCGGTCGGGTGGCCGGGCGGGGCGCTGCCGGGGCGGCTTGAGCGAACCCAAACGGCTATCGTTGTCCGTATATCCTGCCCCTCACCCTAGCCCTCTCCCCGCAAGCGGGGAGAGGGGACGTGTGCTGCGGCGGGACCACTGCTTGTGGCGGCAGAACCTTTCCAGGCAAACGTGAAGCGTTTTCGTTCAAGGCGTGCGCGAGGGGCAGCACTTCAATGATTCTGCATGAGAGGAAAGCGCTCCATGTTGGGAGCATGTGCCACCATGTCCCTACTTCCGTTGGGGTGGACATGGGAGGCATGTCGCCGTCAGGCGCTGCATGCGAGGTCAAATCAGTTCGCGCGGCAATGTCCCTTCTCCCTGCATGCGGGGAGAAGGTGGCGGCAGCCGGATGAGGGGCTGATCCGCCCGATGGGATCAGATGGCTTGGGATCAATCCATCTGGATGTTGGCGTCGCGAACGACGGGCGTCCACTTTGCCAGTTCCGCCTTCACGTGCGCGCCGAGCTCCGCAGGCGTCGAGCCGACGATGGTGGCGCTGAACTCCTTCATGCGTTCGACCACGGCCGGATCGGCAAGCGCCTTGTTGGCGGCTTCGTTGAGGCGCGCGACAACCGGCTCTGGCGTATTGGCAGGCGCAAACAGCGCGTTCCAGGTGTAGGTTTCGTAGCCCGGAATGCCGGCCTCAGCGACTGTCGGCACATCGGGGAAGGAGGGCGCCCGTTCGGCCGTGGTCACCGCAAGCGCCCGCAAGGTGCCGGCCTTGATGTGCCCGGAGGAGGAAGGCAGGTTGTCGAACATGATCGGCACCTGGTTGCCGATGACATCGTTCAGCGCCGGGCCTGCACCCTTGTAGGGAATATGCTGCATGTTGACGCCCGCCATCTTCTTGAAGAGTTCGCCGGAGAGGTGCAACGGCGTGCCGTTACCCGACGAGGCGTAGGCATATTCGTCGGGCTTGGCCTTCAGGAGCGCCAGCAGTTCCTCGACGGTCTTGGCCGGCAGCTCCGAATTGACCACCAGCACGTTCGGCACGACCACCAGAAGCGAAATCGGCGCGAAGTCCTTTTCCGGGTCGTAGGGCTTGGTCTTGAGGATCAGCGGGTTGAGCGCGTGGGTCGCGACCGTGCCCATGAGGATCGTGTAGCCGTCCGGATCGGCGCGCGCGACATTGTCGGCACCGAGGTTGCCGCCGGCGCCAGCGACGTTCTGGACGATGACCTGCTGGCCGAGATCTTCCGACATCTTCTGCGCCACGATGCGCGCCACCACGTCGGTCGAGCCGCCGGCGGCAAAGGGAACGACGAGCGTGACGGCGCGATCCGGAAAGCCTTGAGCGCTTGCCTGGGTGCCGGATCCGAAAACGGTGAGTGCAGTGAAACCGAGGGCAAGCGCTGCTCGCCGGGTCAAGTTCGAAAACGTCATGAGGGTCCTCCCTGGACAGTCCGCGTCTGTCATGGCGGCCAAAAAAAGCCGGCACCTATAGAATAGGGGCCGACTTTCCAGCTGCAATGGCGTGCCGGGCATGCCGGCATCAGACTATCGTCGAGTTTGTATTACTTGTTTGGGCTCAGGAACAGTTCTTCGGCGCCGTGGTTGAACTGCAACCGGGCCAGCTTCGCATAGAGCCCGTCCTGGCGGATCAGCGAGGCATGCGTTCCCTCTTCGACCACCCGGCCGTGCTCCATCACGAGGATACGGTCTGCCTTCAGGACGGTTGCGAGCCGATGGGCGATGACGATGGTTGTGCGCTCATGCAGCAAGCCTTCGAGCGCCTTCTGCACCAGCGTTTCGCTTTCGGCGTCGAGTGCGGAGGTGGCCTCGTCGAGCAGAAGGATCGGCGCATTGCGCAGGATGGCGCGGGCAATGGCGATGCGCTGGCGTTGGCCGCCGGAGAGCGTGATGCCGCGCTCGCCCACAAGCGTGTCGTAGCCCTTTTCCATCCGGCCGATGAACTCATCGGCCTGGGCGGCGACGGCTGCAGCGCGCACGGCCTCGCGGCTAGCACCAGGCAGGCCGAAGGCAATGTTGTCGTGAACGGAGGAGGCGAAGATGGTGACGTCCTGCGGCACGATCGCCAGGCGGGCGCGCAGATCCTTCGGGTCGACGGTGCGGATATCGACGCCATCGACGGTGACGGCGCCCTTCGCCGGATCGTAGAACCGCAGCAGCATCGAGAACACGGTGCTTTTGCCCGCGCCGGACGGGCCGACGATGGCAACGGTTTCGCCGGGCTTGATCGCAAAGCTCAGGCCGTTCAGGCTCTTGTAATCGGGACGTGCCGGGTAGGCGAAATAGACGTCGCCGAAGCTGATGGCGCCAAGCGCCGGTGACGGAAGAGCGACAGGATTTGCCGGCGCCTTGATATCAGGAACTTCCGTTAGCAGTTCGTTCAACCGCTCCGCAGCACCGGCTGCCTGCGAAAGCTCGCCCCAGACCTCGGACAGCGAGCCGAGACTGCCGGCGGCAAAGACCGAATAAAGCAGGAACTGGCTGAGTGTGCCGGCCGAGAGATTGCCTGCCAGAACGTCGCGCGCTCCGAACCAGAGCACTGCGACAACGCTGCCGAACACCATGGTAATGGCAAAGGCCGTCAAAACGGAACGCGCCTTGATCGCCGAGCGCGCGGCGCCGAAGGCATCTTCGACCGCTGTGCCGAAGCGGTTGTTGGCGATGTCTTCGCTGTTGAAGGCCTGAACGGTGCGCGAGGCGGCAATCGCCTCGCCGGCATAGGCCGATGCCGTTGCCAGCGTGTCCTGCGCCTCGCGTGAGCGCCGGCGCACGGAGCGGCCGAAGCCGACCAGCGGAAACACGATCACCGGAATTGCCGCCAGCACCAGGCTCGACAGCTTCGGGCTGGTATAGACCATCATGCCGATGGCGCCGAGACACAGGATCAGGTTGCGAAGGGCGACCGATGCCGTCGCACCGACGGCGGACTTGAGCTGCGTGGTGTCGGCGGTCAGCCGCGAGACGATTTCGCCCGACTGGTTGACGTCGAAGAACGACGCTGAAAGGCGGGTGACGTGCTGAAAGACGTTGCGGCGGAGATCGGCGACGATGCGTTCGCCAAGCGTAATGACGAAGTAGTAGCGCGCTGCACTCGCCAAGGCGAGGATGATGGCGAGCATCATCAGCATCGCGAAATAGGTATTGATGAAGCCACTATCGGAATTGGAGAAGCCGTTGTCGACCATGCGCCTGACGGCGAGCGGCAGCGTCAGGGTCGTTATCGCCGCGGTTACGAGCGAAATTCCGGCGCCGATGACCAGATAGCGGTAGCGCGAGAGGTATGGCAGCAGCGTTGCGAGAGGGCGAATGGATTTGCGCGCTGGCGACTGGTTTTCTCGTTCGGACACATGACCCCCGTTCGCCAATCACGGAGGGGGCGGGTTTGCCCATGAGTCTTCCGCGCGGCACTTGTTATCCCGCAGACCTTGATGTATAGGCACGGCATCGAATTGGGAAGCCGTGGCCCATCAGGCGGTCCGCGGCTTCATTTACGTGTTCGGTCTCGAAGTCGCAATGCCTTGCGACAATTGGACCCCGGAACTCTAGGAAGATCGTTATGAAGGCAGATATCCATCCCGACTATCACCTGATCAAGGTGGTCATGACTGACGGCACCGAATACGAAACCCGCTCGACCTGGGGTTCGGAAGGCGCCACCATGAACCTGGAAATCGACCCGAAGTCGCACCCGGCCTGGACGGGCGGCAACCAGCAGCTCATGGACCGCGGCGGCCGCGTTTCCAAGTTCAAGAAGCGCTTCGAAGGCCTCGGCCTCTAATCGCACGCTCTCTTGGCGCGTATTCGAAGCCCGGCTCTGCCGGGCTTTTTGTTGTTCTGATTTCCGTTTCCGATCCAGGAGGGGATTTCGATCCCTGTGAAATGCGGGCGTGCCTGATCGGCGCATGAAAAAACCCGGCTCCAAGGCCGGGTCTGTTTCGCTGGCAGCAAACTGCCGAAAATCTTCAAAATCAGTTGGTGCCAAAGGCTGTCTGCAGTAGCTTGATCTGTGCCTTGACGCCGTTCTGGTTGTCCGGAACGAAGGTCGAGGCTTCCTGCGGGCGATAGATCTCGCGGTCGAGCAGGGCGACGCGGTTCTGCAGGCGCAGCGAGCGCTCGATGAGGTCGCGGAACGATTCCGGAAGCTCGCTCCAGCCAGGTGCGCTGCGGTCGACGTTGAAGCTGTCGAGGCGAACCTTGCTCTTTTCCGAAAGGACCTGATCGCGGCTCATCTCGCCATTGTTGACGGCGCGCTGAAGCAGGAGCCACGATGCCATCTGCATCAGGCGGGTGGTGAGCCGCATGGATTCTGCTGCGTAGAGGACCGATGCCATGCGCGGCAGGACCTTGGATGCCAGGCGACCGGGACCATCGAGATAGCTCGCGGTTTCTTCGACCAGACCCATGCCTTCCGAATAGAGCGCCTTGAACTGCGCCGACGCCGCCGCGTGCCCCGCGAAACTGACGGTATTCAATCCTCTTTCGGACATGACCTGTTTTCCCTGGTTCAAACGCATCACGACAGTCGGGTAACGGGCGGCTTTGGGAAAAGTTTCCTTGCCGGCCTCTATGCCTGAAGAATGATGCCATAGCGCATTTCACGCAAGAGCATTCTTAAGAAAGGGTTAATCTCCACAATTCTTTGCAGCGCCGTATGACAAAACAAAAAAAGAGCCGCGGAAAGCGGCTCTCAAGGTAAAACAGGGAGAAAAATCAGACCCATTCGCCAGTCGGAGAAATTGTCTGAGTCCGGAAAGCTCCGGATGATCAGACAATCGCAGAGAATGCTTAATATACAGTTAAACAAGCGTCGTTTCGGGCCGATTGTCCTTGTGCCGCCGTCAGCGAAACAGGCTTTCGGCCGCCGACCGGCTCGCCGATTTGCGCTCGCGTTCCGCCTCGAGCCGACCGATTTCCTCGTTCAGCAGCGCGATGCGCAGGGTGAGTTCGTCAACGGACAGCAACGACAGGTCGCTGCCGATTTCATGTACCAATTTTTTCTTTGGCTGGTCTTCGTCAAACAGGCCCATTCGGCTTCTCCTCCTGTTCGGGGTCGATCTCGACGTCCTGATCGTGTGTCTCATCGAAGGGGGCCGCACGCGGGGAGAGCTGCAGGCTCTCGGGCGTCATCGCCGTTCCGGCATTGATCGGCGAGAAGGCATCGCGCTCGGCGACGGGCACCGGCGCGCGCATGCGGCTGCGGATGATGGCGTAGGCGGTGATCAGGATATGGGCACATGCGGTGATCATGAACAGCCCATAGGGGCCGGTCGCGGTCATGACCGGGCCGCCGATGGTCGGGCCGATGATGGTGCCGATGCCATAGAGCAGCAGCAGGCCGCCGGAAACCTTGACGAAATCCTCGGCGGTCGCAAAGTCGTTGGCATGCGAAACGGCGATCGGGTAGAGCGCGTTGGCGGCGGCACCGTAGATCGCGATCAGTGTCAGCACGATCCAGACCTGGGTGGGTTCCACCAGGAAAATCAGCAGACCCGCAAGCGCGCCGACGCCGGCAAGGGCGGCCAGCACGTAGCGCCGATCGATGCGGTCGGAGAGGCGTCCGGCCGGCAGCTGCATCACGGCGCCGGCAAAGATTGCGACGCTCATCATCGCCGCCACGGTGCTGTCGGAGAGGCCCGCCTGGCGGCCGAATACGGCGCCGAGCGTGCCGAAGGCACCATTGGCGATGCCGACGAGCAGGATGCCGAGGAACGAGACCGGGGAATTGCGATAGAGCCCGCGCAGGTCGAGCTGGACCTGCTTCAGCGGCTGCGGCGTGGCGGCCTTCGACAAAAGGGTCGGCAGCATCGCGACGCAATAGAGAATGCCACAGATCATGAAGAGCGTGCTGGTCGAGGTATCGCCGAACGGGATCATCATCTGGCCGCCGACGACGCCGAAGAGCGTGATGGCGATGTAGAGGGAAAAGATGACGCCGCGGCTCTCATTGGTGGCGCGTTCGTTGAGCCAGCTTTCGATGATCATCGAGGTGCCGGCGGTGGCAAAGCCAGTGAGCGCACGCAGGATCAGCCACCAGGTTGGGTCGATCAGAATGCCGGTCATCAGCGCGACGATGGCGATCAGCGACGAAAAGACGCTAAAGGCGCGCACATGGCCGATGCGCTTGACGACATTAGGTGCAAAGAAGCAGCCCAGCACGAAGCCCGCGGCCCACGAGGTGCCGATCAGGCCGAGGATGGTGGTGGGGTAGCCCTCGGCCGTGCCCCTGACCGGCAAAAGCAGGCCCTGCAGGCCGTTGCCCAGGAAGAGAAACAGCGTGCCCAGCAGGAGAGAGGCGACGGGGAGCAGGTTTTTTCTCATCATCCATCCGAAAATCGTTCTGCCGTCAGCAAGTTAGGGCGGCGTGCCCTGAATTGCCAGCCGGATTCTGTCCAGCCGGTCATTGCAAATCGGCGGCGGAAACAATAGCCCTCTAATGCATCGTCCCGAGAATCGATATCGAATTGTGGGATCAAAAGCAGGTGTGTGCCGCGACTGCGCGTGCGCTACATGCGACGACAAGGTGACGGCGGTGTGACGCTTCGCCGGGTTGGGGAACGTCCCCTGAGGATAGGCTGGATATGTCGAAGGCGCTGGCGATCATTCTGCTTCTGGCGATGGCCATCCAGCTGATCTGGCCGATCGGCTTACCGGGCCTGAGGCAGCGCCGCGATTTCTGGAAGATCGCCGTCTTCGCGATCGCCATGATGATGGTCACCGTCCTCGTTCGACCCTGACGGGTCCAATTGTCAGCGGTGCGATGCCACGGTTGTGCCTTTGGAAACTGTGCCGATCGATCTACTCTGCTATACCGTTACTCGATCAATAGTAGTAGCTGGAAAAGTGCGCAGGACAGATCATGAAGAACGCGCTAGATTGTCCGCTTCATCACGGAGATGAATTCGGGGGTTACTTGGAACGCCGCCTTGCTGCCATCCTCGCTGCCGATGTCGTGGGCTACAGCCGTCTCATAGGTGCTGACGAAACCGGTACGCTGGCCGCCATGAAGCGGCACAAGACCGAGTTGGTCGACCCGAAGGTCAGCCGGCACAAAGGCCGGATCGTCAAGCTGACCGGCGACGGCATTCTGGTCGAGTTCGCGAGCGTCGTGAACGCGGTTGCCTGCGCCGTCGATATTCAGCGCGGCATGCTCATTCGCAACGAAGACGTCCCGCAACTGAAGCGCATCGAGCTGCGCATCGGCGTGCACCTGGGCGACGTGATCGTCGAGGACGGCGATATTTTTGGAGACGGCGTCAATGTCGCAGCCCGGCTCGAGGGCCTCGCCGAACCCTCCGGCATCGCCGTATCTGCTTCGGTGCGCGACCATGTCGGCTCCAGGCTCGATGTCGGCTTTGTCGACAAGGGCCAGCATGCACTGAAGAATATCGCGGCCGGCGTCCATGTCTATTCCGTCGCGCTGGGTGCGCCGACCAAGATCGCCAAGGTGGTGAACGGGACCCATACGGTAACCGTCGACGATGGTTATGGACTGTCCGTCGCCGTTCTGCCCTTCACCAATATGAGCCACGATCCGGAGCAGGAGTATTTTTCCGACGGTATCACCGAGGACATCATCACCGACCTGTCGAAGATCTCGCGCCTCCACGTGGTCGCCCGCAACACGGTCTTTACATACAAGGGGCGGTCGGTGCGGGTCAAAACGGCGGCGCAGGAACTCGGCGTCCGCTTCATCCTCGAGGGCAGCGTGCGCAAGGCCGGCGGGCGGGTTCGCATCACCGGGCAGCTGATCGATGCGCTGACCGGCACGCATTTGTGGGCCGACCGCTACGACCGCGATCTCACCGACATCTTCGCCATTCAGGACGAGATCACCCACGCTATCGTCAACCAGCTGCGCATCAAGCTGTTGCCTGAGGAAAAAAAGGCGATCGAGCGGGACCCGACGACGAGTGTCGAAGCCTATACCTATTATCTGCGCGGCCGGCGGTTCTCGCATGCCTGGACGCGCTCCTATCTGCTGCTTGCCCGGCGCATGTTCCAGAAAGCCGTCGAGCTCGACCCGAACTTCGCCCGTGCCTATGCCGGCATCGCCGATTGCGAATCCGCCCTTCGCGACTGGCATGAGCACGAGTTTCCGCTCGAAAGCATCTTAAGCACGAGCGCGCGGGCACTGGAGCTCGATCCTGACCTCGCCGAGGCCCACGCTTCCAGAGGCCTGGTCCTGCATCAGGACGGGCAAAGCGAAGAGGCTGTTGCCGAGTTCGAACGCGCACTGGCGCTCGATCCCCAGCTCTACGAGGCAAATTTTCACTATGGCCGCTTTCTCTTCATGCGCGGTGAGTTCGAGACGGCGATCGAGTTTTTCAAGCGGGCGGCGGAAATCCGGCCGGACGACTACCTTTCGCCGATCCATCTGATGAGCGCCTACAAGTCGCTCGGCCAGGAGACCGAGCGCGGACATTGGGCGAAGATCGGCATCTCCCGGGCGGAACGGGCGCTGGAGTCGCATCCGGAAAACTCTGGTCCGGCGCATCGCGGCGCGTTGGCGCTGGCGCATATGGGCGAGGCGGATCGCGCGCGCGAATGGGCGGCCTGTGCGATCGCCATCGATCCCGACGATATCGTCGCACGCTACAACACGGCCTGCGTCTATTCGATCCTCGGTGATGTCGATACGGCGCTCGATATGCTCGAGAGCCTGTTGCCGAAGAGTTCCTGTTACCAGCTGCTGTGGTTCAAGCAGGATTCCGATCTGGATGCGGTTCGCCACCATGTGCGCTTCCAGGCCATGGTGGAGGCGATCGCCCAATGCGAGGCAGTCAAGCACTGATCCCTGCTGCCTAACGCCTTCAATCGGCATGGATCTAGGTAAGATCATGGAGGGCAATGAGAGTGTCACAGCGTCGCGCGTCAGTTTTCACGCGCGGCGCTGGAGGGATCAATGGCCGCGGTAGGATTGAACCGGTTGCCGTGACTTGCCGCGCGTGAACCACCAGATGCCGGCACCGGTCGTGACCAACAGACCAGTCGCCAACACGACAACGGCGACAAACGCCTTTTCGAAGGCCGTCTTGGCGAGTGCCACCAGGCTTTCGGCGACATCGGGCGAAAGCTTTTCCGCCAGGATCAACGCTTCATCGAGGCTGTCGCGCGCGATCTCCGATATGCCAGCACCCTCCGGCAGCACGACGAAGGCGGTGTAGACCGCCGACATGACGCTGCCGAGCACTGCAATTCCGATGGCGCCGCCGAGTTCGAAGGAGACCTCCTCGATGGAGGCGGCCATGCCGGCGTGCTGCGGTGGGGCGTTGGACATGATGGCGCTGGAGGCGGCCGTCATCGTCGCGCCAACGCCGAGGCCGAGCACTATCAGGCTGACGATCTGACCGAGGACGCCGGCTTCGTGCACGGCCAGAAACGCACCGAGGCCGGCAGCCGCGGTGATGAGGCCGGTGCGCAGCACCATCTCGGGACCGAGACGCGGCAGCATCATGCCTGTCAGCGGGCCGGAAACGAAGGCGGCAAGCGGGATCGGCAGGATGAAGATGCCTGCCTCAAGCGGCGAATAGCCGGCAACGAGCTGAAGCCGTTGGCTGAGCACGAGCTCGACGCCGACGAGCGCTCCGGATGTCACCAAGGCTGCGGCGACGCCTGACGAAAAGGCGGCGTTGCGGAACAGGCGGAAGTCGATCATCGGGTGCGCGCTGCGCCTCTGCCGGCGCACGAAAAAGGCGAGCGCGACGGCGCCGATCACGGCGGCGATGAGCCCGGCCTGCGCCGACGGTTCGCGCTTGCTCATCTCCTTGATGGCATAGGCCAGGCCGACCAGGCCGACCATGATCTGGACGGAGCCGAGCGGGTCCCAAGGGTGCTCCTTGTTGCCCTTGCTATCAGGAAGCACGACCATGCCGAGCAGCAAGGCCACGGCGACGATCGGCACGTTGATGAGAAAGACCGAGCCCCACCAGAAATATTCGAGCAGGAAGCCGCCGAGCACCGGGCCGATGGCAGCGCCACCAGATGCGATGGCGGCCCAGATGCCGATCGCCAGCGCACGCTCGCGCTCGTCGGTGAAGGTCAACCGAATGATCGAGAGCGTCGCCGGCATCATCAGCGCGGCGCCCACCGCCAGAAGCACACGGCCGGCAATGAGGATCGACGGGTTCGGCGCATATGCGGCGATCAGGGAGGCGAGGCCGAAAACGGCGAGACCGGCAATGAACGGTCGCTTGTGGCCGAGCCTGTCGCCGAGCGTGCCTAGCCCCGGCAGCAGGCCGGCAACGACCAGTGCATAGGCATTGACGATCCAGAGTTTTTCCGAGGCGGAGGCGCCAAGATCGTGGGTCAGCCGGGGAAGGGCCGTGTAAAGCACGGTCATATCGACGACGATCAGCAGCAGCGCGCTCGACACGATGGCCAGAATGAGCCAGCGATTATGCGGGGACATGATACACCTCTGTGGCCGAACCGCTGCCTGCGGAACGAATGGCCTTGTTGACGTTGGTGCGGTTATATAAATACATACGTATGGAATTGAAAGAGGGATTCTGATATGGGACGACGCCGGACGATCGATCGCGACAAGGTGCTGGATGCGGCGGAGGCGACCGTGAGCGCCGTCGGTGCCGCCGGCCTGACGATCGACGCGGTCGCCAAGGCGGCGGGCATCACCAAGGGCGGCGTGCAATATTGCTTCGGCAACAAGGATGGGCTGATCGATGCGATGATCGAGCGCCGGTTCAACGAATTCGACAGCGCGGTGGCGGACGAAGTCGGAGGCGCGACCGATCCGGTAACGGCAATGCGCGCGCATGCGCAGGTGACGGCGCGCATGAATACGGCGGAGAACGCCCGCACATCCGGGATGATGGCAGCACTTCTGCAGCGTGAAGATCATATGGAACAGAACCGCGTGTGGTATCGCGGTCGTCTCGACAGCCTCGATCTGTCGACTGACGCGGGGCGCCGGGCGCGCCTTGCGTTTCTTGCCGCCGAAGGTACGTTTTTGCTGCGCAGCTTCGGCTTCGCCGAAATGGACGATGCGGAATGGCAGGACATCTTTGCCGATATCGTTGCCCTGGTGCCGAAGGAAGCCGACTGACAGGGAGCTTTCTACGCCCTGCAAGCTCCGGCGAGCCTTGGGGTTTCAAGCAAGGAGCAATGCATGCCGACCCCGGTCGAAGTGGTTGCCTACGACGATGCGTGGCCACAAGCGTTTGCCGCCATGTCGAAGCATCTTGTGAACCTGCTCGGCCCTGTCGTGATCGCGATCGACCATGTCGGCAGCACTGCCGTTCCGGGGCTCGCCGCGAAGCCGGTCATCGATATCGATGTGACGATGCGCAGCCCGGAGGCAATTGGAGCCGGGAGCACAGCACTCGTTGCGCACAGGTTTGTCTCGCGGGGAAACAGGTACGATGATGGTGTCTGGGCATTCGCCAAAAAGGGATCGCCGGGGCAGCGCGTCTATCTCTGCCCGCCCTTCAGCGACACCCATCGCCGCCGCATGATCTTTCGCGATCAGTTGCGTCAAAACCGTGAGATGGCGGACGCCTACGCAGCGTTGAAGCGAGGCCTTGCGGTCACGTTCCCATTCGATGGAGACGGCTACACCGCTGCCAAGACGCAATTCATCGCCGAAGTCGTCGAGCTTGCCAGACGGATCTGACCGACACGCTTGTGGATATGGCGTCAACCATTCGTCGCCGTCAGTTGGGCAAAGTGGCCGGGCAGATCCACTGCGCTACCGGCAGCGTTGATCGTTTCGAAGTAGTCGTGCCAGCCGGATGCCACGATGCCCGAGACAAGCGCGTCCAGTGCGGCTTCATCCGGGAACCGCCAGATGGCGAAGTAGGCGTGTGGTGCGGCGTGAAGTGTGCCGGCATCGACCTCGCCGAAGGCGACCGCCTCCACCCCGAGGTCCGACAGGTCAGCCAGACCGCTGCCGACGGCCTCGAAAAACCTGTGGCGACCGGCTGGGTCGAGCGCGAGCCAGGTCTGCTTCGGGGTGTAGAGTTCGCTCAGATAGTGGGTCATGGATTGTCTTTCAGGATCTGTCGATGGATCGAAGCGCGCGCTTGCAGATTCGGGTCGTTGCCGGGCTTTCGTGGCTGCGTTGCCAGGAGGCGCAGAGGTCCAGAACCCAAGCGGGACGGTCCTTGGCTGCGTCGTTCAACCAGTTTCCGACGGAATCCTGGACATAGCGCGACGGGTCCGCGTTCAACGGCTCAAGAATGGCAAGCGCCATTTCCGGATTTCGCTTCAGTGAAGCGATATGGCTGCACCAAACGCCGCGTGGACGGGTTGCTTCGCTTGCGAACCGGCGCAGGCGATCGGAGGGCGAGCCCGTCCAGGCGGCAAGACGGGAAATCGTGGTTGCGATGTCCTGCGCAAGCTGCGGCCGCACAGCGATCCATGCCCATTCGCGAACGCCGAAATGCGGATCGTCGGCAAGTGGACGGATCGCGGCGAGGCGGTCTTCAAGCGTAAGCGCCGTATTTGCGCCGACCATGAAGCAGGCCCAGCCGCGAACGGTGTCTGAGCGATGCTGCCGTAGCCCCGACACGGCGCCATCGCCAAGCCGCTCGCGGATCAGTTCGGCGGCGAGCGCCATGCGCCTGGAAATGCCACTGCTGGCGACAGCACCGATCGCGGCGAAAGCATCGTCGCCGACCTCCGGAACCGCCGCCCGCATCAAGGTTTCAAAATCGACTGCGAGGCATTCGGTCAGCGTCGAGGCTTCCACCAGTCCAGCGTTCAGCAGCGCCAGCCGTTGCGGGTCGATGTCCGCTATCCGCCGCAGGGCGGCGCTCATTGGGTGATCTCGCTTGCAGCTTTCGTCTGCACAGCCTTTCGCCCGCCATCGGTGTTGCGCCATGCGCGCTGGATGAGGGTGCTTAGCGTTTGCCGGTCGCTCTCGTCGAAACCGGCAAACAGCGATGCGATCCAGCGCGTATGGGTGTCGAACAGTTCGCGCGCCGCATCCTCGCCCTTTGGCGACAGCCGGACCAGCACCTTGCGGCGATCATCCTTGCTCTGCTGTCGGGCGAGAAAGCCGTCGCGCTCCAACCCGTCCAGAAGCCCGGTGACGGTTGCGCGGGTGACGCCGGCGCGGTCGGCGAGCTCATGCGGCGACAGGCCGTCCGGCAACTGGTGCAGGAGGAACAGCAACACGAACTTTCCTTCGGAGAGATTGTGGGGCGCCAACCGGGCGGCGCAGTCGCGATCGATCGCGGCCGCCAATGCTATCACTTCGAAGCACAGGCGCAGATTGGCGGTTGGGCCGTCGCCGCGTCGTTCAGCTTCATCAATCAGCGCGAGGTGTTTTTGTTCGAGAATTTCCATAAGGCGTCTTATGATATGGCGCCTAACTATCTGTCAAGAGTTTTATCCGGCGGCGGGCACGAGGATGCTCGCGCCGCCCGATCAGCTGGCTCGCGGCGCTCAAAGTGCGATGGAGCCACGCATCGCTGTCACGCAGGCGCCGGCGATGCTGGTCTTGCCGACGGTGCCGCCATTTTTGCTGACGCTGACCTCGATGATGCTTCGGCGCCCCATTTCGACGCCCTGCTCGATCGTCAGGTCGACGTCGATGGCGTCATCGGGCAGAAGCGAGACGAGATAGGCGCTGAGCGCGGCCGAGGCGCTGCCGGTCGCCGGGTCTTCGATGACGTTGTCGAGCGGTGCGAACATGCGGGCACGAAGGCGCCAGGGATTGCCAGTCGAGCGGGCGTAAAGGAACAGGCTGAAGCTGTCCTCGTCCGGTTTGTAGCGCTTGTTGGCCGCTTCGAAGGCGGTGACGTTGGGACGGGCCGCCGACAGGGCAGCGACATCCGTCAGTTCGGCAACGGCGAAGGGCAGCCCGACGGAAACGCGCACCGGCGCATGGTTACCCGTATCGATCGCATCGGACGGGACCATGGCGCAGGCAGCGATCGTCTCGACATCGATCGTTGGTCCGATGCTCAAAGGCCGCGGCACGACGATGCGCGCGCCGGTCACCGCGCCGTCCGCCCGCGACAGGGCCGCCTCGACGACCCCGGCCCGTTCTTCGAACCGCAAGTGGTTGTCAGGCACGCGCCCGAAAATCTCCGCCTGCCGGCCAAGCACGAAGGCGGTGCCGACATTCGGATGCCCGGCGAAGGGGATCTCCATCGTCGGCGTGAAGATGCGCACCCGCGCTGTGTTCCCAGGATTTTCCGGCGGCAGCACGAAGGTGACTTCGGAGTAGCCGAACTCGGTGGCGATCGCCTGCATCTGCTGGTCGTTCAAGCCTCGTGCGTCAGGGATGACCGCGAGTTGGTTGCCGGCAAAACGATCCTCGGTGAACACATCGACGGTGACATAGTCGACGGAGTGCACGGGTGAAAAAGACGTCATGAGCGCTCGCTTCCGATAGGTTCGGCGGCGATGCGCGCCGCCCGGTGGCCTGATGCGAAAGGCTTAAGGCAGGTGTCGGAGCCGGCAAAGACGGCAACTTGTCTTGGTGACAAGTTCAGGTCCGGGCAGCGCGCGGACCACGAAGGCAACATGAAAAAGAGGCCGACGAACGGCCCCTTGTATCTGACCTGGACTGGCTGCCGAGCGCGCTCAGGCGGCCTTCTCCAGATCTTTCTTCCAGCTGCCCTTGGCGGCGAGGCTGCACATTTCGGCGCGGTGCGAAAAGGCGCGCTGGCCGGCGGCGACGTTTTCTGCCTTGCCGTTCCAGGCGGACAGCGCTTCCTGCTGCAGGGCGCGGCCGTAGGAAAAGGTCAGTTTCCAGGGCAGATCGTGGGTCGCGTTCATGGCCGAGAGATGGGCCGTTGCCTCTTCCGTCGTCTGGCCGCCGGAGAGGAAGGCGATGCCGGGCACAGCCGATGGCACCGTGCGTCGCAGGACCCTGATCGTGCGTTCGGCAACCTCGGCGACGGAGGCTTTTCGCGCCTTCTTGCCGTCGATCACCATGCTTGGCTTCAGGATCATGCCTTCGAGCTTCACCCGCATTTCGGCGAGCGCCTCGAAGGTGAGCCGCAGCGTCCATTCGGTGACGGCCTCGGACCGGTCAATCGAGTGGTCGCCGGGCGCACCGTCCATCAGCACTTCGGGCTCGACGATCGGAACGATGCCGGCTTCCTGGCATAGGGCAGCGTAACGCGCGAGCGCATGGGCGTTTGCCCTAATGGCGCCCTGGCTCGGCAAGGTGTCGGAGATCGCAATCACGCCGCGCCATTTGGCAAAGCGCGCGCCGGCCTCGTGGTATTTCGCGAGGCGCTGGGCCAGCCCGTCGAGGCCCTCGGTGATGGTTTCGGCCGGAAAATTGGTCATCGGCTTGGCGCCGGCATCGACCTTGATGCCGGGGATCGAGCCTGCCGCGCGGATGACGTCGACCAGCGGCGTACCGTCGGCGGCCTTCTGGAACAGGGTTTCCTCGTAGAGAATGACGCCAGAGATGTACTTGCGCATCGCCTCGTCGGCACGAACCAGCATCTCGCGATAGTCGCGCCGCGATGTCTCGGTCGATTCAAGGCCGATGCCGTCGAAGCGCTTCTTGATCGTCGCGGTGGATTCGTCGGCGGCAAGCAGGCCCCTGCCATTTGCGACCATTGTAACGGCAATATCTTCCAGTCTTTCGCTCATGTTTTTCTCCCTAGACGGCGCCGATCGTCGACGGATCGGGCGACCACTGAAACAGTTTCGGGACCGACGGCGCACAAGCAGCCGCCACGCCCCAAGCGAGGGCGCGAGTAACCACGAGAAATTGTCCGGGAAAAAGGCAGGAAAAGCGACTGAAACGATTTAAATTATTTTAATCGGTTGAATTATTTTGATTTTTTCTGTGTTTCAGGCGCGCGGACGAGCCGCGCGCCTGACGATTTGGCTTAGTTCTGCTGGCGGAGGATGTCGACGCCGGGCAGCGGCTTGCCTTCCATCCACTCGAGGAAGGCGCCGCCGGCCGTCGAGACATAGCTGAAATCGTCGGTGACTTCGGCATGGTTGAGGGCGGCAACCGTATCGCCGCCGCCGGCGACCGACACGAGCGAACCCTGGCGCGTGCGCGCGGCCGCGTGCTTGGCAACGGCGACCGTCGCCTTGTCGAAGGGCGTGATTTCAAAGGCGCCGAGCGGGCCGTTCCAGACCAGCGTCTCGGCCTTGGAGATCCAGTCGTTGACCGCCGCAATCGACTTCGGGCCGACGTCGAGCATCATGGCGTCGACGGGGATGGCCGTCACATCGACCACTTCGTTGTCGGCGCCGGCCTTGAATTCGCGGGCAACCACGCCGTCTTCCGGCAGGACGATGGCGCAACCGGCTTCCGCTGCCGCCGCGATAATCGCCTTGGCAGTGTCGGCGAGATCGTGCTCGCACAGCGACTTGCCGACATTGATGCCCTTTGCGGCGATGAAGGTGTTGGCCATGCCGCCACCGATGACGAGGGCGTCGACCTTCTTCACCAGGTTCTGCAGCAGATCGATCTTGGTCGAGACCTTGGCGCCGCCGACGATGGCAACGACCGGGCGCTTCGGCTGGCCGAGGCCCTTTTCAAGAGCCTCGAGCTCGGCCTGCATGGTGCGGCCGGCATAGGCGGGCAGGTGGTGGGCAAGGCCTTCGGTCGAGGCATGGGCGCGGTGGGCGGCCGAGAAGGCATCGTTGACATAGATGTCGCCATTGGCGGCAAGTGCCTTGACGAATTCGGGCTCGTTCTTCTCTTCGCCCTTGTGGAAGCGGGTGTTTTCGAGCAGCAGCACGTCGCCGTCGTTCATCTCGGCAACGGCGTTGGCCGCCTTGTCGCCGATGCAATCGGCAGCGAAGTGGACGCGCTGATCGAGGATATCTTCGACAGCGGGTGCGATCGTCTTCAGCGACATGTCGGCGACCGGCTCGCCCTTCGGGCGGCCGAAATGCGCCAGCAGGATGACCTTGGCGCCCTTTTCCGACAGTTCACGGATCGTCGGCGCGACCCGTTCGATGCGGGTCGCGTCGGTGACCACGCCGTCCTTGACCGGCACGTTGAGATCGACGCGCACAAGCACGCGCTTGCCGGCAATGTCGGTCAGGTCGTCGAGGGTCTTGAAAGTCATCAGATCGTCTCCGGTGATAGTCTTTGAAAAAGGGTTGGGTAGTCGATGACGAGGCCATCGGCGTCCACGGGCAGGTCCGCTCGGAAGCTGCGGTCCTCGGCCTCGTAGCGGTAGAGCCTGAAGTCATCGAGGCAGGTGTAGTGTTGGCCGTCTACGACCGGCTCGAACGTGTCGAACGGCACGTAGAGCATTTTCAGCCTGACGGTGCCGGCCTTTCGATCAAGGCCGAGGCGACGGATCGGCAGCGTATTGGTGAAGGGCGTTCCGGCAAGGTCGATGTCGATGCAGCCGTCGAATTCCGGCAGCGCCAGGCCTCTGGCCGTCATCCACTCACCCGGATGATCCGAGCGCAGATGCAGGCTCCGGCCATCGGTCGTATCCACCAGGAGCTTTCGGACCAGCCATCCGGCATCGCAATCGATCCGGTAGCGCACACCATAGGACGAGCCGCCGCGGTTGCCGATGAGAACGCCGACGGCGCGGATGACCGCGCCGTCGGTAGTATCCGTTGACGTGAGCGTCAGATGTTCGAGCCCTTCCCCCTCCAGCGGACGCCAGCGGACCGTCGTTTGGGAAAGGGCGCGAAACATCCGAGTTAGATGAGCTTGCTGATCGCAACCGCAGTGTCGGACATGCGGTTGGAGAAGCCCCACTCGTTGTCGTACCAGGTCAGGATCGACACGAACTTGCCTTCCATTACCTTGGTCTGGTCCATGTGGAAGACCGAGGAATGCGGGTCGTGGTTGAAGTCGATCGAGACGTTCGGAGCGAGCGTGTAGCCGAGGATGCCCTTGAGCGGGCCGTCAGCGGCTGCCTTGATCGCAGCGTTGATCTCTTCCTTGGTGGTCTCGCGCTTGGCGACGAACTTGAGGTCGACGACCGAGACGTTCGGGGTCGGAACGCGCATGGCGAAGCCGTCGAGCTTGCCCTTCAGTTCCGGCAGAACGAGACCAACGGCCTTGGCAGCGCCGGTCGAGGTCGGGATCATCGAGAGCGCAGCAGCGCGGGCGCGGTACAGATCCTTGTGCATCTGGTCGAGCGACGGCTGGTCGTTGGTGTAGGAGTGGATCGTCGTCATCATGCCGTGGTCGATGCCGATGACATCGTTCAGCACCTTGGCGACCGGTGCAAGGCAGTTGGTCGTGCACGAGGCGTTGGAGATGACGAGGTGGTCCTTCGTCAGCTTGTCGTGGTTGACGCCGTAGACAACGGTCAGGTCAGCGCCTTCGGCCGGAGCCGAAACGATAACGCGCTTGGCGCCGGCTTCCAGATGCAACGCCGCCTTGTCGCGGGCGGTGAAGATGCCGGTGCATTCCATCGCGACGTCGACGCCGAGTTCCTTGTGCGGCAGTTCGGCCGGGTTGCGGATCGCGGTGACCTTGATCGGCTTGCCGCCGTTGATGACGATCGCATCGCCCTCGACCTTCACGTCAGCCGGGAAACGGCCGTGGATCGAATCGAAACGCAAGAGGTGCGCATTGGTCTCGACCGGGCCGAGGTCGTTGATGGCAACGACTTCGATATCCTTGCGGCCGGATTCAACGATGGCGCGCAGCACGTTGCGGCCGATGCGGCCAAAACCGTTAATGGCGACTTTCACTGTCATATCGGGTCTCTCCCTGTCTGAATGGCATGGTCGGAAAAAAGCAGGGCGCGCTTTCGAGCGCGCCCTGCGGCTTGATCAGGAAAGCTTGGCTTCCGCAGCGGCGACGACCGCTTCAGGCGTGATGCCGAAGTGCTTGTAGAGTTCCTTGTAGGGGCCGGAGGCACCGAAGGACGACATGCCGATGAAGGTGCCGTCCGAACCGATGAAGTGGTCCCAACCCTGGCGGATGCCGGCTTCGACGGCGATCTTGACCGGCGAGTTGCCGATGATCGCCTGCTGGTAGTCTTCGCTCTGTTCGGCAAAGAGCTCGAAGCAGGGAACCGAGACGACGCGGGTCGAGATGCCCTTGGCAGTCAGTGCCTGGCAGGCCTTGACGGCGATTTCGATTTCCGAGCCGGTGGCGAAGATCGTCACCTTGGCGTCGCTTGCCGAGATCAGGTCATAGGCGCCGCGGGCGCAGAGGTTTTCTTCCTCATACTCGGTGCGCACGGCCATCAGGTTCTGGCGGGTCAGCGCGATGCCGGACGGGCGGTTGTGGCTTTCGAGCGCCAACTGCCAGCACTCGGCCGTTTCCGTGGCGTCGGCCGGGCGGAACATCAGCAGGTTCGGGATGGCGCGCAGCGCCGCCATGTGCTCGACCGGCTGATGGGTCGGGCCGTCTTCGCCAAGGCCGATGGAATCATGGGTCAGCACATGGATGACGCGGATGCCCATCAGCGCTGCCAGACGGATCGACGGACGGCAATAGTCCGAGAAGATCAGGAAGCCGCCGGAATAGGGGATGACGCCGCCATGCAGCGCCATGCCGTTCATCGCAGCTGCCATTCCATGCTCGCGTACACCCCAGTGGATGTAGCGGCCGGAGAAATCGTCAGGCGTGATCGACTTGGTCTGGCTGGTCTTGGTGTTGTTCGAGCCGGTCAGGTCGGCAGAGCCGCCGATCGTTTCGGCCAGAACGCCGTTAATGACTTCGAGCGCGTCTTCGGAAGCCTTGCGGGTTGCCGGCGACGGCTTGGTCTCGGCAAGCTTCTTCTTGTAGTCGTCGATGGCCGACGACAGGCGGCCTTCAAGTTCGCCCGAGAAACGGCGAACGAACTGCGCCTTCTTCTCGGCGTCGCTCTTGTCCAGGCGCTGTTCCCAGTCCTTGCGGGTCTTGGTCGAACGCAGGCCGGCGAGGCGCCAGGCGTCGAGCACGTCGGACGGAACGACGAAAGCTTCAGCTTCCCAGCCGAGTGCCTTGCGGGTGGCGGCGATTTCCTCGGCACCGAGCGGCGAGCCGTGAACCTTGTGGGTGCCGGCCTTGTTCGGCGCGCCGAAACCGATTGTCGTCTTGCACGCGATCATCGTCGGCTTGTCGGACTTCTGCGCCTGTTCGATCGCAGCGGCGATGGCATCCGGATCATGGCCGTCGACGGCGATGGTGTTCCAGTTCGAGGCGCGGAAACGGGCGTGCTGGTCGGTCGAGTCGGCGATCGAGATCGGGCCGTCGATCGAAATGTTGTTGTCGTCCCAGAAGACGATCAGCTTGTTGAGCTTGAGGTGGCCGGCAAGCGAGATCGCTTCCTGGCTGATGCCTTCCATGAGGCAGCCGTCGCCGGCGAGCACATAGGTGTAGTGCTCCATCAGGTCGGAACCGAATTCGTCGCGCAGCTTGCGCTCGGCGATCGCCATGCCGACGGCATTGGCAATGCCCTGGCCGAGCGGACCGGTGGTCGTCTCGATGCCGGCGGCGTGGCCGTATTCCGGGTGGCCGGCGGTGCGGGCGCCGAGCTGGCGGAAATTCTTGATCTCTTCGATGGAGATGTCTTCGTAGCCCGTCAAATAGAGCAGCGAATAGAGCAGCATCGAGCCGTGGCCGGCCGACAGCACGAAGCGGTCGCGGTTCGGCCAGGCAGGGTTCTTCGGGTCGAAGCTGAGGAAGCGCGTGAAGAGGACTGTCGCTATGTCAGCCGCACCCATGGGCAGGCCCGGGTGACCTGAATTTGCCTTCTCGACGGCGTCCATGGAGAGGAAACGGATCGCATTCGCCATCCGGTCGTGTTTTTCGCGAGAGATCATGACTGTTCCGTTTTGAGTTCGGTGGTCAGGGGACGGTCTCTATCCTCCAAAGACCGTGCAAGAAGCGGCAGACACATAGCATCTGCGCCGCGCGAGTCAACAAATACAGGCCTTGCGCGGCCATTGGCAGCATGGTTTTCAAGGGGTGATATCGCGTCGCAGCACAGTTTTTGCGCTGCGGCCGGATGAGCCGGCTATACAATCCATCCACAGCTTCCGTAATGCTTTGCTATAGTTGGCATTGTTGAGATTTGCGTAATAGGTTTAAAAAGGAGTGAGCCGAGGCGGCGGACGGGATTCTGGCGATTCGGCCTCACGGGCGAGGTATCGAAAAACATGCCGGCAAAGACGGTCAAAGCGGCGATCGACGAACTGAAGAACGCGGTTCAGTCCCTGGAGAACGCGATCGATAGCCGTTTTGACAGGGAACGCTATCTCGGCGAGTTCGAGGGAGAGGTCCGGAGGGTCAATACGGACCGTTCGCGACTGGCACAGGAACTCGACCAATCCCAATTCCGGGCGAACCGGCTTGAAGAGGTCAACCGCGAGGTTTCCCGACGCCTCGTGACGGCGATGGAAACCATTCGAGCGGTGCTCGACCGCTGAGGTTTAAGCGACATGGCGCAGGTGACAGTATCGATCGACGGCAAGGCCTATCGCATGGCCTGCGAAGAGGGACAGGAAGATCATCTGATCGAACTGGCCACCAACTTCGATCAGTATGTCGGTCACTTGAAGACCCAGTTCGGCGAGATCGGTGATCTCAGGCTGACCGTCATGGCCGGCATCATGGTGATGGACGAACTCAGCGAAGTGAACCGCCGGCTGAAGGCGCTCGAAGCGGAAGTGGACACGCTCAAGCAGGGGCGCGACGGCGCGCTCTCCGACCAGGCAAGAAGCGAGGAGCTGCTGGCTTCGGCACTGTCCGAAGTCACCTCACAGATCCATACCATCGCGGCCAAGCTCAACGGCCGGGCAACCTCTTCGACAAACTGAGAGCTTTCGTCGGGCTGCCACTGGCGCGACGCAGGGATAGGCTCTATATGTTGGTTGCGGTCTGCGCTTCCCGACAGGAAACACAATCCCCGGGGCCATACTCGATCTCAAGGGAGCTGTCCCTGGCCGGACTCGTGGGTCCGGACATATGGCGCCCACCTACGTTTGTAGGCACCCGGGATCGTAAAATATCCATCGGTTGTGTGGATCGCACCTCTTCCCCTTTTTCCTTCAGCCTTAGCCAGCGGCAAACGCGCTGCGGATGGCGTCGGCCATGGCGTCGACGGTCTGCGAGCGATGGCCGGGGCGGGTGCGCAGCACTACGTTGGAAAAGTCGATGACGCTGAAACCGTCTTCCTCCGTCAGTTCGCGGCAGCCGGCGGGAATGGCGCTGCGCGACACCGGCGCGATGGCAAGGCCGGAGACCACCGCGGCGATCAGGCCGTTGCTGGTGCGGCTGGCATAGGCAACCCGGCTCTCGATCCCGCGCTTCTTCAGGCCCTTCATGGCAAGCTCGTCGCACCAGCCGCCTGCCAGATAGGTGTAGGTGGCGATCGGCAGCGGGCGACGATGATGGGCTTCGTGCTGGTCCGATGTCACCCAGACGGTGGGGTCGACCATCAGCACTTCGTTGCGCGTCGGGCCGCCCGGTTCGAAAACCACGGCGATGTCGATTTCGCCGGCGGCGAGCGCATTGACGTTTGACATCGAGACGCCCTGCTGCACCGTCACCTCGACGCCGGGATGAACGGCGGCGAAGGTGCCCAGCGCCTTCGGAAGGGTGGAGTTAATGTATTCCTCCGAAATCCCGATCCTGACCGTGCCGGCGAGCGCCGGCAGGCGCATCGATGCTGCGGTGTCGTCGAGCAAGGCCACGATCCGGCGGGCGTTGTCGACGAGGCGCAGGCCCTGCGCGGTCGGCACCACACCGCGCGAGTGACGCTCGAACAGAGGGTCGCCGAGCATTTCCTCCAGCTTCTTCAACTGCATGCTGACGGCGGATTGGGTCCGGCCGATGCTGTCGGCGGCGCGCGTCAGGTTGCCGGCATCGGCAACGGCGAGGAAGGTTCTGAGCAGGTCGCTGTCGAGCGGAGCGGACATGGTGTTCACCATCAGAGTTTCTGATGGCAGTCATGCTTGCAATTCGTTTGTCATATGTCAACGACGCGAAGACAATAGGCTCAACCGATCGACATCAAGGTTGCCCCGATGAGCGTTCTTGCTCTTGCCTTCTTCTCTGATCTTCAGGTCACTCTTCGCGCCCGTCTCGTATCGCACGGCCGCTCGTTGTTGGCAGCCGCTTGCGTGGCGACGTCACCGGCGATGCCACCCGATAAGCCGCATCTCTTGCGAGACGCAGGAAGCAGTGGTCTGCCGTTGGACGATCGCTGGGAAGAGAGGATGAGCCGGGATGCGGTCTATCGCTCACACTGGCTGCTATGAAATGATATCGAGCCGGGCGGCGCGAAAGATCGCTTCTGCAAGGTTGCCCGCCTGCAGCTTGCGCATGGCGTCCTGAAGCGCTCTGTCGATACGGTCGAGGGGAATATCGGTCTCGCGCATCATGTCCTGACGCGTGCGGCCCCGGGCGGCGAGCGTCAGGCAACGCAATTCCAACGGTTCGAGTTCGTTCATCTGGTCCTTCATGGACGTCGGCTTTTCCACTGCTGCCTGCAGGAGCGCGTCCATACATCGAACGCGGGCATTAGTTCCTGCTAATTATTTGAAATCATGTTTGTATTTGCACGCGCCCCTACTCGTGCGAAAGCGGAACTGTTGCCCATGATGAACGGAACGCTAACTCTGTGCCGTTGCGGGAACATGGCGCTTAACTGTCGCAAACTGTTGCAAAACCGGCGGTGACGTGGTTCGAGCTAAAGGCCGCAACGCGCTATGCCACAGGCGTCGATGCGGGAAATCGATCGGAAAACGGCGCCCTGTCTCATTTCGGGAAAAAGAATGTGGCGCCGGTCCCATGTTTGCGCGCAATCTGTCGGAGGGGAATGATGTCACCAAAGGATCTGAAAGCTGCCCTGCGCAAGGAGAGGCTGGCGCTTCGCGACGCGATGGCGCCGGAGATCCGCATCGAGGCGAGCCTGACCATGGTCGACCACGCCGGCGATGTCATTGCGCTCGATCCCGGCCACATCGTTTCCGGTTTCTGGCCGATCCGCTCCGAGGTCGACATCCGACCGCTTTTGGCGCGTCTTCGGGATCGCGGCGCAAGACTTTGCCTACCCGTCATCATGGACAAGAAGACGATCGTGTTTCGCGAACTGCTCAACGGCGCTCCCATCATCGAGACCGGTTTCGGCACGACGGGTCCGGGACCGGACGCGCCGGAACTCGACCCGGATATCATGCTGGTGCCGCTGTCGGCTTTCGATGCGACCGGCCACCGCATCGGCTACGGCGCCGGCTACTATGACCGCGCCATCGACAAGCTACGCAACAAAGGCCACCTGCCGAAGCTGATCGGGATTGCATTCGACTGCCAGGAAGTGGCATCAGTGCCGGCTGAACCGCACGACGTCGCGCTGGATGCCGTGCTTACGGAGAGTGGGTTTCGACATTTCTAGGGCGCGTCAGGCGACCGACGGACTCCCGAGCCACGCTCTATCACTTTGTTTTACGCAAGTTCGCACGCAAGAAGGCCACGCGCTTTTGCTCGAACTGGTCTGGTAGGATTGAACGGGCATGAGGCTTTTGTTTCTGGGAGATATGGTTGGCAAGACGGGCCGCACGGCGGTCTGGGAGCGTCTTCCGGGACTGGTCAGCGACCTGAAGCTCGATTTCGTCATCGTCAATGGCGAGAACGCTGCCGGCGGCTTTGGGATCACCGAGGATATCTTTCTCGAGACGATCAATGCCGGTGCCGATGTGGTGACCACCGGCAACCATGTCTGGGACCAGAAAGAAGCGGTCGTCTTTTGCGAGCGGCACGACCAGTTCCTGAGGCCGGCGAATTACCCCGCGGGCACGCCCGGGCGCGGGTCGAACCTGTTTTTTGCCCGCAACGGCGCCCGCGTGCTGGTTGCCAACGTCATGGGGCGCGTCTTCATGCATCCCGAACTCGACGATCCCTTCAAGTCGGCCGAGGCGATCCTCGCTGCCTGCCCGCTCGGCGAACAGGCCGACGCGATCGTCTTCGACTTTCATGCCGAGGCGACGAGCGAGAAGCAGTGCTTCGGCCACTTCGTCGACGGACGGGCGAGCCTCGTCGTCGGCACGCACACGCATGTGCCGACCGCCGACCACCAGATACTCAACGGCGGCACGGCCTATATGAGCGATGCCGGCATGTGCGGCGACTACGATTCCTCGCTCGGCATGGACAAGGAAGAGCCGCTCAACCGCTTCATCTCAAAGATGCCGAAGGGGCGCTTCGAGGCGGCGTCCGGGCCGGCAACCATCTGCGGTCTCGGCGTCGAGATTTCCGACCGCACCGGCCTTGCCGAAAAGATCGCGCCGCTCCGCCTCGGTCCGAGACTGACGGAAACGATCCCGGATTTTTGGGCCTGAGCCATCTCCAGTTGACGATTTCCGGCTGCCGGATCGTCTTGCCCGCGCCTGAACGAGGCGCGGGATTGTACGCGTATCACCTTCGCGGAATTGATTTTTTTCAAGGTGACAACCCGGCGAAATGATGGCAGGTTAACGCCACGTCAGCGCCGTTTCGGTCGCGGCCGACGTCCGCAAGTCTTCCATATTGAAGTACCATCCGCAGCACAGGATTGCGGGTTTGAAATGTCGCCGCAGGTATTCGGACGACCAATGTCCCATGCCGGGCGTTCTCTATTTTACTGCAAATTGCCTGGATCGGTGTCGAGCCGGGACAGTTGTGCAGCAAGTTTCAAGCGTGACAGCGTTCTTTCCGCGCCGGGTTTGAAGCGCGGCGCTGTCGGTGCATTCGGAGAGCGTGCATGTTTTCAAAGTGGCATCTGCCGATGATTGTCGGCGCTTCAATTTCCTTTTTCTCGGCGGCAAACGTTGCGGCGCAGGATGCGCAGCTTCCCACAGTCACCGCCGCCAAGCCGGTTGTGCGCGACGTCATCGACAGCGACGAGTTCATCGGCCGCTTCGAAGCGGTCGACGAAGTTGCCATCCGCGCCCGCGTCGGCGGGTATCTCGACGAAGTGAACTTCACCGACGGCGCCCTGGTGAAGAAGGGCGACAAGCTTTTCGTCATCGACCAGCGTCCTTATCGCACGGCGCTATCGCAGGCCGAGGCGACGCTCGAATCGGCGCGGTCGTCTCTCGCCTTTGCCGAAACCCAGTTCAAGCGCACGGAATCCTTGACGGGAACCGGGACGCTCTCTGTTTCCACCCTTGACGATCACCGTCGCGAATTGCTCTCGGCGCAGGCCAGCGTGCGGGGAGCGGAAGCCGCGGTCGAGCGCGCCAAGCTCGATCTCGACTACACGACGATAACGGCACCGCTTAGCGGCCGCGTCGATCGCCGGCTGATCTCGACCGGCAACCTGGTTCAGGCGGATCAGACCGTGTTGACGACGATCGTTTCGCTCGATCCGATCGACTTCTATTTCGATGTCGATGAGCGGCGTCTGCTGTCCTATGCGCGGGTGGCCCGCGAACGCGGCAGCGCACTCCAGGAGGGCGGCGGCTCGCTCGAGGTCATGGTCACCATTGCCGATGCCAACGAAGCGCCATTCAAGGGCAAGCTCGATTTTGCCGAGAACCGGCTCGACCAGGCAAGCGGCACCATGCGGGTGCGCGCCCGTTTCGACAATCCCGATTACATACTGCAGCCGGGCCTGTTCGGTCGTGCCGAGCTCGAGGGCTCGAATACCTATAAGGCGGTGCTCATTCCTGATGAAGCGATCGGCGCCGACCAGAACGAACGCATCGTCTACGAGGTGCGCGAAGACGGCACCGTCGTCACCAAACCGGTGCGGCTCGGCCCGAAGCTGCACGGCTACCGCGTCATCCGCTCCGGCATGACCGGCGATGAAATCATCGTCGTCAACGGCCTGATGCGGGCCCGCCCCGGCACCAAGGTGAAACCCGAGATCGTCGAGTTGCCTCCTGAAGCTCAAGCGGCGGAGACGGCTCAATGAGATTTGCCCACTTTTTCGTAGACCGGCCGATTTTCGCATCGGTGCTTTCGATCGTCCTGTTGATCGTCGGCAGCATCGCCTACGTCCAGCTGCCGGTGGCGCAGTATCCGGAAATCGCGCCGCCGACGATCGTCGTGCGTGCGGCCTATCCGGGCGCGGACGCCGAGACCATCGCCAACACCGTGGCGACGCCGCTGGAGCAGGAAGTCAACGGCGTCGAGAACATGCTCTACATGTCCTCCTATTCGACCGCCGACGGCTCGATGGCGCTGACGATCACCTTCAAGCTCGGAACGGATCTCGATCAAGCCCAGGTTCTGGTGCAGAACCGGGTGTCGATCGCCGAACCGCGCCTGCCTGAGGAGGTCCGGCGCATCGGCGTCACCACAGCGAAAAGCTCGCCCGACCTGATGATGGTCGTGCACCTGCTGTCGCCGAATGAGCGCTACGACCAGCTTTACGTGTCGAACTATGCCCGCACCCGCATCCGCGATCTGCTCGTTCGTCTCGACGGTGTCGGCGACGTCATCCTGTTCGGCGAGCGCGAATATGCGTTGCGCATCTGGCTCGATCCGGAAAAACTCTCGGCCTATGGCATGACGGCCGGGGACGTCGTGCAGGCGTTGCGCGAGCAGAACGTGCAGGTCTCCGGCGGCTCGATCGGTGCGCCGCCGACACCGGGCGAAAGCGCGTTTCAGTATACCGTTACCACTGACGGCCGCTTCAGCGATGCCCGGCAGTTTCGCTATGTCATCGTCAAGGCGACGGAAAGCGGGCGTCTGGTGCAGCTCCAGGACGTGGCGCGCATCGAACTCGGTGCCCGCGAATACGTCAACAACAGCTATCTGGACGGCAGCCCGGCCGTGGCGCTCGGCATCTTCTCGCGGCCGGGCACCAATGCGCTCGACGCGGCCGCTGCGATCCAGAAGGTGATGACGGACGTTTCGAAGGACTTTCCGGACGGTCTCGAATACCGGATCGTCTACAATCCGACCGAATTCATCTCCGAGTCCATCAACGAGGTCTACAAGACGATCGGCGAAGCCGCCATTCTGGTGGCGCTCGTGGTTCTGGTTTTCCTGCAATCCTGGCGCACGGCGATCATCCCGATCGTCGCGATCCCCGTGTCTCTGGTCGGAACCTTCGCATTTCTCTATGCCTTCGGCTTCTCGCTCAATATGCTGACACTGTTCGGCCTCGTCTTGGCGATCGGCATCGTCGTCGACGACGCCATCGTCGTGGTGGAGAACGTCGAGCGAAACCTGGCGCGCGGCATGACCCCGCGCGAGGCGGCACACGTGACCATGGACGAAGTGGGAGCAGCGGTCATCGCGATTTCGCTGGTGCTGACCGCCGTCTTCATCCCGACGGCCTTCATTCCCGGTATTGCCGGCCAGTTCTACCTGCAGTTCGCCGTCACGATTTCCGTGGCGACGGTGATCTCTGCCTTCAATTCGCTGACGCTCTCGCCGGCGCTTGCAGCGATCCTGTTGAAACCGCACGAAAACAATCACCAAGAAAGCCGCAACCCGCTCAGCCGGTTCGGCCGTTCGCTGGCCAACGGCTTCAACAATGGGTTCGACCGCATGGCCGAAGGCTATGCCTGGATCGTGCGCAAGCTGGTTTCGACAAAAACGGCGGTCGCTGCGGCGCTCATCGTTTTCGTCGGCCTGCTCGGCGCCACCTGGTACATGGCGCAAATCGTGCCGAGCGGCTTCGTCCCGACCATGGACCAGGGTTACGCCATCGTCGTCATCCAGCTTCCGGACGGGGCTTCGCTCGACCGTACCGATGCGGTGGTCAGGCGCGCGTCGAAGATCATCCAGGACGTGCCCGGCGTGAAAAACGCCGTCGCCTTTGCCGGCTTCAACGGTGCGACCTTCACCAACGCCTCCAATTCGGGCGTGATCTTTGCCTCCTTCGAGAGTTTCGAAGAGCGCTTGAAACACGGCCAGGGCGCCAACCAGATCATCGGCCAGCTTTATGGCAGCCTGCAGAGCATCCAGGAGGCCTTCATCATCGCGGTGCCGCCGCCGTCCGTGCGCGGCATAGGCAACTCCGGCGGTTTCAAGATGCAGATTATGGATCGACAGAGCGCCGACATGCGCCGGGTGCTGGGGCTTGCCTACCAGATGATGGGCGCCGCCAATCAGACCGAGGGGCTGACCGGGGTCTTCACCACGTTCTCGGCGTCGAGCCCGCAATACTTCCTGGCGATCGACCGCGACAAGGCGAGGACCTTGAATGTGCCTATCCCGAATATCTTCGAGGCACTGTCGATCAATCTGGGCACATCCTATGTCAACGACTTCAACGCCTTCGGCCGTGTCTACCAGGTCCGGGCGCAGGCCGACCAGCAATATCGTCTGGAGCGGGACGATATTCTGGCGCTGAAAGTTCGCTCGGCCACCGGCGCTCTGGTGCCGATGGGCACGCTGGTGGAGATCCGCGACACGGCGGGTCCCGCCCTCGTGCAGCGCTACAACATGTACGTATCGGTGCCGATACAAGGAAACCCTGCGCCCGGCGTTTCTACCGGCACGGCCCTCGACAAGATGGAGGCGCTCGCCGCCCAAATCTTGCCGCAGGGAACGACTTTCGAGTGGACGGAGCTCGCCTTCCAGGAACGCCAGACCGGCAACACTGCGGTCTTCATCTTCGCGCTGTCGGTCGTCTTCGTGTTTCTGGCGCTGGCGGCGCAGTATGAAAGCTGGGTCCTGCCGCTGGCAATCATCCTGATTGTGCCGCTCGGTGTGCTCTCGGCACTCATCGGCGTGTTCGTGCGGGGGCTCGACAACAATGTGCTGACCCAGATCGGGTTGATCGTTCTGATCGGGCTTGCGGCGAAGAACGCGATCCTAATCGTCGAGTTTGCGCGTCAGGGTGAGGATGAGGGCAAGACGCCGATCGAGGCGGCGGTCGAGGCCAGCCAGTTGCGCCTGCGGCCGATCCTAATGACGGCCTTCGCTTTCATTCTCGGCGTGGTACCGTTGATGATCGCCACCGGCCCAGGTGCCGAAATGCGCCAGTCGCTCGGAACCGCGGTGTTCTCCGGCATGCTGGGGGTCACCTTCCTCGGCCTGTTCCTGACGCCGGTGTTCTATGTTGCCCTTCGCTCCCTCCGCCGGCGCAAGCCGGTCGCGGCAGGCGAGCCGGCTCCGACGCCGGCCGAGTGACGCGGACGCACTGACGTCAAAGGCCCAACGCCCCGGTGACAACGCCGGGGCGTCTCGTTGTGAACAGGCAGGCATCGTCTGCAATGGTGGCACAATGACGCAAACGTGAGTGCCGCCCGCACCTTTGTCGCTGGACGTAACGGCGTGCTTGAACAATCCTCCTCTCGTCCGGGACGGCGGCATTCCTCTACGAGAAGCGTTCGCCGCGGGTTCTGTCGAACGGCCGCACGACCTGTACCCAAGTCGAAGGTGCTTGGGCTAAGGTCATGTGTGCGAGGTGTGAAAGGTTAAGGATGATGCTCCGCTACCTTGCCTACACTTTTGCCGCCATCTGGCTTCTGCATGCCTTCTGGCCATCGGTCGCGCATGCGCAGACGGCGCCCGCGCAGGTGAGCCAATGCCAGGCGATCGCCGAGACGTTGCCCAAGGCGACTTTCGCCAGTTTCACACCGGCCGCCGCCACGACGGGGCAGGCGGCCGCTGGCGAGGTGACGATCAGCTATCTCGGCCACTCGACCTTCCTGATCGAGACACCTGGCGGCATCTCGATTGCGACCGACTATAACGGCTGGTTCCGCCCGGAAGCGCCGCCGACGGTGGCGACGATGAACAAGGCGCATTCCAGCCACTACACGCTGACGCCGGATCCGGCGATCCGCACAGTGCTGCATGGCTGGGGTGACGACGGCGAGCCGGCGCGGCACGATGTCGTCGTCGGCGATGCCTATATCCGCAACGTCACCACGGACATTCGCTCCGGCGCCATGACGATGGAGCATGATGGTAATTCCATCTTCATCTTCGAGGTGGCGGGCCTGTGCATCGGCCATCTCGGTCACTTGCACCACGAGCTCGATGACAGCCACTACCGGCAGATCGGCAGGCTCGACGTGTTGATGGTGCCGGTCGACGGCGGCTTGACCATGGGGGCCGAGAGCATGAGCCGCGTGGTTTCGCGGCTGCGCGCGGCACTGATCCTGCCGATGCATCGGCGCGGTCCGCCGATCAATGCCTTCCTCGACATGTTTGGCGACGATTTCGACAAGAGCTTCGCGACCGGGACGAGCGTCAAAGTCTCGCTGCGTTCCTTGCCAAGCAAACCGCTGATTTATATTCTCCAGGGCGTCTGAACATCGGGATTGCCCAATGAAGTTGTCAGTGGTCGGCGTTGTTGCGTTTGTGTCTCTTGCGATCCTAGCCTTCGAAAACACGGCTCTGGCCGGCGGCGCGCCGCCACCGCGCTTGCCTCCTCCCGATACGCAGCAGCCGCAATCCGGTCCCCAGGCGACTGCCGTGCCGGTTGCCGAGCAGGAAGAGTTCGTGATGCCATCCGGCAATATCGGCTGCATCTTTACACCCGCCGGCGGCACGGCGACCTATCAGCCTGCCGACGGCGGGCCGGAATTATCCTGCGATATCATCGCGCCGCGTTACGTCAGGGCAACGCTTGCACGATCGGGTGCTGCAACGATCAATCGCGAGGTCGGGGATCCCAGCTGCTGTTCTGCCGCGCCCGTTCTCGAATACGGGGCGACGTGGTCGGGCGGACCTTTTTCCTGCATCTCGGAACGAACCGGCCTTTCCTGCCGTCGTGACGACGGCCATGCCTTCGTCCTCAGCCGCGCCAGTATCTCTGCCAACTGAAAAGAAACGCCCCCTGCTGGACGGAAAGCGGCAATAAAACTATAAGGCGCCCCATTCCATTCAAATTCATGCATGCAGAGGGTGCCATGGCTGGCCATTCACAGTTCAAGAACATCATGCACCGCAAGGGCCGTCAGGATGCGGTGCGCTCGAAAATGTTTTCCAAGCTCGCGCGCGAAATCACGGTTGCCGCCAAGACCGGTATGCCAGACCCGTCCATGAACGCGCGCCTGCGCCTGGCGATCCAGAACGCCAAGGCGCAGTCGATGCCGAAGGACAACATCGAGCGTGCGGTCAAGAAGGCCTCCGGCGGCGATTCCGAGAACTATGAAGAAGTGCGTTACGAGGGCTACGGCCCGGGCGGCGTCGCCGTTATCGTCGAGGCGCTGACCGACAACCGCAACCGCACCGCCTCCAACGTCCGCTCGACCTTCACCAAGGCCGGCGGCGCACTCGGTGAAACCGGCTCGGTTTCCTTCTCGTTCGACCGCGTCGGCGAGATCACCTACAAGCTTTCGGTCGGCGATGCCGACAAGGTGATGGACGCGGCGATCGAAGCCGGTGCCGACGACGTGACCACTGACGAGGAAGGCCACACGATCATCTGCGGCTTCGAAGCGATCGGCGAAGTCTCCAAGGCTCTGGAAGACACGCTCGGCGAAGCCGAAACCGTCAAGGCGATCTGGAAGGCCCAGAACACCGTGCCGGTGGACGAGGAGAAGGCACAGTCGCTGATGAAACTCATCGACATCCTCGAAGACGACGATGACGTCCAGAACGTCTACTCGAACTTCGAAGTCTCCGACGAGGTCATGGCGAAGCTTTCCGCCTGACACTCTTCTATCTGTCCTTGCATGTTCCCTTCGACCCTATCCGGTTCAAGGACGAAAGCATGCGGCAATGCAAAGCGCTGCAGCGACCTTTGTGCGTCCGATGGGGCGCGCGCGGGCCTGCAGATGTGGCGAACTACCCGTGTCCTGCTGGGCGCGGGTTTTTCTTTGGATATCGCCGACGGGATGTCACCGATGACGTATGAATTCGCGATCTTCGACTTTGACGGCACGCTCGCCGATACCGCGGAGTGGTTCATGGCGGCGAGCAATGTTGCGGCCGCACGCTTCGGTTTCCGCCAGCTTTCCTTGGAAGAGTTCAAGGGGCTGCGCGCCATGGGCAGTCGCGAGATCATCGCGCATATGGGTGTGCCAATGTGGAAGCTGCCGCGGATTGCGACGTTCATGCGCCAGGAAATGAGCTCGCAAGCGCGGGCGATCCAGCTTTTCCCCGGTGTACCGGACATGCTGGCGGGGTTGAAGTCGGCCGGCGTCGGCATCGCGGTCGTCAGCTCCAATGGCGAGGCGGCGATCCGCAAGGCGCTGGGCGATACTGCCGCTGCCGTCGACCTTTTTGAGTGCGGGGCCACCCTTTTCGGCAAGGCGCAGCATTTCAAGAGGGTCGTCAAGTTCGCGGGCATCGAGCCCCAGCGCATCCTTGCGATCGGCGACGAGGCCCGCGACATCGAGGCCGCCCGCAAGGCACGCATCTCGGTCGGCGCCGTTGGCTGGGGCTACGCCGACCCGACGTTTTTGAAATCGCTCGGACCGGATCGCTTCTTCGATCGCATGGACGAGATCTTGCCGGCCTTTCGGGCTGCGAAGCGCTGAAAGGTTAAAGCGCGTCGCGATCTCTAGGATTCGCTGACTGCACTTTAAGCGTTGATTTTCCGCATGTCGTTATCGCAAAACCGCTGCGCACTTTTGCGCCACATGCTTAGGCCGCCTTTGAAAGTTGCTGTTGCGCCTCGGCGAAAAGCCGCAGCGATTTCAACCGCGCCTCCATGTCGAAGATCGGCATGGAGATGATCAGTTCGTCGGCCTTCGTCTGATCAAGGAATGTCCCGATCTTCCGGCGGATCGTTTCCGGTCCACCGACGATGGCATAGGACATCGCGTGGTCGACGAAGATCTTTTCGTCCGAACTCCATAGCCCATCCATCGACGCGACGGGTGCGGGGAACCGGCCGCGGGCGTTGCGGCGCAGCGCGACGAAGGATTGCTGCATCGAGGTGAAGAGATAGTTCGCCTGCTCGTCAGTCTCCGCCGCCACGCCCATGACGCCGACCATCACGTGGGGCTTGTTGAGCGTTTCGGACGGCGTGAAGCGTTCGCGATAGATTTCGAGTGCCGACAACAGCATGTCGGGCGCGAAATGCGAGGCAAACGCGAAGGGCAGGCCGAGCATGCCGGCGAGGTGCGCGCTGTAGTGGCTGGAGCCGAGCAGCCAGATCGGCACGTTGGTGTCGGCACCCGGAACGGCGATGATCGCCTGATTTTCGGCGGCGGGACCGAGCAGCGCCTGCAGCTCGACGACGTCGTTGGGGAAGTTGTTGGCGCTTGCCTCCATGTTGCGGCGGAGCGCCTGCGCCGTGCGCATGTCGGTGCCCGGCGCGCGGCCAAGCCCAAGATCGATACGTCCGGGATAGAGCGCTGCCAGCGTTCCGAATTGCTCGGCGATCACCAGCGGCGAATGGTTCGGCAGCATGATGCCGCCGGAACCGACGCGGATGGTCTTCGTGCCCGCCGCCACATGTGAGATGACGATCGAGGTCGCCGCACTGGCGATGCCCTTCATGCCGTGGTGTTCGGCGAGCCAGAAGCGCTTGTAGCCGTTTTCTTCAGCCGCCTGCGCCAAGAGCCGGGAATTTTCCAGCGACTGGGCGACACTGCCGCCTTCGGTGATCGGGGAGAGATCGAGGACGGAGAACGTCGCCATGAGCAAGGCCTTTATTGAGCGAAATTGATTGAAGACCTATGTAAGGTCAAAATTCCTCAATCCAAGGGCGGTGGTCGAGATTTCCCGCGAAGGCATTTCCCTTGTGTGGATGTTTTTGTTTTGTTCACTTTTTGCTGGCAGCGTCCGGACACGCAGCATAGGGTGAATTTCATGCAGACCACGATTCGCATCATCGGCATCGATCCGGGCCTCCGCCGTACCGGCTGGGGCATCATCGAGACGCTTGGCAATTCGCTGCGCTTCGTTGCCTCCGGCACGGTGACGTCGGACGGGGACATGGATCTCGCTTCGCGGCTCTGCCAGCTGCATGACGGCCTCGCCGAAGTGGTGCACAGCTACCAGCCGCACGAGGCGGCCGTGGAGCAGACCTTCGTCAACAAGGATGCGACGGCGACGCTGAAGCTCGGCCAAGCGCGCGGTATCGCCATGCTGGTGCCGGCACGCGCGGGCTTGCGGGTTGCAGAATACGCACCGAACGCCGTCAAGAAGGCCGTGATCGGTGTCGGTCATGGCGAGAAGCAGCAGATCCACATGATGCTGAAGGTCCTGATGCCGAAGGCCGAGTTCAAGGGCAATGACGCTGCCGACGCGCTGGCGATCGCCATCTGCCACGCGCACAACCGCCTGTCGGTGACCAGCCGGCTTGCGGCCCTGATGGGGTAGTTGCGCTTGCGCCATTAATTTCCGATGGTCGGTCCGGCCATCCCGCAATCCATTCATGAGAGACGACGCCACATGATCGGCAAATTGAAGGGTACTATCGACGAGATCGGCGAGGATCATGTCGTTCTCGACGTGCATGGCGTCGGTTATGTCGCCCATTGTTCGGCGCGGACCTTGGCGAAGCTGGGCTCAGCGGGAGAGGCGGCGGTGCTGTTTATCGAAACCTATGTGCGCGAAGACCAGCTGAAGCTGTTCGGCTTCCTGAGCGCGCTGGAGCGCGAGTGGTTTCGTCTGCTGCAAAGCGTGCAAGGGGTAGGTTCCAAGGTGGCGCTCGCTCTCTTGTCGACATTGACCCCGGGCGAACTCGCAAACGCGATTGCGCTGCAGGACAAGACCTCCGTGTCGCGTGCGCCGGGCGTCGGCCCGAAGGTGGCGGTGCGGATCGTCACGGAACTGAAGAACAAGGCGCCGGCCTTTGCCGGCGAAATGTCCGGCTCAATCGGCCTCAAACAGGAACTGGGCGAAGGCGTTGCCTCGGCACCGGTTTCCGACGCGGTATCGGCGCTCACCAATCTCGGCTATTCGCGCGACCAGGCCGCAAATGCGGTTGCTGCAGCGTTGAAGAACGGCGGCGAGGACGCCGACAGCGCCAAGCTGATCCGGCTGGGTCTCAAGGAACTGGCGCGATGACGGCTTGCGTTGTCGGGCCGGTCGATGCAAAACGGCCATATTCTTTGACACCATGCACACGAATGCCCGATCGATTGGAACGGATGGATGACTGATGCCGCACGCCTGATAACGCCGGACAAGCGCGGCGAAGATCTCGATGCGACCATGCGTCCGCAGTCGCTGGACGAATTTACCGGGCAGGCGGAGGCGCGCGCCAACCTGAAGATCTTCATCGAAGCGGCGAAGAACCGCGGCGAGGCGCTGGACCATGTGCTGTTCGTCGGCCCGCCCGGCCTCGGCAAGACGACGCTGGCGCAGATCATGGCCAAGGAACTGGGCGTCAATTTTCGCTCGACCTCCGGGCCCGTGATCGCCAAGGCCGGCGATCTGGCAGCGCTTCTGACCAATCTCGAAGAGCGCGACGTTCTGTTCATCGACGAAATCCATCGGCTCAATCCGGCGGTCGAGGAAATCCTCTATCCTGCGATGGAAGATTTCCAGCTCGACCTCATCATCGGCGAGGGGCCGGCGGCGCGCTCGGTGAAGATCGATCTGTCGAAGTTCACGCTGGTGGCAGCGACCACGCGTCTCGGCTTGCTGACGACTCCGCTGCGCGATCGTTTCGGCATTCCGGTGCGGCTCAATTTCTACACGGTCGAGGAACTGGAATCGATCGTGCGCCGTGGCTCCCGGCTGATGGGGCTCGGCATGACCGATGACGGCGCGCGAGAGATCGCGCGGCGCGCGCGCGGCACGCCGCGCATCGCCGGCCGCCTGCTACGCCGCGTGCGCGATTTTGCCGAGGTGGCCCGCGCCGAAGCGGTGACGAAGACGATCGCCGACGAGGCGCTGACGCGGCTGCTCGTGGACAATATGGGGCTCGACCAGCTCGACCGCCGCTATCTCTTCATGATCGCTCAAAATTTCGCCGGCGGGCCTGTCGGCATCGAGACCATCGCTGCCGGTCTGTCCGAACCGCGCGATGCGATCGAGGATATCATCGAGCCCTATCTGATCCAGCAGGGTTTTATCCAGCGCACGCCGCGCGGCCGTGTGCTCACCGCCAACGCCTGGAAACATATCGGCCTCAATCCACCGAAAGAGGTGGAGGCGGCCCAGTTTCGTTTGACGCTCGAGGATGAGTGAATGATTACCCGCCGTGGGCTTTTGAAGTTTCTCGGCGGCGGGTTCGCCAGCATGGCGGTACTCGGCGGTTATGCCTTTGCCATCGAGCCGCTCGCCCGACTGAACGTGACGCGCTACGCGCTCAAACCTCCGGGATGGACGCCGGGCCTGAAACTGCGGGTGGTGGCGCTTGCCGACATCCACGCGTGCGAACCCTGGATGTCGGCCAGTCGTATCGCCTCGATCTGCCGGCAGGCCAATGCGCTCGGTGGCGACATCACCGTTCTTCTCGGTGACTATGCCGCAGGCATGAACCTGGTCACCGGCTACGTGCATTCCAGCGAATGGTCGAAAGCCCTTGCGACGCTCGAGGCGCCGCTCGGCGTGCATGCGGTCATGGGCAATCATGACTGGTGGGAGGACAGGACGGCGCAGAAAAACAGCGGTGGTCTCACCTTCGGCCACAAGGCGCTCGCCGACGTCGGCATCAATGTCTACAGCAACCGTGCCGTCCGCCTGGAAAAGGACGGGATGGGCTTCTGGCTCGCCGGCCTCGAAGACCAGCTTGCGCTTGTGCCCGGCAAGAAGTGGATGCGCAAGGACATGCAAGGCCTCGACGACCTCGACGGCACATTGGCGCAGATCGTCGACGACGCTCCGGTGATCCTGCTTGCGCATGAACCGGATATTTTTCCAAAAGTGCCTTCGCGCGTCGCCTTGACGCTCTCCGGCCATACCCACGGCGGACAGGTCCGGTTTCTCGGCCATGCTCCCGTCGTGCCTTCCCGTTTCGGCGATCGTTATGCCTACGGCCATGTGGTCGAGGGAGATCGCAGTCTGATCGTTTCCGGCGGGCTCGGCTGCTCGATTGCGCCGATCCGCTTCGGCGTGCCTCCGGAGATCCTGGTCATCGATCTCGGCTGAGGGGCCCCAGCCGCATGGCTTAAGCGTGTGGCCGAATGACGTATTTCGGCGTCGTCGGGTGCTCGCTATGATCCGGCAAGGAATGAGCCGGTCGTCGACGATCGTCGAGCACGCTCCTTTGCCTGCACTGCGCCAAATGATGGCGGCCGGTGGCTCGAAATTCACCCATCGAAGGGAAGAGTGCATGCTGGCGCGGCGCGGGTTCCTCAAGCTTCTCGGCGGATTGGTGATGGCCGGGTTCGGCACCAGCGCCTATGCCGTGGGTGTGGAGCCATTGCAGCGGCCGCTTGTCACGTCCTATGCCTTGCGGCCTGCCAATTGGCCCTCAGGACTGAAGCTCAGGCTTGTCGTTCTCGCGGATATCCATGCCTGCGAACCCTGGATGCCCGTGAGCCGGATTGCCGGCATCTGCGATCAGGCCAGTGCGCTCGGCGGTGACGTCATCCTGTTGCTCGGCGACTACATGAGCAGCCTGCGCCTGACCGGTTACGTCGAACCCGCCCGCTGGGCCGATGCATTGGCGCGGCTGAAGGCGCCGCTCGGCGTCCATGCGATCATGGGCAATCACGACTGGCTCAACGATCCGGTTGCCCGCCGAGCGGGACATGGTCCGACGCTGGCGCACCGGGCACTCGCCGGCGTCGGTATTCCCGTTTATGACAATCGCGCACTGCGCCTGGAAAAGGACGGACGATCCTTCTGGCTCGCGGGCCTCGCCGATCAACTGGAGCCCACCTATCCGGCTCCGGATGGCTCCGGCATGATCCCTGGGCTGGACGATCTGCCGGGCACGCTGGCGGGTATCGACGGCGACGAGCCGATCATTCTCATGGCCCATGAGCCTGATATCTTCGTTGACGTGCCCGCGCGCGTTTCGCTGACACTCGCAGGACATACCCATGGCGGGCAGGTAAGATTCCTCGGGTATTCACCGCTCGTCCCGTCACGGTACGGCAACCGTTATGCCTACGGACATATCGTCGAGCGGGACCGGCACATGATCGTCTCCGGTGGATTGGGGCTTTCGAACCTGCCAATCCGGATCGGATCGCCGCCGGAGATCGTTGCCATCGATATAGGCTAGGATCGTCACTGCCATCGCCGTCGCGATATCGAGGCTATATCGCCAAGGCAGATGCTGAATATCTGTGCATGGCGTATGTCTACTTTATTGTATTCTTATTTTAGCCACATCTGCGCCGCGCTTTGAGCCGATTTCGACAGTAACAAGACGCCGGGCGATTAAGGGCATTAGCAGTATCACATGCCGTCCAGGGACAGACAGAAGCGGTTATAGTTCAGCGTTGATTTCATTCAGTCTGAGGGAAGTTTGTAGGGTACGCCATTCGGGGTGGCGCCGTTCCCATGTGATTCTGCCGATATCGAAAAGGTACTTTCAATGGGTCTCATGTTTCTGATCAATACGCTGAGCCTCGATCCCGTCGCCGCACTCAAGACGGGTCTACGCATACTCCATTTCATCGGGTTGGCGCTGGGACTTGGCGCCGCGACCGTTCTCGATCTGATGATCGTGCGGTTTTTCATCAAGGGGAAAGTGACCCCGGAACACTGGGCGGTGTTCCACTTCGGGTCGAAGATCGTCAATTGGGGCCTGATCCTTCTGTGGGTCACGGGCTTCGGCTTCCTCGCCTATTACGGCTTTTTCGAACCGATCAAACTCGGCAATGAAAAGGTCTGGGCGAAAATGACCATTGTTGCCATCCTGACGGTCAATGGCGCCTTCATCCATGCGGTGATCCTGCCGAAGGTGAAGATGCAGATCGGCCGTTCGCTGATGGAAGGCATGTCCACCAAACAGCGCAGCACCTTCCTCATCTCGGGTGCCGTATCGGCAACCTCCTGGTACGTGCCGCTGATGCTCGGTGCATTGCCGCAGCTCAACTTCGTCGTTCCGATGACGGTGATCCTGATGGCTTATGGGGTGCTGCTCGCGGCGGCGATCGTCATCTCGCACAGCCTTCTCTTCGTGCTTCCGGCTGACAAGAAGCCGGCAGTGCAGATGAAGACGCGGGTCGAGCCGATGATGGGTCTGCCCTCGGTTGCTTGATTTTGGGGGATCACGGGTCTGACTTCGACTCGTGACCGATAGGAAGGGCCCGGCGTCGCACACGACGCCGGGCCCTTCTGCTTATGGCGTTACGAATGGCCGTGGCGAACAGGCGACCGTCAGGCGAGCAGGCTCGTCAGACTTGCCTGCAGCCGTTTCAGCCCGCCCGGCTGCCAGCCCAGTGCCCGGATCTTCTCGGTGTTCATGGTGTTGAACGCCGTCAGCACGGCCGGCCCCGGAAGGGTGTGCGGGCTTCCGGTGATATCCCGGACCAATGCCAGGATGGCACGATTGTCCACAAGGATGTCGGAGACGTTGAGCACGCCGTCCGGCGGGCGATCCGAAGGTGTTTCAAGAACAAGGCGCACGGCGGCGGCCACATCGTCCCCGTGCACTTCCGTGCCGGCCCGGGGTGCGATCACGCGACCCGACAGATAATCGTCGAAAAGCGGCTGCCACTTGTGCGCGCCGCCGCTGCCGGGCGCTCCGTAGACGCCGGTCACACGCAGGCTCACCGTCTTGAATCCCTCCGTATTCAGCTTGGCGAGTTCGTTTTCGGCCTCCAGCTTGAGGGCGCCATAGAGGCTGTCAGGGTGGCAGGGCGTCTCTTCAAAGAGGTCTGCTCCCGGTGGCTGCTTGCCGTAGACGGCGCGGCTCGACAGGAAGACGCACCTCTTAATGCCCTGGTCGCGCGCGGTTCGAAACAGGCTGGCCGAGCCATCGAGATTGCTGCGACGGAACCCCTCCGGGTCACCGCCTTCGCCGCCACGATAGCGCCCTTCGACATGCTGAAAGGCGGCGTGGACGAAGTGGTCCACGTGACGGAGTGCAGGGCTCTGGTCGATATCCGGGTCGAGCGTCAGGGCAACGAAGGCGACGGGTTTCGAAAACAAGGTGGGAGCGGGTGGGCTGCGGCCGCCGACAACAACGTCGTAACCGCTCGCCAGCAGATGCTCGACGATGAAGCGTCCGACAAAACCGGTGCCGCCGGTGACGAGCACGCGCGTCATGACGGGGCCGGATTGGCAAGTGTTGCGATGTCGGGGATGTCGTCGCCGGTGAGATAGGCGAACCAGAGATCGATCAACGGCTGAAGCTGCCCGGCGCGGTGGTGATCCTTCTCCCACGGCTTTTCATACTGGTAGTGCAACACGCCGATCGACGACCAGTCCCAAAGATCGGGCAGGTTGAACCAGACATATTGCAGCATGTTCATGGTCACCGGCAGGCCGTGCCAATGCGGAAAGAAGGTTTGCAGGAAGGTCTGGTCGGTGCGCGGCCAGAAGGCTTCGGGCGTATCGAGCCTCTCCAACATGGCTCTGAATGTCGCGGTGGCTGGCTCGGCAACGAAGACACCGGAGTTCAAGCGGTGAAAATCGGCAAGACTTTCGTAGACGTTCGGGGCGGCGGAAAACTCCGGGTAGCGAAAAAGCCGGTCGATATTCTTGAGAACGACGGCGTCCGCATCGATGAACACGCAGCGGGCATACTCCGTCAGTTGCCAGAGCCGCAGCTTGCAGAAATTGTCGAGCGGTGAGTGAAACGCCGGCTTGCGCCCCTTGGTAAAGGGCGCCTTGTCGTGGACATTGCGGCGGGCGTGGCGTTCGTTGAAGGCATCGGAGAGCGGTAACAGATCGGTTTCGATGAGACGGCAGCCGAAGGCGAGGAGCGGTGCGAGCGCATCTGCCGAAACGCCGCCGGTGTGGAGGACGACGATATCCGCCGAGGTCTTCGTCAGGCGGACCGAGCGGGCGAGCGCGCGGGCGCCGAGAGCATAGTCGGCATTGGTGACCAGCGTCACGAACGCGTGGTCCGAGAAGGCGGGGGAAGACGGGCGGAGCCCGCCCGGATGATCGCCGGTTGAAGTCATGAAACGGATTTCAGCCGCTTGCCCTCGGGGTCACGATCGAGGCGCGCGGCGATATCCCTGGTCCAGGCGGAGACGGCCGGGACGCGCGCGCGATCGACGCGATAGGCGAATTTTTTGGCGACATCGACGATCTCAGACAGCAGGCCATCCCTGAGGCGCGTCGGGTTAAGACCGAGCGCCAGGAACTTTTCATTGTGCACGACGAGGTCGTTTTCTGCCGCTTCCTTGCGTGGATTGGGCAGCCAGGCGATCTGCGAACCGGATACTGCCGCGATCATTTCGGCGAGATCGCGCACCCGGTGGGTTTCGGTCATCTGGTTGAAGATCTCGACACGGCTGCCGCGCGCGGGCGCGTTCGTCAGTGCCAGCTCGATGCAGCGCACGGAATCCTGGATGTGGATGAAGGCGCGCGTCTGGCCGCCGGTGCCATGAACGGTCAGGGGGTAGCCGATCGCCGCCTGGATAAGAAAACGATTGAGAACCGTGCCGTAGTCGCCGTCGTAATCGAAGCGGTTGATCAGCTGGGCGTGCCTGCGCGTCTGTTCGGTGTGGGTACCCCAGACGATGCCCTGGTGCAGATCGGTAATCCGGAGGCCGTCGTTCTTGGCGTAGAACTGGAAGAGCAACTGATCCAGGCACTTGGTCATGTGGTAGATCGAGCCTGGATTGGAGGGGTAGAGGATCTCCTGGCTCACGGTTTGCCCCGCCATCGTCTCGATGCCGACGGGCAGATAGCCCTCGGGGATCGCCGCGCCGACGGTGGAATATCCGTAGACGCCCATGGTGCCGAGATGGACCAGATGCGCATCGAGTTCGAGTTCGACCAATGCGTTCAGCAGATTGTGGGTGGCATTGACGTTGTTGTTGACGGTGTAGTTCTTGTGCCGGTCGCTCTTCATCGAATAGGGCGCGGCGCGCTGTTCGGCGAAGTGCACGATGGCGTCGGGGCGATGGTCCGCCAGCCAGTTCTTCAGTAGGTCGTAGTCGCGGGCCAGATCGATCAGGTTGAAATGGATGCGGCGGCCGGTTTCGGCATGCCAGATGCGGGTGCGTTCCTGGATCGAATCCATCGGAGTCAGAGACTGAACACCAAGCTCCGTGTCGATCCAGCGGCGCGAGAGATTGTCGAGAATATGGATATCGTGGCCGGCGTCGGAGAGATGAAGGGCCGTTGGCCAGCCAACAAAACCATCACCGCCGAGGATCGCAATCTTCATGCACGGATCTCCTGATCAGGAAGGAAAGCTGTGTCACGTGTAGGATAGGTTTGTGACAAAGCTGCAATGCTTGCAAATGTGTTTTGGTTCCTGCACAGGGTTTGGCAAATTCTTGTCGGAGAGAAGCATGTCCCTGATCTCGCTTGCTGGCGAATTGACCGAAGACGGCCATCGGCTGGTCCAGCGCGTCTACTACGAAGACACCGATTTTTCCGGCGTCGTCTACCATGCCCGCTACCTGCATTTCATGGAACGCGCCCGTACCGATTTTCTGCGGCTGCTGGGCGTCGAGCAGGCGACGCTGGCGATCGAGGGCGACAGCGAAGGCCTCGTTTTTGTGGTTCATCGCATGGAGATAGACTTCAAGGCGCCGGCGCGCATGGACGACATCCTGACGATCGGCACCGTGACGGAGAAAGCCGGCGGCGCCAAGATGGTGCTGCTGCAGGAGATCCGCCGCGATGGGCAACTGTTGATCGCCGCGAAGGTGATCATCGCCGTGATCAACGGCCAGGGCCGCCCCCGCCGCCTGCCGGAGGCGCTGGCGACAAAGTTCACGCAGGCAAAGCAAAGCGCGGGCTAGGTCATCGCTACCGTTGCAAGCATCATAGCGACCGTTTTGAAGGGCGCTTTTGTTGCGGGAAGGCCGTTTAAAAAAGCGAGCCTAGCCGCTTAGTCGGGCAGCGCGTCCAGTATCTTTTTGGTCAGGGACTGCCTGGTATCGCCAAGGTCGGACCAGGGGTCGATGCCGCTTTCGATCCGCCCAAGGATATCGGAAATGTGAAACCCGTTGGCGGCATCGAGATCTGAAAGCTCGCTCCAGCTGACGGGCGTCGCCACCGGCCCGCCGGGACGGGCCCGGGTGGAGTAGGGGGCGATCGCGGTGGCGCCGCGTTCGTTCCTCAGCCAGTCGATAAAGATGCGGCCCTTGCGCTTCGCCTTCGACATGGTGGCAATGAAGTTGTCGGGATCGCGGTCGGCAAACCCTTGGGCAAAGGCTTTTGCGAAGCGCTTGGCGTCCTCCCAGGGTGCACGCGGCGTCAGCGGCACGATGACATGCACGCCCTTGCCGCCGGTCACCATCGGCACCGATTTGAGGCCAATCTCGTCCAACGCATCGCGAAGGCTGATTGCAGCGTTCTTTACGACCGAAAAGCCGACGCTCGGGTCGGGGTCGAGGTCAAACACCAACCGGTCCGGCGTCTCCAGCTTGTCGGCGGGCGATCCCCAGATATGGAACTCCAGCGTTCCCATCTGAACCGCCGCAACAAGACCATTGGCATCGCGCACATACATGTAGTTCTCGGTGTCGCCGGAGGATTCCTTCACCGGCGTCTCGTGGATCTCTTCAGGAAAACCATCGCTTGCATGCTTCTGGTAGAAACATTGGCCGCGACTGCCTTGCGGACATCGCATCAGCGACAGCAGATGATCACCTGCAAAGGGCAGCATCTTCTCCGCCACCACGGCGTAGTAGCGGGCTAGGTCGAGTTTGGTGATGGGCTCGCCCTCGAACAGCTCACGCTCGGGATGGGTGATACGGACGCCGAGCACCGTGTCGCCTGCATCGGAGTTCGCCGCGCGCGATGTTGTGCCCTGAGCACGCTGGGCTTTGCCCGAAGCGCGTTTGGCGCTGTCCGGTGTGTGTTCGGCACGCGCCTTGGAGACTTTCGCTAGCTTCGGTCTTTCGAGTGTCACGGTCTTTGCCTCCTTGTCGCGGCGCAGACCTTCGAAGGCGCCATGACGAATGTGTCCATCGTCGGTAAACTCGGCGAAATCGACCTCGGCCACCAGATCCGGCGTCAGCCAGATCGCATCGCGGCCGATGTCATCCGGCACGGCGGTGAATGCTGGCGTCTTGCGGCGGCGTTTGGCAAAGGCGTCTGAAAGCTCTTCCATTCGCGCCTCGTCGAAACCAGTGCCGATCCGGCCCTGGTAGACGAGCTTGCCATTTTCGAACGTTCCGACAAGCAGCGAGGCGAAGGCGCGTCCCTTTTTCGAGGAGGGTGAATAACCGCCGATCACGAACTCCTGGCGTTTCGTGCATTTGATCTTCAGCCAACTGCGCGTGCGGCGGTTCTGGTAGGGGGCGTCTGCCTCCTTGGCGATGATGCCCTCCTGCCCGGATTTGCACATGGCGGCAAAGACCTTGGCACCGTTGCCGCGGACATGCTCGCTGTACTGCACCGTGCCGGTTGGCCCCAGTGCGTCGAGCAACGCTTTCAACGCGCGCTTTCGTTCGATGAGCGGCTTCTTGCGCAGGTCGCGACCGTTCAGCTCCAGCAGATCGAAGGCGTAAAAGCGGGTGTCGCCGCCGTGTTTCAGGGCTTTCTGCAGGGCGGAAAACGACGAGCCTTCACTGGTGGCTGCCACTGCCTCGCCGTCGACGAGCGCTGAATTGCAGTCGAGTTCTGCCAGCGTATCGACAATTGTGTGAAACTTCTCGGTCCAGTCGAGACCCGTGCGGGTATAACACCGCGCCTCGCCGCCGCCGACGGCCACGAGCAGCCGATAGCCGTCGAACTTCACTTCGTTCAGCCAGTCGTCGCCGTCGGGCGCCTGCGAAACCAAAGTGGCGAGTTGCGGTTTTTGAAAGCCGGGTGGTTTTCCCGATCGCTTTCGCGGTTTCAGCCTTGGTGCCTCTTCGTCGATGGCACCGGCTTTGACGTTGGCGGCCGCGCTCTTTTCGGATTGCCAGACGTGTTTCTTGGCCTCGCCTTTTCCGGCAGCGATCTCCGTCATGGTGCGACCGGTGAATACACTGGTCGTGTTGTCCTCGATCAGGTTATCGCCGTCGTCGGAGGCGATGGCGTCGGTCTCCTTGATCAGCAACCAGTTTTCGCGCTTTTCGCCGGGACGGGGGCGCATGCGCACCAGCGTCCAGCCGCCCTGCATGCGTTCGCCGTGCAGGTGGAACTTCAGCTTGCCTTCCTGCAGCCCTTCTTCCGGATCGTTGTCGGGCTCCCACCAGCCTGTGTCCCAGAGCATCACGGTGCCGCCGCCATACTGCTTTTCCGGGATCGTTCCCTCGAAATCGCCATAGGCGATCGGGTGGTCCTCGGTGCGCACCGCCAGCCGCTTGTCGTCGGGATTGAGGCTCGGCCCACGCGTCACCGCCCAGCTCTTCAGGACACCACCCCACTCCAGGCGAAAATCGTAATGCAGCCGGGTTGCATCGTGCTTCTGGACGAGGAAACGCTTCTGGCCATTGCGCGCCGGGGCCGCTTTGCCCTGGGGCTCACCCGTCTTGGAAAAGTCGCGGCGGCGGTTGTATTCTGAGAGTGGGTTCTGGCGGGCAGCCATCGGTCACCTCAAGCGGATTTGCGCCGGCGGGCAGCCGACGCCGGTTTCGCCGGCGGCTTCTTGCCGCTGCTTTCGAGACTCTTTTTCAGGGCCGACATCAGATCGACGACGTTGTCACCCCCAGACGAAGGCCGTTCGTCCTCATCCACCGAAACACGGGCGGCCTTGCCCTTCATCTTGCGCTTGACCAGATCTGTCAGCGCGGCGGTGTAATTGTCCTTGAACACGGCGGCATCGAACGGCGCCGTCTTGCGGTCGATCAGCGCGGTTGCGACATCAAGCAGGTCCTTGTCGGCCTTCTTGCCTGACAGGCCTGAAAACAGCGGGTCCGCCTTGCGCAACTCGTCGGCGTAGCGCAGCGTCTCGAGTAGCAGACCGTCGCCGCAGGGTTTGACCGCAACGAGATATTCCCGGCCGCGCAGCGTCAGCTGGCCGAGCCCGACCTTGGCGGATGCCCGCAGGGCATCGCGCACGACGCGGTAGGCATCCTCGGCAAGGTCGTCGGTGGGCACCAGGTAGTAGGGTTTGTCGAAATAGATCGGCGAAATGTCGCAGGCGCCGACGAACTGGACGAGCTCCAGCGTCTTTTTCGTCTCCAGCTTGATCGAATCCACTTCCTTCGGCTCCAGCAGTACGTACTTGCCGGACTCGTATTCGTACCCCTTGACGATATCGTCGGTGTCCACAGGTCCGATGCCATCGACAACCTTTTCGTAGTGCACGGGCTTGCCTGACGGCTCGTGGATCTGGCGGAACGAGACATTGGCGCCCGAGCGTGTGGCGCTGAAAAGCTCGACCGGGATCGAAACGAGGGAAAGCCGAAGTTGGCCCTTCCAGAGCGCGCGGGGAGGCATCAGCGTTCTCCGCTCAACGGCTTGGTGGGCGAGGCGCGGGATGCGTCGTGAGCAAGGGCCTGCTCGATGCCGGCGATGTCTTCGCTGGTTATGGCAGGGATGGGATCCGCGATGATGGCCTGCAGCACCTCGCTCGACAACACGCCGTTGGCGAGCGCTTCCTCAAGGGCGGCGCGCGTTTCTCGTTCCGCCTTCAGCTGCGCATAGAGCGCCAGGATCAGACGGTCACGCTGATCGAAGTGCTGCTGCGCGGCTCGCCGGTTGCGATGTCGTGTCGTTTGCGTGCTCATGCCCCGAAAACGTCTGCCGCGCGGGGAAGTTCCGTTATGGTCATGCACAGCCAACTGCGGCCCGAAAGACACAATCGCGGTAACACTCCCTTAACCATAATGGTGTCTTAATCACCCCATCAGGATTTGTGCAGCGCACGTCATCCTTTGACCAAAATTGACGGCAAGAAGGCAACCATAAGCTAATAAAGGTCGCGATGGTGCGACCAGCGGCGGCGCCGGGGCTCTCTTGCAACAGAACGTTTGGGCTACCCGGTCACGAGCATGAGCCGCTCTTGCCGGGTGTTTGGATTCGGGGACTGAAAACGATGGAACAGGTTGGATTGGCCGCAGCCACGCACGATGTGAGCCTCTGGTCGCTCTTCATGCAGGCGGGCTTTGTCGTGAAGCTGGTCATGCTGGGGCTGATTGCAGCCTCCGTGTGGACATGGGCGATCGTCGTCGACAAGACGCTGAACTACGGCCGTGTCCGTCGCCAGCTCGACGGCTTCGAGCAGGTGTTCTGGTCGGGCCAGTCGCTGGAAGAGCTGTACCGCACGCTCTCCGACCGGCAGACGGCCGGGATGGGCGCGATCTTCGTGTCGGCGATGCGCGAATGGAAGAAAAGCTTCGAACGCGGTGCGCGGTCTCCGATAGGCCTGCAGATGCGTATCGACCGCGCCATGGACGTGACGCTCGCCCGTGAATCGGAATCGCTGGAAGCACGCCTCGGCTCGCTCGCGACCATCGGTTCGGCGGCACCCTTCATCGGTCTTTTCGGCACCGTCGTCGGTATCATGACCTCGTTCCAGGCGATCGCCGGTTCGAAGTCGACCAACCTCGCGGTTGTGGCGCCCGGTATCGCCGAAGCGCTTCTGGCAACCGCCATCGGTCTGCTCGCCGCTATTCCCGCCGTTATCGCCTACAACAAGTTTTCTGCCGATGCCGGCAAGCTGTCGGCGCGCATGGAAGCCTTCGCCGACGAGTTTTCGGCGATCCTGTCGCGGCAGATCGACGAGAAGCTGCAGAACCCGCGCCAGGCGGCGCAGTAATCGCCAGAGAGCACGGAGACCAAGCTGATGGGCATGTCGGTTGGCGGAGCCAAGGGTTCGGGTGGCGGTCGTCGTCGCCGCGGCGGCAAGAAAGCGATCATGAGTGAAATCAACGTCACGCCCTTCGTGGACGTGATGCTGGTGCTGCTCATCATCTTCATGGTCGCTGCACCGATGATGACGGTCGGCGTGCCGATCGACCTGCCGGAAACGCAGGCCAAGGCGCTCAACTCCGATACGCAGCCGATCACCGTTTCGGTCAACCCGGCAGGCGAAATCTATCTGCAGGAGACCGCGATCGCGATCGACGAGGTCGTGCCGAAGCTCGAGGCCATCGCCACCACCGGCTACAACGAACGCATCTATGTTCGCGGCGACACCAATGCCGACTACGGCACGGTGATGAAGGTCATGGCGCGCATCTCGGCTGCCGGGTTCAAGAACCTCGGCCTCGTGACGCTGCAAGAACAGGAAAAGTGATCGTCCACGATGAAGGGCAGTCTCGCCACATCTGGTCTGCTGCACGCTCTGGTTCTGACCTGGGCGATGGTTTCGCTCGGCAGCCCGGCTGATTTCCAGGTCGCCGACGTCGAGGCTCTGCCGGTCGACATCGTGCCCTATTCGGAAATGACCCAGGTCCAGCAGGGCGACAAGAAGGCGCCGAAGAAGGAGACCTCGTCGCCGGTTCCGACCAAACGTCCGGAAACGAACCAGCCGGCCGAGAACGTCGGCGACAACGACACGGACCTCAAGACGCCGCCGACGCCGAACGCCAAGCCGTCGAAGAGCGAAGCCACGGCATCGCCGGAAAAGAACGAGAAGCCCGAACCGACGCCCGATCCGGTCGAGCAGGAAATCAAGAAGGTCGAGGAGACCAAGCCGGCTTCAGAACCCGCAACCGAAGTGGCGGCGCTGCCGGAAGCCAAGCAGGAAGTGAAGCCCGAGACCAAGCCGGAACCGACGCCGGCCGAAGAAAAGCCGGCCGAAAACCCGGAAGCCGAAGCGCTGCCTGAAAAGGTGCCGACGCCGGCGGCCAAGCCCAAGGTGGAAAAGCCGGCACAGTCCGCAAAGACACCCGACCGCAAGAACGAACAGACGCCGAAGGAACAGAAGAAGCAGGCCTCCACGGAGGAAAGCAAGTTCAACGCGGACGAGATCGCGGCCCTGCTCAACCGGCAGGACCCGTCCGCCGGTGGCGCCAAGCGCTCGACGCAGGAGGCGGCTCTCGGTGGCAAGAAGACCATCGGCGTGGGCTTGAGCGCCAACGAGATCGACGGTGTGAAAGGCCAGATCCAGGGCAACTGGTCACTGATTGCCGGTCTCACAGGCGTCGAGGAAGTCCGTGTGTCGATCCGGGTGCAGCTGGATCCGGCGGGCAACATCGTCGGCACGCCCGAAGTCACCGCCACGGGTGGTCCCGAAGGGACGCGCCGTGCCGTTGAAAGCAGCACGCTGCGTGCGCTCCGGCGCTCGGCACCGCTACAGAATCTGCCGCCTGAAAAATATGACGGCGAAAAAGGATGGAATACCCTGGTGCTGAACTTCGACCCCTCGGAATTCGCACTCTAGAGCTGCCGGGATTGGAACTTATGCCGGATAGCAAACCAACCCTGCGAACCCTTCGTACTAAGCTGAAAGGCTTGTCTCTATGATCAAGAGCTCTTTTTTTCGCGCCCTGATGGTGGCAGCGGGTCTGCTGGCCGCCTTCGTGGCGGCGACACCGGCGAATGCTGTCGTCGAAATCAACATCAACAAGGGCAATGTCGAGCCTTTGCCGATTGCGATCACCGACTTCCTGCAAGGGGAACTCGGCAAGAAGATTTCCGACGTGGTCGCAGCCGACCTCAAGCGCTCGGGTCTGTTCAAGCCGATCGACAAGGGCGCGTTCATCGAGAAGATCAGCAACCCCGACGCCGCTCCGCGGTTCGAGGACTGGAAGGTCATCAACGCACAGGCACTGGTCACCGGTCGCGTGACGCAGGAGGCCGACGGCCGCCTGAAGGCGGAGTTCCGCCTCTGGGACACGTTTGCGGGTACGCAGATGACCGGCCAGCAGTTCTTCACCCAGCCTGAAAACTGGCGCCGTGTCGCTCACATCATCGCTGACGCGATCTACGAGCGCATCACCGGCGAAAAGGGCTATTTCGACACACGTGTGGTCTATGTCGCAGAAAGCGGGCCGAAGACCGCCCGCAAGCGCCAGCTCGCGATGATGGACCAGGATGGGGCGAATGCCCGAGCCTTGACCAACTCCAACGACCTCGTTCTGACGCCGCGCTTCTCGCCGAACCGTCAGGAAGTCACCTACATGTCGTTCGAAAACAACCAGCCGCGCGTCTACCTGCTGCAGCTGGAAACCGGACAGCGCGAGGTGGTCGGCAATTTCCCGGGCATGACCTTCTCGCCGCGCTTCTCGCCGGATGGCCAGCGCGTCATCATGAGCCTGCAGCAGGAGGGCAATGCCAACATCTACACGATGGACTTGCGCTCGCGTACAACGACACGCCTCACCAGCACGGCGGCGATCGATACCGCGCCGTCCTATTCGCCCGACGGTAGCCAGATCGCGTTTGAAAGCGACCGCGGCGGCCGCCAGCAGATCTACGTCATGGGTGCCGATGGCTCCGGCCAGCGCCGAATCTCCTTCGGCGACGGCTCCTATTCGACGCCGGTCTGGTCTCCGCGCGGCGACCTCATCGCCTTCACCAAACAGTCGGGCGGCAAGTTCTCGATCGGTGTGATGAAGCCGGACGGCTCGGGCGAGCGCATCCTGACCACGGGCTTCCACAACGAAGGACCGACCTGGGCGCCGAATGGCCGCGTGCTGATGTTCTTCCGTCAGAACGCCGGTGCCGGCGGACCGCAGCTCTACTCGATCGACCTGAGCGGCTACAACGAGCAGCCGGTGCCCACGCAGGGCTTTGCCTCAGACCCGGCCTGGTCGCCGCGGCTTGAATAGCAGGCTCTCACTTGCGGCGGGGATTGTGGCGATCATGCCGCTTTCTCGCCGCAAAGTGTTGGTCTAGCAGGCGCCGAGCTTAAATTATCGATTTGTTAACCATAACTGTTGAATAGCGATTAACCGCTTCCGGTTACAGTCTGGCAACCGTGAATTCAGACACTTCTCAAGGAGACCGGCGCATGAGCCGAATTGACACCCCGGCCGCAGGCCGCATGCAGACCATCGCTCGCAACCCGGTCATGATCGCACTCGTCATGACCCTTGCCATCGCTGGCTGCGCTTCGAAGAAGAACCTTCCGGGCAGCGCAGGCGAGCTTGGTCTCGGCGGCGCCGGCTCGGCAACGCCGGGTTCGCAGCAGGACTTCACCGTCAATGTCGGCGACCGCATCTTCTTCGACACGGACTCGACCTCGATTCGTGCCGACGCACAGCAGACGCTCGACCGTCAGGCTCAGTGGCTCGCCAAGTACCCGAACTATGCCGTCACCGTCGAAGGTCACGCCGACGAGCGCGGCACCCGCGAATACAACCTGGCACTCGGCGCACGCCGCGCTGCTTCCACCAAGGACTATCTGATCTCGCGTGGCGTTCCGGCCAACCGCCTGAAGACGATTTCCTACGGCAAGGAAAAGCCGGTCGCGGTTTGCGACGATATCTCGTGCTGGTCGCAGAACCGCCGTGCCGTGACCGTTCTCGGTGGCGCCGGCATGTGATCTTCCGATCACGCATCGCTAAATTATAAGGGCGGCCTTGTGCCGCCCTTTGCTTTTTTACCACACTTTGGCCGAACTCCGTTGCTTTTTCAGGGTAATTGGAAAACTGTGCGGCAATCATCCAGATGAATCGGCGAGATGTATTGCGGGCCCCGATTCCAGGGTGGGAAAACCGGTATTCGAACAGGACAAATGAAATGAAGAAATTTGTCGTGGCTGGACTGCTTGGTCTCGCGGCCCTTTCGGGCCTTGGCCAGACGGTAAATGCCATGCCGCTTTCCGGGCTCGCTGCCCGAACGACACACGCCGATACGGCAGGCTCGCACAGTCTTCCCGTCGTGAAGGTACAGGCCTCCGAGACGACACGGATAGGCCAGCTTGAAGAACAGATCCGCTCGCTCAACGGGCGTATCGAAGAAATGAGCTTCCAGCTTCTGCAGATGCAGGAGCAGATCCGGAAGTTCCAGGAGGACAACGAGTTCCGTTTCCAGGATCTGGAAAGCGGCAAGGCCTCCCCCAAGAAGAGCGGCGCATTGCAGACGCCGAAATCCAGTGATCAGGCGTCCGTCACCCCGGGGGTGACGGATAGCCAGACGATGGCGCCCGTCGATCCGGGCACCGGCATGGCCGCATCGGGCGCCGATCAGGGCGCAACCGGTGCCGCGCCTCCAACGACGCTGGGCCAGATCGTCTTCGACGAGAGCGGCAATCCGATTTCGACCACGACCGATGCCCAGCCGGGCGCCAACGCGACGCCTCCCGGCGTCGACACCGGCGTGGCCCTTCCGGGCAACGACGGCGGACTCAACGCCAACCCGGACAGCGAGCAGCAAACCGCAGCGCTAGATAATCCCGGCGACCTTTATCAGTCGGCCTACGGGCACGTGCTGTCCGGCGACTACAGCACTGCCGAGCAGGAATTCCGTGACTATCTCGACGTTTTCCCGCAGGGCGAGAAGGCGGCCGATGCCAGCTTCTGGATGGGCGAGGCGCAGTATTCGCAGGGCAAGTACAGCGATGCAGCCAAGACGTTCCTGAATGCGCACCAGGCGCACGCCAAATCGCCGAAGGCTCCGGAAATGCTCTTGAAGCTCGGCATGTCGCTCGGCGCCCTCGACAACAAGGAAACCGCCTGCGCCACGCTGCGCGAGGTCAACAAGCGCTACCCGAAGGCCTCACCGGCCGTGCGCGCCAAGGTGACGAGCGAGCAAAGCCGCTTTGGCTGCTGAGACGCAAGCCAGCCTGGCCGTTCTCGAAACGGCGAAACGATTTCTTTCATCCCTCCATCGGCCTGCCCGACTGCTCGTAGCCGTGTCCGGCGGCAGCGATTCCAAGGGACTGCTTCTCGCCCTAAACAGGGCGATCGAGGCGACCGGCAATACCGATCTTTCTCTTGCTGCCTGCACGGTGGACCACGCCTTGAGAGCCGGCTCCGCCGATGAGGCGCGGGCCATGGCCGGCTTCTGTGCCAGCCTCGACGTGGCGCATGTCGTCAAGCTCTGGGACGGTGAAAAACCGGCGGCAGGAATTCAGGCCGCCGCGCGCGAAAAACGCTATCAGCTGTTGGCCGCCGCTGCCGATGAACTCGGCGCCACCTGCATTGCCACCGGGCACACACTGGATGATCAGCGCGAGACGATCCTGATGCGGTCGGAGCGCGGGCAGGGGCCCGGCGCCGCGGGAATGGCCGTCGACGTACTCTACGACAGGCGCTTCTGGGTGCTGCGACCCTTCCTCGGTCTGCGTCGTGCCGATGTCAGGGCCTTTCTTGCGGCGGAGGGCGTGGGCTGGTTTGACGATCCGAGCAACGCCAACATGCATTTTGAACGGGTGCGAACCCGTGAGCGCCTCGCTGAAACCGGCGATGAGGTGGCGACCACATGGGACACCGCATCCCGCGCGCGCTCGTCGGCGAAAGCGGCTGAATGGTTGAAACGTCATGCGCGCGTTCACGAGAACCTCGTCGTGAGCATTGCCGCAACTGCCGTCGGAACATGCGCCGATATCGACTGCCGGCGCGCGCTTTTGGCAATGGCCGCTATCGTCGGCGGACGAACGTATCCCTTGGCGGCAGACACTGCTGCGCGCGTGACGGCGTTCCTTGAGCGGAGCGCGTTGGGGCGGCTGACGGCAGGACGGGTCGTTTTCGACAGGCGCGCGACGGGTCTCTACCTCTATCGCGAGGCGCGCGATCTTCCGCGTCTCACCCTGGCGCCGGGCGAAGCCAGCATCTGGGATGGCCGCTTTGCCGTTCGAAATGTCGGAAATGGCCTGTTGACAGTCGGTGTTGGCGACGATTCCGGGCTGCAACAGCAGAGACTTATTGCCGCAGGACTGCCACCGGGCGTTGCCAAGCGGGCAGCACTTTCCGCGCCGCATGTTGTATCCACAGACGACAATTGTGTCGCGAAGGCCGCCGTCGAGCAGCGCATTTGCCCCTACGACACCTTTTTGCCGGGTTTCGACCGGATCATGGCGGACATGATTGCCGGATTGTGCGGGCGTCAGCCCTATGTTCGGTCGCCGGTTCACGATCTGTTGACAGAAATGGAACGGTAGTTGGCGGTTTGCCTTGGCAAGGCGTCGCCAGAACCCTATGTTAGGGGCAAGAAAGCGGCCCGGCGAAATGTGCGGGTCGTGACAGGTTCCGGGGAGTTCGATGAACCCTAATTTTCGTAATTTTGCCCTCTGGGCAATCATAGCGCTTTTGCTGATCGCGCTGTTTAGCATGTTTCAGCAGCCGACCGAGCGCACCGGCTCGCGTGAGATTCCGTTCTCGCAGTTCCTCAAGGACGTCGATGCAAGCCGCGTAAAGGAAGTCGTGATCACCGGCTCCAAGGTCATCGGCAGCTATTCTGAAAGCGGCGCAACGTTCCAGACCTATGCACCTTCGGTCGACACCGCGCTCACCGAGCGTCTGGAAGCGAAGGACGTGACGGTCACCGTTCGTCCGGAAACTGACGGCTCTTCCGGATTCCTCAGCTATATCGGCACGTTGCTGCCGATGCTTTTGATCCTCGGCGTCTGGCTGTTCTTCATGCGTCAGATGCAGGGCGGTTCGCGTGGCGCCATGGGCTTCGGCAAGTCCAAGGCCAAGCTTCTGACCGAAGCGCACGGCCGCGTCACCTTTGACGATGTCGCCGGTGTCGACGAAGCCAAGCAGGATCTGGAAGAAATCGTCGAATTCCTGCGCGACCCGCAGAAGTTCCAGCGTCTGGGCGGTCGTATTCCGCGCGGTGTGCTGCTCGTGGGTCCTCCCGGTACCGGCAAGACGCTGCTTGCCCGCTCGGTGGCCGGCGAAGCCAACGTTCCGTTCTTCACGATCTCCGGTTCGGACTTCGTCGAAATGTTTGTCGGCGTCGGCGCAAGCCGTGTGCGCGACATGTTCGAACAGGCCAAGAAGAACGCGCCCTGCATCATCTTCATCGACGAAATCGACGCCGTCGGTCGCCACCGTGGCGCCGGTCTCGGCGGCGGTAACGACGAACGCGAACAGACGCTCAACCAGTTGCTGGTCGAGATGGACGGCTTCGAAGCAAACGAAGGCATCATCCTGATCGCGGCGACCAACCGTCCCGACGTTCTCGATCCGGCGCTGCTTCGTCCCGGTCGTTTCGACCGCCAGGTCGTCGTGCCGAACCCTGATATCAACGGCCGCGAGCGCATCCTCAAGGTGCACGTTCGCAACGTGCCGCTGGCACCGAATGTTGACCTCAAGGTTTTGGCCCGTGGTACGCCCGGCTTCTCCGGTGCCGACCTGATGAATCTGGTCAACGAAGCGGCCCTGATGGCTGCGCGCCGCAACAAGCGCGTCGTCACCATGCTCGAGTTCGAAGACGCCAAGGACAAGATCATGATGGGTGCGGAACGCCGCTCCTCCGCCATGACCGAAGCCGAAAAGAAGCTGACCGCCTACCACGAGGCCGGTCACGCTATTCTGGCGCTCAATGTTCCCTCGGCCGATCCCTTGCACAAGGCGACGATCATTCCGCGCGGACGTGCGCTTGGCATGGTGATGCAGCTGCCGGAAGGCGACCGCTATTCCATGAGCTACAAGTGGATGGTCTCGCGGCTTGCGATCATGATGGGCGGGCGCGTTGCCGAAGAGCTGACCTTCGGCAAGGAAAACATCACCTCGGGCGCTTCGTCCGACATCGAGCAGGCCACCAAGCTGGCACGTGCGATGGTGACGCAGTGGGGCTTTTCCGACCAGCTCGGCCAGGTTTCCTACGGCGAGAACCAGCAGGAAGTTTTCCTCGGTCACTCCGTGGCGCAGCAGAAGAACGTGTCGGAAGCGACCGCCCAGAAGATCGACAACGAAATCCGTCGTCTGATCGACGAGGCTTACGAGACCGCCCGCAAGATCCTGACCGACAAGAACCACGAGTTCGTGGCGCTTGCGGAAGGGCTTCTCGAATACGAAACCCTGACCGGTGACGAGATCAAGGCGCTCATCCGCGGCGAGAAGCCGGCGCGTGACCTCGGCGACGACACACCGCCGCACCGCGGCTCCGCCGTGCCTTCGGCCGGCGTGAAGAAAGAGGGCTCGTCCGGCAACAAGGGCGAAGAATCCGAAGGTGGTTTCGAGCCGCAGCCGCAATAGCGGCTTCAGGTTCAGACGCTTATCTCAGAAGCCGCCGCGCCGGAGAGCGCGGCGGCTTTTTGTTGCCGAGGCACGGGATTGCACTTGGTAACGGGATGTAATGATTTCTGATGCTACGGTTGCTGCCGTTTGCATTGGTTTTGTGTCAAAGAAGATTCGAAGGCTCCCAGCCCTTGTTTTGCTGTTACAGCGCGGGAGCAACGGCAACAGCCGGAATGATATGAGGTCTGGTCAATGAAACCCAGTCGCGGAACACGCAGACAGGTAAAGCAGGCAAAGCCTGCATTGACCCAGCGGAACGATGGAGCTCTTATGAAGCGCAAGTATTTCGGCACGGACGGTATCCGTGGCCAGTCCAACACCTTCCCGATGACGCCGGATCTCGCCATGCGGGTCGGCATCGCCGTCGGCACGATCTTCCGCAACGGCGCCCATCGCCACCGGGTGGTGATTGGCAAGGACACGCGGCTTTCAGGCTATATGCTCGAAAACGCCATGGTCGCCGGTTTCACGGCAGCCGGTCTCGACGTGTTCCTGCTCGGGCCGATCCCGACGCCGGGCGTTGCCATGCTGACGCGTTCGCTGCGTGCGGATATCGGCGTGATGATCTCCGCCTCTCACAATCCCTTCCAGGACAATGGCATCAAGCTGTTCGGCCCCGATGGCTACAAGCTCTCGGACGATATCGAAGCCAGGATCGAGGCGTTGCTCGACCAGGACCTGTCCGGCCAGCTTGCCAAGGCGGAAGACATCGGGCGTGCCAAGCGCGTCGATGGCGACATCTACCGCTATCTCGAGCATGCCAAGCGTACCTTGCCGCGCGATGTCACCCTTCAGGGGCTGCGGATCGCCATCGATTGTGCCAATGGCGCGGCCTACAAGGTCGCGCCCCAGGCCCTTTGGGAACTCGGCGCGGAAGTGGTGACGATCGGGACCGAACCGAATGGTGTCAACATCAATCTCGAATGCGGCTCGACCCATCCGGCAGCCCTGTCCAGAAAGGTGCATGAGGTGCGGGCCGATATCGGCATCGCGCTCGACGGCGACGCCGACCGGGTCCTGATCGTCGACGAGAACGGCACCGTCATCGACGGCGACCAGTTGATGGCCGTGATCGCCGACAGCTGGGCCGAGGACGGCACGCTACGTGGCGGTGCGATCGCCGCAACGGTCATGTCCAACCTGGGTCTGGAACGCTACCTCGAAGGCCGTGGCATCGAGCTGCGCCGCACCAAGGTCGGAGACCGCTACGTTGTCGAGCAGATGCGCCAGGAGGGGCTGAACGTCGGCGGCGAGCAGTCCGGCCATATCGTGCTCTCGGACTTCGGCACGACCGGCGATGGTCTCGTGGCAGCCCTGCAGATCCTTGCAGTCGTCAAGCGCCTGGGCAAGCCGGTGAGCGAGGTATGCCACCGCTTCGAGCCGGTGCCTCAGGTCTTGAAGAATGTGCGCGTTTCCGCCGGCAAGCCGCTCGAAGACGCAACTGTGCGCCAGGCGATCGCCGATGCGGAAGCCGAGCTTGCCAAGTCCGGCCGCCTGCTGATCCGTCCATCAGGTACGGAGCCTTTGATCCGGGTCATGGCCGAAGGTGACGATCGCGGTCAGGTCGAGCGGATCGTCGACGGCCTGATCAATGTCATCGGCAGCGCGCGCAACGCGGCTTAACAACATTCCCCCCGCAGTTTCCTCCAAGGCCGGTGATTTTCACCGGCCTTTTCTTTGTCTGCCGAAGAACAGGTCGCTGTGTATCGGAGTATTAATGTTCCTTAACGCGCAAGGTAAACTTTTGTAGTTAATCGAGGCTTAACCTTTCCCCATCATTATCCATAACCAACGTCAGGATTTGTGCGCCACTTTGATGGCGCGCCAAGCAACCGAATGTATTGGAGTGGGCCATGAAGAGAATTTTGAGTGGCGTTGTTGCAGTCTTGCTCAGCGGCACCGCAGCCATTGCTGCCGACATTTATCAACCGCCTGTCGAACCCATCGTCGAGCAGCCGGTCGAGGTGATCCAGACCAGCGGATGGTATCTGCGCGGCGACGTGGGCTACGCCTGGAACAATCTGCGTGGCGCGAATTTCTATCAGGGCGGACCGGGCGGCTCCATCGCGGAATTCGCGACGGCCGAGATTGACGATTCCTGGGTTGCCGGCGTCGGTGTCGGTTACCAGTTCAACAACTACCTGCGCACGGACGTCACGCTCGACTACTGGGGCGGCGGCGACTTCGCCGGCTCGACATTCGGCGGCTGCGGCAGCGTTGTGGGACCCTGCGTGTCGAGCGACGTAAGTTCGGTCTCGGCCTGGAGCCTGATGGCCAACGCCTATGTCGATATCGGCACCTATGGCGCTTTCACACCCTATGTTGGTGCCGGTGTCGGTGCCACGCACGTCAAGTGGGACAAGCTGCGCAACACGAGTTGCAGCGTCAGCAATCCGGGGGCCTGCGACCCGACGACGGAACACGAGGGCGAGAGCAAGTGGCGCTTCACCTACGCGCTCATGGCCGGTACTGCCATCGACCTGACCTGCAATCTCAAGGCAGATGTCGGCTACCGCTTCCGCCAGGTGGATGACGGCAACATGTTCGGCTACGCCAATGGCGGCGGCCCGGGCTACGACGAGGGCTTCTACATCCACGAAGCGCGCGCCGGCCTGCGCTACTCCTTCGGCAACGTCTGCGAGGTTCCTTATGAGCCGCCGCCGGAGCCGATCGTCTACAAGTAAGCAATCGATATCGAGCATCGAAGGCCGCCCCAGGGGCGGCCTTCGTCGTTTCGTCGAAAGCTTTGCGCAAATGCTAACGGGCATGGTTAACCGACAGTTAACCTCACTCTGCAATAGTTAACGCCGAACGAAGTAGCCGATGGGTGGATCCCGTCCGGTGACGGCAATTGCAGCGAAAGGGCATGGGCATGGAATGGCGAAACGGGATCTGCGGAGCCACGTTCGGTATCGGCCTGCTTGCCTCAGGTGCGGCGCTTGCCGCTGACGAGGCCCTGATCGATGCGCCGGAAATCACCATTGCCCAGGAAGCGATCGGCAGCAACGGCCTCTACATCCGCGGTGACATCGGCTATGCCGGCTGGCGCGATGCGGGCGATCCCTTCTACCGCACCTTCGACGCGGGCACCGGCAGCTACAGCACGACCCCGTTCGACGGCACGCGCTTCGACAAACCGCTTTCGGGCACGATCGGCCTCGGCTACCAGATCACCGACACTGTGCGCGCCGATCTGACGGCGGATTATTTCGAGGGCCGTCTTGACGGCTCGTCAATCGGTGCCAGCCCTTGCGCGGGGCAGGGGGCCGGCACGTCCTGCGCCTTGTCGACGACGGCTGATTTCTCCGCGCTGGGCCTGATGGCCAACGCCTATGTCGATTTCGGAACGCTCGCCGGATTCACACCCTATCTCGGTGCCGGCATCGGAGCGACCAATCTGCGCTGGAACACCGCCTTTGCCAGCGAAAGCTGCGTTGCCGGCGGCGGCGCCTGTGCCGGCGCCCCGGCCACCACGTCCTTCGACGGCCACGACAGCTGGCGCTTTACCTATGCGCTGATGGCCGGTGTCTCCTACGACCTCAGCGATCGCCTGAAGCTCGATGTCGGTTACCGCTATTCGCACATCGGCGACGGCGGGATGTTCGGCTTCGGGGCCGAGGCGCTTGCCGGTGCGAGCGGGGCAAAGGGCTTCGATGACGGTCTTTCGCGTCACGAGATCAGAGCGGGTCTGCGTTTCTCGTTCTGGTAACATTCGGTCGGCGGGGACGGTTCCGTCTTTGCTGATCTTGCCTAGCCCGCCATAAATTTTCCCGATTGCGACACAAGTCGCTTGACTTCCTTCCTGACCCGCAATATTTCCGACGGCGGGACACCCTTCCCCAACGAAGGGCTATCTATCTGGAAGGATAGCACATGACGAAGCCTGCCAAGCCGGACCTCCGTCCGAACAACATCCATTTTTCTTCTGGCCCTTGCTCGAAGCGTCCCGGTTGGTCGCTCGATGCTCTCTCCGATGCTCCGCTCGGTCGTTCGCACCGCGCCAAGATCGGCAAGACGAAGCTCAAGCAGGCCATCGATCTTACCCGTGACATTCTTGAAGTGCCGGCCGATTATCGCATCGGCATCGTGCCCGCTTCCGATACCGGCGCCGTCGAAATGGCGCTCTGGTCGATGCTCGGTGAGCGCGGCGTCGACATGGTCGCCTGGGAAAGCTTTGGCGCCGGCTGGGTGACCGACGTGGTCAAGCAGCTGAAGCTCGCCGACGTTCGCAAGTTCGAAGCCGGTTACGGCGAACTGCCCGATCTCTCCAAGGTCGATTTCGACCGTGACGTCGTCTTCACCTGGAACGGCACGACCTCGGGTGTGCGCGTTCCAAATGCCGACTTCATCCCGGCCGACCGCAAGGGTCTGACCATTTGCGACGCGACCTCTGCCGCCTTCGCGCAGAACCTCGATTTCGCCAAGCTCGATGTCGTTACCTTCTCCTGGCAGAAGGTTCTCGGTGGCGAGGGCGCCCACGGCGTCATCATCCTGTCGCCGCGTGCCGTCGAACGCCTGCTGACCTACGTGCCGGCATGGCCGCTGCCGAAGATCTTCCGCATGACCTCTGGCGGCAAGCTGATCGAAGGCATTTTCACCGGCGAAACCATCAACACACCGTCGATGCTTTGCGTCGAGGACTATATCGATGCCCTCGTCTGGGCAGAGAAGGTCGGTGGGCTCAAGGGCCTGATGGCGCGTGCCGACGCCAATGCCCAGGTGATCTTCGACTTCGTCGACGCCAACGGCTGGATCGCCAACCTGGCGGTCAAGGACGAGACCCGCTCCAATACCTCGGTCTGCCTGAAGATCGTCGACAAGGACGTCGCAGCCCTCGATGCCGACGGACAGGCGGCTTTTGCCAAGGGCGTTGTTGCCCTCCTCGAAAAGGAAGGTGTCGCGTTCGACATCGGCCATTACCGCGACGCACCGTCCGGCCTCAGAATCTGGGCCGGCGCCACGATCGAGGCGTCCGACATGGCGGCGCTGATGCCGTGGCTGACCTGGGCTTTTGAGACCCAGAAGGCGACCCTGTCGCAGGCCGCGGCCTAACCCCAAGCGCTTGCTTCGCTCCTCATGGGAGCGAAGCCCTTGTACCCGCATTCCGTTCAGACCTGATCTTTTCAAGGAGGCCATCATGGCACCTCGCGTTCTCGTATCCGACGAACTGTCGGAAACCGCCGTCCAGATCTTCCGCGACCGCGGCGTTGAAGTCGATTTCCAGCCGAAGCTCGGCAAGGACAAGGACAAGCTCGCCGAAATTATCGGCAACTATGATGGCCTTGCCATCCGCTCGGCGACCAAGGCGACCGAGAAGCTGATTGCGGCCGCGACCAACCTCAAGGTCATCGGCCGCGCCGGCATCGGCGTCGACAATGTCGATATCCCGGCCGCCTCGCGCCGCGGTATCATCGTCATGAACACGCCGTTCGGCAATTCGATCACGACAGCCGAACACGCCATCGCCCTGCTCTTTGCCGTTGCCCGCCAGCTTCCGGCCGCCGACACTTCGACGCAGGCCGGCAAGTGGGAGAAGTCCCGCTTCATGGGCGTCGAAATCACCGGCAAGACGCTCGGCGTCATCGGCGCCGGCAATATCGGCTCGATCGTCTGCTCGCGCGCCATCGGCCTGAAGATGCACGTGCTCGCCTACGACCCGTTCCTGTCGAAGGAGCGCGCCGAGGAAATGGGCGTCACCAAGGTCGAGCTCGACGAGCTCTTGGCCCAGGCCGACTTCATCACCCTGCACGTGCCGCTGACGGACAAGACCCGTAGCATCCTCAATGCCGAAGCACTCGCCAAGACCAAGCCGGGTGTGCGCATCGTCAATTGCGCCCGCGGCGGCCTCGTCGACGAGAAGGCGCTCGCAGACGCGATCAGGTCGGGCCATGTTGCCGGCGCCGGCTTCGACGTGTTCGAGGTCGAGCCTGCGACCGAGAGCCCGCTCTTCGGCCTGCCGAACGTCGTGTGCACGCCGCATCTCGGCGCTTCGACCACGGAAGCGCAGGAGAACGTCGCCCTGCAGGTCGCCGAACAGATGTCGGACTACCTCGTCAAGGGTGCCGTTTCCAACGCCATCAACATGCCCTCGATCACCGCCGAGGAAGCGCCGATCCTGAAACCCTTCATCCGGCTTGCCGACGTGCTTGGCGCCTTCGTCGGCCAGGTGACGGAAAGCGCAATCAAGGAAATCGAGATCCTCTATGACGGCGCGACCGCGTCGATGAACACCAAGGCGCTGACAAGCGCCGTGCTTGCCGGCCTCATCCGGCCGCAGGTTGCCGACGTCAACATGGTTTCGGCTCCGATCATGATCAAGGAAAAGGGCGTCATCCTGTCCGAGGTCAAGCGTGACAAGACCGGTGTCTTCGACGGCTACATCAAGCTGACGGTCAAGACCGCCAACCAGACGCGTTCGGTCGCCGGCACGGTGTTTTCCGATGGCAAGCCGCGCTTTATCCAGATCAAGGGCATCAATCTCGACGCCGACGTCGGTAGCCACATGGTCTACATCACCAACACCGACGTTCCCGGCATGATCGGCTTCATCGGCACGACGCTTGGCAATGCCGGTGTCAACATCGCGAACTTCCAGCTCGGTCGCGAGAAGGAAGCCGGTGACGCCATCGCGCTGCTCTATGTCGATGGCCCGGTTTCCGAGGACGTGCTCGACAAGCTGCGCGCCAACGCGGCGATCCGCCAGGCAAAGCCGCTGGTGTTCAACATCGATTGATCATAGGGCACCAGCCTTGTCCGCCGTCTGGCGGACAAGGCCAGCGGGCGCAAATCGGCCATGTTTTTCGGGCCTATGCACCGGCGAATATCCCGCTATCGGACAGCGGGCCGAGACGAAATTCTGGAATAGCCAGGGACGCATCGGGTCAAGCCGGTGCGTTTTTCGGTTTGAAATGTTGATGAAAGCGATGGCAAGACAGACGTTCCGCTGGCGTGAAGCCAGCCTTCCCGACCTCGTTTCGGTCTCCGAAATTCAGCTGGTTGTGCACGAGGCGTTCACCGAGGACGACGAGGTGCTTGCCGATCGGCTGGAATTGAGCCCGGAGGGCTGTTTCATGCTGGAGGTCGGCGGCATCGCGCAAGGCTATGTGCTGAGCCATCCTTGGGTAAGGCGCGCACCGCCCTCGCTGAATTCGATGCTGGGCGCGATCCCTGACGTTGCCGACACATGGTACATTCACGATTTGGCGCTTCTGCCGCAGACGCGCGGATCCGGGGCTGGGGGCAATGTCGTGCCGCTCCTTGCCGACATCGCCCGATCGGAAGGTTACAGCTCGATGTCGCTGGTCTCGGTCAACGGCTCGCGCGGCTTCTGGGAGCGGCAGGGGTTTTCCGTCCGCATGGACGAGCGGCTGGCATCGAAGCTTGCGAGCTACGGCGAGGATGCGGTCTACATGGAACGCGCACTGACCTGAAACGACAGGGGGCGCCGGCTCGGCCGACGCCCCCTGTCTCGTCTTGCCTGTGCCGCTATCGGATCAGGCTGCGCGTCGGCCTGAAGGCCGCCACTGCTTTTCCTCGACGGTGAAATGCGCCAGCCGGCCGGCGAGCACGCTGCTTTCGGAAGCGAGCGTCTGGCTTGCAGCCGATGTCTGCTCCACCATTGCGGCGTTCTGCTGCGTCATCTGGTCCATCTGGTTGACGGCGGTATTGATCTCGCGAAGGCCGACCGACTGTTCGCGGGCCGCGGTCGCAATCGCCACGATCCGGTCGTTGATTTCGTTGACCCGGTGCTCGATGTCGCCGAGCGCCGTGCCCGTCGCTTCGACCAGACGCACGCCGGCCGAGACCTCGACGCTGGATGCGGTGATCAGGCCCTTGATCTCCTTGGCAGCGGTTGCCGAACGCTGCGCCAGTTCGCGAACCTCCTGGGCAACGACGGCAAAGCCCTTGCCGGCATCGCCGGCGCGTGCCGCCTCGACGCCTGCGTTAAGCGCCAGGAGGTTGGTCTGGAAGGCGATGTCATCGATGACGCCGATGATCTCGCCGATCTTGGAGGAGGAGGTTTCGATGCGTCCCATGGCGGTGATCGCATCGCGCACGACCTCGCTCGATGCCGTTGCTCCCTTGCGGGCGTCGGCCACCATGCGGCTTGCCTCCTCGGCACGGTTGGTGGAGTTCTGCACGGCCGAGGTGATCTCGTCGAGTGCGGCGGCGGTCTCTTCAAGCGAGGCTGCCTGCTGTTCGGTGCGCTGCGACAGGTCGTTGGCTGCCTTGCTGATCTCATTGGCATTGCCGTTGACGACCGAGGTCGAGTCGGCGATCGCGCTCACCGTCGAGCGCAGCGCGTCAACGGCCGTGTTGAAGTCCTTGCGCAGCTTTTCGTATTCGACGCCGAGTTCGGGAACGTCGATTGTCAGGTCGCCACTGGCAAGTCTTTCCAGTGCGCCGCCGATGGTGCTGACGACATGGGCCTGGGTCCGCGAAGTCGCCTGCTGCATTTCCTCATTGGCGTTACGCTCGCTGTCGAGCACCTTCTGCTGGTCGCGCTGGCGGATTTCGAGCGCATTGCGTTCGATGACCGAAGCGCGCAGCAGCACGAGCGCATCGGCCATGTTGCCGATCTCGTCGCGGCGGCCGGTGTCGGGAACGTCCGAACGGGTCTCGTTGCGCGAGACTTCGAGCATGACGTCCTTCAGGCGGTTGATTGGACGGCTGATGGAGCGGCCGATCGCCATGGCGGCGGCAAGCGTGGCGATGGCGGCAATCGCGGTGATGATAACAGTCATCATCAGCGAAGCATTGTACTTTGCCGCGAGATCGTCCGCGTAAACGCCGGTGCCGACGCCCCAGCCCCATGGCTTGAAGCCCTGGATGTAGGAGTATTTCTCGACCGGCCCCTCTTGGCCTGGCTTGTCCCAATAGTAGTTGACGATGCCGTTGCCCGGGTTTTGTGCAAGCGCGATCAGCTCGACGTTGAATGCCTTGCCGTTGGCATCCTTCAACCCGCGGATGTCGGTGCCGATCAATTTCTTGGCGAGCGGATGCGCCACCATCACGCCGTCGAAGCTGTTGATGAAGAAGTAGCCGTCCTGACCGAAGCGCATGGCCATGACAGCTGCTATGGCGCGGCTTTGCGCTTCTTCCCGGGTCAGCGCACCGCTGCGCTCCTGTTCCTCGAAGCTTGCAATCGCCGAGATCGCCGCTTCGGTGACGTTGCGCAGCATCTGCTGGCGCTCCTGGCTCACTTCGGCGTTGGCGACCTGCGTCTTGTAGGCCATGGCGGCGGCCATGAAGATCAGCGCCATCGCCGTCAGTAAGTAGATACGTGTCGAAATTCTAATATTTTTCACTGCCTTAGCCCCAGGAATGTAATCTGGGTCGGACAGAAACACTCATCTGCTAACCAAGCCTTAAGGTGCCTCCCTAGGTCTAGGGATTGCATTGGCGAGGCTTCGCTACGCAGGCGCGCAGGGTCAGTGCTTGGGTCGCCCCTTTTCGGCAATGGCGATACCGCCGAGCACGAGCAGAAGGGCGATGAGATGGAAGGTGTGGAACGTCTCGCCGATCAACATCACCGACAGCAACGTGCCGAAGACGGGAATGGCATTGATGAACAGGCCGGCCCGATTGGCGCCGATCATCTCGACGCCGCGCACATAGAGCACTTGCGACATCAAGGATGGGAAGATGGCGGCGTAGAGGACGATGATCCAGCCGGTCATATCGGGAAAGATCGCCGTGCCGCTGCCGATTTCCCAGAACAGCAGCGGAATGGCGCTGATCAGCGCGCCGAAGGCGGGGGCCGCGATGAAGCTTTGCCAATGCATGGCAGGCTTCCAGCGCAGTGCCACCGTATAGGCGGCATAGACGATGCAGGCGGCGATCATCAGGGCGTCGCCGAAGTTGAATTCCAGTTGCAGCAGGCTGGCGATGTCGCCGTGTGCGGCGGTGATCAGCACGCCGATCAGCGTCACGGTGAAGCCGATCACCTGTGCGATCGAGGCGCGGGTGCGAAACAGCATGAAATTGAACAGGAAGATCAGCATCGGGATGCCGGCCTGGAGGATGACCGCGTTGATCGCGCTCGTATACTTCAGCGCTGAGTAGAGCAGGGCATTGAAGGTGGTGAAGCCGATCACGCCATAGGCCAGCAACTGCAGCCAATGCTGCTTTATCTTGTCCCAATCGCGGCGGATCTGCGGTGTCATCAGCACCAGGATGATGAGAAGCGCAAATACCCAGCGAAGGGTCGTGAGCATCATCGGGCTGACATGTCCGACGGCCATTTTTCCGGCCACGGAATTTCCGCCCCAGAAGAGTGCGGTCACGCAGAGATAGAAATAAGCCCTGGAATTCACGATGCTGCAACCTGCTGGAATGACGGGGATCGATGGCCACGAGGGCGGGAGAGACCCCAGATATAGGCGCTAAATCCAGCGTTTGTCATGCAAAAAGGCCGGAACGCCCGTCATAACGGGGTCGCTTTCCCGCAGACAACACAGTATAGATGCGCGGGTTTTGAGAACAGCGCAGTCCTCTCTGCGCGCGTCAACAGGAAGAGAATTATGACGAATGTCGTGGTGGTCGGATCCCAGTGGGGTGATGAAGGCAAAGGCAAGATTGTAGATTGGCTCTCGGAACGCGCTGACATCGTCGTGCGCTTTCAGGGCGGTCACAACGCCGGCCATACCCTGGTGATCGACGGCGTCAGCTACAAGCTGTCGCTGCTTCCGTCCGGCGTCGTGCGTCCGGGCAAGCTCGCCGTCATCGGCAACGGCGTCGTCATCGACCCGCATGCGCTGATCGCTGAAATCGACAAGCTCGGCAAGCAGGGCGTGACAATCACGCCGGAGAACCTGCGCGTTGCCGACAACGCCACGCTCATTCTTTCGCTGCACCGCGAACTCGACGGCTTCCGCGAAGACGCGGCCTCCAACAGCGGCACCAAGATCGGCACCACTCGCCGCGGCATCGGCCCGGCCTATGAAGACAAGGTCGGTCGCCGCGCGATCCGCGTGATGGATCTTGCCGATCTCGAAACCCTGCCGGCCAAGGTCGATCGCCTGCTGACGCACCACAACGCGCTGCGTCGCGGCCTCGGCGAGCCGGAAATCAGCCATGACGCGATCATGCTCGAGCTGTCTTCGGTCGCCGACAAGGTCCTGCCTTTCATGGACACCGTCTGGGTGCTGCTCGACAAGGCGCGTCGCAAGGGTGCACGCATCCTGTTCGAAGGCGCCCAGGGCACGCTGCTCGACATCGACCACGGCACCTATCCGTTCGTCACCTCGTCCAACACCGTTGCCGGCCAGGCCGCTGCCGGTTCCGGCATGGGCCCGGGCTCGCTCGGCTACATCCTCGGCATCACCAAGGCCTACACGACGCGCGTCGGCGAGGGTCCGTTCCCGACCGAACTTCATGACGAGATCGGCCAGTTCCTCGGCGAACGCGGTCATGAGTTCGGCACGGTGACCGGGCGCAAGCGCCGTTGCGGCTGGTTCGATGCGGCACTTGTGCGCCAGTCTGTTGCCGCCAACGGCATCACCGGCATCGCGCTGACCAAGCTCGACGTGCTCGATGGCCTGGATGAACTGAAGATTTGCGTCGGTTATACTCTCGACGGACAGCAGATCGATCATCTTCCGGCAAGCCAGGCGCAGCAAGCTTCGGCAAAGCCAGTCTATATTACACTCGAAGGCTGGAAGGAATCGACTGTCGGCGCACGCAGCTGGGCAGATCTTCCGGCACAGGCGATCAAGTATGTTCGCCAGGTCGAAGAACTCATCGGTGCACCGGTGGCTCTTCTTTCGACCAGCCCGGAGCGGGACGACACGATACTTGTGACGGACCCCTTTGAGGACTAGTGTCGGCGGACTGACATTGCGTCGTGATCGCAAACACGTGCCTGAGCGTATGAGAAAGTTCTGATGGCGGATTTTGTTGCAGTTATTCGCAGGACCGTTGACGGCCTGTCGGAAAACACACCTGAAATGCGGGATAAGGTCTACGAGAAGGCGCGCGCCGCCGTGCGTCGCCAGCTCGAGAATATGAATCCCCGTCCGTCGGACGACATGATCAATCGCCAGTTGGCGAAGCTCGAAAACGCGATCGTCGAGGTCGACAGCGAATATGCTGAAGCGCTCCCGGCGATCGACGAGGTCGAGCCGGAGGCCGAGGCCGTCGACGCGGTTGTGCCCGTTGCGCCGGAGCCGGAGCCGGAACCGGTCGACATCGTAGAGACGTCTGTTGAGCCGGCCGAGCCCGCGCCCGAAGTTCAGAACGAACCGATAACGGCCGCTGCCGAGGAACCGGCGGCCGAAGCCGTTGACGATGCCGGGCCTGTCTACGCCGATGCGCCTGTCGCGGTTCACGAACCGCCGGAAATCTACGCTGAGCCCTTGCCGGTCGAAGCCCCGGTAGAATATGCCGAGACCGCAGCCGAACAGGTCGAAGAACCGGAAGAGGCGCCCTGGCAGCCTCCCGTCGAGGATGAGCGGCCAGACGCTGCGCTGCCGCATGACGAGGAAATCGTCGCGAGCGCCGAGCCGATCGCGGATGGGATCTACGATCACGCACCCGCTGCAACGGCAATCGAGCCTGAAGCGGAGCCGGTTCAGGAAGCGACCTGGGATCCGCCCGCTATCGAGCCTGCCGCGGAAATGCCGGCGCGTTCGGAATGGGAACTGCCCGACTGGGAAGATACAAAGCCGGTTCCCGCGCCCGCTTCGCTGGATGCAGGGCCGCACGAGGCGGTCGACGACGCCGGCGCGCCGGAACTGCTCGGCATGCACCCCGTCGAGGAAAAACCTGTAGAAATCGAACCGGTGGCTGCGAAAGCGGACGCCAGCCGGTCGTGGTCGTTCGACGACGACGACCCCTTTGCCTCGATTACCGAGCGCCCTGCGCCGAAGGCCAGCGACGCCGAAATCTCCGATTGGTCGTGGCCCGTCGAAAAATCGACGCCAGCGCCGGCCGCAAGCGCGACCGAGCCCGCAAGCCAGCAGGAGCGTGCTGGGACTGCCTGGGATCATATTGACGATCTTCTGGGTCTGGAAGGCGGTGCGACCATTGCTGCAGGTGCTGCAGCGGGAGCCGCAACGGCCAGGGATACCGATCGCGGCATCGAGATGCCGGCTGCTGCCCCTTCGCGACCCACGTCGTACCGTACGACGCCGAAGCCTTCGCGCTTCAGCGTCAAGCGCGTGGCGATTGCCGCCGGCTTGCTGCTCTTGCTCGGTGGTGGCGGATTTGCCTACTGGCAGAACCGGGAGGCGGGCAATGCCTGGATGTCCGGCATGGTGGCGTCGGTAACGTCGGCTTTTTCCGGCACGGGCGAGACGCCCGTTGACCAGAGCACGCCCCCGGCGCAGACCAACGAGCCCACCACGCAACAGCAGCCCGGCGCGCACGATGACACGGCTGTCCCTGCCAACACATCGACGAAATTTACCCAACGTCTGCTGGCCGACGGCTCGGAGACGGATGCGGGCCCGGCCGTGGTGAACGGTGAAAGCGTTGCGCAGGAAGGCAAGTCGGTCGCACCGCAGACCGAGGCGGGAAGGCCGCAGGAAGATGCAGCCGTCACCCCAGGTGCCGAAGTCGGAACGCCTGCGGCCGGCCAGCAACCCGGCGCACAGCCGGCTCAGCCGGACGTTGCCGTCGCCAGCGGCGAAAAGATGTTCCTCTATGAGGAGCGGCTCGGCCAATCCTCTCCGACGGCGATCCCGGGAACGGTCGCATGGTCGGTCAAGGAGGAGTCTCCGGGTGGTGATGCCAAGCCGGAGCCGGCAATTCAGGCCCAGATCACGGTGCCTGACCGCGGGCTTACGGCTCTGATGACGATCAAGCGCAATGCGGATCCGTCTCTGCCGGCGAGCCACGTGATCGAATTCGTCTTCTCGCTTCCGCAGAACTTCGAAGGCGGCGCCATCGACGGCGTGCAGCGCGTTTCGATGAAGCGGACGGAGCAGGATCGTGGTGACGCGCTGATCGCCGTGCCCGCCAAGATCACCGACGACTTCCACATGATCGCGCTCAACGATTTTCCCGAAGTGGTGGGCAGCAACACCGAGCTGCTGCGCAGCCGCGGCTGGATCGACATCCCCTTGACCTATCGCAACGGCCGCCGCGCGCTGCTGACGCTCGAAAAGGGTCAGAGCGGCAACGAAGCGTTCAGCCAGGCCATGCGCGCCTGGGGATCGCCGGGCAGTACGGCGGCGACGGGGCAATAGTCCCGGATCTGTCGACTTGGAAAACAACAAAAAAACCCGGCGAGAATTTCGCCGGGTTTTTTTGTTTCGATTGCATCAGTTCTTGATTATGCGCCTTCGACGACCCGCAGGGCCTGGGCACGTTCCAGCGCCGCCTTGCGGACGGCGTCCTGGACCTTTTCGAAGGCCCTGACTTCGATCTGACGCACGCGTTCGCGGCTGATATCGAACTCGCTCGACAGGTCTTCCAGCGTCAGCGGATCTTCGGTGAGGCGGCGTGCCTCGAAGATGCGGCGTTCACGATCGTTGAGAACCTTCATGGCGTTTGCGAGCAAAGCCTTGCGGCTGTCGAGCTCGTCCTGCTCGATCAGGATCTGTTCCTGGTTGTCGTGGTCGTCGACGAGCCAATCCTGCCATTGTCCGGATTCGCCTTCGCTCGCCTTGATCGGCGCGTTAAGCGACGCATCGCCGGACAGGCGACGGTTCATCGAGATGACCTCTTCCTCGCTGACCTTCAGCGTGGTGGCGATTTCCTTGACGTGCTCCGGCTTCAGGTCGCCTTCGTCGAGCGCCTGGATCTTGCCCTTGAGGCGACGCAGGTTGAAGAACAGCCGCTTCTGGTTGGCAGTCGTGCCCATCTTGACCAGCGACCAGGAGCGCAGGATGTATTCCTGGATGGCTGCCTTGATCCACCACATCGCGTAGGTCGCCAGACGGAAGCCGCGATCGGGCTCGAACTTCTTGACGGCCTGCATCAGGCCGACGTTGCCTTCAGACACGACTTCGCCGATCGGCAGGCCATAGCCGCGATAACCCATCGCGATCTTGGCGACGAGGCGCAGGTGGCTGGTGACGAGCTTGTGGGCGGCGTTGCGGTCGTCGTGCTCCTGATACCGCTTGGCGAGCATGTACTCTTCCTGCGGCTCGAGCATCGGGAATTTACGGATTTCGTCGAGGTAACGATTGAGGCCGCCTTCACCAGCGGCAATGGACGGCAAATTGTTTCGGGCCATGAAGCACCCCCCTTTATAGTCTCCGGCCTCCGGGCGGCAGGCTGGGCATGTGGGTCTTCGTTAAGACCCCACGAGGCTATGAAATAAGTACGGCAAAAGCATGATTCAAGGAGTCCGGTTTCACTTAGATGTGACGCCGGAGGCAAGACAGATCACGAATAGAGGCGCATCCAACATCGGAATTCTGCACTCCGAATTCAAGAGGTTGCGTTACGTCGCGGCCTGCAGGGCCTCGACCAGCGCCGCCATGTCGTCGGGCATCGGCGCTTCGAAGTGCATGGTCTCGCCGGTTGCCGGATGTTCGAACTGCAGCATGAACGCATGCAGCGCCTGGCGGTGGAACTGGCTGACCACGGCCTTTGCCGCGTCGGGCAGCAGATTGGCCTTGGTGCGGAACGCCGCGCCATATTCCGGATCGCCGATCAGCGGATGGCCGATATGGGCCATGTGCACCCGGATCTGGTGGGTGCGCCCGGTTTCGAGGTGGCATTCGACTGTAGATGCGAGGCTGGTGCCGTCAGGCTTTTCCAGATAGCGCTCGACAACCTCGTAATGGGTGATCGCTTCGCGGGCGTCGTCGCTGTCCTCGCGCTTCACGGCGCGCTTGGTGCGGTCGCCGGCGCGGCCGAGCGGCGCGTCGATCGTCCCCTTCAGCTGGCGCGGGCGCCCCCAGACGACGGCGCGGTAGGCGCGCTCGAGCGGACCGGTGCGGCCGTGGTCGGCAAACTGATCCGACAGGTGGCGGTGTGCCGCGTCGTTCTTGGCGACGACCATGACCCCACTCGTTTCCTTGTCGAGCCGATGCACGATGCCGGGCCGCTTGACGCCGCCGATGCCCGAAAGGCTGTTGCCGCAATGGTGGATCAGCGCATTGACGAGCGTACCCGTCCAATTGCCGGCGCCGGGATGAACGACGAGGCCGGCCGGCTTCACAAGGACAATAAGGTCGTCGTCCTCGTAGAGAACGTCGAGCGGAATGTCCTCGCCCTTCGGCTCCGGATCTTCGGGTTCGGGCAGGTCGATCTCGAAGCGGTCGCCTGGCTGGACCTTCTTCTTCGGTTCGGTCACCGGCTTGCCGTTGATCGAAACGGCGCCCTGTTCGATCAGGCTTTTGATCCGGTTGCGCGAAAACTCGCCCGAAAGCGCCTCGGTCAGGAAGGAATCGAGCCGCCCTGCGGCGTCCTCGCCCGCCGTCAGGACTTTCCTATTGGCTGCTGCTTGTTTAAAGGGGTCGTTCATTCCGTTTTTAATCCGATAAAAGGCCAATCATGACCGCGACCGCGCCCGATGACCAGGAAGACAAGCCGCTAGACCCGGCGATGGAGAATGTTCGCCGCAAGATGGTGCGGCTGCAGCTCGTCTCGGCAGGCGTGATGTTGGTCATGCTTATGGCTGTCCTCGGCACGATTGTCTACAAGCTGACCCGCACGGACGAAAAGGCGCAGGCGCAATCGGCAGCCATCGCCGTTCCGAGTGAGGCACCGGTCAATGCTGTCGCAGCCCTCCCGGCCGGCTTCACGGTGACCAATGTCGCGCTGTCGGGCTCGCAGGTGCTTTTCTACGGCAATCTGCCTGGCGCCGAGCCGCGTGCGATCGTCTTCGACATTACGGCCGGCCGCATCGTTGCCGACATCACCGTCAGGACCAACTGACGGCATGGCTGCGAGCGCCCTGTCCCCGATCCGCATCGACGATCCGGCGGACCCGCGTATCGCCGGGTTCGTGTCGATCAAGGAGCGCGACCTGACGGGACGGCAGGGGCGCTTCATCGCAGAAGGCACGGTCGTGCTGCGCATGCTGGCGGCGGCGCACCACGCGGGCCGCGGGCTTGCGGCCGAGGCTATCCTGCTTCTCGAAAGCCGGGTGGCCGGCGTCGAGGCTATTGTGCGGGAGTTTCCCGCCGAGGTGCCCGTCTATGTGGCGGCGGCACCGGTTTTCGACGCCATTGCCGGCTTCAACATGCACCGTGGCGTGCTGGCGCTCGGACGGCGGGACGGCGTGTCCGGCCGGGACGCGCTCATCGCCTCGCTTCCCGCTTCAAGCCTTGTGCTCGCCGCCTGCGGCATCTCCAATCACGACAATATGGGGTCGCTGTTTCGCAATGCTGCCGCCTTCGGCGTCGATGCGGTGCTGATGGACGAGACGAGCTGCGATCCGATGTATCGCAAGGCGATCCGCGTTTCCGTCGGCTCGGTGCTGACCGTGCCGTTTGCGCGCGAGGGATCGGCGGCGTCGCTGATCGAACGGCTGCAGCACGAGGGCTTTGCGATCTGGGGCCTGTCGCCGGCCGGCGAAACCGATATCGGCGGAATACCACCGGCGGCGCGCACCGCCTTGCTTGTCGGAACCGAAGGCGAGGGTTTGCCGCCGGCCATCCTGGAATCGGTCCGCACCGCGCGCATTCGCCAGAGGCCCGGGCTCGACAGCCTCAATGTCTCGATGGCGGCCGGCATCGCGCTGCACCAGGTCGCCTTGATCAACGACCGGATCTGAACCGCGCGTGCAAACGCACCGCGCTTTCCGGCGTTCGCCTGCTGCGTCTCTGGCTTTCCGGCTTTGCGCAGGTTGCGCGAACCCGCCAAACGCGCCTGCGCGACAGGTTCTATTCTTTCGACAGGATTTGTTTTGCCCGCTTTGCCAGGCTCGTGCGGCCTGCAGCACCGCTCTGTGCTTCGCCTGCGAGCAGGCCTGGGATCGGTGAGGCAGCCCCTTCGCGTGTCGCGGTCAGCGCCACCATGCCGGCGGCGATTTCGGCCACTTCCTCGCGCAAGGCGTCGTCATGGTTCGAGCTTCTGGAATTGATCAGCCGCTCCGACAGGGCTGTTGCGCGGTTTTTGAGGTCATCGGAAAGGTCTGTGATGTCCAGGGGTGGCACGACGGGCTGACCGCTGAGGGGGGTGGAGGGGGCCGCAACGCTCTGCGATGGCTCGTTGCCGCTCGCGCGACGGTCCCTGCGCGCCGGGAAGGCGACGCCTGCCGCCCGCAGCGCCTTGGCCGCATCCCGCATGTCCTGATTCACGTCTTTCACCTTGGTCTTCAATCGTTCGATTTCATCGGCGCGCCGTTCGAGCGCGCTTTCGCGATCGGCACCTGCTGCCAGTTCCCGCGCAAGCTTGTCCTCCAGCCGCTGAAGACGGCTGTCGTCACGGGCGAGGCGCAGTTCCATTTCCTTGGCATGCGCGCTTTCGGTCTTCAGGTCCAAGCGCAGGGCCTCGCGCTCGTCGCGCAGCGTCGCAATCCGGCTCTTGTGGTTTTCGACCTCGGTTTCGCGAGCGGCAAGGTCGAGGCGCAGGTTGTCGATATCGCCGGCATGCTGCGCCAGTTGGTTGGTCAGCGCCTGGATCGTCTGCGCCTTGGCGGCGTTGTCGCGTTCGACGGTTTCGAGCGAGGCCTTCATGCGCTCCAGCCGCTGCTCGAACTGGCGGATCGCCGAGCGCATGTCGGCGGCCTCGACGTTCATGTCGGCGAGCTGGGCATGCAGGTCGGCATTCTCGCCGGCGAGGCGTCGCGCTTCCTGCAGCGTCTTCTCGTTGCCGAGCATCAGCGACACGCCCTTATCGCGCTCACGCTTCAGGGCCTGAAGCGTGCGCGCGTTCTCGGCGGCGTAAGTGGCGCGGGCGGCGTCCTTCTGGGCACGCACTTCCTGAGGGCTGAGCGGCATGGTGGCCTTCAAACGGTCCTCGGCAAAGCGCACGATGCGGCGGTGAATGGCCGGCGCAACGAGAAGGCCGATGATGATCGCCGTCAGGAAGCCCAGGGCAAAGAGGAGCGAGAATTCAATCACGAGCTGGCCGTTTCAAAGCTGGACCGGAAGCAAACGCCCCGCCAGACCACTCCGGTCGGGGCAAGGCGCTGCATATTACTTCCCTGCACTAAACATGACGTTTCGTGCGCTGCAAGTATTTGAGGCGGGATTTCGCCGAAGTGCACCCGCCGTCTACGGCGCCGCGCGTCCTTTTGGACGCGCAGGGGTCGCCGTCGCACTCTGACATGCGCTGGATCAGAAGGGGTTCCAGGTCGGGTTCTGCGTCATCTTGAGATAGCCGACATTGACCCCGAGACGGGCACCGATGCCGGTGCGGATCGGAACGACAACGATCTGTTCGTCGGTCAGCACGGTCATGCCGACGCCGGCCACCACATAGGCCGAGCCGGAGACGCCGCCGAAGCGCTTGTAGAGCGAAGGCACGCTCGGCAGGTTGTAGACCAGCATCATCGTGCGGCTGCCCTGTCCGCCCCAGTCGATACCGAGGGATGGGCCCTGCCAGAAGACGTTGTGCTGGCCGGCATTCTTGGTGTTGAGTTCGCCTTCCCCGTAGGTCAGGCCGGCAATGAAGGCGCCCGACCCTTCCTGTCCGAGGATGTATCCGTTCGGCAGGCCGTAGCGCTCGAAGGCGCGCTCCACCACCTTGGCAAGGCCGCCCGAGGTCTCGCCGAAGAAGCCGTGACCGGCATCGACGATCTCCTGCATCGAGTATTGGCTGTTGTTTGCCTGCTGGGCCTGGGCGGCGGATATGGCGCCCGCCATCAGGAACATCGTCGCCAGGATAGCGCGGCTGGCCGTTTTGGCTGCCATCATGATCTGCTGCATCGTTTCCTCCGTCAGGCGCGAAAATCACTCGCTTGCGGGTTTGCTATGGCCGGCATCTGCATCGATGACACGGCCAGCGGGGGTCTGGACCATTTCCCTGCAATTTGAACCGATGGTCTTAACAATCGGTTTACCAAATGTGGTGTCATTATGATCCACTGATGAACGGCTGCGCCGGGCAGCCCATGGCTTGCGTCTGCGCGCCTGAGGCTTTACCGGCTCTGCTCGAGCGCGTGCCTCATGTCCGCATGCCGATGGAACCGAACAAGGAACGACGATGGCAACGAATCCGAACCTGACATTGACGGGACCCGATCTGGCCGCGCTTCTGTGCAGCCGGGTTTGCCACGACGTTATCTCGCCGGTCGGCGCCATCAACAACGGCCTGGAGCTTCTCGACGAGGGCGGCGCCGACGCCGACGCCATGGACCTCATCCGCACCAGCGCACTCAACGCTTCGGTCCGCTTGAAGTTCGCGCGTCTCGCCTTCGGCGCTTCCGGCTCGGTCGGGGCGTCGATCGACACCGGCGAAGCGGAAAGGGCGGCCAAGGATTTTGCCGCCGCCGAGAAGAAGACCGAGGTCAATTGGCATGGGCCGCGCGCCATCATCGCCAAGAACCGGGTCAAGCTGCTCCTGAACCTCTTCCTCATCGCCTATGGCGCGATCCCGCGCGGCGGCGTCATCGACATCACGCTCGAGAATCCCGAGCATGACGCCGTGTTCACGCTGGTCTGCAAGGGCCGCATGATGCGGGTGCCTCCGCGCCTGGTCGAACTTCTGTCCGGCACGCCGGCAGAAGCGGTCGATGCGCACTCGATCCAGCCCTACTACACGGTGCTGCTCGGCGAAGAATCCGGCATGGCGATCGACGTGGTTTCCACCGGCGAAGAGATCATCTTCACCGCGCGCATGGCGCCCGCCGACGCTTAAGGCGGGCACTCGTCTTTTTCGATTTGAGACATGTCCGGCGCGGTGTGGCCATGGCCCCTGCGCCGGTTTTTTGCGTGGCCGCAGTTTAAGCGCCTGGCATTCCATGCTTTTCGCTGGTTCGCTGAAAAATTAATATTTTCAGCGCTTTAAAAGTCGTCCGAAAGGCGGCGTTAAGCAAGCTCCGTAACGAAATCTTTGCCAAATTTGTATAGGGTTGTTTCAAGCGTGCGAATGCGCGTATAGGTAAGGCATGAAGGAGTTGGACATGCGGCGCTTGATGATTGCCGACGGCTCGGATGTCGTCAGGAAGGTTGGAAAACGTATCCTGTCCGGCATGGGCTTCCTTGTCTACGAAGCGCCGAGCGGCCTTGAGGCGCTGGTGCGCTGTGAAGCCGAGCTGCCGAACATTCTTGTGGTCGATGCCGGCCTGGAAGGCGCCCTGGATCTCATCGCCAATATCAGACGGCTGCCGAACGGTGCTTCGGTGCGCATCTATTACTGCGTCGTCGAGGCGGATCTGAAGAAGATGATGGCGGGCAAGCGCGCCGGCGCCGACGATTTTCTGCTGAAGCCGTTCGATCGCAAGATCCTGACCAGCGTCTTTGCCAGCCAGTCGATGGCGGCCTGACGCCAGACGCATCCCTCTCCAGAGTGAACAAGCCGCGGCGATTGCTGCGGCTTTTTGCTGCCCGGATTTCACGCCTTTGCGTGGTGCCGAGATCAGGGCCAGGGCAAGTGCGTCGCCAATTCCTAAAGGCCTTGCCGCCGCTTGTCCGATAGCGGGCTGGCAGCGTCAGCCACGCATTCGATAGTCGGAAGACGTGGGGGAGGGGCCGCGCGATTGGCAAGCGAGGAGCCATTGTCACAACGAAAAAACCCGCCGGCAAGGGCGGGTTCGTTCAAAAGGGTTCCGTTGGCGTCATGCCTGGATATGCGGATCCATGCCGCGCCCGGAAGAGAGCCTGAAATCAGGCGGTTTCGGCGTATTCCGCACCATCCGGCTCGCGCAGGACGTAGCCGCGGCCCCAGACGGTTTCGATGTAGTTGGCGCCGCCGGCAGCGTTGGCAAGTTTCTTGCGCAGCTTGCAGATGAAGACGTCGATGATCTTCAGTTCCGGTTCGTCCATGCCGCCGTAGAGGTGGTTGAGGAACATTTCCTTGGTGAGCGTCGTGCCCTTGCGCAGCGAGAGCAGCTCGAGCATCTGGTATTCCTTGCCGGTGAGGTGGACGCGCTGTCCGCCGACTTCCACCGTCTTGGCATCGAGATTGACGATCAGTTCGCCGGTCGAGATGACCGACTGGGCATGACCCTTGGAACGGCGGACGATCGCATGGATGCGTGCCACCAACTCGTCCTTGTGGAACGGCTTGGTCATGTAGTCGTCGGCGCCGAAGCCGAGGCCGCGAACCTTGTCTTCAATTCCGGCCATGCCGGAGAGAATGAGGATCGGCGTCTTCACCTTGGAAAGACGCAGTGTTCTCAAGACCTCGTAACCGGACATGTCCGGAAGGTTGAGGTCGAGAAGGATGATGTCGTAGTCATAAAGTTTGCCGAGATCGACGCCTTCCTCACCGAGATCGGTGGTGTAAACGTTGAAACTCTCGGACTTCAGCATCAGCTCAATGCTCTGAGCCGTTGCGCTGTCGTCTTCAATTAGTAGAACCCGCATATTCTTCCCCTTTTCCGCCGCCCAAGGTCATCGTGGCCCCCTTACGCGATACGGATCCAGTCGTTGCCTGATTTGGAGGCTGCCATCAAATGGTTAACAAATTCTGATTCACTCTGGCAAGGTGTATCGAGATTGTTAAATATTTTTAGCAGTTCCCTGATTTCAAACGTGAATCCAAAATGGCACTTTTCATGCGAAACATGAGGAAATGCCGCTATCTGACTCTTCTGACTCGTTAATGCCGGGGCCGTCATATTTCGTGCCTCAGCATTTACGGAGCCTTAAATCATCACCCCTATGATTAACGATGCCCGTAAACGAAAGGTTACCAGCGGTAGGCTTTTGTTAATATCGCTGTCGATTTTTCGTTTTCTGTCTGTTGGGGCAGGCTCGACGGGCCAAATCAGTAACCGGGGTCTCGTTATCCACGGGAGTATTGCGTATGAAAGCACGTGAGAGCCTTGTCCGCCTGAAGGAATTTCAGGTCAGGGAGAAGCAGCGTCAGCTGAGCCAGCTTCAGATGATGATGGCTGAGTTCGAACGGATGACCAAGGATCTGGAAAATCAGATTGTTTTCGAGGAAAAGAAGTCGGGCATTTCCGATCCCTCGCATTTTGCCTATCCCACTTTCGCCAAGGCTGCTCGTCAAAGAGCCGACAATCTTCAGGTCTCCATTCGTGAACTGAAGATGCAGCAAGACGCTGCCGAACTCGCGCTTGAAGAAGTGCAAGCCGAGTATGCGAAGGCGGCGGCGCTCGAGGAACGGGACACGACGACGCGTCTGAGGGCGTAAGCCCCTCGGCGTCTCGAGGCATATGATTTTCATTCTTTGTCGGGCGATGCCGATGGCATGGCCCGATCCGGCACGATTGTCACCAGAACGAAAAACCCGCGCGACAGGCAACTGTCGAGCGGGTTTTTCTCATTTCGGGACCGTCTGGGAGTGGAGCGGTGGGATCAGGCCTGGATGACATCCTGCCAGTCGGGATGGCGCAGCGCCTGTGCGCGCATGAACGGGCAGAGCGGAATGATCTTCCAGCCGCCGTTGCGCGCTTCGTCGATCGCATGTTTTGCCAGCGCCTGTCCGACGCCCTTGCCGCGCAGTTCGTCGGGAACGTGGGTGTGATCGACGATGATCAGTTTCGGCGACGACCGCGAATAGGTCATCTCGCCGGTATATCCCTCGACGGATGTCGAGTAGCGGCCGTGCGAGCCGGTTTCTTCGTTGGCGATATCCATCTCGGCATCCCTTCGCATTCAACGTTTGCGTGTTGTCGACCATGCTATCGCATGACTGTGGCAACAGGAACCGGTTTGGCGAACGCAAAGGGGAAACGCACTGTCGCCGAAATGCCGCCGAACGGAAGGGGGGCAGCGTTGCTTCACCAAAAACGAAGACGGCGGCCACCGGAAAACCGGAGCCGCCGTTCCACCTATGGCCCTGTCGTGGGCTTTTAGTGGCGATACTGCTGGATGCGTGTCGTGCGCAGACCGGCCAGACCGTGATCGTTGATGGAGGACTGCCAGGACAGGAATTCCTCGACAGTGAGGGTATAGCGCTCGCACGCTTCCTCAAGGCTCAAAAGGCCACCGCGCACTGCGGCAACCACCTCAGCCTTCCTGCGGATAACCCAGCGCCGGGTATTCGCCGGCGGCAGATCCGCAATCGTCAGAGGACTGCCATCGGGGCCGATGACATATTTTACGCGTGGTCGCATCATTTCGGTCATGGGACTCTCTACACAAACTCAAGACCATATGTGGCTGACCTTAGCCCGCCACATTTAACATTTGCCTAAGCCGTCGGTAACAATTTGCTCATAATTTTAAATACTTCCGCACACTCCCTCGATCACTTCCGCAACGGCGCGCCGGCGATCGCGGCGACCGTTGCGTTCGACAATAGCCGTCAATTTGCCCGGAAAGCTTTGGATTATCGCGGATTTTACATGGGAGCCATGCAATTACCACATTTCACTTTAACTAAAATTCTTGGTAACGAGACGCCGAAATAAAGGATGAGCGACGTTTGTGCGCTCCCGATTCATTCTTGGTGCATCGTCATATTTTCACAACCGGTCGCGTTGCTTTCGCGGGCATGCCGGAGAGGGTGGCTGTATTCTGGCGCCTGAGTGAAGTTCATGCGCCGGATGATTCTCGGGGCGGTTTGTATTCTCTCGACCAGGTGCGTTGGCGCCGGTGATGTGGTGATCAGAGATGAAGGAATCGAATGAACCAGCCTTGCTACGCGAGGCTGAGACGGCGGACATGATTTCCGAAATCGATACGGCTGCCGTGCGCACCGAGTACGAACTTCTGCATCTGCTGCGGCGGCTGATCGCGCGTTATGGCTTCGGCCATTTCATGATCGCGCGGCTGCCGCTGGCCGAGCAGCAGCGCTTCTCCGAGCGCCTGGTGCTCAGCAACTGGCCATCCGAACTGGTGCGCCAGTACGACGCCTGCGAGACCTTTCAATCGAGCGTGCTGGTCGAGCGGTTGCGCAACACCAAGCTGCCGGTCGTCGGCGGTGCCGAACTGCTGGATGCGGCCGGCAAGCCGGTCGACGAGGCGATGGTGCACCGCCTGCTGGCCCATCCGGAGATGGCGCGTCATTTCGCCGTCCAGTTGCATACCAGCAGCGGCGATCCCTTCGTCGCCATGCTGTCCGGCCGGCGCGAGGCGCCTGTCGGCGTCGAGCAGGCGACGCTCTATCTTTCTCTCGTGCAACTGTTCGAATGTCTTGAGCGCACCTTCGATACGGGCAGTTCGGCGCGCGAAAAGCTGTCGAGCCGCGAAATCGAGTGTCTGCGCTGGGCAGCGGCCGGCAAGAGCAGCGACGAGATCGCCATCATCCTGGGGATCTCCACCTATACGGTCAGCAGCTACTTCAAGAGCGCGACCCGCAAACTCGACGCCGTCAACCGCATGCAGGCGATCGCCCGCGCCATGCGGCTGAAACTGATCTGAGACAGGCCGCTTTGATCGGCCTGGCGCCCTAGCGCCGCCCTTGCCGCGGAGCGGACAAGTTTCTATATGTCGGCGACTGGAGCACGTCGCGCAAAGATGCGCAGCGGTTTTGCGGTGACGGCGTGCTCGAAAACAAGAAGCTAAAGCGCTGAAGTGACCCCTTCGGGTCGCGGTGCGCTTCAGAGCATCCTGCTTTCAGCCGAACTGCAGAAAGCGGAGACGATGCTCCGGAACTTGCAATGCTGCAGCGATTTTTGCGCATCCGATCAGGACGTGCAGCGCTGCAGAAGCCGACAGCGTGCCGCGTGCTCTTATCCCGGCATTGCATCGCATGAAGCGTGAAACAGGGGCGAGCGCGATTGCCGCCACCCGAAGGCCGGATTGGATCCCGTGAATACTCTCGATTTTGACCGCAAGCCCGAAGATACGCGTGTCGTCGTCGCCATGTCCGGCGGTGTCGATAGTTCCGTCGTCGCCGGCCTGCTCAAACGCGAGGGCTACGACGTTCTGGGCATCACGCTGCAGCTCTACGATCATGGTGCAGCTGTGCACCGTGCCGGCTCCTGCTGCGCCGGCCAGGACATCGACGATGCCCGCCGCGTCTGCGAAACGCTCGGCATTCCGCACTACGTGCTCGATTACGAAGCGCGCTTCCGCGAAACGGTGATCAACCCGTTTGCCGAAAGTTATGTCGCCGGCGAAACGCCGATCCCCTGCGTTGCCTGCAACCAGACGGTCAAGTTCGCCGATCTGCTTGCGACCGCCAAGGAGCTCGGCGCCGATGCGCTGGCAACCGGCCACTATATCCGCTCGCGGCCGAGCCCGAACCCGCGCTATTCGGGCCAGCGGGCGCTCTATCGGCCGACGGATGCCGACCGCGACCAGAGCTATTTCCTCTTTGCGACCACTCAGGAGCAGATCGACTATCTGCGCTTTCCGCTCGGCCATCTCTCGAAGGCCGAAACGCGCGTGCTCGCCGAAGAGATGGGTCTCGTCGTCGCCCAGAAGGCCGACAGCCAGGACATCTGTTTCGTGCCGCAGGGCAAGTACAGCGACATCGTTTCGAAGCTGAAGCCGAACGCAGCGCTTGCCGGCGAGATCGTGCATCTCGACGGCCGCATCCTCGGCAGCCATGAAGGCATCCTGCACTACACCATCGGCCAGCGCCGTGGCATCGGCATCGCCACCGGCGAGCCGCTCTATGTCGTCTATCTCGACGCCCGCTCGCGCCGCGTCATCGTCGGCCCCAAGGAAGCGCTGGAAACGCGTCGTGTCTACCTGCGCGACGTCAACTGGCTGGGCGACGAGGATCTCGAAGACGTGGCGCTAAAAGGCTTCGACTGTTTCGCCAAGGTCCGCTCCACCCGCCAGCCGGCGCCGGCGATCCTGAAGCGCGATGCGGAAGGTCTCTATGTCGAGCTTGCCGAGGGTGAAGCGGGCATTGCGCCAGGCCAGGCCTGCGCGCTCTATTCCGGTATCGGCGAAGACGCCCGCGTCTATGGCGGCGGCTTCATCCGCAAATCCGAGCGCGAAGCCGGTGCGGAAGCCGCATTGAAGGTGCTTCTGTCAGCCCCTGCTGCTGCTTAAGACCATCATTTCCGATCGCGCGGGAAAACTTCACATTTTCCCCGCGACTTGGGTTGACACTGGGCGGAACCGGGCCTTATAAGCCGCCCGTCCAGTCAAGACGGCTTCTTCTTCGAAGCCCTGACGCGGTACCCGGCGGAGTAGCTCAGTAGGTTAGAGCAGAGGAATCATAATCCTTGTGTCGGGGGTTCGAATCCCTCCTCCGCTACCATTTTTTCAATGCGCGTGAATGAAACGGCAGCCTTTGTACGGTTAGCTATGCTGAATGTTGTAGTGGTATCGATACCACAAGCGGGCCCTTTCAAAGGGCCGCGTATTCATAGCGGTAGCGCTGCAAGCTCCAATTTGAGCTGGTCCTCATCTTCGAGGGGTTGCATCACGTTCCTGTAAGCGCGCTGCATCAGGCGCGGCGCCTCGTCGTGATCCGATGCATGGATCATCGTGAACATGTGCTTTCCGTTTTGCCCTTCATGCTCGTAGATCGGAAACGAAAAGACGTTGCGGTACCCAAGCTCCTTCCGGAACCGTTCCTCGAATTCAAATGTCAGCTTGGTTGGTCCGAGCTTCTGCAAAGACTGCCAGTCGTCTCGTCCCCACCACCGGCGAGGGATGGCAGTGTTTTTGGTGAAACCTGCCAATCCTCTCGACATCCACCCCACCCCGAGAAAATAGAAGAGCTCGATTTTGTTTTGCCCTGCGGTCTTGTGGGAGGCTAATTTCTGAAGCGTCGCCCACTCACACTCGCACATAAATTGGTCAAGCAAGCAGAACGTAGCTGTCTTGTCGGTGATCACACCGCTCGCGAGGATGTTATCGATGGATCTATTGAAGTCATCGATCAACACTTCGTATCGACGAGCTGGTTTTGTCGGTGATTGCTCGTCCTTCAAAGCTTGCAAGTATTCCGCTCGCTTGGGCTCAAGTTCACACCAGAAGAACTGGCGTAGGAATTTAGGCTCGCTCTCCACCACGAGCTTGGCTGCCCAGCTCTGAGGATTGGAAGGGTCCTTTGGTGCGGCAAAGCCGTCGATATAGGCGCCATGCTTCGTAATAAAAACGAAGTACCGCAGGTAACGAGCTATTAGCTGGGCCTTATTCTCGGTCCAAACTTTGTGCTCTACATCTCTCCGCATTTTCATAGGAGAGAGTTGTTGGGGCGCATCGGGAAACAATTCTGGATGTTTTGCCATTCCTCATGGCATTCGATGGCCACCGATTCGTCAAGGCGTCAGGCGGCATTCTCCTCAGGATAGCGCACGATTGGAAACTCACGGATCAGTTGTCCGTCGAGCAAACCGCCTCCTTTGCCGAAAGTATCAAGCTCCTTCACCTCGTTCGGTGCCATGCCGTGCTCTTGCACGAGCGGATTGTTGCCGATTGCACCCCACTGTTTGTGGAACGCGGCAATGCCAAGGCGTTGGCAGTCTGATATTACATCGCGTGCCCATTGAGCTAACATTGGCCGTGCCCCGTGGCCGCTTTCGCCGCCGCTGATTAGCCAGTTCGGCTTCGGGTCGTTTTCTGCAATTCGGAGAGGCCCGATGGCTGGTTCGTAGGATACGAACCAGACTGCCGCCGGCACTTCTGCGATGAAACGTTTTCGCTGCTCGTACCGGGTTTGGTCTTCGGCAGTGAAGCCGAGCCAAACGTTTGCGTAGCCGTGATCCCCCCAGTCATTTGGCAGCATCTTGCGGATATTCTGCGGACGCTTGGTCAGAAGCTGCCAATCCAGAGCCGGTGTCGCTTTAATAATGCTGAAAAGCTCCTCACGCCAAACAGGGTCAGCCTTATTGTCGAAGACGTCAGCTAGTGACGCGCAGAATACTCTCTGGCGACGACCGTGCTGCGCAGCGAACTGCGCAGATTTTTTCTGCCAGATGTGGGGGGCTTTCCAATAAGCCTCTGTGGTCCGCTTGCGAGGTGAGTTTCCCCATTTCACGTGCCCAGATCTTTTCGACCATGCTTCCGCGTAGCAGTTGTCGCAACCTGGGCTAATGTTCGTGCAACCGGTCCAAGGATTGAACGTGTGATCGGTCCACTCAATCGTTGAGTTCTTGGCCATCGCGCTACTCCTTGTATCAAATCGGTTGCATCGTACCTTCAACTCACATGGTTCCCAAAGATTTAAAATCGACTTTGAAGGTCCACTAAATGTGCGTTCAACCCTGATTGAGGAACTGCGGGAACTCGCTGCGCATTGTCGCTATCGAACGTACCCTTCTACAACCGGGGCGGTCAGGACAGACGGCGACCCTAACCACACTCACCGATGACTATGCCGATGGTGCAGGTCCGGATAATGCGGGTGCTTGTGGCGCATTGGTTCGTGGCGGTGCCAGTGGGAATGTGGCTCGTTGACCGGGCCGTCGTGGCTGTGGGTGTGATGCTCGTCGTGGATATGGGTGTGGTCGTGCTCCAGCGCCTCGTGGCTGTGTTCGTGGTCGTGGCGCTCTGCCAGGTGCAGCCAGAGACCGAAGGCCATCAGCAGGCCGGCTGAGAGGAATTGCGGGGTGACGGCGTCGCGGAAGAGGGCGATCGAGAGCAGGGCGCCGATGAACGGGGCGAGCGAGAAGTAGGCGCCCGTGCGCGCCGTGCCGAGGTGGCGCAGGCCGAGCATGAAGAACACGAGACTGATGCCGACGCCGAGGAAGCCGACGAGGGCGGCGCCGGCGGTGAGGCCGAAGGGCGGCAGCGATGCGCCGAGCGACAGGGCAAGGACGAGGTTGGTCGTGCCGGCCGCGAGACCCTTGATCATGGCGATCTGGACAGGATCGGCCGAGGAGAGTTTTCGCGTCAGATTGTTGTCGATGCCCCAGGTAAGGCAGGCGCCTGCGATCAGCAGGCTGCCGCGATCGAGGCTCAAGCCCGCACCATTCCACGACAAAAGCACAGCGCCGCACAGGATGGCGGCGGCGCCCAAGAGCAGGCGACGGTCGACGTTTTCTCGAAACACCAGCCAGGCAATCGCCATCGTCGCCAGGCCCTCAAGGTTGAGGAGCAGCGAGCCGGAGGCGGCCGTGGTCTGCAAGAGCCCGAACATCAGGAGAAGTGGACCGACCACGCCGCCAAACAGGATCACTGCTATCAGCCACGGAATGTCCGTACGCGCCAGCGGCGCCTCGACGCCGTCAAGACCGACAAGCGCGCGGGCGCGGTGGACGATCGCCAGGCCAATCCCCGCGCCGAGATAAAGCATGCCGGCGAGCAGCCAGGGATCGATGGTGCCGAGCAGAAGTTTTGAAAGCGGCGTCGAGGCGCCGAAGAGAACGGCGGAGCCGAGCGCAAGCGGAACGCCGGGCCAGAGGTGGGAATGATCGCTCGACATTGAAAACGTTCCGGCATCGGGTGGGCCTCGACCATGAGACGGTCGGTCTTGTCCATCCAAGCAGCAAAGCCCTGTCAGGGGAAGCGTTTGTTCGTGCCGGCAATGGGAAGGGGAGGTTTCTCCACCAATGCCATCGGTCGTTCAGGTCTGCGGGTGACCTGGCATTTCTGCCTGAAGCAGGAGGATCGCGTCGGCGGACGGCGTGACGCTCAAGGAGCGATATGGCGATCACCGCATTCATGTTTGCCCATCGCCTTGCGGCCAATCAGCGACATCTCGAGGAAAACAGCAAGCTGGTCATGCGGATCAACGGTGCGCAGGTGAGGTCATGCCGCCGCGCATTTGCCGCGGTCTCGAAGCTCTGACACCTGGATCCGCCGCGGTCGATGGCTGCCTGCCGAGGTTGATGTCGTGAAATCAGCTTCCCGGTGTCAGCCCGGATGTTGGCGGACTGACCATCCCCATGGTCGGTGGAACGCAACTTCGATCGAGGGCAAGGCAATGCCGCTATGCAGAGCCAGAACGACCCGCCCTGTCTCCATGCTGTCATGGTTGGCGCTGACAGGGACGCGTTGCAATCGGCGTTAGCGCAGAGCGCCGAACTGACGTTTCAATCGGCCGACGCTGCGCAAACCAGGGTCGATCTCGCGGGAGCCGATGAGGCCATCCAGGCGCTCAATGCCTGCGTGAAGTGAAACGCCATCCTTGCCGGCTTCGGACGCCGGGTTTTCTTGGGTGGTAGCGGTGAGGAGTTCGGGGCGAAGACCGTCGCCGCGTGCGGCTGCGAACGTGTGCCGGATGAGCAGGGACATCATGGCTGGCTCCATCGCTTGATGGAGCATTCTTGCCTTCCAGCCTCGGGCAAGCCACCCGTTTCCTGCTCGGTGGAAATCGCGACGTGGCGCCTTAGCGATGGATGGACGAGGTGATGGTGCTGTAGTCCGGCAGGGTGATGTCGGCAATTGCGGCTGCCCGATATTGGGACAGGGCCACATTCATGAAGGCGATCACCGCCAGAGAGAAGGCCAGAACGGTGATGGAAACGCCGAAACCGGTCTTGATCATGTCCGTATCCTCCAAGCCTTGTGTTTGCTGTTGAGAGACTGTCAAACCGTGGCATGGAGACTATCGTGTGGCGCCGAACGCGCTGTTCCCCGGGTAACACGCCGTATGGTTACCAATTTGTGAACGGAGACTGTGCTACCGTACGGGCGTCCTACAACTCGCCGTTGCCAAGCCTCGTGATGTTGATATGCATTAAGGCAGGCAGGGGGAGGAAGACTTCATGACTGATTTCGAAGAGATCGAGGGCGAGCGGATCTGACAACTGATCGCCGATGTCGAGCGGGCGCAGAACGAGCGGTCGCCGGAGGACTTCCTGCAGCATTTCATGCCGGACGCCGTCTGGGTGACGGCCTTCGGGCGGCGGCTGACCGGCCGCGACGAGGTCGCCGCGTTTACCCGCAAGGTGCTGACACCGGCGCTGGGCAATCAATACGCGCGCTATGAGGCGGAGCATATCTCGTTCCTGCGGCCGGGTGTGGCCGCCGTCAATGTGCGCCAGCGACCGGTGCTCGACGATGGATCGCCGATCCCCGGAGAGGCGGAAGGCAGCCCGCTCTATATTCTGGTGAAAGAAGACGAGCGCTGGATGATTGCCGTCGGCCAGAACACCAAGGTCCAGACCGAGGCGATCGTGACGCAGCAGAACGAGATCGACACGGGCGATACGAAGTAGCGCGATAGCGGACGATGGTCGGCGGCGGATGTGGCTTGCTGGTTGCCGTGGTGAGGCTGGCGGTTTGGTGGGGCCCTTGTCGTGGCGCCCGAGCTAGTGCGCTTGCAGAATTCGCCTTCGCGGCTATTGTAGCGATCCATTGTGCCCGCATTCAGCGACAGCGCTATTGCCTACCATTGCCGGTTTCGTCCGCTCTGCGCGCCAGAGAATGCACTCTCTCCCGTGCTTCACAAAGGCAGACACCTATTTTATAGCGACTTCTCAAATGACCATTTCCATTCGTTCTTCCCGCTCATCTGATTTTCCGCGCACGCTCGATATCTGGCGCAGCGCCGTTGTTGCCACCCATGACTTTCTGTCGGCAGAGGATTTTGCCGCCATCGAAGAGATGGTTGCTGCCCATTACCTTCCGCAAGCCGAACTGTGGATTGCAGCGGATGACGACGATATCGCGCTCGGCTTCATGGGCATGACCGGGGCGCAGATCGATTCCTTGTTTGTTCATGCCGGTGCCCATGGCCGTGGCGTCGGCCCCGCGCTTGTCGAGCATGCGGCTGTAGTGCATCCGGTGCTGACCGTCGATGTCAACGAGCAGAATACCTCCGGTGCCGGGTTCTATGCGCGCTTGGGATTTGTCGCCGTCGGGCGCTCGCCTGTCGACGACGACGGCAGGCCCTATCCGCTGCTGCACCTGCGCCGGCCCTGATCCGGACGCGGGCCGCCGATTGCTCCCGTTGTCAGGCGCCCTCTGCGGTATCGATCTCGATCAGGAACAGCGTGCACCCTGCCGGTGCTTTCAAGCTTGCGGCAAGCGGTCCGGAGGCCAGCACGGCATCGCCGGCCGAAAGCGCGACTGTCTGGCCGCTGCCATCCAGCGTCACCGCGCCGCGATGGCAAAGGAGCATGGTGGCGGCAGCCTCGCTCGCAAGCGGACCTTCGCCCTCGACCACGAGCCGGCGCACATGATGCGTAAGCTTGCCTCGACGGGTCATAACGTTGAGGTCGACGATCGTGCCGTCGATCAGCTTGGCTGACGTGGCGGTGTCGGCGGGAAAGGCAAGCGGTGCGGATGCCTGGGTCAGCGGCGCCGGCGCGCGACCTTCGATCAGAAGCGTCATGCCGTTGCCTTCGAGGATCGACAGCGTGCGGTCGATGCCTGGGAAGGCGGAGAACGGGCCGTCGCTGGCGACGGTCGCCATGCTCACCCGCCAGTCGAACTGCGAAAGCGAGGCGCCCTCCGGAAAGACCGCGATCTCGACGGTTTCGCCGCCGCCGTTTTTCCAGGGCATGCGCTTGTGGCCAGAGGCGGGCAGCAGTTTCATGGGGTGCTTTCCTCAATGACGCGCCGCATCCGGTCGAAATCTTCGTTCATCGGACGGTCGTCCGCATAATGGGGAACGGCGGCGCGGATGCGTTGGTAGAGCGCGCCGGTGCGTTTGGCCTTGCCGGTTGCCTGTGGCTGCAGGTCGTAGGCCTGGGCGGCGGCGAGAAGCTCGATCGCAAGGATCCGCTCGAGGTTGTCGACGATCGCCAGCGCCTTGAAGGCCGCGGGGGTGGCGTGCGTCAGGATATCCTCCTGCAGCGCCGAGGTGATGCCGCCGTCGAGGCTTGCGGGCGCCGCCAGCCGGCGGTTTTCCGCGGCGAGGGCTGCGGCCGTATACTGGGCGATCATGTAGCCGGAGGAGACACCGCCGTCGCCGGCAAGGAAGGCCGGAAGGCCGCTGACGAGCGGGTTCACCAGCCGGTCGATGCGACGTTCGGATATGGCCGCGACTTCGGCGACAGCAACGGCGAGGCTGTCCATGGCAAGGCCGAGGGCGGCGCCGACCGCATGGGCCTGCGAATGCACCTCCGGCGCGTCCGGCGTGCCGGAGACGGCGGGATTGTCGGTGAGGCTGGCCAGTTCCCGGTTCACCACCTCGGCCACGTGGTCAAAGGTGTCGCGGGCGGCACCGTGCAGATGCGGAACGGCGCGCAAGCTCAAGGGGTCCTGCGTGCGCGTGCCGGCGCTTGCGGCCAGCATCGGGCTATCCGCGAGGAAATCGCGCAAGGTTTTTCCGACCGCCTGCAACCCCGGCGAATGGCGCAACGCTAATGGCCCGGCGGCAAAGGTATTGGCCTGGCTGCCGAGATTTTCATAGGTGAGTGCCGCCGCCGCATCCGTCCAGGCAAAAAGGCTTTGCGTGCGCGACAGGGCCAGCGCTGCGAGACCGGTGGCGCAGGGCGTGCCGTTGACGAGGCTCAAGCCCTCCTTCGCCTGCAGCCGCAGCGGCTGGAGCCCGATCCGGCGCAACGCCTCAGCACCGTTCACAATCTCCTTGCCGTCGTTCACCGTGCCATGGCCGATCAGCACGAGGCCGATCGACGCGGCATGGGTGAGATAGCCGACGGAGCCGCGCGATGGGATGTTGGGGATGAGGCCGGCGTTGAGCAGGGCTAGCAACGCCTCGACTGTTTCGATGCGCACGCCGGAGTAACCATGGGCGAAATTGGCGATCTGGGCCGCCATCACCGCCCGCGCTTCCGCCCGCCCCAGCGGCTCGCCGACGCCGCAGGCATGGCTGAGGATGATGTGGCGCGATAGCGCTTCCTGGTTTTCCCTGTCGATGATGACATCGCAGAGCGCGCCGACGCCGGTGTTGATGCCGTAGCCGCGGATGCCGCGATCGACGAGTGCCTCGACCACGGCGCGGGCCTTGACGATGCGGCTGCGGGCCGCATCGGAAAGCGCAAGCCGGGCGCCGTTCGCGACGGCGGCGATCTCGGTCCAGTCCGCCGGTCCATCAAGGGTGATGGTTTCAGTCATGCGCTTCGGGCCTTCCCTGGCGGCGTTGGACGAAACGGGCGACGTAGTCATTCGCGGGCTTGTCGAGAATATCGTCCGGCGTTCCCACCTGCACCACCTGACCGTCCTTCAGGATGGCGATTTCCGAGCCGATGCGCAAAGCCTCGTCGAGATCGTGGGTGATGAAGACGATGGTCTTCGACAGGTTCTGCTGCAGCTGCAGCAGCTGGTCCTGCATGTCGGCGCGGATCAGCGGATCGAGCGCCGAGAAGGCCTCGTCCATCAGGATGACATCGGTGTCGGCGGCAAGCGCGCGGGCAAGGCCGACGCGCTGCTTCATGCCGCCTGAGAGCTGGTGCGGGAACTTGGCATCGTAGCCATTGAGACCGACGGTCTCGATCCATTTCATGCCGATGTCGCGGCTGTCAGCCTTGGAGAGGCCGCGCACGCGCTGGCCGTAGACGACGTTCTGCAAGACGGTTCGATGCGGCATCAGGGCAAAACTCTGGAACACCATGCTGACACGGTGCATGCGGAAGGTGCGAAGCGCCTTGGCATCGAGATCGAGGATGTTGCTGCCATCAAAGGCGACCTCTCCGCTCGTCGGCTCGATCAGCCGGTTGATGTGACGCACCAGCGTCGACTTGCCCGATCCGGACAGGCCCATGATGACGAAGATCTTGCCGGCGCCGATCGTCAGACTGACGTCGTTGAGGCCGACGCTGCAGCCGGAGCGGGCAAGGATCTCGGCCTTGTCGAGGCCGTCCTTGGCCATGGCAAGGGCCGCCTTCGCGTCCTGCCCGAAGATCTTGTAGACGTTGCGGATCTCGATATCAGCCATTGCGGGGATCCTCCGTCCGGCTCTTGCCGAACCCTTGCGTGATGCGGTCGAGTACGATTGCCAGGATGACGATGCCGATGCCGGCTTCCAGGCCCTTGCCGACGTCGAGCGTCTGGATGCCGTTCAGCACCTGTTCGCCGAGGCCGCGCGCACCGATCATCGAGGCGACGACCACCATCGACAGCGCCATCATGATCGTCTGGTTGAGGCCGGCCATGATCGTCGGAGTGGCAAGCGGAAGTTCGACGCCAAAGAGGATCTGGTTGGGGCTGCCGCCGAAGGCGGTTGCCGCCTCGACGACCTCGTGATCGACCTGGCGGATGCCGAGGTCGGTGAGCCGGATCAGCGGTGGCACCGCGTAGATGATCGTCGCCAGGATCGCCGGCACCTTGCCGAGACCGAAGAGCATGAGAGCCGGGATCAGGTAGACGAAACTCGGCATGGTCTGCATCACGTCGAGCACCGGAAGCGTGATGTTGCGCACCAGCCGGCTCTTGGCGACGAGAATGCCCATGGGCACGCCGATCGCCACCGACACCAGCGTCGCCATCAGCATCAGCGCCAGCGTCTGCATGGTGAGATCCCAGAGACCGAGCACGCCGACGAAGAACAGCAGCGCGCCGACGGCGACCGTCAGCGTCCAGCGCTTGGAGCTTTGCCAGGCGAGCGCCATGAAGGCGAGGATGACGACCCACCAGGGCAGGCCGCGCAGGATCCACTCGATGAACAGCACGGCTTTGAGGATCACCGCGCTGATCGCCTTGAAGACCCAGCCGTAGCTGCTGACCAGCGTCTGGATGAACTCGTTCACCGGCGCGCGGATGGAGAGATTGAGGGTATCCGGAAACATCGGATGTCGTTCCTTGCTCGGGCCATGGGCGGGCACGATGCCGCCGCCGATGGCGCTTGCCTCGGGGTGTCGAAGGTTCCGGCCGACGCAGGTGTGATGCCAGCGCTCTGTCTCAGACAGAGGCGCCGCACATCGGATACGCGTCGGCCGACCGAACGGACTTACTTCAGGCTGGCTTCGATCTTGCCGCGAGCCTCGTCGGAGACCCATTTGCCCCAGACGTCGCCCTTGGTCTTCAGGAACTCGGCCGCCGCCGCCACCGCATCGACCTTCTTGTCGGTCATGTAGGCAAGGCTGCCGTTGACGTCTTCGAGCGGGAAGGTCGCCTTTTCCAGGATGGCGATGATCTCGGGGGCTTCCTGGGCAAAGGTGCTGTTGACACCATAGGAGACGTCGACCGACGGGAAGGCGCAGCCCTCGTCGCGCTTGCCGGTGGCGCTCGAAAGCTCCTTCCAGCAAGCTTCGTTGTAGGCCGGCTCTTCCAACTGTACGAGCTTGAACTTGCCCATGATCGCAGTCGGCGACCAGTAGTAGAACAGGATCGGCTCGCCCTGCAGATAGGCCGAGGTGATGGCGGAATCGAGTGCCGTGCCGGTACCCGGACGGAAGTTCACATAGGTCTCGCCGAGCTTGTAGGCATCGAGCTTGGCGGTGCTGACGCCTTCGCAGGTCCAGCCCGACGGGCAATTGAGGAAGCGGCCCTTGGACGGCTCTTCCGGATCGGCGAAGAGTTCGACGATCTTGGCGTCGGTGAGCTGCGACACGCTCTTCAGGTCCGGGGCCTTCGCCTCGATGTTGCGGCTGGCATCGCCCTTGATGACGTATTCCGGCACGAACCAGCCTTCGCTGGCGCCGACGAAGGTCTTGCCGACGGCAACGACCTTCTTTTCCTCGACGGCCTTGTTCCAGATGTCGGAGCGGCCGAGCCATTCCTCGGCAAAGATCTGGACGTCGTTGTTGGCGGTCGCCTGTTCCAGCGTCACCGAGTTGCCGGGGATCGAATCCACCTGGCAGTCGTAGCCCTTGGCGAGGATCGTTTTCATCACCTCGGTGATGAAGGCGCCGCTTTCCCAGTCGATGCCGGCGAAGGTGACGGTCTTGCCGTCGCCGCAATAGGAGGCGCTGGCATTGCCGGTGGAGGCGGCAAGCACGAGGCCCGTGGCGGCGAGGGTGAGTTTCAGTTTGCTGATCGACATGCGCATTCCCCTTTTTTTGATGGTCGCTTCGATTGCTACTTCAGTTTCATGAGCACCCGCGCGAAGGCGCGGTCGATGTCTTCCTCCCGGTCGTGGCGTCCGTTGCGGATCTTCCACTGTCCGGCGACCATGACGTCGCGGACGGTCTCGCCGCCGAGCGCAAACAGCCAGCGGTCGAGGATCTGATTGCCGCTTGCCGCGGCGATGTACGGATTGGCGCCGTCGAGCACGACAAAATCGGCGCGCGCACCGACCGAGATGCCCGATGTCTTCTGGCCGACGGCCTGGTCACCGCCCTTGAGGGCGGCCTCGAAAATGGTGTGGCCGACGGAGGCGCCGGGGCCGGCCAGCCGGTTGCGGCGGCGGTCGCGCAGCCGCTGGCCGTATTCGAGCAGCCGCAGCTCTTCGGCAACGCTGGTTGCCACATGGCTGTCGGTGCCGATGCCGAGGCGCCCGCCTTCGGCCATATAGTCGACCGCAGGAAAGATGCCGTCGCCGAGATTGGCTTCGGTTGCCGGGCAGAGGCCGGCAACGGCGCCGGAACGTGCCAAGCGCTGTCGTTCGTCGTCTGTCAGATGGGTCGCGTGAATCAGGCACCAGCGCTCATCGACCGGCATTTCGTCGAGCAGCCACTGAACCGGACGACGGCCGCTCCATGCAAGGCTGTCTTCCACTTCCTTGGTCTGCTCTGCGACATGGATATGGATCGGGCCTGCTACGGGCGCGCGTTCGAGGATCGTGCGCATCTCTTCAGGGGTCGCGGCGCGCAGCGAATGGATGGCATAGCCGAGCGTCTGGCCGTTGTCGCGGCAGAGCGGCGCCAAGCGTTCCAGCAGCGCAAGGAACTGATCCGGATCGTGAAGGAAGGGACGTTGGCCGGCATTGGGGGCGACGCCACCGAAATTGGCGTGGGCGTAGAAGACCGGCAGGTGGGTCAGCCCGATGCCGGTTGCCTTGGCAGCATTCAGAATGCGCAACGACATCTCGGCCGGGTCGGAATAGGGCGTGCCGTTGGCGGTGTGGTGCAGGTAGTGGAATTCGGCGACATGGCCGAAGCCACCCTTCAGCATCTCCATGTAGAGCTTGGCGGCGATCGCCTCGACATCGTCGGGGTTCACGAGGCCGACGGTGCGGTACATTTCTTCCCGCCAGGTCCAGAAGCTGTCGTCGCCGCTGCCGGCGACTTCGGCAAGGCCGGCCATGGCGCGCTGGAAGGCGTGGGAATGCAGGTTGGCAATGGCGGGGACCAGCGGTCCGGCGACGCGCTCGTCGCCATCGGCGATGGGCTGATCGGCATTGATGGAGACGATCTCGCCTGTCTGATCAAGCGCAATGGCGACGTTCTGCGCCCAGCCGGTCGGCAGAAGCGCATGGTCGGCGAAGAGCCGGTTGACGGGAAAAGTTGCCATGTTGCGATTTTCCTGTACGTAGTTGTATATGGAACTATAGATATTTTGCTGTGGCGCGCAAGCGCGAAATGAACGAAAAGAATCATTGCCGGATGCGCATGATTTGTTCGTGATCCGGAAAGGGCGGGGAAAATGCCGATAACGGCACTCAGGCGAAGGATCGACATGGCGGCATTCGAGGACGGACCGGTGCCACGCTACGAGGCGGTGAAGCAGTTCATCCGCACCCGCATCGACAGCGGCGAATGGCCGGCACATCATCGCATCCCTTCCGAAAACGAGATCGTCGCCGATCTCGGCGTCAGCCGCATGACCGCGAACCGGGCGCTTAGGGAGCTTGCAACCGAAGGCGCGATCACCCGTGTCCAGGGGGTCGGGTCGTTCGTTGCGGCCCACAAGGGCAGCACGGCGCTTTTGGAAGTGCGCAACATCGCCGACGAAATCCGCGAGCGCGGCCATGCGCACACCTCGCGCATGACGCTGATGCAGGAAGAAGTGGCGCCGTCGGAAATCGGCTATGCGCTCGGCCTTGCGACCGGGGCCAGGGTTTTCCATTCGATCATGGTGCATTCGGAAAACGGCTTGCCGATCCAGATCGAGGACCGGTTCGTCAACCCGTCGATCTGCCCGAAATACATGGAGCAGGATTTCCGCGACATGACGCCCAACGCCTATCTGACGGCGGTGGCACCGATCACCCGCACGGAGCAGATCGTCGAGGCGGTCTCGCCGCAGCCATGGGAATGCAAGCTGCTCGGTATCGACCGCAACGAGCCCTGCCTGATGATCCGGCGCCGCACCTGGTCCGACACCGCCAATGTGACGACGGCGCGCCTGCTCTATCCCGGGACGCGCTATCGCCTTGAAGGTATGTCGCAATAGTCGGGAGACCCGCTCGGTCGTAACGGAAGTCGGCATGGTGCTGGATGTGATGGAGGCGACACTATGGTTCAAGACGCGCTGAAGCTTCGCACGGAATTGACAAGGCCCGACGTCGCGCCTGACGACGCAGCGCGCATCCTTTTGGAGCATTTCGGCCTCTCCGGCACCTTGAGCGAACTCGGCAGCCAGCAGGACCGCAACTACCGGATAGACACCGGCGAGGCGCGCTTCGTGCTCAAAATCTGCCGGGCGGCCTATGACCTGCAGGAACTGCAGGCGCAGAACGCCGCCTTGCTGCATCTCGCCCGCCAGACGGGATCGGTGCGGGCGCCGCAGGTGGTGCGCGCGCTCGATGGCAGCGATATCGTCGACGTGACCGTGCGCGGTGACGCCTATCGCGTTCGTCTGCTGACCTATCTCGACGGCGTGCCGTTGACGCGGCGCAAGCATCTGACGGCGGAAACGGTGGCGGCCCTCGGCGACATCGCCGGGCGGCTGGCGGTGGCGCTGCGTGATTTCGACCATGCGGGCCTCGACCGCGAGTTGCAATGGGATCTGAGGCACGCCGCCCCGGTCGCGCTGCATCTGCTGGCGGCCATGAACGACGAGGGACTGAAGAAGCGCATTGCCGAAGCCATGGTGGCGTCCATGCGCCGGCTTCAGCCGCTGACCGCCGATCTGCGCGTGCAGGCCATTCACCACGATGTCACCGACGACAATGTCGTCGGGCAACCGGATGCCGCCGGCCGACCGTTTCCTGACAGCGTCATCGATTTCGGCGATATTCTCAAGGGCTGGCTCGTCGCCGAACTGGCCGTCACCTGCGCCTCGCTGCTGCATCATGCCGATGGCGATCCACTCTTCATTCTGCCGGCTATCACGGCTTTTCATGCGGTCTGCCCGCTTGAGGAAAGCGAGCTGAAGGCGTTGTGGCCGCTGATTGTCGCGCGCGCCGCCGTGCTGGTCGCCAGCTCCGAACGGCAGCTGACCATCGACCCTGACAATGCATACGTTCAGGGCAATGCCGCCCATGAACGTGAGATCTTCGACGTCGCCGTTTCCGTGCCGCCGGCGCTGATGCAGCAGGCGATCCTGTGCGCTGTCGATGCCGCGCCTGAAAAAACGCTGACGGTGATCGGCGAAGGGTTGCTCGTCGAGATCGAGCCGGCCGGCGTGCGCCAGATCGACCTTTCCATCCTCAGCCCCTTGCTTCCCGAGGAACGGTGGCAGCACCAGGGCCTTCCGGCGTCACTGTTGCAGACGGCTGCGCATGCGATCGGCATGGCGTCCACCCGTTACGGCGAATATCGGCTGACCGAGAGTGCGCTTCGCGCGTCGCGACCGACTTCGACCTTTGCGCTGCATGTCGATCTGTGCCTGCCTGTCGGCACTGTCGTCAGAGCGCCCTTTGCCGGCGGAACCGAATGGCATGACGGACGGGTGTTGCTGAACGGTCCTGCAGTCGTTCTCCATCTCACCGGTCTGGAGCCGCCCGAGGACGCTGAGGAGGCGGTTGCCGCCGGTGCGCCGATCGGCACGGTGGTCGATGCCGGCCACGGGCTTGGGCTGATGCGGGTACAGCTCTGCCGCGAACCGGGGTTGATCCCGCCGCTGTTTGTCCCGGCCCATCAGGCCGACGCCTGGCGCGCGCTCTGCCCGTCACCCTCAGGCATTCTCGGTTTCGACTGCGATGCGCCGGTGCTCCATTCGACCGAACTGCTTGATCGCCGCCAGCAACATTTCGCCAGGCCGCAGAAGAACTACTACAGCAAGCCGCCGCAGATCGAGCGCGGCTGGAAGGAGTATCTGTTCGACGTCGAGGGCAGGGCCTATCTCGACATGGTCAACAACGTAACGATCCTTGGCCACGGGCACCCAAGGCTGGCGGCGGCGGTCGGTCGGCAGTGGTCGCTGCTCAACACCAATTCGCGCTTTCACTATGCGTCAGTTGCCGAGTTTTCCGAAAGGCTTGCAGCGCTTGCGCCTGACGGTCTCGACACGGTGTTCCTGGTCAATAGTGGCTCGGAGGCGAACGACCTTGCCTTGCGTCTCGCCTGGGCATTTTCCGGTGAGCGCAATGTCGTCAGCCTGCTCGAGGCTTATCATGGCTGGACGGTGGCGAGCGACGCGGTCTCGACCTCGATCGCCGACAACCCGCGGGCGCTTGAGACCCGTCCCGACTGGGTGCATGCTGTCGTCGCGCCCAACACCTATCGTGGACAATTCCGTGGCTCCGACACCACCGACCACTACGTCCGGTCGGTGGCGACCAAGCTGCGCGAGCTGGAGGACGGAGCCCAAGGGCTTGCCGGTTTCATCTGCGAGCCGGTCTATGGCAATGCCGGCGGCATTCCGTTGCCCAAGGGCTATCTCGATGCGGTCTATGCCATGGTCCGGCAGCGCGGCGGTGTGTGCATCGCAGACGAAGTGCAGGTCGGCTATGGCAGGCTTGGCGACTACTTCTGGGGCTTCGAGGAGCAGGGCGTGGTGCCCGATATCATCACCATCGCCAAGGGCATGGGCAACGGCCATCCGCTGGGTGCCGTCATCACCAGGCGCGAGATCGCCGATGCGCTGGAGAAGGAAGGTTACTTCTTCTCGTCATCAGGCGGCAGCCCCGTCAGCTCCGTCGTCGGGCATACCGTTCTCGATCTCATCGAAGAGGAGAAGCTGCAGGACAACGCCCGCGTCGTCGGCGGTTATCTCAAGACGAGGCTCCAAGCGCTTGAGCAGCGGTTCCCCCTCGTCGGTGCCGTGCACGGCATGGGGCTTTATCTAGGCGTCGAGTTCGTCCGCGATCGCAACACGCTGGAGCCGGCAAAGGAGGAGACCGCTGCCATCTGCGACCGCCTGCTTGAGCTCGGCGTCATCATGCAGCCGACCGGCGACCACCTGAACGTCTTGAAGATCAAGCCGCCGCTCTGCCTCAGCCGCGAGAGTGCCGACTTCTTCGCCGACATGCTGACGCGCGTGCTGGACGAGGGCTGGTAAGGAACGGACCTGCTGGCGGGTTGGTCTTACCAGCCGGCAAAGTCAGCAAGGACCGCGTTGGAAACCCGCCCGGCCGCCACATCGCCGAAAGCACCGTCCAGAATATCGAGCGCCTGGTCGATCTCCGCTTCTGATATCGTCAGCGGCGGCGTCATTTCCAGCACGTTGGAGTTCATGCCGACGTAGTAGACGACGAGGCCGAGTTCATAGGCGCGATAGACCAGCTTGGCGGTTTGCCTTGTTGCCGATGCCCGGCTCTCGTGATCGGCGATCAGCTCCACGCCCGAGGCAAGGCCGCGCCCGCGGACATCGCCGATCAGGGCGTGGCGGGCCGAAAGTTGCCGGAGGCCCTCGCGCAGGCGTTCGCCCTTTCGGTGCGCCGCCTCCGCCAGTCCCTCCCGCTCGATGGTTTCGAGCACGGCAAGGCCGGCTGATGCCGAGACCGGGTTGCCGTGCAGCGTCTGCATCGCAAAGGCGTTGGCGCAGTCCATGATTTCGGCCGGGCCGATAGCCGCCGAAAGCGGCAGGCCGCCGCCGAGCCCCTTGCCGATCGTCAGGATATCGGGAACGAAATCCTCGTGTTCGAAGCAGTGCATCTTGCCGCTGCGGCCAAGCCCGACCTTCACCTCGTCGCAGACGACGAGAATGGCGTGCTCTTGGCAGAGTTCGGCGAATTTCTTGAAGAACCCCTTCGGCGGCACGATCAACCCGCCGTCCGACTGGATCGGCTCGATGAAGGCACAACCGATCTTCTCGGGTGGTGCCGTCGTTGCGAACTGCTGTTTCAGGAGCTCGAGGATCGCGTCGCCGGTGGCATCACCCTGGTAGGGTCGATAGGCGTCGGGGTAGGGCAGCAGGATGAGGCCTTCCGCCTTGGTGGCACCCGCCTGAACGCTGTGGCCGGAAAAGGCCATCGAACCGGTGGTGCAGCCGTGATAGGCGCCGACGAAGGAGATGACGCCGGTGCGGCCGGTCGCCTTGGCGATCGCCCGGAAGACCGCCTCGTTGGCATCAGAGCCGGAGTGGCCGAACCACACCTTATTGCGTCCCTTGCCGGGGAAAAGGCCGAGCAGTTTTTCGGCAAGAGCCGTCGCCGGAGCGTTCGCGGCGGACAGCACGCTTGCGCCGGCCGGATTGGCGATGGCGCGCGACACCGCTTCGACGAGGGCGGGGTGGCCATAGCCAAGGCTCGCAGCCCCCCAGGCGCCGGAGAGGTCGATCAGTTCGCGGCCGTTCTCTTCAATGAGGCGTGCGCCATGGCCGCCGGCGATGGCAAGCGGAAAGAAGCGTAGCTTCTGCAGGTTGGCAATCGCTTGTCCGTCTCTGGCGTAGAGGCCTTCGGTCACGGGCGGCACTCCCCAAGGCTTTTCTGGAGACAACGCGTGAGCCGCTCGCCCCAGGCCTTTACGCCAGCGTCGGTATCGATCAGGTCGTGCCGGACTTCGATCAGCACGCCCGGCAACCTGCGCGCGTCGGCGTGAACCGGGACGGTATAGTCTTCATCCGGATGAATGTTGTAGGGCTCGTTGTCGCCGATGGTCAGCTGGTCTTCGCTGCTCAAGCCGCGGATCATCGATTGTGCGAAAGCCTCGGCATCGCGATAGAGAATGCCCGCCTGCCACGGCCGCGGCTTGCCGAAATAGATGGGGGTGAAGCTGTGCACGCCGACGACGAACGGCCGTTCTCCCTTGGCTTCAAGCAGATCGAGGCGCCGGGAAACGGCATCAGCGAAGGGCTTGAACAGGGTCTCCACCCGCTGCTTTCGCTCGGCTTCAGTGAGATCCCGGTTGGCCGGGATCTCCGTCGTTTCACTGACTTCGGGGATGAAGGACGGCGCCGAAAGCGGGCGATTGCAGTCGATCACCAGCCTTGAATAGTTGGTGAAGAACAGCGGCGCGTCGAGGCTGAGGCTTAAGTGCTGGGCGAGCGCCAGCGCGCCGATGTCCCAGGCGATGTGGCGCCGGCGCTCGTGTTCAGGCAGGCCCATATCGCCGAGCGCACGCGGCATGCGGTTGGACGCATGCTCGCAGAGCAGCAGGAATGGCGACGTGCCGTCCGGGTTGAACACCGCATAGGGCGGCGGCTCGTCGATCGCCAGAAGCGGTTGGCGAGGGTCGTGCCGACCGCGTCGCGCGTCGGGGCTCTTGATGGCCGTTGTCGAAGTCATGGGAGCCTATCCGTATCAGTAGACGGCCGCGTAGCGGGCGCAGAGCTCATCGGGGGAGAGGCCGTCGACGATCTCGATTTCCTTGCGCTTCATCGCGACGTAGCAATCGAGGAAGTCCTTGGCGAACCAGCCGGTGACGACCTTGTCCTCGGCAAGCGTTTCGAGTGCTTCCGGCAGGCTCGACGGCAGGCGACGGATGCCGAGCTTCTTCTGGTCCTTGTCGGAAAAATTGGATGGATCCGAGTTGATCAGCGGCGGCTGTTCGAGACCTGCGCGGATGCCTTCGAGGCCGGCCTTCAGCAGCACGGCCAGCGAGAGGTGCGGGCTCGCGCAGGCGTCGGCGGCGCGGTACTCCATGTTGAACTGCTTGGCCGGGTTGCTGCCGGGAAGATCGAGCGTCGGGCAGATCCGGAGCGTCGCTTCGCGGTTTTTTTCGCCAAGGCAGGTATAGGCGGCGCTCCAGTGATGCGGAACGAGCCGCATATAGGACAGCACCGACGGGGCGGTGAAGGCGGTGAGCGCCGGCAGGTGGCGGATGACGCCGGCGGCAAAGGACCCGGCAACTTTCGACAGGCGGCCCGGTCGCGAGGCGTCGAAAGTAACGGGGTTGCCGTCAAGGTCGGTGAAGCTGACATGCAGATGCACGCCGTTGCCGACGCCGTTGGCGCTCGTCTTCGGCGCGAAGCTGGCGTTCCAGCCGAAGAGGGCAGCGACTTCCTTGGTGATGGAGCGGATCGTCGCGCCGCGGTCGGCGGCCGTCAGCGCATCCGCCGGCCGGCAGGTGATCTCGAACTGATCCTTGCCGTATTCCGGGAGGAACATTTCAGGCTCCGCGCCCGCCTCTTGCAGCGCCGTCATCAGCAACGGGCCGAATGGGTCGGCACGGCGCTCGGCACGCAAGCCGAAGGACGGCGCGTCGGGCCAGTCGACGCCGAGAAGCTGGAATTCCTGCTCGACGGCGGAAATGACTTTCAGGCCGGCCTCACGCTCGAACTCTTCGAGTGTGCGCTTGAGGAGACTGCGCACGCAGCACTCCCAGGGGTCGCCTTTGAGGTCGGTGATATCGGAATGATAGAAGTGCAGCGGCGTGACGTCGGGCAGGCAGGTGACGCGTGCCTTGCTCGCCGGATCGGCTATCAGCCGGAGGTCGCCGGAAGACCCCCAAGGATTGTTCTCGGCGATCTGGTCGAACGGCGTCAGCGCCAGGTTGGCCGGCACCCAGCCGACACCCTTGCGCAGGTAGTCGTCGATCTGCGACGCGGCGAAACTGCGGCCGCGGGTGATGCCGGCGATGTCGGTCGTGACGAAGGTGGCGAGTTCCGTCAGCGCGGAATGAGCCTTGCCGTTGTTGGTCTCGGTCATGAATTCCCCTCTTGTCTCAAGATCATCAGTGGCGGCTCAGGCTTGGCGCAGGCCTTGAAGGCGGTTGACGACGGTGTCGGTATCGGTGGTCCAGCAGTAGCCGGAATAGGCGCGAAGGGCGCCTTCGTGGCGCTCGGGGCTGTAGGTCGCGCAGGCGTCGTTGACGACGGTAACGAGGTAGCCGCGGTCGGCCGCATCGCGCACTGCCATGTCGACGCACTGGTCGGTGATGACGCCGGCGATGATCAGGTAGCGGGTGTTGAGGTTGCGCAGGATGTAGTCGATGTTGGTCGAGTTGAAGACGCCGGAAGACGTCTTCGGCAGCACGATCTCGTTGTCGATAGGCGCGAGTTCCGGAATGACCTGGCCTTCCGGCGAGCCCTTCGGCACATGCATGTCGGACAGCTTGTGGTCGAGCGAGCGGTCGCGGCCGTCAAGCGTCAGGCTCTCGATGATGGTATGCAGCACTTCGCAGCCGGAATTGCGGGCGGCCTCCAGGATGCGGACCTGATTGGGGATCACCGTCTGGCGCAGCCGCTGGTGATAGTAGCTGTCGGCATCCTTTGGATGGGTGGGGTCGAGATTGGGTTCGCACCAGATGCGCTGCATGTCGACGAACAGCACGGATGTGCGGCCGCGCTCGTAGTCGCTGTCGCGTCTCAGCATGTCGTCCCCGACCTTCACTGTAACGGCACTCATTCGGTTTCTCCTCGGTTGTGGTTCTGGCCTTTCGGCAAACGTGTCAGCGGCCGTCGTCGACGTTCGGGTTGAGAGCGTCTTCGGTGATGGCGTAGCCGCGGCGCAGCTCTTCCATCTTCTCGATGCGGGCGCGGGATTGGGTGGCAAGGCGTGCCGTCAGCGCGGCGATCAACGCTTCCGTCTGGGCGATTGCCGGCACCATCGTGTCATAGGGCGAGACCGTGTCGACCGGCGCCGTCAGTGTGACGGTGGCAAAATCGGCGATCGGCGAAAGCCATCGGTCGGTGAACAGCACGATGCGCGCACCCTGTGCGGCCGCCTGTTTGGCGAAGCGGATGGTGTCGTTCTGGTAGCGGCGGTAGTCGTAGACGAAGAGCACGTCGCGCTTGCCGAGGTCGACGAGCTGGTCGACCTGGTCGGCCTGGCTGCCGTTGATCCAGCGGGTATCGCCCCTGAGCTGCTTCATGTGCGACCATAGCAAGCCGGCGAGAAAACCGCTGAAACGGCCGCCGAGGCAATGTGCGCGTGCGCTCGTGTCTGCGGCTGCATCGACGGCCGCCTCGAAATCTTCCGACGGCAGCATCAGCATGGAGGCTTCGAGCGCGTGGATGCTGGCGCGCAGGAAATGCTGGTAGAAATTCTCCTGTTCCAGCGACGGTCGTCGTTCGTCGAGCATCGACAAGGGCGAACTCATGCGCTCCTGCACTTCGCTGAGCAATGCCTTCTGAAATTCCGGATACCCCTCGAAGCCGAGCGTGTTGGCAAAGCGCACCACGGTTGGGTTGCTGACCCCCGCCGAGGAGGCCAGATGGGCAACGGTATTCAGTCCCGCTGCCGGATAGTTCGCCAGCAGCTGCCGCACGATCTTCAGTTCCGATCGCGTGAACGTAATAGTCCCGTCTGTCAGTCGATCCCGGATTGCCACGATTTCCGCCTCCCAAAAATGATGGCTTGAACCCCGATTTCTAATTTTTGTTACATAATTGCTAGCAGAGAATGTTTTTTGAAACAAGATTGACATTTGATCGAGATGGGATAACTTTCATTTCGGGAACAGGCCCGAGCCAAAAACAATGGCGGGCCGACAATTCGGGGGAATGCAGATGGTTCGCGTCAGGCGAGAAACCGTCGTCGGTATCCTTTTAACGTCGTTGCCGCTGCTGGTGGCTGCTGCCGTAGCCTCGTCGGCCTTTCCGGGCAGCGGCGAGCGCCTCGTGACGCTGTTCATGATCAATGTGATCGCGGTGCTCGGCATCGGCATGTATGCCGGCAATTCGGGCATCGTTTCCTTCGGCCATGTCGGCTTCATGGCGATCGGCGCCTACGCGTCCGGCCTTTTGACCATCAACCCGATCGTCCAGAAGACGGCGCTGCCGCATTTGCCGGAATGGCTGGCCGGCATCGGCATGTCGTTCCTGCCGGCGCTGGCAGTGGCGCTGGTGGTCGTGGCGCTGGTCGCCGTGCTCATCGGCATACCCGTTGCCCGCCTTGCCGGATCATCGGCATCGATCGCGACGCTCGGTTTCCTCGTCATCGTCCATGTGGTGCTGGTCGCATCGACCGACATCACCCGCGGCAGCCAGACCTTCTTCGGCATCCCGCGTGCGGTCAATCTGTGGGTGGCGCTGCCGTTTGCCGCCGCCGCCATTGCGATTGCCCGTCTCTATCGGGATTCGAGCGCGGGCCTGAAGCTGAGAGCCTCACGCGAGGATGAGATCGCATCGACCGCCGTCGGGGTCAACGTCAGGCTCCATCGTTTCATCGGCTGGGTGCTCGGCGCCATTCTGGCTGGGGCTGCGGGCGCGCTGCTGGCACATTTCCTCGGCGCCTTCTCGCCCAAGGACTTTTACTTCAACCTGACCTTCGTGCTGCTGGCGATGCTGATCCTCGGTGGCGTCACCACCGTTTCGGGTGCCGTCGGCGGCACGGCGGTGATCATGCTGATCGTCGAGCTGCTGCGCAAACTCGAGGGCGGCGTCGACCTCGGCTTCGTCACGCTGCCGACCGTCTTCGGCCTGACCGATATCGGCATCGGCGTCGCGATCCTGGTGGTGATGTACCGGCTGCAGGACGGGCTCTTCGGTGTGCGGGAACTGGACGAGCGTTTTGCCTGGTTGAAGCGCTTCGCCTCTAAGCCTGCGATATCGTCTGAGGGTGCGCAAAAGATTGCGCCGATCCCTGCAGGCGGAACGCTCAAGGTCGAGAATCTCGGCAAGAAATTCGCCGGCCTCGTTGCGCTGGAAAATGCCAACTTCGAGATCAAGCCGGGCCTCGTCACTGGCCTGATCGGCCCGAACGGCGCCGGCAAGTCGACGCTGATCAACAGCGTTTCCGGCGTCGTGCCGCCGTCGAGCGGTCGCGTGCTGATCGATGGCAGGGATATCGCGTCGCTGCCGGTGCATGCGGTCCCGGTCGCCGGGCTTGCGCGCACCTTCCAGAACATACGGCTGTTCAAGAACCTGACCGTGCTTGAGAATGCCACGGTGGCGGCAAGCGCGCTGAAAGGCAACGGCGAGGACCCGATGGAAAGCGCGCGGCTGGTCTTGGCCGAGGTGGGTTTGGATGGCTTTGCCGACCAGCTCGCCGGCACGCTCTCCTATGGCGCGCAACGCCGTCTCGAGATCGCTCGCGCGCTGGCGCTGAAGCCGCGTTACTTGCTGCTCGATGAACCGGCCGCCGGCATGAACCCGGCCGAGACGCAGGAACTGATGCATGTGCTCGACCGTATCCGCACGAAGTACCGCCTCGGCCTGCTCGTCGTCGAGCACGACCTGAAGCTGATCATGCGGCTCTGCGATATCGTCGTCGTGCTCAACAAGGGCCAGCAGATCGCCATCGGTACGCCGACGGAGATCCAGGCCAATCCGGCTGTCATCGAAGCCTATATTGGCCGTCGCCGCTCGGCGGGTCAGGCAAAACGCGAAGCTGTCGAGGCAAGAGGCCTCCAGCCGGGCGCAAGCGGCCTTACCAACCCAGCTTGATCAGTAAACGAAATCAGAAAGAGGGAGCTTACCGATGAAATCCAGTCTCAAGACATTGTGCCTCACAACCATCCTTGGCGGCGTCGCGCTGTCGCCGCTGCCGGCATTCGCGGAAGACCTGGTGATCGGTCTTGCGACCGCCCAGACCGGCGGTCTCGCCCCCTACGACCAGCCGTCGCTGAAGGGCCTGGAGATGGCGGTCGAGGAAATCAACGCCGCGGGCGGCGCTGCCGGCAAGTTCCCGATCAAGCTCGTGGCCAAGGATACCCGCTCGGATGCGGCCCAGACGGCGCTGGTGGCGCAGGAACTGGTCGACCAGGGCGTCAAGATCATGATCACCCCCTGCGACGCCGATCCGTCGATCGCCGCCGGCCAGGTGACGCAGGCCGCCCAGATCCCGGCTTTCTCGTTCTGCGCGACGACCCCGACCATGCCGCTTGCAGTGGGCGACTACATGTTCGGCAACTACCCAGCCGACAACGTACAGGCCTCAGTGCTTGCGACTTATGCGGTCGAGAAGGGCTACAAGAAGGCGTATATCCTGAAGTCTCCCGACAGCGCCTACACGCTGAAGCTTCCGGAGTATTTCGGCGTCGCCTTCAAGGCCAAGGGCGGTGAGTTGCTGGGCGAAGGCACCTTCAGCATGGGCCAGCAGGATTTCGGCGCTGAAGTCACCAAGATCAAGGCAATGAACCCGGCTCCCGATGTCATCATGACGGCTGCCTACGAGCCCGATTTCCCGGCCTTCATCCGCCAGCTGCGCGGCGCCGGCGTCACCATTCCGATCCTCGGCAGTGACGGCATCGACTCGCCGACGACCTTCGGCCTTGGCGCCACCGTCGACGGCGTGGTCTTCACCACGGCCGGCTTTGCCAGCGAGGGCAGCCCGCTTGCCGACTTCAACGTCAAGTACAAGGAGAAGTTCGGCCAGGAGCCGGATACGGTCTACATCGCCAACGGCTATGACCTCGGCAAGGTCATCGACGCTGCGGTGACTGAAGCCAACAGCATCGACCCCGTCGCCATCCGCAACGCGATCGCCTCGCTCGAAAACGTCCAGGGCGTCACCGGCCCGATCAGCTACGCCGGCACGCAAGGCATGCCTTTGCGCTCGGTGTCGCTGGTGCGCATCGGCGGTGGTAACCGCGAGCTGATCAGTCAGGGTGTTCCGGCCGCTGCCGACATTCCGGCCCCCTGAACCGCTGCTACTCGAGATCTCCGGCGACAGGCCGGAGATCGCTTGGCTGCAAGGCCGTCTCGCAATCCATGGCAGGACTTTGCCCCGATGATGCACAGTGAAATTCCAGCGCAGAAGCCCTTGCTCGAGGTCAGCGGCCTCAAGGTCGCCTATGGTGCGGTCGAGGCGCTGAAGGGTGTCGACCTCACCGTCAACAAGGGGCAGATCGTCACGCTGCTCGGCGCCAACGGCGCCGGCAAAAGCTCGACACTGAATGCGCTGGTAGGGCTGGCCGCCAAGAAGGCAGGGCGGGTGTCGTTCAACGGCCAGGACATTTCCGGCCTGCCGCCGGAACAGATCGTCCGGCTCGGCATGACGCTGACGCCCGAAGGGCGGCGCATCTTTCCGAGCCTGACGGTGGACGAGCACCTGCTGCTCGGCGGTGCCATGCACAAGGCGCGGGGTGCTATCTCCGAAGTGCGCGAAGACATGCTGTCGCGCTTCCCGATCCTGAAAGAACGTCTCAGCCAGAAGGCCGGTTCGCTGTCCGGTGGCGAGCAGCAGATGCTGGCGATCGCCCGTTCGATGATGTCGTCGCCCGACCTCTTGCTGCTCGACGAGCCGTCGCTCGGGCTCGCGCCGCAGGTGGTCGACCTGATCTTCGACCTGATCGCCGGCCTGCGCCAGAAAGGCCTGACAATCCTGCTGGTCGAGCAGAACGTGGCGCTGTCGCTCGAAATCGCCGACGCCGGTTATGTCATGGCGAATGGACGCATCGTGCTCTCCGGCACCGCCGCCGAGCTTCGCAATTCAACCGAAATCCAGGGCGCCTATCTCGGCGCCTGAGGCCCGGGGGCAAAGAGGTCACAACGATGGACATGTTCCTGCAGCAGTTGGTCAACGCGCTCAGCCTCGGCGGCACCTATGCGCTCCTCGCGCTCGGGCTTGCGGTCGTCTTCTCGATCATGGGGCTGATCAATTTCGCCCATGGCGAGCTGATGACGGCAGCCGGCTATGGGCTGTGTTTCGCGCTTCTGCTCGGCCTGCCGTTTCCGCTTGCAGTCTTCGGTGCGCTGATGATTGCGGTGGCGCTTGCCATGCTGATGGAGCGCGTCGCCTTCCGGCCGGTGCGCGGCGCCAGCGGCACGACACTGCTTCTCACCAGCTTTGCCGTCAGCGCCATCCTGCGCGTCATCTTCCAGAATTTCATCTCGGCCCGACCGAAGCCGGTGCCGATGCCGGAAAGCTTTTCCGGCACGATCGAGATCGGCGGCCTCCATCTCGGCCTCATCCAGGGCACGTCGATCCTGGTTACCGTTATCATGCTCGTCGGGCTCAATCTCTTCCTGCGCACCACCGTTCTCGGCCGGGCGATGCGGGCAGCGTCCGAGGATTTCGCGATCGTCCGGCTGATGGGCATTCGCGCCAACGCCGTCGTGGCGACAGCCTTTGCCATTTCGGGGCTGCTTGCCGGCGTTGCAGGTATTCTCTGGGTGGCGCAGCGCGGCAGCGTCGATCCGCTGATGGGCTTCCTGCCGGTGCTGAAGGCGTTCATCGCCGCGATCATCGGCGGGCTCGGCAGCCTGTCGGGCGCCGTTGCCGGCGGCTTCCTGCTCGGCTTCATCGAGGTGTTCCTGCAGGCTTATCTGCCGGAAAGCCTGCTCAGCTACCGCGATGCCTTCACCATCCTGCTCGTCATCGGCGTGCTTCTCTTCGCGCCGCAGGGCCTGCTGGCACGCAAGACCATCGTAAAGCTCTGATCGCCAAAGCGATCCTTTCGACGTGAAAGCAAAGGCCGCGGGGGCTCCCTTCGCGGCCTTTGCTTTTGCTTGATGGCAATCCACTCTCCCTCATTCCTCCCTCGTTTTGGGGGAGTTCAACGACCCGATCGACCCCTGTTGCAGGCACAGGGAACGGGGTGGTTCTCGTTGGCTTGGCGATCTCCCGTGACGAAATTTGACTTGTCGGCTGTCTGGCGCGAAATCAAAACCGGGAGTTTGTGCTGAACCGCTTGGATCCGTATTGGAAAAGCTGCCTCAAGCGGCGCTGCGCAAAGCCTCGCCCCGGGCAGACCGACAGAATGCAACTGCTTCTCACCGATCGCCCGAAACGAAAAACGCCGCGGTGAGGGCCGCGGCGAGTTGGTTGGCTGGTCTGTTGGTTGGCGCAGTTCCGGGGAAAGACCTTCCCCGGATTTGCCTTCGATCAGCGCGCCGGCGGCGCGTACATCAGGCCGCCCTGGTTCCAGAGCTTGTTGAGGCCACGGTCGATCTTGAGCGCGCTGTCCTTGCCGAGGTGCTTTTCGAACACTTCACCATAGTTGCCGACGGCGGAGATCGCCTGGAAGGCCCAGGTCGGGCCGAGGCCCAGCGCCTTGCCGGCTTCGTTGTCGATGCCGAGGAAGCGCTTCTGGCCGACCGTGCCGCTTTCCTGCATCTTGGTCGCATTCTCCTTGGTGATACCAAGTTCTTCGGCTTCGATCATTGCGAACAATGTCCAGCGCACGACCTTGAACCACTGCTCGTCACCCTGGCGCACGGCCGGTCCAAGCGGCTCCTTGGAGATGACTTCCGGCAGCACGACGAAGCGGTCCGGGTCGTTCAGCGTCAGGCGCTGGGCATAGAGCGCCGAGGCATCGGTCGAATAGACGTCGCAGCGTGCCGTATTGAAGGCCTGGATCGTCTGGTCGGGCTTTTCAAAGGCGATGACCTGGTACTGAATGTTGTTGGAGCTGAAGTAGTCGGCCATGTTCTGCTCGGTGGTCGTGCCGGTCTCCGTGCAGATGGACGCGCCCGAAAGTTCCTTGACACTCTTCACGCCGAGGTCGTTGCGCACCATGAAGGCCTGGCCGTCATAGTAGTTGACGCCGACGAAGCTCATGCCGAGATCGCTGTCGCGCGACAGCGTCCAGGTGGTCTGGCGCGAAAGCAGATCGACTTCGCCCGACTGCAGCGCCGTGAAGCGCTCCTTGGTCGACAGCGGGACGTACTTTACCTTGTCCGGGTTGCCGAGCGTTGCCGCAGCGACCGCACGGCAGAAGTCGATGTCAAAGCCGCTCCATTCGCCCTTGTCGTTCGGCGCGGAAAAGCCGAGTACGCCCTGGCTGACACCGCAGCGAAGCTCGCCGCGTTCCTTGACGACGTCGAGCGTGGCGGCACTTGCCGCCGTTCCAGCGAGAAAGGCAGCACTCGCAAGTGCAAGAATTGCTGATTTCATTGTTCTGTTCTCCTCTTGTTATGCAGTTTTGAAGGCATGCATCTTCGCTGCCGGGGCGCGTGTGCGTCCCGGCCAACTGGCTATCGTTTCGGCGGTATCGAGCTCGGCCTTTAGAGCGTTTCCGATTTACGGAACACAAAAACGCTCTATGTCTTTGTGTTTACGCGCTTCCTGACGGAAAACCGCTCCGCACTTTTCCTGGCAGTGCTTTAACCGAGCTTCCTTTTCACATCCGCAAAAGTCTCTTCGAGAACGGCGAGCAGATGGTCGGCGTCGCGTTTCGAGAAGATCATCGGCGGGCGCATCTTCAAGACGTTGTCATGCGGTCCTTCGGTCCCCATCAGCACGCCGCGCTGGCGCGCGCCATTGGATACGGCCCTGGCAAATTCGGTGGCGGGTGCCTTGGTCTTACGGTCGGTCACCAGTTCGATGCCGAGAAAGAGCCCCATGCCGCGCACGTCGCCGATCACCTCGTAGCGTGCCTGCATCGCCTTGAAGGAGGAGATGAGGTAGTTGCCGACGGCAAGCGCGTTGCCGCGCAGGTCCTGTCCTTCGATGACGTCGAGCACGGCAAGGCCGACGGCGCAGGAAACCGGGTTTCCGCCGAAGGTGTTGAAGTACTCCATGCCGTTGTTGAAGCTGTCGGTGACGTCGCGGGTGGTGACGACGGCGGCGAGCGGATGACCGTCGCCGATCGGCTTGCCCATGGTGACGATGTCGGGCACCACGCCTTGCGTCTCGAACGCCCACCAATGGCTGCCGACGCGGCCGAAGCCGACCTGGACCTCATCGGCGATGCACACACCGCCGGCTTCGCGCACCAGGCGATAGACTTCCTTCAAGTAGCCTTCCGGCAGGAACACCTGGCCGGCGACGCTCGGGATCGATTCCGCGATGAAGAAGCCGGGGCCTTCGCCCTTTGCCTGCATGACGGCGATCTGTTCGGCGACGCTTTCGGCAAAGCGCTTGCCGTGCTCTTCGGCCGGCCAGTCGGCCGGCGCACGATAGCTGTCGGGAACCGCTGCCACATGGACATGCGGCTTCGGGCCCTTGCCGCCCTTGCGACGGAACTTGTAGGGGCTGATATCGATCAGCTCCTGCGTGGTACCGTGATAAGACCAGTCGAGCGTGATGGCGTTTTCGCGGCCGGTATGGGCGCGCATCAGGCGCAGCGCTAGGCTGTTTGCCTCCGAGCCGCTGTTGACGAAACCGGCAACCGTCAATTCCTTGGGCAGCGTCGCCGTCAGCCGTTCCGCATAGGCGACGATGTTGTCGTGCAGGTAGCGGGTGTTGGTGTTGAGGGTGGCTGCCTGCTTTGCCATGGCCTCGACCACGGCCGGATGAGCATGGCCGATGTGGCAGACATTGTTGAAGCAGTCGAGATAAGCGCGGCCGCTGTCGTCGATCAGCCAGACGCCTTCGCCGCGCACGAACTTGATCGGCTTGTCGTAGGAGATCGACAGGTTCGGCAGCAGCAATTCCTTGCGCAGCTTGACGATCTCGTCATGCGCGCGACCGCTCTTCTTGTAGAATTCCTCGGCGATGCCGGCGAAGGTGCGCGCATCGGGGAAGAGTTCAGCCCAGACGTCGAGATATTGCGGCTCGCCGACGCCGAGGATTTCGGTGGCCGAAAGGCTGGTATCGACGGAAAGCTGCAGGTGCAGGTGCGGCGCCCAGCCGCCGTTTTCCTTCGGGGCCCCCATTTCGCCGACAAGAGCGCCGGCTTCGAGCCGGTCGCCGGCCTTGATCCGGCCCATGGCCTCATGGGCCATATGGCCCCAGAGCGACACGAAGGGCGGGCAGCCCTCGGGTTCGTGACGAAGGGCGATCAGGCAGCCGTAGCCGAGCGGGTCCTGCTCGACCTCGACGCTGACGACCGTGGCGGCGATCGGCGTAAAGACCTTGGTGCCGGCGGCCATGAACAGGTCGAGGCCGAGATGGCGGGTGCGACGTGTGTTCTCGACCAGCCGCGAGACGAACATCTCGCCGGCATAGACGGTGCGGGCTTCGCCCCAAGGGCCGATGCCGAGAGCGATGCCATGTTCGCGGCAATGGTCTTCCCAGATTGCCTGCGCTTCATCCGGCTGTTCGCCTGATGAATTCACCGTCATCGGATGGTTGGGATCGCCATAGGGCACGAGCGCTGCCGGATAGGTCGCGGCCGGGCGCTCCAGCAGGGGGGCGAGCGTCTTGCGATTTTCGGCGATCCAGGCGGTAACGCCGCGCGTGCCGGGTGCCGCCTCGAAGCCGCAGGCCTTGCGCAGGATCGCGATGGCGAAGCGACGGTTCATCCGGTCAAGCTTGCGCAGCAGCGTCCAGGCCGGCTTTTCGCTGATGGCGAGATAGGGGTTGTCGGCCGTGTGCGCGCGGCGCGAGGCCGAGATGGTGACCGAGGTAACGAGACGCATGGCGATGAGGTCGAAGAGCAGATCGACTTCTTCTTCCAGCAGCGGATATTCGGCGTGGTAGCCGCGAGCGATGGCCGCGGTGGCGCCCATCGGATCGGGATGGTCGAGCCCGGCGTAGGCGGCGGCAATCGCGACTTCGGCGATGACAGGCGCATAAAGCGCGTCGCCGAAATCGATCAAGCCGGAGATGCGATCATGATCTGATTTGTCGACCAGCACATTCCAGTCGTTGGCGTCGTTGTGGATGACGGCCGAACGCAATGTCGCGAGCCTCGGCGCTACCGATTGCGTAAAGCGGGTGAGGAAGCGTTCCAGCAGCGCCCGATCTTCGGGGTCGGAGATATGGGCGAGCCTGTCTGCGGAACGGCCGGCGTTGCGGATGTCCCAGTCGAGGTCGCGCAACGCGCCCGGATGCATGAAGCCCTTCAGCGAGGCGTCGAAGCGACCGAGCATCCGGCCGAGCGACTGGAGCGCTGCGGCGCTGCGGCCGGTTTCGGCAAGCGGAAGGCCCGAAACCCAGCTGACGAGACGCAGACGGTGGCGCACGCCGTGCTGGCTGGTGGTTTCGGCAAGGCTGGTGCCGGCCAAGGTCGGAGCGATGTGCGGCACCGGCAATTCGCCGGCAAAGGTTGCGACGTGGCTCAGCAGTGCCGTCTGGAAGTCGCTCTCGATCTCGGGCTCGGCGGCATTGACGACCTTCAGGATATAGGTGGCGCCGTCTGCGGCCTCGACCTTGAAGTTCTGGTCGCGTTCGCTGGCGAGCAGCGAGAGCGTGCCGGAAAGGCCATAGTGATCCGTCAGCAGTGCCGATGCCTGGTCGATGGAAAAGTCTGGTGTCGTCTTCAGCATGTCGTTCATTGGGCGCCCTTTGTCTTGTGGGCAGAGTTACACGAGCGGCCAAGGCATGCATCCGGCAATATGCCGGTTGCACCGGCATTATGTTTATAATAACCGTCATCTTGTCGGCGCGCTCGGAGGCGGAAATCATGCAGGACACAGACGCGATCGACCGGACGATTTTGAGCATCCTGTCACGGGAGGCGCGCATCCCGATGAAGTCGTTGGCGGGCCGGATCGGGCTTTCGAGAAGTGCTACGACGGAGCGGGTCACCCGTCTCGAAAAGGCGGGCATCATCCGCGGCTATCGCGCCGATATCGGCCAGCTAGAGGAGGGGCAGATCCAGGCCTTCCTGCTCGTTACCCTGCAGCGCACGCCATCGATCGGCGTGCTCGATCGGCTCGCGGGCTTTTCGTCCGTGCGCAAGGTCTCGTCCGTCAGCGGCCAGCTCGATCTCGTCGTCGAGGTCGAGGTCGGGTCCATCAATGCGCTGAACGAGTTGCGCAACGAAGTGGCGACCATGGACAATATCGAGGACCTGACCACGTCTATCGTGCTCAGGCGGGATATCGAAAGAAGCTGATATCCCTGCCGTAATGGGAGGGGAAGAAGCCCCGTCGCCTCAGCCTTCACTCAGCATTTCCGCCTCGCCGGCAAACCGCGCGACCAGTGTGCGGCGCACGCGACCGATGTCGCGCAACGGCGGCTCGCCGAAGTGGCGGGCATATTCGCGGCTGAACTGCGACTGGCTCTCGTAGCCCACCTGATGGCCGGCGTCGCCCGCATCGAGGCTCTCTTCCAGCATCAGCCGCCGCGCCTCCTGAAGCCGCAACTGCTTCTGGTACTGAAGCGGGCTCATTGCCGTGATCGCCTTGAAATGATGGTGCAAAGACGAGACGCTCATCGAAACGCGGCTTGCCAGGTCGTCGATGCGCAATGGCCGCGAATAGTGCTCCTTCAGCCAAGCGACGGCGCGGCCAACCTGGTGGGGCTGGCTCTCGGCGGTTGCCATCTGGCGAAGCCGATGGCCGTGTGGGCCGGTGACAAGGCGATAGAGGATCTCCTGCTCGACCAGCGGCAGCAGTGCCGGGATGTCGTCGGGCCGGTCGAGCAGGCGCAGGAGCCTAAGTGCCGCATCTTCGAGATCGGGCGTGATCTTGCTGACCGTCATGCCGCGGGGGGAGGCGGGCGCCGACACTGGCCCCTGCGCCAGAAAATCGAGCAATGCCGGGATCTTGGCCGTATCGATCTGGTAGGCGAAGCTGAGATAGGGTTCTTCGATCGACGCCTTGCAAACCTGCGAAAGCACCGGCAGGTCGATCGAGGTCAAGAGATAATCCGATGCGCCATAGATCAGCGTCTCGTCGCCGAGAACCACGCGCTTGGCGCCCTGGACGATGACGGCGAGGCTCGGCTTGTAGGCGGCGCAGTTGGCCGGTGCGTCGCCGGAATGGCGATGAATGCTCAAGCCGGGGATTGCAGTCCGGTGATCTCCGTCCTTCCCGCTGATCCGGGCAATGACGTCGATCATGTCCTGTCTGGCGGTCTGTCGCGTGGCGGTCATATTCTTTGGTCTTTCCAGCGGCTTAGCATTGCGTGAAGCTATGCTCAGATAGCGCTTCGGAGCGTACTTGCCACTATGCATCTTTCATTCTTGCAGGATCGGGCAAAAACTTTGCAGGATCACGATAACGCTTTTGTCGATGGCGAACGCATAGTCCCTGCCTGCGATCTGTCGGTAACGCTCCGGCTTTTCGCATCTCCCAAAATTGAAGGACAGACTGATGGCCATTGCAAGAGGATATGCGGCGACCGACGCGTCGAAACCGCTTACGCCCTTCACCTTCGAACGTCGCGAGCCGCGCGACGACGACGTGGTGATCGACATCAAATATTGCGGCGTCTGCCACTCCGACATCCACCAGGCACGCAACGAATGGGGCAACTCGGCCTTCCCGATGGTCCCCGGCCACGAAATCGTGGGCATCGTCACCGCCGTCGGCTCCAAGGTCACCAAGTTCAAGGTGGGTGACCGCGCCGGCGTCGGCTGCTTCGTCGATTCCTGCACCACCTGCGCGACGCGCGACCTCGATCTCGAGCATTACATGCCGGGTCTGGTCGTGACCTATAACGGCGTCGAAGCCGACGGCAAGACCGCGACCCAGGGCGGTTATTCCGACAGCATCGTCGTCAAGGAAGGCTACGTGCTGTCGATCCCGGAAAACCTGCCGCTCGACGCGGCGGCACCGCTCTTGTGCGCCGGCATCACGCTCTACTCCCCGCTTCGTCACTGGAAGGCCGGTCCCGGCAAGAAGGTCGCGATCGTTGGCATGGGCGGCCTCGGCCATATGGGCGTCAAGCTTGCCCACGCCATGGGCGCCGACGTTACCGTTCTCAGCCAGACCCTTTCCAAGAAGGAAGACGGGCTGAAGCTCGGTGCCGACCACTATTACGCCACCAACGATCCGGAAACCTTCAAGACGCTTCAGGGCCAGTTCGACTTGATCATCTGTACGGTTGCAGCCGAGATCGACTGGAACGCCTATGTCAATCTCTTGAAGGTCGACGGCAATTTCGTGCTGGTCGGCATTCCGGAAAATGCCGTGCCGGTCCATGCCTTTGCGCTGGTTCCGGCGCGCCGCAGCATTTCCGGCTCGATGATCGGCTCGATCAAGGAAACCCAGGAAATGTTGGATTTCTGCGGCGAGCACGACATCGTCTCAGAGATCGAAACGATCAGAATCCAGGAGATCAACGAAGCCTATGAGCGGGTCGTCAAAAGCGACGTGCGCTACCGCTTCGTCATCGACATGGCCTCGCTCGACGCGGCGTAAGCTTGTCGGAAATGGTCCCGGGATCCCATCGGGTCCCGGGACCATTCTTGTTTCTCTTCAGACGAGCGGCAGCGGCCCGTCGTTCTTGATCTCTTCCATGACGGCATAGGTGCGGGTCTCCTTGACGCCCGGAAGCGTCCAGAGCACCTGGCCGAGGAAGCTGCGGTAGGCGGCCATGTCCTCGAAGCGGGTCTTGACGAGATAGTCAAAGCCGCCGGCGACCATGTGACATTCGAGCACCGCCGGTGCCTGCTTGATGGCGATCGCGAACTGGTCGAAGACATCGGGCGTCGTCTTGTCGAGCATGACCTCGATGAAGACGAGCAGGCCGAAGCCGAGCTTCTGCGGATCGAGACGGGCGCCGAAGCCGGAAACATAGCCTTCCTTCAACAGTCGGCGCAGCCTTTCGCTGGTCGCCGTCGGCGACAGGCCGATGCGATCGGCAAGCTCCAGATTGGTGATCCGGCCGTCCGCCTGCAGGATGTTGAGAATTCTACGGTCTATCTTGTCGATCTGATGCATGGTGCCGCCTCCCGCCCGCGCCTCAGGCGGCAAGTCGCGTTTCCGCGAGTTTCACCCAATAGGAGATCCCGTGCGGGATCGCTTCGTCGTTGAAGTCATAGGCGGGGTGGTGCAGTCCGGCGGTGTCGCCGTTGCCCATGAAGATGAACGCGCCCGGGCGGGCGAGCAGCATATAGGAGAAGTCTTCGCCACCCATCATCGGGTCAAGCGACGGCTTGATGTTGCCTTGGCCGGCGATTTCCGCCGCCGCCTTCAGCGCGTAGCCGGTTTCGTCCTCATGGTTGACGGTCACGGGATAATTGCGGCTGTACCAAACGTCGACGGTCGCGCCATAGACGTCGGCGATGCCTTCGGCGATCAGCCGGATGCGGGTCTCGCCGATATCGCGCACTTCCGGCTTCAGCGTGCGCACGGTGCCGCCGAGCACAGCCTCTTCGGGAATGACGTTGTGGGCGAAGCCGGCGTTGAACGTGGTGACCGAAACGACGACGGATGCGAGCGGATCGACCGTTCTCGACGCGATCGTCTGCAGAGCGGTCACGATCTGGGTGCCGATGACAATCGGGTCGATCGTCTTGTGCGGCTGGGCTGCATGGCCGCCGCGGCCCTTGATGGTGATGGTGAATTCGTCGGTCGAGGCCATGATCGCGCCGACGCGGCTGCCGAAATGGCCGACGGGCATGCCCGGCATGTTGTGCATGCCGTAGACTTCCGCGATGTCGAACCGCTCCATCATGCCGTCCTTGACCATCTCGTTGCCGCCGCCGCCGCCTTCTTCGGCCGGCTGGAAGATCACGGCGACGCTGCCGGCAAAGTTGCGGGTCTCGGCAAGATACTTGGCCGCGCCAAGCAGCATGGCCGTGTGGCCGTCATGGCCGCAAGCGTGCATCTTGCCGGATGTTTGCGACGCCCAGGGCTTGCCGGTGGTCTCGGTGATGGGCAGCGCGTCCATGTCGGCGCGAAGGCCGATGGTGCGGCCGGGACCGAGATTGCCCTTGATGAGGCCGACGACGCCCGTCTGGCCAAGGCCAGTCACGATTTCGTCAACGCCAAATTCCTTCAGTTTATTTTCGACGAAGGCTGCCGTATTTTCCACCGCGAACAGGAGCTCGGGGTTCTTGTGCAGATGGCGCCGCCATTCGGTGACTTCGTTCTGCAGTTCGGCGGCACGGTTGAGAATCGGCATGAGATACGTCCTGTCGGTCTGTTCGATCACATCTATCTGCGGTGGATTGGCGCGGCAGCCAATGAATGGGCTTTGCCATCTCCTCGCCATATAGGCTAAATAGCCGAACGAGACGAGGCAACAGCGGAATTTCGAGGTCTATGGTAGTGACAGCAGGATTTTTCATGCGTGGCAAGGCAAAGGCGGTGGGTGTCGTGGCTGGTGCCTGCGCGAGCCTTCTCATGGCAATGCCGGCATTTGCCAATCCGCGGCTCGTCGTCGACGTCAATACGCTGAAGGTTTACGAGCACCAGGATATCTTCCAGAAGTGGTATCCGGCATCGCTGACCAAGCTGATGACGGCCTATACCACCTTCCGGGCGATCAAATCGGGACAGCTGGCGCTGACGAGCCCGGTCGTGATGACCAAGAACGCCGCCTCTGAGCCGCCGAGCAAGATGTTCTACAAGCCCGGCCAGGCCATGACGCTCGACAGCGCCCTGAAAATGATGCTGGTGAAGTCGGCCAACGACGTGGCGGTGGCAATCGCCGAAACCGTCGGCGGCTCCGAGCCCGCCTTTATCGACCGGATGAATTCGGAGGCGCGCCGCATCGGCATGACGTCGTCGCATTTCATCAATGCCAACGGTCTACCGGGGCCCGGCCAGTACACCACTGCGCGCGACCTTGCGGTGCTGGCGATCACGCTCAAGCGTGAGTTTCCCGAATACGCGTCCTATTTCTCGCTGGAAGGCTTTACCACCGGCAAGAAGGACTATCCGAACTACAACATGCTGATCGGCCGATTCGAAGGCGCAGACGGCATGAAGACCGGCTTCATCTGCGCATCCGGTTTCAATCAGGTCTCCTCGGCGACGCGCGACGGCCGAAGCGTCGTTTCCGTCGTGCTTGGCGAAGACAGCCTCGGCGCCCGTGCCGACGAATCCGCGCGCCTGTTGCAGACGGCACTGACGACCTCGGGCGCGGCCAAGCCCTCACTGGTACAGATCGCGCCCTATGGCGAAACGCGCGACCTGGTTGCCGACGTCAGCAAGCAGATCTGCTCGCAGGCCGCTGCCAAGGTGCGCAGCGAAGGCCGCGACGAAGCCGGACGGCAGAAGCTGCTTTCGCCGTTCATCCACGAGATCAACCGCCCGCTGAAGCTGGCCTTTGCCGGCCTTATTCCCGGCAGCGGCGACAAGCTGGCCAAGGCCGGCGCGGATCCGGCCGGCCAGGGCGACGTCGCCAATGTGCCGATCCCGGTGCCGCGGCCGAGCCTCTGATCGGAGTTTTCCATGGTTAGCCCACTGCCGGCGGTGCCGGTCTCGATCCTGACCGGATTTCTCGGTGCGGGCAAAACGACGCTTTTGAACCGCCTTCTGAAGGACCCGGACCTCTCGGACACGGCCGTCATCATCAACGAATTCGGCGATGTCTCGATCGATCACCTCCTGGTGGAAGCCTCGAGCGATGGCGTCATCGAGCTTTCCGACGGCTGCCTGTGCTGCACGGTGCGCGGCGAACTGGTGGACACGCTTGCCGACCTCATGGACCGGATGCAGACAGGGCGCATCAAGCCGCTGAAGCGTGTCGTCATCGAAACGACCGGGCTTGCCGACCCGGCGCCGGTGCTGCAGTCGGTGATCGGCAATCCGGTGATCGCCCAGAGCTTCCGTCTCGACGGCGTGGTGACGGTGGTCGATGCGGTCAATGGCCTGCAGACGCTTGCCAACCACGAGGAAGCGCTGAAGCAGGTCGCGGTCGCCGATCGCATCGTGATCAGCAAGGCCGGGCTCGCCGATCAGGCGCAGTTGGAAGAACTGCGGTCGCGCCTGCGAGCGCTCAATCCGCGTGCGCCGTTCGTCGACGGTGACAGCCCCGAGGCCGGGAAGGGCGCGCTCTTTGCCTGCGGCCTCTACGATCCCGCCTCGAAGATTGCCGATGTTGGCCGCTGGCTGCAGGACGAGGCGGATCACGACCACCACCACCATGATCACGAACACCACGTGCACCATCATCCTGACGGCGATCATCATCACCACCACCACCACGATGTGACCCGACATGGTCAAGACATTCGTTCGTTCAGCATCACGCATGACCGGCCGATCGAGCCGATGGCGCTCGACATGTTCATCGATCTGCTACGCTCGGCCCATGGCGAAAAGCTGTTGCGGATGAAGGCGATCGTCTCCGTTTCCGACAACCCGGAGCGACCGCTGGTGCTTCACGGCGTGCAGAACGTCTTTCATACCCCGGAGCGGCTGTCTGCCTGGCCGGATCCGGTCGATCGGCGGACACGCATGGTCTTGATCACCAAGGGGCTGAGCGAAGCGTTCGTGCACGACCTTTTCGATGCCTTCACCGGCAAACCGCGAATCGATCGTCCCGATGCCCAGGCGCTTTCGGACAATCCCTTGGTTGTGCCCGGCATGAAGTTCTAGGGTTTTAACACTGAAACCGGCGGCATCATTCTGTCAGTGCCGTGCAAGAAGGTTAAAATCCGTAGTACTTTCGGGTGATCTTTGGCGACGACGGCAAACATTTTTGGGCTAATATTCTGGCGTTACTTAAAATGTACCGAGATGCTCCAGAAAACGCCGCCTCGCGCTTCCCGCGTCCCGGGTTGCGCCCAGCTGAGTGACCCTTTGGCCGCATAAGCAATTGTAAATATTGTAATAGTCTGGTTTTTGCAGCTTCCCGTCTAAAGAGTGCTTGTCTCATTTCTTAGATCAAAACGCGAATATTTCGGCTGTGTTTCAGACGTACCACCCGTATCTCTGTTCGTGTCACCACGGTATCCGTTCACTTTCTAAATTAACTAGAAGTTAAGTGTGTTCTTTTAAACGCGAACCTGATGAACTAGCATGTTCGTTGCGGAGGGAGAGCAACGACCATGTCGATATCAGTTGCATTTGTTGACGACCATCCGATCCTTTTGGAAGGACTGGTCAGTTTATATTCTGGAAAAAGTGACCTCGAGATCGTCGCGAAGGGCGAAAACGCGGTCGATGCTTTGAAAATAGTTGAAGAATTTTCACCTCAAGTTCTCGTGCTCGATTTGAGCATGCCCGGCGACGCCATTGCGGCTATCGAGCTGGTTGCGCAAAAATACAAAGACACGCGGATCATCGTCTTCACCGCAAATTCAAGCATTGAAACCGCGATACAAGTCCTGAATTACGGGGTCTCTGGCTATGTGCTGAAAGGCAGCAGCGCCAGCGACCTTCACGAGGCCATACGCACCGTCTATGACGGCGAGACGTTCATCACGGCGGGGTTCGCGACCAAGGTCATCATGGCCATGAAAACAGCGGAAATCCGCCGGCGGTCTCAGGCACAACGACGCCTGAGCCTGCGCGAGGAGCAGATCGTTCGTCATCTCATGCGGGGCAGCACGAACCGCGAAATAGCGGCCTGTCTTGATATCAGCGAAAAGACCGTCAAACATTACATGACTGTCTTGATGCAGAAACTCGACGTCAGGAACCGTGTGGAAGTGGTGCTGGCAGCGCAGCGCCTGGATGTCCTGCCCGACGGCTCTGCGGAGCGCGGTGCGTCACGGCGCATCAACTAGGCGATCGAACATCACAGCGCCGCGCGTCAAGTATGATGTGCGGCGCTGTGGCACTTCAGACTTGCTGCACGGTTCGAGCCTCAATTCGAATTCGACTTGAGGCGTGATACCGTAGCCGCCCAGAATGCCGAATCTCGCGCGAATGCGGCGTTCTCGCCGTTTCGGTTGGCCTCCTGCCTGCGAAGCATCATTGAAATCTATGGACGATCGAACGGGCCGCCGCTGTGATCGAGCGGCAGAACCGCGGTCACCACCATGCCGTTTGGCCGGCGGATCATGCGCATGCGGCCGCCAAAGGCGCGAATGCGGCGTTTCTGCGTGATGGTCCCGAGCCCGGTGCGTCCGGTGCTGCGCGGGGCCGCTGGTGTCGATGGTGCGTCGCCCACATCGGCCACGGTGATGAACAGCCGGTTGTGGCGCGTGCCGTAGCGCAGATGCTGGCGGTTGCCCGGCGCATGTCGTTCGCTGTTCATCAACGCTTCCTGGATGAAGCGATAGACGCAGATGTTCAGGTGTGCATCTACCTTCTGCGATGCGATCAGCCCGACCACATCGACATCGCGACCTATGAGATCCACATGCCGCCTGACGGCAAGCAGGATCGTGTCGTTCACTGACATGTCGTCGAGTTCCGGCAGCACGAGATCGGAGGAAATGTTCCTCAAATCTTCAAGCACCGTCGTAACCGTGCTGACCAGCCTGTCGATTTCCTGCGACTTGACGGCTGCTGCTGTTTGGCCGCCGCTCGTCGAGGCCATGTCGCTGAGTTTCAGCTTGAGCAATGTCAGCAGTTGGACCGGACCGTCGTGCAGATCGGACCCGATCTGGTCGAGGATCATCTCATTGAGCTTGCCGGCCTCGAGCCGGGCTGTCTCCGCAGCTGCCCGCAGCCGACGGTTCTGGTTGGACAGTTCAAGTGCCCGTCCAAGACTGTGGCGGATGGCGGCGTGTTGCCGATCGATGAGCAGGCTGCCGCTGCGCACGATCAGGAACAGCAGCGCCAGCATCGGCACCGAAACGAGAAGAACGATACTGACCGTTTCGCGCCAGGCGGTCGACAACTCACCGACCAGGAAATCGGGGCGCTCGTAGAATTCGCCGACCAGCAGCACCTTGCCTGCCTCATTGCGCACAAGCGGTGCGTAGACCTCGATGTACATGCCGCGCTGCTCTTCGCCGGTATATTCATGCTTCTGGATCATCGTGCGAGAAACGACGATTTCTCCCGTCAAGGCGCGCTGCAACTCGTCAAAGACAACCTCTTCGTCGATGAGCTTGCCTGACGTCGAATACATCAGGGCCCCGTCGGGGCTCCAGATTTTCAGTTCGTGCACGTGCTGACCGAGAGCGCTGGTGCCCAGAAGCTGCTTCAGCTTCTCTTCTACGAAGGGCGGAAGGACGCCACGCTTGATGTCTTCCTCGGAGATCAGCGGCGCAACGAACGTCTGAAGATAGGCGGCGCCGAGCGAGCCGACGCTGTTGAACACGGTTCGCTCCAGGCGGTTTGTCGTCCAGATCGCGAGCGCGATCATCAACGCCACGACGATAAACGAGGCGATGATGATGAAGCGAACTTCAAGCCGGAGCCGTTGGAATGCCGACGCCAGCTTTTGCAGAGTGGCTGAACTGCTCAGGTTCAGCGGAAAGTTGCGCTTGGCCATTTCGGTGTTGTTCCCGGCGGCATCCATGAGACTTGTCCGATCGCGTTTCTGCGATCTTATATGCTCTATTCCTTAAAAATGCCTCCGCCAATTCCGGCATCGTGCGTCAAAAGACGCCAAAAGCCGGAATTGATGCAAGGGAATTCTGTAGTCAATCAAATGGTTACGGTAAATTCTCCGACGGCGGAAGGACCTGTGGGGCTGGCATGGCCGCCCGGGCCGGGCACCAAAGCGCTGCAGACATTCACGCGACGTCGGCATGCGAAATCTTGCTCCGACTAAGGTCTGAGAACAGTGGAGACCAAAGTATTCCGGTCCGACTGTCCTTTAG
>NZ_JABWDU010000005.1 GCF_013371465.1 Ensifer oleiphilus | reverse complement strand
TTGACCAGTGCGTCGAGAGGCGAGACTGTCGCATCTCTAACTGGCCCAACTGTCGCATTACTAAATAGCCGCTACATGGAAAGATCAGATAAGATAGATTATGGAACTTGTAGATGCGCCCAGAATACTGGTTTGTGGGCATGTTGCGCCCACTCTTGGCTTGACCCAGCCGGTGCCGACTGGTTAGTCGTTCACCACGAAACCTCGTTTTGCAAGGCCCCATGCGATGAGCGAATTGCGCGTTCTTTCAGATGCTTTCATTCCGGAACTGCCAAACCGCTACAATGGCAAGGTGCGTGAAAACTATGATCTTCCCGGTGGTGAACGTATCATCATCGCGACAGACCGGCTCAGCGCCTTCGACATCATCCTGACGTCCGTTCCACACAAGGGCCATGTGCTGACGCAGACTGCACGCTACTGGTTCGAAGAAACCGCCGACATCTGCCCGAACCATGTGATCAGCTATCCCGACCCGAATGTCGTCATCGGCAAGCGGCTCGATATCCTGCCGGTCGAAATCGTCGTGCGCGGCTATCTCGCCGGAACCACGAGCACATCCATCCTGACGAAGTATCGCAACGGCGAACGGGAGATGTATGGCATCCGTCTTCCAGATGGAATGCGCGACAATCAGAAGCTTCCACAGGCTATCATCACGCCGACCAGCAAGGCCTTCGACGGCGGCCACGACGAGCCGCTGTCGGTGGACGAAATTCTCGAGCAAGGCCTGCTGACGCGAGAGCAGCTCGATACCGTGTGGAGCTACGCGCTCTCGCTGTTTGCCCGCGGCCAGGCGCGCGCCGCCGAGCGCGGCCTCATCCTCGTCGACACGAAGTATGAATTCGGTACCGACAAGGATGGCACCATCATCCTCGCCGATGAAATCCATACGCCCGACAGCAGCCGGTACTGGATCGCCGACAGCTATCAGCAGAGCTTTGAAGCCGGCGAACGCCCGAAAAGCTTCGACAAGGACTTCGTACGCGCATGGGTAACCGAGCGCTGCGACCCCTACAAGGATCCCATCCCGGCAATCCCGCAGGAACTCGTCGAGCAGACATCGGCTGTCTACATCGAAGCCTACGAAAAGATCACCGGAAGGACGTTCGTTCCGAACCTGTCGGGCGGCACTGTGCTGGAGCGCATTCGCAAGAACCTGGCGCCGTATTTTTCAAAGTAAGTCGGTATATTAGAAATTTCGAAGATTGCGAAGTTCAGCCATCGCCGAGTACCGTGACGTCGACCTCAAACTCGAGCCGCATCAGATCATATGCCGGCTCCACATGGTCAGGCGTTTCGCCTTGGACGGTGTCGTAGTCGAGCGGCACGTGCATATGTGTCAACACGGCACGCTTCGGGCGAAGCCGCTCGATCCAGCCGAGCGACTGTACCAGCGACAGGTGGCTGGGGTGAAACTTGTATTGCAGCGTATCGAGCACCAGCAGGTCGAGGTCGGCCAGCCTTCCGATCGTTTCTTGCGGAAAGTCGCTGACATCGCTGCAATAGGCAAAATCGCCGACACGAAATCCGAGCGAATGAGTATTGCCGTGAAATTGCATCAGCGGCTGGAAAGCAATCGGCCCACCGGCGCCTGTAATGACTACCGGTGACAGATCTTGAGCGATGACGTGGCCGTCGACGATCGGCGGATAACCGCTTCCGGGCGGTGATTCCAGGCAATAGTGAAACCCTTCGCGGATCCGGCCCATCGTAAAGGCGTCGGCCCAGATCGGTATGCGCTTCTTGTTTTCAATGACAAAACCGCGCAGATCATCGATCCCATGCAGATGATCGGCGTGCGAATGCGTGTAGAGCACGGCATCGATGTGGCGGACATTGGTCGCCACCATCTGCGCACGAAAGTCCGGACCGGTATCGATGACCACCGTCGTCTTGCCGCCATCCGGCGCGATCTGCTCCACCAGCAAGGCCGCACGCATGCGACGGTTCTTCGGGTTTTCGGGATCGCAGGCACCCCAGTCACCGGTGATGCGCGGCACACCAGGCGACGACCCGCAGCCGAGAATGGTGAAAGCGCGCCTGAATGCCACGTCAGAGCCTCGGCATCTTGGAGAAGATGCGGAACGCGTTTTCCGTCGTGATCTCTGCAATCTCGTCCTTCGATACGCCGATCGTGTCTGCCAGTATCTCCGCCGTGTGCGCCACGTAAGCCGGCTCGTTGCGCTTGCCGCGGAACGGCTTTGGCGCAAGATAAGGCGCGTCCGTCTCGACGATCATCCGGTCATGCGGAACGGTCTTGGCGATCTCGCGCAATTCCTCCGACTTCGGGAAGGTCAGAATCCCAGAGAAGGAGACGTACCCGCCGAGCTCGACGCCGATGCGCGCCAGTTCCGGCCCCGATGAGAAGCAGTGCAGAAGAAAAGGGAAGGCGCCCTTCCCCGTCTCCTCGGTAAGGATCGCCGCCATATCATCGTCGGCCGAGCGGCTGTGAATGACGAGCGGCAGACCGGTTTCGCGCGCCGCAGCTATGTGGCGACGCAGGCCTTCGGCCTGGGCGTCGCGGGGGGCGTTGTCGTAGAAATAGTCGAGACCTGCCTCGCCGATCGCCACCACCTTCGGATGCGCCGAAAGCCGGACGAGATCGTCCGCCGTGATATCGAGTTCCTCATCCGCATTGTGCGGATGCGTGCCGACGGAACAGAAGACGTTCGGATACGCCTCGGCGATCGCAAGGATCGTATCGAAGCGCTTCACGCGGGTGGAGATCGTGATCATCTGGCCGACGCCGGCCGCGCGCGCACGCTCGATGATCGCGTCGCGCTCGGCTTCGAAGTCGGGGAAATCCAGATGACAATGGGTATCGATAAGCATGCTGATCGTGCCTTATTGCGCTTCCGGCGCGATGTATCGCGGGAACACAGGCTTGGGCGCTTCAAGTGGCGTTCCGGAGACAAGACGACCCGCCTCACCCAATGCCGCAAAGTCACGCTTGTCGGCCGGGGCCGCCACGAGGTCGAGCAGTTTTGCGGACGATTCCGGCATGAAAGGCTGCAGCAAGATGGCGATCTGGCGCACGACCTCTGCGGTCACGTAAAGCACCGTTGCCATACGCGCCGGATCGGTCTTCTTCAAGGCCCAAGGTTCCTGACCGGCAAAGTAGCGATCGGTCTCCGAAACGACTGCGATGATCGCGGCAAGCGCGCGGTGGATCATCTGCTTGCCCATTTCGTCGCGGGTAATTTCCAACAGCGCGTCGGCGGCGGCCAGCATCGCCTTGTCTTCGTCGGTCAGCGCACCGCACACCGGAATCTGGCCGTCGCAGTTCTTGACGATCATCGAAAGCGAGCGGCTGGCGAGGTTACCGATACCATTGGCGAGATCGGAGTTGATTCGGGTTGCGATCCCCTCCTCGCTGTAGCTTCCGTCCTGACCGAAGGAAACCTCGCGCAGGAAGAAATAGCGGATCTGATCGAGGCCGAAATGCTCGACCAGATTGAAGGGATCGACGACGTTGCCGAGCGACTTCGACATCTTCTCGCCCTTGTTGAGCAAGAAACCATGCGCGAAGACGCGCTTGGGCAGCGGCAGGCCAGCCGACATCAGGAAAGCGGGCCAATAGACCGCATGGAAGCGGATGATGTCCTTACCGATGATGTGAATGTTCGCCGGCCAGAACTTTGCCCGCGGACCCTGCGGATTGTCGAGGTAGCCAGTTGCGGTAATGTAGTTGGTGAGCGCGTCCACCCAGACGTACATGACGTGACCCGGATCGTTCGGCACCTTGATGCCCCAATCGAAGGTGGTGCGTGAAACCGACAGGTCCTTGAGGCCTGATTTGACGAAGGAGATCACCTCGTTGCGGCGCTCGGCCGGGCCGATGAAATCCGGGTTCTCCTCGTAGTGCTTCAGAAGCTTGTCCTGGTACTCCGACAGTTTGAAGAAGTAGCTCTGCTCCTCGACCCATTCGACCGGCGTGCCCTGCGGACCGTAGCGCACACCATCGGCGCGCAACTCCGTTTCGTTTTCCTGATAGTAGGCTTCGTCGCGCACGGAGTACCAGCCGGCATAGGAATCCTTGTAAAGATCACCCGCCTCGCCCATGCGAACCCATATGTCTTGCGACGCCTCGTGGTGCCGCTTTTCGGTGGTGCGGATGAAGTCGTCATTCGATGCGTTCAGCAGCACCGCCATCTTCTGGAACTCCGAGGAATTCCGATCGGCAAGCTCCTGCGGAGTCACACCTTCCCGGCGTGCCGTCTGCTGCATCTTCTGGCCGTGTTCGTCGGTACCGGTTAAGAAAAAGACATCGCGTCCGTCCAGGCGCTGGTAGCGCGCCATCGCATCCGTGGCGATCAACTCATAGGCGTGGCCGATATGCGGCTTGCCGTTCGGGTAGGAAATCGCAGTGGTGATGTAAAAGGGGGACGTGTCTCTCATAGGCGCGGTCAATCTATCTCGGATGAAGCTACCGACGCTCTTAGCGCATACGCCGCAAGGAAGGAACCGGGAGATGGGAGAAAAGGCAGCACAGAAAGTGCTGGGCGGCCGACATGCTCGCTTGTGCCGAGCCGAGCGAAAACCTAGAACAAAACAGAAACAAGTATAAGAGATTCGCCATGTTGCGCCGTCTTGCACGTCAATTTGAAGCAGCGTCTGCCCGCTATGCAGAAGACAACGGCATCGAGCGGGATGCCGACTGGTTTATCCTGAAGATGCAGGAGGAAATCGGTGAACTGACCCAGGCGTGGAACAAGCGCACCGGCCGCGGCAGGCGGCATGGAAAGTCAGAAGACGAAATCCAAACCGATATGGCGGACGAGGCTGCAGACCTGCTGGGCCATGTGCTGCTTTTCGCCCACCATCACGATCTCGATCTCGTCGCGGCGATCAAACGCAAATGGAAGTTTCAGGTCGAGCTATAGCGCCGCCTTGACGTCATCCAGCAGCGAAAGAATGGTCTGCTTGCGATCGAGATTATAGGCGTCGCTGACCGTGAGACGCTCGCCGGTCGCGGCCGAAAGCCGGGCAAAACGTTCGGCGCGCATGATATCGCCGGCAACGGCCGCATCGCGGGCCTCGCGCATGAGCCGACCGGTCAGCAGCGACGTGAAGAAATCGAAGATTGTTTCGCTGTCCTTTGCCGAGAGAACGTCGGCAAGCTTGTGCATGTCCTTGCGGATCGCCGGCCCCTGCCCTTGGAGGATGCCCTCGAAGGTTGCGGCAATCTCCAGACCGCCGTAATTGATAAGCTTCAGCGCCTCCGCGACGCTACCATTTGCCGAGGCGAGAATGCGATTTGCATTCTCGCTCTCAAGATCGAAGCCGAGATGGTCGAGCGCCTGGCGCAGCGCCGACGGCTCCAGCGGCTTCAACCGCAACGGCAGGCAACGCGAACGGATCGTCGGCAACAGCTTACCCGGCGCATGTGTCAGCACCAGGAACAGCGACCGTCTCGGGGGCTCCTCGAGAATTTTGAGGATGGCGTTGGCGGCGTTGCGGTTGAGATCGTCGGCCGGGTCGATGATGACGATACGCCAGTTGCCGGTGCCCGATGTCTGGGAGAAGAACTTGCCGGCCCTTCGCACTTCGTCCACCGTGATCGCGCCCTTGACCCTGCCCGTCTTCTCGTCGACCGGCCGTGTCAGATGCAGAAGATTGTGCGATGCGCCCGAGGCCAGTTGCCGGCCGACGATCGACGCAGGGTCGGGATCCCCAAGACTTTCGGGCGCGGTCGCCGGATCCGGGTGATTGAGGATGTGGCTGGCGAACCGAAACGCAAGCGTTGCCTTACCGATCCCCTCCGGTCCTTCGATCAGGATGGCATGGTGCCCCTTGCCCGATCGGTAGCTCTGCGCCAGAAACGCTTCCGCCTGCTCATGGCCAAACAGCCGGTCGTTCTGGACCGGGGCAATTGCCCCTTCGAGCACACCGGGTGCTTCTGTCGTCATGGTGCGGAACCTGTGGATGTAGGCTCGGACATTTCGGCGTTTGCGAGCAGGTTTTCAAGGAGACCGAGAATCTCGGCGGCAATCGCCTCGGCAGATTGCGTCGCGTCGACGATGCGACACCTGTTCGGATCGGCCTTTGCGATGTCGAGGAAAGCCTCGCGGCGCTTCTCGTGCGTCTCCAGCTCTTCCTTCTCGAAACGGTCCGGGCTGTCATCGCCCGCGCGGCGCTGGGCACGATCGAGGCCGATCGTCGCCGGCAAATCAAAAATAACGGTTCGATCGGGTACTACACCGTTGATCGCAACGCGCTCAAGCGTCTCGACGAAGGCCGGCTCCAGATTGCCGGTGATGCCCTGGTAGACGCGGGACGAGTCCATGAACCGGTCGCAAAGCACGATCGTTCCCCGGGAAAGTGCGGGTCGGATGACCTCTTCGACATGATCGCTGCGCGCCGCGGCAAACAGGATTGCCTCCATCCGCACGCCAAAGGCTTCGGCAGCCCCCGAAAGCAACACGTGGCGCACCGCCTCGGCCCCGACAGATCCGCCAGGCTCGCGCGTCGTCAGCACTTCATGACCCAGCGATCGCAGAGAATCGGCGAGCAGGCGCAACTGGGTCGACTTGCCGGCCCCTTCCCCGCCCTCGAATGTTACAAACAGACCTTTTGCCAGCGACACAGTGCTTTCCTATATCGGCATGCGATTTGGCCCTGTTTAGCCGATTGGCCCAACCGATGAAACCACTGGGACCAGTTTTGTTACAGCCAGAAGAAGAGCAGTTCCTGGAGCGCGTCGAGAGCGCGGCTCGCCAAGGTGCCCTGCCCCACAGCCTCGGCGGTCTTGACGGGCACCTCGCGCAACAGCTTTTCGCCGTTCCAAAGTCGAACGACGCCGACTTCGGCCCCCGCTTCGACGGGAGCGCGCAGCGGCCATTTGTAAACGACGCGGGCAGTCAGGCGTTCCGGGTTGTTGACCGGCAACAGCACATCGACCGGCCCGCCGGCGACCAGCGCCACATGCGGGGCCGCACCACCGTAGATGCTGGCTTCGCCGATCGCTTCGCCATCGGCAAAGATCCGCCGCTTTTCGAAAGCCGTCATTGCCCAATCGAGCACCTTGCGGCTTTCCTCGGTGCGCTCCTTGTCGGTCTCAAGGCCCCCCATCGCGAGATAGACGCGGCGATCGCCGCGCTGCATCGATGCAGCCAGCGAAAAGCCGTAGCCTTCCGCAAATCCCGTCGCCACGCCATCGACCCCGACATTGGCCGCAAGCAACGGGTTCTTGTTGCGTTGAAGGATCTTGTTCCACTCGAACTCCGGCTGCGCGTACAGCCGATAGAGATCGGGGTGCGCCTCGTGCAGATGACGGGTCAAAGCCACCAGTTCGCTCATGGTGATCTGGTTCTGCGGATCCGGTAGACCGGTTGCATTGCGGAAGGTTGCTATCGGCATGCCGAGCACGCGGGCACGGGCCGTCATCTTTTCGGCAAAGGCGGCTTCATTGCCAGCCATCCCCTCGCCAAGGATGATGCAGGCATCATTGGCAAGCTGAACGGCCACACCCTGCAGCAGATCGGCCACGCGGACGCGTGACTTCAACGCAGCAAACATCGTCGATGTGCCCGAAGGCGCGCCGCCGGTGCGCCAGGCATGTTCCGAAACCTCGAAGACAGTTTCGGCCGACAGTTCACCCTTGGCGATCGCCTCGGCGACGACTTCCATTGTCATCAACTTCGCAAGCGAGGCGGGTGGAACAGGCTCGTTCTCGTCGCGGGAAAATAGGACGGTGCCGGTTTCGGCATCAACCAGCAGGATCTGTTTGGCCTTGGTGTCGAACGCCGCCTGTGGCGTCTGGGCCCCAGCAGCGCCCGCAAGCAACGCCGCGCAACCAAACACGACCGAAAGCATCTTCAAGCGCATGGGAAACTCCGGTTTCCCATTGGGCATAGCAGCGTCGTCAGAATGGCACAACGTCACGATCTACCGGATCGAGCCGGTTCTGCCTTCACGCTTGGCATGGGCAACGATGGATTCGGGCGTAAGCGGATTGGTCTCGACCATGATCGCGTCAAACGGCGACTTGGCATCGCTCACCCGCACTTCCACATAGGCAGCCGCATAGGCCATGTTGCCGTCCGGCAACGGAATGTATTCCGGCCGCTCGCGCGGGATAGGCCCGATCTCCGGCAGCATCACGAATTCTTCCAGCGACTGCGGAGCGGAAAACTGCGGAACAGGTGCAGCAAGGGCTGTCACCGCGCTGCTTGTATCAAGAGACGATTTGGGCGGGATGGTGAGCGTGCCGAGCTGATTTCGCATCGGCTCATTCGAGGCAACCATCACGCCGGTGGCAATCTGGCCTTCGGGCATGACGCCGGGGCTACGGTCGCCCTTCTTGACGTAGGACGCCATGAGATAGGGCATGTCGTTGCCTTCGAGCGGTGCCCGACCGACATATTGCACACGAACCTTGGCACTGCCCTTCTGCTTGATGTCGAGCAGATCCGCCGTCTTCGAGGATACGTCGATGATCCGGCCATATTCATAGGGGCCTCGATCGTTCACCCGAACGATCACGGAGGTGCCGTTTTCGGTATTGGTGACGCGGGCATAGCTCGGCAACGGGAATGTCGGGTGGGCCGCCGAAAGATGGAGCTTGTCGTAGACCTCGCCATTTGCAGTCAGGCGTCCATGGAAAGCGGAACCATACCAGGAGGCGACGCCGGTCTTGTTGTAGCCGAAATCTTCCTTGGGCTGATACCACTTGCCCTTGACCTGATAGGCTTTACCGACCTGAAACCGACCGCCGCCCTTCGGGATATTCTTGCCGGTGGCGACACGGGGGCTCGCCTTCACACCATAAACCGACTCGGCAAAGTATTCTTTGCTCCTCGGCTTGCTCTTCTTGATACTGGACGTCGATCCGCACGCCACAAGCGTTGCGCAAAGCACGGGAACCGCCGCAAGGCGCAGTCCCTTGATCAGATATGCCGCATTTTTACTGGATGTCATCTGTCCCACAACATCATTCGAACAAGCCGTACTCGAAACCTTCCACTCTTGCCCCCAAGCGGAAATCTCGGCGTCCCGAAACGGAACAGTCGATTAATCATGACAGCAACAAGGCAAAATTGCGAACCGGCGGACAGTCGGCCGCCCGAAATCTCCAGTTATGGTTTACGAATGGTTATCGAGACAGAAGGACAAGCTGACGCGCTCAGAAAATCTTGCCGCCGACGCATGTTAAATCTTGCAAAGTGACAAGCCTTCGCGCAATAACGCCCTGCCCGGAGGAGTGGCCGAGCGGTTTAAGGCACCGGTCTTGAAAACCGGCGTGCGTGAAAGCGTACCGTGGGTTCGAATCCCACCTCCTCCGCCATCCGCTGTCTCATTTCTTGCCATTCGAAGTCGAGCTCAATCGCAACGCGCATGCTCGAGCGGTTTCCGATTGCCCCTTTTACACACGCACGACCTGCCGTCGCGCCGGTATTCATGCACGCATTCGGAACCCGGCCGCCAGGTCCGCTTGCCATCCCGGATGAATTGAGGGAAAGTCTGATTCCGGCCCATCGAGGCCTGGGCAATCTCCCACAACTGGAGAAAACCATGCCTCTTAAATATCTGACGACAGCCGCTTTTCTTGCTGCTCTGACGCTGTCCGGCTGCGCAAGCACCGGTGACGCCAACACGACCTACGCCCAATGGCAAGGACCGTCGCCGGTACCTGATCCGTCAGCAGCAAGTCCCGGCGGCTTCCGCCTCAGCTACTGAGTCGCGATAGCCAATCGGCAACCCATTTGCGCCGAGCGTGACGGCGCCAATGCGGTCGCTTTTCTTGGCTTCAGGCAAAACCTCGCCTCTTCCGCCAAAGCTGGTCCGGGAGCAACTCACCCTTTCTACTGGGTTGCGAACACTCAAGATACTCCGCAGAGGCAGGACGTTCTACGCACCTGAAACGGCTGCCCGCATATCCGGCGAATTCGCCGTCACGCGCCTTGAAACCGAAACCGCCAGCCCCCACTTGATTAGAGCTTCTTGATATATCGCCATTCAGCAGTCAAGGAACTCAGTGATGCCAACCTTCATCATAGAACGCGACGTGCCCGGCGCCGACAAGCTCAGCCAGGACGATCTCTGCGCTATCTCGGCAAAATCCAACGCAGTCGTCGCCGATCTTGGCGTGCCATATACCTGGATCACCAGTTATGTCGCCGGCGACAAGATCTATTGCGTCCACGAGGCGCCGAGTGCCGATGTCATTCGCGAGCACGCCGAGCGCGGCGGATTTCCGGCCAACAGGATTACCGAGGTCGCGGCGGTCATCGGCCCCTCGACAGCATCCCAGGGAAATAGCGGCAAGTGATCGATGCGACTGAACCGCCTCCATCGCCCGGATATCGGCGCGCTACGCAGCATCGTGCAGCCGAAACCGATGATCCATCTGCGTCATCATTGACTTGAGGCGGTATCAGTGCAGGCTGGATCACCGGTCATTCGGGACCCAAGAGGGTTCCCCGGCACACCTTTCCAAGGAGACGATCATGGCAAAAGGTCAAGTGCGCAGCAACCGCGAGGTTAGAAAGCCCAAAAAGGACAAGACCGTCAAAGCCGCCGTTACGCCAGAAGGCTCACAGGTGAAGCTTGCAGGCAGCAGCTTCTCTTTGGGCAAGAAGGACAAAAAGTAAGGTAGCCGCTCCAACCTCGATAACCAAAGACGCCTGAACGTTTTATCAGTGGCCAGTTGAGCCGGATGTGCACGTCTCCGCACCTCCCGGCCGACTGGTCCCGCGACAAGAAACAAGAAATGATGCCGGCTTAGAAGCACATCTAACCGGCTCGTGAACCTTCCCGCTGACAAAAGGAACACTGCTGGCGGCGGGCGCTTGCCAATAGTCCCCCAATCGCGGCCGCCAAGATCGATGTTGCCGCCAGCCGTGGCGCTTGAGGTCAATGCCGGGGAGCAAGAAACGCCCCGAAACTCTCGCTCTTCCTGCCAATCTTCGTGTCTTCCCTGCCACAGCTTGAAGAGCCGTCATCGTCTTTCGCAAAGAACTGTTGAACACGACGCCCTGCGCGGCATGCTTGCTGGACTTAGGAACGAAAGCACGGTTCACATCGTTAACCACACTACCGGCATCACCCCGATCCAGCGGACGTTCACCGTGCTTGCAGCCCTGCTTATCGCCTCGATTATCGCATCGCCCCACATCGCCCTCAGCGCGACCACGGTCGACGACCTGCAAACCGACTTCGAATCGGCCATCCCCTGCCAGCAGATCGACGGCCGGAATGTCTGGAAAGGCTCGATCGCCTATTATATCCAGTCGTTCGTCTATCAAGGGGACACGCCGGTGGCGACCGACGCGGCTGATGCCGTGCTGCCGGAGGACAACTCGGCAGAGACCGTAAAGGAATTCGAGGACGCCTGTTCTGCAACGCAGCCGGCTTGAAACGCCCTCTCCTTCTTTGATGCCCGCCTTGCAACTGCTTATTGCCGATCTATTTCCACGCGCTGCCGTCGCTGGTGGCGCACCCGTGCGGCGGCAGTTCGTTGCCAAAAGTGAGCTTTAGCCGGTCACAACCCCACTGGCGGACCGGACCCGGCATCACCGCATTCAATGCGATACCGACTTCATCGAACGGGCTCTGCCTGTTATCGACATATTGATACCAGCGAAACCCGAGGACGGCAGTCGTTGCGATGACGATCGTCAACAGGATCCGAATCAGCTTTTTCATTGCACCCTCATTCCGTGAAAAGCGCGAGGCATAGCAGCTCCGCATGGCATGCCCAGCATCGAGGCAGCAGATAGGCGCACGATTGATACAACATTCACGGAATTTTAGGCACTTGCGGAACACATATGGAACAGATAGTGTCTGTTCTTGATTTGTTTCACGCCTCTGGAGCGACTTGCCATGCTGACCCGCAAGCAACAGGAATTGCTTCTTTTCATCCACGAACGCATGAAGGAGTCCGGTGTTCCACCATCCTTCGACGAGATGAAGGATGCACTCGACCTGGCATCGAAGTCGGGCATTCACCGGCTGATTACGGCGCTCGAGGAACGCGGTTTCATTCGACGCCTGCCCAACCGCGCCCGAGCGCTTGAGGTCATCAAGCTGCCGGAAGCTTACGCGGGAAGCGCTCAGCCGCGTCGCGGATTTTCACCAAGCGTCATCGAGGGAAGCCTCGGCAAACCTCCTGCCCCCGCTCCGGCTGCCGCAAAAGCGCCGCCGGTGGCAGACAACAGCTCCGTCTCGGTTCCGGTCATGGGCCGCATTGCCGCCGGCGTACCGATCTCGGCGATACAGAACAACACGCACGATATTACCGTGCCGCTCGATATGATCGGGAGTGGCGAGCACTATGCCCTTGAAGTGAAGGGTGACTCGATGATCGAGGCCGGCATCTTCGATGGCGACACGGTGATCATCCGCAATGCCACGACGGCCAACCCCGGCGACATCATCGTCGCGCTTGTCGATGACGAGGAAGCGACGTTGAAGCGCTTCCGGCGCAAAGGCGCGTCGATTGCGCTCGAGGCGGCCAATCCGGCCTACGAGACACGCATCTTCGGCCCCGACCGCGTCAAGATACAGGGCAAGCTCGTCGGCTTGATCCGCCGCTATCACTAAGCAGGATCACGCTTGCTGCTTCCTGCTGGACAGGCCGTCTTGTGCTTGAACGTCTCGCCACCCAAGGTGTAGCGAGACGGAGGTGGTCTGGTCGAGCGTTTGATGCGCTCGACAATTCTTATTCGTGTATGGAGTACTCGCCCAACTCGCAGAGGTCCTGCGTGTCTTCGGTCGTATCGAGACCGGAGCCTTCCTCGAATTCGAAGCGCATGTCGTATTTGCAGACATCGCGGCCGTCGGCGATGGTAATTTCCATGCTCTCGCCCGGATTAAGCACCTGCCGCCCGAAGACATCGTCTTCCCACTGGTCGACGCCCACCGGAGACGTATAGAAGTTCGTCAAAACGGCTTTCGTCTTGTTCTTCAGCTGAAAGACGAGATCCTCAGCGCTTGCGGTAGCCGTCGTTGCGGTAAAAATGGTAAGAGCAGCCAGGGCGATCTTAAATTTCATTTTATGTCATTTCCTCCATTGTTGGTTTTGTTTGACGCTACCTTTACGGGTAGCATCGCTGGAATATTCATTCCTGATGCCGTCTAGAGACAATAATCTTTGTACTGACAATACGGGCGGCATCACCATTTCGGGGCATGTCGCCGGCACGTCAGATGCGCGCACGATTCTTGGCTGCGCAAACGCGTGACGCGCACGCGCACGGCGGGCTACCTATGAAAAGCGAGCGTCCTTGGCGGCGAAGCAACACCAAGCAGACTTCGCCACAACTGCGCCAGACGCGCCCAGATCTTGGCCCCACCGGCGAAGCCGGCCCCACCGGCAAACGCTGGAATCGACAGGCGACTTGGTATCGTCACGGCGCGACCAGCAGCGTGGAATAATGGCGGTTCGATCATGTATCGGATTTGGAGCGATGGTCGCTCTCCCATCGGGGGCATGGGTCAGCGCATCGGGCGTAAAGGGTACGGGTGCAATCTCATAGACCGTATAAGAATTGAGACCGCATCCGATCCTTACTCGAACCATGGGCTGCCTTGAACCTGACGATCGCACCGTTGCCTTTCGACAATGGCAGCCTAGTTACGCATTTGCCTAACCAAGTGAGGAACTGCTGAATGAACCGTAATAGCCTTTATCTCGTCATCGCCGTGCTCGCCGTCGCTGTCATCGGTCTCGGCGTCTATGCTTATCGCGAAGAAACGAAACCTGCCGGTGTCGAGATCAAGATTGGCGAGGACGGCGTTTCCGTTCAGGAGAATTGAGCAGGCCACACACATTGCTGACGCGGTAACGAGCGGCGGATTCCGATCGGCGACAGCGCGTCGCATTGCCGCCAGCCTCCAGAGCCAGTGGTTGCTGAGGGAGGGGCAAGCAACGGTTGAAATTTGCTTCATCGGTAATTTGAGACCCGAGAGCCCCCGCCCCATGATCGTCCAAGCCATTCATCGGAAACACCCTCAACGTGAAGGGGGCGCTCGATGCTCAATCAAGCGCTTTCTGCTCGCAGATAGCCTCCACCGTAAGACATCGACCGTGGCGCCGCTGGGGCGGCGTCATGTCTTGTGGAACCTCGCGGGGGGCTTCGCAGACCTCGCGGCGCGCAACGTTCCCGGCCGAGATCGCCGACTTAACGGAGCGGCGGATGGCAAGACCGCCCTCAAGAATGAGTCGGCGCACGAATACACTTGAGCATGCGCAATCCGCCCCATATGGAAGACGTTCAATGCGCTTCAAAATCAGAGGGATGGCTGCATGAATCTCGACGTTCAGGACCTGGACGGAGCCTGCCACTGTGGGACGGTTCGTTTCAATGTAAAACTGAAAAACGGTCTTCATACCGCTCGCCGCTGTACCTGCTCCTACTGTCAGTTGAAGGGGGCGGTTGCCGTCTCCGCCGACAAGGACGGCGTCACGGTTCTTTCAGGAGGCGAGGCTCTCACCAAGTACCAGTTCAACACAAAGGCCGCAGAACATTACTTCTGCTCGAAATGCGGGATCTATGCGTTTCACAAGCCGCGCGCGAACCCGGACTTCTACGGCGTCAACGCCGCGTGCCTCCAGGGCGTCAGCCCGTTCGATTTCGAAGAACTGCCTGTCAACGACGGCATCAATCACCCGCTCGACACCAAGGGTTTGATCGGGCCAAGGCTGGCGGGAACACTGAAATTCATTGCGGCAAAGTGACTGGCGCGTTCAAGGCAGCAGCCAAACCATGCGGAAAAGTGCGCGCTAGTTGGTAACGGCACCATCGCAGCATCACTGTTGCCGTCCGCCCTTACAGGCGACGGTTGGGGCAGCCGAGAAATCAGTGTCGGGGCGTGGGGAAGTTGGCATTCTCCCAACGCCCAAGGCGGGACGTGACTGCGTCTCAGGGCCGGGAACTGCAACAGTCATCCACAGAACGGAATGGAAACGCTTGTTCAGAATGAAAAAAGGATCGCATTCAGAATGAACCCTCTTGCACTCTTTCTATATTCATTCTAAACGCTCGCCACGACTTGATAATCTCAGTCGGTGAGGCCTCGTGGCGGAGTGGTGACGCAGAGGACTGCAAATCCTTGTACCCCGGTTCAATTCCGGGCGAGGCCTCCAAAACACACCTAAAGCTTTATATTTAAAGCGCTTCTCGGAAAAACAGATCTGGTGCCCGCTCCAGTTCCGGGAAGCAGACAGTCTGTCTCGATTCGACTCATCGCTTCTAAAAGCGGTTGAACCTCACTCGAGATACGCTTCTTCGCCTCAGAGCGGAGAGCACTGTCCTCTCTTTAAGGAAGAACGCATTGTCCAGCCGGCCCTCGCCGCCCCTAGTGGAACAACAAGACGGGCGATTTGCAGGGCCAATCCTGTGCCCACTTGGGATCGGGGCACTGGCATCAAGGGTTGCGAGGCACTCACATCGGCAGAAATGCCGTCTCACAGGTTTTTACTAGCCAAGACGAAGCGGCCGTCTTTCTCTGCCGCTCGATGACGGCGATATTCCGCTTGCTTGAAGAGTGTTGCGTATCACATCACCGACGGCTGGAGGCATAGTGCCAGTTCGCCCCCCGACTTTCGGAAGTTTTTCTATCCGCCTAGCACCACGGCGTCGATCGCCCCTTCCACGGCCGCACAAGCCCTTCCGAGACGAGAATGCTTCCGAGCGAATGGCCGTCGCGCATCACGACGCGCAGTTTTTCGCTGGCCTTGTCATCGTCTCTGCCGATCGCTTCGATCAGTCTGAAATCTCCGGCGTTCAACAATTCGCGCAATCTCTGCTTGGCGTAGAAGCCGCGTGCACGCTCGCCATCGCAACCCGCCTGCTTGGTTCTCGGCGCGTCGATATCGGCGACGCGGATCAGTTCGCCGCGATAACGGAAGGTTGCGCCGTCGATGACGCAGTTGTCGTTGCGGATACCGCAGAAATAGAATTGATTCGCCTGGGGCTGGAGCGCAGCCGGCTGCACCACAGGCCGTTCGACCGGGGTCGGCGCGGCCAAGCCGACATTGACTGCCGGTACTGGACCATCGACAGTCTTTGTCCTGTTTGCGGCCGGAGGTGCGGCCGCACGCGCCACCGTCTTCGGCCTATCGTCTGGCCTGGATGTCGTTGTGGCCTTGGGGGCTGATGCGAATATACCTGAAATGACCGGCAGATCGCGCAATTGTCCACGGTGATCGTAGGCAACCACGCCACCGACCGTCAGCACAGCGGCGAGATACCACGGCAGCATGCCGCCCTGTTTCTTTGTCCGGCTGCCGCGGCGACGCCCACGGCTCGTTGTGGCTTTACCCATTCCGCCTCATCCTTGATCCGGCCGGCATTATGCTGGCGATCCGTTGCCGAATGGTTTTCAGCGGCCACTTGATTGCGGAGGTCCACCAGCAACGTCCCTAGGATTCAGGGAGGGAATGTGGAGCCTCGCCTGTCCCGTCGACCACGACCGGATACCGCACACTGTTCGGACAGAGCCAAGATGTTGCTGACGGAAGATTTTGAGAATCAGCCGACCCGTTATCTCACCTGCCGCCACCCGGTGGAATCGGTGAACACGCACTGACACAGTGCGCGCATGACCGCATCATCCCCACATCGGAATCGGCTTTCAGGATTTTCGCACTCGCTCGAAGCATTGGGCGGCAGGCGAAAGGTCACGGCTCCCTTGAAGAGCCCGCACGGCCACGCCGGCGTGCCCACCAGACCGCGAACCGGCGGCGGCGACGGCGAACCGCGGGAATGTCATGCGAGAGGATGAGCAACCCCAGGGGCACCATCCAGAAGCCGAGCACCGGCAGGAAGCCGAGAAAGCCGCCGAAAATCAGCAAGCCGCCGACAAGCATGCGCAGCAGCGGTGATTCCGGAAGCGCCAGGCGCCACTTGCCCAGAACGATCTGCCGGGTGTGGGGGTCTATGCCGAAATGCGTCTGTTTTCTGTTTTTATTCATCATTCCCTATCCGCCTGCGTTTCCCACAATTGGGGACTTCTCCACAGGCTCGCAACAAAACTTCTCACTTTTTTTGAAAAAACCGCTTGGCAAATCGGAAAAGCATTTGTATTAGCAGCCTCACTTCTGCAGGACACAAACCGCGCAGAACTTCTGCAGAAAAGACTGCAGATGATCCCTGGTAGCTCAGCGGTAGAGCATTCGACTGTTAATCGACAGGTCGCCGGTTCGAATCCGGCCCGGGGAGCCAGTTTCTAAAGGGTCGTTCCGAAAGGAGCGGCCCTTTTCATTTAGGGATATCAAAGGCTTCTCAGACATATGGGTGCTCCGCCCTTTGCCGTTCGCTCTCCCACCTCGCTTCTTTGGTCACATTTTGGTTACTTTTCGGACCACAGGCGCCCGAATGGCTCTTTTTCATTTTGCGGCTATGGTGGCGCAGAATCCACCTTACCCACGCCCCGAGATGTCATGCGCGCGAATTCGTCATCGCCCATTCTAGTCTGGTTTCGCAAAGACCTCAGGCTTGCCGACCACCATGCCCTTGCAGCCGCAGCAGCCGATGGCGCAGCGGTGATTCCCCTCTACATTCGCGAGCCAGCCGACAGCGGCAACGGGCCGCTCGGCGATGCGCAGCGATGGTGGCTGCACCATTCCCTGTTGGCGTTTCGGGAATCACTGCAGCGGATCGGATCGGATCTTGTTTTTCGCTCCGGCGATCCGCTTGATGTCATCGCCGATATTTCGCGGGAAACAGGCAGCGCCACCATCTTCTGGAATCGCCGCTATGATCCGAACGGAACGGCGACGGATGCGCCGTTAAAGAAGGCGCTCGTGGATCGCGGCTTTACCGTCAACAGCTTTGCCGGCCAGTTGCTTCACGAACCAACCCGCCTGTTCAACAAGACCGGTGGCCCCTATCGCGTGTTTACGCCGTTCTGGCGCGCGCTCGAAGCAAGCGGCGAGCCGCCGGCACCGATCGATCCGCCCGAAAGAATAGCCGCGCCAGAGCGCTGGCCTGCGTCCGAAGACCTTGAACGATGGAACCTCCTGCCGACGCAACCGAATTGGGCGTCGAGCTTCACCGACATCTGGACACCGGGTGAGGACGGGGCTGCGGACCGCTTGCAGAAATTCATCGAAGACACGCTCGACGGCTACAAGACCGCCAGGGATGTGCCGGCGGATGCCGGCACATCCCTGCTCTCGCCGCACCTTGCCTTCGGCGAAATCTCGCCGACGCAGATCTGGCACGCCACGCGTGGCCTGAAGGACACACCGGTCGACGATATCGTCACCTTCCGCAAGGAACTCGCATGGCGCGAATTTTCCTACAATCTGCTGTTTCACAATCCTGACCTGGGGCGTCGGAATCTCGATCGTCGCTTCGATGGCTTTCGCTGGTTGGACAACGACGACCACTTCGAGCGGTGGACAAAGGGCCTCACGGGCTACCCGATCGTCGACGCCGGCATGCGGCAACTCTGGCGCCACGGCTATATGCACAATCGCGTCAGGATGATCGCTGCCTCCTTCCTGATCAAGGACCTGCTGATCGACTGGCGCCGCGGAGAGGCCTGGTTTCGGGACACGCTGGTGGATGCTGACCCGGCTTCGAACGCCGCCAGCTGGCAGTGGGTGGCCGGTTCCGGCGCCGACGCTTCGCCATTCTTCCGTATTTTCAATCCCGTGCTTCAGGGGGAGAAATTCGATCCGAATGGGGACTATGTGAAGCGATTCGTTCCCGAACTGGCCGATCTCGACGCGCGCTACATTCATCGCCCGTTCCAGGCACCCCAACCCGCACTTGATGCTGCCGGCATTGCGCTTGGGATGACCTACCCAGCCCCCATTATCGATCATGCATTTGCGCGCGACCGTGCACTGGCCGCGTTTCAGGAAATCAGGAACGCCACCTAAAAATCGCTACAACCGCACCACCGCCGGTACAAATCCGTGGTTGGCCTCAGACAGGATTATCGCTAGGCTCACGTTACGGATGCAACGATTGCCGGAGGGTGGTTTATGCATGATACTGAAGCCTGCTTTGCCGATTTCGACAACGCCGAGCTGCTTTCGAATGAGAATCTCTCACGGGTGCTGAAGGACCTTCCGCTCAAGGCCCAGGTGGTTCTTCGCGGCCTCGTTCACCTTGAGGCGGGCGCACTGGCGCTCGCTCTGCCCAATGGCCGCCGACTGCTGGTCAAGGGAAAGGTGGCGGGACCGTGCGCCACTGTCACTCTGCACAACTGGAACCTCCCGCACCGGGCCATCACCGGCGGCACCATCGGCGCTGCGGAAAGCTATATCGACGGTGACTGGGACAGCCCCGATGTCGGCGCCTTTCTCGAGCTTTTCCTTGTCAATGCTGACATAGGCAACCGCTTCCCGAACCGTGCGCGCGGCCTGATGCGGCTCGTGGAAAAGTTCCTCCACTGGCGCAATGCCAATACCAAGACGGGCGCTGAGCGCAACATCTCCGCCCATTACGACCTCGGCAACGCCTTCTACCGCGAATGGCTCGACCCGAGCATGACCTATTCGTCGGCGCTCTACGCCAGTGGCGCAAACGATCTGCAGGCAGCCCAGGCCGCCAAATACCGGGCGCTGGCCGAAGCCACCAATCTGCGTCCGGGCGACCACGTGCTCGAGATCGGGTGCGGCTGGGGCGGTTTTGCCGAATTTGCCGCAACCGAGATCGGCTGCAAGGTCACGGGCCTGACCATCAGCCGCGAGCAGCTCACATTTGCCCGAGAGCGCATGCACAAGGCCGGGATTGCCGATCGTGTCGAGCTGAAGTTCCAAGACTATCGGGAGGAAACCGGACGATACGACCGGATCGTGTCGATCGAAATGTTCGAGGCCGTCGGGGAAAGATTCTGGTCGACCTATTTTTCTCAACTGAAGCGGTGCCTGAAGCCCGGCGGCAAAGCCGGCCTCCAGATCATCACCATCAAGCCCGAAGCCTATGAGGAATACCGATCCAATCCGGACTTCATTCAGAAATATGTGTTCCCGGGAGGAATGCTGCCGACACGCGAGCATCTGGTCGACCTCGGGCGCAATGTCGGCCTGCGCATGATCAACGATTTCGGGTTCGGTAGCGACTATGCCCGCACACTCAGTGAATGGCGGCAACGCTTCTGGTCTGTCTGGAACAAGATCGAGCCGCTGGGCTTCGATCTGCGCTTCAAGCGGCTGTGGGAATTCTACTTCTACTACTGCGAAGCCGGTTTCCGCGCGCGAAACATCGATGTCCGGCAAATCGTCTTCGAATAGACCGATCCACCTGCAGGCTTTACCGTTCGCGCGACAACGCCTATGAGGCAACCGATCCAGATCTCTTCTTGAAGGTTCCTCATGCGTCTTGCATGGTTTTTCCTGGCGCTCGCCATCGCAACCGAAGTGGCGGGCCTGACGGCGATGAAGGCCGCATCGGCCAGTGGCTCCTACGTCGGCCACGTGGTGATGTACGTCTCCATCGCGCTTTCCTACGTCTTCCTGGCAAAGGCCGTGAAGACCATCTCAGTCGGCGTTGCCTATGCCATCTGGGAGGGATCAGGCGTCGCGATCATCACGCTCGTTTCGGTGTTCGTGTTCGGCCACGTTCTGACCGGCCGGGAAATGCTGGGCCTGTCGATGGCGGTCGCCGGTATCCTGCTCGTCAATGCCGGCGAACACCGCGAAGAGGAAGCACCGGCCACCGAAGGAGCCGTCGATGAGCGCGCCTAGCATCTACTTCGTCTTTGCCGTCATCGCGGGCATTCTCGACATCGCCGCCAATCTGGCCTCGACCAAATCCAATGGCTTTGCGCGCCGCGGATGGGGAGTACTTTCCATCGTTCTCGTGCTTGCCGCCTTTGCCTTCCTCGCTGAAGCCGTCAAGGGCATGGAACTTGCCATCGCCTATGCGGTTCTCGGCGCAACCGGAATTTTCGGCACGGCGATCTGTGGCCGCCTGCTTTTCGGCCAGAAGCTCAAGCCGATCGGCTGGGTCGGCCTCGCGCTCATCTTCGGCGCAGTGCTGGTGCTTCACACGGCCTGATGCGGCCGGTTCTCGGCGCTGGCGTGTTTCGTCGTCGCCACTGCCGGTGCTACGCCTTGGCGCGTCAACCGGTCGACCAGCGCGAAGTATGCACCGTAGGGCAGCCATCGTGACAGTCTTGCCACGGCGTTCGTGCGTTTCGACAAGTTGATTTCGAAATGTGTCGACTTCAAACCTGCAACGATATGCTCGGCGGCCTCGTCAACGTTGACCACGCCGGCGGCTGGAAACCCAAGACGAGACGATCCGCTCGCCTCGACGAGCCCCAGGCTGATGACTTGCAGGCGAATCCCGATCCGGTCCAGGTCCAACTTCAGGCTCTCCGCCATGTTAATGAGAGCCGCCTTCGTCGCACCATAGGCGGCGTTGCCCGGCAAGCCGCCATAACCGGCCGCTCCCGACATGACGGCGATATGGCCATGCCCCCTCGACTTCATGTGGGCCACGGCCGGCAACAGACAGTTGACGACCCCGTTAACGTTGACCGCAAAGCTACGCTCGAACGCCTCGCGATGCAGGTCGTCGCCTCGAACGGGCACCGTCACATCCGCAGCAAATACGGCCAGCGACAGATCGCCATGGTCGTATTCGATCGACGCGAGCACACGCTCCATGTCCTGAGGGTCGGTGACATCGCCGTCGAGAACGATGATGCGACCGTCAGGAGCAGCTTCCTGTTGCAAGGCCACCAGTTTGGCGTGATTTCTTGATGTCACGACAACCGAATATCCGCCGCGAACCAACCGCAGAGCCAGCGCTCGGCCTATTCCCGTACTCGCGCCCGTTACCCAGGCCAGCCCATGCTCGGAATTCATCTTGTGCATACTCATTGCCCATACCTCGGCACGCACCCACCCGGTGCACGCTCAACTCAAGGGGCCGAGAAACCTGACACCCCGGCCCAGACCAACCCCCTCCAATATCCAGCGCACACCCAGAGCTGCCTCAACCCTAAGCTTTCCCCTTGAAGACGTTTTTTGTTCGGGACAGGGCAGCGGTGAAACGCTATTTCTTGCCTGGGAAGCAGGCTGAGCCGAAAACACGCCAATATTTCGGCGATCCGGCGTCGTTCTCAATGTTCGCCGGCCACTCGGCGTTTTTCTTCGGTAACGCGGCCCGCTTCGGGGGTCGTTCTCAAGCACGAGGTTCTGCAAATGGCCATTCTTCCGTCCGTTCTTGAAGCAATCGGCAATACGCCCCTGATCCGGCTGAAGACCGTTTCCGACGCGACCGGCTGCACCATCCTCGGCAAGGCGGAGTTTCTCAATCCGGGACAGTCGGTGAAAGATCGCGCCGCACTCTGGATCATCCGCGAGGCGGAAAAGGCGGGGCAATTGAAGCCGGGCGGCGTTATCGTCGAAGGCACGGCCGGCAATACCGGCATCGGCCTGGCGCTTGTCGCCCAGGCGCTCGGCTATCGAACCGTCATCGTCATTCCGGAAACCCAGAGCCAGGAGAAGAAGGATGCCTTGCGCCTTCTTGGCGCCGAGCTCGTCGAAGTGCCGGCGGTGCCCTACAAGAACCCGAACAATTACGTGAAGATCTCCGGGCGCCTGGCCGCAGAACTCGCCAAGACGGAGCCGAACGGCGCGATCTGGGCCAACCAGTTCGACAATGTCGCCAACCGTGACGCGCACATCGCGACGACTGCGCCCGAAATCTGGCGGGATACGGACGGCAAGGTCGACGGTTTCATCTGCGCGGTCGGCTCCGGCGGCACGCTTGCCGGCGTGGCACAAGGCCTGCGGGCGAAAAACCCCGCCATCAAGATCGGCCTTGCCGATCCGGATGGTGCCGCACTCTACAATTACTACGCACATGGCGAGTTGAAGGCGAGCGGAAGCTCCATCACCGAAGGTATCGGCCAGGGCCGCATTACCGCCAATCTCGAAGGCTTCACGCCCGATTTCTCCTATCAGATCCCCGATTCCGAAGCCGTACCGCTGGTCTTCGACCTGATCGAGCGCGAAGGCATCTGCGTCGGTGGCTCGACGGGCATCAACATCGCAGGCGCTGTCCGGCTCGCCAAGGAGCTCGGCCCGGGACATACGATCGTGACGATCCTTTGCGACTATGGTAACCGCTATCAATCGAAACTCTTCAACCCGGACTTCCTGGCCTCGAAGGGCCTGCCTGTTCCGGCCTGGTTGAAGGGATCTTCAAGCATCACCGTTCCATACGAATCAGTCGGATAAGATTTGCGATGACCAAGACCGTGACTGCCCTCTTCCGCGAAGATTTCTATCTCTCGACTTGCGAAGCAAGTGTCACCGGAATTCTGGAGGATGGCGGGATCGAGCTTGATCAGACCTGCTTTTATGCCACGTCGGGCGGACAGCCTGGCGATAGCGGCTTCCTGGAGCGCAGCGACGGCAGCCGCATCGACATCGCGGTTGCCCGCCACGGCGCCACCAAGGACGTCATCATCCACATGCCGGCGGAGGGACAGCCCGCTCCAGCCGTCGGTGAAAAGCTCGTCCTGCATATCGACTGGCCGCGCCGTTACCGGCTGATGCGCATGCACACGGCCTGCCATCTGCTTTCCGTCGTCTGCCCCTTCCCGATCACGGGCGCTGCCGTCGGCGAGGACGAAAGTCGCGTCGATTTCGACATGAGCGAAACGATCGACAAGGACGAGGTGACGGCGGCGCTCCAGAAACTCATCGACGAGAATCACCCGGTCTATCTGCAGTGGATCACCGACGAGGAGCTCGCGTCCAACCCCGGCATCGTCAAATCTAAGAATGTACGTCCGCCCGTCGGGCTCGGCCGCGTCAGCCTTGTCTGCATCGGCGAGAATTCGGCGATCGACAGCCAGCCTTGCGGCGGCACGCATGTGTCGGAAACCCAGGAGGTCGGCGCGATCCACATCGCCAAGATCGAGAAGAAGGGCAAGGAAAACCGTCGCTTCCGCATCCGCTTCGGGACTGCAGACGACCGCCAGGCAATCTGAACAGGAGATACGACCATGACCAACAACAACAACAAAAGCGCTTTCGTCGTTTCTCCGGACTGGCTGCAACAGCGGCTCGACGACCCCTCCGTCCGCATTCTCGATGCCGCCTGGTACCTGCCCGCCCAGAACCGAAATCCGAAAGCGGAATATGATGCTGGCCATATCCCTGGCGCCGTGTTCTTCGACCAGGATGCGATCGCCGACCACACCAGCGGTCTGCCGCACACGCTGCCGACGCCCGAGGCCTTCGCCAAGGCTGTCGGCGCACTCGGCGTCAGCGAGACCGATACGATCGTCGTCTATGACGGCCCGGGTATCATGACCGCGCCGCGGGTTTGGTGGATGCTACGCATCATGGGTGCAAAGGACGTCTACGTGCTCGATGGCGGCATGGACGGCTGGAAGAAGGAAGGACGCCCGGTCACAACTAACGTTCCCTCGCCTACGCCTGTTACGTTCAATGTCGCGTTCACGCCCGAAGCAGTGACGTCATTCGAGCGCATGAAAGACATCGTCAACTCAGGCACGATCCAGATTGCCGATGCGAGAGGCGCGGGACGCTTTCTCGGCGTGGAAGCTGAGCCGCGCGCAGGAATGCGCTCGGGGCACATGCCGGGTGCGCACAGCCTGCCATCCACCACTTTTTCAGAGAACGGCAAGTTCAAGGATCTCGAGACGCTGCGCAAGACGTTTGCCGACGCCGGCGTCGACCTTTCCAAGCCCGTGGTAACGACCTGCGGCTCGGGCGTTACGGCGGCGATCATCACGCTGGCGCTACATTCCCTCGGTCATACCGACAACACGCTCTACGACGGCTCCTGGTCGGAATGGGGCGGGCGTGCGGATACGACAGTCGTGACCGGCAGCGAGTGATATCATGCGCCCTCCCAAGCTCGCCTCATTGACCGCCCATGTCACCGAACTGGAAATGACCGCACCGCCCAAGCAGAGCTTGCCGATGCCGGTCAACATCCAGACGGCGATCCTTCGCGTGTCGGACATCCCGCTCAATTATTATCGGTTCCTCTATCTGCGCGTCGGCAAGCGCTGGCACTGGGCCGATCGCATCCGCATGAGCGATGACAAATTGGCCGCACTGCTTGCCGACAAAAGCACAAGCGTCACCGTGCTCTATATGAACGGTGCGCCTGCCGGCTTCTTCGAGCTTCACCAGGCCGAGGACGACGTCGTCGAACTTACCAATTTCGGGCTGATGGAGCATGCGCTTGGGCTTGGCCTCGGCAAATGGTTCCTGCTGCAGACGCTGTTTGCCGCCTGGACCCTGAATCCGAGCAAGGTGACGGTGACGACGAACAATCTCGATCACCCGCGCGCGCTCCAGCTCTATCAGCAATTCGGCTTCTCGCCGGTCGCGACCCGCGAAGCGACGATCGAACCACTAACGGACGAAGAGCTGCTGGCCTTCGCCAAGAACCTCTGACGTCTCCTCAGGCGCAAGTTCCGGGTGTCGCCGCCGCTTCGGTCGGAGCACTGTGTGTATCGAATGATCCCAATCGATCTGGAGATGCACCATGTCCCTACGCTATATTCCAATGCCGACCGATCAGGCCACAAGCCTGAGACAAGGCGGAACGGATGCCTATGGCAACCTGCCGGAACGACAGATATCCGATGGCGATGGCGTTCCTTGCCGGCATTGCCTTCGCAACGTGGAGGCCGGCGACGCCTATCTGGTCTTTGCGCTGCGGCCTTTCACGTCGCTGCAACCCTACGCGGAGACCGGTCCGGTTTTCATGCACGCCGACGAATGCCCCGCCTATGGCGGTCAGGCACAACCGCCGATCCTGACAACGAGCAAGGACTATCTGCTGCGCGGCTATGGCAGCAACGAACGCATTGTCTATGGCACCGGCGGAGTGATTCCGACCGAACAGCTCGAATCCCGCGCTCGCGACCTGCTCGCCATGCCTGAGGTGGCAAGCGTGCATGTGCGATCGGCGCGGAACAATTGTTATCAGTGCAGGATCGAAAACGCCTGAAGCGTCGGTCCGACTAAAGCCGGACCGACGCCGTGAGGGCTATCAGGCGACGTTGAGCACCGCTTCCGGCGCATAGGCATCGTAGCCGAGCGCCTCGGCAACGGGCGCGTTGGTCACACGTCCGCGGTGGATGTTGAGGCCCGCACGCAGGTGGCGATCTTCAGCAATGGCCTTCAGGCCGCGATCGGCCAATTGCAGGCCGTAATACAGCGTCGCATTGTTGAGCGCATGCGCCGATGTGACCGGAACAGCGCCGGGCATATTGGCGACGCAGTAGTGCACGATCCCTTCGACCTCGTAGGTCGGATCGGAATGGGAGGTTGCGTGCGATGTCTCGAAGCAGCCGCCCTGGTCGATCGCGACATCGACGATGACCGCGCCCTTCTTCATGCCCGTGAGCATTTCACGCGTCACGAGTTTCGGTGCGGCAGCGCCCGGAATGAGGACGGCACCGATGACGAGATCGGCGGAGAACACTTCATCCTCAAGTGCATCGATCGTGGAAAAGCGTGTATGAACGCGGCCGCCAAAGATATCGTCCAGCTGCCGCAGGCGCGGGATTGAGCGGTCTAGAATGCTGACATCGGCGCCAAGTCCGGCCGCCATTCTGGCCGCGTGCAGGCCAACGACGCCGCCGCCGATGATCGCGACCTTGGCGGGAAGCACGCCGGGCACGCCGCCCAGCAGAATGCCGCGGCCGCCATTGGCCTTCTGCAATGATGTTGCACCGGCCTGAATGGCGAGGCGACCCGCGACTTCCGACATCGGCGCCAGAAGCGGCAGACCACCACGCTCGTCGGTGACGGTTTCGTAGGCGATGGCAGTCACGCCCGAATTGATCAGGCCCTTGGTCTGCTCCGGATCCGGAGCCAGATGCAAATAGGTGTAGAGAATCTGGCCTTCGCGCAGTTGCACCCATTCGGATGGCTGCGGCTCCTTGACCTTGACGATCATGTCCGATTTTTCGAACACATCCTTTGCCGTCGCGACGATCTTCGCGCCAGCGGCGCGGTAGGTATCGTCATCCGCGCCGATCCCCGCTCCTGCCTTGGTCTCAACGATAACCTCGTGGCCGTGAGCGACATATTCACGTACCGACCCGGGGGTCAGGCCTACACGGTATTCATGGTTTTTGATTTCCTTCGGGCAACCGACACGCATCGAGCGTTCCTCTCCTGTTGTGGGCAATTTCGCCTCATTGACGCGCACCCAGCAAAACACGCAGCGAAACGAATGTCCTTGCAAAGATGCCCTTGCGAAGGCATCAATTTCGAAGAACATTGCGTAGATGATCGGACTATTGATGGAAAACACGAATGAGTGAACTTGATGCCATCGATCATGCGATTCTGCGCATTCTTCAGCAGAACGGTCGGATTTCCAATGCAGATCTCGCCGCCAAGGTCGGGTTGTCGCCATCGGCATGCTCAAGACGGGTCGATATCCTGGAGAAATCCGGCACCATCAGCGGTTATCATGCCCGCCTCGCCCACAAGGCGCTCGACTACCAGATCATGGTCATCGTGCACATTTCGCTATCGGGACAATTTGCCAAGACGCTGACCGAGTTCGAGGCGGCGGTGAAGCTCTGTCCCAATGTTCTCGTCTGTTACCTGATGTCGGGCGAATACGACTATATTCTCCGGGTCGCGGCCAAGGACCTTCAGGACTACGAGCGCATCCATCGGGACTGGCTCTCGGCCCTGCCCCATGTGGTCAAGATCAACTCCAGCTTCTCGCTGCGGGAAGTCATCGACCGGCCAAACGTCGGGATATGACCCGTAGCGCTAGCGGCCGACGACACAATCGCGGCCACCTCCCTTTGCCGCATAGAGCCTGAGATCGGCCTCGGACAAAAGGTGTGCGATCGCTGCGCCATCGTCAGGAGTGGAGGACAAGCCGATGCTGGCGGTTACAGGCGCATTGTCGGGGGTGAACACACCGGCGGATACGGCCAGCCGGATAGTCTCGGCATGCTTCAACGCGTCGGCATGCGACAATCCCGGACACAAGACGACGAACTCCTCGCCGCCGTAGCGAAACAACCGGTCGCCCTCGCGCAGGTTCGCCTTCATCACCTCCACCAGCTTCTGCAGGATGCGGTCACCTTCCTGGTGGCCGAAGCGGTCGTTGACGCCTTTAAAGTGATCGACGTCGATGATCAACAGGCTGACTGGAGCCTTCGAGGCCACAGCGGCACGCAGCATTTGCGGGCCTTCGATGTCGAAACGGCTGCGGTCGAGGCATCCCGTCAGCGTGTCCTGGCCAGAGCGCGAGAGCAGGTCTTCGTAGCGCTCACGGAAGGTCAGATCGTTGAAGATGTCGCCGAGCGGCCGGTCAGACATCGCAAGGAAAGGATGGCGCGAAACATTGAGGTAAACGCCAATCGCGATGGCGTAGAACGTGGCGGCCAGCATCTTGGCGATCCATCCGCCCCACAGCACTTCGGTGGGCGCATCGTTCAGCCAATGCAGGGCAGCAAAGAATGCCAACTGATCGAAGCTGAGGATCACAAGGCCGCAGATCAGGAACCGGACGGTTACGAAGCGGCGCAGCCATTTACCGAGACGCTCGTAGAGCAGGATAATCAGCAGGGTGTCGAGGTACAGAATCAGCGTCCCCCACACCATCAGAACGCCCATTTCGTCGATGAAGCCGATGTCGGCCGAGCGCCCTGAGACGATCGAAACCGTTTGGTGCTGGCGCAGCAGAAGGCTGAGGACGACCGTGAGGAAGTTGCCGGCAAGCAGGCCGTAGATCGGCTGGCGGACGGTCGCCGCATCCTCCTTCACATACAGCAGCAGGATAATCATGAGCTTTCCGGAGAAAAGCACGACCGACCCCGGCGAGACGATGCCGAACGGCAATTGCACGTAAAAGACCGCCGCCAGATAGGTCTCGATGAAATGCATCACACCCAATGCAGCGACGAAGACCCCGAGACCCAGCCGGGCACGGAGCTGCAACAGCCAGATCATCGCCGTGACGTAGACCAGCGCTTCGCCGATGAAAAGAATGAGATTGGCGTTGGGCATGCTCGTGAGGAAAATTTCCGGTTTCGCCACGCAAACCGTTAGGCCGAAAGCTTAAAGAAAACTCTACCTTGCCGACGGTCTGCACGGAATCGGCATGCGAGAATCAACTGCTTTGCGAAGTGTTGCCTTTGCGGCATAGTCGCGACCAACCCACCGTGGTTCGCATTCACAAGACGAAACCGCGGATTGCAATCAACCGAACTGCAATGACATCCATCAACGGAGGGCACGCATGCAATCGACGACATCCCCGTTCAACCTCTCGCGCCGCTCGCTTCTGTCGGGCGTCGTCGCCTCCTCGGCCCTCGTGATGCTTCATCCTTTTTCGGCGCGTGCGGCGGCCAACCAGGCGCACCTGCGCATAATGGAAACCACGGATCTCCACGTTCACGTCTTCCCCTACGACTACTACAGCGACAAGCCGAACGACACGCTGGGGCTTGCGCGCACGGCTTCCATCGTCGACGCCATCCGGGCAGAAGCAACCAACTCCATCCTGGTCGATAACGGTGACTTCCTGCAGGGAAATCCGATGGGCGACTACATCGCCTATCAGCGCGGCATGAAGGATGGCGACATCCATCCTGTTATCGCGGCGATGAACGTGCTCGGCTACGACTGCGGCACGCTCGGCAACCACGAATTCAACTATGGCCTCGATTTCATGTTCAAGGTGCTGAACGGCGCCAACTTCCCGCTCGTCTGCGCCAACCTGACGAAGGGCGCGCTTGCCGCCGATGCCCGCCAGGATCAACTGTTCCTCAAACCCTATGTCATTCTCGACCGCAAGGTGAAGGACGGTGCAGGCACCGAGCATGCGATCCGCGTCGGGCTCATCGGTTTCGTGCCGCCACAGATCATGAGCTGGGATGCGAAGCACCTGGAGGGCAAGGCCAATGCCCGCGATATCGTAAAGGCAGCGCAAGCCTGGGTTCCGCAGATGCGGGAGGAAGGTGCCGATATCGTCATCGCGCTTTCTCACTCTGGGATCGGCCAGCAGGACTACGCCGAAAATCTGGAAAACGCCTCCGTACCGCTGGCTGCGGTCGATGGCATCGACGCCATCGTCACTGGCCATAGCCACCTCGACTTCCCCGGTCCGAAGTTCGACAAGATTGCCGGCGTAGACAATGCCAAGGGGCTGATTTCGGGCAAGCCCGGCGTCATGGGCGGCTTCTGGGGTTCGCATCTCGGCCTGATCGATCTGCTCATCGAACGCGAAGGCGGCGCCTGGCGCGTCGTCAGTTCCACAAGTGAAGCGCGCCCGATCTATCGGCGCGAGGAAAAGAAGGTGATCGCCGAGGTCGCCGACAAGCCGGAGGTTCTGGCGGCGGCGCAAAAGGAGCACGAGGCAACACTTGCCTATGTCCGCACGCCGGTCGGCAAGAGCGCGGTGCCGCTCTACTCCTATTTCGCGTTGGTCGCCGACGACCCGTCGGTCCAGGTCGTCAGCCAGGCGCAGACCTGGTACATCAAGGACATGCTGAAGGACACGGAGCATAAGGACCTGCCCGTGCTTTCGGCGGCAGCGCCGTTCAAGGCCGGCGGCCGTGGAGGCGCCGACTATTACACCGACGTTCCGGCTGGTGACATCGCCATCAAGAACGTGGCAGACCTCTACCTTTATCCGAACACTGTGCAAGCCGTCGTCATCACCGGCGAGCAGGTGCGCAACTGGCTGGAGATGTCCGCCGGCATCTTCAACCAGGTCGAGGCCGGGGCCACGGACGTCGCACTGATCAACGGCGACTTCCCGTCCTACAACTTCGATGTCATCGACGGCGTCACCTATCAGATCGACCTTTCCGAGCCGCCGAAGTTCGACAAGGACGGTAACGAGATCAACCCATCGGCCAATCGCATCAAGAACTTGAGCTTCAATGGCCAACCGATTGAACCAGCGCAGAAATTTGTCGTTGCGACAAACAACTATCGCGCCGGTGGCGGCGGCCATTTCCCCGACATCGCTGCCGACAAGGTGGTCTTTGTGGCACCGGACACCAACCGCGACGTCGTGGTGCGCTACATCATCGACCAGGGAACCATCAATCCGGCGGCAGATGCCAACTGGACCTTCGTTCCGCTCGCCAATACCAGCGTCACCTTCGACAGTGGGCCGAAGGCGCGACAGTTCCTGTCGGAGGTCAAGGGCGTGACGATCGAGGATGCCGGCGAAGCGGCTGATGGATTTGCCCGTTTCCGCATCAAGCTCTGATCCCAAGCTCTGATCCAATGTGCCCCCGCAAGACGGGGGCACATTCTCACCAGCGCGAAACCTGCGTTTCGCTGCTGGCCGAACACGTCAACGCTCATGCGGGAGCGGCGAGTGGCTATCCGGTTGAAATGGGCGCGAGACTCTGACGATCAACATGATCTATCAGCGACAACAGACTGTATTGTCTTCATTTGTCGGGAAACGAGGCCGACGGTCTACAACTTGGAATCAGACCTGCCGCGAAGGGGCGTCATCGGCGAAAAGCGACGGTCCGGTCTGGTCGATGATCTGGCGTCCCTTGCGGAACGTCGCGTCGATCGCATCCTGCTCGGAGGTAAACAGATCGGCGCGGATAAAGCTGCGCACGAGAACGCCGCCCTCTGAGACCGTCTTCTCTATGCTGCCGGCCAGGCGAAACTGCGAGCCCTCACGCATCGGCGTCGCGCGGATCGTGCATTCCGCATACGCTTCGGTCTTGCCCGATGCGCTCTGAGCTTCGTTTTCGGTGGAGCCGGAACGGCCGAACAGTTTTGAGAAAAATGATGCCATGAGCAAGACTTAGACGCGACGGCGAAAGCTGTCAAAGCCAAAGTGTCGAGTTGACACTCTGGCTTTACTTCCGGTCCACCAACCGTCAGATGATCAGATTGGACAGGATCTCGTTCTCGGTGATGTCCTGATAACGCAGGCCGGCGGCGTCGAACCGCGACTTCAGGATCGGGAAATTCTCCGCATGCCTGGTCTCGATGCCGATAAGGATCGAGCCGAAATTGCGGGCCGACTTCTTCAGATACTCGAAGCGGGAGATATCGTCCTCATCTCCGAGCAGGTTGAGGAAGTCGCGCAAGGCGCCCGGACGCTGCGCCATGCGGAGGATGAAGTATTTCTTGAGCCCTGCGTGCCGCATAGCCCGTTCCTTGACGTCGGGCAGCCGCTCGAAGTCGAAATTTCCGCCGGATACGACCGCGACGACGGTCTTGCCATCCAGCTTGTCGCGCCCTATCGCTTCCAGCGCCGTGATCGACAGCGCGCCTGCGGGCTCGAGCACGACGCCTTCGACATTCAACATATCGATGATCGTCATGCAGATTGCGTTTTCCGGCAACAGCATGACCTGGTCGGCCGAGAAGCGCCGCAACGCTGCGAAATTCAAATCACCGATCCGCCCGACCGCTGCGCCATCGACGAAGTTATCGACCTGGTCGAGCGTGACGAGACTGCCGGTTTCAAGGCTTTGCCTGAGGCTCGGCGCGCCGGATGGTTCGCAGAAGACGAAATGGTCAGCGGCGACCTCGTCCTTCAGATAGCCGGTGACACCGGCCGACAGACCGCCGCCGCCGACGGGAAGCACGACAAGATCCGGCCTGACGCCTTCGGGCAGTTGCTCGGCGATTTCAGCGGCAACGGTTGCCTGTCCCTCGATGATGTCGAGGTGATCGAACGGCGGCACCATGACGCCATCGATCGTTTCGACATGGTCGCGGGCCGCCTTGTAGCATTGGTCGAAAATGTCGCCGACGAGACGGATGGTGATGAACTCGCCGCCGAACATGCGGGTCTTGTCGATCTTCTGCTGCGGCGTGGTCACGGGCATGAACACGACCCCGGGGACACTGAAGTGGCGGCAGACGAAGGCAAAGCCCTGGGCGTGGTTGCCGGCCGAGGCACATACGAAGGTCTTGCCTGTAGCGCCGGCGCCAAGCACCTTGCGGAAGAAATTGAAGGCGCCCCTGATCTTGTAGGAGCGAACCGGCGAAAGATCCTCACGTTTAAGGAAGATGTTGGCGCCGTAGCGGCCGCTCAGATGCTCGTTCAATTGCAGCGGCGTGGCCGGAAAAATATCGCGCATCGCCGTGGTTGCGTTGTCAACGTCCTGCTTCGTCACGTGAGGTCATCCATTGAGTTTGCCGATGGCAGCCGCTATTGCACATTGCAGCGCCTGAGGCCATCGCTTTGACACGAATCGCCCGGCGGGGGACAATGTTGCCGCCTCGCGCCTCGCCAGATCACGAAGTTTCATTCCAGGAAATCGAACGCTTGAACGCAACCCTGATCCGGCACGCCGTGCATATTGCGGCGATACTCGGCCTGTACCTCTCGCTGGCGATGCTCGTGCCTGCGATGGTCGATCTCTATTATGGCCATGCGGACTGGCAGATCTTTGCCGTCTCCGCCTTCATGGTAGGCGGCCTGTCGGCAGCGACGTTCATGGCAACGCGGATGGGACCGCCGCCGTTTTCGAAGAAGTTCGGGTTTCTGCTGGTCAATCTTCTCTGGGCGGTGTTTTCGGTCGTCGGCGCCATCCCGCTTTGGCTGTCTTCGCTGAAGCTCGACTTCGCGCAGGCTCTGTTCGAATCCGTCTCCGCCATCACCACCACCGGCTCGACCGTCATTGTCGGGCTCGACGATGCGCCGCCCGGGTTGCTCGTCTGGCGCTCGCTCTTGTGCTGGCTCGGCGGCATCGGCATCGTCGTGCTCGGCCTGTTCATCATCCCTTACCTCCGGGTGGGTGGCATGTCGTTCTTCAAAATGGAATCCTCCGACACCAGCGACAAGCCGTTCGCGCGGCTTGCAAGCTTCAGCCGCGCCTTCCTGCTCATCTATGTCTCGATCACGATCCTCTGTACGATCGGCTACAACATGACGGGCATGAACCGGTTCGACGCCATCAACCATGCGATGTCGACGGTGGCGACGGGCGGGTTTTCCACCCATGACGCATCCTTCGCCTATTTCGGCAGCATCCCGCTCCTGTGGACCGCGACGTTCTTCATGGCGCTCTGCAGCCTGCCGTTCTCGATCCTGATCGTGCTCGTCGTGCGTGGCCGCCTCGACGCGCTGCGCGACCCTCAGATCATCGTCTTCCTCGGATACCTCTCGGCGTTCTCGATCGCAGTCGCGATCTATCATCGCCTTGCCAATGGCGTCGAATTTCACCTGGCGCTCGCCCATTCCTTCTTCAACATCACGTCGATCCTGTCGACCAGCGGCTATGCCAGCGAGGACTATAGTCTGTGGGGACCGTTCGTCGTGATGGTCGCCTTCATCGCCACTTTCATGGGCGGCTGCTCCGGATCGACCGCAGGCGGCATCAAGGCCTATCGCTTCGTCGTCCTCTTCAACGCGATTGGCTCCGGCCTCAACAAACTCATCTATCCCAATGCGGTCTATGCCGTGCGCTACGGCAACAACACTGTTGATGCCGATACGCAGCGCGCCATCTTCCTTTTCTTCACCACCTATATCCTGCTGTGGGTGCTGGGCAGTCTCGGCATGGGTGCACTCGGATACGACTTCATTACCGCGACGTCGGCGGTGATCACCTGCCTTTCCAATGTCGGCCCTGGCCTTGGCAGCCTGATCGGCCCGGCCGGCAATTTTTCGACGCTCCAGGATCCCGAGCTTTATCTTCTATCGCTGATGATGCTGCTTGGTCGTCTGGAAGTGCTGACAGTGCTCGTTATCCTGACGCCGATCTTCTGGAAACATTGACCATCGCCGCGCCGGCCCTATCGTCTTGACTCGATGCTGCAAATGCCGAAAGTCGGATCAACCGGACAAAGGGGGGCGTCATGGCGATACATCGGTCACTGCTGGCGGTGCTGACCGCCGCAAGCATGCTCAGCATAAGCATCGAGACAATGGCCGGACCGCTCGTCGAGGCAGCCACCAAGGCGGAACAACTGGCAACCTCCGGCGACCCGGCCAAGGCGCGAGAACTCCTGCGGCAGGCAGTCGGCGACTTTTCACAGACCCTGCCCTTTTCCATCGGCAAAGCCGTCTTCATCAGCAAGGAACCGGCCGGCTACGCGATGTATGAACCGAAGGACGGAACGGTCTTCAAGACAGGGGAAGCCATCGTTTCCTATATCGAGCCAGTCGGACTGACCTGGAAGCAAGCGTCTGTCAAAGATAAGCTGGAAACACGCTTCACCGTCGATTTCGATATCCTCAATCCCGCCGGCAAGGTCCTCGCCGGCCAGAAGGCATTCGGCGATTTCACCTTCACCGGCTACCTCAGGAACCAGGAAATCTATTCGACCCTGACAATCGATGTTTCCGGAGCTCCGGCAGGCGACTACGTGCTGCGCTTCCACTTCAACGATATCAATAGCGGCAAGACGGCGACGATCGATCAGCCGTTCAAGATCGCCGGACAGTGAGACAATGCCCGACAGCATTACGACAATCGGCTTCGATGCCGACGATACGCTTTGGCAAAACGAACAGTTCTTTCGCCTGACCGAGGCGCGCTTCACTGACTTGCTCAAGGACCACGCCGACACGGAAAACCTGCCAGCACGGCTTCTGGCCGCGGAAAAGCGCAACCTCGGCCTCTACGGCTTCGGCATCAAGGGGTTCGTGTTGTCGATGATCGAGACAGCCGTCGAGGTCACGGACGGGCGGGTGCCGTCATCGGTCATTGCAGAGATTATCGCCGCAGGGCGCGAAATGCTGATCCACCCGGTCGAGCCGCTGCCGCATGTCAAGGAAACGCTCGAGGCTCTTCATGGCACTTTCCGGCTGGTGATTATCACCAAGGGTGACCTTTTCGACCAGGAGCGCAAGCTCGCCGCCTCCGGGCTCGGCGACTATTTCAACGCGGTCGAGATCGTCAGCGACAAAACCGTCGCCACCTATGATCGCATTTTCAGACACCACGGCGACGGCCCATCAAAAAGCCTGATGGTCGGCAACTCGCTGAAATCCGATATTGTGCCCGCGCTCGACGCCGGCAGCTGGGGAATCTATGTGCCGCATGCCCTCACCTGGGCGTTCGAACATCACGACAAGCCGGACAGCCATCCGCGTTTTCGCGAGATTATCGATCTCGGTGGACTGCCGGACGTGTTGCAGACACTGGGCGAGTAGCAGGCTCGCCACAAACGAAGTGGCAGCAAGCACATGCCCAGGCAGCAGCCCGACACCAACAGGCACGTCAACGCAACCATCAATTGTTGGCCGCGAGAGCGATTGCTCTTTTGCAGAATCGAGAAATGTGCAGGAGCCCTGAGGGAAACTTGATGGAGGACCAGCATGGCCCAACTCATCGGAGCCATCATAGTCATGACATTCACCAGCATCTTGATCGGGTGGATTATCAGGAAACTCTCGGACATGAGCATCTTTGCCTCTCGCCTTATCGGCTTGACGATCATGATGTTCGTTGCGCCGACGCTCTATTTTCTGGCGTCGGGCACTCCATACTTTCAGGCATTTTTCACCTACGGCCTTGGTGCCTTGATCGCGGGCGCAATCTTCTATTTCTCACGATCGAAGCGTCAGCCATCGTAGGGAACGCAAAAGGGCCGCTCCCGTCGATGTTGGGGCAACGTTCGCCCATGCGGTTGCGTGAGGGAAATTGCGGTGCGGATGGCTCGACGCCGCGGCAACATAAGCATCGATCGCATTGCTCGCGGAATCGCCGGGATCTGTGCTAAGGGCCGCCACCAACTGAAATTGAGGTGACCGACATGGCCGAGAATTGGGACAAGCCCGTAACCCTGGCCCTGGAGGGGCCGGGGAAATTTACAACCATCTCGAATACGACCGAAGCATCCTGGGCAATGATCGAAGACTGGCCGATCGAAGACAGTGCGGTCCTGACGCGGGCGCTTGATACATGTGCGGCGGTGATCGAGGGCAAGCAATCCGCCGAAACCGCCCGTCAGGCCTTCATCGATGCCGCGCGTGAGGCAGGCATTCCCATCCACGAATAATCCAACGTCTGCCGGCACGGGCAAGCGACAGCATGCTTTACTCGCCTGGTAAGACGCGCGGCGCTATCGGGTACCGTGGCGCCGAGCGTCTGATTCTGGCATCGGGTCGAGGTGACCCAAGGCGGATCGTAGAGCGCCGAATTGGAACAACGAGCCTCCACGGGGGTTGCTAGACTGAGCAAAGAACCGGAAACATAAGAATGCGAATCATCCTGTTGGTCATAGTCGCCTCCGTCATGAGCATACTTGCCTTCAAGTACGCCGATGGCGCTTTGGGAAATTCAGCGATCGTCGCAACGCCCGAAGAGCTTACGGGCGGTTAGTGGGCTTTCCGGCGCCCAACGGGCCGTACCTTGCCATCATGACCAGACTTTGCGCATTGCTTTCAAGGCAAATACGACGAGTGCTCCGCTTGGTCTGTTCACCACCGGATTTCGAGATGTCGATCCATCTTCAGCCGCCAGTGCGCCGAAACTTAATCGACACCGAAGCTGAAAATTGGTCGCGCCCACTCTCAAGCGACACCTAAAACATGTCGAACGAGGGGCGAACATCCATAGTACGAACCCGGTCTATTCCTCTCCCGCTACCCCATTTGAGGGAAGAACAATTGGTGAAAGCAGCGACGCTGCAGCATGTACGGGCGTTGTCGCGATCATCTTGGATATCGTTCGGAAACGTCGCTGCCCGTCGAAACTCTTCCTTCCGGATCCCGTGCTCAAGAAACGACAACCACCCGACCACCCATGAAGAATGACAAGCGGCGCGGCTATTCCGTCGGCACGTCAGGGCACTATTTTCCCTTCTCGACAGCATTTCGACAGGCTTCATTCAGCTTCAATTAAGCCTAATTCCCGAATAGTGGGGACAATCATAAATCGGGGAAATCTCTGGTGGCACTTCCTGGACCGGCTTTCATTCTCGCTCTCGTTGCTTTCATTGTCGTGGTGCCCCTTGCCGCCAAGAAAGCGGAACAGAGCCGGATGTATAACCACAGCATCACCACCAACTTCTGATCTTCACCCGTTGATCACGTCGAACGCGATTTGCATCATCTGCTCAAGCGTTTCGTAACCATTCCCTGACTTTCGCCGCCTCGACACGGTCGAAGTACGGCATCTGCCGTATGTCTCTGGATGACCGACCGTTCTACGCCAAGGCTCCCCGCTTGCTAACACTAGTGCGCCGGGTTCGAACCAAGAAGACTACCAATGAAAATCATCATTGTTGCGCTGGCCTCGCTCGCATTTGCAAGCTCTGCCTTTGCCGCTGCACCGTCGGCACCGGTCGAAAATTCAGCCCTGGCTAAGGCAAAGAACGAGATTGAACTGGCCGCTGGGCGGAGTCGCGATCTGCAAATCAGCACTTCGGGTAACCGGATCAACGCCCCAAGCCCGGCAAGCAAAAAATCGCGTTCCTAAGATACGGAAGGGCGGCTCTGGCCGCCCGCACGTCCTCCTGATCGTTCTCCAAAGCGCGCGCGTTTGCCACCGTGGGCAAGGCCCTGCCCAACCTCTTTGCATATGCCCGCCACAGGGCGGCACATCGACGTTACGATGTCTGAAGCCATCACCGAAAAATAGGTTATACGGGCCTTCCAAAACAGAGGAGCGCAAGGTACTGAAAACACTCAGTGCGGGCGTGGCGAAACTGGTAGACGCAAGAGACTTAAAATCTCTCGGCTTCGGCTGTGCGGGTTCGAGCCCCGCCGCCCGCACCAAGTCATGATCTGCTGGCGATTTTCCGCGCACGACAGGCCACACCCCCGTTCAACGAACGACTTGTGCAACGTCGCTTGGGATCGATTTGCCGCTCAGTGGTAGTAGAAGCAGTCGCATTCGGCCATGTGCGTATCGTCGTGCCACACCCTGACCGCCAGTTTCGTGCAGGCTCCCTTGTCCTCCAACCGCAGGCCCAGCAGCGAGACGGCTGCAGCCTTCGGATTGAGGGCATCGACTTCGATTGCTGATCCGACCTGTTGCACGCCGTTGCGGGCGGTCCAGGTGAAGATCTGAACGCTATAATGCTGCATTGAAAATCCTCCGCTAATGCCGACGCAGTGGACGCAATACTCTTGCAGATGCTGATATGGAACGGACCGCTCAATCGTCCGAAAAATCTGTCAACCGTCTTCGACGGTTGCCTCAGGTCGATCACCGCCGTCGGTATGCTCGAAGTGCCAGTTCCCTTTTTCGTCCTGGAAACTGATATCCTCGTCGTCGCCGCCGACCTGTTGTTCGGCTGCCGCGGCCTTGGCGGCCGCCAGCGCCAGTTCTCGGCTGGGAAAGGGTTCCGAAAAGGCGTCGGCTGCCTTGTAGGCCCAACCGCCGTCATGGGGAACGATGGAGTACGTGATGCGCGCCATGCTTCTCTCCCTGCACTCCGAAAGGCGATTCCGCCTTCCGCGGACCGTTGCCGCACGGCCCAATATTCCTCCTCGCCAATGGCATTCTCATGCCGAACGCGGCGGATAGTAACACAGGAACAGGCCAATAGGCCACTTTCGCGAATCAGAATGTGACAGGTTGTTACAAAACGAGAAAGCGGCCCTTTGCGATGGCCGCTTTCTTTGCGATCTTTCAAGACTTTTCCGTGGCTTAGGCCGACAGCTTCGTGGCGATCTTGGCGACGTGCGCACCCTGATAGCGAGCTGCATCAAGCTCGATCGCCGAAGGTTGGCGTGCACCGTCACCGCCGGTGATGGTCGATGCACCGTAGGGCGAACCGCCCTTTATTTCCTCAAGACCCATCTGGCCCTGGAAGGCATAGGGAAGACCGACGACGACCATGCCGTGGTGCATCAGGGTTGGGATAAAGCCGAGAATGGTCGATTCCTGGCCGCCGTGCTGCGTCGCCGACGACGTGAACACTGAACCGACCTTGCCGACCAGCTTGCCCTGGGCCCAAAGCGCGCCCGTCTGGTCGATGAAGTTACGCATCTGCGAGGCGACCGTGCCGTAGCGCGTGCCGGCGCCAAAAATGATGGCGTCGTAATCCGCCAGTTCGTCGACAGTTGCAATCGGTGCTGCCTGATCCACCTTGTAGTACGATGCCTTGGCAACGTCTTCCGGCACCAACTCAGGAACGCGCTTCACCACGACGTCGGCTCCTGCCGACTTGGCGCCTTCCGCCACTGCGTAGGCCATCGTTTCGATGTGCCCATATGCCGAATAGTAGAGAACGAGAACCTTGGCCATAAATGCTCCTTTGGATTCAGGCAATTCCGCTTGATTACCGTCGCGTGCAGGATTTATCAAAAAGCGTCCGGTTGCCAGAAGCCACACGGTCAACAGAGCGTTCTCAATTCTCGAACAATCACGAGATGCTACTGAACAATCGCCTCACATAAGCAGGATCGCCAATGAGCAGCCCAAAGATCGTTACTGCCGCCATGGTCGCCATCGGCGACGAACTGTTATCCGGCAGAACCAAGGACAAGAACATCGGCCATCTCGCCGACATGATGACGATGGTCGGCATCGATCTGCGCGAGGTCCGTATCGTGCCCGACGAGGAAGCCTCGATCGCCGAAGCCATCAACGCCCTGCGCACGCGCTACGATTACATCTTCACCTCCGGTGGGATCGGCCCGACCCATGACGACATAACGGCCGACGCCGTGTCGAAAGCCTTCGGCGTCGATTGCATCTATGACGAGCGAGCCATGGCGTTGCTCGCCGCGATGTACGAACGCCGCGGCATGGAGTTTTCGGACGCACGCAAGCGGATGGCGCGCATGCCTCAGGGATCGCGACTGATCCCCAATCCGGTCTCCACGGCACCGGGATTTGCCATCGGCAACGTGCACGTGATGGCCGGGGTGCCGCAGGTGTTTCAGGCGATGCTCGATGCGATCATGCCGGACTTGCAGACCGGCACGCCGCTGCTCTCGCAATCGGTACGCTCTCCCTATGGCGAAGGCGATATCGGTACACCGCTGACGGCGGTGCAGAAGAACCACCCGGAGACCAGCATCGGCTCCTACCCCAAATTCGACGGCAAGGTTTTCTCAACCGATATCGTCGTTAGGGCGCGCGATCCGCAGGCTCTGTCGGCCGCAGCCGCCGACGTGCAGGCGATGATCGATGCGATTACGGCGTCGCGCGTTAAAGCCTGACCGCCGGAGCGTGCGCGCGGCGGGTATGGCAAGGATGCGAAGCTCTTGCGCATCGGCCGTCATTGCCGCTATTGCATGTCGGCAAATCAGGATGAAGCGTCTGCGCCTGCCCGATCTGCCGGATGCTTCGCCTTTACCTCGTCCAGACAAGCCGGAGCCCATCAATGTCCCTGCCCGATAAAGCCTTCCCCGTTTCTTGGGATCAGTTCCACCGCGACGCGCGTGCGCTTGCCTGGCGGCTGGCAGATCAGGGGCAGGAATGGCGCGCCATGGTGTGCATCACCCGCGGCGGCCTCGTGCCGGCGGCGATCATTTGCCGCGAGCTCAACATCCGCATGATCGAGACGGTCTGCATCGCCTCCTACCACGATTATGACACGCAGGGTCAGATGAAGGTGCTGAAGGGCATCGCGCCTGAAATCGCCAAGGATGGCGGCGAAGGCGTACTGATCATCGACGACCTGACCGATACCGGCAAGACCGCGGCCGAAGTTCGCGCCATGCTGCCGAAGGCGCATTTTGCCGCCGTCTACGCAAAGCCAAAGGGTCGGCCCATGGTCGACACCTTCGTCACCGAAGTGAGCCAGGACACCTGGATTTACTTCCCGTGGGATCTGGGCTTCACCTATCAGGAGCCGATCGCCAAGGGCACGCGCGGCTGATCCGATAAGGTCCCGTACGCCGTCTTCACTCGTTGCTTGCATAATTCCTTCAGACGGAATCGATTTACGGGAAATTTATGCTGCGAATCCAATTCGTTACTGCGCCGCGCGTCATGTTTGACGCGCGGCGCAGTAACGAGTCGAAGGTGTTTTTTCACGCTCGAAGGACGATGTGGCTTTAGCCGAGTGGCGGTATGGACGCCACCAGCGTTTCGGCTGTCAACCCCGGCCCAGCCTTCGCTCCGGCCGTACCATGGCGCCAGACACCGGCGGCAGCAGCCTCGAACGCTGGCATGCCCTGCGCCAGATGCGCGCCGATAATGCCTGCAAGCACGTCTCCGGATCCGGCTGTCGCCAGTGACGGCGGGGCGTTGGCGTTGACGGCAACCTTCCCGTCCGGGCTGGCGATCACCGTATCGGCACCCTTGTAGACGATCGTCGCATGGCTGATCTGAGCCGCGGATTGCGCCTTCTCGATCTTCGATCGGTTTTCGTCTCGGGCAATCTCGGGGAATAACCTGGCAAACTCGCCCTCATGCGGCGTCATCACCGCCCTGCCCGGTGCCGCCGCGAGTCGGGCGAACAACTGCGACCGGTGCTGCTGAAACGACGTAATGCCGTCGGCATCGAGAACCAGCGCGCGGTCGCAAAGCGCAAGCGCAAAAGCGCGCGCGCGCTCACCAACGCCAAATCCCGGGCCAAGCACAAATGCGCCAAGTCGGCTGTCTTCCAGCCAGCGCTCGAGCCCCGGCGGATCGTCTATCGCCTTCAGCATGACGGCGGTCAGATGCCCAGCATTGATGTCGAGCGCCGACGTCGGTGATGCCACCGTGACCAGGCCCGCCCCGGCAGCGAGACCGGCGGCTGCTGAAAGCCGCGCGGCACCCGTCGCCTGCGGCCCTCCCGAGAAGACGACGAGATGACCGCGACGAAATTTATGGCTCGATGCATCGAGCCTTGCCGCATGGTCGGACCAGAGCGCCGGCGTGTTGACGCGCAGCCCCTTCCCTCCCGCGAGCACGATACGGGCCGGAATACCGATGTCGAAGACGTCGAGAGCGCCGCAAAGCGAACGGCCCGGAAGCAGCAGATGGCCCGGCTTCTTTGCCATGAAGGTGACCGTATGGCTCGCAGCGAATGCCGCACCGCAGATCTGCCCCGTCCGCCCGTCAACGCCGGTCGGCAGGTCGACGGCAATGATGGGCAAGTCCCTCCCGTTGATCCGATCGATCGTTTCAACCACCGGCTCCGGTAGATCGCGCGAAAGGCCTGCGCCGAAGAGTGCATCGACGATGGCATCTGCAGGCTGCGGCAAGAAGGAAGCAAGGGGATCTATCGTGCCATTCCACAGCTGCCGTGCACGGGCGGCGTCGCCGGAAAGTGCGGCTGGATCACCGAAGGCAAAGACGGCGACGTTCGCACCGCTCTCGACAAGCGCCGAGGCCGCGACATAGCCGTCACCACCATTGTTGCCGGGGCCGCACAGAACGGCATAACGCTGTGCCTGCGGGAAACGCCGGAGCGCAGCCGCAGCGACAGCCAACCCGGCGCTGCGCATCAACAGGAAGCTGTCGATCCCCGATCGCGCAGCTGCGAGGTCCATTGCGGCCATTTCGGCCGGGGTAATCAACAGATCACGAAGAGAAGAGTGCATGGTCCAGACATACCCCCGTCCATCAGCCTGCGGCAAGTGGTATCCACCGACACCGGACTGCCCACAACTTATGCATTTGCACATATTTGTTGCTCAAATAACGTGCTTTTCCAGGGCATATGCCACGACCCTCCATCCAAACCGAACAACCTGCGCAGAAACCTTACAAAAAATAGGCAGATCGGCCGAAGCCAAAGGCATGGAATGCAGCCGCCATTGCTCAATCCCAAGAAATTTTGCTGCTCGGCAATCATTTTGCAGAAAAACTGGCATGCAACGTGCATATTGACCAGTGAGCGGGCATGATCCTGCTTTAAAGGGAGAAGCGGAGAGACATTTTCTCATGAAAAAGATCGAAGCGATCATAAAGCCCTTCAAGCTCGACGAAGTGAAGGAAGCCCTTCAGGAAGTCGGCCTGCAGGGCATTACCGTCACGGAAGCAAAGGGCTTCGGTCGACAGAAGGGTCACACGGAGCTGTATCGCGGCGCTGAATACGTCGTGGACTTCCTGCCCAAGGTAAAGGTCGAAGTGGTGCTGGCGGACGAAAACGCGGAGGCCGTCATCGAGGCGATCCGCAATGCTGCCCAAACCGGCCGGATTGGCGACGGAAAGATTTTCGTTTCCAACGTGGAGGAAGTCATCCGAATTCGTACCGGCGAAACGGGCCTCGACGCCATCTGATCCTCAAGGGCCGCCCGGCCCTTTCACCTTAAAACCTCGTCATCTCACACAGGGAATTACGGAAAATGACGACTGCAAGCGATATTCTGAAGCAAATCAAGGACAACGACGTCAAGTTCGTCGACCTGCGCTTTACCGACCCCAAGGGCAAGCTGCAGCACGTAACGATGGATGTCGTCTGTGTCGACGAAGACATGTTCGCCGATGGCGTCATGTTCGACGGCTCCTCGATTGGCGGCTGGAAGGCCATCAACGAGTCCGACATGGTGCTGATGCCCGACCCGGAAACAGCGCATATGGACCCGTTCTTCGCGCAGTCGACGATGGTCATCATCTGCGACATTCTCGATCCGGTTTCGGGCGAAGCCTACAACCGCGACCCGCGCGGCACGGCGAAGAAGGCTGAAGCCTATCTCAAGGCATCGGGCATCGGCGATACCGTCTTTGTCGGTCCGGAAGCCGAATTCTTCGTCTTCGACGACGTCAAGTACAAGGCTGATCCGTACAACACCGGCTTCAAGCTCGACTCCTCGGAACTGCCGTCCAACGACGACACCGACTACGAGACCGGCAACCTCGGCCACCGTCCGCGCGTCAAGGGCGGCTACTTCCCGGTTCCGCCGATCGACAGCTGCCAGGACATGCGCTCCGAGATGCTGACGGTTCTGTCCGAAATGGGCGTCACGGTCGAAAAGCATCACCATGAAGTCGCTGCTGCCCAGCACGAACTCGGCGTAAAGTTCGACGCGCTGGTCCGCAATGCCGACAAGATGCAGATCTACAAATACGTCGTGCATCAGGTCGCTAACGCCTACGGCAAGACGGCAACCTTCATGCCGAAGCCGATCTTCGGCGACAACGGCTCGGGCATGCACGTGCACCTGTCGATCTGGAAGGACGGCAAGCCGACCTTCGCCGGCGACGAATATGCAGGCCTGTCGGAATCGTGCCTCTACTTCATCGGCGGCATCATCAAGCATGCCAAGTCGCTGAACGCCTTCACCAACCCGTCGACGAACTCCTACAAGCGTCTCGTCCCGGGCTATGAAGCCCCGGTCCTACTTGCCTACTCCGCACGCAACCGTTCGGCTTCGTGCCGCATTCCGTTCGGCACCAACCCGAAGGCCAAGCGCGTCGAAGTCCGCTTCCCGGACCCGACCGCCAACCCCTACCTCGCCTTCGCAGCCATGCTGATGGCCGGCCTCGACGGCATCAAGAACAAGCTGCATCCGGGCAAGGCCATGGACAAGGACCTCTATGACCTGCCGCCGAAGGAACTGAAGAAGATCCCGACCGTCTGCGGCTCGCTGCGCGAAGCGCTCGAAAGCCTCGACAAGGATCGCAAGTACCTGACCGCCGGCGGCGTGTTCGACGACGATCAGATCGACTCCTTCATCGAACTGAAGATGCAGGAAGTCATGCGTTACGAAATGACCCCGCACCCGGTCGAGTACGACATGTACTACTCGGTCTAAGACCGATGGGCCGGGCGGCGGATGCCGCGCCCGGTCCGCAAGCGACGCGGCAAGCCGGCGGGGTTCAAGGGACCCTCGCCGGCTTGCTTTTTTTGGGCCACGCTGCCTCAAGAAACAGGAAGGCTAGGAAGGCGTACACGAAGCCGTGCATGACACCCTATTGATGTTTTGGGTTTGGCAACCCAGATAATCCCTTGAAAGGATGTGTTGCGTCATGAAACAGAGAAACGCGAAATTCGAGATCGGACAGGTGGTTCGCCATCGGGTTTTCCCGTTCCGCGGCGTCGTCTTCGACGTCGATCCGGAATACGCAAACACCGAGGAATGGTGGAATGCCATTCCGCAGGAGATCCGCCCAAGCAAGGATCAGCCCTTCTACCACCTGTTCGCCGAGAACGACGACAGCGAGTATGTCGCCTATGTGTCCGAGCAGAACCTGGTGTCTGACGAGAGCGATCGGCCGATACGCCACGCCCAGGTCGACGCCCTGTTCGAAAAGGACGATATCGGCCATTACAAGCCCAAGGTAACGTTCCGCCACTAGCAACCGAGCGGTGGGCACTCGCCAAAATGAAAAACGCCCGGACATCGTCCGGGCGTTTCTTTAATTCTCGAAAGTGCCGAAGCGCTTAGTTCTGCTTGGCGGCCTTCTGGGCGTCTTCAAGCTTCTTGCGCGCGTCTTCGGCCTTCTTCTGCATTTCTTCCTGCAGAAGGCGCTGACGCTCTTCAAGCTGCGACTGCTCGATCGGCTCGCCGTCGAAAATCCCAGTAAAGCCTTCAAGACCCATCTTGATCGGGTTCGGCGCGCGCTGGAAGTTGACGGAGGTGAAGACCACCTCGTTGCCCTTCTTCAGGCTTGCGATCAGCTGGTCAGACAGCGGAGCTTCAGCCACGCACTTGTCCGGCATGCAGATGGCGTAGTCGAGCTTAACCGGCTTGCCGCCGTCGATCTGCATCTGGACGCCGGTCGGGATCAGCCGCGCAGACGGCACGGAAACCTGCAGAACCTTGCGGTTGACCTTGCCCGATACGGTGATGAGGCCAACTGCGGTCAGGAGCTGACCGTTGTTTGCCGTCAACAGGTTCTGAACGATGCAGACATCGTTGTCTTCCTGCTTGGTGCAGACCTTGAACCAACCCTGCGGGGGCTTGCCACCTGCCTGCTGGGCAGATGCAACGCCCGGGACACCCGCAGCTGCTACAGAGAGCGCCAGCGTTGCCAGTCCCGCACGTTTGGTGAAGTTCGACTTGAAGATCATTGTGATTCCGTCTCCTGAAATCCGGTAACGGAACAATTCGTTCCGCAGGTGAGTATCGTCAGCCGCCGTTGTCCTGTTGGCCAAATAAGGCAAATGCATGACCCCGTTTCCGGAAACACCTGTTACATTGGCTCGTGCGGTTTATCCAGTGTTTCTTGCTCTTTTTTGACCTCTTGCCCGCCGGAATTTGGGTATAGCGTCGGTTGGAATTGTCGACCGGCGTTGGTAACGTGCCGGGAATCGGCCATTTGCCACTTCACTGGAGATAACGTTGCGCACAATTCTTTCCGGTCTGGCCATCCTGTTGGCCGCAACCGCATTTGGCGATGCCGCGATAGCCGCTCCCGTGCACGCCATTTCGATGCATGGAGAGCCCGCACTGCCAGCGGACTACAAGCATTTCCCCTACGTCAATCCCGATGTGAAGAAGGGCGGCAAGATCTCCTACGGCGTGGTCGGGACCTTCGACAGTCTCAATCCGTTCATCCTGAAGAGCATGCGCACGACAGCGCGCGGTATGTGGGATCCGGAATACGGCAATCTCGTCTACGAATCACTGATGCAGCGCTCCCGCGACGAACCCTTCACGATGTACGGTCTGCTCGCCCAGTCGGTAGAATGGGACGACGATCGGACGTTCATTCAGTTCAATATCAATCCGGCCGCGCGCTGGGCCGACGGGCAGCCGGTAACGGCAGACGACGTTATCTTCACCTTCGAACTGATGCGCGACAAGGGGCGCGTGCCCTTTGCCAACCGCATGGCGAAGGTGGCCAAGCTCGAGAAGGTCGGCGATCTCAGCGTCCGTTTCACCTTCACCGAAGACGCCGATCGCGAACTGCCGCTGCTGCTTGGGCTCTCTCCGGTCCTGCCGAAACACGCGACCGATGTGGCGACGTTTGACCAGACAACACTTAAAGCCCCGCTTGGTTCAGGCCCTTATCGCGTTGCCGAGGTAAAGCCCGGCGAACGCATCGTCTACCGCCGCAACCCGGACTATTGGGCAAAGACCCTTCCTTCCAAAGTCGGCTTCGACAATTACGACGAGATCTCCGTCGAGTACTTCCTGCAGGAGAATTCGCTGTTCGAAGCCTTCAAGAAGGGCGAGATCGACATCTATCCCGAGGGCAGCGCCACCAAATGGGCGCGCGGCTACGACTTTCCTGCGGTTCGCTCCGGTGACGTCGTCAAGGAGACGTTCACGCCGAAGACGCCCTCCGGCATGCTCGGCATTGTCTTCAACACGCGCAAGCCGATGTTCGACAATCTCAAACTGCGCCAGGGCCTGGCGCTGGTCTTCGACTTCGAGTGGGTCAACAAGAACCTGTTCGACAGCGCCTACACCCGCACCCAGAGCTACTGGCAGAACTCGACGCTCTCGTTTCTCGGTGCCGCTGCAGATGACCGCGAACTCGGTTTGATCGGCGATGCACGCGAGCACATCAATCCAGCGATCCTCGACGGCACCTATCGGTTGCCAGTAACAGATGCGTCGGGGCGCGACCGCAACGTGCTGCGCGTGGCCGTCTCGCTGTTGCGCGAGGCCGGCTATCAGATCAAGGACGGCAAGATGGTCGACGCCAACGGTGCGCCGCTCGCCTTCGAGATCATGAGCCAGAATGCCGGCCAGGAGAAAATCGCCCTCGCGTACCAGCGCTTCCTCGCACCGCTCGGCATCAAGGTCTCGGTGCGCACGGTCGACGATTCGCAATATCAGCAACGCAGCCAATCCTTCGACTACGACGTCATCATCAAGTCGTTCCCATCCACGCTCTCGCCCGGCATCGAGCAGGTCGGGCGCTGGACGTCACAATCGCGCGATCGCCAGGGAAGTGACAACTTCGCAGGCGTTGCAGACAAGGATGTCGACCGAATGGTCGAAAACATCTTGCAGGCCAGAACGACAGAGGACTTCACTGCGGCCGTTCGCGCCCACGACCGCTTGCTGGTCAACAATTCCTATCTGGTGCCTCTCTACCACCTGGATGCTCAATGGGTCGCCCGGCGCAAGCATATCGGTCGGCCGGCGGCGGTCCCACTCTACGGCTATCAGCTGCCGGCATGGTGGGATGAGAACGTACAGTAAAGGGATGGTTCCCTTTTGGTAACGCATTGAAAGCCGGTGGAAACCGGCTTATCTCGCAGCTTTGTCCAAGAGGAAAGGCACCCCGCATCATGCAAACCGTCAGCATAGATATCGTCTCCGACGTCGTCTGCCCTTGGTGCTATCTCGGCAAGGCAAGGCTCGACCAGGCGATCGCCAATGTCGGCGCGGAGCTGCAGGTCGCAGTGCAGTGGCGCCCCTACCAGCTTAACCCCGACCTGCCGCCTGAAGGTGTGGACCACAAGCAGCACCTCGCCGCCAAGCTCGGCGGTCAGGCAGCAGTCGACCGGGCACATGAAACGTTGAACGCGCTCGGCAATGCCGATGGTATCGCGTTCGATTTCGATGCGGTGAAGATCAGCCCGAACACGCTCGACGCGCACCGGCTCATTCGATGGGCGGCAACCCATGGAGACATGGCGCAGTCGGCCGTCGTCAGCCGACTCTTCAAGGCCAACTTCGAGGAAGGCCGCAATGTCGGCGATCACGCGGTGCTGCTCGACATCGCTGAAGAGGCCGGGCTCGACCGCCCTGTCATCGCAGCGCTCCTCAACTCGGATGCCGACAAGGATGCCGTCAAAGAAGAGATCGGCATGGCGCGCGAGATGGGTGTGACCGGCGTACCCTGTTTCATCATCGACGGGCAATATGCCGTTATGGGTGCGCAATCGGTCGACGTGCTCAGCAATGCGCTGCGCGAAATCGCGCAGATGAAAGCCACGGCATAATCCCCCGGATGACATTGATCTAAGACGTTATCCAGCGCGCCTACCGGCGCATTGCGCCGATCTGAAACAATACGGAAAGTCTTCTCGCGCCGCCACCCAAAAACGGCGGCGCGAAGGCGACTAAGCCTGCTTCGCCAACCCTGCCAGTTGCGTCATCACCATCGCCGCGCCCGAGAGGCGCTTTTCCGGCGTCACCAGCTCGCGCTGGAAGAAGATGCTGTGATCCGCCCGGATCTTCGCCTGGGTGCCCTGCTTGGCGATATAGCCGACAAGTGCTGCCGGGTTCGGAAACTCCCTGTTGCGCAGCTGCACGACCACACCCTTCGGCCCGGCATCGAGCTTTTCGACATTGGCTGTGCGGCAGAGCGACTTGATATAGACGATCTTCAAGAGGTGCTGCACCTCGATCGGCAGCGGGCCGAAGCGGTCGATCATCTCCGCGCCGAAGCCGTCGATTTCCTTGAGATCCGTCAGTTCGCCCAGGCGGCGGTAAAGGCCAAGTCGAAGATGCAGGTCCGGCACGTAGTGTTCCGGGATCATCACCGGGGTGCCGACGGAGATCTGCGGCGACCAGCCGGTATCGTGAACCTCTTCCTCGCCCTTGAGTTCGGCGACGGCCTCTTCGAGCATCTGCTGATAGAGTTCGAAGCCGACTTCCTTGATATGGCCGGACTGTTCTTCTCCGAGCAGATTGCCGGCTCCGCGGATGTCGAGGTCGTGGCTTGCCAGCTGGAAGCCGGCGCCGAGTGTGTCGAGCGACTGCAGCACCTTCAGCCGCCGCTCGGCGGTTGCCGTCAGCGTCTTGTTAACCGGTAGCGTAAACAGCGCAAAGGCACGCACCTTCGACCGCCCGACGCGGCCGCGCAGCTGGTAGAGCTGTGCCAGGCCGAACATGTCAGCGCGATGCACGATCAGGGTGTTGGCCGTTGGTACATCGAGACCGGATTCGACAATGGTCGTCGATAGCAGCACATCGTAACGCCCCTCATAGAAGGCGTTCATGATGTCTTCGAGTTCGGTCGCGGGCATCTGGCCGTGGGCGACAGCGACCTTCAACTCCGGCACGTCTGACTTCAGGAAATCGTGGATCTCCGAGAGGTCGCTGAGGCGCGGGCAGACATAGAAACTCTGGCCGCCGCGATAATGCTCGCGCATCAAGGTCTCACGGATCACCAGCGCATCGAACGGTGAGATAAATGTACGCACCGCCATGCGGTCAACAGGCGGCGTGGTGATCAGCGACAGCTCGCGCACACCCGTCAACGCCAACTGCAGAGTACGAGGAATCGGTGTCGCCGACAGTGTCAGCACATGCACGTCCGACTTCAGGTCCTTCAGCCGTTCCTTGTGTTTGACGCCGAAATGCTGCTCCTCGTCGATGATGAGCAGGCCGAGATTGGCGAAGTTGACCGACGTTCCGAGCAAGGCGTGGGTGCCGACCACGACGTCGGTCTTGCCCTCGGCCACTTCCTTTTTGGTCAGCGCCAGTTCCTTGGAACCAACAAGGCGCGAAGCCTGCTGGATGCGGATTGGCAGGCCGCGGAACCGTTCGGTGAACGTCTTGAAATGCTGCCGCGCAAGCAGCGTCGTGGGCACGACAACGGCGACCTGGACCCCATTCATGGCGGCGATGAAGGCCGCGCGCAACGCAACCTCCGTCTTGCCGAAGCCGACGTCGCCGCAAACGAGGCGGTCCATCGGCCGACCGCTGCCGAGATCCTCGCGCACGGCGTCGATCGAATTCAGCTGGTCCTCGGTCTCGTCATAGGGGAAGCGCGCGACGAATTCGTCATAGACGCCATCCTGAGCCACCAGGACGTGAGCGTGCCGGGTGTGGCGCTCGGCAGCGATACGGATGAGGCCACCCGCCATGTCTAGCAGGCGCTTCTTGAGCTTTGCCTTGCGGGCTTGCCAGGCGACGCCACCGAGCTTGTCGAGGATCGCATCCGTCCCCTCAGAGCCGTAGCGCGACAGGAGTTCGATGTTTTCGACCGGCAGGAAGAGCTTGGCGTTGTCGGCATAGACGAGCTCGAGGCAATCGTGCGGTGCACCGACCGCCTCGATCGTGCGCAGCCCCACGAACCGGCCGATACCGTGTTCGGCGTGCACGACGTAGCTGCCTTCGTCGAGACCGGCGACCTCGGCAATGAAATCGGCGCCGCGCTTGCGCCGCTTGGACCGGCGCACCATGCGGTCGCCGAGAATGTCCTGCTCGCCGATAACGACGAGATCCCCCGTCTCGAAGCCGGCCTCGATGCTGAGAACAGCAGACGCCGCTTCCCCCGGCTTCAGGGTCTTGATGTCGGCCATCGCCTTGATCTGGCGGATGTTGCCGAGACCGTGCTCCACAAGCACCTGCAGCAAGCGGTCGAGGGAGCCCTCGCTCCAGCCGGAGACGATAACCTTTGAGCCCTTGGACCGCTTCTCGGCGATGTACTTCACCGCCTGGTCGAAGACGTTGACGCGATCGCTTTCAGCTTCGCCCTCAGCGGCCGTCTTTGCCCAGCGCACGCCCTGACGCGCATCGACGGTCACGACCTGGCGGGCTTCTCCCTCCTGCTCGCTGAAGGGCGTAAGGCGAACGGCGTTGCGCTCAGCGAGTGCGGCCGCGAATCCTTCAGAGTTCAGATACAGGAATTCCGGCGGCACCGGCTTATAGGGCGTGCCCTGGGTCGCCAGCGACTTGCCGGGCGATGCCGCCGTGTGGCGGGCATCGTAGTAATCGAGAATGAGCTTCGACCGTTCCGCTGCGGCCTCGCGCGCCACATGATCAGTAACGATGCGAAAGCCAGCGAGATAGTCGAACACGGTCTCGAGACGATCGTAGAAGAGCGGCAGCCAATGCTCCATGCCCGCATAACGGCGCCCTTCGGAGACGGCCTGATAGAGCGCATCATCACGGGTCGTGGCGCCGAACAGCGATAGATATCGCGTGCGGAAGTGGCTGATCGTTTCCGGCGTCAGCGACACTTCGCTCATCGGATTGAGATCGAGGGAGCGTACCTGGCCGGTCGTGCGCTGGCTGGCCGGATCGAAGGAGCGGATCGTCTCCAGCGTATCGCCGAAGAAATCGAGCCGCAACGGATCGCCACTGCCAGGAACGAAGACATCGAGGATGCCGCCGCGCACGGCATATTCGCCGACTTCGCGCACGGTCGCCACGCGCTCGAAGCCATTGCGCTCCAGACGCGCTGCGACGTCGTCCATGCGAACCTGGTTGCCGGGACGCGCCGAGAAGGCGAGGCTCTCGATCACGTCCTGCGGCGAAATCTTCTGCAGAGCCGCATTGACCGTTACAAGCACGATGGCGGCATGCGGCTTCTTGCGGTGGGCGATCAGGGCGCTGAGCGCCGCAAGCCTGCGGGCCGACGTGTCGGCACTTGGGGATACCCGGTCATAAGGAAGGCAATCCCAACCGGGCAGCGTCAGCACCGGAATGTCGGGGGCGACGAAGCCCAAAACCTGCTCCAGATCGGCGATCCGCTGGCCGTCGGACAGAATATAGGCAACCGGCGTACCGGCACGGGCGAGATCCGCCAGTACCAGCGCCTCAGCGCCTGAAGGAACCGGGCCAATCGTGACTTCACGCGTTGCCGCTACAATCTTCTTCGGGTCAAGGCCAGCCAGCATCGATCTACTTCATCTCTTCGGGGAGCCGCTCGAAATCGGGACGGTAGGCGGCGATGCGTGTAAACATCGGCGTCTGGTAACGCTCGGGCACCGGCTGCTCGCCGATGAACCATTTGACAAGGTCGTTGTCTTCCTCGGCCATGATGATCTCAAGCTCGTCCAACTCGGCCTCCGACAAGCTGGATAATTCTGCTTCGGCGAATTGTCCGAGAATGAGGTCCATCTCGCGAATGCCGCGGTGCCAGGCGCGAAACAGGATCCGGCGACGACGCGGATCGAGATCAGCGCTGGTGCGTGAAATGCCAGTCATGGGGTTTCCTTCCTGCCGTCCGCGGGGGTACGGTTTGTGTCCATGGGCTCTATAAACGCTGAATAGGTGATTGTCAGCCTTGCCAAACTCCGAATTGTCGTCGCAATTTCATCGCCATGCGCCCTGCCCTGCTCGACCCGCTCTTTTCACCGCTCAACACTTTGCCCGGCATCGGGCCGAAGATCGGCGAGCTGTATGCCCGACTTCTTGGCCGGGAAACCATCGAAGACTGCCGGGTCGTCGACCTGGTTTTCCACGCCCCGCATTCGCTGATCGATCGGCGGCAGCAGCCTGGGATCGCCAATGCCCCACAGGGCGTCGTCGTGACGATCACCGGCCGCGTCGATCGCCATCAGCCACCACCGCCGGGCAAGCAGAACCTGCCCTACCGCATCTTCCTGCATGACGACACCGGGGAACTGGCGCTTACCTTCTTCCGTGTCAAAGGCAATTGGCTGGAAAAATCACTGCCGGTCGACGAGACCGTGATCGTCAGCGGCAAGGTCGACTGGTTCAACGGCCGGCCGTCGATGGTTCACCCGGACTATATGGTCAAGGCGAGCGAGGCGGAAAACTTGCCGCTTGTCGAACCGGTCTACGGGCTGACGGCCGGGCTATCCGCCCGCATCCTGCGCAAATCGATCGAAGCGGCGGTTGCCCGCGTCCCTGAGATGCCCGAGTGGATTGACGAAACACTTGCAGGCAAGCAGGGCTTCCAAAGTGCAGCCGACAGCTTTCGTGCCCTGCACGAGCCGCGCGACGCCACGGACATCGACCCGCAGGCGCCGGCGCGTCGGCGTCTCGCCTATGACGAATTCCTTGCCGGCCAGCTCTCTCTCGCCCTCGTTCGCCAGCGTCTCCGAAAGGTAGCCGGCACGCCGGTGCATGCGACAGGCAAGCTCTCCAGCCCTGTTATCTCGGCGTTGCCCTTCTCGCTGACGGCGAGCCAATCGACCGCGATTGCCGACATCCTCAAGGACATGGCCGGGGACGAGCGGATGCTTCGCCTGCTGCAGGGTGACGTCGGCTCCGGCAAGACCATGGTCGCGCTGATGGCAATGCTGGCGGCGGTCGAATCGGGCGGCCAGGCCGTGCTCATGGCCCCGACGGAAATCCTTGCGCGGCAGCATTTCGCCACGCTGGCGAAAATGGCAGCTCCTGCGGGCATCACCATGGATGTTCTGACCGGGCGCACCAAGGGCAAGGAGCGAGATGCGATCCTGGAACGCATCGCCTCCGGCGAGACGCGGATCGTGGTCGGCACCCATGCCCTTTTCCAGGACACCGTGAGCTATAGGGAACTCACCCTTGCGGTCGTCGACGAGCAGCACCGTTTCGGCGTCCATCAGCGCCTGCGCCTGACTGCCAAGGGCATCTCGCCCCATATGCTGGTGATGACCGCCACACCGATCCCGCGCACGCTGGTGCTCGCCGCCTTCGGCGACATGGATGTTTCCAAGCTGACGGAAAAGCCGGCGGGGCGAAAACCGATCCAGACGGTCGCCATCCCCACTGAGCGGACCGACGAGATCGTCGATCGTCTGGCTGCGGCGCTCAAGGAAGGCAAGAAGGCCTACTGGATCTGCCCGCTCGTCGAAGAATCCGAAGCGATCGACGTCATGTCGGCGGACGAGCGCTACCAGGGTCTCTCCAAACGCTTTGGCAGGGATGTCGGCCTTGTGCATGGCCGCATGAACGGGGCGGAAAAAGACGCCGTCATGCTCGCCTTCAAGAATGGCGAGATCCGGCTGCTCGTCGCCACCACGGTCGTCGAAGTCGGCGTCGACGTGCCGGATGCCACGATCATGGTGATCGAACATGCGGAACGCTTCGGCCTGGCGCAATTGCACCAGTTGCGTGGCCGGGTCGGACGTGGCGACGAGGCCTCGACCTGCATCCTGCTCTACAAGAGCCCGCTCGGGGAGACCGGTCGGGCGCGGCTTTCGATCCTGCGCGACAGCGAGGACGGATTTCTGATCGCCGAGGAGGACCTGAAACTGCGGGGCGAAGGCGAATTGCTGGGAACGCGGCAATCCGGGACACCGGGCTTTCGCATCGCCAGTCTCGAAGCGCATGGGGACCTGCTCGAGATCGCCCGCAAGGATGCGGCCTATATGATCGAGCGAGATCCTGACCTGACGTCACCACGCGGCGAGGCGTTGAGGACCCTGCTCTATCTGCACCGTCGCGACGAAGCGATCCGCTTCCTGCGCGCCGGCTAACGCATTTCCAGGAAAAATGCGAAGCGGTTTTCTGGCAGGAAACGCGTGAAGACAATGACGTCAGGCAGACTTCTGCTGGGCAATCTTGCGCGGCGGCGCGTTGGCGAGCGGCTTGTAATCCGGTGCAACGAGGCCGCCGGAAATCAAAAGCTTGGCCGCATCCTCGGCGCTCATTTCAAGCGGGATGATCTTGTCGCGGGGAACGAACAAAAGGAAGCCGGCTGTCGGGATCGGCGTCGGTGGCAGGAACACCGTCACCATGTCCATACCACGCTCAGAGAATTTGGCGGCGACCTCGCCTTTGACGTCCGTGGCGATGAAGACGAGCGACCAGAGGCCGGGGCTCGGATACTCGATCAGGCCTGCCTTCTTGAACGAGGACGACTGCTCCTGCAGCACCGTCTGGAATATCTGCTTCAGCGATTTGTAGATGGTGCGAACCAGTGGCGTCCGGCTGACAAGGGATTCGCCGAAGGCAACGATCGAGCGCCCGACCAGATTGGCGGTGAGGAATCCGACCAGCGTGATGACAATGAGCGCGACCAGAAGCCCGAAACCGGGTATCGCCACCGGCGAATAGGTGTCGGGGTTATAGAAATTCGGAAGATAGGGCTTCACCCATCCATCGGCCCATTCGATGAAGGTGCGAACCAACCAGACGGTAATCGCCAGCGGCGCGCAGATGATCAGCCCCGTGAGGAAATAGTTCCGCAACCGGGTCGCGATATAGCCGCTCTTCGAATTTTCGCTCATGCCTCGTCCGTTTAAACCTCACTCGGCGCCGAAAGCCGGATGATAGGCAACAGTGCCTTCAGGCACTGCGCCGGAGAAGGCCAGCGCCATGAAATATTGCGGCGCACAACCCGGGAATACAAGTGAAGATTCGTGTCCGAATCTGAACTTTTGGTAATAGTCGGGGTCACCCATGACCACGCAGCCAGCCGCGCCGTCGCCGGAAAGCATTGCGAGCCCCTCGCGGATCAGCCGGCTGCCGACGCCCTTCGTCTGATGGTCGGGCAAAACGGCGACGGGACCGAGCCCGAACCAGCCGGTCACCGGCGGCGTCAGTGTCACCGGCGAGAAGGCGACGTGGCCGACGATGTGGCCTTCGTCTTCGGCTACGAGCGAGAGCGACAGAGCGCCTTGATCCCGAAGGCGCTCGATGATGAACGGTTCGCTCTGGTCGCTGTGCGGGTGATCCTTGAAGGCGGCGGCCGTCACATCGTGGATCGCCTGCTCGTCGCCCACTCTTTCCGACCGGATGGTGATCATTCGACCGTGACCGACTTTGCGAGGTTACGGGGCTGGTCGACATCGGTGCCCATGAACACGGCGGTGTGATAGGCGAGCAGTTGGATCGGTAGTGAGAAGATCATCGGCGCGATGATCTCGTCGACGTTCGGCAGCACGATCGTCGCCATCGTCTCGAGCTTCGAAGCGGCTGCGCCCTTCTCGTCCGTGATCAGGATGATGCGGCCACCGCGAGCTGCCACTTCCTGCATGTTCGACACGGTCTTCTCGTAGAAGCGGTCATGCGGGGCGATGACGATGACGGGCATGTTTTCGTCGATCAACGCGATCGGCCCGTGCTTCAGCTCGCCGGCGGCATAACCTTCGGCGTGGATGTACGAGATTTCCTTGAGTTTCAGCGCACCTTCCATCGCCAGCGGGAAGCTGGTGCCACGACCGAGGTAAAGCACGTCCCGGCACTTCGACAGCTCGCGTGACAGCATCTCGATCTTCGGCTGGATGGCGTTCAGCACCTGGCCCATGATCCGCGGCATTTCCGTGAGGTGACGAACGAGCGCCTGCTCCTCATCGGCAGAAACCGTGCCTCGGGCCCGGCCGGCGCCGATCGAAAGCGCCGCCAGCACCGCCAGCTGGCAGGTGAACGCCTTGGTCGAGGCGACCCCGATCTCGGGCCCGGCAAGAATCGGAAAGACGGCATCGGATTCGCGCGCGATGGTCGATTCGCGGGTGTTGACGACCGCACCGATCTTCAGTCCGTGATCCTTGCAGTAGCGAAGCGACGCCAGCGTATCGGCGGTTTCGCCCGACTGCGAGATGAACAGCGCCGCCGACTGCGCCGACAGTGGGATTTCGCGGTAGCGGAACTCGGAAGCGACGTCGATTTCGACCGGCAGGCGGGCGTAACGTTCGAACCAGTACTTGCCGACGAGACCGGCGAGATAGGCGGTGCCGCAGGCAGAGATCGCGAGGCTGGGTACGCCAGCAAAGTCGATCGCACCCGTGGCCGCCTTCACCCGGTTTTCGGCAAAGTCGATGTAGTGGCCGAGCGCATGGGAGATCACCTCGGGCTGCTCATAGATCTCCTTTTCCATGAAGTGCCGGTGATTGCCCTTGTCGATCATGTAGGCGGCCGCCATCGAGATCTGTCTCGGGCGATCGACGGCATTGCCCGTGAGATCGAAGATATGGGCGCCATTGACACCGATCACCGCCCAGTCGCCATCGACCAGATAGGTGATCTCGTTGGTAAAGGGCGACAACGCGATCGCGTCGGAGCCTAAGAACATCTCGCCCTTGCCATGGCCGATCGCCAGCGGCGGGCCGTTGCGGGCAGCCATGATGGTCGAGGGATCGTCCTGGAAGAGGACGGCCAGCGCGTAGGCGCCGGTCACCCGCTTCAGCATCGCATGCATGGCCTCGCGCCGACCAAGGCCGTCGCGACGAAACTTTGCCAGGAGATGCGCCACGACTTCGGTGTCGGTCTGCGTCTCGAACTTGGCGCCGCCGGCGATCAGTTCGTCCTTCAGCTCGGAGAAGTTCTCGATGATGCCGTTGTGAACCACGGCAACACCGTCGGTAAAATGCGGGTGCGCATTGCGCTCAGTCGGGGCGCCATGCGTCGCCCAGCGGGTGTGGGCAATGCCGATCGTGCCTGCGAGCGGTTCTTCACGCAGGCGTGTCTCCAGATTGACCAGCTTGCCTTCGGCACGGCGGCGCTCCAGCACGCCGGCATGGATGGTCGCGACGCCGGCCGAATCATAGCCGCGGTATTCGAGCCGCTTCAACGCATCGACCAGTCGCTCCGAGACCGCCTGGTTCCCAACGATGCCAACAATTCCGCACATAGTCGTCTCCGAATTCGTCCCGCGCCGTTTCGACGCCCCAATCGACAGGGCGGAAGTCCCGCCCGGCGCGTTGCCTTGGTAACGCATTTGCCGGACGAGGCAATCCGCCCCGATTTCACTTTCGGTTTCAGTATTTAACGCGCAACCTAACCGGCCGCCTTGGCCGCCTTTTTCGCAGCCTTCAACGCCTCGTAGCGCTCACGCAGGACGCGTGCCCTGCCCGGCTTGATCTCCTGGCGCGCGCGGCCGAAGGCAACGGCATCGGCCGGCACATCCTCGGTGATGACGCTGCCGGAGGCAACCAGCGCGCCGTCGCCGATCTTCACCGGCGCCACCAGCGAAGAATTCGAGCCGACAAAGGCATTCTCGCCGATACGGGTTTCATGCTTGTTCACGCCGTCATAGTTGCAGGTGATCGTGCCCGCACCGATGTTGGTTCCGGCACCCACGAAGGCATCACCGATATAGGTCAGGTGGTTGACCTTGGCGCCTGCCCCGATTTCCGCCTTCTTGACCTCGCAGAAATTGCCGACCTTCGACTTCTCTCCGAGATCGGCACCGGGCCGCAGGCGCGCGTAGGGACCGACAGTCGCGCCGGCCCGCACCGTCGCGCCCTCAAGATGCGAGAACGCGTGGATGATGGCGCCGCTCTCGACGCGAACGCCTGGGCCGAACACGACATTCGGTTCGATCAGCACGTCCTGTTGCAGCTCGGTGTCCCAGGCGAGGAAAACGGTCTCCGGCGCGATCATCGACACCCCCGACAACATCAGTTCGTGACGGCGGCGCTCCTGCCAGAGCCGTTCTATATAGGCAAGTTCGGCGCGGGTATTGCAGCCGGTCAGCTCTTCCTCGGGCGCTTCGACGGCAATGGCGCGGCCGCCGATCGCCCGCACGATCTCGACCAGGTCGGTCAGGTAGTACTCGCCCTTGACGTTGTCGTTGCCGATGCGGTCGAGCAGATCGATCGCCTTGCTGCCATTGATCGCCATCAGGCCGCCGTTGCAATAGGTGATACGGCGTTCTTCCTCGGTCGCATCCTTGTGCTCGCGGATCGCGACCAGCGCACCGTCCTCGACGATCAGCCGGCCATAGCCGGAAGGGTCGGCAGCTTCGAAACCGATGACGACGACATCGTTGCCGGCGGCCAGGCCGTCGCGTGCCGCCTTGAGCGGCTCAGGCGTGATCAGCGGCGTATCGCCGAAGATGACCAGGATGTCGTCAAATCCCTTGGATATTGCTTCGCGCGCCGCGAGAACCGCATGCCCTGTGCCGAGGCGCTCCTTCTGGAGAAACGAGGCGATCGATACGCCACCGATCGCGGCCGCGCTCGAAACGGCATCAGCGTCACGACCGACAACGAGAGCCACGTCGGAGATCGCGGCACACGAAAGCGCTGCAACCACATGGGCGATCATCGGCCGACCGGCCACCGGATGCAGCACCTTCGACATCGACGATTTCATCCGCGTGCTTTCACCCGCAGCCAGTACAATCGCCAGGCAACTCCGTTCCATCCAATGATCTCCTTGGTCTTTTTCTTGAAGGGCCAAACGGGTCGCCCGATTCGACCCTCGTGTATCAGCAACATATTGCGGGAAGCATAACTCGCACAATCACGTCCCGTTAACCCGCTTAAAACCCGATGATGGCATAAGGAGAAGCGGAGCCTGCCCCGACAACCCATGCGCGTGCATCGCTCCCCCGGGGAGAGAAGCAGCAATGCATGTCAGCACCGATCTCGACGCAGCGGTAAAGCCGGTCAATACCATTGTGGCTGCCGTCCGCTCGCCACTCGCGGCACTCGCTCTGGCGCTTGTCCTGCTCTCGTTGCTTCTGACCGTCACGATCCCGCAGCCGATAGGGCCAATGTTCTGGGATCACTATCTCTATCTCGACGCCGCCAACCGGCTTGGCGACGGCCAGATTCCATCGGTCGACTTCTTCGCACCGGTCGGTGCGCTGGGCTACTATCTCTTCGCGGGCTTGCAGTCGGTCTTTCCGAGCGGCCACCCCCTGTTGCTGGCCAGCTGGTGCCTTCTCACCGTCACCGGGCCGTTGATCGGCCTGGTCACGTTCGACCTCCAGAAGCGTTCGCGACCACTGGCCTACGCCATTCTGTTGCCCTTCCTTCTCTTTTCCATCTTCCCGTTCAACACCGGCGACTTCTACCCCTATCCGGGGTCGGATGGGTTCGGCATCTACAATCGCCAGGTGTGCCAGCTTCTTTATGTGCTGGCCGCAGCGCTCATCTACGTCCGCAATCCACGCATCCTCATCGCAGTTGCCGCCGGCGCTATGATCGCGCTTTTCTTCGTAAAGGTCACGGGAGCCGTCGCCGGCGTCATCCTCTGCTTGACCGCGTTTGCTGCCGGACGGTTCAGCCTGCGCTCAGCGGTCGCCGCAGCCTTGATCTTCTTTGGCATTCTTGCCGTTATCGAACTGTCGCTCGGCGCAGTGTCGGCCTATATAGGCGACATTCTTGCACTGCTCGACGTTAATGACGGGATCCTGCTGACGCGCCTGCTACAGGCCGCATCGCTGAATTCCGGTCTGCTGCTGCCGGCAGGCGTTCTCTGCCTCACCCTGTTCTTTGCCGACCGGCCTTCTTTCGTCGCGCTACTGAAGGATGCATGCCGGCGGCCTTCGATCGCGGCTCTCGGCAGGATTTTCGATCAGGATTTCTTCTGGCTTGGCACCTTTGTCGTGGCAGGCATCCTGTTCGAGAGCCAAAACACCGGCAGCCAGGCTTTCATCTTCCTCTATCCATTGCTTCTGCGGATCGCTCTCGACTACGCCACGAAGGGCAAGCCTAAGCAGCTGACAATCGCGGTTTGGCTGCTCGCCATCGCTGCCGCACTTCCACCGGTGACTATCGTTGTCCAGAAGAGTGCACGCGCCTGGATCGGCGCCGTCAACAATATCAGGATCGAAAGCCGCAACCTGAAAACCATGGGGGCCGTCAACGTCCGCCCGATCCTCGCCGTGCGGGCCGGGCGAATGCGCAACATCTACATCACCGAGCCGGGCGCCTTCGAGGCCCTGGCGGATGAAGGTGAGTTGCCTTCATTCCTGCTCTATAGCGACTTCGACTTTCAAACGGGTTGGTTGGCGAATGTCGATAATGCGATCGATGCACTGCGCGCCTATGAGAATGCCAATGGCGTTCGCTTCGACACGATCTTCAACATCGACTTCGCCAATCCGTTTCCCTGGCTGATGGATCGCCACGCGCCAAGGCGCGTCGCCATCGGCGCAGATCCTTTCCGCGCCATTCCGCCGCCGGACGAAAGCGTGCGCGCGGCTGTCGCCGCCGTCGATATCGCACTCGTGCCAACCTGCCCGACGACGAACGTCAACAGGACGCTTTTGGCACTCTACCTGCCGAGCCTTGAGACCGGCCACACGCGCATCAAACTGACGCCATGCTACGACGCATTCGTCCGCAACGGCCTGCGGCCTGGCGAAACGGCCGCAGGTTCGTAACGGTTACGCCTGCGGCCGCAAGCGGCTCTCGGTCAGAAGCCCGTTTTCCTCGAGGATCGGATAGGCGACCGAGGCGATATGGGCGTTGATGCGCTTCAAGTCGCGCAGCATGTCGAGATGCAGCGAACTCGTCTGCAGGCTTTCGAGCCGTCCGTCGCGCAGCCGCTCGATATGACGTTCGGCCGAGCGCTTTTCCATGTGCCGAACATTGACCTTCACCTCGATCAATTGCCGGGCGAGATCGGCGTTGCGTGTGACGAAAATCGTCTGGGCGACGCGCAGATTGTCGATCGTCAGGTCGAACAGACTTTTGAGTTCCTGATAGCCGTCTTCGGAGAATTTCAGGCCGTTGTTGACCTTCTTGCCGATCTGTTCGCACAGACCCTTCTCGATGATATCGCCCATGTGCTCGAGATTGATCGCATAGTCGATGATGACGATCGAGCGACGCCCATCTTCCGGGCTCAGGCCATCACGACCCAGGCGAGACAGGAAGATCTTCACCTCCTGCTGCAGCAGATCGACCTGCTTCTCGAATTTGCCGACATCGCGGATCTCGGAAAGTTCGTTGTTGTTGAAAGCCGTCTGGGCGCGGATCAGCATCATCTCGATCAGGTCGCCGACGCGCAGCACTTCGCGCGTCGCGCCCGAAAGGGCCATGACCGGCGTGTGCAGGACGTTCTCGTCGAGATAGCGCGGACCGGTTTCGTCGGTCTCGCTGTCGGGAATGAAGCGGGTCATCAGCCGCGACAGGAGCCCGGCAAACGGCCAGGCAAGGATGGCCATGGCAAGATTGAACGCCAGATGGATGTCCACCGGCAGGTTCTGTTTCGGCAAAGGCAAGCTTTGCAGGAACTCGACGCTGGCACCGGTCAGAGGCAGCGCGATCAGACAGCCGATAGCGCGAACCACCAGGTTGCCGAGCGTCACGCGTCGGGCCGACGGCGCCGAAGACAGTGTTGCCATCACAGGCGGGATCGCGCCCCCGAGATTGGCGCCGAGCACCAGCGCCACCGTCAGCCCGACGGAGAGTACGCCGGCGGCAGAAAGCGAGAGCACCAGCATCACCACTGCAAGGCTGGAGGACGATGCGAAGGCAAGACCCGCCGATATGATCAAGGCCACCGGCCAGGCACTGTCGAGCATGCCGAGAAATGCGGCCAGCGCCGCCGATTCGCGCATCGGCTCGGTCGCAAGGCCAAGCAGATGCAGCGACAGCAACATCAGGCCGATGCCAACGAAAGCCGCGCCGAGGCCCTGTCGCGCGTTCGACCGGCTGACGCGATGCAGTATCACACCGACCAGAATGATCATCGGCGACAGCCATTCGATGCCGGTCGCCACGATCCAGGCGGTGACTGCCGTGCCTACATTGGCGCCGAGCAAGACGATCTGCGCCATGCGTGAGCGGATCAGCCCCTTTTCCACGAAGGACGCGGTCATCAGAGCCGTTGCGGTGGAGCTCTGCAGGGCAAGGGTGGCGAACAGCCCCGTCAGGAACGATCGCGTCGGTCCGCTCGTGCCCCGAGCAAGGCCGGCCCGCAGCTTCGCCCCGAAGGCGCGCGTGACCCCTTCCTTGACCAGGGAAAGGCCGAACAGCAGCAGCGCCACCGCTCCAAACAAATTGACCATAACGATTGTCGATTGCATGGCATGTCTTTCCACGGAGGCCGCATGAGTCGCCCCGCCCGATACACACAACCATAGTTCCGAAGTGTTTTCGATCTCAATCCAGCGACGGCGAATTCCCAAGTATGACGGCCAAATTTCTGTTGCCGGCTAACAAATCCGACGCCAATTTTGTCATTCGCGTCTTCGCATCGATCGCTATCAGCATCGCAAACAGCTCGCCCGAGCCTCTCGGCTGCCGACGGCCCGAAGTTCGTACGAATCACTTGATTTGCCGTGATCTGCGGGTGGCGCGCAATTTGCGCCATTGCGCCCTTCATTTCCTGTTTCGTTTGTTTTAAGGAACGAACTCGTTTGGCCAACAGCCACCGCACTGCAACGAGGTTTCTGCCCCCATGCTCGAATTCCTGAGAAAAGCCGCCCAGACCTGGGTCGTCAAAGGCCTGCTCGTCATTCTCGTGCTGTCATTCATGGTGTGGGGCGCATCGACATCGATGATCGCGAACCAGTCGGATGCCGTCGTCGTCGTCGGTGACGTCAAGGTCAAGGCCCCTGACTTCCGTCTCGCTTACGAGCGTCAGCTCGCGCTCGTTTCGCGCCAGCTCGGAACCCGCCTGACGCCGCAGCAGGCAAAGGCGTTCGGCATCGAGCAGCAGGTCTATTCTCAGCTTGTTGCGGGTGCAGCCCTCGATCAGCTCGCCGGCGACATGAACCTCGGCCTTTCGGAAGACCGGCTGGCCAAGCTCATCGCCGAAGATCCGGCCTTCCATAGCGTCAACGGCCAGTTCGATCGCCTGACGTTCTCCAGCGTTCTGCGCAACGCCGGCCTTCGCGAACAAGACTACATCAACAACCGCAGCCAGGTCGCCGTGCGCTCGCAGATCGTCGACGCGATGTCCGACGGTTATGTCGCGCCGAAAGTGCTCAGCGACGCGATCGCGTCCTACCGTCACGAAAAGCGCTCGATCGACTACATCCTCCTGTCCAATGCCAATATCGATCCGGTCAAGGCGCCGGGCGATGACGTTCTTGCCCCCTGGTACGACAGCCGCAAGGCAAACTACCGCGCGCCGGAATACCGCAAGATCACCTATCTGAAGCTCGCCCCCGAGGATATCGCCGACGTGACGACCGTGGTCGATGCCGACGTTCGCGCCGACTACGACAAGCGGAAGGACCATTTCCGCACCGAAGCCGTGCGCACGATTGAACAACTCGCCTTCCCGTCGCGTGAGGCAGCGGACGCTGCGGCAGCCAAGCTTGCCGCCGGCACCTCCTACGATGACCTCGTCAAAGCCGAAGGCAAGACACCTGCCGACGTTTTGCTGGGTGAGTTCACCGCTGCAAACGTTCCGGACCCAAAGATCGGTGAAGCCGCCTTTGCGATCGCCGCCAATGGTGGCACGTCGCCTGTCATCGATGGCGCCTTCGGACCGGTGATCCTGCGCGCAACGAACATCCGCGCGGAAACGGTTCGCAGCTTCGATGAGGTGAAGGAAGAACTGCGCAAGGAGATCGCCCTTTCCAACGCGCAGAACGAAATCATCGGCCTTCACGACAAGATCGAGGACGAGCGCGCTTCCGGCGCCTCGCTCAAGGACCTGGCTGAGACCCTCAAGCTGAAGGTTGCGACCGTCGATGGTATCGACGCAACCGGCAAGGACATGAACGGCGATGATGTCGCCGGGCTGCCAGAGCCGAACGCACTGCTGCAGGAAGTTTTCAAGGCCCAGATGGGTGACGAGACGTTGCCGGTGAACATCGGCCGTGACGGCTACGTCTGGTTCGACCTCGACGAAGTGGTTCCGGCACGTGATCGCACGCTCGACGAAGCACGCGACGAAGTGGCTGCGGACTGGACCGCAGAGCAGCAGCGCGCGGCTCTCGCCACGAAGGCCACAGAGTTGAAGCAGCGTATCGAAAAGGGCGCGACACTCGCCGATATCGCGACGGAACTTGGGCTTGCCGTCGAAACGAAGGCCGGATTGACCCGGTCGACGTCGGATGCGGCCCTGAGCCCGGCCGCCGTCGCTGCCGCCTTCAGCGGTCCGGACGGTCACGTTGCCAACGCTGCCGGTATCGGTGGTGACGGCCAGATCCTTCTGAAGGTAACCGCAATCGAGAACAGCGGCCCGACCGACGCGCTCGAAGACGACAGCCGCCAGATCCAGGCCATGGCCCGTGCCAGCGGCGACGACATTCTTGACCAGATGGTCTCGACCCTGCAGGCGGCCTACGGTGTTTCGATCAATCAGACGCTTGCCGAAACGGCTTTGGCACAGAGATAAGCGGCAAGGAAAACAACCGATGAGTGATCTGAAACCGTTTGTCGCCAAAGTCGCCGCCGGCGAGGCACTCAACCGCGAAGACGCACGAGCGGCTTTCGAGATCATCATGTCGGGTGCGGCGACGCCATCGCAGATCGGCGGCTTCCTGATGGCTCTTCGCGTCCGTGGTGAAACCGTCGACGAAATCGTCGGCGCGGTTGCCGCCATGCGCGCCCGCATGCTTCCGGTCGATGCTCCGGCCAATGCCGTCGATATCGTCGGCACTGGTGGCGATGGCGCCGGCACCTACAATATCTCGACCCTCGCCTCGCTGATCGTTGCGGGCGCGGGCGTACCTGTCGCCAAGCATGGCAACCGCGCGCTGAGCTCCAAGTCCGGAACGGCCGACGCGCTGTCCTGCCTTGGCGTCAAGCTCGATATCGGCCCTGAGGCAATTTCGCGCTGCATAAGCGAAGCCGGTGTCGGCTTCATGTTTGCCCAGCAGCATCATTCCGCCATGCGTCATGTCGGCCCGACGCGCGTCGAACTCGGAACCCGCACGATCTTCAACCTGCTCGGCCCGCTCTCCAATCCCGCCGGCGTCAAGCGGCAACTGGTTGGCGTCTACGCGCCGCAATGGGTGCAGCCGCTGGCGGAGGTGCTGCGCGACCTCGGATCCGAAAATGTCTGGGTCGTGCATGGCGAAGGTCTCGACGAGATCACCACCACCGGCACAACGCAGGTTGCCGCTCTTGAAAACGGCAAGATCAGCGCCTTCAACCTCACGCCTGAAGACTTCGGCCTGCAGACGGTCACCCTCGACGCCTTGAAGGGCGGCGACGGCGCCCACAATGCCGTTGCGCTCCAGGCTGTGCTCGATGGCGCTGAAAACGCCTACAGGGACATTTCGCTTGCCAATGCGGCCGCATCGCTGATGATTGCCGGCAAGGCTGCAAATCTTGGTGAAGGCATGACGCTCGCCCGCCAATCGCTCGCAAGCGGCAGTGCCAAGGCAGCGCTGCTGCGCCTGGTCAGCGTTTCGAACGCTGCGTGAGATAGGAAAGCAACATGACGGACATCCTGCGCAAGATCGAAGCCTATAAGCGCGACGAGATCGCCGCGGCCAAATCGCAAACGTCGATCGAAGACCTGAAGGCCCGCATTACCGATCAGTCCGCTCCGCGCGGGTTCCATGCGGCGTTGGCTGCGCGCCAGAAAGAGGGCCGCTTCGGCCTGATCGCCGAAATCAAGAAGGCGAGCCCGTCGAAGGGCCTGATCCGCCCCGATTTCGATCCGCCAGCCCTGGCGAAGGCCTATGAGGCTGGCGGTGCCGCCTGTCTTTCCGTACTGACCGACGGCCCGAGCTTCCAAGGGGCTCCGGCATTTCTTGAGGCTGCCCGTGCGGCCTGCGCGCTTCCGGCCTTGCGCAAGGACTTCATGTTCGACACCTATCAGGTGCTCGAGGCGCGCGCCTGGGGTGCGGACTGCATCCTGCTGATCATGGCTTCGCTCAGCGACGACGACGCCCGGCGCCTGGAGGATTCTGCCTTTTCTCTCGGCATGGACGTTCTCATCGAGGTGCACGACGCCGAAGAGATGGAGCGGGCGCTCAAGCTTGCCTCGCCGCTGGTCGGCATCAACAATCGCAATCTGCGAACATTCGACGTCGATCTCGCCGTTTCAGAACAGCTGGCATCGATGGTTCCGTCCGATCGGCTGCTCGTCGGCGAAAGCGGAATCTTCACCCATGACGACTGCAAGCGCCTGGAATTGAGCGGCATCACAACTTTCCTCGTTGGAGAAAGCCTGATGCGCAAGAGCGATGTCGAGACGGCAACACGCGCACTCCTGACCGGCTCCGAAAGCGTGCTGGCGGCGGAATGATGGGCAAGACCACGCTCACGCACCTCGACAGCAGCGGCGAAGCAAACATGGTCGATGTCGGCGACAAGGCCGAAACCGTGCGCACTGCAACGGCCGAGGGCCACGTGCGCATGCGCCCTGAAACGCTTGCCCTGATTCTTGAAGGCGACGCCAAGAAGGGCGATGTCATCGGCACGGCGCGACTTGCAGGCATCATGGCCGCCAAGCAGACATCTAACCTGATCCCGCTCTGCCACCCGCTGATGCTGAGCAAGGTGTCGGTGGACATTGTGCCGGATCCGGCGCTTCCGGGCTTGCGGGTCGAAGCGCTCGCCAAGCTGACCGGCAAGACCGGCGTCGAGATGGAGGCGCTGACCGCCGTCAGCATCGCCTGCCTGACGATCTACGACATGGCGAAGGCTGCCGACCGGGAGATGGAGATCGGCGGTATCCAGCTCGTCAGCAAATCCGGCGGACGATCGGGCGACTACCAGCGTCGGGGAGCCTGACGGACGATGTCGCTGCTTTCCGTCGAAGATGCGCTTGAAAGGATCCTCGGAAGTGCCAGCCCGCGGCAGGCAATCGAAGAGATCGGCCTGCATGACGGCCTCGGTCGTGTCCTGGCGAAGGATGTCGCTGCGCGCGTCACCCACCCCGCCTTCGACAATTCCGCGATGGATGGTTATGCCGTGCGTCACGAAGATGTCAGCGCCGTCGGCGCCGAACTCGGCGTCATCGGCCAATCCGCTGCAGGCCATGGCTTCGGTGGGGAAGTAAAGGCCGGGCAGGCCGTTCGCATCTTTACCGGAGCGCCGCTTCCTGTGGGCGCCGATACCGTCATTATCCAGGAAGACACCGAGCAGCTTGCGGATAGCAGAATTCGCACCTCGTTTGCACCCGGCAAGGGGCGGCATATCAGGTTGTCCGGCCAGGATTTTGCAGCCGGCGAGACGGTGTTGCATGCGGGCGACGTGCTGGATGCCGGCCGGCTGACTGTCGCCGCCGGCATGAACCATGCGACCCTGCCGGTCTTCAAGAAGCCTTTGATAGCGATACTTGCCACCGGTGACGAATTGCTAACACCCGGCAGCGTACCCGGCGCCGATCAGATCATAGCCTCCAATACCTTCGGTGTTGCTGCCATCGCGCGCGACAATGGGGCCGATGTCCTCGACCTCGGCATCGTCCCGGACAACAGCCGGGCGATTTCAACGGCCGTAGAACAGGCAAGGCTCGCGGAAGCTGACGTACTCGTCACCCTTGGCGGCGCCTCCGTCGGCGATCATGATCTCGTTCAGTCGACATTGCTTGCAAACGGTATGACACTCGATTTCTGGCGCATCGCCATGCGGCCCGGAAAGCCCCTGATGGTCGGGCAGCTCGACGGCATGGCTGTGCTCGGCCTGCCCGGCAATCCTGTGTCCAGCCTCGTTTGCGCGCTCCTATTTCTCGAGCCCCTGACCCGAAAGCTGGCGAGCCTGGCGGCGCGCGACCGTCTTACCACCGCCCGCCTCGCCTCGCCCTTGCCTGCCAACGACAAGCGCCAGGACTATGTGCGTGCGCGGCTTTCGAAAGATGGGCACGGTTCCCTTTTGGCCCATCCCTTCCCGCGGCAGGATTCGTCGATGATGAAGGTGTTCGCACAGTCCGATTGCCTGATCGTTCGCGCGCCGAACGCCGAAGAGGCGCCCGCAGGCTCGCGCTGCCAGGTCCTCCGGCTCAGATAGCTCCGTCTGCGCGGTCGCACGACATGTTGCATGCACTCGACGCGCCGGACATCGTATTCATTGCAGCGCATCGGACACAAGGAATATTTGTGGCGGGATTGTCATATGCCCGACACAGTAACTCTTTAATAACGCAATTATTCAATCATCGCTCAAGGCGAATGACTACGGATGTACTAGCAGGCGCCGTGATGATTTGAGGGAAAGGTCGGGTATTGCCCGACCTTTTGCTTTTTCAGCCTATCCGCTTTTCCCGAACGACGACTGCATCAGCCATAACGCCAGTAACAAATGTCTGGCCCGCGACGCCCAAGCGGCGCCGCGTCCTCATCGGCACATCAGGCAGCGGTGCTCTCGCAGCGGCTGACGAGGATCTTGTCAATGCGACGGGAATCCATGTCGATCACCTCGAAGCGATATCCATGGGCAATCGCGATATCGCCCTCTTCCGGCGTCTTGCGCAGCTGCTGAACCAGAAAGCCCGCTATCGTTTCAAAGTTTCCGTCGGCATCGATGCCTTCGATGCCGATGGTCAGGTGGATTTCATCGATCGGCGTGCGTCCGTCGACCAGGTAGGTGCCATCCTCGCGCTGGCGGATCAGCGCATGCTCCAGATCGTCATAGTTCGATGGCAAAACGCCGACGATCGCCTCGAGGATATCAGCGATGGTGATGATGCCTTCGGTGCTGCCGTATTCGTCGACGATCATCGCCATGTTGATGCTTGACGACTTGAAGGCATCGAGCGCCTTCAGGCAGGACGCTGTTTCCGGCAGAGTGTGGATCTCGCGCACATATTTGCGCACGTCGAGCGGAACCGACGTCGGCGCGTTAAGGATTTCCTTGGCCAGAACCGCGCCGATAACGTCGCCACTCGGTCCGTCGACGACGGGATAACGGGAGTGACCATATTGGCGGATCTTCTCGCCGATGGTCTCCAGGCTGTCGTTGATGTCGATGAAGCTCATCTCGGTGCGGTGCGTCATGATCGACTTCACGTTGCGGTCGCCGAGGCGGATGATGCGGCGAAGCATCTCGTGCTCCGACTTTTCGATCGCACCGCTTTCCACGCCCTCAGCCATGATCGCGTGAACTTCCTCTTCGGTCACATGGTCCGGGTCATCGGGGCGGATGCCGAGCAGACGCATCATCAGGGCAGCGGAGGTTTCGAAGAGATAGACGACCGGCGCCACGATGCGCGACAAAAGCGTCATCGGCCGGGCGACGAACATCGCGAAGCCCTCCGAATTCTTCAGTGCCAGCTGCTTGGGGATCAACTCGCCGATAACGACGGAGAGGAATGTGATCAGTGTGACCACGATCGCGACGGCGACCGGATGGCCGTAGGGGTTGATCCAGGCGATGCTGTCGAAGAACGGCGCGAACTTGGCTGCGATGGTCGCGCCACCATAGGCGCCGGCGAGCGTGCCGACCAAAGTGATGCCCACCTGGACGGTGGAAAGAAACTTGCCGGGATCTTCCGCCAGCTTCAGTGCCGCATCGGCGCGGAGATTTCCCTGTTTTGCCATCTGGCGAAGCAATGGCTTGCTTGCCGAGACGATTGCCATTTCCGAGAGAGCAAAAAATGCGTTGATCAAAAGCAGGACGAAAATGACAAAAAATTCGGACATGGTCTCCAGGTCACCGTTGACGAAAAGTCGCCCAATCGAGAGCGACCGTTCACCAAATAAGGCCAGCGGACGATCCGAGCAAGCGCAAGTCTCGAAATCCGTGTCACCAAATGCGCTTCACCCGTATTTCGCGAGGAAATACCCGGCCTAAGTCGCTTCTTTTAGACACACCGGCTCAGCTTTCGCTCGACCGGAGGGCACCACGCACGCGCTCGCGTCCGATCTTGATGACATTTTCCATGGCAGCACGCGCGCCCGCTTCGTCGCGGCGGCCGATTTCTTCGACGATCCGGATGTGATTGCGAGCGACTTCGTCGACGCCACCCTTTTCGGCAACCGGAGAACTCAGCTTGAAGATGCCGACGAGCGCCGCCTCGATCAGGCCGCCGACGGTGCGCATGAACGGATTTCCTGAAGCCTCGGCGATCGACAGATGAAATTTCAGGTCGGCATAGGCAAGGCTTTCCGCCGTGTGGCCGGCTTCGCCCATGGCCACGGCCAGGCGCATCATGCGGCTGATCTCGGCGTCGGACGCGTTCCTTGCCGCAAGGGCCGCTGCATGCGGTTCGAAGGCCAGACGCACTTCGCTCAGATGGTAGAGGAACGCCTCGTCCACGCCGCATTCGAAATGCCAGGTCAGGATATCGTTGTCGAAGAGGTTCCAGTCGTTTCGGGGCGTGACGCGCGTGCCGATGCGGGCGCGCGGAACGACGAGGCCCTTGGCGGCAAGCGTCTTCATGGCTTCGCGAAGAACCGTGCGCGACACCTTGAAGCGCGCTGCAAGCTCCGGATCTCCAGGCAAGATCGATCCGATCGGGAACTCGCCTGAAACGATCGCCTTGCCGAGATGGTCGACCACATGCGCATGACTGGTGCGCTTCCGCGTCCCGGAAAGGACCGTCTCCAGCAAACTCCTGTTCAACCCACCTCCTCCAGGCACTCCCTTGCCTGACAGCGCCGGATGCGGCGCCTCAACATGCGGTTCGCCGTCAATCCCCTCATCCCCGAGAACTGGACGGGCGGGCACCTAAACGGCCAACCGATTCCTCAGAGCATTACACGAAATGCAGGCAGGCTGCACTAGTGTTGAAATCGGCCCTCACGACCATGAATTGCATCAGTCTCCGCGAGGAGAACAACACCAGTTCACAGTTGCAGACGGGCCGCCGCGGGGTCTCGCGTTCAGCCGACGAGAACGACAAACCCCGCCTTGGCGGCGGGGTTTGCACTTAGTCTCGATCTTACGATCGGGTTTACTTCGGCAGCTGATCGTCGACGCCTTCGACGTAGAAGTTCATGCCCAGCAGCGTACCGTCATCCGACGATGCGCCCGCCGCCAGCCACTCGCTGCCGTCCTGCTTCTTCAGAGGACCAGTGAACGGCTTCAGCTCGCCGGACTTGATCTTGGCCTCGGTCTCCTCGGCCAGCTTCTTCACGTCGTCAGGCATGTTGGTGTATGGCGCCATCGTCAGGATGCCATCCTTCAGGCCGTCCCAGCTCGACGTGGTTTCCCACTTGCCATCCAGGAAGGCCTGCGTGCGCTTGATGTAGTATGCGCCCCAGGTATCGACGATCGCGGTGAGCTGGGTCTTCGGACCGGCGGCAATCATGTCCGAAGCCTGGCCGAAGGCCTTGATACCGCGCTCCGCGGCAACCTGCATCGGCGCAGTCGTGTCGGTGTGCTGGGTCAGGATATCGACGCCCTGGTCGACGAGCGCCTTGGCGGCATCGGCTTCCTTGCCCGGGTCAAACCAGGTATTCGCCCATACGACCTTGATCTTGAAGTCGGGGTTGACCGAGCGCGCGCCGATGACGAAGGAATTGATGCCCATGACCACTTCAGGGATAGGGAACGACGCGATGTAACCGGCAACGCCCTTTTCGGACATCTTGGCGGCAATCACGCCCTGGATGTAGCGGCCTTCATAGAAGCGACTGTTGTAGGTCGCGACGTTCGGCGCGGTCTTGTAGCCGGTTGCGTGTTCGAACTTCACGTCCGGGAACTTCTGGGCGATCTTGATCGTTGCGTCCATGAAGCCGAAGGACGTCGTGTAGATCAGACCACAGCCGGAACGGGCCAGACGCTCGATCGCACGCTCGGCATCCGGGCCTTCCGGAACGCTTTCGAGGAACTGCGTCTCGATCTTGTCACCGAGCGCCTTTTCCAGCTCCAGACGGCCGATATCGTGTGCCTGGGTCCAGCCGCCGTCGGTCTTCGAACCGACATAGACGAAGCAGACCTTGGCCTTTTCCTGGGCGGCGGCAGCACTGGCAAAGCCGATGACGGCGGCTGTGCTTGCGAGAGCGAGCAGTAGTTTTTTCATTTTCTTGACCTCTGTCGGTTTGAGAAACGTCCGTCTGGATTGTTATTGTCACCGATCTGGCACAAACGGCTTACCGAGCGATGCCGGCGTGTTGATCAGGGTCGTGCGCCGGTTATGTGAAATGAGAATGAGGACGATGATCGTCGCGAGATAGGGAAGCGACGACAGAAGCTGCGAGGGAATGCCGAGACCGAAGGCCTGCGCGTGAAGCTGGCTGATGGATACGGCGCCGAAGAGGTAACCACCGGCGATGAGCCGCCACGGACGCCATGACGAAAACACCACCAGCGCAAGCGCGATCCAGCCGCGCCCGGCCGACATGTTCTCCACCCACTGCGGCGTGTAGACGAGCGACAGCTGAGCGCCCGCCAGGCCTGCACAGGCGCCACCGAACATCACCGCGAGATAGCGCGTCCTGATGACGTTGACGCCAAGGGCATGGGCCGACGCATGGCTGTCCCCGACGGCGCGCAGCTTCAGGCCGGCCCGGCTTTTGAACAGGAACCAGTGCACACCAGCGACCAGCGCGATCGACAGATAGAAAATGATGTCCTGCCGGAACAGCAGTGGCCCAATGACCGGGATATCCGCCAGCACCGGGATGGCGATCGGCTGCAATTTGATGCCCTGTATGCCGAGGAAACTCTCGCCGAGCATGCCTGAAGCACCGAGGCCAAGCAGCGTCAGCGCCAGACCCGTCGCCACCTGGTTGGCAACAAGCGTCAGGGTCAGGAATGCAAAGAGCTGGGAGAACACGGCGCCGCAGGCGATGCCGGCCAATATCCCGAGATAGGGCGAACCGGTGATCTGGGTGGCGGCAAAGGCGCTGACGGCGCCCATGACCATCATGCCTTCGACACCGAGGTTGAGCACGCCGGAGCGTTCCGTGACCAGCTCGCCGAGAGCGGCAATGACGAGCGGCGTCGCGGCGGTGATGACGCTCAGCAATATGGCTTCGACAATGCCCATCAGCGGCTCCCGTCCAGATCTGACGCAGTGAACCGGTACCAAACCAGCCGGATGCGATAGTGAATGAGCGTGTCGCAGGAGAGCACGAAGAACAGGAGCAGGCCCTGGAAAACGCGGGTAACCTTGTCCGAAACGCCGAGCGACAGCTGGGCCGCCTCACCGCCAAGATAGGTCAGCGCCAGAACGAGACCGGCAGCAATAATGCCAAGTGGATTGAGGCGGCCGAGAAACGCCACGATGATCGCCGTGAAGCCATAACCGGGCGAGATCACCGGGCGCAACTGCTGGATCGCGCCGCTGACTTCGGAAATACCGGCAAGACCGGCAAGCGCACCAGACAAAAGCATCGAAAACCAGATCATCCGCCGGGACGAGAAGCCGGCAAAGCGCCCTGCCCGCTCGGACTGGCCGAGAACCGAGATCTCGAAACCCTTCAGCGTGTAGCGCATCATGAACCAGACGAGGATCGCCGCGATGATAGCGAAGGCAAAGCCCCAGTGCGTGCGCCCCGATGCGATCATTTCCGGCAGGATTGCATCCGCCGCAAAGGTGCGCGTCTCCGGAAAGTTCATGCCACCCGGGTTGCGCCAGGGTCCACGCACGAGCCAATCGAGAAACAGCTGGGCGACATAGACCAGCATCAGGCTCGTCAGGATCTCGTTGGTATTCATGTGCGCCTTGAGGAAGGCGGGAATGGCGGCAAACAGCGCGCCACCCAGCATGCCCATCAGCATCATCAGCGGCAGCACCAGAGGCGACTGCCAGTCGTAGAACACAACCGGCAGGATGGAGCCGGCGATAGCCCCCATGATGAACTGCCCTTCGGCGCCGATATTCCAGTTGTTCGACCGGAAACAGACGGAGAGGCCGACGGCGATCAGGATCAGCGGTGCGGCCTTGATCGCCAGTTCATGCAGCGACCAGACCTCGCTCAAAGGCTCGACGAAGAAGCTGTAGAGCGCTGTGACCGGGTTCTTGCCGAGAAGCGCAAACATGATGCCGCCGAAGATGATCATCAGCAGGAAGGCGATAAACGGAGACAGGATCGAAAACAGCGTCGAAATCTTGGCCCGTTTTTCCAGTTCAATGCGCATGCACAGCCCCCGTGCCTTCCGTCTTGCCGTACATGCCGCCCATCAGCAGACCGATCTTTTCACGCGAAAGCTCGCGTGCCGGATAGGGATCGGAGAGCCGCCCTTCGCTGATTACCGCGATTTCGGTTGCCACCTCGAAGATCTCATCGAGATCCTGGCTGATCACCAGCACCGCGGACCCTGCCTTGGCGAGGTCGACGAGCGCCTGCCGGATCCGACTGGCAGCCCCTGCATCCACCCCCCAGGTCGGCTGGTTGACGATCAGCACTGCCGGCTGGCGGTCGAGTTCACGACCAACGATGAATTTCTGCAGGTTACCGCCCGAAAGCGAACCTGCCGGTGGGTCTTCCCCGCTCTTGCGCACGTCCATCGCTTCGGAGATGCGCTTGGTCGCCGTGGCGACCGCGTCTCGGCGGATGATTTTGAGGAACCCGCCACCGAGAAAGGCTTTGGCATCGGATCGGCTTCGGGCCAGCAAGAGATTGTCGGAGAGCGGCATGGCCGAAACGGCGGCATGACCGTGACGCTCTTCCGGAACGAAACCGGCGCCCATCAGCCGTCGCGCATTGATGTTCCTGTTACCAACCGGCTTCTGCCTGATCTGGACGGCCGCATCGTCGGCAACCGGGTATTCACCGGAAAGCGCATCGAAAAGCTCGCCCTGGCCGTTGCCCGCCACCCCGGCAATCGCCAGCACTTCACCGGCACGCACCTTGAGACAGATGTTCTTGAGAGAGACGGCGAATGGCGTGCGTGCGGACACGGAAAGATGCCGCGCCTCCAGCTGCACGTCACCCTTGGTGCTGGTTCCTTCGGCGGTAACGGCCGCTACGTCGCTTCCGACCATCATGCGCGCCAAAGACGCCGGCGTCTCGGCCTTCGGGTCGCAAGCACCTGTGACCTTGCCATGGCGAAGCACGGTTGCGCGGTCGCAGATGCGCTGCACTTCCTCCAGCCGGTGGCTGATGTAGAGGACCGAGCGTCCTTCCGCCTTGAGCTTGTTGAGGGTCTCGAACAAGCGATCGGCTTCCTGCGGCGTCAGCACCGAGGTCGGCTCGTCGAGAATGATCAGGCGCGGGTTCTGCAACAGTGCACGGACGATCTCGATGCGCTGGCGCTCGCCGACGGAAAGATCGGCCACGTGCGCCTTCGGATCGAGTGGCAGGCCATAGGCGTGGGACAGACGCGAAGCTTCTTCAGCGACCTTCGCGAGCGATATGTTGCCGTCCATCGACAGGGCGATGTTCTCAGCGACGGTCAAGGCTTCGAACAGCGAAAAATGCTGAAAGACCATGCCGATGCCGAGCTTGCGCGCGGCCGCGGGGCTAGCAATGCGCACACTGCGCCCCTGCCACACGATCTCGCCCGCCGTCGGTGCGAGGACGCCGAACAGCATCTTCACCAGCGTCGATTTTCCGGCGCCGTTTTCGCCGAGAAGGGCGTGAATTTCGCCCTGGTCTATCTGCAGGTTGATGTCATTGCAGGCTGCAAACGAGCCGAACAATTTCGTCAGGTTGCTCACAGTCAACAACGGACTGTTCGCAGTTGCTCCCTCAACAGGCACGCTGCCCTCTTTTCCCCTCTGTCGATCCCCGTCCGCCTTAAGGCCTCGATCAAGGAATCAGCAGTGTTGTTCCACTCGTTTTTCTTGTCTCCAGATCCGTATGCGCGCGACCGGCGTCTGCAAGCGGATAAGTCTGATTTATATTGATACGCACTTTGTTGCTTTGCACAATATCAAAGAGGGACTTTGCACACGCTTCAAGCGCAGGTCGCGTCGACACATAACCGAAGAGTGTCGGACGCGTCGCAAATAGCGATCCCTTCTGCGCCAGAATGCCAATGCTGAAGGCATCGACCGGCCCGGACGAGTTGCCGAAGCTCACCCAAAGGCCGCGCGATTTCAGGCAATCGAGCGAGGCAGGATAGGTATCCTTGCCGACCGAATCATAAACGACATCGACACCCCTGCCGTCGGTCAGTTCCTTGACCCGGGCGACGAAATCGTCGGTGCGGTAATTGATGACGTGGTCGTAGCCATGGGCAAGCGCCAGATCGATCTTTTCCTGAGATCCGGCCGTGCCGATGACGGTTGCGCCGAGGGCCTTTGCCCACTGGCCGGCAATCAAGCCGACGCCGCCGGCGGCCGCATGGAAGAGCAACGTCGTTTCCGGGCCTACCTGGAAGGTCTGGTTGAGCAGATATTGCGCGGTCATGCCCTTGAGCATCATCGCAGCTGCCGTCTCGAGCGAGATGCCGTCAGGCACCTTGACCAGTTGCGAGGCTTCGACGTTGCGTTCGCTGGAATAGGCGCCATCCGAGGAAGCATAGGCCACCCGATCGCCGACGCCCAAAAGGCTGACGCCATCACCAACAGCCGTCACGATCCCAGCCCCTTCCTTGCCGGGAATAAAGGGCAGGCCCGAGGCGGACTTGTAGAGCCCGGTGCGGAAATAGACGTCGATGAAGTTGAGCCCGACAGCCACCTGGCGGATCTGCACTTCGCCCGGCCCCGGCGGCGAGAGCGTCACGCCCTCCAGCTTCAGGACTTCAGGTCCACCGAGTTCGCGTACGACAATTGCCTGTGCCATCGAGGAGCTCCTAGGTCCGGCCGAGCTTGGGGAAGATCTGCAGGACGAAACCGATCACGTAGAGATAGATGCCTGTTGCAAGAACACCGGTCACCACCCAGGCCGGCGTCACGAAATGCAGCAGCAGCGCGTACATGCTGAGCGCCGACCAGACAAAAAAGACGCCGAGATTGAGCGCCCGCAGCCGCTGGACGCGCACCGGATGCAGGAAGTTGATCGGCAGGAAGGTCAGCACAACCGACACGAAAACGACGATAGAGGCGGTCAATTCGCTCGCCTGGACAACGAAGAGCGTAAAGACCACCATGTTCCAGACGACAGGAAAGCCCGAGAAGAAATACTCGTCGGTCTTCATGCCCATGTCGGCGTAGTAGATCGCGCTCGAGACAACGATCGCACCCGCGGCCACGAAGGACCACGGCTCGCCGATCATGCCGCTCTGATAGAGCGCAAAAGCCGGCAAGAGCACGTAGGTGACATAGTCGATGACGTTGTCGAGCGTGTCGCCAGACCAATTGGGCAGCACTTCCTTGACCCGCACCTTCCGGGCGATCGGACCGTCGATACCGTCCACTAGCAAGGCCAGGCCCAGCCACCAGAACATATCGACGAAGCGGTGTTCGGCCGCAGCAACGACGCCGAGAAATGCGAGAAACGACCCGGAAGCGGTCAGTATGTGCACGGAGAAGGCGCGAATCTCAGCGTAAGGGACTCTTTTATAGTTGAAAAACTTCATCTGCGAACGCCGCCTATCCCCTTGTGCACTTCGCCAGACGGGGCTGTGACCCCACCCCAACCGCTTTGGCGGCGCATTGCGCGTAATATGCACCCTTTGCAACGTATCGCCAGCAAAATTCAAGCAATCACTTTGTCCGGTGAAGATTGTTCTGTGGACACTTCCAAATTGCTTCTGCGCTGATTCAACCCATTTATTTCGCACTTGCCGAGGACTAGAAGTAAGATCGAGATGAAAGCAGCAGGCGCTTTATGGCGCGAGCAAAAGGGTTCTTCCCATCATGGAACATTACGACATTGCCGTCGTCGGCGCCGGTCTCGCGGGTTCCCTGGCAGCGATCGCGCTTGCCGAGGCTGGCTACCGCGTTGCGCTGATCGGGCCGGAGCCCGTATCGTCCGACGGACGGACGACCGCGCTGATGGACCAGTCGATCGAGTATCTGAAGAAGCTGAGCCTCTGGGACAAGGTTCAGCCGCTGACGGCGCCGCTGTCGACGATGCGCATTCTTGATGGCACCAACCGTCTGCTGCGCGCGCCGACCGTGAACTTTCGTGCCTCGGAAGTGGGACTTGCGGCTTTCGGCTATAACATTCCAAATGCCCCCTTCCTCGATATCCTGCGCCAGCGCGCCTCCGAAACAGCAACGCTCGACCGCCTGACGATGTCGGCGGTCGATTTCGACCTCTCCGACGAGAAGGCGCGGGTTTCGCTGGATGACGGACGCGATATCACGGCCGATCTGCTCGTCGGCGCCGATGGTCGCCGTTCGCCGGTGCGCGAAGCGGCCAAGATCGCCGTCAGCACCTGGTCCTATCCGCAGACCGCCGTCGTCCTCAACTTTGCGCACGAACTTCCGCACCAGGACACGTCGACCGAATTTCACACCGAGAGCGGCCCCTTCACCCAGGTGCCCCTGCCCGGCAATCGCTCGAGCCTCGTCTGGGTGCGCAAGCCCGAAGATGCCGCAAACACCCTGGCGCTCGACCTCCCCACACTGTCTCGCGCCGTCGAAGACCGGATGCAGTCGATCTTCGGCAAGGTCACCGTCGAGGCTGCGCCGCAATCCTTCCCTCTATCCGGCATGAGCGCCCATCGCTTCGGCAAGGGCCGCGTCGCGCTTGTCGGCGAAGCGGCGCACGCGTTCCCGCCGATCGGCGCCCAGGGCCTCAACTTGAGCCTTCGCGATGCAATGACGCTGGTCGATCTGATCGGTGCAAAAACGGACGACAATCTTCCGGGTGATATCGGCGACAGATTCGACAGCCGTCGCCGCCCCGACATCCTCAGCCGCACGGCCAGCGTCGACCTCCTCAACCGGTCGCTGCTGTCGGGCTTCCTGCCGATACAGGCGCTGCGCGCCGTCGGGCTGCACATCCTCTCGGCTGCAGGACCGCTGCGCAGCCTCTTGATGCGCGAAGGCGTGCACCCGGGCAGCGCGTTGCACGCACTGAAGGACGGCCTACGGGAAAAGATCGGCCGGAAGAGCGCCTGAGCGGATCAGATAGAGCAGCCCGGTCACGGTTGCGACCGAAAGAAGCGTGGTGATCAGGATCGTCGCCGAGGCACGCTCCTGCCAGACACCATACTGATGGCCGATGACAAAGACGTTGGTCGCGGTCGGCAAGGCTGCCAGAAGGACGGCCGTCTGCACCCAGACCGGATCATAGCTGCCCGTCAGGCTGAGCGCCGTGAACACCAATACCGGGTGCAGGATCAGCTTGGCCGGCACGATATATCCGATCTCCACCGGGATGCGCTTGACTGGCCGCAGCGCCAGCGTGACACCCATGGCAAACAGCGCACAAGGGGCTGCCGCCTGCGCCAGATAGTCGATCAAGCGCTGCACGGGCAACGGCGGCTGGGCGGCGAAGAATGCCGCCACCACGCCGGCGAGCGTCGACAGAATGAATGGGTGCAGGATGATCTTGCGGGCAATCCCGACAGCGAGCGCCGCGGGATTTTGCTTTCGCCCGCCCGAAAGCGCCATCATCGCCGGCGCCACGGTGAAATGCGCCGCATTTTCGAAGCAGAAGATCAGCGCCACCGGCACCGCCGCGGCGTCGCCCAGCGCCAGCAAGGCAAGCCCAGGTCCCATGTAACCAATATTGCCATAGGCGGCCGCGAAGCCCTGGATGGTCGCTTCGCCGACGGAGTTGCGCCGAACGTAAAGGCCGACAATAAAGATCAGCGAAAAGACGACGTAGGTCGCGCCGACGCTCGTCAGGATGAAATCGGCGCGCGTCAGCTGTTCGATCGGCGTTCGCGACACCAGCTTGAAGAACAACGCCGGCAAAGCGAGATAGATGATGAAGGTGTTCAGCCACCCCATCGCCTCGCCGGGATGCTCGACGAAACGGGCAGTGAGATAACCGAGAAAAATCAGCCCGAAGAACGGCAGTACCAGACCAGCAATTTCCGTCATGCCACTCCCCGACCACGCGCATGCGATCCGCTGAGCGGGAACAGATCCCCACCCAGTGCCCAGCCGCTGCGACAGGCGCCGTTCAAGCGCAACGTTCGCGCTGCCGCGCAATTGGGCCCATTCAACCCAATAGCATCAACCCGATCGATTCCCATAGGTTGAGCCGCAATCGGCAAAGGCGATCCCGGTAAGCGGTCCGGCTTAGCCGATCTTCATCAGAATCGGGAAGGTCTGCTGGAACCAGATGGCGACGGAGCTGATGAAGCCGAACAGAAAGGCCAGGCCCGCCAGAACCAGTAGCGCGCCCATCAGCTTTTCGACGAGGCCCAGATGGCGGCGGAACCGCAGGAGAAAGCGCATGAACGCACCGGAGAAACCGGCCGCAATCCAGAACGGTATCGCAAGTCCGAGAGAATAAACCGCCAGGAGCATGGCGCCGTCCGTGACCGTGTCGCGTGCAGCTGCAACGCCGAGGATCGTGCCGAGCACCGGGCCAATGCATGGCGTCCAGCCGAAGGCGAAGGCAAGGCCCATGATATAGGCGCCCGACAGCGTCGCCGGCTTGCCTCCACCTTGGAACCGCGCCTCGCGCGCAAGCAGGCCGATCTTGAACACGCCGAGGAAATGCAGCCCCATGATGATGATCACCACGCCGCCAATGCGCGACAGGAGATCCATGTGCTGGCGCAAGAGCAGGCCGATCGAGGATGCGCCGGCACCAAGCGACACGAACACGGTCGCGAAACCGAGCGTGAACAGAAGCGCCGCAGGCAGAACGGCGCGCCTTGTGCTGCGCGCCGAAACCGCCTCGCCGCTTCGAAACTGATCGACCGAAACACCCGCCATATAGCAGAGATAGGGCGGCACAAGCGGCAGGACACAGGGCGAAAGGAAGGACAGAGCGCCAGCGAGAATGGCGGTCCAGATCGAAATATCGGCAATCGACAACGGCAAGAACTCCGGCATGCGGTATTTGGGCCATTCCATAGCCGCATGACCCCGACGATACCAATCACCTTTTGGCGATCATTGCGCCATGCACCATTTCTTCACGAAAGCCGAAATTTTTGGGTTGACCGGCGGGAAGCTCAAGTGCATATGTCCGCCCACTTCCGCCGGGCTCAACCGCCGCGGCCAGGGAGCGCGTAGCTCAGCCGGTAGAGCAACTGACTTTTAATCAGTAGGTCCAGGGTTCGAATCCCTGCGCGCTCACCACTTAAATCTTATTCCCATTGAATTATCTGCGTTTTTTCGACTTTCTTACCCGACCTTTTGCGACTTTTCCGACATTCAACTCTTTGTCGGATGAACGAACAGGCGACCGAGCCCCTCCGAGATGACCTTGCCTGAATTGCTCTGCATTCGGGTGGCACGGTGATGCGCAAGGATCGTGGCGATCGCATCCAACTTCCATACGCGACCGATCTTGGCGCCCAGCGGCTCGTTGCTCTCGATCCTGCTGCTCCGGAACCAACCTGCGAGATGATGTTCAGGGTGTTATGTTCACGCGCAGCGAATGCCGGCTGACCGCACTGATCTTCGGCAGCGTAGCGTCGGCGAGTGCTGACGCCGCCAGCGGACATTCCAGCGTTCCCCCGCATGAGACCGCGCGCCGAATCCCTTCACGAATCGCCACTATCGACAATTACGCGCATTACGTAGATGCTGCGTTACGTAGCGTGAATGCAAAGACTCCCATCGAGATAGTCCAGATTAACATCGAGCAAAGGGATGAAAGCATGAAAAACCTTATCATTGCGATTGGAATGATTGCGACCCTCGCGTCCTGCACTCAGACAGAGAAAGGGACCGTAATCGGCGCGGGTACCGGCGCCCTTATCGGGGGAGTGGTCAGCGACAGCTGGGGCGGTGCGGCTATCGGCGCTGTGGCCGGGGGGCTCATGGGTAACCTGATTGGTCGTTCCCAGGATCGCCAAGGCTATTGTATCTATCGTGATCGCTATGGCCGCCGGTACGAAGCCCGCTGCCAATGACAGCAGACCAGGTGTCCGATTGCGCGACCTCCAAGCATAGCAATCGCTAGCGAAGGATCAGGCGCACTCACCACCTTTCAGCCCCCCTCGCCGCGTTGCGATATCGCAACCGCGCCACGATGCCTGCCGCGCATTTTCAACGGGCTCGTTCCATATTCGCGGCTGTAGGCGCGAGAAAAGGCCGAGAGGCTGTCGAAGCCGCAGCGAAGCGCGATCTCGCGGATCGGGCTGCCCGAATCGCGCACAAGCCGATGGGCGACCTGAAGGCGCAGGCGCAGGTAATAGGCGCCGGGGCTGGTCGAAAGGCCCTTTGAAAACAGAGACTCCAGCTTTCGCTGCGACACGGACAGGCGACGTGCGAGCGCAGAAACGGTGAGAGGCCGTTCGAGCGTGCGCTCCATAAGGCGGATCGCCCCCGCCAGACCGGGATCAAGGGTCTCCATCCGCCCGAGAGAGACCACCGGCTGAACGTCCGTCGCGCTGTGGGTCTGGTCGTAGACAAAGATGCTGGCGACATCGAGCGCCAAGGCGGAGCCGAGCCGTTGGGTGATGAGATGCAGCATCATGTCGAAAGTCGGCGATGCGCCGCCGGAGGTCCAGAATTTTCCATCGGTGACGAAGCGATCACCCAGCACCGTCAATGCCGGGAATGCCTGGCTGAAATCTTCCAGCTCTTCCCAGTGGGCTGTCGCCTTGCGGCCGTTGAGGAGACCCGAGCGGCCGAGCAGCCAGCAACCCGATTCGATACCGGCCACAACGTCAAAATGGCGGGCGCACTCCTGAAGCGTCGCGATAAACCTGCTTCCGACATGCCTGTCGAGATTGAAGCCACCGATCGCCAGCAGGACATCGCCTTCGAGCGGCAAGGCGAACTTGCCGTCGACGGCAATCGGGATGCCACATGTCAGGGTGACTGGCTGACCGTCCCCCGACAACAGCCGCCAGCGAAAGACCTGGCGACCCGAGACCCGATTGGCAGCGCGCATCGGATCGAGCACAGAAGCCAGCGACATGATTGACGATTCTGGCAGAACGACAACCACGATATCGATCACAGATTGTATTTTCTCTGCGCCATCCATGCGCGAAATGTCAAATCTTTGGCGTAAAATGTCAATTGGGCAAGCGGCATTCAGGCATTATCAGGTGGCAATCGATCTCCCTTCGCGCGGCGCTGCAGCCCCGCGCAGAGACGTTCCCCTTTCCGCGAGATTGCCGGAACGGGCCGGATGGATGCATTTCCGCCGGCCCGTTTTTTTTATCCACGACCTTGAACGAGACCGGGAGCAAGGGCGTTACTGACACCCGCGCAGAAGCGCTGACGCTCACAGGCAGGCAGATCGTTGCCGCCTGGCAATGATCTCAACCTGTCCGAGCACTTGATATGTTCGTCGCAAACGACGCCGGTGGCGAGGCATAGGCGACGACGCAGTTACGGCCGGCGTCCTTCGCCTGGTAGAGCGCGGCATCGGCCATGCTGAAAAGTTCCTCCGAGCTACGTTCCCCGCGCCGGCCGGCGACAACGCCGATGCTGACGCTGAGAGCAACGCGATGACCATCGAAACGGATATCCAGTTGTTCGATTGCAAGGCGGAGCCGTTCGACGATGGCCTTTGCCTGTACTTCGTTCGTTTTCGGGAGGTAGAGCCCGAATTCTTCGCCTCCGAGCCGGGCGAAACAATCGGTCGAACGCAGGTTTGCGCGCACCGTTTCGGCAAAGGCGATCAGCGCTTTATCACCTGCCTGGTGGCCAAATCGGTCATTGATGCGCTTGAAGAAGTCGAGGTCCATAACCGCAAGGGCGTCGCCCTCGAAGCCGTAGCGTGGCAACTGCGACAGGAACCATCGGCGATTCCCCACCCCAGTCAGCATGTCCGTATCGGCCGTCCGCCGCAGCGCCGCCTCCGCACGCTCCTTGACGAGCACCAACGCAAAGAGCGCGATGGCGAAGTGGCTGATGATCAGCAGAAAGAAGGCGTAGGTCGTGGTGACCGGCAGAAATGCCGGCTTGAGCAGACCAACCACGACGGCAAGGCAGAGGGCGGCGCCGACCGCCAGAGACGCCGCAAAGATTGCCCGTACCGGCAACGGCTCATCCCTGCGGTCCCAGACGACTTTGAAGGCGGAGGCGGCGAGAAAGAGGAAAGCACCGGTGTTGAAGGCGGTTGCGCGTGCATAGTTGACGACGTGGAAATGCGTGATCAAGCCGACAACCGCCCCCGTCAAAGGAATAGCAAGCGCCAGCCAATCGGTTCGTTGCCGCCTTTGACCACTGAGGCGGCTTAGCCCGATCCAGAAGAGAGCGTAGCCGGTAAGGCCGAGCGTAAAACTCGAAAGCGTCCACAGAAATGCCGGCAGCAGCTTCTGCTCGCCATATCCTGCCAGCGTGGATGCCAAGGCGAGAAAAAGAAACCCGATTGCAAGAATCCCCAGCCCCTCATTCCGGGGCGATTGCCACCGGAGGTAAAGAAAGCACAGCGCGCCGACCAGGAAGGACGATTTGTGAGGCAGCAGCACAGTTGCGAGGTCAAGTTGGGCGGTCATGGATCCGGCTCGGACTGGTTGTTCGTCGTCGCGCCTCTACCGCATAGAGTTTAGGGATTACTAAATGAAAATGAGAAATCGGGCGCGAAAGCCTGAATTTCCGGCATATTGGCCACGCGGGCATCCCATAAGCGCGTGACATTTTCCCCGGAAGCTCGCCCGGCATGAAATTACATGTTGCAGGGCGTGGGTGAAGCGTGTATCTCCGGCGCCGTTGGCACGGAGTGTAGCGCAGTCTGGTAGCGCATCTGGTTTGGGACCAGAGGGTCGGGAGTTCGAATCTCTCCACTCCGACCAACTAAATCCCCGAAAATATTTATCTATTCGTCGACTGCAGCATTGGTATGCGCCGGTCTGCGGACGCTTTCGGCATCTGTTGTACCACGATCGTCGGGCTCAGCGACGCCATTAGCCACCTCGGCGCCGGCACCCCATCGATAACCGCTGACAGAATACGGGCGAAAAGCCAGATTTATCCGTCTGAAAGTCATTCCGTTTTAAATCATTCTGCGCTATGGGATGACGCATGTTGGGGTGAGAAAACGCTTCAGCAGCGAAATAATGGAGCCGTTCGAGACCATGTCCGCAAAGATCTACCGTCCAGCAAAGACCGCCATGCAGTCTGGCAAAGCCAAGACGAATCTGTGGCTGCTGGAGTTTGATCAGGAAAAGCCGCGCACCATCGACCCGGTCATGGGCTATACCAGCTCGGGCGATACGCTGCAGCAGTTGCGACTGACTTTCGAAAGCGCGGAGCAGGCCATCGCCTATGCCGAGCGCAACGGCATCGAGTACCGCGTCATCGCCCCGAAGGAGGCGACCCGCAAGACTGTGTCCTACCCGGACAATTTCCGTTTCAGCCGGATGCAGCCCTGGACCCATTGAGGTCCTCGAGCCGTTTTCGACGGGCCCTGCCCGCAACGGCCCCTTAGCTCAGTTGGATAGAGCACCTGCCTTCTAAGCAGGTTGTCGCAGGTTCGAATCCTGCAGGGGTCGCCACCTACCTCCTGTGTCCATACCGGAGACATAGGTACCAATTTGTACCTAAGACATGGGTGACAACCTCGTGCCGAACGGGTTGTCGATGGTTTGCAAAGTCCTCTGTTCCAGGTCGATATATCCGAGATCATAGTGCATGAAGCTGACGAGCCAAATGCCGTCATCGACTTCTTTTATTCCCAGTCTCTGGCCTGCCATGACGATCGAGATGTTGATCTTCTTTCGGTACATGCAGATGCGTCCGCAATTGGTGACAAGCGCGTCCCTGTCGTGGAAAGGGTAGTCGATGTCAGGCAGGCCGGTATAGGCTTTGGACGATGCGGAATAGACGTCTGCCGGGCTCTTCATGGCCAGTGCCTCATGCGGACGTTCCCTATTGAATTCGTTGAGGAAGCTGTCGAAACGGGCCTGCTGCTGCAGCATGTTCGTCTGGGGCGGGCGCGTGGCTTCCTTTTTGAGTGTCAGATGCATGCGTTCGTGCCGGCCGTTCTGTTGCGGGTGGCCCGGCCTGATGCGCTCGATGGCAATGCCGAGCCTCAACCACCAGACAGAGAGCTTCGACAGATTATAGAGGCCGTTCGGACTGGCGAAGGGGACGCCGTTGTCGCTTCTGATCGCGTTCGGCAGGCCACGCTCGGCAAACAGCCGGCGAAAGGCCTCGAAGACGGCGGCTTCCTTCGTCGATTCGAAAGCCTCGCAGGCAAGCAGCTAGCGCGAGGCCTGGTCGGTGACCGTCAAAGGGTAACGGTAGCGACCGTTGCCGAGCTTGAACTCGCCCTTGAAATCAACACACCAGAGTTCGTTCGGCGCAAGCGGATGTGAAAGCGCCGTGCCTTCGGCCTTGCTGCGGCAACGCCTGCGGGCATGGGTAACCAACCCGTGGCGATCGAGGATGGCATGCACGGTACTCGTCGAGGGGATGCGCATGTCGCCGGCAAGCCTGCGGACCAGCAACTCCCTGATCTTGCGCGCTCCCCAATGCGGCTTGTCCTTCTTCGAAGACACGATCAGCGCCTCGACCTGAGCCTGCAACTGGTTGGCATATCGAACCGGACGCCGCGACCGATCCGTCAGTGCCTCCAGACCGTCATCCTTGTAGCGGTTGAAAATCTTGTATCCGGTTTTACGCGAGATGCCGAACTCCCGGCACACATCGCTCATCCCTTCGCCCTCAAGCAGACGGGCGACAAAGCGTAGACGTTCCTCCATAACCGAAGTCTCTCTCCACGGCATCAACACCTCCCGCAAAGCGAAAAGTGTTACCCATGTCTTAGGTACAAAACGTCACCTATCTCTCAGGTCGGACATCCATGGAATCGCAAATTTTTCTGGACTCGGATTCGTCAGAGAATGACACAAGCCAGGACGTCCCGGAATCAGGCTCCCGAGAATCACCCGAATATTCCCGGAAAAATCCCGTACAGGTCGCCGGTAGATTTTGCCGAGGCGCGCTGCGCAATCAGTTCAAGAGCCGTTAGTCGCCTCGGCGCTCCGGCAGAGTGGCCGTCCGAGACTGGTTGGGCGCCGACTACAACGCACAAGACCGTCGATCTTGCATCAGCATTGCCGGCTCTCGGCTGGCGGTAGATCACAACTCTGGTTTCGTTACGCTGAACGATCGGACGCTCAGGGAACTGACGGCGGATGCGCGATCCCCTGGTAGTAGTCACCTTCACCACCACCCATGTACTCGTTCGTGTAGCGTTCCCTTTCGTCACCCAAGGTCAGCGCCGGGGGACGATAGTAACCGTATGCACCGTAGAGCGGCACCGGCTCCACGTACACGCTGCCCATCGGCATGGGATCAACATAGACGCCGCCGGGTACCGGCTCATAATAGTCGTTCTCGGCAAAAGCCGGCACCGTAGTCCCAGCAAGGGTGATGACAAATGCGACCCATGACATCTTCGTGGAAATTTTCATGGCGTTGCTCCCATCTCCGGCGGGTTTTCAGCCCCGCCTTACGAGATACAGGCAGCCTCCGCCCGCGGGCTTACGCTGCCTGGCAAGAGTAACGCCTGATCGCTGAAACCGTTCCACAAATCAGTGCGGTTCAATGTGGCAAATTTGATGCTCTTTTGCCTTGGTCCCAGCGGCTGGCTGGGCGCCCGAGCAGCCCGCGGAAGCCCTGATCGAGTTGGCGCATAACAATTGGCTCGCAGCTGACGCCAACGTCTCAGTTTCAAGGCCAAAGCCGCGCAATGATTCCATGCGCTGCAGCGGCCGTCGGCGCCTGAAGGGACGCGCGGCGATGCCCGGCTTGAGGAGCAACATGCCTTCCGACGCTCAGCGCGGTACTGCCGGCTCAGCGGTTCGGCGAACGCCCAGCGCATAGAGCGCGGCTGGAAGCATCTCAATTCGGTTGCAATTGGTCGGGTACAACTGAGTCGATAGACTGTTTCCCCTTCAGAGAAAGGACCTTTCATGACCTCAAGATTGCGTGTCGGCGTGCTCTTCGGCGGCCAATCCTCAGAGCATGACGTTTCCATTCTTTCGGCGCGTAACGTCGTGAAGGCCATAGACCCGAACACATACGAGGTCGTGCCGATCCTCATCGACCGGACCGGTCAATGGCTGTTGATAGAAACGGTACAAGGCACCCTGCCCGCCGCCATGGCCTATTCAGGCACCAAGGTTTGCCTGGTTCCCGGCGGGCGCGGTCGCCTGCTCGCATTCGACGCGCCTGCGCAGGCGGCTCATCCGCCAGCAATCGATATCCTGTTTCCCGTCCTGCACGGATTGCATGGCGAGGATGGGTCGACGCAGGGTCTCGCGCAGGCTTGCAACATTCCATTGGTCGGCTGCGGCATCCTCGGATCAGCGAACGCCATCGACAAGGACATGACCAAGCGACTGCTGCGCGAAGCGGGACTGCCGGTTGCCCGCTCTGTCACCGTCCGACCCGGCCAACGTCCAGCCTATGAGGACATAGCGGCCGCGCTCGGACAGACGGTGTTCGTCAAACCTGCGCGGCAGGGGTCGTCGGTCGGGGTCAGCAAAGCGCGCTCGGCCGAAGAACTGCGAGACGCGCTCGACGAAGGCTTCAAGTTCGATACGAAGGTTCTGATCGAAGAGTTCGTAAAGGCACGGGAAATCGAGTGTGCCGTGCTCGAAAGGCCGGACGGAGCCTTGATGGTTTCCGTTCCGGGCGAGATCGCAGCCAATGCCAGCCACGGTTTTTACACCTACGAGGCAAAATACATCGACGAAGATGGCGCCGCAATCAGCGTGCCGGCAGTCTTGCCAGATGAGGTCACGCAACGCTTGCGGGATATGGCCGAAAAAGCGTTCATCGCGCTTGGCTGCGAAGGGCTCGCTCGCGTCGACTTTTTTGTTCGTGCCGATATGAGCGCGGTGATCAACGAGGTCAACACCATGCCGGGCTTTACCGATATCAGCATGTACCCGAAGGCGATGGCCGCAAGCGGCATCCCCTATCCAGAGCTTGTCGGCCTGTTGATCGAGCACGGATTGGCGAGAGCCAAAGCGGCTCACTAGCCATTTTCAGGCTGCAGCATCGCGTGGCGTAACGCTTCGCGCTCATGGCCAAAATCCGAAAACGCGACCATTTTCGCGACCGCTACTTCCCGTAGCAAAGATATTCGGCTAGGACGGTTGCGCAGCAAACCACGCTGTCTTTCCTGGAGTTCTGCTTTGCCTTTGTAAACCCCGGTCTCGCTTGTTTCACCACGCACACCCGATAGCGATCATCGCTGTCGGATCGCATTTCAATGCGTTCGTCGAGGTGACGGTTCGAGACCGGAATGGCATTGCCGACCTGTCGCTGCATGAAACTTCGTGCGGATCGAACCATCACCAAAACGCTGCCAGACCGCGTCCCCTGAACGGGTGCTCAAACCGTCGTCTTGATGGACTTCCAATCGGAAGAACCAGACGACATGTCTCACACAGTCCTGGTCCAATGGACCATCACGCCGACAATCGCGCCACGTCCCTGGCTCGCCTGCAATCGCTGCCGAACGACGCGGCCATTCCAGACGAGCGGCAAGACGCGCCTCAATGCCAATGGCCGGCGGTTGGACGCCTGGCTGATCTATCGCTGCGGCAGTTGCGACAGCACCTGGAACCGTCCCATCTTCGAGCGGCGACATGTCGGCGATATCGACCAGGCGACGCTGCACGCGCTGCAGAACAACGATGACGGCTGGATCGAGAAAGTCGCCTTCGATATCGACGGATTGCGCCGGGATGCGGGGCGTGTCGAAGAATTCGCCGAGTTCCGTTTGCGAAAGACGATTCTGAAGGCGGCAGTCGAACCAGCCCAGCACCTGGAGATCGCTCTCAACCTGGAAATGAAAACAATGCTCAGAACGGAGAGGCTGCTCTCGATGGAACTCGGCCTGTCACGCAAACGGATCGCCGTGCTTGAACAGACTGGGCGCATTTCCATGACACCATCGGGCAAGAACGCGTTGCGACGGCCGGTGAAGGACGAAATGCGCGTCACCATCGACCTTGCAAGCGAAGCCGATCGCAATGCGATCCTCAGCCGCGCCGGACCTTAGCCAGGGATTGCGTGAGGCGTCGGCGGCGGTCTGGGCGTGAATGGTGCGGATGTCCCCACCGCGAAGAGGGTTGCGAAGCCATCGGAGCCTTCCTTCCCCCTGCAGCACCGCGAGTCTTCTAGGCGCGCAAAGGTCGCTGTCGCATTTTGAATTGCGGCATGTTTTTATCCGTAAACCGGCTACGACTTAAGGAAACACGCAGCAGTTCTCCTCAGAACTTCACGCCGATGCCGACCGTGAATTGATGCTGGTCGAGGTCGACATTGACGCCGCCGATGTCCTTGTCGCCATAGTCGTTGTATCGGTACTCGGCCCGGCCGAACAGGCTGTCGGTGAAGGCGTAGTCGACGCCGGCGCCGATCGTCCAACCATTGAAGGTTTCCTTTTCCTTGGAAGCCCCCGGCACGTCGACGAAGCCGCGCGTAATCGCCCAGCCGCCCGTCGCATAGAGCAACGCCTTGTCGTTGACAGTGTAGCCGAGACGGCCGCGGACGGAGCCGGACACATCGGTTCCAACCTCCGGAGCAGCGCCGAAGATATCAAAGGTCTTGTCGTTCCAATTGTAGCTGACATCGCCCTCGATACCGTAGACCCAGTCGCCTTGCTGATAGTTGAAGCCCGCAAATGCGCCGAGAAGGCCGCCGTTGAAATCCTGCGAAGCGCTTGCACCTGCAGCGCTGAAATCGCCATTGAGCCAACCGCCGCCTCCTTGCAGACCGACATAACCGCCGGTCCACACGAAGGTGGGCGCGGCTTCCACCAGCGGTGCAGGCTCAAGGTTTTCGGTCAGATCAGCAGCCGACGCAGCCGGCGCAAAAGCGGCAGCGGCAAAGATTGCAACAAGCACATGCCTGATCATCACAGATGCTCCTGTTGGTCCGATAGAAAGATTACCAACATATGTAGGGCGCGTCTGCCGAAAAGGCTCGCTACAGGGCGAGAATAATAAGATGCGCTGCCAAATCAAATCATCGGATCAGCCGGGCGGGATGAGATCAGGGCTTTGATGCGGTCGATCAATTGCCGCCGATTCGAGCGCCTTCCAGCCGGTCGCCTGGCTTGATGCCCAGCCGCTTGACGGTGCCGGCGTTGAGTTCCAGCACGAACGCCACCGGCACGCGCGAATCGATGATCGCCTCGGAGAATGGCACCGCATTCTCATGGACCGTGCGAACGACACCTCTCTTGTCGGCAAACAGCATGTCGAGTGCCAGATGAGTGTTTTTCATCCACATCATGACACGGCGCGTTTCGCCGAAATCAAACAGCATTCCGTGATCGGGCGCCATCGAACGGCGAAACATCAGCCCCTGCTCCCGCTGATCCGCGTCGATGGCGAGTTCGACCGTCAGCTCGTGGCTCTTGTTGTCGGCTGTCACCAGCCGCATCCTGTCGGTCGTGAACGTAACGTCCGCAAGCGCGGCAACGGCAAACAATACGAGCGACAAAAAAAGCGCCATGGCGGCGCTTCTTGCAGAAAAGGTTCGAACCATCGTCATTAGTGCGAGCGGCTCGTCGGCGTTGGGCCATCTGGGTGGATCTCCGCCGCCATCAAACCCTTTTCACCGTCGCCGAAGCGCACCAGAACCACCTGTCCGGGGCGCAGCTCCGTCAGGCCGAAACGACGAAGCGTTTCCATGTGAACGAAGATATCCTCCGTACCTTCACCGCGCGTCAGGAAGCCGAAGCCCTTGGTTCGGTTGAACCACTTGACCAGCACGCGCTCAAGACCGCTCGTCGGTGTGACCTGCACGTGGGTCCTGATCGGCGGCAGCTGCGAAGGATGAATGGCAGTCGACTGATCCATCGATAGAATCCGGAAGGCCTGATAGCCACGGTCGCGCTTCTGGATGAGCGCCACGACCCGGGCACCTTCCAGCACCGTCTGATAACCGTCGCGCCTGAGGCAGGTCACGTGCACCAGCACGTCTTGCATGCCGTTGTCAGGCACGATGAAGCCGAAGCCCTTGGCGACATCGAACCATTTGATCACGCCGGTGATTTCGACGAGGTCGAGGGCGTCGCTGCCAAAGTCGTCATCCTGCATGACGTCTTTTGAAGATGTCCTATCCGCCATTCTCTCCCAGCCCCTCGTTTACGCGCGACTACTGACTACGGTTAACTGATTCTTATTGACCAGAATAACATCGTCCCGCCGCTGATGCGCAAGACCCTCGGCGTATTTTGGCCCAGGTCAAATGTACGGACACAGCCTTGCCTCTGGCTTGCTGGCAGATAAGTATACGCCATCTTCTTCGAAACAGGGACATTGCAATGCGTTATCTGCACACGATGGTTCGCGTCAAAAATCTGGACGACGCCTTGAAATTCTACTGCACGCTCTTCGGCCTCAGCGAAATCCGCCGCTATGAGAACGAAAAGGGCCGGTTTACGCTCGTCTTCCTGGCCGCTCCCGGCGATCTGGACCGGGCAAAGGGCGAATTGTCCCCCTGCCTCGAACTTACCTACAATTGGGATAGCGAGGATTATACAGGCGGGCGCAACTTCGGTCACCTAGCTTATGAGGTGGACGACATTTACGGCTTTTGCCAGCGTCTGATGGACAACGGCGTGACCATCAACCGCCCGCCGCGCGACGGACACATGGCCTTCGTGCGCTCGCCCGACGGCATTTCGATCGAGATCCTGCAGAAGGGCGACAACCTGCCGGCTCAGGAGCCCTGGGCCTCCATGGCCAACACCGGCGCCTGGTAAGCCTCGCACAATTCTAGCCGCCGATGATTGATGTCTGCAGCCGGCAATTCCGGCTTCGCACAGTCGAGTCGCGGATCCCAGGAAATGATGAATGATCCGAGGCCCGGCACCGACACCGGGCCTTCGCATGCTGGGCGCATGTGGGCTCAAGGTTAGCGCCAGTTTACAAATCACGTATCGTTCAGTAACTTTCCGCGCGAAACGTTGATACGGGGTCCTATCCGCGATGGCTCGTGGCGATGGCTCCTTGACTGTATTTGGCCTAATCCTTCCCGCAGCGATCCGTTTGGCCCGCTGCGCGAAATTCGTGTTTGTTTGTTCTGAGCGATGTTTCGGAACTGGGACTTAATGCATGGAAAGGTGACGATCTCATCGACCATGCACGGAGAGCGGGGATAGGACGTTGCAACATCGGGAAACGAAGAGGGCGCTGCTGTCGTCTATCAGCCGCGCAGCCGCGATATCTGTTTCACTGTTCGCCCTAGGCGGGTGCGTCTCTGCTGTCGCCGATAGTGAAGCGGCAAATGCGCTGACGGTCGAGCAAACGCAGGAATCGCTGCAGGTCGCCGATTCGTCCCAGGCTGGCGCTGCGGTTCGCGACGCCCAGGTGTCGGCTGTCGGCAGCAGTCCGCAGGCAGCGCAAGCCAATGGCACCCTCGCTCCAGGGCAAGATCCCGCGCAGCAAGGCGGACCGCTCGCCATGCAGAGCACGGCTTTGCGTGCAGCCTCTTCCAGCATCTACGGCCAGGCTCCGACAGCTGGCGCACAGGCGGCAACCGGGGGCGCTCAGCCGCAGGCAACGGGCTCGATCCCTGCGACAGGCGCCGCCCAGCCGACCGTGAACGCAACGACGAACAGTCTCTTCGGCACCAGCCCGGCACAGCTGCAACCACAACCACAAACCCAACCGATCATCCAACCCAAGCAGGGCGCCCTGAACGAGACCGACGGTGCGCCTTCCGATACGGCCGTGATGGCTTACGCCGCCCCGGAAGGAACCACCCTTCCCGCCTCGGTGCCGCTGCCTTTGAGCGCGCAGGCCGCCATCGGCGGCAAGACGTCACGTGTGCTGCAGCCGGTGCAGGCCGCAGAGCAGGCACAGCCAGCAACCGACCTGGCTCAGGCCGCAACGATATCTCCAGACGACAAGAGCAGCGAAAACAATAAGAAAGAGGTTCCCAAGGCTTGGACGCTTGCGAGCCTCTTTGCTGGAAAGCGCAAAGACAAGCAGCAGCAGGAGACGGCGCGGGCAGCCCAGCCGGCCGAAAAGAAGACCATCACCACAAGCAACGCCAGCCAACCGCAGATGGCGTCGCTTGCCTATAGCAGCCTGCCCGGCGTCAAGATGAGCCCGCTGTTCAGCGTCGCACATGAAGACCATGCGGCTGACGAAGAGGACGCACCGGTTCAGGTCGCATCGCTTTCCGGCCTTGCTCGGCTCGCGCCAAGCGGCCTTATTCTGCAGACCGAAAAGGTGGATGCGGGCTGTTTCAAGCCCGAGCTGATGCAGATGCTGAAGCAGGTCGAAACGCATTACGGCCGACAAGTCATGGTGACGTCGGGACTGCGCCCGATCAAGGTCAACCGCGCCAAGCAGTCGCTGCATACGCGCTGCGAAGCAGCCGACATTCAGGTCCAGGGCGTCAGCAAATGGGAATTGGCCGATTTTCTACGCAGCATTCCCGGGCGAGGCGGTGTCGGTACCTACTGTCATACGGAATCGGTCCATATCGACATTGGCGCCCAGCGCGACTGGAACTGGCGCTGCCGCCGCGGCAAGGGCTGAACGCAAGCCTTTGTTTCCATGAGTTAATCCACAGGCGCTCTGTATTTTTCCCCAACCTGTGCATTTTTTACAGAAAAATGAAAATTGCCGCTTGCGGTGATCAAAACGCCTGACTATAAGACGCCCACACAGCAAGTGCGCCCTTCGTCTATCGGTTAGGACACCAGATTTTCATTCTGGGAAGAGGGGTTCGACTCCCCTAGGGCGTGCCACTGTGATCCTCTCCCCCTACATGATTTCCTTGTTCGAGACCGGCGGGTTTTGCGTCGAGAACCCGATGTGCGCTCGTCGAAGCCCCCTCCTTGACACAGCAAGCGCACCACAGGGTTTCCGATTTTTTTCACAGGAAAAGCACGCGAATTTCCAGATTAGCGCTTGCAGTCTACAATGGCGCTGACTATAAGGCGCGCACACAGCAAGTGCGCCCTTCGTCTATCGGTTAGGACACCAGATTTTCATTCTGGGAAGAGGGGTTCGACTCCCCTAGGGCGTGCCACTGTGATCCACTTCCCCACCACACTTATTTCCGATTTAGCCCGGTTGCGGCGACCGCCCGCCTCTTCGCTTCGACGATGAGCGCCGCATTCTTAGCCCTTGATTCTTCCGGCATTTTTCACAGAAAAACCTTGAAAATATCAACATTAGCGCTTGCAGCCGGAAAGAGTGCTGACTATAAGACGCCCACACAGCAAGTGCGCCCTTCGTCTATCGGTTAGGACACCAGATTTTCATTCTGGGAAGAGGGGTTCGACTCCCCTAGGGCGTGCCACTGTGACCCTTCCCGGACATTGTTGCGATTTGGTCTGCCCGCCATCACGGGGCCGGAAACGTCCGCATTCCAATCCCGGCAAACAAAGTGCTCCCTCGCCTGCCATGCCGTACCCTCACGGCTCACAAGCAGAGTCGTGCCTGCGGAAACAGTTCCGTTCAAGCCGCACCACAGATCGAGAGAAATCGAGGTTCGCGCGCAGGTTTGCCGGCTAGAATGCCTTGGCAGCATCACTGACGCGCAGCTGGACGCGACGCTGGCCCTGCCAGAGATCGGCTGAAACCGAGCCGGCAACGTGGATCGATGCACCGCGGCTGGCAAACAGGAAGTCGCCGAGCGGCGTTTCCACTGCCCGGAAAGCGATGCCGTCGAGGCGACTGCCATCCTGGCCCTCAAGCGTCACCTTGATGTGGTTGGCCCCGACCTGACGGCAGTCGCGCAGCCGATGCGACGGGAAGGCAAAGACAGGCTGTGGATGGGCGGAGCCATAGGGGCCCGCCTGCTCCAAGAGATCGATCAGTTCCAATGTTGCGCCCGACGCACCCAGCGCACCATCGACCTTGAGCGTCTGCACCGCAACGAGATCACGGACAGCCGCCTCGGCTTTCTCCTCAAAGAATTGCCGCAACCGGCCGAGGTTTGGCCGCTCGACCGTCAAGCCGGCCGCCATTGCATGGCCGCCGCCCTTCACCAACAATCCGCCATCGACGGCGGCACGAACCATCTTGCCCATATCGAAGCCGGCGATCGACCGGCCTGATCCCGTGCCGCGACCATTCGGATCAAAGGCAATGGCAAAGGTTGGACGGCGGAACTTTTCCTTGATCCTTGCTGCAATCAGCCCGACGATGCCCGGGTGCCAGTTCTCTCGCGCCGTCACGATCACAGAGGCACCCTCGCCCGTCCCGTATTCGGCCAGAACTTCCGCTTCCGCCTCGGCCAGCATCGCGGCTTCCATTGCCTGCCGTTCGCGGTTGAGCTCGTCGAGCCGAGCTGCGATCGTTTCCGCGGCAGCGCTGTCCTCCATCGTCAGGAGGCGACTACCAAGCGCCGCGTCACCGATGCGTCCGCCGGCATTGATGCGCGGTCCGACCAGAAAGCCGAGATGATAAGGCGTCACCGGACCACCGATGGCCGCCTTGCGCAATAGCGCCGCCAGCCCGACATTGCCCATGTGTCGCGCTGCAATCAGTCCCTTGACGACATAGGCGCGATTGAGCCCCTTTAGCGGCACCACGTCACACACCGTCGCAAGCGCCACGAGATCGAGCTGCGCCAGCAGATCGAAGGATGCGACGCGCGCGTCACCGGTGGCGCGCAGCACGCGCACCGCGTTGACGAGAACGAGATAGACGACGCCGGCCGCGCAAAGGTGTCCCTGGCCGGAGAGATCGTCCTCCCGGTTGGGGTTAACGAGCGCATGGCACGGCGGCAGCGTCGCGCCAACCTGGTGGTGGTCGATGACGACGACGTCGATGCCGCGCTTCGCGGCGACGGCCAGTGATTCATGGCTGGTCGAGCCACAGTCGACGGTGACGATCAGCTTCGCCCCGTTGTCGATCAGTTGCTCGATCGCCTGCGGATTGGGGCCGTAGCCTTCGAATATCCGGTCGGGGATATAGATCTCGACTTCGAGCCCGAAATGCGCGAGAAAGCGCGCCATGAGCGCCGACGACGCTGCGCCATCGACATCATAATCGCCAAAGACGACCACCTTCTCGCGCCGGGAAATCGCCAACGACAGGCGTTCTGCCGCCTTGCGGCAATCGGTCAAGGTGTCCGGGTCGGGCATCAGCGCGCGAAGCGTCGGGTCGAGGAAGGTTGCGGCATCGTCGAGCGAAACGCCACGTCCGGCCAGCACCCGGCCGATCAGATCGGAATAGCCGTGGACCTGGCTGATCGCCAGCGCCCGGTTCTGGCCGGCCTGATCGAGACGCGACACCCAGCGTTGACCGCTGATCGATCGTTCCACGCCCAGGAATGCTCGCTGTATCGGATCTACCGGTTCTTCCATACTGCTCATCCGTCCAAAATCTTCTCGTTCTTAGCGAACGACGCGCGCCAGCAAAACCCGGCATAAAAAAGGCCCCACCGATGCCAGTGATCGATGGGGCCCTTTCTCAACAGTTTTGCCGGGAATCAGGCCGCCTTCGGCCGCTCGATGCGGATTACCTGCGGTTCACCGACCAGATAGCCTTCACTCTTGATCGCCACGATCGCATCGCGCACCGAATGCTCGGCGGTCGCGTGCGTCACGAGAATGATCGTCTGCGGCTCGTCCGATTCTTTCGGATGCTTGGAATGCTGCATGATCGATTCCAGCGAAATGCCGTTTTCGGCCATGCGCGATGCGATGCTTGCGAACACGCCGGTTCGATCGACGACCTTCAGGCGGATGAAATAACCGCCTTCATGGCTCTGGATCTGGGCGCGCTTGTAGGGCAGCAGCGCATTGGTCGGACGACCGAATGCCGGCACATGCTGGGCACCCGGGCGGCTCTTGGCGATATCGGCGACATCACCGAGAACGGCGGATGCCGTAGCGTTGCCGCCGGCACCGGGGCCGACCATCAGCAACTCGCCGAGAATATCCGATTCGATCGCCACCGCATTGGTGACGCCGTCGACCTGGGCGATCACCGAATCATAGGGGACCATCGTCGGATGCACGCGCTGCTCGATGCCGCTTTCGGTGCGTTGGGCGACACCAAGAAGCTTGATCCGGTATCCGAGATCGGCCGCGGCATTGATATCGTCGATGGAAATGTTGGTGATGCCTTCGAGGTAGATGTCGTCAGCAGCAATTGCAGTGCCGAAGGCAAGGCTCGTCAGGATCGACAGCTTGTGCGCCGTATCATTGCCTTCGATGTCGAAAGCCGGGTCAGCCTCGGCATATCCGAGCCGCTGGGCTTCCTTCAGGCAGGCCTCGAAGGACAGCCCTTCCTTTTCCATCTTGGTCAGGATGTAGTTGCAGGTGCCGTTCATGATCCCATAGACGCGCGAGATCGTGTTGCCGGTCATGGATTCGCGCAGGGCCTTGATGACCGGAATGCCACCGGCCACGGCCGCTTCGTAGTTGAGCAGCGCGCCCTTGTTCTCCGCGATCGCTGCAAGCTCGATGCCGTGGGCTGCCAGCAGCGCCTTGTTGGCGGTGACGACATGGATGCCACGGCCAAGCGCCGTCTTGACGGCGGCATAGGCCGGATCGCCGGAGCCGCCCATCAGCTCGATGAAAACATCGATATCGGCATTGGCAGCGAGCGAAACCGCGTCCTCGAACCAGGTCGCGTTGGAAAGATCGACGCCACGATCCTTGGAGCGGTCACGCGCCGTGACTGCTGTAATCTCGATTGCCCTGCCACATGTCGTTGCCAGCATCTCGCGACGATCCTGGAGGATCCGCACGAGCGAGGCACCGACGGTACCCAAGCCCGCAATGCCAATTTTGAGGGCATCTGCCATAGCCATTTCCTAACATGTGAAGGCGCCCCGCCAGAACGGCGGGGCCGTGGTGGAAGGGGCGTGCTCGCCGCACGCCCCCGTCTTTTACCGATGCGCGTTGAGCGAGATGACGTTGTGCATCGTCTCGTCAGCCGTGGAGAGGAATTTCTTGATGTTGCGGGCCGCCTGGCGAATCCGGTGTTCGTTTTCCACGAGTGCCAGACGTACGTAGTCGTCGCCCTGCTCGCCAAAGCCGATGCCAGGTGCCACGGCCACATCGGCCTTTTCGACGAGCAGCTTGGAGAACTCGAGCGATCCGAGATGGCGGAACTTCTCAGGGATCTTCGCCCAGGCAAACATCGTGGCTGCCGGCGGCGGCACCTCGAAACCGGCCTTGCCGAAACTTTCGACCATCACATCGCGACGACGCTTGTAGATGTTGCGGACTTCGGCGATGTCGCTGCCGTCACCGTTGAGCGCCTGGGTGGCGGCAACCTGGATCGGCGTGAACGCACCGTAGTCGAGATAGGACTTCACCCGCGTCAATGCTGCGATCAGCCGCTCGTTGCCAACGGCAAAGCCCATGCGCCAGCCGGGCATGGAGAAGGTCTTCGACATCGAGGTGAATTCGACCGTGCAGTCGATCGCACCCGGAACTTCCAGGACCGATGGCGGCGGAGCATCGTTGAAGTAGATCTCGGAATAAGCGAGATCCGACAGCACGATGATGTCGTGCTTCTTCGCGAATGCGACCACGTCCTTGTAGAAGTCGAGCGTTGCCACCTGCGCCGTCGGGTTCGACGGATAGTTGAGGATCAGCGCCAGCGGTTTCGGGATCGAATGGCGAACGGCGCGCTCCAGTGGTCCGAAGAAGCTCTCGTCGGGCTCGACCGAGATCGAGCGGATGACGCCGCCTGCCATCAGGAAGCCGAAGGCATGGATCGGGTAGGTCGGATTGGGGCACAGGATCACGTCGCCAGGTGCTGTGATCGCCTGCGCCATATTGGCGAAGCCTTCCTTGGATCCAAGGGTGGCAACGACCTGGGTGTCCGCGTTCAATTTGACGCCGAAGCGGCGGGCGTAATAGGCGGCCTGGGCACGACGCAGCCCGGGAATGCCCTTCGACGACGAATAACGATGCGTGCGCGGGTCCTGAACGGCCTCGCAGAGCTTGTCGACAATCGACTGTGGAGTGGGAAGATCCGGATTGCCCATGCCGAGGTCGATGATGTCAGCACCGGCCGCTCGCGCGCTTGCTTTCAAACGGTTGACCTGTTCGAAAACATAAGGCGGCAAACGCCGGACTTTGTGAAACTCTTCCATCTCCAAACCTCGTTTGGCGCACGTCTCCGCCAGCGGTTGGCCGTCGCGAAAACATGCGCTTTGGTGAACGGCCGTCACTGCGGCCATTGAACGCTTTGCGTCCAAATCACCCGAAACGCAAGTGCTAATTCGCGATCTGTTTCAGCGTGTCGGAGCCGTGGTCTTCGGCAAGCGCACGCATTTCCTTCATGCGACGCTGATACTCAGCTTCGGAGATGGAACCGGATTTGCGCGCGGCACCGAGCGAGCTCAACCGCGCCTGCATATCGGCGGCTTCCTCATTGGTCATCTGCTGCGTCGCCGCCGGCTTCTGACCGTAGACGGAGGGATAGTTTTCGAACGGGGTCTTCTGGGTGTTGCAGCCCGCGAGCGTGCCGAGGAGAATGATCCCGGCAACCCAGGTGATGGAGCGCTGTTTTCCGACGGCGAGCATACTGACAAAGACCTCTGTTATCGTGGCGCGACGATGCGCTAGCCCTTGTAATCATTTTCGGGCAGAATGTAAAAATACAAAACAAACAAGATGCTGTGGAGGAAACCGGGTGACAGCAGACAGGAATGCCGAAGGCCACGCCGGCAAGGACGGCTTTGCTGGCTTCGACCCGAAGTCCGTTGAACCCTACATCGTCAAGGATCCGGAAGGCCTCGCGGTCAACCTTGCCCGCGCTATGGAACAGCTTGGCAAGGCGGCTTCCGCCTGGCTTGCGCCGCGCGAAACCGGCGAGAAATCCGACGTCTTTGCCGAGCCCGTCACCGACATGGTCAAGACGCTGTCGAGGGTTTCCGAGTACTGGCTTTCCGATCCGCGCCGGACGCTGGAAGCACAGACCCATCTCATGGGCAGCTTCTTCGAAATGTGGTCTCGGACACTCCATCGCATGTCCGGCGATGCGGCTGCCATCGATCCCGCCAGCCTGCAGCGCGCCGACAAGCGCTTCACCGATGAGGACTGGGTCAAGAACCCGTTTTTCGACTTCGTCCGGCAAGCCTATTTCATCACGTCGGACTGGGCCGACAAGATGGTGCGCGACGCCGAGGGCCTCGACGATCACACCAAGCACAAGGCTGCCTTCTATGTCCGGCAGATCTCGAGCGCGCTCTCGCCGACCAATTTCGTCACCACCAATCCGCAGCTCTACCGGGAAACAGTGGCGACCAGCGGCGCCAATCTGGTCAAGGGCATGCAGATGTTTGCCGAGGATGTGGTTGCCGGTCGGGGCGATCTGAAGATGCGCCAGACCGATACCAGCAAATTCGCCATCGGCGAAAACATAGCCATCACCCCCGGCAAGGTCGTCGCGCAGAGCGACGTCTGTCAGGTCATCCAGTACGAAGCTTCGACGGAAACTGTCCTCAAGCACCCCCTGTTGATCTGCCCGCCCTGGATCAACAAGTTCTACGTCCTTGATCTCAACCCACAAAAATCCTTCATCAAGTGGGCGGTCGACCAAGGGCACACCGTCTTCGTCATTTCCTGGGTCAACCCGGACGAGCGGCACGCGGCCAAGGATTGGGAAGCCTATGCGCGCGAAGGCATCGGCTTTGCGCTCGACACGGTCGAACAGGCGACCGGCGAGCGGGAGGTCAATGCCATCGGCTATTGCGTCGGCGGAACACTGCTGGCCGCAACGCTTGCGCTACACGCTGCCGAAGGCGACGAACGCATCCGCTCGGCGACGCTGTTTACCACGCAGGTGGATTTCACCCATGCCGGCGATCTCAAGGTCTTCGTCGATGAAGACCAGATCAGCCAGATGGAAGTGGGAATGCGGGCGACTGGTTATCTCGACGGTTCGAAGATGGCGACGGCGTTCAACATGCTGCGTGCCTCCGAGCTGATCTGGCCCTACTTCGTCAACAACTACCTCAAGGGCCAGGAGCCCCTGCCCTTCGACCTGCTCTACTGGAACTCCGATTCGACCCGGATGCCGGCGGCCAACCACTCGTTCTACCTGCGCAACTGCTACCTGGAGAACCGCCTGTCGAAGGGCGAGATGATACTGGCCGGCAAGCAGGTGTCGCTCGGCGACGTCAAGATTCCGATCTACAACCTCGCAACGAAGGAAGATCATATCGCTCCTCCGCGGTCCGTCTTCGTCGGCTCCTCGTCGTTCGGCGGCAAGGTCACCTATGTCCTTTCCGGATCCGGCCACATCGCCGGCGTCGTCAATCCGCCGGACAAAGGCAAATATCAGTTCTGGACAGGCGGCCCTCCCAAAGGAGAGTTCGACGACTGGGTCAAGACGGCCAAGGAAACGCCTGGGTCCTGGTGGCCGCATTGGCATCAGTGGATCGAAAAGCTCGACAAGAAGCGCGTGCCTGCGCGCAAGCCCGGTGGCACGCTCAACACGCTGGAAGAAGCACCCGGCTCTTACGTGCGCGCCCGCGCCTGACGAACAGACGGAAATCAATCTTGACCTTCGATCGGCCGTTGGTGCCCGCGACACTTGTGCAACGCTACAAGCGCTTCCTTTTCGACGCCACCCTTCCGGACGGCACAGCATTGACCGGCTCATGCCCCAACACCGGCTCGATGCGCGGGCTGACGACGCCGGGTTCGCGGATCTGGATGTCGGAACATGACAGCCCGACACGAAAGTACCGGCAGATGCTGGAGATCGTGGAGGCCGACGATACGCTCGTCGGCATCAACACCGGCCTGCCCAACCGCCTGGCGGAAGAAGCCATTCGCCTCGGTTTGATTTCCGATCTCCATCGTTACCAGTCGCTTTCTCGCGAGCAGAAGTACGGGCGCAATTCGCGCATCGATATCCTGCTCAGCGATCCGGTCCGCGGCTCCGCCTATGTCGAGGTCAAGAACGTGCATTTCAGCCGGACCCGCGGCGTGGCCGAGTTTCCCGACAGTCCCACCACGCGCGGCGCAAAACACCTGGAAGAACTGGGCGACATGGTTGAAGCCGGCCATCGCGCGATCATGGTCTACCTCGTGCAACGCAGTGATTGTGACAGCCTGAGGATCTGCCGCGACTATGACCCCGCATATGCCGCAGCCTTCGATCGCGCCATGGCGCGCGGTGTCGAGGCCTATGCGGTGAAATGCCTGATATCGCCGACGGAGATCGCGCCCATCGGCCTGATCGCCGTCGACGACGCGAATGTCGCCACTCTTTGCACCTCAGCCTGAGTGATGCTGCCAACCTGCAACAATCTACGGATAGGCGCAGGCATTGTTCCGCGGTAGGCTTGATGACGAGCCAGGAAAAGCGCCGCACGCCGAAATACTGAGCTCGGAATCGCGCACTCAATTCCTCATGGTGCGCGGGAGTGGACGAGGCCGCCCCTGCTGCATTATGAAATCAGACAGGAAACAACTGAAAGTTCTGGAATGGTGACTTACATCGAGGCGGGGTCTTCGCCCTACAAAAACACCGGCGTCATCCGCCTCTACGGGCCGGAGGGGTTTGAAGGCATGCGCAAGGCCTGTCAGGTGACGGCGCGTTGCCTCGACGAGCTGGTGTCGCGGGTGCGACCGGGTGTGACAACCGAAGAGATCGATCGCTTCGTCTTCGAATTCGGCATGGACAACGGCGCGCTCCCCGCAACGCTGAACTACCGCGGCTATACGAAATCCTCCTGCACTTCGATCAACCACGTGGTCTGCCACGGCATTCCCAACGACAAGCCGCTTCGCGACGGCGATATCGTCAACATCGACGTCACCTATGTGATCGACGGTTGGCACGGCGATTCCAGCCGCATGTATCCGGTCGGCGAGATCAAACGTGCCGCCGAGCGGCTTCTCGACGTGACGCATGAGTGTCTGATGCGCGGCATTGCAGCCGTGCGCCCCGGCGCGCGCACCGGCGCCATTGGCGAAGCGATCCAGGTCTATGCGGAAGCCGAACGCTGCTCCGTCGTGCGTGACTTCTGCGGACATGGCGTCGGCCGGCTTTTCCACGATGCACCGAATATCCTGCATTATGGCCGCGCCAACGAAGGGCCAGAACTGCGCGAAGGCATGATCTTCACCATCGAACCGATGATCAATCTCGGTCGCCCGCATGTGAAAGTGCTCGCCGATGGTTGGACGGCGGTCACTCGCGACCGGTCTCTCTCGGCGCAATACGAACATACGGTTGGCGTGACGGCGGACGGCTGCGAGATCTTTACCCTCTCACCGGCCGGGCTCTTCAAGCCTGATATGGCCGCCATGGGCGCCGCATGAAGAAAAACGCCCGTTCATCCGCAGGCGATGCGACGCAGCCGGCGGATGAACGATCGTTTTTTGCAGATCTCCTGCCGCAGGCTCCATCTTTACCCGACACGGATTCTGTGACGGCGGAGGCGCATTACCTTGGCCACCGCGACCGGTTACGCACCCGGTATCGCGAGCACGGCGATACCGCGCTTGCCGACTATGAAATCCTCGAAATGCTCCTGTTTCGGCTGATCCCGCGAAAGGACACCAAGCCGATCGCCAAGGCGTTGCTTGCCCGTTTCGGCACGCTCGCCGGCGTGTTCGGCGCGCCTCTCGCACTGCTGCAGGAAGTCAAGGGTGTCGGCGAAGCGGTAGCGCTCGACCTGAAGCTCGTCTCAACGATCGGCCACCGGACGCTGAAAAGTGACCTGCGCAAGAAGCATATCCTGTCGTCCTGGTCGGCCGTTATCGAGTATTGCCATGCGGCGATGGCATACGAGACCAAAGAACAGTTTCGCATCCTGTTTTCACCTTTCCTTTTTCGCTTACGTTTCAACTGATTAGCTGAAACGTCCCCCAAACGTCCCTCCGACGTCCCCTACTCTGTGTTCTCGCTACGTTTCGTCATGCGCATCTTGGCCACGCGGCTCGTCTGCTCAAGTGTGCCTCGGTTATACCGCGCGCTCGTTTGTCGGTTCTTGTGGCCCGCTGACTTCATGACGTCTGTTTCCGCCGCGCCCAAATCGTATGCCTCGGTAATGGCGCCCGCTCGAGCGTCCATGTTCCAAACGGCCGTGGGCACGCCGGCTTTATTGGCGATGTTCCTCCAACGTTGTGTAAAGTTTCGATGCTTGTAAGGTTCACCGGTCGTCTCGGCGATAATCATCGGACCAACGCGACGCTCTGCCGGAACAGCCGCGATCTCTTCAAGGACCGCGGGATGTAGTTTTAGGTCGTGCTGAACTTTGAAGCCGGTTTTCACATGCTTCTTCCTGAGCACAAAATCTTCGTCGATGTCAGTCCAAAGCAGGCCGTTGACCCAGATCGTGTCTTTATGGCGAATGCCCCCTTCTACAGAGCTTATTGGCTCCCACTCACCGATTACGTCCTTCTGACGCATCGTGAGCGAGAACTGCAGCGCGGTCGCAAGAGCGATCGAGTGCCACCCCAATTCGTGAGCTTTGGCGCGGACAGCCGCGACATGCTCGTCGGTCAGAATGGATTCTCGTGCAGGAGGTGTCTTGAACCGGATCTTCGACAGGATGACGTCCGCACGCACGCAATCCTCGTACCCGAGCGTTACCCCATAACCGATGATCTGCCGTAGGGCGTCCATAGTGTGTTTCGCACGCCATGGCCGTGGAGCTCTATTATCCGACTTTGGAGATCCCCAAGACGCGTGCCATCGCTTGAAATCCGGACCAAGAAGGTTTCCGATTTGCCGCGACCCAACGGTTGCTTCAATGATCGTGAGCGACTTCACGAAGTTGATGCGGCTGTTCCACTTCATCGTCTGAAGTGGCGAGTCTTCATTGACTTGGAAGAGCCTGGAGACACTCCTAATTGTACCGTCGTAGCCTGGCGCCGAAGCACCACCGTTGGCCGCCCACGCGAGCATCTCCGCCTGCAGTATCTGACATCGCGACGCAAGTTGCAGTCGACCTTCGGGCGTGTCTGGGTAGTGAAGCCGGATGCTCGAAGGTCGATATCCACGCTTTGCCAAGTCGGCACGAGCCATCCAGTATTCTCGGACTGTCCCGTCTTTATTGGTTTTGCGCTTGAGACCAGGTGCGTCTGTCAATTCCAGTTCTCCACTCCGTCGGCGGCAGTTGGAAGAAAGCGCCGCCCCAAGCCGTGGCGCCGATCGAGAAACTCACGAACGGCCGGCCAGTAGCGGCAACCCGTCATCGGATCGATGCGTGGCAACCCATCTTTCTCCCAAACTGCGGCAAGGGCCGCCCATTGGGTCTTGGATTTCGGGCCTAGAACGCGAGCGGCTATAGAGGCCTCAGAAAGATACAGAGGCGAGTTGTCGTTGGCGGCGGTGCGCATCAGGCGACCACAAAGACTCGGCTTTGTTCGCGGATGCTCATTGTCTCGAGCGCGTCGATTGCCCGTACTAGGCCGTGCACCAATGCTTCGCCCTCCTCGGCGGTGAACGTGAAGGTGTACTCTTCCTCTTTCATGTTTTTGAGGTTCACCTTCTGATCGCACAGGTCGGTCAGAAGCGGCCGTAGAGTATCAAACTGCTGCTTGAGAATGGAGGCAACAAGCGCCTCATCGTTATTGGCGGTAGCGGCTTCGGGGGGCAATTTCGGTGTCTGGATATCGGTCATGTATTCTCCTCTTCGTGTTGGTAGGCCTAGACATCAAACCAAACGTCCTGTATCAGTCATTTTGTAGGATAACTTTACAAATAAGTCAAGCAAAATGTCTGAAATGGGTCCAAATGTCTGATGGGTCTCTTCTTGCGGCACAGGTCCGCGCAGCCCGCGCCCTCCTAGGATGGTCGCAAGGTTATCTGGCAGAAGGTGCGAACGTCAGCCGCTCGACGATCGCCGACCTTGAAGGCGATAAGCGCGATCCGCACGAAGCGTCGCTCTTCGTGATCATGAATGAACTGGCTAGCGCCGGCATCAACTTCACGGAAAGGGGGGTGGAATTTCGAGAATTCCCACCCCGCCAATACGTTCCGACCGGCATCAAGCAGAAGAATCGGTAGAGACCGGCCAGCGCGCTGCTTGTGTTGGCGCAGGTGGTGATCGCGCTGGCCACTGGTATTAGGTAGCGAGCGGCCGCGCCTGTGACACGCGACCGCCCGCCCGATCGCCGGTTCACGCGGCAATCGCCCCCGCGGGGGTCTTGATAAAAGGCCCCGTCGCCTAGTGGCGCTCAGGGGCAAAGGGCCGGAGGTACGGCCGGAAACTAGTTGGCCTGCAGGGCTTCTGCAGCGTTCCTCATGGCGTGAACCTGGAAACAAAGCTCGTCAAACCCAAGCTGGTCGCGGAACTGGGTCTCGTGAAGATCTTCCATCGCTAGGATGTTCCGGAAGACTTCATCAACGAGCGTGACTGCGATCTTGGCCATCATTTGCAGATCGTATACTTCACTCCGCCAGGGATGGTGCGGGCGGCCGTCATCGGCGCCCTTCACCTTTTTGCTTAATCCGGCCTCGCCGCCGGCCTGTCTTAATCTTTTCCCCTCATCGTGTTCGACGGCGATCGCCGGCATCGGTCTTAATCTGCGAACGTTGGTCATGTTTGGTCTCCTCATGTTGCTTTCGTAGCAGTGTGTTTGTACACTGTACCGACACAATAGCCGATTCTGGTTCTGTGTCAACACGTGTTTGTACAGGGTACCAATATGAAAGCTATTCAACTGAAAATGGCCCGCGCTGCTGTTGGCCTGGGCGTGAGGGAGCTCGCTGAACTTGCGGGCGTCACGGCCAACACCATCACTCGCATAGAGAACGGAGCCGACGCGAAGCAGTCGACGCTTGACGCGCTTCAGGCAGTCCTTGAGCGGGACGTCATCTTCCTGTCCGACGGCGAAACGACGTCAGGGGGCCCAGGCGTTCGTCTGCGCGATAAGTTTGGACAAGGAACTGAATGATGGCCAAAAAGCCTAAACTTGAACACTCCGAACTAGCGGGCGAGTTCACGGACGATGGGATTACCGTTCTCGTCGATATCTTTCGGCCGGCTGGAGCCGATGGAGGCTGGTCACTAGAAGTCATCTCCGAAAATGACGACCTCACGACCTGGGAAGAGCCGTTTCCGACCGATGAGGAAGCTTTCAACGAGTTTCTGGCGACTGTCGCGCGGGACGGGCTCAGATCATTTTTCGAAGTTGATCCATCGGTGCATTGACGTCGCCGCGCCGAGCAAGAAACCAAGTACCTCATTGATATTGTTCTACAAATTTGTCAAAATTCGCCTCTCTCGACTGTTGACGCACATCGCCAGATAGATCATGCACCGCGCCTCCCAAGAATCGCTATAGGCGCCCCACGTGACGAAACAGACGACCCAGAAGCCCAAGCCAAAACGCTCCGCCGCAAAGGCGCATGCCGAAGCTCTAACTGAATCCGCAGACGCCCGACAGAAGCGCGGGCAGAAGCCGCGGCCGATTGTCGAATTCCCAGAACCTCTGTTCGACGATTGGGATGATCCCTCAACGTTCGCCGAAGCGCTGCAGCTTCATATGCGCCGCCACGGCGACACGTGCTGGTACCTGCATCGCGCTATCATCCGCCCAGGCGAAACATTCAATCGCAAAACGATCGTCGTCTGGTTCAACGGTGAAAAGCCACCGAGAAGCGTCCAGAGCCTGGAGATACTCGGGCGAATAGAGCGCCGGTATCGTCTGCCTGCGGGCTACTTCAAGAGCAAGCTGCCTAACCCTATGCGTGCGACTAAGGGCCACGATGTCGGTGACGAAATTGGGGATGCCGAACGCCGTCGGATGGCTTGGCACCTGCCCGACGACTTCAACTCTCTTCCTTTTGAGAAGCGAGAGGAAATCATCGAGTGGGTCCGGCGCGTCATCATCAGCGGCACGACGGAATACCGCCGCTTCCAAGCGGCAGCGATTAAGCAGCGCTATGCGATTCGGTTCCCTGCCCTGACCGGCCGTTCGGTTTCACCGGTTTGGGATATCGAAGACGAGGACCCGAACACCGTCGACCCTGACCTTCTTTCGGGTAGCCTCGATGCACCCGCAAGCTTGGCGGCCGAGATGGAAAGTCTTGTCCGGTTCAAGACGACCACGCTCACTGATTTGGGTTTCCAGCGAAATGGCGTTTGGGGCGAGGAGACTGCTGCGCAAAAGATCGAACACCTCGGATTGATGTTCGGCGCCCTCTCTGCATCGCCGGACGAGGGTGTGCGGGGCTACGGCCTTCCTTTTGAGCGGCTGACATTCGGCCTGCTCGCGTTTCCTGGCGTTTGGGATTGGTACCTGCGCTGGCGCGAGCGTCGCCGAGGGTTTTATACGACCTGGGAAGTGAACATGCTGTCCATCGCTCTTGCCCTGACGCGCAAGGAGACGGGCTGGCTTCGGCAGCACCCCGAGTTGCTTATGCGGGTTCGCCCCGTACCAGGGCTTATCTCCGAATCCGAAACCACGGCTGCGTCCAGTGATTGGCATGGCTACTGCGACAATTTCTATCGTCACCTCACCAACCGCTTGAAAGAAATTCAACGCGTCGCGCGGGTCCATCGCGATCCGTTCGAACCGATCATGTGTGTGCTTGAAACCGATAGCCCGCTCTCGGAGTACCGAAAAATCACCGACGAGATCCTCGCTCGGATGCCCGATGAGAAAAGGCATCCGCGAGCCGCGGCAGAAGCCGTGCGGTCGTTCCTCCTGCTGCGGCTGGGCCTGCATCTAGGTCTCAGGCAGAAAAATCTGCGGCAAATGCTCGTATGTCCTCGAGGCCGACTTCCAACCACCGAACGCCGCTTAGAGGATTTGAAATGCGGTGAGCTACGTTGGAGCGATCGAGAGAACGGCTGGGAAGTGTTGATCCCCGCCAACGCGTTCAAAAACGCAAGCTCATCGTTTTTCGGTCAGAAGCCATTCCGCCTGGTGTTGCCCGACCTCCTGGACCTCTACCATTACATCGACGCCTACGTGAGCCGACACAGAGCAGCGCTCATTGGTGAGATCAAAGATTCGGGAACCTTCTTCGTCAAGACGACGAAGTCGAACACCAAAGACGCGGCATATGACAGTTCATCGTTTTACGAAGTCTGGCGTCTCACCATTCAGCGTTACGGCATCTACAATCCATATACCGGCCGTGGAGCAATCAAGGGCTTGCTGCCTCATGGGCCCCATAACGTGCGCGACGTCCTGGCCACCCACATCTTGAAGAAGACCGGTTCCTACGAGCAGGCGAGCTACGCGATCCAAGACACTCCAGAGATGATCCGCAGCCATTACGGCAGGTTCCTGCCGGAGGATAAGGCCGCCCTGGCGGCGCGGATTCTGAACCAGGTTTGGATGGCGGCTTAAGGATGGTCGACGAAACAGTGCGTGATGAAATTGTCGTTCTGATGAGAAGCGGAGATGGGTACTTCGACCACGACCGTCTGTCGCTTCGGCACCTCAAGAACGTCGTTCCGTCGATCGGGGACCGCCTCACACTCCATTTAGACGATGAAGGACTCGGCGTTTATCAAGTCGAGCAACGCTACCTGGCAGACCTGCGCCTCGTCGACAATGGAGGAGACGACGGGTGCTTCTGGGTCTTGGTCGTTGATCAGTTTCATGAAGATCACTTCTGTGAATTGGACCTTACGGTCCGCGCGATTTATCGCGAGGATTTCCACAGAACATGGAAAGGTGCCGTGATCCCCGCTGCACCGCCTCAGTATGAACCCGTCCCGCCGCCCGATCTCCCGAAATCCAAGCGCATCAGCCACAAGATGAAGGATCCTGCGTATTGGACACCTGAGCGGAAAGAGACGATGCGCAAGAAGCGTGAGGCTCGACTGGCGAGGATGAGAGCGATGGAGGAGTTAGAGAAAAAGCGGTGATGTGCCGAGGGGCTCAGCTCCGGCGCTGATCCCCCTTAGCAGCACTTGACCCGCAGAGGCGCATACCGCAGGGCGATTCCACATCAATTCCATTGGTGAAAGGACCGTCGATGAACCACCCTGACAAACTGATGTTCAAGCTCGGGAGGCTGTTCGAGGCATCCGCGTCCGGCCGGCTTGCTGTCGTGCTCGCGTTTGTGTTGGGGTTGGTTGCGATCGGCGCGTGGACAGCGCCGACGTTTGTGCCGCTGTTAAGATGATGTGCGGCTACCGATATTACCCCTCCAAAGTCGCGGTTGCGCCTTTCTCGACCGTGGGGCAGCTTGCCGCCACGTTCACGCGACAAGCGGAATCGGAATGTTCGCTCCATCACTTCGTGACCCCGGGTTTGTTGAACTCGTCGACGAGCAGCCGAATGGTAAGTTCGTTGTCTGGGATGGTCAGGCCACTGGCTTACCGCGTGCGTACGGCCGCAAGGAACGTTGGCTAGTCGAGCATCTTGAGAGTGGCCGCAAGCGCTTCTACAAAACAAAAAAAGAGGCACGTGCCGACGCTAGGAAGTGTGCACAGGCTGTCGGCGATCAGGCGCGTTGGTGGGAGAGCGGCTGGGATATTTTATAGGCACCATCGATCGTCACAAAACCGTGGATTGAACCCCAAAAACAGCAACTCTGGATATCGTCCCCTTCCCGCGCGCAAAACCGCGTGCTTACGTCTGTGCGGGGTATTTTAGTAAAAGCTGAGGGGAATTCATGAAAGTCCGTTATTTCGCGCTGGTCACTGTGCTGGCTGCTTCTTCGTGCGCCAAGCGTCCGGATGCGATCGTGCCTGTCGATATTCCGATGGCTGCCTATTCGAACCAGAGCTGCCAAGGCCTCGCACAGGAACTGATTAAAGAGCGCGCAGTTCTCTCAAGCCTGTCCAAGCAGCAGCACGACGCAGCAACTGGCGACGCCATGGGCGTCTTTCTGATTGGTGTGCCCATGTCCAGCACGTTCGGCGGCGACAAGGAAGGTCAGGTTGCTGTGTCGAAGGGCAAGGTGACGGCTATCGAGTCTTCGCTGAAGGCGAAGGGGTGTAAGTAGCAGTAAGGCGCCCAGATTTCGCCAGTCCACCCACTTTTTTCATCGGCCCTTAGCCTCCCAGACTGATGAACATCCACTATGTCCTTAGCATTCTCCGCCTATCTCAGAGCTCTCCAAGACGTCGACAACCTCCGGCAGTTTCACGCGGATGCGGGAGGAGTTGCACGGGGTCGACGGGCGGCCTCATTGGCGTCGCTCAACAAATCTGCAATCGTCCTGCTTTGTGCGTCGTGGGAAACGTACGTCGAAGTAGTCGCGCTTGAGTGCGCGGACAGAAATATCACTGCAGCGGAAACACCCCAGGCACTTCTCGCGCCGATAAGGCGGATGGTCCACAAACACATCCGGAAAGCTGACGACGAGCGAACTTGGGAGAATGTGACCGGAAATGGATGGAAGGAGGTGGCACGCTCGTTGGCTGAAGCGAGAGCCGCTGAGCTCAACACGCCGAAATCGAACCAAGTGAGATCTCTGTTTCAAGATATTCTGGGGATCGCCTCTGTCGAGAGAAACTGGTTATGGCATCGCTGCTCAAACGAGCAGGTGATCACAAGGCTAGATGAGTTTGTTACGCTTCGGGGCGCGATCGCGCATGGTGAAGTGTTGGCCAGGGGTGTCACGAAAGCGCAAGTTGATAGGGCCGAAGACATGACCACTCGCCTTGTTTCAAAAATTGAGGAGAGGTTGACGGCTGAAGGACTACTGCCTGCGTGACGTTGGTTCGAAAGGCTTGACTCCCCACCAAACCAGAACATAATAAGAACATTCACGGCGTTGCGGCCGCCTCCCAGCACAATAGCGATACACTCCGCCCCAGCGGAGAAGGAGAAGCCATGTCCGCCGTTCAGTCCCTACCCGAAACCGATGAACTAGCAGCCGCCCTCGCCTGGCACGACGGTGATGCGATCGCGACTATCCAGACGCTTCTTAACGATTGCCGACGTCTCCGCGAACAGCTTGCCCTAGCCGAAATTTCGATGAGCTTGGGCTTTACGCGCGGCTGGCGGCCATCCGTCGACGAGAGCGCCCAACCCACCGCGTGACGCCATGCCGGAACAGAATGGTCTAACCCGTCGTCAACGCATGCACACCCTGAGCAAGGCCGAGGAGACCCGCCAAATCGTCAGAATTGACTGCATGTATTGTCGTATCACACGCCGATACCGCTGCAGCGACCTGCTGAAGCTCTGCGGCGACGTGCCGATCGACGAAATCGCGCGCCACTTTCGGTGCGATGTATGCAAACACAAGGACTATCTGCGGGCGCAATTTGAGTTGCCATGGGGCGCCGACACTGGAAAGCTCCAGATCCGTAAGCTGGTGAGGATCAAGATGGTGCCTAGACCAGTGTGGAAAGACGACTTCTACTGAAGGTGAGCAAAGGCGATGTGCAATCTCTATAATTTGACCACCAACCAGCAAGCCATCCGTGATTTCATTTCGATCACCCACGACCTGGTCGGCAACCTCGAGCCGTCAGTCGACATTTACCCCGATCGCTTCGCGCCCATCATCCGCAACAACGAGGACCGGCGCGAACTCGCCATGGTGCGTTGGGGTATGCCTTCATCGAGCAAAGCGCAGCTCGACGCAGCCACGAAGCGTGCCGATAAACTTCGCGCCAAGGGCAAAGAAGTCAACTTCGACGAACTCCTGAAAATGGAGCCCGACGGCGGCACCACAAACGTTCGCAACACCTCCAGCAAGCACTGGAAGCGTTGGCTGGAAGTCGGGAACCGCTGTGTCGTTCCGGTAACCCGTTTCGCCGAACCGGATCCGGCAAGCAAGGTCGAAGGCGGCCGCACGCCCAACGCATGGTTCGCGAGCACAGGTGACGAGCCGCTGATGTTCTTCGCCGGCATTTGGGTGAAGGACTGGACCAGCGTTCGAAAGATCAAGGATGGGCTCGTCACGATAGACCTCTTCGCGTTTCTAACGACGGAACCGAATGGCGTCGTTGCGCCGATCCACCAGAAAGCGATGCCTGTGCTCCTGACCACACGGGACGAGGTACAGACGTGGCTGACCGCTCCGTGGTCAGAAGCCTATGCCCTGCAGCGCCCCCTGCCCGACGACAAGCTGAAGATCGTTCAGGTAGCAGCGCCGGCCACCACCCAAGAGGCGCTGCTATTGTGAAGAGATGGATTGCAGGCTTTACGGCCGCTTTCGTGTGCTGCCATCCGGCCGTCGCTGCCGAATGCTCTGAAGGAATCGGACATGGATATTCTAGAATTCCCCCACACCCGAGACCAACGCGAGGCGCAGGAGCGTTTGCGTGACGCCATGCGCGAGTTCAACGCGGCGGTGAAGTTCGCCGCGAAAATGGGGCTCGAGGTAGATGTCTCTCAAGTGCCCTGCTACGCCAGCTACAGCGTCGAGCCGCTCATGCTGGTGAATGTGGCCGCCAACATCCCTGGGAAACTTCCGAACGTCGACGTCGGAGAGTTCTGACGGAAAGCCGCCAATGCTGGCTCGGCCGCGTATAGTAGTCCCGCCCTCGCTGAGGCATACACTGGTCTCCCGCCGTACCCCGAAATCTTCCTAGGCGAATCCTACAATATCGCAACTTGGCGCGGTGCTTTACACCTGCTTGATCTCGCCACGGAGGAACACAGGAATGCCCCAACGCAAGAAAATGAAGGCAAGTGAGGTGAAGGATTTCGTCGATGAGATGATAGCAGCCGGTTGCGATATCTGCGCCGTCGGCCGCTACACCTATGTCGCCGGCGACATGCAACCCAGCAACGCGGACCTCAACGAGGTTGCCCGCATCAGTGAAAAGTACGGCGACGAAGACGCCCTCAGGCAGGAGATTACGGATTACCTCTGGTCGATCGGGCGATACATAGAGCTTGCATCTGAGGCCACGTGGCACAAGCCGTCTGCCCCACATTGACGCTGCACAGCAGCGTTGTACGCTCCCAGTCATGTCCGCCGTCACATCCTTCGTCGCCGAACTAATCTGGGCCGCGAACCAGTCCCAACACCTAACGACATTTGAAAAGCGCCGGCTGCTCGAGCGTGCGGTCGTCACCATCCGTGAAATGCGTGACCAGGCCGGCATACCCAGCAGCAACACGGAAGCCGATGCCGTGATAGACCTTCAGACGACTGCCGCTGCGATCGACAAGCGGACCGACGAGCAAATCAAGGCGGCGTTGCTCGATGCGGCAGACATGATCCGGACGCTGCGCATCTTGCTGGATGGGAAGGAGTGAAGGTTCCCATGTTTGAACAAGAGTCCCCCTGCGCCTGAACTAAATTAACCGCACTGTCGACCCACAGTTGATCTTCAGGCTGGCTAACGCTACCGCTGAATGCAACTACAAGCGAACGGAGCGGTAGCTGTGAATTTCCTTGTTTGGGCAGATCAGCCCCTAGCGGATCCCTTTCCATACGGCAATATTCTCGACATGAATGACGACCACACGGCCATTTTTGTCCGGGTGGAAGAAGGTAAAATCTTGTGGGTGCTCGGCAAGGTGGTTCCGGAAAAGAACTCGATCACGATGCTATCGCATGGAGTGGTAGTGGAAGGGCTAAAAAAAACCTCCGTACATTCTGTCTCGATCGACAACTTCGGCACAGTGATTGTTTTCTACAGTGAAAATTCTGACAGCCAAAAATCCCACTACATAGTCGGGATGGTTGAAGTAAACCGGCGAATTCATTGGAATAAGCCGCTTCTATTCAACGACTACAGCATGGCGGGGCAGATCCGCAGTGCGCGTCGATCTCCACGAACCGTCGCGGTTTGGTCAGAACACATGACAGCCATGTCAAACATCAACGCGCAAGTCGGAGATCTAGACCGTAGCAACCTGACGATCAAATGGAGCAGCGCGAACAAAGTTGAAGGCGGTGGCTTTCCCACTCTTGGCCTGAATAACCTCGATTATCTTGTTCAGATCCACGCGACTGATTTTCTATTCTCCGACCGCTGGTATTGCCGGTCCGGGCGGATTGACTCCCAATCTCACGAGATTTTCTGGAACGAGTCTGAAAAAATCGGCAAGGCTCGAAATTACTACACCATACACCCAGTCTCGCTACTCGACAGCCAGATCGTGCTGGAGATGCATGCTCAGACGAAGCTTGGCCCCGATATATGGTTCCGTTTTGGAATGATGGACGGTATGGGCAAGGTCGCGTGGGAGACAGATGAATGGTCTAATGGTGGACCTGGGGGCTGGGTCGCATTTGCATGCTCAAACGACGGAACCGTGCTGGTGAACAAGGGATCCAGGATGCCTTTTAATCCCGATAGCCTATGGCTCGCCAAAATCCAGAGTGTGTAAACACTCCGCATCCGCACTGCCGCGCCGCAACGGGCTCCAATAAAACAAAAAAAGGCCCGCCACCGATTAGGGTAGCGGGCCTTGGTGTGGGTGGCTGGTTGTTTTTAAGAGAGGTTGAGCGTTACGCCTCTCAGGTCAATCGCCCCATCTCGATCATCGTTGCGCGAGCGGTCAATCGACGAAAAGTGCTCAGTCGTGACATAGTCCTGAAAACGATACTCCGGCATGGAGATGGCCTTGACGGGCTGCGACTCCAGTTTCACGGACTTCTTCGTATCAGCTGACATGATCTGTCTCTCCATTCAGATCCCGTGGGTAAAAGTGCTTCCTCTTTATCCAACGGAAGCCCTCATATTTCGTAACCGTCGCAATATCCAGATCACCGCCGACTGTATCCGCGCCTGGAAGGAACCTGACAAACGATGATGTCGTCTGGGCCAAGAACTCTCCCAATCGGATGGCATCGATAACTGGCATTGACGGCTCCAGTAAAGGCGCCTCTGACGCCTGCCTTAAGTTATGAACCAGTTGTGAAGCTTGCGCGTCATCCAAACCGGCACTTTTCAGGACCTCGTAAGTCTGAGACGAGATCCCCAGGACCAGTCGCACGCATGCTTCCGGCTGGCCAGCCCATATAATGCCGCAGTCATCAACACCTGAGATGCACTGGGGTTCGACGACATTGCCCTGAATGAACGCGAACTTCCAGATCTCGTTCCCACCATTGTTGTGGGAATACCCTCCAACGAAGAATTCAAAACTCGACGCTTTCGCGATCTTTTCGTCGAGTGCATTAAACTTCGCCAGAAAGACCTCGAAGGAGAACCTAATGACACTCTCAATCGTATAGTTTTCAGCGCTGATTGTCGTCTCGCCCGACATTAGTCGCTGGCGAATTCCTTTAGCAATTGTGGCGATCGACTCCGTGCCGAAGTTACCTAAACCGCAAGTCATTGCGCAAACAGGTTGACCTCGGAATAGATTGAAAACTTTGTCGGCGTGATTGTACACTCGGGTGACAGCTGGCGAACCAGCGCCGTCAACGGATGCAAGTGTCGTCGCGCTATCAGCGACAAAGACGATGCACTCGTTCGCCTTGACTCCAATGCAGATCGTCAAAATGCTCCTCCCAGTGACAACCTGAGAGGAGCGTACCTGATTCTATGCTTCTAATCTCCACTACAAATGGCGTGGCGGCGAATACTCACCCTGTCCGCGTTGTCCGCGGCTTCGCCTGATTCTCGACGATACGGTCAACGCGCAGCGTCATATGGTCCACCGCGGTCTTAACGCCGCTGATCGCCTCCATGATGCTTTCCGTGGCCTCCCGCATGCCCTGCTTGGTGATGTACGTCTGGGCCGTGTGCAGTTTCTCTGCGGCGAGGTCGGCGGCTACCTTGTCTGCCTTGTCCTCGGCGACCTTGACCTTACTTTCAATCCGCCACCAAACGCCGGAAACAGCTCCGAAGACCATCACCATGAATCCTACCAGTTCAGCGGTTATGGTCACGCCCTCACCCCGCAAAGCTTCTCCAACTTGAAGTTCTCCGCCAGGATCTGCCTCTTGGTGCCTTCCGTCATCTTGTCTTCGACGGATGGCCGAACGGCGCGCGCAATGTCGCAATAGCTACCGGCCGTCACGCAGCCACTTACCGAGAGCGCGATCAATATCGCCGCCCCCCATGTTTTGAACTTCATCTTCGACGCCCCTCGCCCTTTTTATGGCTTTCGCGTTTGCTTTAGCTTGCTCCGCCTTGGCGTCAGCCTTGCCGCTGGAGCGTCCATAGAGAAAAGCACCCGCGACGATCGCGAGCGCTACGCCGACCGGAGCCAGCCAACCCGTGATGCGGGACCAGAGCCCTCCGAAGAACGCGGTAAGCATCATGTCGGATGCCCCGCCTTCCTCGCCCACTGCCACCACGCCACAGGAATGGCGCCGATAGCGGCAGCAATGCCTGCCTCGATAGAGGCGGCAACGGCAGGATCTTCGGTGATCAGCGACCTGACTTCCTCGCCGATGTAGCCGGAGCCGTATAGCCAGCCTGCAATCATGTAGAGGGCGATGCGTATGAAGGGTGACATTTGTCCTGTGGTCATTTCTTGCCCCCCTTGATCAGCGCGAGCAGGAAGCGGCCGAGTGCGGCCCAGAAGCCGGGTGCGGTTGGCGTTGGCGCCGCGACGCCCTTGCCCCAGAGCGCGCCTTCGGCAGTTCGCCGGTTGACGAGGCCCTTCACTCGCTTGCCGCCAGCATGGACCCACTTCATCAGTTCGGCCGGCACTGCGTCATAGTTGCCAGCGTTCAGCTTCTTGAGCAGGGTCGATGAGTGAAGTTTGCCGGTGTTGAAGTCGAAAGAGACAAGTGCAGCGTGCTGGTTATCGTTCAGCGGCACCTTGACGAGGCGCGCGACGCGTTCCTCAAAAACAGCGAGGTCGGCGCGCAGGATCTCTTCGGCCTTGGATTCGGTGATAGCCATGCCAGGCTTAACTACTGGCTCGCCGGCGGCGCTGGTATGGCCGTAGCCGATGGTCCAGACGCCGGCGACGTCCTGGTAGGCCTTCGTTTTCAGGCCCTCCCACTGCTTGACGAGCGAAAGGCCCGCCGCGTTGATGCGTCGTTCATTCATGGTTGGAACCTTTTTGCTAAATTAGGGTTGGAAACGCCAATCTTTCGTCGCGGCGATCACGTCGCGGCGACTGGGGTCATAGGTGGAACATGGATTACGAGAGGATCGGCCGCGCTCGAATGATGGTCCGACTGCCAAATCATCGGCGGTATCTGGCCCACCTTAAACTTGCCCTTTTACGCGATCTCCTGGAAAACTATGGTCGTGCAGTCGTGAAACGTGACGAGTTGCGTGCGCGGAGAGTCCGGCGAGATCTGATCTCCCAGTACGATGAGCTGTGCCAGGGGATGGAAGACGACGCCGTTCAGCTCATCGAGTGCGTCGGTCTGCGACTGGTTCAATGAGGTGCAGATGCGCAGATCGATGAGATATGATTGGGATGGCGCGCGCCGGCGCCGGATGAGGGTGGCGAGATTTGGAACCGCTGTCGCCTTGGCGGGTCTCCTGGTCGCGGTCGCGACGCAGGTCGTCACAGGGGCGCTCTGAGACGCAAAAGGCCCCTTCTCCTTATAATCAGGTGAAGAGGCCTTGTCTGAGCGTTCGAATTCACAGACGCGACACCTATACCAGCTCATTCAACATTTCCAACACTCCACGCCATGATAAGTGCCTTCATCCCCGAATACGAGTTCGAGAGCGACCGGAAGGGTTTGCCGAGCCATGTCGTTCACCTTGTTGTAGAAAATAGGCGCCGGGCACTAGCTCGCCGCTAGCCTTGCGAGGGCATTACCGCCTCACCCGGTGTATGGACTCAAAATACGACTTAGGGTTACATCCCGTCTAGGAGACGGGAGTGGGTGATGACGAAGGTACTGCGGGGCAGAAAGGGACATCTCTTTCTCGACAACGACACGAACAACGTGCAGCTTCAGACAGCCGGGATACCGTTCATGACTCACGAACGGTTTGAATCGATCGCCTCGTCACACAAATCCGCTGATGAACGAGCAAAAGCCCGCGCTGGCCGTTACATCCACTTGATCGCGCCTAACAAAGAGACGGGGTGCCGAGACTATCTGCCATCGCCTGAAATCTACGAGATGCACGGCAAGACGCCCGCAAATCTATTTATGGCAAACACTCAATGGTCGGCATCGACGTACTTCAACCACAACATCCTGTGCGACCACACATGTCAGTACCGCCACTACGATGTCGACGAGAGCCACTGGAGCGTGACGGGAGCCTTGATCTACCTAGAAGAGGCATTCTGCTATTTCGGGTGGGATGAAGAGCTAGAGGCACTGAAATCAATTGATCGGAGGATCGCGGTTGCGCCCTCTCAAGGTGATCTTGCTTCGCTTGTGAATTTGCCACCACGGCGCCTGCCAAGAGTTGAGGTGCGCAACCGACAGTCAGTCTTGCACTTTCATGGGGACGTCGCGAACGAAGGCTTCATTCAGCACTTCACCTGCTGCAGAGGAAGCGGTCGCGCATTGATTTTGCACGACAGCTTTCTTATGGAGCCCCTCCCATTCCTGACCGAGATATTTTCAGAGACTCTCGCAGTACATTGCCCTGATTTCCTGCTCGACCTTGAAGAGCAGTACCGACCGGACGTTGTGATCAAGCTGCAAGCAGAGCGCTTTTTCCCCTACATCCCGGTAGAGAGGCCATCGACTGACGAATGGCTTTGTGACGTTGAGAAGCGCAAGCAGGCGGATTGCAGCAACTCGCGCGCCTACATTACCTCCATTGCTGATCCAGCGTTGCGGGTGGCGGCTGAGTAGACATCGATTCCAGCTCCTTCACTCGAGCGCTTAGCTCCTGCACCGCCTTTATAAGGATGGGCACGAACTGCTCATAGCGCAGAGACTGAAGGCTGTCGGGGTCGGACATGTCGTCTATCACATGGCCGCCAAAGTCGACGCCTTGCAGAGCCTCTTGCACCTCCTGGGCGATCAACCCGAAATGCTGCCGACGACCGGTCCGCGACACCTCGACAGGCTTCGTGACCGGCTTGCGAACGGTCTTCATCTTGGGAACGGCGCGCATCACCGGCTCGCGGACAGTGTCCGTAACGGGGATAACTTCTGGCTGCCCCGAAATTTCGACAATCTCGCCAGTCTCAGACCGTACCCGCGACGGCTCACGCGGAACAACTTTGACGATCGGCAGGCCATCGTCATCCAGGCGAGGAACTTGCACATCACGGAATAAAAGTTCTCCCGTCTGAGGGTCTGTCGCCTGCACCGGATCCAGCCAAACAAGAACTGGCCCACGTTCGTTGTGCTGGATGATGACTTCCTTGTCCCCGTCGAAGTACCGCTCTTCACGAATGATTTCGCCTTCGACCGTTTCTTGCTCTTCGATCTCCTCGAAGTCATCAACGTATTCGATCTCGGTCCCGCCGACCTTCAAGTTGTAAGCGACGGCTCGAAGAGCTTCGATGAACTCCAACCCAAGCGGGCTGTCAATAATGTTGTCCTTCAGCCTTTTGTCAGAGCCTACGGTCACAGCGTTGACGGAGTAAATGTTGGCCCAGCGTCCGGTTGACGCCGCTCCCAGCGAATATGCGTTGTCCGCCCCAGGCACCAGCCCGCTGTTTGAGAAATACCCCCTAACCGCACCTTGCGTCGAAAACGCAAGCATGTTTGCGCCAAGGTTGTATATGCCGGTGTCAGGGTCGAGCAGGAAACTGTAGGCTGGCGAACCTTGCGTTCCTGGCTTTGTCAGGACGTGGCCGGACCCATCGATCCGGTAGATCATTTTGGCGGCGTCCCGGTCCTCACAGAACGTCATTAGGTTCTGCCAGAGAGCACCTGTGGAGGCCTTTGACTGGTCAGCGTGGAAGGCCGAGTAAACGCCACCGACCTGCACCTCCGTCCAATATCCGTACCCAGTGCTAATAGACGGGCCGCCGGGGCTTTCTACACCAAAATTGACAATGGACTGAACGCGCTGAACGGTAGCGCCAGCGGTATCGATTTTCTTGACGGCAGTTTCAAGCCCTACGCCGGCCCCCGTGGAACCGCCAACCTTCTCAAGATCGATCAGAAGCCCGCCCGCGTCTCCAAGCGCGCCTTGGCCGACGAAGATCATTCCGCCGTCAATTTCGCCCTGGTTTGAGTTCGTGTAGTAGCCCGTTTTCGACACCGACGCATAGAAAGCAACGTCTGCGAATGCCGGGCCATTGGACCCACTGCCCTGAACTTTCCGATCTATTGCTAGGGTCCCGCGCGATCCGCCATTGGCCGCCGGATCCGTACTAGAGAGGCGATGAGCAGCGAAAAACCCACCTCCGTAGAGACCGTTGTCCCATGCCTGCGTCGTGGATGTGGCTGCCATCGTAAAGCCGCCATCAATGTTGCGTTGCTGGACGTTGATGTCCGACGCGACTTGCGCCGCAGTGCGCGTCTCATACCCTGTCGTGTCCAGCTTCTGTCGCAGATAGGTGCCGGCAACAGCAGTTGGAAGGTTGACTCCCGCTGCGGAAGCCGCTGCCGCAGTAGCCGAGGCCGCCGCCGCATTGGCGAAACCTTCCGCCGCCGCAACAATCGCGGCACTTGCCTGGTCGCTGACGAGCCGGAACGTCGAATCCGACACGATGCCCATGACGATCATGCCGGCGACAAGGCCACCCGCAGCAACGTTATTGCCGCTATTGGTCTTCATCGTCAGCGCCGAGCCACCGTTGAAGCTGATGGTGACAGGCGAAGAAGTGTTAGCCTCAAAAACGTTCGTCCAGACGAGCGCCGAACTCGAGACGGGGATAGACGTCGTGGCCTGAATCGCGTTCGCCGTGCCCGCACCAACGTCCGATGCGATGATGAACGAGAACGGCAGGTCAGCAACGCGAGTCCACGAACCAGTGCCGCTCGCGCCAATCTTGCGGTAAATGCCGTTGTTGGCAACGGTCGCGTCGCCCAGCACCCACGCCATAGAGTTGGCGCCGTGGGCAAGGTCGGCGCTGAGGGCAGACAGAGAAGCAAAAATTAGCCCGCCGTTGGAGAGGAAGGCTTCAATGACATTCTCATACTGCTTCAGCAGCTTGCGGATTTCGGACTTTGCCGGCTGCTGCGGAGACCCAGCGGGGCCATCCGCATAGACGGTCTGTGCGTTCGGGGAAAATGCCACGTGGCTCTCCTGAAAAGAAAAACCCCGCCGAACGGCAGGGCTTAGAGGTGTTTGGTGGTCGGCATTCGGCGCGCGTCAGGTGACGATGAAACTGCCCGTTGCTACGGGCGTGCCCTCGATGCCGGAACTGTTGATTGAAACGATCCAGGCGTAGCGTGTGCCGGACGATATCGTGCGCGAGGCACTGTCTGTGGAGCTCGGCGCGCCGTACTCCGGTGGGCTGAGGTACGTTGCCGTGCCGAAGGTGTTGACCGTGTTCCAATAGATCTTGGCGCCGGCATAGTTGGCGCTATTTGGGGCCGTCCAATTGAACGTCGCAGTGCCAGAGCCAGGCGTGACAGACACCCCAGTAACAGCGGCCGGAGGCGTCGGATCTGCCGTCGAGGTAACGTCTTCCGTCGTGGACCACGCCGAGTAAGCGCCGCCTGCGCTGGTGAACGCGACCTGCACTTCGAGATCTTGGTTCACCGGAACAGTGTTGGTGTTCAAGTTGATGTAGCCAATCTCTGGAGCCGCATCCGGAAAGCTCTGCTGAACCCACGCACCCGGCACGCCAGCACCGATATCTGCAACGCGGTATTGGACAACCGGCGTCAGGCTGGCGTCACTAGGGTCGATAATCACGACACGGATATAAACCGAGCCGCCGTTCGCCTTTGCCTGCACCAGATTGATGACCGGCGTGACGATGCCGGTAGGATCCGGCTCATTCGGCACTGGAGGCTGCACGCCCTCATCAACCGCAGGGTTCCACGCGTCGATGTTGTCTGGATGCTGAACGATGTCCATCGAGAACCCACCGCGCGTGAGCGCGAGGATAGACCGACGGTTTTCAATTACCTTGCCGTTGAGTCGCGACAGCCGTAGCGGCGTATCAAGCCTGACCCAGCGCGAATAAACCGCGTTGATCCCGGACAGGCGAACGTCGATGCTGCCCTTCACCTTCTGACGAAGCCGCAACCAGTCGCGCTTGCCGAGCCGGCGGGCCTGCCGCCATTGGTGGACCCATTGATACTCGGCCTCCTCCGCAAGAATGCGTCCAGCCTCAAGTTGGGCGTCGACATCCTCGAAATAGTCGGTGTCTGACGTGGTGTAGGCGGTGGCCGGATACGTGAACTTCGGAATGAGGCGATTGCACTCATCCTCGAAAAGCACGTCGTATTGAATGTTGTGGCCGACGATATCGCGATCTGACAACGTGACGCAGCGGCTTTCGCGGAACTTGCCAACGGTCAGGATGCGAGCTCCGTCGCCCCTCGCCACCAGATGCCCATCACAGGCCGCCAGCATGGCGTTCAGGCCCGACTTCGGCCCGTTCTCGGTGGTGTCATAGCCGTTGCACTCGTAGCGCTTCTCTGTGCCGCCACCCGCCCTTGCGACGTCTTCGTCGCAGATGTTGGCTTCCTCGATCCAGAGATCGAGAACCGGCAAAAGCGCCTTGGTATAGTCGAGGCCAAAACCAAATTCGTTGAAGCATAGATGCCAGGCGATAATCACCGCGGCATTGCGCGTCCACTGCCATGTGCTTGGGTTGGTCGGGCTTTGCGCAGGATCGCGGAAATCCCAGCACAGCGCCAAGTCGGCTTCGACAGAGAGCGACGGCACGCCGTATGGGAAGAGCTTTTGCTGATCCTTCTGGCGCGTTGCGCTGGCGTACATGTAAGTCGAGGCCTGACCGTCTCCTCGATGGTCGACAGTCCACAAGCCAGACCCGGAAAATGCAGCTACGGCCGGGGCGTATGCAGTTTCGGTGGGCAGCCCCAGCCGTGTCTGGATGCCAACATTGACGCCGTAGCGACCGGTTGGCGAATAAGCGGTTCCGCCTGACAGAGTCACCTCATCGTCATGCAGCCAGTAGCGGTTGAACGATTTGATGCGGTGACCAGCGATCGCCTGCACTGCATGGAGGTTCGGGCCGCTGGACTCCCAGAGCATGTAAGCACCGGCCATCCGAGTCCTGCCTACGCCCCAGATCCGGTAAGGAATGGCCTGTGTCAGAGGCAGCTTGGCGGCTTCAGGCTTAGGCGGCTTTGGCGCCATGAGCATCTGAATGCCGATCGACAATGCCGTGGTGGCGATAGCCGAGGCGATAGACGCGTATGTGATAGTCGAAGCGCCAATGGTGATGCCGCCAGTGCCGAGCACCGCGGTAAACAATGGCGTGAAAATTGGGTCAAAGAGAACTGTGCTGTAAAGCGAGGTCGAGTGACCAAGGCCGTACCGCTGCAGCATCATGCGATGGTGTAAACTCACCCCGTAAACCTCCATGCTGCAACGTGATTCATCTGTTTCGCAATGACGCCGGACGGCCCAAGCATCATCCAAAGCGGGCCGAACTTGATTGCGCAGATCTCGCTGATGGTGCCGTCCATGCCGGCAATCGCCTTGACCACGCCGACGTCGCCGTCTTGCGGGTGTTGGATGCGCTTGAAGCCGATCGGCTCCAGTGTCTTGGCTGCGAAGGCGACAACGCCTCCAGCGCGTGTCAGGATGTCGTGAGCGCCCTTTGCCGTGGAATAGGTGCCGCGGTAGCTGGCGGCCGGATCGATGCCGATGCTCTCCTGCAGCCAGGTGGCGCAGAACGTCGTGCAGTCGTCACCACCCATCCCGCCCCACCTGAAACGGTGAGGCAGGGCCGCAAATTCCTGCAGTGTCATCTTGTTTCCTTGCCGCCGAGTGCGGGCTAGTAGCCGAGCGTCCACGTCGGCTGGACGCCACGCGCCAATCGGGCTGTCTCGTCACAGAACTTGTCGCTCGACGAAATCGCCTTCTGGTGAGCGGACGACCAAAGCGTGCGGGCCGGTCTCGACCGTGTCGCCTCTCCGGCCACAACAGCCAGAGAAAGCGTCAACGTCACCGACTGGCCGCTAGGCGTTGCCGGCGATTGCTCGCCGACGTGAGACGCCGTGCCGGTCCAGATCGGGATGATGTCGCTCATCGGCTGGAAGTATTGGTCCAGCGTCGTGATGCCCATCTGCACCGCTGCGCCCCGAACAACCGGCAGGCTGTCGATCGTCTTGGTGGCCGTCGTCGCGTCGATTCCTGACAGCGTGAATTCCACGCTATCGGCCGTGCCGTTGACCAGCACCTCGAGCGTAGGAACGCCGACCAGCTTGCCGCCGCCAAGGTAGACGGTGCCATCTGGATCTATGCTGTCAAAATTCGCCGGTATATCGTTGATTCCGAACCACATATGCAGCGCAGGATCAGTGGCGATGCGCAGGAAGATGCCTAGCTGGTGGCTACCACGCAGTTCGTCGATGACGTTGTCCGGAACCCAGCCCATCAGAACGCCTCGACAAACTGAATGGCCTGTTGCGTCACAAAGAACGCCTCGACGACCGACGGCAGCGTGAATTCCGACTTGAACTTCGCCACGAACATTGGCCGAGCGAACTCGACACGCGTTCCGACCGTCACGGCTTCCCGCAACGGTGGCGCGATGGCCAGTTGGTACTCGGTGAAGGCGCCCGCGCCGTCTGAGCCACCCGTCGCGTCGAGAACCTCCCAATAGCGGTAGGCTCGCCAGCCTTTCGTCGGATGGTAGATCGAAAACCAATCCGACCAACGAAGCGGCCGAGAAAGCCCGTAGACCTTCAGGCGAATGACGCCGGCATTCAGTGACGCCGCCTCGGTGATCTCACCCCAGACGGTGGCCTGGCTATAACCAGAGCCGTCGTCGAAGTAAGAACCATCCGAATGCGGAATGCCGCTGACGATCGGAGTCGGCAAGCGCCCGATCTTCGGAAACGGCCCAAACCAGTCTGTGATAATCGGCACGTTGATGAACCGGAACCCGCCGTTAAGGCGAGCTCCTAGCCAGTTTACGTACTCATAGTGCTCAGGGTCTTTGATTTTGCAGTCTTCGTAGACGGCGGTGACGATACCGCCACCGCTCATCTCGATTGTCTGCCCCTCGCCTACGCCATTGCGGCCACCGTCGATCGACGACCCAGTCACGTCATAGGAGGTCCGCGCCGGGGCCAGGAAGTTGGCCGCCAGTGTGGGCTGATTGATGTAAACAGCCATTGTCAGCCCTTCTGGTTGCCGTAGCGCGCTTGCATCGTGCCAAAGCCGCCGCGCTCCATGTTCTTGTTCTGCGCAGCCAAAGCCTCGCCCACGCCCTGCTTCACAAGCGTGCGCACGTGGTCGTCACCGCTGGCGCCACTTACGTGCACCTGCAGAATGCCGGGCTGTGCGTTGCTGTTTGCTGGGGAAGGCCGACCGTTCAGCCTTGGTGCGCGAGGTGCTCCGACAAGACCGCCGTTGGCATAGCCACGAAGCCGCTCCAGCGTCGGAACTCCAATGCGGCTGGTTGCGGCAGCGTCGAAGACGTATTCACCCTTGTGGACGATGCCTGCCGGTGTGTACTTGCCGCCCGCGCCGGTATAGCCGCCCTTGTCGAACAGGCCGATGCCGCCGCTTGCCGCTAGCTGCTTGGAACCAGAGAATGCCGTCCCTGATAGGAACGACAGCCAGGACGAGCCGCCACCACCGCCGGCCGAAGTCAGGTTAGTTGCAAGGCTGCTAAGCCCCTTGGTCGTTTCGGTAGAGGCCCCTGCCAACTTCTCGAGCGCCTCGCCTGCCGACTTGGCCTGCGAGATCTCGAAATGCATGGCGTCCTTCTTCGACTTCCAATCACCGCCCCAATTGAAGCCGTTGCGTGCCGCGATGGCGCTGACACCAGTCGGCATGTCGGTGACAAGGTTCCGCCCCATCGGATTGGCTTGCGGGTTGATATCGATCGCATTGCCATAGGCGTGGTTCGAGAGCTTATTCGTCCCGGCGATATTGCGGTGATTGTAGCCGCCGATCGACTTGATCTGGTATCCTGTGGCCTCGAGGTCGTTGACAAGTGACTGGAACTGCGAAGCGAACTTGGCGTTCACATCCGCCGTCAGGCCGCCTGCCGTGCTGATCGTCGATAGGCCGATGCCCGTCTTAGAAGTTCCGGCCGCTGGTAGTGCTCCGCGCGTTACTGCACCAACGGGCGCGACGAAAGCGGAAGCAAGCGACGATGGAGCAGCCGGGAAGGCAGATAGCGCCGAACTGGCAATACTCCCCGTCGTGCCGCCTGCTACGGGGCCGAACACAGCCGAGGCCAGTGCATTGCCGATCTGCGAAAACAGCGAGTCCAGAGACTTCTGCATTGCGTCAGCGGCTGCATTTTTCACAGCGTCAGCGAACGCCTCGCCGAGAGACTTTCCGCCCTCCAGAAGGCCGCCGCTGAATTCCGACAGGAATGAGCTAACATCACCGGCCAGCGCTTCTCTGTTGATCTGCTGCCTGAGCGCACGACCGGACGCGCTATTAACGTCTTCCGGAAGGCCGCGCCCGCGCTGCGTCTCGATGATGTTTTGGTCGATCTTCGACAAGCCAGCCATGCGGTTGGCGTCGAGCATGTCCTGCTGCAGTTTCGCTTCGGCAAGAGCCTGCGAGTACTTCTCGTAGGCGGCAACCTTCTGCTCTATTTCTTGCCGTTGGGCGGCGTTGAGTGAGCGGCCCTTGTCCTCAGACTGCTGTAGCAACTCCAAGCGGAAGCGGGCCGCGTCTGTGGCGACGCCAAACTGACCAAGAAGGTCGGTCTCGAGCTTTAGCTGCCCAATGCGATCGTCTGCCGACTTAATCAGCGAGTCGTATGCTGCCTTCGCACGCTTTGCCGCCGTTTCAGCCTTCTTGTCTTCCTTGTCGCTCTCCACCTTGTAGTTGTCGATGGAGATTGGCTTAATCGTGCGAGGCGTCAGCGATACCGGGCGCCGCGGATACTTGAAGGCAGGCTTAGCCGCCACCTCTTCCATTTTCGGAAGGGCAGCCAGTTCTGCTTGCAGGTCAGCAATCTGACCTTTGAGAACCTGAACAAGCGGTGCACCGAGCTGGTTGGCAGGGTCAATCTGACCACGCAACTCCTCGATCTTCTTTTCGATCTCGAGCCGCTTCTCGGTCAGCGCAAGAGCGCGCTGTTCCGGAGTGTCGAGCGACTTGATGACGAACGAGCCCGCAAGTGGAGTGCCAGCGAAAACGTCGTTCGTGCCAGTCGGTCCAGCGAGATACCGACCGATATTATTCAGTCCTGTGGCCTCGCCGAAAGCTTTCGACCAATCCTGCAGGTCGGTGTAGCCGTCGTTCAATGCCTTGACGACGCCCTGAATCTGCTCAATCAGGCTGTCGAAATTGATGTCGTTGATGTCTTTGGCAAGATCATCAATAGCCGTTCCGAAGACCTCGCCGGCTTTCGTAGATTCGTTGAACTTGCCGGCGGCATCGACCAGAACGTTCTGCAGCCTGACAAGGCGCTGTGAAATGGTCGACTCTGCTCCGGAGACCCTGTCTTCCAGCGTGCCGGACCCGGCTTCAAAAGCACGGAAGAATGCCTGGCTGGAAACCTTGCCGTCGATCATCAGCTTGCGAAGCTGAGAAACCGAACCGCCCGCCTCTTTCAAGCCGACGGCAACGGCCTGCACAATGGTAGGCGCGCCCTCAAGAATAGAGTTGAATTCTTCGGCGCGAACCGTTCCGCCACCGAGCGCCTGGCTCAACTGCAGGAGAGCGCCACTGGCCTGCGCCGCGGTCGTGCCGCCAACGCGCAATGCAAGAGAAATCTTGTCGGTAAAGTTCAGCAGTTCTTGCTGGGAAACGCCGAGTTCTTTCTGCGAAAGTGCCAGCCGGCTGTAAAGCGAGACGAGCGACTCGATGGGCGCGGCGTTCTTCTGCGCCGACGCAAAGAGCGAGTCATAGACCTTCTTGAGGTTCTCGCCCTCGACGCCAGCCACCTTCAAGGCGTTCTGAATGCTGATGGCGGAATCGATTAGCTGCTGCGTTCCGCGCGCTGAACCGATGACCGCAAACACGCCTGCGATCTTGCGACCGAGGCTGGAATACGCGCTTTCGACCTTGGCAAGCGCCTTGGTCGTTGAGCGGTCGATATCCTTGCCGAGCCGATCGAACCTTTTGACCGCGACGTTGCTCGTCTCTCCGACGGCGGCCTCAATCTTCTTGAGGCTTCGCCGCAGGGTGGCGACGTCTGTGCTAATGGAAATAACCAGATCGTCTGTTTTGTCTACCATCAGCCAGCCATCCTGTGGGCATGAAAAAGCCCGCTCGAGGCGGGCTTCTGTTGATCATTATCGGCCGTACTCGGCGATCAGTCGGTTCATCTCTGAGCCAGATGGCGCGCCGGTATCACTACCCTCGTCGGCCATCTCGTTTTGAGCCTCGATGCAGTCAAAGAACTCGACCATCGTCGATTGCCAGAACTCGGAGACCCGCCAACCGATCTTGTGAGACGTCTTCATCCACCGCCGGAGAACGACGTTTAGGTCGTCGGGCTCGCCGTCTCCGCTCCGACGGCTTCGGCGTTTCCCTCGTCATCACCAAGATGAGCCGACAGCGCAGCCTCAAAGGCTGCCGCGCAATCACCGAAGTGCTTGAGGTTCAGCCGCGACAGAGCCGCTCTGACGTCGCCGCGGACGGTCAGTAGTTCGATCGCCGCGATGGTCGCAGCTATTTCAACCGATGAAAGCCGAAGAAACAGATCCGACATCGATTTGCAGTTGAGCCGCGTCGACACAGCAGCAAGGCCGCCCATCGTGGCGGCGATGACTAGCTCGACTCCATCGATAATCAGCGAAACTTCGCCGCGTGCACCGTTTACAGGTTCAGCCATGGATTACGCCGCAACGAAGGTGAGCGAGTCGCCAGGAACGAACGTGGCGCTGAACTCCATGTTGTTCTCCATGTCGCCGCTCGCCTCGAAGTCGGTGACGAAGAATGGGCCGGTGAACGTGCCGAGACCGGGAACGATGACCTTGGCATTGAACACGGTCGCGTTGATGACCTTGTCCATGAATGCCGTCATCGCAACAGACGAGACGAACGCGCCGGAGCCGGTAAAGGTGCGGTTGACCATGCCGGGGCGCGAAGTCTTCTGCACCTCATCGCCGGGATTAGTGCACGACGGGATCGTGGTGTCGATTTCGCTGGCCGACAGATTGAAGCTGCGCGTCTTCAGGCCGCAAAGGTTGTTGAAAGTTTCCGGGCCTGGATCAGCGCCGTCGCCGATCTGGATGAGAAGCAGACGACCGAGTTGCTGGGACATGTGTAGGTTCCTTTAAAGACAAAAAACCCGGCACATGGCCAGGCGTGTTGGTTCTGGTGGTGTTTGTGGATCCGCTTAGGCTGCGGTTCGCTCGACGCTGGCGACAAATTCGATGACAGCGTGACCCGTCACATCGTCGACGTCGTAAAATGCGCGCGTCGCGGTGTGGCGGAGATTGACAAGCAGGTGGTTGGTGAGGGCGATTGGTGCATCGTGCAGCGCCTCGGATACCGCATAAGCGACCGCTCGCGCATCCTGCAGCGGATTGCCGCCACCCGTCCAAACATGGATGGTGATGTCGATTTCGGAGCTTCGAATACAGGTTGCATCATCGCGCCGTACCGTCGCGTCACCCATGGTGATGTACGGAACGATCGTGTTCTCGTCGGCTTTGTAGAGGGTACGATTTCCGACAAGTGCAGTCACAGAGGGCGTGATACGGAGCTTGGCGGCAATTAGGCCGACAAGCTCATGGTCAGGTGCAGACATTTTATTTCTTCCCCATCGAAAGCCTGACAGCCTTGCTTACGGCGCGGTTAACCCGCTCCTTTGCCTTCTTCCGCATTGCTCGCCACACATGAAAAATGTGGGGTTGCGCCGCAGTTCCGGGGTGCATTGCCACGCCACTCGACAGAGCGGCTTTCTTGCCGGCCACAGTGCCGCCGCCTTTTGCAGTGCTGTGTGGAGCAGTGCCCCACTCCAAGAAACGCCAAATAAACGGCGCGAAAACAGCCGCAGCAGACGGGTCTTTGGTCTCTTCAATGCCGATCAGCTCTTGGTGCGGACGATTTTTGATGTAGTCCGCCTCAATGCTTTCCATGTAATTGAGCGTGGCGCCTGTTGGCGCGTTCGCTGAAATCCTCTCGGCGGCGTCTTGCATGACTTGCAATTTCACGACGGCAACTTCGGCTTCGACTTTCGGCGCGAGTGCATTCAGCTTCTTGGTAAGCGCCTCGCGCCCCAAAATCTTCGCCTTCAGCGCCATCAACTCGCCTCGCCCTCAACGACCAACATTTCCAGATATGCATTCCGCTCGTCCGGATTTGTAATCGTCTTGATGTTGAAGGTTCGCCTTGGCTCGCCAGCAGGGTTCGTTCCGCCACGCTTATCGTAGACCTGCCACGTGGTTTCGACACCGCGTGTTCTAAGTTCGGACCGTACCGTGAGATTGTAAGGCTGCTTCGCCTCCAAACGCGCGGCCGTTACACCTTCGGATCCGCCAAACCTTGGCGCCAAGCGCGCCGCAGTCTCAAACTGGTCTTGCCATCCACCGCCTACGGGATTGCCATATTCATCCTCGACGTCGACCCGCTTTCGGAAGACGACAACGCTGTTGAGGCTACCGGCGCCGCTACGTTTTGCCATCCGCCTTCTCCCGCTTCGGCGCCGCCGTTCTCACAGCGACACCGCGCTCGATAGCTTCATCAGCGCAAGCGCGGGTGACGTTCAGGTGCATGCCCGACTTATAGGCCACGGTGAAGGCAGGCTGTACCCAGTTATGGTCAGCCGTGAACTTCACCCACGGCATCAGAGAGTCACACCCGGATCAACGACAGCGACGGTCAGCACGGTAGCGCTCTTCGCAACGCCGATCTGAATCGTGTCCATGCCGGTGGCGAGATCGGCGCGGGGGCAAATGCCGCCTGCGGTTGCCGACAACCAGTAATCCGTGCCGGCGGTCAAAACCGAGCCGACCGTGAGGTCGCCAGACTTGATCATCGAAACAGGTTGGTTCAGCGACGCGCCGTTGAGGGCGATGCCGTGCACCTGGCGAGTGCCGGTGCCGTTGTTGTCCGACAGCATCCACTTGCTGGTGGCTGCGTCGAGGTAAATGGCCTTGCCGGCCACGATCGTCTCGCCGGCTGTTCCGATGTCGCGCGTTGCGTTGCTTCCGGCGACTACAGCACTGGATGTAATAGAGATATCCATTGGAATTCCTTAGGTTTATGCGACCCGGCCGACTCTGTAGCGTTCAAGAATTGATGCGACACCCAGCGGCAACTCAGAAGAGCCGCCGTCTGCCACGGCTTCGCGGTTTTCGTAGAAATGGCCCACCAAGAGTAGGAGCGCCCAACGAAGATCCTGCGGCAGCAACTCGTGGCCACATTCAAACGTGACCTTCACTCCGCCTGGCTCGCAAATGACCGACGGCCACGAAGTGTTTCGGGCAGGCCAAATTCGGAACGGCTGCTGGTCAAGATCGTAACGAAGGCCGCCCACCGTTTGCTCGACGCCATCGCTGTCGCGATACGTCACTGACGTGACGCCGATCACCGGTCCAAGCGGCACGATGATCTCGCAGGGGAAACGATCCAGCGACAGCCGCCACGTCTGCTGCAGCAATGCTATGCCGATGCCGTTTGGACCTTCGATCACCGCCTCCGCGGCGGCGACAATAGACGTTATGTCGGCGTCATCATCGTCATGGAAAACGCGCAGATGGCGCTTGGCCTCTGCAAGGGTCACGGCCGGTCCTGCCGGCGCAACCGTTCTAACCAGCCGTGTCCACTCGTTCATTTCTTGCGAGCCTTAGATGGGGTAACGGCCGGCGGCGCATCGTCTTCGACGAGTTCGACAAGAACTTCCCAACCGGTGCCAACCTGCTCTTTAAAGATATTGAGCTCCACGACGTCGCCACGGCGATACGAGAAGGCCTCGCCAGCCAGGCTCGACAAAACTTTGATTTTCATGGGCGTAGGGAGGCCGAAGCCTCCCCTCCTGTTAATTAGGATGCGGCGTGCTGCAGCGTTTTCACCGCAGCGACGTCTAGCAGCTCACCATCAAGACGAGTGAACCCGATGAAGCCGGTCTGATCGAAGTCGGCATAGCGCTCAACAAGGCGCCGGATCGCGAACTCGCGAACCATGCGAACGACGTAGCGGTTGAATGCACCGAATGCGACGGACTTGTTCGAGGCGCCAACACCAGCCATCGCCTGGTTGATGCTGTACGGCTTGTCGAGAATAGTGGCCGGCGCGCCCGTTCTCATGTCTGCAGGCTGCCAGACGTACCGATCCTCGGCGTCACGGAGCTTGCGCAGCGACTTCAGCGTGCCGTCGTTGAACATCCATCGGACGGACGGATCGTCACGGTAAGCTGGATCGACGGCGTGGAAAAGGTCGATCAGATTGTCAAACGTGATGGCCGCGGCAGCAGCGACACCGGTCAGCGCCGTTGCTGCCGTGACAATGCCGGTCGGCTTCGCTGAGCCGTCGCCTACGGTTAGGTGGCGATTGCCAATACGGCCAATGCGCTCGCCCATGGTCGAACGTACTGTCTGCTCCACATCGATAGCCGAATCCTGCAGCAGTTCGGCAGAGACCAGGACGACGCCGGAGGTGTACTTGTACGCTTCGAGGGTTTTGGTGCCAAAAGCGACTTCGCTCTCCGAAACCTGCGTGTTTTCCCCGATGAGTGAGCCCTCGTTAGAGGTGTCGTCCATCGTCGGCCAAGGGATCGAATTGCCGGAGGTGGTCGTGAGCACGCGTGTAACGCCCGGATCAAGCATCGGGCCCCATGCCTTCAGCGACTTGACCAACTCGGCCATAAAGCCTTCAGGGACCAGGTACCCGCCCTTGGAATCAGTTCCAACGCCCTGAGCACGCATCTCCCGCACTATCTTCCGCTGTTCCGCGGGCATGTCCTCAAGACCATGCCGCAGATAGCTGCGGAACGCTGTGGCGCGCGCTTCGTCGAGGTTTTCCTGTCGACCGCCCTGCACAGACCGGTCTTCGCCGATCGGCCGACGTTCGTCGGCTGCATTGAGCTCACGCTCGCGCTCTTCCAGGCCTTCTTCGCGCTTGATGCGAGCCTCGAGTCGGTCATATTCCGCCATTGCGGCATCGTGCTGGGTTTCAAGCTCAGCAACGCGCGCTTCGGCAGTGTCGTCTTTGATGTCGGCAAGCAGTGCGCGGGCATCGGCTACAAGCTTCTGCTGCTTTTCGCGCAATTCGGTAATCTTGGACATGTCGTCTCCAAACGAAGAGAGCCCGCGAAAGCGAGCTCAGTGTGGTGGTGGTTTTGGTGGGTGACAGCGCTGGTCAGCGCGTGCTGCGGACCTTGAGTTCAAGATCCATTTTGAGGCGTGCCCTGGTAAGGTTCGCCTTCGTTACCGGCGCTGCCGCCGGATCTGTAATTTCTTCTGGTGCCGGCGTGGCAGGATTTGCCGACCGCCATTCAGCCAGTGCTCGCTTGCCGATTTCGGTGTCGTCGTAGGCCGGCCATGCGACCGCCGATACCTCGAAAAGATCGACGGCCTCAATGGTGCGCAGCGGCGGGTCGACGGTCTCATCCCACGACTGCTTCGTCACAGAGAATCCGAAGCTCATCCCTGACAAATCACCTCGCTCGACAAGCTCCCAAAGGTCGTTGCCGTCGGTGGTGTTCGGAATGTCGATTTCGACGGCGAGCCCCTTGGAGTCTTCCGCTAGCCGCAGCGTTCCGCTCTTAGTGCGACCGATCACGCGGCCCATATCGTGGTCGACAAGGGCTCGGACATCACCGCCGATCGCAGCGGCGAAGGCGCCAGGAGCAATTCGCTCCGTCCACCACCCGGAAATATCAGTCGGCGAATCGAAGACGGCCGCATATCCGACAAGCGTTCGCTTTTCATCTGCGGCACGCGTCTCTACGCCAAGCGTGCCGCCACGCTTTTCAATCTTGCTCATGCGGCCTGTGCCTCATCTTCGTTGTTGTAGTTCGCAGGCGCCGGTTGCGCAGCAGTCGTCGATTGCATGCCGAGAGGCACGGTAGCGCCCTGGATATGCAGCTTCTCAGCCTCGCCGCCGTGCTTCGGCCAGTTCTCCATCCCACGCACCTCATCTGGTGTGTAGATCGCGTTCTGGATCCCCTTGGCATATCCATCCATGCGGGTCTTGAAATCTCCCCGTTGGAGGCCATCGAGGTTGAATTCGCAAAACTTCGTGCGATTACGCGCGCTGAACAGTTTCAGGTTCAGTTCCTGCTCCCAAGCCTTCACCCACTGCGAGATCAGGTGCTTGACCAGATTAAGGTCCTGCTGCTCCGTGTTTGAAAACGTGCCGTGGGTAAGATCCTGCAAGAAGACTGGAGGAATCCCGTAAATGCGGGCAATTTCCTCTACTTGGAATCGGCGAGCCTCTTCCATCTGGGATTTGTCGGGATCGACGCCTACAGGCTTCAGTTCATGCCCTGTCGGCATGATCATGACGTTTCGGCGCTCGGCGTTGGCGTCTCGCACCGCTTTCTCGACGTCTTGTGACGCCCTCGTCGCGGCTGCAGGCGATGGCATAGGGCCATACAACGCCAGAGGCGGCACGCCACCGTTGGTAAAGAACTTGCGAGCGTACTCGTCAAGCGCTAGCGCAAGGCCAACCGCCCCTTTCAGCTTTGATACCGGGTCAACGTGAGACACGCCGTCTGGCTTCAGCATGAAGGTCAGGTCGATCACTTCGCTTGCGGTGTAGGTGACTTCCCGCGCGCCGTCCTTGTAGTGGTAAAGCTTGCGGCCGTTCTTGCGTTCGATCGTCAGATTGTCGGCGTCCAGCGGCCAGATGTTCATCACCCGGCCAGCCTTATTCCGTTCAATGAACGAAACGCCGCGGCCACGCAGCAGAACGCTGATCATCATGCCCTTGCGCCACATGAACGACGTCAATTCGTCATTCGGAGCGTCGTGCAGGATGCCGTATAGCGGATCAGATTCGGCTGTATCCCGCCCATCCCCGCTCTTTTTGTAGACCTGCAACGGAAGGCTGGCGATCGTGTTCGCGATGAAGTTGATGGCGCACCACACGGCCGGCACCTCGAGCGCCGTTTCGTGAGTGACGGTAACGCCGGCAACTCCGTGCCAGTCGTCCATCAGCGCGCGCCATGCGCCGACGTCAGACAACGGAACGCTTGGGCTCTCTAGGCTGGCTCGCGTTTCCGCAACCGCCTCCGCGACCCGCTTTTCAGCGGAGCGGGTCGTCGTAAATCCAAACATCAAACCACCTTGCCGCCGTCACACGACGGCAATTCTGAATTCGGGATTTTCCCATGGAGATGGAGCTTGCACTCCGCCGGACGCACGCAGGTGCAACCCGAGAACCATGATGAGGGCAATCGCGCCGTCGATCTTGTTCTCTGGCCGTTCTTTGCGCGGGTAGACGTTCTCTTTCGCGTCGTAATGGCCGACAACGTTGCCGATCATCCACGACAGCGGGTCCCGCGGGCCGGAGTTGTGTGCCAATTTGTTGGAGCGCATAAGCGCGTCCAATTCCTTGGTTGGCTCCGAGAAGTTCTGGACCGTCTGTCGGTACTCGACAGCGTTCGCTCCCTGCTCAACAAGATGGTTGGCCATCTGTTGCGCCTGCCATGGGTCATACGCGATCTCGAGAACCTCGAACCGCGTTGATAAGTCGATGATGTCGGCCTCAATGCGGTCGATGTCGATCACGTCACCTGGCGTCGCGATCAACTTGCCTTCCGCCTCCCACCCTTTGTAGGAGTCATTCCGGCTCTCAAGAATTGCTTGTTCCGGGACGTAAAACTTGGCGAACGGGTAGATCTTGCCATCGCGCTCAAACAAAGCAACGACGGCCGCGATATCTACCTTTGACGCCAAGTCCACAGCCACGCGGCACGGATGACCAGCGAAGTCCTCGATATCGAGATCCTCGTCGAAGCATCTATCCCATGCTCGCATGTCGTAAAGCGCTTCGTTCGTCTGGATCCAGACGTTCAAATGCTTGGTCAGAAAGTTCGCCTGCGAAGCTGGCGACGACATCGCCTTGCGGCACAGGGCGGCTACGTGCTCCGGCTCGACCGAAATACCATAATTCGGATTGGCCTTCCGCCACGTCGACTCTTCCGTCCAGTCGTCGTCCTTGTCGATCGTGTAGATGATGCCAAAGTACGTGTCGTCTTCGGCGGTCTTCTTCAGCAGATTGATCGTGTAGGCACGATGCTCGTAGCAAATGCCCGTCTTGTCAGCGCCGGCCGTCGTAATGGCCCAGACCATCGACTGGTTGCGCTTGCCTGCGCCGGTCTCGATAGCGTCATAAACGCTACGATCGCGGTGGGCGTGCAACTCGTCGATAAGTGCAAAGTGGACGTTCTTACCGTCGAGCGAGTCAGCGTCGGCCGATAGGGCTTCGAAATAACTATTCGATCGCATCTGAATGATGCGGTGCGCCTCAACGTCTATGCCAAGGGCGTTCCGCAGTCCGGTGGCGCGCCGTAGCATTGCCTGCGCTGCCGCAAAGGCTACCTTCGCCTGGTCACGCGTTCGTGCCGCGGAATAGACTTCCGCGCCGCCTTCCTTCTCGCCGAAGCCGCAATAGAGCGCGGGGCCGTCCGAAAGGGTCGTCTTGCCGTTGCCCCTCGGCACCTCGGTGTATGCTCGCCGATAGCGGCGCTTGCCATTATCGTGGCGCAGCCAGCCGAATGCGGTAGTGAGGATGAAAGACTGCCACGGCTCGAGCGTCAGGTTCTGGCCGGCCAGCGGGCCTTTGATGTGCGGCAGAAAGCATGTGAACGTGCAGACCTTCTGCGCGGCATCGTGATCGAAATAGTAGGCCCACCCTTCAGCGGCCCTTGCCAAGTCATCCAACTGTCTCTGGCAAGCCTGCTTGACGTACTCGCAAGCCGATATGCGGCCAGCAACCACGTCTAAGGCATAGGAATATCCTGCCGCGACGTGCGGATGCTTCTCGACATCGATTTCCATGATCTCACTTAAAGTCTGCGAATGGATCCGCTTCAGGCTCCTTGGCGCCTGGCGCCTGGACCTTGCTGCGATCGGTCGGGCTGAAACCCAATTTCGAAAGCGCGGTGATCAGCTTGGATATACCCCCGCCGTCCAACGTTCCTTTCCGGAACATGGACATGAGCTTGACGGCGATCTCGAGCATGAGCCGATCCGCGTCAGTCAGCCAAAAGCCAAACCCCGCCAGATCATCCCAAATCAGCCGCTCATCAGCGTCGAAGAAATCAGGCGCAAGCCCGACAGCACCGGACGGCTTAGGCTCGTCCTTCCGCTCGGCTTTTCGCTGCGGATCCTTCTTGTAGGCACCCTTCAACTCGAGGGCAGCCGTCGGCTTCCTCGGCCTTGCCATGGTGCCATCTCCAAATTTCAAATTTTGCGGACGGGAAAAATTGCTTAGGCCGCCGGTAAGGCAGCCGACCGAGGGGGCGATGCGGGTCGCCCCTCCCATCACTCGAGCAAGGCATTGATATCATTGATGTCTATTCGTATTGAATGCATGCGCTCTTCGCGTTGCTTCCTGCCGTTGTGACAAGCAGAGCAAAGGGACTGGAACGGTCCAGACCAGAACAGCACCTCATCTCCTCGATGTGGCGTGAGGTGGTCACATACTTCGGCTGAGGTGATGGTCTCATCGTTGTCCAGACACATCACGCAGATAGGATGGGCAGATAGCTGGGCCTCGCGCAACGCCTGCCATCTAGCCGTGCCATACCATGCTCGCCATGGCTCACTGTGGCGCCTGCGGTCAGCTTCGCGTTTGCGCTCGACCTTGGTGCGCTGTGTGGTTGGCTTGAATGATGGTGGCTTACGCGGCATAGGCGACTACATCGCACGTGACCATCTCTGCCTTGGAGATGGTATGCGATGCGGATGAGAGGCGAGGCTTAAGCGTTGATAGCTTGGTCATGTGCGTGATTTGATTGCCTGCATGAAATGACTAGGGACAACTCAGACAAGTCGTGCGCGGCACCATTGCAAAACCGTAATCAAGCTGCCATTTATATTCGCAACGGTGGGTTGGCAGAGCGGTCTATTGCACCGACCTGAAAAATCGGCGGACTTTCGCGGGTCCCGTGGGTTCAAATCCCACACTCACCGCCACCACGAAATTAAGCGTATCTTACGCTGAAGAGGAGTGGGTTGGACATCGGGCGGGGTTCGCGACATTGCCCCGCCCGATTCATTTCGAAACAGAACAACAAAAAAGGCCGCGCTTTCGCACGACCTCTTTTGATTGGTGTATTTCTCACCGCCACCTGGCTTTCGCCAAGAGAGGCTTTCGCCTCAAGCCAGCGTCAGGCAAGGCCCCATAGAGGCCAAGTCGCGTCCATCAGCCGACTAGTCACATATATGGGTTGAAATGACGGAGTCGTCAAATAGATTTTACGACGCAGCGTCGGCTACAAATCTTGTATCATGAAAACGAAAAGCGGCTACCTCGACCCGAAGGGAGCCCGGCGCACACGAGAGCCGTGGCTCAAGCGCCGATAGCCTGTTCATCTCCGGTTCTGGTTGCAGTGGTACAATTCGCGAGTCGGATGCATCCAAGAGGAGTGAATCATGAGTCGAAACGCCATAATCGCAATCGTTGCTGCCGCGGCGGTCATTGTCCTGGTTGTCCTTCTAATGCCAAAGAAGGAAGCGACAACAGAAACGGCAACCCCGCCGGCGACCACTACTGAGCCGGCAACAACTCCGTCTACAACGACGCAGCCGTCGACGACAGAGCCGACTACAACCGCACCGTCGACCACCACAACTGCACCGTCGACTACGACCCCGTCGACCACCGAGCCGACGACGACGGCGCCGTCTACCCAGCCATCAACTACTCAGCCGTCGACGACCCAACCCTCCACAACGCAGCCGTCGACAACAACGCCGGCGCAATAACAAAGAGCGGCTACCTCAACCCGAAGGGAGGTAGCCGCACGATCGCCATGTCGCGAGAGGAGGCGCGCCATAGCAATAGTTACCCGGCAATGAAACCGGGGAGACACATAGGTCTCAAGAAAAAGGCCCACCGAAGTGGGCCTGAGTGTAAAACAGCTTCCCCGTTATAGGGGACTTGAATGCGCGTTAGCGGCGGTCAGGCCAATTTCCTCTTCTCAATCAAGTAGTTATCGTTGGCTGGCTTGTATTTTTGAACAACAAGGAAAGGCCCGACTACTTAAGGGAGCCCGGCGCACGATCACCCGTCGCCAGAGGAGGAGAGCGCCAGGAGATGGGGTAACGATTGACGAGCCGCTGTGCTCTGGACATCCGGTCATCCAATCCCCACATATGGATCCAGTCGGCAGCGCACCCTCAATGGGCTTGTAATGCGCGCGACCTTTTCCAGGAGATTGATTTGAGCGAAAAAACAACGGCGGCAACGCCTCTTAACGACGTCAAGGCTTTTGCAAAGAAGCACCGAATTGAAATCGAGGACGCGCAGACGATCCTCGACCAATACGGAGACGACCGAAAGAACGCCGACAAGGCGGCTCGGCGGATTGCGGCGTAAGAGTATGTGGCAGTCCCGGCATTGATAGCGAGGTGAACCGTCCGCTCAAATTCGGCGCCACAATGAAAGAAGGCCGCGCGAGGCGGCCTTCAATGTCTTCTGTATATATACCTCACAACCCTGCACGATTTGGCACATTTGCCTCATATTTTTTATTGTCGTTTGCGGCGGCAAGCACTCGAGCCGCCTCGACCAGCGCCGCCTTCCCCGCCCTGTCGGCGTAGTTCTCCGAATAGCCAAGCCGCAGACCGATCGATTTCAACGTGCCTCGGGCCGCCACTTCTTCGATAACCTCGACGACTTCGCCTTTCGCCTCCTCTGGCGCTTCCCATGCCTGCGCGCCAGCAGAAGAATTTCCGCTAGGGCGCGACACTCCTCCTAAAAATGCGGCACCTTTGGCGACTGCTGTCTCGCATTTGGTCGCCGTAATCGGAAGATCGTCGAACTTAACGGATCCATCGACACCAAGGCTACGGAGAAGCTCCCGATTTGCTTCGACACCCGCTTGCGGGTCGAACATGGGCGGCAGCACTGGCCGGTCAGACACGTTACGCGGCAACGACGAAGCGTGCATCGGAGATTGAGCGGTCGCTTTTGTCTTGAGGTAGCGCTCGGGATTCCCATGCGTATTTTCGCTTTCCCCGACCGCGATGCGATCCACCGGCCTCAGCTTGTGGCCTTTTTTTGTTCGCGCCCATTCGACCAATCGGCCGTCGCGGAACTTCATCGAGCCGAAGGTTATGTGCTCGATGTCATCGTCCATCTCCATCGCCAGCCCGGCTCCGACGTGGCGAGCGCCGTCTCGGACATAGACGCGAAATGCGTCACTGGCCGCCTTCATCAACTCGCCGATGGTCGGTCGGATCTTTTGATCGTTGTCGATGGCGTCTGGTGACCAGTTCGTATCCGGTTTTGGCAGCGCAGACGCCAGCGCAGGGGCGAGGTCCGGATGATTGTCGAAAAGCCAACGCAGCGCTGGAAGCGTGCCGCGATGGCGGTAGGGCCTCTTCTTTCGCTGTGGTTCGTTGTCGTTTGCGGCGACCTGGCGACCTGCGGCCAAGAGCTCGGATAATTTCGACAGGTCTCGGTGAATCACCGGCTTTTGTGCTGCTTTGTTCAAGTCGCAATCTCCTTTATTCTGGCTGGCGCTCATGACTTTGCCCACTTGGGTTTTGGATCTTTGACTTTCTCGCGGATATCCTCAGACATCATGGTTGGTGTGCCTGGTGGATATTCCGCCAGAAGGGCCGCCCTCTCCCGAGCCAACCGGTAGGCACCCAGCCTGGCCTCCTCTGCCTCACGCACGGGCACCGACGTGGGATAGGAAGTGACGAGGCGCTGATGCGTGGCTTCGAGCGTCTGATGTTTGGCCTTCAGCTCAGCCAGTTGCGCTTCCAATCTGCGCTTTTCAGAGCCAGCTCTCTCTTCGGCGGCCTCCTCAACGCTGTCGACGATCCGGCCCCGGTAGAACGATAGAGCTTCATCGACCAGCTCTGCCCTCACCCTCGCGTCTTTCTCCTGAAGAGATTCAAGAACTACGCGGAGAACGTAGTCGCCGAGATCCTCGCGTTTTTGGCGCGGGTTCCGCATTAAGAACGAAGCGACGTTCACGAGTTCGCTTCCTGGGTTGCTGCTGTTGGGAATAGCAATTGTTCCTCCTTCCGAGTTTTAAAGTGTCCCCAACTGGCCCTTGTGTACGCGCGGTACCAACAGGGCGGTGGGATATGAAAAAGAGATTGATTTCTGTCGTGTTGCTGCGCGCGCAAGGGACGCTTGGTGCCACTGGCGCGCTATGAAGACGCGATCAGGTCCCGCACTCGCTCCCGCCGAGCCTTCTCCTTTTCGGCTCGCTGCGCGAAGTCCTCAAACACTGCCGGATTAACAGCGTACGTCACCGAGTCTCGACGTAGGGACTGCAAGGGCTCGACCCATGACATAGCGTCAAGTTTGCGAAGCACCTCTTCGGCCTGGTCAACGTCCATTTCCCGCATTGTCCGATCGCCGCGGCGAACGTCGCGTACGGTAATCTTCTGGGGCTGATGGGCGAGAATCCATCCTGCCGTTGCCAACACGGCGTCGTGGCGATCCGACAAGCCGAGAATGTTCTGGTAGAAGGCGAGCGAATGCGGAAACAAGAAATCGTGTAAAAAGTCAGCGGCACGTTTTGCGGTGTCATGTGTGATGACGGACGACGGACGCGGCGACGACGATTCTATACAGTGGAACACAACACAGAGACGGGCGAACAGGCCGTCAAACTTGCCAATGTGCGCAGCAAGTTTCTTATTGAGAATTTCCCAAGTTCCCTGCATCTCGTGATGACGCTCTGATAGTTCCTGGCGAAGGTCTTGGGCCGCACCGTCGAACTTCAACGGCACTTCCTTTAGCGACCCCTGAAACGGGCGCTGCAGCTCATGAAGCCGACGCACGAGACCAGAATATTGCCCAACAGCTGCTGACGGCGGGACGTCGAGCCCGACGGAAGACTGACCGAGACAAATCGGGAAAAGTCGCTGCAATAAGCCATCGTCAGCCGCATCCGCAGCAATGCGCCTAATAGGCTCGGGCTGAATGCCTCCCAGCATGGATACCGAAAGATTGTCGATAGCAACGACGCCCCGCCCGACACGATTGACGCTATAACTTCCGCCGTTGAACGCTTGCAGCCAGAAGCTCCGATCTGCAGCCGCGCCCTTGCTAGATCCATACTTCTCCATCGAGCCAAACCAGCCTGACAGCTCGTCGCGGATCAAAAGCACGCCGTTGCGGCTATCCCGCAAAACCTCCTGCGCCGCCTCCACGGTCACATCCTCTATGCGGACGCGTATCTGCCTTGGTGCCGACTTATCGCTCTTGCCGGCCTTGTCGAGCGCGTCGTACGCCCTCTTTTCATCGAGGTACTTGCGCACCATGTCGTCGTCGATTGCTCGCAGCGGCCTTGTCGCAGCGCTGATGATGGGAGACTTCTTAGCACTCGGATTGCCGATCAACGCCACCCATAGTCGCGCAGATTCCTCCCAATCGTCGTGTCGCTTGACGCGCAGGGTGATCGTGTCCGGAATAGCCGCCGCACACACCGCCAGGGCAGCAGCAGCGATCCCGCCAGCGTCTACCCCCATAATCTCCGCCTGCGAAGCGGCGTACTCCTCGATGATCTTCGGTAGCAGGCCGGTCGGTAACGAAGGGTGCTTCCGCTGTGCCCATGGATCAACAGGACGCGGAGATTCCACAGCAGCCGGCACGTTGTCGTTGGCAGCCGCGGGAAACTGGTTCTTTGTGGCGAACTTAGCCATCAGGCTAGAAGAAACCCGACTTGCCGCTTCGCGCTCCTCGGCATGCGGAGCTCCGAATTTCGGCCACATACGTTCAAAGTCCTTGACCGGATCCTTGGTGTCGTAACGCCGGAACCAGTTACCAGGGGCCGCCAAGAAGGCCGAACAAGCTTGCTCAGCGGTCAAGCCATCGAACGCCAACTGTTCGACGATGCGCGCGGCGTGCTCGCTCCTGTCGCCAACGTCGTCGGCTGCAAGCATCGCAGCCGCTGTTTCGGAGATCTCGATGTCACTGACCGACGGCAACTCACCGAGTGTCACCAACTGTCCAGAACCGCTTTCCTTGCCGGACCAGGGGGCCAGCGTGGTCCGAAGTTCATCAACGTCAATTAGCGAACCATCCCACGCCTCGGCGATTGCGACCGCGGCCGGTTCAGGCGGACGACCGCGTGCGAGCTTCTTCGCGTTTGGCCAATTCAAGCCACCAGGCACCCGCCAGACGTGCGACAGGTCGACGGTGCAGTGATCTGCATTGGCAGCGTGTTTCAGGGCCTTCGCAAGCGGCTTCGCCTCGTCGGATGTCAGTGGTCGATCCAACAGCAGAAAGCACTGGTAATTGCCGGGCGAGCTCTCAACGACGCAGCTGGGCTCGATCGGCATGGTACCTGATCGGCCGGTATCATCGTCAAGGTCGGCAACCAGCGCCAACACAGCAAGGACGTCCGCCTCTGCGCCCTTTTTGCCGCGCTCGAGCGACGTCCGCATAAGGTTCGGGCATACGTAGCAGTTGGCATTGGGTGTAGAAGCGTGCGCCATGATGGCGTCTACCATGCCTTCCACGTCACTGACGGGGTGGTGGCTGATGATGCCTCCGGCCTTATCTTCGCCTGTCGGATTGGCGAAGAAGGTCGAAACCACGAACTTGCCATTCATTCCATGAGCCAAGCGGTGCAGCATCTCGACGTGCGCGCGGATCGCGGCCTCGTCGAAAGACGGGGTGGCTGTCGGTTCAGTTTTTGGAAGTGGTGCCATCGGCGGTATCATGCCCCTTGATTTCGCAAATTGCGGCTTGGGTGATCGCTGTCGCCAGCGTCGGCGAGAATGTGGCGAGGCGTCTGCCTCCGTTGCCATTCGGCGCGTACACGATGTGCTGACCACTTGGCGTTTGCATGAGTTTCAGGCCGTAGATACGAACATCACCCGAGAGCGCGAGATCGAACTGCGCGATGAGCTTCATCGCGCCGCCGCCAGGATTGGCAGCGGGTTTCAGGTTAAGCACCTGCATCTCAGGCGGCCCAGGTCTTGAAGGCGACAACTTCGCCGTGGCGCTCAAACGTCGCCGTTCGGCCTACGAGCTCGTCGCTATCTTCGACTTCTGTCAGTCCGACCGCCTTCACTAATTGACCGAACTCGCGCTGGCCGTCCTCCTGCACGTCAAGGCTGGGCGCCTCTAGGACGAAGGTGAAGTCGTTGGATTCACCCGTCTTAAGAATGAACACGTCGACACGCACGAAGAGATATCGATTTCGCCTCGAAACCTTTGTGCCGGTGATGCGGAAAGCGTTCGCAGCTTCGCAGTCACGTTCCAGCTTCTCGTTAATCGCCTCGCGAACGAACCCTGCAATTGCCATGTCTGGGCAGAAAACATCGCCCAGATTGCGAAGCAGATGGGCGCCCTCGGAGAAGCGAAAGCGGCGCCTATTCCCATCACGTTCGACGCGGGCAGGAACAAGAACCGGAGAGCCGTCGAGGAACCCGCAGACTTCTCGATTGCCGTCGCTGTAAAGCATCAAGCCGTATCCGCGAACAGGACGTGTTTCAGCCTTGCTCATCGGCCGCCCTCCTTGTTCAGCGAGGCTTCCACGGCAGCCGAGACCCAATCGATGTCGCATTCACGCGCAACAAAAATGCGAGCGTCGTCTGGTTGGATTTCGGCTGCGGTCACTCGGTCGACGGATAAAAGCTTCCAATTGTCGCTGGCCTTCTCGAATTTCAGAGCATGCAGATCCATAGGCGCAGGTCTCCTCTCGCCGGCGAAGACGCCGGTCGGCTGGTGATGGTGAATTGTGAAGTTCGTAAACACATTAACCGTGAAGCGCTCGAGAGCGTCAAGGCGCAGCACTAAATATAGTATTTTGACCCGACAAAGGCCAAATACTCTCTATATGTAGTTGTTGCCGCTTGGGTTTTTGGAGCGTCAGGGACGCCAGCAAATCAAATCAAAGCGTTGCGACAGTTTCGCATCCTGTTTCTCGACAAGCGCAATGCGCTGATCGCCGACGAGGTTCAGCAGACCGGCACGATCGACCACACGCCGGTCTATCCGCGCGAGGTCGTCAAGCGTGCGCTCGAACTATCGGCGACAGCGCTTATCCTAGCGCATAACCATCCCTCGGGTGATCCGACACCGTCGCGGGCGGACATCGACATGACCAAGCTGATCGTCGAGACGGCCAAACCGCTCGGCATCGCGGTGCATGATCACATCATCATCGGCAAGGATGGCCATGTCAGCCTGAAAGGGCTGCGCCTGTTCTAGCCGCGCAACCGGCCTTCAAAGCCATCTGGCGCGTCGGAAGAAGCGAAAGAGCGTCAGGCAGAGCCCGATGATCACCGCAAGTACGACGAAGTAGCCGTAGCGGAATTTCAGCTCGGGCATATCGTCGAAGTTCATCCCGTAAATGCCGGCTATTGCCGTCGGCACCGCCAGAATGGCCGCCCAGGAGGCCAGCTTGCGCGAAATCTCCGTCTGCTCCGACTGCCCCATCATCAGGCTCGCTTCAAAGGTAAAGGCCAGAACCTCACGCAAGGCATCGATATCTTCCTGCACACGGCGGACATGGTCGGTCACATCGCGAAACAGAGGCTGCAGTGCCGCCTCCATGCCGGGCAAATCGATATGTTCGTGTCGTCGGCAGACGTCGACCAAGGGTACGGCCGCATTTCGGAGCCTGAGCAAATTGCGCCGGAGCAGGTAGAGCCGTTCGATATCCTCCTTTTCCAGCCGCCGACGAAGCAAGCGGTCCTCGAGTCGTTCGACCTCCTCGTGAATCGCCTCGATGACCGGCATGTAGTTGTCGACGATAAAATCGAGGATCGAGTAGAGGATGTAGTTTTCGCCATGGGCTAGAGCTGCCGGTGATGCCTCGCACCGTTGGCGCACGGCCATGTAGGAGGTCGAGGGCCCGTGGCGAACGGAAACGACGTAGCCCCGGCCAACAAAGAGGTGCGTTTCGCCGAAGGCGATTTCATCTCCGACCATATGGGCGGTGCGGGCGACGATGAAAACCGATTCGCCGTAGATCTCCAGCTTCGGACGCTGATGCGCCTTGCAGGCATCCTCGATCGCAAGATCATGCAGATCGAACTCTCGCTGCACCTGCTTTAGCAACACCGCATCCGGTTCGTGGAGACCGATCCAGATGACGGTGCCGGGGCGGCTTCGCCATTTGCCGGCGTCTTCCACGTGAATGTCCTGGATACGCACGCCGTTTTCGTAAACTGCCGCGGCGATCACCCCCTGCCGCACTTCAGCATGCGGCGCGTCCGCCGTCTGCGAATTGGCCGATCTTTCGTTCGTCAGGTCCAGCGCCATAGAAAACCTCCCATGCTCGCAAGAATTTCATGGACCGGTATGCCATTGGACCGTCGAGCATACGCGTATTTGCTGATATTCGCACCCAACAGGTTTCAAAGTCGAAAACCACTTCATCAAACTGTGCGATTGACGGTATAGACGCATGCGAGCGACACTTTTCGCAGCGCACAACGATTCTCCCTTTTTGACGGAAATGCCCATGAACCAGTTCGATCTCATCGTCGTCGGAAGCGGACCTGCAGGCCGCCGCGGCGCCATCCAGGCCGCCAAGCTCGGCAAGAAGGTTCTCGTCATCGAACAGGGCAAACGCGTCGGCGGCGTTTCCGTCCACACGGGCACGATCCCTTCGAAGACACTGCGCGAGACTGCGCTTAATCTGTCTGGCTGGCGCGAGCGCGGCTTTTACGGGCGGTCCTACCGCGTCAAGGAAGAGATCAGCGCGGACGACCTGCGCCAGCGGCTGATCATCACGCTCAATCACGAAGTCGAAGTTCTCGAACATCAGTTTGCCCGCAACCGGGTGCAGCAGATGCGCGGCAAAGCAAGCTTCGTCAACCCGACCACGCTCGAGGTCGTCAAGGATGACGGCGAGACCCAGCTCGTTTCCGGAACCAGCATCATGCTGGCCGTCGGCACCAAGCCGTTTCGCCCGGACTACATGCCCTTCGACGGCAAGACCGTGCTCGACAGCGACGAACTGCTCGACATCTCGGAGCTACCGCGCTCGCTCGTGGTCATCGGCGCCGGCGTCGTCGGCATCGAATATGCGACGATCTTCAGCGCGCTCGACACGCAAGTGACGGTAATCGACCCGAAAACGACAATGCTCGACTTCATCGACAAGGAGATCGTCGAGGATTTCATCTACCAGCTGCGCGACCGCAACATGAAGCTGCATCTCGGGCAGAAGGCCGACACCGTCGAGCGGCTCGACAACGGCAAGGTGTTGCTGACGCTCGACAACGGCCGCCGGATCACGAGCGATATGGTGCTCTTTGCCGCCGGCCGCATGGGTGCCACCGACACGCTCAATCTTTCCGCTGCGGGCCTCGAAGCCGACAGCCGCGGGCGCCTCAAGGTCAATCCGGAAACCTTCCAGACCTCCGTGCCTAACATCTATGCCGCCGGCGACGTGGTCGGCTTTCCAAGCCTTGCCTCGACGTCAATGGAACAGGGCCGCATCGCGGCTCGCGTTGCCGTTGGCGCGATCGCCATGGAGCCGCAGAAGTACTTCCCTTACGGCATCTACGCCGTGCCGGAAATCTCCACCTGCGGCCTTTCCGAAGAAGAGGTCAAGGATCGCGGCATTCCCTACGAATGCGGCATGGCGCGCTTCCGCGAGACGTCGCGCGGTCACATCATGGGTCTCGATTCCGGGCTGTTGAAGATGATATTTTCGTTGAAGACGCGCCGCCTGCTCGGCGTACACATCATCGGCGAAGGCGCGACAGAGCTGGTTCACATCGGCCAGGCCGTGCTCAATCTCAAGGGCACCGTCGAATACTTCGTCGAGAATACCTTCAACTACCCGACGCTGGCCGAGGCCTACAAGATCGCCGGGCTGGACGCTTGGAACCGCATGGGCGAGATCAAGACGACGGCGTGAAAATCCACGCGGTCAGCCAACCGGTCTCGAACAAAACACCACGAATCAGCTAGCCTTGCAGTCCTGACCTTCTCAGGGCCGCAGGCTTGGTCGCATCATCAAGACATCGGCCCCAGATCCTGGTTTTCATGCCCCGCCGGAGAGCACAGCGCATCTCACGGCGGCTTATTCCGGCGAGTGTTTGACCATGGCACTGCGTATCCTTTCCCTCAATGTCTGGGGCGGCAAGCTGCATGCACCGCTGATCCCGTATCTCGTCGAGGCGAATGCCGACGTTCTGTGCCTTCAGGAGGTCGTCCGTTCACCCGAAACGACGTCCGACTGGTTGCTTTACCGCGACCGCGACGTCGAACTGCCGCAGCGTGCCAACCTTTTTGACGAGATACGGGCAGCCCTGCCTGATCACGACGGCTATTTCTGCCCGACGTCGAGAGGCGAGCTTCACGATGGCAACCGCATGGTTCATGCCGAGTTCGGCTTGGCCACGTTCGTGCGCAAATCCCTTCCGGTCATTAGCCAGGCGCTCACCTTCGTCCACGGAGAATTTTCACCTGATGGCTGGGGCGAACATCCGCGTGCGCGGAATGCCCATTGCCTCCGGATCTTCGACTATGAGGGCGGCTCTTCCATCACCATCGCGCAAATGCACGGCCTGCGGGCGGAGAACGGCAAGGGCGACACGCCTGAACGGCAGGCCCAGGCGGATGCCCTGGTGCAATTGATAGGTCGTGTGTGGCCCGGCAACGAAAGGCTGGTTGTCTGCGGCGATTTCAATCTTCTGCCCGATAGCGACACCTTCACGATCCTTGGCAATCTCGGCCTCGCCGATCTCGTGACGGGTCGCGGCCATACCGACACACGTACATCGTACTATGGAAAGCCGGGGCGCTTCGCCGACTACATGCTGGCGACACCCGATGTCGAGGTCGTTGGTTTCGACGTCGTGGCACAGCCTGAAGTCTCGGATCACCGCGCCCTGCTGCTGGATCTCCGGTAGGCAAAATCGCGTTTCTGCCGCCCGCGCCCAACCATCTGCAGAATTGAAAAGGCCCTGCCGTAGAACGGCAGGGCCTCTGATTTTCAGGCAATCGAAGAAACGATTACTCGGCGCTGTCGTCAGCAGCCTTCTTCTTGGCCGGGGCCTTCTTCTTCGGAGCTGCAGCTTCTTCGCCTTCAGCAGCGTCAGCCTTGGCAGCGGCCTTCTTCTTGGCCGGAGCCTTCTTGGCAGACTTGCCTTCGGTCTCTTCGTCGTCAGCCGTCAGCTCTTCCTTGGAAACCGTCTTGTCGGTTACCGAGATCTCGGAGAGCAGGTGATCGACGACCTTCTCTTCGAACAGCGGAGCGCGCAGCGAAGCGGCGGCGCCGGGGGTGTTCTTGAAGTAGTCTAGGATCTGCTTTTCCTGGCCCGGGAACTGGCGGAGCTGTTCGAACAGCGAACGCTGCAGTTCGTCGTCGCTGACCTGAACGCCGGCCTTTTCGCCGATTTCCGAGAGAACGAGGCCGAGACGAACGCGGCGCTCAGCGAGCTTGCGGTATTCGCCGCGCGCTTCTTCTTCGGTGGTTTCTTCGTCAGCGAAGGTCTTGCCGGCCTGCTGCAGGTCGGTGTTGATCTGGCGCCAGATGTTTTCGAATTCGGCTTCGACGAGGCGCTCCGGTGTGTCGAACTGGTAGAGTTCGTCGAGCTGGTCGAGGATCTGACGCTTCACCTTCTGGCGGGTCAGCGAGCCATACTGGCTCTCGATCTGGCCGCGAACGATTTCCTTCAGCTTGTCAGCCGATTCGAGACCGAGCTTGGTGGCCAGTTCGTCGTTGATTTCGATGTCCTGGGCCGAAGCGACGTCCTTGACGGTAATGTCGAAGGTGGCTTCCTTGCCAGCGAGGTTCGCTGCTGGGTAATCGGCCGGGAACGTCACGGTGATGGTCTTTTCGTCGCCAGCCTTGACGCCGACGAGCTGCTCTTCGAAGCCCGGGATGAAGCGGTTGGAGCCGAGAACGAGCTCAGCATCTTCGTCCTTGCCGCCGTCGAAGGCTTCGCCGTCAACCTTGCCGAGGTAGTCGATGGTGACGCGGTCGCCGTTGGCGGCCTTGCCCTTCTTCGTCTCGTAGGTGCGGGCGCTTTCAGCGATACGCAGGATCTGCTCGTTGACTTCGTCTTCAGCGATCTCGACGACTTCGCGCGTCACCTTGATGCCGCTGACGTCCTTGAGTTCGATCGCCGGGATGATTTCGTAAGCGACGGTGAACTCGAGGTCAGCCTCGGCGTTGAGGATCTTGTCGGCTTCGGACTCGTCCTCGGTCATCGCGATTTCCGGCTGGGTCGCCGACTTCTCGCCACGGCCAGAAAGGATCTCAGTCGGCTTTTCGCGGACGATCTCGTTGACGAGATCAGCCATGATCGACTTGCCATAGACCTTCTTGAGATGCGCGAACGGCACCTTGCCCGGACGGAAGCCGTTGATCTTAACACGGTCCTTCACTTCGGCCAGGCGCTCGTTCATCCGAGCTTCCATGTCCTTGGCCGGGATAACGACCTTGAGTTCGCGCTTCAGCCCTTGAGCGAGCGTTTCGATAACCTGCATGTTCAAACCTTCATTTCACGTTGACTGTGCTCTTCCCCTTAGAAAGGTCTGGCGAGCACGTGAGCCGATCCATTTGCCGGGAGTGGCTTTACGCAGTTCCGTAACCGTTTTGCAAGCAAAATGGCACTCCAGCCCCCTTCATCTACGCAGAATCCGGTCTTTTGGTGCGATCACTGTCCTGGTGCGGGTAGAGAGACTTGAACTCCCACGCCTTGCGGCACCAGAACCTAAATCTGGCGTGTCTACCAATTTCACCATACCCGCGTTCAGACAATCGCACCGACTGAGCGTATTCCCGCAAGACCAACCAACGGAAACACCGCGGATACAAAGGGCATGCTGAGGTTCAGGGCTTTCCCGAGCGCGGCGTCTCTATATCACTCGTTTTGACGGGATCAAAGGGAAAATACGATTACCCACATAGAACGATTTGGTCCCGCTGAGAGCCGCTAATAGAGCGGCTCCTCGTAGACAGGCGTACCTTCTACTGCGATCTGCCTGATCTGCGCTCGCCCGGCATCATTGACGCGTACGTTCACCGAAAGTGCTTCGGCATTGCGCGCCTGCTCCAGCACCCGTCCCTCACCTTCAGGAACATAGAATCGCTCGATACCGTAGGCGACATTGATCGGTGACGGGATTTCGCTCGACGAAGGGTAGTAAGTGAAGGGCTGCGATTGAAGCACGACGCTGTCGTCCGTTGGCGCAAGCTCCGTGAAGGATGCTTCGGATGCGCTCCAGAAGCCGTCCGGCTGCTTGGCAAGGCGCACGAAAACCGTCACCTCCTGCGGCGCCTTCGGCAAACCGCCCTTGAAGAGTTCAGGCGGCAGTGAAGAAATGTCATAGCTGAGGATGACATAGTCACCGCGCAGCAGATCTCTCGGATCGACCGGCACTGTCTTGAGCAGGACTTCCTTGCCGTTCCTCAGGATCGATGCCCGGCTTTCGACCATGTAGCCCAGCGCTGCCGTCTGCAGAACGGCCGCGATCAGCGCGGCGACGAGCGGCGGCAGCCAGCGGCGCTTTGTGGAGAGATCATTCATGGCGAAACCTCCTCGCGTCCCGCTCGCATCAATCGGCCCTCGATCCGGATCACCAGCCAGGCGATTACTGCCACCAGCAGGCCGGAAATCAGGAAGAAGCCGGAGGTTCCAAGCATCGAGCCGAGCGTCTCGAAAGCGAGATAGAGAAGCTCACCGGCAAAGGCCGCATAACCGAGATAGCGAACGGCTCCGTTCTGCGCGCCGGCGAGCGCTATCCCAAGCAGAGCGACGATCAGCACGGCCGCACCGGCGGCAACTTCCGTGAACAACCCGACCGCTTCAAACTGCAACACAGAGAAACCGATGAGCGCGAGGGCAAAGGAATAGAATGCCGGCGCCGAACCGGCCTCGAGCGCCATGGGACGAAGCGGTGAACCGGGCATGGCTGCCGCGAGGAAGGCCACAATGCCGCCGACAGCCAATGTGCCGGCAAAACCGAGGGACGAATTCTCGATATAGAGCCAGATGAGCCACGCCACCACCAGCAGGTAAGCCAGGTGACGGGCGCGACCGGCGTCCGTCAGGCGCACTAGGATGACCACGAGGATGGCAAGTGCCGGGACAATCCAGGTTTGCCACTCGACGATTTCACCAAGTCCGTTTTCGGACAGCACCGTCAGGAAATAGGCCCAGGCCAGCCCACCGCACACGGTCGTGACAGCGGCCGAGCGAAAGGCGAGTGCAGTTACGCATGCCCCAGCGATCCAGAGCAGGAGCGCGTCGGCGGCATCCCCGGAGAGATGATACATCTGCCCGACAAGCGCGATGCCGGCGCCAAAGGACATCGCCGCCAGCACCAGAGCCGCCGCAGCCAGGCCGCCATTTCCCCGCCGCAGAAGGAATGCGCCAGCAAAATGAAACCCCCATATCAACGCGACGATACCGATAAGGCGGGCAAGACGTGGCAATGCCTCCCAGTTGGCGGCGACAAGCAGCAGGATCGAAGCCGAGAGCAAGAGGGCGGCAAGCACCAACAGAACGCGTCCAGCTCGAAAGGTGGATTCGCGACCATCATATTCCGCCAGCATCTGTCGCGCCGACGCCTCCGGCAGAAGTCCCATGCCGACCCAATGCTTGAAGTCCTTTTCCAGACGACCGCGATACATGCTGCCCCACTTCCTTCGACCGCCTGCCCTTGAAGACAAGAAATCATCGCGCTCAACTAATCACGCAATGGCGAAAAAACACAACCAGTCCATCGATGGGATCGACACTCAGTCCGCCCAGATCCAATGGCTTGCACGATGCGCATATCTTCCATGCGGATATTGCACTGCACAAATCGATTTAAAGACCCTATATTCAAATCATCAGAGGCGAACGAAGGCAAACAGCCAAACGGACGCCAGCGGCGATGGTCAGCCACCCCTGGGAAACCGGGAAAGACCCGAACGAAAGTTCGATGGAATTCGGAGCGGCGCACTCCTCCTCCCAGCGCCCCTCCGATACGATTGGCAACACTCCTCCTCCCAGTTGCCAATCACTTTCAATGACGCTCGCTGGACCTCCTCCCCCAGCGGGCGTTATTCGTTTCAGCCTCCCCTTATCGGTTTGTCGCGTCAACAGAGGCATTTGCACAATGCTTACGCACTTCCTTGCCGATTCCGCCTAGAGATATGCATTCTGCGCATAGGTGCCATGAGGCATTTGATCTACACAATTTCAGCAGACTAAACTATCTTCAACTCATCGATCGGGGCGGCGCACTCCTCCTCCCAGCGCCCCTCGATTTGGATCGGCAGCACTCCTCCTCCCAGTTGCCGATCAGAACAAAACGACGCTCGCTGGATCTCCTCCCCCAGCGGGCGTTGTTTGATTCAGCCAGCATCTCATCTCTCCGTTTCCAGCCATACGCATGGCATCCTGAGCTGCCATCGAAGCACGACGCCGGCGCATCGGCCGAAACGAGGCTTGCAAGTGCTGCATGGGTGCGATGCAGCATTATCTCTGTAACTTCTGCTCAAAACGATTATATTCCGGGTCATCAGATGACGGCCAGCCGAGAGATAAGCGCTGGCAAACGACCCTAGAAAGGATAGGATCATGAACCTCGCACGCTCTTTCAACAATTGGCGCAAGTATCGTCAGACCTGCAACGAACTCGGCCGCATGAGCGACCGTGAACTGAGCGACCTCGGCATCGGCCGCGGCGATATCGCATACGTTGCACGCCAGGCCATCAAGTAATCTCCAGGAGCGCTGCTTCGCGCAGCGCGCCGGACATTACCAACGCCCTCCGGTTCACTCCGGGGGGCGTTTTTCGTTGGCGAATTGCTTAACGAGTTCTCTTCGCAACTGCGAAGGTTAAACATAGACCAGGAGCTGCTCTGGACCAGCAATCTTGTCGCGGTTTGCCGAAAAAAGTGCCGGCGACGTACCCTGATATCAGTCCAAAAATCACACGATTCCAGATTTTTAACGAGACACCCTCCACTTTTTAATCAATCGTTAAGCAGTGGCGTATTTTCGAGCGGCCCCAATTCCTGCCCAGCAATGTGGCGATGCACTGCACAAATGCATAGCAGATGCATTTTCTTTGCACTCCACCTTCTAATTAGACAAGCGTATAAGAACCTCAACGACGCAGACAGATGGCTGTCGCGACAAACCGCTCTTCGAGGAAAAAGTCATGAACCCGATTCGTATCGCAAAAAGCTGGATCAACTACCGCCGCACCGTCAGCGAGCTCGGCAACCTGTCGAACCACGCTCTCAATGATATCGGCATCACCCGCTACGATATCCGCAACATTGCTTCGCGCTCTTTCCGTTAATCGGATCGAGCGACCAGACTTCCAAGACGGCGCCTTCGGGCGCCGTTTTCGTTTGTGGCGGTAGCAACGACGGTTGGAACGACGGGGCGAGCATGGTAGGAAACCGGCCATGAGCAAAGACACCTCTTCCCATTCTCCCATCCATGTCATCGGCGGCGGCCTTGCCGGGTCTGAAGCCGCCTGGCAGATCGCCGAGGCTGGCGTCCCGGTCGTGCTGCACGAGATGCGCGGCGTGCGCGGCACCGACGCGCACAAGACGGACGGCCTTGCCGAACTCGTCTGTTCGAATTCGTTCCGCTCCGACGACGCGACCAGCAACGCAGTCGGCGTACTGCATGCTGAAATGCGTCTTGCCGGCTCGCTGATCATGAAGGCGGCCGATGCCAACCAGGTGCCGGCGGGCGGCGCGCTTGCCGTTGACCGCGACGGCTTCTCCGATGCCGTCACCACGGCAATTGCCGCACACCCGCTCATCACCGTGGTGCGCGAAGAAATCCGTGGCTTGCCGCCGAAAGAATGGGACCTTGCAGTCGTCGCAACCGGCCCGCTGACTGCCCCTGACCTTGCCGAATCGATCCGCCATGAAACCGGCGCCGATGCGCTCGCCTTCTTCGACGCCATCGCACCAATCGTCTACACCGAGACGATCGACATGGACATCTGCTGGTATCAATCGCGCTACGACAAGGTGGGTCCCGGTGGCACCGGCAAGGACTATATCAACTGCCCGATGAACGAGGAGCAGTACAACGCCTTCATCGACGCGCTCGTAGCCGGCGATAAGACCGGCTTCAAGGAATGGGAAGGCACGCCCTATTTCGACGGCTGCCTGCCGATCGAGGTGATGGCGGAGCGCGGGCGCGAGACGCTGCGCTACGGGCCGATGAAGCCGATGGGCCTCACCAACGCCCACAACCCGACGGTCAAGGCCTATGCCGTCGTCCAGCTGCGCCAGGACAATGCGCTTGGCACGCTCTACAACATGGTCGGCTTTCAGACCAAATTGAAGTACGCCGCGCAGGCGGAGGTCTTCCGCATGATCCCGGGCCTCGAGAGCGCCGAATTCGCCCGCCTCGGCGGCCTGCACCGCAACACCTATATCAACTCGCCCACATTGCTCGACGGAACACTGACGCTCAAGTCGCGACCCGGTCTGCGCTTTGCCGGCCAGATCACCGGCTGCGAAGGCTATGTCGAAAGTGCGAGCATCGGCCTGCTGGCCGGTCGGTTCGCTGCAGCGGAACGCAAGGGTGAAGCTTTGGCCGCGCCACCGGCAACGACCGCCTTCGGCGCACTGCTCAACCATATCACTGGCGGCCACATCGTTTCCGACGACGAACCCGGCAAACGCTCGTTCCAGCCGATGAATGTCAATTTCGGGCTGTTCCCACCGCTGGATCCCGGCGCCATCACCAAGCCCGAAGGCGTAAAGCGTTTCCGCGGCAAGGAAAAGGCTGCGGCAAAGAAGCAGGCGACTGCTGCGCGCGCATTGAGCGACTGTGCCGCCTGGTTGAACAGGTAATCGGCCACCAGGCAATTGGCCTGCAATCCGGATCAACGCCGGTTTGCGGGCCTCTTACTTTCGCAGGCTTTCACTGATCAGGACCGTCGGCAGCGATGGCTGCCGCCAGGTGTTCATTATTCGCCCGCTTTCGCTGGCGATGGGACGTCCGCCTCATCGACGGCGAATTCCGATTTCGGGCTGAAGCTGCCAAGCAGCCACAGCGAGACTTCAGCCGCCTCACCGGCGTTATGAAATTCGAACGCATTGTCGAGATAGGCGAAATCGGGGAAATGAACGATCAACCCATGGCCGCTTTCGGAACTGTTGACCCGGACCTTGCCCGGCTGAATGACGTGGCAAACATAATGCGTTCCATGTGATTGGATGAAACCGGCCTTGCCGTCATGCAGTCGCAGGAAGATCGCCTTGCGGTCCGCGGTCGAATGAAGGGCACGAATCGCCTCGTCCGGAAAGGCCCGCCCGAACTCGACCATCGCCGAGCCGGCATCCGGGTCATTCCAATCCCGTTCCGCCCGCGCGTTCATCCACATGTAGAACGAGCCGGCAAGAATGACGACGATGATCAAAAGCAGCCAGAGCATCAGACGGGCACCCCTTCAGTGGGCAAGAAGCCGATAAACTGCCTCTATACGGTGCGAGCCTTGTGCCAATTTGACCATATGCTGCGCCCTCTGATGCCCGCTCGGGCCACTTAGAACCGCCTACGCCTGCTCGCCCACCACATCCACCATTGCCGACGCCACTGCGCCGGCCTGATCGGATCGCGCAACACCCCCGCGCCGACGGTCTCGGCACGGTCGAAGATCGGCTCGGCGAGTGCCAGGGGAACAAAGCCGGCGAAATTGCCGGGCGCGATCGTATCGAGCCGGGCACGCGCCTTGGTTAGGTGGTCCCGACCGTAGCCCGCAAACGCCCTGACCGCCCTTCCGATCGCCTCTTGATCCTCCCCGACGAGCAGCGTTTCCCTGTCGAGGCCGGTTGCCCGCAGAAGCTCGGCCGGTAGGTAGACCTGCCCTCGGCGGCAATGCTGCGGCAGCAGCAGCAGCACACCCGCCACCGCCTGCGCGACGCCGGCGTGGCCGGCCGCCTCGGCGGACTTCGCTGCATTTTGCGGATCAAGAACAAGGCAGGACAGCTGGATCAGCGCCGATGCAGTCTCACCGGCGTAACCTTCGAATGCCGCCCGGTCTTCCATCGGATCATCGTAGAGATCGAAGATCCGGGCGTCGATCATGTTCTGAAACACCGTGATGGGAAGTCGGTGCTTACGAATGCAGTCGAGCAGCGCACGCGCGAGCGGGTGCCCCTCACCTGTTGCATCTTCGTTTTCCAGCAACTCCCGCCACCATTGCATGCGAATCTCGCCCGGGATCGGCTCATGGACCAGCTCACGGATACGGGCAAGTTCGGCGTTGAACGCGTAGAGGGCAGCAAGCGACGACTGACTGGCTGCAGGCGCCAGCAGGCAGGCAAGGTAGCGGTCACGGTCATTGTCCCTGAGGTCGCTCAGGATCTGGGTATCGATTTCTTGCACGCAAGTCTTCCCTGGCCGCGATCAGACGGCAATCAGCGCGACGGCAACCGCGCGCGCTTCGGCCAGCATCACATTGTAGGTTCTAACGGCAGCCCCTGTGCTCATCGGATCGGACGAGATGTTCAGCGCACGCAGGGCGATCTTCAACTCGCCCGGCAGTGGGCGGATGTCACGGCCGGTGCCGACGAGCAGCACTTCGATATCGCGCGCCTCGTCCAGGACGCGCTGGAACTTTTCAACCGCCAGCGGATCGCCCTCTGCAACATCCCATGCATAGACGCCCGAAGGCAGCATCAGCACGGAACCGCGGTGCGACATGTCGGCAAAGCGGAAACCGCCATTGCCATAGGCATCGATCGGGGCGCGCCCCGGAAAATGCGCTTCGCGGATCTCGATACCCCTTGGCATTTCAGACTGAACCCTTTGCCGTTTGCGCCGCCCCGGCGCCTGGGCCGGGGGCGTTCTCCCCGCCCTGGAAATGGTCCGTCCGCTTTCGGAAGAGAATGAGGATCGGACCAGCGATATAGATCGAAGAGATCGTGCCGACGATCACGCCAAACAAGAGGGTGACGCTGAAAGAGCGGATAAGACCACCACCGAAGAGGTAGAGCGCCGTCAGCGCCAGCAGCGTCGTCAGCGCCGTCAGGATCGTGCGGGACAGTGTCTGGTTGATCGAAGCGTCGATCAGCACCGAGAGCGGCATCTTCCTGTAGCGGCCGAGGTTCTCGCGGATGCGGTCATAGATGACGACGGTATCGTTCAGGGAATAGCCGATGATGGTCAGGACGGCGGCGATGCTGCCGAGATTGAACTCGATGCCGGTCACCACAAGGAAACCGATCGTCAGCAGTACATCGTGCAGGGTCGCGACAATCGCGCCGAGCGCGAAGCGCCACTCGAAACGCAGCCAGACATAGAGCAAGATCGCGGCGAAGGAGACGGCAAGACCGATCGTTCCCGCACGGGTCAGTTCGCCCGACACCACCGGTCCGACAACCTCGACGCGTTTGAAGGCATACTCGTCACTGAGTTCCGCCCGAATGACGCCGATCGCCGTCTGCTCGGCGTTGTCGCCGGCTTCCTGCGACGGCACGCGCACCAGGACGCCGTTGCCCGACCCCAGATGCTGCACCTGCACTTCGCCCAGGTTCAACTCGTCAAGCCGCACGCGCAGGTCGGCTATATCGACGTTTCCGCCCTTGCTTTCGAGCTCGATGATCGAGCCGCCCTTGAAGTCGACACCCAGGTTGAGACCGAGAGTGCCAAGAAGCAGGACGGAAGCAACCGACAGCGCCGCCATGACGATGAAGACAGGGTTGCGGATCGCCATGAAGCGGATGTCGAGATCGCTGAAGCGTCCGGTGCGGATACCCTTCGGCAGATGCTGCGCCTTCCAGCCGCGCAGCCACGCCTTGGCGATCCGGCGTGTGACCGTGTAGGCGGTAAACAGCGTCGTGAAGCTACCGATCGCCAGCGTGACAGCAAAGCCGCGCACTGGACCAGACCCGAGGTAGAAGAGGATCGCCCCTGCGATCAGCATCGTCAAATTGGCATCGAAAAGGCTGCTGAAGGCACGCGCAAAGCCCTTGTTGACCGATTGGACCAGAGGCTGTCCACCCCGCGCCTCTTCGCGAATCCGCTCGTAGATCAACACGTTGGAGTCGACGGCAACGCCAATGGTCAAAATGATTGCGGCTATGCCCGGCAATGTCAGCGTGGCGCCGGTTATTGAAAGGACTGCGATGATCAGGATGAGGTTCACCGCCAGGGCAGCAACGGCGAAGATGCCGAAGACACCGTAGAAAAAGACCATCGATGCAGCGACGGCAACGGCGGCGACGAAGCCGGCCTTAAGACCGTCGCCGATCGCATCATCGCCGACGCCTGGACCGACAGTCCTCTCTTCAACGACCGTCAAGGTCGCCGGCAGCGGTCCGGTCCTCACGAGCGCTGCGAGATCGCCGGCGCCTTCCTCCGGCAGATCGGCGGCAATGATTGCGGTATCGCCCTTGACGGCGTTGCCAATCGTTGGTGTCGCGACGACCTGATCGTCGAGAACGATCGCAACCTTCTGGTCGGCGCCCTTTGCCTGAAGGGCGGCGACACGACCGGTGGCCGCGGGTGTCAGCTTGATGGCAACCGATGCCTCGGCGCTTGTCGCGTCGATCTGCGGTTCCGCGCCGGTGAAATCTTCACCCGACAGCAGCGGGGCTTTCTCGATGAGATAGGGGATCGGCGGATCGTCGAAGGAATACAGAACTTCGTGGCCGGCCGGCGGCTGCGCATCGACGGCCTGCTGCACGGGCACGGTCACGTTCAACATCTGAAAGGAAATGCGGGCGCGCTGGCTGAGCAGATCCTTTAGGCGCTGTGGATCCGCCAGACCCGGCACCTGAACGATCAACCGGTCATCGCCTCGGCGCTGAAGCAGAGGTTCTGCCACGCCAACTTCGGCGATCCGACGTCGAACGACATCCATCGTCTGTCCCAACGCCTGCGACATGCGGTAGTCGATGCCTTCGTCGCTCAGGCGAAGGCGGATCAAATCGTCTTCCTCGGCGCTGTCGAAAGCAAGTTCTGTGACTTCGTCGTTGACCAGTCCACCGGTTTCCACCGGAACCATGAGCGGAGCAAGTGCGGCACGCGCGGCCGGCAATTTGGCCCGATCACGGACCCGCAGCGAGATCGACTGCCCCTCGCCCGACAGGCCGATATAGGCGATGTCGGCATCGCGTAGCGCTTTGCCGACATCATTTGTCGCCGCTTCAAGCCGCTCGGCGAGGATGTCCTCGCGCGATGCCTGCAACATGAAGTGGGAGCCACCCTGGAGATCGAGCCCCAACGCCACCTGGCGATGCGGGAGCCACGAAGGCAGGACACCAGCCTGTTCCTTCGTCAGGAAGTTCGGCATCGCAAAAGCGATGCCCAAAAGCACTGCCAGCCAAACAAGAGCGCTCTTCAACGGCTTCAAATTGGACATGCCTCAAACGCTCCGTTCCCGGATGCTCCCGGATGTGGCTGGACTGCAATTATTCCTTTACGGGTTCGCCCTTGACGCGAACTTCCGATACGCCGCCGCGAATGACGCGGATCTTGACGCCTTCGGCGATTTCGACTTCCAGTTCGCTGTCGTCGACAACCTTCGTTACCTTGCCGACGATGCCGCCGCCCGTCACGACCTGATCACCGCGACGGATGTTCTTCAGCAGTTCTTCGCGGCGCTTCATCTGAGCGCGCTGCGGACGAATGATGAGGAAATACATGACGACAAAGATCAGCAGGAAAGGCAGAATCGACATGAGAATGTCCGCACCGCCGGTCGTTGGGGCGGCGGCTGTCTGCGCAAAAGCTTCGGTAATGAACATCGATCACTCCTTGAGTTCAAAATATGCGGCGGTTCCTCCGCGCCAAATCGGCCGGAATATAAGGGCGCGCAGCCGCAATGCAAAGCGACGGCACCCGTATCCGTTCAAGTGCCTCTGACATAAATTCCGCAAGAGGAGAACCCCCCCTCCGGCCCGGTGCGGCCTTTTCCAGCGCAAACCTGCGTGCTACCCGGTTAAACCGAAGCCAAGTGACTGATTCAGCAAGCGGAGATGGACCGATGGGTGAAACAAAGATCGACGTGCTCATCAAGGAAATGCAGAAGCTTTCCGCGGCGATCGAGCGCATCGCCGGCCCCGCTGCTGCTGCCAACGATTGGGACGCGGCCGAATGCTTCGTCTGGGCACCGGCAAGCCATCATCTGCAGCCGGTCAAGAGGCCGAACCGTATCGAATTGTCGCTCATCACCGGCGTCGACCATGTGCGCGACATCCTGGTCGACAACACACTGCGCTTTGCCGAAGGTTATCCGGCAAACAACGTGCTCCTCTGGGGCGCGCGCGGCATGGGAAAATCCTCGCTCGTCAAATCCGTGCATGCCCAGGTCGCCCGCGATACGGGCGTTGCCGTCAAGCTGGTGGAAGTTCATCGCGAGGACATCGCCACGCTGCCGGCATTGATGGAGATCCTGAAAACGGCCCCGGTGCCGGTGATCGTCTTCTGCGACGATCTTTCCTTCGACCACGACGACACGTCCTACAAGTCGCTGAAAGCCGTGCTCGACGGCGGTGTCGAAGGGCGCCCCACCAACGTGCTGCTCTACGCAACATCGAACCGACGCCATCTCCTGCCGCGACACATGATGGAAAACGAACAATCGACCGCCATCAACCCGTCGGAGGCTGTCGAGGAGAAAGTGTCGCTTTCGGATCGTTTTGGCCTGTGGCTCGGTTTCCACAAATGCAGCCAGGACGACTACCTGGCGATGATCGACGGCTATGCGGCCCACTATGGCATTGCGGTCGAGAAGGATGTCTTGCACGCCGATGCGCTGGAATGGTCGACGACGCGGGGAGCAAGGTCCGGCCGCGTCGCCTGGCAGTTCATTCAGGATCTGGCCGGTCGCCTGCGCCACCGGTTGGACGGCTGAGCCGCCTATTCCAGGAAGGTTGCCGGGTTCACGGCGCTGGCGTTCTTGCGCACTTCGAAGTGCACCTGCGGCTGGCTTGCACGACCGGTCATGCCGGAAGCGGCAAGGGTCTGGCCGCGCTGAACCTTCTGGCCGCGCTGGACCTTCAGTTCGGACGCGTTGCCGTAGACGGTGACAGTGCCATCGTCGTGACGAATGAGGACGGCGTTGCCCAATTCCTTGAGGCTGCTGCCGGAGTAGATGACCACACCGTTTTCGGCAGCCTTGATCGGCGTGCCCTCGGGCACGGAGATATTGATGCCGTCGTTGCGGTTGCCATCGACATTGGCGCCATAGCCGGCAACAACTGCACCGCGAACCGGCCAGCGATACTTGCTGATGCCCGTCGACTTCGGCGATTCCTCGTCAACGTCGGGATTCTTGCTGGCGACTTCGGATACGCTCTGCTTGGCCACCGGCGGCTGGTACTCAGCCGGCTTGCTCTTGTCGAGTGAGGCCACTTGGCCTTCGGCCTTCTTCGGAACGGAAGCCGTCTTGACCTGATCGGTGGCAGCGCCTGCGGCACCCGGCACTTTCAAAGTCTGGCCGACGCGGATCGATTCTGCCGTAAGGCCGTTGGCCTGCTTGAGCGCCCCGACTGAAACACCCGTTGCCTTGGCAATGCGGTTGAGCGAGTCGCCCGGCTTGACGGTGTAGGAACCATCGCCACTTCCCTCGCCCGTCGACGCGACCTTGCCTGCAGCCACATCGGTCTTGCCTTCGCTCTTGTCGCGGGACTGCGACTGGCCAGGCAGGATCGCGACGTCGCGCTGGTCGGTCGGCAAGGGCGACGGCTGCCGCTTGTTGCCGTCAACATCAGTGAGCGTATTGGAGGCGGCAGCCTTCGCCGCGCTGCTCGCGACACCGAAGGTTGGGATGACGAGGCGCTGCCCCGGTTCCACCTGGCCGGCGGTCTTCAAACCGTTGGCCTTCAGGATTTCCTTTTCGGGAACGCCGAAACGCTTGGAGAGAATGGCAACGCTGTCACCCTGGCGAACCATGACCGAAGGCGCGTTCTGCGTCGTCCAGCCACTCTTGCTCGCCGTGTCGTTGACAGCGGTCGGCAACGCCTGCCGTGTGGCTGCAGACGCCTGCTCGACCTGGCGGGCGGCCGGGAATGGTTGCGGATCGACACCACGGCTGGCGGTTGCCGTCGGATCAGCGAGCGTCGAACGCTGAACGTTCATCGGCGTCGAGGCAGCACGCGCGGTTGACATCGGCGTCGATGACGTATTGACCGGATCATAGGCGCCGTTTGCCGATGGGTAGGGCTGCCCGAGCGCCGAGTTGCGCGTGTCAGTCGGTGAAACGACCGCCATCTGGCCGTTCGCGACATCGCCGCGCGGGACCGGCGTCGTATTTCTCTGGATTGAGTTGGTGGTCAAGGCGTCCGACCGCGAGAACAAACCGTCGAAACGGCTGGCGTCGGAGCTGCAGCCGGTGGCAACACCTGCCAGCAGGACCGCTGCACACAGGCGGATCGTGGACTTTCCAACCTTGGGAGATACAAACTGACGCATGACGCTTACCCACTCCGAACGCAACTCGATGTGGGTTTATTAAAGCGTATTAGAGTTACCGCGTGGTTAAGGTCGGCACCACCAAAGGCCTAGTTTGACAGAATGCTAACCATAGAACGGATGCACGGCGCGCCAACGAGCGCACAGTGAACCTAGATCAGTTCGGAATAAAGGCGCTCGATCTCCGAGACGGCACGCCGCTCGGTTGGCTCGTCCTCATAGCTGATGCTTGTCAGATCCCAGGCAAAGATCTGTCGCCCCGCCGGTACCGCCGGCACTTCCGACAGAGCGGTCTTGTCTTCCTCGAGAAGCACACTCACCAGCGTCTGGAAGGTGGTCTCGCCCTCAAGGCCACTTGCCTGCTCGTATTCGAGCGAGCGTAGCCCGGCGACAGCCGCCTCACGTGTCCCGAAATAGCGCAGGCTGTTCTGGTCTTCCGATCGCAGGCCATCGTAATACTCGATAAAACCCTTGTAGTAGCCGCGATGGTCGCCAGTCTCGAGAAACTTTCCAAAGGCCTGGTACTCTCGCAAGGCAAGTTGCGGCGACAAGCGGTTGTTCCATTCGTCGCGCGTCAGTGCGGGCTGCCCATCGGAGGACTTCCTGTTCTGGCTGAGGTAGAGCAGCGCATCGGCGGAAAGCGAAATGCGCGGCGTCGGATCGAAGAAGGTGGCCTGCATGGCCTGCGCGGCACTTTCGTCCTTGCCACCCGCACCGGATTGTCCAGCCGCACGACCGGCAAGATTGCCCAATCCGTCGCCTGATGTGGCAGCCGTCAGCCTGTTCGCGATCTGCATGTGCCGTCTCCGTCAACCGCACGACCAGATCACCTTTCCGAACCGCATAGAAATTCAGCGACTCGCAAGGCCAAACCTTTCGTGCAGCCGCAGGCGTATGGCGCGAAGCTTGCGCGAAACTGGAGAGATTAGGATTTCGTTAACCAATGACCGATTGAGCGATCGCCTACCCAAGCGTCAGGCCGCCAGGGCGATCATCTCCGGTCCGCGCTCTAACGCGCAGCTCTCGTCGATACATCACAATCCGTGGCCTTGCCGCGCCGCACAGCAAGCCAATCCCCCGGCAGGAATGCGATGAGGGTCGCGCGCAGAACGTCTTTGAGGCCGGCAGCCCCTTGGCCGCATCGATCAATTTGCCGCATCGATCCGCTCACGCGGTCAACGGCTTAGAGGTAAGACGCCAGCTGCATCACGATCGGAATGTAAGGCGCGTCGAACAGATCCTCGCGGTCGAAACGGCTGCCTGTGCGGCTGACACGAACCACCCGGCAATGCGTTTCGCTCATCATGATGGGAACCACCAACGTTCCTCCGGAAACAAGGTGGTCGGAGAACATGCGCGGCAGGCTGTTGAAAGCAGCGGTAATCAGGATGCGGTCGAACGTGCCTTCGCCCGGCACCCCCGCGCTGCCATCGGCCTGGCGGACGATGACGTTGCGAACGCCTGATTTTTCCAGGTTCTTCTGGGCGGTGGCGACGAGCGTCTGATAGCGATCGATCGTCAGCACGCGCTCGGCAATGCGCCCCATCACCGCGGCGGTAAAGCCGCTACCGGTGCCGACTTCCAGAATACGCTGGCCGGACTTGAGATTGAGGCAGTGCAACAGCCGGACGGCGAAGTCATATCCTTCCATGAACGAACCGCAATCGAGCGGGATCGTTCGCTGGGAGTAAGCGTCCGCCTGGAATTGCGGAGGTGTGAAATGGCCGCGTTGCGTCTGCTCGACCGCGTTCAGCAGGCTCTGGTTGCTGATGCCCTCACCGCGAAGCCGCAGGACCATCGCCGCAAAGCCTTCCTGTTCCGAAACACGTCCGCTCAATCGACGGCCCCTTCGCTCAACGCTCGCGCTAACCGATCCTGCACAGTGTAATCGGTCAGATCAAGCTTCAGCGGCGTCACCGAGATCCGGTTTTCCCGAAGGGCGTGAATATCGGTACCGGCGCGGAAATCGCCAAAGCGCTCGCCGAAGCGCAGCCAGAAGTACGGAAAGCCACGACCGTCGGAACGCTCGTCGATCGTCAAGCCGAAATCGAGCTTGCCTTGCGAGGTCACCTCGGTGCCGGCGACAGCGTCGGCAGAACATTTCGGGAAGTTGAGGTTGAGCAGCGTTCCATCCGGCAGGTCAACCGCCAGCAGATTTCGGATCAACGCAGGCGCATGGCGCTCGACGACGTCCCAGGCAACCGCCTCGCCGACGACGTGGCTGTAGGCCTGGCTGAGCGCCATGGAGCGAATCCCCTGCAGCGTTCCCTCGATCGCACCGGCGACGGTGCCGGAATAGGTGACGTCGTCAGCCATGTTTGCGCCGATATTGACACCCGACAGCACGAGATCCGGCTTGCGGTCCAGCACCTTGCGCACAGCCATGATGACGCAATCCGTCGGCGTGCCTCTCAGTGCAAAACGCTTCTCGGAGATTTGGCGCAAGCGCAGCGGCTCCGACAGTGTCAGCGAATGGGCAAGACCACTCTGATCCGCTTCGGGCGCCACCACCCAGACATCATCGGAGATTGTCCTCGCAATCCGCTCGAGGACCGCGAGGCCCTCGGCGTGGATGCCGTCATCGTTTGTCAGCAGTATCCGCATTGCGACTTCTTTCCCGTCAGGCAGCTTTTTCGATGCGCGTCAGCCCGCCCATATAGGGAAGCAGGACATCCGGCACCGAAACCGATCCATCGGCGTTCAGATAATTTTCGATAACGGCAATCAAGGCCCGGCCGACGGCGACGCCGGAACCGTTCAGCGAGTGAACGAATTTGGTGCCCTTGTCTTCCTTGTTGCGGTAGCGCGCGTTCATGCGCCGCGCCTGGAAATCGCCGCAGACCGAGCAGGACGAGATCTCGCGATAGGTATCCTGTCCCGGCAGCCAGACTTCGAGATCATAGGTCTTGCGAGCGCCAAACCCCATGTCGCCAGTGCAGAGCGTCATGACGCGATAGTGCAGCCCGAGGCGCTTCAACACCTCTTCGGCACAGGCGGTCATGCGCTCATGCTCGGCAACGGATGTCTCCGCATCGGTGATCGACACGAGTTCGACCTTGTTGAACTGATGCTGGCGCAGCATGCCACGCGTGTCGCGGCCCGAAGAACCGGCCTCAGAACGGAAAGACGGCGTGAGCGCAGTAAAGCGCAGCGGGAGTTTTTCGCCGTCGAGAATCTGCTCCCGAACGATGTTGGTCAGCGGCACCTCGGCGGTCGGGATCAGCCAGCGGTCATCGGTGGTGCGGAAAAGGTCTTCGGCGAACTTCGGCAGCTGTCCGGTGCCATACATCGCGTCGTCGCGGACCAAGAGGGGCGGCTGCACTTCCGTGTAACCGTGCTCCTGTGTGTGCAGGTCAAGCATGAACTGGCCGAGCGCGCGTTCGAGCCGGGCAAGTTGCCCCTTCAGGATGGTAAAGCGCGAGCCTGCAATGCGGGCAGCGCCTTCAAAATCCATCAGGCCCAGCGCCTCACCGACTTCGAAGTGTTCGCGTGGCTGGTGGTTCCAGGTCGGCTTGGCGCCGATGACGCGCGTGACAACGTTTCCTGCCTCGTCCGAACCGACTGGAACATCATCGAGCGGAATGTTGGGCAGGCGCGACAGGGCGTCGTTCAGTTCGGCTTCGACCTGTCGGCTCTCTTCCTCGAGCGCCGGCATGGAGCTCTTGAGTTCGGCGACTTCGGCTTTGAGCTTCTCGGCAAGCTCGTTGTTCTTCTGTGCCATGGCCGCGCCGATATCCTTCGACGCCGTGTTGCGGCGCGACTGCATGTCCTGCAGCGACTGAAGGATTGTGCGACGACGTTCGTCGACGGCGATCAGCGATGCGGACGATGGTTCCGCGCCCCGCTTCGCCAGGGCGGCGTCCAGCACATCGGCATTCTCACGGATCCATTTGATATCAAGCATTGTCGTTCCACGCGTTTTTAAGGTCACGGCGCGGAACCGTCGAATGCTCAGCCCTGGGCGGGGCCAACCTCTTCGGAAGTTTCTTCCTGCGACTGGGCGGCCTCGCGCTGGAGCGCATCCGCTGCCCGTCGCCTTTCGACGAGTCGCGCCATATGGATCGAAATTTCGTAGAGAAGGATCGCCGGCAGTGCAAGGCCGATCTGGGAGACTGGGTCCGGCGGCGTCAGAACAGCCGCGACGACGAAGGCGATCACGATCGCGTATTTGCGTTTCTCGGCGAGCCCCTGCGCGGTCACAAATCCCACACGCGCCAGAAGCGTGGTGATGACCGGCAGCTGGAACACGAGGCCGAACGCAAAGACCAGCGACATGATCAGGCTCAGATATTCCGAAACCTTGGGCAGAAGCTGAATGGCAACATGGCCTTCGTCAGCGCCCTGCTCCATCGCCAGGAAGAACCACATGACCATCGGCGTGAAGAAGAAATAGACCAGCGCGCCGCCAAGCAGGAACAGAAGCGGCGAAGCGATCAGGAACGGAAGAAATGCCGCGCGCTCGTTCTTGTAGAGCCCAGGAGCAACGAACTTGTAGATCTGCGACGCGATGACCGGAAAGGCGATCACCAGGGCGCCGAACATCGCCACCTTGATCTGGGTGAAGAAGAACTCCTGCGGCGCGGTATAGATCAGTTCGACATTGCGTTGATCCATCCCTGCCCAGGCAACAGCCCACTTGAACGGCAGAACCAGCAGGTTGAACAGACCCTTGGCAAAATAGAAGCAGACGAGAAAGGCGATGAAAAACGCGCCGACGGCCCACATCAGCCGCTTTCTGAGCTCGATTAAGTGCTCGATCAGCGGCTGCGGCCGATCCTCGATATCGCCGCTCATGCGTCACCTTTCTTGCGCGTTGCCGCGCGTGTCTTTTGTGTCTTTTCTTTCGGCGCCTCGACTGCGGCCTTGCTCGGCTTCTTGACCGCCGGCTTCTTTGCGGCAGCCTTGGAGGGCGCCACCTCCGCTGCTGCAACCTTAGTGGCGGGAGCCTTCTTTGGCGTGGATGCCGTGTCAGCCTTTGCCTTCGGTGTCCGCTTCGGCTTTGCTAACGGCTCGGCCGCTTCGGCGCGTTGCATCTGCCGGCTGGCAGAACCGATCGCGGCGGCTGCAACACTATCTGCCGGCCTTGGCTCAAGTGGAGCGACTACGGGAGCACTCACGGGCTCTACCGTCGTGGCCGTCGGCTCCGGAGAGGATACGGCGGGCTTGTCAGGCGATGCGGCCTTCTGGAGATCGGATTTGATCTCGTTGCCGATCTGGCGCAGCGGGTTCATGGCATCGCGCAGGGCATTTGCCGGATTGAGGCTTTGGGCGTCGCTGATCGTCTTGCGGACATCTTCGAGGTCCGCCTCACGCAGCGCCTCATCGAACTGCTGGCGGAAGTCCGACGCCATGCCGCGCAGCTTCGACGTCATGCGGCCAAAGGCTCGCAACATCGGCGGCAAGTCCTTCGGTCCGACAACAACGATCAGTACGATGGCAATGACGACTAGCTCGGTCCAGCCGATATCAAGCATTCGATATGTCCTGCAAACCCATGGTTCGACCGGCCGGGATGAAATCCCAGCCCGGCCCTATCGGTGCTCGATCTCTAGCGAACTTCGTCTGACTTGTGATCGACAGTCTTGCCGTCGAGCGGCTTGTCGGCAGAGGCGACGTCATCGTCGTTCATGCCCTTCTTGAAGCTCTTGATGCCCTTGGCAACGTCGCCCATCAGTTCCGGAATCTTGCCGCGGCCGAACAACAACAACACCACGACCAGAACGATCAGCCAGTGCCAGATACTAAAGGAACCCATGCGTTTACTCCCTCTGAGCCTTCCCCGAATTCAGGCCCTATTCGCGTGTCAATTTTCAGGCGCGCCACCAGCGCAGCTTCATTTCGTCAAAGACCCTAAGATGTCGGAACATCTTTTTCAAACAGCAATATATCCCGCTCGTTAACTGAAAGCATTACATCGCGCAATCCTTGCGGCAATTGGTCCGCCCGGATGCGAGCGCGCACTGTCCCGTCGCAGCCCGGCACAGCCAACTCCAGCAACTCGACGACGCCGATGAAACGACGCGACACGATCCGTGCCTGTATATCGCCCTCGTGCTCGCCGACATGCAGGCCCGAAAGTCGCACCGCTACGGACAGAACCTGCCCGTCGCGATACTTGCCGGCATCCACGCCACCAAGCGGCGTGTCGACGCGACCGTCGCGAACTTGCGCGTCGAACACATTGATTTCAGAGAAGAAACCGGCGGCAAAAAGGTCTCGTGGCTTGCGATAAAGCTCGTCGGCGGTACCGACCTGGACCAGGCGTCCATCCTTGAGCAGAGCGATCCGGTCGGCCATGCGCATCGCTTCCTCTGCATCATGCGTGACGACGATCGCGGTGGCTCGGGTCTCGCGCAGGATGGCAAGCGTATCGGCGCGGATCGAATCCTTGAGCCGCGAGTCGAGCCCAGAAAACGGTTCGTCCATCAACAGCACGGCCGGCCGTGGTGCGAGCGCGCGGGCAAGGGCGACGCGCTGCTGCTCGCCGCCTGAAAGCACATGGGGATAACGGTCGGCATAATGCGACAAGCCCACCCGCTCCAGCGCCGCATCGGCCTGGATCAACGCCTCTCTCTTGGGGAGAGCGGTCAGCCCAAAGCGAACGTTGTCGCGGATGGTCATGTGGGGAAACAGCGCGAAGTCCTGGAACATCAGTCCGACACCACGCTTTTCCGGTGGCAGGAAAACTGATGGGCCGGAAATCTCCTGCCCGTTGAGCAGGAGACGTCCGGCGCTTTGCATCTCGATCCCGGCAGCAATCCGCAACAGCGTCGTCTTGCCGGAACCGGAGGGACCGAGCAGGCATAGGACCTCGCCGGCCTTTGCCGCCAAGCTGACGCCCTTGATCGTTTCCTTGGAATGATAGCTGTGGTGGATATCCTCGAATGTCAGGCTCGCCGCGAAAGATACGCCCGCCGTCCGTCGCGTTGCCATGACGGGCACGTGCTGCGTATCTGAAACCATGCTGCGTATTCCTTGACACCGGTGGCACCGCAGCGACCATGCCGGGTGCAGGCTCGATGGAGAAAGCCGATATCTCCAATCAGGTTTTTAATCGGCCTCTTCGCCCTTCGGAGTCAAGAGCCCCAGTTCTTCCAGATCGAGCTGGGTGATCGGATCCTCGTTTTCCGCCAGGTCATCATCGCCCATCGGCACGGGAATATGCAGGTTGGATGGGACGCGGCCGGATAGAAGCCCCGCACCCTTCAACTCCTCGATGCCGGGCAGATCGCGCAGTTCCTCCAGGCCGAAGTGGTCGAGAAAATCGCGCGTCGTTCCGAAGGTAACCGGACGCCCAGGCGTTCGCCGGCGGCCACGGAAGCGGACCCACCCCGCCTCCATCAACACATCGAGCGTGCCCTTGGACGTCTGCACACCACGAATGTCTTCGATCTCCGCACGGGTAACCGGCTGATGGTAGGCGATAATCGCCAGGACTTCGAGCGCGGCACGCGACAGCTTGCGCCCCTCCTGCTCGTCTGTCTGCACGACGAAGGACAGATCGGCGGCCGTCCGAAACGCCCAGTGATCGGCCACCTGCACCAGATTGACGCCGCGGCTGGCGTAAAACGACTTCAGCCGCGCCATGATGCGCGGGACATTGGTGCCGCCCGGCAGGCGGCTGGCGATGTATGTCTCCGACACCGGCTGAGCAGAGGCAAACACCAGCGCTTCGGCAACTCGTTCGGCTTCCTGCTCCATGCGCGGATCAAGCAGTGTGCCCTCGTTCTCACCCTCTTCTTCGTCCAGGCGGGGCAAATATTTCTGCGGCTCAGCCACGGGCTGCCTCCATATCGGCGAGCGTTGCGGCATCGATCGGGTTGGGCCCGCGCCGCAGATAGATCGGTGCGAACGCTTCCTCCTGGCGGATTTCCAGGCGTCCCTCGCGCACCATCTCGAGCGAGGCCGCAAACGAGCTGGCGATCGCGGTCGCTCGCTCTTTCGGCGTCGTCATGTATCGCAGAAGAAAGTGATCGAGTGCGGTCCAGTCATCGAGGTGACCGATCATGCGTGCCAAGATCAATCGTGCATCGGCAAGCGACCAGACATGGCGTTTTTCGATCGTTACCTGCGTAATCGCCGTGCGTTGCCGCAAGCCCGCATAAGCCGTCAGCAGATCATAAAGCGAAGCGTCGTAGTCCGACTTCCGCTCGGTGACGATATGTTCCGGCGCGCCCCGGACGAAGACATCGCGACCAAGACGATTTCGATTGATCAGCCGGGTCGCGGCCTCGCGCATCGCTTCGAGGCGTTTCAGCCGGAACGCCAGCGCCGAGGCCATCTCCTCGCCCGACGGGCCGTCGTCCTTCGCCTGCTGCGGGATCAGCAGCCGCGATTTGAGATAGGCAAGCCAGGCCGCCATGACGAGATAGTCGGCAGCCAGTTCGATGCGGATGCTGCGCGCACGCTCGACGAAGGCGATGTATTGCTCGGCCAGCGCCAGCACCGAGATACGGGCAAGGTCAACGCGCTGGCTGCGGGCAAGATGGAGAAGCAGATCGAGCGGGCCTTCAAAGCCGGCGATGTCGATGACAAGCGCCTCTTCGTGCAGCCCCCGCTCCGCGGTCTCATCCTGCCACAGGGGATCCATCGGCGCTTTCGGCCCGGATCTTCCCTGTTTCTCGCCCGCACTACTCACGACAGCCCGATCCTTTCCCGCCGGCCGTACCCGTCCTCAAACAGTAGCGAACAGACCGTTGAACTCGGCTCGCAGTTCCTGTTCGTTTGCATCGTCGGCCTTCCGGAAGGCGGCCTCTGCGGCCCTTGCCCTGCGCAATGTCTCGCCGGCCAGAACCGGGACGACATCCGCTACAGCCTTCATCTCGTCCATTATGCCATGACAATGCAAGACAAGATCAAGCCCGGCGTCGATGATGTTGCGCGCGCGGGTCGACATGTCGCCGGCAAGCGCGTTCATCGAAACGTCGTCCGACATCAACAACCCGTCGAAACCGATGTGACCGCGGATAATTTCACGCACCACCTTGGCGGACGTCGTTGCCGGATTGTCCGGATCGATCGCCGTAAAGACCATGTGCGCCGACATCGCCATGACCTCGTCCTTCATGGCAATGAAAGGCAGGAAATCGCTCTTGGCGAGTTCCTCGAATGTCTCGCTGACCACAGGCAGGCTGTGATGGGAATCGACGAAGGTGCGACCGTGGCCAGGCATATGCTTCATCACCGGCAGCATGCCGCCGGACTTCAGACCCTCCGCCATCGCCCGGCCGATTGCCGTCACGCTCTGCGGGTCGTGTCCATAGGCGCGATTGCCGATGACATCGTGACTGCCGGGAACCGGAACGTCGAGGACCGGCAGGCAATCGACGGTGATGCCGAAGCGCATCAGATCAAAGGCGTGCAGCCGCCCCATCAGCCAGGCAGCCCGCAGGCCGCCGATCCTATCGCGGCGGTAGATTTCGCCGATCGCGGCACCGTTTGGGTACTGCTGGACAAGCGGCGGCCGGATGCGCTGAACGCGCCCGCCTTCCTGGTCGATCAGCACGGGTGCATCCGGATTGCCGATGCTATCGCGCAGGGCCGCGACCAGATCGGAAATCTGCTGTTCTTCACCGATGTTGCGACCAAAGAGGATAAAGCCCCAGGGACGCTCGCCACCAAAGAAGCTGCGCTCTTCGCCCGAAAGCGAAAGACCCTTGCAGCCGGAGATAAATGCTTTTGATTCGCTCATCTGAAAAGCATAGTCCGCCACTTGCCAGCCGCGAAGCGAGAATAATCATCGGTGTGCGTCATGCACAGACTACTGACGCTGAAACAGGAAGGGCGCGGCATCTCTGCCGCGCCCTTCCTGTAGCACTGGTCCCGCGCTGACTACTTGGTAACGAGGCAGCTGCCACCTGCCCCCTTATAGCGCGAGCAAAGGGCATTGGCCTCTTCGCGCGAGCCGGCCGGGATGCGGACACGGTAGTAGGTGCCCTTGCCCGCGATCTCCGCCTTGCGGATATCCACGCCCCGACCGCCGATAACGCTTCCGAACTTGTTGGAAAGGCTATTGTAGGACTTCTGCGCTTCAGCCTCGGAAGGCAGCGACGCCACCTGGATGAAGTAGGTGCCAGCCGGAACGGATGCGGTGGAAACCTGCTGTGTCTCCACTGCGGCGCTGGCGGCGGCTTGCGTTTCCGCCGGGCGCGCAGCCGTTGCGGCTGCAGCCACGTTGGCCGCCTGTTCGGCCGGGCGGGTCTGCGGCAAGGGTGCCTGGTCGCCGGAGTTGACAGTAGCGTTGCTTGCGGCAGCAAGTGCGACCTGGTCGGCGCCGGCCGGTGCCTGGCCGGCTGCACGAAGTTCGGAGCCGGCGCCCGCGGCAGTTGCCTGGCCCTCGGCGCCCGACGCAGCAACCTGACCGGAAGCCGTTGCCGGAACCGGCTGAGCATTGCCGGCGACTTCCGCCGCAGGTTCGGCAACCGGCTCCTCGCGGGCGACGAGCGTGCCATCTGGCTTAACGATCATCGTGCGTACTTTTCGCGGCGCGACAGCGGGAGCCTTGTCCTCTTCCTGATCGGCCGGCGCAGCCGTACCGTCGTCAGGCAGTAGGCGGGCAGACTCTTCGTCCGCATTCGGCGACGTCACGCCGAGAGCATCCGCTTCATCGCTGCTATCATTCGGCAGGTTTTCCGGCGTCAGCGTCCGCTGGACGACATCCATCGGCTCCTCGGTGGAAGAGACGAGCGCCTCCTGGCGAGGGCCTGTGCCCTGTGCGCCGGCAACGCGGTCATAGACGGCCTTGTCCTGGTTCGGCACGGTCTTCCCGCCCTTTTCCTCGGGCACCACCTTTACCGGCGATTTGTCGGCAAGAATGATCTTGGGGCCTTCGCCGGACGAAGCGGCATCGCTGCCACCCATCCACGCATAAACGCCCGCGCCGCCCAGAATGATGACACCGGCAACGCTTGCGGCCAGCAGCATCGCGCGCTGCGAGCGGCGGCCGGAGCCGTACTCTTTATAAACACCCTCTTCGGCCTGGCCGGACATCGGCTGCACGCGCTCGGATTCGCGCGGCGTGGTCTGGCGTTCGGCCATCGAGCGACGGAAGTCTTCTTCCATCGCCTTCTCGAACTCGTCGAAATCATCCATCGGGGCAGCGCCGAACGATGCAGCCGGCTTGGCGGCGGGCGCAGTGCGCGCAGGTTCACGAACGTCGACGGGGCGAGCCTGTGTCTCCCTGGCGGATGGTGCCGGCGTGCCGAAGAGCTGCGCCATTTCCGCGTCGATATCGAGATCATAGTCGGCGGGATAGGCGACCGGCTTTTCCGTCTCGATGACCGGCAGCTGTGGTACCTCCATGTCGGCGATCGGAGCGACACCGGTATCAGCTTCAGCGATCATCGAGGGATCGAAAGGCAAGGCGCTTTCAACAGGCGCCTCTTCGATTTCGATGGGCGCTGCTGCGATTGGCGGCGCGACGAAGGGCTCTTCACGTTGCAGAGGAGCAGGCTCGACGGCTGCGAAAACAGGCTGCTGAAAGGCAGTCGCCACGTCTTCAGAAGCATCGAATTCCGGAAGCTCCATTTCCAGCGCCACATCCGAGAGCTCCATTTCGAAGTTCTCGATGTCGAAGCTCGGCTCGTTCTCAGGCTCGACAATCGGGCGAGCAGGCTCAACGACGGCCTCAGGGACAACCGGTGCGGCCACTGGAACAGCGGCTGCAGCTGCAGCTGGGATCGAAGAGACGATCGGGCCGGCAAAGGCGCGCTGCTGGCCGACGCCGGAAGCCGAGGCGACTGGGGTGGCGCGGCTGAAAGTCGGCGTGAAGGGATACGGGCTCTTCTTGACGAGAGCAGCTCCGGTTGCGACCGGTTCGGCCCGCGCATGAACGGCGGGATGGGTGTGAACCGCGGCGGCAACCAATCCCGTTGCGGCGGGCACCGGGAACCGCTCGATATCGGCAAGAAGCTCGTCGACAGCATTGTCGGTTGTCGGCTCTGCCGCGACTGGAGCGGCCGGTTCGATCACGACCGGTTCGTACGCATACGCATTGTCCAGCGCATAGGCATTGCCTCCCTCGGCAGCCGGAGCCACTTCGAAGGTTGGCTCGACAGCCAAAGAAGCCTGTTCAGTCGCCGTCTCACGGTTGAAATCGGAAACGTCGAACGAAATGGCCTCGACCGGGGCATGCCATTCCTCAGGTGCCGCTACATGCTGCTCAACCGGCGCAAACTCAGCCGCAGGAGAAAGATCGACGTCGCCAAGCGAGAGCTCGAGCTCATGTTCCAGATCGAAGGCCGGCTCGGCCTCCTCGGACACGAAGTCGTAGGCGACCGGATCGGCGATCGGAGCGGAAGGTGTTTCGGGAAACGCTACAACTTCGGCAGGAGCGTGGTCGATCTGGCCAGAAGGAACGATGGCCTCTGCCCATGGCTCCACGAACTCGGCTGGCTGATACGCCGGCTCGAGCGCCAGCACCTCTTCAACCCGGGCCGATTCGGGCACTGCAAGCTCGGACAGCTCAAATTCAAGCGCCGGCTCAGTCTGCTGAACCTCTTGCGCTACCGAAGCGACATGTTCAACCGGACCATTGTCCGGCTGAACACTCGCCGCGCGCGGCGCGTCATAGGTATCGAACTCTCGAAGAAGCTCTTCCTCGAGGTCGAACGCCGGATCCTGCCGGACGGCCTCCTGGTGGCGTTGCAACTCCTGCAACTGCTGGACAGCCGGCCGGGCATCGTAGCCGACGATCCGGGCGAGTTCGGCCAACGGATCATCGTCTGCCAATACATCGAATTCAGCCGGCCCGCTTCGTGCGAATTGTTTGTCTGCCATGCTCTCCACTCACAATTGCCTGCATTCACTTGCCAGTGCATTGTGGGAAAATGGTGACAATACTTATCGCATTTCTTCCGGTGCGGAGGTGCCTGTAATGGACAGGCCCGACTTCAGTACGGAAGCGACAGCATGCACCAGCCCGAGTCTGGCAGTACTTAATTCTCTATTTTTATCGTTAACAAAACGTAATTCCGGATTCTCTTTACCTTTGTTCCAGTGTCCATGGAAGGCAGCGGCAAGATCGTACAGGTAAAACGCGATGCGATGCGGCTCCTGCGCCAGTGCTGCAGCCTCGACCACACGCGGATATTCTGCGAGCTTGGCCACCAGCTGTAGCTCCGCCGGATCGACGATCGCGCCGTTGATTGCGCCGGCAAGATCGACGGACGACAGGTCGAGATCGGGGAACGCGTCTGCCGCCTGGCGGAAAACCGACCGGCAACGGGCATGGGCATACTGCACGTAGAAGACCGGATTGTCCTTGGACTGTTCTGTCACCTTGGCAAAATCGAAATCCAGCGGCTCGGAGTTCTTCCGGTAGATCATCATGAACCGCACCGGGTCGCGACCGACTTCGTCAACGACGTCGCGTAGCGTCACGAAGTCGCCCGAGCGCTTGGACATCTTGACCGGCTCCCCCTCACGGTAGAGCTTGACCAACTGGCAAAGCAGCACGGTCAGCTTCGAGGCGCCGCCAGACACCGCCCGGGCCAAAGCCTCCAGCCGCTTCACGTAACCGCCGTGGTCGGCGCCAAGCACATAGATCATCTCGCTAAAGCCGCGGTCGAACTTGTCCTTGAAGTAAGCAACGTCGGCGGCGAAGTAGGTATAACTGCCATCGGACTTGATCAAAGGCCGGTCGATATCGTCACCGACCTCGGTCGAGCGGAACAGCGTCTGCTCGCGGTCTTCCCAGTCCTCGGGCAGCTGTCCCTTCGGCGGCGGCAACGTACCCTTGTACACGTGTCCCTTGAAGGTCAGGTCGTTGATTGCTGTGCGGATCGCAGCAGCCCCATTGGCATGCAGGGTCCGCTCCGAAAAGAAGACGTCATGGGTGACGTTCAATGCGGCAAGATCCTCGCGGATCATGACCATCATCGCGTCGATGGTGCGCTCCTTGACGAGCGGCATCCATTTGTCCTCAGGCATCAGCCGCAGGCTGGTGCCGAACTCGTCGGCAAGCGCCTCGCCCACGGGCACGAGATAGTCGCCGGGATAGAGGCCGGACGGGATCTCGCCGATCTCCTCGCCAAGCGCCTGCCGGTAGCGAAGGAAGGCCGAACGCGCCAAGACATCGATCTGCGAACCGGCATCATTGATGTAATATTCCTTGGTCACCTCGTAGCCGGCAAAGGCCAGCAAGTTGGCAAGCGCGTCACCGACGACGGCACCGCGGCAATGGCCGACATGCATCGGGCCTGTCGGATTGGCCGACACGTATTCGACATTGACCTTGCGGCCGGCGCCGGTGGTGCTGCGGCCATAGTCGGCGCCCGAGCGCACCATCCCCGTCAACAGCTTCTGCCAATAAGAAACCGAAAGCCGTACATTGATGAAGCCGGGGCCCGCAACGGAGACATCCGTAACCTCGGGGTCCTGCTTGAGCTTTTCGACGATGAGGTCGGCAAGAGCTCGCGGGTTCATCCCCAGCGGCTTGGCAAGCACCATCGCAGCATTGGTCGCGACATCGCCATGGCTGGGGTCGCGCGGCGGCTCGACATTGATACGGCTGAAATCAAGCTCGGATCGCTTTTCTCGAACGGCATCAAGCGTTTCGAGAATATCCTTAATTCTTGATTCGAAGTCCGTGAAGAGATTCATCTGATCCGTCCGCTATTCCCGGCAAAGTATGGCCGGTGCAAAACTCAAAAGGAGGCCCGGTTCGCGTGAACCAAAAGCCTCCGGGCGGGGCGTCCCTACCGCAAATCGGGCGTATGGTCAAACAAACGCCTGTGAACGCTGATGGCAAAGGTATCCGTCATGCCTGCCAGATAATCGCCGACATGCCGTGCCCGTGCAGGCTCGGCCATCCCGGGGATCTGGTCTATCCAATAGTGTTCGCGCATCAGCAAGGGGTCGGCCATGAAGGCGCTGTAGAGATCGCAAACGATCGACGCTGCACCTTCGCGCACCCGCATGACTTCGGGATGGCGATAGATCCGCGTCATCAACAGTCTCTTGATCTGCCTGTCGGTCTCACCCATCTCGTCCGAAAATGTCGCCATGACCCTACCGGCCTGCCTGACATCCATGGCACTTTCTGGCCTGATATCCGCGAGTCGGGCCTGCGCGACCGCAATCACGTCCTCAACCATGGCCGTGATCTGACGCCGCATGATCTCGTGGGTGAAGCGACCTGCCTCCAAGCCGGGGTAGCGGTCACTGACCTCGCGCATCAGGCGAGCGAGAAACGGCACGTCTTCCAGCATCTCGAAGGTCAAGTAGCCGGATCTCAGGCCGTCATCGATATCATGGGTGTTGTAGGCGATGTCGTCGGCGATGGCCGCCACCTGCGCCTCAAGGCTCGCGAAGCTCGCGAGTTCGAGATCGTGAATGGCGCAATAATCCAGGATCGGTTGCGGCACCGGCCCGTGCGTGCCCTGCCCGCCGGGGGTCAAAAGCGGCCCGTTGTGCTTGACCAACCCCTCCAGGCTTTCCCAGGTGAGGTTCAGGCCGTCGAACTCGGCATAGCGCCGCTCGAGCTTGGTGACGATGCGCAGCGACTGGGCGTTGTGATCGAAGCCGCCATAGGGCTTGAGCATGTCATGCAGTGCATCCTCGCCCGTATGCCCGAACGGGGTGTGGCCGAAATCATGGACGAGCGCCACGCCTTCGGCGAGATCCTCATCAAGCTTCAACGCCCGCGCCAGGGCGCGCGCGATCTGCGCCACTTCGATCGTGTGGGTCAGGCGGGTGCGATAATGGTCGCCATCGGCCGCGATGAAAACCTGCGTCTTGTGTTTCAGCCGGCGAAAAGCCGTCGTATGCACGATGCGGTCACGGTCGCGTTGAAAATCGGACCGCGTCGGGCTTGTCGCCTCCGGGTAGAGCCTGCCGCGCGTCGCCCAGGGATTCGACGCGAATGGCGCATGTTCACCGTAACCGAAGCCGAGCGCATTTTTGTCGAATGTCATTTCACACCTGCGTGGTCGTCCCATTGACGGGACATTCAAGCCTTCATACCTATAGTGAAAGCTACGGGAAAGCGGTCACCAAGCATCGACCGATTCCTCAAGCCAAAGCAACGGTTTGGCGCTCGGCATTAAAAGACATGCCGGCACCTGCCACTGCAAATCGCGCAATTGAATACGAATCTCTCCGGTTCTTGACCCCGGCAGGAGGCAAATATGACACAGGAAACAGTGACCCTTTCCGACGCAGCGGCCAAGCGGATCGCCACCATTCTGCGCTCGGACGGGCATAAGAATGCCATGCGTGTTTCCGTCGAAGGTGGCGGATGCTCGGGCTTCTCCTATAAGTTCGATCTTGTCGACGACGCGAATGACGACGACCTAGTGCTTGAAAAAGACAGCGCCAAAGTCCTGATCGACAGTCTGTCGCTCGTCTATATGGGGGGCTCGGAGATCGACTTCATCGACAACCTGCTCGGCCAGTCTTTTCAGATAAAGAATCCGAATGCTGTCGCAAGCTGCGGATGCGGAACGAGTTTTTCGATCTGAGTAAGCGGCGCGCCTTCGTGCGCGTCGCAGTCACAGATACGGCGATCCCAGCCAGAGCAGCCGGTTGGCAAGCCGCGCCGTCAAGGGCTGAGCCTTCAGGTCCTTCAGCGTCACTTCCTCCGCCGAATCCAAGATGGACGCGATGCGGCTGCTGACTGCGCGAGCAAAAACGTCGTCGAGCACCTCAAGATCGAACTCGAAATTGAGGCGCAGCGATCGAGGGTCGAGGTTGGTCGATCCGACATAGGCCCAGCGCTCGTCCACGGCGAGCAGCTTCGAGTGATTGAAGGCGCCCCTTGCGCGCCACACCCGACAATGCCCCTTCAGCACCTGATCGAATTGCGCCGTCATGGCGCGGTCGACGAGCAGGAGATTGTTGACCGCGGGCACGACGATATCCACCTCCACGCCACGCCGGGCGGCCGTCACAAGCGCGCTGATCAGTTCCCGGTCCGGCAAGAAATAGGGCGACATCAGCCGGATGTTCTTCCGCGCCACGGAGAAGGCGCCCATCAGCATCTTGTGATTGGTTTCGTTCGTGCTGTCGGGGCCTGATGGGACGGCGCGCATCAGCATGCCTGGCGTCTTTGCCGGCGGCGGCACGGCCTCGGTCTTCCAGGTATCGCTTGCCAGCGGCTCGCCAGTCGAAAACTGCCAGTCTTCAGCTGAAACCTGGAAGATGTCGGCGACGACCGGCCCGGTGATGCGGAAATGGGTGTCATAGGCCGCCTCTGGACCGGCGATTTCGGTCGTGAAGCCTGCGCGGATGTTCATACCTCCGGCAAACGCGACTTTGCCATCGACAACCAGGATCTTCCTGTGCGTGCGCAGATTGGCATAGGGCAATCTGAGCCCCATGATGATGTTGCCGTTAAAGACGGCGGTCGGCACGCTGGCAGCCTTGAGATAACCGACGATGCTCGGCACCGAGTAACGGGCGCCCACCGCATCGATCAGCACTCGCACATCGACCCCTCGCCCACGTGCCGCAATCAGCGCGTCCGCGAAGCGCAAGCCCAGTGCGTCTCGGTCGAAGATGTAGCTTTCCAGCAGAATACTGCGGCGCGCATTGGCAATCTCGTGCAACATGGCGGCATAGGCCGCGTCCCCGCCTTCCAGCATGGTTACACCGTTGCCTGTGGACATTGCGTGTCGCGACACCCGGTCGCCGAGGATTTTCATCGCCGCGAACCGTTGGCCGAATCGCGTTCCGATTTCCGCATCGGATACATCGAAGCGCCCGAACTGATCCGGCCCACGACCACGCAACAGCGAACGCTGCATGCCGATGGACGAGCGGCGGATGCGGTTGATACCGGCAACACCATAGACGAGCGCCCCAACGATCGGCGACAGCAGCACGACGCCGACCCAGCCGGCAGCTGCCCTGACATCGTCTTTGGTCATGGCAGCATGGATGGCCGCCGGCACGCCCAGAACGAAAGACAGGAAGACGAGAAAATGCGGCCAGTAATTCTGGATGAGGTCGATCATGAGCGGGACTATAGCCTGCGCCCGATCGGAATCAATTCGGCGCCGGCGCGCGCTGGGCGCAAGTGACCGAAATTCGCTGCGCGCTAAGGATGTATGGTGGCATTCTTGACGAAATGACCGCAGGTATCGGATTTGTCAAAAGAATCCGGAGCCGTTACAAGAAGCGGTCCGAGCGGATTCACTGAGATGGAAGGGCGTTTCGAGCCATGAAGATTGCCACCTGGAACATCAATGGCGTCAAGGCGCGGATCGACAGCCTGCTGGCATGGTTGAAGGAATCGAATCCGGACATCGTCTGCCTGCAGGAAATCAAATCGGTCGACGAAAACTTCCCGCGCCTGGAGATCGAAGCGCTCGGCTATCACGTCGAAACGCACGGCCAGAAAGGCTTCAATGGCGTTGCGCTGCTGTCCAAGCTGAAACCGGACGAAGTCAATCGCGGCCTCCCGGGCGACGATGCGGACGAGCAGGCCCGCTTTATCGAAGGCGTATTTTCCGTCTCCGGCGGCGTCATCCGCGTCTGCTCGCTCTATCTGCCCAACGGCAACCCTGTCGACAGCGAGAAGTACCCGTACAAACTGCGCTGGATGCAGCGCCTGGCGGCCTATGCCGAGCAGCGCCTGCAGCTTGAAGAACCGTTCATTCTTGCCGGCGACTACAATGTCATCCCAGAGGAGCACGACTGCTGGGACGTCAAGGTCTGGCGGAACGATGCACTGTTCCTGCCCGAGACCCGCCAGGCTTTCCGCCAGTTGCGCAACCTCGGCCTCACCGACGCCGTCCGCTCGACGACGGATGAAGTTCCGCTCTACTCGTTCTGGGACTATCAGGCCGGATGCTGGCCGAAGAATTTCGGGATACGCATCGATCACCTGATGCTGTCACCGGAAGCGGCGGACAGGTTGGTTTCGACGTCGATCGAAAAACATGTGCGGGCCTGGGAGAAACCTTCCGACCATGTCCCGGTCGCGGGCTATTTTGCGTTCGAACGTCCACTTTGACGCCAAGGTTTGCGCGAGGGCGGCGCTTCGAGCGTTTCCAGGAAAAGCGCCTAGTGGCTTCCGTCAGGAAAGGCGAAACAGCAAGAAGATAGAGCGTTTCCGCGACAGCTTTTAAGCTTGAACCGCGTGGTCGTCTTGCGCTGGAAACGCTTAGTCGTCGTCGCCCTGCGTGTGCATGTTCTGCGACAAGGTGATTGCCTGGCGGCGATCACCTTCGGTTGCCAGAGAAAAGGCCTGCTCCTGCATCGACTGCAGCCACGGCCGGTCCTTCGGCGAACATTGGTCGAGCGCCGCGGTCATATAGGCAAGACCGCGGATGGTCTGACCTTCCTGGAAGATGACGTTGCCGAAAACGCCCATGGCGCCGGCATGACCACTCTTGCGTGCGCGGTTCAGCCACTTCTTGGCCTGCTGGACGTTGACGTTGCCGCCCTCACCCGAAAGCAGCATGCGCGCCAACTGGAACTGCGCCTCCGAGACCCCGAAGGTCGATGCCGCCTGGAAATAGAGCTGGCGGGCCTGAGACATGTCGGATTTGATCGGGCTGTCGGGGATGCCGCGGCGATAGTAGCCGGCAAGCGAGATCAGTGCGTTGACGAAGTACCCCGTATCCTCGGAACCGGGCTCCACACCCTGCTGGGCAATCTCGCTGTAGATCTTGAAGGCTTCGAGGTCGTTTTCAGCGACGCCGTCGCCATAGGCATACATATTGGCAAGGGCCCAGCGGGAGCCGGTATGCCCCTTCTCGGCTGCATAGCGGTAGGCCTCGACCGCTTCGTCCTTGCGGCCGCTCTTGTAGGCGGAGAAGCCGAACTTGAACAAGGCAAACGGGCCGGATTCCTTGCTGACCCCGGTGCCCGGATCAAAGGCACGCGCCGGACCAGCCGTAGCACCGCTGACCACAAGCGACACGCCGAGCATCGCAACCTTCAGAGACTTCAGTTCACCCGCAAGCATCACAGTCTAATTCTTCCGTTCCAGCCGGCCACGCCGAACTCATCACCGCTGCAAACACAAACGCCTGAACAGCCCTTCGCCATTCAATTGTTCACCGAAACCGCCGACAACATCGACGCACCCAGTCCAGGATGAAACTCCATTGTGTGTAGCCTTAACCGACCATTTCCGCAGAAGTGCGGCAGTTCGTCGAAGACGACACATGACTTCATTTCGTTACAAACATTGCAGGCTCGATCTTCAAGTTGCACGTTTGTCCCCAACATCGCTGCTCCCTGTTTGTGGCGGGAAATGGACATACTCACCGTGAGTCCGACCCTAGCAAACTGTAGCATTAAATGTGTTGCTGAATCGTCACATTGACGCGGCGCGGAACAGTCACCAACAGATGTCGCGCAAGGCAAAAAGAAAGGCCCGGCGATGAACCGGGCCCTGAGTATTCCGATCGATGGAAGATCAGAATTTTACTTTGAGTGCTGTCGAAATCCCTCCGACAAAATCATTGCCGAAGTCATACGATACGTCGTCACCGATGACGTCTCCCTGGTAGGTCACGGCGCCGGAACTGCCGCTCGTCAGAATACCGACTGAGCCGGCCAGTCGAAACTCGACATTCTTCGTCGGAGTGTACGAGACACCAGTGCCCAAGAGCCAGGTATCAGTCTGGGTGCCATAACCATGGCTCGTGCCACGATCCCAGGTCAGGCTGACGGCCCCACTCCATTGGTCGTTGAACTTGTGTCCGACGCCGCCCGAAATGGTCCAGCCGTCGCGATAAAGCAGGTCAAGGCTTGTGCAGGGGGTCGTACGCGATACAGTGGCCGGGCAGAACTTCAGAACCTGCAACTGGCTCCAATCGGTCCACTTGATTGAGCCGAACGCAGCCCAATCCGGTGCAAACCCGCTCTGCAGCTTGAGCTCAAGCGAGTCCGGCATCGAAGCCGAGCCGGTTACGTCGTATTTTGTGCCGGTAATCAGACCGACGCCAGGGACGACAAAGCCCAACTGACGCAGATCGATGAACCCGGAAAGATTATCCAAGTCTACCGAACTGTTGTAGACGAGGCTCGCGCGCAGGGCATATTCAGGGATTTCATAGCCGACACCTGTCCGCCAGCCCCAGCCATCGCCTTCGAGCTCCAGCCTGCCGACACCCGAAAAGAGGCCTGCCAGTGCGGTCCCCGTATAGTCCTGTACCAACCGCTCTTTGAAGCCGTTTACTTCCTGGTAGAAGACGCCGCCAATAATGCGGAATTGACCAGGGCCCATATCCCACTTGTAGGAACAAGTCGCCGCGTAGTTGTCGCTTTCAACTTTCGTTTCGATATTGTTGTTGGCGCCGGCCCAATTTTTGCCAGGGTTGGTGTGCGCACCCCAAGGCTGGGAGTAGTCCACCATGCAGTCGATACCGTCAGTCAAGCCCGCCTTGAAGCCGACACGAGGCACCCAATAGCTCTCGGTGTCATCAACGGTATTCGGACGGTAATTCAGGTTTCCCCCACCGAACGTCCCGCCGATGAGGTCCGTGTTGCCAGTATCAGTATCTACGACATTCTTCAGTTTACGCTGCGGGACAACATATGTCGCCGCCGCCTCGGCTGCGTAATCGGACGGGTCGAACAGCAGGTCGATATTGTAACCGCCGCGTTCAAGACCGCCAGCGTGCGCCGCCGATGCAACCAGAATTCCGGCTGCCAACGCCAGGACGCCCCGCTTCAAATTCTCATGAGCCATCAAGCTCCTCCCCCTGCATTTCACTCTGCGACAATCCACCTCACGTCGCCTGTGGTAAAAGTATTCTCACGATCGCGTGAAATCGCAAATGCCGCATTCCAGGGAGGAGCCGACCATAGCTGCCGCAAAATTTACGTAAGATTCTCATCATTTGAACACAATCCCCGCAAAACGAACGGATTTTTCGCTCAATCGCGATTATGTCTCTAATGTTAGTAATATTTTCCAACGTAATCCGAAAGTGTTACTCAACGACAACAACATTGGTTTTTGCACCAAAAAGAGCATGTCCGGCTTTGAAAGCCAGTCACGAACGCCCACGGCGGCGCGACAGAAAGCCGCCGCCCCGACATGCCGAATCGTCTTGGCAGACGCTCCTGATGCTCCGTCAGAAAATGACAAATCCGCGGTGTTTCCACCGCGGATCGTGTAAAATCAAGATCTTGCGATCCGCTTAGCCAGCTTCTGCCACCCGCGCCAAGGCGACGCCGAGCGATTCCTTCTGCAGATCCAACTCGACGAGACGCTCACGCTCCGCTTCAACCAGTTCGGGCTTTGCGTTGGCAACGAACTTCTCGTTCGCGAGCTTGCCGAGAATACGGTCTCGCTCGACATCGACCTTGGAGATCGCCTTTTCAAGACGTGCCTTCTCAGCCGAGAGATCGATCAGGTTGCCGAGCGGCAGGCAGGCCGTCGCTTCGCCGATCACGATCTGGGCGCTGCCGCGCGGGGCAACGGACGCATGATCGATATGCTCCACACGCGCCAGCCGGCCAATGGCCGAAGCATGACGTTCCAGCCGTTCGCGCGTCAGCGCATTGGCGGCGACGACGATCAGCGGCGCGGTTGCCGCCGGCGGAACGTTCATTTCCGAGCGGACCGAACGGATGCCCGACACCAGATCGATCAACCAGTTGATCTCGTCGGCGGCCGCATCGTCGGCATAGGACGCAGACGGCCATTCCGCGTGGCAGAGCAGTCCGGCGCGCTCACGTCCCTCGCCCGCCGTCTGATCCCAGAGTTCTTCGGTCATGAAAGGCATGAACGGGTGCAGCAGCTTGTAGATCTCGTCGAGAACATAGGCGACGCAGGCCTGGGATTCGCGCTTTGCCGCTTCATCTTCGCCGCTGAAGACGGGCTTCAGCAGTTCGAGATACCAGTCGCAGAACTGATTCCAGACAAAGCGGTAAAGGCTGCCGGCCGCTTCGTTGAAACGGAACCCCTCAAGCGCTTCGGTGACGTCCCGGATCGTGCGCGCAAGCTCGGTCAGGATCCAACGATTGATCGTCAGCGACGACGCCTCGGGAATGAAGCCGTCGCTGTTGGTGACGCCGTTCATCTGGGCGAAGCGCGTGGCGTTCCAGAGCTTCGTTCCAAAATTGCGGTAGCCGGCGATGCGGGCGGTATCGAGCTTAACGTCGCGTCCCTGGGCGGCCATGATCGCCAGTGTGAAACGCAGCGCGTCGGCGCCGTATTCGTCCATCAGCTCCAAGGGATCGATGACGTTGCCCTTGGACTTCGACATCTTCTGGCCGTTCTTGTCGCGAACGAGCGCGTGGACGTAGACCGTATGGAACGGCTCGACCGGCGTGCCGTCGGCATCCTTCATGAAATGAAGTCCCATCATCATCATCCGCGCGACCCAGAAGAAGATGATGTCGAAACCGGTCACGAGAACGTCGGTCTGGTAGTATTTTTCGAGTTCCGGTGTCTCGTTCGGCCAGCCGAGCGTGGAGAACGGCCAGAGGGCCGAGGAGAACCAGGTGTCGAGCACGTCCTCGTCGCGGGTCAGGATTTCGCCCGGCTTGAAGTTCTCGAGCAGGTCTTCGACATAGGCCTTCATCGGGCCTTCGTGGGCGAGATAATGCTGGATGGCGGCGTGCAGCGCCTCTTCCTCGGTCTTCTCGACGAAGACCTGACCATCCGGACCATACCAGGCCGGGATCTGGTGTCCCCACCAGAGCTGGCGAGAGACGCACCACGGCTGGATGTTTTCCATCCATTCGTAATAGGTCTTTTCCCAGTTCTTCGGGACGAAATTGGTGCGGCCTTCCTTGACCGATGCGATCGCGGGCTTCGCCAGCGTCTTGGCATCGACGTACCATTGTTCGGTCAGGCGCGGCTCGATCGGCACACCGCCACGGTCACCATGCGGGACCATGTGCTTGTGCGGCTCGATCTTGTCGAGCAAGCCAGCTTCCTCGAAAATCCGAACGATGATCTTGCGCGCCTCGAAGCGGTCCTTGCCCTCAAGTTCGTCCCACGCGCCGTGCAAGGCGGCGGGATCGCTGAGGCCTTCGAGGAACTCCTCGTTGTCCTTGATGGTGATCCGGCCTTCGATGGTCAGGATGTTGATGGCAGCAAGGCTCGCACGCTTGCCGACGTCGAAGTCGTTGAAGTCGTGCGCCGGCGTGATCTTGACGGCACCGGTTCCGGCAGTCGGATCGGCATAATCGTCACCGACCACAGGGATGCGACGGCCGACGATCGGCAGGATGACGTGCTTGCCGATCAGCGGCTTGTAACGTTCATCTTCCGGATTGACGGCAATACCGCTGTCGCCAAGCATCGTCTCCGGCCGCGTGGTGGCCACAACCAGATAGTTGCGGGTTTCCCATTCCGTCGCCTTGCCGTCGTCGTCAAATGCGACCGGATGCTGATAGGTGACGCCCGGCTCCAGCGGGTAGCGCAGGTACCAGAGGTTTCCGTTGATCTCGTGCTGCTCGACCTCCAGATCGGAAATCGCCGTCAGCAGCTTCGGATCCCAGTTGACCAGACGCTTGTCCTTGTAGATCAAGCCTTCCTTGTAGAGCGAAACGAAGACTTCGAGCACGGCCTCCGACAGGCCGTCGTCCATGGTGAAGCGCTCACGCGACCAGTCGCAGGATGCGCCAAGACGCTTCAGCTGATTGAAGATCAATCCGCCGGATTCGGCCTTCCACTCCCAGACCTTCTCGATGAAGGCTTCGCGACCCATCTGGCGGCGATGCTGTTGCTGCTCCATCAGCTTGCGCTCGACGACCATCTGCGTGGCGATGCCGGCATGATCCATGCCCGGCTGCCACAGCACGTCCTTGCCGCGCATGCGTTCGAACCGCACCAGAACGTCCTGCAGCGTGTTGTTCAGCGCATGGCCCATGTGCAGCGAGCCCGTCACGTTCGGTGGCGGGATCACGATACAGAAGCTGTCGGCGCCGGGCTTTGCTCCCGCACCTGCACGAAACGCGTTTTCTTCGTCCCACTTCTTGGCGATACGCGGGTCGACGGATGCGGAATCGTAGGTCTTATCAAGCATTTTGAAGCCAATTTTGGAGATTGATGTCTACGTCTTGTAAACCGGAAGGACCGGTGCAAGTCAACACGAACGCAAAAAGGCCGCGACTGTTCCGCGGCCCCTGTGTCGGAAAGGCTCAGCTATTAGCGTCGGGGGCCGCGCGCGACGCGTTCGATCTCTTCCCGCACGAGCCGTTCCACCAAGGTCGGCAAGTTGTCGTCCAGCCACTCCTGCAGCATCGGACGCAACATTTCTTCGGCAATTTCATCGTACGACCGACGCGTACTGAGGTCGACCGCCTGGGCAAGATTGTCAAAGGACTGCGCAACCTGACGACCGACCTCGGCCGAAATGATCGCAGGCGCGGATTTCCCGACCACAGGTTCTTCAGCGACGAGCGCCACCGGACCGGCCGAAACGGCGACGGCCACAGGCTCTTCCACCTTCGGCGCCGCTACCGGCGTTTCAACCACGACGCTCTCGCTGCTAGGTTGCTGAGCCTCACTCACCGATAGACGGCCAGCCGGCGCCGGCGGTGCGGAGACGGCTGCCATGCGCGACGTGATCACCGGACTATCCTGAACGTTACGCGGCGGTTCCTCGTTGACAGGCGCCTTCGCCATATAGCCCACGGTATGACGCTCGGAGGCCGCGCGCACCCGGGCGGCGACATCGGCCAAGGAAAGCGGCGGCTGCGCGATGTTCGAGTGCGCCTCCGAAGGGATGACGGCCACCTCAATCGCCGTTGAAGGCGTTGCTGGCTTCGACGCTTGGAGGCTCTCGTCACGCCCGCCGAAAGCCGCCGCTTCGATTTCGCTGTCGATCGTCAGCTCGATTTCGTCGGAGGCATCGTCCTCATAGTGATCCTGCGAGGAGAAATCGATCTGCCCCGGCTCGTTGCTCTCGATGATCTTGCGAATGGATGCGAGAATCTCATCCATCGAAGGTTCACGCGCGACATTGAGCTGTGCCATTTCTATCCCCGTTTGACGCGGCTGAGCATGTGTCCCGAAACGACGCATGTGCCGATTGCAAACAAACCTTAAGTGAGTTCGCGGGCGAAACATACGCCGCGAATCAGACACTTGGATTGTTGCACAGATTTGTTTTGATCGGCAGAAGCAGAAACGCCCCGGTTTCCCGAGGCGTTTTCTTGATCAGCGGCCGTCGACGGTTCGAAGTCCGAACCACTTGTCCTTGACGGCCTCGTAGTGCTCTTCGGCACGGTATTCGGCAACCTGCAAACCCTGGCTCTTCACGCTCAAAATCGCGGTGGCAGCGAGCAGGCCGTAGCTAGCAACAACCGCGTCGCGCTGGGCGATTGCCAGCTGTTCCTGCGCGTTAAGCACCGTCTGTTGCGAGTCGAGGACGTCGAGCGTGGTGCGCTGGCCGACCTTGCGCTCTTCGATCACACCGGCGAGCGCCATGTTGGCGGCCGAAATCTGAGTCTTGTTGGCACCGATACGGGCAATCGCCGCCTCAAGCTGGGCATGAGCCGTCACAACGTTCTGCTGAACGGCTGCACGCTGCGAATCGACCAGGATACGCTGCTGCCCCAGGGTCTCTTTGGCCCGACGAATCTGACCATATTCTGCACCACCCTGGTAGATCGGTACCGTCAGGCGGGCCGTGACGCTCGACGTGTCGCTGACGACACCGTCACCGGAATTACCCGTCGTGCGCCCAACCTGTCCCTGAATAGTCACACCGGGGAGCATCGTGCCTTCAGCTGACTTCACCTGGAAGCCGGCCGTATCGACATTGTATTGCGCGGCGAGAATGGTCGGATGCTGGCGCAGCCCAAGGGCAACAGCCTGATCGAGCGACCGCGGAAGCCCCTTCGAGGCAGGTGCCGGCTGCTTGATGCCGGTCGGCGCCACGCCGACGATCTGAACATAAACAGCCTCACTCTGCTTCAGCTGCGCGATGGCGCTGATCAGAAGCGACTGAGCGTTGGCGAGCGACGCTTCGGCAAGACTCACGTCAGTCCGCGTGCCTTCACCGACGTCGAGGCGGGCCTGAGACGCGTTCAACTGCTCCTTGAGGAAGGCGATGTTCTGTCGACGGATGGAAACGATCTGCTGATCGCGTGCGATGTTGGCGTAGGACGTCGCCGCTGCCAGCAGAATTTGGATTTCGTTCGCCCGAAGCCCCTCGCGGTTGGCGAAGACATTCGATTCGGCGGCGCGAACGTTGTTCAACGTCTGAAAGCCGTCAAAAATCATCTGGGTTACGGTGACACCGATCTGCCCCTGGTGAAAGTCTCGACTTCCAATAACATCGTTCTGGACAGTGGAAAGCGTTCCGTTTGCAAACGCCGAAACCTGGGGGCGAAACCCGGACTTCGCGATCGGCACCCCTTCGTCGGTCGCCCGAAGACCGGCGCGCGCGGCGTTCAGGTCCGGGTTATTCTCATAGGCTTTGGCCATTGCGCCGAAGATCGTCTCCGCCAGCACGGCCTGCGGCGCAAGCAGTACACTCGTCGAGACGGCAGCCCAAAAGGCTGCTTTGCGGACAATCGACACCATACTTCCCTCTCCGATCGGGGCGGCAATGCCAGCCCACCATTTCCTGCGGCGCCATTCCGAAGTCGAAACTGCGCCGCCCTAAATACGGCGATGAAGCGCTCACACCGCCCACCGGTGAGCAAATCACTACCTCAGCACTCTTTGAAACCCGGAATCGGTACGATCACAACTGTACACCGATACTGCGCACGATCATTTCAAAAAGAAACAGGTGGTTCGTTGCCAATTGGCAACATTGCTATTTTAGCAGCACAATCAAATGTTGAGATACCTCAATAAGTGGCACCTCAAAAAACGAAAGTCTGCTCACGGCGAAAGCCGGGAAGTGGCTTGACCGCCGTGTTGAAGTCCGCCCTTTCGGACGTCTTCCCATGCTCATGGACATAGAGCTTAGCACGCGAAGCATTACCGAAGCCTTCGACCGCAATCAGCCGGCCGCCGTTGCGCAGCTGTTCGAACAATGCAGCAGGAAGAACCTCCACGGACCCATGAACGAAGATGACGTCATAGGGCGCTTCGGCGGCATAGCCCTTGCCAAGATCGCCGGTGACGACGGCAACATTGTCATAACCGAGCCGGGCCAGCGTCTCCGTCGCCGTCGCGGCAAGCACCTCATCGCTTTCAAGTGCGACGACCGAGCCGGCGATCAGCGAAAGCAGCGCCGAGGCGTAGCCGGTGCCACAGCCGATCTCCAGCACAACGTCCGACTTCGAAATCTCGGCGAGCTGCAGCAGCTTGGCGAGCGGCGACGGCTCCATCAGGTACCGCGGGCCGACGCCCTTGGTTCCGTCGAGCTCGATGTCGGCGTCGATATAGGCAAGCTCCTTCATCCGCGCGGGCACGAACTCTTCGCGCGGCACGGAGAGGAAAGCGGACAGGATCGCATGGGACGTGACATCCGTCGTCCGGATCTGATTGTCCACCATCTTGGTGCGCGCCGCTTCGAAATTCATCATACTGCCCTCGTGTCCGGATGGGCGCGGTACCGTATCCCGGAAAACCGCGCATTCTTCATACGGCTGCCGATGCGCAGCCTTTCCATAAGCTCATAAATCGCCGCCCCGCCGGTTTCAAGCGACAGCGACATCTTGCAGAGGAAAAAGGAAACCGGAAACAGCGGGGTCGGCGACTGCGCGACCCGATAAATGCGCCAGACATGCGGCCGGCCGCCAGCCGAACGGAACCGCCCGACTCAGCGGCCAGGCGCTCCCTCCAGCCCAACAAGGGCAATCTTGGTATAACCGGCGTTCTGGATGAGGTTCATGACCGTCATCAGCTCGCCGTAATCGACGGCCTTGTCCGCACGCAGCAGGACGCGTGTCTCGGTGTTGCCTTCGGTCAGGCGCTGAAGCTGGGCCGCAAACTCCTCGCGAGCCGTTTCCTCATTGCCGATCGCCAAACCAAGATCGGCACTGAGCGTCACGAACACCGGCTTGTCGTCACGCGGCGTCGGTTTGGAGACTGACTGCGGCAGATCAACCTTCATGTCCACGGTCGCAAGCGGCGCTGCGACCATGAAGATGATGAGCAGGACGAGCATGACGTCGATGAAGGGGGTGACGTTGATCTCGCTGTTCTCGTCGAGATCGCCGCCGCCATCGCTAACCTTTCCGGCCATATCTCACCCGATCCTTGCGATGGATGCTTCTGCCGGATGGGCGAAGCCCTCTTGGCGACGCGGTTGCGCCTTGCGCAACAGGCGATGATCGAGATCACGGCTGACAAGCCGTTCGACGGCAGCTGCCGCGTCAGCGAGGACGACCTTGTAGCCGCCAACCGAGCGAGCAAAGTAGTTGTAGATGATAACCGCGGGGATTGCGGCGACGAGGCCGATTGCGGTCGCCAGCAGCGCTTCTGCAATGCCGGGGGCAACGATCGCCAGATTGGTCGTCTGCGCTTTGCTGATGCCGATGAAGGAGTTCATGATGCCCCAGACGGTTCCGAACAGACCGACGAACGGACCGACGGATCCGATCGAGGCAAGAATGCCCGTTCCGCTGGTCATGCGCTTGCCGGCGCGAACCTCGATGCGCGTCAGCAGCGATGCGACGCGTTCCTTGAGACCTGCCGCCGGCGCGTGATCGAGCACAGCCTCGGAACGCACCATCTCATCGATAGCAGCGGCAACCATTTCCGCGGCAGGACCCGACCTGCCGTCGAATATGGACTTAAGCTCAGCCAATCCGTTTGCAGCCGAGAGTTGACGGACAGCACGGCTAAGGCGTGCCTTTGCGGCAAAGAGCTCGAACGTCTTGACCACGAAAATCGCCCAGGTGATCACCGAGGCAAGCGCAAGTCCGATCATCACGGCCTTCACCACCATGTCGGCGGCAAGGAACATGCCCATCGGCGAAAGATCATGCGGCAAAATGGGGTTGGCGGCGACTTCCGACGGCGCTTCGACTGCGGGGGTATCAACCGATACGGGCGGGGTTTGTCCGCCGGTATCCGCTCCGGTTACAGCAATTCCGTTTTCCGTCGGTTGCGTTCCGGCGGTCGGTTGAGCGACCCCGGGCTGCGACGTTGCTGCCCTAGAAGCCACGGGCGGCTCGCCTTGGGTCGCAGCGCCTGCGTTGCTCGGTGCCGTTGCCGCCGGTTCGGCGCTCTGAACCTGACCGATGGCCGGGGTTGTTGTCTCGATTGAGGTGGCCTGAGCCAAGACGACCGTTGAGGAAACACTGCAAGCCAGCACCAATGTCGCTGCCGCCAAAATACTCAGCTTCGATCGGGTTCGGTTAGGCATCTTGTTCCTCGCGTACTGGTCCGTTTCGCCATCACAAAAATCACTGGCAGCCGGATTTCGAGCCACCTCAGCGTGCATTGGCCGCTCTTTACGACAAACTATGACCGAAACACAAGGATTTGTGGAGTATATAAATCAAGAATAATTTCACACCCGCATTTCAGCTCACCCAACCTCAAGATCTACCTCGATATTTGGAATAGTGGAGGATCATCGTCGAAGTCGCCGCGTCGCCAGTCATAGGCGCGATGGCGCTCCCAGGGACGCTGCAGCGACGTAAACGATGTCTTGAAGCGCATCGCCGCGCGCTGGCCGCCCTCGACCGGGTCGGCGAAAATCTCGATCGCCCCTGCCAACCGCAGCAGGCGCCCACTCAGGATCCGCGCCTGACCGGATGAACAGGTCCGCTCGTTGAAGCTTCCAGGCGCGATCAACAGATCGGCTTGATCGCACAGCACCTCGAACAGATTGGGATTTTCGATGAGCGTGACCGTCCAGCCGGCATCGCTTCGGGCGACGCACCATTGTTTCTCGCGGCATGAAAAGACATTGGGCGAAGCTTTGCCGAGCGTGTCATTGATATCCTTGCGGATGGCGGCGGCGGCCGCTGGATCGAACACCCGCGGCGTTGCCTTTCCGGATTGTCGTTTGGCTTCGGGATAGAGGCCTTCGGCTACCGCCCCAAGTGCTGGCATTGGAGCGACGTGGCTCTCGACCGCCAATGCGCGCTGCCACTGTGAAAATAGGAAATCCGAGGGCCGATCCCGGTTCGTTGCGATGGCAGTGTCAGTGACCAAGCCAACGAGACGCCCGTCCTCCGACACCACAACCGCCGGCAACTGCCTGTCCTCGACGACGAGACACATCAAACCGACGAGCAACACGACGCCGCCCAGAGCCGCAAGCCAGGTCCGCAACACGCACAGGATGATGCCGCCAAAGGCAATGAGCAGGAACGCCAGCGGCCCGATGCGGCCGGTCAGAAATTCACCGTCGAGCGACGTCACGAAGCGGGCGATCACCAGCATGCCATCCAGCCCCCATGCCATCACGGCAAGCGGATACTGTTCGAGACCAAAGGGCATCAGCAACATGGCGAACAGGCCGAACGGCATGATGACAATGCTGATCAGTGGCGCTGCAAGCACGTTGGCGAGCAGGCCGTAGGCCGGCAGGCGCTGGAAATAGGCGGCGGAGTAGACGGAGGTCGCAAGGCCGCCGATCAGGGAGGTCGCAAGCACGCCGATGACAAAGCCCATGACGAGCCGCCTGCCCCACCAGCGCCCGGCGGCTGCCCGCTCATCTGCTTGAGCACGCTCGCGCCAGCGTGCGTAGCCGGCAACCAGCGCCAGCGTTGCGGCAAAGGACATCTGGAAGCCCGGCCCCGCAACGGCAGATGGCGTGATCACGATGATGACAATTGCGGCCAGCGCGATGTTTCGCAGGCTGATCGACATGCGATCGAAGAACACCGCCACCAGCATGATCGAGATCATGATCCACGCGCGCACGGCGGAAACAGCGCCGCCGGAAATCAGGATGTAAAGAAAGACCATGGCCAGCGCACCGGCAGCGGCAATCTTCTTGATCGCCACCCGCTGCGCCAATCCGGGAACCGCGCTCAGGATCGTTCGAGCCCCGATCAGGAAGGTTCCCGCGGCAAGCACCATGTTGAGACCGGAAATCGCCAACACGTGTGCAAGGCCCGCCTGCCGCAGCATCTCGACGGTGTCGCGACCGATCGCTCTCTCCTCGGCTGTCACCAGGGCGGCGGCAAGCGCACCGGTGTCGCCACCGATCACCCCTCGGATCCTTTCGCCGACCGCCGCGCGCATTGCGGCCAGACTTTCTGCCGTTCGCGCCCAAAGTGAGCGGTCTTCCGTTGCGGCGCTACCGTCGACCGCAGGGCTATGTGGCGCACCGTAGAAATAGCCGACCGCACCAATCTGCCTGAAGTATGCGTCAAACGCGAAATCGTTGAGACCCGGTAGCGCGGGGCCCGAAGGTGGGGAAAGGCGCGCCCTGCCTTCGATCGTCGCTCCGATCGCCAACGGTGTGTGCGGGCTGCGTGACAGTACCATGACCTTGAGCGGTGCCCGTCGCAGCGTCGGCTTGGTGGTTTGCTCGATAAGAACGCCGTAGCGCCAATGCTCACGATCATTCTTCTCGCGCGAAAACACTTTACCGCGCAGATTTGTCGTTACCGGGCCATCAAGCACGACCGTATCGAGACGCGACGTTTCGAACGCGACAAGCGCCATGCCTGCGCTGAACAGTGCCCCTGCGATCATCAGTGGGCGAATGGCGCGCGCGGCCCTGCTGCACGACAAGGCGGCTATTCCGAAAACGCAAAGCAGCAGTGCAAGTTTTACAAGTCCGAGGTCATAAGGCAGCGAAAGCCAGGTCAGCACGCCGGCGGCAAGCAGCACCGGAACCAGCACCAATCCATGGCCGAACTCAGCCTCTTCCTCGATGGCACTGCGCCAGGATGAAGCAATGGCAGCCGGTCGCAGGCGCGCGCGCGCAGCCATTGCATGAGACTTCAAAAGGCGAAAGACGAGCTCGGTGCGCCTGTCCGCAGGCGTTGCAGGCGCACCATCGACCAAAACCGACGCGGGTAGCGCTGGAGCAACGTGCTTTCCATCCTGCATCGAAGTCCGAACTTCGATCTCGCTCATCGTACGGCACTTTCCCCCGAAGACTGTCGACGTGGATGATGCAACCAACACGCCAGATCCGCAACCTGGACGCTATCTGCCAAAAAAAGCGGCAATCCTATATGGAATGGTCCCCCACCATCGCTCTGACCGCCATTGATCCCGTTGGACATATTGCCCTAACGTGCGATTATTGCGTCGCCATATGCACATTTTCGCATCGCACAATTTGCCTTTCGTACAGCTTGGCAGCCGAAAATAAATCATATAGCAACTTCGCAACGTTCATTTTCGTGGCATATCTCTGTGCCACGTTGCCATAAGACGGAGGGTCCCCATGACAGAAAAAAGCGCGGTCGTAACACTCGATGGAAAGTCGGCGGAGCTACCGGTGCGATCGGGGTCCATCGGTCCTGATGTGGTCGATATCGGTTCGCTCTACAAGCAGACCAAGATGTTCACATACGACCCGGGCTTTACCTCGACGGCGTCGTGCGAATCCAAGATCACCTATATCGACGGCGATGAAGGCGTGCTCCTGCACCGCGGCTACCCGATCGAGCAGCTTGCCGAACACGGCGATTTCCTTGAAGTCTGCTACCTGCTGCTTTACGGCGAACTGCCGACGAAGGCGCAGAAGGCCGATTTCGACTATCGCGTCACGCACCACACCATGGTGCACGAGCAGATGTCGCGCTTCTTCACCGGCTTCCGCCGCGACGCCCACCCGATGGCCGTCATGTGCGGCTGCGTCGGCGCTCTCTCTGCCTTCTATCACGACTCGACCGACATCACGGATCCGCACCAGCGCATGGTCGCCTCGCTGCGCATGATCGCAAAGATGCCGACGATCGCCGCGATGGCCTACAAGTACCATATCGGCCAGCCCTTCGTTTACCCGAAGAACGACCTCGACTACGCATCCAACTTCCTGCGCATGTGCTTCGCCGTGCCTTGCGAGGAATACGTGGTCAACCCGGTGCTGTCGCGCGCCATGGATCGGATCTTCATCCTGCATGCCGACCATGAGCAGAACGCCTCGACCTCGACCGTGCGCCTTGCCGGTTCGTCCGGTGCCAATCCGTTTGCCTGCATTGCCGCCGGCATCGCCTGCCTCTGGGGTCCGGCCCACGGCGGCGCCAACGAAGCCGCGCTCAACATGCTGGCCGAAATCGGCTCGGTCGACCGAATTCCCGAATACATCGCCAAGGCCAAGGACAAGAACGATCCGTTCCGCCTGATGGGCTTCGGCCACCGCGTCTACAAGAACTACGATCCGCGCGCCAAGATCATGCAGAAGACCACGCATGAAGTGCTCGCCGAACTCGGTCACAAGGATGATCCGCTGCTCGAAGTAGCGATGGAGCTCGAGCGCATCGCGCTGACCGACGAATACTTCATCGAGAAGAAGCTCTACCCGAACATCGACTTCTACTCCGGCATCACGCTGAAGGCGCTGGGCTTCCCCACCACCATGTTCACCGTGCTGTTCGCGCTCGCCCGCACCGTCGGCTGGATCGCCCAGTGGAACGAGATGATCGAAGATCCGGAACAGCGCATCGGCCGCCCGCGCCAGCTCTATGTCGGCGCTCCCCAGCGCGACTACGTGCCGGTCTCCAAGCGCTAAGATCTTGATATGGAATTGCAAAAGCCCGGTCAGAAATGACCGGGCATTTTCATTTGGAGACCGAAGCATCGCAACGATGTACCGGCCTGTTATGTTGCTGTGGTGATCGCTGCATCGAAAGATCGAATGCCCAAGGAAATTGGTCCCTAGCGGACGTTTTTGTCCTGCATATGCGAGAGGACGATTTGAGCGCCCAGTTCGCCGGGCGGTCTGCTGGTCGCCATGCGCTCTTGCACGAGCGCGTACCCGTCGAGCATCGATGCGCGCTGGGCACTCGGGGCGGACAGCCGCTCGACCCAGCGGGTCAGGGCGCCCGGCCTAATGCTCTGGTTGAAATATTCCGGCACGATCGGGAAATCGGCGATCAGGTTGGGAAGCGCCCCGCTCCAGATTCGGATGCGGCTATGCAGCAATCGCACGAGCCAATCGGCATCATAGGTGGAGACGACGGGAACGCCGGCAAGCGCGAGTTCAAGAATGACTGTTCCGGAAGCGGCGATTGCAGCATCCGCCTTGTCGAAGGCCGCCCATTTTTCGGCAGCGCCGACGGATATCTCCGGCTGAACCTTCCAACCGGACGTGATTTCGCGGACCAGTTTTTCTTGGCGAGGAACCGTTGGCAACAGGAACTGGACGCCCGGATGCCGGCCCGCGAGCTCTTCCACCATCTGCCCAAAAATCGGCAGCAGTCGCCCAATTTCACTCGACCGAGAGCCCGGCAGAAGCAGGCAGGTCGAAACAGAGCTCCCGTTCGCCTCGCGCAATTTCGCACGCCGGCTGGCGCGAACGGCGAGCACATTGGCGTCCGTTGCCAGACGATGGCCGATATAGGTCGTCGGCGGCCCCTTGAGCTTGCGCATGATCTCGGGCTCGAACGGCAAAACCGCCAACACGTGGTCGACATAGCCGCGCATGCGCGGCGCGCGTTCCGGTTTCCACGCCCATACGCTCGGGCAGACATAGTTGATGACGGGCAGATCCGGCAGTGCGGCACGCACGCGGCGCGCCACACGATGGGTGAAATCCGGACTATCGATAATCAGCAGGGCATCGGGGCGCGACGCAATAATGGCCTTTGCGGTCTGCCGGATGCGCAGAATCAACTTCGGCAGACGCGCCAGCACCTGCGAAAAGCCCATGATCGACAGTTCGGAATAGTCGAACAGCGATTTCAGACCTTCACTCTCCAGGCCGTCACCGCCGACGCCGACCAACTCGACATCACGACCGCACTGGATGCGCAGTGCCCGTACCAGATCTGTTCCAAGCAGATCACCCGATACTTCGCCAGCAATCACTGCCAGTTTATAGCTCTGTCCGCTCATGCCCTTCCCCGGTAATCGCTGCGCTCGACGCCGATGACAAACAGTCCTGCCCGGTTGGCGGCCTCGATCACCTCGGCGCGCTCGAGCACCAGGGCGCGCCCAGCTTCGACGGCAATTCCGGCAAGCCCGGCAGCAACGGCGCCGGCGACTGTCGACGGTCCGATCGATGGCAGATCAGCGCGTAAATCCTGTTCCGGCTTGCATAGCTTGACCAGCACCCCGCGGCGGCGTGCCGAGACCCGTCCTTCCGCCTTGAGTGTCGCTACGCGCTCTAGCATCGCATCGGTGCCTTCAGCACCCTCCAGCGCCACCACGCGGCCACCGACGGCGATGGCGCCCTGCCCCACATCAAGCTGACCAAGCGCGTTGGCGGCCGCAATGCCGGCCTCTACGTCGCGCCTGTCGTCGTCGGATGGTGTGAGGGCACCGATCGGCCCTGGATCTGCGAGAAGGTTTGGTACGACCTCGTGAACGCCGATCACGTGGGCGCCGCTCGCTTCGATCAGTTGCATCGCCATACGCAGAACCGCGTCGTCGCCACCTGATACGAGTGTCCTTAAAACGCTCGGCACCCTGGCAAGGGTTTTCAGCGTCGGGCGAATGTCGCGCCATTCCGGTCGGCGACGAACCCATCCGGAAAGCACGACACGATCGATGCCTTCGTCCCTAAAGGTGCGGCTGATTGCGGAGAAGTCACCAATGGCGAGGACGGAGTGGTCAAACTCAAGCCAATCGCTCTCTTCAGCTTCGCGCGAGAGCGCGATGATATAGGGATCTTCTCCCCGGGCGCGAACCGCCTCGGCCACGTGGTGCGGTAGAGCGCCGCCTCCGGCGATGATCGCGAGCCGGCCGCCTTTCGCCGCGCGGCTCGCCCCGACCGACGTCACGCTCAGGCCTTGCCGCGGCTTGGCGACGACAGTGCCCTGTCGCTCTCGGCTGCAATGAAATCGAGGATTTCGACGACCGGTGCACAGTCCGCATAATCAGCGCGAATGGCGGCAGCATTGGCGCGAACCGATTCCGGCCCTTCGAAGATCTGCTTGTAAGCCCGGCGCACCACATGGATCGTTGCACGCTCGATGCCAGCGCGGGTCATGCCCACCACATTGAGCCCGCTTAGAACACCGGGATTGCCGTTGAGCATGCCGTAGGGAATGACGTCGTAGCTGACGGCTGAAAGACCACCGATGAACGCCTGCCGACCGATGCGCGTGAACTGATGCACAGCACAGCCGCCACCGAGGATCGCCCGGTCCCCGATCGTTACATGGCCTGCCAGCAACACGTTGTTCGACATGATGATGTTGTTGCCGAGGCGGCAATCATGCGCCACGTGCGAATAGGCGAGGAACAGATTGTTGTTGCCGACGATCGTCGCGCCGCCGTATTCGACGGTGCCTGCATTCATCGTCACACCTTCGCGGATCGTGCAGTTGTCGCCGATCTGCAAGATGGTGTCGACCGTGCTGTGGTGCACGCTTTGCGAATCTCCACCGATGACAGCATTCGGGAAAATCTTGGAGCCCTTGCCGATCGTCGTCCGGCCGTCCACGACGACGTGGCTCTTGAGCTCCATGTCGTCGCCGAGAACGACTTTCGGCCCGATGTAGCAAAACGGGCCGATCTTAACGTTCTCGCCGATCACAGCCCCATCCTCGATGATCGAGGAAGGGTGGATCTTCGCTGTTGCTGCAATCATGTTCAAGCGTCTTCCGTGCTGACGATCATCGCGCCGATATCAGCTTCTGCGACAAGTTGCCCGTCAACTTTTGCGTCACAATGAAATTTCCAGATATTGCCGCGCTGCTTCTGCTTCACGACATGAAATTCGACACGATCGCCCGGAACAACGGGCTTGCGGAACCGCGCATTGTCGATGGTCATGAAGTAGACGAGATTGGTGCCCGAAGCGGTCTTGCGCGCACAGATCGCGCCTGCGGTCTGCGCCATGCCTTCAATCAGCAAGACGCCCGGCATGATCGGCTTTTCCGGGAAGTGGCCGGTGAAGTGCGGCTCATTCGCCGAAACATTCTTGATGCCAATCGCCGAATTGTCGCCGTCGATCTCGATGATCCGGTCGACGAGCAGGAAGGGGTAGCGATGCGGGAGAAGCTTCAGGATCTCCTGAATATCCGCCGTACCCAGAACCGTTGCCGCCTCACTCATTCGTGCCACCCTTCTTTTTCTGTCTGTCACTTGCGCGCAACGCCATTTCGGCAACATCGCGCAGGAAATCGCGCATCGGACGCGCTGGAATACCGCCATAACGTTCGCCCGCAGGCACGTCGCTTGCAACGCCGCTCATCGCGGCAATCTGCACGCCGTCGCCCACGGTGATGTGGCCGTTGACGCCGCTGCCACCGCCGATCATCACGCCGTCACCAATTCTGGTGCTGCCGGCGATACCGACCTGGCTGACAATACCGCAATAGCGACCAATGCGGACGTTGTGGCCCACCTGCACGAGGTTGTCGATCTTCGTACCTTCGCCGATGACAGTGTCGTCCATCGTGCCGCGATCGATCGTGGTGTTCGCACCGATCTCAACATGGTCCTGAATGATCACACGCCCGACCTGGACGATCTTGATCATTCCACCCTTTGGACCCGGCGCGTAGCCGAACCCGTCCTGGCCGATCCGAGCGCCGGGATGGATGATGACGTTGTTGCCAACAAGAGCGCAAAGAACGCTAACGCCTGCCGCGATCGTGCAGTCGCGGCCGATACGAACGCCGGGGCCGATCACCGCGCCTGCGGCAATCCGGGTGCCGCTCCCAATCTCCGCACCGGCTCCGATTACGGCCATCGGCTCGACCTCAACGCCCTCTTCCAGACGCGCGGACGGATCGACGAAAGCAGCCGGCGAGACGCCAACAAGGCTGGTATTGCGCGACGGGCGCATCGCCACCTCGTGCAACAGCGTGCCCGCCAAGGCAAAGGCCGTATGCGGACGTCCAGTCAGGAGAATGGGAATATGAGGCGGCACGAGCGGAGCGATCGTCTTGTCGCAGATAATCGCGGAGGCTTGGCAAGTCTCCAGCTCGGCGCGGTACTTGCGCGAAAGCATATAGCAAATGTCGCCGGGCTTTGCCCGATAGACAGGAGCTACGGAATGGATAGCGCGATCTGCAACCGCGCCATCCGACAACTCCGTCCCAATTTGATTCGCGAGGTCACCCAAGCGAATCCCTTTATGGGGCGGAAAAAACCAGTTCTGTTCCATGGACACTCCAGAACAATCAACTTTCGGCAGTTCTGGACTGCTTCTTTATCAGAACGACGAGGAAATACCGAACTTCAGGTTCTGAACCTTGTCGAAATCTTCCTTCGCGATCGGCCAGGCGTAGTCGACACGCAACGGACCGAACGGCGAAGCCCAGATCAAGCCGAGACCGACCGACGCACGCAGCGAGGAACCGTTGCCCTGAACCGTTTCCGAAGGCAACATGGCCACCTTGTTGCTATAGAGCGTACCCGCATCGGCAAAGACCGCGCCGCGGAAACCGCTGTCACGCGGGATACCCGGAAGCGGGAACGTCGCCTCGGCCGAAGCTGTGAAGTACGTCGTGCCGCCAAGTGCGTCGCCCGTTCTTTGATCGCGCGGACCGATACCGTTACGCTCAAAGCCGCGAATATCGTTGCTGCCCAGCTGGAACTGGTCGAAGACTTGCAGGTCGCTGCCGGTTTCGAAGATATGACCGGCACCACCCGCGAGCGAAGCAATGATGTCCGCTTCATCGTTGACCGTGTAGTACCACTTGGCCTTACCGGTCATCTTGTAGAAGTCAGAATCACCGCCGAGACCGGCAAATTCATGCGTGAATGTCGCAAGCACGCCGTCATGCGGCAGCTGGGCGTCATCGAGCGTGTTGTACGTGATCGACTGCGACACCGACGAACGGAGCCAGTTTCCACCCTCAACTGCGCGAACGTAAGGCGACGACAGATCTGCGAGATTACCGCTGCTATAGTCGAACTGCGTATAGTTGTACCGCAGCGTGGTCGACAGGTTTTCGGTAATCGGAGCCGCTATGCGCAGGCTGAAACCCTGGTCTTCATAGCTGTAGTTGTCGTCATCAAAGTCGTTTTCATTCTTGAAGACGTCGAAGCCTGCGGCCAGACGATAACCAAGGAAATACGGCTCGGTGAACGAAACGTTGTAAGTCCGACTCTCATCGCCGCGACCTGCAGCGACGCGAATGTACTGACCGCGACCGAGGAAGTTCTTTTCTTCAATCGAGGCTTCGACGAGGAAGCCGCCACCGCTGCCAGCGGAGTAACCGGCACCAATACCGAACGAACCGGTCGACTGATCCTGAACGTCAACGATAACCACGACACGGTCGGCAGCGCTGCCGGGAGCCGTCGAGACGTTGACGGTCGAGAAGTAACCAAGAGCCTCGAGGCGACGCTTGGCACGCGCTACCATTTCCTGGTTGAAGGCATCGCCTTCGCCCATATCGAACTCGCGACGGATAACGTAGTCACGTGTGCGGGTATTGCCGCGGATTTCAATGCGCTCGACATAGGCGCGCTCGCCCTGATCGACGAGATAATCGACTGCGATCGTATGATTGCCGAGGTCGCGGTTACCGCGCGGGGTGACGCGCGCAAACGGGTAGCCAGCCGAAGCGACGCGCTTCGAAATCTCGCTCATCGTTTCCTGGATATCCTTGGCCTTGTAGACCGATCCTTCGCGGCTGAGGACAACACCTTTCAGTGATTCAGCATCCACACCTTCGACCGTCGATTCCACCGTCACCGCACCGAAGTCGTAACGCGGACCTTCTTCGACGGTGACCGTCACCGTGTACTCGTTGGTCGCCTCGTTCAGCGTAGCCTCGGACGAAATGACCTGGAAGTCAGCGTAGCCGCGGTTGAAATAGAACTGGCGCAGCAGCTCTTCGTCGGCGCGCAGCTTGTCCGGGTTGTAAACGTCCTTGCGGGTCAGGAACGAGAAGATGCCGGATTCCTTCGTCGCGATCACCGACTGCAGACGACCATCGCTGTAGGCTTCGTTGCCGACGAAATTGATCTGCGAAATCTTGGTACGTTCACCTTCGTTGATCACGAAGGCAAGATTCACACGACCTTCGGCAATCGGAACAACCTGCGTCGTAACCGTGATATCGCTGCGACCGATCGCTGCGTAGGCGTCCTTGATCGACTGAATATCGGTTTCGACGGTTGCTTCGCTGTAGGGACCGAGCGGCTGGGTGCGGACGATGCCTTGCAGCTTGTCGTCCTTGATCTTCCGATTACCGTTGAAGACAACCTGGTTGATCAGCTGATTCTCGCTGACGGTGACGACAAGCGTCCCACCGGCAATATTGATGCTGACATCAGAGAAATAGCCGGTCGAGTACAGACGCTTCACGGAAGCATCGATATCGGCATTGCTGAAGCTCTTACCGGGAACAATCGTGATGTTCGCGCGCACCGTCTCAGCGCTGACGCGCGTGGCTCCGCGAACTTCAACACGACTGATGGTGGCGGCCTCTGCGACGGAAGCGCCTGCGAGCAATCCAACACCAGCGCCAGAAACCACCATACTCGTGGATAGCGCAAACGCAGACACCGCGTTCAAAAACCTTGAACCAGCTTTCATGTTCAAATCTTACCTTTTCCCAACGTCGCGCGGCAATTTCGTGCCGACTCCGGTCACGGTTGCCGTTTTACCCGCTTTTCCCATACAAGCAAGCCAGCTCGTTAATTTCTGTTTACTTCAATTCGAACCGTGGCTTAACGGCCACTACAGATTCGAGTTATCGTAAACAAATCCTTGCTGTACAAGCCATTGAAATCCAATCGTTCACAGTATCGGTCGTCGTTTCCGCCCAAACACTCCCCGGCCGAACGCTAGCCGAAGAACATCGAGATGTCGTTCCAGGTGGCAAAAACCATGAGCATCAGCACCATGGCAAAGCCGATCCGATAGGCGACATCCTGCGCGGCGGCTCCAACCGGCTTCCCGCGCAAGGCCTCAACCGCATAGAACATCAGATGGCCGCCATCAAGCACCGGAACGGGCATGAGGTTAAGCAATCCTATGGAAACTGACAGGACAGCCGCAAGCTGCAGCACGGCTGCAACACCCAGTGTCGCCATTTGGCCCGAAGCCTGGGCCACACGGATGGGGCCGCCAAGCTGATCCGCCTTCATCCGCCCGGTAACGAGATTCGCCAGATAGTCGAACGTACCGGTGACAATGTGCCAGCTTTGCAGCGCACCCTGCCCGATCGCCTCGATCGGACCATAGCTGACCAGACGGAAATTGCCGGCATCCTGATCGGTGACAATGCCGATGATGCCAATCTCCATCTTGTTTCCGAACTGGTCGGAAATCTCGGTCCGTTCCGGCACCATGGGAAGGTCCAGGAATGCACCGTCCCGCTCGATCCGGATCTTGATCTCAAGTTCCGGCCGCACGCTGACATAACGGCGAACATCGTCAAACGTCGCCACCGGGGTTCCGTCAATGGCGATCAACCGGTCGCGGGGCAAAATGCCGGCTTTGGCCGCGGCACTATTCTCCTTGACCTGTGCGACGACGGGGTCTGCCACCGAACGCCCGTAGACGGCGAAGAGAACGGCAAAAATCGCGATGGCGAGGATGAAATTTGCGATGGGGCCGGCGGCAACCGTCGCTGCCCGCTTCCACAGCTTGGCCCCCAGAAAGGTTTGGGCCCTTTCTTCCGGCGAGATCGTCTCCAGCCGCTTGTAGTCCGGCGTGCTGGCCGCATCCTCGTCGCCGTAGAACTTGACGTAGCCGCCAAGCGGTATCACGCAGAATTTCCACCGGGTGCCATGCTTATCTGTCCAGCCCAACAGCTCCGGTCCGAAGCCGACCGAGAACGCGAGGATACGAATGCCCGACCACCGGCCGACGAGATAGTGTCCCATTTCGTGCACGAAGACCAGGAGGGTCAGAACCAGCAGGAATGGAACGATGTAGCCGGTCACGAATTGCAGGGCATCAAGCAGATATGTCATGGACTTTCCTTAAGTGCCTGCGAACGGCATTACAGGCCGAGCAGGACCGAACCGAAGGCGATCTGACGCCCATCGCTGACGACATACTGTATCAGGACAAGGACCAGCGTGGCGATACAGGCGAAGACCAGACCGTCAACCCGATCCATGACCCCACCATGCCCAGGAATGAGATGGCTCGAATCCTTGACGCCGAAGCGGCGCTTTATGAAGGATTCGAAGAGGTCCCCGATCTGGCTCGCGACGGAGAGAACCAGCGCCAACATCGGGATACGGAGGTCTTGCAGCGGGAAGTATGCCATAAAAGCAGCCGTTCCGGCTAGAACACCGCAGATGGTGCCGCCAATCGCACCGGACCAGGTCTTGCCGGGTGAAATGCGCGGTGCCAGCTTGGGTCCGCCGAGGGCGCGGCCGACGAAATAGGCAAGAATATCGGTTCCCCAAACAACGGCGAAGACGAACAACGTCGCCGCCAGCCCAGGGTTGTCATCGCCTCGCAGCGCGGCCAGCGATATACCCGTCAATCCGGCATAGACAATCCCGCCCGGCAGCCACCAGCTCCCCTTTTTGAGCGACACCCAGAGGACCGATATGACGACGACAAGGAGCAGGGCCGGCAGACTGTAGCCGATGTTTCCGAGAAGAATGAGCGCCGCGATTATCGCCAGAGACAGCCAGCCGAAAGCGTTGCCCTGGAAATCACGTTCCGCAAGACCGGTGATCGTCGACCATTCATAGTAGACGAGCAAGGCGATTGCCACCGAAAGCAGTTGGAAGGCCAAGCCGCCGAACCAGGTCGCGCCAAGGGCGACCGCCGCGAGCACCACTCCGGAAGCGATGCGAAGCTTGAGTTCTGTTTGCATTACGAACCAACCGCTAACGTCGGCTGCGCCAGACCGCCGAAGCGACGCTCGCGGCAGGCGAATTTCTCGAGCGCGGACAGGAACGTCTCGCGTGTGAAGTCTGGCCAAAGCTCGGGAACGAACAGCAGTTCCGAATAGGCGCCCTGCCACAACAGAAAGTTTGAAAGCCGCTCTTCGCCGCTGGTGCGAAGAATGAGATCCGGATCGGGTATCCCGGCCGTATCGAGCGAAGCGGCAATACGCTCCGGCGTGATATCCTCGGGAGCCAAGCGTCCCTGGGCAACTTCCGTCGCCAGGCGTCGCATGGCGCGCGTCAACTCGTCACGCGCACCGTAATTGAAGGCGATCACCAGCGTAATGCCGGTATTTCCGCTTGTCGTCTCCTCGGCCTCGATCAGCAGGGGCAGGATGTCGCCTCGCAGGTTCGACCGCTCTCCGATAATCCGGATGCGGACGTTTTCGCGATGCAGATCAGCGAGGTCACGGCGAATGAAGGCCTTGAGCAAGCCCATCAGATCCGTCACTTCGGCCTGCGGCCTGTTCCAGTTTTCCGATGAAAACGCAAAGAGCGTGAGGTAGCGAACCCCCGCTTCCGCCGCCGTCTTCACTGCGTCGCGAACCGCCTCAACGCCCTTGCGATGTCCCATCGTGCGCGGAAGTCCGCGCGCATTCGCCCAGCGCCCGTTGCCATCCATGATGATGGCAACGTGTTCCGGAACGGTGATCGGGAGGAGATTTTGCATAAGGCGTCCGCGAAAGGAGACTCAAGGATCAGGAGCAGATCAGACCTGCATGATTTCCTTTTCCTTATCGACGAGCAAGCGGTCGATATCGGAAATCGTTTCATCGGTCATCTTTTGCACCCGCTCGGACTGAGCACGGCTGATATCCTGCCCGATGTCGCCATCCTTTTCGGCTTTTTTCAGGTCGTCCATGCCATCGCGACGAACGTGCCGCACGGCGACCTTGGCCTTTTCGGCATAGTCGTGGGCAACCTTGACCAGCGACTTGCGACGCTCTTCGTTGAGCTCCGGCAGCGGGATGCGCAGGTTCTGGCCGTCGATGATCGGGTTCAGGCCGAGGTTCGATTCACGGATGCCGCGATCGACGGCGCCGACCATCTGTTTGTCCCAGACAGAAACGGACAGCATGCGCGGCTCCGGCACGGTGATGTTTGCCACCTGATTGAGCGGAACACGCGAGCCATAGGCTTCCACGGTCACCGGATCGAGAACATTCGCCGACGCACGGCCGGTGCGCAGCGATGCGATATCGCTCTTGAATGCGGAGATAGCGCCATCCATGCGACGCTTCAGTTCCTTCAGGTCTACACCTTCACTCATGGTTGAAAACTCCCGTTCTGTCTTTTATCGGCAGATAGCTGTCTGGCAGCTGCTAGTTGTCCGTGACGATGGTGGCGCGGCCGCCACCGGTCAATATTTCGGCAAAGCCGCCCTTCTCGTGAATGGAGAAGACGACGATCGGAATGGCGTTCTCGCGCGCCAGCGCCACCGCTGCCACGTCCATCACCGCCAGGCCCTTTTCCAGGACGGCGCTGTGGGTCAGGTGGTCGAAGCGCGTCGCTGTCGGGTCCTTCTTCGGGTCGGCGGAATAGATGCCGTCCACCTGCGTGCCCTTGAAGATCGCCTCGGCACCCATTTCGGCTGCGCGGAGCGCGGCTGCAGAATCGGTCGTGAAGAACGGATTGCCGGTACCGCCCGCAAAGATCACCACGCGCCCGAGCGACAGATGGTAGAGCGTTGCGCGCTGCGAGAAGCTTTCGCAGATCTCAGGCATTGCGATTGCCGAGAGCACCACCGTGTCGATGTCGAGCTTGCGCAGCGACGTCGCCAGCGCGAGCGCATTGATGACGGTTGCCAGCATGCCCATATGGTCGCCGGTCACCCGGTCGCCACCCTTGGACGCGACGGCAACGCCGCGGAAGATATTGCCGCCACCGACGACGACGCCCACTTCGACGCCCATGGCGCGCGCCTCGGCGATGTCGGCCGCAATGCGGTCGGCGACGGCCACGTCGATGCCGAAGCCCTGGCTTCCCATCAGGGCTTCACCGGAGGCTTTAAGTAGAACACGCTTGTAGATTGGCTCGGCCGGCATCATCGCTCCTGAACAGATCGGTACGCGTGCACGCAAAAAGGCGCGCTGCGTATAAGGACATAGTGCGCTACTCGGTTTCAACCGCTGCGGAGCATTTTCCGGCGGGTCCGGCGCATTGACGAAGCCGGATACACGAAGGGCACCGCGTTGTCACGCGATGCCCTGAGGTTTTCCAAACAAGGGTGAAGAAATCAGCCCTTGGCGACAGCCGCAACTTCGGCTGCGAAGTCGGATTCTTCCTTCTCGACGCCTTCGCCGAGCAGAAGACGGGCCATTCCGGTCACTTCGATCGGTGCGCCAGCGAGCTTTTCAGCATCCTTGATGGCCTGACCGACGGTGATTTCCGGGTTCATGACGAAGGCCTGCGACAGCAGGGCGACTTCTTCGAAGAACTTGCGCATGCGGCCTTCAACCATCTTTTCGATGATGTTGTCCGGCTTGCCAGAAGCGCGCGACTGCTCGATGAACACGTTGCGTTCGCGCTCGGCAACAGCCGCGTCGACTTCGTCGGCGCGGATGGCCAGCGGGTTGGTGGCAGCAATGTGCATGGCGACCTGGCGGCCGACCGAGAACAGAACTTCCTTGTCGCCAATCGACTTCAGCGCAACGAGAACGCCGAGCTTGCCGATGCCGTCGCCGGCAGCGTTGTGGATGTAGGTCGCAACGACGCCGTCTTCGACCTGCAGCAGGGCTGCGCGGCGGAGCGTCATGTTCTCGCCGATGGTGGCGATCGCATCCTTGATCGTGTCGTCGACCGACTTGCCGGTTGCCGGGTAGTTGGCGTTGGCAATGGCTTCGACAGAACCGTCGGTGCCGAGCGCAACGTTGGCAACGCCGCGAACGAGTTCCTGGAAGGCTTCGTTGCGGGCTACGAAGTCGGTCTCGGAGTTGACTTCGACGACAACAGCCTTGACGCCGCCGCTGACGATACCGATGAGGCCTTCAGCAGCCGTGCGGCCCGACTTCTTGTCGGCCTTGGCGATGCCCTTGGCACGCAACCAGTCGATCGCAGCTTCCATGTCGCCATTGGTTTCGGCGAGCGCCTTCTTGCAATCCATCATGCCTGCGCCGGTCTTTTCGCGCAGTTCCTTCACCATTGCTGCAGTTACACTCATCTTTTGCCTCTTTGTCTGTTTGGCTGGCGCGCTGCCCGCAAGTGGCGCGGCACCAGGAGGTTTGGCAGGGGAATGGCTTGCGAATGTGACACCGTGATGAACGCGCCGACCGCTGTCGTGTCCGGGGCGCGGATCGCCGGCCAAAGCCGCTTCATCCCTCGCTGAAAAGAACAAGGCCGTTCAGATCTTTCATCCCAAACGGCCTCGTCCCGATATTAGATTGGTGCGGCGATCCTATGTCCGCCGCGCCGTCCGATCAGGCTTCGGAGGCTTCGTCGAGCGCAGGCTCGATCATAGCTTCAGCCGATGCGCCGAGATCGCGGCCCGATGCGCCCTGCTGACGGGCAATGCCGTCGATGGCTGCACGAGCAATGAGATCGCAGTAAAGAGCGATTGCACGCGATGCGTCGTCGTTGCCCGGGATCGGGTAGTCGATCTGGTCCGGATCGCAGTTGGAGTCGATAACGGCGACAACCGGGATGCCAAGACGCTTGGCTTCGTCGATTGCGATCGATTCCTTGTTGGTGTCGATGATGAACATCAGGTCCGGCGTGCCGCCCATGTCGCGGATACCGCCGAGAGCGCGGTTGAGCTTTTCGCGTTCGCGCTCAAGGTTCAGACGCTCCTTCTTCGTGAAGCCCGAAGCTTCCGAAGCGAGGATTTCGTCGAGCTTGCGCAGGCGCTGGATCGAGTTCGAAATCGTCTTCCAGTTGGTCATCATGCCGCCGAGCCAGCGAGCATTGACGTAGTACTGGGCCGAACGCTTTGCAGCGTCAGCGATGATTTCCGAAGCCTGGCGCTTGGTGCCGACGAACAGGACGCGGCCGCCGTTGGCGACGGTGTCGCTAACGACCTGCAGTGCGCGCGACAGCATCGGAACGGTCTGTGCGAGGTCGATGATGTGAACGTTGTTGCGATCGCCGAAGATGTAGGGCTTCATCTTCGGGTTCCAGCGATGTGTCTGGTGACCGAAGTGAATACCAGCCTCAAGCAGCTGGCGCATGCTAAAATCAGGCAATGCCATGCCTTTTCTCCTTTTCCGGTTTAACCTCCGCGAGACGTCGAGCTCTTCTTTCGAAAAGCCCACCGGCGGAACGATCCGGATTTCTCCCGGAACATCCCATGCCTCACGTGTGGAATGGGCAGCCCCTTAGCGGCTACCGCCCGACAAATCAAGACTTGGAGTCTGTTTTTGTCATATCGATTACTTGCATTCTTCCGATTTGAAGACTTCGAGGTCGGCGAGCTTACCGCTCAGCACGAAGTCGCCGTAGTCCATCGTCAGATCGCGGGTAATGCCGTTTTCGTACAGTTTGAACGACATGCGGTAGATCGGCAGCGCATCGCCGCTCTTGTCGTCGTTGAAGTAGGAGATTGTGACAGGCCAGTAATTCTCGGTCCCGAGCTTGCCAGCCTTGCCTGCATCCGGCTCGTCAGCCGTCGGTTTGCGCGACTTGCCGACGAAGGTCGAGGTGATCAGCGTCTTGTCACCCGAATCGGATCCATCGAAGATCCGTGCCTCGAAGAAGCTTTCGCCCTTCTTGGCGCGGTCGATGACCTCGACCATATGCTCGGTCGGAAACCGGCTTGCCGCAAGCTCGACCTCGCGCTTGTCCGGCGCGGTCAGCTCGACCTTGACACCGGTCTTGTCGTCATGAGCCGTACCGCGCACTTCCTTGTCGAGCTTCTCGTCGGTGAACGACCGCGTCAAAAAGCGGAAGTTGCCGGACTTCATATCCTCATAGGTGGTCGTCTGCTGGTCGGTCATGCGCGTTTCTTCGCCGGTATTGACCTGCGTCACGAAGCGGAAACTGACCGTATATCCCTCGCAGGCCGATCCGTTGAACTCGTACACCATCCGACCGTACATGCCGGAAATGCCCGATCGGTCGGAGGCGTCCTTGAGTTCGAGGTCGTAGACGGCGCGATGCGGCACAAGGACATTTGCGCTCGCCGCGCTGATGCCCGAAACCGTCATCACAGCCAGGCAGGCGCTGCCCAAACTTGCGCGACCGAAGCCTTTACGAAACATCCGTTTCCTCCTGTTGGACTCGCCGGCAATGCTATAAACAAGCTTTCGGCAGAAGCGAGGCGACATCACATCAAATGCCGTCGCGACGCCGCGATCCGGCCTGAATGCCGGATTTTAACACAAAAGACAACAACGGAGCTTTCCATGTCCGCAGAGATCGAAACGCGCCTCAAGGACCTCGGCGTCACCCTTCCCCAGGCTGCAGCCCCGGCGGCAAATTATGTGCCCTACGTCATCAGCGGCTCGATGCTCTACATCTCCGGACAGCTGCCTATGGAAGGCGGCAAGATCGCAGTGACCGGCCATGTCGGCAAGGACGTCGACGTCGCTGGCGCCCAGCGCGCCGCCGAACTCTGCGCGATCAACATTCTCGCCCAGGCCAAATCCGCGCTCGGCGGCGAACTCGGCCGCATCCGCCGGCTGGTCAAGATCAACGGTTTTGTTGCCTCCACGCCGGAATTCATCGAACAGCATCTTGTGCTCAACGGTGCTTCGAACCTGCTTGCCAACGTCCTTGGCGAAGCCGGCAAGCATGCGCGCGCCGCCGTCGGCATGGCCGCCCTGCCCTTCAATGCCGCCGTCGAGATCGACGCCGTCATCGAGATCGCGTGATCGGGTGCCAGGCATGACCGATATTTCCTGGCTGAAAGCGCAGCCGATCGCCCATCGCGGCTATCACGACATGAACAGGCAGGTCTGGGAAAACACGCTTTCAGCGTTTTCCCGCGCTGCCGATGCCGGCTTTGCCATCGAGTGCGACCTGCAATACACCGCCGACAGCGTTCCGGTCGTCTTCCATGACGACGACACCGAGCGCCTGTGCGGCATCAAGGGCGACGTGCGCTCGCGAACGGCCGGCGAACTCGGCCTTATGGCGATCGGCGGCACGAAGGACAAGATCCCGACGCTGTCGCAGATGCTGCGGCTCATCAAAGGACGCGTGCCGCTGGTCATCGAGCTCAAGGGACGCAAAGGCGACGACGAGGGTTTTGCTGCCGCCGTGCTCGAAACGCTCGAAGGCTACAAGGGCCATGTGGCGCTGATGAGCTTCGACCATTGGCTGCTCAAGGACTTGAAAGCACTCGATGCCCCCTACCCGCTCGGGCTGACCGCCGAGGGTGCAAGGCCGGAGACGTTCTTCGTGCACGAAGAGGCGATGCAGCTCGGCCTCGACTTCATCTCCTACCATTACGGCCATCTGCCGAATTCGTTCATCACCAAGGAACGCACGCTCGGCCGAACGATCATCACCTGGACCGTTCGCGACAGGCAGGCTGAAGAATACACCTACGCCCATGCCGACCAGATGACCTTCGAGGGCTTCGACCCGCGGGAGGCGTTGATTTCCTGAGCTCATGTCTGACGCCGTCACCATCCGCATAGAGCAATCCTTCGCCGATATACCGACGGCGCGCTGGAGCATGCTTTCCGGCGCGGCGAAAGGGCGAGACGGCGCCATCTACAATCCGTTCGTCTCGCATGCCTACCTCTCAGCGCTGGAGGAATCAGGCTCGGCCACCGCCAAAACCGGCTGGCTCGGTCAACATCTGCTGATGGAAGGCTCCGACGGAGAACTCCTCGGAGCGCTCGTCTGCTATCTGAAGAACCACAGCCAGGGTGAATATGTCTTCGACCATGGATGGGCGGATGCATTCGAGCGCGCCGGCGGCCGGTACTATCCGAAGCTTCAAGGCTCCATTCCGTTCACGCCGGCAACCGGACCCAGGCTGCTGACGGTTTCGGGCGACGATGGCTCTCCCGTGCAGGAGGGCCTTGCGGCGGGCTTGCAGGAACTGGCGCGACGGCACGATGCCTCGTCGGCGCATGTGACCTTCGTGCGTGAAGCGGAGATGCCGACCTTCGAAAGGGCTGGTTTCCTTCACCGGACCGACCAGCAGTTCCATTTCCTCAACGAAGGTTATGGCTCCCATGACGACTTTCTGGAAACGCTGGCATCGAGAAAACGCAAGGCCCTGAAGAAGGAGCGCCGTGCGGCACTCGAAAATGGAATAACGGTCGACTGGTTGACCGGCAGCGACCTGACGGAAGCGATCTGGGATCAATTCTTCACGTTCTACATGGATACCGGCAGCCGCAAGTGGGGACGCCCGTATCTGACGCGCGCCTTCTATTCGCTGATCGGCGAGCGCATGCCCGAGGATATCGTGCTGATGATGGCGCGACGCAATGGCCGATATATTGCGGGCGCGATCAACTTCATCGGCGGCGACGCACTTTATGGTCGTCACTGGGGCTGCATCGAGGACCACCCTTTCCTGCATTTCGAAGTCTGCTATCACCAGGCAATCGACTTCGCGATCGCAAAGGGCCTCAAGCGCGTGGAGGCCGGTGCGCAGGGCGAGCACAAGCTTGCCCGCGGCTACATGCCGGTCACGACCCATTCGGCGCACTATATCAGCCATCCCGGCCTTGCCCGCGCAGTTCAGGACTATCTTGTTCGCGAACGCAGGGATGTGGAGGAAACGGCCGAATTTCTTGCCGAACACGGCCCTTTCCGAAAAGGTGAGCGCCAGGACGATTGAACCGCTCTTCGGCATCGGCCGGATCCAATCTACGAGGAAAAACAATGAGCGCTTACGACATCAACAACATCTTCGCGAAGATCCTGCGGGGCGAGATCCCGTCGCACCGCGTCTACGAGGACGATGCGACGATCGCCTTCATGGACGTGATGCCGCAGGCAGAGGGACACATGCTGGTCGTTCCCAAGGCACCTTCGCGCAACCTGCTCGATGCCGACACTGCGAGCCTGCCGGCACTGATCACCGCCGTCCAGAAAATCGCCGTCGCCGCCAAGGATGCCTTCGACGCCGACGGCGTGACGATCATGCAATTCAACGAGGCGCCCGCCGGCCAATCCGTCTTCCACCTGCACTTCCATGTCATTCCACGACGCGACGGCGTTCCGCTGAAGCCGCATTCCGGCACGATGGAAGATGGCGCAGTGCTGGCGGCCAACGCCGAGAAAGTGCGCCAGGCGCTTTGAATGCAAGCCTGACGGCCGCGCAAGCGGCCGTCAGGCTTGCATCGCATCTCCGGAGCATCTGGCTTTCAAGTCCAATCACTGGAGACGGACATGCTTCTTTAGACTCAGAGTGTTAGAGCGCCCTTGGTGCACTCTTCTGGACCCCGCTCTAAAAGCCCAGCCACCACAGCCCGGAAGCCAACGCCGCTATCGTTGTGACGATACCGATTGCCGGTTTGCGACCGAGCAGGAAGAACGCCGTTGCGCCAATCGCCACCGACCCCAGGCGCAGCCAGAGCGGCGATTGCTCAAGCACGCCCGTCGGATAGAGGATAAGTTTGGCGATGACCGCAGCGACGAGCGCTGTCGCCACCGCCCTCACCCAATTCAACGCCTCGGAATCGTCGCGCAGCCGGTTTCCGGCAATGACACCCAGCCAGCGCCAGATGTCCGTTGCAAGCCAGCCGGCGATCGCGATGAAGGCGTAGGCCCACCAACCATCCTGCCAAGTCATGCATCGATCTCCTTGCGACGACGCCACAGACGTTCCGCGGCCCATGCCAGCGTACCGCCGCCGACGCCCGCAAGCAGGATGTCAAATTCGGGCACCAGCCAATAGAACAAAGGACCGGCGATCAGGCCGATGAGCAGCGCGATATGGACGACCGGATGGCGCGCCGAATGCCAGATCGAAGCGAGGAAATAGATCGGCGTCAGGAAGAACAGGCAACCGGCAGCAATCGGCGGAAAATCCGCGACGAAGTGATAGACGACCCCGACCAGCACCATATTGGCGACAACCAGCGTGATGCCGAAGCCGGCGAAGAAGGCGACACGCTTGTCGCGCGGCACCGCCTGCACCCTCTCCATCGCAAACACCCAGGCGGTGATCGCGACGAAATGCGACAGGAACAGCAGCAGCCATGTCGGCGTCTTCGACGTGCGCAATTCGGGAATGAGCGCCGCGACCATCGGCATCAGACGGACGGACGAGAGCGAGACGGCAAGGAAGGCGGCCGCCAGGCTTGCGCCACTCATCATCGAACTGACGAGAATGACCTTGGCCGGCAACGCCCAGACCATGCCGGTCATGAACACGACCTGTTCCGGCGGAATTCCAGCCTGCGCCGTGAGAGAACAGAAGCCGACGAAAGACAACATCAGGATAAAGGCGGGAAGGCTGAACAGGCCGCGCATGCCAGTCAGAAACCAGACGACCGACGATTGGCCGTTTTCATCAATCTTCATCAGCCGTTCCGGATTGTTTCATTCAGAAAAACGCTGCCGGATGAGATCATCCGGCAGCGCCAAACATCGTGTCCGTCAGGACTACTTCTTCCGTGGGACCTTCGGCACCGTCTTACCCTTTCGTGGGCTGGCCGCCCCCGTGTCCTTGGCTTCGGCGGCAGAAGGTGCCTTGGCGGCTGCCTTCTTCGGCTTGGCCTTTGGTGCGGGTTCAGCGCCGACGGCTTCCTTCTCTTCGGCCTTCTTCGGCTTGGCGCTCTTCATGGCCGGGCGTGTCACTTCCGCCTTGGGCTTGATCGGCGCCGTTTCCGGTACGGCATCCAGCAACAGCCCCTTTGTTCCATCCGGCTTCGTGCCGATCGTCACCCTGAGGACGCCACCCTTCTTCAGCTTGCCGAACAGTATTTCATCGGCGAGCGGCTTCTTGATGTGCTCCTGGATGACGCGTGCGAGCGGCCGCGCGCCCATCTTCTCGTCGTAGCCCTTGTCGGCAAGCCAGGCGATGGCATCGGGCGCCAGATCGAACGTGACATTGCGTTCGGCAAGCTGGGTCTCCAGCTGCATGACGAACTTCTGCACCACCTGATGGATGACCGGCGTCGGCAGCGATGCAAACGGGATGACCGCATCGAGACGGTTGCGGAACTCGGGCGTGAACAGGCGGTTCAGCGCTTCCTCGTCCTCGCCGGTACGCTTGGAGGAGCCGAAGCCGATTGCAGCCCGTGCCATTTCCGAAGCGCCGGCATTGGTCGTCATGATCAGGATGACGTTGCGGAAGTCGATCTTCTTGCCGTTGTGATCCGTGAGCGAGCCATGATCCATGACCTGCAGCAGGATGTTGAACAGGTCCGGATGCGCCTTTTCGATTTCGTCGAGCAGCAGCACGCAATGCGGATGCTGGTCGACGCCATCGGTCAAAAGACCGCCCTGGTCGAAGCCGACATAGCCGGGAGGTGCACCGAGCAGTCGCGATACGGTGTGCCGCTCCATGTATTCCGACATGTCGAAGCGCAGAAGCTCGACACCGAGCGACGTTGCCAACTGCTTGGCGACTTCGGTCTTGCCGACGCCTGTCGGACCGGAGAAGACGTAGCAGCCGATCGGCTTGTTCGGTTCGCGCAGGCCCGCACGGGCGAGCTTGATCGACGAAGCCAGCGCCTCGATCGCCAGATCCTGACCGTAGACGACGGAGCGCAGTTCCTTCTCGAGGTTGGCCAGCACCGCTTCGTCGTCCTTGGAGACGGTCTTCGGCGGAATGCGGGCCATGGTGGCGATGGTGGCTTCGATTTCGCGCTCGGTGATCAGCTTGCGGCGCTTGCTGATCGGCAGCAGCATCTGCGCTGCACCGGATTCGTCGATCACGTCGATCGCCTTGTCCGGCAGCTTGCGGTCGTTGATGTAGCGAGCCGAAAGCTCGACCGCGGCCTTGATCGCCTCGTTCGAGTATTTCAGGTGGTGATAATCCTCGAAGTAAGGCTTCAGACCCTTCATGATCTCGATCGTATCGGCGATCGTCGGCTCGTTGACGTCGATCTTCTGGAAGCGACGGACGAGCGCGCGGTCCTTTTCGAAGAACTGCCGGTACTCCTTGTAGGTGGTCGACCCGATGCAACGGATCGCACCCGACGAGAGCGCCGGCTTCAATAGGTTGGAGGCATCCATAGCGCCGCCCGAGGTGGCGCCGGCGCCGATGACGGTGTGGATTTCGTCGATGAACAGCACTGCGCCCGGATAGTCCTCGAGTTCCTTGACGACCTGCTTCAGGCGCTCTTCGAAATCGCCGCGATAGCGCGTACCGGCCAACAGCGTCCCCATGTCGAGCGAGAAGATTGTCGCGTCCTGGAGCGCCTCCGGCACCTTCTTTTCGATGATACGCTTGGCAAGGCCTTCGGCGATTGCCGTCTTTCCGACGCCGGGATCGCCGACATAGAGCGGATTGTTTTTCGAGCGACGGCAGAGAATCTGGATCGTGCGATTGACTTCGGCGTGCCGGCCGATCAGCGGATCGATCTTGCCCGATTTCGCCTTTTCATTGAGGTTGACGCAATAGGCCGTCAGCGCGTCCTGCTGCTTCTTGGCGCTCGCCTCCTCGTTTTCGCGTGCCGGCTTCTGCTCGGATTCGTGCTCCTCTGCCCCGCGCACCGGACGTGCCTCGGAGCTTCCCGGCCGTTTGCCGATGCCATGCGAAATGAAGTTGACCGCGTCGTAGCGCGTCATTTCCTGCTCCTGCAGGAAATAGGCGGCATGGCTCTCGCGCTCGGCGAAGATCGCAACGAGCACGTTTGCACCCGTCACTTCCTCGCGTCCGGACGATTGAACGTGGATCACCGCACGCTGGATGACGCGCTGGAAGCCGGCAGTCGGCTTCGAATCCTCGTCATAGCCGGTGATCAGGTTCGACAGTTCGTTGTCGACATAGTCTGTCACGGTCTTGCGCAGCGTCTCGAGATTGACGTTGCATGCGCCCATCACGGCCGCTGCATCGGCATCGTCGATCAATGCCAGAAGCAGATGCTCAAGCGTCGCATATTCGTGGTGGCGCTCGTTGGCAAAAGTCAGTGCCTGATGCAGCGCCTTTTCGAGGCTGGGCGAAAATGTTGGCACGTTAGTTCCTCATTTCTTTTCCATGACGCATTGCAACGGATGCTGATGCTGGCGGGCGAAATCCATCACCTGCGTCACCTTCGTTTCGGCGACTTCGTACGTAAAGACGCCGCACTCCCCCACACCGTGATTGTGGACGTGGAGCATAATGCGAGTCGCCTCTTCCGGATTCTTCTGAAAAAAACGTTCCAGAATATGGATGACAAACTCCATTGGCGTGTAATCGTCATTCAAAAGCAGAACGCGATACAAACTCGGCTTCTTGGTCTTCGGCTTGGTGCGCGTGATGACGGAGGTGCTGCGGTTGCTTCCCCCTCCTTCGTCGTCGCTTCCTTGCTGCATCCGGACCGGCATGGCGATCATTCGTGTCTTTTCCTTAGTACAAGCCGCGGATCCATCTGATGTAGCCGCAGCGTGCTTGCCCTTTATCTAATGGTTCGTTTCTAGATTTTAAGACCGAACCAACGCACTGCAATCATAATCGCACGGAGAGGCATAAGATTGATCAACTTTCTTCGATCCACCGTGAAGTGTGCGAAACAGCAAAAAGGCCGGTCGCTGTATCGGCGACCGGCCTTCCAATGACGGCAATGATCCGTTGCGTTACGCTGCAGCGGCGGCCTTGACCGCTGCGGTCGCCTTGGCAACCGGCGCTTCGTACGGCTTATAGGCGTCCTTGGCGAGGTCGGCATACATTTCGCCGATCTTGGTCGCCTCGGCGAAGAAGCCCTCGTAGCTCGACTTCAGGAAATTGGTCTGGAGTTCGAAAGCCGTCTCGACGCTCTTGACGCTGGAGAGCTTCTCTACATGCGCAACGCTGTCTTCAAAGGACTTCTTGGAAAAATCGGCAGCCTCGGTCGCAATGGCCTGAAGGCCCTTGGTCCAGGCGGAATAGCTCTTCACAGCCACGTCAATGGCTTCCTTGCTTTTCTTGTTTGCATCATCGAAGTTGAACATCGGGTGTCTCCTTGAGTGCCGGCCTGATCTGGAGGCTTCAGTTTATGTGCACTGCACAAAAAGTCAAGTCGAGAGTGCAGTGCAATAAAGCACAATACTTGCAACAGCTTGATGAAAAAGTGCCCCGGATGCGCAAAATTCTTCGGCCTGGCGCCGTGAAAAACGTCAAACCATAGAAAAACCCGGCGCGATCGCTCGCCACCGGGTCATTTCCTGAAACGATCGATCGGCGATTTAGAGGTCGATGTCGAGGATCGCCATGGAGAAGTTGTAGGACAGTTCGCCATCTTCCTCATCGCGGAAGACGACGCCGAGGAATTCGTCACCGAGATAGACTTCAGCCGACTCGTCCTTCTTCGGGCGAGCCTTGACGACCATCGACTGGTTGAACGTGCGCTTGAGGTAGGCTTCAAGCTTGCGGATTTCTTCGGGCTTCAAATGTCTTCTCCGTAGCCGTTTTTGATGTGCGGCGCTTCTCGCACGCTGCGTTGGCGGGTGTAAACCCCTCGGAAGCGGCTACGCACCGGTTCCCGATGGTTCAAATTTCGAAGCTTGTCAGGATCTGGTCCATCTGGCGTGACGGTTCCGAACATCCGGCTTCGCCGACGACCTTGGCCGGAACGCCGGCAACCGTCGTTTTTGGCGGCACCGGTTTCAGGACCACTGAGCCGGCGGCAATGCGCGAGCAGTGGCCGATATGGATATTGCCGAGAATCTTGGCGCCTGCCCCGATCAGCACGCCGTCGGCGATCTTTGGATGACGGTCGCTGCCTTCCTTGCCGGTGCCGCCAAGCGTGACGCCGTGAAGGATCGAAACGTTGTCGCCGATGACAGCGGTTTCGCCGACCACCAAGCCGGTGGCGTGATCGAGGAAGATGCCGCGGCCGATCCGGGCGGCCGGATTGATATCGGTCTGGTAGACGCTGGATGCCCTGCTCTGCAGATAGAACGCGAAATCCCGGCGGCCGCGCTTCAGGAGCCAATGGGCGAGACGGTGCGTCTGGATCGCGTGGAAACCCTTGAAGTAAAGCACGGGCTCGAGGAAGCGGGTGCAGGCCGGGTCGCGATCATAAACCGCCTGGATATCGACGCGCAGGATCGTGCCCCATTCCGGCCAATCCTCCAGCATTTCAGCAAATGTCTGGCGCAAGAGGTTCGCCTGCAGATCGGGATGATCGAGGCGCTCGCAGATGCGGTAGACGACGCTTTCTTCCAGCGAGTGCTGGTTGACGACCGTGGAATAGAGGAACGCAGCCAGCATCGGATCCTGCTCGGCGGCGAGGCGCGCTTCCTCGCGCAGGCTGCTCCAGATCGGGTCCATCAGCTTGAGGGGCTCCGTCTGACGAAGTTCGGTCGTCGCGACCATCGTCGCACTCCTTCTCTATCGGTCTATGCCGTCAATATAGGGGAAATCCGGCTGGACATAAATGGCCCGGAACCACTTCGACCAAAGGTCGTAGACGCGCCTAAGCTCGCCCCACCTCATCGAGGAACTCGAGGACCGCCTTCTTGAATACCCGGTCACCCACCGCAAGCATATGGTCCCTGCCCGGAATATCAAGCGCACGCGCATTCGGCATCAACTCAGCAAGCTCCTGCGGCGAGCCGGCGATATCGTCCTTGGTGCCGACGCCAATCAGCGTCGGAACATCGATGCGTCCGATATCCTCGGCGGTCAACAGATCGCGCGAGGTCGAGATACAGGCGGCCAGCGCCTGACGATCACTCTTCGTCTGGTCGGCAAAGGCGCGGAACATGCGGCCACGCGCGTGTGTCACGACGTCGAGCGACGGCGCTACGAGCGCATCGGCGATCGGATCCCAATCGCCGACTCCCGTCACCATGCCGATACCGAGCCCGCCGAACACCAGAGAGCGCACGCGATCGGGATGAGCCAGGGCCAGAAACGCCGAGATGCGCGCTCCCATCGAATAGCCCATCACATGCGCCTCGGCGATGCCGAGGTGACCGAGCAATGCGACCGCATCGCCGGCCATCTGCTGGGGGTGGTAGACCGTCGGATCATAGGGCTTGCTGCTTTTGCCATGACCGCGATTGTCGAACGCGATCACCCGGTAGCCGGCATCGCCGAGCGTCTTCAGCCAGCCGGGAAAGACCCAATTGACGTTGGCGCTCGAGGCAAAGCCGTGAATGAGCAGGATCGGCTGACCGGAGGGATCGCCTTCGTCGAAGAAGGCAATATCCAGCCCCTCATGCTTGAAGTGCGAAAATGGGGGCGGATTGAGATCCATCATTCTAGTCCTTGAGGCGGCATCGGTTTGGCGCAACCTAATTTGTCGCTTAGAAGAGGGAAACCCCGGGCCCGCAAAAACCACAGGTGCGGCGTGTTTGCCGCTACACTTTTGCAACAAAGCTCACTATGGTGCCGGCAAATTCGACCCTCAAAGACTTGCATACATCGGAGCATGACATGGCCGGCCACAGCATCCCGCATTTCCAGAATGACGGCGGACACCAGGCAATCGAGATCGGCGTCAAGGAATTCATGTGCACCGGCGCGTCCGTTCCCTACGACCATCCGCATATCTTCATCGACATGGGCGACGACAATGAAAAGGTCTGCTCCTACTGCTCGACGCTCTATCGCTACAATCCGAAGCTGAAGGCGACCGAAACCAACCCGCCAGGCTGTCTCTTTACGTTCCAGGCAGCCTGATCAACGCGGATGTCAGCGGCGGTCGCGATCGTCGGTGCCGGTGTCGGCGGGCTCACGGCAGCGCTCAGCCTCGCGCGTCGCGGGTTTGACGTCGACATTGTCGAGCAGGCAGCCGCTCTCACCGAGGTCGGTGCCGGACTTCAGCTCTCTCCGAATGCGTCGCGCATCCTCAGTGAACTCGGTCTCCTCGAGGCGCTTGAAGTCGCCTGGACGGAGCCTGATGCAATCGCGCTTGTCGACGGAAGATCCCTGCGTTCGCTTGCGCGCGTGGCCTCAGGCCGTTTTGCCCGTGACCGCTGGCGCGCTCCCTATGGCGTTCTGCACCGGGCAAGCCTTCAAAAGATCCTGATCGCCGCCGTCACCGCCGAACCGCGCTGCCGCCTCCATCTCGGCCACCGCATCGATGGAGATGCCGAGCAGGCGACTGCCACGATCACCGGCCGGGCACCAGCATTGATCATCGGCGCCGATGGTATCTGGTCGCGACTGCGGGGCGCTGTACCGGGCGCTGGCACTGTCCAGTTTTCAGGCAATGTCGCCTGGCGCATGACCGTCACGCGCGCTGCCGCCGCGGGCGTCTTGCAGGCGGATCGCGTCACGGCCTTTCTTGGCCCGCGGGCGCATCTGGTCGCCTACCCCTTGCGAGAAATCGACGGCTTCAATCTGGTTGCGATCATCGAGGGGAAGGAAACCGACAGCGTCTGGGTCGGCAGGGATTCCGAAGACCGCCGCCGCGACTACCTCGCAGCCTTTTCCGGCTGGAGCACCGGCTTGCAGACGCTGCTGAAAAACGCCGACGCGCCGACCTATTGGCCGCTTTGCACGGTGACGGATGGCGCTTGGCAGGATGGGCGAAAGACTGTTTTGATCGGCGACGCCGCCCATGCGATGACGCCATTTGCAGCACAAGGCGCTGCCATGGCGATCGAGGACGCGCATGAGCTTGCAGCTTGCCTCGCCGGCTCAAGCGATATCGTCGGAGCCCTCAGAGCCTTCGAGGCCAAACGCCGGCCTCGAATTGCCCAAGTGCGACGCCGCGCAGCATTCAACCGCTTCGCCTACCACGCCCGCGGCCCATTCCGGCTCGGGCGGGATATCGTCCTGTCGATGAAAAGTCCCGAAGCGCTCGCAGCCGATCTCGATTGGCTCTACGGCTACGGCGCTCCCGAGCACTAAGGCATGTCGCGCAAAAGTGTTCCGCGGTTTTGCGATAACGACATGCGTGAAAAAGAGAACTGAAGCGCGCCAAGCGAATCTGAAAGATCGTGACGCGCTTTAGGAACGGTCAGGCAGCGTTTGCCGCTGCCAGCCCTGCCTCGATATCCCGGCGAATATCGGCAACATCCTCAAGACCGATCTGCAGACGCAACACCGGCCCTTCGGTTGGCGCCAACGCCACCTTGCGATCCGATAGACCGACGTGAAGCGCCAGGCTCTCGAAGCCGCCCCAGGAATAGCCAAGCCCGAACAGCGACAGCGCATCGAGGAAGGCGTGCGCCTTGGCCCTGAAGCGATCAGGGCTTTCCGCCCGCAGCACGAAGGAAAAGATGCCGCTCGCGCCGGTAAAATCGCGTTTCCAGAGGTCGTGGCCGGGGAAGCTCGGCAGCGCCGGATGCAGCACGCGGGCAACCTCGTCACGCCCCTCCAGCCACGTGGCGAGCGACAGCGCGCTTTCCTGGTGCCGCTCGAGACGGATGCCCATGGTGCGAAGCCCGCGTAGGATCTGATAGCTATCATCAGGGGAAACGCAGATGCCGAGCGTGACCATTGCTTCCGTCAGCGCCGGCCAGTGGGCGGCGTTGGCCGAGACCGTCCCGAACAGCACGTCAGAATGACCCGAGGGGTACTTCGTGGCGGCATGGATCGAGACGTCGACGCCATGATCGAGCGGCTTGAAATAAACCGGTGTCGCCCACGTGTTGTCCATGGTGACGATGCATCCATGACGATGCGCGACATCGGCGATCGTCCGGATATCCTGCATCTCGAACGTGTTGGAGCCTGGAGCTTCCGTGTGAACCAGACGCGTGTTCGGGCGAATCAGGCTTTCGATCGCCGCACCGATCATCGGGTCGTAATATTCGACAGTGACACCCAGACGCTTCAACATCGTGTCACAGAAGTGGCGGGTCGGGAAATAGACCGAATCGACGATGAGCGCGTGGTCACCGGACGAAAGGTAGGCCAGGAACGGCACGGTGACGGCAGCAAGGCCCGAGGGAACGAGGATCGTGCCGGCCGCTCCCTCAAGCTCATTGATCGCGTCGCAGAGGGCATCCGTCGTCGGCGTGCCGCGGGTGCCGTAGGTGTATTTCTGCGCGCGCGTTTCCATCGTCTGGGCATTTGGAAACAGCACGGTGGACGCGTGAACGACCGGCGGATTGACGAAACCGAAATAGTCGGAGGGTTTGTTGCCGGTATGAGCCAGACGGGTGTTGATGCCCATCTTGCCGTTCACATTGCCGCTGTCTGCCATTGAAGTGTCCGATGCTGAAAAACCGATCCCAAACTCTTCGAACGCCCCACAACCGGGGTCAAGTGGCAAAATCCGACAAACACACTTTGCGGCAGAATGAAGCGACGATTGGCGAATTTTCGCACAGCAATTGCCCGTTTCTTGCAAAACCTGCCTAAACTTCTGGCTTATTTCAGGTTTTTCACACGCAAGTTCAGAAAATCGGCAAGCTCTCTTGACCCCCATGGATTTTGAGCATGAGATAGATTGCACTCGCGCCATGAGGGTGGCGGAGGCTGTACGCGCAGGGAGACGCGCTGGTGCAGACGGGAACTAACGACAACAGAAAAAGGTTCTAAAAAATGGCAAGAAGAATTCTGACAGCCCTTGTTGGCGCTGCTGTCATGGGGATTGGCGCACATGCGGCTTCGGCTGCGACGCTCGATGACGTGAAGGCCAAGGGCTTCGTCCAATGCGGCGTGAACACCGGTCTCGCCGGCTTCGCAGCACCGGATGCTTCGGGCAACTGGAGCGGCTTCGACGTCGACTATTGCAAGGCGATCGCCGCCGCGATCTTCGCGGATGGCACCAAGGTAAAATACACGCCCACTTCGGCCAAGGAACGTTTCCCGGCCCTTCAGTCCGGCGAAGTTGATGTCCTCGCCCGCAACACCACCTGGACGATCAACCGCGACACCGCTCTCGGCTTCAACTTCCGCCCGGTCAACTATTATGACGGCCAGGGCTTCATGGTCCGCAAGGGCCTGAACGTGAAGTCGGCACTCGAACTCTCCGGCGCTGCCGTCTGCGTACAGACCGGCACCACCACCGAGCTCAACCTCGCCGACTACTTCAAGTCCAACAACCTGCAGTACAACCCGGTCGTCTTCGAAAAGCTCGAAGAAGTGAACGCGGCCTATGACGCCGGTCGTTGCGACGTCTACACCACTGACCAGTCGGGCCTTTATTCGCTGCGCCTGACGCTGTCCAAGCCCGACGATCACATGATCCTGCCGGAAATCATCTCGAAGGAGCCGCTTGGTCCGGCCGTTCGCCAGGGTGACGACCAGTGGTTCGATATCGTCAGCTGGGTCCATTACGCGCTGATCCAGGCCGAAGAATTCGGCGTCACGCAGGCAAACGTCGAAGAGATGAAGAAGTCCCCTAACCCGGACGTCCAGCGCTTCCTCGGCGTCGAAGCTGACAGCAAGATCGGCACCGACCTTGGCCTGACCAACGAATGGGCCGTCAACATAATCAAGGCAGTCGGCAACTACGGCGAAGTCTTCGACCGTAACATTGGCGCCGGCAGCCCGCTGAAGATCGAACGCGGCCTCAACGCTCTGTGGAGCAAGGGCGGCATTCAGTACGCTCCTCCGGTCCGCTAAGTCGGCCCGACACGACAGGGGGAGCGGCACGCCGCTTCCCCATCCCAACGATAAAAACACCCAAAAGGGTGACAAGGGGAAAGAGGCATTGCATGGCGATTGGCGTCACAACTACGCCTGAGAAGAGCAAACCTTCCGGTTCGATCATCAACGACCCGCAGGTGCGCGGAATATTTTACCAGGTCATAACCGTCATTATTCTCGTAGCCGTCGTCTATTGGATAGCGGACAACACGATCGAGAACCTCAAGCGCGCCAACATCGCGTCTGGCTACGGCTTCCTAAACGGGCGCGCCGGCTTCGACGTCGGGCAGTCCTTGATCGCCTATACGAGTGATTCCACCTATGGGCGCGCTCTGGTCGTCGGATTCTTCAATACGCTGCTCGTGGCAGTAACCGGCATCATCACCGCAACCATCATCGGCTTCGTCGTCGGCATCGGGCGGCTCTCGCACAATTGGCTGATCGCGAAACTGTCGCTTGCCTACGTCGAAGTGTTCCGCAACATCCCGCCGCTGCTGGTCATCTTCTTCTGGTACAGCGGCGTTCTCGCCGTGCTTCCGCAGCCACGCGAATCGGCCGCGCTGCCCCTCAACATCTTTCTCAACAACCGCGGCATCGCTTTTCCGAAACCGGTCTTCGGCGACGGCTCGCAGTATGTTTTCTACACCTTTGTGATCGCCGTCATTGCCAGCTTCTTCGTGGCCCGCTACGCGCGCATCAAGCAGGAGGCAACCGGACAGCGCTTCCCGCTGCTCTGGACCGTGCTCGGCCTCGTCGTCGGGCTGCCGCTTGTTGCCTTCCTGGCAACCGGTTCGCCGATCACCTTCGATGTCCCCGTTGCCGGCAAGTTCAACCTCACCGGTGGCTCGGTCATCGGACCGGAGTTTCTGTCGCTGTTCCTGGCGCTTTCCTTCTACACCGCCGCCTTTATCGCCGAGATCGTTCGGGCGGGCATCCGTGGCGTCTCGAAGGGACAGACCGAGGCTGCCCATGCGCTGGGCGTCCGCCCCGGCCTCACCACGCGCCTCGTCGTCGTACCCCAGGCCATGCGGATCATCATTCCGCCGCTCACCAGCCAATATCTCAACCTGACCAAGAACTCGTCACTGGCGATCGCCATCGGCTACGCCGACCTGGTTGCCGTCGGCGGAACAATTCTCAATCAGACCGGTCAGGCGATCGAGGTCGTGTCGATCTGGATCATCGTCTATCTGTCGCTGAGCCTGACGACGTCCTTGCTGATGAACTGGTTCAATGCCCGCATGGCCCTGGTGGAGAGATAAGATCATGAACTCGCACCAGGGAAATTTTGTCCGCGCCTCGATGATCGAGGCTGCACCGGCGCCCATACAAACGGGTGGCCTTGGCTATTGGCTTCGCAAGAACCTCTTTGCGACGCCGAAGGACACGGCTCTGACGATCATCAGCCTGCTCGTGCTCGCCTGGCTCGTGCCGCCGGCCGTACAATGGCTGTTCATCGACGCCGCCTGGACCGGCGGCGGACGTGGGGTCTGTGCGACCGTCGCGCAGGGCGGCTCGCAGCCGGAGGGCTGGAGCGGCGCCTGCTGGGCTTTCGTCAATGCCAAGTTCGACCAGTTCCTCTTCGGGCGCTACCCGATCGAGGAGCGCTGGCGACCCGCCCTTGTCGGCATCCTCTTCGTCCTGTTCCTGACGCCGATGCTGATCCCGAAGGTTCCCTACAAGAACATCAACGCGATCCTGCTTTTGGTCGTGCTGCCGATCCTGGCGCTTATCCTTCTGCCGGGCGGGTGGTTCGGACTGCCCTTCGTCGAGACGCCGCTGTGGGGCGGCCTCATGGTGACGCTTGTGCTGTCCTTCGTCGGCATCGCGGTCTCGTTGCCACTTGGCATCCTGCTTGCGCTCGGCCGGCGATCGACCATGCCGGTGATCAAGATGCTCTGCACGTTCTTCATCGAAGTCGTGCGTGGCATCCCGCTCATTACCGTTCTGTTCATGGCGAGCGTGATGTTGCCGCTGTTCCTGCCGCAGGGGGTGACATTCGACAAGTTCCTGCGGGCGCTGATCGGCGTGTCGTTCTTCGCCTCCGCCTACATGGCCGAGGTGGTGCGCGGCGGTCTGCAGGCGATCGGCAAGGGGCAATACGAGGGCGCCGATTCGCTCGGCCTCAGCTACTGGCAGAAGATGAACCTCATCGTGCTGCCGCAGGCGCTGAAACTCGTCATTCCCGGCATCGTCAACACCTTCATCGGGCTGTTCAAGGACACCTCACTGGTATCGATCATCGGGATGTTCGACCTTCTTGGTATCGTCCGGCTGAACTTCTCGGATGCCAACTGGGCCTCGGCGGTGACGCCGATCTCAGGGCTAATTTTCGCAGGCTTCATATTCTGGCTTTTCTGCTTCGGTATGTCGCGCTATTCAGGCTTCATGGAACGCGTGCTCGACACGAGCCATAAACGATAAGAGGGGGAGATCGCATGGCCAATGCAGCCACTGTTTCCAAGATGACCGTATCCGCGACTGACGTTGCGGTCGAAATCAGCGGAATGAACAAATGGTACGGAGACTTCCACGTTCTCCGTGACATCAACCTGAAGGTGATGAAGGGCGAGCGCATCGTCATTGCCGGCCCATCGGGTTCCGGTAAATCAACGATGATCCGCTGCATCAACCGGCTGGAAGAACACCAGAAGGGCAAGATCGTCGTCGACGGCATCGAGCTCACCAACGATCTGAAGAAGATCGATGAAGTGCGCCGCGAAGTCGGCATGGTGTTCCAGCACTTCAACCTGTTTCCGCACCTGACGATTCTCGAAAACTGCACGCTTGCACCGATCTGGGTCCGCAAGATGCCGAAGAAGCAGGCCGAAGAAATCGCGATGCACTTCCTGAAGCGCGTCAAGATCCCCGAGCAGGCCCACAAGTATCCGGGCCAGCTTTCGGGCGGCCAGCAGCAGCGCGTGGCAATTGCCCGCTCGCTCTGCATGAAGCCGAAGATCTTGCTGTTCGATGAGCCGACCTCGGCGCTCGACCCGGAAATGGTCAAGGAAGTGCTCGACACCATGGTCGGCCTTGCCGAGGAAGGCATGACCATGCTGTGCGTGACCCACGAAATGGGCTTTGCCCGTCAGGTCGCCAACCGCGTGATCTTCATGGACCAGGGCCAGATCGTCGAACAGAACTCGCCGGCCGAGTTCTTCGACAATCCGCAGCATGAGCGCACGAAGCTCTTCCTCAGCCAGATCCTGCACTAGGAATCGCTAAGGATTTCAAACAGAAAGCCCGCCTTTCCGGCGGGCTTTTTGCTATCCGATCTGCCGCAGAAATAATCATTCGACGTGATAGCGTAGCGTGCCGACCGACCAGCGGATGCCGCGTTTGTCCAGGTCGTCAGTCCAGGCCTGCTGCAGCCGCGAGACGATTTCGCTTAGCGTTTCTCGCGCACTGAGCTCGATCTTCAGCCCTCGTGTTTTCGGCGCAACGTCAGCCAGATCGACGGCGTCGCTGACCACCAGCGCAACGAATGCACTCTCTCCTTCTCCCGACGCTTCGAAGTCGAAGCCATAATATTCGTCCGGTAACGTCAGTGGCACGTTGGCGGCAAGCGGCGTAATCTTCTGCGCGAACTCATTGGGAAAGATCTGGGTTGCGGCACCATTCGCGCCGACATCGAGAAGTATGAGACTTCCGGCAACCTTGCTTGCGACCGTCAACTTGAACACGTCACCGGCTTTCATCGTGGTTGGCCGGTCGATGCTGATACGCACGTCGCCAGCATCGGCCTTGCCGACGATATCGCCGACCGCATCGACTGCATTTGCAACCTGATAACTTGTCGGGGCGGCACCATCGGCGGCAACGGGCTGATATCGTGCCGGCGCTTCAGTCCCTGCCTGTACCGGAACGACCGCACTGGCACCGAGGTTCTGCGCTTTCGTTTCAAATTGTGGGTCGAGCGTCTCGCATTTCTGCTGCGATGCGCAAAAAGCGGCAGATTGCGCCGCGACATATTCGAAAAGTTCGGCGTTACTGGTCAGCCCATTGGCGTTGGCGTCTGCCGACGCCCCCACTTGCCCCGCGACATAGGCTTCCGTGAAAACGCCGTGGCGCCTTTCGATCGGCAGCCTCACATCGTCCCACGCCACCTGGTAGGGTGCGCTTGCACTCCAGGCGGCGATACCGCTCTCTTTGGCGCGGCCGGGCTTGTCGACGACACCAAGGTCGATGCGAAGCCCACGTGTCAGCGCCTGTTCGACCGGCTTCGCCTCGGGCCGCGCCAAGAAACGGGCGCCGTCGATGCCGGCGGATACCTCCCCCGACAGCGACCGCGAAATCGTGTCCGAGTGACACGCATCGATCACCAGGGTCACCGCCCTGCCCTTCAAACGGTCGAGAATGGCATCGAGATCGTCATCGGTAACGGCACCGTCCCAATCCTTGGTCCCGGCGACCACATCGAAGGGCGCCAGCGCCTCATCCAAACCGTCAGCCTCGTCGCCATCGATATCGGCGACCTGGAGACCGTGACCTGAATAGTAGAGATAGGCACGGTCTCCGGGTTCTGTTCCCGCGATCAGCCACTCCTCGACCGACGACAGGATGGTCGCGCGCGTCGCCTGCCCGTCCTTCAGGACGCGAATGGCAGAACGATCGAAGCCGAGAATGCCGGCCAGCAGCCCCTCCATGGCAACAAGGTCGTTTTTCGGCCCGTGCAGGAACAGCTTGGGCGGCAGGTTATGGTAGCTTCCGATCCCGATCAGCAAGGCTCGGTCCGCAGCCAATGCGGGCGAACCCATCCCCAAGCCGACAAGCGGCAACAGCAAAGACCAGGCCCTGATGTCGACGCTCATTGCCCGCGCTCCCGGGTGTAGAGCGGCTGGATCGCGACGGCACTGTCGGTTCCGTCCAGCCGTTCTTCCAGGAGACGCAAAAACCTGGACGCGTCTACCCCAGGGCTCGCGAGGGCAGCAGCCACCGCATCGATCGGAGCGTTCGTCGAGACGACCACCAGATGATCGGCGCCGAAAGGCTTGACCACTTCCAGGTCCGTCAGCTTGAACACATGGCTGCCGGAGCCAGCGATCTGGGCATCGAGCAGTTGGACTTCCCCGGTATTTGCGAGATTGACGACCAACATGTTCGCGTATCCGGATTGCGGCGCATCGAAATTCAGGCGATCCCCTGACGAATAGATGTCCTTGGCCGGCGTCAGCGAGACTTTGCCGGGGTTCTGCGCGGCGAGAGCCTTCAGGAAATCGAGGAGGATGAACTTGTCCACCACCCCCTGCACCATATCGGGGGCAACGTGTTCGCCCGCGACATCGCCGTTCGGCGTGTAGAATGTGCCGCTGACAGCATCCCATCGATAGGGGACGCCGCTGCCACCGACATTCTGAAGCGTCAGCGACACGCCATCGACGCTGAGCGCCAGCTTGCCCGTCCACCCCATGTCCCGGGCCGGTTTCAGCTTTACAGACCGGCGAGTTGCGGCAGCACTGTTGCCTGCGGCCAGCGTAGCACTTCTGGGCAACGACAGGACGATTTCCCTATCTGATCGCGGAATCTGCGGCGTAAAGTTTGGCACTTGCAGAGCCTCGGATTGGAGCTTGACGTTGGAAAACACGTAATCCTCAAGCTCGACCCGCGAGATCATACTGTCACCATCACGATCGGCAGCCCCCTCAAGCGCACGGGCGAAACTCCAGCTCAGCGCGCCCCTTGGCTCGCCTTCGATCACCACCTCCGGCGTTGGCTGGCTCTCAAGCGATGCGGCAAGGATTGTCACCTGCGCCAGATCCTCGTCTTTGACCGCGGCGCCGGAAACCGCCTCCTGCGATGGCGGCGGCAATTGTGCCCGCACCGTCGGCGCAAGCCGCGTCTTGCCGGAGATCGACCGATTCATACCGCCGGAGTAACAGCTGTCGGAAACGAACAACACCTGGATGCCCTTGGCCTCGGCTTCGGCGAACCAGGCATTGAGCTCATTGTCGACGATGATCTCCTTCGCCGTCTCCGCGGCCCGGCTGCGATCGAAACCCGGAAGCTCCAAAAATTCGTCCAGCCCATCCGGCTCGCTGCCGGCAACAAGCTCCGGCATCTGGGCGCCATGCCCGGCATAGGTGAAGATGATCGTGTCGCCTGTTGTTGCGGCCGTGACAAGCTCCAGCCACGCGGTACGGATCGCGCCCTTGGTCGCCTGCTCGTTGATGAATTCGCGGATCGTGCCGACATCCGCCGTCTTCAACGCCTGCACCACGTCACGCGCATCCTTGGCGGCGCCGTCGAGGCTCACTTCATGTGGATAGATATCGACGCCGACGACAAGCGCTGACGTGGCGGCCATGGCGGGCAGAGCCGACACCCCAACGATCACGCTCGAAATCAGAGCCTTGTGAAGCACCGTCTATTTCTCCACATCAACTTCAACCCGGCGATCCAATTGGTGCAGCATCGCTTCGTCATAAGCGCTCGGGTCATCCGGCTTGAACGGCTCTTCCTCACCCTTGCCGACCGTGGTCCAGGTGCCCTTGTAGCCAGCGTCCACGAGATAGTGCGCGAGAGCTTCGGCACGCGCCAGCGACAACGTCTTGTTCGCTTCTGCGCTGCCCACCGGATCCGTGTGGCCAATCAGGGTGATCGACGCGGGTTTTGCCGATTTCAGGCACTCGAACAGATCCTTTGCTGATTGCAGCCCTTCAGGCGTGAACTCGGCAGTCCCGAAAACATAGCGAACCGGCGTCGCCTTCTTACGGATCGATACGCCGCGATAGGAAAATTTGCAGGCGCCGCGCATCGCGAGCTTCACCGGCCTGGCTGCAGCAAGCCGCATCTCCGAGGCAAGCCGGTCGAGGCGCAGAATATAGGCATTGTCCGGCGCCATCCAGTCCGGGGTCAGCTGCTCGTTGGCCGCATCCTCAAGCGCCTGCTGGTAATAGGTCGCCGCGCTTTCATATTTCTTTCGCGCCCGATCGATATCCCCGAGCGCGTCGAGGATCTGCCATGGTCCACCGCCATCGTTGCGCACCGCTTCAAGCTCAATTTGGAACGTTTCAAGGGGCGCGCCACCTCCGACCGCGTTGGCAATGCGATTGAAAGTCGCAAGCGCCGCCACGCGCCGGGTAAGCGCTGCCTCCGTATCAGAACAAGCTTTCGTGCTCTGCTGCGCGGCAGCCGACCGTGCCCCGGCCTCGTCGCCCTCGTTGAGGGCCTCGGAGGCTTTGGCCAGCGCGTCACAGGCGCTGGCCTGGTTGGCGAGCGGCAACAGCACGGCGGAAGCAAAGATCAATCTTTTAACCAGCTTTCCCATTGCCTTAGCGCTATTCCCTGATCTCGAACGTTACCATCTGCACGCTGCTCGCTCCGTTATCCGCCTGCGCCTTCTTGGCGAGGTTGACCGCCAGCCCGCGGGTCGGCGGCAACTTCGATTGGGCGACATATTCGCGTGCCTTCTCCAATGTGAGCTTCTGCTCCGCCAAGCCGCCCACCCGGCAGAAGGCAAGCATGGTTTCGGCGGGCGCTGCCGTATCGAAGGTCAGCGTACCGGTCCCAGGCTGCGGGATCAGCCTGCTTTCGCCGGGCTGCAGCGTCGTGTTGCCGATCATCTCGTCCGGGATGACTTCGACATTGCCGTTCTCCTCGACGTAGAGGATCTGCAGTTCGCAGGCCTGATTGACCGTGAGTTCGAAGGATAGCTGGTCGCCGACCTTGGCCGTCGTCGTCGGCACCTTCAGGGCAAGCTTTAGCTTGCCGCCGTCCGCCGTCTCCTGCTTGCGGTAGTCCGGCACCGCCGCAGCCACCGACTGCGGCATTGCCTCCGGCTGCTGCTCGGCACCGGCAACGACGATTGCGCTGGTATCCAGCGGGCGACGCTGGACGAGCGGTTCCAGCAACAGGGCATATTGCTGCTCGACCTCGTTGCGCGGAACGGTTCCGCCGGCCTCGAGCGTCGTGACCCAATCCAGCCCGAGGCGCAGGACATTCACATCGGTCACCCGCTTGACCGCTTCGGAAAACTGCTGCGGCGTCATGTCGAATTCCGCCGCCAGACCGTCGAAGTCGAGTTCGTCTTCATACTTGTCGGCGAAATAGGTGACGATCTCCGCGTCGCCGGGTGCGTGCTTGCTCTGTAGTCCGCCGTCCGGTGTCGGTTCAGTCACTTCCAACTTCTGCAGCGCCCCGACGAAGCGCTCGCGATCCTTGCGATAGGCCTCATCCAGTTCCTCCTGCTTCACATACATCGCCAGCAGCACATCCTGCTGATCCTTGCTGAACAGCGTTGACGTGGCGATGTGGTCGCGCAATTGATCGCGCTTCGACAGAATGCCATCGGCGTGGCAATCGAAGCAGGATCGGGCATTGACGATCTCGACCCCTTTGCCGATCGGCCGCTCGCGGAACGAGACGATCGTCGTGGGCCCGACATCGAGCTGTTTTCCCGCTGCGGTCGACAGATAATAGCCCTGCAAACCGTTGGGCAGCGAAAAGATCATTTCGCCGCCATCGTGTTCAAACGGCACAAGACCGGCATCGAGTGTGCCCAGTTCCTTCGGCCCATGGGGAAAACGCTTCAGCACCTGTTTGCCGAGATCACCAGCGAAATCGTAGGATTTCCAATAGTATCCGCCAAACGGCATGTCGTGCCGCTCAAGCATGCGGTTGTGGTCCGAAACACCCGAGGACCCATCGGCAAATCCGGCGCGTAGAACGTTGCGCCGCCTTATGTTGTCGTCCACATCGATCTTGAAGCGCGTTTCCAGCTCGCCGATATGCGTCGGCAACTTCATCAGCCTGTTGTAAATCTCCGGCCGGGCACCATTGCTCATGAACCAATCGATGCGCATGATCGGCAGCTCTGTCTGTGTCTCGGTGGAGAGCGCCTGAAGCGAGGTATCACTCTTCGGATCGACGCCGTAGAAGTAGCGTTGGACCAGGAAATCATAGTCGGCGGCATCCCACTGCAGGTCGCGCAGATCGACACGCACGAGCAGGCCGTTGGTGCCGTCCACCTCCGCCGGCACGACAAGCTTCGGACCATAGGACAAGGAGTTCAGCAGCTTCTTGAAGCCGCCCGCCAGCACATCCATGCGCTTCATGAACGTGGCGTCGTCTTCGCAACCCATCATGCCGTTATATTGGTCGCGGTAAGAGAAGTAGCGCACGTGCCGACGATCGAGTGCGCTGACCTTGGAGATATCCTTGAGCGCCGCTTCGACGAACTGGTCGTAGGATAGCATCGGGCGCGATCGATCCGGCTTGGCGGCCGCCGTCTGCGGCAAGTTCTTTTCACTGAGCGAATTGATCCAGTCCTCGAGCACCTTGACCTCCTCCTCCGCCGGTCGCTTGCCAAGCGGCATGCGGCCGCTCGTGACCGAGGTGAAGAGGCGTGATTTAGCAGCGTTGCCCGGCGTGACGAAATTGGCATCGGCGGCGATCGATGTCAGTTCCCCTGCGGGGTAGCTGCCTTGAGAACTTTCCCCCGGACCATGGCAGTTGCGGCAGTACTTGCCGATAAAGGCATCCGCCTGTTGGGCGAGTGCCGCATTGTCGCCAGAGAATGCAGCCGAGGCGGTGGTCTCCTTGCAGACTGCCGTGACAGACTGCGCCACCGGCGCCGGTGCCTTGACCTCACGATCGGACAGAAATGCATAAATCGCGCGGCGATCGTCGTCGCTGAGCGCCGAAAGTCCCTTGGCGATGCGCCGCATGACGGGATCGCTGATCGGGGCGCCGGATAGCTTCTTGCCTTCATCGATGAGGCCCGTGGTAAACACCTCCGGCGCAGCAAGCCCCGCCATCTTCGCCCTGCCGATATCGGGTGCGACCGCGCCGGTCAGCCCCTTCTCGCCCTGATAGGCGTGTTCCAGGTCAAGCCCATAGGTGGTCGTACGCGGCGTGTGACAGTCGCCGCAGCCGCCAACATTTTCAACGAGATAGCGGCCGCGCTCCATCTGCGTCTCTTCGCGCGACTGATAGGCCGGAACGTTAAAATTGCTGCGTTTCCATAGGGTTATCGTCGTTTGCCGACTAAAGGGAAAAGCGATCTCATGTTCCTTGGAGGCCGCATCCGACTGCGGCAAGGTCTCCACATAGGCTTTGATATCAAGCACGTCCTCCGGCTTCATCCCGCCATAGGACGTGTAGGGCATGACCGGATAGAGATTGTTGCCGTCGCGGTCGAGCCCGACCATCACCGCATTGAGAAACTGGGCATTGCTCCAGCCCCCGATACCGTTGGCATGGTGCGAGATGTTCGGCGCATAGAAGGTTCCGATCGCCGTGTTCATCTCCATGCCGCCGGACAAAAGCTCGGTTTCATCGCCCGAGCCATGGCAGGCACCACAGCCGGCTGCGTTGAACATGTACTTGCCGTTTTCGATATTCGCCTTGTAGGTCGAGAAGGCGTCCTCGGCAAAAGCGTCGCGCGCCGATGCGGCGCCGGGACAGAGCATTGCGGCCAACAGACCGGCAGCCAGCAGCGATCCGTTCCTCTTGCGGATGCCGGCACTTGACGAGACGTTCTCTCGCATTTCACGCAGGTTGCGCATGGCCGTACTCCCTCAATCGAAAAATCTTCAATTAAACTGCTATCGAAACTGAAACTGTTCGAACTCCACGCGGAGCGGCTTCTTTCCAAGCTCTTTCAAGCCCTTGACGATCGCCTCCCTCAGCGGCGCCGGGCCGCAGAACCAAAGGTCGGCCTCGGCCGGGTCAATGAGGCTGCCTGCTGCAAGCTTGGCGGCGTCCAGCCGTCCATCCCTGGCCGAATCGTGCAGCACGAAGCTGAAGTTGCCGAGCTTTTCCGCCTGTGCCTCGAAGGTTTCAAGACCGATCGCTTCCTTTCGGTCGCGCACGCAGTAGACCATGTGGATGTCCTGGCCCTCGTCGCCTTTCAGGTGCCGGGCCATGGCAAGGAACGGCGTCACACCAATGCCGCCCGCAAGCCAGATCTGTTTCTTGGCACCGCGGCGATGGTTGAACCGGCCATATCCCCCCTCGAGCTTCAATTCGTCACCAACGGCGACGCTATCGCGCAGCGCCTGGGTATAGTCGCCGAGCGGCTTGATGGCGAACCGCACCGTGCCGTCGCCGTCGATGCCTGCGATCGTGAACGGGTGCGGCTCGCGCAGACCCGTCTTCAGCACACGCAGGAAGCCGAATTGCCCTGGCTTGGCGCGAAGTGCCCGCCACTTCGGACGCGCTGAAATGATCGTTGCGCCTTCATGCCTGACGACATCGGAAACCTCATAGCGACGTGTCCTCAGCCAAGGCAGAAGCTGCGTGTAGGCGTAGCTGAGGATCCCCAATGCCGCAAACCCGTTGAGATAGATGGCCAGCAAGGCCGTGCTGTCATAGGGACGCTTGATGAACATCTGGTGGAACGCGACGAGCACGAACAAAAGCCCGATGAACCGATGCGTGTAACGCCACAGATGGTAGGGAATCTCGATCCTCGTCTTCGGAATGATCTTGACGAGGCTCAGAACAAGCAGCGCCACCAGTGCGTAGAAGGCATATTTTCCGGCAGACGCCGCAAGCTGGTTCAAGCCGCTCGGAAACGACAGCCCCTTGAAATCGGGCGTCAGGAAATAGTGGATGAGGATGAGCACCAGCACGCAAATGCCGATCCGGCGGTGAAGGTGATAGATGCGGTCGAGCCCGCCGAACAGCGGTTCGATAACGGGCGGACGCGCCGCCATGAACTGCGCGATTGCCATGCCGACGAAGGCCATCGAGGACGCCATCAGCGAGAATGTCGTCTGTCCGTTGGTATGGCTGACCGCCGGGACGGCAAGCAGCCCCGCAAACGCAATCAGCGACCAGACCAGAAACGCACCCACCTTAGCCCAAGCCCCTCAACGTCGATGTCTGACGTCCTTTTTAGAGGAGACTGACAAGCCGTCTCCCCTTCGTCAACATCATTCAAGGCTGGAACGGCCGATAGACCAAATTTATTCAGGTCATTGAAATCTAGAGCTTTTACTGATTCCTGACTATGGGCACGGTTAGGATAATCCTTCCTGATTAGACGCCCTCGGTTCGTTTGCCATCGCCCAGAAATTATGGCAAGCTCTGATATATCAGAAGCCAAGAGGTGCGCATGACGGTTCATTCCCAGGCCCACCTCGCCTATCTCGCGCTTGAGCGACTGATCGTGACGCTGAAGCTTCCGCCCGGCATGTTGCTGACGGAAAGACAGTTGATCGAGCTTGCCGGGCATGGCCGCACGCCGGTGCGTGAAGCCATTCAGAAACTTGCCTGGCAGGAATTGATGGAGGTTCTCCCGCGTGTCGGCTTGCAGATAACGACGATCAAGCCGGAAGATCGGCTGCATCTGATGCAGACACGTCTGATGCTGGAACCGCTTGCAGCTGCCCTGGTCGCGGAGCACGCCGACACAGATGCACGGCGAGCAATGGGGGAATGCGCCGCCGAGATGCGCCAGTGTGCCAGTGCGGACGATCTCGAGAGGTTCCTTGTCGCCGACAAGGCCTTCGACGAACTGATGGAAGAGGCCTGCCCAAACAGGTTCCTGACCGCTTCCCTCGCCCCGCTGCAGACCCACGCCCGGCGCATCTGGTTTGCTGGCGCCTCCGTCGAAAGGATGCGCGGCTCGGTCGAACGCCACGTCGCGGTGATCGACGCCATCATGCTTGCCGATGCCGAGGGCGCGGCCGCCGCCATGTCATCACTGATGACCTACCTGGCGCAGGATTAGCCCTTCAAGCACCCGTCAGCATGCTGCCGGTCTTCAACCGGCGTACATGCCAGTCAAAGGCTTCCTCGAGGATATGCGGCGTCTGTCCCGCCCGCGTTGCCACCGCGCGCTTGAAATAATCCGCCAGAAGCTCGCGATAGGCCGGGTGGCAACAATTGCGGATGATGACCGGCGCGCGTTCACGAGGCGCCAGTCCGCGCAGGTCGGCAAGCCCATGCTCGGTGACGAGGATATCGACATCGTGTTCAGTGTGATCCACATGGGAAACCATCGGCACCACGGATGATATGGCTCCGCCCTTGGCAACGGATTTGGCGACGAAGATCGACAGGAACGCATTGCGGGCAAAATCGCCCGAGCCGCCGATGCCGTTCATCATGTCGGTACCGCCGACATGGGTCGAGTTGACGTTTCCGTAAATGTCGAACTCAAGCGCGGTGTTGATCCCGATGACGCCCAACCTGCGGATGATCTCCGGGTGGTTGCTGACTTCCTGCGGCCGCAGGATCACCTTGTCCTTATAGGCGCGGATATTGCGGAAGACCCGATCGGCCCAGGTGCTGCTGAGTGTCATCGATGCAGCCGAGGCGAAGCTCAGCTTGCCGGCCTCGAAAAGCTCGAATGTGCTGTCCTGCAGCACTTCGCTGTACATGCGCAGATCGTGGAACGGGCTGTCGGCGAGGCCGCTCAAGACCGAATTCGCTATGACGCCGATACCCGCCTGCAACGGGTTCAGCGTCATGTCGAGCCTACCCTTGCGCACTTCGTCCTGAAGAAAGCCGATGAGATGCCCGGCGATCGAAATGGTCTCGGCGTCCGGCGGCGAGATGCGGGCAGTGCTGTCCTGCTTTTCGGTGATGACGATCGCTGCAATCTTGTCCGGCTCTATGGGGATATAGGGTGAGCCGACGCGGCTGTCGCAGGCGACGACCGGGATCGGCGTGCGCGACGGTCGCTTGGCCGGAATGTAGATGTCGTGCAGCCCTTCGAGCTCTGGGCTGTGGCTGAGATTGAGCTCGACAATCACTTTCCTGGCGAGGATCGCGAAGCTTGCGGAATTGCCGACCGACGTCGACGGCACGATGCCGCCGTCCTCGGTAATCGCAACCGCCTCGACAACGGCGTAGTCGATCGGGCTGATCTGCCCGGAGCGGAGTTGTTCAACCGTTTCCGACAGGTGCTGGTCGATGAACATGACTTCGCCGCGGTTGATGGCAGCGCGCAGCACGCGATCGGATTGGAACGGCAGGCGGCGCGCAAGAACGCCCGCCTCCGTCAGCATCTTGTCGATGTCGTGGCCAAGAGAAGCTCCGGTCATCAGGGTGATACGAAACTTCTCCTTGGCCGCCCGCTGCGCCATGGCCAGCGGCACGGCTTTCGCATCGCCGGCTTTGGTAAAGCCGCTCATACCGATCGTCATGCCGTCCTTGATCAGGGCTGCCGCCTCCTCCGGCGTGACGATCCGGTCATGTAACGACTTGCGGCGAATTCTGGTTTCAAGGCTCATCAGCCACTCCCTGCAAGGTCCGCCATCGCCGGAACATCTCTGGCACGGACGCTTTTATTGGTGCGCTCGCTCCGACTGGCTACGGTCGCGCGCCATGTCAAAATGCTGGGGAACGATAGTGCCTGATGCCGGCCGCCGGTACGCTGATTGATCAGAGCGGAGCTGCCGGAAACGCATAGCTCGTCCTCCGGTCACGACCGTCGCACAGATGTGAAAAAGGCGCATCTGGTGACGCGCCTTTCAAAATGCTGCGATGATGTTTCGTCTCTTGTCGCCCGTTAGCCGACGAAAGCCCGTTCAATGACAAACTCGGCCGGCTTGTTGTTGGCTCCCTCGGTCAGGCCAGCAGCCTCAAGGATTTCCTTCGTGTCCTTCAACATCGCCGTCGAGCCGCAGATCATGCCGCGGTCGATCGCCGGATCGAGCGGCGGAAGCCCGAGATCGGAGAAGAACTTGCCGTTGACCATCAGGTCGGTCACGCGGCCCTTGAACGGGTAATCCTCGCGCGTCACCGTCGCATAGTGGCGAAGCTTGTCGCCGACAATCTCGTTCAGGAATTCGTGGTTGCGAATCTCGTCAACGAGATCGAAGCCGTATTTCAGCTCGGCCACGTCGCGGCAGGTGTGCGTGAGGATGACTTCCTCGAACTTCTCATAGGTCTCCGGGTGGCGGATCAGGCTGGCAAATGGCGCAATGCCGGTGCCGGTCGAGAACATGTAGAGCCGGCGGCCGGGAACAAGTGCATCCAGAACAAGCGTCCCGGTCGGCTTCTTGCGCATCAGCACCTTGTCGCCCGGCTTGATCGCCTGCAGGTGCGACGTCAACGGGCCATCAGGAACCTTGATCGAGAAGAATTCCAGTTCCTCGTCCCAGGCCGGGCTGGCGATCGAGTAGGCGCGGTAGACGGGTTTGTCGCCGACCATCAGACCAATCATCGCGAATTCGCCGGAGCGGAAGCGGAACTCCGCAGGACGGGTCATGCGGAAGCGGAAGAGCCGATCCGTATAGTGGGTGACGCTCGTCACCGTCTCGACGAAGACACCTGCGGGTGCTTGGATCGCGAAATCTTGCGTTTTTGCCGGAGCATTCATCGTGGCTACAGTCCTGTAAATGATGACCCTGTCTATCAACAATACGTGGATATTCCAAGCCGCGCTCAACGGGAAGGAATTCCCTTCCAAATATAATCGCTTTCGCGCAATTCGGCGTGCTTCACACTGTCGCGGTCAGCACAGCCTTCAAGAAACACGCCGCCAGCTATAGGACCGTGCGTCTGCAGAGGGCCGCGCCGTCGGCTGGTAATGATTGGCGATACCCGGCAACCGACCTTCCGTCAGACGCTTCAGGGCCGTTCCATTGGTTACCGCGAAACTATCGATACCGCAACGCAGCATCAACGGGATCTGATCTATCAGCACATCGCCGACTGCCCTTACCTCGCCTGCAAAACCAAGCCGCGCGCGCAACAGCGACGCGTGGCTGAATGCCCGTCCGTCATTGAAAGCCGGGAATGCAACGGCAACCAGCGCAATGCGGTCGAGATGAGGCTCCAGTTTGGTCACGTCATCCGCCGGAGCGACGACAACCCCCAAGCCAAAATCGTCCGTCTCAGCCACCTTGGCGAGAAACGCCTCGAGACCGAGGATCGCCTTTTCGTTCGAACCGGCCTTGGTTTCCTCGTTTTCGATGATCCAGGGATCGTCGCTGACGAAACCGGTTTCTTTCCAGATTTTTGTCATGTCCGTTCCTTAGCCCCTCACGCGGCTTCCTGTGCACTGCCGCCGTAAAGCGCGTCCTTGAAGGGTTGCGGGCCGACACGACGGTACGCCGCAAGGAACGTCTCCGACTGGTCGTTTCGCAGTCCGAGATAGGTATCGACGATCGTCTCGATCGCGTCGGTAACCTTTTCCGGCTCGAAGCCACGGCCGATGATTTCACCGATCGACGTGTTCTCGTCGCCGGAACCGCCAAGCGTGATCTGATAGAGTTCCGCACCCTTCTTCTCGACACCGAGCAGGCCGATATGGCCGACATGGTGGTGGCCGCAGGCATTGATGCAGCCGGAGATCTTGATCTTCAGTTCGCCGATTTCTGCCTGGCGCTCGGGCGCGCCGAAGCGGGTCGAGATTTCCTGCGCGACCGGAATGGAGCGTGCGTTTGCAAGCGCGCAGTAGTCGAGCCCGGGACAGGCAATGATATCGGTGATCAGGCCGGCATTGGCCGTCGCCAGACCGGCAACGACGAGCGCCCGGTAGATCGGTTCCAGATCGGCCAGCGCCACATGCGGCAGGATCAGATTCTGCTCGTGGCTGACGCGGATTTCGTCGAAGGCATATTCCTCGGCGATATCGGCAACCGCTTCCATCTGAGCGTCGGTCGCGTCACCCGGAATGCCGCCGATCGGCTTCAGCGAGATCGTTACCATGCCGTAGTCAGGATGCTTGTGCGGCTGGACGTTCTGGTGAACCCAGCGCGAGAACTCCGGATCGGTCTTCTTCCAGCGTGCCAGGCTCTCCCAGCCTTCCGCGCGCGGCTCCAGCGCCGGAGGTGCGAAATAGGTGGAGATGGCCTGGATATCGGCTTCCGGCAGCTTCAGCTCCGTATCCCTTAACGCTGCGAATTCTACTTCGACCTGACGGGAAAGCTCTTCGGCGCCGGTTTCGTGAACAAGGATCTTGATGCGTGCCTTGTACTTGTTGTCGCGGCGGCCATGCAGGTTGTACACGCGCATGATCGCCGTCGTGTAGGACAGAAGATCTTCTTCCGGCAGGAAGTCGCGGATCTTCTTGGCGATCATCGGCGTGCGACCCTGTCCACCACCGACATAGACGGCAAAGCCGATGCGGCCGTTCTCATCCTTCTTCAGGTGCAGGCCGATGTCGTGCACCTGGATCGCGGCGCGGTCGCGCTCGGCGCCGGTGACGGCAATCTTGAACTTGCGTGGCAGGAACGAGAATTCCGGATGCACGCTCGACCACTGTCTGAGGATTTCCGCATAAGGCCTTGGATCTGCAACTTCATCAGCTGCCGCGCCAGCGAAATGGTCAGCCGTGACGTTGCGAATGCAATTGCCCGATGTCTGCAGCGCATGCATCTCCACACTTGCCAGTTCGTCGAGGATATCCGGGGTGTCGGAAAGGCGAGGCCAGTTATACTGAATGTTCTGGCGCGTGGTGAAGTGACCATAACCGCGGTCGTACTTGCGGGCGATATGGGCAAGCATGCGCATCTGGCGGCTGGACAGCGTGCCATAGGGGATTGCGACGCGCAGCATGTAGGCATGCAGCTGCAGGTAAACGCCGTTCATCAGGCGCAGCGGCTTGAAGGCATCCTCGGCCAGCTCGCCGCTCAGGCGGCGTTCGACCTGATCGCGGAACTGATCGACTCGCGAGGAAACGAAGGCATGATCGAATTCATCGTAGCGGTACATGTTTTGTCGGTTCCTCAGGCAGCAAAGTTCGGGCCGGCGAGGCCATTATATCCGGCGGCATAGGGGATCGAGGGGCCTTCCGCGCGGATGCGTTCACGCATGCGCAACGGCCGCAGCGTTCCGTTGACTTCCTCGACATCGACGACATTGGCATCCACCACCTTGTTGTCGTCGAAGGCAAGCTTGCCTGTCGCTTCGAGCGCCGTGACCGCCTCGGCATGGCGGGCAATGAAGGCCTGCTGGAGCGATTCGACCCAGTTGCCCGAGGCATCCAGCCAGACGGAAATGCCATCCGAGAGCCGATTTGCCGTCAATACCTTGTTCACCATGACGTTTCCCTTAATTCACAAGCTGTTCGCTGCGCGCAGCGGCAGCTTCAATCATTGTTGCCGTGCGCTTGCCGGCCACCAGCGGCTCGGAGCGCTCGAAATTCGCGCCTGCTACGGCATCGCCGATGATGACCATGACCGGTCCGGAAAGCTCGGTGCGGCCCTCGAGATCCGGCAGGTCCTTGAGCGTGCCATGCAACAGCCTGCGGTCAGCGCGGCTGGCGTTTTCGATCACCGCCACGGTTGTTTCCGCGGGCAAGCCCGCCTGCATCAATCGGCCGGCAACCGAGGCCGCGACGGTGCGCCCCATATAGACGGCAATGGTCGCACCGGACACGGCAAGGCGCGCCCAGTCCGGCAACACTTCACCGGTTAGATCATGGCCGGTGGTGAACACCAATGACGAGGCGACGCCGCGCAATGTCAACGGCAATTCGAAATCAGCGGCGGCGGCAAAGGCAGAGGTGATTCCCGGTACAATCTCATAGGTGATATCAGCCTCGCGTAGCGCGGCCATTTCTTCACCGGCGCGACCGTAGACAAGCGGATCACCGGATTTCAGGCGAACGACGCGCTTGCCCTCGCCTGCAAGCTTCACCAGCAACTGGTTGATCTCGTCCTGCGACTTCGTGTGGCAACCCTTGCGCTTGCCGACCGAGAGGCGCTCGGCATCGCGGCGGCCCATATCGACGATCGCCTGCGGCACCAGCGCATCATAGACGATTGCATCGGCTTCCATCATCACTCGCTGCGCCCTGAGTGTCAGCAAATCTTCAGCGCCCGGCCCAGCGCCGACGAGCCAGACGTGACCGGAGGCTGCCTGTGCCGTGTCGAGCAGACGGGACGCTTCGCGGCGGGCGGCTGCGACATCGCCAAGCGCGACCTTGTCGGCAACCGGGCCCTGAAAGAACCGACGCCAAAACTGGCGGCGCGCCACACCGCGCGGCACGAGCCGATCGACGGCACCGCGGTAGCTGGCGGCGAGCGTTGCCACAAGCCCGAGCGACGGCGACAGCATCTGATCGATCTGGGCGCGGATCATCTGCGCAAGCACCGGACCGGCGCCTTCGGTGCCGATCGCAACGGCAACCGGGGCGCGATTGACAAGCGCAGGCGTAAAGAAATCGCAGTAATCGGGCTGGTCGACGGCGTTCGCCGGAATTTTCTGTTCGCGCGCGGCAACGACGATCTCGCGATCTTGCCCTGCATCGCCGGTCGCGGCAAAGACGAGGATCGCGCCTTCAAGCTGTTGCGGAGCGAAGGCGGCGCGCACGGTTTCGATCGCGCGCGCTCTCAGGAATGTGGCAAAGTCAGCCTCCGGCGCGTCGGCATAGACGACGATCGTGGCCTCGGTGTTGAGCAACAACCGCACCTTGGCAAAGGCCTCGTCGCCATTGCCGAATACCGCCACGCGCTTTTGCGCGACGCGAAAGAATGCGGGGAAGACGGAGAGTTGCTGCGGCATGGTCTTGCAATCTGTTCCTTCTACAGGCTCTGCCCAATATCCCGCATAGCCCACAGCAATTGAAGAAACAGAAATTTCAATGGCTTTGAGGTCCCGTATTGTTTTGCTCGACCACGCAGCATTTTGAGCAAATCTCTCCGGGAGCATAGTGCGATGCTTGCTGTCGGCAGCCATTGCACCCAAGGGGTAACCTCCGTTAAATGCCGCAACGCATTTGCCGGAGACCGAAGACATGACGCAATCCGAACTGGCCGAACGGCTGCTCGACGTGATCGAACAGGATATCCTGCCCTTGACGGAAAAGGGTGTGGCCGCCGGCAACAAGGTGTTTGGCGCGGCAATCCTGCGCAAGTCCGATCTTTCTCTCGTTCTCGCCGAGACGAACAACGAGACGGAAAATCCGCTCTGGCACGGCGAAGTGCATACACTCAAGCGTTTCTACGAGATGGCGGAAAAACCGGACACGCACGACCTGATCTTCCTGTCCACGCACGAGCCCTGCTCGATGTGCCTGTCGGCAATCACCTGGGCGGGCTTTGACAATTTCTACTACTTCTTCAGCCACGAAGATTCGCGCGACAGCTTTTCCATCCCGCACGACCTGAAGATCCTGAAGGAAGTGTTTCGGCTCGAGCCCGGCGGCTACGCGCAGAACAACGCGTTCTGGAAATCGTCGTCGATCGCAGCCCTCGCCAGGGACGCAGACCCGGCAACGCAGGAGAAACTTGCAACCCAGGATGCTCGCATCCGCGGCCGCTATCAGCGCCTGTCCGACAGTTACCAGTCGGGCAAAAGCGACAACGCCATTCCGTTGAACTGATCCCATGAAACCATCACGCGACATCAAGGGCCTTCTCGATATCATGGAAGCGCTGCGACAGCCGGAAACCGGCTGCCCCTGGGACATCGTCCAGACGTTCGAGACGATCAAGCCCTATACGATCGAAGAAGCTTACGAAGTTGCCGACGCGATCGAGCGCGGCGACATGCATGACCTTTGCGACGAGTTGGGAGACCTGCTGTTGCAGGTGGTGTTTCATGCGCGCATGGCCGAAGAGGCCGGCGAGTTCGCCTTCGGCGATGTCGTCGAGGCCGTCACGGCCAAGATGATCCGCCGCCACCCGCACGTCTTTGCCCGTTCGGACGCGGACACTCCGCAGGCCGTCAAGACCCAGTGGGACGAGATCAAGCAGGTCGAAAAGGCCGAACGTCAGGCGCGGCGCGCCAACCGAGGCTTGCCGCACGATGGCGCGGCCAGTCATCTGGGGTCGATCCAACGCAGCTTCCCTGCACTCGTCGAGGCGCTAAAGCTGCAGGAACGCGCCGCCAAGGTCGGCTTTGACTGGTCGGAGCCGGAACCTATCCTCGACAAGATCGAGGAGGAGATCGGAGAGTTGCGCCAAGCGTTGCGTGAAAAGGATCGCGCAAAGGTCGCCGACGAACTGGGCGACCTGATCTTTGCCGTGGTGAACATCGGCCGCCATGTCGGCGCCGACCCGGAGATGGCGCTGCGCGGCACCAATACCAAGTTCCGCCGACGCTTTGCACATATCGAGCACGAGTTGCAAGCTCAAGGCGAGACGCTAGAGGCGGCGACGCTGGAACGCATGGAAGAGCTGTGGCAGGCGGCCAAGGCCATCGAACGGCAACTGACCTGAGGCGATAATCCACGCCTCAGGTGCAATGTCTTACCAGTCTTCCGCAGCGGGCTTCGGCCCGTTGCCGAGACGCCGCTCCAGGTCCACGGCTTCGTTCTCAGTCAGGCGAAGATCGAGACTGACCGTGCCGTCCTCCAGATCCTCGCGACCATCGACGATGGCGTGTTCGTAGACCCAGGGCAGAAGCTGCAGCTGGTCGACGCCGAGAACGACGGTGCATTCGGTCAGGACACCGGAGAGCCGACGACCGATCTCCGCGAGCAGCCCATCGACACCTTCGCCTGTAATCGCCGACACGGCGACTGTATTGTCAGAGCTTGCAGCCTTGTTGGTCAGCGCTTCGCGCGCTTCAGGCTCAAGCCGGTCGATCTTGTTCCAGACCTCGACAAGCCGGGCCGCCGCTTCCTTCTCGTCGATACCGAGATCGGCGAGGATCCGCAGAACGTCACTGGCCTGCGCCTGGTTGTCGGGATCGGAGAGATCGCGCACATGCAGGATCAGGTCGGCTTCAAGCACCTCTTCAAGCGTCGCACGGAAGGCAGCGACAAGATGAGTCGGCAGGTCCGAGATGAACCCGACCGTGTCGGACAGGATCACCATGCGGCCGTGCGGCAGTTTCAGCCGCCGCAACGTCGGATCGAGCGTTGCAAACAGCATGTCCTCAGCCAGCACGCCGGCTCCGGTCATTCGGTTGAAAAGCGTCGATTTTCCGGCATTTGTATAGCCGACGAGGGCCACGATCGGATGCGGCACCTTCTTGCGCTTGGAGCGGTGCAGTTGCCGCGTGCGGCGAACCTGTTCCAGTTCGCGCTCGAGCTTGACGATGCGGTCCTGCAGCAAGCGCCGGTCCGCTTCGATCTGGGTTTCGCCGGGGCCGCCCATGAAGCCGCCACCGCCGCGCTGACGCTCGAGGTGAGTCCAGCTGCGCACGAGCCGGCCCTTCTGATAGTTGAGATGGGCGAGATCAACCTGCAGCGTGCCTTCCTTGGTGGAAGCGCGGCGCCCGAAGATCTCAAGGATGAGGCCCGTCCGGTCGATGACCTTGGCGTTCCATTCCTTCTCCAGGTTGCGCTGCTGTACCGGCGTCAGCGGGTGATCGACGATGACGAGACCGGCATCCTGTTCGACGAGGATATGGCCGATCTCCTCGATCTTGCCGGTGCCGAGCAGCGTGCCCGGCTTTGGCTGCGCCACAGATACGATGGCACCATGAACGACGTTGAGGTCGATCGCCCGGGCGAGGCCTGTGGCCTCCTCAAGCCGACTTTCGTCGGTGCGGGTGCTGGTCGCAGAGAGAGCGTCAGCCGACTGCCTGCCGGTCTTCTTCAAGACCGGCACAATAACGACTGCGCGCATGTCGTCGCGGAGCGTTTCAAGCTCCGGAATGATCGACGACGACTTTGAATCCCGTTTGGTAATGTGCCTTATGTCCCGTCAGGATGCGGCTTCTTCGTTCTCGAACATCTGCAGCGGCTGGCCCGGCATGATGGTCGAGATCGCGTGCTTGTAGACGAGCTGCGAATGACCATCGCGGCGCAACAAGACACAGAAATTGTCAAAAGACGTGACAACGCCCGTCAATTTGACGCCGTTGATAAGAAAAATTGTCAGAGAAATCTTCTGTTTGCGGACCGTATTGAGAAAAAGATCCTGCAAGTTCTGAGAACGTTCCGCCATCGCGCCGATTCTTTCTTATTTGCCGGCGTCGCGCGCCGGTGCATTTTGTCTATTTTTTCAATCAGAGGCGTCACAAGTACCCTTCCCCCGACGCCTCTGTCAGTTTGGTATCAAATCAATGTCTTTTCCGCAACGTCGAAAAAGGCTTCACGAATATTCTGTGCTATGCTTCCTGGATGACCGTTGCCGATCGGTTTGCCGTCAATGGAAACGACCGGAAAACAGATGCTCGTTGCCGCAGTGATGAAGACCTCGCGCGCTGCGAGCATCTCGTCGATTGAGAAGGCCCGTTCCTCGATCTTGATGCCAAGGGGGCCTGCAACATCCATAAGGGTCGTGCGTGTAATGCCCCTGAGGATGCCGTGATCGGCCGGGCGCGTGCGCAGGACACCGTCGCGATCGACGATCCAGACATTGGTCGCCGCGCCTTCCTTCACCGTGCCATCGGGATCAACGAAGATCGCCTCATGGGCGCCCTCTTCCTTTGCCTTCTGGCGGGCCAACACGTTCGGCAGCAGACCGACGGACTTGATATCGACGCGGTCCCACCGGTTCTCGGGTACCGTGATCGCCGCGATACCTTCGGCACCCTTCTTGGCGATTACCGCCGTATCGGTGCGCTTCGCCGTCACCACGATTGTCGGAACGGTGCCCTTTGCCGGGAACACGTGATCGCGGCGAGCGGCACCGCGCGTGACCTGCATGTAGAACAGGCCGTTTCGAACGCGATTGCGGCGCACGACTTCGCGAATGACGTGGGTCAGCGCCGCACGGCTCATCGGCCAGTCGATGCGAAGTTCACTCAGCGATCGGCCAAGGCGGTCGAGATGGCGGGTCAGATCGACGATGAAGCCATGACGGATCTCGCAGACCTCGTAGACCCCGTCCGCGAATTGGTAGCCACGATCTTCGATATGAATGGCTGCATCGGCGTGCGGCACATAGGCGCCGTTGACATAGGCAATTCTCGGCATGGCGTTTTTTGACCTCAGAAAAACTGGATGCTGACGCGGAAAAGCTGCTCGACATGGCGCACGGCCTCGGCGGCGGCAAAAAGCACGACACGGTCCTTGGCCTTGATCTTGGTATCACCGTGCGGCCGGATGAATGTCTTGTCCCGGTAGAGCGCGCCGATGCGAATGCCATTGGGCAGATCAAGCTCGCGCAGTGCTTTTCCAACCAGCGGTGAGGTTTCCAGCGCTTCCGCTTCGATCACTTCAGCCGTGCCCTTCTGGACGGCGTAGACCGAGCGGATACGACCTTTGCGCACATGCTGAAGCACGCGCGAGATGGTCACCGCGCGCGGGTTGATATAGGCGTCGACCCCGGCGGTTCCAGCGAAATCCTGGTAGGACGGTTCGTTGATCAAAACGAGCGTCGATTTGGCGCCGAGCCGCTTTGCCATCATGCTGCCGAGGATATTGATCTGGTCGTTGTTGGTCAGCGCCACCACCAAGTCTGCATCCTGAACGTCCGCCTGCATCAGGATGCGCTGATCCATCGCCGAACCGTTGAGAACGACGGTGTTGCTGAGCTTGTCGGCCATCATCACCGCACGGTCGCGATCGTTCTCGATCAGCTTGACGCGGGTTCTCGGCTGGTTTTCCTCGATCGCCTTGGCGACGAAGTAGCCGATGTTGCCACCGCCGAGAATGACGATACGGCGCGCTTCCTGTTCCTCGTGGCCGAACAGAGCCAGCGTGCGGCGCGCGTGGTCGCGGTCGCACACGACATAGGCAAGGTCGCCGGTCCGTAACTGATCTGTCGAGTGGGGCACTATCAGCTTGCCGTTGCGGAAGATGCCGGTCACCGTTGCCTGCAGATCGGGAAACAGCTCGCTCAACTGCTGCAGCGGCGTATCGACCACCGGGCAGTCTTCCATACACTCGATCGCGACCATGGCGATCCGGTCGTCGGCAAAGCGCACGACGTCCGTCGCACCCGGAAACGAGATGCGCCGCAGCACCATTCGGCCGACCTCGACCTCCGGCGAAATGGTCACATCGATCGGGACATTCTCGCGAGAAAACAGATTGGCGTATTCCGGCGCCAGATAATTCTGCGCGCGGATACGGGCGACCTTGGTCGGCACATTGAAGATCGCATGCGCCACCTCGCAGGCGACGATATTGACCTCGTCGAACAGTGTGACCGCAATCAGCATGTCGGCCTGATCTGCACCGGCTTTCGCCAGCACATCCGGATGGGCGCCGTGGCCGACATAGCCGCGCACATCGAGGCTTTCGGTAATGTTGGCAATGAGCGCCGCCGATGTGTCGATCACCGAGACGTCATTGTCTTCCTGGGCCAGCCGTTCGGCGATGCCGTAGCCGACCTGCCCCGCACCACAAATGATCACCTTCATGTCGTTCTTTCACCAGGGTACAGGCGGCCGCCAGCCGGAAGGAATCTATCGCTTAAACGCCCAGCGACTTCAGCTTGCGGTGAAGCGCCGACCGCTCCATGCCAACGAATTCGGCCGTGCGGGAAATGTTGCCGCCGAATCGGTTGATCTGAGCGATCAGATAGTCCCGCTCGAACATTTCGCGAGCCTCGCGCAGTGGCAGCGTCATGATGTGCTGGTCGCCCTGCGCGGAGATCTTCGGCAAGGTATCACCAACCTCGGTCGGCAGCATGTCGGCCGAGATCGGCGTGTCCGGACCGTCACTGCGGGCCAGGATCATCAGCCGCTCGATGTTGTTGCGCAGCTGGCGAATGTTGCCCGGCCAGTCGTGGGCCTGCAGCACGGCAAGCGCATCGTCGCCGATCTTGCGCGGACGGATACCCGCCTGTTCGCTGACCTGCCGCATGAACATGTCGACAAGAAACGGAATATCCTCGCGGCGTTCGGCCAGAGCCGGCACCCGCACCGGGATGACCGCGAGCCTGTGGAAGAGATCCTCGCGGAAGAGGCCTTCGGAGATCATGTTTTCGAGGTTGTAGGCCGTCGAGGATATGATGCGGACGTCAACCTTGACGCGCTTCGTGCCGCCGACACGCTCGAATTGCTGATCGACGAGAACCCGCAGGATCTTGTTCTGCGTTTCGCGCGGCATTTCGCCGACTTCGTCGAGATAGAGGATGCCGCTATGCGCCTCTTCCAGCGCACCGGTACGGCGCGGTTGCCCCGGCGTTCCCTCGGTTCCGAAAAGCGCGATCTCCATGCGGTCGGGCGTGATCGCTGCGGCGTTCAGGGCCACGAACGGACCGGTCGACCGGGTCGACTTGCGGTGGATCATGCGCGCGACCAATTCCTTGCCGGAGCCGGACGGTCCCTGGATCATGATGCGGCTGTTGGTCGGTGCGACCTTTTCGACGGTCTGCCGGAGCTGCGAAACGGCAACGGAGGTTCCGATCAGTTCGACCGGATCACCCGACTTCTTCTTCAGCTCCGAGACTTCGCGCTTCAGCTTGGAGTTCTCGAGCGCACGCTCGGCGATCAGGATCAGGCGGTCGGCCTTGAACGGCTTCTCGATGAAATCATAGGCGCCGCGCTTGATGGCGTTGACGGCCGTTTCGATGTTGCCGTGACCCGAAATCATCACCACCGGCAGATCGGGGTGGCGCCCCTTGATCTCGTCGAGCAGAGCGAGGCCGTCGAGGCGGCTGCCCTGCATCCAGATGTCGAGAAAGACCAGCCGCGGCACGCGGTCGCTGATCGCCGCCAGCGCACTGTCGCTGTCAAAAGCTGTTCGGGTTTCGTGCCCTTCGTCGGACAAGATGCCGGAGACGATCTCGCGGATGTCTTCCTCATCGTCCACAACCAGAATGTCAGCGGCCATCGCTCGTACCCTTACCCTTCAAAGTGTCTTCGCCCCCGGCTTCTCCGGCAGGCGGCAGGATCACGCGGATCATTGCTCCGACGCCGCCATCGAAATCGGCCGGTGCGTCGTGCAATTCCAGTTGTCCGCCATGGTCCTCAATGATCTTCTTGACGATGGCGAGCCCGAGACCCGTGCCCTTCTCGCGCATCGTCATATACGGTTCCAATATTCTATGCCGGTTCTCGGTCGGCAGGCCTTTGCCGTTGTCGATGACATCGACGACAAACCGGCCGGCGGCTCCATCCTGCTGCGCGCGCACGAGCACTTTAGGCTCGCCACGGACAGCGTCCGTCGGTACCGCCTCGATCGCTTCCACGGCATTCTTGACGATATTGCCGAATGCCTGTCCGAGCATGCGGCCATCGAACATGCCTTGGAGCGGTTCGTCGCCGAATTCGCGGATGAAGCTGATGTGGTTGTTGCCCATCTCGCGCAGAAAGACGGCGTCCTTCAAAATTGCGCGAAGATCCGCCTTCTCCTTCGTCGGCTTCGGCATGCGGGCAAAGGCGGAGAACTCGTCGACCATGCGACCGATATCCTCGACCTGCCTTACGATCGTGTCGGTGCATTGATCGAAGACGGCCCTGTCCTCCTGATCGATCTGCTTGCCGTAGCGACGCTTCAGGCGTTCGGCGGAAAGCTGGATCGGCGTCAGCGGGTTCTTGATTTCATGTGCAATACGCCGCGCCACATCGGCCCAGGCGGTCGAGCGCTGCGCAATCACGAGGTCGGTGATGTCGTCGATGGTGATGACATAGGACTCGTTTGTCTCGCCGCCTTCTTCGCGCGTCACCTGGATGTTCAGCGTACGCTCGGTTCCTCCGCGCATGATATTGATCTGCTTGCGGAAATTGTTGCGGTAGCGGCTTTCCGCTTCGACCAGCACTTCTTCGATTTCAGGCGCAACCACGCGCAGGTTCGCACCGAGCAGGTCGGGCGCGGTCTTCTTCAGAAACTCTTCCGAAGAGGAATTGGCGATGGTGATCTGCCGGTCGCGGCCGACGCCGATGACCGCTGCCGTGACGCCTGAAAGAACCGCCTCGATGAAGCGCCGCCGATGGTCGACCTCATCCTTGGCCTCCAGGATCTGTTCCTGCTGGGTTCGGATTTCCGAAACCATCTTGTTGAACGTACGCGACAGATTGCCGACGTCGCCATCGACGGCACGCACCGGCACGACGACATCGAGATTACCCGCCGCAACGCTGTCGGCGGCACCGATCAACTGCCGGATCGGCCGAACGATGCGGTCGGCGACGGCGATGGCGGTCCAGATTGCCGCCAGCAGCACGATCAGGGCAAAGCCGATATAGAGCACACCGAAAGCGATCTGCGTAAAGGCGCGCCCGGCTTCAAGCGTCTTATATTCGGCGGTGTTTTCTTCCATCAACCGCAGCGAGCGCATCACTTCCGGATCGACGTTGCGAACGGTGTAGAGATAGGTACCGGGAATATCGTCAAGCGGGATCACAGCGCCCACCAGATTGGTAATCCCGGGCGGTATCAATGTCGGCTGGCCGGAAACCGAGCTTTTGAGCGCATCCGGCGGAATGGCCGGCAGGGGTTTTTCCGTCGAGATGTTGGCCTGCAGAATGGCGCTGCCGTCTGCCCGCACGAGGAAGGCCCCGAGCATGCCGCGCCCCCTGGCCTGGCGCGTCATAAGTTCGGTAAAGCCGGTGCGGTCGAGGCTATAGAGCTGCCGGTTGCGCTCAAGGTCGTTGGCCATCGAAACGGTCTGACCCTGGAGATAGCTGGCATTCTCCAGAACATAGGCCTGAGCGACGCTGATCGAAGACCGAACGATCGCCTGCGTGCGCAGCGAGAACCAGCGGTCAAGTCCGACATCGAGCGTTATGCTGGCGAAGATTGCGACCAGAATGGCGGGCGTGATGGCGACGATCGAAAACAGCGCGACGATGCGGACATGAAGCCGCGCGGCGGCACGCCCCTTGCGACGCGCCCGCAGCAGCCTGAGAATTTCGCGCACGATGAGATAGATCAGGCCGACGACGAACAGGCCGTTGATCGCGGCACAGGCGATGAAAACGTTGCGCTCCAGACGAATCGGCGTCAGCCCAAGCAGAACGAGCAGAGACAGGGTAGCGCAGACGAGTGCGCCGATCGCCAGCATGAGGCCCGGGAAGGCAAAGGACGCACGACGGTCGTGCGCCGCCAGTCCGTCATCTGTGCCCAGCGGCAAGGCCATTGCATCCACCATGTAAAAAACGTTCCCCCGACCGGCGTCTATCGACACCAGCAATTCTCACGCACATCCCGGGTCAAGGTATTGACCGGACCGTCAATCGGAGCTGTTGCGTATCAGCCACAGCCCCCAGAGCTTGGCAAAGCAGCGCAACACCGCTCGATTCGGCGGTCATAACACGTTCAAGCAACGTATTGTGGCGAAAATGCAACGGTGGTTGTGACCAAGTCAAGCCGTACGTGAGCTGCGATACACAGAGACGCCGAGTTCGCGGATCTTCTTGCGCAGCGTGTTGCGGTTGAGGCCGAGCAGATCGGCGGCCTTGATCTGGTTTCCCCGCGTCGCCGTCAAAGCGGCAAGGATGAGTGGATACTCCATCTCGGCGAGCACCCGTTCGTAAAGACCGCTCGGCGGAAGCGCATCTCCGAAGCTGGCAAAATATTGTCGCATGTTCTCCTCGACCGCCTGCGAGATCGAAAGAGAGCCGTTGCGCGCTTGCGTCTTTTCGATGGGGCTGTCGGGGATTTCCGACCGCAACTCGTTTTCGATGATCTCCCGCGTGATGACGTCCTGTGGATAAAGCGCCGTCAGCCGTCGCACGAGGTTTTCGAGTTCGCGCACGTTGCCCGGCCAGGGATGCGCCTTCATCAGCTCAAGCGCCTCCTGATCGAAACGCTTGACATCCAGGCCCTCTTTTTCGGCCTGCTGGACGAAATGGCGGACGAGATCGGGAATGTCTTCCGCACGGTCGCGCAGCGGCGGCAGGCGCAGCGGCACCACATTCAGCCGGTAATACAGGTCCTCGCGGAAGAGACCCTGATTGATCGACTGCTTCAGGTCCTTGTTGGTTGCCGCAACAATGCGGACGTCCGAGCGGATCGGCGTGCGGCCGCCCACGGTGGTATATTCGCCCTGCTGCAGCACGCGCAACAACCGCGTCTGCGCATCCATCGGCATGTCGCCGATCTCGTCGAGGAAGAGCGTGCCACCTTCGGCCTGTTCGAAACGACCGGTCGAACGTGTCTGCGCACCGGTAAAGGCGCCCTTTTCGTGACCGAACAGTTCCGATTCGATCAGGTCGCGCGGGATCGCCGCCATGTTGATGGCTACGAAGGGACCGTTGCGGCGCTTGCCGTAGTCATGCAGTGCGCGGGCCACCAGCTCCTTGCCGGTGCCGGATTCGCCGGTGATCATCAGCGTGAGATCGGTCTGCATCAGGCGGGCGAGAACGCGGTAGATTTCCTGCATCGCGGCGGAGCGGCCGACGAGCGGCATGCCATCCTGCGAATCGTCATCGATCTTTGCCGGGCGGCGCTTCGGCTCGGCCAGCGCCCGGCCGATAATGCCGATCAGTTCGGTGAGATCGAACGGCTTCGGCAGGTAGTCGTAAGCGCCTTTCTCGGAAGCCTTGATCGCCGTCATGAAGGTGTTCTGCGCACTCATGACAAGAACCGGCAGGTCCGGGCGCGCCTTCTTGATGCGCGGCAGCAGGTCGAAGGCATTCTCGTCGGGCATGACGACGTCGGTGACGACCAGATCGCCGTCGCCGGCGGAAATCCAGCGCCAGAGCGTCGCCGCATTCGACGTGATCCGCACGTCGTAGCCGGCGCGGCTCAGCGCCTGATTGAGCACGGTGCGAATGGCTGCGTCGTCATCCGCGACGAGGATCGTGGCACCCGTCATGCAATGTTTCCTTTTGTCATAGGCATGTCGTCTTCATCCGCCGCCTGCCCCTTGGAGGCAGGCATCAGGACGCGGAAAGTCGTGCGGTTCTGCTGGCTGTCGCATTCGACGATGCCGCCATGCCCGCCGATGATCTTGGCAACCAGCGCCAGCCCAAGGCCGGAACCGTTGGTCTTGGTGGTGATGAACGGATCGAACAGATGCGGCAACAGGTCGGAGGGAACACCCGGGCCATTGTCGTGCACGCAGAACTCCAGTGGCAGCGAGATCTTCTCGCGGGTCCCGGCGACCGAAAGGCGAATACCGGGCCTGTAGGCGGTCGTCAGCATGATCTCGCCTTCCGGCCGGTCGCCGATCGCTTCGGCCGCATTCTTGATGAGATTGAGAAACACCTGCACCAGTTGGTCGCGGTTGGCAAAGACGGAAGGAAGCGACGGGTCGTAGTTCTCCGTCACCTTGATCCGGCGCGCAAAGCCAGCCCGAGCGATCGCCTTCACGTGATCGAGCACGGAGTGAATGTTGAGCGGCACGCGATCTACCGGCCTCTCGTCGGAGAACACTTCCATCCGATCGACCAGCGAAACGATCCGGTCGGTCTCGTCGCAGATCAGCCGCGTCAGTGCCCGATCCTCGTCGTTGACGGAGGTCTCCAGCAATTGCGCCGCCCCCCGAATGCCGGAAAGCGGATTCTTGATCTCATGCGCCAGCATCGAGGCAAGGCCGGTGACGGAGCGCGCCGCCGCGCGATGGGTCAGCTGACGGTCGATCTTGTCGGCCATCGACCGTTCCTGGAACACAACCACCACGGAGCCGGGTTCCGAAATCACCGGTGCCACGTAGAGATCAACCAGCTTGTCGGCACCCAGCCGCGGCGAACTCAGATCGACACGATACTCGTTGACCGGCGCCTTGCGCTCGCGCACCTGCTCGATCAGGGTCAGAAGCGGACTGCCGAACGGGATGAAGGCGCTGATATCGTGGCGGGCGAGATGATTGGCACTGGCGCCGAAGAAGGATTCGGCTTCCCAGTTGGCAAAGGCGACCAGTCCATTCTGATCGACGAGGATCACCGGGTTCTGAATGGCATTCAGAACGGCCATCGACAGCCCGTTGGCTGCCGTCACGGCTTCGGGAGTACTGGGCTTGTCCGTCATGCCGCGATCCCTTCGCTGGAGAGGGGCGCGCGCGAACTGCGAATGGCGTCCGAGGCACGCGCGGCGACGGATTTAGGATCGGTCGACGTCAGGATCGCCCCCTTCTCCGTCCCGGAAAGGTCGGATGCGAAACGGTCCAGGTACCAGCCGACATGCTTGCGTGCATGCCTCAAGCCCGTGTCGGCACCGTAGAATTCGAGCATCATTTCATAGTGCTCCACGAAAATGTCGGCGATCTCAGCCTGTTCGGGATGGCCTGCACCACCGGCGAGAACGCCGACATGCCAGGGACGGCCCTGCGAGGACCGCCCAGCCATGACGGCGTCGGCCCCGGAACGCTGGAGAATCTCCTGTGCATCAGCCACCGTATCGACGTCGCCATTGGCAACGAGCGGCACGGAGACGACCTCGCGCACGGCGCGGATCGCATCCCAATCGGCTTTGCCAGTGTAAAATTGCATCCGCGTGCGGCCATGCACCGTTATCGCCTGGACGCCAGCGTCCTGCGCCCTTCTGGCGATCAGCGGCGCGTTGATTGAATTCTCGTCCCAGCCAAGTCGCATCTTCAGGGTGACCGGCACATCCACGGCCTTCACGGTCGCCTCGACCAGCGACAGAGCGTGATCGGGATCGCGCATCAGCGCCGAGCCGGAATAGCCGCCCGTCACTTTCTTTGCCGGGCAACCCATATTGATATCGATGATATCCGCGCCGTTGGCCGCTGCGATTTTCGCCGCCTCCGCCATCCAATGCGCTTCACGGCCGGCCAGCTGAACGATGTGCGGCTTGATGCCGGAGTTCTTCAGCCTCGCCCAGGATTCGGAAGCGTTACCGACCAACTCACGGCTCGCCACCATTTCCGTCACGACAAACCCCGCACCGAAGCGCCAGGCCAGGGTGCGGAACGGCAGGTCCGTAACGCCAGACATCGGGGCGAGCGCCACCCGGTTGCGGATTTCGATATTCCCGATCCGAAGCGGTGATGACAGAGCCGGAGTTGGCAAATGCATATCTTTCAGGCACATGTTGTTCTTGCACTATTTTTAGACATTGTTCTCTGGCTTGCCAAGTGATTTCGAAGCGTCGGGCAAATTTCCCTGTTCGGCTGGCAAAGCACGGACCTTCGCGGTACATCACGGCGAAGATTGGCGAAATCCGGGACCACATACAGAAGATGCAGCCTGAAGAACAGCTTTCCTGCGGCATTGTGATCGTTGCAGCAGGGCGCGGCGAACGCGCCGGACAGTCGGCAGAAGGTCCGAAGCAGTACCGCACCATCGGCGACAGGCCGGTTATCGCCCATACGCTTGATACTTTCGCGACATGGCCCGGGGCCGGCCAGATCGTGGTCGTGATCCACCCCGATGACGAGGATCTGCTGGCGGCCGCACGCCGGCGATCACCCGCCCGCGAGTTGATCGTCGTGCACGGCGGCGCGACGCGGCAGCAATCGGTTCTTGCCGGCCTTGAAGCCGTAGCAGCAACCGGCTCACGTCACGTGATGATCCACGATGCCGTGCGTCCCTTTGCCGATCATGCCCTGCTGTCTCGCTGCGCCAACGCTTTGGCAGAGGGGGCGCGTGCCGTGCTGCCGGCGATAGCCGTGTCGGACACACTGAAACGCGTCGATGCCGCCGGGACAGTGACCGAAACCGTTTCGCGCAACCATCTGCATGCGGCGCAGACGCCGCAAACCTTCGACCTCAAGATCATCCTCGACGCCCATAGGGCCGCAGCCAGCAGCGGACGGACGGATTTTACCGACGACGCCTCGATCGCCGAATGGGCAGGCATCCCGGTCAAGCTCGTCGAAGGCACGGTCGACAACGTCAAGCTCACACTGAAAAGGGACATCGCCATGGCCGACGAAAAACTCAAGCGCTATCTCATTCCGGATGTGCGCACCGGCAATGGCTATGACGTGCACCAGCTGGTGGAAGGCGATGGCGTGACGCTTTGTGGCGTCCTGATCCCTCACACCAAGAAGCTCTCAGGCCATTCGGATGCCGATGTCGCCCTGCACGCGCTCACCGATGCCCTGCTTGCCACCTGCGGCGCCGGCGATATCGGCGACCATTTTCCACCATCCGACCCACAGTGGAAGGGTGCCGCCTCGAGTATCTTCCTCGAACATGCGGCCAACATCGTGCGCCAGCGCGGCGGCACGATCACCAATGCCGACATCTCGCTGATCGCCGAGGCGCCGAAGGTGGGCCCGCATCGCCAGGCGATGCGCGAGAACCTTGCCGCCATGCTCGGCATCGATCTCGACCGTTGCTCGGTCAAGGCGACGACGAATGAGCGGCTCGGCTTTGTCGGTCGCGACGAGGGTATCGCCGCAATCGCGACCGCAACCGTGGTTTACACCTCAGGGGCGCGCGATGTGGCCGAATGACATTCAAACGATGGCCGGCAAGATCATTGCCGATTTCACCGCCCGCGGCCTCAAGGTGGCAACGGCCGAATCCTGCACCGGCGGGCTGATTGCCGGTGCGCTGACGGAAATTGCCGGATCGTCGGCGGTCGTCGATCGCGGTTTCGTCACCTATTCCAACGACGCCAAGATCCAGATGCTCGGCGTCGATCCGGCAACGCTTGCCGCGCACGGTGCTGTTTCAAGGCAAACGGCCATAGAAATGGCGCGCGGCGCGGTCGCGCGCTCCGAGGCTGACTTTGCCGTCGCCGTCACCGGCATCGCCGGGCCGGGTGGCGGATCGGTGGAAAAGCCGGTCGGCCTCGTCCATCTTTCGGCAACGGGCCGCAACGGCACGGCACTCCACCGCGAGATGCGCTACGGCGATATCGGGCGCGACGCCGTCCGACTGGCAACCATCCGAACGGCTCTGGAGATGCTGAGCGAAGTCGCTCAGACGGCGTAGATCTTGTCGGCGCGCTTTTCGAACGCGTCGGAGAACATGCGGAAGGCGCGGTCGAACATAGAGCCCATCAACGCTCCGAGGATGCGGCTCTTGAACTCGTAGTCGATGTAGAAATGCACGGCCGATTGCCCCTCGCCCACAGGCTCGAAACGCCAGCGATTGTCGAGATACTTGAACGGCCCGTCGATGTATTTGACCTCGATCACGCGCTCGGCCTTGTTGAGCAGCACCTGCGTCGTAAAGGTCTCGCGGATCGCCTTGTAGCCGACGGTCATGTCGGCCAGCAGCAGGATTTTTCCATCCCTCTCCTTGCGCGAGCGCACGGTCAGCGCCTCGCAGAGCGGAAGGAACTGCGGATACTGTTCGACATCGGCGACGAGATCGAACATCTGGTCGGCCGTGTGCTTGACGACATGGTTCGTTTCAAAGTGCGGCATAGAGGGGAGTTAAGGGGGTAGACCGAGAAGATCAAGAAGCCTCTGCATCTGGCCGCGCGATTTCAACTGCAGAACCGGCACGTCAGGGCCATGCTCTGCCAGGCCTGCGACAATCCGCGGCGAGAATTTCCGCTCGAAGGTCCAGATGAATTGGATGAATTCCCAGTCAACCTTCTCGATGCAGCCTGGCGCCATCTCTGGGCGGGTGCGCCCAAAATACTTCAGCCAGCGGGTGAGGACGCCACAGATGCACAGAAGCCTCGGCATCCGCACCCAGATCACGACATCGCTCCTCGGCACGCGGAGATCGAAGGTGGACGGACCGGTGCCATCCATGACCCAGCGTTCGGCGGCAATCCTCTCGACGATGCGCTGACGTTGCTCGGCCCGATCACGCTGCTCCCAACCGGGTAGCCACAGGATATCGCGGTCGATCGAGATGTAGGTCAAGTTGAAGTGCCGAGCGAGCTTTTGCGAAAGCGTTGACTTGCCGCCTCCGGAACATCCGACAACGAGGATACGCCGAGCGTTACGGATATGGTCGGCAGCCGCGGCGTCATCGACGTAGAGCACCTTCCCGGTCGCCACTGGCTGATCCATCGACACATTCCGTCCAACAATCCCGAGCCACGGTCGGTTGTATCGCAGCCCCCATCGAAATCTCAAGATCGATCGGATGCACAATACCCGGCGCGAGGCGACGCCGAAGGGCGCAAGCGACGGGTCGACAAACGAAAAACTCCGGCGCTAAGGCCGGAGCTCCTGTTGTCCCTAAAGGTCTCGGCCTTACCCGGCCGCGGCCGCCAGCTTCTTTTCGCGAGCTGCACGCAGGCGAGCGAAATCGTCGCCGGCGTGGTGCGAGGAGCGGGTCAGCGGGCTCGAGGCGACCATGAGGAAGCCCTTGGTATAGGCAACCGTCTCGTAAGACTTGAATTCCTCCGGGGTCACGAACTTCTCGACCTTGTGATGCTTGCGGGTCGGCTGCAGGTATTGGCCGATGGTCATGAAATCGACGTCGGCGGTGCGCAGGTCGTCCATCAACTGCAGCACTTCGTTACGCTCTTCGCCAAGGCCGACCATGATGCCGGACTTGGTGAACATCGTCGGATCCAGTTCCTTGACGCGCTGAAGCAGGCGAATGGAGTGGAAGTAACGGGCGCCCGGACGGACAGTGAGATAGTTGCCCGGCACCGTTTCCATATTGTGGTTGAACACATCCGGCTTGGCAGCGACAACGCGCTCCAATGCGCCTGGCTTCTTCAAGAAGTCGGGCGTGAGGATTTCGATCGTGGTCAACGGCGAAGCGGCACGGATCGCCCAGATCACCTTCTCGAAATGTTCGGCGCCACCGTCGGCCAAATCGTCGCGATCGACCGAGGTGATGACGACGTGGCTGAGGCCCATCTGCTTGACGGCCTTGGCGACATTCTCGGGTTCCGCCATGTCGAGCGCATTCGGCTTGCCGGTCGAGACATTGCAGAAGGCGCAGGCGCGGGTACAGATCTCGCCCATGATCATGAAGGTGGCGTGCTTCTTGTCCCAGCACTCGCCGATATTCGGGCAACCCGCTTCTTCACAGACCGTAACGAGCTTGTGCGAGCGCACCAGTTCGCGCGTTTCCTGGTAGCCCTTGGAGGTCGGCGCCTTGACGCGGATCCACTCCGGCTTGCGCAGCATCTCGGTATCGGGCTTGTGGGCCTTTTCCGGATGGCGGACGCGTTGCGCCCGTTCAGAGACGGCATCGAACACCGTTACCATACTGTCTTCCTCGTCGCGGCGGCTGCGGCTTCGTGCCGGCAGACCCATTTTCGATCTATATAGATGGCTCGACGGGAAATGTCAGGCCACCTTTTGCTCGACAGCCCGACCGCTAGCGCTGGAAGCGTCGCAGACTATCGTTTGACAGCGCGGCCAACGGCGATCAACAGGCAGGCGCCGATGAAACCGATGACCAGATAGGCGAGCCAGCCGGCAAAGGCCATGCCGAAGGCTGCCAGAATGACGTTCAGCACCACTGCACCGATCATGCCGAGCGCTATGTTCATGAACAGCCCCACATCGCTCTTCATGAACTTTTCCGCGAGCCATCCAGCGAAACCGCCGATGATGATCGCGGCCAGGATGCCGACGCCGTTCAGGGCCATGGTGATCTCCGTGCATTGAGGACAAGGTGCGTCATCAATGCGGGACCGGGCCAAAAGTTCCGGCGGCGGCAAATCTCGTCAGGCGTTCAGCGCACGCCCATAGGCGTCCAGCACGCTTTCCTTCATCGTCTCCGAGATCGTCGGATGCGGGAAGATCGTGTGCATCAGGTCTTCTTCCGTCGTTTCCAGGTTCATGGCGACAACGAAGCCCTGGATCAGTTCGGTCACCTCGGCTCCGACCATGTGCGCGCCCAGAAGCTCGCCGGTCTTCTTGTCGAAGATCGTCTTGACCATGCCCTGGTCTTCGCCGAGCGCAATCGCCTTGCCGTTGGCAACGAAGGGGAAGCGGCCGACGCGGATGTCGCGGCCTTCGGCCTTCGCCTTGGCCTCGGTGAGACCCACAGAGGCCACCTGCGGATGGCAATAGGTGCAGCCCGGGATCTTCAACTTGTCCATCGGATGGACGTTCGGCAGGCCGGCGATCTTCTCGACGCAGATTACGGCCTCATGCTCGGCCTTGTGCGCAAGCATCGGCGGGCCGGCAACGTCACCGATCGCGTAGACGCCGGCAACATTGGTCTTGCCGTAGCCATCGATGACGATGCAGCCTCGGTCGGTCTTGATCCCCAGCGTTTCGAGACCGAGGTTCTCGATGTTGCCCTGGACGCCAACGGCCGAGATCATCCGGTCTGCGGTGATCTTTTCGACCTTGCCGTCCTTCATCTCGACATGGGCGGTGACCGAATTCGCACCCTTCTCGACCTTCGTCACCTTGGCTTCGAGGTGGATCTTCATGCCCTGCTTTTCGAACTGCTTCTTGGCAATGTTCGAGATCTCGGCGTCTTCGACCGGCATCACGTTCGGCATGACCTCGACGACGGTGACGTCCACGCCCATGGTGCGATAGAACGAGGCGAATTCGATGCCGATGGCGCCAGAGCCCATGACCAGCAGCGACTTCGGCATTTCCTCGGGCTTCATCGCCTCGAAGTAGGTCCAGATCAGCTTGCCGTCCGGCTCGATGCCGGGAAGCGCCCGCGGACGGGCGCCGGTAGCGATGATGATGTGCTTGGCGGTGTAGGTGCCTTCGCCCTTGGTGTTCTTAGGCAGTGGCGCCTGCGGCTGCACCGCCGGCTTCGTCGACTTGCCGACGACGATTTCGCCGGGCTTGGTCAGCTTGGCCTCGCCCCAGATCACGTCGACCTTGTTCTTCTTCATCAGAAAGCCGACGCCGCCGTTCATGCGCTCGGCAATGCCGCGCGAGCGGGCGACGATCGCCTTCAGGTCCGGCGTTACCGTACCTTCGATCTTGATGCCGTAGCTTCCCGGATGCTGGGCGTAGTGCAGCACTTCGGCCGAACGCAGCAGCGCCTTGGTGGGAATGCAGCCCCAGTTGGAGCAGATGCCGGCCAGGTGCTCGCGCTCGACGACCGCGGTCTTGAGACCCAACTGTGCCGCGCGAATGGCGGCGATGTAGCCCCCCGGACCCGAACCGATGACAATGACGTCGTAATTCTCAGCCATGTGTTTCCTGCCTTTGTCTCAAGCGACCTTGCGGGTGAACAGCACCCAGTCGTGTTTTCTGCTGCCGTCGAAGAGCGGCACGGCCTCAGCCCGATCCGTCTCCGTAAAGCCGTTTTTCCTATAGAGCGCCTGCGCCGCTTCATTGTGGCTTTCGGTGATCAGGCTCACCGGCGCCGAGCCGGCGCGTGCAATTTCATGTGCAATCAATCTGCGTCCGATGCCGCGGCCGCGCCGGTGACGGTAGACGCCCAAACTGTCGATGAACCAGTGGCCGACCACCCGCCGCTGCAGTGCCAGCAGCGGTTCGATGACGGCATGTTTCGCTTCGATTTCCACCGCCGATGCGTCGATGCCGTAGCCGATCGACACGCCCACGATTTCATCCTCGACATCGGCAACGACGGCATCCCGCCAGTTTCCGGGGCCGACATCCTCGCGCAGCTTGTTACGCCCGCGTTCGAACGCCGTATCGGCGGCGCCGCTGAGAACCGCACCAGACCAGAGCCAGGAGGCAAAACCATGCGAGGCGATGTCGACGAGAACCGCGAGTTCCGCCGCCTCTGTTGGTTCCGCCGGTCTGATGGTCACATCGCCCGTCATCTCAGACCCCGAGCATCATCCGAACGACCGGCTCGAGGCCACGACCGATCGCGCGGGTGTTTTCACAATCCAGATGCACGCCGTCGAGCGGTGTCGTCCTTGCAACCGATCCCGCGTCGAAGAACCCGCAATCGAGTTCGTCGGCCAGATCGCGGTAGAGCGGCGCCAGCATCGCCGACTGCTCTATGCCACCGGCAAACATCGCACCAAAGGCCGCGTTGGCCGTTTCACAAAGCTGCGGCGGCGCGACGATCAGGATGTCCGGACCGCCCTCACCCTCGACCGGCCAGTCGTGCCGGCGCACCAGATTGACGAGGCGCTCGATACCCTTCACGGCGCCGAACGCGGTCCCGTGAATGATCGGCTTCATGTCGTTCGCGCCGAGCAGAAGGATGATCAGATCCAGCGGCGCGTGGCTGTGGAGAATGGTCGGCAGCACCTTGGCGCCGTTGCGATCGCAATCGGCGAGGTGATCGTCATAGGCAGTCGTGCGGCCGTTCAGGCCTTCGGCAATGATCTGGACGTCAGAGCCCAATGCCGTCTGCAAGACGCTCGGCCAGCGATCGGCAAGCGCATGGCGGCCGCCGTCCGTGGCGTCGTAGCCCCAGGTCAGACTGTCACCGTAGCAGAGAACTGTTTTCATCGTCCGGGTCCGCCTTCGGCTGCGCGAAAAGGAACGGACCGACCCGAAGGCCGGTCCTTATCCAACTCAGACCAGCATGCCCATCGGGTTTTCGATGTAGCGCTTGAAGGCTCCGAGCAACTCGGCGCCGAGCGCGCCATCGACGCAGCGATGGTCGGTCGAAAGCGTGACCGTCATCACAGTGGCGATAACCATCTGCTTGTTCTTGACGACGACGCGTTCCTCGCCGGCGCCGACCGCAAGGATCGTTGCATGCGGCGGGTTGACGACGGCCGCGAAGTCCTTGACGCCCATCATGCCCATGTTGGAGACCGCCGTGGTGCCGCCCTGATATTCCTCGGGCTTCAGCTTGCGGTCCTTGGCGCGCTTGCCGAGGTCCTTCATCTCGTTGGAGATGACAGACAGGCTCTTCAGCTCCGCCTGGCGGATGATCGGCGTGATCAGGCCGCCCGGGATGGACACGGCAACGCCAACGTCTGCATGCTTGTGCTTCACCATGTTGCTGTCGGTCCAGGACACGTTGGCGTCCGGAACGTCGCGCAGAGCCAGTGCCAGCGCCTTGATCACCATGTCGTTGACCGAGAGCTTGTAGACCGGCTTGCCGTCCTTTTCAGGAGACGCAGCATTGAGCTGGGCACGGAGCGCCAGAAGCGCGTCGAGTTCGCAATCGACCGAGACGTAGAAGTGCGGGATCGTCTGCTTGGATTCGACGAGACGCTTGGCGATCGTCTTGCGCATGCCGTCATGCGGCACGAGTTCGTAGGAGCCGGGCTCGAACAGCTTGAGAACGGCGTCTTCCGACATGCCCTTTGCAAGCGGCGCGGCAGCGGAAGCTGCAGCACCTGCTGCTGGCGCAGCTACCGGCTTGGCACCGCCACCTGCAACGGCGGTCTCGACGTCCTTCTTGATCACGCGGCCATGCGGACCGGTGCCGGCGATGGCCGAGAGATCGATGCCGGCATCCTTGGCGAGACGGCGGGCGAGCGGCGACGAGAAGACGCGGGCGCCGGTGTCGGCCTTTGCCGCCTGCGGCGCTGCCGCCACGGCTTGAGCTGCGGCAGGTGCCGGAGCGCTGGCGGCCGCAGGTGCTGCGGCCGGCTCTGCCTTCTTTTCGGCTGGCGCCGGTGCTGCGGCTGCACCGTTACCGCCCTTGGCGGCCGCGGCGACATCTTCTCCATCGGCGGCCAGAACGGCGATCAGCGCGTTGACCTTGACGCCTTCGGTGCCGGCGGGAACGACGAGCTTGGCAACGATGCCCTCATCGACAGCCTCGACTTCCATCGTCGCCTTGTCGGTCTCGATCTCGGCGATCACGTCGCCGGACTTGACCTTATCGCCTTCCTTGACCAGCCACTTGGCCAGATTGCCTTCTTCCATCGTCGGGGAGAGGGCAGGCATTGTGATGTTGATAGGCATCGAAGGGCCCTCCCCTTATTTGTAGCAAACGGCTTTCACCGCATCGACGACTTCTGCGACGTTCGGAAGCGCGAGCTTCTCGAGGTTCGCGGCGTAAGGCATCGGCACATCCTTGCCGGCGATCGTCAGGATCGGCGCGTCAAGGTAGTCGAATGCCTGCTGCATGACGCGGGTCGCGATCTCGGTACCGACGGACGACTGCGGATAGCCTTCCTCGACGGTGACCAGACGGCCGGTCTTCTTGACGGATTCGATCACCGTTGGCAGGTCCATCGGGCGGATGGTGCGAAGGTCGATCAGTTCGACATCGATCCCCTGCGCTTCAAGCTCGGCAACCGCCTTGACCGCGTAGGTCATGCCGATGCCGAAGGAAACGATGGTGGCATCCTTGCCGACCTTGTGGATACGGGCCTTGCCAATCGGCAGAACGAAATCGTCGAGCTTCGGCACTTCGAAGGATTGACCGTAGAGGATCTCGTTTTCGAGGAAGATGACCGGATTCGGATCGCGGATCGCAGCCTTGAGCAGGCCCTTGGCGTCGGCTGCCGTGTAGGGCATGACGACCTTGAGGCCCGGAATATGGCTGTACCAGGCGGCGTAGCACTGCGAGTGCTGCGCTGCAACGCGGGCCGCAGCACCGCTCGGGCCACGGAACACAATCGGTGCGCCCATCTGGCCACCGGACATGTAGAGCGTCTTGGCGGCGGAGTTGATAATCTGGTCGATGGCCTGCATGGCGAAGTTGAAGGTCATGAATTCGACGATAGGGCGCAGGCCCGTCATGGCAGCACCGACGCCGACGCCGGCAAAGCCGTGCTCGGTGATCGGCGTGTCGATGACGCGACGGGCACCGAATTCCTGCAGCAGGCCTTGCGTGATCTTGTAGGCGCCCTGGTATTCGGCGACTTCCTCACCCATGATGAAGACATCGTCGCTGGCGCGCATTTCTTCGGCCATGGCGTCGCGCAGCGCTTCGCGCACGGTCATCGTCACCATTTCGGTGCCGGCCGGGACAGCCGGGTCGGCAGCCACTTCGACCTTCGGCTGAGCGGCAACCGGTGCCGGCGCAGATGCGGCAGCGGCCGGTGCCTCGCTTGCAGCGGCAGCCTTCGGCGCTTCCGCCTTCGGTGCGGCGATATCGCCAGCGCCTTCGCCGTCCTGCAGCAGGACCGCGATCGGCGTATTGACCTTGACGCCTTCGGTGCCGGCGGCGATCAGCAGCTTGCCGATCGTACCTTCGTCGACGGCTTCCACTTCCATGGTGGCCTTGTCAGTCTCGATCTCGGCAATGACGTCACCGGAGGAGACCTTGTCTCCCTCGTTCTTCAGCCATTTCGAGAGTGTGCCTTCTTCCATCGTCGGGGAAAGGGCGGGCATGAGAATTTCTACTGGCATGTTTGAGCCTCCCCGGATCAAAGCAGGATATCGGTGTAGAGCTCGGATACATCCGGCTCCGGATCAGCCTGGGCAAAATCGGCGCTATCGGCGACGATGTCGCGGACGTCCTTGTCGATCTGCTTCAACTCGTCCTCGCTCGCCCAGCCCTTTTCCGCCAGACGCGCCTTCACCTGCTCGATCGGATCGTGCTCCGACCGCATCTTCTGCACTTCGTCCTTCGAGCGATACTTCGCCGGGTCGGACATGGAGTGACCACGGTAGCGGTAGGTCTGCATTTCCAGGATGATCGGGCCCTTGCCCGAACGGCAATACTCGACCGCCTCGTCGCCCGCAGCCTTGACGGCACGAACGTCCATCGCATCAACCTGGAAACCGGGGATGCCGAAGGAAACGCCACGCTTGGAGAAATCGGTCTGCGCCGAGGCGCGCGTGACCGAGGTACCCATGGCGTAGCGGTTGTTCTCGATCACGTAGATCACCGGAAGCTTCCACAGCTGCGCCATGTTGAAGCTTTCGTAGACCTGGCCCTGGTTGGCCGCACCGTCACCGAAATAGGCGACGCTGACATTGTCGTTGCCGCGGTAGCGGTTGGCAAAGGCAAGACCGGTGCCGAGCGACACCTGGGCGCCGACGATGCCGTGGCCGCCGTAAAAATGCTTTTCCTTGGAGAACATGTGCATCGAGCCGCCCTTCCCCTTGGAAAGACCGCTGCGACGACCGGTAAGTTCGGCCATGACGCCGCGGGCGCTCATGCCACAGGCCAGCATGTGGCCATGGTCGCGGTAGGCGGTGATGACCTGATCACCCTCTTTCAATGCCATCTGCATGCCGACGACGACAGCTTCCTGGCCGATGTAGAGGTGACAGAAGCCGCCGATGAAGCCCATGCCGTAGAGCTGGCCAGCCTTTTCCTCGAAACGCCGAATGAGCAGCATTTCGCGGTAGGCTTTCAGTTCGTCTTCTTTGGTGAAGTCGGCGATATTGCCGCCGCTCAAGTCCTTCTTGGCCGGCTTTGCTGCGGTCTTACGGCTGGAGACGGACGCGTTTTTTCGCGGAGCCATTCATTCCTCCCAATGGTTAGCCTTTGAGGGTTACCATAGGGAAAGAAAAGCGCCACAGCAATGCCATATTTGCATGGCTCGCATTCCGCGCAAGCTATTGAAAATAAACGTGAAATATCAATTAACCGAATTTCGGTTAATTCGTCATGCGGTGGAAAATAACGATTTCGTCGCTCCGCGACATATTGAGCGCGAGGCGAGCTTTCTCATCCAGCATGTCACGCTCCAGCGAACCGTCGCTCATCAGCTGAACCTCTTTTTCAAGGGTCGTGCGCTGCTTGGTGAGCTCGTCCAACCGGGCCTGCCGCTCAACGATCTGGCGATCGAATTGTTCAGTCGCCTTCAAGCCGTAGCCGCCGTGAATGGAATGATAGCCGAAATAGGAGAGAAAGGCGACCGCGATCAGCGGCAGCACCAACCGGCCCAGTTTCCGTTTCTTATGATGCCGTGTCCACATCCCGTCACACCCTGATACGCAATACAGATGTGAGAGTAGCCGGCATTGATTAACCGACCGTTGACCATGAATGGCCGGATAAAGCAAAACCCGCCCACGGCAGCCGTGAGCGGGTCGAATTTTCAGCGATTGGGCGAGGCTATCAGCCGCGCAGGATCGAGCGGCCGGCGTACTTGGCCTGCAGGCCGAGCTGCTCTTCGATGCGGATCAGCTGGTTGTACTTGGCGAGCCGGTCGGAACGGGCAAGCGAACCGGTCTTGATCTGGCCGCAGTTGGTGGCAACCGCGAGGTCGGCGATGGTCGCGTCTTCGGTCTCGCCCGAACGGTGCGACATGACGGCGGTGTAGCGAGCCTTGTGTGCGGTCTCGACGGCGTCGAGCGTTTCCGACAGCGAGCCGATCTGGTTGACCTTAACGAGGATCGAGTTGGCAACACCCATCTTGATGCCGTCGCGCAGGCGCGCGGAGTTGGTGACGAACAGGTCGTCGCCGACGAGCTGGCACTTGTTGCCGATGAGATCGGTCACGGCCTTCCAGCCGTCCCAATCGTCTTCCGCCATGCCGTCCTCGATCGAGAAGATCGGGTACTTGGCAGCAAGTTCCGCCAGGTATTCGGCCATTGCGCCCGGCTCCAGCGTACGGCCTTCGCCTTCGAGTACGTATTTGCCGTCCTTGAAGAATTCGGTCGCAGCGCAATCGAGCGCGATGAACATGTCTTCTCCCGGCTTGTAGCCAGCCTTCTCGATCGACTTCATGATGAAGTCGAGGGCTGCCGGGGCCGATGCCAGACCCGGCGCGAAGCCGCCTTCGTCACCGACATTGGTGTTGTGGCCATCGGCCGCCAACTGCTTCTTTAGCGTGTGGAACACTTCCGAACCCATGCGGACCGCATCGCGCAGCGTATCGGCGCCGACGGGAACGATCATGAACTCCTGGAAGTCGATCGGGTTGTCGGCATGGGCGCCGCCGTTGATGATGTTCATCATCGGAACCGGAAGCACGTGGGCGTTCGGGCCGCCGACGTAGCGATAGAGCGGCAGGCCGGACGCTTCGGCAGCAGCCTTGGCGACAGCAAGCGACACGCCGAGGATGGCGTTGGCGCCGAGGCGCGACTTGTTGGCCGTGCCGTCAAGCTCGATCATCGTCTTGTCGATCTGGATCTGGTTTTCCGCATCAAGGCCACCGATCGCCTCGAAGATCTCGCCGTTGACGGCGTCGACGGCGCGCTCGACGCCCTTGCCGAGGTAACGCGTGCCACCATCGCGCAGTTCGACCGCTTCATGCGCACCGGTCGAGGCGCCCGACGGCACGGCGGCGCGGCCAAAACTTCCGTCTTCCAGGTAGACGTCGACCTCGACGGTCGGGTTGCCGCGGCTGTCCAGAATTTCGCGGCCGATGATGTCGATGATTGCAGTCATGATCTCTTCCCTGCTTGAGGACGGTGGTGGGGTCGGGCCTGTCATAAGCGAAGGCCCGGGAATTTCAATGGCGCGCAAGATGTAAAAACAACCGCGCCACTGGGGTTCATGAAAATTTCACGAGGCTCAATCAGCCCTTGGCAACAGCATCAAAGGCCAGCAGCTTTTCGAGCAGCCGGGGCATGTCCTTCAGATGCACCATGTTCGGGCCGTCCGAAGGCGCATTGTCCGGATCTTCATGAGTTTCGACGAACAGGCCGGCGATGCCGACGGCAACGGCCGCGCGCGACAGCGTTTCAACGAACTCGCGCTGGCCACCGGTCGAACCACCCTGCCCGCCTGGCTGCTGCACCGAGTGCGTGGCGTCGAAGACGACGGGTGCGCCGAGCGAAGCCATGATCGGCAGCGAGCGCATGTCGGACACCAGCGTGTTGTAACCGAAGGACGCGCCGCGTTCGCACAGAAGAATGTTCGGGTTGCCACTCTCCGTAAACTTGGCAAGCACGTTCTTCATGTCCCAAGGCGCCAGGAACTGGCCCTTCTTGACGTTGATGGTGCGGCCGGTCTTGGCGGCGGCCACCAGCAGGTCGGTCTGGCGCGACAGGAAGGCCGGGATCTGCAGGATGTCGACCGTCGGGGCGACCAGAGCGCACTGTTCCTCGGTGTGAATGTCGGTCAGAACCGGAAAACCGAATTCCTTCTTGAGGTCCGCGAAGATCTCCATCGCCGCGTCGAGGCCAATGCCGCGCTTGCCGGAAAGCGACGTGCGGTTCGCCTTATCGAAGGACGATTTATAGACGAGGCCGATATTCAGCGACTTGCACAGTTCAGCAAGCTTCCCCGCCATCATGAAGGCATGTTCGCGGCTTTCCATCTGGCAGGGGCCGGCGATCAGCGACAGCCGCTCCTTCTGCGAGAAGACGACCTGCTTGGCACCTTCACCGACGACTACTCTGGCATTCGTTTCCATTATCAAGCTCCAAACGCGAAGATCACCCCTTGCCCCGCGATTTCGGGAACAATGAGGCGTCCGCCCATTTCTGAAAATTCGATATCGTTGCGCGCAAACAGCGCACGCGCCACTTCGAGATCGGCGACGCGGAAGACTACGGCACGGCCGCGCAGTCCGCGCTCGGCGTCGCGAACCGAGCGGCCGAAGAAGGCCTCCATGCCAGCAGCACTCAGGACCGAGATCTTGGCGTTGGTCGTCTCGATGTCCATGCCGAAGGAATGCGCTTCGACTTCGCGCTCATCGACCGCTTCTTGCAGGAGGTACTGGAAATCGGTCGGATTCGTTTCGGAAAGCACGACCTCGGAAATGCCGAGCACGCCGTTTTCGTGCCGCTCGAGCGCGCCGCGATCGCTCGGAAGCGCGCGCACGCGCTGACAGCTGAACAGGAAGAAATCCGGCGAACGCAGGTCGGCGGCAAAAGCCAGCCGGAAGGATCCGAGCCCTTCCCGGCCATCAGGTAGCCGCATCGGCCGCGAAAACTCCAACATATCGCCACCCGAGATGCCCTTGGCGCGAAACCGCATGTGGTCGGAGGCTGCGTCCTGCGTGCCGAGCACGATCGCCGACAGCCCCTGCGATCCCTGACGGAAACGGAATGCCTGGTCGCGGGCAACGAAGGTGTTGCCGTCCAAGGCTGCCGCTTCGCATTCCTCGCGCGAAGCAACGGCAAGCGGCTCGATATAGGTGCCGTCGGAGAAGAAGACACAGGCATTTTCGGTGCCGAAGGGATGGCGTGCATCTTCGGCCACGGTGAAGCCGAGATCATTGAGCCGGCGCCGTGCCTGTTCAAGTGCGTCCACCGGCAGCACGAGATGATCGAGCGGGCGGGCGGTGCGCTTGGAGAGGCTCATGGCGGTTTCCCTGATGGTTTGCCGCTGTTTGCAACTTTTGTCCGGCGAATGCAAGCCGGCTGCCGACCATGGCGCCGATTGGCCGCCTGGCCCCAAACATCCGCAGCAAACAGAATCCGTGCGCGCCGGGAAAAGCCCGCCGCGGATTTACGGCTGCCAGCAGGCACCGAACTGCCTCAGCGTCAATAGTAGCCTGGCGCCGCCGTGGCATTGCCCGTACTCGAGGCTCCGAGTCCAGGGGCGAAAGTTTGCGGCTGCGCGTAGGTCGTATTGCTCGATGATGTCGTAGCACAGCCCGACAATCCCAGCAGGGCGATCGCCACAGGCACAAACAACAAAGCTATGGAGCGCATATGCATGGACCCTTTCTAATTTCGCTGGAGAACAGAAAAGAATGAATCCGCGGGTTTGGCGAGTACGTAACAGTAACACGACGTAACTTGGCACCAGGGGCGGGGCCGGGAACCGCAGCGTCGCGGCGGGCGCTGCGGTCGTTCTCATTCGATCAGCGTTTTTTGCGACCCGAACAGCGGGGTCGGCTCAAGCGCGCTGAAGATCAAGATCGCTCTTGACGGCGCAGGTGGCGATAAACGTCGGCACGAACCTGTCGATCAGGAAGCGCGGCACTGGTTGCCGATCCTCGTGGAAACCAGCCAGCACGAAACCGGCCCGGAGTTGGCCATCGATCTGCTCGGCCAGGCTGTGCCCGAACACCAGTGCCTCGCCCCGTTCGATCTTTGACCGCACCAGGTCGGGCGCGAGATGTTCCGCCTCCACAAAGGGAAGCGCGTAGGCTGGTCGAATGAGACCTTGTTCGGCATAACTCCGGTCGCGGTCGCCGACGAAAACCACCGGATTGTAGAAGCTTGCGAGCAGCCGCCCGCCCGTCTTCAGCACCCGATGGCATTCACGCCAGACCGGCTGGATATCCGGTACGTAAAGATTCGATATCGGATGGAATATGATATCGAAGATGCCATCGGCAAAGACCGAGAGGTCGCGCATATCGCCCCGAACAACGGTCAGTGCCAGTCCCTCGCGCTCGGCCACCAGCCTGTCCTGATCGAGCTGCCGCTCTGAAATATCGAAGACGGTGACCTCGGCACCGGCCGCTGCCAGGATGGGCGCCTGCTGGCCCCCGGCGGAAGCCAGGCAGAGGATCTTCTTGCCGCTGATGGCGGGCAGCCATCCCTTCGGCAGATCGCCGGGCGTCAGTTGCGCCTGCCATTGCCCTTGACGGGCGGCGGCGATCAGTTCCGGCGTCACCGGTCTTGACCATTCGCGCTGCTCGCCTGCTTGCCTGTCCCAGGCCTGGCGGTTGTGATCGATGATATCAAGCTTGATCGTTGTGTCTTGCATAGTCGGTCCTTGGAAACATGTCCAAACATGACCGCTCACGGGGAATGGAAATCGCAGGCAAACATGCCTTGGCGTCTGTCCGTTGGTTGCGGATCGAGCAATGCCATCGTCCATCCACTTCGCGAGCGAAGTTGAGGCGAATTCGGTTTTCACCGGGCATTACTGGCGCATTGGACGACGCTCCTCTTCTTGAGCCATGGAAGTTAGCGCCGGAGTTGCAGGCGGTCAACGGTCGATAGAAGTTGCCTTTGGGCCAATCGCTGCGGTGAGACGTCGCATCACTTCCGTTGCGACAGCCAAAAATTTGCTCCGATCGAAGAAATTGCGCCGCCCGCACGTCTTCATCTCAGGAGCGACGTCGTCCGCTTGTGAAGCCGACGCAATCGCGTAAAGTCGGCCGATGCAGCCTGGGGTTACCATGGGCCGCGCATTTGAGGGGCAACATTGATCATTTCATTGCAGGGCATGGAGCGCATGCGGGCGCGAGGCGCGCGATATCCCTCAACAACGGGATGTCTTCCAACCGGGATCTTGTCGGTATGATTCGGGATTTGCTTGCCAAACTCGCTTCGGTCGCAATCATGATGTTTGCCCGTGCGCTGACAGCCGCCCGCGCGCTCTGGCACGAATCCGGCCTGCCGCCGAGGCAGAGCGTCTATTTCGCCAATCACTCCAGCCATGGCGATTTCATCCTGATCTGGGCAGTGCTGCCGCCCTGGCTGCGTCAACGCGCCCGCCCTGTCGCCGGTGCCGAATACTGGCTGAAGTCAAAGCTCACATCCTTCATAGGCCGCGACGTCTTCAATGCCGTTCTGATCGAGCGCGATCCCGCCGCCCGCACCAGCGATCCGGTCGAGCAGATGGCATCCGCACTCGACGAAGGCGCCTCGCTGATCGTCTTTCCCGAGGGCACGCGCAACCAGACCGAGGCCAAGCTGTTGCCGTTCAAGAGCGGACTCTATCACCTCGCGCGCAAGCGGCCGGACGTGGCGCTGGTTCCGGTGTGGATCAACAATCTCAACCGCGTGATGCCGAAAGGCGAGTTCGTTCCGATCCCGTTAATTTGCACGATCAACTTCGGTGAACCGCTCAAGGTGGAACCGGACGAGAGCAAGGAAGACTTCATCGCCAGGGCACAGGCGGCACTGCTTTCGCTCGCGCCCGCACAGACGGACAACGACGCATGAGCACCACGACTTCCGACATGGTCACCCTGCTGCTCGGCGTCGGCGGCATCCTGCTCTTCGCCTCTTCGGTCGGCTATGTGCTGCAGCGCAAGCTCTCGCCTGACGGCTCCAATGGCGCGATCGAAAACCTCAACGCCCGCATCAAGGCGTGGTGGGCAATGGTCTTCCTGATCGCCATTGCGTTCATTGCCGGACGTGTCGGGGTGCTGCTGCTCTTCGCCTTCTGCTCGTTTGCGGCGCTTCGCGAATTCATCACGCTGATTAACACGCGACGCGCCGACCATTGGGCGATCGCCGCCGCCTTCTTCCTAGCTCTGCCGATCAACTACTATCTGCTGTGGGCCGAGGAGTACGGCATCTACGCGATCTTCATTCCCGTTTATGCCTTTCTGCTAATGCCGATCATCGCGGTGTTGCGAGGCGACACGCAGAACTTCCTGCTGCGGATCTCCGAAGTTCAATGGGCCCTGATGATCTGCGTCTTTTGCGCCTCGCATGTGCCGGCGCTGCTGACGCTACAGATTCCCGGCTACGAGGGGCGCAACGTGCTCCTGATCGCCTTCCTGGTCATCGTCGTGCAGTCGAGCGACGTGCTGCAGTATGTCTGGGGCAAGCTCTTCGGGCGGACCAAAATTGCCCCGAAACTCTCGCCGTCGAAGACAGTGGAGGGTTTCGTCGGCGGTGTTGCGAGCGCCACGCTGCTGGGTACCTCGCTCTGGTGGATCACGCCATTTACACCGCTTCAGGCCGGCGTTATGTCTCTCATCATCACACTGATGGGCTTCTTCGGCGGACTGGTGATGTCGGCGATCAAGCGGGACCGCGGGGTAAAGGACTGGGGTCATCTGATCGAAGGGCATGGCGGCCTGATCGACCGTCTGGATTCGGTCGTCTTTTCGGCACCGATCTTCTTCCATCTGACGCGATACTGGTGGTCGCTGACATGAGCAGCCACCTGCGCGCCGTTGCTCGCAGCAGCGTCGTCCATGTGCTTTTCGCCTTTTTCGCCATGGGCGGATGGGCACTTTTTGCCAACCACCACCACCCTATGCCGCGGCCGCTCGTCGCCGGCCTGGTGCAGGGTGCGCTTTCAGCCGCGCTGACGCTTTGCCTGAAATCGTCGATCGATGCGCTGTCTAATCGGTTCCGCGGTGCCGCACGGCTTTGGATGCCGCCGCTTCTCGCCAGCCTTGCCTCGACGACCATTCTCGTCGCCATCCATGCGGCGACCGGTACACCGGAAATTCTGAAGACCATTGCCGTACCGCTTCTGGTCTCGACCAGCTATGCGGTCGCCTACAACTATTCGATCAGCCGCGGGGGAAATTGAACCATGACAGACACCGGTGACCGAAGGCCGCTCGCGAGCCGCAATACCCGCTGGGCGCAGACGATCGCCCGGCGGCTGGCAGCGATGGCGATCACGCCCAACCAGATATCGCAGGCGAGCATGGCCGCCGCGGCGATGGCAGGACTTGCCTTCTGGCTGACAAGCGAGACCCAGGACGGGCTTCGGTCCCTGCTTTTCATCGCGGCGGCGCTGTTCTGCCAATTGCGCCTGCTCTGCAATCTGTTTGACGGCATGGTTGCCGTCGAAGGTGGCAAGGGTGCTCCGGACGGCCCGTTCTGGAATGAATTTCCCGATCGCGTCGCCGACCTCTTCATTCTCGTCGGCGCTGGCTACGGCATAGGCCTGCCCGCGCTCGGCTTTGCCGCCGGCGCCTGCGCCGTCCTCACCGCCTATGTGCGCGAACTCGGACGCGCCAATGGTGCGCCGAGCGACTTTTCCGGCCCGATGGCAAAACAGCACCGCATGGCGGCGATCACGCTCGCGGCCGTGGTTTCCGCTTTTGAAGGGCTATGGCTCGGCGATAGTGAAGTGATGCTCGCCGCCCTTGTCGTCATCGCAATCGGTGCGGCCTTTACAGCAATGCGTCGCGCCCGGCGCCAGACCTTATGGCTGAGGGCTAACGCCGCGGCCAAATAGTGGCCTCAAGCGGACTGCTATCTCCAAAACCTGCCCTTTAAACACGTCGCGGGCGCCGCGCCCGGCGAGAGCCTTGACGTCGCCAACGTTAGTTACTAGATAGATTACTCTATTTATTAATTGACGCAACTTAATCACCAATGGACGGCTGACGCGGCGCACTGCCGACAAGGATCGTTGGAGCGGCCGTATGACCGCTCTACCGAGCCACCCGTTCTCCGAGAGATGTTTTGAATCAGGGGGATCCGGCAGGTGTTTAAAAACGCCTGCCGTTACGGAGATAACCATGACCACCCAAGACCGCATAGACGGGGTCGATGCACTGCGAGGCTTCGCGTTGCTCGGCATCCTGCTCGTGAATACGATGGCCTTCGCGTCGGCGTTCTACGGCCTGGAGTTACCGGATCCATCGTTCGATACCGGTCTCGATCGCGCCGTGCACGTGATCGTCGCGCTGTTCTTCGAAATGAAGTTCTACCTGCTCTTCTCCTTCCTCTTCGGCTACAGTTTTACCCTCCAGATGCGCTCTGCCGAAAAGGCCGGCGACGCCTTCGTGCCGCGGCTCCTGCGGCGCCAAGTGGGGCTCTGGCTGATCGGGTTGGCGCATGCGGTGCTTTTGTTTCACGGCGACATCCTGACGACCTACGCCGTTCTCGGCGTCGTGCTGATGATGTTGCGGACGCGAAGTGATGCCGCACTCCGGCGTCTTGCTTGCTTTCTCGTGATCGGTACGGCTCTCGCGTGGTTCGCGCTTGGCGTCGTCGCGACCATGGAACCGCCCCCTGTCGATCGGGACACGATCATCGCTACGGCTGCGGCGACGGAAGCGGCCTTCAGGGGCAATTGGCAATCGATCATCGGCCAGCACCTGACCGAGCTTTCGTCGGTCTGGGTCATCCTTGGCTTGCTGCAGGCGCAATCGGCGCTCGCAATGTTCCTCATCGGCCTGATTGCCGGGCGCCGGCAGATCCTGTCTCGCCCGCAGGAGAACCGCGCCCTGCTGCGGCGGCTCGTTTGGCTCGGCCTCTTCGTCGGCCTGCCCGGCGCCGTCGTCTATGCCTATACCGGCGTCGCGATGAGCGAAACGCCGCTGGCGATCATCGGGCTCGCTATCGGGCTCTTGACCGCGCCGTTGCTGACGGGAGCCTATGTCGGCGCCATGGTGCTGTTCCTTGATAGTACCGGCGGCCGATGGCTGCGCGATCGGCTGGCGCCGGCCGGTCGCACCGCGCTTTCCAACTACCTGCTGCAATCGCTCATGTGCGCGCTGATCTTCCATGGCTATGGTCTCGGCCTGGTGGGTCGCGTGTCGGCGCTCGAAACCGTGTCGATTGCCCTCATCGTCTACGCGGCCCAGCTCGTTCTCAGCGGCTGGTGGATGCAGCGCTTCGCCTATGGTCCGCTGGAGTGGCTGTTGCGCTTGGCCACCATCTGGCGCATCCCGCAATGGCGCAAGCTCGCAAGCGCGGATCAGCGATAGCGCTTCAGACCGAAACTCGAAGCGCCAAGCGCGCCTTTCGCGCCGGGCGGTTCGGTATTCAACTGGTTCATTTGTTCGTGTTGACACTAATTAGATATCTATCTAACTATGTGCCAACAATGGATCATGGCCATGCGGATCAACACCGTCTTCGAAGCGCTTTCGCACCCGGTACGCCGACAAATTCTGACCCTGCTGAAGACCCGCCCGATGAGCGCCGGCGAGCTTGCCGGTCATTTCGACCTGACCAAGCCGACGCTTTCGGTGCACTTCAACAAGCTACGCGATGCAGAACTGGTCGCGGTGGAACGCCGGGGCACGAGCCTCATCTATCATCTCAACATGTCCATCCTGGAAGAAGCCTTGAGCGGACTTCTGGGCAAGAAGGATCAAACGCCATGACATCTGTGCTGCGCGCTCCCCTGCTGCTGCCCTTGGCGGCCGCCCTCGTCGCCACGACGCTTTCCGGCTACCTCATGATCCCGTCCGCCACAGAGCTTCCGATCCATTGGGGCATCGACGGCAAGCCGGATGCGTTCTGGCCGCGCGACCGGGCGCTGCTGACAGCTCCGCTCGGTGCAACCGTCGTTCTGGTTTTGATGGCTTTCGCCGACCGCTTTGCACCCGGACGACAGGCCGGTCGCCATCTCGTCGTCGCGGCGTCGATCGGCATTCTTGCGCTTTTTGTGGCAATTCAAACCGTCATCGTGCTTATCGGCCTCGGGTTCGACGTATCGATGGTCAACGTCATCGCGTTCGCGATGGGTCTGCTTTCCGTCGTCATCGGCAACGTGATGCCGAAATCGCAACCCAATGGATTTGCCGGGCTCCGCCTGCCATGGACGCTCGCCGACCCAGCCAACTGGGCGGCGACGCATCGCCTGACCGGTAAGCTGATGATGGCAGCCGGCATCCTGCTGATGCTGGCCGCACTGGCCCTGAACGCCGGACCGCTGCTCGCGGTGGTGACGATCGCAGCCTTCATGCTGCCGTTCGCCGTCGGCAGCCTTTACAGCTACATCTTCTCCCGCCGGCAAGGACAGCCGTCACGCCGGTAACCATTCCGCACAGGATACCGAAACGAAAACGGCCGGTCACAAGGGACCGGCCGTTTTCTTTTAAAAGCAAAATCACGTATCAAACGAGGCGCGACTGTTCCAGTGCTGCTTCGACGAAGCTCGCAAACAGCGGGTGTGGATCAAGCGGACGCGACTTCAGCTCCGGATGATACTGGACGCCGATGAACCACGGATGGTCAGGGTACTCGACCGTTTCGGGCAGGATGCCATCCGGCGACATGCCTGAGAACACCAGACCGCAGGTTTCAAGCTGCGGCTTGTAGTCGACGTTGACCTCGTAGCGGTGGCGATGACGCTCCGAGATATCGGTCGTACCGTAGATGTCGGCAATCTTCGTGCCGGCCTTTAATGAAGCGCGATAGGCGCCAAGGCGCATGGTGCCGCCGAGATCGCCGGAAGCGGAACGCTTCTGGAGTTCATTACCCTTCACCCATTCGGTCATGAGGCCGACAACCGGCTCCTTGGTCGGGCCGAACTCGGTCGAGGACGCCTTGTCGATGCCGGCGAGATTGCGCGCCGCTTCGACGACGGCCATCTGCATACCGAAGCAGATGCCGAAATACGGCACCTTGCGTTCGCGGGCGAAGCGCGCCGCGTTGATCTTGCCCTCGGAGCCGCGCTCGCCGAAACCGCCGGGAACCAGGATGCCGTGCACCTTTTCAAGATACGGCGCCGGATCTTCCTTTTCGAAGACTTCCGACTCGATCCATTCGAGCTTGACCTTGACGCGGTTGGCGATGCCGCCGTGATAGAGCGCTTCGGTCAGCGACTTGTAGGCATCCTTCAGGCCAGTGTACTTGCCAACGATCGCGATGGTGACTTCGCCTTCCGGCGTGCGGATGCGATCGGCAACTTCTTCCCAAGCTTCCATGCGCGGCTTCGGAGCCGGCTCGATGCCGAAGGCTGCCAGCACTTCGTTGTCGAGGCCTTCCTTGTGGTAGGCGATCGGCACGTCGTAGATCGAGGCAACATCGAGCGCCTGGATAACCGCCGACTGGCGGACGTTGCAGAACAGCGACAGCTTGCGGCGTTCGGCTTCCGGGATTTCACGATCGGCACGCACAAGCAGGATGTCGGGATGAATACCCAGCGCCTGCAGTTCCTTGACGGAATGCTGCGTCGGCTTGGTCTTCAGCTCGCCAGCCGCCGGGATATAGGGCATCAGCGTCAGATGGACGTAGACCGCGGTGCCGCGCGGCAGATCGTTGCCGAGCTGGCGGATCGCTTCCATGAACGGCATCGCTTCGATGTCGCCGACGGTGCCGCCAATCTCGCACAGCACGAAATCATAGTCGTCGTTGCCTTCGGTAACGAAGTTCTTGATCTCGTTGGTAACGTGCGGGATCACCTGAACGGTTGCGCCGAGATAATCGCCGCGGCGTTCCTTGTCGATGATGTTCTTGTAGATCCGGCCAGTGGTGATGTTGTCGGTCTTCGTCGCCGAACGCCCCGTGAAGCGTTCATAGTGGCCGAGATCCAGATCGGTCTCGGCGCCGTCGTCGGTGACGAACACCTCGCCGTGTTGGGTCGGGCTCATGGTGCCCGGATCAACGTTGAGGTAGGGGTCGAGCTTGCGCAGTCTCACCCGGTAGCCACGCGCCTGCAGCAACGCTCCAAGAGCGGCCGCAGCAATGCCTTTTCCGAGGGAGGAAACCACGCCGCCAGTGATGAATACATATCGCGCCATGGGAGTCACCGGATACCTTTTAACAAACGATTCCGCCACAGAAAAATTCGTCTATCCGAATTTTTCCGTCTTCGAAGGGAATCTGATTTTCACACAAAACAAAACCGGCGGATGGTGCCATCCGCCGGCGGGTTCTTCTGAATTGCGACCTTATTGGCCGCTGGGAACTTGCGATCCCGTATTGCTGTTGGCGCCGCCTGCGGGCGTCTGCGTTGTCGCAGCACCGCCGGCCGGAGCTTCGCCAGTCGTTGCGGGAGCCGGCGCTGCGGCGCCGTTGCCGGTCGCCGGCTGCTGCGTTGCGCCACCGGCCGGTGCCTGGGTGCTGCCGCCGCCGAGCGAGTCGAGGACGCCGCCGCCCGAGCTGGTGCCCGGAATACGGTCGAGGATATCGGTCGCCTGCGGCTGGTAACGGGCGAGGATGCCCATCGCCAGGGCCAGAACGAAGAACAGCGCGGCAAGGATCGCGGTCGTGCGGGTCAGCGCATTGGCAGTGCCGCGCGCGGACATGAAGCCCGAACCGCCGCCGATGCCGAGGCCACCGCCTTCGGAACGCTGAATGAGAACGACGCCGATCAGGGCAACGACGACCATGAGATAGATGACGAGTAGTACGGTCTGCATCAGCTTCCAGTCCTGCCCTTTGGGCAAACGAATCAAATCTTGCGCGGACACGGGGTTTCCTGGGCGCAATTTTCGCGCCTCTTTATACCAACCTGTCCGCTATTCCAACCCCCTGCCCGGCCTGTGCCGGACAATCAGGCCGTCAAATCTTCATATGCCCGGTAGATGGCGAGAAAGTCTTCGGCTTTCAAGCTTGCGCCGCCGATCAGTGCACCATCGACATTGGCAACGCCCATCAGCTCGCGGGCATTGGACGGCTTGACCGAACCGCCGTAGAGAATGCGCATCTTTGCCCCGGAAGCACCGAAACGGGACACCAGTTCCTTGCGCATGAAAGCATGCGCCTCTTCGACGTCGGCGGTCGTAGGCGTGAGGCCAGTGCCGATGGCCCAGACAGGCTCATAGGCGATAACGGTGTTTTCCGCCGTGGCGGTATCAGGCAGGCTTTCGCCGAGCTGACGCTTGAGCACATCGAGTGTCTTGCCCGCCTTGCGCTCGTCACCGGTTTCGCCGATGCAGACAATGGCGATGAGTTCGGCGGCATGTGCGGCGTCCGCTTTGGCGCGAACCAGCCCATCCTGTTCGGCATGATCGGTGCGACGCTCGGAATGGCCAACGATCACATGGGTGCCGAAGCAATCGGCGATCATCTCGGCCGAAACGTCGCCGGTGTGTGCGCCGGACTGCTTCTGATGGCAATCCTGGGCGCCGATCATCAGAGGGCTGTCGTCGCACAGGGCCGTCGCAACATAGAGCAGCGTGGCGGGCGGGCAGATCAGCGTCTCGACCTTACCCGACAGATCGCCCTTGACCCCTTCGGCCATCGCCTTGATCTGATCGAGCGAGGCGCGCGTTCCGTTCATCTTCCAGTTTCCGGCGACGAGCGGGCGGATGTCAGGCGTCATGAAATTTCCTCCGGGTCAGGTATTTTCTCCGGAAAGCGGCCTAGCAAATGCCACCGGCAAAAGAAAGCATCGCCTGCGGAATAATCCGCCAGGGCCGAAACGGTCGGCCCTGGCGGTTATCTGTTGCCTCAGGAGGCGCGGGACATGTGGATCACCGCGAACGGCAATCCTTCGTCGTCCGTTTCCTGTCGGCCCGTCTCGACAAAACCGCGACGGCGATAGAATTCGACAGCGCTCGCGTTGTCGGCATAGACGCTGACGTCAAGATGACCGAGCCGCGCCGCTGCGTGCTCAATCAGCCCCCGGCCGATACCGGCGCCATGGATCTCCGGATCGACGAACAGCCCGCCGACAAAACTGTCGATCAGACCGATGAAGCCCGCCGGACGGCCATCGACCTCTGCGACCCAATTGTCGGCCATCGGCAGATAGGTGTCGCGGACCATCTCGAGTTGGGTCAGCAGACGCTCTTCGCCAAGGAAAGGATGCCCGATACGCGAGGCAGACAGCCAGATGGCGGCCAGCCTGTCACGATCCTCGGCACGGTAGGGCCGTATGATTGGTTCTGACCGTGCCCTGACCGGAGCCGTTGTCTCAGGCTTGGTCGCCGCAATCGCGTACATCAGCGGAATGCCGGGCATAGTCTCTGGTGGCAGCATCCGTCCGCCGCCGCTATCACGCATCCCCTCAAAGCCGACCCAGCCGTTGGCATAGGGATATTCCCTAAAGTGCTCAATCTTGAGACCAGCGTCGATCAACGCCTGGACGACGTCTGCTATGCCCCAATTGAACTCGAATGAGGGGTGGGGGTTGCGAAAATCCACGACACCCTGCTCGTAGCCGTTCGGAGCCAACCCTGCGCCTGACGCCGCGACATAGTCGCCAACACCTGCTTCGCAGACCGGCTCGCGGGGTGCATAGTCGTAGCGCGGCGTCCACGTTTCATCGAAGACCATCGCAAACGGGTGAAACTCGATGAGGGCAAACCGGCCGCCCGGCTTCAATACCGACGCGATACCTCGAGCCCAAAGGCCGAGGTCGGATAACCAGCATATCGTGCCATAGGATGCAAAGACGCGATCGAACACCGCACCGCGTGCTCGAGCGCCTTCGAACCAGTGAAAAAGATCGGCGCGCTCGAAAGTCGCCGCAATGCCGCTTTCGCTCGAAAGCCGTGTGGCAAATGCGATCGCTTCGTCGGAAATATCGACGCCGGTGACCTTGGCGCCCAGGCGGACAAGGCTCAAACTGTCCTGGCCGGAGTTGCATTGCAGATGCAAGAGATCGAGGCCGGCCAAGTCGCCGAGCAGTTCGATCTCTTCGGGATAGAGCGTCGAGCCTCCGTTGCGCAAGAACGCGCCTTGATCACCCTTGTGGCTGTTGTGTGCGGCGGTTGCCGCATTCCATGAGAGCCGATTGGCCTCGTGTAGGTCGTTTTGCATGTCTCTCTCGTAAATTATTTCGGGCGACGCCGGGTCGAGTGCCGCCAATGATGTCTCGTTCAGGCCGCAAACTTGAGCACGGCCTCCGGCTCTTCGCCGTAGCTGTCACCTGTTCGAACAAAGCCCAGTCCCGTGTAGAAACCTTCCGGGCTTGCCTCGCCCAGGCCGTAGCTGGTGTAAAGCTCGCGAATGCCGCGCGCCTTGAGGTCGCGCACGACAAGGTCGATCGCCTTCTTGCCGATACCCTTGCCCTGAAAAGGACGGGCGATCATGAAGCGCCACAGGTAGACGCCGGGGCAATCGATGCCATCGTCCCAATCCGATCCCTGGTGCAGCATGATGAAACCGACGAGCGTCTCCTCGGCGTAGATTGCGCGAAACCAGGCATTCTCGGAGAAATGTGCTTCGGCAATCGACGTGCCGTTGTCGGCCACCATGTTGCGCTGTTCTTCGTTCAGCGTTTCGCTGAGTTCGCAGACGTCGCAGACGGTCAGTGCCGAGATACGGCGGAAGGTAATTTCGGCATCGGACGGCAATGCATGTTCGCTCATGAGCGTTTCCTAAAAATAAAATGGATGAAAACGAGGACCAGACCAAAAAGGCCGGCCGCGGTTTTAGATCGTCCGCCAACGATTTGAGCCAACGCTCAAATTGGACATATGATCAAATCTGCGCTATGTCAATCGCACACAACCGGAGACTGAATATGGTGTACATGACCCGCCTCGCCCGGCGCGAGGCGATCATCGCGGCCGCCAGCGCCGTCATGCTGAAGGACGGCTTCGACGCAATGACGACTCGTCGGGTGGCCGCCGAAATGGGGGCGGCGAACGGCATCATCCACCATCACTTCAAGACCGCAAGCGAACTCAAATGTGCGGCCTTCCGATATTACGAGGCTGCGGCGCGGGCGGAATTCGTGAAGATGCGGCCGACGCTTGGAGCGACGTCGGCACTCAAGCTCTTCGTCAGCGATCACACGGACGACGCGCGCGAGAGCGGCATGCGCTTCTGGGCGGAGGCATGGAGGGCGGCCCAGGCCGACATCGCGTTGGCCGGGGCTTACACTGAGGCCGTTTCCTGTTGGCATCGCCTGCTCTGCGGCATCATCGCCGATGGCGTTGCAGGCGGCGAATTCCGCACAGGTGCCGTGCCGGAAACGATCGCGTGGCGGATCCTCGGTCTCGGCATTGGCCTTTCCAGCATGGCGGTGCTGCCGGTCCCCCTGCTGTCGCCGCCAGCGGTCCGCAATCTCATGATGCAGGCCGTCGCCGACGACCTCGGCATCGCGCCTCCGGAGATGACCGCGGCACCCTGACCTACGCCTTTGCGGCAAGCGCCCTGCGGATATCTGCCAGATACCGCCTGTCGAACACATTGAACACCTCGTCGCCTACCAGTCTGTGGACGTCCTGGATATGGGGATAGGCATTCTCGGCCTCGCCGAGTGCCAGGTAAGAACGCGCGATGGTCAACGATGCGAGCGGCTGGCGCAGCGAAAGCGTCCAAGCGCGAACAAGCTTCGAAACGGCGATGCTGTCGCGGTGACGGCCGACGTCGTGAAGAGCCGCGCCATAACCGCCCTTGACCCAATAATAGAGATCGTCTCCCTCGAAATTTGCGTCCGCCAGTTGCGCGGCCAGCCGCCACTGTTCGAGGGACTCCTCGAACCGGCGCACCGTCCCCAGCGCGATGCCCGCGCTTGCGTGTTCCAACACCACGTTTTCGAGTGGGATCAACTGGTGTGTCGAGTTATTCTCGGTCATGATGGATATCCCGCGATAGGTTGGACTTTTGCAGAGACCAGACCAGCCAGCCCGCGGCCTGATCACAAGCAAATGAGTCGTCTTTCGCGCCCATCAACGTAAACGGCCCGCAGATTTACGGTATCGTCGGCGAATAAAAGCGAGGGCCTGCGGGTCACATCCGAGCGACCAGAGCGAAGTCTTTGACTTTGTCTGGAATCGCGGGAGCTTGCCATGCTGCGGAACAGCAGATCGACATTCGGCTGGGTGACGATCGTCCTTCATTGGATGATCGCCGCATTGATCCTTGGCCTGATCGCGCTCGGCTTCGCCATGCGCAGACTATCGCTTGATCCGGCGTTGCAATTCTCACTCTACCAATGGCACAAATCGTTCGGCTTTACCGTGCTTGCTCTCGCGGCATTTCGGGCCGCCTGGCATGTCTTCGACCGGAAACCAGAGGCGACCGCGGGCCTTTCGCCGCTTGAACGGCATGCATCGTCAACGACGCATGTTGTGCTGATTGTCCTCACCTTGGCGGTGCCCCTTGCTGGCTGGGCGGTCGCGTCGACGTCGACCTTGAACATTCCGAGCTTCTATTTCGACTGGTTCGTCATCCCGCATCTTCCGATGGCGAAATCAGAGGCGGCCGAGACGTTCTGGACATCGGCCCACGCGATCCTGGCCTACGCGATGCTTGCTCTCGTCCTCATCCATGCCATGGCCGCACTCTACCACCACGTCGTCAGGCGGGATGACGTGCTGGCTCGCATGTTGGCCAAGCGGCCGCAGCTTCACGGCCACATCCAGAAAACCAACGGCGACCGGCTGGTTGCCAAGAGGAAATACCCATGATCAGGCAAAACTCGAAACCATCGCCAGCATCAGCTTTGGCACTTTGCGTTGCGCTCTCCGTCGCGTTCAGCCCAAGCATTGCCGGCGCAAATGCGCCGCAACTCCAGGACGCCGCAGGCAACTACGGCATTACCGGTGCCTCACGCATCCATTTCACCGTCGCACAAGTCGGCGGCGGCGGCATCGTCGGCGACTTCGGCAAATTCTCCGGCAATTTCCGTATCGACGGCGCCAATATCGGCCGTTCCTCGGTCGAGTTCACGCTTTACCCCGAGAGCGTCGAGACGGGCGAAAGCCGCGTCGAGGATTTCCTGAAATCCAGTGCGGTCTTCGACAGCGCGACCTATCGCACCGTCACCTTCCGCTCGACCAGCATCAAGCAGACCGGCCCGGATACGGCCGCTGTCGAAGGCACGCTGACGGCGCGTGGCAAGGCCCGTAAGGAACAGTTTTCCGTCAAGCTGACGGATTGGAACAACCGGCAGATTTCATTCAAGATCCGCGGCAGCATCTTCCGCTCGCCCTACGGCATGGACGTCGGCACGCCGATCTATTCCAACGTCGTCGAATTCGACATGAACATAAAGGGGCAGAAGCACTGAGCGCCCTGCCCCCTTTTCAATCGATTGCGAAAGCGATCAGCTGCCGATCTGGCTGCCGACAAAGTCCTTGACGATACGCACGATCCCACGGCCCAGAAGCGCGTCGAGCGCGGCGATGAACTGGTCGACATGCGCGCGCTCGCAGATCAGCGGCGGCTCAAGGCGGATGACGTTGCGATTGTATTCGGTAAAGGCGACGAGCACGTCGTAGTCACGCAGAAGCAAGGCACCGATGAAGCCGGAAAGCGAGCCCTTCAGCTTGTCGTCAAGCACGGACACGACCGGCCGCAGCACCATCGGCAGCGTCTGGCTGAAATCCTGGAACTCCAGGCCGACCATCAGCCCCTTGCCGCGCACATCCTTGATGATCTTCGGATACTTCTCCTTAAGCGCCTGCAGGCGTTCAAGCAGATAGTCGCCGCTGTCGGCGGCGCGATCGATCAGGTGATCGTCGTAGAGTACATTGATGCCCTCGATCGCGGTGACGCAAGCCTCGCCCATGCCGCCGAACGTCGCCATAGCGTGGATCATCGCCGTCTTTGAAGTGCCATAGGCCTTCATGTAGACCTCGCGGCGCGCGATCATCGCGCCAACCGCCGCCTTACCGGCACCGAGCGACTTGGCGAGTGCGGTAACGTCGGGCACGACACCATAATGTTCGAAGGCATAGAAACGGCCCGAGCGGCCATAACCGCATTGCACTTCGTCCGCGACCCACAGAACGCCATAACGATCACAGAGAGCACGAAGTTGCTGCCAGTATTCGGCCGGCGCCTGGATGATGCCGCCGCCGCCCTGGATCGTCTCCAGCACGATGACGCCGATTTCCGGATCGGACTGGAAGGCTTTCTCGACGGCCGCGATATCGGCAAAGGGAACACGGACCGTGTTGTCGGTCAGCTTGAAATCGGCGCGGTAGAGCTGGCCGTCGGTGATGGCAAGCACACCCTTGGTCTTCCCGTGGAAGGAGTTCTCCGCATAGACGACCTTCGGACGCTTCGGGCCGGCGGCACGCTCGGCAAGCTTGACCGCCGCCTCCATCGCCTCGGATCCCGACGATCCGAGGAAGACCATGTCGAGGTCGCCGGGTGAGCAGGCGGCGATGTTCTTGGCGAGCGCGGCCGCATATTGAGACATGAAGGCGATGGCGATTTCGTGGCGCTTTTCGTCCTGGAATTTCTGACGCGCCTCTAGGATACGCGGGTGGTTGTGGCCGAAGGCGAGCGACCCGAAGCCACCGAAGAAATCGAGGATCTTCCGGCCGTTCTGGTCGGTGTAATACATGCCCTCGGCGCTTTCGATCTTCACCTTGTGAAAACCGAGCAGCTTCATGAAGTGCAGCTGGCCTGGATTGAGATGATCCTTGAAAGCAGTGGTGATGTCGCCGATCGACATGGCTTTCGCCTGCTCGACCGTGAGCAGGTCTGGCCTTGCGACGCCGCCTTCTTGCGACGGTGCCGAGACGGCTGTGCGGTTCGGTCTATCCAGCATGGTCATTCCCCTCACTCGGCCGGTACGGCAGCGGCGTTTTGTATCGTGGCACCGGACTTTTTGGCCCGATATTCGTCATAGGCGGCAATCAGCATATCGCCGTCATTGAACTCCGGCCGCCAGCCGAGCTGATGCTTCAGCTTGCCCGTCTCGCGCACGCACAGTTCGTCGGCAATCAGGTACTGCTCCGGATCCATGATCGGCTTGTTGATCAGGTCGAACAGCGCCAGCGTCTGCTTCACCGCGAAGGCAGGCGTCGGCAGCAGGAAGGACTTCGAACCGGCATGCTTGATCAGGTTGCCGAGCAGCTCCCGCACGGAAGGCGGACTGTCCGAGCCGAGGTTGTAGGCCTCGTTGGGCACGCCGCCCTTCCAGGCAAGCCTTGCGGCTTCGGCGCAATCGAATACCGAGATGAACTGGTACGGCACCTTGCCAGAGCCGATCATCGGCACCGGTAGGTTCATGTCGATCAGCTTGAACAGCTTTTCGAGAATGCCGAGGCGGCCGGGCCCGATGATCAAGCGCGGGCGGAAGATCGAGATGTTCATGCCCTGCTTGCGCCATTGCACGGCCAGTTGTTCTGTCGCCCACTTCGATTTTCCGTATTCGCCAAGCGGCTTAGCCGGATGGTCCTCGCTCTGCGGCGACTGAACCGTGTGGCCGTAGATCATGTCGGTGGTGAATTGCACGAGACGCGAAGCATTCGCTACGCCCATGGCCTTCATGATGTTCTCGGCCCCGTAGTAATTGACCGGCCAGAAGAAGTCCCAACGCTTCGAGCGGATCTGCAACGGCGACAGCATCTTGGCCGCCATGTTGTAGACCATGTCGTCCGGACCGATACCGACCTTCAAGACGTCGCTCATCTGCGTCACGTCGCAATGGACGAAGCGCGCGCGGCCGTAGTGCGGCAGATCGGACTTGACGATATCGGCGACCACGACGTCCTCGCCGTCCTGAACGAGGCGCTGTGCCAGATGCCGCCCGACGAACCCGTCGCCACCAAAGATAATATGCTTCATGACTTGCTCCCGAAATCTGCTGTTCTTGCACCAGCCGCATCGGCCGGCTTTTCGTCGCTATGGGAAGACATGCCCGACTGGGCGATCAGCACCGTTCCGACGCAAATGAATGCGATGCCGGCGATGCGCCACGCATTGAGGTCTTCGCGGAAGATGAAGTATGCGAAGAATGCCACCGCTACATAGGCCAGGCTCAGGAACGGATAGGCGAAGGAGAGCTCCACCTTCGACAGCACGTAAAGATGCGAGGCCATGGAGATGACGAAGGTCGCGAGACCGGCGAAAACCCATGGATTGAAAACGATCTGGAACAGACGAACGATGGCCGTCTCCGCCGTCATCGAGATCGGCCCTAGCGACATCATGCCCTGCTTCAGCATCAGCTGCGCGGCCGCATTGGTCAGCACAGTGAAGAGAATGAATGGAATATATTTCATAGTTTTACTCCCAGTCCCGGGAAATGAACTACACGCAAGAGACGCATATTCCGTGAAGTTCGCGCATTTAATTTAATAAAATTGTCTGCAGTCTCATTTTGGCAAAGCCAATGCCGTCCGGCGCCAGAAGTTCGACGTCAGCGCCGGATCGCGCAGCGCCTCCAGGGAACGCCAGGAAGGGAAAGATTTTTCAAAGACTTGCGGGCTCATCCGCGCATCCTTGTAAGGATTGATCGCACCGCCCGCCTCGACAACGATCGCATCGAGGCGGTCCAAGAGCTTTACCGTCCGTTCACCTTGATTGGCGAAGTCCAGCGTCAAAGTAAAACCTGCCCGCGGAAACGACAGGATGCCGCGCGACGCGACATTGCCGAAACGCTTCAGGACGGTCAGAAAGGACGCGTGCCCGGCACCGCGCGCCGTCTCCATCAGCGTCGCTGTGATCTCCCGCGCGTGTTCGACAGGGTAGACACTCTGGTGCTGATAGAGCCCCTTGGGACCGTAAAGCCTGTTCCAGGCGCCGATGGCGTCGAGCGGATAGAAATAGGATGTCCACGGCACCGTCGAAACGGTTTCGCCCGACTTCTCCTTGCGGAAATAATATTCGTTGAACGCCTTGAGCGTCGCGAAATTGAGAAGGTTGAAGGGTGGCGAGAACGGCACCGAGAGTTTCATGCCTTTCGGCATGTCGGGAAACTCGCAAGAGCCATCCGCATGATCGCCGGCGAGCAGAACGCCGCGCCCCATGCGTCTTCCCGTTGCCAGCTGGTCGATCCAGGCGACCGAGTATTCGTGCTCTTCGTCGGCGCGATCGACCAGACCGAAGTATTGGTCGAGATTGCCGAAGCGGATCGCATGCTGCTGCACGTGCGGCGACGGCACCTTTGAGAGGCGAAGACTGACGGTCAGGATCAGGCCGGTCAGTCCCATGCCGCCGATGGTCGCCGAAAAGAGCTCCGGGTTTTCCTGCGGCGTGCACGTCAGCCGCTCGCCATTGGACCGCAGCAGCGTGAAGCCGGTCACATGATTGCCGAACGTGCCGCGAGCATGATGGTTCTTGCCATGAACATCGTTGGCAAGCGCGCCGCCGATCGTCACAAAAGCCGTGCCTGGTGTCACCGCAAGAAAGAAGCGATGGGGAATGGCGCGGGCCAACACATCGCCGAGGGTAACGCCCGCTTCGCAGGTCATCATACCGGTGCCGGGGTCGAACGCGAGGATGCGGGCGTGTCGGCGATTGTCGATCAGGGTGCCCAGATCGTTGTGGCAGCTGTCGCCGTAGCTGCGACCGTTGCCGAACGGCAGGAAGGCGTCCGGCTCGATCGAACCGATGCGATCTTCGTAATCATCAGGCGAAATGCCCTGCCGCGGCCGACGATCGAGCCGACCCCAGCTTTCGTAGTCATGCGTATTCATTGCGGCCCGACAGCTCCGAAGAGGATAAGTAACGCGCCGACCATCATGGTCAGCTGGCTGCGCCAATCGCGCATGATGAAAACGACGGGATCCTCGTGCAGCATGCCACGACGCGCAAGCATCCAGATCCGCAACAGCATATAAAGCACCAGCGGGCAAAGCGGCCACAGCGCCCATGGTATCGTGTACATTTCCTGCAGCTCTTGGCTGTGCACATAGAGCGCAAGCACCAGGGCCGAGGTGAAGGCGGAGGCAACACCTGCCTGCCCGACCATTTCGAAATCGACCGCGAGATAGCCACGCCCAGGAACGGCGCCACCGTCCTTGTCGTCGAATTCATGCAGTTCAACGTAGCGCTTCACCAACGCCAGGCTGAGGAAGAAGAAGATCGCAAAGGACACCAGCCAGAAGGAGAGCTCCGTTCCGGTCGCAGCGGCGCCGGCAACGATACGAGTGGTATAAAGGCCGGCAAGCGTGAAGACGTCGACAAGAAGCTTGCGTTTGAGCACGAAGGTGTAAGCCGTCGTCGCGCAGGCATAAAAAGCGAGTACGCAGGCAAATTTCCAGGGAAGCAGAAAGGTCAGCGAAACCGAGGCGAGGATCAGGCTGGTGACCAGCATCAATGCTGTCGGCACCGACATCTGACCGCTGGCAAGCGGCCGGTTGCGCTTCTTTGCGTGCCGCCGGTCGTTCGCCAGGTCGGAGAGATCGTTGATGACATAGACGGCGGAGGCCAGGAAGCTGAAGGCGAAGAATGCGATGATAACGCTCACGAGCGCATCGAGGTGCAGCACTTCGTGATTGAGGATCATCGGCACGCCGATCAGCACGTTCTTCGCCCACTGATGGATCCGGATCGACTTCAGCGGCACAAGCATGCTGACCTTGCCGGTGTCGAGCTTCTCCGCGTCGTGGTTGCGGCGCCATTTCTCGGCGGCCGCGTCCGGTGCCACGACGATCGCCCGGCGCGAAACGTCGAAAACCGCGATATCGTCGCAGCTGTTGCCCATATAGTCGAAACCGCCTTTGCCGAAGCGTTCGACCAGCGCGTCGCGCTTTCGGCTGCTCGTCATGTTGAGCGTCTCTGAAGAATGCATGATCGAAGAAAAGAGGCCGACATGCGCTGCGACGTCTTGGGCGACGGACGCTGCCGCGCCGGTCACCAGCACGATCTCGCGTCCGTCGGCGCGTTCGGCTGCCAGGCGGTCCAGGACAGCCTGGCGATACGGCCAGTCCGCCGCCTTTCGGCCCGAGCGCTGGGCGACCTCATGTTTCAGGCGTGCCTTGCCCCGCCACAGCCACATGAGCATCGGCACAAGCATCAGCGGGTTGCGCAACAGAATGATCGCGGCGCCTTCCCATAGCGTATCGGCGGCCAGCAATGTGCCGTCCAGGTCGACACACAGCGGAACCTGCCGTGTTTCGGTACGCGCATCCATGAAATATACCCCAGCAATATCTGCCGAAGATCATCGCGCCGATCACTTTCAAAGGTGGAAACAGACGGCCAGATTGCACCCGGAAATTGTCGGCCTGGTTAACAAATGCCAAGCGTTGAACGCTACGCTTCAGCGGCTGCCGATCCAGTTCAGGGCATCGCGCCAATCGGTCATGCGAACCGGAGTTCCATGCGAACCGGTCTTAAACAGCACGAATCGGGTCGGGTATCCCTGCCCTTTCAACGCGTCATAGAGGGCCTTCTGGCTCTCGGCCGGATAGACGCTATCCGTGCTGCCGTGGCTGAAAAACATCGGCAGTCTTGCCTTGAACGCGGCACTCTTCGTGAAATCGGGATCGGCGACGCCGCCCATGATCATCATGCCGCCAAGGGCCGCAACGGCGCCGGCGTCTCGGGCCACACCCCAGCAGATGAAGCTGCCCATGGAGGCGCAAGCCAGCACGACCGGCCGGCCTCCGGAGCGCTCGGCAGCAAGTTTGACCAAGCCGGCAACATCCGCTGCCCCGGCCGTATCGAACGACCGAACGCTCGGCGCATAGTAAACGCCGCCATTGGCAACAGCCAGGTTCTTCAGGCGATTGAAGTTACCACCGAAGGAAAAGTCGTTGGCGCCGAGGCGCCGGTCGCCACCCCGCCCGTGGATGAAGATCACGCTGAATGCCGCACCGCGATCCGGGCCAACGCGTGTCACGTCGAGAGGCCGCCCGCCCACATCGAGCGTCTCATTGGCTTGCTCGCCCTTGACGCCGAGAGAAACGAAAGCGCGCTTGACCCGCCGCTCCGGAATTTCGTCACGCCCGTTTATGTCGCGCAACTCCTGGTAATCAACGACGCGGTAATCGCCGTTGTCGCTCTGCTCAAGCACTTTTCCGTAGGAAAACAGATCGTCCTTGTAGGGCTTCAAGACCTGCGCCGCGGCGGAAGCAGCGGCCGCGGCAACAAGCCCGAGAGACAGCGCGATGGCGCAAAGCGGACGAAAGCAAAAATGAGCTGTGGACACGGACAACGAAGGGCTCCCTGGTTCGTCGTAAAGCCTTGCCATCGGCTCGGCACCAACGCAACAGTTGGTGATAGGTGCCAACGCTCAGGCGTTATTTTGCAGGCATTCGGCGCCACCATTCTCCTTTTGTTCGCGCAATCGGCAAGAGTCTGGCAGAATTCGGGTGATTCGAATGACTGGGGATGGCGACGAGACCACGGTCTTGCTATGGCCTTGACCACCTCCGCACGACAGGAATGATCTAGACGCCCCATGGACGACAGCAACGACCTCTTCTCCGCAATGCCCGAACAACCGAAGCCCGCTGTGCCGGACGCCACGCCTGTTGCGCGCGCAGCGCCGGTGCCGCGTGAAGAGCCGCGCCCTGCCCCCAAAGGCAGCGACAGCGGCGACTATGACGCGTCGGCAATCGAGGTGCTGGAGGGGCTGGAGCCGGTACGTCGGCGTCCGGGCATGTATATCGGCGGCACCGACGAAAAGGCGCTGCACCATCTCTTCGCCGAAGTCATCGATAACTCGATGGACGAAGCGGTAGCGGGTCACGCCAATTTCATCGAAGTCTATCTCGATGCTGACGGCTATCTGTCGGTGACCGACAACGGCCGCGGCATTCCGGTCGAAAACCATCCCAAGTTCCCGGGCAAGTCGACGCTCGAAGTCGTCATGACGGTGCTGCATGCAGGCGGCAAGTTCGACGGCAAGGCGTACGAGACCTCGGGCGGTCTGCACGGCGTCGGCGTTTCCGTGGTGAATGCGCTTTCGGACGATCTGGAGGTCGAGGTCGCCAGAAACCGCAAGCTCTATCGCCAGCGCTTTTCGCGCGGCGTACCGCAGGGTGGGCTGGAAGAACTGGGTGACGTCCACAATCGGCGCGGAACGCGGGTCCGTTTTCATCCCGATCCGCAGATCTTCGGACCGCACGCCCGCTTCGAGCCGGCACGGCTGTTCCGCATGGCCCGCTCGAAGGCCTATCTTTTCGGTGGCGTCGAAATCCGCTGGTCGTGCGATCCGTCGTTGCTGCCGGAAGGCTCCGAAATTCCGGATCGGGCGGTGTTCCACTTCCCGGGCGGCCTGAAGGATTATCTGGCGGCAACGCTCGGTAAGGAATTCACGGTCACCCGCGAAATCTTTGCCGGCAAGTCCGAGAAATCGAACGGCCACGGTTCGCTCGAATGGGCTGTCACCTGGTATGGCGGCGACCAGCAGGTCCATTCCTATTGCAACACCATTCCGACACCCGAAGGCGGCACGCACGAGGCGGGTTTCCGCATCGCCCTCACCAAGGGTCTGAAGAACTACGCCGAACTGACCCAGAACAAACGTGCCGCGATCATCACCACCGATGACGTGATGATTTCAGCGGCCGGCATGCTGTCGGTTTTCATCCGCGAACCGGAATTCGTCGGCCAGACGAAGGACAAGCTGGCGACCGTAGAGGCGCAACGCATCGTCGAAAACGCCTTGCGCGATCCCTTCGACCACTATCTTGCCGATAACCCGGCGGAAGCGGCAAAGCTGCTCGAATGGGTTATCGAGCGCGCCGACGAGCGCGTTCGCCGCCGCAAGGAAAAGGAAGTCAACCGCAAGACCGCCGTGCGCAAGCTGCGCCTGCCCGGCAAGCTTGCCGACTGCTCGCAGAACACCGCCGAAGGTGCGGAACTTTTCATCGTCGAAGGGGATTCGGCTGGCGGCTCGGCCAAGCAGGCGCGCAATCGCGCGAACCAGGCCATCCTGCCGCTGCGCGGCAAGATCCTGAACGTCGCCAGCGCCGGTCGCGAAAAGCAGGGCGCCAACCAGCAGATCGCCGATCTGATCCAGGCGCTCGGCTGCGGCACCCGCAGCAAATACCGCGAAGAAGATCTTCGCTACGAGCGCATCGTCGTCATGACCGACGCCGACGTCGACGGCGCGCACATCGCCTCGCTGCTGATCACCTTCTTCTATCAGGAGATGCCTGAGCTAATCCGCGGCGGTCACCTCTATCTCGCCGTGCCGCCGCTTTATCGCCTGAGCCAGGGCTCAAAGACGCTTTACGCGCGCGACGATGCCCATCGCGAAGAACTGATGCGCACCGAATTCAACGGACGCGGCAAGGTGGAAGTCGGCCGTTTCAAGGGTCTTGGCGAGATGCTGCCGGCGCAGCTCAAGGAAACGACGATGGATCCGAAGTTCCGTACGTTGCTCAAGGTCCAGATCGACGATGTCGATTTCGAAGGCACGCGCGAAGCCGTCGACAACCTGATGGGTACGAAGGCCGACGCACGCTTTCGCTTTATCCAGGAGCGAGCCGTGTTCGCCGACAATCTCGACATCTGATCGACCGATTGGTCGCGGAGCCCATCTGCTTGCAGGCAGAAGGGCGCCTGATGTGGCGTCAGAAGCGACAAGACTTATACGTCGAGATCAGCAGGCGCCTGCAGCATCTTCTCCATGAACAGGCTTAGCGGGTCCGGCTGATAGCCGCCGAAAGGTGGACGCTCGACATATCCGCTATCTCTGTAAAGCCCGATTGCTTCCGGTTGGTGAATGCCGGTTTCAAGACGGATCACGTCAAGCCCTAGGCTCACGGCGTGCTGCTCGAGTGTCTGCAAAAGGCGCTTGCCGACTTTCAGCCCCCGGGCTTGCGGATCGACGAACATGCGCTTCATCTCCGCCGTGCCATCGCCGGCTTCGACCAGCGCGCAGCAGCCGACGATCACCCCATCGAAGCGGGCGACGAAGAATGATACGGTCGGCTGCTCCAGCGTCGATACATCGACAAGATGATTGCTTTCAGCAGGATAGAGCGAGGCAGCATAGGCGTCCGACATCTCCAGGAGGCGCAGGATTTCCGGCTGGCGCGGCGGTTCTTCGGCGATCGCGACTTCAGGCAATTTTCGATCCATGGCTGTTTATGAGTTCTGTTGCGGTTCGCGAAAGAAACTACGGTCGGGCGTATCGGGAGCCAATACGTCAAATTGCGCAACAACCGGACCTGCGCCATCAATCCGAATGACACGACGAAACAAATTGTTTCTGCGCAGTCAAGCCACCGCCCCATTTCCGGAAGAATCACACAGGCATAAGTTGACGTCGGAAAACGCACAACCATACCCCAGATGGACACAGCCAGACCATGAAAGCCGCCCTGATCGTCATGACCATTCTTGGCTGTGACCACGACGTGAACCAGTGCCAATATATTTCGACCGTGGAAGGGGCATGGCCCTCAATCGCGCAGTGCGATACGGATTCGCAGAAACAACTGCCACGCTTCTCCAACGCCAACTATCCTGTGGTCGTTGCCGTGTGCGAGAGTTCCGGCCCCGGCCTTGCAACCAACGAACCGCAGCAGGAGGTGGCCGCTCCGCTTCCACGGCCCGAGATGCCATCGCCTGAGGCGACCGAGACGCAATCGGGCCTGCCGAAACGGGCTTTGGAATTTCTTTCAGGCGCCGTCCCCGACCGCAAGAAGCTGAAGAACCTCGTCAGCAAGCCAGTTCACTACATCGAGGACGGCTACTCGTGGGTGGCGCGACGGTTCACGGACTGATGTAGCAAGACGAAATCGACATTAACGGATATGTCGTCGTCGAGACCCGGAGAAGGTAGCGCGCGGTCAGTGTCAGCGTCCGTGAGATGACCTCAGGCCGCCTGGCGCGCGGCCAGTTGAGCATAGTCGCGAGCCGATTGCCGCTGCTCGGCAAAGGCCAGTCGCTCAAGAATTTCTGCCATTGCATTGCACGCCGGCGAAGACGCACCTTGGCCGCGCAGGCTTGCAAGCAGCGCGGAGCAGACGGAGGCGCGGCAATCATCAGCACCCGTCGTGCCGTCCTTGCGCCAAAGAAGGACCGCTTCGGCAAACGCTTCGCTGACGTCGCGCCCGAGACCGGCGCTCTCGAACAACGCGCGGATCAAATGAATACGGCCGCCCGAAAGGATCGAGCGGACGCGCTTTTCCGCAACACCGGAGAGGTCGACGATCGCGGCCGAGAAAAACTCCGCCCGGCCCGTCACAAGTGCGTGCAACAGGAAGGCCGGTGTCAGACGGCCGGTCTCGCGCAGATGGGCGACGAGATTCGGCAATTCGTTCACGGCCAGCGCGCCAGCCATGCCGACCGCTGCGACATCACACGCCTCGCGCGTGATGCGCTCTACCCGTGACGTCCCTATCGCCATCTGGACCAGGCCGAAGGCGGCAAGGGCTGCCCCAACCTCTTCGACAAGCGCGTGCCGCGCGTCACCTGGAAGATCAGCACGATCAAGCAAAAGGTCGCGGACGGATGCGGAATGGCCGAGGCGGTCGGCGATCCGCTTCAACGACCGGCGCGACAGTTGCGCGCCGGTGTTTTCCAGCAGGATCAGCATTTCTTCTTCACCGCCGATTTCAGCGATAGCGGCTGAGACCGAGCGGGAAACAAACGTACGCGCCGCGATTAACGCCCGCGTTTCGACAGAGCCGCGGGCCGCCAGATCGACAAGATCATCGTCCGTCAGAACCGGCGACCGGGAAATGACAATATAGGCGATCTCCGGCTGGTCTTCGGCAAGGCCGAGAACGATGGCGCGCGGAACATCGGACGATGCGGCAAGCACGTCCGCCAGGGCGGAACGCACCTTTGGCGAGGGATCGTCGAGCAGAAAGGTCATGGCCATTTCGGCTGCCTGACGATCGATGCCGTTCATCTGCGCGTCGACGTAAGCGCGGCCGAGGGCGCGCGCAGCGCGAGCCCGATCGCCCGTTCTCGCCGTTTCCACCCAGCGAAGAAATGCTTGTATGATCACCGACGCCCCACTAGACACCCAAAGCCACCTGATGTTGGAAGCCTAGCCGGCAAAGGTTTAAGATTGGTTCACCATGTCCGTTAACCGCTTCAAAACCATGAAGCCGCTGCTGCTGCAGAGCGCTGAAGCGCCCATTGTCAAGTCAGCCGTCCTTGGACCCTTCGATGGCCTCATTGTCGATCACGTGTTTGATGGCGACGCGCTTGCGCGGCCAGCGAGAATGGTGAAAAATGCCTGTCGCATCTTCGCACGAATCCCTCCGATCAACCGCGTGACAGAGGACGAACTCTTCGCGCTCCTTCGCAACGATATTGACGGGGTCGTGCTCGCCGGATGCAGGAACCGTGCGGACGTGCAGAGGCTCGACGTCATGTTGCGTGTCGCGGAGGCAAGCACCGGTTCTCGTCCGCAAAAAATTGCTATCCTTGCCGAATATGGCGCGATCCCGGAAAGCGTGCTTTCACCCTGCTCCCTTCACGAAAGTTCGCCACGTCTCGAAGGACTTGTTTTCGATGGTCAAAAGCTAGCGGCGGCAACGGGCTGCGAGCCACTGCCGGTACGGCAGGATCAGGTCACGGCCGCGCCGGTTGCCGCCGGGCGCGCCGCCACAGTTCTTCGCGCCCATGAAGCGGGTCTTGCCTGTTACGACGTGCTGCCGCAGACGGCCATGACGGAGATTGCCGTCCGACAGGCATTTGCTGCCAGCCGCGCCGACGGCTTTTCATCCGTGGTGTGCCGCTCGCCGGAGCAAGCGGCATGGCTGAAAATCGACGCCTGACGCCATCGGCGACAGCCTGTCACCGAACCGAAGACGGTTCAGCGCGTCGGCCGCACCATCTGGAACACATCACCGCCGTCGCAATAATCCATGTAGCCGAGACGGGCGAGCGGGCGCACAGTCGCCATGTCGAAACGACCGTCGCGGATCGCCTCGTCGCGAATGTGTATGCCGACGACTTGGCCAATGACGACGTAGTTGTCCGAGGGCTTGCCATCGAGCCCCTTTGGCTGGAACATCTCGGTCATCCGGCATTCAAGCGCCGCATAGGCCTCGCCGACGAACGGCGCCTTGACCAGCGTTCCGTCAACGGGGGTCAGTCCGGCGATCGCAAACTCGCTCTCGCCGTGAGGCGCTGCAATCGAGGTCTTGTTGACGGCCTCGCTCAGATTGCGACTGGCGAAGCTGGCGGTGAATTCACCCGTTGCCTCGATGTTGCGCACGGAGTCCTTGTAGCCACTCGACGAGAACATCACGAGCTTTGGCCGGTCGCTTATCGCGTTGAAAAAAGAATAGGGTGCGACATTCAGCGACCCGTCCGCAGCGCGGGTGCCAATCCAGCCGATCGGCCGCGGCGAGACAATGGCCTTGAACGGATCGTGCGGCAGGCCATGCCTGTTTTCGGCCGTATCGTAGAACATCAGGCGTCTTCTCCGACCCAGGTCACGATCTCGGCCAACTCCGGGCGCGGACGCTCCGTAGGCGGAACCATTGCGGTGCCGATGTGAATGAAGCCGGCGACCTTTTCACCCGGCTCGACACCAAGCAACGGATACGCCGCTTCGTCGAAAGCGTACCATTCGGTCAGCCAGTTGGATGCGTAACCGAGTGCATTGGCAGCCATCAACAGATTGAGGCAGACGGCACCGGCCGACATCTGCTGCTCCCATTCCGGGATCTTGAAGTGCGGGGCCGCCTTGCTGACGACTGCGACGACCACGGGCGCCCGCGACAACCGCGTCTCTTCCACCTTGATCATCTCTTCCGAAAGATCTGGTTTCTTGGCGAGTGCCATTGTCTTCAATTCGCCGCTGATGCGCACCCTCTCTTCGCCGCGGTAAACGATGAACCGCCACGGAGCGAGCTTGCCGTGGTCCGGCACGCGCGAGGCGAGCGTCAGCATTTCCTCGACTTCGGCCTTGTCAGGCCCTGGTTCGCCCATCTGAAAAGCGGGAATGGATCGCCGGGACGCGAGATAATCAACGAGCTTTATTTCGGTTTTCATATTGGGTGAATTCCACTATTTTGCCGCCGACCGGCAGCCACGAAAATGCCATACCGGCGTCTCAAGTGGAGTCACCCAGTCAGGAAGTCAACTGCTCTCATGCGCACCTGCCCTCGTATTTTCATCAGAACCGGTTTGGCGGTCGCACTCGCAAGCATTACCGCCGGCGCGGCGCTGGCGCAGGACGCCACCGAGGCTTTCGAGAGCTTTCCGTCGATATCCGAAACGCGCAAGATGCCGAAGCTGACCGGCTTCAGCCCGATGACCACCGACCCCACGCAGGAAGGCACGCTGAAGGACGTGAAGCTCGAGGCGCTTCTGACCGGCAAGGGCCAACCAGTCGAGGCGGGCCTGACCTGGCGGGTGTTCAGCCCCATCCCCGGAAGCGACGGCAAGCTGCCGCTGCTGGCAACGTCGGAAGGCGGATCAACGGCCTTCAGCCTGGTGCCAGGCGAATACTTTGTCAACGTCGCATTCGGGCGCGCAGCCGCCACGCGCAAGATCCGCATCCCGGAAAACGGCGCGCTCGACAAGCAGGTGCTGGTGCTCGATGCCGGCGGCATGACGCTGAATGCTGTCTCCGGCAGCGATGTGAGCATTCCTCCGGCCGAACTAAGCTTCTCCATCTACTCCTCCGAAACCCAGGGCGATGGCGAGCGGGCGCTGATTGCCGCCGACGTGAAACCCAGCACCGTCATCCGTCTTGGCGCCGGCACCTACCATGTCAGTTCCAACTACGGCACGACAAACGCGGTGATCACGGCCGACATCCAGGTGGAAGCCGGCAAGCTCACCGAGGCGACGATCCAGCACAAGGCGGCAAAGTTGACGCTGAAGCTGGTGTCCGAAGCGGGTGGCGAAGCCATCGCCGATACCGGCTGGTCGATCCTCACTTCGGCCGGCGACATCGTCGACCAGGAGGAAGGCGCGTTCCCGACGCTCGTTCTTCTCGAGGGCAACTACACCGCTGTTGCCAGAAACAAGAACAAGATCTACCAGCGCGACTTCACGGTGAAGGCCGGCGTCAACACCGATATCGAGGTGCTGTTGACCAATGGCGGCGCCGCCGCAAGCCCGGAAGCAGCAGCGGAAGCGCAGGATTGATCTTACGGTAGAGGGTTGGCGTTCAGGCAATTGCCTCACGCTACGTTAGCCGGCACGCCTGAGAAAGCGACGACGTGGCGGCGCCATCGAAAACACCGCCTCATAAATGCGACCGAGCAGATCCTTGCGGTCGCCATGCGTGCAAAGCTCTTCCCATGTCAGGATATGCCCGATGCGGGCTGCGATCGTCGTGCCCGACAACCTTCGGAATTCGCGGATCAGCAGCGAGATCCGCAGCGTGAGCGACAGCTTGCTCGCGAGATGGAAGATGCGGCCGTTCTGCCCTTCGAAATAGATCGGTATGACGCTGGCGCGCGCCGCCTGGATCAGCTTGGCCGGAAAGATCTTCCACGGCAGATCCTCGGCCCTGCCCCAGCCCGACCGTGCCGTTGCCACCCCGCCAGCTGGAAAGATCACGATCGTCACGCCTTCCTTCAGGAGCCGCACGGCCTCATGGCGTGTGGCCATGTTCAGCGCCAGCGCTCCCTTCGTTTCCTCGAAAGACACCGGCAGCGAATAGGGCGCCATCTCCGGCACCTTCAACAGCTCGTTGTTGATCAGTACCCGAAACGGCCGGCCGAGTTGTTCGGCGAGCGCCAGAACGGCAATGCCGTCGCCGATGCCGAAGGGGTGATTTGCGACGATGACCAGAGGCGTGTCCGGCAGGTGGCGCGGCGGCCATTCGCCCTGAAGACGCAGGCGCACGTCGATCAGCTGCAGCATCTCGCCGAAAATGCGGTCGCTCTTGCCGACAATGTCGGAGCGCCATCTGGCATAAAGCTTGGCGTATCGGTTGCGACCCGCCAAGCCTTCCATCGAGCGGATGAACCAGCGCTTCAGGCGCCGGTCATTCTCGTTTGCGTAGGACAGCTCCTTGAACTGCACGAAAGTCTCCGATGGATGGCCTGCTACAAGGCGCTGTAGTATCCGGATATTCCGCTAATATGACAGTTTGCTGACAGAGCGAAGGTCCCGGGGTCTTAACCCCGGGCTTTCTTTTCCGCCTTGCGCTTGAGATCGGGCGCTGTCGCTTCGGCCGAAAGCGAAGCAATCGCCTCGTCGAGCGACATCGCCGTCTGGGCCTGCGATCCGAGACGACGGATGTTGACCGAACGTTCTTCCGCTTCGCGCTTGCCACAAACGACGATGACCGGAACCTTGGTCACAGAATGCTCGCGGACCTTGTAGTTGATCTTCTCGTTGCGGAAGTCGGTCTCGACGGTCAGCCCGGCGTCACGCAGAAGCTCGGCGACCTCGCGACCATAGTCGTCGGCTTCCGAGGTAATTGTTGCGACGACGACCTGCAGCGGCGAGATCCACAGCGGCATGTGGCCGGCGAAGTTTTCGATCAGGATGCCGAGGAAGCGTTCCATCGAACCGCAGATCGCCCGGTGGATCATCACTGGCTGACGCTTCTCGGAATCCTTGTCGATATAGAAGGCACCAAAGCGTTCCGGCAGATTGAAGTCGACCTGCGTCGTGCCGCACTGCCATTCGCGGCCGATTGCGTCCTTCAAGGTGTATTCGAACTTCGGACCGTAGAACGCGCCCTCGCCCGGCAGGATGCCGGTCTTGATGCGGCCTTCGGACTGCTCTTCGATCGTCTTCAGCACGTCGGTCATGACGCTTTCGGCGCGATCCCAGAGCTCATCGGAACCGACGCGCTTGTCCGGACGGGTCGACAGCTTGACGACGACTTCCTTGAAGCCGAAGTCCTCATAGACCGACAGGATCAGGTCGTTGATGCGCAGGCACTCGGTCGCCATCTGCTCGTCGGTGCAGAAGACGTGCGCATCGTCCTGGGTGAAGCCGCGCACGCGCATCAGCCCGTGCAGCGCGCCCGACGGCTCGTAGCGGTGAACGTTGCCGAACTCGGCCAGTCGCACCGGCAGTTCGCGATAGGACTTCAGGCCATGCTTGAAGATCTGGATATGACCCGGGCAGTTCATCGGCTTCAACGCGAAGACGCGTTCGTCATCGGTGTCATCACCGGCAACGGTCACCTTGAACATGTTGTCGCGGTACCAGCCCCAGTGGCCCGAGGTTTCCCACAGCGACTTGTCGAGCACCTGCGGCGCGTTGACTTCCTGGTAGCTATTGGCGAGCCGACGGCGCATGTAGGCTGTCAGCGTCTGGAACAGACGCCAGCCCTTGCCGTGCCAGAAGACGACGCCCGGACCTTCTTCCTGGAAATGGAAGAGATCCATCTCGCGGCCAAGGCGACGGTGGTCACGCTTTTCCGCCTCGGCCAGGATGTGCAGGTACTGGTCGAGCTCTTCCTGCGTATGCCAGGCCGTGCCGTAGATGCGGGTCAGCATCGGGTTGTTGCTGTCGCCGCGCCAATAGGCTCCGGCCACCTTCATCAGCTTGAACGCCGTACCGATCTGGCCGGTCGAGGCCAAATGCGGGCCGCGGCAGAGGTCGAACCAGTCGCCCTGATAATAGATCTTGAGATCCTGGCCTTCCGGGATCGCGTCCACGAGTTCGACCTTGTAGGCTTCGCCCTTGTCGGCGAACACCTGGCGGGCTTTCTCGCGCGACCAGACTTCCCGGGTGAACGGCTTGTTGCGTGCGATGATCTCCTTCATGCGCTTCTCGATGGCCGGAAGGTCGTCGGGCGTGAAGGGCTCGTTCTTGGCAAAGTCGTAGTAGAAGCCGTTGTCGATCACCGGGCCGATGGTCACCTGCGTGCCGGGCCAAAGCTCCTGCACGGCTTCCGCCATCACGTGTGCCGCGTCGTGGCGGATCAGCTCAAGCGAACGCTTGTCGTCGCGGGTGACGATTTCGATGCGGCCATCAGCAATGGTATCGGACAGGTCGCGCAGCTCGCCATCGAGCGCAATGGCGACAGCCTTCTTGGCCAGCGACTTCGAAATCGACTCGGCGACATCGCGCCCGGTCGTGCCGGGGGCGTATTCGCGGACGGAGCCATCAGGAAATGTAAGGGAAACGGGATTCGACATCATGATCTCCTATCCAGTCCCGCCAACGAATGCGGGTGGTATGGTGTGGTATGACTGACCGGCCTCAGCCGGCTATTTGACGCAGGCCTGATAGAGGTTTTTCGAGGCCGAGTAAAGGCAAGGCGAGCCTAGCTGCGGAGCAGCGCAGCCAACCCCTTCACTGTGTTCCAGTTGCGAAACGTGCCGACCCCAAGGCGCTTTTTGGTCAAGGCGCCGAGCAGTTTCGATTCGCTTGCCTGACCGGTGAAATGAACCCAGAGGTCGCCGTCGACGACCGCCAGCCGCTCGCCCGCCGTGCAGTAGCGCTCGAAGTCCGCAGACACCGTGCCGGACAACGGTTGGCGCATCACACGAACATGAACGCGGGTGCCGTCCTCCTCTCCTTCGGCGTGGAATGGATTGACTGCGGCGAGCTTCAGCCAATCGGAGCCGGAGCGAACAATGATGTCGACATGGCGACCGAATGTCTCGGCAAAGGCCGTTTCGAGCCCAATCTCCAGATCGCTGACGGTGGCCTTGTCCGTTTCGAACAGCAGGTTGCCGGTGGCGACCAGCGTGCGCGGCGACCGGTGACCGAGCCGCTCAGACATGGCTCTGAGATCCCCCATGACAACCCGCCGCCCTTCGCTCAGAACGATACTGTAAAGCAGCGCGATGTAGCTGTTCAATTCAACGAACTCCTGATCTCATTGCCAAGGTCTGGCGTCGCAGAAGCGGTCGACAAGCCGACGACACTTGCCTTTGCGCCCCAGGGTGACGTCGCCTTATTCACCTTTCGGCCGCGGCTGCCAGTAGCGCCACGGCGCATACCAGATATGCCTGGCCTTCAGGCGTTCCGGCACCGGGTCGAAACCATGGGTGCCACCCGGGCCGCAACGCGTCACGCGGAAAACCGTCATCCAGCCTCCTGCCCACAAACCATGGCGCGCGATTGCTTCATAACCATATTCCGAGCAGGTCGGCAGGTGCCGGCAGGCATTGCCGATGAAGCTGGAAAGGGTCAGCTGGTAGGCGCGAATGAGGGCCATGCCGACGAGACGCCCCGGCGTCTTGCGGAAGGGACCGGCCCAATTGCGTCCCCTGTGCGCAGACATGGGGACCGCCGCTGTCGGATGTTCACAATGCGGATCCCGGCACATGGCTCAAACGGCCGTTGCCAGACGCCTGGCCTCGATCTGTGCGATCGCATCGACGACCGCATCGAAGGTGAGCATGGTCGATGCGTGCCGGGCCTTGTAGTCCTTTACTGGCTTCAGGAAGCGCATGTCCTCGAAACGGCCAGCGGGGCCTTCGCCGTCGGCCTTCAGCATCGCCAGCATCTCCTCGCGCGCCTGACGGATTTCGCTCGCCTGCGCCCCGACCACATGGCGCGCCATGATCGACGACGACGCCTGCCCGAGCGCGCACGCCTTCACGTCGTGGGCAAAATCCGTGATCACGTCGCCGTCCATCTTCAACCAGATCCGCACCTTCGAGCCGCAGAGTTTCGAATGGGCAACCGCTTCGGCATCGGCATCTTCAAGGATCCCGATGCGCGGGATATTGCCGGCGAAGTCGAGAATACGATTGTTATAGATGTCATCCATCATGTGACGCGTTCCGGCTGATTTTTCGCGGTTTTGGGTAATCGGCGCATGATTTTCTCCTGTAGGCAGGAAAAAAGCACGACGCAGTCCCCTCGGCCTCTTTCATCTCTATGGCACCATACTATATGCTATGTCGTGTTGGGGCGACAGTTCCGCAAGAGGATCAAATGTCGCCTGTTGTTTGGGAAACCGTGCCGGACGGTCTATTGCACTGCTAAGCAAGGACCAGAAAGCCCCGGAGCCCGCCGACGGAACCCAAGCCTGCAGGGTTAGGCGAATGGCCAGTGGCGAGTTGTCCGAAAGATAAAACGTCAAGCAATCCCCGTATTGCGCAAAGAGGCCATTATGGATGCCATAGTGAAGAATTTCCCCGTGCTCGACAATGCGAGCGACCGTCCGACGCAGAAAGAAGCCGAGGACGCCGTGCGCGTGCTGCTGCGCTGGGCCGGTGACGATCCGAGCCGCGAAGGCCTTCTGGATACGCCGGCACGCGTCGCCAAGTCCTATCGCGAGCTTTTCAGCGGTTATGACCTTGCTGCCGAGGACGTGCTCGGCCGGACCTTCGAAGAGGTTGCGGGCTACGACGACATGGTGCTGGTCAAGGACATTCCGTTCTATTCCCATTGCGAACACCATATGGTGCCGATAATCGGCAAGGCGCATGTTGCCTACCTGCCGAACGGACGCGTGCTTGGTCTTTCGAAGATCGCTCGCGTCGTCGATATCTACGGCCGCCGGCTGCAGACGCAGGAATCGATGACGGCTCAGATCGCCCGTTCGATCGACGAAACTCTGGCCCCACGCGGCGTGGCGGTGATGATCGAAGCCGAACATATGTGCATGGCGATGCGCGGCGTTCAGAAGCAAGGCTCGACAACACTGACCACCACATTTACGGGTACGTTCCAGACCGAACCGGCCGAACAGGCCCGTTTCATGACGATGCTGCGGGGCTTCAAGTAAGGCTCCAATCAACGGAGCCTTCTATGACGCTCACCTTCGACGCCCCCTCTTCCAACAAGGCCGAACTGGAATCCGGTCCGGCCTTCACACCCCGTTTCGACGAGAAGGGTCTGATCACCGCCGTCGTTACCGACGCGCGCGACGGCGAGTTGCTGATGGTCGCGCACATGAACGCCGAAGCGCTGGCATTGACGATCGAGACCGGCGTCGCCCACTATTACAGCCGCTCCCGCAAGAGCCTCTGGAAGAAGGGCGAGAGTTCCGGCAACCTGCAGGCCGTGAAGGAAATCCGCACCGATTGCGACCAGGACGCCATCTGGCTGAAGGTTTCAGTCGCTGGGCACGACGCGACCTGCCACACCGGCCGCCGCTCCTGCTTCTATCGCACGGTCTGCGTCGAGCAGGGGCGTACTATCGTCACGATCACCGACGATATCAGGCATTTCGACCCCTCGAAGGTCTACGACAAAAATTAAGCATTGCGCACCTTTTTGGGGCGGGTGCATACTGCATTTATATTTTGGTAACCCAGCGGGCGCCTAATCCTAAGCCAGGGATGCAGTTCCACCGGGAACGGCCACAAGCCGAGCAGTATTGCAGACTGTAGCGAACGTTTATCGAACCCGCCGCACCCGGCGACAGGATCGATGGTAATCTGAGTAACGGTGCCAGTCTTTCAGCGATGAATAAGGACAAGGCCGGCACCAGCGCCGGCTTGGCAGGGTATCCTCCAGACAAGCGCGCTCAAAATTATTGCGTGGTTCCAGGATCGAATCGGATCTTCGGAAGTTTGAGTCAATGCATGGAGCGCCACAACGCCCTTCGCGCATTCTGAAGGACGTGTTGCGCTGCCAAGTGTTCGGCGGTGTTGGAGGTGCCGGATGTTGAACTGGACTTTTACGCGTAGCAGCCAGATTGCCGACCTGACCGACCCGGACGGGTCATCGCTCTCGACAACACCATCAGAACCCACCGTGCCGCCAAAGCCACCAAAGATCGCCATCGCGCTTGGCGGCGGTGCCGCCCGTGGCTGGGCGCATATCGGTGTGCTCCGGGCGCTTGACGAAGAGGGCATCGAAGTCGGCATGATTGCCGGAACTTCGATCGGCGCCCTGGTCGGCGGCTGTTATCTCGCCGGCAAGCTCGACGAACTGGAAACGTTCGCCCGCTCCCTTACCGTCCGGCGTATTGCCGGCTTGCTCGACTTCGCAATCGGCGGCGGCGGCCTGTTCGGTGGGCTGCGCCTGACCAAGCGCATGCAGGAGCATCTGCAGGGCTTGAGCATCGAAAGCCTCGACCGGCCGTTCATCGCAGTTGCGACCGAAGTGCATAGCGGCCATGAAGTCTGGCTGGAAAAGGGCTCGCTGATCACCGCGATCCGCGCCTCCTACGCCCTCCCTGGGATCTTCGAGCCGATCAAGGCCAATGGTCGGATGTTGATGGATGGCGCGCTCGTCAATCCCGTCCCTGTTTCCGTCTGCCGTGCTCACGAACAACAACTCGTCGTCGCGGTGAACCTCAACTACGACCTCTATGGGCGCTCTGCCGTCGTCAAGCACAACGCCGGTTCAGAGACCCACGAAGCGCCCCCCACCAAGGAGCCGACGCACCATTCTGCGCGCATGGGCATGACCAGCGTCATGGTTCAGGCTTTCAACATCATCCAGGATCGGATCTCGCGCGCACGCCTTGCAGGCGACCCGCCGGATCTCGCACTCCATCCGAAGCTCAACGATATCGGCCTTTCGGAATTCCACCGCGCCGGAGAGGCGATCGATCGCGGCTATCAGGAAGCAAAGGCCAAGCTCGCTGAAATCCGCCGCATGCAGGAAGTCCTGGTTCGTTGACGACTGGGACTGCGTCAGCCACTTGCGTTGACCCAGGGATCGCCGTACCGGCCGCATCTTCCGCGAAAGGCCAAAGCGCGCTCGGCGCGAATGTTCGAGGCTGTGCCGCAGGCGGGTGACGAAAGGGCGGCGGCAACCGCCCTTTACCATTACCCGGCGATGTAGGCCTTGATGTGCTCGGCCTCCTGCTCCATGGCGCGGATGTGGTGCTTGATCACGTCGCCAATCGAAATGATGCCGGCCAGGTGCCCGTTCGTTTCAACCGGGAGATGACGTGCCCGCAACTTGCTCATCATCTCCATCAGCGTATCGACTGACATATCCTCGGTGCAGCAATAGACGTTCTGCCACATGACAGCCGAAACCGGTTTGTCCAGACAGGCTGCCCCGTGTTTCGCGATGGCGGCGACGATATCGCGCTCTGTCAGGATGCCGGCGATCTGGTCATCCGCATCGATGATGATCACCGCACCGATATGATTGTCACGTAGAAGGACCGCGGCCTCTTGAACCGTCATGCGAGGACCGACGGTCACGACGTTCCGGCCCTTTTCATTGAGTATCGCTTTTACTGACATGCGCACTTCTCCCCGTTGCGACAACGCCGGGTCGGCGAGGAAGGTTCCGGCCTGTCGTGTGCGGCACAATCGGGCAGTGGAACCTATACCCTTTCCGATGCTGGCAAGCTCGACGCGCCGCTCCTCAGGGACGCGATCGATCTTCCGGCACCCGGCCTTCACGGACCGCATCACCCTTGAATGAAAACGGCCGTTTCAAATGGTGCGCCAGCGTTCCGGGGAAATCAAGCGTTCTGACAATGATCGCAACAGGATCGGTTCGCTATCAATCCCGCGGATCGAAGAGGGCGAACAGGAGGAAGCCGAAGAGGAAACCGCCGATATGCGCTTCCCATGCCACGCTGCCGGCACCGCCCGGCGTGAACATGCCAAATCCGACGAGAAAATTCGTCAGGAACCAGATGCCGCTGAAAACGACGACGGAACGATTGGACAGTGCCTCCATAACGGAAAGCCGGCGGTTAAGATGGGCGAACTGGCGACTGATGCGGCCGCTGGGTGAAAACACGAACCGCGCTGCGCCCCCCATAAAGCCCGAAACCACCCCCGAGGCACCGACGACGACGATCATCTCGCCCCAGTGGAAAACCGTGTGAAGTGCGACGGCAGCGGCGGCTGAAAGAACCCAGAAAACCGCAAGCCGCATCATGCCGATGCGCCGCACCACCGGCGCGCCGAAGGCAACCATCCAGAAAATGTTGAAGATCAGGTGTTCCCAGCTTCCATGCAGGAACGAATAGGTCACCGGGCTCCAGAGCCAGGCCAGGCTCTGCTCGGCAAGCGGATGATCATAACGTGCCGGAAGAAAGGCAAAGTTCAGGATGATTTCCCGATCGAGACTTTCCGAGAAAACATAGGTGCGCAACGCGTGAATGGCGACGAGAAACACCAGAATGCACGTCAGTCCCGCCGGCAAATTGAAAGCTGGCTCACGCGTGCGATTGACGGCTCCTTCCCGTTCCGCCTCCGGTGGCGTTGCCGCCTGATCTCGTTCCATGGCTGATGCTCTCTTCCGTCCGCATATCCGTCTCGATCCGACCCCGTCGGTCGGGCAATTGCGCATAGCCGGACAGCGCGCCCAGCCATAAGCAAACAAAAAAAGACCGTCCAGTAAAAACTGAACGGTCGGCGAGCCCCAATATCTCGAGCTCAAGTTCTGTGCCGAAGGCAACCCTTCGTGAAGTGATGTCCGTCCAAGTGCCATCCCTGCGCGTCAGCAGCAATCGAAACCGTTTGTTAACCTTAATTTCCGGGTGGCACGAATTTCGCTCTGTCATCTGCACGACAGGAATGAGCGGTCGATCTTGTGCCGGATCGACACAGGCGGCCGCAGAAGTGGAATGAACGACATCATGCGCAACAAGACATCGACGCAGCTGTTTCAGTACTGGAACGTCATCCGGGGCGAGCGTGAGCTACCACGTCGCAACGAGATCGATCCGTCTGCAATTCGAACGCTCCTTCCCCAGCTCTTCATCCTCGAGCGGGATCATTTCGGCGGCATGAAATTTCGCCTTGCCGGCACGCATGTCTGCGCCCTCTTCGATCACGATTTTCGCGGCCGGCAATTCGCCACGCTTTGGCTCGGAAGCCAGGCTGGCAAAGTACTCCAGATCGGCAGGCGGGTCATGACACAGCATGTTCCCGTCGTGCTTTCGGCGACCGCACGAACGGAAGACGGAAGAGAGCTGGAGACCGAAACATTGCTCCTTCCCCTCGCTTCCAACGAAGGTCACAGCGACCGCATTCTTGGCTCGCTCTCACCGCTGTCGCGCCCGTACTGGTTGAATGCCACCCCCGTTTCCGGCCTCGACGTCACGGGCATCAGGGTACTCGATCCGGACCGAACCGCAGCTTTCCTCAAGGAACCGGTTGAGCGCGATGCGTCCCAGCCGGGCACACGGCAGGTTCAGCATTTGCGCGTCTTCGAAGGTGGCCGCGACGGGTAGCGCTACCGGCCTGTACCAAGAGCGATGCCGACACCAACCGCAGGGCGAACCTTCTATTAACCGGATCACACTATGCTTTCGCGTGCCAAGATACGTCGATGCAGAGTGATCATGTTCTCGTTCCAGCAAGCGCAAAATACCGGTCCGAAGCCGCACCAGGAAGGCGCGTTCCAGCGCGTCTCGGTGAATCTCACCGGGCGACTGATGCTTGCCAATCACGACGAATACGACTGCACCGCCGTCGACATGTCGCCGGGTGACGTGCTTCTGTTGTCGCCGGCCCGCCCACGCGCCGGCGAACGCATCATCGCCTACATCGATCACGTCGGTCGGCTCGAAGGCACGGTGTCGCGGCTCGCCGAAAACGCCTTCGTCATCCAGCTCAATGCCACGGAACGCAAGCGCGAGAAGCTTGCGGCGCAATTGACATGGATTGCCAACAAGCACGAACTCGGCCTCCCGGAAGACCGTCGCCATGACCGACTTGCACCGCGCAAGACGCTGACCGAGCTGACGCTCGATACCGGCGCGAAATATCCCTGCCGCATCATCGACCTTTCGCTGTCCGGCGCCGCCGTCGACATTGAAAACCGCCCGCCGATCGGCACACAGATCAGGCTCGGCAACATGAAGGGCAAGATCGTCCGTCATTTCCAGGAAGGCGTTGCCATCGAATTCTCGGGTGTTCAGTCCCGCGAAGCCTTGACGGAATTCCTCTAGAACGCACCCCTACAACGCTTCGAATTGCTGCAGATTCTTATCCTTGAGCCGGATACGATCCAAGGAAACATCCAGTCGGATTCGATGATCGCGCATTGATTTCGTGTTCTTGCGCATGCCGCTTTAGCAAAACCGCTGCGCGCTTCGACTCGTCCTGTGTCGGCAGGCTCGGTCGCGACCTCACCGACATCGCCAACTCTTTTCCTCTGATACTCCAACATCGGCGGCATCGTATTCGGCCGCCCGCGTTCCTAGGTCCGAGACAGGACTGGGGCCTGGCGAAGGTGTTCCTCCGGCCAGCCTCCCCCGACAATCGACCAGGAGAACTGGCATGCGCGCCTCGATCTGCGTGCGCCGTTGCTCCATTTCAGTACATCCCATGTTCTCTTTGGCGATATTCGGCACAACTTTTTTCAAATATTTTTTCTCGGAATTTTCGCTCTCCACGTTGATTTCACGCTCTAATCAAGCATTCGAGCCGGATACGAAGTGGCGAATTTGCGCCTCACGGACGCCTCCAACCACCCTCGCGCGCCTCCGTATCAGCCTAGCCTCCGGCGATACGCGCCCGAAAAACGCCCTTCCCGCAACCCCTTGGATGATTAACGAAATCCGCCAGACCGATCACCGGAGTTTCAAGATCGATAAAAATTGAATCAAATTCAATTTAAATACATCTAAAAATCTATTCTTATTTTATTCTGATACGAATTTCATTTGTACTTTGTTTTACCTCGCATATTCGCGAGCGATAAAAATGTCCGTGCCATTGTCGAACCATAACGGGGAGACAATCATGCTCAAGACAATCACCAAGATGATCGCTGTCGCCGCACTTTTCACCGGCAGCCTGATCGAAGGCGCGCTGGCCCTGCCGGCGAATATGGCTGTGACCGGCTCTACCAACCCGCCGATCGGCCACTACGAGTTTTGCAAGATCAATCCGGGCGAATGCCGCTCGAACGGAGCCGATCGCGGCCCAATGGTCCTCACTCGCGAAGGCTGGCAGAAAATTCTCGAGGTCAACTACGACGTCAACCAGGCGATCACGCCGATGACCGACATGGAAATCCATGGCGTCGAAGAAAAGTGGTCGTATCCGGACAGCGTCGGAGACTGTGAAGACTACGTGCTCCTGAAGCGCCGCAAACTGATCGAGAGCGGTTTCTCCGCCTCTGATCTTTTGATCACCGTCGTCCTTCAGCCGAATGGCGATGGCCACGCGGTCCTGACCGTGCGCACCGATCGCGGCGACTTCATTCTCGACAATATGCGCAACAAGGTGCTGCTGTGGTCGGATACCGAATACACCTACCTCAAGCGGCAGTCGACCGAACATGCCGGTCGCTGGGTCAAGCTGCAGGATGGCCGCACGGTCGCCGTCGGCAGCGTCCGCACCCAGTAAGCCGCGCTGAAATGAATTGTGGCGCGGTTGGGTGATGTCCCGCGCCACGCTCAGTTTGCCGGGCTTCGGTCAGTTCCATCCCCGTTTCAGACCAGGCCCTGGCCGGTTCCGTGTCCCTCGGAACCGGCCTTTTTCGTTCTCGGGCTGCCGGCGAAAGATGATCAAGCAGGCACCACCGCAACGCACGTCGACTTCATCGAAAATTAACCATCTTCGACCAGCGTCGAGCAAGCAAACCCTGCCAGGGTCCACTGCCGCCACATTTCGCGCGGCAACCGCGACGGGACGCCCCATCGATGAGTACCTCTTCCAAAGGGAATTCTGAGCCGGAACTCAGCCCGCTTCTTTCAGGACGCCTCGTCTACAAAATTGCCGCGCTCGTTACCTTGCTTGCCGCCACAACCGCGGCGCTTTCTCTGACGGGGCGCTGGTTCGGCGAAAACCTCGCGCTTGCGGGCCACACGTCGAACCTCACGCCCTACGATATATTCATCGGGCAAGATCACCTTCGGCTGCCGGCCAATGTGATTCGCTTTGAAAACCAGCGCGCGACTTCGATCGCCGAACGCGTCGATCTCTACCTGACCTGGCCTGCGCTCGAGGGTTACAGCGATGACAACCGGCACCTCTTCAATGACATCAACCGTCCCGAGGCCCTGATCTTCCTGCAGATCTCGCAAAGCACCATGTCGCGTGACATGTCCGGCCGACTAGAGCCGATCTACACCCAGGTCTTCGACGGGACGGCAAGCTCGGGTCCCGGCGGGCTGACGCGACACGACGTCAAGGCGGCATCGAGTTATGCCGGCGAGACCTTCTTCACTGCGCAACGAGAGAAGGAGCCACCCTATGTCGTGCGCTGCCTGGAGCCCGGCGCCAACGAGACATCAACCAGTGCAGACTGCCAGCGCGATATCCATGTCGGCAAGGACCTGGTCGTGCTTTACCGCTTCTCCCGCAATCTGCTGCCGCAGTGGCGCGAAATCGACAATGCTGTGGGTGGCTTTGTGAAAAGCCATATCGTGCCCTGATTTCGTCCAAGTGGTGTGGTGCTGGCTTCAGCGCCGCACCATTGCGCTACACCGGTATCGCCCCCGTACAAATGCGTTCGATCCCGGAAACCAATCATTCATCATAAACCGATTGGTAACGCTATGCCGATACTGTCTCAGGAACGGTCGTTCCCGGAGGCGGCGTCCGGACAACACCCATGACATGAGAATGAAGAGTAGCGTAGTGTCCCAATCAGGTTTTCTTGATCTCGCGAAACGCCCGTTCGGCGCTTTTTCAAAGATGGTAGGACGGATCGTCCTTGCGGGCACCGTTGCATCGGTTGCCTTCGCAGCGCCCGCTTTGGCCAACCCGAAATATTCGGGCATCGTCGTCGACGCCAAGACCGGCAAGGTTCTTTACGGCGAGGATGCCGACGAATTGCGCTATCCCGCCTCGCTGACCAAGATGATGACGCTTTATCTGGCGTTCGAGGCCCTTGAGGCCGGCCGGATCAGCAAGTCGACACCCGTTCCCTTCTCCAAGAACGCGTCCGCCGAACCGCCATCGAAGCTTGGCGTGCGCGCCGGGCAGTCGATTACCGTCGAGCAGGCGATCCTGTCGCTCGTAACCCGTTCCGCCAACGACGCCTCGACGGCGCTCGGCGAATTGCTGGGTGGCTCGGAGCAGCGGTTCGCTCGCATGATGACCAACAAGGCACGGGCGCTCGGCATGACGCGCACCACCTATCGCAACGCCAACGGCCTGCCGAACACGGAGCAGCGCACCACTGCGCGCGACCAGGCCCGCCTCGGCCTCGCGCTTCGCCAGCATTTTCCGCAATATTACGATTATTTCTCCACCCGCAGCTTCCGCTTCGGCAAGCAGACGATCGGCAATCATAACCGCCTGCTCGGCAATGTGCGCGGCGTCGACGGCATCAAGACCGGCTACACCCGCGCTTCCGGATTCAATCTGGTGACCTCCGCGCAGCTCGAAGGCCGCAGCATCGTCGCCGTCGTCATGGGCGGCACCTCTGGCGCCAGCCGCGACGCGCAAATGCGCCGCCTCGTGGCAAAGTACATGCCGGCCGCTTCGCGCCGCGGCGGTGGAAATCTGATTGCCGAAACCGCACCGACGCCGGTCGCACCGGTTGCCGAAGAACCGATCGCTGTCGCACAGGTCACGGAAACCCCGGTTGCAAGCCCGGTCGCAGCCGCAGCCGGCCTCGATCTGCCGAACACCGGACCGGTTCCAGCCGTGCGCTACAATGGCGAAAACACCAACAGCGTGCAGATGGCCTATGCCGGCACCAAGCGCGCCTCGGACAACCCGGTGCTTTCACCGAAAATCGTTCCCAATACGCTTGACGCCCAGAGCATCAAGCTATCGCGCCAGCCGGTATCCGCCGGGATGGTCGACGCTCAGATCACCAATTCCGTTCCCAAGCGCGAGCCGGTTGCGGCCGAAGCCGAGCCGCAGCCTGTTCCGCAACCTCAGGGTTGGGTCATCCAGATCGGTGCAACGCCGGACAAGGACCAGGCCATGACGCTGCTTGGCAATGCCAAGGACAAGGGTGGCAAGGCGCTGAGCAAGGCAACACCCTTTACGGTTGCCTTCAGCAACGGCGGCGCCCAGGTCTACCGCGCCCGCTTTGGCGGCTTCGATGACCAGAATGCAGCGATCAACGCATGCAAGACGTTGAAGAAGAAAGGCATTTCCTGCTGGGCTGCCCAGCAGTAGACGGGTATTCAGTTTCGGCGTCCGGTTTGTATTTGTCCGGACGCCCTCCTCGGTTTTGTAAAGCGTACGAGGTTAGTTATGGCAATGAACGAGAATGTTCCGGGTGTTACTCCCTTGCCGGGGCGACGGACCAAACCGTCGCGCATCAATCTGCATCCGTTGCATGAGGCAGCGATGCGCATTGCCGATCTCGGTCTGAACCGTCCGAAGGCGAAGACCAAGGATCTGGTGGGCATGCTGCTGACACATGGTGCAAGAGCCTGGCGCTCGACGCAGCCACGCGCAGGCATTCATCTTCACGTAACGGCACCCGGCCGTCGCCAGCCGCTGAAGATGCGCGTTCTCTGAACAGACTGAGATCGAAAGGCGGCTTCGTCCGCCTTTTTCGTTGGGCCCAGCATGCCGCGCAAAACCGTAGCGGTGATAAAGGACATGGGCAAAAAGGTAAAGAGCGCAGCAAGCGATGCGAAAGATCGCTCCTTAGAGAAGGCCGAGTTCGGCGAGCTCGCGTCGAAGCTCAAGCGGCATCTCGGCTCCGCCACCGGAAAGCGACGCCAGATCGCGCGGCGCTTCATTGTCCTTGAGGTAGCGCCACCCCTGGAAGGCCCGGCGCGGCTGCAGCTCGGTCTCAACGACTTCAGGGCCGAGCAACAGATTGCAGCGGCCGATCCCCTCGCCGTCGGTAAAGGTTTCGATACCAATCAGCGGCTGGCGCGCCTGCACCTGGCCCTTGATGACCCAATAGAGCGAGCCGCCTTCGAGCAGCTCGTCCATGCGTTTCGGGACCATGCGGGTGGTATGGTAGGAATGCGGTTCAAGGCCGGCGGCAATCGCAGTCAGAGCCTTGCGCGAAACCCATTCGCGCAGATCCTCGATCGATTCCGCCCCGACGCAGAGCTTTATGAGATGAAGAGACATGGCAGTTTTTGAACACCCGTCCGGCCGTCACGGTCAAGCGAATTGCGCAGCCTCATCCACAATCGTCCGCGCGCCACTCAACATTCGACGACGTTGACCGCAAGGCCCCCGGTGGACGTTTCCTTGTACTTCTCGTTCATGTCGACGCCCGTCTGCCGCATCGTCTCGATGCAGGCGTCGAGCGGCACGAAATGCTGACCGTCGCCCTTGAGCGCCAGGGACGCAGCGGTCACCGCCTTGACGGCGCCGAGCGCGTTGCGCTCGATGCACGGCACCTGCACCAGGCCCGCGACCGGATCGCAGGTCATGCCGAGGTGATGCTCGAGCGCGATTTCCGCCGCGTTCTCGATCTGCTCGGGTGAACCGCCCATGACGGCGGCAAGGCCCGCCGCCGCCATCGCCGAGGCGGAACCCACCTCGCCCTGACAGCCGACTTCGGCTCCGGAAATCGACGCATTGTGCTTGATGATGCCGCCGATGGCGGCAGCGGTCAGCAGATAGTCGCGAACGCCGTCCTGGTCGGCATCGTCATGGAAATGCATGTAATAGCGGATGGTCGCCGGAACGACGCCTGCAGCACCGTTCGTTGGCGACGTCACCACGCGACCGCCGGCCGCATTCTCTTCATTGACCGCCATGGCGTAGACGCTCAGCCAGTCGTTGGCGAGCAGCGGATTGATCTTGTTGGAGCGCCACTCTTCCTGCAGCTTGTCATGAATGGATCGAGCACGACGACGCACCTTGAGGCCGCCGGGCATGATACCGTCCTGACTGAGCCCGCGATCAATGCAGTTGCTCATAGCGCCCCAGATGCGATCGAGGCCCTCATTCAACTCCTGAGGCGACATGGTGCATTCTTCGTTTGCCCGCTTCATCTGCGCGATCGTCATGCCGGAGCGGGCAGCCATCTCGAGCATTTCAACGGCGCTGCTGAAGGGGAAAGGCACCTTGACGCCGGCAGGCTTGTTCTTCGAGGCGCGCATGGCTTCGAGTTCCGTGTCGGTCACGACGAAACCGCCGCCGATCGAATAGTAGATGCGCTTGAGCAGAAGGCGGCCGTCCTTGTCGAAGGCCGAGAAGGACATGCCGTTGGCGTGGCCCGGCAAGGGCACCTTCTTGTCGAACACAAGATCGGTCTTCGGCTGAAACTCGTAAGGCGGGTGGCCTGGTGGTGTGATGCGGCCCGTGCGTTCCACCTCGTCGATCAGCGCGTCCATGCGGTCGGGATCGACACGATCGGGACGCTCGCCGACAAGCCCGAGCACAACCGCCCGGCCCGAACCGTGGCCGATGCCGGTATGGGCGAGCGAACCGTGCAGGCTGACCTTGATGGCCGCGACGGACGCATGCGCCGGCCGCGGCCATTCGTCGGACAGGATCAGCTCAAGAAAGCGATTGGCGGCCGACATCGGCCCCATCGTGTGCGAACTCGAAGGACCAATACCGATCTTGAAGACGTCGAAGACGGAAAGAAACATGAATTGCCTGCCCGGAGCCTGAACATATGTCGCCCGGCCGATCGCCGGATACTGTCATATGCATGATTGCACAGTCGATACAAACCTCGATCTCTCCTCAGGACCGAAGCAGTACCCTCACCTTTAGATATAGGATCAAACCCTAAGCCATCCTATCCCTGTCGATCAGGCGATCAACCGACATTCGATCCCGTTGGTGCGACATCGCGTCGGTGGCTGGTCCAGCAGCCGTCGGGTCCGGCGATGCGACCGCCCGGAATCAAAACAGCGCGGCTTTTGCGAAGCCGCGCTGTCAATCAGAGGACTTTTGGTATCAAAGGCCGCCGAAAAGATAAGCAAGAACAAGAACGCCAGCGAAACCGGCTACGGCGCGAGCAGTCACGCCCCAGCAAGACTTCTGTATTGTATTGTCCATGATGTCTCCGAAAAACTCTCAACGGCTGCGGGCCACACATCAAGGGCCCGCGCATGGCGCAATGCATACTGAAGAAAGTGTAAAGACGCAACGGTCAAATATGGCAGAAAGGTGTCATGGCCCCATCGGCGCTCCGGTCAACGCACCAAACGCTGGAGTTCCCGCATTTTTGTCGGAAGAAATTCCGCCGCAATTTCATCACACTAGTTGATGGGGCGCCGATTCTCCACAGGCGTGCCGGCCTTGCAATTTCCAAAAGCCATGCCAAAAACACGTGTATGACCTTCGAAGATTACATAGCACTTGCCGTGTTCATCCTACTGTGGGCCGGCTTCAGCTGGGCGACAGACGGCACGCGCGGCTTCAAACGCATCAGTCTCACGCGGCTGATGAACGACCATCGTGGCCGGTGGATTCGCAACTCGCTCAACCGCGACCTGAAAATGATCGACACTCAGATCATTGCCGGGCTGCAGGCCGGCACCGCCTTCTTCGCCTCGACGACCATCTTTGCGCTCGGCGGTTGCTTCGCGCTCCTGGGTGCGACCGAGCAGGCGCAGATGATCTTCGCCGACATGCCCTATGTGTTCCACGGCGGGCGCACGGCCTTCGAACTGAAGGTCGCCGGGCTCACCTGCCTCTTCGGCTATTCCTTCTTCAAGTTCGGCTGGTCCTACCGCCTGTTCAACTACTGCTCGATCCTGATGGGCGGCATACCGATGACGGCAGACATGATCCGCGACCGGCACGCGGCCGAGGTTGCGGCCGAACGGGCCGTGCGCATGAACGTGCTCGCCGCCAAGCACTTCAATGCCGGCCTCAGGGCGATCTTCCTGTCGATCGGCTATCTCGGCTGGTTCATCAGTCCCTATGCCTTCGTCGGCCTGACAATCTTCGTCATCTTCGTCCTGACACGCCGGCAATTCTTCTCCGAAGCGCGGGCAGCCCTTTTACAGGAAGCCGCCCGCTAGCAGCCGGCGCGCCACGCCGCGGATATCGCCGAACGGAATTCCGGCCGCATCTTCTCTTTTCAAAGCAATCAAGGCCGGTCTGGCGCAAGCCAGGCCTGCCACTCTCATTTGCGCCAACAGGATGGCGAACACCATGTCCGACACCAACATGACCTCACTCGTTGAGCCGCAGCCGCCCACCGGAAGCAAACGCCGGCTCATCTTTATCGATGTGCTGCGCGGCCTGGCGCTGGTGGCCATGGCGCTCTATCATTTCGTCTGGGATCTGGAATTCTTCGGCTATGTCGCAGCCGGGACCGCCGGCGCCGGCGGGTGGAAGATGTTTGCACGGCTGATTGCCAGCAGCTTCCTGTTTCTGGCGGGCTACAGCCTCGTGCTCGGGCAACGGCCGAAGATCCGCTTCGATGCCTTCATGCGCCGGTTTGCAAAGATTGCCGGAGCGGCCACGATCATCAGTATAGCGACCTGGTTTGCGTTCCCCAACACTTTCATATTCTTCGGTATCCTGCATTCGATTGCCGCGGCAAGCCTCATCGGTCTTCTTTTTCTGCCCCTTCCGGCGATTGTTTCGTTCGCGGCTGCGGCTGCGGCCTTCGCCGCCCCGCTCTATTTGCGCTCTGCGATCTTCGACGCCCCCTATCTCTGGTGGGTCGGCCTTTCCGAAACGATCCCTCGCTCGAACGACTACGTGCCGCTGCTGCCGTGGCTCGCCCCCTTCCTGATTGGCCTCGGCACCGCAAAACTGGTGCATGCGCGTCTCGTGACAGCCCTTTCAAAGCGCCCGGTCGACGACGAAAGGACGCGCCTGTGGACGAAAGCACTGGCATTCGGGGGGCGTCACAGTCTGGCCATATACCTCCTCCACCAGCCGCTGCTCATCGGATTGGTCTTCCTCTTCTCGCTGGTCTCGCCACCGACACTGCCGGATCCCAGGCAAGCCTACCGCACCAACTGCGTGGAGGCATGCAGCCGCGGCAATCCGGCCGTGCCCTGCGACGCCTTCTGCGGATGTACCCTCGACAAGCTGGTGGAGCAGAACCTGTTCGACGACCTGAACAGGGGAAAGATCAACGTCAACACGGATGAACGCATTGCGCGAATCGCCGGTCAATGCACAATGGACGTGCAATCAGGGGACTAGGACATGAATGCCTATCGTGCCAAGCCGCTGAGTTTCCCATGGCCGGCCCTGCTCTACGGGACCGCCACCCTTGCAGCCTTGTTGCTTGCACGATACTCGCCCATTCCGGTGGCTCACGGCCACGGCTGGGTGCCCTGGATTTCCGGCAGCATCCTTGTCGCCGCGGCAATCTGGCTCGACCTGTGGGCCGTCAAGACGCTGCTGGATCGCCATACCGCAGTGCTTCCGCATCGGTGCGCCACGTGCCTCGTCACTTACGGACCGTTTCGCTTCACCCGCAACCCGATCTATCTCGGCTACACGCTGATGATGATCGGCTTCGGTCTGATCACGCTCAATCCATGGTTTTTCGTGATGGCGGTTGCAGCCGTGATGTTGACGACCATCTTTGCCATCCGCAACGAAGAACGACATCTGCTTTCACGTTTCGGCTTCGAGTTCGAGCGTTACTGCCGGCATACGAGCCGCTGGATCTGATCCGCAGTTCCTCGCAGACAACAAAAAAGGCGGCCAAAGCCACCCTTTTGTTCGTCGTGCGCTGTCCAGATTCGCGATCAGGTCCCAACGCCAATCTCGGCGAGACGCGTCAAACACGCCTCCTCAACATTGTCGAGTTCGGTCAGCGTATCCTCGATATCCTTGCGCTTCTGGCGCAATTCTTCGCGCTTGGCCTCGACACGGCTCATCAGCAGTTGCAACTGACCGAGTTCACCGGGCGGATCCTTGTAAACCTGAATGATCTCGCGGATTTCGGCGATCGTGAAACCGATGCGCCGGCCCCGGAGAATCTCCTGGATCAGCCGACGGTCGGCGGGGCGAAACATACGGGTTCGACCGCGGCGCTCCGGATGGATGAGGCCCTCGTCCTCATAGAACCGCAGCGTCCGGGTCGAAATGCCGAATTCCCGCGTCAATTCGGTAATGCTATAGTACTTATTCACGCTGCCATTCCATGATTTCCTGACCATCACTATCGTTGACCTTGACGTAAAAGTCAAACAACTGGCGATGTCAGGTGACGTGGAACCACCAGGTGGCAATGCCGAGAAAACTCGAGAAGCCGGTGATATCGGTAATCGCCGTCACAAACACAGCCGAAGACACCGCGGGGTCAGCGCCAAAACGTTCCAGAAGCAGCGGAACCATGATGCCGGCAAGGGCCGCGGCCATCATGTTGATAAGCATCGCGGTGGCGATAATACCGCCGATGTTCGGGTCCTGAAACCAGAGGCCGGCCAGAAGGCCGATCAGCGTGCCGAAGATCATGCCGTTCAGCAGGCCCACCCCCGCTTCGCGCCGGATGATTCGCGGCGCGTTGTGAATGTCGAGGCCGCGGGTCGCAAGCGCGCGCACCGTCACGGTCATGGTCTGAGAGCCGGCATTGCCACCCATGCCGGCGACAATCGGCATGAGAATGGCGAGCGCAACGATCTGCTGGATTGTCGCATCGAAAAGGCCAATGACCGAAGCGGAAATGCAAGCGGTCATCGAATTGATGAACAGCCAAGGCACGCGTGAGCGCGATGCTTCGGCGACAGAGTCCGACAGTTCCTCGTCACCGACGCCACTCAGACGCAGCAAGTCTTCTTCGGCCTCTTCCTGGATGACATCGACGACATCGTCGATGGTCAGAACCCCGACGAGTCGACCGTTGTCGTCGACCACGGCGGCGGAGAGAAGGTCGTATTGCTCGAAGAGCTGCGCCGCCTCTTCCTGGTCCATTTCAGCCGGAATGGCGTGACTGGTATCGCGCATGATGGCGTCGACCTTGATCGAGCGCTTGGAGCGCAAAACCTTGTCGAGATCGACGGCACCCAGAAGCTTGAAGGTCGGATCGATGACGAAGATCTGCGTAAAACTTTCCGGAAGCTCCGCGTCCTCGCGCATGTAATCGATCGTCTGCCCGATGGTCCAGAACGGCGGCACCGCCACGAACTCCGTCTGCATGCGGCGGCCGGCAGTGCTCTCGGGATAGTCCAGAGAGCGGCGCAAGCGCACACGCTCGGTAAAGGGCAGCTTCGCCAGGATCTCGTCCTGGTCCTCCTGGTCGAGGTCTTCGAGAATGTAGACGGCATCGTCCGAATCCATCTCGCCAAGCGCCTCGGCGATCTGCTCGTTGGGCAGGTGCTCAACGATGTCTAGGCGTATGGCTTCGTCGACTTCGGTCAGAGACGAAAGGTCGAAATCCTTGCCAAGCAGGGAGACAAGTGCCAGGCGCTGCTCCGGCTGGATCGCCTCAAGCAGGTCGCCCATTTCTGACGAATGCAGGCCAGCAACATGCTGGCGCAGATAGATCGTGTCGCGGTCGGCAATCGCCGCACCGACATGCATCAGGAAGTCGGAGCGCACCGAACCATCATCGGCATAGATGTCCGCTCCGTCATAGACGGGTATTTCTTCGGAACCGCGGTCGTCGTCGCCGGTATTGCTCATGAGCGCGCCCTCGAAACGATTGCCAACTTCCCGGCCGCCATGCGCCGATCGGGCAAGGGTACATCACTGCCGGTGTTGTCGCCCCATCCTCCTCAAGGACATGGGCCTTAGAGCCCTGCTAGCGCAAAGCCTTGCCAAGGTCCACATCACAAGGCCCAACGTCGCGCGTGTGGTAACAGATTTATTCAAGCTGTTGCAAATACATGGGAAACGCACATGTGCGCGCACAGTCGACATCGACCAGGCGATCGGATAGCACTATGCGGCCGCAGCCCAGGAGCTTCCGATGGCGATCCGCCCCCTTGTTCGTTTTCCCGATCCTATCCTGAACCGGGAAGCACAGACAGTCGACCGGTTCGACGACGCCTTGCAGGCTCTTGCCGACGATCTACTCGACACGATGCGCGCAGCGCCGGGTATTGGCATCACTGCGCCGCATATCGGCATCCTGCAACGTCTGACGGTGATCGAACTGACCCGTGAAAGCGGTGTCCGCGTTTTCGTCAATCCCGAGATCGTTTCGCGCTCGCCCCACATGGTCAGACATACAGAGGGAAGCGTTTCGATGCCGGGAATTTCCGAGGACGTCGAGCGCCCCGCGACGGTGCGCGTCCGGTACCAGACGCTCGACGGCAACGCAGTCGAGGAAGATGCGGATGGCCTGATGGCGATTTGCCTCCAACACGAAATCGACCAGCTGGACGGCATATTCTGGACGCAGCGCCTGTCGCGGCTGAAGCGGGAGCGCGCCGTCAAGAAGTTCGAGAAGGCCACAAGGGAAACGGCGCGAAGCTGAACCGGCCCGCGGGTGCAATTCAAGCAGGCGGCATGGCAATCATCAAAGCCTGCTCTTCCCGTCATAAGTCAGCATGCCTAAATTCACACTCAGGTTTTCAATCAAGGACCAGCCTATGAAACCGACGCATGTCGCTATCGTCAGCCTTCTCGCATTGGCGGGATGCAACAGCACAACGCCCAATCTCGAACCGTTGCCGGGGAGCTTGACCTATGGCGAGGCCGGCCCCACCCGCAAGACGATCTCCCCGCCAGGCACGATGATCCAGAACCGCTTCATGCATCAAGGCACGATGGTCTTCGAAACCTACGAAGTTCAGCCCGACCATAAGTATAAGCTTGTGCGGCGCAGTGTCGCCGATACCTGGTCGAACTGAAACCAGGCTTTCTCGCCAACAGACATATGACGCCGGATCGCCAACTTGCTTGGCGCTTCGGTACTCGCATCTTAAGCCCGATGACGAGATGAATTTGTCTCACGGTGGAACATTGTCGTTCGAAACCCGTTGTTTAGGATGGCAACAACGGAGGTCATCCGATGACAAAATATCTGGATGAACGGGGCGATCCCATCACAGCGACGCACGACTCAGACCGGGAAAACTTCACGGCGCGCGAAAGCCGCCAAGGTCCTCTGGGCGTGCGTGTTCTGGCAATCCTCGGAGTCGGCCTGTTTCTGGCGCTGCTGGTCTGGGGTGGCGCGGCGATCTGGGGCGAAAGCAACGATAACGACCGGACGACGGCAGTCGACCAGGTTCAGCCGTCACCGGAACAGACCGGCAGCATTGATAACAAGCAGGATCGCGTGCTGGCACCGAACGGTGCCGCTCCGACTGCCGTCGATCAAACGCAACAGGCTCCGCCCGACGGCACCACCAAATAGCAGCAACTCGCCTTCTTGAGTTTCGCTGCCTGACGAAGGCGCCTCACCGAGCGCCGGTCATCGAAACAGAAACGAGACCGGTTGGAGCACAATAGACCCAATTCTTGGAAGACTGGACAAGAGGCGGTCCAGCTGATGGGGAGAGGAGCGCGCCGAACGGAGCTGTCGGTTAGACGCTCTGTCCGTGCAGCGCGCTAAGTGCAGGCGCCGCAGCAACATATATTTGCCGCTCTCCCGCAACCATGTGGATGCACTGACAAGGGCGAAGGTGTGCCAGCAGCACTCAAACATCCTTTGCAGCGGCCGACGGACAGCGGGACGTGTATTGTCATGCCTTATGTTGTCGTCGACTGAGACAAACTCCGAGTTGCCAAAGACAACTGAATATTACACGTTTGTTTGCGCGCCACCAAAAAGTCTTCTCGGCGCGGCGAGACTGCAGGACATGACGGCTGCATCTTCCCTTGCGCCTACCCACAACAGTGCCAGCATCTGCCGGGGCTGCTGGGATCAGATGCGCGTGCCGATCCCGATCCGCGGGGCGTTTGCCCTTCCCTTTCGGGCATTCGGCATCACCCGAAGCAAGATGAATCCGAATATCTGCACGATCTGCGAACGCTCCTTTCGCTACGTCAAGAAGCAGCGCCACATCACCGCCCACGCCACGATCCTGTTTGCCGATATGCGAGGGTTTACGTCCCTTTCCGAGCGAACAGAGGCGATCGAGCTGAGTGAGATTGTCAGCCTGTTTCATGATCGATGCGCGCAGGCGATCTGGGCCCATGATGGCATCGTCAACAAGCAGATGGGCGACGGCCTGTTGGCGATCTTCAATTTTCCGATCGCGATAAGAGACCACGCTCGTGCTGCGGTCAGGGCTGCGGTGGACATTCAGCGACATTACGCTGACGCACTCGACGGACTGAGCTCCGATCTGAAGGAATACCGTGATTACCGGCTCGGTGTTGGTGTCGGCATACATACAGGCGATGTCGAGATTGGTGAGTTTTCAAGCTTCCGCAGCGATTTCACCGCGATCGGCGGCACCGTCAATCTCGCCGCAAGACTCGAATCCCAAGCCGCCGCCGGAGAAATCCTCGTGTCAGCCGAGACAGCTGCGCAGGTGCTGGATTTCCTGAGCGCGTCCGAGACCAGGCTGCTTTCACTGAAAGGCTTGGAGCAACCCGTTCAGGCGCGTATACTCAAGACGAATTGACCCTGCAGGCCCGCGGGAGCGAGTCCGGCCCACACAGCGTGCAGATGCGTCTCAACGACAATGCTAAGCATATGGATAAAAACAAAAAAACCTGCCGAAGCAGGTTTTCTTTGGTGCGGTCGAGAAGACTCGAACTTCCACGGGTTGCCCCACAGCGACCTCAACGCTGCGCGTCTACCAATTCCGCCACGACCGCATCGTGGTAGGCGCCGAATTGCTCCGGCGGGGCTGCATGTAGCAAAAGCCCCTGGGGTGCACAAGGGCATGACGACAGAAATTTGACGGGAAAAGAAACTATTTCAACAGCCTCCTCGCGAAACCCTGCAAACGCTGGACTCTTGTCTCGCGCCGTCCCATGTACAAGGCGTAAAAACAGGAACGCAGACGGAAATGCAGCGCGAAAATCTGAGCCAGGACATGTTCGCCCCCCCGGAATCACCCCCGGTTCGCTGGCGGATCGCCCCTCACGTCGTCGATTATCCACAGGCAGTCGAGACAATGGAGCGCGAAGCGGCCGCCATTGCCGCCGGCACTGCCGACGAACTCGTCTGGCTGGTGGAACATCCGCCACTTTATACTGCGGGCACCAGCGCCGATGCGGCCGACCTTGTCATGCCCGACCGCTTCCCGGTGTTTGCGACCGGTCGCGGCGGCGAATACACCTATCATGGGCCAGGCCAGCGGGTGGTCTACGTGATGCTGGATCTCAAGCGCCGTCGGCAGGATGTGCGTGCCTTCGTCGCCGCACTCGAAAGCGTCATCATCTCAACGCTCGATCAGATGAACGTCAAAGGCGAGCGCCGCGAGGACCGCGTCGGCGTCTGGGTCCGCCGACCGGAGAAGCCTTCGCTTCCCGACGGATCGATGGCCGAAGACAAGATTGCGGCGATCGGCATCCGCCTGCGCCGCTGGGTGAGTTTTCACGGTTTTTCGCTCAACGTCGATCCGGACCTCGACCATTTCGGCGGCATCGTGCCGTGCGGCATCCGCAGCTATGGCGTGACCAGCCTCGTCGATCTCGGTCTACCGGTGATGATGCCGGATGTGGACATTCGCCTGCGCGATGCGTTCGAGACCGTGTTCGGGCCGACCCGCAACGACGCCCCTTGAATCAAAGATTGCTACAGGCCGGCCCGTATCACGTCGCTTCGATGGATCGATTGCCGGCCTGACGCTCGCGCCAGATCATGAACAGCCCCGACACGACGATGATCGCGATGCCAAGCCATTTCGAGAGCGATGGAAAGTCGCCGAAAATGAGGTAGCCGAGCGCCGTCGCGGTGACGATCTCGAAATAGGCAAACGGCGCCAGCAGCGAAACCGGTGCGGCCTGGAAGGCCTTGACCACCAGAAGGTGGCCATAGCCCGAAAGCGCGCCGAGGATGACGACGAGCACCCAACCGAGCGTCGTCTTCGGCAAGGACGGCTCGAAGTCTGCGACGCCCATCCCGTCGCCGATCGCGATCACACCCACCATGAACAGCGTTCCGCCGATGCCGGCGATCGTCTGCATCGTCAGAGGGCTATCGGCCATTCCGACCGCGCGGTTCAAAAGCAGATAGAAAGCAAAGACCGTGGCGCAGGCGACCGGCAACAGCGATGTTGCACCGAAAGCTGCGAAACTCGGCTGGATGACGATCATCGCACCGGCAAAACCGATGCCGATCGCCAGCCAACGGCGCCAGTCTACCCTCTCGCGAAGGATCAGCGCCGAGAGGCAGGTCAGAATGAAAGGCTCGACGAAATAGATCGCGAACACGTCGGCGAGCGGCATGTATTTCACCGAAATGAAGAAGAACAGGGCCGCCGCCGCCAGGAGCACGCCGCGCAGCAGATTGAGCCAGAGCCGTTTCGGTCGCAGCGCCCGAAGGCCCCCGATCGTCAGGAGCAATGGGAGCGTCGCGACAAGCTGGAAGAAGAACCGATAGAATGTCACCTGTGCCGGCGCCATGCCCTCGACGACGGCCATGTACTTCGCGATCACGTCCATGCCCGGCAGGATCACCATGGCAAAGAGCATGATGGCTACGCCCTGCATCACGGTGTTCTGGGGAGGAGTTGCTGTCGATGCCGGCACGGACATGGCTTGTTCCGATTTGAATGCGCCACCTTAGAGCGTTCGCGGCGCTTTTCAACGCATGCGAGCACGACGCGAAAGGGCGCATTTCGTCACCGGAGCCGCTTTTGACCGTGTTTTTGCCGCTTCGGGGTGGTCCGCGACGGTCCGAATGCCTATAAGCTCACTTCATCTTCCGCCCCGGAGGAGAAGCTTCTCACTTCTCCAATCAGAAACCGGGACCTTTGAACGTGACCGTGGCAAAGGAGATATCCATGCGCTTGTCAACCGAAACGATGATTGCCCGCCTGCGCGACCCCGGCGACGGAGATACGCTGGGCGGACGCATCTGGCGCGCACGTGACGCGGCCAATCTTTCGACCAAGGATCTCGCCGATCAGCTCGGCGTCCGAGTGGAAACCGTTGCCGCCTGGGAGCGCGACCGGGCCGAGCCACGCACCAACCGCCTGTTCATGCTTGCCGGCGTATTGGGCGTCACGCCCGCCTGGTTGATCGCCGGCATGGGCCGCGCGCCTGATGACGAGACGAAGATCGCTTCTGGCGATAGCCTTCGCGAGCAGCTTGCGCTCGTCAAGAAATTGCACGAACAGACCGGCAAGGCCATTGCCGCTCTTGAGATGGAACTCAATCGCGTCCAACAGACTATTCGATAGTTCATTGCCGATTCCAACGGGCGACATTGGCCGCTGCGCCGATGCCGCCCGAAATCATTGTTAGTCCAAGGGAGAAAATTCATGGATGTACGCGCCGCCGTCGCCGTTCAGGCAGGCAAGCCGCTGGAAGTGATGACCGTCCAGCTCGAAGGCCCGCGGGCCGGAGAAGTGCTGATCGAAGTCAAGGCAACGGGCATCTGCCACACCGACGATTTCACGCTGTCGGGCGCGGATCCCGAAGGTCTGTTCCCGGCAATCCTCGGCCATGAGGGTGCCGGCATCGTCGTCGACGTCGGACCGGGCGTCACCTCGGTGAAGAAAGGCGATCATGTCATCCCGCTCTATACGCCCGAGTGCCGCTCCTGCCCGTCCTGCCTGTCGCGCAAGACCAACCTGTGCACCGCCATCCGCTCGACGCAAGGACAAGGCCTGATGCCTGACGGCACCTCGCGCTTCTCGATCGGCAAGGACAAGATCCATCACTATATGGGCTGCTCGACCTTCGCCAATTACACCGTGCTGCCGGAGATCGCGGTTGCCAAGGTCAACCCCGACGCTCCCTTCGACAAGATCTGCTACATCGGCTGTGGCGTCACCACCGGCATTGGTGCCGTCATCAACACGGCCAAGGTGGAGATGGGCGCAACCGCGATCGTCTTCGGTCTCGGCGGCATCGGCCTCAATGTCATCCAGGGCCTGCGCCTTGCCGGCGCAGACATGATCATCGGTGTCGATCTCAACAACGACAAGAAGGCCTGGGGCGAGCGCTTCGGCATGACCCACTTCGTCAACCCCAAGGAAGTCGGCGACGACATCGTGCCCTATCTCGTCAACATGACGAAGCGCGGTGACGACCAGATCGGCGGCGCCGACTACACCTTCGACTGCACCGGCAACACGAAGGTGATGCGCCAGGCGCTCGAAGCCTCGCATCGCGGCTGGGGCAAGTCTGTCGTCATCGGCGTTGCCGGCGCCGGCCAGGAAATCTCCACCCGCCCGTTCCAGCTCGTCACCGGCCGCAGCTGGATGGGCACCGCCTTTGGCGGCGCACGCGGCCGCACCGACGTGCCCAAGATCGTCGACTGGTACATGGAGGGCAAGATCGAGATCGATCCGATGATCACCCACACCATGCCCCTCGAAGACATCAACAAGGGCTTCGAGCTGATGCACTCCGGCGAAAGCATCCGCTCAGTCGTTCTCTACTAAGCGCCAACTGAGCAATTCCGGACGGAAAACCGTTTCGCACTCTTCCTGGAATTGCTTAGTAATCCGATTCAGGAAGGCGCCGGAATCGATTGTATTCCGGCGCTTTTTCGGTCCCGTTGAGAAGTTGATTCAAGATGATCTATGTTGATGCCGATGCTTGCCCGGTGAAGGCGGAAGTGCTGAAGGTGGCCGAGCGCCACGGCTTCGAAGTGACCTTCGTCGCCAATTCGGGCCTGCGTCCGTCGCGCGACCCGATGGTCCATAACGTCATCGTGTCGGCGAGTTTCGACGCTGCCGACGACTGGATCGCCGAACGCGCCCATGAAGGCGATATCGTCGTGACCGCCGACGTTCCGCTCGCAGTCCGTTGCGTGGCCGCCGGCGCCTTTGTCACCGGGCCTTCCGGCCGCGTCTTCGACAAGAGCAATATCGGCATGGCGTCCGCCATGCGCGACCTCGGTCAACACCTGCGCGAGACCGGCGAAAGCAAGGGCTACAACGCCGCCTTCACGCAGCGCGACCGTTCGACCTTCCTCGAGACACTTGACCGGCTCGCACGCCAGACGAAAAAGTGAAACGCGGCGTCACCCCGCGATAGATCGCAAGGGCATTTCGATGACAGCGACGACAAGGCTCAGGCACTGGCCGTTCTACACCGCGTTCCCGTGTGCCCTTGCCAGCCTGGCGGTCATGTGGGTCGCCGCGCCGCGCTACAGTTTCGAAGTGTCAGCCGTCACCTTCTTCTGCGTCTACCTGATCATGAGCGCCCGGCGGCTGCGGATGATGACAGGCAAACATCTCAAGACGCACGCGCGAAACACGGACGAACCGGAGTCGGTCATCTTCCTGGTCACCTTCGCAGCGGCCGCCACGGCATTGGTCTCGCTGTTCTTCGCGCTCAACGGCGAAAGCAAGGGGCCGACGCTCGAACTTGCCCTGGCCTTTGCCTCCGTCGTCTTGGGCTGGGCAACCATTCATGTGATGGCAGCGATGCACTACGCCCACATTTACTGGGTGCCCGATGACAGCGGCAAGACTCCCACCCCTCAGCGAGGGCTCGATTTTCCCGAGACGCCGGAACCGGGCGGCTATGATTTCCTCTATTTTTCCTTCGTGATCGGCATGACCGCCCAGACATCCGATGTCGCCATCACCACCACGGCGATGCGGCGCATCAACCTGATGCACGCCATCGTTTCCTTCTTCTTCAACACCGTGCTTGTCGCCGCTGCGGTCAACGCGGCCGTGCAACTCGCCGGCTGACCCCACGATATCCAAGGAGCATTTGATGAAAGTTCTATCCCAGAACACCGCATTCGGCGGCATGCAGGGCGTCTTCTCGCACGAGTCCGAAGCCTGCAAGGGCGAGATGACATTTGCTGTCTTCGTCCCGCCGCAGGCGATCAAGGAGCCGCGGCCGGTTCTCTGGTATCTCTCGGGCCTCACCTGCACCCATGCCAACGTGATGGAAAAAGGCGAATACCGCCGGATGGCCGCCGAGCTTGGGCTTGTTGTCGTCTGCCCTGACACCAGCCCGCGCGGAACGGAAGTTCCGGACGAACTCACCAACTGGCAGATGGGCAAGGGGGCCGGCTTCTACCTCGATGCAACGCAGACGCCGTGGGCCGAACACTATCAGATGTATAGCTACGTCACCGAGGAGTTGCCGGCCTTCGTCAGCCAGCACTTCCGCATCGACATGAGCCGGCAGGGCATTTTCGGCCATTCGATGGGCGGCCACGGCGCCATGACCATCGCGCTCAAGAACCCCGACCGTTTCCGCAGCTGCTCGGCCTTTGCACCGATCGTCGAACCGTCGACGGCCGACTGGTCCATTGGCGCCTTCGAAAAATATCTCGGCGAGGACAAGGCCGCCTGGCGGCAATACGATGCCTGCGCACTTGTCAGGGACGGCGCTCGTTTCCCGGAGTTCCTCATCGACCAGGGCAAGGCAGACAGTTTCCTCGACAACGGCCTGCGGCCGTGGCTTTTCGAAGAGGCGATCAAGGGAACCGACATTGGCCTGACGTTGCGCATGCACGAGCGCTACGATCACTCCTATTATTTCATCTCGACCTTCATGGACGATCATCTGAAATGGCACGCCGAGCGGCTAGCCTAAACCTGAGGCAATAGCGGGAGTATCCAATGTCCAACCTTCTGCTTGTAGGCGCCGGCGGTGCCATCGGGTCGATGGCCCGTTATCTCGTTGGCCTCTGGACGCTTCACCGTTGGGGGTCGGGCTTTCCCTGGGGAACGCTCGGCGTCAACATCACCGGCTCCTTCCTCATCGGCTTCTTGGCCGAGTTGATCATGCGCAAGTTCGGCGCTTCGGCGGAGATGCGACTGTTTCTGATCACCGGCGTGCTCGGCGGCTACACGACGTTTTCCGCCTTCTCGCTGGATACGATCACGCTGTTTGAACGTGGTGATGCCGCACTTGCCATCACCTATATCGCGGCAAGCGTCGTGCTTTCGATCGTGGCGGTCTTTGCCGGGCTGGCCCTGATGCGCGCAATGGTCTAAAGGCTGCCTCTAAAGAACAGGAAGCAGGTTCGCTGAGATGGCAGGCATAGAACACAAGCAGGTGGACGGTGACGAGGCAGGCATGCGCCTCGATCGCTGGTTCAAGGTACATTTTCCCGGGCTGGGTTTCGGTCCGCTGCAGAAGCTGCTGCGCTCGGGCCAGATTCGTGTCGATGGCGGCCGCGTCAAATCCGACACGCGGTTGCAGCCGGGCCAGACGGTCCGCATCCCTCCCCTTAACGTCGATGCGAAAGAAGTGAAGACGGGCCCGATCGCCGGGCGCGACCTTCGCCACTCGCCGGACGGGGAGCTGCTGTCGCGCATGGTGCTGCACGAGGATGCAAAGGTTATCGTGCTGAACAAGCCGGCCGGTCTGGCAGTTCAGGGTGGCTCCGGCGTCAACCGTCACATCGACAAGATGCTCGAGGCCTGGACCAACCAGCGCGGCGAGAAGCCCCGTCTGGTGCACCGCCTCGACCGCGACACGTCTGGTGTGCTTGTTATCGCGCGTACACGTGGCGCGGCGCAGAAGCTGACGGCTGCCTTCCGGGAGCGCGACACCAAGAAGACCTACTGGGCCCTGGTAAAGGGCGTGCCGCGCAAGCGCGAAGACCGCATCTCGACCTGGCTGGTCAAGGAACAGACACCGGACGGCGACCGCATGCGCATCGCCAAACACGGCGAGGACGGCGCCGACCACGCCATTTCCTACTACCGCATCCGCGAGCAGGCAGCCCAGAACCTCGCCTGGCTCGAAATGGAACCCTATACCGGTCGTACCCATCAGTTGCGCGTGCACGCCTTGCACATCGGTCATCCGATCCTTGGCGATCCCAAGTATTTCGACGCCGATACCAACTGGAGCCTGCCCGGAGGCATGCAGAACCGTCTGCACCTGCACGCGCGCCATATCGACATTCCGCATCCGGACGGTGGTCGCCTGCGTGTGACCGCGCCGCTGCCGCCGCACATGGTCCAAAGCTGGAACCTGCTGGGCTTCGAAGAGAACGAGCCTGGCGAGGACGACTGATGAAACTGGCACTTTTCGATTGCGACGGCACGCTGGTCGACAGCGGCGGTCTCATCCATGAAGTGATGGCACGAACCTTCAAAGCCTTCGACCTCAACCGGCCCGCGCTGTCCGCAACCAAGGGCATCATCGGCCTGACGCTCGACATCGCCATTGCCCGCCTGCTCGGACGTGACCATGTCGACGACCAGGCACTGGCAATGACGGCGCACTACAAGGCGATTTTTGCCGGCGTCCGCGCGGAAGCGGGTTTTCAGGAGCTTTTGTTTCCAGGCATCGCAGCGATGATGCAGACGCTTTCGGGTCGCGACGAGCTGCTTATCGGCGCCGTCACCGGCAAATCGCGCCGCGGCCTGACGCATATCGCCGAGACCCACGGCTTCGACCGGATGTTCTTCGTCTCGCGCACCGCCGACGACTGCCCTTCAAAACCGCACCCTGCCATGGTGACGGAATGCTGCTTAGAAGCCGGGATCGATCCGCGTGATACCGTGGTCATCGGCGACGCGATTTATGATATGCAGATGGCAAAGGCTGCCGGCGCCGCTGCCATCGGTGTTGCATGGGGCTATGCCGGCGTATCCGACCTCGTCGAGGCTGGCGCAGATTACATTGCCCGCACGCCGGCCGACATCATTGAGTGGATGGAACACTATCATGCCTGATATTCGCGATGAACTCATCGGTGCGCTCAGCCACGAGGATCCGGTCCGGCGCGCGCAGATCCAGATGCTGAAGCCGCTGCCCAAGCGCTTCTACAAGGACGTCAGCATCGGCGCGGCAGAAGACGGCGGCCACAGCGTCCTGCTCGACGGCCGGCCGGTTCGAACGCCGGCCAAACATCCCCTTGCCGTGCCGACCCTCAAGCTCGCCGAAATGCTGGCGGCCGAATGGGACGCACAAGCCGAGGTCATCGACCCCGCCAAGATGCCGGTCACCCGTATCGCCAACACGGCGCTCGACGGGGTGGCAAAGGACCAGCGCTCGGTCTTCGAAGACATTTTGCGGTTTGCCGGAACCGATCTCATCTGCTACCGCGCGTCCAGCCCGGAAGGGCTCGTCGGACGGCAGAACGCCGTGTGGAATCCAGTGCTCGAATGGGCTGCCCAATCCCTTGGCGCCCGTTTCATTCTGGCCGAGGGTGTGATCCACCAGGAACAGCCTGAAGAGGCGATCACCGCCTATGCCGAGGGCCTGCGCGCCTTCGCGACGCCACTTGGCCTCACCTGCGTGCACACGATCACCACCTTGACCGGCTCGGCTCTGCTTGCAGTTGCCTTCGCGTCCGGCCGGCTGACGGCCGAACAGGCCTGGACGGCTGCCCATGTCGACGAGGATTGGCAGATCGAGCATTGGGGCACGGACGAGGAGGCGTTCAAGCGCCGCGAACTGCGCTGGCAGGAAATGCAGGCGGCGGCAGCCGTTCTCGACGCGCTGCGATAGCAGCGCGTCGGAATCCAAACGCAACGTTGCGGTTACGACAGCTAACGAACGTAACGTTAGGCGGAGAGCTTCAGTCCCGCAATACCGGCGACGATCAGCGCGATGCAGCCGAGGCGGACGAAAGTGGCTGGCTCGGCGAAAAGAACGATGCCGAGGATGACGGTGCCGACGGTGCCGATGCCCGTCCAGACAGCATAGGCCGTGCCGAGCGGCAAGGTTCTGACCGCCAGGCCCAGCAGCGCGATGCTAACTATCATCGAGCCAACGGTGAGGATCGTCGGCGTCACACGAGTAAAACCTTCAGTGTATTTGAGACCGATTGCCCAGCCGATTTCGAGGATGCCGGCAAGAAAGAGGATTAACCAGGCCATTTCAAACTCCTTGAGAGTGGAGCGAGGCCGTCCCCGCGGATGTTCGGTATCCAGTACCGTGCAGCCGTCTGCAACGCGGTTTCTATCTCACGGTTCGCGGGCGACAGCAAGATATGCCGTGGCAAACCAGCCCTGCACGACCGGCAATGCTTGGGTATTTCTAATAATGTTGCGGTTTCCGGCCCGGCGATATTTGCGAACGCAGATGGAGCGCTTCCAAGGTTCCACTTCAGACAGAATCGCCTTTCTCGCTTAGCTTCGCTCGCGACGCAGCTTCGCCCACCATTCCAATCGTTTGCGGATCTCGCGCTCAAAGCCGCGCTCTGGCGGATCGTAGAAGATCTTACGCCCCATCTTTTCCGGGAAATAGTCTTGGCCAGAGAAAGCATCCGGCTCGTCGTGGTCGTAGCGGTATCCGTCGCCGTAGCCCTCGCCCTTCATCAGCTTGGTCGGCGCGTTGAGAATATGCTTCGGAGGCAGCAGAGAACCGTTTTCCTTGGCAGCCCGCATGGCGGCCTTATAGGCCATGTAGACGCCATTCGATTTCGGCGCTGTCGCGAGATAGACGCAGGCCTGAGCGAGCGCCAGCTCCCCTTCCGGCGAGCCGAGATAGTCGTACGCGTCCTTGGCGGCATTGCAGATTGCCAGCGCCTGGGGATCTGCCAGGCCGATATCCTCCACCGCCATGCGAACGAGGCGCCTTCCAAGATAGAGTGGGTCCTCGCCGGCATCGAACATCCGGCAGAGATAATAGAGTGCAGCGTCCGGGTCGGAGCCGCGCACCGATTTGTGCAGTGCCGAGATCAGATTGTAGTGACCGTCCTGGCCCTTGTCGTAGACCGGCGCTCGCCGCTGCACGATCCGCTGCAGCGCTTCGACGTCGAAGATCTCGTCGCGCCGCGCCGCGCGCCAGACTTCTTCGGCCAGTGTCAGCGATGCCCGGCCATCGCCATCGGCCATGCGGATCAGGCTTGCCCGGGCGTCCGCGTCGAGCGGCAGCGGCTTGCCTTCCGTTTCTTCCGCGCGCTTCAGCAATTCCTGCAGGCTCTCCTCACCATGCGGCTTGAACGTCAGCACGCGAGCGCGCGAGAGGAGAGCGGCGTTGAGTTCGAAGGATGGGTTCTCCGTCGTTGCCCCAACCAGGATGACCGTGCCGTCTTCCATGACTGGCAGGAAACTATCCTGCTGCGCGCGATTGAAACGATGGATCTCGTCGACGAAAAGCAAGGTCTGCCGGCCGGACATGCGCCGTGCCCGCGCCGATTCGAATACCTTCTTGAGGTCGGCAACGCCGGAGAAGATTGCCGAGATCTGCTCAAAGGCCAACTCCGCCTCGCCCGACAACAGCCGGGCGACCGTCGTCTTGCCGGTACCGGGAGGGCCCCAGAAGATCATCGAACCGAGCGATCCCGATGCGATCATTCGCGTCAACACGCCATCCTCGCCCGTCAGGTGCTCCTGGCCGGTGACTTCGGACAACGTGCGTGGACGCAGACGATCGGCAAGCGGCCTTGCCGAGGTCATTTCCGGTGGTTCCGAGGAGGAGAAGAGGTCACTCATCGGAAGAACTGACGAATGATCTGGCCGTCACGCTCAATTTCGACGCGCCAGAAGGAGGCTCCGTCGGCCATGACGCTTTCCAGCGTCTTCGAACTGTCGATTGCAGCCCCGTTGACGGAGCGGATGATATCCTTCGGCGCCAGGCCGATGCGTGCGGCAGGCGAGCCACGGTTAATCTCGGTAACGACGACACCCTGCAACGAGGTCGACAGGCGCAACTCCTCGGCCAGTCGAGGCGAGAGATTGGCAACGACCGCACCGGCAAACGGATTGCGGCCCTCTATAAGACGCTCATCGCGGGGCGATGTCTCGGGTGCGCGGTCCAGCTTCAGACTGACATCGTGCGGCTTGCCGTTTTCGGTAATCGTGACGCGTGCCTCATGGCCGATGCCGACGGTGGTCAAGCGATAGCCGAGGGCATCGGGATGTTCGACGGCGATACCGTTGACGGCCGTGATCACCTGCCCCGGCTTGATCCCGGCCGAGGCGGCCGGCCCACCGTTGACAACGGCAGTCACGAGCGCTCCACGCGCACGATCAAGGCCGAGCGCTTCTGCGACTTCCGATGTCACGGGCTCGAAAGACGCACCAATAAACGGACGCACGAACGAGCCATTGCCGCCTTCGGCGGATGCGACGAAGACCTTGACGAGATTGGCTGGGATGGCAAAGCCGACGCCGTTAGAGCCGCCGCCTTTCGAGAAAATTGCGGTATTGATGCCAATCAGCGCGCCGTTCATGTCGATCAGGCCACCGCCGGAATTGCCCGGGTTGATGGCAGCGTCCGTCTGGATGAAGAAGCCGAAATCGCCCGACGACACCTGATTGCGGGCGAGCGCCGAAACGATGCCGCTGGTTACGGTCTGGCCAACGCCGAAGGGATTGCCGATCGCCAGCACGATGTCGCCGACCTCGACCGCGTCGGAATCGCCAATCGGAACGACGTCGAACGGGCCATCGGACTGGATCTTCAGCACCGCGAGATCGAGGCGATCGTCCTTGAGCATGATCTTGCACGGATATTCTCGGCCATCGGCCAGCGCCACCTTGATGTCGTCGGCACCTTCGATGACGTGATTGTTGGTGACGACGATGCCGTTCTTGCCGACGATCACCCCGGAACCGAGCGAGGATTGTTTCTCGCTGCGGTTCGGCATGCGCTGCCCGAAGAACTCCTCGAAGAAGGGATCGCCCGAGAAGATCGACCGGCGCTCGACCACGCGCTCAGCATAGACATTGACCACAGCATTCGCCGTCTGCTTGACCAGCGGCGAGAAGGAAAGCTGCATCTCCAAGCGCGATTGCGGTACGGTTTTGGTGTCCTGGGCGATTGCCGGACAGGACAGAGAGACAGCAAGAACGAGCGTCGCAAGCGCCCTTTGACCGAAGATCATATGAAGCATTCTCCTATTCGTCGCGGCTACGTTCAGATAGGATTTCGCAGGAAAAAAGGCAAACGTCGCCAAGACATACGCAAATCAGGTAGCATCACGCGCAACGCACGAAAACGTGGTTATCGGCCTCTTTCACAGTGATCGAAACTCTGGTCAGTTTGAGCAGACAAATCCCACACGTTCAAAGCGGAAAAGATCATGCCGGCCTATCGTCCACCGAGAATCGCATCATCCGAAATCACACCGGAGGGCTGCTTCCTGTCACGCCGAGCATTTCTGGCAACGACAGCTGGCGGCCTTTTGGCCGTGGGCACGGGTGCAGCAGGCGCCCAAGCGGCCGCCCTTCCCGCGCCCAAGGGCAAGTACACCGTCGATGAAGACCTGACGCCCGAAGCCGACGTTACGGGCTACAACAATTTTTACGAATTCGGCACTGGCAAGGCTGACCCTGCTGCCAATTCGGCTGCCTTCAAACCGACGCCCTGGACCGTGAAGGTCGATGGCCTTGTCGCCAAGCCGAAGGAGTTCGGGCTGGAGGAATTGCTCGCCCTTCCGCTCGAGGAACGTATCTACCGGATGCGGTGCGTCGAGGCCTGGTCCATGGTTATTCCCTGGACCGGATTTCCACTCGCGGCACTCCTCGACAAGGTCGAGCCGCTCGGCAACGCCAAATATGTCTCGTTCGAGACTGTGGTGCGCCCGGAACAAATGCCCGGCCAATCCGGCTTCTTCCAGCCTCTGCCCTGGCCCTACCGCGAAGGCCTGCGGCTCGACGAGGCCCGCCACCCGCTGACGATTCTGTCTGTCGGCGTTTATGGCAAGACATTGCCCAACCAGAACGGAGCGCCGATCCGGCTCGTCACACCCTGGAAATACGGCTTCAAGGGCATCAAGTCGATCGTGCGGATCTCGCTGACGGAAACACCACCGCCCTCGACCTGGAACCTGTCGGCGCCCAATGAATACGGCTTTTACGCTAATGTGAACCCAGCGGTCGATCACCCGCGCTGGAGCCAGGCGACAGAAAACAGGATCGGGGGTGGCGGCTTCTTCGGTGCAAACCGGCGCGACACCCTGCCGTTCAACGGTTATGCGGACGAGGTCGCCGGCCTTTATGCCGGCATGGACCTGAAAGCGAATTTCTGAGCATGTCCAAACTGCCCGCCCTACCGAAGCGCTTCCATTCCGCGTCCGTCTGGGCACTGTACGGACTCGGTCTCTGTCCGGCGCTCGTTGCCTTCTATCTCGGCGCCACCGGGCAACTTCCGGGAAATCCTGTCAAGGAATTCGAGCATCTGCTGGGTATCTGGGCGTTGCGCTTTCTGGTCGCCACGCTGGCGATCACCCCGATCCGCGATCTCCTGGGGATCAACTGGCTGCGCTATCGGCGTGCCCTTGGGCTGCTCGCCTTCTACTATGTCGTCATGCACTTCCTGGCCTATTTCCTGCTCGACCAGGTCTTGAACATCCCCGCCATCATCGCCGACATCGCCCGGCGCCCGTTCATCACCATCGGGATGGCCGGGCTGGTGATGCTCATCCCGCTGGCACTGACATCAAACAACTGGTCGATCCGGCGTCTCGGCAGCCGCTGGAACCAGCTGCACAAGCTCGCCTATATCATTGCCGCGGCGGGCGCGTTGCATTTTGCGATGTCGGTCAAGGTAATCGGTCTCGAACAGATGACCTATATCGCGCTCGTCGCGTCGCTTTTGGCGTGGCGGCTGGTGCGCAAGCCCTATCTGAAGCGCAAACGGCAGGCTACGGCGCCGCGCGGGCGCGCAAAGGATGCTGTAGCACTTTAAGTCCGCCGAGCAATTCGGGCCTTAAATCGGATCGGATTTGAGGAATACGCGATCGCCCCCAATCCGAACGGCACAATAAAAAAGCGGCCGGGTGACGAACACCCGGCCGCTTTCAATTCAGCTTGCCTGAAAGGATCAGGCTGCTTCTGCGGCGTCAGCTTCAGCTGCGACGCGAGCGCGGTCCTTCGCACCCTTTGCATCGGTGTCGCGGTCAACGAATTCGATGACAGCAAGAGCAGCGTTGTCGCCCTGGCGGAAGCCAGCCTTCATGATACGCAGGTAGCCGCCGTTGCGGGTGGCGTAACGCGAAGCGATCGTGTCGAACAGCTTGGCAACGACAACGGCGTCGCGGATCTGCGAGATCGCCTGACGACGAGCATGCAGGTCGCCGCGCTTGCCGAGGGTGACGAGCTTTTCAACGATCGGGCGGATTTCCTTAGCCTTCGGCAGAGTCGTAACGATCTGCTCGTGCTCGATCAGCGAGGCTGCCATGTTGGCAAACATCGCCTTGCGGTGGCTGGCGGTTCTATTCAGCTTGCGGCCGGCTTTACCGTGGCGCATTGCTATTCTCCTTCACTTGCAGGCATCTGCCCGCAGTCTAATGGTTAGTATTGGTCTTCGTAACGCTTGGCGAGATCTTCGATGTTCTCAGGCGGCCAGGACGGCACTTCCATGCCGAGGTGCAGGCCCATGGAAGCGAGAACTTCCTTGATTTCGTTCAGCGACTTGCGACCAAAATTCGGCGTGCGAAGCATTTCTGCTTCGGTCTTCTGAATGAGGTCGCCGATGTAGACGATGTTGTCGTTCTTCAGGCAGTTGGCCGAACGGACGGAAAGTTCCAGTTCGTCGACCTTCTTGAGAAGCGCCGGGTTGAAGGCCAGCTCGGTGACTGCTTCTTCCTCTGCTTCCTTCTGCGGTTCGTCGAAGTTGACGAAAACCGACAGCTGATCCTGAAGGATGCGGGCCGCAAAAGCGATCGCATCTTCACCGGTGACAGAGCCGTCCGTCTCGATGGACATCGTCAGCTTGTCATAGTCAAGAACCTGGCCTTCGCGGGTGTTTTCCACCTTGTACGAGACCTTCTTGACCGGCGAGTACAGGCTGTCGACCGGGATGAGGCCGATCGGTGCATCTTCCGAACGGTTGCGGTCAGCCGGAACGTAGCCCTTGCCGTTGTTGACGGTGAACTCCATGCGGATTTCAGCGCCCTCGTCGAGGGTGCAGATCACATGGTTCGGGTTGAGGATTTCGATGTCGCCAACCGTCTGGATGTCACCGGCGGTTACAACGCCCGGACCCTGCTTGCGCACAACCATGCGCTTTGCGTCATCGCCATCCATCTTGATGGCGATTTCCTTGATGTTGAGCACGATGTCCGTCACGTCTTCCCGGACGCCCGGGATAGAGGAGAACTCGTGCAGGACGCCGTCGATCTGCACCGCGGTGACAGCAGCACCGCGAAGCGACGACAACAGCACGCGACGAAGCGCGTTGCCGAGCGTCAGACCAAAGCCACGTTCAAGAGGTTCCGCGACCAACGTTGCCTTGGTGCGGCCCGAGGAGATGAACTCCACCTTGTTGGGCTTGATCAGTTCCTGCCAATTTTTCTGGATCATGTTTTGTGCCTTCCGTTCGTTGTCACCATCCAATCGTGACAACCGAGCCCCGAAGTCCGGGAGTGCGCCGAAGCGCCCTCACCGGCATTTTGAACGCAAATGATCAGACGCGGCGCTTCTTGCGCGGGCGGCAACCGTTGTGCGGGATCGGGGTCACATCGCGGATCGAGGTGATCATGAAGCCCGCTGCCTGCAGTGCGCGAAGCGCGGATTCACGGCCGGAACCCGGACCGCAAACTTCGACTTCAAGCGACTTCATGCCGTGTTCCTGGGCCTTCTTGGCGCAGTCTTCAGCGGCGATCTGTGCGGCAAACGGGGTCGACTTACGCGAGCCCTTGAAACCCTTGGCACCGGCAGACGACCAAGCAATTGCGTTGCCCTGTGCGTCGGTGATGGTGATCATGGTGTTGTTGAACGACGAATTGACGTGCGCGACGCCAGACGTGATGTTCTTGCGTTCGCGACGGCGAACGCGGGTGGCTTCCTTGGCCATAGGATCCCTTTCTTAGATCTCTGCACCGCCGTAATTCCAGCGGCTCCACCGGGAAAGGAATTTTCGTCCCCTGCCCTGCTTCTTCAGTTTCATCCAGGACCGGAGGAACCGGCCCTGCAGGCATTTCACGAAACCGATCCGGCTTCGCAACGGTCGGGCATCGCCCTTCCCAAACTGCAAAAGGAGGCCGGCGCGTGCGCCAGCCTCCCAATCTCCCTATTCGGGAAATTACTTCTTCTTACCGGCGATCGCCTTTGCCGGACCCTTGCGGGTGCGGGCATTGGTGTGGGTACGCTGACCGCGCACCGGCAGGCTGCGACGATGGCGCAGACCGCGGTAGCAGCCCAGATCCATCAGACGCTTGATGTTCATCGACGTATCGCGACGCAGGTCACCTTCAACCTGGTAGTCGCGGTCGATCGTTTCGCGGATCTGAAGAACTTCAGCATCCGTCAACTGATGCACACGACGATCAGCCGGAATACCGACCTTCTCGACGATTTCCTGTGCGAATTTCGGTCCGATCCCGTGAATGTAGGTCAGCGCGATAACAACGCGCTTTGCCGTCGGGATGTTGACGCCAGCGATACGTGCCACGTCTATTCTCCTTGCGTTCCAGTTGCCATCCGGCAATAGGTGCTTCGTTACGCGACCTCAAGAGCCGCACGTTGATTGAGGTTCGAGACACGTCAAAAACGACCGTACCCGGACTTCGTTTCGTTGAAGACCGCGCCGATCGCTCCCATGTCGCGAGTTGGCGCTGTCTTTGGCGGAATCAGCCGGAAAAGTCAACTCCCCGGCGGTTCCTTTTCGGCAAAGACCCAGGGTCTAAGCCAGAATCTTCTCGATCTGTGCAGTCACGGCATCCACATCGGCCATGCCATCGACCGTCTTCAGCTCACCGGTGCCGGCATAGTGTTCCGACAAAGGTGCGGTCTTTTCGCGATATTCCGTCAGCCGACGCTTGAAGGCTTCCGGATTGTCGTCCGATCTGACCGAGCCGCCCGCAGCGATGGTTTCCGCTACGCGATTCTCCATGCGCTTTACAAGCGCCGTCTCGTCGACCTTGAGCTCGATAACGGCGTCGAGCTTCAAGCCCTTGCCCTTGAGCATCTCGCCGAGAGCGACCGCCTGCGGAACCGTGCGCGGATATCCGTCGAGGATAAAGCCGTTGGCACAATCCGGGGCATCGATCCGGTCCGACACGATCTCGTTGACGATCGCATCAGAGACGAGCTGGCCGGCGTCCATGACGGCCTTGGCCCGCTTGCCGACTTCTGTCGCCTGGGCGACGGCCGCCCGCAACATGTCACCTGTGGAAAGCTGCGGAATACCGTACCTCTCCGTCAGAAGCTTGGCTTGCGTCCCCTTGCCAGCTCCGGGCGGTCCCAAAAAAATCAGTCTCATCGTCCCCTCTTCCCTCCGCGCAGCTTCGACTTCTTGATCAGCCCCTCATATTGCTGAGCAATGAGGTGACCCTGGATCTGTGCTACCGTATCAAGGGTAACGCTGACAACAATCAAAAGCGACGTACCACCAAGGTAGAACGGCACACCAGTCTGCGCGATGAGAATTTCAGGCAGGATGCAGACGAAAATCAGATAGATCGCGCCGAGCACGGTGATGCGCGTCAGGACGTAATCGATGTATTCGGCGGTGCGCTCGCCCGGACGAACGCCCGGAATGAAGCCGCCATGCTTCTTCAGATTGTCGGCCGTGTCCTTCGGATTGAAGACGATAGCCGTATAGAAGAAGGCGAAGAACGCGATCATGCCGCCGTAGAGCACCATGTAGAGCGGCTGGCCGTGACCAAGCGCGCTGACGATCGACGTCGCCCAGCCAGGCAGCGTCGCAGTGTTGGCAAAGCCAGCAAGCGTTGCCGGCAGCAGCAACAGCGACGACGCGAAGATCGCCGGGATAACGCCCGCGGTGTTCAGCTTCAGCGGCAGGTGCGAGGTGTCGCCCTGGAACATACGGTTGCCAACCTGACGCTTCGGATACTGGATCAGCAACCGGCGCTGGGCGCGTTCGACGAAGACGATGAGCGCGATGACGGCAACGATCATGACGATGATCGCCAGGATGAGCGGGGTCGAAAGTGCGCCCGTGCGGCCAAGTTCGAGCGTTCCGGCCAGAGCCGTCGGCAGATGGGCGACGATGCCGGCGAAGATGATCAGGGAGATGCCGTTGCCGATACCGCGCGAGGTGATCTGCTCGCCGAGCCACATCAGGAACATCGTGCCGCCGAGCAGCGAGATCACCGTGGAAATGCGGAAGAACCAGCCCGGGTCGTTGACGAGGCCGTTGCCGCTCTCAAGGCCGACTGCAATGCCGTAGGCCTGCATGACGCCGAGAAGCACCGTACCGTAACGGGTGTACTGGTTGATGATCTTGCGACCCTGCTCGCCTTCCTTCTTCAGCTGTTCCAGCGCCGGCACGACGGAGGTCATCAGCTGAACGATGATCGAGGCAGAGATATAGGGCATGATGCCGAGCGCGAAGATCGCCATGCGCTCCACTGCACCGCCCGAAAACATGTTGAAGAGGCCGAGGATACCGCCGCTCTGGCCCTGGAAGGCCTGCGCAAACGCGTCCGGATTGAGGCCGGGCAGCGGGATATAGGTGCCAAGACGGTAGACCAAAAGCGCACCAAGCGTGAACCACAGTCGTTTCTTCAGATCTTCCGCCTTGGCGAAAGTCGAGAAATTCAGGTTCGAGGCGAGCTGTTCCGCTGCAGAAGCCATGCAATTCTCCGCGTACCAAATCTCGGAATCAGCGGGAGTACCCTGTCCGTTCCGGAAGGACTAACTTTTCGTCTTGAAAACCGGACGCGAGGCGATTGTGTCTGCAATCGGATGCCTCACCGTGGTTTCCGCTATGTCCGCCGAGGCGAGCGATTCGCCATCGCGGACGTGAGGCTCACATATGGGAGCAAAACCGCCCGGAGTGAAGCACCCCGGGCGGTTGATCAGTAATATTATTCGGCAGCAGCCGAAAGCAGCTTGATGGAGCCGCCAGCCTTTTCGATCTTTTCGATCGCCGACTTGGAAGCGCCTGCAACTTCGAGCGAGATCTTCGCCTTCAGTTCGCCATCGGCCAGCACGCGAACGCCGTCCTTTTCGCGACGGATCACGCCAGCAGCCTTGAGAGCTGCTGCATCGACGGACTTCGAAGCGTCAAGCTTCTTGGCGTCGATTGCCGTCTGGATGCGGCCGAGCGACACGACAACAAACTCCGAAGCGAAGATGTTGTTGAAGCCGCGCTTCGGCAGACGACGGTAGATTGGCATCTGGCCGCCTTCGAAGCCGTTGATGGCAACGCCCGAACGAGCCTTCTGACCCTTTACACCGCGACCGGCAGTCTTGCCGGAACCGGAGCCGATGCCGCGACCAAGACGCTTGCGGTTCTTGGTCGAGCCTTCGTTGTCCTTGATTTCATTCAGTTTCATGAGCTTATCCCCCTCACTTCTCGTCGACGACGCGAACGAGGTGCTGGACCGACCGGATCATGCCGCGAACAGCTGGGGTGTCTTCCAGCGTGCGAACCCGGTGCATCTTGTTGAGGCCCAGGCCGATAAGCGTCTGACGCTGTACGGCCGGACGGCGAATGGGGCTACCGATCTGCTCGACGGTAACCGTCTTCGCAGCGTTTTCTTTCTTAGCCATCTGTCAGCTCCCTTATTCTTCGGAAGCAGCGCCGGAGGAAACACGACGAGCCTGGAGCGTGGCGTACTTCATGCCGCGCTGAGCTGCGATGTCCTTCGGGTGCATCTGGTTCTTTAGGGCGTCGAACGTTGCGCGAACCATGTTGTAGGGGTTCGACGAGCCGGTCGACTTAGCAACGACGTCATGAACGCCGAGCGTTTCGAAGACGGCGCGCATCGGGCCACCAGCGATGATACCGGTACCGGCCTTAGCCGAACGCAGCAGCACCTTGCCGGCGCCGTGACGGCCGTGAACGTCGTGATGCAGGGTACGACCACCACGCAGCGGGACGAAGATCAGATCGCGCTTGGCGGCTTCCGTTGCCTTGCGGATGGCTTCCGGCACTTCGCGCGCCTTGCCATGACCGAAGCCAACGCGGCCCTTCTGGTCGCCAACGACGACGAGCGCTGCGAAACCGAAACGACGACCGCCCTTCACCACCTTGGCGACGCGGTTAATTGCTACGAGCTTGTCGACAAATTCGCTGTCGCGCTCTTCGCGGTTCTGGCGATCTTCGCGAGAACCCCTTCTTTCCTGTGCCATTGTCCTTTTCCTTTTTCTTTTCCGGGTGCAATCGGCAGATTGACAAAAGTCGCCCCCGTCACATGGATCGGAAGCGACCGGAAACTTTTGAAGGTGCGAGGCGGGCACAAGGCCCGCCTGGCAACCGATCAGAAGTTCAGACCACCTTCACGGGCAGCTTCGGCCAGAGCCTTGATGCGGCCATGATAGATGAAGGCGCCACGATCAAAGACAACGTCCTTGACGCCAGCCTTTACGGCGCGCTCAGCGATGAGCTTGCCGACGGCAGCAGCAGCTGCCGCGTCAGCGCCCGTCTTCAAAGACGAACGCAGATCGGTGTCGAGCGTGGAGGCAGACGCAAGCGTCTTGCCGGCCACGTCGTCGATAACCTGTACGTAGATGTTCTTCGACGAGCGATGAACCGACAGGCGCGGACGGCCATTCGCGACCGCCTTGATTTGACGGCGCACGCGGTTGGCGCGACGCACAAGAGTATCTTTCCTGCTAGCCATTTCGCGTGATCCTTACTTCTTCTTGCCTTCTTTGCGGACAATCCGCTCTTCGGCATACTTGACGCCCTTGCCCTTGTAGGGCTCGGGGCCGCGGTATTCGCGGATTTCCGCTGCAACCTGGCCGACCTGCTGCTTGTTGATGCCGGAGACGATGATTTCCGTCGGCTTCGGTACAGCGATCGTGATGCCTTCCGGCGTCTGGTAGACGACGTCGTGGCTGAAACCGAGTGCCAGCTGCAGGTTCTTGCCCTGCAGCGACGCGCGGTAACCAACGCCGTTGATTTCGAGCTTGCGCTCGTAACCGTCCTTGACGCCCTTCAGGATGTTCTCGATCATCGTGCGGGACATGCCCCACTTCGAACGAGCATCCTTGCTCTGGTTGAGCGGCTGTACAACAACCGCATTGTCTTCGAGCGCTACCGATACTTCGTCGTTTGCAACAAAGAACAGTTCGCCCTTAGGGCCCTTCGCCGTTACCTTCTGGCCATCCACGCTTGCCGTGACGCCTGCAGGAACTTGAACGGGCTTCTTACCGATACGAGACATTTTTATACCTGTCTGTTCGCTATGGAGATCATGTTACGTCTTAGAAGACGGAGCAAAGAATCTCACCACCAACATTCTGTTCGCGTGCCTGATGATCGGCCATCACACCCTTCGGAGTCGAAAGGATGGTGATGCCGAGGCCGTTCGCGACCTGCGGAATGGACTTAACCGAGACATAAACTCGGCGGCCCGGCTTGGAAACGCGTCCGATCTCACGGATTACGGAAGCGCCTTCGTAGTACTTCAGTTCGATGTTCAGCTCGGCCTTGCCGTTGCCAAATACGACTTCAGAGTATCCACGGATGTAGCCTTCAGCCTGAAGGACATCCAGAACACGTGCGCGGAGCTTCGAAGCCGGCGTGGAAACGCTCGACTTGCGGCGTGCCGCGCCGTTACGGATACGGGTGAGCATATCGCCCAGCGGATCAGTCATTGCCATGTGCCCGTCTCCTTACCAGCTCGACTTGACAATACCCGGCACGCGGCCGGAGTTGCCCAGTTCGCGAAGCGCAATACGCGACATGCGAAGTTTACGATAGTAGGCGCGCGGACGGCCCGTAACTTCACAACGGTTGCGGATGCGGGTCTTGGATCCATCACGCGGCAGTTCGGCCAGCTTGATGGTTGCCTTGAACCGCTCTTCGATCGGCAGAGACTGGTTCATGATGATTGCCTTAAGAGCGGCGCGCTTAGAGGCTTGCCCGGCAACCAGTTTGCGGCGGCGCTTGTTCTTTTCAACTGCGCTCGTTTTCGCCATAACAGTTATCCTTCTTTACGCTTGTCGTTACGGATTACTGACGGAACGGGAAGTTGAACTCTGTGAGCAGAGCGCGTGCTTCGTCGTCGTTAGTAGCCGTCGTGCAAACGATGATGTCCATGCCCCACATCTGATCAACCTTGTCGTAGTTGATCTCAGGGAACACAATGTGCTCCTTCACGCCCATGGCGAAGTTGCCACGGCCATCGAAGGACTTCGGGTTGAGGCCACGGAAGTCGCGAACGCGCGGAAGAGCGATGTTCACGAGACGATCCAGGAACTCATACATCCGAACGCCGCGCAGGGTAACCTTGGCACCAATCGGCATGCCTTCGCGCAGCTTGAAGCCAGCGATCGAGTTGCGAGCGCGGGTGATTACCGGCTTCTGGCCAGCAATCGCAGCGAGGTCGGCAGCTGCGACGGTCGGCTTCTTGGAGTCGGCAGTCGATTCGCCAACACCCATGTTGATGACGATCTTGTCGAGGCGCGGGATCTGCATTTCGTTGGCGTAGGAGAACTTCTCCTGCATAGCCGCACGAATACGCTCGACATATTCCTTCTTGAGCCGGGGCTCATAAGCGGACTTAGCCATCGATCACTACTCCCGAACGCTTGGCCACGCGGACCTTCTTGTCGCCATCGATCTTGAAGCCGACGCGGGTCGGCTTGCCGTCCTTCGGATCGGCAATCGCGATGTTCGAAAGATGGATCGAGGCTTCCTTGTTGATAATGCCGGCTTCCTGGCTCTGGGTCTGGCGCTGGTGACGCTTCACCATGTTTACGCCACGCACTACAGCCCGATCTTCCTTCGGCATTACCTGTACGACTTCGCCGGTACGACCCTTGTCCTTACCGGTGAGAACGACGACCTTGTCGCCTTTACGAATCTTTTGCATCTCTCAACGCTCCCTTAGAGTACTTCCGGAGCCAGCGAGATGATCTTCATGTGGTTCTTGGCGCGAAGTTCGCGCGGAACCGGTCCGAAGATACGGGTGCCGATCGGCTCTTTCTTGTTATCGATAAGAACGGCTGCGTTTGTGTCAAAACGAATGACGCTGCCATCCGCACGGCGGATGTCTTTCGCGGTGCGAACGACAACAGCCTTCATGACATCACCCTTCTTCACGCGGCCGCGCGGAATGGCTTCCTTGATCGAAACGACGATGATGTCGCCGATCGACGCGTACTTACGCTTGGAGCCGCCCAGCACCTTGATGCACATGACACGACGTGCGCCGGAATTATCCGCCACGTCGAGGTTTGTTTGCATCTGAATCATGTCAGGTCGCCTTCTTGTTGTTACCGGGCCGGTTGGGTCTAGACCCCCTCGCCCGGCTTATTGTGCCTATCTCAAAGCAAAAGAACGCCCGGACTCGAGCGTTCCTTTACTTCAATTGCGTGCTTCATACAGGTATTTGCCCAAGACGCAAGGGTCTCGCGGTCAAATCCCGCAGAAATCAAGCCTGGGCGGCAACCACCGTCCAGCGCTTATCCTTGGAGATCGGCGCGCATTCCTCGATGGAAACAACGTCACCAACCTTGTACTGGTTGCTTTCGTCGTGCGCCTTGTACTTCTTCGAACGGCGAACGGTCTTCTGGAGAATCGGGTGCGCAAAGCGGCGCTCGACCCTGACGACGACGGTCTTGTCGTTCTTGTCGCTGACGACTGTGCCCTGCAGAATGCGTTTCGGCATATTTTGTGGTCCTTAGGCCTTGGCTTCTGCCGCCTTCTGGCGGGCAATTGTTTTGACGCGTGCGATGTCCTTACGGACTTCGTCGATACGCGACGACTTTTCGAGCTGGCCGGTTGCCTTCTGGAAACGCAGATTGAACTGCTCTTTCTTCAGCTTGGCAAGCTCTTCGTTGAGTTGATCGGCGCTCAGAGCGCGAACATCTGCGGCTTTCATGAGATTCACTCCTTACTCTGCGATACGCTGCACGAAGCGCGTCTTGACAGAGAGCTTGGCAGCACCAAGACGAAGTGCCTCACGGGCGAGTTCTTCGCTGACACCATCGATCTCGAACATCATACGACCAGGCTTGACCTTGCATGCCCAGTATTCGACCGAGCCCTTACCCTTACCCATACGGACTTCGGTAGGCTTGGCGGTGACCGGAACGTCAGGGAACACACGGATCCAGACGCGACCGGCGCGCTTCATATGGCGGGTGATCGCGCGGCGGGCCGCTTCGATCTCGCGCGCATTGACGCGGTTTGGTTCTTGAGCCTTCAGGCCGAATTCACCAAAAGCGAGATCAGATCCGCCCTTGGCTACGCCCTTGATGCGGCCCTTGAATTGCTTGCGATACTTCGTACGCTTTGGCTGCAACATTTTTTTAATTCTCCGATATTGGCTGCCACACGCGTGTTAGGCGTTTTCGCGACGACGCTCTCTGCTGCTGCCGCCCTGACTGTCACTCTCGATCGCGCGACGCTCGGAAGCCATCGGGTCGTGCTCAAGGATTTCGCCCTTGAAGATCCAGACCTTGATGCCGCAGATACCGAAAGCGGTTTCAGCTTCAGACGTGCCGTAGTCGATGTCCGCACGCAGGGTGTGCAGCGGAACGCGACCTTCGCGGTACCATTCGGTACGAGCGATTTCGGCACCACCGAGACGACCGGCGCAGGTGATCTTGATGCCTTCGGCGCCAAGACGCATGGCCGACTGAACAGCGCGCTTCATCGCACGGCGGAAAGCCACGCGGCGCTCGAGCTGCTGAGCGATAGACTGGGCAACGAGGGTTGCGTCAACTTCCGGCTTGCGCACTTCAACGATGTTGAGGTGGGTTTCGGAGTTGGTCATTTCGGAAAGCTTCTTGCGGAGCTTTTCGATGTCTGCGCCCTTCTTGCCGATGATCAGGCCCGGACGAGCCGAGTGGATCGTGACGCGGCACTTCTTGTGCGGACGTTCGATCACGACCTTGGCAATGCCGGCGGCCTTAAGCTCTTCCATCAGGTAGGCGCGGATCTTCAGGTCTTCATGAAGAAGCTGACCGTATTCCGCGTTATCAGCGAACCAACGGCTATCCCAGGTCCGGTTGATGCCGAGACGGAAACCGATCGGATTAATCTTCTGGCCCATTATGCAGCCTCCCCTTTGGCTTCCACTTCACGAACGACGATCGTCAAGTGAGAGAACGGCTTTTCAACACGCGATGCACGGCCGCGACCACGAGCGTGGAAGCGCTTCATCACAATCGACTTGCCAACATACGCCTCGGCAACGATGAGCGAATCAACGTCGAGGTCGTGGTTGTTTTCAGCGTTTGCAATCGCGGATTCAAGCGTCTTCTTGACCGTTTCCGAGATCCGCTTGCGCGAGAACTCGAGTTCGGCCAGAGCGCGCTCGACCTTCTTGCCGCGGATCATCGCGGCAACCAGATTGAGCTTCTGGGGGCTGACGCGGATCGTGCGCGCAATTGCCTGCGCTTCATTATCCTTCAGCCGGCGTTCGGCTTTTGCCTTGCCCATTGTTACTTCCTCTTTGCCTTCTTGTCCGCACCATGACCGTAATAGGTCCGGGTCGGAGAGAATTCACCGAACTTGTGTCCGACCATTTCTTCTGACACCGAAACGGGAACATGCTTGTTGCCGTTGTAGACGCCGAAGGTGAGACCCACGAACTGCGGAAGGATCGTGGAGCGACGGCTCCACATCTTGATCACTTCGTTACGACCGCCGTCACGAACCTTCTCAGCCTTCTTGAGAAGATAGCCGTCAACAAACGGACCTTTCCATACTGAACGAGCCACTTGAGACTTCCTCTCTTACTTCTTGCGCTGGTGACGCGACCGCATGATGAACTTGTCGGTCGACTTGTTGGAGCGCGTCCGCTTGCCCTTCGTCGGCTTGCCCCAAGGGGTAACCGGGTGGCGACCACCGGACGTACGGCCTTCACCACCGCCGTGCGGGTGGTCAACCGGGTTCATGACGACGCCGCGAACGTGCGGCTTCTTACCGCGCCAGCGCGAACGACCAGCCTTACCGTCATTGATGTTGCCGTGATCGGGGTTCGATACAGCACCGATGGATGCAAGGCAAGAGCCGTGCACGAGGCGCTGTTCGCCCGAGTTCAGGCGAAGGATCGCCATGCCCTGGTCACGACCAACGAGCTGAGCGTAGGTGCCTGCCGAGCGAGCGAGCTGACCACCCTTGCCCGGCTTCATTTCCACGTTGTGGATGATGGAGCCGACCGGGATGAACTGCAGCGGCATGGTGTTGCCGGGCTTGACGTCGACGGCTGCCTTCTCCGAAGCGATGACCTTGTCGCCGGCAGCGAGACGCTGCGGAGCGAGGATGTAGGCCTGTTCGCCATCGGCGTAGGTTACCAGCGCGATGAACGCGGTGCGGTTCGGGTCATATTCCAGACGCTCAACGGTGCCTTCGACGTCGAACTTGCGACGCTTGAAGTCGACCAGACGGTAGGTCCGCTTGTGACCGCCGCCCTGGAAGCGAACGGTGATACGGCCGAGGTTGTTGCGACCGCCCTTGGAGTGCAGACCTTCGGTCAGCGCCTTAACCGGCTTGCCCTTGTAGAGGCCGGACCGGTCAACGATGACCAGCTGGCGCTGGCTCGGGGTCGTCGGATTGAAACTTTTCAATGCCATTTTATTGTTCCCTTTTGGGTTTTTACCCTAATGGGCCTATCCGTTAGAGACCGGTGGAGACGTCGATGGACTGACCGTCGGCGAGCGTGATGATCGCCTTCTTCACGTCCTTCTGCTTCCCGGTAAAGCCGCGGAAGCGCTTGGTCTTGCCCTTGCGGACGAGCGTGTTCACGGCCGTAACCTTGACGCCGAACAGAGCTTCAACAGCAGCCTTGATTTCAGGCTTCGAAGCGCCCTTGGCGACGTTGAAGACGATCTGGTTCTGTTCGGAAACCAGCGTCGACTTTTCAGTGATCGAGGGGGACACGATCACGTCGTAGTGGCGAAGATCCGTCATTTGAACCGCTCCTCCAGAGCTTCCACGGCAGCCTTGGAAAGCACGAGCTTGCCACGGCGCAGAATGTCGTAAACGTTGATGCCCTGAACCGGCAGAACGTCCACATTCGGAATGTTCTGAGCGGCGAGCTTGAAGTTGTTCTCGATTTCGGCGCCGCCGATGATCAGAGCATTGGTCAGACCGAGCGAGGCGAAAACGCCTGCCAGGGTCTTGGTCTTTGCTTCTGCGGCAACGAGATCATCGAGAACGATGATGTTTTCAGCCTTCAGCTTGGCAGACAGAGCGTGGCGAAGACCGAGTGCACGGACCTTCTTCGGCAGGTCATGGGCGTGGCTGCGAACAACCGGGCCATGAGCCTTACCACCACCACGGAACTGCGGAGCGCGAGCGGAGTGGTGGCGGGCGCGGCCCGTACCCTTCTGCTTGTACATCTTGGCGCCGGTGCGCGAAACTTCCGCGCGGCCCTTGGCCTTGTGTGTGCCCTGCTGCTTCTTGGCGAGCTGCCAGCGAACGACGCGGGCAATGATGTCTTCACGGGGTTCGAGACCGAAAATGGCGTCCGAAAGGGAAACCTTTCCCGCGTCCTTGCCCTCGAGGGTTTTGACGGTGAGATCCATTATTCGGCTCCCTTACTTCGATGCTTCGGCGTGCACGGCCGCGGGGCGCGGTGCGCCTTCCGGGGTGCCCGACTTGATGGCGTCACGAACGACGATCCAGGCACCCTTGGAGCCGGGGACTGCGCCCTTGACCAGGATCAGACCACGATCTTCGTCGGTCGATACGACTTCGAGGTTCTGCGTGGTGACGCGCGTCTGGCCCATATGACCAGCCATGCGCTTGCCCTTCCAGACGCGACCCGGATCCTGGTTGGAGCCGGTCGAACCATGCGAGCGGTGCGATACGGAGACGCCGTGCGTTGCACGAAGGCCGCCGAAGTTGTGGCGCTTGATGGCGCCGGCAAAGCCCTTACCGATCGTGGTACCGGTTACGTCGACGAGCTGGCCCGCAACGAAATGGTTTGCGGTCAGTTCGGAGCCGATGTCGATCAGATTGTCCGCGGAAACGCGGAATTCGACGAGCTTCGCCTTCGGTTCGACGTTGGCGGCAGCAAAGTGGCCGCGCATCGCCTTCGGCGTGTTCTTAACCTTGGCAGTGCCGGCGCCCAACTGGACAGCGGTATAGCCGTTCTTGTCGTCCGTGCGCTGGGCTACCACCTGGCAGTTTTCCAGCCGCAGTACTGTTACCGGGATATGCTCGCCGGCGTCGTTGTAGACGCGCGTCATTCCCACTTTCTGTGCAATCACACCTGAACGCATCGGTTCATTCCTCTTGAGAGTTAACGACGGGGCGAACCCCTTCGCATCTCTTGTTTAAGGTCTCCCTCTGCCCCTTGCGGAACGTCGGGTCGCCCGTTTCTGGAAGCCGTTGGACCGAAGTCCACGTACCTTCCTTGTTATTAAAGCTTAATTTCCACGTCTACGCCGGCAGCGAGGTCGAGCTTCATCAGCGCGTCAACGGTCTGCGGGGTCGGATCTACGATATCGAGAAGGCGCTTGTGGGTACGCATTTCGAACTGTTCGCGGCTCTTCTTGTCGACGTGCGGCGAACGGTTGACCGTAAATTTTTCAATGCGCGTCGGCAGCGGTACTGGACCGCGCACGCTGGCACCGGTGCGCTTCGCCGTCGAGACGATTTCGCGCGTCGAGGCATCGAGGATCCGGTGATCAAACGCCTTGAGGCGGATGCGGATGTTCTGGCCGTTCATACGACTTATCCTTGTTCATGTTAATTGCGGTTTCCGTGGAGAAACGCGCATTGAACTTCGTTTAATGTTCGGCCAGTCCGCTAATTTTTCAAAGATCGGAAGGACAAGGTTTCCCCTGCCCCTTCCTATTTGAGCGGCCGTGGCCGGCCTGTACTTTCGCGTTCGCACAATGCCGACGCACCGTGCAAATCACGCTTGCGCGCCATTTGCACTATTTCGGCGTCGTCGGCAAGCCGTGCGACCAACTAAATCTTGCTGGGCGGCTATGTCCGGGGCGCATACCGATGCGCCCCGCCCACTCCGCCCGTCGTCGATTACTCGACGATCGAAGCGACGATGCCGGCGCCGACGGTACGGCCGCCTTCGCGGATAGCGAAGCGCAGCTTTTC
>NZ_JABWDU010000004.1 GCF_013371465.1 Ensifer oleiphilus | reverse complement strand
ATCCAAAGATCGCCATCGAGAAAACAGGTGTAGTCTCTTGATAAACGTGACCGCCAAAGTCTCTTTCTGAAAGAACCCCTAAAGGTTCCTCACGAGCTCCGCCGCCCACGTTTCTCTTTCTCTATATGCAATTGTCAAAGAACAGACGGGCAATCCGTCAAATCTCCCCGCCGAAACTTATCGCTCCGACCAATCAGCATCCGCCAATCAAGGAAACCTCTAGAACGAAGGGCATCGTCGCCAGCAGCGCCGCCGCCCTCGTCAGTGATCGGGCTTATAGACCCCACACCTCGAACACGTCAACAGGCAATTTCAAAAAACTGACAAGAAACGACAATCAACTGAAAATAAAGGGGAAATTCGAACGGGAGTTATCAACAGGCAGGAGGAGCCGTAAAAACCACGGCGGATTTCGGCGGAAGCACCGCCAAACAGGAAGGCCGGACGTCCAAAAGCCGCACGAACGGGCTCGGGCGCTCTATTGCGACCGAAGAACCTGGTCGGCCGGCGCCACCGCCAAAGCGCGCTCGCGGCTGAAATGGCCCCAATTCTCCCGCACGATCTGCATCAGAAACTCGCGTACCGCCCTCACCCGCGGCACCGCCACCAGATCGCGGTGGCAGATCATCCAGTAAGTGCGTTTGAGCTCGATCTCGTCGGGCAGCACGATCTCGATGTCCTTTTCCTCCCGCGCCATGAAATGCGGCAGCACGCAGAGGCCAAGCCCCTGGCGCACGGCCTTCAGCTGCGTGAGGATGCTCGAGCTCTGGAAATACGCCCTGAGGCCTGGCTGGATCTCACCGAGATAGTCGAGCCCGGGCGCAAAGATCATGTCTTCGATGTAACCGACGAAACGATGGGCGGCGAGATCGTTGCGGCTCCTGATCGGCGGATGGCTGGCGAGGTAGCTGCGGGAACCATAGACATGCAGCGTATAGGGGGTCAGCACCTCGGAGTGATAGGGACCGGCCTTCGGTGCCGTCAGCGCCACCGACAGGTCCGCCTCCTTGCGCGACAGCGACATGATCTGCTGGATCGCCACCAGCTCCAGCGAAATGTTCGGATAGGTCGCGGCAAAGCTCGAGAGCCGGTCCGACAGGAAGAAGTTGCCGAACCCTTCGAGCGTGCTCAGACGCACCACGCCGCGCTGTGCCGTCAGGCCATCGCTGATGTCGAGCTGCAACTGCTCGGTCTCGCGCTCGATGCGCTCGGCGGTTTCGACAAAGCGCTGGCCGATCGCCGTCAGCACGTAGCCGCGCGGATTGCGCTCGAAAAGCTTGACCTTGAGCGCGAATTCCAGCCGGTCGATGCGCCGCGACACCGTCGCGTGGCTGGTTCTGAGCCGCCGGGCGGCCGTCGACAATTGCCCGGTGCGCGCGACCGCCAGAAAGAACTGCAGGTCGTCCCAGGTGAAATTCGGATTCATCTCATCGCCCCCATCTGTTCGAAAATGAACAGACCCTGTTTGCAATTTACGGGCGGCGGCGCTTGCGTCCAAGTGAATTTTTCCGGATTGTAGCGCCGAAGCCGACATCTGAGGAGCATGTCTGGCCAAATTTGAACAGAACGGGACTGACGGCCCGGCAATGCCACGCGCTTTGCCGGAGCGACATGCCATGTCGCGTGCGGTTGTCCCGCTCTGAAAACCCTTGGAGGAGGACACGATGACGAAGAAACTGCTCACCGCATTCGCCATGATGCTTGCCAGCAGCACGGCCGCATTCGCCGACGCATCCGACGGCAAGGTCAAGATCGGCATCCTGAACGACCAGTCCGGCGTCTATGCCGACTTCGGCGGCAAGTCTTCCTACGAGGCCGCGCTGATGGCGGTCGAGGACTTCGGCGGCAAGGTTCTGGGTGTTCCCGTGGAAGTGATTACCGCCGACCACCAGAACAAGGCCGACATCGCCTCCAACATCGCCCGGCAATGGTATGACACCGAGCAGGTCGACAGCATCATGGAGCTGACGAGTTCGTCTGTCGGCCTCGCCGTCCAGGCGCTGTCGAAGGAAAAGAAGAAGATCACCATCAACACCGGTGCTGCCACCACGGAACTCACGGGCAAGCAGTGCTCGCCCTATGGTTTCCACTGGGCCTATGACACCCATGCGCTGGCGGTCGGCACCGGCGGCGCGCTGGTCAAGCAGGGCGGCGACAGCTGGTTCTTCCTGACCGCCGACTACGCCTTCGGCTATTCGCTCGAGGAAAACACCGGCAACTACGTCAAGGAAAACGGCGGCACCGTCGTCGGCTCCGTCCGCCATCCGCTGGCGACCACCGACTTCTCGTCCTTCCTGCTGCAGGCCCAGTCTTCGGGCGCCAAGGTCATCGGCCTTGCCAATGCCGGCCTCGACACGTCCAACGCCATCAAGCAGGCGGCCGAATTCGGCATCGTCCAGGGAGGGCAGCGCCTGGCGGCGCTCTTGTTCACGCTTGCTGAAGTGCACGGTCTCGGCCTCGAGGCGGCGCAGGGCTTGACGCTGACCGAAGGCTTCTACTGGAACCGCAACGAGGAAACGGCAAAGTTCGGCAAGCGCTTCATGGAGCGCACCGGCAAGATGCCGAACATGGTTCATGCCGGCACCTACTCCGCCGTGCTGTCCTACCTGAAGGCGATCGAGAAGGCCGGCAGCGATGACGGCGATGCCGTTGCGAAGGAATTGCGTGCGCTGCCTGTCAACGACGTCTTTGCCGAAAACGGCAAGGTCGCCGAGAACGGCCGCATGATCCACGACATGTACCTGCTGGAAGTCAAGAAGCCGGACGAAAGCAAGGAGCCCTGGGATTATTTCAAGGTGCTCGCCACCATCCCGGGTTCGGAAGCCTTCATCGATCCGGCCAAGAGCGGCTGCGACCTCGTGAAATCGTGAGCGGTCGGATCGCGATGACCGCTGCCTTGTCTGAACAGAATGGAGCGCCGCGGGTGGTTTTGTCCGCCCGCGGTCTCCGTCGCGATTTCGGCGGCTTCACCGCCGTCAACAACGTCAACCTCGACGTCCACCATGCTCGCGTGCATGCGCTGATCGGCCCGAACGGCGCCGGCAAGACGACGGTCTTCAACCTTCTGACCAAGTTCCTGCAACCGACCGGTGGCACGATCACGCTCTTGGGCGAAGACATCACCCGCATGGCGCCCGACAAGGTGGCGCGCATGGGCTTGGTCCGCTCGTTCCAGATATCGGCGGTGTTTCCGCATATGAGCGTGCTCGACAATGTGCGCGTGGCGCTGCAGCGGCCGAATGGTCTTGCAACCCAGTTCTGGAAGCCGATGTCGGCACTCGACGGGCTGACGGCCAAGGCCGACCAGTTGATCCGCTCGGTTGGCCTCGACAAGGAAAGGAATTCGGTTGCCGCCGATCTTTCCTATGGCCGCAAACGGGTGCTGGAAATCGCGACAACGCTGGCGCTCGATCCGAAGGTGCTGTTGCTCGACGAGCCGATGGCCGGCATGGGCCACGAGGATGTCGGCATGGTGGCCGAGATCATCCGCGAAGTGGCGTTGGAACGCGCCGTGCTGATGGTCGAGCACAATCTCTCCGTCGTCTCGACGCTCTGCCATCACGTCACCGTGCTGCAGCGGGGTGAGATCCTTGCCGAGGGCGACTACGCAAACGTGTCGGCCGATCCGCGGGTGCGCACCGCCTATATGGGCACCGAGGAGGCCTGAGATGAAACCACTTCTGAAAGTCTCCGGCCTTAACGCCTGGTACGGCGAAAGCCATATCCTGCATGGTGTCGACATGACCGTCGGCGAAGGCGAGATGGTCACATTGCTTGGGCGCAATGGCGTCGGCAAGACCACCACCCTGCGCTCGATCATGGGCATCGTGCGCAACCGCAAGGGCGCCATAGATTTCGCCGGCGAGGACCTGATCAAGGTGCCGCTGCACCGGGTCGCCCATCGGGGCCTCGGCTTTATCCCCGAGGAGCGCGGCATCTTCTCGACGCTGTCGGTTTACGAAAACCTGCTGCTGCCGCCGGCGGTCGCCAAGGGCGGAATGACGGTCGACGAGATCTTCGAGCTTTTTCCCAATCTGCACGAACGCCGCAACAGCCCCGGGACAAAACTTTCCGGCGGCGAACAGCAGATGCTGGCGATCGCCCGGATCTTGAGAACCGGCGTGCGCATGATGCTGCTCGACGAACCGACCGAGGGCCTTGCCCCTGTCATCGTCCAGCGCATCGGCGACGTGCTGAAGACGCTCAAAGAACGCGGCATGACCGTTCTGCTGGTTGAGCAGAATTTCCGCTTCGCCAGCAAGGTCGCCGACCGTTTCTACCTGATGGACCATGGCCGCATGGTCGGCGAGTTTCCTGTTTTGGAACTCTCCGTCCGCATGGACATGCTGCACGACGTGCTGGGGGTCTGAGCCATGACCATGATTTTTGGAATTCCGCTGCAAGCCTTCCTCGGGCAATTGCTGATCGGCCTGATCAACGGCTCGTTCTACGCGCTCTTAAGCCTTGGCCTTGCGATCATCTTCGGCCTGTTGCGCGTCATCAACTTCGCCCACGGCGCGCAATATATGCTCGGCGCCTTCTTCGCCTGGTTGCTTTTGTCCTATTTCGGCATCGGCTACTGGCCGGCGCTGATCGTGGCACCGCTTGCCGTCGGGCTTGTCGGCGCAATCATCGAACGCACCATGCTCCGACGGCTTTATTCGCTCGATCCGCTCTACGGCCTGCTCTTCACCTTCGGCCTGGCGCTGACGATCGAGGGCACGTTCCGCTATCTCTATGGCGCTTCCGGCCAGCCCTATGCGACGCCGGCCACCCTTGCTGGCGGCACCAATCTCGGCTTCATGTTCCTGCCCATCTATCGCGGCTGGGTGATCGCCTTCTCGCTCGTCGTGTGCATCGGCACCTGGCTGGTGATCGAAAAGACCAAACTCGGCTCCTACCTGCGGGCGGCCACCGAAAACCCCATACTCGTCCAGTCCTTCGGCATCAACGTGCCGTTCCTGTTGACGCTGACCTATGCGCTGGGCGCGGCCCTTGCCGCCCTTGCCGGCGTGCTCGCGGCGCCGATCTACCAGGTCTCGCCGCTGATGGGGTCGAACATCATCATCGTCGTCTTCGCCGTGGTGGTCGTCGGTGGCATGGGCTCGATCATGGGGGCGATCGTCACCGGCTACCTGCTCGGCGTCGCCGAGGGGCTGACCAAGGTGTTCTACCCCGAAGCCTCCAACATCGTGATCTTCGTGATCATGGCCATCGTTCTCCTGATACGGCCTGCAGGCCTCTTCGGCCGGGATGTTTGATATGACACTGACACTCGATATCGATAAGCCAAGCGAAAAGAAGCCGGTCGTCGTACAGACGATCATCCTGGCGGCCGGTCTGGCGCTGCTGGTGCTCGCACCGTTGTTCTTCTATCCCGTCTTCCTGATGAAGCTCCTGTGCTTCGCGCTGTTTGCCTGCGCCTTCAACCTGCTGCTCGGCTACACCGGGCTTCTGTCCTTCGGCCACGCAGCCTTCTTCGGCGGGGCCGCCTACTTCACCGCCCATGCGGTGAAGGAATGGGGGCTTCCTCCAGAACTCGGCATTCTGGTCGGCGTCGCCGGAGCGGCATTCCTCGGCGCGATCATCGGTTTTCTCGCCATCCGCAGGCAGGGCATCTACTTCGCCATGATCACGCTGGCGCTGGCGCAGATGTTCTATTTCTTCTGCCTGCAGGCCGAGTTCACAAAGGGCGAGGACGGTATCCAGTCCGTGCCGCGCGGCCATCTCTTCGGCTTCATCGATCTCAGCCAGTCGACGAACATGTATTACTTCGTGCTCGGCGTGTTCATCATCGGCGTTGCGATCATCTGGCGGATCATTCACTCGCCCTTCGGCATGATCCTGAAATCGATCCGTGAGAACGAGACGCGCGCCGTGTCGCTCGGCTATTCCGTACGCAACTACAAGCTCGCCGCCTTCGTCATGTCGGCGGCACTGACCGGCCTTGCCGGCGGCATCAAGGCGCTGGTCTTCCAGTTCGCAACGCTGACCGACGTCAGCTGGCAGATGTCGGGCGAGGTCATCCTGATGACGCTGCTCGGGGGCATCGGCACGCTGATCGGACCGCTGTTCGGCGCCGGCCTGGTCGTGACCTTGCAGAACTATCTGGCCACCTCCGAATTCCCGGTCACCATCATCACCGGCCTGGTGTTCATGGTCTGCGTGCTTCTGTTCCGCCGCGGCATCGTCGGCGAGTTCTACAATTCGAGGCTCGGGCGCAAGCTCGGATTCGAGCATAGGCACTAGGCCTGTCAGCCTCGGGAAAGAGAGCGAGCCCGGCCCCGCTTTTGGCCGGACCGGGCATCGATACGAGAGTGAGCCAATGGACACGTTCGACTACATCGTCGTCGGAGCGGGCAGCGCCGGCTGCGTTCTGGCGAACCGTCTTTCCGAAAACCGGGATCGTCGCGTGCTGCTGCTCGAAGCCGGTGGCAGCGACAACTATCACTGGATCCACATTCCCGTCGGCTATCTCTATTGCATCAACAATCCCCGCACCGACTGGTGTTTCACCACCGCCGCCGAGGACGGACTGAACGGCCGCGCACTCGGCTATCTCCGCGGCAAGGTGCTCGGCGGCTGCTCGTCGATCAACGGCATGATCTACATGCGCGGCCAGGCGCGCGATTATGATCACTGGCGCCAACTGGGCTGCAGCGGTTGGGGCTGGGACGACGTCCTGCCGCATTTTCGCAGGTCGGAAGACCACTATCACGGCGCCGACGACATGCATGGCGCCGGTGGCGAATGGCGGGTGGAAAAGGCGCGCGTCCGCTGGGCGGTACTCGATGCTTTCCAGAAGGCGGCGAGCGAGGCCGGCATACCGGAAACGGCCGATTTCAACCGCGGCGACAACAAGGGATCGGGCTATTTCGACGTCAACCAGCGCTCCGGTATCCGCTGGAACACGGCCAAGGCGTTTCTGCGGCCGGCGCGTAACCGGCGCAATCTAACCATTCTGACCAAGGCGCATGTCCGCCGGCTGGTGATCGAGGAGGGTCGTATCGCCGGCGTCGAGTTCCAGCACAACGGCGTGGTCAAGCGGGTACGCTCTCGTCGCGAGACAGTTCTCTCGGCAGGCGCAATTGGCTCGCCGCAGATCCTGGAGCTTTCGGGCATCGGTCGCGGGGGTGTGCTGCAGGACAATGGTGTCGAGGTCAGGCACGAGATGGCAGGCGTCGGCGAGAACCTGCAGGATCACCTGCAACTGCGCCTTGCCTATAAGGTGACCGGCGTGCCGACGCTGAACGAGAAGGCGAGCACGTTGTTCGGCAAGGCGGCGATCGGCCTCGAATATCTCGCCAGGCGCTCAGGCCCGATGTCAATGGCGCCGAGCCAGCTCGGCATCTTCACCCGGTCCGGCCCGGAGAAAGAAACACCGGATCTGCAGTATCACGTCCAGCCGGTGTCGCTGGATAAGTTCGGCGAGCCGGTTCACAGGTTTCCGGCAATCACCGCCAGCGTCTGCAACCTGCGGCCCGAAAGCCGGGGATCGGTGCACCTGAAGGGGCCGGACTTTGCCACGGCGCCGGACATTCGCCCGCGCTATCTGACGGCCGAGGCAGACCGCGATGTCGCTGTCCGTTCCATCCGCCTGACGCGCCGCATCGTCAGCCAGCCCTCCTTCGCGCGTTTTGATCCCACAGAGTTCAAACCGGGGCCGACCTACGAGAGCGACGACGATCTGCGACGCGCCGCCGGCGACATCGGCACGACGATCTTTCATCCGGTCGGCACCTGCCGGATGGGCGCGGACCCGGCAAGCGTGGTCGATCCGGAGCTACGGCTGCGTGGGCTGCAGGGCCTACGGATTGCCGATGCCTCGATCATGCCTACGATCACATCAGGCAACACCAATTCGCCGACGATCATGATTGCCGAGAAGGCAGCGGCGATGATCCTCGCGGCCGATCGCTGACCGCCCAATCGCTTCGTTTGGCAGCCCGGATTACGGTAAACTGGCCAAAATGCGACGCCCAAACCTTAAAATCCAGGACCGGAACCTCTATATGAACCAGCAACGGCCCTCATCGGGCCCAAGCACTATAAGGGGTTTGAATGGCAATGCAGCGTTTTGGACGAGCTCTGGCGATGATGGCGATCGGTCTCACGATCGGGCTCACGGTTGTGGATGTCGCCGAGGCCCGGCGCTCCGGTGGCGGCTTCGGCAGCCGCGGCACACGCACCTTTTCGCAGCCGCCCGTCACCCGCACCGCGCCGACCAACGCGGCACCGATCGACCGCTCGATGACGCCGCGCCAGGACGCTGGCCCGACGACGGCCACACCGGGTGCTGCCCAGACCCGCCCCGGTGCCAACACACCCAATGCACGCCCCGGCTTCTTCAGCGGCTTCGGCGGCTCGCTTCTCGGCGGCCTCATGGTCGGCGGCCTCATCGGCATGCTGATGGGCGGCGGCTTCGGCGGCGCTGCCGGCTTCCTCGGCCTGATCGTGCAGATGCTGCTGATCGGCGGCGTGATCATGCTCGCAATGCGCTTCTTCGGCCGCAACCGGCAGCAGACGGCCTATGCCGGCCCGTCCGAGCGCTCGTCGGCCCAGCCGCCGGCAGGCGGCATGCCGTCATTCAAAATCCCGAGCATCAGCGGCGGCCAGGCAAATGGGCAGGCGAACGCGCGCCCGACGGTCGCTCCAACGCCGGCCCCCGCAGCGGAAGGCCCCGCCGATGAAATCGGCATCGGCCAGTCTGACCTCGAGCAGTTCGAAAAGATGCTGAAGGACGTTCAGGCAGCCTATGCGGCCGAGGACTACGGCACCCTGCGCCGCCTGACGACGCCGGAAGCCATGTCCTATCTGGCAGAGGAGCTGAGCGACAACGCCACGAGCGGCGTCAAGAACGATGTCACCGACGTCCATCTCGTCCAGGGCGATGTCGCCGAAGCCTGGTCGGAAGACGGCAAGGACTTTGCCACCGTCGCCATGCGCTACGAGAGCATTGACGTGATGCGCGACCGCACGACCGGCAAGGTGATCAGCGGCGATCCGGACAATCTGACGGAAGCCGTCGAGCTCTGGACCTTCGTGCGCAAGGCCGACGGCGAATGGCAGGTATCGGCGATCCAGGGCGTCGGACACGCCTGATACCATCAGCACGCTAAACCTTTGAGACCCGGCCGGCCCATCCGACCGGGTCTTTTTTTGACCTTTCACTTCCCGGCGACGGCACGCGGGACATGCGGATCAGCCGGTCCCCGGGACAGGGGCGACGAGCGCTTCCCAGTCAAAGGTCGACAGTCGGCCCCACATCACCAAGAATGCGAGAGACAAGTCCCCGCAACCAGCGATGTCTCTTGTCACCATCGCGGCGCCGATGCCAGATCTGCTCGAAGTCGAACGGCGGAATGGCAAAGGGCGGCTCGAAGACGACAAGCCCGTCGCCACCCTGCGGCAGGATACGGCGTGCCACGGTCAGGACGAGATCCGTGCCGCGCACCAGGCCGGGCGCGACGCTCCAGTGCGGAATGGCAAGAAAGACGCGGCGCGTCTTTCCCACCGCAGCCAGCGCCTGATCGATTTCGTTGCCGATATCGCCGCGCAACGACACCAGCACATGCGGTCGCGCGAGGTAGTCGGAGAGATCCATGGCCGGCGATCCGCCAAGTTGCGACGCGTCTGCAAGACAGGCAAAGCTTTCCGTGAAGAGCAGCGATGACCGGATGCCTTCGCCGTGCGTCGAAAATACGCCGAGCGCCAGGTCGATCTCGCCTTCGGTGACTTGCGAGGCCATGACCTCGCGGCTCGCCTGGCTGACGATCAAGTCGATCTGTGGCGCTTCGACCCTCAAGGTCGCCATCAACCTGGGCAACAGAACCGCTGCGCCATAGTCAGACATCGCCAGCCGGAACACGTGCCGCTCGGTTGCCGGGTCGAAACCTGCCGGCGTCAGCAAAGATCGCATCCGGCCCATCGCGTCGGCAAGCTGCGGTGCGATTTCGAGCGCCCTCAGGGTCAGCTCCAACCGCCCGCCATGCCGCACCAGCAGAGGGTCATCGAAAACGTGACGCAGCCGCGCCAGCGCATGGCTGACCGCCGGTTGGCTCTTGTTGAGGCGCAGGGCGGCACGCGACACATGACGCTCAGCCAGGAGTGCATCGAGCACGACGAGAAGGTTCAGGTCGATTCCGGCGAGATTATTCATCTGGCGAATATAGACTGTGCAAGATCAGAATTTCCATTCCCGTTTCGAATGATGGAGCATCCAGCCGTCAAACAGATCGGAATATCGTCATGCCAAATGCCGGATCACTCCTGCTCATCCTCGCCGCTGTCTTTGCCGGAGCGGTCGTGCCGCTCCAGGCCGGCGCCAACGCCATGCTCGGCCGCCTTATCGGCCACCCCCTCTGGGCCACCGTCGTTTCGCTCGGCGTCAGCCTTACCCTCATCATTCCGGTCATGATCGCCTTCCGCGTGCCGATGCCAACGCTCGGCGAAACCATGAAAGGTCCCTGGTGGATCTGGATCGGCGGCGCAGCCGGCGTCATCTACATCACCGCCGCGCTGCTGCTTGCCCCGAAACTTGGCGCAGCCAGCTTCATCGTTGCGGTCATCGCCGGTCAAATGGCGGTCTCTATCGTCATCGACCACTTCGGCCTGATGGGTTTTCCGGAAAAGCCGGTCAGCATCGCCCGCCTCGTTGGCGTTGCGCTGATCGTCGGCGGCATGGTGATCACGCAGCTCGCCAGCGCCGTGCCGGTACTCGCAAGCCAAGCCCGGTAACGATGCGCTCCTGCTATCCGCACGCCTTGTTGCCGCTATCGGGGCCGTGGTAACAAGCGCTCATGTCGACCGAACCACACCTGATGGCGTGACGAGCCCCGCAAGGCGGGGCTTGCCAGAGCGAGCCCAAAGTCGCCCGTGTCCCACGGGCTGGTTTCTGTTGTTCGATTGATCTCTTTCTCCCGAATTCGCTGCGCCCCACTGCGGTTGGCGCGGCTGCCGGGAGCGTGAGGCGATCGATGGCCAATCGGGCTCATCATGAATTCTCCATCCCTCTGGAAATCGACCGCCTTCCGGCGCGTCGGCTTCGCTCTCACTTTTTATTCCTTCTGCTCGTGGATGCTGGTCGCGGCACTGCCGCTTTTCGTCGCGCAACGGTTCGGCACCGGGCCGGAACTCGTCGGCAGCCTGGCGATGAGGCTCGCGCCACGCATCCTGTTTGCGCCAGTGGCCGCCGAGTTGATCAGGCGCGCCGGCCCTCGAACGCCCGTTTGCGCCGGACTGGTCGCCACCGCATTGTGTCTTGTCGCTGTCGTCACCGTCGCGCATGTGGCCACGCTGCAGATGATCGTTCTGACGATCGGGCTTGCAGACACCATTATCGTCCCAGGGCTTCTGGCACTGCGTGCCGCCGTCGTCCCCGCCGGTCGCAACATGGAAGCCAATACCACGTTTCAGACGATCGATCGGCTAGCCAAGATTTTCGGCCCGCCGACAGCCGGCTTCCTGATGATTGTCGTTACCCCTGCCCTCACCTTCCCGACGTTGGCCGCGGGTCATCTCCTGGCCGCGATCACTCTTTTCACCAGCGTCGCGACACCCGGTCAGACACGGCCAGAGCCACAGACTGCCAACAGGGCTGGCCTTTTTCGCGAAGCCATGGCGATGATGAAAGAGAACCCGACGCTCTGGGTGCTCGTGCTGCCCGCTCTTGGCTACATGATTTCCCTCGGCGCGCTGCAGCCCTTCCTGGTCTGGCTCAATCACGACCAGTTCGGGCTCGGCATCTCGATGTGGACCGTGCTTTTGGCGGCGCAAGGCGCAGGTGCCGTTCTCGGCGCGCTGGTCTCAAACCGCCTTGCGCGAACGCTCGTCGACGAAAGGCAGCTGTTGAACGCCTATCTCGTCGCCAGCCTTCTTGAAGGGATAACGACGCTGGCGCTGGTCTTCGTCCCGACCCATGCCCTGGCAACAGTGTTGTTAATCGTCGGCGGCATCCCCGAGATGGTGGCCTTTGCCGCCTATTTCACCCTCATTCAGCAACGCCTGAGCCTTGAGCGCCAGGCGGTCTTCTATGCGCTGAGCCTGCCGCTGATGGACCTGTTCATGGTGGCGGGCGTCCTCACCGGCATGCTGCACAGTGCAGGCTGGATGACGCTTCGGCAATTCTGGTTTCTGACCAGCGCCGCCGCGATCCTGCCCGTGCTACCGTTTCTTGCCTTAAAAGCCGCGCCTCAAAACGACGTTCGAGGGCCTAAGTCCCCGCTCTGAAAGCAAGATTGGCAAAAAAGTGTGGCCGACGGCTGGCGCGACGACCATCGCTGAGGCCATACTCCCCCCGGGCAGAAATAAGGGGACGGGCATGCGGGACAAGTTGTTCATCGATGGAAAATGGGAAAAGCCGCGGCGCGGCGGGACGCTCGACGTCATCGATCCGGCGACGGAGGAGATCATCCACCGCGCACCGGCGGCTACCTATGACGATATCGATCGCGCCGTCAAAGCCGCCCGCATCGCCTTCGACAGCGGCCCATGGCCGAGGCTTTCCGGCACCGAGCGGGCGGTCTATCTCCGGGCCATTGCAGAAAAGATCGAGGAACGGCGCCACGCGCTGGCGCGGCTCGAAGTCACCGACAACGGTAAACCGCTGCCGGAGGCGCTTTGGGATATCGACGATGCCGCCGGCTGCTTTCGCTATTATGCAGGCCTTGCCGAAGAACTCGACGCCAACCCCGAGGAAACGATCGCCGTCGGCGACACCAGGTTCACCGCTCGCGCCATTCGCGAGCCGCTCGGGATCGTCGGAGCGATCACGCCCTGGAACTATCCGCTGCTGATGGTCTCCTGGAAGGTGGCGCCGGCGCTCGCCGCCGGCTGCACCATGGTGCTGAAACCGTCGGAACTGACGCCGCTGACGGCGATGGAACTCGGCGCCATCGCCGAGGAAATCGAACTGCCACCGGGCGTGCTCAACATTGTTACCGGCACCGGTCAGGACGCCGGCCAGCCGCTGACCGAGCATCCGCTGGTCGACAAGCTCGCCTTTACCGGCTCGGTGCCAACAGGGCGAAAGGTGATGATGGCCGGCGCCCAGGACATCAAGAACATCAGCCTCGAGCTCGGCGGCAAGTCGCCCTTCGTCGTCTTTGCCGACAGCGATATCGAAAAAGCCGTCGAATGGATCATGTTCGGCATTTTCTGGAACCAGGGGCAGGTCTGCTCGGCAACCTCGCGCGTGCTGGTCGAGGAGCCGATCTACGAGGCCGTAGTGAAGCGGCTCTGTGAAGAGGTGGCCAAGATCAAGATCGGCAATGGCCTCGACGACGGCACGCTGCTCGGGCCGATCGTTTCCAAGGGGCAGTATGACAAGATCCTGACGGCGATCGACCGCGCCCGCCAGGACGGCGCGACCATCGCGGCGGGCGGCGGCCGGCCGGCCGGTTTCAACAGCGGCTACTTCATCGAGCCGACGGTTTTGACCGACATGAGCGAAGACAGCTATGTCTGGCGCGAGGAAATCTTCGGGCCCGTCGTCTGCGTCAAGCCTTTTGCAGACGAGGCGGATGCGGTGCGCATGGCCAACGACAGCCGCTTCGGGCTTGCCGCAGCCGTCATGTCCACCGACAAGGAACGCTGCGAACGTGTCGCCCGGGCTTTCCGCGCCGGCATCGTCTGGGTCAACTGCTCGCAACCCACCTTCACCGAAGCGCCGTGGGGCGGCTACAAGCAGTCGGGCATCGGCCGCGAGCTCGGCCGATGGGGCCTTGCCAACTATCTCGAGACCAAGCAGATCACCAGCTTCGACGCCGACGAGCCCTGGGGCTGGTACATCAAACCATAGCGCGCCTCGCAAACAGCCGCGGCGGCCACAGAGGGCGGCGTCAAATTCCCTTCATGCTGCTATGGAATAAGCCAAAGGGACGGCTGCATCCTGCCGCGGTGCGGCCGCATTGCGCGCTTGTGCGCTGGAGGGATGCGATGAACAGGTCAAATGGCGACTTCGACGGGCAGGACTGGCTGGAGGCGGAACTCGCCGACACGCTCGACGAGGATTACGAACTCGAGCTTTCCGAGCCGGCCCTTTCGGAAGAGATCCGCAAGATCTACCGCAAGAACCACCCGCCATCGCTGCCGCGCATCGACTATTTCCGCGCGTTGATCGCGCTGCAGTCCGAGCTGATCAAGCTGCAGGACTGGGTCGTGCACCACAAGGAGAAGGTCGTGGTGATCTTCGAGGGGCGCGATTCGGCCGGCAAGGGCGGCGTGATCAAGCGCATCACCCAGCGCCTCAATCCGCGTGTCGTCCGGGTCGCAGCCCTGCCCGCCCCATCGGACCGCGAAAAGACCCAGTGGTATTTCCAGCGCTACGTGCCGCACCTGCCGGCCGGCGGCGAGATCGTGCTGTTCGACCGTTCCTGGTACAATCGCTCCGGCGTCGAGCGCGTCATGGGTTTTGCCAGCGAAGACCAGGTCGAGCAGTTCTTCAACGACGTACCCGAATTCGAGCGCATGCTCGTGCGCTCCGGCATCCGGCTGGTCAAGTACTGGTTCTCGATCACCGACGAGGAGCAGCAGATGCGCTTCCTGGTGCGCATCCACGACCCGCTGAAACAGTGGAAGCTGTCGCCGATGGATCTGCAGTCGCGCGTGCGCTGGGAAGCCTACACCAAGGCCAAGGAAGAAACCTTCGCCAGGACCAACATTCCCGAGGCGCCGTGGCACATCGTCGAGGGCAACGACAAGAAGCGCGCGCGGCTGAACTGCATGGACCACCTGCTGCAGCAGATCCCCTATGAGGACGTGCCGCACGAGGAAATCACCCTGCCGGAGCGGGTGTTCAATCCGGACTACGAGCGCAAGGTTCTGCCACCGGAACTCTACGTGCCGTCAAAGTATTGAGGACGGCAGCGCGCAAGGTCGTCTCTTCAGCCCTTGCGCCCTTGCCAACTCTCCGCGGAAATCGGACAGTCCGTGAAACGACAGTTTCATGGAATTGGTAATGAGTCCCAAAGAGCGATCCTTCCTCACCCGCGTTCGTCAGGTCCTGCCGGAACTGCATCCGGCGGAGCGACGCCTTGGGGACTTCCTCTGCGATTTTCCGGGCGAAGTCGCCAGCTACTCCGCCCAGGAACTGGCGGCGCTGGCGCATGTGTCGAAGGCGACCGTGTCGCGCTTCATCCAGCGGCTCGGCTATGACAACTACGAGGAGGCGCGCCGCCATGCGCGCGCCGACAAGCAGACGGGATCGCGGCTGTTCCTGGCGACGAGCGCCGATACGGCCGGCGAACAATCGGTCACTGCCCATGTGGCGCAAGGCGTCGCCAATATCGAGGCGACATTTCTTGCCGTATCCGAAACCCAGATCAACACCGCCTCGACCGCACTGTTGAAGGCGCGAAAAGTCTGGGTCATCGGCTTTCGCGCCAGCCATTCCTTCGCCACCTATCTGCAATGGCAGCTGACGCAGGTAATCGAGAACATAGCGGCCATTCCCGGCGGTGGCCAAACGCTCGGCGAACACCTCGTCAGCTTCACGCCCGATGACGTCGTCATCGTCTTCGGCCTGCGCCGCCGCATCGCCCTGATGGACACGCTCCTCGGCCAGGTGGAAAAATCCGGTGCCCGCCTGCTCTACATCACCGATGAGGGCGTGCCCTTCCTGACCCAGGCCGAGTGGCATTTCCGCTGTCAGACACTGGCGCCAGGCCCTCTTTTCAACCATGTCTCCGTCATGGCGCTCTGCCATCTCCTGACGACGCGCTGCATCGAAACCGCCGGCGTCACCGGTCGAAACCGCTTGCGCGGCATCGAAGCGTTGAACGACGCGCTCGAAGAGCTGTGATCGTTGTTTGGGCATCTGCCTGAAACAACAGTCCATTCTTCAATCATATGAAACCGTAGTTTCAACTGCGCGATGCGGGCCAACAGCAGGTCAAATATCTGATTGAAAAAGAGAAACTGTAGTTTCCTAAACTCTGGCACGAAATCTGCATTCCTCAAGGGCATTGCTGTGAAGAAGAATTGTACTGGACGGTAGCAGCGCTCGTCTGGCGTGAAACGTCCGGTTCGTCGGCTCCAAAGCAAATTTCCTGTATGAAACCAAGGTTTCTTGATATAGTATCATGAAACTAAGTTTTCACGCCAGTTAAGCCATAAAGGGGAACGAACCATGGCAGCGGAAAATATGGTGCCGTCCGGCAAGTCTTCGCCGGTCATTCGACAACTGGAATCAGCCTTCACCAAGATCGGCGTCACCGGCGCCCACAAGCAGATCATCGCCCTCGTCTTGATCGGTTGCCTGTTCGACAGTTTCGAACAGAATACCATCGGCGTCGCCGGACCCATCCTGAAGGAGCATTGGGGCCTGACCGGCACCGACATCGGCTTCCTCAACACCATCACCTTCGGCAGTGCCGCCATCGGCCGCTTGCTGTCAGGCATTCTCGGCGATCGCTACGGCCGCCGCGTCATGCTGACGATCAACCTCCTGCTCTTCACCATCGGCTCGGCCGCTTGCGCGCTGGCGCCTAATTTCGCAGCCCTCTGCTTTGCCCGCGCCATCGTCGGCTTCGGCGTCGGCGGCGAGATCTCGACTGCCGTCACGATGCTGTCGGAATTCTGCTCGCCGAAATTCCGCGGCACGGCGGCCGGTCTCGTCAATGTCGGCGCCGGCGGCTTCGGCAACTTCCTGGCGCCGGCCTTCGGCCTTCTGATCTTCACCCTCTTCCCGGGAGAAAACAGCTGGCGCTGGCTGTTTGCCGCCTTGGCGCTGCCCGCGCTGCTCGTCGTCTTCTATCGCCGCTTCGTGCCGGAGACGCCGCGCTTCCTCGCCTCTCAAGGCAAGATCGACGAGGCCAACAAGGTGCTGTCGATCCTCGCCTCCGGGTCGCTGCGGCCGCGCAACCTGAAGGTCGAGGAATACCTGACCAAAGAACATCTCCAGGACGAAGCACCGGCAAAAAGCGACTGGAAGGAGCTTTTCCGCGCACCGTTCATCGGCCGGACCATTCCCGTCGCGATCGCCATCCTCATGAGCTACGGCGCGCAGCTGTCGGTGCTGACCCTGATGCCGATCATCTTCGTGTCGATGGGCTACACGCTGCAGGGCAGCCTGCTCTACAGCATGATCATCCAGAGCGGCAGCGTGCTCGGCGCCATCGCCGCCTCGATGTTCGGCTATTACTTCCCGCGCAAGAAGGTGCTGACGCTGGGTGCTGTCTTCGCCTGCCTTGCAGCGATTTCGATCGCCTATCTCGGCACCAACATCTACCTCGTCCTGATGTTCGGCGCGATCTTCCAGTTCTTCGTGCTGCTTCTCAACACCTCGATCTGGATCTACGCACCGGAGCTCTTCCCGACCCGCATCCGTGCCTTCGGCGTCGCGCTCATCCTGGCGACGGGATCGGCGGCCGGCTCTTTCGTGCCGACGATCTCCGGCATGCTGTTCGATACCTACGGCATGGTCGGGGTCTTCGGTCTGGCAGCCGGCATGTACGCGGTCTTCGCATTCTGCATCCAGCTCGGCCCCGAGACCTATGGCATGTCGATGGAGGACCTGGACCAGCCGGCTGATGCCGACCTCGCCAAGGCTGAACCGAACAAGATCAATGTCGGCATGGAAGTCAGAACGTGACCGCACACCTCCTGTTGATCAACCCGAACAGCTCGCACGCGACCAGCAGCATGATGCTCGCCATCGCCGAGCGGGCTGTGACCGGACGCCTGGCCGTGGCAGTCGCCACGGCCAGGCGGAACCCGCCGATGATCGTCACGCCGCAGCAACTGACCGCTGCGGCCGACGAAGTCATCGAGATCGGCGCGGCGCACGACGACAGTTGCCTGGGGATCATCGTCAGCGCCTTCGGCGATCCCGGCCTTGCAGCTCTGAAGGCTCGCGTCGACATCCCTGTCGTCGGCATCTGCGAGGCATCGATGATCGACGCGGCACGGAACGGCCGCAAATTCGGCGTCGCAACCACGACGCCGGAGCTGATCGAAGCGATCGACGAGCGCGCCCGCGACCTCGGCCTTGTCGGCCAATATACCGGCATCCGCTGCACACCGGGCGACCCGCTCGACCTTGCCGGCGACGAACAGCGTCTGCGCGAAGCGCTCGGCGAAGCGGTGCGGCAATGCATCGAGCTCGACGGCGCCGAAGCCGTCATCATCGGGGGCGGCCCGCTCGGCCAGGCGGCAGAACAGCTCCAGCCGCACTTCGCCACGCCGATCATCGCACCCATACCATGCGCGGTCGAGCGCGTGCTTGACCTGATGCGGGTCAACGCCTGACCCGCAATTTCTGCGCAGACTATCGGCCTGCGGCATCGGGCGACGCGCCGCGCGAAAGCTCGCGCTCGGCTCAACCCGGCAATTGACCTTGTTGCCGGCAACGACTCTGTGATATTTTCGACTGTCCTTATATGCAAAGCCGAAGCTGGGGCGGAGGTGGCGCGATGAACTATCTGTGTGCTTCTGTCGCCGGGCTGGCGTTCTCGACCTCGGCGACATTTGCGGGTCCCTTGCATGACGCGGCAAGAGACGGCGACATCGAGCGCGTCACGCTGTTGCTGGATCAGGGAACCGACATCACCGAGCCGGATACGGCCGGCGAGCCGGCGTTGCTGGTCGCGTCGCTTGCCGGACGGCCGCAAGTGGTCGCGCTTCTGCTTGACCGCGGCTGCGACATCGAGATCCGCAACAAGGGCGGGCTGACCGCCCTGCATGCGGCCGCCTATGGCGGCAATCTCGAAACGGTCAAGCTGCTCGTCGCCAAGGGCGCCGACGTCAACGACACCAAGAACTTCTACCATATGTCGCCTCTGCATGCTGCAGCCGAGGAAGGACACGCCGACGTCGTCGCCTTGCTGCTTGCCCAAAAGGCCGAGATCGAGGTGAAGGAACGCAACGGCTATACGCCGCTGACACAGGCCGGCTGGCGTTCGCACTGGGACGCAGCCGATCTGCTGCTGAAGGCCGGCGCCACCTGCCAGAAGGCCGACCTCGTCGGCGACTGGCTCTATGCCGAATGCACCAAGCGGAAGTGATGCCTGAGCGCTCGCCACCCGCATCCGGAAATCGGAGAAAAGCAAATGTCCTACCATCGACACGCATGCGCCATCGGCGTTGCCGCTGCCGCCTTTCTCGCCCTGTCCGCGCCGACGATGGCGGAAGACCTCGTCAACACCGGCTACTTCGGCGATGTCGCCATCAAAGGCTATGATCCGGTTGCCTACTTCACCGAAAGCAAGGCACTGGAAGGCTCGCCGCAATATTCCTACCGCTGGCTCGGGGCCAACTGGCAATTTGCCAGCGCCGAAAACCGCGAGCTGTTCATCCGCGAGCCCACCCGTTACGCCCCGCAATACGGTGGCTACTGCGCCGACGGCGTCTCGTTCGGAACGGTGACCACCAACATCGATCCCAAAGCCTGGCGGATCATCGAGGGCAAGCTGTTCCTGAGCTATGATCCGGGTGCGGCAGAAGGTTTCGAGAAGAACCCGAACAAGCTTGTCGATTCCAGGAAACACTGGTCCGAAGTGGAAAACACGCTCGTTTCGGAGAAGCTTGGAACCAGCTGGCAGAAGGCGCGCTAAAGCGCTTTCATTTCGACGGCCGTCACCGCTCGATCGCGAAGAACTTCAGCGCCTGCGGCGTCACATGGATGAAGTCGGCGCCGCGCTCGCCCTTGGCCGTGTTGCGATAGACATAGCCGCAGACCATCCGGCCGAGAAAATAGCCGTCGAATTTCTCGCAGAGCTGGTTGCCCTTCACCTCGACCCGCCCGGTGATGTTGGTGTTGGCGCTGCGATAGGCAGTATTGCCCGCTCTGTCGAAGAACTGCAGGAAGCTGGTGCCGTTCTTGTGCTGCCCGCTCCAGGTCTTGTCGCTGGTGATTTCGCCGAGTTCCGCAGGTCCAAGCCGGTCGGCCGGCGCGCCGACGAAGCCGAACGGCCACTGCGGAATGCCGGCCGTGCGCAGGCCGTAGAGGTGGCGGTTCAAGTCCTCCTCGCGCCAGTAGTCGTAGAGATAGCCGTAATAGGTGAGGTTGGTGTCGGGAAAGAGCTTTAGCAGCTTTTCCCCTTCCGCCACCGCACGGGCCCTGTCGCCTCGCTGGGCGTAGGCGGCCGCCAGATATTCCCGGGCCGGCTCGGCGTTGGGAAGGGCCTCGCCGGCATTCTCGATCAACGGGATCGCCCGGTCGTTGTCCCGCGCCGTGTAGTAGACGATGCCCGCCAAAAGCCGCAAGCTCGGGGATGGCGACGGGTCGAGCCTGAGCGCCTTCTCCAGGTCCGCGATCGCCTGCTGGTGGTCACCCGTTTGCGCCAGGATCAGCGCCTGACTGGCATAGGCCTCGGGATCGCTCGGTTGGGCGGCGACCGCTCGCGCAGCTGACTGCCGTGCTTCCGTCTCGCGACCGTCAACGAGTTGCAGCAATGCAAGCACGGTGTGGGCGCGAGCATTGTTGGCGTTGAGCTTCAACGCCTGGCCCGCCGCATCATAGGCGATCTTGCGGGCGACGGCCGCCGACCAGAGAGAGTTGTAGTCGTTGCGCCAGACATCGACGGCGACGCGTGCGATCCCGGCATGGGCATCGGCGAACCGAGGGTCGAGATCGATCGCCTTCTGATAGAAGGCCAGCGTCTGGCGATAGGTATCGACGTCGCTGTAGATCAGCCCCTGCTGCTCGGCGCGCATGTAATAGTCGTAGGCTTCGAGATTGTCCGTCGGAATGCGCGCCAGCTGGTCGCGCTCACCTTCGCTGAGCTTGACCTCCAGCGCCGCAATGATCTTGCCAATGACGTCGTCCTGCACGGCGAAGAGATCGGCATACTGACGGTCGTAGCGCTCCGCCCAGAGCGACAGCCCGCTCATCGCATCGATCAGTTTGACGTTGATGCGCAGCCGCTGGTCGGCCCGCTGCAGCGTGCCTTCTAGGATGTAGTGAACGCCCAGCTCCGCCGCCACATCCTGGATTTTCGAAGCGTTGTCCTTCATCGCAAACACCGAGTGGCGCGCAATCACGAACAGCCCCGACACCTTCGACAGCTCGGTGATCAGGTCGTCGGTCAGTCCTTCGGCCAGATGGTCGTGATCCCGGTCGCCGCTGACATTGATGAAAGGCAGGACGGCAACGGATGGCTGGTCCGGCAAGGGATAGGCAAAGCGCTCCGTCGGGGTTTCCGGCAGAATGAGCGTCCAAGGCTGCCACCAGGCGGCAGCAAGGCCAAGGATCAGCATGAGGCCACCGGCAACGAGGAAGTTTTTGCGTGCGAAATGCTGTTTCGTCGCGTTGACGATGGTCTTGCCGGCGTCATCAGGATCGAGCAGAACGCGATACACACGAATGGGCTCGGCAATGCCCCTCACCGTCTGCTCGCCGAGCGAGGCAAATCCGACGGCAATCTTCGATTGCACCTGATCATAGGCGGTGCCGGAAATGGCTATACCCCCTGGCTCAGTAAGCCCTTGCACCCGATCGGCGGTGTTGACGCCATCGCCGTGAATGTCGTCGCCTTCGACGATGATGTCGCCGAGATTGATGCCGATGCGGAAATCGAGACGGCGGTCGGCTGCAACCTTGTCGGCCTGTTCGGCCTTGCGTTGCTGGATTTCCACAGCACAGCGAAGCGCATCGACCACGCTGCGAAACTCTACCAGCAGCCCGTCACCCATCGTTTTGACCAGGCGACCGTGGTGCTCGGCAAACTGCGGCTCCAGAATGTCGTGCAGGTCGCTCTGGAATCTCGCACGCGTTCCCTCCTCGTCGAGCCGGCTCAGGCGAGTGTATCCGGCAACGTCGGCGATCAGGACGGCTGCGAGGCGGCGTTCCATCGACGGTCTCTTCACGTGCGATGTGTTCAACAACGATGTTACCGCAGGTCGTCAGGCGCCGCCATCGCATCGACAGGCACGCTGACGCCGCCGCCGTAACCGTTACGTACTTGCGGTTTTCCACCGGTCGCTCAGCGTCAAACGGTGCTGGTTGCACACGGCTTTGCAGGTGCCGCCGACTGCCTGCACGACACGCGTTCTTCTGGAGGACTTTGCATGCTCAGACGACGGACCCTTTTGATGTGCGGCGTGTTTGCTGCCGCGCTGTCCCCGTTAGCGGCCCTGCGGGCCGTTGCCACCGACGTGGCGCTTACACCGGACGAGGCACGGGCAATCGCCAAGGACGCGACGATCTACGGTTTCCCGCTGGTCGACAATTATCGGGTACAGCATTCCTATTTCGTCGATACCGGAGGGCCGGAGTTCAAGGCCCCCTGGAACGAGCTGGTCAACAATGCACGGGTCTATACGCCTGACGATAAGGCGATCCAGACCCCGAACTCCGATACGCCCTACTCCTATGTCGGTGCCGATCTGAGAGCCGAGCCCCTGGTGTTCACAGTGCCGGCTATCGAGAAGGAGCGTTACTACTCGCTGCAGTTCATCGACCAATACACCTTCAACTTCGCCTATGTCGGCAGCCGCGCCACGGGCAACGAGGCAGGCAGCTATCTGCTGGCCGGGCCGAACTGGAAGGGCGAAACGCCTGCCGGCATCAAGGCCGTCATCCGCTCGGAAACGGAGTTTGCCTTCGTGCTCTACCGCACGCAGCTCTTCAACCCGGATGATCTCGACAACGTCAAGAAGATCCAGGCTGGCTACAAGGTCGAGCCCCTGTCGACGTTCCTCGGGCAACCCGCGCCTGCTCCAGCCCCCGCCGTCGACTTCATCGCCCCCTTGAGCGCCGCCGACGAAAAGACCTCGCCCGATTTCTTCAAGGTGCTCAACTTCATCTTGCAGTTCTGCCCGACCGATCCTTCGGAGCGGGAGCTGATGGTCCGTTTCGCCGACCTGAACATCGGCGGAGGCAAGACATTCGACCTCATGGCCTTCCCGCCGGATATCCAGAAGGCGATCACCGACGGCATGGCGGATGCCTGGGCCGCCTTCAAGGAACACAAGGAGACGATGATCGACACCGGCAAGGCGTCGAGCGCCGATGCATTCGGCACGCGCGAATTCCTGAAGAACGATTACATGCAGCGCATGTCGGGCGCCGTGCTGGGCATCTACGGCAACTCCAAGGACGAAGCCCTTTACCCCGCCTATTTCACCGACGACCAGCAAAAGCCGCTCTCCGGCGCGAGCAAGTACGCGCTGCGTTGCGAGCCCGGCCAACTGCCGCCGGTCAACGCCTTCTGGTCGCTGACGCTCTACCAGCTGCCGGAAAGCCTGCTCTACGCCAATGCGCTCGATCGCTATCTCATCAATTCGCCGATGCTGCCAAGCCTGAAGCAAGACGCCGATGGCGGCCTGACCCTGCATGTCCAGAACGAGAGCCCGGGGGCAGATCGGGAAAGCAATTGGCTGCCCGCGCCAAAGGGACCATTCTTCGTGGTCATGCGGCTCTATTGGCCCAAGCCCGATGCGCTAGACGGAAAATGGAAGGCCCCGCCACTGAAAGTGGTCGCTTAAGCAGAGAGGATGCCCAACATGAAGACGCTTCGAACCACACTTGCTTTGGCAGCGGCCCTTACCTCGATCGGCATGATGCCAGCCAAAGCCGCAGAACCAGTTATTGTCGGTGTCGACAATTTCATCCGCGCCGAGAGCGACATGTATGCCGCAGCCATGGTCAAGGACGGGGCACTGGGGAAGCTGCTGCACCGCCGCGAGCCCGCCTCGATCGACAACCAGACGGTCATTCGCCTCAACCGCGACACTCTCTATTCCTCTGGAGTGTTCGACCTCGATGCCGGCCCCGTCACCATTACGCTGCCCGATGCCGGAAAACGGTTCATGTCGATGCAGGTGATCAACGAGGATCACTATGTGCCGCAGGTAACCTATGAGGCCGGCGAGCATACACTGACGAAGGAGGGCGTCGGGACGCGCTATGTCGTGGTTGCTATTCGCACGCTCGTCGATCCGGCCGACGCAAAGGATATCGAAGCGGTCCATGCCCTACAGGATGCGATCAAGGTCAGTCAGGCAAAGAGCGGCAGCTTCGAGGTCCCTGCCTGGGATCCCGCGAGCCAGAAGACAGTGCGTGAAGCGCTGCTTGCGCTGAGTGCGACATTGCCCGACTTCAAGAAAGCGTTCGGGACCAAGGAGGAGGTCGATCCCGTTCGCCATCTGATCGGAACGGCCTCGGCCTGGGGCGGAAACCCGGACAGGGATGCGACCTATCTCAACATCACGCCGTCGAAGAACGATGGCGCGACAGTCTACAAGCTCGATGTGAAGGATGTTCCGGTCGACGCGTTCTGGTCGGTGAGCGTCTACAATGACGCCGGATACTACGAGAAGAACCAGTATGGTGCTTACACTGTCAACAATATCACCGCAAAGAAGCGCGACGACGGCACGGTGGCGATCCAGTTCGGTGGCTGTGATGGCAAGATAGAAAATTGCCTGCCGACCACGAAAGGCTGGAATTACACCGTGCGCCTCTATCGTCCCCGGCAGGAAATAATGGATGGAAAGTGGCAGTTTCCGGAGCCAAGCCCCGTCAACTAATACATGTCGCGCAAAAGCGTGCCGCGGTTTTGCAAAAACGACATGCGTGAAAACAAGACCTTGAAGCGCGCCACGCGAATTTGAAAGATCGCGACGCGCTTTATCCGGGAGCAACGGCTGGCCAAGCATCCGGTTGAGGCGTGGCCGGCAGGAACGCTCGTGGGTTTTCATCTGCCCCTGTTCGGAGGCTCGGCATGGCAACGAGCAGGACGTCTCCGGCAGAGACGCGAAACGGCTCTCCGTTGGGAGAAAAAGAAATGTAGAGCGCTTCCGCAAGCGGGTCTAAACCGGAAACGCTCCAGGCCTTGCGATGATGGGTGAAATCAGGCGGGGGTGCGCTTGCGCGCCGGCTGGCGCTTCGGCGCCGGGGCAACGGGCTCGGCGTCAGCCTCTTGCAGAAGCCGCTGCGCCTTGAGCTTTTCGGTCTTCTTCTCGCGCGCCAGCTTTTCGGCAGCGACGATACCGCGGGCCGTGTGGTCGGTCGCCGCAGCCTTGTCGGCTGCCGACAAACGCTCAGGCTTGAAAAGATCTTTCTTCGTCGACGTCATGCGTACCTCCTCGCTCGGGCGTGGACCGATGCCGAAATCGGCATCGGTGCCTCAGATTTAAAGCTTTTCCCGGAAAAGTGCGAAGCGGTTTTCCGTCAGGAAACGCGTAAACAATCAGCTAGAGATCGTTCTTCGCCGCTCTAGCGGGTGCGGACGGCCTTCTTCGGCGCCGGCAGCAGGCCTTCACGCTGCAGCTTCTTGCGCGCGAGCTTGCGCTGGCGACGAACGGCTTCGGCCTTTTCGCGAACGCGCTTTTCCGACGGCTTTTCGTAAGCGCTGCGCGCCTTGAATTCGCGGAACAGTCCCTCGCGCTGCATCTTCTTCTTGAGAATGCGAAGTGCCTGGTCGACGTTGTTATCTCTGACGAGTACCTGCAAGGTATATCCTTCCCTTTGGTTCGTGGCCGCACACCGGCGGACCGAAATTGCCTTAGGCTATCTTCCGATCCGGATGCGCGACGGTTTCAGCCAGGGTTCCCCCTTGGCAATGATGCGCGACGGTCCCTCTTCGATGGGAGATGCCGCCTCAGTGGTCTCGACGTCGCTTGCAACGATGCGACGTTCGAAATTCTCGCCGTCGAAACGGACGCGATATTGGGTCTCGCCGTGGTCGGCGGGCAGAACACCGATGATCCGGCACGTCCTGACGGCGGGTGCCAGCTTGGTGAAATCGGCCCTTACGGTCACCGTGTCGCCAACGGCACAAATTCTGCGGGTCATGATAGTTTCCTTCCCCGGCGGTGCAGGGTCCGGACGCAAAAAGGCCGGGCTTCACCCGACCTCTTCCCGTCAATCAAACATCCCCAGCCAGTACATCCGTGGTCGGGGGAGGCAGATGACGATTCATACCGCCCGCAGATTGTCGGCAGAGTTCTTGCCGGTCTTGCGGTCGCGGACGATGTCGTAGGTGACCTTCTGGCCTTCCGCCAGCGAGCCCATGCCTGCACGCTCTACAGCGGAAACATGAACGAACACATCGGTCGTGCCGTCATCCGGCTGGATGAAGCCAAAACCCTTGGTGCCATTGAACCACTTTACTGTGCCTGAATTCATAACGATCTCCTTTCAATCGTTGATTTCGCTCGACGGGTATTCGCCGGGCCTTGTCGATGTTGAGAGGAAATCTGACTACGCTTTTCAGCGCTTTGACAAAGGTCGCAAGCAATATTCGATTGCACCCATATAATTCTTTTTTCGAGATTTTCAATGTTTCATTTGGAAAACCGCTCGAAATGCAACGGCGCGGCTGAAAAACAACGTTGGTTCAAGCTTGTTTCGATTGGAATCCTTTCGGAATTTCCATCCTGTTATTTTTAGGCGCGCCAAGAAATATATCTTTGCCTTCAACGATAAATCACGAATGCAGAACTATAGCCCAGCTGAGCGAAGCATAGAGGGGGCAAAAATGGCAAGTGTCGGCATCCCTGACCGCCCGATCCAGTTTCATCTTGTATTGAGGCAAGTGGGAAAGTGGGTTTCGCCGCAGGACCGGCCTTGCAGACAACCGCGCGTCAAAAGCGACACTGGCAGGCTTGATCGCCCGCCAGTGCTATTGTTGGATTGCCGAGATTACTCGGCTGCCTCTGCTTCGGGCATCGGCACATAATTGAGAATTGGCGAAAGCCAGCGCTCGACTTCGCGCACAGGCATGCGCTTGCGCGACGCGTAATCTTCGACCTGATCGCGCTCGACCTTGGCGACACCGAAATAATAGGCCTCGGGATGGCCGATATAGAGACCGGAGACGGACGAGCCCGGCCACATCGCAAAGCTCTCGGTCAAGGTGACGCCGATGGTCTTTTCAGCCTCCAGCAATCGGAACAGGGTTTCCTTTTCGGTGTGATCGGGCTGTGCCGGATAACCTGGCGCCGGACGAATGCCGGCATAGGGCTCACCGACAAGATCCTGCGGTAAGAAGGTCTCGTCGGCCGCATAGCCCCAGAGCTCCTTGCGCACATATTCATGCATGCGCTCGGCAAAAGCCTCGGCGAAGCGGTCAGCGAGTGCCTTGACCATGATCGACGAATAGTCGTCGTTGGCGCGCTCGAAGCGCTCGGCGATCGCCACTTCCTCGATGCCGGCCGTCACGACGAAGCCGCCGAGATAGTCTCGGCTGCTGCTGTCGACGGGGGCCACGAAATCCGACAGAGCCACGTTCGGCCGGCCGTCGCGCTTGCTCAGCTGCTGGCGCAGCGTAAAGAAGGTGGCAAGCTCGGCATCGCGCGCTTCGTCGGCAAACAGCCGGATGTCGTCGCCAACGGTTCCGGCCGGCCAGAAGCCGACAACCGCCTTCGGCGCGAACCATTTCTCGTCGATGATCTTGGCAAGCATCGCCTGCGCATCGTCGAACAACTGACGGGCGGCCTGTCCCTGCTTCTCGTCGTCGAGGATCTTGGGATAGACGCCCTTCAGCTCCCAGGTCTGGAAGAACGGCGTCCAGTCGATGTAGCGCGCCAGTTCCTCCAGTTCCCAGCCCTGAAACACCCGTGTTCCGAGGAACGAGGGCGCTTTCGCCTGGTAGCCGCTCCAATCCACTTTGTGGGCATTGGCGCGGGCCTGCGACAGCGGCAGGCGGCGCTTTTCCGCCTCGTTGCGGGCATGGGCATCGGCAACCTTGCGGTACTCAGCCTGGATCGTCGCGACATAAGAGTCTTTCGCCTCGGGCGACAGCAGACTGGAGACGACGCCGACCGCGCGGCTCGCGTCGGTGACATAGACCGTCTGGCCGCGATCGTAGCGCGGATTGATCTTGACCGCCGTATGCACCCGGCTCGTCGTGGCACCGCCGATCAGCAACGGAATGTCAAAACCTTCGCGCTCGAGTTCCGCGGCGACGTGCACCATCTCGTCGAGCGACGGCGTGATCAGGCCGGAAAGGCCGATGATATCGACGTTCTGCTCCTTGGCCACCTGCAGGATCTTGGCCGACGGCACCATGACGCCAAGGTCGATGATCTCGTAGTTGTTGCAGGCCAGCACGACGCCGACGATGTTCTTGCCGATGTCGTGCACGTCGCCCTTGACCGTCGCCATCAGGATCTTGCCGGCGCTCTGGCGCTCGCCTTCGCCGCCAGCTGCCAGCCGCTCGGCTTCCATGTGCGGCAGCAGAACGGCAACCGCCTGCTTCATCACGCGTGCGGACTTCACCACCTGCGGCAGGAACATCTTGCCCGAGCCGAACAGGTCGCCGACGACGTTCATGCCGGCCATCAGCGGACCTTCGATCACATGCAGCGGCCTTGCGCTCGAAAGCCTGGCCTCCTCTGTATCCGCCTCGATGTATTCGGTGATGCCGTTGACCAGCGCGTGTTCGAGCCGCTTTTCCACCGCCCATTCGCGCCAGGAGAGATCCTTCTCCTTGGCCTGGGCGCCGCCCTGGCCGCGATAGCGCTCGGCAATTTCAAGCATGCGCTCGGTCGAATCGGCGCGCCGGTTCAGGACCACGTCCTCGCAGGCCTCACGCAACTCGGCATCGATGCCGTCATAGACGGCAAGCTGGCCGGCATTGACGATGCCCATGTCCATGCCCGCCTGGATGGCGTGGTAGAGGAACACGGCGTGCATCGCCTCGCGCACCGGCTCGTTGCCGCGGAAGGAGAAGGAGAGGTTGGAGACGCCGCCGGAAATGTGCACATGCGGCAGCGTCGCGATGATCTCGCGGGTCGCCTCGATGAAATCGACGCCGTAGTTGTTGTGCTCCTCGATCCCGGTTGCGACAGCAAAGATGTTCGGGTCGAAGATGATGTCTTCGGGCGGGAAACCCGCCTGTTCGGTCAGTAGCTTGTAGGCGCGGGTGCAGATCTCGACCTTGCGCGCCTTGGTATCGGCCTGGCCGACCTCGTCGAACGCCATGATGACGACGGCAGCGCCATAGGCGCGGCAAAGCCTGGCGTGGTGCAAAAACGCCTCCTCGCCTTCCTTCATCGAGATCGAGTTGACCAGCGGCTTGCCCTGGACGCATTTCAGGCCGGCCTCGATCACCTCCCACTTCGAGGAGTCGATCATGACAGGAACGCGGGCGATATCCGGTTCGGAGGCGATGAGATTGAGGAACTCGATCATCGCCTGCTTCGAATCGATCAGGCCCTCGTCCATGTTGATGTCGATGATCTGGGCGCCGTTGGCGACCTGGTCCCGGGCGACATCGAGCGCTGCCGAATAATCGCCGGCGGTGATCAGCTTGCGGAACTTGGCCGAGCCGGTGACGTTCGTGCGTTCGCCGACATTGACGAAGGGAATATCCGACGTCAGCGTGAAGGGCTCCAACCCAGAAAGCCGCATCAGCGGCGCGACATCGGGGATGCGGCGCGGCGGATGCTTGGCAACCGCCTTGGCAATCGCACTGATATGGGCCGGCGTCGAGCCGCAGCAGCCGCCGACGATGTTCAGCAGACCATCGCGGGCAAAGGCCTCGACCTGGGCCGCCATCTGATCCGGCGTTTCGTCATATTGACCGAATTCGTTCGGCAGCCCGGCATTCGGATAGGCGCAGATGAAGGCATCGGCGACACTGGAAAGCTCGTCGATATGCGCGCGCATGGCGTTGGCGCCGAGCGCACAGTTGAGACCGATGGTGAACGGCTCGGCATGGCGCACGGAATACCAGAATGCCGTCGGCGTCTGGCCGGAGAGCGTGCGGCCGGAAAGATCGGTGATCGTGCCGGAGATCATCACCGGCAGTTCGATGCCTTTCTCGGCGAACACTTCCTTGGTGGCGAAGATCGCCGCCTTGGCGTTCAGCGTGTCGAAGATCGTCTCGATGAGGATGATATCGGCGCCGCCGTCGATCAGACCGCGGATCTGTTCGGCATAGGCAAGTCTCAGATCGTCGAAGCTGACCGCCCGGTAACCGGGATTGTTGACATCGGGCGAAATCGACGCGGTCCTGTTCGTCGGGCCAAGCGCGCCGGCGACGAAGCGTCGACGACCGTCATGCGCTTCGGCGCGTTTTGCCGCACGCCGCGCCAGCCGGGCGCCGTCGCGGTTGAGGTCGTAGACCATATCTTCCATGCCGTAGTCCGCCTGGGCGATACGGGTCGAGGAAAACGTGTTCGTTTCCAGAATATCGGCGCCGGCGATGGCGTAGGAATAGTGGATGTCCTCGATCGCCTTCGGCTGCGTCAGCGTCAAAAGGTCGTTGTTGCCCTGCTGGTGACAGGCGCAACTGCCGAAGCGATCGCCTCGAAAATGATCCTCGACGAAACCCAGTTGCTGGATTTCCGTGCCCATGGCGCCGTCCATGATCAGGATGCGCTCGCTGGCCGCCTGCTTCAGCGCCCGCATGACTTCGGAGCCATCCGGCTTGGAGGAAAGGTCGCCGAAAAGGGCGTCGATGGCGGACATGGGAAATCTCCCGTTCTGAAAACGACAAACAATAGCCGAGTCAATCACATAAAGATATCTTTATGTCAACATATGAAAGGACTTATTTTGCCTCGATGAGCCTGGCTTCAGCGCCCATCTGTGCACCGTTTCAGTCTGCGCACAGGCGCGGCAGAAAGACGATTCGGCTTTTCGGATGAACAGGGAGCAAAAAGAAAACGGCCCGCCGCGCGTGCGACGAGCCATGGGCATACCATCAGAGAAAAAGCTCAGAGGCGAGCGAGGCAGTCCTCGGCTTCATAGATGGCGCAAAGGATGTGGTAGAAACTGCTCGCCGGTGCCGGCTCTTCGACGAAAATGCCGTCCGGCTTCTGCTTGTCGCGCCACAGGCCCGCAACCGGCGTCTCCAGGAAGAAGCCGAGTGCCGCCGCTGCCCGGGCCGCCGAAGCGAGGTAGCGCTCGCGCTCCGCCCCGTCGGTCAGCGCCGCGAAGCGAACCGACGCTTTCAGCCATTCGGTCTGCGGCCAGAGCCGGGCGATCGGGTCGGCGACCGAGAAATCGTCGAGCAGGGTCATGACCGCGACATTCCGAGTCGGGCAGATGCCGTGCGCCTCGCCGATGGCAAACAGCCGCCGAGCCTTGACAATGGCTTCGGCACTCCCGCGTCGCTCTGCCCAGCGCAGAAGCAGCCAGGCCCACTCGAACAGGTGGCCCGGCTCGACGATACGACCCTTGTCGCCCGGATAAGGCGCCCAATCGTGGTCGAAAAACTCCCTGAGCGCGCCGGTATCGCCGTCGATGAAATGATCCATCGCCAGATGCGCGATCTCGTCGGCGAGGTTGGACCAGGCAACCTGATCGAAGCCTTCCACCTCTTCGCTGGCAAGGCACGCTTCGAACAGATGCATGTGCGGGTTGGAGCAGAGCGGCAGCCGCGACGGATCATCCTCCTCGAAGCCGATGAGCGGATGCTTGCAATGGGTTTCGAGACGTTGGCGCAGACCATTGCTGCGCTCGATCATCTCGGGCTTTCGATCCGGGAAGACCTCGGCAAGGTACGCGAAGGCCAATAGCGCGAAAGCCTGATTGTAGAGATCGAAGGAGGCATCGATCAAGTGACCGTCTGCATCCGCGAGCGCGCCGTAAAAGCCTGTCGGCTGCAGATAGACACGATCGAAATAGGCAAGCCCGCCCTCGGCGGCACTCTTCCAGTCGCCGCCCCATCCACGCCTGCCGGCCTCGGCGAAGCAATAGACCTGGCGCGGCTGCACCCGGGCGCGACGGTTGGCGCGCGTCGGCTCGCCTGCCATGTCGATGGTTTCGACGAAGCCGCCGCCCGTCGCATCGACGCCCTTTTCGCGCCAGAGCGGCAGGGCTTTTTCGGCCAGCCATGTCGACAGGGTGGCGGATTGCGAGAAAATGTCCTGCGGCAACGGTTCAGCCCTCAAGCTTCAGGTCGTCATGGTTCTTGCCGAGCAACTCGGCCAGCGCCTCGACCACCATGTTGTGGTCCTCGCGCTGCGGCAAGCCGGACACGGTCACCGCACCGATGCAGCCCGTGCCCTTGACGACGATCGGGAAGCTGCCGCCATGGGCGGCATATTCGGCATCGGGAAGACCGAGCTTTGCCTGCAGGTTGGTCTGCTGCTTCAACAGCCCGAGGCCGGTCGAATAGCTGCTCTTGAACAGGCGGAAGACGGTGTTGCGCTTGCGGCGTACCCAATTCGGATTGTCGGGCGTTGCACCTTCAAGCGCGGCATAGAACACCTGCATGGAAAACAGCGTGATGTCGATGACGACCCCGAGCTTGCGCTCGGCCGCCATGCGGCGCAGCGTCGAGCCAAGCTGCCACGCGGCTTCCAGATCGAAACTGTCGAATTGCAGCTCCCGCTCCTGCTCGCCGATGCGCTTGAGATCCTTGTCGATGTTCATGAAGCCTCCGCTCAATCCTTCCAGAGCCAGGCCGCACCGCGCACGCCGGAGCTATCTCCGTGCAGCGCCTTGCGAACAGGCGTTTCGAAACTGTCGCCAAAGAGGTAGTCGACCACCAGTGGCGGCACGTCCTCATAGATCTCGTCGACATTCGACATGCCCCCGCCGAGCACGAAGACATCGGGATCGACGATATTGGTCAGAAGCGCAAGGCTGCGCGCCAACCTGTCGACGAAGCGATCGTAGACGCCCGTTGCTACCGGATCGCCGGCGCGCTTCGCCTCGATGATATCGCGCCCACGCATTTCGACGCCCGTGGTCAGGCGATAGTCGAGTTCGACCCCGGTGCCGCAGGCATACATGTCGAGACAGCCGTGTTTGCCGCACCAGCATTTGTGACCGGGATATTCGTCCTTCGTCATCCATGGAAGCGGATAGTGGCCGATTTCGGCGGCAACGCCCTGGTAGCCGGCGTGCACCTTCTTGCCGATCGCCAGCCCGCCGCCGTGGCCGGTGCCGACGATCACGCCAAAGACTGTCTGCGCATCCTTGCCGGCACCGTCGACCGCCTCCGACACCGCCAGGCAATTGGCGTCGTTGGCGAGGCGCACCTTGCGGCCGAGCGCCTGCTCGAGGTCGCGCCCGAGCGGTTTGCCGTTGATCAGCACGGCGTTGGAGTTGCGCACGATGCCGGTGCGCGGATTGGGGCTGCCGGGAATGCCGATGCCGATCGAGCCCTGTTCGCCAGCCGTCTGTTCGGCGGCGGCGACGAGGTCGAGAACAGCGCGAATGCAGTCGTCATAGCCACTCGTCGGCGTGGCGACACGGTGGCGCGCGCGCGTCTCGCCATCGCGGTCGAGCGCGATGACTTCCATTTTCGTGCCGCCCCAATCAATTCCGATGAACATGTCTGGATAGGTCTCTGGGTGAAGGTCGAATGAAGCAGCGCCTGCCTCCTCAAGCCGGCGCTAATGACTGCTTAGCATTCGAAAGACGGGAAACGCCAGCCCCCGATTTCGGCACGCCTCGGTAGAGGACGGAGCCGTGTCGGACCGGCAACATCCGACCGCTCCTGGATGCTCAGCATCCAAGCGCCAAGCCCTCTTTCGTAAAGACATCGTGCAAAAACACTTGGCGAACAGGCCTTGCTTTTGTATGGGTGCTATCCAAGTGGTCCCGTAGCTCAGCAGGATAGAGCACCAGATTCCTAATCTGGGGGTCACGCGTTCGAATCGCGTCGGGATCACCATTCTTCTTGTCATACCTCAACACACCACGGGCCGCCCAGTTGGGTCTGGCGCCAATCCGGCATCGATGCGAACGATCATGGTTCAATTGCTCGTCACCTACATGGAAATGCGCACTCGACCGACCGGCGAGCCGCTGCCCTCGCCCGTCGAGAACGCAGCGTTTGCGCTTCAGCGATTGGAGGCAGAGCCATTCCTTTCGCTCTATCGCGCCGTCGGCGAACCGCTTCGTTGGGATCAACGGTTGCGTATGTCTGCCGATACACTCGACGCCTTTTTACGCAGCCCATCGACTGCGGTTTACACCCTGCGGGTCGACGGTCGTGCCGTCGGGCTTTGCGAATTCGACCGTGTTGAGAGTTCCGATATCGAACTCACTCATTTCGGCCTGATCCCCGACATGCAGGGCAGAAGGCTCGGGCCGTATCTTCTTGATGCAGCACTGCGCGCCGTCTGGGATCGTGCGCCCCAGCGCATCTGGCTGCACACGGACGAGTGGGATCACGCCAAGGCGCAGGACACCTATCGCCGTGCCGGCTTCGGCATCTTCGCGCAGAAGCTGGAAGAAGTCGGCGAGTAGCCACTAATACAAACCCGTTCACGTTGCCGTGAGCTTCGGCCGTCGCCGCGGCACAAAACGCGCGTTCATCCATTTCCCCAGTGAAAGGAAATGGTGAAGCCCATGAGAAAGCTGGCAATTGTTGCGCTTTCGCTGGCATCGGCCTTCTCCAGCGTAGCCCCGGCACAGGCATTCCCGTCGGTCATACCCATGAAGGCAAGCATCTCGGACGTCGAAACCGTGCAATACTACAATCGCCGCTGGTATCGCGGCGGCAATGACTACAGATGGCGTGGCGACCGGCGATATTATCGTCACCGGGACTGGGATGACGATCATGACGACCGGGTCGGCGCGATCATCGGTGGCCTTGCCGCCGGCGCCATCATCGGCGGACTGATGAACGCCCAGCCAAGACGGTATTACGGCGGCAACTCGCATGTGAGTTGGTGCCAAAGTCGCTACCGCTCGTATCGGGCGTGGGACAATACCTTCCAGCCCTATTACGGTGCGCGGCGGGCCTGTTATTCGCCCTATCGCTAACGGCCATCCATCCCGACCCGTCGCCTTCAAGGCGGCGGGACCCATTTGGAATGACAAGCATTTTTCAGAGCGCGTGACGACATAGGTCACTGCGCAGGGACGTCGAGCAGGCTGCTCCGTCAGACTGAATGACACGCAGCCTCACGATGCGTCCGCTCCCCAAGTCAATTTTCTCTTCTCCGGCTTCTTCCTCCCAACAACTGCGGTCTGAACCGCGGCTTTTCTCCAGCGCTTGACATCTCCGTAAGCCTGATCTTATCATTCCAATATAAAGTATCTTAGTACATAATTATGCAATAACAAGAAGAGAGGAACGTAGGATGAAATCATCAGCAAGGATTGCACTGCTTCTGGGAACGGCGCTGGTCGCCTCCACCTCATTTGCCTTCGCGCAGGAAAAGGGCAGCGTCATCAACGTCGCCACTGTCGGCGAGCCGCCGACACTCGACCCGATGGCCTCGACGGCCGACCTCGTCGGCATCGTCTCGCAGCACATATTCGAGACGCTCTACACCTTCGACAAGGATTGGAAGCCGACGCCGCTTCTGGCCGCGGCCATGCCGGAAATCAGCGCCGACGGCAAAACCTACACCATCAAGCTACGCTCCGGCGTCAAGTTCCATGACGGCACCGACATGGACGCGACCGACGTCGTCGCTTCGCTCGAGCGCTGGATGAAGACGGCCTCGCGCGGCAAGCAGACGGCAACGACGATCGCCGGCATCGAAGCGATCGATGCGACCATGGTCAAGATCTCGCTCAACACACCCTATGCGCCGCTGGTCTCGCTGCTCGCCTTCAACAACTCCGCCGCAATCGTGCTGCCCTCCGAAAAGCAGGCCGAGCCGATGGTTGATTTCGTCGGCACCGGTCCCTACAAGCTCAAGGAGCGCAAGGCCGACCAGTACATCCAGCTTGAGCGCTACGCTGGTTACGTCTCGCCCGAAGGCGAAAGCAACGGCTACGGCGGCGCGCGTCATCAATATGCCGACGAGATTCGCTTCGTGCCGGTTCCAGATCCAAACACCCGCGTCGAGGCCGCCGTCTCCGGCCAGTACGACTATGTCGATTCCATCCCGGTCGAATCCTTCGAGCGGGTCAAGGGCTCGTCGGCCTCCGAACCTGTCATGCTGCAACCCTTCGGCTGGCCGGTCTTCGTCCTGAACTCCGGCAACGGCATGACCAAGAACCTGGAGCTGCGCAAGGCGATTCGCACGGCACTCAGCATGGAAGACATGATGGCGGCCGCCTTCGGCAGCACCGACTTCTACGCGCTCGATGCCGCTCTTTACCCCGCTCAATATGTCTGGCGCACCGAAGCCGGCACGGAAGGCGGCTACAATGTCGCCGATCCGGAAAAGGCAGGCGAACTGTTGAAGGCCGCCGGCTACAAAGGCGAGCCGCTGCGCATCCTGACGAGCCGCCAATACGAGTTCCACTACAAGATGGCGCAGGTCGCGGCCGAATATCTGAAGCTGGCCGGCTTCACCGTCGACCTGCAGGTGGTGGATTGGGCGACGCTCACCCAGCGCCGCGCCGACCCGACGCTCTGGGATATCTATATCACCCACAGCCCGTTCCTGCCTGAACCTGCCCTGATCGGCATGATGTCGACCAAGGCGCCGGGCAACTGGGATACGCCGGCCCGCGCCAAGGCCGTCGATGCCTTCAACGCCGAATCGGATGCCGGCAAGCGCGTGACGCTCTGGGCCGACGTGCAGAAGGTGATCTACGAGGAAGTCCCGTTCATCAAGATCGGCGATTTCAACGCCCTGTCGGCCAAGACAAAGACGCTTGACGGCGTCTCGCCGGCCCCATGGCCCTACTTCTGGAACGCTTCGATCAAAAAGTAAGCTTTCACCCACTTGAAGCCTCCGGCGGGCGGTCTCCCCTTGAGGGATCGCTGCCCGCCGGATAGCCAGGCGCCGTTTCATCGGCGCCCGTGCGGAAGAAGTTCGAGGCACCCATGATACGCTATATCCTCCAGCGCCTGTTCGGCATGATCGTGGTCATGGCGCTTGTCGTCACCATTGTCTTCGTCATCGTACGCGTGACGCCCGGCGATCCCGCAGCCGTCATGCTCGGACCCGAGGCGACGCAGCAAGACATCGCCGAATTGCGCACCAAGCTTGGCCTCGACCAGTCGCTGGGCCTGCAATATGTCTATTACATCGGGCAGTTGCTTCAGGGCGATCTCGGCCAGTCGATCTTTCTCAACCAGCCGGTCACATCGGCGCTTGCCGAGCGGGCCGAGCCGACCTTCTTCCTGACCCTGTTTTCGATCCTGATCGCCAGCGGCATTGCGCTGCCGATCGGCATATACGCGGCCTACCGGCGTGGCTCCTTCGTCGACCAGGCGGCCACCACGCTGGCCATGCTTGCCGCCAGCATTCCGAGCTTCTGGCTCGGCCTGATCCTCATTCAATTTCTCGCCGTGCGCCTCGGCTGGTTTCCGGTCTCCGGCTACGGCGGTCCGGGCTCCACCTTCCTTGAGCGCATGTACCATCTGACCCTGCCGGCGATTGCGCTTGGGGTTGTCTCCTCTGCGCTGATCCTGCGCTTCACCCGCGCCTCGATGCTCGACGTGCTCGGCGACGACTTCATCCGCACCGCCCGCGCCAAGGGGCTGGGCGAGCGCCGCGTGGTGATGAAACACGCCCTGAAGAACGCGCTTATCCCGATCCTGACGATCATCGGGCTCACCGCCGCGGTGCTGATCTCCGGCGCCGTCGTCACCGAAACCGTCTTCGGCCTGCCGGGCGTCGGCAACCTCGTCGTCTCGGCCGTGCTCCGGCGCGACTACCCGGTGATCCAGGGCGCGCTCCTGGTGATCGCCGCGCTCTACGTGCTGATCAATTTCGCGATCGACATGTTCTATCTCCTCGTTGATCCAAGGGTTCGCTACTGATGACCGCCACCGTATCAACCCCAGTCGTCAGCGAACGCGCCAAGTTCCTGCGCCGCCTGCTCAAGCGCAAGACCGTCGCCTTCGGTCTGTTCGTCATCGTCACCTTCGTGCTGCTCGCGGTGTTCGCGCCGCTGATCGCGCCCTATGCGCCGGGCAAGCTGTCGATCGTCAACCGTCTGTCACCGCCGAGCCTGCAATGGTTCTTCGGCACCGACGAATTCGGACGCGACGTGTTTTCGCGCACGCTCTATGCCGGCCGGCTGTCGCTGCTGGTCGGTGCCGCCGTCGTCACGCTTGCTACCCTCGTCGGCGTCGTCATGGGGCTGCTCGCCGGTTTCTTCCCGAAGCTCGACGCGCCGATCGCCCGGCTGATCGACGCGATGATGGCCTTTCCCGATATCCTGCTGGCGATCGCGCTCGTCGCCGCCCTCGGCCCCTCGCTGACGACGGTGATCATCGCGCTCAGCGTCGTCTATGCGCCACGGCTGGCGCGCGTGGTGCGTGCCTCGACGCTGGTGATCCGCGAGCTGCCCTATGTCGAGGCCGCCCGCGCGCTCGGCATCTCGACGCCGCATATCATGACACGGCATGTGCTGCGCAACCTGCTCTCGCCGATCCTGGTGCAGGGTACATTCCTGTTTGCCCATGCGATGCTCGCCGAAGCCGGGCTTTCCTTCCTCGGCGTCGGCGTCAGCCCTGAAATCCCGACCTGGGGCACGATGATCGCCTCGGGCCGGCAATACATCGGACAGGCCGATTGGGTGACGCTGTTTCCCGGCATCGCCATCGTGCTCTCGGTCCTGTCCCTGCAGATGGTTGGCGACGGATTGCGCGACATGCTCGATCCCCGCCTCAGAAAGGACTTGTGATCCATGCCCACCGCAACCCGTAGCACCAGCCCCGTGCTGATCAGCAACGTGAAGCCCGTCGCCTTCGGCATGGCGGCGCCCTCCGAAGCCGTCGATATCCTCGTCGGCACCGACGGCACCATTGCCGCCATCGGCAATGGGCTGGCTGCACCTGACGGTGGCGAGCGCATCGACGGCAAGGGCGGCTGGATCTCGCCCGGCTGGATCGACCTGCACGCCCATGTTTGGCACGGCGGCACCGACATCTCGGTCCGCCCACAGCTCTGCGGCATGGAGCGCGGCGTCACCACCATCGTCGACGCCGGCTCGGCCGGCGAAGCCAATTTCCATGGCTTTCGCGAATACATCATCGAGCCGGCGCGCGAGCGCATCAAGGCCTTCCTCAATCTCGGCTCCATCGGCCTCGTCGCCTGCAACCGCGTCAGTGAACTGAGCGACATCCGTTCGATCGACATCGACCGGATCATCGCCTGCTACCAGGAAAACCGCGAGCATATCGTCGGCCTGAAAGTGCGTGCCAGCCATGTCATCACCGGCTCCTGGGGCGTGACCCCGGTCAAGCTCGGCAAAAAGATCGCCAAGATCCTGAAGATCCCGATGATGGTGCATGTCGGCGAGCCGCCGGCGCTCTATGACGAGGTGCTCGAAATCCTCGGCCCCGGCGACATCGTCACCCATTGCTTCAACGGCAAGGCCGGATCGAGCATCATCGAGGACGAAGACCTGTTCGAGCTCGCCGAGCGCTGTGCCGGCGAAGGCATCCGGCTCGACATCGGCCATGGCGGCGCATCGTTCTCGTTCCGCGTTGCCGAAGTCGCAATCGCCCGCGGCCTGCTGCCCTTCTCGATCTCCACCGACGTGCACCTGCGCAGCATGAACCAGTCGGTCTGGGACCTCGGCACCACCATGTCGAAACTGCTGAGTGTCGGCATGCCGTTCGAAAAGGTCGTCGAGGCCGTGACCCAGGCGCCTGCCTCGGTCATTCGCCTGACGATGGACAATCTGCTCGCCGTCGGCGCCCGCGCCGAATTCACCCTCTTCGATCTCGTCGATTCCGAACTCCGGGTCTTCGATTCGCTCGGCGCCGAAGCCCACCTCAACCGGCTCTTCGAGCCGCGCTACGCCGTCATGGGAACCGACGTCGTGGCCGCAAACCGTTACCAGCCGCCGCATGTGGAGTGCCCCGACCACAGCCACGGCTACAGCTACCGATGAACCATCACAGAACATAGAAACTGGCAGGATATCGCGTGAACAGTTTGGACCATAAGACCAAGGGCCGTGTGCCGGCTTTGCCCTACCAGAGGCTTGCAGCCCTCGGCATCGACCTGCCGCCGGCACCGCCGCCGATCGCCAACTTCGTCACCCACGTCCAGGAGGGCAACATTCTGTACCTCTCCGGACAGGGACCACGCGAAGTCGACGGCCATCTGCATGCCGGCAAGGTCGGCGCCGATGTCGATGTCGAAAGCGCCTATGAGCACGCACGGCTGACGGGCATCAACCTGCTTGCAGTGATGCATGATGCGCTCGGCGATCTCGGCCGCGTCAAGCGCATCGTCAAGCTCCTCGGCATGGTCAACGCCGTGCCGGATTTCGCCGATCATCCGCAGGTGATCAACGGTTGCTCGGACCTGATGATCGACGTCTTCGGCGAAGCGGGCCAGCATGCCCGCTCGGCCGTCGGTTTCGGATCGCTCCCCGGCAACATCACCGTCGAGATCGAAGCGATCGTCTCGCTTCACGACTGACGGTCAGAGGAAGGTCGGATCAATGGCTGCGCCAGCCCATCATCTTCTCGATCCGCTCGGCGGAAACCCTGACGTGATCGGCGTAGAAGTTGCGATCGTCGAGGATCTTCTGTTCCGGCAGAACGATGGAGATGGTCGCGACGCAAGCGCCCTTGTCGTCGAGGATCGGGGCGGCAACGCAGGCAACCGCATAGTCGGACTCGCCGGCCTGGATCGAAAGCTTGGCGTTAAGCGCCGCCTCCGCCTGGGCCGACAGGGCCGCCGGATCGACGTCGGCCCGACCGGTCGGCGACGTGCGGGCGCAGCGGCGGAACAGTTCCAGCCGTTCGTCGGAGGGCAGATGTCCCACCAGCAGTCGCCCGGATGCCGTCCAGTTGAGCGGCACGCGGGTACCGACCCTGGATGTCACCTGGAAATGACCGGGGCCGTCGGCCATCGCGAGCACCTGCATATAGTCGCCGTCGCGACCGCAGAGCTGGATGGTTTCGGCAACTTCGCGACCGAGGTCGTGCATCTCCCGCGTTGCGACGCCGAGGAAATCGAGCGAACGCGCATAGGCAAGGCCGTAGTGGTAGAGCCGGTCTCCAAGCCAGACCTGGCCGTCGGCGTCGCGGCTGAGCAGGTTCTTTTCGACCATGTCGTCGACGATGACATAGGCCGTCGACAGCGGCGCGCCGACCGCCTTGGCAATGGCGTAGACGCCGCTCGGCGAGCCGGTCTCGTAGAGGAAATCGAGCACCTGCAGTGCCCGGTCCATGCCGCTCACGCGCGAGCGGCGGGTCTTGCCGGTCGGCTCCATGTCTTCGCCGGGCTCGGCGGCAATCGTCGTCTTGTCCAAGGGTCTGCTCCCGTGCAATTCGAAATTCGCAACAGATGGGCGGGCAGCAGCCGCTTTCCGTCTCACCCGCGACAACGGCCCGTTCGTCGATCCGAAAAGGCCAGCTCATATCTCATTACTATGGTAGATATTCCGAGAAAACGGAATAGCTTACCGCTTTCGACGACCAGAAAATCATATGGAGACCACCATGCCTGACCGCGACATCCGCGAAGCTCTCGGACTTCGCCCCGTTATCAATGTATCCGGCACGATGACGGGCCTCGGCGCATCGATCGTGGTCCCGGAAGCGATCGCCGCGATGACAGGCATACTGCCGCAATTCGTCGAGATCAACGACCTGCAGCGCAGGATCAGCCCGGTGATCGCCCGCCTGACGGGTGCGGAGGCGGGCTTCGTCACCGCCTCCTGCTCGGCCGGCATCAGCCTTGCGGTTGCCGGCACGATGACCGGCAACGATCTTGCCGCGATCGAGCGCCTGCCCGACGCCACGGGGCTGAAGAACGAAGTCATCATCCAGATGGGCCATGTCGTCAGCTACGGCGCGCCGGTTGACCAGGCGATCCGCATTGCCGGCGGCAAGCCGGTGCTCGTCGGCCAGGCGACGTCGGCCTATCGCTATCATATCGAAGGCGCCATCAACGAGCGCACGGCGGCCGCCATCTATGTCATCTCTCACCATGTGGTGCAGTATGGCCTCGTTGGCCTCAAGGAGTTCGCCGAGGCCTGCCACGCCAAGGGCGTTCCCGTTATCGTCGATGCCGCTTCCGAATACGACCTCAAGCTCTTCCTCGAGCAGGGTGCGGATATCGTTCTTTATTCCGGCCACAAGTTCCTGGGTGGACCGACCTCGGGCATCGTCGCCGGGGAAAAGACGCTGGTGCGCAACGCCTTCCTCCAGAACCTCGGCATCGGCCGCGGCATGAAGGTCGGCAAGGAAAGCATGCTCGGCGTCATGGCCGCCCTCATCGCCTGGGAAACCCGCGACCACCAGGGCATCCGCGACCGCGAGGCCGGCTATCTGAACCTGTGGCGTGACACCCTCGATGGCCGTCCCGGCATCAAGCCGGTGATCGAGGCCGATCCGACCGGCAACCCGCTCGACCGGCTGCGCGTCACCATCGATCCTGAAGAAGCGCACATCACCGCGTGGGATCTCGCCGATGCGCTGGCGTGCGGGACCCCGCCGATCATCGTGCGCGACCACGAGGTCGAGCACAATTACTTCTATCTCGACCCCTGCAACCTGCATCCCGGCCAGGAAACCATCGTGGCGAACCGGCTTTCCGAGGAACTGACGAAGGCGCGCAGCTCCAACGAGATCATCGCGACACCGCTCCACGAGCGCAACGCCCGCCGCTTCGCCAGCCTGTTGCGCTGGCCCGACTGAGATCGACCCGTAGCCCCCGTGCCGAACGACAAGGAATGGACGACATGACCCGCACCGACGCTGCCACCAATCCGTCGAAGGACCCCGTGCTTTCGGTCGAGAACCTGACGACCTCGTTTCTGATCGACGGCGCCTGGAAACCGGTAGTGCGGGACATTTCCTTCTCGGTCATGCCGGGGGAGACGGTGGCGATCGTCGGTGAATCCGGCTCTGGCAAGAGCGTGACGTCGCTGTCGATCATGCGCCTCTTGCAGAAGGACATGAGTCGGACGGAGGGGCGCATCATGCTCGGCGGCCGCAATATCCTCGACCTGCCGGAAAGCGACATGCGCCGCGTGCGCGGCAACGACGTGGCGATGATCTTCCAGGAACCGATGACCAGCCTCAATCCGCTGTTCACCATCGGCGACCAGATCTCCGAGGCTTTGCTTTGCCATCGGCCGATGAGCAAGGCGGAGGCCAAGGCCGAAACCATTCGCCTGCTCGACAAGGTCCGCATCCCCTCGGCAGCCTCCCGTTTCGACGAATACCCGCACCGCTTCTCCGGCGGCATGCGCCAGCGCGTCATGATCGCCATGGCGCTCGCCAGCCGGCCGAAGCTCCTGATCGCCGACGAGCCGACGACGGCGCTCGACGTGACGATCCAGGGACAGATCCTCGACCTGATCAAGGTGCTGCAGGAGGAGGAAGGAACCTCCGTCCTGTTCATCACCCACGACATGGGCGTGGTCGCCGAAATCGCCGACCGCACCGTGGTGATGTTCCGCGGCGAGGCGGTTGAGACCGGCCAGACGGAAGACATCTTCCTGCGCGCAAAACATCCCTATACCCGTGCGCTGCTTTCGGCCGTGCCGATGCTCGGCTCGATGAAGGGCAAGCCACAGCCGCTGCGCTTTCCGATCATCGACAGCACCACCGGCCTGCCGGATACACCGGTCGAAGGCGCAAGCACGGTCGCCGAGAGCCGCCCGATCCTGGAGGTCAAGAACCTCGTCAAGCGTTTCGACATCCATGCCGGCCTGCTCGGCAGGCTGCAGGGCCGCGTGCACGCCATCGAGAACGTCTCCTTCAGCCTGCAGCCCGGCGAGACGCTGTCGCTTGTCGGCGAATCCGGCTGCGGCAAGTCGACCACCGGCCGCGCCATCATGCGGCTGATCGAGCCGCAGAGCGGATCGGTCGTTCTGAACGGCCGGGATGTGCTCGCCATGGACCGCAAGGAACTGCGCGAGATGCGCCGGACCATGCAGATGATCTTCCAGGATCCCTTCGCCAGCCTCAACCCGCGCATGACCGTGGGGGCAGCGATTGCCGAACCCTATCTTGAGCACAAGCTCGGCACCGCCAACCAGGCCCGCGACAAGGTCGCCGAGCTTCTGGAGCGCGTCGGCCTGCAGGCCGACATGGCGGCGCGCTATCCGCACGAGTTCTCCGGCGGCCAGCGCCAACGCGTCTGCATTGCAAGGGCTCTGGCGCTCGATCCGAAGGTCATCGTCGCCGACGAGTCTGTTTCGGCGCTCGACGTCTCGATCAAGGCGCAGGTCATCAACCTGTTGCTCGACCTGCAGGCGAGCCTTGGCCTTGCCTATCTGTTCATCTCGCACGACATGGCCGTGGTCGAGCGCGTCAGCCACCGGGTCGCGGTGATGTATCTCGGAGAGATCGTCGAGATCGGCCCGCGCGCCGACATCTTCGAGAACCCGCAGCATCCCTATACCCGCAAGCTGATGGCCGCCGTGCCGATTGCCGACCCGACCCGGCGCCACGCCCGGCGCAATGTCTCAAGCGACGAGATCAAGAGCCCGATGCGCGCGCCCGACTACGTCGTGGCTGCACGCGCGTACCGGCAGGTTTCGGCGGAACACTTCGTGCAGGTGTAACCAGCGCGGATCTGCGCCGTCATTTATCCGGGGTGCAGACCCGCAGGCGGTGACCGTCAGGATCAAGCGCAACGAATGTGCGCCCGAACACGGCGGTCATCAGCTCCTGCTCGATCGGCACACCGGCCTTGCGCCATTCGGTGTAGATACGTTCGACTTCGAGGTCGTCCTTGACCATGAAGGCGATCTCCATCCGGTGGCCGGAGCCGGAGGATACGAAGTTGGCAGCACGGGTTGACCACAGACTGAAGGTAAGTCCGCCTTCCAACGCGTAGGCGACATAGTTCGGAAAGGCCGCAACCGGCTCACAGCGAAGCAGCCGCGTGTAGAAAGCGGCGCTCTCTTGAGGATCGTCCACGTAAAGCAGGATGAGGTTCGGGCTCAGCATCGTCGATCATCTCCATTATCAGATGATCGCAGGCTAGTGGGTATCCCTGCCAGTTTCTGTCAGCATCGTTCGGAGCCGAGCACGAAAAAGCCGCCGCTCCTGGGATGGAGCCGGCGGCCTTGTCAAATCGTTCCAGCCGATTGACGTGCGTGGCAGCGTCAGAAGACGGCCAAGTACTTCAGCAGCGAGATGATGCCGATGACGAGCACGATCGCCTGCACGATCTGCTTTGCGCGGCCGTCGAGCGGCAGGCGCTGGACCAGATAAAGCACGAGCACGATAACCAGGAACGTGATCAAAATGCTGATGAGAAGCCCCATAGACAAACTCCCTTTGTAAGGCGACGCGAAGTCGTCGGAGTTGTAACGACGAGGTGAGCCGAAAAGTTCCAATGTCGGCAATCACTTATTTAGATCGCGCGGCAGATGGGAAAGAGGGCCGGGCGCAAAATGAGGCGTCTGAGCAGGCTCAAACCAAAGACCTGCCGGCAGCAACAACGGCCGCCGTCAGGCACTATGACAGTCCGCCGCAACCTTTACCGACACGATGCGGATGTCAGCTCGCCACCTTGCAGACGATCCCGGCATCGTTGTCGCCCTTGGTGGCATCGTAGAACGTCACCTCATCGCCCTTCGTCCACCAGATGTATTGGCCGCCGACATATTTGGCACCCGATGCGGCAATCACGTTGGAAGCAACGGTGAAATTGCCGTCGATGGTGAAGGTTGCCAGCGAGACCGGGCCGGCATTGATGTATTCGGCGTCGACCGTCTTGCCGCCGCAGTCATAGCGCACCTGCTGACGATCGACCGTTTCGGCACCAGGAACGGAAATTGCGATATCGACGCTACCCGATCCACCTGCCGCCATGGACGCAAGCGTCAGCGCCGGCGCACCGGCCGATTTGCCCAGCATCAGCTTCGAGCCTTCGACATCCCAGGAAAGCTCCGTGCGCAGCGCCGCCAGAAATTTCTGTTCCTGGTCCATCACCGCCGGCACGCACATCTTGCGGGTCGAGGCGGCCGGTCCGAAGGTGATCTTGGCCCCGGAAAGGCTGAAGGTTCCGGTAAAGTGGTTGCAGCCGGCCATGCCGCCATAGGTGCCGTCGTCGCGGATTTCCAATGTCGACTGGAGATTGTCGATGACGCCGCGGCCAGCGATATCCTCGGCAAGCCAGGTGCCGACAAGCGCCTGCGGCACGTTTTCGGCAGCGACCGTCTGCATCGAGGCCATTTCGATCAGCACGCAGGCGCAGGAAAGGGCGGTGGCGACTTTCAGCATCGGGAACTCCTTGGTGCTTCGACTCGTGACCCGATTCTTAGCCCGTTCACACGTCGGATTGAAGACCGCGCCCTTGTTGCACGTCGATTTCGCCTGTAGAGCCTAGCGCATACAGTGAAGATCGGCATCGGTTTTCGGCAAAATCAAAACGCGACTTCCCTCCGTCGGAGCGAGCGCGAGACGCCTTACCGGGCGCTGCGCCTCCGCTGGAACGTTGGAAGAGCGCACAAGAATATGGGAATTGGCATGGCATCCCGCGAACACGCGAAGCGCCGACTGACGATCCTGGGCTCGACCGGCTCCATCGGCACGAACACGCTCGATGTCGTCAAACACCTGGGCGGTCGCGAAGCGTTCGAGATCGTCGCCCTCACCGGCAACGGCAACGTTCCGCTTCTGGCGCGCCAAGCGATCGCTCACGGCGCCGAGCTTGCCGTCACCGCCGACGACAGCCACTACACCAGCCTGAAGGCAGCGCTCGCCGGCACAGGCATCGCGGCCGCGTCCGGCCGGAGCGGCCTGATCGAGGCGGCTGAGCGCGATGCCGGTTGGGTGATGGCGGCCATCGTCGGCAATGCCGGGCTTGCCCCGACGCTCGCCGCCGCACGCCGCGGCGCCGACATCGCGCTTGCCAACAAGGAATGCCTGGTCTCCGCCGGCGGCCTGTTCATCGAAGCGGTGAAAAAGGGCGGCGGCCGGTTGCTGCCTGTCGATAGCGAACACAACGCCATCTTCCAGGTGCTGGAGGAGCACCAGCGCCAAGCAGTCGAACGTATCATTCTCACAGCCTCGGGCGGGCCGTTCCGCACAAAGTCGCTCGAAGAGATGCGCCACGTCACCGCCGATGTTGCCCGTGCCCATCCCAACTGGTCGATGGGTCTGAAAATCTCGATCGACAGCGCCTCGATGTTCAACAAGGCGTTGGAGATGATCGAGGCCAAGCATCTGTTCGGGCTGAAGCCCGAGCAGATCGAGGTGATCGTGCATCCGCAGTCGGTCATCCACTCGATGGTCGGCTACACCGACGGCTCGGTGCTGGCGCAGCTCGGCTGCCCCGACATGCGCACCGCCATCGGCTATGCGCTTGCCTATCCCAGCCGCTGCGACCTGCCGATCGAAAGGCTCGACTTCGCCAAGCTGTCGCGGCTGGATTTCGAAGCGCCCGATGAAGTGCGTTTCCCGGCGATCCGGCTGGCGCGGCGCGCCATGGAACAGGGCGGCGTGCAAGGTGCCGTCTTGAACGGCGCCAAGGAAACGGCGCTCGAAGCCTTTATCGCCGGTCAGACCGGATTTCTGACCATGGCTGAAATCGTCGAAGAGGTGATGGACAAGTTGTCGGATCTGCCGGCCGCCGTCACCATGGACGACGTTTTCGCCGCCGACGAAAAAGCCCGGCAACTGGCTGCCGGGCTGCTTCAGTAATTGGTTTGATCGGGCACTTCGCCATCGCGTGGAGTGTGTGCCCCTCATCCGCCTGCCGGCACCTTCTCCCCTCAGGCGGGGCGAAGCGACGTTGCTGCACCCGCTCCGATCAATTGCTGACGTTCTCGGCCTTGGCTCCCCAACATCAGGCCGAGACAGCACTTCTGCGTCCGAAAGACGCGGAGCCCTCCGCCGTCGTCCTCGTCCCCTCGCCCCGCAAGCGGGGAGAGGGTTAGTCCTCGGGTTTAACCCGAGGAGAGGGGCAGCGTTCTGAAAATATAAGCCGAACGTTACGCGACAGCCCGTGCCAGCGCACAGCGCGACCACAGCGAATGCAGCGCGCCGACCAGATGGTCGATGTCAGCATCCGAATGCAGCGGCGTCGGCGTAATGCGCAGGCGCTCGGTCTTCTTCGGCACCGTCGGATAGTTGATCGGCTGCACATAGACACCGAAATGGTCGAGCAGCAGGTCGGAGATCCACTTGCACTTGGCGGCATCGCCGACCATGACCGGCACGATGTGGCTCGGATTCGGCATATGCGGAATGCCGCGCTGATCGAGCATCGAGCGCAACCGGCGCACGCGCTCCTGATGGGCGAAGCGTTCGACCTGGCTTTCCTTCAAGTGACGGATGGAGGCAAGCGCACCGGCCGCAAGCGTCGGCGGCAGCGCCGTGGTGAAGATGAAGCCGGATGCAAACGAGCGGATGAAATCGCAAAGCGCCGTCGAACCGGTGATGTAGCCACCCATGACGCCGAAAGCCTTGCCCAGCGTGCCTTCGATGACAGTCAGGCGATGCATCAAACCTTCGCGCTCGGCAATGCCGCCGCCGCGCGGGCCGTACATGCCGACGGCGTGCACTTCGTCGAGATAGGTCATCGCGCCGTATTTGTCGGCGAGATCGCAGAATTCCTTGATCGGGGCAATGTCGCCATCCATCGAATAGACGGATTCAAACGCGATGATTTTTGGCGCGCGCGGATCGGCTGCAGCCAGCTTGGCTTCGAGGTCTGCTACCGAATTGTGTTTGAAGATGACGCGTTCGCACTTGGAATGACGGATCCCCTCGATCATCGAAGCGTGATTCCCGGCGTCTGAGAAGACGATGACACCGGGAATCTTCGAACAGAGCGTTCCGAGCGCTGCCCAGTTGGAAACGTAACCCGAGGTGAACAGAAGCGCCGATTCCTTGCCATGCAGATCTGCGAGCTCGCGCTCGAGCAGCACATGGTAGTGGTTGGTGCCGGAAATGTTGCGGGTGCCGCCGGCACCAGCGCCGCATTCGTCGATGGCGCGCTTCATCGCCTCGGTAACGACAGCATGCTGGCCCATGCCGAGGTAGTCGTTGGAACACCAGACGGTGACTTCCTGAATGCCTTCAGCCGTGTGGCGCGCGGCCTTGGGGAAGTTGCCGCGACTGCGAGCGATATCTGCGAAAACCCGGTAGCGACCTTCCTGATGCAGCCCGTCCAGTTCGGTTTTAAAGAAATTCTCGAAGTCCATCATCTTCTCCAGTGCCCTGCCGCTTTTTTTATTCAAAGCGACCAGGGGTCAACCCCGCAATGCGATGCGCCCGCCGCCTGCGGCAAAAGGCCTCTAGTTTTGAACCGTTCCAAAGAAAGCCTTAGCGTATGTAATTCCCTCCAAGCTTGATCGAAGTCAAGCTTGGACGAAAAAAGGACGGCCGAAACCGCCCTTTTTGTCGCATCACAACGTGTTCAATCCGCTCGTGCCGCCGCCACCGCGCGTTTTGCCATCACCTTCACCAAATTGGCGCGATAGGTGGCATCGGCGTGAATATCGGACAGCAGATCGGACGGATCGACAGTCACATTGGCAAGCGCGTCCGGCGACCACTGCGCGGAAAGCGCCGCCTCTATGCCCTCGTGCCGGAAGACGCCATTCGAACCGGCTCCCGTCACCGCGACGCGAACATCGCCATTGTCCCGTCGAACCACGAAGACGCCGGTCATCGCATAGCGCGAGGCCGGGTTGGCGAACTTCTGGTAACCGGCCTTTGCCGGAGCCTCGAAGGTGACAGCCGTCACCAGCTCGCCATCCTCCAGCGCGGTCTCGAAAAGTCCGGTGAAGAAATCACCGGCGGCAATCTCCCGCCGGTCGGTGATAATGGTTGCATCGAGCGCCAGCATCGCCGAGGGGTAGTCGGCTGCCGGATCGTTGTTGGCGATCGAGCCGCCGATCGTCCCCATATGGCGCACATGCGGGTCACCGATGTGGCTGGCAAGCCCTGAGATCGCCGGACAGAGGGCCGCAAGCTCGCTCGAGGACGCCACGTCGAAATGCGTGGTCGCCGCGCCGATCCTTACGGTTCTCCCGGAAACACTGATGCCCTTCATTTCGGGGACTTGCCTGACGTCGACGAGGTCGCTCGGTGCGGCAAGCCGCTGCTTCATCGTCGGTATCAGCGTCATCCCGCCGGAGAGATACTTGCCCTCGCCTGCCGCCTGCCGGAGCTTGACCGCATCCTGGATGGAGGACGCCCGGTGATAGTGGGTCTCGTACATGACACGTCCTCCCGCTCAGTTGGCGGCGTGGGCGGCGGCCCACACCTTTTGCGGCGTCGCCGGCATGGTCAGCCGGTTGTTGCCGATGGCATCGGTGATGGCGTTGATCAGCGCCGGCGGCGAGCCGATGGCGCCGGCCTCGCCGCAGCCCTTGATCCCGAGCGGATTGTTCGGGCAGGGCGTGTTCGAGGTCGAGACCTTGAATGACGGCAGGTCGTCGGCACGCGGCATGGCATAGTCCATGTAGCTGGCCGTCAGCAGCTGTCCGTTTTCCGGATCGTAGTGAACGTTCTCGAGCAGCGCCTGGCCGATGCCTTGCGCCAGGCCCCCATGCACCTGCCCCTCGACGATCATCGGGTTGATGATATTGCCGAAATCGTCGGCGGCGACGAACTGGATGATCTTCGTCACGCCGGTCTCCGGATCGACCTCGACCTCACAGATGTAGCAGCCGGCCGGGAAGGTGAAGTTGGCCGGATCGTAGAAGGCGCCCTCCTTCAGCCCCGGCTCCATGCCCGGCGGCAGGTTGTGGGCGGTATAGGCGGCCAGCGCCATCTGGAACCACGGCACCGTCTTGTCGGTACCGGCGACTTTCAGCTCACCGTTCTCGATGACGATGTCGCTCTCATCCGCCTCCATCAGGTGAGCGGCGATCTTCTTCGCCTTGGCTTCGACCTTGTCGAGCGCCTTGACGACCGCCGACATGCCGACGGCACCCGAGCGCGAGCCATAGGTGCCCATGCCCATCTGCACCTTGTCGGTGTCGCCATGCACGATGTTGACACTGTCGATCGGCACGCCGAAGCGGTCGGCGACCAGCTGGGCGAAGGTGGTTTCATGCCCCTGCCCGTGGCTGTGCGAGCCGGTCAGGACCTCGATCGTGCCGACGGCATTGACCCGGACCTCGGCCGATTCCCACAAGCCGACGCCGGCGCCGAGCGAGCCGACTGCCGCCGACGGCGCGATGCCGCAGGCCTCGATGTAGCAGCTCATACCGATGCCGCGCTTCATGCCGCGTCCGGCGGCTTCCGCCTTGCGGGCGGCAAAGCCGTTCCAGTCGGCGGCCTTCATCGCCGCATCGAGCGATGCGTCGTAATCGCCGGCATCGTAGTTCATGATCACGGGCGTCTGGTGCGGGAAGGTGCGGATGAAGTTGATCCGCCGCAGTTCCGCCGGCGAGACCCCGAGTTCGCGCGCCGCCGTCTCCATGGTGCGTTCCAAGAGATAGGTCGCTTCCGGCCGGCCGGCGCCGCGATAGGCATCGACCGGGGCGGTATTGGTGTAGACCGTGCGCACATTGGCGTGGATTGCCGGGATGTCGTACTGGCCCGACAGCAGCGTCGCATAGAGATAGGTCGGCACTGCCGACGAAAACAGCGACATGTAGGCGCCGAGATTGGCGACCGTGTCGACCTTCAGCCCGATGATGCGGTTGTTGGCATCGAACGCCATCTTCACCTTCGAGAGGTGATCGCGGCCATGCGCGTCGGTCAGGAACGCTTCCGTCCGGTCCGACGTCCATTTGACGGGTACGCCGGTGCGCTTGGAGGCCCAGAGACAGACGATCTCTTCGGGGTAGATGTAGATCTTCGAGCCGAAGCCGCCGCCGACATCGGGCGCAATCACCCGCAGCTTGTTTTCAGGCGCGACGTTGTAGAAGGCGCTCATCACCAGCCGTGCCACATGCGGGTTCTGGCTGGTGGTGTAGCACGTGTAATGATCGTCGCCACCGTCGTAGATCCCGAGCGTGGCGCGCGGCTCCATCGGGTTTGGCGACAGGCGGTTGTTGTGGATGGTGATCTCGGTCACGTGCGCTGCCGCCGCAATCGCCTTGTCGGTGGCGGCGGGATCGCCGATCTGCCAGTCGAAGATCAGATTGTTTGGCGCTTCCGGGTGCAGCTGCGGCTGGCCCTGTTCCAGCGCCTTGGTGGCATCGGTGACGACCGGCAGCTCCTCGTAATCGACGACGACGGCTTCTGCTGCATCCTTCGCCTCGGCGACGCTGTCGGCGACGACGATGGCGACGGCATCGCCGACGTACCGCACCGTCTCGTGGGCAAGCGGCCGCCAGGCGCCCATCTTCATCGGCGATCCGTCCTTGGAATGGATCATCCAGCCGCAAATGAGATTGCCGATTCCGTCGGCGAGCAGCTGCTTGCCGTCGAGCACGCCGATCACCCCGGGCATGGCCTTGGCCGCCGCCGCGTCGATAGACCTGATCTTCGCATGCGCATAGGGGCTGCGAACGAAGATCGCATATTTCATGCCGGGCACCGACATGTCGTCCGTATAGCGTCCCTTGCCGGTCAGGAACCTCTTGTCTTCCTTGCGCGCCACCCGCGCGCCGATACCTTCAACGCCCATTGCCGATCTCCTCCCGAGATATCCAGCGAAACTCCTGCGGTGAAATGTGATCGCGGCGACAAATCATCGCCGCGGGCCGGATGTCATTCGGCAGCGACGCGGGCACCGCCCATTTCGGCGGCAGCCGCCAGGATTGACTTGACGATATTGTGGTAGCCGGTGCACCGACAGATATTGCCTTCGAGCTCGGCGCGAACGGTCGCCTCGTCGAGTTGCCCGCCATGCCGGCGGATCATGTCGACGGCCGTCATCACCATGCCCGGAGTGCAGAAGCCGCATTGAAGGCCGTGATTGGCCTTGAAGGCCGCCTGCACAGGATGCAGCTCTCCGTTTGCAGCAAGGCCTTCGATTGTGGTGATGTCAGAGCCCGCCGCCTGCGCGGCAAGGGTGGAACAGCTCTTGACCGACTTTCCATCCATGTGGACGACACAGGTGCCGCATTGCGACGTGTCGCAACCGACATGGGTGCCGGTCAGGCCAAGGTTCTCGCGAATGAAATGCACCAGCAGCGTTCGGTCATCGCACTGACCGCTCACCTGACGGCCGTTGACCGTCATTGTAATTTTCGCCATTTCGCTCCTCCGGGTGGGTCAATGCCAACACGAGCGCGGGAAGCCGGGTGATGATCTGTTCACGCGACTTCTGGAAACGCGCCAACTGCTATCGATGCCCTTCGCCTCGTGGCCCGCTCCTCCGCGTCCCCGTGGCTTGTCTGTATCATTGTCTTTTTTTGGAATGTCGCAACCGCCCGAAGGCCGGCGACGATAAAAAATTTCCGTGATGGTTGCGCTTGCCGGGATGAGGCCTTCATGTCCCGTTCAGGAACGATATCATTATGTTGGCGGCGAAGAGAATCCGCCGGACCTCCTGTAGACTTTCACAGCGGGCGGTTTATTTTCTGCAATTGCAAGTTCAGGTGGAGAAAGACAGCCGTCTTTTTGCCAATCACTCAAGGGACGGACGAGGCGACAGGCTGACATCCGTAGAGATCGGAGAGAACAATGAAGAAAGCCATCGCACTTGTGCTGGTTGCCCTTTCGGTTGCGAGCTGCACCCAGACTGAAAAGGGTGCCGGCATCGGCGCTGTCTCGGGCGCGATCATCGGCGGCGCGATCACCGGCGACGTCCGTGGCGCAGCTGTCGGCGCTGCCATCGGTGGCGTCTCCGGCGCGGTCATCGGCAATGTCACCGAACAGCCGGGCCAGTGCTACTACCGCGACCGCTACGGCCGCCGCTACATCGACTCCTGCCCGCGCTAAGCCGCACGGACAGTCGATCGCATCGACAAGATGCCCGACGTCGAATGACAGTCAGGGCGACACGTCATCACCCCTCATGGTTCCCGCCATGAGGGGTTTTTCGTTTTCTGCCCCTATCGTCGATCTGCCGAACACACTGACGCCTGGTAACCCCATCGAACGCAGTGCCGCAGGAACCGGGTGGCCGGCGGCAACGCAATTCTGTCAGGTGCCTCGAACCACACCGATCGAGGACATCCCCATGCCCAAACCGCCTGCCGTTGCCCTACCCTCCGCGTTCAAACGCATCGGTTGGTCCAACCTTTTTGCGCAATTTTCCGAGCAAATCGCCTTGGCGGCAGCACCTCTTGCCGCCGTCCTTCTGCTTTCGGCCGGCCCCGCCGAAACCGGCTGGCTGCAGATGGCCCAGACGCTGCCGTTTCTGCTTTTGTCCATTCCGGCCGGCCTGCTCGTCGATCGTGCCTCGCGGCGAACGCTCATGGTGCTTTCGGAAATCCTGCGCGCCCTGTCGCTGGTCGCCACCCTGGTTTTGATGGCAAGCGGCATGCTCACAATGCCGCTTCTCGCGATCATGGGCTTCGTCGGGGCAATCGGAACGGTTTGCTACAATGTCGCCGCACCGGCACTGATCCCGGCGATCGTCCCACGCGCGCAGCTTGCCGATGCCAATCGCTGGCTCGAGCTTGCCCGCAGCCTCGCCTATTCTGGCGGGCCGGCGATCGGCGGTGCGATCGTCGCCTGGACCGGCGCGTCGCTTGCCTATGTCGCGGCGACCACGCTTTCCCTTCTCGCCGTCGTGCTGCTCTCCGGCCTCAGCGAACAGGAACAAGCGGCGCGATCACGGCGCGATCTGCTTCATGACCTTGTTGAAGGCGCGCGGTTCCTTGCCGGCCATACGCTGCTGCGACCAATCCTCGTGACCGCCATCGTCTTCAACACGTCCTGGTTCGTGCTGCAGGCGGTCTATGTCGCCTACGCGGTCCGCACGCTCGGATTGACGGCAACCGGTGTCGGTGTGACGCTCGGCATCTATGGAGCCGGCATGATGATCGGCGCCTATGCCGCCCCTGCCATTGCGCGCCGCATTCCCTTCGGCGCCATGATCGCGCTCGGTCCGCTTGGCGGTCTGCTCGCAGCCGTCGTCATGCTGTTGACGATCTGGTTCCCCCATGGCGCGCTTGCGGGATTGAGCTTCTTTCTGTTCGGTGCGGGACCGGTTCTCTGGTCGATCGCCACGTTGACGCTTAGGCAGGCCATCACCCCGAACGCGATGCTGGGTCGAGTTTCGGCCTTCATCACCACGGCAACATTCGGCGCAAGGCCGGTTGGCGCAGCGCTCGGCGCCATCGTCGCCACCCACCATGGCGTCAAGGCTTGCCTGGCGGTCGCAACAGTGGGTTTCCTCATCCAGTTTCTTGTTATCATCGCCTCGCAGGTTCCCAGGTTACGGGCGTTGCCCGAGCCGGCTTGACGCTGCGGCGTTGCCTCGATGCGACCATCCGATGCCCAGTAAACATCGCCCAGCAGACGTCCACGGCAACCGCCATCTCGGCTACGGCACTCGGTTTTTGTGCTGCGCTGACAACATTCCGGGTCTTTTTCAGCGAAATCGACCCGGAATCTGGGCCTCAGGGGTGGATGCGGAGCGTCGTCATCGTTAACAGATGGAAAACCTTAGGCATGCAATAGTGACCCCGCCGCATATTGAAGGCAGTTTGTATTGGGTCGCCTTAAGACGGGATGCGGAAGCGAATGTCCCCACCACGGTCGAGTATTGCGTACTGGAAGGCAGCGACTGCGCTCGCAGTTGCCGCCTCGTGCGCGCTTGGCCCCATGTCTGCGAGCAAAGCCTACGCGTTCAAGATCTTCGGCATGAAGTTTTTCGAGGGCGACGAGGACGAGGCGCAGGTCATCGACCCGGTCAACTACACCCTCACCTTTGAAGCCGGCACCGACGACAAGGAACTGAAAGAGGCGCTGGAAAACAGCTCGCAGCTGGTCCAGGGCCAGGAAAAACCGGTTTCCGGCGACCTTGGCCTTGCGATCCGCGCCCGCGACGACCGCGACCGCCTGCTGGCGGCACTCTACGAGAAGGCGCGCTACGGCGGCACCGTGGCGATCCAGATCAACGGCCAGAGCCTTGACAGCCTGCCGCCCGATCCCTCCTTCCCCAACGGCCAGCCCGTACCCGTCACAGTGACCGTTAAACCGGGTCCGGTGTTTACGCTCGGTTCGGTCAAGTTCGAAGGTGATGCCGCCGGTCTCAATCCCGCCGACTACGATCTCGCGCTCGGAACAAGGGCGGATTCGACGCGGATCATCAAGGCGGGCGAAAAGGTCGTCAACGATCTGCGCGAACAGGGACGACCGTTTGCCAAGCTGACCGAGCGTAGCGTCGTTGCCGATCACGCGGATTCGACCGTCGACGTGGTGATATCAGCGCAAGGCGGGCCGGTCGCACCCGTCGGCGAGGTCAGCGTTTCCGGAACCAAGACCGTCGATCCAGGTTTCGTGCGCGACTATTCGCGGCTCAACGAAGGCCGCCCCTATTCGCCCGAGGACATCCGCAGGGCCTCCGAGCGGCTGCGCCAGCTCGGTGCGTTCTCCAGCGTCACGATCAAGGAGGCCAACACGCTTTCGCCCGATGGCTCGATCCCGATGAAGATCGAGGTGTCCGAAGGCAAGCACCGTTATTTCGGCTTCGGCGCCCAGGTCTCGACCACGGATGGCCTCGGGCTTTCCGGCTATTGGGGGCACCGCAATCTGTTCGGCCGGGCGGAATCGTTGCGCATCGAGGGCTCGATCGACCGTATCGGCGAGACCCAGGAGCTCGACAAGCTCGACTATTCCGCCGGCATCCTTTTCGCCAAGCCCGGCGCCTTCGGTCCAACCTCGACCTTCACCGCCAGCCTCAAGGCCAACATTCAGGATCCGGATGCCTATCGTGCCAAGATCCTGACTGGTGCGGCTGGGGCGACGTTCGAGCTGTCGCCGACCGACACGGTCTCGGGTGGCGGGGAACTCAGCTGGGCGGATGTCGACGACGCCTTCGGCTCGAACTCGTACCTGACGGCCGCCATTCCGCTCGAATATGTGCGCGATACCCGCGACGACAAGCTGAACGCGACCGAAGGCTACCGTGCGCTGATCAACGCTAAGCCGAGCTACGAGATCAAGGGCCAGACCTTCTTCTCGTCTTTCGAGGCGTCGGCATCGGGTTATCACGCGCTCGGTGACGAGAAGCGGTTCGTTCTCGCCGGCAAGATCGGCGCGGGCGTTCTCGTCGGCGGCGACGGCCTGGCCGACATTCCCGCCAACCGCCGTTTCTATCTTGGCGGCGGCGGCTCCGTGCGCGGCTATTCCTACCAGGAAATCAGCCCACGCAATGCCAACAACGACCTGACCGGCGGACGCTCCTATGTCAACGCTTCGGTGGAGGCGCGCATCGCCATCACCGACACGATCGGCATCGTTCCCTTCATTGATGCCGGCACGGTATCGGCGAGCACCACGCCCGACTTCTCCGACATTCGCGCCGGCGCCGGCATCGGCCTTCGTTACCAGACGCCGTTCGGGCCAATCCGTCTCGATGTGGCCATGCCGCTCAACAAATATCCCGGCGGCACGACCTACGGCATCTATGCCGGTATCGGTCAGTCCTTCTGATTCAGGCCGGTTTCGACCGATTTCTGCGCGTGGGCGGTAAAATTAGCCCGATCGCCCGGAGTTTCCGTCGGCAAAGATTCCGCAGCGACGCAAGTTGCGTTATGGGTAGTTCATGAATCAGGTCGTCCGCTTTCTTCGCGCGACGCTGCGCTATGGCCTTTACGTGCTTGGCGCTCTCGCGGTCGCAGCCCTTCTTCTCGTCGCCTTCGTCGGCTTCACGACACCCGGCGCCCGTCTTGTCGCCTGGGCGATCGAGAAATATGCGGCCACTCCCGACCAGATCGTGCGGATCGCCGACCCCAGCCCGCTGTTAACAGGAACGTTCACCGCCGGCAGCGTGACGCTGTTCGACGGCGAGGGCATTTACGCGGAGGTTCGCGACCTCTCGCTCAACTGGTCGCCCGCGGCCCTCCTCTCCTTCCGCTTCGACGCCGCTGCGCTCTCGGCCGGCTCCGTCCGCGTCGAGCGTCTGCCTGTGCCGTCGACGGAAACCAAGGAAGTGCGCTCGACCTTCGCGCTGCCGGTCGACGTCAAGATCGACGCGATAGACCTCAAGGAAATCGTCATCGGCAAGGCAATCGCCGGCGAGGACCAGTTCCTGACCGCAAGCGGCAAGGTGAACGCCACCAATGAAAGCATCGCGCTCGCCGTCACCGCGGCGCAACGCGACCGGCCCGAAGCCCGTGCCATCGCCGACATCGTCTTCAATCCGGCCGGCAACGAGTTGAAGCTGGAAGCAACGGTCAACGAGCCCGCCAACGGCGTTCTGGCCAAGCTCCTGCGCCTGCCGAACGAACCCGCCGTCAACATCACGGTCAACGGCGACGGCCCCCTTTCGGACTGGGCCGGAACCGGAACGGCGGCGCTCGACGGCAACGAGATCCTCAAGTTCGACGGGCGCCATGTCCAGACGACGGACGGCATGCATACGCTGACGCTTACCGGTGGTGGCGGCTTCGGTTCGCTGATGCCGCCGGCACTTCGGCCGATGTTCGAGGGCAGCACCAGCATCGATCTTGCCACCGCCTTCGACGGCAAAGGCATGGTGCGCGTCGACAAGGGCACCATCTCGACCGGCGCGCTCGCACTCAGCGCGTCGGGCACGTTCAACAGCAAGGGCGACAACAATCTGCAGGCAAACCTTGCCGGCACCAACGGCGCGATCGATTTCCGCTGGCCGCTGGAAAAGGGCGAAGCCCGCACCCTGATCAACACAGTCAACCTGTCGGTGATCGGCGACGCCCAGTCGGCAATCCTCGACATCGCTGCCGATGTTGCCTCCGTCGCACTGCCGGATGTGGCGCTCGGCGCCGTCAAGCTCTCGGCTCAAAGCGACGGCTTCAACCTCGCGACACAGTCAGGCCCGATCAAGACAACGGTCGAGGTCGGCCAGGCGGGCTTCGACAATGCCGATCTCGCGCGCCTGGTCCAGGCACCGATGAAGATCGTCGGCGACATCGTGGTCGCCACGGACAGCATCGCCTTCAACCCGGTGACGATCGAAAGCCCCGGCATCGGCGGCACGGTCGAAGGCGCCTTCTCCCGGGAAACCAACACGGTCGCTGCCACCTTCAAGCTCTTCGCGGTGCCAAGCGCCCTGCCGCCGGCAGCGGCCGCGAAGTTCGACGGCACCATTGCGCTTGCCGGCAGCCTCAAGACCGGCGCCGACGGCAGCGTCACCATCGAGAACATCGATCTCAAATCCGGGACGATCGAAGCTGCCGGTTCCGTGGCGCTCGCCGGCGGCAACCTGACGGCGGATCTCAAGGGTGTCCTGCCGGACCTCGGCAAGTTGCTTGCCGATGCCAAGGGCAAGGCCGACTTCACCGCCGGGGTAACCGGACCGCTTTCCGAACTCGGCATCAAGGCGGAACTGACCTCGAGCGGCGCGACACTCGCCGGTCGCACGCTGAGCGACCTGACGATCAAGGCCGACGCCACCGCGAACCAGAGCAGCCCGCAGGCCAAGCTGACGGCAACCGGAGCACTCGACGGCCAGCCGATCGACGTACGTGCCGACGTCGTATCGAAGGACGGTCGCACATCGATCCCGGTGCTCGAAGCCAGGATCGGCGAGAACACGCTCAACGGCGCCATCAGCTTCACGCCCGACTTCAAGCCGGATGGGACCGTCGATTTCAAGCTTCCGGACCTCGGGCTGCTTGCCGCCATGGCCGGCCAGAAGGCGTCCGGCGATCTCGCCGGCTCGGCCGCGATCAAGACGACCAACGGCATCACCTCGATCGTGCTCAAGGCTGGCGGCAGCGGCATCAAGCGCGGCGACCTGACGATCGCCAAGCCGACGGCCGACATTACCATTGCCGATCTGTCGGCGCTGGCGATCAAGGGCAGTGTGCGGGCGGAGACGATTGCGCAAGGGCCTAACCGGGTTTCCGGCTTGAGCCTCGACTTCACACAGCAGGCCGGCAAGACCGGCTTTGCCATCGACGGCAGATATGACGGCGGACCGCTGACGGCCAAGGGCGATCTGACGAGTTCGAACGGCCGCACGGAAATCCGCCTTTCCTCCTTCGGGGCAACACCGAGACAGATTGCGCTGAAGCTCGCGGCACCCACCGTGATCGTGATCGAGAAGGGCACCGTGCGCCTGAATGCCCTGACGGTCCAGGCATCGAGGGGCACGATCGCCGTCAGTGGCACCGCCGGCGAAAAGCTGGATATCACCGCAAAGCTCAACGCCCTGCCGGCTGCACTCGTCAATGCCTTTGCCCCCGATCTCGGCGCGGAAGGCACGATCGCCGGCACCGTCGACGTCGACGGAACGGCAGCGGCACCGCTCGTCGCCTATAACCTCAAATGGTCCGGCGCCTCGCTTTCGGCGGCGCGCAGCGCAGGCGTCGGCGCCTTCGACATTTCAGCCGACGGCAGGTTTGCCAACAACCGTGTGACACTCGACACCACGCTGTCGGGCGCCGGCGGTCTCTCCTTCAGGGGTGGCGGCAATGTCGATATCGGCGGCAACATGCCGATATCAATGAGGTTCAACGGTAATGTACCCTTTGCGCTGATTGCGAACCTGATGGCCGAGCAGGGCTTCACCCTCACCGGTCAGGCGGCCGTCAATCTCACGATATCAGGATCGGCCAAGGCGCCGCAGATTGCCGGAACGATCACCACCTCGGGCGGCCGCCTCGTCGACGTCCGGCGCAACCTCGCACTCAACAATCTGACAGCCAACGTGGCGCTCGACGGCAGGCAGGCGACGATATCAAGGCTTTCCGCCAACCTTGCAAGCGGCGGCTCGGTCGAGGTCACCGGCACCGTCGGTACCGTTGCCGGCTCCGGCTTCCCGGCCAACCTGACGATCCGGCTCAACAACGCCAGCTATGTCGACGGCACGCTGTTCAACGCCCAGCTCGCCGGCGAGATGACCTTGACGGGTCCGCTGGTCGCCACCCCGACCCTCGGCGGCAGGGTAACGATCCGCAGGGCAGCGATTACCATCCCGGAAAAACTGCCGACCTCGCTGTCGGCGATCGACATCAAGCACAGGAATGCACCGCCCAAGGTGCAGCAGATGGCGAAGGACCTGCGCAGGGACGAGAGGCCGGCAGGCGCCAGTGCCAGCGGCGTCATTGCCTTCAACCTTGGCGTAACCGCCAATCAGGTCTTCGTGCGCGGACGCGGCATCGACGCCGAACTCGGAGGCGATCTGACCATCCGCGGCACGGCCGTGCAGCCGACGATCTCAGGTGGTTTCGAGATGCGCCGCGGCCGCCTCGAAATTCTCGGCAAGCGCCTGACCTTTACCGACGGCACCATCGGCTTTGGTGGCGACCTGATTCCGACGCTCGATCTCAAGGCGACCTCGACTTCCGGCGCGACGACCATCACCGTCAGTGTCGCCGGTTTCGCCAACAATCCGCAGATCACCTTCTCGTCGTCGCCGGCCCTGCCACAGGATGAAATATTGGCGCAGCTGATCTTCAACCGCTCGCTGTCCAACCTCTCGGCGTTCCAGATCGCCCAGCTTGCGTCGGCCGTCAGCCAGCTGGCGGGCGGCGGCTCGACCTCGCTGCTCGATGGTCTGCGCAACAAGCTCGGCGTCGACGATCTCGACGTCACCACTGACGAGAAGGGCGGCGCCTCGGTGCGGGCCGGCAAATATCTGAACGACCGCACCTACATCGAACTGCAGCAGGGTTCGGACTCAGGCTCCAGCAAGGCCGTGATCAATCTCGATGTCGGCAAGGGCGTCAAGCTCAAGGGCTCGGCCGCCGGCGACGGCTCGGCATCAGGCGGCATCTTCTTCGAAAAGGAATACTGAGCCGCCAGGTGAACGACGTCGCCTCGGCTGTCGCTGCGCCTGCTTTCGCCATAACGAACAAGCCACGGATCGAAAGCGATCCGTGGCTTGTTCGTTATGGCCTGCTGACTCCAACTGGCCCGCGACCGGTTCGGGGTCTGCGCCTTACAGCGCCGGGCGAAAGTAGATACCGCTGAGCTTGCCATCGGAGGTGAGCGTCAGTCCGCATTCCAGAGTTCCCTTGTCGAACCGCACATCATACACGTCGGAGCCTTCCTGCAGCACGCCCTTGAACACAACGGCCTGCAGTTGCCCCAGACGGTCGAGTTCTGCCTTGACGATCGGCGCCTGCTCACGCGCCACTGCCGCAAGTGCCGGCATCATTGCGTCATAGTCGGGCTCGCCGCGCTGATGCTCGGCAATGAGGCGGCGAAGCAATGCCTCGCTGTTGGGAAACGGAATCTTGTCCTTCACCCGTTTCTCCAGATCGTCGGCAACGGCGCGCGCCCTTCTCTCGTCGATGCGCTTCGCCGTCTGTTCGTAGCCGCCCTGGTGCAGGACCACGCTTTCCACGTCACCCCGGTCGTTACGGGTGAAGGAAAGCTGCGCCTGGACGACCCGGTAGAAGAACAGGTGGTCCGCTTCAGGATAGATGTCGATCGCGCTCTGTCCGGTCAACTGTGCCATCAGTCCGCCGTCGCGACAGATGATGCTGAGCACGTCACCTGTCTCGAACTGGAAGTCGCCGACAACGGAGCCGTGTTTGTCGGGCTCGAAGCGAACTTCCGTCCGCGGCCGTGCCTGCTCGTAGCGTCGCCATGCGACGGTGTCCGGCGATAGATCGGTCATCCTGGTCTCCTTGGCAAGCGTGATGAGTTCGCTGATCGAGACGGCCTGGCCGCTCGATATCTTCTTGAGCGCAGCGCCGACCAGCGACAGGCTGTGCTCGACCCGGTCGCGCAGATCGGCGAGCGCGGATTGCTGGATCGTCAGCGTCTGGCCGAGATCCGGCGCGGTGCCGGCAAGCAGAATGGTGATCCGGGTCAAGCTGAGGCCGAGACGCTTCAGGGCGAGGATCTCGGTCAGCCGCGCGATTTCCGCGCCGCCATAGAGCCGCCAGTTCTTGTCCGTCCGGCGCGGCGCGATCAGGCCCCGGTCTTCATAGACGCGCAGCGCCCTGACCGTCAGGCCGAGACGTTCGGCGCATTCGGCAGCGGTCAGAAGGGGGTCACGGTTTCGCTTGTCGCTCATGAAAGTCTCCTGCCATCGTCTTCTAAGGTATGACCCTAGGTTCGGCTCAAGCGGTATTTTGTGCGGATTGCATCGAGATTGCGCGAGGAATGAACGCATTGCTGCCGGGCCGACATGGTTTTTGCACAATCCCGTCCCTACATGCCCTCCCACCACCGTTGCGTGTTTTCATGCCTTGAGCCCATGGGGTTTAGCGTTGAAAACACGCGCAGTTTCACGATGCTACGGCGAGCTGCCTGCGTCCAGGAGGACAAGCAGGGCTCCCGTCTGCACTTTCGGCACAACGCATAGCTTCAGGTGTTTCTTGTCTCTTCAGCTTCCCGATATCGATCTTCCGCCTGATTTCGCACCGCTGCTCGACGGCTATTCCTGGCGAAAGGACAGTCTTGGCCAGTCGGAATCGAGCGTCTTCCTGTTCGGCGCCGAAGCGCGCCCTCCTCTGGTTCTGAAGGTCGAGCAGTCCGGTCCCTTCGACGAGCTTGGCGACGAGGCCGAGCGGCTCGAATGGCTGGGCAAGCAGGGGATGCCTTGCCCGCGCGTCATCGCCCGCGACGTATACGCACGCCGCAACTGGCTGCTGATGGAGGCGGTCGACGGCGTCGACCTTGCCTCCAGCACCCTTGCTGCGTCAGAACAGGTCGTCCTCCTTGCCGAAGCGGTGCGTCGCATGCATGCGCTTGACGCCGAGACGTGCCCCTTCGACCACAGGGTCGGCGCACGCGTGGCGGCCGCCAAGCTGCGCGCAGAGGCGGACGTGATCGATGTGACCGATTTCGATGAGGCGCGGCTTGGCAAGACCGCTGAAGAATTGTTCGTCGAGCTTCAAGCCAAAATCCCGCGGGAAGGAAAACTGGTCGTCACCCACGGCGACGCCTGCCTGCCAAACGTCATCGCCCGGGACGGTCGCTTCGCCGGCTTCATCGATTGCAGTCGTCTGGGCGTTGCCGATCCCTATCAGGATCTCGCGCTGACCTGCCGCAGCATCACGTATAATCTCGGGAAGGAATGGGTTCAGCCGTTTCTCGATCTTTACGGCATCCGTCGCGCCGATCCGGAAAAACTCGACTTCTACTGCCTTCTCGACGAGTTCTTCTGAACGCACCGAAGCAAGGGCGACATGGCCCGCGCCGCCTATGCGGCGTCGCGGGCCTCAAGGTTCAGATCGACGATATCGGCATCCCCGAAATCGATATCTTCAAGGGCATTGAACAGCGCCCAGATATGGCCGAACGGATCGATGAAGGCGCCGACGCGGTCTCCGGTCGACAGCGTCTCGGCCGGGTTCCTGAGTGCAGCCCCCGCCCCGATCGCCCGGCCGATGACCCGGTCGACGTCCTTCACATGCAGTTCGAGAATGACCGCCGTGGTGCCAAGCGCGTGCGGCGACCTTGGCCCGCCAAGCTTCGGCTCGGCGTCACGGCGCGGATTGGCACCGGCAATCCTGAAGACGGATTCGCCGATCCTGAGATCGGCGCTGGTCAGGATGCCGCTCGGCCATTCATGTCGCTGGACCAGTTCGGCGCCCAGCACATCGCGATAAAAGGCAATGGCGCGGTCCTCATCGCCATGCCGGACAAAAAGCTTCACACAGATCTGCCGATCGGCCAGCCTGCCGCCATTGATGACCATGACATCCTCCAATCTCGGGTGAGGCGCACATCATATACAAAGAAGAGAACAAATCAAGAACAATCAGCTCACGGCGATGCTTTTCGCAGGCCGCCCGGCGCGCCCAGAACGACTAGAATGCGCCCGTCAGCTTGCTCGTTTTCAACAGGATGTTCGTCTCCGTCACGGTAATGCCGTCGATCAAACGGATCCGCCTCAGGGTCTCGTCGAACGACACCAGGTCCCGGTCCTCGAGTTCGGCGATGAAGTCCCAGCGGCCGTTGGTGCTGTGCAGCGCTCTCACCTGCGGCAGACCGCGCAACTGTTCGGCAACCCGGTCGGCCATCTTGCCGTGCACCTCGATCATCACCACGGCACGCACCCCAGAGGCTGGAATTTCCGATCCGGTGCGGATGGTGAAGGCGGCGATCGTGCCGTTGGCCACAAGCCGGTCGATGCGGGCTGCAACGGTAGCGCGCGAGACGCCGGTGCGCGCCGAAAGGGTCGAGACCGGCAGGCGGGCATTCTGGCGCAAGGCGCTGATCAGCGCCTGGTCAAGGTCGTCCATAGCTCTCACTTTGTAAAATCGGACTTAGCAATCTGTCGATCTTATCTCTCCAATCGACAGTTTTCCATCTTTTTGCTGTCACGCGTTTTGACGATAATCCGCGCAACTCACGGGAATCACCAGGAAGGAACGGGCTGATATGACGACCATCACGCTGATCGGCGCACCCATCGAAGAAGGTTCTGGACGACGCGGCGCGGCCATGGGGCCGACGGCGCTCCGCATTGCAGGTATCGACACCGTTCTGCGTGACCTCGGGCACACCGTCTACGACGAAGGCGACGTCAAGCCGCTGCCGGCGCGCGACCTTGCCAACCATTCAGGCGCCAACAACCTGCAGATCGTCGCTGCCTTCGCCCGCGCGCTGCACGACTCGGTTCATGACACCGTGCGCAAGGGCCATTTTCCGATCATTCTGGGCGGCGACCACGCGCTGTCGATGGGCAGCGTTTCCGGCATGGCGCGTTACGCCGCCGAAGTCGGCCGTCCGTTGTTCGTGCTCTGGCTCGATGCCCACGCCGACTTCAACTCTCCGGCCACGTCGCCATCCGGCAACATGCACGGCATGCCGGTCGCCTTCTTCTGCGGCCAGGCCGAGTTCACCCCGATCCTGCCGGCGGACCGGCCGATGGTCGATCCGACCAAGGTCTTCCAGGTCGGCATCCGCTCGGTCGATGACCGCGAGCGCGAAGAGATCGCCGAACACGGCGTACGCGTCTACGACATGCGCGCGGTCGACGAGCTCGGCATGGCGCACATCATGCGTCATATCCTCGACGAGGTCCGCTCGGCCAACGGCCTCCTGCATGTCAGCCTCGACGTCGACTTCATGGATCCCGAGCTGGCACCCGGTGTCGGTACCACCGTGCCCGGCGGCGCCACCTTCCGCGAAGCTCACCTGATCATGGAAATGCTCTGGGAAAGCGATCTCGTCTCCTCCCTCGACGTCGTCGAACTGAACCCGTTCCTCGACGATCGCGGCAAGAGCGCGCGTGTCCTGGTCGAGCTGACCGCGAGCCTTTTCGGCCGCCGCGTCCTCGACCGCCCGACCCGCAGCGCCTGAAGTAGAAAAATAACGGAGGACGACGGATGAACACCACAGCAGCCCTGATCGAAACCGAATACCGGCTCGGCGCACACAACTACAAACCGCTCGACGTCGTGCTTTCGCGCGGCGAAGGCGTCTATGTCTGGGATATGGAAGGCAATCGCTACCTCGACTGCCTGTCGGCTTATTCCGCCGTCAACCAGGGCCACTGCCACCCGAAGATCTTCCAGGCGATGATGGAGCAGGCGCAGAAGCTGACGCTGACGTCGCGCGCCTTCCGCAACGATCAGCTCGCGCATTTCTATGAGGAGATCGCGGCGCTCACCGGTTCGCACAAGGTGCTGCCGATGAACTCGGGCGCCGAAGCCGTCGAGACCGCCGTCAAGGCCGTGCGCAAGTGGGGCTACGAGGTCAAGGGTGTGGCCGAAAACAAGGCCGAGATCATCGTTTGCTCCAACAACTTCCATGGCCGCACCATGGGCATCGTCGGCTTCTCGACCGATCCGGACGCGCGCACCGGCTTCGGCCCGTTTGCGCCCGGTTTCAAGGTCGTGCCCTTCGGCGACATCGACGCCTTCCGCGCCGCAATCACCGAAAACACCGTCGCCTTCCTGGTCGAGCCGATCCAGGGCGAAGCCGGCGTGCTGGTTCCCACACCGGGCTATTTCCCGGCGGTCCGCGAACTCTGCACCAGACATGGCATCACGCTGATCCTCGACGAGATTCAGACCGGCCTTGGCCGCACCGGCAAGCTGCTGGCCGAAGAACACGAAGGCATCGAAGCGGACGTGACCCTGATCGGCAAGGCGCTTTCGGGCGGTTTCTACCCGGTCTCGGCCGTGCTTTCGAACTCGGAAGTCTTGGGCGTCCTCAAGCCCGGCCAGCACGGCTCGACCTTCGGCGGCAATCCGCTTGCCTGCGCCATCGCCCGCGCGGCACTCAAGGCCCTGACCGAAGAAGGCATGATCGAGAACTCGGCGCGCATGGGCGACCGCTTCCAGAAGGGCCTGACCGACATCCGCTCGAACATCATCAAGGAAGTGCGCGGACGCGGCCTGATGCTGGCGGTCGAGCTGGTGCCGGAAGCCGGTGGCGCCCGTAAATATTGCGAAGCGCTGAAGCAACTCGGCATCCTTGCCAAGGACACCCACGGCGACACGATCCGCATCGCACCGCCGCTCGTGATCACCGCCGAGCAGGTCGATTGGGCCGTGGAACAGTTTGCCAAGGTTCTCGCCTCCGCCTGATCTTCAGCCATCGCAGCATTTTCCCTTGCGCCCCGGCATCATCAGGGGCGCAAGTGGTATTAGCACTTGCAAAAGCAAGTCTTAACGAATCCCGGCCTATAGTCCCTTCCCAAAGCGCAAAGCGGTTCCTCCGCGCATGATGCAGCTGCGCCCCGCCGGATGTCGTCGGCGGACTTTTGAAAACGCTCCCCATCGGCTCAATGGCCGCGCCAGCCGCGACCGCACCGCACGGAGATGTAACGAGTTTGGCGGTGTCGCGCCTTGTGGCGTCGACCGGAAAGCTGGAAGGACCTTCGATGACAAGCACACTCAGGACGGCTGGTTTCGACGGCGAGACGCTGGAAATCATCGCGTTCCGCCTCCACGATCAGGAATTCTGCGTCAAGACCACCACGATCCGTGAAATCCGTGGATGGGCCCCCTCGACCCCGATCCCGCATTCGCCGCCCGAGGTCATCGGCGTGATGAATCTGCGCGGAACCGTGATCCCGATCATCGACCTGGCTCACAAGCTCGGCATGAAGTCGACCACGGCCAATGAGCGCAGCGCCATCGTCGTTGCCGAAGTGCACAACATGGTGATCGGCCTGGTGGTCGATCGCGTTTCCGACATCCTCACGGTCCAGGGCAACCAGGTACAACCGGTTCCGGAAGTCACCGCCTCCTTCGACAAGAGCTTTGCCGAGGGCATCATCGCCAATGAGAACGGCATGATCTGCTTCCTCAACCTCGCGCGCATGTTCAAGGAACGCGAAGTCGAGGAAATGGCCGCCTAACAACAGGGCAGGTCACCGTATCGGAGCCGCTTTGCCGTTGGGCAAGGCGGCTTTTTTTGTCCGCCTCGTCCGGCTTCAAAGCGTCGCGGGCGATTCGTAAACGACAAGTTGCTAATTCAACCTATAAACAGCATGCAAGTTTTCACAACTCAAAACTGATAATTGCTATTTTAACAGATGCTTAATAATCCTGATACTAACGTAGATTGCATAAGCAACACGTCATGGGCATGAACGCCCACGAGTTCGAACTCCCCCGCAGCAAGAAAACGCTGACCCCGATTGGGCCGGCGGACGACGGACCAGACAATTTTCGGCATGCCGGCATTTGTCCTTGTCCCCGGAGCCTGCGCCGCTTTCGGCCCCGCACGCCCTGTCGACACCGCACGTAACGAGTCCCGGCTTTCCGCTTGAAACAACAAGAACCAAATCAGAGGGTAATCATGTTCTCTTTCGGACGGAGCCTGGATTCGCGCCAGATCGTCGCCGCGCTGTCAAAGTCGCAGGCCATGATCCAGTTCGATCTCACGGGAAAAATTCTGACGGCCAACGAAAACTTCTGCCAGGCACTCGGCTACACCCTGCAGGAGATCGTCGGCCAGCACCACCGCATGTTCTGCGCACCGGATTATGTGCAGACGCAGGAGTATCGTGATTTCTGGGCCCGGCTTGGACGGGGCGAATTCGACGCCAATGCCTATAAGCGCCTGGCCAAGGGCGGCCGCGAAATCTGGATCCAGGCGACCTACAACCCCGTCTTCCACAACGGCAAGCCCTACAAGGTCGTGAAGTTGGCAAGCGACATCACCGCCGCCAAGATCAAGGCGAATGAGGATGGCGGCAAGCTCGATGCCATCTCGAAATCGCAGGCAGTGATCGAATTCACCCCTTCGGGCGAGATCGTCACCGCCAACGAGAACTTCTGCAACGCGCTCGGCTACAGCCTGAAGGAAATTCAGGGCAGGCATCACAGCATGTTCTGCGATCCGGCCTACGTGCAAGGCTCTGAGTATGCCGAGTTCTGGAAGAAGCTGGCTGCCGGCGAGTTCATCTCCAACGAGTTCGTGCGCTACGGCAAGAGCGGCAAGGAGATCTGGATCCAGGCGGCCTACAATCCGATCCGCGACACGAACGGCAAGGTCTACAAGGTCGTCAAGTTCGCAACCGACGTCAGTGAGCGCATGGGCGCGATCAAGGCGCTCGGCGATGGCCTTCAGGCGCTTGCCGAGGGCGATCTCACCCACAGCCTGCCGACGCCCTTCGTTCCCAGCATGGAAGCGGTACGCACCGATTTCAATGGTGCGATCGATCGGCTCTGTCGGGCGATGCGGACCGTCGGCGACAATGCCAACGCCATCGCTTCCGGAGCGCGCGAGATCCGCTCGGCCGCGGACGATCTTTCCAAGCGCACGGAGCAGCAGGCCGCCTCGGTGGAGGAAACCGCAGCCGCCCTCGATGAGATCACCACGACAGTCGCCGACAGCAGCCGCCGCGCCGAGGAGGCCGGCGGGCTGGTTGCCAAGACCAAGGCGGGAGCCGAGCGCTCCGGCAGCGTCGTCAAAAGCGCCATCGGTGCGATGGATCAGATCGAGCAATCTTCACGCGAGATCTCCAACATCATCGGCGTCATCGACGACATCGCCTTCCAGACCAATCTACTGGCATTGAATGCCGGCGTCGAAGCGGCGCGTGCCGGTGAAGCAGGCAAGGGGTTTGCCGTCGTCGCCCAGGAAGTCCGGGAACTTGCCCAACGCTCGGCCCAGGCGGCCAAGGAGATCAAGGCGCTGATCACCACCTCCAGCGACCACGTCAAGAACGGCGTCTCGCTTGTCGGGCAGACGGGGGCAGCACTTGAGGAAATCCTGGTCCAGGTACAGGAGATCAACCTCAACGTCTCGGCCATCGTCGAGGCCGCCCGCGAGCAATCGACGGGATTGAAGGAAATCAACCAGGCGGTCAACCAGATGGATCAGGCCACCCAACAGAATGCCGCCATGGTGGAAGAAAGCACTGCTGCGAGCCACAACATGTCGCGGGAAGCAGAGGCCCTTCACGCCTTGCTCAGGCAGTTCCAGATCGGCCAGGAGACGGCGCAAATCGAGATGCCGCGCTACGGCGAGGATCGCCAGCAGACAACGCGCATGCACACACCCGCCCGCACCCTGCGCGGCGGACAACGACAAGCCCTTGCCGTCGCACCAACGAACGACGGATGGCAGAATTTCTGAGCGCAATCCCTGCACCCCGCGCTCAGGAATAGGGGAAGGCAGCGACCGGTCGCTGCCTTCCCTCCTATCTTCCGAAAGGATCTGATCATGCCGCGTGGCGATCCTCGATCTGCATCCATCAGCCTCAGCAGATGCGAACGGGCAAAGCCGGCGGTTTCAGACCGGCGCTTCGGCTTGATCAGGACAGGAAAACGTCACCGCCCGGTCGCGGGGCCAAGCTTTGATCGGCGCAGTCCTCATGCCGCCTGCGGGCGCTTGATCTTCGGGGCCGCTTCGAGCACCAGCGGGCTCAGGCCCTCGCCACCGCCATCGATATGCTGGAACAACTGCCGCCGCATGCGCGGCTCCCAATATTTGTTGATATGCGTTGCAACGCCCTGGGCGGCCTCGTCCTGCGGCTGGCTCTTGAAGAAGGTGGCGATCTGGTTCGCCATGTAGATCAGCTTGGCATTGGTGTCATGCGACATCGGCAACGGCTCCGGACTTGATGCGTTCGGCATGGGTGAAAATCTCGAATTCGTCGCCACGCACAAGTGCTATCAGCGTCATGCCGGCGGCCTCTGCCGTGCGGATCGCAAGTGCCGTCGGCGCCGAGATGGCGATAATGACCGGACTGCCGACGACAGCTGTCTTCTGCACCATCTCGACGGAAACGCGGCTGGTGACGACGACGGCACCGTCAAATCCGCGAAAACCGGCGCGAGCTGCGGCCCCTACAAGCTTGTCCAGCGCATTGTGACGGCCGACATCCTCGCGCACCGCGATCAATCCCCTGCCCGGCACGTAGAATGCGGCACCGTGCACGGCGCGCGTTTCGAAATGCAGCGGCTGCTGGCCGTTCAAGAGCGCGACCGCCTTGACCACGTCTTCCTCAGACAGACGAAGCGTCGAGGCAGAAACATCCGGCGTCGGTCGCACCGCCTGCTCGAGCGATTCGATGCCGCAGAGGCCGCAGCCGACAGGCCCCGCCATATGGCGGCGGCGCAGGCGCAGCATGTCGTTCTGCTCGTCCTTCAGCGTAATCTGCAGGTCGATGCCGAGATTGCCTCCCACGTCGTCGGATATGGCCTCGATCGCCTCGATCTGGCCGGGGTCTGCGATGATGCCCTCGGTCAGGCTGAAGCCGACGGCGAAATCCTCGAGATCGCCAGGTGTGGCCATCATCACGGCATGGGTCGACCCGCCGAAGGTGAAGGCGACGGGCGTTTCTTCCGGAACGACACGAGAACCGTCCCTCCAGGTTCCAGCGCGCAGGGCGGCCTCCGGCACGGTCTTCGACAGCTGGAACTTCGGCATGGATGGCCCGGCCATGAAGACTACTCCGCAGCCTCCAGCTTGCCGGCGATACGGCGCGACTGCCGCGCCTGCTCGTCATAATCCTGCTGCCAGTCCGATGGCCCGTTGGACGGCATCACCTGAACCGCGGTCACCTTGTACTCAGGGCAATTGGTCGCCCAGTCGGAGAAATCGGTGGTAATGACGTTCGCCTGCGTCGTCGGATGGTGGAAGGTGGTGTAGACGACGCCCGGCGCCACCCGGTCGGTGATCAGCGAGCGCAACGTCGTCTCGCCGGCGCGGCTGGCGAGCCTGATCCAGTCGCCATCGCGGATGCCGCGCTGCTCGGCGTCGTGCGGGTGGATTTCCAGCCGGTCTTCCGCATGCCAGACGACATTGTCGGTGCGCCGCGTCTGAGCGCCGACATTGTACTGGCTGAGAATGCGGCCGGTGGTGAGCAACAGCGGGAAGCGCGGACCTGTGCGCTCGTCGGTCGCCACGTATTCGGTGCGGATGAACTTGCCCTTGCCGCGCACGAAGCCGTCGACATGCATGATCGGCGATCCCTCGGGATGCTTCTCGTTGCACGGCCACTGCACCGAGCCCATCTTCTCCAGGTAGTCGTAGGAGACGAGCGCAAAGCTCGGTGTCGTCGCGGCGATCTCGTCCATGATCTCGGAAGGGTGCCGGTAGTTCCAGTCCATGCCCATCGCCTGCGCCAGCTTCTGGGTGACTTCCCAGTCGGCATAGCCGTTCTTCGGCGTCATCACCTTGCGCACCCTATTGATGCGGCGCTCGGCATTGGTGAAGGTGCCGTCCTTCTCGAGAAAGGTCGAGCCCGGCAGGAACACGTGGGCATAGTTGGCCGTCTCGTTGAGGAAGAGGTCGTGCACCACGACGCATTCCATCGCCGCAAGGCCGGCGGCCACGTGCTTGGTGTCGGGGTCCGACTGCAGGATGTCCTCGCCCTGGATGTAGATGCCCTTGAAGGTGCCGTCGACGGCGGCATCCAGCATGTTGGGGATGCGCAGCCCCGGCTCGTTGGAGATCTCGACACCCCAGAGCTTCTCGAAGGTCTCGCGCGTCGCATCGTCGGAGACATGGCGGTAGCCCGGCAACTCGTGCGGGAACGAGCCCATGTCGCAGGAGCCCTGCACGTTGTTCTGGCCACGCAGCGGGTTCACGCCGACGCCCGGCCGGCCGATATTGCCGGTGACCATGGCAAGGTTGGCGATCGCCATGACCGTCGTCGATCCCTGGCTGTGTTCGGTAACCCCGAGACCATAATAGATCGCGCCGTTGCCCCCGGTGGCAAACAGCCGGGCGGCGCCGCGCACGAGATCGGCGGGAACGCCGGTATAGGCTTCGGTCGCCTCGGGGCTGTGATAGGGCTCGGCGACGAAGCTCGCCCAGTCCTTGTATTCTGACCAGTCGCAACGCTCGCGGATGAAGGCCTCGTTGGCGAGCCCTTCGGTGACGATCACATGCGCAATCGAAGTGAGGATCGCGACATTGGTACCGGGCTTCAGCGGCAGATGATAGGCCGCCTCCACATGCGGCGAACGCACGATGTCGGTGCGGCGCGGATCGATGACGATCAGCTTGGCGCCCTCGCGCAGCCGCTTCTTCAGCCTTGAACCGAAGACCGGATGACCGTCGGTCGGGTTGGCGCCGATGATGACGGCGACATCGGTGAATTCGACCGAATCAAAGTTCTGCGTGCCGGCGGAGGTACCGAAGGCCTGGCCGAGACCATAGCCGGTCGGCGAGTGGCAGACGCGGGCGCAGGTGTCGACATTGTTGTTGCCGAAGCCGGCGCGCACCAGCTTCTGCACCAGATAGGTCTCTTCATTGGTGCAGCGCGACGAGGTGATGCCGCCGACGGATTCGCGGCCGTATTGGTACTGAATGCGCCGGAACTCGGCAGCCACATGCGCATAGGCCTCTTCCCAGGTGACTTCTCGCCAGGGATCGGAGATCTTTTCGCGGATCATCGGGTTGAGGATGCGATCCTTGTGGGTAGAGTAGCCATAGGCAAACCGCCCCTTGACGCAGGAATGGCCGCGGTTCGCCTGACCGTCCTTCCACGGCACCATGCGCACAAGTTCCTCGCCGCGCATCTCCGCCTTGAACGAGCAGCCGACGCCGCAATAGGCGCAGGTGGTGACGACCGAATGTTCCGGCTGGCCGATCTCGATCACCGATTTTTCGGTGAGCGTCGCCGTCGGACAGGCCTGTACGCAGGCGCCACAGGAGACGCATTCCGACGACATGAAGTCTTCGGCCATGCCTGCAGACACGCGGCTGTCGAAACCACGGCCGCCGATCGTCAGCGCGAATGTGCCCTGCACCTCCTCGCAGGCGCGCACGCAGCGCGAACAGACGATGCATTTCGCCGGATCATAGGTGAAGTACGGGTTGGATTCGTCCTTCGGCAGCCACTTGGCGTTGATGTCGCCATTGTTGCGCGCCTTGACATGGTTGTCGCCGTCATAGCCGTAGCGCACGTCGCGCAGGCCGACGGCGCCGGCCATGTCCTGCAGCTCGCAATCGCCATTGGCCGCGCAGGTCAGACAGTCGAGCGGGTGGTCGGAAATATAGAGTTCCATCACCCCGCGGCGAACGTCCTTCAGCCGCGGTGTCTGGGTCGATATTTCGAGCCCCGGTGCCACCGGCGTGGTGCAGGAGGCCGGCATGCCGCCCCGGCCCTTGATCTCGACCAGGCAGAGCCGGCAGGATCCGAAGGCATCCATCATGTCGGACGCACAGAGCTTCGGCACCTCGATGCCGGCATCCATCGCCGCGCGCATGATCGAGGTGCCCTCGGGAACGGTGACCTCGCGGCCGTCGATGGTCAGCGTCACCATGGTTTCAGAGCGGGAGGCCGGGGTGCCATAGTCTATTTCATGAATGAGAGACATGTCGGGCCTCCTGAGAATTGTTGTTCAAGGGAGCGGACTTACCCAGCTCTGCCTCGCAGGCGAGTATCCGCCCCTCATCCGGCTGCCGCCACATTCTCCCCGCCGGCGGGGAGAAGGGAGATGCCGCACCCTTTCGGTTCGCCTCAAACGCCACGTGAGCCTCGTCCCCTCTCCCCGCATGCGGGGAGAGGGTTAGGGTGAGGGGCAAATTTCGAAGTGCTACCGCCATCATTCCGCAGCCTCCACCAATGGAGCCGGCTGAAAATCATCCGGGAAATGCGTCATGGCGCTGACGACGGGATAGGGCGTGAAGCCGCCGAGCGCGCAGAGCGATCCGAACTTCATCGTGTTGCAGAGATCGGCGAGCAGTTCGCGGTTACTCTCCGGCTCGATGCCGGCGGCGATCTTGTCAGCCACCTCGACGCCACGGGTCGAGCCGATGCGACAGGGCGTGCACTTGCCGCAACTTTCGATGGCGCAGAACTCCATGGCAAAACGTGCCTGCTTCAGCATGTCGGCGGTGTCGTCGAAGACGACGATGCCGGCATGGCCGATCAGCCCGTCCCGGGCGGCGAAGGCTTCATAGTCGAACGGCGTGTCGAACAGGGCGCGCGGGAAATAGGCGCCGAGCGGACCGCCGACCTGTACGGCCTTGACCGGCCGGCCGCTTGCCGTTCCGCCACCGATATGATCGATGATCTCGCCGAGCGCCAGACCGAAGGCGGTTTCGAACAGGCCTGAATGCTTGACGTTGCCGGCGATCTGGATCGGGATCGTTCCGCGCGACCGGCCCATTCCGAAGTCGCGGTAGAAGGCGGCACCCTTGTCCATGATGACAGGAACGGAGGCGAGCGAAATCACGTTGTTGATCACGGTCGGACAGTCGAACAGGCCCTTGTGTGCCGGCAGCGGCGGTTTCGCCCTGACGATGCCGCGCTTGCCCTCGAGACTGTTGAGCAGCGCCGTTTCCTCGCCGCAGACATAGGCGCCAGCGCCGGTGCGCACTTCCATGTCGAAGGCACGGCCCGAGCCGAGCACCGACGGCCCGAGCACACCTGCCCGGCGCGCGATCTCGATCGCTTGCGCCATGGTGGCGATTGCGTGCGGATATTCGGAGCGCGTGTAGATGAAGCCCTTGGTCGCACCGGTCGCAAGGCCGGCGATCGCCATGCCCTCGATCAGAACGAAGGGATCGCCCTCCATGATCATCCGGTCGGCAAAGGTACCGCTGTCGCCCTCGTCGGCGTTGCAGACGATGTACTTGCGCTCGCCTGCCGCTTCCAGCACCGTCTTCCACTTGATGCCGGTGGGAAAGCCGGCACCGCCGCGGCCGCGAAGGCCGCTTTCGGTCACCTGGGTGACGATTGCCATCGGCTCCATGGCGATGGCGTTCTCAAGTCCGCGAAGACCACCATGCGCGCGGTAATCGTCGAGCGACACGGGATCGATGACGCCGCAGCGGGCAAAGGTCAGACGCGTCTGCTGCTTCAGGAACGGAATATCCTCGGTCTTCCCGAGACAGAGCGCATGGCTTCCACCTTCAACAAGGCCGGCGTCGATGAGTGAGGCTACATCGCGCGCCTTCACCGGCCCATAGGCGACGCGGCCTCCCGGCGTCTCAACCTCAATCAGCGGCTCCAGCCAGTGCAGGCCGCGCGAACCGTTGCGCACGATGGTGACATCGAGGCCGCGTCCGGCAATCGCGTCCTCCATCGCCTTCGCCACCTTGTCGGCGCCGAGCGCCAGGGCTGCGGCATCGCGGGGGATGTAGATCTTCGTGGTCATCGGCGCGCCTCCGCAACGAGAGCGTCGAGATCGTCGGCATCGACCCGGGCATGCACCTCTCCGTCGAACATCGCGGAGGGTGCGCAGGAACAGAGCCCGAGACAGTAAACCGGCTCCAGCGTCACCGCGCCGTCGGGCGTCGTCTCGTGAAAGTCGATGCCGAGCAGGCGCTTGGCACTTTCGGCAAGCTGATCGCCGCCCATCGACTGGCACGCCTCGGCGCGACACAGCTTCAGCACATGGCGGCCGGCAGGGTGCTCGCGAAAATCATGATAGAAGGAGAAGACGCCATAGACCTCGGCGCGCGAGAGGTTGAGTTCCCGCGCGATTACCGGCAGACAGTCCTGCGGCACGTAACCGAATTCGTGCTGGATCTCATGCAGGATCGGCAGCAGCGGCCCTTCGAGCCCCTTCAGTTCCTCGACGATCGCAAGCGTGCGTCCGGGCACGTCGCCACGCGGCTGGTGAATGTTCACTCGGGGAGCCCTCCCGGCTCGCGGCTGCGGCGCCTCTTGTGCAGATCGCGCTCAGCTCAAATTGGCATCGCCAGGGAAGGCCGTTTCCTCCACGTCCATTCCCATGAATAAAAAGCTTCGCGCTTCTCGCCGAATGGGTCAATAAGGCTGTTTCGTTGGTCGATAGAAAAAATCTATTGAACTTGATTTCGCTCGCCGAGAATACGCGCTTCATGCAAAAGCGCCGACACCAGCGGCGTGAATGGTTCACGATGCGTCGCAACCAGACCAACGGTGTGGTGGGCATCCGGTTCGACGATCGGGATCATCCTGATATCCTCGTGAAAACCGAATGATTTCGCGACGTTGAAGGGCATGATGCTGGCCCAGCGACCGGTGCGTACATGGGAGAAAAGCACGATCATCGAATTCGATTCGAGTGTCGGCTGCGCGACGACGCCGGCCTCGGAGAAATGCTGGTTGATGATCCGGCGGTTCTGCATATCGGCGGTCAATAGACAAAGCCGAATGTCGCTAACCTCCTTCCACGTCACGCTTTCGCGATCGGAAAGCGGCGTTCCCGCGGCGGTTACGAGGTGATAACGCTCGATCTGCAGGGGGACGCTGGTCACCCGCCCGAGCGGTTCGTTCTCCAGGTAGGTGAGGCCCGCGTCGATCTCCAGGTTTTCGAGCAGCGCCAGGATCTGCAGCGACGTGGTCGACAACACCGAGAAGGTCACGTCGGGATGCTTCTCCTGAAACGGCGCGGTGATCATCGGCACCATGGCAAGCGTCGTCGGGATCGCCGCCAGGCGGATATGGCCTGACAGCCCCTTGCGCGCCGTGCGCATCTCCTCGCGCATGGTTCGAGCATCGCCGACGATGCGGCGGGCCCATTCCAGGACACGTTGCCCTTCCGGTGTCAGCCCTTGAAAGCGCGAGCCGCGGCTGACGAGCATGACGCCGAGCTGGTCTTCGAGCTGGCGGATTGCCGCCGACAGTGTCGGCTGCGTCACGCCGCATTCGAGCGCCGCCCGACCGAAGTGTTTTTCGCGGGCGAGCACCAGGAACATTTCCAGCTTGTCGATCATGCCTGCCCTTTGGTGTTCTTGAGTTTGAACCTCACACGGGTGTCCTCGCGTTTGCCCCTCACCCTAACCCTCTCCCCGCGGGCGGGGAGAGGGGACGTGCCCCGATCCCTGCCCAAGAGCGATCCCGGCCAAAGAAATCCAAACGGTGCCACAACATTCGTCCCCCATTCAGCGGGCGGAAGGGACCGGGAGCGTGCCGCACGCCCCTTCGCCCCGCTGGCGGGGAGAAGGTGCCGGCAGGCGGATGGGGGGCATGGCCTTGAAAGCATCCACTCACGTGATGAGCTGGCCGCCGTTGACCTCCAGCACCTGGCCGGTGATGTAGCCGGAAAGCGCATGGGAGGCGAGGAACAGATAGGCCGGCGCGCAATCCTCGGCGGTGCCGAGCCTGCCGATCGGGATGGCCTTGCGCGTCGCTTCCAGTTTTTCCGGTGACGAGTAGCGCTCGTGGAACTCGGTGGTGATGGTGCCGGGCGAGACGCAGTTGACCCGGATGCCCTCAGGCGCCAGTTCGCGCGCCAGCGCCTTGGAATAGGTGGAGACGAACGCCTTGGTTGCGGAATAGATCGCGGAGCCCGCGCTGCCACCGGTCAGGGCCGAAATCGACACGGTGTTGACGATTGCCGGGTGCGTGCCCTTCCGCAGCAGCGGCAGCAGCGCCCGCGTCATCTCGACGACCGATGTCTGGTTGAGCTGGACGACGGTGCGGTATTGCTCGTCCGTCAGCTCCGCGGCAGGAAAACGGCCAACCATGGTGCCGGCGTTGTTGACGAGGATATCGATGCTGTCGAACCGGCGACGGATCTCGTCCGCCAGCGCCTCGACTCCACCTTCAGCCAGGAAGTCGGCCGCCGCCACATGGGCCCGACCTTCGGTCGCCGCCGTCTCCAGAAAATCCGGCAGGTCGCCGACCGTGCGGCCGGCATGAACGAACACATGCGCGCCGCAATCGAGGAACTGGCGCGCCACCTCGAGGCCGATGCCGCGTCCGCCACCGGTCACCACCACAGTCATGCCTTTGAACAAGGCCGGATGAAACATGTCTTTTCCCTCTTCCCGTCACTGCCAAAGTCGCCTATCGCCGGGGCGATTGCAACGCGCGCAATTCACATGCGACGACGAAAGCAGATTCGCGACAAACGCCGATTTCTGAAATTGCGCAGCTTTCGTTTTTGCATATTATGAAAAAAAACGAAAACGGGGAGGTTTCGGAATGTACTTGACGGGGCGGCAGGCGGAGATCCTGGAACTGGCGAAGAACGAAGGACGCGTGCTCGTCGAGGAGCTGGCGCAGCGCTTTTCGGTGACGCCGCAGACCATCCGCAAAGACCTCAATGACCTCTGCGACGCCAAGATCCTCAACCGGATTCACGGCGGCGCGATCTTCCCGAGCGGCAAGGAAAACGTCAAATACGATGCCCGCCGCCAGATCGCCGCACCCGAGAAGCAGGCGATCGGCAGGGCGGCAGCAGCCCTCATCCCCGACAACGCCTCGCTGTTCATCAACATCGGCACGACGACGGAAGCCGTCGGCGAAGCGCTGCTCGACCACAAGGAATTGATGGTCATCACCAACAACATCAACGTCGCCAACCACTTGCGCGTCTTCCCATCGATCGAGGTAGTCATTACCGGCGGCGTCGTTCGCGGCTCCGACGGCGGCATCGTCGGAGAGGCGGCAGTGGACTTCATCAAGCAGTTCAAGGTGGACTTCGCCGTCATCGGCGCCTCCGCCATCGACAGCGACGGCGCCCTGCTCGATTTCGATTTTCGCGAAGTGAAAGTCGCCCAGGCGATCATCGCCAATGCCCGCCATGTCATCCTCGTTTCCGACTCGACCAAATTCGAAAGAACGGCCCCCGTTCGCATCGGCCATATCTCCCAGGTCCAGACCTTCATCACCGACCGCTGCCTCATTGATAACGTGCGGAAAATCTGCGCCGAGCAGGACGTTCGCCTGATCGAAACCGAGGCCTGAGAAACGCTTTTTTAGACGGTTCTGAGATTCGTCCAACATTCGTTTGACATTCGATATGTTTTCGCTTTAACTGATTTCGCTTTCGCGATTGCACCAATTTGTGCGTTGCGAAATGTGGGAGGGGAAAAGCAGTGGCAGAGCAGGCAATCTTCGACGTCTTCGTTATCGGCGGCGGCATCAACGGATGCGGCATCGCGCGTGATGCGGTCGGTCGGGGATATTCGGTCGCGCTTGCCGAGATGAACGACTTTGCCTCCGGCACGTCGTCCGGCTCGACCAAGCTCATCCACGGCGGCCTGCGTTATCTCGAACATTACGAATTTCGCCTGGTGCGCGAAGCGCTGATGGAGCGCGAAGTGCTCTGGGCGATGGCGCCGCACGTCATCTGGCCGATGCGGTTCGTTCTGCCCTATCATAAGGGCGGCCCGCGCCCGGCCTGGCTCATCCGCCTCGGCCTGTTTCTTTACGACCATATCGGCGGCCGCAAGCTGCTGCCGGCGACGGCGACGCTCGACATGACCCGCGATCCGGCCGGAAAGCCGTTGAAGCGGCTGTTCACCAAGGCATTCGAATACTCCGACGGCTGGGTCAACGACGCCCGGCTGGTCGTGCTCAATGCCCGAGATGCAGCCAACCGCGGCGCCAGGATCATGGCGCGCACCCGGGTGATCTCGGCGAAACGCGACAACGGCACATGGACGATCGAAACCGAAGATACCACGACTGGCGAGCGCCGGCAGACGCGAGCGCGCATGCTGGTCAATGCCGCGGGCCCCTGGGTCGATGCGGTGCTCGCAAGTGCGCTCGGCAAGAACGACGTCCACAACGTGCGCCTGGTCCAGGGCAGCCACATCGTCGTGCGCAAGAAGTTCAACGACCCGCGCGCCTACTTCTTCCAGAACCCGGATGGCCGGATCATGTTCGCCATCCCCTATGAAGACGATTTCACGCTGATCGGCACCACCGATCGCGACTATACCGACAACCCGGCAGATGTGCGCATCAGCGACACGGAGGTCGACTATCTCTGCAAGGCGGCGAGCGAGTATTTCCTTGAGCCGGTGGAGAAGGACGATATCGTCTGGACCTATTCGGCCGTCCGCCCGCTGTTTGACGATGGTGCCAGCAAGGCGCAGGAGGCGACCCGCGACTACGTTCTTCGTGTCGAGGGCGACAAGGCGACGGCACCGCTGCTCAATGTCTTCGGCGGCAAGCTGACGACCTATCGTCGCCTGAGCGAATCCGCACTCGAAAAGATCGGCGAAGCCATTGGCGTCAAAGGTGCCAAGTGGACGGCCGGTTCGAGCCTGCCGGGCGGTGATTTCCCCGCCAAGGGCTATGCCGACGAGGTCGCCAAGCTTCACAAGAAATACCCCTTCCTTGCCGCCGGCCATGTGCGCCGGCTGGTCCGCCTCTACGGCACGCGCGCATCCGCGCTGCTCGGGCAGGCTTCGAACGAGGCTGGCCTTGGGCGCCATTTCGGCGCCGACCTCTATGAGGCGGAAGTGAAGTGGCTGATCCGCGAGGAGTGGGCCCGGCACGCCGAGGACGTGCTGTGGCGGCGCACCAAACTGGGATTGAAGCTGACGCCCGGAGAGGCGGCGGCACTGGAGGAATACATGCGGGGCGCGGCGAACGCCGCCGCCTGAGGATCCCCGCATACTGGAATGCCGATGGCTGGGTGGAACACCGGAGAATTCAATGCTTGAAATGAAGAAGATATCCAAGGTCGTGGGCGGGGAGACGCATATCTACCCGACCGATCTTGTGCTGCAGAGGGGGACGCTCAACGTGCTGCTCGGCCCGACCCTTTCCGGCAAGACGTCGCTGATGCGGCTGATGGCCGGCCTTGACAAGCCTGCCTCCGGTTCGTTGATCTTCGACGGCACCGACGTGACCGGCCTGCCGGTCCAGAAGCGCTCCGTGGCCATGGTCTACCAGCAGTTCATCAACTACCCGTCGATGACCGTCTACGACAACATCGCCTCGCCGATGCGCATCAAGGGTTCGGACGCTGCCACGATCGACCGCGAGGTGCGCAAGGCCGCCGAATTGCTGAAGCTCACGGCCTATCTCGACCGCACGCCGCTCAGCCTGTCCGGTGGCCAGCAGCAGCGCACGGCGCTGGCGCGCGCCATCGTCAAGAATGCCGATCTCGTGCTTCTCGACGAACCGCTTGCCAACCTTGACTACAAGCTGCGCGAGGAGCTGCGTGAGGAACTGCCGAAGATCTTTGCGGCGTCGGGCGCGATCTTCGTCTACGCCACCACGGAACCATCGGAAGCGCTGCTTCTCGGCGGATACACGGCGGCGCTCAGCCAGGGCCGCATCACCCAGTTCGGCAAGACCATCGATGTCTACCGTCGCCCGGTCGACCTAGTGACGGCACGCACCTTCGCCGATCCGCCGCTGAACACGATCGAACTCATCAAGTCGGGCTCGATCTTCACGTTCGACGGCAAGCACGTTCTGTCCGTTCCCGCCCACCTTTCGGCGCTGCCGGACGGCCCCTGCACGGTCGCCTTCCAGCCGCACCACCTTTCGTTCGGCCGTCCCTTCGATGGCGCGACGCCGCTGACGGTCAAGACCGCAATCTCTGAAATCGCAGGCTCCGAAAGCTTCATCCACGTCGGCTTTTCCGGTGCGCGCTGGGTCATGCTGGCGCCGGGCATCCACGACATCGAACCGGACGCAACCCTCGAGGTCTTCGTCGATATCCGCCACCTGATGGCCTTCGGGCCGGATGGGCGGGCGATCGGCGAAACGGCCTGAGGAGGCGCTGGGAGGAAAGACAATGGCACGCATCGATCTCGAACATATCCGCCACGCCTATGGCGCCAAGCCGAAGTCGGAAAACGACTATGCGCTCAAGGAAGTGCACCACGAATGGAACGACGGTGGCGCCTATGCGCTGCTCGGACCGTCCGGCTGCGGCAAGACCACACTGCTCAACATCATCTCCGGCCTGATCAATCCCTCGGAGGGACGCATCCTCTTCGACGGCAAGGATGTGACGCATCTGTCCACCCAGGACCGCAACATCGCCCAGGTGTTCCAGTTCCCCGTGATCTACGACACGATGACCGTCTACGACAATCTCGCCTTTCCGTTGCGCAACCGGCATGTGCCGGAGACCGAGGTCGACCGCCGCGTCAAGGAGATCATCGAGATGATCGGGCTGGGCGGCTGGGCGGGCAAAAAGGCGCAAGGCCTGACGGCCGACCAGAAACAGAAGATCTCGCTCGGTCGCGGCCTTGTGCGCTCCGACGTCAGCGCCATCCTGTTCGACGAGCCGCTCACCGTCATCGATCCGGAAATGAAATGGGTGCTGCGTTCGCAGATCAAGCGGCTGCACAAGCAGTTCGGCTTCACCATGGTCTATGTCACCCATGACCAGACCGAAGCGCTCACCTTCGCCGACAAGGTCGTCGTCATGTATGACGGCCAGATCGTGCAGATCGGCACGCCCGCCGAATTGTTCGAAAGGCCGCGCCACACCTTCGTCGGTTATTTCATCGGTTCGCCGGGCATGAACGTTCTGCCGGCAAAAATCGACGGCAGCACCGCGACGGTCGGCGGCGAGAGCATTGCGCTCAACTTCCGGCCCGAGATCAAGTCCGGCGCCAAGACCGAACTCGGCATCCGTCCGGAATTCGTGTCGATCGGCCGCGAAGGCATGCCGGTCGCGATCACCAAGGTCGAGGATATCGGCCGCCACAAGATCGTGCGCGCCCGCTTCGCCGACCAGCCGATCTCGATCATCCTCGACGAGGATGGCGACATCCCTGCCGATCCACGCATCGCCTTCGAACAGAAGGCCATCAACATCTACGCCGATTCCTGGCGCGTCGGCGGGGAGGCCTGATCATGGAAAAGACCTGGAACAACAAAGCCTGGTTCATGGTCCTGCCGGTGCTGGTGCTCGTCGCCTTCTCGGCGGTGATCCCGCTGATGACCGTGGTCAACTATTCGGTTCAGGACACCTTCGGCAACAACGAGTTCTTCTGGGCCGGCACCGACTGGTATGTCGAGGTTCTGACTTCCGACCGGTTCTGGGACGCACTCACCCGCAACCTGATCTTCTCAGCAATCATCCTTGCGATCGAAATCCCGCTCGGCATCATCATCGCGCTCAACATGCCCAAGAAGGGTCTCGGCGTGCCGGTCTGCCTCGTCCTGATGGCGCTGCCGCTATTGATCCCGTGGAACGTCGTCGGCACCATCTGGCAGGTCTTCGGACGCGTCGACATCGGCCTGCTCGGGCACACGCTGGAAGCGCTGGGGATCAATTACAACTACGTGCAGAACCCGATCGACGCCTGGGTGACGCTGATCGTCATGGACGTCTGGCACTGGACGAGCCTCGTCGTGCTCCTGTGCTACGCCGGTCTCGTGTCGATCCCCGACGCCTACTATCAGGCCGCCAAGATCGACGGCGCATCGCGCTGGTCCGTCTTCCGCTACATCCAGCTGCCGAAGATGAAGCGCGTGCTTCTGATCGCCTTCCTGCTGCGCTTCATGGATAGTTTCATGATCTACACCGAGCCCTTCGTCGTCACCGGCGGCGGCCCCGGCAACTCCACCACCTTCCTGTCGATCGACCTCGTCAAGATGGCCATCGGCCAGTTCGACCTCGGTCCGGCGGCCGCCCTATCGATCATCTACTTCCTCATCGTCCTGCTGCTCTCGTGGATCTTCTACACCGTGATGACCACAAGCGACGCGCAGAGCTGAGCCGGAAGGGAGGAAAAACCATGACCGCTACAACACAACCCCTGTCGCAACGCCTCTCCTGGCTGATCCCGACGGTCTACATCCTGTTTCTGCTGCTGCCGATCTACTGGCTGGTCAACATGAGCTTCAAGGAGACGAGCGAGATCCTCAGCACGTTTTCGCTGTGGCCGCAGAACCCGACCTTGCGGAACTACACGGTGATCTTCACCGATCCGTCCTGGTATAAGGGCTACATCAACTCGATCATCTACGTCGTCATGAACACGGTGATCTCGGTGGGAGCTGCACTGCCGGCGGCTTACGCCTTCTCACGTTATCGCTTTCTCGGCGACAAGCACCTGTTCTTCTGGCTCTTGACCAACCGCATGGCGCCGCCGGCCGTTTTCGCCCTGCCGTTCTTCCAGCTCTACTCGGCCTTCGGTCTTATCGACACCCACATAGCCGTGGCGCTGGCTCATTGCCTGTTCAACGTGCCGCTGGCGGTCTGGATCCTGGAAGGCTTCATGTCCGGCGTACCGAAGGAGATCGACGAGACCGCCTATATCGACGGCTACTCGTTCCCCCGCTTCTTCCTGAAGATCTTCACGCCACTGATCGCGTCCGGCATCGGCGTCGCGGCCTTCTTCTGCTTCATGTTCTCCTGGGTCGAACTGCTGCTTGCCCGCACGCTGACCACCACGGACGCCAAGCCGATCGCCGCGATCATGACCCGCACCGTTTCCGCCTCCGGCCTCGACTGGGGCGTGCTGGCGGCAGCCGGCGTGCTCACCATCATCCCCGGCGCGCTCGTCATCTATTTCGTGCGCAACTACATCGCCAAGGGCTTTGCCCTGGGCCGCGTCTAAAGGAGCTTCGTCATGAATTTCTCATGGATGGCATGGACGCTGCCGACGGCGCTGTTCTTCATCACCATCGCCCTGCTGCTCGTCGGCATGGGCATCTGGGAATACGTCTCGCCGGGCGGCAACCCGCGCATCGGCATCCTGCGCTTCGAGACGACGCGCGGCGACAGGCTTTTCGTATCGCTGCTCGGCAGCGCCTTCATTCACCTCGCGTGGCTCGGCTTCGGCGGCGGACAGCACCTCTGGTGGGCGCTGGCGCTCTCCGTCGTCTATGCCGTCGGCGTCTTCCGCTACGTCTGAGGCGATCGAACTGGGAGGTCCGGGAGGGCCTTCCGACACTGCAATGAACGCAATCGCAAAACCCAAAGGGAGGAAAATATGCGACGGCACCTTTTCACGACGACAGCGGCGGTGCTGCTGGCTCTTACCGGCACGGCATTCGCCGGCATGGACGAGGCAAAACAGTTCCTCGACAAGGAAGTCGGCGATCTCTCCACGCTCGACCGCGCCGGCCAGGAAGCGGAAATGCAATGGTTCGTCGATGCCGCCAAGCCGTTTGCCGGCATGGACATCAAGGTCGTTTCCGAAACGCTGACCACGCATGAATACGAATCCAAGGTGCTGGCGCCCGCCTTCACCGCGATCACCGGCATCAAGATCACCCACGACCTCATCGGTGAAGGCGACGTCGTCGAAAAGCTGCAGACGCAGATGCAGTCCGGCGAGAACATCTATGACGCCTATGTCAACGACAGCGACCTGATCGGCACCCATTGGCGCTATCAGCAGGTTCGCAACCTCACCGACTGGATGGCCAACGAAGGCAAGGACGTCACCAACCCCGGCCTCGACATCGCCGACTTCATCGGTACGTCGTTCACGACCGCACCGGACAAGAAGCTCTACCAGCTTCCCGACCAGCAGTTCGCCAACCTCTACTGGTTCCGCTACGACTGGTTCAACGACGAGAAGAACAAGGCCGATTTCAAGGCGAAGTATGGCTACGACCTCGGCGTGCCCGTCAACTGGTCTGCCTATGAGGACATCGCCGAGTTCTTCACCGGCCGTGAGATCGACGGCAAGAAGGTCTATGGCCACATGGACTACGGCAAGAAGGACCCGTCGCTCGGCTGGCGCTTCACCGATGCCTGGCTGTCGATGGCCGGCAACGGCGACAAGGGCATTCCGAACGGCCTGCCGGTCGATGAATGGGGCATCAAGGTCAACGAAAAGTCCCAGCCGGTCGGCTCGTGCGTCGCCCGTGGCGGTGACACCAACGGCCCGGCCGCAGTCTACTCGATCGCCAAGTATCTCGATTGGCTGAAGGCCTATGCTCCGCCGGAAGCCCAGGGCATGACCTTCTCCGAATCCGGTCCGGTCCCGGCCCAGGGTGCCATCGCCCAGCAGATCTTCTGGTACACGGCCTTCACCGCCGATGCCGTCAAGAAGGGCCTGCCTGTTGTCAACGAGGATGGCACGCCGAAGTGGCGCATGGCTCCCTCGCCGCACGGCGTCTATTGGAAGGACGGCATGAAGCTCGGCTATCAGGACGTGGGTTCCTGGACGCTGATGAAGTCGACGCCGGAAGACCGCGCCAAGGCCGCATGGCTCTATGCGCAGTTCGTGACGTCGAAGACCGTGGACGTGAAGAAGAGCCATGTCGGCCTGACGCTCACCCGCGAATCCTCGATCCAGCACGAAAGCTTCACTAAGCGCGCGCCAGAACTCGGCGGTCTGATCGAGTTCTATCGTTCGCCGGCCCGCGTTCAGTGGTCGCCGACGGGCACCAACGTTCCTGACTATCCGAAGCTGGCTCAGCTTTGGTGGCAGGCCATCGGTGACGCCTCCTCCGGCGCCAAGACACCGCAGGAAGCGATGGACTCGCTGTGCGCCGAGCAGGAGAAGGTGCTTCAGCGCCTCGAACGCGCCGGCATCCAGGGCGAAATCGGTCCGAAGCTCGCCGAGGAACACGACCTCGAATATTGGAACAAGGATGCCGTTTCCAAGGGCAACCTCGCTCCGCAGCTGAAGATCGAGAACGAAAAAGAAAAGCCGATGACCGTCAATTACGACGAACTGGTCAAGAGCTGGCAGAAGTAACAACTCCGAGGACGGCGGCCGCCCGTGCAAACGGGCGGCCGAAGATCAGGAGATGCGGCACCGGGGTCGGCAACGGCCCCGGTTTTTTCATGCCTGCAGATCGTCAGCGCGAGCGCGGAGGAAATCCTTGCCGCCCAAGCAAGGCCACGACCAAGGCCGGGAGCAGGATTGCCAGCACGACGACGGGAAGTATCGCCGCGCCGGCACTCTCGAGCAACAGTCCGCCCGCCAAGCCGCCGCCGGCCATTGCTGCATTCCAGGCGGTGACGATCATCGACTGCGCCGCATCCGCTTCCCCGCCCGCCGCCTTTGCAGACGCGGTCTGGAACAATGTCGGCGCACCACCGAAGGCCACACCCCAGGCGACGACGCCGAGATAGATCGCCGCCGGTACGCCCCCGAAGGCCGCAAGCAGCAGCGATGCGGCTGCAAACAGCGCCGTGGTCGCGAGCACCATCAGGCGCAGATGCCGGTCGACCAAGGCCCCAGTGACCGGAATGACGGCCAGCGAAGAGAGGCCGAAGACAAGCAGCACTCTGTCAGCTGCCGCATCCAGACCTGACGGCTGCAGGAACGGCACGATATAGGTGTAGAGCGCATTGTGGGCGAGAACGACGGCGAACATCACGAACAGGACCGGTCGGATCCCAGGTAGCCGGAAAACCGACGAAAGCGCCAGGCGTCGCTCGGTGCGCTGCCCGGGAAAGTCGGGCAGCGCCCGCAGGATCCAGCCGATCAGCAGAAGTGTCGCGATGCTGAGGAGGCCGAAGGTCAGGCGCCAGCCGGTCACGGCGCCGAGCAGCGTTCCGGCGGGAATGCCGACCGACAGCGCCACCGGTGCGCCGAGCATGGCAATGGCAATCGCCCGTCCTTGATGTTGCGGCGCCACCATGCGGCTGGCGTAGCCGGCTGCGAGCGCCCAGAGCAACCCGGCAAAGACACCGGCAAGGAAGCGCGCCGCCATGATCAGCGCATAGTCTTTCGAAAGCGCGGTGATCGTGTTGACGATGGCAAACCCGGCGATTGCCGCAACCAGCAGCGGCCGCCGACGCCAGGTCCTCGTCAGCGCCACGAGCGGGATAGCGGCAACGAGTGAACCGATCGCATAGGCCGTCACCATCTGCCCGGCCAGCGACTGCGAAACGCCGAGGTCGGCGCTGATCTGCGAGAGCAGCCCCGCCGGCAGCGCCTCGGTGAGGATGGTGATGAACCCGGCGCTTGCAAGTGCCAGCAGCGCAGATAACGGCAGCCGAGTGCCGGAGGCCGGCATGGATAATGTATCCTGCGGAGGTGAAAGCGCGCAGTCGTTGGGTTGCATGGAATCTATCTCTCGGTCTCACCCGACGGAATGTCGGTCTCAAGGGCAATGGCGGAAAGGATGCGCGCGCAAGGCGTTCGCCGCCGGCCGAAGGCGGGCGGCGATCTGGCCTAGGCCGATGCCGCGAGTGCTGCACGCTTGGGCAGCACCAGATCATCGACGCGATAGGTGTGGAACTCGCAGGTCGAGACCGCATCCAGCGCCCTGAATTTTTCAAGGAAGACCGCGTCGGTGAAGAACTCCTCGACATTTCCTTCGCCGGCTATCGCTTCGATATTGACCACCGTCTTGCCATCGGTGCTCTTCGCAAGATTGCTCCAGAGAAAGCCCTCCTTGCGCTCGGCGACATAGTTGACCACGTCCTGGATCAGGCGAAACGCCTCTTCCTGTTTGCCCTGGTGCGCGTGGATGACATTGACGATGAAGACGGTGGGCTCCGGATCCCGATGGAAACCGGCCAAAGGTGCCTGCTGCATGTTTTCTCCTTCTTTCGCCGACGGAGTTGTCGCGCGGCGAACGCGCTGCCTCGGCCAGGCGGACTATGACGAGCTTCCAATCAGAGAAAAATGCGCTACAGCTCCGAAGATATCGGACAAAAACATCCACAATCGCGCGAGACGGACGAGGACGGAAAATGGACAGCCTTGGGGCACTCAATGCATTCGTGCAGGCGGCAGACGCCCGCAGCTTTACCGAGGCTGCAGCCCAGCTCGGCGTTTCCCCCTCCGCCGTCGGCAAGGCGATTGCACGTCTGGAGGAGCGCTTGAGCGTTCGCCTCTTTCATCGCAGCACCCGCAGCGTCACGCTGACGCCGGAGGGCACACTGTTTCTCGAACGCTGCCGGCGGATCTTTTGCGAGATCGAAGCGGCCGAGGCCGAGCTGGTGCAGAGCCAGGAGGCGCCGCGCGGCAAGCTGCGCGTCAGCCTGCCGATGGCCGGTATGCTGCTGATGCCGACGCTTGCCGCCTTCATGCGCGCCTATCCGCAGGTCGAGATCGATCTCGATTTCTCCGACCGCATGGTAGACGTCATCGAGGAGGGCTTCGATGCCGTGATCCGCAGCGGCCAGCTCGGCGATTCAAGGCTGATGACGCGCCAACTCGGTACGTTCCACCCCTACCTGGTTGCTTCACCCGCCTATTTCGAGCAACACGGCGTGCCGGAGACGCCGGCGGATCTTGAACGCCATTATTGCCTGCATCACCGCTTTCCTTCGACAGGCAAGCTCGAACCCTGGCCGTTGGTGAAGGATGACGTTGCACTCACGGTCGATCTGCCGGTAACAGCCGTCTCAAATGCGCTGGAGCCGCTGATCCACATGGCCGAGGAGGGGCTCGGCATCGCCTGCCTTCCGGATTTCACGGTCAGGCGACAGCTGCGAGAGCGGACACTTGTACCGGTTCTCGAAAACCAGCTGCGCCGTTGCGGCACCTACCGGATCCTCTGGCCCTCGAGCCGGCATCTCGCGCCGAAACTGCGCGTTTTCGTCGACTTCATGGCCGCCAATCTCTTCCCGGCAAATGGCGGCTCATCGAACCCAATCTAGCAGGAAACATCGGCCCTACGATTTCGCCAATACCCGGCGCGCGGTCTTGCCCGGTCGGTCCTTGTCGAAAATCGCCCGGATCGCCTGTTTCGTGCCGTCATCCATCAGCACGACCATGTCGAGGTAAAGCTGCTTGTCGACGATGACGAAGCGGACGTCGAACGGCTTGCCGCCATAGTGGCCGCGGGCCTTCTCGCTCCAGCGGCCGATGCCGTTCGCGGTCCCGGTGCGGGTCTTCAGGTCCGCATGGGCAAAGGCGAACCAGCCGCTGCTGGAAGACACTTTCAGGATCGGCCCGTGCTGCTTGATTGCCAGCCAGCAGCTGTCGCATGTGCCGACGTTCGACCCCATCTGCCGCCACTGCCCAGGGAACTCCTCGGTCTCGGCGTTGGCAGCAAACGGCCATAGAACGACAACAATCGCAATCATTGCGCCGACCAATCGGCGAAACGTGCCAGCAGGCGACGATGATTTCATAAACAGCAATCCCTTGGACAACCCGGAGGCGAGTGCTCGCCTTGATGCCGTTGGAGATTGCCTGCGCTTCATTGCGGCAACGTTGCATCTGTTTTGCCGTTTTCCGCCACTATTGCGGTCCGGTATTTCCCATTGTCGACACCCATTACCCTCGGATTCCCGAAAGTGTTTACTCCTGGGTTGTGCTTGCGGCATTCTGTCCCGACACCAAAGATGGCATTCCCCTGTCGAGAGACGGGGGATCCCTGTTGGAGGACGGGGAAGCGGACTGGTCGACGTGATGGGAGGAGTAACCATGAGCGACGCATCCAGCATACACCCGGTGGACGAGAAGCTGCCTGTCGGCAAGCTAGCGACCCTTGGGATCCAGCATGTTCTTGTCATGTATGGCGGCGCCGTCGCGGTTCCGCTCATCGTGGGCCGGGCGTTGCAGCTCAGCCCTCAGGATGTCGCGTTCCTGATTTCCGCCGATCTTTTCGTCTGCGGTCTCGTCACCATCATCCAGTCGCTCGGCATCACCCGCAGCGTCGGCATCCGCCTTCCCGTAATGATGGGCGTGACCTTCGCCTCCGTTGGGCCGATGGTGTCGATGGCGACGATGACGCCCGGCCACGAAGGCGCACGGCTGATCTTCGGCGCCATCATCGGCGCCGGCTTGGTGGCCCTGCTGCTCGCCCCGATCATGGGGCGCCTGCTCCGCTTCTTCCCGCCGATCGTCACCGGCACCATCATTCTGGTGATCGGCGTGACCTTGATGCGCGTCGGCGTCAACTGGATCTTCGGCAACCCCTTCGGCCCGACAGCGCCGAAGGTGGTCGATCCGGCCCACGCCGAATGGCTGGCCGAGTTGAAGAAGCTCGCGACCACAGGTGGCCCCGCCGTTCCCGATGGCGTCGTGCTCGGCGCCACGGTCCCCAACCCCATCTATGCCGAGCCAAGCCATGTGGGGCTCGCCGCCTTCGTGCTGATCTCCATCCTCGTCGTCGCGCGTTTCGGCCGCGGGCTGATCAGCAACATTGCGGTGCTGACTGGTATCGTCATCGGCTGCGTCTTTGCCGCCGGCCTCGGCATGATGCATTTCGACCGGGTGGCGGATGCCGGCTGGTTTGCCGTCGTTACCCCCTTGCGCTTCGGCATGCCGATCTTCGATCCGGTGCTGATCGCCACCATGTCGCTGGTGATGATCGTGGTGATGATCGAATCGACAGGCATGTTCCTGGCGCTCGGCGAGATCACCAACAGGGAAGTCTCGCAACAGCAGCTGACCGCCGGCCTTCGCGTCGACGGCATCGGCACGATGATCGGCGGCCTTTTCAACACCTTCCCCTACACCAGCTTCTCGCAGAATGTCGGTCTCGTCGGCGTCACCGGCGTCAAGAGCCGCTATGTCTGCGTCATGGGCGGCGCGATCATGATCGTGCTCGGCCTGATCCCGAAGATGGGCGCGCTGGTAGAGGCCGTTCCGACCTTCGTGCTCGGCGGCGCCGGCCTCGTCATGTTCGGCATGGTGGCGGCCACCGGCGTGCGCATCCTGTCGACGGTCGATTTCAAGTCGTCGCGCAACAACCTGTTCGTCGTTGCCGTCTCGGTCGGCTTCGGCCTGATCCCGCTGATCGCGCCAAACTTCCTGATGTGGATGCCGCATGCGATCCACCCGATCATCGAATCGGGCATCGTGCTCGCCTCGATCTCGGCGGTCGTGCTCAACGCCTTCTTCAACGGCCTGCACGTCGAGCGCTCCGCCTCGATCAACGCGGCAAAGCTCGCCGACAGCCACTGAGCCGGCTCAAGACCATCACGCCCCGGCCTTCGCAAGGAGGCCGGGGCTTTGCCGTTCTGGCGTCCGAAAAACTTCGACACTTCGATCGCGGGCGAAGCATCGGCGTGTGGCGGCACCCTAGAAAGGGGGCAACGAAAACGCACCGAAGGATCCGACCACCATGGCCAAGACCAATCTCCCCCTCGAGTTTCTGCTGCTCGCCTTGCTCGCAACGCTGTGGGGTGCGTCCTACACCTTCATCAAGATCGGCGTCGAAACCATCCCGCCGGTGACGCTGATCGCGGCCCGCACGCTGATTGCCGGCACCATTCTGCTCGCCGTCCTGCGCTGTCGTGGCATCAAGCTGCCCCGCGATGCGGCCACATGGAAACGCTTCCTGTTCCAGGCCTGCCTCAACAGCGTCGTCCCCTTCACCCTGATTGCCTGGGCCGAACAGACGATCGATGCCGGTGTCGCCTCGATCCTCAATGCCGCCACCCCGATCTTCGCCTTCCTGCTGACGGCGCTGATCACCCGCCACGAGGCCGCATCGGCACGGAAGCTGGTTGGTGTTGTGGCCGGCATGGCCGGCATCAGCCTGATCATCGGCGTCGAAGCCTTTGGCGGTCTCGGCGATCAACTGCTGCCGCAGCTTGCCGTGGTGTTCGCGACGGTCTGCTATGCGGGTGCCGCTATTTTTGGAAAGAATTTCCGGGGCCTCGACCCGATCGTGCCCGCCGCGGGCTCGCTTCTTGCCGGCGCCGTGCTTCTCATCCCGGCAAGCCTGGTGATCGACCAGCCATGGACGCTCGCGCCTTCCGCCCAGTCGGTGATCGCGCTCGTCTGCCTTTCCGTGTTCTCGACGGCGCTCGCCTTCGCCATCTATTTCCGGCTGATCCAGACGCTCGGCTCGGTGGGCGCCACGGCGCAGGCCTATCTGCGCGTGCCCGTCGGAGTGTCGATCGGCGTTCTCTTCCTCGGTGAACGGCTGTCGGACACGATCTGGATCGGCCTTGCCTGCGTCGTCATCGGCGTCGCCGCCATGACCATCCCGGCGCGCCGGACGAGAGCCGCCATCGCCGAACGCGGCTAGGCTTAAGCTAAAACACAAAAGGCACAGCGATCATCCGCTGCGCCTTTTCGACGTTACGAAGCAATGTGGCTCAGTCCTTGCGCTTGCGGCAATAAAGCTCGAGCCGATGGCGAACCAGGTCGTAGCCGAGTTCGGCGGCGATTTCCGCCTGCAGTTGCTCGATCTTGTCCGAGCGGAATTCGATGACAGCGCCGGTGTCGATGTCGATCAGGTGGTCATGATGCGGCGCATCGGCCGTCTCGAAACGGGCGGTGGCGCTTTCGAAGGCGTGGCGCTGCACGACGCCCTGTTGCTCCAGCGCCGATAGCGTCCGGTAGACGGTCGACAGCGACACGGTGGCATCCAGTTCCTTGGCGCGGCGGTGCAATTCGCTCGCATCCGGGTGGTCCTCGGCGGTTGCGAGGATCTTCAGGATCGCCGCACGCTGACGCGTCACGCGCACGCCGCCGTCCCGAAGCACGCCTTCCAGCTCTTCAACGCGATTCTTGTTCTGTTTCATGGCGCTACACTAGCCAAGGCCGGTTAGTTTGAAAATAGCCAGTTGCGAATGCTTCTCATTTGCATTGACTTATGCAAATCATTCCCCTACTCCTGTGCATGACAACATCGGGGAGTATGGAATGATCGATCAGACGAGACGCGCGATCCTGGTTGCAGCAACCGCATTGGCAGCCTTCGTGCTCGTTCCGGGTGCCGTTTCTGCGCAGGAAAAATTCAAGGCCGTCACGACGTTCACGGTGATTGCCGACATGGCCAAGAACGTCGCGGGCGACGCGGCAATCGTCGAATCCATCACCAAACCCGGCGCCGAGATCCACAACTACCAGCCGACCCCGCGCGACATCCTCAAGGCGCACGATGCCAAGCTGATCCTCTGGAACGGCCTCAACCTCGAACTCTGGTTCGAAAAATTCTTCCAGAATTTCGACGACGTGCCGGGCGTCGTGGTGTCTGCCGGCGTCGAGCCGATGGGCATTGCCGAAGGTCCCTATAGCGGCAAGCCGAACCCCCATGCCTGGATGTCGCCTTCGGCAGCACTGATCTATGTCGACAACATTCGCGATGCTTTCGTGAAGTACGACCCTGAGAATGCCGAGACCTACAAGGCCAATGCCGAAGCCTACAAGCAGAAGATCGAGGCGGCGATCGCCCCCATCCGGGCCGAGATCGGCAAGATCCCCGAGGACAAGCGCTGGCTGGTTTCGAGCGAAGGCGCTTTCAGCTACCTCACCCGCGACTTCGGCATGAAGGAGCTCTATCTCTGGCCGATCAACGCCGACCAGCAGGGCACGCCCCAGCAGGTGCGCAAGGTCATCGACGCGGTGCGGGCCCACAACATCCCCGTCGTCTTCTCCGAAAGCACGATCTCGCCCGATCCGGCCCAACAGGTGGCGCGGGAAACCGGCGCAAAATACGGCGGCGTGCTCTATGTTGATTCCCTGAGTGAAGCCGATGGTCCGGTGCCGACCTATATTGACCTCCTGCGCGTCACGTCCGAAACCATCGCGAAAGGCCTTTCGCAATGAACCTTCAGGTGAAGACCGGTGCCCGCCCCACTGCCGGCACCGGAGATGTTGGCAGCGGCATCCGCGTAACCGGCGCGACCGTGACCTATCGCAACGGCCACCGGGCGCTGCGCGATGCCTCCTTCGAGATCCCGACCGGCACGATCACCGCCCTTGTCGGCGTCAACGGCAGCGGCAAGTCGACCCTCTTCAAGGCGATCATGGGCTTTGCCCGGCTCGCCAAGGGCGAGATCTCGATCCTCGGATTGTCGGTGCCGGAAGCGCTGAAGAAAAACCTCGTCGCCTATGTGCCCCAAGCCGAAGAGGTCGACTGGAACTTCCCGGTGCTGGTCGAGGACGTGGTGATGATGGGCCGCTACGGCCACATGAACATGCTGCGCATCCCGAAGAAGGCCGACCATGAGGCGGTGGAGGCTGCCCTTGCCCGCGTCGGCATGAGCGACTTCCGCAAGCGCCAGATCGGCGAGCTTTCCGGCGGCCAGAAGAAGCGCGTGTTCCTGGCGCGCGCCCTTGCCCAGGACGGTCGCGTCATCCTGCTCGACGAGCCTTTCACCGGCGTCGACGTCAAGACCGAGGACGCCATCATCCGACTGCTGATGGGCTTGCGCGACGAGGGCCGAGTCATGCTGGTCTCGACCCACAATCTCGGCAGCGTGCCGGAATTCTGCGATCGCACGGTTCTCCTGAAGAACACCGTGCTCGCCTACGGCCCGACGGAAACGACCTTTACCCGCGAAAACCTTGAACTCGCCTTCGGCGGCGTGCTCCGGCATTTTGTGCTCGGCGGCGACAGCCTGCATGACGACGCCGATCCGCGGCAACTCTCCGTCATCACCGACGACGAGCGTCCGCTGGTGATGTACGGCGCCAAGGGGCAGATGGTGTCGCAACCGGCAAAGCCGGAGACCGACCCGGAGGCAGCAGGCAAATGATCGCCACGCTCCTCGAGCCCTTCACCTACAATTACATGGTCAACGCCATGTGGGTCAGCGCCCTGGTCGGCGCCGTCTGCGCCTTCCTGTCGTCCTATCTGATGCTGAAAGGCTGGTCGCTGATCGGCGACGCGCTCTCGCACTCGATCGTTCCGGGTGTCGCCGGTGCCTATATGCTCGGCCTGCCTTTCTCGCTTGGCGCCTTCTTTTCCGGCGGGCTTGCGGCCGGCGCCATGCTGTTTCTCAACCAGCGCACCCGGCTCAAGGAAGACACAATCATCGGGCTGATCTTCACCTCGTTCTTCGGCCTCGGCCTGTTCATGGTGTCGCTGTCGCCGACCTCGGTGAACATCCAGACGATCGTTCTCGGCAACATCCTCGCCATCACGCCTGCCGACACGCTGCAGCTTGCGCTGATCGGCATCGTCTCACTGGTCATCCTGACGGCGAAGTGGAAGGACCTGATGGTCACCTTCTTCGACGAGAGCCATGCACGCTCGATCGGCATCCCCACAACCTTCCTGAAGGTGCTGTTCTTCACGCTGCTGTCTGCCTGCACGGTCGCAGCCCTGCAGACGGTCGGCGCCTTTCTCGTCATCGCCATGGTGGTGACACCCGGTGCCACCGCCTACCTGCTCACCGACCGCTTTCCGCGACTGATCGTTATCAGCGTCGCGATTGGCGCGCTCACCAGCTTCTTCGGCGCCTATTTCAGCTACTTCCTCGACGGCGCCACCGGCGGCATCATCATCGTGCTGCAGACGCTGATCTTCCTCGTGGCCTTCGTCTTCGCACCGAAGCACGGCTTGCTGGCAGCCCGCCGGCGCAGCGCCGAAGCCCTGGAGGTCACGCCATGATTTCGCTCGACCTTCTGCTCGCCGTCTTCGAATTCGAGTTCATGCGCAACGCGCTGCTGATCTCGGTTCTGGTGGCGATCCCGACCGCCCTGCTCTCCTGTTTTCTCGTGCTGAAAGGCTGGTCGCTGATGGGCGACGCCATCTCGCACGCGGTCTTCCCCGGCGTCGTCATCTCCTACATCGTCGGCCTGCCGCTTGCGGTCGGCGCCTTTGCCGCCGGCATGTCCTGCGCGCTCCTGACCGGCTACCTCAAGGAAAACAGCCGCATCAAGCAGGACACCGTCATGGGCGTGGTGTTTTCCGGCATGTTCGGCTTCGGCCTGGTGCTCTACACCAAGATCCAGAGCGACGTGCATCTCGACCATATCCTCTTCGGCGACATGCTCGGCATCGGCTGGCCCGATATCATCGAGACGGGTCTGATCGCTTTGGTGGCAACGGCCATCCTGGCGGTGAAATGGCGGGATTTCCTGCTGCATGCGTTCGACCCGGCACAGGCCAAGGCCGTCGGCCTGCGCGTCAACTGGCTGCACTATGGGCTCTTGGCAATCCTGTCGCTGACGATCGTCGGTGCGCTGAAGGCCGTCGGCCTGATCCTCGCCATCGCCATGCTGATCGCCCCCGGCGCCATCGCGTTTCTCATTACCCGCACCATGGGCAGCATGCTCATCGTTGCCGTGCTGGTCGCGACCGTTGCCTCGTTCTCGGGCGTCTATCTCTCGTTCTTCATCGACAGCGCCCCGGCACCGACCATCGTGCTCTTGATGACCGTGATCTTCCTCGCCGCCTTCCTGTGGTCGTCCTGGCGGACGGCCCGCATCGAGGCGCAGCGGACGACGGTTGAATGAGCCAGTGGCTCCCTTCCGCGGGAAGGGAGCCACTACACTGTCACCTCAATGGCTCGGATGCAGCGCGTCGTTGAGATACATGCAGGTCAGCATGGTGAAGATGTAGGCCTGGATGACCGACATCAGCAGTTCCAGACCCGTCAGCGCCACGGTCATCATCAGCGGCATGACCGCGCCGAGCATGCCGAGCGCGCCGAAGCCGCTGAGGCTGACGACGAAGCCGGCGAAAACCTTCAAGGTGATATGGCCGGCAAGCATGACGGCGAAAAGACGAACGGAGTGGCTGACCGGGCGCGAGATGTAGGACACGACCTCGATCGGGATGATGATCGGCGCCAACACCAGCGGCACGCCCGAGGGCATGAACAGCCGAAGGAAGCCGAAGCCGTGCTTGACCAGGCCGTAGATCGTCACGGTCAGGAACACCAGAGCCGCCAGCGCGAAGGTGACCGAGATGTGGCTCGTCACCGTGAAGGCATAGGGGAACATGCCGATCAGGTTTGCGACCAGGATGAACATGAACAGCGAGAACACCAGCGGGAAGAAACGCATGCCGTGCTCGCCGGCATTCTCCCGCAAGGTCTTCGACACGAACTCGTAGATGATTTCGGCCGCCGACTGCGCCCGGTTCGGCACCAGGCCGCGCCGGCGCGTTGACAGGATCAGGAAAAGGCTGGCGATCGCCACCGTCACGATCATGAAGACGGACGAATTGGTGAAGCTGATGTCGTGTCCGCCGACCTCGGCGATGTGGAAGAGCGACTTGATCTCGAATTGTTCGATGGGTCCGGCCATCATGAACCTCGTGCGTTGGCAAGGAAGCAACCACGGCGCGCCGGCGGCGGCCGCGGGCGCATCAATTTGTGGAGAAAACGGGCGTAAGCCGATCTCGCGACGGCGCGCGTTGGCGCCCGAAGCAAACGGTCGGCTCTGTCAGAAAGGAAAAGCTCACGCGGGCGTGCCGCAGGCCAGAATGCTGCATGATGCGATCGACTCCATTATCTCGAGTATCGAGATAGTGGGGCCGTCCCCAGGCGAAGCATCGACGCAGGTCGTCCCGCGTGCGCCTGACCTAGAGACAAATGTCGGCGAGGTCAAGCCGATGCGCACCCTGAGATAGGTCGGTGGCATCGGCATTGGATGGCCAGCGGGCCGAGCCTCAGCCGAAATCCCGGTGGTCGGCCAGCACCGCTTCGATCACGAGCCGGCTTTTTTCAGCCTCGGCCGGGTTCGTGCCTGAAAAACCGGCATAGACGATCAGCGCCTTCCACAAGGTCCAGCCGCGGCCGCGCGCCCAGGTGCCGGGATCGAGCGCGACCGCGGCGCGAAATGCCTCCCGGCTTTCCCCACGAAACAGTGTCCAGGCGATGGCGAGATCGCAGGCGGGATCGCCGATGCCGGAGGTGCCGAAATCGATCACCGCGCTCAAGCGACCACCTTCGACCAGCAGATTGCCCCAGCTGATATCGCCGTGAAACCAGACCGGTTCGCCCTCCCAACGTGCCGAAAGAGCGGCCTCCCAGACGTCGTGCGCGGTGTCCGTGTCGATACGTCCCTCAAGCGCCGTGAGCGCATCACGGGTCTCCGCGTCATAGTAAGCGGGAGGCCCACCGCGAAAGAAATTATGCGCGCCCGGCAGCGGCCCGCCGCTCGCACCCACTTGCCTGAGGGCAACGAGAAAACGGGCAAGATCCCGTGCAAAGATCGTGAGGTCGCCGATGCGCTCATCTGTTGCCGCCTCGCCCGGCAGCCAGCGATAGACCGACCATGGCCATGGATAAGCCTCGCCGGGAACGCCCCTTGCGAGCGGCACCGGGATCGGCTGCGGCAGAAGCGGCGCTAGCTTCGGCAGCCAAGACTGCTCCTTCTCCACCTGCTGGGCGTAGGAGGCGGCGCTCGGCAGGCGCACGGTCATGTCCCGCCCGAGGTGAAAGGTCCGGTTGTCCCAGCCGCCCGGCAGCAACGGCCTGACGTCGAGCCCCGCCCATTGCGGGAACTGCGCCGCAATCAGGCGCCGGACCAATGCCGCATCAATGGTGGGGATGATCGTCGATGGATCGGACATGATGGAACAGGCGCCTCGCCAGAGTCGGGACGCCCGTTTTAGCCGATCGTCTCCTGCCGTCAACCTCTCTGGCCGCGGCGCGCCACCGGCCTAGCTGATGCGCGTCGCCTTCAGCCTGTCTTCGTCGAGCACGACGCCAAGCCCGGCTGCATCGCCAAGCTCCAGCCAGCCGCCCGCGTGCCGGAGTGGCGCCGCCATGGGAAAATCACGGCGCAACTCGCTCCATTCCGGATTGTCGTAGGGATATTCCAGCCAGGGCGCATCGCCGACGCCGGCCGTCAGGTGGGCGTTGGCAAGCACGCCGATGCCGTTGGTCCAGGAATGCGGCGTCATCATCACGCCCGCCTCGCGCGCCTGGAAGGCCAGACGCCGGCAACCGGTGATGCCGCCGACGAGCGCCACGTCGGGCTGGATCACGTCGAAGGCACGGTCCTCGATGATATCTCGAAACTCGTAGAGTTCGCGGGTCATCTCGCCGCCGGCAATGCGCAGCGACGTTGCATCCGAAAGCCGCCGCATGCCCTTGCGATCCGAGCGGTGCAATGGCTCTTCCATCCAGTAGATACCGAGCCTCTCCAACTCGCGCGCCACCATCAGCGCGTCCTTGAAGGTCCAGGAGAGCGTCGTATCCCAGGGCATGCGCCAACCCTGGTTGCAGTCGACCATCAGGTCGAGACGATCGCCGACACGGGCACGGATCGCTTCAAGCGCGCGCACGTCGTCGCGCCAGGTGCCGCGACCGCCGGACGATGACGAGAAGCGCACCTTCATTGCCGGAAAGCCTTCGTCGACATAGCTTTCCGCTTGCGCGGCCATGGCGCCGGGATCGCGCAGCACGCCCGAGGAGGCATAGAGGCGCACCCGATCCGACCGGCCACCGAGCAGTCGCCAAGCCGGCTCGCCGGTGATCTTGCCGGAGAGGTCCCACAACGCCAGATCCATCGGCCAGCAACGGCCATAGTGGAAATTGATGTGCGAGAGCACCTCGTAGTGGCGCTCAAGCTGACGGGGATCCTCGCCGATGAACAGGTCCTCATGGCCCTCGAACCCCTTCATCAGGTCGCCGGAGCCGATGCCCTCGCGGCCCTCGTCGTCCCGGACGCGCACGATGGTCGCGTCGAACTGTCGGCGCGGCCGCCCGTCCCAGCTCGCCTTGAACGGCGGATCGAGCGGCAGGCGATGTTGGCTGATCTCGATGGATGCGATCTTGCTCATGGTCCCTCCCCCGAGGTTTCAGCCGAACTGCTGCCAGATGGTCTTGTAGTCGCAATATTTGTCGATCGCATGCACGGAGCGGTCGCGGCCGAAGCCCGACTGCTTGAAGCCGCCGAAGGGGGTCGCGAAATTCGACATGTCGTAGGTGTTGATCCAGACCGTGCCGGCATGGATCGCCTCGGAAAACCGATGCGCCCGATCGATGTCTTTCGTGAAGACGGCACCCGCCAGCCCGTAGATCGTATCGTTGGCGATTCGCAGCGCCTCTTCCTCCGTCTCGAAGGCGATGGCGGCCAGCACCGGGCCAAAGATCTCCTGGCGCGCCAGGCTCATGTCGTTGGTCATGTCGACGAACAGACCGGGCGAAACGTAAAAGCCGCCGGTCTCGGTCATCACCCGCTCGGCCCCGAAGGCGCGGCGTGCGCCCTCCTTCTCGCCGACTGCTACCAGCGACAGCACCTTTTCCAGATGCGCCTCTTCGATCAGCGCACCGATCTGGGCTGTCGGGTCGAGCGGATGCCTAAGCGCAATGTCGCTCTTCGTCACCGCCTCGATCTTTGCGATCAGCGCGTCCTGAACCGAGCGATGCACGATCAGCCGGGTCGAGGCATGGCATGTCTCGCCGGAGTTGTAGAAGCAGCCCCAGGCAACAGCCGAAGCCGCTGCATCGAGATCGGCATCTTCGAAGACCACCAGCGGCGACTTGCCGCCGAGTTCGAGGGCCACCCGCTTGACATTCGACTGCGCCGCATAGCCCATGATCAGCTTGCCGACCTCAGTCGAGCCGGTAAAGGCGATCATGTCGACGTCCATATGCAAAGCCAGCGGCTTGCCGGTCTCTTCGCCATAGCCGGTAACGACGTTGAACACGCCGGCTGGTAGCCCGGCTTCTACGGCGAGGCTCGCAAGGCGAATGGCGGTGAGCGACGACTGCTCGGCCGGTTTAAGCACGACGGAATTGCCGGCCGCGATCGCCGGCCCTAGCTTCCAGGCGTCGATGATCATCGGGTAGTTCCAGGGCGTGATCACACCGATGACGCCGAGCGGCACCTTGCGCACCAAGGCGCGGGCATAAGGTCCGGTCGGGGCGATCTCGTCGTAGAGCTTGTCGATCATCTCGCCATAGAACTGGATACCGTCGGCACAGAGCCGCACGTCGACATTGAGCGACGCCATGATCGGCTTGCCAACATCGAGCGTTTCGAGCATGGCGAGTTCCTCGCCATGGGCACGGATGAGATCAGCCCAATTGAGCATGATCTTCTTTTTCTCGAGCGGCTCCTTTCTCCGCCAGACGCCGCTTTCGAATGCGGTCCGTGCGCTCTTGACCGCTGCATCGATATCGACCGCACCACCCCGCGCGACTGTAGCGCCCGGCTTACCGTCCATCGGCCGGGCGCGGGTGAACGTTTCGCCAGTGACGGCGGCGCGAAGCTTGCCGTTGATGAAATGCCGTCCTTCCGGCGTCAGCGCGGACAAAACGGTTTCCCAATAGTCGCGTGTATAGACCTTGCTCATCCCGTCTTGTCCTTCGCTCATTTCGTCTTCGGCAGAGCCATGATCCTGGCCGCAAACGCGTTGATATCGGCATCATCGACCGGGCGGATCGTCGAGCGCCGCATCGGCTGGTTTTCCGGCGCCTTCATTTCCGCCGCCAGATCCGCAGCGCCGAACGCCCCGAACGCCGTTGGAAGTTCCCTGACAAGGCCACAACGATCCATGAGGCGCGAAACGAAGGCAGGCAGGTCGCTGGCACCTGGCAAGCCACAAGCTCTCGCAGCGGCGTTGAGGTCCGCTGTATCGGCATCGACGAGCCATCCGAGTGTCGCCTCGAAACCGAGTGCTGTCGCAAGACCGTGATGGACGGGAGCCAATCCCGCGAGCGCGTGGCTGATATTGTGGGCGACGGCAGTGCCGCAATTGTCGATGGCAATGCCGGCATAGCAGGAGGCGAGCAAAACGTCGGCACGGGCCTGAAGGTTGGCGGGCTCGCGAACCGCGGTCTCCAGCGACGCCGTCAGCAGGCGCAGGGCCTCGTGCGCATAAAATTGCGCGCCGCGGTGCGTGTTGCGGTTCGTCGCCGCCTCGAACGCATGAATGAACGCATCGAGACCGCACCAGGCGGTCAGATGTGCCGGCAGCGTCGTCGTCAGCACCGGATCGAGCAGCACCAGATCGGCCTTGGTTTCCGCGCCCCAGATCCAGAGCTTCTTGCCTTCGGGCCCGGCAAAGATGTTGGTCGCCGACGTCTCGGAACCGGTCCCTGCCGTCGTCGGAACCATGATCTTCTTCAACGGCGCCTTCGGCAGCGGATTTGCGGCAAGCGCATAGTGCATCGGGTCTTCGCCGGAGGCGGCGCAGCAGGCGGCGATCTTGGCGATATCCAGCGCCGAGCCGCCGCCGATGCCGATCACCAGCCCGGAGCCTGCGGCAGCTTGCGTGGCGGCGCGAACATGCGCCAGCTTCGGTTCGCCGGCAAACTCGGAAAACACGCGTCCGGCGATACCTTCCTGCTCGAGACTCTCGACGATGCGGCTGGCAAGCCCGGACTGGGCGAGAAAACCGTCGATGACCAGCGTTGCCGTCGTCGCACCCTGCGCTTTCGCAGCCGTGCCGATCATCGTATGGATATTGTCTGCCAGGCGGATTTCGGGAATGAAGGAAGTGGAAAAGGACAAGGTCGTCTTCCTGTCGCCGTGGGATGATCGCTTTACCCTGCATCACAATCTGATATTTTCAAATCCATGCAATTTTCGGCCTTTTTGATAACCTGAGATCATGGAAAACCGGCTGCTCGACCGCATACCGCTGGAGGCCTTTCGCGTTTTCGACGCCGCCAGCCGGCACATGAATTTTTCCCGTGCCGGTCGCGAGCTCAACATCACCCAGGCCGCCGTCAGCCGGCGCATCAAGACGCTCGAGGATCATCTCGGCAGCCCGCTTTTCAGCCGTCGCGGCAAGAACCTGGAACTGACGCCGCAGGGCGAACGGCTGTCCCAGCGCGTGCGGGCCTCGCTCGACTATCTCGAGGAAAGCCTGGAACCCTTCCGTGGCGCGACCGGCCAGGCCATCTCGATTGCGGCCAGCGGCTCGGTCTCTCATCTCTGGCTCGGCACGAGGCTGCGCGAGTTCGGCAAGGAGAACCCGGGGATTTCCATCCGGCTGCTGACATCAGACAGTCCCTCGGAGCTGGCCTCCGAGAACAACGACCTCGTCATCCTCTATTCGACCGGCGATCATCCCCGCTGGCACCTGATACCGCTGATGGCGGAGGAACTGGCCCCGGTCGCTTCCCCGGACTACCTCGCTTCGCGCGGGCTCGATGCGGCAACGCTGACGCCGCAGGCACTCGCAGCGCTGGACCTCATCGACTACGACCGCTTCAACGCCAACTGGGTCTCGTTCCAGCAATGGTTCGAGCGCACCGGTGCGGCCACGCGTGGCACCAGGTTGCGGCCGCGATACACGTTTTCGACCTATGTGATGGCCATCGATGCCGCCCTTCGCGGCGACGGCGTCGCACTCGGCAGCATCGGGCTGATCAGCGAGCATATCGACGACGGCAGGCTGCTCGTTCTCGGCGGCAAGACGCTCGCCACCGGCTATGGTTATTATCTCGGCCTGCCCCGCAATCGGCCATCGAGGGACGAGGTGCTGCGCCTGCACGCCGCACTCGGAAAATCGACATGAGCGGCGGACGCGGCAAGACGCCGACGCCGCCGAGACAGCCTGGTCGCACGGGCCTCACCTTCTTTCTCGTTGCTTTTGCCGTGATCGTGACGGCGATCGTTGCGACCGTCCTGCTGGCCAACGAACAGCGAAACCTGAAACAGCTGCTCAGGGCGCTTGACCTTCCAACCGCGTTTCTCGAGAAGGAAAAGCCACCGGAACCACCCGCGCAGGTGAAACGAAAGCCGCCGCGCATCGCCCTGCCGGTCTGGACCTTCCAGGATCTTGAGACGCCGGAGCAGCAGTTCCTGCGGGTGCTGCGCAGCGATCCGCGCGCACTTTGCGACGAACTGCGCGAGGCAGGGTTCCGCGAACTGGAATGGAAGTCGAGCGCCGGCGAGCGGGGCCAATGGGAATGCTCGTCGCTGGTGTCCTTCCCGCGCCCCGGCGTCGACAAGACCTCGTCGATCTTCATTTTCATCAAGGGCAGCGGCGAGGAGGAGATCACATCGTTCCGCGTCAAGCTCAACATCGAGCGTCCGGAGGATGCGCAGGTGGTGACGACCAGTGCCGCACGCGCCGCCTCGGTCTTCCTCGATCACGTCCGCTGGGCCGATGGCGGCAGCATCGCGCTGCAGATTCAGGCGCTGAAGGAATTCGACCTCAAGCGCTTCGGCAGCCGCGTGCAATTCAAGCGCGAAACAGACGAGGCCACGGCACGCTACAATTTCCTCGCCAACCAGCCAGCGCGCGCCCGCCCGAAGACGATCGCCGAGCTTTATTTCGATCGGGAAAAATGGCTCGCCTATGGCAACGCCGATACGCGCAGTTTCGTTCTAGGCCCGACGGCGTGGAACGGGCCGGCAAAAATACCCGAAGCCGAGGCAAACTCGGCATCGACGAAGGCAGACACCGAGCCTACACCCTGACCTGGGTTCAGCGATCGATCCGCGTCGAGAGAATGATCGACGACAGCGTGCGGTCGACGCCGTCGATTTCGCCGATGCGATCGATCAGCAGGTCGAGTTCGTTGATCGAGGTCGCCGCGACGACCGCGATCAGGTCGAAGCTGCCGCTGACGGAGTGGAGCATGCGGATCTCGCGGATGGCGGCAAGCTCCGGCGTCACGCGGCTCAGCGCCCTGGGCGCGATGGTGATCAGCACATGCGCCTTGACCAGACCCTTTTCATAGCTCTCTGACAGACGGACACCGTAGCCGGCGATCACGCCTTCCCGCTCCAGCCGCTCGATCCGCGCCTGCACCGTCGTTCGCGACAGGCCGAGCCTGCGGGCAATCGTGGCCGTCGGCATGCGGGCGTTTTCGCTAAGCACGGCGAGAAGCTCGCGATCCTTGTCAGTGATCTGCATTTCGTTGGTCCATCTGGGCAATCTGCCGAATATCTATCGGCGATTTAGTCATATCAGAGCTTCAAATCAACAGCTCTCCGCCAGACAATGGGGGCAGAAACGCATTTCATACCCTGGGGGAACTCATGAAAAACATCGTCGTCATCGGAGCAGGCAAGATCGGCTCCACCATTGCGCGCATGCTCGCGCACACCGGGGACTACAGCGTCTGCGTTGCCGATCGCAGCGCCGAGCAGCTGAGCCAGATCGAGAAGCATGACGCCATCACCACGGCTGCCGTCGACATCGGCGACAAGAAGGCGCTCGTTTCGCTTCTCTCCGGCAAGTTCGCCGTTCTCAGCGCCGCTCCGTTCCACCTGACGGTTGCCATCGCGGAAGCCGCCGCCGAAGCCGGCATTCATTACCTCGACCTGACCGAAGACGTTGAATCCACCCGCCAGGTCAAGGCGATCGCTGCCAAGGCCAACACCGCCTTCATTCCGCAGTGCGGCCTCGCACCCGGCTTCATCTCGATCGTCGCCAATGATCTCGCCAGCCGCTTCGAGACGCTCGAAAGCGTCCGTATGCGCGTCGGCGCGCTGCCGCAGTATCCGTCGAACGCTCTCAACTACAACCTGACCTGGAGCACCGACGGCGTCATCAACGAATACATCGAGCCCTGCGAAGCGATCGTTGAACACAGCCTGATCGAAGTTCCCGCGATGGAAGAGCGCGAAGAATTCTCGCTCGACGGCGTCACCTACGAAGCCTTCAACACCTCGGGCGGCCTCGGCACGCTTTGCGAAACGCTGAAGGGCAAGGTCCGCACTCTGAACTACAAGACGATCCGCTACCCGGGCCACGCCGCGATCATGAAGGCGCTCCTGAACGACCTCGGCCTGCGTCACCGCCGCGAAGTCCTCAAGGACATCTTCGAAAATGCGCTGCCGACCACCACCCAGGACGTCGTCGTGATCTTCGTGACGGTTTCGGGCTTCCGCGAAGGTCGCCTGATCCAGGAAACCTACGCCAATAAGGTCTATAGCGGCGTCGTCGCCGGTCGCATGCAGAGCGGCATCCAGATCACGACCGCCGGCAGCATCTGCGCCGTGCTCGATCTGCTGGCCAGCGGCAAGATCGCATCGAAGGGCTTCGTTCGCCAGGAAGACATCTCGCTCGATACGTTCCTCGCAAACCGCTTCGGCCACTACTACGCCCAGAAGGGCGAGGCAGAGCGCGTCGCCGGCTGAGACCGTTCAGCTCGACTGCGCTGACTTTGATGCCCGGGTTATGCCCGGGCATTTTTCTGCTGGCCGCAAGATATTCAGAATCGGCCGCGGCGCACGTCGCACCCCGCCAAAAAGGGTACGCTACCTTGGGCGCTCAGCCTCACGGAGATCGGTTATGGGGAGCTATGTCCGGCCGAACTCATCCTCGATGCGGATGATATCGTCTTCGCCGAGATAGGATCCCGTCTGCACCTCGATCAGTTCCAGCGGGATCTTCCCGGGATTGTGCAGCCGGTGGACGGTTCCTTGCGGGATATAGACGGACTCGTTTTCATGCAGCAGGCGCGTTTCGCCCGCCATGGTGATCTCGGCCGTGCCCCGCACCACGATCCAGTGCTCGGCGCGATGATGATGCTTCTGCAACGAGATCTTCTGGCCGGGGCTGACCTTCAGCCGTTTGACCTCGTAGCGCTCACCGCTGGAGACCGAGGAGACGGCGCCCCAGGGCCTGTAGGACGTCGGGTGTTCCTTCGTCAGCTCTGCCGTTGCCTGCGAGCGGGCGAGCACCTTGACGATGTTGCCGACGCTCTGGCTGTCCTCCAGCCGCCCGACATAGACGGCATCTTCGCTGGCAATCACCGCGATATCGTCCAGTCCCTGCACCGCGAGATGAATGTCGCGCGAAAGCACCAGCGAGTTGCGGGTGTTCGATACCGTCGCCCTGTCGGTGACGACATTGCCGTCGGCATCCTTGCGCCCGGTCTTCCACACGGCATCCCAGCTGCCAAGATCCGACCAGGCAAAGGAGGAGGGAACGACGGCGGCCCGCGCCGTCTTTTCGAAAACGGCGTAGTCGACGGAAATGTCAGGCGCTGCGGCAAAGGCCTTCGCCTCCAGCCGGCTGAAATCGAGATCGTTGCTGGCACCTTCGACGGCCGCCTTCGCCTGGGCATGAACCTCGGGCGCATAAAGCTGCATTTCATCGAGGAACGCCTTGACCGGCAACATGAACATGCCGGAGTTCCAGAGATAACGCTCGGTCGCCAGCATAGCCTCCGCCTTGGCGCGATCCGGCTTTTCGACGAAACGAGCGACCCTGTTTGCCCCTGCCGCAAGCGCCTCGCCGAGCTCGATATAGCCGTAACCCGTTGCCGGCTCCGTCGGCGTGATGCCGAAGGTGACCAGTTCACCGGCCTCGGCGGCTTGCTGCGCGCGTAGCATGCAATCGATGTAGACTGCCCCGGCATCGATCTCGTGATCGGAGGCGAGCACCTGCATGATCGCCGTCTCACCAAACCTGGCCAGTACAACGAAGGCCGCGGCCGCCAATGCGGGCGCCGTATTGCGGGCGACGGGCTCCAGCAGGATCTCGCTGAGCGGGGCATGGACGGCGCGCGCCTGCTCGGCGACGATGAAGCGGAAATCGCTGTTGGTGACGATGATCGCTGGCTCGTAGAGCCTGTTGTCGCTGACGCGCTCCAGCGTCTGCTGGAACAGTGACCGGTCGGAGAGGATTTGCAGGAATTGCTTGGGCGCGCCAGAGCGCGACAGCGGCCATAGCCGCGTACCCTTTCCACCCGCCATGATTACGGGGACGATTCTAGACGTCATGCCAAGCCTCTGCGCACATCGAACGATAGCCCCACGATACAGGGTCGATGCTAAAGAATGCCTGAAACCACGCGAGTGAACAAACCGCACCAAAGGCGAGGGGGTGCCCCGCATTTAGGATAGGACGCGGGCTTGCACACCGTTGTTGCGCCATACCGGTTCGCATCGACCAAACGAAGAGGCAGCCTCTTGCGACCACCACTGGGCAACAAAAAACCCCGCTCGAAGGCGGGGCTTTTTCATTGGTTTATCCCGTCGGGATGTCCCTTTCAGGCCGGGATCACGACTTCCCCGAGCTTCGTCAGTTCTGCGATGAACTGTTCGGCGCGCGTCTTCTTCTCGTCGCCGGCGCCATCCAGCTCGGCACGAACCGCCTCGATGCGCTTGTCAAGCGCGGTGCGGTCGAGCTCGTCGACATGCACGGCGGATTCGGCAAGCAAGGTGCAGCCGGTCGGCAGGATATCGGCGAAGCCGCCGAAGACGGCGAAACGCTCGGTCTTGCCGTCAGCGGTCTTCACCGTGACGACGCCGGGCTTCACCGTCGTCATTGTCGGGGCATGATTGGCCATCACGGTCATCTCGCCCTCGGTCGCCGGGATGACGACTTCCGTCACCTGCTCGGAGAGGAGCAGGCGCTCGGGGGAAACAAGCTCAAAACTGAAACTGTTGGCCATGACCATTCACTTCTCGTGGGCGCGCCACCTGAGGTGGCAGGCTGTGCATGTCTTCCCTGCTCCGCCACGCGCGGAACGCAGGATGAAAGCCTCGGCGCATCGCTGCGCCGAGGCTTAACAGTGCTATCAAGCGGCTTCGGCAGCCAGCTTCTTGGCCTTTTCGACCGCTTCTTCGATCGAGCCGACCATGTAGAAGGCGGCTTCCGGAAGGTGGTCGTAGTCGCCGTTGACCAGGCCCTTGAAGCCCTTGATCGTGTCTTCGAGAGCAACCAGCTTGCCCGGCGAACCGGTGAAGACTTCGGCCACGAAGAACGGCTGCGACAGGAAGCGTTCGATCTTACGAGCGCGGGCAACGGCCAGCTTGTCCTCTTCCGACAGTTCGTCCATGCCGAGGATGGCGATGATGTCCTGGAGAGCCTTGTAACGCTGCAGGGTCGTCTGAACCTTACGCGAAATCTCGTAGTGCTCTTCGCCGACGATCATCGGGTCCAGCATGCGCGACGTGGAGTCGAGCGGGTCAACGGCCGGATAGATGCCCTTTTCGGCGATCGAGCGCGACAGAACCGTCGTTGCGTCCAGGTGGGCGAACGAGGTAGCCGGCGCCGGGTCGGTCAAGTCGTCGGCCGGAACGTAGATGGCCTGAACCGAGGTGATCGAACCCTTGGTCGTCGTGGTGATGCGCTCCTGCATCTGACCCATGTCGGTCGCCAGCGTCGGCTGGTAACCCACGGCCGAAGGAATACGGCCGAGAAGAGCCGACACTTCGGAGCCTGCCTGGGTGAAGCGGAAGATGTTGTCGACGAAGAACAGAACGTCCTGGCCCTTGTCGCGGAAGTCTTCAGCGATCGTCAGACCGGTCAGAGCGACGCGAGCGCGGGCGCCCGGCGGTTCGTTCATCTGGCCGTAAACGAGCGCAGCCTTGGAGCCTTCGCCGCCGCCATGCTTGTTAACGCCGGACTCGATCATTTCGTGGTAAAGGTCGTTGCCTTCGCGGGTACGTTCGCCCACGCCTGCGAACACCGAGTAACCACCGTGCGCCTTGGCGACGTTGTTAATCAGTTCCATGATGAGAACGGTCTTGCCGACGCCTGCACCGCCGAAGAGGCCGATCTTGCCGCCCTTTGCGTAAGGCGCGAGAAGGTCGACGACCTTGATGCCGGTGACGAGGATCTGCGCTTCCGTCGACTGCTCGACGTAGGACGGCGCGTCCTGGTGGATGGCGCGCTTGCCCGACGTGACGAGCGGGCCGGCTTCGTCAACCGGCTCGCCGATGACGTTCATGATGCGGCCGAGCGTTTCGTCGCCGACCGGAACCGTGATCGGTGCACCGGTGTCGGTGACCGGCTGGCCGCGGACGAGACCTTCGGTCGAGTCCATGGCGATCGTGCGGACGGAGTTTTCGCCGAGATGCTGCGCGACTTCGAGAACGAGGCGGTTACCGTTGTTATCGGTTTCCAGTGCGTTCAGGATCAGCGGAAGCTGGCCTTCTTCGAACGCAACGTCGACGACGGCGCCGATGACCTGCGTTACGCGACCGACAGCGCCAGCTGCCGCAACTGCGGTCTTGGCGGAAGCTGCCTTCCTCGGTGCAGCCGGCTTCTTCGCCGCTGCGGTTTCTTTCGGGGTAGCTGCCTTAGCCATAATCCTTACCCTCTTCTCGTAACCTTAGAGCGCTTCCGCGCCCGAGATGATTTCAATGAGTTCCTTGGTGATCTGAGCCTGGCGCTGACGGTTGTAGTTCAGCGTCAGCTTGTTGATCATGTCACCAGCATTGCGCGTCGCATTGTCCATCGCGCTCATCTTTGCGCCCATTTCGCCGGCGACGTTCTCGAGCAGCGCCCGGAAGATCTGCACGGAAATGTTGCGCGGAATGAGATCGCTCAGGATCGCGCCCGCGTCCGGCTCATATTCGTAGACGGCTGAAGCATCCGATGCTTCCACTGCGACCGGGCCGGCCGAAGCGGGGATCAGCTGCTGTGCCGTCGGAATCTGGGCGATAACGGACTTGAACTCAGAATAGAACAGCGTGCAGACATCGAACTCGCCCTTTTCAAAGAGCGCGATGACCTTGTGGCCAATCTGATCGGCGTTCTGGAAGCCGATCTTCTTGACCTCACGCAGGTCGACACGGTCGATAATCAGCGACGCGTATTCGCGACGCAGAATATCGAAGCCCTTCTTGCCGACGCAGATGATCTTCACCGTCTTGCCAGCGGCAATCAGCTTGCGAACGTGGTCGCGAGCGTGGCGGGCGATCTGCGAGTTGAAGCCGCCGCAAAGGCCGCGTTCAGCCGTGCAGACGACCAGAAGATGCGTGTCGTCCTTGCCGGTGCCCGTCATCAGAGCAGGTGCACCATCGTCCGCGCCAACCGCCTGGGCGATGTTGGCGAGAACGGCAGCCATGCGCTGCGAGTAAGGCCGGGCGGCCTCGGCCGCCTCCTGCGCACGCCGAAGCTTCGCCGCGGCGACCATTTTCATCGCCTTGGTGATCTTCTGCGTCGCCTTGACGGAGGCGATCCGGTTCTTCAGATCCTTAAGTGAAGGCATCCGTTATCCGTCCTAAATGAAATCCGCTCAGGCGAAAGACTTGGCGAAGCTGTCGATTGCAGCCTTCAGCTTGCCCTTGACGTCGTCGGAGATCGCCTTGTCCTTGCGGATGGTTTCCAGGATGTCCTTGCCTTCCGAACGCATGTACGAAAGCAGGCCCTGCTCGAACTTGCCAACCTGGTTGACCGGCAGCTTGTCGAGGTAACCGTTGACGCCAGCGAAGATCACAGCGACCTGCTCTTCCGTCTTCAGCGGCGAGAACTGCGGCTGCTTCAGGAGTTCGGTCAGGCGTGCACCGCGGTTCAACAGACGCTGGGTAGCGGCATCGAGGTCCGAGCCGAACTGCGCAAAGGCCGCCATTTCGCGGTACTGAGCGAGTTCACCCTTGATCGAGCCGGCAACCTGCTTCATCGCCTTGATCTGCGCGGCGGAACCGACGCGCGAAACCGACAGACCGACGTTAACGGCCGGACGGATGCCCTGGTAGAACAGGTCGGTTTCAAGGAAGATCTGGCCGTCGGTGATCGAGATCACGTTGGTCGGAATGAACGCGGAAACGTCGTTGCCCTGCGTTTCGATAACAGGCAGAGCCGTCAGCGAACCGGCGCCATTGTCGTCCGAGAGCTTTGCAGCGCGCTCGAGCAGGCGGGAGTGCAGGTAGAAAACGTCGCCCGGGTAAGCTTCGCGGCCCGGCGGGCGGCGCAGCAGGAGCGACATCTGACGGTAGGAAACAGCCTGCTTCGACAGGTCGTCGTAGCCGATGAGGGCGTGCTTGCCGTTGTCACGGAAGTATTCGCCCATCGCGCAACCGGCGAACGGTGCGAGGTACTGCATCGGAGCCGGGTCGGATGCGGTCGCAGCAACGATGATCGAGTACTGCAGAGCGCCACGCTCTTCCAGAACCTTCACGAACTGGGCAACCGTCGAACGCTTCTGGCCGATTGCGACGTAGACGCAATACAGCTTGTCACCTTCCGGACCATTGTCGTGAATGGCCTTCTGGTTGAGGATCGTGTCGAGGATGATCGCGGTCTTGCCGGTCTGGCGGTCGCCGATGACGAGCTCGCGCTGGCCACGGCCAACCGGGATGAGGGCGTCGATGGCCTTGAGGCCGGTCGACATCGGCTCATGCACCGACTTGCGCGGGATGATGCCAGGAGCCTTGACGTCAACGCGCGAGCGCTGCTTGGCGTTGATCGGGCCCTTGCCGTCGATCGGGTTGCCGAGCGCGTCGACGACGCGGCCGAGCAGTTCCGGACCAACCGGAACGTCCACGATGGCGCCGGTCCGCTTAACGGTGTCGCCTTCCTTGATGTCACGGTCCGAACCGAAAATAACGACGCCGACGTTGTCGGCTTCGAGGTTCAGCGCCATGCCGCGAATTCCACCCGGGAATTCGACCATCTCGCCTGCCTGAACATTGTCGAGGCCGTAGACGCGGGCGATACCGTCACCGACGGAAAGCACCTGGCCGACTTCGGAGACTTCTGCTTCCTGGCCGAAATTTTTGATCTGATCTTTAAGAATTGCGGAAATTTCCGCGGCGCGGATATCCATCAGCCGACCTCTTTCAGTGCAAGCTTAAGGGTAGAGAGTTTGGTGCGAAGGGAAGTGTCAATCTGGCGGGACCCGACCTTGACGATCAGACCTCCAAGAATAGACGGGTCGACGGTGACGTTGACCGTCACGTCTTTGCCGGTGACGCTCTTGAGCGCCGCCTTCAATTCAGTTTCCTGCGCTGCGGTGAGCGCATGGGCCGACGTTACGTCGGCAGAAATTTCACCCCGGTGACGCGCGGCGATCAGGCGGAACGCCTTGATCATGCCTGGCAGCGTAAACAGGCGGCGATTGCGCGCAACGACCTTGAGGAAGTTACCGACGAGACCAGAAATGCCGGCCTTGGCGGCGATCGCCGAAATGGCCTTGAACTGGTCGTCGGCAGAAAAGACAGGGCTTACGATCAGCCGCTTCAGGTCGTCGCTACCGTCGATCAGGGCCTGGACGCGGGTCAGATCCGCACCGACCGCCTCGACGGAACCCGCTTCGAGAGCGAGGTCAAAAAGCGAGGACGCATACCTTTCTGCAACACCGGAAATAAGCTGGGATGTGTCTGCCACGGGCACAAGCTTCTCTCAATTTCATCCAAGAACGGTGGTGGCGGCGAGCCGTCAACTTAACGTCCTGAATTTGCTGCAATAATTTGCGGGCTATCGAGGCCTGGCGACCCACTTCCCCCGCAATTCGCGGTTCGTCTAGCATAGGAAGTTTGGACTCGCAACACGCGAACGGCAGGAATGCGGCATAAGTCGACCCGGTTTGGCCGAATTTTGCCGTAAATTGGTTTCTGAGGGTGTGAATCGCGAAAACGCGCGAGCGACGATCAGATCATTCCGAAGACATAGGCAAGCGGAAGAATGGCAAGTGCGGCCTGCACCAGAAGCGCCACCCAGTTGTAGAGCGTGGCGCCATTGTCGCTCATGATCGAGAGGATGCGGCCGAAAGCGGCGAGCGCAAAAGCGGCGCCGACAGCGAGGTAAACCATCGGCTGCGCCAGGAGAATGGCGGCAAGACCAAGGCCGGCATGCATGCCGCCCATGGTCGAGCGCGCCTCGGCCAGCCCCCCGCGGCGACCTTCGGCAATGCCGATGCCGGCGGCACGAAAGGTAAGCCGCGGCGCAAACAGCATGACGACGCCGATCAGCGCCGCTGCGGCTGCCGCACAGAAGGCGAGGAACTCGCCGGTTTCCGTCGGAATATAGAACTCCATGCCCGTTCCTGCAGATGAGCGCCGATCTCGATCGCATCGCCAAGAGGGCCATTGCCCGTCGCGATGCATCCCAGACCTCTAGCGCAACTCGCAGCCGTTGTGAATCGTCCACGAGCCGATCGCGGCGGCGATCCCGGAAAACTTCTGATCAAATCAGACTTGATATCAAAGGAAGCTCTGGGGATCGATATCGAGCTGGACGCTGATCGAGCCGCGCTCCTTCGGCCCGGCGGCAATCATCGCCTTGACGAAAGCCTGCATGTCGCTGTTGCGCCGCCCGTGCACGAGGAGCCGGAAGCGGTGACGGCCGCGGATCAAAGCCAGTGGCGCCTCGGCCGGGCCGAGGATCGAAATGCCGTCCGTGCGCGGGGCGGCGCTTCGAAGCCCGCGGGCATGAGTCTCGGCATCCTGGCGGGTATCGGCCGAGACGATCAGCGACGCCAGCCGGCCGAACGGCGGCAGCAGCGCCTTCTCCCGCTCGGCGATCTCCCGGTCATAGAACGCATCGGCGTCGCCGGAGACGATCGCCTGCATCACCGGGTGCTGCGGCTGGTAGGTCTGCAACAGGCCGAGGCTCTTCAGGCCGGTTCGGCCGGCGCGCCCGGTCACCTGCGACAACAGCTGGAACGTTCGCTCGGCTGCACGCGGATCGCCATTGGCCAGCCCGAGATCGGCATCGATGATGCCGACCAGCGTCATCAGCGGAAAATTGTGGCCCTTGGCGACGAGCTGCGTGCCGATGACGATGTCCGCTTCGCCGTGGGCAATCGCTTCCAGCTCCAGCCGCAGCCGCTTGACGCCCATCAGGTCGGAGGAAAGTACGATCGTGCGCGCGTCCGGAAAATGGCGCTCGACCTCCTCGGCGATGCGCTCGACCCCCGGACCGCAGGCAACGAGGTGATCGAAGGTACCGCATTCCGGGCAGGCCTCGGGCGTCTTTTCCGCATAGCCGCAATGGTGGCACTGGATCTGGCCGCGGAAGCGGTGCTCGACTAACCAGCTTGAGCAATCCGGGCACTGGAAGCGATGACCGCAGACGCGGCAGAGCGTCAGCGGCGCATAACCGCGCCGGTTGAGGAACAACAGCGCCTGCTCGCCGCGCTCGACCGTCTTGCCGATCTGGTTGATGAGCACAGGCGAAAGGAAGCCGCCGCGCGCGGGCGGATGCTGGCGCATGTCGATGACGCCGAGCCGCGGCAGCGCCGCATCGCCAAAACGTGTGGGCAGATGGATCGGCTTGTAGCGGCCGACCTCGCCATTGACCCGGCTTTCGACCGACGGCGTCGCCGAAACCAGAACGACCGGAAAGCCGGTGATGCGGCCGCGCACGACGGCCATGTCCCGGGCATTGTAGAACACCCGGTCCTCCTGCTTGTAGGCCGGGTCATGCTCCTCATCGACGATGATCAGGCCCAGTTCCTCGAAGGGCAGAAACAGCGCCGAGCGGGCGCCGGCAACGACGCGCACCGTGCCCGTCGTCACCTGCCGCCAGACTTTTTCGCGCGTTCTCGGGGCGAGATCGGAATGCCATTCGGCCGGCTTGGAGCCGAAGCGGTCCTGGAAGCGTTCGAGGAAGCTCGCCGTCAGCGCAATTTCCGGCAGCAGGATCAGCACCTGCTTGCCGGCCCGAAGTGTGGCGGCGATCGCCTCGAAATAGACCTCGGTCTTGCCCGAGCCGGTGATCCCGTCGATCAGCGACACAGAAAACCCGCCCTGTTCGACGGCGGCAAGCAGATCGGCGGCGGCCTCTTTCTGCGGGCCTTCGAGCCGAGGGGCCGTGAATTCGGGATCCGGCGCGGCGACAACGGGCGGCGGCGCCATGAACACGGTTTCGAACACGCCCTGCTGGGCGAGACCGTCGATGACGCTCGACGAAGCGCCGGCTGCGTGCGCCAGGCCCGAGCGCGTCCAGGCAAATCCGTCGCCGGCCGCCGCAATGACGCGCTCGCGCGCCGTCGTCATGCGCTCCGGGCGCATGTCGGTCAGCCGTAGAGCCTCCACCATCGGCTCGGGATCGAAGGCGGCGGGTGCGCGCAGTGCCATGCGCGCCACCAGCCCCGGCGGCGTCACCGTATAGGTCGCGACCCAATCGAGAAATGTGCGCATGTCGGGCGTCAGCGGCGGGCAATCGAAGACCTTCTCGATCGCCTTCAGCTTCTTCGGATCGACGCTGCCGTCGTCGTCGCCATCCCAGACGACGCCCACGACCAGACGGGGCCCGAGCGGCACCTGGACGATCGAGCCGGGCTCGACCGCCATGCCCTCCGGCACCGCGTAGGAATAGGCCTTGGATGCCGGCATCGGTACCAGAACAGGCACGACGCAACGGCTGGAAACAGGCCCGAATAAATCGGTTGAATCGCGAGTCATTTTGCCGTGACCTTGCCACGTGTTTCGGTTAAAGAAAACTGCGCTGCGAACCGCAGCCTTGCCGGCGCAGGGTTTCTCACGGTTCCACCAGAGTTTCAACGCGCGCGATCTCTGCCAAAGGAATTCCTCCCGGTAGATATGCGCCCGAACGGCAATCGTGCCCCAAGGGAGTGACCCCATGAAATTTTTCGTTGATACCGCCGACGTCAAGGAAATCCGCGAGCTGAACGATCTCGGCCTCCTCGACGGCGTCACCACCAACCCTTCGCTGATCCTCAAGTCGGGCCGTGACATCACCGAAGTCACCAAGGAAATCTGCGGCATCGTCGAAGGCCCGGTTTCGGCCGAAGTGACCGCCACCGAATACGCCGAGATGATGAAGGAAGCGGCCGTTCTGTCGAAGATCGCCGACAACATCTGCATCAAGCTGCCGCTGACGCTCGACGGCCTCAAGGCCTGCAAGGCGCTGACCTCGGACGGTCACCAGACCAACGTGACGCTGTGCTTCTCCGCCAACCAGGCGCTGCTCGCCGCCAAGGCCGGCGCGACCTTCGTTTCGCCCTTCGTCGGCCGCCTGGACGACATCGCCTTCGACGGCATGGACCTGATCCGCGAAATCCGCCACATCTTCGACAACTACGGCTATGAGACGGAAATCCTCGCCGCCTCCATCCGCACGGTCAACCATGTCAAGGAAGCCGCCCTCATTGGCGCCGACGTGGTCACCGCACCGCCGGCGACGCTGAAGGCTCTGGTCAAGCACCCGCTGACCGACAAGGGCCTCGAAACCTTCCTCGCCGACTGGGCGAAGACCGGCCAGAAGATCGCCTGATCTTTTCGGACAAGTGATTGCAGGGCTCCGCAGCGATGCGGGGCCTTTTTTACGCGTCATCGTCGTCGATCAGGCCGGTGAGCCGCATGCCGTCGATCCAGGTGGCGCTGTCCTTGCGGATCACCCGACGCGCGCGAACGCCGCAGCGCTCGCGGATGGCTTCGGCCAGCCGCTCTGAATGGGTGACGATCCAGACCTGGCTGTCGCGCGCGGCACTGGCGATCATGTCGGCAAGTGCCGGCAACATGTCCGGATGCAGGCTGGTTTCCGGCTCGTTGAGCGCGATGAAGGGCGGGCGACGATAGGATAGCAGCGCGGCCGCAAGCGCCAGGAACCGCATCTGCCCGTCAGACAGCTCGCGCGTCGAAAACGGCCGCTGCGGAAAATCGGGAAAGACCAGCGAGAATTCGGCGAACTGGCCGGGATCGGGAACGTCGAGATAGGCGCCGCCGAAGGCGTCGGCGATGGCGCGGTCGAGATCGACGGTGTCTTGCCGCGTGTGCCGCAGCGTCGCAAACACCGCCGCCATGTTGGTGCCGTCCTCGTCGAGCATCGGCGCCGTCACCGCAAGGCACGGCAGGCGCAGCGGGGAATCGCGATCGGTGCGGAAGCCGTGAAAGAACCGCCACTGATCGACGGCCCGGCGGAAGGTGCCGATTTCGGGATAATGCCCGGCATCGCCCAAGAGCGCGATTGCCGTCTCCGACTGCAGCGCCTGCTCGGGATAATCTTCCATGCGTCCGCGCTCGCCGCGCACGAAGATGCCGGGACCGGAACGCTTCATCATCGTTACCGGCCGGCGCCCGGTTTCGACGCTCAGCTCCTCCTCCTTGACCTGCGGCTCGAAGGCAAAGCCGGCCGCCGCGCACGGCGGACGCAACCCCGCCTCGATCCGGTAGCGGAAGGTGATCGCCCGCTCCTCGTCCATCAGTTCCGTCTCGAGCCGGATACGCGCGGGCTTGTCGGCACGTCGCCGACCGCTCCAAAGTGCGGAGGACATGCCGCCTTCCTTGGCGATCTCATGAGCAAGGCTGCCGCGCACGGCGGCCTGCACCAGCTGCAGCGCCCGGTAGAGGTTGGATTTGCCCACCCCATTCTCGCCGATGAACAGATTGACGCCGGTCAGATCCATGCGGATCGACCTCAGCGAGCGGTAATTTTCGGCGAACATGGAACGAAGCAGCATGGCTCATGCTTAGCCCATTCCCGCCATCACATGAAGAGATCAGGAGGCCAGGGAAACGCGCGCCATTGGGCGAAACGCCGCATCGGCGTCGCGCGCGAGGTCCAACGCCGTGTGTCGTTCCAGGGCCTTCGTCACCTCGACTGCGTCACCGTCCAGAGCCTCCGGCGCAATGAGATTGCCGATGCGGATATCGAAGAGATCGCCCTTCTTGTTGAGCAGCTCGTGGAACACAGTCATGTCGCGCAGCTCGGTGGACCACTTTGCAAACCAGTAGAACAGTCCGGAATTGCGGGCGCTCATGTGCACCGGCAGGATCGGCAGGCCGTATTTGCGCGCAAACCCCACCGCCGACGTCTTCCAGGGGCGCTCGTTGAGCCGGCCATCGGCCCAGTAGGCGATGCGGCCGGAGGGAAACAGCACCGTCGCCTTGCCGTCGCTGATCGCCCGATTGGTGACCTGCAGCGTTTCGCGGGCTTTCAGCTTGCTCTTGTGTTCCTCACGCCATTCGACCGGAATGACCATCTCGACAAAGCGCGGATTGACGCGGATCGCGTCGCGGTTCGCAAAGAACATCATGTCCGGCCGCCGGTTTTTGAGCAGATCGAAAACGGCGATGCCGTCGGCAATTCCGGTCGGGTGATTGCTGACCAGCAGGAACCCACCTTCAGTGGGAATGCGCTCCGGCCGGTCGACGCGCACGTCGAGCGATAGCAGCGAACTGAGATGTTCGAACGCCTGAAAGCCCGGCACATTGGCGACGGCATCGGCGAATTCCAGCGCTTTTCGATAGTTGAGAAGCGTGTAGAGAAAGGGGCGGACAAGGGGCCACATCGGGCTCCTGACGATCCGCTGGCCGCGCTCGGCAATGAGGGTATCGACGATGTGGCCGGGCTGCCCTTGGGAAACCAGGGCGATCACTTCAGCATAATGCGCGAATCCGTTCACCGAATCCCGTCCCGCCATGGCCTCACCCGTTTCCTTGTGGCTGAACATCGCAATTCAATATGATCTAGGGATGACAAAATCCAAGGTTACGTTAGCAAAAACATAAGAGGCGTCAGGGCATTGTCGATGACCGACCATCTTGGAAAGCGACCATGAACGAGCTCATCGTCATCGGCCATCCGGACCTGCTTGCAGAGCGCCAGCGATGGCTGCAGGGGCTCCTGCAGGAGCGCCGCCTGTCCGATAACACCGTCGAGGCCTATGAGCGCGACACGCGGCAATTCCTGACATTTCTCACCGGCCATCTCGCCGGCCCGCCGCGCCTTTCAGACATCAGCACATTGCGGCCCGCCGACCTTCGCGGCTTCCTCGCCCAGCGCCGCAAGGGTGGTGCGGGTGCCCGCACGCTTGGCCGCGGCCTTGCCGGCCTGCGCTCGTTCCTGCGCTATCTGGAACGCAGCGGTCTTGCCAATGCCGCAGGCGCCGCCGCCGTCCGTTCGCCGAAGCAACCGAAATCCCTGCCGAAGCCGTTGACGGACCGCGAGGCACTCAATGTCGTCACCACGGAAGCGCAGCTTGCCGAGGAGCCGTGGGTGGCGGCGCGCAACGCCGCCGTGCTGACGCTGCTCTACGGCTGCGGACTGCGCATCTCCGAAGCGCTGGATCTGACGCCTGGCGATTTCGCGGGTACGCCAACGTCGCTGCGCATCACCGGCAAGGGCGGTAAGACCCGCATCGTGCCGCTGATGGCTGTCGCGCGCGACGCGGTCGCCACCTATCTCAAGCTCTGCCCCTATCACGCCGGCGCCGACGAGCCGGTGTTCCGCGGAACTCGCGGGGCAAAGCTTCAACCGGCCATCATCCAGCGCGAGATGCAGAAGCTGCGCGGCGCGCTCGGTCTGCCCGACACAGCCACGCCGCACGCGCTGCGCCACTCCTTCGCCACGCATCTGCTTGCCGGCGGCGGCGATCTCAGGACCATCCAGGAGCTGCTCGGCCACGCCAGCCTGTCGACGACCCAGGTCTATACCGGCGTCGACTCGACGCGACTTCTGGAGATCTACGACCGGGCGCACCCCCGGGCCTGATTTTGGCCCGAGCCTGAATTCAGCCCCTGCCTGAATTTGGACGGACGAACGAATTAACCATGCCCGTTAAGAAAGCCGTGACCGACGAAGCGTAGGGTCCGCAGAACTCGGCAGAACATTAGGAAGTGATCATGTATTCGATCGCCAAGCCCGTCCGTCACCTTGCGGCCAGGGCCGCCGATATGGCCCTCTGGCTGATCGCGCTCATCCATCTGCTGCTCGCGGCAAGCCTCATAGCGGCGATCGTTTCGGTCTCGGATGCTGCGGCGGCAACGGACACCGTCTGTGGCGGCACCAACCTCATTGCCGGCTTCGAGAAAACCGATCCCGCGAAACTCGCCCGGTTGAAAGCGGAAGCGGACGCCATCCCCAACGGCAAGGGTATATTCTGGAAGATAGAGAAGGACGGCGTCGCCCCTTCGTGGCTGCTCGGCACCATGCATGTGACGGATCCGCGCGTGCTCGCCATGCCTGAGGGTGCTGCCGATGCCTTCGCCACGGCATCGACTGTCATCGTCGAATCGGACGAGATCATCGACGACAAAAAATCGGCCGCCGCCATCCTGATGCGGCCCGACCTGACGATGTTTGCCGGCAACAAGACAATCAATGATTTCCTGGATGCCGACGACCGTGCACGGCTTGAACAGGGCCTCAAGGCACGGGGCATCCCGCTGACTCTGGTGGCGAAAATGAAGCCGTGGATGATTGCGAGCTTCGTGGCGCTGCCGGCCTGCGAGATGACGCGCAAGGCCGCCGGCGCCTCGTTCCTCGACAAGAAGCTCGCCGAGGACGCCGTCAGCCTGGGCAAGACGCTGAAAGGGCTCGAGACCCTCGTCGAGCAGCTGGCCGCGATGGATTCGCTGCCGACCGAACTGCACCTGCGCGCGCTCATTGAAACATTGGCTCTCGGCAAGACCATCGACGACGTGCTTGCCACCACCACCGATCTCTACCTTTCCGGCGACACCGGCATGATCATGCCGATGATGAAGGCCGTGTCCGAAGACGTGGCCAGCGAGGACGCCAGCTACGCCGACTTCGAACAGCGCATCATCATTGACCGCAACAAGACGATGGCGACCCGCGCCGAGCCAATCCTCGGCGCCGGCAACGCCTTCATGGCAGTCGGCGCCCTGCATCTTGCCGGCGACGAAGGCCTGGTCGAGTTGCTGAAGCGTCAGGGCTTCTCCGTCACCCGCGCCAACTGACGCACCCCGGCCGGCAGAGTGTGCCGGCCACCAATCTCAGGCGCCGACGCCAGCGCGAGAATCCGTCGCTACGTCTGCCTTGACGGCATGAGCGGCGTCTATCCTCGACAGGCGGCGATAGCCGGCTAGGGCCGCGACAAGGATCAGGACGCCCGCTGCAACCGCGATGGCAAAGCCGGTCTGCACGCCGAAACGAGCGACCACGGCGCCTGCCGATGCCGCGCCTGCGGCAACCCCGATGCCGAGGCCTGTCGTCAACCAGGTCAGCCCCTCGGTGAGTTTGGCCGGCGGCACGACGATCTCCCCCATGCTCAGAGCGACGATCATCGTCGGCGCGAAGAACACGCCGGATAGGAACATCATCGCGGCAAGGCTGGTGACGCCGTCGACCAGCAACAGCGGCAAGGTGCTGGCGGCCGTCATCCCCGCGCCGATCAGAAAGAGCTTCGGCAGCGACAAGCCGATCCGGACGGCACCAAAGGTCAGGCCGGCGATGCAGGAGCCGAGCGCATAGAGGGAAAGAACGACGCTTGCGGCAGCGGGCTGGCCTTCCGCTTCGGCAAAGGCGACGCTGACGACGTCGATCGTGCCGACGATCACGCCCATGCCGGCGAGCGCCAGGATCAATACATGCGGGGCGGGATAACGAAGCGCCGAACCCGTGGCGATGGTTTCGGGCGGTCGCACTGACGGCTCCGTGCCCTTCTGCAACACGAATGCGGTAACCCCGATCGCCAGAAAGATGGCCGCGGCCAAGGGGCCTGCCTCGGGAAACAGCCCGACACTCAGCCCCACGGCAATGGGCGGGCCGACGATGAAGCAGACTTCGTCGAACACCGATTCCAGCGAGAAGGCCGTCTTCAGTTCGGGACGGCCGCGATAGATCTCGCTCCACCGCGCCCTGGTCATGGCCGACATGCTGGGCGCAGAACCGGCGATGAGAGCAAACACGAAAAGCGTCCAGTCCGGTGCCCGCCAGTGGGTCGCGATCAAGAGGCCTGCGGTGCCGGCGATGCTGAGCGCGGCGGCGACGGGCAAGACACGGCCCTGGCCAAAACGATCCACGAGCCGCGAAACCTGCGGTGCCACCAGTGCCAGGGCCAGCGTGAAGGCCGCGGCAACCCCACCTGCAAGGCCGTAGGAGCCGCGCGCCTGGGCCAGCATGGTGATGATGCCGATGGCCATCATCGACAGCGGCAGGCGCGAAACCAGACCCGCCAGCGTGAATGCTGTCGTGCCGGGAACGGCGAAAATCTGTCCGTAAGGGTTTGCCATGGAAACTCCAGCGACGCACCGTGACAGGCGCCTGTATTGACATACGCGATGTATGCGAGAGATATTGACATACGTCTTGCATGTCAATTGACATACGAGACGTATGTTAACTTGGAGGGATCGATGGCACGGCGGGCGCGCAGCGACATGATCGAAGAGACGCGAGGAAAGCTGATCACGGCCGCACGCGAGGCTTTCGGTCGTCTGGGCTATGCCGAGACCTCGATGGACGACCTGACCGCTGCCGCGGGCCTGACGCGCGGCGCGCTCTACCATCATTTCGGTGACAAGAAGGGCCTGCTGCGCGCGGTTGTTTCGACCATGGATGCTGAAATGGATGAAAGGCTCAACGCCGCATCCGCGACGCTGGACCTCTGGGCAGGTTTCGTCCGGCGATGCCGGCTCTATCTCGAGACGGCACTCGAACCTGACATTCAGAGGATTGTCCTGAAGGATGCGCCAACGTTTCTCGGACCGGATTATCTGGAAACGAGCAGGCGCGCGTGCCACACTTCTTTGACCGCAAGGCTCGCCGCGATGATGGCAGATGGCGTGGTCCGCGAGGGGGATGCCGAGACCCTGGCGCACATGATCAATGGCGCCCTTGTCGATGCGGCACTCTGGATTGCAGAAGCCACCGACCCCGCCCCGCGCCTCGCCAAGGCCATCGGCAATCTCGACCTGCTTCTATCAGGATTGAAGGCACCCGGCCAAAGCTGATGCGCTCAACCCTGGCGGCCTGCCGCGCCCGCCAGCATCGTCGGCACGATCACCTTGTGAAACGGCATGACCGCCGCGAGATAAACGCGCCCGAGCGTGCTGTGGCGCCGGATCAGCGTCGTCATGCCGACGATCTGGTTGACGGCCGAACCCGCCCTGACATCGACGACGATGCGAAAATCGAGATGGGCATCGTTGAAGCCGAGCACGACCTCGTCGTCGTTTTGGGACAAGACAGGGAACGGCCCGATCAGGCCATACTTGCCCGGGGACGGTGCCTCGGTCTTCAGGCCGACCACCGACACCAGCCGGTTGCGCAGCGCAAGCAAACCGCTCACCCAGGAAGGCGAATTGCCAAGCGAGCGCTCGGCGGCCTCGATCGCCGTCAGCCCCTTTCCGTTCAGGGCAAGCTCGAAGCGATCGGCCCAATCGGCCTCTGGCAGGTGCGGGTTCGGCAGAACAACTGTGGCGGGTCTTGGCTTCATGATCCCTCGTGGCGGCAGCGACAGCAACTCCAGGACAAGGTGCCGGAATTGCGCATGGCCCGAAGCGACGGTTCTCCGTCGCAAGCGCGTGAGGTCGATGATCGCGCCGAATGAAGGCGCGGAACAGGGGGCCGCTTGTCGCAGCCCCCTGCCAAATCGTCACATATGGATCGGCTTGAAGAAAGTCGACAGCGCCGCTTCCTTGACCGCTTCCGACATGGTCGGGTGTGCGTGGCAGGTGCGGCCGAGATCTTCCGACGAACCGCCGAATTCCATCAGAACGGCGATCTCGTGGATCATTTCGCCGGCGCCGAAGCCGACGATATGGCCGCCGAGAACCCTGTCGGTTTCCTTGTCGGCAAGGATCTTGACGAAGCCGTCGGTCGCCTGCATCGCCCGCGCGCGCCCGTTGGCAGTGAACGGGAACTTGCCGACCTTGTAGGCGATGCCTGCAGCCTTCAGCTCTTCCTCGGTCTTGCCGACGGAAGCCACTTCCGGCTGGGTGTAGACGACGCCCGGAATGACATCATAGTTGACGTGGCCGGCCTGGCCCGCGAGGATTTCGGCAACCGCAACGCCCTCGTCTTCGGCCTTGTGCGCCAGCATCGGGCCGCGCACGACGTCGCCGATGGCATAGATGCCGGCAACGCTGGTCTGGAAGTGATTGTCGATCTCGACGCGGCCGCGCGGGTCCATGACGACGCCGGCTTCGGCAAGGCCGAGGCCTTCGGTGTAGGGCTTGCGGCCGGTGGCGATCAGCACGACATCGGCGTCGAGCGTGACGGCGTCACCACCCTTGACCGGTTCGAATGTCACCTTGGCGCCCTTGCCGTCCTTGACGACGCCGGTCACCTTGGCGCCGAGCTTGAATTCCATCCCCTGCTTGGCGAGCATGCGCTGGAACTGCTTGGAGACTTCGCCGTCCATGCCGCCGAGGATCGCGTCGAGATATTCGACCACGGTCACCTTGGCGCCGAGACGGGCCCAGACCGAGCCGAGTTCGAGACCGATGACGCCGCCGCCGACGACGATCATGTTGCCCGGCACCTTTTCGAGCGCAATGCCGCCGGTGGACGAGATGATCACCTTCTCGTCGATATCGACCTGAACGCCTGGAATGCCGGCAACGTCGGAGCCGGTGGCGATGACGATATTCTTGGTTTCGAGGATCTGTTCCTCGCCCTTGTCGTTGGTCACCGAGACCTTGCCCTGGCCGAGCACCTTGCCGGTGCCCTGGATGCCGTCGATCTTGTTTTTCTTGAACAGGAAGGAAACGCCCTCGACGTTGGCCTTAACGGTCGCATCCTTGTGCGCCATCATCTTTGCCAGATTGAGCTTCGGCGCGCCGACTTCGACGCCAAGCGTATCCAGGCCATGACCGGCCTGGTGGAACATTTCCGAAGCGTGCAGCAGCGCTTTCGACGGGATGCAGCCGATGTTGAGGCAGGTGCCGCCGTAGGTGGCGCGCTTTTCGACGACGCCGACCTTCAGGCCGAGCTGGGCCGCCTTGATAGCGCAGACGTAGCCGCCCGGGCCGCTGCCGATAACGATGAGATCATAAGCCATTGGATTATCCTTCCTTCAGGACGGTTACCGTCCGCCGCTGACATTGAGAATGGCTCCCGTCACGTAAGTTGCCTTATCGGATAGGAGGTAAAGAACCGCATCCGCCACTTCCTCGGCCGTGCCGGGTCGCTGGACGGGGATGGTTGACGCGAGATCGCGTGCCCGGTCCGGCAGGCCGCCGGACGCGTGGATTTCAGTATCGATGATCCCCGGGCGAACCGCGTTCACGCGCACGCCCTCGGTCGCGACTTCGCGCGCAAGACCGATCGTGAACGTGTCGATCGCGCCCTTCGAGGCGGCATAGTCGACATATTGCGCCGGCGAGCCGAGTTCGGCCGCAACCGACGAGATATTGACGATGACGCCGCCCTTGCCGCCATGGCGCGTCGACATGCGGCGAACCGCTTCGCCCGCGCACAGGATGGAGCCCGTCACATTGATGCGGAACATCCGCTCCAGCCGCTCGACCGACATTTCGTCGACGCGCTGGGTGGGGCCGACGATGCCGGCATTGTTGACCAGACCGTCGAGCCGGCCGAAGGCCTTATCGACGGCGGCAAAGATTGACTTGATATCAGTATCAGACCCGACGTCGCCCCTGACCGCAATCGCCGAACCGCCGCCCTGCCGGATCGCGGCGACAACCGCGTCGGCGGCTTGAGCGTTCGATGCGTAGTTCACGGCGACGGACCAGCCGGCTTTGGCAGCACCGAGGCAGACGGCTGCCCCGATGCCACGGCTGCCGCCGGTGACGAGAACGACGGGCGCTTCCCTCATGCGGCGCACCCCTTGAGGGTAAAGGCGTCCCAGCTGTCAACCTCCGCCTTGCCCTTGCCCCAGGCGCTCGAAGCACGAAGGGCGGGGCCGAAATCGGGAAGCAGGATCTGGTGCGCCGCCGGCGCGGTTTCGGGCGGGATCTCGGTGATCGCGCCGACCTTGTCGACGGAATAGACCGGCCCCTGCCAGACAGTGCATTTGCGGAGCTCTTCGCCGGTGACGTCTCCGGTCGGGCACTCGTGCATGACGATGCCAGTCGCGCGCTCCGGCTCACCCGATGGCATGACGACGCCATCGAGCAGCAGACCCGGTTTCAGGACGGCGATCTTGAAATGATTGCTCGTCACCGCACTTTCCGATCCCACCGGCTCGAAGCGCAGCTCGTATCCCCCATCGCGGTCGCCGTAGATGGCGCGCGCCTGACTGCACTCCGCGCCAAGCGCCGGCGTGGCAGTCAAGACGCCAAGTGCAGCAACGATCAGGCAATGGGCAATGACCATGATCAGGCAGCCTTCTCCGTCGCGAGCTTAATGCCGAGCGCGATGAACACCAGGCCGCTGGCGCGGTCGATCCACTTGCTGGCCCGTGTGAAGGCAGCCCGCATGCGCGGCGTGGTCATGAACAGGCTGACGCCGACGAACCACGCAATCAGGCAGGTCGCCATCACCAGGCCGTAGCCGAACTTGATCATGATCGGCGTGTGGGCGTGAACCACCGTCGAGAAGATCGACAGGAAGAAGAACACCGGCTTCGGATTGAGCGCATTGGCGGCAAAGCCAAGGCCGAACGCCTTAGCCGCCGACTGGCTTTTCGCGGGCTCGCCCGACGGGGCGGCATCGACGGAAATCTCCGTCTGCCCGGCCCTGAGCGCCTTGATGCCGATATAGATCAGGTAAGCGACGCCGCACCATTTGACGATGTTGAACAGGTAGATCGACTGCGAAATGATCAGCCCGAGACCGAGGATCGTATAGGTGACGTGAAACATCAGCGAGGTGCCGATGCCAAACGACGTGATGATCGCCGGACGGCGGCCATGGACGATCGATTGGCGCATGACCATCGCCAGATCGGCACCGGGCGAAACGATGGCGAAGGAAAAGATTGCCATCAGCGATGCAAGTTCGAGAAGGTGTTGGCTCATGAGTGTGCGACCGGTGCGTTGAAGGCCCAGACGTGGCCGAAGGGATCCCTGATGCGCGCATACCGCGCCTGCCAGAACGTATCCTGCGGCTCCAGCACTGTCGATGCCCCGGCGGCCGTCGCCCGCTCAAAAGCCGCATCGACATCGCCGGCTTCGGGCAGGTTGATGCTGATCGCGACGCCGGTGCCGCCAATTGTCAGTGGCGACAGCATGCTGCCACCGAATTCGGGAAACTCGTCGTGCAGCATCACCTCGCCACGAAACAGCGAAAGGTTGGCGTGCATCACCCGCTTGCCGTCTTCCGCCATCTGCTGAAAGGTGTTCACCGCGCCGAAAGCCTTCTCGTAGAAGGCGATGGCGGCCAGCCCGTCCCTGACGCAGATGTGGGCCTGGATAGGCGGTACGTCGGACCCGAATGCCATGTCGTACTCCTCCGTCCAGAGCATTTCCAGGAAATGCCTAAAAACAAACTAGGCGAGACTGCCTGCCAGCATCAGCACCAGCCCGGCCGCAGACACCGTCCACACGGCCGAGCGGATGAGCCCGAGACCGCCAATGTAAATCGGCAAATAGACGACCCTTGCCCAGAACCAGAGCATCGCGCCCCATTGAGTCAGCGCGTCGCTTCGGCCGGAAAGCTCGATCACCACGGCAAGCGCAATGAAGACCGGATAGGTCTCATGAAAGTTGCGCAGCGCCCTGGTCGCCCGTCCCGTGAAGACGTTCGGTTCGGACGTCACATCGCGATTGGTATCAGCCTCTATGATGCCATTCTGCAGCCGATAGGCACCCGCCTGCGCCATCACATAGACGATGGCGAGCACGGCGCTCCAGAGCAGATAGGTCAGTTCCAGCGACATCGCGCGATCCGGAATGAACGGGCCTGAGAAGGAAGCGGGGGCTGCGTTTGCGCCCCCGCCATTGTCTTAGAGATCGAGCCCTAGAGGTCGAGAACCAGACGTTCCGGATCCTCGAGGCTGTCCTTGACGCGCACGAGGAAGGTAACCGCTTCCTTGCCGTCAACCATGCGGTGGTCGTAGGACAGCGCCAGGTACATCATCGGACGGATAACGATCTGGCCGCCGACGACGACAGGACGGTCCTGGATCTTGTGCATGCCGAGAATGCCCGACTGCGGTGCATTCAGGATCGGCGAGGACATCAGCGAACCGTAGACGCCACCGTTGGAGATGGTGAAGGTGCCGCCCTGCATGTCGGCCATGGAGAGCTGACCATCGCGGGCAAGCTTGCCCAGGCGGCCGATGTCCTTCTCGATCTCGGCGATCGACATCTGGTCGGCATCGCGAACGACAGGAACGACAAGACCCTTGTCGGTGCCGACGGCGACGCCGATGTGGCAGAAGTTCTTGTAGATGACGTCGGTGCCATCGATCTCGGCGTTGACGGCCGGGATTTCCTTCAGCGCATGGGTGACGGCCTTGGTGAAGAAGCCCATGAAGCCGAGCTTCACGCCGTGCTTCTTCTCGAAGATGTCCTTGTAGCGGTTGCGCAGGCTCATGACCGCGCTCATGTCCACCTCGTTATAGGTGGTGAGCATGGCGGCGGTGTTCTGCGCGTCCTTGAGGCGACGGGCGATCGTCTGGCGCAGGCGAGTCATCTTGACGCGCTCTTCGCGAACGACGTCCTCGGTGGTCGACGGCGCCCGGGCCTGGACCTTGACCGGCTCGGAAGCGGCCGGGGCCGAAATGCCCTTGGCAACGGCGGCAAGCACGTCACCCTTCAAGACCTGGCCGCGCTTGCCCGAACCGTCGACCTGGTCGGCCGAGAGGTTGTTTTCGGCAAGCAGCTTGCCGGCGGACGGTGCCGGCGGCATGGAGGAAGCGGCAGGCGCTGCAGCAGCGGGCTGGGCAGCCGGAGCGGCAGCTACAGGCTCGGCCTTCTTTTCAGCTGCAGCAGCCGGAGCGGCGGCAGCAGCGCCAGCGCCAGCGGCGATCTGGCCGAGCAGCGCGCCGAGACCGACGGTCTCGCCGGCCTGGGCAACGATCTCGGTGAGAACGCCGGCAGACGGAGCCGGAACTTCGATCGTCACCTTGTCGGTTTCAAGTTCCAAGAGCGGCTCGTCTGCCTTGATGGCATCGCCGACCTTCTTGAACCAGGTGCCGACGGTCGCTTCGCTGACGGATTCGCCAAGGGTGGGAACGCGGATTTCTGTTGCCATGATTTTTGTTCCGTTGATCAGGTATCTGTTTCTATCGATTGGCGCGTCGCCAAGGGGGGCATCAGCCCCCCAGCGCGTCCTCGAGGAAGGCGGCCAGCTGCGCCATGTGCTTCGACATCAGGCCCGTTGCCGGCGATGCGGCAGCCGGACGGCCGGTGTAGCGCACGCGCTGATACTTGGCGTCGATATGGGCGAGCACCCATTCCAGGTACGGGTCGATAAACGACCAGGCGCCCATGTTCTTCGGCTCTTCCTGGCACCAGACCATCTCCGCGTTGCGGAAGCGGCTGAGCTCGTTGATCAGCGCCTTGGCCGGGAACGGATAGAGCTGTTCGACGCGCAGCAGGTAGACGTCGTCGATACCGCGCTTCTCGCGCTCTTCGAGCAGATCGTAGTAGACCTTGCCGGAGCAGAGCACGACGCGACGGATCTTGGAATCCTTCTGCAGCTTGATCGGGCCGTCCTTGATGACTTCGGCGTCATCCCACAGCAGACGGTGGAACGAGCTTTCGCCGGCCATTTCCGACAGGCTCGAAACCGCACGCTTGTGGCGCAACAGCGACTTCGGCGTCATCAGGATCAGCGGTTTGCGGAAGTCGCGCTTCACCTGGCGGCGCAGGATGTGGAAGTAGTTCGCCGGCGTCGTGACGTTGGCGACCTGCATGTTGTCTTCCGCGCAGAGCTGCAGGAAGCGTTCGAGGCGGGCGGACGAGTGCTCCGGACCCTGGCCTTCATAGCCGTGCGGCAGCAGGCAGACGAGGCCCGACATGCGCAGCCACTTGCGTTCGCCCGACGAGACGAACTGGTCAAACACGACCTGTGCGCCGTTGGCGAAGTCGCCGAACTGGGCTTCCCAGAGGGTTAGCGCGTTCGGACGGGCCAGCGAATAGCCGTATTCGAAACCGAGCACGGCCTCTTCCGAAAGCATCGAGTTGATGACTTCGTAGCGGGCCTGGGTCGGCGCGAGGTTGGCGAGCGGGATGTAGCGGTCTTCGGTCTGCTGATCGTAAAGAACCGAGTGGCGCTGCGAGAAGGTGCCGCGTTCGCAGTCCTGGCCGGACAGGCGGATCTTGGTGCCTTCGACGCAGAGCGTGCCGAACGCCAGCGCTTCGGCCATCGCCCAGTCGATCCCCTCGCCGGTTGTCACCATGTTGGCGCGGTTTTCCATAAAGCGCTGGATCGTGCGGTGGGCGTTGAAGCCCGCCGGGATCTCGGCGATCTTGCGGCCGATTTCCTTGAGCTGCTTCATCGGCACGGAGGTCTTGCCGCGACGCTGTTCGTCCTGGTTGTCAGCCGAACGCAGGCCCGACCAGACGCCATCCAGCCAGTCGGCCTTGTTGGGCTTGTAGGACTGGCCAGCCTCGAACTCCTGCTCGAGATGGGCGCGCCAGTCGGCCTTCATCTTTTCGACTTCGCCTTCGCTCATCAAGCCCTCAGCGACCAGGCGATCGGAGTAGAGCTGGACGACGGTCTTGTGGGCGCGGATGACCTTGTACATCTTCGGCTGCGTGAACGCAGGCTCGTCGCCTTCGTTATGGCCGAAGCGGCGATAGCAGAACATGTCGATGACGACAGGCTTGTGGAACTTCATCCGGAATTCGGTGGCGATCTTGGCCGCGTAGACCACCGCTTCCGGATCGTCGCCGTTGACGTGGAAAATCGGCGCCTCGATCATCTTGGCCACATCCGACGGATAAGGCGACGAGCGCGAGAAGGCCGGATTGGTGGTGAAGCCGATCTGGTTGTTGATGATGAAGTGGACCGTGCCGGCAACGCGGTGACCGCGCAGGCCCGACAGCCCGAGGATTTCGGCAATCACGCCCTGGCCCGCAAAGGCCGCATCACCGTGCAGCAAGAGCGGCATGACCTTGGCGCGTTCGCGCAGCGGGATGATGTCGCCTTCGAACACGGTCGCCATCTGATCCTGCTTGGCGCGGGCCTTGCCCATGACGACAGGGTTGACGATTTCGAGGTGCGACGGGTTGGCCGTCAGCGACAGGTGAACCTTGTTGCCGTCGAATTCGCGGTCGGAGGAAGCGCCGAGGTGGTACTTCACGTCGCCCGAACCTTCGACGTCGTCAGGCGCGTAGGAGCCGCCCTTGAATTCGTGGAAGATGGCGCGATGCGGCTTTGCCATGACCTGGGACAGCACGTTCAGGCGGCCGCGGTGGGCCATGCCGAGAACGATTTCCTTCAGGCCTTCCTGGCCACCGCGCTTGATGATCTGCTCGAGCGCCGGGATCAGCGATTCGCCGCCGTCGAGACCGAAGCGCTTGGTGCCCTTGTACTTGACGTCGATGAACTGCTCGAAGCCTTCCGACTCGATCAGTTTCTGCAGGATCGCCTTCTTGCCTTCGGGCGTGAAGTCGACGCCCTTGTCCGGGCCTTCGATGCGCTCCTGGATCCAGCCCTTCTCTTCCGGGTTGGACATGTGCATGAATTCGACGCCGATCGTCGAGCAATAGGTGCGCTCGAGGATTTCGACCATCTCGCGAATGGTCGCGTATTCGAGGCCGAGCACGTTGTCGATGAAGATCTTGCGGTCGAGATCCTTCTCCTCGAACCCGTAGTTCGAGGGCGAAAGCTCGTTGTAGTCATCGACCGGGGCAGCAAGGCCGAGCGGATCGAGCTTGGCATGCAGGTGGCCACGCGCACGATAGGCGCGGATCATCATGATGGCGCGAACCGAATCGCGCGTCGCCTGATGGATATCGGCAGCGCTCGCCGCGGTTCCGGTGGCGGCAGCGGCTTCTTCAGCCTTCGCCTTCACCTTCTTCTCGATGACCTTTTCGACCGTGCCCCAGTCGCCGTCGAGCGCGGAGACCAGCTCGCCATTGGCGACGATCGGCCAGTTGGGCTTCTTCCAGGAGGCGCCCTTGGCGGCCTTCACCACGTCTTCAGGCTTGTCGGCCAGTGCCTTGAAGAAGGCCTGCCATTCAGCCGAGACGGACGATGGATCCGTTTCGTAGCGTGCATAGAGCTGCTCGATATAGGCGGCGTTCGCGCCGTCCAGAAACGATGTGAGCTGGAATTGCTCGTTGGCCTCTTGCCTTGCCATGGGTTCTCGCGGACGTTTTGGTCCGCCTCCTGACTTAAGTTGGGATGCCGGGTTTTCCCGGTCGTTCATCATTATAGGGCGCCTCTTGTGCGCCCTGCATGCGTCATAACTGCGGTCGTCGGGGCCGGCTCATGTCGCCAGCCCCGACGGCGCTTATGTAAGGTCAGCCCTTGAGGACTTCGACCAGCGTCTTGCCGAGGCGTGCCGGCGACGGCGACACGCGGATGCCTGCCTGCTCCATCGCAGCGATCTTGGATTCAGCATCGCCCTTGCCGCCGGAAACGACAGCACCGGCGTGACCCATGGTGCGTCCCTTCGGCGCGGTACGGCCCGCGATGAAGCCGGCCATCGGCTTCTTGCGACCCTTCTTGGCTTCGTCGATGAGGAACTGCGCCGCATCTTCTTCAGCCGAGCCGCCGATTTCGCCGATCATGATGATCGAGGTCGTGGCTTCGTCGGCGAGGAACATCTCGAGCACGTCGATGAACTCGGTGCCCTTGACCGGGTCGCCGCCGATGCCGACGGCCGTCGTCTGGCCGAGGCCTTCGTTGGAGGTCTGGAACACGGCTTCATAGGTCAGCGTGCCGGAGCGCGAGACGATACCGACCGAACCCTTGCGGAAGATCGAGCCCGGCATGATGCCGATCTTGCATTCTTCCGGCGTCAGGATGCCGGGGCAGTTCGGGCCGAGCAGGCGCGACTTGGAGCGGTCGAGACGAGCCTTGACGCGCACCATGTCGGCAACCGGGATGCCTTCGGTGATGCAGGTGATGAACGGGATTTCGGCATCGATCGCCTCGATGATCGCGTCCGCGGCACCTGCCGGCGGAACGTAGATCACGGATGCGTCCGCACCGGTCTTTTCACGGCCTTCGGCAACCGACGCGAAGATCGGCAGGCTTTCGCCCTTGGAGCCGGTCCAGGTTTCGCCGCCCTTCTTCGGGTGAATGCCGCCGACCATCTGCGTGCCGTAGTAGGCAAGCGCCTGTTCGGTGTGGAAGGTGCCGGTCTTGCCGGTCAGGCCCTGAACGAGGACCTTGGTGTTCTTGTTGACGAGAATCGACATGTGGTCTGGTCCTTCAGTTAGCCGTTGATCGCGGCGACGATCTTCTTGGCAGCGTCATCCAGATCGTCGGCGGCGGTGATCGCCAGGCCGGATTCGTTCAGGATCTTCTTGCCAAGTTCGACATTCGTGCCTTCGAGACGCACGACCAGCGGAACCTTGAGGCCGACTTCCTGCACGGCGGCAACGACACCTTCAGCGATGACGTCGCACTTCATGATGCCGCCGAAGATGTTGACGAGGATACCCTCGACCTTCGGGTCGGCCGTGATGATCTTGAAGGCTGCCGCAACCTTCTCCTTGCCGGCGCCGCCGCCGACGTCGCAGAAGTTCGCCGGCTCCTTGCCGTAGAGCTTGATGATGTCCATCGTCGCCATGGCAAGGCCCGCGCCGTTGACCATGCAGCCGATGTTGCCGTCGAGCGCCACATAGGCGAGGTCCCACTTGGAGGCCTCGATTTCCTTGGCGTCTTCTTCGGTTTCGTCGCGCAGCGCCTTGATGTCGTCGTGGCGGAAGAGCGCGTTGCCGTCGAAAGAGACCTTGGCATCGAGAACGCGCACGCGGCCGTTCTTCATGACGATCAGCGGGTTGATCTCGAGCAGGCTCATGTCCTTTTCGACAAAGGCCTTGTAGAGGATCGGGAAGAGCTTTTCGGCGTCAGCCTTGGCTTCGCCTTCGAGCTTCAGGGCCGAGGTGAGCTTGGCGAGGTCAGCGGCGGTGACGCCGGCTTCCGGGTTGATCGCGACGTTGACGATCTTTTCCGGCGTGTCGTGCGCAACTGCTTCGATGTCCATGCCGCCTTCCGTCGAAACGACGAAGGCAACCTGGCCGACCGAGCGGTCGACGAGCAGCGACAGATAGAGTTCGCGTTCGATGTCGGCGCCATCCTCGATGTAGAGGCGGTTCACCTGCTTGCCGGCAGGGCCGGTCTGCGCGGTGACGAGCGTGTTGCCGAGCATGTCCTTGGCGTGTGCCTTGGCTTCATCGATCGAGAAAGCAAGACGAACGCCGCCCTTGGCGTCGGGGCTGAGTTCCTTGAACTTGCCCTTGCCGCGGCCGCCGGCGTGGATCTGGCTCTTGACGACGTAGAGCGGGCCCGGGAGCGCCTTGGCAGCAGCTTCTGCCTCGTCGGCGGAGAAGATCGCGACACCTTCCGCGACCGGCGCGCCGTAGCTCTTCAGGAGAGCCTTGGCCTGATATTCATGAATGTTCATGGTGTTTTTCCTGTCTGGAGCAGACTGCAGACAGGAAAAACACCCGCCCGCAAGAATGCGGCAAAAACAAAAGGTTGAGCGGATGCAACCATCCGCTCAACGGGACGCGATTACTGCTTCAGGCTCGGTGCGATGGTGATGCAGGCTTCGCAAAGGCCGGCGACAGAAGCGACCGACTTGTCGAAAGCTTCCTTCTCGGCCTTGTTGAGATCGATCTCGATGATGCGCTCGACGCCGCCGGCACCGATGACGGTGGGAACGCCGACATACATGTCCTTGACGCCGTACTGGCCGGTCAGGTGTGCCGCGCAAGGCAGAACGCGCTTCTTGTCCTTGAGGTAGGCTTCGGCCATCTCGATCGCCGAAGCGGCCGGTGCGTAGTAGGCAGAGCCGGTCTTGAGCAGGCCGACGATTTCGGCGCCGCCGTCACGGGTGCGCTGGATGATTTCTTCCAGGCGCTCCTTGGTGACCCAGCCCATCTGCACGAGGTCGGTCAGCGGGATGCCGGCAACGGTCGAGTAGCGGGCGAGCGGCACCATGGTGTCGCCGTGGCCGCCGAGAACGAAGGCGGTGACGTCCTGGACCGAAACGTTGAATTCCTGCGCGAGGAACAGGCGGAAGCGGGCGCTGTCGAGAACGCCGGCCATGCCGACGACCTTGTTCTTCGGCAGGCCGGAGAACTTCTGCAGCGCCCAGACCATGGCGTCCAGCGGGTTGGTGATGCAGATGACGAAGGCGTTCGGGGCGTATTTCTTGATGCCCGCGCCAACCTGTTCCATGACCTTGAGGTTGATGCCGATCAGATCGTCGCGGCTCATGCCCGGCTTGCGGGCGACGCCGGCGGTGACGATGCAGACATCGGCGCCTTCGATGGCGGAATAGTCGCTGGCACCCGTCAGGTTCGCGTCGAAGCCTTCGACCGGCGAGGACTGAGCGATGTCGAGACCCTTGCCCTGCGGGATGCCGTCGGCGATGTCGAAGAGGACGATGTCGCCCAGTTCCTTCAGGCCGGCGAGATGCGCCAGCGTGCCACCAATCATCCCTGAACCGATAAGTGCGATCTTGTTGCGCGCCATGAAAGTGCTTCCTTTGTGATCCCAAACTGATCGAGGCCTGAAACGCCGCAAACGCCAAACCTTCGCCGGAAGCCATTAAACGGCAATCGTTAAAATATCAATCGATACTTTTGGATGGAACAATTTCAATCGGTTAGATGACAAAATTCTTACGTAAACGTAAGAATTTCCGTCATGCGCGCGTCACGAAACCGCAATATTTTCAGGATGTTCTGCCGCATATTCCGCGCTCTGCATCTCGATCAGCCGCGATACGGTGCGGTCGAACTCGAAGCCTTCAGTGCCTTTCTTCAGCGTCAAAAGGTGCTGCGGTTCGGCAGCGGCCGAGGCAAAGAGACGGGCGCCATTGTCGTAGAGCGTATCGACCAGCAGGATGAAGCGCTTGGTTTCATTGCGCATATGCGGCCCGAGATGCGGCACATGGTCGACGAACAGGGTCGAATAGCGCTCGAGGATCGCCAGATAGTCGGCGGCCCCCAGCGGCTGCTGGCAAAGGTCGGCGAAGCTGAAACGGGCGGCCTTTCCGGCCGCCGCCGGCACCGGGATCTTGCGCCCCTTGCGCGGCACCTCGGCGGGCGCAGCGGCAGCGCCTGCCGTCTGCCGGCTCCAGGCCTGCGCCATCGCCGCGTCGGCGTCGGGTCCGAGCGGAGAAATCCAGACCGGGCTCCCGTCCGTCTTCATCAGGCGGTAGTCCGTATCAGTGTCGAGAGAGATGATCTCGGTGTTCGCCTTCAGGAGATCGATGAACGGCAGGAAGAGCCCGCGGTTGAGACCGTCGCGATAAAGATTGTCCGGCGCCACGTTGGAGGTCGCCACGAGTACGCAGCCCTTGGCGAAGAGCTCGCTGAACAGCCGGGCGAGGATCATTGCATCGGCAATGTCGGTGACCGTGAACTCGTCGAAGCATAGAAGCCGCGCTTCGCCGAAGAGTTCCGAAGCGACAGGCGGGATCGGATCGGCCTGCTTCGTCTCGCCGTTCTTCAGCTTCTGCCGGTGCTTGTAGATCCGCTCGTGCACATCGGCCATGAACTCGTGAAAATGCGCCCGGCGCTTGCGCTGGATCGGCACCGCCTCGAAGAACATGTCCATCAGCATGGTCTTGCCGCGGCCGACGCCGCCGTGGATGTAGAGGCCCTTGACCGGTGGATGATCCTTCTTTCGCGAGGCAAAGAGCCAGCCGAGCGCATTGGTCTTGCGCGACGGCCTGCTCGCTAAGAGTTCTGCGGATAGATGATCGAATCGCCGCGCGATCGCGAACTGGGCGGGATCGCGTTTTCGCTCACCGCTCAGAACGAGAGTTTCGAGCTTGCGATGGATACTGTCGTCAGGATTGAGCACGTCTCACCCGAGCTGGACCGGAAAACAGGAAGCCCGGCGATGAGCCGGGCTGGATCAGGTCGTTAACGGCTGAGGCTGACCGGCTGGCCGCCATTGGTCGAGCCGTCGAAGCGCGCGTCGGCCGTCTTGTAGAGGCGGGCAATGGCGTTGCCGGTGCGATCCTTGAGCACGACCTGCTTGCCGGCCACTTCCCAGGAACCCATGGCCGTCAGCTCGCCGGCGCAGCCACGTGTGCCGCCGCGCGAGCCGCTGCCGAGGTTGGTGAGCGTCAGGAACATGTCGCAGGAGCTGCCGGCGCTCGAAACGCGCCAGTTGCCGACCATCGATTCCTTGGTCACATCGAGACCGCCCCCAGCGGCAGCAGCAACCTGCGTGCCGGCCGCCTGCGCGCCACCGGCGACCGCCGTTCCAGCCGTCGGTGCAGCCGGGAATTGTGACGTGTTGCCTGTGGGATCAGGAAGCTGGTTCGACGAGACCGACGGTACGGGCTGGGCCTGGAGGGGAGCAGGTGAAGAATCCTGGGCGCTGAAGCCACCCATGGATGTCCGCTGGCATCCGGTCAGCGCAAGCACAACCGCCAGCCCCGCCGCCGCATGAATAACCCGCATATCTTTACTCCCGATGTGTTCCGCGAACCATGATGCAACGCGATAATATAGGCCGAAATACAGCAAATCCACCTGTCAAATCAAGGGACGACGATTCAATGACACCTGTTGCAGGATTGAAACGTCTACGGGAACGGACAATCACGACTTCAGGCCAGTATCATCTTGCTTCAGGCGATCGAAACGACTGTCTTTCACCGGCACAATCAACGATTGCCGGCGAAAGGCAAGGCCGTCCAGACCGCCTCCCTTCATGCGAGGGAGAGGAAATGCAAACGGCGGGCACAAGGCCCGCCGCGACATGCGATAGCTTTGGAATGCGCCGGATCAGACCCGACGCTCGACCAGCATCTTCTTGATCTCGCCGATTGCCTTGGCCGGGTTGAGCCCCTTCGGACAGGCCTGGGCGCAGTTCATGATCGTGTGGCAGCGATAGAGCCGGAAAGGATCCTCGAGATTGTCGAGGCGCTCGCCGGTCGCTTCATCGCGGCTGTCGATCAGCCAGCGATAGGCCTGCAGCAGGACAGCCGGACCGAGGTAACGGTCGCCGTTCCACCAATAGCTCGGACAGGAGGTCGAGCAGCAGGCGCACAGGATGCATTCGTAGAGGCCATCGAGCTTGAGGCGATCCTCATGGCTCTGCTTCCATTCCTTGGCGGGCGTCGGCGTCACCGTCTTCAGCCACGGCTCGATCGAGCGGTGCTGAGCGTAGAAGTGGGTGAGATCCGGAACCAGATCCTTGACGACGGGCATGTGCGGCAGCGGATAGACCTTCACGGCGCCGGTGACCTCATCCATGCCCTTGGTGCAGGCAAGCGTGTTGGTGCCGTCGATGTTCATGGCGCACGAACCGCAGATGCCTTCGCGGCAGGAGCGGCGCAGCGTCAGCGTCGGGTCGATCTTGTTCTTGATATAGAGCAGACCGTCGAGCACCATCGGGCCGCAATCGTCGATATCGATATAGAAGGTATCGATACGCGGATTGGCGCCATCGTCCGGGTTCCAGCGATAGATACGGTATTCGCGAACATTGGTCGCGCCTTCCGGCTTCGGCCAAACCTTGCCTTCGGTCATCTGAGAGTTCTTGGGGAGAGCGAGTTCAACCATGTGCCTAAATCCTCAAGATCAGTAGACGCGTGCCTTGGGCTCGATCTTTTTCGGATCGATGCCTTCGGCGATCAGGTCGGTATGGACAGGGCGATAGTCGAGCTTGACGTCGCCGGCCTCGTTGACCCAGGCGAGTGTGTGCTTGCGCCAATTGACGTCGTCACGGCCGCCGAGCGCACCGCCGGTATAGTCCTCGCGGGCGTGCGAGCCACGGCTCTCCTTGCGCGCTTCGGCGCCGTAGATCGTGGTGATGGCGTTTGCCATCAGGTTCTGCAGTTCCAGCGTCTCGACGAGGTCGGAGTTCCAGATCATCGAGCGGTCGGTGACCTTGACGTCCGGCAGTTCCTTCCAGATCGCAGAGATGCGCTTGCATCCCGATTCCAGCGATTCCTGCGTGCGGAACACGGCGGCGTCTTCCTGCATGGCGCGCTGCATCTTTTCGCGCAGCACCGCCGTCGGCGTCGAGCCGTTGGCATGACGCTGGGCGTCGAAGCGGGCCATGATCCTGTCGCAGGCGGCAACGTTGAGCGCCGGCACCGCTTCGTTTCGGTCGATGACCTGACCGGCGCGAATGGCGGCGGCCCGGCCGAAGACCACCAGGTCGATCAGCGAGTTGGAGCCGAGACGGTTGGCGCCGTGCACCGAGGCGCAGCCGGCTTCGCCCACGGCCATCAGGCCGGGCGCTATGCGCTCGGGGTTCTGGCTGTCGGCGTTCAAGACTTCGCCCCAGTAGTTGGTCGGCACGCCGCCCATGTTGTAGTGCACGGTCGGCAGAACCGGGATCGGCTCGCGGGTGACGTCGACGCCGGCAAAGATTTTTGCCGATTCCGAGATGCCCGGCAGGCGTTCGTGCAGCACGGCCGGATCGAGATGGTCGAGATGCAGGAAGATGTGATCCTTGTTGCGACCGACGCCGCGGCCTTCGCGGATTTCCATCGTCATGCAGCGCGAAACCACGTCACGCGACGCCAGGTCCTTGGCCGACGGCGCATAGCGCTCCATGAAGCGCTCGCCTTCGGAGTTGACGAGGTAACCGCCTTCGCCGCGCGCACCCTCGGTGATCAGGCAGCCGGCACCGTAGATGCCGGTCGGGTGGAACTGGACGAATTCCATGTCCTGCAGCGGCAGGCCGGCGCGCGCGATCATGCCGCCACCGTCGCCGGTGCAGGTATGCGCCGAGGTTGCCGAGAAGTAGGCGCGGCCGTAGCCGCCCGTCGCCAGCACCACCATCTTGGCGGAGAAGCGGTGGATCGTGCCGTCGTCGAGGTTCCAGGCGACGACGCCGGTGCAGCGACCGTCATCCGACATGATCAGGTCCAGCGCGAAATACTCGATGAAGAACTCGGCATTGTTGCGCAGCGCCTGGCCGTAGAGCGTGTGCAGGATGGCGTGACCGGTACGGTCGGCTGCCGCACAGGTGCGCTGCACCGGCGGGCCTTCGCCATAGTTCTGCATGTGGCCGCCGAACGGCCGCTGGTAGATCTTGCCTTCCTCGTTGCGCGAGAACGGCACGCCGTAGTGCTCGAGCTCATAGACCGCCTTCGGCGCTTCCATGGCGAGATACTGCATGGCGTCAACGTCGCCGAGCCAGTCGGAGCCCTTGACGGTGTCGTAGAGGTGCCACTGCCAGCTGTCCGGCGTCATGTTCTGCAGAGAGGCGGCGATGCCGCCCTGGGCGGCAACCGTGTGCGAGCGCGTCGGGAAGACCTTGGTGATGCAGGCCGTCTTCAGGCCCTGCTCTGCCATGCCGAGCGTGGCGCGCAGACCCGCGCCGCCGGCGCCGACGACGACAACGTCGAAAGCGTGATCGACATACTGGTAGGCCTTGCCGTTTGCAGCGGGTGAACTGTTCGATGCCATGACGAAATTACCCTGCAAAAGCGATCTTGAGGATGGCGAAAAGACAGAGCCCGCCAACCAAGATCGCGAAAAATGTGTTGAGCATGAGAAGGGCGATCTTCGCGCCTTCGCCGTGCACGTAGTCCTCGATGATCACCTGCATGCCGAGCTTCATGTGGATCAGGCCCGAAAGCAGGACCATCCCCATGATGACGGCGACGAAGGGGTTCGAAAGCGCCGAGACGACTTCCGCATAGGGAGCGCCGGCGTAGCGAACGAGGAAGATGACGAAGAAGATCAACAGCGGCACGTTGGCGACCGCCGTGACGCGCTGGCGCCAGAAATGATCGGTGCCTTCCTTGGCGGAGCCGTAGCCGCGGACCTTGCTGAGAGGTGTGCGCATGTTCATGGTGTTGTCCCCTCAGTACCGCACGAGATAGCCGATGAGCCAGATCAGCACGGTGAGTGCGACCGAGCCCACGATCGTGGCCTTCGCCATCTTGGTGGCAAAATGCTTCTCGTAGCCGTAGCCGAGATCCCACATGAAGTGACGCAGGCCGCCGAGCATATGGTGCACCAGCGCCCAAGTGTAGCCGAAGAGCACCAGCTTGCCGATGAGCGTGCCGAACAGCCAGCTGACCCACTCATAATAGGCTTCGCCGGACGCGGCAGCGATCAACCACCAGGCGACGAGAATGGTGCCGAAGTAGAGCGCGCCGCCGGTAATGCGGTGCACAATGGACATCACCATCGTCGGGATCGGTTTATAGATTTGAAGATGCGGCGACAGCGGCCGGCTTCTTGTGACATCCGTCATCGGAACCTCACGGAAATGCCCGGATATCCGCCCAAAAAGTGGACGACTTTAGTCCGGTATCGCACCTGATTGTGCGCAATTCAGTCCTTCGGACCTTTAATCACCATATTGCTTAACGACAAGTGTGTTTGCAGTGCAAAATCAATTTAATCGATTAGACGAAAAGCGGCATTTTCAGGTCCGACCGAGACACCGCGTCCAATTAACGATACGCGCGAAAACCATAACCAAATCCGTGACTTTCCAGCGAAATTGCCCCAGAGTGCTCTTAACGATTTGTTAAGCGTTTTTCGGAGGGCGGACAGGATGTTTCTGTTTCGAGCAATCCATGCGACCAAAGTTCTAGCACTTGCGGGCCTGCTTGTCGCGACTGCCTGCCTGCCGGTCAACGCAGGAGACTGGGGTGGCTCGCTGGAAGTGCAGTCTCGCGGCCGACACATCCGGCTCGATTCGCACCGCTCCTTCAGCCGCCACGAATTCGACCGCATGGGTTATCGCGCCATGCGCGGCGGCAATTCGATATCGCGCAACGATTGGACCGTGCAGAACGGACTGCCGGAGGTGAATAGCCGCGTGCGACACATCCGCCTTCCCAAATATCGTCCGTATCCCGGGCACTATGGCGAGCGACTGCGCTATCGCGACGGCTGGGCGCGCGAGCGCTCGGCGAGCACGATCTGGACATCGGGCGACCGCTACAATCGCCGCCCGGATAGCTACGGCGGCGACGGCTTTCCCGATACGATCGGCAGCATCGGCACCTATGCCGGTGGCATTTCGGCCTACAGGGACCCGGGCAACGGCATCTATTTCAGCCAGGAAGGCAACTACAGCTATTACGACGACGGGCAGTTCGCGCCGCCACCAAAGGTAAACCGCGCAAAGATCATCGTCGTGTCACCGAGAACGCTCAATCGCGCCTGTGCCTTCGAGCACGGCGTCTGCGTTATCCGACGTTAGCGGCACCGTGGCTGTCGATCGGACTCTGCACGGCCCCTATGCGCCGAACCGCCAAACCGTGGTGCGCTTGACCTCGCTGTCCTCAAGCGCCCTTGTGACAGGCACCTCATAAGTCGCGAGCGCCGTCATCCGGTCGCGCGGACAATAGGAGCGGCCGGGATCACCGACGATGACCGTCGCACCGCCCGAAGCGAGCGCCGTGAACCAGGGCAGCAGGCGCTCGGCAAAGGACTTGTCGTAGAACACGTCACCGGCGAGGTAGAGATCAGCGGCCAGATCGCGGCCGGTGATATCCTCAGCGGTATAGGCGATCTCGACGTCGTTGAGCTCTGAATTGAGCCGAACCGCCGTCTCGGCCCAGGGATCGATATCGGCGGCAAGCACCGAGGCCGCCCCCGCCTTCATCGCAGCAATCGCCACCAGCCCGGATCCAGACGCGAAATCGACGACGCGCCGGCCGCGCACGACCTCCGTATGATCGAGGACGTAACGCGCAAGCCCCTGCCCGCCGGCCCAGGCAAAGGCCCAGAACGGCGGTGGCAGACCGATCTCCTCCAGTTCCTCCTCCGTCTTCAGCCAGAGTTCGTGCGCTTCCGTCGCCAGATGCAGCCGGACTTCCGGCACATGCGGCGGCGACAGAACGCCGGTGTTGGCACGAATGAAGCTTTCGGGATCGGTCTTCAAGAAAAGCTCCGGGCGTGCGTGGTCCGATAAAGAGCTTCGGACGGACTACGCGGAAAACAGGATTAGCGCGGCGGATTGTCGAACCCGGCCATGCGGCAGACTTCGATCCACTCATCCTCGGTGACCGGCTGCACCGAAAGGCGCATGCTGGTGACCAGCGCCATGTTGGAGAGCTTGGGATTATCCTTGATCTCCTTCAGCGTCACCGGGCGCGGCACGTCGCGCACAGCGCGAATGTCGACGCAATCCCAGCGGGCATCGCCCTCGGCCGTCGAATCCGGATGCGACAGCGCGCAGACCTCGGTGATCCCGACGATCTCGAGCCCCTCGTTCGAGTGGTAGAAGAAGCCCTTGTCGCCGATCTGCATCGCCCGCATGTTGTTGCGTGCGAGGTAGTTGCGAACACCGGTCCATTCGGTGCCCCTTTCGCCCGCGTCCTTCTGCATCTGCCATGACCACTTGAAGGGCTCGGATTTGTAAAGCCAGAACGCCATTCTTGCCTCAAGCCTCTGGGTTGTTGAAGACCCAGTTGAAGGCCTTGATTTCGACGTTGGAGAACAGGCCGGCCTTGGCATAAGGATCGGCTTCGGCGATGGCGCGCGCATCGTCGATCGTCTCGGCCTTGACGATCACCAGGCTGCCGGTCGGCTTGCCGTCGTCGCCGAGGAAGGGACCTGCCATCTTCAGGATGCCCTTGGCATTGAGGTCGTTGAGATAGGCGACGTGATCCGGCCGCGTGTCGAGCCGAAGCTGCAGCGCGCCTGATTTGTCGGTGCATTGAAGTGCGAAAAGCATGCTTCCTCCTAAGTTTTCGTTTGGCGCGGGATGCCGGCGGACAACCGCCTGGCACTTTTCCTCATCCCGTCGACCGGTTCATTCCTGGGTGATCGGACGGGACATCAATTGTTCAAGGGCGGTGCGCACATCGAGCCTTCCGTCGATGATGGCGGCAACCGCCTCGGTGATCGGCATCTCGACGCCGAGCTCGCGCGCGACCCGGGCGGCCACCGAGGCGGCAAAGGCGCCTTCGACAAGTTCGCCCTGGCGCCCGCTGGCACGGCCGTCCTTGCCAAGCGCGATGCCGAAGCGCAGGTTGCGCGACTGGTGGCTGGTTGCCGTCAGAACGAGATCGCCGAGCCCGGAGAGGCCGCGAACCGTATCGGCGTCCCCGCCTTCGGCGACGACGAAGCGGGACATTTCCGCAAGACCGCGCGAGATCAGCGCCGCCCTGGCGCTATCGCCAAGCCCGGCGCCCTCGACGATGCCGCAGGCAATGGCCAGCACGTTCTTCAGCGCGCCGCCAAGCTGCACGCCGATGCGATCTTCTGATGGGTAGAGACGGAAGGTCGGACCGGACAGCGCCTCGGCAAGCAGCGTCGCCGTCTCGTTGGCGGCGGCAGCGACCACCATTGCCGTCGGCAACCCCTTGGCGATATCGGCCGCAAAGCCGGGGCCGGAGAGCACGCCGATGCCGTGTCCCGGCAATTCCTCCAGAAGCACGTCGGTCAGGAGGCGGCCGGTCGCCTGCTCCATGCCCTTGGCGCAAGTGACGATCGTCGCCTGAGCGTTGATCGATGGGCCGTATTGGCGCGCGGCTTCGCGGTGCGCCTGCGACGGCATGACGAACAAAACGATCTCGGCATCGCCAAGCACCGCGACATCGGCGCTGTGCTTGAGGCCTGCAGGCAGGTCGATGCCCGGAAGCGCCGGCTCGTTGCGGCCAGTTCGCCGGCACTCCTCCGCGGTCTCTTCCCGCCGGGCGAGAAGGGTCACGTCGCTCCCGTCGGCGGATGCTGCGACTGCAGCAAGCGCCGTGCCGAAGGCACCGGCGCCGACCACCACGATCTTCGGATTGGTGTTCATAGTCTGTCCATCATGCCCCGGCGGATTTCCGTCATGCCTTGGCGCCGCGCTTGCCGGAACCGAGCAAGGTCTGCGCCTGGTGGTCGAGCGGCCAGCGCGAGCGCGGCGCAACGTCGAGATCGTCGGCCGGCAGGCCGGCGGCAAACCGCTCGGCACCCGCCCAGGCGATCATCGCGGCATTGTCGGTGCAAAGCGCAAGCGGCGGCGCGATGAAATCGAAGCCGTTCCTGTCGCAGAGCTCCTGCAGCGTTGCCCTCAGCACCTGATTGGCCGCAACGCCGCCGGCAACGACGAGGGCAGGCTTTTCGACGGACGCATGATCCGTCTTGAACCGCTTCAAGCCACGGCCGATCCGATCCTTGAGCGTGCGCGAGATCGCCCGCTGGAACGAGGCGCAGATGTCGGCGATGTCCTGTTCCGTCACCGGTTCCAGCGACTGCGCTGCCTGGCGCACCGCCGTCTTCAGGCCGGAGAAGGAGAAGTCGAGCCTGGCATCGCCGACCAGCGGCCGTGGAAAATTAAACCGTTCGGCATTGCCGTTCACCGCCGCGCGCTCGACGGCGGGGCCGCCGGGATAGGGAAGGCCGAGGAGCTTCGCCGTCTTGTCGAAGGCTTCGCCGAGCGCATCGTCGATCGTCGTGCCCCAGCGCTCGTAGTCGCCGACGCCCTTGACCAGGATCAGCTGGGTGTGACCGCCCGAGACGAGCAGCATCAGATAGGGAAAGGAAAGACCATCGGTCAGCCGCGCGGTCAGCGCATGACCCTCAAGGTGGTTGACGGCATAGAGCGGCTTGCCGGTTGCCCGGGCGATCGCCTTGCCGGTCATCAGCCCGACGATCAGGCCGCCGATCAGACCGGGACCACTTGTCGCAGCAATGGCATCGATGTCGTCGAGCGTGACGCCGGCGCGTAAGAGCGCCTCCTCGATCAGCGTGTCGAGCGCCTCGACATGGGCGCGCGCTGCGATCTCCGGAACCACGCCGCCATAGGCGCTATGCTCTTCCAACTGGCTCAAGACGACGTCGCCGAGGATGCTTCCCTGGCCGTTTTCGTCGCGCAGCACGACGGAAGCTGCGGTTTCGTCGCAGCTTGTTTCTATGCCGAGAATGCGCATGGGCGAGGACATCAGGAACTACTCAAAGATTGCGGTCGCACCGAAAGGTGGGTACACGGAACTCCGGTAACAATGGATAGCCTTTGATGCAAACAAAACCTTTCCGGATCGGCACGCGCGGCAGCCCGTTGGCGCTCGCTCAAGCCCATGAAACGCGCGATCGGCTTGTCGCCGCGCATGGTCTGCCGCCGGAAATGTTCGAGGTCGTCATCCTGTCCACCAAGGGCGACCGCATCACCGATCGCTCGCTCGCCGAGATCGGCGGAAAGGGCCTGTTCACCGAGGAAATCGAGCAGCAGCTGCTCTCGGGCGAACTGGATTTCGCCGTTCATTCATCCAAGGACATGCCGACCAAGCTTCCGGACGGCCTGTTCCTGTCCGCCTTCCTGCCGCGCGAGGACATTCGCGACGCCTTCATTGGTCGCACCGCGACGAAACTCCTGGAATTGCCCGAAGGCGTGACCGTCGGCTCGTCGTCACTGCGCCGCCAGGCGCTGATCCGCCGGCTCAGGCCCGACATCAATGTCATCACCTATCGCGGCCAGGTCGAGACGCGGCTGCGCAAGCTTTCCGAAGGTCAGGTCGATGCGACGCTGCTCGCCTATGCCGGCCTGAAGCGGCTCGGCATGACCGACGTGCCGACCGAACTGCTCGATCCTGAAGAGTTTCCGCCGGCACCGGCCCAGGGGGCGATCTGTCTCGAGAGCAGGATCGGCGACGCCCGCGTCAACGACCTGCTCGCCGCCATCGACGACAGAAGAACCCATGAGGCCGTTGCCTGCGAGCGCGGCTTCCTTGCGACCCTCGATGGCTCCTGTCGCACCCCAATCGCCGGTCTGGCGATCTCGGACGGCACCCATCTGCGTTTCTCCGGCATGATCCTGACGCCCGACGGCCGCACGCATCACCGCATCGCCATCGAAGGCAAGGCGGCGGATGCCCAAGCGCTCGGGCAAAAGGCCGGCGAAGATATCCGCGCTGCGGCGGGACCGGGCTTCTTCTCAAGCTGGACCTGAACCATGCGGCTGCTCGTGACCCGGCCGCAGCCCGCCGCGGAGACTACGGCCCGCCGGCTGGAGCGCATGGGTCACCGGTCCCATCTGCTGCCGCTGGCGCAGGCGGAACATTTGCCTGAGACCGCGCGCAAAGCACTCGAAACGCCGCATGCGGCGATCGCGTTGACGAGCGCCGAAGCCGTTCGGGTGCTGGCCGAACTGGAGGCCGATCTCACACCGTATAAAAATAAGGCCAAACCCTGCTTCTGCGTCGGCGAAGCGACGGCGCGTGCGGCGCGCGCACTCGGCTTCACGACCGTCCACACAGCGGGGGGCAACGGCAAGAGCCTTGCGGAGCTGATCGCGGCCACGCCGTCTCGATCCGAACGACCCCTCCTCTATCTCGCAGGCTCCCCCCGCTCCAAGGGATTTGAAGCGACGCTTCGCCAGCTTCACATCGATCACCTTACCGTCGAATGCTACCGGATGCAGCCGATCGCCCATCCGCCTGACGCATTGATACGCCTGCTTTCCGCCGGTCCGCCGGATGCCGTGCTGCTCTATTCCCACGACACGGCGCGGCGCTTCGCCGCGCTGCTGGTTGACGCTGGCCTTGAAGCCGGCGCTTTCTCACCGCGCTACCTCTGCCTGAGTGACGCGGTTGCCGCGGCTCTACCGGAAGGAGCACCGGTCGAGATCGCCGCAAGACCCGACGAGGAAAGCCTTTTCAGCCTTCTCTAATGCTATTTCAATCAAAAACGGAACGAGGGGGGCTTTCCCTCACCGGTCAGCCTGACTAGGTTTGTTGCAAGAACCGACAGGCAACAACGGTAGGAGGTCACCATGGTATCGGAAAACCCGCCGCGCCGCTCGAAAGCCGAGAAAGAGCCGCTGACGATCGACCTTGAAGCGGAAAAGTCCGTGACGGAAAATGCCGAGGCGACCGCGAGCCACGCAGCAGCTGCCGATGAGCCGACCGAGCCCCCCGAAGTCGATGGGGCCGCTGAAGCGCGCCTCGAAGAGGAGATCGAGGAGCAGCGCGCCGACGCGGCCGCCGCCGTCTTCACCGAAGAGCCGCCGCATATCAGTCGCACGCCCGAGGCGACAGTGGTGCAAAAACCGCCTTCGAGCGCCGGCGCGCTGGCGGCGGGCATCCTCGGCGGCCTCGTCACGCTCGCCGGCTTCGGCGTGCTGCAATATGCCGGCTATATACCGGGGCTTGGCCCCGACCGAGGCGCGTCGACCACGGAGCTAACGCTTTCGAGCGAAGTCCAGGCGCTGCGCGACCAGGTGGCCGGCATTCAGGCACCGGCTGCGACCATCGATATCGCGCCGCTAGAGAACCGCCTCGCAGCCCTGGAGCAGGCCGGACCTGATGCAGGCGGAGCGCCGGCCGCCGAGATGACGGCTCTGCAAGCCGAAGTGACGAACCTGACCAAGGAAATCGCCGCGCTGAAATCGGGCCTCGCCGACGCGCAACAATCGGCAACGGCGGCGAGAGCCGAGCTGGCAAGCCGCATCGACACCGCCGAACAGAAGCTCAACGAGCCCGCCAACGACATCCAGGTCGCCAAGGCTGTCGCCGTGACGGCGCTGAAGAGCGCGATCGACCGCGGCGGGCCGTTCCTGGCCGAGCTCGACGCACTTCGCAGCATCGCTCCGGAGGAAAAGGCAGTTACCGAGCTTTCGCAGGATGCGACGACAGGCGTGGCAACGCGGGCCGACCTTCGGCGCGACTTTGCAACGGTGGCCGATACGATGCTCGATACGCTCAATCAACCGGACCCGAAAGAGGGCATCTTCGACCGCCTCGTCTCCAGCGCTATGTCGGGCATTCGCGTGCGCCCCGTCGGCAGCGTCGAAGGCGACACGCCGGAGGCCGTGGTTGCCCGTATCGAGGACAAGCTGAACAATGGCGATCTCAAGGGCGCGGCCTTGGAATGGGATGCTCTGCCGGCAGCCGCCAAGACTGCCGGCGAAGCGTTCAAGGTCAAGCTTGACCAGCGTCTGCGGGTCGAGGGCATCATCGATGCGGCGGTCGCTGCAACGATGAACAAGACCGCGACCGAAGGCTGAGGAAGACAGATATGATCCGCATTTTGATCTTCATCCTGATCGTGCTCGGCCTCGGCCTCGGCTTCGCGTGGCTCGCGGATCGGCCCGGCGAGCTGTCGCTCGTCTGGCAAGGCCAGCTCATCGAGATGAGCCTGATGCGTGCGGCGTCGCTGCTGATCTCGCTGGTCGCCGCGGTGTTGATCGCCATCTGGCTGGTGCGCACCATCTGGCTGTCGCCGCACACCGTCACCCGCTACTTCCGCGCCCGCAAGCGCGACAGGGGTTACCAGGCGCTGTCGACCGGGTTGATTGCCGCCGGCGCCGGCGACGCCAACCAGGCGCGCAAGATGACGGCGCGCACCCGCGGCCTGATCAGCGCCGACCAGGAACCGCTGATTCATCTTCTCGAAGCCCAGACCTTCCTGATCGAGGGCAAGTACGACGACGCTCGCAAGAAGTTCGAACTGATGGCCGACGATCCGGAGACGCGCGAGCTCGGCCTGCGCGGTCTCTATCTCGAAGCCAAGCGTTTGGGTGCGCACGAAGCGGCACGCCAATATGCCGAGCGGGCGGCAGAGAAGGCGCCGCATTTGCCTTGGGCGACGCTGGCAACGCTCGACAGCCAGAGCCAGGCCGGACAATGGGACGAGGCATTGCGCCTGCTGGACCAGAGCCGCACCGCTCACGTGCTTGATCGAAAGGACGCCGACCGCAAGAAGGCTGTGCTTTTGACCGCCCGCGCGATGACCCGCCTCGACGGCGATGCCAAGACGGCTCGCGACGATGCGCTTGCAGCGCTCAGGCTCGACGAGAACCTTGTGCCGGCAGCACTCATCGCGGCAAAAGCGCTGTTTCGCGAGGACAACCTGCGCAAGGGCGCATCGATCCTCGAAAAAGCGTGGAAGCATGAACCGCATCCCGACATCGCCCGCCTTTACGTCAGGGCACGTGGCGGCGACACGGCGGTCGACCGGCTGAAGCGGGCGAGAAAACTTGAATCGCTCCGCCCGAACAACGCGGTTGCCATGGCCGCCGTCGCCGAGGCGGCGCTGGAAGCCCGCGAGCTTCTGCTCGCCCGCACCAAGGCGGAGGCCGCAGCGCGGCTGGAGCCGACCGAGAGCATCTTCTTGCTGCTTGCCGACATCGAGGAGGCCGACACCGGCGACGAGGGCCGCATCCGCCACTGGATGGCCCAGGCCCTGAAGAGCCCGCGCGACCCGGCCTGGACGGCTGACGGCGTGACCTCGCCGACCTGGCTGCCGGTCTCGCCGGTTAGCGGACGGCTTGACGCCTTCGAATGGAAGGCACCGTCGCTGCAGCTTGCCACACAGGTCGAGGACGGCCATCTGAGCGCCGATCAAGCAATCCGCAGCCTGCCGCCAGTGCTCGCCGATCACCCTCCGGTGGCCCATGGCACGGCTCCAGCAAGACAGGTTGTCGACACGCCCGTGATCATCGAAGCGGTATCCGAACCTCCGCGGGAGCGCCCGGAGCCGATCAAGGTTGCGGAAGCCAGAAAACCGGCCTCGGTCGTCGAAAAGCCCCGCGAAAAGGATGGCGCCTCCAATGGCGAGCCGGTCGCCGACCCGTTCTTCGGCCGCCCCCCCGATGATCCCGGCGTGCGGGAACCGGCTGTCGGCGAGAAGCTGCCGGAAAAGACCAGTTTCCGATTGTTCTGAGTTTTTGTAAGGGGCTGTGGGCGAAACCATGTTTGAACGCTTCCGGACGTTTCTCGAGGGCCTGACCGGCCCGACGACACGGATCGAGAGGGGCGATCCGCGCGTGGCGGTCATCGCGCTCTGCATCCAGGTGATGGAGGCGGACGGCAAGATCCTCGCCTCCGAGCAGCGCACGATGCGCGCCATCATCAAGCAGCACTATGCGCTTGACGATGCGGCGCTCGACGCGCTGGTCGAGGCCGGCCAGTCGGCCGAAAGCGAAGCGATCGACTTCTATCAGTTCACCGCCGAAGTGAAGCGCCACCTTTCCGAAGAGCAGCGCATCGAACTCATCGGCATGCTCTGGGAGGTTGTCTATGCCGACGGCGAGCGCAGCGAGATGGAAGACCACGTGATCTGGCGGATCGCCGATCTTCTCGGTGTTTCCGGCCGGGACCGGATCTTGAAACGACGGGAAGTTGCGGCAAGGATCGATGCGGCGGAAGAAGGCGAACCGCAACAGGAAAGCTGACATGCCGATAGCCGCCGAGATCGACAGGAAACCAATCCTCATCGTCCTGCACCAGGAGAGATCGAGCGCCGGCCGTGTCGGCCAGATCCTCATGCAGAAGGGTTTTTCCCTCGACATCCGCCGTCCGGCCCTCGGAGACGAGCTGCCGCCGACGCTGGAACACCATGGCGGCACGATCATCTTCGGCGGGCCGATGAGCGCCAATGACGAGGAGGATTTCGTCCGGCGCGAGATCGACTGGCTGTCGGTGCCACTCAGGGAAAACAAACCCTATCTCGGCATCTGCCTCGGCGCCCAGATGCTGGCGCGCAATCTCGGCGGCAAGGTCGCGCCACATCATGAAGGCATGACGGAGATCGGCTGGTATCCTCTGGTTGCCACCGACGCCGGTCGTGCACTGATGGACTGGCCTGATATGGTCTACCACTTCCACCGCGAGGGCTTCGATCTGCCTGCCGGCGCCGAGCTTCTGGCAACGGGCGAAACCTATCCGAACCAGGCCTTCCGCTACGGCGAAAACGCCTGGGGCATCCAGTTTCACGGCGAACTGACGCGCGCCATGATGCATCGCTGGGTGGTGCACGGCGCCCATCGCTTTGAAATGCCGGGAGCGCAGATCGGCAAGGCCCATCTCGACGGGCGCATGCAGCATGACGGTCCATTGCGCACCTGGATGGAGAACTTTCTCGACCTGATCTTCCTGCAGGCGGGCGTCAGAAAGGCCGCGTAGCGACAAACCCCACTAGCGGCGATGCTCCGGCACATCGAGCGTGTCGATCTTGCGCAACTGCGGGAAGCCGAGTGCCCAGAGCACCGACACCAGCAGCGTACCGGCGCCGCCGAACGCGACGGCAAAGACCGCGCCGAAGCCAGACGCCATCATGCCGGCCCGGAACTCGCCAAGCTCGTTGGAGGCACCGACAAACACCATATTGACGGCATTGACGCGGCCGCGCAGCTCGTCGGGCGTCCACAGCGTGATCAGGATCTCGCGCACATAGACCGAGATCATGTCGGCAGCACCCATGATCACGAGCGCTGCGATCGACAGCCACGGCGTTGCCGACAGGCCGAAGACAACGGTGCCGAGACCGAAGAGCGCAACACCGGTAAACATCAGGATACCGGCACGATGGCGGATGGGGTGGGCGGCCAGCCAGATGGCCATGCCGACGGCGCCGACGCCGGGGGCGGCGCGCAGCAGCCCCAGCCCCCAGGGGCCGAGATCGAGGATGTCGCGGGCAAAGACCGGCATCAGCGCGACGGCGCCACCGAGCAGCACCGCGAAGAGATCGAGCGAGATCGCCCCCAGCACCACCTTCTCCGCCTTGATATAGCGGAACCCGGCGGTGATCGTCTCCCAGCTCTGCACCGGGGCCTTGGAGCGCGCCGCGGGCTTCGGGATCGCAAACACCATCAAAGCGGCCGCGGCAAAGAAACAGACACCGACGGCATAGGGCACGATGGAGCCGAAGCCGTAGATCAGGCCACCGGCGACCGGACCGACGATCATTGCCGTCTGCCAGGACGTCGAATTCCAGGCGATCGCATTGGGCAGGTCTTCCGGCGGCACCAGATTGGGTGCCAGCGACTGCGACGCCGGCGCCAGAAACGCCCGCTCGATGCCGAAGACGACCAGGATCGCGTAGACGGGCCAGGGTGAGAAAAGCCCGGTGACCGTCAACGTCAAGAGCGCTACGGCGCACAGCGTGCTGACGACCATGCAGACGCCCATGATCATGCGCCGGTTGTAGCGATCGGCAACAGATCCGGTGACGAGGATCAGCACCAGCGACGGCAGGAACTGGAAGAGGCCGATGAGCCCGAGATCGAACGGATCGCGCGTCAGGTCGTAGATCTGCCAGCCGACGGCGACCGAAATGATCTGGATGGCAAAGTAAGCGAGAAAGCGCGAGAAGAAGTAGCGACGATAGCCGACATGCCGAAACGCGGCGAAGCGGTGGGTGGTATGAACGGCCGACATAGGGGAAACGCTCCTCGATGGTACCGATCTTTGTCCGACCTGCATTAAACATGATCGCGCGTGGCAAATCGGCGTACTTGCTCGTTTAGGTCTCAATGTCTACATGTCTGTCAATAACGATTTGGAGACCGGCATGATTGCTGTCATCGGCACCTTGAACTTTATTATCAACATCGCGTGGTTTCTGATCATCGCGTCCGCCATCTTTTCCTGGCTCTATGCGTTCAACGTCATCAACGTGAACAACCAGGCGATCAACATGATCGGCCGCTCGCTCTACCAGCTGACCGAGCCGCTCTACCGTCCGATCCGCCGGGTTCTGCCCAACATGGGCGGCGTCGATCTTTCGCCTCTGGTGGTGCTGGTGATCCTCTATTTCATCCAGCTGTTCCTGAACACGACGATCGCACCGGCGCTGCTGCGCTGATAAATTGACGACCCAAGCGTTTACAGCCCACGGCGATCACGTGCGCGTCACCGTCCGGCTGACACCGAACGGGGGACGCGACGGGATCGATGGGGTGGAGAGCGGCGCCGACGGGCAGGACCATCTCAAGGTCCGCGTGCGCGCCATTCCGGAAAAGGGCAAGGCCAACCAGGCCCTGATCGCCGTTCTCGCCAAGGAGATCGGTATCGCCAAGAACCGCATTTCCTTCCTTTCAGGCGAAACGCAGCGCAAAAAAATCCTCCGGATCGATGCCGACCCGGAGGATGTTTTGAAGCGACTTGCCGAACTGGTCGGCAAGTGAGCTGAAGCTTACTTCTTTTCGTTCGCGGCGCGCTCGACAGCTTCCTTGATCAGCTGCTTGGCGACGGCGGCGTCCTTCCAGCCAAAAATCTTCACCCACTTGCCGGGCTCCAGATCCTTGTAGTGCTCGAAGAAGTGCTCGATCTGCTTGAGCGTGATTTCCGGCAGGTCGGTGTATTCATGCACCTTGTCATAGCGCTGCGTCAGGTGACCCGACGGAACCGCGATGATCTTTTCGTCCTTGCCGGAGTTGTCTTCCATCATCATCACGCCGATCGGGCGCACGTTGATGACGCAGCCCGGAACGAGCGGACGGGTGTTGCAGATCAGGACGTCGATCGGGTCGCCATCGTCGGAAAGCGTGTGCGGCACGAAGCCGTAGTTCCCCGGATAGTGCATCGGCGTGTAGAGGAAACGGTCGACGACGAGCGTGCCGGCTTCCTTGTCCATCTCGTACTTGATGGGATGGCCGCCAACGGGAACCTCAACGATCACGTTGACATCTTCTGGTGGATTCTTTCCGATGGAAATCGCGTCAATGCGCATGGACTACTCCAGGGTCAGTTGGGACGTTTGCCCGTCGGATAAAGGGAAACATGCCGCGATGCAATATAACTTTCGTCCGCAGCGCAGATTCAACCGGTCGTTTTGTCGTGGTCGAATGGCCGGGACAGGTCGACAAATCCTGTCGAAGGGAGGTCATGATGAACGGAAAGGTTGCGTGCCTGTCGCTGATCCTGCTGTCTGCCGGATCAGCCATTGCCAATGACAGCGTCTATGTCGACGTCAGCCGCGACAAGTGCAAGACGATTGCCGAGGAGCCGGGCATGTACGCCCTGATGAGCTGCCCCGGTTACGGCGACTATCCGGTCCATTTCAAGGAGATCGATGTTCGCCAGAGCTTCTCCTTCGGCCATATCGGCAAGGAATACCTCGACGGGGCATTCGAGAGCTTCATCCCCTTCAACCACGCGGGCACCATGGTGGAATGGCGCGTCGCCAAGGGCGGCACCGCGGTTGCGACAATTCTCCGCTGGATCATCGAAAACCCGGATCCGAAGACCGGTGAATCGGTGCCGGCGCTCGAGGGCCAGGTTCTCGTCGTCTCCAAGGTGGCCGAGAAGCTTGACGGCAAGGGCTGCGTCGCCGGCTATGTCGATGCGCTCGCCAATCCTGATCCTAACACGATCGCCCGAAAAGTCGCCGACGAGGTGGCGCCGACATTTCGCTGCGGCGTTGACCAGGCGGTATTCCACGGCAAACGCGGCGACAAGGCCGCCGAACCCAACAACGAACTGCCGGAGTGATTTCGGAGATAACTCTATCGCCATAGCCAGCGAAGGCTTTCACGGCGGGCGTCAGTTCCAGGCGAAGCCGACCTTCTTGAGGTGCTTGTCGCCGAAATCTTCCATGCCTTCGGCGATATCGCTGCCGCCGGCGCCTTGGAAGAACTGATAGGCGTGATCGCTGTCCTCAAGGCACCAGACGACGAGCCCCTGGCAACCGAGCGAGCGCAGCAGGCTCTTGGCTTCGCCGAACAGCACCCGCCCAAGGCCGATGCCCTGGTATTCCGGACGCAGGTAAATCTCGTAGATTTCGCCTTCCTGCGGCAGCGCCTTGGCGCGGCTGAGGCCGAGGGTGGCATAGCCGGCAATCGTTCCCGCTACGTCGACAACCAGCAGGGTCGCCGGACCCCGGGTTGCCTTGCGCCACCAGACCTCGTCTCGACGATTGACCATCTGGATCAGCGGGCGGTGCGGAATGATGCCGCCATAGGTCTGCAGCCATGAAACGCGATGCACGTCGGCAATGGCCGCCGCCTCTTGCGGTTCTCCGGGTCTGACCTCGATCGAAACAGTCTTCATGACTCACGACTCTAAACACACACAAGGCGAACAGGAATCCCGCCCGGGAGCCGCGTCGTGTTAACCCACAGGCAACTTTAACGGCATCCTGTGGAAGGTTAACGCCTTTTTAACTTTATCCGCAAGCCGCCCCCCACTGGCACACACAGCAAAAAACCCCGGATCGCTCCGGGGTTTCAAAAATTGCCGATGATGATCGGATGCGCTTAAGCAGCGCCGGCCGTGCGCGACTTCTCGAAGCGCTTGCGGTCGTTCGAGTCGAGGTACATCTTGCGCAGACGGATCGACTTCGGCGTGACTTCGACGAGTTCGTCGTCCTGGATCCAGGACAGCGCCCGCTCGAGCGTCATGCGGATCGGCGGCGTCAGCTTGACGGCTTCGTCCTTGCCCGATGCGCGCATGTTGGTGAGCTTCTTGCCCTTCAACACGTTGACCTCGAGGTCGTTGTCGCGCGTGTGGATGCCGATGATCATGCCGGCATAGACCTTCTCGCCGGCTTCGATGATCATCGGGCCGCGGTCTTCCAGGTTGAACATGGCATAGGCGACCGATTCGCCGGCGTCGTTGGAGAGCAGCACGCCGTTGACGCGGCCACCGATCTCGCCCTTGTACGGCTGGTAGGCGTGGAACAGACGGTTCATGACCGCCGTGCCGCGCGTATCCGTCAGCAGTTCCGACTGGTAGCCGATCAGGCCGCGGGTCGGAGCGAAGAACACCAGACGGACGCGATTGCCGCCGGACGGACGCAGCTCGACCATCTCGGCCTTGCGCTCCGACATCTTCTGAACGACGACACCGGAATGCTCCTCGTCCACGTCGATGACCACTTCTTCGATCGGCTCGAGCAGCTGACCGTTGTCATCCTTGTGCATGACAACGCGCGGACGCGAGACGGCGAGTTCGAAGCCTTCGCGGCGCATGGTTTCGATCAGAACCGCGAGCTGCAATTCGCCGCGACCGGAGACGAAGAACGAATCCTTCTCGGAGGATTCTTCGATCTTCAGCGCAACGTTGCCTTCGGCTTCCTTGAACAGACGGTCGCGGATGACGCGGCTCGTGACCTTGTCGCCTTCGGTGCCGGCAAGCGGGCTGTCGTTGACGATGAAGGACATGGTGACGGTCGGCGGGTCGATCGGCTGTGCCGTCAGCGCTTCGGTGACCGACGGGTCGCAGAAGGTGTCGGCGACGGTGCCCTTGGTCAGGCCGGCGATCGCAACGATATCACCTGCATGCGCTTCTTCGATCGGCTGGCGCTCGATACCGCGGAAAGCGAGGATCTTCGAGATACGGCCGGTTTCGAGCAGCTTGCCGTCCTGGCCGAGAACCCGGACAGGCTGGTTCGGCTTCAGAGAACCCGAATGGATGCGGCCGGTGATGATGCGGCCGAGGAAGGGGTTTGCTTCAAGGATCGTGCCGATCATGCGGAACGGACCTTCGGCAACCGTCGGCTCGGGAACGTGCTTCAGCACGAGGTCGAGAAGCGGAGCCATGCCCTGGTCCTTCGGACCTTCAGGCGCGACGTTCATCCAGCCGTCACGGCCCGAACCGTAGAGGATCGGGAAGTCGAGCTGTTCGTCGGTGGCGTCGAGGTTCGCGAAGAGGTCGAAGACTTCGTTGATGACTTCTTCGTGGCGTCCGTCCGGGCGGTCGATCTTGTTGATCGCGACGATCGGCTTCAAGCCGACCTTCAGCGCCTTGCCGACGACGAACTTCGTCTGCGGCATCGGGCCTTCGGAGGCGTCTACGAGAACGATGGCGCCGTCCACCATCGACAGGATGCGCTCGACTTCGCCGCCGAAGTCGGCGTGGCCGGGGGTGTCGACGATGTTGATGCGCACGCCCTTCCACTCGACCGACGTCGCCTTGGCAAGAATGGTGATGCCGCGCTCTTTTTCGATGTCGTTGGAGTCCATGACGCGTTCGGCAACGCGCTGGTTTTCGCGGAACGAGCCCGACTGCTTCAGAAGCTCGTCGACAAGGGTCGTTTTCCCATGGTCGACGTGCGCGATAATCGCGATGTTACGAATGCTCATTTTTCGTCTCGGAAGGTTTAGGGCACGCCCCAATGGGCCACGCCGCTTTTTCAATGGTCGGGCTCATACAGGTTTTTTTGCGATTGCGAAAGGGGGGCGTGCGCAAGAGACCGGCGCCGAAGCCCCGACAGGCCATGGGTTTGCAACCGGAAAGGGCCACGCCAACCGGCTCAGGAAAGGGATCGGTCAAAGCCAGAACGCTCACGCGACAGCGGCCGGATCGAGCGTCACGCGCCACAGTTCCTGGTCTTGCCGATCCATCAGGCGCACCGTCATCTGCTTCGTCTGGCCATTGATATCGACGATGCCGAAGAACTGCAGGCCGGCGGATGGCGGCAGGTTGCTGTCGACGCCGCCGCCCGATGCCTTGATGAAGCGCACGTCCGGGCCGAAGGTCATGTCCAGCTCCTTCGGACCATAGGTGCCGGAATGCAAGGGACCGGAAACGAACTCCCAGAAGGGCAGGAAATCCTTGAAGGCTGCGCGCGACGGATCGTAGTGATGCGCCGCCGTGTAATGCACATCCGCCGTCAGCCAGACGAGGTTGTCGATGGCATTGTCCCTGATGAAGCGGAGCAGGTCGGCAAATTCGGTTTCGCGGCCCGTCGGCGCACCATTATCGCCATTGGCGATGGCATCGGAGCCGCGCCTGTTGGCATAATCGTCCCAGACGACGAGGCCGATGGGCATGTCGCAGGCGATCACCTTCCACACCGCGCGTGAGGCGGCCAGCTCCCGCTTCAGCCAATCCGCCTGGCGCCAACCGAACAGGCCGCCATCGCCCTCCCCCTGGTTGGGGCCGCGGTAGGACCGGAGATCGACGAAGAAGACATCGAGAAGCGGGCCGTAGGCGATCTTGCGGAAGATGCGACCCGGCTGTGCCGGTGGCATGCGGATCGGCGTCATCTCGCTGAATGCCCGGCTAGCGCGGGCCGCATAGACGGCAACGTCCTTTTCCGGATAACGCGGATCGTCGCGAAGATTCGTCGAGGCCGACCAGTTGTTCAAGACCTCGTGGTCGTCCCATTGATAGAAGGTCGGACAGACGGCGTTGAGTTCACGCACATGGCTGTCGAGAAGATTGTACTTCCATTGGCCGCGATACTCTTCGAGCGTGCGCGCCACGTCGCGTTTCTCATGCGTCACCACCCGGTTCTTCCAGATGCCACCATCGCGCAAGGGGATCTCGTCGGGAATGGGATTGTCGGCATAGATCGTGTCGCCGGAATGGATGAAGAAGTCCGGCTCGTGCAGGCGCATGGTGGAATAGGTCTTCATGCCGACATCGTCGATGCCCCAGCCCTGGCCGGCTGTATCTCCGGACCAGACGAAGCGGATCGAGCGCTTGCGCAAGGGCGCTGTGCGAAACCGGCCGATGACAGGCTCCGACACCCGGTTGACGTCGTAGAGATCGGTCGCGATGAACCGGTAGAAGATGTCCTGATCGGGCAGGAGATTGTCGAGCGAACACTTCACCGCGCAATCCGTCTGCGGTGTCGCGGTGAGATCGGCAAGCCGAACCGGATTGGAAAAGCTTTCGGTCGTCGAGTACTCCAGCGTTACCCGCGACGGCCTGTCGACCCGAGTCCACACCATGCCGGAGCTTGTGTCGACATCGCCCGACTGCACGCCATGGATGAATTCCGGCCGGCCGTAACCGCGGGCATAAAACGGCGTGGCAAGACCGGAGGACGCGACGAGGCCGGCAGCACCGGCAGACAGAAGAAAGGAGCGGCGGGTGAGCGTGGTGAGGATTTCGGCCAAACAAGCCTCCGGTTCGAACCTCGCGAAAAGCTGCGTTTCGCGTGCCGGACTTTTGGTTGTTCTGATGTCAGCGCGTTGACAGCGACATGAAACAATTTGAACGGTTTCGCGACAATTCGGTGAAGGCGGACCCTTGCCACGCTTTACGGTAAGCCGCCGCAACGCGGTAGCAGCAAGGCGGTTTCCGCAACCGGTCGGCTTGACGCCGCACGGACCGGGACACTAAGGGTAGCGGCGACGGTTCCCCGAAGGATGACTCTAACGGGGATTAATAGGGAACACGGTGAGGACGACCCAAAAGGGACCGAGACCGTGGCTGCCCCCGCAACTGTAAGCGGAATGCCGGACACCCCTGTGGCGCGACAGCGCCATGCCACTGCGATTGCGTCATGCGCGTTGCGGGAAGGCAGGTGGAGGGCGAACCATCCGCGAGCCAGGAGACCTGCCGTCAAGCAGAAGATCCAGCGTCACGGGCGGGGTTGCCCGGAACAGGAGTTGTCCATGATCCGCATATCGCGCGGCTTTGCGCCCTCTCTTCCCGTCCTTCTCGACGTTTGCGATCGATTGTCTCCCGAAATTCGCTCGGCCGACTGTCGCCGCTCCGGTTGACCCTTCGTAAGCTCACGAGAAGAAAGAATTCCCTTGAAAGCCATTTTGAATGCCGTCGGGCGCCATTGCCCATCCCTTGCCGTTTCCGTGGCCCTGCTTCTGACCGTCGCTCCCGCAACCGCTCTTGCGGCCGCGACGAGCTACCCCCTGACCTTAAAGAATTGCGGCCAGGAGGTTACCTTTAAGGCGGCGCCGACGCGCACCGCCTCGATCGGTCAGAGCAGCACGGAAATCCTTTATCTTCTCGGCCTCGCAGACAAGGTCGTCGGCACAGCCGTCTGGATCGGCCCTGTTATCGACGGCTACGAGGACGTCAACAGCAAGGTTCCGCGCCTTGCCGACAACGACCCGAGCTTCGAAAGCGTCGTTGCCACCAAGCCGAATCTGGTGACCGCCCAGTTCCAGTGGCATGTCGGGCCTGAAGGCATCGTCGCGACGCCGAAGCAGTTCGCCGAACTGTCGATCCCCGTCTATGTCTCTCCTGCCGATTGCGCCGCCAAGGACAATTCGGCTGGCGGCGACGGCGTGCGCCACAAATCCTTCTCGATGGACCTCATCTACCAGGAGATCGCTGAGCTCGCCGAGATCTTCGACGTGCAGGATCGAGGGCAAGCGCTGGTCGCCAAGCTGAAGGCCCGCGAAGAAGCCGCACGCGGCAAGATCGCCAATGCCGACGGCAAGCTGTCGGCGGTCTTCTGGTTCTCCAGCGCCGAGATGGACATCGACCCCTATGTCGCCGGCACCAATGGCGCTCCTGGCTACATCCTGTCGGCGCTCGGCATCAAGAATGTCGTCTCCACCGAAGAGGAATGGCCGACCATCGGCTGGGAAACCATCGCCAAGGCCAATCCGAAGATCGTGGTGATCGGCAAGATGGACCGCCGCCGCTTCCCGGCCGACGACTGGGAACTGAAGATGAAGTTCCTGAAGTCCGACCCGGTGACCAGCCTAATGCCGGCGGTCAAGGCGGACCATATCGTCGTCATGGACGCACAGGCGATGAACCCGACGATCCGCACGATCGAGGGCATCGAGGTGCTGGCTGACGCCATCGAAAAAGCCGGCCTGGCGAAGTGAGGTCAATACCTCCAACGATCAATAGAACGGGCGCCGTCCTGACGGCGTTCGCACTGCTTTTCCTGGCGCTGGCGCTCGGCGCCGCCATCGGCGAAACAGCGATCCCACTCGACGTCGTCGGCAAGACGGTCGCCAACCGCCTCTGGGGTGCCGGATACCCGCTCGATGCGATCGACGAGGGCATCGTCTGGAACTATCGCCTCAGCCGCGCTGTCGTGGCCGCGTGCTGCGGAGCAGCACTGTCGCTCTGCGGCGTCGTCTTGCAGGCACTGCTCCGCAATTCCCTGGCCGATCCCTATATCCTCGGCATCTCCGCCGGCGCATCGACCGGTGCGGTCGCCGTCGCCATTCTCGGCATCGGCGCGGGCATGTTGACGCTGTCGCTCGGCGCCTTCTTCGGCGCGGTCTTCGCCTTCGCGCTCGTCTCCCTCCTGGCGCTGAGGGCGGGCCGCGGCACCGGTGCCATCATTCTCGCCGGCGTTGCCGGCTCGCAACTCTTCAACGCGCTCACCTCCTTCATCGTCACCAAATCCGCCAATGCCGAGCAGGCCCGGGGCATCATGTTCTGGCTGCTCGGCAACCTCTCGGGCGTGCGCTGGCCGGATGTGGCGCTGGCCTTGCCGGTGGCGCTTGCCGGCCTCCTCGTCTGCCTCTGGCATGCCCGCGCGCTCGACGCCTTCACCTTCGGCGCCGAATCGGCCGCCTCGCTCGGCATCCCGGTGAAACGCGTCTATGCGACCCTCATTTCGGCAACGGCGCTGATGACGGCGGTGATGGTCAGCATCGTCGGCTCCATCGGCTTCGTCGGCCTCGTCATACCGCATGCCGCACGCTTCCTGGTCGGCGTGCGCCACGGCCTGCTGCTGCCGGCAGCAGCACTCACCGGAGCGATCTTCATGATCGCCGCCGACATCTTGTCGAGGGTCATCATTCCCGGCCAGGTGCTGCCGATCGGCGTGATCACCGCGCTCGTCGGCGCCCCGGCCTTCGCGCTGATCCTCAGCCGCGGGAGAGCGGCGTCATGAGCCTCAAGGCCGAAACCGTTTCCTGGTCGGCCGGCGGCCGGCTGATCGTCGACGCCGTCGACCTCGAGGTTATGCCGCAAGAGTTTCTCGGCATCATCGGCCCGAACGGATCAGGCAAGACCAGCCTGATCTCGCTGCTCGCAGGCATCCGCCCGCCGAAATCCGGCATCGTCAGTCTCGAAGGGCACCCGCTCGCAAAATCTACGCGGCGCGACATCGCGCAACGCATCGCGCTGGTCGAGCAGCAGGCGGAAACCACCGAACGCATCACCGCCCGCCAGGCGGTCGAGCTCGGCCGCACGCCGCATCTCGGCGCGCTTTCACCCTGGTCGGGGCGCGACACCGATATCGTCGCCCGAGCGCTCGACCATGTGGGCATGAGCGATTTTGCCGATCGCATGTGGCACACGCTGTCCGGCGGCGAGCGCCAGCGATTGCATATCGCCCGGGCACTGGCACAACAGCCGCAGATCCTGCTGCTCGACGAACCGACCAACCATCTCGACATCCACCACCAGATCGGCCTGCTCGAGCTCGTCCGGGGACAGCCGTTGACGGTCGTTGCCGCCCTGCACGATCTCAACCACGCCGCCGTCTTCTGCGACCGCATCGCCGTGATGGATCGCGGCCGCATCGTCGCGCTCGGGACCCCGACGGAGATCCTGACGGAAGAGCGAATTCTCGCGGTCTTCGGGGTCGCAGCGACGGTCGAGCACGACGAGGACGGCTCGTGCTTCGTTCGCTATCGCCGCCCGCGTCCAAAACTGCACCTGATATCCGACACCATGAAGAGACATGACCATGCGCGCTAAGATCGCTGCTGCCCTTCTCGCCCTCGGGCTCACCACCGCTCCGGCCTTTGCCGAGACCATCGAAGTGAAGATGCTCAACCGCGGCGAAAACGGCTCGATGGTCTTCGAGCCTGACTATGTCGAGCTGAAGCCCGGCGACCGCGTCAAATTTCGGGTCGGACACAAGAGCCACAACGCCGCCTCGATCGACGGCATGGTGCCTGCGGACTATGCCGGCTTCAAGGGCCAGATCAACGAGGAGATCGAGGTCAGCTTCGACACGCCGGGCTTCTACGGCATCAAGTGCTCGCCACATTTCGCCATGGGCATGGTGATGCTGATCAAGGTCGGCGAGGCGGAACTGACCGAGGCCTTCCGCAAGGCCGAGGTTCCCGGTCGGGCGCGCGGCCGCTTCGATGCGATCTTCGCCCGCATCGATCAGGCAAAGGCGGCGCAATGAGCGAGCTGGCTGAAAGAGCCAGGCCGGACGCAAGGGCAAACTTCGACCTCAAGGACGAGATCCGCGACTACTGGTCGAAACGCTCCGAAACCTTCGACCTTGCCTTCGGCCACCGCATCCCGCACGGCCCGGAATTCGATGCCTGGCAGAAACCGGTGCGCGACTTTCTCGGGGCCAAGCCGCTGCGGGTGCTCGAGCTTGCCTGCGGCACCGGCGAAGTGACGCGGCTGATCCACGACCTTGGCCACGACGTCACCGCACTCGATTTCTCCGAGGCGATGCTTGCCGTCGCCGGGAAAAAACATGCCGGCAAACCCCGCCTTCGCTTCCTCCTTGCCGACGCGGAAAACACCATGGAGCCGGACGAGCGCTATGACGCGATCGTCTGCCGGCATCTGGTGTGGACGCTGACCCAACCGCAGGCGACGCTTGGCGAATGGTTCCGCTTGCTGAAGCCCGGCGGCAAGCTGCTGGTTTTTGACGGCGACTGGGCGAAGCCAACCACGGTTGGACGCCTGGCGACCTGGGCGATCCGCCAGATCGACCGGGTGATCGGGCCGGACAATCACTACGACGGCGCGCTCAGCGACCGCCATGCGACGATCATGCAGAACCTGCCCTTCGGCGAGGGCCTGACCGCCGAGACGCTGCTGCCGATGCTGAAACTTGCCGGCTTCGGGACCATCGAGCGGACATCCCACCGGCCGATCGCCGCCGCACAGCGCAAGACCGCAAACCTGCGAAACTGCCTGCGTACCTTCGTCTATCGCCGCTTCATTCTCTGCGCCCACAAGCCCGGTTGAAGGGTCGGGTTGCGTGGACTGCCATCGGCAACCGCATGGCATTTGCCGAAAGCCCTGCTATGAAGATTGCCGTCTTGCCTGACGGCGACTTTCGCACCGGGCAATGGACGAAAAAACAACGCGCCGCCCGGCGACCGCAGATACCGGCAGGTTCCTCATCGTGTCCCAATCGACCACTCCCGTAAGCGATCATCTCGAACAGGTCCTGGCGAGGCTCGATGCCCGCCGCGACAACGAAAAGACCTATGTGAAACTCTACGCGGAAAGCGCGCGCGCCGAGGCCGATGCCGCCGATCGCCGCCGGCAGGCGGGCAACACGCTCGGGCCGCTCGACGGCAGGATCATCTCGATCAAGGATCTCTTCGACATCGCGGGCGAACCGACGCTCGCCGGCTCGATCATCAAGCGCACGGCAGCCGTGCCGCAACAGGAGGCTGTCATCGTCGAGCGCTTGCGCGCCGCCGGCGCCGTGATCGTCGGCAAGACCCACATGACAGAATTCGCCTTCACCGCGGTCGGGCTCAATCCCCATTATCCGGTGCCGGGCAACGCCACCGATGAAAGCCTGATCCCCGGCGGCTCGTCCTCGGGTGCTGCTGTGTCTGCGGCGGAAGGCACTTGCGACATCGCCATCGGCTCCGACACCGGCGGCTCCGTGCGCATCCCGGCGGCGCTGAACGGCCTTGTCGGCTTCAAGCCGACTGCAAGCCGTATCCCGCTCGACGGTGCCTTTCCTCTTGCTCCGAGCCTCGACTCGATCGGCCCGCTTGCCCTTGCAGTCAGCGACTGCGCAGCTGCCGATGCCATCATGGCCGGCGAAACGGCGACAACGCTTGTACCACGCCCGATCGCCGGCCTGCGCATCGGCGTGCCGCGCGGCCAGCTTCTGGCCGACCTCTCACCTGAGATTTCAGAGGCGTTCGCCGCCAGTCTCGACCGCCTCAAGGCTGCCGGCGCCCAGCTCGTGGATTGCAGCATCGACGATCTGATCGACCGCTTGCGGCAAGCGACCGTCATCGGCTCGATCGCCGGCCTCGAGGCAAGCCGGCTGCATACCGACTGGCTTTCTGACGAGGACGCACCCGTGGATGTCAGGGTTTCATCAACGCTCCGGCGTCGTTTACAGACCCCGCAGGCGGCGCTCGATGCGCTGCTGGAGACGAGAGCAGGCCTGGCGCGCGCCATGGACGAACGGCTCTCGGCCTACGACCTCATCGTCCTGCCGACGACGCCGATCGCGGCGGTGTCGATCGCCTCGGTGGAGGCGAATGAGGCGGAATATGACCGTGTCGAGGGCTTGCTGTTGCGCAACTGCCAGGTCGCAAACCAGTTCGACCTCACCGCCATAACGCTACCGATGCCGGGACTGACCCGCCCGGCGGGGCTGATGCTGGTGGGCCGGAACGGAACGGACAGGACGCTGTTGGCGATCGCGGCCTCCGTAGAGGAGCTGTTGCGGCAGAAATGAAAACGCCAGCGATCGGTGATCGTATCCCCTGGCCGCTCGATTTGTCGCCAACTCTGGTCGCAGACCAGAGCGCCCCCTGAAGCCTTGCATCATTAACGGGATTCTCGCGCCTTGAACAAGCAATAGCTGTTGCTCGACCTTTGAGCGGGTACCGCGGAAGTGTGAGCCAGCCACGCCGGCGAACCGCGTTGCTGGCGCGACCATACGGTTTCGACGACAGCTTCAATTCTGCCGCATCGTTTGAAGCAACCCGCCTCAGTGCATCGTTTCGCCGGAAACCTCGTCGCGAAGGATACGGAACGCATCTTCGAGTGCTGCAACCAGCACATTGGTCAGCTCTTCGCCGTCATTGTTGGTGAGGAAGAGGGCAACAGCCGCATCCTGCGGATCGGCATAGTGCTCGACATCGTTTGACATATCATCGTCCTTTGTTCGCCGTGTCACATCCCGGCTCTTGACGTGATGGTATGGGGGCCGACTTGTGCAAAGCTGGACGAACCAACAGATGCCTCACGCGCTGGTCGGCGACTTGGCGAACCGCCTCCCGACCACCGCTGCTTCATTCATCCAAGGGCTCTCGGAAGCAGGTGGCTTCCCCGGCACGACACGGCGCCATCGCCTTTTTTCTCGCCCTTGCCCGCGCGGCGCGCTAGAGGACGCGAGAGATGAACGTCGGGACTGAAAATGTCGAAGAAGCCGAAGCGCGATAACGCCCATTACGAGCAGCGATTGAAGGCGGAATTTCCCGACATCTACGGCGACGTATTGGCGGGCAGGATCTCCTCCTTGCGCAAGGCGCTTGTCATTGCCGGCCTGAAGCCGCAGCGCACCCGCCTGGAGAAACTGAAGAATTCGTGGGGAAAGGCGACGCCAGGCGAGCGCGAGGGCTTCCTCACATGGCTGGCGATATCAGGCGTGCTGCCCACGGCCTCTCAAACGCCCGCCGCCGACACTGCTGTTCTTCCCCCCTTCCCGGCAGGAGTCCCCATCGCCAGTGGCCGTTACCTGCTTCCTTCCACGATCACGCGCATCAAGGCGATCATGGCGAAACGCCGGCTAAAACCCGACGACGTCATGGGTGAGATGGGCTTTTTGTCCGATGGGTCATCCCTCGCCCGGGCCCTTGCCAAAAATGCCAGCCTGAGGCTCGCGGTGATCGCCGGACTGGAGACATGGCTGCGCACGCACGAAGACTGATCTGGAGATGAAAACCTGGTCGAGGGATCGGGTACGAGTTCGTTGCCGGTCGTTGAACTTCTGGTGAGCCCGGCGCAGCTGTCTGCGCGTTGAAGCATGCCGCCGATATGCAGAGGGGATGAAATGAAGCCCCCCAAAGCCGGTTGCAAATGCTCCGGAGCACCGTTCTGTGCCGGCCCTCCGGGAGACGAGGCGAACAAGCAGTAGCGGCGTGGCAATGCAGGCGCGCTTTCGCATCGGCGACAACCCTCTTGTTCCCAAGGGTTGCCAGGAACTGGCGCAATACATCCACAGGTGCTAATGTTTTGGCGCCTAGGGTTCCTGGCGAACAAATCTCGCAGTCGATAATCAGATAAACGCGAATTGCTTGCAGCCAATTGCCGCGCCGTCGAGCCCCGCTCGATGAGCAGAGTCGTTTTTCGGCGACATCAACGTGGAGGAAAAGCCAATGGCCAGCAATCTTGTTTCCTACATCGCGCAGATGCTTACCCCTGACATGATCGCCCGCATCGCCTCGGCGCTGGGGCTCGATAGCAGCAAGGTGCAGGGCGCTGTTGCCGCTGCCGTACCTGCAGTGCTCGCCGGACTGACCGGCATAGCCGCCCAACCCGGCGGCGCGCAAAAAATCGCCGATACCGCCAAGCAACAAGGCGGGGAATGCTTGCAGGCGGCGACCAGACATCACTTGCCCAGAGCGGATCCCAGATCATTTCATCGCTGTTTGGTGCCAAGGACGGCAGTGCGCTCGCAAACGCCATCGGCGGGGCTTCCGGCATTGATCAAAGAGCGAGCGGCTCGCTGCTTGCAACGCTTGCTCCTCTGGTGATGGGCGGCCTTGCCCGGCAGAGCGGCGGAGACCTGAGCGCCAACGGCATCGCCGGACTGCTTGCCAGTCAGAAGGACAATATCGCCGCCGCATTGCCGGCGGGCGTTAGAGATTTGCTTGGCGGCACCGGCCTGCTCGGGTCACTCGGCTCGCTCGGCGCTTCGGCGCAGACCGCTGCAGCCTCCGCCAGTCAAGCGGCAAGTCAGGCAGCAAGCCAAGCCGCCCGCAGCGCTTCCGCCTCGGCCGCCGCCGCAAGCGGCGCGAGCCAGCGCGCGGCAGCGGCAGCGGCTCCGACCTCGTCGCGCAACTGGCTCTATTGGGTAATCGCCGCACTGGTGATCGCTGGCGTCCTTTTCTACCTCTTCGGCCGGCCGGGCGAGCAGGTTGTGCCCCAGGCCGCGACACCCGAGCAGGTCACGCCCCAAGCCGGTACACCGGAGCCGAGCCTGACCGTGGGCGGCATCGATGTCGGCCAGCAGGTGCGCGACAGCATGGCCAGCCTGCAGACGACGCTGACAGGCGTTACCGACGCTGCCTCGGCGACCGCCGCCCTGCCGAAGCTCGAGGACGTCTCGACCGGGCTCGACAAAGTCACCGGCGTGGCCGGGCAACTTTCGGCCGAGCAAAAGGCGGCCCTTGCGGCCCTGATCACCCCGACGATGTCGACGCTCAATGGTCTGTTCGACAAGGTGCTCGCCATTCCCGGCGTTTCGGACATCCTGAAACCCGCGATCGATGCGTTGAAGACAAAGCTTGCCACCCTTTCGGCTTGATGCTGCAAGCAATCGCCCACAGCCGGCGCTCCCCTGGGGCTCCGGCAATTCCTGTGCTGTGCAAGAGATCGAACGAAGGAGGCTCAGCCATGGCTGACAAATCGACATTCACGCCGGACGAATGGACGCTGCTTCTGGAAAGCGTGATGATGGCGGGCATTGCCGTGACTGCGGCGGAGCCGAGCGGCCTGTGGGGTATGCTGAAGGAGGGCCTTGCCAACAGCAGCGCGCTGCTGCAGGCAAAAACCGACGCGGCCGCAAATCCGCTGGTCAAAGCGCTCGTGGCCGACTTCGAAACATCGCAAGGGCGAACCACAGCCCGCGACGGCCTGCAGGCAAAGCTGAAAGGCGCCAAGCCCGAGGACATGAAAGCCAAGTGCATCGAAACGCTGCAACAGGCCCGCGCGGTCGTCGAAGCCAAGGCGCCTGATGATGCCGGCGCCTTCACCGCCTGGCTGTACCAGATCAGCCAGCGCGTGGCGGAAGCCGCCAAGGAGGGCGGGTTCCTGGGTTTCGGCGGCGTGGCCGTCAGCGATGCGGAGAAGGCGACCCTGTCGGAAATATCGGCGGCGTTGAAAGTCGCCTGACGTTGGATCGCCGGCAACAGTTCACCGTCGCCTGAGGTTACTCTGGCGAGACGGAAGACATTTGGGCTGGGGCAGGATCGAAGTCCCGATGGCGGAGAGGGTGGGATTTGAACCCACGATACCCTTGCAGGTATGCCGCATTTCGAGTGCGGTGCATTCGACCACTCTGCCACCTCTCCGCATAGTCGGTCGGCGCTTGGTTAGCGCGGTCGGGTTCATAGCGGCAGATTCGGGTGCTGGCAAGAGCCTCGATGAAGATTATCCAATGTGGCGCGTGGCTTCTTCTTGACAGAAAGGAGCGTTTCCCTTAATTCGCGCAATGGAAGTGGTGTGGCTTGCCCTCACCGCAGCGGGTGTGATTTGCGCCCATTCACCGGCAGGGCCTCGGGAATGATCCCGAAAATCCTGCTAAAAGTCGACTGACAAAAAGACGGCCTTGCCCCCTGGGGGTAAAGAGCCGGCCCGAACATGAAAGGATAAAGAATGTTCGCAGTCATCAAGACCGGCGGTAAGCAGTACCGCGTGGCAGCCAACGACGTCGTAACCATCGAAAAGCTGGAAGGCGTTGCAGGCGACAAGATTGAATTCACCGAGATCCTGATGGTCGGCGTCGGCGCCGATGCAACCATCGGCGCTCCGTTTGTCGAAGGTGCTGTCGTCAGCGCCGAAGTCGTTGAACAGGGCCGCGCCAAGAAGGTCATCGCCTTCAAGAAGCGTCGCCGCCAGAACTCCAAGCGCTCGCGCGGTCACCGCCAGCACCAGACGACCGTCCGCATCCTGGACATCGCTGCTGCCGGTGGCAAGGCAAAGAAGGCTTCCAAGAAGTCTGAAGCCGCCGCTGAAGCTGCAAACTGAGTTTTGGGATCGAAGGTTTAAAGGAGAACACCAATGGCACACAAAAAAGCTGGCGGTTCGTCGCGCAACGGTCGCGATTCTGAGTCCAAGCGCCTTGGCGTGAAGAAGTTCGGCGGCGAGAAGGTCATCGCCGGCAACATCATTCTGCGTCAGCGCGGCACCAAGTGGCATCCGGGCGCCAATGTCGGCCTCGGCAAGGACCACACGATTTTTGCGCTTACGGCGGGTAACGTGGACTTCCGTACGAAGGCCAATGGCCGCGTGTACGTGTCTGTAATGCCGAAAGCGGAAGCAGCGGAATAAGCCGGTAGCGCTCTAAAACAGCCGGCGTCTCATCGACCCGGCTGGCGCACCTGATGGTTCCAAGCCAGACCTGAAAAGGGGAGATGGGGCAATACCCAACTCCCCTTTTTCTCGTTCTGGAGGACGAACCATGCAAACCGAATTGTTGAGGGAAGACCAATCACGGTCTCCCGAACAGAGGCTGAGGCCCCAGAGGTCAAGGACCGATTGCCCGATATTGTTGTCACCCCGGCTCGTTCTGCGCGCGCCCCATGAAGACGATATCGACGCCCTTGCCCATCTTGCCAACAATGCCAATGTCGCCACCATGGTCTCGCGCATGCCGCACCCGTATACGACGGCCGATGCCGCCGATTTCGTGCGACGCGCCAAAGCCGGCACGATTGGCAAGTGCGTCTATGCGATTACCAAAGCGGATAATGGCGCATTTCTCGGTTGTTGCGGTATCGAGCCGCATCCCGATGGCAAGACGGCGGAACTCGGCTACTGGCTGGGCGAGCCTTACTGGAACCAGGGCTATGCCACCGAGGCAGCCCAGGCGCTGACAGACATGGCCTTCCGCACCCGCGACATCGACCAGATCGATGCGCGCTGCCGGGTCATGAACCTGGCGTCGCGCCGGGTCATCCAGAAGTGCGGCTTCCAGTTCCAGGGCAGCGGCATGGTCGGCAGCCTGGCGCTGGGCGGCTCGATCTCCGTCGAATGGTACCGGCTCGACCGCAAGACCTGGGTTTCCTTGAGAAGCTGGGGAGGCATGCGATGAACGCGCTCACTTCCGAACGCTCGCGCACCGCGATCCGCCCCGGCCCCGGGCCCTGCCCTGTCATCGAGACAAAGCGGCTTGTGCTTCGGCCCCACCGGCAAGGTGATTCCGGAGCGATCGCCCAATCGCTCGGCGATTTCCAGGTGGCGCGCATGCTCTCGCGTGTGCCCGCCCCCTATGACCAGCAGGATGCGCTCGATTGGCTGGCAAGCCAGACCTCGGGGCTCACCCCCGACTGGACGCTGGCGATCACCACCGGTGACGACGTGCATATCGGCTGCATCGGCATCGAGCTCATGCACGGCCAATGGCACGTCGGCTATTGGCTGAACCGGTTCTACTGGGGCAAGGGCCTGGCGAGCGAGGCAGCCTATGCCGCGATCGAGCGCTTCTTCCGGCGCATGCCGGAAACGACCCTGCATTCCGGCGTCTTCGCCGACAATCCGGGGTCGCTCAAGGTCCAGGAGAAGCTCGGCTTCCAGGTGACCGGGTGCAGCCAGGTTTATGCGCTCGCCCGCAACGCCATGGTCGCCCATATCGAGACACGGCTGACCGCGGCAGATCTGCGCCGGCCGAACTGAAGAAAAACTCCCCCGCGGGGCATGCCGTCCCGGGGGGAGCCTTGTCAGTCGAGTTCGAAACCGATCGGCAGATGGTCAGACCCCTTGGCGTCATAATCGGTCCAGGCGTCCGTCAGCCGCGGCACAAGCCCGGCGCTGATGAAGCCATAGTCGAGATGCATGCGCTTTTGAGGATTGTCCGGATGAACCCAGCTATAGCTTTCCGGCGTCAAGCGACCGAGATGGGCGAGTGCATCGACCGGATTTTCGAGCCTGAGCGAGCGTCCGTAATAAACGTCGCGAGAGCCGACCATGGCGCAATATTCAGGCGTTTCCGGCTCCATGTTGAAATCGCCCATGACGACGAAATCCTCCGGATGCGGCGGCTCGGCAAGGCCGAAATCGGCTGCCCCGCTAATGCTGCCGCCTTCGAGTGGATAGCCGAGCATCCGCTCCTTCAAGAACCGGATCTGGGCGATGCGCTCGGCCGGAAGAACGTGGTCGAGATGCACGGAATAGACCCGCAGCGGTCCGCCCGGCGTGGCGATCAGCGCTTCGGTGGCGCCGCGCTGCAGGTTCATCGGGCTGATGGTGCGGGTGCGGGGAAGCGAAATCAACCGGGTCGACAGGATCGGCCAGCGCGACAGGATCATGTTGCCGAATTGGAAACGTCTGTTGACGGCGCGCCCGTCTTCGATCGACGAGCCGATATCGATGTCGCAAGGGGCGTGAAAGGCGGCGAAGTGACCGGGGAAAAGCGCCTCGAAACGGGCAACCAGATCGACATGGCCGTTGCGGTGAAAACCGCGCGTCACTTCCTGCAGCGCAATGATGTCGGCACCCTCGAGCGACGCAGCAATGCGTTCGGGGTCGAACTTGCCGTCAAGACCGATGCCGTATTGGATGTTGTAGCTGGCAAAACGCACGATATTCTTTGACCTCCGGATGAACCGCCTATATCGATGGCGGCAAAATACGACCGCGCAAATACACAAAACAGATGGCAGACCAATGAAATTTCTCGACGAAACGAAAGTCTATATACGCTCCGGCGACGGCGGCGCAGGCGCCGTGTCGTTCCGTCGCGAAAAGTTCATCGAATTCGGTGGACCGGATGGCGGCGACGGTGGTCGCGGGGGCGACGTCTGGGTGGAGGCGGTGAACGGCCTCAACACCCTGATCGACTTCCGCTACCAGCAGCATTTCAAGGCCAAGACCGGCACGCACGGCATGGGCCGCAACCGCACCGGCGCCGGTGGCGCCGACGTGACGCTGAAAGTTCCGGTCGGCACCCAGATCTTCGAGGAAGACAGCGAGACGCTGATCGTCGACATGGTCGCCGAAGGCCAGCGCTACCGGCTTGCCGCCGGCGGCAACGGCGGCTTCGGCAACGCCCATTTCAAGTCGGCCACCAATCAGGCGCCAACCTGGGCCAATCCCGGTCTCGAAGGCGAAGAAAAGACCGTCTGGCTCAGGCTGAAGCTGATCGCCGATGCCGGTCTCGTCGGCCTGCCCAATGCCGGAAAGTCGACCTTCCTTGCCGCCTGCACCCGGGCCCGGCCGAAGATCGCCAATTACCCCTTCACCACGCTGCATCCGAACCTCGGCGTCGCCACCATCGACGGCAACGAATTCATCATCGCCGACATTCCCGGCCTGATCGAAGGTGCGCATGAAGGCGTGGGCATCGGCGACCGCTTCCTCGGCCATGTCGAGCGCACCCGCGTGCTGCTCCACCTCGTCTCCGCCCAGGAAGAGGACGTCGCCAAGGCTTACAAGACCGTGAAGCACGAGCTCGAAGCCTATGGCGGCGGTCTCGAAGACAAGCCCGAGATCGTCGCCCTGTCGCAGATCGACGTGCTCGACGAGGATGAATTGAAGGTGAAGGCCAAGGCGCTGGCGAAGGCCTGCGGCGAAAAACCCCTTCTGCTTTCCGCCGCCACCAGCAGGGGCATGACCGAGGCACTGCGGGCGCTGCGCACCGTCATTGTCGCAGCAAAGTCCGGAGAAGAAAGCGCCTGACATGACGAAGACCCGCAAGCCGCTTCAGAAGTATCGCCGGGTCGTCATCAAGATCGGATCGGCGCTGTTGGTCGATCGCGCGACCGGGCTGAAAAAGGCCTGGCTCGACGCCATGTGCGCCGACATTGCCGCGCTCAGGGCCAGGGGCGTCGACGTTCTCGTCGTCTCCTCCGGCGCCATCGCGCTTGGCCGCACGGTGCTGAAGCTACCGGCAGGGGCTTTGAAGCTCGAAGAGAGCCAGGCGGCTGCCGCCGTCGGCCAGATCGCGCTCGCCCGCGCCTGGTCGGAAAGCCTTTCGACCGACGCCATCGTCGCCGGCCAGGTGCTCCTGACGCTCGGCGACACCGAGGAGCGCCGCCGCTATCTCAATGCCCGCGCCACGATCAACCAGCTCCTCAAGCTCGGCGCCGTGCCGATCATCAACGAGAACGATACGGTCGCCACCACCGAGATCCGCTACGGCGACAACGACCGCTTGGCTGCCCGCGTCGCCACCATGGTCGGCGCCGACCTGCTGGTGCTGCTGTCCGACATCGACGGCCTTTATACCGCCCCCCCGCATCTCGACCCCGACGCCCGGTTCCTCGACACGATCGCCGAGATCACGCCCGAGATCGAGGCGATGGCGGGCGGTGCGGCGTCCGAACTGTCGCGCGGCGGCATGCGCACCAAGATCGACGCCGGCAAGATCGCAACCACTGCCGGCTGCGCCATGATTATTGCCTCAGGCAAACCGAACCATCCGCTGGCCGCCATCGAAGACGGCGCCCGCTCGTCCTGGTTCGCTCCATCAGGCTCGCCGGTCACCGCGCGAAAAACCTGGATCGCCGGTCAGCTGCTTCCGGCCGGAACGCTCTCGATCGATGCCGGCGCCGAAGAGGCACTGAGATCGGGCAAAAGCCTGCTGCCTGCCGGTGTGCGCGAGGTGAAGGGCACTTTCAGCCGTGGCGACACCATTGCCATTCTCGGTGCATCGGGCCGCGAGATCGCCCGAGGGCTTGCCGGCTATGACGCCGACGAGGCCCGCCAGATCGCCGGCAAGAAATCCGCCGAGATCCCTGCGATCCTTGGGTACGCCGGCCGCGCCGCCATGGTGCACCGCGACGATCTGGTGATGACCGGCAAACGCGCCGAAGAGAAGGACGGCCGGAGGGATGAAGTCCATGCTTGATGAAGTCAGGAAGACGGATGACGTCGAGAGCGTCATGCTCGAGATCGGCCGCCAGGCGAAAGCCGCAAGCCGTCCGCTTGCCGTCGCCACTGCCGAACGCAAGCATGCGGCGCTGGTCGCCATGGCCGAGACCATCGTCAACCGCCGCGACCAGATTCTCGCTGCCAATGCGATTGACCTTGAAAACGCCCGCCAGTCCGGCGTTGCAGCCTCCTTCATCGACCGCCTGACTCTGAGCGAAGAGCGCATCCGCGACATGGCAAGCGGTATTCGCGCGATTGCAGACTTGAAGGATCCGGTTGGCGATATCATCGCCGAATGGGACCGCCCCAATGGGCTGCACATCGAGCGCGTCCGCACGCCGCTCGGCGTCATCGGCGTGATCTATGAAAGCCGGCCCAACGTGACGGCCGACGCAGGTGCCCTCTGCCTGAAGGCCGGCAACGCCGTCATCCTGCGCGGCGGCTCCGACAGTTTCCACTCCTCGCGCGCCATCCATGCCTGCCTTGTCGCGGGCCTGAAGGCCGCCGGCCTGCCCGAGCATGCGATCCAGATGGTGCCGGTTGCCGATCGCGCCGCCGTCGGCGCCATGCTTTCCGGCCTCGGCGGCTGCATTGACGTCATTGTTCCGCGTGGCGGAAAAAGCCTCGTTGCCCGGGTCCAGAACGAGGCACGCGTGCCGGTGTTCGCCCATCTCGAAGGCCTCTGCCACATCTATGTCGACGCGTCGGCCGATCTCGCCATGGCCGAAAAGATCGTCGTCAATGCCAAGATGCGCCGCACCGGCATCTGCGGCGCTGCCGAGACGCTGCTGATCGACAGAAATGCTGCCGACAGGCTGGCAAAGCCGCTGCTTCAGGCACTTCTTTCGGCCGGCTGCGAAGTGCGGGTGTCGAGCGAGCTTGCCGGCAGCATCGACGGATTGAAACCCGCGACCGACGCGGATTGGTCGACGGAATATCTCGACGCGATCATCTCGGTCCGGCTGGTGGACGGCATCTCCGGCGCGATCGAGCACATCAACACGTGGTCCTCGGCGCACACCGAGGCTGTCATCGCCGAGGATGCCGAAGTCGTCGAACGGTTCTTCGCCGAGATCGATTCGGCCATCCTCCTGCACAATGCCTCCACCCAGTTTGCCGACGGCGGCGAATTCGGCATGGGCGGCGAGATCGGCATTGCCACCGGCAAGATGCACGCTCGCGGCCCGGTTGGCGTCGAGCAGCTGACGTCGTTCAAGTATCGCGTGCGCGGCGCCGGACAGGTCAGGCCCTGACGTGACATTTTCGGACGTGAACGGCCGCTATCTGCGCATGCCCCATGTCGAAAGCGGCATGGTGGTCGGCCTGTTCGGCGGCTCGTTCAATCCGCCGCACGAGGGGCATGTGCTGGTGGCCGAAACGGCGATCCAGCGCCTCGGCCTCAACCAGCTCTGGTGGATGGTCACGCCAGGAAACCCGCTGAAGAACCATAACAATCTCGCGCCGCTTGCCGACCGCATCGCGCTCAGCGAAAAGATCGCCCCCGATCCACGGATCAAGGTGACCGCCTTCGAAAAGGCGCTGGGGCAGAGCTATACCGCCCGCACCCTTGCGATGGTCCAGGCGCGCAACCGCGATATCCGATTTGTCTGGATCATGGGCGCCGACAACCTCAAGAGCTTTCATCGCTGGCAGAACTGGCAGAAGATTGCCCGCACCTTCCCGATTGCCGTCATCGACCGCCCAGGCTCGACGCTTGCCTATCTCTCCTCGCGCATGGCAAAAACCTTCGACTACGCCCGCATCGACGAGGACGACGCCCGCCGCCTTGCTTTTCACCGGGCACCCGCCTGGACCTTCATCCACGGGCCGCGCTCTTCCATGAGTTCGACGGCCCTTCGGTCCGCCAGGACGGCGTGAAATCGAATGATTCATTTCTCGCGTCTTGAAACCACTGTGGTTTGATGCCTACATTTACTGACGGTTCGAGCGAAACAGTCGAATCGGAAGTGCCTGTTCTGTTCACTTGGAAAGGAAAGACCCTGACAACAGCACACGCCAAGGGATATGCGGCCTCCGCGTTCCCACGCAGCACGGGATCTAGCGACGAAGCCGCTGTCCGTGCGCTTAACCTGGTCCTCGAAAGCCTAGAGGACTCGAAGGCAGAAGATATCGTCACCATCAACATTGCCGGCAAGTCGGCGCTGGGAGACTTCATGGTCGTTGTCTCCGGGCGATCGAGCAGGCATGTCGCGGCGATTGCCGACCATCTAACCACCGACCTGAAGGACGAGGGCTTCGGCAACGCCCGCGTTGAAGGTCTGGAAACAGGTGACTGGGTGCTGATCGATACCGGCGATGTGATCATTCACATCTTCAGGCCGGAAATCCGGGAGTTCTACAACATCGAAAAGATGTGGGCGACACCGGAAATCGAGGACGGCACGCTGCATTGAGACCGTCGGGTTCGTCGGACGTCTGAGCCGTCGCGCGAGCCGGGTTGCGGTCATGCATGTTGGGAATGTGGCTGTCATCGCCGAAAGGGCGCATCACAGCCGAGATGATTGTTGCGACTGATCGTAGCTGCAGCGCCGCCCGTCTGGTATGACGCGCAAAGGTCGCTGTCAGGCTCTAGAGCGCTGCATGATCTTCTCCTTGAATCGACCCCGGTTTCAGGAGGTGTGCAACGCGCGGTCCAGCGCAGACGGAGACGATTGGGTCATGCGTATCGGACTTTTCGCAGTCGGCCGCCTCAAGGCGGGGCCGGAAAAGGACCTTGCGGCTCGCTATCTCGATCGTTTTGCCAAGGCCGGTCCGGCAATTGGCCTCGAGCTTTCCCGCGTGGTCGAAGTCAACGAAAGCCGTGCGTCCAACTCCGACACGCGCAAGCGCGACGAGGCAGCGCAGCTCGAAAAAGCGCTGGCCGACGGCAGCCTGCTAGTGCTGCTCGACGAACACGGCAAGGCGCTTGATTCCGAAGGCTTCGCATCGCTGCTCGGCACCTTTCGCGACAGCGGCAAACGCGACCTGATGATCGCCATCGGCGGCGCCGATGGGCTCGACCCAAGCCTTCATTCGCGCGCCGACGCCGTGCTCAACCTCGGCAAGATGACCTGGCCGCATCAGCTCGTGCGCATTCTGATCGCCGAGCAGCTCTATCGCGCCGTGACCATCCTTTCCGGCCACCCCTATCACCGTGTCTGAGGCGCACGATCAAGCCGGCGATAACGAGAATATGTGTTGGTCGCATCCGCCAAATCAGATTAGGCTTTTTGAGAAGAGTGTCACGCGCCCGGCAGGAATGCCCGGCCAACGCTCCGAAGCATTGAAACTGCACGTGCCGTTTTCCGACAACCGGTTTCTGTTGGCAGGCATGAGTGCAGCTATTGTCGGCTGGACGCCTAGGGACGAATGACGCGCCGAAGCATGATCAGCGCTTTCGAAAAGATCGGTGGCGATGTATGGCGGCCCGCCCGCGCTGCGGCGCTGCTGGCGCTCGGGCTTGCCGTCGCCCTTCCCGCGTCCGCTCAGGACGTCCCCGCGACGCCTGGCACGTCTGGCGTGGATCAGCAGCAGGGGCCACCCGATCCGGCAGCAAACCTGACGCTTCGTCGCGACAGCACCCGCAGCGAACTCGATGCGCTGTCGAAAACGATCACGCTGTCGCAGGAGCGCGCCGACGAGCTGGCGGCAACCATTGCCGAGATCGACAAGAGCAATGAGGCGCTGCGCAGCGCCATCGTCGATTCCGCCAAAAAACGGCAGGATCTGGAGCAGCAGATCGTCGATGGCGAAAAGAAGCTGAGCGATCTGCGCGCCAAGGAAGATACCGTGCGCCGATCGTTGCGCGCGCGGCGCGGTGTTCTGGCTGAAGTGCTGGCAGCCCTGCAGCGCATGGGCCGCAACCCGCCGCCGGCGATCCTGGTGACACCGGAGGATGCGCTCGGCTCCGTTCGCAGCGCCATTCTGCTCGGCGCCGTCGTGCCCGGCATTCGCGAGGAAACGGATAACCTCGTCGCCGACCTGAAGGCGCTTGCCGATATCCGCGCCGGCATCGGCAAGCAGCGTGAAGAGCTGACGGCAGCGATGACGGCTAATGCCGAGGAAGAGCGTCGCATGTCGATGCTCGTCGCTGAAAAGGAAAAACTGCGCCAGAAGAGCGAGGCGGAACTTGCCGCCGAGCAGCGAAAAGCCCAGGAACTGGCCTCCCAGGCGACCAATCTCGAAGGGCTCATCGGTTCGCTCGAAAACGAGATCGCCTCGGTGCGCGATGCGGCGGCCGCCGCCCGCGCCCAGGAGGAAGAGCGCCTGCGCATGAGCGAGGCAGAGCGCGAAGCCGCGCGCGAGCTGGCCCGCAGCGCCGTGCCTGACAAAAACCGCATTGCGCCAGCATACGTCTTCTCGGAGCTGAGGAATAAGCTTGCCTATCCGGCCGCGGGATCGCTTTTGCGAAAGTTCGGTGATGCCGATGGTACAGGGCACTCCCTGCAAGGGATAATGTTGGAAACCAACCCCGGCGCGCTGGTGACTGCGCCGTCAGATGGCTGGATCGTCTATGCAGGCAATTTCCGCAGCTATGGGCAGATGATCATTCTCAATCCGGGCGACGGCTACCATGTGGTACTGTCGGGCATGGAGACGGTGAGCGTGCAGACCGGACAATTTGTCGTGGCGGGAGAACCGCTTGCGACGATGGGTGCAAAAAGAGTCGCAAGTGCTGCGGCCTTGGCGCTGGAAACGGACCGGCCGACGCTTTACATTGAATTCCGAAAAGACGGAAAACCGGTTGATTCCCGACCGTGGTGGACCGCAGCTGAGGTTGGAAAGGCGCGAAATGATACGTAGGGCTTCACTTGTTCTGGTCGGGGCGCTGATGGGTGCAACCGCTATGGGCGTCGTTTATTCGGCTGTCGTTCCAGCTGTTGCCGCCAATACCTCGACTTATCGCGAGCTGGCGATTTTTGGCGACGTGTTCGAGCGCGTGCGCGCGCAGTACGTCACCCCTCCGCAGGATGACAAGCTGATCGAGAATGCCATCAACGGCATGCTCTCGTCGCTTGATCCGCATTCGAGCTACATGAACTCGACAGACGCCGAGGACATGCGCACCCAGACCCGTGGCGAATTCGGCGGCCTCGGCATCGAAGTGACGATGGAAGACGACCTCGTCAAGGTGACGAGCCCGATCGACGACACGCCGGCCGCCCGCGCCGGTGTTCTCGCCGGCGACTTCATTTCCAAGATCGATGGCCAGGACGTTCGTGGCCTGAAGCTCGAGGATGCGGTCGAAAAGATGCGTGGCGCCGTGGGCACCCCGATCAAGTTGACGATCCTGCGCAAGGGCGCCGACAAGCCGATCGAACTGTCGATCGTGCGTGACGTGATCGCTGTTCGCGCCGTCAAGTTCCGCACCGAAGGCGACGTCGGCTATCTCCGCGTGATCTCGTTCACCGAGAAGACCTATGACGACCTGAAGAAGGGCATCGAAAAGATCAAGTCCGAAGTGCCGGCCGACAAGCTCAAGGGCTATGTCCTCGACCTGCGCCTCAATCCAGGCGGTCTGCTTGATCAGGCGATCAACGTTTCGGATGCCTTCCTGGAGCGTGGCGAGGTCGTTTCGACCCGCGGCCGCAATCCGGACGAGACCCGACGCTTCAACGCCACACCTGGCGATCTGACCGACGGCAAGCCGGTGGTCGTTCTCGTCAACGGCGGCTCGGCCTCCGCATCGGAAATCGTTGCCGGCGCCTTGCAGGATCTGAAGCGCGCGACCGTTCTCGGCACGCGTTCCTTCGGCAAGGGCTCCGTGCAGACGATCATTCCGCTTGGCGAAGCCGGCGCTCTGCGCCTGACGACGGCGCTCTACTACACGCCGTCGGGCAAATCGATCCAGGGTACGGGCATCACGCCCGACATCAAGGTCGAACAGCCGCTGCCGCCGGAACTGCTCGGCAAGGTCGAAGCCCAGGGCGAATCCGATCTGCGCGGTCACATCCAGGGACAGAGCGAAACCGACGAAGGGTCCGGCTCGGTTGCCTATGTGCCGCCGGAAACCAAGGACGACCTTCAGCTCAACTACGCGCTCGACCTGTTGCGCGGCACGAAGTCCGATCCGGCCTTTCCGGCAAGCCCGGAGCAGGCAGAGCTCAAGAAGTAAGCCATTGAAGGCGCCGGGCTGGTCAACCCGGCGCCTTTATACTATGTCGGCAGCAGGTGCTGCCGGAAACCGCTGATTCTCTCAAAGACGGCGCATCCCTCACCGGCAACGCTCCTTCAGGTCGACCGAGGCTCCGTTTGGGAACAGATCTCAATGCCCCCCTTGGCCAGAACCGCCGGGAAAAACCCGCGCCAAAACGCGACCGGCGTCGCGTGCTCAGCTATTCGCTTGTCGGCGTCATCACTGCTTGCCTAGTCGGCCTTTCCGCCTGGAACGCCATCTCTCCAGATGGATTGCGCAGGCAAGCCTCAACTGAAGGCGAGGCAGCGCCAGAAACGGCACAAACAGCGGAAAAGACACCCAATCCGGTAAGCGGCCAGGCATCGAACACCAGCGGCGGTACGCTGAAGCCGGGCAGCGCCTTTTCCGGCGCCCATGTCGAGGAAACCCTGACGAACGACGGCACCACTGTCACCAAGTTCACACCGCGCCAGCGTGACGGCAGCGGCCCAGCATTGATCAATGTCGGCCCGATCCGCGGCCAGGATCCGCGCATGGCTGCCCTTCCGAATGACGACCTGTTGGAAGACAGTGCCGAGGGCCGCCTGCCGATCACCGGCGCCGACGGGCTGCGGCCGATGGATCAATATGCCCGCCCCTGGTCGGGCGCGCGCGGCACCCGCATCGCCCTTGTGGTCGGCGGCCTTGGGCTCAGCCAGACCGGAACGCAGAAGGCCATCCGCGACCTGCCGCCGGATGTGACACTTGCTTTTGCCGCCGCCGGCAACAGCCTGCAGCGCTGGATGCAGGAGGCAAGGCGCAGCGGTCACGAGGTCCTGCTGCAGATCCCGATGGAGCCGTTCGACTACCCCGACAACGACCCGGGGCCGAACGCGCTGCGCCTCTCGCTCGGGCCTGCGAAGAACCTGGCCGCGCTGCACAAGAACATGGCGCAGATCACCAACTATACCGGCATCATGAACTATCTCGGCGGACGCTTTCTCTCCGATGCCGATGCGCTGGAGCCGGTGATGCGCGATCTCGGCAAGCGGGGCGTGCTTTTCCTCGACGACGGGACGTCGGCCCAATCGCTGTCCGGCAAGCTTGCGGACGCCTTCGATGTTCCCCACGGCTTTGCCGATATGACGGTCGACAGCGAACTCAGCCGCAATGCCATCCTGAAGAAGCTCGATGAACTGGAGCGCATCGCCCGGCGCAATGGCACGGCTATCGGCGTTGCCTCGGCCTTCGACGAGAGCGTCGCTGCGATAGCGCAATGGGCGGGCGAGGCACAGGGACGCGGCATCGAGATCGTCGGCGTCTCGGCGCTCGTCAAGGATCCGCAGGAGAGATAGGTGCGGAGCGAGGGCGTGGCCGCCAAACCGGCTGGTGATCGAGCGGCGGGTGCGGAGTTTCCTGGATCCGGCGGATAGGAGAGACGTTGGCCGGAAGCTGGCGGAGCGTTTGCCTCCCATCTGAGGCCCGGCGCTGATGGCGAACCGCAAGAAACCATTGCGGACCCGGAACCGGGGTGCGATGAGACATCGAAACGGTTCGAACATTTCAGGGCGGCGCTGGATTGCGACCAGGCGGTCGCGTTGCGCCGTGAGCCAGGAGAGGACAGCGGATGAGCAAGCACAATGACAAGACCCTCCGGCCGGAAGACCTGCCCTATCGCCCCTGCGTCGGCATCATGGTGCTGAACCGCGCCGGCCTCGTCTGGGCCGGCCACCGGATTGCCGTCGGCAATTCCGAATATGACGGCTCGCCGCAGCAGTGGCAGATGCCGCAAGGCGGTATCGACAAGGGTGAGGATCCGCTGAAAGCCGCCTATCGCGAGCTTTATGAAGAGACAGGCATGCGCACGGTCTCGCTGCTCGCCGAAGCGCCCGGCTGGATCAACTACGACCTGCCATCGCATCTGATCGGCATCGGCCTCAAGGGCAAATTTCGCGGCCAGACGCAGCGCTGGTATGCCTTCCGCTTCGAGGGCGATGAGAGCGAGATCGCCATCAACCCGCCGCCCGGCGGCCACGAGCCGGAATTCGACGCCTGGGACTGGAAGCCGATGCGCGACCTGCCGGACATGATCGTGTCGTTCAAACGCAAGGTCTATGAAGAGGTCGTCGCCAGCTTCGCCCATCTGGCGCCGTAACTGCGCCTTGTTGAACAGGCGTTGACCAGCGCGGGTGATACCAACCTGCGCCGATGACCGATTGCGTCGGGCCGGCCGCCGGCAAGGAGCGGGCTGCGGAGCGATATCTTTGCATCGGCCTGCGATTGCCGCCGCCGATGGCTTGCGGACGACCCAGCGGAAGGCACGACGTCCTACCACCTTATAGCCCCTGTGAGAGCCGCTTGACCCCGGTTGCCGCTTTGTCGTTACCGGAAGGAAGAGTCGCTGTGGCGCAAGACGTCAGTGGCAGCGCAGAGGTTGGTGTCGCTCCGGGATTGTTCGAGCCGGACCGGTTGCGCGCAGGGTCGCCGTGCCACTTGAAGGGGGAAGGTTGGATGCACCCGATCAGAGGTTTCGCAAGCTTCGATCAGGTTTATCGGGATGCGCCACGCCCATGGCAACCAGCAGCCTTCGCATCCACCCCTTGAACGCCATCGGCGGCGGGCGCATCAAAGATCTCCCTGGACTGAGCCTAGAGCGCTTTAAGATCTTGTTTTCACGCATGTCGTTACCGCAAAACCGCGGCACACTTTTGCGCGACATGCTTTAAAACGAAAAGGCCGCCGAAATGATCGACGGCCTTTTGCTTGAAGGGTGCGGGGCGCTCAGTCGACTTCGGCTTCGTTGGCCGGTGCGGCATTGAGTTGGCCGTACTTCTCTTCGCCGATCTTCTCAAGCAGCTCGAGCTGGGTTTCGAGGAAGTCGATGTGACCTTCCTCATCGGCCAGCAGCTCTTCGAACAGCTTCATGGAGACATAGTCTCCGGCCTCGTGACAGATGTCGCGGGATTTCTTGTAGGCCTTGCGGGCGTCGTATTCGCCGGCGAGATCCGCTGTCAGCACTTCCTTGACATTCTGACCGATGCGCAGCGGACCTACCGTCTGCAGGTTCGGATGACCTTCGAGGAAGATGATTCGCGCCACGAGCTTGTCGGCGTGGTGCATTTCCTCGATCGACTCGGCACGTTCCTTCTTGGCCAGGAGCGTGTAGCCCCAATCTTCGAGAAGGCGGAAATGCAGCCAGTACTGATTGACGGCACCGAGTTCGAGATAGAGCGCTTCGTTAAGCTGCTCGATGACCTTTTTGTCGCCTTTCAAGATCCGCCCTCCGGTTGTCTTCATGGAATTGTTTGAGGCGGGCCATGAAATCAAATATCTCGACGTCCGTCGAGTCGCGACGGCCGTGATATTGCTCGGTGGTACGGATGATGATGTCGACGACATTGGGGAAACAACCGCAGCAGCGACCGCGTTTCTCCATCGCGTGATAGACCTTCGCCGGCACGATCAGCTGCCAACAGTCCTCATCGAGGAGGGCTACGATCGTATCTTCGATGTCTTTTTCCGTGATGAAATTGCAGCTGCAAACCAGCATGTCGTCTTGCCTGTGTAACGCAACGTCCTGAATTCGCTCATAAAGCAAAAGAGGACATTTACTGTCAACAAAAAACTCCGCGAGTGGAAGTTGCACGTCGATTAGAACGAATCCAAACATGATGGAAAACATCGTATTTTCATAATATTAGCTCCACGCCGATGACCTTTTCGGCTGTGGATTTCTATGCAAGCCCGCTGGTAGACTGCGACATTTTTACGCAGTCCTCAGGCGATGTTCCCGGCCGGGCGATCTCCACCAGGATTCAGCGCTGAAATACGCCTTGGACGCAGCCGTCATCTCCGCGACTTACCAATGGCTTTGTCCTGCACGCAGTTTCGCGCAAGAGCTGCTGCCGGTCGCTTGCATGGTTCGAACCGAACATTACCCCTGTGTCAGTGGAAATTACGCCCCTTCGGCATGACGTCGGCGACCTCTGTCGCAACGGCCTGCTGATCGGCACCGGCGGCACGGCGAGCGGCCGCGAGGCGCAGGTCCTTCAGCACCTTTTTCTCTCTTGCGTCGGCCGTTGGCCGCAGCACCTCGTCGGCACGGTCGTTGGCGCCGAAGTGCCGCGCTTCCTTGCGCAACAGTCCGAGCATCGGGGTCATGTCCTCGATATATTCCGCCACCACATGGATGACCTCGCTTTCGCGCTGAAGCCGGCCCCGGATCTTGACGAGACGCGCGCCCATGATCACCGGGCGATACTGATCGAAGACCTTCGGCCAGACGATGGCGTTGGCAACGCCGGTCTCGTCCTCGATCGTCATGAAGATGACCCCCTTGGCCGAGCCCGGACGCTGGCGAACGAGCACCAGCCCGGCAACCGTCACCCTGCGGCCGACGGGTGCGGTGGCAAGAGCGCGACTTTCGACCAGCCCCTGCGCCGAAAACTCGGCCCGCAGGAAGGAAACCGGATGCGCCTTCAGCGAGAATGTGAGAGCGCGATAATCGTTGATGACCTGCTCGCCCTCCAGCATCACCGGCAACGACATCGCCGGCTCCAGCTGGAATTCGTCCTGCGTCACCTGCTCGAACAGCGGCAGCCGCTCGGCAGCGCTTTTCTCGTCCAGCGCCTTGACCGCCCAGAGCGCGTTGCGGCGATCTAGGCCGATCGAGCGGAACGCATCCGCATCGGCAAGCTTTTCCAGCACCGGCCGCGGCAGTCCCGAGCGCAGCCAGAGATCGCGAACCGACGTATAGCCGGCACCGCGACGGGCGACGAGCTTGTCGATGATGTCGGCCTCTCGGAGACCCTTGACCAGGCTGAAGCCGATGCGGATGACCTTTTCCGTCCTGATCACCCCCAGCATGTCGCGATGGCGTGGCTCCACCGCGCGCCTGTCGTGCCCGCCGTCCTCGAGGCCCGAATCCCAGTCCGAATGGTTGATATCGACCGGCATCACCCGCACGCCATGCTCGCGCGCATCCCGCACCAATTGCGCAGGAGCGTAAAAGCCCATCGGCTGCGAGTTCAAGAGTGCCGCGCAGAAGACGTCGGGATAATAGGTCTTCAGCCAGGAAGAGACATAGACGAGCAGCGCGAAGGACGCCGCATGGCTTTCCGGAAAGCCGTATTCGCCAAAGCCCTCGATCTGCTTGAAGCAGCGAACGGCGAAATCTCTGTCGTAACCATTGTCGACCATGCCCTCGACCATCCTCTGCTCGAAGGTGTGAATGGTGCCGGTCCGCTTGAAGGTCGCCATCGCCCGCCTGAGCTGATCGGCCTGGCCGGGCGTGAATTTTGCCGCGGTGATGGCGATCTGCATCGCCTGCTCCTGGAACAGGGGCACGCCGAGGGTCCGCTCCAGCACCACTTGCAGCTCCGGGCTCGGATATTCGATCGGGATGTTGTGACGGCGCTGCTCCCGCCGCTTCAGATAGGGATGCACCATGTTGCCCTGGATCGGTCCCGGCCGCACGATCGCCACTTCGATGACGAGGTCGTAGAAGATGCGGGGCCTGAGCCGCGGCAGCATGCTCATCTGCGCCCGGCTCTCGATCTGGAAGACGCCGATCGTATCGGCCCGGCAGATCATGTCGTAGACGGCCTCCTGCTCATCCTTGAACAGCGTGTGCAGGTCTTTCTTCACGCCATAATGCCGGTCGAGAAGCTTGAAGGCCCGGGCGATGCAGGTCAGCATGCCGAGCGCCAGGACGTCGATCTTCAGGATTTTCAGCGTATCGAGGTCATCCTTGTCCCACTCGATCATGTAGCGATCGGGCATCGCCGTGTTCATGATCGGCACCACCTCGTCGAGCCGGTCGCGGGTGATGACGAAACCGCCGACATGCTGGGAGAGATGCCGGGGGAAGCTCATCAGCTGGGTGGCATAGTCGAGAACCCGCACCGTCGTCGGATCCTTGGTGTCGAGGCCGGCGGCCTGCGCCTCCCGCTCCGACAGGTCGGCGGCCGACCACCCCCAGACAGAGCCGGCAAGCGCCGACTGTACGTCCTCCGAAAAGCCGAAGGCCTTTGCCGTTTCGCGGCCGGCCGAGCGCGCCCGGTAGCTGATGACGGCCGCGGTCAGCCCCGCATGCTCCTTGCCGTAAGTCCGATAGATATGCTGGATGACCTCTTCTCGCTTCTCATGCTCGAAATCGACGTCGATATCCGGCGGCTCGTCGCGCTCGGTCGACAGGAAACGGTCGAAGAGCAGGGTGGTCTTCAGTGGGTTTACCTCGGTAATACCAAGGCAATAACAGACCGTCGAATTCGCCGCCGACCCGCGCCCCTGACAGAGAATGTCGACGCTTCGCGCATATTCCATGATGTTGCGCACGGTGAGGAAATAGGGCTCGTAGCGCTTGTCGGCGATCAGATCGAGCTCGTATTCGATCTGGTTCGAGACCTTCTCGGGAATACCGCGGGGATAGCGTCGATGGGCGCCTTCCATCGTCAGTCGCCTGAGGGTCTCAGTCGTCGTTTCGCCGGCAAAGCTCTCGTCGGGATACTGATATTCGAGTTGCGCCAAGGTGAAATCCAACCGGCGGAAAAAATGTCCGGTATTGGCGATCGCTTCCGGGTAGTCGCGAAAGATGCGCGCCATTTCCCCCGACGGTTTCAGATGCCGTTCGGCATTGGCCTGAAGCCGGAACCCTGCCTGCGCCACCGTCACATGCTCGCGAATGGCGGTGACGATATCGGCGAGCGGCCGGCGTGCCGGCCCGTGGAACAGCGGGCTGTTGGTGGCAATCAGCCGCGTGCCCGCATTGCGCGCGATGGTGGCCAACCCGGCAAAGACCAGCTGGTCGAAACCATCATAGCGTGGCACCAGCGCCAGATAGAGCCGATCGGCGAACTGCGGCTTCAGCCGCTTCAGGAACGCCGAAAGCTTGTTGGCCTCCGGCGCTCCGATCACCGGATCGGGCACGACGGCAAGGAGGATATCCTCACCCCACTCGACAAGATCGGCCTCGTAGAGCGTGCAGTCGCCCTTTGTCGACCGGAGGTTTCCGGCACTCAGCATGCGGCAGAGATTGCCCCAGCCGCGGCGGTTGCGCGGATAGGCGAGCACATCCGGGATATCCTCGGCAAAACAAAGCCGGGCGCCGGGCTGGAAGGCGTATCCTTCCACCTTCGCCTGCGCATGGGCGCGCACCACGCCCGCGACCGTATTGCGGTCGGCGACGCCGAGGCCGGAAATGCCGAGCCGGCTGGCGGCAACGATCATCTCGCCCGGATGGGAGGCTCCTTCGAGGAAGGAGAAATTCGACCAGGCGCCGATCTCGAAATAGGGCGTGCTCACGCGAAGACCCCATGCATGAACCAGCGCGGCTGCGTCGGCCCGCCGTAATGTCCCTCGCGAAACAGCCAGAAGCGCCGGCCTCTCTCATCCTCCACCCGGAAATAATCCCGCTCGGCCGCCGTCTCGCCATCGAGCCACCATTCCGGCGCAATCCGTTCCGGCCCCTCGGCGCGCGCGATGCGGTGAAGGCTCCGCCGCCAGCGAAAGCTTCTGGGCGGCCCTTCCGGCACCTCGGCCACGGCTTCCACCGGTTCCGGACTTTGAAACAGCCGCTGCGGCCGAACGGAGGCCGCCAGAAGGCTGGCCGGAACAGAGCAGGCACCCTCCTCTGCCGTCTTCAGCATTCCCACATCCGCAAGCGGCTGAAAGACGGCGGCACGCTCCGGCACGTGGCTCTCAGACAGGACGGGCAGAAACAGGCTTTCCGCGCCCAGCCGCGCCATGACCCTGTCGGCAAAGGCCGCAAGCGGCCGCTGCCGGTCCGGCGTGCCAGAAAAATCCTCCTGCATCACCTCGTATTTTTCGCTTTTGGGAACCGACAGCCGCAGGATCTCGAAGCCGAAGCCGGCATCGAGATCGTCATGCACCGCCTGCAGCCGCTCGCGGAACAGGCCGGCAATGCGGCCCGGTTCAATCAGCGGCGAAGAGGTTCCGGCAGCGATGCGAAAGACCCGGCCGTCGACACGAAAGAGCAAGAGCTCGAACAGCCGTCCGCCTTGCCCACGCTTTTCCAGTTCCGGCTTCAGCCGTGCCGCCAGCTCCTGCGTCAGCACGAGAATATCGTCTTCGCCCTGGACCGGCTCTGAAAGCCGCCGCTCGGCCGAGAGGCTGGCAACGGGAAGCCGCGGCGAAAGCGGCTCGTCTTCCAGCCCCATGGCCTGATCGAGGCGTAACAGCAGCGTGGCCCCGAAGCGGCGGGCAAGCGGCGCCCGCGGCGCCTCGATGATGTCGCCGACCTGCTTGAGCCCGACCCGGCCGAGCGTTTCGATCATGTCGGACGTAAGCCTGAGAGCCGCCATCGGCAGCGGCGCCAGCACGCGTGCCGCCTCATCCGGAGCGATCACGCCTTGCGAGCCGAAGCGCGCCACGGCCCAGGAGAGCCCGGCTGAAGACGAGATCGCCGCACGCGCCTCGATACCCAGATGAAAGAGCCGGGCGAGCAGGTCGTCGAGAAGCGATTTCTCTCCGCCCAAGAGATGGGCGCAGCCGGTGATGTCGAGATAAAGGCCGCTGTCGCCGTCGAGCGCCACCAGCGGGGTATAGCGGCTGCACCAGTCGGCAAGCCCGTCGAGAAGGGCGCGATCCGCCGCCCGGTCGGCGGGCAGCACATCGACCTCGGGACACATGGCCCGCGCCTCGGCAACGCCCTGGCCCAGCTGGAAGCCGGACTTTTCGGCAAGGCCATCGAGCGCGACGAGGCGCATGGCATTCCTGACGCGGTCGGCAAAGACGACAGGCGGATGCTCAGGACGCCCGCGGGAAAGCCAGGAGGTGCCCCAGCGGCTCCGCGCCACCCGGTCGGCCGGAAGATGCGGAAAGTCGAGCGACAGAATGCGCTGGTTCTGGATTTGCCGCAGCAGCGGCTGGTAGGGGCTCGACGGGGTAAAAGCGGCGGTCATGGGGGTTCCACTCCAGGAAGAGGCCGACGGGGGCAGGAGACCTGCTTTTTTCGGCAATGACGTGAAAGACGGGATGGCCGATGCTGCCGCAAAGCATCGAGCCGTCAGGGAGGGGGCGCTCGCGGGCGGGCGCCGGTTCGATATGAAGCCGGAAGAAGGCGCTGCTCGCCTCCTCGTGGCCGGACTGACGCAGAAGCAGAAGAGGAATACGACCGGCGCGGGCGCGCACATGCAGGCGCCGGCTTTCGCTCAAGGCCAACGATGCCGGATTGCCGCGAATTTCGAGAATGACGGCACAGAAGGCCGAAACGGAAAGCGCCGTCTCGGCAATCCAGAGCGCGTCCTTGACCGTGCGCGGCAGGCTGAGGATCAGGCTTCGAATGTCGAGCCCATACGCCTTGAGGCCGAGGCCATAGGGCAGGCCCGCCTCGGTCGAGGCGAGCGACTGGCTGATCCACAGAACCGGTGCTCGATCGTCGCCCTTCTGCTGGCGCGCCTGCTGACAGAGGGCACCGAGCGCGGTTGCAAATCCGGCAGCAGCGCCGGCATCGCGCGTCTCGAAATTGCGGATTTCCGTCATGCCTTCGAGCGGCAACCCGCCCTCGAGGATAGCGTCGAGTTCGGGAATGCCGAGCGGCAGGACCTTGCGGCCGGAAGACTGGCTACCCTCTTTCCTGCTCCGGAAGCCTGCTGGATCGGCCGCCTTGACTGTCTTCACGACGCCTGCAAGCCTGCGATTTTCGATCCGGGCTATGGTTTCGCGAAGCGAAAGAACGGTCTCCCGCTGCACGGCGTTCTCGGCCATGACGGTCAACTCCCATTTAAGATGTTCCTGTTATGTTCTTATAGATTCCAGAGCCATCAGGAGGAGTCAATAACCAAATTTAAGAATTTATTCCTTGACCCTCGCATCAGGAATTCAACACTCGAAAAACAAAGGCAAAATCGCTATATGGAGGACAATAAGGAGTGCCTATGGCCCGCATTGACCAGACCGATGATTGGCGGGAACGCCACGCACCGACGCTCACGACATTCGAACAGCTCGCAGTGGAAGCCTATGGCCACCTGCCGCAGGAATTCCGCAAGCTGACGACCGACCTCATCATCGAGGTTGCCGATTTCCCCAGCGACGACGTCTTCGAGGACATGGCGCTGGAAACGCCGTTCGACCTGCTCGGCCTGTTCGAAGGCCGCGGGATTACCGAACGCTTCACCATGGAGACGGGCGAGTTTCCGAACCGGATCACCCTTTATCGCCGCCCGATCATCGATTACTGGGCGGAGAACGAGGAAACGCTGGGTGACATCATCACCCACGTGCTGATCCATGAGATCGGCCACCATTTCGGCCTCTCCGACGACGACATGGAGCGGATCGAGGCGAGCGTGGAGCACGTGGGCGGATAACGAACCCGCCCGATATTTTGCCCCTCATCCGCCTGCCGGCACCTTCTCCCCGCAGGCGGGGAGAAGGAACATCGCGGCACCCGCTCGCTTCTATGAAATCATCTGCGCAGAGGGACGACACCACGGGACGACGGAGCTTCGCCCACATCCCCTCCCCCCGCCTGCGGGGAGACTAGGGTGAGGGACCAAACGTGCCTAACGGCTCGCTTTACTGTTCCGACAGCTTGATGTCGGGATTATAATCCTTGCCTTCGACTTCCTTGAATACGGCCTGTCCGCATTGCATGTGCTGCGTATCCGCATTGAACGCGTAGGTCGGCGAGCCGTGCAGGGACCAGCCCTGGTTCAGCGCCGCCGTCACCTTATGGCAGAAGGACGCATCGTCAGGGCCGGTGAGGAAGCGGTAAAGTTTCAAAGTCTTGCCTTTCGTTTTTCAATCGTGTCCGCCTTGGCGGCAAGCTTCAGGGCCTGATCGAGATGCAGCCGCTCGATCATCCGGCCGTGAAGATTGATGACGCCCTTGGCTGCGTTCTCCGGCAGCGCGAAGGCGGCGATGATGGCGCGCGCCTCATCAACGGCGGCCTGCTCGACGCCGAAGCGCTCGTTGGCCGGGCCGATCTGCAACGGGTGGATAAGCATCTTGCCGTCATAGCCCATGTCGCGCCCCTGCCGGCATTCCTCGTCGAAACCGTCCGTGTCGCGGAAGTCGTTGAACACCGCATCGATGACGTCGAGGCCGCTACCGCGCGCGGCGAGCAGGATCTGCATCAGCCAGGGGATCAGGTACGGCCGGCCCGGACGATCGGGAACGCCGGTTTCCTTGCGCAGGTCGTTGAGACCGACGACGAAACAATCGAGCCTGCCGCCGAAGGTGCGGCCGGTCTCGGCGATCGCAGGCGCATTGACGACCCCACGCGGCGTCTCGATCATCGCCCACAGGCGCAGGTCCTCCGGCGCGCCGTTGTCCGCCAGCCAGTCGGCAGCGATCTGGATATCACCAGGGCTTTCGACCTTGGGCAAGAGGATCGCATCGGGCTTTGCCTCAAGAGCCGCCGCCAGATCGTCTTGGCCGAAGCCCGATCCGAGCGCATTGATGCGGATGACGATCTCGCAATCCGGCCGGTTTTCGCTGAGGTAGCGAACGAGCCCGTCCCGGGCCTCGGCCTTGCGCTCGGGGGCCACCGCATCCTCGAGGTCGAATATCGCGGCATCGATGGCCAGTTCCGAAATTTTCGCCAACGCGCGGACATTGTCTGCCGGGACGCAAAGCACCGAACGGCGCAGGCGAACGGGGTGATGTTCGATCGGTTTTGTCATGCGGCAGTTGTGCCCGCCTTTCATTTTTTCCGCAAGGCGAGGCGAACCGCCGCACCTCTCTTGCAAGCCGCGACGGCAACACCCACATCGGGACCAGAAAGGTGACGATCATGCAAAGCATACGTTCTGTTCTCTTTACGGCCCTCGCCATCACCATCACGCTGGCGGCCTTCGTCTTCACTGCATCGCTTGCGCTTGCGCTCGCCGGCATCGCTGCCGTTGTCGCGATCGGCAGTGCCATAGCAGCCCGGTTGAATTTCAAAACCGCCCGCGCAACGGCCCGCCCGACCTCCGGCCCCGCGCCGCGCGAAATGCGCATCTGGAACGACGGTCGCGGCACGATCATCGATCTCTAGGGATCGCTTCCCCCCCCAAAGAGCGTTTCCGGCTTGCTTCAGACCGAGGCACGGAAGCGCTCCAACTTCTCGTTTCTGCACATTTCCTGACGGAAAATCGCTTCGCGATTCCTCGACGCGCTGAAGCGCTGTCCGGCGCGGCAGCTCAACCCGTGCGATTTTTTTTCGATACCCCTGTCGGCAAGTCCCTTCTGCGTTCGTCCTTGGATCAGGCCAGCAAAGATCCTGGCCACGTTATCATTCCCCAATAGGAGCATGACATGGACAGCACGACGCAGAAAACAGACGCAAACCAGTTGCCTCAGGCGCTTAACGGGTTGGTGCCCTATCTCCAGGTCAATGGCGCGGCCAAGGCAGCGGAATTCTACAAGCACGCCTTCGGCGCCAAGGAAGCCTATCGGCAACCGGTCGACGACCAGGGTCGGACGATGCACATCCACCTCCACATCAACGGCAGTTCGCTGATGCTGAGCGACGCCTACCCGGAATACGGCCATCCACTGGAGAAACCGCAGGCATTCAGCCTGATGTTGCCGGTCGACGATATCGACGCGTGGTGGAGCAAAGCCGTCGCCGCAGGCGCCGAAGTCGTGATGCCGATCGAGCTGATGTTCTGGGGCGACCGCTACGGACAGTTGCGCGACCCCTTCGGCGTGCTCTGGGCGCTGAACGCACCCAAAGCAGGTTGAAACCCGCACCAGAATCCGGCCGGTGTCCGCAAAGCCGAGCGGCCAAGGCGCTCCAACGCAGACAACAGCCGCTGCAACACTTGCCGGGCAGGCGATTTCCCCCGCCCGGCAAGCATTTTCGGGATAGATTTTCCTTCATTTCGGCGCAAAACTGATCTAAACGCTTACGCAACATTTCGCTGAAATCGAAGGCCTGAAGTTATGGAAAAGTTCGTCAAGCTCACCGGCGTCGCCGCTCCCCTCCCCGTCGTCAACGTCGACACGGACATGATCATTCCGAAGGATTACCTGAAGACGATCAAGCGCACCGGCCTCGGCACCGGGCTTTTCGCCGAAGCACGCTACAACGAAGACGGCTCGGTCAACCCGGACTTCGTGCTCAACAAGCCCGCTTACCAGAACGCCAAGATCCTGGTCGCCGGCGACAACTTCGGCTGCGGCTCCTCGCGCGAGCATGCGCCGTGGGCGCTTCTCGACTTCGGCATCCGCTGCGTGATCTCGACCTCGTTTGCCGACATCTTCTACAACAACTGTTTCAAGAACGGCATCCTGCCGATCGTCGTCAGCCAGGAGAACCTGGACAAGCTGATGGACGACGCATCGCGCGGTTCCAACGCAATCCTGTCGATCGACCTGGAATCCCAGGAAATCACCGGCCCTGATGGCGGCACTGTCAAGTTCGAGATCGATGCCTTCAAGCGCCACTGCCTGCTGAACGGCCTCGACGATATCGGCCTGACGCTGGAGAAGGCAACGGCCATCGACAGCTTCGAAAAGTCGACCGCCGCCTCGCGCCCCTGGGCCTGAGCTGAAGGGATGACGCGCAAGCTCATCTCCTCCGGGTCGCCCTTCGAGAAGACGGCAGGCTATTCGCGTGCCGTCGCCAAGGGCGACTGGTGTTTCGTTTCCGGCACCACCGGCTACGACTACGCCACCATGACCATGCCGGAAACGGTGGAAGACCAGGCACGCAATTGCCTGAAGACGATCGAGGGCGCGCTGAAGGAGGCGGGCTTCTCGCTTTCGGACGTGGTGCGCAACCACTACTACGTCACCGATGCCAGCTTCGCCGATCGGGTTTTCCCGATCTTCGGCGAGATGTTCGGCGAGATCCGCCCGGCCGCCACCATGATCGTCTGCGATCTCATCCGCCCGGAAATGCTGATCGAGATCGAGGTCACCGCCTTCCGCGGTTGACCTGTGGCCAGCGGCAGACGACACGGCATTGGCACCCACCCCGCTTATGCGCTACTGCAGACGTATGACGACGGGTCTCACCGCAGACCCATCGTGTGCATCGCCACGACCGGAAGAAGCCCATGCAATTCGAAGGCACCGCCGACTATATCGCCGACAAGGACCTGATGATCGCGGTCAACGCCGCGATCCGGCTGGAACGGCCGCTGCTCGTCAAGGGCGAGCCCGGCACCGGCAAGACCGAACTTGCCCGCCAGATTGCGGCCGCCCTCGGTCTCGAGCTCATCGAATGGAGCGTCAAGTCGACAACCAAGGCGCAGCAGGGGCTCTATGAATATGACGCCGTCTCGCGCCTGCGCGACAGCCAACTCGGCGACGCGCGCGTCAACGACGTCAAGAACTACATTCGCAAGGGCAAGCTCTGGCAGGCATTCGAGGCCGGCAAACGGGTGGTGCTTTTGATCGACGAGATCGACAAGGCCGACATCGAGTTTCCGAACGACCTGCTGCAGGAACTCGACCGCATGGAGTTCCACGTCTATGAGACCAATGAGACGATCCGGGCCCGCCAGCGGCCGATCGTCATCATCACCTCCAACAACGAGAAGGAGCTGCCGGACGCCTTCCTGCGCCGCTGCTTCTTCCACTATATCCGCTTTCCAGATGCCGACACGCTCGCCCGCATCGTCGAGGTGCACTATCCCGGCATTCGCAAAACCCTGCTTTCGGCAGCCCTTGCCGCCTTCTACGACATCCGCCAGGTGCCGGGGCTGAAGAAAAAACCATCGACTTCCGAGGCATTGGACTGGATCCGCCTGCTCGTCGCCGACGAGATCGACCCGGCCGACCTGCGCGCCGACCCGAAAACCATGCTGCCGAAGCTGCATGGTGCGCTCTTGAAGAACGAGCAGGACGTCCACCTCTTCGAACGCTTGGCCTTCATGGCGCGCCGCGACCAGTGAGGCCCGACGCGCACAAGGTGCTGATCTACGCCACCTGGCAGGAGCAGCTGCTCGTTTTCGACGAGCCGGACTTTCCCGATGTGGACCTGCAGGTCCCGGGCGGCACGATTGAGCCCGGCGAAAGCCCGCAAGACGCCGCCTTGCGCGAATTTGTCGAGGAGACCGGATTGGCGCCGCCAGAAAGGCTCGTCCACCTCTTCACGCAGGACTATTCCTTCCTGAAAGATGGCCGGGCCATTTGCCATCGCCGACATTATTTTCACGTCGCGCTTGCCGGCGAACATCGGCAGACCTGGTTGCATCAGGAAATGACGCCTTTCGGCGGCGGCGAGCCGATCCGTTTTCACTTCTTCTGGCTCGGTTTTGATGAGGCCGCGCCCCGGCTCGGCTATGGCATGCAGGACGCTCTGCACTTGCTGCGAGATTGCCCCTCACCCTAGCCCTCTCCCCGCAGGCGGGGCGAGGGGACGCAGGCAGCCGGTGAGCTCGCCGCCTGCTGCAAGCCTAAAATGGAACAAAGCGGCCGCGGCATTGGTCCTTCTCCCCGCCTGCGGGGAGAAGGTCGCGGCAGCGGGATGAGGGGCCTTCTAGCCGGCGAATCGTTTTTCATTGACCCCCGCGCCCCTGCCGCGCTATCAAATAATCCGTGGTGATTTGGCCGGCCGGCTTGCAGCCACGTTAAACAAATCGCTAAAGGGCCGAGGAAACGTGGATTTTCCGAGGACCGGTCGCGATCAATCGCCGCCGGTTTTTTTGTATTGATCGAGTGGAAGCCCCATGCCCATCAAGATACCCGATACGCTGCCCGCCTTCGAAACCCTCGCGACCGAGGGCGTGCGGGTGATGACCGAGACCGTGGCGATCCGTCAGGATATCCGTCCGCTCCAGATCGGGCTCCTCAACCTCATGCCGAACAAGGTCAAGACCGAGATCCAGATGGCGCGCCTGATCGGCGCCTCGCCGCTGCAGGTCGAGCTGTCGCTGATCCGCATCGGCGCGCACCGGGCGAAGAACACGTCCGAGGAACACCTGCTCGCTTTCTACCAGACCTGGGAGGAGGTGAAGGACCGCAAGTTCGACGGCTTCATCATCACCGGTGCGCCCGTCGAAACACTGGAATACGAGGACGTCACCTACTGGGACGAGTTGAAGCGCATCCTCGACTGGACGACGACCAACGTGCATTCGACGCTCAACGTCTGCTGGGGCGCGATGGCGGCGATCTATCATTTCCACGGCGTGCCGAAATACCTGCTTAAGGAGAAAGCCTTCGGCGTCTATCGCCACCAGAACCTGCAGCCCTCCTCCGTCTATCTCAATGGCTTTTCCGACGACTTCGCCGTGCCGGTGTCGCGCTGGACCGAAGTGCGCCGCGCCGACATCAATGGGGTCGCCGACCTCGAGATCCTGATGGAATCGAAGGAGATGGGCGTCTGCCTCGTGCACGAGAAGAAGGGCAAGCGCCTCTACATGTTCAATCACGTGGAGTATGATTCCACCTCGCTGTCGGACGAGTATTTCCGGGACGTGGATGCGGGCGTGCCGATCAAGATGCCGCACGACTATTTCCCGCACAACGATCCGACCCTGCCGCCGCAGAACCGCTGGCGCAGCCACGCGCATCTGTTCTTCGGCAACTGGATCAACGAGATGTACCAGACGACCCCTTACGACATGGACCTGATCGGCAAAGAACAAGACTGAAGCCAAATGTTCATCCCCTTCTTCCTCGAATTGAAGGCTGCGAAGATCCCGGTGACGCTCCGGGAATTCCTGTCCCTGATCGAGGGCCTGGAGGCGGGTATCGCCACCTTCGATATCGAGGCGTTCTACTTTCTCGCCCGCACGGCGCTGGTGAAGGACGAACGCCATATCGACCGCTTCGACGGCGTGTTTCGGCATTGCTTTTCCGGCCTTGAGGCCATCACCCCCGCTGATGATTTCGAGCAGGCGGCGATCCCCGAGGAATGGCTGCGCAAGCTGGCCGAGAAGTATCTGACGGAAGAAGAAAAACGCCTGGTCGAAAGCCTCGGCGGCTTCGAGACGCTGATGGAGACTTTGCGCCAGCGGCTCCGCGAGCAGGAGGGGCGCCACCAGGGCGGCTCAAAATGGATCGGCACCGCCGGCACCTCACCCTTCGGCGCCTATGGCTACAATCCCGAAGGGGTCAGGATCGGCCAGGACGGCTCGCGCCACCGCCGTGCCGTCAAGGTCTGGGACCGGCGCGAGTTCAAGGATTACGACGACACGGTCGAGCTTGGCACGCGCAACATCAAGGTGGCGCTCAAGCGGCTCAGGCGCTGGGTGCGCCAAGGTGCTGCCGACGAACTCGACCTTTCCGGCACGATCCGTGCCACCGCCGAGCACGGTTATCTCGATGTCGTGACCCGGCCGGAACGACGCAACGCCGTCAAGCTCCTGATGTTCTTCGACGTCGGCGGCTCGATGGACGACCATATCCGCATCGTCGAGGAGCTGTTTTCGGCCGCGCGCGGCGAATTCCGCCACATGGAGCATTTCTATTTCCACAACTGCGTCTACGAAGGCCTGTGGAAGGACAATCGCCGCCGCCGCGCCGACATCACCCGCACGACGGAGCTGCTGCGCACCTACGGCAGCGACTACCGCGCGATCTTCGTCGGCGATGCCTCGATGAGCCCTTATGAGATCAGCCATCCCGGCGGCTCGGTCGAGCATTGGAACGACGAGGCCGGTGGCCTCTGGCTCTCGCGCATCGCCGCCCACTTTCCCCGCTCCATCTGGCTCAATCCCGTTGCAGAGCAGCACTGGCGCCATACCCAGTCGATCGGCATGATCAGGACCCTCTTCGCAGGCCGCATGTTTCCTTTGACGCTTGCCGGACTGCAGGAAGCGACGAAACAACTATCGCGCTGAATCTACCGCAGAAAATCTCGATTTCCGGTTGCCGATCCCCAGGAAATGACGCAGGTTGCTTGCCGCAAGGACGGGGAGAACCAGACGATGGACAAGCATGCGGACACGGATATCTTCGGACACCTGTCATCGGGTGAGCCTGTTCACCGTGTTGCACTTTCCGGTGGCGGCCTGACCGCCCATATTCTTACCTGGGGAAGCGTGATCCAGGACCTGCGGCTGGAGGGCCATGAGCCGCCGCTGGTGCTCGGCTTTACCGATCTCGAAAGCTATGTCGCCCATTCCCCTTATTTCGGCGCGACGCCCGGCCGCTGTGCCAACCGCATCGGCGACGGGCGCTTCATGCTCGATGGCGAGCCCCATCAGCTCGAATTGAACGAAAAGGGCGTGACGCACCTGCACGGCGGCAGCGACAACATCGGAAAGCGCAACTGGACGATCGTCGAGCGGACGCGCGACAGCGTCACGCTGGAGATCATCGACCCGGATGGCCGCGCTGGATATCCTGGCAACTGTCAAACCCGCTGCACCTACCAGCTGAAGCCCGGCGGCGTGCTCAGCGTCGTCTACGAGACGGAGACGGACCGGCCGACGCTCGCGAATGTCTGCCAGCACAGCTACTTCAATCTCGATGGCGGCGCGGAAGCGCTCGGCCATGATATCATGATTGCCGCCGACCACTATCTGCCGACCAACGAACGCCAGGTCCCAACCGGTGAAATCCGCCCGGTCGAAGGCACTGCCTTCGATCTCAGGGAGATGACATCGCTCAGGCGCCAGACCGAGGGTAAACGCATCGCCTACGATCACAATTTCTGTCTTTCGCCGGAGCGCATGGCAAAACATTCCGTCGCTCTTGCACGCAGCCTCAATTCCGGCGTGACGATGGAAGTGCTGACGACCGAGCCCGGCGTCCAGCTCTATACCGGCTTCAAGCTCGACGTGCCGGTGCCCGGCCTCGAAGGACGCCGCTATGGCGCCTTTGCCGGCTTCTGCCTGGAAACCCAGGTGTGGCCGGATGCCGTCAATCACCAGGGCTTTCCGAACGCCGTTCTGCGTCCCGGCGAGACCCGTCGCCAGGAAACGGATTACGTCTTCATGAAGAGCTGAGGATTTTTGCCGAGACGATCGGTGACGCGTGCATTGCCGCGAACGTTAGCCGCACGGCTGACGCCTGTCCGAATTATTCAGCGCTTCGCCCGAGGCGAAGAATATTTATATTACAATCGGTTGGGAAAATTGGAGCGGGTGAGGCGATTCGAACGCCCGACCCCAACCTTGGCAAGGTTGTGCTCTACCCCTGAGCTACACCCGCTCATTACCTCGGTCCGGGGGTAGTCGGTGGACCGTGGGTGCCGCTGACTTGCGGCGACGGGCGCTATATGGCCTAAGCGATTTTGGAATGCAACAGGGAAATGTCGAGAAATCGAATATTTTTTGGGAGCCTCCTCAGGAAGCCCGCAAATGCCGCGTTTTCGCCCCGCGCCGCCGTCTCTGAGATTGCACGGCGCGGCCGTTCTCCCCTAAAGCAGACTGGAAAAAAATCGATCGGCAGGAGAATCACCCCGATGAACGACGCGCAACCGAAGACCGCGGACGACCTTTTTCGCTTTCTCGACGATCTCGGCATCGAACACAGCACAAAAAAACACGAGCCCGTGTTCACCGTGGCCGAATCGGTGGCGCTGCGTGACGAAATCCCCGGCGGCCACACCAAGAACCTGTTCGTGAAGGACAAGAAGGACAATTATTTCCTCCTGACCGTCGAAGAACACGCGACTGTCGATCTGAAGACGGTGCACCAGGTCATCGGCGCCGCCAGCAAGGTTTCCTTCGGCAAGCCGGAAAAGCTGATGGAATATCTCGGCGTCATTCCGGGAGCGGTCACCGCGCTCGGCGCGATCAACGACACCGGCGGCAACGTCAAGGTGATCATCGACGAAGACCTGATGGCGTTCGATGTTATCAACTGCCACCCGCTTTCCAACGACGCGACGACCTCGATCGGCTCGAAGGACCTGTTGCGCTTCATGGAAGCCACGGGACATGAACCGCTTGTCTTGAAAGTGACAGCCTGACATACGATCTTTGGCGCGAATGCAGGAAGCCGGATGAAGAGCCGGCGAGGAGAGAAGAATGACGGGCAACGACAATCCCTATGCAGGGTCCTTCGGCAACCAGATGACCGCTTCAGCTTCCTTTGGCGGCCAGCCGCCGGCAGCCGCGCCCCCAAGCGGCGATCTGATCAAGGAAACGACGACCGCCAACTTCGCCAAGGATGTGCTCGACGCGTCGCGCCAGCAGCCTGTTCTCGTCGACTTCTGGGCACCCTGGTGCGGTCCGTGCAAGCAGCTGACCCCGGTGATCGAAAAGGTCGTGACCGAAGCTGCCGGCCGCGTGAAGCTCGTCAAGATGAACATCGACGACCATCCGTCGATCGCCGGCCAGCTCGGCATCCAGTCGATCCCCGCCGTCATCGCCTTCGTCGGCGGGCGACCGGTCGACGGCTTCATGGGGGCGGTGCCTGAGAGCCAGATCAAGCAATTCATCGAAAAGATCGCCGGCCCTGCCGTCGACGACAGCAAGGCCGAGATCGAGGCCGTGCTTGCCGATGCCAAGGCTCTGCTGGAAACGGGCGATGCCGAAAACGCCGCCGGCCTCTTCGGCGCCGTGCTGCAGGCAGACCCGGAGAATACCGTAGCGATTGCCGGCATGGTCGATTGCATGATCACCCTTGGCCAGATTGTCGAAGCGCGCGAAGCGCTGACGAGCCTGCCGGAAGATCTTGCCAAGGACGCCGGCATCAGCGCGGTTGCCAAGAAGCTCAACCAGATCGAGGAAGCCCGCAAGCTCGGCGATCCCAATGCTCTGGAACAGCGCCTGGCAGCCAATCCCGACGACCATGAAGCCCGCCTGATGCTGGCCAAGATCCGCAACGTCGAAGGCGACCGCAATGGCGCGGCGGATCACCTGCTGACGATCATGAAACGCGACCGGGCTTTCGACGATGACGGCGCACGCCGCGAGCTCGTCTCCTTCTTCGAAGTCTGGGGTCCGAAAGACCCGGCGACGATCGCCGCCCGCCGCAAGCTGTCGTCGATCCTGTTTTCCTGAACCACGCAGCAAGATCGGTGCGTTTTTCCCTTGAGATTTTCAAGGGGCGCACCATTTCTTGATCTGGTTGGCCACGCTGCGATGCGTGGCGGGGGCGAGACCGGACATCTGCAAGGTCGATCGGAATGCATGTCGGAAATGCACGTTATCTAGGTCCGCAGGACTTGCCGGAGATCATTCCGGTGTTTCCGCTGACCGGCGCGCTGCTTTTGCCTGGCGCCCAGCTGCCGCTCAACATCTTCGAGCCGCGTTACCTGGCGATGCTCGACGATGCCCTTTCCGGCAATCGGTTGATCGGGATCGTGCAGCCCTCCTTCTGCGAAGGCCGCAACGATATCGGCGTCGGGCCGGTTCCCGCACTCTGTCAGGTCGGCTGCATCGGCCGTATCACCTCCTTTGCCGAAACCGGCGACGGCCGCTACATCACCTCGCTGACGGGCGTGTGCCGCTACCGGCTGTTTAACGAGGTCGCCGGCACGCGCGGCTACCGCCGCTTCCGTATCGGACCGTTCACCGCCGACCTTGAAAATCGCGACGATGAAAGCCTTGTCGACCGTTCGGCGCTGCTGGCAGCCTTCAGGGCCTATCTGGAGGCCAACAAGCTGAAGGCCGATTGGGAGAGTGTCGAGCGCGCCAGCAACCGCACGCTGGTCAATTCCATGGCAATGATGTCGCCCTATGGGCCTGCGGAGAAACAGGCGCTGCTGGAAGCCCCCGACCTCAAGACCCGCGCCGAGACGCTGATCGCCATCACCGAGATCGTGCTCGCGCGCAATTTCGGCGATGTCGACAACATCCTGCAGTAAGCGAGGGCTCGTGGACGTCAACGCCAGTAAGGTCGATCCGAAACTGCTCGAACTGCTCGTCTGCCCGCTGACCAAGGGCCGGCTGAGCTATCACGCCGAAGCAGGCGAGCTGATCTCGGAAAAGGCGCGGCTCGCCTATCCCATCCGCGATGGCGTCCCAATCATGCTGATCTCCGAGGCGCGCAAGATCGAGGACTGACGCAGGCAGACGGGCCGGCCATGGCCAGCCTACGTCTGCTTCCCCCTCACCCGGCCTGCCGGCCACCTTCTCCCCGCATGCGGGGAGAAGGACACCCGCGGCGTCCGCCCGTTCTCACGGCGACTGCTCGTCTTCGATGGCAAACCAGCGTTATAGCGTGTCCGTTTCCCGCGTCCCCTCGCCCCGCCTGCGGGGAGAGGGCTAGGGTGAGGGGCAAACCCAGGAATGCCGCGCTTTGCGGATCAGATCGCCTGACCGGATAGCAGCCGCGGGTCCGCGTCGCCGGCAATGCCGGCAGCCTGGCGGATGAAGAAGCTTTTCAGCGACGGCAGCCGGTCGACGAGCCCGAGGCCGAAATCGCGGGCGATCCGGACCGGCGTGATGTCGTTCGAAAACAGCCGGTTGAGCACATCGGTCGTCACCCCCATGCGGAACGTGTCGAACCGGCGCCAGCTCTGGTAGCGCTCAAGGATGGCGAGCGAACCGATGTCGAGCCCGAGGCGGTCCGCCTCGACGATCGTCTCGGCCAGCGCCGCCACGTCCTTGAAGCCGAGATTGAGGCCCTGGCCGGAGATCGGATGGATTCCGTGGGCGGCATCGCCCGCAAGCGCAAACCGCGGCTTGACGAAATCGCGCGCCAGCGTCAGGCCGAGCGGAAAGGCGCGGCGACCGCCCACGACCTTAAGATGGCCGAGCCTGTGGCCGAAGCGGCGCTCCAGCTCTTCCTCGAACAGAAAATCGTCGCCCTTGACCAGGCGCTCGGCATCGGCGGTGCGCTCGGTCCACACCAGCGACGAGCGATTGTTCTTGAGCGGCAGCGTGGCGAAAGGACCGGCCGGCAGGAAATGCTCCTCGGCCGTGCCCTCATGCGGACGCTCATGCTCGACGGTCGTGACGATACCAGACTGGCCGTAGTCGAACTCGACCGTCTTGATACCGGCCGCATCGCGCAGCTTCGAGCGCACGCCGTCGCAGGCAACCAGCAGCCGGGCTTCCAGCTGTTCGCCGCCGGCAAGCGTCACGGCAACCGCATGATCGCCGCTTTCGAAGGTTTCGACCATCGTCGATTGACGCACGACAACGCCCAATTCCTCGCAGGCATCACGCAGCGCACCGACCATGGCGGTGTTCGGCACCATATGGGCAAAGGGCCTGCCCTCCTCGCCTTCGCCGTCGAAGGTGAGGAAAACCGGCCGCACCGGATCCGACGTCTTCGAATCGGTGATGACCATGCGCCGGATCGGTTCGGCCTCCGGCGCAATCGCTTGCCAGACGCCGAGAACGTCAAGCATGCGCTCGGCGGCGGAAGCGACGGCAGACGCGCGCTCGTCGCGCTTCCAGGCGCCCTCCGGCGCACCGTCGATGACGGAGACGGCCAGATGCGGCGCCGCCTTCTTCAGCGACACCGCGAGCGAAAGGCCGACATAGCCGCCACCGGCAATCAACACATCGATCATCCGCTTTCTCCCGTCGCACTTGAGCATCGTTTCATGCCTATATAGATCAATGCCATCGCCGTTCCTACCGTTGGAGACAGCCGAAATGTCGCGCCCCACTGAGACCGCAACGCCTATGGATGCGCTGCTTGCCACACTCGACCTCGAAAAGCTTGAGGAGAACCTGTTCCGTGGCCGCAGTCCCCAGGTCGGCTGGCAGCGCGTGTTCGGCGGCCAGGTGATCGGCCAGGCCCTGGTCGCAGCCCAGCGCACCGTCGACGAAGGCCGCTACGTGCACTCGCTGCACGCCTATTTCATGCGCCCCGGCGACCCCTCGGTGCCGATCATCTACGAGGTCGACCGCATTCGCGACGGCTCGAGCTTCGCCACCCGCCGTGTCGTCGCCATCCAGCATGGCAAGGCAATCTTCTCGATGTCGGCATCGTTCCAGTATGACGAGGACGGCTTCGAGCATCAGATCGACATACCCAATGTGGCGATGCCGGAAACTCTGCCGGGCGAACAGGAACTGAAGGACAAGTTCCTGGCGCATGCACCCGAAGCGATCCGCCGCTACTGGGAACGGCCGCGGCCGATCGAAATCCGGCCGGTCTCGCTCGCCCACTATTTCGCCCGCAACGACGGCAAGCCGACCCAGGACGTCTGGGTCAAGGCCGTCGGCCAGGTGCCCGACGAGCGCCATCTGCAGGCCGCCGTGCTTGCCTACCTCTCCGACATGACGCTGCTCGACACCTCGCTCTATGCCCATGGCACGTCGGTGTTCGATCGCAACCTGCAGGTTGCAAGCCTCGATCACGCCATGTGGTTCCATCGCCCCTGCAAGATGGACGACTGGCTGCTCTACACCCAGGACAGCCCCAGCGCCCATGGTGCCCGCGGCATGACCCGTGGCAGCCTTTTTGATCGCTCCGGCGTGCTGATTGCCTCGGTGGCGCAGGAAGGCCTGATCCGGAAAAAGGCACTTGAACAAAAATAAGGCGCTTAATCTTTTCTGCCTATTTTTTGATCTTCTAAAGTGACGATTTTTTAGCGCGTCGCGGCACACTTGCTGCGCGCGATAATTTTCCCATGCCTTTTCATGATCTTAGCTCATCGCAACGAATCTGGCACGCCCCTTGAATGTAGCTGTCCGGTTGCAAGGCGCTTTCAGCGTTCGCAGCAAGGAGAGATGGCCTCCGGCCGGAGGCGAACAAGGATGGGAAACCGATGAAAATTGTGATGGCCATTATCAAGCCGTTCAAGCTCGATGAGGTTCGCGAAGCCCTCACTGCTGTTGGCATCCAGGGCCTGACTGTAACCGAGGTCAAAGGCTACGGCCGCCAGAAGGGACATACCGAAATCTATCGCGGCACCGAATACGCCGTGAGCTTCCTGCCAAAGCTGAAGATCGAGATCGCAGTCCCCTCGGAGCTCGTCGACAGGGCCGTCGAAGCGATCGCCGCCGCCGCCAAGACCGGCCAGATCGGTGACGGCAAGATCTTTGTCTATTCGATTGACCATGCCGTGCGCATCCGCACCGGCGAAACCGATTCAGAAGCGTTGTAAGCCACGCCGTTCAGGGAGCACTATTCGATGTCGTCAAGCAAACTTTCTACCTCTCTGGTCAGGATCGGCGCAGCCTCTGCCGCCCTTCTTTCGCCGGTCGTCGCCTTTGCCCAGGAAGCCGCACCGGCAGCAGCCGCTGCCACGGCCGCAGCGCCCGTTCCCGACAAGGCCGACACGGCCTTCATGTTCATCTCCACCCTGCTCGTCTTCTTCATGCTGATCCCGGGCCTCGCCTTGTTCTATGGTGGCCTCGCACGCGCCAAGAACATGCTGTCGGTGCTGATGCAGTGCACGGTCATCGGCGCAACGATGATGATCGTCTGGGTCGTATACGGCTATTCCTTCGCCTTCGGCGGCTCGACCAGCCCCTACTTCGGCGGCTTTGCCAAGATGTTCCTGGCAGGCGTCTCGACTGACAGCACGTCGGCCACCTTCTCCGAAGGCGTGGTCATTCCGGAATACATCTTCATGCTGTTCCAGATGACGTTCGCGGCGCTGACGCCGGCCCTCATCATCGGCGCCTTTGCCGAGCGCATCAAGTTCTCCGCAGCTGTACTCTTCTCCGTGCTCTGGGCAACCTTCGTCTACTTCCCGATCGCCCACATGGTCTGGGACGGCAACGGCCTGCTCTTCGGCATGGGCGCTCTCGATTTTGCCGGCGGCACCGTCGTACACATCAATGCCGGCGTTGCGGGCCTGATCGGCGCGATCATGGTCGGCAAGCGCACAGGCTTCGGCAAGGACATGATGGCACCGCATTCGATGACACTGACACTCGTCGGTGCGGCGATGCTGTGGTTCGGCTGGTTCGGCTTCAACGCCGGGTCCAACCTTGAAGCGTCAGGCGGCGCGATGCTCGCAACCGTCAACACCTTCCTTGCAACAGCAGCGGCCATCCTCTCCTGGTCGGTCGTCGAAACCTTTACCCGCGGCAAGGCCTCGATGCTGGGCGCCGCCTCGGGCATGATCGCCGGCCTCGTCGCCATCACGCCGGCTGCCGGCATTGCCGGTCCGATGGGCGCGATCGTCATGGGTCTGATCGTTTCGCCGCTGTGCTACTTCTTCGTCTCGGTGGTGAAGAACAAGTTCGGTTACGACGACACCGCTGACGTCTTCGGCGTCCATGGCGTCGGTGGCTTCTTCGGCGCGCTGGCGACCGGCATCTTCGCCTCGTCGTCGCTCGGCGGCATCGGTTACGCAGACGGCGTCACCATGGGCGGCCAGTTCATGACCCAGCTGACCGCCGTCGCCATCACCATCGTCTGGTGCGGCGTGGTCTCGGCCATCCTCTACAAGGTCGTCGACGCGATCGTCGGGCTCCGGGTTTCGGTCGAAGCCGAACGCGAAGGTCTCGACCTCTCGTCCCACGGCGAAGCCGCCTATCACAACTAAGCCAATTGCGGCGCCGTCCACAGGCGCCGCTCACCGTCCCGTCGCGGTCCGTCTGATGCGGATCGCCTTTGGCCCGGATCGAAAGATCCGGGCTTTTTTGCTGAATTGCGCGGGTTTCGGACCTTCGCCCTCGGTATTTTAGCAGCACACGCGCATGGTTAATGTCGCATTAACCGTGCTTCGCTTAGGTTGATTCCATGGCGCGCAATGTGCCTTTAAGATCGAGACGGGCAGCAGGCAACATGAGCAGAAGCAATCCGGCAACGCTTGACAGCCGTTCCAACCGGTTCGTGCTAACCACTTTCGTTTGGCGACAGATCGCGTCGCTGGCGGGCTTCGCGCTGTTTGGCGCGCTGGCGCTGGCCATCGCCGCGCTGTCGACATGGAACGTTGCCGATCCGAGCTTCTCCTATGCCACCTCGGACGAGCCGACCAATGTGCTTGGTTATGCGGGCGCAGCGTTTGCCGACATCTTCATGCAGTTCTTCGGGCTTGCAAGCGTCGTCGCGCTGCTCCCGGCCGTCGCCTGGGCACTGGTGCTGATCGGCGGCAAGCGCTTCGACAAGATCGTCAAGCGTCTCGCCCTCTGGTTCGTCGGATCGGTGCTTGCCGGCGCTGCCTTGAGCTGCGTGCCTGCGCCGATCACCTGGCCGCTGCCCAATGGCCTCGGTGGCGTCTTCGGCGACATGATCCTGCGTTTTCCGGCGCTCTTCACCGGCGCCTTCCCGACCGGCACCTTCGCCACCGTGCTCGCCTGCATCTTTGCCGCCCCGGCCGCCTGGTGCCTGATCTACAGCGCCGGTCTGATCGGTGTCGGCGAGGAAGAGGACGAAGACGAGATCGAAGAGCCGACGCCGAGCAAGGCGCGCACCGTGCGCGACGAACTGGATGAAGACGACAGCGAAGGCCCCTTCACGCTGCTGATGGGCTCGTTCGCGCATATGCGCTATACGGTCCAGGCGCGCGTGCGCCGCATCTTCGGCATGAGCGGCACCCGCACCCCGACCAAGCGCCAGTACGACGAACCCTACGATTTCAACAATGACGAATTCGGCACGCTGAACGAGCCGGCCCGGCCGAAGCCGATGGCCGCGGGCGACCGCATCGAACCTTCCCTCGACCGCTCCGAGCGGTCACTTGACCGCTCCGAGCGCCGCGTCGTCACGCCGCCGCCGATCATGGCCGACGACGATGACGACATGCCCTTCGACATGGACGAGCGCCGCCCCGCCGGCATTCTGCCGGATGACGAAGACGACGACATCGCATCCGATTGGGCACCGAAATCCGCACCGCCGAAGCAGGGTCTGCAGAAGGCCGGTTCGCGGGTTGCGACGCCGCCCCCTCGCCCGAAGACGAGCGAGCGGCTCGAACGCGAAGCGCAGCGCTCCTTCGTCGAAGACGACGACGGCGATTTCGCGCTGCCGCCGATGCATTTCCTCGCCGAGCCGAAGAACGTCACCCGCGATGCCTCGCTCTCCGCCGACGCGCTGGAGCAGAACGCCCGCATGCTCGAGGGCGTGCTCGAGGACTTCGGCGTCAAGGGTGAGATCATCCACGTTCGCCCCGGTCCGGTCGTCACCCTCTATGAACTGGAGCCGGCGCCGGGCATCAAATCCTCCCGCGTCATCGGGCTTGCCGACGACATCGCCCGCTCGATGAGCGCGATCGCTGCCCGCGTCGCCGTCGTTCCCGGCCGCAACGCCATCGGTATCGAACTGCCGAACCAGCGCCGCGAAACCGTCTATCTGCGCGAACTGGTCGGATCGCGTGACTTCGAGACGAGCAAGGCGCGCCTGGCCATGGCGCTCGGCAAGACCATCGGTGGCGAACCCGTGGTCGCCGATCTCGCCAAGATGCCGCATCTGCTCGTCGCCGGCACCACCGGCTCGGGCAAGTCGGTGGCAATCAACACCATGATCCTGTCGCTGCTCTACCGCCTGCGTCCCGACCAGTGCCGGCTGATCATGATCGATCCCAAGATGCTCGAACTCTCCGTCTATGACGGCATTCCGCACCTGCTTTCGCCCGTGGTGACCGACCCGAAGAAGGCGGTCGTCGCGCTCAAGTGGACGGTGCGCGAGATGGAAGAGCGCTACAAGAAGATGTCGAAGATCGGCGTGCGCAACATCGACGGCTTCAACACCCGCGTCGAGCAGGCACTGGCCAAGGGTGATGCGATCACCCGCACGGTGCAGACCGGCTTCGACCGCCAGACCGGCGAAGCGATCTACGAGACCGAGGAATTCGACCTGTCGCCGATGCCCTATATCGTCGTCATCATCGACGAAATGGCCGACCTGATGATGGTCGCCGGCAAGGACATCGAAGGCGCAGTGCAGCGGCTGGCGCAGATGGCGCGCGCCGCCGGCATCCATGTGATCATGGCGACGCAGCGCCCCTCGGTCGACGTCATCACCGGCACGATCAAGGCCAACTTCCCGACCCGCATCTCCTTCCAGGTGACCTCGAAGATCGACAGCCGCACCATCCTTGGCGAACAGGGCGCCGAACAGCTGCTCGGCATGGGCGACATGCTCTACATGGCCGGCGGCGGGCGCATCCAGCGCGTCCACGGTCCGTTCGTCTCCGACACCGAAGTCGAGGAAGTCGTCGCCTATCTGAAGACCCAGGGCACGCCGCAATATCTCGACGCGATCACCGAAGATGACGACGAGGACAACGATGGCGGCGGCCCGGCCGGCACGTCCAATCTCGCCGATTCCGACGACCCTTATGACCAGGCCGTGGCGATCGTGCTGCGCGACGGCAAGGCCTCCACATCCTACGTGCAACGTCGCCTCGGGATCGGCTATAATAGGGCCGCGTCGCTGATCGAGCGCATGGAGCAGGAAGGCATCATCGGCCCGGCGAACCACGCCGGAAAACGGGAAATTCTCGTGCCGACCGAAGCGGAAATCACCGGCCGATAAGCCCGATCCTCAGCGGGGCGACAAAACGGCAGCCCGGTAACGGTCATGTGAGAGCGCAGCGCCTCGAAGGCCATGAAAAACGCCTTGAAGGTGCCGCACTTGCGCTCCAGATGATCTAGGAAATGAAGGAGACTGCGATGACAGAAACGAAAACCACCCAGGGCAACAATCCGGCGATATCGCGCCGCGTATTCGTTGGTGGCCTCGCGGCGCTCGCGGGCATGGGTGGCGCCGGTCTTGACGTCACGAAAGCCTTTGCGCAGGCGACGGGCTCCGCCCAGAAGATCGCCGACCATTTCTCGTCCGTCAAAACCATGGCCGGCGAATTCGTGCAATTCGGGCCACGCGGCGAGCAGACCGGCGGCAAGTTCTACATCCGCCGCCCCGGCCGCATCCGCTTCAACTACGAGGCGCCTTCGCCCATGCGCGTGATCGCCGACGGCAAGTCGGTGGTCATCGGCAACATGAAGCTGAAGACATGGGACATCTACCCGCTGTCGAAGACGCCGCTCAACCTGTTGCTCAGCGAACGGATCGACCTGCGAGGCAAGATGGTGCGCGGCGTCAAGGAAGAGTCCGATCTCATCACCATCGTGCTCGGCGACCGCTCGATCTTCGGCGATTCGACCATCACCATGATGTTCGACCCGAAGACCTACGACCTGCGCCAGTGGACGATTACCGACGCGCAGAAGAAGGACACTTCGGTGATGATCTTCAACGTCCAGACCGGCATGGCGCTGGACGACAAGGTGTTCAAGATCCCCTACGACGAAGTGCGCAACAAGGGCCGTTGACGGCCTTTTCGTCAGCCGTGCTTGTGGACATCGGCCGCCTTTAGGCGGCCTTTTTCATGCCTTCCTTGTCGCCGGCCGCCGGACCTGCTTAAACCGCTCGGACATCGAGAATACACCCGTCCTGAGCCGGCTTCCCATCGGTCGAACGCCCGGACCTACCCGATCATGGGGAATGAGCAATGGCCCTTTCCGTCGCCACGTGGAACATCAACTCCGTTCGCCTGCGCATGCCGCTGGTCGAGCACCTCTTGAAGACCTGGCAGCCCGACATTCTCTGCCTTCAGGAAACCAAGTGCCCAAACGACCAGTTTCCATCGAAGCCGCTGAAAGCGCTCGGCTATAACCATATCGAGATGCATGGCCAGAAGGGCTATCACGGCGTCGCGACGATCTCGCGCCTGCCGCTGCACGAACTCAGCGATCGCCGCGACTATTGCGGCGTCGGCGATGCGCGCCACCTCTCGGTGGTGTTTGAAGCCGGCGGCAAAAAAATCCGGCTGCACAATTTCTACGTTCCGGCCGGCGGCGACGAACCGGACCGCTCGATCAATCCAAAGTTCGGCCACAAGCTCGATTTCGTGGAAGAGATGAAGCTGTTGCACGCCGAGGCTGATGCCGGCATCTCGTCGATCCTCGTCGGCGATCTCAACATCGCGCCGCTCGAGGACGACGTCTGGTCGCACAAGCAACTCTTGAAGATCGTCAGCCATACGCCGATCGAAACCGAGGGCCTGACCACGGTGATGAATGGTGGCGCCTGGGTCGATCTGATGCGCCAGCACACGCCGTCACCGACCAAGCTCTACACCTGGTGGAGCTACCGCGCAAAGGATTGGGAGGCCGCCGACCGCGGCCGGCGCCTCGACCATATCTGGTCTTCAGCCGACCTCGCGCCGAAGCTCACGCAGGTGGATATCCTGCGCGAGGCACGCGGCTGGGAGCGGCCGTCGGACCATGTGCCGGTGATCGCGCATTTCGACATCTAGCGCGATCGGTCGCCAGACGTTCGGCCGTTTATCGGGGGTGCGTCAGGCGAATCGGCTCGCAAGCGCGCCGGCGCGGCGGATCATTGCCTGCAGGTTCTCGCGGATGCGCGCCTCGACGAGGGCGGCAACTTCCGGGTACTCCTCCAGCATGCGCCGGAAGAGCGGACGATTGATGCGGATCACTTCGCTGTCTTCGTCGGCGGTCGCGGTGAACTTGCGCTCCACCATCGAGATCAGCGCCAGCTCGGACAGAAGCGCGCCACGGCCGACGGTGGTGATCTCCTCCATCGCGCCATCGGCATTGGCCTTCGAAAGCGAGAGGCTGCCGCTGGCAATGGCATAAGCGCAATCGGCCGGCGCACCTTCGCGAAACAGCTCCTGCCCCTTGAACACCCGGCGACGCTCCGCACCAAAGGCGATCAGCCTCAGCTTGTCCTCGCTGATATCGGCAAAAAGCGGCACATTGGACAGAAGAACGATGTCGTCGTTGAGCGCCAAGCGGCTAACCTCCCTGAATCACGATGCCTTCGGGTTCGCTCCCCAAGCGCATGGCGATCGATGCGAATAGTCCCAAGTGACTGACATGCGGAAAGTCATCCGACGTCGCCATCTCACGGAACGATCTTATAGCCGCCGTTCTCTGTCACCAAAATCTCGGCATTGGAAGGGTCGCGCTCGATTTTCTGGCGAAGCCGGTAGACATGCGTTTCGAGCGTGTGCGTCGTCACACCGGAATTGTAGCCCCAGACTTCCTCAAGCAGCACGTCGCGCGTCACCACCTTCTGGTCGGCGCGATAGAGATAGCGGATGATCGCCGCTTCCTTTTCGGTCAGCCGGATCTTCTGGCCGTTTTCGAGCGTCAGCAGCTTCTGGCTGGGCTTGAACGTATAGGGGCCGACGCTGAACGTCGCATCTTCGCTCTGTTCGTGCTGGCGCAGCTGCGCACGGATGCGGGCGAGCAGCACGGCAAAGCGGAATGGCTTGGTGACGTAATCATTGGCACCCGCTTCCAGACCGAGGATCGTATCCGAATCGGTATCGTGGCCGGTCAGCATGATGATCGGCGCCTTGAAGCCGCCCTTGCGCAGGAGCTTGACCGCCTCGCGCCCATCCATGTCGGGCAAGCCGACATCCATGATCAACAGGTCGACCTGCTGGGCGCGCGCCGCCTGTATGCCCTTGCCGGCAGACGCTTCCTGAAGAAGATCGAACTCCTCGTAGAGCGAAAGCTGCTCGACCAACGTTTCGCGCAGGTCATTGTCGTCGTCGACAAGAAGAATGGTACGGGTCGCCATGGGACAATTCCTGTTTGCTTCCGGTTTCAAACTAGCTCAAATGCCCGTGTTGGCAAGCGAACCGGTTTTGGAACCGCGTTATATATGCAACCGTGCTTATGGTGCCCGCCAAATCACGGACAATTCAAAAATCTGTGAGAGAGATGCGCAAGAAAACGTCGGGAAGAAGGCCAGTCAAATCCGTCATCACCGTCCGACCTGCCCCGCTTGATCGCAGGCGTGCATTGGTTACCTTCGATGGCCGCACGGAGCAAGCGGCCATCGGCCGCAGCGGCATCACCAGCCGCAAGCGCGAGGGCGACGGCGCGACACCACGCGCCGCGATGAAGCTCATCGGCGGCTATGTCAGGCGCGACCGGATCGCGTTGCCGCCGACGCCCTTGCCGACAAAGGCAACCCGCAAGGAAATGCTCTGGTGCGATGCACCTAGTCACGCCCGCTACAATCGCCCGGCCAAGGCGCCATTCGCGCCGAGCCACGAGGAACTGATGCGTGACGACGGGCTCTACGACGTCTGCCTTGTGATGGACTGGAACCTGACCAGTCGCCGCCGTCATGCCGGCTCCGCGATCTTCTTCCACCTCATTCGCCCCGGATACGTGCCGACTGCGGGCTGTGTCGCCATCAGCCTGGCTTCGATGCGCCGGTTGATCCCGCACCTGCGTCGCGGCACCATCGTCAAGGTCCTGTGACGCCGCCGCATCTGCGCCAATATGCCCCGATACCGGCGATCGGCATGAGAATTCGGAAAGCATAACCCGAGCGAGAATTCTCGCCGTGCACAACCATAAACACTTCCGCAAGCTCTGACGTCTATGTAGCCTCCAGCAAGATTTGCAGGGCGAGTGCAGCCGATGCTGACGACGATGGCCAAAGCGATACCGGCGACCGATGGACGCTTCCTCGGGATAGAGGAAGTTCGCGCTCTTGCGGACGGCGCCTCGCAAGATTCCCACATTGCGAGGCTGCTCGACTGGGTCGAATCCTATCTGATGAACAGTCATCCCGATCTCGGACGAACCGGCGCCGTTTGCCCTTTCACCCGCCAGGCCGCCAAGATCGATACGGTTCGCCTCGCGGTTTCCCACGCGCGCGCCAGTGACGAAGACGACGCTTTCACCCTCATCCGTGGCGCGTTCGACGCGCTTGAAGCGATCCCCTGCAAGCCTACGATGAAGCATTTCCGCACCGTTATCGTCGGCTTTCCAGATTGCGACGATCGGGATGGGATCGCGATGTTGAAGCGGATCCAGCGGCGGCATAGGTTCTATTCGCTCGCGCGCGCCCGGATGATCGGCATGATGCACGCGGGGTCGCAGGATCGTGGCCTGTGGAACCCGGACTTCCGGCCGTTGCGCTCGCCGATGCCGGTCCTGGCGATCCGGCATCTGGTCGAAAACGACGCCCCGTTTGCCGCTCTCCATCCCGCTCTCATGGTTGCCTATCTCGCCCGTTTTCCGATCAAGGGAACGCAGCGGCTCGTCAATCACTTCCGAAGCCGCTGAACCATGCCCAGCCGAGCGACGTCGCCGATCGCCGAGACAATCCAGAGGATTGCAAGCCCCTGCCGTTCTGCGGACGACCTTGATATCAGCGTCGTCACAAGCCTCGACGGCTTCATGGCCTTGCAGGAGGATTGGGACGATCTGTTCGAGCGGGCGGCTGCGCCTCAGCAGGTCTTTCAGCGCCATATCTTCCTGCGCTACTGGGCACGACACTATCTCGACCCAAAGACACAGCTCTGCATTCTCACCGGCCGTGTCGATGGACGCCTCGTAACGGTCTGGCCGCTTGTGCGTCGGCGCAAGTTGGGGGTGGATGCGCTCTCCTTCATGGGCGCGCCGGTGGCGCAGTTCGGCGATGTGCTGGTCGAGGCCGGTGACGGCAGACCTGCCTTGCTCCAGGCCGGCTGGAATGCCGTGACAGCGCTTGGCGCCGACCTTTTCGAGGCGCGGCGGGTAAGGGCGGATGCCGCCCTGTGCGGTGCGCCTGTGCCGATGGCAGCCGCCTTGCCTGGAGACATGCAGGCGCCCTTCGCAAGCCTGGCGCGGCGGGTATCGGCCGACGGCCCTGGCATCGCCTATTCCCCGCGCGAGCGATCGAGCTTCCGGCGCCGCCTGCGAAGGCTTCGCGAACGCGGTGAAATCACCTTCAGCGAGCCGGTTTCGGGGCAGGCCGCCGCGCGGGCGGCAATGGCCGCCATTGCCATCAAGAGAAACTGGTTGCTTGAAAAAGCCATCCTGTCTCCGGCCGTCATGGACAGCCGTTTTCAGACGTTCTTCGAAGATCTGGCCGGTGATGCCGCGGCCGGCCTCCACGTCACGGCAGTGGCCTGTGATGGGCAGCCTGTCGGTATCGACCTCGCCCTCGATTGCAAGGGCCATACGTTCGGCCATGTGCTTGCAGCCGCCTCCGGCTATGAGGGCGAGGGCTTGGGACGGTTGCTGATCCACAGGACATTCGCAGCAGCAGCCCATCGCGGCAATCGTGTGTTCGACCTGCTGGCGCCGGCGGACGCTTACAAGATGCAGCATGCCGATGGACATGTCGCAATCAGGGACTATGCCCCCGCATTCTCGTGGCGCGGCCGGCTGATGCGCGCACTGGTGCTGGAGCGACTGCTTCCGATGACCAAGGCCGTGGCCAAGCGTCTGCCTGCCCGCTGGATGCAAAAGCTTGTCACGCGAAAGATCCGGGCCGAGCAGGCTTCTCAAGCGAGCTGACGGGGCGTGACAAAATCGATGAGGCGGCATCCGTCCGGGGCAAGGTCCTCCCAGCCGGAACCGTCGAACTCGAATACGGCAAGCGCCGCCGTCGGAAATTTCTGCTGCATGCGCGCAAGCGCCTCTTGCTTGCCCGAACCCGCAAGCTGATGGGCGAGATCCTCCATGCCCGGATTATGCCCGACGACAAGCAGGTTGCGGATGGCCGGGTCGACCGCGCGAATGGTGGCCAGAATGCCGGGTGCTGCAACTTCGTAGATGTCGCGTGTCTCACGGGCGGGGATTGGCGGCGGCAGGATGCCCTTGACCAGCGTCCAGGTTTCCCGCGCCCGCCGCGCCGTGGAAACGATCGCCAGCCCGGGGATCAACCCTTTTCGCTCCATGTAGGCGCCGACCAGCGGTGCCGCGTTGCGGCCGCGTTCGCCGAGCGGGCGATCGTGATCCGCAACACCTTCGGGCCAGGCGGACTTGGCATGGCGCAACAGCATCAGGCGGTATGTCTGCGTACTGTGATCCCTGGCCACCACGTTCTCCCTCGCAACGACGTGCGATCCTCGCTGACAGGTACGGGGCTATTCTGGCATCACACCGCCATTTTGTCCCCGCAAGAGTGGACCATAAAAAAGGCCGCCCCGAGGGGCGGCCATCAACGCCGGAAAAGCTCAAGAACCGGCTTATTTTGGTACGCGCAGGCTTACTTCCACTCGCGGATGTCGACGAAATGTCCTGCGACGGCCGCGGCTGCCGCCATTGCCGGCGACACCAGATGCGTGCGTCCCTTGAAGCCCTGACGTCCTTCGAAGTTGCGGTTGGAGGTCGAGGCGCAACGCTCGCCCGGCTTCAGCCGGTCGTCGTTCATCGCCAGGCACATGGAGCAGCCCGGCTCGCGCCAGTCGAAGCCAGCTTCGCGGAAGATCTTGTCGAGGCCTTCGGCTTCCGCCTGCTCCTTGACGAGGCCGGAGCCCGGAACGATCATCGCCGAAACGGTGGACGCAACCTTGCGGCCCTCGACCACGGCGGCAACGGCGCGCAGATCCTCGATGCGGCCGTTGGTGCACGAGCCGATGAAGACGCGGTCGATCGCTATGTCGGTGATCTTGGTGCCGGGCTTCAGGCCCATATAGTCGAGCGCGCGCCACTTGGAGCTGCGCTTGTTTTCTTCCGGGATCTCATCCGGGTTAGGGACGATGCCCTGAACCGAGATCACGTCCTCGGGCGACGAACCCCAAGACACGATCGGCGGCAGATTGGCGGCGTCGAGCACGACGACGCGATCGAAGTGTGCGCCCTCGTCCGTGTGCAGCGTCTTCCAATAGTCGATCGCCATCTCCAGCGCCTGGCCCTTCGGCGCGCGCGGCTTGCCCTTGATGTATTCGAAAGTCTTCTCATCAGGCGCGATCAGGCCGGCGCGGGCGCCGCCTTCGATCGTCATGTTGCAGATGGTCATGCGGCCTTCCATCGACAGCGAGCGGATCGCTTCGCCGGCAAACTCGATGACGTGGCCGGTGCCGCCGGCAGTGCCGATCTCGCCGATGATGGCAAGGATGATGTCCTTGGCGGTGACACCAGGCGGCAGCTGGCCGTCGACGCGCACCAGCATGTTCTTGGCCTTCTGCTGGATCAGCGTCTGGGTCGCCAGCACGTGCTCGACTTCTGATGTGCCGATGCCATGCGCCAATGCACCGAAGGCGCCGTGCGTCGAAGTGTGGCTGTCGCCGCAAACGATGGTCATGCCCGGCAGCGTAAAGCCCTGCTCTGGGCCGACGATGTGCACGATGCCCTGGCGCTTGTCATTCTCGGAGTAATATTCGACGCCGAACTCGGCCGCGTTGGTAGCGAGCGCCTCGACCTGGATGCGGCTTTCCTCGTTCTTGATGCCGAGATGGCGATCGGGCGAGGTCGGCACGTTGTGGTCGACGACGGCAAGCGTCTTTTCCGGAGCGCGGACCTTGCGGCCGGCCATGCGCAGGCCTTCGAAAGCCTGCGGGCTCGTCACCTCGTGAACGAGATGACGATCGATGTAGAGAAGACAGGTGCCATCGTCCTGGCTGTTGACCAGGTGGTCGTCCCAGATCTTGTCGTAGAGAGTACGCGGTGCGCTCATGGCGATATATCCATCGAGTTTTCGTAAATAAGGGAAAAGCCGGCAGCAAGGCGGCCGGAAACGCTGATCAAGGGATCAGGATAGGAGGCTTGTCAGCGCCCCGGATACGCGCGCGAAAAAGCGTGCCGGCAGACGCTTGTGGTCCTGCAGCACGACGATTTTCTGCTCTCGACATCCGAACTTGGATTCCATGAGGCCGTACATATCAATTTTTTGACACTTCGGCAATCGGTGGAAGCCGCCTCAACGCTGTTCCGCGCGCCGCAACCGACGCTCCAGTCCTCTCAGGCCCAGCGACAACCCGATGGTGAGGACGAGATAGACATAGGCGACGATCGAATAGGTCTCGAAGAAGCGAAAGGAGCCGGAAGCGTAGACCTTGCCCATCTGGGTGATGTCGGCGACGCCAAGCACCGAAACCAGCGATGAGTCCTTGACCATGGCGACGAAATCGTTGCCGAGCGGGGGCAGGATCACGCGGATTGCCTGCGGGAAGATCACCAGGCGAAACCGCTGGTAGCGCGTCAGGCCCAGCGCCTTGGCCGCCTCGACCTGTCCCTTGTCGACCGAGAGGATGCCGGCACGAAACACTTCCGCGATGAAGGCCGAATAGCCGATCATCAGCGCCATGATCGCCCGCCACATCAACGAGATGTCGCGCACCACCACTGGCTCCATCCAGCCCGCCGATATCAGCGGCGCAGTGACGAAGTTGGCGATCGTGACAAGCGCCGGAGCGCCGACGAAGGCGATGTAGAACAGCAGCACGAGGATCGGAACGCCGCGAATGACCTCGGTGTAGAAGCGCGCGATCTGGCGCAGCGCCGCATGCTCCGACAGCGCCATCAGCGCGATGCCGAGCCCGAGCGTGGTGGCGAGCACGAAGCCCATCAGGGTCACGAAGACGGTCACGCCGATGCCCTTGAGCACAACGTTGAAGACTTCGGTGTAGATATCGTTGGTGACGATGATTGCGGCGAGCGCCACGGCAATCACCAGAAGGGCGACCAGCCACCAGGGGTAGTCGCCCTTTGCGGACATGTCAGAAGATTGTGGGGCGGCCATTGCCTGTGATCAGCCGCCCATCTTGTAGTCGAGGAACCACTTCTTGTCCAAAGCGTCGAAGGTTCCATCGGCCTTCAGCGCCTTGATCGCGGCGTTGATCGGAGCGACCAGATCGGAACCCTTCGGGTAGATGAAACCGAAATCCTCGGTGCCGAGCGGGCCGCCGACGACCTTCAGCTTGCCCTCCGACGAATCGACATAGCCCTTGGCGGCAACGCTATCGGTGAGGACGACATCGACGTCACCGGCCTTCAGTGCCTGCACCGTCGCGCCGAAGGTTTCGAACAGCTTGACGCGCGGGTTCTGTTCGTTGCCATCGAGCATTTCGTAAACGGCGGTATAGAACGGCGAGGTGCCCGGCTGCGCACCGACGAGACCGTCGGCAAAGGCGCCGAAGCTCTTGCCGTCGTTAAAGCGTGTCTCATCGCCGCGCACCAGCATGAACTGCTGCGAGCGCATATAGGGGTCGGAGAAGTCGACCTTCTCCTTGCGGTCGTCCTTGATGGTGATGCCGGTCATGCCGATCTGGTACTGGCCGTCATGCACCGCCTGGATCATCGCGTCCCAGCTGGTGTTCTGGTACTCGACCTTGAAGTTCAGACGCTTGGCGATCTCGTTCATCGCGTCGTATTCCCAGCCGATCGCCTCGCCGGTCTTCGGATCGACGAACTGCAGCGGCGGATAGGCATTTTCCGTGACGACGACAACCGTCTTGCCGCCGAGATCCGGCAGGTCGCTGGCGAAAGCCGGTGCAGAAAAAGCAAATGGAACGGCAAGTGCGGCTGCGATGCCCGCAAGCACATGGCGACGGATTGTCATTGGAAGAGCTCCCGAAAAGTGTGGCAGCGAAAAATGTCACGGATTGTAGAGAAAAGACAAGCGCATAGTACCAAAAAAGAAAGGCGGCCCAAGGCCGCCTTTCCAACAATCCGAGCGGATTGAAATCTTATTCCGCTGCAGCTTCAGCTGCCTTGGCGGCTTCTGCTGCTGCCTTGGCTTCTGCTGCTTCGGCTGCTGCCTTTTCGGCGGCGAGTGCCTGAGCTGCTGCGATCTTTTCAGCTTCGATGCGTGCCTTTTCCTCGGCAACGGCCTGGCGCTCGGCGTCGTTCAGCTTGCGGGCGCGCGTACCGGTGTTTTCAACGATACGAGCCGACTTGCCGCGACGATCGCGCAGGTAGTAGAGCTTGGCGCGACGGACCTTACCGCGGCGAACCACTTCAACGCTCTCGACGAGCGGCGAGTAAACCGGGAATACGCGCTCGACGCCTTCGCCGTAGGAGATCTTGCGAACGGTGAAGCTTTCGTTGATGCCGCCGCCCGAACGAGCGATGCAAACGCCTTCATAGGCCTGAACGCGGGTACGCGTGCCTTCGACAACGCGGACGTTGACGCGCAACGTGTCGCCTGCGGAGAAATCGGGGAGCGTGCGCTTGGCGGCAATCTTGGCGGCCTGTTCGGCTTCCAGCTGCTGGATGATGTTCATCGGGTTAACCTTTCAAGTTCTTCTGAAACAGCCAGAGCGCTCTCGATCGACCTGTCGGACATGCCTTCAGATGTTGCCGGACCCGGCAGGAGCGAATTCACCATTCTTTGTTGGTGGTCGACGGGCAAAAACCCGAACCGGGGCGGCACTTACACGAAGAAACTCCGCTTGTCATCCCCGAAAGCCATATTTTCCGGGCCATGGAGGCGTTCGGCGCGAATTCTATCAGAGATTTCGAATGAACGCGCATGGAAATGCAGGTGACCGCGGGCTTGCGGCAGAAAAGTCTGCGGGCTATGCCGGGCTTGCGCAATGGGGGGAGACCATGCATTTCTTCGAAATACTTCTGCTTTTCATCGCCGGTTTCCTGTCGGGCGTGGTCAACGCGATTGCCGGTGGCGGCACCTTCCTTACCTTCGGCGCCATGACCCTTGGCGGCCTGCCGCCGATCGTCGCCAATGCGACGTCGTCGATCATCCAGCTTCCCGGCTACATCACCTCGGCGCTTGCCTATGCCAAGGAGATCCGCGCCGACCGCCGCCAGGCGATCCAACTTGGCGTCATCTCGGCGGTCGGCGGGCTTGCCGGCGCCGTGTTGCTGATCTCGCTCTCGAACGCCTCGTTTCGCGCGCTCGTCCCGTGGCTGCTGATCGCCGCGACGGCGATCTTCGCTGCCGGACCGCTCTTGAAGCCCAAGGCGCGCATAGACGAGCATGCGATCAGCCCGGCCGGCATCGTCAGCCAGTTCGTAACCTCGATTTATGGCGGCTTCTTCGGCGCCGGCATGGGCATCATGATGCTGGCAGTGCTGGGGCTTGCAACCGGCGGCGGCTATCACCGCCTGAACGCGCTGAAGAACTTCATCTCGATCGTCATCGCCACCATCGCGATCGTCGTCTTCGCTGCCGGCGGTGTCGTCTCGTGGCTGCACGCAGCGGTCATGGTTCCAGGAGCAGCCCTGGGCGGTTATCTCGGCGTCTGGGCCGCGCGGCGCGTGCCGCAGGCGGTGATCCGGGCCCTGGTCGTGGCGATCGGGTTGCTGCTCGCCGCCTACTATTTCTTCACAGGTTGAAAAAGGAGATCAGGCCGACGCTCTTCGGTCAGCCGACGGGCCTCAGTCTCGCGCCACTTGGCGATGGCACCGTGGTTGCCTGAGGTCAGAACAGGCGGGATCTCCCTGCCCTCGAAAACCTGCGGCCGGGTATAATGCGGGTGCTCCAGCAGCCCGCCCTCGAAGCTCTCGTGAACGCCGGACAGCTCGTTGCCCATCACGCCCGGCAGGATGCGCACGACGGCATCGAGCAGCGTCAGCGCCGCCGGCTCGCCACCAGAAAGAATGTAATCGCCGATCGACACTTCCTCGAGTTCGCGTCCGTCGATGACGCGTTGGTCAACGCCTTCGAACCGCCCGCAGACGATGACCACGCCGGGACCGTCGGCAAGTTCGCGCACGCGCTTCTGCGTCAACGGCCGGCCGCGCGGGCTCATCAACAGCCGCGGGCGATGATCGTCCTTGGACACCGCGTCGATGGCGCGGGCGAGAACGTCGGGCTTCAACACCATGCCGGCGCCGCCGCCGGCCGGCGTATCGTCGACGGTGCGGTGCTTGTCTTCAGCAAAGTCCCGGATCTGGACGGCATCGATCGACCACTGGCCGCGCTCCAGTGCCCGGCCGGAAAGCGAGGCGCCGAGATGGCCGGGAAACATTTCAGGATAGAGCGTGAGCACCGTTGCGCGGAAGGACATTGCCTTGCCGCTCACTTGCGCTTGGCCGAAAACGGGTTGCCCGGCTCATCCTTGTCGTCGATAAGGCCAGCGGCCAGCGGATCCACCAGCAGCTTGCCGCCTTCCAGATCGATTTCCAGAACGGACCATTCGGTGAAGGGAATGAGCACGGGACGCTTGCCCGGCCCCTTGAGCTCGAGCAGGTCGCCGGCACCGAAATCGAACACGCCAGTCACGGTGCCATAACTCTTGCCGCTGCCGTCGATGGCTTCCAGACCCTCAAGGTCGGCATAGAAGAATTCGTCTTCGTCGAGATCGTCGTCGGGCAGATTGTCGCGATCGACGAACAGTTCGAGACCGTTCAGCGCCTCTGCCGCGTTGCGGTCGTTGACGCCGCGAAACCGGACGACGACCACGTTCTTGGCCTCGCGGATTTCCAGCACCTCGAACACGCGCCCGTCAGCGCTATGAAGGTGGCCGTAGTCGCCGAGTGCCGTCGGGTCGTCGGTGAAGGACTTGACCCTGACCTCGCCGCGCAGGCCTTGGGCCGCGCCGACAGTCGCCATCAGAACCGGGTTTTCGAGTTTGCTCATCATCCGTATCCATTTGGGGATTTCAGGGTGCACATAACGGAAAACGGGCGGCATGGAAATGCCGCCCGTTTCCTTCATCCGTTTGCCGGAACTTATTCTGCGGCAGCAGCAGCAGCGTCTTCGGCCTTCTGCTTGGCTTCAGCAGCGCGCTCCTGAGCCTTCTTGCCCGGCAGGCCCTTGTTCGGGTTGGCGCGAGCCGGACGCTGAGCGATACCGGCCTGGTCGAGGAAGCGCAGAACGCGGTCGGTCGGCTGGGCGCCCTGGGCGATCCAGTGGGTGATGCGCTCGGCGTTCAGCTCGACGCGCTTCTCGTCGTCCTTGCCGAGCATCGGGTTCCAGGAACCGATCTTCTCGAGGAAGCGGCCGTCGCGCGGGCTGCGGGCGTCGGCAACGACGATCTGGTAGTAAGGACGCTTCTTGGAACCGCCACGGGCGAGACGAATTTTCAGTGCCATTTGAGTAACTCCTTGCAGGCTTTCTTGACCGCTTCGTTCAAGCGGAATGGGTGGTGCCAACGGTGCCCGCGGACTGCGAGCGATCGGCGGCGATGGCTTCATGATGCCGGATGACTTCCTTGATGATGAAGTTCAGGAACTTCTCGGCGAAATCCGGATCCAGATTGGCATCCTTCGCCAGATGGCGAAGACGTTCGATCTGGTATTCTTCGCGCGCCGGATCGGCCGGCGGCAGATTGTGCTTGGCCTTGAGAACGCCGACCGCCTGGGTGCAGCGGAACCGTTCGGCCAGCATGTGGACGAGCGCGGCATCGATGTTGTCGATCGACTGCCGGTAACCCGCCAATTCTCGTTTGATCTCGGGATCAATCATCTCTCAAGCGATCCTCACTTCTTCTTCGGCAGGCCGGGAAGGCCGGGGAAACCGCCAAGGCCCGGAAGCTTGGCGCCGCCGAGACCGGGAAGCCCACCGCCGCCGAGGCCCGGCATGCCGCCGGGCTTGAGGCCGGCCGCTTCCGCCTGCTTCTGCAGTGCTTCGAGCTGCTTGGGATCGAGGTTCGACAGATCGGGCATGCCGCCGCCGCCAAGGCCGCCGAGGCCCATCTTGCTGGCAAGGCCGCCCATCATCTGCTTCATCATGCCGCCTTTCCCCTTGCCGCCCATCATCTTCATCATGTCCGCCATCTGGCGGTGCATCTTCAGAAGCTTGTTGATGTCGGCAGCATCGGTGCCGGAACCGGCGGCGATGCGCTTCTTGCGGGAATGCTTGAGCATGTCCGGGTTGGCGCGCTCGGCCTTGGTCATCGAGGAGATGATGGCGATCTGGCGTCCGAACAGCTTGTCGTCGAGACCGGCCGAAGCCATCTTGTCCTTCATGCCGGCCATGCCGGGCATCAGGCCCATGATACCGCCCATGCCGCCCATCTTCTGCATCTGGGCGAGTTGGTCGGCAAGATCGTTCAGGTCGAACTTGCCCTTGGCCATCTTGGCGGCCATGGCGGCCGCTTTTTCGGCGTCGATGTTCTCGGCAGCCTTTTCGACCAGCGAGATGATGTCGCCCATGCCGAGGATACGGTCGGCGACACGGCGCGGGTGGAACTCTTCGAGTTCGCCCATCTTTTCGCCGACGCCGATGAGCTTGATCGGCTTGCCGGTGACGGCGCGCATCGAAAGCGCTGCGCCGCCGCGGCCGTCGCCGTCCATACGGGTCAGCACGAGGCCGGTGATCCCGACGCGTTCGTCGAAGTTGCGGGCGAGATTGACGGCATCCTGGCCGGTCAGCGCATCGGCGACCAGCAGGATTTCATGCGGATTGGATTTCCGCTTGATTTCCGCCATCTCGATCATCAGCGGTTCGTCGATATGCGTGCGGCCAGCGGTGTCGAGGATGACGATGTCGTGGCCGCCGAGCTTGGCGGCCTGTACGGCACGCGCGGCGATATCGGTCGGCGACTGGCCGGCGATGATCGGCAGCGTGTCGACGCCGGTCTGCACGCCGAGCTGGCGAAGCTGTTCCTGGGCAGCCGGACGACGCGTGTCGAGCGAAGCCATCAGGACCTTCTTCTTGTCCCGCGTCTTCATCCGGTTGGCGATCTTGCCGGTGGTCGTCGTCTTGCCCGAGCCCTGCAGACCGACCATCATGATGACAACCGGCGCCGGCGCATTGAGGTCGATCGGAACGCCCTCGGAACCCAGCATGTCGACCAGCTCGTCATGGACGATCTTGACGACCATCTGCCCGGGCTTGATCGATTTCAGGATCTCGGTGCCGACCGCCTTCTCGCGAACCTTTTCAGTGAAGGAGCGCACGACGTCGAGCGCGACGTCGGCTTCGAGCAACGCACGGCGAACCTCGCGAAGCGCCGCGGAAACATCTGCTTCCGACAATGCGCCGCGGCCGGTCAGTCCATTCAATATGGAACCAAGGCGGTCCTGGAGGCTCTCGAACATTCTCACTTCCTTCTGGTTTCCGGCAGCATGCAAACTAGCCGGAAACGTGGGTTCCTTCGCCCGAAAAACAAGGCGCAAAGCCAAAAACCACCCGAGGGCGCAACGCGCTGTCGGGTGTTGACCTCCTGGCTCTCTTTATACCTTGACGGGGCCGGGTCGGTGGCTTCGAAGTCATCACTTGCGAAGGAATTTGCCGCGATAAACAGGAAAGCGCCCGAAAAGTCAAGAACGGCAGGCAAATCCCGCAGCAAGGACTTCAGTCATCGACGTCATCCGTGGCGGTGACGACCGCGACAGGCCCGCAGAGCAGCGAGATCATGGGCCTTCGTTTGTATCCGGTGCGCCGAGTTCGCGCGCAAGGTCTTCGAAGGCAGTCGCGACGCGCGTCATGACCCTGAGCGCCGCCACCACTTCGGTCTGGTTGATATCGCCCAGAACCGCGTGCAGCAACTCGAGTTCCCGCCGATGAATTGCCTCGAACAGATCACGACCGGCAGCGCTCGGCGCGCAGAAATAGGCGCGCCGATGTTCGGGGTTCGGCTGCTTCTCCAGAAACCCCTTTGCCAACAGGCCGACGACGATCCGCAGCACGAACTGCCGTTTCATCGACAATCGCCGCGCCGCCTCCGGCACCGTCAACGGCCCGCCGCAGAGGAGCTCGAGCACGGCTCTTTCGGCAACCGATATGCCCGAGCCTTCCAGCATGCGTTCGATCGAACGGTGCACATTGAGATGGATCGGCCGAACCAGTTTGATGGCCTTGTAGAGACGTTCCTGTTTGTCGAAGCGAACTTGCATAGCGAACAATAGCAATCGAGTTGCCATATTCAAGAATTTCTTAAGCTCTGCGCCTGCACCCTGTGACGACGGCTTCAAAGCGCCTATCTTTTTCCATCGAAAGCTACCGAACAATCGCCGAGAGAACGACGATGCCGAAGGTCAATGCCTATTATCGGGGACCCACCTCCGACCACTTCGACGGAACGCGATTCTTCAACCCCAACGGCCGGCAGCCGCGGGGCATGGCCGACCTCCTGCGCTGGCAACTCGGCCGCGGCAAGGTGAAGTGGCCCAACCATTATCCAAGCCCATTTCAGCAGGCAAAGCCGGAGTTGAGCATCGAGGCCGCCGGCCTGCGCGTCACGATGGTGGGGCACGCGACGCTGCTCATCCAGGTGCATGGCTTCAACATCCTGACAGACCCCGTCTGGGCGCACAGGGCGAGCCCCTTTGCCCTCGTCGGTCCGGCACGATACAACGCGCCCGGCATCGAGATGGACGATCTGCCGCCGATCGATCTCGTGCTCGTCACCCACAACCACTACGACCACCTCGACCTCGACACGCTGGCAGCGCTCAACGACGAGCACAGTCCGCTGATCGTGACGCCGCTCGGCAACGATACGATCATCCGCCGCGCGGCCCCCGAGGCCAACATATCGGTTCTCGACTGGGGCGGCCGGCTGGAGCTGGAAGACGAGCTCACGATCCATGCGGAGCCCTGTCACCACTGGTCGGCGCGCGGCTCCCGCGATCGCCGGATGGCGCTCTGGGCGGCCTTCGTCATCGAAACGCCGGTCGGCAAGATCTACCATGTCGGCGATACCGGCTTTCAAGGCGGCATCAACTATCGCGCCGCTCGCGAAAAGCATGGCGGCTTCCGTCTCGCCAACCTGCCGTTCGGCGCCTACGAGCCGCGCTGGTTCATGCAGGATCATCACCAGAACCCGGAGGAGGCAGTCCAGGGCATGATCGACTGCGCTGCCGAACACGTGGCCGGGCACCATTGGGGAACGTTCCGCCTGACCGACGAAGGCGTCGATGCTCCGTTGCGCGCGCTTGAGCAGGCGCTTGAGGAGGCCGAGATTGCGCCCACCCGCTTCCGGGCCCTGCGCCCAGGCGAAATCTTCGATGTGCCGCCCTCTCCACCCACGGGCCAATGAAGCCAACACCGGGAAGCCGGCACTGGTAATTTCCGGGCTTTTCCGCCATATACAGCCCGAATGAAGGGTGCCTCCGCTTGGCGAGGCCTGTTTGGACAATCGCGACATGGCCGACAACGTGCAATTTGCCAGAATGAACGGGCTCGGAAACAAGATCCTGGTCGTCGACATGCGCGGCCGCCGCGACCGCGTGACGCCTGAGGCAGCCATCGCGCTCAACGCCGATCCGGCAACCGCCTTCGACCAGATCATGGCGATCCACGACCCGAAGGCTGCCGGCACCGACGCCTGGATCGATATCGTCAATTCCGACGGCTCGATGGCGCAGGCCTGCGGCAACGGCACCCGCTGCGTCGTCCAGGCGCTTGCCGCCGAAACCGGCAAGAAGGCCTTTCTCTTCCATACGGTCGCCGGCCTGCTCGAAGCCAAGGAACACGACGACGGTACGATTTCCGTCGACATGGGCAAACCACGGTTCGGCTGGAACGAAATTCCGCTGTCGGAAGAGTTTCACGACACGCGCCGCATCGAACTGCAGATCGGCCCGATCGACAATCCCGTGCTGCATTCGCCGTCAGTCGCCTCCATGGGCAATCCGCACGCGATCTTCTGGGTCGACAACGACGTCTGGTCCTACGATCTCGAACGCTTCGGACCCTTGCTCGAAAACCACCCGATGTTTCCCGAGCGCGCCAACATCTCGATCGCGCGCGTGCTTTCAAGCGGTGAGATGGACCTGAGAACCTGGGAACGTGGCGCCGGCCTGACGCTCGCCTGCGGTTCTGCCGCCTGCGCCGCGGCGGTCAATGCCGCTAGGACCGACCGCACCGACCGCAAGGTGGTCGTCAATGTACCCGGCGGCCCGCTGTCGATCGAATGGCGCGAGGACAACCATGTCGTCATGACCGGTCCTGCCGAATGGGAATGGTCGGGAACCGTCGATCCCGCGACCGGCACCTGGCAACGCGATGAAGCCCAACCGGGGCCTGCAGGGGCCCGGGCGCTTTGAGCGGCGTCGAGGTCATAACCTTCGGCTGCCGTCTCAATACCTACGAATCCGAAGTGATGCGGGCGGAAGCCGAAAAGGCGGGGCTGAACAACGCCATCCTCGTCAACACCTGCGCGGTGACCGGCGAGGCCGTGCGCCAGGCGCGCCAGGCGATCCGCCGTGCCCGCCGCGACAACCCGCATGCCCGCATCATCGTCACCGGCTGCGCTGCCCAGACGGAGAAGGAAACCTTCGCCGGCATGGCCGAGGTCGACGCCGTGCTCGGCAACGAGGAGAAGCTGAAAAGCGCCTCCTATCGCTCGCTGCCCGATTTCGGCGTCTCGGCGGAAGAAAAACTGCGCGTCAACGACATCATGAGTGTGCGTGCCACCGCACCGCAGATGGTCAAGCATATCGACGGCCACGTGCGTGCCTTCATCCAGGTCCAGAACGGCTGCGATCACCGCTGCACCTTCTGCATCATCCCCTACGGCCGCGGCAATTCGCGCTCCGTGCCGATGGGGGCGGTGGTCGAGCAAGCACGCAAGCTTGTCGAGAGCGGCTACAGCGAGATCGTGCTCACCGGCGTCGATGCGACGAGCTATGGCGCAGACCTGCCGGGAACACCGACGCTAGGCCTGCTGGCAAAGACGCTGCTCAAGCAGGTTCCGGATATCCGCCGCCTGCGCCTTTCCTCGATCGACGGCATCGAGGCGGACAGCCATCTGTTCGATCTTATTGCCGATGAAGCGCGCTTCATGCCGCACCTCCACCTGTCGCTGCAGCATGGCGACGACATGATCCTGAAGCGCATGAAGCGTCGGCATTCGAGCGCTGACGCCCGCGCGTTCACCGATCAGGTCCGTGCCCTGCGCCCCGAGATCAGCCTCGGCGCCGACATGATCGCCGGCTTCCCGACCGAAACCGAAGAGATGTTCGAAAACGCCGTGCGGCTCGCCGAGGATTGCGGCATCGCCCATCTGCACGTCTTTCCCTATAGCCCCCGCCCCGGCACGCCGGCCGCACGCATGCCACAGCTCGACCGTGCGCTGGTCAAGGATCGCGCCGCCCGGCTTCGCGCAATGGGTGCGGCACTCCATGCCCGCCACCTCGACGGCATGGTCGGCAGCCAACAGACATTGCTGGTCGAAAACAACGGCCTCGCCCACACCGAAAATTTCACGCTCGTCGATGCCGCCGGCCTCAAACCCCGTGCGCTTGTGCCGGTCACGATCACCGGCCACAATGGCAAGCACCTGACGATGCAGGTAAAACAGATGGCTGCGGCCTGACTCATGCGGAATCCCTGAATGGCAATCGGTTTCATCAAGAAGATCTTCAACTTCGGCAAGGGCACTGTCGAGGAAACCAAGCCGCAGGATGCCGCGCCGGAAGCGGAAGTCGCAGCTGCGGTTGCCGCCGAAGCCCTGCCCGCACCGGAGCCGGCGCCCTCCGAGGAGATCGCTCCGATCGACCGGACTGCCGAAGCACCCGCCGCCGAGCAGCCGCCAGCCGAAGAGCCATCCGAAACGCTGCTTGAGCCGCTGTCGGATGTCGAAGCCCTCCCGGTTGCCGTCGAGGACCCGATCCTGCCGGCCGAAATCGAGACCGCAGGTGGACCGGCTCCGGATGACGCGCGCGCCGACGCGCCCGTCATCGACGAAGCCGCGCCCGTCGAGCAGGCGGAGAAACCGGAACAGCTGTCGGAGGCAGCGCAAGAGGCGCTCGACGCCTACGCAGCCCTCCAGGAGACCGGGGCCGAGGAACCGTCCGTCGAGCCGGAGGCACTGGCCGAGCAGGCCGAAATCGCGGCCCTCGAAGCTGAGCCGGTTGCCGAAGAAACGAGCGACACATCGGCCTCCGACGCCGAGCCCGTCGAAAACGTTGCCGCGACAGCAGCCGATGCTCCCGAGGCGCCAGTCGTCGAAACGCCGGCTGCGGAAGAGCCTGTGGTTGAAGAACCGATCCTCGAAACACCTGTCGCGGAAGCGCCCGTTGCCGCCAACCTTCCCAAGGGTTTTGCGAGCGCCGCCGAGCGCCCCAGGCAAGAGCCCGTTGCAGCACCGCAGGCCAAGCTCACTTGGTATCAGCGGCTGCGCCGCGGGCTTGCCCGCACCTCGTCGCAACTGACGGGCCAGATCGCCAGCCTCTTTACCAAGCGCAAGCTCGACGAGGCGACGCTGCAGGATCTGGAGGATCTGCTGATCCAGGCCGATCTCGGCGTCGAGACCGCCATGCGGATCACCGACACGCTCGCCTCCGAGCGCTACGGCAAGGACGTGTCCGGCGAGGACGTCTCGCGCATCATGGCCGGTGAAATCACCAAGGTGCTTTCGCCCGTCGCCAAGCCGCTGGAACTCGACCTCAGCCACAAGCCGCATGTCATTCTGGTGGTCGGCGTCAACGGCACCGGCAAGACCACCACCATCGGCAAGCTCGCGGCCAAGCTGTCGGGGGCCGGCCTCAAGGTCATGCTCGCCGCCGGCGACACGTTCCGCGCAGCGGCCATCGAACAGCTGAAGATCTGGGCCGAGCGAACCAAGTCCGACATCGTTTCCTCCAAGCTCGGTGCGGATGCCGCCGGCCTTGCCTACGAAGCCTTTCAGCAGGCGCGCGAAAAGAAGGCCGACGTGCTGATCATCGACACCGCCGGCCGGCTGCAGAACAAGACCGAGCTGATGGCGGAACTCGAAAAGATCGTGCGCGTGCTTGGCAAGCTCGATCCGGATGCGCCGCACACGGTGCTGCAGACGCTCGACGCCACGACCGGCCAGAACGCACTGCAGCAGGTGGAAATCTTCCGCAACGTTGCCGGTGTGAGTGGGCTGATCATGACCAAGCTCGACGGCACGGCGCGCGGCGGCATTCTCGTCGCCATCTCGGCAAAGCACAAGCTGCCGGTCTATTTCATCGGCGTCGGCGAGGGCATCGACGATCTCGAACCGTTCGAGGCCAAGGATTTCGCCGAGGCGATCGCCGGCGTCGCCGCCTGACGGGAGCCTGTGCCCGGCCGCATGATGTGCCCGTAAATCGGCTCCGGTTTACGGAATTGTGCCTGGGCGTTTGCGCAAGGCGGCTGCCTTGATATGGTTTTGCCGCAAAGCTGGTGTTATGAGCGGCAGGCAGATGCAAAAACAGGATCCCGAAATGTCGACGATCGAGGCTACCAAGCCGCAGAAGGAAGTCAGCCCGCTGTTGAAGCTGGTGCTGGAACTAGGCCCGCTGATGGTCTTCTTCTTCGCCAATTCCCGCGGCGAGTGGCTGGCCGGGCATTTTCCGACGCTCTCCGAACTTGGCGGCCCGATCTTCATCGCGACCGGCCTGTTCATGGCCGCCACCGCCATCGCGCTCGTCGTTTCCTGGATGCTTACCCGCACGCTGCCGATGATGCCGCTGATTTCGGGCATCGTCGTCCTCGTCTTCGGCGCGCTGACGCTCTGGCTGCAGAACGACACTTTCATCAAGATGAAGCCGACGATCGTCAACACCTTGTTCGGCACCATCCTGCTCGGCGGCCTCCTCTTCGGCAAGTCGCTGCTCGGCTACGTCTTCCACTCTGCCTTCAAGCTCGACGAAGACGGCTGGCGCAAGCTGACACTGCGCTGGGGCTTGTTTTTCCTGGTCCTCGCAGTGCTCAACGAGGTCATCTGGCGCTCCTTTTCCACCGATTTCTGGGTGGCCTTCAAGGTCTGGGGCACGATGCCCATCACCATCCTGTTTACACTGGCGCAAATGCCGTTGATCATGAAGCATTCGCTCGATCAGGATAGCGCCAAGTGAGCACAGCCATCGACGGCAACGACAGTCAGAACCGGCATGCGCTCCTCTGGTTCATAGCCTGTATCGGCGTTCTCGCGATCCAGGTCATTACCCAGCATCTGATGGGCCGCATCTGGATCTGCGATTGCGGCTACGTCAAACTGTTCGAACCCGTTGTCAAATCCAGCGGAAACTCCCAGCATATCGCCGACTGGTACACGCCATCGCACATCATCCACGGCTTCCTGTTCTATGGCCTTAGCCATCTGCTCCTTCGCGGCAAACCGCTGAGCGCCAAGCTGTTCCTGGCGATGGTGATCGAATCCGCCTGGGAGATCGCAGAAAACACGCCGATGATCATCAATCGCTATCGCTCGGCGACGATCTCGCTCGACTACTTCGGCGACAGCATCCTGAATTCGACGATGGACACGCTGGCCATGGTCGCCGGCTTCATCTTTGCCGCCCGCATGCCCGTCTGGCTGACGGTGACGATCGCCATCGCTTTCGAGCTTTTCACCGGCTGGCTGATCCGCGACAATCTCACGCTCAACGTGCTGATGCTCGTCTGGCCGCTGGATGCGGTCCGCGAGTGGCAGGCGGGGATTTAATCGCGCTTACCCGGCGCCGTCGCGGCCCTCATCCTTGCGGATGATTTGCCCCTCATCCCGCTGCTGCGACCTTCTCCCCGCAAGCGGGGCGAAGGGACTTGGGGCACTCGCCTCGTTCCACGATGACCCCGCAGAGAAAACACTGTTGTGTTCCGCCGATGCTATGCGACTGCTTGGGGCAATCCGGTGCCGCGTGTCTCCTTCGCCCCGCCTGCGGGGAGAAGGTGGCCGGCAGGCCGGATGAGGGGCAAGCCCTAACCCGGCGCTGCCGTGCCTAAGCGTTACGAACCCGCAGCAGCCTTCTCGATCGCCGGCATCAGCCCTTCCTTCACGCTTCTGTCGTCGAAAGGGCCGACGCGTTTGTAGAGGATCGTGCCGTCGGCGCCGACGAGATAAGATTCGGGGATGCCATAGACGCCCCAGTCGATCGCCGCCTTGCCGCGCGGATCGACGCCGACCGCGGCAAAGGGGTTGCCGAGTTCGCCGAGAAACCTCAGCGCGTTTTCGTTCTGGTCCTTGTAGTTGATGCCGACGACCGTCAGCCGCTCATCCTTCGACAGTTCGAGAATGAACGGATGCTCCTGCCGGCACGGCACGCACCAGGAAGCCCAGACATTGACCAGCGTCAGCTTGCCCTTGATTGCCGCATCCGTCAGCGCCGGCATCGGCTGGCCGTTTCGCGTAGCACCTTCAAGCGGCGGCATGTCGAGCATCGGCGCCTTGGTGCCGATAAGAGCCGAAGGGATCTCGCTCACATCCTTGCCCGAATTGAGCTGGCTCCAGAAAATGGTGGCAAGGGCCGCGAAGATCGCGAGCGGCAGGAGGGCCAGACCGACGCGCAAGAGCCCCGGCTTGCGCTCTTCGCTGCCCGGTGCAGGAGTGCTGCTCATCGTGCCTCTCCGGTTGATGCTTCCGCCGAGCGCCGACGCACGCCCGATGCTTCGAGTTCGCGCAGTTCACGCTGGCGCGCCCGTCCGTCGGCGATCACCCAGAGACAGAGGCCGGCGACGGTCAGCGTCGCAATGCCGTAACTGGCAAAGACATAAGCGGCATGGCTCATCATAAGGTCACATCTCCCGGCCGGCGCTGCGGGCTGCAAGACGGCGAAGCGACGTCACGCGCCGGCGCCAGATCTCGTTGCGCATGGCGGCGATATGCAGCGTGAAGAACAGCAGCGTGAAGGCGATAGCCATTACGACGAGCGGGCGGAGAAACTCCGGGTCGATCGTCGGGCCGTCGAGCCTCAGCACACTCGCCGGCTGGTGCAGCGTGTTCCACCATTCGACCGAAAACTTGATGATCGGAATGTTGACGAAGCCGACCAGCACCAGCACGGCCGAGACCCGCGACGAGCGCGCCGGATCGTCCATCGCACGGTTGAGCGCCATCAGCCCGAGATACATCAGGAAGAGCACGAAGACCGAGGTCAGCCGCGCGTCCCACACCCACCAGGCGCCCCACATCGGCTTGCCCCAGAGCGAGCCCGTGACAAGAGCGAGAAAGGTAAAGCAGGCACCGATCGGAGCGGCTGCCCGCGACGACACGTCGGCGAGCGGATGTCGCCAGACGAGCGTGCCGAGGGCGGCAAGCGCCATCACTGAATAGCACATCATCGACAGCCAGGCGGCCGGCACATGCACATACATGATGCGCACCGTCTCGCCCTGCTGGTAGTCGCCTTCCGTCGTGAACGACAGCCACAGGCCGACGACGAAGAAGAGCGCCGTCAGCGCGGCAAGCCATGGCAGCACGCGATCGGCCAGCGCCAGAAACCGCGTCGGGTTGGCGAGGTCGCTGAATTTGCGGATGGCAAGGCTGTTTTCGCTCATGATCGCTCTTTAACGCTTAAGGCCTGTTGCTGCAATTGATCCCCGTCAAACACGCGATCACGATGAGTTTTGCGCCGTATCGACCATGCCACCGTAAACGCCTTCGATATTAAAGGGTTAGAGCGGGACGCGCCCGAAAACCGCAAACAGTTTATCCCTATCCCGCTTGATCCGCGTCAGTCGGACGCATGACGAAGTGCTGCAGCGGCAGCAACCGGCCCGATGACGGCGAAAAACAGGGTGATCGCCGCAAGGATCATCAGCGGCGGCAGGAATGGAGCCGGGTCCTCGATTGCCGCATAGACGGCGCTGACCCCGAAGATCAGCACGGGAATGGCAAGCGGCAGCACCAGGATCGACACCAGCAGGCCGCCGCGCGGCAGCGACACTGCCACGGCCGCGCCGACCGCGCCGATGAAGGTGATTGCCGGCGTTCCGACCAGGAGCGTCAACATGGTGGCGCCAATCGCGAGCGCGTCCATATTCATGAACAGGCCGAGCAAGGGCGCTGCAATGACAAGCGGCAGGCCCGTGGCAGCCCAATGGGCGGCGCATTTGACGAACACGGTGACGAGCAGCGGCGTTTCCTGCATCAGCATCAGATCGAGCGACCCGTCTTCGCGCTCCGCCTGGAACAGTCGGTCGAGACCGAGAAGCGATGCGAGCAACGCGCCGATCCACAGGATTGCAGGGCCAATGCGCGCGAGCAGGTTGAGGTCGGGGCCAACACCGAAGGGAATGACGGCGACGACGGTCATGAAGAACAGGACGCCGATCATCGCACCACCGCCGGCGCGGATGGAGAGTTTGAGGTCGCGGAGGAAGAGCGCAATCATTTACGTGCCCTCGTCATCTCTTTGCCGCCGGTCGCCAGTTCAAGCGTCATGCCACAGGCCTCCATCGATGCCGACAAAGCCGGTCATCTGCAATTGCCTGGCGCGCTCAAGCCCGAGCGGCTGGTGTGTCGCCGCGATGACGATGCCACCCGTATCGAGATGCGCATTGACCAGGCCGGCAAAAAGCTTGTCGGCACCGGCATCGAGTGCTGCCGTCGGTTCGTCGAGAATCCAGATCGGGCGGTAGGCGACGATGAGCTTGGCCATCGCCATGCGGCGCTGCTGGCCGGCTGACAGGTAGCCGAAGGGCAGGTGCGCGATACCTCGAAGCCCGACGGCCTCCACCGCTTCGACAAGGTTCCTGCCCGATCCCCCGGGCGAATCACCCATGAAGTTTTTCCAGAAGGAAAGATTTTCCGCGACGGTCAGCTCGCGCTTCATCGCATTTCGATGGCCGAGATAGTGGCTGAGCTCCGACGGATGGCGTATTTCAGGAGGGCCATTCTCAAGTTTGAGACGGCCCTTTTCGGCCATCAGCAGACCGGCCAGAACCCGCAGCAAAGTAGACTTTCCAGACCCGTTCGGGCCCGTCACCACAAGGGCTTCACCGGCACCGAGCGCAAAGGAAATATCGTTAAAAATCAAATCCTCGCCTCGCCTCGCACTCAGACCTTCAGCCAGCAGGCGCATCAATTTTCAGCTTCCCTTTACGCTCTTTGCCGCAAGGCAAAAAAAAGTCCCGATTGGACCTTGGTTGGTCTGGCACGATTTGGAGAAATTATCTATAAGGCGGCCAACACGCCAGCGGTCGGCGTGAATTTCATCCTAGCGCCGAACATGGAATGAATTTCCACGTACGGACAGCGGAAATGGCCGCACCCGCATCCCAATTCGCGCTTCATTGCGCTCGGGCGTTCGTACGTCAGTTTTTTGGCGATCAGACGGAACGGGGTATTATCCAGTGTCCAAGTCCCTAGACAGTTTTAATTGTCGCTCCACGCTCACCGTCAACGGTGTCGACTACGTCTATTACAGCCTGCCCAAGGCTGAGGCGAACGGTCTCGCCGGCGTTTCGAAGCTGCCCTACTCGATGAAGGTGCTGCTCGAAAATCTGCTGCGCAACGAAGACGGTCGCTCCGTCACCAAGAAGGACATCGAGAACGTCGCAGCCTGGCTGAACGACAAGGGCACTGCCGAAAACGAAATCGCCTACCGCCCGGCCCGCGTGCTGATGCAGGACTTCACCGGCGTTCCCGCCGTCGTCGACCTCGCTGCGATGCGCGACGCCATGGTTTCGCTCGGCGGCGATCCGGAAAAAATCAACCCGCTGGTCCCCGTCGACCTCGTCATCGACCACTCCGTCATCGTCGACGAATTCGGTACGCCCACCGCCTTTGCCCGCAACGTCGAGCTCGAATACGAGCGCAACGGCGAGCGCTACCGCTTCCTGAAGTGGGGCCAGCAGGCGTTCAAGAACTTCCGCGTCGTGCCGCCCGGCACCGGTATCTGTCACCAGGTCAATCTGGAATATCTGGGCCAGACCGTCTGGACCCGTGAAGAAGACGGCGAAATCACCGCCTACCCGGACACCTGCGTTGGCACCGACAGCCACACCACGATGATCAACGGCCTGGGCGTTCTCGGCTGGGGCGTCGGTGGTATCGAGGCTGAAGCAGCCATGCTCGGCCAGCCGGTCTCCATGCTCCTGCCTGAGGTCATCGGCTTCAAGCTGACCGGCAAGCTGAAGGAAGGCGTCACCGCAACCGACCTGGTTCTCATGGTCGTGCAGATGCTGCGCAAGAAGGGCGTCGTTTCGAAGTTCGTCGAATTCTTCGGCCCGGGCCTCGACAACATGACGCTCGCCGATCGCGCCACCATCGGCAACATGGGTCCGGAATACGGCGCCACCTGCGGCTTCTTCCCGGTCGACGGCGAAACCATCAACTACCTCACCATGTCCGGCCGCGAAGAGCAGCGCATCGCGCTTGTCGAAGCCTACTCCAAGGCGCAAGGCATGTGGCGCGACGGTGACGGCTCGGAGCTGGTCTTTACCGACACGCTCGAACTCGACCTCGGCGAAGTCGTTCCGGCCATGGCCGGTCCGAAGCGTCCGGAAGGCCGCATCCCGCTCGAAAGCATTGCCTCGGGCTTCGCAACGGCGCTTGAAGGAGACTACAAGAAGCCGGGCCAGCTTTCGAACCGCTATGCCGTCGAAGGCACCGATTTCGATCTCGGCCATGGCGACGTTGCCATCGCTGCGATCACGTCGTGCACCAACACCTCCAACCCGTCGGTCCTGATCGCTGCCGGCCTTCTCGCCCGCAACGCCGTTGCCAAGGGCCTGAAGTCCAAGCCCTGGGTCAAGACCTCGCTGGCGCCGGGATCGCAGGTCGTCGGCGAATACCTTGCCAAGTCCGGCCTGCAGAAGGACCTCGACGCGCTCGGCTTCAACCTCGTCGGCTTCGGCTGCACGACCTGCATCGGCAACTCCGGTCCACTGCCGGCGCCGATCTCCAAGACGATCAACGACAAGGGCCTGATTGCCGCCGGCGTTCTCTCCGGCAACCGCAACTTCGAAGGCCGTATCTCGCCTGACGTCCAGGCGAACTACCTCGCCTCGCCGCCGCTCGTCGTTGCCTATGCGCTCGCCGGTACGGTCCAGAAGGATCTGACCAACGAGCCGCTCGGCGAAGACCGGGACGGAAACCCGGTCTTCCTCAAGGACATCTGGCCGACCTCCAAGGAGATCCAGGAGTTCATCTTCAAGTACGTCACGCGCGAACTCTACGCGAGCAAGTATGCAGACGTGTTCAAGGGCGACGAAAACTGGCAGGCCGTTCAGGTTCCTCCGGGCCAGACCTACGCTTGGGACGACGGTTCGACCTACGTGCAGAACCCGCCCTACTTCGTCGGCATGGGCAAGTCCGGCTCGGGCATCTCCGACATCAAGGGCGCGCGCGTCCTCGGCCTGTTCGGCGACAAGATCACCACCGACCACATCTCCCCGGCCGGTTCGATCAAGGCTGCCTCGCCGGCCGGTGCTTACCTCATCGGTCATGGCGTCGGCGTTGCCGACTTCAACCAGTACGGTACGCGTCGCGGCAACCATGAGGTGATGATGCGCGGCACCTTTGCCAACATCCGCATCCGCAACCACATGCTCGGCCCGAACGGCAAGGAAGGTGGCTACACCATCCACTATCCGTCGAAGGAAGAGATGTCGATTTACGACGCCGCCATGCAGTACAAGGAAGAGGGCGTTCCGCTCGTCATCTTCGCCGGTGTCGAATACGGCAACGGCTCGTCGCGCGACTGGGCCGCAAAGGGCACCAACCTGCTCGGCGTCAAGGCTGTTGTCGCCCAGTCCTTCGAGCGTATCCACCGCTCGAACCTGGTCGGCATGGGCGTCATCCCGTTCGTCTTCGAAGAAGGCACGACCTGGGAATCGCTCGGCCTTAAGGGCGACGAGATCGTCACGATCGACAACCTCGCCAATGTCCAGCCGCGCGAAAAGCGCGTTGCCAAGATCACCTATGGCGACGGCAGCGTGAAGGACGTTCCGCTCGTCTGCCGCATCGATACGCTCGACGAAGTGACCTATGTCAACAACGGCGGCATCCTGCAGACGGTTCTGCGCGACCTCGCAGCCTGATCGCACCGGTTGTCTGAAGCATGAAAGGGCCGGGATACCGCAAGGTGTCCCGGCCCTTTCACATTTCCTGCAGGTTGCCTGCCCATATCCTCACTCCAACGTGACTTCCCGTTGAAGCAACAGCGTCGTATGTAATGGACTTCCCCGTGAAGTAGGCCTGTCGGCCGCCAATGAAGTGACGCCATGACATTCGCAGACAGATATTTCCTTCGCCCTGTTGCACTGGCTTTCGGGCTCTTTGCGGCAGCGTCGGTTCCGGCGATGGCGGAAGACGGCAAGGTCATCAAGGGCGTCGTCGAACTCTTCACCAGCCAGGGCTGCTCCTCCTGCCCACCGGCCGATGCCGCCTTGAAGAAGCTGGTGGATGACGGCGACGTGGTCGCCCTTTCCTATCACGTCGACTACTGGAACTATCTCGGCTGGAAGGACACGCTGGCCTCCAGCGACAACACCGACCGCCAATATGCCTATGCCCGTATGCTGGGGCGAAACGGCGTCTACACGCCGCAGGCGATCCTCAACGGCCGCGACCATGTCAACGGCGCCAATCTGCAGGCGATCAAATCCCGGCTCGACACGATGAAAGCCGCCGGCAAGGGGCTGGCCGTTCCGGTAGAGGCGAAGATCAACGGCGAGGAGATCTCGATCAAGGTCGGGGCGGGTGACGGCAAGGCCAATGTCGTCGTCGTCTATTTCGACCGGGCGAAGGTCGTCGACGTCGAGAAGGGCGAAAACAGCGGAAAGAAGATTTCCTACTGGCACGCGGTGCGCGACATCCAGACCATCGGCATGTGGGATGGCAAGCCCGCGACCTTCACCCTTCCGGCAACGGTTCTGACGGAGCAGCGTGGCAAAAGCGGCTGCGCGGTGCTGTTGCAGTCTATGAAGGATGCCGAAACCCCGGGTCCGATCATCGGCGCCACGGCCGTGCTCGCGGGGCCCCAGGGCAAACTGTGAGCGGCGGCAACGCCTTGATCGACATCCGTTTGGCAAGCAAAGGCTTGAGCGCAGCAGCACCGTTGCCACGTGCATTTTGGTGCACGAAGCCATAAGGGGTGGTTCGGCCCGGCAGCATCGAGGGGCTGGGGCTGAGGGTTCGAAGTTACCGGACCGAACCGGCCATGACTGCGTTCTCTGAAGGTCACGCAGCATGACGATCTGAACGGGCATACGGTGGCAACGACTCTGCCCGTCAGCGCCCGCGAGTTTTGCGGTGAATTGGGGCGCCGATTTGACTGAAATGGGGCAGAGGCAAGAAATGCCGTCTGCGCCCAACGGCTCCGGATGCTTCCGGCTTGCTTTTCGGCTCGTGTCAGGCAAACTGTTATCGTTCTGTCACAACAGAAGGCCGGATTGCCGATGACCGATGAGCCGGATTTGCCGCGAGGCGAGGCGCGACATCAGCGCCAGGCCACATCCGAAGTGGTCGTTGATCTCTCGGAATACAAGAACGCCCGGAACGCTCCCCCCGTCACCTTCCATCGCCGCGAACTCGACCAGATCCTGTGGGTCTATGGCCGCATGGTCGGCGAAGGCGAATGGCGCGACTACGCTATCGACCACCTGAAGGATCGGGCCGTCTTCTCCGTGTTCAAGCGATCGGGTGAGATGCCGCTCTACCGCATCGAGAAAAGCCCGAAGCTTGCTGCCAAGCAGGGTGCCTTTAGCGTTCTCAACGCGCACGGCACGATCCTGAAGCGTGGACATGAACTCGGGCAGGTGCTGAAGGTTTTTGACAAAGTGCTGAAGCTGATCGAAACCTGAAAGGCCGGTTCCAAGCCGATCGGAGGTGCGAACCTGGCAACCCGCCGGGGAGGGTGTACCGACTTCTCCTTCCTTCGAAGGTGTCCCGAAAGCCATGCGACGCCATGTTTTCAAGCCATTCCCGACGGAATGCTTCGCACGCTTCCTAAAGCATGTAGTGCAAAAGTGTTCCGCGGTTTTGCGATAACGACATGCGTGAAAACAAGACCTTAAAGCGCGCCAAGCGAATCTGAAAGATCGCGACGCTCTTTAACGCCCGCTCTCAGTCCTGATAGAGGGTATCAGGGTAGACGCCCTCGGACGGATCGCCGGTCGATCCCCCGCCAAGCGCCAGCTGCATGATCGCCGTATCGAGCCAGCGCCCATGCTTGAAGCCTGTCGCCTTCATCAACCCCTGATCTTCGAAGCCAACAGAGCGGTGAACCGCGATCGATGCGGGATGGGCGCCACCGATGACCGCCACCATCTGGCGAAACCCGAGCTCTGTGCAACGGCGGACGAGCTCGATCAACAGCATCTTGCCGGCGCCCTTCCCCCGTGCCGACGGCGCCAGGTAGATCGAGTCCTCGACCAGGAAACGGTAGGCAGCGCGCGTGCGGAATGCGGAGGCATAGGCATAGCCGACAATCGTGCCGGCCTCGTCAGTGGCGACGATGTAGGGATATCCGTGATCGACGATGGTGGAAAAGCGCGCCGTCATCTCCGCCTCTAAGGGAGGCACGATCTCGTAGGTGGCGACACCGTTCAGAACGGATTCACGGTAGATCTCGGTAATGGCCGACAGATCGGAAGGGGTAGCGTCGCGTAAGGTCAGGGGCATGGGAAGATCTTGAAGGTCCGGTTTTCCATTCAGTCACACGGATAGCCCCGGTCGATCAAGCCCTTTGCGGACAACAAAAAAGGCGGCCGAAGCCGCCTTTTCCGTCTGTGCATTCAAGCTTAGTTGTTCCGGTTGCCCATGAACTGAAGCATGAACATGAACAGGTTGATGAAGTCGAGGTAGAGCGTCAGGGCGCCCATGATCGCCTTACGGCCGGCAACGGTGCTGTCATCGGCATCGTAGTACATTTCCTTGATCTTCTGCGTGTCGTAGGCGGTGAGGCCTGCGAAGATCAGCACGCCGATCACCGAGATCGCGAAGCCGAGCGCCGAAGAGGCGAGGAAGATGTTGACGATCGACGCGATGATGACGCCGAACAGACCCATGATCAGGAACGAGCCCATGCCGGACAGGTCCTTCTTCGTGGTGTAGCCGTAGAGCGACAGCGCACCGAAGGAGGCGGCGGTCACGAAGAACGTCTGCACGATGCTCTGGCCGGTGAAGACCATGAAGATCGACGACAGCGAAACGCCCATCAGTGCCGCATAAACCCAGAACGTCATCTGCGCGGCAGAAACGCTCATGCTGTTAATGCGGAAGCTCATGAAGAACACGAGACCCAGCGGAGCGAGCATGACGACCCATTTCAGGGGCGACGCGTAAAGAAGTTGGGCGAATGCCGGATTGGAGACGGCAAGCGCGAATGTTCCGTAAGCTGCCAGGCCGGTGATCGCCAGGCCCAGGGCCATCAGGTTGTAGACCTTCAGCATATAGGTGCGAAGGCCTTCGTCGATCATGGCACCCGCCTGAGCGCCGGCAGGCGACATTCGGGTTTGGTAGTTTCTCAGATCAGCCATTGTTTCCTCATTTAAGCCCCGGTTGAACTTACGGTGTCGGGCGGATGACCTCAGACCCAACGAGAGGTCGCCATCCCATGCCCAGGCGCCGCTGCGGGGCTCCAGCATGCCTGTGGATAAATATGATGCCGAAAGCCTTTTGGTACAAGACCTTTGGCCCCCTGATTCGGTACAGCCTTAGCGTTTATGGCCTTGCAGGACAGGGATTTACGGTTAACTTCGCCGCTCAAAGCTCCCGCAGAACCGGCGCCGCCTTTTGGCCCAGCACGCGCCAGGTCCCGGCCAGCCCGATGCCGACCGTCATCACCAGCGCGATGACAACAGTCGCGACGGCGACATCCGGCAGGAAACTCGAAGGCAGCTTCATGATCCGGCTGACGACGAACCAGGCGGAAACACCGCCGGCAAACAGCGCAAAAACCGCGGTTGCAAGGCCAAGGATGATGTATTCGTAACTGAAGGCACGGATCAGCGTCGCGCGCGTGGCGCCGAGCGTCTTGAGCACGACGGCATCGTGGATGCGTGCCCTGTTTCCGGCGGCAAGCGCGCCGGCGAGCACCAGCACGGACGCGACCAGGGCCACGGCCGCCGCGGCCCGGATCGCCGTTGCCAGTTGCCCGAGAAGCGCGTTCACAATATCGAGAGCATCCTTCACCCGCACGCTGGTGATCGTCGGATAGGCGTTCGTGACCGCCTTCAGCACGGTCGCCTCTTCCTGCGGCGTCGCACCCGGATCGATCACCGTCGCCAGCCACGCATGCGGCGCGCCGGCAAAGGTGTTGGGCGAGAACACCATGACAAAATTGATCGACAGCGATTCCCATTCGACATTGCGGAAGTTGGCAATCCTGGCGGTGATGTTGCGGCCGAGCACGTTGACGGTGACCATGTCGCCGATCTTCAAGCCCAGTTCACGCGCTTCCTCCGCCGAAAACGATACCAGCGGCTCGCCGCTATAATCGGGCGCCCACCAGCTGCCTTCGGCAAGCGTCGAATTCTCGGGCTTGTTCTTGGCATAGGTGATGCCGCGGTCGCCGCGCAGCACCCATTGGCCGCTCGGCGGCACGTTGCGGGCGTTCACGTCCTCGCCGTTGAAGGCAATGATGCGGCCACGCAGCATCGGCACCTCGATGACCTTACCGTCAGGCATCGCCCCCTCGAGCAACGTGCGGAATCCTTCGATTTCGCTGCCCTGGATATCGACGAAGAAGAAATTGGGCGCACGCTCGGCCATGCTGCCGGTGAGCTCGCGGCGCAGATTGCCGTCGATCAGCGCAAGCGTAACGAGCAGCGCAAGGCCGAGGCCGAGCGACAGCACCACCGAGGGCGTGAGCGCCCCTGGCCGATGGATGTTGCCGATCGCCAGCCGCAACGCCGGCGAGCTGACGCGCGGAGCGCGGCGCGCAAGCCAGGAAATCAGCAGCGAAACGGCACGCAGGACAATGAAGGCAAAGGCAATCGCCCCAAGAAAGACCAGCGAGATGTAGCGGTCGTAGGCGGTGAAGATAGCAAGACCTGCAAGCGCGCCAAGGCAGGCGAGCGCACCGATGAGATACGGCCACGCGGGAAAGCCCGAGGGATCGAAGCCCTGCTGGCGAAAGAGCGCAGTCGCCGGAATGCCCCGTGCCCGGCCGAGCGGCAGGATGGCAAAGGCCAGCGCGGTCAGCACACCGAAAAGTGCGGCAATGCCGAGCGCGCCCGGATAGAGCCGGAACTCGGTCGAAATCGGCAGAAGATCGGCCAAGAACTGTGCGGCAACGAAGGGGATCAGCGCACCGAGAACAAGCCCGATCGCAATGCCGATCAGCGCGATCAGCAGGATCTGCGCAAGATAGATCATCGCGACAAGCGAGGCCGGCGCGCCGAGGCACTTGAAGGTGGCAATGACGCTGCGCTTCTGGTCGAGATAGGCACGCACGGCATTGGCAACCCCGACGCCGCCGACGATCAGGGCCGTCAAGCCCACAAGCGTCAAGAATTGCGAGAAGCGGGTGATGTTGGCCGTCAGCGACGGCGCGGCATTGGAGCTGGTACGGATCGACCAGCCTGCCGACGGAAAGCGCGTCTCGGCGTCAGTGCGCACAGCGGCCACCCGCGCCGGATCGCTGATCTTCACCTTGTAGCCGTGCTCGACCAGACTTCCCGTCTGTACAAGACCCGAGGCATCGAGCGCTTCGGCGGACACCATCAACCGCGGCGCAAAGCCGAAACCGTCGGAAAGCGCGTCCGGCTCGCGAACGATCGTGCCTGAAATCCGGATGCGGGCATTGCCGAGCAGGATCTCGTCGCCAACGGATATGCCAAGACGGTCGAGCAACAAGGGCGCGGCGACAGCCCCGAAGCCGTCGCCCTGTTGCGCCAACAAGTCACTCAGCGGCTGATCCGGCTGGCTTTCAAGCTTGCCGTAGAGTGGATAGGCCGCATCGACGGCCTTCAACTCGACGAGCGCCTGGTTCGAGCCATCGGGCAAACGGGCCATCGAGCGCAGCCCGGAAGAAACCGAGACCGGCCCGAGCCCGTCGAGAAACGCCCGTTCCTCTGCCGTTGCCACACGATTGTTCAGCTCGAAGCGGATGTCGCCGGCAAGCAGTTCGCGGCCTTGAGACGCGATCGTCGCGGTGATCGATTGCGACAGCGAGTTGACCCCGGCGATCGCAGCCGTGCCGAGCGCGATGCAGGCGAGGAAGATATAAAACCCCTTGAGGCCACCGCGCATTTCACGCAGGGCCAGCCGCAGGGCGAGCAGAGGACGCAGACGAATGGAGGCACCCTCGCTCATGCGGATGCCGCTTCCTGCCTGTGGGTTTCGACAATCGGTTCGGGGGCACCGCTGGAGACGATCTCGCCGGAGCGCACCCGCACCTGCCGCGAGCAGCGGGCGGCCAGCGCCGCGTCATGGGTCACCAGCACCAGTGTCATGCCACGGTCACGCTGTTCGGCGAAAAGCAGGTCGGCGATCTGCCGGCCCGTCTCGGCGTCGAGATTGCCGGTCGGCTCGTCGGCGATCAGCAACTTCGGCGACGGCGCAAGCGCGCGGGCGATCGCCACGCGCTGCTGCTCGCCGCCGGAGAGCTGGCCGGGATAGTGGCTGAGCCGCTCGCCGAGGCCGACTGCGACGAGTTCCTTGCGCGCGATGTCGAAGGCGCCGGGAACATTCGCAAGCTCGAGGGGGACAGCAACGTTTTCGAGTGCCGTCATATTGGGGATGAGATGGAAGGACTGGAAGACGATGCCGATGTTGCGCCCGCGAAAATCGGCGACCCGGTCCTCGTTCAGCCGGTGCAGCGGCGTGCCATCGATGACGATTTCGCCGCGGTCCAACCGTTCGAGACCGGCCAGCACCATGAGCAGCGTCGACTTGCCCGAACCGGAGGGCCCGACGATGCCGACGGATTGTCCCGCATCGATGGTCAGGCTCATGCCTTTCAGCACATGCACCGAGGCTGCGGCCTCGCCGAGGGTGAGGTCGGCATTTTTGAGCTCGATGATGGTACTGGCCAAGCGAAATAACCCTATATGAAACGGAAAGAGGACACGAAAACGGCTCCCGCGATTTAGGAACAGACCCATGGCATTAAAAGGTTTTCAACGGTTTTTCTTGGGGCTCGCAATGACAATTGCGTTATCAGCGACCGCACGGGCCGAAACGATCAGCCTCGTCGGCTTCGGCGACAGCCTGATGGCGGGCTACCAGTTGCCGCCCGAGGATGCCTTCCCGGCCCGACTTGAAAAGGCGCTGAAGGAAAAGGGGCTCGATGTGACTGTGGCCAACGCCGGCGTTTCCGGCGACACCAGTTCCGGCGGGCTCGCCCGCATCGACTGGTCGATCCCCGATGGCACCAGGGGCGTCATCCTTGAGCTTGGCGCCAACGACGCGCTGCGCGGCATCCCGCCGGAGGAAACCCGGAAGAACATGGAGGCAATGATCGCGCGGCTGAAGGAGCGCGGCATCGCTGTCCTGCTCGCAGGCATGATGGCACCGCCGAACATGGGCGCCGACTATGCCGCCCGCTTCAACCCGATCTATCCGGAACTTGCAGAAAAATACGGCCTTGAACTCTACCCGTTCTTCCTTGATGGCGTGGTCACAGACACGGCTCTCAAGCTTGAAGACGGCATGCACCCGAACGGCAACGGCGTCGGCATGATGGTCGAGAAGGCGCTGCCCACCGTCGAACGTTTCATCGCAACATTGGCAAAGGCGGAGTGAACAAATCATCCACAGTTAAGAGAGTGTTAATATTCGCAAGCGTCAAATAGTAGTTGCCTGCAGACTCGATGCGTGATTCGCTGAGACATCTGCAAGAGATTCGGGGAGCTCGCCATGCCGAGACTATTCACCGCCCTCGAAATTCCGCGCAATGTTGCGATGAGTCTTTCATTGCTGCGCGGAGGACTTCCCGGAGCTCGCTGGATCGATGTGGAGAACTACCACATCACCTTGCGCTTTATTGGTGATGTCGACTGGCGCACCGCAGACGAGATCATCGACAAGCTTGACCGGATCGAAAGACCGGAGTTCCAGCTGCAACTCACCGGCACCGGCGCCTTCGGCTCGAAGAAACCGCATTCCGTCTGGGCCGGGGTCAGCAATCACCCGGAAATGTATGCGCTGCAGGCCGAAATCGAGCGCATCTGCCAGCGGCTCAGGCTGCCGGCGGATCCGCGCAAGTTCACGCCGCATGTCACGCTTGCAAGGCTGCGCTCCAGCCGCGTCGAGGATGTGGTCGAATATCTCTCCGGCCGCGGCAACTTCATGGCCTCGCCCTTCACCGTTTCACGCTTCGTGCTGTTGTCGTCACGCGATTCGGTCGGCGGCGGACCTTACCTCACCGAAGAGGTGTTTCCGCTTCACGAGGCCCGTTCTTCGAGCCTGTCGAGCAACGACGAGCATCCGGCTTCCAACATCTGGTAGAGCCGTTCGAACGCTTCAGGGCCGTCATAATAGGGATCAGGAACGTCCTGGTCCCGCCCCGAGGCGTAGGCGAGAAACAGGTCGATTTTGCCGTCGAGACCGGTCGGCGCAATCTGGCGAAGAGTGCTGACGTTTTCTCTATCCATGCCGAGAATGAGGTCGAAAGCCTCGAAGTCGGCCTTCGAAACCTTGCGTCCGCGAAGCCCCGCAATATCAATACCGTGGCGACGGGCCGCTTCGATCGACCGGCGATCCGGCGGATCGCCGGTATGCCATGCGCCCGTGCCCGCCGAATCGACCGTGATCTGCGAACCCAACCCTTGCCGTGCGGCGCATTCGCGAAGCACGCCTTCGGCCAGCGGTGAACGGCAGATATTGCCGAGACAAACGAAAAGAATTCGGATCGGTTTCATGCTATCCATTTCAAGGAGATAGGGGCAGGTCGACATATACGCGGCCATGCAGCCTTCGAACAGGGATTGAGCTGGGAGGAACGGATGAGGCCGGAGAAACTCGACGAGGCGACGATCGCGGAGAATTTGCACAAGATGGAAGGGTGGGTCAGGGCCGAAGACGGCGCCTCCATCTGGAAGGCTTTTCGCTTCAAGAATTTCGTCGAGGCCTTCGGCTTCATGACGGAGATGGCGATCGTTGCCGAAAAGCTCGATCACCACCCGGAATGGTTCAATGTCTACAATCGCGTCGACGTCACGCTGACGACGCACGACGCCAGCGGCCTGACGGATCTCGACTTCAAGCTGGCCACCAGAATGGACAAGGCGGCCGCCGGTCGCATGCCCGACCATTTGAAATAACGCCGGCACGTCCCATATTGTGAGCGTTGCAACATCGGAAAGAGGCGATGGACGACGTAAAGATTGGTGAAATTCTCCTGCCCGGCGAAGAGTCCGAACAGGAGCGCAGGGAAAAGCGCGTCAAGCGACGTTTCTGGCCGACCTTCCGCCGCGCCGCCCGGCAGATACCGTTCAGCCGCGAACTCGTCGCCGCCTATTACTGCGCCATCGACCCAAAGACGCCGACGCGCACACGCGGCATCCTGTTGGCGGCGCTCGCCTATTTCGTGCTGCCACTCGACTTCCTTCCCGATTTCCTCGCCGTCGTCGGCTTTTCCGATGACGTCGCGGTTCTGACCGCCGCCTTCGCCGCCATCAGTGGGCAGATCAAGGAAACCCACTACCTCAAGGCCGACGAAACCCTGGCCGACAATCCCGGGGAATGACCGCGGAAAACGCGGCCCATCCGCATGGCCGCCGTATTCCTGCCCAAAAGTCAAACTCTTGCCCGAATCTTTGTGGCATAGACATTTCGGGGCAGCGCACGTCGAAGCGTCTTGGTTGAGGCGAAACGCTGTCTGGAATGGCTTGTGGCAGGAAACCATCCGCAAGAGCGATCCGAGGCGGCGAATAGTCGACGCCTAGGGAGTGCTTCGAAAATCAACGGACGGCGGATCTGCGGATGCTGGAGCGAAGCCCAGAAATGCTTCGTTTCGGGGCTGAAACCAGCGGATTTTGGCCCTCGTTGACGGTTTGGTAACCTGAATTAAGTCACAACAAATGAAATCATGACTACGCGTCGCCCGTCTGACCTGTTTCGGGTGATCGAAAAGCAAGAAAAGCGGCAGGACCTCATGTTTGTAAGAAAGATCGCAACCGCAATCGCACTCGTTCTGGCAACCGCCAGCATGGCTGCCGCCCAGTCTCCCACGCGCATCCAGCAGTTCAACGCCTGGGGCGCCTATTCCTACAATTCCGGCGGCGGCAAGGTCTGCTACGTGCTGTCGGTGCCGAAGGAAAAGAGCCCTGCTGGCGTCGACCACGGCGACATCTTCTTCCTCGTTTCCCAGCGCCCGGGCCAGAACATCAGCTACGAGCCGCAGGCGATGATGGGCTATCCGCTGCAGGAGAACTCCAAGGTCAACGTCGTCATCGACGGCCGCACCTTCGTGATGTTCACCAAGGGCAACTCCGCCTGGGTCGAGAACGCCGCCGAAGAGCCGGCGCTCGTCGCGGCGATGAAGTCCGGCAAGGCGATGTCGGTCAACGCCAAGTCGCGCAAGGGCACCACGACCACCTACGCCTATTCGCTGTCGGGCATCTCGGCTGCGCTGAAGCAGATCGAAGCCTGCAAGTAAGCTTTCGCCCCTGAGGCAAAGTGGAAGGCCGGCGCCCGACGCCGGCCTTTTTGCATTCAGGATCGACTGCGCGTGACTCCGGGCCAAAACAATGCTACAGCCCCGGAAAATTCAGAGCCCCCGCGCCCCATTGGCCGCGCTTGAAGGCTCGACCGATTTCAATTCGAGCATCAGGACAATCTCCGGACCCTTCTCCGGACGGGCGTTTTCTGTACGACAGGACACCAGAGCATGGCAGCCACTGAAATCTTGAACCGGGTGGATACCGTCAGGGCACCGCAGGCGCGCATCGCGCCGCAGGCCGAAAAGCCTTCGCTGATCGGGCTCTTGCGCGAGGACATGGCCAAGGTCTTGGTCGAAAAAGGCGTTCCCGAGCGTCAGGTGAAGATGCGCGTCAGCCAGCTCTGGCATTGGCTCTATGTGCGCGGCGTTTCCGATTTCGACGAGATGCTGAACGTCTCCAAGGACATGCGCGAGATGCTGAAGCAGCATTTCACCATCGCCCGGCCCGAGATCGTCGAGGAGCAGACCTCCGGCGATGGCACCCGCAAGTGGCTGCTGCGCTTTCCTGCCCGTGGCGCCGGCCGCCCGGTCGAGATCGAAACGGTCTACATTCCCGAGGAAGGCCGCGGCACGCTGTGCATCTCCAGCCAGGTCGGCTGCACGCTCACCTGTTCCTTCTGTCACACCGGCACGCAGAAGCTGGTGCGCAACCTGACGGCTGAGGAAATCCTGGCGCAGCTGCTTCTGGCACGCGACCGGCTCGGCGATTTCCCCGAGCGGGACACACCCCAGGGCGCGATCGTGCCGGCCGAAGGCCGCAAGATCACCAACATAGTCATGATGGGCATGGGTGAGCCGCTCTACAATTTCGAAGAGGTGAAGACCGCCCTTCTGATCGCCTCCGACGGCGAGGGCCTGTCGCTCTCCAAGCGCCGCATCACGCTGTCGACCTCCGGCATCGTGCCTGAAATCTTGAGGACCGGCGAAGAGATCGGCGTCATGCTGGCGATCTCGCTGCACGCCGTGCGCGACGACCTGCGCGACATGCTGGTGCCGATCAACAAGAAGTATCCGCTGAAGGAACTGATGGACGCCTGCCGCGCCTACCCGGGCCTGTCGAACGCCCGCCGCATCACCTTCGAATATGTGATGCTGAAGGACGTCAACGACAGCCTCGAGGATGCCAAGGAGCTGATCAAGCTCTTGAAGGGCGTGCCGGCGAAGATCAACCTCATCCCGTTCAACCCGTGGCCGGGCACCAACTACCAGTGTTCCGACTGGGAGCAGATCGAGAAATTTGCCGATTTCATCAACCAGGCGGGCTACGCCTCGCCGATCCGCACGCCGCGCGGCCGCGATATCCTTGCCGCCTGCGGTCAGCTGAAGTCCGAATCCGAGCGCATGCGCAAGGTCGACCGTCTCGCCTTCGAAGCGATGATGATCGCCAATCACGGCGAGGACTGAGGGAAGAGGCAGATGCGGCGCGGTTTTCCGCCCGCATCTCCCGTTTCACGCATCGGACGAGATTGCGACGCCCGCGGATTGTGTGGATCCGCGCCTCCGCAACCGTAGGCATGCCGTGATCGATGAAGAACTTTGATGAATGATGCAATTCCTATCGATTGATTTCATGGCCCCGGTTTCCTAAGAAAGCGGGCAATCAATCCAGGAGGAAACCCATGCGCTCACTTCTCATCGCCCTTGCCGCCACGGTGGCATTTACCCTGCCCGCACGCGCCGATGAGGTGACTGTCGCCGTAACCGCGATCGTCGAGCATCCGGCTCTCGACGCAGCCCGCGACGGCGTGAAGGACGCGCTGAAGGCCGCCGGCTACAAGGAAGGCGAGAACCTCAAGTTCCTCTACGAGTCGGCCCAGGGCAATCCGGCAACCGCTGCGCAGATCGCCCGCCAGTTCGCCGGCGAAGCGCCTAACGTCATCGTTCCGATCTCCACCCCCTCGGCCCAGGCAGTCGTCTCCTCGACGCGCGACATCCCCGTCGTCTTCACCGCCGTGTCCGACCCGATCGGCGCACAGCTGGTCAAGGACATGGACAAGCCGGGCGGCAACGTCACCGGCCTTTCCGACATGTCGCCGGTTGCCGAACACGTGGCGCTGATCAAGGAGATCCTGCCGAACGTCAAGTCGATCGGCTACCTCTACAACTCCGGCGAAGCCAACTCCGTATCGCTTCTGGCGGTGCTGAAGACCGAAGCGGAAAAGGCCGGCCTGACTGTGGTCGAGTCCGCCGCGACGAAGTCGGCCGAAGTCCAGGGTGCTGCCCGCGCGCTCGTTGGCCGTGCCGACGCGATCTACGTTCCAACCGACAACACCATCATCTCCGCGCTCGAAGGTGCGGTTGCCGTGGCCGAGGAAGCCAAGCTGCCGCTCTTCACCGCCGACACGGATTCGGTCTCGCGCGGCTCGCTCGCAGCCCTCGGCTTCAACTACTACGACGTCGGCAAGCAGACCGGCGAAATCGTCGTTCGCATCCTCAAGGGCGAAAACCCGGGTGATATCGCCGTCAAGGTTGCCGCCGGTTCCGACCTGGTGATCAACAAGAAGGCCGCCGAAAAGATGGGCGTCACCCTTCCGGAAAGTGTCGTCAAGCGCGCCACACGCGTTGTAGAATAAGGCTTCGAGCCTTTTCAGGTTCAAGTTTATTGCGTTTTGGCCGCCCTCGTTCCATACGAGGGCGGTTCGTTATTGGAGCACCGTGTTTCCCTCGGGGTGCACGGCGCTGTAGAGTTTGAAGCTGCGCCGACGCCGGATCTTCGGGCGTCCTGCGCAAACCGGGGACGCCGCGCCGATATAAAAAGCTTGAAGCGCGCGGCAGGAAAAAGAGGGTCGGGGATTTGAGTCAAATCGCTTTATGGGGCGCCGTCGAGCTGGGGCTGGTCTACGCCTTCGTGGCCATCGGCGTCTTTCTCGCATTCCGGGTTCTTGATTTCCCTGACCTGACGGTCGACGGTTCGTTCCCGCTCGGTGCTGCGGTCACCGCCGTGCTGATCATCGCCGGCGTCAACCCTTGGATCGCCGCCGGCGTCGCCATGGTGGCGGGTGCTGCCGCCGGCATCGTCACGGCGATGCTCAATGTGCGCTTCAAGATCCTCAATCTGCTCGCCTCGATCCTGACGATGATCGCGCTGTTCTCGGTCAATCTGCGCGTGATGGGCAAACCCAACGTCGCGCTGATCAATGCCGATACGATGCTTTCGCCCTTCTTCGGCCTGGGGCTTCGCGAGTTCTACGTTCGCCCGCTGTTCATCGGTGTGCTCGTGCTCGTGGCCGTCATCGTCGTCTGGCGCTTCCTCGAAAGCGATGCCGGCCTTGCGATGCGGGCAACCGGCGCCAATGCGCGCATGGCGCGCGCGCAGGGCGTCGACACCAACAAGCAGATCTACCTCGGCATGGCGATCTCCAACGCACTCGTCGCCTTCGGCGGCGCGCTGTTTGCCCAGACAAACGGCTTTGCCGACGTTACTTCCGGGGTCGGCACCATCGTCGTCGGCCTTGCCGCCGTCATCATCGGCGAGACGCTGCTCGGCGCCCGCGGCATCCTGATCGCGCTGATCGGCTGCGTGCTCGGCTCGATCCTTTACCGCATCGCCATCCAGCTGGCGCTGTCGACCGACATGCTCGGCCTGCAGGCCTCGGATCTCAATTTCGTCACCGCGGTGCTCGTGACCTTCGCTCTCGTCCTTCCCCGTCTTCGTCGCGGAGGTGCGGCATGATCAGCGTCAAGAACATCCAGGTCGTCTTCGGCAAGGGAACGCCGCTGCAGAAGCAGGCGCTGAACGGCGTCGACCTGACGATCGAGCAAGGCTCCTTCGTCACCGTCATCGGCTCCAACGGCGCCGGCAAGTCGACGCTGCTCGGCGTTCTCGCCGGCGACGTGCTGCCGAGTGCGGGCCAGGTGACGATCGGCAAGACCGACGTCACCCGAAAGGGCACCGCCGCTCGCGCCGGGCTCGTCGCCCGCGTGTTCCAGGATCCACTGACCGGAAGCTGCGGTGCACTTTCGATCGAAGAAAACCTGGCGCTTGCCGCCAAGCGCGGCGAAGCGCGGGGCCTGATGGCAGCGCTTGGCCCGAAGCGCCGCGAGCATTTCCGCGAGCGCATCGCCGAACTCAATCTCGGCCTCGAAAACCGCATGGGCGACCGCATGGACCTGCTTTCGGGCGGCCAGCGCCAGGCGGTCTCGCTGGTTATGGCGACGCTTGCCGGCTCAGAAGTGCTGCTGCTCGACGAGCATACCGCAGCTCTCGACCCTGGGATGGCCGAGTTCGTCATGAACCTAACGCAGAAGATCGTCTCCGAGCGCAAGCTGACGACGATGATGGTCACCCACTCGATGCGCCAGGCGCTCGACTACGGCCACCGCACCGTCATGCTGCATGGCGGCGAGATTGTGCTCGACGTCGCCGGCGACAGCCGCAAGGAACTGCAGGTCGAGGACCTCATCGCCATGTTCCGCCGCATCCGCGGCCAGACGCTCGACGACGACGCGCTTTTGATCGGCTGATCGCGTCGGCCGCGGGCGGCGTCGGAGCTTGCCCCTCATCTGCCTGCAGGCATCTTCTCCCCGTCACGACGGGGAGAAGAGACACGTGGCGATCACTCAGCCCTCTCCGGCCAGTGACGTAGGTTGCCCACCCAAAGACCGTTTCACACTTCTCCAGACGATGTTTCAGCAACGGCCGATGTCGGACAACGATGCGGCAAACGCTCTTCTCCCCGCGCGCGGGGAGAAGTTGCCGGCAGGCAGATGAGGGGCTAACCGTCCGATACGCCTTACCGCGCCGTCGTCATGAAGATCTTCGCGGCAAACACCGAGAAGACGCCGGCAAAGCTGTAGTCGAGCGCCCGCATGAAACCCTTGTTGCGCTGCAGCCAGGAGGACAGCCAGTCGGCGGTAAACACCACCAGCATGTTCACCGGCATGCCGATGACGATGAACAGCGCACCCAGAAACAGAAGCTTGCCCGTCACCGACGCATCGTTGGCACTGACGAACTGCGGCAGGAAGGTCATGAAGAAGATGATGACCTTGGGATTGAGCAGGTTCACCCAGAAACCCGACGAGATGTTGGAAAGAGCCGTACCGCCGGCGCCATCCACCTTCCTGACCGTAAGCGTCGATCCGTGGCGGATCGCCTGAACGGCGAGCCAGAGCAGATAGGCGGCGCCGCCGGTCTTCAACACCAGAAATGCCGTCGGCGAGGCCGTGATCAACGCCGAGATACCGAAGGCGACCAGCAGCGTGTGGACGACGATGCCGAAGCTCGTCCCCAGCACCACGAACAGGGCTGCCTTCTTGCCCTGCGACAGCGCACGGCTGATCGAAAGTGTCATGTCGGGCCCGGGCGTTGCGGCAAGCAGAAGCGTGGCGGCAGCAAAGCCGAACAGCGTTGGCAGGCTGGGAAGAAAGTCCATGTGTGCGATCCCCGGGGTCACTCGGTCGCCCCTCGTATTCCGGCACCTCGGCTTTTGCCAGCGGATTCGACCGATGCCGTGTTCTTCCGCTTGAATCCAGGCGTGTTCTGGATAAAGTGCCGCAGAATTTCCAAGGCGGCGCGCCGCCCTCTCCCAAGACCAGACGGACGGAAACCATGGCATCGCATAAAGACGTGAAAAAGGTCGTTCTCGCCTATTCGGGCGGTCTCGACACCTCGATCATCCTGAAGTGGCTGCAGACCGAACTCGGCGCCGAAGTCGTGACGTTTACGGCCGACCTCGGCCAGGGCGAAGAACTGGAGCCGGCGCGCAAGAAGGCCGAGATGCTCGGCATCAAGGAAATCTACGTCGAGGACGTGCGCGAAGAGTTCGTCCGCGATTTCGTCTTCCCGATGTTCCGCGCCAATGCCGTCTATGAGGGCGTCTATCTGCTCGGCACCTCCATCGCCCGCCCGCTGATTTCCAAGCACCTGATCGACATCGCCAAGAAGACCGGCGCCGACGCGATCGCCCATGGCGCCACCGGCAAGGGCAACGACCAGGTTCGCTTCGAGCTGTCGGCCTATGCGTTGAACCCCGACATCAAGATCATCGCGCCCTGGCGCGACTGGTCGTTCAAGAGCCGCACCGACCTGCTCGAATTTGCCGAAAAGCACCAGATCCCGGTCGCCAAGGACAAGAAGGGCGAGGCGCCGTTCTCCGTCGACGCCAACCTGTTGCACTCCTCGTCCGAGGGCAAGGTTCTGGAAGATCCGTCGCAGGAAGCGCCCGAGTACGTGCACATGCGCACGATTTCGCCGGAAGCGGCTCCCGACAAGGCGACCGTCATCAAGGTCGGTTTCGAGCGCGGCGACGCCGTCTCGATCAACGGCGTGCGCCTGTCGCCGGCAAATCTGCTGGCCAAGCTCAACGACTATGGCCGCGACAACGGCATCGGCCGCCTCGACCTGGTCGAAAACCGTTTCGTCGGCATGAAGTCGCGCGGCGTCTACGAGACCCCCGGCGGCACGATCCTGCTGTCGGCGCACCGCGCGATCGAATCGATCACGCTCGACCGAGGTGCCGCCCACCTCAAGGACGAGCTGATGCCGCGTTATGCCGAGCTGATCTACTACGGCTTCTGGTTCTCGCCGGAACGCGAGATGCTGCAGGCGGCGATCGACCGCAGCCAGGAGCATGTCGAAGGCGAAGTGACGCTGAAGCTCTACAAGGGCAACGTGATGGTCACCGGCCGCGAAAGCCCGAAGTCGCTCTATTCCGACAAGCTGGTCACCTTCGAGGACGACCAGGGCGCCTATGACCAGAAGGATGCCGCCGGCTTCATCAAACTCAACGCGCTGCGCCTGCGCACGCTGGCTGCGCGCAACCGCTAAACTGCGAGAGCCCAAAAACAAAGCCTCCGCGACCCGCGTCGCGGAGGCTTTTTCATGTGCCTTTGCAACCAGTCGACCGTTGTTACTCAGCCGCTTCCGGCAAGGCCTGCTTGCCATCTGCCGGCACCGCCAATGACATCAGCCGCACGGTGCGCCTGTACCAGAGATAGCTGAGCACGCAGAGAAGGCCGAAGCTCGGAATGATCGTGCCGAGTGCCAGCACCGGGACACCCACGGCAGCGGCGATGGCCCCGCCGAGCAGACCGGAGCCCATCTGGACGAAGCCCATCATCGCCGATGCCGTGCCGGCGATCTCCGGAAAGGGTGCCATGGCCGCGGTCATCATATAAGGCATGACGAAGGCGATGCCGAAGGCATAGACGCCGATCGGCAGCATGACCGAAAGGAAGCTCGGCGGAAGCGCGTGCATGGTGTAGGCGAGCACGAGGCTGGCCAAACCGATGAAGACGAGGCCCGCCGGCACCAGTGCCTGCGGCGTGAAGCGGCGCATCAGCAGGCGCACCACCACCGTTCCCGAAAAGAAGAGACCCGATTGCATCAGCATGCCGACGCCGAACTCCGTCGGCGTCAGCCCGACTTCGTTGATAAGCACGAAGGGCAGCATCGTCGCCCAGGCATAGAGCGCGCCGACCGCCCCGGCGATGACGAGCGTCGAGGAAATGAAACGGCTGTCGCTCACCAACCTGCGATAGGCGGCAAGGATCGGCTTCAGGTGCCCCTTGGCCGGATCGGGTGCCGCCGTCTCAGCCATGAAGAACTGCACGGTAATACAAGCCATGGCGGCAAAGCCGAGCATCAGCAGGAAAATCGACTGCCAGCCGAAGAGGCCGAGCGCCAGGCCGCCGAGCGTCGGCGAAACGGCCGGCCCGAGCGCCAGCATCATGCCGATCATGTTCATGATCCTTGCTGCCTGAAGTCCCGTGAACTGGTCGCGCACGATCGCGCGGGCCACCGTCATGCCGACGGAAGCGCCGATACCCTGCACCAGGCGGCCCGCAAGCAGCACCGCGACCGAGGGCGCAAAGGCGGCCATCAGGCTGCCTACGAGATAGATCCCCATGAAGATCAGCGTCGCGCGGCGGCGGCCAATGACATCGGAAAGCGTGCCGGAAACGAGCTGGGCAAAGGCAAAGCCGGCGAAATAGAGCGACAGCGTCATCTTGATCGCTGCCTCGCTGGTGGAAAAGGCGCGCACCAGCTCGGGCATGGCCGGCGTATAAAGCGCCATCGAGACCGGGCCGAGGGCCACCAGGAAGGCGCCGATGATGCTGGTGCGCCGTTCGCTCATGCGGCGCGTCATTCCTTCGCACCCTTCTCCTTGCCGGCGACGCAGGGGTCGAGCCGGCGCAGATTTTCACGCAGGATGCGCAGGTTGCCGCGGAGCATCTCGCGCGCCGCCTCGTCGAGCCCAGCCGTATAGGCATTCATCATTTCGCGAAGGCCCGCCATCAGCTCGGAAAGCAACGGATCGGCCTTGTCGGTGATGACGACGTTCTTGGCGCGGCGGTCGGCCGGGTCTGGCAGACGGGCGACAAGCTCCATCGCCTCCAGCCGGTCAAGGTAAGCCGACAGCGTCATCGGCTCTATGCCCATGCGGGTGGCAATTTCCGCCTGCTTGATGCCCTCGGTCAGCGCCACCTGGATCAGCGTGCGGGCCTCGCCGGGCGTAATGCCGAGGTCCATCGCATTGACCTTGCGGTCAAAGGCGCCGCGCAGCAGGCGGGAGACATCGGTCAGCAACATGCCGATGGTTTCGGATTCGAGTTTCGTCGGCATCAGCATCGTTCACAAGAGATATAATAAGCTTTCCTTACCATACTCCTTGCCAACTTTCAACGTGGGAGCCGGCGAGGCTCAGCCCTCGAGCTCCTCGCGCAGCATCTCCAGCTCCAGCCATTCCTCTTCCATCCGCGCGAGATCGCCGCGAAGCTTCTCCAACTCCTGCGCCAGCTTCGCAAACGTGTTCGGATCCTTGGCGAAGAGATTGGGATCGGCCATCCGTTCCTCGCGCTTGGCAGCTTCCGCTTCCGCCTTGGCGATCTCCTTCGGCAGGTTTTCGAGCGCGAATTTCTGCTTGTAGGACAGCTTGCCCTTGGCCTTCGACGTTTCGCCTGCAGGGGCCGCAGCGTCGGACACCTTCGCCTTTTCCGCCTTCTCGGCCTTGCGGCGTTCCTCGATGGCGCCCTTGCGCTGCGCCATCATGTCGGTGTAGCCGCCGGCATATTCGATCCAGCGACCATCAGGCGCTTCCGGATTGCCTGGCGCGATGGTCGAGCTGACGGTGCGGTCGAGGAAGTCACGATCGTGGCTGACGAGAATGACGGTTCCGGCAAATCCGGCAACGACCTCCTGCAGTAGGTCGAGCGTCTCGATATCGAGGTCGTTGGTCGGCTCGTCGAGGATCAAGAGGTTGGTAGCGCGGGCAAGAATGCGCGCCAGCATCAGCCGCGCACGCTCGCCGCCCGAAAGCTCGCGAATGGGCGTGCGGGCCTGCTCCGGCTGGAACAGGAAGTCCTTCATGTAGCCGGTGACATGGCGCTGCTCGCCGTTGACGATCAGGCTTTCGCCGCGCCCGTCGGTCAGGTAATGCGCGAGCGTATCCTCGAGGTTCAGATCCTCGCGCTTCTGGTCGAGCGTCGCCATTTCAAGATTGGTGCCGAGCTTCACCGTGCCGGTATCCGGCTCGATCTGGCCGGTCAGCATCTTCAACAGCGTGGTCTTGCCGGCGCCGTTCGGCCCGACTAGGCCGATCCGGTCGCCGCGATGCACGCGGATCGAAAACGGCGCGACGATCGTGCGATCGCCATAGACCTTGGTGATCTTTTCCGCCTCGATGACCAGCTTGCCCGATTCCTTGGCGTCGGACGCGCTCGCCTGGACGGAGCCCTGCGGCCCCTTATGGCCGCGGTGACGCGAGCGCATGTCCTGCAACTCGCCGAGGCGGCGCATGTTGCGCTTGCGCCTGGCGGTCACGCCGTAACGCAGCCAGTGCTCCTCGCGCTCGATCGCCTTGCCGAGCTTGTGCTGCTCCAGTTCTTCGGCCTCCAGCACCTCGTCGCGCCAGGCCTCGAAATGGCCAAAGCCCCGGTCGAGCCGGCGCGACTGGCCGCGGTCGAGCCAGACCGTCGCGGTCGATACCTTTTCCAGGAACCGCCTGTCGTGCGAGATCAGCACCAGGGCGGAGCGGCTGCGGGTCAACTCGTCTTCGAGCCATTCGATCGTCGGCAGGTCGAGATGGTTGGTCGGCTCGTCGAGCAGAAGAATGTCCGGCTCCGGCGCCATCACCCGGGCAAGAGCTGCACGCCGCGCCTCGCCGCCGGAAAGCCGCGTCGGATCCTCCTCGCCGGTCAGACCCAGATGCTGCAGCAGATAGGCGACACGGTAGGGGTCATCGCTCGGGCCGAGGCCCGATTCGGCATAGGCCTGCACCGTGTCGTAGCCTTCGAAATCCGGCGCCTGCGGCAGGTAGCGCACCGTCGAGGACGGATGGCGGAACACCTCGCCCGATTGCGCCTCGGCAAGACCGGCGGCGATCTTCATCAGCGTCGATTTGCCGGAGCCGTTGCGCCCGACAAGGCAGATGCGGTCTCCCGGCTCCACCTGCAGGTTGGCGCCGGCCAGAAGCGGCGTGCCCCCGTAGGTCAGGAAGATATCGTCGAGTTTCAAAATGGGAGGCGCCAAGGCTCAGGCTCCGGAAAGGTCATAGGGGCGAGCGAGAACGATCGCCCGGCCGGTGTCGAGGGAAATGCGAAGGGGACCCTCCGCAACATTGGAAACGGTTCGGGAGGACCCGAACGGCAAGGTGAAATCGGTGAGCGGGTAACGCGCATTGACGATCGTCAGGCCGAAAAGATCGGTCAGGCCGAGGATCGAGAACAGGCTGCCCTTAGGCAGATCGATATCGATCTCGCCTGCAAGCAACGGATAGGCCTCTTCCTCGCCCGACGTCATGAACACCGGCAACCCGCGCTCGGCGAGCGAAACGGCCTGAAGCAGGTGCAGGAAGGCATGGTCGCTGCGGGACCCGCCGAGCGCACCGGCAAAGATCAGGGCTCCCGCACCGCGCAAAACCGCGGCCTCGACGGCGATTTCACCATCGGTCGCCGCCTTGGCGGCGGGATAGGGTTCGCGCGGGACGCCGGGAAACTCGGCAAGCAGCGTCTCCTCGGTCGAGTCGAAATCGCCGACCCAGACGTCGGGCGTCACCGACAGGGTGCGCGCATGCCGCATGCCGCCATCGGCCGCAACGAAGCGGCTGCCTGCAAGCTGGCGCGCAAGGCGATCGGTGGGGGTGAGCGCACCGCCGAGCAGAATGGTGAAGGTGGATCGGGCCATGGCAAAGCCCATAGCGCAAAGGCACGGCCAAGGAAAAGCAAGAAAACCGAACGACGGGGCGATCCGGTGATTTTGCGCTGATGTCATCAGGCTTCGCAGCATCGCGAGCGTCGGACTGCAGGATGCCAGCGTTCAAACTTCGCTTGCCATCAAACCGTCGCGGCGGTAAATCTCTACCCGCTCTAACGGGGTGCCTTCCGACCACATGCTGGCCGAAGGCTGAGAGGCGTTTAACGCCAACCCGCGGAACCTGATCCGGCTCATACCGGCGGAGGGATTAGACGCGATCGGATCGATACGCCCTTTTCCCGTGCAATATCATTTTTAGGGAGAGGTGCCTGCCATGTCCAATTTTCCGCAACTGAAGCTCCTTAGCCGGCTAGCGCTCACCGCTGCTGCCGGCCTGGTTTTCACAACCGGGGCTGTCGCAGCCGACAAGACGCTGACCGTCTACACCTATGAAAGCTTCATCACCGAATGGGGCCCGGGCGCCAAGGTCGCCGAAGCCTTCGAAAAGACCTGCGAATGCAAGGTCAGCTATGTCGGCGTCGCCGATGGCGTCGAGCTTCTGACCCGCCTCAAGCTTGAAGGTGCAGCCTCCAAGGCCGACATCGTGCTTGGCCTCGACACCAACCTCGTCGCCGAGGCCAAGGCCACCGGCTTCTTCGCGCCGCACGGCATCCAAGCGGCAAACGTCAAGGTTCCGGGCGACTTCACCGACGATACCTTCCTTCCCTATGATTACGGCCATTTCGCCGTGGTCTACGACACTGAGACCCTGAAGACGCCGCCGAAGAGCCTCAAGGACCTGGTCGAAGGCAACCCCTCGCAGAAAATCGTCATCGAGGATCCGCGCACATCGACGCCGGGCCTCGGTCTGCTTCTGTGGGTCAAGGCCGTCTATGGCGACGAAGCTGGTGCCGCCTGGGCCAAGCTCAAGGACCGGGTTCTGACCGTGACACCCGGCTGGTCGGAAGCCTATGGCCTCTTCACCAAGGGTGAAGCGCCGATGGTGCTCTCCTACACCACGTCTCCCGCCTACCACATGGTGGCTGAGAACACCGACCGTTACCAGGCGGCCGAATTTTCGGAAGGCCATTACATCCAGATCGAAGTCGCCGGCATGACCAAGAGCGCCAAGGAGCCAGAGCTCGCCAAAGAGTTTCTCGGCTTTATGACCGGACCGGAGTTCCAGTCGATCATCCCGACCACCAACTGGATGATGCCTGTCGCGGCCACCAAGGAGCCGCTGCCCGACGCCTTCGGCAAGCTGGTCAATCCGGCAAAGACCTTCCTGCTGCCGTCGGAAGAGGTGGCGGCAAACCGCAAGGCCTGGATCGACGAATGGCTCGCGGCCATGAGCAAGAACTGAGGCGCGCTTGTTCGCACCGGCCGAAAACAGGATCACGATCACCGCCGGGGCCTTCGGCCTCGGCGGCATCCTTCTGTTCGTCTGCCTGGCGATTACAGCGCTTCTCTTTCAGAGCGGCGACTTCGGCGACGACGCGCTGTTCGATGCCTATATCTGGCGGGTCACGCGCTTCACATTGCTGCAGGCGAGCCTTTCGACCCTGCTCTCCGTTGCGCTCGCCATTCCGATCGCCCGCGCACTGGCGCGTCGGGCGACCTTTCCCGGCCGCGTCTGGGTGCTGCGGCTCATGGCCCTGCCGCTCGGCCTTCCTGTTCTGGTCGGCGCCTTGGGCTTGATCGAGATCTGGGGCCGGCAGGGTGTGCTCAACACGGCTCTGGCCGGGCTCGGGCTCAAGCAGCCCGTCAGCATCTACGGCCTCTTCGGCATCCTGCTTGCCCACGTCTTCTTCAACATGCCGCTGGTCGCACGCCTCTTTCTCGCAGGGCTCGAACGCATCCCCTCGGAATATTGGCGGACCGCCGCCAATCTCGGCATGCCGCCCGCCGCCCTCTTTCGTTTTGTCGAATGGCCTGTCCTTCGCGGACTGCTGCCGGGGGCCGCCGGCCTCGTTTTCATGCTCTGCGCCACCAGCTTTACGCTGGTTTTGACACTCGGTGGCGGACCTGCCGCCAGCACCATCGAGGTGGCGATCTACCAGGCGCTGCGCTTCGATTTCGATCCTCAGAGGGCGATTGCCCTCTCTGCCCTGCAGATCGTCATGACCGGCGCGCTGCTCCTGGTCCTCGCCCGTGTCGCGACGGAGCCGGCGCAAAGCGTCACCGGCGGTCGAGCCTCAAGGCGGTACGATGCAGAAACCGGCCTCTCCGGCCTGTCCGATACCGGCTGGATCCTGTTCGCGCTCGTCTTCATCGGTGCGCCACTGACCGCCGTTGTCGGTTCAGGCCTGCGCGCCGACCTGATGAAGCTGGCGGGCGATCCGACCGTGCGTCGCGCCCTTCTTACAAGTATCGCCATCGCCGTCGGCTCGGCATTGCTTTGTGTCGGTATCGCCACTGCAATGATCCGGGCCGCAGGCACCGCGACCGCGCGCCGCCACGTCCCGCCCGTTGCAAGGGCCTTCGCAGGCGCGGTCACGGCCAGCTCCTCGCTGGTTCTGCTCGTGCCGCCGGTCGTGCTTGGAGCGGGCTGGTTCCTGCTTCTGCGCCCCTTCGGCGATGTCGCCCGGTTTGCCCCCGCCATCGTCGTTGCCATCAATGCCTTGATGGCGTTGCCCTTCGTCCATCGCATCCTGGCTCCGGCGATGGCAACCCATGCGGCGCGCACCGACCGGCTGACGGCAAGCCTCGGCATCCGCGGCTTCCAGCGCCTGCGATGGATCGATCTGCCGGCGCTCAAAAAACCCCTGCTGATGGCCTTTTCGTTCGCCATGGCGCTATCGCTCGGCGACCTCGGCGCCGTGGCTCTGTTCGGCTCGCAGGACATGGTCACGCTGCCGTGGCTGCTCTATAGCCGGATGGGCAGCTATCGCACCGCCGATGCAGCCGGGCTGGCGCTGTTCCTCGGCTTGCTCTGCCTGATCTTCACCATGCTCGGCACGGCCGGCGACAGGCGCGTGCCGGAAGGACGTAACGCATGAATCCGGAAAACGCGGTCGAGCTCGTCGGCGTCGATATCCTCTATGACACGACAGCGCTTCATTTCGACTGCGCCGTTGCGTCAGGCGGCATCGTCGCCGTTGCCGGCGCGTCCGGCTCCGGAAAGTCGACGCTCTTCCACGTCATCGCCGGCTTCGAGGAGCCGGATCGGGGCGAGGTTCGCATTCTCGGCAAGACGATGTCGGGACAGGCACCGTCGGAACGGCCGGTATCCGTCATCTTCCAGGACAACAACCTGTTTGCACATCTAGACATTGCCACGAATGTCGGCTTCGGCATCAGCCCCTCGCTTCGCCTTTCCACGGGTGATCGGGTGCGGATCGATGATGCCCTTGGCCGCGTCGGGCTCGACCGTTTCGGCAAGCGTCTGCCCTCGACGCTGTCGGGCGGCGAACGTCAGCGTGTGGCGCTGGCCCGCGCTCTGGTTCGACATCGCCCACTGCTTTTGCTGGACGAGCCATTTGCCGCCCTCGATCCCGGCATGAGATCAGGCATGCGCGCACTGTTGCGTGACCTCCACGAGCAGGAAAACAACACGATCCTGATGATCACGCACCATCCCGATGACGTGAGGGCGCTGGCCGATAGCGTGCTTTTTCTGGACCAGGGGCGTATCATCGCCCATGATCCAGTCGAACGCTTCCTCGAGCGGCGCGACGTGGCGGCGATCAACCGCTTTCTCGGCAACGAGTAATGCGGCTTAGAATCGTGACGTACGCGGCACTTCGCCACAATTTGACCGCCGCGCCATGCGACGCGCGGATTATCCGGCGCAAGAGGCACGAATATTCGCGTATCCGTTGCCGTGATACCACGGGGCAACTATTTCTGTGGGGGTAAACTAGGCAGGTGGCGCTGAAATAGATACAGCAAGACCTGGGCTGGAATACGCGTGCCGGATCGAACCTATCCGGCTGAAAAAGTAAGACTTTCAACGCCACCGAGTTCGAATGGTGGAGTGGCGTTGGACGGGAAACGGGCTGAGGCATGGAAAGTCATACAGTCAGAAACGACCGGTTCCCGCCCAAGCGCGGAGGCCTCCGGACACGTGCTGTGGTTGCATTGCTTGCGACAACGCTGCTTTCCGCCTGCCAGTCGGTGATCGAGCAGACCTACGAGCCGACCGTATCGCCGTCCTCCAATCCGCAGATCGTCGACGAAGTCCAGAAGAACGACCCCCGTGCCCAGCTCGGCGCGCGCGAACATCCGCGCATCGTCGCCAGCTATGGCGGGGAGTACAAGGACGCAAAGACGGAGCGGCTGGTCGCCCGCATCGCCGGCGCGCTGACGGCCGTCTCGGAAAATCCGCAGCAGTCCTACCGCATCACCATTCTCAATTCCCCGGCGATCAACGCCTTTGCGCTGCCCGGTGGCTATCTCTATGTCACCCGCGGCCTGCTAGCGCTCGCCAATGACGCGTCCGAAGTTGCAGCCGTGCTGTCGCATGAAATGGCACACGTCACCGCCAATCACGGCATCGAGCGCCAGCAACGCGAGGAGGCGGAAGTCATCGCCAGCCGCGTCGTCTCCGAAGTGTTGTCCTCGGATCTCGCCGGCAAGCAGGCGCTGGCGCGCGGCAAGCTGCGGCTCGCCGCCTTCTCCCGCAACCAGGAGCTCCAGGCCGACGTCATCGGCGTGCGCATGCTCGGAGAAGCCGGCTACGACCCGTATGCGGCGGCGCGCTTCCTCGATTCGATGGCGGCCTACAGCCGCTTCTCCGCCGTTGATCCGGAAGCCGACCAGAGCCTCGACTTCCTCTCGAGTCACCCGAACGCGCCGCAGCGCGTCGATCTCGCGCGCCGGCACGCGCGGGCCTTTGGCGCCGAGGGCACGAGCGGTGACCGCGGGCGCGATTATTATCTCGCCGGCATCGACGGATTGCTTTATGGCGACAGTCCGCAGGAAGGCTATGTCCGCGGCCAGACCTTCATGCACGGACAGCTCGGCATCCGCTTCGATGTGCCGCCTGGCTTCCAGATCGACAACAAGGCGGAGGCAGTCCTGGCGACGGGCCCCGGCGACGTGGCGGTCCGGTTCGACGGCATTGCCGACACGGCCCGCAAGAGCCTGACGGACTACATCGCCAGCGGTTGGGTAACGGGCCTGCAGCCCGACACCATCCGCCCGATCAGCGTCAACGGCCTTGAGGCGGCAACGGCGCGAGCGTCCGCCGATCGCTGGGACTTCGACGTCACCGTGGTACGCATCGACAATCGCATCTACCGCTTCCTGACAGCCGTTCCGAAGGGATCGCGTGCGCTGGAGCCGACAGCCAACCAGCTGCGCACTTCTTTCCGCAAGATGACACCAGCCGAAGCCCAGTCCCTGAAGCCGCTGCGTATCCGCGTCGCCGTGGTCAAGCCCGGAGAAACGATCGCCTCGCTGGCAGCCCGGATGATGGGCACCGACCGCAAGCTCGATCTGTTCCGACTGATCAACGCCATGCAGGTCACCTCGACGATCAAGCCAGGCGATCGGGTCAAGATCATTTCCGAATAGACGCCGATGGCGCCGCACAATCTCCGGTTCGACGCTGTTCTGTGTCTGTGCAAGGAAGATGCATTTGCCCTGGGCAAATTGCCGTATGCGTTCGCGTCCAGCAATCACCAGCCTTGCCTCACACGCGCCACCCGTCTCTGACGCAGAACAGCCTGGCGAGTTGCCGGAAACGCCTCAGTGCACGACGGATGTCAGCGCTGGGGCCTTGGTTGCCAGTGCCGCGCGCAGCTTTTCAAGTGCCCGCGTTTCGATCTGGCGAACCCGCTCCTTGGAGATCCCGAGGTCGAGACCGAGTTCTTCCAGCGTGGCACCCTCTTCCGACAGACGCCGTGCGCGGATAATCCTCATCTCGCGCTCGGTCAGCGCACCCATGGCGTCATGGAGCCAGATGCGGGCACGCTCTCCGTCGATCATGTCGCTGACCTGTTCGTCAGGCAGGGGCGCATCGCTTGCAAGAAAGTCCAGGCGCTCTCCCCCATCGGAATCCGGACCGCCGACGGGTGCTTGCAGCGACGTGTCGCTGCCGGACAGGCGGGCATCCATGGTCTGGACATCGGCGATACTGACGCCGAGCGCCACGGCGATTTCCTCATGCATAGCCTGCGATGTGAGCTGACGATCCCCTTGCGCCAGCCGTGCGCGCAGCCGGCGAAGATTGAAGAACAGTGCCTTTTGCGCCGAACTGGTGCCACCGCGAACGATCGACCAGTTGCGCAGCACGTAGTCCTGCATCGAGGCGCGGATCCACCAGGTGGCGTAGGTGGAGAAGCGGACTTCGCGGCTGGGTTCGAAGCGTGCGGCGGCTTCGAGCAGGCCTATGTGCCCCTCCTGGACGAGGTCGCCCATCGGCAGGCCGAAATTGCGGAACTTTGCCGCCATGGAGATGACCAGTCGCATATGCGACATGGCGATCTTGTTGCGGGCATCCTGATCATGATCGTTGCGCCAGGCCTTTGCCAGGGCGTGCTCTTCTTCACGCTCGAGATAAGGTGCCTCCATCGCAATCTTGATCATGCGCCTGTCTGCTGTGAGAGTCCTCATCGATCGCTCCATGGCGGGCGCCTGGACGCCGCTTGCGGGTGAAGTCCAAGGGCCGGACGGAAGAACCCGACCGGCGCCGGCGGCGGCGTGTGCGGCGACACCGAAACTTGAAGAAACGGTGAGGCGCCCTACTTCCAAACTACGAAGCTGAATTCTGACAAGAGATCACAGAGCCCAGATCGCCCCGGCAGGAAGGCGGCGCATCCCTGCCGGCTTCGGTAAATGCGCGGCGGCGAGAAAAGTTCCCTCGCCCGGACGAGAAAGCTGCGAGCAACGACGCTGAAAACGAAAAAGCCCGGCGCGATGGCCGGGCTTTGTCTTGTCGTGGTGGGGACTGGCGCTCTTTAAGCTGCCTCGTCCTGTGCGTCGTCTTCTTCGATCGCCTTGCCGCGCTTCGGACCCTTGTTAAGATTGGCTTCGACAAGGCGAACGGCCTCGGTCTCGGACATCTTGTTCACGGCCGCGATTTCGCGCGCCATGCGGTCGAGCGCAGCTTCATAGAGCTGGCGTTCGGAATAGGACTGTTCCGGCTGGTTTTCTGCGCGGTAAAGATCGCGCACAACCTCTGCGATCGAGATCAGATCGCCGGAGTTGATCTTGGCATCATATTCCTGTGCGCGGCGCGACCACATGGTCCGCTTGACGCGAGCCTTGCCCTGCACAACCTTCAACGCGCGATCGACGAAATCGGTCTCCGAGAGCTTGCGCATGCCGATGCTGACGGCCTTGGCGACCGGCACCTTCAGGCGCATCTTGTCCTTTTCGAAATCGATGACAAAAAGCTCAAGCTTCATGCCGGCAACTTCCTGCTCCTCGATAGCAACAATCTGTCCGACGCCATGGGCCGGATAGACAATCGATTCACCGGTCTTGAAGCCGTGGCGTGTCGAAGATTTTTTCTGCTGGGTCGTCATTCGTTTCAAAAACTCCCTGTTTCGCACCCGGCCATTGTTGGCCGGGGCCGGGTCAGTGAGGCCCGGGATAGACGGGGATACCGCCGGGTGGGTCCATCCTGGTCCGTCCAAGAACGCAAACAATCCCATCAAACGCGGTCACAAAAGAGAAACGCAACGGTGCGTATCTTGAAAAGCCGCGGTGTGGAGAACGTTTGCTTTCGTGAGGTTTTCGGGCGCGCAAAAACACCCTCTGTGGATCAGTAGAAGGACCCTATCACAAAAAACTGCGGAAATCAATAATTTGCTGCATGGCAGCCATCAAGCCGCCATTCTCGCAGCTGCGAGCGCAGAGCGTGATTTTCCCCAGATTTGACGCCGGGCTCGCCATGGTTCCGTCACGCCGATCAGCGGGCCGGAACCGGGTGCCTCAATCGCCCTGGCCGGGTTCGGCGGAGAAGTACTTCTCGTACTTGCCTTCGACCCCATCCATTTCCTTGGCTTCCGGCATCGCATCGCGCTTGATGGTCACGTTTGGCCACTTGGTGGCAAAATCAGCGTTCACTTTCAACCACATATCAAGGCCCGGCTCGGTATCAGGCTTGATGGCCTCGGCAGGACATTCCGGCTCGCAGACGCCGCAATCGATGCATTCGTCGGGATGAATGACGAGAAAATTCTCGCCTTCGTAGAAGCAGTCCACGGGGCAGACTTCAACGCAATCCATGTACTTGCAGCGAATGCAATTGTCGGTCACGACATACGTCATGAGGTACTCCAGCCAAGGCTCACGTTTGATGGCAGACCGCAATCAATGGTGATGCTCGTGTCCGCGCATGCTAGGAATGTCCGGCGCGCATAGCTGCCGAAGCAGGACCGATGCACCCAACGTGGGTTGTCAGGTAAAGGCTTTATGGACCCTTTGCAAGAATATTCAATGCGCGAAACGCCGCGCTGAAGGCAGAGTTTTCTAATCGTCGAGCGGATTGAAACCGGGCTTCAGCCGGTCGATTTCGCGCCGCTCCTTCTTGGTCGGGCGCCCAGCCCCAGGCTCGCGCGTGGCGAGATCGAAAGCAGACAGCTTTTCCCGCGGCTGCGCGGGCGTCAGGTCCTCGTAGAGAAGCCGTGCTTCCTCGTAGGGACCGCGCCGATCGCCGGAGGCAAGCACGCGCACGATCACGTCGCGCCGCTCGAGAGACACGGTAAGCACATCGCCGGCCTTCACCTGGGCAGAGGATTGCTTGACCCGTTCGTCATTGACGGTGATGTGCCCCGCCTCGATCGCCTTCTGGGCGAGCGAGCGGGATTTCATGAGGCGCGTGAAGAACAGCCATTTGTCGAGACGCTGGCGCGATGCCGGGTTGGACGCTGACTGTTTCTCCATGGCGGTCCTACTTCTTCATCTGCTCCTTGAGAGCAGCAAGCTTGGCAAAGGGCGAATCCGGATCGATCGGCTTCTCCTTGCGCGGCGGGCGGGCCTCGAACTTGGCCGCGTTGGGCTTGCCGCCACGATCGTGGCGATCATGGCGATCCTGACGCTGGCCACCCTCGGACTTGCCGTCGTGGCGTTTGCCGCGGGCCGGTGCACCGCCCTTGCGGCCGCCGCCTTCACGTCCCTCGCCCTGGGCTTGTCCCTGTCCGTGCCCCTGGCGCTGACCGCCGCCACGGCGCTGATCGCCCTGAGGGCGGCCACCTTGGCGCTGGTTGTCCTGGCGGGTGCCCGGACGCCAGAGGAGTACCGGCTTGGCTTCGACAGCCTCGGCCCCGTCTTCCGCAGGCGCATGAGCAGCAACCGCTTCGCCTTCGACGGCCACAGGCTCCGCAGAGGCAGGCGCCTCAGCTTCGGCCGCCGGCTCGGCGTCGGCGCTTGCATCCGCATCGTCGTGATCGGCAGCCACTTCGGCAGCAGGCTCGGCCTGAGCGGCAACAGCGCCGCCCTGGCTTGCCAGGAACGTGGCTGCGTCTTCGGCCTTCACGCTGTCCGCGCGGTAGCCAAGACCCTTGAGGATTTCTTCCATATCGTCAGGCGTTGCGCCGAGAATGGAGAGCATCGAGGTCGTCGCGGTAAAGCGCCGGCCGTCATAGGCGCCTTCCGGACGCGGCTGCGCACCCGGCTTCCACTGCAGCAACGGACGGATGAGATCCGCCAGACGCTCGAGGATATCGATGCGAACGGCACGCTTGCCGAGGAAACGGAAACCCGCGAGCTTGTAGAAAGTCCGCTCGAACGAGGGGTCGGTGACAACAGACGTGCGACCGGCAGCCAGCATCGGGATCAGATCGCCGTAGCCCGCCTTGTCGAGGCCGTCATTCTTCAACGCCCACAGCAGCGTGATCAGCTCGGCCGGAGCCGGCTTCAACAGAGCGGGCAGGAAGATGTGGTAGGCGCCGAAGCGGACGCCATACTTGCGGATGGAGGCGCGGCCGTCCTGGTCCAGAGACTTCACCTCTTCGGCGACGTCGCGGCGGAACAAGACGCCGAGATTTTCGACGAGCTGGAAGGCAAGACCCTTGGCGAGACCTTCGAGATCCTCGGCGCGCGAGATATCGTCGAGCGGCTTCAGCACGGTGCCGATATGATGGTTCACGAAGCGCTCGATGCGGGCAACCACATGCTCGCGCGCATTGGCCTGCAGCTGCTCATCGGCAAGCAGGATGACACGCGGACGCATGACGTGGTCGCTGGCGGTCAGCCGGGCCACGGGATCTCCGAGCCAACGCACAAGGCCGTCGGACGACAGCGCAAGGTCGCCATTGCCGGAGGCGTGCAGACGCGCCGCACGCGCTTCGAACTCGAGCGCCAGCGCCTTCTGCGCAGCACCCTGCACAGCCTTGGCGTCCGGTCCGTCTCCGCCGGTCGCCAGCGTAAACCGGAAACCGGTTAGTTGTCCTACGTGATGGCCTTCAACGAAGACGTCACCATTCACACTGATTTCAGCTTCCAGCATAGCATTCTCTCTCAGGCGCTTCATGAGCACAGATGTCCTGCGATCAACAAAGCGTTTCGTCAACCGTTCATGTAGTGCGTCGGACAATCGATCTTCAATTTCCCGCGTCTTTTCTTGCCAGTGTGTCGGATCGGCAAGCCATCCGGGCCGGTTCGACACATAGGTCCAGGTTCTGATCTGCGCGATTCGCGCCGAAAGTGTGTCGATCTCGCCATCGGTAAAATCCGCTCGTCGGACCTGTTCTGCCATGAAATCCTCGTTCACGGCACCCCGACGGACAACATCAATATAGATCGTGGAGATCAGATCGGCGTGTTGAGCCGGTGTAATGCGGCGATAATCCGGCAATGCGCAGACTTCCCACAATTTCTCCACCCGGTCCGGTGTGGTCGCGAGATCCATCACTTCGGGATAGCGGGACAAATGTTCGAGCGCCTGCTGATCCACCGCAGGTAGTGCGCGCGCAAGCCCCGGAATTGTCGGCGCGGCGTCCAGGCTGCGCTTCAGGGCGGCAAGCGACGCATAGTCGAACGCCTTGGTGCGCCATTGCAGCACCTTCAGCGGATCGAATTCATGCGCCTCGATGCGGTGCACCAGTTCGTTGTCGAACGGATCGACCCGGCCGGTAACGCCAAACGTGCCATCGCGCAGATGCCGCCCGGCGCGTCCGGCGATCTGCGCCAGCTCGGCCGGATTGAGGTTTCGGAACTGGTAGCCGTCGAACTTGCGGTCTTGCGCAAAGGCGACATGGTCGACATCGAGGTTCAGGCCCATACCGATCGCATCGGTCGCCACCAGAAATTCGACGTCGCCTTCCTGGTAGAGCGCGACCTGAGCGTTGCGCGTGCGCGGTGACAGCGCGCCGAGCACGACGGCAGCACCGCCGCGCTGGCGGCGGATCAGCTCGGCGATCGCATAGACCTCGTCGGCCGAAAAGGCGACGATCGCCGTGCGATGCGGCAGGCGGGTGATCTTCTTCGACCCGGCATAGAGCAGTTGCGACATGCGCGGGCGCTCGACGACGGTGATGCCCGGCAACAGCTGCTCGAGGATCGGCCGCATGGTCGCAGCCCCCAAAAGCAGCGTCTCGCCGCGACCGCGCAGATAGAGCAGCCGGTCGGTGAAGATGTGGCCACGCTCCAGATCGCCGGCAAGCTGCACTTCATCGATCGCGACGAAAGATGCCGTCGTCTCGCGCGGCATCGCCTCGACGGTACAGACCGAATAGCGGGCACGATGCGGGGTGATCTTTTCCTCGCCGGTGATCAGCGCGACGTTGTGATGACCGACCTTTTCGACCAGGCGCGTATAGACCTCGCGCGCCAAGAGGCGCAGCGGCAGCCCGATGACGCCGCTGTCGTGCGCGATCATGCGCTCGATCGCATAATGCGTCTTGCCGGTATTGGTTGGCCCGAGCACCGCGGTGACACCGCGGCCGCTCAGGATCATGGGGTGAACGGACACGTCATCGATCCCGGGCAGTCAGAAACATAAGAGGCGCCTTGAAGCGCCGGCGGCAAACACATGCCCACGCACCGCAGCAAACGCAAGGGGCGCAGGCAACTAAAACAGCTTCACGGCAAATCAGCGCCGGCCCGCACCACCATATCTGGAGGCGCAAAATTAAGGTCTGGAACAGCCATGGAACGAATCGGCGACGAATCGCTGACTCCAGTCGATTCACTGTATGTTCACGGCTACATATAGATTTCAACTGCCAATGTCGCACCAGATGCTGAATCACTTTGCCAACAGGGTGTGCCGAGCGTGTGGCAGGCGTTAATCTTTGCTGCCGAAGCGTTAAAAGGGACAAAGGATTCGGAATCCAAGACTCTGGAAAGTTTAGGAAATTTTAACCGAAGAATCTGACGGAATCGCCCGATTCAGGGAATGGGAATCGCTGCATTAACACTTCGACCAAAGCCGGAACGAATCGACGACGAATCGTTGACATCCTGGCGTTCGATTTTTGTTCTCCACAAGATATAGTATCCAGGACCATAGTGAGCAACAGGCGCAGGACCGATTTCCTGCCGATCCCGGATGGAATTCCTGCATGCCGTTAACCTTCCATCGTCGCATGCGGTAGCGCTGAAAAACAAAACGGCGCTCCCGCGGGAGCGCCGTCGAAACTGTGAGCGATCCGCGGATCAGACGAAAAACTGACCGCCGTTGGCAGAGATCGTCGAACCGGTGATGAAACCGGCATCGTCGGATGCGAGGAAAACCACGCAACGCGCGATCTCCTCCGGCTCGCCGAGGCGACCGACGGGGATCTGCGGAATGATCCGTTCGGTGAGGACCTTTTCCGGGATCGCCCGCACCATTTCCGTACCGATGTAACCCGGGCAGATCGCGTTGACGGTAATGCCCTTGGCAGCGCCTTCCTGGGAGAGCGCCTTGGTAAAGCCGAGATCGCCGGCCTTGGCGGCGGAATAGTTTGCCTGTCCCATCTGGCCCTTCTGGCCATTGATCGACGAAATGTTGATCACCCGCCCGAAGCTGCGGTCGCGCATGCCGGTCCAGACCGGGTGGGTCATATTGAACAGGCCGGTCAGGTTGGTGTTGATCACCTCGCCCCATTGCTCCGGCGTCATCTTGTGGAACATCGCGTCGCGGGTGATGCCGGCGTTGTTGACGAGCACCTCGATCGGTCCGAGGTCGGCTTCGACCTTCGCGATGCCCTCGACGCAGGACTGATAGTTGGAGACGTCCCATTTGTAGACCGGAATGCCGGTCTCCGCCTTGAAGGCCTCTGCCTTCTCGTCATTGCCGGCGTAGTTGGCAGCAACCTTGTATCCTGCATTCTTCAGCGCGATGGAAATCGCAGCGCCAATGCCGCGTGACCCGCCCGTAACCAATGCTACCCTGCTCATGTTCGCCTCCCACGTGATTAATTCAGTTTATCAAAGGCATTTTTCATCAATTTTCGCCCAGATGCTGCCCGTAGGTCGCGGCCGCGGCCTGAAACTGCGGATCGGCAAGCATGGACATTCCGACCTCGCACTTGGTGAGCGCGAGGTTCATCATGATGCTGCTCACCTGAACGATATGCGATTTGACGCTGTCGCTCTCGTCGTTGAGGGCAGCGACAATCAGGTTCTTGAAAACGGTTTCGTCATCGGCCGTCGGGTGGTCCAGCATGCACTGGACCACCCTGGCCTGTTCGAACGGCGACGATGTCGCACGCGCATGCGCCGTCGAAGAAGCGACGAACAGGACTGAAAGGATCAATCCGCTCACATGGCGCATGAGGCCGGGCCGGTCAGAGGCGCTCGACGCACATAGCGACGCCCATGCCGCCGCCAATGCACAAGGTCGCCAGCCCCTTGGAAACGCCGCGGCGCTTCATCTCGAACAGCAGCGTGTTGAGAACACGGGCGCCTGACGCGCCGATCGGATGGCCGATTGCAATCGCGCCGCCGTTGACGTTGACGATCGCCGGATCCCAGCCGAGGTCTTTGTTGACCGCGCAGGCCTGCGCCGCGAAGGCTTCGTTGGCTTCGACGAGCTCGACGTCGCCGATTGCCCAACCGGCCTTCTCCAGCGCCTTGCGCGAAGCCGGGATCGGGCCCGTACCCATCACCTGCGGATCGACGCCGGCCGTTGCCCAGGAAACGATGCGCGCGAGCGGCTTGATACCGCGCTTGGCGGCCTCTGCTTCGGTCATCAGCAGGGTGGCGGCGGCACCGTCATTGAGACCCGACGCGTTTGCGGCGGTGACTGTCCCTTCCTTGTCGAAGGCCGGGCGCAGCTTGGTCATCTGGTCGAGCGTCGCGCCATGGCGGATATATTCGTCCTGGTCGACGACGACATCGCCCTTGCGGCCCTTGACCACGAAGGGAACGATCTCGTCGGCAAAGCGGCCCGCCTTCTGCGCGGCCTCAGCCTTGTTCTGCGAGGCGAGCGCAAACTGATCCTGCTCCTCGCGGGTCAGCTGCCACTGGCGCGCGACATTCTCCGCGGTGATGCCCATGTGGTAGCCGTAGAAGGCGTCCGTCAGGCCATCCTTGATCATCGTGTCGACCATCTTGAAGTCGCCCATCTTCACCCCACCGCGCAGGTGCGAGCAGTGCGGCGCCATCGACATCGATTCCATGCCACCGGCAATGATGATATCGGCATCGCCATTGGCGATCTGTTGCATTCCAAGGGCGACGGCGCGCAGGCCCGAGCCACAGAGCTGGTTCATGCCCCAGGCGGTTTTTTCCGGTGGAATGCCCGCCTTCATCGCGGCCTGGCGGGCAGGGTTCTGGCCTTCGCCGGCCTGCAGCACTTGGCCCAGGATCACCTCGTCGACCTCGCTCGCCTCGACGCCGGCGCGTTCGAGCACAGCCTTGATGACGGCGGCGCCAAGCTCATGGGCCGGCGTGTTGCCAAAGGCACCGTTGAAGGATCCGACGGCGGTGCGGGCCGCGCTGGCGATCACGATGGAGGGATTGCTCATGGGGACGTTTCCTCAGCTTTTCTTGGCGGTTCGACAGCAGACTGGCAAAGCGCGGAGCGCAAGTCAAACGCCTTGATGCACCGCCGCAAAACCGTCATGCGCTGCCGACTGTGAGTTTTCGCACTTGCGTCGTCGCATCGCACAAAGACATTGTCAGCGGCATTCGTTTGCGGATACTCTGAAAAGTAGAAAAAGACGGACCGCGGGTAATTGAGGAGAGCCTGATGGCGAAGAACGACGGCCAGATCGTAATCAAGAAATATGCGAACCGGCGGCTCTACAACACCGGGACCAGCACCTACGTCACGCTCGACGACCTGGCAGTGATGGTGAAGAAGGGCGACGAATTTACCGTACAGGACGCCAAATCAGGCGAAGACATCACCCATTCGGTCCTGACGCAGATCATCTTCGAGCAGGAATCCAAGACCGGCAACACGCTGCTGCCGATCTCGTTCCTGCGCCAGCTGATTTCGTTCTATGGCGACCAGATGCAGATGGTCGTGCCGAGCTATCTCGAGCACTCGATGCAGGCCTTTACCGAGCAGCAGGTGCAGATGCGCGAGCAGATCAACAAGGCCTTCGGCGACACACCGCTTGGCAAGAACCTGCAGGCCCCGCTGCAACTGGTCGAAGAACAGGTTCGCCGCAACACCGAGATGTTCCATCAGGCGATGCAGATGTTTTCGCCGTTCATCGCTTCACCTCCGGTCAAGGAAACCAAGAAGGCTGAAGCCAAGGATATCGACGAACTGAAGGAGCAATTGCGCGCCCTTCAGACCAAGCTCGACAATCTCGGCTAAGCCGGTCGCGACAACGCCGCGATCCTCATCGAGGCGCGGCGTAACGTTCCTCAGTGTACTTCAAAGACCGATCGAGACATCCCGGCCGGCCGAGCGCATCGACACGGAGAAACCGGCGATGACGTCGATGAAGCTGATCGTCATCAGGATGAAGAAGATCTGGGTTGCCGCAGGTGCGACCAGCAGGAACTCGACCAGGAACGCGATGAACAGCACCATCGATAGCAGATGGTCCATCAGCGCGCGCGTGCCGGTGCGGGTGGCTTTGAGAATTTCCACGAAAAGCAGAAGCAATGCCACGACGATCAGGAGGTCGCCGAAGCTCATGGCCCATGTGGCACCGGAGAGCATCGACAGCGACATCACGCCGGCATCAAGGCCGGCCGTGCCGCCGAAGAGGCCGAGCATGGCAAGATTGTAGATGGCAAAGGGCAGGATCAGCAATGGAATGGCGGCAAGCATGGAAAAATGCGCTCCCTCTTCGATGCGTGATCGCCATGCGCCCCGTGACGCCCGAGATCACCAGCTCGCTTGCTGCATGCTGCAGCAGATCAACGTGCCACAGCGACCTTTGCCCGCCTGAACGGGCGCGCGGCGCTGCAGAACCAACCGGTATCGGTGTAACCCAACCTCTCCGTCGAGACGGTGTCAGACCCCGCAAAAGAAAAGGGCTGGCAAAGCCAGCCCTTTAACTCGGTCCGCCAATGTCAGCGCTTATGCGCTTTCCTTCGGGGTCAGAACCTGGCGACCACGGTACATGCCGGTCTTCAGGTCGATGTGGTGCGGACGACGCAGTTCACCGGAGTTCTTGTCTTCGATGTAGGTCGGCGTCTTCAGGGCGTCGGCAGAACGGCGCATGCCACGCTTGGACGGGCTCGTTTTTCTTTTAGGTACAGCCATTTCATTCTCCACTTATCGGGCAAAACACTGTTCAGCAGCCGAAATGGCCGTATAAAACAGATGTTAATCACGGAAATTTGGCGCGCTTATACATGGCGAACTGCCGCTTGACCAGTCCCCGAGCGCAATTTTTCGACTCCTCGTTCGAGGAAGTCGAATCAAACTTCGTCCTCGGCAACGATCCACGGCTCCGCTCGTGCGGCCGTTTCCCATTTCCGGAACGCCGGATGCACCTTTACCCGCTCCATATACTCCAAAGTCGTGGGCTCGCGAACGAGATTGTAGACGTCGAAGCGGTTAACCACAGGCGCGTACATCGCATCGGCCGCCGTAAACGACCCGAACAGGAACGGGCCGCCGGAGCGCGCCAGCGCCTCCGCCCAGATCGTTTCTATCCGCGCGACGTCAGCGCGCACCTCGTCGGAAACAACCAGCGCCTGCTTCTTTCGGCGAATGTTCATCGGGCAGGCGCTACGCAAGGCGCGGAATCCGGACAGCATCTCGCAGGCATAGCTGCGCGCCCGCGCCCGGTCCTGCTGGTCTGACGGCCAGAGACCCGCCTCGGGAAACAGTTCGGCGACATATTCGATGATCGCCAGCGATTCCCAGATCTTCGTGTCGCCATAGATGAGAAGCGGCACGCGACCAGTCGGCGAAATTTCCCGCAGCTTCGGGTTCCCGGCGGCAAAATCGAAGGGAATCACCACGTCGTCGAAGGCAATGCCGGCAGCCTCCAGCGCCAGCCACGGCCGCAACGACCAGGACGAATAGTTCTTGTTACCGACGTAAAGGACGAGCTTGTCCATCATTGGGTCTCCCTGCGCTTCTGCCGCAACCCTTAAGCCAAGGCGAACATCAGGACCAATGAATAGACGTCATCTCAATCATAAAGGCAGGTGATGTATCCACCCGACCGGCTGGCCCGGCGCTCGATCAGCGATGCCAGACGCTTCAGGCCGCGCCCCGGTTTTCCGGCATTGCGCTCTTTCGGGTTGGGCAGCGAAACGGCAAGAAGTGCGGCCTGCCGACGCGAAAGCTTGGCGGCGGAAACACCGAAATGATGACGCGCGGCCGCCTCGATACCGTAGATGCCATCACCCCACTCGGCGACGTTCAGATAGATCTCCATCATCCGCCGCTTGCTCCAGACGAAGTCGGCGACGATCGCAAGCGGCAGTTCCATCGCCTTGCGCACGAAAGAGCGGCCGTTCCAGAGAAACAGGTTCTTCACCGTCTGCATCGGGATAGTGCTGGCGCCGCGCGTCGATTCCCCCTCGAGCGCATCCTCGACCACGCCGCGCATCTGCCCCCAGTCGACACCGTCGTGGATGCAGAACTGGCCGTCCTCCGACATCATCACCGATTGCACCAAGACCGGCGCGATCTGGTCGAACTCGACCCACTGCCGGTCATAGCCGCGCAAAAGCACGAGGTCGCGCAGCATCAGCGTCGAGACCGGGCGAATGAAGTCGATGAGGTAGAGCGCAATCAGCGCGTAGGGCAGAAGCACGAGGCCGACAACGGCAAGAACGATGCGACGGCGATGCAGACGCCACGTCCGACGGAGGGACGACCAACGACTGGCGGGCATATCGCCCTCCTCTCGCGCCTCGGGAACGATGTCCACGGCCTGACTGTCCACCTCTCTGTCCATCCGTTTCTCTTAGTGCATGGGCTCACAAAGTTGAACGGGCTTTCTGGCAAAAGGCAAGGCACTCACAGCTCTGTCCTCGACAAAGCGCGACCCCGCGACACGAAAGCCCGTTGAAAGCGCCTTTCGCCCATGCCAAAGAGCGCTGCATGAGACAGGAAACAGCGACCTTCGAGACCCGACTGAAACACAATGCGCTTGCGATCGAGGCGCTGCTCGGACGCTTGCTTGGGTTGAGCGTCGAAGCCGACGAGATTGCGCGGCCTGAAAACCTGCTCGTCGCGATGCGTCACGGCGTGCTCAACGGCGGCAAGCGGCTGCGCCCGTTTCTGGTGATCGAATGCGCCAGCCTGCTCGGCGGCAGCGTCGAGGCGGCACTGCGTGTCGGTGCGGCGCTCGAATGCATCCATTGCTACTCGCTGGTACACGACGACCTGCCGGCAATGGACGACGACGACATCCGCCGCGGCCAGCCGACCGTGCACAAGGCCTTCGACGAGGCAACCGCGATCCTTGCCGGTGACAGCCTGCTCACCTTCGCCTTCGATATCATCGCCTCGCCGGAAACGCCGCTTGCCGACGCGCAGAAGACCGCACTCGTTTTGGCGCTAGCACGCGCTGCCGGCCATGGCGGCATGGCGGGCGGGCAGGCGCTCGACCTTGCGGCGGAAAAAGCCGCCCCCGATGAAGCCGGCATCGTCACCCTCCAGGCGATGAAAACAGGCGCGCTGCTGCGCTTTGCCTGTGAGGCGGGCGCGATCGTCGCCGGCGCCGGTCCCGTCGATCGTCAGCATCTGCGCAGCTTCGGTGAAAAGATCGGCCTCGCCTTCCAGCTTGCCGACGACCTGCTGGATCTTACGGCCGACGCCGCGACCATGGGCAAGGCAACCGGCAAGGATGCCGCGCGCGGCAAGGGCACGCTCGTCGCCCTCCACGGGCAGCCCTGGGCCGAAAGCCGGCTGGAGCAGTTGGTGGCGGAAGCTGAAGCGCTGCTTGAGCCCTATGGCGCCCGCTCGTCGATCCTCGCCGAAACCGCCCGCTTCATCGCCAATCGCAGGAATTGAACCGTGAGCAAATACTGGTCGCCCATCGTTTCGACGCTCAAGCCCTATGTGCCGGGCGAACAGCCGCGCATCGCAAACCTCGTCAAGCTCAACACCAACGAGAGCCCCTACGGCCCGTCGGACAAGGTTCTGAGCGCCGTCACTGCCGCCGCCAATACCGATCTCAGGCTCTACCCGGATCCGCTGGCGCTTCGCCTGCGTGAAACCATCGCCGCCCGTCACGGCCTCACAACGGGAGAGGTTTTTGTCGGCAACGGTTCCGACGAGGTTCTCGCCCACATCTTCGCCGGCCTGCTCAAGCACGACGCTCCGCTGCTCTACCCGGACATTTCCTACAGCTTCTACTCGACCTATGCCCGGCTGTTTGCGATCGACGCCGTGGAAGTGCCGCTCGACGCCCAGTTCCGGATCGATCTTGCCGACTACGACAGGCCCTGCGGCGCCATCATCCTGCCCAATCCGAATGCGCCAACCGGCATCGGCCTGCCGCTTGCCGAGATCGAGCGGCTCGTTGCCGCCCATCCGGACCAGCCCGTCGTCGTCGACGAAGCCTATATCGACTTCGGCGGCCAGTCGGCGATCGCGCTGGTGCCGAAATACGAAAACCTGCTGGTCGTGCAGACCTTCTCCAAATCCCGCGCGCTTGCGGGCCTGCGCATCGGCTTCGCCATCGGCCAGCGGCCACTGATCGAGGCGCTGGAGCGGGTGAAGGACAGTTTTAATTCCTATCCCCTCGGCCGCCCGGCCCAGGCTGGAGCGACCGCCGCGATCGAGGATGAAGCGTGGTTCGAGGCGACCCGCCAGAAGATCATCGCATCGCGTGAGCGCCTCACCGAGCGGCTGACCGAGCGCGGCTTCGAGGTGCTTCCATCTCAGGCGAATTTCGTCTTCGCCCGCCATCCCGGCCATTCCGGCGAAGTGCTGATGCAGGCGCTACGGGAGCGTGCCGTGCTCGTGCGCCATTTCGCCAAGCCACGGATCGCCGATTTCCTGCGCATCACCATCGGCACCGACGCCGAATGCGCCCGGCTGATCGAGGCGCTCGACGAGATCCTGTGAGATCTTGTCACGGTCACATTTCGCCGTTTCAAACAGACGATGAACTGATCTAGCCTGCGGCGAACGAGCTGGAGCCTTTTCGCATGTTCGACCCGACGCCCTATCTGCCGCAGCTTCTTATCGCCTGGACAGCCTATCTGATCGCGACCGCTTCGCCCGGGCCGGCGATCCTCGCGATCATCACCACCTCGGTTAGTGAGGGCCGCAAGGCCGGCCTTGCGCTCGCCCTGGGCGTTCTCACCGGAAGCTATACCTGGGCGATGCTGACGGCTTCCGGCCTCTCGGCGCTGATCCGCGCCTATGGACACGCGATCATCGTGCTCAAGATCGCAGGCGCCTGCTATCTCTTCTGGCTCGCCTATAATGCGCTGCGCGCAGCCATGCGAAGCGACAGAAACGAGATCGTCGCCGTGGCGAAGGCGCAGACATCGCTGAAGCGGCTCTACCTCAAGGGGCTCGGCATTCACCTGACCAATCCGAAGGCGATTTTCTCCTGGATCATGTTGGTCTCGCTCGGCATGCCCGAAGGCGCTCCCGTCGGCGTCACCGCCACCTTTATCGGCGGCTGCATGATCCTCGGCCTGATCACGTTCTGCGGCTTCGCGATCGTCTTCTCGCTGTCGCCGGTGCACCGTGCCTATCTCAAATCGAAGCGGCTGATCGAAAGCCTGATGGCCGGCTTCTTCGCCTTTGCTGGCTTGAAGCTGCTGACATCGCGGCTGTAGCGCAACTCCGGACGGAATGCGTTCACATGTCTCTTGGCGTTGTTCTGACGAAAGCGCCTACTCGGCCGCTGCCTGGCCCTGGCCGTAACGCTTCTCGATATAGTCGGAAACGAGCGTCTCGAAATCGCCGGCAATGTTGGGGCCGCGCAGTGTCATCGCCTTCTGGCCATCGATGAAAACGGGGGCCGCCGGCGTTTCGCCGGTGCCCGGCAGCGAGATGCCGATATCGGCATGTTTGCTTTCGCCGGGGCCGTTGACGATGCAGCCCATGACCGCGACCTTGAGGCCTTCGACGCCCGGATATTTCTCGCGCCAGACCGGCATGTTGCGGCGAATGTCGTCCTGGATCTTCTGGGCCAGTTCCTGAAACACCGTCGAGGTCGTGCGTCCGCATCCGGGACAAGCGGCAACGACGGGAATGAACTGGCGAAAGCCCATGACCTGCAGCAGCTCCTGCGCCACCTGCACCTCGCGGGTGCGGTCGCCGCCCGGCTCCGGCGTCAGCGAAATGCGGATGGTGTCGCCGATGCCCTGCTGCATGAGAATGCCGAGCGAGGCCGAAGAGGCGACGATGCCCTTGGTGCCCATGCCGGCTTCGGTGAGGCCGAGATGCAGCGCATGGTCGGAGCGCGTCGACAGCATGGCGTAGACGGCGATCAGGTCCTGCACGCCCGAAACCTTGGCCGAGAGGATGATGCGGTTGCGGGCAAGGCCGATGTCTTCGGCAAGCTCGGCCGACAGCAACGCCGACTGCACGATCGTCTCGCGCGTCACCTGTTGGGCGGTCAGCGGAAAGCCGTTCGCCTGGTTCTCGTCCATCAGCCGCGTCAACAGCTCCTGGTCGAGCGAGCCCCAATTGACGCCGATGCGCACCGGCTTGTCGTAGCGGATCGCCATCTCGACGATTTCGGCGAACTGCTTGTCCTTCTTGTCCTTGAAGCCGACATTGCCCGGATTGATGCGGTACTTCGCCAAAGCTTCGGCGCAGGCCGGATGATCGGCCAGCAGCTTGTGGCCGATATAATGAAAATCGCCAACGAGCGGCACGTCGAGGCCAAGGCGCTCGAGCCGCTCGCGGATCTTCGGTACTGCCGCCGCACTCTCGTCGCGGTCGACGGTGATGCGCACCAGCTCGGAGCCCGCTTTGTGCAGGGCGGCCACCTGCGCCACCGTTCCATCGATATCGGCCGTGTCGGTATTGGTCATCGACTGGACGACCACCGGCGCTCCGCCGCCCACTATGACGCCGCCGACATCGACGGCGACGGACGCGCGGCGGGGCTGCGGATCAAAATCGAAGGCGGCAGACATGAAGGCCTCTTGGTCCCCCGGGTCACATCCCGTGCCCCGGTCTCGTCGTTTCAGCGCGGGATGCAGATTGAAACCGCTTGGATTCTCTCTGTCCCGCTCTCGCTTTTCGTCCATCAGGTGGATGAGGAAAGCATCGTTGTCAACGGCGACATCATGCCCTGACGGCGATTTGATGGCAGGTGCCCGGCCTCAATGCGCCTTTGCGTGGTCCGCGTGATGCGCGTGGTGCGACAGCATGAGCACGACGATGAACAGCACCGGCACCGAGGCGAAGATGATGGCAAAGCCGGTATGCTCGGCGACGAAGCCGATCAGCGACGGAGCAAACAGCATGCCGGAATAGCCCATGAAGGTTGCAACCGAAAGGCCGATGCCCGGCTGCAGGCCCGGCATGTTGCCGGCGGCGGAAAACGCGATCGGCACCATGTTGGAGATGCCGATGCCGGCAATCGCAAAACCGAGGATAGCGACGTAGGCATTGGGCGCGAGCCCCGCCAGCACCATGCCGACAAGAGCCGTGACCGTGCAGATGCGCAGCGTGCGTTTGGCGCCGAAACGATCGCGCACATGGTCTCCGGCAAAACGCATCGTCGCCATGGTCGCCGAGAAGGCGGCAAAGCCGAAGCCCGACAGTTCGACCGAAGCGCCGAGTTCATTGCGCAGGTAGAGCGCGCCCCAGTCGAGAACGGTTCCCTCCGGGACCATCGAAAACAGCGCCATGATTCCGATCAGCCAGGGAAGCGGCGTCATCGGCAGGCGCAGTTTTTCCTTGGTCGCCGCCGGATGCGGCTTGTCGGCGAGGATCATCGGCCAGGCAATTGCAATGACCGTCAGCGAAAGCACGGTTACGACGAGGACATGCGGAAGGACGCCGAAGCGCGCCATCAGGAAGCCGCCGATGCCGGCGCCGATCAGGCCGCCGAGGCTCCAATAGGCGTGGCAGGAGGACATGATGGCGCGGCGCATCGACTTTTCGACCTCGACCGCATTGGCATTCATCGCCACGTCCATCGCGCCGACGAAACCGCCGAGCAGGAACATGCCGACGGCCGCCGCCCAGACATTCGGCAGCAGCGTCAGAAGCAGGAGCAGCGGCGACAACAGGATGGCCGTGACCTTGACCACCTTCTGCGATCCGACGCGGGCGATGAAGCCGCCGGCAATCGGCATCAGCACCAGCGATCCGATGCCGAACATCAGGATAAGCAGGCCGAGCACGCTTTCGCTGATGCCCAACCGATCCTTGAATTCCGGGATTTTGGGAGCCCAGCTTCCCGTGACGAAACCGTTCATCAGGAACAGCAGCGACACGGCTAGCCGATTGCGGGTCATGTAACCCTGCCGAACGGCAGTGGGAGCGGAACGTTGGTCCATGGATCTATGCCTCTATGCCGGAAGCAGCCGGCTCAAATGGTGATTTCGATCAGATTGCCGTCGGGGTCGCGAAGCACCGCCTCGTAGAAGCCGTCTCCCGTCCACCGCGCCGGCGATACCAGAATGCCCTCGGCCGCAGCCCGGGCCGCCATTGCGTCGACGGCCGCCTCCCTGCCGAGCGAAACGGCGATATGGGCAAAGCCTGCACGTTCGACGCCTTCGGGATCGGCCGGAGCCACCCAGGGCCCCTCCATGATCTCGATGGCCGGCCCTTCGCCGAGCGTCAGAAAGCGGGAGCGAAAGCCCGGCCGACGGCGACTTTCATAGATCTCGCCGACGCTGGCTCCAAGAAAGCGCGACCAGAAGGACGCGACCGTCTCGAGGTCCCGCGTCCAAAGCGCCACATGCGCGATGCTCATCGGTCACTTGCCTCCGCCTTAATAATGGTCGTTCCTGATGCCTCGAAGGCGGCAACCTGGTGCGTCGGGGCATCGGCCTCCAGCACCAGCGTCGTTACCTGGTCGATGCCGACGACCGTATGGGACGCAGCCATGCCGAGCTTGTCGTTGGTGACGGCGACGAGTAGGGCGCGGCTGCGCGATGCCACCAGCCGCTTGAACTCGGCATCTTCGAAATAGATCGCTGTCAGGCCCGCCTCGGTATCGGCGCCACAGGTTCCGAGGATGCAGACATCAGGTCGAAGCTGCTCGATATCGCGCTGCGCCCGCGCACCGACGGCCGCACCGACGGCGCGATTGAGCGGGCCGCCGACCAGGATCAGGTCGATGCCTGGCTTCTCCATCAGCGCAGCTGCAATCAGCGGCGTGTTGGTGACGATGGTCGCCTTCAGTTCCGGATCGATCAGCTGGGCGATCGCCAGGTTGGCCGAGCCGGCGTCGAGGAAGACCGTGCTTCCAGCCACGATGAAGCCGACCGACGCCCGGGCAAGCGCTGCCTTGCGCTCAGGCGCCATGGCCACACGCTGGCTCAAGGACAGCGAACTCGGCGCTAACGGCAGCGCCCCGCCATAGACCCGTTCGCAGAGGCCCGCTGCCGCCATCTCGCGCAGGTCACGGCGGATCGTATCCTCGGAGACCCGGAGCTCGGCGGCAAGGTCGGCGGCCAGCACCCGGCCGTCGCTCTTCAGCCGTTCCTGAATGAGTGTCTTGCGTTCGCGAAGAAGCAGATCTGTCGACATTTTTCCAATCGTGCATAAACGTGCATGAATCGATGGAAATGTGCATAACGAATTTTGAAAGCGATTTCAACCGCACTCATGCGACAAAATCGAAAACGGCCAGATTTGGCGACAGGCGCGCATTTTGGATGAAAATTCTCCCGATACGGGGAAAAATCTTCATCAAAACGCTCAGGAATTGGAGTTTTATGCGCTCAAGTGCCGGTTTTTTTGTGCGATTCTCCCCTCAATCCGGACGACGGGCCGGAACATCAGAAAGATGGAAAGACACGATGAAACTCCTCCCCACGCTCTTGACCGCCGCCCTCCTGCAGGTTGCCGCCCTCGTGCCCGCCCAGGCTGGTGAGAACCTCGACCAGATCAAATCCGCCGGCGTGCTGAAGATCGGCACCGAAGGCACCTATGCGCCCTTCACCTATCACGACAAGTCGGGCGCGCTCGTCGGCTTCGACGTCGAGATCGGCCAGGCTGTCGCCGAGAAGCTGGGCGTCAAGGCCGAGTTCCTGGAAGGCAAGTGGGACGGCCTGATCGCCGGCCTCGACGCGAACCGCTACGACACGGTCATCAACCAGGTCGGCATCACCGAGGAACGCAAGAAGAAGTATGACTTCTCCGAGCCCTACATCGCCTCCAAGGCCGTCCTGATCGTCAAGGGCGACGATGCCGAGATCAAGGACTTCGCCGACCTCAAGGGCAAGAAGTCCGCCCAATCGCTGACGAGCAACTTCGGCAAGCTGGCGCAGGCTTCCGGCGCCGAGCTTGTCGGCACCGACGGCTTCGACCAGTCGATCCAGCTCGTGCTCACCGGCCGCGCCGACGCCACGATCAATGACAGCCTCTCCTTCCTCGACTTCAAGAAGCAGAAGCCGGATGCAAACGTGAAGATCGCCGCCGAGAAGGCCGACGCCGATTATTCCGGCATCATCATCCGCAAGGATGAGCCGGAACTGCTCGAAGCCATCAACAAGGCACTGGTCGACATCAAGGCAGACGGTACCTACGAGAAGATCTCGCAGAAGTACTTCGGCGCCGACGTGTCGAAGTAACATCGCGCTGAGATCAGCGCCGGTTTCTCCGCCGGTCATTCTCGGTTATGAAAAGCGATCCGTTCCGGCCCCCGGAGCGGATCGCGCTTTTTCGAAAGGCTGTCCCTTGCCCACCTGGCTCCAACTCATGCTGGATTCGCTGCCGTCCCTGCTGTGGGCCGGGCTGACATTCACCATCCCGCTAACGCTGCTTTCCTTCATTCTCGGGCTGACGCTGGGCCTCGCGACGGCAATCGCCCGCCTGTTCGGCCCGGCGCCCGTCGTCGCCATCGCTCGCTTCTACGTCTGGGTGATCCGCGGCACGCCGTTGCTCGTCCAGTTGTTCGTGATCTTCTACGGACTGCCGAGCATGGGCATCCTGCTCGATGCCTTCCCGGCAGCCCTGATCGGCTTCACGCTCAATGTCGGCGCCTATACCTCGGAAATCATCCGCGCGGTGATTTCGTCCGTGCCACGCGGGCAGTGGGAAGCCGCCGACTCCATCGGCATGAGCTGGAGCCAGGCGATGCGGCGCACGATCCTGCCGCAGGCTGCCCGCGTTGCCGTGCCGCCTTTGTCGAACACCTTCATCTCGCTGGTAAAAGATACGTCGCTGGCCGCGGCCATCACCGTTCCCGAGCTCTTCCAGACGGCTCAGCGCATCGTCGCCACCACTTACGAGCCGCTGATCCTCTATATCGAGGCGGCACTGATCTATCTCGCCATGAGCTCGGTACTGTCAGCCCTGCAGGTGCGGCTGGAGCGCCGGTTCGCCCGTTATGGCGGCTTCCTGGAGGCGCGCACATGATCGAGCTTTCCCATATCGAAAAGCGCTTCGGCGATAATCTCGTGCTGAAGGATATCTCCGTTACGCTGGCGGAGGGTACGGTGACGGCGCTGGTCGGCCCGTCCGGCGGCGGCAAGAGCACGCTTTTGCGCTGCATCAACCTTCTGGAGATCCCGACGTCGGGCTCGATCCGGCTCGGCGACGACAAGATCGAGTTTCAGTCAGGACGCAAGACGGGCTGGCCGGCGATCCAGCGACTGCGCCGCCAGACCGGCATGGTGTTCCAGAATTTCCAGCTTTTCCCGCACCAGACCGCACTCGGCAATGTCATGGAAGGCCTGGTCACCGTATTGAAATGGCCCGCCAACAAGGCGCGCGCCCGCGCTATGGAACTGCTCGAAAAGGTCGGCATGGCGCACAAGGCCGATGCCTGGCCAGCCACACTTTCCGGCGGCCAGCAGCAACGCGTGGCGATCGCCCGCGCGCTGGCCCCGTCGCCACGCGTCCTTCTCTGCGACGAACCGACCTCGGCTCTCGATCCGGAACTGGCGGAAGAAGTAGTTGAAGTGCTGAGCCGGCTTGCCCGCGAAGGCACGACGATGGTGATGGCAACGCACGACCTCCGGCTTGCCTCACGCGTCGCCGACAAGGTGGTGTTCCTCGACGGCGGCGTGATCGTCGAAAGCGGCGCCCCGAAGACGATCTTCTCGACGCCCGAGCGCGAGCGCACCAAGAAGTTCATCGCCTCGCTGAGCGCGCCGCACAGCTACGATATCTGAGCTGCGCCTCAGGGGGCATGGTGGATGGAGGGCGAGTTCCCTTCCATTCCGCCATAAAAAACGGCCGGACTCGCGCCCGGCCGCACCTGTCTCGCCTCGCCGAAAACCTCAGCCGCCAAAGACGATCAGCAGGTCCTTGGCATCGATCTGGTCGCCCGCGCGCACCAGAACTTCGGCAACCATGCCGTCCTTCTCCGCGTGCAGCGCCGTTTCCATCTTCATCGCCTCGATCGACAAGAGCACGTCGCCGGCCTTGACCGCCTGGCCCGCATGGACGGCGACCGTCGAGATCACGCCCGGCATCGGCGCGCCGAGTTGCGCGGCGTTGCCGGCTTCCGCCTTGCGGCGGATGGCGCTGGACGCACCGCGGTTGCGATCGGGAACCTTGATCGGACGTGGCTGGCCGTTGAGTTCGAAGAACACCTTGACCATGCCCTTCTCGTCGATCTCGCCCTGGGTCTGGTTGAGAATGACGAGTGTCTTGCCCTTTTCGAGGTCGGCGAACAGCTCCTCGCCCGGCGCCATGCCGTAGAAATAGGCCGGCGTCGGCAGCACGCTGACGGGGCCGTAGGTCTCGGCCGCCAGCGCGTAGTCAGTGAAGACCTTGGGATACATCAGATAGGAGGCGAACTCGTAGTCGTTGACCTCGCGCTCGAGCTTCTCTTCGATGACTTTACGCTCCGCATCGAGGTCGGCGGCTTCGAGCAGCGAACCGGGGCGCACCACATAGGCCTTTTCGCCCTTCAGCGCCTTCTTCTGCAGGGCTTCGGGCCAGCCGCCCGGGGGCTGACCGAGATCGCCCTTCAGCATCGACACGACCGATTCCGGAAAGGCGATGTCCTTGGCAGGGTTCTCGACGTCGGCAACCGTCAGGTCCTGGCTGACCATCATCAGCGCCATGTCGCCGACCACCTTCGAGGACGGCGTCACCTTGACGATGTCGCCGAACATCTGGTTGGCGTCGGCATAGGCCTGCGCCACCTCGTGCCAGCGGGTTTCGAGACCGAGCGAGCGGGCCTGCTCCTTGAGGTTGGTGAACTGGCCGCCCGGCATTTCATGCAGGTAGACTTCGGACGCCGGACCCTTGAGGTCGCTTTCGAAGGCGGCGTACTGGTGGCGCACCGCTTCCCAGTAGAACGAGATACGGCGGATCCATTGGGGATCGAGGCCCGGATCGCGCTCGGAGCCGCGAAGCGCCTCGACGATCGAGCCGAGGCAGGGCTGCGAGGTGTTGCCGGACAGCGAATCCATCGCCGCATCGACGACATCGACGCCGGCATCGACGGCCGCCAGTACGGTTGCAGCGGCGATGCCCGAGGTGTCGTGGGTGTGGAAGTGGATCGGCAGGTCGGTCGCTTCACGCAGCGCCTTGAACAGAACGCGAGCCGCCGCCGGCTTCAGCAGACCGGCCATGTCCTTGACCGCGATGATGTGGGCACCGGCCTTTTCCAGCTCGGCGGCAAGCGCGGTATAGTACTTGAGGTCGTACTTCGGACGGGCGGCATTGAGAATGTCGCCGGTATAGCAGATCGCCGCCTCGCAGATCTTGTTCTCTTCGGCGACGGCTTCCATCGACACGCGCATGTTGTCGACCCAGTTGAGGCAGTCGAACACGCGGAAGACGTCGATGCCGCCCCGTGCCGCCTGACGCACGAAGTATTTGACGACGTTATCAGGGTAGTTCTTGTAGCCGACGCCGTTGGCGCCGCGCAGAAGCATCTGCAGGAGCAGGTTCGGCGCGTCCTCGCGGATGCGCGCCAGCCGGTCCCACGGATCTTCGGTGAGGAAACGCATCGAGACGTCGAAGGTCGCGCCACCCCAGCATTCGAGCGAGAACAGGTTGGGCAGCGCCCGCGCATAGGTGCCGGCGACACGGGCGATGTCGTAGGTGCGCATGCGGGTGGCGAGCAGCGACTGGTGGCCATCGCGCATCGTCGTGTCGGTGATGAGCACTTGGCGCTGCGCCCGTACCCATTCGGCAAATTTCTTCGGCCCGAGCTCGTCGAGCTTCTGCTTGGTGCCCGGCTTGATGTCGCCGCCGATGAACGGAACGACCGGGGCTGCGATCTCGTCCGACGGGCGCGGACGACCCTTGGCTTCCGGGTGACCGTTGACAGTGACGTCGGCAAGGTAGGTGAGCAGCTTGGTCGCGCGGTCCTGGCGGCGCACCTGCTGGAACAGCTCCGGCGTCGTGTCGATGAAGCGGGTGGTGTAGGTGTTGTCGTGGAACTTCGGGTGGCTGATGATCGCTTCGAGGAAGGTCAGGTTCGTCGCCACGCCGCGGATGCGGAATTCGCGCAGCGCACGGATCATCCGCTGGATCGCCTCATCAGGGTTCGGCGCCCAGGCGGTGACCTTCTCCAAGAGCGGATCGTAGTAGCGGGTGATGACCGCGCCCGAATAGGCGGTGCCGCCGTCGAGACGGATGCCGAAGCCGGTGGCGCCGCGATAGGCGGTGATGCGACCATAGTCCGGAATGAAGTTCTGTTCCGGATCTTCCGTGGTGATGCGGCACTGCAGCGCGTGACCGTTGAGGCGGATATTTTCCTGCGAGGGAACGCCCGATTCCGGCGTGCCGATAGCATAGCCGTCGAGGATATGGATCTGCGCCTTGACGATATCAATGCCGGTGACGACCTCGGTCACCGTGTGCTCGACCTGGATGCGGGGATTGACCTCGATGAAGTAGAACTTGCCGCTGTCGGCATCCATCAGATATTCGACGGTGCCGGCGCCGATATAGTTCGTCGCCTCGGCGATGCGCTTGGAATAGGCGGCAAGCTCCTCGCGCTGGCTGGCGCTGAGATAGGGCGCCGGTGCGCGTTCGACGACCTTCTGGTTGCGCCGCTGGATCGAGCAGTCTCGCTCGAACAGATGAACGACATTGCCGTGGGTATCGCCGAGCACCTGGCTCTCAACGTGGCGTGCCCGCTCGACCAGCTTTTCGAGATAGACCTCGTCCTTGCCGAAGGCGGCCTTGGCCTCGCGCTTGGCCTCCGTCACCTCGCGGGCGAGATCCTTCGGGTCGCGGATGGCGCGCATGCCGCGCCCGCCGCCGCCCCAGGAGGCTTTCAGCATCACCGGATAGCCGATCGCCTCGGCCATCTTGGCCACTTCGGCCATGTCGTCGGGCAGCGGTTCGGTTGCCGGCACCACCGGGACGCCGATCGAGATCGCCAGGTTGCGGGCGGCCACCTTGTTGCCGAGCTGGCGCATGGTTTCGGGCTTCGGGCCGATGAAGGTGATACCCGCCTCCGCGCAGGCCTCGGCAAACTCGGGGCTTTCCGACAGGAGCCCGTAGCCAGGGTGGATGGCATCGGCTCCGGAGAGCTTGGCGACGCGGATGACTTCCTCGATCGACAGATAGCTTTCGATCGGACCGAGGTCGCGCGCCAGATGCGGGCCGCGGCCGACCTGGTAACTTTCGTCCGCCTTGAAGCGGTGCAGCGCCAGTTTGTCCTCTTCAGCCCATATCGCGACCGTTTTCAGACCTAGTTCATTGGCCGCGCGAAACACGCGGATTGCAATTTCAGAACGGTTGGCAACAAGGATCTTAGAGATGGGCAAGTCGGACTCCTCAAGACTTGAAACGCGGGAAATGCTGCACCCGCGAAATGAAGTATTAGCGGGTCGCAGAATGAAGCGCAATTTCAGAGTCGAGCGGAAATCCGAGAGAATTGGATCAGGAAATCAGTCCTAGCCGGAAGGCAATCGCCACGACGTGGTGACGGTTCTTGCCCTTCAGTTTCTCCTGGATGCCATTCATGTACCAATCGACGGTGTGACTGGAGATATCGAGCACCTTGCTGATATCGTTCGAGGTCATGCCATCGGCGAGATAGTTGAGCGCTTCCATTTCGCGCCGCGTCATCTGTACTTCGACGCGGGATGCGAGCTCCGCTGAAATCTCCGGGTCGGTCAATTCGAGCAGCTTCCAGAACAGGCGCTTGGCAATCTGGTCGAACAGGCTGATCTCGATCGGGCTCAGGTCGACGACGCGACCGCCGACCGTCAGGTTGCCCAGCAGGCCGCGGCGGCCATGCACCGGAAAGATGTAACCATCGTGAAGGCCATGGTTGCGGCCCTCGATCATCATGCTTTCCATGCGTTTGCGATGCGGATCGGAGCGGAAGGCAAACAGCGTGTCGCGCCAGCGGAAACCGCGCTGGGCGTGGCCGAGGTAGCGGATGGTCGGATCGATCACCACATATTTCTTGCGGATGTAGATCTGTGGCCAGCCTTCGGGCCAGCGACCGGCCAGCAGCAGCCTCAGCGGATTTTCGTGAGGCTTCGGCTGTCTGACGACACCATAGAAGTCGAAGCCGCAGCGGTCGAGCAACCGTTCGAATTCCGGCACGATTTCTTCGCGCGTCTTCATCTCTTCGATCAGCGCAAGAAATTGCACAAGCAGCGTGATATTCATCGATCACCTTCCAGGTAGAGCAGGCGTGCGGGGCCCGCAAACCGGACATGAATGAACCGTTCAGGGGCCATTCATGTTGCACCCGCGATAATTGGACATACCATGCCCGGTCTTGTGCGGAAATCGCAAGAAATCGGAATTGGACGGAAAAGATAGCAAACTATGAATACCCGCACCAAGCCCACCGATGGGCAAACGGGGTTCCGCCGTCAAAGCCGTCTCAAGCTTCTGATTTCCCTAGGATATCGCCAACGATCGTCCCACAGCGGCCTTGACGGCCGGCAGAATCGAGCCTTACGCCCGACTGCCGGAGTTTGTTGAGGCGTGACGCATTTGCCGCACGAATGTTTGGTGCGGCGCACAATCCGGTACCCGGAAGGGGTGAGACAGTGTCATTGTTCCAAGTGTATGCGAGAGCGCTCCAGTATCTTGCGGTTCACAAGTTCCGTGTCTCGGCGATCGTGCTCGCCAACGTCGTGCTCGCCGTCATCACGATTGCCGAGCCGATCCTGTTCGGCCGCATCATCGACGCCATTTCCTCCAAGGGCGCGGTCACGCCGATGCTGCTGATGTGGGCAGGCCTCGGGGTGTTCAACACCGTCGCCTTCGTCCTCGTTGCCCGCGAAGCCGATCGGCTGGCCCATGGCCGCCGCGCCACGCTCTTGACCGAAGCTTTCGGCCGCATCGTTTCGATGCCGCTTTCCTGGCACAGCCAGCGCGGCACGTCGAACGCGCTGCACACGCTGCTTCGCGCCTGCGAAACGCTGTTCGGCCTCTGGCTCGAATTCATGCGCCAGCACCTGGCGACGGCTGTCGCCCTCGTCCTCCTGATCCCGACTGCCTTTGCAATGGATGTGCGACTGTCGCTGGTGCTCGTCGTCCTCGGCGTGTCCTACGTCCTGGTCAGCAAGGCGGTGATGAACCGCACCAAGGAGGGCCAAGCCTCGGTGGAGAACCACTACCACACGGTTTTCTCCCACGTTTCCGACGCCATCAGCAACGTGTCGGTCGTGCACAGCTACAACCGCATCGAAGCCGAAACCCGCGAACTGAAGAAGTTCACCGAACGCCTGATCTCGGCCCAGTTCCCGGTTCTCGACTGGTGGGCGCTGGCAAGCGCGCTAAACCGCGTCGCCTCGACGATCTCGATGATGGTGATCCTCGTCATCGGCACGGTGCTGGTCCAGCGCGGCGAACTGCGCGTCGGCGAAGTCATTGCCTTCATCGGCTTTGCCAACCTGCTGATCGGCCGTCTCGACCAGATGAAGGCCTTCGTCACGCAGATCTTCGAGGCCCGCGCCAAGCTTGAAGACTTCTTCCAGCTTGAGGATTCGGTACGCGAACGCGAAGAGCCGGCCGGCGCGATGGAGCTGGGTACGGTCAAGGGTGAAGTGGAATTCCGCGATATCTCCTTCGACTTCGCCAACACCACCCAGGGCGTGCGCAACGTATCCTTTACGGCAAAGGCCGGCCAGACGATCGCGATCGTCGGCCCGACCGGCGCCGGCAAGACCACGCTCGTCAACTTGCTTCAGCGCGTCCACGAGCCGCGTGACGGCCAGATCCTGATCGACGGCGTCGATATCGCCAAGGTGACGCGCAAGTCGCTGCGTCGCTCGATCGCCACCGTCTTCCAGGACGCCGGCCTGATGAACCGCTCGATTTGCGAGAACATCCGGCTTGGCCGTGACGACGCATCGCTCGACGAAGTCATGGCTGCTGCCGAAGCGGCTGCCGCCAGCGACTTCATTGAGAGCCGCAACAATGGCTATGATACCGTCGTCGGTGAGCGCGGCAACCGCCTGTCGGGCGGCGAGCGCCAGCGCGTCGCGATCGCCCGTGCCATCCTCAAGAACGCACCGATCCTGGTGCTCGACGAGGCGACCAGCGCGCTCGACGTCGAGACCGAGGCACGGGTGAAGGACGCGATCGATGCGCTGCGCAAGGATCGCACCACCTTCATCATCGCCCACCGCCTGTCGACGGTGCGCGAGGCCGATCTGGTGATCTTCATGGATCAGGGCCGGATCGTCGAGATGGGCGGCTTCAACGAGCTCAGCGCAAGCAACGGCCGCTTCGCCGCCCTGCTGCGCGCCAGCGGCATCCTGACGGACGAAGACGTCCGCATGAGCCACACGGCAGCCTGAACCGCCGCCTCATAGAGATTACACTGCCAAAAGCCCCGGATCGTCTCCGGGGCTTTTTTCGTTCACGTCGCCCGCACCGGCTTGGCATTGGCGAGGCCCCTGAGCCACTCCAGATAGTAGCCGTAGACGAAGTGCAGGCCGATGCCGACGATGACGAAGAGCGTGCCGGCGATCGGGTTGCGACCGGTCACGAACAACAGGACCTGACCGACCATTGCCAGGATGGTGCCGAAGATGAAGATCGGCAGCGAGTGGCGCCCGAGCATCGCCAGCGGATGATCGGCATCGAGCCTCGCGAGGCGATTGATGGCCGGAAGCACCGCGACGAGGTAGGCGAGCGCCAGAACGTGCGTCAGCCGCGTCAGCGACAGAAAGGTCTTGTCGAAGCCGGTCAGCACCGCAGGAAGGCCGAAGGACAGGTCGATGCTCCACCAGGAGAACAGCACCCACAATGCTGAAACGACAAGATAGATCGCAGCAATCGCGATCAGCAGCGGGCTTCGCGGCAGCACCACACCCCTGCGGGTCGCCGTCATGGCGACGATGCCGATGACAAAGAGGAACTGCCAGGACCACGGATTGAGGAACCAATAGCCCTCGTCGAGGAAGTTGGAGGGCACCAGCATGAACACCCCGGCCACAAGCCAGAGCACTGCGGAACAGATCAGCAGCAGCCGGCTGCTGATGCTGTTCAGCCAGAGAATGCCGGGCAACATCAGGAACAGCACCGCATACATCGACAGGATGTTGTTGTAGCCGAGCTGGTGCCCGAGCAGCACCATCGCCACGATGCCCTGTTCGGTCTGCTCGACGAAGGGCCGGATGTTGATCTCGCCGATCAGGTCCTGCCTGCCGAAATAGAGCGCGCCGCCGGCAAAGATCGCCAGGGTGACGATACTGGTCATGATGTGGGCGACATAGAGCGCCAGCGCCCGCCGCCAGACCTTCAGCGTCAGCGCCAGGCGCGCGCCGGTGACGAACTTGCCGCCATAGGCAAGCCCGACGGAGAGACCGGAGATCAGGACGAAAGCCTCGGCCGAATCGGAGAAGCCGAAGTTCTTGTGGGTCAGATATTCGAGATATTGCCCGGGAACGTGGTTGACGAAGATCGTCAGCAGGCAGAGCGCCCGCAACACGTCGAGACGCGTGTCGCGCTCCTTGGCAACCATGCGGGCGGGTATCGTCAGGTTCGGGCCGCCCCCAAATGTCTTCTGCAGCATGCGGTCTGGTATCCGGGATCTGGCGCCCCTGCCCCACCCCTGTTGAAACAGGCACCGGAATGTCCACTGCCGCCAAAGCAGATGAATGTTCCGATGCCGTCGATCGATGCGTAAACGGTTCGCGCCACCGGCAAATCTGCAAGAAAAAACCGGCCTTGCCCGTTCGGGTGCAAAGCCGGTTTCAACGTTCATTCAGCGCCGGCAGTTACAGCAAAATGCCTTCATGCGCGTTTTTTGTGACACTATTATTGATGCTGACGATCGGCTCGCGACTTTTCGCATCTCTGCTGACCGAAATCTTGTGCTTCGCGCCGTTGAGCGTCACTTCGGCCGAGTAGCCGTCCCAGGCCTCCGGCAGAACCGGCCGGATCACCAGCTTTTCTCCCTGCCGGCGAATGCCGAGAATACCCTCGACGCCGGCGCGGTAGAGCCAGCCGGCCGACCCGGTATACCAGGTCCAGCCGCCGCGCCCGGCAAGCGCGCCTTCGCCGTAGATATCGGCGGCAACCACATAGGGCTCAACCCTATAATGATCGGCGTCTTCGCGGTTCTGCGCATGTGAGACCGGGTTCAGCATCTGGAAGACGCGCCAGGCTTCCTCGGCTCGTCCCTGTTCGGCAAAGGCCAGCGCCACCCAGGTCGCTGCGTGGGTATATTGCCCGCCGTTTTCACGTACGCCGGGCGGATAGGCCTTGATATAGCCCGGGTCCTGTCTGGTTCTTTCGAGCGGCGGCGTGAACAGCCGGACGATGCGACGATCGGGGTCGACGAGCTCGGCCATGACCGCATCCATCGCATGATGCGATCGTTGCTCGTCGCCTTCGCCCGACAGAACGCTCCAGGACTGGCCGATCGAATCGATCCGGCATTCGTCGCTTTCGCTCGAGCCGAGCGGCGCGCCGTCGTCGTAATAGCCGCGACGGTAGTAGTCGCCATCCCAGCCGGCCTCATCCAGCACCTTTTTCAAGGCAAGAAGATGCGTCTCCCATTGTCCGACGCGCGCCTTGTCCTTGCGCTCGCGGGCAAAAGGCAGGAAGCCGCGCAACGTGCCGGCCAGGAACCAGCCGAGCCAGACGCTGGTGCCGCGGCCGGCGATGCCGACCCGGTTCATGCCGTCGTTCCAATCACCGCCGAGAATGAGCGGCAGGCCGTTTTCGCCGCTGCGCTTGATCGCGAGATCGAGTGCCCGGGCACAGTGCTCGTAGACGTCGGCGATCTCGTCGGAGATCTCCGGCTTGTAGAAGCTGTCGTGCTGGCCTTCCTCGAGCGCCGGGCCGGTGATGAAGGCGACCTTCTCACCGAGAATGTCGGCGTTGCCCGTCACCTCGCAGTAATGCGTGACGGCATGCGCAAGCCAGACGACGTCGTCCGAGATCATGGTGCGCACACCGGCACCGGTGCCCGGCAGCCACCAATGCTGCACGTCACCCTCGACGAACTGCCGCGCAGCTGCATTGAGGATCTGCGCCCGCGCCAGTTCCGGACGATGGATGAGGAACGCCAGCGTGTCCTGCAGCTGGTCGCGGAAGCCGAAGGCGCCGCTCGCCTGGTAGAAGGCCGAGCGTGCCATGATCCGGCAACCGAGGCTCTGATAGGGCAGCCAGTTGTTGATCATGGCGTTGAAGGCCTTGTCCGGCGTTTCCACCTTCACGATATCGGTAAACTCGCTCCAGAAGGTTTTCGCAGCGTCTATGACCGTATCGAACGCGGTCTGACGCAACTCGCCAAGAACCGAGCGCATCTGCTCGTCATTGTCGGCATCGCCGAGGATGAAGGTGAGTTGCTTTTCGGCACCGGGCTCGATGACGAGATCGGTCGAAAGCGCCGCGCAGGCATCGCCGTCGACATCAACCGAGCCGGACAGCTCAGCACCGGCAAGAACCGCCTGCGGCACCAGAATTCCGCCGACCCGCCCAAGGAACTCGCGGCGGCTTGCCGTGTGGCTCACGCCTTCCCCGCCCTCGACCGCAAAGAAGGCCGAACGACCGGAATAGTCGATGCTGTAGGGGTTGGTGGCAACCAGCGCGTCCGAAGCCTCGTCCCATTTCGACAGCACGAACGGCGCCATGCGGGCGCGGTTGTTGCCGAGCACCCATTCGGCAAAGCCGTAGATCTTGAGCTGGCGGGCAGCCGTCGAGCGGTTACGGATCGAGATCCGCACGAGCTTCGCCGGCAAGGTCCGATGCACCGTGTGCGTCGCCTCGATATCGAAATCGTCCTGGGTGCTGCGGAAGGTCGAATAGCCAAGTCCATGACGGGTCTCGAAGAGGACAGACCGGCTACGTGACAGGGCAGCGTAAGGCGTCAGCACCGAGCCGCTCGCCATGTCGCGAATAAAGATCGCCTCGCCCGGGCGGTTGACGACCACGTCGTTGGCCCACGGCGTCAGCTGGTAGTCGCGGGAATTGCGGCTCCAGGTGAAGGCCGCGCCTTCGGCCGAGACGTGGAAGCCGAACTGCTCGTTGGAGATGACGTTGATCCACGGTTGAGGCGTCGCCTCGCCGCCGCGCAGGCGCACGACATATTCGCGCCCGCCTTCGGCAAAGCCTCCATAGCCGTTCCAGAAGTCGAGACCATCGCCGACGATCTCCGCATCGACGGCGTCGGCCGGCTGCTGCGGCGCTGCCAGCATGGGGACATTGTTGTCGCTGCCCTTAACCGGTGGCGTGGAATAGAGCGAATTGGCGCGGGCGATCTGGTCGGAGATCGTGCCGTTGCGAGCGTGGAAGACGGCGCGCGAAGCCGACAGCAGCGTCGACCAGGTCTCCGCCTCCATCAGGTCGCGGCGCACCGAGAAGATGTGCTGGCGCGGCCCGTCGGAAAGGCCTCGGAGCCTCAGGTTCTCGCACATGGAATCGAGCGCGTGCTGCATGTCCTGCGCATAGGACGAGGCCCGCTCGTTGATGATCACCAGGTCGGCGGTGATGCCGCGCGCACGCAGATATTCCTGCGCCCTGAGGGCTTCACGGGCAATGCCGAGGTCGCCGTCGTCATTGATGCGCAGGCAGAAGATCGGGAAGTCGCCTGAGATCGCCAGCGGCCAAAGTGTCGACTGCGATGCCAGCCCCGCCTGAACCGTTGCGGTATCGGCGCGCAGGTGCATGTCGGGATAGACGAGATAACGCCCGAGCATCTGGAAGCTTGCCGCCTCCTGGGAGGTCACGCCGACATGGCGCATCTGCACCTGGCTGCGCGTCCAGGCATGAATCAGCTCGTGATTGAAGGTTTCCGTGTGCCGGTAGCGGTCGATGGCACGGTCGACCGCTTCGCGGTTCGGGGCCGCGATCGTCCAGAAGACGACGCTGACCTTCTTGCCGGCCGGAACCCGAACGACACGGCGCAGCGACATGATCGGATCGAGCGTATAGCCATCGGTTCCGGAAAGCACCGCGTCCGTGTCGAAGGCGGCAGCCTCGGCAAGCGTGCGTCCCTGGCCGATGAAGCGGCGACGATCGGTCTCGGCCTCGGTCGGACGGTCGCTGCCGGCATTGTCGGTGACGAGATGCGCCACTTCCATATCCGGATCACTGGCGCTGCGCTTGTTGCGGCTGACATGGATGACGTCGCCGCGGCGGCTGATTTCCGTGCGTACGAACATCTTGGAGAAGGCAGGATGCGCGCTGTCGGCCTCGTCGGTCGAAAGCACCGGCTCTGCGTAGGAGGTCACCTCGACGAAGCGGTCCTGCGTTCCCGTGTTGAGCAGGATGACGCGGCGGCCTTCGGCATCGTGTTCGGTGGCGACGATGCACTCCACCTCGCTGATGAGATCGCCGACGGTCTTGACGAATTCGGCCTTGTCGTCGCCGAACCGGGTCTGCACCTTTTCGCCGACGGCACGCCGCGGCTCCGCTGTCGCCGACCACCAGTCGCCCGTCGTCGTATCGCGCAGGAAGATGAAGGTGCCCGTGCGGTCCTCGACCGGGTCCGGCTTCCAGCGGGTGACCGACTGGCCGTTCCAGCGGGCATAACCGGCACCGGTTGCCGTCAGCATCACGGCATAGTGGCCGTTCGACAGGAACACGGTTTCGCGGTCCTGGGCGAGCGGGTTCTCGATGACCCGCACTTCCGGACGCAACAGGTCGTCCTGTCCCTTGCCGAGCGATTCCGGCTCGCGCTTGGCGTTCATGATCGGAATGTCGCGCGGCGCCTTTTCCTGCAGCAGCAGTTCGGCGGCTTCGATCACCGGATCAGCGTGGAACCATTCCCTGAGCTTGCCGGTGAAGACGACATTGGCGACGGCTGCAATCGACATACCATGGTGGTGGGCATAGTAGTTGCGAACGACGGCGCATTTCTGCCCCTCGGGCACGCGCGTCGGTGTGAAGTCGACGGCATCGTGGAAGCCGTAGACGCCGAGCGCACCGACTTCGCGCAGACGGCCGAGATTGGCGAGCGCCGCCTTCGGATCATACATGCAGGCAAGGATCGAGGCATAGGGGGCGATGACGGCGTTCTGGCCAAGGCCACGCTTGAGGCCGAGCGTCGGCACGCCGAAGTTGGTGTACTGGTAGGTCAGTTCATGGTCGCGGGCATTGAAGGCCGCTTCCGAAATGCCCCACGGCGTCCCGAGGCGGCGACCGTGATTGATCTGCTCCTTGACCACCAGATTGTTGGTCTGGTTCAGGATGCCGCCCTGGCGCTCCTGCATGACCAGGGGCGGCATCAGATATTCGAACATCGAGCCGGACCAGGAGATCAGAGCGCCGCGCGCGCCGATCGGCACGATCGGGCGGCCGAGCTTGTACCAATGTTCGGTCGGCAGGTCGCCCTTGGCGATGGCAAACAGGCTCGTCAGGCGCGCTTCCGACGCCAGAAGATCGTAGCAGGCCTCGTCGAGCTCGTTGGCGTTGACGCGGAAACCGATCGAAAGTAGGCGGCGTTCCGGCCGGAACAGGAAGCCGAAATCCATCGAGAAAGCGATGTCGCGGGCGCGGTCCTTCAGAACCACCAACCGCTGGCGCAGCGCTTCGATGGCGCCGAGGTCGAACACGCCGTCGGCGATATGCGCCTCGCAGGTGGCGACGAGCGCGTTTGCCCACTTCGTCACTTCGCTGCTCTGGCCCGTGCGCACCTCATGGTCGAGGTTGACGGTCAGCTTGTGCATGTCGCGCGCCAGAACGGCGAGGTTGATCACCCGGATCGATGCGAATTCATGCTCGCGCTTGACGGCAGCCAACGCGTTCTGGAAGCCGACGATGCGCTCCTCGATGAGCCGGCGCAGCGGGCGGACGGTCTTGCGATCATCCGGCAGTTCCTTCAGCACTTCGGCAAGGATCGCGACCACGTCGCCGATACCGTCGAGACTGCCCTGGACATGCGCCGACGGCGCTTCGGCCCATTCCCGACACATGGACGACACGGCGATCAGGTGGCCGGCAAGGTTGCCGCTGTCGACCGACGAGATGTAGCGCGGCTCCATGGTTTCAAGCGTGTTGGTGCGATACCAGTTAAACAAGTGGCCGCGATATTTCGGCATGCGGTCGATGGTCGCGATCGTCTGCTCCAGACGGTTGATCGTCTCTTCGAAGCCGATCCAGCCGAAGTCGCGGGCCGACATCACCGAAAGCAGGTAGACGCCGATATTGGTCGGGGACGTGCGCTCGGCCAGCACCGGCTGCGGTGTTTCCTGGAAATTGTCCGGCGGCAGAAAGTTCTGCTCGGCCGTCACGAAGGTTTCGAAGTACCGCCAGGTGCGCCGGGCGATCAGGCGCATTTCCTCGATCGCCTCATCGGAAACGACCAGCTGGTCCTCGGTCTCGGCCGATTGGCTGACGAACCAGGCGACGGCGGGAGACAGCGCCCAGAGCAGGGCAAAGGGAATGCCGATGAAGGGCAGGCCGGTATCGGAAATGGCCGCAAGCGCCAACGAAACCGCCGACAGCGCCGGCGCAATCCACATCGCCTTGTAGTAGTCGCCGATGCTTCCGTGTCCCGCACTTTGCACCTGAGCGGCAGTGCGCCATTCCAGCATCAGCTTGCGGCTGACAAAGGTGCGGTAGAGCGAGCGAACGATGGCGTCGCCCATCATCGCCGCGCCGTGGGCGATGAAGACGATGCGAAGGGCTACCTGGGCATTGGCGGCGCGAACTTCCGTCAGCACCGCATGGAGATGGGCGCGCGCGACGATGTCGTTGCGGCGCGGCAAAAGGCCGTTGATCAGCGACAACGTCGGGGCGACGAACAGGCTGAAGATCAGCACGATCTGCCAGATAAGCGCCTCGGTCGGCTGCATGTAGTACCAGCCCATGACGGAAGCCACGAGCCAGGCGCAGGGGATCAACGAGCGGCGCAGGTTGTCGTACATCTTCCAGCGGCCGAGCATCGACAGGCCGTTCGACGGATTGAAGATATAGGGCAAAAGCTGCCAGTCGCCGCGGGCCCAGCGATGCTGGCGCGACATCTCGACCTCGTAGCGGGTCGGGAAATCCTCGACCAGCTCGACATCGGTCACGAGCGCGCAGCGCACGTAGGAGCCTTCGAGCAGGTCGTGGCTGAGAACGGCGTTTTCCTCGATCCGGCCCTTGAGCGCGGCCTCGAAGGCATCGACGTGATAGAGGCCCTTGCCGGTGAAGCTGCCCTCGCCGGCGATGTCCTGGTAGACGTCGGAAACGGTGAAGACGTAGGGGTCGATGCCGCGGTTGGCCGAGAAGATGCGCTGGAAGGCAGAAGCTTCACTGCCTGTCGTCAGTGACGGCGTCACGCGCGGCTGCAGCAGGCTGTAGCCGGCGATCACCTTCTGCGTCTGCGGGTCGACGATCGGGCGGTTGATCGGGTGGTACATCTTGCCGACGAGCTTCGTTACCGCATCGCGCATCAGGCGGGTGTCGGCATCGAGCGTCATGACGTACTGGACGTTGTCCGGCACGGTGTTGGCGCCCTGGAGGAACGAGGTGTCGCGATCGCCGCGCAAGAGCAGGTTCAGCTCATGCAGCTTGCCGCGCTTGCGCTCCCAGCCCATCCACACGCCTTCCGCCTCGTTGAAGAGGCGACGGCGGTGCAGGAGGTAGAAGCGGGTCTTGCCGTCATAGGCGTACCGCGCCGAAAGCTCGGCAACCTCGCGCCGGGCATAGTCGAGAACGTCGGTATCGGCCGAGGTTTCCTCGAACTTGCTGTCGACCCAGTCGCTGAGCAGCGCAAAATAGATCTCGCCACGCGGGTTGGCGAGGTAGTGAACCTCGAGATTGCGCACAAGTTCGTCGACATGATCGCGCTTGGAGATCAGGCAGGGCACGACCACGAGCGTGCGGGCATATTCCGGAACGCCCTCGAGAAACTCGTAGCCGACCAGCCGCGACGGTTTGACGAAGAGCGTGACCAACGTGTTGAACAGGCCCATTGCGCCTTCGGATGCCGGCAGCGCAAACAGCAAGAGCATGATCAGCTTGGCGCCGTTCGGAATATCCATCGGGCTGACGAAGGAATAGACGGCAAACATCGCCAGAATCGTCAACAGGATGTTCGGCCCGGCGATCGCGAACCAGTCGAGCTTGCGGCTGAGGCGGATGATGCTCTGCAGCAGGGACGGGCGGTAGCCGATCTTCTGCTCCAGCGCCTTGCGCTGCTTGCCGACGAGGAAGGAGCCGACGTTCGGCTCCTGAAGCTGCGGCTCGACGGCGGCGGCGGCTTCCGCCTCCTTCACCATCTCGATGGCGATCTGGGTGACTTCGTATTCGCTGTGGCCGGAGCGGCGCGCCAGCTTTTCGATCGTATCGCGGTACTTGTTGCGCGAGCCGAATTCGAGCGCCGCATAGTCGGAGCCGTCGCGCAGCGCCGCATCGATCTTGCTGACGCTTTCGAACCACACGGCCCAGTCCGTGTCGTCGATCTCGCGCAGGCTGCGAATGATGTTGCTCATCGTCGCATTGCCGGACGACAGGCGGTTCTGCTCGGCGACCAGCGCGTCCTCGACGTCGCTGCCGCGCTTCTCGAGCTGTTCCTCGATCCAGGCGATAACAGAGCCGGAGGTCTGCGAGCCATCGCGCATGCGGTAGAGCAGCTGGGCAACGAAGGTATTGTCGGCCGCAAGCGCCTGGGATTCGGCAAGCAGCGCCCGGCACTTTTCCGGGTCGTTGTGCCGGATGATCTGGTCGGCGATGTCGTTCGCCTTGCGCCGCATGCCGCGCGAGCGCTCGACGCGGATGGCGATGCGCCTGAGATTTTCGATGAGAACGAAGCGCAGGATCGAGGGCAACGCCCACAATTCGCCGATCTTGAATGTGTCGTGCTTCTGGAAGCCCTCGACCATCGCGGTGATGCTTTCCCGCGAGACCGTGCTGTGCGTATGGGCGACATACAGCCAGGCAAGCGCCATGGTGCGCGGAATGACGGTTCCGGAAACCGACAGCGTCGGCAGCTGGCGATAGAACTTGCGCGGGAAGTCGCGACGGACTTCCTGGATGGCTTCCTCGACCACGTGATGGTTGTCGAGCAGCCATTCGGCGGCCGGCGTGATCGACGCCCCCGCTTCGACGTCGGCCGCCGTCGCCCGATACACCCTCAGAATTTCGTTTTCATTCTCGCGGTGGCGCGGACGAAATTCGAACGGGAAGAAGCCCGGCAGGGACGGTGCGCCCTTGAGCGCAAGGGTCTCGCCGCATTGCCGCAAATCCTCCATCGAGAAAAAGGTCGAGCGGATCGAATCGTTGTAATCGATCTGTTTCGCTTCCGGTTCGCGAGAAGATGAGGACGGCGTGTTATGAAGGGGCATGGGTGCTGGTTCTGAATCCAACCGGGGTTGATCGGCCCGGCTCTCGTTGTTGTGCCGGGTTGGCTGCGGTCCTGAGGTTCCAGGCTTGGCCGGCGCGTTGCTAGACACGGTCATGTGTCCTCCCATCCGCCGTCATTTTCCGGATAACCGGAAACTGGCGGAAACTGGCGCCGCCCTCGAACTGGGCATCGGAGAAAGCAAAGCCGGCGGCGCATTGGTTTTCAAGGCCGCGTGATGCATGAAAGTGGCATTTTTTAGCCGTGCTGCCAACAGCTTGCAAGGATCGGCGGCGCAAGTTTGAACGAATTGCGCACACGCCCATCGGGCGAAGACGGAAGCGCCCACACCCGCCGATGGCCCCCTCAAATCTATCGCTCAACTTTGCCCCTTCCCCGCGCATCTCTGGGTAGCAGTCCGTCGCCAAACGCCGAGGGCGCAAGGAAGGTTCCGGGCCATCGATCGAAACAGGATCGAGAGCGGTAAACTTAGCCGACCTGCTCGGTGATCCATTCGCGGAAGGCGAGGCTGATCGGGTTTTCGAGTTTGCCTTCCGGAACCGCGAGATAGTAACTGTTCTCCGTCTGCATTGGCCGATCGAGAACGATGCGCAATGTTCCCGCTGCCAGCTCCTGTTCGATCAGATAGCGGGGCAGCAAGGCGAAACCGAGACCGGCGGTCGCCGCTTCGATCACCATCGAAAACTGATCGAAGCGGTTGCCGCGATAAGCGCCCCGGCCGTCCATGCCGTTGGCCTCGAACCATTGCGCCCAGAGCTTGGGTCGTGTCGCCAGGTGCAGGAGCGGACCGCCGACGATATCCTCCAGCGTCGACACCGGCTTGGCGGCAAGCAGCTTCGGGCTCGCAGCCGGTACGATGATCTCGCTGCAGAGATAGCTGCAGGTCGCATGCGCCCACACAGGCTGGCCATAGTGGATGGCGATATCGAAATTCTGCTCGTCGAAATCAAACGGTGCCGAGCGCGAGGCGATATTGACCACCGTGTCTGGGTGATGGCGAAGGAAATCGGGCAGCCGCGGCACCAGCCAGCGGCTGCCGAAAGTCGGCAGCGATGCGATCGACAGGGTTGAGTCCGCGCGCGCCGAGGCCATCGCCCGCACCATCAGCTCTTCCGTCTGGTTGAGCAGGCGGCGAACCTCGGGCAGGAACTTCTGCCCGGCTTCCGAGAGTATGACGCGCTGGCGCACACGCTCGAACAGCAAGACGCCGAGCTGGTTTTCCAGATCCTTGATCTGTCGGCTGACGGCGCTCTGGGTGAGATTGAGCTCGGCAGCCGCCTGCGTGAAGCTGCCGTGCCGGGCCGCGCATTCGAAAGCCTGCAGCGTCGTAACATCAGGAACCAGTCTGCGGCTTAACTTCATTCCAGCCTCGCATCAACATAGTCACAAGCAACGCGATCAATGCCCAGTTCCTTCGGATATGATCCGAAATGAGAATGACCTTGTCCTTCACCCATAGCGCGAGGCGAGCCCCAGTGAAAGAGAATAGTTTCGTATCTGCCGATGACATCCGTTCGGCCTTTTCCGCAGCCATGTCGGTCATGTACCGAGAGGAAGTGCCGGCCTACGGCACGCTGATGGAGCTGGTTGCCAAGGTCAACGACGATACGCTCAGTGCCGATCCGGCCCTCAAGCAACGCCTCGATGCGACGGATTCGCTCGATCGCATCTCCGAGGAGCGCCACGGCGCGATCCGCCTCGGCACACCCGCCGAACTGTCGATGATGCGCCGCGTCTATGCCGTCATGGGCATGTATCCGGTCGGCTACTACGATTTGTCGACCGCCGGCGTGCCGGTGCATTCGACCGCCTTCCGCCCGGTCGGCGACGCCGCTTTGAAGCGCAATCCCTTCCGCGTCTTCACATCGCTTCTCCGCCTCGACCTGATCGCCGACGAGAGCCTGCGCGCTGAATCGGCAGCCATTCTTGCCGAGCGCCGGATCTTTACGCCCGTCGCCGTCGAGCTCACCGAAAAAGCCGAACGGGACGGCGGCCTCGACAAGACCGACGCCGAACGCTTCGTTTCCGAGGTGCTGGAAACCTTCCGCTGGCACGACAAGGCCAATGTCAGCGCCGACATGTACAAGCGCCTGCATGATGCCCACCGGCTGATCGCCGACGTCGTGTCGTTCAAGGGCCCGCACATCAACCACCTGACGCCACGCACTCTGGATATCGACCAGGTCCAGGCGCTGATGCCGGAATATGGTATCGCCCCGAAAGCCGTCGTCGAGGGACCGCCGACGCGCAAATGCCCGATCCTGCTTCGCCAGACCTCATTCAAGGCGCTGGAAGAAGCCGTCTCCTACCGCGATGCCGATGGCGAGTGGAAGGCCGGCTCGCACACCGCCCGCTTCGGCGAGATCGAGCAGCGCGGCATTGCGCTGACCCCCAAGGGCCGCGCGCTCTATGACGAACTCTTGGAAGCCTCGCGCAAGATCGTCCGCCCCGCGGCCGACGGCTCCAACGCCCGCGAATACGAGGCAGCTCTTGCCAAGGCCTTCGAAAGCTTCCCGGATACCTGGGCAGGAATTCGCGAAGCCGGTCTCGGCTATTTCAGCTACTCGCTGACCGAGAAGGGCCTGAAGACCAGAATCTCCGACCGCCGCGATGTCGACGCTCTGATCGCCGACGGCCTCGTTCAGTTCGACGCCATCGTCTACGAAGACTTCCTGCCGGTCAGCGCCGCCGGCATCTTCCAATCCAATCTCGGCGACGGCGCGCAGCAGGACTTTGTCGCAAGCCCGAACCAGAAGCGTTTCGAGATCGACCTCGGCGCCACCGTGCTCAACGAGTTCGATCACTATGCCGGCATCGAAGCGGCATCGATCGAAAGCTGCCTGCGGGCCTTGACCGCAGCCATCGCTGCGGAATGATGTCGTCCCGATGATCGAACAGGCACACATCGACGCGCTGACCGGCATCCTTGGCGACAAGGGTGTGGTCACGCGCGCTGAAGACAGGCAAGCCTACGAGACCGGCGCCCGCTACGATCACGGCTTGGCCTCGGTCGTGCTGCGGCCGGCAACGACGGCAGAAACGTCCACGACGGTCGCCTATTGCGTGCGCCACGGCATCACCCTGATCCCACAGTCGGGCAACACCGGACTTGTCTCCGGCTCGACGCCCGACGCGTCCGGCACCGAGGCGATCCTCAGCCTCGACCGTCTGACGAAAACCTTCGAACTCGATCTCGACAACCGGTCGGTGCGGGTCGATGCCGGCTTCCGGCTTTCCGATCTCAACCGCCGGCTGGAAGAACACGGCCTGTTCTTCCCGATCGATCTCGGCGCGGATCCGCGCATCGGCGGCATGATCGCCACCAACACCGGCGGCTCGCGCTTCCTGAAGTACGGCGACGTGCGCCGCAATGTGCTGGGCATGACGGTGGTTCTCGCCGATGAAGACGGCACCGTGCTCAATCTTCAGTGCGACCTGCGCAAGAACAACACCGGCGTCGACTGGAAGCAGCTCTTTGTCGGCACGTCGGGCGCCTTCGGCGTCGTCACCGATTGCGTACTCAATCTGGAGCGCCTGCCGCAGCAGACGGCGACGGCGCTGCTGGTGCCGGCAAGCGGCGCCCATGTGATGCCGCTGCTGCGCGCCATGGAAGAGCGGCTCGGCGCCTATCTCTCGGCCTTTGAGGGCATGTCGAGCAACGCCGTCAAGGCGGCGTTCGCGCATGTGCCTTCGCTGAAGAACCCGTTCCAGGGCGGACATGTCCCGGATTACGTCATTCTCACCGAGATCAGCCGCACCTGGGCACCGCGCGAAGGCGAGCAATCGCTCGACGCCGTGCTCGAAACGGTGCTGGCAGAGATCTGGGAGATGGAAACGGCACCGCTTGCTGACGCCTTCGTCGGCCCGCCGCATGAAATCTGGGCGCTGCGCCACGCGCTTTCGGAGGGCGTGAAACACCTCGGCAAGCTGATCGCCTTCGACGTCTCCTTCAACCGGGGTGACATCATGGCCTTCTGCGACCATATGAAAGCCGAAATGCCGGCGAAGTTTCCCGGTGTCACCGTCTGTGACTTCGGCCATATCGGCGATGGTGGTGTACACTTCAATCTCGTGGTGGCGAAGGACAGCCCGCTTCTTGGCGATCCGACATTCGAGCCGCGTTTGAGAGAATGGGTTTTCGCCGTGGCCGTCGAGGAGTATCACGGCAGTTTCAGCGCGGAACATGCGATCGGCCGCCGCAACCAGGCCTATTACGACCTTTATACAACCGACAAACTCAAGGACATGGCCAAAGGCTTGAAGACGCTCACCTCACCGGGAAAACTCGGCAGCGTGCGCTTCGGGTAAGGCCAGAGCGGAATGAGCAAAAGTGTGTGCGGTTTTCCGCCCGCATTCCAGTCCAGCGAATGATCTAAGCCAATAAAACGGGAGTCAGACCATGAACATCGCAACTAAGAAAGTCGACGTGACCAAGGAAGCCGCAGCGCTTCTCGAAAAGATGGGCGTCGCCAAGGAACTCTACACCGGCGGCGACATGCCGTCCTTCAGCCCGGTCACCGGCGAGCAGATCGCCAGCCTGAAGACGGTTTCGGCCGCAGAAGCGGCCGCCAAGATCGACCAGGCCCATGAAGCCTTCAAGGCCTGGCGTCTGGTTCCGGCGCCGAAGCGCGGCGAACTGATCCGCCTGCTCGGCGAAGAGCTGCGCGCCTTCAAGGCCGACCTCGGCCGCCTGGTTTCGATCGAAGCCGGCAAGATCACCTCCGAAGGTCTCGGCGAAGTCCAGGAAATGATCGACATCTGCGATTTCGCAGTTGGCCTGTCCCGCCAGCTCTATGGTCTCACGATCGCCACCGAGCGCCCCGGCCACCGCATGATGGAAACCTGGCATCCGCTCGGCGTCGTCGGCGTCATCTCCGCCTTCAACTTCCCGGTTGCCGTCTGGTCGTGGAACACGGCGCTGGCGCTCGTCTGCGGCAACTCCGTTGTGTGGAAGCCGTCGGAAAAGACCCCGCTCACCGCGCTTGCATCGCAGGCTATCTTCGAGCGCGCCCTCGCCCGCTTCGGCGATGCGCCGGAAGGCCTGTCGCAGGTTCTGATCGGCGACCGCACCGTCGGTGAAGTGCTCGTCGACAACCCGAAGGTCCCGCTGGTCTCGGCAACCGGTTCCACCCGCATGGGTCGCGACGTCGGCCCGCGCCTTGCCAAGCGTTTTGCCCGCGCGATCCTCGAACTCGGCGGCAACAATGCCGGTATCGTCTGCCCGTCGGCCGATCTCGACATGGCGCTGCGCGCCATCGCCTTCGGCGCCATGGGCACCGCCGGCCAGCGCTGCACCACCATGCGCCGCCTGTTCGTGCATGAAAGCGTCTACGACCAGCTCGTTCCGCGCCTGAAGAAGGCCTATGGTTCGGTTTCCGTCGGCAACCCTCTCGAATCCACCGCCCTCGTCGGCCCGCTGGTCGACAAGGCCGCTTTCGACGGCATGCAGAAGGCAATAGACGAAGCCAAGGCCCATGGCGGCACCGTCACCGGCGGCGAACGCGTCGAGCTCGGTTATGCCAACGGCTACTACGCCAAGCCCGCTTTGGTCGAAATGCCCAAGCAGGCAGGCCCGGTTCTCGAGGAAACCTTCGCGCCGATCCTCTACGTGATGAAGTATAGCGATTTCGACGCCGTCGTTGCCGACCACAATGCGGTCGCAGCCGGCCTGTCCTCGTCGATCTTCACCCGCGACATGCAGGAATCCGAACGGTTCCTGGCCGTCGACGGCTCGGACTGCGGTATCGCCAACGTCAACATCGGCACCTCGGGCGCTGAAATCGGCGGCGCGTTCGGTGGCGAAAAGGAAACCGGCGGCGGCCGCGAATCGGGTTCCGATTCCTGGAAGGCCTATATGCGCCGCGCCACCAATACCGTGAACTACTCGAAGGCTCTGCCGCTGGCGCAGGGCGTTTCGTTCGACATCGAATAACCGGCGACATCGAGTAGGACACAAGCGATGACCATCAACGCAACGGTCAAGGAGGCGGGCTTCAAGCCCGCCTCGCGGATCTCCTCGATCGGGGTATCCGAAATCCTGAAAATCGGCGCGCGCGCGCAAGCCATGAAGCGCGAAGGCAAGCCGGTCATCATTCTGGGCGCCGGCGAGCCGGACTTCGACACGCCTGACACCGTCAAGGATGCCGCCTGCGCGGCGATAAAGCGCGGCGAAACCAAGTACACGGCACTCGACGGCACCCCGGAACTGAAGAAGGCGATCCGCGAAAAGTTCCAGCGCGAGAACGGCCTTGCCTACGAGCAGGACGAGATCACGGTTGCCACCGGCGCCAAGCAGATCCTGTTCAACGCCATGATGGCGACGATCGATGCCGGCGACGAAGTCGTCATCCCCACGCCCTACTGGACGTCCTATTCGGATATCGTCCAGATCTGCGAAGGCAAGCCGGTACTGATCCCTTGCGACGCGGCCTCGGGTTTTCGCCTGACAGCCGATAAGCTCGAAGCGGCGATCACGCCTAGGACGCGCTGGGTGCTCCTGAACTCGCCGTCCAACCCTTCGGGCGCCGCCTACAGCGCCGACGATTATCGGCCGCTGCTCGACGTGCTCTTGCGCCATCCGCATGTGTGGCTGCTGGTCGACGACATGTACGAGCACATCGTCTATGACGGCTTCCGCTTCGTCACGCCGGCCCAGCTGGAGCCGCGCCTGAAAGACCGCACCCTGACGGTCAACGGCGTCTCCAAGGCCTATGCCATGACCGGCTGGCGCATCGGCTATGCCGGCGGCCCGCGCGACCTGATCAAGGCTATGGCCGTCGTCCAGAGCCAGGCGACCTCCTGCCCTTCGTCAGTCAGCCAGGCCGCCTCGGTGGCAGCGCTGACCGGCCCGCAGGAGTTCCTGAAGGAACGCACGGCCAGCTTCCAGCGCCGCCGCGATCTGGTCGTCAACGGCCTCAACGCCATCGACGGTCTCGACTGCCGCGTTCCGGAAGGGGCCTTCTACACCTTCTCCGGCTGCGCCGGCATGCTCGGCAAGGTCACGCCATCTGGCAAGACCATCGAGACGGACACGGACTTCTGCGCCTACCTGCTCGACGATGCCCATGTAGCCGTCGTCCCCGGCTCGGCCTTCGGCCTGTCGCCGTTCTTCCGCATCTCCTACGCGACATCGGAAGCGGAACTGAAGGAAGCGCTGACGCGCATCGCCGACGCCTGCGCGCGGCTTTCGTAACTCGGCGGTAGGCCCCTCACCCTAGCCCTCTCCCCGCACCCGGGGCGAGGGGACAGCGTCGAGTCCGCTGCAACGCCCCTTTCCGCCTGCAATGACACCTTTTCCAATCGCCGTCGCTTCGCACGGCGCATCCCCGAAACCTCTGAGAAAGTTGAGAGGGATCACGGAGCACGCCGCATGTCCCTTCGCCCCGCCTGCGGGGAGAAGGTCGCGGCAGCGGGATGAGGGGCTTTTCCGATCTCGGTTCTGCCATACCCACTCAAAACGTTGGCGGCGTGCAGGCGCTGATCACTTCGCAAGGCACCGGCCCAACGCAGCGAAACCGATGTGGCCTGCGGCTTTCGAAATAGTAGGCATCCCCCGGCCCGAGGATCCGCCGCTCGTCGTCGACGGTAACCTCGATGCGCCCCGACAGCACGATGCCGCCCTCCTCGCCGTCATGCACAAGCGGCACTTTCCCGGTGTCCGCGCCCGGCTGGTAACACTCCTTCAGGATCTGCAGGCTGCGGCCGAAGAGGTTTTCGCCGATCTGGCGATAGGAGATCGGGCCCTTGCCGATCTCGACCAGTTCCTCCGCCGCATAGAACGCCTTGCGCGGCCGCTCAGGCTCGAAGGAGAAGAATTCCGCAAGCCCGATCGGAATGCCGTCGAGGATGCGCTTCAACGCGCCGACGGAAGGATTGGAGGCATTCGATTCGATCAGCGAGATCGTCGAGTTGGTCACGCCCGCGCGCTTCGCCAGTTCGCGCTGCGAGAGATTGTGCATCAGCCGGAGGTGACGCAGCCGGTTTCCGATGTCGACGCTCATGGCTGTCCATTCCAGTGTTCAGGTTGTTCGAAATACCGCAACTTTGAAACTTTCATTGTATAGAATTCAATGACTTGAACGACAGCAGAAAAGGACTTGTTTGGCAAATCAAATCATGGCGTCAATCGCCGACCTCAGGAGGACGCCATGAACCAGCACACCAAGCCCAACGCCCCCGTACTCGACAGCTACTGGATGCCCTTTACCGCCAACAGGCAGTTCAAGGCGGCCCCGCGCCTGCTCGCCTCGGCCGAGGGCATGCACTACACCAGCACCGATGGTCGCACGATCCTCGACGGCACCGCCGGCCTCTGGTGCGTCAACGCCGGCCACGGCCGCCGACAGATTGCCTCTGCGGTCGAACGCCAGCTGACGACGATGGATTTCGCGCCGTCCTTCCAGATGGGCCACCCGATCGCCTTCGACTTTGCCGAGCGCCTCGCCGAGATTGCACCGGGACCGGACGGCCAGAAGCTCGACCGCGTCTTCTTCACCGGCTCGGGCTCGGAATCGGTCGACACCGCCCTGAAGATGGCGATCGCCTATCAGCGCGCGATCGGCCAGGGCACGCGCACGCGCTTGATCGGCCGCGAGCGCGGCTATCACGGCGTCGGCTTCGGCGGCATTTCCGTCGGCGGCATCCTCAACAACCGCCGCGTCTTCCCGCAGCTTCCCGGTTCCGACCACCTGCGTCACACCCACGACCCCGCCAAGAATGCCTTCGTGAAGGGCCAGCCGGAGCACGGCGCCGAGCTTGCCGACGATCTCGAGCGGCTGGTGGCACTGCATGGCGCCGAGACGATCGCCGCCTGCATCGTCGAGCCGGTTGCCGGTTCGACCGGCGTGCTCATCCCGCCGAAGGGTTATCTCGAACGCCTGCGCGCCATCTGCGACAAACACGGCATCCTGCTGATCTTCGATGAAGTCATCACCGGTTTCGGCCGCCTCGGCGCCCCCTTTGCCACCGACTTCTTCAGCGTCACGCCCGACATGGTGACGGCGGCCAAGGGGCTGACCAACGGCGCGATCCCGATGGGCGCCGTCTTTGCCAGCCGCAAGGTGCACGACGCGCTGATGCACGGCCCGGAAAATGCGATCGAGCTGTTCCACGGCTATACCTACTCCGGCCACCCGGCCGCGTGCGCCGCCGGTATCGCGACGCTCGACATCTACCGCGACGAGGGCCTGATGACCCGCGCCGCCGAGCTGCAGGACGCCTGGCACGACGCCATGCATTCGCTGAAGGGCCTGCCCTATGTCATCGACATCCGCACCATCGGCCTGATCGCCGGCATCGAGCTGCAGTCGCGCGACGGCGCCATCGGCGCCCGCGCCTATGACGTCTTCGTCGATTGCTTCGAAAAGGGCCTGCTGATCCGCGTGACAGGCGACATCATCGCCTTCTCGCCGCCGCTGATTGCCGACGAAAATCACTTCGGCGAAATCGTCTCGATCCTCGGCGATGCGCTGAAGCGCGCCAAGTAACGCAAAAAAGACACAGCCGCCGAAGACCTCGGCGGCTGCGTCGCAATGTCGTCGCTGCGCGAGAATCCGGCTAATCTATTTTCGTAAAACGCCATGCGTTCGTCCGAATGCATGGCGTTTTCGGTCGTTGCTGCTGGAGCTTCTTATCTGCATTCAAAGCTAACACCTGAGAGCAGATGCTCTAACGGATCAGCATTGCCCTGAAATCATTGACGTTGGTTCCGGTCGGGCCGGGTACGAACAGATCGCCGCTCGCCGAAAATGCCGACCAGGCGTCGTGGCGGGCCAGATGCGCGCGCGGATCGGCGCCCGCAGCCCGCATGCGGGCAACGCTTTTGCCATCGGCAAAGGCACCGGCATTGTCCTCCGAGCCGTCGATGCCATCGGTGTCCGCTGCAAGAGCGTCGACCCCGTCGAGCCCCTCGATGTCGAGCGCCAGCGACAGCAGCAATTCGCTGTTGCGGCCGCCCTTGCCGTAGTCCTTGCCTGTTATCGTCACCGTGGTCTCGCCGCCGGACAGGAGCACGACCGGCTTTTCGAACGGCCGATTGCGCAGCGCGACTTCACGCGCCAGAGCGGCATGCATGCGGCCGATATCCCGCGCCTCGCCTTCGATGGCATCCGACAGAATGCGGGCCTCGACGCCCAACTCTCTAGCCCTGCCCGCGGCCGCCTGCAGCGAGACGCTCGCCGAAGCGATCACATGGCATTCGTGCCTGCGGAAAATCGCATCCGATGGATCGGGCGCATGCGCTCGTTCGGATCGCAGATGCGCCATCACGCCTTCGGGAAGGACCATGCCATAGCGATCGACGATCTCAAGCGCTTCCTTCACTGTCGAGCCGTCCGCCACCGTCGGGCCGGAGGCGACGAAAGCGGGATTGTCGCCGGGCACGTCGGAGACGACGAGGGTGACGAGAAGGGCCGGACCGGCGGCTACAGCCAGGCGCCCACCCTTGATGCGCGACACATGCTTGCGCACGACGTTCATCGCCGAGATCGGCGCGCCGGAGGCAAGCAGCGCCCGGTTGACGGCGATCTCGTCGGCAAGCGTCATGCCCTCCGGCGGCGCCGGCAGCAGCGACGACCCACCGCCTGAGATCAGCGCAACGACCAAATCGTCTGCGGTCAAGCCTTCCACCAGCTTCAGCAGTTCTTCAGACGCCCGCAAGCCCGCCTCATCCGGCACCGGATGGGCCGACTGCAGCACGCGAATGCGCTCGCAGGGCTCGATCGGCCCGTGGCGGGCAACGACAGTGCCTGTCAGCGGGTGATCCCACAGTTTCTCGAAGGCCGCCGCCATCTGGCTTGCGGCCTTGCCAGCCCCGACGACGACCGTTCTCCCCTTCGGTTTTTCCGGCAGATGCGCACGGATCGCCTCATAAGGGTCGGCAGCACGCACGGCCGCCTCGAAAAGAGTGGTGAGAAAGGCACGCGCATCGAAATCTGCCATATCCGTCAATCCGGGATTTCGAGGTCGTAGACGAAGATGCCGTCGATGCCGCCCTCTGCGGCTGCAACGATCTTCGCGCCGGTCTTTTGGTGCTCCGGATCGGCGAGATAGGCATCGCGCGCGCCGGCATCGGCGAAGTCGACGATGAAGCCTTCGGCATAGCCCTTGTCCATACCGATCTCCGGGCTGACATTGGCACCCTCATGGGTCGCAAGAAGGCCAGGAAGCCGGCTTTTCAGCCCGGCGATCTCGGCGAAGATCGACGTTTTCTCCTCCGCCGAAATTTCCGGACGGAAGCGAATGAAGACACAGTGGCGGATCATGATTTTCCTCAGCGGATTTCGGCGCGGGCACGCGGCCTGATATCGTTTCGTTCATGGGCGAAGATCGCCGGCGGCAGGGGCTGGCGCTCGCGAATGATGTCGGCGCCCTTTTCGCCCATCATGATCGTCGGCCCATTGGTGTTGCAAGAGGGAACGCGCGGCATGACCGAACTGTCGCAGACGCGAAGACCGTCGAGCCCACGCACCTTCAGATCGAGCCCGACGACGGCCATGGCGTCGGTGCCCATCTTGCAGGTGCCGACGGGATGGTGGTCGGTCTTGGCATTGGCGCAGCCGTAATCGAAGAACTGCTCATCGGAGACGACGCTATTGCCCGGCAAGCGTTCGGCCAGCACGAACGGCTTGAGTGCCGCCTGCTGCATGATCTCACGGGCGAGCTTAAGCCCTTCGATCGACATCTTCCGATCGTGCGGGTTTTCCCAGTAATTGGGGTCGATCAGCGGGGCTGCGGCCGGGTCGGCTGCGGAGAGCCTGACGGTGCCGCGCGAGCGCGGATGCAGATAGGCGGAGTTCAAGGTCACGCCAGCGTTCTTCAGCTTTTCGACGCCGGCCTCGATGCCGGAGCCGAGTCCGAGATGGAACTGGATATCCGGCGAGCGGGCGTCTGGATCGGCGTACCAGAAGCCGCCGGTCTCGAAGAGCGAGGATGCCACAGGGCCCGAGCGGAAGAGCACATATTGCAGACCTGCCCATAGCGTACGATGAAGTTTCGCGACGCCATCATAGGTGTGATCGCCGGTGCACTCGGAAATCACGAACAGATCGAGGTGATCCTGCAGATTGCCACCGACACCCGGCAGGTCGTGCTTGACGCCAACCCCCACCGATTTCAGGTGATCCGCAGGCCCGATACCCGACTGCAAGAGCAGCTTCGGCGAGCCGATCGCGCCGGAGGTGACCAGGACCTCGCGCTCCGCCCGAATGGTTTCGCTACCCTTGGCCGTTACAACCTCGACGCCGACGGCACGGGTGCCCTCCAGCACGATCCGGGCGACGCGCGCGCCGGTGCGCACCGTCAGATTGCGACGATCCTTGATCGGCGAGAGATAGGCAAGCGACGCGCTCGACCGGCGGCGATTGCGCTGCGTCAGCTGGTAGAAGCCGACGCCCGCCTGCTGGCGACCGTTAAAATCGTGATTGTAGGGAATGCCGAGCTCCTGGCCGGCGCGGATATAGGCGTCGCAGATCGGCAGTGTCGCCACGGGCATCGAGACGCCGAGCGGCCCGCCATAGGAATGATAATCGTCGGCAAAACGCTGGTTGTCTTCGGCGCGCTTGAAATAGGGGAGAACGCTGCGGTAGTCCCAGCCGGTGCACCCGTCTTCCGACGCCCAGAGGTCGTAATCGGCGGCATTGCCGCGGGTATAGAGCTGGGCATTGATCGACGAGCCGCCGCCGATGACCTTGGCCTGCGTATAGCGCAGCACCCTACCCTTCATGTGCTTCTGCGGCACGGTCTCCCAGCCCCAGCTGGCAACGCCCTTAGTCATCTTGGCAAAACCGGCCGGCATATGAAACAGCGGGTTCCAGTCACCGCCGCCCGCCTCCAGCAACAGCACGCGCACGGACGGATCCTCGGAAAGGCGGTTGGCGAGAACGCAGCCCGCGGGGCCGGCGCCGGTAATGATGTAGTCGTATGTCATTTGCTGTCTTCCTCCACGGCCCGACCATTTGGAACGATCCAAATTTCCGACGTGACAAACCCGAACTTTGCTCGCCCGTGCGAGCTGATGAATGACTGCACTTTTCCTAGAGTCTTCCGATCGACAGGCCGCCATCCGCCTGGATGACCGAGCCGGTGGCAAAACCGAATTTTCCGCCGGCAAGGCTGGCGGCGATATTGCCGATGTCCTCGGGTTCACCCCATCGCTTCATCGGAACCAGGCCACCGTCGATCAGGGCGTCGTACTTCGCCGAAACGCCGGCGGTCATGTCGGACCGGATGATGCCCGGCCGGATCTCGAAGACGGCGATGCCGGTGTCGGCCAATCGCAGGGCAAGTCCCTGGCTGAAGGCGGCAAGACCGGCCTTGCTCATGCAATAGTCGAGCCGCTCGGGCGAACTCATGGCCGCCGAAACCGAGGTGATATTGATGATCGAGCGTGCCGCCGCGCCGGGCTCGTCGGCCAGCATCGAGCGCAGCACCGCTTGCGTGAAGAACACCGTGCCGCGCAGGTTCGTGGCGACGATCGTGTCGAAATTCTCCGGCTGGAGATCGAGGAAGTCGCCGCGCACCACCGAGGCGATGCCGGCATTGTTGACGAGGCAGCAGATCGGCCCCAGTTCCTTGCGGATACGCTCGACGGTTTGCGCATGGGCGCCGACCTCGGCGAGATTGGCCTCGAGATAGATCGCACGTCCACCCTGCGCCGACAGCTCGTCAACTGTCGCTTCCGTCGTCTGGTCCGCGGCACCAAGCCCGGTCAGGGCGATATCGAAGCCGTCGCGCGCCAGCGCGCGGGCAACACCAAGGCCGATGCCGCGCCGGCCGCCGGTCACGATCGCCACGGGACGCTTGGGTGTCGTCATGCGCTCAGCTCCTTGGCAACGATATGGTCGGCGACGCGGAGCGCCTGCGCCGCGACCGTCAGCGCCGGGTTGACGGCGGCCGAGGTCGGCAGGAAGCCGGCGTCGACGACAAAGAGGTTTTGATGGTCGAAGGCACGGCAATAGACGTCGAGCGGCGCCTGTGCCGGATCGGTGCCCATTCGCACCGTGCCGCACTGGTGCGACGGCGTACGCTTGTCGAAGGCCTGGGACAGCACGATCGGATAGCCTGCGGCCTTGAAGTGCCCGCGCATCTTGGCTTCGAGCCCAGACAGCGCCTCCATGTTCGAGCGCCGCCACTGCATGATGATGCCGCGGCCGTCGACCATGATGCGGCTTTCCGGGTTCGGCAGGTCCTCCGTCATCATGTACCAGTCAACCGCGTGGCCGGCCATGAAGTCCAAAGCGAAACGCGGTGCCCACTTCGGCGCATTGGCCTTGAGGATGTCGCCGTTGATCTTGCCGAGCAGTTGCACATTGCCGAGCGGCAGGCCGTCCCTGCCACCGGTCAGGTAATAATCGTTCAGCATCAGCGTCTTCTGGTAGATGCTGTCGTTGCGCCGGAACGGATTGATCGCCAGCATGGCGCTGCAATTGTGGTTCATGAAATTGCGACCGACTTGGTCGGAAGCGTTGGCGAGCCCCTTGCCGTCGCCGGAGCGCAGCAGGAGTGCGGCCGAGTTGATCGCGCCCGCCGACAGGATCACCAGCTTGGGCGTCAGCCGCTTCTTCTCGCCCCTCTCAGTGTAGTTGATCGCCTCGATCCGGCCGCCCGGACCTGCCTCCAGCGTGTCGACATGCGCAGACGTGATCAGTTCGATATTGGGGTCGCTCAGCGCGGCGGCGAGCGACGCCGTCTCGGCGTCCTTCTTGCCCTTGCCGGTGTTGGGAAACCCGTCCCAGGGCGTGCGCCCACCGGCGAGCCAAGTGTCGATGTCGACGCCGAGCGGCAGCGTCGCCGGATGGAGCCCCTGCGCCTTCAGCTCGGCGCGGGCGCGGGCAATGGCCGGCTCGTCCGGCACGGGGCCGTGAGGATAGGGCGAGGCATGGAACGGCTCCGTCGGGTCGTCGCCCAGTTCGCCACGCACTTCGAACAATTGCTCGGCCTTGCCGTACCACGGCTCCAGCTCGTCATAGGGGAAAGGCCAGGCGGGCGAGACGCCGCCAAGATGCTGCATCTCGGTGAAGTCCTCGGCGCGGTAGCGCAGGAGCACCGCGCCGAACAGTTTGGAATTGCCGCCGACGAAATAGAAATTCCCCGGATTGAACTCGGTGCCGTCAGCTTCGCGCCACATCTCCTTCGGGCGGAAATGGCCCTTGACGAAGATCGAGCTGTAGCTACGCGCTTCCGGCGTGTCGGGCAGGCGTTCGCCGCGCTCGAGGATGACGATGCGCGCGCCGGAGCCGGCAAGCCCCGCCGCCACGGTGGAACCGCCAATGCCCGACCCGATGATGACGATATCCGGCTGCTGCATCGTTCGTTACGCGATCCGCTGCTGCGTCTGAGGGTCGAAGAACACCGCCTTGTCGAGATTGAAGGCGAGCTGCGACGTCTGCCCGGGCGCGATGCGCGCATCGGCACGCAGGCGGGCAACGACTTCCTTGCCGCCCAGCCGGGTGACCGCAAACGTGTCCGAACCGGCAGGCTCGACCACCTCGATCAGGCATTCGCCCTCGACGATCGCCTTGGCATTGCGGTCGGCTCCATCAGGGTCGGTCAGCGCTTCCGGACGAATGCCGAAGACGACGTCCTTGCCGGCATAGCCGGAGAGTGCGCCGCTGGCATGCGGCACCGTCAGCTTCATCGGCTCGGCGTTCGGGCGCGCCAGGGTGACGGCAACATCGGCGCCGTTCTTTTCGATCCGCGCGGTCAAAAGATTCATGGCCGGCGATCCCATGAAATCGGCGACAAACATGTTGGACGGATTGTTGTAGATCTCGGCCGGCGTTCCGAACTGCTGCAGCACGCCGTCCTTGAGGACGGCGATCTTGGTCGCCAACGTCATCGCCTCGATCTGGTCGTGGGTGACGTAGACGATGGTCGTCTTCATCCGGTGGTGCAGACGCTTGATCTCGGTGCGCATGTCGACGCGCAGCTTGGCGTCGAGGTTCGACAGCGGCTCGTCGAACAGGAACACCTGCGGATTGCGCACGAGCGCGCGGCCCATGGCGACGCGCTGGCGCTGGCCGCCGGACAGCTGGCTGGGTTTACGATCGAGCAGATGGCCGATCTGCAGCATGTCGGCGACCTGCTTGATCGCCTTTTCGCGCTCGTCCTTCGGAACGCCGCGGATTTCCATGCCGAAGGCGATGTTGCCGGCGACCGTCATGTTCGGATAGAGCGCGTAGGACTGGAACACCATGGCGATGTCGCGCTTGGAAGGGTGCAGATCGGCGACCGAACGGCCATTGATGGCGATCTCGCCCGAGGTGATCGGCTCGAGCCCGGCAATGGTGTTGAGCAGCGTGGACTTGCCGCAGCCCGACGGGCCGACGAGCACGAGGAAGCCGCCTTCGTCGATTTCCAGGTTGATGTCCTTCAGGATCTCGAGCGAGCCGTAGGATTTGCGCAGGTTGCTGATTTTGAGGAAAGACATGGGCTTATCCTTTCACGGCGCCGGACATCAGCCCGCGCACGAAGTAGCGGCCGGACACGATGTAGACGATGAGCGTTGGCAGGGCGGCGAGGATCGCGCCCGCGAAGTGAACGTTGTATTCCTTGACGCCGGTCGACGACGAAACGAGGTTGTTGAGCGCCACCGTCATCGGCGTCGAGGACGCGCCGGAGAAGGACGCCCCGAACAGGAAGTCGTTCCAGATGTTGGTGAATTGCCAGATGACCGAGACGACGATGATCGGGCCTGACGACGGCAGCATGATGCGCCAGAAGATCTGGAAGAAGCTGGCGCCGTCAATCTGGGCGGCGCGCACCAGCTCGGTCGGGAAGGCCTCGTAGTAGTTGCGGAAATAGAGCGTGGTGAAGCCGAGACCGTAGATCACGTGGACGAAGATCAGGCCCCAGATCGAGCCGGCAAGGCCGGTGATGCCCAGCACGCGCGCCATCGGGATTAGCACGATCTGGAACGGGATGAAGCACGACAGAAGCAGCATGCCGAAGAAGATGTTGGCACCGGGGAAACGCCACTTGGTCAGCACATAGCCATTGAGCGCGCCGATGATCGTCGAGATCGCGACAGCCGGCACCACCATGAGGATGGAGTTGATGAAGAACGGCTTCAGGCCCGTCGGCTGCACGCCGATCTGCGCCGTCGACCAGGCCTGGAGCCAGGGCTCGAACGTCAGCGTCTGCGGCAGGTTGAGCATGCCGCCCTGGCGGATCTCGTCAAGCGGCTTCAGCGAGTTGGCCAGCATCACGTAGAGCGGCAGCAGCGAATAGAGCGCAAAGACGATCAGGATCGTGTAGATCAGCGCCCGCATCAGGCGGTTGTGCGAGATGACATTGTCTGGGCTGGGGGCGCTCATGAGCGTTTTCCTCCGCGGATTTCGGAGTAGAGATAGGGAACGATGATCGAGAAGATCATCACCAGCATGATGATGGCCGACGAGGCGCCGATGCCCATCTGGTTGCGGGTGAAGGTGTAGGAATACATGAAGGTCGCCGGCAGTTCGGTGGCCTGCCCCGGCCCGCCGCCCGTCAGCGCGATGATCAGGTCGTAGGCCTTGATCGCGAGATGCGCGAGAACGACGAAGGCGGAGAGAAACACCGGCCGCATCAGCGGAATGATGATCCGCCGGTAGATCGTCGCCGTCGGCGCACCATCGATCTGCGCCGCCTTGATGATCTCGTTGTCGACGCCGCGAAGGCCCGCAAGGAACATCGCCATGATGAAGCCGGTCGATTGCCACACGGCCGCGATCACCACACAGTAGATCGCGTAGTTGCGGTCCTTGATCCAGTTGAACGAAAAGCTCTCCCAGCCCCAGAGGTGCATCGTGTTTTCAAGGCCGATGCCGGGATCGAGAAACCACTTCCAGGCCGTGCCGGTGACAATGAACGACAGTGCCATCGGATAGAGATAGATCGGCCGCAGAAACCCTTCCGCCCGGATCTTCTGGTCGAGCAGGATCGCAAGGGCGAGCCCCAGCACCGAGCAGATGGCGATGTAGAGCGAGGCGAAGATCGCCAGATTGCTCACCGCCCGCCACCAGTGCGGCAAGGCCCAGAGCTTCTGATAATTGCTGAACCCGACAAAATTGTAGGACGGCAGCATCTTGCTGTCCGTCATCGACAGGAAGCCGGTATAGGCGATGAAGCCATAAACAAAGATCAGGACGATAACGAAGCTCGGGGCAAGGACCAGTTTCGGTATCAGGTCCTGCAGGCGACTGCGGTTATCCATGAACGTTCACCACTTCTGGCGCTCAGCCGTGAGGGACCCTCCCCGGTACGGCATCCACGCAGGTTCTTGGTATCAAAAGGCTTCGCTGCGTCCGCGATGAAACGCGGCGCTTGAAAGACGCTTGCATGTCAGAATGGGTGTCCGGGACGCCTGTTTCGCGTCCCGGACCGGGTCTTGCCCGTTACTTCGCAGCCGCGACGGCGGCGACGAGTTCCTTGACGGCCTCGTCGGAGGTCAGTTCACCGTTGAACTCGCGCGTCACGACGTCGTAGATCGCGTTCTTGACGGCGGCCGGGTTGGCGTGGCCATGGGCCATGGAGCCAAACAGCGTGCCGTTGGTGTTGGCTTCGGCGAGATCCTTGATGCCCTTCTTGCCGCAAGCGTCGAAGTCCGTGTCCGGAACGTCGGTGCGGGCCGGAACCGATCCCTTGACGACGTTGAAGGCCGACTGGAAGGTCGGGCTTTCGATCGCCGATGCCATGGCGAGCTGTGCCGGCACTTTGTCGTCAGCAACCTTGAACATCGCGAACTGGTCGGAGTTGAAGGTAACGGAGCCCTGCGTGCCTGGGTAGCGCATGCAGACGAAATCGGTGCCGGGCACCTTCTTCGCCTTCAGGAACTCACCCTTGGCCCAGTCGCCCATAAACTGCATGCCGGCCTTGTTCTCGATGACCATTGCCGAAGCAAGGTTCCAGTCGCGGCCGGAGAAGTTGTCGTCGACATAGGAACGCAGCTTCGTCATGCGATCGAAGGCTTCCTTCATCTTGTCGCCGCCGAGCGCTGCCGGGTCGAGATCGATGAAGGCCTGCTTGTAGAAGTCGTTGCCGAGCGACAGCACGACGGCGTCGAAGATCGTCGCATCCTGCCACGGCTGGCCGCCATGGGCGATCGGCGTGATGCCCTGAGCCTTGAAGTTGTCGAGAAGGACGATGAGCTCTTCCCAGTTCGTCGGCTCCTTGCCGCCGGCCTTGTCGAGGGCGGCCTTGTTGATCCAAACCCAGTTCGTCGAGTGGACGTTGACCGGCGCGGCGATCCAGTGACCGTCAAACTTCGAGAACTGCTGCAGGGCCGTCGGGATGACCTTGTCCCAGCCTTCCTTGGATGCGGTTTCGTCCAGGTTGCCGAGCGCGCCTTCCTTGGCCCAGTCGAGAATGTCGAAGCCGAGCATCTGCACAGCGGTCGGGGCGTTGCCCGAGGTGACGCGGGCGCGAAGCACGGTCATGGCTTCCGTGCCGCCGCCGCCGGCGACCGGCATGTCGGTCCAGGAAATACCCTTGCCTTCGAGATCCTTCTTCAGGACGTCGAGTGCCGCGGCTTCACCGCCGGATGTCCACCAGTGCAGAACTTCCACGTTCTCTGCTGCGCGCGCGGCAGTGGCCGCCATCATCAGCGCCACAACAGCCGTCGTCGTCATCAACTTGCGCATCGTTATCCTCCCGTTTGCAAGTTATCGAAGCGGAACCTCCTCCCGCCTCGGATATCGCACCGCCTAAGGCGGCGGCTGGCCCAATTTAAAACGTTATAAATTCAGCAAGTCAAGCATTCCGCACGCGTGCGCTTCTTCACCTCAAGAAGCAATTGAATTTGCTGAATTATATGCAACTTCATGTCTTCCGCAGTGCAGCAAATCATGCCGCAAAGCGAGATTTAAAACGTTTTCATGATTCGATTGCTTAAGCGTTCGTGCCACGTTACAAAAACCGCTCCTGACCGCCTTGAGGATGACTAGCATTGGCCGATCCCTCCAAGCCCGCCCGCTCCGAAGACAATGGCCTGACCGCCAGACGCGGCAAGCCGACCCTTCGCACGATCGCCGAGATCACCGGGCTTGCGGTCACCACCGTTTCGCGCGCGCTTGCCGAAGCGCCGCAGATTTCCGCCGAGACGCGCAGACGGGTGCGCGAGGTGGCGATCGAGATCGGCTATTCGCCCGACCGCGCCGCCCAACGGTTGAAGACCGGGCGCACCAACGTCATTGCCGTTCTGCTCGACCCGCACGAGGAAATCCTCGGCTACGGCACCTCGATCATGAGCGGCATATCCAAGGCGCTGCAGGGCACCTCCTACCATGTGATCGTCATGCCGAACTTCCTCAACACGACCAATGTCGAGGCGGTGAATTACATCACCCGCAACAGCATGGCGGACGGCGTGATCTTCTCGCGCACCGAACCGCTCGATCAGCGCGTCATGCTGCTTTCGGAGATCGGCTTTCCGTTCGTGACCCACGGGCGCACCGAGCTTTCGACGCCTCACGCCTATGTCGACTACGACAACTTCACCTTCTCGTACCAAGCGACGCGCCGGCTGATCGCCAAGGGACGTCGCAAGCCAGCGCTGATCAGCGGTCCGGCCGACTTCACCTTCGCCGGCCATCTGCAGCACGGCTTCATGACCGCCGTGCGCGAGGCGGGCTGCGCCTATGAAATCCTCACCGGCATCGATCTCGACAGCCCCGCCGGCGACATTCGCGACCGTGTGCGCCAGCGCTACACCGAGCCCCATCCGCCTGACAGCTTCATGTGCGGCGGCGAAGTCTGCGCGCTCGCCACCATCACCGGCATGAGCGATTGCGGCCTCACGCTTGGGCGCGAGTACGACATCGTCGCCAAGCAGACGTCGCACCTGCTGGGCGCAATCCAGCCCCAGGTGGAGACGATCTACGAGGACCTGACGGCTACCGGCGAAGACATGGGCCACGTGCTGCTGCAGCGTATCGGCGGCGAAACCGACGTCAGCAAGTTGCAGCTGCTGCTTTCTCCGCAGATTCCCGCCAACTGGTAGATACCGTGCCGAGGCGCACAACGACGGCAGGCCCGCGGCGCGCGATGGCGCCTCGTCCCGTTTCGTTGTTGCGATCCCTGCCCTCATCATCCGTCTCCTCACATCCCGCAATTAGCGCGGCATCCACCAACCGGTGCGCGCGCCGATATGCATGTTGAGCGTCTTGGTTTCGGTATAGTCCTCGACCGCATGGCGGCCGAGTTCACGGCCGAGACCGGACTGGCGATAGCCCCCGAACGGCAACTCGGACGCGCCATCCATGAAGGTGTTCATCCAGACGGTGCCGGCGCGCACGCGGCGGCCGATCGTGAGGCACGTGTCGAAGTCGCGGCTCCAGACGCCGGCCGACAGACCGTAGTCGATGGAGTTGGCAATACGGATCGCCTCGTCGGTGGTCTCGAAGGTCAACACTGACAGCACAGGCCCAAAGACTTCCTCGCAGGCGACGGCCATGTCGGGCCGGACCTGAGAAAGAATGGTCGGCGCCATGAACTGGCCCATGCCGAGATCGAGGGCTTCGCCGCCATGAGCGACCGCGGCACCATCCTTCGATGCGGCAGAAACATAGCTGGCAATCTTTTCCAGGTGCTGCGGCGTGATGATCGCACCGACCTGGGTTTCCGGATCGAGCGGATCGCCGACCTTCACCTTGGCCGAGAGCGCCGCGATGCGCGCCGTCACCTCTTCGGCGATATCGCGATGAAGGATCAGCCGCGATCCGGCATTGCAGCATTCGCCAGCATTGAAATAGGCGCCGAAGACGGCGGCATCGATGAACTCTTCGAGATTGGCATCGGGAAAGACGATCTGCGGGTTCTTGCCGCCGAGCTCGAGCGAGACCTTCTTCAAGGTCCGGGCGGCATTGGCCATCGTCAGGCGGCCGACGCCGGTCGAACCGGTAAACGAGATCATGTCGACATCGCCATGCGTCGTCATCGGCGCGCCGACCTCGGGACCGGTGCCGGTGAGAATGTTGACGACACCCGCCGGCACGCCGGCGGCTTCGAGAATTTCGCCGAGAACCAGCGTCGAGGCGGAGGTCAGCTCCGAAGGCTTGACCACAGTGGTGCATCCGGCAGCAAGCGCAAAAGGCAGCTTCTGGCTGACGATCAGGAACGGGAAGTTCCACGGCGTGATGATCGAAACGACGCCGATTGCTTCACGCAGGACGACACCGAGCGTGCCATCGCCCAGCGTATTGTAGCTTTCGCCGTGAAGATCACGGGCAAGAGCTGCCGCATAGCGCCAGATATCGGCAGCCCCGCCGAGCTCGCCCTTGGCCTGGCTGATCGGCTTTCCGGATTCGATGGCATCGAGGAAGGCGAGCTCGTCGGCGCGCGCGGCAATCATGTCGGCCGCCTTGAGCAGGATCAGCGAGCGCTCGGATGCCGTCATGCGCGGCCAGGGGCCGGCGTCGAAAGCACGTCGGGCAGCGGCAATCGCCCGTTCGGCATCGACGCCGGAGGCCGCCTGATAGCGGCTGACGACGACGCCGTGACCGGGGGCAACACGTTCGAGCGTGCGCCCATCTTGACTGTCGAGCCATTTGCCGTCGATCAGCATCTGGTACGTGCGCACCTTGTGATCGCTGAGTGCCTTGGGCCTCATCAGAACCGTCATTACCATTCTCCCTTGAACTGGGCTTCGCGCTTTTCGGTAAAAGCCGCGACACCTTCCCTGAGATCGCCGGTCTTGGCGACGAGGATGGAGCCGAGCGCTTCGACCGCAGCCCCCTTGTCCTCGCCATCAGCGCAAGCGATCATCAGCTTTGAAATTTCGAGTGCGGCCGGGCCGCGCTTGGCAACCCGCGCTGCATAGTCCCGCGCCGCCTGCATCACCGTACCGGTCTCGACAACGGCATCGACCAGGCCTTCGGCCTTCGCGGTTTCGGCCGAAAACATCTCGCCGCCGAGCACCATGCGGCGCACGATCTGCGCGCCGAACCGGGTGACAAGCCGCTGCGTGCCCGACCAGCCGGGAACCATGCCGAGGCTCGTTTCCGGCAGGCCGATCTTGATCTGGCTTTCGGCGATGCGGATGTCGGCCGCGGCGGCCAGTTCCAGGCCGCCGCCGAGCGCATGACCGTTGAGCGCCGCGATGACGGGCATTCTGAGGGTTGCCAGCCGCTCGAACACGCGATGGCCGAAGCGCACCCAGTCATGACCGAAGGCGGCCGCATCCATGCCGCCCCAGGCCTTGATGTCGCCGCCGGCCGAAAACGCCTTGCCCTCACCCGTCAGGATCAGCACGCGAACCTCGCGCATCATCTCGACGTTGTCGCAGGCCGCAGACAGCGCCTTCAGCATGTCGATGTCGAAGGCATTGAGCTTTTCCGGACGGGCGACGGTCATTGTTGCGACCGCGCCGTCGACTTCGATCCGGATGCGATCCTCAGACACGGGCGCCTCCACCAAGCGTACGGGCAGTCTTTGCCGGCAAAGCCAGGCCGATCGGCGCTTCGTGGAACAGCGCCGCATCCATCGTCTTCAACCGATCGGACACGATCAGCGGAAACTCGGATTGATCGAGAATATGCGCCTGCAGGTCGACGCCCGGCGCAATCTCGGTCAGCATCACGCCTTCAGGCGTCAGCTTCATCACGCAGCGCTCGGTGACATAGGTGATGTCCTGGCCCTGCTCGATGCCGCGACGGCCGGAGAAGGTGACGTGTTCGACCTCGTTGACCAGCTTCTTCAGCTTGCCTTCCTTCTCTATCACCAGCCTGCCGCCTTCGACGGCAAGCTTGGCGCCGGCATTGAACATGCCGGAAAAGACGATCTTCTTCGCCCGCGCGGTGATGTCGACGAAGCCGCCGGCACCGGCCGTCACGTGCGGCCGGAAGGAAAGCTTCGAGACATTGACGGAACCATTGCGGTCGATTTCGAGGAAGGAGAGCAGCGAGGCATCGAAGCCCGCGCCCTGGAAATAGGTGAACTGATAGGGCGACGGCATGAAGGCATCAGCGTTCGAGGCACAGCCGAAGGCAAAATCCAAGAGCGGCACGCCACCGACGGCACCCTGTTCGATCACCCAGGTGACCGCGCCATGCAGGCCTTCTTCCAGCAGGATGCGTGGCACGTTGGCCGAAATACCGAAGCCGAGATTGACGGCGCTGCCCGATTGCAGCTCCTGTGCCACCCGGCGGGCAATCACCTTCTGGATGTTGAACTCAGGCACGCGGAAACTGTCGAGCGGCCGGAAGATTTCGCCGGAGATGGCGGGGTCGTAGAGCGTCTGCGTCGTTTGCTTCTGGTCGGGATCAACGACGACATAATCGACGAGCACGCCGGGCACCCGCACGTCGTGGGGTTTCAGCGAGCCTTCCTTGGTAATGCGCTTGACCTGGGCAATGACGATGCCGCCATTGTTGCGGGCGGCCAGCGCCTGGTCGAGACCGCCGAGATAGGCGCCCTCGTGCTCATAGGTGAGATTGCCGCGCTCGTCGGCCGTGGTCGCGCGGATGATCGCCACCTGAGGCGCGATTGCCCTGAAATAGAGCCAGTCCTCGCCCTCGAACGAGACCTTCTTGACCACAGGTTCGGCTGCAGCCGACGCATTCATGGCGCAGCCTTCGCGCGAGGGATCGACGAAGGTGTCGAGCCCGACCTTGGTCATCACGCCGGGACGCTTGGCCGCCGCCTCGCGGTGCATGTCGAAGAGAATGCCGGAGGGTACGTTATAGGCGGCCACCTCGTCGGCGCCGATCATCTGCCAGATCAGGGGCGGCTCGGCGCTCGACGGACCCGAGGGATAGGATCCGCCGATGATCTTTTTCAGGAGGCCCTTCCTGGCGATGTAGTCGACACCCTTGATACCGCTCATGTCGCCGGCAGCGATCGGATGAAGCGTCGTCAGGTCGCGCGGGTGGCCGGTCGTCTCGAACCGCTCGCCGATTGCCTTCAGCATCAGGTCCGGGCAGCCAAGGCCGCTCGAGGACGAGACCGAAACGACGGCCCCATCCGGGATCAGCGCGGCGGCGTCGGCGGGTGAAATATGCTTGTTCATCGACATCAACTCAAAGTCCCGTTTCGATCGCAACCGCCTGGCCGGTCGCCGCAGCCTTGACGACGGCAAGGCCGGTTGCCAGCGACCAGACGCCATCTTCGCCGGTCGCCGACGGCTGGCCGTTGCCTTCGACCGCGGCATGGAAGGCGGTGAGCGCCGTCTCATAGAGATTGCCCGCATCGAGCGGCAGCAGGCTTTCGCCCTCGGCATTGCGCAGGGTCACTGTGCCGACAGGCTTCTGCGTCATGACATTGCGGCCGATCAGCGATCCTTCCGTGCCGTGCACCTCGAAACCGGTTTCGGCAAATTTGGTGGTGAAGGCGTCGTGGAACTGGGCGATCACGCCGGAACGGAAACGCAGCACACCCATGACGCCATCCTCCAGCCCCGCCTTGCCCATGCCGGCGCTGTGGCTGATGGCCACGGCTTCGGCCGGATCGTCGTTGAGCACGAAGCGCAAGGTATCGGCGTCGTGCACGGTAATGTCGAGAATGACGCCACCCCCGGCTTCTGGCCGTTCCAGCCGCCAGCCCTGCAGATGCGGCGGCAGATAGACGGCATGAAAAACCCGCGCCGCGATCGGCCGGCCGATCCGGCCTTCGGCAATGGCGTCGCGCATCGCCCGGTGGGCGGCGGCGTTGCGCAGGTGATGATTGGTGGCGAGAACCACGCCGGCTTCGCGCGCAGCGACCACCATGTCGCGCGCATCCTCCAGCGTCATCGCCAGTGGCTTTTCGCACAGCACATGCTTGCCGGCGCGGATGGCAGCCAGCGTCTGCTCGCGGTGCAGCTCGTTGGTGGTCGAGACATAGACGGCTTTGACGTCGGGATCGCCGACCAGTTCCTCGACCGAAGTTACCGATTTGCCGATATCGTTTTCCGTGGCGTAGAGCGCGCCGCGCTCGGCGCTGGTGCTCATCACCGAGATAACCTCGCCACCCGTCGCGCGGATTGCGCCGATCACCCATTCGCGCGCGATCGTGCTCGCGCCGATCAGCCCCCATCCCGTCATGACAATGCCTCCCTCGTTCTGCGCTCGATCGCAGCACCGCAACTCTGGCGAACGACGAGACGCACCGAACCGATAATCGATTCCGCCTCCGCCTTGCCCGCATTGATCTGCTTCAGCAGCAATTCCGCTGCCCTCTGCCCCATGCCTTGCGGATCGACCGACACGGTGGTCAGCGCCGGCACCGCCGTTTTCGCCTCGATCACGTCGTCGAAGCCGATCACGGCAAAGTCCGCGCCCGGCTCCAGCCGCCGCGCGCGCAGACCGTCGCAGACGCCAAAGGCGACCGCATCGTTGAAACACAGCGCTGCCGTCGGTCGCTCGGAAAGCATCATCGCCTGCTCGATGGCGGTCACGCCGCCGGCACGCGATGGCGCCGAACCGATGACGAGCCCGTCCGCCGCGTCGAGCCCCGCCTCAAGCAAGGCGTCGCGGTATCCGCGCATGCGCGCCTCGAATACTGCCGTATCCGGGAAGCCGCCGAGGAAGGCGATGCGACGATGACCGCGCTCGATCAGGTGCCGCACGGCCGCCATGGCGCCGGCATGATTGTCCGATGTCAGTGAGGACACGCCGGCATCGGCGATATCGCGAACGACGAGCACGACGGGAATGCCGCTCTCGACCAGCGGCGCCAGATCGGCAGCCTCGGTGCCGCGCGCCGGGGAAATGATCAGCCCGGACACCCCATGCTCGCGCATGGAGGCCACCACCTCGCGCTGGCGCTCGATCTTTTCGCTGGTGTTGGCGAGAAACTGGACGAAGCCGGCCGACTGCACGACGGTATCGACGCCGACCGCCAGCTCGGCGAAGAAGCTGTTGGTGAGGTCGTTGACGACGATGCCGATGATCTTTGATTTCGATTGGCGCAGATTGGCAGCGCTGCGATTGTAGACATAGCCAAGCTCGCGAATCGTCGCATTGACCTTGGCGCGCGTGACCTCGTTGACCAACGAGCTGCCCTGCAGGACGAGCGACACGGTCGACTTCGACACGCCGGCTGCGCGTGCGATATCCACCACCGTTACCCGCTCCTTGACCACAGTATCCTCCCAAAGGCGCTTTAATTTCCTCATTCATAATTGGAACGATCCAAATTCGTCAAGAGCTTTTCGTTCACATTTTGATTTCGACGATGCTGGGCATGGACTCCGTCGGCGAATTTCAAGAGATAAACGGTGAGCATATCGCATATTACCGCAAGTCAGTTTTCTTTAATTACATGCACTTAAGATGCAATTGGCGCCCCACGCACTTGACGAACACCGAGCCTTACGGGTCGAAACGAAGAATTGTCGCTTGAAATTTGGAACGATCTAAATTATTCGAATGCAACGGTCCGAGGAGGAGACGAAAGCCGATGACAAGCCTGACGTTGCCACACCACGATGGTTCACTCGAGCAATACCGGCTGACCGGCACACCGATCGAGCGACCCCACGCGGCGCCGACCTTCAATCGCATCGCCTATGCGGCCGCCCATGTGGTCTCCGATCCGCTTCGCGATGCCGACCCCTGGGGCAACGCCGCCATCGACTGGGATCAGACGATGGCCTTCCGCCACCATCTCTGGAGCCTGGGCTTCAAGATTGCCGAGGCGATGGATACCGCTCAGCGCGGCATGGGCCTGGCCTGGCCGGGCGCGCAGCAGTTGATCCGCCGCTCGCTGGCCGAGGCGCGAACCGTGCCAGGCGCCGATCTTGCCTGCGGCGCCGGCACCGATCACCTTTCGCCAGCTGATGCCCGGTCCCTCGATGACGTCATTACCGCCTATGAGGAGCAGGTCGGCTTCGTCGAGGGCGAGGGCGGCCGGGCCATCATGATGGCAAGCCGGGCACTTGCCCGCGTCGCCCGCTCGCCCGACGATTATCGCCACGTCTACGGTCATATCCTGCGCCAGACCAAGGACAAGGTGGTGCTGCACTGGCTCGGCGACATGTTCGATCCACAGCTGAAAGGTTATTGGGGATCGGACGATTTCGACGAGGCGCTCGACGCGGTGCTGTCGATCATCGCGGCCAACCGCGACAAGGTCGAAGGCATCAAGATCTCGCTGCTCGACAACGCCAGGGAAGTCGCGCTGCGCAACCGTCTGCCGGAAGGCGTGCTCTGCTTTACCGGCGACGACTTCAACTATGCGGAGCTGATCGAGGGCGACGGGGAAAAATACAGCCACGCGCTGCTCGGCATCTTCGATGCGGTCGCGCCCTCCGCCTCGAAGGCACTTGCCGCCCTGGCCAAGGGCGACGTCGCCACCTTCCGCGGCGTCATCGAGCCGACGGTGCCGCTGTCGCGCAAGATCTTCGAGGCGCCGACGCAGTATTACAAGGCCGGCGTCGTCTTCCTTGCCTGGCTGAACGGCCACCAGAACCATTTCACCATGCCGGCGGGCATGCAATCCGCCCGTGGCCTTCTTCATTATGCCGACATCTTCCGGCTGGCCGACAAGGCCAATGTGCTTGATCGACCGGACCTTGCCTTAAAACGGATGCAGAGCCTGCTCGCGACCCTCGGCGTCGAACAGCCCGGTTAGTCAAAAAACGGCGCCCGCAAGGGGCGCCGTCGATAGCCGGGGCAGAGACCTTGCCGACTTGCCTCAGAACGTCGCCGTCAGGCTCATCCAGAAACGGCGACCTTCCATCACCGTGTTGAAGTCGGTCTGCTCGACCGTCTTGTCGAGAAGGTTATAGACGGCCGCATTCAACGTCAGGCCTTCGCCGAGCGCATATTTCGTGCCGATGTCTACGGTGGTGTAGGCGTCGTATTTCCGCCCCTGCTGGCCGTTGATCGTCACCGGCTTGCCGTTGGTGCCGATACGTGCGCCCGCGGCGATCTCTTCACCATGATAATTCACCGAGGCCCAGGCTTCCAAACCTTCGACCGGCGTGAACCAGTCGGCCCTGAGATTGGCCATATGTTCCGGCGTGCGCGCCAAGGGGAAGCCGGCATAGGTTCCGGTCATCTGTTCGGACTGCGTGTAGGTGTAGCTGCCACGAAGCGTCAGGTCGGCGGTCGCGTTCCAGGTCGCCGTCAGTTCGACGCCCTGGATGACGGCATCGTCGATATTGTAGTTGTACCAGAGCCGATAGTTCGGATCCTCGCTCCAGCGCACCGGATTTCCTGCCGCGTCGAGCACGAGCGAGTTTGAGATCTTGTCCTTGAAGTCGGTGTAGAAATAGGTGCCGCCCAGGATGACGTCACCATTGTCCCAGACGGCGCCGATTTCATAACTCGTGCTCGATTCTGCCTTGAGGTTCGGGTCGGCGATGATCACGCCGCAGGTACCGGCCGGGCCATAGGAGCAACCGCCGCCGCCCGTCGTGTAGGCATAGCCCGGCGCAATGCTGCGGATGTCTGGCGCGCGGAAGCCGGTGGAGATGCCGCCCTTGACCGTCAGGCTGTCGGTTGCATTCCAGACACCGTAGAGGCGTGGGCTGAGGTGATAGCCATATTCTTCGTGATGATCGAGGCGCAGGCCGCCCGTCAATGCGAAGGTGTCGATCATGCGCCATTCGTCCTCGGCAAACAGCGCCCACTGTGTCGCCGAGAATTTTTCGGTGAGACCGGTGCGCCGTCCGGGGTTCTGGTCTGACAGACGCGCTTCGAAGAATTGGCCGCCCGTTACCAGTGTGTGGCTGCCGCCGAGGTCGAACGGCGTCGTGAACTTGCCATCGATCACTGTGTTGCGAACCTCGGGCGCCCGGGCCTGCTTTTCGAAGCGGCCTTGCGCTGCATTGTAGTTGTAGTTCCGGCGCTCTGCCCATTCCTGCAGGATCGAGAAATCGGATGTGGTCGGTCCCCAGCGGCCGGTGTGGGAAAACGACCAGTGGTCGCGATCATTGTCGTTGTAGGTGCTGACGGCCCTTGGACCTGTTTCGATCGTCTTGCCGACATTGGCCTCGCGCCGCAGCCTCGCCGTTCCGCCCTCGAGGTAGAAGTCGTGGTCCTCGTTCGGCGTATAGGCAAGCCGCGCGGTGAGGTCATGCTCGCGCGCGCCGGTGATGCCGGACAGGAACTTATCCTCACCGCGCTTCAGCCCACGCCCCCAGATCTGCATGCCGAGCGTGTCCTTCAGGATTGGGCCGTTGGCATAGAACGACAGCTGGCCGGAATTGCCGTAACGCTGATGCTGCTGCACCGTCGCGTCGGTGGTGATCGAGCCGTTCCAGGTATCGGAGACCTTGCGGGTGATGATGTTGATGACGCCGCCCATCGCATCCGAGCCATAGAGCGACGACATCGGCCCGCGCACGATTTCGATGCGCTCGATTGCGGCGGCCGGCGGCACGAAACTCTGCTCGAAGCCGGAATTGCCATTGGTGCGGGCGTCGCGCGTGCTCTGGCGCTTTCCGTCGACGAGGATCAGCGTGTAGGAGCCGGGCAGGCCGCGGATGAAGATGTCGCGCTCGTTGGCAACGCCCGTTACCGCCACACCTTGAGCATCGCGTAGCGCGTCGGTCAGGTCGCGGAACGAGCCTTTTTCCAGTTCTTCACCGGTCACCACGGTGATGCTGGCCGGCGCATCCTTGACGTTCTGCTCGAAGCCGGTCGCGGTGACGACGATCTGTTCCAGCTCGGTGTCTTTCTCCTTGTCCTTGGCTTTCTGCGCCTGCGCTTCCATCGGCACCGTCAGCGCCGCGCCCGCCAGGCAGGCGTAGACGAAGTGCCGACGACGCTCCGACGAGCGCTGCGCGGACTTGCGCCCAACCGGTAACGCGAATGTGTGTCGCTCAGTGCCTTTATCCACCAGGCCGCGTGCCTCAATGCTCATTTCTGTCCCCACAAATAACTTGAGTATTTTGATCCACTTAGTTATTGGCGGCATGGGTGACAACGACACTGTTTTAGAACTGCTCTAAATGTGAATGAGCGCAAAACACAGGTTTCGAATATGCCGGAGCCTTGATTGAGGGGACGGCAGCGATGAAGGTTCAAGCGCAAGCGTCTTTACCCCCGCACGAACGGCAGACCGATATGGGCAGGCTGCGCCTGCTGCTGGCGCTCGATACGCTGTTGCGCGAAAACAGCGTCAGCCGGGCCGCTGCAAGCGTCGGCCTGCAGCCCTCCGCAATGAGCCGGCTGCTGTCCCAGCTGCGCGAAGAATATGGCGACCCGCTGTTCCTGCGCACAGGACACGGCCTGCGCCCAACGCCTTTTGCCGAAACGCTGAGACTGCGGGTGCGCGCCCTTGCCGCAGAGACGGAGGCGCTTTTCGAACGAACAGGTCCGGCCACAGCGGCCAATCCGCAGGAGCCTAGCGGCTGGGAGGGGGCAGGGCTGATCGCAGCGCCGCCGCTCGCCGTTCGACCGAGCCTGATGCTGGACGGCGAACCGACACCGGAAGCCTTTGCCGCCAAGCTGGCGCGCATCGGCGACGATGCCGCCCCGCAACGCCGGCTTGCCCGCAGCATCGCGACCATCGGCACCGGCGCCGGCCGCAGCCGCCCCTTGAGCGAGGCGGAAGCCGAAGATGCCTTGACGATCATCCTTGCCGGTGAGGCGGATCCGGTGCAGATCGGCGCCCTGATGGCGGCGCTGCAATATCGCGGTGCGACCGCGGTCGAGATCGCCGGCTTCGTGCGCGCGATCCGTCGCCATGTCGGCGCAGTGGCCGCCGGCAGCGGTGCGGCAGATCTCGACTGGCCGTGTTATCTCTCGCCGAAACTGAAGACCGCGCCATGGTTCCTGCACGCGGCAAGGCTGGTGGCACGTGCGGGCTACCGCGTGATGCTGCATGGACATTATGGCCAGGAGAGCGCCGAGCGCGGCAAGCTCGAAATCGCCGCCGCACGCAACGGGATCACCGTCTGCGCATCGCTTGAGGATGCCAACGCGGTGCTGGCAAGGACCGGGATCGCCTATCTGCCGTTACCGGCACTGTCGCCGCAAATCTTCCGACTGCTCGGTCTTTACGGGTTGATGGAGATGCGCATCCCGCTCGGTTCCGCCGTGCATCTGATCAATCCCTTAGGCGCACGCACGAGCCTGCTTGGGGTCGCGAACTCAGCTGCCCGGACGCTGAGCCGGGACATTGCGCTTTTGCTGGGGGTGAAGGATCTGACGATCCTCGGCAACACCCGCGACCATGCGGAGTTCACGCCCTATCGCCAGACGCCCTTGTTTCGCCTGGTCGGCGGCGAGCCCGCCGACCTCGTCGTTCCCGCCTTGCCGACACCACCCGCCGAGGCACGCACAGGCCTCAGTACCCGCGAATATTGGGAGGCGGTCTGGACCGGGGCGGCCCGCGACGAACGTGCCGAGACGACGATCCTCACCACGACAGCCGCAGCCCTTCTCAGCCTGGGCAATACCTCTGACTTCGAGACCGCCTGCGAGGCGGCGCGGGCGCTTTGGACAGGCCGCTCGCGCCAGATGGCGCGATAAACCTTTCGACGAAGCTCAGGCCGCCAGCCCCTTCTTGGCGAGCATGGCATCCGGGCTCGGCAGCTTGCCGCGGAACCCCTTGTAGGCGTCTTCCGGATCGATCGAACCGCCGACCGAATAGACATTGTCCTTGAGCTTCTGCGCCATACCGGGATCGAACGGATTGCCCGTCTCCTCGAAGGCAGCGAACGCATCCGCATCCAGAACTTCCGACCACATGTAGGAATAGTAGCCGGCGGAGTAGCCGTCGCCGGAGAACACATGCAGGAAATGCGGGCTGCGGTGGCGCATGACGATCGACTGGGGCATGCCGATCTTTTCAAGCGTCGCCGCTTCGAGCGCCATCGGCTCGCTCTGCGTTTCAGCCGTATGATAGGCCATATCGACCAGGGCAGACGAGGTGAACTCGACGGTCGCAAAGCCGGAGTTGAAGGTGCGCGCGGCAAGCACCTTGTCGAGCAACGCCTCGGGCATCGGTTCGCCGGTCTGATAGTGCACCGCATAGCGCTTCAGGATATCCGGCACCGTCAGCCAGTGTTCGTAGAGCTGCGACGGCAGTTCGACGAAATCGCGCGACACGCCCGTTCCGGAGACCGAGGGGTAGGTGACGTTGGATAGCATGCCATGCAACGCATGCCCGAACTCGTGGAAGAGGGTGCGCGCGTCGTCCAGCGACAGCAGCGCCGGCTTGCCTTCGGCGGGTTTGGCAAAGTTGCAGACGTTGTAGATGATCGGCAGCTCGCCGACGGCACCGTTCTTCAGCGTCAGCTTGTGCTGCGACTGGAAGGCGCTCATCCAGGCGCCGGAACGCTTCGACGACCGTGCGAAGTAATCACCGAGGAACAGTGCCACCAACTTTCCGCCGGCATCGCGGATCTCGAAGACGCGCACGTCAGGATGATAGCCGGCAATGCCCTTCTTCTCGGTCGCGGTGATACCGAACAGCCGCTGGGCGACATCGAAGCAGGCATCGATGATCTTTTCGAGCTGCAGGTAGGGCTTGAGTTCGCCTTCGGAGAAATTGAACTTTTCGGCGCGCAGCTTCTCTGCATAGTGGCGCCAATCCCAAGGCATGACGTCGTGATTGCGCCCCTCGGCGGCAACCAGCTTGGCAAGATCGGCCTCTTCCTCCCGGGCGCGGGCAGCGGCTTTTTCCCAGACCTGCATCAACAGTCCGTTCACCGCTTCCGGCGTCTTGGCCATGGTATTGTCGAGTTTCAGCGCCGCGTAGTTGGCATAGCCGAGCAGCTTGGCCTTCTCGGCCCTGAGCGCCAGAGTTTCCGCAATGAGGCCGCGATTGTCGGTTTCGCCGCCATTCTCGCCACGGGCGATCCAGGCGCGGAAGGCCTTTTCCCGAAGCTCGCGATTGTCGGAGAAGGTGAGGAACGGCTCGATGATCGAGCGCGACAGCGTCACCGCGTATTTGCCCTTTTCGCCACGGTCGCTGGCGGCAGCGGCCATCGCGTCGCGCAGGAAATCGGGAACGCCGGCCAGATCCTCTTCGCTCTGAAGGAACAGCGCCCAGCTCTTCTCGTCGGCAAGCACGTTCTGGCCGAACTTGGCGCCGAGGCCGGCGAGCGTCTCGTTGATCGCCGCCAGCCGCTCCTGATCGTCCTTGGCAAGCTTGGCGCCGGATTTGACGAAACCCTTCCAGTGCCGCTCAAGGACACGCGTCGCCTCGAGGTCGAGACCGAGGCTGTCGCGGTTTTCCCAGAGCGTGTCGATCCGCTTGAACAGTGCCGCATTCATCCCGATCTTCGAATAATGCCGCGACATTTTTGGTGCGATGTCGCGTTCCAGCGCCTGGATGGTTTCGTTGGTGTCTGCACCGGCCTTGTTCCAGAAGATCGAGGAAATGCGCGACAGCGCGTCGCCGGCGATCTCGAGCGCAATCACGGTGTTGTCGAAGGTCGGCGCCTCATGGTTTGCAGCGATTTCGTCGATCTCCGCCTCATGCGCCTTGAAGGCAGCTTCGAAGGCCGGCGCGAAATCCGTGTCCTTCACCAGATCGAAGCGGGGCAAGCCCTCATGCCCGGTCCAGGTCGTCAGGGCAGGATTGAGCGGGGTGCTGGCGGTCATCAAGGATCCTTTCGCATGGGGATGCCGGCCCAAGGCCGGGGAGGGAAGCGCCTGAAAAGCTGTCGGGCATGTCAGGCGGAAGAGCTTGAGGTGGTCGCTGACGGCCCCGCCGTCAAGGCTCGAGTGTCAGGGCTTGGGCGTCAAGGCATTGACGTCAGGGCTTGCGCAAACCGAGAAGACCGGGCGCGGCATGCCACACGGCCTGGACGGCAAAGCCGATGAACAGCAGGCCCGACAGCCGGACGATGGCCAGCTCATGCCGACGGTAGAAGCGCCTGACGACGGAAGCACCGATGATGACGATCAGGATCAGGTCGGCGACGAGAAAGCCGACGAGCGAGACACCGAGCAGCATCGGCAGGGCGTCGAATTCCAAGGCGTTGGCCGAGCCTGCGAGCAGGGCGGTGAAGGTGGCGAGCGCCACCGGATATCCCTTGGGATTGGTCAGGCCGAAGATCAGCCCGCGCCGAAGCGGCTTTTCTACGGTGATCAGCGCCCGGTTATCGGCTTTCGGCCGGGCACGCAGGGCGGTCCAGCCGATACACCCGAGATAGAGGCCGCAGAAGAGGCCGAGAATATCGAAGACCGTCGTGCCGACGGAACGCGCGCCAATGATGGCGACCAGCGCCAGCCCCGACCAGAGGATGTCGCCGGCGAGGTGCCCACCCATGAACAGCGCCCCTGCCTTGCGCCCTTGGCCAGCGCCGATGCCGAGCAAGGCGAGAAAGGCCGGCCCGGGAATGAGCGTATAGGAAAGGGCGGCGAGAAAGGCACCGATCAACAGCGTCTCGGACATGGCAGGTCCCCGATTGTTTCAGCGGCCATTCGATCCCCCGCCATCGATTCCGTCAAGCGGAAAGGCAAGGCGTTGGCGAATGTCGAAACGAAAATGGGCTTCGTCCGAAGAGTGGCCGCGCGAAGAAACAGCGTCAGCGATGGAGGGCCTCCTTCCGGCGGTTGCCGAAGATAAGGGTGTTGATGCTGGCGCCGAGAAGTGCGGTGATCTCGTGAGTGAAAGTACGCATGGTCCAGGTCCTTCCGGGTGTTAGGGCCGGGTGTTCGGCGTTGGCGGCTTCAGGCCGTGGATGTGAGAATTCCATCCTTTCGGTCTGCGTGCTGTTTCTCCGGTAACGGGCGCAGGACAGAGACGGCGACGCACAATTCTTTCGTTGCGATCATTTCCCTCGATACGAAGTTGCGCTAAGACGCGCGCGAGTTTTCCCCGCGAGAAGGACTTTCCATGACAGTGCGCAATCTCTTCCTTCTGCCCGGCGACGGCATCGGCCCGGAAGCCATGGCGGAAGTCCGCAAAATCATTGCCTACATGAACGCCGAGCTTGGCGCCGGCTTCGTGACGGACGAAGGCCTTGTCGGCGGCTCGGCCTATGATGCCCACGGCCAGGCGATTTCGGAAGGGGACATGGCAAAGGCGCTTGCCGCCGACGCCGTGCTGTTCGGCGCCGTCGGTGGTCCGAAGTGGGATGCCGTTCCTTACGAGGTTCGCCCCGAAGCCGGCCTTCTCCGGCTGCGCAAGGACCTGCAGCTCTTCGCAAACCTGCGCCCGGCGATCTGCTACCCCGCCCTTTCCGCCGCATCGTCGCTCAAACCCGAACTGGTCGAGGGCCTCGACATCCTGATCGTGCGCGAGCTGACCGGCGGCGTCTATTTCGGCGAGCCGAAAGAAATCATCGACCTCGGCAACGGCCAGAAGCGCGGCATCGATACCCAAGTCTACGATACCTACGAGATCGAGCGCATCGCCGGTGTTGCCTTCGAACTGGCGCGCACCCGCAACAACCGCGTCTGCTCGATGGAAAAGCGCAACGTCATGAAGTCGGGCGTGTTGTGGAACCAGGTAGTGACCGAGACCCACAAGGCAAAATACTCCGACGTTCAGCTCGAGCATATGCTGGCGGACGCCGGCGGCATGCAGCTGGTGCGCCAACCCAAGCAGTTCGACGTCATCGTCACCGACAACCTGTTCGGCGACATGCTGTCGGACGTGGCGGCGATGCTGACCGGCTCGCTCGGCATGCTGCCTTCGGCCTCGCTCGGGGCACCGGATGCCGTTACCGGCAAGCGCAAGGCGCTCTATGAGCCGGTGCACGGCTCGGCGCCCGACATTGCCGGCAAGGGCATCGCCAACCCGATCGCCATGATCGCCTCCTTTGCCATGTGCCTGCGCTACTCCTTCAACCTTACGAAGGAAGCCGACAATCTGGAAAAGGCGATCGCCACCGTGCTCGACAAGGGCATCCGCACCGGCGACATCATGGCCGAAGGCGCCCGCCAGGTCGGAACCATCGAGATGGGCGAAGCCATCCTCACAGAGTTCAAGGCACTTTCGGCCTGACCTGCGAAGGGCGCGCGCCCACGGGCGGCGCATTTTTTACGACACCTCCGGAGCGATCCGGAGGTGTTTTGCGTTCGGCGGCCTTGAATTTGGCCGCCGAACCGACACATGCAGGCAAATCCGCCGCGAGCCATCGGTGTGGAGAAGGACCGCGCCACGTCGAGGCGCATTTGCGCATGCAGACCGCTTGGAAAGGCAAACATGAATCGACCGCTCGCATCAACCGGATGGATCCTTGTCACGACGCTGATCCTCGTGCTCGCCTTCATCCCGCTCGATCCGTTTCTTTCGACACGGGCGCAGGCCCTGCCGGAAAGCGTCGTCGAGTTCAACCGCCTGATCACCGACTTCGGCACCTTCGGGTGGATGATCTATCTCTCAGGGTTGGTGCTCGCCAGCGCCTTCATCCTGCGGCGCTTCGTTCGCCAGGCGCCACTTCAGCGCAGGGCTCGCACGGTGCGCAATCTTGCCGCCTATTTCCTGCTGACGATCGGCACCGCCAGCGTGCTCGTGCATGCGCTAAAATTCCTGATCGGACGGGCAAGGCCCGAACTTCTGGTCGATCTCGGCGCCTACAGCCTGACGCCGTTTACCGGCGACAATCTGTTCGAGAGTTTTCCGTCGGGCCATTCGACCGCAGCCGGCGCCTTCTTCGGCGTCTTTGCCATGCTGTTACCCAGGCTTCGTCCGGTCTTTTTCGCTTTGGCGCTGGTGATCGGGATCTCGCGTGTCATCGTCGGCGCCCACTATCCGAGCGACGTTGCCGCCGGGCTGCTGCTGGGCCTGTGGACCTCGCTCATGGTGGCGTTTCTGTTCGCCAAGCGCGGTTGGCTTTTCCGCGCCGACGAGGGGGGCTGGCCGATCCCCAAACGCTCGGGCACCCGCCCATAAAAAAGCCGGCGCGGAAGACCGCGCCGGAGTCAGGAGAGCCGTGATGCCTCTCGGGGAAGTTTTTAGTCCATCGCGTGGATGTCGCGATCCTTCGTTTCCGGCAGGAACAGCATGCCGATCACAAGGGTGATGCCCGCGAAGATGATCGGGTACCAAAGACCGTAGTAGATATCGCCCTGGGCCGCGCTCATCGCGAAGGCCGTTGCCGGCAGCAGACCGCCGAACCAACCGTTGCCGATATGGTAGGGCAGGGACATGCCGGTGTAGCGGATGCGAGTCGGGAACATTTCGACCAGCAGGGCTGCGATCGGGCCGTAGACCATCGTCACGTAGATGACGAGAACGGTCAGGACCGCGATGATCGTCGTCCAGTTGACGTTGGCGGGATCCGCCACCATTGCGTAGGTACCGCCACCAGCGATCGTATAGACCGCCATTTCGGTGGCAGCGCCGACTTCATCCTTCGTCAGGAGCTTGTCGGCGATGAGCTTGTCGGCCGGAACCACGGTCTTTTCACCACCGCGAACGGCGGCAGCATCAAGGGCCAGTTCCGGGTTGGCGGCAACGAAGCCGTCAAGCTTGGATTCAGGAACCTTTGCCGCGCCACGAACCAGCGGGTAGCCGGCATCGTGAAGCGCCATGTTGGTCTGCTTTTCGAAGGCGGCGCCGGCAGCCTTGGCGCCATCACCGGCAGCGATGGCATCGTAACTGTTGATCGTGGCTTCGCCGATCTTGACCGTTGCCGGGGTACCGGCGGCGGCCGTCGTGACGACGTCATAGGGAACCGAGTTCCTGGTGAGGAACGCGGTTGCGATGTCGCACGAGGTCGTGAACTTCGCCGTGCCGGTCGGGTTGAACTGGAACTTGCAGTCATCGGGTGCGGCGGTCACGGTTGCCCGTACCGTTGCCTGGGCCTGTGCGAGTGCCGGGTTACCGGCCCAGGTCAGCGCCTTGAACAGCGGGAAGTAGGTCAGCATGGCAAGCAGCAGGCCGGCCATGATGATCGGCTTGCGGCCGATCTTGTCGGAGAGCCAGCCAAAGAACACGAAGAAGCCGGTGCCGAGCAGCAGCGAAATGGCGACCATGATGTTGGCCGATTGACCATCCACCTTGAGCACGCCCGTCAGGAAGAACAGGGCGTAGAACTGGCCCGAGTACCAGACGACGGCCTGACCGACGACGGCGCCGAACAGTGCCAGAAGCGCGATCTTGGCGTTCTTCCACTGGCCGAAGGCTTCCTTCAGCGGAGCCTTGGACCCCTTGCCCTCTTCCTTCATCTTCTTGAAGGCCGGCGATTCGTTCATCTTCAGGCGGATCCAGACGGAAATGCCGAGAAGCACGCACGACAGCAGGAACGGAATGCGCCAGCCCCAGGCCGCAAAGGCTTCCTTGCCGAGAGCGAACTGCACGAGCAGGATCACCACCAGCGACAGGAACAGACCGAGCGTCGCCGTGGTCTGGATCCAGGAGGTGAAGTAGCCGCGGCGCCCGTTTGGCGCATGTTCAGCCACGTAGGTGGCAGCACCGCCGTATTCACCGCCGAGCGCCAGGCCCTGCAGCATGCGCAGGACGATGAGCAGGATCGGTGCGGCAATGCCGATCTGGGCAGCGCCGGGCAGGATGCCGACCAGGAAGGTCGACAGACCCATGATCAGGATGGTCACCAGGAAGGTGTACTTGCGGCCGACGAGGTCACCCAGGCGACCGAAGACCAGAGCGCCGAACGGGCGAACCAGGAAGCCCGCGGCAAATGCCAGAAGCGCGAAGATGTTCCGCGTCGTTTCCGGGTAGGAACTGAAGAAGGTCGCGCCGATGTAAACGGCGAGCGAACCGTAGAGATAGAAATCGTACCATTCGAAGACGGTACCAAGCGACGAGGCGAAGATGACCTTCTTCTCCTCGCCGGTCATCGGACGCGTTTTTGCGTCGTCCGCAGTCGCGACATTTGCCATTTTGTTTATCCTCCACTCCAAAACAGCCCATTGGAGCGCCCATTGGCTGGCTCGGACATTCCTCCCAAGAACGTTCGAACGTGGTGCGCCTGATCACAGGATGTCAGAAAACAAGGGCCGCAGGCAGGGATGCTTTGGGCTTATGACTTTCGTCTAAGAAAGCCCGGGATCTCAGGCGCGAAGCGCTGCTGCCGGCGATTGCATGTAGGCAAGCATGGCCGGAAGAACGGCAAGACCGGCGGCAAAAGTAAGAAGAATGGAGACAAGGAGTCCATCGCCCGCCGCGACCGTCACCGGCATGGCAACACCACTCTCGCCGGAAAGATATCCAGCTATGAATTTCGCGGCAGCGAAGCCGAGCCCGAAACCGACAAGCACGCCGGATGCGATCAGCGCAAACAATTCGCTCCACACGATGATGAACACCGCCCTGCGCGGTGCCCCGAAGGCCCGAAGCGCCCCGATCTGCCGCCGGCGCTGGCCGACATGCAGGATGGTGACGAGCAGGATCGCGGCTGCGACCAGAACCTGGGCGCCTGTCGTCACGCCGACGAGCACCCGCTTGGCATCACCGAGCGTGGCATAGAGGTTCGTCAGCACCTCGCCCGGAAAAACCGCCAGCGTCGTACTATCGCGATAATCCTGCCGGAGCTTGTAGGCGTCGGCGATCGATTTCGGTCTGACGAGGATCGCCGGCAGGCCGGGCGTGACTTTGCTCCAATCCTCGTTCAGCGCCGCATCCGCATCGATATGCTTAGGACCGGCTTCGCCACCGGATGCCGCCTCGTCATGAGCGTGGTCGTGGCGTGCCTCGGCCTCGTCGTGCTCGACTTCCATTCCATGCAGCGCCCAGACGGCCTGCATCGGCACGAGAATGGCGCGGTCCCAGGCGGTGCCGGTCGGCTTGAGGCGCCCGACGATGCGGTAGGCGAGCTCCGTGTGGGCGTGGCCGCCGAGTTCGGCAAGCCCATGGGTCGGCTTCACCGCATAGCCGAGCGGCAGATCGACGGCAGAACCGACAACCGCCTCGCCGAGGACGGTAAAGACGCGGCCCTCGGAAAGCTGTTCAAGTTCGCGGACCATGCCCGTGGACGTGCCGACCACGGCATAGCCGCCAAAACTGTCGCCGAAGCCGACGGGTGCAGCGGAGGCGACGCGCGGATCGGCAAGAAGACGCGGCAGAACCGTACCGGCCATCAACGGCAGCGGCGAGGGCTGCAGAAAGATCGAGGACAACACGAGCTGCGTCTCGCTGCCGGGGGCGCCGATCACGAGATCGAACTTGTCGGCAGCGCGTGCGCTGCCAAGTCGCAGCGCGCGCTCCTGCAAGGTGACGGCAACGCCGAGCGCCGTTGCCAGCGCCACCAAGAGCACGACGACGAGCGAGCCGGCCCACAGACGCCGCAGATCCGCAAGGATAAAGCCGATCATGCCGCGCGCTCCGCAATCGTCCCGTCTTCGACGATGCGCCCGGCGGCAAGCCGGATGCGGCGGTCCAGACGCCGCGAGAGCGCCAGGTCATGCGTCGCCACAACAAGCGTGCAGCCGCTTTCGCGGGAAAGCTCAAGCAGCAGGTCGCCAACGGCATCGCCGGCCTCGCTGTCGAGACTGGCGGTCGGCTCATCGGCAATGACCACGCCGGGCCGGCGCAAGAGCGCCCGGGCAATCGCCACGCGCTGCATCTCGCCGCGCGACATGGTCTCGATCATCTGCGTTGGCCGGGCAAGTCCGACGCGCAACAGCAGATCCAGCGCTCGGGCGCCGATGTCGCGGGTCAGGGCGCCGGCAAGCCTTGCCGGCAGCAGCACGTTTTCCAGCGCGCTCAAACCGGGAAAGAGATGAAAATCCTGGAGGACGAGGCCGATATTGGCGCCACGCCAACGGTCACGACCGCCTTCGGAGAGCGTGCAGATGTCGATATCGCCCCAAAGCACGCGGCCCTGTCCGACCCGTTCCAGCCCGGTCAGGATACTGATCAGCGTGCTCTTGCCGGATCCGGACGCACCGGTGAGCGCCACGCGGCTGCCGGCGGCGATACTGAGGTTGTCGATCGCAAGGGCAGGGGCGGCCAATCCGGGGAAGCGCACGTCGATCCCTTGAAGCTGAAGACCGAGCATTGGCTAGACCGTATAAAACTCGGATGACCTAAGGCGCAGCAGGCTGACAAAACCGGTCTCCGGATCAGTCCAGGAGCCGATCTCCAGCGTCCCGCGCACCTCGATCGTCTGGCCGGGCGGTACGAAGGTCTGCTTCTCGCCGAGATAGACGACGACGATGTTATCAGGCCAATCGGAATCCGACGAACAAAATGGGCAAAGCGCCATCGGAATTTCCGTCAGGACGAAGAAGGCAGCCTCGGCTTTGAGCGGCGGCGCCATGAAGCCGCGCATGCGCACCTTCTGGCCGGCAAGGCTCTTTGCCTTCTGCGAGAATTCGAGACCGAGTACACTGACCTTGCCATAAAGCTCATCGAAGGTGAGGCTGGCGTCCGCCTGGGCAACACGCCCGTCGATCGCAACGGCCGCGCCGGCGATCAGGCCAAGCAGGGCGCGTCGACTGAGGGAGATGGGGCTCGATAGGGACATCGTCTTATCGCTATTTGGTATCCCGGCAGCGCATCGGCAAAAGGCCGGGAAGAAACGTCAGCGCGATGCCTCCTCCCCTTTGCAGGGAGGAGGCAGATTTCGAGCCATCAGTTGGTCTGCTTCACGCCGAGAGCGAGCGCGTCGACGAGAACGCGATAGACGTCGCTCTGCTCCATATAGCCCCTGAAGCCTTCACTGCCAGGACCTTCCGACTGCAGCACGACATCATCGACCGTGTGCTGGCCGGTGCTTTCGTCCTTCGGCAGGATGCCGACACGCAACACGGCGCCCGGCATGTCCTTGTAGGCTTCGTTGGCGACATACTCGTCCTTCTCGTTCTTCACCGCCGGCTCGAACGGGCCATCCAGCTTGGGGCTGAAGGTTTCGTAGTAGTCGGGGAAATTGGAGACGAACATCGCCAGACGGCGGCTGGCATCGATCTTGTCGGGGAAGCCGTCCTTGTTTTCGTCGGTGTAGTTCGGGAAGCCTGCCGAAGCGCCTGTCTTGACCTTGTCGCGGCCTTCCTTGCCCTCGACCGTGTCGTCGATGATGCCGAGCAGCGAGACGCCGTGGGTATGGTCGCCGGTGACGACAACAAGCGTATCCGCGTTGTTCTTGGCAAATTCGCGGGCAACGCCGATCGCCTGGTCGAACTCGATGGTCTCGACCACGGCGCGCTCCATGTCGAGCGGATGGCTCATCTTGTCGATCGAGGCACCCTCGACCATCAGGAAGAAGCCGTTTTCGTTCTTGGACAGCCGGTCGAGCGCCGTCTTGGTCATCTCGACGAGCCCGGGCTGGCCCGGGAACTTTTCGGCCGTGCCCTTCTTCAGGAACTCACGGTCGAGCGTCACGTCCATGTTGCCGGTGTGGAACAGGCCGAGAAGCTTGCCGTCGGCAGGTGCATTGGCAAGCTCGGTCTTGTCGGTGGCAAGCGCGTAGCCGGCGTTCTGGAACAGCTTTATATAGTCCTGATTGTCCTTTCGCTTGGAGCCGGGCGTCTCCTTGCCGAGGAAATAGGCCGAGCCGCCGCCAAGGATCACCTCCGGCTTGACGTCGTAGATCATGCCGACGATTTCGGCCTTGTCGTTGCGGTTGCGGGTGTGGGAGACGACGGCGGCAGGCGTCGCATCCTCGATTTCCGAGGTGGTGACGAGGCCGATCGACTTCTGCGTCTGGCGGCGCAGCGCTTCGGCAATGGTTTCGACACGCGGATCATCGAGGCTGTCGGGCGTGCGGTCGCCATAGACGCCGACGGCGTTGATCACGGTCTTGTGGCCAGTCATATAGGCCGACATGGTGTTGGCGCTGTCGGTATCGATCGAGTTGGTGGCCGACGTGCCGATAAAGGCCATGCGCTCGAGATCGTCCATGTTGAGGCGGCCATTGGCCTTCCCCTCGGTCATGCCCTTCGACATGATGCGCGCAGCGGTGCGATGGGCGACCGAAAGGCCATCGCCAAGCAGGAAGATAATATTCTTGGCCTTCGGCTGTTCAGCGGTGGCAAAGACGTCCCAGGTCACGGTCTTCGTCTGTTCGCCCGCCGTCACCCTGACCTCGTAGCTGCCCGGCGCGCCGATGACGGCATTGCGCAAGAGCAGGGCCGAACCGAGGTCCTTGTCTTCCTTGCCCTTTTCCATCGCGACATAGGTGGCCTCGGAGCCGAGCGCTGCCTTGTAGTCCTGACCGTTGACGGTCACCGTGATGTCTTCCGCCTTCACGGCTCCCTTCAGCTCGACCTTGAAATCAAACGGCGAGCCGGCGAGAATCGTTGCACGATCAATCGGATAGACGTCCGCAGCCTGGGCTGCCTGGGCCAGAACCGTTGTGGCAAAGAGGGTTACAAGAAGCGTGCGCATGGCGATCGTCCCTTTGAGGTGTCGGATGTCGCGGTCCTAACGCCCGGCGATGACAGCGACGTGACATAACGATCACGTTTGCGGGCGCCGAGCATCGTACGCTTGACTCGCCGATAGAAACAATTATTAGGAGCCTCGGAAAGGAAGGCATTCCATGCTTCGCCGCGAACATAACTTCGCTGACAGCAGCATCCTGGCAGAAATCGCCGGGCGGAATATGCGTTTCCCAGCTTCCTTCAAAACAACGGCCAAAACGACGACGAAAACCGTCTGACGTCTCTGGCCCTCCGCTCTCTCCCCGGTTTGGCCGGGGACAGGAACCCTCGCGGCGGATCGCGCGGTTTCCCCCTCCACCCGACGAGGAGAGACAGAAAAGAGAGCTTAGATCATGGGTTTCAAGATTGCAGTCGCAGGCGCTACCGGCAATGTCGGCCGGGAGATGCTGAACATCCTTTCGGAACGCGGCTTTCCCGCCGATGAGGTGGTCGCCCTTGCTTCCGCCCGTTCCCAGGGCACGGAAGTTTCCTTCGGCGACAAGACGCTCAAGGTCAAGAACCTCGAAAACTACGACTTCTCCGACACCGATATCTGCCTGATGTCGGCCGGCGGCGCGGTTTCGCTGAAGTATTCGCCGAAGATCGGCCAGCAGGGTTGCGTCGTCATCGACAACTCCTCGGCCTGGCGCTACGATTCCGAAGTGCCGCTGATCGTGCCGGAAGTGAACCCCGACGCGATCTCGCTCTTCACCAAGAAGAACATCATCGCCAACCCGAATTGCTCGACCGCGCAGCTCGTCGTCGCGCTGAAGCCGCTGCATGACTACGCCAAGATCAAGCGCGTCGTCGTGTCGACCTACCAGTCGGTTTCCGGCGCCGGCAAGGACGGCATGGACGAACTCTTCAACCAGACCCGGGCAGTCTTTGTTGCCGACCCGATCGAATCGAAGAAGTTCACCAAGCGCATCGCCTTCAACGTCATTCCGCATATCGACGTCTTCATGGAAGACGGCTACACCAAGGAAGAGTGGAAGGTTCTGGCCGAGACCAAGAAGATGCTCGATCCGAAGATCAAGGTGACCTGCACGGCCGTGCGCGTTCCCGTCTTCATCGGCCATTCGGAATCGGTCAACATCGAGTTCGAAAACGAGATCACCGCTGACGAGGCGCGCGATATCCTGCGCGAAGCGCCGGGTTGCCTGGTTGTCGACAAGCACGAGAACGGCGGCTACGTCACGCCATACGAGTGCGCCGGCGAAGATGCCACCTACATCTCGCGCATCCGCGAAGACGCAACGGTCGAGAACGGCCTCAACATCTGGGTCGTTTCCGACAACTTGCGCAAGGGTGCGGCACTCAACGCGATCCAGATCGCCGAGCTGCTCATCAACCGCGGCCTGATCCGCGCCAAGAAGCAGGCCGCCTGAACAAACAGACGGTAAGACACAAATAAGAACCCCGCCTGGCCCGTTATCGGCCTGCGGGGTTTGCTGTTTCACGGATCCGTGTGAAGAATTGATCGGATTCACGTGAAACCGTTAGGTATTTTCCGCCATTGAGTGGCGGGTGACAGTGCCGGCAAAGGCTGGCATCTTTGTAACGGCAACCAGATTCGGGCAATCACGGGGTTTTTCATGCACACGGCAAAGTGCGTAGCTATTGGGCTTGCGGCCCTGATTTCAACGGCAGTCCTTCCGGCGACTGCTTCCGCGGCACAGTGCGGCAACGACGGCAGCGGCTTTGCCGCCTGGATGACGCAGTTCAAGCAGGAAGCCGCCGGCAACGGCATCAGCCCTGCGGTGCTGAACAAGGCGCTCTCTAACGTTTCCTACAACAAGGCGACGATCCGCGCCGACCGCGGCCAGAAGAGCTTCAAGCTTTCACTCAGCCAGTTCATGCAGAAGCGTGGCGGCCAGACGATCATTTCGCGCGGCAAGAAGATGAAGGCCCAGAACGCGGCGCTCTTCAACAGCATCGAGCAGCGCTATGGCGTGCCGGCCGGCCCGCTGATTGCCATCTGGGGCATGGAAACCGGCTTCGGCGGCTTCATGGGCAAGGAGCACACGCTCTCTGCCGTTTCGACGCTCGCCTATGACTGCCGCCGTTCCGACTACTTCACCAACCAGCTCTACGCCGCACTCCAGCTCGTCCAGCGCGGCGACCTGAGCCCGGACGCGCGCGGCGCTGCCCATGGCGAAATCGGACAGACCCAGTTCCTTCCGGCAAACGTCTTGAAGTACGGCGTCGACGGCGACGGCAACGGCCACGTCGACATGGTCCGCTCGAAGGCCGACGCGCTTGCGTCGACCGCAAACTTCCTGCGTGGCCACGGCTGGCAGCCGGGCGCCGGATACCAGCAGGGACAGGCGAATTTTGGCGCGATCCAGGGCTGGAACGCCGCCAGCGTCTACCAGCAGGCAATCGCCATCATCGGCGCAGAAATCGACGGCGACTGATCGCGACCGTTACAAGACTGCAGATTTGGAAGCCCGGTTCGAAAGGACCGGGCTTTTTGCTGTGGCTGCCGTCACATGCCGGGTCGGGCAAAATCGCCGGTCTTCGGATCCATCACCCAGAGCTCGCCGGTCGAAATGTCGAACCATGCACCGTGCAGGTTGAGCTTGCCCTTCGCTTCGAGGATCTGGACACAGGGAAAGGTGCGCAGATTGGCGATCGAGTTGCGGATGGAGACGCGTTCCAGCGCCCGCTGACGCTCGGCCTGGGTCATCACCTCGTTGCTCTGGATCTGCTCGGCCGAAGGCTTCAAGAGGTGCATCCAGCGGCCGATGAAATCGCCCGGCGACAAGGGTTCGGCGTCGAGATCGAGTGCCGCCTTGATGCCGCCGCAGCGTCCATGCCCCATGACGACGATGTCGGTGACGCGCAGCGACTGCACGGCAAATTCGAGGGCTGCCGAGGTCGAATGATAATGGCCGTCCGGTTCGTAGGGTGGCATCAGATTGGCGACGTTGCGCACGACAAAAAGTTCGCCGGGGCCGCTGTCGAAGATCGTCTCGGGGGCTGCCCGGGAATCGCAACAGGCAATGACCATGGTCTTGGGCTTCTGCCCGCTGTCGGCCAATGTCTTGTAACGTTGCTGCTGTTCGCTGAAGCGGCCATTCATGAAGTTATGATAGCCGTTCAGAAGGTGGTCCGGAAAACGCTGCATATCCATCGGTTACCCCGCTGTTGTCGAGATTTCAATCCACCAAGCCATTCGACGGCAAGCCGTGAACAGCTTCTTCTATTTCCGGCGCATCTGGCTCGGATGCAGCAAGCGCCGCATCTGGACCATCGCCATCGGCGTCGAGAGGCTCGACGCATCCTGTTCCAGCGTCAGCTCATCGGCACCGCGCTTCACCGTGCGTGCGATGATTTCAAAGACGCTGGCCGTCGCCATCTGCAGCGCACGCTCCTCCGAAAGCCCTTCGAGCAATCGCGCCAGGAACACCGCCGTCAGCAGATCGCCCGTGCCGTTCGGCGGGTTCTCGATCAGCCGATGTTCGGCAAGAAGCGCATGGTTGCCGGAGAGATACAGGTTTCCCGTGCCGCCATTCATCATCGGGATTGCCGATGTCACCAACATTCGTGATGGGCCAAGCCCGAGCGCCGCGTCGAGGATGGCCGCGTTCGTCTCGAGCGCAGCGCCGGCGAGCCAGGCCAGTTCGAAGCGGTTGGGCGTGGCAAGGCTTGCCAGCGGCAGCAGTCGGTCACGGATGGCAGAAGCCGTCGCTTCTGGCACATAGAGCCCTTCGGCGTCGCCGATAACAGGATCGCAGGCATAGACGAGATCGGGGTTGCGGGCGCGAAGCGCAGTCACCAGCCGGGCAACGCCGTCCGCCTGTCCCGCCGAGCCAAGATAGCCTGAGAGCACCGCCCGGACCTCGCAGGCCCAAGGCGCCTGAGCGAGATCGTCGATGACCGACTGGAATTCGGCATCGGGGATGGTGATACGGGTCGAGCGGCCATGGCCGGGATGCCAGGGCAGGATGACGGTCGGCAGCGCCCATACGGGATGCCCAAGCGTCTCCAGGGCGAAGACAACCGCCCGATTGCCGACGGTACCACGCACCACGTGACTGGAAATGACGATGACGGCACCAGGCAAGGAGGGCATTTCGGGCATCGGCCAGTCCAATCCTTCGATTTGACCTCTGATCACCGACTGTCACCGCCATGTCAACAGCCTATGCCAGACAGGTTCCGCACAAGCCGCTGGCGTTTTCGTGCTTTTTCATCGAAATTCGAGCAATTTTCGCCAATTTGCCTTCGATTTAAATGGATTTAAGCTGTTTTCGCGTGAGATTCTCCGATTTTGGGCTCGTTTTTGCCGAAATCGTCATAAAAAGCGGTCGCCATTAGCCATGGTTCTGATAGGGTCTAGCCTATCATGAATGGGAGAAACTTCATGGGCGTGAAATACAATCCGAAGCGGGACAGACACATCGACGCAGCGAAGGCGGCCGCCATCAAACTGGGCACCGACGCGCTGGCGCCGGAGATCCTCTTCGGCGGGGCCAGCAACGACGACCTCGATCTCTATTCGGCGGACATGCTGGCACTGACTGCGGCCCATGCGAGAAGCGAACTCGCACGCTGGGACGGCGGAAAACCTCAGGTTTCGGTCGAAATCGTGCCCGGCGTCGCGCCTGGCGGCACGGAGGTTTCGATCATCGCCGTCACCGAACACAACATGCCGTTCCTCTATGATTCGGTCATGGGCGAAGTGACAAGCACGCACCGCGACATCCATCTCGCGATCCATCCCATTCTGGTCCAGGAGCCGGGCAAGCCCGCCAAGCTGTTCGATCCAGACGAACCGAGCGACCCGGCGCACCGGGTCAGCCATATCCAGATCCACCTGGACAAGTTGACGCCGGTCGAGGCGCAGTCGCTGAGCAACCGTATCCGCGACGTTCTGGAGCAGGTTCATCAGGCCGTGCACGACTGGCCGGCGATGACGACGCTGCTCGATCAGGCGATGCAGGAACTCGAGGACTACAATGCCTCGCGCAAGAAAAGCGACCGCGACGAAGCGCTCGCCTTCCTCCGCTGGCTCCGGGACAACAACTTCACCTTCCTCGGCATGCGCGAGTACACCTATTCGGGCAAGGGCGGGAAAGCCTCCGTCGAGCGCGGCACAGGCAGGGGCCTCGGCATCCTTTCCAACCCCGATGTGCGCGTACTGCGCCAGGGCAAGGACGCGGTTCTGACGACTCCGGAAATTCTGGCCTTCCTCGAAAGCCCGGATTTCCTGATCGTCACCAAGGCCAACGTGAAATCGGTAGTGCACCGCCGCGCCTATATGGACTATATCGGCGTTAAGCGTTTCGATGCCGACGGCAATGTCGCCGGCGAGCTGCGCATCGTCGGCCTGTTCACCTCGTCGGCCTATACCCGCCAGGCCGCGGAAATCCCGCTGCTGCGCCACAAGATCGAGAAGATCGTCGACCACTTCGGCTACGATCCGCAGAGCCACTCCGGCAAGATGCTGGATAACACGCTCGAATCCTACCCGCGAGACGATCTCTTCCAGATCGATGTCGGACTGCTGGCCGCCTTCTGCGAACAGATCAACGAGCTGGGCGACCGCCCGCGCATCCGCGTGCTGCCGCGCATCGACCATTTCGACCGTTTCGTTTCGGTCATAGTCTTCGTGCCGCGCGAACAATACGATTCCGACGTGCGCGAAAAGATCGGCGATTACCTGAAGACGGCCTATGACGGCCGCGTTTCGGCCTACTACCCGGCGTTCCCGGAAGGCGGTCTGGCGCGCGTGCACTTCATCATCGGCCGCACCAGCGGCAAGACCCCGCGCATCCCGCAGGCCAAGCTCGAAGAAGCCGTGCGCGGCATCGTCACGCGCTGGATCGATCGGTTCGACCTGCTTGCCCGCAAGGACGGCATCGAGCTTGATGTCGACGGCGCCTACCAATCGTTCTTCACGCCGGCCGAAGCCTATGCGGACCTCGCTGACATCGCTGCCTGCAAGGCGGAAGATCCGATCCGGATCTCGTTCTACAACTACAACCGCCCGATCAACCGTCCGGACACGGCCGAGCTGAAGATCTTCCATGCCGGCGAGCCCGTGTCGCTGTCGCGCCGCGTGCCGCTGCTCGAAAACCTCGGTTTCCGCGTCATCAGCGAACAGACTTACGACCTCAATGTCGGCAAGCACGGCGAAGACAAGCACCGCGTCGTGCTGCACGACATGGAGCTGATCCATCGCGACGGCCTTGCGCTCAATCTCGACAAGTCGGGTGCAGCACTCGAAGAAGCCTTCCTCGCCGCCTGGAACGGCACGATCGAGGACGACAACTTCAACCGGCTGATCCTGCTTTCGGGCCTCAACGCCCGCGAAGTGACGGTGCTGCGCGCCTATGCCCGCTACCTCCGCCAGGCCGGCATCACCTATTCTCAAGGGTACATCGCCGACACGCTGAACAAGTATCCGGCGATTGCCGCCGATATCTTCAAGCTGTTCGTCACCCGCATGGACCCGGCGCTCGAAGAGAAGCCACGGGCCAAGAAGTGCAACACGCTCATCGCCTCGATCGAGACCGCGCTGTCCTCTGTCCCGAGTCTCGACGAGGACCGGATCCTGCGCCGTTACGTCAACGCCATCGAGGCGACGCTCAGGACCAACTACTTCCAGAAGGACGCCGACGGAAAGCCGCGTGCGGTGCTTGCCCTCAAGCTCGACCCCAAGCAGCTCGAGGGCCTCCCCGAGCCGCGTCCGTTCCGCGAAATCTTCGTCTACGGCACCGAGGTCGAAGGCGTGCACCTGCGCTTCGGCAAGGTCGCGCGCGGCGGTCTTCGCTGGTCCGACCGGGCACAGGACTACCGCACCGAAGTGCTCGGTCTGGTAAAGGCACAGCAGGTCAAGAACGCCGTCATCGTGCCCGTCGGCGCCAAGGGCGGCTTCTATCCGAAACAGCTGCCGGTCGGCGGCAATCGCGACGAGGTGTTCAAGGCCGGTACCGAAGCCTACAAGACCTTCATCCGTACCATGCTGTCGGTCACCGACAACATTGTCGGCCAGGATGTCGTGCCGCCGGTGGACACGCTGCGCCGCGACGGTGACGATCCCTACTTCGTTGTCGCCGCCGACAAGGGCACGGCGACGTTCTCCGACACCGCCAATGGCCTTGCCCAGGAAGCCGGCTTCTGGCTTGACGACGCGTTCGCGTCGGGCGGATCGGCCGGTTACGACCACAAGAAGATGGGCATCACCGCCCGCGGCGCCTGGGAAACAGCCAAGCGCCACTTCCGCGAGATGGACATCGACATCCAGACGACCCCCTTCACCGTCGCCGGCGTCGGCGACATGTCGGGTGACGTCTTCGGCAACGGCATGCTGCTGTCGGAAAAGATCCGACTGCTTGCAGCCTTCGACCACCGCGACATCTTCATCGATCCCAATCCGGATACCGACGTGTCCTTCGCCGAGCGCAAGCGCATGTTCGCGCTGCCGCGTTCGAGCTGGCAGGATTACGACCGCAAGACGCTGTCGGAAGGCGGCATGATCATTTCCCGCGCCGAAAAATCGGTGACGCTGACGCCGGAAGCGATGGCGGCGATCGGCATCGACAAGCAGAAGGCGACGCCGTTCGAGATCATGAACGCGATCTTGAAGAGCCAGGTGGATCTGCTCTGGTTCGGCGGCATCGGCACCTATGTGCGCGGCAGCAATGAGACGGATGCCGAAGTCGGCGACCGCGCCAATGACGCGATCCGCGTCGCCGCCGAAGAGGTCCGCGCCCGTGTCATCGGCGAGGGCGCAAACCTGGGCGTCACCCAAAAGGGCCGCATCGGCTTCGGCCTCAACGGCGGTCGCTGCAACTCCGACGCCATCGACAACTCGGCGGGCGTCAACTCGTCCGACGTCGAGGTCAACATCAAGATCGCGCTGGCGTCTGCCATGCGCGACGGCCGCCTGACCCGGCCGAAGCGCAATACGTTGCTGGCGTCGATGACCGAAGAAGTCGGCCATCTCGTCCTGCGCAACAACTACGAGCAGTCCCTGGCGATCTCGCTGACCGCCATGCAGGGAGCCGGCAATCGCACGACGCTTGGCCGACTGATGACGCGGCTGGAGGCGGACGGTCATCTCAACCGCAAGGTCGAGACGCTGCCGACAGACCAGGCGATGACCGAGCGTTACCAGGCGGGCAAGCCCTTGACCCGCGCGGAAATCGGCGTGCTGCTCTCCTACTCCAAGCTGGTTCTGTTCGACGAGCTGATCGCCAGCGAGCTTCCCGATGACCCGTATTTCACGGCAACACTGGAGCGCTACTTCCCCGGCAAGATGCGCAAGACCTATGCCGGCGATATCCATGGCCACCGGCTGCGCCGCGAGATCATCGCGACCATCCTTGCCAACGAGGTCATCAACCGTGGCGGCCCTGCCTTCGTCTCGACCTTGACGGATGCGACGGGCTTCCTCTCGGCTGACGTGGTCAAGGCGGCGGTTCTGGCGCTTGACGGCTTCGATCTGCCGCGGATCTATGACGAGATCGACGCGCTCGACAACAAGATTGGCGGCGGCCTGCAGAACGTCCTCTACCAGGAGGTCGGCCGCATCTTCACGCTCGTGACCGAGCGGGCGCTGCGCACCCATGCTGCAACCGGCTCGGTTTCCGAAGCCGTGTCGCGGCTGCGCGACGGTCTACAGAAGTTGCGCGGCACGATGCGGACTGCCGTGTCCGGCGAGAGCGCCGACGAGGCACAGCTGAAGACCGCTGCCTTCGTCGAGGGTGGCGTGCCGGCCAAGCTCGCCGAGGAGATTTCTGAACTGGCGCTGATGACGCTGGTGCCGGAAATCATGCAGATATCCGCCGAAACCGGCGAGACGCTGAGCCGCACTGCGCAGGGCTACTTTGCCGTCACCGACACGCTTCGGATCAACCGGCTGCTCGCCGCCTCCGATCGTGTGCCGGCAACCGAGCAGTTCGAAGCGATGGCTCTTTCGCGGGCCGTCTCCGATATCGCCGCCGCCCGGCGCGATATCACCGCGGCAGCGCTGCGCGAGCAGAAGAAGGAACGCAATCCGGTCGCGGCCTGGGAGGAAAACGAGCGCGAGCGCGTCGCGCAGGCAACGAGCCAGTTGCGCCTGTTGACCGAGAAGGGCGAGACGACACTTGCCAAGATCACGGTTGCCGCGGGCCTTCTGAACGACCTGGCACGCGGAAGGGCGAGGTGAGCTCTTGTTGCGGAATTGATCGACAGTAGGCAGCAACATGCGGGCAGTTTTTTCGCCCGTGTGTCGCTCCGGGCCTTTTGGAATCGATCGGAATGAAGATAGTCTGCGCCGCGCGTTCGAGGGGATGCGCGGCGCAGTCTTTTTCGGGAGGGGCACTTGCAGATTTCAGCCGACAGGACTGACGAACGGCCGCGCGTGTCGCGCGCGGGCATTGCCGGCTGGATGCTGTTCGACTGGGCGGCGCAACCCTTCTTCACGGTCATCACCACCTTCATCTTCGGACCCTATTTTGTCTCGCGACTGACGGAGGACCATGCCGTCGGCCAGGCGATGTGGGGCTATACGCTGACCGTTTCCGGCATCATCATCGCCATTCTCTCGCCCGTTCTTGGCTCGATCGCCGACGCCACCGGGCCGCGTAAACCCTGGATCGGCTTTTTCGCCGTCATCAAGATCATCTCGCTGGCGATGCTCTGGTTTGCCGCCCCCGGATCGCCGATCATCTACGCCGCCTTTTTCATCGTGCTGGCGACGGTCGCCGCCGAGTTTTCGATCGTCTTCAATGATTCGATGATGACGCGGCTGGTGGACGAGAAGGATGTCGGCCGCATTTCCAACGTTGCCTGGGGGCTCGGTTATCTCGGCGGCATGATCGTGCTGATCGCCGTTGTGGCGCTTCTGGCTGCAAATCCGGAAACCGGCAAGACTGCCGCAGGCATCGACCCGCTCTTCGGCCTCGATCCCGCCAAGGGCGAAGATGCGCGCATCACCGGGCCGATATCGGCGCTCTGGTACTTCATCTTCATCATTCCGATGTTCCTCTTCACACCCGACGCCACCAAGGCGACCATGTCGCTGCGAAAGGCGACCGTCACCGGTCTTCGCGAACTGAAAGGCACACTCGGCGAACTCAAGGAAAGATTGGGCATCCTGCGCTTCCTGATCGCGCGCATGATCTTCCAGGACGGCGTCAACGGACTGCTGGCGCTCGGCGGCACCTTCGCCGCGGCCATGTTCGGTTGGCGAACCCTGGAACTGGGCATCTACGGCATTATCCTCAACGTCGTCGCCATCGGCGGCTGCCTCTATGCAAGCCGGCTCGACACGCGTCTCGGCTCCAAGGTCATCGTCACCGCCAGCCTGGTCTGCCTGACACTGGCCACCATCGGCATCGTCTCGACCGGACCGGGTTTCACTCTGTTCGGCCTCATGCCGCTATCGACAGACGATTCCGGCGGGCTGTTCGGCACCGCTGCCGAGAAGGCATACATCCTCTACGGTCTGCTGGTCGGCATCGCCTTCGGCCCGGTTCAGGCCTCATCGCGCTCCTATCTCGCCCGCAGCGTCAGCCTTGACGAGGCCGGCCGCTATTTTGGGCTCTATGCGCTTTCGGGTCGGGCGACATCGTTCCTTGCGCCTGCATCGGTCGCTACGATCACGCTTGCCACCGGTTCGGCACGCATCGGCATGATGGCGCTTATCGCCTTTCTGGTCGTCGGCCTCCTGATCCTGCTGCGCACGCCTTATCCGGCGGATGACGGGCGCAAAAAAGCCGCCGCATCCTGGGGACGCGACGGCTTCTGATAGTCTCAGGTCCGCTTTGAAAACCGGGACCGGCGTGAAGCGCCCGTCCCGGACTATGCTAGTGGCGGAAGTGGCGCATGCCGGTAAACACCATGGCAACGCCATGAGCGTCGGCGGCGGCAATGACCTCCTCGTCGCGCATTGAGCCACCCGGCTGGATCACGGCGGTGGCGCCTGCAGCAATCGCCGAGAGCAATCCATCGGCAAACGGCAGGAAAGCTTCGGAGGCGACGGCCGAGCCGCGCGTCAGCGGCGTTGCCAGGCCCAGCGCCTTGGCAGCTTCTTCCGCCTTGATCGCGGCGATGCGGGCGGAATCGACGCGGCTCATCTGTCCGGCGCCGATACCGGCCGTCTGGCCGTCCTTGGCGTAGACGACGGCGTTCGACTTCACATGTTTTGCCACCTTGAAGGCAAACTTCATGTCTTCCAGTTCCTGTGCGGTCGGTGCGCGCTTGGTCACCACCTTCAGCTCCAGGTCCTCGACCATGCCGTTGTCGCGGGTCTGGACGAGAAGACCGCCCGACACGGTCTTGGCCGACAGGCCGGGGATGCGCGGATCGGGCAGGGCGCCGGTGGTCAACAGCCGCAGGTTCGGCTTGCGTGCAATAACCGCCTTCGCCTCGTCACTGACCTCAGGCGCGATGATGACCTCGGTGAAGAGCTTGACGATCTCTTCGGCGGTCTCGGCATCGAGCATCTGGTTGAGCGCGATGATGCCGCCGAAGGCGGAGGTGGAATCACAGGCAAGCGCCCGCCGATAGGCCTCCACCAGCGTCGGGGCCGTCGCTACACCGCACGGGTTGGCATGCTTGATGATGGCAACGGCCGGTGCCTTTTCCGGCAGGAACTCGGCCACCAGTTCGAAAGCTGCATCGGTGTCGTTGATGTTGTTGTACGAAAGCTGCTTGCCCTGCAGCAGTTGAGCGGTGGCAACACCCGGGCGGTTTTCGCCGGTGACGTAGAACCCCGCCTTCTGGTGCGGGTTTTCGCCGTAGCGCATCTCTTCCTTCAAGACGCCGCCGAGAACGCGGTGACGCGGCATGGGCGTGTCGAGCGCCTCGGCAAACCAATTGGAGATGGCAGCGTCATAGGCGGACGTGCGGGCATAGGCCTTGGCAGCCATCTTCTGGCGGAACGCGTAGGTCGTGGTACCCGACGCCAACTCTTCGATGAGGACCGGATAATCCGCCGGATCGGTGACGATCGTGACATAGGCGTGGTTCTTGGCCGATGCGCGGATCATGGCCGGGCCGCCGATATCGATGTTTTCGACCGTCGTCGGATAGTCACCGCCCTGCGCGCGAACTTCCTCGAAGGGATAGAGATTGATCACCGCCAGATCGATCGCGGTAATGCCGTGCGCCGACATCGCCGCCTGGTGCTCGGCATCGTCGCGGATCGCCAACAGGCCGCCGTGGACACCCGGGTGAAGGGTCTTGACCCGACCGTCCATGACCTCGGGGAAGCCCGTCAGCTCCGAAACGTCGCTGACCGGAAGGCCTGCCTGCGCCAGCGCCTTGTGCGTGCCGCCGGTCGAAACCAGGCGTACGCCTTTTTCATGCAGCGCCCGGGCAAGCTCGACGACGCCCGTCTTGTCGGACACGGAGAGGAGGGCGGTCCGAACTGGAACCTCGTTCGGGGCGGGAATTTTCTTGGAGGCGACAGCCATCAACCATGCTCCTGTGGCGGCGCCGGACGCGCGGGGAGGATGCTCCGGCATTGGGATGGCTGCCCGTTAGCATAGCTTGCCGGCCGAAGAAACCTCGGTAAGCCCACATCCTAAAATAAGCTCAGTTTGTGCGCGAGAAGGTCCACTGGATCTCGGGCTGCCTGGCAACGGCAAAGGTGACCGTCAGCTGTGACGAGGCGCGGATGCCCGAGGGATCGGCAAAGAAGATGTCTTCCTCGACCGCCAGCTCGCCGTCCTGGCAGGCAAACAGCCAGACCTCGCCATCGGGTGCGGTGAGGTAGATCTCGCGACCATTGTTCTGGCGAATAGTGACGGCCGGGTGGATATGGAAGCGGGCGACAGCCACGGCCGTGTTGGTTTCCTCGGGATCGCTGCCGTCGGCGCGCGAAAGCCGGTCGCGCCCGCGGATCATCCGGCCGCCGTTCAGCACACCGATGTCGCGCTCATGCAGGAGCCCGAACGACGCGAGATAACCGTCATGATTTGCCGTGACGGATTCGAGGCGCCCCGGTTCGTCCTTCCGCTCGACCACGACGCGCGAGACGCCGCTGGTCATGATCGGTCCCAGAAACCGTGACTGCGAAAAGCGCGAGGACGACGTGTCGTTGACGGTGACGGTGGAGTGTGCGGCAGTCATCCGCGCCATCTGGCGGAATCGTTCGCCGGCAAACTTCGGCGCGCCCGAATTGATCACGAACCGCGTCTTGCCGGAGGACATTTCGAACGAAAGGCAACCCGCATGAGCGCTGCGCGACAGATCGACCGAAAGCGGCCGACCGGTATCGACGATGACGACGGTATTTTCGATCGACAGGCGCTCGTAATGGGCAAGCGGCAGTGAACGGAACGGCTCGCCGGCTGTTTCGTCGTAGCGCAGCACCGAAGCCAGTTCATGCGCCAACACCGAGGTCGCACCGTTGAAAAGCGCCAGTTCGCCGCCCTGGTGGCGGAAGAAGCGCAAGGCCGGATACATCCGGTCGATGCAGGGAATGAGGCGCGACGGCACGTCATGTCCGAGATTGACATAGGTCTGGCGCAGCGGCAGCAGGTCGAGCAGCAGTTCGAGCCCGGCGCGCGGGCTGCGCGAGAAATGACTGCCATCGGCAAGGATCTGCCGGTCGAGTTCGAAATCGAGATGGCGCGACGCCTTGCGAATGGCCGAGGGCGTCGACGGCATCGAGACCGACGCCATGGCAAGCGCCATCCGGACACGCAGGCGCGCCTCGCCATCGCTGACCGTTTCGGCAATGTGGCGGAGATAACGGACCTGGAAAGCCAGGCTTTTCAGGAAACGGCGATAGAAGCCATGCTCCGCATTGCGCAGGACCACCGGCGAGTGCGAGAGCCACGCGATGATGCGCTGGGCAATGACATCGGCATCCCAGGCAATGCCGCCCAAGTTGCGACCGTGAGTGGCGATCCAGTCGTCAACGATCTGTCGCAGGCGCACAAAGCCGGCATCTTCCCGGATTGCCCGCAAATGCCGGAGCCAGCCGAACGAATGCAGCCGGACGGCGAATTCAAGCGACGGCAGATCGATTTCAAAAGGCGATTCACCTTCAGTGTCGAGCACGCGGCCGGCCAGCGGAAAACGGCCCTCGAGGATCTCTTCGGCAACGAAGGGATCGACAGCCCTGAGGTCCGTCGGTGCGACGATCAGGCGGCTGGGCGTCGAACCGGTAAAGCGCAGCGACGAGACGCGGCCGACCGAAAGCCGGCGCGACACGCGGCGCCAACCCTCACGCGCATACAGATAGGAAAGCCTTCGCCTGCCGGAAAACACCATCAACGCCCGCCGGTTTCCTCATTCCTGAAGCAAGCCGTGCGAGTTCGTCGAACGGATGCGTCGGCTTCGCGCCAGTATCGATAACGCAAGCGCCTCCCGAAGATCCGTGTTCGATTTTCGGGACGCACCATGCGCCGTTTCAAAATGTCAGAGCGTCTTTGTCTGTCCCAATGGTCAGGCGGCGCTCAGCGTCAACTCCGTATGGTGCCGGAAAGATCATTAAACTTTTATCAATTATGTCGCCTTTGATAGGCTTGTGGCCTTAAAGCGTCAATTGACGCGACAAAACAGCCTGCATCCGAGGCATTCCGGAAGGCAATTCCACTTTTGCAGACTTATTTGCGGCGAATCACGGCGGCGTAGAAACCGTCGAGCCCACCGGCGAAAGGCGGATCGAGCGGGAACATCGACGGAGTGGTGCGCACCTCACCGAGCGGCGTGATCGCATCTTCCAGCCCCGGCCAATCCTTGGCCAGAACCGGAACACGTTCATAGTCAGCGCCGGCCCCAACCACCCGGGCAACCACTTCCTCGCCTTCGCGCGGGTCAAGCGAGCAATTTGAGAAGACGACGATGCCGTCAGGCTTGACCACCGTCAGCGCGTGGCGCAGCAAACGCTCCTGCAGAAGCGCGAGCTTCTCGATGTCTTCCGGCCCCTTGGTCCAAAGCACGTCCGGGTGGCGGCGGGTCGTTCCGGTCGACGAACAGGGAGCATCGAGCAAGGCGGCATCGAAGAGTTCGTCCGGCCGGAAGTCGGCCATGTTGGTTTCCTTCGTCTGTGCCTCCAGGCCCAGACGCTCGAGATTGCCCTTCAGGCGTCTCAGGCGGCTTGAGGACTGATCAAGCGCCATGACGTTGGCGCCGGCCAGGATGAGTTGCGCCGTCTTGCCACCGGGCGCGGCACAGAGATCGACGACACTCTTGCCGGCAAGCGATCCGAACAGGCGGGCCGGGATCGATGCGGCCGCGTCCTGAACCCACCATTCGCCATCGGAGAATCCGGCTAAGGAAGGGATAGAGCCGGAGAATTCGGCAAGGCGGACAGACCCTGTCGGCAGGACCGTCCCGCCAAGCCGGGCAGCCCAGCCGTTGGCGTCCGACTTGACAGTGAGGTCGATCGCCGCCGGCGTCAGTTGCGCTTCGGCGATAAGATTGGCCTGCTCGCGCCCATAACGCTCGACCAACCTGTCGAAGAACCAGTCCGGCATTGCTGGAAGGGTGCGCTGGCTTTCGAGGATTGCATCCTTCTCCCGCGACAGGCGGCGTAGCACCGCATTGACCAGATTGGCAAAACGACGGTTGCGCGGGTCGGCCTGCGCCTGCTCGACCGCAAGGTCGACGGCGGAATGGTCGGGAACGTCGAGATAGAGGATCTGTGCGGCAGCCACCGCCAGAACATGGTCGAGAGCGCGTGCGCCTTCCGGAAGGGGGGTCTGCAGCATCGAACCGATTGCCGCCTGGATGCGTGGCAGGTGGCGCAATGCGGAATTGAGAATGGCGCGCACCAACGCCCGATCGGCCTCGTTCAACTCGCGATAGGCCGGATTTCCGTGCTCATGATCGAGCATGCCATCGAGCGAGGTCTTGCGATCGACGACCGCGCCGAGAATCTTGGCTGCCGCCTGCCGCGTACGCAGACCGGGCTTTTCAGGGCCGCGCTCCTGTTGTGCAGGCCTTTTCGACCTGACCGGCTGCTTGTGCGAGCGGTTTTGTTTCGGACGTGAATCGTTGTTGTTTTCGGCAGACATCAGGACCAGGGACCTTTCGGCGGTTCGGAACCACCGCGACCCCAACCGGTAGAGGGAACAGAGCGCGATTTGCGCACGGGATTATCAGCCCGAACCGGCGGCGTCGACCCCATGGACATGTCCTGGGCCATCTGTTGCAGGGCGGCGATCCGGTTTTCGGTGTCCGGATGGGTGGAAAACAGGTTGTCCATGCGCTCACCGGAGAGCGGATTGATGATGAACATATGGGCAGTCGCCGGGTTGCGCTCAGCATCGTCATTGTGAATCCGGTGCGCGGCGCCGGCGATTTTCTGCAAAGCCGAAGCCAGAGCCAAAGGCTTGCCGCAAATCTCGGCGCCACGGCGGTCGGCGGAATACTCTCGCGTGCGGCTGATCGCCATCTGCACCAGCATGGCCGCAATCGGCGCGACGATCATCGCGATCAGCACGCCGACGAACCCCAGAGGATTATTGTTGTTTTCGCGATTGCCGCTGAACAGGAAGGCGAAATTGCCGAGCATCGAGATCGCGCCGGCAAGTGTCGCCGTCAACGTCATCGTCAGGGTGTCGCGGTTCTGGACGTGCGCCAGTTCATGCGCCATGACGCCTGCTACCTCGTCATAGTTAAGGGCCTGGAGCAGGCCGGTCGAGGCGGCAACGGCGGCATTCTCCGGGTTGCGCCCGGTGGCAAAGGCGTTCGGCTGCGGGCTGTCGATCACATAGACCCGGGGCATCGGCAGGCCGGCATTGGCGGCGAGATCGCGCACGATGCCGTAGTATTCCGGCGCGCTGCGTTCATCGACTTCCTGCGCCCGGTACATGCGCAGCACCATGCGGTCGGAATTCCAGTAGGAGAAAAAATTCATACCGGCCGCCATGACGAAGGCAATCATCATGCCGCCACGTCCGCCGATGGCAAAGCCGACCGCCATGAACAAAGCGGTCATCACTGCGAGCAGCATGGCGGTGCGAACGAGGTTCATGGTGGGCTCCGGGTCGTCTACGTTTCACGTGAATCAGGGTTTCCGTTGAGGCAACGGCGCCTTATATGATGGGTGCAAATGCCCCGTTCTTCAATACAGATGCACGAATCCGGATACTGGCGAGATGCAGAACGACAACGACAATGCCACCGACCGCCCGAAAAAGCCGCTACCGGCCGCTGCCCTGCGCGCGCTGAAGGAAGCCGAGGAACGGCGGCAGGCAGAAGCGGATAAGGTGCTGCCGACAGAAATCGGCGGCCGCGGCGGCGCCGACCCGGCACGCTTCGGCGACTGGGAAATCAAGGGACGGGCGATCGATTTCTGAAATCTCGCCGGTTTAGGCTTGTGGAATATTTTCCTTCTTCTGCCCGCAGGCAGACAATGCCTGCCGCAACGCACGCCTGTTTTCGTTCGACATTTGTAATTGGAATCCGGCTCAGAAAGTCGAGCGGTGATTTGATCTTCGGCCGCGTTCAAGGCCGCGGTCGGAAGAGAGCATGAATCAAAAAGGGCGGCCGATGCCGCCCTTTTCGCAATCTGTCGCTTGTTAAGCCTTGTTCTGCCGGTTGGCGATCAGGTCGTCCACAACCGCCGGATCGGCGAGCGTGGAGGTGTCACCGAGCGCGCCGAAATCGTCCTCGGCGATCTTGCGCAGGATGCGGCGCATGATCTTGCCCGAACGCGTCTTCGGCAGGCCTGGGGCAAACTGGATCTTGTCCGGCGTGGCGATCGGTCCGATTTCCGAGCGGACGTGCTTGACCAGGGCCTGGCGCAGCTCGTCGTTTCCGACTTCACCCGCCATCAGCGAAACGTAGCAATAGATGCCCTGCCCCTTGATCGGATGCGGATAGCCGACGACGGCGGCTTCCGACACCAGATGGTGCGAGACCAGCGCCGATTCGACTTCGGCTGTGCCGAGGCGATGGCCCGAAACGTTGAGCACGTCGTCGACGCGGCCGGTGATCCAGTAGTAGCCGTCCTCGTCGCGGCGGCAGCCGTCGCCGGTAAAGTACTTGCCCTTGTAGGTGGCGAAGTAGGTCTGGCCGAAGCGCGCATGATCGCCATAGATCGTGCGCATCTGGCCCGGCCAGCTATCGATGATGCAGAGATTGCCGTCGGCCGCCCCTTCGAGCACGTTGCCTTCGTTGTCGACCAGCTGTGGCTGGACGCCGAAGAAGGGACGGGTTGCCGAACCGGGCTTCAGGTCGGTCGCGCCCGGCAGCGGCGTGATCAGGATACCGCCGGTTTCCGTCTGCCACCAAGTATCGACGATCGGCGATTTCTGATCACCGACGACGTTGTAGTACCACTCCCAGGCTTCGGGATTGATCGGTTCGCCGACCGAGCCGAGCAGGCGCAGCGACGAGCGCGAAGCGCGCTTGACGAAATCGTCACCGGCGCCCATCAGCGAGCGAATCGCGGTTGGCGCGGTGTAGAAGACATTGACCTTGTGCTTGTCGATGACTTCCCAGAAGCGGCCGGCGTCGGGGAAATTCGGCACGCCCTCGAACATCACTGTGGTCGCCGCATTGGCGAGCGGACCATAGACGATGTAGGAATGGCCGGTCACCCAGCCCACATCCGCCGTGCACCAATAGATATCGCCGTCGCGATAGTCGAAGACGTATTCGTGGGTCATCGAGGCGTAGACGAGGTAGCCGCCGGTGGTGTGCAGCACGCCCTTCGGCTTGCCGGTGGAACCAGAGGTGTAGAGGATGAACAGCGGGTCTTCCGCCTTCATCTTCGCCGGCTCGCAATGCGGCTTCACGGTGGCGATTTCCTGGTGATACCAGAGGTCGCGGCCGGGGGCCCAGGCGGTCTTGCCGCCGGTACGGCGCACGACCAGAACCTTGTTGACGATCACGTGCTGCTTGGCGGCGATATCGATGGCTGTGTCGGTGTTTTCCTTCAGCGGCACCGGCTTGCCGCCGCGCACGCCCTCGTCACAAGTGATGACGAAAGTGCTCTCGCAGTCGACGATGCGGCCGGCAAGCGCGTCCGGCGAGAAGCCGCCGAAGACGACCGAATGGATGGCGCCGATGCGCGCACAGGCCAGCATCGCATAGGATGCTTCCGGGATCATCGGCATGTAGATGGTGACGCGATCGCCCTTCTTGACGCCGTGCTTCTTCAGCACGTTGGCCAGGCGACAAACTTGCTCGTAAAGCTGGTTGTAGGTGATTTTCTTGTCGATATAGGGGTTGTCGCCTTCCCAGATGATCGCCGTCTTTTCGCCGTGCGTCTTCAGGTGGCGGTCGATGCAGTTGTAGGAGACGTTGGTGAGGCCGTCCTCATACCACTTTATCGAGACCTTGCCCTTGAAGGAGGTGTTCTTGACCTTGGTATAGGGCTTGAACCAGTCGATCCGTTTGCCGTGTTTACCCCAGAACTTGGCGGGGTCGGAGACGCTCTCCTCGTACCACTTCAGATAGGTCGTGTTGTCGAGCAGCGTCCGGCTCTTGGCAGACTTCAACACCGGATAGATCTTGGCGGACATTCTTTCCTCCCTGCGCATTCCTGTCTGGGGTTCCCTCCGGGTCACCCCGCCTCGGCGACGATACATAGCAGGTCAAAGCCACGCCGCAATTAGACAAAAGGACATTTGGAACTGGAGAATTGCAATTTTGAGACAACGACGTTATAGAGGCGCTCAATTCCCGGAAATCAGTGGTAGACTCCACGGCCCGCGACACCGGCGCGGCGGACAAAAGGACTATATCCATGGCTCAGCAACTGCTTATGCCCAAGGCAACAGCCGTCTGGCTCGTTGACAATACCGCACTCTCGTTCGAACAGATTGCCACATTCTGCAAGCTGCACCCGCTCGAAGTGAAGGCGATTGCCGACGGTGAATCGGCGCAGGGCATCAAGGGTCTAGATCCGATCGCAACCGGTCAGCTTTCGCGCGACGAGATCGCCCGCGCAGAGGGAAATCCGAACCACAAGCTGAAGCTTTCGGAGCCGAAGGTCCGTGTGCCTGACAGCAAGCGCAAGGGCCCGCGCTACACGCCGGTCTCCAAGCGCCAGGATCGCCCGAACGCCATTCTCTGGCTGGTTCGCAACCATCCCGAGCTGAAGGACGCGCAGATCTCCCGTCTTGTCGGCACCACCAAGTCGACGATCGAGCAGATCCGCGAGCGCACCCACTGGAACTCGACCAACCTGACACCGATGGATCCGGTTACGCTCGGCCTGTGCTCGCAGATCGATCTCGACCTCGAGGTCGAACGCGCTGCCAAGGGCCGCCCGCTGCCGACAGCCGCCGAACTCGGCGCGACGCTCGAAGCCGCACAGGAGACCGAAAAGCTCAACTTCAGCTACGAGCGCGAAGAAGAGAAGGAAATCGATGCCGATGCCGTCTTCGCCAAGCTCAAGTCACTTAAGTCGGATCGCAAGGACGAGGACGAAGACGATCAGTATTGATCGCCTTGTCATGAGATGATGAAAAGCCCGGATCGCTCGATCCGGGCTTTTTTGTTTGTGGTGGAACCGGCCTGGACGCTGGTTCGACAAAAGCACCCGGTCGGCGCGTTCAGATGCCGATGCCCTTGGCGTGAAGTACGGCCGCGATCTCGTCGAGGATCGCGGGATCGTCGATCGTGGCCGGCATCTTCCAGGGCTGGCGATCGGCAATCTTCTGGATCGTGGCGCGCAGGATCTTGCCGGATCGAGTCTTCGGCAGCCGCTTGACGCACATGGCCGTTCGGAATGCGGCAACCGGGCCGATACGATCACGCACGAGGCTGATCACCTCCCGCTCGATCTCGGATGTTTCCCGTGAAACATTCGAGTTGATGACCAGAAATCCGGCCGGGATCTGGCCCTTCAGCGCATCGGCGATGCCGATGACGGCGCATTCCGCCACATCCGGGTGGCTGGCGCAGACTTCCTCCATGGCGCCCGTCGATAGCCTGTGGCCGGCGACATTGATGATGTCGTCAGTGCGCGCCATGATGAACACATAACCATCTTCGTCGAGATAGCCGGCATCGGCCGTCTTGTAGTAGCCGGGAAATTCGTCGAGATAGGCGGCACGAAAGCGGTGATCGGCATTCCACAGCGTCGGCAGGCATCCGGGGGGCAGGGGCAGCTTGACCACGACATTGCCCAGTATCTCCGCCTCGACCGGGTGACCGGCGTCGTCGAGGATTTGAACATCGTAGCCGGGTAACGGCACGGCGGGAGAGCCATACTTTACTGGCAAAAGCCCGAGCCCGAGTGGATTGCCGGCGACCGGCCACCCCGTTTCCGTTTGCCACCAATGGTCGATGATCGGAACGCCCAGAGCCTTCTCGGCCCAGCGGATCGTATCGGGATTGGCGCGCTCACCAGCGAGAAACAATGCGCGAAAGCCGGAAAGATCATATTTCGCCACCAGCGCCGCGTCTGGATCTTCCTTGCGGATAGCGCGCAGCGCCGTCGGCGCCGTGAACATCACGGACACGCCGTGCTCCGCAATGATGCGCCAGTAGGTGCCGGGATCCGGCGTACCGACGGGCTTGCCTTCGAACAGGATGGAGGTATTGCCGTTGAGAAGCGGGCCGTAGACGATGAAGGAATGCCCCACGACCCAGCCGATGTCGGATGCGGCCCAGAACACCTCACCCGGCTGAACGCCGAAGAAATTCTGCATGGACCATTTCAGCGCAACCATATGGCCGCCATTGTCGCGCACCACGCCCTTAGGCTGGCCGGTGGTGCCTGACGTATAGAGAACGTAAAGCGGATCGGTGGAGGCCACAGGCGTGCAGCCGGCTTCGTCGCCGGCCTCCTTCGCCGCCGTAAGGGCTGCGGCGTAGTCGATGTCGCGCACCGGCACCATCTCGGCCGTGAGCATGTCGCGCTGGTAAACGAGGCAATGCGCCGGCTTGTGTTCGGCGATCGTTATCGCGGCGTCGAGCAGTGGCTTGTAGGCGACCGTCCGGCCGGGCTCGATGCCGCAACTGGCGGAAACGATGAGCTTGGCGCGGCAATCCTCGATGCGAACGGCAAGTTCATTGGCGGCAAAGCCGCCAAACACCACCGAATGCACAGCGCCGATGCGCGCGGCCGCGAGCATCGCGACGGCCGCCTGCGGGATCATCGGCATGTAGATAATGATGCGGTCGCCCTTGTCGATGCCGAGCTTGCGGTAGACCGCCGCCAATGCCTTAACGTCGTCGAGCAGCGCACCATAGGAGATGTGCTCGATGGTGTTGGTCACCGGGCTGTCGTAAATGAAGGCTGTCTGCTCGCCGCGACCGGATTCGACATGCCGGTCGAGGCAGTTGTAGCAGCTGTTGGTCAGCCCATCGGGAAACCATTGGCCATAGATGCCGCGTTCTGCGTCGAAAGCCCGCTCGGGCCTCTCGAACCAGTCGATCGCCTCGGCCGCCTCTGACCAGAACCTCTCCGGATCCGTCTTCCACGCGCCGTACACTTCGGAATAGCGGCTCGCCATATCCGTTCTCCTCCCAATGCATGCCAGGCAATGCCCGGCCTCCTCATGCACAAGGATAGGCTAATGAGAACGAAGGTGAACCCCGACGAAAGCGTAATGCGGCGTTTTCGCCCTCAACGCGAGCCGAAGATCGCCGAGCCGACCCGAACACTGGTGGCGCCGAACTGCACCGCCGTTTCGAAATCCCCGGACATGCCCATCGAAAGCCGGTCGAGTTTGCACTCGCGGCCAAGCTTCGCCAGCAGCGCAAAATGCGGGCCGGGATTCTCCTCGACCGGCGGAATGCACATCAGCCCGTCGATCGCCATATCGAGTTCTTCACGGCAGAAGGTCACGAAGGAAACGGTTTCCTTGGGCGCAATGCCGGCCTTCTGCGGCTCCAGCCCGGTGTTGACCTGGACATAGAGACGAAGCGTTTTGCCTTGACGCTTCATTTCCGCCGAGATCGCCCGGGCAATCTTCTCGCGGTCGACGGTCTCGATCACGTCAAAAAGGGCAACGGCTTCGGCCGCCTTGTTGGACTGCAACGGCCCGATCAGATGCAGCACGAGATCCGACGTTTCGCTCTTCAGCGACGGCCACTTGCCCTGGGCTTCCTGCACGCGGTTCTCGCCAAACACACGTTGGCCGGCCTCGATTACCGGACGGATCGCATCCGCGTCGAATGTCTTGGAAACGGCAACGAGGCTGACGGCATGTTTCGGACGCTTTGCCGCCTTCTCCGCCGCGTGAATCCGGCTCACGACATCCTGCAACCGCTCTTGAACTTCCATTGACCTATTCTCCGACATGACGACCTTTCGGACGATATCTAGCGGATTAGGCAAACTTGGGCGCCTTGCCAAGGCCATCACCGCACGCCCCGGCTCAAATCCGCCAAAGTGTCGCGCCAAACCCTTCGAAAACTTGACCATCAAGCGGTTTCATGATGAAGGTCACCCCAACTATCATGAGGGCGCTTCCTTGCCCCGCAGAACTTCCGGAACACCTAAAAGACATGTCTACCGAACGATATAATCCGCGTGATGCCGAGCCGCGTTGGCAGCAGGAATGGGAAAACGGCCAGGTCTTCCAGACCGAGAACGACGACCCGCGCGAAAAATATTACGTGCTCGAGATGTTTCCCTATCCGTCCGGGCGCATCCACATGGGCCATGTGCGCAACTACACGATGGGCGACGTCGTTGCCCGCTACAAGCGGGCCCGCGGTTTCAACGTGCTTCACCCGATGGGATGGGATGCCTTCGGCATGCCGGCGGAAAACGCCGCCATGGAGCGCGGCGTACATCCGGCGACCTGGACCTACCAGAACATTGCCTCGATGAAGGCGCAGCTGAAGGTCATGGGCCTGTCGCTCGACTGGAACCGCGAATTTGCGACCTGCGATCCTGAATACTACCAGCGCCAGCAGCACCTGTTCATCGATTTCCTCGAGAAGGGCCTGGTCTATCGCAAGCAATCCAAGGTCAATTGGGACCCGGTCGACAACACCGTTCTCGCAAACGAGCAGGTCATCGATGGCCGCGGCTGGCGTTCCGGCGCGCTCGTTGAACAGCGCGAGCTGACACAATGGTTCTTCCGCATTACCGACTTCAGCCAGGAGCTGCTGGACGCCCTGGATACGCTCGACCAGTGGCCGGAAAAAGTCCGTCTGATGCAGAAGAACTGGATCGGCCGCTCGGAGGGCCTGTCCATCCGCTGGCAGATCGTCGAAGGCACCGCCGACGCGGATGCCACCGAGCTGACTGTTTACACGACCCGTCCGGACACGCTGTTCGGCGCGTCGTTCCTGGCGATTTCCGCCGATCACCCGCTGGCCCGTCAGGCTGCGGCAAAGGATCCGGCAATCGAAGCATTCTGCGAGGAGTGCCGCCGCGCCGGCACGTCGCTCGCAGCGCTCGAGACCGCTGAAAAGAAGGGCATGGACACCGGCATCCGCGCCAGACACCCGCTCGACGAGAGCTGGGAACTGCCGGTTTACGTCGCCAACTTCGTGCTGATGGACTACGGCACGGGTGCGATCTTCGGCTGCCCGTCCGGCGACCAGCGCGACCTCGACTTCGCCCGCAAGTATGGCCTTCCGGTCGTTCCGGTGGTCATGCCGCGCGACGGCGACGCGGCGAGCTTTGCGATCGGCGACGAGGCCTATATCGGCGACGGCGTGATGATCAATTCGCGCGACCTCGATGGCCTGTCAACGGAAGACGCCTTCGAAAAAGTGGCGTCGAAGCTGGAGAAAGAACAGCTGGCCGGTTCGCCGCGCGCCGAACGCAAGGTCAATTTCCGCCTGCGCGACTGGGGCATTTCCCGTCAGCGCTATTGGGGCTGCCCTATCCCGGTCATTCATTGCGATGACTGCGGCGTCGTTCCCGTTCCCAAGGCCGACCTGCCGGTCGTCCTGCCGCCGGATGTCACCTTCGACAAGCCGGGCAACCCGCTCGACCGCCATCCGACCTGGCGGCACGTGGCCTGCCCGCATTGCGGCAAGGACGCCCGTCGCGAAACCGACACCATGGACACCTTCGTCGATTCGTCCTGGTACTTCACGCGCTTCACAGCACCTTGGGAGGACAACCCCACCGATCCGAAGGCGGCCAACCACTGGCTGCCCGTCGATCAGTATATCGGCGGCATCGAGCACGCGATCCTGCACCTGCTCTATTCGCGCTTCTTCACCCGCGCGATGAGGGCGACCGGTCACGTTGCGCTGGACGAGCCGTTCAAGGGCCTGTTCACGCAAGGCATGGTCGTGCACGAGACCTACAGCCGTGGCGAGGGCGCCCAGCGCGAGTGGATCACGCCGGCGGAAATCCGCATCGACGAAGTCGATGGACAGCGCCGCGCCGTGCTGCTCGAAACCGGCGAGGACATCACCATCGGCTCGATCGAGAAGATGTCGAAGTCGAAGAAGAATGTCGTCGATCCCGACGATATCATCGCCTCCTACGGCGCCGACACGGCACGCTTCTTCGTGCTGTCCGACTCACCGCCCGACCGCGACGTCATCTGGTCCGAGGCCGGTGTCGAAGGTGCCCATCGCTTCGTTCAGCGCGTCTGGCGCCTGATCGGCGAGGCGGCGGACACGCTTCGCACGTTCGAGGCAGCACCGGCACATGACGGTGCCGGCCTGGCGGTCTCGCAGGCGGCCCACCGGACGCTGCGCGCTGTCGAGGCCGATTACGACAAGCTGGCCTTCAACAAGGCCGTGGCGCGCATCTATGAACTCGTCAACGTGCTTGCAGCCCCGCTGACCCAGGTCGCCACCGGCAAGGCCGATGCAGCGCTCGCCGGTGCGGCGAAGGATGCAACGTCGATCCTGATCAGCCTGATCGCGCCGATGATGCCGCACCTGGCCGAGGAGTGCTGGCAGGCGATCGGCGGCAAGGGCCTGATCGCTGAAAGCGGCTGGCCGAAATTCGATGCCGCGCTCGTCGTCGAGAATGAAGTCACGCTCCCGGTTCAGGTCAACGGCAAGAAGCGCGCGGATTTGACAATCGCGCGCGATGCAGATCAGACTGCAATCGAAAATGCAGTTCTCGCTCTCGATGCCGTCAAGACCATACTCAACGGCAGCAGCCCCAAGAAAATCATCGTCGTGCCTCAGAGGATCGTCAATGTCGTTGTCTGATAGAGCTGGCTCCCGCATCCGGTCGATCCCGATGCTGGCTGGTGTTCTTATGTTGACCGCGCTCGCCGGCTGCCAGGTCAGGCCGCTTTATTCCGATGCAGTCGGCACACCCGCGGCGCTGGCGTCGATCGAAATCTCCGACGCCGAAGAGCGCGTCGAGCAGGAAGTGCGCAATGCCCTGATCTTCCTCGTCGCCGGCGGCCAGGGAGAACCGGTCAACCCGCAGTATCATCTGGCGTTGACGGTTACGAGCCGCACTATGGGCGTACTCTACGATCAGGCGCGGGATCGGGCAGGAGCTGGCCGTATCGTCGTCAAGGCCGACTACAATCTCTCCAAGATCGGAACCGGCGAGACCATTAAGTCGGGCAATCGCACCGCTGTCGCACTTGTCGACTTCCCGGTGCAGGAGTTCGCCAAGGTTCGCGCCGTGCGCGACGGCGAAAACCGCGCTGCAAAGGAACTGGCAGAGCTGATCCGGGCTGACATCGCCGCGGCCCTCAGCCGCTAGGCGGTGCTGGAATGAGCGAAGTCAAGTCGCACGAGTTCGACTCTTTCCTTCAGAAGTCAGCGGGCCTCTATCGCCTCTTTGTCCTCTACGGTCCGGACCGCGGTCTGGTCTCGGAGCGGGCAGGGGCGATCGCGTCGCTCAGCGGCGTTCCGCTCGACGACCCTTTCTCAATCACCAAGCTCGACGCCGGGGATCTGCAGCAGAGCCCCGGCCGTCTTCTCGACGAGGTCAACTCGATCGGCCTATTCGGCGGTGAAAAGCTCGTCTGGGTGCGCGGAGCCGCCAACGAGAAGGCGCTCGTCGATGCGTTGCAGATCCTGGCCGGCGAACTTCCCACCGGTAGCTACGTCCTCGTCGAAGCGGGGGATCTCAAGAAGGGATCGGCGCTGCGCAAGGTCGCCGAGACCGCCCGTTCCATCGCGACCATCGCCTGTTATAGCGACGATGCCCGCAGTCTGCAGACCCTGATCGACAAGGAACTCGGCGAGGAAAAGCTCGGCATAACACCGGCTGCACGCGAAAGACTGATGGAGGCGCTGGGCGGTGACCGGCTGGCCTCGCGCAACGAAGTCCGCAAGCTGGCGCTCTATTGCCGAGGCAAGACGACCGTCGATGAATCGGATGTCACCGACATCGTTGGCGATGCCAGCGCTATCTCCGTTGATGATGCGGTCGATGCCGTGTTGAAAGGTGATCTTGACGGCCTTCTGCACGCAATGCAGAAGATTACCACGTCGAAAACACCGGCTTTCCTTGTTTTGCAAGGGTGCTTGCGGCAGTTTCAGCAGCTCGATCTGATGCGCGCCGAGATGGATTCATCGCGCCAGCAGGCCGGTCAGGTGATCGCGACCATGGGTCGGCACCTGCACTTTCGCCGCAAACCCATCATCGAGGCAGCGCTTCGGCATTGGTCTTCGCCGGCGATCCGCCGCGAGCTGACGCGGTTGCAGAATACGATTTTTCAGAGCCGCACCCGCCAGAGCCTAGAGGAGAGCATGGTGCTGCAGAACCTGATGGCGATCGCCGTGCAGTCAGCCAGACGTTGAGCGCGCGCATCCGCGGGTCAACACCTTCATGGAAAAATGATCGTTGCCTGTAGAAGCTGCGCGCGCTCAGCGGCGTTCAAGCAGCCGGCAGATCTCTTCGAGCTGATCAAGGGTCTTGTAGGAAATCCTGAGGTGGCCCCCGGAAGCCTTGTGGCTGACAGTGACTTCGAGCCCGAGGCTATCGGACAACGTCCGCTCAAGCGCCAGCGTATCGGCGTCCTTCTCGTCCCGGCGCGCGGCCTTGGCGTAGTTGGGGTCGTTCTGGGCACGAATATCGTTCTGCGCCAGTCGTTCCGCGTCGCGGACCGAAAGGCCCTTTGCGACGATGTTGCGGGCCAGCGTTGCAGGGTCCGATGTCGGGATCAATGCGCGCGCATGGCCGGCCGAAAGGCTTCCTTCGGACAGCATGTCGCGCACGGGCTCGGGCAGCTTCAACAGCCGCAGGCTGTTGGCCACATGGCTGCGGCTCTTGCCGATGATCTCACCGAGATCGTTCTGTGTGTAGCCGTGCTCGGCAATCAGTTGCTCGTAGCCAAGCGCTTCATCGAGTGGATTGAGGTCTGAGCGCTGCACGTTCTCGACGATGGCGATCTCCAGCGCCGTCCGATCGTCAACATCGCGGATAATAACCGGGATTTCGGTAAAGCCCGCCAGCTGCGCTGCGCGCCAACGGCGTTCGCCGGCGATGATCTCGTAGCGGTCCGTGCCAATCGTGCGGGCAACGACCGGCTGAACGATGCCGTGCTGCCGGATAGAGTTGGCGAGGTCCTGCAACTCACCTTCATCGAACTGCCGACGGGGGTTTCTCGGGTTTCGCGACACGAACTCGATCGGCACCCGCCGATCAGGGTTGACTGGGGCAGGGGCAGCGCCCGCCTGGATCGGTTGGTCCATCTCGCCGATCAATGCAGCCAGTCCGCGACCAAGCCGTCTCTTCGAGCTATCGTCGTTCATAGTATCACCCGATTTTAATTCCGGTACCGAAACAATTATGCAGCCTTGCGCTGCCGCTCGCGCTGGATCACTTCCGATGCCAACTGAAGATAAGCCTGGCTACCGGCGCATTTCAGATCGTAAAGGATGGCCGGCTTACCATAAGATGGCGCCTCGGAGACACGAACATTGCGCGGAATGAGCGTGTGGTAGACCTTATCCCCAAGGTGGGTGCGAACATCGCTCACCACCTGCTGCGCCAGATTGTTACGCGAATCGAACATCGTCAGGACGATGCCCTGGATATCGAGGCTGGGATTGACGGTTCTGCGCACCTGATCGACCGTCTCCAGCAGTTGGCTAAGGCCTTCCAGTGCGAAGAACTCACACTGCAGCGGCACCAGCACCGAATGCGCGGCCGCCATGGCGTTCATCGTCAGGAGGTTGAACGACGGCGGGCAGTCGACGAGAACGTAGGAGTATTCCAGCGCCTCCGGGCTGGCCAAGGCCTTGCGCAAACGAAAGGCGCGATCGGCTTCCTTTGAGATCTCCATCTCGACGCCGAGCAAGTCCATCGTCGACGGAACGATAGCTAGGTTCGGCACGGCTGTCTGCTGAACGATCTCGGCGATCGAATGCGATCCGACCATCAGCTCATAGGACGAAAGATGGCGGTCGCGGCGCTGAATGCCGAGACCCGTGCTCGCATTGCCCTGCGGGTCCAGGTCAACGATCAGAACCTTCTCGCCAATGGCCGCCAGAGCGGTTGCCAGATTGATCGCGGTCGTCGTTTTGCCGACACCACCCTTCTGGTTTGCTATCGTGATGATCCGGTTTTTTGCGCCAAACATGTTTCCGCTCGCCAATCACTGAGTTCTTCGCGAAAGATTTGCGATCTCGAGCACGACAGAATCTGGCTCGACAATGCTTGGGTGTTTTACCAGATCAAAGTCGTAGCGGCCAACGGCTTTGTCGATCTCGCGCTGGTAATCCCGCCCTTTATGGAAGTAAGCGACTGTTTTGCCGCCTTCGGCCATCATCCAGGGCGACGAATAGTCAAGCAACAGGCTGAGGTCAGCCAGCGCACGCGCCGAAATCGCATCACATTTCGGCGCAACGGAACTCGCGTCTTCGATTCGAATCGGATGAACGGACCCGCGCGCACCGGTTTCCATCAGCGCGACACGCAAGAATGCAGCCTTCTTGTTGTTGCTCTCGATCAGATGCACCCAGCCGTCGGAAAAATCGGAAAGATAGATGGCCGTAATGACACCAGGAAATCCGCCACCGCTGCCAAGGTCGACCCAGGTCTTCGGACCCGGCGACAGCTGCACCAGCTGAAGGCTATCGACGATGTGGCGACGCCATAGGTCATCGAGGGTCGAGGGGGCAATGAGATTGATCGACTTCGCCCACTTCTGGAACAGCATAGCGAAGTGCTCAAGACGTTCATGCGTTTCACGTGAAACACGCAGTCCGTTCAAGCCAACGAAAGGACTCGTTTTCATTGCGCACTTACCTTCTCGTCTCGTCCCGCTGAGCGGTTCATTCGTTTCAACCAAGCCAAGATCAACGAGGCCGCGGCGGGGGTCATTCCGTCGACCTTGAGCGCTTGTGCCAGGTTTCGTGGCGCGTGCAACGTCAGCTTCTGCTTCAGTTCATTCGACAGGCCAGCGAGGGATGCAAAGTCAAAATCCGCAGGAATGACCATCGTCTCCTCGCGACGGATCCCAGCAATGTCCGATGTCTGGCGATCCATGTAGACGGCGTAGGCTGCATCGATTTCGAGTGGTTCGACCACCGCACGCGGAATGTCCTTCAGCTCGGGCCACAGCGGCATGAGCGCATCGATTGTCTGGTCCGGGTAGGACAGGATCTCAAACGCGGTTCGCCGCTGGCCATCCTGGTTCAGCTTGAGCCCGTGGCGGTTTCCTTCGGCGGGCGTGACGGACAATTGCTTGAGCAACGCTCGTCCGCTGTCAAACTGTGTTTTCCATTCTTCAAAGCGTTCCCGTCGCGCTTCAGAGACACAACCGATCTCGATCGCCTTGGGCGTCAGGCGCATGTCCGCATTGTCGGCCCGCAGTGACAAGCGGTATTCGGCTCGCGACGTAAACATCCGATAGGGCTCGGTGATGCCTCGCGAGGTCAGGTCGTCGACCATCACACCGATGTAGGAATCGGTACGACTGAATAAGACCGCCTCGCGTCCCATCGCGGCTTTTGCGGCATTCAGGCCAGCGACCAGACCTTGAGCGCCAGCCTCCTCATAGCCGGTGGTGCCATTGATCTGGCCTGCGAGGAACAGACCCGGCATCTTGCGCACCGCCAGTGTCGCATCCAGTTCACGTGGATCGACATGGTCATATTCGATCGCGTAACCCGGTTGCAGGATCGACACATCCTCGAGACCAGGGATTGTCCGGATGAACGCATCCTGGACATCCGCCGGCAAAGACGTTGAAATACCATTTGGGTAGACCGTGTCGTCATCCAGGCCTTCCGGCTCAAGGAAGATCTGATGGCCGTCTCGTTCGCCGAAGCGAACGATCTTGTCTTCGATCGAAGGACAATAGCGCGGACCGACCCCTTCAATCTGCCCGGAATACATCGCCGACTTGCCGATGTTATCGGCGATAATCTTGTGTGTCGCGTCTGTCGTGCGCGTGACGCCACAATCGATCTGCCGGTTGGTGATCCGATCGGTCATGAAGGAGAAGGGCACCGGATCCTCATCCGGACCCTGCCGGCCGACACGATCCCAATCGATTGTCTTGCCGTCCAAGCGCGCCGGGGTCCCGGTCTTCAGTCGTCCCAAGCGAAGACCAAAGCGCGCTAGGGTGGCGGAGAGACCAAGGGATGGCTCTTCACCGACACGGCCAGCCGGTATCTTTTGATCGCCAATATGGATCAGCCCTTTCAGAAAGGTGCCTGTTGTCAGCACCACGCCGGTGGCGCTGAAGGACCGACCGTCCTTCATGACGACGCCGGCAATCTGTCCGTTCTGCTCTATGAGATCGAAGGCGTCACCCTCGATCACGCTCAGGTTTTCCGTAACCGCAATCTCGCGCTGCATGGCTTCGCGATAGAGTTTGCGGTCGGCCTGGGTGCGAGGGCCGCGAACGGCAGGACCCTTGCGTCGATTGAGCAGGCGAAACTGGATACCGGCAGCATCTGCCATCCGCCCCATGAGACCGTCAAGCGCATCGATCTCACGCACGAGATGCCCCTTGCCAAGTCCACCGATCGCGGGATTGCAGGACATCACGCCGATCGTCGATGCCTTGTGTGTGATCAGAGCGGTTCGTGCTCCAAGACGCGCGGAAGCGGCTGCAGCCTCGCAGCCGGCGTGACCACCACCAATGACGATGACGTCAAAATGGACCATTGTTGCACTCTCCGATCAAACGCATTCCGGCTTCGAATCGTTTCACGTGAAACACGTCGCATGACTCGCTAGCGTTGCATTGTTTTAGTCAGGCGTCATTTACCGATACAGAATTCGGAAAATATCACATCCAACAGGTTTTCAACATCCACTCGGCCAGTGATGCGGCCGATCGCATCCCCGGCGACGCGGAGCAGCTCCGCACGTATGTCCAGTCCGTGCTGGTCGAGTGTCAGGCTGTCCGATAGCGCGATACTGGCTTGGCGCAGGGCATCCACATGCCTGCGCCGTGAGGGGATGGAAAGCGCCGTTACACCAGATAAATCAGGGAGATAACTGGCAATAGCATGCAAGAGATGGTCCATTCCCGCGCCAGTCCTGGTCGAAATCGCGACATCGGCGCCGACATCGCTATCGATGTCTTCCCTGTCAGACTTCGTTGCAACCTTCAATACTGGAATCTCGGCCAGATTGAGTTCCTGCAGAGTATCAAAGCCCATCTTCGTTTCCGACAGGAGAAGAACGAGGTCGGCCCGCGAGATCACGTCGCGGGCACGGCGAATGCCCTCGCGCTCAACCGTCTCGTCAGTCTCGCGCAGGCCGGCAGTGTCGAACAACTTGACAGAGAATCCGGCTAAGGAAAGATCGACCGAAAGCACGTCGCGCGTGGTCCCGGCAATTTCGGTGACGATGGCGATATCCCGTTTTGCCAGTGCATTGAGCAAACTGGATTTGCCCGCATTGGGTTCGCCGGCAATAACGATCTTCAGGCCGTCGCGAATAATCTCGCCGATAGGCGCCTGGGCGATATGGGCGTCGATCTCATCGCGCAGCAGTTCCATGTCGTTCCAGATCCGTTCACTGACCGAGCCCGGGACATCTTCCTCGTCAGCGAAATCGAGCTCCGCTTCGATCATCGCCCGCGCGTGGATCAAGCGCTTCGCCCAACCGTCATAGACCTTCGACTGGCCACCCTCGGAATGCTCCAGCGCCAAACGACGCTGCATTTCCGTCTCGGCAACGATGAGGTCCGACAAGCCCTCGATTTCGACGAGATCCATCTTCCCGTTCTGGAAGGCACGCCGTGAAAACTCTCCAGCCTCCGCGTGACGCAAGCCATGGAAGCCGGACAATTCGTGCAACAGCATTTGGACGACGGCACGGCTGCCATGGACCTGCAGTTCGGCGCAATCTTCGCCGGTAAAGGAGGCAGGGCCGCTGAAGTAGATGACCAGGCCGCTGTCGATCGTCAAACCGTTGCGGGCCCGAATCGGTTTCAATGACGCAACGCGCGGCGCCGGAACTGCGCCACACAAGGACTCGACGACTTCTATCGTCCGTGTTCCACTGATGCGGATGACCGCCACGCCTGCCGGCAACGCCCCACTGGAAAGCGCATAGATCGTATCCACGGATGGCATTGTTTTCACCTGGGCCCAAATGAGACTGATCGCTCTGTGCACGCCCGGCCCCGGAAATGGTTCAGGCGTGTTCTTCTGACCCTCTTTGTCGGTAGCGGGATGAGACGCGACAGTCGCGTTCCCCGAAAGCGCAGAGGTTAAGAGCGGTTGCGAGCTTATGCCGAATAGTCATGGAAAGATCAAGTCTGAGGCCGCTCGGCGATTGTGTTTCACGTGAATCACCAAACACAGCCAGATGGCCTCGAGACGAGCCGCTCAAAATCGTTGCGATGGCGAATCAAAAATCGCGTTCTGACCGGCCGTCGTCGAGCGAATCCGGCTAATGAAATAGTCGGTAGAAACGAAAAAACCGGGCAAGCTGATTGCCCGGTCTTGATTGTCATGAGGTAGCCTGACCGTATCAGGTGTTCATCGAGTCGAAGAAGTCGCCGTTGTTTTTCGTCTGCTTCAGCTTGTCGATGAGGAACTCGATAGCGTCGGTCGTTCCCATCGGAGCCAGAATCCGGCGAAGAACGAAGATCTTCTGCAGATCCTGGCGCGGAACCAGCAGGTCTTCCTTACGCGTCCCGGACTTGAGAATGTCCATGGCCGGGAAGATGCGCTTGTCAGCGACCTTCCGGTCGAGCACGATTTCCGAGTTGCCGGTGCCCTTGAACTCTTCGAAGATGACTTCGTCCATGCGGCTGCCGGTGTCGATCAGCGCGGTCGCGATGATCGTCAGCGATCCGCCTTCCTCGATGTTACGGGCGGCACCGAAGAAGCGCTTCGGACGCTGCAGGGCGTTGGCGTCGACACCACCCGTCAGGACCTTGCCCGATGACGGAACGACGGTGTTGTAGGCGCGGCCGAGGCGGGTGATGCTATCGAGCAGGATGACGACGTCACGGCCGTGCTCGACCAGGCGCTTCGCCTTCTCGATCACCATTTCGGCAACCTGAACGTGGCGCGTCGCCGGCTCGTCGAAGGTGGAGGAGACAACTTCGCCCTTAACCGAGCGCTGCATGTCGGTCACTTCTTCCGGGCGCTCGTCGATCAAGAGAACGATCAGATAACATTCAGGGTGATTGGCGGTGATCGAGTGGGCGATGTTCTGCAGGAGAACCGTCTTACCGGTGCGCGGAGGAGCGACGATCAGACCGCGCTGGCCCTTTCCGAGCGGGGCGACCAGGTCGATGACCCGGGCAGACAGATCCTTCGACGTCGGGATCTCGAGTTCCATCTTGAAACGCTCGTTCGGATAGAGCGGCGTCAGGTTGTCGAAGTGAACCTTGTGACGGATCTTTTCCGGATCGTCGAAATTGATCGTGTTGACCTTGAGCAGTGCGAAGTAGCGTTCGCCTTCCTTCGGTCCGCGGATCGGTCCCTCGACCGTGTCGCCGGTCTTCAGCGAGAAGCGGCGGATCTGCGAAGGCGAGATGTAGATATCATCAGGACCGGGCAGGTAGTTGGCATTGGCAGAACGCAGAAAGCCGAAACCGTCCTGCAGAACCTCGACGACGCCTTCACCGATGATCTCGATATCCTGAGCCGCGAGCATCTTGAGGATGGCGAACATCAGCTCCTGCTTGCGCATGGTGCTGGCGTTTTCCACCTCGAGCTCTTCGGCAAATGCCAGAAGATCGGTCGGCGTCTTGTTCTTAAGTTCTTGTAGCTTCATTTCAGCCATGAAGGATCCATGTTTCGTACGGGAATGGGAAGACGGCGTGTTTTCTGAAGGGAGCTGCGGCAGGGGGCAGGCTCTGGTCTTTGTCACAAGCCATGAAGAGGAGATGGCAGAAAATAGCGATTCACGTGAAACGCCGCAAGGGGTTGTCGAAAATTAGCGACAACTCTTACAATTAGCAATCGATAAAATTCAAAACGGCTTCACCACGACCATGATGACGATCAGGATCATCAGCAGCGTCGGGGCCTCGTTCATCAAGCGCCAATACCGTGCAGTGCGACGATTCTCATCCCTCTGGAAGGTCCGCACCGCCCGGCTGAAGCCCACATGGACCACGGTCAGCATCACCACGAACAGGAGTTTGGCGTGAAGCCAGCCGCCCTGAAAACCATAGACGCTCCAGGCGAGGTAGAGCCCGAGCACCCAGGAAATCATCATCGCTGGGTTCATGATGACCTTCAGCAGACGCTGTTCCATCATCTTGAACGTCTCGGACTGTTCCGATCCAGGCGCTGCGTCAGTGTGGTAGATGAACAGCCGCGGCATGTAGAGCAGCGCTGCCATCCACGACATCACCGCAATCACGTGCAGCGCCTTGATCCAGAGGTAGAGGCTCTCCGGCTGCCAGACGAAAAGCCCGACGAGCAGCGCGGTAAAACCGCCAAGCGCGATCATCGCCCTCAGCCGCGCCCTGTTTCCGGGAGCGCTATCCGTCTGGCGTTCGCTCATCAGGGTTCCCCGCGAACCCGCGACACAAGGGCCGAGACGTTTTCCGGATCAGCCTGCGGCGTAATCCCGTGTCCAAGGTTGAAAATCAGCGGCCCATTGCCGAGCGCATCGAGAATACGATCGATCCCCTGATCCAGCGCAGCGCCGCCGGAAACGACCCGCATCGGATCGAGATTGCCCTGCACCGGTCCGTCCTTCTGCAAATCGACAGCGAAGGACAAGGGGACGGTCCAATCGAGGCCGATGGCGTCGGCACCCGTTTTCTGGCGATACTGCTTCAGGAGAAGCCCTGCGCCCTTGGCAAAGGCGATTATCTTCGCCTGTGGACGTCGTGCTCTCACCGACGCAATCATTCGGGCGACGGGCTTGACCGCAAAACGCTCGAATTCCTCCTCGCCGAGAACCCCGGCCCAGGAATCGAAAATCTGCACCGCGTCGGCGCCGGCATCGATCTGTTCGACCAGATAGTCGGCGGACACCTCGGCGAGGAACGTCAAAAGCCGTTGGAAGGCTTCCGGGTTCCGATAGGCGAACAGCCGGGCAGGGGCCTGGTCGGGCGTTCCATGACCGGCGATCATGTATGTCGCGACCGTCCAGGGGGCACCGCAGAAACCGAGCAGCGTCGTTTCCCGCGGGAGTTCGGCGCGCAAACGGGACACCGTTTCGAACACCGGTTTCAGATAATTGGAGATACCGTCAGCCTTCAGAGCCCTGATGCCGTCGACATCGATCGGATCCATCTTCGGTCCGTGACCCTCTTCAAAGCGAACATTCCGCTTCAGGGCATCTGGGATCACGAGGATATCGGAAAAGAGAATGGCTGCATCAAAAGCATAACGTCGGATCGGCTGCAGCGTCACTTCGACGGCCAGATCCGGCGTATAACAGAGATCGAGGAAGCTTCCCGCAACCGCGCGCGTTGCCCGATATTCCGGAAGGTAGCGACCGGCCTGGCGCATGAGCCAGATGGGAGGGGGACTGACTGTCTTCCCGTCCAAAACCTCCAGAACTTTCCTTCGTGTCTCGGCCACGGATGGTCTCTCCCAATATATAAACAAAGGTATTTAGACTCTTTCTATTTCTTAGAGTCGGTGGGTATCAAGGATTAAAAGATGACCACACGTCATCCACGGCGACCCGATCGGAGAGAGCCGGGCGGGAGCCAGTACCGCACAGCCGCCCGCATCTCGTGGATAAGTACAAAAAGCCGATGGGAATCAGGCGATTGCTGCGTTCGAAAAAGTGCGCATACCTGTGGACAACGAACGGAAACACGTGACACTTTGTCATCGCCATGAGTCTTGTCCACAAGCTCCGCGAAGCTTTCTTCCGCGCTGGACCAATTGTGAATAAGTCAGAGGTTTTCCCGTCGCCGGAGCCGACGGCGCGTCATCGGCGGTTCTTATCCCGGTTTATCAACAGCACCCGGAGAATAGCGTGGAGAACAAGAAAAACTACTTCCACCTGCATCTGATCTCCGATTCGACAGGGGAGACGTTGATCGCCGCGGGGCGCGCGGCCGCCGCGCAATTCCAGGCGTCGCATGCGCTCGAACACGTCTATCCGCTGATCAGAAATCGCCGACAGCTGCTGCAGGTTCTCGACGCCATCGATGGAGCCCCCGGCATTGTGCTCTACACGATCGTCGATCGCGAGCTGGCCGGCATCATTGACCAGCGCTGCCGTGAGATGGGCGTGCCGTGCGTGTCGGTGCTCGATCCGATCATCGAACTGTTCCAGTCCTATCTCGGCTCGCCGTCGCGGCGCCGTTCCGGCGCGCAGCATGTGATGGACGCCGATTACTTCGCGCGGATCGACGCTTTGAATTTCACCATGGATCATGACGACGGTCAGCTGCCGGCCGACTTCGATGACGCCGATGTGGTCCTGATCGGCATCAGCCGCACCTCGAAGACACCGACATCGATCTATCTGGCCAACCGCGGCATCAAGACGGCCAACATTCCGATCGTTCCGGGCGTGCCGCTTCCCGATCGACTGTTGGCGGCCACCAAGCCTTTGGTCGTCGGCCTGATCGCGACCGCCGATCGCATTTCGCAGGTTCGTCAACATCGGGTGCTGGGCACCACGCAGGGCTTTCACGGCGATCAATATACGGATCGGGCCGCCATCGCCGAAGAGCTGAAATATGCTCGCGCGCTCTGCGCGCGCAACAACTGGCCGCTGATCGACGTGACCCGACGCTCGATCGAGGAAACCGCCGCTGCCATTGTTGCCCTGCGTCCGCGGCTGCGATAGAGCGAATCCGAACAATTCGGGAACTTCGATGATGACACCTTCACTCGTCCTGGCTTCGGCAAGCCCGTTCCGTCGCGCGCTTCTGGAAAATGCAGGGTTGGTTTTTGCCGCACGCGCTGCCGAGATTGACGAGCGCGCGCTTGAAAAGCCACTCGAGGAAGCGGGTTCTGCACCTGAAGAGGTGGCGATGCGTCTCGCCGAAGCCAAGGCGAGAGATGTCGCCGGGCATTTCCCCGGAGCATTGGTGATCGGCTCCGACCAGACCATGTCTCTGGGCCAAAGGGTCTACCACAAGCCGAAGGACATGGCGGAAGCCGGACAACATCTCCTGTCGCTTTCGGGCAAGACCCATCGCCTGAACAGTGCGGTCGTCCTCATCCGCGACGACGCGGTTCTCTGGCGCCACGTCTCGTCAGCACAGATGTCTGTGCGCGCGCTGACGCCGGAATTCGTCGATCGCCATCTGCAGCGTGTCGGCATCAAGGCCTTGTCCAGCGTCGGCGCCTATCAATTGGAGGGCGAGGGCATCCAGTTGTTCGAAAAGATCGACGGCGACTACTTCACCATCCTCGGTCTTCCGATGCTGCCGCTGCTCGCAAAACTCCGGGAATTGGGAACGATCGATGCGTGATTCACGTGAAACATTTGTTAACCACGCCTTCGTCACCGGTTACCCGGTCAAGCATTCGAGGTCGCCGCTGATCCATGGTTATTGGCTGAAACAGCTCGGGATCGAGGGCAGCTATCGCGCACATGAAGTGAAGCCGGAAGATTTTTCCGCCTTCATCGCGGAGTTGAAACAAGGCACGTCAGGCTTTTGCGGCGGCAACGTCACCATTCCGCACAAGGAAGTTGCCCATCGCCTGGCTGACCGCCCCGATGATCTCTGTCTGGAACTCGGCGCTGCCAACACGCTGTGGATCGAAGCCGGCCAAGTTCACGCGACCAATACCGATGGCCGCGGGTTCGTCGCCAATCTCGACGAGCGCGCTGATCGTTGGGACCACTGTTCGACCGCGGTGGTGCTCGGCGCCGGCGGCGCCAGCCGCGCCGTCATCCAGGCCGTGCGCGACCGGGGCGTCAAGACGATCCATGTCGTCAACCGTACGGTGGCAAGGGCGAAAGAGCTGTCCGACCGTTTTGGATCGACCGTGCACGCCCATCCAATGGAGGCATTGGGCGAAGTGATGAGGGGCGCCGGCCTCTTCATCAACACAACATCGCTCGGCATGGACGGACAGGAAGCGCCGCAGATCGATTTCACCGTCATGGCGAGCGATGCCGTGGTCACCGATATCGTCTATGTGCCGTTGAAGACGCCTTTGCTTCGCCAGGCCGAGCAACAGGGCTTTGCCATCGTCGATGGGCTTGGCATGTTGCTGCACCAGGCAGTGCCCGGCTTCGAACTCTGGTTCGGCCGCCGGCCTGTCGTCGACGCCAACCTTCGCCAACTCGTCATCGATGACATGGGGTCGCACGCATGATGATCGTCGGCCTGACCGGATCGATCGCCATGGGCAAGTCGACGACGGCGCAGATGTTTCGCGAGTTCGGGGTGCCGGTCAACGACGCCGATGAAGTGGTGCATGCGCTCTATCGTGATGAGGCCGTTGCTCCTGTCGAGGCAGCTTTTCCGGGAACAGTGAAGGATGGGGCGATCGATAGGGCCGAGCTGTCACGTCAGCTCCTGGCAACACCGGAAAGGCTGCGCGAGCTCGAAAGCATCGTGCACCCACTTGTTCGTCAGAAGGAACGCGAGTTCCTTGACAGGAATGCCGCGGCCAATGTCCCCTTTGTCGTGCTCGATATTCCCCTGTTGTTTGAGACGGGGGCCGAGGCGCGTGTCGATCGGGTGGTCGTGGTCAGCTGCGCACCCGACCTTCAAAGAGAGCGGGCGATGAAACGTCCAGGGATGACCGAAGAGAAATTTGCCATGATCCTGGCGCGTCAGGTGCCGGACAGCCAGAAGCGCGAACGCGCCGATTACATCGTCGATACCAGCCACAGCTTCGACAACACACGCCAACAGGTGAGGGCAGTCGTCGACGATCTCACCAAAAATGGAGCGCTCGATGCGTGAGATCATCTTCGATACGGAAACGACCGGCCTCGACAACCGCGAGGACAGGGTGATCGAAATCGGGGGCGTCGAGCTGGAAAACCAGTTTCCGACCGGCCGCACGCTGCACATCTTCATCAATCCCGGCAATCGCAAGGTTCATCCGGATGCGCTTGCCATTCACGGCATCACGGACGAGTTCCTGAAGGACAAGCCGCCTTTTGCCGATGTGGCCCAGCAGATCATCGACTTCTTTGGTGATGCCCGCTGGGTGGCGCACAATGCGACCTTCGACATGGGCTTCATCAATGCCGAATTCGGCCGCATCGGGCTTCCCGCCATTGCCGGCGACCGGGTGACGGATACGCTGGCACTTGCCCGGCGCAAAAACCCGATGGGCCCGAACTCGCTCGATGCGCTCTGCCGGCGTTACGGTATCGACAATTCCCATCGCGCCAAGCACGGCGCGCTTCTCGACTCAGAGCTTCTTGCGGAAGTTTATATCGAGATGCTCGGCGGTCGCCAGGCGGCCCTCGGCCTGGTGTCGAGCAACAAGGTGGTGGGACAAACCGTCGAGCACGACGATGCGCCGATCGCCATCGCGCAACGCCCGCGGCCATTGCCCAACCGTCTGTCGCAGGCCGATGAAGCGGCGCATGCCGCGCTGGTCGCCAAGATGGGGGCCAAGGCGATCTGGGCCAAATACGACCCGCCGAAATGAAAAAAGCCCGGTTTTTCCGGGCTTTTTCCTGATGACGATCCAGACTGAAGAGAGATCAGTTGGCGGTCTCATTGGCGTTTGCCACCTGCGAGCGGACCTTTTCTTCGGCCATGCGCTGGGCGAACATCTGAGCGAAATCGATCGGGTCGATCATCAGCGGCGGGAAGCCGCCGTTGCGGGTCGCGTCGGCAACGATCTGGCGCGCGAACGGGAACAGCAGACGCGGGCACTCGATGAAGAGCAGCGGCAGCATGTGTTCCTGCGGGAAGCCGGCAACACGGAAAACGCCGCCGTAGGAAAGCTCGACGTTGAACAGGACGCGCTCGCCATCCTTGGCTTCCGCGTTCAGCGAAAGCACGACGTCGAAATCGTTCTCGGCAAGCGGGTTGGCGTTGACGTTGACGTTGATGTTGATCGACGGTGCGTTGTCGCGGGCCTGCAGCGAACGCGGTGCGCCCGGGTTCTCGAAAGAGAGATCCTTGACATACTGGGCGAGGATGTTGAGCGACGGGCTCTGCTGCGCGCTGCCGTTGCCGTTGGATGCGGTATCAGTCGTCATAAGGGTTTCCTCGACTTCAATTCGGTGAGGCCATCTAGCATTTCGTCATAGGGCTTACAACCCTGCGCCACAGGCCTTTGCTATTGCTGCCGGCGCTCTTCGGAGGGGTTGGTTTCGTCGTCGTCGGCCCTTGAGAACTCGCCCTCGCCAAGGTCGATGACGCGTGGTTGGCTGCGCTCCTGCGGCGCATGGCTCGGCCCGCGCCACGACTGGCTCGAAGCGGCGGTCACGACAGTCATTCTTGACCGGAGATAGCCGGCGATCGCCTGCCGGACTGGTGGCACGAACAGAAGTAGACCGAAGATGTCGCTGATGAAGCCCGGCACCATGAGCAAAAGTGCCGCGACGAACATCAAGGCGCCGCTGATGACCTCGCGTCCGGGATCGCTGCCGGTGCGCGTTGCTTCCTGAACACGCCTGATCACGGCAAAGCCCTGAAAGCGAAGCAGAATGACCCCGGCAATCGCGCTCAACAGGACGAGCAAAAGCGTCATGGCGAGACCGATCTCGCGGCCGACGATGACGAAGCCGGCAATCTCGGCAAGGGGCAGTCCAAGAATGACCAGGGGAATGAAAATTGAGCGCATTATCGGTGCCTGAAAGGGTCTTCGCATCGTCACCTCCGATCTAAGGGTGCGACAACGCAGTTTGAATGATCTATCCTTGCGGACTATATGGAATGGCTACGAGAAATTCTAACAGCGGTTTCAGGTGGAAATGGGCTCTTTCGACTTCATCACGTTTTTTTTCTTGATCGCCGCAGTGGTCATTTTCCTGCAGTTGCGCAGCGTTCTCGGTCGCCGGACCGGCAGCGAGCGGCCACCGTTTGATCCCTATTCTCCGCGGGACATGAGCCAAGGGCCGGAAAAGGCCGACAATGGCAAGGTCGTCCAACTGCCGCGCCGCGACAATGTCGAGGATGATTCGGCGCGCTACGCAGCGATCGACGCCTTCGCCAAGGCGGGAACGCCGCTCAACGATCAGCTCCGTTCGCTGACTGACGCCGACAATGGCTTCGACCCGAAAGAGTTCGTCAACGGCGCGAAGATGGCCTACGAGATGATCGTCATGGCTTTTGCCGACGGCGACCGCAAGACGCTGAAAAACCTTCTGTCGCGCGAGGTCTATGAAGGCTTCGACGCCGCGATTGCCGAGCGCGAGCGCAAGGGCGAAGTGGTGAAATCCACCTTCGTCGGCATCGAGAAGGCCGACATCGTCCACGCCGAAGTCAGGGACAGTGAAGAAAACATCACGATCCGGATCGTCAGCCAGCTGATCTCGGCGACCTACGACAAGCAAGGCGCCATCATCGATGGCGACGCGGAGTCGGTGGCCGAAGTCAACGATCTCTGGACCTTCTCGCGCGACATTCGCTCGCGGGACCCGAACTGGAAGCTGATCGCGACCGAATCCGAAAACTGATCGGAAGGGGCGACCATGACGCTTCGACTTGAGCCTGTCACCTTCTCCGATGTACCGGGGTGGCAGGACGACGATCCGACTGCGGTGATTGAAGCGCTACGCCGCTGTCATCACCATGTCTCCACGGCAAAGCCGTATCGCACTGGTTCGCTTGGCATTTCCGTCGATGATTTGATGCCGGCATTTTCGGCTGCGAGCGTGAACGTAGCCGATGCTGCTTCGGCGCGTGCATTTTTCGAGCAACAGTTCGTCGCCTTCAGGATCCGGCCTGAAACGGGCAAGACCGGTTTCGTGACCGCGTTCTACGAGCCCGAGATCGAGGTGCAGGCGACACCTGACGATGTCTTCCGATACCCGATCTACCGCCGTCCGATTGATCTCGTCGATATCGACGATACCAACCGGCCCACGGACATGGATCCCTATTTCGCCTTCGGTCGCCTGCATGATGGAGTGGTCGGCGAGTATCCCGATCGCCCCGCGATCGAGCAGGGTTTTCTGGCGGGACGCGGTCTGGAAATCGCCTATGCCAGATCCAAGGTCGATGTGTTTTTCGTGCATGTTCAGGGAGCGGCCCGGCTCGTCTATCCCGACGGTTCGCGCCGGCGCATTACCTATGCCGCCAAGACCGGCCATTATTTTTCCCCCATCGGCAAGCTGCTGATCGATCGCGGCGAGATCGATGCCGCCACCGTTTCAATGATGAGCATCCGCGGTTGGCTGGCTGCCCATCCGGATCAGGTCGACGAGGTGCTTTGGCACAATCGCTCCTTCATCTTCTTCCGCGAGGCTGATGTGCATGACGAGCGGCTGGGACCGGTCGCTGCCGCCAAGGTTTCGCTGGAACCGGGGCGCTCGCTTGCCGTGGATCGGCTGATCCATACATTCGGAGTACCGTTCTTCATCTCCAGTGACAGCCTGACGCGTCTTGATGCCGGGCAGCCGTTCAGGCACCTGATGCTGGCGCTCGACACCGGATCGGCGATCGTCGGCCCGGCTCGCGGCGACATCTTCACCGGATCGGGCGACGCGGCAGGCGAGCTTGCGGGTGCCGTTCGCAACGACGCCGATTTTTACATCTTCATTCCCCGTGCGGCTGCGGCAAGATACGGCAATGGCTAGGGGCAAGAAGCTTTCAGCCGAAGAGCGGATACTGTGGGGAAAGGTCGCACGCACGACCAGGCCCATGCCCGGCCGCCTCGACGATCTCCGGGAGTTTCTCGGTGAGGATGCGCCTGTCTCGCCCAAGGACGAACTGCCAAAGCCGCAAGTCGCAGCCCCCGCTGGCGCTGCCGAAGAACAGCAGGGAATTGCTCTCAGCAACACTCCGAATGGCCGACACCACTACCCGTTGGAGAAACCGGTCAAGCGCAAGCTGTCGAAGGGGCATCTGGCGCTCGAAGCGCGGATCGATCTGCATGGCATGATCCAGAGCCAGGCCCATGGCTTCCTCCTGCATTTTCTTCTGAGAGCCCATGAGCGCGGGCTGCGCCATGTTCTTGTTATCACCGGCAAGGGAACGTCGATCGGCAGCGATGGCGCCTTGAAACGCGCCGTTCCGCTCTGGTTCTCGCTGCCGGAGTTCCGTTCGTTGATCTCGAGCTACGAGCCGGCTGCGCGCAACCATGGTGGCGATGGCGCTCTTTATGTCCGCCTGGCACGCAAAGGGAGCGCGACGTGACCCCCTTCGGCGCGGCGGTGCGAGATTTGCGGCGCAAGAAGGGCGTGTCGCAGAAACAGATGGCCGCGGCGATTGGCGTGTCGGCCGCCTATCTCTCAGCGCTCGAGCATGGAAAACGCGGCGCTCCGAGCTTCGATTTCCTGCAAAGGGTGGCGGGCTATTTCAACGTCATCTGGGACGAGGCGGAGGAACTGTTCCAGATCGCCCATGTCTCCGCCCCGAAGGTGGTGCTGGATACGTCGGGACTGGCGCCCGAATATACCGCCTTTGCCAACCGCTTGAGCGGACAAATCCGCGATTTGTCCGTCGACACGATACGCGCCCTGGAAGATGTTTTGGAAAAAGCCACATTTCCTGCTAATGACAGGGGATGAACAGCTGTTTTCCGGCCGCTCCGCGCGGTCCGGGATTTGGAACCGTGGACAAATTTTCTATAGTCCGCGAGGCGTCCGAGACGTGATTCGCAACGAATCACCACGTCCGAAGAACCTGGAAAGACCCGAAGCCGAATGACCGATATTCCTGAAACCGATACCGGCGCCGCCGCCGAATATGGTGCCGACTCCATCAAGGTGTTGAAGGGCCTGGATGCCGTGCGCAAGCGGCCGGGCATGTATATCGGTGACACCGACGACGGCTCCGGTCTGCACCACATGGTCTATGAGGTGGTCGACAACGCGATCGACGAGGCGCTGGCGGGACACGCCGATATCGTCACGGTGACGCTCAATGCGGATGGCTCGGTGACGGTCACCGACAACGGCCGCGGCATCCCGACCGACATCCACAAGGAAGAGGGCGTCTCGGCGGCTGAGGTCATCATGACGCAGCTCCACGCCGGCGGTAAGTTCGACCAGAACTCCTACAAGGTTTCCGGCGGCCTGCACGGCGTCGGTGTTTCCGTGGTCAACGCCCTGTCCGTCATGCTGCGGCTGAAGATCCGCCGCGCGGGCAAGATCCACGAGATGAGCTTTACCCATGGTGTCGCAGACGCTCCGCTGAAGGTGATCGGCGACGCCGGCAGCGATACGGGCACCGAGGTGACGTTCCTGCCGAGCACGGAAACCTTTACCAAGACGGACTTCGACTACGGCACGCTTGAACACCGCCTGCGCGAACTCGCCTTCCTCAATTCCGGCGTGCGCATCGTCTTGACCGACAAGCGCCATTCGGACGTGCGCCAGGACGAGATGATGTACGACGGCGGCCTCGAGGCCTTCGTCGCCTATCTCGACCGCGCCAAGAAGCCGCTGGTGCAGAAGCCGGTTTCGATCCGCGGCGAAAAGGACGGCATCACCGTCGAAGTCGCTATGTGGTGGAACGACAGCTATCACGAGAATGTGCTCTGCTTCACCAACAACATTCCGCAGCGCGACGGCGGCACGCATATGGCCGGCTTTCGTGGCGCGCTGACCCGGCAGATCACCTCCTATGGCGAAACATCCGGCATCACCAAGAAGGAAAAGGTGACGCTGACCGGCGATGACTGCCGCGAAGGCTTGACCGCCGTTCTCTCGGTCAAGGTACCGGATCCGAAATTCTCGTCGCAGACCAAGGACAAGCTGGTTTCCTCGGAAGTCCGTCCTGTTGTCGAAAGCCTCGTCAACGAAGCCTTGAGCACCTGGCTGGAGGAACATCCTTCCGACGCCAAGATCCTGGTCGGCAAGGTCGTCGAAGCGGCCGCCGCACGCGAGGCAGCGCGCAAGGCACGCGAACTGACACGTCGCAAGGGCGCACTCGACATTTCCTCGCTGCCGGGCAAGCTGGCCGACTGCTCCGAACGCGATCCGGCAAAGTCCGAAGTCTTCCTGGTGGAGGGCGATTCGGCAGGTGGCTCGGCCAAGCAGGGACGCTCGCGCGAAAACCAGGCGATCCTGCCGCTGCGCGGCAAGATCCTCAACGTCGAACGCGCGCGCTTCGACAAGATGCTTTCGAGCCAGGAAATCGGCACGCTGATCACCGCGCTCGGCACATCGATCGGCAAGGACGAGTTCAACGCCGACAAGCTGCGCTATCACAAGATCATCATCATGACGGACGCTGACGTCGATGGCGCCCATATCCGCACCCTGCTGCTCACCTTCTTCTTCCGGCAGATGCCGGAGTTGATCGAACGCGGTCATCTCTATATCGCCCAGCCGCCGCTCTATAAGGTGACGCGCGGCAAGTCGGCGCAATACCTGAAGAATGAGCAGGCACTGGAAGACTACCTGATCTCCATGGGTCTCGAAGAAGCGACGCTCCAGCTTGCGTCAGGTGAAGTTCGCGCCGGCCAGGACCTGCGCGAAGTCATCAACGATGCGCTTCGCGTGCGCAACCTGATGGATGGTCTTCACTCGCGCTACAATCGCTCCATTGTCGAGCAGGCGGCAATTGCCGGCGCCTTGAACGTCGAACTGAACGGTCAGCGTGAACAATACGCGCAGGTCGCGATCGAAGTGGCTCGCAGGCTCGACGTCATCGCCGAAGAGACCGAACGCGGCTGGATCGGAGCGGTTACGGCCGAAGGCGGCCTCAAGCTCGAGCGTATGGTTCGCGGCGTCAAGGAAGTTGCCGTCCTCGACATGGCTCTGATCGGCTCGTCCGATGCCCGTCACATTGATCAGCTGACGTCGAGGCTCAAGGAAATCTACTCCGCGCCCCCTGTGCTTCGCCGCCGAGATGGCGCACAGGACATCAGCGGCCCGCGCGCGCTTCTGGATGCGATCTTCGCGGCAGGCCGCAAGGGGCTTTCGATGCAGCGCTACAAGGGGCTGGGCGAAATGAATGCCGAGCAGCTTTGGGAAACGACGCTCGATCCGAACGTGCGCTCGCTGCTGCAGGTCCGGGTGAACGATGCGACCGACGCCGATGGACTGTTCTCGCGTCTGATGGGCGACGAGGTCGAGCCGCGCCGCGACTTTATCCAGGAAAACGCACTGAACGTGGCCAACCTCGACATCTGATCGAGACACGATCTTCGATATCTTGAGACCCCGGTGCCGCAAGGCACCGGGGTCTTTTTTGTCTATTCCGCCTTGAAGCGGCCTTCGAAGGCGAGTTCCGCAAGCGGTTTGCGCTGGCTCGGCTTCTCCCGTTCGCGCAGATCGTCCGGCAGCGTCGAGGGGTCGGCAAGCCGGCCGATGGCCACCGCGGCTTCGACCCGATGGTGCTCGGGGACGCCGAGGGTGATCATTGCCTTGTCACGATCGATGCCGGCCATCGCGTGTGCGTGCCAGCCGGAAACGGTCGTCTGCAGCGCAAGGCTGAACCATGCGGCGCCGGTGTCGAAGGCATGGGTGTAGGCGGCCCGCATTTCGCCTGTGGCCGCCTGGGTGTGGGTCTTGGAGATGACGATCACCAGCGCGGCGGCATGCTTGGCCCAGCGCTGGTTGCTCTCGTTCAAGATATCCAGCAGGCGCGCGAAATGCTCCGTCCCGCGGCGGGCATAGACGAATCGCCAGGGCTGGTTGTTGCTCGCAGACGGCGCCCAGCGGGCGGCTTCGAGCAGTGAGAGCAAGTCTTTCTCGCTGATTTCTTCCTGGGTCAACGCACGTGGCGACCAGCGTTTCAGGAACATGGTGTCGATCGGGTGGTCGGCGGTTCTATGGTTGCTTTCCGTCATGAACATACCTCTTTTATCGTGTCGGGAATCCCGTGGGAGGAGCGCTGCCATTGACGACGACCGGGCGGCAAAGCGAGGCGGTTGGCGAGATTCGCGGCCGACGCTACATGGGTTCATGCGCCGATGAAACCGGCTTTGCGCCGGCACCGTTGATCGTTTTTCCGGCTCGATCCGCTACTTGATAACGGAATATGCAGAAACGGTGTTTCGGGTGATTGTCGAGTTTGATAAAAAAGTTGTATAAGTTCTGTAGATTTTTCGGAGAGAGGACGTGCGATGACTTTTAAGGACCCGTCACTGTTTCGCCAGGCTGCCCTGATTGGTGGCGAATGGATCGAAGCGGATGCCGCCAATGCGATCGATGTAACCAACCCGGCGACGGGCGAACTTGTCGGGCGCGTGCCGAAGCTTGGAGGCAAAGAGACGAAGGCTGCGATCGAAGCGGCGCGTCTGGCGCAGAAGGGCTGGGCTGCTCGCACCGCCAAGGACCGCGCCGGCGTGCTTCGCCGCTGGTTCGAGTTGATGATCGAGAACAAGGACGATCTCGGCCGCATCCTCACGCTTGAACAGGGCAAGCCGCTCGCCGAGGCGACCGGCGAAATCGTCTATGGCGCCAGCTTCGTCGAGTGGTTCGCCGAAGAGGGGCGCCGCATCTATGGCGATCTGATCCCCGGCCACCAGCCGGACAAGCGCATCATGGTAATGAAGCAGCCGATCGGCGTCGTCGCCGCGATCACGCCCTGGAACTTTCCCAATGCGATGATCACCCGCAAGGCGGGTCCGGCCTTTGCCGCCGGCTGCGCCATGGTGCTGAAGCCAGCGGCACAGACGCCGTTCTCGGCCATTGCGATCGCCATTCTTGCCGAACGTGCCGGCCTGCCGAAGGGGCT
>NZ_JABWDU010000003.1 GCF_013371465.1 Ensifer oleiphilus | reverse complement strand
ACCTCGAAGCCGGCACGGCGTCAGGCGAAGAGATCGGCTCCGACACGCTCGACAGCATCGAGGCGGTCATCGCCGGCGCCGGTGACGACCAGATCTCCGGCGACAGCCAGAACAACACCCTCATCGGCAATGACGGCGACGACACCATCGACGGGCGCGACGGCAACGACACGCTGGCCGGCGGAAACGGAAACGATACCGTCAAAGGCGGAAACGGAAACGACACCGTCCTCGTTCAGGCCCGCGCCGACGACAGCGGTGGCGATGATGGCGATCACGCGGATGACGACGGAGACGACATCTATTGCGGTGGTGACGGCATCGACACCCTCGACATGTCGAGCCTCATCCAGACCGTTCTGGCCGATATCGAGGCCGGCATCGCAGAAGGCGAGGAGATCGGCGAGGATCGCATCGAGGGTTTCGAAATCATCCTCGGCGGGCGGGGCGACGACAGGATTTCCGGCGGGCGCGGCGACGATCTGCTGGCCGGCGGCTGGGGCGAGGACCGGCTGCGCGGCCGCGACGGCGACGACATTCTCGTCGGGGGGGCCGGGGACGACGAATTGGAGGGCGACGACGGGAACGACACGTTCCTCGTCATCGTCGTCCCCGGCTCCGATGATGGCGACGACGAGATCGACGGAGACGACGGCCGCGACACCTACGACGCTTCGGCAGCGATGCAGGCCGTGGTGATCGACCTCGACCGTGGCACGGCCGAAGGGGTCGAGATCGGCTCGGACCTTTTGACCTCGATCGAAGGTGCTGTCGGCGGCAAGGGCGACGACGTGCTCGTCGCCGGCAATGCCGTCAACTTCCTCGCCGGCGGCGACGGCGCCGACATCTTCGTCTTCCGCACGACCGCGTCGCTGGCCAATGACGGCAGCGGCCGCGACGAGATCCGCGACTTTGAGGTCGGCGACCGCGTCGACCTGTCGAAGATCGCCGAAGCCATCGGCGGGCTCGTCTTCGACGGACTGCTGGAGGACGGGCAAGCACGGGAGGTGCACCAGATCACCTTCTATCACGAGACCTTCGGCGACGGCGAGCGCACGGTCGTTCGCGCCGTCGTCGACCTCGAACGCGATGAGGATCTGCAGTTCCTGATCGCCGGCCGTCACGAGCTCACCGAACAGGACTTTATCCTGGCAGCAACCGAAAACCCGGCGGACCAGTCGAGAGACACCGTCTGAACAACCACAGAACCCAGTCGTCACGCGTTATCGGGAGAAGAAGACCATGAAGACCACGGACAAGAGCACGACAGAGGCGGCCGCCATGACAGTCCCACCGCCGGAAAAACCGCAGTTCGGCATCACCTCGCGCATCGCCGTGTCGGCGATCTTTGCCGCCACTCTGGTGTTCGGCGTCGGCGGCTGGGCCGCCCAGGCGAAGCTGTCGGGCGCCGTCATCACCCAGGGCCAGGTCGCCGTCTCCCAGCAGGTCAAGCTGATCCAGCACCGCGACGGCGGCATCGTCTCGGCCATCCCCGTCAAGAACGGCACCCATGTCCGGAAGGGCGACGTGCTGCTGCAGCTCGACGAGACCCAGACCCGGGTCGAGCTGTCGATCGTGCGCGGCCAGCTGCAGCAGTTCTACGCCATGCGCGCCCGGCTGACGGCCGAACGCGACGGCGACGCCAAAGTCTCCTTCGGCGAGTTCGATATTCCAGAGGTGCTCAAAGCCAGCGAAGTGAAGCTGTTCGAGGCCAATCGCCGGATGATCACCAGCCAGGAAGAGCAGATGCGGCTGCAGATCGGCCAGTTCGAGGAACAGATCCGTGGCCTCAAGGCCCAGACCGGTTCCAGCGACAAGGAGAAGGAGATCGTCGAGAAGGAGATCACCAAGCTCGATACGCTTCTGAAGAGCGGCCTGGTGCCGGTCTCCGAACATCGCGACCTGTTGCGCCAGATGGCCCGCATCGACGGCTCCAAGGGGGAACTGCTGGCGCGCATCGCCGAGGCGCTCGGCCAGATCAGCGAGCTGCGCATCAAGCTGATGTCGATCGACCAGAACAACCGCAAGGAAACGCAAGGGCAGATCGTCGGGCTTGAGGCCAAGATCGCCGAACTGACGGAACGGGCGGTGGCGGCAAAGGACCGGCTGTCGCGCATGGAAGTGCGCGCCCCCGTCGACGGTCTCGTCTATGACCTGCAGGTCCACACCATCGGCGGCATCATCGCGCCCGGTGCCACGGCCATGTCGATCGTGCCCGAGGGCGAGGACCTGACGGTGGAGATCCGCATCCCGCCTGTCGACATCGACCGCATCGCGCCCGGCCAGAAGAGCCGCATGCGCTTTACCGTCTTCAACCAGCGAACGACCCCCGAACTCGACGGCCGCATCGACGTCATCGCCGCCGCCACCACGCTCGACCGCAACACCGGACAGCCGTTCTATCTCGCAACCGTCGAGATCACCGAACCGCTCGCCAAGCTCGGCGGCCGCAAGCTCATGCCCGGTATGCCCGTCGAAGTCTTCGTCCAGACCGACGAGAGAACCGCGATCTCATACCTCACGAAACCATTCACAGACCAGATGCTCAGGGCATTCCGCGAGGAGTGAAGGAAGGGCGTCGATCGGAAGCAGATAAAAGGGATGAAGCCGATAGCTCGGCTTCATCCCTGTTCCTTGACGCGCGGGCGCTGTCAGTCTGGAGGAGAGCCGACGGCGCCTTGTGCTTCAGGCGCCCTTGCGGATCAGGAAGCGGTGACCGCCCTCAGCGGCGCAAGCCGCCTCGAGGCTATGGCCGTCCTCCCGGCAGAAATGCGGGATATCGATCACTGCCATCGGATCGGTCGTCTCAATCTCGAGCAGTGCGCCTGCGGCCATGGAGGCGATGCGCTTGCGGGCCTTCAAAACGGGAAGGGGGCACTTAAGCCCCCTGAGGTCGTAGACCGTCTTTCCTTCGTCAGGCATCAATTGCCCCAGATCTTCCAGAACGGGCGCTTCTTCTGCGGTTCTTCCACCGCAATGGGTGCTTCGGTCGTTGGCGCGACGCCCGCTTCGCAGATCGGGAGGCGGGACGCCCGATGCAGCAGAACAGCATCTTCCTGCTCTCATCCAACTTCAATCGCGAGTTCAGGCGCGTGACCGGCATGAACCCGACCGAGTGGCGGGCAAAGCGCACGGCTCGCCCCGCTGAAGCGGCCGAGTTAGCGCAAATGGTCGACGATCGACTTGCGACGTCATGAGGACGGTTGCACGCCACATGGGTATGGATTGAGCTGGTGAAAGCCGGCACGACATCACTCGGCCGCACCCTCGATGGCAACCCGTTTGCCACCGTCTCGACGCGGCAGGCGGCCGTTCAGCACGATGGACGCGACAACACCGATCACGAGCCCCCAGAACGCGCCGCCGATCCCGAGCAGGCTGATGTTCGCGGCCGAAGCGAGGAAGGTAATCAACGCTGCCTCACGCGATTTCGGATCGGCCAAGGCACCGGCGAGACTGCCGCCGATCGTGCCCAGCAGCGCAAGCCCGGCCAAGGTGGTGATAAAAGTTGCCGGCAATGCCATGAACACCGCCGCAAGCGTCACGCCGAACACGCCGACAAGAACGTAAGAGAGGCCCGCTGCGATCCCCGCCACCCAACGCTTGGTCGGCTCTTCGTGCGCCTCCTTGCCGGTCGCGATTGCCGCGGTGATGGCCGCAATGTTGAAGGCGTGAGAACCGAATGGCGCCATGACAAGCGAACCCAGGCCCGTTACCGTCAAGACCGGGTTGGCGCTGGTCTTGAAGCCATCGTTGCGCAGAACCAGCATGCCCGGCATGTATTGCCCGGTCAGGGTGATCAGAAACAGCGGCAGCGCCACGCTCAGAAGCGCATTCAGCGAGAATTGCGGCATGGTGAACACCGGCGCGGCCAGCTTCAACTGCAGCCCGGAAAGATCGACGCGACCCTGCATAGCCAGGAACACAAGGCCGAGCACCAATATGCCGACCACGGCATAGCGTGCGGTAAAGCGCTTCAACAGCACATAGGCAAAGATGAGAAGCCCGACCAGCAGCGGATCGACCGTCGCGCCACCAAAAGCCCCGATGCCGAATTGCAGTAATATACCCGCGAGCAGCCCTGAGGCGATGCCGGGCGGGATCAGCTTGATGACCCTGTCGAAACAGCCCGACAGACCCAATGCGACGAAGGCAGCTGCCGAGATCAGATAGGCACCCACCGCTTCCGCATAGGGCGTGGTCGCAAGCGCCGTCACGAGGAATGCCGCCGCCGGTGTCGACCAGGCTGTGATGATCGGCTCGCGATAGCGCCAGCTCAGAAACAGTCCGGTCAGACCGACCCCGATGGAAACAGACCACACCCACGATGCGGTCAGTTCCGGGCTCAGACCCGCGACTTTTGCGGCCTGGAAGACCAGGATGAAGGTTCCGCCATAGTTGACGATGACGGAGATCAGTCCGGCGACAATCGGATGCGTGAGGTCACTTAAACGGAAGAGCGATGGTGACGAGGTATGCGACATGATCCGGTTCAATCTCCTGAAAGTCTCTGGCGCCGGGTGAGGATGCGGCTTGACTTCTAATCGACAAATGGACTGATAGTGCCATCCACTTCTCCGTTGACGGCCAGACCATTTGTTCAAGCACTCCCAATTGGAAACCGTGAAGGCTTGGCTTGCCCATCCCACGCACGCAGAGCTGCCCCTCCACGCACGGATTCAGCGGGCAGTCAGGCAACTCATCGTCGATGGTGCGCTTGGGCCCGGCAAACCGCTGCCGGCATCGCGTGCACTTGCCATATCACTGAGTGTATCCCGCGACACGGTCGAGGCCGCCTATTCCCAACTCCATGCCGAGGGCTTTATCGATCGACGGGTGGGAAGCGGCAGTTTCGTCGCCGAGGTGAAAGCATTCTCCACGGGCCAAAGGGTTGCGCGGCGAGATGCGCTTGAGCGCCACAAGGAGCCGAGCCTCAGCAAGCGCGGCGCCGCCATGTCCCGCAGCGGCGGCGTCCGCGAACAACTCATACCCCGGCCATTCGCCCCGGGTGTGCCGGAGACGCGCAGCTTTCCGCTTTCGCTTTGGGAGCGTCTGGAGCGCCAAGTGCTGAAGGAAACGGGTACACAGGCTCTCCTTCACGGAGATCCACAAGGCGCAGAACCGCTTCGGCGCGCGATTGCCGACTATGTCAACCTGGAACGGGGTGCTCGCGCCAGCGCCGACCGTGTGCTGGTTCTCACGAGTTCACAACAGGCAATGGCGCTGTGCGCCACCATGCTGCTCGATCCCGGCGAAAGCATCTTTATCGAAGATCCGGCATACTACGGCGCGCGCAAGGCATTCGACGCCGCTGGTCTGGAATGTGTTCCAATTCCCGTGGACGATCAGGGCATCATGGTCGAAGGGATCTTGAGCCAACCGCACAAGGCCAAGGCGGTTTTCCTGACGCCTTCGCATCAGTTTCCGACAGGTGCGACGCTTGCGCTCGATCGACGACTTGCCCTCATCGAATGGGCGGGGAAGCATCAGACCTGGATCATCGAGGACGACTACGACAGCGAGTTCCACTATGCCGGAAAACCAACGGCCAGCATGCAGGGCCTCGACCCTCATGACCGGACCATTTACATCGGCACCTTCACCAAATCGCTCTTTCCCGGGTTGCGGATCGGCTATGTCGTGCTGCCTCCACAATTGGTCAACCCGATGACCGTCGCACGGACATTGCTTGACGGCCACACCGCTTCGATGGCGCAACTGACACTCGCCCGGTTCATGGAAGGCGGACATTTCGGCGCTTATGTTCGCGCCATGCGCAGCATCTACTCCGAGCGGCTCGATACGCTTGCCGGCCTTGTGCGAACACATCTTTCCGCATTCGTAGAGCCGCGGATTCCGATCGGCGGCCTGCAGATGCCGTGCGTGCTGACCTGCGGCCTGCCAGAGTGCACGGCGATCGACGCGGCGCGACGCGTCGGCGTCGAGCTGCTGGGCCTGTCGCGGCTTTATGCCTCAGGCGATGGCAAGGCCGGGTTCCTGATGGGATTCGCCGCCTATACGCCGATCGAGCTTGACGTCGCGGTCAGAAAGCTTGCAGGCGCTCTTAGGGCCGCAAAGAGCCCATAGAACTTTCCGGGAAAAGTGCGGAGCGGTTTTCCGTCAAAAGCAGTACGGCAATCCGGCAAACAGAGCTGAAGTGCGCCGCAACGGTATGCGCGCCGCAGTCTGCCTTCATCTGCAAGACGTTTATCGCAAAGAATCTTTTTCACCCTGTGGCTGAAATGTTCTCGCAAGAACATCCAGCTACCTCTGGAGAGCCGTGCGTTCAGAAGAACGCGTAAGGACGCTCTAGCTCTTTGATTCCAGAACATCTTATCCGCCTTCGGTGGTTCCACTTGAAGGCGGGATGCTCTAGTGTTTAGCTTCCAGCCAGCGAGAGTCGCGACGTGAGCGGATGTATTCAGGAGTTGTGGTAGACATGCTCGGATAAGCCAATTGCCAGTTGTCAATTCATGACCATCAGTGCAGCGCAAAGAACGAAGTTTTCCGACCATGTCATTTGATGCAACGTCAAGCTTGGGCTCTTCGCCTATCGATCACTTCGGATTACCGCGCTCTCGATTCGACACGACAACCATGCGGCAGCAAGACGCCCATTTGATGTGGCGCGAGTCGATCGGCGTTCTTTTTGACACGCGCCTTCGCGGTCCGTCCGACGAACCTTTCTTTGCCAGCGTCGATGCGGCCCTGATCGGAGGTGTCGGGGTCGCGCGCACTCGATCGAGCGGTCAGGACTTCGACCGGTCCCGCTACAAGATCGCCCGGGACGGCATGGACGGGTATCTCGTGCAGTTCTATCTCAATGGCCAAAGCGGCAGCCGCGGCGGCTCCGACAGCATTGCCCGCCCCGGCGACCTCTACGTGATCGATATGGCGCAGCCGCTCGCCACATCCACCATCGATCATGAGCATCTCAGCCTCGTCATTCCGCGCCAGATGCTGGCCCCCCGTCTGAAGCGCCCGGACGACAATCATGAATTGGTCCTGCCGGCGAGTATGCCGCTGGTTTCGCTGCTGAGGGACACGCTCGGCAGCCTGCACAAACAGCTGGATCATATCTCTGTCGGCGACGCGGAAGCGGTCCTGTCTCCGCTGCTTGATCTTGCCGGCGCTGCGATCAACAGCCAGACGAGCGAGGGCAATGCAGCAAGCGTCGGCCATGCGCTGTCGATCGCGGTCAGGCGCTATATAACCGACCACTTGCTCGAACCCGATCTGACCGTGGAGCGTGTCATGGGCGCATTCGGTCTGTCGCGCCGAACGGTCTACCGGCTTCTGGAGCTGGTTGGGGGATTTTCGGTTTTCCTGGCGCAGCAACGGCTGCGCCGCGCCTTCATAAATCTGCGAGCGCCGGAATACAGGCACGTTGCAATCGCAGACCTCGCCTCAGCGCATGGTTTTACCAACGCGGCAAATTTCAGCCGTGCGTTTCGGCGGGAATTCGGCATGTCGCCGCGGGAGCTGCGGCATCTTTCGGCGCATCATCCCACCCTGCTGAAATCCGCGCCTGGTCTGTCGGCGACCGACTGGTCGCAATGGATCGGCTTGATCGGGCGATAGGGACCTGCACTGCAAGCGGTAGGTGCGGCGTCGAGACCGCCGATTTGGCGGTAAATGCCGGGTCATTGGCACGGGGTGCGCATTTCCACACCTGACCGCCTCCACCAATTGAAGACGGCACTTTCTCCGAGCTAACACGAAGCGCGCCTGCCATGGCGCGGTTTTTGTTGAGAGAAATCCGTCATGACAAGCTACCTATCGGCCACCGCCGCACGTTCCCGCAGCCCGGCCGTTCGTAGGGCAAGCGGCGGCAGCACCTCGGCGATGCTGTCTGACGACATCGTCCAACGAATGTGCGTCGCCACGCCGGTGGAGGCGTTGCCGAAGGCTGAAAGGTTGCGCCGGTTCTGGCGCAATCAGATCCGGCTGCTGACGGCCCTGGTCTTCCTTCTTTCCAGCCTCGTGGCCGTGGCGGGAGAAGCGTTCGCTGCGTCGAAAGGGTGTGAGGATATCGTTGCCGACCTGAACGGGAAGGACGTCCTAGCTCTCTCGAAGACCTACCCCAAGAGTGATTTTCTAACGACGGACCGGCTTCATATCGATTTGATCCGCAATCCATCCTACTGGGACATCGCGTACTTCACCGCGATCTCTGAAACTGGCGTCGGATACTTCATGACCAGTTATGAAGCCGGTGTTGTAACTGGCAATGAATCCGCATCGATTTCCGGACAAAACCTCGTTGACGGTGGAATCTATGTCGAATTCATAAACCAAAGCCCGACAACCGTTCCCTGGCGAATGGACGTCGTCTGCGTTACGAAGAGCAACCCGCTGGACGCCGCACTTTCCGGTCTCGCCCTGTCGAGCGGCAACCTCGAGCCGGCCTTCGACACCAATACCCTGACCTATACGGCCACGGTGGCCAACGGCGTTTCCACCCTCGGCGTGACACCGTCAACGCCCGGAACCACCGCGACGGTGAAGATCAACGGGGTCAGCGCCGTATCGGGCACATCGACCGCCGTGCCACTCAATGTTGGCGACAACACACTCACCATTGCCGTGACGACCGAGGACCGCACGGTCACGCGGACCTATCGGGTGGTCGTCACGCGCAGCGCACCTCCCACGATCACCGGCGTCACGCCGTCGATTGGAAGCAGTGCCGGTGGACAATCCGTGACCATCACCGGTACCAACTTCATCGGTGTGAGTACCGTTACGTTCGGCGGCACGCCTGCCACCACGTTCACCGTCGACAGCACCACCCAGATTACCGCCACCGTGCCGCCACGAACCGCCGGACCGGCCAATGTGACCGTGACGACCGTCGGCAACAGCTCTGTGACGCGCGCGAACGGCTATACCTACGTCGCCCCGCCAATCGTCACCGCCGTCAAGCCGCTCGACACACCGGCACGAACCTACGCGATCGGCGCCACGCTGCTGTTCGACGTGGAGTTCGATCAGCACATCGCCAGCAACGGGGGGCCGTACCTGAAGGCTGTCTTTGGGGCTGTCGAGCGGCGGATCAACCTGATCGGCGCCGTCTTTAACATCATGACGTTTTCCTACACTGTTGCCGAAAACGACCTCGACGAAGACGGAATCGCAATCTCGTCAATGGCGCGCGGGGGGGCAACGATCACGGACTACAACCGCCTAGTGGATGCAGATATCACACTGCGCAACATTGCCGATACATCAGGCATCAGGATCGACGGCGTCCGGCCCACGGTAACGTCAATCAACCCCACCGCGACAGCCGCCACCTTCGACGTCACGTTTTCCGAACCGGTCACGGCCGTGGACATCGGCAAGTTCACCCTGGCGAAAACAGGAACCGCGCAAGGCACGATCGACAGTGTGTCGGGATCGGGATCGACCTATCAGGTGCAGATCGCGAATGTTTCGGGAGAAGGTACCTTGGCGCTCGGCCTGTCCGCCAGCACCGGGATCAAGGACTTCGCCGGCAACGAGATGACCAAGGCGTACACCGGCGGCACGCCGATGATCGTCGCGCCGCCTTCCAGCGATGCCAGCCTCTCGGGCATTGGCTTATCGCATGGCACGCTCGCTCCAGCCTTCGACGCTGCTACGACAAGCTACACGGTCTCGGTGGGAAACAGCGTTGCCACCATCGCCGTCACTCCGGCGAGCACACATTCGGGCGCCGTCGTCTCGGTCAACGGAACTGTCGTCACGGCGCCGGGCAGCCTTCCCGTCAACCTCCAGGTCGGCGACAACGCCGTAAGCATCGTGGTTACGGCGCAGGACGCCGTCACGAAGACGACCTACGACATCGTCGTCACTCGCGCGGGCGCAGCTCCGGACGCACCGACAGCCGTCAGCGCTGTGCCGGGTGACGGCGAGGCAACAGTCAGCTTCACCGCCCCTATGAACGCGGGCACCACGCCGATCAGCAGCTACACCGTGACGTCTGATCCAGGTGGTGCCGTGGCAACCGGCGGATCGAGTCCCATAACCGTGAAGGGCCTTGCCAACGGCACGGTCTACACCTTCACAGTCACGGCCACCAACAGCATCGGCCCCGGTCCGGCCTCCGATCCGTCCGGTTCGGTCACACCAAAGCCTGCTCCGGTTGCCAACGCCGTGAGTGCGACGGTTGCGGCGAACTCCACGGCCAATCCGATGACGCTCAGCCTCAGTGGCGGCGCGGCGGACACGCTGGCCATCGGCACCCAGCCGACGCACGGTGCGGCTGCGGTTTCGGGACTGGCGATCACCTACACCCCGACACCTGGCTACTCCGGTTCCGACAGCTTCACCTATACCGCCACCAACACCACCGGCACGTCCGCCGCCGCGACCGTGACGATAACCGTTTCTGCGCCGACCCTGACCTTCTCGCCGCCAGCTGGCGCCCTACCGGGCGGAACCGCCGCGACCGCTTATGGTGGCGCTACCGTCACGGCCGCAGCCGGCACCGCGCCCTACACCTATACCGTCAACGGCACGCTGCCGGACGGCCTGACGCTCGATCCTGCGTCCGGTCTTATTTCGGGAACGCCGACGACCGCCGGAGACTACACCTTCACGATCACGGCCACCGACGCCAACAACGCCACGGGGACGGCAGCCTACTTGATCGCGATTGCGGTCCAGGCACCGACCGCCGGCGATGTGAGCGCAACGGTTGCAGCGAACTCCGCGGCGAACCCGATCACGCTCGATCTCGGCGGCGGCACCGCCGATACGCTGGCCATCGGCACGCAGCCGACGCACGGCGCGGCTGCAGTGTCGGGACTTGCGATCACCTATACACCGACGCCTGGATACTCCGGCTCCGACAGCTTCACCTACACCGCCACCAACGCCACGGGTACGTCGAATGCGGCGACCGTGACCATCACCGTTTCTGCGCCGACCCTCAGCTTCTCGCCGGTAGCCGGCGCCTTGCCCGGCGGGACCGCCAAAACCGCCTACAGCGGCGTCACGGTCGCGGCATCGGCCGGCACCGCACCCTACATCTATGGCGTAACCGGCACGCTGCCGGACGGGCTGACGCTCGACCCAGCGTCCGGTCTCATATCGGGAACGCCGACGACCGCCGGAGACTACAATTTCACCATCACGGCCACCGACGCCAACAACGCCACGGGGACGGCAGCCTATTCGATCGCCATTGCGGTCGAGGCACCGACCGCCGGCAATGTGAGCGCAACGGTCGCAGCGAACTCAACGGCCAACCCCGTCACACCAGATCTCGGCGGCGGGACCGCCGATACGCTGACCATCGGCACGCAGGCGACGCACGGCACGGCTTCGGTGTCGGGACTGGCGATCACCTATACCCCGACACCGGGCTATTCCGGCACCGACAGCTTCACCTACACCGCCACCAACGCCACCGGCACGTCTGCCGCCGCGACCGTGACGATCACCGTCACCGCCCCCACCCTCAGCTTCTCGCCCTCAGCCGGCACGTTGACCGCGGGTATCGTCGGGACAGCCTATGACGTCATAGTCGCCGCGTCGGCCGGCACCGCGCCCTATCGCTATGCCGTGGCTTCAGGCGCACTGCCTGCGGACCTCGCGCTCGATGGCGTCACCGGTCGCATCTCGGGGATGCCGACGACGGCCGGAAGCTACAATTTCACCGTGACGGCGACCGACGCCAACAACGCAACGGGAACCGCAAGCTACTCGATCGCCATCGCCATCCAGGCACCGATAGCCAACGATGTGCGTGCGACCGTCGCAGCAAACTCCGCGGCCAACCCGATCACGCTCGATCTTAGCGGCGGCGCAGCTGATTCCGTGGCCGTCAGCGCCCAGCCGGCGCACGGCATCGCCGCCGTGTCGGGACTGGCGATCACCTACACCCCCACACCGGGCTACTCCGGTTCCGACAGCTTCACCTATGTGGGCACCAACGCCACCGGCACCTCGCCTGCCGCAACGGTGGCGATCACGGTGACAGCACCGACGCTCACCTTCTCCCCGCCGGCTGGCGCGCTGGCGAGCGGAACTGCCGGAACCGCCTATGGCGGCGGCGCCGTCACCGCCTCGGCCGGAACCGCGCCCTATCGCTATGCGGTCACATCGGGCCAGCTTCCTGCGGGCCTCGCGCTCGACGGCGCCACCGGCGCGATCACCGGCATCCCGACCCGGGCCGGCAACCACGATTTTACCGTGACGGCAACCGATGCCAACAACGCTGCGGGAACCGCGCGCTATTCGATTGCGATTGCGGCCGCTCCAGTCGATTTCACCTTCGAGCCACCCGCTGGAACGCTCCCGGAAGCCATGGCCGGCGAGAACTACAGCCAGCCGATTGCCGCCAAGGGCGGAACCGGCCCAATGCTCTATCGCCTTGCATCCGGCGCTTTGCCCAACGGCATGGTCCTCAACGTTTCAACCGGTCAGCTGACCGGCCCGTTGGCTGCCGACGCCGGAGGCAGTTACACGTTCACGATCGAGGTACGCGACAGCAACGGCGCAACGGGAACGGCGAGCTATAGCGTTAAGGTCCAGGCCCGCACGATCACGGTCTCCGACAAGGTGGTCGATGTCCCTGCCGGGTCGGCACCGCCTGATGTCTATCTCAATCGCGGTGCCACCGGCGGTCCGTTCACCGCGGCCGAGGCGACCTTTGTCGAGCCGGCCCAAGCTGGAACGGCGTCCATCATCCAGGGCGAACTGGCACAGGTCGGTCCGGTCGCCGCCCCGGTTGGCTGGTATCTGAAGTTCACGCCCAACAGGGCCTATTCCGGCCAGGTGCGCGTCGGCTTCCGCATGGTCAGTGCGCTCGGTACCTCCAACACCGGGACCGTGACCTACAATCTCGCCTTCGATGCGTCCAACCACGCCGCGGAGATCGACGCGCTCGTGCGTGACTTCGTGCGGACGCGGCAGAACCTGATCGCCTCGACCATCAAGGTGCCGGGCCTCATCGACCGGCGGCGGATGGCCGCGGGAACGGACACGGTGACCACGCGTATGACACCTTCCACCGATGGCGTCACACTCGGCTTTTCCACCAGCCTTGCCCAGATGGAGGCCGCGCGCGACAGGGCCGATGGCGTTGACCAGGCTGAAACCTCGCCCTTCAACATCTGGCTCGACAGCACGTTCCTGATGCACCGCCGCAAGGACGACGACGACAGGTGGGGCAACTTCGGCATGGTCTCGCTCGGCGCAGACTATCTTCTGTCGGAGAAGGCGCTGCTCGGCCTGTCCTTCCACTATGACCGGATGACCGACCCGACCGACGAGGATGCGGAGCTTTCCGGCAATGGCTGGCTGGCCGGTCCCTATGCCTCCTTCGAACTCGGCAAGGGCATCTTCTGGGATTCGAGCCTGCTCTATGGCGGCTCGTCCAACACCATCGACACGACTGCCTTTGACGGCACGTTCGACACGCGCCGCTTGCTGCTGGACACTTCGGTCAAGGGGCAATGGCAACTGGACGATACAACCGTGTTTACGCCGGCGCTGCGGGCCGTCTACTTTTCCGAGACGGTTGACGACTATGGAGTGAAAAATGGCGCCGGTGACATCGTCGACCTCAAGGGCTTCACCGAAGAGCAGTTGCGGGTCAGCCTGAGGGCGGAGATTGCCCGGCAATTCACCCTCGAGAACGACATGACACTGATACCCAAGCTTGCCGGCACGGTCGGCTATTCCGGGCTTGATGGCGCGGGCGTGTTCGGCTCGCTTTCGGCCGCGCTATCGCTGCAAACTGCGCAGAGCTGGGCGATCGACACGGGACTTTTGTTCAACATCGAAGGTGACGGCGAGACATCTGCCGGTGCAAAGGTCGGCATCAGCGGGCGGTTCTGATCCCGGGCGACCGGGGTCAGGGGATATCGGATCGTCTCAGGAAGCCAGCTTCTCCCTGGCCGAGGTCTTGCTTCGATAGTGGCTTGGCGGCGCCCCGATGATCTTGCGGAAGGCGCGGCTGAACGAGGCCTCGGAATCATAGCCGAGGCGGCCTGCGACAAGGGCCACCCTCTGCCCTTCCTGCAGCCATTGATGCGCCTGGTGCATGCGCATGCGCGCCACATAGCGCGCCGGTGTTTCGCCCATGATGTCGACGAAACGCTGCGCGAAGCCCGAGCGCGAAGCGCCCATCAGCTTGGCCAGTTCGGGCACGCTCCAATCCCGTGCAGGCTCAAGGTGGATGGCGGCGAGCACACGACCGAGTTCCGGATTGCGCACAGCCGCCAGCCAGCCGGTCGCCGTGCCGCAGCCATGCTCCACCCAGGTTCGAATGAGGGTCGCGGTCAGCACGTCGGCGAGCCGCGCAAGAATGCCGCCCGAGCCGACCCGCTGCATTTGCGCTTCACGCAGCATGGCATCGAGAAGCGGCGGGATCGACGGCTCGCTTGCGGCAAGATCGCTGGTGCGCATGACGGCCGGCATCAGTTGCAGGAGTGGATGCAGGCGATCGACATTGAACTGCATCACCGCATAGAAGATGAGGTTTTTGCTGTCCGTCGACGGGCACTGCACGTCGATGATGCCGTCACACAGCTGCCGTCTCGGCAGGTCGGCGATCGACACCGGCGCAATGCCCGGCTTGCTGGCCAGCACATGCGCATCGCCTCTGGGCAACAGAACCGCATCGCCTTGCGCAAGTTCGATCCATTCGCCATCCGGCGCCCGAAGGTGGGCGGAACCTGAAGCGAGAAAGTGGAACCGCGCGGGCTCCTGCGCCGGATAGGCCGTCGCCCAGGGCGCGCACGGTTGGCAACGCCCGTATTCGACACCGTCGAGCCGCAGCCCACGCAAGATTTCCGTCAATGCATCGCTCATGAGCCCACCGGCAAATTTGGAGAAACGGCACAGTCTTTTGGATTTTCTAGCATAGAAACTCCTGAAGATCCCACCTATTTTCGCCATCAACAATTGCGGAGATCAAGAATATGGATGGCTTGGTGACAAAATCAGCGGCCTCGACGGACGACCAGAGCCGAGCGCGATGGGGTGCCGTGGTGTCCCTTTCGCTTGGAGTTTTCGGCCTGGTGACGGCAGAGTTTCTGCCGGCAAGCCTGCTGACGCCGATGTCGGCGGATCTCGGGGTCAGCGTCGGGGCGGCCGGGCAATCGGTGACGACGACCGCCGTCGTCGCGGCGGTCGCCGGTCCGGCAATCGTCGTCTACACGGGACGGTTCGACCGGCGAACGGTTCTTCTGGCTTTGACAGGCCTGCTCGTCGTTTCAAGCCTGATGGCGGGTTTTGCGCCGAACCTTCCCTTCCTGCTTGCGGCGCGCGTCCTGCTCGGCGTTGCGCTCGGCGGCTTCTGGGCCATGTCGCTGGCGCTCGCCATGCGGCTGGTTCCCGGCAGGCTGATGCCCCGCGCCATGGCGATCGTCATGTCAGGCGTATCGATCGCAACAGTGTGCGCCGCACCCGTTGGTGCGTGGATCGGCGCCACGCTCGGCTGGCGCTATGCGTTCCTGCTTGCAGCCGCAGTCGGAGTGATCACCTTTATCGTCCAGGCACTGACCGTTCCATCGTTGCCCCCAATCGGCACCACCAGCCTCGCGACGATTGCCAGAGTTCTCAGGCGCCCGGCGATCCGGCTCGGTCTTGCTACGATCCTGCTGGTTGTCACCGGCCACTTTGCCGGCTTCACCTATATCCGCCCCTATCTCGAACAGGTGCCGCGATTTGACGTCGAGATGATCACCGCGATCCTTCTCGCCTTCGGTATCGGCGGTTTCTTCGGCAACATCGCCGGAGGTTTCCTGGCGGAGCGCAACACGCGGCTTGCCATGATGCTGGCGGCTGTCGGTATCACCGCCACGGCTCTTCTTCTCGCCGTCGGTGGCGTGCTGCCGGCCATTGCCGCTGCAGCGACGGCCGCCTGGGGTTTCGCCTTCGGCGCTCTGCCCGTCAGCGTCCAGTCTTTCATCAGTCGCGCTGCCGGCGACGAGGCGGAAGGTGCCGGTGCTGCGACGCTGACGACATTCCAGATCGCCATCTCGACGGGGGCAATCCTCGGCGGCGTGATCGTCGAACTCCAGGGACCTGCCGGCGTGTTCCTGTTCGCCGCACTGGCTGCGCTGTTGGGCGCCTCGCTCGTTGCGATGTCTCGCAAGGTGGCCCTCCAGCCGGGCTGAGTTGAAAGCCCAACCGGTTGGCGGCCGAGATCCCGCATTTCTGCAGGGTCGGGACGGCCGCCAACCGCGTTCTTCACCTGCCCGCAGCACGCGTCGCCAAAGGCGGCGGATTGCCAACGCCTCATTTGCCCGAAAGCGGCAGAGCCAGGAGGCGATCGGTCGTGACGATGTCGCCGAAGGTGTCGTCAATCGAGGCCAGAGCTGCGCGGTGCAGAGCGACGTGGCTGACGGTGTTGCCATCCGCCATATCGAGGTCGCGCGTGGCGCAAGCGTCGTCGGCGACGATCACATTGTAGCCGAGCGGCACGGCATCGCGGGCGGCACCGGTAACGCAGGCATGGGTCATCAGACCCGCGATGATCAACGTATCGATGCCGGCCTCTTTCAGCTGCCGGTCGATGTCGGTGGTCGGAAACACACTGACCGACGTTTTGCGCACCACCGAATGATGGGCGGACGGCTGGATTGCCTCGTGAAACCGGGAGGTCTCGCTATCCTCGGCAAAGATAGGGCTTCCGGCCGGTGTCACGTGCTGCACGTGGTAAACTTTCATGCCGTCCTCATCGGCGCGGTCGATAAGGCGCTTGGCGTTGCCCAGCGCCTTCGCACCATCCGGGATCGGCATCCGGCCGCTGAAATATTCGTTCTGAAAGTCGATGACCAGCAGGGCGGTCTTGGCCGGATCGATACTTTGCGGTGCTGTCGCTCCAGCGATGGCACGGATGGTTGGGTGCTGCATGACGGGAAAGTCCTTTCACGTTGTTGATGGCGCAAAAATCCCGCACGCGGCGCTTTCGCGAAAGTGGCCGAAATGACAATATATGCTAGGTTCTGGCCAACTCCGCGGAACGGGATACCAGCACCGATGCACACCATCGCCGTCATCGCCTTTGAAGGCATCAGCGCCTTCCACCTCTCGGTGCCCTGCATCGTGTTCGGCGACGAAATGCTGAAGCTCGGAGTGCCCCGCTACCGGCTGCTGATCTGCGGCGAGAACATCGGTTCTATTCCCACCGGCTCCGGCTTCCGCATCGAGGTGACGCATGATCTCAGCCACCTGGGCGAGGCCGACACCGTCATCGTACCGGCCTGGCGGGATCCGGACGAGCGGCCGCCCGAGGCGTTGTTGCAGAGCCTGAAGGCGGCACACGCACGCGGCGCGCGGCTGGTCGGCCTGTGTCTTGGCACCTTCGTCCTGGGGGAAGCCGGAGTGCTTGACGGGCGCCCGGCCTCCACCCATTGGGCCTGGGCCGAGGAGTTCCAACGACATTACCCGCAGGTCGCCCTCGATCAGGATGCGCTCTACGTCGATGATGGCGACATTCTCACATCGGCCGGGACAGCCGCCGCAATGGATTGCTGCCTGCATATCGTGCGCCGCGATCATGGAGCGGAAATTGCCAACCGCATTGCGCGACGACTGGTCGTGGCGCCGCATCGCCATGGCGGCCAGACCCAATATATCGAGAAGCCAATACCGGCGGCCGTCAGCGAAGTGCAGCTCGGCGCGACGATCAACTGGGCCATCGCGCATCTGGACGAGCCACTGTCGCTCGAAAAGCTGGCGGCGCGAGCCGGAATGAGCCTGCGCAGCTTCACCCGGCACTTCCGAAAGGCGACCGGTACGACGTTCACGCAATGGCTGCTCAACCAGCGACTGGCGACCGCGCAGCGCCTGCTTGAAACCGGCTCCTGCCCGATCGAACGGGTCGCAGAGATGGCGGGATTCGGCTCCACCGTCTCGCTGCGCCAGCACTTTACCCGCGCCTTCTCCATCTCGCCGGCAAGCTACCGCCGGCAGTTCAGGAAGAGACCTGAATCAGCTGGGCATCGCGGCCACCGCTTTCCACTCCGCCATGACCTCGAGGCGGCGGATATGGATGCCGAGCGCTGAGTGTCTGGTGGGGCGATGGTGCGCCTTGCGGCGGTACGTGCTCATTCAAAAGCCTGGTCAAAAACGGCTGGCGGCCTTTATGGTCTGGACGATTTCATCGAGAACATGCCCCGGTCGAAGGCGATGCGGACGCGCGAACGTCAGTCATGCTTTAGGGGAGCCTCCCAGCCCCTGCGTATCGGCAATGTGCGCGAGCGCCGCATCCTCCGGCAACAGGTAGACTTTGTCGATCGTCTGGTCGAGCAGGTTGCGTTCTATGCTCAACGAACCCTTCCGGCTTTCCGGCAGCACCGCTTCGAGGTCGTCGATCATCGCGTGCAGCCTCCTTGCGATCTGTAGATTTTCCGCTCCATAGATCCGGATTTCCCGACACGTAAGCTGCACGAAATCCTCCCAGTTCGGCGTCGGAAACACCACGCGAAGACGTCCCTGGGCGTCACGGACGTATTCGTTGCGCAGTTCGCGCGCACCAACACTGCGTAGCAGTCTCTGCAATTGATCGATGGCGAGCACCGCTGTCGTCGGGTCGTTGATCGCCTTTGAAAGCGCCTTGGTGGCGATGTCGACGATAACCCTGAAGGCGAAGGTCGGATCCTGCTCGATGGTTCGCTCTCGGCCGAAGACGACGCTGGCGCGAAGGTCCTTGGCGGGTATTTCCTTGGCGCCACCATACAAGCGGAACAGCGGTTGCCCGTATGAGACAAAGTCGCCGACGCGCGCAGCAAGCTCGATCACGCCGTCCGCTCGATGCGCTTGAATGGTCAGGGCCTTCACGTCGACAGCAAGAACGATGTCCGAAGAACCGACATGCAACACGACGCTTCCCGGCTTCTCTCGCGGCTGGTCCGGTTGTGGTTGTTCGTCAACATCCGACAACCGGCCGGGATACACCGCCTCGATAACGGCAAAGCCCTGCTCGGCCACGCGATGGATGATGCTGACGGGACGCAATAGCCGGGCGGAATAATCGATGAAATAGAGAAAGGCGGCCAACGACAGAACGCCCAGGATCCCCGAGATCCACATGATGGGAGACGGAGCCGACGTACTGACACGGCTGATCGCCCCGATGGCAAAAAGCAGGGTGAAGATGAACAGGCCGACGGTGAAACGGATCACGTTATCGCGCAGCAGGGTTGTCGCGATGATACGCGGCGTAAGCTGCCCGCTCGCAATCTGTATGGCGACGAGCAGGGAGCCGAACGTGAAGACGATGAACGAAAGCGCCAGGCTGATGATCGCCTGCATCGCTGCAACCGTACCCTCGGTCTCCAAGGGCCACAGCGGCACCCATTCCGTCCACTGTTCGAATACAAGCACAGCGCGGAAGAAGGCTTGCTGCAAGACGAGCGCGAAAAATGGCACGACCCACAGAGAGGACCGCATGTAGCTCTTCAGCGCGTACAACTTGTTCCAGCGCATTGGGCCTCATTCCTCTCGCCTGGCCCTTAGAGCCGGGAACGGTCAGATCTGCTACAAGGGGCGCCGTACGCCATGAACTCCGGCTAAAGGGCGATCGGCGCAAGCGACCTGCCTGGATCCAATATATACCATGCTGCGCCGTCGGAAAGCGCACCCACGTGGCCCGCGACAGGCACGGCGTCAGGCTGCGGCTTCTCCCCGAGGTTGGTGCCACATGGTGGTCCGTGAGCAGATCGGAAACACAGCGTTCGGCCTGCAGTGACTGTCGCGCGGCCCGGTCTTATGCCATCTAAGATAGTAACAATGACACATTCCCAGGCGGCGCTATCGTGAAGAAAATCGGATTCCTTTCCTTCGGCCATTGGACCCCATCCTCCCAGTCGCAGACCCGCTCCGCCGGCGACGCGCTTTTGCAGTCGATCGACCTTGCGGTTGCTGCCGAAGAACTCGGCGCGGACGGCGCCTATTTCCGCGTGCATCATTTCGCCCGGCAGTTGGCCTCTCCGTTCCCGCTGCTGGCCGCCGTCGGCGCACGCACGAAGCGCATCGAGATCGGCACGGCCGTCATCGACATGCGCTATGAAAACCCGCTCTACATGGCTGAAGATGCCGGTGCCGCGGACCTGATATCGGGTTCTCGCCTGCAGCTCGGTCTCAGCCGCGGATCGCCCGAGCAGGTGATCGATGGCTGGCGCTATTTCGGCTACGTACCGCAGGACGGCACATCGGATGCGGATATGGGCCGCAGCCACGCGGAAGTGTTTCTCGAAGCGCTGAAAGGCAACGGCTTCGGCCAACCGAACCCGCGGCCCATGTTCCCGAACCCGCCGGGCCTGCTGCGGCTCGAGCCCCATTCAGACGGTCTGCGCGACCGCATCTGGTGGGGCTCAAGCTCGAATGCCACCGCCGTCTGGGCGGCAAAGCTCGGCATGAACCTGCAGAGTTCCACGCTGAAGGACGACGAGACCGGCGAGCCCTTCCACGTGCAGCAAGCCGCACAGATCCGCGCCTATCGGCAGGCGTGGAAGGAAGCGGGCCACGCCCGCACGCCCCGGGTTTCCGTCAGCCGCAGCATCTTTGCGATCGTCGATGATCGTGATCGCGCCTATTTCGGCCAGAGCGGCAAGGAGCAGGACACGATCGGCTTCATCGACGAAAACACGAGGGCTATCTTCGGGAGGTCCTACGCCGCCGAGCCGGACGTGCTGATCAAGCAACTTGCCGGCGATGAAGCGGTGGCGGAAGCCGATACGCTGCTGTTGACCGTCCCCAACCAGCTCGGCGTCGACTACAACGCCCACGTGATTGAAGCGATCCTCAAGCACGTCGCTCCCGCGCTTGGCTGGCGCTGAGCGACAGGACGCTGTCGTCGCGGCGCGCCTATCTATCCGCGATAGGCTGCCGCCTCACGTCCGCTCCCACGCTCATGCCCGGCTGATCCCGATCACGCCAGGGCGATCCGATCGTCGCCGGGCTGACGTCTCTCATCCCAGGCTGACGTCGAGTGTGATGGGAACAGCACCAAGCGCCTTCGACACCGGGCATCCCGCTTTCGCCTTGTTGGCGAGCTCGGTGAATTTCGTCAGATCCGCGCCCGGCACACGCCCCTTCAGGGACAGATGGATCGCGGTGATCGCAAAGCCGTCGGCGACGGATTCGAGCGTGACCTTGGCGGTGGTCTCCATGCTGTCGGCCGTGAGGCCGGCCTCACCTAAAATCAAAGACAAGGCCATGGTAAAGCAGCCGGCGTGCGCTGCGCCAATAAGCTCCTCCGGGTTGGTACCGGGTACGCCTTCGAAACGCGTAGCAAAGCCGTAGGGATACTCCTTGAGCGCGCCACTCTGCGTCGAAATCTGGCCTTTGCCGTCCTTGAGGCCGCCAGCCCATTTTGCCTGTCCTGTGCGATTGATCTGCATGCTCCGTCTCCTCCGGGTGAAATCCACGGACTTCAGATAGGGCAGTGATGTCGGATTGCTATGAGACAGACATGCGCCACGATCGACATCAGCCGATTTCGCCGACCGGGAAAATTATTCCACCCATGATTGCTCCCGAGCCAAACGGTTGCTTATACTCCTTTGCAACCTGGACTAATTTGCCCTCGTTGCGGATGCTGCCTCCCTGACGCTCCGCTCCATCAATCAATCGAGTGTAAATCGTGTCCCAAGCTACAATCAAATCCCCGCCGAAGCCGTTTTTCCTGTCGTTCGGCTTCCAGGTTCTCGCTGCCATGGTCATCGGACTGTTGCTTGGCCTTGTCGCCCGCAACATGGGCGTCGACGCGGCCGGCAACCCCAACTGGCTGACCGTGACGCTTCAGACGATCGGCAGCATCTTCGTGCAGCTTCTGCGCGCCCTGGTCCCGCCGCTCGTCTTTACCGCGATCGTTGCCTCCATCGCCAATCTGGCGACGCTGCAGAACGCGGCAAAGCTGGTCTGGCAAACGCTTCTGTGGTTCGCGATCACCTCGCTCATCGCCGTTGTCATTGCGATAGCGCTCGGCCTCATCATCCAGCCCGGCATCGGCTCGGCCGTGTCGCAGGAAGCTGCCAAGGCCCCGTCCTATGCCGGCTCATGGCTCGATTTCCTGAAAGGCCTGGTCCCCGCCAACATCCTGGGCCTGGAGGCAAGTACCAAGCTGACGGAGGGAAGTGCCAGCACGTCGCTGAACTTCAACGTGCTGCAGATCCTCGTCGTCTCGATCGTGTTCGGCGCAGCGGCACTGAAAGCCGGTGACGCCGCCAAGCCCTTTCTCGCCTTCAACCAGTCGCTGCTCGTCATCGTCCGCAAGATCCTGTGGTGGGTCATTCGGCTGACGCCGATCGGCACGATCGGCCTGCTCGGCCGCGCCGTGGCGCAATATGGCTGGGGAACGCTGGCGCAGCTCGGCTGGTACGCAGCGGCAATCTACATCGGGCTCGCCATCGTGCTATTCGTCGTCTATCCCGCGCTTTTGATCGCGCATGGCCTGAAGCCCTCGCGCTTCTTCGCCGGCGCCTGGCCGGCCATCCAGCTTGCTTTCGTATCGCGGTCTTCGGTCGGCACCCTGCCGGTCACCGAAGCGGTCACTGAAAAGAGCCTCGGCGTGCCGCGCGAATATGCGGCCTTTGCCGTGCCGCTCGGCGCCACGACCAAGATGGACGGGTGCGCTGCGATCTACCCGGCAATCTCGGCGATCTTCATCGCCCAGTTTTTTGGGGTGCCGCTCGGCATCCAGGAGTATGTGCTGATCGTCTTCGTCTCGGTGCTCGGCTCGGCGGCGACCGCCGGCCTGACCGGCGCCACCGTCATGCTGACGCTCACCCTGTCGACGCTCGGGCTTCCGCTTGAGGGCGTCGGCCTGCTGCTCGCGATCGACCCGATCCTCGATATGGGACGCACCGCCGTCAACGTCGCCGGACAGGCGCTGGTGCCGACGATCGTTGCCAAGCGCGAAGGCATTCTCGACGAGGCCGTGTACAATGCCGGGAAGTCGATTGAAGATCCGGAGACGGACGCCGCTCTTCAGGCCGCCTGATTTCTTCAGTCAGCACCATTGGAGCAACAGACCACGGAGGCCGGCATTCTTGCCGGCCTTTTTGCGTCCGGTGGCAGACGACTCGGTGCATGCCGAGTGGGGCACGTCATCCGCTGCTGAAACCGACCAAGCGGGGTCCCGATAGCCCTGTGTTCGCGACCAACCTTCGGAAGTCGTGGGGTGGAACCCACGCAAACCCGAGCGCCCTCAGCAGCCCCCCGCCTCGCACCTCTGTCCGCAGGCAGAGACATTCGCCGTCTCGCTGGCAGATACTGATGCGAGGCACACAGCATGAGACAGACCGACCATTCATTTCTTCGAGGAAGATGACTGTTGAAGCCCATAGCCATGCATCGCCATCTCCACGATGTCTTCGGGTTGCAGCAATCCCTGCTGGAGTTGAGAGATCAAGACCGACCGTCGCTGACAACACCCTGCTTTCAATCAGTGCGTTTTAAGTGCAACCAACAATACCGTAGAGTTGTTATTTTCGGAAGATTGGAATACTCAATAGCCGACACTTCGCAGCAGCGCGTTACAATTCTCACCTTGGATCAATGCCGATTTGAGGAAATACAGTCGAAGCGGAGCCTGGATGCCGGTCATCTTTCAACGGATACATGAGGACCACGCGTCACAGGCAGCGACGATCATCGTGCAGGCTTACGTAGAGCCGCCTTGGAATGAAAAGTGGTCGCTGGAGGGGGCGACATCACGCATGGGCGAATTGTCGACCACGCCGGGCTGGATGGGGGTCGGAGCCCTTGAGGCCGGACAATTGCTCGGTTTTGCCATCGGCCTCCCGCACACATCGGCTTCCGGCAAGGGCCTCTACATACCCGAGATCGCCGTCCTTCCATCTCATCAAGGCAGAGGCATTGGAAAGCGGCTGCTTAAGCTGCTCGAAGCAGAAGCTCACGACGCCGGTTTTTCAAGTGCCTGGCTCTTGTCGCAAAGCCAGGGAGCCGCCGCGGAATACTACAAGGCCAGCGACTACAAACAGGTTGGGAACTTGAGGGTCTACTCGAAGTCCATGGCGTAGCTCGAGAGGGTAGCGACCCGGTCGACAAGTTCCCTGCCACCCCGATCTCCATTCGAAGATCAGGCAGCGGACATCGAGAGGCGACGCCACCACAAAACCGAGGCAGCCGTCGCCACCGCCCGAATTGGTCGGCAGCGAGCGAGCCCTGCATTCACACGCCAGCGCTTACCCCTCGTAGTGGCCCGACGACGCTGCGGCAGCCGATTTGACGACCAGCGCCACATCAGCACCCTTGATGACGCTCACCCCTGTTGCACGCAGATCCGCAACCGTCTTCAGTCCGCCTGACTTTGGCGTTTCAAGAGGCTCGACACTGCGAGCGTCCAGATCGACCACCCAAAGTCCCTTTTCACCTTCGATGCCGATCACAACAACTTTGGTCATTCATTTTCCCCTCTCGCCATGGATCGCTCCGTTTAAAATCCCGCCTTCTTCAAGCCGTCTCGATAGAGGTCCCTGTGCCATTGCTCCTTGCTCGGAACAGCCGCAAGCCATGTATCCAGATCGAAGTTGGGGTTGGCTTCGCGCACCCGGCGAACAAAGACACGCGCCTTGTCCTTCTGGTCCAACATTGCCCAGTTCGCGGCCGAGAGCCTGTCGGCAAGGCTCGGATCGGCCATACGGCCGATATAGTCGAGCGAGGTCTCGAATTGGCTCAGCGCGTAGTTTGCGCCCGCCGCGGTCCAGAGATAGGAGTCCGGGCTCAACGGATTGAGCTCGATCGCCCGCTCGATCTTCAGCAACGCCTTGCTGGGAAGCGAACAATGGACGAGCGTATCCGCATGATCGGCAATGATATCGGCGTAGTGTGGACCCAACGTCTCGGCCAGTTCCATCGCCTCGGCGCTTTCATCGAATGCGCCCTGCAAGAGCTTGGCGACGCCAAGCTCGCGGTAGCCATCGGCCATGTTCCGGCGCGCATCGATTGCGCGCACCGCAAACCCCTCGGCGGCTTTCAGCAGCTCGATGTCGCCCCTTGCGGTCAGTAGCCATTCCTTGGAATAGGTTCTGGCGATCGAACTCAGCGCCGGGGCAAAATCGGTACTGGCGTGGAGAGCCGTCTTCATCTCCTTGCGCGCACGCCGAAGGTCGGGCAGCGTGAGCCGGTTCAGGTGCCGTCTTCCCACGAGATAACTATGGTACGCCGCCGGGTTCAGCTCCCTGTAAAGGCGTGTCGCTTCGTGCCGTTCGATTTCACTTGAAACCGAAAGCGCGATATTACGCGCGATCGCGCGACGGGCAGCGACGAGGTCGGGCTGGCTCAGGCTGAACCGTTCTGCCCACACGACCTCATTGTCGGGGAAGAAGACAAGCTGAACGAACAACGTTCCTTCGCTCGTCTGATTGCTGATCCGGCTGTCGAGGATGTAATTGAGAGCGTGGCGTTGAAAGAAATCGGCCTGGTCTTCGAGCTGATGTCCAATCTGGACGGCGGAATGGTGGGCGATGACCTGAAGACTGTTGAACGCGCAAAAACCGATCGTTATGTCCTCGATCAAGGCGTTTGCGATGAAGCGGCTGTCCGGGCGCCCGATATGATCGCTCGGAGGCAACAGCACCAAACGCGGTACCGCGTGCCGGCGCATGTCGCCAGCTTCGGCATGAGGGCGTTGCTCTGATATTCTGACGAGAGGAGGATGAACCTGTGCACTTGCTGCTGTTTGCCGGGTGTCCCGGTTCACCGTGGCGTTGACCAGGTCGGCACCTCGTGCCAGCGCGTTGCTCCTCTTCTCCAAAATTCTGCGAAGCTGGTCGACCTCTTCTTCGGCGTTGAAGACTTCGACAAGCAACTGGAGAGTGTCCGGATCGGCGCGTTCCGCCCCGATCAACAGGATGCCGGCATCCTTGAGAATTTCAGCGTCTTCGTCGGAGCGCGCCGCTCGCGACACCCTCCTCAGCAGCGCTTTGAGAAGGGTATTCTGGCGGTCTTTCTGCTCGGCAAACCATCCGTAGAAGTCACGGCTCTGGCAGCCGACAGGCCCCAGGAACGAGCGATGCATCAGCGTGGTGAGATTGCGCAACTGGTGCAAGGGGTCGGCCGTATCCACATCGGCAACCCAGATCATGTCCGACGACACCGCCAACCGCTCGACGTGAATCATATTGCTGGAAAAGGAGAGGAAATGTGCACCGAGTTCGTCCTGGCGCAGCTTTATCCGTGAAATCATCTTGCGCATGTTGACGAGGGAAACGGCGTTGTCCTCGTCTCCCCACAGGAATGAGGCCATCGCGGCGCGATGCTCGGCCCCTTCCCTGGTCGTCAGCAAATAGGCCAGAAGCAACAAACCTTTTTCGGGATAGGCAACCTGCCGCTCCTCTGAATCAACGAGCTTCAAGCCGCCAAAGGTTTGCAGAAAGAACTTCATTTGTACCTTTGGGCCGTTCCGCCAATATTGATCAGCACCGTTGCGCCATAAGAAGACCCAACGGCAGTGCGTAAGCCTTTCGGCCTGTCATTTAGGGAGCGTGTGGACAAACGATTGCGAGACGGAGTTTGTCGCAATATCGCGCAGAATTCAACCGGGAACTCACGCGAGGCAAAGCATAGGTTGCCATCGCGTCCCGACATCGCTCGGTCCTCTGACGGCAGCTATTGCATGCTCCATTTCAGGCTTGGTTCCAATTTGCGATGCAACGACGAAAAACGACTTTCTGCCATGGGCCGAATGACCGCGGCGTCACTGTCATTTCGCCTTGTTTTCGGGGAACGCCGGCCACCGCAAATCATCTCACGCCCTTTTCGACGACGCGCACGCTTATGACGACAAAAGCCATTTTTTCACAAGCCGCAAACGCGCAGGATCCGCGCGCGGCGGCTATCAGCGTCGTCCTGGTCGAGGACGACCACGATCTGCGGCATGGCATTGCCGACTACTTGAGGCTGCAAGCGATCGATGTCACGGATGTCGCATCGGGCATCGGTTTCTACACGGCTCTGAACCACAACGATTTCGACGAGGCGATCCTTGATGTCAACCTGCCCGACGTCAGCGGTTTCGAACTCGCGCGCGCGGCCTCTTCAGGCAAACGCATGGGAGTGATCATGTTGACCGCGCGCGCCAATCGCGAGGATCGCATAAACGGATATGAGCATGGTGCCGACCTCTACCTGACCAAGCCCGTGGATGGCGAGGAACTGGCGCTCGCCATCGGCAACCTGGCCCGGCGCATCCGAGCCATTGCAACACCCGCAGCACATGCCGCAAGCAGCAAAGGCCCCTCGGCGACGACGCAGCAGACCTGGCTTCTGGAACTGTAGCAACGCCGGCTGATCGCGCCGGCTGGTGTGTTGATCCAGCTTTCAGGACGGGAAGCCATGTTGATGGAACACCTTGCCAGCGCCGCAGGCGCGACCGTTTCGCGCGGTGCCATCGACACCCTCCTCGGCCACACCCATTCCGACCCGGAGAGCCGCCGCCTCGATGCCGCACTTCGGCGATTGCGGATGAAAGCCCGCGCGGCCGGCGTTGATCTGCCTCTGCACATCGTCCACGCCGCCGGGGTGCGCTTCGTTGGAACATTGACGGTCGTGTGAGCCGGATCGGCTGCCCGGCCGCCGCGCCGCACTTATGCGTTAGACGATCCGGCCGGGTCGCCGGTTGGCGGCAACGCGGTTTCTGGTTCTTCGGGCGCATGCCCCTTCTCCAGCTCAGCAACCTCTAGGCGCCCCCAGGCTGCGGCTCGATCCATCAGCAATCGCATCTCGGCGTTGAGGGCATGGGATCGTCGGATCTGATCGGCGTGGGCGACATTGGTGCGTGGATCGTAGAAACGGCCGATGTCTTCATCTGTGGCACGCCTGGCCTGTTCGAGTGCCGCCCGCAGCGCGGACAGCTCGGCCTTTGCCACGAAGTATCGTCTCATCGCGTCGATGAGTTCGCGGTCGCGCGCCTTCGTCTTCATGGATGCCTCCCTTGCAATAGGCAGTCGGCGTGATCCCACAAGATGGCAAAATCTGGGTCCTGCCCCAACGATAGGCATGTTGCCTGTGGACGCAACGTCGTCGCGCCATCTCGACGGCGGACCACACAAGGCGTCATCGTGATTGGACTTCAGGTCCGACAAGAGTCACGCTCACACTAGGGAAAAGGGTTGGCGCAGCGCATCTATCGTCCAAATGGAGGCGACAATGAAGCACCATACACGCGAGCAATTGCAGGTCTTCGCGCAGATCGAACCGGACGTCCGTCCGCTGAACATGTCCCACAGCGAGCGCCTGGAACGCTGGGCAGAGCTTCTCGAGCAGAGCCCGAGCCACCATCTGGCGACGCTCTATGAAACCGAGCACCAGTCGGCCGCCGTGCGCGATACCTTGCGCAGCGACGGCTCGCCAATTTCCGTGGCGTTCAACGACCCGATGCTGCGAGCCGCCGGCCTGCAAGACGATACCTACGGCGAGGCGCTCCGGTTCTTCGGGCTGCGCGACTGGCAGCTTCACGGCGTGATCTGCTACTGCCACTTCGGTGCAACGGTGAACGCCGCGACGGCAGCCGGGCTCGTCCGGTCGATTCTGAGCGGCGAACGCAGCGGCCTGCTGGCCCGTATGCGCGCGTTGTTCTTCGGCTGACACTGGCCGGAAGCTCGCGACACTGCGGACGCCGACGCGGAGGGCAGCTGGCAACTCACCGAGGCTTGCGCTGTCGGCCGGGTGCATGGCCGTCCACGCCCCTGTGACGGTGCGGGCAATGCCCCGCGCCGCAGGTCTACGCCATGTCAGATCTGCCTGAGAACCCAGCGGCCCTCCATGCCGACAGGGGTTTACCCACCGGCATCCGTGATCGCAGCGACCGTCGCTGGAGAGAGCCCGATCTCCGCCAGCACCTCGGCTGTGTGTTCCCCGAGCGCCGGCGCCGGCCGCCGGAAGCGCCCCGGCGTTGCGGACAGGCGCGGCACGATGTTGTGCATGGGCAACGTTCCGTGCTCTGCATCGTCGAGCGATACGATTACCTCGCGCTCGGAAAAATGCGCGTCCTCGGTCGCGTCGGCAATGTTATAGATCGGCCCGACCGTAGCGCCACTGTCACGCATGGTGGCAAGGGCTTCATCGTGGGAGCGGACGGCAAACCAGGCGCCGATCGCCTCGTCGACGAGATCGCGGTGCTTGAGGCGCTCGCTGTTGGAGCGGAAGCGCGGATCGTCGTTCATGTCGGCGCGGCCGATGATCTCGAAGATCCGCCTTGCGACAGCCGGCGTCGAACCTGAGAGCGCCACGTATTTGCCGTCGGCGCAGCGATAAACGTTGCGCGGGCAGGCGGTATTCGAGGCGCTGCCGATACGCTCCTTAACGGTTCCGTTGAGCGCGTAGATAGCGGCCTCGGGACCGAGCACCGAGAAGATCGGCTCCAGCAGCGACAGGTCGATGACCTGTCCGCGCGCCCGGCCCTTCTCGCGCGCAAACAGCGCCGTCATCGTCGCCGACATGCCGTAGACGCCGGCGATCATGTCGGCAAGCGCGAGTGGAGGCAGCACCGGCTCGCGATCGGGAAACCCGGTACGATAAGCGTAGCCGCTCATGCCTTCGACGATGGTGCCGAAGCCTGGAAATTCAGCGTATGGCCCGGTCTGGCCGAAGCCGGACACGCGGACCACCACGAGGTCTGGATTGCGTGCCATAAGCGCGTCCGGTCCGAAGCCCATCTTCTCCAGCGTTCCCGGGCGGAAATTCTCGATGAAGACGTCGGCCGTCGCAATCAGCGCCCAGAGCGCCTCGCGATCGGCATCCTCGCGCAGGTTGAGGACCACCGAGCGCTTGTTGCGCCCATAGGTCTTCCAGAACAGCGACAGGCCTTCGTCCTTCCACTCACGCAGGGGATCGCCCGCCGGCGGCTCGATCTTGATGACGTCGGCGCCGAAATCGGCCAGCTGCAGCGACAGCATGTTGCCGGCAACCAGACGCGACAGGTCAAGCACCTTGATCCCATCCAGCGGCCCTTCGGCATCGGGATCCCAGTGCTTTCTGGCGAAATCGCTCATTGGATGCGCCCGCCCGTCTTCTCGTCGAACAGCAACACATTGGCCGTGTCGAAGCCGATTGTCACCTTCGCGCCCGACTGCAGAAGGGCGCTTTCTCCAAGGACCATGGTGACGTCGGTGACTCCGATCCGAAGCATCACTTCCTGCGCGTCCCCTGTCGGCTCGACCAGCATCACCTCGGCAGCAATGCCGCTGTCGGCAAGGTGGATATGCTGCGGGCGGATGCCGTAGACGATCTTGCGCCCCGAAGCGAGCCCATGACCTTCAGGCAACGGCAGCCGGGCGCCATCGGCAAGCCGCAGCGTCTGACCGTCCACTTCGCCGCGCAAAAGGTTGATTTCGGGCGAGCCGATGAAGCTGGCAACGAACAGGTTCTGCGGGTTTTTATAGAGGTCGAGCGGCGGCCCCATCTGCTCGATCTTTCCGCCGTTCAGGACGACGATCTTGTCGGCCATGGTCATGGCTTCCGTCTGGTCGTGGGTGACGTAGATCGTCGTCTTGCCAAGGCGCTGATGCAGCTTCTTGATCTCGCCGCGCATCTTCACCCGAAGCTTGGCGTCGAGGTTGGAAAGCGGCTCGTCGAAGAGGAAGGCGCGCGGATCGCGCACGATGGCGCGACCCATCGCCACGCGCTGGCGCTGTCCGCCCGACAGTTCGCGCGGTAGCCGTTCGAGCAGATGTCCCAGCCCGAGGATGTCGGCTGCTTCATCGACACGACGCTTGATTTCGCTCTTCGACACGCCGGCAAGCTTCAGCGCGAAGCTCATATTGTCGGCGACCTTCATGTGCGGATAGAGCGCATAGCTCTGGAACACCATAGCAAGGTCACGTTCCTTGGCCGGCATGTCGTTGACGATGCGGCCGCCGATGGTAATCTCGCCGGCGCTGATGTCTTCGAGCCCGGCGATCATGCGCAAGAGCGTCGACTTACCGCAGCCGGACGGGCCGACGAGGACGACGAATTCGCCGCTGCCCATGTCGAGCGAAATATCGTCGAGCACCGACATACTGCCGTAGCTCTTGCCCACGTTCCTGAGTTCGATCTCGGACATGGTTTCTCCTCCCACTTGATACGCCGATGCGGTTCCTGGCTCCCCGCCGGCCCGTTTCACGGACCGGCGGGGGAATCAAGACCGATCAGGCGGCCTCGACAATCTCGATGGTTCCAACGCTCATGCGACCAAGCGCGCCGAGGCGAAGCCCGGCCATGCCATAAACGAACTGGTCGTCCCGCGCTTCGATCAGCGGCTTGCCGTCGATCGCGAAGGACAATGAATCGCCCTTGAGGGTGAACGCGAAGCCGTAGCTCTTGCCAAGCTCGCGCTTGAACGGGGCACGCGCAAGAACCGTGGTGCCGAAATCCTCCTTGAGGATCACGACCTCGTCGCCATCGAAGCCTGCGGCATAGAACCGGCTGGTGCCTTGCACGCGGGCCGTAACCAGCTGCGAAGGGCCCGCGAGCGGCTTGACATCCGCCAGGACTTTGACATCGCGGGCGTAATAATGGCCCGTCCACATGTCGGCGTCATTGGCCGTATGCGCATGGATGCGCCCATCCTGCAGCGTCCAGTGACCGCGGTTCCAGGTAAAGCGCGAGATCGCGCCCCATTCCTGCACTTCGCCCTTGGGATCGATGACGGTGTGACCCGCGCCCTCGACCTTGAAATCGGCGAGGAACAGGCGGCCGAGAAATTTCAGACGACCGAAATATTCGACCTGAATACCGATCTCGTCGATCGCTTCGGCGCCTTCCGGCACGGTGAATTCGTAGTCCTGCCAACCCTCATGGTTGGGCACCTGCCACGCGCCGGTTTCCTCGATCGTGCCGGACATGGCCCTGCGGATATAGGGAGCAACGCGCAGGTTGCCGTCGCCATTCCACGGATCGAGCCACAGCTTGAACGACACCGTCTGGCCGGCATCGACCAGCGGCGAGAACATCGGGCGGTAGCGCTCGTCGTCGAAATCGGAGCGACGATAGAAGGGCTTCCAGAAGATGCGTCCGCCCTGGCCACGCTCGAGCCGGTCGAGCTGGATCTCGAGCGAGCCGCGCGAACCTTCGGCCTGTTTGTCGGTCGAGCCCTTGAGGCTGATCTGGTTGAAGCCTTCGGTGCGGAAGCCGTGGGTCGAACCGGGCAGGTCGAAATCGAAGCGGACGCCACGGCGGGTGAAGTCTTCCAGCCAGAGCGCCGGCACGTCGTCACCGCGCAGCTGCAGCGCCAGCACCGTCAGTTCCCGGGCAAAGGACGGGATGTCGACGATATTGATCGAGCCGACGACGCCGGAGGCGACGATGAAGTCGTTGATCGGCTTTCTGTACTTGTCCCAGCCCGGCTGAAGCCCCTGGAAGGTGCCGACGATCGCTCCGGCATTGCCGGCGTTGCAGTCGGTGTCCCAGCCGGCCATGGTGGCGATCTCGGCAGTGCGCGGCAGATCGCCTTCGCCGTAGAGGATCGCCATGACGGTGACGCCGGCATTCGGAATGATGTGGCAGACGCCGGGATAGCGGTCATAGCCCCAATCGGCCGTCAGCATGTCGCGGCAGGCGCGCCAGTTGCCGGGATTAGCCTTGTGGAAATCGATCACCGCCTGCGCCACGCGGGCGTACGTCGATTTCGCATCGATGGTCGCCATGGCGGCGGCGATCACCTCGGCGATCGAGGTCGCCTCGAAAGCCCTAGCGATGGCGGCAGCGCAGAAGCGCGCGCCGTTCAGGCCGTCGCCGTCATGGGCAACGCTTGCGGCGCGAGCCGAAGCATCGGCTGCCTTCTGCGGCTCGCCCGGATGCACCCAGCCCCAGCTGTCGATGAAGATCTGCCCGCCGATCTGTTCGGCGACCGTCGCGCCGTTCTGGGCGATCGATCCGGACTGCGGTGCGGGAATGCCGGCACGCAGGTTGCGATAGGCGGTGTGCTCGGTCGAAACGCCGAAGCCGCCCCACCAGTACATGCCATGCTCTTCGGCGGCATAGTTCACCCAGGTCTTGCCGACATCGGCAGCACTCGCCGTCAGGCCATAGTCGCGCAGCGCTCGGATGAAATAGACCGGGCCGTTGGTGTCGTCGTCAGCGGCGAAGTTCTTGAAATCGCGCAGATACTGGGTGACTTCGCCATAGGTTTTCTGGACGCGCTCATAGCTCCAGATCGTCGGTTCGACCGGGGCGCCCAGGCGAACGCCAATGGCCTTGCCGATGAAACCGGCATAGATCTTCTCGTAAATCGTCTCTTTGCTGAGCTTGGGCATCATGCGTCTTTCGTTATCGATCAGAATGTGAGGGCGGCGCGGAAGCTGGTCCGCCGGTCGGCCGCCGCCTGGTCGGCGGCAAGCATGGTCGTTACCACTTCGGTAAAGCGGTCGGCCGAAGCGGTAAGGTCGAGCCTGTTGGCGCGGTCGAGCAGCGCGTGGTCGGCGGCGTCGATGACGCCTTCGCCGTGCATCGCACCGAGGATCGCACCGGCCATGACGCCGATGGAGTCGGTATCTCGACCGGAATTGATGCCGTCCTCGATCGAGCGGCGGAAATCTCCGTCGTTGAACAGGCAGAAACCGAGCGCCAGCGGCAGTTCTTCGATCGAGCCGAGGCGGCTTGGCTGATAGGCAGCCGTCAGGCGACCGGCCTTGGCGGGTGTGTGGTTGACGTCGTCGCCCATGGGAGAATAGGGCGCGATCGCGGCATGGAAGGCTGCAACGACCGTTGCGTGGTCGGCACCTTGCGCCTTCAGTGTGCGCGCGATTTCAGCGATGTCGGCAATGGCGTTGCGCGTGCCGTCCTTGGCAAGCGCCAGAACGGCCTCGATCACGCCTTCGATATCTGTGCCGGGCACGAAGGCCGCGGCAACCGCGGCGGCAAACACGCCGGCCGCTTCAAGCCCGAAGCTTTCCTGATGGCCCGAAGCGAACGCGATAGCCTCGTCATAGGCGGCCTTCGGATCGCATGCGTTGACGACGCCGATCGGCGCCACATACATCGCGGCACCGCAATTGACCATGTTGCCGATGCCACCCTGGCGCGGATCGCACGAGGTCAACTGATGGCGCTGGAAGATCCATTTTTCCGGATAGAACAGCCGCTCGATCAGCATCGCTTCGCGCTGCAGCTCCGGCACGTAGCGCGGCACCCAGGCGATCTGCCGGACCATGCCATCTGCCATGTCCCAGGCATCGAGATGCCGGCCGACCTCGCCATAGATATCCATCAGGCAGAGCGTCATCAGCGTATCGTCGGTGACGATGCCGTTGCCGCGCACCCGGCCGTTGCGGGCGGTCGCATCGAGCGACATCTTGTGCCACTCGGTGTCCAGCGACTTCACACGGCCATATCGCTGCGCGATTTCGGCGGCCGGCAATTTTTCGACCGGCGCCCCCATGGCGTCGCCGAGTGCGACGCCATGGATGAGCGCGCGGACCCTCCCTTTGAGGGAGAGCCCTTGAACGCTACTTTTCTGCATCGAGAACAGTCCTTGCATACTCGTTGAGACGTTTTCCGCCAGCCGCTTCCCACTCCGCGACATACTGGTCCCACTGATCCATCTTGGCGGCGCCGGAGATGAACTTGTAGACCCAGGACCGGTAGACGTTTTCGGTGGCGTCGAGATCGGCGGCGTAGTCGGCCGGCCAGACGAAGGTGTTGTCCGGCTTGAAGTCCTTCTGGATCGTCGCCAGCGACTGCTGGGCCGCTTCCGACTGCCAGACGACTGGCGGGGTCCAGTTGGCCGCGACCATGAAGCGGGCGTACCAGGTGGCGATCTTGTCGGTGACCTTATAAGCGTCGCCGTCCTTGGTGTATTCCTGGCCCTCGAAGCCGAGTCGATCGAACATCTGGCCTTCCGGGCTTGCCATGAAGTCGAGCAGCTTCATCACTTCGGCCTTGTGCTCCGAGACGGAGGAGATCGCAAAGCCGCGCGATTCCTTCGAGACGTCGACGGCGGCGAGGCCCTGGCCACCCGGTCCCTTCGGCGGCGCCAGAAGCACGAGCTCGGTGCCCGGATGAACCTGGCGCATCTTGCCGCCATAGATGTCGATGACCTCGCCGGAGGAGCCGAAGATCACGCCGGCCCGGCCGGTGTAGAACTTGTCTTCCTTCACGTCGAACTTGGTGGTGATGTACTCGGGATCATAGAGCCCCTGCTCACGCAGCGATGCGTAGAAGGCGATCTTGTCTTTCTCCTGGCTCGTGATGCGCGCATGCACCCACTCGCCGCCTGCATTCTTCATCCAGGTGCCGGTGATGCCGAAGGCCTGGTTGAAGATGGAATCGAGCTCGTTGGTGTTGTCAGCCGTGGTCACGCCATAGCTGTCGGCGACGCCGTTGCCGTCGAGGTCACCGTCCTTGATCGCCTTGAACAGGGTGACATAGTCTTCGACGGTTTCAGGCGCCTTGAGGCCGGTCTTTTCCAGCCAGTCCTTGCGGATCACCGGCTGCGGCCCGCGCACCGGATAGACGTAGAGCAGATAGGGATAGTTCTTCAGGCGCTCGACATTGTGCGGCCACAGCGCGTCTTTCAGGTACTTGGTGTCGGCCAGCATCGGGCCGAGATCCTCGAGCACGCCCTGCTCGACCATCTTGGCGTCGCCGCCCTGGAAATAGATCAGGTCCGGGATGTCTCCCGAGAGCAGCATGACAGACAGCTTGTCGGCATAGCCGGAAGACGGCAGGTCGACGAGTTCGATGTCGAGATCGGTGCCCTGCGCCCGAAGCGCGTCCTCAATGCGCTGCAGGTGCTTGACGTCGTCGGGGTTGGACGGCGTGAAGTCCTTGGACACCACCCGGATCTTGACCGGTTCGGCCATTGTCGGGGCGGCCGCACCAAGGCTGAGCGCCAGGGCAGTCGAGGCCAGCAGGACCATTTTTCTAAGCATTTCGTCTCCTCCGTTTTGATAGGCTTCTTTGTTGGAACGTGTCTCGTCACCCCTTGAGCGCGCCGCTCATGGTTCCCTTGGTGAAGAATTTGAGGATCAGCGGATAGATCGCCAGGATCGGCACGATGGTGAGCAGGATCATGCCGGCTTTCAGCGACCGCAGATCGATCTGGCTGGCGCCTGTGTTGTTGCTGGCGTTGTTGGCGCCGACGATGGCGACCTTGTCTCCATCGATGACGAACTGGCGCAGCACCACCTGCAACGGCCATTTGCCCTGGTCGTTCAGATAGATCATCGCGCGGAAGAACTCGTTCCAGTGAAAGACGAGATAGAACAGCGAGATGGTCGCAAGCGCCGGCTTGGCGAGCGGCAGAACCAGGTGCCAGAAAACCTGGAACGGGTTGGCGCCATCGAGTTCGGCGGCTTCCAGCAGTTCCTTCGGGATCTCTTCGAAGAAGCGGATGAGGATGATCAGGTACCAGGCATTGACCGCCTTGAAGAGGATCACCGACCAGTAGCTGTCGAGCAGACCTAAGCGCTTGTTGACGAAATAGTCGGGGATGATGCCCGGCTCGAACACGATGGTGACGAGAACGAGGATGAAGAGCGCCTTTCGCCCCGGCAGGCCGGGCCTGGAAAGTCCCCAGGCCATCAGTGCCGTGCCGACGACGCCGATCACGGTGCTGACGGCGGTGATGAAAATGGAGTTGAAGATGCCGCGCTGCACATTGGGGTGCTGAAGCAGAACACTCCAGACCTCGAAGGAGAACCCTCGGGGGATGATGGTCAGCCCGCTCATGCCCGGCACCTTTGCCGGCTCGGAGAGCGAGACGGCGAGCAGGTTGAGGATCGGCTGGACCGTGACGACGACGAGCAGCAGCAGCGTCGAGACGATGATCGCATATTCGATGCGTTCGATCGGGGTCTTGCGCGACAGGGCCATTACCAGACTCCCTTTCCGGTCAGACGCTTGGAAACGAAATGGGCGATCACGATCATCATCGTGCCGAGCACCGCCTTGAAAAGGCCGGCGGCCGTTGCCAGCGAGTATTCGCCGGTCTGGAGCCCGATGCGGTAGACATAGGTATCGACGATATCGATCTTGCTGCGCACCACGTCGTTGGAGAGGTTGATCACCTGGTTAAGGTCGGCGTTGAGGAACATGCCGGCATTGAGGATGAACAGCGTCGCAATGGTCGGCACGATGCCCGGCAGCGTGACGTGCCTGATCTTCTGCCAGCGGTTGGCGCCGTCGATCTCGGCGGCATCATAGAGCTGCTGGTCGATGGCGATGATGGCTGCAAGATAGAGCAGGCTGTCCCAGCCGGCCGAACGCCAGATTTCGGTAAAGACCAGTACCCAGCGGATCGCGCCGGTATCGGTCATGAACGACCGTGGCGCCATGCCGGCCATGCCCATGAGATTGTTGACGGCGCCGTCGGTCGGCGACAGCGCTGCAATGAAGATACCGGCGATCACCACCCAGGACAGGAAATGCGGCAGGTAGATCGCCGACTGGATGAACTTGCGCAGCGACCCACCGCGAACCTCGTTCAACAACAGCGCGACGATGATCGGCACCGGTAGGAAGAACACCATCTTCATGGCCGAGATGATCAGCGTGTTGGCGAGCACCTGCCAGAACACCGGCGAGGAGAACAGCACCTGGAAATGCTTGATGCCCACCCAGATGTTGGGCGGCACGATGCGTACCTGCTCGAAGGCGATGCGCGCCTCCCAGATCGGCAGATAATGGAAGACGAGGAAGAACAGGATGCCCGGCGCCATCATGACGTAATAGGGCCACCAGCGCCGCCAGCCATCGGCGGCGACGGCCATGCGTCCCTGCCTGCGGCCCGCACTCGATTTGGGAACGTTCCCAAATTTAGGCGACATCACCGCCTCGTCACGATTGGTCATTGCTTACCCCCTCCCGGAGCTTGCTGCGCGTCTGGGCTGGTCGAGCGACACATCAGCCAATGAGCCTCGCTCGATCAGCCGGCATGGCATGAACACCCGCCCATGTTCGGGCCGGCCGGCGATTTCATCGAACAGGCAGTCGACGGCGCGCACGCCGATTTCGCGCCCGGGCTTGGCGACTGTCGTCAGTCCCGGCCAGGAAAATGCGCCGGCGGGAATGCCGTCGAAACCGAGGATCGATACATCCTCCGGGCATCGAAGCCCGGCTTCACGCACGGCAACCATGGCGCCGAGCGCCATCAGATCGTTGGCGGCAAAGACCGCGAGGTGGCCGACCCGGTCGCGCTGAAGGAGCCGCATCATCGCCGTGCGCCCGCCTTCAACGGTGTATTCGCCGTCTTCCATCGGCAGCGCCGCCGGGTCGATGTCGCGCTCGACGCAATGCTCGTGGAAGGTCCGCAGAAACCGGGCCCGTGCGATGCGCGACTTCGGCCCGAGGATAAGGGCTGGCGCGTGATGCCCCTTGGACACCAGATGGTCCATGCCAAGTCTGACCGCCTGGGCGATATCGGAACCGACGGAAGAATTGGCCGGGAACCGTTCCGCACTCGAGCCGATCAGCACGAAAGGCAGTCCGAACCTGTCGAGGTCATCGAAGCTGTCGGCGACCGGATTGATGATGGCACCATCGACCCTCGCCTGCCGCAGCGCCCGCAGGTGGCTGGCCTCGCGGCCATGATCCCAATCCGAGGAAAACACCAGGAGAGAGGCCCCGTTTTCAGCCGCGCGGTCCTGCGCGCCACGCGCGACCTCGGCCCAGAACGGGTTGGTGATATCGGGAATGACAAGGCCAAGCAGGCCGGTGCGCCCTGAGCGCATGCCGACGGCGAGATCGTTGCGCTCATAGCCGACGGCACGGGCAGCCTCAAGCACACGCTCACGCGCCTCGTCCGTAACATTGGACGCGCCGGAGAGTGCCCGGCCGGCGGTGCTCTTGGACACCCCTGCCTTGCGCGCGACGTCGATGATCGTCGGCCGCCTCCGCTGCATCACACACGCCCTCCCATGGCATGAACTCGTGGGAACGTTACCACGGAGAATTCGAGTCCGCAAGTCCACACGATTTTGGATGTGGTCTTGCCGGTCCTGCTGAGGTGTCAAAAAGAAAAAGGCCACCGTTCAGACGGCGGCCTCAAATTGAGAGGTGTATAACCTCCAGAGGGAACATCGCTATCGCAGCCGGGAGGATGGCTGCACATCAAGCGACCCACATACTTTGACAGGTCAGCGCCCGGTCCTCAATCAATGCAAAACCATGACTGCGGCCGGAGCGGGATCGCTCTTCCAACAATCGCTCGGCAACCGCGATTTTTTGCTACGCCTCCAGGTCTCGGGCATTTTGCGGCCATGGCAGCGCCTGTTCGTGAAACAGTACCGACAACCGAAACGCACCCGCAGCGTGCGGCGGTTGCGCACATCCGGCCCATTGCCTTGACATATGCGCCGTCGCATTTACGATAGCGGCATGCTGATCGTGACTTCATATGCCCTTCGAGAACCCGTGCGCCTCAAAGCGGGATCGTAACCCGGCCGCGGCTTTTACCGTGCGCGACCGGGGCATGTCACGCCATCCCAGCTACCTCCCTGCGAGCTGAGACGATGAAACCGGTTGCCGCTTCGCGCCGCTCCAAGCGCACTTCCTGATAGCGAGCAGACCCTAGCTCTCGACAGCATGTAATGAAAAATCTCCCGCAAACTGATAGCTGGCGCACCGGCCGGTTTACCGCGTTCGACATCGCAACCGCACTCGGAGAAAGCCGGGCGGCGCTTGCCGATCTCTTCAATTGCGACGCGCTGAAGAGCGCGCGGCGAACTGTTTGCACAGACAAACCAGGATATTTCGAACTCGACGCGGCAGCGCGGGCCAGCCTCGCCATCAGCCATTCCCTTTGGCGCCACACCGGCCTGACGCCTCGCGTGACCGAGCAGGCGCTTTCCAACTGGCCGCAGATCGCCATGTCGGTTGCCCGTATTGTCGACTTCGAGCCTGAGACATCGACCGACACCGACTCAAGCCTTGAGCCGGCCCCCGCCGCCGACCCTCTCCAGTTCTACGGGCGCTTATCTGGAGAGCCGCTCCCGGTCGCCACGCTCGACGACTATATCGATCTGATCGATGGGCGGTATCTGCTGTGGCGCAGGCCGAAGTGCGACCCGCATGGGATCGCGGCTGCCATCCACGCCAGCCAGGAACGCCTTCGCCTCGACCCGCAGGATGCCGCCGCGCAAGCGGATTTTCTTGAGGCTGCAGCCGTCTTGAGGCGATCATCCAAACACGAAAAGATCTGGCTTGGCTCAATCAGAGGCGAAGCGTTCTGTCCGACGCCGGCCGCAAACCAGACGTCGATGCCCGAACAACTACCCACCGCACCGATGATAGGCGAGGCAGCCAATGTCGCAACACTGGCCACGAATTATCGCTTCAAAAGCTCGGTCAATATCTCGCTTGCCGCCCGCGCCATGAAACGACGGGCGCTGGGGCTGGCGGTCGGATAGCCCTCCGCCTCTCCACCTGCAGTCCCGACATTTGAAACACTTTGAAGACGCAAGGCACATCATGATCCAGACCCCCTACTACCTGATCGACAAGGCAAAGCTGCTTCGCAACATGGAGAAGATCGCCTACGTGCGCGAAAAATCGGGCGCCAAGGCACTGCTCGCGCTCAAATGCTTCGCCACCTGGTCGGTGTTCGACATGATGCGCGAATACATTGATGGCACGACGTCCTCCTCACTCTACGAGGTGCGGCTCGGGCGCGAGAAATTCGGCGGCGAAACCCATGCCTACAGTGTCGCCTACGGTGACAACGAAATCGACGAGGTGATCGGGCACGCCGACAAGATCATCTTCAACTCGATCGGCCAACTCGATCGTTTCGCCGACAAGGCATCCGGCATCGCCCGCGGCCTGCGTCTCAATCCCGGAATGAGCTCGTCCAGTTTCGACCTCGCCGACCCTGCCCGCCCCTTCAGCCGGCTCGGCGAATGGGATGCGGCGCAGATCGAAACTGCGATGGACCGCATCAGCGGCTTCATGATCCACAACAACTGCGAAAACAGGGATTTCGACCTGTTCGACCGGATGCTGTCGGAGATCGAGGAAAAGTTCGGCACCCTGCTTTCGCGTGCCGAGTGGATCAGCCTTGGCGGCGGTATTCATTTCACCGGCGACGATTATCCGGTCGATGCCTTCTGCGAGCGCCTGAAGGCGTTTTCCGGCCGTCATGGCGTTCAGGTCTATCTGGAGCCCGGCGAAGCCGCGATCACCCGCAGCACGACGCTTGAGACCACCGTTCTCGATACGCTCAACAACGGCAAGGATCTCGCCATCGTCGACAGCTCGATCGAAGCGCACATGCTCGACCTCTTGATCTACCGCGAAAGTGCCAAGGTCGAGCCGAATGCTGGACCGCACAGCATCATGGTCTGCGGCAAGTCGTGCCTCGCCGGCGATATCTTCGGCGAGTTCCGCTTTTCCGAACCGTTGAAGGTCGGCGACCGCGTCTCGTTCCAGGATGCGGCCGGCTACACCATGGTCAAGAAGAACTGGTTCAACGGCGTCGGCATGCCATCGATCGCCATCAGAGATCTTGACGGCAACGTCAGGCTCGTCCGCGAATTTTCCTTCGCCGACTACGAACAGAGCCTCTCCTAGGCTCGTCAAACGGAACCTGTCCCAGGCTCCTCTAACCCCAGAGAAAAAGGAAAAATCACCCGAAATGAAAAAGAACGTTCTCATCATCGGCGCCGGTGGCGTGGCTCAGGTCGTGGCGCACAAGTGCGCACAGAACTGCGATGTACTGGGAGACATCCATATCGCATCCAGAACGGTCGAAAAGTGCCGCGCGATCGTCGCCTCGGTCCGCGAAAAGAAGAGCCTGAAGACCGACGTGACGCTCGAAGCCCATGCGCTCGACGCCATGGATGTCGAGGCGACCAAGGCGCTGATCGAAAAGACCAAAGCCGGCATCGTCATCAATGTCGGGTCCGCCTTCGTCAACATGTCGGTCCTGCGCGCCTGCATGGATACCGGTGCTGCCTACATGGACACCGCGATCCACGAAGACCCGAAGAAGATCTGCGAAACGCCGCCGTGGTACGGAAACTACGAATGGAAGTGCGCGCAGGAATGCAAGGAAAAGGGCGTCACCGCCATCCTCGGCGTCGGCTTCGACCCGGGCGTTGTCAATGCCTATGCGCGTCTCGCCAAGGATGAGTATTTTGACAAGGTCACCGCCGTCGATATCGTCGACATCAATGCCGGCAGCCACGGCAAGTACTTCGCCACCAACTTCGACCCGGAAATCAACTTCCGCGAATTTACCGGCGTTGTCTATTCCTGGCAGAACGGCCAGTGGCAGACCAATTCGATGTTCGAGGTCGGCAAGGAATATGACCTGCCCGTGGTCGGCAAATGCAAGGCCTACATGACCGGCCACGACGAGGTTCATTCGCTGGCAAAGCATATGGACGGCGCCGACGTGCGCTTCTGGATGGGCTTTGGCGATCACTACATCAATGTCTTCACCGTCTTGAAGAACCTGGGCCTCCTGTCCGAGCAGCCGGTAAAGACGGCCGAAGGGCTCGAGGTCGTGCCGCTGAAGGTGGTGAAGGCCGTGCTGCCGGATCCGTCGTCGCTGGCACCGAACTATCAGGGCAAGACCTGCATCGGCGACTTCGTGAAGGGCATGAAGGATGGCGTTGAGCGCGAAGTCTTCATCTACAACGTGGCCGATCATAAGGAAGCCTTCGAAGAAGTGGGGTCACAGGGCATTTCCTACACCGCCGGCGTTCCGCCGGTTGCCGCCGCGATGCTGATTGCATCGGGCGAGTGGGATGTGAAGCAGATGGTCAACGTCGAGGAGCTGCCGCCGCGTCCGTTCCTCGACATCCTCAACCGGATCGGGCTTCCGACCCGCATCAAGGATGCCGATGGCGACCGCGCATTGACGTTCTCCTGAGCCCCTAAACCTCAATCTCCGGCCGTCTGTCCGTTTCCGACAGCCTGCCGACCCAAGCACGAGGCCCGGTCGCCGTGAGGTGACCGGGCCTCGTCGCTTTTCTCCCCTGCCTTTCGTGCTGCGCTTGTCCGCTGCCCTGTGTGCAACGCAGCAACGATTGCCGCTTGCGTTGTTTATAAAAATGCTGTTCACTAAACATATTGCTAAACATGATACGTGAGGAGTTCATGTGAGCTTTCATTGAAGTCGATTTTGTTTCGACGCTGGCGGGGAGCCGGCTTTTCAGTTCTGGGAGGAACTCATGCAGATGAAATTGAAAGCCCTTCTCGGGCTCGCCTCGGCGCTTGCCTTGTCGTCAGCCTTGCCGAATGCGGCCAAGGCCGAACAACTGACACTGTGCTGGGCCGCCTGGGACCCGGCCAATGCCCTGGTCGAACTGTCCAAGGATTTCACCGCCAAGACCAAGATCGACATGAAGTTCGAGTTCGTGCCCTGGACCAGCTACGCCGACCGCTTTCTCAACGAACTCAATTCCCAAGGTAAACTCTGCGACCTGATCATCGGCGACAGCCAATGGATCGGGGGTGCTGCGGAGAACGGCCATTACGTCAAGCTCAACGAGTTCTTCGACAAGGAAGGCATCAAGATGGATGACTTCGTGCCGGCGACCGTTGTCGGCTACTCCGAATGGCCGAAGAACACGCCGAATTACTGGGCGCTGCCGGCAATGGGCGACGTCGTCGGCTGGACCTATCGCAAGGACTGGTTCGAAAAGCCGGAACTGCAGAAGGAATTCAAGGAGAAATACGGCTGGGATCTCGGCCCGCCAAAAACCTACGACCAGCTGAAGCAGATCGCCGAGTTCTTCCAGAAGCGCGAAGTGGACGGCAAGACCGTCTATGGTGCCTCGATTTATACCGAGCGCGGCTCTGAAGGCATCACCATGGGTGTCACCAACGTGCTCTACGACTGGGGTTTCCAGTATGAAAACCCGAAGAAGCCCTACGAGATGGAAGGCTTCGTCAATTCTCCCGACGCGGTGAAGGGCCTCGAATTCTACAAGGCGCTCTACGATTGCTGCACACCGCCCGGCAGCTCCAACGTCTACATGGTCGAATCCGCCGATGCCTTCAAATCGGGGCAGGTGGCAATGCAGATGAACTTCGCCTTCACCTGGCCCGGTCTCTACAAGGACGAGAAGGTCGGCGGCGATCGCATCGGCTTCTTCCCCAATCCGGCCGAAAAAGCACATTTCGCCCAACTCGGCGGACAGGGCATATCGGTCGTGTCCTACTCTGAAAAGCGCGATGCAGCGCTGCAATACATCAAGTGGTTCGCCCAGCCTGACGTGCAGGCCAAGTGGTGGGAACTCGGCGGCTACTCCTGCCTGAAGGCCGTCGTCAACGCACCGGGCTTTGCCTCCAGCCAGCCCTATGCCCAGGCGTTCCTCGACTCCATGGCGATCGTCAAGGATTTCTGGGCCGAACCGAGCTACGCCTCCCTGCTCCAGGACATGCAGAAACGCGTTCACAACTATGTCGTCGCCGGCAACGGCACCGCACAGGAAGCGCTCGACGGCCTGGTGAAGGACTGGACCGAGGTCTTCGAGGAAGACGGCAAGATCTAGTCCCAGGCGAAGCCAGGACCCCTTGCCCCTGGGCGGCCCGATCGGCATTGCGGCCGGGCCGCCGCGACATCCCGACCCAAAAGACCAGGTGATACCTTGACCCTTTCCCATTCCTCCATCGCCGAGACGGCCGCGATGGCAACGCCGGCGCCGATCGCCCGGCGGGTGCGCGGCCTCTCCGACAGGGCGATCGCCTGGGCTTTCATCGCCCCCGCCATCACCCTGCTGCTGGCGATCAACATTTTTCCGCTGCTCTGGGCAATCTATCTGTCCTTCACCAACTATCGCGCCAATCGCCCGAACGCAGTCGTCGAAGGCGTCGGCCTCAGGAACTACGAACGCGTCCTGACCGACCCCGATATCTGGCAGGCGATGCAGACGACGGCCCATTTCGTCTTCTGGACGATCGTGCTGCAGACCGTCATCGGCTTTGCGCTCGCCTATCTCATCGACCGCAAGTTTCGCGGCCACGCCTTCTGGACGACGGTCATCCTGATCCCAATGATGCTGTCGCCGGCCGTCGTCGGCAATTTCTGGCGCTTCCTCTACGAGCCGCAGATCGGGCTGTTCGCCTATGCCGCCTCGATGGTCACCGGCATTCCGACCTCGGAAATCCGGATGCTCGGCGACGTCACGCTGGCGCCCTGGGCGATCATCATCGTCGATACCTGGATGTGGACGCCCTACGTGATGTTGATCTGCCTCGCCGGGCTGCGCTCGATCCCCGATTACATCTACGAGGCCGCCGAAGTCGATCGCGCCTCCGGCTGGCGACAGTTCTGGTCGATCACCGTGCCGATGGCCCTTCCCTTCATCATGCTCGCCGTTCTGTTCCGCGGCATCGAGAACTTCAAGATGTTCGACATGGTGACGCTGTTGACCGGCGGCGGGCCTGGATCCGTCACCGAGGTGGCCTCGATCACGCTCAAGCGTACGGCCTTCGAGAGCTGGGCGACCGGCCGGGCCTCCGCCTTCGCGATCATTCTTTTCGTTGCGGTGTTCGGCCTTGCCAACATCTACGTCAAAGCCCTCAACAAGGTGAAACAACGATGAGCTCCGCCAACACCGCCCATTCGGTCGTCGCGCCGAGCCACACCAGCAAACGCGTGGCCGGCACGATCGTCATCGTCTACGCCCTGATCACGCTGATCCCGCTCGTCTGGATCTTCCTGACCAGCATCAAGTCGCCACCGGATTCGATCAGCTATCCGCCCAAGATCGTCTTTACGCCGACTCTGGAGGGCTATTGCAACCTGTTCACCACCCGGACACGGCAGACGCCCGATTACATCGTCGCCCTGCCGGAACCGACCAGCACCTGCGACGAGGTCACGCGCAAGCGCAACATGGTCATCGCCGGTCCGTCGAACTTCCTGCCGCGCTTCGTCAATTCGCTGGTGATCGCGTTCGGCTCAACCTTCCTTGCCGTTTTCCTCGGAACGCTGGCGGCCTACGGCTTTTCACGCTTCAAGGTGCCGCTTGCCGACGACCTGCTGTTCTTCATCCTGTCGACGCGCATGATGCCGCCGATCGCCGTCGCGATCCCGATCTACCTGATGTACCGCGAGCTTGGCCTGTCCGACACTGCACTGGGCATGATCCTGCTCTACACCGCCGTCAACGTCTCGCTCGCCGTATGGCTGCTGAAAGGCTTCATCGACGAAATCCCGCGGGAATACGAGGAAGCGGCGATGATCGACGGCTATACCCGGCTGCAGGCGTTTCGAAAGGTGGTTCTGCCGCAGGCGACCACCGGTATCGCCGCAACCGCCATATTCTGCCTGATCTTTGCGTGGAACGAATATGCCTTCGCGGCCCTCCTGACCTCAGGCCAGGCGCAGACCGCACCGCCGTTCATCCCGACGATCATCGGTGAAGGCGGCCAGGACTGGCCGGCCGTTGCGGCGGGCACGACCATCTTCTTGGTCCCGATCCTGGTTTTCACCATTCTCCTTCGCAAGCAATTGCTGCGCGGCATCACCTTTGGAGCGGTGCGCAAATGACAGACCTGAACCGGACACCCACCAACACCTCTCCAAGGCGGCCGTTCTTCTTCCGGCGCGGCCCGATGGAAACCATCGCAACCGTGCTGATCGCCACCGGCTTCCTGATGCTGTTCCAGCCGTTTGCCCTGGTGCTCTACACCTATTCGCTCGTGACGCTGCTCGCAGGTACGGTGATGTTCATCATCGTTTCGAAATTTCCGGAGTGACCGATGGCCGAGATCAGAATTGAAAACCTGCGCAAGGAATTCGCCGATTTCGTCGCGGTCAAGGATTCGAGCTTCGTCGTCAACGACGGCGAGTTCCTGGCGCTTCTCGGACCCTCCGGATGCGGCAAGACGACGACGCTGCGCATGATCGCCGGGCTTGAGCTGCCGACGAGCGGCAAGATCTACCTCGACGGCGAGGACGTCACTTTCAACCGGGCCAGCGCCCGCGACATTGCCTTCGTCTTCCAGCTCTTTGCGCTCTACCCGCATATGAACGTGCGCAAGAACATCGGTTTCCCGCTCTTATCTCAAGGCATGCCAAGAGCGGAAATCCGAGAGCGCGTCGAAGAGACCGCTCGGCTGCTGCAGATCGGCCATATCCTCGACCGCTCCGTTTCCGGCCTTGCCGGCGGCGACCGTCAGCGCGTCGCTCTCGGCCGGGCGATCGTCCGGCGGCCGAAATGCTTCCTGATGGACGAACCTCTCGGCACGCTCGATGCGGAGTTTCGCGAGGTGATGGTTCACGAACTGAGAGAGCTGCACAATCGCGTGCACGCGACGACCGTCTATGTCACCCACGACCAGCATGAAGCCATGGCCATGGCCGACAAGATCGCGGTGATGAACCATGGGGTCATCGAGCAGTTCGGAACGCCGCAGGAAATCTACCGCAAGCCCGCGAGCATGTATGTCGCCGACTTCATCGGCTCGCCGCCGATGAACTTCCTGCGCTTCACATCCGGACTGAGAAGGGGTGCATCCGCAGTTTCGCTCAACGGGGTCGACGTCATCGTGCCGGAGATCCACCAGGATGTCGCAGTCGGTGAACTCGCGCTCGGCGTGCGGCCGGAGCATATCCGCTTCAGCGATGCCTCACCGCTGCGCGGCGCCGTCTACGGCAGCGAGTATCTCGGCACCAACCAGGTCGTGGCCATCGAAACCGGCAGCGGGTTGATCAAGGCGCGCGTGCCGGCAAACCGGAATTTCCATATCGGCGAAACCGTCGGGCTGGAGTTCACCCCCGCCAACCTCGCGCTCTTCGACTGCAAGTCCGGGCGCGCGGTCGCCTCGTCGCTTTATTCGGGAGGCCAGCATGGCTGACGTTGTTCTCAAAGGTCTCAACAAGCGCTTCGGCGACAACCAGGCCATAAGCAGTCTCGATCTGGCGATCCGTGACGGGGAATTCGTCGTGCTCCTGGGCCCGACAGGGGCCGGCAAGACGACGACGCTTCGGCTCATCGCCGGCCTGGAAAAGCCGGATACCGGCCGCATCGAGATCGGCGGTCGGGATGTCGCCGGTCAGGCGCCGGCCGAACGGGATGTGGCGTTCGTCTTCCAGCAATATTCGCTTTACCCACACATGACGGTTTACGAAAACCTGGCCTTCCCCCTTAAGGCACCGGTCCGCAAACTGTCCATCGACGAGATCGACCGGCGGGTGCGCGAGATTGCCCGCATGGTGCGGATCGACCACAAGCTGGAAAACCGCTCGACGCGGCTTTCCGGCGGCGAGATGCAGCGCGTGGCGATCGGTCGCGCTCTGGTGCGCAGGCCGTCGATCTATCTCATGGACGAGCCCCTCTCCTCGCTCGACGCCAAGCTGCGCTCGGAATTGCGGCTGGAGCTCAAACGCATCCAGAAGGAACTGGGCTCGACGCTGCTCTACGTCACCCACGACCAGGTGGAGGCGATGACCATGGCCGACCGCATCGGCATTCTGGCGGAGGGAAAGCTGATGCAGGTCGGCACCCCGCGGGAGATCTACTCCAACCCCGCCAACCTGCATGTGGCGGCCCGGCTCGGTCAGCCGCACATCAACCTGTTGCCGGCCGACCTGCTCGAAGGCGCCAGACCGCCCGCGGGCACGAAGACGGTCGGGGCAAGAACCGAACATCTCGAGATCGCCGTCAGCCAGAATGCCAATGCGCAGGTCGACTGGATCGAGCATCTGGGCGACCAGAACCACCTGCACATCCGCGTCCGCGATCACAAGCTCGTCACCCTCGCCGATCCCTATATCGAGATCAGGCCGGGCGACCGGATCAATCTGACGCTTCGCGATCCGCTCTACTTCGATGCGGGTGGACAACGGCTCGCCTGAGCCGCAAAGGTCAAACAAAGACGGCATGCAACGACAAACAGACGGGTATCATTCCATGAAACATTTCTTCAATCGTCGGGAAAACATCGTCACCGAAGCGGTCGACGGTCTGCTTTTGACCAGCGGCGCCGGGCGCCTTGCCCGTCTGGATACCTTCCCCGAGATCAAGGTGATCCTGCGTGCCGACTGGGACAAGTCGAAGGTGGCGATCATTTCCGGCGGCGGCGCCGGCCACGAACCGTCGCATGCCGGTTTCGTCGGCAAGGGCATGCTTACGGCGGCGGTGTCGGGCGAAATCTTCGCCTCGCCGAGCGTCGATGCTGTGCTGACGGCGATCCGGGCCGTCACCGGTCCGAAGGGCGCCTTGCTGATCGTCAAGAACTACACCGGCGACCGGCTGAATTTCGGCCTTGCGGCGGAAAAGGCGCGGGCCGAAGGCTTCGACGTCGAAATGGTCATCGTCGCCGACGATATCGCGATACCGGACATCAACCAGCCGCGCGGCGTCGCGGGCACGTTGTTCGTCCACAAGATCGCCGGCTTTCATGCCGAGGCCGGCGAGGATCTGCCATCGGTCGCAGCCCACGCCGCAAGCGCCGCCGGCGACATCATTTCGCTCGGCATGTCGCTCAGCACCTGCAGCGTGCCCGGCCAGGCGCACGAAGATCGCCTCGGCGAGGCTGAGGGCGAGCTTGGGCTCGGCATCCACGGCGAGCCGGGCGTCGAACGCATCGCGCTCCAGCCGATCGCCGATATCGTTGCCACGATGACTGCTCGGCTTTCGGCCGCTCAGCGCAAGACCGGGCCACACGCGCTGTTGATCAACAACCTCGGCGCCGTACCACCGCTCGAAATGAGCGTCATTGCCAATGCCGTCCTGTCGTCCCCGTTTACCGCCAGCGTCAAGCTGATCGTCGGGCCGGCGCCGATGATGACGGCGCTCAACATGAACGGTTTCTCGCTCTCGCTCATTCCATTGGACGACAGCCGCGAGACGGCGCTCGCGGCAGCGGTCGGACCGCATGCCTGGACTCCTGTTGTCGAACGCCACGCCATCCTGGTGCTTCCCGCACCGAAGGTCGCCGCCAGATCCAATGGCGCGGTTGCGGCCAGCGACGACGAACGCACGGGCAGGCTGATCGCGGCGCTCTGCGAACATCTGGTTTCGCTCGAGGGTGAACTCAACAGGCTCGACGGCCGCGTCGGTGACGGCGACACGGGCTCGACAGTGGCCACCGGCGCGCGCAGCGTGCTTGCCAGGCTTTCGGATCTGCCGCTGAAGCAGCCGGCAGCAACGCTTGCCTCGATCGGTGATATCCTCAGCACCAGTATGGGCGGCTCAAGTGGTGTGCTTCTGTCGATCTTCTTCACCGCCGCCGCCAAGGCGATGACGGAAAAGCCGGATATCGCCGACGCACTTCTTGCCGGGCTCGACCGGATGACGTTCTATGGTGGCGCCGAGGTCGGCGATCGCACCATGGTCGACGCGCTTGCACCGGCACTCAGGGCCCTGACGTCGGGCAGCGTTGCGGCGGCGGCCGAAGCTGCGGCCGCCGGCGCGGAATCGACCAGGACCATGAAGAAGGCCAAGGCCGGACGCGCCTCCTATATTGGCGAGAAGGATCTCGAAGGCGTGCCGGATCCGGGCGCGGTGGCGGTGGCCGGCGTGTTCGAGGTCGCGGCGGCCATGGCATAAGGCGACGAAGCGGCTGGGAGGGCGCTGGTGCACACGGAACCGCTGCTGATTGCAGGATTGATCGAAGTTTGCCGCGCGACCATCGCGGCCAACAGCGAACATCTCTGTGCGCTCGATCGCGCCATCGGCGACGGAGACCATGGCACCAACATGCAGCGCGGCTGCGAGGCGGTCAGCGCCGAGGAAGCCAATCTCTCCAGCCTGCCTTTGCCCGATGCCGTGGAGAAGATCGGCCTGACCCTGGTGATGAACATCGGCGGCGCCGCCGGGCCGCTCTATGGCACATTGCTGATGGAAATGGGCCGCGAACTTCGGGCGGAGGAATCCGGTGGCGCGTTTCCGATCATCCTGAAGCGCGCCATCGATGCGGTGGCGCGGCGTGGCCGGGCAACCGCCGGCGACAAGACCCTGCTCGACGTGCTCTATCCGGTGCAGGATGCGCTTGCACACCGCTCCCGGCTGTCGGATATAGCCCGCCGGGCCGAACTGTCCGCCAACGACACCGCCCCGATGAAGGCAATGCGCGGCCGCGCCGCCTATCTCGGGGATCGCTCGATCGGGCATGTCGATCCCGGCGCATCGAGTTGTGCCTTACTGACCATGGCCATTTGCCGATACCTTGAGGAGAACCGTCCGGAATGACCACAACGACCGTGAACGTGGGCATCGTCATCGTCTCCCACTCGCCTCTCGTGGCGCGGGGCATCGCCGACATGGTCAGGCAGATGGTTGGCGATAGCGTGCCGCTTGCCTGGTCCGGCGGCAATGTTCACGGAGAACTCGGCACGGATGCGACCGGCATTCTCCGGGCGATCGAAAGCGCCTGGTCGGAGGCCGGCGTTGCCGTCTTCGTCGATCTCGGCGGCGCCGAGACCAACAGCGAAATGGCCATCGAAATGTTGGGCTCGCCCCGTTCTGCCAGGGTGTCGATTTGCAACGCGCCGCTTGTCGAGGGTGCGGTCATGGCCGCGGCCGAAGCTTCGGGCGGCGCCTCGCTTTCGAAGGTCGTCGCGACCGCCGAGGAGCTATCGCCCTGATGAGCGGATCGAGACTAACCATAGGAGAGGGCGAGCCATTGGCTGCCAAGTGCCAGACGGAAATCGAGGTCAAGCATGGCGTAGGGCTGCATGCGCGCCCCTCTGTGACCTTTACCCGGCTTGCGAAGTCATTTCCCTGCTCGATCGAAGTCGCCGTCAACGGCAGCGACATCTGGCTGAACGGCAAAAGCATCATCAAGATCATGGGCGCGAGGATCAGGAAGGGCTCGATCCTCAGGATCCGGGCGGATGGGATTCTCGCCGAGGAAGCAATCCGCGCGCTCAAGGAACTCATCGAGCGAAACTTCGATGAAGATAAGAAGCATGGCCGAACCGCTTAAGCTCCAGGCGACGGGCGCCTCCCCCGGTATCGCATCCGGCCAGGTCTATCTCGCGGAAAGATCGGCATTGGTCTCCATGCCTGTTGCGCCAGGCGCGTCCGGCCCGGGCACCCTGGCGGATGCCGTCGAGACCGCGATCGCGGCGCTTCAGCATCTTGCCGATCGGGTCGACGGCGAAAGCAGGGATATCATCGACTTCCAGATCGAGGTACTGCGCGATCCTACGATTGCCGAAATGACCGAAAAACGCGTCAGCGCCGGAGAGCACACTGTCTTCGCCTGGGTGGCCGCCATCGATGCCCATATTGCCGAACTCGAGGACGCCGATGAGGAAGAGGTGCGCGCCCGCGCCGTCGATATCCTCGATATCAAGAACCGCGTGCTAGGCAACCTGTCCGGCACGCCGGTCGAAGACTTTCCAGCCGGCTCGATCTTCGTCGGCAAGGACATCGAGCCAAGCCGGTTCCTCGGCCATGACTGGTCCAGGGGCGGCGGCATTGTGCTTTTTGGCGGCAGTGCTTCGGGTCACGTCGCGCTTTTGGCCCGGGCGAAGTTCATCCCGATGGTGGTCGGTTGCGGGCGATTTGATGTCGCCACCGACAGCCAGGTGCGGATCGACGGCGATGCCGGCACGGTCTTTCTCGATACGCAAGCAGAGGGCATATCGTCTGCGCCGGCTCGCGGGCAGTCACGCACCGATGCGGCTGCCATTAACCATGGCAAGCTGCAAACATCCGACGGCGTCCCCATCCTGTTGTCGATCAATGTCAACGACCCCTGGGAGATCGCCAGCATCGATGCGGCGACGGCTGCGGGTATCGGATTGTTGCGCTCGGAATTCGCCGTGCGCTCGCTTGCGGATACTGCCAACGAAGACAAGCAGTTCCAGATCTATCGGCGCGCGCTGGAATGGGCGGGTGGCAAGCCCGTGACGATCCGCATGCTCGACATAGGCGGGGACAAGCCGCTTGCGGGCCTTGAAGACGATTCAGGCGCCATGGGTATGCGTGGTATCCGGCTGCTGCTCGCGCGGCCGGAAATCGCACGCGTTCAGGTGCGTGCCCTCTTGCGTGCAGCCCCTTTCGGCAACCTGCGTGTGCTGCTGCCGATGGTGACCTTTCCTTCCGAGATCGACGACATGCGGCGGATCTTTGCCGAGGAAACCGGGCTGCTGCTTCGCCGCAAAATAGCCCATCGCCTTCCGCAGATCGGCATGATGGTCGAAGTACCTGCCGCAGCCCTGATGCTCGACACATTCGACAACGCCGAGTTCTTTTCGTTTGGCACAAACGATCTTGCGCAATACTTGGCTGCCTCCGCGCGCGACGGGTCCGACCTCAGCGCCTATCGCGATAAGGCCGCTCCGGCCGTCGTGCGCCTTATTACCCAGGCGATGACACTCGCCGCCGGCAAGCCCGTCAGTATTTGCGGGGATATGGCCGGCGATCCATCCGCCCTGCCCGCACTGCTTGCGGCGGGGCTCAGACATTTTTCCGTGGCGCCGGCACAACGTCCCGCGATAGGATCGGCGCTTGTCGGATTGAACGCCGACGGGACCAGGGCAGCCGGAGACTAGTATGGCGCGCGAAGACAACGAAGACGCCATCATCGCCTACAAATCCATCCTGGCGCAGATCATCGACAACCGGCCATCCGGGACGCGCCAGCGGCTTGCGACCGAGCTTGGAAAACACCGCAGCTTCGTCACGCAGATCACCAGCCCGACCTACGCGACGCCGCTGCCGGCTCGCCATCTCGCGACGATCTTTCGCGTCTGCCATTTCAGCGCTGCCGAGCAGGAGCGGTTCCTTGCCGCCTATCAGAATGCGCATCCGGGAAAATTGCCGGAGCTCGGGTCGTCGGAAAAGCTGCGTCACCTGTCCCTGATGGTCCCCGATTTTGGTGACGAGCGGCGGAACCGGTTGCTGGAGGAAGCAATCTCCGAACTCGTGCAGAAGATCGCCGCGATCTCGGGTGGGTCGGAATGAGGTCCATATGCAGGCTACGCTGCTGAGCGGTAAACCAGTCGTCGCCTTGGGAGGGGCCTGATGAAGAAGTTTATGAACACCGCGGAAACCATGGCGGCCGAAAGCGTCGAAGGCTTCGTGCGTGCCCATGAGTCGTTCGTCGTGTTCGGAGCGGACCGAAAATGCGTTCGCCGGCGGCAGTTGCAGCCCGGAAAGGTCGCCGTCATCTCCGGCGGCGGCGCCGGCCACGAGCCGATGCACATCGGCTTCGTCGGCCAGGGCATGCTGGACGCCGCCTGCGTCGGCCATGTCTTCACCTCGCCGACGCCGAGCCAGATCATCAGCGCCATTGAAGAGACGGATAGTGGCCAAGGCTGCCTGCTGATCGTCAAGAATTACGACGGCGACATCATGAACTTCGAGATGGCGATCGAGATGGCGGCGGGCCGCCACGACATCGAAACCGTGATCGTTGCCGACGACATCGAAACGGCACGGGTCGGCGAAGGGCGTGGGCGGCGCGGCGTTGCCGGAACGCTCGTCATTGAAAAATTGCTTGGCGCGGCCGCCGAGCAGGGCATGCCCTTGCAGGCGTTGAAGCGGCTCGGAGATGGATTGAGCACCCGGATACGATCGATGGGCGTCGCACTCAACGGCGTGACGGTTCCACACACGCAACGCACCACCTTCGCGCTCGGCGCCGGGGAAATGGAAGTCGGGATCGGCATCCATGGCGAACCGGGGCATTCCAGGCAACCCTTCACGGCGTCGGACGCAATCGTCCACCAACTCTGCGAAACAATTGTCGGCGACATCGCGATGAAGCCCGGCGCCAAGGCGCTGCTCTTCGTCAACGGCCTCGGCGGAACTCCACCTGCCGAGCTTTATCTGGCTTACAACGCCGCCCGCCGTTTCATGGAGAAGCGGGGCATTGAAATCGAGCGCTCGCTCGTCGGGACCTATGTCACGTCGCTCGACATGCAGGGCCTGTCGATCACGCTCGCTCTCCTCACCACGGAGGAGCTGCAATTGTGGGATTTCCCCGTAATCACCGCTGCGCTGCGCTGGTCGTAAACCGGAGCCTTAGGGCCGTCGGTTACGGATGGAAATTGGCGGTCCCTGCCGATTGGTCCGCATAGGCTCCATGCAATCGCTGACGGACGAAACGCTTCATTAACGCGATTCACTTAGCTGCCCGTACCCCGGCGCCTCGCCGGCTAACCACGTATGAGTTGCAAGTGACATGCCCCCATTGACAGCCCCGGTTCACAATTTTCATCAAAAGATTGCATCGTTTTGCGAGCTGCGGCTCGCCCGCGCCCTGCCCAAGCACGACTACGACAACCTCCGCCATTACATGCTTGATTTCGTGACCCGGCGCGCAATGCCGCCCCAGACCGGCAACAAGCTCGACTGGAAGGAAATCGGCCTCGCCTGCGATCTGGATGAAGACAGCCTGCGGATCACCAAACGCCTCGCCAAACACGGCTTCGAGGCCATCATCCGCTGGCTGAAGGGGCCGAGCGCCAGCAAACCCGACAGAAAGCCACCGACCGGCCAGGGCTGGGTCAAGGCGCCGGCCGCACCGGCGCGCAGGATCGGTCTTGAACAAAGGCGTTTCGCCACCACGCGGTGATTTTCAGCCCAAGGCGTCCCCGAAGCCGTTCGCAAAGGCAGGGACGCTCCGACGACTAAAGGCGGCGGGCGCGACCCCCCAAAAAAATCAGACGCGCCCGCAGCACTCAGGACGCCGCAAGTTCGATCTTCGGCCAGGTTTTTTGCGCCGATATCTCGGGTTCATTTGCGACTGCGTGCCGCTCGCGGAAGGCGGCGGCAAGAGTTTGCAGAGCCTTACGGGAACGCGCATCGGTCAACGTCGAATGCAGAACGATCTCCGAGGACGGAAGTGGCGGCAGGCCAAACTGTTTGCTGACTTCGACCGTGTCGGAGGGCGCAAGCCGACAGGAGAAGGGCCCCACGGCGAGCCCCGCCGAGACGGCGGCGTTGACCGCGGTCGACACGCCGACGAACACCTCCACCCAGGGAACGCCAGCCCCATCGAGCGCACGCGTTGCGATATCGCGCACACCGCAAAGCGGCGCCAGCGCTGCCAACCGCAGCGGCTCGCCCGGCGCGCGCTTGAACCCGGGGGACGCGAACCAGCCGAAATGTTCCGGCCCGAGCGTCTCGCCGTCACGCCGATCCTCGTCGCGGCGGATGATGACGGCATCCAGTTCCCCGCGGTCGAAAGCGCCAAGCAGGTTTCGCGATGTTTCGAGCCTGACCTCGATGCACAGCCCCGGGTCATGGGCGTAGAGGCGCGCCAGCAATGTCGGCACTTCCGGCCCGGCGACATGCGCGGCGATGCCGAGGCCGAAGCGGCGACGCGTGGACGACAGCCCGGCCAGCGCCCGCTCGTGGGCCGCAAGGAACTCGCGCGCGCCTTCGATGAAGACGGCACCCTGTGCCGAAAGACGAACCTGCCTTGGGGTGCGTTCAAGCAGCCTGACGCCGAGCCGGTCTTCAAGCCGTTTCAGCTTGACGCTGATCGCGCCTTGTGTGCTGCCGAGGAACTCCGCCGCCCGGGTAAAGCTCTGGAAATCGGCAATCGCGACAAAGGCCTGTACCGCATCCACATCCAGTGTCGTCATTGCAACCATCCTATTTTGTTATCTCTGAAATAGCTATCCATACAATTCAGTTGTGATCAAGGTCCAATTATGGTGCCCCGGTCCGCAAGCGATATCAATTCGGGCGGAGCATGTGGAAGGATCTGCCCGGTTCTCCACAAGGCCCGCCGCAGCACTGAAAGATCATGAGAATGAACGAACCCACCAACCGCCGCAGCGGGCTGGCACTGGCAGCCGTCTGCCTCTCCACCGCGATGTTCGGCCTGGAGATATCGAGTATCCCGGCGATCCTGCCAACGCTGGAGCAGGTCCTCGGCGCGGATTTCAAACAGCTGCAATGGATCATGAACGCCTACACCATCGCAGTCACGGCCGTGCTGATGGCTGCGGGAACGCTGGCCGATCGCTACGGCCGCAAGCGCATCTTCGTCGCCGGCATCGTCGCCTTCGGCATCGCCTCGCTGATCTGCGGGCTGACCGATGACGCCTCGGTGCTGATCGTTGCCCGCTTTCTCCAGGGCATGGCCGGCGGCGTGATGCTGATCTGCCAGATCGCCGTTCTTTCGCACCAGTTCCCGTCCGGCCGTGAGCGCGGCATCGCCTTCAGCTGGTGGGGCATCATCTTTGGTATCGGCCTCGGCTTTGGCCCGATCGTGGGCGGCGCAACGGTTGCACTTCTGAGCTGGGAATGGGTGTTTCTCGTTCACGCCGTGCTCGCGGTCGTGGCGGTGGCGCTCGCGCTCGCAGGCGTGCAGGAATCTCGTGACCCTGGTGCCGAGCGCCTCGACGTCGCCGGCATCGTCACGTTGTCGGCCACGGTCTTCTGCCTTGCCTATTTCATCACGCAAGGCCCTGAACTCGGTTTTGCTAGCCCGACCGCACTGTCGATCCTTGGCCTAGCCATCCTCAGCCTGATCGGCTTCGTCATCGCCGAAAAGATGAGCGCCCGGCCCATGTTCGATTTTTCGGTGTTCCGCGTCCGCAGCTTCTCCGGTGCGCTGTTCGGTTCGATGGGCATGAACATCAGCTTCTGGCCGTTCATGATTTATCTGCCGATCTGGTTTCAGGCCGGTCTCGGCTATGACGGCGTCACCGCGAGCGTGGCACTTCTCGCCTACACGCTTCCCCCGCTGGTCGTTCCGCCCTTTGCCGAGCGCCTGATGCTGCGCTTCCGTCCGGGGATCGTCATCCCCGCCGGCCTCTTCACGATCGGTCTCGGTTTCCTGATGATGAAGATCGGCAGCGGCCATGCCGACGCCAGCTGGATGACGATGCTGCCGGGATGCATGGTCGCGGGCATCGGTCTCGGCCTGACAAACACCACCGTCACCAACGCCGCGACCGGCGCTGTTGCCGCCGAGCGGGTCGGCATGGCCTCGGGCATAGACACCAGTGCGCGGATGATTTCGCTAGCGATCAACATCGCCCTTATGGGCCTGATATTGGTCGAAGGCGTACTGTCCTCGCTGCGAAGCTCATTTGTCGGGCAGATGACCGCGACCGAACTGCGCAGCCTCGCGGAAAAGATTTCCGCAGGCGGCACGCTGAACTCCGACTACGGCGTGTCGCAGAACGTCATCCATGCGGCCCTCAGTGAGGGATTCGGCTGGGTCATGCTCTACGGCATGGTCGGCGTCTGGCTGTCGGCGGCCGCAAGCCTGCTCGTCTTCGGTCTCCGCCCGAAGGCGGAAACGGCGCTCTCCTGTTCAACGGCAGAATCCTCGTAAGGCAGGCGTCACTTCGCAAGTCCTTCTTCGCCGCGTCGACAAAACCAGTCGGCGCGGCGAAAAGTCCATTCACGGCGGCATCCGCGATGCGCTATAGCGAGACTATCGTTGACGCAGACATATTGGACACATTGCCCATGACCGACACTGTTATCGATCGCTTCCTTCGCTACGTCGTTATCGACACCCAATCGGATGCCAAGTCGAAGACCACGCCCACCACCGAGAAGCAGAAGACCCTCGGCCGATTGCTGGTCGAAGAGCTGCTGGCAATGGGCGTATCGGACGCGCATCTCGACGAATACGGCTATGTCTACGCCACCATTCCGTCGAACGTCGACAAGCCGGTTCCGGTCATCTGCTTCTGCTCGCACATGGACACCGCCCCCGATTTCACCGGCACCAACGTCAAGCCGCAGATCATCAGGAATTACCAGGGCGGTGACATCAGGCTCACTGGCGATCCGCAGCAGGTCATTCGCGTCAGCGAGCACCCGGTTCTGCTCGACCAGATCGGCAACGACATCATCACAACAGACGGCACGACGCTTCTGGGTGCGGACGACAAGGCCGGCGTTGCCGAGATCATGGCAGCCGCCCAGGTCCTGATGGCCAATCCGGATATCAAGCACGGCACCATCCGCATCCTCTTCACGCCCGACGAGGAAGTCGGCCGCGGCGCCGACAAGGTCGACCTGAAGAAGCTCGGCGCCCAGTTCGGCTACACCATCGACGGTGAGACCGCCGGCCATATTGAGGATGAGACCTTCTCCGCCGACGGCGTCGAGATCACCATATCGGGCGTTGCCATCCATCCGGGCTTTGCCAAGGGCAAGATGGAAAACGCCATCAAGATCGCCGGTGCCATCATCGACCGCCTGCCGAAGGACATCGCCCCTGAGAGCACCGAGGGCCGCGAAGGGTTCATTCACCCGACCGGCGTCACCGGAACGATGGAAAAGGCCAGTCTCAGCCTGATCGTGCGCGATTTCGAGGACGAGGGCCTTGCGACCAAGGAGGCACTGATCGAAGGCATCGTGAAGCAAGTGATCACCGCCTATCCGGGCTCGTCCTACACCTTCGAGGTCAAGCAGCAGTATCGCAACATGAAGTCGATCCTCTCCCGCAACCCGGAGATTACCGACAATGCGCTCGAGGCAGTGCGTCGCGCCGGCATGACGCCGGTGCGCGGCAGCATTCGCGGCGGCACCGACGGCTCGCGCCTGTCGTTCATGGGTCTGCCCTGCCCCAACATCTTTGCTGGCGGCCATGCCTTCCACTCGCCGCTGGAATGGGTGAGCCGGCAGGACATGGAACGGGCCGTCAAGACACTGGTCGAGCTGGCAAAAGTCTGGGAAGAGCGCGCCTGACGCCGGCCATCCGAACCGTCGCAACGGTTTCGAGATAAGGTCATCAACAAAGAAAGGGCCGAAGCACACAACGCGCTTCGGCCCCTGTCGTCTAGGATTACTGTCGCGGCAAGACCGCGACGGATCGAAATCAGCTGCGCAGGCCCGGCGCTTCCTGGCCGGTGCGGGCCACATATTCAGTATAGCCGCCGCCATACTGGTGCACGCCGTCGGGCGTCAGCTCCAGCACGCGATTGGACAGCGCCGCCAGGAAATGGCGGTCGTGCGAGACGAACAGCATCGTGCCCTCATACTGTTCCAGCGCCTTGATCAGCATTTCCTTGGTGTCGAGGTCAAGGTGGTTGGTGGGCTCGTCGAGCACCAGCAGGTTCGGCGGGTCGAACAGCATCATCGCCATGACCAGCCGTGCCTTCTCGCCGCCCGAAAGCACCCGGCAGCGCTTCTCGACGTCGTCGCCGGAAAAGCCGAAGCAGCCCGCAAGCGCGCGGAGCGGCCCTTGGCCTGCCTGCGGGAAGGCGTCTTCCAGCGACTGGAACACCGTGCGCTCGCCATCGAGCAGGTCCATGGCGTGCTGGGCGAAGTAGCCCATCTTCACGCTGGCACCGAGCGCGACGCTGCCCTCGTCCGGATCCGTCGAACCCGTCACCAGCTTCAACAGCGTGGACTTGCCGGCGCCGTTGATGCCCATGATGCACCAGCGCTCGCGGCGGCGCACCATGAAGTCGAGGCCTTCATAGATGCTGCGCTCGCCGTACTTCTTGTGCACGTTCTTGATGTTGATGACGTCTTCACCCGAGCGCGGCGCCGGGCGGAATTCGAACGACACGGCTTGCCGGCGCTTGGGCGGCTCGACCCGATCGATCTTGTCGAGCTTCTTTACCCGGCTCTGCACCTGGGCTGCGTGTGAGGCGCGCGCCTTGAAGCGCTCGATGAACTTGATTTCCTTGGCGAGCATCGCCTGCTGGCGTTCGAACTGCGCCAGCTGGTGCTTTTCGTTCTGCGCCCGCTGCTGCTCGTAGAAGGCATAGTCGCCGGAATAGCTGTTGAGCTGACCACCGTCGATCTCGACCACCTTGGTGATGATCCGGTTCATGAACTCGCGGTCGTGCGAGGTCATCAGCAGCGCACCTTCGTAGCCCTTGAGGAAGGCCTCGAGCCAGATCAGGCTTTCGAGATCCAGATGGTTGCTCGGTTCGTCGAGCAGCATCACGTCAGGGCGCATCAAAAGGATGCGGGCGAGCGCGACGCGCATCTTCCAGCCGCCCGAAAGCGCGCCCACGTCGCCGTCCATCATCTCCTGGGAGAAGCTGAGGCCCGCCAGGACTTCGCGCGCGCGGCCTTCGAGCGCATAACCGTCGAGTTCTTCGTAGCGTGCCTGCACCTCGCCGTAGCGCTCGATGATCGCGTCCATCTCGTCCAAACGATCCGGATCGACCATGGCCGCTTCAAGTTCGTGCAGTTCGGCGGCAACGGTGCTGACCGGCCCGGCACCGTTCATCACCTCGGCCACGGCGCTGCCGCCCGACATCTCGCCGACATCCTGGTTGAAGTAACCGATCGTTACGCCCTTATCGACGGCGACCTGGCCTTCGTCCGGCACCTCTTCGCCCGTGATCATCCGGAAGAGAGACGTCTTGCCCGCGCCGTTGGGGCCGACGAGACCGACCTTCTCGCCCTTGTTGAGGGCGGCGGATGCCTCGATGAAGAGGATCCGGTGGCTGAGCTGCTTGCTGATATTCTCGATACGAATCATAATTTGGGGGCCCGAAACGTTGCGGCGCCCTTATGTCACGGGTGACGGCCGCGCCGCAAACGTTGATTCGCGGCGTCTGCCCCCTCAAAAATGCAAGGGGGACGAGGCATCGCATTGCCTTGATGCCCCGTTCGACTGCGCGAGTTAATGCTCGGAGTAGAAGCCGTAGAGAACCGGCATCAGCCCGACCAGTGCCTCGAAGCGTTTGAAATTCTTGCGCTCCGGACGGGTCCAGCCGGTTTCGGCCAGCGCCGACAGCCGCGGAAACACCAGACGGTCGAACACGCCGCGATCAGTCATTGGCTCGGACCAGATGCAGCATTGCAGTCCGCGCAGATGTTTCTTCTGCGCTTCCGTCCAGCCCTCTATCGGATCGAACAAATAGAGTTTTTCCGGGTCCGACCAGCCGGCCCAGCTACCACCGGGCTCCGACCAGGCCGGGCTGTTGGCCATGTCGAGATAGTAGACCTGCCCGGGGCAGACGACGATGTCGTAGCCTTCACCGGCAAGCTCGGCATTGGCCTCGACAGTCCGCCAACCAAAGAGCAGCGACTTTTCCTTGTCGATCACGTTGCCATGAGCGGCCTCCTGCCAGCCGCCAGTGACGCAGCCACGGCTTGCCAGGAACCCCTGCACGCGGGCGAGAAACTCCGCCTGCAGCACGGCCGCCCCCGATCCGTCGATCTCGTCGGCGCCATGGGTGTTGGTGACGACGTTCAGCCGTTTGGCGTGTGCCGCCGCCATCTCGTCGCCGGCGACGGTCCGCAGACGTTCAAGCGCCTGCGGCGAACCCGACCAGGCGCCGAGCGGCACCTCGTCGGCACCGACATGGATGATCTTCGACGGGAAGAGCTCGATCAGTTCGTCGAAGACGACTTCGAGCACGCGATAGGTTTCCTCACGCACCGGGTTCAGGCAATTGTCCGGAAAACCCTGCACGGAATAATAGCTGCCGGCCTCCTCGGGATCGCGCAGCTCGGGAATGGCCTGCAGCATCGCGAAGGAATGGCCGGGGACGTCGATCTCCGGCATCACCTCGATACCCAGGGTCGCGGCAAGTGCGACGATCTCGCGGACGGCGGCCTTGGTGTAGTAGCCACCGGTGACATCAGGGCCGGAGCCGAGCAGCGGCGGGATCTTGCGACCATGGCCGCGCCACGCACCGATTTCGGTCAATGCCGGATAGGCATCGATCTCGATCCGCCAGGCCTCGTCGTCGGAGAGGTGCCAGTGGAAGCGGTTGAGCTTGTTCCAGGCCATCAGCCGCAGGAACCGCGAGACCTCTGAGGTGCTGTAGAATTGGCGGGCAACGTCGAGATGGGTGCCGCGCCAGCCGAGCGCCGGCTCGTCCCGGATATCGCCGCCGGCCGGAAACAGGAACGTTGCAGGGTGGAGGCGTGCGCCGCGCAGGATCTGGCCGAGCGTGATCAGGCCGTAGAGAAGGCCGGCGCGCGTGCCGCCGGTTATCGCGACGCCGGCTGGCGAAAAGCGGATGACGTAGCCTTCCTGCGCAAGGTCACCTGCGAGCGCGAGCGTTGCCGGAAGGCCGCCTTCCGCGACCGGGCGCACAATTCCTTCGACCGGAAACAGGCTGGCCGTGAGGTCCGAGAACACCTGCGCTGCGGCCTCGGCCTCCGGCCCCTCCGGCGTTAGATCGAGCCCAAGCGGCGGCGTCAGGCGACCGGAGACGGATACTTCCTGCGGCCAGGGCACGATGGAAACGGCGACCGGTGCGACCTTCGGCACGGGATAGATGACCGCGCCGCGCTTCAGCTCGGCATTGTCGCCGTGCGCGCGCGACGGCACGACGGAGATCGGCGCCGTGCTGCCATCGGCAAGCACGAGATAGGCGGAATTGGCGCCATCGGTCCAGTGCTGCGGCGCGAAGCTCATGCCATGTGCCTTGACGGTCCACGTACTTCCCGGCTGAAGCACCAGGTCGGCCGGCGGCGCGAACTCGGAGTGGTTGGAAAGCCGGCTCAGCAATGTCCCGCCTTCGACGACGGCAGCCGGGTCGATGCGGGCAGGCCCGGAAACGCAGAGCCGAAAATCCCTAAGCGGGCGATCGGAGGCGTTCGTCAATGTCAGCGCGTAAACCGCTTGGGTATCCGTCTTTGCCGGCGTCCAGAGTGTTTCCAGCCGAAATTGCGGTTTGGTAGCGATCGTCATCATCATCTCCAGCAGGGCTAATCGTCGATCTTGAGCATGCCGGCATAAATGCCCGGCGCGGAATTGGGGATCGGCATCGCAGCGACGGTCTTCTCGTAGAACTCCGACGGCCCGACATCGCCGATGATGGCATAGGCGTACCCCATCGTCTTCAAATCGAGCAATGAGGCAAGGAGCAGCGCATGCCCAATGCCTTCCCCGCGTGCCGTTTCATCGACGCCGGTCGGGCCGAAGAACCCACGCGCGATCGACTCGTGGCAGGCAAAGCCGACAAGATCTCCGTTTCGCGTGGCGAGAAAGCAGGTCGGAGGCTGACGCGCGAACGCGACGGCGGTCTCGCCGGCCCAGCCCGCACCGAATTTTTGCCTGACCCACGCGGTCACCAGTTCGAACTCCGGCGCCAAGGCGCGCCGGATCGTCACCCCGGCCGCATCCATCCGCTGGTCGAGTTCCGGCCTTGGTCTAAGTAGAGATAGATTGACGAGATAATCCATTGAGAACCCTGCGACGTTGGAAAGAGGCTGGCGCGCACCGGATGCCGGCCAGCAGCCTGGGGATGTCCAGGCATGGCAACCGAACCTCCTTGTCTGCCGACATGACGAACTCTCCTCAAGTCCTGATGGCACACCATTAAGTCAATAAATTTGACTTAATGCTATTACCAGGATCGGAGACCTGTCAATCGGCGTCCTCCAGCAACAAGCAGGGATAGGTCCGCAACCGCACAGAAGATGCGCCGGCGAACGTCAACCGTCGCCAGCGAGGATCTTCCTTCGATGAAAGTTTGGCAGTCTTCTCGCCTGGGAGCCGACGCCCAGATGCGGGCCCACAGGCGGGCCGTTACGCGGGGGGCGCGCGACCAAGTTCGCCAAGGCTCGCCTCGACGATATCGAACATCTCATCGATCTCGGCCGCCGCTATGATCATCGGCGGGCAGAAGGCGATGGAATCGCCGATGTTGCGGCAGATCAGGCCGTTCTTCTGCAGGATCGCTGCCGCCCGCGCGCCGGTTGCGCCAGCGGCCGCACCATCCGCCGCCTCAAGCTCAAGCGCACCGATAAGCCCGATACCCCGCGCCTCGACGGCAAGCGGATGGCGCTCCAGCGCATTGAGCCGGCTAAGGAAATGCGGCGCAAGACGGCGGACGTTGCCGACCAGATCCTTCTCTTCGATGATCGCGAGATTTTCGAGCGATACGGCAGCGGCGACCGGATGGCCGCTCGCGGTAAATCCGTGCCCGATCGCGCCGATCCGGTCGGCCTCATTGGCGATCGGATCGTAGACACTGTCGTTGATCATGAGCGCCGCAATCGGCTGGTAGGACGACGACAGCTGTTTGGAAAGTGTCATGATATCAGGGCGAATGCTGAAGGTCTGCGACCCGAACATGTGGCCGGTGCGCCCGAAGCCGCAAATCACCTCGTCCGCGATCAGCAGGATGTCGTATTTGCGCAGCACGTCCTGGATCGCCTCCCAATAGCCCTCCGGCGGAACGATGACGCCGCCGGCCCCCATGACCGGCTCGCCGATGAAGGCGGCGATCGTCTCGGGCCCTTCCTCGAGGATGAGCGCTTCGAGTTCCTCTGCGCAGCAGCGCGAAAAGGCAAGCTCGTCCTGACCGGGTTCGGCTCCAGTGCGATAATGCGGGCAGGTCGTGTGCAGGATGTTGGCAAACGGCAGGTCGAAGGAGCGATGATTGTTGGGCAGACCCGTCAGGCTGGCGCTCAGCGCCGTCACACCGTGATAGCCCTTGATGCGCGAAATGATCTTCTTCTTTTCCGGCTTTCCAAGGGCGTTGGAGCGATACCAGACCAATTTGATCGCGGTGTCGTTGGCCTCGGACCCGGAGTTGGCGAAATAGACCTTCGACATCGGAACCGGCGCCATGCCGACCAGCTTCTCGGCCAGATCCGCCACCGGTCCATGCGATTTCTGCGAGAAGGTGTGGTAATAGGGCAGCCTTGCCATCTGCCTGCGCGCCACCTCGACCAGCCGCTTTTCGCCGAAGCCAACCGCCACGCTCCAGAGCCCGGCCATACCTTCAATGTAGCGCTTGCCGCTGTTGTCGAAGACGTGAATGCCTTCACCGCGGTCGATGATCAGCGGCCCTTCCCGTTCCAGTTTGCGCGGGTTGGTGTAGGAATGGAGATGGTAGGCCATGTCCCGCGCTTCGGTGGAATTGGGCTGTGCGGTCATCGGCGTCTCCCGTTTCGATGCGTTACAGGGCAATATCATAAGTCAGCCAATCCGTTCTGGTGGCCAGCTGATCGTAGAGCCCCCGTGCGCGATAATTGTTGTCGCGCGTGATCCAGCGGAGGACCGACCAGCCACGCTCTCGTCCGATGTCGGCAACGGACCGGATCAAAGCAGGTGCTGCGCCGTACCCGCGGGCTTCGGGCGTAACGAAGAGGTCGTCGAGAAAGCCGCCCCGCGCGGCCATCAGCGGCCGGATGTATTCGCGAAAGTGGGTCAGGCCAATCGGGCGGCCGGAGCCATCGAGCGCCAGCCGGCATTCGAGTGCACCCTCGCGGATCCAGCCCCAGACCCGATCCCGCATCTCATCGGTCTGGTCGACGCCATAGAAGGCGGCAAATCCCGCGTGGAGTTCGTTCCATGCGGACCTGTCGGCCTCCGTGGCCGCGACGATCGTAACACCTGCCATGCCGTTCTCCCGTTTTCGGGTGGACGCACCGCCCACCCACCAAGCATGCCCTTCTTATTGCCAGCCAGCCGCCGAGCGCTTGCGATACATGTCGCGAAACTGTTCGGTGGAGACGGGCAGCGGATCGCCGGTGTCCCAGTCGAGGATGACGGCGTGGTGGCGCACCGCATCGAGCGCGTCGATCTCGCCCGCCTTGAACCGCGCAGAGATCTCGGCCGGATCCGTCTCCAGCCACCCCCGGCGATCAGCTCTGATCTGTCGCCGCAGTTCGGTTGTCGCCGCCGCATCGATCTCGTAGGCGCAGATTTCCGGATCGACAGGGTTGATGACGACGCCGTAGTCTTTTGCCGCCCTCTCGACCGAGACGTAATCGTCCATGACGTCAACAAGAACCCGCTGCGGATCGCGCTCCAGCGGGTCACCGAAGCCGCCACCGCCGGCGGTCGGGCGCGAGAAGACGTCGCCTGCTTCGATTGCCACGTCGGAGAAGGTGGCGCCGAGCCATTCCTTCTTGCCGGTCTTCTCGCGGGTCAGCGTCAACCCGTGCGGCATGGAGGGCAACCCGCCCTCGATGCCCCAGACGATGGCGCGCTCGCGGTCGCAGATATAGGAAATGACAGTGTTTTCGGCTTCAAGCATGCGGGATGTCTTCAGCACCCCGGCGCCGCCGCGCCATTTTCCGGGGCCGGCCGAATCCGTCAGTACCTCGAACTGCGTCGTCAGGATCGGGTTTGCCCGTTCCTGTCCTTCGACCGGCTGGGCCATCAGTCCGGTTCCGAAGCAGGCGGTCGTCACGTTGCAACCGTCCATGCCGTTGCGTCCGCCCCAGCCGCCCGGCAGCCAGTCGTAGAACATGAAGATCGGTTTTTCCGACGCCCGCGCGTCGCGTCCGCCGGTCAGGAGATATTCGAGATTAAAGGCGCACGCGATCGCCCGTTCAGGGATGATCTTCGACCAGATCTCATAGATCGCGTTCATGATCTTCTCGAAGGGCATGAGGAAACCGGTGACGGCCACCGGCCATTTGGCGTCAACGATCGAGCCTTCGGGAGCGATGATCTCGAACACCCGGTAGAAGCCACTGTTGAGCGGCAGGTCGGGGAAGAAGGTCTTCATGCCGGCCGCCACCGCCGAGAAGGTGGCGCCGAAGGCCGAGTTGTAGATCGAGCCGATGGTCGGATGGCTGCCGGTAAAGTCGTAGATTGCCCGGTCGCCCTTGATCGTCAGCTTGACCCTGATCGGGATCATGCCTTCGCTGCCGGCCGGATCGCGGTCGATGAAGTCCTGCGTTTCCCACTCGCCGTCGGGCAGCGCGGCGATGCGCTGGCGCATGGCGCGTTCGACATAATCCTGCACTGCGCCAAGCCCCTGCTTCACCGTGCCCTCGCCGTACTTGCCGACCAGCCGCAGGATCTCGCGCTCGCAGACCTGGGTTGCCTGGGCCTGGGCATGAATGTCGCCGATGATCGAGGCCGGGTCGCGGGTGTTGGAGGCGATCAGGTGGGCGACGTCCTTGCAGAACCGTCCCTTGTCGAACAGCCGGATCGGCGTGATGCGCATGCCCTCCTTGAACATTTCCTTGGCCGAAACGTCGAACGAACCAGGCACGCTGCCGCCCAGATCCGACCAATGGCCGTTCGACTGGCTGAAGGCGATGATCCTGCCATCGACGAAGATCGGCCGGACCAATCGGACGTCGTTGAAGTGGGTGCCGCCGGCATAGGGGTCGTTGATGGCGTAGACGTCGCCCGGATGCATGTCACCGTCGAAGGCACGGATGACGTCCTTGCAGGTGAAATGCAGCGTGCCGACATGGACGGCGATGTCCTGGTTGCCCTGGGCTGCGGAATTGCCCTCGGCGTCGTGCAGGGCGCTCGAAAAGTCGCGGTTGTAGATGACGAAGGAGTAGCAGGTTCTGAGGATCTGCTCGGCCATCTGGTCGACGCTGGTGATGAAGGAGTTCTTCAGGACCTCGAAGGTCACCGGGTCCAGGTTTTGCTGTTCAGACATTCGATTCACCTTCGATACGGATGATGATGTTGAGATAGGTGTCTACCTCCGCGGTCGTTTCCGGCGGGACGACGACGGTAGAATCGAGCTGTTCGACAATGGCGGGACCCTTGAAGACGAAGCCTGCGGGCAGCGTCTCGCGCTCGTAGACGGGTGTATCGACCGCGGCGTCAGCTGCAAACCAGACGCTGCGCCGCGTCTTCGGCTGAGGGATCAGTCCGGTCGGCTCGTGCTTTGCGAGAGATGCCTTCGGCACCATGCCGACGGCCTTGAGATTGATGCGGAACAGGCTGACGGGTGTCTCGTCGCGGCGGAAATTGTATTCGCGCTGATGCTCGCGGTGGAAGGCCTCGACCAGCGGGGCGATGTCGGTGACCGGCGCGGGTGCGGCGACGGCAAGCGACCGCCACTGCCCGAGATACATCATGTCGATGCTGCGCTGCAGCAGCACATCCTTGTCGGCCACACCTTCGTGCGCGAGCCGTTCCAGCGCTTCCTGTTCGAGGCGTACGAAGGCGTCTTCGATTGCGGTTGCGTCGGCATCGTTAGCCGGCTTCAGATAACTCTCGGAAAAATCGTGCTGCATGTCGACGAGCAGGCAGCCGAGCGCCGAGGTAACGCCGGGGTTCGGCGGAACGATGACGGCCGGGATCGACAGTTCGCGGGCGATTGCCGCGCCATGCAGGGCGCCTGCACCGCCGAAGGCAACCAGCGCAAAGTCGCGCGGGTCGTAGCCGCGGCTGATCGAGATCAGCCGTACCGCGTCCGACATATTGGCATTGGCGACGCGAATGATGGCATCGGCGGCCGAATGCGGCTCCAGCCCGAACGGCTCGGCCACGCCTTCACGGACGGCTTCAAACGCCAGGTCCGCATCGAGCGTAATCTTGCCGCCGGCAAGGCTGGTGCCGAGACGGCCGAGCACGACATTGGCATCGGTGTTGGTCGGCTGGCGGTTGCCTTTGGCGTAGCAGGCAGGTCCCGGATTGGCGCCAGCCGATTGCGGACCGTTGCGCAGCGAGCCTGCCTCATCGGTCCAGGCGAGCGAACCGCCGCCGGCACCGATGGTCAGAACTTCAATGGACGAAAACCGGATCGGGTAGCCGAACTCGATGAACCAGTCCTTGGTGATGCGCGACTGGCCGTCATAGGCAAGCGACACGTCGGTCGAGGTGCCGCCCATATCGAGGCCGATCGAGTTTCGGAAGCCGCAGAGCTCGGCGATGTACTTGCTGGCGATCGCGCCGGCGGCGATGCCGGAGCCGGCCAGCCGTGCGGCGAAATCCTCGACGCTCTTCGGCGTCATCACCCCGCCGCCAGTGTGGAGCAGCAGTAGGTCGCGCACATAGCCGTCCTGCTGCAGCCGCTTGCCGAGCCTCGAGGTGTAGTCGACAACGACAGGGCTGAGCGCCGCATTGGCAACCGTGGTCGAGAACCGCTCATGCTCGAAGATTTCGGGCAGGACTTCGGACGAGGTCGATACCGGCACGCCGGGCATTACCTCCATCAGGATCTCCTTCATCCGCCGCTCGTTGGCACCGTTCATGAAGGCGTTCATGAAGCAGACGGCGACAGCCGCGACATTGCGGCGCTTGAGAATACGGGCGACTTCGCGGGCCTCGTCCTCGTCGAGCGTGGCGACGATCCCCCCTTGCGCATCAACACGCTCTGTCACCACCAACCGGTCGCGCCGCGGCACATAGGGCGGCACCACGTCCTTGTAGGTATCCCAGAGGTCTTCCTTGTTGGCCCGGCGGATCTCGATCACGTCGCGAAAACCACGGGTACACACCATCGCCGTGCGCGGCAGGCGCCGCGTGATCAGAGCGTTGGTGGCAACGGTGGTGCCATGCGAAAACAGCGCCACTTTCGATAGATCGATGCCGGCCTTTTCGACGCCGGACATGATGCCGTCGATCGGATCGGCGGAGGAAGAGGTCTTTTCGACCCGGATCCGGCCCGTGGTCTCGTCCATGATGCAGATGTCGGTAAAGGTGCCACCGACATCGACCGCAACGCGAAGGTTCTGCAAGGTTCGTCTCCTGTCTTCGATTCATTGAAAAGCGGGCAAGGCTTCGCCCACAGCCGGGTCAGGCGTGCGCTCACCTCATATCTGTCTGGATTCTGTCGCCCGTCGGCTCAGCCGGAGCCGCTCGGGCTCAGCAGGCTGTAGCGCTCCCGCGCCTCGCTCGGGCTGTAGCCGAAATGCGCCTTGTAGTGGCGGCTGAACTGCGCGTGGTCGCTGAAGCCCAGCGCATAGGCGATTTCCGAAACCAGCTTGCGGCAGGAGGGATCGCGCAGCATCTCATCCGAGCGCAAAAGCCGCTGGACCCGGATCCAGTGGCAGACGGACGTGCCCTGCCGTTTCATCAGCTGATGCAGATAGCGCACCGAGATGCCGCAGGCATCGGCAATCGCCTGCGGCCCGAGATCAGCTCGGGCAAGGTTGGCGCGAACATAGCTTTCGACGCGGTGAAGGTGGCCGACCTGAACCGAGCCGGCGTCCGACATCAGCATGCGCTCGTCGGAGATAAGCGACATCGCAAGGATATCGACCAGGTGTTTGCCGGTCATGTCGCGGGCCGGCGCATCCATTTCGACAAGCCGTGGTGCGACCAACCGGATCATGTCGACGAACAATGCGCCGGTGCCCCGGGTGGAATCGAAGCTCAGCGACGCGATACGTTCGGGCAGGCCGACACGCGGGCGCAGCGTCGCGATCGGCACCTTCAGCACCCAGAGCGTATTCTTCGCGGTATAGCTGAACTCATATGGCAGATGGCTGCGCTCGACGAGGAAGGCGCCCGGCTTGCAGCGCACCGCCTTGCCGCTCTGTTCGAAACTGATCTCCGCTTTCTCCGGCACGGTGATCAAGTAGCTTTCTTCGCGCTCATGCAAGAGGTGCCGCTTCTGCCGGCGGTAGAGGAGCCCATCTGAATCGAGCCGCGACAGCGATACCGCTCCGAGATCCCAGACGTTCAAGTCCCCGGAAAACGCCGCCGCGTTCTGGAAGCGCAGGTCGAGCGGAAAGTAGGTGCTCGATACCGCCTCGTCCCAATACCGCTTGCGCTCGAGCGCAGCCGTGCCTGCCGTGGAATAACTCACGTCCATGCGAAGCTCCCATTCCGTCCGCTTCGGCTGTTCCCGTGTTGCCGAGGCGACGGCCGATTGCGGCCCATTGTTCCCATCGGTCGCCTTGGATGTCGCAGCCTCTTCAGGGCCTTTGCGACCGGCGTTTCCGGAGGTCTTCAAGCAGTAGACTATGCCTTTCGCCCTCCGGCTAGTCGCAAAGTGCGCTTGCTCTTGTCGCTGGGCGTAATGAAGCTCAATCGGCCCGAACCACCGCTTCAGCGCCAAGCGCCATGGACAGCAGATGCGCGTCGTGATGCGGCTGGGCGGAGAGCAGCAGGCCGACCGGCATGCCGGCCTCGCCAGTGCCGCAGGGCAGCGAGACGCCGCACCAGTCGAGAAAATTGCCGATCGACGTGTTGCGCAAGGTCCGGGCGTTGGTGTCGACGAACAAGGCATCGTCATCGAGAAGCGGCGCTGTCGGAGGTGCTACATGGGCAACCGTCGGATAGGCGATCAGTTCGTTCGGCCCAACGCTTTTGGCGATTTCGGCGATGAGTGCCTCGCGTGCATCGAGCGTGGCGATGTAATCGGAAAGACTGATCTTTTGCCCGAACCGCGCCCGCGCCACGACGCGCCGGTCCATCATTGCGGCCTGCGGGCCTTCGAGCCGGCCTCTATGCAGGGCGTAGGCTTCGGCCGTCACCAAAGGGCCATGGCGCTCCATGGTCTCGAAGATGCGCTCGAACGCCTGAAACGATTGGCGGCGCACCTGGGCGCCAGCTCGCTGCAGCCGGCCGATTGCCGCCTCGAAAGCGGAGACGACCCCATCTTCGGCACCGTCGAACACCACCGTCGTCGGCACCACGATCGACAGGCCCTCGAGGCTGCCGCGACGGATTTCAGGCGCCGGCAGGCCACGCATCGCCGCGTCGACCCAGACGGCATCCTGGACCGAGCGGCAGAGAGGGCCGAGCGAATCCAGGCTCTTGGCGAGTGGAAAGACGCCGCGCATGGAATAGCGTCCACGCGTCGCCTTGTAGCCGACGATGCCGTTGAAGGTTGCGGGGATGCGGATCGACCCGCCAGTATCCGTGCCGATCGATACCGGCACGAGATCGGCGGCAACCGCGGCGCCGGAACCGGAGGACGAGCCGCCCGGCAGCCGATCGACTTGGGGCGAGCGCGGATTGCGCGGCGTGCCGTAATGCGGGTTGATACCGAGCCCGGAAAAGGCGAACTCGCTCATGTTGACCCGGCCGACACTGACCATGCCGGCATGGCCGAGCGCAGTGACCACGGCCGCGTCGTCCTGTGCCGCCGGCGCATCTTTCAGAACAACCGATCCCGCCGTCGTCGGCACGCCCGATATGGCAAACAGGTCCTTCCAGGCGACCGGAATGCCGTCGAGAAGCCCGAGCGGACGGCCGGCGGCGATGCGCCGTGCGGAAGCCTCCGCCTCGCGCATCGCCCGCTCCGGCAGGACCATGGTGAAAATCGCCTGGTCGTCATGGTTGCGGATCCGCTGAAGCGTCCAACCCGTCAGGTCGCGCGGATCGAGTGCACCGGATTGCAGCAGCGCAGACAACTGCGCGATCGACCGTCCGCCAAGATCCTGAATCATCGCATTTCCCTCTATCGCTCGACCAGCTGCATCCAGCGGCGAACCAGATAATTGTGCTCGTCCATGGTGGTGTTCCAGACCGCGATGCAGTTGGCGCGCTGCCAATAGGAGCCGCCGCTGCGAACCGATCCCGCCCGGATGCGCATGGTGCCGTCGGGCCCCGGCAGGTCGTTGGCCGCCGGCAGGCCGCCATACCAGTAGTCCCACTCGGCCACCGACATGAACTGCCGCGAGCGCTCCGGCGTGGAGATGTAGTAGCCCTGGCGCGCGACAACCGAACCCGGCCAGCCGGAGATCCACCAGTTAAGGTACTCGTAGGCGACGTCGCGCATGCGACCCGACAGATGACGCGCGAGGCACAAGCCCCCATGCCAGGCGCGATAGCCTTCAGCCGGCACCGCCTGTTCGACCGGAACGCCCTGGCCGTTGAGAATGCTGATGCCGGTCGACCACATGCTCTGGATATCGGTCTCGCCGCGCACCATCAGCCGCGCCGCATCTTCCGCCGTGCGCCAGAAGGCGCGGAAATAGCCGTTCTTCTTGCGCTCTTCGAGCAGGCCGATCAGCCGGTCGATCTCGTCGACCGTCATGGCGCCGATATTGTCGAACGACATCAGCCCGGACGCCTGCGCGGCAAGGGCGGCATCGAAGATGCCGATCGCCGGCTCGTCGACCAGGGCCGCACGTCCCGCCCAGCGCTCGTCGAGCAACGCCGCCCAGCTGTTCATCGACACCGTATTGGGGGCGACGTCGGTCCTGTAGGCGAAGCTGTCGAAATTATGCGTCGTCGGCAGCATCGAGATCGTGCTCGACGGCGTGTCGCCGAGTTCTAGATTGGGCTGCACGAACAGTTTCTTGACCGGTGCATCCCCCTGCCCCAGCCGGGCATTCGGGCCGATATGGCCGGTTTTCGTCAGGTCGTTGATCTCGTCCCAAAGCGCAATACGGCCGATCTCGATCGGCTGGATCGCCCGCCAGTACCAGACGATATCGAGGTTGTGGAAACACTGGTCGTAGATGTCATAGCTGTCAGGCTCCTGCGCCGCCTTGTGCTGGGTCGTCAGGAAGTCGTTGTTATCGAACACCACCTCGATGCCGAGATCGGCCTCGGCGCGAACCCGCAGTTCCTCCAGCAGCGAGATCGCCGTGCCGAGGACACGGAGGCGCGGGCGCCCTTCGAGATGAAGAGCTGGTGTCGCTGTTGCCGTTTGGTCAGGCTGGTGTTTGTTCATCACGACGACTGACGTTCCTGAAGGCTGCGTTGCGGGACGGCCGCGTCCTCGACGGGCGACCGATCGAGGGCAAAGGCCGTAAACGACCGTTTCAGCAGCTCGACATCCAGACCGTCAACAATAAACACGATGCGCGAACGGCGATCCCCGTCCGGCCAGCGCTCCATATGCACAGGCGTATGCACCAGATGCTGAACGCCGTGAATGGCGACTGGGCGTTCCTCGCCGGCAATGTTGAGAATGCCCTTCACCCGCAACACCCTGTCGCCGTGCCGGTTCAGCAGCATCGTTAGCCAGATACCGAAGGCGGTCCAGTCGACGGCATGCTCCACCGTCATCACGAAAGAGGTCACTGCCGACTGATGCACGCCGCCGTCAGCCGTTGCCAGTTGAACCGGTGCTTCGCAATAAAAGCCGCTTGTCGATTGCAGCGCCGCTGCGCGCAGGCTGAGGTCTTCATCGACGAGGTCGGCCAGATCGAAGGACGGATCGGTCGCGGTCAGCAGCGGTGCATCCGGATTGATGCTGCGGAGTTTCTCGACAAGACCCGACACATCGACGGCCAGCGCCAGGTCGGCCTTGGTGACAACAAGGCGGTCGGCAACCGCCGCCTGGCGATTGGATTCGACATAGGTGCCGAGCTGACGGAGCCCGTTGACCGCATCGATGGTGGTGATGACGTTGCCTGGGCGAAAATGATGACGCAGAACCGGATCGGATTTGATCGTCGACAGGACCGGGAACGGATCGGCAAGCCCGGTGCTTTCGACAACGATCCGGCGGAAGAGCGGAACCAGGCCTCGCTCGCGCTTTGAGTGCAGGTCCTTGATCGCATCGGCCAGTTCGCCGCGTACCGTACAGCAGAGACAGCCCGATTGCAGCAGCACCATCGTGTCGTCGATGCGCTCGACCAGATGATGGTCGAGACCGACTTCTCCAAATTCGTTGATGAGGACAGCGGCGTCCGAAAGAGCGGGGTCGGCGAGCAGACGCGCAAGCAGCGTCGTCTTGCCGGAGCCGAGGAAGCCCGTGAGCAGGTTGATGGGGGTCAACAATGGGATCTGCGGCTCAGCCATCGATCGCGACCTCCGCAGCGGCAATCATGCCGGGATCGAGCGGGTCGCAGGGGCGGCCGCAGAGCCGTTCGGCCGCCGGCCAGAGATGGCCGAGGTCTTCGATGATCTCGCTCTTGCCGGTGCGGGTGGCAAGCACGAAGGATGCACCCTGCCAATCGGAAATACTCAGGCCGAAAGGCGCCAGCATCGTATTGGCGATACGCACCCGGTTGGCACGCTCGCGCCTTCGGTCGATGCGCTCGACATTGCGGGTGTAGACGCCCGGCCGCGCCACCGCATCGGCCCAATGTTCGTTGCCTCCAAGGACGCCGCAGAGAGAGCACATGGCGTGATCCAATCGCTTAAAAAGAGGCGGGGACGGCACCTGGACCGCCCCCGTCAGTTGCTCACTTCTTGCGCGGGAAGCGCTTGGCAAAATCGTCGGCGATCTCGTTCATGGTCACGAACTTCACGCCCGGATGCTTGATCATGTGGGCATAGAGCCGCTCCAGCATCATCAGCACCTGCGGGCGACCGGCAACGTCGGGATGGATGGTAATCGGAAACACCGCATAGTCCATCTCGCGGTAGACCCAGTCGAACTGGTCGCGCCAGATCTGCTCGATGTCGTGCGGATTGACGAAGCCGTGGCTGTTCGGCGACTTCTTGATGAACATCATCGGCGGAAGGTCATCGAGATACCAGGATGCCGGGATTTCGATAAGATCGGTCTCCTTGCCGCGCGTGAGCGGCACCATCCAGTCGGACGGCTTCTTGGAGTAGTCGATCTTGGTCCACTTGTCGCCGACGCGCACATAGTAGGGCGTGAAGTCGTTGTGCATCAGCGAGTGGTCGTACTTGATGCCGCGCTCCAGCAACAGCTCATTGGTGACGTTGGAAAACTCCCACCACGGCGCCACATAGCCGGTCGGACGCTTGCCCGAGAGCTTGGTGACGAGATCGATGCACTTGTCGAGGACTTCGGTCTCCTGCTCGCGCGTCATGGCGATCGGGTTTTCATGGGTGTAGCCGTGAATGCCGATTTCGTGGCCGGCATCGGCGACGGCGTGCATCTGCTCCGGGAAGGTCTCGATCGAGTGGCCGGGAATGAACCAGGTGGTCTTGATGCCGAAGCGCTCGAACAGCTTCAAGAGGCGCGGGCTGCCGACCTCGCCCGCAAACAGGCCGCGCGAGATATCGTCAGGCGAATCCTCGCCCCCATAGGATCCGAGCCAGCCGGCGACCGCATCGACGTCGATGCCGAAGCTGCAGAGGATTTCCTTGGCCATGGTATGTCTCCTTCGTGTTTTATCGTTCAAAAGGTCAAGCTGGGATGACGGTGGCTTCGCCCGGCTGCCAGCTCAGAAGGATGTCGGCGCCGACGGGGAAGGCATCGGGCTGGTACTTGTCGACATGGGCTTCGAGCGAGACCGTGCGGCCGTCGGCCAATGCTGCCGTCAGATGGGATACGTGGCCGACCACATCGAAGCGGCTGACGCTGGCGCCGACGACGTTACCGCCGACCGTGTGCGCAATCTGGTCACGCGAAACCAGAGCGGCGGGGTGCACCTCGATCGCTTCGGCCGGGATGACGACGTTGACCCTCGATTTCCTGGCGAGCGTGCCGTTCGGTCGACCGGAAAGCTGACCGAGCGGCGTCGAAACCAGCGTCCGGTCATCCGATGCGCCGTCGACCTCGCCCTGGAAGATCGTGTTGTTGCCGATGAACTGGGCGACGAACGCCGTGTTCGGCCGGGTGTAAAGCTGGTGCGGCGGGCTGATCTGCTCGACCTTGCCCTGGTTCATCACCACGATGCGGTCGGAGAGCGCCAGTGCCTCGGACTGGGCATGAGTGACGAAGACGAAGGTGACGCCGAGCGTCTTCTGCAAAAGTTTCAGTTCGTTCTGGATCGCCTTGCGCAGGTTGGCGTCGAGCGCGCCGAGCGGTTCGTCGAGCAGCAGGATATCCGGCTCGACCACAAGCCCGCGTGCGAGCGCGATGCGCTGGCGTTGGCCGCCCGACAACCGGTCGGGCTTTTTCTCGGCGATATCCTCGAGCCCGAGCGTCGCCAGGATCCGGTCGACCTTGGCGTCGCGTTCCGCCTTTGCCATGCCCTTGACGTCAAGCCCGTAGCCGACATTGCGCCGTACGGTCATGTGGGGAAAGAGCGCGTAGCTCTGGAAGATCATCGACGTCGGCCGGTGTTCCGGCCGGATGTCGTTCATGCGCTTGCCCTTGATCAGCATCTCGCCGGAGGAGATCGTTTCGAAGCCGGCGATCATGCGCAGCGTCGTCGTCTTGCCGCAGCCGGACGGCCCGAGGAACGCGATGAACTCGCCCTTGGAGACCGACAGGTTGAAATCGATCACGGCGGGCGTGCCGTTGTCATAGACCTTGCCGACAGTATTGAGTTCGAGGTCGAAGATCATCGTGGCTCTCCGGAGCTTGCTGGAAATTCTGGCATCGGGCGGGCGGCCACACGGTTGCCCGTGCAAGGGCCGCGCCCTGTTTGCTGACAGCCGGGAGGCGTTTGCCTCCCGGCTGTCTTCCTTCGTCAGGCGTTGAGGAACTCGTCCCACTTCTGGATCAGGTGGTCGTATTCATCCGGCCACTGGTGCCAGTAGGCGACGTTCTTGGCGCGCTCTTCGAGCGAGCCGCCGTCACGCAGGTCGCCTTCCTTGATGCCGCGCTCCTCGGCGCCGACCCAAGGCTTGCCCTCGTACCAGAAGGCATATTTTTCCGGCGCCATGACATTCTTGATATTCGTCGACGGCGAGTAGTAGCCCTGCTCGGAAACGGTGATGCCGGGCTCGCCCGAGAGCCAGTAGTCGGCATAGGCGACAACAGCGTCCTTGTTGGCCGTGCCGGCAATCATCGCCGGGCCGATCGCCCAGCCGCGATAGCCTTCCTTCGGCACGGCGTAGCGGCAGGGCTTGCCCTGCGCCTTGACGGCCATGACCGCCGGCTGCCAGGCGTCGCAGACGACCATTTCGCCCGATGCCATCAGGTTGACGAGCTCGCCGAAATCGCCCCAGAGCGCGCGGAACTGACCTTCCTTCTTCTTGGAGATCAGGAACTTTGCAGCTTCGTCGATCTCGGCCGCCGTCGCATTGCCGGGGTTCTTGACGTCGGAAAGGCCGAGCGAATTCATCGCCATCATCGCCTGGCCGATGGCAATCAGCGGATCGGTGTTGATGCCGGACTTGCCCTTCCACTTCGGATCGAAGATCGCGGTCCAGCTGTTGGCCTCTTCGGCGGAAAGCACATCGGGATTGTAGCCGATGGAATCGTAGTTATAGACGGCCGGGACCATGTTCAGCGCCGTCTGGCTTTCGTCGGTCCAGATCTGGCCGACGATCTGGGCGGACCGATCCCACTTGTCGCTGGCGGTTGTGAAGGTATCGCGGATGTTGGCCCAGTTCTTCAGCGCCGAAGCCTGAACCGGCTCCACATTGTTGGTCATGACGATCGAGGGCAGACGCTCGGCGATGATTTCCCAGCAATCATAGTCCTTGGAGCCGGAGAGGATCTTCGTCTGGGCATCCGGGAAGGTCGCGGCCGTTCCGGAGGTGCCGCCGACGCCGGCCGCTGCCTTGAACTGCTCGAGAATGCGCTCCTGAACGGTGACCGAAAGACCGATAGTGCGCAGCTGCTGGCCTGCCAGATCGGCGGCCTGCGCGAAGGCGGCCCGAGACGACAGGAACGGTGTGCCTCCGCCCATGGCAAGCGCCATCATCCCTGCGGACCGTTTGAGGAGGGAGCGGCGATTGATTTCCAGATTTGGCATTGTCTCTTCTCCAGTTGTTGTTGTTCCCCGGAGCCCGTTTGCCACGCGCCCCATGTTCATTAACCGCGTGAAGCGGCGCTAGTAGCGCCCCACCAGGAGGCCCCCATCCACGACCAGAACCTGGCCGGTCATGTATCTCGCGCTGTCGGATGCCAGGAATGCGATGACGTCAGCGATATCCTCCGGCGTCCCGAGCCGTTTCATCGGAATGAAGGCGGCAGCCGCCTCGGCGCCCTCCGGCCCCAGCGAGTTTTCCTCCGAGAGCAGCTGCGCCGTGCGGATGTAGCCAGGTGCGACCCCGTTGACGCGAACGCCGTGGCCGGCAAGCTCGACCGCAAGCCCGCGCACCAGTCCGATCACGCCGGACTTGGCGGCGGAATAGTGCACATGCTCGTCCCAGCCATAGGCAACGCCCATGATCGAGGAGAGCGCGACGATGCTGCCCTCGCCGCGTCGCCGCATGCCGGGAGCAACAGCGCGCGCGAGACGGAAGATGCCCTTCAAGTCGATGTCGAAGGTCAGGTCCCACTTGTCGTCGGTCAGCGCGGCAAGCGGGGTGCGATGGGCAATGCCGGCATTGGCGACGACGACGTCGATGCGGCCGTGGCGCTTTTCCAGGTCGGCGACCAGCGCATCGGTCGCCGATGTCGAGCGGACGTCGTAATAGGAAAATTCGGCGGAACCGCCGGCCTGTCGGATCGCCTCGACCGTCGCCGATGCCTCGCGCTCGAGAATGTCGGTGACGACGACGTGGTCGCCCTTGGCGGCAAAGGCTTGGGCGGCGGCCTGACCGATGCCGATGGCGGCACCGGTGACGATGACAATGCGGGGCGTCTTGGGAGGATTTGGCATGTTCATCTTTCCTGTCAGAGCATCACGTCGCCGGAATTCGGCCCGAGCGTCTGGCCGACGAACAGGCTTGCCGAGGGAGACGCCAGAAACGAAACGGTCGCGGCGATTTCGTCCGGCTCGCCGAAGCGGCCGAGCGGCAGCTGCGCCTTCTTGGCGTCTCGCCAATCCTTAGAAAGCCCCATCACCAGCGGCGTATTTATCGGGCCCGGGGCGACCGCATTGACCCGAACGCCGCGGCTGGACACCTCGCGCGCCAGCGCCTTGGTCATGCCGATGATCGCGGCCTTCGCGGACGAGTAGTGCACGAGCTCGACGCCGCCGATCTGACCGAGTTGCGAGGCCATGTTGACGATCACGCCTTCGCCGCGGGTGAGCATTGCCGGCAGCACCGCCTTGGTCATCAGGAAGGTGCCACGCACATGCACCGCGAACATCCGGTCGAAATCGGCAACCTCGAGATTTTCGAACAGCGCCTGATGGGCGATGCCGGCATTGTTGACCAGCAGTGCCACGGGGCCGTGCAACTGTGCCGCCTTCTCCACCGTCGCCGTGACATCGGCTTCGCTGGACACGTCGCCTGATATCGCCGTCGCCACACCGCCGGCGGCCGCGATCTCGCCTGCAACCGCTTCCGAGCTTTCAGCCGAGAGATCATTGACGACGACGGCATAGCCGTCGGCCGCCAGCCGCAGAGCGATGGCCCGGCCGATGCCGGAGCCGGCGCCGGTGACGATCGCTGCGCCGAGTGGGGGAGACCCAGCCATCACGCCTCCTCCTGGATCGCGATACGCTTGGCGCGGCGCACCGACAGCATCATCAGCGCCGCATAGGTGCCGAGCAGAGCGAAGGAGAACAGCGTCGTCAGCACGCCAAAGGCAAAGACGTTCGGATGCACTTCGACGGAGAAGGTGCCGTAGATCGCCAGCGGCAAAGTCAGGTCGCGGCCGGAGGCGAAGAGCGTGCGCGAAAACTCGTCATAGGAGAGCGTGAAGGCGAAGAGCATGGCGGAGAGAACGCCGGGGAAGATCAATGGGAACGTCACCTTGCGGAAGGTGCGCGCCGGCGTGACGCCGAGCGACCAGGACGCTTCCTCCATGCTCGGGTCGAACCGGTTGAAGATCGCCAGCATCACCAGGAAGGCGAAGGGGAACGTATAGACCACGTGGAGAACGAAGGCGGTGCTCCACCAGTGGCGATCGATGCCGAGCGTGTTGGCAACGAGCGCCATGCCGAGACCGACGAGCACGCCCGGCACCATCATGCCGAGAACGATGAGGTAGAAGACCACGCCCGAGCCGCGGAACTTGCGGCGGAAGGCTTGCGCTGCCGTGACGCCCAGCACCGTCGAGACGATCATGGTCATCACCGCGAGCCCGAGCGAGCGAACCAGAGCCTGCTCGATCGGCAGCGGCGCGATGCGCGACGGCGGCGTCAGGCCGAAGAGGTGCTTGTACCAATAGGTTGACCATTCGATGATCGGGAACTGCGGGCCGCCCTCCGGTCCCGTCTGGAAGGACAGGATGGCGAGCACGACGAGCGGGCCGTAGAGGAAGACGAGGAAGAGCGCGGTATAGGCGCCAAGGCCGGTTTTGATGCCGCTGGCATTCATGATCAGAGCTCCTTCCTGAGATCGACGATCCTGAGCAGTGCGGCCACAACCGCGCCCATCAGGATGGTAAGCACGACGCCGGCGACCGCCGCGAAGGCCCATTTCAGCGAACCGACCTGGGTGACGATGATGTTTCCGAGCAGGTTGACCTTGCGGCCCGACAGGGCGGCCGAGGTCGCGAATTCACCGAGGACCATGACCGAGACGAAGATCGCACCGACAACCACGCCCGGCATCGACAGCGGCAGGATGATCGTGCGGAAGATCCGCCAGAAGCCGGCACCCAAATCCTGGGCGGCCTCGATGATCGACGTGTCGATGCGGCCGAGCATGAAGGCGATCGGCCCGACCATGAACACGCAGTAGATCTGGGTCATGCCGATGATCACCGACAGTTCGGAAAACAGCAGCACCTCGATCGGTGCGTCGGTGATCCCGAGGTTCATCAGGATCATGTTGATCGCGCCCTCCTTGCCGAGCATCGGGCGCCAGGCGAGAACGCGGATCAGGAACGAGGTCCAGAAGGGGATAACGCACAGAACCAGGAGCACCGTCTGCAGTGCCTTGTTCTTCACGAACAGCCCGACGAAAAGGGCGGCGGGATAGCCGACCACCACTGTGGCGACGAGCACGATCAACCAGATGCGCACCGTGGTCCACAGCGCACCGAGATAGGTGTCGCTGGTGAAGAAGGTGACCCAGCTCTTCAGCGTCAGCGTCGGCTCGATGGTGAAGGTCGTCTGCGTCCAGAAGGACACATAGACCATCATCAGCATGGGCAGGACGAGGAAGAGGCTCATCCAGATGACACCGGGTGCCAGCAGCCAAAGCGCCTTGCCCGGTGACTTCTTCTCGACGACGGGTTCTGTTTCCGTCTGCTCCGCAACGGCCATCATGCTCATCTCTCATTCTCCGGGCGGGAACGGTGCGGCGCACAAGCGCCGGGTTTTGCGAAAACGGGTTCAGGCATAGACAAGGGCGTCCTCGCGCTTCCAAACGAGCGCGTAGCGGCCCTGTTCGGCATAGGTTTCGGGCGCGGCATGGCTGAGGTGGCTCTCGACTTCGAAAACCTTGCCGTCATCGAGCGCAAAGAAGGAATTGACCGCGGCACCGGAATATTCGCTTGCGACGAAATTGGCCTCGATCCGGATCTCGTCCTCGGCAATGGCAGTGTCGCGCGGGCGGACCGAAACCCGATCGTAGCGGATCGCATAGGCAGGCGATGCCGCCCGCGTCGGCGCTGACGCGCCAAGTGCAAATCGCCCGACACCGCCGACGAAAGCGCCGCCTTCGATGCGTCCTGCAAAAAGGTTGTAGCAGTTGAGAAAGCGGGCAACGGCCGGAGACGCGGGCCTGTTGTAGACGGTATCGGAATCGGCCGACTGGGCGATGCGGCCGCTTTCGAGCACCAGGACCGTGTCACCCATGCCGAGAGCCTCGGCCTCGCTGCCGGTGACATGCAGGAAGGTGACGCCGCAGCGCTCGCGGATCGCCCTCAACTCCGCCCGCATGCGGGCGCGCAGATTGGCGTCGAGCGCGCCGAGCGGCTCGTCGAGAAGCACCATGCGCGGCTCGGTGACCAGCGTGCGCGCGAGCGCGACGCGCTGGCGCTGGCCGCCTGAGATCTGGGTAACCGCCCTGCCCTCGAGGCCGGACAGTCCGACGAGGCTGATGATATCGCGCACCCTGGCGTCGACGATGCGTCGGTCGGTGACAGGATCGACATCCCTGTTTTCCAGGCCGAAGGCGATGTTCTGCGCGACGGACAGATGTGGAAAGAGCGCAAAGTTCTGGAAGACGAAGCCGATGCCGCGCTGGTGCGGCGCCACGGTGTCGATGCGCTTGCCGTCAAACAGGATCGCGCCTGCATCCGGATGCTCGAAACCGGCAATGACTCTTAGGAGCGTCGTCTTGCCGGATCCGCTCGGCCCGAGAAGCGAGATATAGGCATCGCCGGGCAAGGCGAGATCGATGCCGTTGAGCGCGCGCATGTCGCCGTAGGCTTTGGTGATGCTCTTGAGCTGAAGGACCGTCGACATTGGTTTCCTGCCAGTTTGCCGCCGAGACGCTCACCACCCAAAGCTTCGCCATCGCCGGAGCCAACGAGACATCCGAACGGACATGCGATTGCTGTCGCGCATGGTCACATGCGCGTCGGGAAGGAAGGTCCTTTGCGGTTCAAAAAATAAGTTCCACCTGCACGCTTCTTCTGAGCGCTTGCATGTCACGAACAATGACATGAATGATTTTTGTATGCAATAGACTTTTATTCGTCTTTTATCTCGACGTGAAATGCGCCATCATCCCGACACGCCATCGCAGACGCCGGCCTCGGCCGGAAAATGCGCCGGACAATCATATATACCGTGCAATCTGCAGTTCCTACACGCTCCAGCGCACCATATAGAAGCAACTTGCAGGGCTCCAACGGCACCCACCTTTGCCGGATCCGTCGTCACGTATCACGCTGCTCTTGGCGATGCATGACAGGCAATCGCACATTTAATTTGCCATCTCGTATGCAAAATGCATTTATTTTCAGCTGTCACATTCCCCGGCAAGTGGCGTAAAGAAAGAGGATAAAATTGCCAGCCAAACGGAAGACGCCCGATCGCATGAGCGAGCCACGCCTCGGCCAGAATACCCAGCGCCGCTACGAAATTGCCGAGGACGTTCTGCGCAGCAATATCGCCGACGGCATCCTGCCGGCCGGTCTTGTTCTGCTTGAAGGGCCGATCGCCGAGATACTGCAGATCTCGCGGGCGCCGGTTCAGCGCGCGCTGCTGCAATTGGAAAGCGACGGCCTGGTCCACCGCTTCAAGGGGCGCGGCTATCTGGTCGGACCGCCCGGTCGGGCGATCGAACCCAACCGCACCGACATCAAGTCGCTCGGGCTCACCATCCCGCAGCATGCCGACGAGGCACTGCAAAGCCGCTCGTCCTGGGAACGCATCTACACCGAGATCGAGAACGACGTCGCCGGCTGCGTCATCTTCGGCCAGTACCGCATCATCGAAAACGAACTCGCCAACCACTTCAGCGTCAGCCGCACCGTCGTGCGCGACGTGCTGACACGGCTGCGCGAACGCGGGCTGGTGCGCAAGAACCAAAGCTCGCACTGGATCGCCGGCCCGCTGACGGCCCAGACCGTCAAGGACCATTTCATGCTGCGCCGTCTGCTCGAGCCGCAGGCGCTTGCCCTCGGCGCCAGCCATATCGACAGGGATCGGCTTGCTGTCTTGTTTAGCCGGCTCAGCGAACTCGACAGCGCGCAATCGGCCGACGCCTGGCAGAGCCTCGAGGACATCCGCGCGCAGTTTACCGAGTGCTGCGTGCTGGCCATGCCGAACGAGCGGCTGCGCGAACTGATCCGCAACAACTTGCTTCCGGTCACCGCGACGGAACGGCTGCTGCGGCAGCTCGGCCTTCCGGGCGATCCCGCGGTGATCGCGGAAATCCGGCTGATCGTGGAATTGATGACGCGTGGTGCGACCGCGGCGGCGGCAGCGATGCTGGAGAACCACATCGACGCCTCGATGAACCGGACGATCGCGCAGATGAAAATCGTCGCGATCATTCCGGGTCCGAGCGTCACCGCGGCGTATCTGACCCGCGTCGTCGAATAGGCGAGCGCCTTCGGTGGCGTTGTTGAGCGCGGCTACCGATTTTCCCTTTCGATGCCCACGCTCCATCCTGCCCTCCGTCTCCTCCGTTTCCGCTCAGCGCAGCGACGCGCGCAGCGCTTCCAGCCGGTCGTTTTCCTCAGCCCGCGCCGCCAGTGCCTCATCCATCGTCACCTCGATGAAGCGCGTCGGCGTATGCGGCTGCATCTGGCCGATCAGATCCATGTCGGCGGAGATCACGGTTCCAAGCATGAAGTAGCCGCCGCCGGACACCGCGTCGCGATGCAGGATGATCGGCTCGGTTCCACCGGGAACCTGGATGGAGCCGTAGGGGTAGCAGCTGTCGACGATGTTGGACGGGTCGGAGCCGGCGCCGAACGGCTGCTCGCGCTCGACGAAGGAAAGCTTGCGACCACCGCGGAAACGGTAGCCCATGCGGTCTGCTTCCGGCGCCACCTTCCATTCGTCGGCAAAGAAGCTCTGCTTGGCCTCGTCGGAGAGCCGATCCCAGTAGAGACCGGGCAGGACGCGCAATGCCACGAGTGCCGCAGGCAGGCGCCGCAATTGCTCAGCCACCGAACGGGCTTCACCGGACCCGTTGGCTGCGCCAATCGGCAGTTCGTCGCCGGCGGCAAGCGGCCGGCCCTTGTAGCCGCCGAGCGCGCCGATCGGATAGGTCGAGCGGCTGCCAAGCGCCAGCGGCACGTCGATGCTGCCCGCAACGGCAATGTAGATGCGGGCGCCGGATTTGAGGAAATCGAAGGTCAGCGTCTGTCCGGCGCGAACGGGGAAGGCCGTCCACCCGGGCTGCTCGACCCCGTCGACCTTTGCCGGCATGTCCGCTCCGGTCACCGCAACCAGCGTGTCTTCGGTGAATTCGAGCTTGGGCCCGAGAAACACCGCCTCGAGGCCCGCCGCACCCTCGTCGTTGCCGACGAGCAGATTGGCGGCACGCATCGCATAGCGATCCATCGCGCCCCCAAGCGGAATGCCAAGATGAAAATAACCCGGACGGCCGAGGTCCTGGACGGTGGTCGCAAGACCGTGATGCAGCACCTTAATGGTCATTGATCATGCCCTCCAGCCGGGTGTTGTAGCCAGTGATATCCTTCTGGAACTCGCGCAGATCGAAGCTGACCTCGCGAACCGGCGGGCTGAACCGCCCCTTGTCGACATCTTCGACCGCCTGGTCGTAGGCATCGCGATCGATCGGCTTGAACTTGACGATGTCGCCCGGCCGAAAGAACACCATGAACTCGCGGAGATAGCTGGTGGTCTGGGTCGGGTCGAAGATCGGCATCGGCGTGATGCCGAACATCTGATAGCCACCGGCACCGCGCACCGAATAGATGCAGCCGAAGCAACCACCATGGCCGACGGTCAGCCGCGGTGTATCCGTGCGCGGGCGCAGATATTTCGGCACCTGGATCTGCCGTTGCCTTTCGACCATCTGGTACATGAACGGCAGGCCGGCAACGAAGCCGACCATCGACACGAACCAGGGCGAGCCCGAATGAGCGGCGACGAAATCGTCGACGTCGCCGTAGCCGTTGATGCGCGCGGCATAGTCGAGGTCGGTTCCCGACGGTTCCTGATGGCGCTCGCGAAAACGCATCAGTGTCTCGTGCGTCCAGGGGTCGTTATAGAAGACCGGAATTTCGACGATGCGGGTGCGGATGACGGGCTCGGCCCGTTCGGCAGCGCCCTCGATGGCGCGCACTTCCCTCAGCACGTCATCGGGCTTGATCTGATCCGGGTCGAACTTGATCTGGAACGACGCATTGGCCGGGCAGATCTCGGTGATGCCCTTGATGCCGCTCTCCTTGACGCCGTTGGCCATGGAGAGGCTCTTGAAGAAGGCTTCCAACGACATCTCGTCGCTGCATTCGACGAACAGATGCTCGTCGCCTCCGAACGTATATCGTGTCGGCATCACGCGACCTCCGCGGCACGGCCGCCATCGGCGGCGAATTCAGTTTCAAGCCATGTCTCGAGAAAGCGGGTATGAAAGGCGCCCTTGGCGATCTGCGCATCTGCAGCCAAGGCTCGATGCAACGGGATCGTCGTCGGCACGCCCTTGATCTTCAGTTGCGACAGCGCCTGTGAAAGACGCGCCAGGCACGCGGTGCGATCCTCTCCCCAGACGATCAGCTTGCCGAGCAATGAATCGTAGAACGGCGGGATGACGTACCCCTCGTAGAGCATCGTGTCGAAGCGAATGCCCTCGCCTTCCGGCACGTCGAGCCTTTCGATCCTGCCCGGCGCCGGCATAAAGCCGCGCCTCGGGTCCTCGGCATTGATCCGGCACTCGATGGCATGGCCCTTGACGGCTATGTCGGACTGGACAACCGAGAGCGAAGCGCCGGCGGCGATACGGAACATCTCCTCGACCAGATCGATGCCGGTGATCATCTCGGTCACCGGATGCTCCACCTGGATGCGGGTGTTGACCTCGATGAAGTAGAATTCGCGGGTCTCGTCGTCGTAGAGATATTCGACCGTACCTGCCCCACGGTAACCGACGGAACGCGCCAGCGCGACGGCGCTGTCGCAGAGCTTCTGCCTCACCTCGGGCGGGACCAGGAAGGACGGTGCTTCTTCCCAGACTTTCTGCCGGCGCCGCTGCAGCGAGCATTCGCGCTCATAGCAATGCACGACATCCATACCGTCGCCGAGGATCTGCACCTCGACGTGGCGGGCGCGGGTGATGACCTTTTCCAGATAGAGGCCGCCATCTCCAAAGGATGCCAGCGCTTCGGCGGACGCCTGCGGAAACTGCGTTTCGAGTTCGGCCGGATCGTTGGCGATACGGATACCGCGGCCACCGCCGCCGGCTGCCGCCTTGATCATCACGGGAAAGCCGGTGCGCTCTGTTACGGCAAGCGCTTCCGTCAGGCTGGAAATCCGGCCGTCGCTGCCCGGAACCGTCGGCACGCCGGCCTTTTCGGCAACGGTGCGGGCGGCGACCTTGTCACCCAGCAGCCGAATGGCGTCGCCGGACGGACCGATGAAGATGAGGCCGGCGGCAACCACCGCATCGGCGAAGTCGCCATTTTCCGACAGGAAACCGTAGCCGGGATGAACCGCATCGACATTGGCGCGCTTGGCTGCCGCAATCACCGCTTCGATGTTGAGATAGGATTTTTTTGGCGCCGGCGGCCCGATCTCGATCGCCTCGTCGGCGAGCTTGACGGCCAGCATGTCGGCGTCGGCGGCGCTATAGACCTGGACCGTACGGATACCGAGCGCCTTGGCGGCGCGGATGATGCGGACGGCGATTTCGCCGCGATTGGCAACGAGAACCGAGCGCAGTTTCATTGCTCGACCTCGGCGATCACCTGGCCGGCCATGACAGGCTCTTCATTGTCGACGAGAAAGCGGATGTTGCCGCCGGCCACGCCGGCCTGGATCTCCTGAAAAGTCTTCATGACTTCGATCAGGCCGATGGCGTCGCTGGAAGAGACCGCGTCACCATCCGTCTTGAAGGGCGGGACATCCGGAGCAGGCGAGCGATAGAAGGTTCCTGGAAGGGGCGATCGGATTTCGTGCTTGCTCATGGTTGCCTCCGCTATGTTATCTGGTTTTGACCTGAGAGACGGGAGCGATGCGAATGCCCTCGGCACTCAGCGCCTCCCGCATGAGGCGCACGATATCGAGCGCGCCCAGCGTATCGGAATGAAAGCAGATGGATTCGAACGGCACATCGACGTCGGCGCCAGTGACAGTGCGCACCCGGCCTTCCCGGCAGGCGCGGACGACCTTGCGGGCGATTGCCGCGGCATCCGGCCGACCGGCATCGCGAGTAAAGACGATCGAGCCGCTGTCGTCATAATCGCGGTCGGCGTAGAACTCGCGAATGACGGGCTGGCCGACTTCCTGGGCTGCAAGCTCCGTCGCCGATCCGGCCATGCAGAAGACGAAGGCATTCGGCGCGACCGTGCGCATGTATTGCATGAAGATCTGCGAAAGCTCGCGATTGACCGCCATCTCCATGTAGAGCGCGCCGTGCGGCTTCACATGCTGCAGGGGCGCGCCGTGACGGCGGGCGAATTCGCGGATCGCACCGACCTGGTAGACCATGTCGTTGACGAGTTCGCGGGCAGTGCCCGCAATCCTGCGGCGGCCGAAACCCTGCAGGTCGCGATAGCCGGGATGGGCGCCGATGCCGACGCCATGTTCGGCGGCAAGCCGAACAGTCTCATCCATCAGGTTGGGATCGCCGGCATGGAAACCGGCAGCGATGTTGGCGGAGCTGATCAGCGGCATCAGCGTCGCATCGTCCGTATCGCCGATGCGCCAGCGACCGAACGCTTCTCCCATGTCGCAATTGATATCGACGACGTCGAGCAATGCCTCATCCCTCTGTTGCAGGTCGCTCTCCTGGAGATTGCTCTCCCGGCAACCCTGACCTCTGGAGAAACGCTAGGGTGAAACACGGCATTTGAAAAATTCTATTTTCATATGGCTTGAATCTGATTTTCAGAATTCGCAGTTGCAAAAACCCCGCTTGAAAATTAGCGTCTTTAGAATGACTTGCGGAGGAATGCCTGAGGAATGGCCAGCTGGCTGCTCAAAGGCGCGGCAGGCTTTCTGATTTTCGAAGCCATCGTATCAAATAATCAGATGGGAAATGCGCCATGTCGATCAGCCTTCGCCAGCTTCGCTATTTCGTAGCAACCGCCGAGCTTGGCCAGATATCGCAGGCGGCGATCGATCTTTCGATCTCCCAATCCGCAGTGACCACGGCTATCAAAGAGCTGGAGCGCATCGTCGGCGCCAACCTGTTTTTGCGCACGCCGAGCGGCATGGACCTGACGATGGCGGGGCGGGAGTTCCTCTCGCACGCCTACGAGATCCTGAAGAAGGTGGACGAGGCGACGCATCTCAACGTCGTCAGCAGCGCCGTCGAGGGTACGCTGGCGATCGCCGCCACCTATACCGTCATCGGCTATTTCTTGCCGCAGCACATCGAACGGCTGCGGCGTCTGTTTCCAAAACTGGAACTGCAGCTGTTCGAACTGAAGCGGGAATCGATTGAAGAGGGACTGCTCACCAACCGCTACGACATGGCGGTGCTCCTGACCTCGAATATCCTCAATCCGGCACTGACGACAGAAAAGCTGATGAGTTCGACGCGGCGGCTCTGGGTGCCCGCCCAGCATCCGCTGCTGCAGCGCGACAGCGTCGGCTTTCGCGAGATCGCCGAGGAACCCTACATCATGCTGACGGTCGACGAAGCCGCCCACTCGTCGCTGAAATACTGGAGCACTTCGACCTATCAGCCGCGCGTCATTCTTCGGACTTCGTCGGTAGAGGCGGTGCGCTCGCTGGTCGCCAACGGCCAGGGCGTCGCCATCCTGTCCGACATGGTCCACCGCCCCTGGTCGCTCGAGGGCAGGCGCATCGAGACGATCAACGTGCGCGATCCCGTGCCTGCCATGGATGTCGGCCTTGCCTGGCGGCGCGGCGCGGACTTCACGCCGCCGATGCAGGCGCTGCGCTCCTATTTCCAACAGACGTTTCATCTTCCCGGCGTGCGCGACGCGTCGTTTACCACGCCCTGACACGGGTGCATCTTCGGCTGGCGATCAGGTAGGTATTGCAAGTTCCAGCGCCCGGCGATGCGCCGCTTCAGCGGCCCGTTTCACCAGATCGGCCAGTCCCGGCTCGGTCATGAGGACCTCAAGGGCGGCAGCCGTCGTGCCGTTCGGGCTGGTTACCTGCTGGCGCAGCTCTGCCGGCGAAAAGGCGCTGGTGCTGGCGAGAGCGGCAGCGCCACCAACGGTCTGCTTTGCCAAGGCGAGAGCAGTCTCCGCCGACAGACCAACGGCAACGCCCGCATCTGCCAGACACTCGATGAAATGGAAGAGATAGGCCGGCCCAGAGCCGGATATCGCCGTTGCCGCATCGACGAGCCTTTCCTCCGTCAACCAGTGAACGCTGCCGACGGCCCCTAGAAGGTCGGTTACATACGCCAACTGACCGTCGTCGGTATGCGCGTTTGCAAAGGCAGCAATCACCCCCTTGCCGATCGATGCCGGCATGTTGGGCATGGCGCGAACGATCGCAGCTTCGCCAAGCGTTGTCTCGAAGGTCGAGATCGGCACGCCGGCGGCGATGCTGACAAACACCGCGGCGTCCGTGAACCGGTGGTATGCGCCAAGCATCGAGCCGACGATCTGCGGTTTTACGGCGATAATGACGGCGTGCGGACGCAAGGCAGCCGGCAAGCCGGCCGCATCGTCATAAACCGTTGCGCCACGAGCGACTGCACGTTGGCGAAGAGGTTCCCCAGGCTCGACCACATGAATGCCGGCCGCAGGAATACCGGCCCTATCAACCCAGCCTTCGAGCAGGGCAAAGCCCATGTTGCCGCAGCCGACCAGCACGATTTCGCCTGAGTGATCCATCGCGTCGCTTTCCTTCATTCGTTGTGTCGGCGTAAAACACCGCAGCCCTTACTGCCGTGCCAGTCGATCCCAGCAATCGTCGAGGGCAGCAGGCAGCCGATGCTTCATGATGCGCTGGCTGGGCGTGCGCTCGAACTCGTCGACGACGGCGATGTAGCGTGGGTTCTGGTAGGGCGCGAGCCGATGGGCGAGCCATCCCGACAGGTCGATCGGATCGATGGCGCTACCCGGCTTCGGTTTGACGAAGAGCTTGATATCCTGCTCGCCGACATCGGCGGCGACGCCGATCATGGCGCAATCCTCAACCGCTGGATAGGCGGCGGCAACGTGCTCTACCTCCCAGGCGGAAACGTTCTCGCCCTTGCAGCGGACGCTGTCGGTCAGCCGCCCATGGAACCAGAGATTGCCGTCGGCATCGAAGGAACCGGAATCGCCGGTGTGCAGCGCACCGTTGCGCAGGGCCTTTTCGGTCGCTTCCGGATTGCGAAGGTAGCCCTTGAACAGGGCGCCCTCAAGCGACGTGCGCACGACGATCTCGCCCTTGTCGCCTGTCGGCACCGGCTCGCCCTTTTCATCGAGGATATCGACCGAGAACCAGGGCATCGGTTGCCCGACGGCACCGACGACACCGGTGGCGTTGCAGGTGGTGATGCTGGAGGCTTCGGTCATGCCGTAGCACTCGCGCATCTCGACGCCGAAGCGTTCCTTGAACAGGGGCCAGACCTCCTTCGGGCAGCCACCGCCCCAAGCGATCCGCACTGGATGGTCGTGATCCCGCTCGCTTTCGGGCTGCTTCAAAAGGATCTGCAGGATGCCGCCGAGATAGTGGATGTGGGTTGCGCCGTATCTGCGCACCTGATCCCAGAAGCGGCTGGCACTGAACTTGTCGACCATGGCAAGCGACAGGTCCTCGATGATCGGCAGCACGATCAGCTGCGCACCGCCGATATGATAGAGCGGCTCCCAGACGAAGAAGACATCGCCGGGGCCGGCGACCGAAAGCGTCCGCACCGCTTCGCCGGCGAGCCGGATCATGCCGTGGGTCACCAGCACGCCCTTCGGCCGACCGGTGGTGCCGGAGGTATACATGATCGCAAACAGATCGTCGGCGGCAGGCGGCTCCTCGCCGAAGGCGGCGCCCGACGACAGGATTGTCTCGAGAGAAGCCGCACCGGTCTGTTCGCCCGCGAGAATGAGCCCGGCCGTTGGCAACACGGCACCGCTTTCGCCGATCGTATCGGCAAGCTCCGCGTCGCAGATGATGACGCCCGGCTCGCAATGCTCCAGAATGTAGCGCAGGCCTTCGCCGCGCTGCTGGGCGTTGACCGGCACCCAGACGACGCCCGCCTTGGCAAGACCGAAGAGGACGGCAAGCGACAGGCGCGAATTGCGCATCATGACAGCGGCACGATCGCCGGATTTCAGGCCGCGTTGGCGAAGCTCGGCGGCAAGCGCCGAGGACATCGCGTCAAGGGCGGCAAAGGTGATCGGCTCGCCGTTGAAACGGGCGAACACCTGTTCCGGTTTGCGGGCAGCCTTGGTCGTGAAGCTTCCGAGGAAGCCTTCGAGAGAAACGGTCATGGGAGGATCTCGGATAAGGAGTCAGGTGGAGCGGCGGAGTTTTTCCGCCGCCAGGAGAAGTGTTGTCACGACGATGAAGACGACAACCGAAACCGCCGCGAGCGTCGGATTGAGCTGAAGGATCATGTCGTCCCACATCTGCTTCGGCAGGGTCGTCTTGACGCCGCCGCTGACGAAGATCGCTACGGTCAGCTCGTCGAACGAGGTGATGAAAGCAAAGAGGAACGCTGCCGTCAGGCCGCTCTTGATCAGCGGCACGGTCACGAACCGCAGCGCCTGGACCCGGTTTGCCCCGAGCGTAGCCGCAGCCTGGTCGAGCCGCCAGTCATAGCTCTTCAGCACCGCGGCGATGGCCACGAAGGCAAAGGGCAGCGCCAGAACCGTGTGCCCGATCACCAGGCCGAGGTCGGTGGCAACAAGGCCCATCTGGGCGAAGAGATAGAACAGGCCGACGGCGATGACGATGCGCGGCACGATCATCGGCGCCAGGAAGAAGGCGAAGATGATGCCGCGCCAGCGCGAGCGCGAGCGGGCAAGTGCCAGCGCCGCGGAGCCGCCGATCACCGTTGCAACGATGGCGGTCGCGAAGGCGACACCGAACGAGCGGATGGTGGCTGCCACCCAGAGGTCGGAGGTGAAGTAGGTCCGGAACCATTCCAGGCCGTAACCCGGCGGCGGGAACTCGAGGAACTGCGAGCTGGTAAAGGCGATCGGCAGGACGACGAGCGTCGGCAGCATCAGGAAGGCGAACATCATGAGGCTGTAGATGCCGAGCATGCGGCTCGAAACCGCCGGCCCCAGCAAAGCGTGACTGCCGGACGCAACGGCGCTGCTGATGCTTGCGACCCGGTCGAGGATCGCCAGACCGAGGGCGCGCAGGAAACCGGTTTTGCCGGCCTTGCCGTCGGACGGTTCACCCGAGAGGCTGGAAAGGCCGAAGACCCGATCGTAAACCCAGCACGTGATCAGGGCTGCTGCCAGCATCATGGCGGCGAGAGCGCCTGCGAAGGCCCAATTCAGGATTTCCTGGACCTGCACGATGATCAACTGCGCCAGCATCGTCTGCTGACGGCCGCCAAGCAGCGCCGGAACGATGAAGAAACCGAGCGAGGAGATGAAGGTCAGCAGGCCGGCAGCCGCAGCGCCCGGAAGCGAGAGCGGGAAATAGACGAGCCAGAAGCCCTTTGCAGGGGTCGCACCCAGCGTCCCCGATGCCTGCGTCAGCCGGCGATCGATGCCGGTCATGACCGGCAGCATGGTGAGGATGGCGAGCGGAACCATGGCATGGACCATGCCGATCATCACGCCGAGTTCGTTGTGCAAGAGCTCGAGCGGCTGGCTGAGCAGACCCGATCCAAGGCCGATCTGGTTGATAACGCCGGTACGGCCGAGCACAATGACCCACGCAAAACTCTTGACGAGGTAACTCGTCCAGAACGGCACCATGACGAGCAGGATCATCGTCCCTCGCGTCCGGTCCGGCAGACGCGACAGCCAGTAGGCGAGCGGATAGCCGAGCACGAGCGAGAAGAGCGTCGTCAGTCCGGCGATGCGGAAAGTGATCAGGAGAACACGGAAGTAGACGTCGGTCTCGAAGATCCGCCCATAGTGGCTCGCGGTCATCGCACCGGTGTCGGCGTCCTCGAGGCTGAGGCCCATCAGCCTCGCAACCGGGACGAGGAAGAAGATCAGCAAGAAAGCGATACCCGGCACGGCCAGCCAAAGCGGACCGAAACGGAAGCGGTTGGGACGCGCGGCGCGCGCTGGGGTCACGGCCGTGGCGGTCATGGCGTCACCAACACGGCCGCTTCGGGCGCCCAGCTCAGCCTGATGGTTTCGCCAATGCTCGGCAACGGCTTGCCGGGAAGGACACGAACAGTGACCAGTTCGCCGGCCGTGATGTCGACAAGCAGACGGGTTTCCGATCCCGCATAGACAACCTCTGCCACCCGCCCGCTGATCTCGTTTGCACCGGTCGAGCCGAGTTCGAGATGCTCCGGCCGCACCACCAACGCCATCTCGGCATTGTTGGAAAGACCGGTGCCATCGATCCGGTAGCGGCCGCTTTCGGTTGAAAGATGGGCGACACCGCCGGAGCCAATCTCGACGCGGCCGCGGAAGATGTTGGAGATGCCGATGAAATCGGCGGCAAAGGCGGTGCGCGGCCGGCTGTAGATCTCCTGCGGCGGGCCGATCTGCTCGACCATGGCGTGGTTCATCAGGCAGATGCGGTCGGACAGCGCCAGCGCCTCCTCCTGATCGTGCGTCACATAGATGATCGTGGCGCCGGTCTGCCGGTGCAGCCGCTTGATCTCGAACTGCATGTGTTCGCGCAGCTTTTTGTCGAGCGCGCCCAGCGGCTCGTCCATCAGGATGATCGAGGGCTGATAGACGAAGCAGCGTGCGAGCGCCACGCGCTGTTGCTGCCCGCCCGATAGCTCGCGCGGGAACCGCCCGGCCAGATGGCCGAGCTGCACCATATCAAGAGCACCCTTGACCTGCCTGTCGACCTCGGCACGGCTCTTGCCACGCATCTTCAAGGGAAAGCCGATGTTCTCGGCCACCGTCAGATGCGGAAACAGGGCGTAATGCTGGAAGACCAGGCCGATGTCGCGCTTGTGCACCGGCGTGTCCGTCTCGTTGCTGCCGTCGACGAACAGCCGGCCCTCCGTCGGCAAGACCAGCCCGCTGATCATCTGCAGCAAGGTGGTCTTGCCGGAGCCCGAAGGCCCGAGAAGCGTCAGGAACTCGCCGGGCTGGACCGCGACGTGCGTGGGCTTGAGAGCAACGGTGGCGCCGTAGCTCTTGGCCAATCCGTCGACGAGAAGTTTCGGGCGAGTGGCTTGTTCGGGCTTCGCGAGCATCTAATTTCCCCTTAACCCAGGATCCAGGCGTTGAAGCGCTCGGTCATCTCGGAGCGGTTGGCGCTCCACCAGTCTTCGCGCGCGATGGTCATGACCTTGAGATTGGCCTCGGAGGTTGGAAGCGCCGCGGCGCGTTCTGCCGGGATGTGCTCATAGGCCTTCAGGTTGGTCGGGCCGTAGGCGAGGAACTCGGTAAACAGCGCCTGCTGCTTCGGATCGGCGCAGAAACGGACGAACTGCCGGGCAATATCGGCGCGCGGCGAGCCCTTGGGAATGCCCCAGCCCTCGATCGAATAAAGTCCCTGGTTCCAGCCGATCTTGACCGGCGCACCGCCGTCGATGACCGCCTGGGCGCGCGCGTTCCACAGCGCGATCAGGTCGACTTCGCCGCTCTGGATCAGCTGGCTCGACTGCGCCCCGCCGGTCCACCAGACATCGACATGCGGCTTGATCCTTTCGAGGCTGGCATAGGCGCGTTCGATGTCGAGCGGGTAAAGCTCGGCGAGCGGGACGCCATCGGCAAGCAGCGCCTGTTCCAGCGTATCGATCGGGTTCTTGCGCAAGGCGCGACGGCCCGGGAATTTCTCGACATTCCAGAAATCGGCCCAGGAGCTTGGGCCGTTGGCGGCATCGAAGCGGTCGGTGCGATAGGCCATGATCGTGGAGTAGACGTCGACGCCAAGCCACAGTTCGGTGAGCGCGTCGGGCATCAGTCCGGGCACGTCGGCTGCCGGCAGGTTGATCGGCTCGAGCAGGTCGCGCTTTTCCAGAATGTCGCGGGCGGACAGCGTCAGCGTGCAGACGTCCCAGCTGTAGGATTGCGTCTCGACCATCGCGCGAAACTGCGCGGTAGGCTCGGCATCGCGGGCAACATTGATGACCTTGATGCCGGTCGCCTGTTCGAAGGGATCGTAGAATGCCTTGCGGTATCCCGGGCTGTAGGGACCGCCTGGATCGGCGACGGTCAGGGCTTCGGCGGCAAATGCGGACCGCGTGAAGACGGCAGGCGCGGCCAGGGCAACGCCCAGGCCTCCGCCGATTTTCAGAAGGCTGCGGCGATCAATCAGTATGCGTTTGTCGTTGGTCATTGTTCTACCCTCTTGTATTGGATTACGCGCCGCCTCCCATAAGCGGCCTGGCCCTTGTCAGGCCTTGCTTGCCGCACGCCGTGCGAGAAACTGTTCCATCATCCGCGCCGGCTCGCCGGAGGCGTAGGCTTCGCGCTGGATGCGGGCGCCGGCTTCGAGGCAGTCGCGGAAACCAGCCTCTGTCATCTCCCTGAAGCGCTGTTTGTCAAGGCGCATGGCGACCGGCGGCTTGGCGGCGAGTTCATGTGCCAGCGAGAGCGCTTCGTCCATGACGCGTTCCTGCGGCACGATGCGGTTGATGATGCCGATGGCCTGGCATTCTTCCGATTGCATCAGCCGGCCGCTCAGCGTCAGGTCGATGGTGCGGGAAAGACCGATCATCTCACGCATCATCCAGGGGCCTGTGGTGCTGGCGATGCCGGAGTTGATTTCCGGCTGGCCCATGCGCACGCCCGGATGCGCAATGCGGAAATCGCACAGAAGCGCCACCTGGAACGCGGAACCAGCGGCCACGCCATTGAGCGCGGCAATCAGCGGCTTCGACAGCGAGCGCATCGCATCATAGAGCCGCTCCCATTCGCCCACCCACTCCTGGCCGCGGGCGCCATCGAACGTGCGGGTCTCGTTCAGGTCCTGGCCGGCGCTGAAAGCCCGGTCGCCGGCGCCTGTGAGGATAATGGCGCGGACCGCCTCGTCTTCTTCGAAGGCCTTGAAGGCAGCAACCAGCTGCTGGCGCATCGGGCTGTGCCAGGCATTGAGGATTTCGGGGCGGTTCAGCGTGATGATGCCGACCTCGCCACGCCGTTCGGTCAGAATGAAGCGGTCCATGATTCTCTCCGTTGCAATGAAACAACTATTGCAATGCGATAATTGTTATGTCATAGTGTGATTATGTTTATTTTAGCTGTCAAGCACCTTTTCCTGGGCTTGGCGATTCTGTTATCGATATGTGGGAAACCGCAGGGGCCGGGGATACATGGCGCGCAAGGTAAGCAAGGCTACGACAGACGAAAACGAAACGTCGGGAGAAGACCGCGATCCCTTGCTGGTGCAGTCGGTGGAGAAGGCCTTCAGGGTTCTGAGAGCCTTTGACGGCCGCCGCCCCAACCTCAGCCTGTCACAGATCGCCGAGGAAACCGGGCTCGACATGAGCGCCGCCCAGCGGTTCACGCATACGCTCGCCAAGCTCGGCTATCTCGGCAAGAACCCGGACACCAAGCGCTTTGAGCTGACGGTGAAAGCGCTCGATTTCGGCTATCACTACACCCGCGCCAGCGGCTTCGTCGAACGCGGCATGCCCTATCTCCTGCACCTGAGCAAAGCGACGGAGGAGACGGTCAACCTCACCGTGCTCGACGACACCGACATCGTTTTCGTATCGCGCTTCATGAGCCGCCACGTGCTCAACAACGACGTCATCACCGGCACGCGGCTACCGGCCTATTGCACGGCACCGGGTATCGCCATCCTCTCGGGTCTGCCGGAGGACGCCGCGCACGCGATTCTGGAAAAATCGGATCTCTACCCGTTTACGCCCCATACGACCTGGGACATCGGCGCGCTGAAGACGAAGCTGAAACAATCGGCAACCCAGGGCTACGCCACGGCCTTCGAGGAGTACTTTCACGGTGACCTGTCGATCGCGGCCCCGGTGCTGGATGCCAACGGCACGCCCTACGGCGCGATCAACATCGCGGTGTCGCGCAGCCGCTATACGCCCGAAGAAACCGAAGAACGGTTTGCCCCGCTGGTGACCGCCGCCGCGCGTTCGATCTCGCTTGTCGGCGGCGCCCGGAGATAGGTGTTGAGCGCCGGGCCGATGCCTTAAGCCATGCCCTGCGCCTCGTGCCGGATGATTTCCCCCAACCGGCGGGCCTCCCGGCCGGCACCGTCAGGATCGGGATAGACCAGATACATCACCCTCGACGCACCCTCTTCATTCTCACCTTCACGGCCGCAGAGCGGTGTGTTGAGAAGACCGCAGCGCGGACGCTCCAGAGTTTTGTTTCCCGAGCATCCTGTCCCCTTCGGTGAATCCACCTGAAGAGCGGGATGCTCTGGACAGAGCCGAAACGCCACTTCACATTCGCTGCTTAGACCGAGGCCAGCTCCGCGATACGCCGCGGGCGATATTCTAGCTTGGGATGTTGGGCATGTTTTTGAATGGTGGCGAACTGGACGAGATCACCGTGTTTCGGCGCGAACTTCACCGCAGGCCGGAGCTATCCGGCCAAGAGGTCGAGACCGCGAGGACGGTGACCCAAGCGCTGCGGTCGCGCGAACCGGACGCGATCGTCACCAACCTCGGCGGACACGGTTTAGCCGCCGTCTATCAAGGAACGGCCGACGGTCCGACCGTCATGATCCGCGCCGAACTCGATGCTCTGCCGATCGAAGAGCTTTCGTCCCTGCCACACCGATCCGAAATCCTCGGCAAGGGACACCTCTGCGGACATGACGGCCACACGGCAATCCTGATGGCTCTTGCCAAAGGTCTCTCCCACAGGAGACCGGCACGCGGTCGAGCCATCCTGCTTTTCCAACCGGCCGAAGAGAATGGAGCTGGGGCCGCCGCCGTTTTGGCCGACCCGAAATTCGAAACGCTGAAACCGGATTTCGTGTTTTCGCTGCACAACTTTCCCGGCCTGCCGCTGGGGCACGTCGCCCTGGTGGAAGGTCCGGTCAATTGCGCCTCGCGCGGCATGAAGATCGTGCTTTCCGGCAAGACGTCGCATGCCTCCTGCCCGGAGGATGGCATCCCCCCGACCTTCGCCGTGGCCAGGCTTTTGGAGGAACTGACCGCCCTGGGGGCCGGCGGACGCCTCGACGCCGACTTCACGCTGGTAACGGTGACCCATGCGCGCCTTGGCGAACCCGCCTTCGGCATCAGCCCCGGCCGCGCCGAGATCTGGGCGACCTTGCGCACGCTGACCGACGCGCAAATGGCCGCCCTGGTAGAGAGCGCCGAAGCTCTGGTCCATAAACACGCGGAGGCCGGTGGTCTCGCATCGTCGATCAGCTACGAGGACATCTTCCATCAATGCAGCAACGCGCCGGAGGCCGTCGACGAACTGCGTCGTGCCCTTGCCGAAGAAGAGATCAGCCATGACAAAGGCGCGTCGACGCTGCCGATGAACGCATCGGAGGATTTCGGCCTGTTCGGGCGTGTCGCCCCCTCGGCCATGTTCTTTCTGGGGGCCGGCGAAAACCATCCTCGTCTGCACAATCCCGACTACGACTTTCCCGATGCTCTGATCGCGGTGGGTGCCCGTGCCTTTATGCGGACGATCCGCAACCTACTCGGTTAAAGTGTCGTGCAAAAGTGTTCCGCGATATTCCGATGACGAGATGCGTCAAAACAAGACCTTAATGCGCATCAAGCGAATCTGAAGGATCGCGACGCGCTTAAGTCGCCGATAGCCGGAGGCCGAACGCGATCATTGCGGCCATGCGAGTGAGAACCGACCGGCAGATCGTGCCGGCGCAATCCGGGCCGGCAACTGCCATTGTCGACCTATCGTTTAAGGTTTAGTCGCCGTCTCAACGAGCGAGAACTGCCGCGGGCAAAATTTGGCGAGACCCGACATTATGATCGGCAACGTTTGCCGACGCTGCGGTCGGCTACAAGATGCCCCAGCCGCGATAACGCCCCCTGCCTGTCATCTCCTTGGCGCCGAGTTCGCGAACCAGGTTGAGCGCACCCCTTTGGGTGACGCCCACATGCCGCGCGACAAGCCCAGCCGATACGATCGGCCGGGACAACAGAAGCTCGATCAGGCTCGGCAGGCTGCTGTTTGAACGGCGGTGGCGCACGCGCATTTCCATCTGCGTCTTGGCTAGGAACAGCCGATCCAGTTCCTTGAGACCAAGGTCTCCCGTGAGAACCTGAGCTTCGAGAAAAGCCCTCAGCCGCACCTCCTGCTCTTTCGATCGGCGTCGCTCGTGGCGGATTGTCTTCAGGCCGGTGTTGAAGCAGAGCAGATGCGACGTCACCTTGCCGCGGGCGCGCAGGTAAGCGCCGACGAGCAACCCTCCGAGCCAATGTTGCCTGCGAAGCGGCTCGATCTGTTCCCAGGCATCGAAAAGCATCGCGGCCCCAAGGCAGGCCGGCAACCGATCAGCCGCCGGGATCAACGACCGCCATGCGTCGAGCCGCGCCCCCTCATCCCACTCGTCATCGAAAAGCAGCCCCAGCTGCCCCTTGGGCTCCGGCGCGGATGGGCGCTCCGGTCCGCCAAATCCAGTCTCACCGAGTTCGCCCGCCTGCTCGTCAAGCAGGCGCTGCGACCGTTCGATCGCCGCGTCGATCTCAGCAAATTCGAGTGATAGCGGGTTCTCATCCGCATCGTCGTCAATGGCGACGTCTTCTTCTTCCACCGCCTCGGTCGGATGGCCCCTGTCCGCATCACCCGACGCAATCCCGCCAGCAACCTGCTCGCCTCGAAGAACCCCGAGACCGACGCTCGACAGAGCCCAATCCGGATCGGACAGCCAGATCCGGCGGCGCGTTCGCAGGATCACGTGCGCAATCGTCAACTCGTGCGTCGGGGTCCGGGCATCCATATGCGCATCATGCAGCACGAGGTCCTCGACGTGGACGAGTTCACCGGCGACCCAGAGGGCACTGGCGGCATCGAAGAACTGACCGCGCTCGCGGAATCCCTCGGCGACCGGGTGGCGACCGGCGCGCTCATCCAGCCGCGCGAGGCGATCTTCCGCGTCGATGGACGCAGAATACAGCGTCTGCGGGACTGAATTGGGGATATCGTATCGCATTACAATCACACGTTATTTTCGCCAAACGGAAGGAAGTCGGACGTTTTCTTCCGACACATAAGATGCGTCGTTTTACCGAATGTAGCAGTGATTGTCGTCGGTTTTCTGTGTCGATCAAACCGGAGGGCCAGATTGGCCGCCGTGGCGTTGCGATTGAGCGTGAATCGGGCTCGAATCGAACGATTTGACAGTGTCATTGTACGCTCTTGCCGGGCATTCGCAACGCATGACAGCCGACTTGACCAGGATAACACCTGCATCCTTTCTATTCCGGTAACAGCTCTAAAAGAGGCAAGAAGGGGTGCTGGCAGCGATTGGCTGACGCTCCCGCGCAAAGCGGACGGGGTTGGGAGAAGACAAAATCGGAGTCACAGATCTGTTGAGCCTGTAGGCAAGCGCAACAGGTGAGTGACGGCCGTGTTGACAGCTGTCAACTGTTGCCGGCGATACCGGAGTAGCATGATCACGCCAATTCTGGCGCACTCCGACAACAAGGAAGGTGGCCCGATGCCAGAGCCCACCCGGGAACTTCGTTACAAATGATTGCGCAACGCCACTCAGCCACAGGCGCCGCACATGCCATCACGACCGCTGGCGTTTCTCCAGAGGGGTGCTGCTGCGCCGGACAATAAAGGCGCCTTAGCCTTTACCAGGCGATGGGTCGCCCACTACCGCTCCCCAGTTCATGGCATCTACGGCGTCCCGAACAGCATCATTTCGCAGACACTCTGTCTATTCCGCGGCGAGTTGACAGCTGTCAACGGCATCCACTGTGGCCTGAAACGTCTAGAAGGAGGCGCGCCCCTCCGACGATGAGATCACAGACGACCGCAACCTCTACCAGCCTACCGGCGGCGGTAGATCTTCGTGAGGATGGGATCCTGCGCATGTTTACAGACGGAGCTAGCAAATGCCGTCACCGAAGCCCTCGCACGAAGCGGCACGGATCTCCGTCTAATCAGGGCAAACTGCCCGCTCCACGGAAGCAATCGAAGTGACAATCAATACTTAGCTCAATGTTGTTCCACAGCCGGGTTAGAGTCTTGCCCGCGTCACATTGTCCAACATCGATCAATGATCCATTGCTCGTGCGCTTTCTACGGCACTGCCGCCCAGGCCTGACCGCCAGGCGCGCAATCCAATGGCGCATATAGGTGTCGTTGTCTCAGCCAAACCGAACGTTGGCTGCTTCGAGAAGCCAGGGCATTGACGGAAAACGCGAGCCTCGTTTCATTGGGTTGAAATCCAGATGGATGCGGCCAGAACTGTTGACAGCTGTCAACACGCCGGGTGACTGCTGCAGGCGCAGCCCAACTGTCCGCCAGTGCAGGTCCGCAGTATCGTTTCGCCCCCTGGTATGTATCAACCTTTCTCCGCGTGCGGATCTTCCGCGCAGGCTCTGCACGCAGAACGTCCGATAGGCCGGGTGGCGCACAACGTCCGATCTCAATCGACTGATGCCGCTCAGCTGGTACCGAAGTCGGCTCGTCTTGCGTCGATCACCATAAGCAGGCGGAGGCTTCAGGTGAGGGAAGTTATCGCCGCTTTAGCTTCCTTTGGAGCGCCGTCTCGCTTGCCAGATAAGGGCTTATAAAGTCTGTCTTCCAGCGCACGCTTTGCGCTCTTGAACGGTAGAGGGCTCCGTAAAAAACCGAAAAGTCTGCCATCCAACTTGCAACAGTCGTTCCCACCGCCAACCGCGGCGCACTCTCCCTGAGCGGACATCCAACCTCTGCCGGCGACTACTCTACGGTCCCGCTGGCCAAAGTTCCGTATAGGATCGCAACCTTGGGCCACGCTATGCGCTGAGGAACAGGATGCAGAAGACTTGCCCAAGAGCGTCAGCGAGGCTGAGCTAGATGCCCTCTAGCTACTCGGCGACGCCGGATGGTTGCCGCAACGTCAAATCGTTATGGCTCCGGACCGAGTTCCATGGGTGGCTCTCGCTCACCGACAGTGTAACGCGCGTCTATCTGCGACGGTCGATACGCCGCATATCGACAATTCTGCCGTCGATTTGACGAACACCGATTTCGAAGCGGGTATTGCCACGCCATGCGCGATAGACAAAAAACCTGCCTCGGCAGTCAACCCGACGAATATCACGGAAGCCACGATTGCGGAGCAACCGTTCTCCCTGACTACACGTAATGCCGCGACCGCTATTGAGGCTGGTGCCGACCCCGATGTTGATGTTGATATTGGTTTGAGCGCTGGCCTTGCCTGGAACGGCCACCGGCGAGGCGACGACCGCCAGAGAAATCATCAGCGAGACGAACGAAGATCGAAGTATCGTCCTGTTGAAATACATAATCGCCCCCAAGGTTGACGAATGTCAGCGCTAAAACTGCGCGCAGAGAGAAGTTACGCGCAGGCCTTGTTCAAACGCAAGGCAAATTGATGCGCCTCACAACCGCGCATCTGACCTGCCTAATGAGCTCGGCGAATCAACGCTCGCAGTTGCTGCCGAAGTGCCATCTGGGAGGTCGCGAGGTTCAGATGGGGCAATTTTCTTCTTCCGACAATCAAGAAGCGTTATGATCTGTCGGGACGCCAGGTTCACTATCTGCATCGCTCAAAATAGCCACGTCGCTACGTGGGGCACACTTCGATCATCAGACCGGTGAGAACCTCACCACTCATGCAAACGATGGACGCACGTCTGCCGCAGCGGAACAGTTATAATGCGTTCGCTGTGTTGAACTCCGGGCGCGGGTCAACATCGGTTGACAGCTGTCAACCGGAGCAAAAACCAAACCAAGCTTCGAGGTCAGCTGGCTAGCGACACGTTGCCAGGATGGGATCGCAGCAACGCCATAATCATCGGACCGACGGCAAACTCCTTCCGGAGTGAACGGCGGGTCAGATCGCGCAAGTAACCGCCAGCTGACGCAATGTGCGTCGAACGCTGCAGAATACATGCAAGCACCGCGGCTGCCGTTTCTGGGCCGAGTACCCGGCAAGCTTCGTCATGTGCACCTTGGCTGACATTCAGCATGGAGCGCACGACCACGGCTGCTGTCATCAGATCACGCCAGGAGCGGATTTCGCCGCCAGGGCCATAATCGATGATATCAGGGCAAGCCTTCAGCACAGTCGATAGAGGGAAAGCCTGTGTGGAGTGACGCTGCTCAGTCGGCATCGGCTCGGGCTTGTCGGCAAAGTTGGTCCTGACGATTTCGCTAACCGATGGTTCATCGAGAACAACACTTTCTCCGCCGTTCGATCTCAAACCTGCCTGAGTGTCGTTTCCTAAGCCCTGTTCAGATTCAGTAGGAGAGTCTGGATATGAACTCTGTATGTGGCAGCCATTTTGGCTATCATTGGTGCCCAGTTTTCGCAAATTTATCAGTTTTTCCAATTGGTTGAGAACTTCCGCGCGCAAGACGCCGAGTTTGCCGAGCACATGTTCGATTTCAGCAAGCGTTGGTTTCCTTGGAAGGGGCTCAACGGCGAGCAGGTAACGTTGCTGAAGGTCGTCGCAATCGGATACGGGATCGGTTTCGCGCAGAACTTCGATGAGCTTGGAAAGGTCGCGGCGGCAGAGGCTGAGACGCTCACGTGCGAGCTGCGTCTCCTGGCGGGCGAGGGCGATGTCGGCTGCTGCTGTCTGCAGTTCGCGGGCGCGTGCGAGCAGCGGAGAAAGGTCGAACCCGAAGGCGTCGCCGATCGACCCCTTTGTGTCTCGGCGGGCGTAGCGTTTGCCATTGGGACTGTCCTTGCGCAGGATGAGGCCAGCTTCCACCAAGGCTGCCAGATGACGGCGCAAGGTCGTGCCCGCCATGCCGTGCGTGCGCAGTGCTAATTGGTTGTTCGACGGAAAAACCACCAGGCCTTTGCCGCTGGTCAGCTCGACCTTCGGATAGAAGCTGAGCAATGCATTGAGCACGGCCAAGGCACGGTCGGACACACCGACGATCGCCTTGGCTTCGCAGACAGTCCGAAACAGTTTCCATTTATCGATCGACTGATGCGAATCGATTTCGCTCGCGACGACTTGGCTTGCGAACATGCCAAGCGTCATCGCGCGCCGCCCAAAGGGCGTCGTCACATTTCCACGCTCCATCTTTCTTCACCTTTTCAAAGGCAAAAGAAGTTCGTTCGCCGAAACGACGTTAAAAACGCTTGACAGTGATTCGCGGAAATGGGATTCTCTAGTTGCTACACGAGAGAAGGGTTTCCGCAGCGCCAGTCGTTCGGAAGCCTTTTTCTTTTGCTCTGTTAGTCTCCTGTTTCCTCTTGATATTCGAGGTACAGAGATTTGAGCCTCTGCCTCACGAAATCTGCAAAGCCCGGCGCGGCCTTCTTGTTGAAGGAAAGCGTCGTTTCGCTGTTTGTCTCCCGGATGCGTACGGGCCGGGTATCATCCGGCGCCACCCACGCGACTGCCTGGCTCCTGGTCTTTACCGTGCTCAGGAATGCAAACAGTGTCTCGAACCGTTGATCGCTCTCGCGGGCCAGGAAATCTGATCGGCGTGCGTAACCATGGGCTTCTGTGCGCTTGTCGTCATTGGCCACGAGATCGGCGAGTTCGGTCCATCGCCGCCGCCCGATGGATGGTGCCGCGCCGATTGCCTCGATGAGGTCGACCGGAAGCCGGCGTACGATCGCGATCATTTTCGACAGGGCCGCCTTATCGACGCCCAGCGATGACATGATGACATCACGCGAAAAGTCTCGGTCCTCTAGACGAGCGGCAAATAGCGAACGCTCGATAAACGAGAGGTCGGTGCGCGCGTTGTTTTCCTGGCCTTGCGAGATCACCAGCTGCTCGTCGCTGAGATCGCGAACGACAGCCCTGACTTTACTACCGAGTTCTCGCATGGCGGTCAGGCGACGATGTCCATAGGCTACCTGGTAGCGCCCATCTTCGCTTGGATGCGGGCGAACCAGGATCGGCACCTGTTGTCCGTGGTCCCGGATCTGCTGAAGAAGCGACTGCTCGGCTTCGGCTGCAACGCCGAGACGATCGGCGACAAAGGAAGCATCGACGAGCGCCGGATCGAGCTCGATAATTGCCAGACCTTCGGCGAGCTGGCGTTCCAGCTCCTGCGCGCGCTCTACCTTCTGCGTAATGTTGGAAAGCGAGCGTGTAATACCGCCGATCGGGCTCGAGGGCCGCTGGCCGGGACTGAGGCCGACGAGGCCAGCCAGCGGGCGGTCCTCGCCGTCTGCGACGTGGTTGTCTGAAACACCGATGAGGTTCTTGCGGGCCACGGCTTATTTCCTTCCCCACACTTTGCGCAGGAGTTCCTCGATCTCGCCATTGACGAGCGTCAGGGAATCCATTGCGCGGTCGTAAGTGCCGCGGACAAACTGCGACCGCTCGACCTCATAGAGCGTCTGTTTTGTTACGCCGGCATCGGAAACGGCCGTCGATTTGACCATGGCGTTGTGCAGCATTCGGTTGCCGAAGATCGATCGCATGAAGCCGGTCATCTGGCTCTGCGGACCGTCATTCGGCTCGAACCGGGTCACGAGATAGCGCATCCAGTCGTAGCTGGTTCGGCCGCCGGCATCTTCGACGACGCGCATCAACTCGCTCGTCATCGAGAGAAACTGGGACATGGACATGACGTCGAGCATCTGCGGATGCACGGTAATCAGCACCGATGTCGCAGCGCACAGCGCCGACATGGTGAGAAAACCGAGCTGCGGCGGGCAATCGATGATGACGATGTCGTAAAAACTCTCGATATCGGCAAGCACATCGCCGATCCGCGCGAAAAACATGGTTTCGGCCGAGCCGCTGGTCATCGCCTTCGGCGTCTCGTGCTCGAATTCCATGAGTTCAAGGTTGCCGGGGACCAGGTGAAGGTTGGGCATATGGGTCGAGCGGACGATCTCGGCGACTGGCCGCGGATTTTCATAGCGAATGGCGCCGTACAGCGTTTCGGATTCACCGACGTCCAGTTCCGGCTGGTGGCCGAAGAGCGCCGAAAGCGAGGCCTGCGGATCGAGATCGATCGCAAGCGTCCGGTAGCCCCGAAGCGCCAGATATTGCGCAAGATGTGCCGAGGTCGTTGTTTTGGCCGACCCACCCTTGAAGTTCATGACCGAGATGACCTGCAGTCTCTCGTCGCCGCGGCGATGCGGTACGTATTTTCCCGCCTTGCCGCCCTCGTCCAGAACACGACGAATGCGCTCGATATCGGAGACCGCATACATGCGCCGCCCGTTTGACAACGGCTCGGGGCCATGGCCCTCTGAAGCGATCTGGCGCAGATAGCCTTCGCCGATTCCGATAAAGGCGGCTGCTTCGGCCGGGCTGAAAAGACGCAACGTCTTTTGCATTTGCGGCGGGAAGATCTTCTTCTGGTGCTGCTGGAGCTGATGCGCGAGTTCCAAGGCATCGGCAGCCAGGAGCGTTGGTAAATGCTCCTGCACATCGAGGCCATGGATTTTATGCTGCAACATCGAGTTCTCCAAAAACTGCGCAAAAATTGTCATATCGGGGCAATATGCGCAGATGCACTATGATCCGATTCGGTGTGAATGTACAAATGGATAGCCGAAAGCATGTATAAGTGCTCCAAGCACCAGTGAACGCGCCGGAGAAGTCATCAGTTGTCCGCGGACAACTCCGGTGATGTCGACCGGAAAGCCGTCATCGAGAACCGATCGCACCTCCGCAGAATAGCACCGCCACGGGTGCCATCGGACCAGGTGTATAAGGTCCGAAAGGAGGTCGCGACACCGCCCGGCTGAATTGCCCACCGCGGCTGAAATGATCGCTATTAGAATATGGATTTAGTCGACTATTGACAGGGAGCCGGATTGTGGCAAGATCGTGATGCGATGACGATGATGTCAGGCGGACTGGAAGGGATGCAACATGTTCTATCTCGGCGGGATGACGCTTGGCTACCTGGAGCCTCCAGCACCGAAGGCGGTCGTGCAGGCGGTCAAGCCACGCATCGAATTGACGCCGCGCGAGCCGGCGAACGATCGTGAGCGCGAGCGCGAACAGGAATGGGCCCGGGCCTTTCTGACCCCGTGGCACCTGTTCTACTGACACGAGGGCTGCATGCACGAACGGTGATCATCGGCCTTACTGTTTCTCGAAAGCAGTCCGCGATCCACGGCGTGTTCCTGCGAAACGCGGGAAGGCAGATGCCGTCATAGGCGGTTACCGAGTTGCGATTCTGACCACACGAGGCGCGAGGTTGACAGCTGTCAACGCTTGGCAATCTTATGGCCTTGGCAGCCGAGCTCGACGAAGCAAGCCCTATCGCGGCGACACCACCCGGTGTACTAGGCGCTCAGGTTGAGCCGATATCAGAAATAATTGAAAGAATTACAATAGGTTACGCCGTAACCGTTCCGACCGGCGGCTGCCGGTCATGCTTGTCGGCGCGATGAATCCACCAATGACCCGTCAGCGGGCTGCCACGGTCAAGCGCTCGTGACGATGCGAGTATGGAAGCACGGATGGCTTACGCGTCAACCGGCGCCTGTCGGTGCGGTGAGGTCGGCCGATAGCGAAGCTTTGGTGGAAAAGCAGGAAAGGGCAAGGGGAGGGCTGTCGCGACGCTGGGAAATGTTTAAGCTCGCTGGAGACAGAAAGCCACCGAGGGTGCCAACATTTCGAGCGATCAGCCAGCCGACGAAACAGGCAACCAAACCCAATCGCTTTCGTTGCACCAACGAATCCTCGGGGACGTTGAAGGTCATATTCTCTCTGGCGCGTGGCCGCCCGGCCACCGTATCCCGTTCGAACATGAATTGACCGAACAATACGGTTGCTCGCGCATGACCGTGAACAAGGCGTTGACCGAACTGGTCAAGCGCGGGCTGATCGAACGTCGACGCAAATCCGGAAGCTACGTCACATTTCCCCACGTGCAATCGGCGGTAATGGAAATCCATGACGTCAAGCTGGAGGTTCAATCCCTTGGATTGGAGTACAGTTTCCAGCTCGATGAACGCCATATCCGCAAGGCCGAGAGCAGGGATGCGGATCGCCTCGATCTACCGCCGTCTGCAAGACTGCTTGAGGTCACCTGCCGGCATTTCGCCGGCGGCCGGCCTTTCTGCTTCGAGGAGCGGCTTATCAGCCTCGCGGCGGTTCCCGAAGCCGAGACGGAACTCTTTGAAACGTCAGCGCCCGGTTCCTGGTTGCTGGGCAAGGTGCCTTGGAGCACGGCTGAGCATCGCATCAGAGCCGTTGGCGCAGGCCGAGGCGCGGCGCAGGCGCTTGATATTTCGAGCGGGGCGGCTTGTCTTGTGATCGAGAGACGCACCTGGAGTGGCCGCGCGCCGGTAACCCATGTTCGATTGACCTATCCCGGCGATAGGCATGAACTGGTGGCGCAATTCGCGCCAAGCCCGCTCGGCTAGAGTAGTCTGCCTTCAGATTGAAGGCCGGAAATATGGCCGAGAATCAAAGTGCTGGTGTCCTTGGAACGTTCCTCTGAACGCGTTGCGATCCAGAAGAATGCGCTCAAGCGGCTGGCGAGCCAGCCCGGCCGATGAACGGACGCTGGTGCCGGGTTTGACGTTAGGCTGAATGTCGCTGGCGGAAGGTGACGAGAGGGAAGAGACCATGCTGTTTGATGGGCCGGAAGATGCAGCCGTCACCATCCTGCTTGCGCACGGCGCCGGCGCGCCGATGGATTCCGCATCGATGACTGCCTGTGCCAAAGCGCTTGCCGCCGAAGGCTTTCGGGTCGTTCGGTTTGAGTTCGACTATATGGCAGCGCGCCGATCCGGTGGCCGCAAGCCGTCACCCCGTGCCGAAACGCTCAATCCGGAGTTCAAGGCTGCGGTAGAGACCCTTGGCGCCACCGGCGCGTTGCTGATCGGCGGCAAATCAATGGGCGGGCGCGTCGCCAGCATGATTGCCGATGAGCTCTACGCGCAGGGGAAAATCATCGGCCTGCTTTGCCTTGGCTACCCTTTCCACCCGCCGGGAAAGCCAGGGCAGCTGCGCACCAAACACCTCGAAGACCTGAAGACGCCGACATTGATCTGCCAGGGCACACGCGACGAATTCGGCACGCGCGAGGAGGCGCTCGGATATCAGCTGTCCGATGCTATAGAAGTTCTATGGCTGGAGGACGGCGACCATGATCTTAAACCGCGCAAGACGATCTCAGGCTATTCCGCTGCGGACCACCTGAAAACAATGGCGCAGGCCGTCGCGCGCCGGGTGGGCGGGCTTCTGGAGTAGACGACGGCTGCCATCCCTCGTGCAGGGCCGCGAGCCTCGATACTGATCATTCCGCCGCTTGAGCGGTTCCGGACGAAAATGCGAAGACGTCGATCGGGTCATCGAGCCCCTTTACGGCAAAGGCGCCCAAATGCTCCATTTCGCGGGTGCGTCCCGCCAGTTCGACGAAGGCGCGTGACAAGAGCACCGGACGTTTGGCCGTCTTGGTCAGGCTTTCCAGCCGCGACGCGATATTGACGGCCGGACCGATCACTGTGAAGTCGAGCCGACGGCGCGAGCCGATATTGCCATACATCACGTCGCCGACGTGGACGCCGATGCCGTAGCCCAGCGCTTCGCGGCCTCTCGCCAGGTTCTCCTGGTTCAAGGTGGCGATCGCGGCCTCCGCTTCGCCGATGGCCTGCAGGAGGTTTTCACTGGCTTGGGCATTGCTGAGCGGAAAAATCGCCAGCAGGCCGTCGCCCATGAATTTCAGGATCTCGCCGCCATGCCGCTCGATCGGCTCGGACATGGCGTCGAAATAGCCGTTGAGAAGCTCGATCACGTCATCCCGCGGCCAGAGGTCGGAGAGTTTGGTGAAGTCGCGAAGGTCGCAGATCAGGATCGCGGCGCTGACGGTCACACCGCTTCCGCGTGTCGTCGCCCCGGCAAGGATCTGTTCGCTTGCATGCGGCCCGACATAGGTTTCCAGCAGCGTTCGCGCCATCCGGTTCTTTAGCCGGATTTCGCTGACAAGTGCCAGGACCGGCAGCAAGCCGGTAAGCATTTCGAGATGGGCCGCCTCGAAACCACCCTTGCGGTCGCTGGAGAAGGTCACGACATGGCGTTTGCCGAGCGTGTGTTCCAGTGGCAAGGCGAGGTATTCGGTCAGGCCGTCGGCGCGCAGTTCGTCATAGAGCGCGTTCGGCACGTCGTCATCGGCCGTCGCCTCGAGATCTTTGCGAACTTCGCTGGCGCCATTGTTGATCGCGTAGAGCGGGCTGTTGAGATATTGGGACGTGTCTTCGACGCCATAGTCGTACATGCGGATGTCCGCCTCCGACAGTCCCTTGCGCCAGAGGATGCGGGCGCCGAGCCATTGCGGGTGATGGATCCGGAAGTGCAGCGTTGAGCGCGCAAGCGGTACGCCCGCCTCCACCAACCGCTCACACAGATCCACGAAGATATTGTCGATGAAGCGTTGGTCGCGGGTCTCGGTGACCAACCAGTCGAGAATCTTTCTGCTCTCCATTGGCAGGGCGCCGCTTTCATCCAGCGCTCCGGCCATGGCCTGGGATGAAGTCTGCATCGCAATTCTCCACTCTGCTCTGACGGGCCTGCTGTTGTCGAAACGGGAGCTCTCGGGAAAGCCGGCCGTGAAACGTCGCGACATATGTGGACCATCGGCCGGCTCTTGATAAGGCCCAGGGCGAAAAGTGATCTGAAAAGTTGAGAGGCCGCCGGTGCCGGTTCACGTTTTCCACCGCCGCCCGGCGCCGTTCACGCGCTGGCGGTCGACAGGATCGCCGGATGATTAACGTCGAGAACCGGCAATTGCAGCCTTATCCGTGCGCCGGACCAGGAGCCGTAGAGGATGTCGATGCGGCCGCCATGCAGCCGGGCGATCTCACGGGCCAGATTGAGCCCGAGGCCGGCACCGCTCGAACGCGGGCGCAAACGATAGAATGGTTCGAAGACACGCTCCCTTTCGTCGTGGGGAATGCCGGGACCGTCATCATGAACTTCGATGCCGCCTCGTGCATCGACTAGAACGGTTATGGTTCCGCGGTTGCCACCATGCTCGACGGCATTGCGCAGGAGGTTGGCAACGGCCTGTTCAATCTGCTGCACATGAATGCTTGTTGGCACTGGCTTTGTTGCTTCCGCCTCGAAGGCCAGTTCGTAGCCGGCTTCGAAAGCAAGAGGCGCGAAATCGGCGGCAAGCGTTTTGGCCAGCGCAACGAGGTCAACGACCTCGCGGCTACCAGCGCTATGCTCAAGCACCTGGCGTTCCAGAAGCTGTTGCGCCAGATGCGATAGCCGCTCGATATCTTTCCGCAGCCGTGCGCTCTGCGGATCTTCCTGCAGCAGTTCAGCGCGGGTGCGAAGGATGGCGATCGGCGTGCGCAGCTCGTGTGCCGCGTCGGTCAGGAAGCGATTGCGTTGGTCGTAACCTTCGTCCAGACGGGAAAGCGCGTTGTTGAAAGCATGCACCATCGGGGCGATCTCCGTCGGAACCTGGGCCGTTTCCAGCTGCACCGCGCGATTGTCTATGTCGATCCTCCCGGCCTGGTCGGCCGTCGCAACGAGACCGGCAAGCGACCGCCGAACGACAGCCGGCGTGGTGACCAGCGTGGCGACCCCCATGACCACAATGATCGGCAGCAGCAGGCAAAGGATAAGGAGCGCCAGGACCGGCAGCACGCGCAGCCAGTCAGGATTGCCGTTGGCATCCTTTGCCATGTCGGCATTGACGCTGATCTCGACTTCGAGCCCGTCATTCTCGTCGCGCGACGAGATCGAGGAGGTAAGAATCTGCACCGGGCCGACGTCGGTGTCGACATTGGCAAGCGCTGCTTCCGGCCTCCGGTCGCCCTCATCGAACCGCAAGGTCGCGCGACCGATGTTCTTCAAGAGCTCGCCGCCAGCCGCTTCATATGCCGCGGGGATGCTGCCTTCCTGGACAAAATGTCCATCAGCATCGCGGATCACGAACCAGAGATTGGGAAAATCCTCCCGAAACGCGCGGAGTTCCTCGGTGTCGCGCACCAGCAAGCCGCCGTTCTCGTCTCGGGCCACGGCCTCGGACAGGTGCTTTATGGCCGCCTCGTTGTCGATGATCAGGCGAGGCTGGGCAATCATCAGGATCGCAACCAAGAGAACGATCAAGGCGACGAAGGACGCCGCCTGTAGCAGGATGAGGCGGCGCACCAGCACCCATTGAAGCGAGCGTGGGCGAGATTTTTTCATGCCGTGGCGCGCAGCAGGTAGCCGAGGTTGCGGATTGCTCTGATCTCGACACCGGCCGCAACCTCCTCGAGCTTTCGCCGCAGCCGCGAGAGATGGGAATCAAGCGCATTGGAATCGATCTCATCTTCCATCGCATAGACGGAATCTTCCAGGGTCGCGCGCAGCACGGTGCGACCCGGCCGGCGCATCAGCGCTTCCAGTGCCAGCCTTTCGCGCCGCAACAGGTCCAGCGGCTTGTCGTCGACGACAGCCTCGCGATGGCGGAAATCATAAGTTAGGCGGCCGACCAGGATCTGGTCGGACTTAAGCGTGACGGGGCGGCGACCAAGCGCCCGAAGCCGCGCCATCAGCTCCTCGACCGCAAACGGCTTGGCGAGATAGTCGTCGGCGCCGCCATCGAGCCCGGTGACGCGGTCGTTGATGGTGCCGAGCGCCGTCAGCATCATGATCGGCGCCTCGACGCGCAACGCGCGCAGCTTCGGAATGAGGCTCAGACCCTCGCCGTCGGGCAGGCGGCGATCGAGCACGATCACATCGTAGGACCAGAGCTCGACCACGGCCTCGGCATCGGCGAGCGTGGAAACATGATCGACGATCACCTGACGACGCTCGAGCGCGGTCTTCAGGGCCGATGCCATTTCGGGCTCGTCCTCTAGCAGCAAGATGCGCATGCCGATCTCTCCTGATTGCGGTTCCGGATGGCCGGTGACCGCGGTGCCGAATGCATCATTTCTCAAATTGCGTTTGAGTTGAAGCGCTCACTCGCATTCGAGCTTCGGTTGACGGAAATTGGTGACGTACCAGCGGCCGCCCTGCTGGCGGGCGTAGAATGTGTAGAAGCATTCCTGTTCTTCCACATAGCCCGGCGTTACGTATTCTTCATAACGCTGGCCGCGGCGCGTGTCGCGGATCTCGCCGCTGGTCGAGCCGGAAACGACATTGGTGGAGATCTTGCGCCACTGGTAGGCGCGCTGATCCCAGCCAAGGTCGAGCACTGCGCTCGGCGGCCCGTAGTCGATGATGACCGATTCCACCGGTTGGCCGATATAGTTCTTCATCTCGGTGGAGGCGCAGCCGGTCAGAATGACGGTTGCGGTGGTGGCGATGACGGCGAAAGCGCCGCGCGCGTTGTAGAAGGGCATGTCTGATCCCGGGTTCGAATTGTCTGCCCCGGAGCTAATCTGCCAAGATTACATAGACATTGCGGTCGTCTTCGAGCATTGCGCCACGCTGTCGGCGTCAGGCGGCCCGGTTGGCGGGAGCATCGTCGATACTGGCATAGACCAGTCCCGGCTGGACGATCCACTCGCCCTGCCTCAGTGACTGCACGTCCGGTCCGCCACCAGCGTTGCGCGCGGCCACGCCGACGAACCGATAACGAAGCCCGCTGTCGTCGGTTACCGTTTCGCGGATCGGCCGCCCGGCGAGGTATCCGACGACCTGCCCTTCGAAGCGCACATTCGCCAGGATGAAATACTCGGTGGGCAAGTTCCGGCTCTGCTTCGTAGCGAGCTTGAATGCGCTTCTGATCTTCATCGCGTGAGACTCGTCGTAGGTTTTTCGTTTGCTCTTCAAGGCACCGCTTCGGGCATGCGTGCCGGGTAAAGAGAAGGCGGCCGTCTGAAGCCACCTGAAAGCGGCATGAGCATGGCAAAAGCGTTCGAGTTTGCGCTCGTTCGTCATTTCGCTGCGTAGCTTTTCATCCAGGAACGGCGGCAACCACGCACAGAGCCTAATCCGCCCATCCATAGAAAATCGCTTGGGAAGACGAGGCTTGGGCATAAGGAAAGCGTAAAGCGCCGCGCTCAGGTGAGGGCCGGGCAGTGCGTTTCGGCCGGTTGGGCGGTCTTGGCGCAGGATGCTTGACGGATCGTCGTCGAGAGGGTTTTCGGCTCGTATGCGGCACCAGACAGACGGAGGGGAGCGACGAACAGGTACGGCGCGATAAAAGATGAGTGTTATGCTCATATTTGTTGTGTGCGTTGCAGGGACGCGCTAATGAACGCCGCGGCCGGCTTTCTGCCGACGCATTGCCGTCCATCCTCTTCCCGCCGGCCAGTCCGGATCCGCCCTGAAAACAGACATGTCAGAGAAATCAGCTTCGCATTTGATGCTCGACGACGCGATCGTGGCCTACTACGACGAGCTCTGCACGATGACGCGGCGGCGCGGCCACGCGCCGGCAACGGCAAACGACGTCGTTCACGAACTCTATGTGCGACTGGTGGATCGTCGCACGTCGCTTGAGGGAAAATCGTCTTTGCGCGCGTTTCTGCGCCGCGCCTGCGCCAATCTCGGCATCGACCGGCTGCGCCGCGATCGTTTCGAACTGAAGCTTTTCTCCGGCAGCGAAGAAGAAGCGCTTGCCGTTGCCAGCGATATCGCCGCCCCCGATGCCAACATCGACCTTCGCCGCAGGCTGCATATTCTGAAAACGGCGATCATGGAGATGTCGTTGCAAAGACGGCGCGTTTTTCTCGCAAATCGGATCGGCAATCTGAGCTCCGACGAAATTGCGATGCGCACGGGCATCAACCGCAACATGGTGGACCGACATCTGCGCAAGGCCTACCTGCATTGCCTGGATCGTCTGGAGGACACGGTATGACCACCGTTGGCGACCACCATCTCCCGAGCGACGCCGTCAATCGCAACCGCAAGGCATTCGAAAAACGGGTGCGAGAGCAGGCGGTGGACTGGCTTGTGCGTCTGACAGGCGACCCTTTCAATGAAGAGCTGCAGCTGGCGTTTGAACGATGGAGCGCCGAAGACCCTCGCCATGCCGAGATCTTTGCCCGGGCGCAAAGGGCGGTCGGTGACGCCACTCTACTGATCAGGCGTGAGCCGGAGTTTGCTCAAAGAGCAGTAGCGGCATCCGAAAACCGTCGAAAAACCCCTGCATCGCTTGCGATCATTCTCGCTGCCAGCGCCGGCGCCTTTCTCGCGCTCGACGGGGCAATGTGGATGCGCGCCGACGTCATCGCCGACAAGGGCGAGAGACCGATCCTGAGACTTGACGATGGCTCGACGCTGCAGCTCAACGCTCAATCGGCTGTCGCCTACCACTTCACCCCAGGCGAACGCCGGATCGTTCTGTTGCGTGGCGAGGCATTCGTTCAGGTCGCGGCCGACAAGGACAGGCCATTCGTCGTCGAGGCTGGCGCAGGAACGACGACGGCGCTCGGAACGGCCTTCGACGTCAACCTGACCGACGACGGGGCCAGCGTCACGGTGCTTGAGCACGCCGTGTCGGTCGCGACAGATGCGGCGACACCGCCGCGCCGCGTCGAGATCAACCAGCAGGTGAGCTACAACCACGAGGGAAGGCTCGGTGACATCAAACCGGTCGACCCGCTGTTGGCGACCGCATGGCGCGACGGGCGTCTCGTCTTTGACGGGCGCACCATCTCTTCGGTCGTCGGGGAAATCGGTCGTTACATCCCGGGCAAGGTCCTGATCGCCGACGCTGCCGTCGGCTCTCGACGGGTGTCCGGCAGCTTCGATCTCTCCGATCCGGTCATTGCGTTGGAGGGTCTTGCCGACGCCTTCAACATCAAGGTCAACCGGATTGGACCCTACATCACGATCCTGCGCTAAAAATCGCGACGAGGTGTCCCTGTATGGGGACCTCATTCGTCCAGAAACCAGACCCGGCCCTTTCGCGGTCATCTTCAATTGTCTGGAATCATCATGCCATATTCGAATGCGACCGGCGGACGCCGCCACTCCGGAATTTTCAAGCTGCTGATGGCAGGCACTGTGGTTGCCTTTGCGGCCACAGGTGCGGTTGCCCAGGACGCGTCGGTGCACCATGTCGACGTGCCCGCCGGCAAGCTGACCGCCGCCGTCAACCGCCTGGCCACACAGCTCAAGCTGCAGGTCGTGTTCGACAGCTCGGTTGCGTCAGGCGTGAGAACATCGGGCCTTTCCGGGGAGATGACGGCGGATGAGGCGCTCTCGCGTCTTTTGAGCGGAACCGGCGTCCGATACCGGTTCCTCGGCGGGTCGACGGTGAAGCTCATGGGTGCCACCGAAGCCTCGGAGCCGGTTGACGTCGAGGGTACGAAACTGGCGCCGATCGTCGTGCGCGGCGATGCCAATCGCGGCGACCGGGCGCCGAATGTCGCCATTCTCGATGCCGAGGACATCGAGAAGGCGCAAGCTTCGAGCCTCCCGGAATTGCTGCAGAAAACCCCCGGTGTATCGATGGGCGGTGGCGTGCGCATCGAAGGACAGACACTCGCCATCCGCGGCTTCGCCCGACAGTCCGATGTCAGGATCATTCTCGACGGCGCACCGAAGAATTTCGAGAAATACGACCAGGGCACGGTCTTCATCGAGCCCGAACTGCTGAAGCGCGTCGAGATCGAAAAAGGCGCGACGTCGGTGCGTTACGGCAACGGCGGCTTCGGCGGCACCGTGCTGATGGAAACCACGGACGCGGCCGACATGCTGCGGCCGGGCGAAGAGTGGGGCGTCTGGGCCAAGTCCGGCTTCCAGAGCGCCAACAAGCAGTTTCTCGAAACCGGTGCGCTCTACGGCAAGTCGGATTTCGGCGGCCCGGTGACCTACGATGGACTTCTGGCGGCGACATGGCGCAAGAGCGACGACATGCGTGTCGGCGGCGGCGAAATCTACAACTATTCCAATTCGAAGCTCACGACGCTGCTTGCCAATATCGGTGCCGAGTACGACGGCCACGAGATCAGAGGCACGGTCGCCTACGGCCAGAACGACAACTGGGGGCCGGTGGCTGCCATTCGCGGCCAGTCGGCGCCATCGGATTTCAACATCACGCGCTACGGCTACAAGGAAGCAATGCGTCGCCTGCTCACCTGGCGCGAGATCGAGGATTTCACCTCGACGCTGAACTACAGCTATACCGGCGACAGCGACCTGGTGAACTACCGCATGATGGCGAGCTTCGCGCAGACCAGCCAGCACGCGACGCGCCCCGATATTCCTGGGCTCAACCCCAGCGCATCCGTCGGCGGCTATGAAAACGATGCCGCCTATACCGACATCAAGTTCGAGGCGGAAAACACCTCCAACGTCACGCTCGGCGGCCTGTCGCACAGCCTGAACTACGGCGTCCAGTACTTCGATCATGACCGCGACATCTGGATGTACGACATCGCCAACCGCACCCAGGCGCAATACAACTACGGCTATTATGCCCCCTGGTTCATGCCGGAAGGCACCCAGAAAACGTTCGCGGCCTTCGTCCGCGACAGGATCGAACTCACCGACACTTTGACCGTGACGCCGGGCCTGCGCTATGATCACATCCGTTCTAAAGGAGTGCCAAACGAAGCGCCGCGCTTCAACAATCCGCTGGCCGGACACGATTATTCTGCCGTCTCGCACCAGGGCGTGACGCCGGCGATCAGCCTCTCGTGGGAAGCAACGCCGTCGGTGCGGTTCTTTGCCGATTGGGCGTATGCGATGCGCGTGCCCAACATCGACGAGATCTACTCGACGCAGAGCGTGCAGACCAAGGCCTCTGGCACCAGCCGCGATCTCGACGTCGAGCGCAACAGCACCTTCAACATCGGCGTCGACATGAGCTTCAACGACGTGCTGATGACCGACGACATGCTGTCGACCCGCATTTCGCTCTACAACAACCACGTTTCCAATCCGGTCACACGCCGGTTTGGTAGCGTCAATCTCACCGGTGTCTCGGGCAACGTGCCGTTCTACTGGAACACGCCGTCCTATAATATCCGCGGCATCGAGCTGCAATCGCACTACGAGACCGAGCGCATGTTCGCCGATCTCGGCGTCTCCTGGATGACGGGCGAGCGCACCGGTGCTGTCAACAATGTCTGGGGTCCCGACACCTACATCAATGATCTGGCACCCCTGACCGCGATTGCTACCGCCGGGATCAAGGTCCCTGATCGGGACCTTGCCTTCGGCTGGACCGGCACCTTCGTCGGCGACCAGAACCGCACGCCCTACAATCAGGGCGGCCAGACCTATGCCCGCCCGCCGAGCGCCGGCTATGCGGTGCACGGCCTGTTCCTCGACTGGACGCCGACATCGGGCCTCATGGAGGGCGGCGAGGTGCATCTTGCCGTCGACAACATCTTCGACAAGTACTACGAGCCCTATCTCAGCGACGGGATCTCGGCGATGCCCGGCCGGAATTTCAAGATCGCCATCAGCCGGAAGTTCTGATCCTCCGACTGCATTCGACTGGTCCGCGGTAGCGGACTGGTTGCGCTTCACGACATTGCACATCCTCAGGACGTTGGGCGAAGCGCTTTGCTGTCGGGTTCCGTCCGCCCCGGTGCGTAAAGTTGCGCACGGAGCGTCGCATCCTTGTCAATCCTTGCTTGACAGAGGTCCGTTGCCCGTATCTTAATCTTGTCTACGGATTGAGCAGTTCAATCCATTTCACATGACCCCTATGGTCGACGGGCAGTTTCGCCCCATGATGCCCCATCTCCGATGGGAAACGCGTCATGGGGTTTTTGGTTTTTGGCAGGTCCATGCGTGACGCGGTGAAGATCGGTATCCTCTACTCGACAACCGGCCCCTACGGGACGATGGGCCGCGACTGCCGCGATGGCGCCGAGCTGGCGATCGATGAGATCACGGCGCGTTATCCCGGCCGCATCGAGCCTGTATTCATCGACCCGCATGCCAATATCGATCAGTACCTCGAAGGCGCGCGCACGCTGCTGCGCGATCAGGGCTGCCGGCATATCGTCGGCACGATCACGTCGCTGGCGCGCAAGGAGGTCATCCCGCTCGTCGAAAAGCATGACGGGTTGCTCTGGTACATGTGCCCTTACGAGGGCTTCGAGGCCAACGACAACGTCATCTATACCGGCGGCTGTCCGAACCAGCATCTGCTGCCGCTGCTCGACTATCTCCTGCCGCGCTTTGGTCGTCGCCCCTATCTCGTTGGTGCCAACTATGTTTGGGGCTGGGAAATGAACCGGCTCGCCCGCGAACTGATCGAGGAGGCGGGCGGATCGGTGCTCGGCGAACGCTACCTGCCGCTTGAGGAAACGGCAGTCGAGCGCATCGTCGCCGAGATCGAACAGCGGCGGCCGAGCTTCATCCTCAACAATCTCGTCGGCCCGTCGAGCTATGCCTTTCATGCCGCGATCCGGGCACTTGGCGAGCGCGATCCCGCCTTCCGCCCGGAAAATTGCCCTGTCGTCAGCTGTGATCTGCAGGAATGCGAGCTGACCGATATCGGTCTTGGCGTGGCGACCGGCCAGCTCTGTGCCGCCGCCTATTTCGACACCGTGGCCTCCGCTGAAAACGCGGCATTCAAGGCCGAGGTGAGCGCGCGTTTCGGCGCGTCGCGCCGGATTTCCAGCGTCTTTGCCAGCGCTTATGCCGCCGTCAAGCTCTGTGCCGAGGCGATCATCGATGCCGGCACCGACGATCCGGCGACCGTGTCCAGCCTGCTTTGCACAGCACCGCGCTCGACCGTTCTCGGTCCGCTCCGGATCGATGCCGAAACCCGCCACGCGGCACTTCCTTTTCACCTCGGTCGCATTAACGACGAGGGTGGCTTCGACATTATCGCTTCCGAGCCCGCCATCGTTGCCGACCCGTATCTGACAGGCCGGCGCACGCGCAAGCCACCCCAGCTCCGGATCGTCTCATGAGGGAAACACCGAATTTCGCCGGCTGGCGCGCCACGATCCTCCATCGTGAGGATGCAACGACGGAACGCCTCACCCGCCAGTTGAAACTTTTCGGCTTTCACGTTCATGTTCAATGGACGCCGCTTGCCGCCGATAATCTGCCCGATCTCATTCTGGTCGATGCCGATCAGGGCTGGACCGGGTTGTTGCCCTGGACCGACGCGCGCGCGCCGCGCCCGCTCGTGGCCCTGCTCGGGTCCGAAGCACCCGGCCGTGTCGCCTGGGCGATGGATCAGGGTGCCTCCGCCATCATCGCCAAACCGCTGGCGTCATCGGCCGTCTATCCCGCGCTGGTCATGGCGCTTGCCATCCATCGCGAGCGCCAGAGCGTCATCGACAAGATCGCCCATTTGGAAGAACGGGTGCGCATGCGTCCGCTGGTCCATGCCGCCGTTCAAAAGATCAGCAGTGTCCGCAGGCTCGATGAAGAAGAGGCCTATCGCATCCTGCGCAACTGCGCCATGCAGCGGCGGCTGTCGATGGAGCAGGTCGCAGCCTCGATTGTGGGTGGCGCCGAGCCGCTACCGGAGGCAGGCTGATGGAAGCATTGAAAGCCATGGTCCGCCAGCCGGCAGCCCTGTTCGGCCTGATCGTCGTTGCCCTTGTGGTGTTCCTCGCAGTTGCCGCCCCCTTGATTGCGCCCTACAGCCCGGATGAGCAGATGTTCGACGGGTTGACGCTGGAGGGCGCGCCGCTGCCGCCGAGCGCGCAGTTCCTGCTCGGCACCGACACGCTCGGGCGCGATCTGTTCTCGCGGCTTCTCTACGGCGCCCGCACCTCGCTCGTCATCGGCCTCGTTGCCAACGGTATCGCGGTGACGATCGGGCTACTGATCGGCATTCTCTCCGGCTATATGCGCGGCATCGTCGGCGGCGCGCTGATGCGCTTCACCGATCTGATGATGGCCTTTCCGGCGTTGCTCTTGGCCATCGTTCTCGCAGCATTGTTGCGCCCCAGTCTCTGGATCGTCGCCATGGTGATCGCGCTCGTCAACTGGGTGCAGGTGGCGCGCATCGTCTACACCGAAACACGCGGGCTGGTGGAGCGCGACTTCATCCTGGCCGAGCGCTCGCTTGGCGCCGGGCATGGCCGCATCCTCTTTCATCACATCCTGCCGCATCTGATCCCGACGGCGATCGTCTGGGGAACGCTCGGCATCGCCACAACAGTGCTGCTCGAAGCGACGCTCTCCTTTCTCGGCATCGGCGTGCAGCCGCCGACACCGTCCTGGGGCAATATCATCTTCGAAAGCCAGAGCTATTTTCAGGCCGCTCCCTGGCTGGTCTTCATCCCCGGTGCCGTCATCCTCTTGACCGCTCTCTCCTTCAATCTGGTCGGCGATGCGCTTCGCGACATACTCGACCCGACGCAGCGGGGGAGGGGCTGAGATGGTTTTCCTGCTGCTTCGCCGTCTGGTGCAGACCGCGCTCATTCTCTTAGGCGTTGCCGCCATCACCTTCCTGCTGCTCTATGCGCTTCCCGCGGATCCCGCCCGCATGATCGCCGGCCGCAGTGCCACGGCGCAGACGGTCGCCAACATCCGGCGAGAACTCGGCCTCGACCAGCCCTTGCTCGTGCAGTTCTGGAGCTATCTGCAGGGCCTGTTTCAGGGCGACCTCGGCCGGTCCTACGCGCAGAAGACCGATGTCGGCGCGCTGATCGCCGCCCGGCTGCCGGCGACGCTGATCCTGATGGCGGCGGGTATCGCCGTAGAGGTGGTGCTCGGCGTGTTCCTCGGTGTGCTCGCGGCCGTCCGTCGTGGCGGTTTCGTCGATCGCTTCGTCATGATGGCGTCGTTCGTCGGCGTCTCGGCGCCGCAGTTCGTTGCGGCACTGCTGCTGCTCTACGTCTTCGCCGTCACGCTCGCCTGGTTCCCGATGAGCGGCTTTGGCACGCCGGCCCATGTGGTGCTGCCGGCGCTGACGCTCGGTGTTCTCGGTGCCGGCTGGTATGCGCGCATGGTGCGCTCGGCGATGATCGACGTACTCAACCAGGATTATGTCCGCACCGCCCGGGCAAAAGGCCTGTCGTCGGCCCGCATCATCTTTCGCCACGCATTGCCCAACGCGCTGTTGCCGATCATCGCCATGATCGGCATCGATATCGGCCAGTTCATGAGCGGCGTCGTCGTGGTCGAGGCCGTCTATGGCTGGCCCGGCATCGGCCAGCTCGCCTGGCAGGCGATCCAGCAGGTCGACATTCCAATCATCATGGGGGTGACGCTCGTTTCGGCGCTCGCGATCGTGCTCGGCAATCTGCTTGCCGACATTCTCGCGCCGCTCGTCGATCCACGCATTCGCGCCCGTTAAATCATGCAGCAACCAACAAGGGGAACAACAATGTTCAAACGCTGGCTTCGAAATTCAACCGTCGCGACGGCGCTGGTGCTCGCGCCACTGCCTGCCTTTGCGCAGGACGCGCCAAAGCAGGGCGGCGACATCGTCATCACCTACAAGGACGACATCGCCACGCTCGATCCGGCCATCGGCTACGATTGGGTCAACTGGTCGATGATCAAGAGCCTGTTTTCGCGGCTGATGGACTATACGCCGGGCACCACCGAGCTTGTGCCGTCGCTTGCCGAGAGCTTCGAGGTCGCGCCCGACGGCCTGACCTACACGTTCAAGCTTCGCAAGGGCGCCAAGTTTACCAACGGTCGTGAGATCGTCGCCTCCGACGTGAAATACTCGATCGAGCGCGCGGTCGATCCGAAGACGCAAGGGCCGGGCGCCGGCTTCTTCGGCGCCATCAAGGGCTTCGATGATGTCACCGGCGGCAAGACGACGACGCTCGAAGGCATCGAGGCACCGGATGCCGCAACCGTGGTCTTCCACCTGTCGCGCCCCGATGCCACCTTCCTGCATGTTCTCGCCGTCAACTTCGCCTCCGTCGTGCCGAAGGAAGCGGTCGAGGCTGCCGCGGGCGATTTCGGCAAGAAGCCGGTCGGCTCCGGCACCTTCATCCTGAAAGATTGGACCGTCGGCCAGAGCCTGACCTTCGAGCGCAATCCGGATTATTTCATCAAGGACATGCCGCGCATCGACAAGTTCACCGTCGAGGTTGGCCAGGAGCCGCTGGTCGCGCTTCTGCGCCTGCAGAAGGGTGAGGTCGACATCGCCGGCGACGGCATTCCGCCGGCAAAGTTCCTCGAGATCAAGAACTCGCCCGAGGGCGCCGAGATCATCGTCGACGGTCAGCAACTGCATACCGGCTACGTGACGCTCAACACCAAGGTCAAACCCTTCGACGACGTCAAGGTGCGCCAGGCCGTCAACATGGCGATCAACAAGGAACGCATCACCCGCATCCTCAACGGTCGCGCCACGCCCGCCAACCAGCCGCTGCCGCCGCTGATGCCGGGCTACGACAAGGGCTTCACCGGTTACGCCTTCGACGTCGAAAAGGCGAAGGCCTTGCTCGCCGAAGCCGGTCACCCCGATGGTTTCGAAACGATCCTCTATTCCACCAACACCGATCCGCAGCCGCGCATCGCCCAGGCGATTCAGCAGGATCTGGCAGCCGTCGGCATCAAGGCCGAGGTCCGGGCACTCGCCCAGGCCAACGTGATTGCTGCCGGCGGCACCGAAGGCGAAGCACCGATGATCTGGTCGGGCGGCATGGCCTGGATCGCCGACTTCCCGGATCCGTCCAATTTCTACGGGCCGATCCTCGGTTGCTCCGGCGCGGTTCAGGGTGGCTGGAACTGGTCGTGGTACTGCAACGAGGCGCTCGACAAGCGTGCGGTTGAAGCCGACTCCATGTCCGATCCGGCCAAGGCCGGCGAGCGCCAGGCGGCCTGGGGCAAGATCTTCACCGACATCATGGCGGACGCGCCCTGGGTGCCGGTGACCAACGAACGCCGCGTCGTTGCCAAGTCGCCACGCATGGGCGGCGCCGGCGAGATCTACGTCGATCCGACCCGCGTCATCAACTACGACGCGATCTACGTGAAGCAATAAGCCCTCGGGCTCTCCGGGCCTCGATGTCCGGGGAGCCCCTTATCATCTGGGGAGAGAAAAATGTGCGTTGCCTGCACCCATACCATTCACCGCGCCAAGCATCATTTCGGCTGGAACCGCGATTTTGAACCGACATTGATCGCCAAGCCGGGCGAAACCATTCATTTCGAGTGCCTGGATTCGTCGGGCGGACAGTTGCGTGCGGGCTCGACGCTCGAGACGCTGGCAAAGCTCGATTTCAACCGGATCAACCCGGTCACCGGCCCGGTCTATGTCGAGGGTGCGGCACCCGGCGACGCGCTGAAGGTTACGATCCGCCGCTTCGTACCCTCGGGCGTCGGCTGGACCGCCAATATTCCGGGCTTCGGTCTGCTTGCCGACCAGTTCAGCGAGCCGGCGCTGCATATGTGGTCCTATGAGGCCAGCACCATGGCGCCGGCGCTTTATGGCCCCGGCGGGCGCGTTCCGTTGAAGCCGTTTGCCGGTACGATCGGTGTGGCGCCGGCCGAACCGGGACTGCATTCCGTCGTGCCGCCGCGCCGGGTCGGCGGCAATCTCGACATTCGCGACCTGACGTCAGGCGTCACGCTCTATCTGCCCGTCGAGGTCGAGGGCGCGCTGTTTTCGATCGGCGACACGCACGCAGCCCAGGGCGACGGCGAAGTCTGCGGCACCGCCATCGAGAGCCAGATGGAGGTCGAGGCCACTATCGAGCTGGTGAAGGATGCGCGTCTCGCGAGCCCGCGCTTCACAACGCCGGGGCCAGTGACCCGCCATCTTGATGCTGCCGGCTACGAAGTGACGACCGGCATCGGCCCCGATCTGATGACGGGCGCCCGAGAAAGCCTGATGCGCATGATCGACCTGCTCGGTGCCGAGCATGGATTGAGCCCGGTCGATGCCTATCTGCTCTGCTCGGTCTGCGGCGATCTCCGGATCAGCGAGATCGTTGACGCCCCGAACTGGGTCGTGTCCTTCTATTTCCCAAGGATCGTCTTTTCGTGACAGCATCCCCATCCGCATCCCCGCCGGTTCTCAGTGTCGACAGGTTGTGCGTCGACGCACGAACGCCCGAAGGCGCCAGGCGCGTGCTCGACGAGGTCAGCTTCGACCTGAAGCTCGGCGAAACGCTGTGCATTGCCGGCGAAAGCGGATCGGGAAAGTCGGTCACGTCGCTGGCCATCATGGGGTTGTTGCCGAAGGCTTCTCTGCGAATTGCCTCCGGCAGCATCGAACTCGAGGGCCGTGAGCTTTCGCGCCTTTCGAACTCCGCGATGCGTAGCGTGCGCGGCGGCGATGTCGCCATGGTGTTTCAGGAGCCGATGACCTCGCTCAACCCTGTCATGTCGATCGGCGCGCAGCTGACCGAGGCGATCCGCGAGCACCAGGGCTCGGAAGGGATTTCGGCCGAGGCGGTGGCGCTGCGGATGCTCGATGCCGTGCACATCACCGAGCCGGCGCGGCGGTTGACGCAATACCCGCACGAACTCTCCGGCGGCATGCGCCAGCGCGTGATGATCGCCATGGCGCTCTCCTGCCGGCCGAAGGTGCTGATCGCCGACGAGCCGACGACGGCGCTCGACGTGACGGTGCAGGCGCAGATCCTGAAGCTGATGAAGGAACTGAAGCAGGAGTTCGGCGCCTCGATCATCCTGATCACCCATGACATGGGCGTGGTCGCGCAGATGGCCGACCGGGTCGTCATCATGCAGCATGGCAGGGTCGTGGAGCAGGGCGGGGTGCTGCCGATCTTCGAAACGCCAAAGGCACCCTATACGCGTGAGCTTCTGGCGGCGGTGCCGAGATTGGGCGCCTATGCCGGCACCGACGGCCCACCGCGGGTGGGCTCCGAGCCCCTGGCCGGGAACCCGGAGACGGCAAGCCCCGTGCTCTCGGTGCGCGGCCTTGAGGTTTACTACGGCAAGAAAGCCGGTTGGTTCTCGAAGGTCAAGGAGAGCCGGCCGGCGGTCAGCGACGTGTCCTTCGAGATCCTGCCAGGCCAGACCCTAGGGCTCGTCGGCGAAAGCGGGTCGGGCAAGTCGACCACCGGCAAGGCGGTACTTGGGCTGGTCCCGTTCAGCGGCGAGGTTCTCGTCGACGGGCGCGACATCGGTCCGCTCAGCCAGCGCCAGATGCGGCCGGTGCGGCGCTCGGCGCAGATGATCTTCCAGGACCCCTATGCCTCGCTCGATCCGCGCATGGCGGTGGGTGCTGCGATCGCCGAGCCGATGATCATCCACGGTATCGGCAACAGAAGCGAGCAGGACGATCGGGTTGCCGACCTTCTTCGGCGCGTCGGGCTCGGACCGGATGCGGCCAGCCGCTACCCGCACGAGTTTTCCGGTGGCCAGCGCCAGCGCATCTGCATCGCCCGGGCGCTTGCCGTCAATCCGAAGCTGATCGTTGCCGACGAAAGCGTTGCTGCGCTCGACGTCTCGGTGCGCGCCCGCGTGCTGGACCTGATGCTGGAACTGCAGGAGACGATGGGCCTCGCCTATCTCTTCGTCTCTCACGATATGGCTGTGATCGAGCGCATGTCGCACCACGTTGCAGTGATGCGTGGCGGCCGGATCGTCGAGATGGGCACGCGCCGCGCCGTGTTCGAAGACCCCAAGGAGCCCTATACACGAGCACTCATGGCGGCGGTCCCTATTCCCGATCCGGCGTTGCGGGCGGTTGCGTAGCCGGACACGTCGGGCGGTTCTTCGGCAGCGATTGCCGCTTCGGCGCGCGAACACCTGCCCACCGTAGAGTTCGGCGCCCCATGCCTGGTTGCTCCAGCCGTGATCGACAACGCCCTGAATGCGTCCAGCTAGGATTGCTGAACGCAGAAGATTCCGAAGTTGAGAGCAAGCAGCCCGAGAAGCGTAGCCAGGAAACTTCCCAGGGCGGCGAGGGTCCTCTCGCCGATGGGCTTTCCACGATGCTTGCGAGAGAAGATGCTGGCGATCGCAACGCCCAGGGATATGCCGGCAACAGCCGGCATGGACATCAGTTGCATCGTGGATCCTGTTTGACGGTGCGAAAGTTATGGAACCTGCGCGGTGATCTCGATCGGAGCGGCGGCCGTTAGCCTGCTGGCTTCAATTGTTCACCGGCCGACGCCGCGGCCGCGAAGCCGCAGCGCGCCTTCGAGTGCATCTTTCACCTGCTGCGCGCGGCGCAGTCCCGGGGATTGGGTTTCACCCGCGGCCTCGATGGCGTTTTGCGCATGGGAGATGGCGATGTTGATTTCGGCATCGCTGACCGATCGATCGAGCGCCAGCGCTTGCGCGGCGGCCTCATTTTCCATTGACATCATGTCACTCCATCAAATCACCCGGCATCGGGCAAATCACCCAGCATCGGGTGAGGAGCGTGTACTTAGGTGAAGCCCCGCGCGTTCCCAAGCCTGTCGGACGGCTGCATTCTCGCTATGCTTAATGGCGCGTTAACGCTGCCGGGCTTTGCCTGAGCATGCAGGCGCGCGCGGCGGCATTGGCACACGACCGGCGCTCCCGTGCATCCGCGTCCGGTTGCGCCGCCGGCCGATTGTCACATGCGCTCGCCGGACAATTGGCTGGCTTGCCCTACCCAGTCGGCGAATTGTTCTTCATCGAGGTCGTCGTTCTCGCGAATGTCGAGATAGCGCACGTCCTTCTGCTTCGACTGGCCGGGCGGGACCGGATCGAGTGACGCGCCGCGGAAGAACGCCACCTTGATGTACTTGGTGAAGACATGGATGCCGAGGAAAAAGCCCTCGCCCTCAAGACCATAGAGGGGAGAGTTCCATTTCACAGCCTTGCAGACGTCGGGAACGGCGCGTTCGATCAGCGTGTCGAGGCGCCGTCCGACATCGCTCTTCCAGCCCGGCATCGCTGCGATGTAAGCCTGGACAAGGGCGTCGCCATAGCCCTTGGCGATCTGCGGATTGCCGCCGGACAGCAGTGGGACTTCGCCGGACGCGACCGGAGCCGCACTGTCCGTTTTGGCTTTCCTGACGGTCGGCTTCTCCGATGGCGTTGTGGGCTTTATGGTTGTCTTACCGGCCATGCCGCGCGCTCCTATCAGACCGTGCGCCGTCCGCCGAGATAGGGCAGCACGAACATGTAGAGGCCGGTGGCCAGCAGGACCGCAAGCGGAAACAGCGGCAGGAAATAGACCCACTCGGCCGGTTGCTTCCCCATTCCCAGGGTGGCGAAGATGGCGCAGACCACCACCGCAAACACAAAAGACGTCCAGCGGTGGACCTGTCGAATGCAATTGTTCCAGTTCATTGCCATGTCCTTCAATTACCTGCCGGAACGGATCGGATGATCCGCACGGCACGAACCCGCCGTGCGGGACAGATCATCAGTCCAACCGCTCCAAGACTTGCTCGAGGGCGGAAAGGTACCTTGGCCATCCAGCCTGCGCACCGTGATAGTAGGGCTGCTGGTCCGGCCGGAAGCCGGATTGCTCCATGCGCAGGTGGGTGCCGGCACCCGTCGGTGTCAGCGTCCAGGTGACGACGCTCTTCAGGTCCTTGGTGTCCCAGGTGTAGGACAGCGACTTGTTGGCTTCGACCGCCTGCACCTGGCAGTCGACCGAGCCCCAGTCGGCCGTGAGATTGAAACGGTGTCCCTGGTCTGGCCTGAAGTTGTTCTTCATCAGCCATTCCTCGATCAGGTGCGGCTGGGTCAGCGCGCGCCAGATCTTCTCCGCCGGATAGGGCACCTCCCGTTCGACGACGACGGTGAGCGTTTCGGTTGCAGTTTCGATCATTGATCCATCCTTTTGAGCAGGTCTTCAAGGTCGTCAAAACGGTTCTGCCAGAATCCGGTCATCTCTTTTGCCCAGCCGACGAGCGGGTCAAGCGCGCCGAGTTCAGCGCGGTAATGCGTCAGCCGGCCCTCGTGCCGATCCTTGACCAGGCCGGCACGCTTCAGGACGCCCAGATGTTTGGAAACGGCCGGCTGCGAAATCCCCGCATGCGCCGTCAGCGCCCCGACGGTCTGGTCGCCTTCGCGGCAGAGTCGTTCGAAAATGGCCCGCCGCGTTGGATCGGCAAGGGTCTTGAACAGGATTTCGTGCGGTAGCGGCATGGCAATTCAATAACTCGCTGGCTATGGGTTTAATCCATAACTGGCGAGCTATGATTAAGTCAATCCCCAATCATGGGAAAGCGGCGGTCTGAACTCGGACACTTCAACGTTCGCCACGATCGCGGGATCGACAGGCACGAACGTCACATCCTGTTGCGGCGTCTTGTCTTCGGCTGCCGCTCAGGCCCTGCCATCCGTAAACTGAACAAGATCCCAGAGATTGCCGTAGAGGTCCTTGAAGACCGCGACAGTCCCGTAAGGTGCTTCCTTGGGTTCCCTCACGAATTCGACGCCTCGCGCCGCCAAAGCCTTGTAGTCGCGCCAGAAGTCGTCGGTGCGCAGGAAGAGAAAGACCCGGCCTCCCGCCTGGTCGCCGACATAGTCCTGCTGATGGGCATTGGAAGCGCGCGCAAGAAGCAACGAGGTATTGCCGTCGCCTGCAGGCTTGACGACGACCCAGCGCTTGTCCTGCTCCGGCTGATAGCTATCCTCGACCAGTACGAAATTCAGCGTGTTCACATAGAAATTGATCGCTTCGTCGTAGTCACGGACGACAAGAGCGATGAGTGCGAGCGCCTGGTTCATTTCTGCCCCTTGTCCTGTGTTGGAGCCTTGCCGCGCCGCCGACATTCATCTGTCGAGCAGCGTCGGTCAGTCCATGGTTGCAATCTTTGCTGGCGGCGCCCAACTAACACAAGCCGTTTCAAGACAGTGGGAGCCGCCGCCGTGAGTTGGACACAGGAATTGCTCGGGCGTTTGCCCTTCGAATGGATGCCTGTCGTGGCCGGTGAGTCCGGAGATTTCGTCTACCGGCGCGGCGACGGCCGCGCCTATGCCAAGGTCGCAACGGCTGCTCGCTCCGAAGAGCTTTCCGGGGAACGCGACCGGCTCCTGTGGTTGCACGGCAACGGCATTCTGGTCCCCGAAGTGATCGATTGGCAAATAATGGAGGACGGTGCGTGCCTGATCATGTCGGCAATCGAAGGTGTTCCCGCGGTGGATCTTCCGGCTTCCGACCTGCTCCATGCCTGGCCGTCCATGGCGCAGCAGCTCGGTTTCCTCCATGCGCTGGATGCCGACCAATGCCCCTTTGACCGTGGCCTGGCGACGATGTTCGCGCGCGCGGCAGACGTGGTCGGGCGCAATGCCGTCAATCGTGATTTCCTTTCGGATGATGACCGGGAGACGCCCGCGATAGACTTGTTGGCACGGGTGGAGCGGGAACTTGCAGTTCGCCTCGAGCAGGAGGCAAGGGACCGCGTGGTCTGCCACGGCGACCCTTGCATGCCGAACTTCATGATCGACCCCCAAACCCTCCGCTGCACCGGCATGATCGATCTCGGGCGTCTGGGAACGGCGGACCGCTACTCAGACCTGGCGCTGATGACCGCCAACGCCCGCGAAATCTGGGCGGGGCCGGCTCAGGAGCAGCGGGCGCGCGCAATCCTCTTCGAGACGCTCGGCATTGCCGCACCCGATCGCGCGCGTCTGGATTTCTATCTGCGTCTCGATCCCCTGACATGGGGCTGATTTGGACCGCAGGTGCGAGCCCGCTGCGTGGTACCTGGTGCTCGGCACGCGGTTGCGGCCCTTTTAGCAAGGGCAGGTCACGGGCGACTGGGGTCGCGCCCGTGTTGCATGAGCGGCATCAACCGTCTCACCCTGACGGGTTTGACGGTTGATGCACCACGTCAGTTAATACGGACGGCCGGAGCCCACCGCGGCGATGCCCAGGCAGCGATCCAGGGGTCGTCGGGCGGTTCGTCGATTTCGGGAAGCCCGATATCGCGGCGCATCCGGTTGGAGAGGCCGGTCGCCTGGTTGACCAGCCGGTGATGCCGCCAGGCCGCCCGAACGAGGCCGGTCGCTGTTTTCCAGATGCCGAACGTACGGCACAGGTCGTCGAGGGCTGCCGGCAGAGTGCCGGCAACAGGCAAAGATGTCTCACGCATGTGTTTATCCCGACGCTGCGACGCGATCGGGTCCTCTAAAAGTTGATTTGGGCTTGGACGCGATTCGTCGCGTCATGGGCCGGTAACGTTAGGTCAGTTGGGAAATGCCGGGCCGTTGAAGGCCAGCGTTCAGGCGCTTTGTGAACCCGACGGGGCAAAGCAGGATGCACGGTGCATCCCGAGTACAGCAACGGCTCCACCAGAAGTGCGCATATTAAAGAGAGTATATGTCATCTCACGCCTCCTTCAGTGTGTGTTGCAGACAATGTAACGTCTCATGGGATTGCCGGAACGGCAAGGCGCAATTTCGAATTGCAATTATATCGTCAGGGATATGTTGCTCGTCGGCAACATGTTACTGTCCCGGTCTGTCGGCAAACCTGTGCGCACTCGGCGGCACCGTTCCGATCCAGAGCATCTTGGTTGTCGTAGGTCGCCTCAGCGCCATTGGTCGGTGCCGGGCCACCCGTCATAGCCGACACGCTTCCGCCCCAGGGCGGTGCAACCGTCCTGGGGGATCGCGACGATCTTGGCCGGGAGAGCCGGCCACCGGTGGTTCCAGATTACTTCAGCTGCCCGGCAGCTTTTTCGATGGCAGCGGCAGCGCAGGCCTCATCGAGATTGCCGCCGGGAGCGCCACCCACGCCGATCGCGCCGATGGTGACGTCGCCGGCCTTGATCGGGACGCCGCCCGCGAGCACCAGGAAGCCTTCGATGTTGACCAGCTCGGCGGCTGCCGGGTTCTTGGCGACGTTCTCGGCCATTTTCGAGGTCGGCGTCCGCGAAGATGCGGACGTGAACGCCTTGGCACGCGCCGCTTCAACCGTATGAGGGCCCGCATTGTCGGCGCGCACGAGCGCGCGCAGCACGCCGGCGCGATCGACCACCGCTGCCGTCACGTTGAACTTGTCGGCGGCGCAGGCCTGAACGGCATTCACGGCGATCTCGACGGCAAGGCTCGACGGGATGTTCTTTTCGGTGAGCAGCTCGGCCCTTGCGGTGCCGCCGACGACGACGAGTGCGCAAGCCGTTGCGAGAAGGGTCTTGATCATGGCGTGGTTCCTATCCTTGTTCCGGAGGAAGCGGTTCGCTTTTTCCGAAACCAGAACTACCCAATCGACGCCGCCAGCAGAATCCGCGGAGCCACCACCTCGCATAGGTAGGATCACCTATGCCGAACCCTTATCCGCCAATGTCAGCCGCACGAATTCGGCGACCGAGCTGGTGCCGAGCTTGTCGGCGATCTTCGCCCGGTGCGCATCGATGGTTCTCGCTGAGATGTTGAGCGCTTCTGCAATTTCCTTGCTCGCCCAGCCAAGAGCGACCATGTCGAGCACTTCGCGCTCGCGTTCGGTCAGCCGTGCAAGCTGCTGCCGTGCCTCGCGCTTTTCGAGCCGCGCGTCGAAACTGGCGAATGCCTGTTGCAGCGCCTCCACCAGCACCTCGCCGTCAACCGGCTTGGTCAGGAAGTCTTGGATGCCCGCCTTGAAGGCCCGCCGGCAGGCCGCGACGTCGCCGTGTCCTGTGATCATGATCGTCGGCCAGTCAATGCCGCGTTCGACGAGTTTTGCGTGCAGCTGCAATCCGGAGACGAGCGGCATACGCAGGTCGACGATCAGGCATCCCGGTTTCTCCTCGTCGATATGGGACAGGAAAGCCTGGGGATCGCCGAAGGTTTCGACGGTGATGCCGTAGGTGCTCAGCAGAAAGGCGAGCGCTGCGCGCACGGCCTCATCATCGTCGATCAGATAGACCCGGAATTTGCTCACGGCCTCTCCTGCTTGTGCGTACGCGGCAGCGTAATGGTAAAACAAGCCCCGCCACCGGGTGCGTTTTCGGCGTCTATTCCGCCGTCGACGCGCTGGATCAGCGTCTCACACAGCGAGAGCCCCAGACCCATGCCGTCGGCCTTGGTCGTAAAAAAGGGATGGAACAGCTTGGGAAAGGCGCTTGCGGCAATCCCCGGTCCATTGTCGCGAACGACGATCTTTGCTTCGCCGCCGACGGCACCCGTCTCGATCTCGATCTGCGGCCCGACGGTCTGCGCGCCTTCCAGCGCGTCGGCGGCGTTACGGATCAGATTGTGCAGCACCTGCTCCAGCTCGATCGGGTCGACGTCGGCCTCAGGCGCTTCCTTCGTCAGGTCGAGCTTCAACTGGATGCCGCGCCGCTCGAGGTCGGCGCCTGTCAGCGCTGCAATTTCGGCAACGATGCCGTTTATTGCGCTTGTGACGGGTTCCGGCGCCCGATTGGAAGCATAATCGCGCATCCGCCTCAGCATCTCGCCCGCCCGTTTCGCCTCGCGGACATTGACTTCCAGCGCCTCGGAGATCAGCCCGATATCGGGCCTGTCGGTGCCGGCCAGTCTGAGGGCTGCCTGGCTGCGGCTCAGCATCGCCGTCAGGGGCTGCGTCAGTTCATGCGCGATGCCTGATGCCAGCTCCCCCATGGCGTTGACGCGCGAGGCATGTGCGAGAAGCGCCTGACGCTCCTGCAGCAGCGCCCGGGCTTCAGCCTCCTGCGTCGACTTTAGGGATTTCTGGGCGGCAGTCCGCTGGCGTAGCGCGAACATCAGCGCAAAGGACGCCAGTCCGGCCATGGCGGCGAAGCCGATCAGCTGGCGCATCGGCAACAATGCTTCGGTCGACATCGGGCGGTCGAGCGACAGCGAGATCTTTTGGCTGCCACTGTCGATGGTCGATTCGAAATGGGAAGGGGCGACGAAGGACGCGGTGGCACTCGCCGTCTCCTCGGCCGGCAGATCGACCAGGAGATGGCTGTGGAGCGTCAATCGCATATGGGCCCAAAGCGGCCGCTCCTCCGGCTCAAGCAAGTGGCGGGCATCGATTGAAAGCACAAGCGCGGCGTCCGACGGCGCTTGCGCCCTTTTGGCGAGGAGATACCGTCCGTTCCGGCCGGCATAGGCCTCGACCTTGCCGCGTTGCTGCCCTTTGATGGCGTCGCGCAGCGGCGAGAGGTCTTCGCCCCCGTCGGCGGGGACTTCGATCATCGGGACAAGCGCATCGTTGCTTCGGGTTGTCGCGGTTGCGCCCAGGCCAGCTTTGTCGTCCAGCGAGACAAGCGCGAGCCAGGCGATGCGCGGATAAAACCGCGCAACGCTCTCCATCACCTGGCGGGTGGCATTCAGCCGGGCCGGATCGGTGTTATCGGCAAGCGCGATCAGGCTGGTCATATGGGCGTCGTGCTGTGCCGCGCGCTGGGATATCAGCCGGTGCAAGGTTCGCCCCGCGACGATCAGTTCATCGCTTAGGCGCTGCCGAGACGCTTCGACGGAATAGAGAGCAAAGGCAAGAACCGCCGCAAGCCATAGCGCGATACCGAACAGCCAAGATTTCAGGAGGCCGTCGCTCACGTCGGCAGATCCAGCGTCACGGGTGGCGCGACAGGTCCGCCTGCGGTTTCTTCGGCCCGATCCAGCGCGTGCAAGGGAAAATGAGCGGTCAAATCGAACATGTCTCTCTTGGCGGACTAACGCATCTCCAACCCGATGATCTGCTCCGGAAAGGTCGGGGCCGCCCGATCTCATAGCACGCACGCACAAAGATGAAACCCGGCAGGGCACCGGTCTGCGCCCGCCGCCCGCCTGCGCCTGCCATGCAGTCGCCGCATGGCCGACATGATTTGCTAATGGACGCTGCGATCTCCATATCTACACTAACACCTGAATTCGACGTGATGCCAGCGCTGCAGCTTATCCTGCCGGGCGCGAAGGAGATGACATGATCGATATCCCAAAGACGTTGGAAGACATGAGCATGCGCGAACGGTGCGGCATGCTGGAGACGGTCGCCTGTGCGCTGGAGGCTGTCGCCGAAGAGGCGGAAGACCTGGGCGACATCCGTTTCGCGGCCCACTCGAAATGCGTCGCCTGCACGATCCGCGGATATACCGACAACTTCGCGGCGCAGGATATCAAGTCCGCCGAGCTTCTTCTCGAATTGGGCATCACCCTGGTCCATCTGTCTTCGACGCGATCAGCCGGTGCCGAGGACACGATGTCCCACAATGCGCACGTCTTTCACTAGCGGTTCCGGGCAATGTCGCCATGGCGCGACCGTGCTGGCGAAAGACACTTGCGGTATCAGCGGGCGCCGTTCCGGGCAGACTGCCGCCCAAATGCCGCAAGCCTATCTGCACGCTCGTTGCCGACGAGCCCGGAATGGCCCTTGCACCAGGCGACTGCCAGTTCGGGGTTGCTAGAGAGCTGAAGGTCGATCGCTACCCAAAGCTCGGCATTCGCGATTGTCCGGCTTCGGACCTTCGCATTCGGGACAATCTTCTTCCAGCCGTTGTTCTTCCAGATCTGGCGCCAGCTGTTGCAGCCATTGACCGCATAGACGCAATCGGACCAGACAGTTGCGCGTTCGGCAGGCGCATTGCCGTTGAGCCACAGCGCTGCCTTCAGCAGCGCCGTCAGCTCCATCGTGTTGTCGGCGGAACGCCGGGCGCCGCCGAACTCGGACGCGATCTCTGCACCATCGTGATAGACGACAAATGCCCAGCCGCCCTCTCCGGACCTCGGATCATACGAGCCATCGGTGAAGACGTGTAAGCCTGCGGAGGAAGGCTGCGCCTCGACCGCATACGTGTGCGAGTTGAGCATGGTGAAGGCGTCGTTCATTTCGGTGGTCTGATCCTGTGTGCAGTTTTGCCCATGTCTACCAGACGCGCTTGCCGACTACATCACGCCGAAGCGCTCGAACGCCTCAACCGTGCTCATGCCGGCCTCAATCGCCAGACGAACCTTGTTTTCCGTCTCGGCCTTCTCAAAGGCGAGGGCGATCGCCTCCTGTTCCGCCTCGCGCGGGATGACGAGAACGCCGTCGCGATCGCCAAAGAGAATATCGCCCGGCCGGATGCGAATGCCGCCGATCTCGATCGGGACGGCATAGTCGACCACCTTGCCGCGCGGGCCCTGATCCTGCGCATAGGACCCGTAGCAGAACGTCGGAAAATCCAGGGCCAGGATGCCGCCGCTGTCCCGGCAGTAACCGTCGCAGATCGCGCCTGCTGCCTTCAACTGGATCGCGCGCGTCGACATCAGCTCGCCCCAGACGGCATAGCGGGGTGAGGAGCCTGCACAAACGTAGATTTCATTGGGCTTCAGGCTGTCGAGCGCGTGGAACATCAGACCGAAGGGTTTGGCGCTGATCTCGGCATGGCCGCTGGTGCCCGCGGTCGCAAAGAAATCTGCCTCCAGCACCGGCATCGCGCGACCGATCGCCACCATGTCATCGCGCAGAGCCTTGATCCGCGGCGGCAGGAACTGATGCTGCAGACCCATCGTATCAAGTATGTCGCCGACCACGGCGGTAAAGAGCCGGCTGCGCATTGCGGCGAACAAGGCGGCATCGTCCTCAAAAGGCTTCATCGTGTCACCTGTTTGGTCTGTGCGGCCTTGACCGCTGAAATGCCCTGCATCACGCCGCGGATTTCGGCGAGACCCTTGAGACGGCCGATCAGCGAGTAGCCGGGATTGATCCTTTCCTTGCCGATGTCATCGGCAAGAAGATGCCCATGGTCGGGGCGGACGGGGATCTGCCAGTCGTCGCGTCCCTCCACGTGGCGACGCTCCTGCTCTTCGAGGAGGGCGAGGATGACGGCCGGGATATCGCTCGACCCACCGAGATGGTCGGCCTCATGAAACGACCCATCCGCTTCGCGCTGGACGTTGCGCAGATGGGCGAAATGGATGCGTGGGCCGAACTCGCGCACCATTTCGGGCAGGTCGTTCTCGGCGCGGGTGCCGTAGGACCCGGTGCAGAAGGTCAGGCCATTGGCGGGGCTGTTCGCGGCTGCCAGGATACGGCGCGCATCCTGCGCCGTGGAAACGATCCGAGGCAGGCCATAAAGCGGGAAGGCTGGATCGTCGGGGTGGATGCAGAGCCTTACCCCGATCTCCTCCGCAACGGGCACGATCTCGCGCAGGAAGTGGGCGAGGTTTTCATGCAGATCTTCTGCGGTGACGCCGTCATACTCCGCCAGCGCTCCGAGGAAGCCGACGCGATCGAATTTGCGCTCCGATGCCGGCAGGCCGGCAATCAGATTGCGTTCGATCCGGTCGATCTTTGCAGGCGGCATCGCAGCAAAGCGAGCCTGTGCCGTTTCGATCTGAGCCGGCGAATAGCTTTGCTCGACGCCCGGCCGCTTCAGCACGAACAGATCGTAGGCGGCAAAATCGATGGCATCGAAACGCAGCGCATATCCGCCCGTCGGCAAGGGATGCATGAGTTCGGTACGGGTCCAGTCGACCACCGGCATGAAATTGTAGCAGACCGTGCGTATGCCGCAGCGCGAAAGCGCTCGCATCGTGTCCTTGTACCAGCCGATGTAGCGGGCGCTGTCCGACGATCTGAGCTTGATCGAATTGTGCACCGGGATGCTCTCGACCACGCTCCAGCGCAGACCCGCCGTCTCGATTAGCGCCTTGTGCTTCAGGATCTGATCGTCGGACCAGGGCGAGCCGTCATAGACGTGATGGAGCGCGGTGACGATGCCCGTCGCGCCGGCCTGCCTGATATGACTGAGCGGCACCGGATCATCCGGTCCATACCAGCGAAAGCATTCTTCCATCGGCCTCATCTCTTCAACTCCTGGGGTCCCGGTGACGATCTTTATTGTTGGACCAGATGAGGCATTAAGAGATGCAGGAAACGAAAATTCAAGTGAAAAGAGGCAAGTAATGCCAAATTGTTCCAAGTAATGTCGAATCTTCAGCGAAGCGCTTGACTTGTTTTTCAATCTGGACCAACAAATAGAGCGGCACACAGGAGGAGAGCGTGGCGCACAATTCCGCAAAACCGGAGCATTCGACAGGTGTCGAGCCGGCCGAGGTCGGCAAGACGTCGGCAGTCGATAGGCTCGTCGAGCAGATCAGGGATCTGATCGCCGAACGCGGTCTCGGTATTGGCGACGCGCTGCCGACCGAGCGCGATCTCGGCGAACAGTTTCAGGCCGGTCGGAACACCGTTCGCGAAGCGCTCCAGGTTCTTCGCGCCTATGGGCTGGTCGAGACGCGACCCAAGGTCGGCGCCGTCATCAGCGGCGGTCACGGCGAGGCGATCCGCCGGCTCTTTGCCTTTCACAACGGCATATCGCCCGATTCCTTTCGCGATCTTCAGGGCTTCCGCCGCATCATCGAGACCGGCGTCGGCGACCACATCATTCTTCATGCAAGCGAGGCCGACCTCGACAGGCTGGAAGCGGCCAACAGCCGGATCCGGACGGCTGAGAGCGTCGAGGAGGCGGCTCGCTACGACTACGAGTTCCACGAGGCGATCGTCGAGCTCTCCGGCAACCGGACGACGCTCGCCGCCTACCGGATGATGCGCAGCGTCATCGAGGAAGTCATGCGCCTCGGCAAGGCGGAGCGGCCGGTGCAATCGGCGACCTACGAGGCCCATGCCGAAATCATCGGTGCGCTGAGAGCGCGCGACCGGATTGCCTATGCCTATCTCATGAGCCGCCATCTCGAGTTCGGCCTCAAATTCGTCGGTGCGCCATCGGGTGCCCAATCCGCCACGACCAAGACCTAGGCGGTCGTATCGTTTCCAGCATTCAGTCAGCACCGGCCCCTATGCCCGCGGGTCCGGCCATACGATCAAGGGCATCGGGGAGGAGACCCAAAATGATCAATGCAAAACGCCACGTCCTGACGCTCGCAGCCCTTCTGGTGAGCGTCAGCTTCGCACCCAATGCCGTTCTTGCCGACGGCAAGGCCATCGCCGGCATCGTCTTCCAACAGGACCAGTATTTCCGTGGCATCCAGATCGGCATGGAGAAGGCGGCGGAAGCGGCCGGCGACGAACTGCTCGCCGGAAACAGCGACAGCAAGCTCGAAAAGGAAGCCCAGCTGATCGACACCTATATCGCCCGCGGCGTCAACTCGATCGTGGTCGCGCCGCTGTCGGCCGACGCCTCGGTTCCAGCCCTCAAGAAAGCGCGCGATGCCGGCATCACCGTCGTTACCTATGGCACGTCTGCCAATGGCGACGTCGCCCAGGCGACGGTGACGAGCTCGGACCGGGATATCGGCATCGGCACCGGCGAGGCGGCCGCGCCGTTTCTGAAAACCCTCGGCAATGGCGAGAAGGTCAAGATCGGCACGCTCGCCTTCAAGGCGCTGTTGCCGGAGCAGTCGAACGCGCGCGTGGACGGCTTCCTGCACGTGGTCTCCGACCAGGTGGAGATCGTCGCCCAGCAGGATGCGTGGCTCGCTGAAAAGGCGCTGGCCGTTGCCAGCGACATGCTGACCGCCAACCCGGATATCAAGGTGATCTATGCCGCCAATGAAGGCGGCACAATCGGCGCCGTCCAGGCGGTGAAGAAGGCCGGGCTCGAGGGCAAGGTGTTCGTCTTCGGCACCGACGGTTCCGAACAACTCGCCAACATGCTTCTCGACAAGGACAACGTGCTGCAGGCGACGACGGCGCAGCAGCCGCTCGAGGTCGGCAAGCAGGCGATCGAGGCCGCACAGAAGCTGCTGGAAGGCAAGACGTTCGAAACGAAGGTCAATGTTCCCGTCCTTCCGCTGACGCGTGCGAATGCCGACGGCGTCGCCGCCTACAAGGAAGGTCTGAAGGCTCTGAAGTGAGGTCGCGGGGCGGGGCCATTCGGCCCTGCCCACCATTTGCCGCGCCAACCGGAAAACACGGATGACCTATTCACAGCCCCAGACAGACGCCGCTCAAGGGCGGCTCGAATTCCGATCCGTCACGAAGCGTTACGGCCCGACGGTTGCCCTGTCGGAGTTTACCCATGACTTCGCCCCGGGGCGCGTTCATGCCCTGATGGGAAAGAACGGTTCCGGCAAGTCGACGCTGATCAAGCTTCTCGCCGGCGTGACCGAGCCGACCTCGGGCACGATCAGTGTCAACGGGAAAGACCAGTCCTTTACCTCGCCGCACGATGCGTTCGATGCCGGTATCGTGACCGTGCACCAGGAACTGTCGCTGGTCCCGGAACTCTCCGTCGGCGAGAACATCTTTCTTGGTCGCCTGCCGCATGTCAGGCGTGCCGGCTTTCGCGTCGTCGACTGGAAGGGCTTGCATCGCCGCGCGACCGAGCTTCTGTCCGACATGGGGCTTTCGATCGATTCCCGCCAACCGGTCTCGGCGCTGAGCGTCGGGCAGCAGCAGGTGGTCGAGATCGTCAAGGCGATGTCCTTCAACCCGTCGATCCTGCTCTTGGACGAACCGACATCGGCGCTCGCCTCGAAAGAGGTCAAGCAGCTCTTCGCGTTGATCGAGCGGTTGCGGGCACGCGGCGTGACGATGATCTACATCACCCACCGCATGAGCGAGCTCTTCGAAATCGCCGACACATGTACCGTCATCCGCGACGGTCACTACATCGGTGCAGTCGAGATGCGCACGACCTCGCCCTCCGAAATCGTCGGCATGATGTTCGGCGCCGCCGCCCGCGCGACGCGTCCGCCACGCCAGACGATCGACAGGGTAAAGCCACTTCTCGAAGTGCGCGGCCTGACCCGGGCAGGCCACTTCAACGATGTCTCCTTCGACCTTTATCGCGGTGAAATCCTCGGGATCGCCGGTCTGCTCGGCTCGGGCCGGACAGAGCTTATGCGCGCGATCTTCGGTGCAGACCGGATCGACGCCGGCACGGTGCACCTTGAAGGGCGATCGATGACGGGAGCGACGCCGAGCCAGATGCGTGCGGCCGGCCTTGGCTATACGCCGGAGAACCGCAAGGAGGTCGGCCTCGTGCAATCGCTGCCGACCGGCGACAATCTCTGCATGGCAAGTCTCGGGCCTATCGCCCGCGGCGGGCTGATCTCGCGTCGCCGCGAACAGCCGTTTATCGACCGCCAGATCGCCGACCTGCACATCAAGTGCGGCGATCCGGAGCTGCCGGTGTCTTCGCTATCGGGCGGAAACCAGCAGAAGGTGGTGATCGGCAAGTGGCTGAACACGGCTCCTTCGGTGATGTTCTTCGACGAGCCAAGCCGTGGGGTCGACGTTCAGGCCAAGCGACAGATCTTCGACATCATCTGGCAAAAGGCATCGGACGGCCTTTCAAGCATCTTCGTTTCGACTGAGCTCGAGGAGGTCCTCGAAGTGGCTGACCGCATTCTGGTGATGCACCACGGCAATGTGGTTGCCGAGGTGGACCCCACCCGCACCGATCTTACCCAACTCTACGGCCTATGCATGGAAGGGGCCTCCCAATGACACTTGTCAGCCAATCCGCAGAAGACAGGGGGCAGAACGTCTCGCTGCGCCTCATCAAGACCTATCCGATGGAGATCATCCTGGCGGCGCTGGTCCTGTTCCTCATCCTGATGGCGCCGGGCTTTGCCTCCACTGCCAACATCCTCAACGTGCTGCGCACGGTGGCGATGCTGGGGATCATCGCCTTCGGCATGACTGCGGTGATCATTTCCGGCGAGATCGATCTTTCTGTCGGCGCCGGGGTCGCACTCGCGGGATGCATCGTCGCCTGGTTTGCCGACGCCTACACGGATGCAATCGGCGGCTGGAGTGCTGTCATCCTCGGCTTTGCCGTCGCGCTTACCGTCGGCTTTTCGCTCGGCTATCTCACCGGCCGCTTCCGGCAATGGTTCAACGTGCCGACCTTCATTACCACGCTGGCGCTCTTTGCCGCCCTTCGCGGTGTCGCCAACCTGATTACCGGCGGGTTTCCGTTGTCGACCTTTCCGGCCGGTTTCGATTTCCTCGGCGGTGGCTACCTCTTCGGCATTCCCTTCCCCGTCTATATTTTTGCGCTCACCTTCGCGGGGATGCACTTCCTGATGAAATACACCAGCTTCGGCCGCGAGGTGTACGCCGTCGGCGGCAACATGGAGGCAGCGCGGCTTTCGGGCATCGACATCTGGAAAGTCAAGGCGCTGACGCTTGGGCTCACCGGCGCGCTGACGGCGATTTCGGGCACTCTGATTGCCTCGCAGATCGGTGCCGGCACCGGCACGACCGCAACCGGCATGGAGCTTGATGTGATCGCGGCCGTCATCATCGGCGGCACCTCCCTCTTCGGCGGCAAGGGTCGCATCTGGGGAACCCTGATCGGCGTGCTTTTCCTCGGCTGTATCTCCAACGGCATGACGCTGATGAATGTCAGCGAATACTGGCAGTACGTCGTGCGCGGCGGGATCATCCTAGGCGCCGTGCTTCTCAACCAGGTGCTGGAACGTGTGCGCTAACGGAATTTGGAGCCGACCATGACTGAATTTGCAGGAAAAATAGCGCTCATCACCGGAACCTCCGGCATCGGGCTGGCATCGGCGATCAGGCTTGCCTCGGCCGGTGCAAAGGTCCTTGCCTGCGGCAACGATGCGGCGGCCAACCAGACGCTCGACCGGATCGCGAGCGAGCGCGGCCTGGCAATGGCCTCCCGATTGACCGATGTGTCCGTGGAGGCAGATGTGGCGGCTGCCGTCGCGGATGTCGTGTCGCGCCATGGCGGGCTCGACATTGTCGTCAACGCCGCCGCCGTCCATCCCTTCGGGACCGTGCTCGACACCAGCTTCGAGACCTGGAATCGGTGCTTGTCCGTCAATGTCGGCTCGATCTACCTGACGGGGCGTTTCGCCATCCCCGAGATGAGCAAGCGCGGCGGCGGGGCGATCGTCAACATCTCCTCGGTCCAGGGCCACGCCTGCCAGCAGAACGTGGCCGCCTATGTCGCCACCAAGGGCGCGATCCACGCGCTGACCCGTGCGATGGCGCTTGACCATGCCGACGTCAGGGTGCGGGTGAATTCCGTCAGCCCCGGTTCCGTGCGCACGCCGCTGTTGTCGCTGGCCGCGCGCACCTATGGCGGCGAGGGCGTCAGCGAAGCGGAAGCCTTCGCCCGTTTCGGCGCTGCCCACCCGGTCGGCCGCATCGGCGAGCCGGAAGAGGTCGCCGAGCTCGTTGCCTATCTCGCCTCCGATCGTGCCGGCTTCATCACCGGATCGGACTTCCGCATCGACGGCGGGCTCACCGCCGGCATCGGCGTGAAATAATCGCACAGGGAAAGAACAAGATGAAAATCGGCCTTGGCCTCTATCGTGAACAGCTCACGCCCGACAACTACCGCTTCGCGCTCCAGTCCGGCGCGACCCACGTCGTTGCGCACCTGACCAATTATTTCGCCGGCAAAGATCCGAAGATCGACAGCGGCGACAACGGCGGCTGGGGCGATTGCTCCACCGACCGCCTCTGGACCTATGAGGAGCTGTCGGCCCTTGTTCAGGACGTGCGTTCCGCCGGGCTCGAGCTTGCCGCGATCGAGAATTTTTCGCCGCGCTTCTGGCACGACATCCTGCTCGACGGGCCTGAGCGCGGCGCGCAGATCGAGGCGCTGAAGCAACTGATCCGCGATGCCGGACGCGCTGGCGTGCCTTGCATCGGCTACAATTTCTCGCTCGCCGGTGTTTATGGCTGGACGCGCGGTCCCTATGCCCGCGGCGGTGCCGAATCCGTCGGCTTCGGCGTCGAGGACGCGCCGGGTGCCGTGCCCGATCCGGATGCGCCGATCCCCGACGGCATGGTCTGGAATATGCGCTATCGGCGCGGCGTGCCAGGCGCCAAACCCATATCGGTCACCCACGCCGAGATCTGGGATCGTCTCTCGCGGTTTCTGAAAGAGGTCGTTCCGGTCGCCGAGGAAGCGGGCGTCATGCTCGGGGCTCACCCGGACGATCCGCCCGCGGACGTACTGCGTGGCACGGCGCGTCTCGTCAACCGGCCGGAGAAATACGATCGGCTGATGTCGATCATCGATTCTCCGTCCAACGGGCTGGAGCTGTGCCTCGGCTCGCTGCAGGAAATGCCGGGCGGCGATATCTACGAGCATGTCCGTCGTTTCGCGCGCTCGGGCCGCATCGGCTACATCCACTTCCGCAATGTCAGGGGCAAGATGCCGCGCTACGTCGAAACCTTTGTCGACGAAGGCGATATCGACATGGCCGAGATCGTGCGGATCCTGCGCGACGAGAACTATCAGGGCGTGATGATCCCCGACCATACGCCGGCCATGACCTGTGCGGCCTCTTGGCATGCGGGCAAGGCCTTTGCACTCGGCTACATGCGTGCGCTGGTGCAGAACGCCCACGCCCTCGGGCCGTCGCGGTCGCTTGTCCACGATATGGCGGCCGAATAGGAGGCGCGGATGGAGAGGTCCGTCACCTGCGTCGCCCCGGTCGGCGACAAATGCGGCGAGGGCGCCGTCTGGTCGGCATCCGAGCAGGCACTCTACTGGAGCGACATCAATCGCTTCCTCGTCCACCGCTATGATGAGGCGAGCGGCTCGGTCCGCTCCTGGCTGTTCGACGAGCCGGTCGTGGCGGTCTCGCTGACCGACGAACCCGGCCGGTTCCTTCTGGCGCTCGCTTCCAAGCTCGTCTGGTGGTGGCCGGAAGGCGACCGGCGCGAGGATCAAGGCTTCCGCTTGCCCAGTTACCCGCGCGTGCGCCTGAATGACGGGCGCGCCGATCCGGCGGGAAATTTCTGGGTCGGGTCGATGAAGAACAACGTGCTGCCCGATGGCGAGCTTGGCGAGACGGCGGCAGGCGAGGGCATTCTCTACCGCATCGCGCCGGATGGAGCGGTGAGCGAATGGCGACGCGGGCTCGGCATTTCCAACACGCTCTGCTGGAGCCCCGATCGCAGAACTTTCTATTTCGCCGACACGCTCGCAAACAAGATCTACGCCTTTGACTACGCAGTGGCCGATGGCTCGATCTCGAACGAACGGCCCTTCCTTGCCGATTTCTCCCGCGGTTCGCCGGATGGCTCGGCGATGGACAGCGACGGCTATCTCTGGAACTGCCGTTTCGGCGGCGGATGCATCGCGCGCCTGTCGCCTGAAGGTGCTGTCGCGGAGGTGATCGAAATGCCGGTCACCAATATCACGACCTGTACCTTTGGCGGCGCCGACCTGAAGACGCTCTACGTCACGACGGCCAGCATCCTCTCAAAGCCTGGGGAACGGCTTGCCGGCAGCCTGTTTGCCCTGGAAGTCGAGACCCCTGGACTGGCGGAAAACCGCTTTGGCAGCACGGTTTCGACATGATGGAGACGACAAGGCGCGGCCTGGCTTGGGCGCACGGATGTCTGGCGGTGCAGTCCCTCGGCGGCATGCTGGGGCCGGTCACCTTCCTGTTGCCCGATGGGCGGCAGGTCAGCCCGCTGCATGTCGCGCCCTGGGGTCAGGACCCGAACCGAGCGACGCTGCCGCCGATCCTTCGGGAATTGCGCGGCGAGTGGCCCTGCGTGCCCTTCGGCAGCGACGGTTCACGCCCGCTGCCGAAAGGTTGGTCAGACGCAGGCGAGACTTTTGCCGGCGCCGACGTGCCGCACGGCCACGGGTCGAACGTGCATTGGAGCTGGGGCGACTGCGACGAGCGGCAGGTCAATTTGACGTGCAGCTATCCCGACGGTCATCCGGTGCGCCAATTGTGCCGGCGCATCGTCCCGGACCCGCAGGCCGCCGCTATCGATATCACGCTCGAAATCGAGGTGCGGCGACCCTGCAGGTTGCCCATCGGCCTGCACCCCACCTTCCGTCTGACGCCGCGCGCCCGATCCGTCAGGCTCGAACCCGGAAGGTATGACGAGGTGCGCAGCTTTCCCGGCGATGTGGAGCCGGACGCTGGCCTGTTTGCGCCGGGTCGACAATGGTCGACCCTCGATGGCGTTGATGCCCGCGATGGCAGCCTTATCGACGGCGGGTCGGTGCCGCTTGACCGCAATGCCGAAGAATTGCTGCAGCTTGTCGGTATCGATGGCGTGGTCGCCCTGCACTATCGTGACGAGGGGTTTCGCGCGCGGCTTGAATGGCAGAAAGAGCATTTCCCCAGTCTGCTGCTCTGGTACAGCAATCGCGGCCGGACGGCCTATCCTTGGGAGGGCAAACATCTGGCCCTCGGCGTTGAGCCGGTCTGCGCGGCCTTCGACCTCGGTCCAGCCGTGTCGACGGCCGACAACCCGGTGGCTTCACCGACCGCCCCGACCTCGCTGTCCTTCCATCCGGATCAGCCATTCATCACGCGCTACCGGCTCTCGGTTGAAGCCGCAGCCTTGGGCTGAAAACGCCCCCGTCTCGTCAATATCCTGACAAAGAAGTCGCGATGTCCCGTTGGTTTGTCCGCGCTCGACAGGCGAACTTCGGGGCCTGCCGACCGGGTTCACGTCAGTGCGAGAGTGTCCGTGAACCTGATACCGATGTTCTGGATGCCGACCACGGGCGGCTCCAATCCGGCATCGATAATCTTCTGGCGTAACCGCCGCAGAGCGGCGTCAAGGCCACGGCTTTCCGCACTCTGTGTTCCGTATTTCATGGCATCTGCAAGCACGTGGCGCGAAACCGGTTTTCCGTCCAGTCCGGCAAACTGTTCGACGAGCAAGGTTTCCCTTCCCGTCAGTTCGATGTTGCGGCCGTTTGGCGCCGTCAGGCGTCGCATTCGCACATTCAACCGCCGGGGCTGTCGCACGGCTTCCTGCGTTGCCGTTTCGAAAGCCCGGATGCGACAAACCAGATTTCGCACGGCGAGCAACAGTTCCTGGCCGGCTACCGGCTTTGTCATGTAGAGGTCGGCGCCTTCGGCGTAGCCGCGAATGCGGTCCGCCGGGCGGGTGCGGGCAGTGAGCATGATGACGCCTGGTCGCGTACGATCCGGCGAAAGGCTGGCGGCAAGCTCAAATCCGTTCGCATCCGGCAGGTTCAGGTCGAGAATTGCCACGTCGAAACGCTCCGCGCGCATCGCCCTGTGGAAGGCTGTGCCGCAGTTGGCTTCCACGACCTCGATGCCGTTGAGCCGCAGGTATTCGGCAAGCCCTTCGCGCAACTCGTTATCATCTTCGACCAGCAGAACGCGTGCGCATGGAACGGACATCTTTTGCGGAGGCGGAAGCGCCCGTCATGGAGGGGTCGCGGTGGCGTTTTCAGTCGCTGCCTTCTGGCCGCTTTTCCGTGCATTGTCCAGTGAGCAGGCTTCGTCGGTTGATCCGCAGAATTGCTATTTCATGCCCCATGGGTCGCACTGTGGTCGTGGCCGCATTGGTGCCTTTGCCGGGCGGACTGACTGTCGGCCGATCACTTCTTGCGGCAGGTACAGGGGTCGTAGCCGTTGGCAAACAATCGGCCGGCCCTCATGCCAATCGCCGTCGGTACGTCGCTGACCTGCGGAACACGCAGAGATCGGGCAATTGCAATTGCCGCCTCGGCGCAGATGGCCGCATCTTCGGCAGCGTTGTGATGGGCGAAGGTCAATCCGAGATGGCCGGCCAGGATGTTGAGCTTGTGCGATCCGAGATGCGGCCAGACCTTTTGCGCCATCTTCACAGAACAGAGATAGGACAGGTCCGGGTAATCCTGCCGGTAGAGATCGAGACAAGAACGCCAGACGCTAAAATCGAAGGCGGCATTGTGGGCGATCATGGTCGCGCCCCGAAAGTCGTCGGCGAACTCGTCCATCACCTCGGGAAACTCGCCCGCATCTTCGACATGTTCCGGACGAATGCCGTGAATGGCGATGTTGAAGGAGGAAAAGCGCATTGTCTTCGGGCGGATCAGCCGTTCCTCGACCCGCACGACACGATCATCCTCGATCCATGCCAGACCGACGGAGCAGGCGCTGCCGCGCTGCTCGTTGGCGGTTTCGAAATCGATGGCGATAGTCTTCAAGGCATTCTTCCGGCTGGTCTTGTGCAGCAGGACCGAGGCGCTGCAGCACCCTTCGCCCGTCCCGTTGAACGCGCGACGAATGCCTTAGCGGTATGCGAGCGATTCGGCAAAGCTCGTGGAGTTTTGGCGCGACAAACGCGCGAGTGCGAGGATACGGCCGGTCCGGCCCGGGCCCGATGTCATACCCTGCACTTTTGGACCCTTTCCGATAGTGCGCGCATCAACGGCCGGCAAAACGCCTGTCGTGTGCGATCGGCACGCTCATGGCGTCTCGTTTTTTACTGGTCCCGGAACGCCGCTTCGCCTGCTTCCGACACTTCGACCCATTTCTTGTCCGGCTCGGCGTCCACACCATAGTTGTCGTTCCAGTTCCACCATTTGTAGGTCGGCGTCTGCGGATAGCCGGGAGGCGAATCCTCCCAGATTTCCTGCCGGCCGAGCGGCGTGATGTCGAGATAGTTCCAGGTGCCCCCCATCTGTTCGTCGCCGCGGTTGTTGATGAAGTAGGTGCGGAATACGCGCTCGCCGTCGCGGTAGAACACGTTGGTGCCGTGCCATTCGGCGACCCCGAAGTCGGCTTCGAAATCATCGGTGACGGTGAACCACGGGATCTCCCAGCCCATGCGCGCCTTGAGCCGCGCGATATCGACCTGCGGCGCGCGCGAAACGAAGACAAGCGTGGTGTTACGCGCGTTGAGGTGGGCGATGTGAGCAACCTGGTCGGCGACCATGGAGCACCCTCTGCAGGCATGATCGGGCCAGCCGAAAACGCCCGGTTCGAAGAAGGCACGGTAGACGATCAACTGGCGCCGGCCGGCAAACAGGTCGGCGAGGCTGGCTCTGCCTGCAGGGCCGTCGAAGGCATAGGCCTTCTCCACGGTCATCCACGGCATGCGCCGGCGTTCGGCGGCAAGAGCGTCGCGGGCGCGAGTCTGGGCCTTTTCCTTCACCAGCAGCTGCTGGCGGGCTTCTTCCCAGGCCCGTGGCGACACGACCGGTGGTGTCAGCATGGCGGGGTGTCCGCCTTTTTCCGCAGATGTCGTCATGGCGTTTGAAACCTCCTCGTTGGCGCGGGCGTCTTCGCCCGAGATTGCTCTGGAGGCAGTTTCGCACCGGAACCGGTCCTATGGGAGTAACAAGTATGACGGCATTGCGGTTGCCGGCGGGGCAGGCCCAGGGCATCACAGCAAGGACCTGACCGGGGAGGGTTCAATCGGTCTTGCCGAGTTCAGGAGCCAGCAGCGCGATGAGAACGTCCAGCATCACATACATGGGCGCGCGGCCGGTCGGAACGATGAGTGGCCCCGCGGATGTGCGGTAGGCATTGAGATTGATGTTCCCGTCGGCAAGCGAGGCGACGATGGAGCCGCCAGGACAGATGGCGACGACGCGCGCGCCCGATTTCTTGGCGATCTCGATGTTGGAAATCAGATAGCTGGTGTGGCCGGAAAAGGAGAGGACGAACAGCACATCTGAGGGGGAGAGGCGTGCCGCCGAAACCATCTGCAATGTCGGATCGGAATAGGCGACGCTCGCGATCCCGAGGCAGGCCATGCGATGCAGGGCTTCGCCTGCCAGGAAGCCGGATCCACCATAGCCATAGACGTCGATCCTGCGGGCACGCGCCAGAAGGCTTACCGCGCGACGCAGGGAATCGAGGTCGAGGTCATGCCGCGTCTCCCGCAACGCTTCCGCCGCGCGATTGAAGATGTCGTCCACCATGCCGGCGAACGGATCGGTTCCGCTTTCGGCGATGGTCGCGGTGGACTGGCGGACGGCAAGCTGGTGGGCAAGTTTCAGGCGGAAATCCGGAAGGCCGTCGCAGTCGAACCTGCGGCAGAAGCGGATGATCGAGGGTTCGCTGACCTTGACGACGCGCGCAGCATCCGTGATCGCCGTGCTCGGCGTGTCCAGGATCGCTTCCGCGATCCTGCGCTCGGCGGGCGTAAACTGGGGCAGGGATTGCCTGATCAAATCCAGCATGGGACCCATCGTACCGACGTCTCGGAGGCTCGTGTCATGAGGCGTCATTCGCACATGCGGAATACAACCTGACGTCGGCTAGGTGACAGACATTGTTCTCTGTGGGGAATTGTCCTGCGGCGCCAGAGTGCCGCCGAAACGCTCTCCGGCACGCGCCAGCGATCCTACCGCAAGGCATAAAGCGCCAGACCGATTGCGACGGCGAAGGTGAGTGCCGCAAACAGGAGATTCAACGTGGATTGATACCTGCTGAAGCTGTGGGCGGTGCGGCAACCCGTGAGCGCGCCAAGTGCTCCGCCGCCGATGAATGAAAAAGCGAGCGGCCAGTCAACGAGGCCGGAGAATGTGTAGCTTGCCCCGGTCGTCAGGCCGAACGCGGAAATGGCGACCAGTGATGTGGCGACTGCGTTGATCGTCGGCATGCCGGTGGAAACCATCAGGCCCGGCACGATCAGGAACCCGCCACCGATCCCGAAGAAGCCGGAGACGATGCCGGTTCCAGCTCCGAAGGAGAGCACTTTTGGCGCGTTTCTCGGCGTGCAACTGGATGCCGGATCGCCGACCATGTGACGTCGTCGCAGCATGGTGAGGCTGACGACAGCCATCAGCGCCGCGAACAGCAGCAGGAGCCTTTGTCCATCCAGGGCCTTGCCGAGCGTTGCGCCGATCCATGCGCCGCCAATGCCGGTAATGCAGTACATCGCGGCGCAGCGCCATTTCACCGTGCCGTGTCGCGCATGCATCGCCAGTCCCGACAGCGCGTTCACCGCAACCGCGACGGCGCTGGTCCCGATCGCCACATGCACGTTGCTGACCCCGACGACCTGGACGAGAAGGGGGACGGCCAGGATCGAACCACCGCCGCCAAACAATCCCAGGCTGAAACCGACGAGACCGCCGCACAGTGCTGCCAGGACGAACTGGACGACGTCTGGCGTCATCGTGTCCAGCCCCGTCGAGCGTGAAACGACGATATCGGCGATGCATCCGGGCCGGTGGAAAGCCCTGTTGCCGAGCGTTGTCTCGAAGGGAAAGGCGTCAGGACCATGCTGCGCCTCGCAGCGCGTCGATCGGGAATTTCAGGTAGCGCCGGCCGTTTTTCTCGGGCTCCGGAAGCCGGCCACCGTTGATGTTGACCTGCAGGGCGTGGAGGATGAGCTTGGGCATCGGCAGCGTTCTATCCCGTCCCTCGCGGAACGCGACGAACTCGCTTTCGCAGGCATAGCGCGTCAAATGGATGTTATCCGCCTTCTGCAGGGCGACAGTGCTTTCCCAGCGCGGTTCCCGGCCGCCTGGCTGATAATCGTGGCCGACGAAGATGCGGGTGTCGTCAGGCAGAGCCATGATATCGCGGATGCTCGCCCACAGCGCGTTGGCGCTGCCGCCGGGGAAATCGGTGCGCGCAGTTCCGCTGTCCGGCATGAACACCGTGTCGTGCACGAAGGCCGCGTCGCCGACGATATAGGTGATCGATGCCAGCGTATGGCCCGGCGAGAACATCACCCCGGCCTCGAGACTGCCGATCCGGAACGTGTCGCCGCGATCAAACAGCCGGTCCCATTGCGATCCGTCCGTTTTCAGGCCTGGCCAGTTGTAGATGTCGGCCCACAGTTTCTGGACATCGGTGATATGCGCGCCGATGGCCGTGGGTGCGCCGGTCTTGGCCTTCAGGTAGGCGGAGGCCGAAAAATGGTCGGCATGCGGATGGGTATCCAGGATCCACTGGATGTCCAGGTTTTGCGCGCGAACAAAGTCGAGCAGCCGATCGGCGTTGGCCGTCGCTATCGCGCCCGACTTCTCGTCGAAGTCCAGTACCGGATCGATGATCGCGCAGGCGCGCGTTTTCGGATCGCTGACCACATATTGGACGGACCAGGTTCGCGGATCGAAGAAAGCCGCAATGTCGGGCCTCGTCATCGCTCACGCCCCTATTGCAAGGGCTGCGCGCGGGAAGAAAATGGCGCGTGCCGGATCGAAATCATAGTGCTGCTCGTAGCTGACCGCGTCGGTTGCAAGCTGTGCCACGGCCTCGAGGATGAACGCCACTTCCTCATCTGAAAGAAGAACGCTGAAGTTCAGTCGGACAAAACCCGGCTTCAGCATTTCCTGTCCTGAAAGGATGGCCTCACGCAGGCGCTGCGACTCTTTGTCGTCGATGCCGAGCAGTCGGTGCACATAGGGTCCGGCGCAGGCGCAGCCGCCGCGTGCCTGGATGCCGAAGCGATCGCTGAGCATGCGGGTCACCAGTTGCTGGTGGACATGGCCGCCCTTGCCGTCCCTGACGCGGAAGGAAAAGATCGGCAACCGCTTCGGTCCGAGAGGACCAAGCAGTTCCAGTCGCTCGTTGCCGCACCACGCGGCGATTGCGCGGCGGGTCAGCTCGGCATTTCGCGCCTGCATTGCCTCGGCGCCGATCGCCTCCTTGACGAGAAAGGCGAGTGCCGCGCGGATATCGCCGACGACGTTCGGCGTGCCGGCCTCCTCGCGTGCCTCGAGGCTTTGGGTGTAGTCATGGCCGGTCGGCGAAACGAACTTCACGGTGCCGCCGCCGGGCCACGAGGGTGTGGTCGTGACAGCCGCGTCGCGTCGCAGGATCAGGACGCCCGACGTGCCGGGCCCGCCGATGAACTTGTGCGGCGAGACGACCACGGCATCGATTGCCGCGTCCTTGTCGGGCGACATGTCGATCGGCAGGTAGGGGCCGGCGCCGGCATAGTCCCACACCATCTTTGCACCTGCGGCCTTGGAAATCCGGGTGACGGCTGCAACATCGGTGACGATGCCCGTGACATTGGAGGCGGCGGAGAAAGCGCAAACCGTGAGATCGGCCGGTTGCTTCAGCGCTTCCTCGAGTGCGACGAGATCCGGCCCACCCGCTGGACATTCGGCAATCTCGACCACCTCGGCGCCGCTTTCGCGCCAGGGCAGGATGTTGGAATGATGCTCATAGGGGCCGATTAGGATGCGCACGCGCCGCCCAGTGGAGACCGCCTCGGTGACCCCCAGCAGATTAACAAGCCGATTGATGCCGGCCGTAGCACCGGAGCCGGCGAAGATCACGGCATGCTCTGGCCCGGCCCCGCAGCAGTCGGCGATCACCGCGCGCGCATCGCGCCGCAGCCGGGTCATCGCGCCGCCACAGTAGGACGCCTCGGTGTGGCTGTTGGCGTAGTAGGGCAGTACCTGTTCGAGAATGAATTGCTCGATCTGCATCAATGCCCGGCCGGAGGCGACATAGTCGGCATAGACGAGGTTCTTGACGCCGAAGGGACCCTCGATTTTGGCAGTCTTGCCGACCAGCCCCGCCCGCAGCGCCGCGATTGTATCGTCGCCGGCAAGGCTTTCCCGAAACGCATCGAGCGGGCCGCTCATGCGTGGCTGGCGTGGGCACGGCATCGTCATCGTTTCCTCCCGGGTCGGACAGACGATAAGTCTAATCGATCGGTTGCATGCAAACCTCATCATTCTTATGCTGGAACGAGTCTAATTCGGGTCATATGATCGGTAAAATGGAAAAGATTGACGATATTGATATGCGGATTCTGTCCTGCCTGCAAAAGGACGGCACGATGTCGCAGCGTGATTTGGCCGACCGAGTCGGCCTGTCGCAGAATGCTTGCTGGCGGCGCCTTCAGCGGCTGAATGCCAGCGGACTGGTGCTCGGCACCCATGCCGCGATCGATGTCGCTGCGCTCGGCTTCGACCTCACGGTGTTCGTGATGATCCGCACCCGCCACCATTCCAAGGAATGGGCCGACAGTTTCCGCACGCATGTCGAGCGGCTGCCCGAGGTAACGGACCTCTACCGGATCGGCGGCGACTGGGATTATCTGATCAAGGTGGTGACACGCGGAATGGCCGGCTATGACGCCTTCTATCAGAAGCTCATCACCGATTTCGACCTGATGACGGTCACCGGCTTCTTCTCGATGGAAACCATCATCAGCAATCGCATGCCGGACCTGCGCGGTCTCGTGCGGTAGCGTTCCGCGACATTCCAGAGACGCCGTTGCGCTTCAGTCCGATCGGCAGAAGCCGCATTCTCAATCGCTATCGGCCGCCACCGCCGCGGCAAGGAACGTTTCGAGGGCCGGATTCTGGTCTGCACTGCGCCAAGCAAGGCCGGTCTCGACCTCCGGCACGCGGCCTGCCAGGGGCAAATAGGTTGCGCCGCGCCGCTGAAGATTGGTCATGGTTAGGGGGACCAGAGCGACACCAAGCCCGGATGCGACCAGACCGACGATCGTCTGCATCTGGATGGCCTCCTGGTGGGTCGAGAATGCCATTCCGTGCTCGGCGAAATATCCCGAGACGATGTCATGAAAGGCCGGTGCAGCCCGTCGCGGAAAGAGGATAAGGGGTGCCTTGAAGAAGTCGGCCGGCTCCAGAGCGCTTCCGGCAAAGCCCATTCGTCCCTCCTCGGTCCAGGCCGTGGGCACCGCAGCGATCAGCGGTTCGCGCAAGAGTGGCCGGTAGGAAAGTGTCGGATGGAGGGACGCCCGGCTGGGGGCGATGATCAGCCCGACATCGATCTCTTCATCGAGCAGAGCATCAATCTGGAGATCGCTGGTCGCTTCGCGCATCGTCAATTCCACATGCGGATAGGCCGCGCGATAGCGGCTGACCATGGAGGGCAGCACGCTGTAGTCGGCTGTGCTGACGAAGGAGAGACGCAGAACCCCGATCTCGCCGCGCGACAGCCTTCTTGCGGTGCCGGCAAGGCCGTTCGCGCCGTCGAGCACCTGGCGAACGTGGGCGAGCCATTGCCTGCCGACAGATGTCAGCTCCACGCTCCGCTTGGTGCGCTTGAAGAGCTGCACGTTCAGTTCCTTCTCCAATGCCTGGATCGATTGGCTGAGCGGCGGCTGGGTCATGTTGAGGCGCGTGGCCGCGCGGCCGAAATGCAGTTCTTCAGCGACGGCGGCGAACTGGCGAAGTTGTCTCAAATCCATAATTCGGTCCGGATTGATATGCTCTGCGACTTATTCTGGCGTCAAAAGTATATTTCACAAGCCTCATGAAGGCCAGTAAACTCGCCCTCGAACCAAAAGAGGGAGCATGCAATGGCCTACAACGAGCGATCGAAACACATCACGCAAGGCGTCGCACGGTCCCCCAACCGGGCGATGTATTATGCACTCGGCTACGAGAAGGCCGATTTCGCTAAGCCGATGATCGGCATTGCCAACGGTCATTCGACGATCACGCCCTGCAATGCTGGGCTGCAACCGCTGGCGGATGCCGCGGTGGCTGCCATCAAGGCTGCCGGCGCCAATCCGCAGGTCTTTGGGACGCCGACGATCTCCGACGGCATGTCGATGGGCACCGAAGGGATGAAATATTCGCTTGTGTCACGCGAAGTCATTGCCGACTGCGTCGAAACGTCGGTGCAGGGACAGTGGATGGACGGCGTGCTTGTGCTCGGCGGCTGCGACAAGAACATGCCGGGCGGCATGATCGGCATCCTGCGGGCCAATGCTCCGGCGATCTACGTCTACGGCGGCACGATCAAGCCCGGTCACTGGAAGGGGCAAAGCCTTTCCGTCGTCTCCGCCTTCGAGGCCGTCGGCGCCTTCATGGCCGGCAAGATGAGCGTGGAGGATTTCGAGGGCATCGAACGCAATGCCTGTCCGTCGACCGGCTCCTGCGGCGGCATGTACACCGCCAATACCATGAGTTCCTCCTTCGAGGCGCTCGGCATGTCGCTTCTCTATTCGTCCAATATGGCCAACCCCGATCAGGAGAAATTGGACAGCGCTGCTCAATCGGCCCGTGTCCTGGTCGAAGCGGTCAAGAAGGGCATCAAGCCCCGGGACATCGTCACGCGCAAGTCGATCGAAAATGCCGTCGCCCTGATCATGGCAACCGGCGGATCGACCAATGCGGTGCTGCACTACCTCGCGATCGCGCATGCGGCGGAGGTCGAGTGGACACTCGACGACTTCGAGCGCGTCCGCCGCAACGTGCCTGTCCTCTGCGACCTCAAACCGTCGGGCCGGTACATGGCCATCGATCTGCATCGAGCGGGCGGCGTGCCGCAGGTGTTGAAGATCCTTCTGAATGCGGGTCTGCTGCACGGCGACTGTCTGACGATCACGGGCAGGACGATCGGCGAAGAGCTTGCAGCCGTTCCGGACCAGCCACGGACGGACCAGGAGGTTATCCGGCCCTACGAAAGACCGATCTACCGCGAGGGCCACCTGGCGGTGCTGAAGGGGAACCTGGCCGAAGGTGGCGCTGTGGCGAAGATCAGCGGCCTGAAGAGCCCTGTCATGAGCGGGCCCGCGCGGGTCTTCGAGGACGAACAATCGGCGATGGACGCGATCCTGTCGGACAGGATCAGGCCGGGCGACATCCTCGTGCTTCGCTACCTCGGGCCGAAAGGCGGTCCCGGAATGCCCGAAATGCTCGCGCCGACGTCGGCCATCATCGGCAGGGGCCTCGGCGACAGCGTCGGGCTCATCACCGACGGCCGCTTTTCCGGGGGCACCTGGGGCATGGTCGTCGGCCACGTCACGCCGGAAGCTTTCGAGGGCGGTACGATCGCGCTGGTGGAAGAGAGCGACCGCATCGTCATCGACGCCCATCAACAACTGCTGCAACTCGATGTCGACCCGAAAGAACTGGCACGGCGACGCGCCCTGTGGCGGCAGCCGGAACCCCGCTACAAACGCGGCGTACTGGCAAAGTTTGCAGCCCTGGCCCGACCGGCCAACGAGGGGGCGGTGACCGGGTGAAGCTACCGCAAACCGCCGCCATCCGACGCCGGGTTTGCGAAGGCTCCATGCTGTTGTCTCCACTATGTGAAGCGGCATCGGTCATTTAGGCCGATGCTCCCAGGCAAGACCTGGGGCTGCTTTGCCGCCAGCTCCAAGAACCAGGCACTTTTTGCCCAGCCGACGGCGCGCGGGGCAGCAGTCCCTATTCGTTAAAAGGCGGTTAACGATAGGAAAATGCGACTTTACGTATATTTGAAATGGGGGTTGGCCCGCTCCTGCCCAATTGCTAGTTGTGCGCCGGGAAGCCCGCTGGTGATTCATGCGGGAGGGGTAAGATCTTGTCGCGTTTTGTTTCTGTTCTGTGGGCGTTGTTTGCTCTGTTTGTCGTTGCGTTAGGGGTGCCACAGGTGGCGATGGCGGCTCCTTCGGCTGGTTGCACGGCGATCAACTCGACCTGGGGCGCGGGTAAGACGCTCGCGGCCGGAGCGGAGCTATGGGATGAGTCGCTGGTGATGAACGCCGGTGAAGTGATCACGTATCGCGCGACAACTTCCGGTAGCTTGAATGCCGCCAATGATCGCTATAGCGGAGGGGGGTTCGCGCTTTACACGGAAGAAGGCTCCCCGCCAAACTACGGCGTTATCGTCGAAGAGTACGGAACATCGGTCAGCGAACTCGACCTGACCGGCACGCACACCGTGCCCGCCGGTGGCAAGTACGTAGTCTATGCCTGGAGTAACTTCAGTGGTGCTACGGCGCAGGCAACGGTCAGTTGCTCGTGGCCGCCGTCGGCGGATGCGACCTTGCAAAGCCTCGCGCTGAGCGCCGGCGCGCTGGATCCGGCTTTTACGTCGGGCGAGATGACCTATACGGCCTCTGTTCCCAACACGACAGCGTCGGTGAAAGTGACACCCAAGGTCACCGACACCGGGGCCACGATCACGGTCAACGGCGTGGCGGTTACGTCAGGGGACGCCTCCGGCTCGATCCCGCTCGACGTCGGCGAGAACACACTGACGACGGTGGTGACGGCCGAAGACGGCACGACGACAAAGACCTATACCGTGACGGTGACCCGCGCGCGTTCGGCGAATGCTGATCTGTCCGCCCTGAGCTTAAGCGCAGGCACGCTGTCCCCCTCGTTTGCCTCTGGTACGACCGGCTATACGGCCTCGGTGCCGAATGCGACGACGTCACTGACTTTGACCCCGACGATCAGCGATGCGAATGCTACGGTCACAGTCAACGGCACGTCGGTTACATCAGGAGCCCCTTCCGGATTGATCGCGCTTGCCGTGGGCGACAATGTCGTAACGACCGTCGTCACCGCCCACGATGGCACGACCAAGGCCTATACCGTGACGGTAACCCGTGCGGCCTCTTCCAATTCCGACCTGTCCGGCCTGAGCATGAGCGCCGGTGCGCTCTCGCCCGCCTTCGCTTCCGCGACGACCGCCTACACCTCCTCGGTCGCCAATGCGACGGCATCGTTGACCGTGACGCCCACGGTCAGCGACACGACGGCAACGGTTACCGTCAACGGCGCAGTGGTCGCTTCCGGTTCGGCCTCCGGGCCAATCGCGCTTGCGGTCGGCAACAACGTCGTCACGACCGTGGTCACGGCTCAGGATGGCACGACGAAGACCTACACCGTCACGATAGCGCGTGCGCCGTCGGCGAATGCCGATCTGTCGAGCCTCAGCCTGAGCGCTGGTACGCTCTCTCCCGCGTTTTCTTCCGGCACGACGACCTACACGTCCTCGGTCCCCAATGCGACGACGTCGCTGACGGTGACGCCCGGGGCAAGCGATGCGACGGCGACGATCACTGTCAATGGTGTGGCAGTCGCTTCGGGCACTGCCTCCGGCCCGATCGCGCTTGCCGTCGGCGACAATGTCGTGACGGCGGTCGTTACCGCGCAGGATGGTACGACGGTGAACACCTACACGGTGACCGTGACCCGCGCCGCATCGTCGAATGCCGACCTGTCCGGGCTTTCGCTGTCCGCAGGCACGCTGTCGCCGGCGTTTGCGACCGGCACGACGACCTACACGTCCTCGGTCCCCAACGCGACGACGTCGCTGACGGTGACGCCCGCGGTGAGCGATCCACTGGCGACGATCACGGTCAATGGCGTGGCTGTCGCATCGGGCGCAGCGTCCGGTACGATCTCGCTTTCGGTCGGCCCCAACACGCTGACCACGATCGTGACGGCCGCGGACGGCACGACGAACACTTACACGGTCACGGTGACGCGCGCGCCGTCGACGAATGCCGGCCTGTCCGGCCTGTCGCTCAGCAGCGGTACGCTGTCTCCGGCGTTTGCGACGGGCACGATGGCCTACACGGCCTCGGTCCCCAATGCGACGACCTCCTTGACGCTGACGCCGACCGCAAGCGATCCGACGGCGTCCATCACCGTCAACGGGGTGACAGTCGCGTCGGGTGCTGCCTCGGCCTCCGTAACGCTTTCAGTCGGCAGCAATGTCATCACGACGGTGGTAACGGCTCAGGATGGTACGACGCAGACGAGCTATACGCTGACGGTCACCCGTGCAGCTTCGGCGAACTCAGAGCTGTCGGGCTTGAGCCTGAGCAACGGCACGCTGTCGCCGGCTTTCGCATCGGGCACGACGTCCTACACGGCGTCTGTTTCCAACTCGACGACGTCGCTGGCGGTGACACCGCAGACAAGCGACGCAACAGCGACGGTAGCGGTCAACGGCGTGGCCGTCGCTTCGGGTGCCGCGTCCGGAGCGATCGCGCTTGCGGTCGGTTCCAACACGGTGACGACGGTGGTCACGGCCGAGGACGGCACGACGCAGACGAGCTACACTGTTATCGTGACCCGTGCGCTTGCCGCTTCGAGCGACGCCAGCCTCTCGGGCCTGTCGTTGAGCAGCGGCTCGCTGTCCCCGGTCTTTTCGGCGGGCTCGACGTCCTATACCGCTTCGGTTCCCAATGCGACGACGTCGTTGACGGTGACACCTGTTGTCAGCGACGCGGCGGCGACGGTCACCGTCAACGGGGTGGCGGTCGCGTCGGGTGCGGCGTCCGGTCCGATTTCGCTCGCCGTCGGTTCGAACACGGTGACCGCGGTCGTGACGGCTGAGGACGGCTCCGTGAACACCTATGCGGTCACGGTCACCCGGGCAGCACCTGTTGCCACATTCGCATTCACGCCGGCGGCAGGACCTCTTCCGCAGGCCATGGCCGGCGAGAAATATGTCCAGCCGATATCCGCCACCGGCGGCAGCGGCGCCCTGCTCTATGCCGTCAGCGCAGGCACGCTGCCCAAGGGCATGGTCCTCAACGTTTCGACGGGCGAATTGACCGGGCCGCTCAGCGAGGATGCCGAGGTCACGGACTACAGCTTCACGATTTCCGTCACCGACGCCGCCGGCAGTTCGGCGAGCGCCGCCTATACGCTGAAGGTCACGGCGCGTGAGGTCAGCGCCCCCGACCAGACCGTCAACGTTCCCGCGGGCTCATCACCGCCAAACGTCTACCTGAATGGCGGGGCGACGGGGGGACCGTTCAGCGATGCCCAAGTCCTGACCGTGACGCCTGCCAACGCCGGAAAGGCGGAGATCATCGAGGGTGAACTCGCTCAGGTCGGTGCATTCGCGCCGGTCGGCTATTATCTCAAGTTCACACCGGCCCCTGCTTTCTCGGGGCAGGTCAAGATCGCCTACCAGCTGACGGCCGCCGCCGGCTCCTCCAATGTCGGGGTGATCACCTACAATTTGAGCTTCGATGCGGATGCCGTCGTCGGCGAGATCGATAGCCTCGTGCGAGGCTTTGTTCAGGCCCGGCAAAATCTCCTGGCGTCGAGCATCCAGGTGCCGGGCCTTCTGGATCGGAGACGGATGCTGACTGCAGCCGATCCGGTGACGATGCGCGTGTCCCCTTCGAGGGACGGGGTCGGCATGAGCTTTGCCACCAGCCTGGCACAGCTCGAAGCGGCGAGAAATGCGGCGGATGGTATCGAGGGCGGCGAAGTTTCGCCGTTGAACGTCTGGCTCGATGCTACGATGATGCTTCACAACCGCGAACAGAATGACGATCGCTGGGGCGGTTTTGGCCTGTTTTCGGTGGGCGTCGACTATCTTCTCAACGAGAAGGCGTTGGTCGGCTTCTCTCTCCACGTCGATCATATGACCGATCCGACGAAAGATGACGCCGAGATCCGCGGTACCGGCTGGCTTGCCGGCCCATATACCTCGCTCGAGCTCACGACGGGCATCTTCTTCAATGCCAGCCTTCTCTATGGCGGCTCCGACAACGACATCGACACCGCTTTCTTCGATGGTTCATTCGATAGCAGTCGCTGGATGTGGGACAGCTCCATTACCGGCCAATGGGATCTGGATGAGGATACGATCGTCACACCCAAGCTGCGCGCCGTCTATCTGAATGAGGATGTCGACGACTACGGTGTCCGGAATGACGCTGGTGGCGAGGTTGGTCTCGAGGGCTTCGCGCTCGAACAGTTCCGGGTGAGCCTCGGAGCAGAGATCGAGCGGCAGTTTACGCTGGAGAACGAGATGGCGCTCAAGCCACGGGTCGGTGCTTCGGCCGGATATTCCGGTCTCGATGGCAGCGGCATGTTCGGCTCGGTGCTGGCGGGCGTGTCGCTACAGGCAAACGAGGCCTGGGTCGTCGACGCAATGCTGCGCGCCACCGTCGAAGGGGATGGCGAAGCCTATGTCGGCGCGCGCGTCGGGGTCGGTGGCCGGTTCTAGCACGGCCCTCCAACGTTCAGACGAGATAGGCCATTTTTCCTCAGCCGCTGTCGTTTCGACAGCGGCTGTTCCATTGGTTTCGGGCTCCGGGCCACTTCGAGGAAATGCGGTCGTCGGACCGCACATTCCGCCTAATGCTCAATCGCACATTGCCAGCCTCCGCCGCCTTGCGCCCAAGGCTTGCAACGCCGTTCCAAAGGGCCTTCATACCCTCAATTTGCACTGGACACACGGCTTTAACTTGACTAGCAAACTCATGAAATTGCCACGGGGCCGTCGGCACTCGGGTCAACCGCCCACCGGCGTGCCAGTCAAGGGAGTGATCCATGTCCAGCCGTCTGGCATCCGCGACGATTTCGCGCTCGCCGATGATGATCCGGCATTTCTTTCTGCACGTGAAACGGCTCGCATTGTGCCGCGGCTGTTCCGGACTTGCGCAGCCTGAGGCAGCAGAATTGCTGCTCGCGACGGCGTCCATTGCTTTGCTTCGCCGCTCGACAGGCAGGTAGCGTCCCGTTACATCGCTTGCCATGCAACTTCATTTCGATCGCACGACTTTCGTGTTTTCCATCCTGCTGCTCGTCATCCTCGTTCTGCTGGCAACCCGTGGGGCCGGCTGGGGATGGGTTCGCGGTTTTTCCGGCGACGTCCTTGCCGTCATTTGGGTTTACTGCACGCTCGGCTCAATCGTGAAGGCTCGACCTCAACTGCTCGCCAGCGTCGCCTTCCTGCTGGGTGTGACCATCGAGTTTGCCCAGTATCTGGCGGCCATGCTCGATATCCGTATTGCCAATCCGATCATGAGGATCGTGATCGGCGCTACGCCGGACTGGTGGGATATGCTCGCCTATGGGCTCGGCGCGGTCATCGTCCTTGGTCTAGCGACGCTCAAGCGCTTCCGGCAACGGCGCTCTATCACAGACGTTAAACTCTGATCAGGTGGGTTCGCCGACCGACGCAGGCGAAATCAGCTGCATTGCGCCGGACACCAGACGTGTGACATGGGCCGCATCCGGCGCCTCCCCAAAGAGGATACGGTACATGATGGGCGAGACGACCCGGTCCATGACGTCGTCGACGTCGGGAAAGGCTTCGCCACGATCTTTCGCGCGCCCAGCGATCAGCTCGATCTGCTGTTTGGTGAAGTTGCAGCACTGATAGGCGCCGCTGCCATCCTGCGCCGCCAGCACGTCGCGTATCATTTCGCGGCCGGGCGTTGAGGACATTTCTTCGGCATATTGCTCGGCCCAGGCCAGGAGATCCTTTCCGCCTTCTCCGGTATCGACCGGCTCCATGTCGGGTTTCAGCCGCTCGACAGCGACATCCGCCAGCAGTTCCTGAATGTCGCCCCAGCGGCGGTATATGGTCGACGGCGTGACGCCTGCCTCCGTGGCGATCACAGGAATGGTGATTTCCCCGCGCTCCATTCTCGTCATCAGCGCCTGGACGGCGCCGTGCACCGACGCCTGCACCCTGGCGCTCCGCCCTCCCGGGCGCAGACCTTCCCTGCTTGCCATAGACCTTCCTTCCGTCCGCTGCGTGTGGATCAGAAACGCTCACAGCATCATAAACGCAAATTATTTGCTTTTGTCTCTGTTGGTTCCTATATCGCCTAAACGCAATAAATTAGCGTTAAAGGCTATATAGATGTTCTCCTCTGCCAATTCCAGTGAGAGTGGCTCTCCCGCCGCCAACCCCATCGCGTTTCACGCAGTGACACTTGCCACCTTCTTCGGCGCGTCGGCGGCGCCGACGCCGCTCTACCGCATCTACCAGGAGAGCTTTGCAGCCTCGCCTGCGATGATGACCGGGATCTTCGCGGTCTATGCCTTTGCACTACTTTCGGCTCTGCTGATTGCCGGGTCGATATCCGACCACCTCGGCCGGAAACCGGTGATCTTCGGTGCGCTGCTGCTCGAAATCGCGGCGATGGCGCTCTTCGTCGTTGCCGATGCACCGTCCTGGCTGGTTGCGGCGCGCATCGTGCAGGGTCTTGCGACCGGTATCGCCGGCGCCTCGATCGGCGCGGCGCTGGTCGACGTCGATCGGGTGAAGGGCCAACTCGTCAATTCGCTGGCGCCACTGATCGGCATGGCCGTCGGCGCCTTGGGAACCAGTGCTCTCATTCAGTACGGGCCATTTCCGCTGCATCTCGTTTATGGCCTGCTGCTGATCGGCTTTGTCTTGCTGGCAGCGGCGATATGGCTGACGCCGGAGACGGGCGGAAAACGCTTGGGCGCGCTCTCCTCGCTCAAGCCGACGATCGCCATTCCGGCCCAGATCAAGCGGCCGCTTGCGCTGGTGACGCCGATCAACATAGCCAACTGGGCGCTTGGCGGCTTCTATCTCTCGCTGATGCCGTCGCTGGTCGCGTCCGTCACCGGCAGCAGGACACCCTTGACCGGTGGTGCCGTTGTCGCTGCCTTGATGGCGGCGGGCGCCATCAGCGTCTTCCTGCGCCGCGCCTGCGCTCCCCGGTCGAACGTGACCTTCGGTGTTTCGGCAACGACGATCGGCATGCTTGTCGTGGTTGCCGGCACGCATCTCGCAAACGTCCCTGTCATCATCTTCGGCACCTTGCTTACCGGCGCCGGCTTTGGCACCAGCTTTCTCGGCATCATGGGCTCGATCATGCCGCTCGCCAGGGCTGATGAGCGTGCCGGGCTGCTGTCGGCCTTCTACATCCAGAGCTACCTCGCCTTCAGCCTGCCGGCGATGGCCGCAGGGTTCCTGGCAAAGACGCTGGGTTTCCAGGCAACGACCGACATCTACGCGGCCGTCATCATCGTCACGGCCGTCGCAGGGTTGGTGGCAAGCCGCGAGCGACGGGTCGAGGTGTCGGTGGTTTCATGACCGATCGTCGCCAGCGCTGGCAACCGTGGGAACGCAGAAAGCCGTTCTCGATTGAACCGTTCGTGTGGACGGAAGAACGAACGCGGCCAGCGTTTATTCCATGGCTATGAAAAGCGCCGGCGCCGTTGCCGCCGCCGGCGCTTTTAGGGCAGTGCCGGGATCTGGCGCCAAGGCGTCAGGAATTCGCCGTCGCAGAGCGTTGAGCCCGATATTGCGCGGTCGGAATGCCGCCCCAACCCCAATTGTCGAGTTCGACTTCCTCGATAATGACATAGGTCGATTCAAGCGGCTTGTTGAGCACGTTCAGCAGCACGTCACTGACGCCGCTGATGATGGCCGCCTTCTCTTCTGCTGATACCGACTTGCGATCGGCGGACGTTCCTTCACGTGTGACCTGTACGGTGACGATAGGCATGGCAGTCTCCATTTTTGGAAAGTGTTCAGTCTTTGGCGGGGCACTTGCTTCCTTCACTGTCGGCCGCGCCTTATGCTGGCGCAGCCAAGGTCGAAGCCAGCACCGACGCGGTCACCAGCGCCCGGCGTTCTGCCCGCCATCGACGTGGAGGATCTCGCCCGTGACGAAGTTGGCCGTTTCCAGATAGAGCACGGCATCGACAATATCGCCGATCTCACCCATTCGGCCGACCGGATGGAGCGCCGCCAGCGCCGCATGGGTCTCGGGCGCATGCATCGGCGTCTTGATGATGCCCGGCGAGACGGCGTTGACGCGGACGCCGGTCTTTGAAAACTCCATGGCAAGCGACTGAGTCACCGCATTGAGCCCGCCCTTGGTCAGCGAGGCGAGTGCTGCCGGCAGGCCGGCGATCGGCTGATTGACGAGGCTGGTGGTGATGCTGACGATGTGACCCGAGCCTTGTTTCAGCATCTGCGCGGCGGCGCGCTGCGTGATGTGGAAGAAGCCGGCGACATTCACACCCAGGTTGTCGTCGTAATCCGCCAGGGTGAACTCGGTAAACGGCTTTGACAGAAAGATGCCGGCATTGTTGACCAGCGAATCGATGCGGCCGAAGCGCTCCAGCGCCACTCTTACGATCCGCTCGGCGGTTTCAGGCTTGGCGATGTCGCCCTGAACGGTCGCGATGTCGGGATCGTTGCTCTCCTTGATTGACCGGGACGTGGCAACCACGCGGTAGTTGCGGCTGCGGTAGGCTTGTACCAATGCGGCACCGATGCCTTGCGATGCGCCGGTTATGACGACGACTTTCTGCTCCATGCTCATGATCTTGATCCTTTTCAGCTGCAGCGACCGCTCTCGGCGATCGCCCTACGCCCTCGGCGTTGGTGCGACTGTTTTAGATCCATTCCGAAATCGGTAGAATATTCACAGTTTGGCGAACATCCATGCGTGAAACGGCATAATCAAGTGAGTGTTCCGGCCTCGAGGGCTAAGCGTGCAAACTCCGCTCGCAGGGTCGGAGCGGCAAAGTCGACAAAAGCGCGCACTTTCGGCACGGACATGCGGCCATGCGGCGCCAGCAGATGGACGGGCAGGGGTGGATGTTCGGCATCGGCCAGCACGATCTTGAGCCGCCCGTTCCTCATGTGCTCCGCCACATGATAGGAATAGAGCCTGGTCAACCCCTTGCCCGATGCAGCCGAATCCGCTGCGGCGCGCACACTATTGACGATGCAACGCGGTGTGAGGTGAACCGTTCGGGGGATGGTCGAACCCTTGGCCGGGGTGAAGGTCCAGCTCTCAAGACCGAAGTTGCTGAAGGCGACGATCCGGTGTCCTGCGAGATCCGCGGGTTCCTCGATCGGCGGGTGGTTTGCAAGATAGTCGGGCGAAGCGACGACGACGCGCCTGACATCGCCGCCGAGGCGGGTGGCGATATTGGATGAATCGGCCAGGTGGCCGATGCGCAAGGCTATATCGATGCCTTCGTCAACGAGATTGACGAACCGATCGAGCAGGAGGACCCGGACCGAGACCTCCGGATAGAGGTCCAGGAACCGATCGACGATCGGACGCAGCACCTCTTCGCTGACGATCGGCGGCGCCGATATGGTCAATGTGCCGCGCGGCGCTGCACGCTCGCCACCGGCAAGCATATCGGCCTCCTCAAGGTCGGTGAGGACGCGTCGGCAGGCGGCCGCATAGCGCTCGCCTGCTTCGCTCAGCTTCAGGCTGCGGGTGGTGCGGTGCAAAAGCTCGACGCCAACGTGGGATTCGAGGAAGCCCAGCGCCCGGCTGACCGCTGTCGGTGACCGGTTCAGCCGCCGCGCGGCGCCGGCGAGGCTGCCCTCGTCGATCGCGGTGACGAATACCTTCATGGCGTCGATACGATCCATTCTGCCGAACTCCGGTGCAATTGTAGCCAATTTGGCACTATTCGCTCGCGGATTGGCAAGAGTAAAGGCGCGCCTCAAATGCTGCGCGTCACCGCCACAATGGCTGGTGCACAAGAGGGGCCGCTTGAAGCGCCGTGCCGTCAGTTCTGGTCGAGCGCTTTCGTCAGGCTCAGTGCCACCAGCGTGCAGATCGCACCGGAGATCAGATAACCGCCGATGAAGACGATGCCGAAGCTGGTTGCAAGCCCAAGCGCCACCAGCGGCGCAAAGGCGGCTCCGACGAGCCAGGCCAGATCCGAGGTGAGCGCCGCGCCGGTATAGCGGTAATACTGGGTGAAGCGTGAGGAAACGGCGCCGGAAGCCTGGCCGAAGGTCAGGCCGAGAACGGCAAAGCCGATCAGGATATAGGCATCCTGTCCGGCCCCGCCGGCGTCAAGCAGGAAGGGTGCGGAGAAGCTGAAGATGGCGATCAGCGTCGCGCCGAGCATCAGCTCGTTGCGGCGGCCGATCCGGTCGGCGATCAGACCCGACACCACGATGCCGACGACGCCGACGGCGGCACCTGCCACCTGAACCAGAAGGAAGCGGGCAGCCGACTGTCCGCCATTGAGGATGACCCAGCTCAGCGGAAAGATCGTCACCAGATGGAACATCGCAAAGCTGGCGAGCGGTACGAAGGCGCCGAGTACCACGTCGACCGCATGTTTGCTCAGCATTTCGAATACCGGGCGGGCCTGCAGCTCCTGTGCGTCCATCGCCGCGCCGAACTCCTTGCTCCCGACGATACGCAGGCGCGCAAACAGCGCCACGACGTTGATCGCAAACGCGACGAAGAAGGGATAGCGCCAGCCCCAGGAAAGGAAATCCTCCTCGGAGAGATTGGCGACGAAGTAGCAGAAGATGATGCTGGCGAGCGCGAAGCCGATGGGCGCGCCGAGCTGTGGGATCATTGCGTACCAGCCGCGGTGGTTCGGGGGCGCGTTGAGGTTGAGCAGCGACGCCAGCCCGTCCCAGGCGCCGCCGAGCGCGAACCCCTGGCCCAATCTGAACAGCGCCAGCAGCGCCACCGCCCAGAAGCCTATGGTCTCAAAGCCCGGCAGGAAGGCGATCGATGCCGTCGAACCTCCGAGGATCACAAGCGCGATCGTCAGCTTGGTGCCGCGGCCGTAGTTGCGGTCGATCCACATGAAAACCAGCGAGCCGACGGGGCGCGCGATGAAGGCCAGCGGAAAGATCGCGAACGACAACAATGTGGCCGCCACCGGATTGGGCGCAAAGGGGAAGATGAGCTTTGGAAAAACCAGGATCGAGCCGAGGCCGTAGACGAAGAAGTCGAAGAACTCCGACATGCGGCCGATAACCACGCCGATGGCGATGCTGCCCGGCGACAAAGGCTTGTCGTCATGGATGCGACGGGCGTCCCGCTCAAGGCCTGAGGACGTAGGATTGACGACCGAGCTCATGAATTCCTCCCGGCGATTTGTGCCGCCTCGTCGAAATGTTGATCAATCAACGCCCGAGATCAAGGAAGCGGCGAAAAAAAACGTGGACTCACCGGCATCTTCCCAATGGTCAGCCGGCGAGGATGCACTAGATTGGGCATTTGCGGACGTCGCTGTCTATTCTGCTGCGATGCGACAGAATGCTGCAGTGCGACGAACAACCTCATTCCGCCGAGCCCGATACGCGACTAGTGCCGAATAGACAAAACGCAAATGGAGCCCGAAATGCCCACTCCATTGAAGCTCGCCGGACGATCGGCCGCTCTTCTATCGACGCTCGCCCTTGCCGGGTGCGACATGGTCGTGATGTCGCCCTCCGGCGATATCGCGGCGCAGCAGCGCGATCTGATCGTCGTTTCGACGATCCTGATGCTGATCATCATCGTGCCGGTGCTTTTCCTGACGCTGTTTTTCGCCTGGCGCTACCGCCAATCCAACACTTCTGCCAAGTACGATCCGGAATGGCATCATTCCACCGGCCTTGAAGTGGTCATCTGGTCTGCGCCGCTGGCAATCATCATCGCGCTCGGGGCCGTCACCTGGATCAGCACTCACAAGCTCGATCCCTACCGGCCGCTCGACCGGATCGACGCCGACAGGCCTGTGCCTGCCGACATCAAGCCTCTGACCGTCGAGGTGGTGGCGCTCGACTGGAAATGGCTGTTCTTCTATCCGGATTACGGTATCGCCACGGTCAACGAGATGGCGGCACCCGTCGACGTGCCGATCAATTTCAAGCTCACCGCCTCCTCGGTGATGAACTCCTTCTACGTGCCGGCGCTGGCCGGCATGATCTACACGATGCCTGGGATGCAGACCCGGCTGCACGCCGTCATCAACAAGAAGGGCGAGTATGAAGGGCTGTCGTCGAACTACAGCGGCGACGGTTTTTCGCACATGCGCTTCAAGTTTCATGGGCTCGACCAGGGCGGCTTCGATCAGTGGGTCGCAAGGGTAAAGAGCAACGGCACCATGCTCAACCGCGACGCCTACCTGAAGCTTGAGAAGCCCAGCACCAAGGAACCGGTCCGCTACTTTTCAAACGTCGAGGATGGGCTTTTTGAAGCAGTACTGAACATGTGCGTGCGTCCCGGCCAGATGTGCATGAGGGACATGATGCACATCGACATGATGGGCGGCGGGGGCGTCGAAAGCCACGAGAACCGCGCCAAGCTCGAGCACGACAACCGCCATGCGGGCGAGACCGGCCAGGCGGGTGAGGCTGCACCCGGCGCCACTTTCCCGGCAACGGGCAATCCGTCGAAAAGCGAAGAGCCGGCCGAAGGCATCGACCAAAAACCGCAGTCGATGAACCACGATATGCACAACATGCACGGCGATCAGAAGCCGCCCGCCGAGAGCCGGGACGGTCCGGCGCCGGCGCAGTTGAACAATTCCGGCACCACCGCTCAGCCCTGAAGCCGCATTTCAAGAGAATTTGGATAGCCCTATGTTCGGTAGCACCAACCTCACACAATTCATCTTCGGGCGGCTCACCTGGGAGGCGATCCCCTATCACGAGCCGATCCTGGTCGCGACCTTCGTCGCCGTTGCGATCGGCGGCATCGCCGTCCTGGCGCTGATCACCAAGTACAGGCTCTGGGGCTATCTCTGGCACGAGTGGTTCACGTCGGTCGATCACAAGAAGATCGGCATCATGTACGTGATCCTGGCGCTGGTCATGCTGATGCGCGGCTTTGCCGACGCGATCATGATGCGCCTGCAGCAGGCGATCGCCTTCAACGGCAACGAGGGCTATCTCAACCCGCATCACTACGACCAGATCTTCACCGCCCATGGCGTGATCATGATCTTCTTCATGGCCATGCCCTTCGTGACCGGCCTGATGAACTATGTGGTGCCGCTGCAGATCGGCGCGCGCGACGTTTCCTTCCCGTTCCTCAACAATTTCTCGTTCTGGATGACCACGGCCGGTGCTGTGATCATCATGATGTCGCTGTTCGTCGGCGAGTTCGCGCGCACCGGATGGCTTGCCTATCCGCCGCTTTCGGGCGCCGATTACAGTCCGGGCGTCGGGGTGGACTATTACATTTGGGGCCTGCAGGTGGCGGGTGTGGGGACGACGTTGTCGGGCATCAACCTGATCGCGACTATCGTCAAGTTGCGCGCGCCGGGCATGACGTTGATGAAGATGCCGGTCTTCACCTGGACGTCGCTCTGCACCAACATCCTTATCGTCGCCACCTTCCCGATCCTGACGGCGACGCTGGCGCTGCTCTCGCTCGACCGCTACGCCGGCACCAACTTCTTCACCAACGACCTTGGTGGCAACCCCATGATGTATGTGAACCTCATCTGGATCTGGGGCCACCCGGAGGTCTACATCCTGATCCTGCCCGCCTTCGGCATCTTCTCGGAAGTCGTTGCCACCTTCTGCGGCAAGCGTCTCTTCGGCTACGCTTCAATGGTCTACGCGACCTGCGTGATCATGATCCTGTCCTATCTCGTCTGGCTGCATCACTTCTTCACCATGGGGTCGGGTGCGTCGGTCAACGCCTTCTTCGGCATCACCACGATGATCATCTCGATCCCGACCGGGGCGAAGATGTTCAACTGGCTCTTCACCATGTATCGCGGCCGCATCCGCTACGAAGTGCCGATGCTGTGGACCGTCGGCTTCATGGTCACATTCGTCGTCGGCGGCATGACCGGCGTCATGCTGGCGATCCCGCCGGCCGACTTCGTGCTGCACAACTCGCTGTTCCTGATCGCCCACTTCCACAACGTCATCATCGGCGGCGTCGTGTTCGGTCTGATGGCAGGTCTCGTCTACTGGTGGCCGAAGGCCTTCGGCTACAAGCTCGATCCGTTCTGGGGCAAGATGAGCTTCTGGTTCTGGCAGATCGGCTTCTTCTTCGCCTTCATGCCGCTCTACGTGCTCGGCCTGATGGGCGTTACCCGCCGCGTCAGCCAGTTCGAGGACCCCTCGCTGCAGATCTGGTTCGTCATCGCTGCGTTCGGCGCGGTGCTGATCGCGCTCGGTATTGCCTCGTTCGTCGTCCAGCTCGTCGTCAGCTACCTGAGACGCGACCAGCTGCGCGACACCACAGGCGATCCGTGGAACGCCCGTACCCTGGAATGGTCGACGTCCTCGCCGCCGCCGGAGTACAACTTCGCCTTCACCCCGGTCGTGCACGATCATGACAGCTGGTACGACATGAAGAACCGCGGCTACGAGCGCCCGCTCGGCGGCTTCAAGCCGATCCATATGCCGAAGAACACCGGCACGGGCGTCATCCTGGCCGGCATCAGCGTCGCGCTCGCCTTCGCGCTGATCTGGTACATCTGGTGGCTGGTGGTCGTCTCGTTCGTTGCCATCCTCGTCGTGGCGATCGGCCACACGTTCAACTACAGCAGGGATTTCTACATCCCCGCCGAGACCGTGACGGCAACAGAGGACGCCCGGTCCGAACTTCTGGCGGAGCGCAGCTGAGATGACCAACGCGACCCAAACCGAAGCAGCCAAAGCGCCGCAGTTCTACCTCGAGGAAGAGCACCATCCCGAAGGCAGCACCATGCTGGGCTTCTGGATCTACCTGATGAGCGACTGCCTCATCTTCGCCGTGCTGTTTGCCACCCATGGCGTGCTCGGTCGCAACTATGCGGCTGGCCCGTCGCCGGCCGATCTGTTCGATCTGCCGCTCGTCGCCATCAACACGGCGATGCTGCTGTTCTCCTCGATCACCTACGGTTTTGCCATGCTCCAGATGGAGCGCAACGCCAAGATGGAGACGATCTTCTGGCTCGGCGTCACCGCCGTGTTCGGGCTCTCGTTTCTCGGTCTCGAACTCTACGAGTTCTATCACCTGATCCAGGAGGGTGCAGGCCCGACACGCAGCGCCTTCCTGTCGTCGTTCTTCACGCTCGTCGGCACCCACGGCCTGCACGTCACTTTCGGCATCATCTGGATCGTGACGATGATGGTGCAGGTCAGGTTGCACGGACTGATCCCGGAAAACCGCCGCAGGCTGATGTGCCTGTCGATGTTCTGGCACTTCCTCGACGTCATCTGGATCGGCGTCTTCTCCTTCGTCTATCTGATCGGAGTCATCGGATGAGCTCACAGCCACACAGCCTCGCCCATGAAGATGCTCATGAGGCCCATCACGGCCACAGTCACGGCCATGAAGCGGGCCATGGCTCGCTCCGTAGCTACATGATCGGCTTTGCGCTTTCCGTCGTCCTGACCGCCATTCCCTTCGCGCTGGTGATGAGCGGCGCGCTCGACAGCAAGGTGGCGACGGCGGTTGTCGTCATGGGTCTCGGCGCCATCCAGATCGTCGTGCACATGATCTTCTTCCTGCACATGAACCAGCGCTCGGAAGGCGGCTGGACGATGATGGCGCTGATCTTCACCCTCATCATCGTCGGTATCGCGCTCGCCGGTTCGCTCTGGGTCATGCATCACCTCAACGTCAACATGATGCCGATGACAAACGAGATGATGAAGAACATGCCGTGACGACTCTTTGACGGCTACGGCGATGGACGACCGATCGGCAGAGACAAGGACGGGGGCAGAAGCCTCCCGCTCGCGTGTCGTTCTGACGGTCGCCTTGTCGGTGCTGATGGCGGCTTTCATCGCTCTCGGCACCTGGCAGGTGAAGCGGCTTTTCTGGAAGCTCGACCTGATCGCGCGGGTCGACGCCCGGGTTCTTGCCGAACCGGTGCCGGCTCCAGCCCAATCGGAATGGCCTGGCATCAGCGCGGACAAGGACGAATATCGCCGGGTCACTGCGATGGGTGTTTTCGCGCATGACAAGGAGGCCCTGGTCCAGGCTGTTACCGAACGCGGCGCCGGTTTCTGGGTGCTCACGCCGATGGTCGTCGACGACCACACGACCATCCTAATCAACCGTGGTTTTGTGCCAGCGGATCGACGCGATGCTGCGGCACGCCCGGGAAGTCAATTGCCTGGGGCTGGCCGGGTCACCGGCCTTCTTCGCATGACCGAGCCGGATGGCGGTTTCCTGCGCTCCAACGACCCGGCCACCAGGCGGTGGTATTCGCGCGATGTCGATGCGATCGCCAGAGCGCAGGGACTGGTGGATGTCGCCCCCTATTTCATCGATGCAGACGCCACGCCCAATCCCGGCGGCCTGCCGGTCGGCGGCTTGACCGTGGTCAACTTCCGCAACAGCCACCTCGTCTACGCGGCAACCTGGTATGTGCTGGCCCTGATGAGCGCTGCGGGCATCGTGGTCGTCCGTCGCGTGCGCAGGTGAGCCGCGAACAGCTTCGAGCGCGCGCCCTGGTCCGTCCGCCCTGTTACGCCGGACGGCGGGACAGCTGGTAGACGCTGGCCGGCGGGAGATTGAGCGGCACCCAGCGCAGGAACGACGCCTCGAGGCGAAGTACTTCGAGCAGCGCAGCCGGCACGGGGCAACGCGGTCCGTAAGTGAACTGGAAGAGGCAACCGTCATTGGCAAGGTGCCGAAAGACCGCCTCAAGGATATCGCGAACCGCTTGTCTCGGCATGGAGAGCAGCGGCAGGCCGCTGATGGCGGCGCCGATCTTGCGTGTTGCCGGCAGCCGCAAGTGCTGCGCATCACCCTCGATCAGTGTAGCCTCGGGAAAACGGCCCCGCAGCAACGCGGCAAAGGCCGGATTTCGTTCCACCAGAACCAGTTGGTCCTGTCGGACACCATTTTGCAGAAGTGCGCGCGTGAAAATGCCGGTTCCGGGGCCAAGCTCCAGGACGTCACCGGTGTACCGACTGATTTCGGTGGTCATGGCTGCAGCCAATCGCGTGCTTGAGGGGGCGATAGCGGCGACTTCCAATGGCTTTGTCAGCCATGAGCGCAGGAAGAGCAGGGTGTCCGATGCGGTATTGGTCAAGGTGTTGCTCCCGTTGTTGAACCGGAGCAGGTATTGCGCCTTGCAGCGCCGCAAGCATTAACCCGGGTTAAGTCTGGTATCCGCTTCCTCGCGAACGCGCTTGGCGATGCGGCTGAGGCCGACCGGCGTGATGCCGAGATAGCCTGCAAGGTCCTTCTGGGGTGCCCGTAAGACCAGATCCGGTTCCTCGGCGATCAGCGACCGGTAGCGTTCCTCCGGATCGAGTGTCAGGAACTGGCGCTCTCGGCGCTCCTTGCGTTCGGCAAGGATCATCAGGGCGTTGCGCAGCATCCGCGACCAGCCGAGATCGATGTCGACCAGTGCTTGCAGCGTCGCGAACGGAATTCTCTCCAGACGACAGGCTTCGATGGCGACTGCGGAAAAAGTAGCGCGTCCCATCGGCAGCAAGGCCGAAAGACTTGCGAAGAACCGCCCTTCGGCAGCGAAGGATTTGATCCATTCCTCACCGTCGGCGCGAAGGTAGGTGAGCTTAACCAGGCCGGTCTCGATCACATAGATGTAGGGATGCGGCTCGTCCTGGTCGAAAATCGTCTCTCCGGGCTTCACCGGGCGAACATGAATTGCTTCGGCCAGGCGCTCCGTGTTCGCAAGCGATTGCCCTGCAATGCGCTCGAACAGCGAAATCGCTGCGCCTTTCGGGTGCTTAACCTCGGTTAATGCCATTCGCTTCCACTTGCTCCAGGCTCGATTGTTCAATCAACGGGAATTGATAACATGGCACGATACGTCGTCACTGGGGCAAGTTCCGGAATAGGTCTGGAGATCGCCCTGCAACTGGCTGCAAAAGGTCATGGCGTCGTTGCGCTTGGCCGGGACAGGGAGCGGCTGAGAGGCTTGGCGCAACGTGATGAACGGATAGAGGTGCGGCTGCTGGATATCCGCGACCAGGCGGCTGTTGCCGCCCTTGGTGGCGAATTGGCGGAAGCAGATGTCATCGATGGTCTCATCAACAACGCAGCGATCCAGCATAACGTCAGGCTCGATGAACCACACTACGGCATCGAACAGATCGTCGCCGAAGTCGAGACCAATCTTGTCGCGCCCATCATCCTGTCGCGGCTGCTTTTACCGAACACGCCGGCGCGCCCGTTCGTGATCGTCAATATCGGCTCTGCCCTTGCGTGCTATCCAAAGGCGACGTCGGCAGTCTACAGCGCCACGAAAGCGGGCTTGCGCATGTTTTCGGATGCTCTTCGGGTACAATACCAGCAGACCTCCGTCAGAGTGGTGGATGTGGTGTTGCCGTTGGTCGAGACGCCGATGACCGCTGGGCGCGGCCGCGGCAAAATCACCGCCAACACGGCCGCTGCGGCAATCGTACGCGCTCTGGAGCCCGGCAGGTCGCGGGTTCATGTCGGCAAGGCGAAGCTGTTGAAGCTGTTGCAATTCATCGCTCCGCCTGTCGCTGCCGCGATCATCAGAAAGCTCTGAGTCGTGATTTGAGCAGGCGTTTCGAAGATGCCGATGCCAGCCGCCACGGGCTCGCTCGACGTGCAAGCCAGGCGTCAGGTTCCGACCGGTCCAGAACGTCACGGACGGCTCGGCCGCCAAACCATGTCCGTTGGGGCCCTCTTCCATTTGGCCGGTTCGAAATCCGATGCGTTTCGTCAAAGAGTCCGGCCGCACGACAGAAGCCCGCATCTGGTCCGCCGGAAACGGGTCAACGGCAACGCGCGCCATCGGTCTTGACAAGACGAGCGATGGCGCGCGTGCCTTCGGTCTTACTTGAGGTACAGGGTCAGGCTGCCGTCGGCTGCCTGTTCAGCCCCGACAATGTTGTTGAGTTCGACATTCTGGGCCTTGAGCTTGGCGACAAGATCCTTGTTGCCGTCGACCGCCTTGTGCAGGGCGGCAAGCTGGGCGGGTGTCGCCTGGTCGATCCAGGTTCTGGTCTCGCTCAACTTGTCCAAGGTGTCGATATTGACCACCGTGAACTTGTCGCCCTTGAAACTGTGTACCGTCTGTTCGATTTGTGCCGGCCAGTTCATGGTCGTGCTTGCCGCGTAGGAGATGCCGCCGAAGGTCATGGCGGAAAGCGCTGCGATAATGGAGAGCTTTGCGATGCGGTTCATGATCATGCTCCTTTGTTGTGTGCAGCATCCCGCATGTGCGCCAGGCCAAGGTGAACCCCATCGAGCCGTCGGTAAACGGATCGCATTGGTTGACACAGGTCCTTTGCGGGCGTTTTCGCCCACACTGAAGATGCCGGGTTGTTTCGACTGGTCGGGACAGTGGTTCTCCAGCAACCGGTGCTGGTTTGTGCCGTTCCGATCACTGAAAAATGGTAGTCAATCGTGACATTTTGGTGGCGCAAGTCACTGGAATATAATTACAAATTCTTCATACTCTCATCGGAGATCGGAAGCCGGTTACGATCGCCAGGCCGCCCCGGGGCCGGTTGTTTCTGAGACATACCCGACGAGACGGACGGTCATTTCGCCGTGAAGAACGTCAAGAGGACCTTACCCTTCTCGCCGAGCAGGCACACGAACCGATCCGCCTTACCGGCCGTGCCGTTACGCTCGATATAGGCCTCTCCGAGGATCACTGTTTTGACCGAAACGTCTTCGACCTTTGTGTCGGCGGCGGTGATCGCGAGGCTTTCCGGGTCCAGCACCAACCCCGTAATGTCGGCGGAATGTTCCTGAAGCGCGACAAGGCCGGTCGATTTGCAGGCGGTGACTGCTGGATCCTCGGGGGTCTGGGCGACTGCGGGGGCAGCGCAAGGGAATGACAAGAGCAATGCGACGATGATGTGTTTGGGCGCCATCTAAGGGAATCACCTTCCGTTTGCGAGATGCGACGACCTCCGCCGCACCACTTAACGTCGTTGGGTTGCATTCGGTTCCCAGATGGGGACTGCTGCAGCGTGCAAGCGCACGGTGGTGAGCAGCCGGAGCCAGAAAAAATTCAAGGTATCGACCGGCCGGCGTTGCAGGACCCTTTCGTGTCCAAAGGGCGATCGGGACGGGATTCCGGACGGCGTGCGGGCGGCGTCGGGCACGGCCAGAGAACGCATTGCCAAGCCTTCTCCGAGCCCATCTGCGAGAAGCGACAGCTCGTCGTTAACCTTTTGTTAACCATCCGTCGCCTAGATCCCGTCAACGAAAAATTAACGAAGATGATCAAAGTGCTAACAGACGCTCGTTCGATCCGTATCAAGGGCCGCTCGTTCCTGAGCCTGGCGCTGTCGCCCGAGCTGCCGCTCGATTCGTGGCTGACGCGGCTCGACGATCTGGCCGCCCGCTCGGCCGGGTTTTTTCTTGGTCGACCCGTTGTCCTCGACATCGTCGATCTCGAGATCGACCGGCCGCAGCTGAAGGGCCTGCTCGCAGAACTCGCCAGCAGAAACGTTCGGGTCCTCGGTATCGAGGGCGGGCGTCCATCGCTGTTCGAGCCGGGCATGCCGCCATCGATGCGGGGCGGCCGGCCGGCACCGGATTTCGAGGCGGCTGCGGGTGAATTGATCGCCGGAGAGCCAAGGGCGCCTGACACGGTCTCCGTCGTCGGCCAGGAAACACCGGCGGCGCGGGCGACGGCTTCGATCATCGTTCGCGAACCGGTGCGTTCCGGCCAGTCGGTGATCTTTCCGGAAGGCGACGTCACCGTGATCGGCTCGGTCGCATCGGGTGCGGAAATCATCGCCGGCGGTTCGATTCATATCTACGGGGCGCTCCGCGGGCGGGCGCTTGCGGGTTCGGTCGGCAACACCTCGGCGCGCATCTTCTGCAGGCGGCTCGAGGCGGAATTGCTGGCCATCGACGGCGTCTACAAGACCGCCGACGACATGGCGGCCGAGCTTCGCGGACAATCGGTGCAGCTTTGGCTCGAGGACGACTCGATCATGGCAGAGAGACTTAACTGAGCCGGATGCCGGACAGGAAACAGGAGCGGAAGATGGCGAAAGTAGTTGTTGTTACATCGGGCAAAGGCGGCGTCGGCAAGACGACGTCGACCGCTGCTCTCGGCGCAGCACTCGCGCAGCGCAACGAGAAGACCGTCGTCGTCGATTTCGATGTCGGCCTGCGCAATCTCGACCTCGTCATGGGTGCCGAGCGCCGGGTCGTTTACGACATGGTCAACGTCATCCAGGGCGACGCCAAGCTGCCGCAGGCGCTGATCCGCGACAAGCGCCTGGACACGCTGTTCCTGCTGCCGGCATCGCAGACCCGCGACAAGGACAGCCTGACGCCGGAAGGCGTGGAGCGGGTCATCAACGACCTGAAGAAGCATTTCGACTGGATCATCTGCGACAGCCCGGCCGGCATCGAGCGCGGTGCAACGCTTGCCATGCGCCATGCCGACATGGCGGTGATTGTCACCAATCCGGAAGTTTCCTCGGTTCGCGACTCCGACCGGATCATCGGCCTGCTCGATGCCAAGACCGAAAAGGCCGAGCGCGGCGAACGCGTCGAGAAGCACCTGCTTCTGACCCGCTATGACGCGCTGCGCGCCGAGCGCGGCGACATGCTGAAGGTCGAAGATGTGCTCGAAATCCTGTCGATCCCGCTTCTCGGCATCGTTCCCGAGAGCATGGACGTGCTCAGGGCATCCAACATCGGCGCGCCGGTGACGCTCGCCGACAGCAAGTCTGCCCCGGCGCTCGCCTATCTCGACGCCGCCCGCCGGCTTGCTGGCGAAACCGTGCCGATGACCATCCCGGGCGAAAAGCGCGGTCTGTTCGGCAAGATCTTCGGACGGAGGGCAGCATGAGCATTTTCCGTTTCTTCAAGAAGCAGACCTCGGCCCCGACCGCGCGCGAGCGACTGCAGGTGCTGCTGGCGCATGAGCGGGCTTCCGTCGGCCAATCCGATCTCGTCGCCATCCTCAGGGAAGAGATCCTTGCGGTCATCTCCAAGCACGTCCAGATCGACGACGACAAGGTCACCGTCAAGATGGATCGCGGCGAGCACGTGACGACGCTGGAAGTCGACATCGAGATCCCGCTCGCGGCAAGCGCTCGGGCGGCCTGAAAAACGGCTCCATAGTCCGAGATCCCAAACAGTACGGGCCGTCGACGGCCCGTACTGTCTGACGCATTCCGCGATCCTGTGGTACCGCATCATCGTCAAGGACGCGTCATACGTCGTGCGCGCTGTTGTCGGGGTCTGCCATGTCTCTTGAACATGTGGAATGCATTGTCGCGGGAGCCGGGGTCGTAGGCCTCGCCGTCGCTCGCGCGCTCGCGCAAGCCGGCCGCGGTGTCATCCTGCTCGAGGCGGCGGATCGCATCGGCAGCGAAACATCTTCGCGCAACAGCGAAGTCATCCATGCCGGGATCTATTATCCACCGGGCAGCCTGATGGCGCGGCTGTGCGTCGAGGGTCGGACGCTGCTTTATGCCTATTGCCGCGAACGGGGCATCCCCCATCGACAGTGCGGCAAGCTGATCGTCGCGACCTCAGCCGCCGAGCTGGAGCATTTGCCCGATATCGCCGCCCAGGCGGCACGAAATGGCGTGCCTGACCTCCGGCAGATCTCAGCAGCCGAAGCGCGTGCGCTTGAACCGGCGCTGGCGACGACCGGCGCACTCCTGTCGCCGTCGACGGGCATCATCGACAGCCATGCCTATATGCTGTCGCTACTGGGCGACGCCGAGAATGCCGGTGCGGTCCTTGCGCTCAACAGCCCGGTCGAAGGCGGCAATGTCACGGGCGGCGGCATCGTCGTTAAGGTCGGCGGTGCCGAACCGATGAGCCTTGCCTGCCGCCTGTTCGTCAACGCCGCTGGCCTTGCCGCGCCGAAGGTGGCGCGGCTGATCGAGGGCATGCCGAAGGCACGCGTGCCGAAGGCGTATTACGCCAAGGGCGACTATTTCTCGCATGTCGGCAAAGCGCCGTTTTCGCGATTGATCTATCCGGTGCCGGTCAAAGGCGGTCTCGGCATCCATCTGACGCTCGACATGGCCGGGCAAGCGCGCTTCGGGCCTGATATCGAGTGGATCGAGACGTTGACCTATGACGTCGATCCGACGAAAGCTGCGTCGTTCTATGCCGGCGTGCGGCGCTACTATCCAGATCTGAAAGACGGCGCGCTGGTCCCTGCCTATTCCGGCATCCGGCCGAAGATCGTGCCGCCCGAGGTGGCAAGCCAGGACTTCGACGTTCAAGGGCCAGGCGTGCACGGCGTGCCCGGCCTGATCAACCTGTTCGGCATCGAATCGCCTGGCCTGACCGCTTCCCTGGCGCTGGCGAGGCTGGTGGCGGAAATCTAGATTTGGGCGGCTTCACCGTCGCTTGAGCCGGACAAGAGCGCTTCGAAACCGTGAACGGCCAACGCCAGCTTCTCCGCACCGCGGCGCAATTCATCCGGTGTCAGCGCGGCATAGCCAAGGACCAGGCCGGCGAGGTCCGGCTTGCGTTCGAGATAGAGCGGCGACACCGGGTAGATGCCAATCCTTGCCTCCTGGGCGGCTTCGATCAGTCGCGCCTCGTGCTGTGCGCCGATATCACGGAACCAGACGACGACATGCAGCCCGGCCGATGTGCCGACGATATCGATCTTTTCGCCAAAGCATGATGTCAGGGTCGAGATCAACGCGGCCCGACGGTCCGCATTGGACCGACGCATCTTGCGGACATGGCGCTCGTATGCGCCACTTTCCAACAGGATCGTGAGCGCCTCCTGCTCAAGGGTCGGGCTGTGACGGTCGGCGAGCTGCTTGCTCCTGGTGAAGACGTCGATCAACGGCCGGGGAACGACGAGGTAGCCGAGCCGGAGGGCCGGCGAAAGCGTCTTCGACACGGTGCCGACATAGATGACCCGGTCCTGATCCGATTGAAACAGCGGCGGTATCGGCTTGACATCGTAACGGTACTCGCCGTCGTAGTCGTCCTCGACGACATAGGCTCCCGCCGCATAGGCCCATGTGAGCAGCGCCTCCCGCCGGCTTTGCGGCAAGACGCCGCCCAGCGGAAACTGGTGGCTCGGCGTCACATAGGCGAGTGCCGATTGTCCCTGGCGCGGCAGGTCTTCCACAACAAGCCCGGCGTCGTCGCAGGAAACGGCGATGATATCAGCGCCGACGGCGGCCATGATGTTGCGCGCCATGGCGTAACACGGGTTCTCAATGACGACGCGGTCGCCGTTGTCGACGAGGACGCGGGCGCACAGATCGAGTGCCTGCTGCGAGCCGGACACGACGATGATCTGATCGCTGCCGCAGCGAATGCCGCGCGCCCTCCAGAGATAGCTCTGAAGGTGTTGTCTCAACAACGCGGAGCCCGCCGGGTGCTCGTAGAACAGGCTCCCGCGACGGCGCAGCAGCGCAGCATTCATCGCCCGCCGCCACAGCAATGTCGGAAAGTCGGCGGCAGCGATATCGCCATAGCGAAAATCGAACTCCAGCCCCGGCCGGCTCGCGGCATATTGGATCGGAAGCTCCATCAGTCGGGCGGCATAGGCAGACATCGGCCGTTGGGTCCATTGCAGTGACGGCCCCCGATGCTGCGTCTTTTCTCCGGCGATATACGAGACGAGCGACGCTGCGCCCTGATGGCTGCTGATATAGCCCTCGGAGACAAGCTGGTCGAACGCCGCCGTGATCGTCGTGCGCGACACGCCCAGTTCTACGGCAAGCGCGCGGCTCGACGGCAGCCTGTCGCCGGGAGCGTAGATTCCGGCGCTGATCTGTTCGCGCAAGTCGAGGTAGATACGGCGGGCAGCGCCCGTGCGTCTCGATCCCGCACTGTTCAACTGGCCCAATGAAAATCTCCGGAACTGGACGTTTATTTCGTGCCAGTTAACGCCGATGCTCTGCGCAGTTCAAGGAGAGATCGATGTACACGCCGCCAGCTTTCGTGGTCGACGACACCAGTGAAATCCACGCGATGATGCGGGCATGCCGCATCGCCAGCTTCATTACCGCGACGGCTGAAGGGCCTGTGGCGACGCCGCTGCCGATGTTTCTCGACGCGGACGAAGGTGAAAGTGGCACCCTCTACGCCCATCTCGCCCGCCCGAATTCGCAGTGGAAAATGCCTGTGATCGGCGACGGGCTCGCTGTCTTCATGGGCCCCGACGCCTATATCAGGCCGGCCTGGTATGCCGCGAAAGCCGAACATGGAAAAGTGGTTCCGACGTGGAACTACACCGCCGTTCAGGCGAAGGGGCCGGTCGAATTCTTCGATGATCCGGCGCGGCTGCTTGATATCGTCATACGGCTGACCGACGTCCACGAGCGTGCGACTTCAAACCCATGGTCTGTCAGCGATGCCCCGCCGGCATTCATCGCCGCGCAATTGCGTGGCATCGTCGGGATCCGAATGCCGATCACGCACCTGACCGGCAAGCGCAAGCTCAGCCAGAACCGCTCCGAAGCCGACAGAGTTGGCGTGAGCAGGGGCCTCTCGGAAAGCCGCCGCGATTTTGACCGCGCCATCGCCGATATGATCCCCGTTCCATCCTCGTCATCGTGAGACACATGCATGTTCAGACCTGATTTCAATCCGCAGCCGACGCTGCGTGGCGTGGCCATTCATCTTAGGCCCCTGGGACTAGGCGATCTCGAGGGGTTGTATTCGGCCGCAAGTGACCCCGACGTCTGGGCAGGACATCCGGCAACGGACCGCTACAAGCGCGAAAAGTTCGAACCCTATTTCGCCACGTTGCTGGCGAGCGCAGCGACGCTTGCCGCCATCGATCGGCGGACCGGCGAGATCATCGGATGCTCGCGTTACTACGTCGCTCCCGACATGCCGGACAGCGTCTCGATCGGCTTCACCTTCCTCAACAACGCCTATTGGGGTGGCGGCACCAACTTCGAGCTGAAGCGGCTGATGCTCGGCCATGCCTTCGGCGTTTACACCGATGTCTGGTTTCACATCGCGCCGACAAACATCCGCTCGCAGAAGGCGACGGTGAAGCTCGGTGCTGCGCATGTCTACGACGCGACACTGGACCTTTCGGGCACGCCGTCGCCCTGGATGTGCTTCCGCCTGAAACAGGATGATTGGAACCGGGTCGTTGCGGCCAGGGCCGGCGGCATGTGATGCGCGTCTGACGATGGTCGCGCTTTTTCTCATCCCAAACGAGTGAAGGCGTCTCTTGAACGGTTGCTCCGATTGACTTTGGTTCGATGTCGTACTATTTGGTTTGATGTCGAATTAGATGGAGCCAATCATGAAGCGACGACAGTTCTTGGCCGTGTTGGGTGGCGGTGTCGTCTTGGCGGCCGCTGGTGCATCCACGGCATTTCTGCTGACCCGTCGGCCCGATCGAGCCTTGGCGCCGTGGATGCTGGCTGGAGCAGGTGACCAAGAGCCAAGGCGCAGGGCGCTTTCCTACGCGATCCTGGCGCCCAACCCCCACAACCGGCAACCATGGCTCGTTGATCTCCGTGTCCGGGATCAGGTAACCCTCTATGTCGATGCGACCCGCCTTTTGCCCGAGACCGACCCCTACAACCGGCAGATCACCATCGGGCTCGGCTGCTTCATCGAGCAGATGGCCATTGCCGCCTCCACCCAGAATTACAGGCTGGACGTTTCCCTCTTTCCTGAAGGGAGCGATGCGCAGGCGCTCGACGGCCGCCCGGTCGCGGTCATCCGTTTCGAGCAGGATCCGACGATCGGCGCAGATCCGCTCTTTGCGCAGATTTTGGCGCGCCGGTCGCTGAAGGAGCCATTCGATCTGACCAAACCCGTGCCTGGGGAGGTGCTTGGCGCCCTTGGTGCGTCCGTCCGCCATGGCGCGCTGGCGCGATCAAGCAACGATCAGGCCGTGGTGGCGACCCTGAGGGAGATGACCCATGCGGCCCTTGAACTGGAGATCGGCACGGAACGCACCTACAGGGAAAGCGTCGATCTCCTGAGGATCGGCAAAGCCGAAATCGAGGCCAGTCCCGATGGAATCGACCTCGGCGGACCGCTGTTCGATGGGCTTGCGGCATTGGGGCAACTGAGCCGCGAGCAGGCGCTCGACACGACATCCACGGCCTTTGCGCAAGGACGAGCGGCGCTCTTGGCCAACTCGGACACCGCCATGGCCCATATCTGGCTGACGACATCAGGCAACAGCCGCGCCGAGCAGATTGCCGCGGGCCGTGATTGGGTCCGGATCAATCTCACCGCCACCGCGCTTGGAACAGGCCTGCAGCCGCTCAGCCAGACATTGCAGGAATTCCCTGAGATGAGCTGGTATTACCGGCAGGTGCACAAAATGCTGTCGCCGGAAGGCGGAACCGTTCAAATGCTGGGCCGGCTCGGTTATGCTGCCCCAGTCGAGCCCAGCCCGAGATGGCCGCTGGATACCAGGATCATCTGAACGCGGCTGGAGCATAGGCCTTGGACGACGACACCCTTATCTTCACATTCTTCAATGAAATCGGCATCGTCAGCCAGTTGTCCCAGGCATTCCTAAACCGCCACCTTCCGGATGGGCTGCACAGTTCGCACTTTGCCACCCTGAACCACCTTTACCGCGTCGGCAACGGCACGACGCCGCTTGCGATCGCCAATGCCATGCAGGTCACGAAGGCGACGATGACGCACACATTGGCGGTGCTGGAAAAACGCGAGCTGGTCGAGATCAGGGCAAACCCTAGCGACGGCCGCTCGAAGACAGTTTTTCTGACGCCGGCCGGCCGGGCATTCCGTCTGGCGGCGATCGGCGACGTGACGGCTGCAATGGCAACTGTCGCGTCGCTGTTCGATCGCGCCGCGCTGGAAGCCAGCCTCCCCACATTGCAGCGTGTCCGCAAGATCCTCGACGCCGAGCGCGCCCATCGCTCGGGCGGCGATTGACAGCGCCGGTCCGGCGGCCCGTCACTCCGTCGTCGCTCGCAAAGCGCGCATGATTTCCTCGGCAAACATCGCGGTGGCGAGACCATGGCTGCGTTTTTCGCGCTGGACGAGCGAAAGCACGTTCTTTCCGAAGGTGCGCTCGCGGATCTGCAGATAGGTGAGCACGCCGTTGCGCTGCTCCTCGGCAATATCGAACTTGCTGAGGAAGGCGATGCCGTCGCCGGCAGCAGCAAGGCATTTCATCGCTTCGATCGAGTTGGTCAGGAACGCCGGCTCGACGGTCAGACCGGCATTTGCAAAGGCGTCGGCGACGATCCCATGGATCAGCATCGACTTGTCGGCGAAAATCAGCGGATAGGGTTCGCAGTGGGCGAGCGGCAGCGAGTCGAGCCCGACGAGGGGATGTTCGGGCGAGACCACGGCGCCGAGCCGGGTATCCATCTTCCACAGCGTCTCGAGTTGCGGCGAGGGCGGCAGGTTGAAGGCGAGGCCGAGGTCGGCCTCGCCGTCGACAACCGCCTGGACGATGTCGTGAATGAACATCACCCGGATCGAAATCTTCAGCCGCGGATGGCGGGCGCAGAAGTTGGCCGCTGCCTTCGGCACGATGCCGCCGGCAAGGCCGTTCATGGTGGCGATGATCACCTCGCCGCTCTGCAGCGCCTTCAGGTCGCGGATCTCGGCCTCGACCTGGCTGTACTCCTTGATCGTCCGGCGCACATGCGCAACGAGGATTTCGCCGGCCGGCGTCAGCCGCAACCCTCTCGGCAGCCTTTCAAACAGGGGCTCGCCGATCATCTCTTCCAGCTGCAGCACATGCTTGTTGATCGCCGACGCGGCCACGTTCAGCCGTTCGCCGGCGGCGCGGATGGAGCCTGAGCGGGCGACTTCGTCGATGTAGCGCAGCACGCGCGAGTGCAACATACCCAGTCTCCTCCAATTCAAGCGCTCTCGAAAAGAGTACGCTGCGCGCAGAAAATACTGCTTTTCGGAAGCGGTGCAATAACTTCTTATGGCCTTCGACAACGAGGAGAGATCGGCGCGGGCGCTGCCCCGGTGAAGGCTTGAGCACCCGGCTCTGCCCATGCCGACGAGACTTGCAAGTGGAGGAAAGACGCGTGAACAAAACCGAAGCCGTGCACTACGACAAAGTGCGCGCCATCTTTGATATCCTGAACGGAAAGAAGGAGGCGGACCTTCTTCTGAAGAACCTCAACATCCTCGATGTGCATGGCGAAACCGTCTACCAGGGATCTATCCTCGTCTATGACAAGCGCATCGTTGCGCTCAATCCCGATGAGACGATCCTGAAAGTGAAGGATGTTTTCGACGGCAAAGGGCTATACGCGATCCCCGGCCTGATCGACGCGCACATCCATTTCGAATCCCAGCTGGCGCATCCGACGGCACTGGCCGAAGCGATGGTTCCCTGCGGCACGACGACGATCTATGCCGAATGCCTGGATCTCCTGAGTGCGGCGGGCGATGAGGGCGTTGCGGCGGCCGAAAGCCTGTTCAAGGACTACGACAAGCTGCCCTATCGGCTTTATGCCTTCGCTCCGGGCAAGAAGACGGCGGCGTCCGTCACCGAGGCTGTCTTGAAGATGGAACCGGTCATCGGCCTCGGTGAGTTCGAGCACTTCACCTACAGTTCGGGCGATGACGACGATTTCCGCAAGGCGGCCTGGGTGCGCGCCAAGGGCGGCTTCATGAACGGCCACTGGGGCGTAACCGCGCTTTCCGACATGGTCCTGAACTATCTGCCGGCGATCGGCGTGTCGAACAATCACGACGTCTGGAATGAGAAGGACATCGAAAAGAGCATCCGTTACGGTTTTCCGACGCACATCAAGTTCGGCGTCGGCAGCAGCGAGGTGATCAAGATCCTGCTGCGCGCCATCGTCGACCGCAAATGGCCGACCGACAATTTCATGCTGTGCACCGACAACATATCGGTCGAGCGCTTGCTGACCATGGGTCACATGGACTGGATCATCTCGCTCTGCGCCGAGATGGGCTTCAACCCGATCCACGCGATCAAGATGGCCACCTACAACACGGCGCGGTCGTTCCACATGGAGGACCGGATCGGTTCGCTTACCCCCGGCCGCTTCGCCGACATCGTGCTCACCGACAGCCTGTCGAAGATAAATCCGCTCTACGTGTTCAAAGATGGCGAGCTGGTCGCAAAAGATCGCAAGCTGCTGAAGAACGCCGACATCGATTATTCCGGCATGTGCAAGAAGGGTGTGCCCGGGCTTGACGACCTGACGTCGGGTCAGCTCGACATCGTGCCTCTGGAAGTCTCGCAAGACGGAAGCCAGGCCAAGGTCTATCTGTTCGACGTCTACGGCCGTGGACACGCAAAGTTCTACCAGGAGGTCTGGGTGCCACTGCGGGACGGCAAGGTGGTTGCCGAGTATGAGGGTGCAACACTGAGCCGGCTGTCGGTGGTCCAGCGTTATGCCGATGGCAAACGGCACGTGGTCAACGGCCTGTTCAAGGGCGTCCATGTGGAGCGCGGCGCGGTTGCCACCTTCTGGCCGGCGCCAAAGCCCTACTTCGTCGTCGTCGGCCAGGACAGCGCGGAAATGTGCCATTGCCTCAAGCGGGTCGATGCCTATGCCGGTGCCTGCATCGTCACGGAGAACAGGGACGACAAGGCCGTCATGCCGCTCGAGATTTATGGCGTAATGGCGAACATGAGCGTATCCGAACTGACCGCTGCTGCCGGCGCCATCGATGCGGCCCTTGAGGAGATGGGCAACCGCAATGAAGGCGAACCGGTCGTGAACAAGCTTCTGAGCCTGTTCATCTCGCTGCACAGGTTCCGATTGATGGCCTGATGGCCGGTGGAGGGAACGAGGCAGGCGCTGTGGCGCCTGTCGATGAGGGCGCGTGGATCGACCGAGAGGAGTCCGGGACATCCACGAAATCACGACACGACATGCCCGCAGCCGTTGAAATGGCGGTAGCGAAAGGGCAACAGAACATCTGGGGAGGAAAGTAATGGGACAGAAGACGGACGAGGCCGAAATCGTCGATACCGGCAGCCTGACCAGGCGATGGATCATGTATGTGGTGGGCATTTACGTGCTCACCTTCGGGGTCAGCCTGGCGATCCGAGCCGGTATCGGTGTGTCGCCGCTGAGCAGTCTGACGCGGACCATGACGCTGGTCTATCCGCCGTTGAGCCAGGGCACCTACAATTTCATCACCGAACTGATCATGCTGGCACTGACCTATCTGGTGCTACCCAAGGATTTCAGGTTGAAGAGCTTCGCATCGCTGCTTCCGGCCTTTGCGCTCGCGGTGTTCCTCGATTTCAATCTGAGCATGACCGAGTTTGTCAAGCTCGACGTCTACTATGCGAAGGTCGCTCTTCTCGTGTTCGCGGACGCGGCGCTCGCCTATGGCCTGTTCCTGATGATCCGGGCCAACCTGGTGCTCATGCCGATGGACATGTTCGTGAACACGCTCTGCAAGCGCACAGGCTGGAAGTGGGGCAATATCAAGACCGGCTATGACTGCGCGCTGCTGGTCGTGTCGGCCGGCATCGGTCTCGCCTTCCTGGCTGACATCCCCTTCATCCGCGAAGGCACTGTGCTCAATGCAGTCCTGGTCGGCCAGTACATCAGGCTCTATTTCTTCCTCTACAAGAAGATGCAGGCGAGGAAAACCGCTCCCTCATCGAGTGGGCTCGAGCCGGCCGCCAAGTAGGATAGGCACCGCAGGTGCAACAGAAGGGGCTCTCCATCCCGGAGAGCCCCGTCGTTTACCGTAAGTTATGACTTACGATTGCTGCTCCGTGAATCCCAGCGGCGCACCGGGAAGAAACAGCGAAATCGGCCGGATTTCATAGACCGCAGTCGGGTTGGCGCGGCGCAGTTCGCGGGCCGCGGCAACGGCTGCCTCAAGCGTTGGAAAGTCCACGACGTAGAAGCCGAGCAACTGCTCCTTGGTTTCGGCAAAGGGGCCATCGATGACGATACCTTCGCCATTGCCTCTCAGCGTCACGGCGCGCTCCGTGGGGCCAAGCCGTGCCGCCGGACCCAAGGATTTTTCGCGCACGAGGCGATCGTTGACCTGCAGAAGGTCGGTCATCAACGCGGCGTCTTCTTCCTTCGACCAGGATTCGACCACTCCCTCTTCGTGATAGGCGAGGATGGCGTAGTACATGAAGCAGCTCCCTTTTGCGCCGTGGGTTTTTGCTCATCCAAGCAACCGTGGGATGGTGTCTGGCATGGGCCTCGCCGCGACTATATGGCCGGATCGGCGCGCAGACTACGGACTTGAAGGCTTCAGCCGAAGGAATGGTTCCAGGCTTTCGACAAATTCGCAGAGAAGTTCGCGGTCGAAATGGCCCCTCGAGCCAAACATCATCTGAACCGTCTCGGCAGGTGTCCACGCGCGCTTATAGGGCCGGAGCGTCGTCATAGCGTCATAGACGTCGCAAATGGCAGCAATCCGCACCGGCATGCTGAGCTGGTCGCCGCGAAGACGGTCGGGGTAGCCGCCGCCGTCGGCATGCTCGTGATGATGAAGACAAACATCCAGCACCGTCTCATCGACGTCGCCATTGGCGCTGAGCAGGTCGTAGCCTCGCCGGGTGTGTGTGCGAATTTGCGCGATCTCCTGATCGTCAAGCCGTTCCGTCTTGTTCAGCAGCCCCTTCGGCAACAGCAGCTTGCCGATATCGTGAAGCAATCCGCTCAATCCCAGGATCTGAACAGCGCGTTCGTCGAGCTTCAACCAGCGACCAAAATGGACCATCAAACCGCTGACGGCGATCGAATGCAGGAAAGTGTATTCGTCCTTCTTCTTCAGTCGGCTGATGCCGATCAAGGCGATCGGGTTGTGCTCTACGGCCGACGCGATTTTCTCGACGGCTTCCTCCGCCTGGCCGAGCGCAACCGTTCCGCCCATGCGGGCATCGGTAAACACGCCGGCGAGCAGGTGTTTCGTTTGATCGATCGTTCGCGAAACCGCCCTGGTTTCGGCAGCGGTAATAGCGCTCCGGGCCGCACTGCCGAAAGGCGGCGCGTCCCGTGTTCGGCCGGCAATGTCGCAACCTTTCTGCACGTCGATGAGAACACTGATGACATTGCTGGCACGGACACGATCAACCTCCAGCTCCGTACTCAACAGGAAGCCGCGCCGCAGGCCCGCTGCCGTGGTCCCGCCTTCAAGCTCCTCGACGAACATGCCGAGCCGGACCTGATGTCGTCGTATTCGCTTGTGCATTCCTCTCCTGAATTGCTCGTCAAATCATGAAACGGCGTGGCCGGTGCGAACCTCGGATATGATCAGAATTCTCTCCAGTCATCGGCGAGCACTACATTGCCACGAACGGCCGCGGTCATTCTCGCAGCCGCGCTGCGCGCGGGGAGCAAGGCGGGTCTCGACAGGGTCGCCGCGACACCCCGGGCAGCCTCTTTGGATGTGGTGTTCGCACCAATATTGAACTGACTGAGGAGCTGGAAAAGGGCGTCGGCTTCGCTCGACAGACGACGGGCGGCGGCAGTAGACGCCTCGACCATTGCGGCGTTCTGTTGCGTGCCCTGATCCATGACGTTGACGGCCTGATTGATCTCCTTCAGGCCCGTCGCCTGCTCCTTCGATGCGTCGACGATGGCTGCGACATTGCCATTGACTTGAAGGACCTGCGTGACGATCTCTTCGAGCACCGCTCCTGTCTGCCCGACAAGCGTTGCGCCGTTCTTCACGTGACCGTTGGATGCGGTGATCAAAGCCTTGATTTCCTTGGCGGCCTTTGCCGAGCGCTGGGCGAGTTCGCGCACCTCCTGCGCCACGACGGCAAAGCCCTTGCCGGCATCGCCAGCGCGGGCGGCTTCCACGCCGGCGTTGAGCGCCAGCAGGTTGGTCTGGAATGCGATTTCGTCTATGACGCCGATAATGTTGGAGATCTCTGCCGATGAGCTCTCTATCCGTCCCATCGCCTCGACGGCGCTGCGCATCACCGAGCCGGACTGTTCAGCGTTCTGGCGGGTCTTGCGCACCAGCTCTCCGGCGTCCTCCGCGCGCCGGCTGGAATCGCTGACCGTGGTGGTGATCTCTTCGAGAGCCGCGGCCGTTTCTTCGACCGATGCCGCCTGTTGTTCCGTGCGTTTCGACAGATCATCGCAGGCAGCGCGAACCTGCTGCGCACCTACTGCAATCGCGCTCGCGTTTTCGGCGACGGTCTGCATCGCGTTCTTCAGCTTGGCAGCCGCTGTGTTGAAGTCGACCCGCAGCGTGTCGAGTGTCGGGATGAACGCCGTATCCAGGGTTTGCGTCAGGTCGCCATCGGAGAGGGATTGCAATGCACGGGCAAGTACCTCCACGTTGCTGACACGACCGGTGACGTCGGTTGCGAACTTCACCACCTTGAACACCTTGCCGTTCATGTCGAAAATCGGATTGTAGGACGCCTGGATGTACACCTTGCGGCCGCCCTTGCCGAGCCGCATGAATTCGTCGGTCACGAACTCGCCACTGGCCAGCCTCTGCCAGAAGCGGCGATAAGCCTCGCTGGCGGTGTAGTCCGGGTCGCAGAACATCGAATGGTGTCTGCCCTGGATTTCGCAAAGCGCGTAGCCGAGTGTCGCCAGGAAGTTCTCGTTGGCGGCCAGGATTTCACCTGATGTCGTGAATTCGATGACAGCCTGCGCTCGCGAAAGTGCGGCAAGCTTGCCGGCATCTTCCGCACTCCGGCGCTTGTGTTCGGTGATATCGGTTGCAAGCTTGATAACCTTGTAGGGCTTGCCGGCTCTGAAGACCGGATTGTACGACGCTTCAATCCAGATCTCCTTGCCGCCCTTGCCGACGCGTTTGTACTGTCGGCGGTCGAATTCGCCGCGGGCAAGCTTTGCCCAGAAGGCGCGATAGTCGGCCGATGCCGCTTCGACCGGGTCGACAAAGAGCCGATGGTGTTGCCCCACGATCTCCCCAAGCTCGTAGCCCAAGACGGCGCAGAAGTTCGCGTTCGCATCCAGGATCCGGCCGGTGAGGTCGAACTCGATCATCGCCTGGGAGCGGGACATTGCGTCGCGCACAGCCTTGGCCTCGGAGCCGAAGGCTACCGAAAAACGTTTCATCTTGAATGTCCTTTGTCGAGCACGACCCGCAGCCGTGGCGACGACAGCTCTCATTCGAAGAGAGATCTGCCGCACAGCTAAACGCACATCATCGCAAACGGGATTGCCATCGGCGCATCATGCGCATGCGCAACCCCCAGATTTTGCCTGGCTATATTTTGCATTCACAAATTAACGCTGCGTTAATCCAGAAACGACGACCGAAGATCGTTCCGATTATTTACGGGTCAACGATCTTCGCTTGCGGGGGACGCAAATTGCAAGATGGCACAGGCAAAGCCGGCTTGATCGGGCGTAGGAAGCTGACGCGCGCAAAAGGTTCTTGGTCTCGATGCTGGGGAACATCTCGCCAAAAATGATGCCTACAGCTTCTTCGAACGGCTCGGCGATCTGATCGTCACCGGCCCGACCAGGACGAACGTCAACGATTTCCGTGCCGTGTTCATCGAAGCAGGGGACTTCACGTGAAAGGCGTCACGCTTCAACAAACTGTCGCACAGGAAAGGTATCGCAGACCGCGAAGCAATCCTGATGTCCGCGTTCGCCCGTGGTGGCGTCGACGTTTGATGGGTATGACATGCGCATGTCTCGAATTCTGGCCGGACTGATCGAACGGCACGATGAGCTGGAACTCAAACTCGACTTTCTCGAGTGCACTAGCACCGCCATGAGCGATGATGGCACCCTCACAGAGCTGCGGCACTCGCTGAAGGAAATCCGACGCGACATTGCCCGCAACAGAACCCGTTGCCGCTGAAGGCTGCCGGCGGCAACGGCATTGCTTGCTCCTTGCCTTTGGCGACGCAAAGCGAAGCGAGGGAGTGCGGCACGCAAAGCGTTGGAACCTGCGTGCTGCCAAGAAAATGACGACAGGCATGCCGCTTTTATGTCGTGTGCCTCGTGATGGCAGCAAGGATGATGCCCCAATCGTTGCCATGGAGTTCGTGGCCGCCGCCGGGGATCGCAAGAAATTCGGATCCGGCCACCGCAGCGGCAATCGCCATCCCATGTTCGACCGAGAAGATCGGGTCGGTGGTGCCGTGAATGACCAGGAGCGGTGTCTCGAGCGATTTGAGTTTGCCTTTGACGCTATCCCCGCCTTGAAGCATGAAATGGTTGGTGGCGGAGAGCAGCCCGCCCGAACGGTCGTAGTCCCGCTCGATGAAGGCACGGATGCGGTCCGGATCGTGGGCGCGCGCGGTGCTCGCGATCATCCGGGCATCCCTGGTCATGAAGTCGATCACCTGGGCCCGATCCGACCAGTCGAGGTTTTCGGCTGACGCGGCGTGTTCCATATAGGCCGCACTTATCGGCGGGAGCTCAAGCCCAAGGCCGATCGGCGTCGTGCTGACAAGCGTCAGCGACGACACGCGTTTTGGCGCTGACAGCGCCACGATCTGGGCGATCATGCCACCAAGCGACATGCCGACGATGTTGGCAGCGGCAATGCCATAGGCATCGAGCACGGCAACCGCATCGCCGGCCATGTCGTCCATCGAATAGGGCGGATTGCCCGGAGCATACTTGGTCGAAAGCCCGGTGTCGCGGTTGTCGTAGCGGATCACGTAGCGGCCGCTTGCCGCCAGCTTGCGGCAGAAAGCATCCGGCCACCACAACATCGAAGCCATCGCGCCCATGATCAAAAGCACGGGCGGCGCAGCCGGATCGCCAAAGGCCTCCGTCGCGATCGTGACGCCGTTGGCGCTGACGATCTTCTCAGACTTCATGTCGGCCATGGCGTCGCTCCTCGAAATTGTGGCCGCCGCGGCCAGGGCTGCTCCTGCGAGCAGGAACTGGCGTCGGTTTGGCATGTGGGTCTCTAACGTGCTTTTCATCTTCGTCTCCCTCGCGATATCGAACGTCGGCATGGGCAGATATTAAGGCGTGCGAATTTCCGGCTCGAGAGAGAGATTGGACAAAATCGGGGCATTCGCGCCACTAAACCGATCCGCAGCTCAAGGAATGATGCTGCAGAAACGATGCGGCTGGCGCCACCGCCTGCGCAAAACATTTGACAAACGGTCTGACCTGATAATAAGTTCGGTAACAGAACGAATTAAAGAGGGTGCCGTGAGCGACAGTCTTCGTATCTCCAGAAAGTTCTCTCAGCGCTCCGTCATGGAGGCGATTGTCCAGGGTGGGCCAATATCTCGCGCCTCCATCGCCAAGCAGACAGGTCTCTCCAAGCAGACGATCTCGGAAATCGTGCGTGCGCTAGAGGTGGAGGGCTGGGTCAAGGAGACCGGTCGAACCAGTGGTCATGTCGGACGCACAGCCGTGACGTACGAGCTGGTCTATGACGCCGCCTACATTGTCGCGGTCGATCTCGGCGGCACGAAGGTGAGGGTGGCGATCACCGACCTGGCTTGCCAGATCTTTGCTGAAGATACCGAGCCGACGGACCCGCGCGGTGGCCAGTACATCGTCGACCAGATCGTAAAGCTCGCCTTTCAGGCAGCCTCGCGCCAGCGAATTGCCCGCAAGAAGATACGTCTTGCCGTCGTCGGTGTTCCGGGCGCGCCGGATGCCCAGACCGGCCGGGTTCTGCTTGCGCCAAACATTGCCGGCTTCGACAAGATGGACGTGGTTGCGGCGTTCGAGCGCGCGTTCGGTTTCGACGCCATGCTTGAGAATGACGTCAATCTGGCCGTGCTGGGCGAGAACTGGCTCGGACAAGGCCAGGGCATCGACAATCTGGCCTATGTGGCGCTCGGCACGGGCGTCGGCAGCGGCCTGATGGTTGGTGGGCAACTCGTTCGCGGCGCCATCAATGCGGCAGGCGAGCTAGGGTTTCTTCCGCTTGGCGCCGATCCGTTCGAGGCGGAGTCGCTGCGAACGGGCGCATTCGAGCGCGCCGTCGCATCCCATGGCATGGCGGACCGTTATGCAGCGCTGTCGGGCAGGGTCATCAGCGTGCCGGCGATCTTCGAGAACGCGCAGAATGGCGATGAGGCAGCACTCGCCGTTCTGGATGAGACGGCCCGATACCTCGTTCGGGGCATCGGAGCGATCGCCGCAATCGCCAATCCGGAAAAAGTCATTCTTGGCGGCTCGATCGGCCTCAGGCCGGAGATACTTGAGCGGGTCAAGGCGTTTCTGCCGCAATGCTTCCCCTATCCCGTCAACGTCGAGACGGGGGAGCTTGGATCGCGCGCGGCCATCATTGGGGCTGCTGCGATCGGCCTTGGTCAATTGCACAACACGCTGTTCGGCGTCGACGCGCCGGACGGCCGGATTTCATTGCCGCGGGCCAGCATGACCGCGCTGCAGGAGGCTGTACGATGACGGTGCCGAACGACCTGGTCGCCCGCCTGACAGAGGCTCTGGATCGTGACGCGGCGATCGCGCTTTTCCGCGGCGCCATCGGGCGCCAGAGCATCACCGGCAACGAGGCCAATTTCGTTGCCTATCTGCGCGAAAAAATGTCGGGCCTTGGTCTGAACAACCTTGAGACGGCAGAATTCCTGCCGGGTCGGCCGAACATCTGGGGCGAACGGAAGGGTGCGGGTGATGGTCCGCGGCTGCTGTTTGTCGGCCACACCGATACGGTGCATGTCGACGGATGGCGGGAGCACTGGGCCGGCACGGAACGGGAAGACCCTTTTGCTGCGCCGATCATCGACGGCGCGGTCTGGGGGCGTGGCTCCGGCGACCTGAAGGCCGGCATTTCGGCCTCGCTTGCAGCACTTTCGTTGCTGGACATGGCGTCGATAAACCTTCGCGGCGATGTCGCCTTCGCCTTCATCGGCGACGAGGAGAGCGGTGAGCCGGATACCGGCGTCTCGGCGGGCATCAAGGATCTCGTTTCGCGTATCGAAGCGGGTGCAATCGCCCGGCCCGATTTCGTCGTCTATGTCGAGCCGACACGGCTCTCGGTCTATCCCGCGCAGATCGGCTTTTTCATCGCCGACATTACCATCACCGGCAAGTCTGCCTATTTCGGCGTGCCCGAACTCGGCAAGGATGCGTTGCGCGCCAGCCACGCGGTGATGAGTGCCTTGTGGAAGCATTCCGACGAGATCGCCGCCCGTGCCGAACACAAGCATGTCGGGCGCAGTTTCCTGCTGATCACCGGTTTGGCCGGTGGCGGATACATCGCTGTGCCCGAGCGCTGCACGCTGTCGCTGATCCGCAAGCTTCTGCCGGGGGAATCCCTGGATACGGCCGCGGCCGAAATCGAAGCGGCCGTGCGCTCCGCCGTCACCGATCCCGAAATCAAGGTCGAGTTCGCCTACCCGGCGGGCCGCGACCATGCACTCGGCGGAACGGCGGCCGAGATCGATGAAGGCCGCGCCGAGGTCGGTTTGCTGTCGGCCTCGATGGCCGAGGCGTTGAGTGGGCGAGGGGTGATCGAGGGCGCGCCGTTCTGGTCGGAGTCCCCGTTCTTCGTCAATCGTCTCGGTGTGCCGGCGGTCTATTGCGCGCCGGGTGATATCCGCAATTGCCATACTTACGAGGAGCGGGTCGAGGTGGAGGAATACCTCGCCGGCGTCGTCGGGTTTGCCGCGTTCATCGCCCGCTACTGCGGCGTGACCGCTTGAACTGCCACCCCTAGAGGAGAAAAGGGAGAAAGAGCATGCTGAACAAGATCATTGCGGCGGCGATTGCCGGAGGGCTGATGTTCGCCGCCAGCCCGTCCAATGCGCAGACGGTCGGGCCATCCGGTGAAGCGGCGACGCCGAGCGCCGACGTGACGCTGTCTGACGCCGACATCGCCGCACTGACGGGCAAAGGCTACAAGGCAGCCCTCCTGTGGCACACATCTTCCGATTTCACCAATGCGGTCTCAGCCGGCGCGAAAGACGAGTTCACGCGGGCGGGTGTCGAGGTGGCGGTAACGACCGACGCCGGGTTTGACGCAGCCCGTCAGCGCAGTGACATCGAAACGGCGCTGGCCGCCAAGCCCAACGTCATCCTTGCCCTGCCGCTCGATCCGGTCACATCCGCCGAAGCGTTCCGCCAGGCCGTCACGGATGGCACCAAGCTGGTCTTCCTGTCCAACGTGCCAAGCGGTTACAAGCAGGGCACTGATTATGCCTCGATCGTCACCGACGACCTTTTCCAGATGGGCAAACAGGCGGCCGATGCGCTCGCCAAGGGGATCGGCGGCAAGGGCAAGGTCGGCTACATCTTTCATGACGCCAGCTACTATGTGACGAACCAGCGCGATCAGGCGTTCAAATCGACGATCGAGAAGGATTATCCCGATATCAAGATCGTTGCCGAGCAAGGTATTTCCGATCCGGCGCGGGCCGAGGAACTTGCAAGCGCCATGCTGCTGCAGAATCCGGATCTCGACGGTATCTACGTCACTTGGGCAGAGCCTGCCGACGGCGTCCTGTCGGCGCTGCGCGCCAACGGCAATACCAAGACCAAGATCGTGACGCTTGACCTGGCCGAACCGGTTGCGCTCGACATGGTCAAGGGCGGTAGCGTCACTGCGCTCGTGGCCGACAAGGCCTATGAGCTCGGTCGCGCCATGGCTGCTGCAGGATTGAAGTCGCTGCTCGGTCAGCCAACGCCTGCCTTTGTCGTCGCTCCCGCTCTCACCGTCACCAAGGAAAACGTCTCGGACGGCTGGAAGCAGTCGCTTAACCGCGATGCGCCGCAGTCGGTGCTCGACGCGGCAAAATAAGTCTCGGTCCCGGCGGCGCTCGCCGTCGCCGGGGTCGCTGGATCCGTCTTAAGGGAGGAAGATCGATGCGTAAGGAAGTTACAAGGCTGGCCCTGCTGGCGACGATGTGGGCGACGACCAGTGTTTACGCGGCGGATGGCGTCACAACGGGTCCGCACGGGGAGAAGCCGACGCCGGCTGCGAGCGTGACGCTGACCGCGGCGGAAGAAACCCAGATCAAGGATGGAAAATTTACCGCCGCGCTCGTTTGGCACGAGATGAGTGAATATACCAACGCCGTCAACAACGGTGCGCAGGACGAGTTCAAGCGTCTTGGCATCGAGGTCGTTGCGCAGACCGACGCGGGCTTCGATGCCGCTCGACAGAAGGCTGACGTCGAAACCGTTCTTGCGAAAAATCCTTCGATCATCGTTTCTTTGCCCGTCGATCCGGCAACCGCAGCCGTCGTCTACGACCCCGCACGGACAGCCGGCACCAAACTCGCCTTCGTCGACAACTCTCCGGCCGGCTACGTGCACGGCAAGGACTATGTGACGATCGTCTCGGACGACCTGTTCCAGATGGGCAACAAGGCAGCGATCGCCATGGCCCACGCGCTCGGCAACAAGGGCAAGATCGGCTACATCTATCACGATGCCGATTTCTACGTCACCAACCAGCGCGACGGCGCGTTCAAAGCGACGATCGGGCAGGACTATCCCGACATGCAGATCGTCGCCGAAGCCGGCATGGCTGATCCGGCCCGCAGCGAGGAGATCGCGCAGGGCATGATCACGCAGAACCCTGATCTCGACGGCATCTATGTCACCTGGGCCGAACCGGCCCTCAGTGTTCTCTCAAGCCTGCGTGGGGCGGGGAACACACATACGAAAATCGTGACCCTGGATCTCAATGAACCTGCGGCTCTCGACATGGTCAAGGGCGGCAATGTCGCCGCGCTCGTCGCCGACGAGGCCTACAACATCGGGGTGACCGTTGCCCGTGCCGCTGCCGGTTCTCTGGTCGGCAAGTCGTCGCAGCCGTTCCTGGTCGTCGATTCCCTGGCCGTGACCAAGGACACCGTTGCCGACGGTTGGAAGAAGTCCCTCAACAAGGACGTTCCTGCCACCATCGCCGATGCGTTGAAGTGATGCCTGCCGCAGGGAGCGCCTGTCTCCCTGCTGCCCTCTGGAGGAAATAGGATGCCCAGTGCCAATACCGCTGCGTCAGGCAGGCCGAATGGCTTTGCCAACCGCATAAACCTGCAACAATACGTCGTCTACTTCGGCTTTCTGGCGATTTTCCTGTTCTTTGCCATCGTGCTGAGAGACAGCGGCTTTCTGACCGTGCGCAACCTGTCGAACATCGTGCTGCAGACCGCACCGGCGACGATCATGGCGATTGGCCTGGTCTTCGTCATGTCGGCGGGAGAAATCGACCTGTCGATCGGCTCGACCGTGGCGGTCTCGGCCCTTGCCGCAGCCGTGACGATGAACGACTACGGGCTTGTTGCCGGCGTGCTCGCCGGGCTCGGCGCCGGCTTGCTGGTCGGGTTGCTGAACGGCGCGCTGGTCGCATATGTGAAGCTGCCCTCGTTCCTGGTCACCCTGGCGACACTGGGGCTTTTTGCTGGCGTGTCGCGCTCGATGACCGATCTTCGGTCGATTCCGGTTACGAACGGCACCTTCACCGGCTTTTTCGGCTCGGGTGCATTCCTCGGCATCCCCTCGCTGATCTGGTGGACGGCGATCGCCGTCGCCATCGGTCATCTCATCTATCGTGAAACCCGTTTCGGCGCGCATGTGCTTGCCGTCGGCGACAACAGCCGTGCAGCGGGCGTGTCCGGCATCAGCGTGCCACGCATCCGGCTCACCGTTCTGATGATCAGCGGCGGCCTCGCCGGCCTTGCCGGTCTGCTCTACGCCGGCCGTCTGCAGGCGGCGAAGTACACGCTCGGCGAGACCGATCTCATGACGGTCATCGCGGCCGTCATCGTCGGCGGCACGCTGCTCAATGGCGGCAAGGGCTCGATCATCGGGGCATTGGTCGGCTCGCTTATGATGGGCATGTTGAACAATGGACTGATCCTGATGGGCCTGTCCGTCTCCGACCAGATGATCGTTCGTGGTCTCATCATTCTTGCGGCGGTCGCGGTATCGCTGCGCGAAAAATCCCGCTGAAGGAAGATCCACCATGTTTCTCGACGTTTTGCGCCGCCGCAACCCTGCCTTCATCGAGGCTGCAATGGCCCTGCATCAGCAGGGTAAAATCCCTGCCAACGCCTACGTGCTCGACCTTGACGCGGTCGAGCGCAATGCCCGCATTCTAAGCGATGAAGCGCATCGCCTGGGGTTGAAGACCTTCGCGATGACGAAGCAGGTCGGCCGGGCCAGCTCTTTTTGCCGGGCGGTTAAGCGCGGTGGTATCGAGAGGGCCGTGGCGGTGGATATGGCTTGCGCGCGGGCAACGCACAATGCCGGTCTGAAGCTTGCGCACCTTGGCCATCTGCAGCAGGTCGCACGCCATGAAGCGGCAGCGGCCGCCAAGCGCTTCGAACCTGAATACTGGACGGTCTTCAACGACACGAAGGCTGCAGAAGCGTCGGCGGGTGCGAAGGCTGCAGGGCGGACGCAGGGTCTGCTCGCGCGTATTCGCGCCGAGGGAGATACGTTTTACCGCGGCCATGAAGGGGGATACGATGCCAGCGAGGTCGCCGCTGTCGCTGACCGGCTGGATGCGCTTGATGGTGGTCGCTTTGCCGGCATCACCACTTTTCCCGCCCTGCTCTTTGATCTCGCCACACGCAAGGTTCTGCCGACGCACAATCTTGCCACCCTTTCGAGAGCGGCGGAGGCTCTGGCCAGGGCCGGTCGCAAGGACATCGAGGTCAATGCCCCTGGAACCACGTCGAGCGTCATGCTGGCCGCGCTTGCCGAGGCAGGTGCTACGCAATGCGAACCGGGCAACGGCCTGCACGGTACGACCGCTTTGCATGCGATGGAGGACCTTCCGGAAATCCCGGCTGTGCTCTATCTGACCGAGGTGTCGCATCTGTCGGGCGGCAAGGCCTATTGTTTTGGCGGCGGTTTCTACATCGACCCGGTGTTCCCGCCCTATGACGTCAAGGCGATCGTCGGCGCTGAGCCTACGACGGCTGCCGATGCGCTGCGCAGTGTCGAAGTGCCGCCGCCTTCGGCCATCGACTACTATGCGATGATCGACGCCAGCGGTGCTGCCGCACCCAAGCCCGGCGACACTGCTGTGTTCGGCTTCCGCGGCCAGGCTTTCGTTACTCGCGCCTATGTCGTGGGCGTGTCCGGCATCGCCAAGGGCGAGCCGGTGGTCGAAACAATTGAAAACGGGTTCGGCGAAACCGCCGCCTGGCCGGTTTAGGAGGATGAGCATGACTGTGAATGCAGAAGCCACACAGGGTGCGCCGGTCCTTCGGCTGCAAGACATTCGCAAGTCCTTCGGCGGCATCGTTGCCATCGAGAACTTTTCGCTCGAAGTCTATCCCGGCGAGATCGTCGCGCTTGTCGGCGATAACGGTGCCGGCAAGTCCACGCTGATCAAGATCATTTCCGGCGTTCATCCGCCGACATCCGGAACGATGACGATCGAGGGCGAAACGGTGACCATGTCGAACGCCACGATGGCGCGGGCACACGGCATCGAGGTCGTCTATCAGGATCTCGCCCTTGCCGATCAGCAGAGCGTCTACATGAACATGTTCCTTGGCCGCGAGCCGACAAACCGCTTCGGCCTTTTGGACCGTCGCCGGATGATCGATGAGACCGAAAAGCTCGTGAAGGAGCTGGATGTCCGCATCCCTTCAGCCCATGCGACGATCCGGGATCTCTCCGGCGGGCAGCGCCAGGGCGTGGCGATCGCGCGCGCCACCCATTGGGCAAGCAAGCTCATTCTGCTGGATGAGCCGACGGCAGCGCTCGGGGTTGCCGAAACGGCCAAGGTCGAGGAAATCGTGCAGTCGCTGAAGAGCCGCAACATCGGCGTGCTGATCATCAGCCATAGTCTCGACCAGGTGTTCAAATTGTCGGACCGCATCTGTGTCCTGCGACGCGGCAAGCAGATCGGCGTCCGGGAAACGGCCAAGACCGACAAGAACGAGATCATCGCGATGATCACGGGTCTGCAGCACAGCTAGCCGGAAAGCCGGCGGCGATAAACAGGGCTGAGTGGATCTCCGCGACGGGTCAGCCAGAGTGAGGGCCGGTTCGTGATGGGCGCCGTGGTTTGGGCCGCAAGTCGTCCCAGTTTTTGAACCCTGACGGCACGCAGCCAAACCGCATGCAAAAACAGGGCCCAGCTCGGCCGGGCCCTGTCGAGTGTGCACATGTCTTCAAAAGACCGGTAATGCTTACGGCTGGTAGTCGGCCGGAGCGATGATCTTGCTGAAGTCGTAGGAGGCGACCTTCTCCCGAGTGACCAGCAGCGCCGGTGCTTCGATCCGGCCGAGCACCTTGCCGCCCTCGATCGCGGCCGTGGCTTCGCGCATCGCGTCGCGGCCCATCGAAACCGCGGGCTGCAGCGACGCGCAGGTCAGCGTGCCGTTGTCGAGCGCTGCGCGTGCCTCGTCGTTCAGGTTCGAGGTTGAAACCTTGAACTTGTCCATCGCCTTGGCTTCGTCGAGCGACTTGATCGATTCCACCGCCATCGTGTCGGCTGCGGTGAAGATGCCGTGCATGCCGGGATAGGCCTTGGCCCATTCGGCGACAGCAACGCCGGCATCCTTCGTGCCGCCGGCTTTTTCCGCGACGATCTTGATGTCGGGGAAGTCGGCCTCGATGGTGTTCTTGAAGCCGGTGACGCGAAGCTTCGCCCAGATCTCGTCCGGGCCGGCGAAAAGGCCGACTTCGCCCTTGCCGCCGATCGCACGGCCAAGGCAAATGCCCTGTAGTCGGCCCATGCCGATGTTGTCGGCACCGACGAAGGACGTCAGCCGGTCGGACTTCGGTGGAACCGAAAGCGCGATAACGGGGATGCCCTTGTCGATGGCTTCTTCCACGGCCGGTGCAACGGCCACGGCATCGGCAGCACCGATGATAATGGCAGCAACCTTCTTGTCGATAAAGCCGCGGATCTGCTCGATCTGCAGTTCGGCCTTGTCCTTGGCATCTCCCTTGATGACGGCGTAGCCCTTCTCCTTGCCCGCCGTCTCGACGCCGTACAACCCGGCCTTCCAGAAAGGCGAGGCGAAATAGGGCACCGTCACCCCGATCGTCTTCTGCGTTTCGGCTGACGCGGGAGTGGCCAGTGCGCCCGTAGCGGCGGCCGCCAGAACCAACGTCATATATCGTGCATTCCTGCCCATGATTTCTCCTCCAGAACTCGGGTCATGAATTTCGTCGGGCGTTGTATCGTACCGACCATTGTGCATTCAATACGACTATTATGTATGCACAGACTTGATAAGGAATGCAAACAGATAAATTTGCACATCTGAAAGTCGGCGCGCGCCGAGGAAGACCGCGTTAGGGAGCCCTGCTTGCGCAACGCCATCGGATGCCTCGGCAAACGACCGCAACGGCTGGGTACACGGGATGACAGGGAGACGGCGGGCGGGAGGAGCGACGGGAGCCGGCGTCGTCCGGTGATCGATCAAGCCAAACGGGCCGCGCTTTCGCGCAGCCAAGCAAGCCTGAGGGTGGTGGGCCGTCAGGCCGCGTAATCGCGAGCGCGCTCGCGGCCGAACCGGTTCAGATCAGAAATGCCCGCGGGCGAGATTATTTGCTGGCTGCCGCCGTAAACCGTCGCATGACGCCGGCGCTCAGGCGGGCATTGTGCTCGGAAAGCGCGGCGTATGCGCCGGCGGCGTCGTTGGCGCGGATGGCGTCGACGATCTTCTGGTGCTCGTCGAGCGACTGCTGCAGCCGCACGTCGGCAGGACCCGCCTGATGCTGGCGGAACGGGGCCAGCCTGACCCTGAGCTCGACCGCCATGGCGGCGATCGTGGTGTTGTGGGCCCCTCGGCAGATCGCGTCGTGGAACTTGCGATTGATGTCACGGCAGCCATCGAGATCCTGATTGCCGACACATTCGGCATAGAGCCGGTGGAGTTCGTAGAGCTGTTCGCGCTCCATGCCCGTCATGCGCTGGGCGGCCAGCCGGGCGCAGGAGGCCTCGATCTCGCATTCGGCCTCCAGCATGTCGGCCATCTGCTCGACGTCGATCCGCGCGACGATGCCGCCGCGTCGAGGATTCATCTCGATCAGCCCGCGCGCACCCAGTTCGCGCATCGCTTCGCGCACGGGGGTTCTGGAAACGCCGAACTTCTCGGCGATCATCTTTTCCTCAAGCTTCTGCCCAGGGGTCATCACACCCTTGGCGATCTCTTCCGCCAGGGCCTGATAGATCTGAGAGGCGATAGTTGTCATGCGCGCAGCTTTCCTGTCTTCACGACATTGAGCGACCTTCAGCCGAAGGTGCTTGGAATCGATTTAATGACAGCCAAGGATTTATGCAAGTTGAGCTGTCAGGGGGCGGCCCTCGCGGGCCGCGTCAAGGTTGTGCAACAACGCGGTTACCTGAGCCTCCTCTGCCGCCGGTGAGCGCCCGGCCATATGCGGCGTGAGAACGACATTGTCGAGGTCGCGAAGCGCAGCAGGCAGCGCCGGCTCACCTTCGAAGACATCGAGCCCGGCGCCGGCGATGCCGCCGCGTTGCAACACCTCAACGAGTGCCGCGGTATCCACCACCATGCCGCGCGAAATGTTGACCAGAAAGCCCTTTGGTCCGAGCGCTTCCAGCACTTCGCGGTTGACCAGATGCCGCGTCGCCGGCCCGCCGGGACAGGCAACGACAAGAAAGTCGCTGACGGCCGCAAGCGCCACCGCGTCGGGGAGGCGTGGCCAGGTAACACCGGGCATGACTTCCGGTGCCGTATAGGTGACCTCCATGCCGAAGGCTTCGCCGCGCCCGGCAATGGCCTGGCCGATATTGCCAAGTCCGATCATGCCGAGCCTCGACCCCGAAAGCGTCGGGCGGGGCGAGCGGATCGAAGCCCAGGCGCCGGTGCGCAGCGCCCGGTCGCGGACGCAGATATCGCGCGAGACCGCCAGCATCAGCGCAAGCGCGTGATCGGCGACCGTCTCCATATTGGTGTTCGGCGCATGGGTGACGGACACGCCATGATGCCTGGCCCCGTCCAAATCGATGTTCTCGTAGCCGGCACCAAAGGAGCAAGCGAGCTTGAGGCCCGGAAGCCGTGCCATGTCGGCCTGCGACAGTCCGGTGCTGCCGTTGGTCACGATCGCCCAGACTGTGTTCGGGTCGAGATCCGGTGATCCGCTGCCCAAGCCGTTAGGCAGCGTGATCACATCGTAGGCGCTGGAGAGGCGTGACAGGCACTTTTCGGAAACCGGTATCGAAACCACAATCGTCTTTCTTGCCATGTCAGTCTCTCCAATGCGTTTGTCGTGTCGTTCCGTCATGCGAACCGGACGATTGTTTCAGCTGTGTGGCGTGCCGCGCCTGAGGCGCGGCCGCGACAGGCCTGATCAGGCCGCGTTGACGTTCTTGACTGCACCCTTCCAGCCATTCTCGGTGACGTCGAAGACAATGCCTTCGGGCGTCTTGTACTTGACCTCGTAGAAAACGTTCGGGTTGGTTTCCTTGCGGCCGGCCATGTAGGACCCGCCGGCAGCACGCACGAGCTGGTCTGTTTCCTCGACGGAATCGACCCAGACGCCGAAGTGGATGAGGCCGTTATAGTCCTTCTCGGTCTCGAAGCCCGGAACCGGCTCTTCGCCGAAGTTGAGCAGGGCCACGTTCATGATGCCGTCGGTCATATAGACGCCGCGCATGGCCTGGCCGGCGCGGGTCATGCCGAATGCCTTTTCGAAGAACTGGGCTGCGGCTTCCGGATCCGAAACCGCGATAGCGAGATGGCGCAATTTTGCCATGGGTCAATTTCCTTCTGTCGATGACGAGCGCGAGGCGACATGCGGCGCGCAACACGAGATCAAATCGCTTCGTGTATGCAAATACTAATCTGTGTATGCAAAATGGTTGTCAAGTGTGTTTTTGGATGTTATCGACATGCAAACAGACGACGGTGCACGGAAAGCCGTCGGTCACACCAGCTTGGAGGCGCGGGATGAGGTTTGCGGGATTGACGGTCACGGATCAGGCGCGGCTGGACGCCGTCGGCGCCATCTGGAACGACGACCTGGCGGCAAGCCGCAAGGTCGTGCTCGACGTCTACCGGCCGCATGTCGAGGCAAGCATCGTCCGCCAGCCGCTCGTCGAGCATCGCGACATCCCCTATGGCGAAGACAGTGCGCAACGCCTGGACGTGTTCGAAAGCGCCTATTCCTGCGCCGGTGGTCGTCCACGCGATGTCGTCGCCTTCGTCCACGGCGGTGCATTTACGCGCGGTTCAAAGAGCGCCGACGGGCTGATCTACGACAACGTGCTGCGCTGGTTTGCCCGACAGGGCTTCGTCGGCGTCAACATCGAATATCGCCTGGCGCCGGGGGCGCAGTATCCTGAGGGCGCGCGCGACGTCGCCGCGGCGATCGACTGGATTACCGGGTCGATCGCCGATTACGGCGGCGATCCGCAATCGATCCTGCTTATCGGCCATTCCGCCGGCGGCTGCCATGTCGCGGGCTATCTCTATGATCCGGCGGCCGGTCGATTGCCGAGCCCGGCGGTCAAGGGGGCCGTGTTCATCAGCGCGCGGCTCAGGGCCGACCAGTTGCCCGACAACCCCAATGCCGCCAACGTCCGTCAATATTTCGGGGATGATCTCGCCACCTACGAGGCGCGCTCCCCGGTAACCCACGCGGGCGCGAGCGACCTGCCGGTGCTGGTCGCCGTCGCAGAGCACGAGAACCGCTACATCGATGCCTATGGTGCCGAGTTCGTCCAGCGCCATGCGCTCCGCAAGGGCAAGGCGCCGCGTTTCCTGCAGCTCAACCGCCACAATCACACGTCCATCGTCGCGCATTTCGATACGCGCGAGGAGGAGCTTGGACGCGAGATCCTCCGGTTCGCCCAGCAGGAATGCGGCTTCTTTTCCTGCGGCCTCACCTGTCAAAATCGAAAGTGAACACCCATGAATCCAGACCTCTTTTCCGTCTACGCTCCCGTCCTCACCCCGTTCAAGGCGGACCTGAGCTGCAACACACCCCGCTTCATCGAGCATTGCCGCTGGATCGTCGAACAGGGCGCCGGGCTCGCGGTCTTCGGCACCAACAGTGAGGCAGCCTCGCTGGCGTTGCGCAAGAAGCGCGACCTGCTCGATGCGGTCGTCATGGCCGGCATCCCCACGAAGGCGCTGATGCCGGGGGTCGGCGCCTGCAGCTTGGAGGAAACCATCGAGCTTACCCGCGCAGCCGTCGATGCTGGTGCGCCCTCGGTGCTCGTGCTGCCGCCGTTCTTCTACAAGCCGCTGACGACGGACGGTCTCGCGCGCTATTACGGGCGGCTGATCGAAGCGGTCGGATCCGACCGTCTCTCGATCGTTCTCTATCACATACCGCAATTCACCGGCGTGCCGATCACCCTTGAGCTGATCGAGACCCTGCAGCGGCGATATCCTGCCAACATTCTCGGCGTGAAGGACAGCTCCGGCGACCGCGACACGCTGAACGGCTTTCTCGGCGTCGGAAACGGGTTCCGCGTCTTTCCCGCTTCGGAGATCCTGCTTGGCGAGACCATCGAGCGTGGCGCCGTCGGTTGCATTTCGGCGACGGCCAATGTCAACGCCAAGGCCATGGTCGATGCGGTTTCGGCCGCGAGCACAGTCGGGGCCGCACAGGCTTTCGCTTCGATTGCCCCGGTGCGCACGTTGTTCCAGCAGTTTCCGATGATCCAGGCGATGAAGATCGCAATGGCCCGCCACACCGGCGACGAGACCTGGCGCGCGGTGCGTCCGCCGCTGGTGGAGCTCGATCGCCAGGCCGAACAGAAATTCGTGTCCGCCTGCACAGAGATCGGCTTCAGGCCCTGGGCCGCGACGATGGAGCCAGCATGAGCGCGGTGGTTCCGGGGGCCATAAAGCCGCTTGCCAACTATCCTGATCTCAGGCGGGCGGGCGGATTGCTCTTCCTGTCCGGCATGAGCGCCCGGCAGGCGGATGGCACAATTGCAGGCTCGGCAAGAACCGCTGACGGTCAAGCGACCTACGATGTCGCCGAGCAATTGCGGGTGATCCTGCGCAAGATCGGCGAAACGCTCGCCCGCAATGGTGGAAGCTTCGGCGACATCGTCGATGTCACGGTGTTCCTGACCGACATGCGCCACTACCGGGCGATGAACGACGAGTACAATATGTGGTTTGCCGCCGATGGGCCGGCACGCACCACAGTCGGGGTCAACGAACTGCCGCATCCCGATATGGTCGTGGAACTGAAGGTGGTGGCTCGCGCGCCGGCATGAAGCTTTATGAAGGTCTGAAAAGCAGCCCCTGGCGATGCCGCCGGGGGCTGCTGCCGTTTAGAGGATCTGGCAGGCGTCTTCGAACGACAGGCGCGGGTGGCGGGCAAACAGCTTTGACGGATCGCCATGGCCGAGCCCGCAAAGGAAATTCGATCTCAGCTGCGCGTCGCTGAAGAAGATCGCGTCGACGGCCTTGGCGTCGAAGCCGGAGATCGGGCCACAATCGAGCCCGAGCGCGCGGGCAGCCAGCATGTAATAGCCCGCCTGCAGCGTGGCGTTGCGGAAGGCCGTATCCGCGACGAGATGCGGATTGCGCTCGAAGAACCCCTTTCCGTCCGTGTGCGGAAACAGGAACGGCAGGCGCTCGGCAAAGGCGAAGTCTGTCGCGAAGATGGCGACGACCGGGCACGTCATCATCTTGTCGACATTGCCGGCGGCGAGCGCCGGGCGCAGCTTTTCCTTCGCCTCTGTCGTGACGAGGTAGGTAATCCTCAGCGGCGAGCAGTTCATGCTCGTCGGCGCCAGCCGCGCGAGATCGTGGATCTGCTCGAGCAGCGCGTTCGCAACGGGCCGATCGAGCCAGCCGTTCTGGCTTCGCGCTTGCGTGAACATTTTTTCCAGCAGGCTTGCGTCCGCCTGCGTGGGTTGAAGGCTTCGATGGTCCATGGGTTCCCTTTCGGATGTTGGTTATCTCGGGCGTCTATGAGTTGGCGGCCGCGATCAACCGTTCGACCAGTGCGCGGTCGACGAGCGGATCGGGACGTTCGGCCTCCGGCCCTTTGGCCAGAGGAAAGCTTGGCCGGTTTCTGATGGCATCGGCCCACGCCTGGACGTTCGGAACAGCGTCGAGAAGGGCTGACATGGCGAGCCGGTCGAGCCGGTCGATGAAGGCGGACAACGCAACATCCGCCAATGTGTAGGTTTCCGCCGCAAGCCATCGCCGTTGCGAGAGTGCCTCGTCCATATTGGCAAGCACCTGTTTCATCGTCGCGATCGAGCGGATGATCGCCCGGCAATCGATCGGGGCTTTGGCTGCCTCTCTATAGGCATCGGCTCGGGCAGCATGCGGATGGCGGTCCATCGCGGCGTCGAGCGCACCGGCCGGCAGCCGCCGTAAGCGCACCTTCAGGATCAGGTTGAATGTCGGTGGCCTGACGGCCGGATGAACCACCTTGTCTGCCACTGACGTCCAGGCGCGCACGCGCTGCCGCGCGTCGGGCGCCGTCGGCAAGAGCCCGCCGTCCGCCAGGTCATTCAGTCGTTCGTTGATGCGGGACGATTCGGTGACGATCTCATCGCCGATCCTCAATGCTGGCACGAGTCCGAGCGGGTTTATGGCGAGGAAGTCCGCCTGGAGATTGGCAAAGGCTGCGAGATCCACGCGGCGGGAAATCCAGGGAAGGCCGAGTTCGGCGAGGCAGAGGCGGACCTTGTGGGACTGGATCGACCCCCATTCGTGAAACAGCTCGATACGCCCCATGTGCATTTTTTCGCAACTTTCACTTCCGTGTGCACCAGTGTACTTGACAAGAATACATAATGACGAAATTGTATGCAAGAAGATACCGACAGCATGGAAGGAGATAGCCGGTGGTTTGGCATGCGCTTGGGCAAAGGCTCATCAGGGAAGAAATACGGCCGGTCATCGTGACCGAGCAGGGGGTCTACGATCTGGATCTGGTCTCGCGCGTCCTGGGGCGTCCGGGCGAGGACTGGAGCCGGTGGCGCGCCGGCGGCATCGCCGCGATGCTCGACGCCTGGACCGACGTCGAACCGGCATTGGCAGCGCTTGCCGACAATCTCGCCGCCAGCGGTCCGAAGTTCGAGCCGCTTGGAACGGGGACGAAGCTTTGCGCGCCCTATCGTCCGAACAGGATCTTTGCTACCGCTTCGAATTATGTCGAGCATGCGCAGGAGATGGGGACGGTGCTAGCGGCGAAGTCCGAGAGTCAGCCCTTCGTCTTCATGAAGGCGGATTCGAGCGTCATCGGCCCCGATGAGGCGATCATCCTTCCGCAGAGGGCCCAGAAGGTCGACTGGGAGGTCGAGCTTGCAGCGGTCATCGGCATCGGCGGCCGCGACATTCCGGTCGACAAGGCGCTCGACCACGTCGCCGCCTACACCGTCATCAACGACATCACGTCGCGCGACCTGACGCGCCGCAGCGATTTTCCGTTCAAGCACGACTGGTTCCGCGGCAAGAGCTTCGACACCTTTGCGCCGCTCGGCCCCTGGCTGGTGCCGGCCGATTGCATCGGCGACCCGCAGGACCTGCGCCTGACGCTCGACGTCAACGGAACTCGAAAGCAGGACGACAGCACCGGCTCGATGATCTTCTCGGTGGCCGAGCAGATTTCCTATCTGTCGTCGATCCTGACCTTGCGTCCGGGCGATCTGGTCGCAACCGGCACCCCCGACGGGGTCGGAATGGGCACGGGAGAATTCCTGAATGCCGGCGACATCGTGACGGCCGCCGTGGAGAAGGTCGGCACCATCACCAATCCGATCAGAGGAGCTCGGATCGACTAACAACCAAACCGCCAGCAATGGCTAAACTGAGGAGGACAGTATGGCTAAAAAGTTTGGAAATTCGCTTCGCCTGGCAGCGCTCGCCGGAGCGCTTGCATCGATGATGACGGCGGCTTCCGCCGCCGAGGAAATTTCGTTCAACATGTCGTGGTTGCCGCAAGGGAGCGTTGGAGGCGTTCTCGTTGCCAAGGCCAAGGGGTTTTACGACGAGGCAGATCTCAACGTCTCGGTCTACCAGGGTTATGGTGGTCAGCGCACCGTCAACGAGATCGACCAGGGCCTGTTCGATATCGGCTACGGCGACCCGGTGAGCGTCATTCTCAACCGCGTCAACGGCGGCAAGGCCGTCTTCGTCGGCTCGATCAACACGGTCTGGCCGGGCGCGCTCTGCTACATCCAGAAGGACGGCGAGAAGACCCCGGTGCTTGCCGATTTCAGCGGTAAGTCGGTGGGTGGCGGCGCGACGTCGCCGGTCCAGAACATCGTGCCGGCCTGGCTCGAGCAGAACGGGCTGCCGAAGGATCATCTGAAGCTCTTGCGGATGAACCCGGCGGTCATCACCTCGTCCTTCCTCGAAGGACAGGTCGACCTTGCCGAATGCTGGGAAGGTGCCAGCCTGCCCATTCTCAACGAGAATGCGCAGGAGAGCGGCAAGAAGATCGGCATGATCAAGTATCGCGATTTCGGTCTCGACATGTATGGCAGCGGCTTCGTCACCACCGAAGCGATGCTGGCCGAGAAGCCCGAGGTCGTCGACAAGTTCCTCGACGCCTCCTACCGCGGCTACGAGTACATGGCCGCGCATCCGGAAGAATCCGCCGATCTGATCGTCAAGCAGTATCCGACGCTGAAAAAGAGCGTTGTGCTCAACCAGATCAAGCAGATCAATGCGCTGGTGCGCGATCCCCACGCGGAAAACAAGGATCTCGGCTTCGTTCGCGCCGATCGCATGGAAAAGACGATGGGCTTCGTGCGTGAAGCATTCGTCGTCGACGACAGCATCAAGACCGTCGACCTCTACCGCAACATCAGTCGCTGAGGCCGGCCCAAACCTGGGATGAGGAACATGAAGAAGAAGATCAACGTGCGGAAGCTTGGCCACATGGTGCTGATGGTCCGCGACATCCACAAGTCTGTCGATTTCTATACCAATGTCGTCGGCCTTGAGGTCTCGGACTGGATCGAGGACAAGATGGTGTTCCTGCGTGCAGGCAGCGACCACCACGATCTTGCTCTGTCGCAGCTACCGGCGGATTCACCCGACCGCGACGACCTGCCGAAGTACACGAGGCCCGGCCTCGAGCACTTCTCCTATCTCGTCGACAGCCTCGAAGACATGGAGGCTGCCGCCGAGATGCTGCAGGAGCGGGGCGTCGAGATCGTCCGCGGTATCGGCAAGCACGGTCCCGGCGCCAACTGCTTCCTCGTGTTCAAGGATCCCGACGGCAACAACTGCGAGATCTACTGTGACATGATCCAGGTCACGGAGGACAACCCGCACACGCCGCAGGTTTGGGAACGCAACATCGACGCGTTCGACCAATGGCGCTTCAAGCGCTTCGTCGTGCCGCCACCGCACCAGGTGGTCAAGGACAAGCAGGGTCAGTGATGTCAGGAGCGTTTCGGCTTCGAACGCAGGGATCGAAACGCTCCGCTTTGTTCCCGACCTGTCCAGGAAAGCGGTTTGGCTTGTCCTGGAAATGCCCTTGCGCGCCGGCATCGACCGGCGCGCCTCACCACGGATGCCAACTCGCTCTTCGGAGGCCCTCATGCCAGGCGTTAGTTCGCGACTTGCCGCCTATAGCCAAGTCGTCTTGTTTTTCGGTGCTTTTCTACTCTTCTGGGAATATGGCGTCCGATATTTCGAAGTCAAAAGCTACATTCTTCCGCCGATCTCGGCGATCGCCGTCGCCGTCTGGGAGGCGCGCAGCGAGATCTTCGAGAATTCGATGTACACGCTCGCCGAGGTGCTCATCGGCTTTGGCGCCGCCGTCGTCGTCGGCGTCATGCTCGGCATGGTCGTCTATGTCTCGCCCTTTGCCCAGCGCACCATCTATCCGCTTGTCACCGCGTTGCAGACGACGCCCAAAAGCGCGCTCGCACCGCTGATGATCGTCTGGTTTGGCTACGGCTTCATCTCCAAGGTGGCGATGGCGTTTCTGTTTGCCTTCTTCCCGATTGTGGTGGCGACGCTCGGCGGCTTTGCCGGCACGGCGAAGAACCTCGAGGAACATTTTCGCGCGTTGAATGCCGGTCCGTGGCGCACGTTCACAACGCTTAGGCTGCCAAGCGCTCTGCCAAGCTTCATCGACGGCTGTCGGGTGGCGATGCCGCTTGCGATGATCGGCGCGATCATTGGCGAACTCGTTGGCTCCGAGCGTGGTCTCGGCAACCTGATCATGCTGGGAACGGCCTCGACGCGCACCGACCTCGTCTTCGGCTGCATCATCGTCATCACGCTGATTTCGCTCGCTCTTTACGCGCTGATCGAATTTGCGGCCAAGTCCGTCTGGTGGCGGGGAATTCAGGTATGAACATTTCAGTTCGGGAGGAAAAGATGGTGTCGACAGCCACGGCCGAAGCGCCGCAATCAGGCAAGGGCTTGAGCCCGGCGGCAGAGCCTGCCGTCAACCATATCGAGGCGCATGGCCTCAACAAGACGTTCGGCTCGTTCAAGGCGCTTGAGGACATCGACTTTGCCATCAGGAACCAGGAGTTCGTTTCGGTGCTTGGCCCGAGCGGCTGCGGCAAGAGCACGCTGCTGCGCATCGTCGCCGGCCTGATCCCCTATGAGAGCGGCTCGGCGACGATCAAGGGCGAGATGGTGCGGGCGCCGCGCCCTGACGTCGGCGTGGTCTTCCAGACCAACAACATGCTGCCGTGGCTGACGGTGCGCCGCAACGTCGAGCTTGGGGCGCGCATCCGCAACATGCCGGCAGACGCCCGCGACGCGGCGGTCGACAAGATCCTCGACGTGCTGTCGCTGACCAAGTTTGCCGATGCGCATCCGCATCAGTTGTCGGGCGGCATGCGGCAGCGCGCGTCGATCGGCCAGGCGCTGGTTCTCGATCCACAGATTCTGCTGATGGACGAGCCCTTCGGAGCCCTCGACGCGCTGACGCGCGACAAGCTCAATGTCGAATTGCTGCGTATCTGGCAGGAGTCCCGCAAGACGGTGATGTTGATCACCCACAGCATTGCCGAGGCCGTGTTCCTGTCGGACCGCGTCCTGGTCATGGCCGACCGTCCCGGCAAGATCGTCGAGGAAGTGACCATCGATCTGCCGCGTCCGCGCAACGCTGCCACCACTCGCGCAATGCCGAAATTTGGCGAGTACGTCGCCTATCTCGGCAAGGTCATGGGCGTCGCCAGCTAGCGCACCGTACGTTCAGAAGAACGCACCGAGGACGCGCTGGCGCTTTAACTTTATCGTATCGTGTACGTCTTCGGTGATTCCACCTGAAAACGGGATACTGGAGGCAAGATGCGAAGCGCGTCTCCACAAGATGCATAAGGACAAGAGATAGGCCGCTCTTGCGGTTTCGCCTAAACGGAAACGCAGCATCGGCTCGATCTTACCCGCCTCCCTGGGCGATTTTTCTCCGGGGAGGCGGGCGAGTTGCGTTCGTGATGGCTTACGAAGTGGGCGGTTGCCTTTCGGGATCCCAGCCTGCCTCCCGGCCATCGATTGAAATCTTCCTGCCGGCCTGCGCCGGCGAAAATGCGATTGGAACTCTTATGCCCCAACTCACACTCGATCTCGCCAACGGGATCATCAACGCCGCCTTCGGCGCTGCGGCAAAAGCCCGGATGAAGCCGCTCTCGGTGGCCGTCCTCGATGCCGGTGGCCATCTCATCGCGTTCCAGAAGCAGGACGGTTCCTCTATGCTTCGCTTCGAGATCGCCTCAGGCAAAGCCTACGGCGCGCTTGCCGTCGGCATGGGGTCGCGCTGGCTGAGCAACACGGCGGTCGAGCGGCCGCATTTCGTGCAGGGGCTCTCGGCCGTCTCCGGCGGCCGCATCGTGCCGGTGCCGGGCGGTGTTTTGGCGCGCACGGCGGACGGTGACCTCATCGGTGCGGTCGGCATCACCGGGGATACGTCCGACAATGACGAAGCCTGCGCCGTCGCCGGCATCGAGGCGGCCGGCTTCGTGGCGGATGCCGGATAGCGAACCCCGTCGACCGGGCGCTGTCCTCTGCCGTGTAGCCGGGACGCCGTCGTCTGGTGATGGCGCTAGCGCGGGGAGCGGGCGAGAAGTGCCCGAGCGCGGGTGACGATCGGCCGGTCGACGAATTTCCCCTCGAAGGTGAAGGCGCCGATCCCGGCCTGGTCGGCCTGGTCGGCCGCGTCTATCAGGCGACGTGCGCGGTCGAGTTCTTCCGGCGAAGGGGAAAAGCCTCCGTTCAGGAGGGGAACGACACTCGGGTGAATGCAGGTGGCGCCGTCGAAGCCGAAGTCCTTGGCCTCAGCGACGGCAGCCGCCAATGCCTGCCTGTCGGCGTAGTCGGCGGTGCTGCGCAGCAGCCCGAAGGAAAGAATACCGGCGGCCTTGGCGGCGTAATGGACCATCAGCTTCGGCAGGCGCAGAACCTCGGGTGTCGGTTGGGCGCCCATCGCGGTGGCAAGGTCTTCGCCACCGACGGAGATCGCAAAGACCCGCGGCCCCGCGGCGATCGGCGTCGCGTTCAGCAGTCCCTCCGTATCCTCGATCAGCGGTGCAAATCGCATTGGCGGGCGGTTGCCGGCATCTTCCAGCGGCCGCAGGTGTGCATCGAGCCGATGGAGAATATCCGGCGAAGACACCTTGGGAATGTAAAGCGCTTGCGCGCCGGCTTGGCAGGCTGCACTGGCATCGGCCAGCATGGTGGGTTCATCATGGGTGTTGATGCGGACAATCACCGTAGCGCCGGCTCGACCGACCATCGGCACGGATCGGGCGAGCGCCGCCCTCGCCGCATCCTTCTCGTTCGCCGCGACGGCATCCTCCAGGTCGATGATAACAGCATCTGCCCCGCGCTCGTGGGCCTTTTCCAGAAACCGCGGTGAACTGCCGGGAACGTAAAGCAGTGATCGCATGGTCATTCGGTTCGGCCTCTCTTGGGCTGATTGCTTTCATCGGGCAACACATTGACGTCGCTCAGCACGTCGACGCTATTCTCAGATACGGCATCAATCTCTTCCGTTGGGTTGCCCGGGTTTGAACATGCGCTGCGAAAGCGTCTCGCTCACGCGAAGCGCGGCCCCTACCGTTGCTTGGGCGACACGATCGAGATTGCCGGCGATCCGCTCGCGCGGGCCAGACATGTTGACGACGGCAACGATGCGACCCTCGGGATCGCGGATCGGGGCGGCAACCCCTGCCGCACCTTCGACCCTGCCGTGAAGATTGGCGACATAGCCGTCCTTTTGCGCTGCAGTCACGCGCTTGGCTATGGCTTGGGGATCGTCTTCCTCAAGGAGGGAGCAACCGAGATAGGCCTGGAAATCGTCTTCGGACAGGCCGGAAAGCAACATCAGTCCGCTTGCCACGTAGTGGGCGATGCGCGGCGTGGCGATGTCGCGATCGTAGCGGATTTCCCGTCGGGGCAGGATCTTGTTGAGGTAGCGCACCTGGCGGTCGTCGGTCAGCACCGCGATGAAGCCGGTCTCCTCGACCGCCGCCACCGTTTCGCGAAGGATCGGCTCCGCGACCCTGAGGATCGTGCCCCAACCGTTGTTTGCTTCCGATGGCTCGCCCGGCAGCCGGATCAACAGATAACGCCCGTCCGCCTGGCGGGTGACGTACCCGGCGTCGACCAGCGTGCGCAGGAGCAGCAGGGTGCTGCTTTTCGGCAAGGCAAGCGCCTGCACGACTTGTGCAAGCGTGACGGCGTCGCTGCGCGACGCCAGCCACTCGATGAGTTCCAGAATCCTTTGCGCGCCGCGGCCACTCATGAGAGCTACTCTTTGTTCAGTATATTGAACATGTTCTAGATTATGAAACTACCGAGCGTCGCCACCCCCGTCAAGGCATGGCTGACGCTACGAGTTCTCTCGGACTTATCGGGCGGACGATTATTCTCGGGCCGACAGCTGTGACAATGCTTCTGAACGACTTCAGGAAGGCCGGAGGCGCACACCGGTACAATCACACCGGGAGGTCATTTCAGGCCGCAACAATTCTTGACTCCCCCGATCAAACGCTCGCCTCCATTGGCAGGCAGGGTGTCGACGTGCCCGGTTTGATCTCCAAAGACACGAGAAGGAGCCGGTCAATGTTCGAATGAGGAGTGAACATATGCGTAAGCCCAAGCTTAATCCGACTGTCCATGCCATCACCGTACCCGGCTACAAGCCGGTCGCCCTGCCGGCGGTCCGCGCCGCTCACCTTATGCTGAAAAGCAAGCACGATGCCGATGTGCGCCACGCGCAGCGCAAGACTGCCTTGCGCATCGTCAACCAGTTCGATCGCGATACCGACTGATGATCCGGCGGCCGCGGCGCGTGGATGATTGCCCGACGGCGAGCATTTCCTGCAATGCCGACGCGATAAATGGCAAAATCCCGCGATAGCTGAGAGGGAGCGCGGCCACGAGCCCGTTGCGGCGTTGCACAAGGTCGCCCACTTAAGTCGTGGATCGGGCGTGACCCCTTCCCACTTTCCAAACAGCGTCAGGCCTGCCGCCCTGGCAAGAGCCGCTAAGGCATGGTTGTCGAACTGGCATCGGTCTGCGGCTCGAGGCCCTGCTCGGACGTGTACTGGCTGATCGCGCGACGACGTTGCGTGCATCGCCCTTGCTCCTGAGGGAGGGAAGCGTCAGGACGCCGGTGTCGGCGATCTGCGCATCCTCCCAGGGGTACATGCTGGCGGTGCAGACGAGACGTTACTGCTGCGCGAAGGCGCCGAATACCGCCCAGTGATCCAGTTCGCGACAAAGGCGCCGTCCAGATCCTGCTCCGACGAAGCTGCCTCGAAGGCGGAAAAGGCCGCTTCGTCGCATGCCATGAGCCGGCGCACATCAAGCGCCAGATCCTCTCGTACCGGCGAACGCCTGCCTGCTTCAGCAAAATAGAACAGATAGTCGGCGCCGTTGAGCGTGACTGATGTTTCGGGGAGCCTCCGGCGAAAGGCCTGAGGCCTGATGTCCCTTTGTCGTGGGAGGTTCAGGCGATCGGCAAGCTCTGGCGTCAACACCGCCATCGTCCGGCCGTCGACGGTTTCCAGCACTATGACCCTGTTTCTTTACTCAAGCCCGGGTTCGCCGAGACAATGAAGCCGTCATCGCGGGCAAGCACATGCCGCCCAGGAAAGTTCTCCGCCATAACTCCGGTATTTCTTGTGCAAACACGGACATGAATTCTTCAATTTGGTCGGTGGTGGCGGCTGCGCTGCACAAGACGTCTGGGACCGGCTTGACGGCAGAAATAGCATATGCAAATAATAGATCAAGTAATCGATTAATTAAAGATACCGTCGTTCGACCCCAGACAATCGAGTGCGGGGTCGCCTCTTTCTCCAACAGTTGCTGTGATCCGATGTTCGCCCCTGCAAGGCAATCTCGATGCCATTTCGGCCCGCCGGCCTTCCCATGAACAGCCACTCCATTCGTCTGCGGCGGCGATTGCCAGTCTTGGGCAGCGTCCTCGCCGGCGCATTCTCTACGCTCGGGAATGCCGTTGCGATGGTGGCCTTGCCATGGTTCGTGCTGACCTTGACCGGCAGCCCGTTGTGGACCGGCATTGCCGCAGCCGCAGGCGTCTTGCCGATGATTGCCGGCTCGCTGTTCGGCGGTGGGCTCGTCGATCGCTTCGGCCCACGCTGGATCGCATTCACAGGCGATTTCACCAGCGCGCTTGCCGTCGCGGCGGTGCCGCTCCTCTACCATCTGGATATGCTCGGGATCGGAACACTCGTTGTGCTGATCGCCATTGGTGCCGCCATGGACGGCCCGGCATCGATCGCCGCCGAAAGCCGCCATCCGGAATTGGCCCGTCTCGCCGGGTTCCGGCTGGAACGGATCAAGGCCGCCGATGAACTGATCGAGAACGCCGGCGTACTGATTGGGCCGGCGCTTGCCGGCGTGATGATCGCGCTCGTCGGTGTCGAGGACACCCTGTGGCTGACCGCGGGATGTTCACTCGCCGCAGCCATCCTCGACGTCATATCCCTGCCGACCCGTCGCAATTCGGTTGCCAAAGAGGAGGTTGCAGTCGGCCTTGCGGGTGCATGGGAAGCCGTCCGGTTTCTGCTGCGCGATCCGTTGCTGCGCAGCCTGATCACGCTGGGGACCTTGTTCGGCATCATCTTCGGCGCGATGGAGGCCGTCGTCATGCCGGCTTTCTTCAAGGCAACAGGCCAAAGCGCCATGAGCCTCGGGCTGTTCCTGTCGGCAACCGGCGGCGGCGCCATCGTCGGCACCCTTGCCTATGCCGCCTGGGGACACAGGCTTTCCGGGCGTGGCATCCTGATCGTCGGTTGCGCCGTCGAGGCGCTCGCCATTTTCGTGCTCGCCCTGGCACCTCCGGTTTCGATACTGATCGCCGCCGGCGCCGTGGCTGGGTTGGCGACGGGACCGATCGGGCCGATCGTCGCGACAGCTGCCCTTCGTCGCGTGCCGGTCAAACTGCGCGGGCGGGTGCTGGGTGCGGCGGATGCACTGGAACTGTCGGCGATCCCGCTGGCCATCATTCTCGCCGGCGGTGCCGTCGAGATCTTTGGCGCGCAAAGGTTGCTCTTCGGTTGCGCCGCAGCCCTTGCAGCTACGACGGTGCTTGCTGTCTTTCTGCCGGGTCTCAGGCAGCTCGACATGCGACGGATAGGCAATGTGGCAAGCTCTCCTGTCAGCGACGATGTCCTCGGTGCGAGAGATTAGGTACCAAGTCGCCGTGGGCAGAGGAACGACCAGACGCTCTCTGGGCCTATCGCCTCCCGCGGTTCCACCAGAAGGCTGGATGCTGAAGGAGCGAGGGGCGTTATTTTGGGTCGCCGTGAATGGACCGGTGGTCTGAGGGCGCCCTGACAGGGGGCGCCTCACAGCTGCCGGGCGCACCATGGCGCCCGGCAGAGCCTTGGGAGGCTATGAACGTTGGACGCCTAGCGCGCGACCGCCTCGACGATCCGGCGGCTGGCCGAAACGATGTCCGTGTCTTGCAGCAATGCACCACCGATGAGGTACATGACGTCGTTTCCGTAAGCGTCGCGCATCTCGGGAACGCGGCCGAGGTTCATGCCGCCGCCGGGCGCCGGCACGATCGCCTTCGGGCCACCCATGTCGTCGGCGCAGGCCTTGGCGATCGACTGGCACTCCTCGCGCGTGAAGCCGAAGCGGCCGCCGAAATTCGGATAGATCGCCGCGTCGGCGCCCATCAGGCGCTGCAGGGCGCCGTAGAAGCACCGATGCGAAAAGCCGGTCTCCGGAGAGACGACGTTGGCGCCGGAAAACGCTGGATGCGAAACGATCGGCAGGGTGAAGTCCGGATCGGAAGCCAGCGTGTGGATGACGTCGTAGCCGGCAAGAGCCGGCGATATCATCACACCACCGGCGCCGGCCTCCTGCGCCATTATCGCCCGCTCGAACAGCTCTTTTGCCGACGCCGTGATGTTCGGCACGAAACTGGCTTGCCCGCCGCCCTTGGCATTGGCGTCACCGACGGCGTCGACGCAGGCCGCCAGCCGCTCGGCGAATGGCGACGTTCGTTGATCCACCAGCCCGTGGTCGTCCTTGACGAAATGCATGCCGCCGAGCGCAAAATCATGCGCCCGCTGGGCAAGCTCCGCAGAAGACAGGCCGACCGGCTTGATGGCGGACATCAACAGTGGTTGCGCGCCGATGCCGGCCCTTTGCCGCAAGCCGGCAATGCCATGCTTCGGGCCCGGGCAAAGCGCAAGGATACCCTTGGACAGGCCGATGTTCTCGACCTTCAGGCCCGGCTTGATCGAACTGTTGCCGAAGACGATGTTGAGGAACTGCAGGAAGTCGCCGCCGACATCATCCTCGCTGTAGGAAATGCTGGCGAGATAGCCGGGCCGTCCGTCGGGGTCCTTCACCAGGGCTTCGAGCTTGCCGAGGATTTCATCCTCGACATAGCCTTTGGGCACGACATCCCTCGGGATCTCGACCGTCTGTTCCAGGGCGATATCGAGCGCCCGTGCGCGTGCCTCGGCCTCGTCGGCCGCCCTGACGTAGTAGCTGACGGTGAACCGCGGAGCCATCAGAGCGCCTCCGCCTTCTGCGCCGAATGCACGTGATCGAGGCGAACCTCGGTCAGTTCATCGTCGCCGATGCCAAGCGACTTGCCCGTCAGGTCTTCGATTGCCGCCACAAGCGCGCCGGCGTCGAGGCCATACTTCTTCATGAGGTAAGGCTTCGACGCACCATGGGCAAACGTGTCCTTCAGACCGAGACGCTTCAGGCGGACGCCAAGGCCCTCTTCGGCGATTATCTCGGCAACAATCGAACCGAGCCCGCCGACGATGGTGTGGTTTTCCAGCGTGACGATGCCCTTCTTGCCGCGCGCAGCCTTGATAAGCCCGTCGCGGTCGAACGGCTTCAGCGTCGAGGCGTGCAGATGATGAAGCCCGATGCCGCGCGCCTCGATCGGCTTTGTGGCGCGCAAGGCTTCCTCGGTGCAGACGCCGGAGCTGACCACGAGGATGTCGTCGCCTTCCGAGAGCGTGCGCAACGTGTTGAATGAGAACGGCGTCGAAAAGAGACGGGGGACCTCGCCGCGAAGAATGCGGACATAGACCGGCCCGTCGATCGCGTCGGCAACCTCAAGCACGGTTTCGACCTCGGTCGCGTCGCCGGTTTCGAGGATCGTCATGTTCGGCACGGCGCGCAGGACGGCGATGTCCTCGATCGCCTGGTGGGTGATGCCGCCCGGCGTGGTGATGCCCGGCAGGAAGCCCATCAGCCGCACCTTGCGGTTGGAATAGGCGATCGAATTGATCAGCTGGTCATAGGGGCGCCGATAGAGGAACACCGAGAAGGTGTGGATGAAAGGCCGATAACCCTGCATGGCTAGGCCGCCGGCGAAGGACAGCATGTTCTGCTCGGCCATGCCCAGCGACAGAAATTGCTCGGGATGCCGGTCGCGGAAGCCGTCGACCTCGCACGACGAGGTGAGGTCGGCCGAAAGGCAAAGCACTTCCGGGCGCGCTGTCGCGAAAGCCTCGAATGCCCTCGCGTAAGGGCGATTGACGATTTCGACCATGCTCAGGCCCCTTCCATTTCGTTCGGGCTGACGCCCAGTTCGGCGGCGAGCGCCGTCTGCATTTCGAGCCGCTCTTCGGCGCTCTTGAAGCGCACGTAGTGAAGACGCGGGAAGCGCTTCTTAAGGAAGTTCATGCCCTGGAACGGTGAGGTATTGGCGAGGATAACCAGCGGCTTGCCCGGCTCGGCACTGTTGGCCGCGTCGCGCATGACCTGGAGGTCGTGGCCATCGATCGAGCGGCAGGTCGCGCCGAAGGCTTTAACCCGGCCGGGAAGGTCGCCGAGATCGAGAACCGAGGACATGGCGCCATCGCATTGCTGACGGTTGACATCGACGATGACGCGGATGTTGTCGATGCCGTGGTGGGCCATGGCGGCCAGGCACTCCCAGGTCTGGCCCTCCTGGAATTCTCCGTCGGACATATAGACCCAGACGTTGCCCGGCTCTTTGCGCTTCTTGCGGGCGAAGGCAACGCCTGCGGCCATGGAAAGCCCCTGCGCCAGCGAGCCTGTCGTTACTTCCATGCCTGGGCTGTGCTCGGCGCCGATCATCTCGACCGAGCTACCGTCCTTGTTGAAATGGTCGAGCGCGTGTTCATCCATGCGGCCCACCTCGATCAGCGCGCAGTAGATCACCAGCGCGTAATGCGCCGGCGAGATGATGAAGCGATCGTAGTCCGGGGCCGCCGGCCCGTGATAGCCGGCGCCGGTAAAGGCGTCGGGATTATCGGCCGACGGCACGCCGCGGAACGGCAGCGGCACCTTCGGCAGGGTCGGCTCACCGAGCTTGAGGAGTTCGTTATAAAGCAGGGCGAGGCTTTCGGCGGCCGAGCAGGCCTGGCTAAGATAGCCGCCATTGTTCTTCATCGTGTGGAAGAAGACGCGGCGGCGGATGCCGAGCGCGATCTCTTCGGTGGTCTTATGGTTCGTGAGGCTCACCGGTCAGCTCCTTTCCGGAAACAGCGCTTTGAGGCCTTGCGGCGAAGCCGTGGCGACGCCGCGTTCGGTTATGAGGCCGGTGATCAGCCGGGCAGGCGTCACGTCGAAGGCCGGGTTTGCCGAAGGGCTGCCTTCGGGCGAGACGCGTACAGAGATGATCGCGCCATCGGGGCCACGCCCTTGGACGAAGCTCACCTCGTCGCCGGTGCGTTCCTCGATCGGGATTTCCTTGACGCCGTCCTTGACCGTCCAGTCGATGGTCGGCGAGGGGAGCGCGACATAGAAGGGAACATCGTTGTCGCTGGCGGCAAGGGCCTTCAGATAGGTGCCGATCTTGTTGCAGACATCGCCGTTGGCCGTGGTGCGGTCGGTGCCGACGATCACCATGTCGACGGCGCCGTGCTGCATCAGGTGGCCGCCGGCATTGTCGACGATCAGCGTGTGCGGCACGCCGTGGCCGTTCAGCTCCCACGCGGTCAGCTGCGCACCCTGGTTGCGCGGCCGGGTCTCGTCCACATAGACATGGACGGGAATGCCCGCCTCGGTCGCCATATAGATCGGCGCCGTTGCCGTTCCGTAGTCGACGGTCGCGAGCCAGCCGGCATTGCAGTGGGTGAGGATGTTGACGGGCTCGCCGGGCTTCTTGGTCGCGGCGATCTCGCGGATGATCTTCAGGCCGTTCGCCCCGATCGCCCGGTTGAGTTCGACGTCCTCTTCTGCGATTTCACCGGCGCGTCTGTAGGCGGCTTCGGCGCGATCTTCGGCGGGTAGCGGCCGCAGGAACTGCCGCATGGCGTCGAGCGCCCAGCGCAGGTTAATCGCCGTTGGCCGGGTCTCGTTGAGCTCTTCCCAGACAGCGTCGAGATGCCGGTCGGACGGGTCGTCGGCCATGGCAATCGCGATGCCATAGGCGGCGGTGACGCCGATCAGCGGTGCGCCGCGCACCCACATGTCGCGGATGGCAACGGCAACATCCGCAACCGTTTTCAGCGTGACGATGCGGAACTCGTGCGGCAGCCAGCGCTGGTCGATGATATCGACCGAGCGGCCATCGGCATTGAGCCAGATCGTATGGTAGTGCTTTTCTCCGACTTTCACGAAAGTGTCTCCTGCTGAAGCCGTTGCGCGGTGGCGCGAATGTCCCTGAGGCTCGCAATGCGATCCCGGTTGACGGCGAGATGACGGCCGAGCTTCAGCGCCTTGCTTTCGCATTGGGCGCGGCGGCTGAGGTCGTCGATGGTTTCGAAATCGGCATTGTGGGCAAGGCCGAGGATGCGCCTGAGGATCTCGACCCCGGCAAAGCCAAGCATCTCGCGGTAGATCTCATCGAGAACGATGGTCAGTGCCTGTTCCGAGCCGAACGGATCGTTGCGGTCTTCGAAAAGGCTTGCCTGGTAGAGGATGCCCTTGCGATCGGATCGCCAGAGCGCGGAAAACTCGTCGCAGAAGGTTTCCCAGATCGTCTCCGTCGTATCCAGCAGGTAGGCGCGCATCTGGTCGCGTTCGCCGGCGGTGGTCTCGTGGCCACCTTGAGAGAAGTAGCTCATCCAGAAGTTCGCCAAGAGCATGCCGACATCGAAGCTGATCGGGCCGTAGAAGGCGAATTCCGGGTCGATGACGCGAGTCTCGTCGTCGGTGACCATGACCGAGCCGGTGTGCAGGTCGCCGTGGCAAAGGGTTTCGGCCTTGGCGGAGAAGATATGTTTCAGCCGCTGGGCCTCGACCTTCAGGTCGCGGTCGCGGCGCAACTCTTCGACCAGGTTGTCGAGATGCGGGCTCGTGTGCCGGTTCATCTCCGCCTCGAAGTAGGGATCGGAGAAGACGAGGTTTTCAGTGATGTCGCAGAGTTCGACATTGTCGGCGAAAAGCGCGAGGTCGGCCTTCTTGTCGCGTGTCGGCATCGAAAGATCAGAGCCGCGGAAAAGCGTGCGGGCCGTGAAAAGCCCGAGGTCGCGACCGATCTTCGGTAGCATTCGCCCCGCGATCAGCGCGCGCCGCAGGATCACGTGCGGCGTCAGGTATTCCATGATGATCATTGCCTGTTCGGCGTCGAAGAACAGGATTTCGGGCACCATGCCCGGATCGCGCGCTGCCTGGCGAATGAGGGCGTGATACTCGAAGAACGAGCGCTTCAGCGGCAGCGGCCAACGCTCGCCGACGAGCCGGACGTAGGGGAGCGCCTGCTTGACGATCGCCGCACCCTTCTCGCCCGTGACGATGAAGACGAGGTTGAGGTTGCCGTCGCCGACCTCCTTGACCTGCCAGCGGCCATGATCGCCGCCGATCCTGTCGCAAAGGGCCGTGTTGCCGCTCAGTCTTGATGGCAGCGTTTCGGCGCTCAGCGCCTCGAAAACGTGTTTGTCCATAGGCTCCTCCATGTCCGCATGACCGGCCTTTGCCGCTCCTCGTCATGCTGTCGTGGCTCATAGGTAAGTCGCCATTCTGTCAAATGTCAACAGCCTTGACATTTGATGGATAGCCATCCTAACGTGCCTTTCATTGGGAGGAGAGCATGAGCGAACAAGCAGTGTTTCGCATCGAGGGCGTGCGCAAATCCTTCGGGCCGATACCGGTCCTGAAGGGCGTAGATCTCGAATTGCGCAAGGGTGCCGTCACGGTGCTGATGGGCGCCAACGGCGCTGGAAAGTCGACACTGGTGCGCATCCTCAGCGGCGTCTACGTCAGCGATGCCGGGGATATGCGGCTCAGCGATATTCCATTCGCGCCGGCAACGCCGGCAGAGGCGATCCGGGCGGGCGTGGTCACGGTTCATCAGAACATCAATGACGGCGTCGTTGCCGATCTCGATGTTGCGACCAATCTCACGCTCGACCGGCTGAATGGTCGCGGTGCACGCCTGTTTTTCAACCCGCGCCGTGTCCGGCGCGAGGCGGCCGTCGTTGCGGCCCGCATGGGCCTCGCGATCGATCTTTCCGCCGATATCAACGACCTGACGCTTGCCGACCGGCAGATGGTGGCGATTGCGCGTGCCATGGCGCATGAACCGCAAGTGCTGATCCTCGATGAGCCGACTTCGTCGCTGTCGAGTGCGGAGGCCGATCGGCTGTTCGATCTCCTCGACCGGCTGAAAGCCCGCGGCGTTGCCATCCTCTATATCTCGCACCGAATGTCCGACATCCGCCGGCTCGCCGACAGCATCGTCACGCTGCGCGACGGGCGCATAACCGGCCGTTTCGAAGGGGCGGATCTGGATTATGAAGGTGCAGTCAACGCGATGCTCGGGCAAAAGGTCTCGGCAGGCGCCGTCACCGTGCGCGAAGGATTCGGTGCTGTGTTCTCGGTGAAGGGCCTACGGCTGACGGAGACGTCCCGTCCGTTCGATCTGGCGCTTGGCGATGGCGAAATCGTTGCCGTCACCGGGCTTGTCGGCGTCGGCAAGACTGCATTGGCCGAAACGCTGTTCGGGGCGCGGCATGCCGTGGCCGGCCAGATGACGCTCGACGGCAAATCCTACCATCCACAATCGACCGGCCAGGCAATTGCCAAGGGCGTGTTTCTCGTCGCCAAGGATCGGGCCGACAGCGGCATCGTTCCGGATTTCAACATTTACGAGAATATCAGCCTGCCGTTTCTTAAACGGCTGTCGCGCTTCGGCATATCCAGCCGGTCGGCCGAGCGGGCGAAATCGCGGGCGCAGATCGCGGCCCTCGGCGTCGTCTGCCGCAGCGAGCGCGACGAAATGCAGACCCTTTCCGGCGGCAATCAGCAGAAGGTGATGGTCGGGCGCTGGCTTTCCGAGCCCTCGCGCCTGCTGATCCTCGACGAGCCCTTCCAGGGCGTCGACATCGCCGCGCGCCGCGACATCGGCGCCAAGCTGCGCGCCTCGGCCTCAGGTCGCGCCACCATCGTTTTCCTGACCGAACTCGACGAAGCCTTCGAGATTGCCGACCGTATTCTGGTGATGTCCGAGCATACTGTTGTCGGCGAGCATCGCAACGCCTCGGTCGACGTCGAGCGCCTCCTACAGGAGATCGCCGGTCAACATCATCAGCAGGGACAGCCCCATGAGCAGTGAACAGATGAAACCCGCAACGCCCGCCGCTTCCGCGCTGCCGGTGCCGCCGGCAAGTCCGGCAATAAGCTTGCGCGACGTGGCGATCAAATACGGCTTCCTTGTTCTGCTCGCCGGACTGGTTGTCTATTTCTCGCTGGTGACGAGCGGGTTTTCCTCGCCGCAGAGCGCCGTCTTCATCCTGCAATCCGTGTCGATCACCGGCATCCTGGCGCTCGGCGTCACGGCCACGCTCGTCGTCGGCGGCTTCGACCTGTCGATCGGCTCGGTCGCGACCACGTCGATGATGGCGTCATCCTATGTGATGGTGGTGATGGGCGGCGACGCGCTGACGGCAACGCTCGTCTGCCTGGCGATCGGCGTTCTCGTCGGGCTGATCAACGGCATCATCATCGTCTATATGCGCGTGCCGGATCTTCTGGCGACGCTCGGCATGATGTTCCTGCTGCTCGGCCTGCAGCGCATCCCGACCGAAGGGCGCTCGATTGCCGCCGGCATGACGCTTCCCGATGGTTCGGTCGCCACAGGCACGTTTAGCCCCGCCTTCCTGGCGCTCGGACGTCACCGCTTCGATCTGGTCCTGCCGAACCTGGTGCCGGTCTCGGTGGTGGTGCTGATCGTGCTGGCGGTCGTGATCTGGTTCTTCCTCGAATACACCCGCTTCGGGCGGATGATGTATGCGGTCGGCTCGAACGAGCGCGCCGCCGGTCTGGCGGGCGCCCCGGTCAATGCCTACAAGATCTCGGCCTATGTCATCTCGGGCGTCTTCGCCTCGATCGGCGGCATTCTGCTGGCCGCGCGCCTCGGCCGCGGTGATATCGCCTCGGGCAACAACCTGCTGCTCGATGCAGTCGCCGCAGCCCTCATCGGTTTTGCCGTGCTCGGTGCGGCCAAGCCGAATGCCTTCGGCACGGCCATCGGCGCCCTCTTCGTCGGCATCCTGCTCCAGGGGCTGACGATGATGAACGCGCCTTACTACACCCAGGACTTCATCAAGGGCGCGGTTCTCGTCATCGCCCTGATCTTCACCTTTGCGCTCTCGAAAAGAGGCAAACGCTGACGGGAAAGCCCCGGAGGCGGAAAACAAACGTTCACCAGTGGAGGAGACTGAAATGAACTTTACACGCAGAGCAATGGGCAAGCTGGCGCTTGGCCTTGCAGGAACCGTGGCTTTCGCCACCGCTTCCTTTGCCGCCGACATGCCGAAGCCGTTCGACAAGCCGGGCGACGTCAAGATCGCGCTGGTGCGCTATCTGTCGACCGGCGACTTCTTCCAGTCCTACCTTGCCGGCGTGGAGGCGCAGGCAAAGGCTCTCGGCGTCCAGCTTCAGGTTCTCGACAGCCGCCAGGACGCAGCGCTTCAGGCCGACATGGTCGACCAGGCGATCGCGCTCGGCGTGCAGGGGATCATCATCCAGCACGGCCTGACGGAATCGATGAAGGAAGCCGCCCAGCGTGCCGTCGATGCCGGCATCAAGGTCGTGGCCTTCGACGTCAACGTCGAGAACGAGAAGATCCCGCAGGTCGAGCAGTCCGACCGCGATCTTGCCCGCCTTGCCCTCGAGCAGGCGATCAAGGACAACGGCGACAGCTTCAAGGCCGGCTACGTCTATGTCGCCGGCATCGCGCCGCTCGATCGCCGCGACGAGACCTGGAAGGAATTCAAGGCCAAGTATTCGGGGATCAACGAAATCTCGCAGTTCGGCACGATGGACAACCCGATCGCCAACTCGGTCGCCAACCAGGCACGCTCCGTCATTTCCGCCAATCCGGATATCACCGTGATGTTCGCGCCCTATGACGAGTTCGCCAAGGGCGTGAAGATCGCCGTCGATGAAGCCGGTCTGTCGCAGAGCGTGAAGATCTATTCCGCCGATATCTCGACCTCGGATATCGCCGCGATGCGCGAACCGGATTCCGCCTGGGCGGCAACGGCTGCCACCAATCCGGCCGTGGTCGGACAGGTTTCGGTCAGAACGCTTGCCATGCTGCTTGCCGGCGAGGACCCGGGCCGCAGCGTCATCGTGCCGCCGACGCTGATCACCCAGAAGGATCTGAACGATCAGGACATCAAGAACATGGAAGAACTTGGCACCAAGCTGCCGCAGTTCGCCCATGCCGATGTCGCCATGCCGGCTTGGATGCCGAAGCCCTGATCGTAGTGTTGTTTTGATAGAGAACGGGGCGGTCGAAAGGTCGCCCCGTTTTCCTATTGCCAACCTTGCACATCGGGTCGCTTTTCCATCTCTGCCTCGTCAAAACCGGTCCGGTTCGAAGAATGAAAAGAAACGCGAAAAAACCTTGCGGGACATGAGTAGTCTTGGCGACTTCAATTCAAATTGCGTTCTGGCGTTCGACGGACAGGGCTGCCTCTTTCAACTTTGAGAAAGAACTTGCTCTACATTGAGGAGCTTGTAAGTTCCGCTCGAAATCCAAGCGAATCGTAGTCGATCTCTCCAGATCCAGGCAAATTGCCTGGCTTCGGTGTTAGGAATTCGTATCGATCCTGAGAGATATGAAAGCCCGCATCCCGGGTTTCTGTAAGGCTTACCATCGGGCAAGCTTCGGTGCGGACAAGAAAGACCATTTCAAGCATATCTAGGGCGATAGGATAAAGGACATCCTCGTGGTGAAAGATAAACTGTTTCTCATTCAGCCGGGTTTCAAGGATCCCGCCTATCCAGGGCAGCAATTTTACTGCTGGCATTGTGCGCTTATTGAAGGGGTTCTCGCGTCGTTTCCTGATTTGGCCAAGCGGATCGACGTTGAACGGATTGCATGGCCTCGTCCGCGATTGCCCGTTATTGCGTTCGTCGGAGAGGAAAACCAATCCTTGCCGTTGCTTGTCCTGGCAGACGGCAATACATCGGAGCATCAAACGGGCGTCTTTCAAGGAAGAGCGTTCGTTTCCGAGAAGGACAAGCTTCTTGCCGCCTTGTCAGAGCGGCATGGCTTCCCCGATCCACATCCCTGAGCCCTAAAGCGCGCCGGGATTTTTCAGCTTCGCTTGGCGCTCCTTACGTTCTTGTTTTTGCGCATGTCGTTATCGCAAGGCCATGGCACACTTTTGCGCGATCTGCTTCAGACGGTCGCGGCGTGCACCTTGCTCAGGCCGTCGCGCTGCCAGCGCTCCATTACCCGGCGCGCCATCGACGTCGTGACGACGAGATGCGAGGCGAAGCCCCCCTTTAGCGCGGCCATCAACGGCTCGAACTTGCTGTCTTCCTGGACGACCAGCATGCGTTTCTCGATGGCGCGGATCGATCCGAGATCGGCGGAGATGCAGCGTCGATTGTGGGCGCAGTTCACCCATTGGCCGTCACCGTCGATCAGCTGCCCGGCGATGACGCCGACGGCCCCTTCTTCGCCCATGCGGTGCATTTCATCGGCGCTGAGCGCGCCGCATTTGACGAGATGGCTGTCGTCTTCGATGCCGCCGACGGAATAGAGCGCCAGATGGCAGTCGGCGATCGTGGACAACTGTTCGCGGATCACCGGCTCGCCGCGAAGCTCTTCGGCCAGCCGTTCGGATGACAAGACGAGCGGTGCGTAGAAATTGATGCCTTCGGCATTGAGCCGGCGCGCGATCTCCGTCGTGCATTGATCCGGTCGATAGGAATAGGGCGCTCCGAGATTGCCGCAGAGCTGCACCACCGTGACGCCGCGCAGATCGGCGAAGGGCATCACGTCGGCGATGTGGTAAACCGTGCGTCCCCAGGCGACGCCGACGCGGTCGCCCTTGTTGATCAGCTCGAGGAAGACGGATGCGGCCAGCACCGGCATCTCCGCCGTCGGGTCCATGGCCTGTCGATCCTCCGGCACGATCCACGCGGTCGTCACGCCGGTTGCGTCCTCCAGTTCGCGCGCCAGCACATCGTCGGTAAAAAGCTCCGTCGATGTGCTGATATTGACGATACCGGTCTCGCGTGCCCGCCTGAGATAGGTGGCAACAGAGGCACGTGATATGCCCAGTTTCTGCGCGACTTCATCCTGCCGTAGCCCATGGCTGTAGTAGAGCCATGCGGCCTTGTGCATGATCTGGTCGGTGTTGCGGATAGGCATGGGGATCCTTCATGCTGTCAATCCCTGACATTATTCACCGCTCATGACATAAGTCAAATCGTTGCTCGGCCCCGGCCGAAACGGGCAATGTTTGCCCAACCGCAGGGCCAACCGATTTCGCCTGATCTGTGCGCCACGGCGCCCGACGGAAGCCCGTGGCGCGCTGTCGGTTGCTGCCATGCAGGCACCGGTCGGCGCGGATCGAGCCGCTGCAGGTGAATGGCCCCCGGACCATCGGTGATTCCTGCGCCCGGTGCACATGAATTGCAAGCAGGCAGCGCCGTGCCGGATCATGGCTCGAAAATCGAGGAACGCTGCCGTCTGTTTGTCGCCTGACAAGGATATGCCGCCGAACGCGCGCTAATCCTGTGTTGCAGCCGGCGAGCAGTCGCCGCCCGGCCGCATCGGAAAAGTTTCAAGGAAGTACAGACATGGGGTCTTTGAGTATCTGGCATTGGTTGATCGTGCTTGCGGTGGTGTTGGTCCTGTTCGGACGCGGCAAGATTCCGGAGCTGATGGGGGATGTCGCCAAGGGCATTCGCAATTTCAAGCACGGCCTCAAGGATGATGCCGCCGCGCCGCCGGAAGGAGAGATCGACAGTAGCCAGCGTGAGGCGTGATCGACCCGCACCGGGTGGATCACGGCGAGCCGCCCGGTGCCGTCGGCCGTCAGCTGACGCTCAAGTTCCGGCGAGGCGTGAACGAACCGGCCCGTTACCAGGTGAAGAAAGGGTGTGCTCGGCACGGTGCCAAGAAAGGTGCCGGCGATGGCGAAGCCGGCCATCTGTCAGCAAGGAAAGTGACGTAGCATTTTCGAAGCCGGGATCGTTCGCCAATTCCAGCTCGGGCAGGTTGCCCTTGGTGCCTCGCTCAGTCGTCATGCGCTGGCCTCGGTATTGCGGTCCACCTGTTGTGCGCCTGCAAGGATGACAGCGCCGGTGCGTGCGGCTTCGGCGATATCCTCGAACAGCAATTGCGCTTCGGCCAGCAGGCTGCCATCCACCTCCTCGTCGTCAACTTCATCGAGTTCGCAAAGTAGTTCCGCGATGGCCGCAATGCGCCGGCGTTGATATCTGGCGCGGTCCAGCCGGCGGCGCCGGTACCGGCCGGCGGCCAACCGCTCGAACTGGAGGAGCAACTGATCGATTTCCGCCCGGCAGGCGCAATCGAGCGTCGCGCCGGCAATCAGGCGACGGATACCGGCGACGATGTCAGCGGGATCGGCATCGCCAGCCGGCTCGCGAACGGAAAGGGTCAACGCATCTGCCATCTTTCACCTCCATTGCGCGCGCCGGCAGGTGCTTCGATCCACGACGCGCCGGTCTGGCCATAGTGAAACCCGTTTGACAACGGCACGCCGGGATAGGCGGCCACCAGACGCGCAAGGCCTTCGGCCGCAGACATCAGCCCGGCGGCGACGGATTCATAGATGCGGGCGACCGTCACCATGTCGCAGTCCTGCGGCGATAGCCGGATCCGGCTGATGCCGGCGGCAGTCAGGTCGGCAAGTTCCTGCAGCAGGCTTTGGCATGTGTGGGACATGGTCTGCACCCCGTTGAGGACGAGGAACGGCTGGCGATCAAGCGTCTCGACAATGAGCCCATCGCTGTCGTCGCCGCAGATGAACTGGCAATTGTCCTTCACCAGGCCCTTGGAACGGGCGTGAGCGCAACGCGCCGAGATTGCCAACGGCACGCGGCCAAAGCCGAAGATTTCGAACGCGACGTCAGGCGCATCACGAACGATCTCGCTGACCGACGCCATCGGCAACTCCGGTGGCAGGCAAATGCTGGTCGCGCCGCGCGACGCCAGCAATCGGGCGGTGGCTCCATTATAGACATTGATCAGAGGCCCGATCGAATGCGGTTTGCCGGCAAGCAACCCGAGCGCAGACAGATCATTGGCCTCGATCGGGTGGATGCTGTCGCGCACCAGGCCGCGCACGAGTTGGCTCTCGCGCTCCAGGGTGACGAGTGCCAGCGAAGCAAGGCTGACTTTCTTGCCGGCGGCCTCCAGGCGTTCGATGACTTCGGCGACATGCGGCTCGATGAAATGCAGGCGCTTGGAGCAGACCGCTTCACCGAGGGTGACGTGGTCGACCGGGGCTTCGTCGGCAATGCGGAAATAGAAGTCACGCCACTTGGGTCCGTCCCAAAGGTAGAGCACGGGGCCGAGACTGAGCGAGAGGTGGGGGGTAGCAGGCATGTCGTTATCTCCACCGCTTTTCATAGGCGCCCGACGTCGTCTTCTGTCCTTCGCTGAGCCGCCTGAGGCGCGACAGCAAGGCGGGTCTCTCAGTTGCATCGGCAGCGACAGCGCGGCGCATGACGGAAACGACCTCGGCGACATAGGCCTTGCCGCGCTGGCGCCCCTCGATCTTCAGTGCTCCGACGCCGGCATCGCGCAAGGCATCGATATGGTCCATGACGTCGAGCGAAACCGGATCCTCGAAGGCGTATCCGCGCTCCTCGGCTATGTCGAAACGGCCCTTGCAGAGCGTGGGGTAACCGGCGGCCTCGCCGGCGGGAAACCGATTGATCGTGTAGTCACCGAGTTCCGACACGAGTTCGCTGCCGTCCTCGCGGTAGCGCACATGGCTTGCCGGCGAGCAGACGCCGTTCATGTTGGGCGATTTGCCGGTGGCGTAGGATGACAGCGAGCAGCGCCCCTCCGCCATCACGCAAAGCCCGCCGAAAACGAAGACCTCGATCTCACAGCTGATCTGGCGCGCAAGACGGGCGACATCGGGAATGGTGAGGATGCGCGGAAGCACGACACGCTTCGCACCGAAGGTTTCGACCAGGAATTTGACCGCATCGGCGTTGGAGGCGGACGCCTGCACCGAGACGTGTAGCCGTTGCTGCGGATGGCGCTCGGCGGTGTAGGCCATCAAGCCGAAGTCGGCGAGGATCAGGGCATCGGCGCCAAGGCGTACGGCATCATCGACGGCGTCATGCCAGAGCTTCTCCTGTCCGGCGCGCATGAAGGTGTTGATGGCGACGAAGGTCATCACCTTGTGTCGGCGGGCATAGGCAATCGCCGTCTTCAGCTCGTCGCGGGAAAAATTCAGGCCGGGAAAGTTGCGGGCATTGGTCTCGTCGCGAAAGCCGCAATAGACGGCATCGGCGCCGGCATCCACGGCCTCGCGAAAGGCGGCTGGCGTGCCTGCCGGACAGATCAGTTCCATCTGGCGGCCTCCCCCGACAATGCGCGTGTCCTGATTTCGCTGGCCGCGCGCCGAACCAGGGGCGCGAACGGGCCGCTCATGCGGGCGATATCCGCCGGCAGGTCGATATTGCAGTCGTCGAGCGCGTTGCGCAGCGCCAACATGGCCTCCATGTCGCCCGTTATCGTCAGGCTTCTGGAGAAGAATACGGCATCGCCATCGAGCTGACCCTCGAGCAGCGCCAGGAGCAGTACGAAGGTGCCGCCCATGCAGGCGTCGGCGGCCGGCAGGTGCGGCTTGTGGTGAACGGAAATGCGTCGAGCCGCCGGCTCTATCAGAAAGACCAGTGGAAGGTCCGTGGGGACGAAGGCATAGCGTTTGTCGGCGTGCTCCCCGAGCCGGTCGAAAAGGTCAGGGTACTGCCGAACGACCTGGGCAAAGACGAGCCGCGTGGCGTGTTCGATGAGAGGAAGCGGCGCGAACCGCAACGGTGCGGTCATCGCAAAGGGTAGGGTCATGGGCTGCCTGCATGAAAACGGAGCAAAGAATGGCGGCATGCTAGTCGCCGTGTCGCCGCCGCTGTTTGTCCCACGTCAAAGACATCGGGCATTAGCCGCCCCTAAGAGGCGGAATGAACAAGAGCTTCCGTCCAGCCAGGGGATTTGCATCGCTTCAGGATTTTGCCTGTGCGCTGGAGCGTGAGGGAGAGCTGAAACGCATCTCTCGCCCCGTATCCCTGGTCCATGAGATCACCGAAATCCATCGGCGCATTCTGGCCGATCACGGCCCTGCGCTCCTCTTCGAGCGACCCGTCGATGCCTCCGGGCGGGTCCACGACATCCCGCTGCTCGCCAATCTCTTCGGCACCGAACGCCGGATCGAGCGCGGATTCGGTCTGGGCGACGGCGGACTGGCCAGCCTTGCGCGCGACCTCGCGGACCTGCGCGATCCCCGGGCGCCCGCGTCTCTGCGCGATGCCTGGGATCGGCTGCCGCTATTGCGCTCGGCGCTCTTCATGCGTCCGAAGCATATGACATCCGCACCGTGCCAGGACATCGTCTGGCGTGGCGCGGATATAGACCTCGGCCGCCTGCCGATCCAATGGTGTTGGCCGGGCGAGCCGGCGCCGTTGATCACCTGGCCGCTCGTCATCACCCGCGGGCCGGATGATCCGCTCGATGTCAATGTCGGCATCTATCGCATGCAGGTGCTCGGCCGTAACAGGGTGATCCTGCGCTGGCTTGCCCATCGCGGCGGTGCGCGGCACCACCGTCTGTGGCAGCGCCAGGGGCGCGATATGCCGGTCGCGGTGGCGATCGGTGCCGATCCGGCAACGATCCTTGCCTCGGTCATGCCGCTGCCGGAGGGGATGAGCGAGCTCAACTTCGCGGGCCTCTTGCGCCGGAGCCGAACGCAGCTCGTGGCCGCAACCTCGGTGCCGCTGGCCGTTCCGGCACAGGCCGAGATCGTGCTGGAAGGAACGGTGTCGGCAACCGAGACCGCCGACGAAGGGCCCTATGGCGACCACACCGGTTACTACAATTCGGTCGAGCCGTTTCCGGTCATGACGCTTTCCGCTATCACCACCCGCCGCAAACCCTATTATCTCTCAACTTACACCGGCCGGCCGCCGGACGAGCCTTCGCGCTTGGGCGAGGCGATGAACTCGCTTTTTGTTCCGCTCGCCAGGAAGCAGTTTCCTGAAATCACCGATCTTTGGCTGCCGCCGGAAGCGTGTTCCTATCGCGCCATGGTGGTCGCGATCGACAAGCGTTACCCCGGGCAGGCGAAACGCCTGATGATGGGGCTCTGGTCGATGCTGCCGCAGTTCAGCTACACCAAGCTGATCATCGCGGTTGACCCGGATATCAATGTCCGCCACTGGCCCGATGTGATGTGGGCGCTGGCGACACGCTTTGATGCCAGCCGCGATGTTACCGTCGTTGCCGACACGCCGATCGACTATCTAGATTTCGCGTCGCCACGCACCGGCCTCGGCGGCAAACTCGGGCTCGATGCAACGACGAAGATCGGTTCGGAGACCGATCGCGAATGGGGGCGTGTCCTCGATATGACGCCCGACGTCGTGCGCCAGGTCGATGCTATCTGGGCCGAACTCGGGCTTGAAAGGAAAACATCATGAGCCGGCACCGTATTGTCTTGGGGATCACCGGTGCATCGGGTGCCGCCATTCCGTTGCGCATTGCCGAGCGGCTTGCGCGGATCGAAGAAGTGGAACTGCATCTGGTGCTGTCGCCATCGGCACACCGCACGCTCGCCCATGAGGTTGGCGGACATGCACTGTTGCGGCTCTTGGAGAAGGCGGACCGAACCTATGACCACGGCGATATCGGCGCTGCGATCGCCAGCGGATCGTTTCCGACCGCCGGCATGATCGTCGCGCCGTGTTCGATGCGCACGCTTGCGGCGATCACCAATGGGCTTGCCGACAATCTCATCGTGCGTGCCGCCGACGTGCACCTCAAGGAGCGCCGGCGTCTCGTCCTGATGGCGCGCGAAACGCCGCTTCATCTCGGGCACCTGCGCAACATGTGTGCGGTGACGGAGATGGGCGCGATCGTCATGCCGCCGGTCCCGGCCTTCTATCACCGGCCTGATAGCGTCGAGGCGATCGTCGATCATCTCGCCGCAAGGGCGATCGATCTTCTCGCATTGCCGATCGCGCCGCTCGCCGTCGCCTGGCAGGGGGAAGTTCAGCCGAAAGGCAATGCCTGCAACAAGGGATCTGCGCCGAACATCGCGTAATGGCCGCCCGCGAGCAGCCAGAAGGTAATCGCGGCGGTTGCGAAAGCCGACAGGATCATCACCGGATCTGCGCGCAGGCGCGCCTGGCCTTTCAGGATGGCGACAAAAGGCCATGCCGAGGTGCCCTTCGAATTGGCTGCCCAGCCATCGCCAAGCCGGCAGTGGGCGCGCTTTTCCACCATGACGAATCCGCCGAGCGCAAACAGGGCGAAGCCGCCGAAAAGCACCAGGGAGCGCAGGTCGCCATTGGCCACGACATGGCCGAGTGCCCAAAGCAGGAACCCCCAGAGCACCGGGTGACGCGTGATGCTGACGATCGCGCCTTTCCGATCGTTCCCTTGAAAAACAGAGACTGAAAGAGGATTTTCGCTGAACAGGCCGGCGAGAACGAGGAAGACGCCTGATGGCGCAAGGACGAATGTCGTCCAGGCCTGCCACGGGGCCGGCTCCCAGAGAGGGATGAAATCAAGCGCGAGTGCCGCCTGGAAAACCCAGATCAGCGCGACAATTGAAAGCAGCGAATAGACGCTGAAATAGGTTCGCCGTCCCAATAGCGTGATGAGCCGCTGACGCAAAGTCGGCCATGCCGGCACCATGTGAAGGGCAAGGAATACCGCAAATGCCGCGAGGAAATTATACATCGGCCGGGTCTCAAATCCTCTCTTCGAGAAGCAACCGTTCGGTTGCGACATGGCGCCTAACGGTTTCAAAAAAGGCGCGCAGCATGTAGCCGATGGCCTCCCAGCTGTGCGGGCTGCGCGCGTGAAGCAGTTCCTTGAGAACGCGGGCGACCTGTCCGGCCGCGTCTGTGTCATGCCGGTGTTCGTCGCGCAAACGATCGATCAGAAGCTGCCCTTCGTCAGGATATCTCGCTGCCGTGATGGCTGGAAACAGGATCTTATCCTCCAGCCTGTGAACGGCCAGAAGCGTGGAAGGCAGCCGGGCTGCAACGTCGCGGCAAACGGCCGGATCGATATGGCGCGGCAGGGAATCGGCAATGGCCTCAAGGTCATCGCACAATCGCAGAAGGCGCTGATAACCTTCTTCCAGGGCATCGTCTCCGGACATCGGCCGCTCCGTGATCGAGATTTGTCATCCCGCAACCGTCTAGGCGCAATCGACTGGGCGATCTTTGACATTTCGCAAAGTAGACGGCGACCGGCTGGAGGACGCCGCGGCGTGACGCAGCTACTGCGAGGGATCGAGGAACAGCACGACGGCGATGGCGATGGAGAACAGCACAGCCGACAGGGTCGCCGCGCGCTGCAGAACGCCCATGCGGTAGAGAAGGATGGCGAACCCGACAATGATCGGGGTTGCGACGGAAAGGCCGATTTGTGCATCTGTCATCGGAAAACTCCTGGAACGATCCTGCTGCTATCAGTCCGGCTGGCCTGCCTCTTTGCGCAATCGCAAAGACAGAAAGCGCCTGCCTGCCTAGCTGACGTCCGGTTCCGGCAAAGGAGTTGGCACATGGACGGGCACGTCCTTCCGATGGAAGACCAAGAAGACCAGGCATCCGCCGACGACCTCTTGCTTTGGGTGCTGGTGTGGAGCGAGCTGGCGGCCTTCGGCATCCTGCTCGCTGGCTTTCTCGTCGTTGGGTTCCTCCAGGCAGACGCGTTTGCGTCGGCCCGATCGCATCTCAATCCTCTGCTCGCCGGCATCAATACGCTCGTCCTTCTGACCAGCGGCTGGCAGGCAGCCCTGGCGGCGCGCCCGGCCGCTTCGATGACCACGCGCCGTCGTGCGCTCGCTCTCGCCGCGCTCTTCGGCCTTGGTTTTGTCGCCATCAAGCTTTTCGAATATTCGACCGAAATCGGCGCGGCCGGACTGCCGCAGTTCGGCGCCTTCTTCGAACTCTATTTCCTCATCACCGGCTTCCACCTGCTGCACGTCGCCTTCGGCAGTGCCATCCTGCTGCTGGTCGCCTGGCGCCCGAGCCCGGGAAACATCGTGCTGATCACCACGCTCTGGCACGTCATCGACCTTGTCTGGATCGTGATGTTCCCGCTCGTCTATCTCGTGTGATGGCCATGACGCACCACAATGAACGTCGACTTCGCAACATTTGGGCCGTGCTGATCGCGATCGTGCTGTCGGGCATGGCCGTTATGGCGGTCTGGGGTGGGACGGCCCTGGTGACCGCGGCTCTGTTGGTGCTCGCAGTCATCAAATGCCGGCTTGTCGCCATGGATTTCATGGGCCTGCGTCAGGCACCGGCCGGCCTGCTGTTTGGTCTTCTTGCCTGGCCCGTGACGCTTGCGCTGCTGGCGGTCGCAAAGCTGGCGATGAGTATGGTGCTATCCGTTTGAAACTACTCTTTGTCCTGTTTGCCAAAACGCAAAGAAGGCCTTCCGGAAATCCCTAGACATGGTTCGCGCCCCGATAGTTCGGCGCCGCACGTCGCGGCTCCAGGCGGGGAGGGGATCAGAAAAGCCGGCCCCGGTTTCTAAGGCCGGCTGAAGTCGAAAGGATCACGTGATGGCAGAACGCCTCACCAAGACCGGGGCCCGAAACGTCTTTTACGGCGGGTCCTTCTTCTTTTTTGCAATCTTTGTCGGGCTCACCGCCCACAGTCACTACTACATGCGCACGGTCTCCACCGACGAGTCGACGCTGACGGACGCAGTCGCCCGCGGCAAGCACGTCTGGGAGAAGAACGCCTGTATCAACTGCCACACGCTTCTCGGCGAAGGCGCCTATTTCGCGCCTGAACTCGGCAATGTCTGGAAGCGCTGGGGCGGCGAGACCGATCCGGACGGCGCGCGCGAAACGATGAAGGCCTGGATGGCCGCGCAGCCGAGCGGCATCGAAGGCCGCCGCCAGATGCCGCAGTTCAACCTCACCGAACAGGAACTCAACGACCTCGCCGATTTCCTGGAGTGGACGAGCCGCATCAAGACCCAGAACTGGCCGCCGAACGAGGCCGGCTAAGCGCCGCGATTGGAGTGCGAAATCATGAAATACCAGACCCAGAAGGTCGCAATGCTCTACTTCTACGGAGCAATCGGCCTGTTTCTCGCCCAGGTGCTGTTCGGCGTGCTTGCCGGCACCATCTATGTCCTTCCCAATACCCTGTCCGAACTGCTGCCGTTCAACATCGTTCGCATGGTGCACACCAACGCGCTGATCGTCTGGCTGCTGATGGGCTTCATGGGCGCCACCTACTACCTCCTGCCTGAGGAGGCGGAGACCGAACTCTACAGCACCAAGATCGCCATCGCGCAGTTCTGGATCTTCCTGATCGCCGCTGCCATCGCCGTCGTCGGTTATCTCCTGCGCATCCACGAGGGTCGCGAGTTTCTCGAGCAACCCTTCGCGATCAAGGTCGGCATCGTCATCGTCGCGCTGATGTTCCTCTACAACATCACGCTGACGGTCCTTAAGGGCCGCAAGACCACCGTCACCAACATCCTCATCTTCGGGCTCTGGGGCGTGGCGATCTTCTTCCTTTTTGCCTTCTACAACCCGATCAATCTCGCGCTCGACAAGATGTACTGGTGGTACGTCGTCCACCTCTGGGTCGAAGGCGTCTGGGAGTTGATCATGGCCTCCGTGCTCGCCTTCCTGATGATCAAGCTCAACGGCATCGACCGGGAAGTCGTCGAGAAGTGGCTCTATGTCATCGTCGGCCTGGCGCTGTTCTCGGGCATTCTCGGCACGGGCCACCATTATTACTGGATCGGCGCGCCGGGTTACTGGCAGTGGATCGGCTCGCTGTTTTCGACGCTTGAGGTCGCGCCGTTCTTCACCATGGTGATCTTCACCTTCGTGATGACATGGAAGGCAGGACGCAAGCATCCGAACAGGGCGGCGCTGCTATGGTCGATCGGATGCTCGGTGATGGCCTTCTTCGGTGCCGGCGTCTGGGGCTTCCTGCACACGCTGTCGTCGGTGAACTACTATACCCACGGCACTCAGGTGACTGCCGCACATGGCCACCTCGCCTTCTTCGGCGCCTATGTCATGCTCAACCTTGCGGTCATGGCCTATGCGATCCCCGAGATCCGCGGGCGCGCGCCCTACAACCAGATGCTTTCCACGGTCAGCTTCTGGATCATGTGCACGGCGATGTCGGTCATGACCTTCGCGCTGACTTTTGCCGGCGTGCTTCAGTCCCATCTGCAGCGGGTTCTCGGCGAGAGCTACATGGACGTCCAGGACCAGCTCGCGCTGTTCTACTGGATCCGGCTCGGCTCCGGCGTCTTCGTGCTGATCTCGGCGCTGATGTTCGTCTGGGCGATCTTCGTCCCCGGTCGGGAACGCAGCGAAAAGCTGAGTGCATCGATCCAACCCGCCGAATGAATGAACGCGCCGGTTCGGGTCGCCCAGACCGGCCAATCTCTTCCCCGTCCTCTTTCACGGAGACATGCCATGAGCATTGTTCAACCAAGCCTGGTGCCGGTATCGATCGACATTCCCGCCTACAGCCCCTCGGGCAATGAGTGCGCGCTGTTCGAGAATGCCTGGGTTCGCCAGCTGCCACTCCTGCTCAAGGGGCCGACCGGCTGCGGCAAGACGCGTTTCGTCAGCCATATGGCGGCAAAGCTAGGCCTGCCGCTTTCCACCGTTTCCTGCCACGACGATCTGGCTGCAGCGGACCTGACCGGGCGCTACCTTTTGAAAGGCGGCGATACGGTCTGGGTTGACGGTCCCTTGACGCGCGCCGTGCGTGAAGGCGGGATCTGCTATCTCGATGAGATCGTTGAGGCACGCAAGGACGTGACCGTCGTGCTGCATCCGCTGACCGACGACCGCCGCATGCTGCCGCTGGAGCGCACCGGCGAGCTGCTCGAAGCCCCGCCTGCATTCATGTTGGTCGTATCCTACAATCCCGGCTACCAGAACCTGCTCAAGAGCCTGAAACCCAGCACGCGGCAACGCTTCGTCGCCATCGAGTTCGATTTCCTGCCGCGCAACCAGGAGATCGAGGTGGTTTCGCGCGAGAGCGGACTGGCTACAAGCCAGGTGGCACCACTCGTCAACCTTGCTCACCGCCTGCGCGCCCTCAAGGGGCATGATCTCGAGGAGGGAGTATCGACCCGCCTGCTGGTCTATTGCGCCTGCCTGATCGATGCCGGAATGCCTGTCCGGGACGCGGTGCGTGCCGCGATGATCGAGCCGCTGACCGATGAGCCGGACGTGCGGGCGGCCCTTCTTGAGGTTGCGGCCTCCCTGATCGCTTGAGGATTGAGCCATGCTGGATTTCCTTGAACTCGAAGAAACGGTCGGGCGCGCCTGGCACAGCTTCATCGGCAACACCGGCACCTGGCGACGTTATCCCGAGCAGGCCGTCAAGCTGGTCGACATGATGCCGATGCTGGCGATCAGCTTTCGGGGACACGGCGGCGAAACCGCGGTCCAGATCGTGCCGGCGCGCGGCCGCACATCGGGCCATCGGCTGAAGTGGCGACAGAAAATGGGGCTCGGCGAGGAAAAGCTCGTTCAGCCCGGTCGGGATCATGCTTCGCTGATGCTGCCTGGCGAGATCGACATTTTTCCCGACAGAAGACTCAACATCGATCTCTATTTCTGGCTGGTCGCGTACATGGCGACCATGCCGCTCGTCCCCCGCGACGAAGCGGATCCGTTGCAGGCGGACCTGTCCTATCTGTCCCAGGCGCAGGAGACCGTGGCCGAGGTCTTCCAACGCTTCCCAGGCATGCGCCACAAATACTGCCGCCTGGCAGAAGCCGTCCTTGTCGAGCGTCAGCGCGGCTCCCTTCCTTCGGTGGAGCAGCATGTCGAAAACCGCGTGCTGCGGTTGCTGCGCAAGGCGGCCGGCCAGCCGGATACGACTTTGCCGGTGATCTTCCCGCATCGCGCGCCAGCGGGATATTTGCCGCTGCTGCCGGTTCCGCTGTGGCCGGATACCTTGCTGCGGCCGGAGACGGCAACAGAACGCGATGACGATATCGCGGCAACAGGTGCCGCCTCCAGCCAGATTGCCGAGACCGAACGCCACGTGGCCGTCCGGGAAAATCCCGAAAACCGCAAGGGTGATCGCAGCCCCTTCATCCTCAATCGCTTCGAGAAGATCCTGGCGATGGCCGAGATGGTCAATGTCGACCGACCGTCGGACGACAGCGATGAACACGACAACAAGGCGGCGCAGGATCTGGACGAGATGACGCTGGGCGAGCGCAAGGGCCGCCCGTCCGCGCGTTTCCGCTTCGACCTCGACCTGCCGCCGGAAGCCGTCGATCCGACGCCGCTGACATCGGAGCTGACCTATCCCGAGTGGAACTACAGGACGTCGAGCTATCTCAAGGACCATTGCCGCGTCCTGACAGGCCCGGCCTCGGGCATCGAAGACCGAGCTGAGCTGACGGCGGAAACCAAAAGCCTGATCCGGCGGGTTCGGCGCCAGTTCGAGGTGCTTCGGCCGCGCAATGAAATGCTGCGCGCGCAGATCGACGGCGCCGATCTCGATCTCGACGCTGTGGTGCGCGCCCGCACCGATCTGGCTGCCGGCGGGCAGGGGAGCGATCGCATCCACCTAATGAGCCGCCCGCAAGTTCACGATCTCGCCGTCACGATCCTGGTGGACGTCTCGCTTTCGACCGATGCCTGGTCCGACAATCGCCGGGTGCTGGATGTCGAGAAGGAGGCGTTGCTCATTCTCACCCATGGCCTGTCTGCCTGCGGCGACAATCATTCGATCCTCACCTTCACCTCGCGGCGGCGAGACTGGGTGAAGGTGGAGAGCGTCAAGGCTTTCGACGAGCCGATGAGCCCGCTCGTCGAAAGCCGGATCGCCGCCTTGAAGCCGGGATACTATACCCGCATCGGGGCCGCCATCCGCCATGCCACAGCCGAACTGCAGAAACAGCTCAACAGCAAGAAGCTGTTGCTGGTCCTGACCGACGGCAAGCCGAACGACGTCGATCACTATGAGGGGCGCTTCGCGCTGGAGGACAGCCGCAAGGCCGTCATGGAAGCGCGGCGCAGCGGCATCAGCGCTTTTGCCGTTACCGTCGACCGCGAGGCGCAGTCCTATGTGCCTGCCATGTTCGGCCAGAACGGCTATGCGTTGGTCGGCAACATCGCCCGGCTCCCGGCGGCACTACCGGCGATCTACCGAAGCCTGGCGGGATAGAAGGTTGATTTGAAACATGGAAAAGGCCCGGTCGCGACCGGGCCTTTTCGTGTTGGGTGTTGGCAGCGGTTCAGGCCGCTTTGCTGTGCGTGCGCTGTCCGTCGTCTATATATGCATCGAATGCCGCGGCGACGGCGCGGATCACGAAGCGATGATCCTGCCGGACCGTCAAGACGCCATCGGCGATATCGAGGACGCTGTCGCTGGCCATCGTCGCCAGCCGCACATTGCCGCCGAGAAGGAAATCCGGATCCCGCCCGTGTGCCGTGGCGATTGCCTTGATGTCGACCGTGAAGTCGCACATCAGCCGCTCGATGATTTCGGCACGCAGACGATCCTCCCCAGTCAGGCGGTAACCCTTCGTGGTTGCCAGCCGGCCGGACGCGATGTGGCTTGCATAAAGGCCTGGGGGGACCTCGTTCTGTACATAGCCGTCTCGCGAGCGACCGATCGCAGAGGCACCGAAGCCAATCAGCGTTTCGCAATTGTCCGTGGTGTAACCCTGAAAGTTCCGCCGAAGCATGCCGGAGGATTGTGCGAGCACCAGATCGTCGTTCGGCAGGGCGAAGTGGTCGAGCCCGATCTGGCGATAACCCGCTTGGCAAAGCGCTTCGCTGATGGCGAGCGCCTGATCGGTGCGCGCCGAAGCGTCGGGCAGCACAGTCTCGTCGATCATGCGCTGATGTTTCTTGAACGACGGCACATGCGCGTAGCCGAAGACGGCAAAGCGTTCCGGCCGCAGCGCCACTGCCGCCTGGACAGTCTCGACGCAGGAGCGAACCGTCTGGTGCGGCAATCCATAGATCAGGTCGAAATTGATGCCTGCCACACCGGCCTTGCGAAGATGCGCCACCGCGTCGGCCGTCTGCTGCTCGCTCTGGATCCGGTTGATGGCCTTCTGCACGACCGGGTCGAAGCTCTGGACGCCGAGGCTGGCGCGGCTGACGCCGCCTTCACCCAGCGCCTGCGCCATGGCGACTGTCAGGCGACGAGGGTCGATTTCCACGGCCACGCCCGTCTGCGGACCGAAGCGGTAGCGCGCACGCAGGAGGACCATCAGGGAAAGGAATTCTTCCGGTTCGATGATCGTCGGCGTCCCGCCGCCGAAATGGACCTCGCCGATCGGCAGCGGACCGAATGCACGATCCGCGACCATGCCGATCTCCTGCCTCAGGACATTGAGGTAGTCGAGGATCGGCTCGTCCTGCCGGGTAATCGTGGTGTGACAACCGCAGTACCAGCACATCGACCGACAGAAGGGGATGTGCAGATAGAGAGAGACATCCCTGTCCGTCGGGATGGCGCCAAGCCAATCGGCGTAGGTGTCGCGACCGATGTCCGCGGAAAACCGGGGCGCAGTCGGATAGCTGGTGTAACGCGGCAAGCGCATCTCGGCGTATTTCAGGAGGGCGGTGGATTGCATGGCGGTTCCTATCGATGTCGAAACGATCGATCCGTTCTAGGCCGGCGGCCACGCCAGTTCTTTGCGAAAAGCCAAGTACGCGGGCAATAGGCCGCAAAGCGGGATTTGTTTGCGCTTCGACAAAATGTCGCGTTGTCCGCGGCACTAGGCTTTGTAAATCCGGGCCGTTTGCGTCGGCGTGTCCCGGAAGCTGAGGCAACAACGGCGCCCTGAACGGACTGAGATGACAACCGCAGAAACAGCAACCAAGCCCTTTATCGACGTGCGCACCATTCCGCCCGTCGAGCGCCACCCGAAGATCTTCGGCATGCTCAACGCCCTGGCCGAAGGTGGCTCCTTCATCATCGTCAACGACCATGATCCCCGCCCGCTGCATTACCAGCTGGAAAGCCGTTATCCCGGCGAATTCACCTGGGAGTACCTTGAAAACGGGCCCGACGTCTGGCGGGTGCAGATCGGCCGGCAACAGGCTTCCGGCTGCGATTGCTGCTGCGGTAGCAGCAGCGGCCACTGAAAGGGCGCCCACAGCCAAAGCGTTTGCGGTTTGGGCGGGGCCGCAGACGCGCAATTTCGTTGTCAATACGCATTTCCCGGTGGAAAACCGCTCCTCACTTTTTCTGGGAATGCTAACCGTTCGGGATGAACCAAGATGTTCGGAGCCACGCTTTCCCGCTGGACGATGTCCTATTTCGCGGCGGCGCTGATTTTTCTCGCTATCGGCGAGATGATGATGGTTCTCGGCTTCGGATATCCGGCTTCTTCCATCGACGCTCCTGAAACCCTGGCACTCGTTCATACCATTACACTTGGCTGGCTCAGCCTGCTGATGGCGGGAGCCCTGTTGCAATTCGTGCCTGTTCTCGTTGGTCGGCCGCTTTCGTTTCCGCATCTGGGTTTTCCAGCTTTGGTGCTGCTGGTTGTCGGCATAACCAGCCTGGTCCTAGGCTTTGCCAGCCTCGCAGGCACCGAGGGCCTTTCACCGCTCCTGCTCCCAGCGGGTGCGACGGTGACGATTGCCGGTTTGGCTCTGCTCGTCATCGTCTTTGCCGCAACGCTGTGGCATGCGCGTCCGCTGCCGTTGCCGGCGCGGTTCGTCGCTGCAGGCCTCGGATCGCTTGTCATCGCTTGTTTGCTTGGTGGCACCTACGCATTCGTCCTTTCAGGACTTGCCGACGCGCCGGGCGCGATCGATCTGACGCTCGAAGGTGTTTCGCTTCATGCCGCGCTGGGGCTGGGTGGTTGGTTGAGCTTTACCACCATGGGGGTCAGCTACCGGCTCCTGACCATGTTCATGTTGTCCCCCGACCGGGAACGACGCAGCAGCAGGACCGTCTGGATACTGGGCGCTGCAGCCCTCGGCATGATGGTCTGCATCGTGCCGATGATCCTTGCCGGCTTTGCCGGGCGGACAACATTGCTCGTCGTTGCCGCGCTCGCCAGCGTGCTCGCGATCGGAATTTACTTGGCCGACATCGTCAGGATCTACCGCGGGCGCAAACGGAGGCTGATCGAGCTCAACAGCCGCGCCGGCATCGGCGCGTTCGCCGCACTGATTGTCGCCACCGTCATCTTCGTGGCTTCGCTCATCAGCGGCCAGATCGACAAAGGCGTGGGGCCGCTCGTCTATCTAATCACCTTCGGCTGGTTGACCGGCATGGGACTGGCGCAGCTCTACAAGATCGTGCCTTTCATCACCTGGCTCGAATGTTACGGCCCTCTGCTCGGACGCATGCCGACGCCGCGGGTTCAGGATCTGGTCGTCGAGACGCGTGCAGCGTTCTGGTTCCGGCTCTTCTATCTCACCGTGGCCGTTGCCTCGGTCGCTCTCTATCTCGACAACGCATGGCTGTTTCGAGCCAGCAGTCTTGGCCAATTGATTGCGGTCAATGCGCTGGTCTTCGAGTTCGTGGCAACACGGCGGCTCAGCAACGTCCCGAGCAATCTTCGACTTCCCGGCGGGCCCACCGGTCCGCATCTTTTCTTCCCATCGTTTCAGTCACGGAGACAACCATGACCAAAGACCCCTACGAGCTCGACGTCAGGCCGCTTCTGAAGAGCGGCAGCGATCCGTTCCAGGCCATCATGAACGCCGTCGACGGTCTCGCACCCGGCCAGCCGCTGAAATTGATCGCGACGTTTAGGCCGGTGCCGCTCTTCAGTGTCATGGCCGGCCGCGGCTTTGCCTACTTGGATCAGCCTCTCGGGAATGGCGATTGGGAAGTCCTGTTCACGCCGGAGGAACAGGTGGATGAGATCAGGGTTTCGGCCGGCGATACGGATCTCGATACCTGGCCGGATCCCGCGCGCCAACTCGACCTGACGGACCTCGATCCGCCCGAACCGATGGTCCGTATCCTCGCCGTCGTGGAAAAGATGCTGGCGGGCGAGGTGCTTTTCGCACTGCTGGCGCGCGAACCACTGTTTCTCTACCCGGAGCTTGCCAAGCGCGGCCACAAATGGGCCGGCAACTTCGACGCAGCCGGCGAGACCTACCGCATCCTGATCCGCGTCGGCGGCCGCAAGGGGCACGACAATGCAGAAGACTGAAAGCGAAGAGCTGGTCGACAGGATCCGCGATAGCCTGCGCACGATCGTCGATCCGGAGATGGGGTCCAATGTCGTCGATCTCGGTCTGATCTACGATATCGCCGTGCAGGAGGGTGGCCTTGCCCGGGTGACGATGACGACGACGATCAAGGGCTGCCCGGCGACCGCCTTTCTCAAGGAGGCGGTGCAGAACTGCGTCTGGTATGTGCCGGGCGTCGAGTACGCCGAAGTGCGGCTCACCTACGAACCGCCATGGACCCCGGAGATGATGCTCGAGACCTCGATCGCGCAGTAACCGGAAAACGTCTCAAGGAGGTTGCCGCATCTGCGTCAACCTCCTTTTCATTTGTGCAGGGTGAGTTTCCCGCAGTCGCTAGGCGGCCCCACGTGGCGAGCGGCGATCGCGAACCAGCATCGGCCCGTATTCGATGCAGAACAGCGCGAAGGCTGTGATCCAGAGCGCCCCTGATAATGCGATCAGGTGATGATAATGCGTCGGCAGCATTTCGGCGAAAGGCCGCGCCAGCGCCGCGCCGATGATGGCGACGTAGGCGGCGCAGCTGAGGTACGAGGCAGCCAAGGGCCGTCCCGTGTGTCCGCGGCTTGCGCGTGTCATGACGGCCAGCATCATCGAGGCCATGACACCGACAGTCATCACGTGCATGGCTGAGTACGGGTCGAGGATCTCAATTGCACCGGCGGCAACCGCTGCAAAGCCGAGCGGGACGAAGGCATAGGCAGCGTGCAGGACGAACACGATCTTGTCCGGCCAGGTGGTCCAGCCGCGCCAGCGGACAAGCCGGGCCGCCTGCATTAACGAGGCTATGGCTGCGACGGCCGCAGTGACGATATGCAGGGGCGCGTAGGTCCATGAGGCGAGAGCCGCGACACCGACGAGGATGCTCGCAGTGTCGAAGCGGTTATAGGGAACCGGAAAATCGGTACGGCCAAATTTGTTCAGCCAGTTGCGGGTAAAACTCGGCAGAATTCTTCCGCCGACGATCATGATCAGCATGACATAGGCGCCGATCGCCAGCCGTGCCGCCGCATCGACGTCCAGCTCACGGATGACGGACATGTGGAACCAGAGATTGGCGGCTGAAAGCAGAACCAGTCCGCCGACAACCTTCAGATCCTTCCACTTCCGGCCGACGATGATTTCCCGCGCGCAGATCGCGAGCAATGCCGGCATGAATAGCGCTTCGATGAGGGCCGCTGGTATCACTCCGGTGACATCCGTTGCCAGCAGCGCCAATCTCCCGACAAGCCATAGACCGAAGAGGTAGGCGAGCGGCCACCCGGAAACGGGCAGCCGGCCGGTCCAGTTCGGAACCGCGGTCAGAAGGAAGCCGGCGAGAACGGCGGACGAGAAGCCGAACAGCATCTCGTGCGCGTGCCAATGAATAGACCCGTAGGCGCCGGCAATGTCGACGCCCGTGATCAGGGCGGCGATCCATGCGACCATGGCGAAGATCGCCCAAAGGCTGGCACCGAGAAAAAATGGTCTAAAGCCATAGGAAAAGAGAACGGGACCAGTGGTGGCGATCCCGCGCGGGATTCCTCCGCTGGGTCTTGGTTTGCTGAGGAGACTAAACATTGTTCGATCCTGTTCTTTCTTCAAGCGGACGGGTGGATGGGATCGATGTATCCGGGGCTTGCCAAGGCCTCTTTGCGAAAACGCAATTATAGAGCTCAGCCAACGCGGTCCCGCGCGACGATTTGCAGAAAAACGTCTCCTTCCTCGGCCGATTTGTTCCATGACAAAGACGCTATCCGCTCCCGGTTCTACTTGAGACATGACTGCTGAAAAACCGGTGGTCAAAACCTGAGGCGAGCCCGCCGGGGACGGCAGAGGCCGCCTTAACACGCTGAATATCGGCATGATTTTCGGACGACCACTCCGGTCGCGCGGTCATGCCCAAGGAGAGCAATGATGACAGAACAGCTGCAGATGACCCGCCGGACGATACTGGCCGGCGCCGCCTTCGCCGGCGCGCTGACGCCGATCCTGACGGCGACCTCGACCCAGGCCGCCACGGCCGCCGCTCCCGCGGCAACGGGCGCGGCACCGGTCGACATTGCGACACTGGAACGGGTCAAGGTCGACCTCGTTGCGCCGCCCTTCGTTCACGCCCACGACCAGGTCGCCAAGACCGGCCCGCGTGTGGTCGAGTTCACCATGACCATCGAAGAAAAGAAGCTGGTCATTGATGGCGAGGGCACCGAGGTGCATGCCATGACCTTCAACGGCTCGGTTCCCGGCCCGCTGATGGTTGTCCACGAGAACGACTATGTCGAACTCAGGCTGATCAATCCCGCCACCAACACGCTGCTGCACAACATCGACTTTCACGCAGCAACGGGTGCGCTGGGCGGTGGCGGCCTGACGCAGGTCAACCCCGGCGAGGAAACGACCCTGCGCTTCAAGGCGACCAAGCAAGGCGTCTTCGTCTACCATTGCGCGCCGGAAGGCATGGTGCCCTGGCACGTCACCTCGGGCATGAACGGCGCCATCATGGTGCTGCCGCGCGACGGGCTGAAGGACGAGAAGGGCCAGCCGCTGACCTATGACAAGGTCTACTATGTGGGCGAGCAGGACTTCTACATCCCGCGTGACGAGGCCGGCAACTACAAGAAATACGAAACCCCCGGCGAAGCCTACGAAGACACCGTCAAGGCGATGCGCACGCTGACGCCGACCCACGTCGTCTTCAATGGCGCGGTCGGAGCGCTCACCGGCGAGAAGGCGCTGACGGCGGCCGTGGGCGAGCATGTGCTCGTCATCCATTCGCAGGCCAACCGCGATACGCGGCCACACCTGATCGGCGGACACGGCGACTACGTCTGGGCGACCGGCAAGTTCCGCAACCCGCCGGAGCTCGACCAGGAAACCTGGTTCATTCCGGGCGGAACCGCCGGAGCGGCCTTCTACACATTCCGCCAGCCGGGCATCTACGCCTACGTCAACCACAACCTGATCGAGGCGTTTGAACTCGGTGCAGCCGGGCATTTCAAGGTCACCGGCGAGTGGAACGACGATCTGATGACCTCGGTCGTCAAGCCGGCTTCGATGTAATCGCGGCACCATAATTGGCCGTGTCGTCCGAAGATGCCTTGGGACGACACCAGCCAGCGGCAAGCGCATGCGCCGGATCCTCCGGCGCATGCCATAAGATGGGGAAGATCATGCGCGATAGACGTCACAAGAATTCGGTCTCGGTGTTTTCCGTTGCCGTTCCAGCCCTGCTGCTGTTTGCCATCGGCGGGGTGCTTTCGGCCAAGGTCGGGCTGTTGGATGATCTCGACGCATCGGTCGATACACGCGTCGAAGCGCCGGTGACGGTGACGATCGAGCCGCGCCGCATGGAGTATCGGGCCGAGGGACACTTCATCAAGAATGGCTTTGCCGTCGACGCGCCGCTTGTCGATGCGACGCTCTCGAAACCGTTCAGGATCATGAAGTACCAGGTTAGTCGTACGGACTATCAACGCTGCGTCGAAGCCGGCGCCTGCGAAAAAGGCGAGCCGGCGGCAAGCCTTGGCAACGATACGCCGATGACCGGAGTCAACTACACCGACGCCAGCAACTATGCCGCCTGGCTGACCGAAAAGACCGGCGAAGTCTGGCGGCTGCCGACCGATCGGCAATGGGCCTTTGCCGCCGGCAGGAAGTTTCCCGACGATGCGCTCGGCATCGACGGCAGCAAGGACAATCCGGCGCTGCGGTGGCTTGCCGACTACGAGCGCGAATCCACCCGGCAGAAGTCGAAGAACCCGATGCCGCAAGCATCAGGTACGTTTGGCGAGAACGAATTCGGCGTCGCCGATCTCGACGGCAACGTCTGGGAGTGGACGCAAACCTGTCACCGTCGCGTGACGGTCGGCGAGAACGGCGAGGTACTGAAGGAGGCGCCGGCCTGTGGCATCTACGTCGTCGACGGCAAGCACCGCGCGTCGATGAGCTTCTTTATTCGCGATCCGAAGAGCGGCGGGTGTGCCGTCGGCGTGCCGCCGGACAATCTCGGCTTCCGGCTGGTTCGCGACGATCGCTGGTATGCGAAGATGCTCTACGCCTTCGAGCGCCGTTTTCCTGGTGCGGTGTAACAGCGCAGGCCTTTATTATCGCCCCGTCGGGGCGATGACGGATTGCTGTCCGCTTCTGCCGTCCGATCGCACGTGATATAGCAGCCCGCATAATCGATGCGCAGGAGACAGGAAACGACGTGGCTGCACTGGACCGAACACTCGTCAAATCCCTCCCGCTGTTTCAGAAGATGAGCGACCAGGAGCTGGACAAGCTTCTTGCGCATGCGACGGTACGGCGCGTGCCTCAGAACGAGGCCGTGTTCGAACAGGGAGCCGCGGCGGACTCGTTTTACCTGCTGTTGCACGGGCGCCTTAAGGTCACCCAGGTCACCCGTGACGGCCAGCAGATCATCGTGCGGGTCGTCAATCCGGGCGATCTGTTCGGCTTTGCCCGTGCGCTGCAGCGCAGCGACTACCCCGGCACGGCGATGACCGCGACGGAAAGCCTGGTTCTTGCCTGGCCGACCGAGCTCTGGAACATGTTCGTCGAGAGCAATCCGCATCTGGCCATCAATGCGATGCACACGATCGGCCAGCGGCTCGACGAGGCGCATACCCGCATTCGCGAGATGTCGACGGAGGAAGTCGAGCGCCGCGTCGCGCACGCGGTTCTGCGGCTCGCCGAACAGGCGGGCAAACGTGAAGAGCTCGGTGTGCGTATCGATTTCCCGATCTCCCGCCAGGACATTGCCGAGATGACCGGCACAACCCTACATACGGTTTCACGCATTCTCAGCGCCTGGGAGGGGCGGGGGCTGGTGCAGGGAGGACGGCAGAAGCTGCTGCTCTGTGATCTGGTCGGGCTGCGGCGGCTGGCCGAACAGGTCGAGAAAAACTAGGTTTGCCACTTCGGTTGTCGAGCCGCTTCGCTCGGGTGCCCGGGCGCTTGGTATTCAATCCTCGCAGTTCTCTGCAGGTCGTTTCCGCCGGTCGGCGACGTGGCGTCATTGCGCCCATCCGTTGGCGCTGGTTCGTGATGACCCCGCTTGGCGCCAATAGGATGCGCAAATTGCCTAAAATTTAGTCCATGACAAATTTGTCAAGAAAATAGGCAAATCTGTTGCGCAAATTGCTGCGCTGCATCATGATTACGCCATGACAAACCGCGACCTCACCATTCTCGTCATTGACGAGAACGCCATCCGTGCCTCGATCATCGAGGAAGGATTGCACGAGGCGGGCCATCGCAAAGTTACCGTCATTCACGAGGTGCAGGGCGTCGCGCGCATCATCGACAGCCTCAGGCCCGATGTCATCGTCATCGATATCGAAAACCCCAATCGCGACATGATGGAGCATCTCTTCCAGTTGACGCGCACTGTCGGGCGGCCGATCGCGATGTTCGTCGATCGCTCGGACACGGCCTCGATCGAGGCAGCGGTCGAGGCAGGCGTATCGGCCTACATCGTCGACGGCCTGAAGAAGGAGCGCGTCAAGCCGATCCTCGACATGGCGGTCAGTCGCTTCAATGCCTTCAGCCGGCTGCAGAGGGAGTTGGCGGACGCAAGGTCCGCGCTCGAGGAGCGCAAGGTCGTCGAGCGCGCCAAGGGGATCCTGATGAAGATCCGCGGTCTGTCCGAAGAAGAAGCCTTCGCCCTACTGCGCCAGACGGCGATGAACGAAAAGAAGAAGATGTCGGAAATCGCGCAAAGCGTGGTGACGGCCGCCGGCCTGTTGATGTGATGGGAAAGACGCGTCGCATATCGGCTTGCTGCAAGGAGTGAGTGGAGTGAACGTCATGGCCAATCTCAGCGGTATCGGCAGTGGTCAGGCCTCGACCGGCCGCGGTTTGCCGGCGCCGCAAAAGCTGCGCGGCGAGGGCGCCCGCACGCTGCGCGCCGGTTTTATCCCGCTTGTCGATGCGTCGGTGCTCGTCGTCGCCTGCGAATTCGGCTTCGCCCACAAGGAAGGTCTGACGCTCGATCTGGTCAAGGATGTTTCCTGGGCCAATGTTCGTGATCGCCTGGCTTTCCGGCAGTTCGATATTGCCCATATGCTTTCGCCGATGCCGGTCGCGGCCATGCTCGGTCTCGGCTCCAACCCGTCGCCGGCAATCGCGCCCTTCTCGCTCGGGCGCGGGGGCAACGCCATCACGCTGTCCAACCGGCTCTATGCCAGGATGGTCGAGGAGGGGGGGCTTGGGGGCATTGGTGACGCGCTTGCCAATACCCAGGCGCTCGCCACCGTGCTTCGGCGCATGACGTCGCATGGCGAAGCGCCGCCGACCCTGGGTGTCACCTATCCATTTTCCTCGCACAATTACGAGTTCCGCTACTGGCTGGCCGCCGGCGGCATCGATCCGGATCGTGACGTCAAGCTCGTGGTCGTGCCGCCGCCGATGACTTCGGATGCGCTCGCCGCCGGCGCGATCGATGGCTTCTGCGTCGGTGCGCCCTGGAACATGGTCGCGTCCGAGCGCGGTGTCGGCCGGATTGTTGCCGCCAAGCAGGATATCTGGCCGTCGGCGCCGGAAAAAGTCATCGGCATGCGCCCCGAATGGGCCGAGGCCAATCCGGAGACCGTTTCGCGGTTGATCGTGGCGCTCGATGCCGCCGCGCGGTGGTGCGACGATCCGCAAAATCGCGACAGCCTGTCCGACGTGCTTGCCGACCAGCGCTATGTCGGCGCCCCGGTCGAAATCATCCGTCGGGTGCTTTCCGGCGAGTTCACCATCGACGCGGAGGGACAACGCCGGGTCATCGATGACTACTTCGTCTTCCATCGCGGCTTCGCCAACTATCCCCGCTCCGGCCATGCGCTGTGGATCTACAGCCAGATGGCACGCTGGGGGCAGGTGAGGATCACCCCGGCCGGGATGACGGCGGCGGCGTCTGCCTATCGCCCGGATCTCTATCGCCTCGCTCTCGGGGATGATGCTACGCCAATCGGGTCCGACATCGGGATTGAGGGCGCATCTGCCGACGACCGCTTCATGGACGGGCATATCTTCGACCCGACTGCTATCGAGGCCTATGTCGAGGGGTTTCCCGTCCGCGCCGCAGGCAGCGCATCGGCATTTGACGCAGAAAACTGACGTCGTCCGGCGCTGCTTGTTTGGGCAGAGTGGCCAGACCTGTTGTGTGCGGCGCACATTAATTCAGCAGAGTCTGTAATGGCTATTTTGTTGTGCACTCGTATCGATCGAGTTTTTCTCCTTTCATATCAATGATCTATGTCGCGGCCATTCGAACTGGCACGACCTTTGCATTTTAGAGATTGCTTCGGTCAACGGCGATTGGAGCGAGTTCAAACGCCAGATCGCGTTTGCCAGAGACACTGACGTCGCACGGTTTTTGTTTCCCGAGGATTCCTCCTGATCCCGGACGCAATCACCAAGCGGCGTTTTTTTATGTCCGGCTTTTGCCGGCAGCAGCAGAGGAACCTGCGCATGATCAAGTTTTCGACTGGCGGATTGACCCGCCGCGGCCTGCTGAAAACCACAGCGACGGCCGCCCTGCTCGGTGCCGCCAAGACGGCCTTCCCGACTGGCGCCTTTGCGCAATCGGCCGGTCCCGAGACCACCAAGGCCGTACTCGGCTTCATTGCTTTGACAGACTCCGCGCCGTTGATCATCGCCAAGGAGAAAGGCTTCTTCGACAAGTACGGCATGACCGAAGTCGACGTCGTCAAGCAGGCGTCCTGGGGTACGACACGTGACAATCTGGTGCTCGGTTCGGCCGGTGCCGGCATCGACGGCGCCCACATCCTGACGCCGATGCCCTATCTCATTTCGACCGGCAAGGTGACTCAGAACAACCAGACGTTGCCGATGGCCATCCTCGCTCGCCTCAACCTTGATGCGCAGGCGATCTCCGTCGGTGGCGCCTATGCCGATCTCAAGGTCGGTCTGGACGCGTCTGCGCTGAAGGAAGCCTTTGCCAGGAAGAAAGCGGAAGGCGCTGCGGCCAAGGTGGCGATGACCTTCCCCGGCGGCACCCATGATCTGTGGCTGCGCTACTGGCTCGCCGCCGGCGGCATCGATCCGGACACGGATGTCGAAACCATCGTCGTCCCGCCGCCGCAGATGGTCGCCAACATGAAGGTCGGCACCATGGACTGTTTCTGCGTCGGCGAGCCCTGGAACGAGCAGCTCGTCAACCAGAAGATCGGCTATACCGCCGTCAACACTGCCGAGATCTGGAACGAGCATCCGGAAAAATCCTTCGCCATGCGCGCCGACTGGGTGGAGAAGAGCCCGCGCGCCGCCAAGGCGCTCACCATGGCGATCCAGGAAGCGGCGCAATGGTGTGACGACATGGCCAACAAGGAAGAGCTGGCGAAGATCGTCGGCAAGCGCAGCTGGTTCAACGTGCCGCCAAAGGACATCGTCGACCGGCTGAAGGGTGAATACGACTACGGCAACGGCAAGCTCGTCGAGGCCAGTCCCCATCTCATGAAGTTCTGGCGCGACCACGCCTCCTACCCCTACCAGAGCCATGACGCCTGGTTCCTGACCGAGAATATCCGCTGGGGCAAGTTCGCGCCCGATACCGATATCAAGGCGCTCGTTGCCAAGGTCAATCGCGAGGACATCTGGCGCGAGGCGGCCAAGGATCTCGGCGTTGCCGATATCCCGTCCTCGACCTCGCGCGGCATCGAAAAATTCTTCGACGGCAAGGTTTTCGATCCCGCGGACCCGCAGGCCTATCTCAAGAGCCTTTCTATTTCGCGCGTCGCCTGAGCCATCGCGGTGCCGGCGGGCGTCGCTCGCCAGCATCCGGTTTCGAATTCCAAGGAGAATGGTATGTCCGTCACCAACCTCAAACTCAAGGACCAGTCGGCGCCGCGGCCTGCCGCCCCCGTGATTGCCTTTACCCGCTCGGTAAAGCAGGCAACCGGCCGTCCGCTGCTGGCACGGTTCGCCGCCGGGGCCGCAAATGTCGCACCGCTCATCGTCACGCTTTCGCTGATCCTTGTCGCCTGGCAGATCGTCTGTTCGGCGCCCGATTCAAGCCTGCCGGCTCCGACGCGGGTGCTTGAGGAAAGCTGGGAGCTGATCGCCCATCCCTTCTATATCGGCCAGGGCGTCGACCAGGGTCTGTTCTGGCACATTGCGGCGAGCCTGCAGCGGGTGGCCATCGGCTATGCGCTCGCTGCCTTAGTTGGCATCGCGCTCGGCGCGCTGGTCGGCCAGAGCCAGCTTGCCATGCGCGGCCTCGATCCGATCTTCCAGGTGCTGCGCACGGTGCCGCCGCTTGCCTGGTTGCCCCTGTCGCTGGCCGCCTTTCAAGATGGTACCCCCTCGGCGATCTTCGTGATCTTCATCACGGCGATCTGGCCGATCATCATCAACACCGCCGTCGGTATCCGCAACATTCCGCAGGACTACCAGAATGTCGCCAAGGTCCTGCGGCTCAACGCCTTCGAATATTTCGGCAAGATCATGCTGCCGGCGGCGGCCCCTTACATCTTCACCGGTCTTCGCATCGGCATCGGCCTTTCGTGGCTCGCCATCGTTGCCGCCGAAATGCTGATCGGTGGCGTCGGCATCGGCTTCTTCATCTGGGATGCGTGGAACTCGTCGCTGATCAGCGACATCATCGTTGCGCTGATCTACGTCGGGATCGTCGGCTTCTTCCTCGATCGTCTCATCGCCCTCGTCGGCCGCGTCGTCACCCGCGGCACTGCCACCGCGTGAGAAAGGTAAAGATCATGACCAAGAGCTATCTCTCGCTTGAACTGATCGACAAGAGCTTTGAACGTGCCGGCGTCAGGACAGAGGTCCTGAAGCAGGTCTCGCTTTCCGTCGAAAAGGGCGAATTCATCTCGATCATCGGCCATTCCGGCTGCGGAAAGTCGACGCTGCTCAACATCGTCGCCGGTCTCACTCAGGCCACCACCGGCGTGGTGCTGCTCGACGGCCGCGTTGCCGACGAGCCGGGCCCGGACCGCGCCGTCGTCTTCCAGAACCACTCGCTCCTGCCCTGGCTGACGGTCTACGAGAACGTGCGCCTCGGGGTCGACAAGGTCTTCGGTTCGACGAAGTCCAAGGCGGAGCGCCATGATTGGACGATGCGCAATCTCGAGCTGGTGCAGATGGCGCATGCCGCCGACAAGCGTCCGTCCGAGGTCTCCGGCGGCATGAAGCAGCGCGTCGGCATTGCCCGGGCGCTGGCCATGGAACCGAAGGTTCTGCTGCTCGACGAACCGTTCGGCGCGCTCGATGCGCTGACCCGCGCCCACCTGCAGGACCAGGTGATGCAGATCCACGCCGAGCTCGGCAACACCGTGCTGATGATCACCCACGATGTCGACGAGGCGGTGCTGCTTTCCGACCGTATCGTGATGATGACCAATGGCCCGTCGGCGCGCATCGGCGAGGTCCTCGCCGTGGCGCTTGCCCGTCCGCGCCGGCGCATCGAGCTTGCCGCCGACCGAACCTACCTCAAATGCCGCGAAGCGGTGCTCAAGTTCCTCTACGAGCGCCACCGTTTCGTCGAAGCTGCGGAGTGATTTCCCATGGCTCATCAAACCCCTGAGAAACTCGTGATCGTCGGCAACGGCATGGCGCCGGGCCGCATGCTCGAGGAACTGTTCGAGAAGGCGAAAGGCCGCTACGACGTCACGATCTTCAACGCCGAGCCGCGCGTCAACTATGACCGCATCATGCTTTCGCCGGTGCTGTCAGGCGAAAAGGCCTATACCGATATCGTCATCCACGACGACGCCTGGTATGCAACAAATGGCGTCACCTTGCACAAGGGCGCCAAGGTCGCGCAGATCGACCGGGCGGCCCGCACGGTCACGGCGGAAAACGGTATCACCGCCACCTATGACAAGCTGGTGATCGCCACCGGCTCCAGCCCCTTCATCATTCCCGTGCCCGGTCACCAGCTGCCCGGCGTGCTTGCCTACCGCGATCTCGACGACGTCGAGAAAATGCTCGCCGGCAGCAGGGATGGCGGCCGCGCGATCGTCATCGGCGCCGGGCTGCTCGGTCTCGAGGCCGCCTATGGCCTCAAGCGTCAGGGCATGGACGTCACCGTCATTCACCTGATGCCGACGATCATGGAGCGACAACTCGATCCGGCCGCCGCCTATCTGCTCGAAAAGGCGCTCACCGAACGCGGCATCGAGATCGTGACCAAGGCCAACACCAAGCGCATCCTGGGCGAAACGAAGGTCGAGGGCATCGAACTCGAAGACGGCCGCATCATCGGGGGCTCGATGGTCGTCATGGCCGTCGGCATTCGTCCGGCGTCAAATCTGGCGAAGGAGGCCGGCATTGCCGTCAACCGCGGCATCGTCGTCGACGACGGCATGATGACGTCGGATGCGGCGGTCTACGCGCTCGGCGAATGCGCCGAACATCGCGGCACCTGCTACGGCCTGGTGGCTCCTCTGTATGAGAGCGCCCGGGTGCTTGCCGATAGGCTCGCCGGCGGCGAGGCTGAATATCATGGCTCGGTCACCAATACGAAGCTGAAGGTCACCGGCATCAATCTCTTCTCCGCCGGCGATTTTGCCGACGGCGAGGGGCGCGAGGAAATCGTCCTGCGCGATGCGACCGCCGGCGTCTACAAGCGCCTCGTGCTGAGGGACAACCGCATCATCGGCGCCGTGCTCTACGGCGAGACGTCGGACGGATCCTGGTTCTTCGACCTGATGAAGAAGGGCGCCGATATCACCGCCATGCGCGAAACCCTGATCTTCGGCCAGGCCTATCAGGGAGGGTCCCCGCTGGACCCTACGGCGGCCGTTGCAGCCTTGCCGGATGATGCGGAAATCTGCGGCTGCAACGGCGTGTGCAAGGGCAAGATCGTCGCGACGATCACCGGCAAGGGACTGACCTCGCTCGACGAGGTGCGCGCCCACACCAAGGCATCCGCCTCCTGCGGATCCTGCACCGGGCTCGTCGAGCAGGTGATGTCGTTGACATTGGGCGAAGCCTACAATCCCGCCGCCGTCCAGCCGATGTGCACCTGCACCGAACTCGGCCACGACGATGTCCGTCGACTGATCAAGGCAAAGGGGCTGAAGACCATTCCTGCCGTCATGCAGGAACTGGAGTGGAAGACATCCTGCGGCTGCGCCAAATGCCGGCCGGCGCTCAACTATTATCTCGTCAGCGATTGGCCCGACGAATACGCCGACGACTATCAGTCACGCTTCATCAACGAGCGTGTGCACGCCAACATCCAGAAGGACGGCACCTATTCGGTCGTTCCGCGCATGTGGGGCGGCGTCACCAATTCGGGGGAACTGCGGGCGATCGCCGACGTGGTCGACAAGTTCGAGATCCCGATGGTGAAGGTGACCGGCGGTCAGCGCATCGATCTTCTCGGCATCGAGAAGGAAGATCTGCCCGCCGTCTGGGCCGATCTCGGCAAGGCCGGTTTCGTCTCGGGCCAAGCCTATGCCAAGGGCTTGCGCACGGTAAAGACCTGCGTCGGTTCCGACTGGTGCCGGTTCGGCACCCAGGATTCCACCGGCCTCGGCATCCGCATCGAAAAATTCATGTGGGGATCCTGGACGCCTGCCAAGCTGAAGCTGGCGGTCTCCGGCTGTCCCAGAAACTGCGCAGAGGCCACCTGCAAGGACATCGGTGTCATCTGCGTCGACAGCGGTTTCGAGATCCACTTCGCCGGCGCCGCCGGGCTCGACATCAAGGGCACAGAGGTTCTCGGCCTGGTGAGGACCGAGGACGAGGCGCTCGAACACATCGTCGCGCTGACGCAGATGTATCGCGAGCAGGCCCGCTATCTCGAGCGCATCTACAAATGGACCAAGCGCATTGGCGTCGAGGAGATCCGCCGCCAGATCATGGACGATGCCGAACGGCGCAAGGCGTTCTTCGACCGCTTCGTCTTCAGCCAGAAATTCGCCCAGGTCGATCCCTGGTCGGAGCGCGTCTCCGGCAAGGACAAGCACGAGTTCCGGCCGATGGCGACGGTCGGCTTTTCGCAGGCGGCGGAGTGAGATTATGGATACGAACTGGCCAACAGAAAACTGGCATTCGATCGGTGACATTTCCGACATTCCCTTGAGGGGCGCACGCTGCGTGCGAACACCTCAAGGCAAGATCGCCGTCTTCCGCACCGCTGAAAACGAGATTTTCGCCATCGAGGACCATTGCCCGCACAAGGGCGGGCCGCTGTCGCAGGGCATCGTCCACGGCACGGCGGTCACCTGCCCGCTACACAACTGGGTGATCTCACTCGAGACCGGCAAGGCGCTGGGCGCGGACGACGGGGCCGTGCGCACGATTCCCGTGCGCAACGATGGCGGCGCGCTGTTCATCGCACTCGAAAGCCTGATGATCGCGGCGGAGTAGTCATGGCAACCGAGGTCAAGACCACCTGTCCCTATTGCGGTGTCGGCTGCGGCGTGATCGCAACGGTTGGCGATGGCGGCAGCGTTAGCGTGAAGGGCGACCCGGATCATCCGGCCAATTTTGGCCGGCTTTGTTCCAAGGGGTCGGCGCTCGCCGAGACGCTCGATCTCGAGGACCGGCTGCTCCACCCCGAGATCGATGGCAGATCGGTGGATTGGGATGAGGCGCTCGACCGCGTTGCCAAGCGGTTCTCGCGCACGATTGCCGAGCATGGGCCGGACTCGGTTGCCTTCTACGTCTCGGGGCAATTGCTGACGGAAGACTATTATGTCGCCAACAAGCTGATGAAGGGCTTCATCGGCTCGGGCAACATCGACACCAACTCGCGTCTCTGCATGTCGTCGTCGGTGGCCGGCCATCGCCGTGCCTTCGGTGCCGATACGGTGCCGGGCTGCTACGAGGATCTGGAACTGGCGGATCTCGTGGTCCTGACCGGTTCCAACCTCGCCTGGTGCCATCCGGTCCTCTATCAGCGGCTGGTGGCGGCCAAGGCCGCACGGCCGCAGATGCGGGTCGTCGTCATCGATCCACGCCGCACGATGACCGCCGATATCGCCGATCTGCATCTGGCGATCCGGCCGGACGGCGATGTCGCGCTGTTCAATGGTCTGTTTGCACACTTGGCCGCTAGCCCGTCTGTCGACCAGGCCTACATCTCCGCTCACACCAGCGGTTTCGCTGAGGCTTTCACGGCCGCTTGCGCACTGGACGCCGAGGGGCTGACGCGTGCGACAGGGCTTGGTGAAGCCGAGCTGTCCGCCTTCTTCCGGCTGTTCGAAACGACGCAGAAGGTCGTCACCTGCTACAGTCAGGGGGTCAACCAGTCGGTGGCCGGGACCGACAAGGTCAATGCCATCATCAACTGTCATCTGGCGACGGGCCGTATCGGCCGGCCCGGCATGGGGCCGTTCTCGCTGACCGGCCAGCCCAACGCCATGGGCGGTCGCGAGGTCGGCGGTCTCGCCAATATGCTTGCGGCCCATATGGACATCGAGAAGGCCGGGCACCGCGATCAGGTCAGGCGCTTCTGGGGCGCTCCGATGCTGCCGTCGAAGCCGGGCCTCAAGGCCGTCGACATGTTTCGCGCTGTTGCCGACGGACGCATCAAGGCAATCTGGATCATGGCGACCAATCCCGTTGTCTCCATGCCGGATGCCGATGCGGTCGAGGCGGCCCTCAAGGCCTGCCCCTTCGTCGTCGTTTCCGATGTCTTGAAGCAGACCGATACCACGCGCCACGCCCATGTGCTGCTGCCATCGCTTGGCTGGGGCGAGAAGGATGGGAGCGTTACGAACTCCGAGCGCCGCATCTCCCGCCAGCGCGGTTTTCTGCGGCCCCCAGGCGAGGCGCGTCCCGACTGGTGGCAACTCGCCGAAGTCGGGCATCGCATGGGTTTTTCCGGCGCGTTTGCCTACACATCGCCGTCCGAAATCTTTGCCGAACATGCCGGTCTTTCCGGTTTTGAAAATGACGGTAGGCGCGATTTCGATATCGGCGCCCATGCCTCGATCGATACTGCCGGCTATGATGCGTTGACGCCATTCCAATGGCCGCAGCCGCGCGGCACGGAAAGCGCGGCGACGCGCTTCTTCGCCGACGGCGGCTTCTATCATCCGGATGGTCGCGCGCGCTTTATCGCGGCCGCAGGCGAGGTCGCCGATCGCCTCAGCGAAGCCTTCCCCTTCACCCTCAACACCGGCCGTGTGCGCGATCACTGGCATACGATGACCCGGACGGGAAAAAGCGCGCGGCTTTCGGCCCATATCGGCGAGCCCTTCGCCGAGATCCATCCGCGGGACGCGATGGAACTTGGTCTGTCGCCCGCCGATCTCGTGGCGCTGGAAAGCCCCTATGGCGCCGCAATCGTCCGGGCGTTGATTACCGAACGCCAGGCGCGCGGCAACCTGTTCGTACCGATGCATTGGAGCGACCAGTTCGCGGCCAAGGCGCGCATCGATGCCTTGGTGCCGCCGATCACCGACCCCGTCTCCGGTCAACCCGCATCCAAGAACGTTGCCGTTTCCGCCCGCCGTTTCGCCGCCTCCACCTATGGCTTTGCGGTCAGTGCCGCAAAGCCTCAAGGGCTCGATTGCACCTATTGGGCGCTTGCCAAGGCAAAGGGCGGCTGGCGGCTGGAATTGGCCTTCGATAGGACGCCTGCGGATTGGGTCGCCTGGTGTCGGAGCACCTTCGACATTCCAGGCGATATGGAGCCTATCGGCTACGCCGACGGACCGTCCGGCCACCGGCGGCTTGCCTTTTTCGATCGGGACCGGCTTTTGCTGGCGCTCTATCTCGCACCGGAGCCTGTCGCCGTTGCCCGCAACTGGGCGGTCGAGCAGCTTACCGCTTCGCATGCCGATCTGCGGCTGCGCTTCGCGCTCGTGGCCGGTCGGCCGGGCGCGGACAAGTCCGATCCGGGGGCGACCGTGTGCTCCTGCTTCAATGTCGGCGTCACCCAGATCGTCGCAGCCGTGCGCAACGGCTGCCGCACCGTCGAAGCCGTCGGTCAGACGCTGAATGCCGGAACCAATTGCGGCTCTTGCCGCGCCGAGATCAGGGGGATCGTCGATGGGTGCCTTGCTGCTGCCGCGGAATGAAAACCCCTTGCGCGCCGAGCGGTCGCGCATGATGCCTCTGGCGAAGCTGCCGGTTTTCTGGGCGCTAGAGGGCCACCGTGTCACGGTTGTTGGCGGATCCGACGGCGCCGCCTGGAAAGCCGAACTGTTGGCGGCTTGCGGCGCGGAGGTTCACGTCTATGCGCCGATCGAGGATCTGGGAGAGGTTTGTGCGGGCCTGATCGCGGGCCGCGCCCCGCACCCACGGGGCAGCTTCGTACATCACAACGTGGCCTGGACGCCCGAGGCACTCGCCGGTGCGGCGCTCGCAATTGCCGACTGCGAAACAGAGGAGGAGGCGCAGGCGTTCTGTCAGGCAGCGCGGGATGCAGGCGTCCCCGCCAATGTCATCGACAAGCCGGCTTACTGCCAGTTCCAGTTCGGATCGATCGTCAACCGTTCCCCGGTTGTCGTCTCGATCTCGACGGATGGTGCGGCGCCGATCCTCGCACAGGCGATCCGCAGGCGCATCGAGACGCTGCTGCCGCCGGCGCTGAAGGATTGGGCCTCGCTCGCCCAGACGCTCCGCGAAACGGTCAATGCACGGTTGAAGCCGGGTGCCGCGCGGCGCGCCTTCTGGGAACGTTTTGTCGATCGGGCCTTTCAGGCGACACCGGAGGAGGGTGTCGAGATGCGGCTGGTGACGGAAATGGATCGCCTCTCGGCGAACCGGACCGACACCGGCCGCGTCACGCTCGTCGGCGCCGGCCCCGGTGGGGCGGAGCATCTGACGCTGAAGGCGGTGCGTGCCCTTCAGGCGGCCGATATCATCCTTTTCGACGCCGGCGTTTCCGATGAGGTGCTCGAACTTGCGCGGCGCGAGGCCACCCGCCTTCTCGTCGATGAGCGCAGCGGCCGCACGCGCCATGGCCAGGAGGACGTCAACGACACGGTGGTGTCGCTGGCGCGTGCCGGCAAACGTGTCGTCCGACTGACGTCCGGTGATCCGGTGACATCAGCGCGCACCGGCGAAGAGATCGCCCGGTTGCGCCACCAGGGCATTCTGGCTGACGTCGTCCCAGGTATTGCGGTCACGAGTAGCGAAATTGACCGGCTTTGTGTCCCGCTCCCCCTGCGGAATCCTGCCGATCCCATCTCTCGTCGTCCGGGCCGATGGTCAACGCAACCGTCAAAGCTTCGCTCCGGACCGGGCCGGGATCGGGGCGGGCCCTTCGAACACGGTATCGCGCACGAGGCGAAGCGGTCGGCGGACCGCAGTCCTCCGCGAAGCGGCCGGTCAATCGCGGATGCATTTGCAAGGTTTGCAATTCTGATCACCTCCGGGTCGAGCGCAAACCGCGGCTAGTTCAGCCATTCGCACCGGTAGGCCAGGATCGGTTTTGCAAATCCCTTAAGTCGGTGGCGGCTGCCGTGCGTGAAGACATCGGCCTTGCCATACTCCTGGTATATGTTTTCCGATATCAGGATCTGATCGCTACGGGCGGCAGCGCAGAGCCTTGCTGCCAGCTGCACCGTCGTGCCGAAGAGATCATTGCTGTCTTCGACAGGTTCTCCACAATCCAGTCCGATGCGGATGTGGATAGGCTCGCCATTGCCTGCGTTGTAGCGGTGGAACTCGCGTTGGATATCAATCGCGCAGTCGACTGCGAACGCCGCGGAGGAGAATGCCGCCATTATTCCGTCCCCGGTGTGCTTGACCTCCCGACCGGACAGGCGTCCCAGGCAGCTGCGAACGAGGGCGTCGTGCGCTCTGATGAGTTCAGTGGCCATGCGATCGCCGAGACGCGATGTCATTTCGGTGGACCCAACGATGTCGGTGAAAAGGATTGCCCGGTGGCCGGGGTCCATGTCTTTAGAGATCGAACCTGCCGCCTCCGGATCCTGTATTCGCCCTAGAAATGCCTCGACGGCAGACAGGGCTACCTCCACCACCTCGCCTGCGATGAACCCGTGTGCCTCCCGGTGCACGCACTGTGCGGTTTCCGCATCCGGCGCATCGATGAGGCAGAACGTCGTTCCGCGCCTGTGGTCAAACCAGTAGGTCAGGAACTTGACGCCATACTGATCCTGGATGCTGAGATCTTTCAGGTGCGCTTCGGCGACATCCTCGGCAGAAGCGCCCGCAAGATCGTGCCGGTCCATGAAGATAGGCATTCGTTCGCTCCCCAAGGGACCGTCGCCACAGCCGGCCCGCAGTCTACGACAGTCCCGGACTATCGTCTATCTCGGACAGCGCTGCGGCGAGCATGACGGCTCGAACGAACGGGCGCATAGGATCGCTGGCATCACCCGGGACAAGAGCATGGCAGAGGGACCAGCGCCGTGTCGTCACGATTTCAGAAGCGACAGTCCCGTGGCCTGATCGAACAGATGGATGCTGTCCTCGTTGACGACAAAGGAAACCGGATCGCCCGGCTTCGGGCAGCCGCTGGCCTTGACCAGTGCACCGATTTCGCAACCGGCAAAGACAAACGTCACCAGTGCGTCGTTGCCATGAAATTCGACGAGATCGGCGATGCCGGCGACGACGTTCGTGCGGGCAGCCGAGGGTTCCTGCTTCTGCAAGTCGGCGGGGCGAATGCCGAGAACGACCTTCTGTCCCGGGGCCAGTGCAAACCTCTTGGCGGAAACACGGAAATCCGCGCCGGCACTGCGCAGTGTCCATCCGTCCTCCACCTTCTCTGCCGACACATCGATGAAGTTCATGTTCGACGTGCCGATGAAACCCGCAACGAACAGCGTTCTCGGTCGGTCGTAGATCTCGGCCGGCGTGCCGACCTGCTCGATTGCGCCGCCTTTCATCAGCACGATCCGGTCGGCGAGCGTCATTGCCTCCAGCTGGTCGTGGGTGACGTAGATCGTCGTCGTCTTCAGTTTCTGATGCAGCCGCGCGATTTCGACCCGCATGTGGTTGCGAAGCTTCGCATCGAGATTGGAGAGAGGCTCGTCGAAGAGAAACACCCGCGGCGTCTTGATCATCGCGCGCGCGATAGCGACGCGCTGCTGCTGGCCGCCGGAAAGCTCGGTCGGCTTGCGCTGTAAGTAGGGTTCAAGTCCGAGCGTCGCAGCCACCGCGCGAATGCGCTGGTCGATCTCCGGCTTTGGCACGTTCATTCGCTTCAACCCGAAGGCAATATTGTCGTAGATTGTCATGTGCGGATAGAGCGCGTAGTTCTGAAACACCATCGCGACACCGCGGTCGCGCGGCGGCAGCTCGTTGACGGTTTTTCCGCCGATTACCACCGTTCCGCCGGAGATATCCTCAAGCCCTGCGATCATCCTGAGAAGGGTCGACTTGCCGCAACCGGACGGGCCGAGAAAGACGATGAACTCATGGTCGGCGACGTCGAGGTTGAAATCCGTGATGACGTTGACGGCACCATATTGTTTGTCGACGTTTGAACAGACGATATTGGCCATGACCTATTCCTCCCCGCTGCCGATGAGAATCTGAAGCTTGACGTCGGACGGACGTGCAGCTGCGGCCCGCTCAAAGGCGCGGATGCTGTCCTTGAAGCGGAATGTCTCGGTAATCAGCGGCTTGAGATCCACTTTCCCTGATGCAATCAATTGCAGCGCGCGGTCGAAGATGTTCGCGTAGCGGAACACGGTCTCGATCCTGACCTCCTTCGAAATCGCGCCCGGTACATCGAGCGTGACCGCCTCGACAGGCAGGCCGACGAGAACGAGGGCGCCGCCGGGTCGAACCAGGTCGAAGATGTCGGCAAATGCCCTGGCACTGCCGCTTGCCTCGAAGACGACATCCGCGCCCCAGCCGCCGGTTTCCGCAGCTATCGTCTCGCCAAAGGGTCGTTGGGAGATATTGACCGGCGTGATGCCCGGATATTGCCCGGCGATTGCAAGCTTCTCAGCGCTGAAGTCGGAGATGAAGACGCGGCTGCATCCGCCTGCCAGTGCGGCAAGCGCGACCATGATGCCGATCGGTCCGCAGCCGATGACTGCCGCCACGTCTCCAGGCGCGATGCGGGCCCGGGCGGCTGCCTGCATGCCGATGGCGAAGGGCTCCACCATGGCGCCTTCGGCAAAGGAGACGTTTTCGGGCAGCCTGTATGTGAAAGCGGCCGGGTGCACCACCTCCGGCGTCAGCACGCCGTGCATCGGCGGCGTTGCCCAGAAGCGCACCTTCGGATCGACATTGTAGAGACCGAGTTTCGAGGCGCGTGAGGACAGGTCCGGCACGCCCGGCTCCATGCAGACCCGGTCGCCGACCTGCAGATTGCCGACATTGCTGCCGATTTCGATGACGGTTCCCGCAGCCTCATGCCCGAGCACCATCGGCTCGCGCACGACATAGGGGCCGATCGCGCCATGGGTGTAGTAGTGCACGTCGCTGCCGCAGACGCCGACGGTATGAATGGCGATCTTGACGTCATCCGGGCCGAATTCGAGGGGGAGATCGATCTCCCTCAGCGACAGGACGCCCTTCTCTTCGAGGACCAACGCTTGCATGAATGCTTTCCTTGTTGTCACGATGTCTTGCGCTTGAAGGCGCTGTTGAGCATGCCGCTGAGCACTCCGATGAAGAGCAGCGGTGGTATCGAGAGGAGAACGACAGAGGCATTGAGGATGCCCCAGGGCACGTCGCGGCCAAGCTGCGTCAGCTCGGAGGCGACGATCGGCAATGTCTTGGCATCGGAGGTCGTCAGCATCAGCGCGATCAGGAACTCGTTCCAGACCAGCACGAAGGCGAAGGCAACGGCGCCGATCAGCGATCTGAGTGCGATCGGCAGCGCGACCAGGAAGAAGATCGCATAGGGCCCGTATCCATCGACCCGAGCGGCCTCCTCGACTTCTTTCGGTACCCTCGCGAACGCCGGCACGCTGAGCCAGATGACGGTTGCCAGCGTCAGCAGGCTGTAGGTGACGATCATCGAGAGGCGCGTGTCGTAGAGGCCGAAATCGAGCCAGATGACCATCAGCGGGATGGCGATCGCCACCGGCGGCAGGAAGCGCAGCGAAAGCACGAAGAACTGGATATCGCCCGACCAGCGATTGGGGTAACGCGCAATCGCGTATGCGGCGGGAAGCCCCAGGAGCGCACCGATCAGAACGGAGGCACCCGAGATGATCAGCGAATTAATCAGTCCGGCAAAGACGCTCTCGCGGCCGAGCACATAGGCAAAGTTGTCGAGCGTCGGCGTGAAGATAAACAGCGGGGTCGGCGTGACGATATCGACCCGGTTCTTGAAGGCATTGAGCAACGTCCAGAAGACGGGGAAGACGGCGGAGAACGCTGCCAGGAAGAGAAGGATGCGACCGACCACGCGGCCGAGCATGTGGGCGTTCATCACTGGACCCTCTTCCAGATGAAGGTAAAGGCGATCGAGGTGGCGATCATCATCAGGACGGCCATGCTCGATGCGTAGGAAATCCGTCCGGACTCGATGAACCCTTGCGAGAAGGCGTACATGTCGAGCGTTTCCGTCGTGATGCCGGGGCCGCCACGCGTCATCACGTAAATCAGGTCGAAAGCGCGAAGCGACTCGATCATCTTGACGAAAGCGAGCGAAATCAGCGGCGCCTTCAGCATGGGGATGGCGATGTGGGTGTAGATCTCCCAGGTGCGGGCATGGTCGAGACGGGCCGCCTCAAAGGGTTGCGGCGGCAAGGTCTCCAGCAGCTTGAGCACGATGACCGCGAAGAACAGCCCCCATTGCCAGACGTCGACCAGAGCCACGGTCGCAAGCGCGGTTGCCGGGTTGGACAACAAATCGAGCGGCTGGCCGGTGATGGCCTTATAGGGGTAAGTGGCGATGCCGTAGAGCGGATGGAATGCAAACTTCCAGACGAAGGCCGCCGAGACGCGCGGCAGGATCACCGGCATCAGGAAAAGCAGGGCCAGCATGTTTCGCATGCGCGGAGCGGCACATTCGAACAGCAATATGCCGAGGCCGACGGCAACGATCAAAGTCATGCCGACCGTCACTGCCTCCCATGTCAGCGACACGCCGATCGCGTTGATGAAGCGGCGATCGGAGAAGAGATCGATATAATTGGCGAGCCCGACGAAGTCGCCGACGGGGCGGCTGAGTTCGCGGTTCTGCAAGGAAATATAGATCGCGTAGACAGTCGGCACGAATGCGAGCACGGCCAGGATCATCATCGCCGGGGTCAGGAAGACCGCCGGCAAACTGGTTTTCTGTTTCATGGTGTAGTCATCCTACGGCAAGGGGCGAGCGCGCTTCCGGCGGTCTGAAGCGTCTCCGGCAAGAGGGCCGTCTTGCCGGAGCATTCGGTCGGGGCTGCCCGCCTATTGGCTGCGGGCCACGAGCTCCTTGGCGAACCCGTCGAGTTCGTCGAGCCCATCCTTGATGTCGGTGCGGGTGCCGGTGATCAGCTCTTCCAGGATGATGCCCCAGCGGTCGCCCAGATCGGGCCATTGCGGGTTCTGCCAGAAGTTGACGGCGGTCACCTTGCCGGTGTCGGCCAGCGCCTGGCCGAGATCCGGACCGTAGAGTTCGGCGAACTTCTTGCTGGTCATGATGCTGGTGCGATTGAGTTCGCTGAACTGATTGGCCTCCAGCCGCCGGCTCTCGTTTTCCTTCGATGTCGCCCAGGCGACGAACAAGCCGGCGCAGGCTTTGGACGCCTCGTCCTTGTTGGCCTTGGCACCGATGGCCAGGCCGTGACCGTAGCCGCCGCCCGTCAGCGGTGCCGGAGGCGGCAGATAGCCGACCTTGCCGGCGACCTTCGACGATTTCGGATCGATCGCCATGCCGACAAGCGGAGTGGATTCGATCAGCATCGCCACCTGGCCCGAGGTGAAGGCGCCAACGGCCTCGTCCCAACCGCCGGTCTGGCTGCCGGGCGCGGAGTATTTGAAGAGCTCGAGATAGGTTTCGGTCGCCTTTATCGCCTGCTCGCCGTCAAACACCGGGGTCTTGCCGTCAAACCAGTTGCCGCCGAAGCCTTTGAAGAAGGGCATCCAGCGCCAGACATTCGCGCCGGAGCCCCGTTGGCCGCGAAGCGCGGTGCCGTAAATGCCCAGGTCGGGCTGGTTGAGCTTCTTCACCGCGGCGATGTATTCATCAAGCGTCTTCGGCGGTGCTATGCCTGCCGCTTCGAGCAGGTCTTTTCGGTAGACCATGAGGTCGCCGCCACCGGTGATCGGGGCAAACCAGACCTTGCCGTCATAGGTGGCGACTTTCTGGCGGCCGGGATCGAAGTCGGCGTAATCGTAGTCCGCGGGATAGTAGTCCAGAAGCGGTGCGACCCAGCCGGCCGAGGCAAACAAGGCGACGTTGGCTTCGTCGATGTAGTAGACATTGTACTTGCCGATCGTCGAAGCGTCGGCCTTGGTCTTCGCGCGGCGGTCATTTTCATTGAGGTAGTCGATCTCGAACGACGCGCCGCCGCTGAGCTTCTCGAACTCGGCCTTGTAGTCCTCGAGCAATGTGAGACCGTCCCGCGGCTGGGCGAGCACCTTGATGGTTTCAGTGCATTCGGCGGCAAGTGCAACGGTCGATGCCGTGCTGGAAAGAAGGCATGCGAAGGCGATGCTCGAAACGAGCTTTCTGGCTTTTCTCATGTGATGGACCTCCCCAAGGTCGTAACGACGCGCGCCGGAAACTCCTCAGATCGGGCGCGTGTCTCTTTGATAGCGAACCGTTTCGCTGGCGGTCATCATAGGCGCTATCGGAACGTGAACTAGCGCCTTCGATGCGCCTATTCTATACTTTAATGCGAAATATGGTCCGGATATATCCTTCACGCACCACCATTCGAGCATTGGTTCATTGTTCGTGGAGACGTGTAGCCACGAGGATCTCAGCTGCGCGAGGTGCGGCGCTGTCCGGTGAGGCGGCGGTAGGCCGAGGGGGTCATCCGGTGTTGGCGCAGGAAGGTGCGGTTGAAATTGGAGATATTGAGATAACCGACTTCGAAACAGATGTCGGTAATCGGCATGTCGCTTTCTGCAAGCAGCTTGCAGGCTTGCCAGATCCTCAGCTTGTTGACGTGGTCGGTAAAGCTGTTGCCGGTGTTCTTCTTGAAGAACCGGGAGAAGGCGGTGTCGCTCATGCCGGCCGTGGACGCGACGTCGCTCAGGTGGATGTCTGTGGCGATATTCTCGTAGATATAGGCCAGGGATCGACGAAGCACGTCGAGCGATTCTGCGTCGAGTTTCGGCGCGAATTCCGGCGACGACAGCACCTCGTGTTCCCCACTGTTGACGAGCAGATCCAGGAGCTGCACGAACAGCGAAAGCCGTGACAACCCTTTCACCGTGCCCATCCGCTCGATCAGTTCGCCACCCCTGGCGCGCGCCTCGCCATGAAAGACGAGACCACGCTCCGCCCGGGTGAAGAAATCCTCGAGCTGCGCGAATTCGGGCAGCGCGCCGGTGATCTGCCGGATTCGATCGGGATGAAACTGGATGACGATATCGCGTCCCTCGATGATCTCGCCCGGCGCCGTTGCCGTAACCCAGTCATGCGGTAGGTTGCTGCCGATGACTGTGAGATATCCCGGCGAGAACTCGCCGATGTGGTCGCCGACGAAGGCCATGCCGGTGGATTTCCGCAGCAGATGGATCTCGATCTCGGGATGGAAGTTCCAGACGTTGCGCTCCCACGGGTAGTCGTCCAGGCGCCAGAGAAACGTCTCGTTGACGTCGGTAACGATATGCTCGAACGTCGGGGAATTCGCGGCCATGGATGCCGACTTCGCGCTCAGTGCGGCCTTGGGCGGAACAGATTTCCGCTTTGCTCCGGCATTCATCTCATCGCTCCGATCGGCTCACTGCGCTTCGCGGGAGCCCTCCGCCCGTTCCGTCTTCGTCGACTGCAGAAGCGATAGGATATCTTGATTTTCGTGTCGAGGCGCGCCGCGCCTACGAGAGACACTGCTGGTCTGGGCCCGGCGCGTCATCGCCCGGCGCACCGGCGCTACCGAAGGCTCAGGCCTTCCGTCGTGCTCACGGCAGGATTTGGCGTTGGGGTCACAGCGTCGTCTTCGCTCAAGGCAACACGGATCGCTTCGCGAAGTTCCTCTCCCGTGACGGGCTTGTGCAGAATGCGAACGCTGCTTGCGCTGACTTCCTTGAGGCGTGACGGCGAGGTGTCGCCCGTCACGATGATTGCCGGAACACGACGACCGATATGGGCGCAAAGCCCTTCGATCGCTTCCAAACCCGTGGCGCCATGCTCGAGGCGGTAATCGGCAACGACGAGATCGACCGGCGCGTCCCCGGCGGTCAGAGCTTGCGTGTGAATCTTCAGCACTTCGCCGACAGATCGGCCGGAATAGACACGATGTCCTTCCAGGGTGAGTAGCCGAACCATGGCGTCCAAGATGTCCTTCTCGTCCTCAACCAGCATGATGCCGGCCGCAATGCCCACCGTGGACGAGGACGGGAGGGGTTGCAGCGGAGATCCCGTAGGGCGGGCTTTCGGAACGGTGATCGAGAACATTGAGCCACGTCCGGGAACGGAAACCAGTCTCAAGGGATGTTGCAGCAGTTCCGCGGTGCGGCGAACGATGGCAAGACCCAGACCCAGGCCCTGCGTGCGGTCCCTTGCCGGGTTCTGCAATTGTACGAACTCCTCGAAAACCATCGCCTGCTGATCGGCAGGGATGCCACAGCCGGTATCCAAAACCTGGATTTCGACAAAATTGCCGCGCCTTCGGCAGCCAAGCAGGATGCTGCCGGTTTTCGTGTAGCGGAAGGCGTTCGACAGCAGGTTGTTCAGAATCCGCCGGAGCATCATTGGGTCGCTGTCGACCAGGAGGTCGCTGCCGACGACCCGCAATTGCACGCCGCGTTCGGTTGCTTCTGCGGCGAACTCGTCGCGCAGATCGCGAAAGAGATCGCGCAGCGCTACTGTCTCATTGGCAATGGTGACGATGCCGGCATCAAGACGGGAGATATCGAGCAGCGCGTTCAGCAGTCCGCTGAGATTGCCGACGGCGGATTTCGCCCTGGCTGCCAGGTCGCGGGCGTCGCCGGAGGCGACGTTTCCGCGCTGCCCCAATATCGCAAGGGTGGAGACGAGCAGGCTCAACGCATGGATAGGCTGGCGCAGATCGTGACTGGCGGCGGCCAGAAAGCGCGTCTTGGCGCGGTCCGCCGCCTGCGCCCGATCGCGTTCCTCCTGCAAGTCGCCGACGAGGCTTTCGTTTTCCAGTCGCAGGCTGACGGTTTCACGCAGCATCCGATAGGTGATGCGACAGTAATAGAAGTTGATCGCCACGAGCGAGGCGAGCAGGAACAGGAAAGCGCCGGAAATGTCGCTGTCCGTGAGAATGCAGCGCACGGCGATTGGCAGAACCGTTACCAGAATAGAGCCGACGAGCGCGGGCGGAAAAGCGGAAAGAGAGGGGACCGTGCCGCAGACGAGGCCAGTCAGCACGATGACCGTGAAGGAAAGCACGATAGGCTCGTCCGGAAGGAACCCGACCCAGCCGAGCGTGCCCCACAACAGGCCGGATATCCAGGTGAACGCCGCAGCGAGCCAAGCCCATCGCATGATGGACCGAGGGTCTCTGGCCCGGCTGAAGAACCGGCGGGAGGCAAGCACGCGGACGATGATGAGCATATAGAGCGCGCCGACCCATCCAGCCAGCCAACTCACCGATACCGCATGCCGAAGGACGGATACGGCGGCGAGAGAAATGACGATGTTGGAAATAACCACGCCGTAGGAGTTGCGATACAGAAGCTCGATCAGAGCCTGGCGGATTTTGTCTTCGTGCATTGGCCCCTCCGAACGCCGGAGACATGTCATGCGCCGGTCCGTCCCAGAGCGGTTGGTTTATCGGAAAACTGTTTCCCATAAGTTGCAGAAACGGTCAGGTGAACGTCGGACGGTCGCACGGCGACACTCCGGGCGCCTGCGCCGTGGATGGAGCGATGGGGATCACCGCCGGCGATCACCGACGGGCTCGGGCGCCAACGTTCCGATTGCAGCTTTAGGCACCTGACGTTGGCCGGTTGCGCCGTTGGTTCACTCCGGAAGTCCGGCCTTGCGATAACCCTCCACGAAATGCTCAAGCGTCGCAGTGTCGCGAAATGGCTCGGTCGCGGCCCAGTGGCGGGTTGTGAAATGCGGATTGCCGACGAGAAACAGTTCGGCTTCCGCGCGCGCCTCGTCGAGCCGGCCCAATTGGGCAAGGCTCGCGGCGAGGAAACGGCGTGAGCTTGTCCGGTAGGTCTCGTCCCTGCGCAGCGTCTCGACCGCCGCTTCATATTCGCCGGCCGCATACTGCGCCTGCCCGAGCGTCAGATAGTACCAGCTTGCCGGAAACGGGTTTAGGCGGAACGCCTTGCCGATGTGCTCGAGGCCTTCCGCGATCCGGCCGGCCAGGATCGTGATGTCGGATAACGCCGCCCAGGTGTCGGCCTCGTTCGGGTCGAGCTCGATCGCCTTGGCAAATTCCCGATCGGCCTCGGTGAAGTTGCGCTCATAGGCAAGCAGGTAAGCCAGGATCCAACGAGAGCCGGCATCGTTGGGATCGATCGCCACAGCTTTCCGCGCCAGTTCCATAGCAGCGGTACGGCCAGCGTCGGTGGGGCCGCCGGAATGGACCCAGCCCATCCAGTGGTTCATGGCAAGCCAGCGGTAGGCTTCGGCATAGTCAGGGTCGAGCGAAATCGCGCGCGCAAGCATCAGATGCGCTTCCTGTGCCGCCTGCGGTGAATCATCCATCAGCTTTCGCGCCCGCACGCAGAGATCGTAGGCCTCAAGGTTCTTGGGGCGATTGCGCGCGGGCGGTGTGCGCAACTGGCCGAGCAACGCTTGCACGATCTTGCCGGTCACCTCGTCCTGAACGGCAAAGATATCTTCGAGGTCGCGGTCGAAGCGCTCGGCCCATAGATGATCGCCACTCGTCGTGTCGACCAACTGGGCGGTGATCCGCACGCGTCCTGCGACACGTCTCGCGCTGCCTTCCAGCAGGTAGCGCACGCCGAGGTCGTCGGCGATCGTGCGTACGTCCATCACCTTCCCCTTGTACGCGAAGGAGGAGTTGCGGGCGATGACGAACAGGCCGGAGATCCTCGACAGGTCCGTGATCAGGTCTTCGGTCAAGCCGTGCGCGAAGCTTTCCTGCTCGGGATCATTGCTGAGATTGACGAAAGGCAGCACGGCTATCGATGGTTTGTCGGGTATCGGTAAAGGCTTTCGCTTTGCGCCGCCGCGCTCATCGATGGTCCCCGTGAAACGATAGCCGACGCGCGCAACCGTGGCGATCCATTCACCGCCGTCGGCGGCCGGACCAAGCAGCTTGCGCAGCTGCGAAATCTGGACCGTAAGGTTGCCCTCCTCGACGGCCATGCCCGGCCACCCCGCGTCCATCAACTCGGCCTTTCCGAGGACTTCGCCGGGACGTGCAACGAGTGCTGCAAGCAGCCTCAGGGCGCGGTAGCCAACGGCCACGGGCTCTGCGTTCCGAAGGAGCGTTCCCGCACCCGGATCAAGCACGAATGGACCAAAGGCGACCCGCAATCCTTGCATACGGCGCATCTATAACGCGTTTGGAAGTTTTTGGAACTCTTTGGGCGCGCTTAATGACGGCGCCGTTCGGTCGCTGCAGAATTGAGCCTCGTTGAGCTCGGGGGCATCGGACCCTCAAGCCCACAGGGAGGTTGCCATGACCGATACGCCCACTCTTGGCTTAGCCGCGTACCAAGGAGCACATGCCAAACAGCGCGGCGGGCCTGCCGCCCGATCGCAAGGGCGTGCCATTCTGAGGCCCCTGCGAAGGCTGCTCGCGAGGTGGCGCGCACGAGACCGCTTTCATTCGGAGCTTGAGCAAAAGTTGCGGGGAGATCCGCACTTGATCGATGACGTCGGCCTGTCGAGACGGCAGGTCCAGGACGAGCTCGACAGGCCCTTCTGGCAAGTTCTGTGAGGCGAATGCGGCAATGACGAGGGATCGCCAGTTTCCGCCGGCCGAGGGGATGAGCCGTCACCCCCAGGGTCCGATTTCACCGCGAGAGGGTCAGATCCCATGGGCCGCGATGGCGGGCATCATCGCGACCGTCACGGTGTTCGCCGTGGCGCAGGGGCTGACCTATCCGCTGCTCAGCTTCATCCTTGAACGGCAGGGAACGACGTCCGGGTTGATCGGCCTGTCGGCGGCGATGACGCCGTTGGGTTTCATCGTCTCGGCGCCCTTCATCCCGGCGCTGGCGCGGCGCGTGGGCGGAGCACGGCTTGCGATCTTGTGCTCGCTGCTGGCGGCGCTCGCCCTGTCCGCGATTGCCTGGCGACAGAACGTCTGGGCGTGGATGCCCTTGCGCTTCCTGCTCGGCGTCTTCGCCAATCCGCTCTATGTGATCAGCGAAACCTGGCTGATGTCGATCATGCCCGCGTCGAGCCGCGGGCGTATCATGGGCCTCTACTCCTCGGTCGTTTCGGGTGGCTTCGCCATTGGCCCATTGACACTCGGCCTGGTAGGGACGCAGGGTTGGCCGCCCTTCGCCGTCGGCATGCTGGCCTTTCTCGTCTGCGGCCTGATCGTGCTTGCCGTCGTGCCGCGGCTTCCTGACATGCCGCATGACGGCGAGGCGCCATCGGTCGGCGGCTTCTTCGCGCAAGCGCCGCTGCTCTTGTTCGCGGTGTTCGTCGCAGCCGCCTTCGAGCAGATCGTGCTTTCCCTGTTCGCGGTCTATGGCGCCGCGTTCCGCAGTGCCGACGAAAGCGTTGCCTCGCTCATCACCTGCTTCATCGCCGGCAACGCCGTGCTGCAGGCGTTGCTCGGCCGCGTAGCCGAGCGGTTTGGTTCAACGCGAACCATGTTGCTCTGCGCGCTCGTTTCGCTGCTCGGTTGCCTGCTCCTGCCGTGGTTCTTCACCTCGTGGATCATCTGGCCGCTCGTCTTCGTCTGGGGCGGGACCTCGTTCGGGATCTATACCATGGCGCTGATCCGGCTCGGCGAGCGTTTCAGCGGCCAGGCCCTGATTGCAGGCAACGCGGCCTTCGCGGCCGCATGGGGCATCGGCGGCTTGGTGGGCTCTCCCACGACAGGGCTAGCGATGCAGCTGATCGGACATCAGGGGCTGCCATCGTCGCTCGGTGTGCTTTGCGCTCTACTGGCGGTGTTTCTGATCACACAGGGGCGGCGGGTCTAATTGACGGGCTTGCCGCGTGCTGCGTCGACGACATGCCGGCTCCCGCACGCGAGGGCGGCATGTGGTCGAATATCTCTCAGTTCGAGCGGCGATTGGCCGTGCCTGGACCCCACTATGTCTGGCAGGAGCGGGCATCGACAGGCAGCACCGTGGCTTCGTCATTGGCATGGCGCAGCGTGAAATGGTCGAAATTGGCGATCGAGGCGCAGGAGTGGTTGGGGAAGACCCGCACCCGGCTTCCGAGTGGCAAGGGACGTCCCGAGAAGGGAACGAAACCATGCTCCTCGGAGAGCCGCTCGAGCGTCCACATGCCTGTTTCGCCATCGCCCTCGGCGCTGACAACGGTACCGAAGCCGGCGCCGCCCATGCCGTGCGCCCCGCGATCGGAGCTCATCGATTTGGAGCCGGCGTCGATGATGAAGTGGGTGTCGTTGGAGGCGACGACGCGCGCGACCACCGAAAGCGCCAGATCGTCGGCGGTGCAGATGCCGAGCCTGAGCGCCGTGCCGTCGAGGAAGACGTAGTTTCCCGGCCGGATGCAATCGACTTCGTTTGGCAGCGGCGCACCCAGGCAGGTCGGTGTCGCGCCGACCGAGAGGCACTCGACGGCAATGCCGCGCTCGCGAAGTCGTCCGGCGAGACCGGCGAGGTCTGCCGCTTCATCAAGGGCAACCTTGGCGAGACTTTGCGGGCTCGCGGCAGCGTAGGAATGACCGGCATGCGAGAGCAACCCGGCAAAGCGCAGACCGTTAGCGGCCGCTATCCGGGCGCAGAGTTCGAGTGCTGCCGGATCGTTCGGCTTGACGCCGACACGGCCGAGACCGACATCGACCTTGAGGAAGACGCCGATCTCGACGCCGTGACGCTTGGCGGCGTCTGCCAGCGCGTCGACGCCCACACTGCTTGCCGCAATCGTGCGCAGCTCCGTGCCGCGCGCATTCACCGCAGGCAGCAGGCGGTCGAGCGACTGCGCCTTGACGATGGGGTAGGCGAGGATGATCGACGGGATACCGGCTTCGGCAAAGATCAGCGCCTCGCTCGGCTTGGATGCGGTGATGCCGCGTGCGCCCAGCGCCAGTTGCTGCCGTGCGATATGGACGCTTTTGTGCGTCTTCACGTGCGGAAACATCAAGACGCCGGCGGCAGTGGCGCGTTGCTGCATGGCCCTCATGTTACGGACGAGGCGGTCCTCATCCACTTCGATGTAGGGTGTCGGTCGTTCCGCGGCCGCTGGGCGCCAGAAGCCATCGGTCTTTGTTTCGGTCGCACGGTTGGTGATTTCGGCGGTCGCGTTGCCGGCAGCGGTCGCAGCCGCCACCGTCACTTCGGAAGTGGTCATCTTGGAGTGCTCTGATTTTAAAAGGGAATTGCTGGGTCGTCAGACCGTTGCGACCTGCCTTACGAAATGGGTCGATGAGATCTGATGCATCGGCAGTTCGCGGGGCACGAAGTCCGGCGGACGCACGGCGCTCGGGATTTCGTCCGACATTGGCTGGCGGCCCTCCGGGCGGCGCGTCGGGTCGGCGATCGGAACGGTTGACAGCAGCTTGCGGGTATAGGGATGCTGCGGGTTGCCGAACACCGAGCGGCGATCGCCGATCTCGACGATTTCGCCGAGATACATCACCGCAACGCGGTGGGCAATGCGCTCGACCACGGCCATGTCGTGGCTGATGAACAAGAGCGCGATCTGCATTTCGCGCTGAAGGTCCATGAGAAGGTTGATCACCTGCGCCTGGATCGTCACGTCGAGCGAGGCCACGGCTTCGTCGGCGACGATCAGGCGCGGATTGAGCGCCAGCGCGCGGGCGATGCAGATGCGCTGGCGCTGTCCGCCGGAAAACGCATGCGGGTAACGCTCAAGATGCTCGGGCGAAAGCTCGACCTTGGCGAGAAGCTCGGCGGCGCGGGCGCGCATCACGTCTGTCGAGCCCAGCTTGTGAACCCGCATCGGGTCCATCAGCGATTGCTCGATCGTCATGCGCGGGTTGAGGGAGGAGAACGGGTCCTGAAAAACCATCTGGGCGTCACGCCGGAACCGTGCGAGCACCGCGCGCGGTGCGCCGATCAATTCGGTTCCGTCAAAGCGGATCGAGCCTGAGCGCGGCCGGTCGAGCTGCATGATCGAGCGGGCGACGGTCGACTTGCCGCAACCGGATTCGCCGACCAGCGCCAGGGTTTCGCCCGGAAAAATGTCGAAGGAGACGTTCTCCACCGCATGCACCCGGCCCGAGACATGGCCGAACAGCCCGGCCTTGAGGTCGAAGCGCGTCACCAGGTTGCGCACCGAGACGAGCGGCTGGCGGGTTTCCTTCAGCGGGACGGACGCGTTCATTCTGTCACCTCCGCGAGCGCACGCTCGGGTTCGAACACCAGCAAGGGGAATTTCTCCGGCGCGTCCTTGTCTGCCATGCTGCCAAGCCGTGGCACGGCGGAAATCAGGGCGCGGGTATAGGCATGTTTCGGTTTGGCGAAGATGTCGAAGACCGAGCCTTCCTCGACGATTTCGCCCTTGAGCATGACGCAGACGCGGTCGGCAACCTCGGCAACTACGCCCATGTCGTGGGTGATGAACAGCACCGACATACCGATTTCGTCCTGCAGGGCGCGTACAAGATCGAGGATCTGCGCCTGGATCGTCACGTCGAGTGCTGTGGTCGGCTCGTCGAGGATCATCAGCGACGGGCGGCAGGCAAGGGCAATCGCGATCATCACGCGCTGGCGCATGCCGCCGGAGAGCTGGTGGGGATACTGGTCGAGCCGGCGCTCCGCGTCAGGTACGCGAACCAGCTTCAGCGTATTGAGCGCAATCTGGCGCGCTTCTTCCGGCGTCTTTTCCTGATGGTGGATCACCGCCTCGGCGATCTGGTCGCCAACGGTGAAGACCGGGTTCAGGCTCGACATCGGATCCTGGAACACGATCGAGATATCAGCGCCGCGCAGCGCCTCGATCCGCTTGTCCGAGAGCTTGGCGAGGTCGGCGACCTTGCCGTTCTTCAGGCGCATCAGCACCCGCCCGCCGGTAATGCTTGCGCCGTCATATTCGGTCAGCCGCATGATGGTCATCGCCGTCACCGACTTGCCCGATCCGGATTCGCCAACCAGCGCCACGGTCTCGCCGCGGGCGATCTGGAAGGAGACACCGCGGACCGCGCGCAGCTGCGCCTTGGTGCCGGCAGCAAAGGAGACTTCGAGGTCCTCCACGGAAAGGATGACATCCTCGGGCAGTTCAGGCGTTGCGGATTTGGACAGGAGCATCAGCACAGGGACCCGATTTCGAGGGACGTTGTGCCTTCAGGTCTCGCAACGAGGTCACATCCTGTCAATACGGGAATAGGGGGCGCTTGCCGCGATCACTCGCGTCGCTGCAACTGCTCGCTATATGTCGGCCGAACAACGGCCGCCGCAAAATCGAGTAAAATCAATGTGTCACGATTGTGGCAAGCAAAACTATGCGCGTTGCGCATTGCATCGCCTGTCTTCGCATATCGCACTGCACACGCAATTTCGGTCGGTCTGATGCCTCAGGCCGCGTCGATGGCTGCCTCGAAACTACTCTTGTACTGGGGCAGGGCGGCGCATTGCTTCAGGTGCTGCCATAGGGCGTCGCTGTCATGGCTGCCGGAGCCGGCCCGCCTAAAGATCCGGATCTCCAGTTCCAGCGACATCTGCTGGCCGCCGATCTGTGCCAGGCGCCCCTGCCGCATCGCCTCGGCGACGCAGATCTGCGGCAGCCAGGCGACGCCGCGTCCGGCAACGGCCATATGCTTCAGACCGTCGGCAAGGCCCGACTGGTAGACGGTGCTGAGGTTGAGCGGGCGGCGCCAGCGCGATTGAATGAGTGTCGCGAGCTTGCCGATATAACCGTCGCTCCAGGAATAGGCGAGGTAAGGGATTTCCGTGGTCTCCGGTCCGTCGATGTCGAAGAGGGGCCGGCCGCTGTCGTCGGTTCCCGAGACCAGAATGAGCCGATCCTTGCCAATCTGCAGGGATTCGAAGGGGCCACCCTCCAGCACCGGTGGGCCATCGGGATGCACATAGGTGATGGCGAAATCGCACTGGCCGGAACACAGATGATCGATGCTTTCGAGAAAGTCGGCGGCGTGCATGCTGGTGCGAAGTGGCAGGCGCGAGATCAGCGGCGAGCCAATCCACTTCGGGAAGAAGTACATCGCCAGCGTATGCAGCGAGGTGAAGGTGAGCATGGCCGAGCTTTCGCCGGCGACATTGCGGCAATCGGTGCGCAGCCTGTAGGCTTCGCGCACGAGCCGCTGGCAGCCTGGCAGAAACATTGTGCCTGCCCGCGTCAACTGTACCGGATAGGTGCTGCGGTCGATCAGATCGGCGCCGATCCAGTTCTCCAGCGACTTGATGCGCCGGCTGAAGGCCGGTTGGGAAATGTTGCGCGCCGTCGCTGCCGTCGAGAAATTCCTTGTCGCGGCAATTTCCAGGAAATCTTCAAGCCATTGCAGTTCCATGCCGGCCCTCATGCGTGTTTTGCATAGTCTATCCTAACTACACATTGGACAGACCCGCAAGCGCTCTTCTAGCCTCCCTTATAACGAGAAGAAAACTTCCGCCTCCACCAAATGGGAACAACGATGAAACGCACCTTAGCCCTAGCCCTCAGCCTGGGGCTCGGCATCGCGGCTGCGCCCGCTATGGCCGAGACCAAGAACCCCGGCACCTTCGTCTTCATGTGGACCGACGACATCCAGTCGTTCGATCCGGCCTATATCGCCAACACGCCGAGCTCCTACGGCTCGCTCAACATCTACAGCCGGTTGCTGAACTTCAACGGCTCGAAGATCTCCGAGTTCGTGCCATCGCTTTCGACCGAGGTTCCCTCGCTTGAAAACGGTCTGATCAAGCAGGCTGACGATGGCTCGGTGAGCTATACCTTCCCGATCCGCAAGGGCGTCTTCGCCCATAAGGTCGGCGTCAAGGGCGCCGACGGCAAGATCACCTGGGAATACTACGACAAGCTGACCGACGCCCAGAAGGCGACGATCGAACCGGGCTACGGCCAGATCACGCCCGAAGACGTGCGCTACTCGCTGCTGCGCGCCATTCTCCAGGGCCAGTCGTGGATGTCGAATGCGATCACCGAGGTGATCACCGCCGGCAAATACACCGATATCGCCAAGTGGGTCGAGACCGAAGGCGAGGTCAAATCCGTCAATGACGCCAGCCCCGAGGTCCTGCGCAAGGTCTATGACCAGCTTGCCTCGCAGATCGTCGTCGACGGCGACAATGTCACGCTGAAACTGCCAAAATCGTTCCCGGCGACGCTCGGCGTGATCGCGCTGCCCTTCGGCACCTCGGTGCTGGACAAGGAATGGGTCGCTTCGGTCGGCGGCTGGGATGGTTCGGGCGACACCTGGAAGGCCCATTACCGCCCGGAACTCGGCGCCAATCCGCTGTTTGCGGAGGAGAACGGCACCGGCCCCTTCATGCTCGAGGAATGGGACCGCACCGACCGGCGCATTACGCTGAAGCGCTTCGACAACTACTTCATGGGCCCGGCCAAGCTCGAGCGCGTGGTGATGCGCACCGTGCCGGAATGGACGACGCGGCGTCTGCAGCTTCTGTCCGGTGACGCCGATTTCGTCACCGCACCGGTCGAATTCATCGACGAACTCAGCAAGACCGAGGGCGTGAAAGTCATCGACGGTCTGCAGAAGGTGTTTTCACGCGGCGTCTTCTTCGCCTGGCCGCTCGACGACAACGACAATCCGGCCATCGGCAGCGGCAAGCTCGACGGTGCCGGCATTCCGCCGGACTTCTTCGCCGACATCGACGTGCGCAAGGGCTTCAACTATGCCCAGAACTACGATGCGCTCTTGACCCAGGTGCTGCTCAACAAGACCGTTCAGTCGCGCGGGCCGACCGTGCGCGGCATCATGGGCTACCGTCCGGACTCGCCTGTCTACAGCTACGATCCCGCCAAGGCCGAGGAACACTTCAAGAAGGCGTTCGACGGCAAGCTCTGGGATACCGGCTTTGCCTTCACCGCCTATGTGACCGAAGGCAACCCGCAGCTGACGGCGGCACTGTCGGCACTGCAGCAGGGGCTGTCGCGCATCAACCCTAAGTTCAAGATGCAGATCCAGGCGCTGCCATGGGCCTCCGTTTCCGACAAGCTCAACAACCGCGAAAAGCCGGCAGCACCCTTGACGGTGATGGGTTGGGGTCCTGACTATTCCGACCCGGGTGGCCCGCTCGGTGCTGCCAGCTACTACCTCTCGCCCACGGGTCTCGTCGGCGGCATGGTCGGCCAGGGCTACCGCGACCTGATGGCGGAGAAGTTCAAGCCGCTGCTCGACGAAGCCTGGGCCTCGGTCGATCCCGCAGTCCGCGAGCCGATCTACGCCAAACTGCAGGAAATGTCGTACGAATACGCCACCACCCAGTTCCTCTGGGAAGACTTCGGCTACGTCGTCACCCGCAGCAACATCGATGGTTATGTCGACAACATGATCCTCTACGGCGCCTGGGATTTCTACCCGGTCACCAAGGCCAACGACTGATTGGCGACGAGCACGCTGGGCTACAAAGTCCGGCGTGCTTTTTTCATTTTCCCTGAAATCGGAACGTGTGAACCGTGCTGAACTACGCACTCAGACGACTGATGATGCTGCCGATCGTTCTCTTCGCGCTGTCGTTGATGATCTTCGCGCTGCAGATGTCGCTTTCGCCGACGCAGAGACTGGCGGCCTATGCGCCGTCGCCTGACTATCTCAAGGGCGGTCAGGAAAGCATCCGCAGGATGATCGAGCAGTATGGGCTCAACGATCCCTTCTATATCCAGTACGGCCGCTGGATCGGCGGTATCCTCACCGGCAATCTCGGCTGGTCGGAGACAGCCCGCCAGCCGGTGTCGACGGCGCTGATGTCATTGTTTCCCGCGACGCTGGAACTGGTGGTGCTGGCCTTCGTCCCCTGCCTGTTGCTCGCCGTCTTCCTAGGATCGCGCGCCGGCATCTATCTCAACCGTTGGCCGGACCACGTCATCCGCATCTTCACCATTCTCGGCTGGTCGTTCCCTGTCTACGTTTTCGGCCTCTTGATGCTGCTGATCTTCTATTCGGCGCTCGATTGGTTCCCGCCCGGCCGGCTAAGCCAGTGGGCGCAGACCGTGGTCAGCACCAGCGACTTCGTGCGCTATACCGGCGCCAACACAATCGACGCGCTACTGAACGGCAATCTTGCGGTCTTCGGCGATGCACTTCGCCATCTCGCCGCACCCGTCATCACGCTGACTTACGTGAACGTCGCCAGCATGACGCGGGTGATGCGCACCTCGATGCTGGAGACGCTCCGCCAGGACTATGTGCGCACCGCCCGCGCCAAAGGTCTGCCAAGACGCGTGGTCGAGCTGCGCCATGCCCGACGCAACGCGCTTCTGCCGCTTGCTACCATCGCCGGCATGGAGCTCGCCGTCATGATGGGTGGTGTCGTCATTACCGAGACCATCTTCGACTATGCCGGTCTCGGCCAGTTCGCCGCCAAGACCGCCGCCAATCTCGACTTTCCGGCAGTGCTCGGTTTCGGCCTCTATTTCGCGGTCGTTCTGGTGGTCATGAACCTGATCGTCGACCTCATCTATCCGTTGCTCGATCCGAGGGTGAAGACGCAATGAAGTTTCTTCGTTACCTCGCACGCAATCCGGTGTCGCTGTTCGGCGTCGTGATCCTTACCGCCTTCGTGCTGATCGCCGTCTTCGCGCCCGTTCTGGCGCCGCCGCAGAGCTTCCAGCTTTCGCCTTATGACACGCCGCGTGCCGGCTTCCTGGCAACGCCGCAACCGCCTTCGCCGGAGGCCGTTTTCGGCACGACGCAGGGCCAGTACGACATCTTCTACGGCGTCGTCTGGGGCACGCGCACCGCATTCAAGATCGGGCTCGGAGTCGTGGCGATTTCCGTCCTGATCGGCACCGTCGTCGGGGCGGTCGCAGCCTACTACGGTGGCGTCATCGAGGAGGTGCTGATGCGCATCGTCGACGTGTTCATGGCGGTGCCGTTCCTGATCGCGGCGATGGTGCTGACGGCGCTGCTCGGCAAGGGCATCGTGCCGATCACCATCGCGCTCACCACATTCGGCTGGATGAGTTACGCCCGAATTGTCCGAAGCGAGATCCTGAGGATCCGCGAGATGGATTACATCCATGCGGCCCGCAGCTACGGCGCGAGCGACCTCAGGCTGATCGTGCTGCATATCCTGCCCAACGCCATGTTCCCGGTGCTGGTGCTCGCGACGATGGCAACCGGCTCCATGGTGCTGTCGGCGTCGGCGCTAAGCTTCCTCGGTGTCGGTACCGAAGAAGGCTATGCCGACTGGGGTCAGTTCATCGCCTATTCGCGCAACTGGATCGTCGGCCAGCCCGGCAATCCCTTCCAGTTCTGGTACACGCTGGCTTTCCCAGGTGCCGCCGTCTTCCTGTTCGTGCTGTCGTGGAACCTTGTGGGTGATGCACTGCGCGACATGCTCGACCCCCGCCACGCCCATTGAAACTGACTCTTTTAAGACCCCAATCCGTTTAAGGTTCAAGGAGCATTCCCGATGTCCTCTCTGTCTGCCGCCTCGATCGAGCTGTTCGAGGATCTGATCCGCTATGAGGTCGAAGACAAGGCGATCCCCTCGATCTCCTACGCCCTCGTCGACCGCGACGGCGTGCTTGCCGAAGGCCATGTGCAGCGTCATGACCGCCATTTCGCCATGGGCAAGGATACCTGCTTCCGCATCGGCTCGATCACCAAGACCTTCACGTCGCTGGCGATCATGCAGCTGGTCGAGAAGGGACTTGTCGATATCGACGTCGATGTCTCGACCTATCTGCCCGGCTTCAAGCCGGAGAACCCGTTCGCGGGTGCCGAGGGCGGGCCATACGGCTCGCTCATCAGCCTGCGCAAGCTCATGACCCATACGGCGGGTCTCGTGCGCGAGCCGAAGAGCGGCCACTATCTCGACGCCACCCGTCCGCCGCTCGAAGATACGGTCAACGAGCTCGCAAGCTCCGTCCTGAAGCAGGATCCGAGCCTCGGGATAATGCACTATTCCAACGCCGGCATCGCCGTCGTCGGGCGGGTGATCGAGACGGTGACCGGTCAGAGCTATTCCGACTATGTCGCCGCCAACATCCTGAAACCGCTCGGCATGGAGGGCTCGTCCTGCGGCATGGCGCCCGGCATCCGCGAGCGGCTTGCGCCCGCCGACATGTGGACGCTCGATGGCGATACGCCGGCACCGGTGTTCAGCCTCGGCGGCTCGCCGGCCGGCAATATCTTCTCCACCACCGGCGATATGGCGCGCTACGCGCAATGCCTGCTGCGCGGCGGTTTCGATACCGAGGGCAATTCCATCATCTCGCCGGCGTCGCTGCGCGAAATGTGGACGCCATTCGGCAAACGCCCGGGCGGCGACAAGGCGCTCGCCGGTTATGGCCTGTGCTTCGGCGCCGGCGAAGTCGACGGCTGGACCTCCGTCGGCCATGGCGGTGCCGTCTATGGCTATGCCTCGCAGATGATGTTGCTGCCGGTCGCCGGTGTCGGCGTGCTGATCTTTGCGACGCTCGATTTCGCCAACCAGATCGCCTCGCGGCTCGGCGTCGACGGCGTGCGCATCGTCCTTGCCGAAAGCAAGATGGGCAAGATGCCGGAGCGCACCCAGCGTCCGCCGGAGATCTCGGAGGCGCAATTCAAGACCCTGCCAGGCTATTACCGCGACGACGCCACGCAGGAGATCGTCGAGGTCAAGTCCAAGGACGGCAAGATCTACCTGATGGGCGAGGGCGTGCCGCACCAGATCCGCCCGGTCGCCGGCAACGACTTCGTCATCGACGGCCGCATTTACGGACGCGGCGCCGACTACGCCCATATGAACCTGTCCTTCCCCGAAGCCGGCAAGCTCGCCTGGAAGGATGCGACCTGGACCCGTATCGAGACGCCCGATGAGGAGACCGTGCCCGAGGCGATCGCGGCGCATCTCGGCGAATACGGGCCGGATTTCAACATCACCTACCTGACCTATAGCCATGGTGGGCTGAAATGCCTGATCGAGTACTTCTGCACCCACACCTGCGAGCCGGTCGAAGAAGGGCGGTTCCGCATGCATGGGCGGCTTTATGAAGACGAGATCCTCGAACTCGATGCCGTCGACGACAACGGCAAGCGCGGCATCCGCGTCGGGCCGATGTTCCTCGCGCGGCGCAGCCCGTCCCAGGCGGAAGCGGCGTGAGCCGGACCATGGCCACTCCGATCAGGATGGAGTCACCCTTGGGCGCCCGCATGTTCATCGGCGGGCGCGAGGTCGACTACTATTGCGGCACGTCCTACTTCTGCCTGCACGGCCACCCTGAGGTGATCGAGGCGGCCTGCGACGCCACGCGGCAGTACGGCATGGGGCCGGGAACGCTCGCCCATATGCAGGTCTATGCCGACCTGCAGGAGCGGCTGCGTGACTGGTTCGGCACGGAGGAGGTCGTCTATATGATCTCCGGCTACACCAGCCCGATGGTATTGCTGCAGGGGCTGCGCGACGATTTCGATGTCATCCTGATGGATTCCGCCACGCATTACAGCACGCGGGACGCGATCCCGACGCTCGGTAAGCGGATCCATGAGTTTCGCCACGCCGACCCGGATGACCTCGCAACGCAGCTATCATTGCATGTGAAGGCAGGCGAGCGGCCGGCGGTGCTGACGGACGGCGTTTTTCCGTCCTCCGGCAGGCTGGCGCCGCTTGTTGATTATCGCAAGGCGATGGCGCCCTATGAAGGGGCGCTTCTCTGCATCGACGATTCCCACGGCGTCGGCGTTCTCGGCGAAACCGGTCGCGGTTCGTTGCAGCATGCCGGGCTCGAAGGCGAAGGCAACTATCTTGCCGGCACCATGAGCAAGGCTTTTGGCGCGCTCGGTGGCGTCGTTCCCGGCGATATCGCCCTCGCCGAAAAGATCGCCCGCAACGCGATGATCATGCGCGGTGCCTCGCCGGCACCGCCCGGCCTTGCGGCGGCGGCTGCAGCATCGTTGCGGGTACTGCAAACGACGCCGGAAAAGCGTGCCAACCTCACCCGCAACATCAGGCATGTGCGCGGGGGGCTGAGGGCGCTCGGTTTCGAGGTCGCCGAAACGCCGGTGCCGATCGTGACCGTAAAGGGCGTAACCGATCTGGAACAACTGCGCGACCGTCTGGCCGAACACGACATCATTGTCCGGGTGCAGCAGGCGGGCGGCTATTCCGACGCGCCCAACGTGCCGAGCCTGCGGCTCGCGGTGTTTTCCGAACATTCCCCGGCTCAGATCGATCGGCTGCTGCAGTCGATGGCCGAGCTTATTTGAGAGATGAGAGAACAATCATGAAGGTTTTCATCAGCGCTGACATCGAGGGCACGGCGGGGATCACCGCTTGGGACGAGGCCAAGAAGGGCCATGCGGAATACGAGGAGTTCCGCGAATACATGACCGACGAGCTTGTGGCGGCTTGCGAAGGCGCAAAGGCTGCCGGTGCCAAGGAAATTGTGGTCAAGGACGCCCATTCGACGGCACGCAACCTGATCCTGTCGAAACTGCCGGCCTATGTCAGCATCGTCAGGGGCTGGAGCGGGCATCCTGACCTGATGATGTTCGGCATCGACAAGAGTTTCTCCGCAGCGCTTTACACCGGCTATCACAACAAGGCCGGCACCGACACCAACCCGCTCGCGCACACGCTAACAGGCACGGTCTCGCGGCTTCTGATCAATGGCGAAGTGGCGTCGGAATTCACGCTGAACGCCCTTTGCGCCGCGCGCTACGGCGTGCCTTCGGCGTTTCTTTCGGGCGATGCCGGCATGTGCGCCGAGGCCAAGGCGATCGCATCGGGTATCGGCACCGTTGCCACCAGCGAGGGTTTCGGTCCGGCGACGCGTTCGCTGACGCCGAAGGCCGCGGTTGCCGCCATTCGCGAGGGTGTGGAGAAAGCGCTTTCGGGGGATCTGAAAGCCTGCCTGCCGAAACTTGCCGACCGGTTCGAGCTGATCGTCGAATACACGACGCCGATCGAGGCCTATCGCGGTAGTCATTATCCTGGTGTCGAGCATGTCGCCGCACGCACGCTGCGTTTCGAGGCCAAGGATTTCTTCGAAATCCAGCGCGCCATCCGCTTCATCGTCTGAGCGAGGCAACGGGCGGCGGGCGCGACGTTGCATCGCGCCCAGCCGTACGACGGTGATAGGTCAAAGCCGCACGCAGGCAGAGCGATAGCGGTTCTGTCGGCAGATCGCCGGTGGTCGGGATGAGGAGGGCGCGATTACCCTCAAAGGTAAAGTTGTTCCCGAAATGAACGCGGAAAGTTTCGACAAGCATCGTCTTGCAGTTGAAGAAAACCGCGCATTGTCCCGGCGCCGATTTGACTACACCCAACCGGATCGTCGTTCCGCTTTTGCTTGCTTCCGTGAGGTAGGCCGGTTCTCCCCATTTGAGCGTTTCCGTCAACGGCCCGACACCCTCCGCCTCCGCCGCGACCATATAGATGAGATCGCGAACCTGCAGGAGGCGCGCCCGTACTGCTGCGGTGTGTTGCGCAAGCACCTCGGCGACGGCTGATGGAACTGCTGGGGTCGTCATGACGTCCTTTTCAGCGGTAGATGGATGTCGGTCCGCAATTCGCTCTGAGGCACGACGCGTGGGTCGTTGAGATAGGCTTCGAAGACCGGCGCATCGTCGGGCTCATGCCCGGATCCGGGCAGCCATACGCCGAGGAACCAGCGATAGGCACCGCGCATTGTCGCATAGGGACCGGTGTAGCTCAGCTTTGCATAGGAGCCTCCGCGCAGGACCGTTTCGGTCATTGGCGGGGCGAAGGTGATTGGACCGGCAACCGGCATGCTGGCGCGAGAGCGCAAGTCATCTTCAGGACCGAGATCAGGATCGCTGAAGAATACCCCGATCATCTCCGGTCGGTCCGGCAATGCCGCACGGGCCGCAAGTTCACCAAAGAGCCGACCCATCGCTCGGTCGATTTCCATGTAGGAGCCCCGATGGTCGACCGACGCACACCGTCGCTCAGTCAGGGTAACGACGCTCACCGGGAAGCGGTTTGTGTCCCCAGAAGCATTGGCCGCCCTGAAGGCGGCATGCGGACCATTATACCGATAGGCGGCGGGCGTCGTGCCAAAGGTCTCCCTGAACGCGCGCCCGAATGTGTCGGTTGAAACATATCCGGCGCGATCGGCAACAGTGCCGATATCGACATCCGAATTGGCCAGCCGGTCGGCAGCGCGCTGCAGCCGGAGCCTGCGAATGGTCGCCGAGATGGTCTCGCCGCGCATGGCCGAGTAGATCCGGCTCCAGTGATAGGGGGAGAGGCAGGCGACGTCGGCCAGTTCGTCGAAGGAGATGTCCTCTTCCAGATGCGCATAGACATGGTCGATAACCCTGTTCATCCGTGCATCGTAGCTCGCCTGCGTCAGTGCCTTGCGCATCGTTGTCCCCACGGCTCTCCAAACCATGAAGAGGTTTGCACAGGATGCACCGGCAAATCTTGCGGATTTGAAGATCTTGCCGATGTTAACGCCATTATTTGTCTTCCGAAGGCGCGCGGCCAGCGCCGCGACCCGTCCACGACATCCATTGGCGACGTGATGATGGCCGTCAGTAGCTGAGCTTGGGATACCAGTCCGTGCCACGGCCTTCAGGCGTCAGGTCCAGGATCGACCAGAGCGACGCGATGTCGGGCGCATCCCTCGGGTCCTGGCCTGGGTCGGCCATCTCCATCGTCATCTCGCTCGACCAGAAAAGCCTGACGGTCTCACCGTCGCGCTTGAAGACGCCAAGTGCCGGGTTTTCGCTTCCGTCCGCATTGATGAGGCCGAGATCACGGGCATAGTCGTCGCCGACGGTCTGGACGAAATCAAGGTCTCGCCAGCCTCGTTCTTGCGCGAATGCCAGTTGGCGTTCGACCGGGCTGCGGCCGAGGATCTTCAGCGCCACTCGCTGCTTGATGTCGGCGGCGTTGCCGTTCACCGCACCGAGCCAGTTCGTGCACATCGGGCAGGGAAGGGCGCGCTCTGGTCCGTACATCCAGAAATAGGTGACGAGCGTCTGCCTGTCGCCGAAGAGGTCGATCAGGCCGATTTCGCTGCCGTTGGCATCCTTGAAGCGATAATCCGTTTCGATCACCGGCCCTTCCGGCAGAGACCGCCGCAGCTCGACCAGCCGCGTCATTTGCCGTCGGAACTCGATTTCTTCGCGCAGCAGGGCCTGCCGCGCTTTTCTGTATTCCGCCGTTTCACCGGGAAAGGCCGACTTGCCCTTGGCTGCGAGATCCGGCGCCGGAACGAGTTGATCGAAGCCCATATCTTTGTCCTCGTCTTGTCGATCCCAACTAACGGCCTTGAGCCTTCCGGGTTCCCGAGCGGATGAAGGAATGTACGCGGTTGCCTGCAGGGCGCGTGTGGAGGGCTAGGGAAGAGACGTCAACCGTGCGGTTGCGTTGCGGACGTGCGCGGCGTGGCGCCGACAAGCCTCGTGCACAGGATCTGCAGCGCATGAACGCGCAGGAACAATGCCGGCACGAAAAGCAGCGAAAGGGCAGTGGAGGCGACGAGTCCGCCGATCACGACGATCGCCATCGGCGCGCGGAAGGCTCCGCCGTCGCCGAAACCGAGGGACACGGGAACCATGCCGGCGATCATCGCTGCGGTGGTCATGATCACCGGGCGTGCCCGCCGTTCGGCGGCAGTGACCACGGCCTCGCGGGGGGCGTGGCCCTGCCTGATCAGCTGACCCGAGAGATCGACGATCAGGATCGCATTCTTGGCGACAATGCCCATCAACATCAGTGCGCCGATCAGCACCGGCATCGTCACGCCGTTTCCGGTGAGAGCGAGCGCCAGGATGCCGCCGGACAGGGCGAGAGGCAGGGACAACAGGATCGTCAATGGTTGGAACGGGTTGCCGAAGAGGACGAGCAGGATCGCGAACACGGCGGCAAGCCCAAGCAGGACTGCGCGATGGAAGCTTGAAAAAAAGTCCTGCATCGACAGGGTCTCGCCGGCGGGCTGCAAGCTGATGCCCTTCGGCAAGGGGTTGTCTGCAATCCACGTCATCACCGCCGACAGGGCGGTGCCTGAGGAGACTGCCCCTTGCAGATCGGCAGTGATGTCGATGCGCCGCAACCCGTCGCGCCGTATGATCTCGGACGGGCCGGACCCCGCTACGACCTCGGCGACTGCCACCAACGGCACGACGTTGCCATCGGCGGTTCTCAGTGGCATGCCTTCTATCAGCGAAATGTCGATGTCATCTTCAGCCTCCACCCGTACCCGCACCGAAACCCGACGGCCCTGCAGATCGATGTGGGCCAGCTCGTGGCTGATATCTCCGACAGTGGCCACGCGCACCGCATCCGATAGCGCGTCGAGACTGATACCAAGTTCCGAAACGAGGTCCCGGTCGGGGGTGATCTGCAACTCGCTGCGAAGGGCGGGGGAAAGAGACGTCACGGTTCGGAACTCAGGCATCGCAGCCATCGCCGACGACAAGTTGTCGCTTGCCTGCTCAAGGCGTCCGGGCTGATCGCCGAGGAGAGTGAGCGAGAACTGGCGGCTGCCGGTCAAACCCAGTTCGCTGCTTCTGATATCCGCAATTGCTGCCAGTTGCCTGGTGACATCGGCGGCCACTTGTTGGCGGGTCCGGTTGCGTTCGCCCGGCGCCGTCAGCATCAAGTGAACGGTGAAGGCCTGCGGGTTCGGCGAGCCGACATTGAGATCGCCGCGGTAGGCGTAGATGTGTTGGACATCCGGGTCATTCTTCAGGGAGCCTGCGATCTCGACGGATTTTTGCATCATCGACGAGACGCTGGCGCCATCGGCCATGTCGATTGCGAATGCCAGGCGGGTCCCGTCCTCTGTGGGGATGAACCCGCGCGGCAAGGTCGGCAGTACCGCCAGGAACGGCACCGCGACGGAAAGCAGACCGAGCGCCAAAGTCACGAGGGTCATGTCGAGGTGGATGCGTTTCCCTCCCAGCGACACTGTCTTCCGGCCGATCGACAGTCGAAGCAGTTGCGAATAAATTCCATGGCTGCCTCCGGATTTTCTCGGCTTGCCGGGCGGCCCGGGCGTCAACAACGCCACTGCCAGCATGGGCGTGATCACGCGCGCGACCAGCAATGACAGAAGCGTCGCGACGGCGACGGTCAGTCCAAATTCCCGGAAGTATCGACCGGGTAGGCCCTCGACAAACGCCAGCGGCAGGAAAACCGCGACAACGGTCAGCGAGATCGCGATGACCGAGCCGCCGATCTCCTCCGTCGCATCGATCACCGCGCGCCAGATCGTCTTTCCCATCTCGCGGTGACGCGTGACGTTCTCGATCTCCACGATGGTGTCATCGACCAGCAATCCGATCGCCAGCGTCAAACCCAACAGGGAGACGAGATTGAGCGAGAAGCCAAGCGCTTCCATGGCAAGAAAAGTCGGGATCACCGCCAGCGGCAGAGCGATGGCAGCGATGAGCGTCGAGCGACGATCCCGCAGGAACAGAAAGACGACTGCGATGGTGCACAGCGCCCCCTCGGCCATGGTTCGCATCGTTCCGGTGAAATTGTTGCTAATGTAGCTGGCGTTCTCGTCGAGCAGCGTGAACTGCACGGCAGTCTCGGTATCGTCGAGACGTTGAACTGCGGATTTTATCTGCTCGAACGTCTCAACCTCGTTCGCCCGCTTTTCGGCAAAGATCGCCAAGGCGACGATCGGATCGGCATCGAGCGTCGCGAAACCCGAAGGCTCGCTCCAGGCATCCTCGATCCTGGCAATATCGGAAAGCCGGTCGCTGGATCCAGCGCCGGTTCTGACGGCAAGCGTGTCGAGATCCTCCACCGACATCGGCGCCGAGACCGTGCGGATCGGCTGATCGAAGCCGTTGGTCTTCATCGTACCGGAGGCCCGGTTGTCGCTGACGGCACGCAGTGCCCGGCTGACATCCTGCGGTGCAAGGCCCCGGGCGATCATTTCATCTTGCTGCAGCCAGACCCCGATCTCCCGCTCGCTGCCGCCAACCCGCACAATCCTGCCGACGCCCGGTACTTTCTCCAGGGCGGGGCGGATGTGGTCATCGACGCGCCTGGAGATCGCCGGCAGTGACAGCTGGTCGGAGCGCAGAGCATAGGTGGCGATTGCCAGACGTCGTATGTTGGCAAGCGCGATCGAAGGCTCCTCCAGATTGGCCGGCAACTGGATCCGGACCGCCGTCATCGTGGCCTGTATCCGTTCCAGCGCGACGTCAGGCGAAACGTGGGCGGCGAATTCTGCATTCAAAATGACGCTGCCGTCGCCGAGCGTGGCATCCAGACGTTCAAGCCCCTCGATGTCCTCGAAGGCCTCTTCAACCTTTTGCGCCACCTGAATTTCGAGGTCGCTCGGCGATGCCGCCTGCTGGCGCAACATGACTGTAACGACAGGGACCTCCATTTCCGGGAAGCGGTTGACCGGCAGCGCGGTCAAGGACAGCCACCCCATCGCCGTCAACACGAGAAACAGCGCAATGCCGACGGCGGGACGCTCGATTGACCATTTCGAGATGTTGATGGCCATCGGATGCCTCACAGGTTGGAGGCGATGACGGCGGCGGGAAGAACGGGCGTGACGCGCATGCCGGCGCGCACCAGGCCGCCCGACCGCAGGATGACCTGCTCGCCGGTCGATATCCCTGAGACGATCTGGACAGCCTCGGCGGTCGTGCGACCGGTGACGACAGCGCGCGTTTCGACGGTTCCGTTCGCCACCAGCTGCACCTGGCTGCCATTGGCCGTGGGCTGGACGGCGCTGAGTGGAAGGACGATCTGCATCTGCTCCGTCGTGCGGATTTCCGCGCGCGCAAAGGTGCCGAGCCTCACCGTGACGGTCGGCGGAAGGGCGATGCGGACACGCGCCATCCTCGTGGTCTGTTCGATCCGCGGCGAGAGATGCCGGACGGTGCCCGCGAGGGGTGCCTCGATCCCCGGGATCGCGATGGACGCTGCCGTTTCAGGCCGGATCCGATCCATCATGCGCATGGGAACCAGCGCCTCGAGCTCGAAAAGTCCGTCCTTGGCGATGCGAAACAGCGGCGTCTTGCCCGTGGCTATGTCGCCCACATGCGCGAAACGCTCGACGATGATGCCGGCTGCGGGCGCTCGTATGCGCGTTCGCTCGAGATGGGCAGTCAGTTCGCGATGCTTGACCAGCGCGATGGCGCGCTCCGCCAAGGCGACCCTCTTTGCCTGTTGCGCTGTGGCAAGCTTGGCTTCGGCGACAAGCACATCGGCCTGGCGTTGCTCGAGGACGTCCAGGGACGTTACTCCGGATTTTGAGAGTGGGTCGGCGCGTGCCAGTGCCTTGCTGGCGAGATCGAGATTCGTTTGTGCAAGTGCGATCGTACTGTCGCTTTGGGTCAACAGAGCGTTGGCGCGCTCGATCTCGACGTCGTTCATCGCGAGCGCGATCTCGTCGAGGTCGGACGTGAGGACGGCCAGGATGTGGCCCTCTTGGACCGTATCGCCTTCCTCGACCAGGATGGAGAGAATGCCGGCGCCCTCGCTCTCCGTCCCCACCAGCACGTCCTCGCGTGCGACGATCGACCCGGACACAGTGCTTGTGGTCGTGAGGGCGCCGGGTGAAGCATTGACGACCGATACGCTCATCACGGAGGCATCGTGGGCAGAGGTGCCACCGGTCGATCCCGTGGCGACCGCCATCGCTGACCCTGTGGTTGGGGAGAGATTGCCGACAACCATCGGGTAGGCTGCCGCAAGCAGGGCCGCAACAGCAACGAGTGCGACGGAACCGACCGCTCTGCGCCGTTTGTGGTTCGCTCCCAGCTTGGTTTCTGGCTGTCGGGCTAGCGGCGACGCATCTGAATGTATCGGTCGTCTGCGGATCATGACGACACCTCTTGCCTTTATGAGTGCATCTCGAGGAGGGGGGCGTCGTCGGCCGCCGTCGCGGGCATCATCGCCATCACTTTTCGACAGCCCTGGCATTGCGCGGGGTCGGGCAGAGGCAGCCTGTTTGCCATGCGCCAGCGCGGCATCGTCGGTCCGATCGGCCGGGTGCGCGCGAGGTGATGCTCCGACCAGACCGTATCGAGCGCATCAACCAGATAATCGATGTCTTCGTAACTGTGCAGCGGCGACGGGGTGATCCTCAGCCTCTCGGTGCCGCGCGGCACGGTCGGGTAATTGATCGGCTGAATGTAGATATCGAAGCCGTCGAGCAGCCGGTCGGAAACGGCCCGGCATTTTGCTGCGTCGCCGACGACGACGGGAACGATATGGCTCGGATTGTGCATATGCGGGATGCCGGCGGCGTCGAGCTTGTCGCGCAGCATCCGCACCCTGTCCTGCTGCGCCCTGCGCTCGCTCTCGCTGGTCTTCAGATGCCGGAGGGAGGCGAGCGCACCGGCCGCCAGCATCGGCGGCAGCGCGGTGGTAAAGATGAAGCCGGAGGCGAAGGAACGCACGAAATCGACGATCGGCCCGGTCGAGGCAATATAGCCACCGACAACTCCGAACGCCTTTCCGAGCGTCCCCTGGACAATCGTCAGCCGATCCATGACGCCGTCGCGTTCGGCGACGCCGGCGCCACGGCGACCATAGAGCCCGACCGCATGGACTTCATCCAGATAGGTCATGGCATTGTAGTCGTCGGCAACGTCGCAAAGCTCCTTGATCGGTGCGATGTCGCCATCCATCGAATAGACGGATTCGAACGCGACAAGCTTGGACCGATCGGGCTCGACCTGCTCCAGGCAGCGGGCGAGATCTTCCGGGCTGTTGTGCTTGAAAACCCGATAGTCCGCGCGCGAATGCCGGATACCCTCGATCATCGAGGCGTGATTGCCTGCATCCGACAGAACGACGCATCCCGGCAAGTTGGCTGCGAGCGTCGACAACGCCGCCCAGTTCGAGACGTAGCCGGATGTAAACAACAGTGCTGCTTCCTTGCGGTGCAGATCGGCCAGTTCGCGCTCAAGCAACACGTGCGCGTGGTTCGTGCCTGCAATGTTGCGCGTGCCGCCGGCGCCGGCGCCGGACGTATCCAGCGATTGGTGCATGGCACTTCGGACTTTTTCGTGCTGTCCCATCCCGAGGTAGTCGTTCGAACACCAGACGATGACCTCGCGAACGCGATCTCCCTCGTGGAGTCTGGCATGTGGAAAAGCGCCGGCCATGCGTTCGATATCGGCAAAGACGCGATATCTCCCTTCCTGGCGCAGTCCCTCCAGGGCGTTGGTAAAAAAGACACCGTAGTCCATTGCCCCCTCCTCAGTGCGGTTGCCCGCGCTGTTGGCTCAATCTGTCCAGAATGGTCGATTTCGAGCCCTCGTATGGTAGGGCCTTCAAGGAAGGCGTGACACAGACTTAGGTTCCGCGAGGTTTTCGACGTAGGTGCCCGCCCTGCCAGACCAAAGTCCGATGTAAGATCTTGCCATTGACGTTGCGCGCGGGGAGAAGGGCTGCGAGGATCGCGCTGACCGTGGCCACGACCAGGATGACGACCTTGGCGCAACCGGCTGCGAGCGCGGAAGCCCGCGCGAAAGGGAGTGAAACTTGATTTCCTCCAGGTGAACGACAAGGTTTCGTCCGAAGGGTCTTCGGTCCTATGACCGGCATGACCGGTTTCGCGCCATGAAAGACGGCCTATTCGCCGGCGACGACGAGCCCCTTCACCGCGGCCGCAAGCGCTTCGAAGCCGGGCTTCTGACGGGCCTTGGCATCGGTGATCAGGTGGGCCATCTCGCCGGTCTCGCAGAAGACCGAACGGCTGACGACACCAACCTTGGAATGGTCGGCGAGGATGATCGTCCGGCCGGAATTGCGCACCATGGCGCGCGCAATCTCGGCGCCGTGGAGGAAGTAGTTCATCGCGCCCATCGTGGCGTCGACCCCCCAGGGAGCAAGGAGCGCAATGTCCGCGCGGTAGCGCTGGATATCGTTGATGGTTGCCTCGCCAAAGGTCTCCATCGGATCCTGCTTGACGTTTCCGGCGAGCAGGATGACGCGCGTGCCACGCGAAAGCTCGCCCGACCGTTCCGTCAGTTGGCTCGCCACGTCGATGGAATTGGTGAGGATGGTGAGGTTGCTAAGGCCGCTCGGGCCGGCGAGTGCCTCGGCCATGGTCGAACTGGTCGAGCCGGCATCCATGAAGATGGTCTGGCCGCTTTCGAGGAAGCCGAGGGCGGCCGCGCAGATCGCGCGCTTCTCTTGAAGACGTAGCGTGATGCGCACGCCGAAGGTCGTGTCTTCCCGCGTTACCGGAACAGCGCCGCCGCGCACCCGACGCAGCTCTCCCGCCATCTCCATTTCCATGAGATCGCGGCGGATCGTTTCGCGCGACACGCCGAAATCATCGACGATGCGGTCGATCGATACCTGGCCATAGGCCGCAAGCAGCGAACGGATTTTCTGCTGACGCTCTTCTTGCCACATCACGAAGCCTCCCTTGCAGCTTCTTGATATGCGACGCCTCGCATTGCCACAAGCGCCATATTGCTCGCCGCATAAAAACACATATTGCCACTAAAAACGCATATTGCCACATTCGACAATTGCCTGTACGTAGAGCACACAGGTCGGAATTGCCCGATCAGCATCTTCAATCAGTCGGAGCCAAAGCCGGCGCCCAACCTGCATGCATTGCGGGAGCGATGGCGGCTGCCGGCAAACGGGAAAGCGTAAAACTGAGAATGACCAGCGCCGCCCTCATCGAAGACAAGCATGTGGCATTCGCCGCGGAACTGGCGGATGTCGCCCGGGCTGTTCTCAAGGAAAACCGCATGTCGCGGGTCGATGTCTCGGTCAAGGCGGACCGCAGCCTTGTGACCGCGATGGACATCCTCATCGAGGACCGGCTGCGCGGCATGATCTCATCACGGTATCCCTCCCACGGCATCATTGGCGAGGAGCGCGACTGGGTCCGCCCCGGCAGCGAACATGTCTGGGTGCTCGATCCGATTGACGGTACGACGGCTTTTATCGCCGGCATGCCGGTCTACGGCACGTTGATCGCGCTTGCCATCGGCGGTGTGCCGCGCCTCGGCATCATCGACATTCCGGCAATCGATTCCCGCTGGATCGGCGCTGAAGGCCGGCGCACGACGCGCAATGGCCAGAGGGTCGGCGTGCGTTCCTGCTCCTCGCTTGGCGAGGCGATCATGACCAACAGCAACCAGGATTATCTGGCACAGAACGAACGCCCCGCGCTCGACCGGCTGCGCGCGGCCACCAGTGCGCGGGTCTATGGCGGGGCGAGCCTCAACTATGGCCTTCTTGCCGATGGGCGCACCGATCTGGCGCTCGATGGCGGCCAGAAGGTTTTTGATTTCGCGCCCTTCCGGCCCATCGTCGAAGGTGCCGGCGGTATCGTCACAGACTGGGCCGGCGCGCCGCTGACGCTGGAAAGCTCCGGTCAGCTGCTGGGGGCGGGTGACGCCAGGGTGCACGCCCAGGCGCTCGATCTCGTCAAGGACATGAAATCCGGCTCTGCCGTTTCGGCCAACGCATAAGCCTGAAGACAAAGAAGAGGGAACTCATGGGCATAGCGATCTCCAACCTGTCGGTGCGATACGGCGCCGAGACCGTCATTTCCGGCCTGTCGCTGGATATTCCACAAGGCTGCTTCTTCACGCTGCTCGGTCCCTCCGGCTGCGGCAAGACCACACTGCTGCGCACCATTGCCGGTTTTGCGCCCGCAAGCGGCGGCCAGATCCGTTTCGGCGGCCGCGACGTCACCGAACTGCCGCCGCACAAGCGCGCGATCGGCATGGTGTTCCAGGACTATGCGCTTTTTCCGGACAAGACGGTGGCCGACAACGTCGCCTACGGTCTGCGCGCCCGTGGCGAAAAGGGCGAGGGCGTCGAGCGCAAGGTGAAGGCCGCACTTGAGCGGGTCGGCCTCGGCCATCTGCTTTCCCGCCACCCGGCAGCCCTTTCCGGCGGCCAGCGCCAGCGCGTGGCGCTCGCCCGCGCGCTGGTGATCAAACCGACGGTCCTGCTGATGGACGAACCGCTCTCCAATCTCGATGCGAAACTCCGCGTCCAGATTCGCGAGACGATCATCGAATTGCAGCGCGAGGCGAACATCACCACGGTCTTCGTGACGCACGACCAGGAAGAAGCGCTGTCCATGTCCGATCTGATCGGTGTGATGAACAAGGGCAAGGTCGAGCAGTTGGGCACGCCGCAGCAGATCTATGCGACGCCCCGCACCGGCTACGTCGCCGATTTCGTCGGTGCTGCGAACCGCACCGAAGTTGCCGTGCGCTCGACCTCTGCGGGCATCGTCGAGCTTGAAGTCGCCGGCAGCCGCCTGCTGGCGACGGACGCGCTGGAGGGCCCAGCCGAGCACGGCATCCTCGTTCTTCGACCGGAAGACCTGAAGATTTCGTCAGCGCCGGCTGCCGGCCTGCAATCGTTGCCGGCGATCATCCGTGGCCGACAATATCTCGGCGCCCGGACCAGCTACAGCGTCGAATGCGCAGGCGGCCTCGCTCTCAATGCGGAACTGCACGGTGCAGGGCACGACGCCTTCCTGCCGGGTGCCTCTGTCTACCTCGGCTTCGATCCCGCCGCGGCACGGGTGATCCGGTCATGAACCCGTCTCTTCTGCGCTCCCCCTGGCCCTGGTTTTCCGCGCTGGCGCTTGCTCTACTCGGCGTCTTCGTCGTCTATCCGCTGCTTTATATCTTTACCGCGAGCTTCTTCGGAGACGGCGGCTCGGGCTGGGTCCAGCTCATGCACGATGGGCGCAGCCTGGCGGCCATCTGCAATACCCTGGTGCTCGCCTGCGTCGTCACGCTGTGTTCGACGCTGATCGGCGTGCCGCTCGCCTATGTCTCGGCGCGCTTCCGTTTCCGCGGCAAGCTGCTGATCACGCTGTTGCCGCTCATCACGCTGGTCATTCCGGAAGTCGTGACGGCGCAGACCTGGTTGATGATCCTTGGTAACAACGGCGTCATCACCCGCTTCCTGAAAGGCCACGGGATCTTCCTTCCGAGTTTCTACGGCTGGTTCGGCCTCATCACCTCGATGAGCTTCATCTACTACACCTATGTCTATATCGGCACGGTGGCAGCCATCGGCAAATTCGATGCGCAACTGGAGGAGGCCGCCCAAAGCCTCGGCACGGCACCGGTGCGCTCGCGTTTCCATGTGATGTTGCCGGTCATCCGCCCGGCGATCCTTGCCTCGGCTCTGCTTGTCTTCACCATGGTCGTCGGAAATTTCGCAATCTCGACCATCCTTGGCCACAACGTGCCGCTGCTCTCGGTCGCCATCTACCAGGCGGCCGTGGCGGAGGGTGCGAGCAACCTTACCATGCAGAGCACGCTTGCCAGCACCTCCGTGTTGATCGTCATGGGTCTGCTCTTCGTCAACCGCCGCATCATCGCCAGGGGCCGCTACGAGATCGTGCAGGGCAGGGGCGCCAAGCCCCAGCCGCTGAAGGGCGGCCAGGGCGTGGTCGTCAGCGCTGCGGCGGGTTTCGTCGTCGCCATCTCGCTGTTGCCGCTCTTAACCATTGCCGTCGGCGCCTTCACGCTTTCGCGAGGCCCGGTCATGCGCTGGGGGGAGTGGACACTCGACAACATGGCCCGCGTCTTCATCACGGCGCCCGGCCCGCTGGTCAACTCTATCCTCTACGCCGGCATCGCCACGCTCATTTCGGTCGCCTTCAGCACGCTCGTCAGCTACCTCGTCGTCAAGAAGCCGAACCTGGTAACGCCGCTGATTGACTATGTCTCGGCCATACCATTGGCGCTCTCGGGCACCGTTCTCGGCGTCGGGTTGCTCGCCTCCTTCAACGGCGGCTTCCTCTCGCTGACCGGCACCTCAACGATCATCGTGCTCGCCTATGTCATCCGCCGCATGCCCTTCGGCATGCGCAACGGCCAGGCCATCCTGCACAACATCCCGAACTCCATCGAAGAGGCGTCCATCAGCCTCGGCTCGCCGCCGTTCAGGACGTTCCTGCGCGTGGTGCTACCGATGATGCTGCCCGCCGTCGCCTCGGCTGCGATCCTGACCTGGACGACCACCGTTTCCGAACTCTCGGCTTCGCTGCTTGTCTATTCCGGCGGCCGCGAAACCTTGCCGATCCAGATCTTCCGGCTGATCGACTCGGGCCTGATGGCCTATGCCTCGGCCTATGGCCTGGTGCTGGTTGCCGTGATCCTGCTGCCGGTCGTGATCGCCACGACCGTGTTCAAGGTGGACCTGTTCGGCTCGAAGTGAAGATCAACGACCATCCGGCCGCGTGAGGGACGCGGCCGATCTCAGACCAACCAGGAGGAACTGCCATGATGAAACTTGCCGCAACGACCATGCTTCTTGCCGGCTTTGCCGCCGCAGACGCCGCCGCTGCCGATCCCGTGATCTACACCACCAACCCGGTCCCGGCCGTCGAGGCCGTGCAGGCCGTCATCAAGGAGAAGGCCGGGCTGACGACCGGCATCATTACCGGCGGCAGCGGTGTGTTGCTGCGCCGCATCGAGGCGGAGAAGGCCGCTCCCCAGGGCGACGTCTTCTGGTCGTCCTCGGCCAACACCATGGGCGCTTTCAAGGATGTGCTCGAGCCCTACACCTCGCCGGAACTGGCCGCCATGCCTGCGGACCTGCGTGTTCCGGAAGATTATTTCCAGCCCGCCAACGTCCATGTCGTGACCGTGATGGTAAACACCGACCAGCTGAACGGTTCCTCAGCGCCGGCCGACTGGAAGGACCTTGCCGATCCGTCCTGGAAGGGTCGTATCGTCCTGCCCGATCCGGCCAACAGCTCGACCGGCTACACGATCGTCTGGGGTCTGTCGAAGCTGCTTGATGAAGCGACCTACAAGGCGCTGGTTGCCAACCTCGTCGTCAGCAGTTCGTCTTCGGCCGTGCCGAAGGGCGTGGCCATGGGCGAATATGCCGTCGGCATCACCTTCGAAACGAACAGCTACAGCTATGTCGACGGCGGCCAGACGGAAATCAGCATCGTCTACCCCTCCTCGGGAACCTTCACGACGCCGGAATTCGCCGCTCTCGTCAAGGGCGCGCCGGCTGGCGACAACGCCAGGAAGACAATCGATACGCTGCTCTCCAAGGAGGCGCAGATCGAGCTGCTGAAGGTCGCCTTTCGCCGTCCGAGCCGCACGGACATCCAGGTTTCCGACTTCGTGAAGCTGCCGGAACTCGCCTCGATCAAGGTCTTCAAGATCGACGAGGAAGAGGCCGCCCGCAGCCGCGACACATTCCTCGCGGAATGGGCGGCTCTGCCGAAGGCCGGTTCGAGCAAGTAACGATCCTGCCACGCAAGGAAGCCGCCTCGGGTTCGCGCCCCAGGCTGGCTTCTATGCAGCGTGTGGTGGCGTGCGGGCAACTCTCCCGCCCGCACGCCACCATCCCTTGACCTCCCTTGCACCGGGCCTGACGTCTTTGCCTGCGTCGGGCTGCGTTCTTGGATCAACTCCACGGCACTGCGGCTCATTCCGCTCGGCGAATGGGGCGCCGGGCGCTATGGTGCCGATCTCAAGCAAGTGGAGACTAACAAATGACCGAGAAAGCTGTTTTGGCTGGTGGCTGCTTCTGGGGAATGCAGGATCTGATCCGCGCGCTGCCCGGCGTCATCGAGACCCGCGTGGGCTATACCGGCGGCGATGTCGCCAATGCCACCTATCGCAACCACGGCACACACGCCGAAGCCATCGAGATCGTTTTCAATCCCGAGATGATCAGCTATCGCCGCATTCTGGAGTATTTCTTCCAGATTCACGACCCGACCACGCTCGACCGGCAGGGCAACGATATCGGCACCTCCTACCGATCGGCGATTTACGTTCTTGGGGATGAGCAGCGGCGAATAGCCGAAGATACCATCGCGGATGTGGATGCGTCGGGCCTTTGGCCAGGAAAAGTCGTGACGTCGGTCGAACCGGCCGGCGCTTTCTGGGAAGCGGAACCGGAGCACCAGGACTACCTGAAGCGCTATCCCAGCGGCTACACCTGCCATTTTCCGCGGGCGAATTGGGTGTTGCCCAAGCGAGAGGCGGCCGCCTAGGCTGCCAGCCTGCCTGGCAACGGTGGAAGGCGTTCCGGCTCGAAAGCTGGAACGCCGTGGCCGTTGCGGACCCATGCCGATCGGTGGCCCGCCGGGAACGAACGGCTCCAAGCGCCTCGCTCGACGGTGCCGTCGACATCACCCGGCCGGACCCGTCTCTATCTCCAATGATCTTCGGCCACCCTGTAAATCGCGATGGCGCGCACGATCCGGATTGCAGCGCCTTGAATGTTGACGCAAGCGCGAATGGAACATATAGTGAACAAACATGAAGAAATCACTCAAAGAACGGCTCGCAATCCTTTCGGATGCGGCAAAGTACGACGCCTCGTGCGCTTCGAGTGGAACCGTCAAGCGAAGCTCGGCGGATACCGGCGGGTTGGGCTCGACGGAAGGCTCCGGCATTTGCCATGCCTACGCTCCCGATGGCAGATGCATTTCGCTCCTCAAGATACTGCTGACGAACTTCTGCATCTACGACTGCGCCTATTGCATCAACCGATCGTCAAGCAATGTCGAGCGGGCCAGGTTTACGGTCGAAGAAGTCGTCTGGCTGACGATGGAATTCTATCGGCGCAACTATATCGAAGGGTTGTTTCTCTCATCCGGTATCATTCGGTCATCGGATTACACGATGGAAGAGATGGTCCGCATCGCCCGGGCCTTGCGCGTTGACCACAATTTCTCAGGATACATTCATCTGAAATCGATCCCGGAGGCGTCGCCGCTCTTGATCGAGCAAGCCGGCCTCTATGCCGACCGGCTTTCCATCAACATCGAACTTCCGACCGACGCGGGTCTTGCGGCCTACGCGCCGGAAAAGCGGCCGGCTCACATCCGCAGATCGATGGGGGAGCTGCGGCTGAAGATCGATGAGGCCAATGACGCGACACTGCAGACCAAGCGAAAGAAGCGTTTCGTCCCGGCAGGTCAAAGCACGCAGATGATCGTTGGGGCCGACCAGGCCAACGACCGCGTGGTCCTTACAACGAGCGCCAGGCTCTATGGCAGTTACGGATTGCGCCGGGTGTACTATTCGGCCTTCAGTCCCATTCCCGATGCATCCCGCAAACTGCCGCTGATCAAGCCGCCAATGATGCGCGAGCACAGGCTTTATCAGGCGGACTGGCTCTATCGTTTCTATGGGTTCGAAATCGATGAGATCACCGCCAACCAGCCGGATGGCATGCTCGATCTCAAGCTTGACCCCAAGCTTTCCTGGGCGCTGGCCAATCGGCATTTTTTCCCGCTCGACGTCAATTCCGCGTCGAGAGAGGCGCTGTTGCGCGTTCCCGGCCTTGGCACGAAGGCCGTCAGGGCCATTCTTTCCGCACGCCGTTTGCGCCGTCTGAGGTTGGAGGATCTCGCCCGGCTGCACGTCTCGGTCAAGAAGGTGCGTTCATTCCTGTCGACGGAGGGCTGGACGCCGAACAAACTGATCGACCGATCGGATTTGCGCTCGATGTTCGAACCCAAGCCCGAGCAGCTGGATCTGTTTTGATGCGCGTCGTCGGGCTTGAGGGGCGGGGGGGACTGGGCGAATGGCGCGAAGCGGCGCGCAGGCTGCTGCTCGCAGGCGTACCGCCAGAGGCGGTTGAATGGCGTCAAGGGACCGATGCAAGCGCCGATTTGTTTGATCAGGAGCGGGGTGTATCGGAGCAGAAAGCGGCGCTGAAGGATGCCACGCCGGCGTTGACGGTGCCCAGGCTGTTCCTCGATCTTGCGGCCACTGCCATCTGTCATGCCGATCCGGTTCGGTTCGGCGTTCTCTACCGGGTCCTCCACCGACTGCAACGGGACCGCAACCTGCTGGATGTCGCAACGGATGGCGACGTCGCCACCCTGCACGCATTGGCAAAATCGGTCCGGCGCGACAGCCACAAGATGACGGCATTTGTCCGCTTCAAGGAGGTCGGCCCGTGTGGAGACGCCGAACGCCGACGGTTCGTCGCATGGTTCGAACCGGATCACTACATTGTTGCCAGGGTCGCACCGTTCTTTCACAGGCGGTTCTTCGACATGGATTGGATGATTGCAACGCCGCGCGGCATCGCCGCCTGGGACGGCAAGGTCTTGGAGGTGTCGTCAATCCCGGGCCAAAAGACAGCCTTGTCGGACGACACCGAAGAACTCTGGCGCACCTATTTTTCCAGCATCTTCAATCCTGCGCGACTGAAGGTGAGGGCGATGCAGGCGGAAATGCCGAAGAAGTATTGGAAGAATCTGCCGGAAGCCTCGCTTATTCCCGCGATGATCGCAGGTGCCGAGGCAAGCGTCGTTGCCATGGGCGAGCGAATGGCACGGGACCCGCCGGCCTTTCATGCGCGTATTGAGGCCGCAGCAAACGCGCCGCGCGATGCGCCACCGCCGTTGCGCGGTACATTGGAGGAGCTTCGTGCCGAGGCTGCTGGTTGCACGCGGTGCCCGCTCCATTGCAGCGCCACGCAGACGGTGTTCGGCGAAGGGCCGGCCGATGCCCCAATCATGATCGTCGGCGAACAGCCCGGAGACCAGGAGGATCTGGCAGGGCGACCCTTCGTCGGACCGGCCGGCAGGCTTTTTGACGCGGTGGCGCATGAAGCCGGGCTCGATCGCCGTTCCCTCTATATCACCAATGCCGTCAAGCATTTCAAATACGAGATGCGCGGCAAGCGGCGCCTGCACCAAAGGCCCAATGCTGGCGAGGTGGAACATTGCAGATGGTGGCTCGACCTCGAACTGGCACTGGTGAAGCCGAGCCTGGTCGTGGCGATGGGTGCGACAGCGCTGTTCGCCCTCACCGGCGAACGCCCGAAGATATCAGATGTCAGGGGAACGATACGGCGCTCAGAACATGGTCCGGCCGTATTTGTCACAGTTCATCCATCCTTCCTGCTGCGCATTCCCGATGCCACCCGCCGAGAGGTCGAGATGGCCCATTTCAAGCAGGACCTTGCCGCGGTCGCCGCGCTTGCAGCGCCAAGGGCATGAAGGTGGTTCGGCCGGTTGAACAACCCCGGCCGGTCGAGATGGAGATAATCGTGCACGGTTATCTGGCCGGCAAGCGCGCCGCTTCGACGATGGCGACGTGACCGTCCTGCCAGGCCGGGTATGGCTCCTGCTAGAACGTCTCCACGTGTGCGGCGGGGCTATCGATCGAGCCATGGGTCGGAACGAAATTGTATGCCGGATCCAACCAGGGCGGGTTTTCCGCATACATTTCCTCGATCAGCCGTTTGACGAGTTCGATGTAGCGGGAATTGTCGCCGGCGCGATGGCTGAGGATGACCGGCGAGGTTGCGCCCTCTCCCTCAAGCAGGCGGTAATGCACGTCAGACCGCATCTGCCGCGCGGAGGAGGGGATGATGCAGACGCCGGCTTCGGCGGCCACCAGTCCGAGGGCCGTCTGGATTTCCCGCACTTCCTGGACCTCGGCTGGGCGCGCGTCATGGCTCTGCAGCAGGTTCAGCACGTGGTCGGCATAGCCGGGGCGAGGCTCCTTGGGGTAGACGATGACCTTCTGACCGGCAAGTGCAGCGACCGCAAGCGGTGAGGCATCCTCGGCAAGCGGCGTATCTTTGGGTATGGCGACGACTAGGCGTTCTTCGCGCAACACTGTGCCGACCACGTTCGGGTCGCTGTGGCGCAGACGGCCAAATCCCATGTCGATGCGGCCCTCCTTGAGGGCGGGGATCTGCTGGACGGAGACCATTTCCAACAGTTGGATATCCACATCCGGGGCGCGCTGGCGCAATTTTCGCACGAGCGAGGGCAGCCCGCCATACAAGGTCGAGGCAACGAAGCCGATGGACACGACGCTGTTCTGGTTCAAGCCGATGCGACGGGTTGCCGACTGCATCTGTTCGACCCGGCCGAGCACCTGCAGCGCCTGTTCGTAAAACAGACGGCCTGCCTCGGTCAGCCGGATCGGGCGGCTCGTGCGGATGATGAGGGGGACGCCGAGGTCCTCCTCGAGCAACTGGATCTGCCGGCTCAGGGGCGGTTGGGCGATGTGCAGCATCTGGGCGGCGCGGGTAAAGTTTCGCTCGCGGGCGACGGCGACGAAATAGCGAAGCTGGCGGAGATCCATCATTTGCTTGCACTCCTTATACCGATTTAGCTGGTGTCGACGATATGCTGCACCGCGGGAAGTGCAGATAGGGTGACATTTTTTCACCCATGATACCAGAAAGGTATCGTAGCAGACGCAATTGATGTTGGACGGGACTTCTTGGCCGGCGCAAAGTCGCCCCATGAACACGACCTTGACATCCGTTGGCCCGACCGCAGCATCGTTGCCTCTCGTAGAGCGCATTGAGACCCTGCTCGTCGATCTGCCGACCATCCGGCCGCACAAGCTCTCGGTGGCGACCATGAACGGCCAGACCCTGATGCTGGTCAAAGTCCATTGCAGCGACGGCATCGTCGGCATTGGTGAGGGCACCACGATTGCGGGGCTGGCCTATGGCGGCGAAAGCCCGGAAAGCATGAAGCTCGCGGTCGATACCTATTTTCGCCCCGTCATGGTCGGTCAGGACGCGACCGCGGTTCGAGCGCTGATGGCGCGCATCGGCAAGATGGTCAAGGAGAACCGCTTCGCCAAATGTGCGGTTGAAACGGCACTGCTCGATGCCCACGGCAAGCGGCTCGGCCAGCCGGTCAGCGAACTGCTGGGTGGGCGCTTGCGAAGCCGCTTGGCCGTCGCCTGGACGCTGGCATCAGGTGATACGAAGACCGATATCGCCGAGGCTGAGAAGATGCTCGACCTGCGCCGCCACCGGATCTTCAAGCTGAAGATCGGCGCAAGGCCGCTGCGCCAGGACATTGCCCATGTTGCGGCGATCAAGCGGGCGCTGGGCGAGCGCGCCTCGGTGCGGGTCGACGTGAACATGGCCTGGAGCGAGACGGATGCCGCCTACGGCATGGCTGCCCTGGCGGACGCCGGTTGCGACCTGGTCGAACAGCCGGTCGCATCTGCTGCCGCATTGACACGGCTCGTGCGTCGCTTTCCCGTCGCGCTGATGGCCGATGAATCATTGCATGGCCCGGAAAGCGCGTTCGAGCTCGCAAAAGTCAGTGGCGCCGACGTGTTTGCCGTCAAGATCGAGCAAAGCGGCGGGCTGTTCAATGCCCAGCGCGTCGCTGTTATCGCCGACGCGGCCGGGATCGGTCTTTACGGCGGCACGATGCTTGAGGGCGCCGTTGGCACCGTGGCGTCGGCGCAGGTGTTCTCCACCTTTACCAACCTTCAATGGGGCACCGAGCTGTTTGGGCCGCTGCTCCTGACCGAAGAGATCCTGACGGCGCCGCTCACCTACAGCGAGTTTGAGCTGACCGTGCCCGCAGGGCCGGGGCTCGGCATCGAACTCGACGAAGAGCGTCTCGCCTTCTTCACGCGTGACGGGCTGCGCAAGACGATCAGCATTGCCGGGCAGGGAGGTTGAACATGCTCTTTCATGTGCGCATGGACGTGAACATTCCAGGTGATCTGCCGCAGGCCGAGGCCGCCGAGATCATCGCCCGGGAAAGGGCCTATTCGCAGGAGCTGCAGATGAGCGGCAAGTGGCGACACATCTGGCGGATCGTCGGCCAGTACGCGAACTACAGCGTTTTCGACGTGAAGGACAATGCGGAACTGCACGAGATACTCTCCGGCCTTCCGCTGTTCAAATTCATGGAGATCGAGGTGACGCCGCTGGTGCGGCATCCCTCGTCGGTTCGCGAGGACGATAGCTAGACAATCATTGGCGCTGCGCCCGGGAGGACGCGAAAGGCGCGAACTTATTGAGCAATCCAAGAGGAGGATGAAAAATGAACGTGCAGATCTTCGACAGGCCGGAGACACAGGACTTTCTCAAGGTTCTGAGCGGCCTCGACAACAACGGCGGCAGTCCGCGTGTCAAGCAGATCGTCCACCGGATCATGTCTGACTTGTTCAAGGCCATCGACGATCTCGACATCACCCCCGATGAATACTGGACCGGCATCGCCTGGCTCAACGAGATCGGCGCCACCAGCCAGGCCGGGCTGATCTCGCCCGGTCTTGGCCTCGACCATTTTCTCGATGAGCGCCTCGATGCGATCGATGCGGCTCTCGGCATTGAAAATCCGACCCCGCGTACCATCGAAGGCCCGCTTTACGTGGCCGGCGCGCCGGTGTCGCACGGATTTGCCCGCCTCGACGATGGCACCGACGAAAACGGCCACACCCTGATCATGCACGGCACCGTCTTCGGCGCCAACGGCAAGCCGTTGCCGGGCGCGACCGTCGAGGTCTGGCACTGTGACACCCGCGGCTTCTATTCCCACTTCGATCCGACGGGAAAGCAGGCGCCGTTCAACATGCGTCGCACCATCGTTGCGGATGAAAACGGCTGTTACAAGTTCCAGAGCATCGTGCCGCATGGCTACGGCGTGCCACCCGGCAGCCCGACCGAACGGCTGTTGTCGGCGCTTGGTCGCCATGGCCAGCGTCCGGCCCACATCCACCTGTTCATCAGCGCCGGCGATCATCGCAAGCTGACGACCCAGATCAACATCGAAGGCGATCCGCTTGTTGATGACGATTTCGCCTATGCGACAAGGGACGGGCTGGTTCCAGCCGTCACCGAACGGACCGACGAGGCCAGCATCAAGGCCAACGGCCTGGCCGGGCCCTTCGCGGAAATCAAGTTCGACATCCACCTGACGGCGCTGGTCGACGGCATCGACAACCAGGTCAACGAACAGCGCAAGCGCGCGGCCGCCTGAGCGGCAAAACCGGCGGCCCGGATGGGCCGCCACCCCCGACAATTATCGTCATAAACGACTGTGTTGCAAAGGCTGCGCCCTGATGTGCGCGCTTTGCGGGAGATAGATCATGTCTGCGATCATCGACAAGGCCCGGGACCTCAATCATCTGCTCGCCACCGCCGTGCAGGACGACAAGGAGGCCGGCATATTCCGTTGCCGCCGCGATATCTTCACCAACGAAGACCTGTTCGAGCTGGAGATGAAGCACATCTTCGAAAGCAACTGGGTCTATCTGGCCCATGAGAGCCAGATCCCTGACAACAACGACTACTACACCACCTATATCGGCCGTCAGCCGGTAGTCGTCACGCGCGACAAGCACGGCGAACTGCATGCGGTCATCAATGCCTGTGCGCATCGCGGCGCGATGTTGTGCCGCCGCAAGCACGGCAACAAGGGCAGCTTCACCTGTCCCTTCCACGGCTGGACCTTTTCCAACAGCGGCAAGCTCTTGAAGGTCAAGGACGAAAAGTCGACGCAGTATCCGCCGCAGTTTGCCAAGGACGGCTCGCATGACCTGAGGCGTGTTGCTCGGTTCGAAAGTTATCGTGGCTTCCTGTTCGGCAGTCTCAAGGAAGACGTTCCAGCCCTGGAGGACTATCTGGGCGAGACGAAAGTCATCATCGACCAGATCGTCGATCAGGCGCCCGATGGACTGGAAGTGCTGAGGGGCAATTCGTCCTACATCTATGATGGCAACTGGAAACTGCAGATGGAGAACGGTTGCGACGGCTACCACGTCAGCTCCGTGCACTGGAACTACGCCGCTACCATGGGCCGGCGCAACGATGAAGGCACGAAGGCGGTCGACGCCAACAGCTGGAGCCGCTCGGTCGCCGGCGTCTACGGGTTCGACAACGGCCATATCCTCCTGTGGACCAATACCATGAACCCAGAGGTCCGCCCCGTCTACAACCGGCGGGACGAGATCGTGGCACGGGTCGGCGAGGACAAGGCGGATTTCATCGTCAACCAGACCCGCAATCTCTGCCTCTATCCGAACGTCTTCCTGATGGATCAGTTCAGCACGCAGATCCGCGTGACGCGGCCGATCAGCGTCGACAAGACCGAGATCAGTATTTTCTGTTTCGCGCCGAAAGGCGAAAGCGCCGCCGATCGCGCGTTGCGCATCCGCCAGTACGAGGACTTTTTCAATGTCTCCGGCATGGGGACGTCCGACGACCTGGAGGAATTCCGAGCTTGCCAGCAGGGCTACGCCGGAACGACCGCGCTCTGGAACGACCTGTCGCGCGGTGCGCCGTTGTGGATCGACGGCGCGGACGAAAACGCCAGGCGCATGGGCATCGAGCCGTTGTTGTCAGGCGAGCGCAGCGAGGACGAGGGGCTTTTCGTCCGCCAGCACGAATACTGGGCCAAGGTTATGCGCGATGCGCTTGTGGCCGAAAAGAGCGGAGTGGTCGCATGAGCACTTCCTACGATGCCATCTGCGGCTTTCTCTATCAAGAAGCACGCCTGCTCGACGATCGCCAATGGGACGAATGGCTGACCTGCTATGCGCCTGATGTGACCTACTGGATGCCGGCCTGGGACGATGACGATCAACTGACCGAGGACCCGCACTCCGAGATCTCGCTGATCTACTACCCAAGCCGGGACGGGTTGGAGGACCGGGTGTTCCGCATCAAGACCGAGCGCTCCGGCGCGTCGACACCCGAACCGCGCACCAGCCACAACGTGACGAATGTCGAGATTGTCGAGGACCGGGGCGACGCGGTCGACGTGCGCTACAACTTCCAGACCTTGAACCATCGCTACAAGGTCACCGACCAGTTCTTCGGCACCATGTTCGTTACGCTGCATAAGCACGGCGACGGGTATCTGATCGCCAGCAAGAAGATCGTGCTGAAGAACGACTACATCCGCCAGGTCGTCGACATCTATCACCTTTGACGCACGTTGCCGGTCGGAACAGGGACTGAAGAGGAGGGTTCCATGAGCTGCTACAGGATCGCATTGAACTTCGAAGACGGGGTCACCCGTTTCATCGAATGCAAGGATGGCGAGAAAGTGCTCGACGCCGCCTTTCGCAACAAGATCAACCTGCCGATGGACTGTTCCGACGGCGTGTGCGGCACCTGCAAGTGCCGGGCCGAGAGCGGTAGCTACGACCTCGGCGATGACTTCATCGATGATGCGTTGACCTCGGACGAAGCCGAGGGCGGCCTCGTGCTGACCTGCCAGATGAAGCCGACATCGGATTGCGTGGTCGCGGTTCCAACGACATCGGCCGCTTGCAAGACCGCACAGCAGAGCTTCTCTGCCACGGTTGCGCGCGTGAGCCCGCACAATGACGCAGCGATCGTGCTAGAGCTCGAAGTCGACGCAGCACAGGCCTTCCTGCCCGGCCAATATGTCAACATCGACGTGCCCGGCAGCGGCCTGAACCGGTCCTACTCGTTCAGCACGGCACCCGGCGAGGCGCGCATCGGCTTTCTCATCAAGAAGATCCCCGGCGGGCTGATGAGCAACTGGCTGGAGCGTGCCGAGGTCGGAACCACGCTACAACTAACCGGGCCGCTTGGCAGCTTCTATCTCCGCGAGGTTCAGAGGCCACTTCTGTTTCTCGCCGGCGGTACCGGGCTTGCGCCGTTCCTGTCGATGCTGGAAGTGCTCGCCCGTGAAAATTCCACGCAGCGCATCCACCTGATCTACGGTGTCACGCGTGACCTCGATCTGGTCCTCGTGGATGAGGTCGAGGCCTATACCAAACGGCTTGCCAACTTCACCTTTGTGACCGTCGTGGCCGAGGAAACCTCCAGCCACCCGCGCAAGGGCTGGGTCACCCAGCACATCCCGGCCGAAGTGCTGAACGGCGGTGACGTCGACGTCTATCTCTGCGGTCCGCCGCCGATGGTCGATGCCGTTCGCAGGCATTTCGACGAGAACGGCGTGACGCCGAACAGCTTCCACTACGAGAAGTTTACGCCGAATGCGGTCGCGAAGGTGGCCGCATGAGTTCGGGGCGCTTTAAAGGCCGGTTTTCCGGCAAGGTGCTGGTGGTAACCGGTGCGGCGCAGGGTATCGGTCGTGCGGTGGCGCTCCGCGCCGCAGAAGAGGGCGGACGGGTTCTGTTCGTCGACCGCGCCGACTTCGTCGCCGATGCTGCGGCCGAGGCCCGGGATGCTGAAACCGCGGCCTTCAACGCCGACCTTGAAGCCTATGAGGGTGCGACGGCCGCCATGCATTTCGCAGCGGAGACCTTCGGTGGCATTGATGTCGTGATCAATACGGTCGGTGGGGCGATCCGTATGCGGCCCTACGGCGAATTCGAGCCGCAGCAGATCGATGCTGAGATCCGCCGCTCGCTGATGCCGACGCTCTACTGCTGCCACGCCGCGCTGCCGCATCTGTTTGCTCGTGGCGGCGGCACCATCGTCAACGTCTCGTCGAACGCGACGCGGGGCATTCATCGCGTGCCCTATTCGGCGGCAAAGGGCGGTGTGAATGCCCTGACGCAATCGCTCGCCATGGAGCTTGCCGACCGCAACATCCGTGTTGTCGCCGCAGCGCCTGGGGGCACCGAGGCGCCGCCGCGCCGTGTTCCGCGCAATGCCGCGGGCGACAGCGAGGCCGAGAAGGGCTGGATGGGCGAGGTCGTGCAGCAGGTGAAAAGTTCCACTTTCATGAAGCGGTACGGGACCATCGATGAACAAGTGGCGCCGATCCTGTTCCTGGCCTCGGACGAGGCATCCTACATTACCGGCAGCGTGCTGCCGGTTGCCGGGGGAGATCTCGGCTGACGACGTGAGACATGAATGCGTAACGGACTCGGGGAGGAGTGATCATGCGCACCATCGATGTGAATGAAGCGATAGACAACAATCCGTTCGGGAGATTTCAGTGGCTCGTGGTCGCGCTTTGCGCGTTGCTGCTGATCGTCGACGGCTACGACGTCTTCGTCGCTGGCACCGTGCTGCCGACGCTGATTGCTGAGTGGGGCCTGAGCAAGCCGCAGGCTGGCGCGCTCCAGGCCTGGGCCTTGTTCGGCATGATGTTCGGTGCGCTCTTCTTCGGGCCTCTGGCTGACAGGATCGGCCGCAAGAAAGGCATCGCGATCAGCTTCCTAGTGTTCACCGTGTCGACGCTGCTCACCGGCTTCGCCAATTCGCCGGAGCAGTTCAAGGTCTTTCGGTTCTTTGCCGGCCTCGGTTGTGGTGGGTTGATGCCGAATGCGGTGGCGCTGATGAACGAATATGCACCCAAGCGCCTTCGAGGCACCATGGTGGCCATCATGTTCTCCGGCTACTCGGTCGGCGGCATGGTCGCGGCCGGTCTCGGTATCGGCATCATTCCGCAATTGGGCTGGAAGCCGATGTTCTTCGTGGCGGCGCTGCCATTGCTGCTCTTGCCTGTCATCCTGTGGAAGCTGCCGGAATCGCTCGGTTTCCTCATCCGTCAGGGCGAACAGGAAAAGGCGAAACAGATCTACGCGAAGCTCGCGCCTGCAGCAGCCCTTGGCGCCAATGATCGGCTGGCGTTTTCCGAAGCGAAGGGCGCGTCTGCATCAATCGCAGAACTGTTTCGTCACCAGCGTGCGTTGCGCACGCTGATGCTGTGGACCGCCTTCTTCTGCTGCCTGCTGCTCGTCTATCTCTTGTCGTCCTGGTTGCCGAAGGTGCTGCAGGAAGCCGGCTATGCCGAGAAGGCAAGCCTGCTCAGCCTCTTCTCGCTCAATTTCGGCGGCATGGCCGGCGCGATCGCCGGCGGGCGGCTTGGCGACCGCTTCGGTCTGCCGAAGGTGGTGGTCGGCTTCTTCGTTGCAGCCACCGCATCCATCGCGCTGATCGGCCTCAACCCGTCGGCAGGGATCCTGTTCCTGATGGTCTTCGTCGCAGGCGCCACCACCATCGGCACGCAGATCCTGCTCTATGCGAGCGTGGCGCAGCTCTACAATCTCTCTGTCCGTTCCACCGGGCTTGGCTGGGCGTCGGGCGTCGGTCGGATCGGCGCGATCGTCGGCCCGACGCTCGGCGGCGTGCTTCTTGCCAAGGAATTTCCGCTTCAACAGAACTTCCTGATCTTCTCGATCCCGGCGGCGGTCGCCGCGCTTGCCATGCTTGTATTTGCAGTCAGCAACGCCCGCAGCTCGGCAGTCGCCCGGCTTGCGACCGCCTGAGGCTATCCGGCTGATGTTGTAAGGCCGACCGCTCGCACTGGATTGTCCCGCCGCCCATTCTGGTCTGCCCCGAATGGGCGGCGGGCTGTCAGCAATCCGGACACCCATCCCTCGCCGCAACAAATGGAGCAATTACGCTGTGGCCTATCTTGAGCTTTCCAATCACCGTCTGCATTACCGCATCGATGGCGGCGCGAGTGACGACAAGCCCTGGCTCGTGTTCTGCAACTCGCTCGGCACCGACATGCATATGTGGGACGCTCAGGTGGGCGTCCTGTCGGCGCAGTACCGTATCTTGCGCTACGATCGCAGGGGGCACGGTCGATCGTCCGCGCCGTCTCCGCCCTATTCTCTCGACGACCTCGGTGGAGATGTCCTGGCGCTGCTGGATGCACTGGAAATCGAGCGAACGCATTTCTGCGGCCTGTCGATCGGCGGTCTCACGGGACAGTGGCTGGGCATCCATGCCGGCAAGCGTCTTGGCAAACTCGTCCTATGTGCGACCGCCGCGAAGATCGGCACTGCGGAAAGCTGGTCGGCGCGAATCGAGGCTGTGCAAGCCGGAGGGCTGGAGGCGCTGGTGCCCGCGACGGCAGAGCGTTGGTTCACACCGAAATTCCGCACTTCCGAAGCGCGATCTGTCGGCGAGGTGCTCGACAGTTTCGCCGCCACATCGCTCGCCGGATATGTGGGCTGTTGCGCGGCACTGGCAAAGGCCGACCTGCAAAATGCGCTTTCGCAGATAGAAACGCCCGTGCTGGTCATCTCCGGCGAGCAGGATCCGGTTTGCCCGCCGGCGGATCTCGAAAATATCGCGGCCAGAGTTCAGCGCGGTCGCCACGTGTCGTTGCCGGGGCGGCATATCGTCAACATCGAGGCCTCCTCCTTGTTCAACGCCCTGCTTCTGGAATTGCTCGGGAGCGAGGCCACAACACGTCCTTGCGAACCCGGCAACTGACGCGAGAGCCAGCATCATCGGTGCAGAATGCCCGCCAAGGGCTGCAGCTGGCGCCAAATGGCATTGCCGATGGCGCTGACCCGTGGAAAAAGGCCAAAAAAAAGGGGCCGTCGGAAAACCGCGGCCCTTAAGTGTGAAGGTCAATAAACCTCCAGAGGGGAACAGCTGCTGCGGCGGAACTGGGAGGAGACCGCCATGTGCATCAGCTGCAGGCTTTATGCTCGTTTTTTGATCATTTGGAAAACATTTTTTGTGCAATGCAGCCATGCGTGTGCTGCACTGCACCTTCCAGCCTGACTGCACTCGTAGAGGTGGGGGGTCGTTTACACGCCCCACCTGGCGCTGCCGGCCTGGGCGCTGCAGCGCCGCCATTCAGGTCCGCTTCGTCGAACTCACCGCGTCCTGACTTTTGGCGGCAACACTAGAATACATCCCGGTCGTGCGAAACTCGGTGGGGTTCGCCCCAAAATGCCGTCGGAAGACTTTGGCGAAATAGTTCGGATCCTCGAAGCCGGACATGATCGACACTTCCTTGACGGACAGATGCGCCGCCTTGGTCAGCAGCTTTGCCGCTCTCTGTAGCCTTTTGCGCAACACGAACTCCGCAGGCGGCATGCCCTCGCTGGCGGCAAAGACGCGCGAGAAATGTGCGCGGCTGAGCCCCGAGACCTCGGCCAACTTCTCGACGGGCAGGGGATGCTCAAGGTTCGCCGTGATATGTTGGATGACGTGTTGCATGGTCCGGTACTCCTGGCTGAAGACCGGATGGGCGCCGAAGACGTCGTCGTAGAGGGCCATTGCCGCCTCATAGGCGATGGCCGACGCACTGCCCGACGCTTCGCCGCCGCCTGCAATCAGCCGCAGGCTGCAGTCTGCCAGATGCTCGATCGTCTCGGGCTTCAGGTTCAGGATCGGTCCGGTTGTCGACAGTATGGCCTTGTGGATGCGCAACGCCTCTTCGCCGTTCATCGAGATCCAGAAGAACTCCCACCGACCACCCTGCTCGAGCCAGTAGCGGTGATTGTGCGGGACCATGAGGAGCAACGTCTCGCCCTCGCGCACACGGTGGTTGCGTGTCTCGTAGCGCAGGTTTCCCGCGCCTGAAATCGTATGTTGCAGCACGGTAAATGGTGTCTGGCCCCGCTTGCGGCCGTCCCAGTCGTAGCTTGCATCGGTGCGGATCTCATAGCCCGTGCTGGTCGGCATCGTGTGCAGGCTATGACGTCCGCGTGGCAGCGAGACCGTCTTCATCGCCGGACCGTTCTCGATCAATCTTTTCAGCACAGAATTACCCATGAAAGCACAATACCTCTCTGGTGGCGCCACGCATTATACGCATAATGCCTCTCAACAAAGCAAGATAGCCGATTTTGAGCGATATGGATGGAGCGGATCGATAGGGCAAGCACGCTTTGGTGCAACCCGTCGTATGAACCAATTTTACCCAACCGTTCACATTCAGCCGACAGAACAGCGACGAGGACAGCATGGGCAACTTCAAGATTGCGATCATTGGCGCAGGAAGCGTCGGCTTCACCAAGAAGCTCTTTACCGATATTCTCTGCGTTCCGGAGTTCCATGATGTCGAGTTCGCGCTGACTGACGTCAGCGCGAACAATCTCGAGATGATCAAGTCGATCCTCGACAGGATCGTCGAAGCCAACAATCTGCCGACCAAGGTTACCGCATCGACCGAGCGTCGCGAGGCAATCGCAGGCGCGCGCTACATCATCAGCTGCGTGCGGGTCGGTGGGCTCAGCGCCTATGCGGACGACATCCAGATCCCGCTGAAGTACGGCGTCGACCAGTGCGTCGGCGATACGATCTGCGCTGGCGGCATTCTCTATGGTCAGCGCAACATCCCGGTGATCCTGGATTTCTGTAAGGATATCCGCGAATTGGCCGAGCCGGGCGCGAAATTCCTCAACTATGCCAACCCCATGGCGATGAACACCTGGGCGGCGATCGAGTACGGCAAGGTCGACGCGATCGGGCTCTGCCATGGCGTCCAGCACGGTGGCGAGCAGATCGCCGAGATCCTCGGCGCCAAGGAGGGCGAACTCGATTTCATCTGCTCCGGCATCAACCACCAGACATGGTTTGTCGACGTCAGGCTGCGCGGTCGCAAGATCGGCAAGGACGAACTGGTCGCCGCTTTCGAGGCGCATCCGGTTTTCTCCAGGCAGGAGAAGTTGCGCATCGACGTGCTCAAGCGCTTCGGTGTCTATTCCACCGAAAGCAACGGTCACCTGTCGGAGTACCTGCCCTGGTATCGCAAGCGGCCTGACGAAGTGACGCGCTGGATCGACATGTCGGACTGGATCCATGGCGAGACCGGCGGCTATCTGCGCCACTCGACCGAGACCCGCAACTGGTTCGAGACCGAGTTCCCGCAGTTCCTCGAAGCCGCCGCCAAGTCGATCGATCCGGCTCGCCGTTCCAACGAACATGCGAGCCATATCCTCGAGGCTCTGGAGACAGGGCGCGTCTACCGTGGCCACTTCAATGTGAAGAACAACGGCGTGATCACCAACCTCCCGTCGGACGCCATCATCGAATCGCCCGGTTTCGTCGACCGCTTCGGCATCAACATGGTCGCGGGCATCACGCTTCCCGAAGCTTGTGCCGCCACCTGCATCTCGTCCATCAACGTCCAGCGCATGTCTGTTCACGCGGCGATCTCCGGCGATATCGATCTGTTGAAGCTTGCGGTTCTGCACGACCCCTTGGTCGGCGCCGTCTGCACACCGGAAGAAGTCTGGCAAATGGTCGACGAAATGGTCGTCGCCCAGGCGCAATGGCTTCCCCAATACGCCGACGCCGTGCCTGCAGCGCGCGACCGCCTGAGCAAGGCAACTGTCAGGACCCGGGAATGGAAGGGTGCGGCGCGCCGCGAAATCCGATCGATCGAGGAACTGCGCGCCGAGAAGGAAGCGACGACACTGCGTGCGGTTGGCTGACAGGCCGAGGTGAGGGGATGCGGCAGATTGGGAGAGCTGCCCCCTCGGATCCAGGACGCGTCTGCGATTGAAAAAAATGCGTGAGGAGCAAGCCGTGCCGCTTCGGTCCGGCGTGAAGCATGAGGGAGAGAGAAACGATGAACGCAATGCGCCATTTTAGACTGCGAGCCGCCCTGATGGTCGGCGTATCGACCTTTGCCGTGCAAGCCTGGGCTTCCGAGCCGACCGTTGTCCCCGAACAGCCGCCATTCCCGGCACAGGGCAAGATCACCTACGTGCCGCGCGATTCCATTCTCGAATACAAGGCTTTGCCGGAGTATCGCGAACCCGATTGGGTGACCGAGAAATTCGTGAAAACCGGCAAGCTTCCGCCGGTTGCCGAACGGCTGCCGAAGGCGCCCCTCGTGTTCAAGACAGGAAACATGCCCGACGGTCTCGGCGTCTATGGCGATACGATGCGCCACGTCGTCGGCGGGCGTCCGGAGGGGTGGAACTACTCGGCCGGTCAGACGCAAGGTTGGGGCGGCATCGACATCGAAATGTTCGAGTGCCTGACCCGGACCGCGCCGCTTTATCAGGTCGAAGCAAAGGACATGGAGCCTTTGCCCAACCTCGCCAAAAGCTGGGAGTGGTCACAGGACGGTCACACGTTGACCATGCATCTGATCGAGGGCGCGAAATGGTCTGACGGCGTTCCGTTTTCGTCCGATGATGTGATGTTTTATTGGCAGGACAATGTCGTCGATCCGAACGTCTCGCCGCTCAATGGCGCGACGCCGGAAACGTTTGGAGAAGGCACGACGCTGAAGGCCATCGACGCCAACACCGTCGAATGGACCTTCAAGGAGGCGTTCCCCCGCCAGCATCTGTATTCGATGGCCTATGGCACCTTCTGCCCGGGCCCGGCGCATATCCTCAAGACGAAGCACCCGAAATACAACAAGGACATGACCTACGATCAGTACAAGAACGGCTTTCCGCCGGAGTACCTGAACATGCCCGTCATGGGCGCCTGGGTGCCGGTCGAGTATCGCTCGGACGACATCATCGTGCTGCGTCGAAATCCGTACTACTGGAAGGTCGACGAGGCCGGCAACCAGCTGCCTTACCTCAATGAGATGCATTACAAGCTGTCGACCTGGGCCGACCGTGACGTGCAGGCGATCGCCGGCTCAGGAGACTTCTCCAACCTCGAACAGCCGGAGAACTTCGTCGAATCCCTGAAACGCGCCGCATCGGACACGGCACCCGCCCGCCTCGCCTTCGGCGCCCGCCTGATCGGTTACAATCTGCACATGAACTTTTCCGGCAATGGCTGGGGCGATCCGGATGAACGCGCCAAGGCCGTGCGTGAGCTCAATCGCAATTTGGACTTTCGCAAGGCCGTAACCATGGCGATCGATCGCAAGAAGCTCGGCGAGTCGCTGGTCAAGGGTCCGTTCACCGCGATCTATCCCGGCGGATTGTCGTCCGGCACCAGCTTTTATGATCGCCAGTCGACGGTCTACTATCCCTTCGATCTCGAGGGCGCGAAGGCCCTGCTTGAAAAGGCAGGCTTGAAGGACACCGATGGCAACGGTTTCGTCAACTATCCCGCCGATACGCTGGGCGGCAAGGATGTCGAGATCGTGCTTCTCGTCACCTCTGAGTACAACACCGATAAGAACCTCGCCGAAGGCGTGATCGGGCAGATGGAAAAACTCGGGCTGCGCATCGTCCTCAACTCGCTGGACGGCAAGCAGCGCGATGCCACCAACTATGCCGGACGTTTCGACTGGATGGTGCATCGAAACGGCGCCGAACTGTCGTCCGTCGTACAGAACACGCCCCAGCTGGCTGCCACCGGTCCACGAACAAGTTGGCATCACCGCGTGCCGGAAAGCGGCGAGCTTGATCTGATGCCCTTCGAAAAAGAGCTGGTCGACATCGTCAACAAGTTCATCGCCAGCAACGACAATGACGAGCGGGCTGATCTGATGAAGCAATATCAGAAGGTCTCGACGAGCAACGTCGATACGGTCGGTCTGACGGAGTATCCGGGCGCGCTGGTCATCAACAAGCGCTTCTCCAACATTCCAAGTGGTGCGCCGATCTTCATGTTCAACTGGGCGGAGGACACGATCATCCGGGAAAGGGTGTTTGTCACTGCCGACAAGCAGGGTGACTACGAGTTGTTCCCCGAGCAGCTGCCGGGCAAGCCTGGTGAAGGCGGCCCGATCAACTGACCTTCGCGGAGTTCGTTCCGGCCGCCGCCGATCGCGGCCGGAACGATCCTTCAACAACACAAGAGAACCTAACAGCCATGTTCCGATTTCTGCTTGTGCGCATCGCATCCGCCATACCCGTGCTCTTCGTGCTGAGCGTCGTGACGTTCGCGATCATTCAGGCCCCTCCGGGCGACTACAGCGACTATATTCGCTCGCAGCTGATCAATCAGGGCGGCGCCTCCTTCGAGGAAGCCGATGCCCAGGCTCAGGCCTACAAGGTCGCCAACGGCCTCGATAAGCCGATGGCGGTGCAGTACGTCAGCTGGATCACGGGCATCGTAACGCGTGGCGATTTCGGCCATAGCCTGTTCTACAACAAGCCGGTGGCGGACGTTGTCGGTGAACGGCTGCCGCGCACGCTGGCGCTGGCGCTGGTGTGCCACATTCTTGCATCGATCATCGGCATTACCTTCGGCATCCTGGCTGCCACGCGGCAATACTCCTGGATCGACAGCCTGCTGTCGGGTATTTCCTTCCTGGGCATGACGGTGCCGCGCTTCCTGATGGCGCTGATCATCGTCTACATCCTGGTCTTCCATTTCAACGTGACGGAGATCAACAGCTTCCATTCCGCCCGCTACGGCGGCGCCCCCTGGTCCTGGGATAAATTCGTCGATCTCCTGAAACATGTCTGGCCGGTGATCGCCATCGCCACCTTCGGCGGCCTCGCCTACAATATGCGCGTGATGCGGGGCAATCTGCTCGATACGCTGAACGCCCAATATGTCGAGACCGCCCGGGCCAAGGGTCTGTCGGAGGGGGCCGTCATCATGCGCCATGCCGTGCCGAATGCTCTGCACCCGCTGGTGATGTATCAGGGCGTGGTTCTGCCCTACATGCTGACGGGCGAAATCGAGACGGCGATCATCTTTGCTCTCCCGACCGTCGGGCCGGCCATTGTCGGCTCCATGTGGGTCGGCGACGTCTATGTCACCGCCACCTTCATGCTGGTGTTGTCGGCAACGCTCATCATCGGCAACATCATAGCCGACATGCTGCTGGCGATGCTCGACCCGCGGGTGCGTCTTGGCGGAGGTGCACACGCATGAAAGCCGACGTTCAAGACATCATCGCCGCTCCGGTGCCGGCAGCTCATCACGGCAACGAGACCTATCTGGCGCTGGTCTGGCGCCGTCTCAAGCGCTCCTGGACCGGCATGGCCGGCCTCATACTCGTCTGCCTGCTGATGCTCATGACGATCTTTGCGGAGTTTTTCTCGCCCGTCGATCCGAAGCTGACCGGCGTCGCCTTTGCGCCGCCACAGATGATCAGCATTACCGACCAGGACGGCAAACTCGTCTGGCCGCGCACCTATCAGTTGGGCGAAGGTACCGAGCTCGACCCGATCACCTTCCAGCCGATCGTCGGCCCGGACTACGCCAATCCCAAGGATCTCGGTTTCTTCGTCAAGGGTTTCAGCTACCGGCTGCTCGGTCTCCTGCCGATGGACCGGCATTTCTTCGGCGCCGTCGATGGGACACCGGTCAATTTCCTCGGCACGGACAAGTTCGGCCGGGATGTGCTGTCGCGCATCTTTCATGGCTCGCGCGTATCCCTGATGATCGCATTGACGGTGGTGTTCATCGTCACCGTTGTTGGCACCACCATCGGCATGGTGTCGGGCTACTTCGGCGGTCGCTTCGACATCTGGATGCAGCGCTTCGTCGAACTGGTGCTGGCCTTTCCGCAACTGCCGCTTTACCTGGCTTTGACATCGCTGATCCCGGTGACGGCGCCGACCAACGTGTTCCTTGCCTTCGTCATCTTCGTCATGTCGGCACTGGGCTGGGCACAGATGTCACGCGAAGTCCGCGGCAAGACGCTGGCGCTGGCGAGAATAGACTACGTGCGCGCAGCCATGGCGATCGGCGCCACGGATCGCCGCATCATCTTCCAGCACATCTTTCCCAACGTCATGAGCCACGTCATCGTGGCGGTGACGCTGGCGATCCCGAACGTGGTTCTGCTGGAATCGTTCCTCGGCTTCCTCGGGTTTGCGGTCAAGCCGCCTTTGATGTCCTGGGGGCTGATGTTGCAGGATACCGCCACCTATTCCGTCATCGGGTCCTATCCCTGGATACTGTCACCTGTCGCCTTCGTGCTGATCACCGTCTTTGCGTTCAACGCGCTTGGCGATGGCCTGCGCGACGCCGTCGATCCCTATTGAGGAGGCGCCCATGGCACCCGTTGACTTAAACCTGCTTGCACCCGAACAGAGGCACGATCATGCCGCCGCCATCGGCTCTCCAATCATCGACGCACGCCATGTGGCGGTGAAATTCAAGGTCGAGGGCGGCATGGTGGATGCCGTCAAGGATGTCTCCTTCCAGCTCTATCGCGGCGAGACGATCGCCGTGGTCGGGGAATCCGGCTCGGGAAAGTCGGTGACGGCCCGCACGGTCATGGGGTTGCTGACCAAGCGCGCCACGGTGTCGGAGCGTTCCAGCATCGACTATGACGGCAGGAACGTGCTGAAGTTCTCCGATCGCCAGCGCCGGGCACTGCGCGGCAACCGTATCTCGATGATCTTCCAGGAGCCGATGAGTTCGCTCAATCCGGTCTACACCATCGGCGCCCAGATCATCGAGGCCATCCGGGTGCATCAGAAGCTGAGCCGCAAGCAGGCAACGGAGCGGACATTGGAGCTTTTGCGCCAGGTCCAGATTCCCGACCCGGAAGCGCGTCTCAACCAGTATCCGCACCAGCTGTCGGGCGGCCAGCGGCAGCGCATCATGATCGCCATGGCGCTCGCCAACAATCCGGACGTGCTGATTGCCGACGAGCCGACGACGGCGCTCGACGTTACCGTCCAGGCGCAGATCCTCAACCTCATCCGCGACCTGCAGAAAACGCTCGGCATGGCCGTGATCCTGATCACGCACGACCTGACCGTCGTCAGGCAGTTTTCGGACTATGTCTACGTCATGCAGAACGGCGAGGTGAAGGAGCACAACACCACGGCGGCGCTGTTTGAAAACCCGCAGCATCCCTACACTCGACACCTGCTCAATTCCGAACCGAGAGGCAACGCCAACCCGATGCCCGCGGATTCGGCCGCCATTCTGGAAGGTCGCTCGGTGCGCGTTTCCTTCATGCTCAAGGCAGGCGGTTTCTTCAAGCCGCAGCTCAAGGAGCTGGTCGCGGTCGACAGCCTCAGCCTGAAGCTTCACCGTCACGAGACATTGGGGCTGGTCGGCGAATCCGGCTCCGGCAAGACGACGTTCGGTCAGGCTCTGGTCAAGCTGCTGCGGGCCGAAGGGGGCGAGATCCTGTTTGACGGCGAGCCGATCCAGGACAAGACCCGCGACGAGATGCGGCCGTTGCGCTCACGCATGCAGATCGTCTTTCAGGATCCGTTTTCCTCGCTCAATCCGCGCATGTCGGTCGGCCAGATCATCGAGGAAGGGCTTGTCGTCAACAGGCTCGGCGCGACCCGCAACGAGCGCCTGGAGCGGGTTCGCGACGCGTTGAACAGCGCCGGCCTGCCGAGCAACATCCTATCACGCTTCCCGCACGAATTTTCCGGCGGCCAGCGGCAGCGCATTGCGATCGCCCGGGCGATCGCCTTGGAGCCCGAGTTCATCCTTCTCGACGAGCCGACTTCGGCGCTCGATCTCTCGGTACAGGCACAGATCATCGAACTGCTGCGCAAGCTGCAGGACGAGAAGGGACTGAGTTACCTCTTCATCTCCCACGATCTCAAGGTCGTGCGCGCACTTTGCCACCGGGTGGTGGTGATGCAGCACGGCAAGATCGTCGAAGAGGGGCCGGTCGAAGACGTACTTTCCCATCCCAAGACCGCCTACACGGAACGGCTCGTCAGGGCCGCGTTCGAAGTGGCTGCCTAGCAGAAAAGAGGCATTTCATGACGAGACAACCCAAGATCACCTTCATCGGCGCCGGCTCGACCGTGTTCATGAAGAACATCATCGGCGATGTGCTGCAGCGCCCGGCCCTGTCGGGTGCCAGGATCGCCCTGATGGACATCAATCCGCAGCGGCTCGAGGAAAGCGAAGTCGTCGTTCGCAAACTGATTTTAACGCTCGGCACCAAAGCCACCATCGAGCTGCATTCTAACCAGCGCAAGGCATTGGATGGTGCCGATTTCGTTGTCGTCGCGTTCCAGATCGGCGGTTACGAGCCCTGCACGGTCACGGATTTCGAAGTGCCTAAGAAATATGGCCTTCGCCAGACCATCGCCGACACGCTCGGCGTCGGCGGCATCATGCGCGGTCTGCGCACGGTGCCGCACCTCTGGAGCATCTGCGCCGATATGACCGAGGTCTGCCCGGAGGCGATCCTGCTGCAATACGTCAACCCGATGGCGATCAACACCTGGGCGATCGCCGAGAAGTACCCTCACATCAAGCAAGTCGGCCTCTGCCACTCCGTGCAGGGCACGGCGATGGAACTCGCGGAGGATCTCAACATTCCCTACGAGGAGATCCGCTATCGGTCGGCCGGCATCAACCACATGGCCTTCTTCCTGAAGTTCGAGCACCGCCAGCCGGATGGCTCCTACCGCAACCTCTATCCCGATTTGCTGCGCGCCTACCGTGAGGGTCGTGCGCCCAAGCCCGGCTGGAACCCGCGCTGCCCGAACAAGGTGCGCTATGAGATGATGACCCGGCTCGGCTATTTCGTCACCGAAAGCTCGGAGCATTTCGCCGAATACACACCCTATTTCATCAAGGAAGGTCGCGACGATCTGATCGAAAAGTTCGGCATCCCGCTCGACGAATACCCGAAGCGCTGCATCGAGCAGGTCGAACGCTGGAAGGGGCAGGCGGAGGCCTATCGCTCCGCCGACACGATCGAGGTCAAGCCGTCGAAGGAATATGCCTCCTCGATCATGAACTCCGTCTGGACGGGTGAGCCCTCGGTCATTTACGGCAACCTGCGCAACAATGGCTGCATCACCTCGCTGCCCGACAATTGCGCCGCCGAAGTGCCGTGCCTTGTCGACGAGAACGGCATACAGCCGACGTTCATCGGCGATCTGCCGCCGCAACTGACGGCGCTGATCCGCACCAACATCAATGTTCAGGAACTGACGGTCGCCGCGTTGATGACCGAGAACCGCGAACATCTCTATCATGCGGCGATGATGGATCCGCATACGGCCGCCGAGCTCGATCTCGACCAGATCTGGGCGCTCACCGACGATCTGCTCGCCGCTCACGGCAACTGGATCCCGGAATGGGCGAGAAGTGCCAGAAAGGTTCACGCCGCGTAGCTCTTTCTCCCGGTCGCGCGGCCAGGAAGCCCCGGAACCTCCCAGTTCCGGGGTTTTCCCTTGGGGGGCAGGGTGTCAGCGTGCTTGAAGACGATCAGGGCGCGGTGGCGCAGGACGAGCCAATCGGGGCGCTGGAAATCCAAGTCAGCCGATGGCAGGCAAGTGCCATCGGCGATGGGTGGGGCTCACCCTCTTCCTGCTTTAAGTTCTTGTTTTCACGTATGTCGTTATCGCAAAACCGCTGCACACTTTTGCACGGATACTTTAGACCCGGCGTCAGCGCAGTCGGTTGCCATTCTTGTCGAAAAGGAAGGACCGCGATGCGGCGATAGCGACGGTCAGGGTTTCGCGGCTGGCGATGTCGCGAACGTCGCCATGCTCGATAATGATCCGCTCTTCGTCGGAGACGTGGGCGTAGACATAGCTGGTATTGCCGAGATGCTCGGCGACATCGACCTTAACTTTGACGTCTGCGTCGCCTTTGCCCTGACCCAGAAAATGCTCCGGCCGGACGCCGAGTGTGACGACATCTCCGACCGCGACCGATGGCGCGGCAATGGGAAGGGTCAGCCGGACATCGGGCTGGCTTGTGAGCGAGACGGTTGCATTCTTGTCCGTCAGTGACGCGATGTGGGCCTTGAGAAAATTCATGCGCGGTGAGCCGATAAAACCGGCAACGAAGGTGTTTGACGGGTCGTCGTAGAGCTTCAGCGGCGCGCCCACCTGCTCGACAACGCCCGACCGCAAGACGACGATCTTGTCGGCAAGTGTCATCGCCTCCACCTGATCGTGCGTCACGTAGATGATCGTCGACTTCAGCTCCTTGTGAAGCTTGGCGATCTCGACGCGCATATGCACGCGCAATTCGGCGTCGAGGTTCGACAGGGGTTCGTCAAACAGGAAGACGAGCGGATTGCGCACGATGGCGCGGCCGATCGCGACCCGCTGTCGCTGGCCGCCCGAGAGTGCCTTCGGCTTGCGATCGAGAAGCGGCTCGAGCTCGAGGATGCGCGCCGCGTCGTTGACGCGGGCGTCGACTTCCCCTTTTGCCATGCCGGCGAACTTCAGCGCGAAGCCCATGTTCTCGCGCACGGTCATGTGCGGATAAAGGGCATAGGACTGAAACACCATGGCGATCCCGCGCTTGGACGGATCGACATCGTTCATCACCGTGCCGCCGATCGTGAGTTCGCCGGAGGAGATGTCCTCCAGACCGGCGATCATACGCAGCAGCGTCGATTTTCCGCAGCCCGAGGGTCCGACGAAGACGACGAACTCCCCTGCCTCGATCGACAGATCGACGCCCTTGATGATTTCGAGCGCGCCGAAGCGCTTGCGGATGTCGGTGAGACGGACTTCGGCCATGGTGACTACTCAGTTGACGGTAAAGGTGATGGACTGGGTGTCGAAGCGGCGGCTCTTCACCGTCAACTCAAGCTTGCCCTTGGCCTCACCGGCCTCGATCCAGAAGCCGGTGGCTCCGCCCTTCAGCGTGTGTTCGGACGGACCGATGATCCGGCCCTGACCTTCGAGCGATAGCATGACCGGCTCCTCGAAATAGGGCAACAGGTTGCCGCATTGGTCGAGGGCCCGCACCACCACGCGTACGGCATCATTTTCGCCAGCGCGAAGCTCCGTGTCGTCGGCGATGACTTCGAGCGAGGCCGGGACGGGATCGGCCGGCAGCGTCAGCGTCTTGACGGGCTCTCCGTCGACGTAGCCGGTAAAGGTGCCCTCGCGCCAGACCCTGCCCCATGTGCCGAATTCTTCCGGCGTCACGCTGCGCAGGTCGAGAACGACAGGGGGATGCGGCAGATGCGGGTAATTCTCCCTGTCCGGATAGATCCGCTTTGCCGGCCATTCGCCGAACTTCACTTCGACATAGTCGCAGTTCGTCAGCACGATCAGCGGCAGCACACCGCCGATGTTGCGCTCGCCGCGCGCCCAGAAGGTGACCGGCTGAAGCACGACATTGTCCTTCGGATCCCCTTGCGAGGCGTAGGCATAGGCGGCGAGTTTCGGGATCCGGTACATGTCGAGCACGCCGTGGTAGCAGATGCGGTCGCCGGCGCCGAAGTCCTTATGGGTGTTGTAGTCGAACATGCACCAGCCGGTGGAGCCGGAGATATCCCGGTCGGCGGCAACTGCGTTGAGGATCAGGAGATGGCGGGTCACGTGCTCGGCCTGACGCTGTTCCTGGTCGAAGCGCTTGGTCGGATACATGTGGCCGTTGTATTCGGTGATCATGTAGGGGATCGGCCGGTCAATGCCTGTCGTCTCCACGCGATCGCGTAACACCACACGCCCCCGGTTGTTGCCGGGCAGCTCCTCATTGCCGAGGATGAAGTCGTTCATCGTGTAGACGTCTTCGAGCAGTTCCGAGTTGGTGATGAAGCGTACGCCACCAGTCTGGCGGGTGGGGTCAAGTTCGCGGGCAAGACGGTTCGTCTCCGCGTAGAAGGCGTGGTTGTCCTGGCTTTCGTTGATACGAACGCCCCAGATGATGATTGAGGGATGGTTCCAGTCCCGCTCGACCATGCGGCGTACGTTCTCGATGGATTCCTTCTGCCAGGCTTCGCCGCCGATATGTTGCCAACCGGGAATCTCCTCGAAGACGAGAAGGCCGATCTCGTCGCAGCGCTCGATGAACCACTTCGACTGCGGATAGTGCGAGGTGCGAACGACGTTACAGGCGAGTTCGTGCTTCAGGATGTCGGCGTCCTTCTCCTGCGCGCGCCGGCCCATCGCATAGCCGGTATGCGGAAAGGCCTGATGCCGGTTCAATCCGCGCAGTTTCAGTGGCCGGCCGTTCAGCAAAAAGCCTTCCGGTGTGAACAGGGCGGTGCGGAACCCGAAGCGTTGGGTCAGCACGTCTTCGCCGTGTTCGGTCTCGAGTTTGAGCGACAGCGCGTAGAGCGCCGGATTGTCGATATCCCAAAGCTCGATGCCGGCGAGATCGGAGAAGGTGAGCACCGCCTCGTTGCCATCAACCGTAACCGAGGACGCAGCGACGTCGCCGCCACCCTTGCGGCGGATCTTTGCCGCCAGCGTCCCAGAGAAGGCGAGGCTTTCCGGATTGGCGATGAACACCCGTGCGGTGACGGATTTCTTCTCGGCGAGCGCGTCCGGCGTCTCGATCTTGACGTTGGCGATCGAAACTGGAGATGTCACCTTCAGCCAGACGTCGCGGTAGATTCCTGCATAGCAGAGGTAGTCGATCTGCCCACCGAAGGGCGGGATCTCTGGGTTCTCAGAACCGTCGATCTTGACCGTGATCAGGTTTTCTCCGCGTACGAGATGCGGCGTCAGTCGCGCCTCGAAGGGCGTATAGCCGTCCTTGTGGGCGATGATCTTCTTGCCGTTGAGATAGACGACGCTGTCGGCCATGGCGGCATCGAAGACGAGCGACACTTCGCGACCTTCGAACTCCGCGCGCCAGTCGAAGCGCTTCTGATAGGTGAACGGCTTCTGGTAGTCCGTCTCGTCGAAATAGTTGTAGGGCAGCTCGACGGCGCTATGCGGTAGGCGCACGGTTTCGCCCGTCTGAAGCGCATGGACGTGCGCCGGTTCGAAGCCGTCGCGAAAGACCCAGTTGGCATTGAAGTTTTCAGTAATGCGCATTGACGACGTTCCTATTTCACTGAACCGAGCATGCCCTGCACGAACTGGCGCTGCATGACGAAGAAAACGAGAAGGGTGGGAAGGGTGGCGAGGATCGTTCCGATCATCACCACGCCGTAATCGGGGTAGTAGGCGGACGCGAGCGAGGAGACGACGAGGGTGATCGTCTTCGTCTCGTTCGACTGCAGGACGATGAGCGGCCAGAGGTAGTTGTTCCAGTTGGTCATGAAGACGATGACGAAGGCGGCCGCGTAGGTGGAGCGCATCACCGGAACGTAGATGTAGAGAAAGATCTGCCACTCCTTGAGGCCGTCGACCTTGGCGGCATCACGAAGTTCCGTCTGGAAGGCCTTGGTCGACTGGCGGAAGTAGAAGATGATGAAGGCCGACGCGATCGTCGGCAGCATGATCGCAATATGCGTGTTGATCAGGCCGCTTCTCGCCATCATCATGAACAGCGGGATCATCAGTGCTGCAAACGGCACCATGAGCGTCAGAAGCACAAGCGCGTAGATGCGATCGCGCGCCTTTGACCTGAACATCTCAAAACCGTAGCCGGCGAGCGATGAGACGACGATCGTCAGGAGCGTCGCAAGCACGGCCAGCTTGGTGGAGTTCCAGAAGACCAGCGGCACGTCGACCTGAGAGAAGAAGTTGGCGACATTGGTGCCGAAGGCGTCACCGATACCCGTTCGGCCGCTGATGATGTCGATCGACTTGTTGGTGGAGCTGATCGCCATCCAGATGAACGGGAAGATCGACAGGAAGGCTGCGGTCCCCAGGAAGGCGTATTGCAGCACGGTCGTTGCACGGCGCGAGACGTTCATGACCGATCCCTCGCGGCGTAGAACTGGAGGAAGGAGAGAAGCGCCACCATGATGACGATGACGTAGGAAATGGTCGCCGCGTAGCCGAAGCTCGGCATGAAGCGGAAGGTAAGGTTGTAGATGTAGAGCGAAAGGGTCAGCGTCGCATTCGCCGGGCCGCCGCGCCCCTCGGTCAGGTTGTAGACCTCGTCGAAAAGCTGGATCGTGCCAATGGTCGAAATGATCGTCGTAAACAGGATCACCGGCTTCAGCATCGGTATGGTGATGTAGACGAAGCGGGCCCAGGCGGGCACGCCATCGATCTTCGCCGCCTCGTAGATCGACTTGTCGATGTTCTGCAACGCGGCCAGGTAGAAGATCATGTTGTAGCCGGTCCAGCGCCAGGTAATGGCGAGGATGACGAGCACCTTGGCCCAGAAAGGTTCCGTCAGCCATCCGATCGGGGTCGAGATCAGGCCGACCGTCAGAAGTGCGGAGTTCACGACGCCGTCAACGGAAAACATGCTCTTGAAGAGCACGGAATAGGCCACCAGCGAGGCGACGCAGGGCAGGAAAATGGCGGTGCGGAAGAAGCCGATGAACTTCAGCTTGTCGTTGTTCAGGACCGCGGCGAGCATGAGCGCCAGCGTGATCATGATCGGAACCTGGACGATAAAGAAGGTGACGGTATTGGTCAGCGCCTGAAAGAAGACCGGATCGTTCCATAGCCGCACGACGTTTCCGAAGCCGGCAAACTTCATCATCATGCCCTTGCCCGAGAAGAAGGACAGGTAGAGCGAGCGTAAGATCGGGTAGACCAGGAAGATCGCGATCAGAAGCAATGACGGGGCGACGAACAGCCAGCCGTTCAGGTCGTAATAACGCTTCAATCCGCCTGTTTTGCCGGCAGTCATGGGACGCCCTCAAGAAAAAGGGATGACATTGCGGGCGGCAGCGGCCCGAGGGCCGCATGCCGCTCCAGAGAAAGAGGCAGGCGGTCGCCGCCTGCCTTTGGATCCCTACTGGATCTGGCCCTGGGCCTGGCTGTCGACGGCTTTCAGCACGTCATCGATGGGGGCGCCTTGGCCGAGCGACGGCAGGTGTGCCGTGACCGCCGTGTCCACTTCGTTGGTGAAGACGCCGTAATTGACCGCCGGAACCTTCGCCAGCCAGTCGGAGAAGTTCTGCCAGACCTTTTCGCCGCCGAAGAAGGGGTCGGCTTCGGAATAGGCCGGGCCGTTGCGCGCTGCCATCAGCGAGCCGACGGCGCCGCGTTCCGTCAGGATCTTCTGATAGAAATCGACGTCCTTGGCATAGACCTCGTTGAGGAAATCGATGGCTTCGTCTTTCTCGGCGGAGCTTGCGGTCACGTACCAGCTGGAACCGCCGAGGTTGGAAGCATGGGATGCACCCTCGACGTTAAGCTTCGGAATGGGGGCCACGCCCCATTTGCCGGACTGATCGGCCTGGGCCTTGACGGTGCCGGTGATCCACACGCCCGTCGTCACGGTGGCAACATCGCCGGAGGTGAAGGTCGCGACCCATTCCGTCCAGCCGGCAGCCGGCTTGTGAATGTTGGCCTGTAGGATCTTCTGCTCTGTTTCGAGCGCTGCCTTCAGGGCGGCGTTTTTCTGGATCGACAGATTGCCGTCCTTGTCGAAGTACCAGCCGCCGGCGGACTGCATCAGGATGCGGATGAAGCCGGCATCATTGACGTCCAGACCCAGCATCTTCTTGCCGGTCTTGGCTTCAACCTGCTTGCCGATCTCGATGAATCGGTCCCAGGTCAGGTCCTGCATATCCTCGGGCTTGAAGCCGGCCTGCTCCAGATAGTCCTTGCGGTAGTAGAGGCCGGTGACGCCGGAATCGAACGGCATGCCGTAGACGGCGCCGTCCATCGTCATCAACTGAACCTTGTAAGGCGCGAAGCCGGAGAAATCGACCTTGCTGGAAAGCTCGGCGAAAGCGCCGGGGAAGGACTGAAGATACTTCTGCGCGCCATAGTCCTCGATCAGCACGATGTCGGGCAGGGCATCGGTCGTGCCCGACGACAGCGCCGTCTGCAGCTTCTGCTCGACATCGGCCTTGGCGAAGTCGACGATGTTGAAGGTCGTTTCGGGATGCTTTGCGCTATAGCGCGCCGCGGCTTCCTTCATGATCGCAACGTTGAAGTTCGGATCCCAACACCAGACCGTGACTTCACCGGCAAAGGCGGCCGTGGACGCAAGCAGGCTTGCTGCCGCGAGCGCGCCAGCCGCAATGCGCGACAGGTTTGTTTTGCTGTACATCGTTTCCTCCCTAGAAACTTGCTGAGGGCAGGTGCTCCTCTCCCGCCGTCAGCGCAACAGTTACCCAAATTCAGGAAACACGCAAGGAAAATTCAGTAAATATTTATCTCGCATGAAAGCCAGGTCCCTGATGCCTAGGATTCCAGGGGTTTTCGACAGCTGTCGCGCCAAACGAGTTCGGTCGAGATACGCACCTGTTTGCCGTAGCTGCGACCGGAAAGGCGCTCGAGCAACAGATCGACGGCCGTCTCGCCGATATGCTCGCCATGGATGCGCACCGTCGTCAGCGACGGCGTCAGAAACTGCGCGACAGGGATATCGTTGAAGGAGATGACGCCAATGTCGCCCGGGATCGAAAGGCCGAACTCCTGGATCGCCCTGTAGGTGCCGATCGCCATGTTGTCGTTGGATGTCACGATCACATCCGGCCGGTCGGTGAGCGAAAGCAGTTCGCGCGCCAGACGATAGCCGGTATCGAGCCGAAGGCTCTGACCCGACGAGCAGTCGGCGAGCGCCAGAAGCTCAGGCGCGAAGGTGCCGTTCTTCGTCTGCCAGTCGATATAGGCGGCACATCGGCGCTCGGCGAAACGCTGGACGGCGCCATTCAGATTTTCGTGGCTGCCGATAAAGCCGATGCGCCTGTATCCGCTGGATTTCAGGGCGTCGAGGATCTTGCGGGTCGCAAGGCCGACGTCGGAAAACACACTGTCCAGCCGGTCGCTCCTCGGGTCGAAATCGGCAAAAACCACGTGGCGGGCATGCTCGTTCAGCCATGCGATCTCGTTGTCCGAGTGCTTGCCGATGACGATCACGCCCGATGCGCCTTCAAGCAGGGACGCTTCCGGAAGTGCGTCGGAATGGAAGACCTTGACGATCTCCGTTCTCAGGTCGCGGCAGCGGCTTTCGATGCCAAGTCGCACGCCGACATAATAGGGATCGGCAATCTCATCCGACGGCTCAAGAAAGTGCACGATGACAAGCTTGGTCAACAGGCTGGGGGCTGCCTGTCCGTTGGTCTTGTTGCGGTTGCGCGGGGTCTCGTAGTTCAGCGCCTCGGCCGTCTCGATGATCGCCTGGCGCTTGGCGGGCGAGATCGACAAGGCCGGGTCGTAGTTGAGTACCCTCGACACCGTGGCCGACGACACGCCAACGCTCTTGGCGATTTCCTTGATAGTGACCATGTCGTCATTCCGTTGTTGTCATTGGGCGACTATGCCACACGCACCCAAATTCCGAAATCGCTTTTAGTAAAGTTTTACTACCCTTGAAGGCGCAGGACCAACGAAAATCTGACCGAGAGCGCTAAAGCGGCGCAGTTATAACCAAGCGATAGGTTGTTCTCAAGGAAGCACACGGTTATCGGCAAGGCAGCGGGAGGCAGGCCTGCCTTGCTCTTGGAGGGTTTCCAAGGAAACGCGTCCGGCCGCGGTGTCGGCTGGCGATTTATGCATTCAACGCATGAATTGCATGTCGATATCTCGTTTGCGCAGGCCGAGCCGTCAGGACTAGGCTGCCATCAATCCAGAACAACAGTGAAGCGCAAAGCTTCGGGGAACCTCTATGAGCGATACCAGACTTGCCGATCCGGGCCAGTTTGTCGTCGTGCCGCGGCGCAAGATCGGCACGAAGATACTGGCCCTCGTATTCATCACGATGCTGATCCTGCTTGTGAGAGCCTTTTGGCTCGGCGATATCGCCTGGAGCTATGTCGGAGAAAACCTGTTTTCGAAGGCGGTTATGGCTGGTGTCGTCAACACCATCATCATGACCTTCTGCGCCATGGCGCTTGGCATTCTGCTCGGCGTGCTCGCCGCAGTCATGCGCATGTCCGACAATCCGGTTCTGAGAAGTGTTTCCGTCGGCTACATCTGGCTGTTTCGCGGCACGCCGGCGCTGCTGCAATTGCTCCTGTGGTTCAATCTGGCGCTGATTTTCCCGACCATCGGTATTCCCGGCCTGTTTTCGCTGCGCACCGTCGACGTGATGACGCCTTTCGTCGCGGCCTTCCTCGGCCTCGGCATCCAGCAGGGCGCCTATACCGCGGAGGTCGTGCGCGCCGGCATTCTCTCCATCGACAAGGGGCAGACAGAGGCGGCCCTGTCGATCGGCATGACCAAGCTGCGTTCTACGCTGAAGATCGTCCTGCCACAGGCGATGCGTGTCATCGTGCCGCCGATCGGCAACGAGACGATCGGCATGGTCAAGCTGACCTCGCTTGCCAGCGTCATCCAGTACTCCGAGGTGCTGCGCAGCGTGGAAGACATCTACTACGTCAATTCGCGCGTCATCGAACTGCTGATCGTTGCCGCCATGTGGTACATGGCCGTGGTCACGGTCCTCAGCATCGCGCAGATGTATATCGAGCGCTATTTCTCCAAGGGATGGGGCGCCTCCGGTCGGAACGAAACCGCTCCCGCGCCGCAGACCACCGTCGAGGAGGCCGTCTGATGGACGCGCTTATCGTGGCCCATGGCCTTCAGAAATACTTCGGCACCTTCCATGTGCTCCAGGACATCGATTTCAGCATTCGCAAGGGCGAAGTCGTCTGCATCATCGGTCCGTCCGGCTCCGGAAAGAGCACGTTCCTGCGCTGCATCAATCAGCTCGAAAGCATCGAAGGTGGCTATGTGAGCGTCGATGGCGAGATTGCCGGCTACCGTCGTGACGGAAACCACCTCTATCCGCTGTCCGACCGCGAGGTCGCGCGGCAACGCCAGTCCGTTGGCATGGTCTTCCAGCGCTTTCATCTCTTTCCGCACCGCACCGTGCTCGAAAACATCATCGAAGGGCCGGTCGGCGTGCAGAGACGCCCGAAGCAGCAATGCGCCGAGGAGGCGCGTGCCCTGTTGAAGCGCGTCGGCCTGGCCCACAAGGCGGACGCCTATCCGGGCGAACTGTCCGGCGGGCAGCAGCAGCGTGTCGCAATTGCCCGGGCGCTCGCGATGAAACCGAAGGCGATGCTGTTCGACGAGCCGACGTCGGCGCTCGATCCCGAACTTGTCGGCGAGGTGCTCGGCGTTATGAAGGAGCTGGCCGCCACCGGCACGACGATGATCGTCGTTACCCACGAGCTCGGCTTCTGCCGCGAGGTGGCGGACCGGGTGGTGTTCATGGACGCAGGCCGGATCATCGAAACCGGAACGCCCGCGGAGATCCTGGAGAATCCCACAAATCCCAGAGTGAAGAGCTTCATCTCTGCGGTGCTTTGAAAACGAAAAATAACATCAAGAGGAGAATGACATGAAATTTCTGAGAGTGGCCGTGTCCGCGCTGGCGCTTCTTTCGGCCGGTGTCGCGTCGGCCGAAACCAAGCTCAACCTGGTCAATGACGGCGAGCTTCGCATCCTGACCAATCCGATCTATCCGCCGATGGAATTCGTCAACCCGGAGAAGGGCACGCTTGACGGTTTCGATGTCGATCTGGCGACGGCGATTGCGGCCAAGCTCAAGCTGAACCCGCTGTTCGTCACCTCCGCCTTCCAGGAATTGCAGAGCGGGCTCCAGACGGGCCGCGGCGACGTGATCATCTCCGGCATGAGCGACAACGTCAAACGCCAGGAAAGCATGGACTTCGTCGACTACCTGACGAGCGGCCCGATCCTGTTCACGACCAAAGCCAGCGCCGAACAGTACAAGTCGCCCGAGGACCTTTGCGGCAAGACGGTTGCCGGCAGCCGCAGCACCAGCTTCGGCGAAAACGTCACCGGCTGGAGCGAGGCCAATTGCGTGGGCAAGGGTAAGCCGGCGATCAAGTTCGAAGGCACGGCCGATTCCAACGCCGCCCGCCTCGGCATGAAACAGGGTCGCTATGACGCGGTTGTGCAAGGCATCGAAACCATCGCCTACCAGATGCGCGTCGAGCCGGACACGTTCACGCTGGTCGGCGATCCGCTGCTTAGCAACGACACGTTCGGTATGGGCTTCAAGAAAGACAATTCGGCACTGCGCGACGCTGTCGCCGGTGCTCTCGACGACTTGATCAAGGACGGCACCTATAACGAACTGCTGACGAAGTGGGGCCTTGTGCACAATGCCGTGCCGAAGGCCGTGATCAACGGCGTCAAGTAAGCTGTCGTCTTCCGCTCGCGCACCTGATCTCTCCGAGAGAGGCGGGCGGTAACCCCCCAAAGCTCTTTCCTTTTCACCGGCCTCAGTGCCGGAACGGGAGAGCTTTGTCTTGCAAAAACCACCCCCGGCGCTCCCGCCGGGGGTGGAGAAAACCGGACAAAGACCATGCTGACCGAAACTATCCCTGCTGCCGATCGTGTAGCCCCGCTGTGGCCGCCAGGAAAACAATCCGCGGTCGCGCTTGCCTTCGACGTCGACGGCCCGACGGGCGATGCGATGCTCGATGGCTCGCTGCTTTCCAATCCCCGCTATTTCACGCAGGGCGCCTATGGCCCATGGAAGGCTCTGCCGCGCTTGCTTGATCTGCTGTCGGTCTACGATCTCAAGGCGACCTTCTTCATTCCCACCTGGGTGGTGTTGCATTGGGGCGCTCATTGCGAACGGATCGTTCGCGAAGGCCATGAAGTCGCCTATCATGGCCACCGTCACGAGGTCTTTATCGATCTGAGCCGTGAGCAGCAGCTCGCCATCATGGAGCGCTCGCGTGCCATCTTCCAGGAGCGGCTCGGCGTGACGCCGATCGGCTTCCGTACCCCGTCCGGCGACTGGAGCACCGAGACTGCGGATCTGCTGGGCGCCTTCGGCGTCCTCTATTCGAGCTCGATGCGCGGCGACGATCGCCCCTATTTCCATCCGAGCAGAACATCCGAGCGCGGCCTCGTCGAAATTCCCGGTCGCTGGGACATCGATGACTATACCGCCTTGGCCTACACGGAGGAGCCTGATTTCCCGGTTGGTCTCGACCGGATCTCCGACTACCGGACCGTCGAGCAGAACTGGCGCGCGGAGTTCGAGGGATACCACCGCGAAGGCCTGTGCTGGACCACGATCCTCCACCCCAAGGTTTGCGCCAAGCCGGGGCGCCTCTCGATTCTCGAGGGCCTTTTCAAAGCGATCAAAGCGCATGGCGACGCGGTCTGGACCACTCCCTGCGGCGATGTCGCCCGCTGGTGGATCGACCGGCATTCGAAGGACCTCGGAAGGACGCTGGCATGAACGAACAGGCGACAACGACGTGGCCCGAGGGCAAGCGATGCGCGGTGCTGATCTCGGTGCTGTTTGACGACGGGATGGACGCGGCTACTGCTGCCCCGGACCTTCTCCAGCGCAGCAAGAGTTTTTCCGTCTGGAAGTATGGCGCAACCCGCGGCGTGGAGCGCCTGTGCCGGACCTTCGCATCTTTCGATATCGCCGCCAGCTGGTTTGCGCCGGGGCAGGTGGCCGAAGAGCATCCCGGTTTGCTGAAGTCGGTCGCCGGCGCCGGCCACGATCTGGAAAGTCATGGCTGGGCCTTCGAGCGCCACGATCGCATGCTGGCGTCGCAGTCGGTGGATCTGCTGAAGCGGTCACGGGAGACACTGGGCGAGCTGTCGGGGAAAGCAGCCACCGGTTTCCGTCTCCCGGCCGGGAACTGGCCGCAAGGCTTCGATCAATCGTTGCTGGAGGCAGGGTACGGTTGGTCGGCGTCCCTCAACGGCGACGACGTTCCCTATCTGCACCCCTCCCGCCTGGTCGAGATACCTGTTCATGTTGAGCTGGAGGATCGGCCCTACTTCCAGTTCAATTTCACCCCGGCATTTCCGAAAGGGCAGAGCCGCATCCCGTCTTACGACGGTGTTCTTCACAACTGGATCGCGGAGTTCGACGCCTATCGCCGCTTCGGCCTTTGCTACGTGCTGCAACTCCGGCCGGAATGGACCGGAACACCAGGACGGATCTCCATCGTCGAAGACCTGTTGGCCCATATCCGCGGCTTCGACGACGTCTGGATCGCCACCGGCGCGATGATTGCGGACTGGCACCGCAAGAATGGTGTCGCGCCGCCGCTGACCCATCCCCTCCACGTCTTCGATGCCTACCTGCAGGAGCAGCAATCCCATGGCTGACACCGTACTTCAGTCGCTGGCGCTCAAGGTCGCAGCCACGGCGTTCGACGACTTTCCGCAAGCAACCATCCGCAAGGCGAAGCAGCATGTGCTAGACACCTTCGGCGTCGCTGTCGCCGGCTCAGCGTCGGCCGAGACGCGCATGGTCCTTGCTGCATCGGGCGTGAGCGCAGCGAACGGTTCTTCGCTTATCTGGGGAACTCCGCTTTTTGCCGATGCGCGCACCGCCGCGCTCGTCAACGGCGTTTCAGCCCACGCCCTCGAACTCGATGACAGCGGCGGATGCGACCACTCCGGTGCAGTCGTGCTGCCGGCGGTTGTCGCCGCCCTCGGCGAGGTGACGCGCCCTGTTCATGGCAAGGAATTTCTGAAGAGCGTGCTGATCGGATACGAGGTCGGCCGGCGCGTGCTGGAGGCCGCCGGCGGCTACGAGACGCATAACGGGCTCGGATGGCATTCGACCGGCACCTGCGGCGCCTTCGGCGCGGCGGCAGCCGTCGGAACCTTGATCGGCTTTGACGCGCAGCGCATCGCCTCGGCGCTCGGCCTAGCCTGTTCCTTTTCCGGCGGCACGTGGGCGTTCGTCCACGACGGCAGTCCTGCCAAAAAGCTTCATGCCGGTCGCGCCGCGGAAGGCGGATTTCTCGCCGCGCACCTCGCCGCCAGCGGCTTTGTCGGGCCGGGAGATGTTTTCGATAAGAGCGCCTGGGGAAGTTTCTTTCAGGCCTTTTGTCGGGGCGAGGGGGATCCGGCGATGCTGGTCCACGGCTTCGGCGAAAACTGGCGCATCGAGCGTTGCTCGATCAAACCGCATGCCACCTGCCGCGGCACCCACTCGGCAATCGATGCGATCGACAAGCTGCTGGGCGACCAGGAGCTCGCGAGCCAAGACATCGCAGCGATCACGGTCGACATGAGCGGCTTTCAGTTTGGCATGTGCGGCGGCAAGGTGCTGACATCGCGCGCGCAGGCACAGATGAGCCTTCCCTATGCGATTGCCGCACGGCTTCAGTACGGCAAGGTGTCGCTCGCGGAACTTGAGGAACGCGCCTGGCGCGATCTGAGCATTGACCGATGGCTCCAACGCATGGACGTGCGGATCGATCCGGCCATGTCCGATGAGGCGGAACCGGCAGTCGCGCTCGCCACGAGCGACGGCCGACATGTGAAGACGACGGTCGATTTCCCGCTTGGAAGCCCCGCGAACCCGCTGAGCGACGACCGCCTGATCGGAAAATTCGACGAATTGGCTGGCTCCGCGTTGGGGCGGGAGAAGGCTAATGGCCTGCGCGATCGCGTCCTCACGCTCGACACCTGCTCCGATGCACGCGAGCTCTTGGAGTGGCTGCATTGACGCTGGATCAGCCAAAGCCGCGTAACAACAAACCGCAAGAATGCTGAGAGGACGAGATGACTACGATGGCTGAGACGACCTGGTCGCCGCTCTTTAAGGAAGCAGTATCCACGGACTTCCGCGATTTCCACGAGTGCCTCGACCAGGACAAGCGCATCGCGCTTTATGATGTCGCCGGCTCCAAGGTCCACGCGCACATGCTGGCGCGAGCCGGCATCCTGACCAAGGAGGAGAACAACCACATCCAGGTGGGCCTCGATCAGATCGCCGACGAAATGCGCTCCGGCGCGTTTGTGTGGAAGAAGGAGCTCGAGGACGTTCATATGAACGTCGAGAGCCGCCTGACCGCCCTTGTCGGCGACGCTGGCAAGAAGCTGCACACGGCGCGTTCGCGCAACGACCAGGTGGCAACGGACATCCGCCTTTACGCGCGCGCCGAACTGGATGCGCTCGCGTCTGAGCTGACGTCCCTGGTGCTGGCTTTCGTCGACCTCGCCGATCGCCACGCAGAGACGATCATGCCGGGCTTCACCCATCTGCAGGTCGCCCAGCCCGTGACTTTCGGCCATCATTTAATGGCGTATGCCGAGATGTTCCTGCGTGACCTTGAACGCGTAAGGCAGGCGCGCGAGCGGCTGAATGTCTCGCCGCTCGGCGCGGCTGCACTTGCCGGCACCGGCTATCCCATCGATCCGGCCTATAGCGCTGGCGAACTCGGTTTTTCCCGCGCCTTCCGCAATTCGTTAGACGCCGTATCCGATCGCGATTACGTCGTCGATATCTGTGCGGCCGGGGCCATCATCATGGGGCATCTCTCGCGCTTTTCCGAGGAAGTCATCCTGTGGTGCACGCCGATGTTCGATTTCATCGAGGTCGGCGACCAGTTCTGCACCGGTTCCTCGATCATGCCGCAGAAGCGCAATCCCGATCTGGCCGAACTCGTGCGCGGCAAGGCGGCGCGCATCATCGGCAATCTGGCGACATCGGCAGCGCTGATGAAGGCCCAGCCGCTGGCCTTCAACAAGGACCAGCAGGAATCCAAGCCTCCACTCACCGATACGCTGGAGAATGTGCGCGGAGCCGTCACCGTGACCGCTCAGATGCTGCCGACGATCAAGGTGCGTGCCGCGAACATGCTGGCCGCTGCCGAACAGGGCTATTCCACGGCGACGGATCTGGCGGACTATCTGGTGCGCGCCGGCTTGCCTTTCCGCGACGCCCATCACTCTGTCGCGGCGATCGTCGGCGCGGCGCGAGAAAAGGGGCTGGCGACGCTCTCTGATATGCCGCTTGCCGAGATGCAGACCTTCGCGCCGGCCCTCGGTGAGGATGTTTATGAGGTGCTGAGCGTCGAGGGCTCCGTTGGCAGCCGCAACCATCCGGGCGGGACCGCTCCGCAACAGGTCAGACGCGCCATCGCCGAGCTCCGTTCGCTTCTTGCCTGATCGCGCCAGTCTGCGCTTTACCAACGCGATGACGACGGTTTAAATGCCCCGGTTGCCATCGCGGAGGAACACTTTGAAGCCGGTTTTCGAGCAGAATCGCTTGCCGCCCTTGCAGACGCTGCAGACATTCTCGATCGTTGCGGAAACCGGCAGCTTCACGGCCGCAGCCACGGAACTCAACCTCAGCCAGAGTGCGATCAGCCGCCAGATCCAGCAGCTGGAGCATTATTTCGGCTGCAGTCTGTTCGAGCGCCACACCCGCAAGGTGGTGATCACAGAGCAGGGTGCGGCGATCATGCCGATCGTCAATGGATTGCTCGTTTCGCTGCGCAATTCCTTCGAGGCGACGCGAACGAAGAGCCGATCCCTCACGATCCGAATGCCGCCGACATTCGCGCGGCGGTGGCTGCTGCCGCGGCTTCCGGAACTGCAAAGCCGTCATGAAGATCTGAACATTACGATCGACACGGCGTGGTTTGCCCGCCCGACCTTCACCGTCGGCGACATCGATCTCCTGATCACCTACGGCAACGGCCACTGGCCGGGCATGGACGTTTTCCTGCTGCTTCCGGAAAAGTTGACGCCGATGTGCTCGCCGGCCGTTGCCGAAACGCTCGGCGATCCGGCGACGCTCGAAAACCTGTCGGCCTGCGTCTTGTTGCATTCCAATCCGCGCCAGAGCGACTGGACATTGTGGCTGCAGGCGGAAGGGGCCTACGACTTCCGCGCCGCCCGCAACCAGATCTTCGACACGCAGGATTTTGCGATGACGGCTGCCGCAAGCGGTTACGGCGTCACGATGGGCGACCTCTATCTTGCAAAGCAGGACCTGCAAGGCGGCGAGCTGGTCACGCCGTTCCCGCGCATCATCGACAGCGGCTATGGCTACTACGCCCTCTATCCGGCCCGCACCGAAACGCGACGGAAGGTTGCGGATCTCGTTGAATGGCTGACGGAAGCACGCCCCGTCGATGAGCGTTAGGGGGCCGGGCGGCTGTCGGGCGTGCGACTCATCCGAGTTTAAGACCGCTTCGCCAACTGGTGCTCGCGCCAGATGGTGAAAAGTCCCGCACCGACAACGATGGCCGCACCGGCGATCATGTTCAGCGTCACAATCTCGTTGAACAGAATGACAGCGATGATGACATTGAGAACCAACTGGAAATAGGTGACGGGTTGCACCTCCGCTGCCGGTAGCAGTCCATAGGCTCTGATCAGAAAATAATGGCTAAGCGTGCCGCAGACGCACAGTGCGGCAAGGGCGATCCAGTCGGACGGCTGCACTTCGGTCCAATAGAATGGGCCTATCAGTGAGATCGCGACTGCGCCTGCAACGCCAGCATAAAACAGGCTGGTGACGGCCGAATCCTCGTGACTGACGGCGCGGGTGGCGATGCTGTAGAGGGCAAACAGCACGGCTGCCGCAAGCGGCAGCAGCAGCGACCGGTCGAAGTGAACGTCGATCGGATTTATGATTACCAGGACACCGATCAGGCCGACCATGACGGCGATCCCCCGCCTCCAGCCGACCGTTTCCCCGAGAAGAGGGATCGAAAGGACAGTGATGATCAGCGGCGTTGCCTGGAAGATCGACTGGCTCATCGCGAGCCCGGCATGCACATAGGAAAAGACGATGATGACGATTTCTGCAACCAGCAGCAATCCGCGGGTGATCTGCAGCCAGGGGCGGCGCGTCTGAATAGCCCCACGAATCCCGCCCGGTGACGAGGCGGCGAAGCAAAACACGAACAGCGCGAATGCCCAGAACCGGATCATGGTGATGAAGAGTGCGGGGTAACGATCGCCAAGATACTTGGTAATCGCATCCTGGCCGGCAAAGATACAGATCGCCAGGAAAGCGAACAGATAACCGCGGGTCTTCGTGCTCATGATGTAAACGTACTCTCATTCGTAGTGCACCCCGATAGCATGAAATATGCGCAAAGGCTCAAGCCATTTGCAGGCTGTCTGGTGCTCCGGGCGGGTGGGAACCACTCCAGGAAAATCGATCGTCCTTCTCGGCGTCCGGGTCTCAAGTTGCCGAACCGTTCCTCAGTTTCGGGCTCGTTTGCGAGGCCGCCGCGCCAGTTGCGTTTCAATTCAGCATCGATCCAGTCAAATTCTGATTTACGTACCTCAGAAAATGGGCTAGCAGTGTTTCCGGAGGAGTTCACATGACTTTATTTCGTTGCGTTCGTGCCCGAGCACGTGGCGTGGCGGCCGAGCCTATGGCGCATGGCATGACCATTGCGGTCGCCATATGATGGCTGCGACATCCCAGAATGGGCCGCCTGTGCTGCAGGCAAAGGGCGTTTCCAAGACGTTTGGTATCGTCGAAGTGCTGCGCGACATCGATGTGTCCGTGCGATCAGGCGAAGTCCACGCCATCATCGGCGAAAACGGCGCCGGTAAATCCACGCTGATGAAGATCCTGGCCGGCAACCACTTGCCGACCCGCGGCGAGCTGGCGATCGACGGAAAGCCGGTGCGTTTTTCCGGTCCGGTCGATGCCGAGCACGCGGGCATCGTTCTCGTCCATCAGGAAATCCTGCTCGCACCCGATCTGACGGTGGCGCAGAACATCTATCTCGGTCGCGAACTGCGCAAGGGCATTACCGTCGACGACCGGGCCATGAACGATGGCGCGGCCAGAGCAATCCGCGATCTCGGCGCAGAGATCGACCCGAAGACCGTCGTGCGCCGCCTGTCGATTGCCCAGCGCCAGCTGGTCCAGATCGCGCGGGTGCTCCTGGTGCCGCACCGGGTGGTGATCTTCGACGAGCCGACGGCATCGCTGACGCCGCACGAAACCGAAGCGCTGCTCAAGGTCATCAAGGCCATCCGCGCCAAGGGTGTGGGCGTTCTCTACATTTCGCATCGCCTGCCGGAGGTGAAGGAGATCGCCGATCGGGTGACGGTGCTGCGCGACGGTCGGGTTGTTGCCGTGCATGATGCCGCCGAATTGCAGCCGGCAGACATGGCGCGGCTGATGGTCGGCCGGGACGTCGCAAAACTTTATCCGGAGCGTCACGGCGCGCCTGCGCGAGACGTCGTGCTTGAAGTCGAGGACTTTTCGGTGCCGGGCTTTGCGCGCAATGCAAGCTTTCAACTGCGCAAGGGCGAGATCCTGGGCTTTGCCGGGCTTGTCGGCGCTGGCCGCACCGAGTTGATGGAAGGCGTCGTCGGGCTTCGCCCTGGCCATGGCCGGATCAGGCATCACGACAAGGCCGTCGACTTCTTCAGCGTTCAGCAGAGCCTCAAGGCCGGGATCGTCTATCTGAGCGAGGATCGCAAGGGCAAAGGCCTGCTGCTCGGCAAGGACCTCCGGGTCAACCTCACGCTGGCATCCCTTTCGAGGTTCGTCAAAACCCTGCAGATCGATCGTAGGCAGGAAGCCGACGCGCTGGACGGAGCGATCCGCGAGTTCGACATCCGAACCGGCCGCAAGGACATCCTTGCAGGACAGCTGTCGGGCGGCAACCAGCAGAAGCTGCTGCTCGCCAAGATGATGATGCTCGATCCGGAGATCGTCATCATCGACGAGCCGACGCGCGGCATCGACATCGGCAACAAGGAACAGATCTACAAATTCATTGCCAAGCTCGCAGAGGAGGGGCGGTCGATCATCGTCGTCTCATCGGAAATGCCGGAACTGATCGGCATCTCCGACCGCATCCTGGTCATGCGGGCAGGCCAAATTGTCGGCGAAGTTGCGGGAGACAAGATGACAGAAAACGAGATCGTCGTTCTTGCGACTGGCGCCAATACCGGGGAGGCCGCGTAAGCGCGGGACATGACTATGACGAATGCTGCAACCGAAACGCAGAGCGCTCCGCGAACGTCACGAGACTGGGACATGGCGGCCATTGCGCCCTTTGTCGCGCTGGCGCTCTTGCTGATCCTTGGCTATTTCGCCAACCCGAACTTTGTCTCCGTCGCAAACCTCTTGAACGTCATCACCCGCAGCGCCTTCATCGCCATCATCGCGCTGGGCGCAACCTACGTGATTTCATCCGGAGGGCTCGATCTTTCCGTCGGCTCGATGGTCGCCTTCGTTGCCAGCCTGATGATCCTGTTCATGAACAGCGGCGTCATCGCCGATCCGGTGCTGATGCTGATCTGCGCTGCAATGCTCGCGCTGTTGCTCGGTGCGGCCTGCGGGCTTGTCAACGGGCTGATCACCACAGTCGGCAGGATCGAGCCCTTCATCGCCACTCTCGGCACCATGGGCATCTATCGCGGGCTGACGACGTGGCTGTCGCAAGGCGGGGCGATCACGCTGCAGGATCGCGAACTGCAGCAAATCTATCGGCCTGTCTACTTTGGCTCGGTCGCCGGCATTCCCGTGCCGATCATCATGATCTTCGTCACCGCCGCGATTGCCGCCTTCGTGCTCTATCGCACCCGCTATGGCCGTCATGTGGTCGCGGTCGGTTCCAACGAGGACGTCGCGCGCTATTCCGGCATCTCGGTCAACAGGGTGCGTACGATCGCCTATGTGATCCAGGGCCTCTGTGTCGCTGTTGCCGTGCTGCTCTATGTGCCGCGCCTCGGCTCGACTTCGGCCACAACAGGCATTCTCTGGGAGTTGCAGGCGATCACGGCGGTCGTCGTCGGCGGCACGGCTCTGCGGGGTGGCGTCGGCCGCATCTGGGGCACGGTCTGTGGCGCCTTCATCCTGGAGATCGTCGGCAACATCATGCTGCTTTCGAACTTTGTCAGCGAGTATCTGATCGGCGCCATCCAGGGCGCGATCATCATCATCGCCATGCTGGTGCAGCGCTCGCTCATGCGCCGCACGTGAGATTGGCCGGGCCGTTGGGGCGAGCCCGGTTTCATTGCAATCGAGGCCCCGTGGAACTCTTGGGAGGGAGACTATGCGTAGAACAATTATCGGTTTGACCGTCGCCGCCGTGGCGGCATTAGCGGGCGCTGCACCGGGCGCCTTTGCGCAGGACAAGAAAGTGACGATCGGCGTCTCGATCCCGGCGGCCGACCACGGCTGGACTGCCGGCGTCGTCTTCCACGCCGAGCGCGTCGCCAAGCTCCTGATGCAGGAGCATCCGGGCCTCAACGTCATCGTCAAGACATCGCCCGATGCCGCCACACAGGCGAACGCGGTGCAGGACCTTGCGGTGCAGGGGCTTGATGCGCTGGTCATTCTGCCGTCGGATCCGGATCCGCTGGTCAACGCCATCCAGCAGGTCAAGGATTCCGGCGCCTTCGTCGCACTCGTCGACCGCGCGCCGTCGGTCAACGACAGCTCGATCCGCGATCTCTATGTCGCCGGCAACAATCCGGCGCTCGGCCAGGTCGCCGGCGAATACATCAAGAAGACGACACCGGACGCTGAAGTCGTCGTCATCCGTGGCCTGCCGATCCCGATCGACCAGCAGCGCCAGGACGGTTTCGACAAGGGCATCGCCGGTTCCAACGTCAAGGTTCTCGACCGCCAGTACGGCAACTGGAACCGCGACGACGCCTTCCGCGTCATGCAGGATTACCTGACCAAGTATCCGAAGATCGACGTCGTCTGGTGCCAGGATGACGACATGGCCGTCGGCGTTCTCGAAGCCATCGGCCAGGCAAAGCGCACGGACATCCAGTACATCGTTGCCGGTGCCGGTTCGAAGGACATGATCAAGAAGGTCATGGATGGCGACAAGATGGTTCCGGTCGACGTGCTTTATCCGCCGGCGATGGTGGCAACCGCAATGCAGCTGACCGCCGCCAAGTTCTACGACCAGGTTCCGGTCAGCGGCGAATACATCCTCGATGCCACGCTGGTAACGAAGGACAATGCCGAGCAGTTCTACTTCCCGGATTCTCCGTTCTGATCAACGAGGCGCGCGCGCTGGACGGGCGCGCCTTTCCTTTCACAATCATTCTTCAGGTCGATAATGCGTTTGGCCAGCTCCGTGCCCGGCGCCTCCTTAGCGTGACATCGGTCACGGCATCTTAGACGAGGAAAAATCATGAAAACGATCAAGGGCCCCGGCCTGTTTCTGGCGCAGTTTGCGGGGGATGTCGCACCGTTCAACTCGTTTGCGTCGATTACGAAGTGGGCTGCCGATTGCGGCTACAAGGGCGTGCAGGTGCCGACGTGGGATTCGCGGCTGATCGACTTGCGGAAGGCGGCGACGTCAAAAACCTATTGCGACGAGCTTTTGGGCATTGCCAGCGACAACGGCGTTGTGATCACCGAGCTTTCGACCCATCTGCAGGGCCAGCTGGTCGCCACCCATCCGGCCTATGACGAGGTGTTCGACGGCTTTGCGGTGCCGGAAGTGCGCGGCAATCCGAAAGCACGGCAGCAATGGGCGGTCGAGCAGGTGAAGCTGGCGCTGACGGCCTCGAAGAATTTGGGGCTTGATGCGATGGCGAGCTTTTCCGGCGCGCTGGCCTGGCCGTTCGTCTATCCCTGGCCGCAACGCCCGGCGGGTCTGGTGGAGACCGCCTTCGACGAACTGGCGAAGCGCTGGAAACCGATCCTCGACCACGCCGAGGATAACGGCGTCGACATCTGCTACGAGATCCATCCGGGCGAGGACTTGCACGATGGTATCACTTTCGAGATGTTCCTGGAGCGCACCGGCAACCATGCCCGTGCCAACATGCTCTACGATCCCTCGCACTATGTGCTGCAGTGCCTCGACTATCTCGACAACATCGACATCTACAAGGATCGCATCCGGATGTTCCACGTCAAGGATGCCGAGTTCAACCCGACGGGTCGGCAGGGCGTCTATGGCGGCTACCAGGGCTGGGTCAACCGGGCCGGCCGCTTCCGCTCGCTCGGCGACGGCCAGGTCGATTTCGGTGCTGTGTTTTCCAAGATGGCGGCCAATGATTTTGCCGGCTGGGCGGTGGTGGAGTGGGAGTGCTGCCTGAAACATCCCGAAGACGGGGCGCGCGAGGGTGCCGACTTCGTCAAGCACCACATCATCCGCGTCACCGAAAAGGCCTTCGACGACTTTGCCGATGGCGGCACCGACGAGGCGGCGAACCGGCGGCTGTTGGGGATTTGAGGCGGGGCGGCAGGTCCGGACTTAACCGCAGCGCCAACCGCTGCCCCTCACCCTAACCCTCTCCCCGCAGGCGGGGAGAGGGGACGTGGCATACGGAGCCGAACATCCCTTTGGCCTGCAGCCGGGCAAACAGGAGGGAACGCCGACAGTGCGGGAAGTCCCGTCTCCCCGCCAGCGGGGAGAAGGTGCCGGCAGGCGGATGAGGGGCAGCCTCGACAATGCGGGCAGCTTCACGAGAGAACACGACAAACCGACACGAGGAGACAGGACGATGGCAATCGAGGGAACGAGCGAGAGGCGCGAGCGGCGGATCCGGCTCGGCATGGTCGGCGGCGGCTCGGGCGCCTTCATCGGCGCGGTGCACCGCATCGCCGCCCGGCTCGACGATCACTACGAGCTGGTGGCCGGCGCCCTGTCGTCGACACCGGAGAAGGCCGAAAGCTCTGGCCGCGAACTCGGGCTCGATCCGTCGCGGGTCTATTCCGACTTCAAGCAGATGGCGATCCGCGAGGCCAAGCTGAAGGACGGCATCGAGGCGGTGGCGATCGTCACCCCCAACCACGTGCACTATGCCGCGGCAAAAGAGTTTTTGAAGCGCGGCATCCATGTAATCTGCGACAAGCCGCTGACCTCGACGCTGTCGGATGCGAAGAAGTTGAAGAAGGCGGCCGACGACAGCGATGCGCTGTTTGTGCTCACCCACAACTACACCGGCTATCCGATGGTGCGCCAGGCGCGCGAAATGGTTCAAAACGGCGACATCGGTGCCGTCAGGCTGGTTCAGATGGAATATCCGCAGGACTGGCTGACGGAGAATATCGAGCAGTCGGGCCAGAAGCAGGCGGCCTGGCGCACCGATCCGGCCCGCTCGGGCGCCGGCGGCTCCACCGGCGACATCGGCACGCATGCCTATAATCTCGGCGCCTTCGTCTCCGGGCTGGAGCTCGAAGAACTGGCAGCCGATCTCGACAGTTTTGTCGAAGGCCGACAGCTCGACGACAATGCCCATGTGATGATGCGCTTCAAGGCCAAGGGCGGTCAGCGTGCCAAGGGGCTCTTGTGGTGCAGCCAGGTAGCACCCGGCCACGAGAACGGGCTGATGGTTAGGGTCTACGGCACCAAGGGCGGGCTCGAATGGACGCAGAAGGACCCGAACTATCTATGGTACACGCCGTTCGGCGAGCCGAAGCGGCTGATCACAAGGGCAGGCGCCGGATCCGGTCCGGCCGCTGCCCGCGTCAGCCGCGTCCCCTCAGGACATCCCGAAGGCTATCTTGAGGGTTTTGCCAACATCTATACCGAAGCCGCCCGCGCCATCTTCGCCAAGCGCCGCGGCGAGGCCATCGACCCCGCCGTCACCTATCCGACCATCGACGACGGCATGAAGGGCATGGCCTTCGTCGACGCCTGCGTCCAGTCGTCAAAACGAAACGGGGCATGGGTAAAGCTGTAGGGGCTAAAGCGCCGCGCGTCTTGTCAGACGCGCAAAGGTCGCTGTCGTACCTCGCATGGCCGCATCATATTGTCCTTGAACCGGACAGGATGTCAGGACACATGCAGTCATGTGCCCACAGATCACCAGCCGTCGCGGCTTGCGCGATGGCTGGTGGCCGCAGGCGGCGGCCAGCTGCGCTCGGCCTCTATCACCGAATTTCTGGATGAGCCTGACGACAATCGACCAGAGCAACCTCGACTGCCGTCGGGGCAATCAGGATGCGAACTTCTGCTTCGTAGCGATCCATCTCACTTTGCTCAATGCCCCCTGGTGTAAGAGGCATTGGTCGTTACGATGATCACGAACCCCTGTCGTTATCTTAGCGGGCGCATGCTGGCGCCGTCGGGTTTGACGGGTCGCATCCTTTCGCCGTGGCCGCACGATTGTTGTTCCTTGCAGCAGACCCCGGCAGATGGTCGGCATAGTTGTCGCGGGTATTCTGATCGACGACGGCGACAGGGGCAGCAAGAACCAGGCCGGCAGCGTTGCCAACGGCTGCCGCCGTTCCGGTCGTTGCCACCAGGATCTTGTCCCCGAAGCCGACCCGGCTGTCGGTCAGCGTCTGGCCGTCGGAAATGCGCGAGCCGATCAGGCGAACGATCTCCGGTGATTCCGCGAATTTGCCGTGATTGAGGCGGTCGCCCGCCTTTATCTTCGTCAGGTCGATCACGGTAATCTCGTTGTCCTCGAGTTCCTTCTTGTAGGGTTCCTGCTCCGGGTCGATCGCCCCGAGCCGGGACACGTCACCCCAAACCCGGCGCGAGACGGCGAGCGCACGGTCGTCGCGCGAGACGAACAGCGTGAAGTTCGGATGCTTCTTGCCCATGTCCTCGATCTGCTGGCGGAAGACGTCGACGTCGACATCGGGGGCCGCCAGCATGACGTTCTTGAACTTGGCCGGCAGTTCGCCATTGCGGATCGCCATCTGGCGCAGCGCCTCGAGCGCCAACCAGTTGCCCATGGAGTGCGCGAGGATCGAAACCTCCTTCACTTCCGGATCGCGGTAGAGATACTGAAACAGGTTTTCCAGCGCATTGCGGGTGTAGTTGGCACTCTCGCGATCGTAGCCGTAGGCCAGCAGACTCCCGCGTGACGGCCACGTCACGAGAATGGGTGCGCTGTGGACGCCGGAATCATGGACGATCTGGGCGAAGCGATAGACGGAATCCTCGAAACGGTTGTTGAAGCCATGGATGAAGACGAGCACGCTTCGATCAGGGGTTTTGCGGACGCTGGCGCTCAGCCACGATTTCGCGCCGGCCATGTCAAGGCTATCAGCCTTCAGCGTTGCAAAATCGGTCGCCGGATTGGGCGGCAGCTTCTTCGGCCAGGCGACTTCGCCGGCCTTGCGTACGGTGTCGGGCGGAATGGAAACGGTCATGTCGACGAAAGATGCCGCCAGCGCGCGTTCGCCGCTGTACATCTCTCCGGGGTTGGGCGAATGGCTGCGTGTCGTTGTGATCAGCATGTTGACACGGCTCGAACCGGGAGAGGTATCGGCGACCGGTGTCAGCACGCCTTTGGGATGACCTCCGCATGCGGCCAGCACAAAGACAAGCATGGCGACGATTGCGCCGGTTCGAAATCGTTCAGAAGGTGCGTCGCACCCCCTGCCGCTAGTGTTCCGGCTCATCGCATCCCCCTGTCAAAGCGCAGTGCAAGCAGTCCCCAGCCGGCTTCCTGTCTTCTATCTGAGATGCTAATGCACGGAGCAGTTACAATGCAAGTGCGTCAACGTTCGCTCGGCAGAACGGTCCCCTCTTCGAAGTGGTCGCTTCTACACGGATACGTTGCGGCATTCCGGCGACGTTGCCGATCATCTCAGTAAAGCCCCAATCACCGGCTACGCCTTTATCGTCATTCTCTGGCTCATCTGGCTTCTCGCTGCGGCGGCGACCGCAGGTCTGCCAACGCGGCCGGTTATAGACCCCTCCATGGGCAATATGGTCTCTGTCCTGTTTGAGGACAGGCTGGCGTGGATGCAGAGCGAGGTTCCTATGCGTGGAATTCCCGACGATATGCTTGCCGCCTTGAGCAAGGCGGAAGTCTCCATGCTTTGGCGTGTCTTTGAGACGGTGTGCATCGAATACGACATTCCGAGAGATGGCGAGCAGATCCAGCATCTCGCCCGGTTTCTCATGAGCGAATTCCATCGCCCCTTGGACGAGGAAGCGCTGCTGATCGCGGCCGAGGCTTTTTACCTTCACCATGACGGCAAATACGCAAAGTCGGCCTGAGGCCGCAAGGCCATTCGCGGGTAGGACGAGTTGCCGGCGACCCAAGCCGCTATCGGACTGAAACACAACCAGGGGAGAAATCCATGAAGCCATCTGTCGGAAGTTTCGGATACCAGTTCAGGTTCCTCGATTTCACGGTTCGATCTTCGCTGGCAATCGTGCTGGGTGTCGTCGGCTGTGTCACCCTCTACGGCGCCTTCTGGTAGCGCAACGGCAGCTCAGAGCAACAAGCCGAGAACGATTGCGGCGATGGCCGAGGTCAATATGCCGTTGAGTGCCATGGCCAGGCCCGAAAACGTGCCGGCAATTTCGTTGACCTGGAAGGCGCGCGCCGTGCCGATGCCATGCGACGTCAGACCGGCCGCAAACCCGCGCGCGGCATAATTCTTGATGCGCAGCAGGTTCATCAGCGGCGTGACGATGATCGCCCCGAGCACGCCCGTGAAGATAACGAGAAGTGCTGTCAGTGCCGGATCGCCGCCGAGCTGCTGCGAGATGCCCACGGCGATGCCGGCCGTTGCCGATTTCGGCGCGAGCGATATGGCGACGCTGTCGGGCGCGCCGAGCAGGAGCGCGACCCCGGTCGCGCAGACGATTGCCGTCAGGCTGCCGGCAAAAAGCGCGACGATGACGGGTACGAAGTTCTGCCGGATCAGCGTCCGGTTCCTATAAAGCGGAACGGCCAGCGCCACAGTCGCGGGGCCGAGTGCGAAATGTACGAACTGCGCCCCGTCGAAATAAGTCGAATAGGACGTGCCGGTGGCAGTCAGGATCAATACCACCAGGGCGACCGAGATCAGCACCGGATTGACGATCGGGTTGAAACCGCTCCAGGCGGCTAGCCGTTGGGCGGTGATATAGGCGCCGATCGTTACCGTCAGCCACAGAAGCGGGCTGGTCGAGAGATAGACCCAGAGTTCGAAGACGCGGCCGCTAGTGTCCATTTCCAGCACCTTCCGCGCCAAACAGCCGGCTTGCGAGCAGGAAGGCGCCGACCGTTACCATCAATGTCACGATGGTCGACACCACGACGACGACGATGATCGTGCCGGCGTAGTCGTAGATCAGCCGATAGTTCTGCATCACCCCGACGCCGAGCGGCACGAACAGCACGCCGAGGTTCTTGAGGAGCGTGTCGGCGACGCCGCTGATGCGAGTGTGGGCTGGGCTGTCTTCCGACCCGGCTCTCCAATCGGCAAACCAGAGATAGGCGAGTAGAAGCATAATGCCGAGCGCGGGAGCGGGCATGCTCAGGTCCAGAGTTCTGACGACGATCTCACCGATCAGCTGGCAGACCAGTATGACAAACAGTCCTTCCATCGCCGTCTCCCGCAGGGGCCGCGGAGAGATCACCGCGGCGCATTCGCCATACCCATCGGTGCTTCGTAGCCGAAATCCTTCCGTCTTGCCTACCGCATTTTGTGCCCTGCGTTTCAGTGATGCGCCGCGGCAAGTCGAACCTCGTTGCCTTCGTGGTCGTAGAGCTTGCCATCGCGATAGTGATCGCCGTCGCGCAGGGCGGAGATGTCCTGATAGCGGATGATGCGCTCGGTGCCGGCCACGAACACCGACTGCTGGTCGGAATTGCCGGCCTTGAGGTGGTTGAAGAGCAGATTGAGCGAGATCGCCATGATCGCAGACGAGCTGATGCCCGAGTGGAAGATGGTTTCGAACCAGGCCGGGAAGTGGTCGTAGAAATGCGGTGCTGCGATCGGGATCATGCCGAATCCGACCGAGGTGGCGACGATGACCAGGTTCATGTTGTTGTGATAGTCGACCTTGGAGAGCGAGCGGATGCCGCTTGCCGCCACGGTGCCGAACAGCACAATACCGGCGCCGCCGAGGACTGACGGCGGAACGGCGGCGATCACCCGTCCCATGACAGGAAGGATGCCGAGTGTCACGAGGATAAGGCCGCCGGTTGCAACCGCGTAGCGGCTCTTGATGCCGGTGACCGCCACGAGGCCGACATTCTGGGCGAAGGCGCTTTGGGTGAACGAGCCGAAGATCGGGGCAAACAGGCTCGATATCATGTCGGCACGCAGGCCATCACCCAGGCGCTTGGAATCGACCTTGGTGCCGATGATCTCGCCGACGGCGAGGATATCCGCCGATGTCTCGACCAAGATCACCAGAAGAACGATGAACATCGAGATGATCGCCGCGGCCGTGAACACTGGCGCGCCGAAATGAAAGGGCGAGGGGAAGGCGAGCATCGGCCCTTCGGCGACCTTGGAAAAGTCGGTCATCCCGAAGGCAAGCGCAATCAGCGTGCCGATGACCATGGCAAGCAGGATCGACAGACGGGAAATGCTGGAGCTGCCGACCTTGCTCAGAAGCAGCACGGTCAACAAAGTCACGGCCGCAAGGCCGATATTGCTGACACTGCCGAAATCCGGCGCGTCCGGATTGCCGCCCATGGCCCAGCGTGCCGCGACCGGCATTAGCGTCAGGCCGATGGTGGTAATGACGATGCCGGTGACGAGCGGCGGAAAGAACCGGGTGATGCGTGAGAAAATCGGGGTGATCGCGAGGCCGACGAGCGAGGCGACCATGACGGCGCCCATCACCGCCGGCAATCCGCCGCCTTCGCGGCTGGTGACGATCGCCACCATCGTGGCGACGCCCGCGAACGAGACACCCTGCACCAGTGGCAGCTGACAGCCGAAGAACGGGATGCCGATGGTCTGCAGGATGGTCGCGAGGCCGCCGGCAAAAAGCGACGCCGTGATCAGAAGGCCGATATCGGCCGGCGACAGGCCGGCGGCCTGACCGATGATCAGCGGGACGGCGACGATGCCGCCATACATGGTGAGCACGTGCTGAAGGCCGTAGACGAGGTTCGCGCCCGCGCCCAGGTGCTTGTCTTCCGGCCGCTCAATCGTCTGCTCGACGTGATTGTTGCGATGCGTAACATCCATGCGCCTCCTCCCAGATGCGTGTTCTGTTCAATCTGCGCGTCTCCTCAAACGCGATCCCAGAACTATAGGCCGAGTTCTCCGGCATCATTGCATGCGGGTGATTTGAAGTTGTTTTCGGTTTGGCAGCGGTAATGCACGCGTCCGGAATCGAACGGATTGCTGCCAAAACGGACATCGCCGTGAGCCGGGTGGCGTCGCTATCGCGATGCAGCCTGGACCACGGTGACGGCGATCATATGGAAGACGTCGTCTGCCGTGCAGCCGCGCGATAGATCATTGGCGGGCTTGGCGAGCCCCTGAAGCACCGGGCCGATGGCGGTCGCGCCGCCGATGCGCTGGGCGATTTTGTAGCCGATGTTGGCGGCATCGAGATTGGGAAAGACGAAGACGTTTGCCTGGCCGTGTAGCGCCGAATTGGGCGCCTTGGAGGAAGAGACGGCCTCGACGAAGGCGCTGTCGAACTGCAGTTCCCCGTCGATCAGCAGGTCAGGGTCGGAGGCGCGGGCGATGTTCGTTGCCTCGACCACCTTGCTGACACGATCATGGGCGGCACTGCCATTGGTCGAGAAGGAGAGCATCGCCACCTTGGCGCGGTCCCCGAGCAGTGCCTGATAGGATCGCGCCGACATGCGGGCGATATCGGCGAGACCGCTAGCATCCGGATCGACGACGAGGCCGCAGTCGGAAAAGACGAATGCGCCCTTCTTCGCGTGGTGCGGCTGACACAGCATCATCAGGAAGAAGCTGGAGACGAGCCCGGCATCCGGCGTCCGGCCGATGACCTGCAGCGCTGTGCGCACCGTATCGGCCGTGGTCGCGACCGCCCCGCCGATGGTGCCGTCCGCCTCGTCCTCGCGGACCATCATGGCGGCAAAGACCAGATCTTCGCGCACGGCCTTTTCGGCGGCCTCTCGGTCGACGCCCTTGCCCTGGCGCAGTTCGTGGTACCGTTCGGCGAACCGCTCCGTCAGTGGCGACGTTGCCGGGTCTTCGATCCGGAAGGCATGTTCGTCGCCGCCGTGATCGCGCAGGCGCTCAGCGATAATGTCGTGCCGTCCGATAAGCGTGATCTGGGCAATGCCTTCGGCGCGAGCGCGCAGAGCGGCTGCGACCACACGCGCATCCCCACCTTCGGCAAGCACGATTTGGCGCGGCGCATTTCTTGCGGTTTCGATGATCTTGTCGAGCGGTTTCATCAGAGATGTCCCAGATAATGCATGCCGGCGACGATGAAGACGCCGAGGAAGATGGTTTCGGCGACGATGAGCGCAACTGCGTCGCCGCCGACATCGAGCACACGACGCAGCGACGTCTTCATGCCGACGGCGACGATGCCCGCCAAGAGCGACCAGCGCGATGCCTCCATGCCGAGCTCGGCGACGGCAGCGGGCACCATCCCGACGGAGTTGGTGGCGGCAAGCATCAGGAAGGCGACGACGAAGCCGGGCAGCAAGGGCGGACGCTTGCCGGCCTCGACCCCTTCCTGGGGAACGTTTCGAAGCGCGATCGAGAAGATGAGGACGACGGGTGCCAGCATCGTGACGCGGATGAGCTTGACCAGCGTCGCCGTCTCGCCGGCCTCTGGCGACACCGAGAAACCGGCCCCGACGACCTGCGCGACGTCATGGATCGTGCCGCCGAAGAAGATGCCGGTGGCGCGGGCATCAAGCCCCAGCGACTGGGCAAGGATGGGATAGCCGATCATCGCAAGCGTGCTCAGAACCGTCACAGACAGCACGGTGAAGATCAGGTTGCGCTCGGAGAACTCGTTCTTCGGCAGGACGGCGGCAATTGCCATGGCAGCCGACGCGCCGCAAATCGCCACGGCGCCGCTGGTCAGAAGCGCCAGCCTCCAGCCCCTGCCGAGGATCTTGGCAGCCGCCAGACCGAACAGGATCGTGGCCGCGATCGCGGAGACCAAGAGGAGAATGGTGCCGCTGCCGAGCCCGATCAGAAGATCGACGCTGATGCGCATGCCGAGCAAGGCGACGCCGATCCTGAGGATCATCTTGGCCGATAGCTCGATGCCGGCGACGCAACGGCCTTCCTCGGAGAGAAAGTGGAATGCGATGCCGAGCAGCAGCGCCATCAACATGGCGGGCGCGCCATAATGATCCGATAGGAACTGAGCGGCCATGGCGACGGCCGCCGTTACCAGGAGGCCGGGACCATAGGTCGACAGGGCCGCAGGCAGCCATTGAAACCGCCGCGTCGTTTCGGATACCGCACTCATTTGAAATTTCCCGTCTGAGAATGCCAAATCGGAGGGCCATGCCCGGCGGGTCCGCCGGGCATGGGATGGATGTCAGACGTGCTGCTGCGGCCGCATGTCCGAGCGCTCGATGCCGGCGACCTGCACCGGCTTCTTCATGGCGTCGCGGCGGAAGGGCTCGCCGAGCTCCTGGTTGAGGATGACCTCGACGAAGGTGGTCACGCCCTTCGCCTGGTCCTGCAGCGCCTGCTGCAAGGCAGCCGTCAGGTCAGCTTGCGTGTCGACCGTCACGCCCTTGAGGCCGCAGCCGTCGGCTACCTTTGCGTAGCTGAGGTTGGTGTTGAGCTCGGTGCCGACGAAGTTGTTGTCGTACCAGAGCGTCGTGTTGCGCTTCTCGGCTCCCCACTGGAAATTGCGGAAGATCACCATGGTGATCGGCGGCCAGCCGGCGCGGCCGATGGAGGTCATCTCGTTCATCGAGATGCCGAAGGCGCCATCACCGGCAAAGCCGACCACAGGCATGTCGGGGCAACCGATCTTGGCGCCGACGATCGACGGGAAGCCGTAACCGCAGGGACCGAACATGCCGGGTGCCAGGTACTTCCGCCCCTGCTCGAAGCTCGGATAGGCGTTGCCGATGGCGCAGTTGTTGCCGATGTCGGTCGAGATGATGGCGTCCTTGGGCAGGGCCGCCTGGATCGCCCGCCAGGCCTGGCGCGGCGACATGCGGTCGCTCTCCCGGCGACGTGCCGAGGCATTCCATTCGGTGCCCGGATCGTCGTCCTCATGGTCCATCGATGACAGCTGCTGCAGCCAGGCAGAGCGGGTCGTGTGGATCAGCGCCTTGCGCTCCTCGCGGCCGCTGTCGCCGGCTGAAGGCGAAAGCTGCTCGAGGATCTGGCTTGCGACCTGCTTGGCGTCGCCGCAGATGCCTACGGTCACCTTCTTGGTCAGGCCGATGCGGTCGGAGTTGATGTCGACCTGAATGATTGCTGCATTCTTCGGCCAGTAGTCGATGCCGTAGCCCGGAAGAGTCGAGAACGGATTGAGCCGGGTGCCGAGCGCCAGCACCACGTCGGCCTTGGCGATCAGTTCCATCGCCGCCTTGGAGCCGTTGTAACCGAGCGGGCCGGCGGCGAGACGGTGGCCGCCCGGGAATGCGTCGTTGTGCTGATAGCCACAGCAGACGGGCGCGTCCAGCCGTTCGGCCAGCGCGATGGATTCGGCGATCGCGCCGCCGATAACAACGCCGGCACCGTTGAGAATGACAGGGAATTTCGCTTCCGACAGAAGTTTCGCAGCCTCGGAAATCGCCTGTTTGCCGCCGGAGGGACGCTCCAGCCGGACGATGCTCGGCAATTCGACGTCGATCACCTGCGTCCAGTAATCGCGCGGGATGTTGATCTGCGCCGGAGCGCAGCCGCGCCAGGCCTTCTCGATCACCCGGTTGAGGACTTCGGGAACGCGGCTCGCGTCGCGCACCTCTTCCTGGTAGCAGACCATTTCCTCGAACAGCGCCATCTGGTCGACTTCCTGGAAGCCGCCCTGGCCGATCGTCTTGTTGGCCGCCTGCGGCGTGACCAGAAGCATCGGCGTGTGGTTCCAGTAGGCGGTCTTGACCGCGGTGACGAAACCGGTAACGCCGGGGCCGTTCTGGGCGATCGCCATCGACATGTTGCCGGTGACGCGCGTGTAGCCGTCGGCAATCAGCGCCGCGTTGGTTTCATGGGCGCAATCCCAGAAGGTGATGCCCGCCTTCGGGAAGAGGTCGGAGACCGGCATCATCGCCGAGCCGATGATGCCGAAGGCGTGTTCGATGCCGTGCATCTGGAGGACTTTGATGAAAGCCTCTTCGGTCGTCATTTTCATTGTCTGTTTCCTTTCATGTTGGGTTTTGGGGCCGACCGAGCGGCTAGAGGATTTCGTCCTTTAGGTAGTACCAGCGATACATTCCCCACTGGCCGATGCGCCGGAACGGCGTCAGCAGCCCGTGGCTGGGAAGGGGAGAGGTGAAGATCGGCAGGTCGAGCGTGCCGCCCTTGCCGGCGACCATCTGCGCCATGCGCCGTCCGGCCTGGGCCGAATACATGACGCCATTGCCGCCGTATCCCATGGCGTAGAACAGCGCCTGTTTCGGATCCGGGCGGAAGATGCGCGGCATCATGTCGTGGCTGACGTCGACCCAGCCCCACCAGGAGTAGTCGACCTTGATGCCCGTCAGCACCGGGAACTTGCGGTAGAGGCCCTCGAGCAGCCGGTCGAGATGCCTGGGGTTGACCGCGTCCGTGCCGGTGATCGCGCTGCGGCTGCCGATCTGCACGCGGCCGTCCGGCAACAGCCGGTAATAGTGGCGCAGCGTGCGCGTATCGGTGAGCGGGATGTGCGTGCGGAAGTTCAGCGCCGCCCGCTCGTCGTCGGTGAGCACGCGGGTGACGATCGAGTTGGAGAGGATCGGCATCAGCCGGTGCTTGGTCAGCGAATGCAGACCGGGCGAGGTGTAGCCGGCGGTCGCGAAACACACCGCTCTTGCCCGCACGGTGCCGCCGGGGGTGCGCAGGTGGACGCCGCCGCCTTTCTGATCGCAGGAAAGTACCGGGCTCGATGTGTGGACGCGGGCACCGAGCTTGCGCGCCAATGTGAGATAGCCGAAGGCGAGCCTGGCCGCATGGATGCCCATGCCATCGGGCTCGTAAAGCGCCCCCACCGCCTCGTTGTCGCGGACGAAATCGCGATGGATCTCGTCGCGGCCGAGAATGCGCGTGCGGTAGCCGAAGACGTCGTTAAGGACACGCGATTCGGCCTCCAGCGACGGCATCACCTTGTTGCGATGGGCGATATAGAGATGGCCGCCGTCCTGCGGGTCGCAGGCGATCTCCGGCGAGCGGATCAGGTCGCGGAAGAGGTCGAAGGCCTCGCTGATCTCGACGTGCAGCTTCCTGGCGACGTCGACGCCCCAGCGTTCGATCCACTGCGAGCGCTTGAGCCGGCCGGCAGAAATCTGCGCCTGGCCGCCGTTGCGGGTGCTGCAGCCCCAGGCGACGCCGTTGGCTTCGAGCACCGTCGCCTTGATGCCGTGCTCCCTGGCCAGATGGATGGCGCAGGAGAGGCCGGTGTAGCCCGAGCCGACGATCGCGACGTCGACGTCGATGTCCCTCGAAACGGGGCCGTCGTCGGCTGGCGGCGGGCCGGCCGTTGCGATCCAGTAGGTCGGCGCATAGTCCTTGCCCTCGCCGGGATTGGCGGCACGGTTGGGGTCGTATGCCGGGTCGAAGGGCTTGCTCGGCCTGACTGTTCTGACAAGCTGTTCCATATCGGTTTCCTGGCCTGGCTCGAGCTCAGTAGCGGAAGGGAGCCGCAATCAGCGGCCGGTTCTTGCGGAAGGCCTGCTTGCGCACGATCTTGCCGTCGCGCAGCGTGAAGAGGTCGCAGCCCTCGGCCTCGATGCGGCTGCCGTCGGCGTTGGTGCCGGAAAAGGTCCATTCCGATACGGCTCGGTCGCCATGGACGAAGTGACCGTGATGCGCCCAATGGGCATCCGGCATCGTCTGCCAGACGCCGCTGAAGGCGGTGGCGATCTGGTCAGTGCCTTCGATGCGCGTGCCGTGCGCTTCGCTGCCGGCGACCGTGTTGAAGGTGCAATCCTTGGCGAAGAAGGACATGACGCCGTCGATGTCGTGCCGGTTGAAGGCGTCGAAGAGGTTGGATAGATCGTTCGGAGTCATGGTCTGTGTTTCCTAAGCGTTGCAGGCGATGAATTCGGGCATGGCTTCGCCGTGGCCGGATGAACCGGCAGATCGGCTTTGTCTGTCTGGTGATGGTGCCTTTAGGGCCGAGCGGTTATCCGCTCGGCGGCTGTCGTCCAGTCGAAGGGAGCATCGTCACACCTTGCCCTTCCAGGGAATGAGCGCCTTTTCGAGATGGCGGATCAGGAGATCGAAGGCAAAGGCGAAGGCGCCGATGACGATGATGCCCATGATCACGGTATCGCTGGCGAGGAATTCGGCGGCGTTCAAGACCATGAAGCCGAGGCCCCTGTGGGCGGCGACCATTTCCGCCGCAACCAGTGTCGTCCAGCCGACGCCGATGCCGATGCGCATCCCGGTGAAGATTTCGGGCAGCGCCGCCTTCAAAATGACGTGGCTGATGACCTGGCGGCGGCTGGCGCCCATCGCATAGGCCGCATGTATCTGTTCGATCGAGACCGAGCGCACACCGGCCCGTGCGGCAATCGCCATCGGCGCGAAGATCGCGAGGAAGATCAGGAACACCTTCGGGAACTCACCGATGCCGAGCCAGATGATGATCAGCGGCAGGTAGGCGAGCGGCGGCAGTGGGCGGTAGAATTCGATGATCGGATCGAACAGCCCGCGCATCACCCGGTTGACGCCCATGAGGATGCCGATCGGAACGGCGGTGACGAGCGCCAGCGCGAAGGCGCCGAGCACGCGACCGAGGCTTGCGAGCGTGTGCTGGGCAAGCGTCGAGTTGGAGACGCCCTCCGTGAGCGCGATCACGAATTTGTCCCAGACCGCAAGCGGCGACGGCAGGAACAGCGGCTTCACCCATTGCATCTCGGTGATCAGCAGCCAGAGCGCGATCAGCGTCAGCGCGGTCAGGAGGCTGATATGCCCGCTCATGCCTTCGCCGGGGGCGCCGTAGATCCGGCCCGGCTTGACCGGCTTGGCTTTCATCACGCGCTCAAGCATGGAGGAGCTCCGGGTTTCCGGATTGGCGTTCGTCGCCGTAGATGATGCTGAGGATCTGCTCACGCATGTCGATGAAGTCGCGACTGGATTTGATTGCACGGGCATTGCCTTCTTCCAGAAACCGTTTGTTGAAATCGAGCTCGTAGGTGTGGGTGATCCGTCCGGGCCGCGGCGACATGACGATCAGCCGCGATCCGAGGAACAACGCCTCCTCGACGCTGTGGGTGATGAAGAAGAACATCTTGTTGGTCAGCTGCCAGACTTTGAGCAGCAGTTCCTGGATGGTCTCGCGGGTCAGCGCGTCGAGCGCCGCCATCGGCTCGTCCATCAGGAGCATCGACGGATCGCAGCTCAAGGCCCGGGCGATGCCGACGCGCTGCTGCATGCCGCCGGACAGGTGGTAGATCATGTGCCGGTGAAAATCCTGCAGCCCGACGAGGGCGAGGTTCTTGGCGGCCACTTCATGGCGCGTCGCCTTGTCGACACCGCGCAGTTTCAGTCCGAATTCGGTGTTGTCGATGACGTTGAGCCAGGGCAGCAGCGCGTGCTTCTGGAACACGACGCCACGGTCGGCACCGGGGCCGGAGACGCGGCGGTGTCCGAGCGTAATCTCGCCGGCGCTCGGGGCCATGAAGCCCGCCATCAGATTGAGCAGCGTGGTCTTGCCGCAGCCCGAGGCGCCGAGCGCGACGACGAAATCACCGCTCTTGATCTCCAGGTTGACGCCCTTGAGCGCGATGACCGCCTCGTCCGTATAGAGACCAGGATAGGTCAGGCTCACATTGCTGACATTGAGAGTTTCCATTGGAAAGGCCTTTCGAGAAATGGCTGTTGAGTGGCGTTGGCGGCGCTCCTGACCGACCTTGCGGTCAGGAGCTAAGCGTCGGCTACTTTGCAGCCTCTTTCGCGTAGGCGCTGTTGACGTAAGGCGCGTAGTCGTCGAGCGCCTTGTCGATCTGCTTCTGGTCGGCAAGGAACTTTGCGCTTTCCGTGAGCGCGCGAAGCGCACCACCGCCGAGCCAGGTTTCGGATGCCTGCTCCTCAGCTGTCGGGAACGACAGGAGGTTCAGCGCTTCTACGGTGCCTGCGCCATCGCCGCCGATCAGCTTGACGATGTTCTGGACCGGCGCGGAGTCCGCCGTCCAGCTGGCGCCATTTGCCTTGTAGTCGGCATAGGCTTCTGCCAGCACCTTGGTGAAGGCGGCCATGAACTTCGGGTTTTCGGCCGCCCATTTCTTGTCGACCACGAGGCCGTCGAAGGTCGGAACGCTCGCCGCGCCGATCGCCTCGGAATCGGAGATCACCTTGCCGGTCTTCAGCAGTTCCGACAGGGCCGGCGGCCAGACATAGGCGGCATCGATATCGCCGCGCTGCCAGGCGGCAACGATCTGCGGCGGCTTCATGTTGAGGATGTTGACCTCGCGCGGATCGACCTTCCAGACCTGCTCGAGGCCGACGAGCAGGTGGAAATGCGAGGTAGAAACGAACGGCACGCCGACAGACCGGCCAACAAGATCTTCCGGCTTCTCGATGCCAGAGCCTTCGCGGGCGACGAGCGCTTCCGATTTGCCGATGTTGTCGAGGATCCAGAACAGTTCAAGCTCTACGCCGCGCGTCGCTGCAGCGGTGGTGCCGGTCGAGCCGATGACGCCGATCGGCACGTTGCCGGATGCGAGCGCCGTCGAGATGTCGCCGCCGGAGCTGAACTGGCGCCAATCGACGATATAGCCAGCTTCCTTGGCGGCAGCATCAAAGCGGCCGTCGGCGATCGCCGCAATGAACGGACCGACGATCTGCTGGTAGCCGATGATCACGTTGGTTTCGGCGCGGGCAAGGCTTGCGGTCAGGAGGCTGGCCGCAATCGTGGCTGCCCCCGCCATATATTTCAAGGCGTTGGAGTAGAACATGTGTTTCCCTCTGGTTCCGACCCCGTTTTTCGGGATCTGTCGACTGTTATGCCGATCTCATTTTCGATCATTAGGGATAAAGCAGCTTTGTCGTTTGCTTTATAGCCAGATTGAAAGTTAGATAAGTCCAGATTTAATCGATGGGGGATCGGACTTGGCGCGCATCTCGGTTCCGGAAACCATGTTCTTCGTTGAGCGGGCGAGCCGCACAAGCCTGCAGGCGCAGATCCGCGAGACGGTCGTGTCCGCCGTGCTGTCGGGCCGGTTGCCATCAGGAGCGCAGCTTCCGTCGACGCGTAAGCTGGCCACCTATCTCACCATTTCGCGCCTCACCGTCACGCTCGCCTATCAGGAACTGGCGACGCAAGGGTATCTCGAGGCGGCAGACCGCAGCAGTTACCGGGTTGCCGACAAGCCGCCGTTCAATGTGCTCGGTACGGATGTGGCGCTGCCGGATGCGGATGCTGTCGATTGGTCCTCCAAGCTGCGCTCGACTTTTCGCGTCGCCAAACAGATGCGAAAGCCGCTCGACTGGCGGCGCTATCCCTATCCCTTCCTCTATGGCCAGATGGATCCGTCGCTCTTCGATCTCACGGCCTGGCGGGACTGCGCCAGGCGGGCGCTGGCGCGCGAGGATTTCGAGCTGATGGCCGGCGATTTCGCTGCGTCGGACGATGTGCAATTGGTCAACTACATCTGTTCGCGCACGCTGCCGGGGCGTGGCATAAGGGCCAATCCCGATGAGATCCTGGTGACGGTGGGCGCGCAGAATGCGCTCTGGATCGTCATTCAACTGTTGCTCCAGCGCGGCTCCCACGCCGTCTGCGAAAACCCCTGCCACCCGGATATGAGCGCGTCGCTGCGGCTGAGCGGTGCCAAAGTCACGGTGCTCGATGTCGATGAGGGTGGGCTACCGCCCGCAGACTTGCCCGAGCAGATCGATGCCGTGTTCGTGACGCCGAGCCATCACTCCCCGACCGGCGCGACGATGCCGATGGATCGCCGCGTCGCGCTGCTCGAAGCGGCGTCAGCCAGGGACTTTGTGATTGTCGAGGACGATTACGAGTTCGAGATGAGCTTTCTCGCGCCACCGTCGCCGGCGCTGAAAGCCTTCGACCGGAACGGGCGGGTCTTCTACATCGGCAGTTTTTCGAAATCGCTCTTTCCCGGTCTGCGGCTCGGCTATCTCGTAGCACCCGCGCCCGTGATCCGCGAGGCGCGGGCGCTGCGCGCCCTGATGCTGCGCCATCCGCCCGGCCACCTGCAGCGAACGGCCGCCTATTTCCTGGCGCTCGGGCACTACGATGCCGTGCTGCACAGAATGCGGGAAGAATACCACCTGCGCCATCGAGTTATGGCCGACGCGCTCAATGCCAACGGACTGAAGATCGCCGGATCGGCAGCCTTCGGTGGAACGTCCTTCTGGATCGAAGGCCCCGACGGTCTCGACGCGGACAAGCTGATGGCGGAGCTGCGGGACGACGGGGTGCTGATCGAGTCCGGATCGCCGTTCTTTCCGACGGAAGCGGAAAGCTGCCGCTTTTTCCGCATGGGGTACTCGTCGATTGGCAGAGACCGCATTGCCGAGGGCGTGAAGATCACGGCGATGAGGATGGGGCAGTCTTGAGCGGCGCTACAGGCTCTCCCGCAGCGCCGGCGTTTCCGCAGACCCTCACTATGCTTCAGGTGCCTGCTATCCGTTCGACAGCAGAGCCAGGATCTCGGCGCGATTGAGCTTTTTCCCGCTGGCGACGTCGAAAATCCGAAGCGCGATCCGGTTGGCGGGCGGGTCGGATTGGGTGCAGTTGTTCTGGGTGCACCACTCGGCCAGAGCTTCACGCATCTCCATGATATCGGTTGCTGGTGGATTGCGGGTGTTTGACATGACAGAACCTCATTTTCGGCTTGAGCTTAGGTTCTGCACCCCTCCGTCACAACTCTGAGAAATCAGGGGAAACCGGCCGTTTTACCCATCAGAAAGCACGGGACGTCATGCCTGACGCGCAGCGCTTTCCGCTGGAGCGGCATCGCCCGTCTGGCGGATATGCGCCTCGATCAGGCGCTTGAGATCGGCGACATCGCGGGCTTCGAGCGCATCGACCATCATGTGATGCTCGCGTGCCGAGCGTTCGACGCGGGCCCGTGTGCGCCACTGCGAGACCGGTGCCGACGAGGTGCGTTGGCGGATTTCGGAAACGAGATCCACAAGCTCGTTGTTGCCTGACAGGAGCAAGAGCTCGCGATGGAAGGCAAGGTTTGCCTCGTAGTGCTCCAGCACCGTACCCACCATCGTCATCCGGTCGAAGTGGCTGGCGAGCTGACGCAGTCTGGCGATGCTTTCGGGCGTCGCCCTTTCCACCATCCGGTCCGCCACTGCGGTTTCGAGGATGACGCGGATGTCGCTGACTTCCTGCGCGCGCCGCCCGTCCGGCTGGTAGACGTGATAGCCGCGGTTGGGCACGTGTTCGACCAGACGCTTCTGTGACAGCCGGTCCAGCGCCCGACGAACCTCGGGCCGGGTGCAGTCGTAGCGTTTTTCCAAGTCGATCTGCTTCAGCCAGGTGCCGGCCGGCAGCACCCCGGTCAGGATGTCTTCGAGAACGAGATCGGTGACGTCCCGATCGTTGGCCGCAGTTTCGGTCACATCGTGCATTTCGGTCATGGGCATCCCTGTTTTCTCGTTTGCCGGCGGGCTCGCTTCGTTCGATCCGCGATCGGTGCGAACTCGGCGTGAGATGGATACCGAAAATATCCATCGCCGCCCATTGCGCAAATTATTTTTGTATCCTAAATTGGCGCCAATTTTGGTAACTATCTCATGTGGGACGCTAAACGCAATGAAGAATACGGAACGCGTATGGTCGATCGTCGAGGAAAAGAGCCCGGCATTCTTTGCGCTCAGCGACCGCGTCTGGGACAGTCCCGAAACCAACTACCAGGAGTTTCAATCCGCCAGCGAGCATGCCCGCCTGCTTGAAGCCGAAGGGTTTCGCGTCGAGCGTAATGTCGCCGGCCTGCCGACGGCGGTGACGGGTGAGGCCGGCGAAGGCGGCCCGGTGATCGCGATCCTCGGCGAGTTCGACGCGCTTCCGGGCCTGAGCCAGGTCGCGGGCCTTGCCGAAGAGCGCCCGGTCGTTCCCGGCGGCAACGGTCACGGCTGCGGCCACAATCTGCTCGGCTCCGGCTCCATGCTTGCAGCTGCCGCGGTCAAGGATTACCTCAAGGCCAATGGCTTGAAAGGACGGGTGCGCTACTACGGCTGCCCGGCCGAAGAGGGCGGCTCGTCCAAAGGCTTCATGGTGCGGGCAGGCGCCTTCGACGATGTCGACATCGCCATATCCTGGCACCCGGCTGCCTTTTCCGGCGTCAACAATCCGATCTCGCTTGCCTGCAACGAGATCAATTTCCACTTTTCCGGCCGCGCCTCTCATGCCTCGGCGACGCCGCATCTCGGTCGCAGCGCGCTCGATGCCGTCGAGCTGATGAATGTCGGCGTCAACTATATGCGCGAGCACATGCCGTCGAGCGCCCGGGTGCACTATGCCATCACCGATGCCGGCGGCGATGCGCCGAACGTGGTGCAGGCGCGCGCGACGGTGCGTTATCTCATTCGGGCGCGTTCCTTGCCGGACCTGCTCGGCCTGATCGAGCGCGTCAAGAAGATCGCTGAAGGCGCGGCGCTGATGACGGAGACGACCGTGCGTCACGAGGTGATCAGCGGCGATGCCAATCTCGTCGGCAATGGTCCGCTCGAGGCGCGGCTCCACACCTGTCTCGAACGTCTCGGGCCTGCCGCCTTCGATGCCGCCGATCTGGAGACGGCGCGAAAATTCCAGGCAACCTATACGCCTGATGATATTGCCGCGTCCTATGCCCGCTTCGGCCTCACGCCACGCAAGGGGCAGCCCCTGTGCGACATGATCTATCCGCTTTATGGCGGCGACGGCAGCATCGTCGGCTCCACTGACGTCGGCACCGTGAGCTGGGTCGTCCCGACGGTGCAGATGCGCGGCGCGACCTATGCGATCGGCACGCCGGGTCATTCCTGGCAGTTGGTCGCACAAGGAAAATTGCCGGCGGCCCACAAGGGCATGGCGCATGCCGCGAAAGCCATGGCGAGCCTTGCCATCGACCTCATGTCGGATCACGAATTGGTGGCCGCCGCCAAGGCGGACCATCGCAGCCGTCTCGACGGAACGCCCTTCGTCAATCCTATTCCCGACGATGTCGATCCGCCGCTTCCTGCGGGTGGGGCGGGCTCCGCAGAAAAGGGAGTGCAGGCGTTGTGACCCAACCCGGTATCCTCGAACTCCTCAGTTTCGGCCCCGGCGGCTGGGGGAACATCCTGCTTGCCGGCGCGACGATGACGATCCTGATCGCACTGTCGGGTTACGCGACCGGTGCCGTCATCGGCGTCCTCGGCGCCTGGGCAAAGGTTCGGGGCGGACCGGTCACCCGTCTCGTTGCGGATGTCTACACGACGGTGCTACGCGGCATTCCCGATCTCCTCGTGATCTATCTGCTCTATTTCGGCGGCTCCGCCGCAATCTCGGCCGTTGGGCGTCTGTTCGGTGCCGAAGGCTTCATCGGTTTTCCCGGTTTCCTTGCCGGCATGCTTGCGGTCGGGATTACCTCCGGCGCGCAGCACACGGAGGTTTTTCGCGGCGCGTTCAGGGCCGTTCACCCGGGTGAAATAGAGGCGGCGATCGCCTGCGGCATGCCGCGCGGGCTGCGCTTCCGGCGCATTGTCGCGCCGCTGACCCTTCGGCACGCGCTGCCCGGTCTCGGCAATGTCTGGCAGGTGGTGCTGAAGGAAAGCGCGCTGGTCTCGATCACCGGCGTCGCCGAACTGTTGCGCCAGGCGCAGGTCGCCGCCGGTTCTACCGGCTTGCCCTTCGATTTCTACCTGATCGCCGGCGGCATCTATCTGGCGATCTCGACGGTGTCGAGCACTGTCCTGCACCGGGCCGAACGGCATTTCAACCGCGGCGTGAGGAGAGGCTGATGGACTGGACCTTCCTTCAGGAGACCTTCGTCAGCCTCGTTTCGGCTGTTCCGCTGACACTGCTGCTTGCGCTCAACGCGATCGCGCTCGGCTCAGTCCTGGCGGTCGGCATCGCCGTCGCCCGTTTTTCGACCATCGCTCCGCTGCGCTGGCTGGCGCAGGCCTACGTTTTCATCTTCCGCGGCACGCCGCTGCTCGTCCAGCTCTTCATCATCTACTACGGCCTCAGCCAGTTTCCGGCCATTCGCCACAGTCCGCTCTGGCCGATCCTCAGGGAGCCCTACTGGTGTGCAGTGCTGGCGCTGGCGCTCAACACCGCCGCCTATGCCAGCGAGATCGTCCGCGGCGGTCTGCTTTCGGTTCCCTTCGGCCAGGTCGAAGCGGCCAGGGCATGCGGCATGTCGCGCTTCATGATCTTTCGGCGCATCACGCTGCCGCTCGGCGTCCGCCAGGCGCTGCCCGGCTACGGCAACGAGATGACTCGATGGTCAAGGCGACGTCGCTGGCCTCGATCATCACGCTGATGGAAGTGACCGGCGTTGCGGCGCGCATCATCTCCGAGAGCTACCGCGCGATCGAAGTCTTCGTCGTCGCCGGTGCCATCTATCTCACCATCAACTTCCTGCTCACCCGCCTGGTGCAGCTCGTCGAGTTCCGGCTGAGCCCGCATCTCAGGCAGCCGGCCGCGGTGCTGCCCGCCACCATCGAAGGAGAAGCGCATTGAGTTCGCCCGCGTCGTCCGTTGCGCCCGTCGCCATCAGCGTTCGGGACATCCACAAGAGTTTCGGCCCGATCGAAGTGCTGAAGGGCATCTCGCTCGACGCGCGCGAAGGCGAAGTTGTTTCCATTCTCGGCTCGTCCGGCTCGGGCAAGTCGACCCTGCTTCGCTGCATCAACATGCTCGAAACGCCCGACCGTGGTGCGGTTACGGTCGCGGGCGAGACCATCGAGATGCTCGCTGCCGGCAACGGCAAGAGCCGTCCCAGGGATCGCGTCCAGGTGGACCGCATCCGCTCGCGCCTCGGCATGGTGTTCCAGAGCTTCAACCTCTGGTCCCACAAGACGGTGCTGGAAAACGTCATCGAGGCGCCGATCCACGTGCAGAAGCGCCCGCGCGCCGAATGCATCGAGGAGGCCGAAGCGCTGCTTGCCAAGGTTGGGATCGCGGCCAAGCGCAATCACTACCCGGCGCATCTCTCCGGCGGCCAGCAGCAGCGGGCGGCGATCGCCCGGGCGCTCGCCATGCGCCCGGCGGTGATGCTGTTCGACGAACCGACATCGGCACTCGATCCCGAACTCGTCGGGGAGGTGCTGCGCGTCATGCGCGCGCTCGCCGAAGAGGGGCGCACCATGCTGGTCGTCACCCACGAGATGGGCTTCGCCCGTGACGTCTCGGGCCGGGTCATCTTTCTTCACCAAGGTCAGATCGAGGAAGACGGTCGACCAGAAGAGGTATTTGGCAACGCCAAATCCGAACGTTTCCGGCGGTTCATCAAGGCATGAGCCACCGGTCCTGACCACTCAAAAAAGGGGAACTACCAATGAACTATAGCAAATCGGCAATGAAGGCATTGTGCATTGCGACGATGATGTTTTCAGCCAGCGGCGCGCAGGCGGAAAACAAGACGTGGACGCGTGTGTCGATCGCCACCGAAGGCGGCTTCAAGCCTTACAACTTCACCAAGCCCGACGGCACGCTCGACGGCTATGAGATCGAGCTCAGCAAGTATCTCTGCGCCCACATGAAGGTGGAATGCGAGATCAATGTCCAGAACTTCGACGGCATGATCCCGGCGTTGAACGCCGGCAAGTTCGACGCGATCATTTCCGGCATGTCGGCAACGGCCAAGCGCGAGCAGGTCATCGACTTCAGCGACTCCTACGGCTCGACGGGCCAGGCTTTTGCGACCTCGAAATCAGGCCCGCTTGCATCGCTGCCCGAAGAGGGCGTGGTGTTTTCGCTTGCTTCGAACGAGGCAGGCGCTGTCGCCGAGATCGAGAAGCTGAAGCCGTTGCTTGAAGGCAAGACAATCGGCGTCCAGATCGCCTCGACCGGCGCCGCCTTCGTCGACAAGTATCTGAAGGGCGTCGTCGAGGTGCGCGAGTACAAGACCACCGAAGAACACGACCTCGATCTGGCTGCCGGCCGCGTCGACCTAGTCATGGCCTCGATGGCCTATCTGACCACGGCTTCCGAAAAGCCAGGCAACGAGGACATGACCACGACCGGGCCCCGCTTCCAGGGCGGCTTTCTCGGTCGCGGCAGTTCGGTTGGCCTGCGCAAGACGGATCCGGAGTTGAAGGCGCTGTTCAACGAGGCAATCGCAGCCGCCAAGGCGGATGGAACGATCAAGACGCTTTCGGAAAAGTGGTTCGGCTTCGACGTTACGCCGCGATAGGTCAATCGTCTCGATAAGATACGGTTGTTCGCTTTTTCACCGGACGTCGTCGCGCAAGATCGCGGCGGCGTCCAGCTTGCGTGGCGGGCGAACGACCGCGCCCCCCACGCACCGAGCGGAAGAACGCCCGGCTGGAAGCCGCGTCGATCAGGCCTGCATTTTTGCAATCGTGTTGGTCGCCAGTCCGAGCAGCGACGCGGGGCCGCCGAATGGCCAGCTTGGCAGGCCCACGGGAACCACACCCCCCGACACGACCACCGGAAGCATCGGCCACAGCGCGCTATTTTCCAGTTCTGCGGGCGCTTCTTCGGCAAGCAGGATAAGCTTGGATTTTCCATCGAGCGCAGCGAGGCCCTCGAGGCCGATGGTGCTAAAGCCGAACGGTTCAGCCGGCAGGTCGAGTGCCGCAGTAAAGCCGGCCCGGACGAATATCTGCATCACCGCCGAATTCGATGTGAAAATGCGCAGCCGCGGCACGCCCGGCAGTGGTTGGGCAACGATCACCGCCTGGCCGCCAAGCTTGCTACCGGCGATATCGGTCGCGATGTCGGCAAGCTTCGTGTCGAAATCCGCAAGCAGCGCGTCCGCTGCTTCGCTCCGGCCGAGCGCTTCGCCTGCGGCTTTCGTTGCGGTGTAGACCGCGGTCAGCAGGTCGCCGTCTTGCGGCTCGTCATCGAGGAGCTTCGTTGGGGCGACCTCCGAGAGCCGCTGTTCGAGAGCCCGGTGACGCAGCGTAGAAGACAGAATGAGGTCCGGCCGAAGACGGTTCAGAGCCTCCATGCTCGGTTGTTGGCGCCCGCCGACATCGACAGCACCGGCAAGCCCGTCATTGTCGACCGACACCCAGCGGCGATAGCCGTCGAGATCGGCAACGCCGACGGGATGTTCGCCTAGCAACAGGGCGATTTCGGTCGCCAGCCATTCGAGCGTGACGAGCCTGCGCGGCTCGCCGGCATGAAGACGCGGTGCGGCCAGAAGCGACAGGGCGCCGCAGAGGAAACCCCGTCGTGTCTGCCTGATCACCATTTGATGCTCGCTGTTGCGACGACGGACCGGCCCTGGCCGTAGTAGCACTGGGTGGTGGTGTTGCAGCCGGCGACATAGGTCCTGTCGCCGAGGTTGTAGCCATTGAATTGCAGCCGGTAGCGATCATGCTCGTAACGCACGAAGGCATCGACCAGCGTGTATCCGGGCACGAAGAACGAGTTGGCAGTATCGCCGGCTGTCTTGCCGATGTGGCGCACGCCGCCGCCGACCACCAGTTCGCCTTCCCATGCATCCGGCAGGGGCATGTCGTAGCTGACGAACAACGACTGCTGCTGCTTGGGAACGGTATAGGGCATCTTGCCCACCTGCGACGCGGTCTGGCTTTCCGTCACCTCCGGGTCCTGGAAGCTGGCGGCAGCCGTCAGGTTGAGGCCGTCCCAGAGGCTGGCATTGGCTTCGATCTCGACGCCGCGCACCCGGACTTCGTCGGTCTGGTAATAGATGGTGGCGATGCGGTTGACCACGTTCTGCTGCGTCGCCTCGAAGGCCGACAGAGTCACGTCGAAGTCGGCTCCGTCAGGCGCATATTTGACGCCCACTTCCTTCAGCGTGCCGGTGGTCGGCTTCAGCGGCGTACTGGCCAGTGTCAGTACCGGCAGGAACGAGGTCGAGTAAAGCGCGTAGGGCACGACGCCGTTGTCGAACACGTAGGCCGCGCCCACCCGGCCGGTAAACTGGCTGGGATCCTGCGCATAAGGCGTCGTCACGCCTGTTGCGAGCGCCTTGGACTGAGAGGAGATGTTGACGAAATCCTGGCGCCCGCTCGCGGTCAGACGCAGGCCCCCAAGTTCGATCTGGTCCTGGACATAGATGCCGACCTGCCGCTGGATCTGGTCCAGACGGGTCGTCACCGCCGCCGGCGTGAACGGCGTGTCATAAGTGGGATCGAACAGGTCCTGGGTGGGTCCAACCTTGGAGCCTGTGTTGTTGATCAGTCGCTGCCACTGAAAGTCGACGCCGGCCAGCATTGTGTGCTGCATCGGGCCGGTATCGAACTTGTATTCCAGATTGGTGTCGAGCGCGTAGGCGTCAAGCAGCGGCTGCGCATTGTAGACCGTGCGGGTGATCGTCCGGTTGTCGGGCAAAAGGCCGCTGGTGAAGAGGTTCTGGTAGTTGGCGTCGAGACGGGAGTAGCGGAAGTTCTGCCGCAGCGTCAGGTCGTCGCTGAGCGCATGCTCCAGGCGATAACCCACATAGGCGGTTTCCTTCTCATAGGTGTCGTAGCGCGGGTCGCCGTCGGTGAATTCCCGCGGGATCGTCAGCCCCAGGCCGTTGGGCAGCACACTGCCACGCGCGGGAATGATTGCGCCTGCCTGCCCGGCATCATCCTTCATGTAGGCGCCGTAGACGGTGAGGCTGGTATCCTCGTCCGGCGTCCAGGAGATCGTCGGGCTGATGGCGAAGCGATCGTTCTTGCCGAGCTGGATGCCCGTTTCGCTGTCGCGGTAGATGCCCGTCAGGCGATAGGCGAGATCGCCGTCCTTGCCGAGCGGGCCGGTAAGGTCGAAGCCGGTTTCCTTCTGGCTGAAGCTGCCGTAGCGCGCATAGACTTCGCCGCTTGCCGTATCGGACGGGTCCTTGCTGATCATGTTGACGACACCGCCGACATTGGTCTGGCCGAAGAGCGCCGAGCTCGGGCCGCGAAGGATTTCGACGCGGTTGAGGAAATAGGGCTCCACACGAAAGCCGGCATAACCGCCCGTCTGGTTGGCGATCTGCGGAATGCGCAGGCCGTCGAGATAAAGGTCTGCCGGGAAGCCGCGCACGGTGAAGTAGTCGGAGCGCGTGTCGTTGCCGTAGCGCTGTCCGTTGACGTTGGCACTGTAGACCAGGCTGTCGGCGACGGATTGCACTGCGCGGTCCGTCATGCTGGCCCGCGTGATGACCGATATGGATTGCGGCGTCTCGGCAATCGGTGTCGGCGTCTTGGTCGACGATGCGCTGTCCCTGGCGACATAACCTTCTCCGGCCGAGCGCGACGTCTTCGTCGTCGCACGGTTGCCCTCGACGGTAATCGTTTCGAGCGCCGTTGCGGGCTGGGCGTTTTGTGCATGGACTGGCGTCTGCGCCAGGATCGCCAAACCAGCGACGCTCGAGATCAGCAGGCCATAGGTCGTCGAGCGGGCTTTTTGCGTGGAACGCATCGGCAAGTCGCCGTTGGAAGAGCGCGCGGAACTCGAATGCCTATGTACCATTGCCAATTTCCTGACCTTGCATGTCCAGTGCGGCGAACCTGCCTGATGGTGCAGAAAGGTCGATGCCTGTCGTCTTCTTGCGGGTCTGTCGAACCGCTTTCGGCGACTAACTAGACTTTTGAAGTCAACATTGTCAGGTCAAAAATGAGCGTGATCGGGCCAATATATGGCCCGTTGAAGCGCAATGTTATTGAAGTGGGAAAATGGGCCAAATTTTGCTTTGAAAATACCTGGGGGCGTGTCTATTGCTCACCGAAATATCGGCAGGAAGTGCAATTCCGTGGGGCATGGGCGAGAGGCGCAACGCAAGGTCGCGCCCAGCGGATAGCAATCAATGAGGACGAAGTGAAGCGCCCGCAGCAAGCCATCGATCTTCAGACGGTTCCGCGGCCTGTCGCGGCGATGACGCGTCTCTACGAGACGAGTGTCGATTTCGGCTGGCACAGCCACCGGCGCGGGCAATTGCTACAGAGCGTCGAAGGGTTCATGACGGCGCGAACGCTCGATGCATCGTTCATCGTGCCGAGCGGGCATGGCCTGCTGATTGCGCCGAACCTGCCGCATGCGGTGACCAGCCATGGCCGGGTAAGGATGCAGTCGCTTTACATCGAGCCCGTCACCGATCCAGTTCTGGGTTGGGATCCGGTCCGTGTCATCCCGACATCGCCGTTGCTGTCGGCGACCGTTTCGGCCCTGCTCGAGGAGCCCGTGCTCTATGACGAGCATGGCCGGGGTGGGCATCTCGTTGCCTTGATCCTGCAGGAGATCACGCGCGCCAAGGAGGGCCCTTTCGCCCTGCCGATGCCGCAGGACAAGCGGTTGCAGAAACTCTGCATGGATCTCTCCGACAAGCCCTCCATCGACCTCGATATCGACAGTTGGTCGGACATGCTGGGTATGAGCCGCCGGACCATGACCCGCAAATTCAGGACGCAGACCGGCATGAGCTTTGCCGAGTGGCGGCGTCGCCTGCGCATCGCCCATGTCATGCGTCGTCGGGCCGAAGGCGCAAGGTTGGAGGAGGCGGCTGTCGACGTCGGATACCGCTCCGTTTCGGCCCTGCGCAATGCACTGCGCGAGGTGCTGTCGTGACCGTGGCCGCGATTGCGCCCGCTTCTGCCGCCGTCAAGCCGGCAATCATCGAGGCCAAGGCTGTCAGCGTCGTCTTCAATGGCTCGGCCGCCGTCGATCGGGCCTCCGTGGCAATCCATCCAGGTCGCATCACCGCGATTTGCGGTGCCAACGGCTCGGGCAAGAGCACGCTTCTGAAATGCCTTTCAGGGCTCGAAGCGCCGACCCGCGGCGCTATCCAGCTCGCCGGTCAGTCCCTCAGCGGCCTGAGCCGGCGCCAGATCGCAAGACAGGTTGCCGTGCTCGGGCAAAACCCGGAAACGCCTGCGGGATTGAACGTCGAGGAACTGGTCGAGCAGGGACGATATCCGCATCGGCCGTGGCTGACGCGCCTGAGGGGCAATGACCGGGACGCGATCGAGCGGGCGATCGCTGCCGTCGATCTGAAGGACATGCGCCAGCGCCAGCTCGCCTCGCTGTCCGGCGGCGAACGCCAGCGTGCCTGGGTGGCGATGGCGCTCGCCCAGGAGCCGCAGATCCTGTTTCTCGACGAGCCCACGAGCTTCCTCGACGTGCGCCATCAGGCGGAATTGCTGACGTTGTTGCGTCGGCTCAATCGCGAGGAGGGGCTGACGATCATTGCGGTGTTGCACGATCTCAATCAGGTGATCGAGTTTGCCGACGACGTCATCCTGATGAAGAAGGGGCAGGTGCTTTCGACCGGCGCGCCGGCCGATATCCTCACGCCGCGGAGCCTCAGCGATGCCTTCGGGTGTAAGGTCGATGTGATCCCGCACCCCCACACCGGCCGCCCCTTTTGCCTGATCGACTGGGTTGGACACGACGGCGGCAGCGACCGCGCCGGGGATCACTGACAGTGCGCAGCGCAAGGATGCAGGCATCGAGGGCGGTCTCGCTGAAGCTGCTGTTCTCGTCGGGCCTGGGGCTTTTGGTTCTGCTTTCGATCCTGGCGTTGATGCAGGGCGGCAGTCTCGTTGCCTGGAGTGATATCGTCGCCGCACCCTCGCGCCCCGAGACACTGGCGCAGGCCATTATCGAAACCATCCGGGCGCCCCGGCTTTCGGCGGCGATCCTCGTCGGCGTCTGTCTGGCGGTTGCCGGAGCCATCATGCAGACGGTCCTGCGCAATCCGCTTGCGGCACCCGATATCCTCGCGGTGACGACGGGCGCGCAGCTTGCGCTGGTTATCGCCACACTGCTTGTGCCGTTCTATGTGCCGAGCCTGGCGGCGACGGTTTTCGGCGGTGTGCTCGGTGGGCTCTCATGCCTGACGCTCGGGGGTGGGCTCCGTGCGCCGCCGGTTCGTCTGGCGCTGGCCGGCATTGCCCTTTCACTGTCGTTTGCGGCGATTTCGTCGGCGATCGTGCTGATGGCCGACGATCGAGCCTCCGGCATCGTCCTCTGGTCAGCCGGCATTCTCGACCAGACGGGCTGGACGAAGGTCGCAACCGTTGGGCCGGCCGTAGCCGTCGGGCTCTTCGTGGTCAGCCTGATGGCACCGTCTCTCGATCTGCTGGGGCTCGGCGAGGATTCGGCCAGGGGCCTTGGCATGACCCGGGCGGTGACGCTGCTTGCCCTTGGTGTCAGCGTGGTTCTGGCCGGATCGGCGGTGACGCTCGGCGGTCCCATCGGCTTTGTCGGTCTTGCCGTTCCCAATCTGCTCCGTGGAATCGGCATCACCCGACATCGCCAGGTCATTCCCCTCTCGGCAATCTGGGGCGCGGTGGCGGTTCTGATTGCCGATGTCGCTGCACAATGGCTGAGCGCCGAAGGCTCGTCGATCCCGACCGGCGCGATCGTTGCCTGCCTTGGAGCCCCGGCAATGCTGATCCTGCTCAGATTTGCCAGGATCGGCCAGGAACAGCGGCCGCGGGCGGTTTCCATATCCTCTCGGCTGCCGGCCGGCCTCCTCATTGCTGTTCTGCTGGTCGCATCGGCGGTTGCCGTCGCGTCGGCACTCGCCGTCGGCGACGGTATCGCCAAGACAGTGCCGGAGTTGGTCGCCGTTTTCGATTTGCGGGCGCCGCGTCTTCTGGTGGCAATGGGCGCCGGCATGCTTCTGGCGGGTGCCGGCGTCTTCCTTCAGGCGGCCACCCGCAATCCGCTGTGCGGGCCGGAAACGCTGGGTCTGGCGCAGGGGGCTGCACTTTTCAGTCTTGTGGCGCTTCTCGGCGGGTTGCCGCCGGGATCGCCCGGCTTCCAGCTGGTGGCGGCCGCAGGTTCCTTTGCCGCGCTGTTTTGCCTCTTTGCCTTCGGCGTTCACCGGACACCGGAAAGGCTGGTGCTTTACGGCATTGCCTTGGCGGCGAGCCTTGGCGCCTGCGGCACCATCATTGTTGTCGAGGCACGGCTGCAGACCATGCAGGCTTTGTCGTGGCTGGCGGGGTCCACGCATGCCCGCGGCATGGACGACGCAGCAACCCTCCTACCCTGGCTCCTGTTGCTCCTCGTCGCGGCCATGTCATTTTGCTCGCGGCTCGATGTGCTGGTCCTCGGTGACGACACTGCACGGTCGCTTGGGCTCTCGACCAGCGGAACTCGCCTTGCTGCGGCCGCATTCGCTGCCGCCTTCGTCGCCGGCGCGGTATCGTCCATCGGCGCTATCGGCTTCGTCGGTCTGCTCGCGCCGCATGCCGGAAGGCTTCTCGCCGGTCCGAAACATGCGCGCCTTCTGCCTGTTTCGCTGGTACTCGGCGCCATCCTCGTCGTCGTCGCCGATATGGTGGGACGCAGTGTCATTGCGCCACGCGAGTTGCCGGCGGGCATCGTGACCGCATTGGTCGGGGCGCCGGTGTTCGCTCTGCTGCTCAACCGTCGTCGTTCATGAGGAGGATCGTCCTGGCCGGCGGCGATAACCTTCGCCGTTGCTCACGCCTTCGCCTTGAAGCCTTTTCCAAGACGGCTCGGGATTTCGGTCCCCTGGGCGCCCGGTTCATCTGCGCAGCCGATCGCCGCTGTTAGTTGCGGAATATACCCTTGTAGTAGGCTCCGTTCCTCGGCGGAGGGTGGTTGACGACGACGGCAGGGCTCTTGCTCCTTGCGGGTGTGGCCGACGGCTTTCCCGCTTCTTCGGGATTGCGCGTTGAGCGGTCCTGCGGTTTGTTTTGGGATGCTGCGGGGTGCATGCCGCCGGTGCCGATCGCAAAGGCCAGGACTGCAATGACCGACAGTCCGCTGAGCATTCTGCGCATTGTTCCATCCTCCTGTTGCTGGGTCGCGGTAGACGATCGCATGAGCCTGCGTCGATGCTGTGACGCTTGCAGCGCGCTCCGCATCGGCCGGGGCCGCGCCAACCTGTCCGTCAGGCCCAATCCCCGCCCGGAAAGGCTGCGCTTTGCAACCCAGCATGCGGTTGCGGCGGGCCTTATTCTATCTGGGATCGGCTGAATGCGCGCCGATCAAGTGTTAAGATCGCGGCTCCAAGGCGACGAGGGCGAGTGACATGCTGAGCGCGGACCGCAGTGACCGAGGGCCGTTCTGGACACGGCCGATGCCAGTGGGGCAGGCGGAGCTCAGCCCGTGCGTTCTCGATGAGATTGACGCGAACGGCGGACGAACCGGTTTTCGAGGTTACATTCTGCAGATCTTTGATACGCCGGATGCCCGGCCTTCTGGCGTTCTCGAAATCGCGCTCAACCGAAAACAACACCGCGCCTGCGGCATTTACGAAAGCGAAGCATCGGGCCCTGCCGCCCGGCGGGATCGTGTCGTCCTGATGACCGATCCGGTCTGGTTTGCCGCCTCGACCCCGCAGGAGGCCGCAAACGTCCTGTACCAGACGCTCGTCGACCGAGCACCTGATCTTTAAGCGCACGCGAACCCGCCGCATGTGTTGCGGCGGCTATGCGGAAACGCATTCACGTCAAGATACCAGCCGGCGTCTTGTCGGCGGGCGTTATCGTCCCGCTGGGGAAAGCCAATCCGGCATCCGCGCAGGCACGCGGCCCGTCAGCGCCGCCGTCACGCAATCAGCAAGGTTGCCGAGGCGAACCGCACGGCCGGACAGGCCGGGGCCGTAGTGGGCATATTTGCCGGAATTGGTCATCAGTGCGCGGGTTTGTGTCGGGAACACCGGTTCCGAGATCGAGCACCAACAGAGGTCGGGCAGGACCTGCACGCCGCTCGCCTCAAGGGCGGAAAGAACGCCCTCGGCGCGCGCGGCGGCAATCACCTCGCGGCCGGCCGTTACGATCACGGCGACATCCCTGTGCCGTGTGCGGCCGGCAAGCGTCGTGGCCAGGGCCCGGCATTCGTTGAGCGACGCATGAGGGCTGCCGATGGCTACCAGTTCCACGTCCTCCGGGCCGTCGTTCAAAACTGTCCATGCGGCCGCCATTTCGGCGCGCGTGATCGTTACAGTGTCAGCGTCGCTCGTCGCGGCATCTTCGGCCTCCGGCGTGACGCCTTCGATGTGCAGCATTGGCGAAGCGGACGTGGTGCCGAAGGCGGCGCAGAGTGCCTTCAGGTCGTCGGGCGAGGGTTTTGCAGCGGCAAGGCCGCGCAGAAGCGGGATACGATCCGGCGCGGCGCGCCCGGCGAGATAGCCGATCAGTGGCCAGAACGCATCGTCCACGGCGTCGGGCAGATCCACGTCGATGACGCGGCTGGCCTTGCGGTGTTCGTCGAGATAGACGCCCGAGAGCGGCGCGCGGCCGGTCAGCGCAATGCACAGGTCGAGGAAGTCAGGGTGTTTTGCCGTCCGCGCGCCGAGCACGGTATTGGCGTATATAACGGCGTTGGATTCCGCCCATGCAATCGCTTCGCCGGCCTCAGGCGCGCTATCGAGCAGATAAGGCGAACAGGTAAAGGTCGGGCGGCATCCCATGCGGACATAGGCGTCGGCAAGGCGCGCGGCCGGGTCGCCGAAAGACGACGGCACGCCCTGCGCCTGCCAGTTGGCTCGGTCGACTGAGATGGCGTTCATCGTCGTCGGCAATCGGACCCGTGCACCCATGTCAGCCATTTTCTCGGCGAAGGTGAGGTTGGCGGGGCTCGCATAGATGCAGCCGTCGATATGCCCCTGGGTGACGCTGACAAGGCGTGTCGCGCCCTGCTGCGCCGCCATGGCGCAGATGATGCGCATGGCTGCCTCGACCGCCACGCCGTCGCGCCCGTCCAGCATGGCGCGGTCTGCGTCTTCAAGGTCGAGTTTTGCGGTCGCAGGCGGTGCAATCTCGATCGTCAGCCCCTCGGCCACGATCGCCTTTTCGGTGATGCGCGCAGACTTTGCCTTGGCGAGGGCAGCGAACGCATCGCGTGAGAGGCGCAGGACGGGCAACTGCTTGTCGAACATTTCGGCGGCAATCAGCGCGCCCAGCGTCAGCACGTCCTCGGCCTCGGAAAAGACGAGTGCTGCCGGCGCGCGGCCGGTCAACGCGAGATCGAGCAGCACGCCCGAGCCGGTGCAGGAGCCCCGGCTCGACGGCATCATCAAGATACTGCCGGTAAGACAGATCCCGTGCAGCGGATGGTGAACATCGATCACCGCTCCGGTCGCCGGATCGACGCCACCCCAGAAGCTCAGCGCTTCCGGTGCGGCAACGACGGGGCCTTCGGCGGTGCCGCCAAGGATGCTGTGAGCGGCGATCGAATGTGTCATTTGACGACGAAGCCGTGTGCGAAGGGGTCGCGATCGTCGATGAAGATCGTGTTGATGCCGGTCATGCGCGCCCATCCGGCGATGGAGGGGATGATCGCATCGCGGTCGGCAACCTTGGTCGCTGCTTCGACCCGACCCTTGAACAGCGAGCCGATGATCGATTCATGAACGAATTCGTCGCCGACCTTCAGCTTGCCCTTGGCCGCGAGCTGCGCCATGCGCGCCGAAGTGCCGGTGCCGCAGGGCGAGCGGTCGATCGCCTTTTCGCCGTAGAACACGGCGTTGCGGGCATGCGCTTCGGCCTGCGTCGGCTTGCCCGTCCACTGGATGTGGCTGAGCCCCTTGATCTCCGGATGCTCGGGATGGACGAACTCGTACTTCGCGTTCAAGGCGGCGCGCAGTTTCGGGCTCCAGCCAATCAGTTCGCCGGCCGTGTGATCGGCCATATCGCGAAAATTCTTCTGCGGCTCGACGATGGCGTAAAAATTGCCGCCATAGGCGACGTCGACGACGATCTCGCCGAGACCCTCGACTTCGGCAGTCAGTCCCTCGGCATAGAGGAAGCCAGGCACGTTGGTCAGGCGCACTTCCTCGACGAAGCGGCCCTCCTGGCGATAGCTGATGTCGACCTTGCCGGCCGGCGCATCGATCGACAGCTTGCCCGGTTCACGCGGCGTAATCAGTCCGTTCTCGATCGCCATGGTGATCGTGCCGATGGTGCCGTGGCCGCACATCGGCAGGCAGCCGGAGGTTTCGATGAACAGGACGGCGACGTCGCAGTCGGGGCGCGTCGGCGGATAGAGGATCGAGCCGGACATCATGTCGTGGCCGCGCGGCTCGAACATCAGGCCGGTGCGGATCCAGTCGAATTCCCGCAGGAAATGGGCGCGCTTTTCCAGCATGTTGGCGCCTTCGAGACGAGGGCCGCCGCCGGAAACGAGACGGACGGGATTGCCACAGGTGTGCCCGTCGATGCAGGAGAAAGTGTAGGTGGCCATGGTCGAAACCTCTGTCAGAACCGTTGCGGCGAGAAGGGAGCGATGTCAATCGTCGGGGACTGGCTGGTCAGCAGATCCGCGACCAGCCGGGCGGTGCCCGCCGATTGGGTTAGGCCGAGATGGCCGTGACCGAAAGCATAGACGACCCGCGCCGTGGCGCGGGCGCGGCCGATGGCCGGAAGGCTGTCGGGCAGCGACGGGCGGAAGCCCATCCACTGCACGCCGCCCGTCGACTTGAGGCCCGGCAGGAAGGTTTGGGCCTTCTGCAGCATGGCCTCGGATCGGCGATAATTCGGCGGCAGCGTCAATCCGCCGAGTTCGACCGCGCCGCCGACACGGATGCCGGTCGACAGGCGGGTGACGACGAAGCCATGGCCGCCGAAGGTGACCTGTGTGCGCAGGTCGAAGGCATCTGCCGGCAGCGTGGTGTTGTAGCCGCGCTCGGTTTCGAGCGGAATGCTCTCGCCCAAGGATTTGGCGATCCGGTGCGAGAAGGCGCCGGCCGCAAGCACGACCTGTGCCGCCCGCCGCGTGTTGCCGTTCGTCGTGCGGATTTCGACGCCGTCGTCGATCGTCGCAAGCGCCGTAACCTCGGCGCGCTCGATGGCGCCGCCTCTGGAGCGGAAATGCTCCGCGAGCGCCAGCGTATAGAGCTTGGGGTCGGCGATCGAGTACCATCCCGGCGTAAACGTGCCATGGGTGAAGCGGGGTGCGAGACCCGGCTGGATCCCGGCCATCTCGGCGGCACCCATATGGCGGAACTCGATGCCGTGCTTAGACCGCGCGTCCCACCCGGGCTGCGAAGCCTTGAGCTCGGCGTCGCTTTCATAGACCTGAAGATTGCCTTCCTTGCGCAGCATCGGCAGCGTGCCGGTGGCGGCAAGGAACGGTTCCAGCTCCGCCTTGGACAGATCCATCATCGCCGTCTGGGCGGCGGTCGAATGGGCCACCCGCTTCGGCGAGCAGGCGCGCCAGAAGCGGAACATCCACGGCGCTATCTGCGCGGCGTAGGCGGGCGGGACACTCAGCGGCCCCAGCGGGTCGAGCAGCCACTTCGGCGCCTTCTTCAAAATGCCGGGCGAGGCGAGCGGCAGGATGTCGGTGAAGGCAAAGGCTCCGGCATTACCAGCCGAAGCCCCGGCCGCGGGGCCCTCCCGGTCGAGCACGGTGACCGAAAGCCCCCGTGCCTGGGCCGCAATTGCGGCGGAAAGGCCGACAACGCCGGCGCCGATGACGATGACGTCAGGCTGAGCTGCATCCTTCATGATCGGCTCAGTGTGTCGCAGCCAGGAACTTTTGCAGTTCTGGATCCTTCGGCGCACCGAACAGCGCCTCCGGCGGGGCGATCTCGGCCATCACGCCCTTGTGGAAGAAGGCCACTCGGTCGGACACCTCGCGGGCGAACTTCATTTCGTGCGTGACGCAGATCATCGTCATGCCCTCGGAGGCAAGCATGCGCAGCGTGTCGAGCACTTCGCCGACGAGCTGTGGGTCGAGCGCCGAGGTCACTTCGTCGAACAGCATGTATTCCGGCGACATGGCAAGGGCGCGGGCAATCGCCATGCGCTGCTGCTGGCCGCCGGACATACGGTTCGGGTAGACCTGGAGCTTCTCACCGAGGCCGACATGGGTCAGCTGCTTGACGGCCATTTCCTCTGCCGCCTGCTTGGACTGGCCGAGCACCTTGCGCGGGGCGAGCATGACGTTTTCAAGCACGGTCAGGTGCGGAAATGCATTCCATTGCTGGAAGACGATGCCGATCTTGCTGCGTAGCTTGTTGAGATCCGTGCTCTTGGCATGAACTTCGGTGCCGTCGACCTTGATCCGACCGGCATCGATCGGCTCGAGGCCGTTGATGCAGGTGAGCAGGGTCGATTTTCCGGAGCCGGAACCACCGATGACCGTGACGACTTCACCCTTCTGGACGGTGAGGTCGATGCCCTTCAGAACTTCCAGCGTGCCGAAGGATTTGCGGACGTTTTCAATCTCAATCATTGGGGGACCACCGTTTTTCGAGATACCCACCAAGCCGGGCGATGGGGAAGCTGATGAGGAAGTAGATTGCACCGCAGATCAGAAGAATGAACAGCGGTTCCTGCAGGCGCGTAACGAGGATCTGCGAGGCGCGCAGAAGCTCGATCAGGCCGAGCCAGAGCACGAGCGCAGAGTCCTTCATGACGCCGAGCGTGAGACCGATCCAGGATGGCAGCGAAACGCGGGTGGCAAGCGGCGCCACGATGTAACGCATGTCCTGCCACCAGGTCATGCCGAGCGAGCGAGCCGCGCGGCGAGTGGTTGGCGGCACGGAGGAAATGCCGCCGCGCACGATCTCGGTGCAATAGGCGGCCGTATAGAGCGACAGCACCACGCAGGAGGTGGTGAACGGACCCCAGCCCAATTTGGCGATGGACTGGAAGGCATTGGCGAGCACCAGCTGGATCAGCAGCGGCACGGAGCGAAACACATCGAGCACGAAGGTCAGCGGCAAGGACCAGTATGGTCCGGCCTGAACGCGGATCACCCCGAACAAAATGCCGAGCAGCGTACCAGCGGTGACCGAGACGGCGGTGACGGCGAGCGTCATCGCCGCACCCTGTGCCAGGAAGGCGAGGTCACTCCAGGTGAGGGCGGTATTGAACATCTCTCACCTCTCTCAGTAGCGGAACATGCGCGAGGCAATTGCTCGGGCAGCGAGGGTAACGGCCTTGGCGATGACGTAGTAGATCACCGCCGCAAGCGCGAAAAATTCGAAGGTGCGGAACGACCGGGCGTTCAGTTCCTGGGTGACGCCGGCAAGGTCGGTGTTCATGCCGACGGTAACGCCGAGCGAGGTCATCAGGATCGCCCAAACCATCTGGTTCGTGGTCGGCAGGAAGGCGATGCGCAGCATTTGCGGCAGCACGATGTAGCGGAAGGCCTGTATCGCCGACATGCCGAGCGAACGGCCGGCCCGGGTCTGGGTATCCGGTATCGCTTTGAGGGCGCCGCGGAAGTTTTCCGCCAGATAACCCGCATTGTTGAAGGCGATGCCGACCAAAAGGGCCGTGTAGGGGCTTAGATGGATGCCGAAATTGCCGAGTCCGAAATGGGCCATGTAGATCTGGAACAGCGCGGGCGTGTTGCGCGCGATCTCGATCCAGGTTGTGGCAAAGCCGCTGAGGACGCGGTTGCCGGACAGGCGGAACCCCGTCAGCGCGAGCGCGCAGACCACGCCGATCAGCATCGACAGCAGCGCGATCTGCAGCGTGATCAGCGCGCCGTCAAGCATTTGCGGCAATGCTTTCAGCGCCTGGTTCCAGTGGAAGGTGTAATTGAACATCGCCGTCTCACCTTTTCGAAAAATGAGCGATACCAATATGCGCTGATATTGGCGGATTGCGCCGGAGGGCCCGGCTTTTCGGGGCGCCGCCTGAAGGCCCCACGCAATCGGTCAATATCAACGCATCTTGGCATGACGGCGCGAGGCGTTTGCCTCGCGCCGCCAGAGAAACGGACAGATTAGCGGTAGACGCCGTTTACTGCCAGCGAAGGCAGCTCGCCGCCGACCCACTTTTCGTAGAGTTCGGCATAGCGGCCGGTGCGGACCTGCTGGTTGATGAACAGGTTGAGATAGTTGATGAGGCCGTATTCTTCGCGGTTGGTGAAGAGAGCGACGTAGTCGGTATCGAACGGCGCCTTGCCGACGACGGCGATGCCCGGGAACTTGCCGGTCTTCACGTTGGCCTGCGCAACCGTCGAGGTCGACACGGTAGCGTCGATCTGGCCCTGGCTCAGCGCGAGGAAGACGTCAGCCTGGGTCTGGTAAGGACGGAATTCGCCTGCACCCCATTCCTTGACCTGCTTTTCGAGCGCGATGGCTTCGAAGGTGCCGGCGGTGGCGCCGACAACCTTGCCCTTCATGTCTTCGAAGGACTTGATGCCGGTCTTCTCATTGGCGGTGACGGCCATTTCGAAGGCGAAGTAGGGAACGGTCATGCCAACGGTCTTGGCGCGCTCGAGCGTGTCGGAGGTCGAAGCGACGCCGACGTCGACGCGTCCGGACATCAGCGCGGGAATGCGCTCGGGGAAGGGAGTTTCGACGATCTCGGCGGTGACGCCAAGCGCCTTTGCCAGGTCGTTGCAATAGTCGACGTCGAAGCCGATCGGGTTGTTGTTCTCGTCGCGAGAACCCATCGGCGGGAAGTCAAGCACCACTGCGCAACGCAGCGTACCCGAGCCGATGATGTCATCCAGCTTGTCGGCATGGGCCGGGCTGGTCAGAGCAGTGGCGGCAACGAGGCCGAAGGCTAGGACCGAGGTCTTCATTTTTCTCTCTCCCTGAATTGGTGTGCCGTTTGACGGCGACCGCAATATTCCGCTTTGGAGAGCGTAAATCAACCTAAAAATACAAACAGTATACAAAAAGTATATGATCCTAACGCCGGCCGCGTGCGGGGATCCCATTTATTTCGTAAAATGGGATCCCAACGCAGCGATCGGTCGCGTGTCAGTTGCCGAAGTCTTCGGGCAGCAAGGCCTCCGGCATGTTCTGGTAGGCGACGGGACGCAGGAACCGACGGATCGACATGGTCCCGACGCTGGTTGCCCCAAAGTTCGTCGAGGCCGGATAAGGCCCACCGTGTACCATGGAATCTACCACCTCGACCCCGGTCGGAAAACCGTTGACCAGGAGGCGGCCAGCTTTCCGCTCGAGAATGGGGCGCAGACGCAGAGCCGACTGCGTGTCGCCGGCATCCATGTGCACGGTGACCGTCAGCTGTCCCTGGAGACCGCGCGCGAGCTGCTCCATTTCATCCTCGGAATTCACGCGGACGACGAGGCCGAGCGGACCGAAGACTTCCTCGCCGAGGGCGTGGTCGGCCAGAAACTGCGCGCCCGTGGTCTCGAACAGATTGGGCGATGCGGCGCGGTCCGTCGAGCTGGTCACGAGCAGCGGCTTGACGCTGTTGCGGGTGGTGAAGCGCTCCTGCCCGTCGCGATAGGCCTTGGCGATCCCGTCGGTCAGCATCGTCTGCGGCGCCACCTTGCCGAGCGCTTCAGTCGCTGCCGCCGTGAAGCGGTCGGCGTCGGCGCCTTCGATCACCACCGCAATGCCCGGATTGGTGCAGAACTGGCCGGCGCCCATCGTCAGCGATCCTGCCCAGCCCTGTCCGAGTGCCTCGCCACGGGCCTTCAACGCCTCCGGCAGCAGGAACATCGGGTTGACCGAGCCGAGTTCGCCGAAGAACGGGATCGGCTCCGGCCGTGCGGCGCAGAGATTGAAGAGCGCACGGCCACCGGCGAGCGAACCGGTGAAGCCGACTGCCTTGATCAACGGATGCTGCACCAGTGCTTCGCCGACCTGTCGGTTACCGCCCTGGATCAGCGAGAAGACGCCCGGATGAACGCCGGTCTTGCGGATGGCGGCTTCGACAGCCTCGGCGACGATCTCGCCGGTGCCGGGATGAGCCGAATGGCCCTTGACCACAACAGGGCAGCCGGCGGCAAGTGCTGCTGCTGTGTCGCCGCCAGCGGTCGAGAAGGCGAGCGGGAAGTTGGAGGCACCGAAGACGGCGACAGGTCCGATCGGCCGCTGGATCAGCCGGATCTCCGGGCGGGGCGCCGGCTGGCGCTCGGGCAGGGCAGCATCGACGCGTCGGTCGAGGTAGGCACCCGCCTCTATGTGGTCGGCGAACAGCCGCAACTGTCCGGTGGTGCGGCCGCGTTCGCCCTGCAGCCGCGCTTCCGGCAGGCCGGTTTCCTGGCTGCCGATCGCGGTAATGGCCTCGGCGCGGGCCTCGATCTCGTCGGCGATGGCGCGCAGGAAGGTTGCACGCTCCGCCCGCGACGAATTGCCGTAAGTCCAGAACGCTTCCTCGGCAGCTTCGCATGCGCGGTTCACCAGCTCCACGGTGCCCACGGCGAAGTCGTGCGACGATCCATGGGCCGGCGTCGAGGCAAAGGTGCCTGCGCCGTCAAGCCACTCGCCGGCGACGAGATGTTTTCCTTTAGGGGTGAAGACCATCTGCGGATCCTTTCTTGAGAACACCGGTGTCTTTCGGCATGAATAGCTCGCAGCCGATTTGCACTTGTCGGATCTTTGTATACTCTATGTATGCAGAACTTCAACCGCCCGTAACAGGGTCATACGCAGCCAGAAAGGTACAAGATGAGTGAGACCACCACCCTGACGATCTCCGCAGTTCAGGAGCGGGTCGAGGCGATCTTCCGCAAAGGCGGGCTCAACGCCGTCCAGGCCGGAGCCCTTGCCCGGGTGATCGTGGCGGGCGAACGTGACGCCTGCAAGTCGCACGGCATCTACCGTATCGAAGGTGCGCTGCGCACCGTCAAGGCCGGCAAGGTGAAGCCGGACGCGGTCCCCGAACTGCTGGCGCAGGAAGGCTCGGCCATCGTCAAGGTCGATGCCAAAGGCGGATTTGCCAACCCGGCCTTCGAACTTGGCCTGCCAGTGCTCGCCGAACGTGCCCGGACGCTGGGCATCGCCGCACTCGTCATCAACGACTGCACCCATTTCTCGGCGCTCTGGCCTGAAGTGGAAGGCTTGACCGGGGAAGGGCTTGCCGGCCTCGTCATGTGCCCGAGCTATGCGACCGTCGCGCCGACCGGCGGCAACAAGCCGCTTTTGGGCACCAACCCCTTCGCCTTCGGTTGGCCGCGCCAGAACCAGCCGCCCTACGTCTTCGACTTTGCGACCTCGGTTGCCGCACGCGGCGAGATCGAGTTGCACCGCCGTGCGGGCAAGGCACTGCCGGAGGGCTGGGCGATCGATGCTGAAGGCAATCCGACGACCGACCCGGAAGCTGCTCTCGCCGGCGCCATGCTGCCCTTCGGCGGCCACAAGGGTTCGGCCATCGGCACGATGGTCGAGCTTCTCGCCGGCATCATGATTGGCGACCTCACGAGCCCTGAAGTGCTCGATTATCTCGGCACCACGACCTTGGCGCCGTTCCATGGCGAGCTGATCATCGCCTTCTCGCCGGAAAAATTCGCGGCGGGACGGCCGGGCAATCCGTTCGACCGCGCGGAAATGCTGTTCGAGGCGATCGTCGGCCAGGGCGCCCGTCTTCCTTCGCAGCGCCGCTTCGTTGCGCGCGCCAAGTCTGAAGCCGAAGGCATTGTCCTCAACAAGGCGGAGACGGAGCAGCTCGACCGACTGCTCGCACTCGGGCTCGACGCCGTCGCATAAGCGACGGCATACCCGCCGCAATCCCTGCGGCGCACAGTGGATCGGCAAACGAAAAAAGGCCCACCGATTGGCGGGCCTTTCTTCTGTGACGTGATGCGGACGATCAGGCCTTGTACTTCTGGACCGCGCCCGGGAGCTTGCTCCACTCGCCGTACCAGCTGTTGAACAGCTTGAACTGGGCTTCGACATAACCGCGCTGGCTGTCCGAGAGCGCATCGCTCTCGTTGAAGTGCAGCGTGTATTCCTTGTCGCCCTTCAGCACCATCATGTGCTTGAAGTATAGAACCAGGTCCGGGCCTTCGTCGAAGGAGGAGAGAACGGCGAGTGCCTGTTCCAGTTCCAGCGCGCGAAGGCGTGCATCGACGTCGCCTTTGGCGGCTGCCCGCGACAGGTTGCACATGTGGATGACTTCCTTCGGCAGCACGCAGCCGATGCCGGTGATCGCGCCGGTTGCGCCGCAGTTGACGAAGCCGTGGAAAACGGCCGTGTCGACGCCGATCATCAGCGAGACGCCATCGTCACGGCTGGTGATGTTTTCGGCCGCATAACGCATGTCGGCGGCGCCGCCGAATTCCTTGAAGCCGACAAGGTTCGGATGTTCGGCGCGCAATGCGAAGAACAGGTCGGCGCGGGTGGCAAAGCCGTAGTAGGGGCTGTTGTAGATGACCGCCGGCAGGTCCGGAGCGGCCGTAAGAATGGCCTTGAAGTGGTTCTTCTGGGCGGCGACGACCGAGCCGCGCGAAAGCACGCGCGGAATGACCATCAGGCCCTGGGCGCCGACCTTCTGGGCGTGGGCCGCATGGGCGACGGCAGACGCGGTGTTGACGGCGCCGGTGCCGACGATCACGGGGATGCCGGCCTTGACCAGGCGCTCGACGCCTTCCATGCGCTGCGCGTCGGTCAGAAGCGGCCAATCCCCCATCGAGCCGCAATAAACCACTGCGGACATGCCTTGGGCAATCAGGTCCTTGCCCTTGCGCACGAGTGCGTCGAAATCGGGGGTGCGGTCATCCTTGCAGGGGGTCATCAGCGCCGGAATGACGCCGGTGAAAATCTGTGCCTTCATCTGAAACTCCTCTCGGCTTTGTCACTTTGGGCAAGGACGTCGGCGCCATCCATGGCGCACGTCTTCGTGCCTCTGGTGATCAGATATATCTGTTTGTATTTTACTTGTCGACAAGAAAAATACAAAGCCGCTAAAGAGCGATGTCGAGCTGGTTTTTCCGGGCGAAAAGCTTTTGCACCTGCTGGACGATCTGCTCGGCATGTGCCTTGCCGAGACGGTCGGCCGCCTCGAGATCGCGGGCGGTGATCGCGGCAATGATTTCCGCATGCTCGTCGACGAAGCGCTGCGGGAATTGCTCCTCGTAGGACTGGTAGTAGAGGCGCAGCATCCGCCGTCCTTCATCCAGCAGTCGACGGAAGAGGCCGGTGAAATAGGGGTTGCGGCCGGCTTCTGCTATCGCCGCGTGGAAGGCGGCGTTGGTGGCGATCATCGCCAGCGCGTCGCCTGACTTAATGGCCGCGGCATAGTCTTCATGGAAACCCCGAATGATCGGCAGATCTTCCGGGCGATGGTTCTGCGCTGCCAGGCGCGTGGTGACGCGGTACATCAGCACGAGAGCGTCGAAGAAAGTGTGCATGTTGAGGAAGTCGATGCTCGAGACCATCGTCGATCGGTTCGGCAGCGTGTCGATCAGGCCTTCGCCCGCCAACCGCACCAGCGCTTCACGGATCGGCGTGCGCGACATCTTGAACCGTTCCGCAAGCTGCACCTCGTCGATCGGGCTGCCCGGCGCCAGCTCAAGATCGAGGATTTCGTCGCGCAACAGGTCGTAGACCATCTTCACGCCGGAGCCGCGCTTGCGCTCGAGTGTTGGGCTGGAATCGGTGTCGGTCATGTCAAGAATCCTTATGTCGACACGATAAATACTTCTCCCCGCCCTTCGGATCAACTCTGCGTGGTCACTCGATGTTCACTTGAGCAATCGGGTGCGATCCTGTTGCCGGCGCGCGTGATCGTCGCGGCATCGTCATGCCCCGCAAAAGCCGGTCAAAATCGAAACAGACGCGGCTGCCGCCAGGTCCGCGAAAATAACCCTGGCTCTGACGGCAATGATCAAGAGGTGCCGACCGTCACAGGGCCGGCATGTTCGTTCTCGAGAAGCTCGCAAACGCTGCCGCCGGAAGCGGACCTGCGGTCAGCAGGGTAAAATCGAAGGATGCGCGAACGTCTGGGCCGAGGACATACTGACGATGCACGCGCAGGAAAGTGCGTCTGATCTTACGGTAGCGGTCGGCCGACAGCATGTGCTTGACCTTGATATAGGCGATGGAGGGCTGCTTTTCCTGGGGGTGCCCGGTCAGAGTGGCGACACGCGTCTTGTAGAAGTTGACCACATCCGTCAGGCACTGCACCTCGAACCAGAAGACTTCCTTGGCGCGGGCGATGGCCCCGACGCGAGCGCGAAGGGCCTCTGCCGGTCGCATCAGCGCGCATTGCAGGATGGCGCCGCCAAGCGTTGCGAACACCACCCGCTTGCCTGCCAGAATATCCGGGTGCCGCTCGATCAACATGCCGATGACATGCGCGGCGACGCTTGCACCCATGCTGTGCGCGCTGATCAGATACTCGTCGGCCCCTTCGCTGAACGCTTCGCGGGCGCCGTCCACGCAGGTTTCGAGCCATCGATTGAAATCGGGCCGATCCAATCTCGCCAAGGCAACGGCCATTTCCCAGTCGGCAAACAGGTGCAGCGTGTGGAACTTCGCCGCGACCGGCAGCAGGACCTGCCGGACCAGAAGCGCTGCCAGCGGCACGCTCCAAAGGAGATTCCAGGAGGAGAGGTCCAACGCGCGCGGTAAGAATGCGACGACAAGGGCGGCGACCGTCATCAGGCCGGCCAGCAGGAAGGGGAACAGGAAGAACAGGCCGAAGCGCCAGGCATGACGAAAGTAACTGCAAAGCCCGCCGCTGAACGCCACATGCAGCGCGCTGGCAAATCCCCCTGCCAGCCGGCGCACCAACGGTCGACGGTTCAAGGCGCCGACGAGCACATCGTGATCGAAAACATGGATACGGCTCGACGTCTGCCAGTCCGACCCGGCGCAATCGACATCGAAATGCGCCGCCTGCCTCGTTCTGACCAAGGGTCCCACATCGGATTTGAACTCCCACGCCGTGGCGCTTTGTCGTGCCGAACGCTGATAGCGCAGGCGGTGTGCTTCCGCATCGAAGGGCTCAAAGCCCGGAAAATGCAGGACGACCCTTTTCGTAACACGGGGCATGGGAGGCATCTGTGAACTTGGTTTCGAGAGGCGTCGCCGACCGCTGCGGCGGCGGTCCCGCTTGGGTAACCGCTGGCGATCTGGCGACGTGAGGCAAGGGAGGGCAGTGAGTGGAATCAGCTTGAAATTGACCGGCACCGTATCGACGCGAACTGCGGCGCAATCGTGATCGGTTAAACGGCCCGACCCTGGTTGATGAAATAAATACAAGGCGAGGTATGGGCCTCTCCCCGGCGCCTGACGGCGGTCGTCGCAGACCAGATATCGACCGTGGCAAGCGCAAAGCAACTTGGCCTTGGTCGCGCAACGGTCTATCGAGGGACGCGGTTCGGCCGGCTGGAGATTTCCGAGCGTTCGCCCCAAGATGGGTGGACGAGGCAAGATCATTCCGGTCGGAGAACTCGCGCTGCCATTGAACTCGTGCCGTGAAGAGTGAGCTTATGAACACCAATCCAGACACCGATTTCCCTGAACTCAATGCGATCGAAGCGCGCGTTCTTGGCTGTCTGATCGAGAAGAAGGAAACCACGCCTGACGTCTATCCGCTGACGCTCAACTCCCTCCATTCCGCCGCCAACCAGAAGACGGCGCGCGATCCGGTGATGGCGCTGGAACAGGCGGACGTGCATCGCGCGCTCAACTCGCTCTCCCAGAAGGGACTGGTCCGTCAGGCCTTCGCTTCGCGCGTCGAGCGCTACGAACATCTGGCCGCCAACCGGTTTTCGCTGACGTCGCCGCAAATCGTCGTGCTCGGGCTGTTGTTGCTGCGCGGTCCGCAGACGGCCTATGAGCTTTGGTCCCGCAGCGAGCGCATGGCACGCTTCCAGTCCGTTGAAGATCTCAAGGACAATCTCGATCTAATGATTGGGCGCCGGCCCCCGCTCATCGTGCAGCTGAACCGCGGCGCCGGCCAGCGTGAGGACCGGTTTGCACATCTCCTGTGCGGCGAGGTCGATCAGGCGGCCACCGCCGCGCCGGGCGCAACCTCGTTTGGCGGTACCGGTCTTTCCGAACTGGAGCAGCGCCTGCGGACTCTTGAAGAGACAGTTGCGATCCTCCAGGCGGAAGTTGCCGCTCTCAAGGGAAATTGATTGCAGGCAACACGCAATTGCTGCCTTGCTAAGGTCGGCGGTCAATGAAAATTCCGGGCGCCATGACGCCCGGAATTTTCATCACTTTCCGGCGGAAGCGGCCGACTGTCTTGCGGTTTCCGCTTCGCCGATGGCGGCGGCGCATTCCTCGCAACAGACTTCCACCGTCTTGCCACCAAGCTTGACCTTGATGCTGTTCTGGTCGAGTTCGCAGTCGCAGGCTGCACAGGTTTTCTGGGTCATCGTCTTCGTTTCCTCTTTTTGATTTCGACCACAGGAGAAAATCACTTGCGCTGCAGCGGCGCTGTTAGATTCTTTAGCGATCTGACGGGGCAAGGACGCTGGCAACGGGACAGGTCAGTTCCGGTAAACACAGGCCGCGCGGCCATGGGCAACGGAGAGATATTCGCCCAAGCGCGCGGCGCCCCCAGGCCGGTGACGGCCAGGGCGCAAATCCAGCGAACCGGTCCAGCGGACCAGCCGCCCATCGCGGACTATGAAAAATTACCCCATAAAAGTTGATTGATTTTCATCGGAGAGATCGCCACAGTAGCGAGGTAAAGCACAGCTCGTCCGCCTCAAGACTAAAATGAGCAAAGCGGCGAACGAGGCAGTATTTCGGTGCTTCAAAACGATATCAATTAAGAATTTTCCATACGAAAACAACAAACAAAAAATGGGCCCGGGCATATACAGCCAGGGCCATTTTTTTGTCGGGTGCATCGGCCAGAGTCGATGATCCCCCGTTCGATCACAAAAAGTTGACTGTGCGTCGAACGGGCTCGCGTCCCTCGATCACACGACGCACCTGTCGGCGGTCGCGTCGAAGAATGTCGAGGCAATCATTGCCGAACCATTCCAGCGATGCATCGACCTGTCCGTCCTCCTCGATCTCCAGGAGAAAATCGACATAGTTGAGCGTACCTTCGAACAATGGGGTCATGCCGTCGCGGCGGCCGGCAGCGGCGTAGACGTTGGCCGGCTCGAAAACCGGGAGGTCCGATCGGTCGCAAACGTTCTTCAGATGGTAGTGGCGGATATGCGGTTTCATCTGCCGATGGATGACGATGGGGTCGTCGCCGCCTTCCCAGACGTGGAGCGTATCGAAATTGATCGCGAAGGCGGGGTGATCGACCTCCTCGATGAGGCGTAATGTCGAGGCTGCAGTGTCAGCCAGCGTCTTCGGATGCGTCTCCGCCAGCAGTTGAATGCCGTAGCCGGCAGTGATCGCGCATATCTCTCTCAGCCGCTGCGCGATCAGCTGCCGCTCCTCACTGGAGACGCAGAGACTGCCGCGGCTGCCGGCGAAGGTGCGGATCTTGCGGGTCCGCCAGCGGCGGGCGAGCCTGCAGAGCTCAACGGTCTTGTGCCTGAGCGTTTCCGGGTCGGCGTCGAGCGGCAGATAGTCGCTGATCATCGGCACCTTCAGCCCGAAGGTGTCGAGCCAGTCGGCGTTGCGGTCGGGCTGTTGCGCCAGATTGCGCGCATGCGCCCCCCAGAGCTCGATGCCCTGGAAATCGTTGGATTGTGCCCAGGCGGCGATTTCGCCGAGCGACATCAGATGATGACGGAACGTGATCGTGCACAAGGAGATGTTCATCGCGCAACCCTCTTCAGCATGGACTTATTCAGCAGGGAGATATCGGCAGCAACGTTCTGGTCGCACCAGAGATCGAAGATTTCTGCCAGCTTGCCTTTCAGCTTCGTCTCGATCCGGTCTGCTTCCGCCAGCCGCTCGAAAACCGGAGCGGCCAATGCGCGCTCGCCGGTCTGGCTCAGCTTCATGCAGTCGTAGTGCAGCGTTTTCAGCGCCTGGACCAGGGCCTCGATCTCTTCGCACCAGCCTTCGAATTCACGCGCCGGCAGCTTCAAAGCCCGCCAGAAAAAGGCAAAGCCATGCTCGTAAGCGTATTTGCGGATGGTGATGATGGGCAGTTCGCGCACGGCCGCAGTCAGATCGGCGAGGGTAACGCCGCCGCGTCCCTCCAGATGCGCTGTGACGATCTCGCGCACCGCGTCGGCAAGCGGATTGCTGCTCTTGACGAAGCAAGCGTCGAAATAGGCCTTGAGGTCTTTGGCCGCTGGGGCTCGGGTCTCGGCATTGTCAAAGACATAGCCGCCGCCGACTGTTGGCTGCATGACCGCATGGATCACTTTGTCCCGGGCGATCTCGCCTTCCCAGCGGTAATCGGGATCGTGCACGAACCATGTGTCGGGATCGGCAGTTTCCTGCAGCATGAGGTAGTGCGGGAAGGGGTTCTGGTTGAACTTGTTCTCGCGCTCCGGCAGGTGGAACATGTCGAGCATGACCATGACTGACCCGGTGTATGTGCGCCGACGGACGAGATCGAGCATCACGGCGAGATTTTCGCTCTTGCTGATGTCAGGGTCGTACCATTCGCGGACGGCAACGCCGTAGAGCCGCTGAAACCACGCACGGAAGAATTCCTGGGTGATGTCGGGTGCGTGATAAAGCAACTGGAAGCGGTCGCTGAGCGCGAATTTCGCGTCCCAGACGCCGAAGTAGAACGGCCGGTGATCGAGGCCCTGCCGCTTCAGCCCGTCGCAGACGCAGCTGACGAAGCAATGCACCTTGATGTCGTAATAGGCCTCGCCATGCACGCCCTCGTCGGTCGTGCCGCCGGTCAGCGGAAACGACGGGACGACGGTCGCCACAGCCTTCGGCTGGTAGAGGGCGACGAGGTCGGCGACGGTCTGGACATCCTGGCGGGCGATCGCCGCTTCGGGAACGCTCAACCCGTATTCCAGCTCCAGATTGAGGAAGATCTGCAGGATCAGGACGGAATCCAGATAGAGGTCTTCGTTAAGCCGTGCCTCCGGGCCGAAGCCGTCGAGATGCGGATGCATCATCTGCTCGCTGAGGACCGTGTGGATTGCTTGCAGGGTTTCGTCGCTGGTCATAACGCTGCTCCGGAGATCGGTTTCACGAACTCGCCGGCGGCGTGGCGCGCTGCCACCTCGCGGCGGCTTATCTTGCCGTTCGCTTGCCGCGGGATGGCATCGACCTGGCGGATGTCCATCGGCAGTTGATGGCTGGCGAGGTGCTGGATGCACCATTCGCGGATCGCCCGCGGCGCAACCGTTTCGTCGCTGCTGAACAACAGCGCGACCCGCTCGCCGGCGAAACGGTCGCCCATGCGGAAGGCAACGGCATCGCTGACGCCTGGCATCGCCATCACCGCATCCTCGACGTCGCGGGGGTAGACGTTGAGGCCAGAGACATTGATCATGTCGTCCATGCGCGACACGAAGACCAGCATGCCGTCATCGCGGCGATAGCCGAGATCGCGGGTGTGGATGGCGATGCCATCGTCCTTCGTCACGACGATCTCACCGGCACGCTCGGCACTGCTGCCTGTCTGCGGCAGAAGATGCGGCAGCACGAAGCCTATCTCGCCGGCGGCGGTAACGTCAGGATTGATGGCGATGCATCCAGCTTCCGAGCAACCATATTGCTGGAACATGTGCCGGCTCTTCGCCCTGATCTGGGCGAACCAGGGGTCCGGCAGAAGGGTGCCTGATGTCATCGTCGCGTGGATCCGTTCGCCCTCCGGCAGAAGCCGGGCAAGCGTGTGAAGGATGGCTGGCGAGGAGTAGAGCAGTGGCCTCTCGGTTTCGCGCAGGATCTTCAGGAGGTATTTCGGATTGGCGGTGTTGACCACAACAGGTGTCTGGCCGCGCTTGAGCGCCACCAGGATACCGCAGATCAGACCGTAAGAATGGGTGGTCGGGCAGGCGACGACCGGCGTCATGTCCGCCGGCTCGCGGAAGGTGGCGATGTAGCTTCCGATCTCGGCGTCGATATCTTCCCAGCTTCGCGCCACACATTTTGGCGCGCCCGTCGTGCCGGAACTCATCTGCAGAAGTGTGCCGACGGGCGAGATATTCGCCGGCCGTTCCAGCGCTTCCGCCGTCAGGCTGTTATAGAACAGCCAGTCGCAGCCGGCGCCGATCGCAAGCTTGCGCGCTGCGGCATAGGGTGTAGCCGGGTGGATCGGCAACACACTCGCGCCTGCCTTGCGGATGGCGAAGAATAATGCCAGCCAGTCGACGGTTTCTGTAAAGCAGACCGCGTAGCGTCCGTCGTCGCGGTCTTTCAGGCCGATTCGCCCAGCCAGGCGGGCGGATGTCTCGTTGAAATAGGCGCGGTCATAGAGCCTGTCGTCGATGCGGATCATGGCTTTCTCTTTCGTTGAAGCTTGTCCGCGGCGAGCGCATTGAGCACCACGTGGTGGTACTCCGGCTTGCGCGCGAAAAGCTTCCTCGTCATCAGGGATTCGGTGAGGATTTCGGGCTTGTCGTGGCCGAGTTGTGCCTGCCTGCCAACCATGCCGTGCCTGTGCGGGTAGGATGCCAGCAGGCTGTCGACCCGCTGCCAGAACAGCGGTTCGCCAAGGGCGTAACAATGGGCGAGAAGGTGGCTGATTTCGCTCAAGTTGTACACGAACAGCGTGTCCATCACCAGTTCGCGCAGCTGATCCAGATTATCCGTCCAGTAGAACTGGTCCGGCTCGGCATCGCGGTAGGACGGATGCAGAGACAGAAAATCGGGCGCCTTCTCCGGTTCGCGCAGGAACGCGAGTGAGAACTCGATACTCTCGTGAAAATCTCGCAGGATCAACCGCACCGGCCAACCGTCGCGGTGGACGAGCAGCATGTTCTGGCCATGGGCCTCGACGGCGATGCCGTGATAAACGAGCAGATGCCAGACGGGCAGGACGACGACCTCGAGCAGCCGGTTAATCCACGGCATCAGGCCGAACCGCCTGATCCAGTGGTCGGCAAAGGGCCGCCCGTCCGTCTCCATCATCATCAACGCGGTGAAGGGAATGACGGCTTCTCCGGCCGAAAGCTTTGCCTCGGCACTCTCTCGCCATATCGCACCCACTTGTCCCGCCAGCGGCTCGTCGGCATCGGCGATGATGCCGGCATATTCCTGCAGGACGGTCAGGGGATAATCTTCGTCAAACACCGGGTCAGACACGACGATCTCGCCGATCCAGCGGGAGATGACCGGCGCCGTGCAGACCGAGTGCGGCTCGAGGATGCGCCGCGAGGACGTGTTGACGATGTTGAGTGGCAGCTTGATGCTGGCTGCCAGCGGTCGGTCCCGGTTGAGCAAGGAGCGCACCGATTGCGTGGCCGTGTAGTGGTCGCCGGCAGGGCCGAGGCAATGGACGTCACCGGCTGCGATCCAGCCGGAGGCGAGCGTCTCGCTCAGATTGCGCCATTGCCAGGGATGCATCGGCACCAGCCCGAAATCCTCAGTGGAGGCGCCGAGCTTTTCTCGCATGCGCTGAAGATGAGCCCAGGTTTCAGCGCCGATCTCGGCCCGCCAGAACGCTTCTTCGGCCGCGGGCAGTGACTGGCGCAGATGGCGGCGGGCGACGAGCAGCCAGACGAGCTGAAACGACTGGCCGGCCTCCGGGCCGAAGAGCGCATGGTCGGCGGGGGAAAAGCCGGTGCGCGCCTTGTAGCAGGGATGGTAGGGATGCCCCTCGTCGATGGCGCCTTCCAGCTCGGCGAAATCCATCTTCCGGCGGGGGCGGGTGGCTAGATGGCGGTCGTTCCACTCTGAAAAGGCAATCGTCTGCTTCATCTCGTTCAAGAGCTTGGCTCGGGCAATGCCGGTGCCGGGCAGGCTCGAAACCACAAGCGGGAGCGACGCCTCGTTCCAGTTTCCGTCGCTCGTCTGCATTTGCACCGATCCCGGCAGCGGCCGAATTCGCCCGAATGCACCGAGGATTGCGTCGCACCGGAAGTCGCGGTCGGCGAGCGTCCAGCGAAAATGCGCGGTGCCGTCGCTGTCGCTTCGGCGCGCCTCGACCACGCCTTCGAACAAGAGGGCGGCGACGAGCTGGCGAAGCACCCGATCGTCAGGGCGTCCCTTGATATCAAGAGGCAATGGCATGGCTTGTCCTTGCTGCCGTCAGCGCCGCCGGTGCCCGCAACGGGTTTTGAACTGGGCGATAAAGGATCGGTGCGTGGTCGGATTGCAGTTCGTCGACATTCAACAGCCGGGTGGTCAGATTGGCCTTCGACGCGATCGTCGGCAGGTCGAGCACGTGCCGGGCAAAGTCGCGTCCGGCGCCGGTCATCGCGCGGCTGCATTGCTCCAGGTGGTTTCTCAGCACGCGCAGAAGCGTGACCTCGTCGCACAGTCCGTCGTGGCCCATGCGGCTGATGACGGAAAAGACCTGATTGACGATGAGGTAATAGGCGAAGCGGTCGCGGATTTCGCTTTCGGGAAAATAGAGCGACGGGATCGTCCCGGTTTCGGGGACGTAGCTGGAAAGCAGGCTGCGATAGCGTTCGGAGAGATAAAAACCCTGGTTGTCGCGATAGTAGCTGACCGAGGGGTAACCCGCGCCGACATCGAGCAGGCTGTTCTGCTGGTGCGCTTCGAGCGCAATGCCATAGTCGTCGTAAAGCCGGATCAACGGTTCGACGGCGCAATCGAGATAGCGCTGGAACCAGGCGATGCAGACGTCGGCCAGAGGCTCAGCCTCCCGCGTGGCCAGCGTGCGCAGCAGTTTTTCGAGCCTCGATGGCGTTTGCGGAAGCGGGTCGGCCGTCAGTGCAGCCACGGTTATGACGCCTTGCCCCCGGTCGCGCGAGAAAGGGTTTTCGCGCAGGATGACCTCGAAGCCGCTCTCGCTCTCACCCGGTAGATCGAGCGTGATATAGGCCGGGTCCTGGATGATCCGGAAGTTTGCCGAGCGCTTGGAAAAGCCGATCCTGTCGATCAGCCTGGCCATGGCGACACCGGCCTCCAGCTCCTGCCTTCGGTTCAGGCGGACGGAGTTGGTGATACGCACCGGCAGCGAAAACTTCAGCATCCAGTCTTCGTCGGCTCCGTAGACCGTGCGGACGGAGGATGTGGCGCTGAAGAGCGAGCCCGCCGGGCCGAGGTGACGCAGGATGCCGGACTGCTGCATCGCCCGGATACGCGGAACGAGAAGCAGGGCTTCCGCCTGCAGCGGGTGCATTGGCAGCAGGAATTCGTCGTCGCCAAGACCCAAGCCTTCCGGGTTGTGCCCCAGGAGAGAACGAACGATGTCCGGCGCCTGTGCCGGGCGGGAGGATGCGTGACTGACATGGTCCATCTTCGCTGCGAAGTAATGCAGCTGGAACCGGCCACGCAGTTCCGGCGCATAGCTCTCCTGTTGCCAGTAGGTCATGCCCTGCCGGCTTTTCGGCGTCGGGTGCAGCCAGTGCCCGAAGACAAGAGACTGCTCGGCCTCGAGAAATTCACCGGGGTCCTTTGGACCCGGTAGTGCCTTGTCGATGTAGAGCGCGGTCTGTTGGTAGCTTTCGAGCACCCGGATCAGAAGTTCGAGCTCGAAGCCGCGCAACGCGTCTGTCTGGCCTGCATCATCCTGGCGATAGGCGGCCTGAACCAGCATATGGAGCGCGGACATCAGTTCCATCGGCCGCCAGGATGGATCGGAGACGTTTCGCCCCCAGGCTCTGCCGAAGTGAAGCGGGCCACAAATAGACGATGAGGTGACCTCCACGCGAAGGATCATCTGCTGGCGGGGAAGCGACCATTCGATGCTGTCGCAGGTGCCGCCAGCGCTCCGATGCATCACCGGCGTGCCGGGATTCACCTCCCGGAGGTAGCAGTTGGCGAAGCTTTGAAAGGTCGCAGTTTCTGCGATTTGCCTAGACGATGTCATGTCTGTCGATCCTCGGCACGCGACGTGCAAAGTCGCGCAATCGCGTCGCGTGGGAGGGGCAACGCATTGAATTTTCTTACTGAACGGATTTAGATTGGCGCGACTTGCGTCACGCACGGTCTGCCGGCCGCCCGTGGAGGCGGATGGGCTTGGCGAAGGATCGGGCCGGTTATGAACCGGGTGCCACATGAGGGCGATCCGGACGGGCACAATGGGCGGCGTCCGCCGCAGTGGTTGCTGCGGACGGACGCAGTGCGCGTCGGCGCCATTGCCCGCAAGGCGGTGAAGATAGACGCGCCAGTCGCCAGGCCCCTGGGAAGAAACGGACCGGTGCGGCCGCGTTCCGCTTCCAAAGGCAGGCGTCCGTTACGGCATTCCGGTGCGCTCATCTTCCACCCGTCTCAGCTTTCGGCGCGGTGCTTCAGCATGCGCTTTCAAACAAAGACGACCGGCTCCGGATTTTTTTTCACCGATCCTGGATTTTTTATGATTTTTTTTGTCCACTTAAATTTCGCCGTGAACAGCCACGTGGCCGTTGCCGGCGCCGTGTGACGACGGCGCTGAAGCCTAGCGAAGATGGAGGGCGCGTTGGAATTCCGCCGGTGTGCGTCCGTAGGCATGCTTGAAGGAGGCGCTGAAATGGCTGTGACTGGAAAAGCCGAGGTCGAGGCCAAGGGCCGTCAAGTCACGGCAGGAGCCGAGCAGATCCAGCGCCCGTGCAAGCCGCAGCCGTAGCTGGTAGCGGTAGAGCGGCATGGCTTCGACCTGCTGGAACGTCTGGGTGAGGTAGACCGGCGACACGCCGACCTCTGTTGCCACCTCGGCCAAGGTCCAGCGGCGGGCGAGATCGCCCGACAGAACCAGCTTGGCCCGATCGACCAACTTTGCCCGCCCATAGGTGGTGGCAGCGCCGTGCGACGTGCGCTCGCCGAGCGAACGTCGGATCAATGTCAGCGTCAGGGTCTCGGCTTCGAGCGTTTCGGCGACCCCGCGATGAAGGCTATAGCGCAACAGGGCGACCAGCGCCTGCGCCCGTGGATCGATGCGCCGGCGCGGTCTTTTGAACAAGGCAAGCGCGCCAGAGCGAAATTGCTCCTTCGGGGCGAGTTCGCTGAGGATGGCTTCGTCCACCTGCACCTCGAGACAGGCGTCGCCGCCTTCGATCGGGTGGCTGACGCGGTAGTCTTCGCCGTGGTTGAAGAAGATCACCTGATTGGATTCAGCCACCGTATCGGCTTTGCCGACGTGCCGTATGAAGACGCCGCGATAGGGATAAACGAGGCTTGTTCGATGCGCACATTCCTCGCCGCTCTTCCCACGGCACGAACCATCGCACACCACGTCGCGAAGCGAGGCGATCGACGTGTCGAGAAGCGTGAGGCACGAAAACTGGGACATTGCCGTCCTATTCGTCGCGTTGGTAGAAATCGTTATAGGCCGCCGCACGCGACAGGCCAATATCCTTCAATTGATGATCGGAAAGCGCAAGCAGATCCAGGCGTCCCCGCCGGGTGTCCATCCAGCGCGAAACGCGCCGAAACAGCCGCCAGGGGAAGCCATGCGCTCCGAGTTCGGCCGGAGCCGCAAATCGTTGCCGCGGCGCGATCATTCGGGCGGAAACATAGATCAGATTGGCGTGGGATGAAGCTGTGTCAGACATCGGGTCATCTCCCTTCATTTCGTTTCCGATGATGGCAGAATGACGCGTTGTGGCAGCGGTGGCTGTCAGATTGTTTAGCGATCGGTGAGAGCTTGCCGGCGTGCCCGACAAGGGGCACCCCCGAATACCAAAGTCGCTGCAAAAGTACGACTTTAGTCGCTTTGCAGGTCCCTGCCGCGGGACTATTCTTTATCCGGGAGGATCGCTCATGACCAAGATTGCCGTACCGCTGGTCAGCCACGGACATCCGGATCGTGAGCCGGATTGCGAATGCGCGGTTGAAGATGCCTTCCTGGATCTGGTCGAGCGTGCGGAGGCAGCGGGCTGGACGTCGGACGAAGTGGCGGATTGCCTCGTCAACCTGTCGCACAAGCATCGCACGACACTTAACGAGGACATCCACATGCTTGAGGAGATCACCTGCTCACTGCTGATCTCAAGAAAGCTGCACTAGGATCCGCCGTCGTCTTGACCCGGTTGACGTTTCGCTCCTGAACATAAGCACCTTGTCCGCTGGTCGATGCCGCGAACGTGCGTAGGCAGACCTCGTTTTCCCACTTCAACGATCACGGCTTCAGGCCGGCACGAACTTTCCGTCGTATCGCACGCGAAAATTCCGGCGCTGGGCGTCTTCCTGGAAGCAAAGGAACACCAGTTCGAGATCGTTGGCGCTGCTACGCCGCCCAAGCAGGCTGAGCGTGATCACGATCACGCCGCCATAGGCACGCGTGAGATCTATTGCAGCCCTGCGAATTTCATTGGTGCCGGCGTCGTCTCTATCTTCCCGCCGCTCGTACACCTGAAAGAAACGTGCCGTCTCCCAGGCCGATCGCAATGCCTCGGTTACCTGGTCCTTGAACTCGTCCGCCGACCTGCCCTTGCTCCATGAAATGGTCTGCTCGGTGTGATCGCTAAAGATGTCGAGATAACCGTCATAGTCGTCCGGATCGGAAAAACACCGCTCGATCATCCCGAACGCTACGTCATCGGAAATCGCTGCCTTGAAGAATATCGTCATCGAATCGCCAACCCTGCCTTGAGCGCCTATGTTGTCAAAGCGTCGGCGACGTATCTAGTCCCCAGTGCGCCCGATCAATGAAGTATGAGCGTTTATCCTTTCGCAGCAGGGGCTTGGCCCCGGTTGGGTGTAACGGTCGGGTGGACAAATGGGCACGCTTCGCTAGGCCCGAATCCTCGACGTGCCGGCAACGGCTTCGATGATCGCGCCAGGGATCTCGTCTGTTGCTGCTTATATGAGTGTTGCCTTATATTTGTGGTCCGTGCTATCCTCGATTTCATTCCCCATGGGTGCAACCCGTATTCTCATTTCGCATTCCGACGCAGAATCTTCGTGGCCGCATCGGATGCGCTGGTCGTTTCGATACTCATATTTGCAGCATGGAAATCTGTTTCGTCCGGCAATGCATCGGCGATGCAAGCGACCGGAAGAGTGCACCGTTTCGAACGCCGAAGGAGAAACAGGCGGGGAGCGGAAACAGGCGGGAGGAGGTGTGCTTCTTTGTTCGTCAGGGCATGTCCACGCGATTTATTTCAGCGTTCAGTGGCCATAGGCTGCCTGTCGGTTGGGCTGATGCTCTCCGCCGCAACGGGTCGCGCATCGCCGCCGGAGGGCGCGGACATGCAGTTCTTCGTGGTGCGCAGCGGCCAGCCCGGGTGCGAGCCGACCTGCCCGGAGTGGGTATCGGCGGAAGGCACCATCGTTGACGAAAGCCCGGCCCGCTTCAAGAAGCTGCTCAAGTCGCTCGGCGATCGTCGCCTGCCGATCGTGGTGACGTCGCCCGGCGGAGACGTCGACGCTGCGTTGGCGATCGGGCGCATGATCAGGGCGCGAAAGCTTGACGTGGCGGTCGGCAAGACCCGCTTCGTCGGCTGCCAGCCGGAGGAGCGGGACTGCAGGGCCAACGACGACAAGGGCGCGCGCCACGTCGGCATCGCCTATTCCGGGGAAGCTTATTGCAACTCGGCCTGTCCGCTGATGTTTGCCGGGGGCACGCGGCGCGTGGTCGGCGAATGGGCGTTCCTGGGCGTGCACCAGATCACCACGACCTACGTTCAGATGGAAACGCAGTATCGGATGAAATACCGCGTCGTGAACGGCAAGAAGAAAGTCACCAGCAAGAAAGTCGTCGGCCGAAGGAATGTCGGCGGTTACAAGACCTATGAGATGAGCAAGGCTACCGAGCGCAAGCTGGAAGCGTACCTCACGGACATGGGCGTCGATCGTGCCGTCGTCAATCTGATGAAGGTCACGCCCGCGACCGATATCCGCAAGATCGAGCCTGTCGCGATGCTGGAGATGAAGCTGACGACCAAACTGGGGGGCGTCGAATTGCTGACGTCGATCGAAGTCTGCCGAACGGTGCCGGCGGCCGGCAACTGCCGGGTGTTTACCTCGGTGGATCTGGAGTAGAGGCCGGTTTGCTCGCTACGGACGCGACTGCCAGCCCGCCTTCACCGCGTTCAATTTCGAAGCCCCTCACTGGGCGACGCGGAGCGGCCCGCCAAAGCACGACCCGCGAACGCAATGGCGATAGCCAGAAGAATGAGCCCCGCCGCGACGGCAAAGGTGACGCGCATGGCTGATGCGGCGGCCTCGGGCGGTGCCGTGGCGATGTCGGAGGTCGCCGACGCCAGGGAAAAAACCGCACCCATGACCGAGGCGCCGGTGACGAGCCCCAAGTTGCGCGACAAGTTGAGCACGCCTGAAATGACGCCGCGGCGATCCGGTGGCACGTCTGCCATGACGGCGGTGTTGTTGGCCGCCTGGAAGAAGGCGTAACCGGCGGTAACGATGACGATGGGCGCAAGGTAGCCTGGGATGCCGAGCGTTGCCGGCAGAGTGGACAATCCGACAGCGCCGGCCGCGACTGCCGTCAGTCCGGTCAGTATCACCAGCCCTGCGCCAAAGCGATCGACGAGGCGTCCAGCCGGTACGCCGCTGATCGCAGCAACGATCGGGCCGACCGACATGACCAGGCCGATCACGGCCGCATCGAGCCCCAGAGCGCGCGTGAGATAAAAGGGACCGACAACCAAGGTCGTCATCATCACCGTCGAGACCAGCCCATTGGTGATCAGGTTCGCGCTCAAGGCCGGATCGCGAAATGTTGCCAGGCGTATCAGTGGGAATGCGACCTTTGTTTCGACCATGGCAAAAGCCCCGACGCCAAGGACCGCCGCCAAGAGAAGAATGACATTGAGCAGGCCGAAGTGGCCGCGTCCGATGGTCATGGCAAGCGCGTAGGCGGCCAGCACCGATGCCAGCACGAGGGTGCCGAGCACATCGAAGCGAGCGGGAGAGCGCGTCGTGGCCTTGCGGTCGGCCGGCAGATGGCGATGCGCGAGAACATATGTGAGGATACCGAGCGGTACGTTGACGAGGAAAAGTGCGCGCCAGCCGAAGCCGGCAATCAGCGCCCCGCCGAGGGGCGGCCCGAGTGCGGTGCCGATGGCGGACATCGTTCCGAGCAAACCCATGGCGCTGCCGGTGCGTGCCTTCGGTACTGTTTCCGCAACGAAGGCCATGGTAAGCGCCATCATGATCGCCGCGCCGAGCCCCTGTAGCGCGCGGGCGACAATCAGCAGCCAAAGCGTCGGGGCAAGGCCGCTCAAGCCGGAGGCCAGCGTGAAGACCGCGATGCCACCGAGGAGCAGCCGTCGCCGCCCGACAATGTCGCCGAGCCGACCGACGCCGACGATCAGTGTGGTGATTGCGAGCAGATAGGCGAGCACCACCCATTGCACGTCCTGGAATGGCGCCTCGAAAACATGGGCGAGCGTCGGCAGGCCGACATTGGCGATGCTGGTGCCGAGTGCGGACAACAACATGGCGAACGACAGGCTGGCGAGCGCCCAACGGACGGAATGCGTCCGTTCGCCGCCTTCGAAATCTGGCCCGGTGGGCGCTGAAACATCTCTCGTCAAGACAAACTCCATCTGCTGGCAATCTCCGAATTGGAGCGGTCAGAAGCCTAGGTCTTTCCGTGGCGTGGCGGAACGCGCATGATTTGCACTTTATTCATGCACGTGACGCCACATCCCGATCACGCTGCGCTATACTGAGCGGATGGCGAAACCCGATCTCAATCTGCTGGTCCAACTTGACGTTCTGCTTGCGGAAAGCAGCGTTGCGCGTGCGGCCGAACGGCTGAGGCTCAGCCCTTCGGCCATGAGCCGGGCGCTGGCGCGGCTGCGAGAGGTGACGGGAGATCCGCTTCTGGTGCGTGCGGGGCGCGGCCTTGTTCCGACCCCGCGGGCGCTGGAACTGCGCGAGCGCGTCGGCCAACTCGTCGACGATGCCGAGGCGGTCCTGCGCCCGGTGGAAATGCTGGAGCTCAGCCGGCTTGTGCGGACCTTCACCTTGCGGACGAGCGAAGGGTTCGTGGAGAACTTCGGCCCAGACCTGCTTCGCCGCATCTCCGCTGAAGCGCCAGGTGTCCGCCTGCGCTTCCTGCCGAAGCCGAACAAGGAAAGCACGGCTCTGCGCGACGGCAGCGTCGATCTGGAAACCGGCGTGATCGGGCTTTCGACCGGCCCGGAAGTGCGCACGCAGGCCCTGTTCCGCGACCGCTTCGTCGGTGCCGTCAGCAAGGAGCATCCCTTGAGCCAAGGCCCGGTGACGACTGCCGGCTATGCCGGCGGCCGGCACGTGCTCGTCTCCCGGCGCGGTCTCGACCGGGGTCCGATCGACGACGCCCTGGAAACGCTCGGGCTCGCCCGGCAGATCGTCACCACGGTGGGAGGCTTTTCGGCGGCGCTGGCGCTGGCGCGCGGATCGGACCTGATCGCCAGCGTGCCGGAACGCCATACCGGAAACCTGCGCGCCGGCATGCATAGTTTTGCACTGCCGGTCCCGGTGCCCGAGGTTACGGTTTCGATGCTCTGGCACCCCCGGCTCGATGCCGATCCGGCGCATCGTTGGCTGCGCGGCTGCGTTCGGGCGGTTTGCCTGGTGCAGCTTGCCGATCACTGAACGGATGCGCCGTTCGGGCTGGGCGCGACGGCATGACCGGGGCGCCCGGGTGACCGATCTGCAAGCCATGCTGGCCCAGCATTCACCCGCCTTGAATCGGCCTTTGACATTGCAAAGCCAGGTGACGAGACAACATATACCGCTGCGGCACCTCGCGATTGCCCTTCTGACATTGTTTCTGGAGATTTGATGACCAAACCCATCCACTCACCGCTTCCCACGACTGCCGAAGATCCGTTCCTTTGGTTGGAAGACAGGACGTCCAAACCAGCGCTCGACTGGGTGCATGGTCAGAACGCGCGGACGAAGGAGAGGCTGCAGGGTGATGCTTCGTATCAGCCGCGATATGAAACGGCGCTGGAACTGATGACCGCAGAGGACAACATCGCTGTCGGCTATGAATTGCGCGGCCATGTCTACAACTTCTGGCAGGACAAGGTGAACACCCTCGGCCTCTGGCGTCGCACCACTGTCGCCTCCTACAAGACCGACAAGCCGGAGTGGCAAACGATCATCGACTTCGACGCGCTTTCGGCAAAGGAAGGCGTCAGATGGGTGTTCAGCGGCGCGCGCCGTCTCTATCCGGCTTTCAACCGTTGCCTCCTGAACCTGTCGCCGGACGGCGGCGATGCCAGTGAAATGCGCGAGTTCGACATCGAAACCGGGACCTTCGTCGACGGCGGATTTCAGGCGCCCGTTTCAAAATCGAGTTTCAGCTGGCTCGATATCGATACGGTCATCGTCGCGGCCGCCTTCGAGGCGGAAGAGAGGACGCAATCCGGCTATCCTCGCGTGGTCAAATTGTGGAAACGCGGAACAAGTCTTGCCGAGGCGGTGCCGATCTTCGAGGGAGAGGTCGAGGATCTTGCCGTTGGCGGCGCACTCGAATTCGACGGCGACACGCAATACCTGCTGCTGACGCGATCGATCGATTTCTATTCCGGCCATCATTTTGTCAGGCTCGCTTCGGGCGAAAACCGGCGGCTGCCGTTGCCCGACGATGTCTGCGAGATTGCCCTTCTGAAGGGTCAGATCGTCTTCAGCGTGCGTAGCCCCTGGTCCGCTCCGGGCGGCGCCACATGCCTGCCCGACGGGCTCTACGCCTTCGATTTCAAGCGCTGGCTGGAAATGGGCGACATCGGTGCCATCGAGACGGTGCTGCCGCCGGCAGAGCGCGTTTCGATCGCGCATGTCGCAAACACGCGTGATCGCCTGTTCATCAGCCTCATGGACAATGTCCGCGGTCGCGTCGTCTATGCGGAGCGCAGCGGGCACGGGTGGTCACTCACTCCCGTCTCCTTGCCCGAAAACGGCAATGTCGGCATCAGCCATATCAATCAGTTCGGCTCCAGCGTTTCGTTCTCCTTCACCGACTTCCTGACGCCGAGCTCGATCATCTGGTCCGATGATGACGGCGAGACGCTGGCGACGGTCAAGGCGCAGCCCGCCCGTTTCGATGCGTCCGACCTGGTCTCGGAACAGTTCGAGGCCCGTTCGAAGGACGGCACGCTCATTCCTTATTTTGTCGTTCGGCGTCGCGACCAGAAGGAGCCTGTGCCGGCCTTGCTCTACGGCTACGGCGGCTTTGAAGTTCCGCTTTTGCCCGCCTATGCCGGCCTGCGCGGTAAGCTCTGGCTCGAAAAGGGCTATGCCTATGTCCAGGCCAACATCCGCGGTGGAGGCGAGTTTGGACCACGGTGGCACCAGGCGGCCCTCAGGGACAAGCGGCAAAACGCGTTCGACGACTTTGCCGCTGTTGCGCAAGATCTGGTGCGGCGAGGGATCTCGACTCCTTCAATGCTCGGCATTCAGGGCGGGTCGAACGGCGGCCTGCTCACCGGCGTTTCCTTGGTGCAGCGACCCGAGCTTTTCGGGGCTGTCCTCATCGAGGTGCCGTTGCTTGACATGCTTCGTTACACGGAATTGCCGCCGGGCGCGTCCTGGATGGCCGAATACGGCGATCCCACGAAGCCCGAAGAGGCGGCGTGGCTGGCAACCTATTCTCCCTACCAGCACGTCGCTGATGATGCCGATTATCCGCCGGTACTGCTGACGACGTCGACCGCCGACGACCGGGTGCATCCCGGCCATGCGCGCAAGATGGCCGCACGCCTGCAGGCCGCAGGTCACGCGAATGCGCTGTTTTTCGAGGAAACGGAAGGCGGCCATGGTGGGCGGGGCGACCGCCGGATACAGGCAGCGCAGACGGCGATGAAGTATGTCTTCCTGGAGCAGGCGCTGAAGGGCGCGACGAAGTGACCGCAGGGTCAGCTGATAACGGCTCCTATCCGATGGCCGGGCGTTTCGACGCCCGGCCACGCAGCGCCTGGTGGCTGATGGCGACGAGATAGGTGGTCAGGAACAGGATGCCGACGAGTTTGAAACCCTCTTCGACGAAGGTGGCCCCGCCGACATGGATCGGGGCCATATCGGCGGCGAAGGACAGCCCCATCGCCAGGACCGAACCGACAAGCAGCAATCGCGGCGTTTCTGCCCGAACGATGTAGGCGCAGCAGCAGAGCGCAGCAAGCAGGATCATGTGCGGCACGAGTACGACTTCTTCCGGGATGCCTGTGGTTGCGACTGCCTCATGCAGCATAAGGAAGTCGTCGATACCCATCAGAGTTGAAAAGAGCCCGCCGGTAAGCAACGTTCGCCTGAGAGCCGGGGGCTCTTCGGCGGCCGTTGCCGCAAAGGCCTGAAGTGCCGCGGCTGCGCCAACGATCCAGAAGATGATCCCGATATTCGAGACGATGCCGAAATAGCCGGGGTTGCGAGCGATCGCGTTCGGGTCGCGAACGAGATCGTAGTAATCGATGCCGAAGCCCTTGTCGGCAATAACGAGCGATGCGAGCATGATGACGGAAACGAGGATGACGGCGATGATCGTGCCGGCCTCCGATCGATGCCATTTGCCGGTTCGTGCCGGGGGCGAATGCGTCTGTGCCTTGGCACTCATGGCGTCTCGTCCTCGCGTTGTCATGGCCAATCGGAACTGAACGCGAGCGATCCCGCCCATATTTTGTGACAGTTTTGTGACTTGGGCGGTGTTGAGGGCACTTTGGCGCGCTTTGTTGCATCGGTCCAACCGCCCTTTTGCGCCCTTTTCGAGACTCCCCCGGTCAACCCTGCTTTTCGCTCAAGACGTCGATCAGTGCGCGTGACGCGGCGGAAAGCCGGCGATTGGGGGCGTAGACGATCGAGATCGGTCGGGTTCGTCCGTTCATGCCGATGAGGAGCTCGACCAGTCTCCCCTGCAGGACGGCACGCTCGACGACAAAATCATACGTTTGGCAAATACCGGCGCCTTGCTCGGCCATCGACATGACGCCGAGAACGTCGTCGCTGACCACCAGTCCGCCGGAGGAGGGCGCCCATTCGAAATCCCGGCCGTTGTCGCGGAACATCCATGGCGCGAACCTGCCGGTGCTCGGCATGACGAACGGCACGCAGTCGTGGTGATCGAGATCGGCAATGCTCTGAGGAGCGCCGTGACGGGCGACATAGTCGGGTGAGGCGACAAGGCACATCACCCCGTCCTCGATCTTGCGCGCAATGAGGCCGCTGTCCGGCAACGGACCCATGCGGATGGCGAGATCGAAGCCTTCTGCGACGAGATCAACGTTGCGATTGGTGATGTTGAGCTCGACTTCGACCTTCGGATGAAGAGCTCGGAACCGACTGAGCTGAGGCGGCAGCCGGAAGTGGCCATATGTCGTCGGTACGCTGAGGCGGACGCGCCCGGCGACCTGACCGCTGCCGCCTTGAATGGCCCGTTCGGCGTCGTCGATGGTCGAGAAGGCGGAACGCGCCTGGTCGAGAAAATGCTGTCCGTCGTGGGTGAGGCCGATACGCCTCGTCGTGCGGCGCAAGAGCTGGCTGCCTAGCCGCGCTTCAAGCCTCGAGATGGCGCGGCTGACGACGGAGGGTGTCGTTCCCAAGGCGATGGCGCCGGCCGTCAACGATCCATGCTCGGCCACCGCGACGAACACTTCGACATCGGCGAGATAATCGAAACGACGGGCCATTTTTGTCTCCGGAGAACAGATGATTTGAATTGGAGATCATTTATCGCCTTCGATGGCGATAATAAAGTTCCGCCAGTCCAGCGAAACCAAAAGGTGATCTGACGCCGGCTTCGGAATGAGGGCTGATAAGGCCCTGCTGTTTGCACCGACGGACGACGCCACCCATCCCTGAAAGTAAAAACCATGACCCATCCGATGAAATGGCTGCGTGGCGTTGCCGCCGCGCTCGCCCTGACCTTTGCCTCAGCCGACGCGCATGCCGCCAAGGTGCTTGTCGTCCTTTCCGGCTCCGATCATCTCGATCTCAAGGACGGCAAGGTGTTCCGCACCGGATTCTACCTCAACGAGTTGATGCAGCCGGTGAAGCTGCTGCTCGATGCCGGCCACGAGATCACCTTCGCCACGCCTGGGGGCCAGGCACCGGCCGTCGACCAGACATCCGTGGACCCGGCTTATTTCGGCGGCAGCGCCGATCAGATGAAAGTGTACCAGGACCTGCTCGATGAACTCGCCATCACATCGCCCGAGAAGTCGCCGGTGATCGGCCTCGCTCGCGTCGCGCAGATCGGCTATGCGACCTTTGATGCGGTCTACATACCCGGCGGTCACGCACCGATGCAGGATCTGCTGCATGACCGGCAGCTTGGGCAATTGCTCGCCTACTTCCACGAGAACGGCAAGGTCACCGCTCTGGTCTGCCACGGCCCGATCGCGCTGCTTTCGACATTGGCGGATACAAAAGCACTCACGGATCAGCTCGAAGCCTGGCAACAGCCTGAACGGCCGACGTGGATCTATTCGGGCTACCGGATGACCGTCATCAGCAACCAGGAGGAGGAACAGGCCAAGGGCCTGCTCAATGGCGGCGCGATGAAATTCTATCCGCAGACGGCGCTCGAGGCGGCAGGCGGAAACTACGAGAGCAACGCCGCGCCCTGGCAGGCAAATGTGGTGATTGATCGCGAATTGATCACCGGGCAGAATCCGGCCTCTGCCTTGCAGGTCGGGGAAATCCTCCTCGAACGGCTAAAATGACGACGGCAACGTCGTGATTGCAAAATTGACCTCGCCATCTGAGGAAATGGCGAGGTTTTTCAGTGCCGCCGCGGTCACGTTCCTCAGCAAAAACCCGCTCCAGTTCAAGGGCCGTTTGGCGCTCTCGCCGGTTGTGGGAAAAAAATGCAGCGCCTTGTCGGCTGGCGAGGGTTCTGCTCGTCTTATTGTCAGCGTTGGTGAAGACGCTTGAAACCGCGAGGAAAGAGATATGTTTCGTACTGCCCTTATCGCCGTAGCCCTCATCATTGCCGGGCCGGCACTTGCTGACAGCCAGCCGGTCGGTGAGCGGGTCGAAGTCAACGGCATGAAGATGTATTATGAGGTGTCCGGTGAGGGCGAACCGCTGATCGTCCTGCACGGCGCCTATATGAACATTCCGTCGATGGGCGCAATCATTCCCAAGCTTGCCGAGACCAACAAGGTCTATGCGCTAGAGTTCCAGGGACACGGCCGCACGACCGACATCGACCGACCGATCACCTATGCAAATCTCGCCGACGACGTGGCGGCATTCATGGATGCCGTCGGCGTCAAGAAGGCCGATGTCTTCGGCTACTCGATGGGGGCGGCAGCCGGGCTGCAGCTCGCCATCCGCCATCCCGACAAGGTCAACAAGTTGGCGGCGGCTTCGGTCGGTTACGACGCCGAGGGCTGGCAGCCGGAGTTCAAGGCCTTCATCCCGCAAATGACGGTGGAGATGTTCGTCGGCATGCCGTTTGCCGAGGACTACCGCAAGCTCGCCGCCGATCCGGACGGGTTCCCCGCGCTCGTCGCCAAGCTGATCGCGCTCGAGAAGGAGCCGATGGCCTGGGAAAAGGACGTCAAGGCGATGAAGACCCCGGTGCTGCTCATTGCCGGCGATGCCGATGTCGCGACCCTGGAACATTCCGTGGCGATGTTCCGGCTGCTCGGCGGCGGTGGCATGGGTGATATGGGCAAGCCGTTGCCGGCCTCGCGTCTCGCCATCCTGCCGGCAACCTCGCACACGGCGGTCATCAACCAGCCGGAGATGCTGGAAGCCTTGGTCGTGCCCTTCTTCAAGGGAGAGACCCCAAAGGGGATGTTCCAATAGCAATTGCCAGTGCGCCCCGTCCTGCCAGGCGGGGCGCACACGTCATGTGCGTCGTGCGACTGTCTTCAAGAAGCTCGATCTATGCCCGCTTCTGCGCGTCTGCCATGATCCAGCGTGCGGCCTTCTCCGCGATCATCATGGTCGGCGCGCTGGTGTTGCCGCTGGTAATGGTCGGCATCACGCTGGCATCGACGACGCGCAGACCCTCGATGCCGCGAACCCGAAGCCGGCTGTCGACGACCGCCATGGCGTCGTCCTCGGCCCCCATCCTTGCAGTGCCGACCGGGTGAAAGATGGTGTTGGCGATATCGCCGGCCAGCTTTGCCAGTTCCCCATCGCTCTGGAATTCGATCCCCGGCTTCCATTCGACCGGCTCATACCTTGAGAGCGCGGGTTGGCCGACGATCGAACGGATTTGCCGTATGCTGTCGGCGGCGATCTTGCGGTCTTCGTCGGTGCTGAGATAGTTCGGGGCGATGGCCGGCGCGTCACCGCGATGGCGCGAACGGATCCGCACATGGCCGCGGCTCGTCGGATTGAGGTTGCAGACACTGGCGGTGAAAGCCGGGAAGTTGTGCAGAGGCTCACCGAAGGCATCGAGGCTGAGCGGCTGCACGTGATACTCCAGATTGGCATGGGCGCGGTCGGGGTCGGAGCGGGTGAAGGCGCCGAGCTGCGATGGCGACATGCTCATCGGTCCGCTGCGTTTCAGCACATATTCGAGCCCGATCCGGGCCTTGCCGGCAAGATTGCTCGCCAGCGTGTTCAGCGTCTTGGCGTTTTTCACCTTAAAGACCGCGCGGATCTGTAGATGGTCCTGCAGGTTCTCGCCGACCCCGGGGACGTCCTTTTCGACGGCGATGTCCATGGCATGCGACAGCGCGGCCGGCCCTATGCCCGAGAGTTGCAGGATCTGCGGCGAACCGATGGCACCTGCCGAAAGAATGACTTCGGCCTTCGCTCGCACGCTCACCCTGTCGTTGCCACGGTAGAGCGATACGCCCGAACAGCGCTTGGCGCCATCGGCTGACGTTTCGATCAGCAACTTGTCGACCTCGGCCTCCGTCCACACGACCAGATTGCGGCGATGGCGCACAGGCCGCAGGAAAGCCTTGGAGGTGTTCAAACGCCAACCCGCCTTCTGGTTGACCTCGAAATAACCGACGCCCTCGTTGTCGCCGCTGTTGAAGTCGGTCGATCGCGGAATGCCCGCCTGGACGGCGGCTTCCGCGAAGGATTCCAGGATATCCCACTTCAGCCGCTGTTTTTCGATGCGCCATTCACCGCCGCGGCCATGCATGTCGGAAAAGCGGCTGTTGTCGCCGGTTGCGGGATCGGCGCCATCGTCGAGCCGGTAGTGATCCTCATGTGCTTTGAAATCTTCAAGAGAGTTCTCCCAGGACCATTCGCGATCATTGGTCTGGGCCGCCCAGCTCTGATAGTCGCGCGATTGCCCGCGCATATAGATCATGCCGTTGATCGAGGAGCAGCCGCCGAGCGTCTTGCCGCGCGGATAGCGCAGCGACCTGCCGTTCAAGCCCGCTTCCGGTTCGGTCTTGTAGAGCCAGTCGGTGCGCGGATTGCCGATGCAATAGAGATAGCCGACGGGAATATGAATCCAGGGATAGTTGTCGCGCCGGCCTGCCTCGATCAACAGCACCCGCTTGCCGGGATCGCGGCTGAGGCGGTTGGCAAGCAGGCAGCCTGCCGAGCCGGCGCCGACGATAACATAGTCGAAAACGGCGGCGTCAGCAGTCGAGGTCTCGGGCTTCATCGTAAGCATTTCCCAAATCGGCAAAAGGGGATGAACGAGGCGCTGCTTGCAACGTGCAGCGGACCAAGATCATCCAGCCTTTATAACGTCCATCAGCGATCGCGGCATTGCGATCCTCCCAAGAACGAGTAAACGGCTACCGCACGCGGAAATCCAATGATAAATCGAGCTCAGCATTATAAAAGGAATTTATATGGCTGACCATCTGGATCTGCGATTGCTACGGGCTTTCGTCACGGTGGCGCGGGAAGGCAACGTCACCCGTGCGTCTGAGCTTCTGCATCTCACCCAGCCTGCCGTCAGCCTGCAGGTGAAGCGCCTGTCACAGGAACTCGGCCTCACACTGTTTCATCGAACAGCCAGCGGGCTTGAATTAACCCGCGACGGCGCGCTCCTGGCCGTCAAGGGCGAGCAGGTGCTGGCGTCAGTCACCGAGTTCCGGCAGACGGCGATGCATCTGACGGCGCAGCTTCGCGGTACGCTGCGGATCGGCACGATCATCGACCCGGAATTCACCCGGCTCGGTGCCTTCCTCCAGGCGCTGGTCGAAAGTGGTCCGGGCATCGAAACCACGTTGCGCCAGGGCATGAGCGGTGAAGTCGCGATCGGTTTGAAGCGAAACGAACTGGATGTCGGGTTCTTTCTCGGCGATCTCGATGATTTCGGCACGAGCACGAACGCCTTGGCCGGCGAGCCCGATGCGCAGTTCTTCGTCAAGTCGCTGTCGCGATTGACCTATCGCGTCGTCGCACCGCCGGCTTTTGCCGGCATCGTCGCGGGTAAAGATTGGAGCGAGCTTGCGGCTCTGCCCTGGATCGGAACGCCGCCGGCCTCCGTTCATCACCGGTTGCTTGCGCGGAAACTCGGCGGCCTGAACCTCAGGCAGAACGTGGTCGCTCTCGTCGATCAGGAAACGTCGATGCTGGCGATGGTGCGCACGGGGCTCGGTCTCAGCCTCTGCCGGGAGTCGATCGCGCTTAGCGAGCAACAGGCAAATGGTCTCGTCATTGCCGACCGGGTCAAGCTTGAAACCTCGCTCGGTTTCGTTTGTCTCAAGCCCCGGCGCACCGATCCCAACGTCGCGCTGGCGTTTGACGTCATCGACAGAATATGGCGAACCGACCGTAGAGACACCGCCTGACGGTCGTCGCAGGTCCGCCTGCACCGTGCGTTTGCAGCCCGGTGCAGGCGGACGCTCTAAGGGGCTGGCTTCGCCGGCTTACTTCTTCAGTTTGGAGTAGTCGAGTTTCGGCGCCTTGGTCAGGTCGTCCTTGGTTGTGTCGACATAGGCCTTCCAGGTGCCGTCTTCTTCGGCAAGGGCGATCGACGCGGGGTCGAGAACGACGTAGCTCTCGCCGACACCAAGAAAGCCGCCGACGCTGGCAACGATGCCGATCACGGATTTTCCGCCGCCGATGACGACGTCGGAGATTTCGCCGATCGTTTCGTCATTCTTGTTGTAGAGATCGACGCCGATCAGCTTGGACACGACCAGGTCGCTGTCCTGGATGTTGACGTATTTCAGCGGCATCGTCGCGGCCTTGCCCATGGTCAGGCCCGGGCCGGCCAACGTCGCGTCGGCGCCCGTAGCGGCGGCTTCCTGTGCCAGGGCTGCGGACGCAGACAGGGAGAAAACGGTCGCGGCAACGATGGGAAACAACTTCATTTGAAACTCCTGCATGATACCGGCAGTTGATCTGCCGTGACAGGGCGATAACGGTCTTCTGTCCGAAGTGTTCCGCTACCCGTTTGAAAAATATCGCTTTTCGTTCAAGCTGTTTACAAGGTGCGTCATTCTGACGATCGCTCACGGCCGGGGAACGCTGGCTTTCGATGGTGGTTCGAAATATCGCGACGGGGCCTTGAACTTCGACCGAAAACGGACATTTAACGTAGCTTCTTGCCCGCAAGGCCCTTCGGGCCAACCACCGCTTTCACGCCTCGTTGCACTCTCAACTGCCTGCAGACCCCGTCGCGGCGCTACGAAATGAACCATGGACACCACGCTCACGCCGCCGCTTGTTTTCGTCAGTTCGGAAAATGTCATTTCCGGCTGGAGCGATGGGGCCGAACGCCTGCTCGGGTGGTCCCGCGATGACGTGGTCGGACAACCGCTGTCGGCAATCTTCGATGAACGGGGTTTTTTCATCGGTTCGACGGGCCCCCAGGATCTCGATGCGGAAAAAGTACCGTCTCCGGATGGCGGCTCGGTATGGGCGCTGAGGGGCAACGGCCGGCAACTGCTGGAGGAACAGCTTGAGCTGACCTTTGGCAACGCCGATGTCATCGGCGCCTGGGACTGGGACATTGACGCCGACCGTGTGGTTGCCGACACGCGCTTCGCACAGGCGTTTGGCGTAAATCCCGAGAGCGCCAGAGAAGGTTTGCCGCTTGCGCACTTTGCCGCCGGCATCCATCCGGACGATCGCGCTCGGGTGACCCGGGAGATCGAGGCGGCGATTGCCGGCGGTCCCGCATTCAACAGTGAATACCGCATCCTTCGGCCGGATGGATCGCTGTCCCATGTGCTTGCGCGGGGTCGCCTTGTGCAGGCAAAGGGACACCGGCCGGCGCGTTTCCCCGGCGTCCTGTTCGACATCACCGCCCGCAGAGTGGCCGAGAGCGATGCCCAGGCGAACCGCCAGCGCTATCGATCGCTGTTCGAAATGCTTCCCGACGGCTTCTGTGTCATCAAGATGATCTGGGATGCGGATGGGGTGCCGGTCGACTACGAATTCCTTGAGGTCAATTCCGCGTTCGAGAAACACACGGGCATCACCTCGGCCGTCGGCAAGCGCGTCCGTCGCGATATCGCCGCCGATCATGAACAGTACTGGTTCGATATCTACGGCAAAGTGGCCCGCACCGGTGAGCCGGTCAGCTTCGAGAACTCAGCCGAGGCGCTTGGCCGGTGGTATCAGGTTCAGGCCTTTCCGATCGACGGGGTCGGATCAGAACATGTTGCCGTTCTCTTCAGCGACGTCACCGACAGACGACGCACAGAACTGGCGCTGAAGGCAAGCGAGGCGGAGTTCAGGACACTGTCGCAATCGATGCTCAATCATGTCTGGACGGCGAGGCCGGATGGCCAGCTCGACTGGTTCAACGACCGCGTGCTTGCGTTCAGCGGCAAGAGCGCCGGGGAGCTCGCGGGCAACGGTTGGGCCTCGATCGTGCACCCGGACGATCTGGAGACGGCGGCGGCAACCTGGTCGGCGGCACTGGGGGCAAATGAGGTCTATCAGACCGAGTTTCGCATTCGCCGGGCCGACGGTCGTTATCGCTGGCACCTGGTCAGGGCCGTTCCGGTCAAGGGAGATGGCGGCGAGGTGTGGCGCTGGGTGGGCACCAACACCGACATCGACCACGCAAAGAAGAACGAGGCGGCGCTGGCGGATCTGAACGCGACGCTCGAAGAGCGGATCGCGGAGCGCAGTGAGCAGCTGCTTCTATCGCAAAAGGCTTTGCAGCAATCGCAGAAGATGGAGACCATCGGCAAGCTGACGGGCGGGGTGGCGCACGACTTCAACAACCTGCTGCAGGTGGTTGCCGGAAATCTTCAGCTTCTTTCGAGGGACGTCTCAGGCAACGAGCGGGCGGCGAGCCGAGTCGACAATGCCCTGGCAGGTGTCGCTCGCGGCGCGAAACTCGCGAGCCAGTTGCTGGCTTTCGGCCGGCGACAGGCACTGGAACCCAAGGTCATCAATGTCGGCCGCTTCGTCAAAGGCATGGACGATCTGCTGCGTCGTTCGATCGGTGAGGGCGTCGATATCGAGGTGGTCGTTGCCGGTGGGCTCTGGAATACGCTTGCAGATCCGACCCAGGTGGAAAACGCATTGCTCAACCTGGCGATCAATGCGCGCGACGCCATGGATGGTGCCGGCAAGCTGACCATCGAAGTCGGCAATGCCTTCCTTGATGACCACTATGCGGCAACACACGCCGATGTCAGCGCCGGTCAATATGTCATTCTGGCGGTATCGGATACAGGGTCCGGCATGTCGCCCGAGATCCTCGAGCAGGTCTTCGAACCGTTCTTCTCCACCAAGCCGGAAGGCAAGGGGACCGGTCTCGGGCTCTCCATGGTCTATGGCTTTGCCAAGCAGTCCAACGGCCACGTGAAGATCTACAGCGAAAAGGGCCACGGTACGACGGTCAAGCTGTACCTGCCGAGGGAGATTGCCGAGGAGGCGCGCGAAACGGTCGCCCACACCGCCGGCCCTGCCGTTGGCGGAACGGAAACCGTGCTGGTGGTCGAGGATGACGACGGTGTCCGCAACACCGTCGTCGAGACGCTGAGCGACCTTGGCTACCGCGTGCTGACGGCGCGCGACGCGCAGAGCGGATTGTCGGTGGTGGAAAGCGGTGTCGCCATCGATGTTCTCTTTACCGATGTGGTGATGCCGGGAACACTGAAAAGTCCGGAAATGGCAAAGCTCGCCAAGGCGCGCCTTCCAAATCTCGTGGTGTTGTTTACCTCGGGCTATACCGAGAATTCGATCGTGCACGGCGGAAAGCTTGACCATGGCGTCGAGCTTTTGTCGAAGCCCTATACCCGTGAGGCGCTGGACCGGCGCATTCGCCACCTGCTGGCCAACAGCCGTCAGGCGACGCAGCGCGAGCGCGGTGCGGCCACGAATGCGCCTGCGCCTCAAGAGGAACGCCTGCCGCTGAAGCTGCTTCTCGTCGAGGATGATTTTCTCATTCGCATGAATACGGCCGAGGTGCTGCGTGACCTCGGCCACGATGTGATCGAGGCGGGGAACGCGGCGCAGGCGATCTCGGCGGCAGAAACGACCAGCATCGACATCCTGCTGACCGATATCGGCCTGCCGGATATGCCGGGCGGCGATCTGGCCGTGGCGGTGCGCGAGATTCGTCCCGGCATTGGAATTGTCTTTGCCACGGGCGAAACGTCGATGCCACCGGGCGCTGATCCGTCCGCTGTGCTGTTGGTAAAGCCCTACACCGAGCGAAGCTTGAAACTGGCGGTAGACAGCGCCAGCGGGCGCGAGACCGGAGCGGCACGCTCCTGATCTTGCATGCTGCAGTCCCCTTGGAAACATCGATCCATGCGCGGCTTGCAGGGGTGGGCTGAAGTCTTGGCGCTACTGCTCGCGAGGGCCGTCGACTATATTCCCCTCATCGAAGCGAACGAAGCGCCAAGGACTGGCAGCTAGGCTTCGAAAGCCCAAGGAAAGGGGATCATCATGAACGTAGCACGCTCTTTCAACAACTGGCTCAAGTACCGGCAGACGGTCTCCGAACTGGGCCGCATGTCCACGCGCGAATTGCGCGACCTCGGCATCGACCGCTCGGACATTCCGGCGATCGCACGGACTGCCTACGGCCGCTAATCGCGCCTGAGACCATTGACCAATTCGTGAAGCGCCTGCTCGGCAACGAGCGGGCGCTTTTGTTTTGTCCGTCCATCTGCTGCGAAGCGAGGTCGACGGGTGGCTATGGCGTGGCCGAAACCGACCGCGTTACATCGCGTCCATGCCCTTGACCGCGTTGCCCATATGGGACTTGCATTTTTCCATGTCGTTCGCAGCCATGGCCTCCTTGGCCATGCTGATTTCCTTGGTGGCTTCGATCTTCTTTGCGCCGTCCGAGATTGAACTGGCGTCCGTTTCCAGCTTCGTCAATGACGCAGTGTCGCAAACGATGTCGGCCTGCGAAAACGCAGGCGTCGTCAGACCGAAAACCATGGCTGCTGCACATAAATACTTGCCGTACATTGGGAAATCCTCCTTGGTGGGCCGACGGAATTGTCAGCTTGGTCGCGTCAATCAACGCGCGAGCTATGGCTCTGTTCCCGACGAGCGGCGTGATCAGTAGGTAAGCAGTGACTTACGGTACGGTTTCCGGCTGATGTGGTGAAGCAGTAGAAGCACCCTGCCGCCCGAGACAAACTGCGATCGGTTAGCCATGCCCTGGTGACGCTGCACGTCATTGTGCGTGCTGCGGCACCAGCCGTCGCCGTGCCTTGGTCCTGCCTGGCGGGGCAAGTGGAAGCGATGGTCGTTTCGTCAGCGCCTCGATCGCGGCCGAAGTCATGTCCGATGCAACGAAGTCGGCACCCGGAACTTGTTCCTTGCTCGTATCGGGCTTGCGCTGGCCCGCCGCGTCGTCGGCTGAGCTGTCCCAGATGACGATACCCACCCTTGCCCGGGTGTTGACACGCTTGAGCCGGCGCACGACGAAGCGGGCGTGCTTGATCGAATCCTGATTGAGAAAACAGACGATGATCGCATCGACGGCATCGGTCTGGAGTTTGCGGATATTGGCCGGTTCGATCTCCTGAAAATTCAGCGTCGTCGCGGACGCCCCTTCAGCGCGCAGCACCTGGGCGAGCATGGCGGCCGAGACGTCGTCGATCTCGCCTCTCCCGCCGACGCAAAGGATGGTCATGCCTTCGCCGTCCGGAATGGGCTGGCTTGCAGCTTCGCCCTTCTCATCCTCGTTTTCGAGCTCGTCGTCCTGACTTTCCTCGATCGCAATGTCTTCGAGGTTGGACACCAGCGCCAGGCCGCTCGCTGCCACACGCAATCGCTGCTCGTCGCTCATGACGCCGCGGGCGCGGTCCTGTTCCGCCAGCGCCAAAGCGGGGATCGCCACTGCGCGGTAGTAGTCGACGAGATACTCGTCCTCGAGGATCTCTTCGGCCTGATCGGTCGCTTCATCGGGATCGCCGGCCAAAAGCCGCTGGTAGAGGCGTGCGTGCGGCGCCAGCACCGGATCGCTGCCGAAGAGCACCTGCAGAAACTCGAACTGCGGTACATACTTGCCGAGCACCACAAGGCAGACCGTCAGCGGCGTTGACAGGATCAGGCCGACAGGCCCCCAGATCCAGGCCCAGAAGATCGCTGACACGATGATCGCCAGCGGCGAGAGCCCGGTCTTGGAGCCGTAGAGCATCGGCTCGACCACATTGTTGATCACCAACTCCATCGCCACGAACAGCCCGGCCGTCCACAGCAGCATCGACCAACCGCTGTCGACCGCGACCGACAGGAACAACGGCAGCACCATGGCAATGATAGGCCCAATATAGGGAACGAAGCGCAGGACGATCGCCAGCAGACCCCAGAGCACAGCATTGGGTATGCCGATGAACCAGAGGCCGACGGCGACCGGCAGGCCATAGGCGGTGTTCACGATCAATTGCATCAGCAGGTAGTGACCGACGCGCGTGCCGGCGTCCTGCAGGCCCTCGGTGGTTCGATGCAGGTCGCCGAATCCGGCGAGCCGTATGAACCTGTCTCTCAGATCCTCCCGCTCCAGCAGCATGAAGATCACGACGACAACGACCAGACCGGCCATCGCCACCGGTCCGACGAGCGGTGCGATGATGTTGGTCAGGACCTGGATCGGATTGTCGCGCGAATAGATTTCTACCAGCAGGGGATCTCTCTTCGGAGCTTCGACGCCGGTTGGCGTCTCCGTCGTCGGTCGGTCTATTTCGCGGTTGATGCGTTCGATGACATTGCCAATGCGATCGATGATGCCGTTTTCGGCGCCGGCCTCCTTCAACTCCTTCACCTTGGTGACGATGTTGGACTGATAGGCGGGCAGGTTTTTCGCCAGTTCTGCGACCTGCAAGGCGACCACGAGGCTGAAAATGCCGATTATTGTAAAGGTGATCAACGCAGTCGAGATCACCGCAAACGCTCGGGGCAGGCCGATGCGGCGCAGGGCGGCGACGACGGGGGCAAGCGCGAAGGTCAGCAGGAGCGCGACCGCAATCGGCAGAAAGACGTCGCGGGCCAGATAGAGAATGACAGCGGCGACGACGAGGGTCAGCGACGTCGGCATGGCCGGGCGCACGCCTTGCATCGAGGGCACACCGAGATCGCGGATCTGATCGATTGCCTTGCCCAAGTCTATTCCCCCTCGGATTTGTCAGAAGCTACCACGAATGACGCTCCCGTAAACGCTGCGCTCGTCCGCAGGCCCGCCGTTAGACGAATGGAAACAGTGAAGCGTCCGGGTCGGCATGTCCCAAGATGCTCGATGCGACGATCTCGGCGGCGATCTGGCTGAAGGTAATGCCATTGCCGCCGTAACCCATGGTCGCGAAGGTATTCCGCATGCCCGGAACGCGCCCGATCATCGGCAGACCCTGCGCAGTCACGCCGAAGGCGGCGGCCCATCGATAGTCGGGTTCGCCGATCTTTATTCCGAGGAGGTCGGAAAGCTTCTGCCGTAGGATGTCGGACTTTGCCTTTAGCTTTGCCGGGTCCCGGAACGCGTCATCGCTCTTCTCGTCCTCGCCGCCGACAATGATGCGCCCGTCTTTGGTCGAGCGGAAGTAGAGATAGGGGTCGGCACCTTCCCAGACGAGATATTCGTCGAGCCACTCCGGGCGTGGATGACGAGGCTTGGTCGCCAGTGCCCAGGTCGAGACGATGTCATGGTTCTTGTGTGCCACAGTCTCCAGAAACTCGTAGCCGGTGCAAAAGACCACGTGGGTCGCGGTGATGATCTGGCCATCGGACGTTGCAACCGCATTTCGGCCCTCGATCTCCCGGATGTCGGTGATCTCGACGTTTTCGACGATGGGGATGTCATTGGCCTGGGCGTGCCGGAGAAAGCCTGACGTCAACTGGGCCGGGTTGGCCGATGCCGAGATCCGGGTTTCGATGGCCGCCGTGCGGTCGATGGCGAACCTGGCGCGCAGCTCTGTCTGAGGCAGAAGCGTCGCTTCGAGCTTTGCCTCCTCCCGCGCTTTCACTTCCGCCTGAAGTGCGCGTGCTCCATAGCTTTCGCCCGAGAGGAAAAGCGTATTCTTCCGCTCGAACTGGCAGGGGATCTGCAAGGCGTCGACAAGTGATGCGAGGTGTTCGACGGCTTTTGCCGAGCGTTGCCAGATGCGCGCGGCGTCGGCCGCGCCAAGCACCCGGTTCAATTGGTGTAGCGGCACGTCGATTTCGTGCTGGATCATCGCGGTGCTGGCCATGCTGCTGCCGCTGATCGGTTTTCGACGGTCGACCATCAGCACACGCAGCTTGTGGCCGATGAGGGCGTTGGCCATCAGCGCGCCGCTGATCCCGGCGCCGACGATCAGCACGTCCACATCGTGAGCGGGGATCCGTTTTTGCGTGCGCACCGTATGGCGCGGCGTATGGGCCCACAGAGGCTCTGCCTTCCGAAGGTCCCGTTTGCGGGTCAATGTGTGCAAGTGTTCCTCCAGGTCCGCGCATTCGTGCCAGATCTGCGCATTCGGGAATGCGCGGACGCCGATTAAGTTCCGCCTCGATGTCCTCAGGCTGTCGACGCCGAAACACGGCGCAATGCCAGGTATTCCCACAGGGCGACGATGAACAGCACCGAGGTCGCCACCGCCTGAACGATGTAGTTGGGGGCAACGGGCACGATGAGGATTGCGACCGCCAGAAGCACGAGCCCGGCGATGTGAGAGACTGGGAACTGTCGCGTGGCGACGGCCTTGATCCAGATGTTTCCCCCTAGGAAGAGTGCCGGGCCTCCGAGCATGGCAACGGCGTGCTTCAGCGAGCTGGGTTCCTGGGCATGCGACAGGCTGAAATCCTCTCCGACTGCAGTCAGGATGATCCCGGCGACTACAGGCAGGTGGCCATAGGTGAAGAGATTGAGTGCCACGGTTTCTGGCCTCGATGTCGCCTCTGCCTTCGATGCGGCCTTTTCCTGGCCGTGGTGGAAATAGATCCACCACATGAAGCCGGTACTGAGGAACGCGCTGCAAAACACCGCGAAGGTCATGTCATCGGTCATATGCTCTGTTGCATTGCGGCCGGTCGTCAGGATGGTCTCGCCCAGGCAGATGATGACGAACAGCGCGCAGCGCTCCGCCATGTGAGCGCCGGACACATCCAGGGTTTCATCAGGCGATCTGCCGAGAAACGGCACGTAATACCTGAGCGCCGGGGAGGCGTATTCTACCAGCAGGGCCATCGTCCAGAGGACCAGGCGCCCTTCGAGCTCCATCAGTCCGCCCAAAAGCCAGAGGGCGCTGGAGAGCAGCATCCACAAGGTAATGCGCAGAAATGTCAGGAACGATGGCTGATCCGCGTCGCGAAAAGCATACAGCGTGAAAACCGACCGGCAGATCTGCATGCCGCTATAGATTGCCGCAAACACCAATCCTTGATCGCCGAACGCCTCGGGTAGCGCGATCGCCAACAGGACGCCCCCAAACATCAGGCCGAACAGCAGCAGACGGACAGGCTCCTTCTCGGTATCGAGCAGGTTGGTCACCCAGGTCGTGTGGATCCAAACCCACCACACGGCCAGGATCAGCAGAACCGCCTCGATGATGGCCGTTGCACTGAAATCGGACGCGAGTTTGTGGGCGAGCTGAATGAGCGCGAAGACGAAGACGAGGTCGAAGAACAGCTCAGGAAAACTCGCCCGCGTCTGGTCGACATCCGCTTTCCTGATCCAGTCACTTTTCTGATTGCTCGCCATTCATGTCGCCGATGCTGATCCGATCAAAACTCGGACGGGAACTAGGGCGTTGTCGAAATTGAACAACGGCAGTTGCTTGGTGAGGCGAAGAAACATCGTAGCCGTTATCATCTGAACCTTCGTGCGCGACAGGCGTTTGGGTTGGCGCTGTCGTGAGACCGGCGGGCTTTGTCACGCCCGTAGGAAACGGTTATGCGCGTCTGTAACGTATTCAGTTGATTGGGTAATTTTCAATTTCTTCTGAGATTGAACAGGAACCATCGCCAATCACTCGCGTTGTCCCAGCATCGATCAATGACGGACCAAGGAGACAACGATGAAAAGAATGATCGCCGCGACGGCCTTTCTGGTGGTAGGCACCTTGAGTGCTTACGCCCAAACACCGACGCCTTCGCCCGAGGCCGAAACCCCCGCTGTAGCGACGCCCGATACCACAAATCCGACTGCGCCCGTTGCCGGCGCCAATAGCTTCACCGAAGAGCAGGCGCGCGCGCGGCTTCAGGAAGGCGGCTACACCGCCGTCAGCGGATTGAAGCTGGACGACAAGGGTATCTGGCAGGCGGCTGCCACCAAGGACGGGAAGCCCGTGAACGTCGCACTCGACTACCAGGGCAACATCGTCGCCAACTGAGGTTGGCGGAAAGATTAGCAAACTCATTCAAGGAAAATCGATATGAAAACTGTTTCAGGACTGTTCGACACCTATGACCAGGCTTCGGAAGCCGTGCGTGCGCTGAAAGCCTCGGGTATCCCGGATGGTGATGTCAGCATGGTCGCAAGCAATGCTGAAGGCCGGTACAAGAGCGATGACGCCGAAGGTGCCGCAGAAGGCGCTGGTGCCGGTGCAGGCATCGGTGCGGCCGTGGGCGGCGCAGGCGGTCTTCTGACCGGCCTCGGGCTGATGGCGATCCCAGGCGTCGGTCCGGTTGTCGCGGCCGGTTGGCTGGCGGCAACAGCCGCGGGCATGGCTGCCGGCGCGGTCGCCGGTGGCGCAGTTGGCGGTATCGTCGGCGCATTGACGGATTCCGGCGTGCCGGAAGAAGACGCCCACGTTTACGCCGAGGGCGTTCGCCGTGGCGGCACCCTGGTGACGGCGCGCGTTGCAGATGGTGACGTTGCGCAGGCAGAGGCTATCCTCAAGCGCTCCAACTGGGTCGATCTGGAAGACCGCCGTTCGGCTTACCGCGAGGAAGGCTGGAGCAGGTTCGACGAGACGCTTGATCCCTATAGCCCGACTGAGGTCGAAGAACAGCGGACACGCTACGCAAACCGCTAGCCGCACGGGATGAGTACTGCAGGTGGCCGGCCGATCGGTCGGCCCCTGTTTTTCGTTTCACGCCTGCCCCGGAGGTCATCCTGCAAGATGAGCCGTTCCGGCGCGATGAACCGTCAAGGAGACAGGACAGTGGCAAGCCCCGAAGAGCTCAAACGCAAATTCTGGAAAACGTTGAAATCGGACATGACCGTGATGCTTGGTCTGCCTGAAACAGAGCATGGGCACACACGCCCAATGACCGCGCAGGTCGAGGGCGAGCAAGGTCCGATCTGGTTCTTCACCGTTCGCAGTGCCGCCGTCGCCCAGAATGTGCGCACGGACACGCCGGCCATGTTCGCCTTCGCTTCGAAGGATCATGAGCTGTTTGCGACCGCTCACGGCACGCTTCGCCTCGACAATGACCGCGCCGTGATCGACCGGCTGTGGAACCAGTATGTCGCCGCCTGGTATGAGGGCGGCAAGGACGACCCCGAACTCGCCCTTTTGCGTTTCGAGCCGAGCGAAGCCGAAATCTGGCTCAATGAAACCAGCCTGTTCGCTGGCATCAAGCTGCTTTTGGGTAGCGATCCGAAGGAGGCGTACCGGGAGAAAACCGCGAAGGTGGAGCTCTCCTAGCTTCTCGCTAAAGACGCCTGCGTCGGGCAAATTACCGTCGCAGGCGTTTTGCTTGAGCGGCGAGGATTTCGTCCTCGCTCGTTTCCCACACGGCCATCCTGCCGTGAAGGCTACTTCGCTTCTGTCAGAGTTTCCGTACCGGCTCCATCCTTGCCGGTGATCGTCCAGGTGCCGTCCAGCGAGCCGTCGCCGTTGACCTTGTAGACGATGAGGCCGAGGGCATCACCGAGCACATAGGCTGCGGCAAAGGCATCCCCGTTCAGCATGCAGACACCGGTGGATTTCACCCCGGCCGTGTCCCATTCGATGACGCAGGTGGTTTCGCTGGCAAGCGTGATTTCCGCAGTCCCGGAATAGCTGGATCCGTCCAGGTTGGTGCCTTCGACGGTGTATTTGCCGGCGTTGACCGTCTGGGCGTTCCCGGCCGCGGCCGCGCCGAGAAACAGCGCCGCAGTGAGCAACAATCTTTTCATCAAGTCCCCCAATAGAACCGCGCGCCCCTCGCGCGGTTCGCAATTGTTACGCACAAACCATGACGGTTGGAACGGTCCGCAAGGTGGCCCCGCATTCATTTTTGGTGGCGTCGCCCGGTACCTGGCCGGGGCTACTGAGAATCGGCAGGCTGTGCGCCTCCACCATGATCAGGAGGAGCGCTGCGGGTCGTTTCCGCCGCCTGACACTCGTGCCTGCTCATCCCAGGTCGACAGCAGCGACATGATCTCCAGCGAATCGGATAGGCGTGGCGCCGGGCGCGACGCTTCCTTCACCCCCGCCTTCAAGCAGTTCTCGACCAGCCGCACCTGATGGCCGAAGGCGTCGTGATCGGAAGGCACGACGATCTCTTCGGGCGGAAGACCGTATTCGCAAAGCTCCATCCGGTTTTCACCCGCCGCCGGCAGCCAGGGGTTGGTGAGAAACCGCAGGCTGCCGCGCTCTCCGTGAATGGAGAAAGCGAAAGACATGCCGAAGCTGTCGGTCGATTGCAGCGTGGCGAGAACACCATTGTCGAAACGGACCGACAGGCTTGCATCGCAGATATTGCCGTCATGCGGCGAGACGTTGCCGAAAGCGCTGGTCACCCGTCTTGAAAAGGCATCCGGTCCGCAGGTCGTCTGGATCACGTAATGCAGCAGCGAGGCCGGGTAGCAGCCGAGATTGAAGATCGTGCCCTTACCCATCGGGTTGACGAATTTCCAGATGTCGGCGGCGTAGAGGCCCGAAACCGAGCGGATCGAGCCGAGCCGACCGGAGCGCAGGATTTTGCCGGCCTTGGCCATCAGTGGATGGCAAAGATACATCAGGCCTTCGAGAAAGAAGATGCCTGTGTCGCGCACCACCTGTGCCAGAGCATCGGCTTCGGCCATCGTCGTGGTCAGCGACTTCTCCGACAAAACTGCCTTGCCCTTTTGCGCGGCGCGGATCACCGCCTCATGGTGCATGTTGTTCGGCAGGCCGACATAGACGACATCGATGGCAGGGTCGTCGAGCAGGGCGTCGTAGCCGGAATAGTGCTTGGCAATACCGTGCCGGGCGGCAAAATCGGAACAACGCTGCGCATCGCGCCCGGCCACCGCCTCGATGCGTGAACCATCGCTTGCGTCGATAGCCTCGGCCATGGTGTCGGAAATGAAGCTCGTTCCAAGAATTCCCCAGCGCAGCATGTGTCGTTTCCCTCAGCGGTGCAGTTCGAGATAGGCAGATGCGACCATGGCGTCGATGTCCCCGGGGACCGGCACAACGCACATCGAAGCGTCGAGCGTCCGGCTCGCGACCCTCTCCAGGCAGCGGGCCTGGAGCGCAAAGCCGAGATCCATCGATTCGACCGAATTGCCAAGGGCCCTTGGCCCGGCAAGATTGGCCATGTGGCCCGCGCCAAGACTGTGGATGCGCCGTCCATCGGCAAGGGCGAGCGTCTCGATGCCTTCGTCCACGTAGCTTTCCGGCGACACCACCGCGGCGTCGGCGCGCATGCCGGCGATGTCGATCTCGTGCGGGAAATGCCCGCCGTTGAGGAGAATGACGCCGTCCTTGAGTGCTGCAAGGTCGGAAGCCGTCAGGATGTTCGCGGATCCGGTGACCGTGACGATGACGTCGGCCGAGCGGATGGCGTCATCGCGCCTGGGGGTCGAGAAGCCGTCGAGGTGAGCTTCGAGTGCGGAGATCGGGTCGATGTCGACGACGCTGACGGCGCTGTAGGCATTGCGGAAGCAGGCGGCGGTGCCCTTGCCGCAGGCGCCATAGCCGAAAACGGTGACGCGCTTGCCATTGGTCGAGCGATTTGTGAACCGCATGTAGCTTTCGAACAGGCTCTGGCCAACGGCATGGCGGTTTTCCGCGAACTGTTTGATGGGGCTGTCGTTGATAACAAGCACGGGCAGGCCAATTGCGCCGCGCATCGGCTGCAGCCGGGCCCGGCCGGACGTGGTCTCCTCCGTACCACCGAGCAGGCTCCCGTAAGGCCGTTCGGCGACGCGGGCGAAAAGGTCGCCGCCGTTGTCAAGCAGCAGGTCGGGCTGATGATCGAGCAATTGGTTGATGAAGCCGGAATGCGCGGCTTCATCCGTGGTCTGCCCACCGATGACGGTGATGCCCTCCCGTCTCAGATAATCGACCGTCGCCGGCTGGGTGCTGTTCAGATTGCCGGTCGCCACGAGTTTCGCGCCGCCGGCCTTGAGCGTCATCAGCAGCGCCACCGTCTTAGGCTCCAGATGGATCGCCGTTCCGATCGTCAAACCGTTAAACGGACGCGTTGTCTCGAACTCGGCGGCAATGGCGCGCAGCAGCGCGCAGCTTTGCCCGACCCACTCGATGCGGGAGAGGTGGCTGGAAGGGGTCATGGTGAGGGTCCTGACTGTCTGTCTGTGGTGCCGGCAGCTTAGTCCCGGCGCCATGCCCACGGGCAGAGACATTAAACTGCGGCGGAGGGCAGTTTTCCTTCCGGGTTCCGCCCCTCTGCGAGAAGCCAGGTCCGAAGCGCCGAGATCGGTTTGCGATCCCTGTCGGCGATGCGACAGCAGAAACGATAGCCTGTCGGCCGGCTAACGAGACCAAAGGGCGCTTCGAGCGCGCCGGCGGCAAGCTCTGCCTCGATCGATGCCGCCGGCGCGATGGTGACGCCGAGCCCGCTGCGGGCGGCGCTGAGCGCCAGCGTCAGGTCATCCACCTCGATGCGCTTGCGAAAACGGATGGGCGGATTTCCGCTCTCGCGAAACCAGTCGTCCCAGAGATACGGCACGTTGCGCGCGATCAGCGCCGTCATGTCTGCCAGATCGGCGGGCGATGGTTGTCCGGCGGCAAGCACCGGGCCGAACCGATCGGCCATGAAGGCGGTTGCCGTTATGTCGGGGAGCGGTCGGTACTCCCCGCCGACGATCAGGGCGTCGATTTCCGGCATGTCGGTCAGCGACTGGGCGACGGCAACCGGGATGATGTCGACCTCCAGCCCCGGGGCCGCGCTCGAAAGCGCCGCCAGGCGCGGCATCAGCCATGCGGATGCCATCGGCATCGGAACGCCGAGCCGCAGCCGGACCGTGCTACCGCTCGACGAAATCTCTTCCGCGGCGCGCGACACGATGGCGAAGGCGACGCCGACCGCATCGGCGAGCCGTTGCCCGGCCGGATTGAGCGTCACCCGTCCGCTTTCGCGATCGAGCAGTGCAAAGCCGAAATGGTCCTCAAGGCTCGCAAGCTGCTGGCGTACGGCGCCGGGCACGACACCGAGTTCGACCGCCGCCGCGCGCAGGCTGCCGCAACGGGCGAGTGCATCGAAGGCGCGCAGCGCGTTCAGCGGCGGCAAAGGACGTGGCGATTTCAGTTGCAGATCATCTGTTGGCATAATGCCCTCCGCCGACATCGGAGCCTGGTGCATAGACCAAGAGGCTGCCCGCTGTCGAACGCGGCATTGCCGCTAGTGACTTGAATGCCTCTGGGTGCCACGACAACGCTGATGGATGTAGCTTAGAAAAATTGAATATTTCGAAGGTTTTTTGCGACAGCATCGCCTTGAACCAAGTCAGTGCAGCCTGCTCTTTCGTTTGTGGGCAGATGAGACAAGGGAAGAAAACAATGCCTGGATGCCATCGTCATGAGCGTACCGCCTAGTCGTGCCGGCGCGGATGCACCCGTGAAAAACGCGGTGCGGTTCTCCCGCGATCAACTCAATCTCATCCTGGCGGCGCTGCCCGATCCCGCTTTCATCCTGACGCGCAGTGGGCGCTATGCCGCCCTGTTTGGCGGATCGGATCACCGCTACTATCACGACGGAAGCAATCTTGTCGGTCAGAGTGTCTTTGACGTCTTGGCCCATAACAAGGCGCTCTGGTTTGCTTTGGAGATCGAGAAGGCGCTTTCCTCGGGGGCCTTGCACATCGTCGAATACAGCCTCGCCGGCAGCGACGTTAAGGGCCTGGAGGCGGCCGGCCCCGACCACCCGATCTGGTTTGAAGGCCGAGTGCAGGCCCTCGATTTTCCCGTCGACGACGAAGACGCCGTGGTCTGGGTTGCCAGCAACATCACGGAAAAGAATGCCGTCGAGCATCAGTTGCGTCTGCAAAGCGAAACCGATCCGCTGACCGGGCTCTACAATCGCCGAAAGCTGCTCGACGTGCTTGCAGTCGAGTTCGACCTCTCCTCCAGCAGCCGCACGCCAACATCCCTGCTGATGTTCGACGTCGACAACTTCAAGGCGGTCAATGACGAGCTGGGGCATTCCGTCGGCGATGAGCTGCTGACGACGATTGCAACTGTATGCCGACGCGCATTGCGGTCCGGCGATGTTCTGGCGCGCCTTGGCGGCGACGAGTTCGTGGTGTTGATGCCGGCGACGGCGAGCGCCGAGGGCATTCTTGTCGCAAACGGGCTGCGCCAGCAAATCTCACTGGAACTGCAGAGCAAGTTGGCGCTTTTCTCCACGATTAGCGGTGGGCTCACCGAAATTTCCCGGTCCGACGCCAGCATCGGCGATATTTTGCGGCGGGCCGACGATGGCCTCTACCAATCCAAGCGCAGCGGCCGCAACCAGATCAGCATCGTTTGATGCAGTGCCGGCGAGCGCCCGGCGCTGTGGCATGTCTGCGACAGCTGTCGGTTGCGCAGCGGCGTGCAGACATGCGTGGATGTGACGGCGCGTGAGCTGGACAGAAGCGCCGGTAACGGCTTGCGAACACCTCCTTTTGCTCATCGCCCCACTCTTGCAGCGCGTAGCACGACCGGAAGGACTAAGCGTCCACCCGGATGACGGATGCATTGCGGCAGCCATGCCCGTTTTACTTAGTTGACCGCTGCGGGGCGTGCACCGATCCTGTCTGTCACGGACAGGATGGGGGCAGCTATGTGTGAGGCGTGGCAGCGATCGTTGATCGAAGAAGACGAACTCGTCAAAAAGGCGGCGACAACCATTCCAAGGCTTCTGCAGCATCCGGGCATCACGCTCGACCAGGCGTCCCGGCTGCATGTGAACATCGACGAGTGCGTCGAGCGCATGGATACGCTGATCTTGGCGCTCGAGGAGAACAGCGTCGACAGTTCCTGGATCCAGATGGCGACGACGATCAGAAACAGCTGGGAGACGCTTGCGGAAGACGCAGCGAAGAAGGTTCTTGTCTTCAGTGGCACCTCCGAGGCTTCCATCAGCAGCGACAGCATGCGGAAGGTTATGGGGGGCTAACCTCGCCTAGCGGCGCGGCCATATCCGGTAGCCGCATATCGGCCGCGGGCTATGGCCGCCGGGACGTGCGGTTCGCTCTGGTGTGGCGCGGGCGATCAACCGCCCGCTTCGCCCACTGGAGATGACACCGGCCACATCAGTCCATTCCCCTCCCCAGGCCAATCGTCACATGTCGTGCCTCGAGTGCACAGGGCTCATGGCCTGCTGATTCCGGCTGGAGACGTATCTGGCGTCACGCGGCGGCCCCCGCGCCTATTCAATGGCCGGCTTGCGGCGATGGCCCGATATCGGCGCTTCAGGCGTGCCGCAAGGCCATGACCACCGGTGGTTAGCGATGCCCGTTGGTTGTGGCGATAGCTATCCGGCATCTCTGGAATTGGGCGGCCTTGCGCCGTTCGCGTCGCCTGGCGGCGGCAAGGGCGGCCACCGCGACCATGGCGGCGATTGAGTCACACCCGCCTTCTTCCGCGGCAAAAGTTGGTGTTCGGTCGAATTTTAAACTTGACTATTATAGGCATGTTTTCAATTTTACGCCCGTTCGCGCAAAGCACCACGCGCGGGCGAACCCGCTCCCGGCCAGGATCCCATGACGACCGAGACCCAATCCGAAACGCGCGTCGATATCTTTCTTGCCCACCGTCCGGCGCTCATCGCCTATGCGGTTCGCCTGCTCGGTTCGCGCGATGCTGCCGAAGATATCGTCCAGGATGCGTTTGTTCGGTTCCTGCCCTCCAGCACCCGATCGGTTTCGAAGGGCCAGCTCCTCGCCTACCTCTACCGCACGGTCAGGAATCTTTCGCTCGACGTCTTGAGGCGCCGAAAGTTGGCCGCGATCGGTCATCAGGACGATGTGCCGTTCTGGTCGGTTCCCGCCGACGTGCCGACGCCGGAGCAATCGACTTTACTGTGCGACGACATCAGCCGGATCTCGCAGATCCTCTCGGAACTGCCGGTTGAAGCGAGGGTAGCCGTCGAGATGCATCGCTTCGGCGGCTACACGCTTGAGGAAGTCGCAGCGCATCTCGGCATCTCCACCGCCAGCGCGCATCGCTACGTCACCGCGGCGATGATGAAGATTGCCACGGCACTTCTGGTCAACGCGACTTAAAGTGGTCGCTCCCTGAGAAAAAGAAGCGCGTCATTCGTCTTTGTCAAAAGAGGGATTGTTCGGGTAGAAGTGCCTCTGAAGAGGCCAGACCGGCGTAGGATATCATTGACCCAAGATCAGCAAATCGCAGCTGTTACCCTGGAAGAAGCCATGGACTGGTTACTGCGGTTGAAGGCCGAGCCCAGTTGTCCCGACCTGGCCGCCGACTTCCAGCGCTGGTTGCATCGCTCTGATGATCATCGGCGGGCATGGGAGTATGCGCTTCGGACGTGGCAGCTTATGGGAGAAGTCGCTCCGGTGCATGAGCAACTATGGGCGCACGCGCCATGCGCCAATGTCGTTCCCATAAACCGGCGCCGTTGGCGCCGTCCCGTGATAGCCTCCGTCGCTGCCATTGCCGCCACTTTGTTCCTCGTCCTTGCAGCACCGTCGCTGCTGATCCGCCTTCAGGCGGACCACATCACCGCCACCGGCCAGAATGCCAGGGTGGCGCTGGAGGATGGAACAGTGATCGAGCTTGGTGGCGACAGTGCCATCAAGACCGAAATGACGACCGGCGGACGCCATGTCACCCTGCTTTCCGGCGAAGCGTTTTTCGATGTCGCACATAATCCGGCGCGTCCTTTCACGGTGGAGGCTGGAGGGGTCAAGGTCTTGGTCGTCGGCACCGCGTTCGACGTCCGGCTTGCGGGCGAAGAAACGACCGTCGAGCTGGAAAGAGGCGTCGTGCAGGTGTCGGTCGGGGAATCCAGGAAAACGCCGGACTTTCGGCTGCTTCCAGGCGAAATGGCGGTCGTGAACAGGAGCGACGGTGCCGTTACCCGCAACACCATCGAGCCCGATCAGGTCGCCGCCTGGCGCAGCGGACGGATCTTCGTCAAGGATGCTTCCATCGGCGCGGTCGCCGAACAGCTTCAGCGCTATCACTCGGCCTGGATCGCTGTGCCCGACCGAAAGCTCGCCGGTCTCAAGGTCACCGGTCTCTACGATCTTCACGATCCGGACAGTGCTCTGAAGGCGCTGGTCGAGCCCTATGGCGGCCGCGTGCGGACATTTTTGACCTATGGCCGGCTGCTGACGCACTACTGAAAATCCTGACAAAAAGATTCAATTTATCTGAGAAAAAAGATGGCGGTCCTCGTCTTTGTTGGAAAGCGCTCGGCAACGGGGCGTAGTTCAAGGAGATGAGAGTACGATGTGCATATCGCAAGGCCGCAAGGGATCCCGTCGTTTGAAGTGGGGCGACGCCGGCGGGCGTCCGATGGGACGGCTGATGGCAACGACGGCAATGGCGATCTGCCTGGCCTCGACGCTGAATTGGCCGAGCCCAGCCCTTGCGCAGGATGCAGCGGGACAAGTGAGCGCTGCACGCAGCTTCAACGTGCCGGCCCAACCGCTTGCCGATGCGCTGAACGCCTTCGGCCGGCAATCGGGCCTGCAGGTGACGCTCGCCGCTTCGGTCTCGCGCGGCGTCATATCCAAGGCCGTTGTCGGTTCCTACGCGCCGGAGGAGGCGCTTGCACTGTTGCTTTCGGGCACGGGTATTGAACATCGCATCTCGGGCGGGCGGACGGCTGTCATCGGGACAGGGGCGACCGGCAGCGGTGGCGCAATGGCGCCGGCCGACGGCTCTACGGCGCTTGATCCGATCTCGGTTTTCGGGAACGCAACCGGGGTCGGTGAAATCGTCATCAGCCAGAAGGATCTCGAACTGCGCAATCCAGCGACGATCGCCGACGTCTTTCGTGGCGAGCCCGGGATCTCGGTTGGAAGCTCGCTGCCGATGTCACAGAAGGTCTATGTTCACGGCATCGAGGAAACCAATCTCGCCGTTACCATGGATGGCGGCCGCCAGAACAACAAGGTCTTCCATCACAACGGCACGAACTTGATCGATCCGAGCCTGCTGAAGGCCGTGCGCGTCGACGCCGGCATCGCGCCCGCGGATGCGGGACCGGGCGCACTCGGCGGCGCCATTGCCTATGAGACGAAAGACGCGCGCGACCTGCTCGACGGCGACGGATATGGCGGCTTCGTCAGTTCCAGCGACAACTTCAACGGCAAGGTCTTCCAGACCGGGCTTTCGGCCTACGGCATGCAGGAAGGGCTCGAATTTCTCGGCTATTTCAACTTCGCCAAGGGTGACGAGTTCAAAGCTGGAAACGGCAACATCGTTGAAGGCACCAGTACCGACCTTTTGAGCGGGCTTGGCAAGGTCGCCTACGAGTTTGAGAGCGGTGACCGCTTCGAGATCAGCCACGAACGTGTCTACGATGACGCTCCACGCCCGTTCCGCGCCAATACCGGTTTCATCAGCGGCCGCCCGCCGTGGGAACCGCGCGTGCGCGACTATACGCTCGACCGGCAGAACACGGTCTTTTCCTACACCGACAGCACGCCCGAGGGCTGGTGGGATCCGACTGTGGTGCTGGCCTACAGCTCGACGCGGCTCGAAATCCCGATCTATCCGCGGCCTGTGGCGCCAAGCACGGTATCCGTTCCCTATCCCGGTGCTGGCGAAACCGGCACCTTCAACGGCAAGTTCGAGAACAAGTTCAGCTTCGATCTCGGCAGCATCACGGCCGGTGTCGATTTCTATAACGACAAGGCGGAACTCGAAGATCCGTCCGACGCCTCGACCGAGCGCGCCCGCAATGTGGGCATCTATGCGCAGGCGCGGCTGGAACCATGGGAACGTACCCGTCTTTCCTTCGGTGTTCGCGGCGACCAACAATGGTTCATCGGCACCACGGATGAGAAGTGGGACAACGCCGGTTTCAGCGGCAATGTTTCCGGCGAGTATGACCTGATCGAGGACCTTCTGACGGCCAAGGCAGGCTATTCGCGCGTCTGGGCCGGCGTTCCGCTTGCCGAAAACTTCATCATGAATCCGCGGTGGAATTATGGGGGCGGACCGGACACAAGCAGCGCCAGCAATTACGCCTTCGGCCTTGTCGCCAAGCATGAAGGCTTCACTTTGGAGGGCAGCCTTTTTCGCACCGATATCGACAACGCGCGCACGGCGAAATACGCGGTCGCAAGGGCAATCGAGAACCATGACGTGCGCTCGAAGGGCTTCGAGCTTGGCGCCGGCTATGACTGGGGTGACGGATACTTCAAGGTCAAGTACGCCAACATCGATGTTTCGATCGACGGCAAGCCGGCCGACTCCGACACCGGGATCTATCTGGCAGCGCCTGCCGGCCAGTTCATCACACTGGTGGCAGCGCATAGCTTCATCGATTGGGGCGTCACCGTCGGCGGCGATGTCGAGATCGCGCTCGACAATGATGATGTTGCGGTCGGGACCCCAACGCTCGAATCCTACAAGGTGTTCAATACCTTCGTCGAGTATCAGCCGCCGAGTCACAGCAATCTGACGCTGCGTGCCGAAATCAAGAACGTCTTTGACGAAACCTATTCGGAGCGTGCCACCTACGGCCAGGAATTCGGCACCGTCACGCCGCTCTACGAGCCTGGCCGCTCCTTCATCCTGAGCGCCAAGGCGACATTCTGAAATGGTATCAAAGGAAGAGGCATCACCGATGCCTCTTCCTCTTTGCCGGTAGTTTGCCCCAGCCGCTTGTCTAATGTGTTCGTACTGAAATTTTCACATTACAATTTACTGAAATCAATTCGCATTTCTGCCCAGGCATGCTCGAACCTTGATCGCGCGATCAGCCAGGGGGGCATGGCCCTGGAAGCCGTCAGCCTTGCCAGCAAGCGGCCCTCGGCATTCTCCACCGCGACGATGACGCCGCGGTAGTCATCCTCTTCGGCGATCTCGTCCGCAATCAGGCGGCCATGTTCAACTGCCTGACTGTCATCGGGAAGCAACGTGCCGACGCTGTCGCGGCTTGTGGCACCTGCCAGGTGGATGTGGAAAAGATAGCGTTGCATGATCTCACTCAAACCATACGGCGATTGACGAAAAACACTCGCGCCGCTTCGGGTATGGTTGTGGTAGCACGCCTCTTCTCCCTTTGCGCGTGACCGATGCGTGACACGCCTTTATGGGCCATCCGAACGCTCGCGCACGGGCAATCACTGCGGTGCTCGCCAGGTTGATGGCGAAGGCGGAAACATCCTGCCACCAGAATGGCAAGGCGCATCTCGCAGAACGAAAGCCCCGATTTCAGGTTGAAAGCTGGTCGAGAAAAACCAGTTGCAGCGGGCAGGCAATTAGATTGTCGACCGTCGCAGCGAAGGCTCGGAAATGTGGGGTCTGAAAGTGGGCGTCGAGTGCGGCGCGGCTCGTGAAGGCCTCGCGCATGTAGAACGTTCCCGGCGCGTCCTGCATTTCGAACAGGACATAGTCAAGGCAGCCGGGTTCTTTGCGGGTCGGCTCGACCAGGGCAAGCAGCCCGTCACGCAATGCGTCTCGGCTGCCGGACCGGGCTGTCAGGATTGCCAGAGAAACGAGCTTCTCCGTTGATTGTATCATCATTGTTTTCCTTGGATGACGGGCGAAGGGAGGGCGCGGGCAGTTGCATGCCATTGGGGGTTGCCGGGCAGCGCCCGTGTTATACCCGCGACCATCTCGCCGCCGTGTTCTCGGTTGATTTGCTTGCACGCGCCGGCCATGGCCGCCCGGACGGGGCGGCTTTACGGCAGGCGCCACGCTATTGAGGAGGAGACGGGGGCCGTTTCGCCCTCGCGCCTAGAAACCCGAAAGCACGATCTTGCCTTTGGCCTTGCCGGACTCGATCAGTGCGTGCGCGCGCTTGAGGTTTGTCGCATTGATCCTTCCGAAGTCCTCGTTGATCGTGGACTTGATCTTGCCCGCATCGACCAGCTCCGACACGCTGTTCAACAGGGCATTCTGCTTGTCGATGTCGGCGGTCGCAAACAGCGAGCGGGTGAACATCAGCTCCCAGTGCAGCGAGATGCTCTTGCGCTTGAGCGGGAGCGCGTCGAGCTGCCGGGGATCATCGATGAGACCGAAACGGCCCTGGGGCGCGATCAGCTCGACGATCTCAGCGATATGATCGTCGGTGTTGGTCGTCGAGAACACGAAGCCCGGCTGGCCGATCCCGAGGGCTTCGATCTGAGGGCCAATCGGCTGGCGGTGGTCTACGACGTGGTGGGCGCCGAGCGACTTCACCCATTCGACCGTCTCAGGACGCGACGCGGTGGCGATGACCGTGAGGTCGGTCAGCGCCCGCGCGATCTGGATGGCGATCGAGCCGACGCCGCCGGCACCGCCGATGATGACGATCGCATGGGCAGAACCTGGAATCGGGCGGGTGACGTCAAGGCGATCGAACAGCATTTCCCAGGCGGTGATCGACGTCAGAGGCAGAGCTGCCGCGGCGGAAAAATCCAGCGACTTGGGTTTGCGGCCGACGATACGTTCATCGACCAGATGAAACTCGGCATTGGTGCCGGAACGATTGATGGCGCCGGCATAAAAGACCTCGTCGCCCGGCTTGAAGAAGGACGCGTCTGGCCCGACGGCGCTGACAACGCCTGCCGCATCCCAGCCGAGAACCTTCCACTGGCCCGCTTCAGGCGTTGCGGCGCGTCGGATCTTCGTATCGACGGGATTGACCGAGATCGCCTTGACCTCGACGAGGATGTCCCGGCCCGTGGGCTCGGGCCGCGGCAGGTCGATATCGACCAGCGACATCTCGGCTTCGATCGGCTGGGGGACTTGGTAGGCTACGGCTCGCATTGAATGCTCCATCGGTTGAACGCAATCAAGATGCGCACTATGCTGCAAAATCGCAAGAACGCACATATAATGCTCATAGTGTCGAAAAGGGTACCATTGGATGGGACGCACGCGCCACGATCGTTTCGACTGCAGTCCGGGCTGTGCCGTGGAAGCGACACTCAGCCTGATCGACGGCAAATGGAAGGGCGTCGTCCTCTATCATTTGATGTCCGGCACCCTGCGCTTCAACGAAATCCGCCGCAAGCTGCCTAACGTGACCCAGCGCATGCTGACGAACCAGTTGCGCGAACTCGAGGCCGATGGCCTGATCACGCGCACGGTGTTTGCCCAGGTCCCGCCCAGGGTCGACTATGATCTCTCGGAGCGAGGCCGAACGCTGGAGCCGGTCATTCTGGCGCTGAAAGTCTGGGGCGACGCCAACATGCCGTCGGCGGGTAGTGCCGCGGCCTGATGGCAGCGACGTTCCGCTTGGCAGTCGCAGGCTTTCAGGCGCCCGGCGCAAATGCCCTATGCTGCGACAAGCACCCACGCCATGCCGGCCAGCGCCGAGGCGAGCAGCGTCGCGATCACCGAGGCGTTGAAGCGGAAGATCGCCAGTGCCGCCGCCAGCGTCAGCAAGAGTGATGGCAACACCAGTGAGCTTAAAACAGGCACGTCCAGTGCAAGATAGCCAAAGCGCCACGGGGCGACCTGCGAAAACAACGTGTGAAGTCCGAACCAGACCGCAAGATTGAGGATCACCCCGACGACTGCGGCGGTGATGGCCGACATGGCGCCGGTCAGGGCGATGTTGCCCCTCAGCTTCTCGATGAAGGGCGCGCCTAGGAAGATCCAGAGGAAGCAGGGCACGAAGGTCACCCACGTCGTCAACAGCGCGCCGAGCGTTGCGGCCGTCATCGGGTCAAGCGTGCCGGGATCGCGATAGGCGCCCATGAAGCCGACGAACTGGACGACCATGATCAGCGGCCCCGGGGTCGTTTCGGCCATGCCGAGACCGTCGAGCATTTCCCCCGGTCTGAGCCAGCCGTAATACTGTACGGCCTCCTGCGCGACATAGGCGAGCACCGCATAGGCACCGCCGAAGGTCACGACCGCCATCTTGCTGAAGAACCACCCGATCTGGGTAAAGACGTTGGTCGGACCCACGAGTGCAAACAGCAGCGCCAGCGGCACGAGCCACAGGGCGAGAAAAGCGGCCGAGATCTTGAGGGACCAGGCGAGGTTGGGGCGGGCATGGATCGGCACCTGCTCGCCGAGTGCCGAATCCTCATCCTTGAGGATCTGTCCGGTTGCCTTGCCGTGGCCGCCGCCGATGCGAAAGAGCGGCGAGCCCGCGCGTCCGCCGATGTAGCCGACGACGCCGGCTGTCAGGATGATCAGCGGGAAGGGTACGCGGAAGAAGAAGATTGCGACAAAGGCCAAGGCAGCGATGCCGATCATCAGCCTGTTCTTCAGCGCCCGGCCGCCGATGCGGAAAACCGCCTGGATGACGACGGCAAGCACGGCTGCCTTCAACCCGAAGAACAGTCCTTCGATCAGGCTGACGTTTCCGAATGCGGCGTAGACGTAGCTAAGGCCAAGGATGGCCAGGAAGCCCGGCAAGACGAACAGGATGCCGGCGACAAGACCGCCTGCGGTGCGATGCATGAGCCAGCCGATATAGATTGCCAGCTGCTGTGCCTCAGGCCCGGGCAACAACATGCAGTAATTGAGCGCATGCAGGAAGCGGTGCTCGCCAATCCAGCGCTTCTCATCGACGAGGATGCGATGCATCACCGCGATCTGCCCTGCCGGACCGCCAAAACTCAGAGCCGCGATCCGGACCCAGACCCAGAACGCTTCGGAGAATGAGATGCCGTGGCCATGGGGCACCGACGCCCGGCCGGCGTCGGTAGTGTGCGTGATATCGGTCATTTCATACCCCCTTCTTTGGCGAGGGCCAATTGTGCGTTTCGTCGGTAGCATCGCGGCACCAGCGGTAAAAGGCGTCATAGAGCAGCATGCCTGCCTGCAACTGCTCATGATCGTCCGCATACATGCGCGAGAGGCCGAGCGAAACGGCAAGCAGGCCCGCTGCTTCGGAAGCAAGGTCGAGGCGTGAGGTGTCTGCACCCCGCACGATGGTGGCGAGCCGCAGCATCGGTTCCGTTTCCAGTCCGAACGCCTGCACCATCACGTCGAAGGTGCAGCGGTCGCCCCGATGGCTCCATTGGATCGGGGCGTCGATATCAAACGGCGTGGCGTCGAAACGGTCTGCAACAGCTTCGACTTCCGCCGGCGCCACGAACAGGAAAACGGCGTTCGGATCGACGAAGCGCCGAATAAGCCACGGGCAGGCGATGCGGTCGATTTTCGGGCGTGCACGCGTAACCCAGAGCGTGTGGCCGCTTGCCTGGTGTTTCGGCATGGCGGAGACGGGCACAGCCGGATAGGCCGCCTCGGACCAGGCCTCAAAGCCGCCCTCCAGGACATCGGCTGGAATCCCCATATGCCGCAGCCAGGCGGCGACCCCATGGCTCAACTTCTTGCCGCGCAGGCAGACGATGACAGCGGACCGCCCGGCAAAATCGCTGCCCCAGTCCTGAACAAGCCGATAGTCACGCCGGAGCGATCCGGGGATCAGACGCGGATCGGCGTCGAAATCCTCGTCGGTCCTGACATCGATGAGCACAGGACATTTGGGCGTGCCGATGAGGCGGGCAAGTTTGTCGGGGGAAATTTCAAGAAGTGACGGCATGACGCGTCCTCCGTCTGAGCGGTTGAATGGACGCGATACTTCGGCTGTCGCCTCGTGGGGTGATCGCAACCCCATGTCGGATTATTGCCGCCGTTTCGCACAGGCTGTCAAGTCGCGGCTCTGCGCCTGCCGGAGCGATGGCCGCCGTCTTGCCTGCGGCCACACCGCATAATGTGCTTCTGTAAAACAGATGTGACGACGTGCTCGAGCTAAGGGCTATGTTGCTCGGCGGCGGCGCGAGGGGCATCCTCGCCAGCCTCTGCGGCAGCGGGCGTGGCTGCGGCATCGGTCTTTGCCGCTGTTTCATGGACGCCGCCCGTGGTTGAAAGCCCGGCAAGCCTGTGGCCACGTTCGCGCAACCATTGAAACGCCACGTAAAGGGCCGGGATGATGAAAATCCCGATCAGTGAGGCCGCAAGCATGCCGCCAGCGACCCCGGTGCCGACGGCTCGCCGGCTCAGCATGCCGGCCCCTTCCGCCGTCACCAGGGGAATGAGCCCGACGATAAAGGCGAAGCTCGTCATCATCACCGCGCGGAAGCGGGCGCGTGCGCCCTCGACCGCCGCCTCGACGATGCCGGCACCTTTCTCGCGATGGAACTTGGCGAACTCGACGATCAGGATCGCGTTCTTGGAGGCGAGCGCGATCAGCACGACGAGGCCGATCTGGGCGTAGATGTCGAATGACAGGCCGGCGATAAGGATCGAAACGAGGGCGCCGGCGACGCCAACCGTCACCGACAAGAGGACGGGGATCGGGATCGTCCAGCTTTCGTAGAGCGCGACCAGGAACAGATAGGCAAACAGGACCGCCAGCGCCAGGATGGCCGTCGTCTGTCCCGCCGCTTCAAGTTCCTGCAAGGCGGTTCCGGTCCACTCGTAGCTGTAGCCGGGGGGCAGCGTCGTGGCCGACAGCGCCTCCATCGCGGCAAGCGCCTCACCGGAGGACACGCCGGGCGCCGGCTGACCATTCAGCGTGATCGAGCGGTAGTTGTTGTACCTGACGATCGACTGCGGACCGATGACATAGTCGACGCGTGCGACGGAGGCGACGGGCACCATGCCGCCGGACGCATTGCGCACGTGCAGGCGGGCGATGTCGTCGACGGATGCGCGGTCGGCCTGGGCCGCCTGCATGTTGACCTTCCAGCTGCGCCCGAAGAGGTTGAAGTCGTTGACGTAGAAGGATCCGAGCGTGCCCTGCAGGGTAGTAAAGAGATCGCTCACCGAGACCCCGAGCGCCTGCAGGCGATCCCGGTCGAGATCGAGATAAAGCTGGGGCGCGCTTGCCGAATAGGTGGTGAAGGTGGGGCCGAGAAGCGGGCTCTGGTTTGCCGCGATGATCAGGCCGCCGGCCGTTGCCGCCAGCTCCGCCGGCGATCGGCCCTGCAGGTCCAGCAATTGGTATTCGAAGCCCGAACCGGTGCCCAGGCCCATGATCGGCGGCAGGTTGAAGGCAAAAATCTGCGCGCCGCGGATCGCCGTACCTTTGGCCATGGTCGTTGCGACCGCCGCGTCGACGGAACTCGCCTTACTGGTGCGCTCGGCAAACGGCTTCATCGTGACGATGGCAAAGGCGCTGTTCGATTTGGACAGGCCGTCGAGGAAGCTGTAGCCGGTGACGGTTATGACGTCGGCGACGCCATCGATACCGCCGAGAATTTTCTCGACGTCGCGCACGACCGCGTCGGTACGGTTGTAGGATGCGCCTTCAGGAAGTCTGATCTCGGTGAAATAGGCGCCCTGATCTTCGCTTGGAAGGAAGCCTGTGGGAACGACGCGGAAAAGCCAGCCGCTGGCGCCGATCGCAACAGCCAGGAGGAGAAGGCCGAGGACCGCCCGACGGGCGATATGCCCGGCGACATGGACATAGCCATCGCGCCCGCTGTCGATCCCCCGCGAGATCCAGCCGAGGATGCCACGCTTGGGCCCATGATGCGGCTTCAGGAGAATGGAGCAGAGAGCCGGGCTCAGGGTCAGCGCGTTGATCGCTGAGATCACCATCGACACGGATACGGCCACCGCGAATTGCTGAAACAGTTGTCCGCTCAATCCGGGAATGAAGGCGACCGGCACGAATACCGAAAGAAGCACGAGCGTGATGGCGACGATCGCCCCGGTGATCTCACCCATGGCGAGGCGCGCCGCCTCGGGTGCCTGCATGCCGGGGTTTTCCTCCATCACGCGCTCGATGTTCTCGACGACCACGATCGCATCGTCGACGACGATGCCGATCGCCAGAACCATCGCCAGCAGCGATACCGTGTTGAGCGAGAAGCCCATGGCGAGGATGACCGCGAAGGTGCCGATCAGCGCTACCGGCACGGCGACGAGCGGGATCAATGTCGCCCTGACATTGCCGAGGAACAAGAAGACGACGATGATGACGAGCACGAAGGCTTCGAGCAGCGTATGTACGACATTCTCCACACTCGCCTCGACGAACTGGGTCGTGTCGTAGGAGATCGAGTAGGTCAGACCCTCGGGAAACGACTGGGAAAGCCGCTCCATCGCCTGCTTTACGCCTTCGGCGGCGGCGAGCGCATTGGCCCCCGGCGCCTGATACGTACCAATCATCGCCACCGGCTTGCCGTTGAAGCGGGCGCTCGAGTCCGAACTCGCTGCGCCCAACTCGACTTTGGCGATATCACGAATACGCACGAACGACCCGTCCGGCTCGGCCCTCAAAACCACGTTCTCGAACTGGGAAGGATCGGTCAGCCGGCCCTGGGTCGTCAGATTGAGCTGAAACAGCGGGTCGTCGGTCATCGGCTGCGCGCCGATCCGGCCGATGGCGGCCTGGACGTTCTGTGCCTTCAAGGCGTTGATCACATCGGTCGGCGTCAGGCCGAGATTGGTCAGCCGGTCGATGTCGAGCACGATGCGCATGGCGTAGTCTTGTGCACCGAACAGCGAGGCGTCGCCGACACCCGGCACCCGCTTGACGGTGTCGAGCAGGTTGATCGTCGCGTAGTTTGACAGGAACAGCGAATCGAAATTGCTGCCATCCTTGCCGTAGATGGTGATTACCTGCATCAGGGCGGACGATTTCTTGCGCACGCTGACGCCGGTCTGCTTGACCTCCGCAGGCAGCCCCGCTTCGGCTAGCGACACGCGGTTCTGCACGTTGACGGTGGCGATGTCGGGGTCGGTGCCGACGGCAAAGGTGACGGTCAGCGAATAGGAACCGTCCGCACCGCTCGTCGATTTCATGTAGAGCATGTCATCGACGCCGACGATCTTGCTCTCGATCGGCTGGGCGACAGTGGTTTCGACCACCTCGGCGCCGGCGCCGGGATAGTTTGCGGTCACGCTCACCTGGGGCGGCACGATGTCTGGAAACTGCGCGATCGGCAGCCGGGTAAGCGCGATCAGGCCGGCGAGAGTCAATACGATCGAGATGACGGCGGCAAAGCGCGGACGATCGATGAAGATTTCAGAGATCATGCTCAGCCACCCGTCGCCGCTGCTGCGTCAACGACGATGCCCGGCCTGACCTTGCCGACCCCCTCGGTGATGACGTTTTCGCCTTCCTTCAATCCCTTGCTCACGACCGAGAGTCCGCGAGCCGAGCGGGCAACGTCGATGCGGCGCAATTCGACCTTCGAGGCGGCATCGACCACCATGACGAAGGCACCCTGCTGATCACGCTGCACGGCCTGCTCAGGGACTGCCAAGACATCCTGCTTGTCGGACTGTTCGAGTGTGACCCGCACCAGCGTCCCGTCGAGCAACAGCGCGTTGGGGTTGTCGAACTGCGCGCGAACGGTCACCGTGTCGGTTCCCTGCGCGACGTTGCTGCCGATGAAATCGATCGTGCCCTTCAGTGGATACTCGGTGCCATTTGGCAACGTCAGACCGACATTGGCGCCACCAGGTGTCATCCCCTTGAGCACGCGTTCTCGATAGGTCAGCAGCAGCGACGTGGAGACCGGAAACTCCACATAGATCGGGTCAAGCTTCGTCAAGGTGACGAGCGGACCGGTATCCGGGCCGACCAGCGCACCGACATCGGCAGAGCTCAGGCCCAGTACGCCGTCGAAGGGTGCGGTAATCTTGGTGTAGGAGAGGTTGAGATCTGCGCTCTGCTTGCTGCCCTGCAGCTTCACAAGCTCAGCTTCCGCCTTCTTGACTTCGGCATTGGCGGTATCGACCTTGGCCTGCGAGATCGTATTGGTCGCGATCAGTTGCTGGGCTCTGTCCCGTTCGAGGACTGCGAGATCCCGCTGTGCCTCGGCTGCCTCGATCGATCCCTCGATCTCCTGCACGGCCGCACGATAGGCGCCATCCTCGACCTGATAGAGCTGAGTCCCGGCCGTTACCTTCTGCCCCTCCTTGAAATTGACTGCCTCAAGGAAGCCGGCGACGCGGGCGCGAATATCGACCTTCTGGGTTGCGACGATCCGACCCGTCAGATCGACGCTTTCGCGCAGGTCCACGATCCGTGCGGGCGCGACGACCACAGCCGGCGCCTGCTGCGCGTAGGCAGCCGGTGCGCAGAACATGAACGCGAGAAGGACGAAAAAGGCAGAGAAGGCGGCTTTCGGCACGGTCATGCGACACCCTTTCGGCAATATAGCCAGGTTCAGTCCCACGGAGTCTGCTCAACCCGCACAGTAGTGACGAATACTCTGCCTTTGAAGCGTAAATCGCCCTTCCGTAACTGTTACATCGGCTTTCGAAGGAAAGTTACGCGATCCATCAACCCTGCGTGCGGCCCGATCGGAATGTCGTGCTGCCTGGTAACGGGCGTTGCGGCGCCGTGACCTGTCCATTGGGTAATCCGGGACATGCGCATGCCAGATGCTTAAGCGCTTGGCATGCCGGCCGGCTTAAGGAACTTGCGCAGCGCCGCGATGCGGAAGATCGCATTCGCCGCGCCATAGCCGCGGTATCCGCGCCGCTCGACGATCTCGAAGAAGAAGCCGCCGGAGAATGTCGGGCTGTAGAGCTGGAAATACTCGCCGTTTTCGTCTCTGTCGTAGAGGATGTTTTTTGCCTTCAGCTTTTCGGTGAAAAGCGGATCGAGCCCGAAGCGGGCTTCCAGGTCGTCGTAGTAATTGGGTGAGATCGCCAGCGAGACGAAGCCGCCCGCGGCAAGCGCGTCTGCCGTTGCGAAGATGTCGTCCGTCGTGAAGGCCAGGTGCTGGATGCCGGAGCCGAAGGTCTCGGCGATGAAGCGGCCGGCCAGCGTGTTGCGGTTCTCGGCACCGTTCATCGTGATGCGCAGGGAACCGGAGCCGTTTTCCACCACCTGGCTGCGCACGATGCCGGAGGGATCGATGATGTCGACAAGCGGGGTCTTATGGGCCTCCAGCAGCGAGGTATAGAACAGCAGCCACGTCAGCAGTTCGTCGTAGTGCATTGTCTGGGCGATGTGGTCGATAGAAAGCAGCCCGGCGGATATCGCGATAGGGTCTTCGATCTGCTCGAACTCGATGTCCCATATTCTCCCGAGGTCGCTGTTGCGATCAAGGAAGTAGAGGATGCCGCCGCCGACGCCGTGAACAGCGGGCATCTCGATCTCTCCCTCATCCACCGGCTGGACGAAGGTCTCGGCGCCGAGCGCTAGCGCCCGTCGATGCGCGGCGCGCGCGTCGTCCACGAGAAGCCCCATCGCATAGGCGGACGTACCGTGCACGAGATAGGACGAGTTGGCAAAACCGCGGCTTTCCGTGTTGATCACCAGCCGGATATCTCCCTGCTGGAAGACGTTGACGCTTTTCGTCTTGTGGCGTGCAGCCTTGCGGAAACCGAGGGTGCGGATCAGTGCCTCGAGGTGCGGCGCCTCGTCTTCGTCGATGGTGAATTCGATGAAGGCGATGCCCTCCACGCCCGATCTCGCCGGCATGTCGGGAACGGGAAGCGCGATATCCGGCTCAGCCCGCCGAACCTGATCGCCGAGATAAAGCAGCGAGCGCTGGCCGTCGATCGAGATCGCCGTTGCCGAGCCGCCGCGAAACTGATCGTTGAAGATCTCGAGCGAAAGGTAGTCGTCATATCCGGTGGCAGCCACCGCCCGCATGAACTCCAGAACGGGCAGGTCGCCTTCCCCAGGCATGTTGCGGAAATGCCGGCTCCAATAGAGCAGATCCATGTCGATCAGCGGCGCATCCGCCAGCTGGATGATGAAGATCTTCTCCTTGGGTATGGAGCGGATGGAATTGACATCGATCTTGCGTGCGAGCGTGTGAAAACTGTCGAGAATGAGGCCCACGTTGGGGTGATCGGCGCGGCGCACCACCTCCCAGGCGTCGCGGTGGTCGTTGATGTGGCGCCCCCAGGCGAGGGCTTCGTAGCCGACGCGCAAGCCCCGTCTGGCCGCCCGTTCGCCCAGCTCGCGAAAATCGGCCGCCGCCCGGTCGAGACCGCCGAGTGCTGCGGGAGAAACGTTGGAGCAGACGAGCACCAGATCCGTTCCCATCTCCTGCATCAGGTCGAACTTACGTTCCGCCCGGTCGAACGTTCGGCTTCTGAGAGGCTCCGGCATGCCCTCGAAATCGCGGAACGGCTGAAACAGAGATATTTCCAGGCCATGGTCGCGCACCATCCGGCCGACCTGGCGCGGGCTTTCATCGAAAACGAGAAAATCGTTCTCGAAGATCTCGACGCCGTCGAAGCCAGCCTTGGCGATCGCCTCCAGCTTGCTGCGCAGGTCGCCGCTGAGCGAGACGGTGGCGATCGACGTCTTCATGCGCGTCTCCTTCGTTGTTATGCCATCAGGCGGTCAGGGCGTTGAAATGGGCAAGCATGCGCGTCGCATCCGGCTCTCGCCCGGTAAACAGCCGAAACGCGCCGACCGCCTGGAACACTGCCATACCGCCGCCGTCGAGGGTGCTGCAGCCACGCTGCCGGGCTTCGGCCAGAAGGGCTGTCTCCAGCGGGAAGTAGACGACTTCCGCCACCCAGTGGCGCGCCTCGATCAGGTCGGCCGGAAGCGGCAAACCGGGGTACTTTGCCATGCCGGTCGGTGTCGCATGGATGAGGCCGTCGGCTGCCTGCATCGCCGATGCAAGGTCCGTGGCTGCGGCAATGTTGGCCTGCGGAAAGAGAGCCGACATGCTGGATGCCAGCGTTTCGGCGCGCTCCATCTCCCGGTCGAAAACAGTCAGCGACGTGAGTCCCATCGAAAGGATGGCGTAGGCGGTTGCAACGCCGGCGCCGCCGGCGCCAAGCTGGACGGCGTGCGACAGGGCCGCGTCGGGCAGGCCTCGGCGAAAGCTCTCGGCGAAACCCCAGCAGTCGGTGTTGTGACCGATACGGCGGCCTGCCTGAAATACCACCGTGTTGACCGCGCCGAGATCGCGGGCCTCGTCCGACAGTTCGTCGAGGAACGGCATGACCAGCTGCTTGCACGGATGGGTGATGTTAAGCCCGCAAAGCCCCCGCCGTTCCGCCTCGTCAAGCAATTGCGGCAGATCCTCAGGGCCGGCGCCACGCTGGGAGAGGTCGATCAGCTCGTATTCATAGGCAAGCCCCTGTGCCGCACCTTCGCGCATGTGCATGGCCGGCGTGAGCGAGGCTTGGATGCCCGCGCCGATCAATCCGGCTTTCAACGGTTTGAGAAGGGTCTCGGTCATCTCGACGGCTTTCATTATGGGATGGGTTGCCGGCCCGCCGTCACAGCGGGCCGGCTGCAGGCTTACTGGCCGCGAAGCGCCTGAAGCTCCTTGAAGAGCGCCGCGACCGTATCGGGGCCGATCTCGGCGCTGAACTTCTCGATCATCGGCTTGACCGCATCGCGCAGCTTCTGGGTCTCTTCCGGCGAGAGCTCGCTGACTTCCATGCCGGTCGCCTTGATGTCGGCGATCGCCTTGGCGTCGAACTCGCGCGATGCCTTGCGCTGATAATCGCGGGCTTCGGTCGCCGATGCCTGCAGCACCGCCTTTTCCTCGTCGTTGAGGCCGTCCCAGAACTTCTTGCTGACGAGAACGATCTGCGGATTATACTGGTGACGGGTCACCGTCATATACTTCTGCACCTCGTAGAATTTGGCGTTGAGAATGTTTGCGGCCGGGTTTTCCTGGCCGTCGACCGTGCCGGTTTCAAGCGCGGTATAAAGCTCGGTATAGGGCAGTGGCACCGCATTGGCGCCGAGATTGTTGAACAGTTCGATCGGGATCGGCGACTGGATGGTGCGGATCTTCAGGCCCTTGATGTCTTCGAGCTTGGTAACAGGATGGCGATTGTTGGTAAGGTTGCGGAAACCCAGCTCCCAATAACCGAGCCCGACGAGCCCGGTAGCGGGCAAGAGCTCGGCCAGGCTGGTGCCGAAGGGGCCGTCCATCACCTTGTCGGCCTCTTCGCCATTGTTGAACAGGAAAGGCAAGTCGACGGCGCCGAACTGCTTGACGTTGCTGGCAAGGATGCCGGCGTTCAGGACCGTCATTTCGATGACGCCGCCCTGCAGCGCCGAGACGGTCTGGACGTCACCGCCAAGCACGCCGCCCGGGAAGAGTTTGACATCGATCTTGCCACCGCTCTTATCTTTCACCAATTCGGCGAATTTCTCCATGCCCATGACCTGGGGATGGCCCTTGTTGTTGGCGGCGGCGAATTTGAGCTGCTGTTCGCGGATCTCGGCGAGCGCCGGGCTTGCTGCCATAAGCGCCACCGGTATTGCAACACCGAGCGCCATTTTCATCAGTCTGTTGAACATATTTCCCTCCCAGATTTGGCCGGTTTCTCCCTCCGGCCGGTTGAATTTTGCATATGTCTTCGGTGCCTACCGCGCAAACCAGGAGGCCGGCACGGTCACCAGTTGCGGGAACAGCACGAATAGGAAAAGCACGATCAGTTCGGCGATCAGGAACGGCATGACGCCCTTCATCAGATCTTCCATCTTCAATTTCGAAACGCCGCAGATGACGTTGAGAACGGTGCCGACGGGTGGAGTGATCAGGCCGATCGAGTTGTTGATGATGAACAGCACACCGAAATAGACCGGATCGATGCCCGCCTGCTTGATGATCGGCATCAGCACCGGCGTCATGATCAGGATGGTCGGGGTCATGTCCATGGCGGTGCCGACGACGACGACGAGTGCCATGATCGCCAGCAGAAGCAGCATCTGGTTGTCCATCAGCGGCTCGACCAGGGCTGCGAGATCGCCGGGAACATCGGCAACGGTGATCAGCCAGGCCGAGACCGCCGAGCAGGCAACAAGGAACATGACGATCGACGTGATCTTAGCCGCGGCCACGAAGACGTGAAAAAGCTTGGCCGGCGGCAGTTCGCGGTAGATGACCATCGACACGAACAGCGAATAGACGGCCGCGACGACGCCGGCTTCCGTCGGCGTGAACACGCCGAATTTCAAGCCGACGATGATGATGACAGGCAGGAACAGCGCCCACAGGCTGTCGATGAAGGTCTTCATCCTGACAGCGCCGCTCTGGCGCGGCGGCAGCTGGTGCTGCTCCTTGCGCGATACGATCATCCAGGTCACGCAGAGGGCGGCGGCAATCATCAGGCCGGGGAAGATGCCGGCCAGGAACAGCTTGGTGATCGAGACGCCACCGACGACGCCGTAGAGGATGAAGCCGATAGAGGGTGGAATGATCGGACCGATGACGGATGCCGATGCCAATAGTCCGCCGGCGCGAGCCGGGTCGTGGCCGGATTTCAGCATCATCGGCAGCAGCAGCGCGCCGAGCGCTGCGGCGTCGGCTACGGCCGAGCCCGAGAGGCTCGCCAGGATGCAGGCGGCGAAGATGGCAACGAAACCGAGCCCGCCACGGATGTGGCCGACCATCGCCATCGCCAGATTGACGATGCGTCGCGACAGCCCGCCGGTGTTCATCACTTCGCCAGCGAGCATGAAGAAGGGCACAGCCATCAGCGGAAAACTGTCGGCGCCGTTCAGCACGTTCTGGGCAACGATCTGGGCGTCGTAGAGGCCGAGATACATCATCAGCGCGACGCCGGTGATGATGAGCGCGAAGGCGATCGGCACGCCGAGCGCCATCGGGCCAAGCAGAGCGCCGAGGAAAATCGTTACGGTCATCGGTCTCTCCTCAGGGCTTGGCGGCGGGGTGTGCGAGCGAAGGCGCAGGGTGGTCGTCGAGGGTGATCTGTTCCTCGCTGTCGCGCACGAACTCGGCCGTCGCCACATCGATGCGGCCGGTCAGAACGCAGAACATGTCCCAGAGGATGATCAGAAAGGCGGGAATGCCGAAGGCAAGGCCTGCGCCGTAGAAGAAGCCCATGGAAATGCCGGTGGCGGGGGCGGCGACATGCAGGTTGATCAGGGTCTGGGTCCAGCTGCCACTGATCATCAGCCAGGTCGCGCCCAGCATCAGTGCCTGGCCTGAGAGGATGGCGACCTTCGCGCCGTTCGGCGGCAATCGCCGCAAAAGCGAGTCAACGCCGAGATGGGCATGCTCCCGCATGGCAATGACGGCGCCGAGAAAGGTCAGCCAGATGAAGAAGATGCGCGACAGCTCCTCGGAATATGTGATGCCGGTATTGAAGGCGTAGCGCAGCACGACATTGCCGAAGACCAGCACGACCATGCCCGCAAGCAGAAGCGCGATGGCGACCTTCAACAGCAGGAAGCAGAATTCGATTATCCTCACCATTTCGCTCCTCCCAAGGCGATCAACCGCGTCTTGCGGCCTGTGACGTCCGTCATCGGTCAGGACATCCAAGTGTGCAAGGCTGACATGCCGATCTCTCCTCCAAGCGACCGAATGCCATTTCAAAATGTACTAACTAGTTCGAATGTCAAGCGGCATGCCTTGAAAGAAGTGGGCAAGCCCAATATGACTTGGGGCGGGACGCGGAGTGGAGCCGTGGCCAAAGCGCGACGGCTATGGGCATTTCGCGTTGAGATTCAAAGGTGGAGGATGCGGCGGGGCATGGCGGCGCGAGCAGAGAACGGACGCAAGAACGATCCACAGCGCACGAAGGAGGACATCCTCATTGTCGCGACGGACGAGTTCGCGACCCATGGTCTGGCCGGAGCCCGCGTCGACGCGATCGCGGAAAAGACCCGGACCTCCAAGCGGATGATCTATTATTATTTCGAGAGCAAGGAGGGGCTCTATCTCTCGGTGCTCGAGCGGTCCTACCGCAAGATCCGCACCCTGGAGGCCGATCTGCAACTGTCGAGCCTTGCCCCCGAGGCGGCGCTGCGCACCCTCATTTCAACGACCTTCGACCACGATCAGGCCAATCCGGAATTCGTGCGGCTGGTCAGCATCGAAAACATCCATCATGCCGCTCACATGATGCGCTCGGAGGCGATCCGCGATCTCAATGTCTCGGTGATCGAGACCATCGCCGGCATTCTGGAACGCGGCGTTGCCGAAGGGGTCTTCCAGCGCACGGCCGATCCGATCGACGTGCATATGCTGATCAGCGCCTTCTGCTTCTTCCGCGTCTCCAACCGCTACACGTTCGGCACCATCTTTCGGCGCGACCTTTCCGAGCCGGAGACGATGCAGCGGCACAAGGGGCTGATCGCCGACGCCGTGCTGAGTTACCTTAAGAGCTAGAGACGAAGCTGCCAGACCGCGTTCAGCCGTTGCGCAGATGCTCTGTCGGCAGCGCGGTCGTATACTTGATCTGGCTGAGCGCGAAGCTCGATCGGATACTGGAAACGCCGGGGATCGTCGTCAGGAAATCGACCACGAGCGCCTGGTACTTCATCAGGTCCTCGACGACGACGCGCAGCATGTAGTCCGACTCTCCCGTCATCAGGTAACATTCGACGATTTCGGGCTTGGTCTTGATGGCAGTGCTGAAGACGTCGAGCGAGGCGCGGTCCTGCTGCTTCAGCGACACGTGCACGAACACGTTGACGGCAAGACCAAGCGCGAAGGCGTCGACGAGCGCGACCGAGCCCTTGATGACACCGCTCTCCTTCAGTTCGTTGACGCGACGCCAGCAGGGAGAGGCCGAAAGCCCGGTTGCCTCGGCTAGCTCGGCCGTGCTGATCTCGGCGTTCTGCTGCAAGAGGTCGAGGATGCGGATGCTCGCTGCGTCAAAGCTCGGCGTTTTCCTGGGCATGAAATTTCCTGAAATGGCGTATCAACGGTCAGTATTGCCGGAAATGACAAAATTTCCAACAAAGATAGACCGGATATTTCGCGCGGGCAGGTGTAGCGTTTCCAGGTTCTGGGAGGAGCCGACATGGAAGAGCAGAAACTTTCGACCGCCACGCTGAAATGCCTGAAGGATCTGGAGCGGCAGGTGCTGTGGCATGCGTGCTGGATGATCCACAACGCCAATCATATCCGGGAAAAGGGCGAGGTGAAAGTCGGCGGGCACCAGGCATCCTCCGCCTCGATCACGTCGATCATGACGGCGCTATACTTCCATATCCTGCGACCGGAAGATCGGGTTGCGGTCAAGCCGCATGCCGCCCCGGTCTTCCATGCGATCCAGTATCTGATGGGCAACCAGACGCGCGAGAAGCTGCAGAATTTCCGCGGCTTCGGCGGCGCGCAATCTTATCCGAGCCGGACAAAGGATATCGACGATGTCGATTTTTCGACCGGCTCCGTCGGACTCGGCGTCGGCATCACCGCCTTTGCCTCGATCATCCAGGACTACATCGCGTCGAAACCCTGGGCTCAAACGAAGAGCGACGGTCGGATGATTGCGCTGGTCGGCGACGCTGAACTCGACGAGGGCAATATCTACGAGTGCCTGCAGGAAGGCTGGAAGCATGACCTTCGCAACACCTGGTGGGTGATCGACTACAACCGCCAGAGCCTTGACGGTGTCGTTCGCGAGGGCCTCTGGCAGCGGATCGAAGCGATCTTCACCGCTTTCGGCTGGGACGTGAAGGTCGTCAAATACGGCTCCCTGCAGGAGGCGGCTTTCAAGGAGCCCGGCGGCGAGACCCTGCGTGGCTGGATCGACCGTTGCCCCAACCAGCTCTATTCGGCCCTGACCTTCCAGGGCGGGGCCGCCTGGCGCAAGCGGCTTCAGGACGAAATCGGCGACCAGGGCCCTGTCAGCAAGCTGCTTGCTTCGCGCAGCGACGACGAACTATCGGAGCTGATGAGCAATCTCGGCGGCCATTGCATCCAGACGCTGGCCGAGACCTTTGCCAGCATCGACCATGATCGCCCCACGGTCTTTCTCGCCTATACGATCAAAGGCTGGGGAACGCCGCTCGCCGGCCACAAGGACAATCATGCCGGCCTGATGACCAAGGCGCAGATGCAGGATTTCCAGCAGAAGATCGGTGTTCGGGCCGGGGAGGAGTGGGAGGAGTTTGCGGCGGTCGCCGATGCCGGGGCCGCTAAGAGCTTCCTGAAAAGCGTGCCGTTCTTTGCCAAGGGCACGCGGCGGTTCAAGTCGCAGCCGGTGCAATCGGCTGGTCCGGTTCTGCTCGACGACCGCGAGCTTTCGACCCAGGCAGGCTTCGGCAAGATCCTCGATGCGCTGGCGCAGCGCGACGACGCCCTCGCGGCCCGTATCGTGACCATGGCACCCGACGTGACCGTCTCGACCAATCTCGGGCCGTGGGTCAACCGGCGCGGGCTTTTCGCCCGCGATATGCAGGCCGATACGTTCCGCGACGAGAAGGTGCCCTCGGCGCAGAAGTGGTCTTTCGGTCCCAGCGGACAGCATATCGAACTCGGCATTGCCGAGATGAACCTGTTCCTGCTCCTGGGCGCAGCCGGCCTCTCCCACTCGGTGTTCGGCGAGCGCCTGCTGCCGATCGGCACGGTCTACGATCCCTTCGTCGCCCGTGGTCTCGATGCCCTCAACTATGCCTGCTACCAGGACGCGCGCTTCATGATCGTCGGCACGCCATCGGGCGTGACACTGGCGCCGGAGGGCGGTGCCCACCAGTCGATCGGCTCGCAGTTGATCGGCATGAGCCAAGACGGGCTTGCCAGTTTCGAGCCTGCCTATCTCGACGAACTCTCCGTGATCATGGACTGGTCATTCGACTACATGCAGCGCGATGGCGATGCCGTGCACGACGAACGCACATGGCTGCGCGATACGACCGGCGGCTCCGTCTATCTCCGGCTGACCACCCGCCCGCTCGAACAGATGCAACGCCGCGAGGATGCGACCTTCCGCCAGGGTGTGATCGACGGCGCCTACTGGCTGCGCGAGCCGCGGCCGAACACCCAGCTGGTTCTGGCCTATCAGGGTTGCGTCGCGCCGGAAGTGCTGATGGCGGCGGGGCGGCTTGCGGAACGTCACCGCGATGTCGCGGTGCTGGCGGTGACATCTGCCGATCGGCTGAACGCCGGCTGGACTGCGGCGCAGCGGGCACGGCGGCACGGCCACTACACGGCGGAAAGCCATATCGAGGCGCTGCTGGCGCCGTTGTCCGATGCCTGCGAGATCATCACCGTCACCGATGGTCATCCCGCAACCCTCGGCTGGTTCGGATCGGTGCACGGTCACCGCACCGTTTCGCTTGGGGTGGAGCATTTCGGGCAGACGGGCACGATCGCCGACCTCTACGCCCATTTCGGCATCGATACGGATTCGATCATCGAGGCTGCCGAAGCGGTCGCTCTCGGCCGCAATCGCCGCAAGTTCAGGCAGGCCGGATAGGATCGCCATACGCGATGACCGGGGTGCCGGAGCACCTCGCTCCCCGCTTGCAGATCAGGGTCAGCCGATAAAGGCGCGCCGCAGAAGGCCGGCCATCGATGCGCGCAAGCTGCCATGATCGGCAATTTGGGCGCGCGACACGCCGAACAGCAGGCGCAGGATGCCGTTTCGTTGTTCGGTTGTCGGCAAGATCGTCAATCCGCCGCCGGCGTCATGGATTTCTGCAATGCGGACCCAGCCGATCTGAGGCAGGTAGACCGCTGCATTATCCGTTCGCGCCGGGTCCAGGCCCGGAATGCGGACGCGGTCGGCCGAAAGTCCGCCTATCCTGACGTCGACGGTGTGTCCGGCCTGCCGATACTGGCCGTCCAGTGACACGTCGATGACCTCTTCCTGCCCGTATCGTGGCAGTTCGATGCAGACGAGCAGGCTGACGAAGGCGATGGTCATCGATACCAGGGACCAGACGAGATTGAGGATCTCGCGCTCGGAAAAATCCGTGGGCGCGCTCCACGCGAGCACCGTCTGCAGCACCGAAAGACCGGAAAGCACCGTTACCAGGCCGAAAAAGAGCGCCGTCGGCAGGTGTACGCGCATGCGCGCACGGTCGCCGCCTTTCTCCGTCACCTTGAAGGGGCGGCCGAACGGCCGGCGGATCGCCTGCAGCAGCGTAAGCGTGACCGGAAGCGCCGTAAGCGCGTGGGTTACCTCGGTAAACAGCGGCAAGGTCCGTTTTCCCGAGATCCAGGATGCGTAGACCCAGAACACCAGCAATGACGAGATGCCGTACTTCATGAACAGGAGCTCGTCGGCCTGAAGCGCGGAAATGCCGAAGAGCCAATAGATCGACGGCGCGAAAAGCAGGCAGAGAATAAAGGGCTTCGACAGCCAGCACAGCAATCCGTGCAGATAGTGAAAGCGCTGGCGCAGGGTGAAATGCCCTCGCCACAGCGGGCCATCCTTCAGGAGACCGATCTGGATCGTGCCGAGGCACCACCGGGTTCGCTGAGTGATGTATTCGGGAATGCCCTCGGCCGAAAGGCCGACGCTGAGTTTCTCGTTCAGCCATCGGGTCACGTAGCCGCGCTCCATCAGCCGATAGCTGAGCAGCATGTCCTCCGACAGGGCCTCATGCGGAAAGCCGCCGATTTCGTTGACGAGATCCCGGCGCACCACGAAGCTCGTTCCCACGCAGAAGGCGCACTCGACCGCATCCTTTGCCGGTTGGAACGTGTCGAAGAAGACGCGCTGATCGTCGACGAAGCTCGAAGCGATGTGCAGGTTGTGCTGGATCGGGTCGGCGTTGAAGTAGAACTGCGGCGTCTGGACGATGCCGATACGCTGGCTTCTGAACAGCCCGACGACGCGCTTGAGAAAGTTGGCCTGCGGCGCGAAGTCCGCGTCGAGGACCATGATGAAATCGGATGCTCGCTCCTTGTTCGTCAGTTGCAGCGCGTTGTTGAGATTGCCGGCCTTGGCATGCCGGTTGTCCGGACGCGTGATGTAATTGACGCCGATGGTCTCGCAGTATTCGCGCACTTCGGGGCGGCGGGTGTCGTCGCAGACATAGACCTGGAAATCCGGGTAATCCATCGCCTTGGCGCAAACGGCGGATTTTTCCAGAATATGGATCGGCTCGTTGTAGGTGCAGATGAAAACGGCAACCGATGGATAGCGGCCGCTTGCGGCAAGTTCGCTCTCTGCGGCATCCGCCTCGGCGGTCCAGTCCGTGGTGCGGCAAAGGATCAGGACGGATGCGACCGCGTAGACGATCGATATCGCCTCGAACGAAAAATAGACATAGGGCCAGAGGCTTTCCGCTGTCGGTTCGAGGTCGGGCAGGGTATCGAGCAGTCGCCAGCAAAGATAGAGCGCGAGCGATGTTGCAGTGACGATGCTGAAGGCAACCCTTTCCACCGGGTTGCGCGGATCCGCCAGGGCGGCAAGCGCCAGGAACGCCAGTGCAACGCCGAGATCAAACAGAAGGACGCTTGTGAGATCGGAATCGAGGTGGAAAAACATGACAGCTCTCAATTGGCTCGGAACGGATTGAAAGCCGTGGCCGCGAGGACGGCCCAGGCCGTGGCGCCCAGGTGTGGCCGTCTGTAGTAGCGAAACGCGCCCCCGACACCCGCAGCGTCGATCGTAAGGCCGGTCGATATTTCCTCGTCGCGGGTAGCAAACAGCCAACCCGAAACCGCGTCGCGATTGTCCATCACGCTTTCCATCAACCTTTCGGCGCGCTTTTCGTCACCCTCCAACCGAAACATCAATGCAGCCTGCGCCGTTCCTTCGATCCAGATCCCGTCCCGGTCGTCGTTGAAGTCGTAGCCGCCCGGGACTGCGAGTTTGGCATCGATGCGCAATGGCGCTTCGTTCCATCCCGCCGGTCGCTCGCCCGCAGGCACCACCATCAACGGCCATATCTGCACGTCGAGAACGGTGATGCCGTCGCGCACCGGCTTGCCCGATGGGTCCGTGCCGATCAGGAAGCCTTGCTCGCCGTCAAACATGCTCGTGACGAAATGCATGGTCGAGCGCGCAAGGAGGTCCCATTGCGGGTCTTCGGTTTCCGATTTCAGCCAGCGTGCGACGGCAAGCGCATCGATATTGTGTTCCGTCGATTTCCAAGGGATGGGTTTTGACGCCGGATCGAAGCCGAAATATCCCCCGGTCAGGCCGACGCCGTCCTCACGAAGTCCGCGCTTCAGCCACGCACCGAGATCCATGGCACCGTCGAGATAGGCGGGTTCGCGCGTGCGGGCATGAAGCTGGAGCAGGGCGAGTGCGGCCCAGGCGACATTTCCAAGGGCGGTGCTGACCTGATATTCGTCTTCGGCCCAATGGCCCCCCTCGGCGTCCCACCATCCGGGAAGGGCAACCGGCACGGTGATTTCTCCGCTCCGGTAGGCGTTGCGCAGGCGGCCGTCGCGAAACTGCCGATCTGTCTTCGTTGCGGCCAGCAATGCGTCACCGATCGATCTGGCTGCGGCAATCCTGCCGCAGGCTAGCAAGGCGATGGCTGCAAGGGCGTTGTCGTAGGTGAACGCCGCCGTCGCCAGCGGCTGCGGCAAGGCTGTTTCGTTCGGTCCCGGCCGATAGCTTGGGATGAAACCGACAGCCGGCGGCTGCCCGGCCGTGTCGTGCTGCACGGCTGCGATCGCATCGCAAAGCTCGCTTGCCGCGCCCTCGGCAGCTGTCGCGGGCGAGGCAAGGCAGGCAAGGCAGGCGAGCGCCATGGCCCGTGATCCCAGGGGAAGGGGTGAACGAGACATCAGCGGATACCTCACAAACGTCAGAGCGCTTTCTCACGGATGCGGGCGCCGTCGGGCTTCATCGCCACGGCCAGTGTGGTGGTGCCGGAAAGGCGGGCACCGCGGGGCGATACGCGCGTGATTCTCGCCTGCTCGCCCGGGTCTGTCACGGGAGCGTCCGTAAACGCCGCCAGGTGCTGACGGAGCTGGCCGGCATAACCGGCAAGCGCGCTCGACGTGTTGTCGAACTGGCGGCGGGTCCACACAACCCAGGTTTTCGGCATGCTGACAGTCACCCACGTGCCGACGCCGCAGAACTTGCTGACGACTCCATTGTCCGAATGCGCTGCATCGGGGGCTATGAAGGCGTAGAGTTCGCGCCGTTCCGTCGGCGGAAATGGCACGGCATAGTCGAGATCGACCCTCTCGGTCGTCTTTGGCACCAGTCGCTCGACGCGGCCAAGAACCGGACCGTCCCAGCCGTCGGCCTCCACCGTCACGCTTGCGCCCAATGACAGGCTTTGTGCCTGGCGCTCGGAAAAGATGGCAACGACGAAGGCGTCGGCACAGCTGACAGATTCGGCCAGCGTATCGCCACCGCTGACCTGCTTTCCGACCTGCGCCACGGTCTTGAAGAGCTTTGCCTGCGTGGAAATCGCCACATCGGCCCGAACGAGCTTGGCGATGCGTTCCTCTTCCGCATTCGCCAGAGCTTTCAGCTGGTCGATGCGCGCCTGGATGGTTGCAGTCTGGATGCTGATCTGCGAGCGGTCGGCCTTCACATTGCGGATCTCTCGCTGAAGGTCCTGCAACGATTGCTGTTCGCCGCCGACGAAGATGCCCGAGCGGGCATTGTCGAGATCCGCACTCAACATCTCGACCCGCAATCTGGCCGCTACGATCTTCGTATCCTCCAGCCTCAGCGTATTGGCAAGCTCATCCCGGTTACCGGCGATCACGCCCTTTTTCACGAGGCTGAGTTTCCGCTCCGCGGCGTTCTTCTCGTTGGCGGACGACAGGCTGACGATTTCCAGGTGCGCTTGCGCGTTGCGCAGATCGTTGTCTGAGCGAATGATGACAGCCGCCTGCTGGCGGTCCAAGTCCCGCTCGAGATCGGCGATGCGGCGGAGATAATCCGCATGAATCGACTGCTTGAGCGCCAGATCGTTCTGAAGTGACGTCAGCTCGATCGTCAGGCCGATCAACGTCGAGCGGTCGACACGGTCGTTTTCGATCGTTGCAAGCGGGAGGCTGCCGTCGCCTACCGTGTTGACCTCGACCACGCGCCCGCCGATCGGCGAGGTGATCGAAACGACCGGGGCGTTGGTGACGGCGCGTGTCGTCGATGATGAGAAGACCGGCGGTGCTATCGTCGTCATGAACGTAGAACCGACAACCCCGAGCACGCCAAGAGATAAAATTCTGACTGATTTAGTGTTATTTGTCGAAATGTCTTTGTTTGTCTTGGAAGACATAGCTTTAATCTCCAAAGGTGATTTTTATGCTACGCATCCTCCCATAGTTTTTAAGGGTTACACGCTGTTGGTATCTCGTCAAGACAGAATATTAGCAAATTATTGATGAATATATATTCATTTTCTGCATCGTTTAACGGCAACTGTCCTTGCGTTGATCAGCTGCACAAGAAATAAGCGGCGCGCCAAATCGACCGCTGGAGTTGACGCAAATGACAAGGAGTGCCTGCCGGCATGGGGCAGCCGATCTTGCGCCCGGCTGCGCACAGGCAGCGTCCGGCATCAGAGCCGCCTGTTATGGCGCTGCTCCTGCGCGGCAGCCACCTGCTGATGAAGGGCCGAGAGCGGCCGGCGTCAGCGCCCGTATTTTCGCATGATTTCGAGAAGGCGGCCGTGCTTGATCGCCTCGATCTTGAACCGGTCGTGCGCCGTACCGCCCGAATCGTCCGCCGCCAGCATGGCATTGACCACCGCCTCTTCGACGCTGTCGACCGTGGCCAGATAGACGGGGTCGAGCATTTCGTCATTGACGATTTCGAGCGTCAGCCTCGGCGGGGCACGGTGCGCCATCGGCTGCGGATTGGCGGTCGAAAACGCCAGGAAGATGTCACCGGAATTGTTTCCGCCGGGCGTGCCGTTGCGGCCGATGCCGATCGCCGCGCGGCGGGCAAGACGCTGAAGTTGGTGCGGCGCCATCGGCAGATCGGTGGCGATGACGACGATGATCGAGCCGCGCTCCTGCATCTGGCTCTGCGGCGTGCCATCGCGCATGTGCTCGCCGACCGGTACGCCGCAGATCGTCAGCCAGTCGCGCTGGCCGTGGTTGGCCTGCACAAGCGTGCCGATCGTGTAGTCCCGTCCGCCAAACTCGACGACCCGCGAGGCGGTGCCGGTACCACCCTTGAAGCCATAGGCGATCATGCCGGTGCCCCCGCCGCAATTGCCTTCCTCAACCGGTCCGCCGCTGGCGGCGTCGAGTGCGGCCTGCACCTCCGCTTCGCCGATAGGCTGGCCGTTGATGTCGTTCAAAACGCCGTCGTAGGTTTCGGCAACCACCGGCATGATCCAGAGAAAATCGTCGCTGTCATAGGTGGAGGCATAACGCTCCAGCATCCACTTGATCGTGGCGTGGTGGGTCATGCCGACCGCATGGGTGTTGGTGATCATCACCGGGCCGAGGAAATAGCCGCCATCCTCGATCCAGTGGGTTCCGGTCATTTCGCCGTTGCCGTTGAAACGATGCACGCCCGCATAGACGGGCACGGGTACATCCGAGCCCGCATGCGGCAGGATGGCGGTGACCCCGGTTCGGACAGGGCGCTTGCGTCCCGGGCGCGGTTCGTCCTCCGAGATGGTATGGAAGCCGACAGAAATTCCCTCGACGTCGGTGATGGCGTTGTAGGGGCCGGTGCGGCCCGTAAATGGTAGGCCAAGGTCGCGGGCGCGGGCTTTGGTGGCGGGGGTATTCTTGTTGTCCATGATCATTTCTGCCGGGAGCGGAGGTAGAGGCCAAGCGAGGCGACGACGAAGGAGAAGGTCAGCATCATCACGGCGATCGCGTTGATCTCCGGCTTGATGCCACGTCGAAGCATGGCGAAGATGAACATCGGCAGCGTCGTCACGTCGACGCCGGCGATGAAGTAGGTGATGACGAGATCGTCCATCGAGATGATGAAGGCGAGCAGGGCGCCGCCGACAATGCCGGGCAGAAGCTGCGGCAGCACCACGCGGCGAAAGGTCGTCCACTCGTCGGCGCCCAGGTCGGCCGAGGCATTTTCGAGTGTGCGGTCCATGCCGGCAAGCCGCGCCGAGACGACGATGAACACGTAGGAAATCAGGAAGGTGCACTGGCCGATGATGATCGTCATGAGGCCGAGGTGGATGCCCGAATTGACGAAGAAGATCAGAAGCGCGATGCCGAGCACGATGTCGGGCATCAGCATGGGCATGAACATGATCACCCGATAGAAACGCTGGCCGAGAAAGTCGAAGCGGTAAAGCCCGATCGCGATCGCCGTGCCGAAGACGGTGGCGATCAACGTCGTCGAGGTGGCGATGACGAGGCTGTTCCACACGGCCTGGAGAAGCTGTCCGGTTGATTCGATATAGAGCGCGTTTTCGGACACCGTGGTCTTGAACCCCAGCACCTGCGCGTACCATTCGGTGGTGAAGCCGGTCCAGGTCATCATGTTGACCGGGTTGGAATTGAACGAATAGACGGCGATCACCACCAGCGGGATGTAGATGAAGGCGAAGAAGAGGCCGGTGTAGGCAACGAGGCTGCCGCGGAAGAGGGATTGAGCGATCTTCATGGGGCGACCTCAGCGATTGAGCGCGGCGTCGGCGCCGCGCCGGCTAGACACGAACACATAGACGAGAAGCAGCAACAGCATCACGCTCATGACCATCATCGCGAGCGCCGAGCCGAACGGCCAGTTGCGGGCGGCGAGGAACTGCTGCTCAATCAGATTGCCGAGCATCATTACCTTGGCGCCGCCGAGAATGGCCGGAACGACGAAGTTGCCGAGCGCCGGGATGAAGACGATGATCGCGCCGCCGACGATACCGGGGGCCGTCAGCGGCAGGATGATGCGCCAGAAGGTGCGGATTGGGCCGGCGCCGAGATCGAGCGAGGCGCGCACCAGCGTCCAGTCCAGCTTCTCGACGCTGCCATAGACCGGCATGAACATGAACGGGATGAAGACATAGACCATGCCGAGAATGATGGCGCCGTCCGTATAGATCAGGTCGAGCGGCCGGGCGATCATGCCCGTCGACAGCAGCATCTCGTTGACGAGGCCGGTCTGGCGCAGGATCAGCACCCAGACAAACAGCCGCACGATCAGGCTGGTGAAGAAGGGCAGGGTAATGAGGAACAGGCAGAAGTTCTTCCACCGCTCCGACAGGCGGGCGATGCAGAAGGCCGCGGGATAACAGACGATGAGGGCCGCCAGAACGGTCAGCGCCGCGATCTTCACCGAGCGGATGAAGATGGCGATATAGACGGGATCGAAATCCTCGAACATCGGATCGGCAAAGCCGAGGATGCGGCCGAAGTTGTGCGGGTAGAAGGTCCACTCCACGCCGCCATAGAGCCCCGGCGCCAGAAAGCTGGTGACCATCATGATCGCGAGTGGACCGAGGAAGAACACGGCAAGGAACAGGGAAACGGGACCAAGCAGGACGGCAAGCTGGACGCGACGGCGAATGGCGATCGACATGTCACGCCTCCGCGCAAGCGTGAATGAGGTGAACGGCCGCCGGATCATAGGCAAGCCTGGCGCGGCGCGTTCGCTCGATGTCGCCGATCAGGCTGCGCCGGCCGGCCGGAATTTCGGCGATGACCTTCTTGCCAGCTGAGGTGCGGCCGAACAGTTCGAACGTCGAACCAACGAACACGATCGCCTCGAGGTCGACATCAAGGGTCGGGAACGGCTCGCCTTCGCCAGCGAGAAAGAACTGCTCGGGCCGTATCAGAGCCGTCGCCGCGCCCGATGCCGTCGACGGGGCTCGCCGATGGCGGATTTCGGTGCCGTCGCCGGTCATCAGCCTGTCACCATCGATCCGGCCGTCGAAGAGATTGCTCGCACCGATGAAGGTGGCCACGAAGCTGTTGACCGGGTGGTCGTATATTGCCCGTGGCGTGTCGAGCTGCTGGATGCGTCCGCCGGAAAGAACGGCGACGCGGTCCGACATGGTCAGCGCTTCCTGCTGGTCGTGCGTGACGAAAATGAAGGAGATCCCGAGCTCGTGCTGCAGCGTCTTCAACTCGATCTGCATGGCCTGGCGCAGGTTCTTGTCCAGCGCCGAAAGTGGCTCGTCGAGCAAAAGCAGTTTTGGACGCGCGATGATGGCGCGGGCAAGGGCGACGCGTTGCTGCTGGCCGCCGGAGAGCTGGCGCGGGCGTCGGCCTTCCATGCCCGCAAGGCCGACCATTTTCAGGGCGGCTGCCACCTGCTCGCGCCGCTTGGCCTTGGCGACGCCGGCGACCTCAAGCGCGTAGGCGGTGTTTTCGCCGACGGTCATGTGGGGAAACAGCGCGTAGTTCTGGAACACGGTGTTGACTGGCCGGCGGTAAGGCGGCCTGTCGGTCATGTCCTCCCCGTCGATCAGGATACGCCCGCCGTCGAGTTCGACGAAGCCGCTGATCGCCTGCAACAGCGTGGTCTTGCCGCAGCCGGAGGGCCCGAGAAGCGTCAGGAACTCGTTGCGCCGCACCTGAAGATCGATGGCGTCGAGCGCGGTCACGCTCCCGCCTTCCGGGGTGGCGAAGGCTTTGCTCGCCCCCTCCAGCCGGACAATGGAATCCTGCATCTGTCATTCCCCAAAATGTTATTTAAATAACGCTTGTGCGTTTTGGATATATGGATACCATTTGTTCATCGGTGTCAACGGCCGCAGAAGCCGGAGCCGGCAAGGACCAGGGAACGGTCCGACCTTGGGGCGCCAAGCCCCATGAACCATCAGAGGAGACTATCTATGACGAAAGCAAGCCGCGTCGTCCGGGCGACCAGGGCCAAACTCTTGGGCTCCGCGCGGGCCGCCGCATTTACGTTGTCCGCACTGATCGCCACCACGGCCCTCGGCCAGGCGGCCGAACTCAACATCTACAACTGGGGCGAATACATCAATCCGGCGGTGCTGAAGAAATTCGAGGAAGAGACCGAGATCAAGGTCAATCTTTCCACCTATTCCTCCAACGAGGAGATGCTGGCGAAGATCCAGGGCGGCGCCACCGGCTACGATGTCGTCTTCCCGTCGGTGCACATGCACGACATCATGTCCAAGCTCGACCTGCTGGAGAAGACCGACATCAATGCCTATGAAGGTTTCAAGAACATCGACCCGGCGTTCCTGAGGGCAAAGAGCGATCCCAAGGGCGAGTATTGCCTGCCCTACGCCTTCGGAACCGTCGGCATTGTCTACAATCGCAAGGTGCTCGGCAAGGACGTCGTCGGCTGGAAGGACCTGATTGCCACCGTCAAGGAAAAGGGCCTGAAGTTCACCCTGCTCGACGACATGCGCGAGGTTCTGGCCGTCGGCCTGATCCTCAACGGCCACAAGGTCAACTCGACCGATCCGGCCGAGTTGCAGCAGGCCGCCGATACGATCATCGCAATGAAGCCCGACGTTGCCGCTTTCACCTATGATACACGGCCGATGGTGCAGTCCGGCGATGTCGCCGCAGGGCACTTCTTCGTCGGCGCCATGGTCGACGTCTTCGCCAACCAGAAGGACCTTGGCTACGTGATCCCGGAGGAAGGGGCGACCATGTATCAGGAGGATATGTGCGTCCTGAAGACCGCGCCCAACAAGGACAACGCCATGAAGTTCATGCAGTTCTACACCCGTCCTGATATCGCGGCCCTCAACGTTTCCCAGCAGACAAACGGCACCGCCAACGTGCCGGCGCGGCAATTGACCCCCGACCAGATCAAGAATAGCAAGGAGATCAATCCGACGCCCGAAACGATGCAACGGCTCCAGATCTTCGAGGACCTGGGCTCCGGCGTGCGCCAGCTCGATCGTGTCTGGACCAAGGTGAAGACGGCGCAGTAACGGCGGCAGAGATCGGCAAATCCGCCCGCTCACAGCGTGATTTGCGTCTGATATCTGACGCGGGGCGCTGCAAGCGGGCGGGACTACCTCCGGGGAGGGGACGTGGCACAACGAATCCTGAAGCTCGTGCAGAGCGAGGAACTCAGGCGGTCGAAATCCGACAAACTGATTGCCCACTACATCGAGCGCAATCTGGCGGAGATCCCGTTTGAAACGGCAAAGTCGATCGCAAGTCGTCTCGAGCTTTCGCCGATGACTGTCGGGCGGTATCTCCGGCGCATGGGCTTCGATGGGCTCGAGCAGCTGAAGCACGAGTTGCGGCGCGGCAGTTCCAACCCGGCCTGGCAGGTGAAAGGGCCGGTCGACAGGCTGCGCGAAGACATTCGCGAGGGCAAGCTGCTCGCGGGCCTGATCCAGGAACAGATCAACAATCTCGGCATGGTCTACGAACTGACGACCTCGCCGGAGTGGCAGCAGGCGATCGACGCGCTGATCGGCGCCAGCGAGGTCTATGTCGCCGCCTATCAGAACGTGCGCGGCATCGCCCAGTATTTTGCCAGCCAGCTCTCCTATACCCGGTCGCGGGTGCAGTTTGTCGACGGCCTGAACGGCACCTATTCGGAGCTGCTCGACGGGTCGGTCGAGGGGCGCGTGCTCTTCCTGCATGACGTCAGGCGCTTTGCAGCCAAGGCGAAGCCGCTTGCGATGGAAGCCCGCCGCGCCGGCGTCAAGGTGATCCTCTATACTGACGAATATTGCCCCTGGGCAGCGGAAGTGGCGGATATCTGCCTCGTCGTCCCCGGCTCTCATGGCCCTTTGTGGGACGGCGCGGCGACAACGATCGCCGTCATGGACCTGATGCTGAGCAATATCATCGTTGTCCTCGGCGACGAGGTCAGCGAACGGGTCGGCATGCTGACGCGGCTCCAGGACGTGTTCGGCGACTTCGAGGCCTGAGCCTAGCGAAGGGCGCTTCGCTCGGCTGCCTTTCTTCGTCGGTGCGCAAATCTGTTGCCTCTCTCCCCGGAAGGCTTCCCCATTGGCCGTCGTTGACCGTCGAGGCGGCGTGAATGTCATGCTGCCCAGGTCGATGTTCATGTGCCGGCAGCCGTTGCAGCCGCCCGCGCCTTTGACCGCGTCCCCTGGCAAGCGGCAGCACGGCGTCCATTCCCTTGCGGGTCTTTGCAAAGATTTTTGTCGGCACCATTCTGCACTGTCACAAGCGCCAGTTTTCTGCCGTCATTGTCGTCGATTTCGTCCGAAAATCGCGGAAAACCCCAAAATTTCGACTGACTTTCGATTGCTGGGTCAAGCCTTGCAGGGGCTTGCAAGGATTCTTGCGGGCATTGCCTTGACTGCAATGTCATTTGCTTAAACGATGTGCCATGCAAAGAAACTTGTAGAGCGCCATGACACTCATCGATCGCATAAAGGCACAATCGAAAAGGCTGACCGAGGCGGATCAGAAGCTGATCGCGGCGATGCTTGAGAACCGGGCGGAGGCAGCCTTTCTGTCCGGGCCGCAGCTGTCGCAGCGCGCCAGCGTTCATGAGGCGACGGTGACCCGTTTGGCGCAGAAGCTCGGATACCGCGGCTTTCCCGACCTGCGGGCGCAGCTGCAGCGCGAAGTTCTCGATGATCAGGATGCCGCGACCCGCATGCGCCGCTCGGTCGCCAAGGTTGAGCATGGCGACTATCTGACAGATCTGATCGCAGCGGAGATTTCGGCGCTGGAGACGCTCGCGCGCTCGGTGCCGCAAGCTGATGTGGATCAGGCCGCCGACATGATCTTCGAGGGGCGCCGGGTGTTCGTGTTCGGTCAGGGGCACGCGCAGTCCGTCGCCGGCTTCCTGCAGCGTCGGCTCGACCGATTCGGCATGACGACGATCGCGCTGACCGGCCGCGGCCGCGATATTGCAGAGCGCATGGTCAGCATGGACAAGAGCGACATCGTCGTCGCGCTCGCCTTTCGCAAGCAACCGCAAAGCTATGCACCGCTGGTGCAGCATGCCCGGCGCGTCGGCGCACGCACGATTTTGATTTCGGACCTTGCCGGCCCGCTGATGGAGCCGGTTGCGGACTTGATGCTCGCAGCACCCCGCGGGCGTTCGGGAAGCGAGTTTCAGACGCCGACCATCCCGTTTGCGATCGTCAACGGCATCGTCCTGACGATCGCCGGCAGGCACGAGCGCGAGGTGATCGGCAGGCTGGAGAAACTGTCGGAGCTGTTCAACGACTTCGATTGACTGGGGAAAAATGGAGGAGGAAACCATGTTGAAGCGACTTATGAAGTCCGCCCTTGCGGCCTGCGTCGTGCTGCCGACGGCAGTGATGGCGGCAGATTTGGATAGCATGACACCCGAGCAGCTGCTGCCGCTCGCGCAGAAGGAAGGCAGCGTCACCGTCTTTTCGCTGTCGAGCCGGATCGCCAAGATCGAGAAAGCCTTCGAGGAGACCTATCCGGGCATCGATCTGATCGGTCTCGACATGAGTTCGACGAAGCAGATCGCGCGCCTGGAAGCCGAGCAGCAGGCGGGTGTGCATGCCGTCGACGTGCTCTACATCGCCGACACGCCGGTGGTATTCAGCAAGCTTCTCGAAGCCAAGCGCATCGTCAACTACGTGCCGCCGCGCGTGGCAGGCCAGATCGATGATCGTTACAAGGGGCCGCTGCTGACCCAGCGCTTGTCGACCAAGGTGTTGATGTACAACGAGAAGGCGTTTCCCGATGGTTCGCCCGTCACCAATCTGTGGCAGCTGACCCAGCCGGAGTGGCAGGGCAAGGTGCTGATGGTCGATCCGAGCCAGCGCGGCGAACTGCTCGACCTCCTGACCGAGATCGCGCTCCATCCGGACGAGATGGCGGCGGCCTACAAGGCACAGTTCGGCAAGGATATTGTCGTCGATGCCGATCTTCAGGGCGCCGGCGAGCAGTTCATCAAGGATCTCTTTGCCAACGACCTGATCCTCGTGCCGAACAGCGATGTGCTCAACAAGTCGGTCGGCGACGTCAATGCCAAGAACCCGCCAGTCGGCTTCGGCACCTATTCGGACCGCCGCGACAACGAGAAGGAAGGCTGGGCGCTGCAGGTCGCCAACAATGTCGAGCCCGCCAACGGAATTCTGTTTCCCGCGGTTCTGACGATCGCCGACAAGGCGCCGCATCCGGCCGCAGCGCGGCTGCTGATCGACTTCATGTTCGGCGACGACACGCCGACCGGAGGTGCCGGCTTCGAACCGTTCAACGTCCCCGGCGATTATGCCACGCGCACGACCATCGGCCATCATCCGGACTCGGTCAAACTTGCTGAGCTCAAAGCCTGGACTATCGACCCGGCCAAGACCGCCGCTGCCCGCGGTCGCGTCTCCGATCTCATCATCACGCTTCAATAACGGGTTGTCTTCCGGCGCAGTGGTTGCTGCGCCGGAAGACGCCGAGGTTCGCAAATGACATTCATATCGACCTTCGCGCCATCGGGCGGTCGCCGGCTGCTCCGATCAGGCTTCGTCATGCCGGCCATCCTCGTTGTTATCGTCGCCATCCTGGTGGTGGCGCCACTTGTCCGCATCCTTCTGTCGACGCTCACTCCTGAAGGCATCGCGGCCTGGCAGGCGGTGCTGGTCAGTCCGTTGTCCTTCAATCTTTGGTGGCGACCCCTGTTCAACACCATGGTTCTCGGTTTCGGCGTTGCCAGCGGCTGCCTCGTCCTCGGCGGGTTTCTGGCCTGGCTGGTGGTGCTCACCGATGTGCCGGGACGTCGCCTGCTCGGGCTGATGGGGACATTGCCCTATATGATCCCAAGCTTTGCCGCGGCGCTTGCCTGGGGAACGCTGTTTCGCAATTCCCGCCTCGGCGGCTCGGCAGGGTTCTTCGAGACCAATGGCCTTGCTATTCCCGACTGGCTCGCCTGGGGTCTGGTGCCGACCGCGATCGTGCTGATCGCCCACTACTATTCGCTCGCCTATACCATCATCGCCGCTGCCCTGAGCTCGGTCGGTGCCGATCTGGTCGAAGCGGGCCAGATGGCAGGCGCCAAACGGCCGCGCATCTTCTTCGGCATCATCCTGCCCGTCGTCACGCCGGCGCTGATCGCCGCTGCCTCGCTGACGTTTGCCGGTGCCGTCGCCAATTTTGCAGCGCCTGCGCTTCTCGGCCTGCCGGTGCGCATGCAGACGCTGTCGACCCGCCTCTTCGGCATGATCGAGACCGGTCAGAACGAGCGCGGCTTCGTGCTCGCTTTGCTTCTGATCACGGTCTCGGCGCTGTTTCTTTGGATGTCGGACCGTATCGTCTCCGGCCGCAAGGCCTTCATCACCGTCACCGGCAAGGGCGGTCGCACCAAGCGGTTTCCACTTGGCGCCTGGCGCTGGCCGCTCTTTGCCGTCGCCGTGGTCATCGGTCTTTTGACCACTGTGGTGCCGGTTCTGGTGCTTGCGGCCTCCAGCCTTGCCCCACAAAGCGGCGCGCTGTTTTCGAACTGGACGCTGCATTTCTGGATCGGCGAGGGTGGTGGAGAAATCGCGCAGGGGCAGGCGGGCATCTTCCGCAATCCCGTGCTGATCGACGCCCTCTGGAACACCATCCGTCTCGGCCTCGTCGTCGCCCTGACCACGATGCTGCTTGGCCTCGCGCTCGCCTACACCATCGTCCAGCGTCGCGGCAGCCTGCTTGCCACTATCCTTTCCCAGCTCGCCTTCGTCCCGCTTCTGGTGCCGAGCATCGCCTTTGCGGCGGCCTATATCGCGCTCTTCGGTGCGCCGATCGGTCCGCTGCCTTCGCTTTACGGCACCTTCGCACTGCTGGTGATTGCGGCCTCCGCGCACAATCTGCCCTTCGCCGTGCAGTCCGGCCGCTCGGTTCTCGGCCAGATCTCCGCCGATATCGAGGAAAGTGCGCGGTTGACCGGGGCGAGTCTGTTGCGCCGCCTGTTTGCGATCATCTTTCCGCTCGCGATCCGCGGCCTGTTTGCCGGCGCGATCCTCGTCTTCGTCAAGATGGTGCGTGATCTCTCGCTGGTCGTGCTCCTGTTCACGGCGACGTCGCCGGTTCTCAGCATGGTCGCCTATCGCTATGCCGCCGAGGGTTTCATGCAGTTTGCCAACGCCATCACCCTCGTCATCCTTATCGTCTGCCTTGCGGCCTCGTTTCTGGCCCACGGCCTCCAGAACCGCGTCCAGAAATGGAAAGAGTCATGAACGCACTTGCAACCGGCGCCGCGGACGCCATCGAGATCCGCAACCTCGTCAAGCGATTTGGCGCCTTCACCGCGGTCAAGGATGTCAACATTTCGGTGCCAGCCGGCTCATTCCTGGTGCTCGTCGGCCCGTCCGGCTGCGGCAAGTCGACCTTGCTGCGCATGTTGGCAGGCCTGGAAGGCCCGAGTGAAGGCGAGATCGCCTTTGTCGGCCAGACCGTGTCGAGCGGTGCGGGCGGCGTGATCGCCGATGCAGGCCGCCGTAACGCCGGCCTCGTTTTCCAGAGCTACGCCCTGTGGCCGCATATGACGGTCGCCGGCAACATCGCCTGGCCTTTGAAGGTTGCGCGCTGGCCGCGCGAGAAACGCGATCGCCGCGTCAAGGAGGTGCTCGCCTTGCTCGGCATCGGCACCCTTGCCGAGCGTTATCCCGCGGAAATCTCCGGCGGCCAGCAGCAGCGCGTCGCCATCGCCCGCACCATCGCGCCGGAGCCGAGCATTCTGCTGTTCGACGAGCCGCTGTCGAACCTCGACGCCAAACTGCGCATCGAGATGCGCAGCGAATTGATGCGCATCCACAGGGCAACCGGCGCCACGTCCGTCTACGTCACCCATGACCAGGTGGAGGCGATGACCATGGCGACGCATGTCGCCGTGCTCAACAATGGTCGCGTCGAACAGTTCGGCAAGCCGATCGAGCTATTGCGCAATCCGGCAACGACCTTCGTCGCCACTTTTCTCGGAACACCGCCGGCCAATCTTTTGCCGGCACGCCGGGTCGGAGACATGTTCGTCTTCAACGAGACGCCGCTGACCACCGGCTCAATCGCACCCGGCCATGACGCGGTGCAGCTTCTCTATCGGGCCGAGGACGTTTCCGTCGGCGCGGTGCCTGACAAGCCTTCGGTCGTCGCGCGGTTTGCCGAAGCCGCCCCGATTGCGGGACGCACAATGGTCACGGCCATGCTCGGCGAACTCAGGATCACCGGCATGGCGGAAGGTTATTTCAGCGCCATGCCTGGCGACCCCGTCACACTGTCATTCATACGGACCCCTGACGCAGTCTTTGCCGTCAGCGGAGAAAGGATAACTCAATGAGGCTGATCCTCATGCGCCATGGCGAAACCGAGTGGAACGCCGAACAACGATTGCAGGGCCAGGACAACTCGCTTCTGTCCGAGCGCGGCGTCGCCCAGGTCCGGCGGTTCCGTCCCTATGCCAAGGCGCTAAAGCCTGCCCGCATCATAGCGTCTGATCTCGGCCGGACGCGGCAGACCGTCGCCCTCATCGGGCATCCGGATGCGCCCTCCGATGAGCGGTTTCGCGAGCTCGACATGGGCGAGTGGACGGGGCGGCGCAAGCCGGAGCTGATCGCCGAGCGCCCGGAGGACTACACCGCCTGGCGCGCCGGTACATTCACGCCCGCCAATGCCGAAACGTGGATGGCCTTTCGCAAGCGCGTTGCCGACGGGGTTCGCGACTGGATGTCGCGCACGGACGGCGACCTTTTGGTGGTCGCCCATGGCGGCGTCATCCGCGCCGCCTGCCACGAGTTTCTGGACCTGCCGCCCTCGCGGGTCGTTCCGGTCACGCCGGGAACGGCCACCATCCTGAACTTCCCCGTGGCGGACCGGTCTGCAGCGCAGCTCGAAGGCTACAACATCGGATCTGTCGCGCCCGACATCTCCGTCGCCGATTGATCGCCTTTAAGCGCAAGGGCCTCGCAAACATGAATTCCGGAACGTTTGTCATTGTGGAACTGCTCGGCGGCGTCGCGCTGCTGCTCTGGGGCGTGCGGATGGTGCGGACGGGTGTCATGCGCGGTTGGGGCGACCGGCTGCAGCGCTTCGTCGAGCAGCGGCTCTCCAACCGGCTGACCGCGTTCGGTGGCGGCATCGCCGCCACCGCGGTACTCGGCAGCGCTACGGCGATGGCGCTGATCATCGCCGGCTTGGCTGGTGCTGGGGCCATCGGGGCGGCGACGGGCCTTGCGGTGCTCCTGGGGGCCGATGTCGGCTCGGCACTCGTTTCCGGCCTGTTCGCGTCCGGCTCGTCGCTGGCGACGACGATGGCGCCGATCTTTCTGTTTGCGGGCTATCTCACCTTCGGCGCGTCGAGCGAGTTTCGCCCGCGAAACGCCGGCCGCATCATGATGGGGCTTGGCCTCATGCTGCTGGCACTGAAGGTCATTGTTTCGGCGACCGCTCCCTTGCGGGAGGCCACGCTGTTTCACGACGTTCTGGCGGCGATTGCCAACGAGCCGGTCCTCGGCTTCCTCGTCGGTGCGATCCTAGCCTGGTTCTGCCATTCGACGCTCGCGGTCATTCTGTTGATCGCATCACTGATGACCAACGGCAGCCTGGAGGTGGCCGGGGCCGTGCCTTTGATCCTCGGCGTCAATTTTGGCGGCGGCCTGCCTGCCGTCAGCGCGACCCTCGACCAGCCGTCGGTCGCCCGCAAGCTTCCAGTCGCCAATCTGCTCTGTCGCGGCCTTCTGGCGGTCGCGCTGTTGCCGTTGTCATGGCAGATCGTCGATCTTGCGGGCCATCTGCCGATCGACCCCTTGCATGTCGCGGTCGGGCTCCACGCCGCGTTCAATCTTCTGGTGGCAGCCGTGTTCCTGCCGATCGCCCCGCTCGTCGTGCGTGTTGTCGACAGGTTGATCCCGAATGCTGCGGCCGCCGACGATCCCCTGGCAACGCCGCGCTATCTCGACAGCGTCTCGTTGGCGACCCCGGCCATCGCGCTTTCCAATGCGACGATGGAGACGATCCGAATGAGCGAGTTGCTGGAGCGAATGTTCCTGACGTCGCTGACCGCGCTTTCCTCCAGTCGGTTGGAGGCCTTGAAGGAGGTCAACGCCATCGATCTCAAGCTCGGTACCTACATGGGGTCGGTGCATGCCTATCTCGGCCGCCTTGCCCAGGGCGAGCTTTCGGCGGTCGACACCCGTCGTGCCTTCGAGATCATGCTCTTTGCCAGCAACCTCGAGCATGCCGGCGATGTCATCAAGCTCAACCTGGCTGACCGCATTCGAGCAAAGATCAGGCAGGACATCCAGCTCGCGCCGAGCCAGCGCGAAGCCATAGACAGGCTTTGCGAAGAGGTGGCCTCCTCGCTGCGCCTGGTGCCCGCTGCCCTTTCGTCACGTGACGTCGGTGCGGCCGCGCGTCTGGCTTCGCAGAAGGATCGCTTCCGCGCGCTTGAGGAGCGCGCAATCAACGGGCATCTCGGCCGGGAAGGCATGGAAAAGGGCGTCAGTTTGAGCAGCAACGCTCTGTTCATCGATCTCGTCGGCGACCTGCACCGGATCAATTCGCACATAGCCGCGGCGGCCTATCCGCTCATCCAGGCGGCGGGATTGCTCAACGAGACCCGCCTTCGCACATCTGCCTTAAGCGAGCGGCTCGCGTGAGAGACCAACCGGATCGGTGCAATGATCGGCTGGCTGGTCTTGTCGCTGCCTATCTACCGAGGAACCAGGTCGTCTGCTTCTGGCCACGGAGGGAGTGCAATAGCGAGGCGTAGAGGGCCACCCTGGCACCTCCTGTGGCATCTCGTGACGATCTATCTGGGCTGGCGCCTGTCAGTGTAGTGCAGAGGGCATCACGAACACGGACATGCCGTCCTCTTCGACGGCGCTTAGAAATTCGGCGAGCGCGGCGGCATCGGTCGCAAACAGATCTTCCCAGCGCGTCGACATGCCCTGGCTATCGATGACTTCGAGCGCCCATTCGTTGCCGTCCTCGGCCCGGGAGATTTCGACTGTGACGGTGATCCCGTCGCGCGAGAATTCCTGCGAGAGCGGGGACAGGACGATTTTCGGTTCTTCGTTCATGGAACACCTTTTGCCATGTCGGTTGGATCGCACCGACTGCCTCTAGCTACGCCATTGCCGCTGGGGCAATCAAGGCCGCCTTAGCGTAGCCGGAAGGCTATCCGACTTTGCCAGGGTGGAATCATTTCGACCATGGTGTCGCGGGGGGCGTCGCCGTCGGATCTTGCACGTTTCGCTGCGAAGGTTCCGGCAAGAGTGCCGATCAGTGTTCGGAGCCGCGCATGCGAAAAATCGTCACTCGACCGCGTCACAACGGGCGTTTCCGGTTCGTCAAAGCGATATGGAGCCGGAACGCGCCGCACGAACGACACATCGTATCGACGATCGTGCAGGTGGCGCTTTCCACGGCTTCTTCGTGCAACAAACGGAAAGCAAAGCAATGGCATCGACACTTTCGAAATCGCCTGTCCGTCTCCTTAATCCGGTCGGGCTCTATGATGCATCGGTCAATGGTTATTCCCATGTCGGTCTGGTTCCATCCGGCGTGCGGCTGGTCTTTATCGCTGGCCAGGGAGGGGAGGATGAGCACGGGACGCTAGATCCGGATTTCCGGCTGCAGGTTCGCCAGGCGCTTGCCAATCTGCGCACCGCGCTTGCCGCCGCAGGCGCTGGTCCAAGTGACATCGTCAAGCTGACGGTGCTGATCGTCGATCACTCCGAAAAACGGCTGCATATCTTCGGCGCCGAAATGGAAGCGGCGCTCGGCCAAGATACCAAGCCCACATGCACACTCATTCCGGTCCCGCGACTGGCGCTCGACGGAATGCTGTTTGAGATCGAGGCCGTTGCGGCGCTCGGTTGACCGGAACAGGGATGGGCGTCGCCGAGGGCGCCCGTCCAAAGCCTGGATGGCGGGAGGTGCATCGTGCCCACGATTCCCTTCGGCGCAAGCAGTGGGAAATGCCCTCTCCCGGATGGCGTGTGCGCGGCTAGCGTGTACGAAAACGCTGACGGTATTGCGCCGGGCTGATGCCCGCCATGCGCTTGAACAGCCGGCGGAAGAAGGTCGGGTCCTCATATCCAACGTCCGCCGCGACGTCGTCGATGCTGCCGTCGCTGGTTTCCAGGATCTGCTTGGCCTCCTCGATGCGGATGGCCTGCACGTAGTCGACAGGGGCGTAGCCGGTGGCCTGCTTGAAGCGACGTTTGAACGTGCGCTCGGGCAGCCCGGATTGCTCGACCATCCGGGTTACGGGATTGCTCACCGCATAGTGGTCGGCGATCCATATCTGGCTGCCGGCGATGATGGCATCCTCATGCCGCCTTGGCTGTGCCATCGCCGCAAAGGGCAGTTGCCCGTCCCGACGATCGCCGATCAGAAACAGCTTGGCGATCCGTGCGGCCTCCGTCGGGCCGCAGAAGCGGCCGATCAGGTAAAGCACGAGTTCCTGCCAGGCCGAGGCGCCGCCGCTGGTCATCAGTCGCCCATCGTAGCCGCTTTCACACAAGATGCGCTCTGGCCGGAAACGCACAGCGGGATAGAGGTCGCGGAAAAGCCCGGCAGCAGTCCAGTGCGAGGCGGCGTCCTTGCCGTCGAGCAGGCCGGCTTCGGCCAGCAGCAGCGAGCCGCTGCAGGTGGAGCAGACCGTCGCGCCGCGCTGCAACTGTTCCCGTACCCAGGCGATTTCTTGCGTCCAGCGTCCGCTGGGAGCCTCCGTCGACCCCAGTTCCAGATCGCAAATGATGATCAAGTCTGCAGCGACTTGCGTGTCGATCGTCTCCTGCGGCGCGATCGGCACGCCGATGGCGGAAGGAAACGGTTGCATCTGCCGCGCCACGATGCGAGGGCGCAGCCGGCGAACTGAAGGCCGCCTTGTGCCGGCATCAAACCTGCCGACATGGCTCATGACTTCGTAAAGGCCGTAAACCGCCATGGGGCCTGTTTCAGGCAGGACCAGAATGCTGACGGTGAGATCGGCGCCATCGGTGTTTTTCGGGAACATCACGCATGATTGGCATGAATGCCCCGTTCCTGTCCATATCGGCTCTAACAGGTGACCGGTCCGCGGCTTAGATTTCCTGCACACGGTCAATCCCGACCGGCATATCGAGGAGCAAGCTATGAACAGGTCGAAAGCCGAACACGCCACCGTCGTCGTCGAACGCATTTACGCAAGCCCGCCGCAGCTCGTCTTTGCCGCCTGGTCGGACCGCGATGCGCTCGCCACCTGGAGTGCGCCCGGCGATGGTTGGGAGCTGGCCTGGCGCGCCTTCGATTTCACCGTCGGGCACACGGATATCTGCACGTTCGGCGCGATCGATGCCGAGCCCTATATCAACACCACGCGCTATGAAGAGATCAAGCCGAACCAGCGCATCGTCTATGCAAGCACGATTTCCTATCTTGGCGACCTTATCTTTGCCGGTGTTGTCACCGTGGAGTTCTCGGCCGTCGGCGACGCGACACGTATCGTCATGACGGAGAATGGCGTCTATCTCGACGGCAGCGACAGCGCGCTCGGTCACGAAGACGGCTGGGCGGCGATGCTAGACAGTCTCGGTGATTATCTGAAGCGCCGCCTGCGGCATGCCGCGTGACACCATCCCTCCCCATGGCGGCTGCCATCTCTCCAAACCCGATGAAGCGCCGGATGTCTCTTCTCGTGACGGCAAGCTGCGGTCATCCGGCCCGCAGCTTACCGGCCCAATACAGGTTTTCCCGCCTTAAATCCGGCTCTCTCGACATAGGCCTGTTGACAGAGCGGGAAAGTGATGGCGCGATGGCCACTCGGTCTTCCCTTTCACCAAAAGTTCCGGGAGAAAGGCTGATGGCATTGCAATACGACATGTTTGTTTCGTCCGATCCGGACGAAAAGGGAGCCCGCTCCAAGCGCGCGTCTTCTCGCGCGGCTGCCGGCATGAGTGCCGGGGCGATGGTCGATCATCTCGAAGCCACGGGTCGCTACCGCGTGCTGCAGAAGCTCGAGGCGCGTCCTGTCGTGGCGGAGCCGCGGGCGGAGTTTCCGCTCGTCGGCGTCATTCTCGACACCGAAACGACGGGTCTCAACCATCGCAAGGACGAGATCATCGAGATCGGGGTGATCGCGTTTACCTTCGACGCCCATGGGGCGATCGGCGACGTCATCGACGTTTATGGCGGTCTGCGGCAGCCGAGCGCGCCCATTCCGGCCGAGATCACGCGCATCACCGGCATCACCGACGAGATGGTCGCCGGGGAGGCGATCGATATGACACGGGTTCTGGCGATCATCGAGCGCGCCGACCTGATCATCGCCCACAATGCCGGGTTCGACCGGCCGTTTTGCGAGGCCTTTTCGCCGATCTTCGAGAAAAAGGCATGGGCGTGCTCGGTTTCCGAGATCGGCTGGAGTGACCGCGGTTTCGAAGGCACGAAGCTCGGTTACCTCATCGGCCAGGCGGGATATTTTCACGACGGCCATCGTGCCGTCGACGACTGCTTTGCCCTGCTCGAAGTGATCGCCGGGCCCGAAGATCAATCGCAGCAGACACCCTTTGCCGAACTCTATGCAGCAAGCCAGCGCTCGCGCATCCGCCTTTACGCGGAAAACAGCCCCTTCGAGATGAAGGATCACCTGAAGGGCCGCGGCTACCGCTGGTCCGATGGCAGCGATGGCCGCCCGAAATCCTGGTGGATCGAGATCGGCGAAGAGGCACTGGACGAGGAGCTTCGCTATCTTAGAACCGAGGTCTATCGCTGGAGCGAGGCCGATCCGCCCATGGTGCGGCTGACGGCATTCGACCGCTTCAAGGCGCGTTGAACCGCCCGACCGGCGCTCAGCGCATGGCTGCCCTGCGAAGTCGGATCTACGAAAACGGCCGGCTTCCTGTATATTGCACTCATCGAAGTGATGCACCTCCTCCCGCAGAGCTTCGATGAAAGCGGGCGCTTTCTCCTCCTCCCAACGAGCGCCTGCCGGAATGGCAACACTCCTCCTCCCAGTTGCCATTCAATCCCTTTAAGAGCCTGCCGCACCTCCTCCCGCGGCAGGCTTTTTCGTTTCGGGCGAGACCGTTCAGAATGAAAGCTCGAGCTGCGGGCGTGCAGTCTCATCATTGCCGGCGAGCGTTGACAGGGTGACGCCAAGCAGCCGTACGCCGCGCTTGAACGGATGGACGGATGCGAGCAGCGCGACTGCAACTTCCAGCATCTCAGCCGCTCCGCCGATCGGTGTGCCGAGCGTCCTGCTTCGCGTCGCCTGGGTAAAGTCCGAATACTTCACCTTGACGGTCACCGTCTTGCCGCTCATTCCGTGCGCCTCGCAGTAGCGCCAGACCTTGTCGGCCAAGGGCAGCAATTCGGCGCATGCCGGTTCGAACTCGAAAATATCCTCGACGAAGGTGTCCTCCGCGCCCACCGATTTTCGCACCCGGTCGGGCTGGACGCGCCGTTCGTCGATGCCACGGGCGATACCATAGAAATACGGGCCGGATTTGCCGAAATGCTCCTGCAGGAACGCGAGCGACTGCTGACGCAAATCAAGGCCGGTCTCGATTCCCAACCGCTTCATCCGCTCGGCCGTTGCCGGCCCGACGCCATGAAACTTCTTCACCGCAAGCGCCTCGACGAATGCCGGCCCGTTCTTCGGCGTGATCACGAACAGTCCATCAGGCTTTCGCTGGTCGCTTGCCATCTTGGCGAGGAACTTGTTGTAACTGATGCCGGCTGAGGCCGTCAGGCTGGTCGCAGCCTTGATCTTTGCCCGGATCTCCTCGGCGATTTCCGTGGCGATCTCCATGCCTTTCAGATTGTCGGTGACGTCGAGATAGGCTTCGTCGAGCGACAGCGGCTCAATGACAGGCGTATATTCGGCGAAAATCTCTCGGATCTGTTGAGAGACGCCGCGATAGACATCGAAGCGTGGCTTGACGAAGATGAGGTCGGGACATTTTCGTTTCGCCGTGACAGACGGCATGGCGGAATGAACGCCAAACTTGCGCGCTTCGTAACTGGCAGCGGCAACGACGCCACGCGCTGCGGCGCCGCCGACGGCGACCGGCTTGCCCCGCAATTCCGGATTGTCGCGCTGCTCGACCGATGCATAGAAGGCATCCATGTCGATGTGGATGATCTTGCGCTGCCGCTCGGCTACTGACGCATTCGCCGCCGGCTGCCTTTCGTTCATGCTTTCGATAGGCTCGGCCACGTGCCGCTCCTTACTTCCACATGGTCCGCATGCGCGCGCCGACATCGATGCGGATCTGACGGGCGCTGCGCTCGGACGCGGAGGCGCTGACCAGTGGCCAGGAAGCCGTCTCGAAGAACTGCAGGAGGGTTGCCGGAATGAAGCGCGTGCGCGCGGCGTAGACGTGACGATCGCCTTGCGCGTGCTGGCCGCTCGTGAAGAACCGCTGCGGCGTGATCAGTGTCAGGCTGTCCTTCGCCCGCGTCATGCCGACATAAAGCAGCCGGCGTTCCTCCTCGAGCTCATTCGTCGTGCCGACGCTAAGATCGGAGGGGATGCAGCCGTCGACGACATTGAGCATAAAGACGGAGCGCCATTCCTGCCCCTTGGCCGAATGGATCGTCGACAGGATCAGGTAGTCCTCGTCGAGCAGCGGCACGCCAGCCTGGTCGCTGGTCGCATCCGGCGGATCGAGCGTCAGTTCGGTGAGGAACCGTTCGCGGCTCGGATAGCCGCCGGCGATCTGCTCCAGTTGCAGGAGGTCGGCTTTTCTTGTGTCCGCATCCTCATGGATGCGGTCAAGATGCGGCTCGTACCATTCACGCGCCTGGGCTATTTCGCCCGGCCAACCGCCGGCCTGTTTGCGCAGTCCTTCGATCAGGGTGACGAAATCCCGCCAGTTGTCACCGGAGCGCGGCGGCGCGGGGATTTCCGCAAGAGCCGTCAGCGGTTCCGGATCGGTGGCGATCGCGTCAAGGATCTTGCCGGCCGTCTGAGGGCCGACACCCGGGATCATGTGCAGCAGACGAAAGCCGGCGACCCGGTCTCGCGGGTTCTGGGCGAACCTCAGCACGGCCAGCATGTCCTTGACATGGGCGCTGTCGAGGAATTTCAGTCCGCCGAACTTCACGAAGGGAATGTTGCGTCGGGTCAGTTCGACCTCCAGCGGCCCGCTGTGGCTCGATGTGCGAAACAGCACTGCCTGCTGTTTCAGCGTCATGCCGATCTCGCGGTTTTCCAGAACCTTCTCGACGATATAGCGCGCCTGGTCGGCCTCGTCGGCGACCGCCAGCAGTTTCGGTCGTTCTGGTGACTGGCGCTCGGTCCAGAGGTTCTTGGTGAAGCGCTCGCGGGCGAGATCGATGACACCATTTGCGGCGGCGAGGATCGTCTGGGTAGAGCGATAGTTTCGATCAAGCGTGATGACGTCGGCCGGCGGGGTGAACGTTCCCGGGAAATCCAGGATGTTGCGCACGGTCGCCGCCCGGAACGAATAGATAGACTGGGCATCGTCGCCGACAACTGTCAGGCCCCGACCGCCCGGCTTCAACGCCATCAGCACGGAAGATTGCAGGCGGTTGGTATCCTGATACTCGTCGACCAGCACATGGTCGAAGCGGCCGCCGATGTCTTCGGCGAGTTCAGGCACGCTGACGGTTTGCGCCCAATAGAGCAGCAGGTCGTCGTAATCGAGCACGTTCTGCGCTTGCTTTGCCCCGACATAGCAGGAAAACAGCTCCTTCAGCTGTTCTTCCCAGCCAGAGACCCAGGGGTAGTGCGCGCGCAAGACTTCACCGAGCGGCGTCTCCGAATTGACCGCCCGCGAGTAGATCGACAGACAGGTGCCCTTGGTCGGAAAGCGTGTCTCGGTCTTGGAGAAGCCCAACTCATGCCGGACGAGGTTCATCAGGTCGGCGCTGTCTTCACGGTCGTGGATGGTGAAATCGGCATTGAGCCCGATCTGCTCTGCGTAAATGCGCAGCAGTCGCGCGCCGATGCCGTGGAATGTTCCGGCCCAGGTGAGCGCGTCTGTGGCAACAGAGGCATTGGCCCCAAGCACCTGGGCGCAGATGCGTTCGACCCGTCGGGCCATTTCGGTTGCGGCGCGGCGCGAAAACGTCATCAGCAGGATGCGGCGCGGATCGGCGCCATTGACGATGAGGTGGGCCACGCGATGGGCAAGCGTATTGGTCTTGCCCGACCCGGCGCCTGCGATGATCAGCAGCGGTCCGGCGATCGTTTCACCCGGTGCAGTCACGCCAAATTCGACGGCATCGCGCTGTCGGTCGTTCAATTTTTCCAGATAGGCCGCCGCCACGCCGAAGTCCCCGGTAAGTCTCTGCCGATTCTACCCCATGCGCCGAGCGCCGGCGCAAATAGCCCGGCGCTCCGGGCAATGCCGAGGCATCCCCGCGCACGAAATGAGAGATGCATGGCGGGGAACGAATAAGGAACATATCAGTCGGGGGACATATTGCAAAGGCCCCGTTGGCAATGGCCACAAATGCTGCTGCGGTTTCCGGTTGCGAAATTGTCGATCTGGCGGCACGACAGTCGATCCCATCGCTGGCGACTGCCGACGCTGCATGTTAGCGGTTATGCCAACGCGCGACTCTTCAGCCAACAGGCGCATTGCAAACGAGCCCTCCTGCCCCGTGACATCAATCGACCCGCAAGACGACAATCCCTCTTCCGATACGCCGCCTTCTGACACGCCAACGGCGCGCATGCTGTCCTGGGCGCGCAACTCGGCGGTCTATCGCCTCGAGCGCCAGATGATGACCGAGAAGCAATTGTTCGACGCCATCACCCGGAAGGCGCGACAGAAGTTCGAGGATATCAGCCAGGAGCAGTTGAAGGCCGTGGCCGACTTCGCGGTTAAGTTCGCCTATGATCTGAACGCCCTGAACGATGCCGACTATGCGCAGGTCAGCACCCAATCGGCGGTGCGCAGTGGAAAATCCAAACGCGCGATTGCCCAGAAACTCTCGGTAAAAGGCATAGACCGGGAAACGGCAGCCGTCGCTCTCGAGGCGACCGACGATCTCTATGCGGCCGTCGTCTTTGCCCGCAAGCGCGGTTTCGGTCCTTTCCGTCGCGGCGTCCTCGACGACAAGCGAAAAGCCAAGGAGCAATCAGCGTTTGCCCGCAACGGCTTCAGTTTCGAGATCGGCAGAAAAGTGTTCGAGATGAGCTCGGGAGAAGCAGAAAGCGTGCTGCGGAAAGACGCAGCCACCTAACGCGCCTGTCTAACGCACCTTGCGATGGCTGCGCCCGCGCGGTCAGTAAGGTTGGCCGCACGCGCCCCGACCGAGTGAATTTTGCAACACTGCTGTGGCTGTGAACCACAGGCGAGGACCATCCACCAAAGAGATCGGATTTGACCACATTTCGGTCACGAATGGGACCAACAGCACACCTCTCTCCGCGCATGTCCCCAACCCCGGAATAAAACAGTGTCTTTTCAAATATCCCGCCGATCGCTGCTCGCAGTGGTCGCAAGCTCCATTTTGAGCGCCTGCACCCAGGTCCCGAAGCCCGGTCTCGAGGCAAATGCCGCCGACAAGGCCAACAAGAACGTCATCACCCCGCCGGAGAAGGCTCCGATCGAGCCTGAGCGCAAAGACGAACCTGCGCCGAAGCTCGACTACGCCAAGATCTACGGTCCGGTTAAGGACGAGAGCTATGATGTTCCGGCGGTTGAATACGGTGCGATCAAGCCGGAATTCCTGCGGCAGGAGGTTGCCTACGCGACCGACGAGCCGGCCTATTCGATCGTCGTCGACACGCAGAAGATGTTCCTCTACTGGGTGCTGCCCGGCGGCAAGGCGATCCGCTACGGCGTCGGCCTCGGCGCACAGGGACGCGCCTGGAAGGGCAGGGCGGTTGTGCACTGGAAGCGCAAGTGGCCGCGTTGGACGGTGCCGGACGATATGGTCGCGCGCCAGCCGCACCTGAAAAAATACGGCATCGAGGCCGGCGGCATGGATCCGGGCCTCAGCAATCCTCTGGGTGCGCGGGCGATGTATATCTTCCAGGACGGCCAGGATACGCTCTATCGCATCCACGGTTCGCCGCAGTGGCGCTCGATCGGCAAGAACGCGTCTGCCGGCTGCGTCCGCATGCTGCAGCAGGATGCGATCGATCTCTACAACCGCGTCCGCGGAAAGACGCCGCTGCTGGTCATCTGAAGTCAGTTCTCGACAGTGGGAGCGCGTACTGCTCCCACGTCGGCATGGGCCGCCTTAATAGATCGGCGCGGGTGCGCCGGGGATGCCGCCTTCGCCGGGCAGGAGATTGTTCTGCGGCAGCGGCTCCACCTGTTGCGCCGCCATGCCGCCGGCCGACAGATCCGTCACCACGATCGGCGTGCCGTTCGGCACGCGGTCATAGAGATCGACGACGTCCTGGTTGATCATCCGCACGCAGCCTGACGATACCGACTGGCCGATGGTCCACCATTCCGGAGAGCCGTGGATGCGGTAAAGCGTGTCCTCGCCATTCTGGAAGATGTACATGGCGCGGGCGCCGAGCGGATTTTTCAACCCCGGCTCCATGCCGCCGGCCTCGATGCTGTACTGTTGCAGCTCCGGCTGGCGGGCGACCATTTCGTTCGGCGGCTTCCAGCGCGGCCATGGCCGCTTGTACTGGATGACACCGCGACCGGCCCAGGCGAAGCCGGCCCGGCCCAAGCCGACGCCGTAGCGCATCGCCTGGCCGTTCTCGTAGACACGGTAAAGGAAATGGTTGCCGACATCGACGACAAGGGTGCCCGGCCGCTCGCCGGTCGGATCGGGAACCATCTGCCTGTAATAGCGAGGGTTGATCTTCTCGTAGGGGATCGCGGGAAGGGGATAGAGTTCCGCCGGCCGTTCGCCGTACATCTCGGCAAGAAACGTATTGGCGGCCGGCACCGGTTGCGGCTCGGGAGCGTATTGCTGCGAAACCCGCTCGCGCGTCGAGCCGCACCCCGCCAATCCGAGCGCCGCCATGCCGGCAGAAAGCTTGAGGAAGGATCGGCGACAGACGTCACTTTGGCGCATGGGAAACCTCAATTACCTGTGTTCGATGACCACCGGGCGAATGACGTATTGCTGTCGTTCATCTCCCGCCGCCACTGATCACAGGCCGGCATAGGGATCTGCCAGCGCCGCATCCGGTCGGCTGATAGGGTATTTAGTCGCCGAGATCTTCGTGGCCAGCTTCTCGGCGCCGTTTTTCTCGAGAAGCGCACGGAAGCTCGGGTGCATGCCGCCGTCGACATAGGCGTTCAGCGGGGCGGGCGTCTGATTGGCAACCAATCCTGCGATCTTGGCGTCTTCCGTCTGCAGCCTTGCCATTAGCCCGGCATCCGGCGTTGCGGTGGCCGCTGGGCAGGCGGCAAGCGGGTCGGTCGGTTCGCCATCGGCAAACTCGGTATTGAAAACGTAGCGGCCGCCGCAGACCGAAACCTTCGGCTGGCGTTTCGTCGCCTCGAAGATGTCGTAGCCCTGTTTGATGTTTTTCCAGAATGTGAAGTTCGGGTCGCTGCTGTGCTTGGCCATGTTCGCAGCCGTCATACGGAACGGGTAGGCCTGGACCTGGAACTGCCCCTGGCCGCCGGCCAACGCGCGCTGGACGACGGCGTAGATCTCGCCGACCCCCTGGTCCGTCAGCGCGTAGCAGCCGGATGAGGAGCAGGCGCCATGCACCATCAGCGCCTCGCCGGTATAGCCGAGCGCAGACTCGAGCCGGTTGGGGTAGCCGAGATTGAACGACAGGTAGAATTGCGACTTCGGGTTCAGCATGCGGGCGGACACATGGTAAAACCCTTCCGGCGCCTGGCGGTCGCCCGCCTTGGTCTTCGGTCCGAGCTTTCCCGACCAGCGGCACATCGGATAGGTCTTCAACAGCGCATACTGGCCGGACTTGTTCTGTTTCCAGATCTCTAGCTCGCTTTCCTGCTTGAAGATGCGAACGAGCACCGGGCTTTCCGGCTTGCTGCCGTTCTTGGCCATGGCGCCGATCAGCTTCGCCGGGATGGGCGGCGGCGCGCGAACGTCGTCAAAGGCCGACATGCAGCCGGAAAGGGCGATGGCGATCGTCGCGGCCATGGCAGCGCGCCGGGCGGGCTTCGTCTTGCCCAGCATATCGCCGGCGTTCACGGGCGAGAGGGAAAGAAGGCGTTTCGTTATGCGCCGCATGCGGGCTCCTTGAAATGGCGACCGGACCATAAAACCTCTAGCGGCTTTAGCTGCAAGCGCTTGCCGCTGGCTTTCGTCTCGCGGCGGTTCAAAAAAACTTGAACGCGCCTGCATCTCCGGTGCACACCAGCCTTGGCATGTGATGGTAAATTTTGTCCAAACAGCGGCATCACGTGCGCGTGACGCGGGTGGGCCTTGGTTCGACCGCTCGTCAGGCGGCTTTGTTGAGCGAGGATGCCATGGCGCGCAGGATCACCACGGACGAAGCCGCTCCCGGATCGACATGCCCAAGCGAGCGCTCGCGCACCCGTGCGGCGCGTCCCTTGGTGGCGATCATCGAGCGCGTCGCGTTGGCGCCGGCCTCCGCCGAGGCGACGACGTCGCGCCAGAATCCGTCCGCACCCTTGTTGTCGGCAAGCGCCGCTGCTGCGGCGTCGGCTGCCGGCAGCCAGGCGTCGAGCATCGTCTTGTCGCCGCGCTGCCCCTTGCCGCGCTCGCGCATTCCGGAACCCATGGCATCGATGATGGCAGCGCAAGTGGCAAGGTCGAGTTCAGCCTTGCCGGCAACGGCCTGCCCAGCACGGCGAAAGGCGGTGGCATAGAGCGGGCCGGTCGAAGCGCCGACGGCATTGAGAAAGGCGCCCGCCGCCGTCGCCATGACGTCGGATATCTGCGCCTGATCCAGGTCGAGTTTTGCCAGTTCAACCTTCACCGCCAGAAAGCCGAGCGACATGGTGGTGCCGTGATCGGCATCGCCGATGGCGCCATCAAGCTCCGACAGATGATCCTTCTCGGCTTCCACGGCATCGGAAATCGCCTGAAACATGCTGACCAAGCGGCGCGCCGCATTTTCCGACATCACTGTCCTCCCAGAACGCCCGGTCCCCATGCTTGATCATGGATCCCTGACGGAATGCTAATTGATACGCAGGAAAGCCGTTTCGCAAGGGTGGTGCAGCAGATCGGTCAGTTCCTGGTCGAGATGGAGGATCGAGATCGACGCGCCCACCATGTCGAGAGACGTGCAATAATGGCCGATCCAGTTGGCTTCAATCTCTATGTTCTTGGCGGCAAGACGTTGCGCCACGCGCCGGTAGAGGATGTAGAGCTCCATCAGCGGCGTCGCGCCGAACGAATTGACGAGCACGGCGACGCGGTCGCCCGCCGTTGGCTTCATCTCCTTGAAAATGTTGTCCATGATCGCATCGGTGATGTCGTCGGCCGGCTTGATGCGCTCGCGGGTCACGCCGGGCTCGCCGTGGATGCCCATGCCGATTTCCATATCGTCGGGGCCGATCTCGAAATTGTGCCGCCGCGTCTGCGGCATCGAGCAGGGCTCAAGCGCAACGCCGACGGTGTAGGTTCGCACGTTCGCTTTTCTGGTGACGGCCTCGCAGGCGTCAAGCGAAAGGCCCCGATCGCAGGCAGCACCGGCGATCTTGAAGATGAAGAAATTGCCGGCGACGCCGCGCCGTCCCTCGCGATCCTCGATCGGCGAGGAGGCGATATCGTCCGTGGTCAGCACCGTGCGGACCGCGATGCCCTTTTCCTCGGCGATCTCGGCCGCCATCTCGAAGTTCATCACGTCGCCGGCATAGTTGCCGTAGACGAAGAGCACGCCCTCGCCACCGGATGCGGCGACGGCGCACTGGACGATCGGGTCCGGCGGCGGTGACGAGAAGATGTTGCCGACGGCAACCGCGTCGGCGAGGCCCTTGCCGACATAGCCGAGGAAGCAGGGTTCGTGACCGGTGCCGCCACCGATGACCAGGCCGACCTTGCCCGGGCGTGGCCCCGATTTGGCGACAAGCGCGCGATGCGAACCGTTGATCGGTTCGATGTAGTCGCGGTGCGCCCTGACGACGCCGTCGAGCATTTCCTCGACCACTTCGTTGGGATTGTTGAGGAATTTCTTGACGTGGGCGCGGTAGGAGCTGGGCGTCTGGGCAAGCTTCGGCCGCTGCGAAATCCGGGTGTCGAGGCCGGTGACGCCATCGGCCCTGAGGATGCCGTGGCCGGTGGCGGCGTCGGTGATCAGCACATTGGCGTAGCCGCCGCGCAGTGCTGCAAGCAGCGCCGGCACCTTGTCGAAGCCGCCAGCAACCGCAATGCGCGTGCCGATCCGGCGCAGCATGTCGAGCGAAATGCCGACCGTCCTGTCGTCGAGCGGTCCCGCGACGGGGCGTCCACGCTCGTCGATGAAGCGCCCGGCAACGACGCCGACGGCACCGGCGGCAAGATAATCCTGCAAAGACACGGTGTCGAAGAAGCCGCTGGTATGGATGGTGGAGTTGGGGCGCAGAGACGATATGCCGAAAAGGATGCGGTTGGCCTGCGCAAGCGTGGCGAATTGTTCCTGCAGCAGCGGTTCGTCGAGCAGCATCTGCCGCAATTCGCCCGACTTGACGATCGCCGGTGCGGTTATGCCGACGCAGCGTGCGCCAATCGCGCGGGCGATCGAAGCGGCGCAGAGATCCGGTGTATAGGAGAACGCCGCCGTCGTGCCGCCGGTCGCCTGCACCACGGTTGCGTCCTGCAGCGCCTGCACATCCGCGTGCTCGCCCACCGACATCACGGTGCGCCCCCAGGAGACAGCCAGAGTGTCGCCGGATTTCATCAGCTTCTGCAACGCCATTGCACCGGCGACGCCGAGGCTGTCGATGAGCGGCCGGGCATTGTCGTCACTCGGAACGACGAGACAGTCGGCAAGGCCGAAATGGCGCTTCAGTTCCTGGGCGATCGTCAGTGACGCGAGTCGGGCCGGCTCAAGAGAGATGTTGACGATGCCCTTCTCGCGGGCATCGGCGAGGTAGCTGTTGACGGTCGCGCGGGAGACGCCCATGGCATCGGCGATCTCGCCCTGGGTCATTCCATCTTCGTAGTAGAGCCAGCAGGCCCAGACATAGGGATCGTCACCATAGCGCAAGGGGATGACGTCCGACGTATCGGTCGCGCCGCTCCTACTCGCACCGCCCTTGCGTGGTGAGGATGTCTTCGATGTCATCTGGTTGCGTTCGTTCCCTGTTTTGGCTGGTGAACATGGAAGCAACGTCGTGCTTTTGCAACCTTGCAGCACTTCGACTTTGGCCAGGCCGTCAGAAGTGCCGAGTTTATACAGGCGAATTGGTATGCGGCCCATTTTGAGAAGGGCGCCGACGGGTGCCGCCAGCTGAATATCCTGCTGTCGCCGTGCGCGATCCCGCCGTTTTCAGCGGGATCGCGCACGGCCTTGGGAGGCGAAATTTTTCGGCAAAGGCATGCTTCCGCGCCTACGCCGTTGTCATCGATTACGCCAGTCGCGCGCGGGCGCCGAGTGAAAGCTCCTTCAGGATGATCGCGCAGGACGTCGCACCCGCGTCAAGCACGCCGAGCGAGCGCTCGCCGAGCCGGCTGGCGCGGCCAATCTTGGCAACGAGATCGCGGGTCGAATCGCGCCCCGCCTCGGCTGCGACAACCAGAGCGTCGAGCGCCTCGTCGAACGATTTTCCGTTCGCCGTTGCGCCGTCAAAGGCTTCCACCGCCGGAACGAGCGTATCGATCAGCGTCTTGTCGCCGACCTTGGCCGAGCCGATCGACTGGATGCCCTCAAGACCGGCATGCAACATGGTGCTGTAGGTCGCCGCATCGATGGCAGGAACGCCGTCGAGCTTCTCGGCAAACTCGGTGAACATCACCCCGTAGAGTGGGCCCATGGAGCCGCCGATCTCGGTCATCAGCACGGTGCCGAGCGTGTCCAGCGCCTCGGACAGGGTGGTGTCCTTGTCCTTCAGCCGATCGGCCGCCATGCCAAAACCCTTGGCCATGTTGACGCCGTGGTCGCCGTCGCCGATCTTGCCGTCGATTTCGCTCAAGTATGCGCGGTTCTCGATGATGCGCTCTGCGAGCGACAGCACGATCGCGCCGGAACTGGCGTTGCTAAACGTCTGCATGATGCGCCTCTTTCGTCACAGGATGGTGGTGCAGCGAACCTCGACGTCGAGGAGCGCCTTGAGTTCGTCGTCGAGCGCCAGCACGGTCAGCGTCGCGCCGACCATTTCCAGCGAAGTGAAGTAGTTGCCGATATAGGTCCGGTAGATGCTGAGACCGCGGCCGGTGATTTCCTTCTCGATCGTGTCGTTCAGAATATAGAGTTCGTTGAGCGGCGTGGCGCCGAGGCCGGACACCAGCACTGCAACTTCGGTACCGGACGCGAGATTGTGATCGTCGAGCACGATCTGGCACATGTCCTTGGCGACTTCGTCGGCGGTCTTCAGCGCCTCGACGCGCACACCCGGTTCGCCGTGGTGACCGATGCCGACTTCCATCGTGCCGGGCTCGATCTGGAAATTCGGATGGCCGACGGCCGGAAGCGTGCAGGGTCCAAGGCCGACGCCGATCGAACGGCAATTGTCGATCGCCTTCTGTGCGGTCGCACGCACCTCTTCGAGGCTTGCGCCTTCGGCCGCCTTGGCGCCGCCGATCTTCCACATGAAGATCTCGCCGGCCACGCCGCGGCGCTTCTCGCGCTCCTCGGGCGGTGCCGAGCAGACGTCGTCATTGGCAACGACGGTCAGCACCTCAATGCCGTCCTTGGCCGCAAGTTTGATTGCCATCTTCACGTTCATGTTGTCGCCGGCATAGTTGCCATAGAGGCAGACGACACCCTTGCCGCCATTGGCTTCGCGGATCGCATCGTGGAAGCTCTTGGCGGTTGGCGACGAGAACAGCTCGCCCACGGCGACGGCGTCGAGCATGTTGCGGCCGGTGTAGCCGATGAAGGCCGGCTCGTGGCCGGAGCCGCCGCCGGTGACGACACCGACCTTGCCGGCGACCGGCGCGCCCTTGGCGACGACCACGCGCGGGTTGTCAGCCAGACGCACGATGTCCGAGTGAGCCTTGACGAAGCCCTTGACGGTATCCTCGACCACCTCGTCGGGATTGTTGATGAACCTTTGCATGGTAGCTCCTGTAGATGGGGTCGTGCTTCGTCAGAGAATGGTGTAGCCGCCGTCGATCAGCAGATCGGCGCCGTTGATCATGTCGGCTCCCGCCGACGACAAGAACACGGCGGCAGCCGCGATCTCTTCCGGATAGGCGAAACGGCCGGCCGGGATACGTTTCTTGGCAGCCTCGCCCTTTTCGCCGCTCCAGGCCTTCTTGCCGAGTTCGGTCAGGACGATGGTCGGTGAGATGGTGTTGACGGCGATGCCGTGTTTGCCCCACTCGGCCGCAAAGGTCTTCGACATGCCGATGACGCCGAATTTCGATGCGCAATAGGCAACATGGTCTTCGATCGCGACTGTGCCGGCCTGCGAGGCGAGGTTGATGATCTTGCCGCCCTTGCCGGCAGCGATCATCGCCCGGCCGACGGCCTGGGTGACGAGGAAGCTGCCCTTCAGGTTGATGGCGATGGTCTTGTCCCAATGGTCGAGCGACAGCTCTTCGGCAGGCGCCAGGAACACGACGCCGGCACTGTTGACGGCGATGTCGATACCGCCGAAAGCGGCGACCACGCCGGCGACCGCTGCATTGACCGAGGCCGCGTCCGAAACGTCGCAGACGAAGGGTTTCGCGTCACCGCCCAGAGCCTCGGCTTTGGCGCGCGCGATGTCCTCGTTGATGTCGAGCACGGCCACTTTCGCGCCTTTGGCGGCGAACGCGCTGGCAACCGCCGCGCCGATGCCGGAAGCGCCGCCGGTGACGAGGGCAACCTTGCCGGTCAGCGGGAAATTGAGGTCGATCTGGGGTGCGGTCTCGGTCATGTCGTTTTTCCCTCGGCGGTTGGAAAGCGGGGCGGACAGGCCGCCCCACTTGATTTGGCGTTACTTGCGGGCTTCGAGCAGCTTATCGACGTTCTCGGTCGTGACCGGGGTCCACGGAACGTTGTATTCCTTGTCCTTGCCGTCGTTGAACGGCATGTCGGGATACTGTGCCCAGATGTCCGACTGCGGCTTGTAGTCACCCTTCTTCGCCTGGAAGATCGCGAGGTCGAGCGCGCCCTGTGCCTGGGCACGGGCATCCTGCAGGATCGAGGTCATCGTGCCTTCCTTGACGGCCGTCAGAGCATCGGTCACGCCGTCGATGCCGGCAATGGCGAAATCGTCGACCTTGAGGCCGGCCGACTTGATCGCTTCGATCGCGCCGAGTGCCATCTCGTCGTTCTGGCCGATCACGCCGTTGATCTGGCCGGAATGAGCAGTCAGCCAGTTTTCCATCAGGGTCTGGGCCTCGGCACGCGACCAGTTGGCGGTCTGCTGCTCTAGAACCTTGACGTCAGGGCATTCGGCAAGCGCTTTCTTGTTGCCTTCCAGGCGCGAGATCTGCGCTGACTGGCCGATCGGGCCTTCGATGATGACGACATTGCCCTTGCAGCCGATCTTGTCGAGCACGGTCTTGGCTTCCATGTAGCCCGACACGGTGTCGTCGGAGCCGACATAGGCGGTCAACAGGTCGGAGTTGACGCGGGTGTTGGAGCCGACGACCGGGATGCCGGCGTCATGGGCAGCCTGCACGGCGGTCGCGCCAGCCTCGATGTCGATCGGCACGAAGATGATCGCATTGAACTTCTGCGTGATCATCGTGTTGAACTGCTCCTGCTGGACCAGTGCGTCGTAGCGGCCGTCGAATACGGTCAGTTCGACTTCGCCGCTCTTGACGGCGGGGTGCTCTTCAAGGGCCGCCGACCAGATCTGCATGAATTCTGCGTTGAGGCCGTAGGGCGCTGCACCGATCTTGAGCTTCTCCTGCGCGACGGCTGACGACGCGAAGAGGGCCGTGGCGGAAGCCAGGGCGATCACGAGTTTCTTCATGCTACTCCTCCTTATTGTGGTTTCCGCGACCTTCATGGCGCACGGATTGGTTCATGACCGCCGCTCTGCGGCCAATCTCTTGTGGGCTCAGAGGCCCTGATTGCGTTTCTGGTCGAGCATCACGGCGCCGACGATCAGCGCGCCTTTGAGGACCTGCTGGTAGTAGGATTGGATGCCCATCAGATCGAGGCCGTTGTTCATCACGCCGATGATGAGCGCGCCGATCAGCGTTCCCGTCACGCGGCCGACGCCGCCCGAAAGGCTGGTGCCGCCGATCACGACCGCGGCGATCGCGTCGAGTTCATAGGCGATGCCGGCCTGCGGCAGGGCGGAACCCGTTCTCGCCGAGAGCATCATGCCCGCAAGGCCCGACAGGCCGCCGGAGATGACATAGACGAGGAAGCGGATGCGAGTGACGTTGATGCCGGAGGTCTTGGCCGCATGCGGGTTGCCGCCGACGGCGTAGATGTAGCGGCCGAAGCGAGTGCGGGTCAGGATCCACCAGGAGGCGAGAAAGACGATCCCGAGCAGGATGACAGGCATCGGGATGCCGAGGATATTGCCGGTTCCGATCCAGCGGAATTCAGGCGTCAGGGCCGGCACCGGCTTGCCGCCGCCATAGATCAGCGTCATGCCGCGGGCGGCAGACAGCATGCCGAGCGTGGCGACGAAAGCAGGAACTGCGAAGCGCGAGACGATAAAGCCGACGATGATGCCGCAGGCGACGCCGACGAGAATGCCAATCGCAAGTGCGACGAAGAAGGGGTAGGGCGCGCCAGCGACCCCGGCCGTTGCCGAAGTGGTCGCGAAGCTGGCGCTGACCATGCCGGCAAGGGCGACCACCGAACCGACGGAAAGGTCGATGCCGCGCGTCAGGATGACGAAGGTCATGCCGATGGCGAGCACGCCGTTGATCGACGTCTGCAGGAGCACGTTGGAGATGTTGCCCGGCGTCAGGAAGTACTCGTTGGAGAACGACAGGATGACAGCCAGCAGCAGGAAGGCGAGAAAGATGCCGTATTCCTGGACCAACGTGCCGCGGTTTTCGGCGCTGAACCAGCTTCTGGAGGAATTGTTTTCGATGTTGGACACGGTTCTCAGGCCCCTTTGATGTCGGACAAGCGCTTTTGGCGTCGATCTCGCGGGTGGTTCAGGTCGATAGATGGACGAGCGACTGAGCGTCCGTCGCCCGGCGGTCGTGGATGCCGGCGGATTTTCCCTGGCGCATGACGAGGATGCGATCGGACATGCCCAGCACCTCGTCGATCTCGGAGGAAATCATGACGACGGTGCCGCCGGCCGCGGTGAAGTCGCAGATGATGCGGTAGATCTCGCGCTTGGCGCCGACGTCTACGCCGCGTGTCGGCTCGTCGAGCAGAAGCAACCTCGGCTGACGCAGGAACCATTTGCCGAGCACGACCTTCTGCTGGTTTCCGCCGGAAAGGCCCGAAACCGGCATCGTGTCGCGTGCGGCCTTGATGCCGAAGCGGGCAATCATTTCGGCGCTGGCCGCAGCCTCGTCCCGGCCCTTCATGACGAAGCGCGGGCTCATCTCGGGAAGGCTTGCAAGGCAGATGTTGCCGCGAACGCTGTCGGCCAGGTTGAGGCCGCTCACTTTCCTGTCTTCGGTGACGAAGGCGATGCCGTTTGCCATCGCGTCTGCGGGCTTCGCTACCGTGATCTGTTCGCCTTCAAGCCGGATGCTGCCGTGCGACGGGCGGTCGAGGCCGAACAGGCAGTTGAAGATTTCGGTGCGGCCGGAGCCCATCAGGCCGTAGATGCCGAAGATTTCGCCCTTGCGCACTGAAAACGAGATGTCCTCGATCTTGCCGGGCAGTGTCAGGCCCGAGACCTCCAGGCCGATCTCGTCGGTCGGGTCGTTGGTCTTGATGTATTCCTCGCCGAGTTCGCGTCCGACGATCATCTTGATCAGTCCGGGGCGATCGATGTCAGCGAGAAGGCCGCTGCCGACATAGCCGCCGTCGCGAAACACGGTATAGCTGTCAGCGATCTGGAAGATTTCCGACAGCCGGTGCGAGACATAGACGACGCCTTTTCCCTCGGCCTTGAGGCGTGCAACGGCAGCAAACAGGTGCTGCGCTTCCTTCTCGCCGATCGCCGATGTCGGTTCGTCCATGAAGATGACTTCGGCTTCGTGGCTGAAAGCCTTGGCGATTTCGACCAGCTGCATCTGCGCGACCGAAAGGGTCATCATCGTCTGGGTGGCGCGGATGCCGAATTCCAACCGATCGAGCAGCTGCTGGGCGTCGCGGTTCATCTTCTTGAAGTCGATGCCGCCGAAACGACCTGAAGGTTCGCGTCCGAGATAGATGTTTTCCGCCACCGTCATGTGCGGGACGGGGCTCAGTTCCTGCTCGATGATGGCGATGCCGGAGGCGAGCGCTTCGGCGGGGTTGCTGTAGTGGACTTGCCTCCCGCGCCGCCAGATCGTGCCGCCATCGCGCTGCTGGATGCCCATCAGGATGGAGAGAAACGTCGATTTCCCGGCGCCGTTGCCGCCGCAAAGCGCGTGAACGGAGCCGGCCTGAAGCTCGAGGCGGCCGTCGCGCAAGGCGGCGACGCCCCCAAATGATTTCTTCAGCCCTTCAACCTTCAAAAGCGGTTGCATGGTGTCCTCCCACGCTGCGATGGCGAATTCGCCGCTATCGTTTCGACAAAAATCACATGCCAATCGACATATGTCAATAACTGCATTTTACTTTTGATTTTTTTGCTCGTCTTTTGTCAAAATCTGTTCCGCCCGTCTCCCGAATTGACATGAGTCAATGCAGGGTCCCGATCCCTCGGGCTTCTCTTGGCGATCCGTTTACGCGCGGTGACGGTTTGCCACGCCGGCCTATTTCCGGTTGAGTTCGGGTCGTCGCGGGCTATTGTCGTGATGTGCATTGGAAGGTGAGACGCTGAAATGGAAAAAGCCCGGAAGAATTGGCTCGTGGTCGGCCTGATCGTTGTGGCCCTGGCCGGCGGCTACTACGCCTGGCAGAACCTCGATCGCAACGCGCTGCCCGCCGGGATTGCCAGCGGTAACGGACGCATCGAGGCCGTCGAAATCGATATCTCGACCAAAACGCCGGGCAGAATCAGAGAGATCATGGTGGACGAGGGGGACTTCGTCACCGCAGGGCAGGTGCTTGCCCAGATGGACACCGTGCAACTGGAAGCACATAAGCGCCAGGCCGAAGCGCAGCAGCAACGGGCCATCATCGGCGTCGAGGCGGCCAAGAATCTCGTGACCCAGCGCGAGGCGGAAAAGGCGGCAGCCGAGGCCGTGCTGGCACAACGCCGGGCACAACTGGACGCTGCCGAGCGGCGCCTCGCCCGCTCCGAACAACTGGTCAAGACGAGCACGGTTTCGCAGCAGGTGCTCGATGACGACCGGGCCACGGCCGAGGGTGCGAGAGCTGCAGCCAGCGCCGCCGAGGCCTCGCTTGCCGCCTCGGATGCCGCGATCAATTCGGCGAAATCCCAGGTTATCGATGCGCAAGCCTCGGTAGAGGCCGCCAAGGCATCGGTCGAAAGCATCGTCGCCGATATCAATGACAGCACGCTCGTCTCGCCTCGCGACGGCCGCATTCAGTATCGCGTCGTCCAGCCCGGCGAAGTGTTGGCCGCCGGCGGCCGGGTGCTCAACCTCGTCGATCTCGGCGATGTCTACATGACATTCTTCCTGCCGACGGATCAGGCCGGCCTGTTGTCGATCGGCAGCGAGGTCCGGCTGGTGCTGGACGCAGCACCTCAATACATCATTCCCGCCAAGGTCTCCTATGTCGCCGATGTCGCCCAGTTCACGCCGAAGACGGTCGAGACAGCCGAAGAGCGGCAGAAGCTGACGTTCCGCATCAAGGCGCAGATTCCGAAGGAACTGCTGAAGAAGTACATCCGCATGGTGAAGACGGGGCTTCCGGGCGTGGCCTACGTCAAGGTCGATCCGAATGCCGTGTGGCCCGCGAGCCAGACCGGCACGCTGGGGCAATGATGGCAGATCCCGACCGGACCGGCTTGCCACCGGGGGATCCCGTGGTTCGCCTGAACGCCGTGACGCTTTCCTACGGAAAGACCAAGGCCCTTGACGACGTAACGCTCGACATCCCCTCCGGCTGCATGGCCGGCCTGATCGGGCCGGACGGGGTGGGAAAATCGAGCCTGCTGTCTCTCGTTGCCGGCGCGCGCGCCGTGCAGGGCGGACGGGTCGAGGTGCTCGGCGGCGATATCGCCGATGCCGGCCACCGGCGCCGGACCTGCCCGCGCATTGCCTATATGCCGCAGGGCCTCGGCAAGAACCTTTATCCGACGCTCTCCGTGTTCGAGAATGTCGACTTTTTCGGCCGACTGTTCGGCCATGATCGCGAGGAGCGCGAACGGCGGATCGCCAGCCTGCTTCAAAGCACCGGCCTTGCTCCGTTCGCCGACCGTCCCGCGGGTAAGCTTTCCGGCGGTATGAAGCAGAAGCTCGGGCTCTGCTGCGCGCTGATCCACGATCCCGATCTCCTGATCCTCGACGAGCCGACAACCGGCGTCGATCCCTTGTCGCGCCGGCAGTTCTGGGAATTGATCGACGAGATCCGTACCGAGCGGCCAGGCATGAGCGTCGTCGTGGCCACCGCCTATATGGAAGAGGCTGCCCGCTTCGACTGGCTGGTGGCAATGGATGCCGGCCGGGTGCTGGCGACCGGCACGCCCGACGAACTGCTACAAAAGACCGGCGTCGACACGCTTGATGCTGCCTTCATCGCGCTTCTTCCCGAGGAACTGAGGCGCGAGCATCACGACGTCGTCATTCCGCCGCGCCCGGAAGGGGTGGGCGCCGTCATCGCCATCGAGGCCAACAATCTCACCATGCGCTTCGGCGATTTCGTCGCGGTCGACAATGTCAGTTTCCGCATTGGCCGGGGCGAGATCTTCGGCTTCCTCGGCTCCAACGGTTGCGGCAAGACAACCACGATGAAGATGCTGACGGGCCTGCTTGCCGCCAGCGAAGGCACGGCCAAACTCTTTGGGCGCGAGGTCGATCCGCGCGACATGGAAGTGCGCCACCGCGTCGGCTACATGTCGCAGGCCTTCTCGCTTTATACCGAGCTCACGGTCCTGCAGAACCTTAAACTGCACGCCAAGCTCTTCGGCATGGCGGCTGACACCATTCCTGGTCGTATCGAAGAGCTGGCAAGGCGCTTTGACCTCTCCGGCGTGATGGAGGCCCTGCCGGACGCCTTGCCGCTCGGGGTGCGCCAGCGGTTGTCGCTGGCCGTCGCCCTGATCCATTCGCCCGATATCCTGATCCTGGACGAGCCGACATCGGGCGTCGATCCCGTGGCGCGCGACAGTTTCTGGCAGATCCTTGTCGACCTCTCGCGCAACGAGCAGGTGACGATCTTCATCTCCACGCATTTCATGAACGAGGCCATGCGCTGCGATCGCATGTCATTGATGCATGCGGGCAAGGTGCTGGTCAGCGATACGCCCTTGGGCATCATGAAGAGCCGTTCGGCATCGACGCTGGAGGAAGCCTTCATTGCCTATCTCGAAGAGGCGATTGCCGGCGCGAAGCAGGCGGCGCCTGCAGTGGTCAGGACGCACGCTCCGTCGAAGCCGGCAATCGCGCCTGAGGTCGAAAGGAAGCCGTCGTCCACGTCAAGCTTTTTCGATATCGGCCGCATGTTCAGCTACACCCGGCGCGAGGCGCTGGAACTGGTTCGCGATCCCATCCGCGCGACGCTCGCCACCATCGGCACGGTCATCCTGATGTTCGTCATCGGCTATGGCATCAACATGGACGTCGAGGACCTGACCTTCGCGGTGCTCGACCATGACCAGACGACCACCAGCCGTGAATACATCCTCGAGATCGCCGGCTCGCGCTACTTCATCGAGAAGGATCCGATCACCGACTATGCCGATCTCGACCGGCGCATGCGCAACGGCGAGTTGAGCCTCGCGATCGAGATCCCGCCGGGTTTTGCCAGGCGCGCGGCGCGTGGCGACACGGTCGAAATTGCCGCCTGGATCGATGGCGCGATGGCCAGCCGCGCCGAAACGGTCAAGGGCTATGTGCAGGGATTGCACGCCCACTGGCTGACCGGCAAGATCCGCGAACGCTATGGCGATGCGGCAACGGCCGGCGCCTTCACGATCGAAACGCGCTTCCGCTACAATCCCGACGTCAAGAGCATCGTCGCCATGGTGCCGGCGGTGATCCCGCTATTGCTCATGTTGATCCCGGCGATGTTGTCGGCGCTCAGCGTCGTGCGTGAGAAGGAGCTGGGTTCGATCGTCAACCTTTACGTTTCGCCCGTGACGCGGCTGGAGTTCCTGGTCGGCAAGCAGATCCCCTATATCGCTTTGGCGATGCTCAATTTCGCGCTTTTGACTGCGTTCGCGATCTTCGTCTTCCGGGTGCCTTTTACCGGCAGTCTGCTCACCTGGACGGTCGCCGGACTGATCTATGTCTCGGCGGCAACGGCAATGGGGCTTGTCATCTCCACCTTCATGTCCAGCCAGATCGCCGCGATCTTCGGCACGGCGATCCTGACGCTCATACCGGCCATCCAGTATTCCGGCATGATCGATCCGGTCTCCTCGCTCGAAGGGGCAGGCGCCTTCATCGGCCAGATCTACCCGACGACGCATTTCATGACGATCGCCCGCGGCACCTTCTCCAAGGCGCTCGGTTTCGGCGATCTCGCGGGCGCTTTCGTGCCGATGCTGATCGGGGTGCCGGTGCTGTTGGCGATCGGTACCCTGTCCCTCAAGAAGCAGGCGAGGTGACGATGCGCCTGTCCCACATCTATCAACTCGGCATCAAGGAACTCTGGGGGCTCTGGCGCGATCCGATCCTGTTGATCCTCATCGTCTATTCCTTCACGCTGTCGGTCTATACCGGCTCGACGGCGATGCCGGAAACGCTCAACCGCGCCGCTGTCGCCATCGTCGACGAGGACCGTTCACCGGTGTCGACGCGGATCTCGACAGCCTTCTATCCGCCCTATTTCGTGCCACCACAGATGATCACGCCTGCGGAGATGGACCGGCGGATGGACCAGGGGCTCGACACGTTTGCGCTCGACATTCCTCCGAATTTCCAGACGGATCTTCTCGCCGGTCGGTCGCCGACGATCCAGCTCAATGTCGATGCGACGCGCATGAGCCAGGCCTTCTCCGGCAATGGCTACATCCAGCAGATCGTCACTGGAGAGGTCGCCGGCTTTCTCGATCGTCACCGAAGCGAGCAGAAACTTCCGGTCGATCTGGTCCTGCGCGCGCGGTTCAATGCCGAGCTCAACAAAGGCTGGTTCGGCGCGGTCATGAACGTCATCACCAACATCACCATCCTGTCGATCGTGCTCACGGGCGCGGCCCTGATCCGCGAGCGCGAGCATGGAACGGTGGAACACCTGCTGGTCATGCCGGTGACCCCGTTCGAGATCATGGTCAGCAAGGTCTGGTCCATGGGGCTGGTGGTGCTTTTGGCCTCGGCGGTGTCGCTCATCTTCGTCGTCAAGGGCGTGCTCGCCGTTCCCGTGCAGGGCTCGCTCGCGCTGTTTCTGCTGGCAACGGCCCTGCAACTCTTTGCCACCACCTCGATGGGCATCCTGCTTGCGACGATCGCCGGCTCCATGCCGCAGTTCGGCCTGCTGCTGATGCTCGTGCTTTTGCCGCTGCAGGCGCTCTCTGGTGGCATGACGCCGCGCGAAAGCATGCCCGAGATCATCCAGACCATCATGCTGGCGGCGCCGAACACCCACTTCGTCATTCTGGCGCAGGCGGTTCTGTTCCGCGATGCCGGACTGGACGTTGTCTGGCCGCAGCTTTTAGCCTTGCTGGTTATCGGCGCCATTCTCTTTGCCTTCGCCATGCGCCGCTTCCGGGCGTTCCTGAAATAGCCCATGCACCACGGCGGCGACCGTCGTGGTGCATGGCGCGACGCGTGATTGGACAGTGGGGCGGCCGTGACGACACCGGGACTGCTCGTCACCTTCAACGCCGGCCGTTCGACGGTGAAGGTCGGTCTGTTCGAAACCCGCGACGGCAAGCCAAGCCGCGTCGCCAGGGGCATGGTCGATTTCAGCCGACGGACGAGGAACAGATTATCGCCAGAAATGCGCTCGCCTTTCTTTTCCGCGATGCCGGACTGGACGTTGTCTGGCCGCAGCTTTTAGCCTTGCTGGTTATCGGCGCCATTCTCTTTGCCTTCGCCATGCGCCGCTTCCGGGCGTTCCTGAAATAGCCCATGCACCACGGCGGCGACCGTCGTGGTGCATGGCGCGACGCGTGATTGGACAGTGGGGCGGCCGTGACGACACCGGGACTGCTCGTCACCTTCAACGCCGGCCGTTCGACGGTGAAGGTCGGTCTGTTCGAAACCCGCGACGGCAAGCCAAGCCGCGTCGCCAGGGGCATGGTCGATTTCAGCCGACGGACGAGGAACAGATTATCGCCAGAAATGCGCTCGCCTTTCTTTCCAGCAATTGATCCAGCGCATGGCCGGCCCGACCGCGTGCACTAGTTTGAACGCCATTCGGCCGAAACGGGAGCAGACATATGGAAAAGACGAGTAAGAAGCCCGGCGCGCAGGCGCTTGCCGCCGGCGAACTCGCCCTCATAGACCGCTATTGGCGGGCCGCCAACTATCTCTCGGTCGGGCAGATCTACCTGCTCGATAATCCGCTTTTGCGCGAACCGCTGAAGGCCGAACATATCAAGCCTCGGCTGCTCGGCCACTGGGGTACGACCCCCGGCCTCAATTTCATCTATGCCCACCTCAACCGCATGATCCGCAAGTCCGATCTCGACATGATCTATGTTTGCGGACCGGGGCACGGCGGCCCCGGTATGGTCGCCAACACCTATCTGGAAGGCATCTACAGCGAGGTCTATCCCGATATTGCAGAGAATGAGGAGGGCATGCGAAAGCTGTTCCGACAGTTCTCCTTCCCCGGTGGCATTCCGAGCCATGTGGCGCCGGAAACGCCCGGTTCGATCCACGAGGGTGGCGAGCTCGGTTATGCCCTGGTACATGCCTATGGCGCCGCCTTCGACAATCCGGATCTTGTGGTCGCGTGCGTCGTCGGTGACGGCGAGGCAGAAACCGGCCCGATCGCCGCCAGCTGGCATTCCAACAAGTTCCTCAATCCGGCGCGCGACGGTGCGGTCCTGCCGATCCTTCATCTCAACGGCTACAAGATCGCCAATCCGACGATCATGGGGCGCGCCAGTGACGAGGATTTGCGGCAGCTGTTCTCCGGCTACGGCTACGAGCCGTTCTTCGTCGTCGGCCACGATCCGGCCGACATGCACCAGCAGATGGCGGCCACCTTCGATCAGGTTTTCGCGCGCATCCGCGCCATTCAGGATGCGGCCCGTCAGGGCCGCGCCGACCCCGACCGGTGCCCGCGCTGGCCGATGATCGTCCTTCGAAGCCCCAAGGGGTGGACGGGGCCGAAGGAAGTCGACGGCAAGAAGGTCGAGGGCTTCTGGCGCTCGCATCAGGTTCCGGTCTCCAATTGCCGCGGCGACGACGCGCATCGCAAGATCCTCGAAGACTGGATGCGCAGCTACGATCCCGAGGACCTTTTCGACCGGGACGGGCGATTGAAGGAGGAGTTGCGGGCTCTGGCGCCCGCGGGCAAGCGCCGGATGGGGGCAAACCCGCATGCCAATGGCGGTCTCCTGCGGCGAAAGCTTGCCGTGCCCGAGATCGCCAACCATGCGGTGGCGGTCGATCCCGCCGCCCGTGGCCAGTTGATGGTGCAATCGACCGAGATGCTCGGGCGGTATCTACGTGACGTGCTGACGCTCAACGCGGAAAACCGCAACTTCCGCATTTTCGGTCCCGACGAAACCGAATCGAACCGGCTCGGCAGCGTCTTTGAAGTTACCAACCGGGTCTGGATGGAGGAGATCGAGCCCTATGATGTGCACCTGTCGCGCGACGGACGGGTGATGGAGGTGCTGAGCGAACACCTGTGCCAAGGCTGGCTCGAGGGCTATCTGCTCACTGGCCGCCACGGCTTCTTTTCCTGCTACGAGGCCTTCATCCACATCGTCGACTCGATGTTCAACCAGCATGCAAAATGGCTGAAGGTGTCGCGCGAGCTTGAATGGCGAAAGCCGATCGCCTCCCTCAACTACCTCTTGACGTCGCATGTCTGGCGCCAGGACCACAACGGATTCAGTCATCAGGACCCGGGCTTCGTCGACCTCGTCGCCAACAAGAAGGCCGATGTGGTGCGCATCTATCTGCCGCCGGATGCCAACACGCTGCTCTGGACCGGCGACCATTGCCTGAAGACCTATAACCGCATCAATGTCATCGTGGCGGGCAAGCAGCCGGAGCCGCAATGGCTTACCATGGATGAGGCGGTCCGGCATTGCGAAGCCGGCATCGGTATCTGGGAGTGGGCCGGAAACGAAGAGGGCGCAGTGGCGCCAGACGTGGTGATGGCCTGCGCCGGTGATGTGCCGACCATGGAAACGCTGGCCGCCGTCGACATGCTTCGCCAAAAAATCCCGGCGCTCAAGGTCCGCGTCGTCAACGTTGTCGACCTGATGGCGCTGCAATCTGCCGAGCAGCATCCGCATGGTCTGTCGGACGATGCCTTCAATCGAATCTTCACGACGGACCGGCCGGTGATCTTCGCCTATCACGGTTATCCCTATCTGATTCATCGGTTGACCTACCGGCGCACCAACCACGGGAATTTCCACGTGCGCGGCTTCATCGAGGAGGGCACGACCACCACGCCCTTCGACATGACCGTACTCAATGAACTCGACCGTTTCCATCTTGCCTTGGAAGCGATCAGCCGGGTGCCGGGGCTGGCGGAAAAGGCGGCAGGCGTTGTTACCGAGCTGCGGAGCAAGCTTGAGGAACACCATCGTTATGTCCGGGAATTCGGCGAAGACATGCCGGAGATCCAGGGTTGGCGTTGGCCGGGCTGAGCCTTTCGAATGTCTTCTCCGGGAGCGGCGCGCTGAACCGCTTCCAATTCTGTTTGCGCACATTACCAGTGGAAAATGCGACCGGCGGTTGACCGGCGGCCGGCATCTGGTAGGTCTCATCATGCGAAACAGGTTCCGTCTGACGACGGATGAAAAGGGAACACGGTGAGGATTGCCCGCAAGGGGCCGAAACCGCGACTGCCCCCGCAACTGTAACCGCCGAGCGGAACCCCATGAAGCCACTGCGCGACATCTCGCGTGGGAAGGCGGGAGGAAGCGACGACGCGGAAGTCAGGAGACCTGCCTGTTTCGGTCACCCATGCCTGGACACGAGGGGTGTCGAGGCGCGGCCGTCCGTAGCGGTGACATTGGAGCAATGTTGCCGCGTGCCGCAGACGGCGCCGGGGTGGTCGCTTGTCGTCTTGCCTCTGCCACCCTCTGCCTGCGGTCGATCGCGCATGGGCCGGATCGTGCCCATCGCGCCGGAGTGGGTAAGATATGACGAAGCAATTGACTGGCGCAGCGGCGCTGGTTCTGATCCTCGTGGGCGGGGCACAGGCACAGGATCGAACCGCAAACGAACAACCGACCAAGCTTGAGAAGATCCTGGTCTCCGATGGCCTGACGCCGACGGAACAGCGCAAATCGGGACGCGCCTTCACGGTGATTACCGGAGATGAGATCGAGAAGAACCAGATCCGCTATGTCGCCGACGCCCTGCGCCTGGTGCCGGGTTTCTCCGTGTCGCGCACCGGCGCGTCCGGCGGTCTGACGCAGGTCCGGGTCCGTGGCGCCGAGGGCAACCAGGTGCTGGTCGTGATCGATGGCGTCGAGGCGAACGACGTTTCGCAAGGGGAGTTCGACTTCGGCGGCCTCGTTTCCGACGACATCGAGCGCATCGAAATCCTGCGCGGGCCGCAAAGCACCTTCTGGGGTGCCAATGCCATGGCCGGCGTCATCAACATCATCACCAGGAAGGGAAGCCGGGACAGCGCCAAGTCGAGCGCCCGCACCGAAGTTGGCAGCGACGGCACCTGGCTCGGCGGTGTCTCCACCCGAGGTGGCGGCGAGGGCTATGACTACGCGCTGTCCGGCGTCTTCCAGAGAACCGGCGGTTTCAACATTTCCGACACCGGGTCCGAGGACGACGGTGACCGCAACGGCACCGTTAACGGCAAGTTCAGCTTTGACCTCTCGCCCGATCTGCAACTGGACGCGACGTTGCGCGCCGTCAACCGCAAGACTGACCTCGACGCGCAGGACTACATGACTGCGCTGACCTACGACACGCTGGACTACACCCGGTCGCGCGAGCTTTCGGGTTCGCTCGGCCTCACCCATTCGGCGCTCGACGGCGATTTTACGCAAAAGGCGCGTGTTTCGAGCCTCGGCATGCATCGCGACAACATCAGCGGGTTCGGACGGTCCTGGAACGACGGCAACCGCTACAACGCCAGCTATCAGGCAAGTTACGGCTTCGATGGCGGCGACGGTATCCGCCACCAGATCACCAGTGGCTACGAATGGCAGCGCGAGACGTTTACGCCGTCGCACCTGCAACAGACCTTCAGCCGCAATGCGCACTCGCTCGTCGGCGAGTATCGCGGCGAGTTTGCCGACCAGTTCTTCGTCAATGCCGGCATCAGGCGCGATTTCAACGATCGCTTCGAGGATGCCACCACATGGAGCCTCAGCGGCTCCTGGGAAGTACCGGGCAGCGAAACCCGGCTGCACGCGTCCGTCGGTACCGGCGTGACCAACCCGACCTTTTACGAGCAGTTCGGCTATATCCCGGGAACTTTCATCGGCAACCCTTACCTGAAGCCGGAAGAAAGTCTCGGTTGGGACATCGGTGTCGAGCAGCGTTTCTTCGACGGCGGCCTGACCGTCGACGTGACCTATTTCGATCAGAATCTGGAGAATGAGATTGCTACGGTCTACGATCCCAGCTTCCGGTCGACGCCGGTCAATCGCTCGGGCGAAAGCCTGCGTCACGGGATCGAGGTGTCGGCGACCGTCGATTTCTTCAACGGGCTGACGACGACGGCGACCTATACCTACACCGCTTCGACCGAGCAGACGCTTGCCGGCGGACCCCGCCTGCAGGAAGTCCGCCGTCCGCGCCACGCGGCGTCGCTCGACGCGGCTTACGTCTTTTACGACGACCGTATCAGGGTCTTCGGTGAAGTCATCCTCAACGGCCGCATGCAGGATGTGGCCTATCGGCCAGGCCCGGAGCGGGTGCCGCTCGGTGCCTATACGCTGGTCAATGTCGGCGGCAGCTTCAAGGTCAACGACACTTTCGAGATCTTCGGCCGCGTCGACAACCTTTTCGATGAAGATTATGAGGAGATCTACGGCTACAACACGCAAGGTGTTGCCGCCTTTGCCGGCTTGAAGGCCTCGTTCTGATGACATCCGGTTGGTGCAGGCGATATCTGGTTGCGGGGGTGCTTTGGGCAGCCTTGCCCCATGGCGCGTCGGCGGACGGAACGCCGCGTCGCGTCGTCTCGATGAATGTCTGCACCGACCAGATGGCCATGCTGGTCGCCGGCAAGGGCCAGCTTTATTCGGTTTCCTATCTGGCCACCGACGGCTCGACCTCGGCGCTTGCCGCCGAGGCGACATCCTATGTCGTCAATCACGGGCTGGCCGAAGAGATCTTCCTGATGAAGCCGGACCTGGTGATTGCCGGCACCTATACGACGCGCACGACCGTTGACCTGTTGAAACGGCTCGGCTTTGCCGTCGAGGAACTTGCCCCTGAGGCCTCGATCGCCGAGGTTCGCGCCAACCTTCAGCGCATGGGCAAGCTTCTCGGCCGGCAGCAGCGCGCGGACGAACTGGTGGGGGCGATGGATGCCGAGATAGCGCGGTTGAATGAGATCAAGCTGCCGGAGCTCGATCTTGCGCTATATTATGCCAATGGCTTCACCTCCGGCAGCGGCACGCTGGTTGCCGATATCGTCGGCATCGCGGGGCTTGCCAATCTCGCAGGCAAGCTCGGCATCTCCGGCACCGGGCACTTGTCACTCGAAGCGTTGGTTCTCGCTCGGCCGGATCTGATCGCCATCGATTCCAGCAGCGAACGCGGTCCGGCGCTTGCCAAGCAGAATTTCGCCCACCCGGCCTTTCGCGCGGTCGCTCCGCCACAACGGACCGTCCAGCTCGATAGCCGCTACACCATCTGCGGCGGGCCATTCACGTTGATCGCCGCAAACATCCTGCAGCAGGCGGCCTTGAAACTCGATACGGGGAAATGATGACGGAAACCGCCCGCTACTGCCTGCTGATCGTCGTGCTTGCCATTGTCGTCGCAACCCTCTTCGTCCTTTCGCTGACGGTCGGACCTGCAGATGTCGGCCCCTGGCAGGGCCTTGCCGGTCTTTTCGCTGCAGACGATAGCCTGATCGGGTTGGTGATGCGGGAAATCCGCCTGCCGCGCGCGATCCTCGGGCTGATGATCGGCGCAACGCTTGGGCTCTCGGGTGCTGCACTCCAGGGCTATCTGCGCAATCCCCTGGCCGAACCCGGCCTGATCGGCGTCAGCGCCTCGGCATCGCTCGGCGCCGTGATCGCGATCTACACCGGACTGTCTGCCCTGATGCCGCTTGCGCTGCCGCTGATGGCGCTTGGCGGCGCACTCTGCGCGGTGCTCGTTGTCCGGCTGATGGCCGGGGCTGACGCCCGACCGCTCTCGGTGATCCTCGCTGGCGTCGCCGTTTCGACCTTTGCCGGGGCGATGACCTCGCTGGCGCTCAATCTCTCGCCCAATCCGTTCGCAGCACTTGAGATCATGTTCTGGATGCTGGGCTCGCTGGCGGACCGATCGATGACGCATGTCTGGCTCGCGGCGCCCTTCATGGTGTTCGGCTGGCTGATGCTGGCAAGTCTCGGTCGGGCGCTGGATGCCCTCACACTCGGCCACGAGACGGCGGCGAGCATGGGGGTCGACATGAAAAGGGTCCAGAGGCTTGCGGTCATCGGCACGGCCGCCTCGGTCGGTGCCGCAACCGCTGTTGCCGGAGCGATCGGTTTCGTCGGCCTCGTCGTTCCGCATCTGCTGCGCCCGCTCGTCGGCGCTCGGCCCTCCCGGTTGCTATTTGCCAGCGCGCTTGGCGGGGCGGCATTGCTGCTTGCCGCCGACATCCTCGTTCGGGTCGTTGCCCCCGGGCGCGATCTCAAGCTCGGTGTGCTGACGGCGGTCGTGGGCGCGCCGTTCTTTCTCGTCATCGTGATGCGTGCACGGAGGCAGATAGCATGAGCCGGCTTGCCGTTTCCAACCTCAGCGCCTCGCTTGGTGGCAACCCGGTGCTGAAGGACATCGCGATCAGTGTCAGCCCGGGTGAATTCGTCGGCCTTATCGGTCCGAACGGTGCCGGCAAATCGACGCTTCTGCGCGCCTGCCTTGGTCTCATCCCGTCAAGCGGCGAAATTCTCCTGGGCGGCACCGATCTGCGGCGCATGGCGCCGGCCGAGCTTGCGCTCCACATTGCCTATGTCGCGCAGGACCGGGATATCGCCTGGCCGATCACGGTCGAAGTGTTGGTCGATCTCGGCCGGCAGCCGCATCGTGGCGCATTTGCGCGGTCGGCGATCGCCGACCACGAAGCCGTCGAAGCGGCGCTCCAGCGCATGGACATCGGCAAGTTGCGATCGCGTCGGGCGACCGATCTTTCCGGCGGCGAAAAGGCGCGCGTGCTGATTGCAAGAGCCTTGGCGCAACAGGCTGACCTGCTTCTGGCCGACGAGCCGGTCGCGGGCCTCGATCCGGCGCATCAGATCGCGCTGATGCAGGTGTTCCGTGACCTGACACGGCAGGGTACTTCGGTCGTCGCCTCGATGCACGATCTCGGCCTGGCGGCGCGTTGGTGCGATCGGCTGGTGCTTCTCGAAAGCGGCCGCATCGTCGCCGACGGCGCGCCTGCAGAGCTGCTGACCGCAGACCTGCTGCGGCGCGTCTATGGCATCGAAGCCTATGTGGCGGATGTGGCGGGAGGACTGATCGTGCAGCCGACGCGCCTTGCGCAGACCGGTATCGAACAAGGGATTTCAAGGGACAGCACCGCATGACCGAGTTGGCCGACATGCTCAGTACGCATCTGAAAGACCCGGAAGCCGGGTGGAGCATGGGGACGTTTGGCGCCATCGCCGAGTTCCACCAGGATGCCGGCGAAGCGCTCGTTGTCGATGCGCCGGCTGTATTATGCCGGGCGACGGAGCGTGGCGGCGTGTGGATCGACCCTGCCCGTTTGACCGAGATCGTGCCGGTCGCCTACGAAGCGCTGAGCCCGAGAGCGCACCGCTGGAGCCATGCGGTCGCCCTGTGTCTGCCCGAAGGCGATGCGCGGCGGAAGGCGCGTGCGCACCTGACTGACCTTGGGCCTGACGAAGCGGCTATTCGCTCCGGCGATCGCGGCGCCATCCTCTTCGACATGGGGCTTTCGCTGCCGCAATGCGACTTCTGCATTCGCACCGAGGACGTCGAGCTGCTTGAGGTTTTGAGGCGGTGTGTCGGACGCTCGCTGTTCGAGCCCGACAATCCGGCAATGCCGGCCATCTTGAAGGCCCATCCCCATCGCGTTGCCGTCACCGCCATCGGCCGCGTCGAGGTTTTCCAGAAGATCGGCGGACCGGACACAGGAGGTGTGTCTCCATCCGGCCCGCACACGCACGTACTGCCGCAAGTCTTGCGCAGCGGCCGCACCCATTCCGCCAACACACCGATCCCCGCGGGCCTGATGCCGCTCGGCAGCCTGCATCCCGGCAATCCTGTCGTCGGCCCGATGGGCGAGGAGAGGGCTTTCGATGCGCATCTGCATGAGCGGTTCCAGGCACTGCTGCAGCGCTTCGGCAATGCCTCGACCGTGGCGATCAAGACCGATCTGCTCGCCGCACTAGCTTGCGACGCCCGGCTGCAGGATTTTGCCGGCCCGAATGACCGGTTTGCCCGCGCGACGGTGCGGGTGGCGCTGAGGCAACAGGAGCACCTCGCTCGTCTGAGTGGTGATGACAAACATCTTGCAAAGGTTCTCGCCTGGAGAGCGGTGCATGATCGCGCCGTTGATGCTGCGGACACCGACGACGAAGCGCCTGGGCACTGAAGGCAGGGCATTGAGGGCGGCGTGACTGGTGCGCAAAGCCCAAAGCGTGCCGGGCGAGCCTGCATGATGCATGGGAGCGGAAATGACCTTCCGAAACCTTGCGCGGCGCGCGCTTTCACGCCAGACACGTGATCCAGGCAGTGAGCGAATTGACGAAGGGCAGGCGAGGATGGCCGAACGCAAGCACGCAGAAGCAGCCGCCGCCACGGACGTGACCATCGCCGGCGCCGACTGGTACGGGCTCGATATCTCCGACCGCAATTACAGTCGTACGCTGTTTTCGGATCTGGATATGACCGAGGCCACCAGTGCCGGTGCCGTCTTCAAGGAGTGCACCTTCCGTCGCGCCAAGTTCAATTGCTCGCGCCATGAAGGCAGCGCCTTCATCAACTGTACCTTCGTCGGCTGCAATTTTTACGACGTCGATTTCAACGACTGCAAATTCGTCGGCAGCATGTTCGACAGCTGCAAATTCGACGCGACAAGGGTCAAGGGTGGGAACTGGTCCTTCGTCGGGTTATCGGGTGCGGACCTTCGCAGCGCCGTCTTCATCGACGCTGTCCTGCGCGAGGCCGACCTGACCGGCGCGCGTTGCGAGAGCGGCACGATGACCGGGCTCGACCTATCGGGCGCATGGCTTCAGAACGCCAATTTCAGCGGGTGTGACCTGCGCGGCAGCGATTTGAGTTCGATCGAGCCTGAAACGGTGACGTTGAAGCGCGCGGTCATTACAATCGAGCAGTCGGTGATGATCTGCGAGGCCATGGGCCTTGTGGTCCGGGCTTCCTAAATCGTCGAGCTGCAGGCAGCAGGAGCCTGCTCAGTTGCGCGGCTCTCCGCTCGGCGCGTAGACCGTCCTCTGCTTGAACGCGAAGATATTGCCGCAGCGGCACCGTATCATGTGTTTCGCGGGATCGCTCGACGGGCGCTCTGTCGAAAAGCCCACTGGCATCTGGTCGATGAGAAAGCCACGGGTCCTGCTCTTCGGATCGTCGTTCTCCGAGGCCTCTGCAAAGCCGGACGCACCGCATTTGGCACATTCCAGTTTTCTCGAATAACGATCTCTCGACACGATTGTCCCAATCCAAAATCAATGAGGACCCGCACTACAGGAGGCGAGGGGCTGGTTCAAGACCGTCCATCGAAACGGCGCTGGATCGCGGCGCTCTGGAGGTGGCCTTTTGCCGGTCAGTCGTTGTCCCGCCGAGAACAACGCCGCGGCTCGAAACGTGACGGCCGATGGGTCGTTGCCATCGGCGGCATGCATCCGGCCGAGAAGAGTACTACTTCTGGATTAGTGGCTCCCCTCTGACGTATTTGCGGACTTTCGCATATAATTCGCGCGGCGCTAAGAGGGGTCTCTCGGCTTCAGTGAAAATCAGGGTACGGGTCGGAAAGCCCGACGCTATGCTTTGCGCTTGAGCGCAACCTAAAGTTAATCTCGCATCTGTTGCCCTCGAGCCTGGAGACGGTGCGAGCATATCTTGCAGGCATGGAACGACCTGAGGGAAGGCGACCGCGATTGATGGCGGCGGCAAATCTGATGGAGAACACTGTGCAGACAGGCGACATCGGTAACGGCACATCGCAAGTTGTCAAACGAAATGGGTCGTCCGTCGATGATGCGAGGCGCTGTACCACCCTCGCGCATCGCGATGGTTCGGTGCGGGGGCTGGCATGAGCGACCTCGACACGGAATCCAAAACGGCCTGGATCTCGCAGGGTTTCGAGCGACTGGTCGATCGCGTCCGCAAAGCCCCAGCCTCCGTGCATTTCGATGTCCTGATCATCGGCAGCGGTTACGGCGGCGCCATTGCCGCTTCGACTTTTGCCGGGCGTACGCATGAGGGCAGGCCGATCTCGGTCGGCGTTCTGGAGCGCGGCCGCGAATATTTGCCGGGCTCCTTTCCGACAGGGCTCGGCGAATTGCCGCGCCATATTCGTGGTGACAACAACAAGGAGGGCCTGATCGATATCAGGAGAGGTGCTGAGGTCGTTGCGGTCGTCGCCAACGGGATCGGCGGGGGATCGCTGATCAATGCCGGGGTCATGGAAACGCCGCTGCCGAGCGTATTTCACAAGGGCTGGCCGGCCGCCCTCAACGATCTCTCGGTCTGGAAATCCTATTTCGATCGCGCCCGCGATCTGCTCGGCAGTACCATCATGGGCGCTCCAAACACAATTGCCAACCATGTCGATGGCGTGCCGCAAAAGTTTAGGTCGATGCGCGCCATCGCGCCGGACGGCACTTTCAGACCGGCTTCGATCACGGTCGCGATGAGCGACACCACCAACTCCGGCAATGTCCGCCTGAACAAGTGCCTGCGCTGTGGTGATTGCGCGACCGGCTGCAATGGCGGCGCAAAGAACTCCCTCGACGTCAATCTGCTGGTGAGCGCCAACGAGTACGGCGCCGAAATTTTCAGCGGCGCAACGGTCCTCAGCCTGGCCAGGGATGGAGATGCCGGGTGGCTCGTCAGGGGCGTCCACACCAATGCGAAGCTCCGCAAGCGCGACGCCGACCCGGTGGCGATAAGAGCCCGCAAGGTCGTGCTCGCCGCCGGTACACTCGGATCGAGCGAAATCCTCATGCGCTCTCGCGGCGCAGGCTTGCAGCTGGCGGACAGGAACCTCGGCCGGGGATGCTCGACCAATGGCGACATGCTGGTTGCCGACTATGCGACCGCAGCCGATGTCAACACCGTCGCCAACGAAACGATCAAACCGTCGGCCAGGGCCATCGGGCCGACGACGACCGGGGTGATCGACCTTCGTGCCTCGAAGGGGGTGATGATCGAGGAGATGTCGGTGCCGGCCGCTCTGCGCATTGCCTTCGCCGAGGTTTTTGCCACCCTCAATACGCTGCACGGCCTTGCCAGGCATGATGGCACGCGGCACCGGCCGGGGTTTCCGAATGACGATCCCTACGCAGTGCCGGCCGCGCGCATCGGTCGTTCGGCACTTTACGCCGTTATGGCCTATGACGGCGCAGCGGGCCGGATCGAGCTTGACGGCGACCCAAATGCGGTCGATCGGGATGGCATTGCGCGGATCCGCTGGGACAAGCTGCAAAGCCTGCCCATTTTCGACAGGCAGGTCGAGGCGCTCGCCGCGCTGACGAAAGACACCGGCGGCCGGCTCATTCCCAATCCGGTCTGGAAGCTGTTGCCGGCCGACCTGACCTGGTTGCTGAAAGATCAGCGTGGCCCGCTGGCGACTTTCCATCCGCTTGGCGGCTGTGCGATGGCCGACACCGGCGCAGACGGTGTGGTCGATCACCTTGGCCGCGTCTTCACATCGGCGGATTCCGACGCGGTGCATGACGATCTCGTCGTGCTCGACGGGTCGATCGTTCCGACCGCCCTTGCGACAAACCCGGCCCTGACGATTGCCGCGATTGCGCTGCGCGCGGCGGAAGCGCTGGCCGAGGAATGGAATTATGTCGCGGCCGAAGTCCGTTCCATCGGCGCCCCGCTGGTGCGGCCCGTCTTTCGCAACACCGACGCCGCCGCGCGGGCGCAGTCGAGCGAGGTGGAAATCATAGAAAGGCTTGTCGGCCCCATCAGCTTGACGCCGGTGGGCGGGGTCGAGGAAACCCGGATCGTCGAGCTGACCATGCGCTTTACGCCTACTTCGCTTTTGCAGTTGACGCAGGGCAATGGCGGTCACCCGATCATTCGTGTCGCAACCGAAGTGCCGGATCGCGCTACCCGAAGCCAGATCCGGATTTTTCCTCGGGACGTCTGGGAAACGCTGGAGACGACCTGGCTGCCCTTGCATGTGAAGGAGCGAAGGCTCGATGCCGCCGCCGAATTCAGCGCACCGATCTTCGGCAGCATGCGGATCCTCGAGCGACAGCAGAGCTCGATGCCTGGACGCGTGTGGCGCGCGGGCAGGGCCTGGTTGCTGAACCGGGGGCTTCGGGACGGCTACCAGGCACTTGCCGATGGAGATGACGGGCCCGGCCTCTGGTCGCGGCTCAAATCGGCTTTTGCGATCGCCAGCCACGCCGGCGAAATCAGAACCCTCGGCTATGATCTGACAATTGGACCGCAGGACGTCGGCGGCAAGATCGCGCTCGCGGGCAACCGTATCGTCGGCGTCAAGACCTTTACCTATGAGCGGCGCTGCAATCCCTGGCGCCAGCTTATGGAGATGACGCTCGACACGTTTCCGGGCTTGAGCCCCGGCAGCGGCGAGCGCGTGCTGAAACTCGACGTCGGCTATCTCGCGCGGATCGGCGTGCCGTTGTTCCGGGTCGTCAGTCAACGCGACGGCGTCAACACCATCGGTGAACTGCTGACGTTCCTCGGCTTCGCTACGCGGCTTCTGCTTGGTCTGCATCTCTGGAGCTTTCGTGCTCCCGATCGGGACAAGCGGCCGCGACAGGCGACCGTCAACCGCCTGCCGCCGACGACGCTGAAGCTCCCGGGCGGCGCGTCGATTACCGCTGAGCTGCATCGCATCGCGCTTGCGCCGGAACGGCCGGATGGCGGAGGCAGCGATGTGTCCGGCGAGGTGCGGCTGACGCGATACCGGCATCCCAACAGCAAGAAGCGCCCGCTCATCATGTTCCACGGCTATGGCGCCAGCGGCACGACCTTTGCGCATCACGCAGTCAATCCCAATTTCGCCAGCCATTTCTGGTGTACCGGTCGTGACATATGGATCGCCGATCTGAGAACCAGCGCCGGCCAACCGACGGCGACAGAGGCGTGGAGCTTCGACCAGATCGGCAATGTAGACGTACCTGCAGCACTGAAGGCCGTGGCGGCAACGTCGCCGGACGGGACGGTCGACGTTATCGCCCATTGCATGGGAGCCGTCGTCTTCAGCATTGCCGTTTTGAACGGCCATGCGACCGGGCTCGTCAACCGCGCCGCCTTCACGCAGGTCGGGCCGCTGGTGGTTTTTGCGCCGGCCAACATCTTTCGTGGCTATGTGGTGCGCTACCTCATCGATTTCCTGCCGGACACCTACAGTTTCGACCCGAGGGAGCCGACCCTTGTAGACGATCTGCTCGATCGTTTGCTTTCGTCGCTGCCTTATCCGGTCGAGGAGTTCGACGTCGAGAACCCGCTGTGGCCAGCGAAGCGCACACCCTGGACGCGCACACGGCATCGTATGGACGCGCTCTGCGGTCGCCATTTCGATGTGCGCAACATGGAGCCTGAAACGCTGCGCTATATCGACGAACATTTCGGTCCGTCGAGCCTGTCGACGGTGTCGTCTCGCCTGCATTTCGTGCGTTCCTCGACGATGACGGATTTTCGTGGGCGCAACGGTCTGGTCTCGCGCCAGACCCTGTCAAAGCACTGGTCGTTTCCGACCTTCAGCGTGCATGGGGGAGAAAACGGGCTGTCACATGTCTCGACCGTCGATCGCATGCGGGAGATTTTTGGCGACGCCGGCCGGCTCTATATGCCTCCCTTTGTCATTCCGGGTGCGGGCCATCAGGATGCGCTGGTCGGAACCACCCGGCACGCGACCTTGCAACGGATCCAGCAGTTTCTCGACGCAGACATACCGGCGGGCGCCGTCAAGGCCGACAGTGAAAAAGTGGTCTATCCGCCCTGGATCGGTCCGATCATTACCGAAGAGCGCCCGAAGACCCCGGCGCTGGTCATCCGCCTCGGTTCTGCGCCCTCGCACCGGGTGACCGAAGCCGCATTGCTCCTGCGGATCCGGGTGGTCGGTGATCGTATCTGTCGGCCGGATGATCCGACACAGCCTTGGGACACGGGCTATCTCCTGGAACATCTGGTGGCCTATGCCTCGAAGGCGCTTGAGGACGATGGGTGGGATGCGTTCGAAGTTCCTTTGCCGGCCCGCATGCCCGGCCATGGAACTGCCGATCGGGGCGATGCCCTTCTGGTTCTGCTGGCCTATGACGAGGATGCGGCCTTGGCCGCACCGGAGCTCGAGCACGAAGAGCCGCCGTCACCGCTCGAACGCGTCGTGCCTGGTCCTGCCGCCCTGGGGCCGGCCTATGGTTACTTCATTGCCGATACAGGGCAAAGACGGATGCGGCGGTTCGATCCGACTGGTGCCAGCAATGCCGCGAGCGCGCAGGCGGTCGCGTTCGCCTACAGTCGTTTTGAGAAAATGGCCGCGGCCGTGGAGCGCGCGCTCGCCTTGCCATCGCCGAGCGCGGGGCGCCAGGGCTTCATTCAGTCGGCGCGCTCGCCCGTTGTTGAACAGGATTTCGACCTGAGGGACGGCATCGTCCCCTATGTTCCACCGGCATTTCCGCCCCTGGAACCGACGCCGAACGGAACCAATTTCACGCTCTCCTCCTGCCAGTATCCGGTCGGTTTTCTCGATGAGGCGGTCGCCTACCGAGGTTATGGTCGTATTGCCGAACGGCTGGAAGCCCGTTCCGGCATCAAGCCGCGCTTTGCGCTTTTCGTCGGTGGCCAGATCCATGTCGATCCGACGGCAGGGCTCTATGATCCGACCACACGGGATGATCGTTACCGTCTGCCCTATGAAGCCTGGCTGACCCAGGGCAGCGTGCGCGACGTCTTGCGACAGATCCCGTCCTTCATGCTGCTCGACGACCAGGAGATCGACGACCATTGGGAGCCGGTCTCCGATCCGGATGACGATGACAATGCCGGCACTGCGATGCGCGGCATCGAAGCCTACCGGAGGTATCAACGCGGCAAACATTCCAAGCTCGATATGTTCGATTTCGACGGATTCCATTTCTTCATGCTCGACACGCGTACCCAGCGAACCCACCGAAAAGTGGGTGATGGTCTGAAGGTGGCCGCGATGTTCGCGCCGGCGATGATGGACAGCTTGAAGCAATGGCTGTTGCTGGCCCCCGGACCGAAGTTCGTCGTGTCTCCTGCGATGTTGCTGCCGCGGCATCGGCGCGCTACCCAGCGCGATCGAAGCCTTTCTTGGACGAACTTGTCCGCGTTGCATTCCGACGGATGGGACGGCTATCCCAACACGCTTGGCGAGGTGCTTGGTTATATCGCCGAGAACCGGATCGAGCATGTTGTGTTTCTCTCGGGAAACGAACGCCGGGCTTGCGTCGCGACGGTTGATCTTTTGGACGAGGATGGTTCCGTCACCCGTGTTCACTCGATCCATACGGCGGCGATGTTCGCGCCCTATCCGTTCGCCAATGGCCTCGACGAGGAAATCGTCGAAAGCGAAACGATCGAAGTCCGGTCGGGCGGCAGGACCTATCGCTGCGCCGTCAATGCAACGCGCCCCGCACCCGGGGACGGGGCGATGTTCCTGCGTGTCCGCCGGGGCGAAACCGGGTGGGAACTCGATTGCGAGTTCGGCGATGGCGCGGTGCAGACGTTGGCGATCTGATCGATTTGACCGCGGCTTGCCCGCGGGCGGGCCGTTTCAGCGATATCCTTCAGCATCAGCGGGTTTGTCCAATTCCATCACCTCGCGCATGTAGCGCCAGCAATCGGGGCGCGAGCCGTCGAGATCGGTGAAGCCGTATGCCTGGGCGAGGCTGCCGCTCGACAGCGATTGTCCGTTCCATCGGGCTCTCTGTGGGTCAGCGGCAAGTGCGGCTATGGCGCGGCCGACGAAGCGCGGACTTTCGGAAATGACGAAATGCGGCTGGAGCTTCGTTGCTTCCCGCCAGGTTTCTTCCGTTACCTGGAAATGCTCCAACATCATCTCCGATCGCATCCAGCCGGGCGTAATCGATATGGCCGTGGCGCCGTGCGGCGCCAAATCCTTCGCATGTGCCCAGGCCATGCGATTGGCCGCGACCTTGGCGAGATCGTAGAACGGCGAGAGCCGGTAGTGCTCGGCATTGTATTCGGCTGTCCCGTCCGTGACCTCGACCAGCAGCCCGCCGTTATGCTCTATCATCAGCGGCAGGGCGTGATGGGCGGTGATCAGATGCGTGTCGATTGCCAGGCGAAGCAGCTTCAAACCGTTGTCGAGGTCATGATCCCATACCGGCTTGTTCCATTCGAAAAGGTTTTCGCCGCCCCAGATATCGTTGACGAGAATATCGAGCCGGCCCTGTTCCCGGCGGATGCGGTCGATGAGTGCCTTCACCTCTCGAGATTGCAGGTGGTCGACCTGCACGGCAATACCTTCGCCGCCAAGCGCGCTGACGAGTTCCGCCGTCTCCTCGATCGTTTCGGGACGCTTGTAGTCCGATTGCTGGCTTCTCGTGGTGCGACCGGTGACATAGACCCTCGCGCCCGCCGCTCCGAGTTCGGCGGCGATGCCGCGTCCGCCGCCGCGGGTGGCACCTGCAACCAGCGCAATTTTGCCCCTAAGCGTCATATTCTTCTCCATCGGCTATCCGTGCCATCTGGTAGTGGCAGTGGGAATGAGATATATAAACGATTATTCGGTTATTAATGAGAGTCAAGATGCCACGCCCCAAAACCATGCCTGACGAAGATGTGCTGACCGCCGCGCTGTTGATCATGCATGCAAGCGGACCGGAGGGCCTGACTTTCGCGGCCCTTGCCGCGGGCACGGGGCTCTCCGCCTCCACCCTGGTCCAGCGGTTCGAAAACAAGCAGAACCTCGTCCAGCGTACACTTCTGCAGGCCTGGGATGGGCTCGACCGGTTGACCTCAGAGCTTTCGGCGACCCTGCCGATGACACCGGAAGGCGCCGTCGATTTGCTCGTCGGACTGTCGGGCGACTATGGTGGCATCGAAACCTATGCCGATGGGCTGCGGGTCCTGCGCGAGGATTTGCGCGACCCGGCGCTTCGCGCCCGCGGCGCGCGGTGGCGCGATGCACTTTCTGAGGCGCTGGACGAGCGGCTCGCCGGCCCGTCGGGGCCGGTGCCCGGTGTCGGTCTGCTGATGGCATCCCACTGGCAGGGGGCACTGCTTTGGTGGAGCTTCGATCCGCAGATCCCCGCTACGGATTTCGTCCGGCAGAGCCTGCACCGTTTTGTGGCGGTCCTTGCCGCAGGCGCTGCCGGCCCACTGACAGCGTGAAACGGGTGCACCAACGCGACAAGGCTGGGCTCTTCACCAAGCTTCAAATCAGCGTGACAATGCATATCGTGCGATGACGCGCCCGTGCTTTCACACTAGATCGGAATACATGATCAGGTTTGCCGCTGCATTGTTCTGGCTTCTGGCGATGTGCACCTTGGCCGTCGCGCAGGAGCGGCCGCCGCTGCCGGCGCTGTTGGAGAGCCTTGCCACGCGCGACGACCTGACGCCGTTGAAGGCGGTGATCGTCGCCCGATCCGGTTCCATCGTTGCCGAACGCGGCTACCGAGGCAACCGCCCCTCGGACAGCACCAACATCAAGTCGGCGTCCAAATCGATCGTATCTGCGCTCGTCGGCATCGCGATCGACAAGGGCCTGCTGCAGGGGCCGGAGCAGAAGATGGCGCCGATCCTCAAGGCGGACCTGCCAGCGTCCCCGGACCCGCGGATTCAGGACATCACCATCGGCCATCTGCTGTCGATGCAGGCCGGTCTTGGACGAATGTCCGGTCCCAACTACGGCCGCTGGGTGTCGAGCCGCAACTGGGTTCGCTTCGCCCTGGCGCAGCCGTTCGACGATGATCCCGGCGGGCAGATGCTCTATTCAACCGCCTCCACGCATCTGCTCTCGGCCATCCTGACCAGGGTCAGCGGCAAGTCGACGCTGGCTCTCGCCCGCGAATGGCTCGGTCCGATTAAGGGCTTTCGCATCGATGCCTGGGACCGCGATCCGCAAGGCATCTATCTCGGCGGCAACCAGATGGCGATGAGCGCGCGGTCCTTGCTTGCCTTCGGCGAGATCTACCGCAACGGCGGCAAGACGGCCGAAGGTCGACAGGTGGTGCCGGCTGCGTGGATCACGCTTTCCTGGCAACCGCGCACCAATTCGCGCTTCTCCGGCGACATCTACGGCTATGGCTGGTTTCAGCGCCAGGTCGCCGGCGAGACCGTGCATTTCGCCTGGGGCTACGGCGGCCAGATGCTCTACATCGTTCCGGCGCTGGACCTGACCGTGGTGATGACGTCTGAGGAGAGCGGTCCCTCGGCACGCACCGGTTACCGCGATGCGCTGCATCTGCTGCTCGGCAACATCATCGACACGGTCAAGGCAGCGCCGCGTCTCGGCGAATAGCGGCGTTTTCGCCATCCCGTCATTCGAACATCATCTGAACCGATGGCCGGCGCGGGTCGAACTCGACGGTGACGAAGACGAGCTCGGTTTCCCCGGTGTTGGTTAGGTCATGGACAAAGGCGCTCTCGGTTGTCAGGTCGCCGAAATGGCGGGTCTCGCCGGCGCGGTAGGCGATATCGACGATATCGCCGTTGCCGTATCGCGAGCGGGCACGGCCGTCGGTCAGCACGGTCCAGAAATAGGGCCGGTCGTGGCGATGGACGGCAAGCGCTTCTCCCGGCTTCAGCCGCAGGTGCCATACCCGCATCCCTTCGGTGTCGAGCACCAGTTGGGTGCCGATATGGTCGTTGGCCGTGGCCAGGTCATGCTCACCGAGCGTCATTGCACTTGGTTTCACGGGATCGACCGGTGTCGTTGGCATCATGAGTTCCTCTTGAAAATCAGGCGGGCGGCTGTGGACGCCGGCCTTGCGCCGTCTTTGGTCAGTTGATCAGCGCGCCGCCGTCGATGTCGATCACCGCGCCGGTCACAAAGGGATTGTCGATGGCAAAGAGGTAGCCGCGGGCGATGTCCTCGGGGCGTCCGACGCGACCGGCAGGCAGCGTCGATGACGCACGCGAAAACATCGCGTCGCGAGCGTCGAACGCCATTCCTGCGTAGGCTTCCGTCTCTGTCAGGCCGGGGCTGACCACGTTGACGCGAAGGGGCGCAAGCTCCTTGGCGAGGATTTTTGCGGTGGCTTCGAGCGCCGCATTCATTGCGGTCTTGACGAACGTGCCGGCAATGGTCCGGCGGGCGAGGAATCCGGAGGTCAGCGTGATCGTCCCGCCGGGGCGGATGATCCTGGCCGCCTCGCGTGCGACGATGATCGAGCCCCAGAACTTGATGTCGAATGCCGCCTTGGCGGCATCGATGCCAATGTCAGAAACCCGTCCGCCCGGAGCGGCAGAGCCCGCCGTCACGACGAGATGGTCGAGGGCCTCCAGCCGCTGGAAAAAGCGCGCGACGTCATCCGGATCGGAAATGTCGAGCCCGGTGGCGCGGCTTGCAATCTCGACGCGGCCAGGTCGATGCCTGAGCGCTTCGGCGATTGCGGCACCGATGCCGCTGGTGCCGCCGACGACAAGCGACAGCGTGTTGTCATTGAATGTCATTGTTGTTCTCCATGGGGACGGGTTCGGAAAAGACGGCCTCCAGCAGCGGCCCGCCGGGTGCGCGCAGGAATAGCCGCCGCTCGCCGATGTCGGCGAGATCCATCGTCGAATAGGCAATGCCGAGGCTGTCGAGCCTGGCGCGAAAGACCGTGTAGCCTTCAAGGCGCAATCCGACATGGTCGATCGCCTCGGCGGCGTGGTCGAGACCGCCCCCTTGACTGCCGATGATGTGAACGATCGGCCGGTCATCGGCATAGAGCCAATAGCCAGGGATCCGCTGGATCGCGATCGGGCGCTCACCAACGTCGAGCGCGAAAACCGTCTCGAAGAATGCCCGGGTTGCCTGGATATCGCGCGTGCGGATGGTGACGTGGTCGAGATGCATGGCGCTTGCTCCTTTCGAGAGCAATTTAGGGCTTGCGACCTCAGCAGATAATCGGCCACATTCCGAAATGATATTTCGGAGAAGACGAAAGATGCTATTGGACAATCTCGCGCTTTTCCTGTCGATCGTCGAAAAGGGTGGGCTCTCTGCGGCTGGCCGTGAACGCGGCCTATCGCCCGCGTCGGTCTCCGAGCGGCTGGCGGCGCTCGAGGCTCACTATGGCGCCACACTGCTCAAACGCACGACGCGGGCCATCAGTCTGACTGAGGAAGGACGCCTGCTGGTCGACGGTGCGCGCCGACTGCTGGCGGAAGCCGAAGAACTAGAGGCGGGTATCCGGCTTGGTACGCAGAAGGTCTCCGGCCCGATACGGCTGAGCGCGCCCGCGGATCTCGGCCGACGCTACGTCGTGCCGATCCTCGACCGGTTCCTTGCCGACCATCCAGAGGTTACCATCGATCTCAACCTCGCCGATGGTTATGTCGATCTCGTCGGCCAGGGCCTCGATTTCGCCATCCGTCACGGCCTTCTCGCCGACAGTTCGCTACGCTCGAAGCCGCTCGGGGAAAATCGACGTGTGGTTTGCGCGGCACCTGCCTATCTCGCAGCCAATGGCATGCCCGCTCATCCGGACGATCTGTCGGACCACGACTGCATCCTCATGCGTTTTGGGAACACCCTCGACCGTGAATGGTCCTTTGAGATTGATGGCAAGATCCGCAAGGTGATGGTGCGCGGTCGGCGCGTTGCCAATGACGGCGGGCTGGTGGCGCAATGGTGCCGCGAAGGCCACGGCATCGCGCTTAAATCGATCTGGGATGTCGGCGAGGATCTGGCATCGGGTGCGCTTGTCGAGCTGCTTGCCGGCTATTCCGTCGGCCAGACTGCGTTGCAGATTGTCTATCCCCCGACACGGGTGCAGCCGCGCCGGGTGCGGTTTCTGATCGAGCGCATTGCGGCCGACCTGCCTTATCCGTCGGCATCCGAACGCATTTCGCTCTAGGCCGAGCCGCGCAGCATGATCTCGGCGCTGAGCAAAATGCGCTCGTCCGCAGGGAAGGCCTGGTCGGCATTTTCCGTCTCGCCGAGCTTGTAGAGCAGAAGCTCGATCGCCAGCCTGCCGATCTCGTTATAGTTCTGCGCGACCGTCGTCAGCGGTGGACAGGTATAGCGCGACAACGGGTGGTCGTCGTGGCCGGCGACACGCAGGTCGCTGTCCGGTTCCCGACCGATCTTGACGCCGGACTGGAAGGCCGCCGCGATCACGCCGAAGGCGACGCGGTCGTTGGCGCACAGCACCGTCTTCGTCGGAAAACCGCCTCCAGCCAGAATGCGCAGCGTTTCGTCGTAGCCGAATTTTTCGAAATCCCACGAGGTATTCGGCACCGTCGGCACGATGGCAGGATCCATCTTCAGCTGCTGCATCGCCTCCTGATAGGCGTGCTGGCGGGCGAGCGCATTGTTGTTGACCGGCGGCATGCCGAAATAGCAGGGCGGTTCGCCGGACCGGCAGAGATAGTCGACCATCAGCTTGAAACTCTGCCGGTTATCCGTGCCGACGAAGGACGAACTGCCGTCGAGCGGCGAGTCGACATAGATGAGCGGTATGCTCTCGCCGAGCGAGATGAGCTTCTGGTGATGGGACTGGACGCCGAGCGGGGCGATGATGGCGCCGGCGACGTTCATCGACTTGAAGGTCTCGATGGCGCGCTCTTCCATCTCCGGCTTGCCGTCGGAGGATAGAACGAAAGCGAGAAAACCCGCCTGGTTGGCGATATGCTCGATCCGCCGCGTCAGCGCCATGTAGAATGGGTCGGTCGAATTGGGAACGATGACGCCAAGAATATTGGTTCGCCGCCTGTTGAGATTGACGGCGAAGATGTTGGGCCGGAAGCCCGATTGCTTGATCGCGGCCTCGATGGCGTCACGGGTCTTCTTGCGAACTGAAGTCGGGTCGTTGAAGTACTTGGAGACGGTGGGGCGCGACAAACCGACGAACTCCGAAAAATCCTCCATCGTCTTGATTTGTCTGTCCACGGTCGAAGCGCCCCCATTCTTCTTTTGGGTTTCGTTTATAGATTTATTTCCAAGGGATAGGCAGTGTCGACTGCGAAATATTCACGGATTGAACGGTCGGCTCTATCCTTTGCAGGCAGCGAAGTAATCCTCCAGAACCGTATCGACGGCGGCAATCGCTAGTGCCTTTGCTTGCGGCGCCACCCGGCCGTCTCGCACCCGCTCGTAACTGCCCGAGAGATACTGGCTGATCAACGTTTCGGGGATGGTGACGCCGTCGAGCAGCCGGAGAAGCTCTTCGACCGCAGTCGCGACCTTCGGATGCGGCCAGTAATAGCGGATGCGGTCGCTGTAGGAGAAATGGCGCTGAAGGCGCAGCGCTTCCGGTGAGCCGTGATAATACTTGCCCCAGTTCGCCGGCTCCTCGCGCATCACCGCTTCCGTGACTTCGGCAAGCGTGTTCGACCGTGCATCAGGAAACAGGAACGCGGCGATTTGGTCGAGCCCGTAAAGCGCTTCACGCAGGGCGAAGGTCAGGCCGGGGCCGACCTTGAGGATGGCAAAGCCATCGACCACCAGATCGCGAAGTGCGTCTTGGGTCTGGTAGTCGGTGGAGTGCGCCTCGAAGACGAGGCCATCGAGCTTCGTCAGGCTTTGGCTCAACTTGGCGGCCTTCGGTCTGTCATAGGGAATGACGTTCTCGTTGCCGAACTCGACACCGGGCTGGACGACGGCGCCTACCACGCGCGAAAAGGCTTCACCGGCACCGGCATGCTCGAACGCCTGGCGGTGAATGTCGACTGTCTCGACGGCTGCCTCCGGGGCGGTGACTTCCAGTGTGTCTAGTTCCTCCAGCGCACCGCCGGGGACCGGGACTTCGGTGCCGATGATGTAGACCGGCGCGATGCCGTCGCGCCCACGGATGGCATCTTCGGCGGCGGCGGCAAGCCTTGCTGCGCGTGACGCCGTCGTTTCATCGGGAAGGGCGACCGGCTCGCCGGCGCAGCCCATGCTGGTGTCGAGATGTAGTTTGGTGAAGCCCGCCTCGGCATAGGCGCGGATCATGGCTTCGGCCTTCGCCATCGCCTCATCTGCCGGCAGGTTCTTCCACGGGTTGGGACCGAGATGGTCGCCGCCGAGGATGATGTTGTCGATCGGAAAGCCGGTCTTTTCGGCGATATCCCCGACGAAGCGGGTGAAATCGGCCGGCGTCATGCCGGTGTAGCCGCCCTCCTGATTGACCTGGTTGCAGGTCGCCTCAATCAGGAGATGGGTGCCTTCCTTCAGCGCTCTGAGCATCGCGGCCTCGATCACCAGCGGATGCGCCGAGCAGATCGAGGGAATGCCGCGCAGACCGGGGCGATCACGCCACTGGGCAATGTCGATCAGATAGTTCGGTTTCATGGGTTTCAATCCTTTCGCGCGCTGATGAAGGCTTCGAGTTCGGCTCTCGTCGATGCGCCTTCCATCGGGCCGGAAATCATGACGGCGCGGGCGCCGGATGCGTTGGCAAGCTCGAGCGCTTCGCGGGGGCTTGCGCCATTCAGCCAGGAGGTGACGAAGGTGGCGCCGAAGCAGTCGCCCGCGCCCGTCGGATCGATCTCCTCGACGGCAAAGCCGGGCAGAGCGAGTGTCGTTTGCGCATCGAAATAGCTGGCGCCCTCGGCGCCGCGCTTGACGACGACAACCTTGATGCCGGAGGCGAGGAGCTCGGCGATGGCGTCCGCCTCGGTTTTCGCTTGCGTGAACAGGAAGAGTTCGGCACCGCTCGGCAGGAAGACGTCGGTCTTGGCAAGCACCGTCCTCAGCGCCTCGCGCATTCCAGGGCTTTCGAGGATTTCCGCGCGCAGGTTGGGGTCGAAGGACACAGTGCCGCCGGCAGCCTTGACTATGTCGATCGCCGCCAGAATGCTTTCGACCACGCTCGGCGCGTAGAGCGACGACCCCATGACATGCATGTGGCTGCAGCTTCGAACGAGCGCGGTCGATTTGTCATCGAGGCGAATGGTGCCGCAGGCGCTGTCGCGGATGTTGAAGACGAAGGCCCGGCTGCCGTCCTCGCGGTAGCGAACGAAGGCGCTGCCGGTGGTGGCGAGCGGATCGACGGCGATGCCGGAGATATCGACGCCGTCTGCCTCAAGCCGCGCGAGGTTGACATGACCGAAATCGTCGCCGCCAACGCGCGAGATGATCGCGCTCGCCTGGCCGAGCTTGCCGACCTGGTCGATGAAGATGGCAGGCGCGCCGGAAGGGAAGGGGCCGATCAGGGGCGTCGCCTGTCGGAAGCCGTCGCCCTTTTCGGTGGCGATGATCTCGACGAGTATTTCGCCGATCGTCAGTATCTTGTGCATGGGTGTCACTCGTGTCGGGTCAGCGTTTTGCCTGCTTGGCGCGAACGTCGAGCCAAACGGCGACAAGGATCACGAGGCCCTTGACGATGAGCTGGTAGAAATAGGGGACGGAAAGCATGTTCATGCCGTTGTTCATCACGCCGATGATCAAGGCGCCGATGAGCGTGCCGACCATGGTACCGACACCGCCGGCAAGCGAGGTGCCGCCGAGCACGGCCGCGGCGATCGCATCGAGCTCATAGCTCATGCCGGCATTGGTCTGGGCGGAGAAGAGCCGCGAGGAGAGCAGCACGCCGCTGATCGCCGCCATGACGCCGGAGATCATGAAGATGATGATCTTGAGGCGATCGACCTTGATGCCCGAATATATGGCCGCCTCGCGGTTGCCGCCGGTGAGGTAGGCGCGGCGCCCGAAGCTCGTCTTGCTGAGCACGATCTGGTTGATGACGAAGAGCACGGCCACGACCCAGATGATGATCGGCAGGCCGAGGAAGCTTTCCGTGCCGATGGCGGTCCATGTCGAATTGTCGATCATCGCCGGTGCGCCGTTGGTCGGCAGGCTGACGAGGCCGCGATAGATGCCCATGGTGGCAACGGTAACGATGAAGGATGGCAGCAGGAGCTTTGCCGTCAACACGCCGTTGAGCATACCCATCAGCGCGCCCGCCACGATCGTCACCGCGAGTGCCGGGCCGAAGCCGAGGCCGAAGGCGAAACATTGCGCTCCGACCATGCCGGCGACGGCGATAATCGAGCCGACAGAAAGGTCGATCTCGCCGAGCAGGATCACCCAGGTCATGCCAAAGGCGGCGATCGCAATCACGGCCACCTGCTGCAGGATGTTCATGAAGTTGACGACTGACATGAACCTGGGATTGAGAAAGGAAAAGATGATGCAGAGCATCACCAGCGAGAGGAAGATGCCGCCATATTGCTTCAATGCCCTGACGAGGGCGGCCTGGGCTGCAGTTTGCTGGGTCATGATTGGAAACCTGTCGCGTGCGCCATGATCGTTTCGGGAGTGAGGTCGGTGCCGGCAAGGGTCGCGCCGATGACGCCTTCATGCATGACGATGACGCGGTCGCTCATGCCAAGCACTTCCGGCAGCTCGGAGGAGATCAGAAGGATTGCCGTCCCTTCGGCTGCCAACTGGCGGATGATCTTGTAGATTTCGAATTTCGCGCCGACATCGACGCCGCGGGTCGGCTCGTCGAGGATCAGCACCTTCGGCCGTGTCAGCAGCCATTTGGCGAGCACGATCTTCTGCTGGTTGCCACCGCTTAAGGAGCCGGCCGGCGTGTCGAGTGAATGCGTCTTGATCGCGAGACGGCCGACTTCGGCGGCAGACGCCTTGCGCTCGGCGCCAGCACGGGTGAAGCCGAAGGGGCCGGTGAAATCTGGAAGGGCGGCCATGGAGATGTTCCACCCGACGCTGTGGCCGAGCACCAGGCCTTCTTCCTTGCGGTTCTCTGTCACGAAGCCGATGCCGCGGGCGATCGCTTCGGCCGGCGAGCGAAAGCGCACATCCTTGCCGTCGAGCCGCACGGTGCCGTCGGCATTCTTCATGCCGAACAACGCATTCATGACTTCGGAGCGGCCGGAGCCGACGAGGCCGAAGAAACCGAGGATCTCGCCTGTGCCGACCTCGAAGGAGATATCGGCGAAATCGCCGTCGCGCGTCAGATGTTCGACCGCGAGCACCGGTGCGTCCTGCGTCGGGCGATCATGCATCGGTGGCGGATAGATCTCCTCCATCCGGCGGCCGACCATCAGCGCAATCAGCGCCTCGATGGTGACGTCGTTGCGATCATGGGTGGAGACATATTCCCCATCGCGGATGACGGTGATGTCGTCGCTGAGCCGCATGATTTCTTCCATGCGGTGGGAAATGTAGATGACAGCGACGCCGCGGTTCTTCAGCCGGCCGATGATATCGAACAGGATTTCGGCTTCGCTGTCGCTGAGCGACGAGGTCGGCTCGTCGAGAATGACGACCTTGGCATCATGGCTCAGCCCCTTGGCGATCTCGACCAGTTGCCGCTGGGCGATCGAGAGGTTGCCGACCTTCTCGGTGACGTCGATTGGCAGCCCGAGCTCGGCGACAATCGCTTTCGCCCTCGCAACAAGCGCCTTGTCGTTGATGAAGCCGAATTTGCGCGGCTCGCGGGTCGCAAGAATGTTCTCCGCCACCGTCAGGTTGTTGCAGAGGCTCAGTTCCTGAAAGACGATCGCGAGCCCGAGCGCTGACGCCTGCTGCGGGTTGGCGGGGCGATAGGGCTGATCGTCAAGGGTAATCTCACCCGACGTCGCGCCGTGAACGCCGGCGAGGATCTTCATCAGTGTGGATTTGCCGGCGCCGTTTTCGCCGAGCAGCGTGTGCACACGGCCACGGCGGACTTCGAGCGACATGCTTTTCAGCGCGGCGACCTGCCCGAAGGATTTGGTGACATTGCTGATCTTGAGAACGGTGTCCGTGGTCGAACCATGCATGGCGGCCTCCTTGGATCGCGCCGAAAGGCATCTCCGGCGTTGCCGCGCCCTGGCGTCTCAAGAGACAGGCAAAGGCGCTGCGACACTCTGAATTGCCGCATGTTTCATGCAGCAGGCCGGAGACGTTCGCGTATGGGTGCCGCCGCCCCTGGGGCGGCGGCTGTCCTGGGAGGACTTATTTCGCGGTGTAGACGCCGGGCACGATCGGCTGTTCGGCCGGAACCTGTTCGCCGGCGGCAACCTTGACGGCAGTGTCGACGGCCTGCTTGCCCATCTGGTCCGGGAACTGCTGGATCACGCCGACCATGACCGGGTTGGTGTCGACGGCGTCGCGGGCTTCTTTCATGCCATCGAAGCCGATGACCTTGACCTGGGCTTCCAGGCCCGCCGCCTTGACGGCAACGGCTGCGGCGAGTGCTGCGTCATCGCCGAAACCGAAGATGCCGGTGATATCAGGGTTGGCCTGCAGCATGTTCTGCGCGGCGGCCAGCGCCTCGGCGCGGGTGATGCCGGTCTGGATTGCGACGATTTCCATCTCGGGATGCTTGGCGATCGCTTCCTTGAAGCCATTGACGCGGTTCACCACCGACTGCACCGTCGGGTAATCGATGACGGCGACCTTGCCCTTGTTGTCGAGGACCTTTGCCATCAGGTCGCCGGCCTTGACGCCGCCGGTGAAATTGTCGGTGCCGATATGCGAGGTGACCGTCGCGCCGTTGGCGGGCACGTCTACGGTGATCACCTTGATGCCGGCTTTTTCGGCCTTTTCGATCGCGGCGCGCACGCCCTGGCTATCGACCGGCGAGATGACGATGACGTCGACGCCCTTGACGATGAAGTCCTCGACGTCGGCGAGCTGCTTGTTGAGGTCCTGGTTGGCGATCGCAACTTCGAGCGCGACGTTCTTTTCCTTGGCTTCGGCTTTCATCGCGTCGGCAAGCTCGATGTAGAACGGGTGCTGCTGGGTCAGAAGCGAGGCGCCGATGCCTTCGGCCGATGCGGCCGTTGCAATCAGGGTCAGTGCCGTGCCGGCGACGAGCGCTTTCAGAATACGGGGCATGTTCATGGGTTTCCTCCCTGGAAACGACGTGGGCCTTTGGTGCTGGCGGCCAAGCAGGAGGGCCCTCCCATCACCGTCTTGGCGATGGCGTAAAAACCATAAAACTTTGCGCGCGTCAATTTTTAAAAATACGCGATGGAATTATTAACAGGGTAGCGAGAGAAATTGTTCCGCCTCCCGTCTGAGTGATCGACACCGAGTTCTATGCGATCCGGCATTTATCTCATCGTCATTGCCGGGCTCGTGCTAGGAAATGACGCCGTGGATGCAGAGCCGAGGACAATCCGCGTCACCAAAAAGATGGCGTTCGTTCCTGCAGAGATTGGGGCCCGGTTGGGCGACACGATCGAGTGGGTCAACAAGGACATCCTCTTCCATACCGCGACCGTGAAGGGAGGCTGGGACGTCTTGATCCCCGCGAACGGCACAGCAAGCCTCGCCGTGTCGGAGACAGGGCAGGTGGAATATTAAGGGCCGCCTGTCGGTGGCAGCGCCATAGGCAATGTCCAGCAACAGGGCGAAGTCCGCTTCCCTCCCGCAAACGCATCAGAGCACGCGACGGAGCGTTTCCGCAGCGCCTTCGATGGGGAAACGGTGTAGCGGTCGTGCGCATCGTGCCAGGTGGCTTGCCTTTGTCCGTCTTCGCTCCAGTTTCCTTTTGTGGCGAAGACGGATGCGATCATGGTCAGAGAGCGCAAGGCGATGTTGGTCCGTGTCAGCGGAAGGGTGCAGGGTGTCAGCTTCCGCATCTGGACCCGGCGCGAAGCCGAGCGCCTTGGCATCACCGGCTGGGTGCGCAACGAGCGTGACGGGTCGGTGGCAGCGATGATCGTCGGTTCCGACGCAGCCCTTGCAAACATGGTCGAGCGGCTCTGGATCGGGCCGGCTGCAGCCTCCGTCGTCAGTGTGGACACCGAGCCGGTCGCCCTGCACGACCCGGTTCAGGGGTTCCAGATCACGGGCTAGGGCATGGCGCCCGAGTTCCGGTAGAAGCGACGCAAGCGCGCACTTAGTCGCCACTTGTCCGGCAACAGCCGCAAACTCGTTGATAGCTGCTGGATCGCCAGACACGGTCGCCTTGCTCAAGGCTGCACCGCTTTGCTGCCGACGCAGGTCGCATCGGCCCAGTCGCGCCGTACCAGCGGAGTAGGGCGGAAAATCCTGGGAAATGCTCGCATGAAAACGCCGGGAAAGCTCGTTCTGCTTCCCCGGCGTTTCAGTTCTTGGGCAGACCTTATCCCTTGACGGTCAGGACGGGCCTGATGCGGGCGACCGGGGCGACCAGGCCGGTTGCCACCATCGGATCGACGACCTGATCGATCGGTCGGTAGGCGGCCGGTGCTTCCTCTTTCAGCCGACCCTGGAGCTCGGCGAGGATATCCGGCCGACCGCGCATAGCCGGGCTCGCGGTGTCGATCGGGCCGATGACGCGCAGTCCGCCAAGTGTCGTCTTCGCTCCGCGCGCCTCCTGGCGCGAGAGCCGCCGCCCGGCACCATGGGCGGAGGACTCCATGCCGTCAGTTGCCCCCAGCCCACGCAGCAACCAGGTGCCGTCGCCCATCGAGCCTGGCAGGATCACCGGTTCGCCCGTCCATTCGTAGGGCGAACCCTTGAGCGTGCCTGGGCCGCGCGCGGGGCAGGCGCCCTTGCGGTGGCGAACGGTACTGCCGGCCTGCCACACGGTGTTGTGCGGGGCGTCGTAAACCAGCCGGTGTGCCACCGTTCGACCGATGGTTCGCGTCAGCGCTTCCACCGCCGCCAGGCCAATCAGGAAGCGATTGACGAAGGCGGCATTGGCGGCATTGGCATGGCCGTTCATGTACCGCCGGTAGTGGTCGGCGTGGCCGGCCTCGGAAACGATGCGGTCGTCAAGCGCCGCCGCACTGTTTTGACGGGCCCGCTCCCTTGCCGCCGTCCCGATCCGCTGGCCGAAGTCGAGCGAGCCGGAATGCACGACGATGACCACGCTCTGCGGCTTCAGCCCAGCGATGCGGGCAAGACCGCCGTCGACGATGCGCTCGATCACGCCGAACTCGACGAAGTGATTGCCGCCGCCGATGGTGCCGAGGATGGCGTCATGCCGGTGCCGGTCATCGGGGGCCGCATAGTCGGCAAAGTCCCGGTCGATGGCATCCGAGCGGAAACAGCCATCGTCCGACGTGCGCGCGACATCTGCCCAGGCGGCTGCCAGATCGAGACGGGCGAGCAGGCCCTGCCGCTTGCCCGCCAGGCTTTCGAGCAGGCCCGGCACGCCGTCCCTGAGGGCTGCGTGACGATCCCAGCCGGTCAGGGCAATATCGCGTCCTCCCTGGAAGAACACGTGCCGCAGGTGTTTCTCCAGATCCGGTTCGAGATCGTCCTCGCGGATGTCGTCGAGCACGATCATGCGCATGCCGCAGCCGATATCGTTGCCGATCAGGTGCGGAATGACGGCATTCTCGATGTCGGCGACTAGTCCGACGGGAACCGGTTTTCCCGGGTGGAAGTCTGGGGTCGTGACGATGCGTCCGGCCACGGCACCATGGCTCGCCAGCGCTTCCGGGGACGGCAGGGCCGAGGCGAGGTCGCCGAGTGCGCGCGCACGTTGATGCTCAGGTTCGTCGATCGCGACGACGGACCTGATTGCATGCCCGGAAACGATATCGTTCCGGACGATGGGGTTATGTCGGGTGGACATTTTGATTTCTCCGTTGCCTTGGGTTCAGCAGCCGCGGCAATACGGATTGGCGCGCTCACTAGTTGAAAGCGGGCCGGTAGTCAATCGTGCTGCCGGCTCGGCGCCGGCAGCACATTCTTAGGACAGCAAAGCGATCGGCCGATCTAGAAATCCCAGTCTTCGTCTTCGGTCGCGACCGCCTTGCCGATGACATAGGAGGAGCCGGAGCCGGAGAAGAAGTCGTGGTTCTCGTCGGCGTTCGGCGACAGCGCCGAAAGGATCGCTGGATTGACCTTGCAGGCATCGGCCGGGAAAAGGGCTTCATAGCCGAGGTTCATCAGTGCCTTGTTGGCATTGTAGTGCAGGAATTTTTTCACATCCTCGGTGAGCCCGACGCTGTCGTAGAGCGACTCCGTGTACTTTGCCTCGTTGTCGTAGAGTTCGAGCAGCAGGTCGAAGGCGAAATCCTTGATTTCCTGCCGGCGCTCGTCGCTCAACCGCTCCAGCCCCTTCTGGAACTTGTAGCCGATGTAATAGCCGTGCACCGCTTCGTCGCGGATGATGAGGCGGATCATGTCGGCAGTATTGGTGAGCTTGGCGCGGCTCGACCAGTACATCGGCAGGTAGAAGCCGGAGTAGAACAGGAAGCTTTCGAGGAAGACGCTGGCGATCTTGCGTTTCAGCGGATCGGCGGTGCGATAGTGCTCGAGAATGAGCGCCGACTTCTTCTGAAGATGCTCGTTTTCTTCCGACCAGCGATAGGCATCATCGACATCGGGCGTCGAGCAAAGTGTCGAAAAGATCGAGGAATAGGAGCGGGCGTGCACCGCTTCCATGAACGAGATGTTGGAATAGACAGCTTCCTCGTGCGGCGTGATCGAATCCGCCATCAGGGTTGGCGCGCCGATACTCGTCTGGATGGTGTCGAGCAGGGTCAGGCCGGTGAAAACCCGGATCGTCAGTTGCTGCTCTTCCGGGCGAAGGGCTGCCCAGGACGGGATATCGTTTGAGAGCGGCACCTTTTCCGGCAGCCAAAAATTGCCGGTGAGCCGGTTCCAGACTTCGAGGTCCTTGTCGTCCTCGATACGGTTCCAGTTGATGGCGCGCAAGGCCTGCGGGCCCTTGGGCGCTTTGGTCTTCACTTGGATGTTCATCGTGTTCCCCAGGATATCAAAGAGCGCAGGAGACGCAGCCCTGCACTTCCGTGCCGGACAAGGCCATCTGACGAAGGCGGATGTAGTAGATCGTCTTGATGCCCTTCTTCCAGGCATGGATCTGCGCTCGGTTGATGTCGCGGGTCGTCGCCGTATCCTTAAAGAACAGGGTCAATGACAGGCCCTGGTCGACATGCTGGGTCGCGGCCGCATAGGTATCGATGATCTTTTCCGGGCCGATCTCGTAGGCGTCCTGGTAGTAGTCGAGATTGTCGTTGGTCATGAAGGCGGCTGGGTAGTAGACGCGGCCGATCTTGCCTTCCTTGCGGATCTCGATCTTCGAGACAATCGGGTGGATCGAGGACGTCGAGTGGTTGATGTAGGAGATCGAGCCGGTCGGCGGCACTGCCTGCAGATTCTGGTTATAGAGGCCCGACGTCATCACGGCCTTCTTGAGCGCCAGCCAGTCTGCCTGCGTCGGGATATCGATGCCTGCGGTTTCGAACAGCTCGCGCACCCGTTCCGTCGCCGGCGTCCATTCCTGCTCGGTGTATTTGTCGAAATACTCGCCCGAGGCGTATTTCGAGTTCTCGAAGCCCTTGAAGCTCGTTCCACGTTCGACAGCGATGCGGTTGGAGGCGCGGATGGCGTTGTAGGTCACCGTGTAGAAGTAGATGTTGGTGAAGTCGATGCCTTCATCCGAGCCGTAATAGACGCGTTCGCGGGCGAGATAGCCGTGCAGGTTCATCTGGCCGAGGCCGATTGCATGGCTGTCGTCGTTGCCTTTCTCGATGGAGGGAACCGAAGAGATGTGGCTCATGTCCGACACCGCCGTCAGCGCCCGGATCGAGGTCTCGATCGTCTTGCCGAAATCGGCGCTGTCCATCGCGGCGGCGATATTCAGCGAGCCGAGATTGCAGGAGATGTCCTTACCCATGTGCTTGTAGGACAGGTCGTCATTGTATTCGCTGGCTTCGCTGACCTGGAGGATTTCCGAGCACAGATTGCTCATGGTGATGCGGCCGGCGATCGGGTTGGCGCGGTTCACCGTGTCTTCGAACATGATGTAGGGGTAGCCGGATTCGAACTGGATTTCCGCCAGGACCTGGAAGAATTCGCGCGCCTTGATCTTCTTCTTGCGGATCCGGCTGTCGGCGACCATCTCCCGGTATTTTTCCGTGACCGAGATATCGGTGAAGGCCACGCCGTAGACGCGCTCCACGTCATAGGGCGAGAACAGGTACATGTCCTCGTTGTTCTTGGCGAGCTCGAAGGTGATGTCGGGCACGACGACGCCAAGCGACAGCGTCTTGATGCGGATCTTCTCGTCGGCGTTTTCGCGCTTTGTATCGAGGAAGCGCATGATGTCGGGATGGTGGGCGTTGAGGTAGACGGCGCCTGCGCCCTGGCGTGCGCCGAGCTGGTTGGCATAGGAGAACGAATCCTCCAAGAGCTTCATCACGGGAATGATGCCTGACGACTGGTTTTCGATCTGCTTGATCGGCGCGCCGGCCTCGCGGATGTTGGTGAGCGACAGGGCTACGCCGCCGCCACGTTTCGACAGCTGCAGCGCCGAGTTGATGCCGCGCGCGATGCTCTCCATATTGTCCTCGACCCTCAGCAGAAAGCAGGAGACGAGTTCTCCGCGCTGCTTCTTGCCGGCGTTGAGGAAAGTCGGGGTCGCCGGCTGGAAGCGGCCTGAAATGATCTCGTCGACCATGTCGCGCGCCAGCGCTTCGTCGCCGCGCGAAAGCGTCAGCGCCACCATGCAGACCCGGTCCTCGTAGCGCTCGAGGTAGCGCTTCCCGTCGAAGGTCTTCAGCGTGTAGCTGGTGTAGTATTTGAAGGCGCCGAGAAAGGTCGGGAAACGGAACTTCTTGTCATAGGCGTGGTCGAACAGGTCGCGCACGAAGTTGAACGAATACTGGTCGAGAACCTCCCGCTCGTAGTAGCCCTCGACCACGAGATAGTCGAGCTTTTCGCGCAGGTTATGGAAGAACACGGTGTTCTGGTTGACGTGCTGCAGGAAGTACTGCTTGGCCGCCAGCCGGTCCTTGTCGAGCTGTATCCGGCCGTCCTCGTCATAGAGGTTCAGCATCGCGTTCAGCGCGTGGTAATCGAGCGCCGCTTCCGTCGCCTTCAAAGGGCGTTCGAGTGTTGAGACGTCCAAAATCGTTCCATCCCGTTTTTGACATTGGCGACGTCCTCGTCGGTGCCCAGAAGCTCGAACCTGTAGAGATAGGGCACCTGGCACTTGGCCGAGATCACGTCGCCGGCGATCCCGTAGGTCGCGCCGAAATTGCTGTTGCCCGCGGCAATCACGCCGCGGATGTGGGAGCGGTTGTCCGCATCGTTCAGGAAGCGGATCACCTGTTTGGGCACAGCGCCGCGGCCATCGTCACCGCAATAGGTCGGCACGACGAGCACGTAGGGTTCCTTGATCTCAAGCGGCCCGTCGGCCGGGCTGACGGGAATGCGCCTGGCGCGCAGGCCGAGCTTGCCGACGAAGCGATGGGTGTTTTCCGAGCGGGTGGAAAAATAGACGATCAGGCCCATCGCCCGGCACCTCAGCTTTACGAGAGCGCGCTGATCTTGTCGGGGCGGAAGCCTGCCCAATGTTCTGGACCGGCGACGACGACCGGTAGCTGCATGTAGCCCAGACCCTTGACCGTCTGGAGCGCGTCCTCGTCGATCGAGATGTCGATCACCTCATAGTTGACGCCCTTGCGGTCGAGCGCGCGGTAGGTGGCAGTGCATTGGACGCAGGCGGGCTTGCTGTAGACGGTGACGTTCATTTCTTCCTCGTTGGGTCGGCTGGATCTGGACATGAAAAGGCATGCTGGTGCGCGAAAGCACTCCGGCGAAAGGGCAGGGCGGGCAAAATGACGGCTTGCTCTGATCGAAACGACCGAGCGCACGTCTTCGTCAGATGCGCGGGTTCCCGCGCCTCTTCATTGGCGAGTGATGGAAATTCGATGACGCGGACATGACTTCACCCCGAAGTTGAAGACGGCGCTTCCGGGGAGACGTCGAGACAATCAGGCAGAGTTCATCCTGCCTCAATTACACCTCTGACCTCTCCGGACACCCCGCCCGTGGACGTTTATCGATCGAGGCAGGTCTCCTGGCTCACGGGTCGGTGCTTCTGTCCGGACCTTCCCGAAGCCTCATGCTTCAGTGGCCGAATGCTGGACAGTCGCTCGCCGTTTACAGTTGCGGGGGCAGCCACGGCTTAGCCAAGCGAAATCGCCACGGCGCACCGTATTCCCATCTTCGCTCCCAATCCTTGCGAATCGGAAGAACCTCGAACACTAGATATAGTATATTGCCGGGAAGTTGCGTCAATAGGTTCGATGGCGCCTATGCCCGCCGGAGCGGACAATATTTTCCCGGGTGTGGATAACGGGGAGTAAATGCGTGGTTCCAGCAAGGCCTGTGGATGAAGAGCCGTCGTTGACGGCTCCCTTCGTCGTACGCGTCAGGCTGCGAAGGCCGGAACCGGTCGATGGTCGCGGTCGACCGCCACCATGATGAAGACGCCACGGGCGGTCAGCGTCCGTTTTGTGCCCAGAAGATCTTCCGACCAGAGTTCGACCTCGACCGTCGTCGAGCTCCGTCCGGTCCCAACAATCCTGGCGACAAGCTCTATGATCGAGCCAACGGTGATGCGGTGCTTGAAATCGATGCGCTGGCAGGAGGCAAGCACCGTCGTCTTGCGGCTCGCCCGTGTCGCCGCGACGAAAGCCGCCTTGGTCATCTGCGCCAGCGCGTCGCCGCCGAACATGGCGCCGAAGCTGTTGGCCTGATCGGGAAAGACGATATCGACCATGCACACGGCACCGTCTTTTGACTGCTCGGTCGCGGCGCTGTCGAGCGACGGCAACGACCAACCGGCGTCCTTGCCTTCGGGCATGGCCACCATCGTGAACTGGCCGCGGGTGCAGAGATCGCGGGTGCCGGCAATCAGGTCCTCGGCGACCATGTCGACTTCGATCACCATCGAGCGCCGTCCGACCCGGAGCGGACGGCCGGTAAAGCTGACGATATGGCCGATGCGGGCGGGCGCGCGGAAATCGACCCGGTCGCAAGAGGCGGTCACGAAGGGAACGCGGCCGTGGCGCGTGGCGACGATGAAGGCGATCCGATCCATCAGCGCGAGGCCCGCGCCGCCGAAGAGCGTACCATGATGGTTGGTATCGCCGGGAAAGACGATGTCGATCAGGGTGGCAGGCGCCGGGGTTTCCCCCGGCGCCATCTCGACATTGCTATCGCTCGTCATGCGTTTGCAGCCTCTCGCCGGCCGGAACCGAAGGATTGCCGCAGCGCCTGTGCCGCCTGCACCATGTTGACGAGTGCCGGGCGCACTTCCTCCCATCGCCTTGTTTTCAGGCCGCAGTCCGGGTTGACCCAGATTTGCGCCGGCGTCAGGCCGTCCGTCGCCTTCTCGATCAGATGGACCATCTCGTCGACCGAGGGAACGCGCGGCGAGTGGATGTCGTAGACGCCGGGGCCGATCTCGTTGGGATAGGCCTGATCGGTAAAGGCGCCGAGCAGTTCCATCTTCGAGCGCGAGGTTTCGATGGAGATGACATCGGCATCCATCGCCGCGATCGCCGCCATGATGTCGTTGAACTCCGAGTAGCACATGTGGGTGTGGATCTGGGTTTCGTCGCCGACGCCCGAGGCGCTGATGCGGAAGCACTCGACCGCCCAGTCGAGATAGGCGTTTCGATCGGCTTGCCTGAGCGGCAGCCCCTCGCGCAGTGCCGGTTCGTCGATCTGGATCACGGCGATACCGGCAGTCTCCAGGTCGGTGACTTCGTCGCGCAGCGCCAGCGCGATCTGCCGGCATACGATCGACCGGGGCAGGTCGTCGCGCACGAACGACCATTGCAGCATCGTCACCGGGCCGGTGAGCATGCCCTTCATCGGCTTGCCCGTCAGCGACTGTGCATAGGTTGCCCAGTCGACCGTCATCGGGTTCGGCCGCGAGACGTCGCCGAAAATGATCGGCGGGCGCACATAGCGCGAGCCGTAGCTCTGCACCCAGCCGCTCTGGGTGAAGGCGTAGCCGGAAAGCTGTTCGCCGAAATACTGCACCATGTCGTTGCGCTCGAACTCGCCGTGCACCAGCACCTCGATGCCGATCTCCTCCTGCCAGCGCACGGCCTTCTCCGTCTCCTGGCGCAGATAGGCGAGATAGTCGACATAGCTGAGCTCGCCCTTGGCATGCAGTGAACGCGCCTGGCGCACCTCCGGCGTTTGCGGGAAGGAGCCGATGGTCGTGGTCGGGAAGAGCGGCAGGGCCAGCCTGTCTTCCTGCAGCCGACGGCGCGTCGCAAAGCCCGATTGGCGGCGGCTGTCGGCTGCCGTCAGGTTCTTCAGGCGTCCGGCGACCAGCGGATCGTGCACCTTGAGCGAGGTGAGCCGCGCTTCGGCGGCGGCGATCGATCTTGCAAAGACCTGTTCGGGATTGGCAAGGCCGGGCTCGAAGGCGCGGGCAAGCAGGCTGAGTTCGTCCAGTTTCTGCAGGGCGAAGGCAAGCCAGGATGCGAGCTCCGGATCGAGCGCCCGTTCGAGATCGAGGTCGATTGGCACATGCAGCAGCGAGCACGACGGAGCAAGCTCGATGCGGTCGCGGCCATGCGCCTCGATCAGCGGCTGCAGCCGGCGGTAGAGGCCGGCAAGGTCCGTTCGCCACAGATTGCGGCCATCGACGACCCCAAGCGACAGCACGAGCTGCGCCGGTGCCGTCTGAAGCAGGACTTCCAATTGCTGCGGCGCCCGCACGAGGTCGAGATGCAGCCCGGCGATCGGCAGCGAAAGGGCTTTCGGCAGGTTGTCGCCGATCGCGCCAAAATAGGTCGCGAGCATGATCTTCAGCTGTGGAATTTCAGAAGCAAACGTCCTGTAGGTGAGCGCCAGCGCCCGGCGTTCCCGCTCGTCGAGATCGAGCACCAGGCAGGGCTCGTCGATCTGCACCCATTCGACGCCGGCGTTTGCCAGCTCCGTCAGAAGCTGCGCATAAGCAGGCAACAACCGCTCGATCAGATCGATCGTATCGAATGCGCCTGCGTGCGCTTTGCCGAGTTTCAGAAACGTGACGGGACCGAGGAGAACAGGGCGGGTGACATGCCCAAGCGCCTTGGCTTCAAGGAAGGCCTCAAGCGGCGCGTTGCGCGTCAACTCGAAGCGCTGGTCATCCGAAAACTCCGGAACCATGTAGTGGTAGTTCGTGTCGAACCACTTGGTCATCTCCTGCGCCGGGTTGCCGCCGTCGGGTCCACTATGGGTGCAGCCGGAAGCGCAGGTGGATGCCGTCGAGCCGCGCGCCATGGCGAAGTAGGTGTCGAGATCGACCGGGCCGCCCTTCCAGCCATAGGCCGGCGGCACCGCGCCCACGAGCACGGATGTGTCGAGAACCTGATCGTAGAGCGAGAAGTCGTTGGATGGGATGATCTGGATTCCGCGCGCCTTTTGAGCGGCCCAGTTTTCTGCCCGCAGCCTGGCGGCGACATCGAGCAGGTCCTGTCTTTCGATCTTGCCGGCCCAGTAGCGCTCCAGTGCGAACTTCAGTTCACGATGGCTGCCAATACGTGGAAAGCCGAGATTGGCTGTCTTGATGGTCATTTCCTTACCCCGAAGGTTGTGGGCAAGGCTTTGAACGCGACGCATCCACGACCGAGGCGGGCTCGATCGTCAAGGCGGCACATCGGACACCCCGCCCGTGGACGTTATCGATCGCGGCAGGTCTCCTGGCTTGCGGGTCAATACGAACCGTCCCGTCTTCCCGAGGCGTCTCCTCAGTGACATCATTGGACGGCCGCTCGCCGCTTACAGTTGCGGGGGCAGCTCCGGCATGAGCGCCTTGCGGCGCCGCACCGAATTCCCTCTTAGCTCCGGCCCGCCGTGAGACGAGCCGCAGAACCACGATTGTGTGACAATGCCCCGCAAAGGCGGGCAGGTCAATCGCATAAAGAAATGTTTATGTCTTTATTTTTACTCCTCGACGGACAGGGTAATCCTTTGGCGACAGGTCGCGGTACGGCGTCATGAGGCGCTGTCTGCACAGAGACGCTAGCGTTCTGTGTTACCTGCAGCGAGGGGGCGTCGCCGGGATTGGGATCCGCGACCCACTGCCATGGGACGGCGATGTCGCCGGCGCGTGCCCGGATTCCGTCATTGTCTCGCGTCAGGCCGATGTCCCTCAGCTGGAATTCGCTGAATGTGTCGACTGTTGTCGTGGTGTCGGCGGCTCTCTTGGCCAAGGTCCAGACATGGTGGATGATCGATCGCAGTGCACTGAGCATTGCTAACCCCTTCAGTTCTGCGGTGATGTGTTCGCGAGAAAATTGAGGATTTTCATGGTTTCGCGCAAAGCGGTTTCTCGCATGCTGCCATAAAGAATGCTTATCTCAACGCATGAGCAAGATTCCCCCCATGAGCGCGGTGCGCGCCTTCGAAGCGGCTGCCCGGCACCTGAGTTTCACCCGCGCCGCGCAGGAGCTGGGCATGACGCAGGCGGCCGTCAGCTATCAAATCCGGCTGCTGGAGGACCGCACCGGCACGGCTCTTTTTGTCCGCCTGCCACGGGAAGTGCGGCTGACGGCTGCCGGACGACAGCTCGCGCCGAAAGTGACGGAAGCCATCGATCTCCTGGGCACGGCCTTTTCCGAGATTGCCGACAAGACCGAACATCACCTGCACATCTCCGTGCTCCCGACGGTGGTCTCGAGTTGGCTCGGCTCAAGGCTCGCCTCGTTCCAGGCGGCCCATCCGAACATCAGCATTCGCGTGCACATGTCGACCGAGCTGATCGACTTCAAGCGCGATGCGATCGATCTGGTGGTGCGCAGCGGTAACGGCGAATGGCCGGGCCATGACGTGTTTCCGCTTTTCCCGATCGAATACCTGCCGGTCTGCACGCCGGCCTTCCTGGAAAAACATCAGCTCAAGCATCCCGCCGACGTCCTCAAGGTGAGGCGGTTCGGCAACGCCAGCTGGTGGCGGCGCTGGATGGTCGAAACCGGCGTGGAGCCGCCGGCCAGCAACGGCACCGAGCTGATCTTCGACGTCCAGGCAATGGACGTGGCGACGACATTGCTCGACCACGGCATTGCCATGGCCGTCTCGACCTTTCTGATCGAGGAGCTTCGCAGCGGAAAACTCATCCGGCCGTTCAACCATGTGGTCCGGGACGGCCGCGCCTATTGGCTGGTCTATCCTCAAAGCCACCGGCGTCAGAAGAAAATCCAGGCGTTCCGCGAGTGGATCATCGCCGAAGCGGCTGCTTCGAACGCGCAGCTGGCGGCGGCGATGGGGGAGTGACGGCGGCGACAGCGGCAAAATACACACAGCCATGAATTATTATTCATGGCATGAATTATATTGACATGAGCCTTGGTCATCGTTTTAATCGCGACAGTCGGAAGTCGAGGAGGAGTTCCGGCAAACTCACACATCAGCGGTCATTTCTGACGGCACGATTGGTTTTTGGGAGGGGCTTCGGCCTCGAGGAGGACGCTTGCGCACTTTTTTGAGCACGACCGCACTGGCGGTCATTGCAACGACGTTTCTGGCTGGCCCCGCCAGCGCGGAGACGGCCAACCCGTTTCGCTGCGAACCCGGCGAAAAATACGTCATGAACGTCATGGTATCGGGCGTCGAATACTGGTTCCCGGTCTATGAAATGTTCAAGCAGGCCGGCCAGCAGTTCGGCTGCGAGACCGAATATACCGGCACGCCGGAATATGACGTCAACAAGCAGATCGCCACCTTCGATCAGGCGTTGGCGCAGAACCCGGCCGGCATTCTCGTTCATCCGATGAACTCGGATCCGTTCATCGAGCCGATCAACCGCGCCATCGATCAGGGCACGGCGGTCGTCACGTTTGCGGCAGACTCTCCGCTCTCCAAGCGCATCTCGTTCATCACCTCGGACAACAACCGCGAAGGCGTCTATGCCGCCGATGCGATTGCCGAGAAGATGGGTGGCAAGGGCGAATATGCCGTTCTGGAAAATCCCGGCCAGGACAACCACGACAAGCGCATCACGGCTTTCGTCGGCCGCATGGCTGAAAAATGGCCCGACATGAAACTCGTCGGCCGTGCAGCTTCCAACCAGGACCCGAACAAGGCCTACCAGGGTCTGATGAGCCTGATCCAGGCCAATCCGAACCTCGGTGCTGTGTTCATGCCGGAAGCCAACTCCGCGATCGGTGCGGCACAGGCGAGCAAGGAAAGCGGCGGCAAGGTTCTCGTCATGTGCGCGGACGTCAACGCCAACATCCTCGACATGATCAAGGCCGGCGAAGTCTTCGGCTCGATCAATCCGAACCAGGGCATGCAGGGTTACATGGGCTTCATGCTGCTGTGGCTTGCCAAGCACCCTGAACTCATCGACCCGATGAACGATGCCAAGCGTTCCGGCTTCAACCCGATGAGCATTCCCTTCGTCGATAACGGTCTCTCTATCGTCACCGCCGCCAATGCGGACGACTTCTACTGGGACAAGTACCTGAAGCGCCGCGGCACCAAGGGCATTGACGAGTAGGGGACTTTTGACATGGCTATCCGGATGTCCGGATAGCCGGTCGAAGCATCGAGAGTGGAGAAGGCGATGATATCGCAGCCGGTCCTTCAGGTCCGCAATGTCACCAAGCACTTCGGGGCTGTGAAGGCGCTGACCAATGTGGATTTCAACCTGGAAAAGGGCGAGATCCATGCGCTTTGCGGCGAGAACGGCGCCGGCAAATCCACCCTCATGAACATCATCGCCGGCGTGCTGCAGCCGAACGAGGGCGAAATCCTCGTCGATGGCACGCCGACGAAGATCGCTTCGCCGGCCGCGGCCCAGTCGCTCGGCATCGGCCTCGTCCACCAGGAGATCGCGCTCTGCCCGGATGCGACGGTGGCGGAAAACATGTTCATGGCCGCGACCAACCGGCGGCGCTCGCCGCTGATGAACTATGCGTCGCTTGCCCGCGATGCGCAGGCCGTTATGAACCGGCTGGCGCCGATCGACGTGCGCCGCAAGGTCGCCGACCTCTCTATTTCCAGCCAGCAGTTGGTCGAGATCGCCAAGGCGCTGACCCTCGATTGCCGGGTGCTGATCCTCGACGAGCCGACGGCGGCGCTGACGGAGGCGGAAGCCCAGGCGCTTTTCGGCATCATCCGCGACCTGAAGGCCGCGGGCATTTCCATCATCTATATCAGCCATCGCATGGCAGAGATCTTCAGCCTGTGCGACCGCGTCACCGTCTTCCGCGACGGCCGCCACGTCTCGACCGAGCGTATTGCCGACGTGACGCCCGATGATGTCGTCCGCCGGATGGTCGGTCGCGAGATCACCCAGCTCTATCCGCCGAAACAGGCTCAGGGCGAACAGTCCGACGAGGTCATCCTGTCGGTCCGCGGCCTTGGCGACGGCGAACGCATCGATGGTGTTGGCTTCGAGTTGCGCAAGGGCGAAATCCTCGGGATCGGCGGGCTGATCGGGTCCGGCCGCACCGAGATCGCAGAAGCCATCTGTGGCCTGCGCCGGAAGGTGCGCGGCGACGTGCTGCTGCACGGCAAGAAACAGACGATCGGCAACTACAGAAACGCCGTCGATGCCGGCATTGTCTACCTCTCGGAGGATCGCAAGGGCTCCGGCGTGTTCGTCGACATGTCGATCGCCCAGAACATTTCGGTGCTTGACCTGAAGACGCTGACCGGGCCGCTAGGCCTGATGAACGCGAAGGCGGAAGCGGATCTCGCCCGCGATTTCACCCGGCGTCTCGGCGTGCGCATGGGCGGTATCGCCATGCCGGTGTCGTCGCTCTCGGGCGGCAACCAGCAGAAGGTGGCCATCGCCAAACAACTCGCGGTGAGGCCCAAGGTCATTCTGATGGACGAACCGACACGCGGTATCGACGTTGGCGCCAAATCGGAAATTCACCGCCTACTGCGCGATCTCGCGCGGTCGGGCATCGGTATCGTCGTCATCTCGTCGGAACTGCCCGAACTTCTGGGACTATGCGACCGGGTTCTGGTCGTGCGCGAAGGCGGCATTGCCGGCGAACTCGGCGAGGCCGAGATGACGGAAGAGGCGGTGATCCGCCTTGCATCCGGGGTCGGGCCGCATGGCGAACCACAAAAGATCAAGGCGGCCGAGCATGTTGCCTGAGACAAGCAGAGTGAATGGGGAGGCGGAAATGGCAGTCGATACGGTGGTTGCAACGCAGGTGCAGGTTCCGGCCTGGCGACGGATCGGCACGATGCGCGAGGCAGGGCTGATCGCCATCATCCTCGCGCTCGGCGTCATCATGAGCTTCGCCTCGCCGCACTTCCTCACCTTCGGCAACATGCGCGCGATGCTGATGAGCTTCTCGGTCGAGGGCATCGTCGTCGTCGGCATGACGATCCTCTTGATCGTCGGCGGCATCGATCTCGCTGTCGGCTCAGTCGTCTGCTTCGCCATGGTGCTGGCCGGTTCGCTGTTCCTCGCCGGCGTCGATCCCTGGACGGCCTCGCTCTTCGGCATCCTGGCAAGCAGCCTCATCGGCGCGATCATGGGCTTCTTCGTCACCGTGGTCGGGCTCAACCATTTCATCACCTCGCTTGCGGCCATGGTGATCGTGCGCGGGCTTTGCCTCGTCATCACCAAGGGCACGCCGCTATCGCTCTTCACCCTGCCGGCATCGTTCAAGGCGGTTGGCCAGGGCACGTTCAATGGCATTCCCTACGTCATCCTGATCTTCGTCGCGGTCGTCGTCCTGTTCGACTTCCTGCTGCGCCGGGCAACGGCTTTTCGCAAGGTGTTCTACACCGGCAGCAACGAGAAGGCGGCGCTCTATTCCGGCATCAAGACCAAGCAGGTGAAGTTCTGGGTGACGGTGCTCTGCTCCACGCTCGCAGGTGTTGCCGGCGTCATCTACATGTCGCGCTTTGGCGCAGCCACGCCCACCTTCGGCGTCGGCATGGAACTCAACATTATTGCCGCTGCCGTCATCGGCGGGGCTTCGCTCAACGGCGGATCGGGTACGATCTTCGGCGCCATTCTCGGCATGGCTCTGTTGTCCGTCGTCACCAGTTCGCTGATCTTACTCGACGTCTCGGTCTATTGGCAGGATATGATCAAGGGCTGCATCCTGCTGGCTGCCGTGTCGATCGATCATTTCCTGCATAAGCGGAAGGCCATCTGACCATGCCGATCGCCAATTCCAATCAGAACATCATCTCCAACGCCCGCGAGGAACTCGTCGTCGCCCGGCAGATGCACCAGGCGCTGGTGCTGCACTTCCTCGAAGGTCTGACCCAGTCGCAGATTGCCGACCGGCTCGGCATTTCCCAGCCGACGGTCAATCGTCTGATCAAACGCGGGCGCCAGCTCGGCCTCGTCGAAATCAAGATCAAGTCTCCGATCGAACCGCTGGTCGACATGGAAGAGCAATTGCTGGCGCTCGGCGGCATCAGCCGCGCCGTCGTCGTCCCGACCGTGTCGGATAACCAGCAGACGGCGCTACAGGCGGTGGGCGAGGCGGCGGCCCGCCTGCTGATGGAGGAGATCGCCGACGGCGATACCGTCTGCATCACCGGCGGCAAGGGTGTCAGCGCCGTCGTGGCCGGCCTGCATCCGTCACGGCGCCTCGATATCGAGGTGATCCCGGCGACGGGCTGTGTGCAGGGCAAGCACTATACCGACGTCAACCACGTCTCGACGCTGATGGCCGACAGGCTCGGCGGCAGGTCCTATCAGATCCATGCGCCGCTCTTTGCCGACAGTGCGGCGGAGCGCGCCATGCTGATCAACATGCGCTCGGTAGCGGATGTGTTCAAACGTGCCCGCGAAGCCAAGGTCGCAATCGTCGGCATCGGCTCGATCCTTTCCGACGATTCGAGCTACTACGATCTGCACCCGTCTTCGAGCACCGATCGTGACGCGATCAAGCGCTCCGGTGCAAGCTGCGAGCTGCTCGCGCACCTGCTCGACGACCAGGGCCGGGTCTGCGACTACAGCCTCAACCGTTCGCTGGTTTCGCTCACCCTCGACGAGTTCGCATCGATCCCGACCAAGATCGGGGTGGCGAGCGGACCGAACAAGGCCGGGCCGATCCTCAGCGTCCTGCGCGGCAGGCATCTCGATACACTCGTGACCGACGAGGCGACCGGCGAGCGCATCCTTGCCATGGCAAGCGAAAAAGGACTTTCGGCATGAGCAGTGAACAGTTGACGCGCGAGATCGGCCGCTCCGGTGTCAAGGCATCCGCCGTCGGGCTCGGCACCTGGGCGATCGGTGGCTGGATGTGGGGCGGAACGGATGAGGCCGAATCGATCGCCGCCATCCAGGCCTCGCTCGATGCCGGCGTGACCTTGATCGATACGGCGCCTGCCTATGGCCTCGGACGCTCGGAAGAAATTGTTGGCAAGGCGCTTGCCGGTCGCCGCGACAAGGCGGTGATCGCCACCAAATGCGGCCTCGTCTGGCATACGACGAAGGGCCGGCATTTCTTCGACCAGGACGGCAAGCCGGTCCATCGTTATCTCGGCCGCGACGCCATTGTCCACGAGGTCGAGGAGAGCCTGAAGCGCCTCGGGACCGACTACATCGATCTCTACATCACCCATTGGCAGGATCCGACGACGCCGATCGAGGAAACGGTGCGGGCGCTGGAAGACCTGAAGAATGCCGGCAAGATCCGCGCGATCGGCGCCAGCAACGTCGACCGGTCCGAACTCGAGGCCTATATTGCCACGGGCCGTCTCGATGCGATCCAGGAGCGCTTCAGCATGATCGATCGCGAGATCGAGGCTGAGCTTCTGCCGCTGACGACGAAAAACGGCGTCGCGACGCTCAGCTATTCCTCGCTCGCCCTGGGTCTCTTGTCTGGTACCGTCGGTCCTGACCGGGTGTTTTCGGGCGACGACCAGCGCCGCGACAACCCGCGCTTCTCCGTCGGCAACCGCGAGAAGGCGACGGCCTTTGCCGAAGCGATCCGTCCGATTGCGGAAAAGCATGGCGCCAGCATCGCGCAGACAGTCATTGCCTGGACGCTCGCCCAGCCCGGCGTCACCTTTGCGCTTTGCGGTGCACGCAACCCGGCGCAGGCGCTCGACAATGCCCGTGCCGGCACGATCCGGCTCGATGGCCCAAATCTCGCGGCGATCGACGAAGCGATAGCGGCGAAGCTCGCCCACATGGATAGGTAACGGACCGCCATCATGAACCGAGAAGAGATCTTTGACGGGCTCAGCCAGAGCCCGAAGGTGGACGTCTGCGTGCTGGGCGGCGGCATCAACGGCCTCAGCGTCTTTCGCGAGCTGGCGCTGCAGGGCGTCAATGTCGTGCTCGTCGAGAAACACGATTTCTGTTCCGGCGCCAGCGCGGCATTGTCGCGCATGGTTCATGGTGGCCTGCGCTACCTCGAAAATGGCGAATTCAGCCTGGTGCGGGAATCGCTGGTCGAGCGCGACCGGCTCCTGCGCAACGCGCCGCACTATGTCGGCCCACTGCCGACGACCGTTCCCGTCTTCGATGTCTTCTCGGGCATCGCCAATGGCGCCGTGCGGTTCCTCGGTCTTTCCCGCCGGCCAAGCCGCCGCGGCGCTGTCGTCATCAAGGCGGGGCTCGCCATCTACGATTTCCTGACGCGCAAGCGCGCCTTGATGCCCCGCCACGAGTTTCGCGGGCGGCGCTCGACGCTTGGCCGATGGCCGGCGCTCAATCCGGCGATCAAGAATTCCGCGACCTATTACGACGCCTGGGTCAGCCAGCCCGAGCGCCTCGGCATCGAACTGCTCGAGGATGGGCTGTCGGCCGGCTCCCAGGCGCGTGCCCTCAACTATGCCGAACTCAGGCTGACCGCCCCGGGACGCTACGTGATCAAGGACACAATCGGAGGAACGGAGACTTCGATTGAGCCGACACTGATCGTCAACGCGACCGGCGGCTGGATCGACATCGCCAATCAGAGCCTGTTCTCCGAGCCCGCGCGACCCGCGCCGTTGATGGGCGGAACCAAGGGGTCACACCTGATCATCGACAACGACGATCTGACCCGCGCGCTCGATGGCCACATGATCTATTACGAGAATGAGGACGGGCGCATCTGCATCCTGTTTCCCTATCTCGGCAAGGTGCTGGTCGGCTCCACCGACATCCGCGTCGATGATCCGGAAACGGTTCGCTGCGAGACTGCGGAAAGGGACTACATCCTGCAGTCGCTCGCCTTCGTCCTGCCAACGATCAAGGTCAGAACCGAAGAGATCGTCTTCCAGTTCTCAGGTGTCCGGCCGCTGCCGGCAAGCAAGGACAGCTTTACCGGCCGCATTCCGCGCGATCACTATTGCACCTTCGTCGAGACCGCCGATGCCGGTCCGCCGGTGCTGTGCATGATCGGCGGCAAATGGACCACTTTCCGCTCCTTCGGCGAGCTGGCGGCTGATCTTGTGCTGGAACGGCTGGCGCAGCCTCGCCGCGTGGCTACCGCCGACCGGGCGATAGGCGGCGGTCGGGATTTTCCGGCCGATCGCGAGGCCTGGATTGTCCGGGTCGCAGCGGCGACAGGGCTTTCATCGACACGCATCGGAACGCTGTTCGAACGCTATGGCACGGACGCCGAGCGCATCGCAGCCTTCATTGTGGCGGCACCTGACGCACCGCTTCCGCATGCTGATTATTCGGCGCGCGAAATCCAGCTTTTGATCCGTAGCGAAAAGGTCGAGCACCTCGACGACCTCCTGCTTCGCCGCACGACGCTGGCAATCACTGGCGAACTCTCGCTCGACATGACGGACGCCGTGCTCGCTATTCTGGCCGCCGAAAAACGCTGGCCAGTGGCTCGCCAAGCGCAGGAGCGCGCCCGTTTTCTCACCCTTCTCCACGAACGCCACGGCGTAGACGAAGACACGCTTTCCGTACGGAACGAACAAAGGAGTGCATTATGCGAAACAACCGCAAGGTCCGGATGAACCGTCTTTTTGGCGCAGGACGCTGCCTGGACGTGGCCATCGACCATGGCGTCTGCAACGAACCGTCTTTCCTTGACGGCCTTGAGAACATGGAGACTGTGGTGAAGGCCCTGGTCGAGGCCAGGCCCGATGCGATCCAGATGAATTACGGTCAGGCCGATCTGCTGCAGGACCTTCCAGGCAAGGACAAGCCTGCTTTGGTCATGCGCATCGACATGGGCAATCCCTACAACCGTATTCGCCACCGCGACATGTGGGCGGTGCTGCAGAACGAGGCCGAGCCGCTGATCGGCGCACTGGAGATGGATGCCGCCTGCGTGGTCGTCAACCTGTTCATGCTGCCGGACGAGCCGGATCTCTTCCGCCAGTGCGTCGCCAACATTTCCCGCGTGCGCGCCGATTGCGAAAAATACGGCATGCCGCTGATGATCGAGCCACTGGTCATGCAGCCGGTCACCGAGCGCGGCGGCTACATGGTCGATGGCGATGCGGAAAAGATCGTCACGTTGACACGGCTTGCCCGCGAAATGGGCGCCGATATCGTCAAGGCCGACCCGACGACCAATCCGGAAGATTTCCACCGTGTGGTGGAGGCGGCGCGCTGCCCGGTTCTGGTGCGCGGCGGCGGCAAGGAAGACTTGCGTGCCGTATTCGACAAGTCTGCGGCCTTGATGCGGCAGGGTGCCGTCGGCATGGTCTACGGGCGCAATATCTACCAGCATGCAAACCCGAGCGCCGTCGTCCGAGGATTGATGGCCATCGTGCACGACGACGCCGATGGCGAGGCCGCTTTTGCACTGTATCAGAAGGGCTGAGATCAGCTCAGTTTGGTACAAGGATGACGATGCGAACCTTGGGAGGGGTTCTTCAATGGCAGACTATCTTTTGGGACTCGACGCCGGAAACACTGTCATCAAGGCGGTGATCTTCGACCTCGAGGGCAATGAGATCGCGGCGGCTGCGCAGGAGGGGCACAGCCGGGTTCCGCGGCCCGGGCATGTCGAGCGGGGGCTCGAAGAGCTGTGGACCCATGCCCGGGCAGTCATCCGCCAATGTGTCGAGCGGGCCGGGATCCGCGCCGACGAGATCGTCGCGATCGGTTGTGCAGGGCACGGTAACGGGCTTTATGCGCTCGATCAGGGCGGAGAGCCGCTTCTCGGCATCCAGTCGCTCGACACCCGTGCGGCCGGGCTCGTGGACGAATGGAAGGCGCAAGGCGTCGGCGACCGGACCTATGCCATCGGCCGGCAGCGCCCATGGCCGTCGCAGACGCCGACGCTGCTCGCCTGGCTCAAGCGCTACCAGCCGGAAACCTTCGCCAGCATCGGCACGGTGTTTCTGTGCAAGGACTTCATCGTCAACCGCCTGACCGGCAAGCGGGTCAGCGACGTCTCTGACATGACCGGCTGCGGCCTCTTGAACGTTGTCAACCGGCGCTACGATCGCGACCTGATGGCCGCCTTCGACCTCGGCGAGGCAACCGGTCTTTTGCCGGATCTCGCCGAAAGTGCCGATGTCGTCGGCACGGTGACGCCGGAGGCGGCAGCACAGACGGGCCTTGCGGCGGGCACGCCGGTGGTCGGCGGTCTCTTCGATGTCATCGCTTCTGCCATCGGCTCGGGCGTGACGCGCACGGGCGCTGCCTCCATCATTGCCGGGACCTGGAGCATCAACCAGGTGATCATCGATGGTCCTGATCTTTCCGGTCCGGTCTTCATGTCGTCCACCTTCGACCGCGGCCGATACATGGCCATCGAATCGAGCGCGACGTCTGCCGCCAACCTCGAGTGGCTGGTGCGCGAGTTCTTCGCCGATCACGGCATCGAAGACGGCCGCTCGCCCTACGATGTCTGCTGCGCGTTTGCAGCCGAGATCGAGCCTGCCGCCAACGACCCCATCTACCATCCGTTCCTTTATGGCGCGCAGCAGGACGGCAATGCGCGCGCCGGGTTCTACGGCGTCGCCGGCTGGCACACGAAGGGGCATCTCGTACGTGCGGTTCTTGAAGGTGTCGCATTTGGTCATCGCCAGCACATCGCCACCATGCGTACGGCAGGCGCAACCTTCGACGAGGCGGTGCTTTCGGGTGGCGGATCGCGCAGCCTCATCTGGCCGCAGATCTTTGCCGACGTGCTTGGGGTTCCGGTGTCGGTTGCCCGTTCGCGCGAAACCGGTGCGCTGGGGGCAGCGATTGCTGCTGGCACCGGGGCGGGTATCTTTGCCGATTTCTCGGAAGGTGCGGCAGCCATGGTGAAGACGGAGCGTCACTATCGGCCGAACGCGGCCATGGCGCGCCATTACACCCGACGTTACGAGCTTTATCGGGATATTGCCGACGCAATGGCGCCGATTTGGCGTCGGCTTTCGAATGCCGACGTCGAGGTTTCGGAAGCTGCGGCTTAGGCGCGGCGGGACGGGTCGACAACCTTGCCGTCAACTGAGCGGAAGGCCGAAAAGTGAAGGCGAGGGCCGCGAGCCGGCCATCGCCTTGGTCGTTCCACTTCGATCTGAGCGCCGCCGCCCTGGGAGGAATGGGCAACGGCGCAGGGATCAGGTGAGAAGCATCAGAAGCGCATGTTCACGCCGGCTTTGATGACATGGCTGTTGATGTCCTTCTCGCTCGATCCGAAGGCCGTGTTGGTGCGCACATCAGGCGTCGTGATGTAGTTGTATTCGATCTTCGCCGACAGGCCGCCGGCAAAGGCCTGCTCGACGCCGGCGCCGAGCAGATAGCCGCCCTTGAAGCCGACATCGTTCTGGACGCCACCGCACTTCTTGTAGCTGGTCATGGCGTAACCGGCGGTGCCGTAGACGAGTGTCTGGTCGAAGGAAAGGCCGGCCTTCGCCTTGATCGCGCCGCGCCATTTCTCCTTGAGCTTGCCACCGCTGACCTTGTGCTCGGTGTCGCCGAGATAGGACCCTTCGATTTCAGCGCCGACGATGCCTGGACCCATCTGCATGTTGTAGCCGACCTGTCCGCCGAGGGCGACGCCGTTGCGGTCGGCAAACGGATTGGGGGTGCCGGTAAAGCCGATGCCGCCATGGGCGCCGACATAGGCACCAGTCCAGTTGAAGGCCGGTGGATCCTGGTAGGAAGAAGCCGGTTCCGGCGAATAGAGGTCGGCGGCCTGTGCCTGTTGCATACCGGCTGTTGCCAGGAAGGCGATACTGAGCCAGAGGGAAAACTTGTAATGTTGCTGCATGGCGTTGCTCCGTGGATTGCACATGGCGCCGGTTGCGGCGCTCTCACCTTCGCTCTTTGCTTCGCGCCGGGCTGGCACGATCATCGACGCTGGAAGATGTGCGCATTTGTGCGCCGCGCGGATTGCATCAACATTGCAAATGTCGATTAAAGTGCTGATTTTATTATTAATAACCTGTTAGCTTTTGTGGCGGGGCTTAAGGCGAGCTGACGCTCGCGCCCGCCTCACGCCGCAGGAAGGGTCATCCGGAAGCAGGCACCGCCAGTCTGCGCGCAGACCACCGATATGTGCCCCTTGTGGCGGCTGACGATCTCGCTGACGAGATGCAGCCCAAGTCCCGCACCGTGGTCGCGCGGTTGCAGCCGGTGAAATGGCTCGAAGATCCGTTCCCGCTCGCTTTCGGGAATGCCGGGACCTGCGTCGCTCACCTCGATGATGCCGCCACGTTCGACGTGAATGGAAATCAGGCCGCCCGCATGCTCGATCGCGTTGCGCACCAGATTGGTGACGGCACGCTCCAGGGCGCCCGCGTCTCCGCGCGCACGGACCTGTTCGGGGCCGTGCGTAAAGGAGATGTCGCAGCCGGCCGACAGTGCGAGAGGTGCGAGGTCGGCCGCCACATCCCGGCAGAGCGAGACCAGGTCGATTGGGGCGAAGTGAGCGCTGTCGCGATCGATGCGCTCAAGGTCGAGCAATTGTTCTGCAAGCCCGGCAATACGGGCGGTGTCAACCAGCAGGCGGCTGCGCAGCGGGCCGAAGTCCATGCCCTCAAGACGCGTCTGCAGAATTGCGACCGGTGTTCTAAGCTCGTGGGCGGCAGCCATGATGAAGCGCTGGCGTCGTTCGTAACCTTCGTCCAGGCGCTGCAGTGCGCCGTTGACCGCTTCGACGAGCGGGCGCACTTCGCCGGGGACGCGACCGTCGGGCAGGCGGGCGCCGCGACGGTCGACATCGATGCTTCTGGCATGGTCGGCGACCTCGGCAAGGCTCGCAAAGGCACGGCGCACGATGATCGGAATGGCGAAGGCAGGGATGAGAACTAGGATCAGAACGATCGGCAGCAGCAGCAGGTTCGTCAGGAAGAACACGGCGAACGAGGCGCTCCACAGGCGTCCACCGCCCGTCAGGACTGTATACGTACCGCTCTCGGTCTGAACCACCCGGGCGATGGCCGAGAGCATGTAAGGCGCCATACCGTCCCGGATATCGGCAAATGTCACGCGGTCGAGATGTTCGCCGATGCTGCGATAGGCGTCGGGCACCGGTCCGCTTTGGACCGTCTCGCCGCGCTCGTTGCGCACGACGAACCAGAAGCCCGGCGTCTCGGCGTGCATGGCGCGCAGTTCGGGCGTGTCTTTCAGTTTCAGCTTCTGGTCCGGGCCAACCTCGACGGCGCTGGCGGCGATCGATGCCGAACCGGCGTCGAGGATCATGCCGCCGAGATCGGCCCTGATCAAAAGGGCCATGAAACCGGCAATGACGGCCACGAGCAAAAGCACCTGAAATGTCAGGATATGCCAGATCAGCCGCTTCTTCAGCGAGTGGTTGGCGCTCGTGGTCACGACAATGTCCTCAGCAGATATCCAACCCCGCGAATGCCGTGGATTTCCACGCCGGAACCCGATTCCAGCAACTTTCTGCGCAGCCGCGAAACATGTGCGTCGAGCGAATTGGATTGGATCTCGTCGTCGTATCCATAGACCGACTCCTCCAGCGTCGAGCGCTGCACGGTTCTGCCGTGCCGCCGCACCAACGCCTCCAGCACGAGCAGTTCGCGGCGCGGAAGCTCCAGGACACGGCCGTCGATGCGGGCTTCCCGACCATCGAAATCGAAGACAAGATTGCCGATGCGCGCAGTCATTGGTGCGATATCGGGCGCACGGCGCATCAACGCGCGAAGCCTTGCCAGCAACTCCTCGACGGCGAAGGGTTTGGCGAGATAATCGTCGGCGCCCATGTCCAGTCCTTTGATCCGCTCGTCGACGCTGCCACGTGCAGTCAACACGATCACCGGAATTCCCGACTTCAGCGCGCGAACGCGCGGAATGAGCGTCAACCCGTCGCCGTCAGGCAGTTGCCGATCGAGAATGATCGCGTCGTGGACCTGATTGGCCATGGCGGCGATGGCGTGATCGAGCGACGGCGCGTGGTCAAGGATCATGTCATACCGACCAAGGGCGACGCCGAGCGCGGCAGCCATCTCGGGCTCATCCTCTACAAGGAGTAGGCGCATGCATCGATTCTCCAATGTGTCTGTGCGACGACGGCACATTTGATAGAGGAGCATTGCCGCAAGGTTGCGGCTGGTGCGCGCATCGAGTGCACAATCCTCAATGGAAACGCAATGCAATCGCAGCTGTCGTCATTGGCGGTTGCGATATTCGATCGCCGGTGGACGTGGCATGGATAGAATGAGGCCAGAAGGCGGTGGCACATCGCGGCCATTGCAACGTTGGCGTCGAGTTTTGTTTGGTCGCAGCACTGAAAGAATTCGCCGCAATTCTTATGCCCCGCGCTCCAACAGGCTCCTCGGCGCACATCACTTGAGAATGCGCCGAGAGCATCAGTCAGCTGGTCATGCGATGGTCGAACCTAAAGTGTCGCGCAAAACTGTGCCGTGGGTTTGCGACACTACATGCGTGGAAACAGGAACTTAAAGCGCGCCAAGCGAATCTGAAAGATTGCGACGGGCTTTAAGTGGCCCTGTTCTTGAAAAGAGTCGTCACCCGTCGCGGGTTCCAGTCGATCGCTTCAAAGCCCGCGTCCAACAGGAGATTGAAGACCGGGACGAGGGTACTTTCCTTTGCTACCCCTTTTTCGAAGCCGCAATCCACGGTGACATAGCGCGTCGACTTCAGGGTTTTGCGAGCGCCAGCGAGGATTTCCGGTTCCGCACCCTCTGCTTCGATCTTCAAGATGGCGACATTCGTCAGGCCCGTCTCAGCTGCATAGCTATCGAGGCTTCTGACCTTGACCTGGAAGCGGTCGGCATATTGCTCGGTCTCAAAAAGCGAACCGTCTGCAGTCCCGGGCTTGGAGTAAAATGTCAGTTCTCCGTCGCTCGACCAGAGCCCGAAGCGATTTGTCTGGGGCTTGCCGCCGAAGTTGTTACGGTCGCAGCAGTCCGCTTCCAGGCTCTCCGGCTCGAAGGCATGGTACTCCAGGCCCTTGGAGCGGCTGTATGCACCCAATTCGCCGACATTAGCGCCGCAATCGATAAAGGCGCCCTGGAGGGGTTCCGAGATGTGATGAAGCAGATAGGATTCCGCCAGCTGGTTCACGCGGGCGCTGATACCGCGCTTATAGAGCCAGAGCCGGTCGCGGCGGCAAATACGCAGCTTGTCGCTTCCGTCCATGACCGTCATCGTATTATCGTTGCTATGCATCGCGATGCGATGGCTGTAGCCCTTCAATACGCTGGTGCCGTTTGTAAATTGGACAAAATGCCGGTTTGGCAGGCCCTCAATCATAGATTGACGCACGCGTTTCAGTATCTTCATCTAGCCATCGCCCCCACGATGCAGTCTGTCTAGGATGCCCTTGCGAGTTGTCCCCAAAAGAGTTGAGTGATTCCAGCCGATTGTAGCTTCGACGCGTTGTGCCGATTTTGCAGGTTGCGTCAATGCGGTTCCGCGGAAGGAATACGCGTATTGGTTGATATCCGCAACTTTTTGCGGGGACCATGCACAGGATAGGCGCAAGGGTTTGGGCGATATGTGCGGCACCTGTTGAAGGAGCCGCGCCTATCTCAACTCTGCGATCGGAATGTTCCGTGAACAGCGTCATCGCCGCTTTGCGATCGTCGACGGAGATCATGCAGGGGAAGCCGATCTGCCGGTCGTTGCCGGCGAGTAAACCTGGAGGTGGCAACGCCTTGAACGCTATGCCGCAATGATTGCGGGAGGGGCGCTTGGCCCGCGACCACATGACCGACCGGGCGCAGCGCGAGGGTTGCGTGTCATGGAATTCGGTGTAGCCCACCAAGAGCTACACCGTACGCACGCGTCAGCCCATCAACAGCGGCTTCTATCGAAACCGACGCAAAAAGGCGGAGTGCGACGCCTCAAAGCATGTCGCGCAAAACTGTGCAGCGGTTTTGCGATAACGACATGCGTGAAAACAAGACCTTAAAGCGCGCCAGGCGAATCTGAAAGATCGCGACGTGCTCTAGTTGAGGGGGATTGCATTGCCGCCCTTGCTAGCTTGATAGACGGCAGAGAGGTCGTCGTACTTCCGGCCGATTGCGGAGGCTCTTTCTTTCAGATCGGAACGCTGCGGCTCGGGCAATCGCTCTATTAGCCCCCCGATCGACTGCCCGTTCCAGAATGCATTCGACCGGTTGTAGCCCCCCGGCTCCAAGGTGAAGACCTCTTTCAGGATCTTCAGATCGTGTGGAATGGAAAATGCATCCCGGGAATCCTCGTGGCTGAAGAAATAAAAGAAGTTGTCGAACCCAGCCCAGGTGATCGCCGACAGGCACATTGAGCACGGCTCATGGGTCGACAGGAAAATGAGGTCCTTGGAATCCGGTCGCTCTGAACCTGTCATCTCGTAAAAGCGCTTCAGGGTATGAACCTCCCCGTGCCACAGGGGATTCTCAGTCTCGTTGTTGGTTTCGACAAGGACCGTAGAAAGGTCCGATTTGCGCAGGAGTGCCGCCCCGAAGATCTTGTTGCCGGCGGCAACGCCCGCCTCCGTGGCGGGAATGATGCCCTCTTCCATGGCGGTGAGCAGGGCGTCGAGCAGACGTGCGGATTCGATTTCTTCTGACATTCTTCTTCTCCTTGAAATGTCGGGAATGAACTGGATCCGGACCAAGGCCTCGGGCTCGATCCGGAACCGGCTTTCAAAGCAATGCTCAGTGAGCGCCTTCAGGAACCATCGGTATTTCGATGCCTTTTTCGTCATAAAGCTTGCCGTTGAGGAAGTAGTCGCCGTCACGAAGCCGGACGATGTCCTTGTAGCGGATCGTCCGTTCTGTGCCTGCCACAAACACTGACTGCTGATCGGCATTGCCGGCTTTGAAATGGTTGAACAGCAGGTTGAGGACAATCGCCATCAGGGCAGCGGAGCTGATCCCGGAGTGAAAGATCGTCGCAACCCAGGTGGGGAAGTGTTCGTAAAATCCCGGTGACGCGATGGGGATCATACCGAAACCGATCGACGTCGCGACGATGATCAAGTTCATGTTGTTGTGGTAATCGACCTTGGAGAGCGTGCGTATTCCACTTGCCGCGACCGTACCGAAAAGGACGATGCCGGCTCCACCGAGAACGGAACTTGGCACAGCTGCCACAACGCGTCCCATGACCGGCAGAAGGCCGAGGACCACAAGGAAAAGACCGCCTGTCGCCACCACGTAGCGGCTCTTGACACCCGTGACGGCGACAAGCCCGACGTTTTGCGCAAAGGCACTTTGCGTGAACGAACCGAACACCGGTGCGAGGATGCTCGACAGCATATCGGCTCGAAGGCCATCGCCCAGGCGGCGGGAATCGACCTTGGTTTCGACGATTTCGCCAACGGCGAGAATGTCGGCCGATGTCTCCACAAGCGTTACGACGATGACAATCAGCATGGAGACGATGGCGGCGATCTCGAAGGTCGGATAACCGAAATGGAATATCGCCGGCAGGGCGAAGACGGGGCCGTTTGCGACTTGCGAGAAGTCGGTCATGCCTATGGCATAGGCGATGCCTGTGCCGATCACGAGCGCAAGCAGGATGGAGAGCCTTGAAACCGACGCGCTTCCGAGTTTGCTGAGCAGCAGAACGATGGCGAGCGTTGTGGCGGCCAGCTGGATATTCGCCGGGCTCCCGAAATCGGGTAAGGTGTTGTTGCCACCCATCGCCCAGAATGCGGCGACCGGCATCAGCGTCAGTCCGATCGTGGTGATGACGATCCCGGTGACAAGGGGAGGGAAGAACCGGGTAATCCTTGAGAATACAGGCGTAATCAATAGCCCGATCATGGACGCTGCGATAACGGCGCCCAGGATAGAGGGGATTCCTCCGTTGCCGGAAATTGCGACCATCGTCGCAACGCCTGAGAACGAGACGCCCTGCACAAGCGGCAGCCGGCTCCCGAAGAACGGCAATCCCAACGTTTGTAGGATCGTGGCAAGACCGCCGGCAAAAAGCGAGGCCGTCACCAGGAGGCCGACGTCGCTCGGGCTAAGGCCGGCCGCCTGACCGACAATAAGGGGTACGGCGACGATGCCGCCATACATCGTCAGAACGTGCTGCAATCCATATGCGATATTGGCGCCGATGCCGAGTTTTTCGTCTTCCGGGCGCCTGCTTGATGCATTTCACTCTTTTATGGTCGCCAAGGTAAACTCCTCCATACCTTTGCTGATGTTGCGCTTCGAGTTGAACCCCATTTCAATCAGGCACTTCGGCATAGCCATCGGGGCGCAGGCACCTGCCGCAGCATGGGCTCATGCCCGATGCAGAGAGCGTTGCCGATTGTTGTTGCTGGAACGCGCGCGAGAGATGTCTCTTCGTGCAACAGGGGTGGGGCGCCCCGCCGGATTTTCACGCATGCTTGCCGGGGCCTTGTGACAGGCGTCACAAGAACGTGTGTTCCGAGAGGCAATGCAGTCGCAGCCATAGATTAACCCGCCATCGAGCGGGGTCTTCCAGTCATGGTCGAAGCAAAAAATTATACGAAAGGGGAGATCGGTCTCCATGCCCCACCAGCTCCATAGTTGAACTGGCCGCTGGCCAGTTTCGCTAGGACCCTGTTCCAGGAGGTGCGAACTCCGGATCGTCATCAACTTGCGTTGAACGGGGCGACTATTGTGAGGCGTCAGCCTACACTGTCACTAAGCTTGCAATGTTTTAGAAGAACCTGTCAAGAGTATGCCGCAGCGATTGTTCCGGCGGACAACGGGAGTTGTCTTTCGCACCCCGTGTGCCCCTTCTCCGTCGCCCACCGTACGTTCGGCGCGCGGTTGACACGCGTGGGGTTGCGCCTAGGCTGCCGTCTGTTCCCTGGAGTGTGTCTTGCATCGCAACCGCGAGCCAAAGGAAGACGCGGTGATAAGGGCGACACCTCTTTCTTCGGCGCTTTGCCAATTCGGCAACCCCGTTTTCCGCTGTGGCACGTCTTCGGCACGCCTGCTGCAAGCCGACGATACCGATCAACACAAGCCTCTCGATGGGCCGGCTGAGGATGCAATGGTCAGACGTATCTCCGGTCGTAACGGCCGCCGAGGCCGGTCAGAATCTCATACGAAATGGTGCCGGCATCGCGCGCCACGTCTTCGAGTGTCTGGTTAGGGCCGAGCACTTCCACCAGCGTGCCGAGCTTTAGCCGGCCTTCCGGCAAAGCGGAGATATCAATCGTGATGCTGTCCATCGACACGCGTCCTACGATCGGAAGCCGAACCCCGTCGCAGTAGACCGCCCCGTTGCCGCTCAAGCTGCGTGGAAGACCGTCGGCGTAGCCTGCGGCAATGGTTGCAAGGCGGGTTTCCGCCGTCGTGACATGGCCGCCGCTGTAACCGACGCTGGCGCCCGCGGGGACGCAGCGTGTCTGCACCACCGCGACGTCGAGCCGCACGACAGCTTCCATAGGGTTTCGTATGCCGGCCGTTGGCGCGCCACCGTACAACGCTATGCCGGGGCGGACGAGCGCGCGGTGATAAGCGTTGCCGAGGAAGATGCCGCCGGAATTGGCGACGCATATGTCGAAGTCGGGGAATTCCGCCGCAATGCGGCTCATCTCGACGAGCTGGGCATCGTTCTGGGCGCTTTCGACATCGTCGGCGCAGGCGAGGTGGCTCATGATGAAGAGGATTTCAATGAGGCCGGCGTCCTTCACTGCGTTGGCAAGGGCCAACCGTTCCTCCGGCGGCACGCCGAGGCGAGACATGCCGGTGTCGAATTGCAGCACGGCCCTCAGGCGGCCCTTGAGGCTGTTGGCAGCCGCGGACCAGCGATGCAGCTGTTCCAGCGAATTGACGACCGGAACGATGCCGGCTTCGGCGCAGGCGCGCTCGTTGCCGGGCTGCAGGCCGTTCAGCACGAAGATGTCCGCGTCCAGCGGCAAGCAAGGCCTGAGGTGGAGGGCCTCACCAAACTGGGCGACGAAGAAGTGGCGGCAGCCATGAGCGTAGAGTTTGACGGCCACCTGTTTGGCGCCAAGCCCATAGGCATCGGCTTTGACGACTGCCGCCGCGCGCGCCGGCGACGCGGCGACCGCCAGCTTCTCGTAGTTGCGGGCGAGAGCGCCGAGATCGATGGTCAGATAACCTGGCATGCCTTCTGCACTCGGCGATCGGTGATTGGGCTGCCGATCCAAAATTGTGATGTCCATTTCCGTCTCCCGGTTGACGAAAGCCTATTGAAACAATCGTCAAATTGTTTGCTGATGATTGTTCAAAAATTGTGATTTTGCGAAGTTGTTGAAATAAAGCGTGAACATTCTGAATAATCGCGCATGGCGGATCTGCTGTGGGCGATGACAGCATTCCGTGATCGCCGGCGCTTGATCTGTGGAGGAAAACGCCCGTTTGTCAGTGGACGTCAGATTGTGGCAGCCAGCCGAACCGAGCGCGATGCATTGGTCTCAGCGTGGTTGGCCCAAAGGCGTGAGAGTGACCAGGCAAAGAGTTCGAGCGCCCTTGATGGAGCAATCAATTTGGCGTCGAAGAGCTTTAGGGGGTGGCGGGTCTTGCGGCAGAGAGCCTGCCGATGGCCATCACGCGGGCAGGGAAAATGTGCAGTGAACGAAGTGTGTTGCGACACATTTTGGTAGCAGCTATGGAGTTCGCACCGTTCATAGGGAACACAACATGACGACACGTGCTACCCTTCCCGCGGTCGACTGCGACCCTTCGCCTGAAGGACACGGGCCGATCTCGGTTTGGGGACATCGGCCCATCGCATTGCAGCGACTGATCAACGCAGCGGGCAACCTTCTGTTTGCTCACGATGTCCCGTCCATGGCGCGCTACACCGCCGGCAAGATCTTCCACGATCTTTCCAAGCCATCCTCAATGTTTGGCGTCGCCCGCAACACCTTGCCAGCCTCGGGATATCTCACGGAGGCCTTGGCCGTGGCAGTCAAGGCGGGCGGACCTATAACGGACCTCGGAAAAGCCATCGCGGAAATCGCGCCGGACCTCCGCTGGTACCGGTCGAGAACGGGGCCTTTCGCAAGCATCAACTTCGTGCGTGGTCATGCCCATGCGTTGATGGTGGGACCTGGCGGCATGGAGGAGCGTGACGACGTCCATATCGGCGCGACGATCATGGCGCCCTATAGCCGCTTTCCGGATCATCGCAAGAAACATCCGACTGTCTTTCTCGCGTTGTCGCGCGCCGAAGTGCGCCTCAACGACGACGATTGGTCCGTTCGCTCGCCGGGTGGCATTTTCTTCAGCGACGAGGGCAACGACCTCGCCATGCGCTGTACCGGAAACCCGCTCCTCTTGTTCTGGTGCCAACGCGTTCGATCTCAATCCTAGTCCGCGGCAGAGATGGAACTCTTCGCCTTCTCTGGATTGCTGTTGGGTGGCCTCCCGCTGGTTCGGCCGTCTGGTCTTTACAGGTCGCGATATGAAAGACGATGCTACGCCTCGCGCAGCTTCGCCTCACAACGCAGCAACATGCCGTAGAGATCACGAGGCTCGTCCGGATCGGCCAGCAGATCGAGATCGATGTATAGCCCGGTTTCCTGAAGCTTGCTGCGCACGTAGCGCAGCGCCGAGAAATCCTCGATGGCAAAACCGACGCTATCGAACAGCGTAATCGTCCGCTCGGACTGACGGCCTTCACGCTTGCCGGCGATCACTTCCCAGAGTTCCTTCACCGGATAGTCGGGATCGAGCTGCTGGATTTCGCCCTCGACGCGCGTTTGCGGTGGATACTCGACGAAGATATCTGAGCGCAGCAGGATATCCTTGTGCAGCTCGGTCTTGCCGGGGCAGTCCCCGCCGACGGCGTTGATATGCACACCCGGACCGACCATGTTGTCGGACAGGATCGTGGCATACTGCTTGTCCGCCGTAACTGTGGTGATGATGTCGGCTCCCTCCACTGCTTCCTGGGAGGAGCTGCACGCCTTGATCGCAAAGCCCTTGCCGGTGAGGTTTCTGGCGCAGCGCTCGGTTGCGCTCGGGTCGATATCGAAGAGCCGAAGCTCGCTGACGCCGACGATCGCCTTGAAGGCGAGCGCCTGGAACTCGCTCTGTGCGCCATTGCCGATGATCGCCATGGTCTTCGCGTCCGCGCGAGCGAGGTGCTTGGCAGCGACCGCCGACATCGCTGCCGTGCGAAGCGCCGTCAGGATCGTCATTTCGGAGAGAAGCATGGGGTAGCCATTGCCGACATCCGAGAGCACACCGAAGGCCGTAACCGTCTGGCGCCCTTCCTTTGTGTTCTTCGGGTGACCGTTGACGTATTTGAAGCCGTAGAGCGTGCCGTCGCTTGTCGGCATCAGCTCGATCACGCCCTCCTTGGAATGCGAGGCGATGCGCGGCGTCTTGTCGAACTGTTCCCACCGCCGGAAATCGTCTTCGATCACTGCGGCAAGTTCGGTCAGAAAGGTTTCGATCCCGACCTTCAGCACCAATCTCATCATATGGTCGACGCTGACGAACGGCACGATGTTCAGATTTGAATGAGCGGTCACTGTGTTCAATCCTTTTGGTTCGGGCGCGCGGCACCAGCGTACAACGAGTGGTTCCCACTCGCACCCTTTGGCGGCATCAATTTCCGTGGCCGTCGTCGGCGAGGAATGTTCTGGCAATCTCGGAGACGAGATCCGGGAGGACCTCGAACGCGTAGGGGGCATGCACGCGCTCGAACTTCTGGTGGAACTCCCGGCCCCAGGGACCGAGATTGACGGCCGGGAAGCGTAGCGCATTCTCCGGCGGACGATCGATCAACCGCGAGATCGGCGTGTTGTCCGAAACCACCTCACTGCCGCTCGCCGCCAAGCCCAGGAAACTCATGTCGGAGATGCCCTGGAAATGCGGCTTCCAGACCAGGCTACGGTCAGGATCGGAGCCGAGACCCGCACGCGCCTTTTCGATGGCCTGATGCAGGGCGCGGTCATTCGGTTTATCGAGCCGCAGGTGGCTCGAGGGGTAGTGCAGCCCAGAAAAGCCGACGACAATGGCAGGGCCGGACAATCGGGCGATCCCAACCAGCCACTCCGTCAGTTGCCGCGTGAAGACCAAGGGGTTGTCGATAGCACAGAGTGACGTTTCCTTGGCCGCGTGGAGGGCGTCGAAGCCCTCGCCGCAAACCTGCTTGGCCAAGGCACGCAATTCCTTGAAGGTCAAAAGACGTGGCCTGCCCGGCGTGGCGCCCGCACTTCTGCCGACGAGCCTGCCATACTCGGCGGATTGCGAAGCGAAGCGATCCACCGCTTCGGTGGCGCCGGATAACACTTCCTGCCTGAAGCGGGCGAACAAGTCGTCGGCTGGCATGGCATGGTACAGCCAGTTGAAGGCGATCCAGAACCGCTCCGGCGTGGTTACCTCATACCCGTCGCGCAGATCCTTGGCTTCCAGGCAAATCGGCGGGGGGGAAATATCGTTCTCGTCGCGGTCGGCCAGGGCGGCATTGCCCTCCAGACGGGCCAGAATTCCGGCGGCCATTGCCTGCGCGCTGACGCCTTCGAACGGGTAGCTGGCATGGGAGCTGCAGCCGATCACCAGCGCGAAAGGCAGAAGTTTGCCGATCGTACCGGCATAGACGGCGCGGCCTTCGCTGCCGTCGCCCTGATCCGACGTCACATCCAGGTTGATGCCGGCGGCAATCTCGACGTCCAATGTTGACGTGAGGCTCGGCAGCGCGTCGCGCAGCGAGCGCATGCCGCGGCTTTCGCGTTCTTCATCCGGCGTGGCGACCAGCATCAGATTGCCCTGGCGATCGGGGTCGGCTGCGAAGTTTTCGAGGCAGGCGATCGCAACTGCGATGCCGCTCTTCATGTCGAGCAGACCGCGGCCGGGCAGGAAGTCGGCGCTCAGCAGATCCTGCAGCGCCCGTTCCTCCTGTTCGGAACGGTCGTCCCGAACCGAGAGGCTCTCCACCAAGGCTTCCTTCAGTCGGAGGCTGTCGCACGCCAGCGGTTTGAGTTCGTGATAGTTGTCGGTCGAGACCGTATCGAAGTGTCCCGCCAGGACCAGCGTCCGCTTGCCCGTGCCACGAACAAGCGCCACGACATTGCGGGTGAGGGGCTCTCCATGGCTTTCGACCAGGCGAAGATCTTCGGGGTGCGCGCGAAAATAGGCAAGCTCGCTCAGAAGCCCGTGCAACTGATCGGCAAATCCGGCTTCACCGGGCGTGCCGGTTTCGCTCGACCACGAGGTTATGCGCAGGGCAAGTTCCCGGGCTCGATTGCTGTCGATCCGGGTTCCGGTTCGGGAAACATTCTGCTGTCGTGAGGTCGTCATCCTGTTTCTCCGTCGTTCAATTCGAGAGGTGCTTGCGAAGGAAAGCGCGTGTGCGCTCCTCTAACGGGTCGGAAAGAACCTGAGCGGGTTCTCCCTGTTCGATTACCACGCCGGCATCCATGAACATCACGTGATCGGACACTTCGGCGGCAAACCGCATCTCGTGCGTCACGATCAGCATGGTCATGTGTTCGGCGGCAAGCTGCTTCATGACCTGGTTGACCTCCTCGACCAGTTCGGGGTCGAGCGCCGAGGTCGCCTCGTCGAACAGCATGACCTTCGGCTGCATCGCAAGCGCGCGGGCGATAGCGACACGCTGTTTCTGGCCACCCGAGAGCCGTGCGGGGTAAGCATTTCCCTTTTCCGAGAGCCCGACCTTGGCAAGGAGGGCGTTGGCCCGGTCAAGGGCTTCGGCCTTGGTCAGCCCCTTGAGCCGCATCGGCCCGATCGTGATGTTCTGCAGGACGGTCAGGTGCGGAAAGAGATTGAACTGTTGAAACACCATGCCCATTTCCCGGCGGATATGGTTGATGTGGCTCTCGAACGCGCGCCCTTTCAACGGTCGGTTGACCTGATGGCCGTCAAGCCAGATCTCGCCTCTGGATGTTTCCTCCAGCATGTTGATGGATCTCAGCAGGGTGCTTTTTCCCGAACCGCTCGGGCCGATGATGGAAACGATCTTGCCGCGCGCGACACTGAGGTCGATCCCTTTGAGCACTTCGTGGCTGCCGTAGGATTTGCGGATTTGCCGCAGTTCGATCATGGGAGTCTGTGTCGTCATCGGATTTCCTCCGCTTTCCGGGCGGCAATGCCCAACAGGAATTCCATCGCCAGATTGACGACGTAATAGAGAAGAGCTGCGGTGAAGTAGAATTCAAAGGGTCGGTAGGTCTCGCTGATCGCACGCTGCGCGTTCAGGACCAGTTCGGCGATGCCAAGAACCGAGAGGACGGCTGTGTCCTTCAGGAGGATGATGCTGTTGTTGCCGACCTGCGGTAGCGCCGTCACGATGGCCTGCGGCATGATGAAGAGGCGCCGGGTGGCGCCGCGGCTGAACCCCAATGATCTTGCCGCTTCGGCCTGCCCGGGATCGACGGCGTGCAGCGACGCACGGAAAATATCCGCGTTGTAGGCGGCGTAGTGCAGGCCAAGCCCAACCACCCCGGTCCAGAAGGCGGGAAGCATGACGCCCACCTGCGATAGGCCGTAGTAGAGCAGATAGAGCTGCAGCAGCAGCGGCGTGCCCAGGAAAAGAAAGGTGATGCGGCGCACCGGCAGGCTTGCAAGCTTTGGCCCGTAGAGCGTTGTGGTGGCGATGGCTATGCCGAGCAGGATGCTGATGGAGCCCGCCAGTACGGTGATGAAAATCGTCCAGAGCAGACCGGTGAACAGAAGCTGCGCGTAGGACGGCACCACGCCGAAATCGAGTGTCATGCTCCGACCCTCCTGTCGGCATCGAACAGCTTTTCTGTGCCGCGCACGATCAGTGAAATCAGGGCGACGATTGCAATGTAGGCAGCGCCTGAAACGGCAAAAACTTCGAACGGCTTGTAGGTGGACGTGACGAAACGCTGTGCCGAGTAGGTCAGTTCGACGACGCCGATCGTCGACACAAGCGCTGTGCTCTTCGACAGAATTACCGTGTTGACGCCCAGCGACCGGATCATCAGGGGGGCTGCTTGCGGCAGAATGAAGAGGCGCATGGTATCGAAGCGGCCGAACCCGATCGAACGCGACGCTTCTCCCTGTCCCTTGTCGACGGCGATGATGGCGCCCTTGATACCCTCCGACATGTAGGCGCCAATGTTGAACCCCATGGTCAGCACACCGGCCATGAACGGCGTCAGCTCCAGCCCGAACTGCGGACCGCCGAAGAAGACGATAAAGAGCTGAACCAGGAGGGGGGTGCCACGCATGACGCTGACATAGGCCGTCGCAAGCCAGCGTATCGGCGTCATCCTGGAGAAGCGTCCCGCGACCACGCTAGCGGCGACGACAAGGCCGAGCGCCAGCGAACAGATCGTAAGGCCGACCGTCAGCAACGACGCTTCGACTATATGGGGCAATATTCGCCCGATCAGTTGAAAATCCATTCCTGCCTCTGCGTGCGAGGCTCGCGGGCGTGCGCCGCCTTGCAAGGGCCGCGTGAAGCGGCTCCCTAAGGTGACCTGCCTTGGAGCTACCAGACTCGACGGATGCGGCGGACTGTCTCGTCAAGCCGAACACCGCCATTCCTTTGGAATGTAGGCGGGCCGAGACACATCTCGTGTCCCGGCCGATCCCATCAACGAATGTCCCGGCCGATCCACTTCTTAGAAATGGCTTCGTAGGTGCCATCGGCCATCATGTCGTCCAGTGCCTTCTGCATGGCAGCGGCGAGCGCTGGATTGTCCTTGCGGATCGCGATGCCGATGTCGTAGCGCGGAAGCTTGTCGTCCTTGATCTGTTCGATCGGCGCGTTGCTCTTGGCAATCGCCACGAATACGGGAACGTCGTCGGCAACGATGGCATCGACGCGGCCCGCACCGAGGTCGAGAAGCATTTCGGGAAGGCCCTTGTAGGTGCGGATCTCGAACGTGTTCTGGTCGCGTGCCCATTTCTCGGCGGCTTCGCCGAGCGTGACGCCGATGGTCTTGCCCTTCAGCTCGTCGACGCTGGCGACGCCGGCACCCTTGCGAACGAAGACGGCAAGGCCGGAACGGTAGTAGGGGCCGACGAAGTCGACGGCCTTCTTGCGATCTTCGGTGATGCTCATGGAGCCGATGATCGTGTCATAGCGGCCGGTGACGAGACCGGCGATGATGCCGTCCCAGGCGGTTGTCACGATGTTCGGCTCGACCTTCAGCCGGCGGGCGATTTCCGAGCCTATATCGGCGTCGAAACCGACGACCTTGTTGCTTTCGTCGACGAAGCTGAATGGGGGGAAGACGCCAGAGAGAGCAACCGACAATTTGCCGGTCCCCTCGATCTTCTGCAGATCATCAGCATTGGCGGCGGTGAACGGCATGCAGATCGCGGCGGCGACCATCACGGCAGAAAAAACGCGGTTCAATTTCATCTGTATCATCTCCCAATTCGAGCCGACATCACGGATCATCGCGTGGATTGCGGCGGCAATTCCCAAGGCATGGATCGGTCGACAGGGCGTGAAGCCGGGCTGTCTTGTCTGGTCCCGCTTTATTCCGGCTGCTCTGTCTCGATGAGGGATTCGTAGTGCGGTTGGGGAGAACAAAAAAGAATACAAAGTGCTTGAATTTCCCCATTTCTGCCGAAATAGTAGTCAGAATGACGAAATAGGAAGTATTCGGTGGATGATCTCGATAGACGGCTCATTGCCGAACTGCGCATCAACGGCAGAGCTTCGGTGCCGCAACTGGCACAGCTTCTCGGGGTTGCGCGCGCAACGGCGCAGAAGAGGCTTGATCGCCTTGTCACCGATGGAGTGATCAAGGGCTTCACGGTCCGCCTGAAGAACGACATCAGCAAGGATCTGATCAGGGCCTTCATCCTGATCATGATAGACGGTTCGCCACGGCCGGCAGTATCGGCCGTAAAGCGTCTGCCAGGGGTGGCTGCCGTGTCCAACACCAACGGAGTCTGGGACATAATCGCGGAGATCGAGGTTTCGACCATGTCGGAGCTGAACGAGCTCATCTCAACGGTTCGGGCAATCGATGGCGTCTCGAAAAGCGAAACCTTTATGATGCTCGGGCCAGCGTGAGCGGCCACGCCTTCGCCCGTCCGCACGAGGACCTCGTGGAGAAGCACATTGCCTCAGGCAGACTGGTGCACCACCATCGAACAATGGTCGCCTGTCAGGCGAAGCGGGCCGCCATTCTGGCGCGGGCCTTGTTTGCTTCTTCTTCGCGGTTGCGCGGGGGGTGGGACGTCTCGAGCGTGACGAGCAATTCCCGGGCGCAGGCCGCAATCGAAGCGACTGCTTGCTCGAAGGCCGCTTGATTGCGTTTGGACGGTTTGGTCGTTCCGCTGAGCTTGCGCACGAACTGCACTGCGGCGTCGTGGATCTCCTCGTCAGTCGCAGGCGGATCGAAATTGAACAGGGGTTTTATGTTTCGGCACATGACTGGCTCCCGCGCCTCTCATTCTCGCTCCTCTGGAAGTCGAGATCTTAATGCCCACGCTTCGCCTGCGGAAGAGCCTGTCGTCATGCCTTGCTTCACCCAAGCGACTGGCGAGCGCTGCCTGTCAGGTGTTCTTGCCGTTTGATGCCATTTGCATTCCGGCTGCACGTCCGCCGCTCGGCACCACGACGATCTGCCTGACCTTGCCCTGTTTGAAGGCGGTGAGGAAACGCGGATAGTCCTTGAAGGCGACGCAGCCATGTGATTCCGCCCGGCCGCCGCGCAAGAGGTAGCTGTGGGTCAGGAAGCCGTCGCGGCCGTGCTTGTTTCTGCCGTCGATCGGCAACATGCGGATCGCTTCAACACCGTGGAAGCGCGTCTCGCGCATCTTGAGATTATAGGTGTGCGGTGGGGTCGGCCCGGTCATCTTGACATTCACGTAACGCGGATTGTCGGCCATCTTTCCGATGCCGGAATGGGCCTCGAGCACACTGCCGTCAGGCATGTAGACCTTCGCCGCGGAGATGTCGTAGACGGCGACGCCATTTCCTGCCCGGGTTCCGCCACCGAACAGATTGCGCAGCGCCCCGAGGCCACCGCCGGATCTGTTTTCTGCCGGATTGTTCGGCCGCACAAAGGCAAGCTCCTGCTGCCTTGGCGCTTCCCGCTCATCGGCCTTCGGTACGGCGTCGGCTCTGGCACGCCTGGTTTCGGGCTTTTCCGTTTCGGCGGCAGGCTTTTGGGTTTGGACGCCGCCGGGACGGAACTGCGGCATCGGTCCCGAGGACGGCGTATCCTCATAATCTGGCAGGGCAAGGACCTCATCTTCGGCGTTCGGCTCCTGCGAGGCCGCGATGTCGTCTTCCAAAGGGACCGTCAGCAAAGCCGAGAAAACAGCGCTGCCCGAAGCGCCCTTGGAGGGACCTGCGTAGGCCAGCGAGACAAGGGGCTTGTCGATCGCGCCGGCGAGCGGCGGCCCGAACCGTTCCGGTGCAGGTGCATCAATCCCGGCGATCGCGCGGCTTGGCGAGGTTGAATGAGATGCCTTGAAATGGCGGACGAGCTGCTCGGATGTCAATGCAGTCTGCTTTCCACCGGGGGAAAGCCGCGCTGCCTTGCCATTGGTCTGGTCATCGCCAAAGATATCGGCACTGCGGGGGCGTTTCCCTTCGGCGCCGTCAAGGCTTGCGAGGACGACGGGCTCAGCCTCGGCGGCGATCAGCCTCGGCGTCTGTTCGACCCGCGCCTGCTTGACCCACGAGCGCTCTTTTTTCTGCTGCGCCGTGTAGAGCTTTGGTTTGGGCAGGAAGGTGCCCGAACCGTGACCGAAGAAGCTGCCCATCGCGACTGCACCGGCCACGGATCCCGCAGCCGCGCCGGCAAGGGCGATGCCGCAACAGGTGATCAGCAGTGGGCGCAGCAGACGGCGCAAAGACTGTGGACGAACGACCTTATTCAACAATGCATCTCAAGCCAGTAAATTTCGCAAACGCTCTCAGGCCGACAAGCGACCACCGCTGCGCGATTTCCCGGATTGTCCCTTTTTGACGACGGATCGACAAAGAATGAACAAGTATGGTTAAATTTTGCTTTCCATAGACCAAGATCGATCCAAACCATCGGAATTGCGCGACGATCTCATCGACACCGCGTCCCCGCAGGTCAGGCGAGCACCGGTGTTTCGAGCACCGGTGTTTGATGTCAATGGGCGTCGACTGCGGGATGGAGTTCGCGGTCGTCCGGGACAAGGAAGACCCAACCGCTCAACGTATCCGACGAAGAATGTCCTTGGTGAAATAAGACTGGGAGGAAAGCCCGACAGCCGGCTCGGCGCCCCTCATGGTTCGGCCCTACGAAGATGCGACAATGTCTTGCGCCTTAAAGATGCCCGCTCGGCGACCGAGATCGCCCGGGCGCCCATGATTGCCTTGCCGTCGATGTAGCGCGCGAGGTCCCGGATCGTTGGATACTGGAACAGCGCGATCACGTCGATCGCGCGGCCAAGGCTCATCTCCAACGCTGCCTGCACCCGCATGAGCTGAAGCGATGTTCCTCCGAGATCAAAGAAATTGCGATCCAGTTCCACTGCCTGGATGCCCAATACATTGCGCCACAATTCCAGAAGTAGCCGTTCGGTGCTGTTCGCGGCCGGTACTGGATCGACCGCAGCGGCATCTGCCGGCAGCGGCAGTCTGCTGCGGTCGACCTTGCCGGATTGGTGCAGCGGGAGCTGATCGAGAACCATCACCACGCTGGGGATCATGTAGGCCGACAGGGTGGTGCGCAACGTTTCCATGACGCCGCGTTTGAGCTCGGCATCGGCAATGGTTGTGCCTTTGGATGGACACAGATAGCCGACGATACGCCTGTTCAGAGGGCCGAGATCCTGGCAGATCACCACACCATCGGCGAGGCGCGGATCGCGCCTGAGTGCAGCCTCGATCTCGTCGAGCTCGATCCTCTTGCCGTTGAGCTTGATCTGCCTGTCCCTGCGCCCCTTGAAAATCACGACGCCATGCGCGTCGAGGAGAGCCAGGTCGCCGGTGAGATAACCGCGCACAGTACCGCTCTCCGTCTCGACCGTGACGAAGCGTTCCGCCGTCAGTTCCGGACGCTTGAAATAGCCGATTGCTACGCCATCACCGATCAGCAGGAGCTCTCCTTCGACGCCGTTGACCACCGGCTTGTGATCGCCGTCGACGATCAGGATGCCGGTGTGGTTCACGGCGCTGCCGATCGCCACGTCCTTGCCGTCGAATCCGGCTGGTATATCGAAGGTGCTGGCAAGAACCGTAATTTCCGTCGGGCCGTAGCAGTTGGTCAATCGGCAATGCGGGTGAGCGGTCTGGAACCGTTTGACATGTTCAGCCGAGGCGACCTCTCCACCAAACAGCATATGGCGCAGCGAAGGCAGCGGTCCGGATGCGAAGTCGGCCAGCAGATTGAACAGACCCGTCGTAAGAAGCGACACCGTGACTGCGCTGTCGCGGATGACGTCGCGCAGGCGACCGATCGAAAAGGTGCCGTCCGGCAGGCCCGCTATCGAGGCGCCATTGGTCAATGCGGCCCAGACTTCGAAGGTGGAGGCATCGAAGGCGATGGTGGCGGCGTGCAGCACGACGTCAGCGCTGCTGATCTCCACATAGGTCTGGTCGAGCGCCAGACGGGCAATGCCGCGATGCGGTATCGCGACGCCCTTGGGGCGGCCCGTCGACCCTGAGGTGTACATGACATAGGCGAGATCGTCTCCGCCGACGTCAATGGCGGGCGCCACTCGGGCATCCAGCGCCGCAAGACGCTCGATCGTGGCCTTGAGATCCAAGATCTTGCCTCGCGTACCCGCCACCAGTTGCATCGTTCCCAGCGTGCACCCGTCGACGAATATTATCGTCGGCGCGCATTCGCCGATCACGTAGGTCAGGTGTTCGACGGGAAACGTCGTATCAAGCGGCAGGTAGGCGGCACCCGCCTTCAGTATGGCAAGCATCGCTACCACGCTGTCAAGCGAGCGGGGCACGAAGAGGCAGACGATATCGCCCTTACCGACACCTTCTGCCACAAGGTGGGCAGCAAGAGCATCGGACAGTCGGTCAAGTTCCCCATAGCTCCCCGACCGATCGTCGAAGACGATGGCGGTTGCCTCAGGCGCGGCGCTTGCATGCTGGCGGACGTAATCCTGAAGGGACCTGTCCCGATTGTAGTGGAGCTTTGCCGGGGAACGGCCCGCCCCGCTTTCCGATGCTTCGACCTGGTCACTGGGTTTGGGAACTCGGACCTCGTTCATCGTCGTCTCCTGTTCGTCTCGAACTTGCCGGAAATGTTCCTGGGCGTCTTTCGCCTATCGAGGGCGGCCTGAACGCTGCGGCGACGTCGAATGCCAATATTCCACGGCGGCAAAAGATGAACAGTTGATCATTGGGATAGCGAGTGCGGCGCCAGGCGATCAAAGGGATCAATCCCAATCCACAAAAAGACTATAGGTTATATAGATTATATGTGTAATGGGGTGGCCGCGGATCGAAAAGAAACCATGCTGTTGTCGAAGGGTGCGGCACGCCATCGCGCTTGAAGTAATCCTGGTGTCTGCCAGTCGGTGGTTCGTTGCCACAAGCCTGTTGGCCAGATTGCCGTCCGGGCGCTTATGCGGTCATTCCGACAATCCAGCCCGCAAACGCACGCAACCTGGTTCGGTCTCGCTGAAAATCTTATTAGTCGATAAATTTGATAGAAAATATATTTCGCCGAGGTGGAGTAGGGCGATAGGGAAAGTTCCCGTTCCTGACCCTCCATAAATCGCCATTCGTTGTTCACAAAGGCGGCATTTGCGATTTTTGAGGCAGAAACAATCGTGTTTCGAAGTTGATCCTCCCAATCGCGAAAGCAAGATCACCATGTCGAAGATCCGCACAAGCCTCCTGGAAACCGTACTCCTTTCACGCCGCGCCGCCCTTTCCGCTTTTGCTGCGGCCGCGGTCACTGCCGTTAGCCTCTCTGCGCCTGCACCCGCGGTCGCTGAAGACAAGAAGGAGCTCAAGGTCGGCATCATCTCCGGCGAAGACGAGGACGTCTGGCGCGCCGTGACGGCGGAAGCCGCCAAGAAAGGCCTGACCATCGAGACCGTGGTCTTCAATGACTATACCCAGCCGAACGAGGCGCTTGCCCGCGGTGACGTCGATGCAAACGCCTTCCAGCACCTTCCCTACCTCGAAAACCAGATCAAGGCGCACGGCTACAAGATCGTTCCGGTCGGTTACACCGGTGTCTGGCCGATCGGCCTCTATTCGAAGAAGCACGCCAAGATTGCGGATCTGCCGGAGGGTGCCGTCATCGGCGTGCCGAACGATCCATCCAACGAGGGCCGCGCGCTTCGCGTCCTGCAGAACGAGGGCGTGATCAAGCTCAAGGAAGGAACCGGCATCCTGGCGACGATTGCCGATATCGTCGAGAACCCGAAGAATGTCGCGATCAAGGAGCTTGACGCCGGTATCGTCGGTCGGTCGGTCGATGACCTCGATGCCGCCGTCGTCAACACGGACTGGGCTCTGAAAAGCGGTCTGACGCCGGACAACCGCATCGCACAGGAGCCGGTCGCCGACAATCCCTACCGCAACTTCATTGCGGTGCGCGAGGAATCGAAGGACCAGCCCTGGGTGAAGCCGCTTATCGAAGCCTACCAGAACGACGTCGTGAAGGCCGAGTTCGATCGTGTCTACAAGGGCACGGGCATCAGCGCCTACTGAGGCATGTGAAGAGCAGCCGAGACAGCCCCCATGGCCAGGGCCATGGGGGCTGTCTCGGCGTTTCCGGAAGGGAACCAGAATGAACAGACATGTGTCGTGGACGCCGGCCGAAACGACTGCCGATAGCGGCGACGTCATCCGGCTTGCCGACGTTCGCCGTCGCTTTGGTGAGACGGCTGCCCTCGACGGGGTCTCGCTCGGCGTCAGACGGGGTGAAATCCTTGGCATCATCGGGCGAAGCGGTGCGGGAAAATCGACGCTCATTCGCTGCCTTAACGGCCTCGAACGGCCGGATGGAGGTAGCATCGAGATCGAAGGCCGCGAGATTACCGGCCTTGGCGAGGCCGCGCTGCAACCGCTCCGGCGTCGCATCGGCATGATTTTCCAGCACTTCAACCTGCTGTCGGCCAAGACGGTCGAGGAAAACGTGGCGCTGCCTCTGAAAATCGAGGGGTGGCCGAAGGCAAAGCGGCTGGCGCGGGCGGCCGAACTACTGGAGCTGGTCGGTCTGTCCGACAAGGCGAGGGCCTATCCGTCAGCACTTTCCGGCGGCCAGAAACAGCGTGTCGGCATCGCCCGGGCGCTGGCGGCGAGCCCGGCTCTGCTCTTGTCCGACGAAGCGACGTCGGCCCTTGACCCCGAGACGACACGTTCGATCCTGGCGCTTCTCAAGGACATCAACAGCAAGCTCGGCCTGACGATCCTGCTCATCACTCATGAGATGGAGGTGGTGCGTAATATCGCAGACCGCGTGGCCGTCATCGACGCGGGTCGCATCGTCGAGCAAGGGCCGGTCTGGCAGGTGTTCGCAACGCCAAAGGCGGAAACGACGAAGAGCCTGTTGAGCGGCATCCGTCCGCAACTGCCGGCCCATATCGCTCAGACACTTCTATCGGAGGGGCCCGGCGATGTGGTGCTGAGCATCGACATCGCCGGGCCCGCCGCGACCGGCCCGCTCTTCCAGGACCTTTCGAAGGCGTTTCCGGGCGGGTATCGACTGATCCATGGTGGCGTCGACCATATCCAGAAGCAGCCCGTAGGGCGCTTCTTCATCGCCCTGCCGGCAGCCTCGACGGCAGGTCTTGTTTCTTTTGTCGAGCGCCTCGGCGCACAGGTGGAGGTCCTCGGCCATGTCGCCGATCATGCTTGAACTTCTCGTCCGCTCGCTCTGGGAAACCCTCGTGATGACGGCTGCCTCCGGCCTCATCTCGCTCGTTTTCGGTCTGCCGATCGGGCTTGCACTGGTGGCGACCGCGCGCGGTGGCATTGCGGAGAACCTCGCGGTCAATCGCGCGCTCGGTGCGGTGATCAACGGCTTCCGCTCCGTGCCTTTCATCATCCTGCTGGTGGCGCTTATTCCCGTGACGCGCGTGATCGTCGGGACATCGATCGGCACTTGGGCGGCAATCGTGCCCCTGGCGATCGCCGCGACGCCCTATTACGCCCGCATCGCCGAAGTGTCGCTGCGCGAGGTAGAGCGCGGGCTGATCGAGGCCGTGCGTGCCATGGGGGGCAATCGCTGGACCATCATCCGCGAAGTGCTGATCCCGGAGGCAATGCCCGGCATCGTCGCCGGCTTCACCGTGACATTGGTCACTCTCATCGGCGCCTCGGCCATGGCCGGTGCGATCGGCGCCGGCGGGCTCGGCGACCTTGCCATCCGCTACGGCTACCAGCGCTTCGAGACCGCGGTCATGATCGCGGTCGTTGCCGTTCTCATCGTGCTCGTCTGCGGCATCCAGTGGCTCGGCGACCGGCTCGTTGCCCGCCTCGACCATCGCAACTGAGGAAGGGGCTGGCGGCCTTCGAAGCGCCGGCCGGCAGTGCTAATATTTCTGTCTCCCGTCTGGAATTGGAAAATTCTCTCTGTTTCGCAGAAGTAGTTCACGTAATTTATGGATTGTATCTTTAATTCATAGGATGGGGACCAGCATGACGGTCAATGTGCTGGAGAATGCCATGACACGTCACATCCGTTTCAACGCCTTCGATATGAACTGTGTCGGCCATCAGTCGCCGGGCCTCTGGGCGCATCCGCGCGACAAGTCCTCGAAGTACAAGGACCTTGACTATTGGCAGGATCTGGCCCGCACGCTGGAACGCGGCGTTTTTGACGGTATCTTCATCGCCGACGTCATCGGCTATTACGACGTCTACAAGGGCTCGAACTATCATGCCATCCATCAGGCGGCGCAGATTCCGGTCAATGATCCGCTGCAGCTCGTAGCGCCCATCGCTCTTGCCACCGAGCATCTCGGCATCGGCCTCACGGCTTCCACCTCATTCGAGCATCCCTATACGTTCGCCCGGCGCCTTGCGACGGCCGACCACCATTCCAAGGGCCGGCTGGGCTGGAACATTGTCACGTCCTATCTGGAAAGCGGTGCGAAGAATGTCGGACAGGGCGGCTTGCGCAAGCACGACAATCGCTACGAGGTCGCCGCCGAATATGTCGAGGTGCTCTACAAACTACTGGAAGGATCTTGGGAAGAAGGCGCGGTGGTGCGCGACGGAAACAAGCGCGTCTTCACCCATCCGGAAAAGGTCCATGAAATCGCTCACAAGGGCAAGTTCTTCGAGGTTCCTGGCTATGGCCTGACGGAGCCGTCGCCGCAACGCACGCCAGTGCTTTATCAAGCTGGCGCCTCTGGCCCCGGAAAGGCCTTTGCCGCAGCCCATGCGGAATGCATCTTCGTGGCAGCACCGACGAAGTCCGTGCTGAAGGCCTATGTCGCCGATATCCGTCAACGTATCGCCGATGCCGGCCGCGACCCGAAGAAAGTCTATATCTACACGTTGATCACGATCATAACCGACGAGACTGAAGAGAAGGCACAGCGGAAGTTCGAGGATTACAAGAGTTACGTTTCCTACGACGGTTCACTGACGTTCATGTCGGGCTGGAGCGGTATCGATTTCGGCCAGTACGCCCCGACCGACGTCGTCGAAAAGATCGAGACGAATGCGATCCACTCCTTCGTCGAGCATATTGCCGGCGGCGACAAGTCCTGGACCATCGACGAACTCGCCCAGTTCGGCGGTATCGGCGGTATGGGCCCGGTGTTCGTCGGTTCGCCGACCCGTATCTCCGACATCCTGCAGGAATGGGTGCACGACACGGATGTTGATGGCTTCAACATTGCCTATGCGGTGACGCCGGACAGTTTCGAGGACGTCGTCGCGCACATCGTGCCAGAGTTGCAAAAGCGCGGAGCCTATCCCACGACGTACAGGCCGGGCACGTTGCGCGAAAAACTCTTCGGCGAAGGTCCATATCTGCCCAAGGCTCACCCCGCAGACGGCTATCGCGATATCGAAGCGGTGAAGCAGCGCGACGCTAGTGGCGTGGCGGTGCTAAAGACGGTGAACGCCTGACGGGCGGTTGTTTTCAGCTCGCGCCGGTCGCCGCGCTACGCTCATTCGCGCAGCAGTGGGAACAACGGAGCCGCTTCGGCTCTCGCGCACTGGCCTGACAGTTTCCGCATATCGCTCAGCGAAAGCGCGGCGGTTTTGACGGGGCGTTGGTTTCGAGCTCATGTCTGCTCGCGAACCTTCCCAATAGGGAAAGCAGCTTTCCCTGTTCCTTGCTGTTTATGCTGTGCCGGACGCAATGTTCCACAACATCGAACACAGGTTTGGGCGGTTGCGGATTCAAACGTCGCTCAGGGGTATGTTTGGACATGACTGCACCTCCGGTGGAGTAACGCCCGTGAGGCGTGTGAGTTCCATCGGCGAGGCACGTTCTTGTCCAGCCTCGGGCTCGCTCCGGCCAAGCTGGGACATGATGACGGCCCGGTAGTGCAGCCGGAACGGTCGCATGGAAGTGTCGTCCTTCTCCGCGGTCTACCCTGAGCGACCACCCATGGTCAGGGGTGGTCGAAACATGCGCAGGTACGGTTCGATGCTGTTTTCGATCTCCCTGCAGGTTCGCTCGTATTCCTCAATCAAGGACTGGTCAGGGTGATCACTCGACCGCAGGGCATCAAGCTGCATTGACGCTTCGGCATAGGCGACGAAAATCTCGCTCAAAGAACGGCTCTTCAAGTCGGCCAGAACATGTCGATAGAGAGGTAGGCGCAGCTTCAACCTCGCCCTGCCGATCTTCTCCAATTTCATCTGCGTCTCCGTGGCGTTGCGAGATCACAAGCTCATGGGAGTTCAACATCGCAAGCTGCGAAAGGTTCCCCAATCACAACAGACACACGCAGATCGGCTCTCCCCGCGGCCGATTTTGCCGCCGGCCGACTCTGTTTGACGTTGACTGCTGAAGGCGGATGAGACGCTATCGAACCAAAGTCCCGTTGCGTCCTTTGGGCGTTGTCCTGAACACGAGCGCTACGCCACTGCCATCATCGATTGAAACGCCTCATAGGCCGCCAGAACCGTCTCGCGTTGAGCGTCATGGCCGGCCACGAAGGCGTCGCCATAGATGGTTTCATCGGGATACTCCGTGATCAGCGTCAGCGGCGCCTTGTGGCGATCGTCGACGGAGATCATGCAGGGGAAGCCGTTGATGATGCGGAAGCCGGTTTCTCCGGCATGGGTTTCGTAAAGTGCTATCTGCCGGTTGTTGTAGGCAAGCAGACCGGGGACTGCGGCGAGACGCGCCGTGACCGCCTCGATCAGCTGTTCGGCGCGTGTCTCCCAATCGGCATGGTGGCGCATGATCAGGAAGAAGCCCTTCGGCAAGGTCCACATCGCAAAGCCGCGCGGCACATAACCCGACAGCGGTCGCGTCCACTCGTGCGAGGGGTAGCCGTGCAAATTGACGTGAAGCTCGGCGCCCGACAGCGCATCCGCCTCGTTGCGGATCGCGCGCTCGTTGAGCGCGGTACCGGCGCGGTATTCGAGGTCGTCGCCAAGGGCGGTGTAGCGGGCGGCGTGATGCATGTGCAAAGGGTTGTCGGCACGCAACCGCTGGTGAACTGCGTAACCATCCGGGTTTTCGAGCGGCGAGATCGTGAAGTGCGCGCCGGGGAGAGTGGCGAGCGTCTGGGCGGCCCGCAGCGCGCCGACGATGCCGGTGGTCTCGTTGGGATGCTGGCCGCCGCTGATCATCACGGCAGCATCGCTGCCCTTGTGGTAACGCGCCTTGACCGGGCGGCCGGCGCGCGAATGCGCATCGAACGGCTGTCCGCCGACCTTTTCCAGTTCGGCATGGATCTGGGAGACGGCGAGCGGCGCCTGCGCCGTGTCGATAGGCTGGCTCTCGCCTTCGGCATCGGCCGTCGCGAGTGGTCGCGTCTCCACCCGGATCGTCGGTTTGCTGTCGGCAAAGATGATTTCCGGCACGATCTGGCCGGGCTTCAACCCACGATCGCCGAGCGGGCGGCCGGACTTCTTCTGGAAGACTTCGAGCAGCGAGAAATAGAAATCCTCGTGCAGCGCCTCGCGCAGGCTGACGACCTCTTCGCCGACCGGCAGCCGCAGGTCGTTGATCGGCAGCGTCGCGCGGATGTTGAGTTCGTCGAAATAGGGTTCGCTGTCGCCCCAGCCATGTTCGGCGATCGCCCGCATGGCGCCTGTAAACAGCCGCTCATAATCGGTTTCGAGATGGCATTCCCGCCGCTTGCTGCTCGTGTCGTCAAGGCGTATCCAGCCGGTTGGGGACAGCAGCGTTTCGCCGATGAAGTCGGTGTGCTGGCGGTTCGGGGCGAACACGGCGTGTGTTTGCGTGCGGCCGTCGGCAAAGGTCAGCGCGACGTCGTAGGTCAGGGCCTGGTCGCTGCCGCCGGCAAAGGTGATCTCCGCATCGCCGACCAGTGCTGCCAGTGGATAGGCCTCGAGCAGAAAGCGGTTCGCCGGGCAGTTTTGCGGCTGCGGATAGCGGATGTCGATGTGCTTCACCGCCTCGAGATCGATCTCCTCCAGGAAGAAATGCAACAGCGGCTTGTAGGCGCTCCGGAGCTTTGCCTCGACGCCGAAGGCGGCGAGCTTCTGCTCGGCCGCCTTGCGGCTTTCACGGTCATCGAAGAGCCATGCCTCCAGTCGGGTGCCGCGGGCGGCCTCCTTGCCGTAGGTTGCGAGCATGGTGTCGAGCGTACGCTCGAAGGTCCCTTCGAATATTGTGGTCATCGTGAAGTTCTGCCTGTTGGGTCGAGACTGTCGCGCAGCCAGTCGCCGAGAAGGTTGAGGCCAAGGACGGTGAGAAGGATTGCAAGGCCGGGGAAGACGCTGACCCACCAGGCGTTCTGCAGGTAGGTGCGGCCATCGGCGAGCATGCCGCCCCAACTCGGGATCAACGGGTCGACGCCGAGGCCGAGGAAGGTCAGGCTGCTTTCGAGCAGGATATTGTTGGCGACGTTCAGCGTCATCAACACGATGACTGGGCCGATGAGGTTCGGCAGCAGGTGCTGGAACAGGATCTTGTAGTCGCGAACGCCGATGGCGCGGGCCGACTGTATGAACTCGCGCTCGCGCAGCGACAGAACCGAGCCGCGCACGAGGCGGGCGTACTGCACCCACTGCGACACGATGAGCAGAATGATGGTGTTGGTCAGGCCGCCGCCAACGATGGCGATGAAGGTGATGGCAAGCAGGATGAAAGGCAGCGCCAATTGCACGTCGGCAAAGCGCATGACCACCATGTCCCAGAAGCCGCGATAGTAGCCGGAGACCAGGCCCATCACCACGCCGACGACAACGGCGCCGGCGACCGATGTGAAGCCGACCAGCAGCGAAATCTTGCCGCCGGCGACGACGCGCGCGAGCACGTCGCGGCCGAGCGGATCGGTTCCGAATGGGTGCGCCCAGTTGACAAAGGGTGGCGTCAGTCGCGCCATCAGATCGATCTTGTCGGCGCCACCGGGGAAAAGCACGCCGGACAAGAGGACGGCGAGGCACATGCCGCCGGCAAGCAGCGCGCCGAGGATGAATTCGAGATTGCGGAAACGAGCAAAGCGGGTGTTTGCGGCCTTGGTGGTCATCGGCTCACTCCGTCCGGATGCGCGGGTCGACGAGGCCATAGGCGATGTCGACGATGAGGTTGACGCCGACGATCATCAGCGAGAGCACGGTGATGACAGCCTGCAGCACGGGATAGTCGCGCGCGCCGACCGCGTCGAAGGCAAGCGTGCCCATGCCCGGCCAGTTGAACACGCGCTCCACGACGACGATGCCCCCGAGCAGGCCGCCGAACTGGAGGCCGAAATAGGTGATCAGCGGGATCGCGCAGTTGCGAAGGGCGTGCTTGTAGAGCACCTTGCTCTCGCTGAGCCCCTTGGCGCGGGCGACCATGATGTATTGCGACTGCAGCGTTTCGAGCATCGCCGTGCGCACCAGGCGCACATTGGTCGCCGTCAGGATGATGCCCATGGTGACGGCCGGCATGATGAAGCTTGCAAATCCGTCCATGCCGCTCGGCGGCAGCCATTTCAGAGTGATCGAGAACAACAGCACCAGCATGATCGCCAGCCAGAAGTTCGGGAAGGACAGGCCGACGAGCGAGAGGATGCGGATCGCCTGGTCTGCCCACTTGCCGCGGGCAACCGCGGCCTTGATGCCGAGCGGGATCGAAATGATGATCGAGACGATGAGCGACGCGAAGGCGAGCATCATCGTGGCGGGCAGCGCAGCGGCGATCAGCTGCGAGACCGGCGTTCCGCCCATGAAAGAGCGGCCGAAATCGAAGACGAACAGGCCTTTGATGAAGGCGAAATACTGTGCCATGAACGGCTGGTTGAGCCCGAGCGCCTCGCGGATGCGCGCAAGGTCTTCTTCGGTGATGCTGCCAGCGCCTTGAGCGAGCATCAGTGCCGGGTCGCCCGTCAGGCGGATGGCAAAGGAGACAGTGAGCGTTACGACGAAAACGACGAACACCGCCTGCAGAACACGTTTGATCAAAAATCCGGCCAACTTACCCGCCCTTCATGAAGACGATCCGCCGCCCACCAAAGCGGGCGGCGGACCTGATTGTTACTCGACCGTGACGTCCGTCAGCCGCAGGCGGCTGTCGGGAACGGGCGTGAAGTTCTTGACGCGCTTGCTCACGCCGTAGATGGCGTTGAGGTTGTAGAGCGGCATTTCCAGCGCACGGTCGGCGGCGTAGTTGGCGATCTGCTTGAGGATTTCCTCACGCTTCGGCTGATCGGTGATCGAGCGCTGGGATTCCAGCAGCTTGTCGAGATCGGCGTCCTTGTCGTAGGGGTTCCACTTTTCGCCCGAGTGATACATCGAGTAGGCGGTGTTGTCGTAATCGAGCGTCCAGCCGCCCCAGGATTGCTGGAACATCGCGCCGGTCTTGCCGGCGGGGATGATGTCGTTCAAGAGAACGTTGGTCTCATACGGCTTGATCGTCGCGTTGATGCCGACGAGCTGCAGGTAGCTGGCGACAGCCTGCACCACTTCGTTGAAGGTCGCGTCGTTGCCGCGCACGTCGATCTGGACGGAGGCGCCCGGTGCGACGCCGGCTTCCTTCAAAAGCGCCTTTGCCTGCTCGGGATCGTAGGGCAGCGGCTTCATCGTGGGGTCGAAGCCGAACGACAGTTCGCCCTGGAAGCTGGCGATCGGAGCGGCCTGGCCGCCGAGGATCGACTGGATGATGGTGTCGCGGTCGACGCCGAGGATTAGCGCCTTGCGAACCTTCGGATCCTTGGTGATGCCGTCGCGGGTGTTGAAGCGCAGAGCATAGACCGTCGGGCCGGGGGTCGAGACGATCTCGAGCTTGTCGTCACCCTGGATCGTCGGGATCATGCCGATCGGAATGGTCGGCGGGATGACGAGATCGACGCGGCCGGCCTGCAGTTCGGCAACGGCGGTCGCCGGCTCGGCGATGAAGCGGAAGTCGAGGTTGGAGAGCTTCGGCGCGCCGCCCCAATGGTCGGCGAAGGCTTCGAGCTTGATCGCCACCTTCGGCTCATAGGAGACGAACTTGAACGGGCCGGTCCCGACAGGATGGGTGTTGAAGTAGTCCTCGCCCTTTTCCTGGATGTACTTCGGCGGCACGATCATCGCGCCATAGCCGGCAAGCTTCGTCAGGAGAACAGGATCCGGCGCCTTCAGATGCAGATCGACGGTCTTCTCGTCGATGATCTCGACTTTTTCGATGACGGCGTAGTTGGATTTCTGCGGGCCCTTCGAGCCTTCTTCGCCGAGCAGGCGGTCGAAGGTGTACTTCACGGCTTCGGCGTTGAAGGGCTCTCCATTGTGGAACTTGACGCCTTCGCGCAGCGTGAAGCGCAGGCGCTTGCCGCCGTCAAGCTCTTTCCATGATGTCGCGAGGCCGGGAACCAGTTTGCGGTCAGGGCCGCGATAGGTCAGGCCGTCGAAAATGTTGGTGGAGACAGACGCCCAGTTGACGAGGAAGGTGTCGACCGGATCCCAGCTGCCCGGATCCTGCGGCGACGAAACCGTCAATGTGCCAGCGGCAAAGGCCGGCCCGGTTGTCAGAAGGCTGCCAGTCAGCGCAAGCGCGATGAAGGCGGCGTGGATCCCCTTTTTGTTGATCATTTTTTACTCACTCCTGTTTCGACTGCCTTCCCTCGAAGAGAGAAAGCGGCTTTACGCGTCCAGTGCCACGAAATGGCCCGGCGCGATCTCCTTGCGCGGAAGCACCGCGGGTTCTTGTCCGACACGCCGGATCGGGCTCGGGATCTCGCCCTCGATCATGCCGCGGTCGCGTCCCTTGCCGGGATCTGCAACCGGCACGGCCGAAAGCAGCCGGCGGGTATAGGGATGACCAGGGGTCTCGAACACCTGGCGGCGGCTGCCGAATTCCATCACCTGGCCGAGATAGAGCACCGCGACGCGGTGGCTCATGCGCTCGACCACGGCCATGTCATGGCTGATGAAGAGGTAGGCGAGGCCTTCCTGCTCCTGCAGTTCCATGAACAGGTTGATGATCTGGGCCTGGATCGACACGTCGAGCGCCGACAGCGCTTCGTCGGCGATGATCAGCTTCGGTCGCGACGCCAACGCACGTGCGATGCAGACGCGCTGGCGCTGGCCGCCGGAGAACTCGTGCGGATAGCGCGTTGCGTGCGCGGACGTCAGCCCGACGCGCTCGAGCAGTTCATCGACACGCTTTGCAATCGCTTTTTCGCCGAGAATCAGCCCATGGGTGCGGATCGGTTCGGCAATCGAGAAGCCGACGGTCTTGCGCGGGTCGAGCGAGGCGAAGGGGTCCTGGAAGATGTACTGGATTTCCTGCTTCAGCCGCTGGCGCTCGGCAAAGCTCATGGCGGAAACCGGACGTCCGCCGAAGAGGATTTCGCCAGAGGTGGCGTTCTGAAGCTGCTGGATCGTGCGGCCGATCGTCGACTTGCCGGATCCGCTCTCGCCGACGAGCGCCAGCGTTTCGCCGGGGAAGATGTCGAAGCTGACATTTTCGATCGCGTGCACGCGGTGCGTTGTCTTGCCGAAAAGGTTCTTCTTGACGTCGAAACGGGTAACGAGATCGCGCACCGACAGGATCGGAGCTGCGTCATAGCGGGCGGTGCGCTGGATATGCTCTTCGCCGACAAGCGTCGGCGCGCCGTCGATCATCATCGTCAGGGGCATGCGCTTGGGGAAATCTTCGCCGGTCATGCTGCCGAGCTTCGGCACGGCAGAGAGAAGCGTCTGGGTATAAGGGTGTTTCGGGTTGGCGAAGATCTCGGCGACCGGGCCTTCCTCGACCTTGCGGCCCTTCCACATGACGACGACATCGTCGGCCATTTCTGCCACTACACCCATGTCATGGGTGATGAAGATCACCGCCATGCCGAGCTCCTTCTGGAGGTCTCGGATGATGGTGAGGATCTGGGCCTGGATGGTCACGTCGAGCGCCGTCGTCGGCTCGTCGGCGATGAGCAGCTTGGGGCGACAGGCGAGCGCCATGGCGATCATCACGCGCTGGCGCATGCCGCCGGAAAGCTGATGCGGATAACGGCCGACCAGTTCGGCGGAATCGGGCAGCCGCACCATGTCGAGTAGTCGGCACGTCTCGGTGAGCGCCTGCTGCTTCGTCATTTTTTCGTGCAGCATCAGCACTTCGGCGATCTGGTCGCCGATCGTGAAGACCGGATTGAGCGAGGTCATCGGCTCCTGGAAGATCATGGCGATCTCCTTGCCGCGAATGCTGCGCATCGCCTTCTGCGGTTCGACCGTCAGGTTCACCGCGCCGTTCTTGCCCTGAAACAGGATCTTTCCGGTCGGGAACTTTCCGCCCATCATGTCGGCAAGCCGCATGATCGACAGCGAGGTCACCGATTTGCCGGAGCCGGATTCACCTACGATTGCGAGCGTACGCCCCGCCGTGACCGAAAAGCTCAGGTCTTCGACGACGGCATTGCCATTGAAGGCGACGGAAAGGTTTTCGACCGCCAGCAGCGGAGGTGTCGTGTCAGCAGTCACGCGATCTTCCTTGTCACAATGTGGTCGCGGCACGCGCGGACTGTTCATAGGCACCCGACATGAAGCGCAGCACGGCGGCGATTTCCGACAAAGTCTCCTCGGAAGGGCGGGCATTGGCCGTCGATGTCACGAGCAGGCGCTCGCGGATTTGCGCATAGCGGGTGCAGGCTTCCGCACCTTTGTCGGTGATCTGGATGGTCTTTTCCTTGCCTTCCTTGCCGGTGGTGACAAGACCCGCCGCTTCGAGCTTGCGGATGGCATAAGTCGCGACATGGGTGTCTTCGATGTCGAGCACGAGGCAGATGTCGGCAAGCTTCTTGCCACGGTCGCGGTGGCGGATCGTATGCAGGATCAAGATTTCTGTGGATGAGAGGCCGGGCACGCCGGCAGCGGCCATGCAGCGCACCATCCAGCGGTGAAACGCGTGCGAGGCGAGAATCAGGCCGTACTCGACTTCCGAGAGGCCCGGGGACCCGCCTTCGGCAAGATGTGCGGAGGAGACGATCGGACCAATCGCGGCCACGGGCTTCATATGGCCGGGCAGAGCGTCTTGCGCCCACTCCCTGCCGTCAAAGCTCTCCTCAGACTTCTTCGTCATTCAGCACTTCCTCATCTTGACGATTTTATGTCATCATTTTATCGACATTTTGTCAACGAACTGCTTTGATGATTTTCGGAGCCGACCCGAGCTGGCGGCATACGAGTGAGAGGGATGGACGATGAGCGCACGCGAAACCGGCAGCTGGGACTTCTGGATCGACCGTGGCGGCACCTTCACCGACGTGATCGGCAGGGACCCGCAAGGCGTGCTGCATGCGCGCAAGGTGCTGTCGGAGAATCCGGAAGCCTATCGCGATGCGGCCGTACAGGGTATCCGCCTGCATCTGGGCCTGCCGACCGGCGCGCCGATCCCGGCCGGCCTCATCAGCGAAGTGCGCATGGGCACGACGGTTGCGACCAATGCGCTGCTTGAGCGCAAGGGTGAACCGCTGGCGCTGGTGACGACGCGCGGCTTCCGCGACGCGCTCCGGATCGGTTACCAGGAACGCAAGAACATCTTTGCGACCGAGATCATCAAGCCGGAAGCGCTCTATAAGGACATCGTCGAGCTCGGCGAACGGGTTCTGGCCGACGGTACTGTGGAGCAGGCGCTTGAGGAGGCGGAAGCGCGACAGGCGCTGACAGCATTGCGCGACCAGGGCTACAACACCGTCGCGATCGTCTTCATGCACGCCTACAAATATCCCGAACACGAGGCGTTGGTCGCCCGGCTCGCCCGCGAAATGGGCTTCGAGCAGGTGTCGGTCAGCCACGAAGTCTCGCCGCTGATCAAATATGTCGGTCGCGGTGACACCACAGTCATCGACGCCTATCTCTCGCCGGTGTTGCGCCGCTACGTGGCGCAGGTCTCAGGCGAGCTCGACGTCGAGCGTTCCGGCGCCCGCGTCATGTTCATGATGTCATCGGGGGGACTTACGGCCGCCGACATGTTCCAGGGCAAGGACGCGATCCTCTCCGGCCCGGCCGGCGGCGTCGTTGGCCTCGCAAAAACCGGTGAAGCGGCCGGTTTCGACCGGGTCATCGGCTTCGATATGGGGGGCACCTCCACGGACGTTGCCCATTTCGACGGCGAGTACGAGCGTGCCTTCGAGACCGAAGTTGCCGGCGTGCGCGTGCGTGCGCCGATGATGCTGATCCATACGGTTGCCGCCGGCGGCGGCTCGATCCTGCATTTCGACGGCGAACGTTTTCGCGTCGGCCCGGACTCCGCCGGCGCCAATCCCGGTCCCGCCTGCTATCGCAACGGCGGACCGCTGGCGGTCACCGACGCCAATGTCATGCTCGGCAAGCTGATACCGGAGTTCTTCCCGGCGCTGTTCGGACCTGAGCAGAACGAGCGGCTCGATGTCGAGACGGTGCGTCAGCGGTTCGCAGCGATGGCAACCGAGATCGGCGATGGCCGCACTCCCGAGGATGTGGCCGACGGCTTCATCCGCATTGCGGTCGCCAACATGGTCGAGGCGATCAAGAAGATTTCCGTCCAACGTGGCTACGACGTCACCCGCTATGCGCTCAGCTGCTTCGGCGGCGCCGGCGGACAGCACGCCTGCCTCGTTGCCGATTCTCTGGGGATGAAGAGCATCCTGATTCACCCGATGTCGGGTCTATTGTCGGCCTACGGCATGGGCCTTGCCGATATCCGCGCCACCCGCCAGAAGGCGCTCGGCGTCGCGCTCGACGACAAGGCACCGGCAGCGCTTGCAACGCTCGGCGCAGACCTGCAGGTCGAATGCCTGGGCGAACTCGAAGCGCAGGGGATCGCGCGTGACGACATCCGCACCCATCTTCGCGCCCATATCCGTTATGCCGGCACCGACACCGTTCTGGCTGTCGATGCGACCTTCCCCGCGCATGACGACATTGCCCGCCTACGCGCCGAATTCGAGACCTTGCACAAGCGCCGCTTCGGTTTCGTCGCCGAGAACAAGGCGCTGGTGATCGACGCGGTCGAAGTCGAGACAGTCGGCGGCGGCGCTGCCCAGATGGAGGGCGAAGGCCTGGCAACGACGGATGGCGCGCCAGCGCTCAGCCGCAGCACCCGCTTCTATTCTCAGGGCCAGTTCCACGATGCGCCGGTCGCGCTACGCTCCGACATCAAGCCCGGTCAGCGTCTCGACGGCCCGGCGATCATCATCGAGCCGAACCAGACGGTGATCGTCGAGGACGGCTGGCAGGCGGAACTGACGGCCAAGGACCATATCGTGCTTCGCCGGGTCAAGGCGTTGCCGGAACGCAGCGCCATCGGCACCAAGGCCGATCCGGTCATGCTCGAGATCTTCAACAATCTCTTCATGTCGATCGCCGAGCAGATGGGCGTGACGCTGCAGAACACCGCCTATTCGGTCAACATCAAGGAGCGTCTCGACTTCTCCTGTGCAGTCTTCGACAACAGGGGCAATCTGGTTGCCAACGCGCCGCATATGCCGGTGCATCTCGGCTCCATGGATGCCTCGGTCGCAACAGCAATCCGCGAGAACCCGGTCATTCATCCCGGCGACGTGTTCCTGATCAACGCACCGTATAACGGTGGCACGCATCTGCCCGACCTGACGGTCTGCACGCCGGTGTTCGACGACCAGGGCCAGGAGATCCGCTTCTGGGTCGCAAGCCGCGGCCATCACGCCGACATCGGCGGCATTTCTCCGGGCTCAATGTCGCCGCTTGCCACCAACATCGAGGAAGAAGGCGTCTACATCGACAACTTCAAGCTCATCGATGCTGGCCGATTCTGCGAGGCCGAGCTTGAGGCGTTGCTGAACGGCGCGCGTTATCCCGTGCGCAACATCGTCCAGAACGTCAACGACCTGAAAGCCCAGGTCGCCGCCAACGAAAAGGGCGTGGCGGAACTGAAGAAGATGATCGCTCAGTTCGGCGAAGACGTCGTCGAGGCCTATATGGGCCACGTCCAGGACAATGCCGCTGAAAGCGTTCGCCGCGTTCTCGACCAGTTGCCGGACGGCGAGTTCTCCTACGAGATGGACCAGGGCTGCAAGATCGTGGTGAAGATCACCGTCGATCGCGACAAGCGCGAGGCGACCGTCGATTTCACCGGCACGTCGGAACAGCGTGGCGACAACTTCAACGCACCGGCCCCGGTCACGCGCGCCGCCGTGCTTTATGTCTTCCGCGTGCTCGTCGAAGCCGACATTCCGATGAATGCCGGCTGCCTCAGGCCGATCCACATCGTCATCCCGGAAGGCACGATGTTGACCCCGAGCTATCCGGCCGCCGTCGTTGCCGGCAACGTCGAGGTCAGCCAGGCCGTGACCAACTGCCTGTTTGGTGCCGTCCAAAGCCAGGCGGGCGCTCAAGGCACGATGAACAACCTGACTTTCGGCAACGCGCATTATCAGTATTACGAGACGATCTGCTCAGGCGCGCCGGCGGGTCCGGGCTATAACGGTGCCGATGCGGTCCACACACACATGACCAACTCGCGGCTGACCGATCCCGAAATCCTAGAGACGCGATTCCCTGTCGTGCTGGAGGACTTCCATATCCGCCGCGGCTCCGGCGGCAAGGGCAAGTGGTCGGCCGGTGATGGCACGAAGCGCACCATCCGTGCCCGCGAGAAGCTCGACTTCGCCATCCTCTCCGGACACCGCCGCGTTGCCCCCTTTGGCATCAAGGGTGGTGAAGCCGGCAATCTCGGCCAGAACCTCGTTCGCCGCAACGATGGTCGCACCGAGGAACTGTCGGGTTGCGCCCACACGGTTCTGGAGGCCGGTGAGGCCTTCACCGTCGTCACGCCGACCGGCGGCGGCTACGGCAGTAAATGATCTCCCAAGACTGCTGCGGCGGTCTGCGGGCGGGCGAGCAATCGCCCGCCCGCTTTGCGTTTGCAACGGCGCTTGGCTCATGCGCGTCCCGGTGGAGCCGATCCTGGTATTGCTGTTTTAACGTTAATTTAAATTCGCAATTACTAAGGATAGCTCGGTCGGTGCGCCGAAAAACTCCGCCTCCTCCCACGGAGCGCGCGCAACATTCCGGGTGTCCTCCCACCGGTTTGGCCGACCATGTCCACCAAACCAGCGCGATCGCGACATCACAGGAGTCACGGCAGTGACGTTCAAGAATTTATCGATATTGACCAAGGTCGGCCTCGTGGTCGTGGTCATGGGCATTTCCTCCACCCTTATCGCGCTTGCTGGCGCGCGCGGGCTCTCCTCGCTTGGAACGACGATCGTCGACGTCGGCGCTCGTGAAGAGGCGGCGCGCGAAGCGATGGACCTGCGGGTCGATATTATCGCCATCAGCCGCATGACCTATCAGCTGGCGGCAACGCCGGAGAAGGCTTCGGAATTCGGCGCCGAAACCGAAACGCGCGCTGCGGAAATGCTCGAGCGCGTCACCAAGATCGAGGCGGTTGCCGACGATGCCGAGGACAAGCTGCTCAACGACATCCGCACGACGCTCCACAGCTACTTCGACGAAATCAGGGCCATGGTTGCCGTCGCCGACTCGAACGGCGCGGATGCCGCTGCCGTCAAGGCCGCACTCGACAAGGCGCTCGATGCCCAGAAGACGGTGACCTCCACCGTCAAGGCCTACAGCACCTATTCCGGCGATGCTCTTGCAACGGCCCGCGCCGAAGCGCTCTCCTCGTCTTCCGTTGCGATGACGATCCTTTTGGCCGCGGCCGGTGCCTGCATCGTCTTCGGCGTCGGCGTTAGCCTGCTGGTTGCCCGCCGCGGCATTGTTGTTCCGGTACAGTCGCTGACCTCTATCATGAGCGAACTTGCAGACGGCAAACTGGATGGCGATGGCGCCGACGTTTCGCGTCGCGACGAGATCGGTGAGATGGCCCGCGCCGTCGAGGTCTTCCGCAAGAATGCCATCAGCATGCGTGCCATGAAGGCCCAGGAGGCGGTGCTGCATGCCCGCAGCAGCGACCTGCAATCGAACATCAGCATCGTGGTCGCATCCGCTGTCGCCGGCGATTTCACCGGCCGCATCACCAAGGACTATGACAACGAGGACCTGAACCGCTTTGCCGCCAGCGTCAACGAACTGGTGTCGAGCGTCGACCTGACGGTCAACGAGGTCCGCCGTGTCGTGGCAGCGCTTGCCGACGCCGACTTGACGCAAAACATGCGCGGCGAATTCCACGGTGCGTTCGCCGAGCTTCAGACCAATGTCAACGCCACGATGGTGACCCTGCGCTCGACGATGCAGAATGTGCGGACTGCGGCCGGAACGATCAACGACAACTCCGTGGAATTGAGCTCGGCCGCAAACGACCTGTCGAAGCGTACCGAGCAGCAGGCGGCAGCGCTTGAAGAAACCGCGGCTGCCCTCGATGAAATCACCTCGACGGTCCGCACCGCGTCCGAGCGGGCCAACGAGGCCCATGACATGGTGCGTGCCACCAAGGACAGTGCCGGCCGTTCAGGCGCGATCGTGCGAAGCGCGATCGACGCCATGGGCCGCATCGAGGATTCGTCCAACCGGATCAACCAGATCATCTCGGTGATCGACGAGATCGCCTTCCAGACCAATCTTCTGGCGCTGAACGCCGGCGTCGAGGCCGCTCGTGCCGGGGAAGCGGGGCGTGGCTTTGCCGTCGTCGCCCAGGAAGTACGCGAACTGGCGCAGCGCTCTGCGAACGCTGCCAAGGAGATCAAGACGCTGATCCACAGCTCGGCAAGCGAGGTCGAAAACGGCGTGTCGCTGGTGCGTTCCACAGGCGAGGCGTTGCTGGAGATCGAGACCCTGGTCAACAATGTCAGCGGCCATGTCAACACGATCGCCACGGCTGCCCGCGAACAGGCAACGGCCCTGCAGGAGATCAACACCTCGGTCAACCACATGGACCAGATGACCCAGCAGAACGCGGCCATGGTCGAAGAGACGACGGCTGCAAGCGGTACGCTTGCCGAAGAAAGCCGTCAGCTCCGCACGATGCTGGCGAAGTTCAAGCTCGAAGCGGCTGCAACGCGCGAAAGCTGGAGCCGCGCCGCCTGACGGTTGAAGGCGAGCGGTAACGAACGAGAAGGGCCGGCAAACGCCGGCCCTTCTGTCATTTCGTCCCCTCGACGGCTTTACGCCTCCGGGGCGTAGCCGAAGACCACGGCCGGGTTTTCCGCGGTCTCGACCCAGACGCTCTTGGTCTGGGTGTAGGCCAGCAGCGCGTCGCGGCCGCTTGAGCGGCCATAGCCCGAGCGCCCGAAGCCACCGAAGGGCGACATGACGCTGATCGTCTTGTAGCCATTGATCCAGAACGTGCCGGCCCGCACCCGCGCGGCCATGCGGTGGGCGCGTCCGACGTCTTTTGTCCAGACCGCGCCGGCAAGGCCGTAGGGATTATCGTTGGCAAGGGCGACCGCCTCCTCTTCGTCGTCGAAGACGGTGACGCCGACGACCGGGCCGAAGACTTCCTCACGCGCGATCGTCATGTCGGGCTTGACGTTGTCGAGGATCGTCGGGGCAAAGAAGAAGCCGCCCGAGGCGACAAGCGCTTCCGGCTTGTTGCCGCCGGTCGCAAGGGTGGCACCCTCGGCCACGCCCTGGCGTACCATCTCGTCGATCTTTGCCCATTGGCGGGCATTGTTGATCGGGCCGATCTGGGTTTCGTCGAGATAGGGATCGCCGACGGGGATACGCTCGGCGGCGCGGGCATAGCGCTCGACGAACTGCTGGTGCACCGAGCGGTGGATCAGGAGGCGCGAACCGGCAACGCAGCTTTGGCCAGCACCGGAGAAGATCGCCGACTGCGCGCCGACGATCGCGCGGTCGAGATCCGCATCGGCAAAGACGATGTTGCCGGATTTTCCGCCGAGTTCGAGAATGCACGGTACGACGTTTTTCGCAGCCGCTGCCGCAATGGCAGAACCGGCCTGAGCCGAGCCGACGAAGACGACGAGCGCCGTCTTCTGGTGGGCGACCATGGCAGCACCCGCGGTCAGTCCCGCGCCGGCGATGACGTTGACGAGGCCGCGCGGCGCGCCGCCGGCTTCGCAAAGCGCTCCGAGCACGAGCGTGCTGAGCGGCGTCAGTTCCGACGGCTTGATGACGACGCCGTTGCCGGCGCAGATCGCGGGTGCGATCTGCCAGCCGCCGGTAAAGAGCGGCGCGTTCCAGGGCGTGATCTGGGCGACGACGCCGACCGGTTCGTGCCGGATGTAATTCAGGTGCGACGTCGGCACGGGGATGACCTCGCCATGCAGCTTGTCGCACCAGCCGGCGTAGTATTCGAACATCTCGGCGACGCGCAGCGCCTCGCCGCGGATGTCACGGATCGGCCGGCCGGCCGACCGGCTTTCAAGCTCGGCCAGATCAGGTGCGCGCTCACGGATCTTGCGGGCGATCTCGTTCATCACCCGGCCGCGCGCCGATGCCGTCATCGCGATCCACTCGCGCTGGGCCCGCGTCGCCGCCTCCATCGCCGCATCGATGACGTCGGCGCCAGCGTCCTTGAACGTTGCGAAAACCGCACCGGTTGCCGGATCGGTCAGGTCCTGATCGGGCCCGGAGCCTGCCACCAGCGCGCCATCGACATAGCTGCCGATTTCGCTGCCGGGCAGGAAGCCATGGAACAGTTCGCGGATGCGCTCGGCCTTTCCGGCCGGCATGGTCATATCGTTCATCGTCGTCCCCTTGTCTTATCGGTTGTCGTTGGCCGCAGCGCGAAAGGCGCCCATACGGGTGAAGTCATCGGCATTGTCGAGCGGGCTGTCGGCCCAAAGCCGGGCGACCTCTGCCGAAAGCGGCAGTGCGGCGCCGGTGCGGGCGGCAAGCTCGCTTGCAAGGCGCACGTCCTTGCGCATCAGGCCCATGGTGAAGCCGCTGTCGAAGCGGTCGTTCATCACCCAGGTCGGGAAATGCACGTCGCTGATCATCGATTTGCCCGAGGCGGCGTTCAGCACCTTCAGTGCCTGTTCTGGCTCGAGCCCGGCCGAAAGCGCCAGCTTCAGACCTTCGCCCGTCGTCACCATATGGGCGGCGGCCAGCAGGTTGTTGACGAGCTTGGCGACGTTGCCGGCACCGCTTGGGCCTACATGCAGGGCTTTGGCCGCCATCGCGTCGATCACCATCTTGGCGCGGATGACATCGGCGTCGCTGCCGCCGATCATCATCGTCAACGTACCGCTTGCCGCACCCGTCGGTCCGCCTGATACGGGCGCGTCGAGGAAGCCGTGGCCAAGCGCATTGAGGCCGGCTGCAAGATCGCGCGAAACATCCGGCTCCGACGTTGACGTGTCGATGATGACGACACGATCACTGGCAGCCTTCAGGGCGTTGAGATTGGCCTCGACGACGGCAGCAACGTCCTTTGCTGTCGGCAGCGAGAAGACGATGAAGCCGGTATCGACGAAGACATCGGCAAGCGTCTCGCAAGGCGTCACGCCGCCTTCGGCGGCGAGCTTTCGCCTGCTGTCGGAAAGGTCGAAACCTTTGACGGCAAAGCCGTTGCTTGCAAGCGTGGTCGCCATTCCGAGCCCCATGGCCCCAAGCCCGACCACGCCGATGGCTGCATCTTTCGTCGTCATATCCGGTTTCACCCTCAGCGTTTGTTTTGGTGCTGAGAAGGTGGCACGGGGTCTCTGGGGCGGGTAGACGGTCGGGCCGGTACACTGCGTTGCTGGCGCCGCAACGTCGGCATGCGAAGGGGCTGGCCACCGTTGAGAACCGGCCTCCGATCGTCAGATCGTGACGACGATCTTGCCGAACTGCTCGTTCGCCTCCAGATAGCGATGCGCCTCGACGATTTCTTCGAACGGGAAGGTTCTGGCGATGACGGGTTTCAATGAACCGGATGCCAGGCCATCGAGGATGAAAGCCTTGGCGGCCTCCAGACGCCGGGCATCGCCGATGATCTCGTGGACGAGGTAGCCTCGCAATGTCAGCGATTTGCTGAGGACGGCAAACAACGGAAAGGGTGTGGGCTCAGGGCTGAGGCCGCCATATTCGATCAGGATGCCGCCGCGCGCCATCGCTGCCGTCAATGGTTCGAAGATCGGTCCGCCAATCGGATCGAACACCACCCGGACGCCCTCAGGCCCGCTGATCTCCTTTAGTCGGGCTTCGAGGTCTTCCTCAGTGGAGGCGATGACATACGCTGCGCCTGCATCAAGCAGAGCCTGCCTCTTGGCTGAGGTCCGCGTGACGGCAACCGGTGTTACGCCGACAAGGTTGGCGATCTGGATCGCTGCCAACCCGACACTACTAGAGGCAGCGGTGATCACCACCGTATCGTCTTTGCCCAGCCCGGCGATGTCGATCAACGCGCCATAGGCGGTCAGATATTGCATCCACACGGAAGCGGCTGCTTCCCAGTTGAGAGACGACGGGTGCTTGACGACCTGTGAGGCGGGGAAGGTGAGGAATTCGCCATAGGCGGGCCAACGAACCATCGATAGAGGGGGAATGAGGCTGACGGCATCGCCCGGCGCAAACCCTTCGACGTTGTCGCCGATGGCCTCGATCGTGCCGGAGGCCTCAAGGCCGAGACCCGAAGGCAGCGTCGGCATTTCTATGTATCGGCCCGAGCGCAACAACGCTTCGGCGCGATTGAGCCCCAGCGCCTTGACGGAAATGCGAACCTCGCCAGCACCGGGCGCGGCGACATCGTGATGCTCGATGCGCAGGACTTCGGGACCACCATATTCATGAAAACGAACGATGCGGGCCATCACCTCTAACTCCGTAATGATTGAACTGAATAAGCTATGCGTGTGGGATTGATCGCGATAAATGTCCGTTCTGACAGAACAGTAGAAACCCGGAGTTTCGAATTATGGATCGCCTTACAAGCATGGCGGTTTTCGTCAAAGCGGTGGATCTCGGCTCGTTTGCAGCTGCTGCGGAGGCTCTCGATCTCTCCGGGCCGATGGTCGGCAAGCATGTCCGGTTTCTCGAGGAACGGCTCGGCGTGCGGCTGATCAACAGGACCACGCGCCGGCAGAGCCTGACTGAATTCGGCCGCGCCTATTATGATCGCTGCCGTGTCATCCTCACGGAGGCGGAAGCGGCGGACGCGCTGGCAGCCGACCAGCTTTCCGAGCCGCGTGGCCGGCTGCGGGTCACCATGCCGGCGCTTCTCGGCCGACGATGCGTTGCACCCATCCTCACGGAGTTTGCCCAGAGATATCCAGGGCTTGAGCTGGAGCTTTCCTTCGGCGATCGCATCGTCGATCTCGCCGAGGATGGTTTTGACCTCGCCATCCGCACCGGCATTCTGGAGGACCGGTCCGGCCTGATCGCCCGCCGGCTTGCCCGGCACGGCATGGTCGTTTGTGCTTCACCATCCTATGTCGAACGCCATGGCGCACCGCGACGGATCGACGACCTCCGCGGCCACCACGCCGTCACCTACAACCGTCCGGGATGGGTGCATCCCTGGCTGTTCCCGCGTGATGGCCAGTCGGCGCTGGAGGTGACGCCCGCCAGTCGGATGCGGCTTGACGATCTCGAGGCGATCGCCGATGCCGCCGCCTCCGGCATGGGACTGGCGTGGCTGCCGTCGTGGCTCGTTCGTCAGCGCATCAGGACAGGCGTTCTTGTCGAAGTGCTGCAGGACGAGCCGGGATATGTGTTCGACAACTACGCCCTGTGGCTACGCACGCCGCACCTACCGCTGAAAGTGCGCCTCGCGGTCGATGCGCTGGCGGCGGCCTTGCCCAAGGCAATGATCTGAACCGGCTTTCCTGGCTGGTGTCAGGCGCGAAAAGACTGCATTTCCAGCGCCAGGTGCTGACCGAGTTTTTCCACCGACAGCGGCAAGCGCCGATGGGCGCGCACCATCAGATGGGCACTCGCCTCGCGCAGCAGCGGGTCCTCGAGATCGACCGCCTGCATGACGCCACGGGCAATTTCGCCGGAGACGGCGGCACGCGGCAGGAAGGTGACGCCGAGACCGGAGGCGACGAAGCGGCGTAGCACCTCGATCGAATGGGTCTCGAGCAACGGCGCCAGCGCCATGCCGGTATCGGCGGCCACGCGGGCGACGATCTGGGTGACGCCGTTGCCCTTGCCGAGCAGGGCACAGGGCGAGGCCAGACAGTCCGCCAGCTTCAGTTCAGTGCGGCTGGAGAGGGCATGCCCGTTCGGCACGATGACACAGAGCGGCTGGCGCGCTATCGCCAGCGCGCGGATGCGTGGATCGGTCAGCGGCGTATAGGCAATGCCGATATCCGCGTCGCTGTTGGCGATGGCATCGACGACATCTTCGGTGCTGCCAAGTTCGACGATATAGCGCACATAGGAATGTGCCTTCGAGAACGACGACAGCCCGTGTTCGACCAGATCGGCCATGAAACCTTCGCCGCAGCGAATGCGGATGCGGGTCTGCTGCACGCCGCGGATCTGGTCGAGCTGTTCGGCCAACAGGCCGTTGTCCTCAAGAACACGCTTGCCGTGTTCGAGAACGAGTTCGCCGGCATCGGTCAAAACGGTGCCGCGCGCCGTGCGCTCAAAGAGCGCAAGGCCGATTTCGCGTTCGGTGTCGGCGATCTGGCGGCTGACGACCGATGGCGCCAGCCCCATATGTTCGGCAGCGCCCCGGATCGAGCCGATGCGGGCGACCGCCATAAAAATCTTGAGCGCTTTCGCGTCGAGCACGTCCATGGTGGTCATGGATGCGACGGAAACCGTTTGAGGTCAACGACCAAGAGATGTTGCGATCAGCCTTGTCCAGAGGTCAACGCCCTGGGGGATGATCGTGTCGTTGAAATCGTAGTGCGGTGAATGCAGGCCGGGGTTGGCGCCGTTGCGGCGCGCGCCAAGCCAGAGGTAGCAGCCGGGGCGCTCCTCCAGCATGAAGGCGAAATCTTCGGCAGCCATGCTGGGGGCCGCATCGACGACGGAAAGGGCGCCGTCTTGCGCTGCGACCGAGCGCGCGAAAGCGGCCGACGCCGCATCGTTGATGGTTGCGGGATAACGACGTTGATAGTCGAGATCGGCCGAGCAACCGAAGCCTTCGGCGACGGCGACGACAAGTGTGCGCATCCGCTGTTCGAGGATGTCGCCGACGTCCTTCGCGAACCAGCGCGTGGTGCCGCGAATGACGGCCTCCTGCGGAATGACGTTCCAGGCGTCGCCGCCATGGATCTGGGTCACCGAGACCACGGCGGCTTCGAGCGGCGAGACGTTGCGGCTGGCAATCGTCTGCAGGGCGGTCACGATCTGGGCTGCAGCCACCAGCGGGTCAGCGCCTTCGTGCGGCATGGCGCCGTGGGCGCCGCGGCCGGTGATCCGAATCTCGAACACGCCGAAGGCCGCCATCATCGCGTCGTCGCGGGCAACGCAGGTGCCGACGTCGAGCGCCGGCCAGTTGTGCAGCGCATAGACGGAGTCAGTCGGAAAATCACGGAAGAGGCCGTCGGCGACCATGGCGCGGGCGCCGCCTTCGGCTTCTTCGGCTGGCTGGAAGAGGAAGTGAATAGTGCCGTCGAAATCCATCTCGGACGCCTGTCGCGCAGCGGCGAGCAGCATCGAGACATGGCCATCATGTCCGCACGCATGCATCTTGCCTGAGGTTTTCGACGCGTAGGCAACGCCGCTTGCTTCGACGATCGGCAGTGCGTCCATGTCGGCGCGGATTGCGATGGTGCGGGATGAGCTGCCCCGCGACAGCGTGCCGACAAGGCCGGTGCCGCCATAGCCGCCTTTGACGGCAATGCCCCATTCGGCAAGCTTGCCGGCGACGAATGCTGAGGTTTCCCGTTCCTCGAAGGCGAGTTCGGGATGGGCGTGCAGGTGATGGCGCCAGGCGATCGTTTCCGCGATGCGGTCGGGGCTGATGTCGTGGCGGCTCATCTCGTTCATCCTGTCTCTGCGAATGGAAGACCGGCCGCAACGCGGCCGGTCCAATGTTTGTTATCCTACTGGCCGAGCCTGAGGAACAGATCGGCGACGACGACGGAGCCCATATAGGTTCCGATCATCACGCAGATCGCCACGATAACGATCTTCCAGCCCGAACGGCGGGCGATCGCAAACTCGCTGGCCGTCAGCGCAAGGCCGCCATAGGCAAGCGCCGGGGTTGCAAGTGCCAGGAAGTTCAGGTGTTCGACCTGTTCGCTGACCCAGGCAGCTCCGGGCACGCCGGGGATGGTGATCAGGATGGCGATCAGCGAGACCCAGGCGACGCTTGGCAGGTAGAAGGGCACGAAGCGTGCGAAGCCCAGGCCGATGATGCAGGCGACGTAGAGTACCGCCATGCCGGGCAGGGCGACGAGGGGCGACGTGCCGGTGCCGACCCAGTTGGCGATGAGGCCGATGGCGCAGGCGATCAGCAGCAGCCCTGAATGCTTGACGACGTCGATCTTGCGCTCGTCTTCCGCATTCAGCGGCAGGTCGTCGGCAAGATTTGCGGTGGTATTGGTTTGATTGGCCATTGTTCCTGTCTCCCCGATCAGGCTGTTTTGCGTTCGGACGGACGGGCCTTGTTGTAAAGCCATTCCGTCAGCGGCAGGGCGACGAACATGCCGACATAAAGACCGGTCGCGTAGGTCAGGATGTTGCTGGCTGCGGCCAGAGCCAGGATGATGTCCTTCTGGTCCGGAACGACGGCGACGAGACCGCCGGTGCAGGCCGCCAGCATCGAGCCGGAGCCGACGCCGCAGGACATGGCAAGCGCCCGCACGTCGAAGATGCCGAGGCCGTGCACGAGCGGCGGCATGATGGCGAAGACGAAGGTGCCGATCAGCGTGCCGGTTGCATAGACGCCCATGGCACCAGCGCCTTCCGGCGAGTTGAGGCCGTATTTATCGGCGATCAGTGCCAGGTTGGGCTCGCGGTCGATCGAGTAGGTGGCGCCAACGGCTTCGCGGCCCATCTTGAGCAGGAAGACGGCGACCGGGAAGGCGACGAGAATGGTGCCGAGATTGCCCAGCTCCTGCAGCACGAGTGCCGGTCCGGCCTCGATGATCTTGGAGATCTGCGGTCCGACCGTTGTGCCAAACTTGGCGATGAAGGGCATGATCGCAACGGTGATCATGGCGCCTGATAGTTTGACCGCATCCTTGGAAAGGAACTTGGCGCTCGCCTTGAAAATGGCGGGATTGAGCAGGATGCCGAGCGCGAAGGCGTAAAGGATCGGCAGGAAGATCACGGTGCCGAGGCCGATCGACAGGCGTTGAATGCCGATCAGTTCGCAGACGATGACGATCGCAAGCACAAGGATGTGCAGATAGAGCCCGCCTGTGGCGGCTCCGGGTTTTCCGGTCATGATGTTCTCCTCTGGTTGGGGACCAGTTGTTGTTCTTTGCCCAGATTTCACACTATGGGCTGAGGACAAATTACGGCTAGCCGGTCGGCGAGCAACGAAGTGTTGCAGTTCCAGCAACGGTCGCTGAGCTGAACGCGGCCCTCGACAAAGCCGCTCGTCCCGTCTGTCGTTTCATGGTTGCAGTCCTGCTTTGGCGCCGTGCGGATGCGAATCGGCTTTTCGCGTGCTCTCGCTTTTGCATGTGCCGCCTTCGTGGCCAAGGCTGCATTCGGCAAAGTCCGGATCAGAACCCTGAAACGCCACTCCTTTCCCCAGCAATCGGGCCGATCGGCGCGGCCAAATCCGCTCGTCTGCGGATTCAGCTCCAAAATTCCAAAAACCCGCCAAAAATCGCTGAAAACCCCCATTGAAATCGATTACATTTTCTGGCTTGATGGTCCTCGCAAGATTTTGGGAGGATCTTATGAAGAAGCTTATCGCCGTAGCACTCGGCACCGTCGCATGCATTGCCATCTCCGCTTCGCTCGCCAATGCCGAGACCTTCAAGATTGGTTTGTCCAATGGTTGGGTCGGCAGCGAGTGGCGCACGCAGATGATCGATGAGGCCAAGGCGGCTGCGGAGAAATGGAAGGAAAAGGGCGTCGACGTCGAAGTCAGCGTCCAGAGCGCCAATGTCGACGTGCCCGGGCAGATCGCCCACGTGCGCAACTTCATCGCCGAGGGCGTAAACGCCATCATCATCAACCCCAACAGCCCGACGGCCTTCGACCCGATCTTCGCCCAGGCGAAAGAAGCGGGCATCCTGGTGATCGCCACCGATGCCGAAGTTTCGTCGCCGGACGCGACCTATGTCGGCATCGACCAGACGGCCTGGGGTGCGTCCGGCGCCAAGTGGCTGGCCGAAACGCTCGGCGGCAAGGGCAAGGTCGTCGCCATCAACGGTGTCGCCGGCCACCCGGCAAACGAGATGCGCGTCGCCGGCTATAAGAGCGTCTTCAAGGACTATCCGGATATCCAGGTGGTCAACGAGGTCAATGCCAACTGGGATCAGGCGCAGGGCCAGCAGGCCATGCAGAACATCCTTGCCACCTATCCTGACGTTAACGGCGTCGTCGTCCAGGACGGCATGGCGGCAGGCGCCTGGAAGTCGATCATGGATGCCGGCAAGGCAAGCCAGATCGCTGCCACCGGCGAAATCCGCAAGGACTTCATCGACCTCTGGAGCAAGGACAAGCTGAACTCCGGCGCGACCGTCAACCCGCCCGGCGTCATGGCAAGCGCACTCAACGTCGCTGTTCTGATGCTGCAGGGCAAGGAACTGAAGGAGCCGGCAACGGCGGGGCAGTACAAGAACGCCATGTACCTGCCGATCCCGTTCATCGACAGCAAGAACCTGGCGGACGCCGCCAAGCAGGTCGACGGCAAGCCGGGCTATTACTCCTACACCAGCGCTCTTTCGATCGAAGACGCCGAAGCGCTCTTCAAGTAAACGCTTGAGGCCGGGCGGATCTGTTGACCCGCCCGGCACCCCGGACCCGATTTACGGACCAAACCCCATGTCGAAACTAACGTTGAACGGCGTAAGCAAGGCTTACGGCGCCACCCTGGCTTTGCGCCGCGGCGACCTCGAGATTGCCGCCGGCGAAGTCCATGTGCTCATGGGCTCGAACGGTTCGGGCAAGAGCACTCTGTGCAAGATCATTGCCGGCAGCGTGCGTCCCGATGGCGGCGAAATCCTTATTGACGACAGGTCGGTGACGATATCAGGGCCGCAGTCGGCGCGTGAGCAGGGCATCGGTATTTTTTACCAGGAACTCAGCCTTGCGGCGAACCGATCGGTCGAGGAGAACGTCTGCCTGGCGATGCTGCCGGTGAAAGCCGGGATCTTCGTCGATCGCGCGGCCATGAAGGCGCTCGCTGCGCGTTACATCGATCTTTTCTCTGGGGTTTCCGGCGACGGATTTGCCGCCGAAACACTCGTCGGCAACTTGCGCGCGGATCAGCGACAGCTGGTCGAGATCATGAAGGCGCTGGCCAGCGAAGCCCCGATCCTGATCTTCGACGAGCCGACCTCGGCACTCGATCGGGCACAGGTCGACCGCTTCTTCCACATTCTTCGTGGGCTGAAGCGCGACGGCCGCGGCATCATCTTCATCTCGCACCGCATGGACGAGATCACCGCGATCGGCGACCGGGTGACGATCATCCGCGACGGCGAGACGATCAAGACGCTCAATCTCTCTGAGACCGATCCGGCCACCGTCATCCGGCTGATGGTCGGCGGCGCCGGCGACATGCCGGCGTCCCAGTCGTCTGCGCCTGCCGTTGCGAGCTTCGCGGCCGGTGCCGCCATGACCGTCGACAGGCTTTCGGGTGCCGGTTTCCGCAATGTCAGCTTCGAGGTCGCCAAGGGCGAGATTCTTGGTCTCGGCGGACTGCACGGCCAGGGCCAATCGGCGGTGCTGCGCGCGATCTTCGGCGCAAGCTCCGAAATGTCGGGCGAGATCCGCATCGGCGGCGACCGTTTCGATGCGAAGAGCCCGCGCGATGCCATCCGGCGCGGCTGTGCCTATGTCTCGGGCGACCGTGGTCGCGATGGCGTCATTGCCGGCAGGCCGATCATCGAAAACGTGACGCCCATCCATTACCTGCGCGATCGGCTGATGATTGCACGTCCGTCAAGCCTTAAGGCAAAGGCGATGCCGGCGCTTGAGGCGATGCACACCAAGTTCGCGAGCCTGATGCACCCGATCAACTCGCTTTCCGGCGGCAACCAGCAGAAGGTGATCATCGCCCGCTGGCTGATCGATAAGCCGGATGTGCTGCTGCTCGACGATCCCACCAAGGGCATCGACCTCTCTGCCAAGGCCGATCTCTTTGCTCTCATTCGCCAGCTGGCGAGCGAGGGGCTCGGAATCCTGCTCTATTCCTCGGAGGATGCCGAACTGCTGGGGAATGCCAACCGCATCCTCGTCTTTAACGGCGGGTCGGTGACGCGCGAACTCACCGGCGAGGATCGCACCCGCTACAATCTCTACCAGGCTGCATACGAGGCCGCGTGATGACACCGACCACGATAGAAACTCCATCCGCCCGCCCCGGCGGCCTCAAGCTCTGGCTCGAACGCTATCCGTTCCTGCCGGCGCTGATCATCGTCGTAGCACTGCTGGCGCTGAACGGTGCGTTCTCGCCCAACAGCCTCAGTTACCGCTCGCTGACGGGCTTGCTCAGCACCTACATGGCGCTGATCATGCTGGCGATCGCTCAGACCTATGTGGTTTCCGCAGGCGACATCGACCTTTCCGCCGGCGCGACGTTGTCGCTCGTCAATGTCGCGATCGTCGTCCTGATGGAGAAATGGGGCGGTGGTGCGGGTGCTGTCATCGGCGCCATGATCTGTGGCATTCTGCTCGGGCTTGCCTGTGGGGTGATCAACGGCATCGTCGTTGCAGCGCTTCGGCTGCAGGCGATCGTCGCCACCTTTGCCACCAGCATCTTCTTCACCGGCGTTGCGCTCTATGTCATGCCCGTTGCCGGCACGCCGGCGCCGGCGTTATTCTGGCGCACCTATGGCGGCAGGCTCCTCGGCCTTCCCTTTGTGTTCTACGTCCTTGCTGCACTGGCACTTCTGCTCTTCCTCTTGTCGCGCACCCGTCTCGTAACCCAGCTTCTGGCCGTGGGCGACGACCAACAAGCAGCTTACCAGACCGGCCTTCCCGTCGTTCTGGTGCGCATCAAGGGTTATGCGCTCTGCGGCCTGTTTTCGGCACTTGCAGCCTTTTGCCTCACCGGCGACACCGCCAGCGGCGATCCGCTCGTCGGCAGCAAGATGACGCTCTATAGCGTCGCGGCCGTGGTGCTCGGCGGCAGCGCGCTTGCCGGCGGCTGGACCACCGTCGTTGGCTCACTGTTCGGCGCACTGACGATCGGTCTCGTCAATTCTCTGGTCTTCTTCATGGGCACGCCATCGGAGTGGCAGAACTTCGTGCAGGGCCTTGCCATCCTTCTCGTCTTGATGGCAGGCGTGCTGGCCGGCCGGAGGGCACGCGCATGAACGCCGTCCTTTCCTTTCTCAAGAAGCCGCTGGTCATCGCGCTGATTTTGATCGTCGCGTTGCTCTATCTCGGTGAAAACCTGTCGCCGGGCTTTGCCTCCGCCGACCAGATCCTGCGCCTGCTGATTGTCGCCTCGCTGCTCGGCATCGTCGCGGCCGGACAGAATGTCGTCATTCTCGGCGGCAGAGAAGGCATTGACCTGTCGGTCGGCGGCGTCGTTTCGCTTTCGGCGATCATTGCCGGCAATGTGATGAACGGCGCCGACGGCGGCATCGTGCCCGCCATTCTTGCTTGCCTTGCGGCTGGTGCCTTCTTCGGCCTCCTGAACGGACTTGGTGTCACGCTGCTGCGCATCCCGCCGCTGGTGATGACGCTCGGCATGCTCGGCGTGCTCCAGGGCCTGCTCGTCGTCATCCGCAACGGCATTCCCTCGGGTCGTGCCGCTCCCGGGCTCTCCGCTTTCGTCACGCAGCCACTGGCGCTCGGCATTCCCGGGATCATTTGGCTCTGGATCGCCATCGGCCTGTTCATGGCCTTCATGCTCACCCGCACCGTCTTCGGCCACCGCATCTATGCGATCGGCTCCAACGAGCATGCGGCCTATATGGCCGGCGTGCCGGTGCGCCGCATGCGCATCGGGCTGTTCATGATCTCCGGAATGTTTGCCGCCATCGCCGGCCTCTGCCTGCTCGGCTATTCCGGCTCGTCGTTCGCCAATGTCGGCGAGCAATACATGCTCTCCTCGATCATCGCCGTCGTCTTCGGCGGGACGTCGCTTGCCGGCGGCAAGGGCGGGTACACCGGCACGATGGCCGGCGCGCTGTTGCTGGTGATCCTCCAGGGCATCCTGACAACGGTCAACATCGACGAATCCGGCCGCCAGATGGTGTTCGGCGCGACCTTGCTGCTGCTTATGTTGTTCTATGGACGCGGAAAGGCGATGCGGGCATGAGCGGCCGGCCGAAGATCAAGGATATCGCCGAGCGTGCCGGCGTGTCCGTCGCAACCGTGTCGCGGGCGCTTAGCGATTCCGGCCTGGTGACGGCCGAAACGAGCCAGCGCATCCGTGCGCTTGCGCGTGAGCTCAACTATCGGCCGAACGTTAGTGCGCGCAACCTGCGCACCCGCAAGTCGATGTCGGTATTGCTGGTCGTGCGCGATGTCGGCAACCCGTTCTATCTCGATATTCTCAAGGGCGTCGAAGCGACGGCGCGCGAGGCGGGCTATTCCGTCCTGATGGGCAACGCCGAGAATGATCCGGATCGCGAGACTGAATATTTCAACATGCTGCGCGACGGCCATGCCGACGGCATGATCCTGATGACCGGCAAACTGCCGCCGGCGGAGCATGATGCTGGCGTCGACCTTTCGCAGTTGCCTGTTGTCGTCGCGCTGGAAATGATCGAGTCCTCTGGACTGCCGCATGTTCAGGTCGACAATATCGCAGCCGCCAAAGCCGCAGTCGAACATCTGATATCGCTGGGTCACCGCAGGATCGCCCATATCGCCGGGCCGCTGCCCGAAGTCATGGCCGTCCACCGCCGCGACGGCTATCGCGCCGCGATGCGTGAGGCAGGCCTTGCGGTCCCGGATGGTTACGAGGTTCGCGGCGACTACCTGCTCGAAACCGGCCAGCTTTGCTGCGGCCAATTGTTTGCCCTGTCCGAACCGCCGACAGCACTTTTCGCCGCCAATGACGAAATGGCCTATGGCGCCATTCACGAGCTGCGCCGCCTCGGCCGCGACGTGCCGGGCGACGTTTCCGTCGTCGGCTTCGACGACCTCTATCTGAGCAAGGCTTTCTATCCGCCTCTGACGACCGTTACCCAGCCGCGCGCCGATATCGGCCGAACGGCGATGTCGCTGCTGCTGCGCATGCTTTCCGGCGAGGAGGTGGGTCTTTCCCCGCCGATCGTGCTGCCGACGGCCCTGAGTATACGGGCCAGCACCGCCTCGCCGCGCCAATAACCTGACAATCTGGGAGAAGAGAATGACACAGCTACCGAAGCAGACGCTGCGCGTGGGTTTCGTCGGAACCGGCTTCATCGCCCATTTCCACCTGAAGTCGATGATCGGCGTGCGCAATGTCGAGGTGACCGGCGTCTTCAGCCGCAAGGAGGAAAACCGCGCGAAGTTTGCGAGCGAAGTCGAAGCGCTCGGGCTCGGCACCTGCCGCACGCATGAGAGCCTCGAAGCGCTGCTGTCAGCCGACGACGTCGATGCGATCTGGATCCTGTCGCCGAACTATACGCGCCTCGATGTGATGCGCGCGCTGCACGGGGCAATCAAGGCGGGCCGCAGCAAAGTGTTCGCCGTTGCCTGCGAAAAGCCCTTGGCGCGCACGGTGGCGGAAGCCCGCGAGATGCTGACACTGGCCGAGGATGCAGGCCTCAACCATGGCTATCTCGAAAACCAGGTGTTTTGTACGCCGGTCCTGCGCGGCAAGGAGATCATCTGGCGCCGGGCTGCCTCCACCACCGGTCGGCCCTATCTGGCCCGTGCGGCGGAGGAACATGCCGGCCCGCATGAGCCCTGGTTCTGGCAGGGCGACAAGCAGGGCGGCGGCGTTCTCTCCGACATGATGTGCCATAGCGTCGAGGTTGCGCGCTATCTCTTGACCGCGCCCGGCGCGCCGCGAAACTCACTGAAGATCAAGTCCGTCAACGGCACCGTTGCTAACCTGAAGTGGACGCGCCCCAACTATGCCGAACAGCTGCGCAAGCGTTTCGGCAACGACGTCGACTATCGCAACCGCCCTTCGGAGGATTTTGCCCGCGCGACCGTGACGCTCGAGGATCAGGACGGCAACGAACTGATGATCGAGGCGACGACCTCCTGGGCCTATGTCGGTGCCGGCCTGCGCATCCAGCTCGAACTGCTCGGGCCGGAATATGCACTCGAATACAATTCCCTGAGCACCGGCCTGAAGATCTTCATGTCCCGCGAAGTCACGGGCTCGGAGGGCGAGGATCTGGTTGAGAAGCAGAATGCCGAGCAGGGATTGATGCCAGTGCTTGAGGACGAGGCCGGCGTCTATGGCTATACCGACGAAAACCGCCACATGGTCGAGTGCTTCCGCAAGGGCCAGAAGCCGCTCGAAACCTTCGAGGACGGCCTTGCCGTGGTCGAGATGCTGATGGGGCTCTATCGCTCGGCCGAGATCAACGCCACCTTGCAGTTCCCCGCACCGGAACTCGAACACTATGTGCCGGTTGTCGCACGCAAAGGCGCTTGATCGGGATTGTCAGAAGGCTGGCGGGGGCGCAGCCCCCGTCAACGTGATAGGCCAGGCATCACGGCTCGGGCGTGTTCTCGTCAATGCGAGGAGACGTCCACCGCGTCTTCGCCCGCGGCGCGCCCAGTCATCTCGTCGATCTCGATGACAAAAAACAGGTGCGGAGAGGTTCCGACGACGGTCTGTTCTGCCGGCTTCAATCCGCCCGGCTCCCACCAGTTGGTGCGTTTCTCCAGCAGCGACCATGCCTGGAGGCGTTCTTGGTGCCCTTGCGGTGTGTCCGGCAGTTCACGATATTTGCCGTAGATGACGGCGCTCTTCCAGCTTCCCCTGTCGGAGAACGCGTCAATCTGGACACAGACAAGAGGGTTTGCGCGCATCCAATCAACTTTCTGCCCGGGCATGGAGAAGCCGTACAGCCGGTTTGCAGTAAAGGCGTACTGGATGGGGACGATGTAGGGCTGGTCATCCCTGGCGCAGGCCAGCCGACCGATATGGTGCGAGGAGACAAGTGCGATGCATTCCTCACGCGACAATTCCCTGACGAACATGTTTCGCTTCCTCCAGCGGTGAGACGCTACCCAAAGACTGCAGGCATTTCGCGGTCCCCTGCATTGATATGGCGCAACGCGTGAACATTGACAGGCGCGATTGCCAAAGCCCGCTACGGTTCCGCCTCATCCGGCGTCCAATTGCCTCTTCCCAACGATAAATCGAACCCAGTGGCACTCAGGGCGGAATAAACCGCGTGCAGCGTCGTTAGGCCCTCATCGACACCTTATGAAGGTCGGGCGCGTGGCACGTGGGGTTTCGCCGCGAACCGGCCGCAAGCAAGAAAAGGATTGGGCCATCATGACCGGCGTTCAAGCATTTGCACCGGCGAAGGACATCGTCATCTCCTCCGCCAACGAAGCAGTGGATTTCGGCGGCCAGATGCCGATGCGACAGGTGCGGCTCCTGACCGGGTCGATGCTGCTCCTCTTCGCCGCGATCCTGGTCTTTGTCGCAGCCGACGGTCTGACCATGCCGATGCGGCTGGCGCTGATGGTGTTTGCGACAACGCTCGTCTGCTGGACGATCTTCGACCTGCCGGAAACGCCCGTGGCGCTTGCCGGAGCATTGGCGCTTGGCGCCACCGGCACCGTTAGCGAGGAGGCGGTGTTTGCCGCACTCGGAAACGATGTCGTCTGGCTGATGATTGGCGCTTTCGTCATTGCCTCGGTGCTGCAGGCATCGGGATTGGTGGAGCGGCTCACCTTTCGGATGCTGGCACCTTTCCGACGCGTCAGCAGTCTGTTCTGGGCGGTCACGCTGACGATCTTTGTGACTGCCTTCATCATTCCCTCGACATCGGCGCGGGCAGCAATCTTCATGCCGGTGTTTCTGGGCCTGACGGCCGCCATCGATCGGCCTGATGTCACGCGGGCGCTCGCCCTGCTTTTCCCGTCAGTGATTCTCCTGTCCGCTGCCGCCTCTTTGACCGGTGCCGGCGCACATCTGGTGGCGGCCGACTTCATCCGTCGTAGCGGCGGTGACACGCCCGATTTCCTCGAGTGGGCGCTGCTGGCAGCACCTTTCGGTTTGATCACCAGCCTGATCGCCTGCGGCCTCATCCTGCGCTTTTTCCTCGGTGCCGAGGATCGCAACGCCGCTTTTGAAGCGAGGGAAAGAACTGAAAGGCAGCCGCTCCGTGCGCCGGAGCGCACGCTGCTCGCGGTCACGGCACTCATCGTTCTGGCACTAGCGACATCAAGCCTTCATGGTGTTGCCTTGCCCTTCGTCGCTTTGATCGGCGCTCTGGTCATGGCCTCGGAAAAGATCTCGGGAATGCCGTTTCGCAAGGCGCTGAAGACCGTCGAGTGGAACCTGCTCCTGTTTCTCGCCGGCACGCTCGTGATCGGCGAGGCGCTGATGAGCACCGGGACGGCGGCACTTCTGGCCGACCGCGCCATCGGCATGCTCAGCCTCGTCGGCAAACCGCCGGCCTGGCTGGTCATCCTGTTCACGGTGATTGTCGCGACGTTCGCGCATATCGTCGTCGCCTCCCGCACGGCGCGGGCGACGGTGTTGATCCCGGCGCTCGCTCTGCCGCTGGCGGGGCTCGGTGTCGATCCGGCCGTTCTCATCATGACTGCAACTTTGGGGAGTGGATTCTGCCAGACACTGATGGTTTCCGCCAAGCCCGTGGCGCTCTTCGGAGGCATGGAGCCTCCCGCATTCACGCCGTCGGATCTGATGCGTCTCGCCGCGATGCTGCTTGTCCCCTTCGTCGGGTTCCTGACGCTTGTTGCCGCTTTCATCTGGCCGCACGTGGGGCTGGGAGACTGATGCAAGCATCTGAAAATATGTGATTATACCAAGGCCGGAGCCCACAAGCTCCGGCCTTCATTTTTTTCTGCATCGACGGCGAAATAGCTTCTTGTGCGGCGGAATAAACCCTCCGAGCGACCGTTTCTCCCTTGCATCCGCATTGTCACAAAAACGCAAGGAGACTGTCACATGACACTAACCATTCTGGTTGCACCGTCTGGTTTCAAGGAAAGTCTGTCGGCGGAAGAAGCGGCCGACTGCATCGAGAAGGGCGTGCTGCGCGCCTGCCCGCGGGCAAAGGTCCTGAAGGTGCCGATGGTCGATGGTGGCGAAGGCTTTACCAAGGCTCTGGTCGCGGTGACCGGCGGCACCCTGCACGAATGCGTCGTCACCGGACCGCTCGGAACACCGGTGCTGTCGCATTTCGGATTTCTCGGCGGGCAGGACGAATCCGTCGCCATCATCGAAATGGCGGCTGCCGCCGGTCTCAGGCTGGTGCCGCGCGATCGGCGCAACCCGTGCATCACGAGCAGTTATGGTGTCGGCGAGTTGATCCGCGCGGCACTCGATGCCGGCGCGCGCAGCATCCTGCTTGGCTGCGGCGACAGCGGCATCAATGACGGCGGCGCCGGCATGGCGCAGGCGCTGGGCATTGCGCTCCTCGACAAGGACGGCCTAGCTTTGCCGCCGGGCGGCGGTGCACTCGGCCAACTGGCGCGCATCGATCTGTCGTCGCGCGACCCGCGCCTGGACAGCGTTCGTATCGACGCGGCCGTCAACTGGCACAACATGCTGCTCGGCGAACGCGGCGTCGCCCGGGTCTTCGGCCCGCAGAAGGGTGCGACGCCCGAGCAGGTCGAACTGCTGGCCCATGCGATGGAGACCTATGCGGAGGCAATCCACCGCACGACAGGCATCGACGTCGGCAGTGCGCCGGGTGCCGGCGCCTCCGGCGGGCTCGGCGCCGCCATCCTCGGGCTGCTCGGTGGTAAGCTGCACCCGCGCTACGACATCGTCATGCAATATCTCGACCTCGACAGCATGATCGCGAGGGCCGACCTGGTGATTACGGCCGAAGGCAGCCTCGATGGCCAGACGCCTTTCGGCAAGGTTCCGGCTGAAGTCGGCCATCGCGCCAAGGAAGCCGGACGTCCGGTAATCGCGCTCGCCGGCACGATCGGCAAGGGCGTCACGCTGAACTTCGAGCACGGCATTGATGCCTTCGCGTCGATCCTGAAGGCGCCATGCAGCCTCGACGACGCAATCAGCGCCGCGCCGAAACTGCTGGTGCGAGCCGCGGAAGATGCGGTGCGCATGGTGCGGGTCGGCATGCTGCTAACCGAGCGTGGACTTGCCGCCTGATCAGATCGGCAATGACGACTCCGGCGGAAAGGTGGTGCGCAATGCGACACCTTCTTTCCGCCGGAGCTTTTTCATCGTGCAACATTGCGGGCGCTCAGGTGGCTGACGCCTGTGGCGCCACCTTGGCGACAGGACCGGCCGCTACGAGCGGCAGAGTTCGCGGGCGTTCAGGACGCCCCAGCCGAAAACCGGATCCTTGCCGGGCGCGCCGACATCTTCCGCTGTTTTCGCTACGAGTTCGCCGATCTCCTCGGCAGACAGCGACGGGTTCGAAGCCTTGAGAATGGCGACCGCGGCAGTGACGAACGGTGCTGCGAAGGATGTGCCGGTGCGCGGCCGGCCGCCATCGACGGAGGCGGCGGTCCACACGCCGGTGCCGAGTGCCGCAACGTCGATATGCTCGCCCTGGGCGGCGCGGCGGTAGGGGCGAAAATTGCGGTCGACGGCGGTAACCGCGATCAGTTCGGGGTAGGCGGCGGGGTAGACGGGCTTTGCCCTGGGGCCGTCATTGCCAGCCGCCGCCACCTGCAGGATATCGCGCTTTGCAACCAGCGAGACTGTTTTCTCCAGCAACTGGTTGTGGGGTCCCGAAAGGCTCATGTTGATCACCGTTACCCCGCGAGACGCCAGAAGATCGATCGCCCGGATGAGATCATAGGTCTCGGCGACATCGGCATCACCTTTCGTTTTCTGGAAGGCGTCGACAGCGATCAATCGCGCGTCGCGCAACAGGCCGGGCGCGCGGCTATCCTGCCGGCCGGCAATGAGGGCTGCAACAGCAGTGCCGTGCTGGCGCCCGGACTCTGGCGCTTCGTCTGCTGCCAGAGGAACGATGTGGAGATCGACGCCTTGCAGCGCCGGGTGATCCGGATTGATCGCGGTGTCGATGAGCCCGATGGGACCGGCGGCGGTGCAGGCCTTCCCGGCATCTGGCTCCGGCCAGCCGATGGCCGTGCGCACGAGCGCGCAGCGGCCTTTGCCGCAGGGTGTCGGCTGAGTGGCACCCTCATTCGGTTCGAAGTAATGGTTGAGGTCGGCGATGGCGCCCGGCGAGGCCGCCGCGACTTCCTGCCGCGCGGCCTCGAGCGTCATGCCCGAGGGTATCGAAAGCTTGACGATCTCAGAGCCGGAAAGCCCGAGAGGCTGGCGCGATCGGGCCGTGAAACCGCGCTCTCCGAGGCGCAGGATCGCGGCGTCGTCGAGTCCAAGCGCGATGACTTCGCCGGGCACATGTGTGGGTTTGCGCACGGGGGCTGGCCGTCGGGCGACGCGCTTTTCCGGGGCGCCACGGAAGAGATCGAGCAGATTGCCGCCGCCGCGCCATGCGCCGCCGGAACCGCGATCGGAGGACCGGCTCTGCGATGAACCTCCACCGCCGCCACCGTCATCATCATCCCCGCCGCCGTCATCATCGTCCGCGTGAGCTGAGGCGATGAAGGCGAAGGAGTTGGTTGTCGTGGAGCCTGTAATCCCTGAGGGCGCAAGGTCGCCATTGGCGACGGCCAGGCCACAGATCGATGCGGCGGTCAATCGAAGCAGGTGTTTCTTCAAGGCTTTCTCCTTGTCCCAACTGCGCCGGAGTGGATCAGCTTACCGTGAAAGGCAGGCCCGACGGTGGTGACTTTTGCGTGTGCTTCCCATATCGCTCAACGGATGAATGAACAAATTATTCCCCCGCGTGCCCGTCGAAGCGCCGGAAGGAACGTCAAATGATCGATCAGGAGATCGCTTTTGGCGAGCGCCTTGTCGCTTTCCTGCCCAACCTGCGCCGCTTTGCCATCTCGCTTTGCCGTTCGCGCGATATCGCCGATGACCTCGTGCAGGCGGCGTGCGAGAAAGCCCTTGTGGGCTCGGAGCGGTTCGAGGAGGGTACGCGCTTCGACGCGTGGATGTTCCGCATACTGCGCAATCTGTGGATCGACCAGCTCCGACGCCAGAAGACGGCAGGCCCGACCGAAGAGATCGAAGCGCAGCCGGAGCTCGCCGTTCCCTCCGGCCAAGCGGGATCCGAGGCGCGCATCACGCTGGAGAGCGTGGCCGTCGCCATCGACGACCTCGTGCTGGAACAGCGCGAGGTGCTGCTGCTGACCTGCGTGGAGGATCTCTCCTATAAGGAGGCAGCGGAAGTGCTCGGCATTCCGATCGGGACGGTGATGAGCAGGCTTGCGCGCGCCCGCAAGAATCTGGCTGAAGCGGCGGGAATAGAACCGGCCGCCGCGCGTTCCCCGGATATGAGAGGCGGGGCGAGATGAGCGAAATGGAATTCACCGACGAAATCCTGATGGCGTTTGCCGATGGCGAACTCGACGACGAGACGATGCGCCTCATCGAGGCGGCACTCGAGACGAACGATGAGTTGATGGCGCGCGTTGCGCTATTCATGGAAACGCGGGTTGCCTCGAGCGATGCGCTGAAGCCGCTGCTCGACGAGCCGGTTCCCGATCAACTGGTTGAGAAAGTCCGTGCGATGGCCGCCGAGGCGGCAGCGCGGGATGACGCCATCCGGATCGCTGATCCGGTCGACGAAAGCGCGCGTGCGGACAACATCATTGACTTCCGCCGGCCGGAGCCAACGGCTCAGACCCCGCGTCGCCCGTCGCAGGTGATGATGGCGTTGGCCGCGTCGCTTCTCATCGTCGTCGGTGGCGTCGCAGGGTATTTAGCCGGCGGAGCAGGCCAGATGGACCCAGGGAGCCCGCAGGTCGCAGGCCTCGTCGATGTGGCCGTGTCGGGCATTCTCGACCAGCGCGCCTCCGGCGAGGAAATCGCGATCGGCGACGGGCGTGTTCGGTTGGTTTCTACGTTTGAGGCGAGTGGCGAACAGATTTGCCGGGAGTATGAAATGAAGCGGCCGGATCAACCGGATTTCGTGTCGGTCGCATGCCGGAGCGCCGGCGGCTGGCAAACACAGTTGGCGATCGTGACGGCTGAAACCGGCGAAGGCTTCGCGCCGGCGTCGTCGCTTGAAACCGTCGACGCCTATCTGACGTCGATCGGGGCCGGCGCGCCGCTGGAGGCAGAGGCGGAGAAGAAGGCGCTTGCGGCCCGGAAATAGCCTTCAGCGCGGTTTTTCCACCGGCACGGACAGGCCTACCTTGACGCGATCCATGGTCACGAATGTCCGGAAGCGCCGGATGTTCGGGTTGCCGAAGAACATGCGCCGGGTGAAGGCTTCGTAGTCGCCCATCGTCGGCACGATCACGACCAGCATGAAATCCACGTCGCCGGTGACGTAATAGCACTGCTGCACTTCCGGTGCGGCCGAAAACGCCGCCTTGGCCGCATCGAGCAACTCGATCTGCTCGCTTTCCACCTCGACCTCGACCAGGATCGTTAGCGCCTGGTTGACGCGGGCCGGGTCGATCACCGCGACATTGCTGAGGATGACGCCGGTCTCCTCCATGCGCTTGATCCGGCGCTGTACGGCCGGCGCGGACAGGTTGACGGCCTCGCCGATCTGCCGCTGCGGCGTGGTGTTGTCTTTCTGCAGAATTGCCAGGATCGCCAGATCGAAGCGGTCGAGCTCCGCCGGTGCTGTCTTTGAAACGGCCATCGTCTCCTCGCTATCATTTACAAACTTGCATTCAAGGTGGCCATTTAGAGCGCATTTCTCTCACGCGATGAAATAGAATTTCGCCAAACAGGGAGATTGCCCGCATGCTTATTCGCAACCACCATGCCGATTTCGGATCGCCGCTGCTTCCGGAAGATGCCGAAATGCTTTCGATTTCAGCTGCCGCCGAGGTCGAGCGTCAGCTTTCCCGCCGCGATGACCACCGACCGACGCCGCTTCATTCCCTGCCGGCGCTTGCGAGCGAGCTCGGCGTTGGCGCGATCCTGGTCAAGGACGAGGGCCATCGGCTCGGACTTGGCAGCTTCAAGGCGCTCGGCGGATCCTATGCGGTGATCCGTCTGGTGCTTGACGAGGCTCGAAAGAGGACCGGCCGCGACGCCGACATCGACGATCTGGCGCGTGACGACGTTCGCGCGGTCGCCCGAGAGATGACGTTCGGTTGCGCTACGGACGGCAATCACGGTCGGTCGGTGGCGATGGGTGCGCAGCTTGTAGGTGCGAAGTCGGTAATCTTCGTGCATTCCAGCGTCAGTCAGAAACGCATAGACGCCATTGCGCATTATGGAGCCGAGATCGTCCGCGTCGAGGGGACCTATGATGACTCGGTCGAATTTGCCGCAAAGGTCTGTGACGATCGCGGCTGGACGGTTGTCTCGGACACATCCTGGTCGGGTTACGAGTATATTCCCGGACTGGTGATGCAGGGCTACATGGCGCTCCTGTGCGAGGCGTTGAGGGAGATCGGTACGCCGCCGACCCATGTCTTTGTCCAGGCCGGCGTTGGCGGCATTGCCGCGGCAACGGCCGGTCATCTGGCGCTGCGCTATGGTTCCGATCGACCTCAATTCGTCGTCGTCGAGCCGGCGCGGGCGGCCTGCCTCTTGGAAACGGTAAAGGCCGGACATCCGGTGAAAGTGGCGCATGGCGAGCCGACCGTGATGGCGATGCTCGAATGCTATGAGCCTTCATTGGTTGCCTGGCGTATTCTCTCGCGCGTTGCCTGCGCCTTCATGACCGTCGAGGAAGACGATGCCGTTTCGATCATGAACCGCCTCGCCCGCCCAAAAGGCGGCGATCCGGCAATCGTTGCCGGCGAGAGCGGTGGCGTCGGTCTGGCCGGCCTTGTCACGGTCGCCGGCAACCCGAATATGCGTGCCACCCTTGGCCTCGATGGCAGTTCGCGGATCCTGGTGATCAATACGGAAGGCGCCACCGATCCGGAGCGGTATGAAGAACTGGTCGGTCTCGCACCGGCTGAGGTCGCCGGTGTTTTGAGCATGGAAAGGGTATGATGCGGATGACTAGCACGAACGACAGGCTTGTGGCGGATATGACGGCATGGCGTCGCGATCTGCACGCTCATCCGGAATTCGGCTTTGAAGAGAAGCGAACGGCCGCCTTTGTTGCCGCCAAGCTGCGCGCGTTCGGCCTGGACGAGGTCGCAGAAGGCATTGGCGGCACGGGCGTTGTCGGCACGCTGCGGCGTGGCAAGGGAAACCGCGCCGTAGCCCTGCGGGCCGACATGGACGCGTTGCGCATTACCGAACAGGGCGGTGCAGTATATCGCTCCACCCGACACGGTACCATGCACGCCTGCGGCCATGACGGCCATACGGCGATGTTGCTCGGCGCAGCGAAGATGCTCTCCGAGGAGGGCGGTTTCGATGGCACCGTGCGCTTCGTCTTCCAGCCGGCGGAGGAATGGGGGAAGGGCGCGCTTGCCATGCTCGCCGACGGCTTGATGGAGCGCTTTCCCTTCGAGGAAATTTATGGCCTGCACAATATGCCGGGCCTGCCGGTGGGAAAGTTCGAGACGCGGCCGGGCGCCATCATGTCGGCCGAGGACAATTTCGAGATCACGCTCAAGGGCGTCGGCGGACACGCGGCGCGGCCACACTCCGGCAACGAGACTCTGGTTGCCGCCTGCGCGACGGTGGTCAATCTTCAGACCATCGTTTCGCGACGGCTGTCTCCCGCCGATATCGCCGTTGTCTCGGTGACGGAAGTGATCACGGACGGCACCCGCAACGCTCTGCCGGGGTTGGCACGCATTCTCGGCGATGCACGCAGTTTTCGACCCGAGGTCAGTGCCAAGATCGAGCAGCAGATGCGCACGATCGCCAAGGGGACAGCGGACGCCTATGGCTGTGAGGTCGAGGTGGACTACACCCGCGAGTTCGTGCCCTTGCTCAACGATCCCGCCCTCGTCGACCATGCATTCGCTGCGGCCAATGTGGTGTTCGGGCCGGAAAATGTCAGCGTTGCCGTCGAGCCGATGACCGGCTCGGAGGATTTTGCGCAGTTTCTTGCGCATGTGCCGGGCTGCTTCGTCTTTATCGGCAACGGCCAGCAATCCGCGCCGTTGCACAATCCCACCTATGACTTCAACGACGATGCCCTGATCTACGGCGCTCGCTTCCACGCCGAAATTGCCCGGCAACGACTGGCGCCACCGGGCGTGGTGCAATGACAGTCGTGATGCCCAATATCAGTCCTGCCGAAAGCGATGCCGTCATGCCTCATGCTTCCATCAATGCCGAGCGTCTGCTGGCGCGCATTCATGAACTCGGCGCAATCGGGCGCGACGATCGGGGTCAGTTGACGCGACTGGCAGCGTCCGACAGCGAGAAACTTGGCCGGGACCTTCTCGTCCATTGGCTGAAGGCCGTGGGGCTCGACGTTGCCGTCGATCGCATCGGCAACATCTTCGGCATATGGCAGAGTGAGGAAAACGCCGAGCAATTGCCGCTGATGCTCGGATCGCATGTCGACACCGTCATCAACGCCGGCATCTACGATGGCTGCTATGGCGTGCTGGCCGGGCTTGAAGTCATTGAGACGCTGAAGGAGCAGGGCGTTACGCCAGCCCGGCCGATCGTCGTCGCCGCCTTCACCAACGAAGAGGGCGTGCGCTACGCGCCCGAAATGCTGGGGTCGCTGGTGCATGTCGGGGGTCTCGACATCGAGGCCGCGCTTGCGACTGTTGGAACCGATGGCACCACGCTCGGATCGGAACTGACGCGCATCGGCTATGCCGGCACTGTCGAACCTTGCGCCTTGACGCCCCACGCCTATGTCGAGCTGCATATCGAACAGGGGCCGGTGCTGGAGCGTGAGGCGACAACGATTGGTGCCGTCGAAAACCTGCAAGGGATTTCCTGGCAGCGCGTTACCATAGAGGGTGTTGCCAATCATGCCGGCACCACGCCGATGGCAATGCGTAGCGATGCAGGTCTTGCGGCAGCCCGCGTTGGCCTGTTCCTGCGCGATCATATCGCGCGATCGAACGCGCCGAGCGTGGCGACGATCGGAACCATGCGCTTCGAGCCGGACGCGATCAACGTCATTCCCTCACGCGCCGTCTTTACCGTCGACCTGCGCGACCCGGACGAGGAGCGTCTGCAGGCACTTGAGAATGCGCTTGACGCCCAATTGCGGGTGATCATGGCGGAGGAAGGGGTGACGGTCACGGTCGAGCGGCTGGCGCGCTTCGAACCGGTGACATTCGATCGGGCAATCGTCGAGATGATCGAGGTGTCGGCGAGCGCCCGGGGGTTCAAGAGCCGACGCATGACCTCGGGCGCCGGACATGACGCCCAGATGATTGCGCGCATCGCGCCGGCGGCGATGATCTTCGTCCCGAGCCGCGACGGCATCAGCCACAATCCGCGCGAGCACACGGATCCGGCGGACCTCGTCGCCGGCGCCAATGTTCTGCTCGATGTGGTGAGCCGGATCGCTGGTGGCCGCGAGGTAGGGCAACCGCATTCGTGATTGTCCTGTTGGATTGATCAGGTGGGAGCAGTTGCGCCGCCACCCCTCCGTCAGGCCCGAGCTTGACGGAGGGGTGGCGCACGGGTGACAAACAGCAGCGAAGCCCGACAAAAACGAGAAGGGCCGTTGGCGACCCTTTTGCCGTCGTCGCTATCCTTTGGCCTCAGCTGCGCTCACCGGCATATAGAGATCGCCGCCCTCGCGATACTTCGCCGCCATCGCCTGAAAGCCTTCCTTCTGCGCTTCGGCGCGAATGTCGTGCGAGATCCGCATCGAGCAGAATTTCGGGCCGCACATCGAGCAGAAATGCGCGATCTTGTGCGCCTCCTTCGGCAGGGTCTCGTCATGGAAGGAGCGCGCCGTTTCCGGGTCGAGCGACAGGTTGAACTGGTCTTCCCAGCGGAACTCGAAGCGGGCGCGTGACAGGGCGTCGTCGCGGGTGCGGGCGGCCGGATGTCCCTTGGCGAGGTCGGCAGCGTGAGCGGCGATCTTGTAGGTGATGACGCCGGTCTTCACGTCGTTGCGGTCGGGCAGACCCAGATGTTCCTTCGGCGTCACGTAGCAGAGCATGGCGGTGCCGAACCAGCCGATCATCGCAGCCCCGATGCCAGAGGTGATGTGGTCGTAGCCGGGGGCAATGTCGGTCGTCAGCGGTCCTAACGTGTAGAACGGCGCCTCGCCGCAGACCGCCAACTGCTTGTCCATGTTCTCCTTGATCTTGTGCATCGGCACGTGACCGGGGCCCTCGATCATCACCTGGCAGTCTTTCGCCCAGGCGATCTTCGTCAGCTCGCCCAGCGTTTCCAGTTCGGCAAATTGCGCTGCGTCGTTGGCATCGGCGATCGAGCCGGGACGCAGGCCGTCACCGAGTGAGAACGACACGTCATAGGCGCGGCAGATGTCGCAGATTTCCTCGAAATGCTCGTAGAGAAAGCTCTCCTTGTGATGGTGCAGGCACCACTTGGCCATGATCGAGCCGCCGCGCGAGACGATGCCGGTGACCCGACCGACGGTCAGCGGGATATAGTGCAGTCGCACGCCGGCGTGGATGGTGAAATAATCGACGCCCTGTTCCGCCTGCTCGATCAGCGTGTCGCGATAGACCTCCCAGGTGAGATCCTCAGCGATGCCATTGACCTTTTCCAGCGCCTGGTAGAGCGGCACCGTGCCGATCGGCACCGGCGAATTGCGGATGATCCATTCGCGGATATTGTGGATATTGCGCCCGGTCGACAGGTCCATCACCGTATCGGCGCCCCAGCGCGTCGCCCAGACCATCTTTTCCACTTCCTCGGCCATGGAGGAGGTGACGGCGGAGTTGCCGATATTGGCGTTGATCTTCACCAGGAAATTCCTGCCGATGATCATCGGCTCGGATTCCGGGTGGTTGATGTTGGCCGGCAGCACGGCGCGGCCGCTGGCGATCTCCTGGCGGACGAATTCCGGCGTGACGTGATCGGGGATTTGGGCGCCGAAACTCTCGCCGTCGCGGGGTGTGGCGCGCGCGGCTTCGCGACCGAGGTTTTCGCGGATGGCGACGAACTCCATCTCCGGAGTGATGATGCCGGCACGCGCATAGGCAAGCTGTGTGACGGCGCGCCGGCCGGTTGCGCGCAGCGGCGCGTGACGGAAGGGGAAGGTCGGCGTCAGCCGCTCACCCGAGGCAAAGCCGTTATCCTCCGGCCGGACACTGCGCCCATCATAGGCTTCGACGTCGCCGCGCGCGATGACCCAGTTGCGGCGGAGCCGTGGCAATCCCTCCTCGATGCGGATGTTTGCGTCTTCGACTGTGTAGGGCCCGGAGGCGTCGTAGACGATGACCGGCGGCTCGCCCGATGTCGGATGGAGGGCGATTTCGCGCATCGGCACACGGATATCCGGATGGATCGTGCCCGGCTTATAGACCTTCTTCGAAGCGGGAAGCGGGCCCATGGTGACCGAGAGGTCTGCAGGTTGAGTGGCAATATTCATGACGAGGCTCCAAGTTTGCGGTTGGAGACCCAGTTCTGAAGCCGGAAGGAAAAGACAGGTTTGCCCGAGACTCCGCGCGAATGACGGAATAGTGGCGTCGATGTCTGCACCGTCCCTACGCCAGTATGAACTGGATCAGGTTCAACGGGTCACTGCGCCTCGGTCGGCAAAAGCCGTTCCGACCAGCAGACTCTCAGCCCCTTGACGGGACCCCCCTGGTGAATATCGAAAGATAGCCATCGATCCGGATGCGCCGTCAAGCGCTAATCTGGCGGCTGTGTCTCTCGCCTGTTGATCGTGCGGCGGGCTGTTTCCGGTTCGAACGCTGCCTTTGCGCATTTCCTGGCGGAAAACCGCGTCGCAGTTTTCCTGGAAATGCTTTAGCGACCAGGCTTTTCGGAGGCCGGGCGCTCTGCATAATCGGCGCGGTTGATGCCATGCCGCTGCAGCTTGTCGTAGAAGGTCTTGCGCGGAATGCCGAGCGCCTTAATCGTCGCCTTGACGTCGCCGCGCTGCGCCCGCAGCACCTCTTTCAGAATTTGCGCTTCGTACCGCTCCAGCCGTTCGGGCAAGGCGGCGCTGGTCGGTGCGGCGATAGTTGCCTGTCCGAGTGATCCTTCGACGCCCAGGGCGACCCGTTCGGCGAAATGCGAGAGTTCGCGCACATTGCCCGGCCAGGAGTGCGACATCAGGTGGTGGCGCACGGCCGGCGAGACATCCGGCACATCGCGCTTGAACCGCTCCGCCGCCCGCGTCAGGAAATGCGAGAAGAGCAGCGGAATGTCGTCGCGGCGCTCGCGCAGCGGCGGGATCGAAAGGGTGACGACATTGAGCCGGAAATAGAGATCCTCGCGAAAGTCGCCGCGCTGGGCCGGATCGCCGAGATCGATCTTGGCGGCGGCAATCACGCGGATATCGACCGGGCGCACGAGGTTGGTGCCGAGTGGTGTGACTTCGCGGGCTTCAAGGACGCGCAGCATTTTCACCTGCGTTGCCGGCGGCATCGCCTCGATCTCGTCGAGGAAGAGCGTGCCGCCGCTGGCATGCTCGATACGGCCGATGCGCTTCTTCAAGGCGCCGGTAAAGGCGCCCTGTTCGTGGCCGAAAAGCTCGCTCTCGATCACCGTTTCCGGCAGCGCGCCGCAGTTCAGCGCCACGAAATTCCCGTCCCGGCGCTGGCTCCAATTGTGCAGCAGCGTTGCCACCACTTCCTTGCCGCTGCCGGTCTCGCCGGCAACGAGCACATCGACGTCGGTGTCGGCGATATGCCGCAGGGTCTGGCGCAGCCGTTCCATGACCGGCGTCTGGCCAATCAGCGGCAGGCTTTCGCCGGCTGTTTCCGCCGCGCGCTTCAGTGCGCGGTTCTCCATCACCAGCCGGCGCTTTTCCAGCGCGCGGCGCGCGCTTTGGACGAGACGGTCGGCAGCAAAGGGTTTCGGGATGAAATCATAGACGCCATCCTGCAGGGCCTGGACGGCCATAGGAATATCGCCGTGGCCGGTGACCAGGATAACCGGAAGATCCGGATCGAAAGTGGCGATGCGGCGAAACAGCGTCAGGCCGTCGATCCCCGGCATGCGGATATCGCTGATGACGATGCCGCCAAAATCTGGGACAAGAGTTGCGAGCGCCTCTGTCGCACTGGGAAAGGTGGAAACGGTGAAGCCGGCAAGCTCCAGCGTCTGCTTCATTGCCTTCCGGAGGTCGCTGTCGTCATCGACAAGGCATACGGATTGCTGCATCGCTCAGGCCCTCTTCAGGCGCACGGTGAAGACGGTGCCGTCAGGCCCGGTCTTGACGTCAATGTCGCCGCCATAGTCGACGACGATCTCCTTGGAGATGGCAAGGCCGAGGCCGAGACCCTGGTCCTTGGAGGTGTTGAACGGCGTGAAAAGGTCTTCGAGGATATCGGGCCTTATGCCCGGACCATTGTCGGCAACAACGAGCAAAACACTATCGTTGGGACCGATTTCGCAACGCACATGGATCTCTGCATCCGGCTGATCGCCAAGAGCCTCCAAGGCATTCTGCAACAGGTTGATCAGCACCTGTTCCAGGCGGATGCGATTGCCGAGAACGTTGAGGCCGTTATCAGGCAGGTCGATGATGATCGCATCCATGTGGCCGGCAAAGCGGCTGCGCAGCAGCATCCGCGCGCCTTCGATCACCTCGCGCAGGGCCGTCGGCTCGGCGACGAAGCGGCCCTTTCTTGCAAAGCTGCGCAGCTCATCGGTGATGGTGCCGACCCGCTCGGTGAGCGCGGCGATGCTTTCGAGGTTTTCGACCGCGGTTTCCTTCTGGCCGCGATCGAGGAATGTGCGGGCGTTGTCGGCATAGGCGCGGATGGTGGCGACCGGCTGGTTGATCTCGTGGGCAACGCCGGCCGCCACTTGGCCGAGGATCGCCAGTCGGTTGGCCTGCACGAGCTCCTGCTGCACGGCTTGCAATTTTTCTCCGGTGCGCCGGTGGTCGGCGATCTCGATTTCGAGGTGATCGCGGGCGAGGCTGAGATCGTGTGTCCGCTCGGTCACCCGGCGCTCCAATTCATCGCGTGCGGCGCGTTCGTTGGCTGCAATCAGCGTCAAAGACTGACGTCGGCGAAGGAGGAATGCGGCAAGCGCCAGGAGCGGTGCAAGCACGGCAATCGCCAGCAGCCGTGCCTCGCGGCTCGCCGCGCTCAAAGCGGCATCGAGCGGCGCCAGTTGTTCCAGCCGCCAGCTGGTCGATGGAACCATCGTCTCAACCCTGAGATATTGCTTCTCGCTGCTGCCGGGCAGAAGGGCTGTGAGCATGCTCGACCCATCGCTCGTCGGTTCGATCCGGCGAAACGGCAAAGGCAGCAGCGAGGCGTCGCCGAACTGCAGGCTGTCGCGGATCGCGGCGAGCCGATCCGCCGGGATATTGCGGGTCGTCATGAACCTCCAGGACGGGAAGCTGGTGATCAGCACGATGCCGCGACGGTCGGTGACGTAGACAGGCTTGCCGGAGGCAAGCCAATCGGCTTCGACCCCGTCGAATTCGAGCTTGGCGACCACGACGCCGATCGGGCCTCCTGGCCCGTCGACCCGCCTCGAAATGTAAAGGCCCGGCCGTTTGCTGACTGTACCCATGGCGAAATGCTCGGCCTTGCCGTCGCGCATCGCCATCCGGAAATACTCGCGGAAGGCATAGTCATTGCCGACGAAACTGGTCGGCTCGCGCCAGTTGCTGGCCGCAATGGCCACGCCGTCGAGACCGATCGCATAGATCACCGCCGCATCGGTATTGGCGGCCAGCGCCTCCAGCTTTTGATCGAGGCGCTGCAACGATTGCTCGCCACCTTTTTCGAGGGCGGCCTTCACCTCGACATCATCGGCCAGAACCAGCGGCAGAGCGCGCTGCCGCTCAAGCACGGCGCGCAGTAGCGACGCTTTGAGGTTGGCGTCGATGCGGCTCTGGATGTCGACTGTTTCGAGCGCCTTGTTTCGCCCATACTCGCCGGCGACATAAAGTCCCGCTGCCAAGAGGGCGAAAGCCACCGCAGCGAAAATCAGCCAGGCACGGCGCATGTGCCGGTCAAGATCGGCTGGTTTTACGGTGGGCGGGGCAGGCATCGACATGGCGGAATTGTGCATTATTCCGCTCATATTTCCAGATCACCTGTGCGGATATCCGCTCAAATATTTGTGTACCCAATTCGAGAGCCAACAAAATACCTCTATAATTCAACAGCCTGATTGGTCTGCCTGCAATCTGGCACGCCCATTGCAAATGACATCCTCATGACAGCCCGAGCTGTCGCGCTTCGGAAATAGGGCCCGGGAGGCCCGGCATGACGCCGGACTGGGCCAAGTGGAGGATATCATGATTATCGACCAATCCGCGGAACCGCGCGGCAAGACACCTTTCTATCGCCATCTCTATGTCCAGGTTCTAGCGGCGATCGCCGCGGGCATCCTGCTCGGCCATTTCTATCCTGAGATCGGCACGCAGCTGAAGCCGCTCGGCGACGCCTTCATCCGGCTGGTGAAGATGATCATCGCCCCCGTCATCTTCCTGACGGTTGCCACCGGCATTGCCGGCATGACCGATCTCGCCAAGGTCGGCCGCGTCGCCGGCAAGGCAATGATCTACTTCCTGACCTTCTCGACGCTGGCGTTGATTATCGGCCTGATCGTCGCCAATGTCGTGCAGCCGGGCGCCGGCATGCACATCGACCCGGCCTCGCTCGACGTCAAGGCGGTCAGTTCCTTCGCCGAAAAGGCGCACGAGCAGTCGATCACCGGCTTCTTGATGAACATCATCCCGACGACGCTCGTCGGTGCATTCGCCGAGGGTGACATCCTGCAGGTGCTGTTCATCTCCGTGCTGTTCGGCCTGGCACTCGCGATGGTCGGCAAAAAGGCCGAGCCGGTCGTCGACTTCCTGCATGCGCTGACGCTGCCGATCTTCAAGCTGGTCGCGATCCTGATGAAGGCAGCCCCCATCGGTGCCTTCGGCGCCATGGCATTTACCATCGGCAAATACGGCGTCGGCTCGATCGCCAATCTCGCGATGCTGATCGGCACGTTTTACGTGACCTCGCTGCTCTTCGTCTTCGTCGTGCTCGGCGCGGTCGCCCGCTATAACGGTTTCTCTATCGTCTCCCTTATCCGCTACATCAAGGAAGAGCTGCTGCTGGTTCTCGGTACGTCCTCTTCGGAAGCGGCCCTCCCGGGCCTGATGAACAAGATGGAGAAGGCCGGCTGCAAGCGCTCGGTCGTCGGCCTGGTGATCCCGACCGGCTACTCCTTCAACCTCGACGGCACCAATATCTACATGACGCTCGCCGCTCTCTTCATCGCCCAGGCGACCGACATTCCGCTGTCGCTCGGCGATCAGGTGCTGCTGTTGCTGGTGGCGATGCTGAGCTCCAAGGGGGCGGCCGGGATCACCGGCGCCGGCTTCATCACCCTTGCGGCCACGCTTTCGGTGGTTCCGGCGGTTCCGGTCGCCGGCATGGCGCTGATCCTCGGCATCGACCGCTTCATGTCGGAATGCCGTGCACTGACCAACTTCGTCGGCAATGCCGTTGCGACCATCGTCGTGGCAAAATGGGAAGGCGAACTGGACGAGACCCAGCTTGCCGCGACCCTTGGCGGCCAGGCGTTGCCGGAGAGCCCGGTCCAAGGCCTGCAGCCTGCCGAATAGAGCTGCCTCCCAGGGCAAGACCGCATCATGATGCGGCGGGGCGCGGTCCACTTCCCGGTGGGCCGCGCCCTTCTCACGACTGGCTGCAGGTTTCGCTCAGGCTCGTTCCGATTGTTTCGTTGAACGGATGAGACGCGCTTCTACCGCCGCAAAGCATTTTGCGCCGTTGCCTTCTCCGCTCCTGCGTTCAACTGGGCGATGTATTCTCGAAGCATGGGAACGCGACGTGGACGGAAGCTTTCCTCGATCAGTTCGAGGCTGGTCATGCGATCGATCCTGAACTTGCGATATCCCTGCCTCAGGCTGCACCAGGCCAAAAGCACGAGCACGCGCTCGAGGTAGACGATGCCGAGCGGCAGAACGCGCCTCTCCGAGTGCCGGCCATCGGCGTCGACATAGTCGATGACGACGGCTCGCTCCTGCCAGCAGGCTTCGCGAAGCAGCGCGACGTCGATATTAGGCGCCGACCGCTGCTCGAAGCGATGAACCTGTGAGACCGCATGGATCGTCTGCTGCTGCAACCGGTCGGGCAGGGTGGCCGTGATTTTCGAAAGCACGGCTTCCGCGGCGCGGGCAAGCTCGGGCTCGCCCATGTGGCGAACTTCGCCGAGCCCCAGCACCAGGGCTTCGATCTCGAGCCGGGTGAAGGTCTGGGGTGGAAGCGCGATGTCTTCGGTCAGGCGGTAGCCGAAGCCGCGTTCGCCGTCGATGACCGCACCCGCGGCGCGCAGGCTGTCGATGTCGCGGTAGAGCGAGCGCAGCGATACGCCGGTTTCCTCTGCCAGTCGCGCGGCAGTCACCGGCTGGGGCAGGCTGCGAAGCGCCTGGAGAAGACGAAACAAACGATCGCTGCGTGCCATGACCCTACTGACGGAAATTGACAGTTGGGCCGTTTTATAAAGAGGCCAGACAGAAACCGCAATCGAGGACCTTTCCATGCTGACGCTCTATCACGCCCCGCGCTCCCGCTCTTCGCGCATCATCACTTTGCTTCGCGAACTGGATGCGCTTGACAAGGTGAACATCGTCATCGTCGACATCACCCGCGGCGACGGTAGTGGCGCCAAGGATCCCAAGAACCCACACCCGGATGGCAAGGTGCCGCTGCTCGTGCATGATGGCGTCGTCATCTGGGAAAGCATCGCCATCATCCAGTATTTGACCGATCTGTTCCCGGAAAAGAAGCTGGCGCCGGTTGCAGGCGACCCCAAGCGCGGCCGCTATCTGAGCTGGCTTGCCTGGTATGCCGGCGTGGTCGAACCGGTGCTGATCGTCGAAGCGGCCGGGATTTCGCATCCCTATCTGCAGGCCACGTTCCGCGGACCCAAGGAGATGGCACAACAGTTGGAGACGGCGCTGACGGCAAGCCCCTATCTGATGGGCGATGAATTCTCCGCTGCCGACTTGCTGCTCTATTCGCCATTTGCATGGTTCCCGGAAGCGACGCCGGACGTGCCTGCAGTCAAGGCCTGGATCGAGCGCTGCGCCGCGCGACCATCGGTACAATGGGCGGCGGAGTACGATGCGGCGCAGCAGGTTGCCGCGTAACTGCCAGATCGTTCCAAGCCACGGTCCATTGAAGCACCGCGCGCCCGATTGGGCGCGCGGTGCACTGTTGTATGCGCCGGTTGGTCGGTCTCCTCGCTTCGTTCCGTTCGCCTTCAACGCTCTTGCGAGATCAGGCGCGGCGAAAGCGTCATCGTAGCGACAAGGCTTTGACCGTTATCGAGAACGGATAGCCCCCCGAGGTGGGGAAGATGATGCCCATTCGGCAGATGCGTCATCGGCTCGAAACAGAGGAAATCGGCGTCTTCCGGCGCGTAGAGCATGAAGTGACGGAAAGGCGCTGGCGCTGCGATCTCCAGGCAGAGATCGAGCTCCGGCCACTCGACGATCGCCTTGCCGTCCCACCCCTCATAGGCATTGTTCAGCCAGTGCGGCGGGATCCGATTGCCTCCCGCGAAATCCAGGTCACCCGGGATGGGGCCGGACTGATCGGGCAGGTGTCCGGCTCGCTCGGTCCAGAAACGATCGGCCTTCGCCGTCAGTCGGGTGCCTGCGGGTTTCGGGAAGAAGGGATGGTGCCCGAGCCCCATCGGCAGAGCGAAGGCCGACCTGTTGGTGACCGAAAGCGTGAGGGACAGGCGATCGGCTGCAACACGGAAGTGCTGAACGGCGTCATAGGCGTAGGGACCCGGCGCGACCGCGCCGTGTTCGTAGCGCAGGCATGCTTCGGTTTCGCTGTGCGAAACCACCTCCCATGCCGCCAGCCAGCCGTCGCCGTGCAGGTAACAGGGGTCGCTGGCATTGGGCGCGAGTGCGAAGCGATGGCCGGAAAGGATGAAGCTGTTACCCTCCAGCCGGTTGCCGAAGGGAACGAGCGGAAAGCTGGCTTCGGCCCCGTGTCGCCGAGAGGCGAGGCCATCGGTCCGTGCGGGTCGAAAGAGCGGGATCCCGCAATAGGAGCCGGAGAGGATTGAGCCGCCGAAGCGGCTCAATTCGATTGACAGAGCCCCGTTGCCGAGTTGCAGGACGTCCGCAGTCATGCGGCAGCTATGCCCGGCGCCCGGCAGCTGACGAGCGAAGATTGTCGAGCAGCACGGCCATCAGCAGGATGAGGCCGCGCACGACATATTGGTAGAAGGCCTGGATGTTCAGCAGGTTCATGACGTTTTCGGCGATGCCCATGATCAGCACGCCGACGATCACGCCGGTCATCGCCGCACGGCCACCGGCAAGCGACACGCCGCCGAGCACGCAGGCAGAGATGACCGAGAGCTCGAGGCCCGTCGCCGCGTTCGGCTGACCGGAGGTGATGCGCGAGGCGAGCAGCACGCCGGCAACGGCGCAGACGAGGCCCTGTAACGCGAAAATCCAGATGCGCATGCGCGCAACGTCGACGCCGGCAAGGCGCGAGGCCTCCGGATTGCCGCCGATCGCCAGCGTGTTCTTGCCGAAGACGGTGCGGTTCAGGAGGAAGCCAAAGGCGACGAAGAACAGCGCCATGACCCAGATCGGTGTCGGGATGCCGAGGAAGCGCGACAGCGCCAACTGGTAGAAGCTCGGATCGTTGATGCCGACGGCGCGACCGTCCGACGCGATCAGCGCCAGGCCGCGCACGATCTGCATCGTCGCAAGCGTGGTGATCAGCGCGTTGATGCGGAAACGGGCGATGACGACGCCGTTGACCGTGCCGACGAGGCCGCCGCAGATGAGGGCGGCGACTAGGCCAAGCAGGATCGAGCCGGTGGCATTCGACGCCATGACCGCGACCATGCCGGAAAAGGCAACCGTCGAGCCGACGGAAAGGTCGAAGTCGCGCGAGGCGAGGCAGAACATCATGGTGCAGGCGACGATGCCGATGGTAACGACCGACTGCAGCAGACCGAGCATGTTACGCTCGGTCAGGAAGTTGGGCACCGTCAGCGAGACGACGAGAAAGGCCAGCGCGAAGATGACGACGAGGCCCTGTTCGCCGAGAAGAAGTTTTTTCAAGGAGGTCATCGTCAGCGTACCTGTGCGTGAGAAAGAGTATTGGCGTTTTGAACGTCCGGCAGTGCGGCGGCGAGAATGCGCCGCTCGTCGAATTCCGCCCTTGGAATATCGGCAGCGATGCGGCCTTCGCACATCACCATGATGCGGTCGGCGATGCCCATGACTTCGGGCAGTTCGCTGGAAATCACCACGATCGCCATGCCGTCCGCGGCCAGTTCGTAGAGGATTTCGTAGATTTCCGACTTGGCGCCGACATCGATGCCGCGCGTCGGCTCGTCAATCATCAGGACCTTGACGCCCTCTTCGGACAGCCAGCGGCCAAGGATCACCTTCTGCTGGTTACCGCCCGAGAGATTGATGATGTCCTGGCGGCGCGAGGGCGTGCGTACGCGCAGCTTGGCGATGAACTTGTCGGCAAGCGCACCCTCTTTCTTCGGGTTGATGATGCCGAAGGGTGAAAAGTGGCGACGCGAGGAGATCGTCATGTTCTCCTCGATCGAACGTCCCTGGACGATGCCGTCAAACTTGCGGTCCTCCGGGCATAGCACGATGCCGGAGCGGATCGAATGCGGCGGGCTGTCCGCCGTGATGGTGACGCCGTCGACCGACACGGTGCCGCCATTGCGGGCATCGGCGCCATAGACGAGGCGCGCCATCTCGCTGCGGCCGGCGCCGATCAGGCCGAAGAAGCCAAGAATCTCGCCGCGCCGGACGGAAAAGCTTATTGGGTGGCGAAGTTTCGCTCCCGAAATATTCTCGACGCGCAGCCGCTCTTGCCCGAGGCTGCGCTCGCGCCAGCCCCAGATGTTGGCGATTTCGCGGCCGACCATTTCCGAGATGATCTGGTCCCGTGTAACCTTCGAAATGTCGGGGTGATGGGCGGCGAGTTTTCCGTCACGCAGCACAGTCAGGCTGTCGCAGAGGCGGAAGATCTCGTCGAGACGATGGGAAACATAAAGGATGACGGTGCCGTTGGCGCGCAGACGGTCGATGAGAGAAAAGAGGATCTCGCTTTCCCTGGAGGAGAGCGACGACGTCGGCTCGTCGAGCGCAATCACGCGCGCGTCGAGCATGACCGCCTTGGCGATTTCGACCATCTGCCGCTCACCGATCGACAGCGAAGCCACCTTGACGGAAGGATCGACGTCGATGCCGATCTCGGCAAGCTTCTTCGAGACGACCCCGGTCAGTTGCTGGCGATCGATGACGCCGGCCTTGCCCGGAAAGCGACCGAGCCAGAGGTTTTCCGCAACCGTCAGTTCCGGGACGAGCTGCAGTTCCTGATGAATGACGATGACGCCGGCATGGAAGGCGTCGCGCACCGAACGGTAGTGCTGTTGCGCACCGTCGATCAGGATTTCGCCGGTATCGGCCGACTGATCACCCGAGAGAACGCGGATCAGCGTCGACTTGCCGGCGCCGTTTTCGCCCATCAGGCCGTGGACTGCGCCTTTTCTGACCGAGAACGAGACGTTCGACAGTGCCTGGACGCCGGGATAGCCCTTGGAGATGGTTCGGAATTCAAGGAAGTCTTGCATCTGCGACGCTCCGGAATGGGGCGCCCGGCGATGATAAACCGCCGGGCTCAAAGTCATCGAAGACGACGATTATTCGATGCCGAGGTCCTTGCGAACGGCCTCGTAGGTATCGCGCAGTGCGATCTGGCCGGCGGTCAGCGTCAGCTTTTCCGGCTCCTTGCCGTTGGCGACCCACTCGTACATGTTGAGCGCGGTCTCGTAGCCGTGGCGCTTCGGCGAGATGATCACTGTGCCGAAGAAGCCGGTAGCCGTGGGCTTCTTGAACTCGTTGATGGCCGAGTCCGCGCCGCCGATGCCGACGCCGATCATGCTGTCGGGCGCGATGCCGACGGTTTCGGTGGCGCGTACCGCGCCGAGCACCGCTTCGTCGTTGAGGCCGACGGCGACCCACTTCTTGATGCCGGCATTCTTGTTGAGAACGACGGTCGAGGCGTTGAGGGCTGCTTCCGTGTCGGTCTTTGCCTGCGGCGCGTCGAAGATGTTGGCTTCCGGGAAGCCGTTTGCCTTCAGCACCGAGAGCGCGCCTTCGACACGGTCGACGGCGGTCGGCAACTGGTCGTAGGAGACGCGGATCGCACCGACCTCCTTCATGTCCCAGCCGCGCTTCTTGATCTCGTCGACGATCGACTGGCCGACGGCTTCGCCGATCTTGGTGGCCGAGATGCCCATGTGCGGCACGTCTTCGATCGGGCTCCCGTCAGCGTTGACCAGGCGGTCGTCGACCGTCATCATTTTGAGATCGTTGGCGGCAGCCTTGGCAATGATGCCCGGGCCGAGCTTGACGTCGGGCGTGCAGATGATGAAGCCCTGAGCGCCCTGTGCGCCGAGGTTGTCGATCGCCGACTGAACCTTTTCGCCATCTTCCGCGCCGATCTTGACCAGCGTGAAGCCTTTTTCCTTGGCAGCGACGTCGGCGAACTTCCATTCGTCCTGGAACCAGGGCTCCTCGGGCTGCTTGACGATGAAGCCGATCTTGACGTCGGCGGCGAAGGCCGAGGTTGCGGCAAATACGGCGACGGTGCCGGCCAGAATGGCGGCTTTGAAGAAGCGCATGATTTCTCTCCCTGGTGAACTGCCTCCTGCAGTTGCCATTTGTGTATGATGAATCATCATATCCGTCAATTGCCTTTGTATGATGATTGAGATAGTGATGTATAACTATTGCTGAAGTGCTCTCTGATCCCTGTCGCGAGGAAAGGTGATCTGGGATAAAAGCGTCGGCGGAACTGAAGGGATGGGTGGAGATGCAGATGGAAGGTCAGGAACCGCAGGCCGTGGCAGGCGAGCAGGTACAGCGCCGGCCGCGCGTCCAGAAGAACGTGACGCGGGCCATCGCCTCCGATATCTGCGCCGATATCTTTCCTGTCGGCTCCTATCTGCCGCGAGAAAACGATCTCTGCGAGCGTTACGGCGTCAGCCGCACCGTCATTCGCGAATCGCTGAAAATCCTGGAATCGAAGGGCATGGTGCGTGGCCGCTCGCGGGTCGGTACCGTCGTTTGTGGTAAGGACGAGTGGAACATCCTCGATGCCCAGGTGCTCGAATGGATCGGAGAGCGCATCTTCGAGTTCGACCTGTTGAATTGCATTCTGGAAGCGCGCCGGGCGATCGAGCCGGTTGCCGCAGAATTCGCCGCCGAGCGTGCGACCGTGCAGGAAATCGCCGATCTCGAGCGGGCCTGGCAGGCGATGCGTGACGGTGAGCGCGATATCGCCGGCTTCACCGATGCCGACGTCGCCTTCCACACCTGCCTGCTCAAGGCCAGTCATAATCAGGTCTTCCTGCAGTTGGTCGGCATCATCCAGGCGGCGCTCAAGTTTTCGCTGCATGCTTCGAACGAGGCCGCCGAGCGGCGCGACGAAGCGATCGACGTCCATCGCGAACTGGTCGAAGCGCTGCGCATGCGCGACAAGGCGGCGGCGCGCGACTGCTCGATCCGCATGCTCGATCTTGCCGCGCGCGATCTGGCAACGGCGGTCAAGCAACACAGTCCTGCGAAACCCGTCCTCTGAAAATGCCCGCCGGCGTGTGCTCGCACGGCCGGTCACGACACGTTATCCCCACCGAACCGGACATCATTCCATGAAGATCACCAAGCTCACGACCTATATCGTCCCGCCGCGCTGGCTGTTTCTCAAGGTGGAGACCGACGAGGGCATCGTCGGCTGGGGCGAGCCCGTTGTCGAGGGCCGGGCCCTGACGGTAGAGGCGGCCGTGCACGAGCTTGCCGATTATCTCGTCGGCAAGGATCCTTTCCTGATCGAGGACCATTGGAACGTGATGTATCGCGGCGGCTTCTACCGCGGTGGTGCCATCCATATGAGCGCGCTTGCCGGCATCGACCAGGCTCTCTGGGACATCAAGGGCAAGGCACTGGGCCAGCCGGTGCATTCGCTGCTCGGCGGCCAATGCCGCGACAAGATCAAGGTCTATTCCTGGATCGGCGGCGACCGCCCGAGCGATGTCGCCCGCAATGCCAAGGACGTGGTGGCCCGCGGCTTCAAGGCGATCAAGCTCAACGGCTGCGAGGAGCTGCAGATCGTCGACACCAACGAGAAGATCGACAAGGCGGTCGAGACCATCGGCATCATCCGCGATGCCATCGGCCCGAACATCGGTATCGGCGTCGATTTCCACGGCCGGGTGCACCGGCCGATGGCCAAGGTGCTGGCCAAGGAACTCGAGCAGTTCAAGTTGATGTTCATCGAGGAGCCGGTGCTGTCGGAAAACCGCGAGGCGCTGAAGGAAATCGCCAACCATTGCTCGACCCCGATCGCGCTCGGCGAGCGGCTCTATTCGCGCTGGGATTTCAAGTCGGTGCTTTCAGACGGTTATGTCGACATCATCCAGCCTGACCTCTCCCATGCCGGCGGGATCACCGAATGCCGCAAGATCGCTGCGATGGCCGAGGCCTATGACGTGGCGCTGGCGCCGCATTGCCCGCTCGGACCGATCGCGCTTGCCGCCTGCCTGCAGATCGACGCCGTCAGCTACAACGCCTTCATCCAGGAACAGAGCCTCGGCATTCACTACAACGAGGCCAACGACATTCTCGACTATGTCTCCAACAAGGACGTCTTCCACTACGAGGACGGTTTCGTCTCGATCCCGCAGGGACCGGGCCTCGGCGTCGAAGTCGACGAGGCCTATGTCATCGAGCGGGCCAAGGAAGGCCACCGCTGGCGCAACCCGATCTGGCGCCATGAGGACGGCAGCGTCGCCGAGTGGTGACCGCTGCGCGGCTTCAATAGGCGAGGGAGAGAGAACATGAGCAAGCGGCTTTCCGGAAAGCGCATCGTCATTACAGGCGCTGCCCAGGGTATTGGTCTGGCGATGGCGGAAGCCTTCCTGAAGGAGGGCGCCAGTCTCTTTCTGATCGATCGGGACGGGCCGCTGCTCGACAAGGAGGCGGCACGCCTTGCCGCCGACGGCGGCAAGGTTGCCGCGACGACGGCCGATATCACCGATGCCGATGGGATTGCCGAAGCGATCCGCCAGGCGGAACAGACAATCGGTCGGCCGAATGCGCTGGTCAACAATGCCGGCATCAACGTCTTCTCCGAGCCGCTGGCATCGAGCGATGCCGACTGGCAGCGCTGCTTCGACGTCAATCTCAAGGGGGCTTGGAACTGCAGCCGCGCGGTTCTCCCGGGCATGATCGAGGATGGCGGCGGCGTCATCCTCAACATCGCGTCGACCCATGCCTTCACGATCATCCCGCATACCTTTCCCTATCCCGTCGCGAAACATGCGCTTCTCGGCATGACCAAATCGCTCGGCATCGAATACGCTTCAAAGGGGATCCGGGTGAATGCCCTGGCGCCTGGATACGTGTTGACGCAGAAGGCCGTCGAATACTGGAACAGCTTTCCGGACCCGGTCGCTGCCGAAGCCGAAACGATGAAACTACACCCAGGCGGCCGTATCGCCACCGCCGATGAAATCGCCCGTGCCGCACTCTTCCTGGTGTCGGACGAATGCACCTTCATCAACGCCACCTGCCTGACGGTCGACGGCGGATTGAGCGTCCTGCATCATCCCTAAAACCAAGCCACATGGCTTGGTCTCAAGTTCCCCCTTCAGTCACTGACGTGGCTGTTGTTGCCGCGCCTGCCGATTGTTGCAGCGCGCGGGGATGTCCTGCGTCCGGATCGCGACTTTTCTCCTGCTCAGCCAGCAGTTTCATCCAGCTTCCGATCGTTTCTCTAGCTGCCCCATGACCGCGCAAGTCCGCCCGATTGCGCGTGTCTGACACTTGACCGCCAATAACTCCGATTATATGAGAAATAAATGCGCCTGGATGCAAGGTCAGGCGAGTGCACAGCGGAGGGCCGAACGTGTCGAGAAAACTGAGATCGCAGCATTGGTTCGGAGGGCTCGACAAGGATGCCTTCATTCATCGCAGCTGGATGAAGAACAATGGCCTGCCGGATGACGCCTTCGACGGGCGTCCGGTCATTGGCATCTGCAACACCTTCTCCGAACTCACGCCTTGCAACGCCCATTTTCGTGGCCTGATTGAACATATCAAGGCGGGTGTGCTGGAGGCGGGCGGTCTGCCGCTGGAATTTCCGGTCTTTTCCTGCGGCGAGTCCAATCTGCGTCCCACCGCCATGCTGTTTCGTAATCTCGCCTCCATGGATGTGGAAGAGGCGATCCGCGGCAACCCGATCGATGGCGTCGTGCTGATGGCCGGTTGCGACAAGACCACGCCATCCCTCGTCATGGGGGCGGCATCCTGCGATCTGCCGGCAATCGTCGTTTCCGGCGGGCCGATGCTGAATGGTCGGCTGAAGGGCAGGACCATTGGATCGGGTACTGATGTCTGGAAGTTTTCCGAGGATGTGCGCGCGGGCGTCATGACGCCAGCCGAGTTCATGGCCGCGGAAAGCGCCATGTCGCGTTCTCCAGGCCATTGCATGACCATGGGCACCGCCTCGACCATGGCGTCGATGGCCGAAGCCTTGGGGCTGGCATTGCCCGGCAATGCGGCTTACCCCGCCGTCGATGCCCACCGTGCGCGCCTGGCACGGCTCTCCGGCAGGCGGATCGTCGCCATGGTCGCTGAGGACCTGCGGCCATCGCATATCCTGACGCGGGAAGCCTTCGCCAATGCCATCCGCGTCAACGGCGCCATCGGCGGCTCGACCAACGCCGTTGTTCATCTGCTGGCGATTGCCGGACGAGTGGGCACGGAACTGACGCTAGAGGATTGGGACCGGTTCGGTCGCGACATCCCGACGATCCTCAACCTCATGCCGTCGGGCACCTTCCTGATGGAGGATTTCTGTTATGCCGGCGGCCTTCCGGCGGTCATGAAGGAAATCGCCGATCTGCTTGATCTCGACAACCCGACGGTGACAGGCAAAAGCGTCGGCGAAAACATCGCGGATGCCGAAAATTACAATCCGGATGTGATCCTGCCACGCGATGTGGCGCTGACACAGCAAGGGGGCATCGCTGTCCTCAAGGGCAATCTCGCGCCTCAAGGTGCGATCCTGAAACCCTCTGCTGCGACACCCGCGTTGATGCAGCACCGGGGCCGCGCTGTCGTCTTCGAAACGATCGATCACTACAAGCAGCGCATCGACGATCCCGACCTCGATATCGACGAGAGCTCGATCATGGTTCTGAAAAACTGCGGTCCCAAGGGTTATCCCGGGATGGCCGAGGTCGGTAACATGGCGCTGCCGCAGAAGCTCCTGAAGAAGGGCGTGCGCGATATGGTGCGCATTTCCGACGCCCGCATGTCGGGCACGGCCTTTGGCACTGTCGTGCTGCATGTCGCGCCGGAGGCGGCCGTCGGCGGTGCGTTGGCGCTGGTCAGGGATGGGGACTGGATCGAGCTCGACGTCGCCGGACGCCGGCTGCACCTCGATGTCGACGAGGCGGAACTTGCCCGCCGCCGGCAGGAATGGACGCCGCCGGAGATCGCCATGCCCGGCGGTTACCAGGGTCTCTATGTCGAGCGAGTGATGCAGGCCGATCGTGGCGCCGATCTCGATTTCCTTGTCGGTTGTCGCGGGCACGCCGTGCCCCGCGAGAGCCATTGAGGAGGAGCGGCGATGTCCCGGTTCGATCCCGCCGATCTTCACGGCATCCACGCCATCCTCTATGCGCTGTTTGATGGCAACGAAAAGCTCGATCGCGAAGCCATGCGCCGGCAGACGGAAGTCTGTCTTGATGCCGGCGTGCATGGCATGGCGGCACTCGGCCTTGCGACCGAAGCCTCGAAATTGAGCGAGGCCGAGCGCATGGCCGTGATGGAATGGCTGGTCGAGGACACCGCCGGCCATGTGCCGGTGGCACTGACCATCTTCGGGCCTTCCGTCGAAGAGCAGGTGCGCCAAGCGCGCCATGCCGTTGGCGCCGGTGCCGACTGGCTGATCCTGCAGCCGCCGATCGTCGGCCAGTTCTCCGCACAGGAATACATTCGCTTCTTCGGCCGGGTCGCCGATGCGATCGACGTACCCGTCGCCATCCAGAATGCGCCTGCGTTCATGGGGAGAGGGTTGACGGCGAGCGATATCGCCGAACTCGTCCGCCAGCACCCCAACATTACCCTTATCAAGGGCGAGGGGCCGGTGGTCGATATCGCCGCGCTGATCGAGGTGACCGAAGGCCAGCTGCCTGTTTTCAACGGTCGCGCCGGCCTCGAGCTTATCGACAACCTGAGGGCCGGATGCCGTGGCTTCATTCTTGCGCCCGATTGCATCGACCATGCGGTCAGGGCCTACGAGTTCTATCGCGACGGCTGGGACGAGGAGGCGGAAGCGGCCTATCGGGATATGTTGCCGGCGGTGGTGTTCACCATGCAGGGGATCGAAAACCTGATGTGCTACGGCAAACGTCTCTTCGGTGAACGGGCCGGTATGCCCGTCTTCGATCGCGCGCCTGCGCTGCGACCGACCGAGACAGGACTTGCGATGGTTCGGCGTTTTGCGGCCGAGCTTGGTCGTCTTGGCGAAGAGTAAGCGCCTTCGCTCAGGCTCAAGCTGGCTTGACCGTTTGGGGCGTGGCGACGGCTATGGTAGCAAGGGCTCGAATCGCGCCAGAATGCGCGCCGGGATTTCGGAAACGGACGGCTGATGACGACATTTACGATCGGTGACCGCGGGCTGCCCGCGCAGATCGCGGCGGAGATCGGCCGCCGCATCGCGCTCGGCGAACTCAAGCCCGGCGAGATCCTGCCCAAAGAATCCGAGATGCTGGGCAATCTGCGCGTCAGCCGGACGACCTTGCGCGAGGCGCTGAAGATCCTGTCGACCAAGGGCTTCATCGAAGCCAAGCCGCGGCTGGGCACCCGTGTCCGCGCGCCGGAGCATTGGAACACGCTCGATCCGGTGGTGCTCTCCTGGCACGAAGGCGCGCAAGACCAGCAGCAACTGGCCGAAGAACTGTTCGAAATCCGTCTGGCGATAGAGCCGATGGCAGCGGGCCTTGCCGCCCGCCGCGGATCGGCGGACGAGCTTGTGCGCATCCGCGCGGCCTATGCCCGGATGACGGAAGACCATGCAACGGTTTCTTCCGCGATTGAGGCCGACATCGATTTCCACCTGGAAATCATCCAGGCGGCGCACAATCGCTTTCTTCTGCCCGTCTCGGCCGTCATTCGCACGGCACTGACGATCAGCATTCCCCGCACGCTCAGGACGTTCGGTGGATTGCAGCACTCTCTCAAGATGCACGAAGCGATCGTCGAAGCCATTGAAGCGCGCAATGCGGCATTGGCAGAGACGGCGGCGCAAACGCTGTTGAACGCGACCTACCAGCGCAATTTCTTATCCGCGCAGCTGTAGCCAGGACCAGCCACAGCATCACTTTCGGTGCAGGTTGATCTCGCTGGTAACGACCCTGTCGCCGGATGCCGGGTCGACATCGACCGTCGTCATCCGCATGCCGTTGGCGCCAACTTTCTGCAGCGTCAGATCTGCGCTGCGGTCGCCGTTGACTTCCTTCGCCCAGCGAATGGTGAGGTTGATGGCATCACCGCGACGGCTGCCGCTCAGGCCCGCACGTCCGCCACGCGGTCCGAGATACGACCCGCTGTATTTCGTGCCGCTGAATTTCAGTTGGGCATCGATCGATTTTGAAATCAGGATCAACCCGCGGCAGACGCCTTCCATCGAAAGCGCCAAACCCCGCGATTGAGAATCGAAGTTGCAGGAAACGTTGATGGGCGACATATGCGTTCGGATTCTAACTGTCCCGGCGCCCGTCCAACTGCCCTGCAGCGACTTCAGGAACGCACCTTCGTCCGCCTGGGCGGCGCCGGCAAGCGATGTTGTCATGGCGGCAAACACGAGCCAACGCAGCATATCGCAATCCTCCGTTCAGAGGCTTGGCATGGTACACCAGCCAAGGCCCAGATCACCAGCCGCAACGCGCAACGGCGGCGGATGTTCCGCGCACTGCGCTTCCTTATCGCGAAGCTTGCCCGGCTGCATCGCACCGCTGGCGCTGACGGAGCGTTGCCTGTGTCCGGGCGAAGAGAGGTTTCAGCCTGTGCAGTCAACCGCCCCGGAAGGGCGCGAGCAACGCCGGCTCGCCGTTAACCTCATCGCTCGAAAATCTTGCCGGCAAGATGGCCCTTTGCACTAAAAGACGGTAAGGAAACTGTTAATATCCTAGTATATGTAGTGGGTGTGGACGCCACCCCGGTTTATTTATCGCCATTTTGATATTTTTGGATCGATGTTAGTGTCTGTTTCATTGGAATTTCTTCTCCGCTTCGACCTGTCTATACAAAACGTCGCCTGGCGCGGGCCCGGTGCAAGAGGAGCGACCGGCGTCGTTCAAGGTACGTCAAGTCCTTGGGTCGCATGGGCTTGAGATCGTGACCGTTCATCCTTCACTTCGCGGTGCTTTCGAGCGACCTCTCCTGCCACGGGTCGAGGCGATCCTTGAGCGGGAGCAGTTCGGGGAGGCCTTACGTGATCTGGCGCTGAGGCTCGTCGCCATGCACGACATTGCCCCGAGGATCGTGCGCTACACGGCCAACCTTCAGAAGTGGCTGCTGACCCAGGCAATCCTGACCCTCTGTTTCGAGCACAAGATCGATGGCACCCGCCCGGGCCTGACAGCGGCAAAGCTCGTGGATTTTTTCGTCGCGAGCAAGATTGCGAGCAGAAATACGGCCGTCGCGCACCTGGCGGAAATGCGCAGTTACAAGTTGCTGCTCGACGCCGAATGGTCGGGCGACAAGCGCTTGCGCCCGCTGATCGTATCGGAAACCGCTGAGGATCTCATACGCCAGTGGTTCGATGGCCATCTCAAATCGCTCGACAGGTTGGATGGGGGCCGGCGTCACCACCTGTCCATGGCCGAGCCGTCATTGCTGTTTTTCGCGCACCCGAGGGCAACGCGTCGCCTGTTCGGGGAGCCGGGCTGGTGTTCGCCACCTGAAAGTGTTGCCTCCTTTGTGCGGACGGAGTCCGGCAGCAATATTCTGCATGATCTGATCGCGCGCCTGCCGAAGGGCGAGCTGCCGCAAGGCCAGATAACGATCGGCCCCTTGCGCATCAGTGAGATCACCAGCCGCTACATCATCTCGAATAGTCACGCCCAACGGGTTTTTGCACGGGCGCGCGACCTTGCCGTCGTTGGCTGGCAAAGGCCGGGAAACCGCGGCGACCTGTGGGTGTCATCGCAACTCGTGTCGGATTATCGCCGCTGGCAGGCGGTCAAGTTTGCCGCACTTGAAGAGGCGTTCGATTGGGCCGTTGCGCGGACCATCTGACCGCGCGGCGCCTCCAGGGTTGAAAGTCCCTGAACAGAGGCGCGCACGATCAGGTCGGGTGTGTCAGTCGAGGGAAGCCACCGGGCGAATGTACAGGCGCTTTGCCGCGTAATGAGAAACGGACGACCGAGTTTGCGGTTATCACAGCCTGTTCACCCATCATCCCTGATGGTTGTCAGGATCGTCCTGTGCTTCCGGATCGGCGCAGCCGGCCATAGCGCCGGCTGTAGTTGGACGCTTCGACCTTGGTCGCAAACCGACATTGCGAGCCCGGTCACTCGCGTTAAAACGAGCGGGGAGCTGGATCAAGGAGCTTCAATTTCCCGCCGGTAACTTGATGGATTGCGCAGGTCCGTCTTACAGCGCCGTTTTCTTCGAACCGGAATGCCGCCGCCGCGCCGATGAAGCCGCTCGGCGACCGAATGCTTTCCTGGTTGATGGCGTTTTCGCCCTTGGTGCGTACCAGACCTGCCGCAAGCGCAATGACATCGAAGCCATAGGCCGCATCGGCAGCGGCGGCGCGCTCATAGCGATCGAGGTAACGCGAGGTCATGCGCGAACCGTTCTCCGGACCAAACACACAAAGATGACTTCCGGAAAGCTCCGGACGTTTGTAGGCGGCGGCGGTCCAACCGGAACTTCCAACGACCATCGCATTCTGCTTCAGATAGCCATTGGCCCTAAGCTGAGACAGAGCGGCGACGTCGGGATCTCCCGCGCCAACCAAGAGCACCGCGTCTACATCCTTGAGTTTGGCCTTCGACGCGGCGTCACCGGAAAATGCGGTGGAGCCGGTCACAGCAAGGAGAGCCGGCTTGATGCCGTAGTCGGCAAGCCCACGCTCAAGCCTCTGCCGTTCATTGGCGGAGACATCGCCGGGCAAGAGCGCGACGAACCGCGTACGGCCGGACGCCGCCGCATAGGATGCACCCTCGACTGTGCTATCGACACGATCGGACACGAAAGCGAAGGTGCCGGCTGGTCGCTCGGCGCCGTTGCCGCGAAGCGTCAGCACCGGCGTGCGGGCGGAGCCAAGTCCGTCACGGACGGTGCCGACAGGTACGTCGGCGGCGGACACGGCGACAAGCGCGACATTCTGATCGGCGAGCCTCTTTGCCGCGTCCTTGACCTGTTGTGGCGAGCCGTCGGTATTTTCTACCAGAAGCGAGAGCTGACCGCCACCAAGTTCGTCGACTGCGAGCGAAGCGCCATCCCGGATATCCCGTTCGCGCACGGTTTCGCCCGTCGGCGCCATGAGGGCCGTGATGATCGCGATCCGCGTCGACCCATTGCCGAACGTTTCCTGCGGTTTGACCGCACGCTCGGCTGCGCGCCGGGCATGCATCGCCTGCGGCGATTCCACGTCGAGCACGTCTTGAGGGGTGGGGGCACCCTGGCAGCCCGCGAGCATACCGAGCGCGAACATGCCGAGGGTCAGCCATTTCCCGCGAAACGACACACACTTAGCCGGTGAAACGACAGCGCGAGACATGGCGATCAGAAAGCCTGTATCAGTTCATGAAGTGATGCATTTTGGCGTAGAAGCAATCACACTTGGCGAGATAGTCCTCGTCGCGCCAATTGGATTGAAGGTAGCCGTAGGCCTTTCCGCAAGCAACCTTGGTCTCGGAAGCCCAGACGAACGCCGGTCGCGTCGAATAGATCCAGCGCGGATCATCGGCAACGGCGATCGCCTCGTCCATGCGCGATACGACTTCCTTCGTGAGAGTGCTGACATCCTGCTCGACCGTCAACGAGGACTGGCTGAGCTCCGTGCACTGCCTGGTGGCCGGCGCATAGTCGACAATGAGATCGGCTGCGAAACCTGATAAGGGCATCAGAGCGACCATCGCCCCCGCCAGCATGCTTCTGATCATGAAAAGCTCCCCCTGGAAATGCGGTTCCCGGATGATTGCCGAGAACCGCTGAACTGTCGAGATCGATGTTGCGTTTATGAAACGTCCTGTGTCTTTGGCGCACCGTTTTCGGTGAAGAGGATCTTCACCACCTCGGTCGAAACCTGGAAGTCTTCGAGCACCGCGACCGTGTGCCAACCCGAACCGTTGCCGGCACTGCCGTCGGTGTCCACCTGAAGATTGGCGTCCTGACCGTTTTGGACCACCTTGACAAAGTTACCGTCCAGGGTCGTTCCCGTGGGCAGATTGCCGAGAAGAGCCGTCAGGTCGACGCTATCGCCCTCGGCGTAGTTGTAGTCGGTGATCACGTCATCGATGCTGAGCTGCAGCGAGTCCGCGTCGATCTTGAAGGTATCGGCGCCAGCGCCCCCGGTCATTGTGTCCGAACCGGTGCCGCCATAGAGCAGGTCGTTGCCGGTGCCACCGTCCAGGATGTCGTTGCCGTCACCCCCAAGCAGCCAATCGTTGCCGGCTCCGCCATAGAGCTTGTCGTCGACCGGTGCTGCGAGTTCGAAAACGATGCGACCAGTGTCGGCGTCAAGACTTGCAAATGTAAGTGTCTGAGTGCGACCGTCTTCCATCGTGATGGTAGCCGTGACGCCCTTGCTGGCGAACAGAGCCGCATAGCCGTCGCCGATATTTGGTCCGAGACGATCAATGTCTATGTTCAGATTCAGGCTGTCGCCTTTGCCGAACGTGCCTTGATCGAAGGTAAGGGTCAAACTGCCGACATCGTCAGTGTCAGAATAGGACACGTCTCCAGCAGACAGGCCGCTTAAGCCCGAGAGAGTTGGCCCCCACTCACCATCACCATTTTTCGAGCTACTGGCGGTTCCGTCGAAAATGGCGTCTGTATCCGTTCCACCTCGAAGATTTATAGAAATGCTCTCTATGCGATCGACGCTGCTGCCTTCGTTGAAGACAAATTGCAGGAAGGAGCCGTTGGTGGACGTGTTTGCACCATCCACTGTCAGGGTGAACTTGACGCGTTCGCTCGTCGAGTCGCCCCCAATCAAGACATCGTTGCCTTCGTAGCCGTAAATCGTGTCGGCGGCGTTGTTGCGACCGAGCAGGATTTCGCCGAGACCGGTGCCCCACAATTCACTGTCGCCTCTCTGGTCGCGATCGACATTGACAGAACCCGTGTCAGTCATGCCTCCCGCGTTACCCGTATAAATGAACGAGCCACCATTCGAGCTTCCGGAACCATCGGTGAACGTAACGGTGCCGCTTCCGTTGCTGACGGACCCGCTGTCTGCCCCGCTTACAGAGGTGACGCTGATAGGAAGTCCATCGGCGTTGCTGTCGTTGTACAGCAACGCAGCATGCGGAATGACAATTGCCGCGGCATTACCCGATATATTCGTGATGACATTGTCGTCTCGCACAATTGGCGGGAGGGCAGCGTTGCTGAGATTGAAGTTGATCGTGTTTGATGCGGTGTCGCCATCGCCATCTATCAATGTGTAGCCAAACGATGCCACCTGAGTTGATGTGACGCTGGACGGCGGAGTGTAGGTGTAGCTTCCGTCATCCATGTCGATCTTCAGCGTACCTTGGGACGTGTTGATCGTTAGTTCGTTCGTTGCGGTATTGAACGAATAAGTTGCACTCCCGCTGCCGGCCATGGTGACCGCGTCTGTCGCTCGGTCATAGGTAAACACTTTGCCGGCATAGGTGATGGCACGCACATATCCGCCGTCCGCGCCAAATGCATTGTCGGGATTGGGGTCGGTCATGATGTTGCCCGACGCCGGCTGGAACACAGAGCCGCTCAGCGAGGTCGTGAGCTGGCTGAGGTCCGTTATCACCTGGGCATCGCGATCGGTGCCAGCTCCCCTTCCGTCGTAGGCCAGCGGATCGAGTGGCCCCTGGACTGCGGCGCTCCCCATGCCGAACGCGTAGGAATTGATGTCATTCGTATTGAGGAAATTCTGCCAGGCAGTGATCTCGCTCCCTGTAATTGCGCCATCAGTTGGATCTCCATCTGACAGGAAATACAGCACGTTTGAGGCGCCGGAAATTTTGCCTGCCGCATTAAAGGCAGCTTGTGCAGCCGCCACAGCAGCATCGTAGTTGGTGCCACCATCAGCAGTTAAGCCGTTCACAAAGGCCTTCGCCTGATCCACGGTCATCCACCCGCCGGGAGCAGCGCTTGCGTCAGACGAGAAAGTCGCGATTGCGATCTTTACATTGCCGACGTTGTCGTATCGCTCGATCAACTCGATGACCGACGCCTTCATAACTTCAAGTCGCGTAAGACCTGTCAGGCCCGAAGCATAGTCCATGCTACCGGAGACGTCGAGCACGAGCGTGATGTTGGTATCCCCACCACCCGTTTCGGTCAGCGACTTGTTGATTTCGTTTGCCGTCGGAATGTCGTCGACGACGTTGATGCCGACCGTTGCGGTCGCGGTGCTGCCGTCCGTATCGGAGGCAACGACGGTGATGCCGGCCAGGTTGATCGTGTTCTGCGACAGTCCGGCTGGGTGCGGGAAGTTGTCGGTCAGCTGGACATTGATCGTCGCCTGACCGCTTGCCCCTGCCGCGATCGGCAGTGTCGGCGGCACAAGTGTCACCGTGATTGCCGCAATGCCGTTGATCGTGCCGGTCAGAACCGAGGTGCCCGTACCACTCCACACGATGTCGGCGCCGTTGATGCCGTTGACATCGGCGGTTACGCCAGTGGTCGTTCCGAACACCATGCCGGTGATGGCGTCCGAACCGGCCGTGAAGCTCACCGTGTCCGAGCCGCGCTCGGTGGTGGACAGTTCAGCCCCACCTGCAGCACCTTCGGCGCTGCCCAGGGCGTTGGCGTTGTCGAGACCCTTCTCGTGAACAGTGATCAAGGCGCTGTTGTCCGTCGCCGTCGGTCCGGCGCCATCGGTGATGGTGATCGTCTGGCTGTCGCTGGTGGTGTCGTTGTCGCCGTCCTTGGCCGACAGCGAGAAGGTCACGTTGGCACCGTTGGCATTGTTGAGGTTGCCGTTGGACGTAAACGACCAGGTTTTGTCTGCGTTGACCGTCAGCTTGCCTTCGGCAAGGACGAACTCCACCTTCTGGTTCGCGGCAAGCGTCAACGTCTTTGTGGTGTCGCCGACCTTCACGTCCACGGTGCTGACACCGTCCGCACCGGCCGAAAGCGTCCAGTTGCCGGAAAGCGACTGTCCCTCGACAATGCTCGACGAGGCCGGGTTGGTGATGTCGATCTTCGGAAGATCGTCGGAGACCGACAGGTTGACCGTGCTTTCGGCGGTGTCGCCGTCGGTGTCGGAGGCGATGACCTTGACCGAGCCGAGGCTTGCCAGGTCGTCGACATTGACGCCGGGATGGCTGGCGTAGTTGTCGTTGAGCGTCGCCTTTACCGTCGCGCTGTTTGCGCCGGGCACCAGGTCGAGGGTGACGATGGCGATCCCGCCGACGCGGCCGACGATCTGGGTGGCGGAGACGCGCTGCCAGGTCAATCCGCCGATCAGGCCGCTGATGTCGGTGCCGAACGCGCTCGTGGCGATCGCGTCCGAACCGGGGGTGAAGGTGATCGTGCTGCTGCTGGTGTCGGGACCTGAAGGCGTCGAGCCGTCCGAGAGGTTCTGGTCGTCGAGCGTCAGCGAGACGTTTGCCGATCCCGGTGCGACCGTCGGGCCGGCGCCATCGGTGATGGTGATCGTCTGGCTGTCGCTGGTGGTGTCGTTGTCGCCATCCTTGGCCGACAGCGAGAAGGTGACGTTGGCGCCATTGGCATTGTTGAGGTTGCCGTTGGACGCAAACGACCAGGTTTTGTCTGCGTTGACCGTCAGCTTGCCTTCGGCAAGGACGAACTCCACCTTCTGGTTCGCGGCAAGCGTCAACGTCTTTGTGGTGTCGCCGACCTTCACGTCGACGGTGCTGACGCCGTCCGCACCGGCCGAAAGCGTCCAGTTGCCGGAAAGCGACTGTCCCTCGACAATGCTCGACGAGGTCGGGTTGGTGATGTCGATCTTCGGAAGATCGTCGGAGACCGAGACGGTGACGGTGCCTTCTGCCTGGTCGCCGTCGGTGTCGGAGGCGATGACCTTGACCGAGCCGAGGCTGGCCAGGTCGTCGGCGTTGATGCCGGGATGGCTGGCGTAATTGTCGGAAAGTGTCGCCGTCACCGTCGCGCTGTCGCCGCTGCGCACCAGGTCGAGTGTGACGATGGTCACGCCGCCGGCCCGGCCGACGATCTGGGTGTCGGAGACCCGTTCCCAGGTCAGCGCACCGGTGAGGGTGCTGGTGTTGCCGAATACGATCGTGGCGATCGCATCAGAACCGGCCGCAAAGCCGATCGTGCCGCTGCTCGTGTCCGCTCCCGCCGGCGTCGAGCCGTCGACAAGGTTCTGGTCGTCGAGTGTGAGCGAGACGCTTCCCGATTCTGGTCCGACCGTCGGACCGGCGCCATCGGTGATGGTGATCGTCTGGCTGTCGGTGGTGGTGTCGTTGTCACCATCCTTGGCCGACAGCGAGAAGGTGACGTTGGTGCCGCCCGCATTGTTGAGGTTGCTGTTGGCAGCAAACGACCAGGTCTTGTCGGCATTGACCGTCAGCGTGCCCTGGGCAAGCGTGAAGGCCACCGACTGTCCTGCCGTCAAGGTCAGCGTCTGCGTCGTCTCGCCGACCTTCACGTCGACCGTGCTGACACCGTCGGCACCGGCCGAAAGCGTCCAGTTGCCGGAAAGCGTCTGGCCTTCGACAATTTGTGCCGATTCCGGATCGGTGATCCCGATCACCGGCACGTCGTCGACAACATCGATGCGCAGTGTGGCGGAGCCGGTCGCACCGTCAACATCGGTGACCGTCAGGTTGAAGATGTCGCGGTCCTGCTCGACATTCGTGCCGGGGATAATGCCGGAGCTGGAGACGGGGCTCGCCAGATCGAAGGTGTATTGCGCCACGCCGGTCACCGGATCGTAGGCGGTGATGGTCAATGTACCGAACTGGCCAATAACGCTCTGGCCGACGAGACCACCAATTGCGAAAGTCTGACCGTTGATGGTCAGGCTGGCGATGTCGCCGAGGCCATTCGGATCGGAAATGGTAAAGACGCCGCTGACAGACGCGCTGCCATCACCGGCACGCGATCCCCCGACGACGCCGGCCTCATCGACCTGCCTGTCGCTCACGAAAATGCCGCTTGGATCGCCGCTGGAATCGGGGATGATCGAGGGGGTGTCATTCAGGTCGGCCGCGAAGGGTAGAAGCTCGGTGGCCTCAAGCGCCGGAAACTGTAGCGCAGTGGGCGCCAGCAGATCGATGACCGGGCCGGCCTGGCCAATGTCGCCGTCTGCGTCAGAAAAGTCGCCGCCGCTGCTCTGGTTCGATACGACGCTGATGCTGCCATCCGGGCCTGCGGCGACGTTGATGCCGTTTTCTCCGAGCACCGCCACGAGAGTTTCGCGCGGGATTTCCGCGTCTCCAATCACGAAAGTCGGAACCTTCAATGCGGCGTTCTGTACCGTGATCGTGGAGCCGTCAGGCTGTTCCAAAACGATATCCGCGACGACGACCTTGATCTTTTCGATCGATGCGCCTGCAGGCAAGTGCACGATATTCGAAGCATCAGCGCTGATCGTCGCCGGCATCGGTGGCGTCTGCAGGGAGGGCTCGGCGCCCTTCGCCGGAGTGCCGGTTGCCGGGTCCAGGAGTTGTGGCTCTTCCGCCGCGCCAGCGCCGGCCTGCGCCACCAGACGACCTACCTTGCCATCTGCTGCTTCGTGATGCTCGATTGCCTCTGCCGGAGTTGCGGCGGCTTCGTTCGAAATTGCGGTGCCTTCGGTTGCCATAACAAATACCCCTCGACCTTTGCGGGCAAGAAAACACCAAGCCGGTGCGGTCGCAATCGGTGCCCGAGGAGTTATCGAGAAATCGCATAATATGTTATGCTAATACCCAAAATTGGTTAGATTGATTCAATCTTAACAATTTTGGTCATGGGTGCGAAACCAGTGTCCGGACGGCGCGTCAGAGTTCGACCAAGCAAGTGCTGCCGTCCCGACGGAGCAGTACCGGAATTCACGCGATCGACCGAACCGGGTTGTCCCGGACTTCCTCCTCGATGAAAGCGTTTCCGCCAGGCAAGCCGCGAGCGGCCTGGTGCCGGCTGTTGCAAGGCCTCATGGGGGCGAAGTCTGGAGTTTGACGAAAATCCCCTAGTGATCCAAAGCAATACACAAGTATAAAATTTGAATAAAATTTTATGAAATACGTATTGTTACGGGACATACTATATAGTCCATGCCGCTTTACCGGAGTTTTTCTTTTCATTCGTAGAGTGCCTTCATGCAACGAGAGGCACGGTGATGAACAAAAAGAGCTGGAACCACTGCGCGAAATACCTGAAGTCTACGGCGATTGCGATCGTCCTGGGGTCGCTTTTTGCAACATCGCCCGTGCAGGCCGGACAAGGCGGCATGCCTCAGCCCGCTCTTGTCCAGCATATGATGAGTCTTGCAAGCCCGTTGGCTGCTGTGGCCACGCAGGTCATCGGCGCCTTGTCGAACCAAGCGTCCGAAGCGTTCAAGCGCCAACAGGTCCAGAATGTGGCGATAACGACGCGAGCCAACATTGGCAACCGGACTCCGGCGCGGTCGGTCCCCTCCGCAGTCTTTCACTCCGTCGCCTTTCGCGTCGCTTCGATCCCTATCGCCCGCAAATGGAAGACTGTCTTTCCGACGGTTGCCGCGGCTGATTTTAGCCACTGCGCACAACAGAGCGGTTGTGCCGCCCGCGACATCCTCGGCAAAGCGGTCGAAAACGCTGAAAATCTCGCCTTCAGGCACAAGATCAGCGGCATCAACCGGACCGTCAACCGGCTCATTCGCTACCAGCCAGACGCCGAAAACTACGGCTCCAAGGACTATTGGGCGACCCCGGACGAAATTCTCGGCCGCGGCAAGGGGGATTGTGAGGACTATGCGATCCTGAAGATGGCCGCTCTGAAAGCGGCCGGCCTCCCGTCGGAAGCCATGGCGATCGTCGTTCTCCGCGATGTCAAACGCAATTTCTATCACGCCGTGCTCGCGATCACGACCAGCCAGGGCCACTTCATCCTCGACAATCTGAGCGACGAGGTGAAGCTCGACAGCGCGCTGCCCAACTACCAGCCGCTCTTTTCTGTCAGCGCCGACCGTTCCTGGATCCACGGTGTCAAGTCGGCCGGCGACAAGGTCGCGTCGACGGCGCCAATGCTCGATGTCATGCCCGGCGAGGGTATCGCGCTTCGCTGAACCTCATCGATAAACGCTGAACCTTTCGCCCCACCGGTGGCCGCTCGAAATCACCGCTTTAGTCTCAACACGCGCTGCGGCGGCGATGGTCCCGCGTCATCAGGTCAGGATAAAGCCGATGATCACGTCCTGGTCGGAGAGTGGGGCCAGGGCGGCGTTGAGCTTACCCCGCGTAACCTGCCCCTGGACGCCTATCGTGAAGCCTGCCGATTGCGGCTCGCCGGGAGACGATTTCAGGCGGCTGACGAGATCGACAAACTGAACGTCGAAGGAGAGCTTTAAGCTCCGGGCGGCCTGAGGTTGCTGCGCGCCGAAGACGCGAGATTGGACGAAGGAGAGGAATGCGGGGTTGTAGGCAATGATATGCTTATTCCCAGTAAGCGCAAAGGCTGGCGATGGGCTCGCACGGACCTGGCTCGTGACAACAGCCAGATTGCTGCGTGACTTGGCCGACGAAAGCTCGTCGCGCAGGTGACGGGTGGCGATATAGCGTAGCCGCGCCGTCAGGTTGCCTGCGCCCTCAAGTTCACTTTCGCAGGCGGCAACGATATCGGCGAGCTTGCGGCCATGTCGCGCGGCAAGCTCGCCAAGACTCTGCCAATAGATCTCCTCAAGCTTAATTCCGTGGCGCTGACCGCCGACGTTGACGACGCGAAACCGCAGCGCACTCAAGTCCTTTTCGGACGGGGGAGGCGGCGTCTCGTTCATTGGTCAACGCTCCCGCAGAGCTTCCTCGCGCGCCTTGTTGATCGGTTTCATCAGATACGCAAGGATCGTCTTCTTGCCCGTCATGATATCCACCGATGCAATCATGCCGGGCATGATAGCATATTCGCGGCCATCCTTCATGAGCGCGGCCGTGTCGGTCTTGACGCGTACGAGGTAGTAGGTTTCGCCGTTGTTCTGATCGACAAGGCTGTCTGCGCTGACGGTCTCGACGACACCGCCGAGGCCGCCATAGATCGAGAAATCATAGGCCGATATCTTGATCAGCGCCGGCTGACCGGGGCGCACGAAGGCAACATCCCGCGGAGAAAGCCGTGCCTCGACAAGCAAAATCTCCGACGTCGGGACGACGCCGGCAATTACGCCGCCGGGCGTCACATAGGCGCCGACCGTGTTGACATCAAGCGTGTTGATGATGCCGTCGACCGGCGAACGAATGTCGGTGTTTGCGACCCGGCTGCTGGCGCCGCGGATGGTTTCATCGATGACGGAAAGTTGTGAAAGTGCCTCGGTTTTCTCCGCCAGGGCTTCCTGCTTCAGTTGCAGCGAAAGCTCCGACACTTGCAGGGTTGCTTCCCTGACTGCCTCCTCCAGCTTTCCGACCGACTCCTTCCAGAGGGCGAGCTGACCCCGAGTATCGGTCAGCTCCTTCTCAACCCTGAGCGACTCGGTCTGCGCGACGAGCTTACGCTTTACCATCGGCGCGAGCAGTTCCTGCTCGCGCTCGGTTAACTGCAAGCTCTCGCCCAGCCGATTGATATTCGCCTGTGCTTCGGCCAATTCCTTCTGGCGCTGGCCTTCACGTGCCTGCATGACCGACAGCTTGTTGTTGAAATTCCCGGCTTTGGCTTTAAGCAGCTGCTCTTCGTTGGTGCATATGGCCGGTGCTACCTTGGTGATTTCCTCAGGACATTCGTATTTTGCGTCGTAGGCACCGGTCTCCTCGAGCTCCAGCCGCGCGATTTGCGCACGCAATGATCGCGCCTTCGCCTCAAGTTCGCCAAGCGAGGAGCCGCTCGCAGTGTCGTCAAGCCGCAGGATCAGATCGCCGCGGCGAACGACCTGTCCGGGCTGCACCGCGATCTCGCGCACGATGCCCGGTTCACTGGACTGGATGATCTGCGTCTTTGAGACCGGGATGACCTTGCCTTCTCCTCGCGCGATCTCATCCACCTCGGCGATCGCTGCCCAGGCGACAAAGGAACTGATCAGCAAGCCTACGACAAGCAGCCCCGCGCGTGCGGCAAGCGGCGGTTTCTCAGTCATGCTGGCACCTTCCGCCACGTGTCGACTGGCTTCGTCTCGCGCTTGTGCAGATGACGTGCATCATAGGCCGGCTCCCGAAGGTGGGGCGGAAGGACCGGGCCGCCTTTGCAACTGCTCGATCACCTCGGCCTTCGGACCATCGGCCACGACGCGCCCGCGGTCAAGGACGAGTAGCCGATCGACGAGGCTCAACATGCTGTGGCGATGCGTCGAGATCACAAGCGTGACATCGCTGCTGAAAACATTGGAGAGTTTGTTGATCAGCTCGCGTTCGCTGGCGAGGTCCATTGCCCCGGAGGGTTCATCGAGAAAAACGATCTTCGGCTTTCGCAACAGCAGCCGGGCGATGGCAACCGCCTGCCGCTGCCCGCCGGAAAGCTGCGAACCGCGCTCTCCCACAGGCATGTCGTAGCCGAGCGGATGGTAGGAAACGAATTCGTCGACCCCGGCAAGTCGCGCCGCCGCGACCACTTCTTCATCGCTCGCGGTTGGATTCGCCATCAGGAGGTTTTCCTTGATGGTGCCCGAGAAAAGGTCGGAATTCTGCGACACGAACGAGACCGCCGAGCGAACGACGGAGGGGTGCAGTTGCCGGATATCGACGCCATCGAGCAGGATGCGTCCGGCGCTTGGCGGATAGAGACCGGCCAGGAGGCGGCCGATCGTCGTCTTTCCGGAACCGATGCGACCGATGATGCCGACCCGCTCCCCCGCCTTGATCGATACGTTCATACCGCTGACGACCTTGTGGTCGTTGCCGGGATAGGCGAATTCGAGATTGACGAAGGTAATGCTGCCGTTGCGGATCTCGCGATTGACGAAACCGATGGTATCGGGTCGATCCTCCGGCTGCTCCATCACCGCATTCAGGATCCGCAGCGACAGCAGCGCCTGGCGCAGTCGCGCCAGCGTCATGGCAATTTGGCCGAGCGGTGCGACAGCGCGGCCGGCCAACATGCTCGCGGCTATGATCGCGCCGGAGGAGATCTTTCCCTCCGTGAATTCATAGGCGCCGGCCACGACAATACAGACCGTCACCAATTGCTGCACGAACTGCGTTGCGTGCGACGCCCAGGAGGAGATTTCCTTGATCTGCTCGGAAGTGTTCGAGGAATGCTTGGCCAGTTCGTTCCAGCGGCGAAGGAGCTGCTTTTCCGATTGCAGCGTTTTCACGGTCTCGATCGCGCTGATCGTCTCGACCAGCAGGGCCTGGCGCTGGGCGGATTCGTTCGAAGCCGCAGCGACGCGTTGGCCGATCCTATATTGCGCGACGTAGCCGATCAGTAGGCTCAAGATAAAAGCGATCGTCGGAATGAGCGCGATCCAGCCCGCGACCGCATAGATGGCGGCGATGAAGACGAAAACGAAAAGACTGTCGATGATCGTGCTGAGCGTATTCGACGTGAAAAACTCGCGCACGAATTCGTACTGCATCGCCCGGTTGGCATATTCTCCGGTGGACGGCGGCCGCGAGGCCATTGTTGCATGCAGGATCTTTTCGAACAGCATGTAGGAGAGTTTCAGGTCGGCCTTGCGGCCGGCGTAGTCGATCAGCGCGGCGCGCACAGTCTTCAACAGGAAGTCGAAGACGATGGCGGCGCTGATGCCCAGCGCCAGAACCCAGAGCGTCGCGATCGCCTTGTTCGGCAGGATGCGATCGTAGACGTTCATCGTGAAAAGGGGTGCCGCTAGCGCCAGGACGTTGATGAAAAATGCCGCGATCGCCACCTGCACATAGGCTTGCCAGAAGGGCTTGATCGTCGAGGTCAACCAGTGCCGGCGGTCGATGCTGCGCGCCTCGCCCACACCCCGGCCGGCCGCCGCATTCAAATAGGTGGCAGAGAACGACACGGCATAGGCGAGCCCGCCGAGTTGTAGATCAGACAATTTGATCGCCGGTTCGTCGGGCCTGCCCACCCTGTTCGAAAGGCTGAGCGTGCCGTCCAGAGCCTCTTCCAGCAACGCCCTGGCGCTGCCGTCGCGAAAGATGAGCAGCAGCGGGAATACGAAATCGCGATTGGCAAGCGCGCGCTTCGAGACGAGTTCCGTCTCCAGGCCCACCCGTTCGGCTATGCGAGACACGTCTTCAACGCTCGGCGACCGTGCGTCGAACGGGACGTCGGAATAGAGCACACTGTCTGACGAGGGACGGTTCAAGAAGATGCAAATCTCCTTGAACGCCTCGGAAAAGCCGGTCAGGGTCGGGCCAATCTGCGCATGCCTGTCGATACCTTGCATTACCACCGGTTGTGCCCGCCCTCACGACAACTATTATTTTTGCCGAATCGGCGCCAACAAGTCGAGAGGCAAGTCGTTTGTCTGGCGCGACGGGACACGGCGATAGGTTTCTGTAGCTGGCGTGGCTGGCACATTGAACTCGGCGCGCGCGTAGGCTTCGGATTGAGCCGGTGCCTTGATCTGCATCGTCGACAAAAGTTGTCCAGTCGCGGCCAGCAGGCGATATTCGGCAAACAAGGCTGCGTACTGCGCGGTCTTCGCCAGGATACTGGTGTTGAAGCGCGCATTCTGCGCGCCCAGCACGTCGAGCAACGAGCGCTGGCCGACTTTGAGCTGTTCACGATAAGACTCGACGAGTTGCACGTTCATCTGAGTTTGTGCATTCAGTGTGCGCGCGATGTCGTATTGGCTTGTGCGGCGTTCCCAAGAAATGCGAACTGCTTCCTCGACGTCGCGATGCGCCTGGTGAAACACCAGCCGCTGCTCGCTCGATCGACGCATCTGTTCCTGTTCGTTGGCGATGTCGATGCCGCCGCGGTACAGATTCCACTTCGCGACGATCCGCGCCTGCGCGTCCCAGGTATTGCCAGTCGAGCCGTCAATATCATTGCCTGTGCGCACGCGCCCTTCGGCAAAGACCTCGGGAAGCATGGTCGAGCGCGCGGCCTTGACCTGCGAATCGGCGACACTGATGTCGGCATCAGCGGCCTTGATGCGTGGATTGTTCGAGCGGGCGATCCCGATCGCCGTCTCCAGCGTGTTGGGCAGGACGCCAGCAACCGACTTGGGCATGGACGGCTTGGTCAGCGGCTGTCCGACAAGGCGATTGAAGCTGATTTTGACGGTGTCGAGGGATTCTTCTGCCTCCTGCAGGCGAGCCTTTGCGGCAAGTAGCCGTTCACTTGCTTGCTGGCGATCGGCATCGGTCAAAGCGCCGCCCGATATCAGCGAGCTGATGTCCGACAGGATCGACTGATGCACGCCGACGTTTTTGCGAGCCTCCGCTACGATCTGCTGCTGGAGAATGTATTCGAAGTATTCGCGTACAATCTGCAAGCCGATCGTTTCGGAGCGCTCCAGGACACGGAAGGAGGCGCTATCGACGCGTGCAGCCTGCCGCTCCAACTCCGCCCGTCGGGCACCGCCATCGAACAATTTCTGCGTTACGGTCAAACCAACATCGGAAGGATAGAGCGGATCGTTTTCGATGGAGGCGAGCCGGCGCCCATTGTCCTCGAGATGGCGCGCGCCCGTCGAAGCCTCCAGATCGACGCTCGGTAGATAGAGGCCGCGGGCTTGGCGAAGTTCGAACTCGATCGCCTCGCGGTTCTCCATCGACTGCCCGATTTCAGGGTTCGATTCCATTGCGATTTGAAGCGCTTCCCTGAGCGTCATCGCTTGGGCGGCACTCCCCGCGAACACGGTTGAAGCGAGCAGAATGGAAAACAATCCGCTTTTTAAGGTTTTCCCCACGTTCAATACTACCCCCTCGTAATCAGTTCGTCACGCCAGCAAATCCAGGAAGGCGTTTAAACTGCAGAAACCTACCGCTAAATAATACAGCCGAAATAAAACGCGCTCACCAAATTTGGGTGGTTCCAAACCGCCGCAAGGTTTTGCACGGTTATGTTGCAAAAATGGAACAGCCCTCCCAGTGTTGGTTGGTCTTTTAACCTATTGAAATAAAATGATTTTTTCCCCTGGTCCAGGGTGCAGGCCGGTTCGGCCCGATTGGCGAATTGCCCACATTTCAACGCCGACGCGAATGCGGCAGTTTCACTGCAGCCACCGACAGAAAAGGCCGTGGACTAAAACTGATGTGGCGCCACCGGCCGCATACAATCAGGCCGAAGGAAGGCGGACGAAACCTACGCTCTCAGACGCCCCCGCCGCAACCGCAATGCTCTCCGACGCTGCGGCGCGGCGCAAACGTTCCAGATCGACGCTGCCCTCGAACAACGCACCGCCGACGCTGAGTGCGAGATCGACCTTACGGCCATCGGCAGAGAAATGCGAAGATGTGAGTGTTGTCGTCAGGCGAGCACAAACCTGCTCGGCATCGGTTTCGGTAGCACCGACCAACAGGACGTCGAAACTCGCTGGGCCGGTTCGCGCGACGATATCATCGCGCCGCACGGAGGTGCTGATGGTCGAGGCGACGAATTGCAGCAGTTCCTCGCTCCATTCCGGGCCGAAGGCGGCGCCGACATCGTCGAGATTGTTGATACGCAGATGGATGAGCGCCCCTTGAAGCGCCTCGACAGAGCGTTGACGGCGCCGCTCAAGACCATTGACATACTGGACGAGCCCGCGGCCGGTAACGCAGCCGGTTGTTGTGTCATGTGCCGCGACGTGGTTGATTTGGTTGCGGAGGCGCTGGGCCCGGCGAAACTGCATGGCCGCGATGACGATCAGCGGCACGCCCATCAGCAGCGAAATCAGAGCCGCCCCTACAACGGCCGCCGCATAGGGGCGATCGACGAGAGCAACCAGGCTGAAATACACCAAGACCTGGGCGAGGACGGCGAAGCCAACGATGCCGGCGAGGACATATCGTACGATCCGCCAGTCCTTCTGCCCGTTGAAGGGTACGTCTCTCTGCATGCATCCAGCTCCCGATTCACTGACAATGATCGGTTTAGTGCGGTTTTATGGATATTCCCTTTCCTAACTATCTACAACTTTATGCACAGCTCAGAATGCACAAGGTAATGCACCAAAACGGCATATTGTCTGCCTCAATGTTCGTGGGAGCGTGTGAGTTCCAGATCGCCGCCCGGAAAATTCTGTTCGTACTATCTCCCGTTCCGAACAATGTCCATGACGTCAAATGCAGACGGTTGGCGCAAGGTTCCGCGCCGCATACATCAACTGCCCGGATCAGCGGGCCAAATCCGGCAACCGATTCGCAACATCAAGAAGCGCCTTCAAGGTGGTGCGGATCCATGAAGATGATCGTTGCGGGGCGTCACCGTCATCACAGCGTGGAAACCGGCGCCAACCGGTATCATCCCCGGGGCATGAGAGAGGGCTTGATCGGCTAAATCCCGTGCAGGACCTGTGTCGCCTTGACAGCGGCCGAGGCGCGGTTTTCGACGCCCAGCTTCACGTAGATCTGCTCGAGATGTTTGGTGACGGTGCGTGAACTCAAGCCGAGGATCTCGCCGATGTCGCGGTTGGATTTCCCCTTGGCAATCCAGAGCAGCACCTCGGACTCGCGTTGGGTCAGGAGGAAGTGCTGGCGCAGCATCTCGTCGTCGCTGCGTCGGCTTTCGGCCGTCAGCCTGAATAGGTATTCGTTGGCGCCGATCGCGCCGAGAAACGAGACCTGCAGGCCGGATTGCCCGGGCTCTTCGAGCGTAAAACTGTTTTCCCGCTTTCCGCCGGCCTCGGTTTTTTCCATCCAAGCTGCAATGCGTCTGGCGATCGTTGCCAGGCCCTCATCGCTGCCGGTTGCCGCGTTGACCAGGCGGTTGGCCTGCGGTGTCGACCAGCGAACGCTGCCATCAGAGCGAACGGCGAGCAGATGGCGACCGGCGGCATCGAGCGCGACGCGGGCGCTTTGCGCTGAGCGGGCATTGGAGAGATGAACGCGGATGCGCGCCCTCAGCTCATCGATGTTGATGGGTTTCGTCAGATAGTCGACACCGCCGGCTTCGAGCGCATGGACCACATGCTCGGTTTCGGTGAGCCCTGTCATGAACAGCACCGGCGTCTGGCCAACGGAGGCGTTGGCCTTCAGTCTGAGGCAGGTTTCGAACCCGTCCATGCCGGGCATGACCGCATCCAGGAGAATGACGTCGGGGGTGATCCGGTCGGCAATCGACAAGGCGGCATTGCCGGAGGTGGCGATCAGCACGGAAAAGCCGGATTGCTCCAAAGCTTCGGTCAGAAAACCGAGCGCTTCGGGGGAATCGTCCACCAGGAGGACGATGTCGCGACGATCATAAGTCTCAACCACGTGTGATGGCTCCAATCGTCGCTTTTTCCTTCAAGAAGGCATCGTAACCGGAGAGGTCGAAGGCCTGCACATAAGCCCGCGCTGCCTTGACGAAGAGCTGATGTTCCGGTCGCAGGCCGATCTCGGCAAGCTTGGCCTCGATGCCTCTGACATAGCCGATCTCGCCGAGCCGGATCAGTTCCTCCACATGGTGCTGACCGGGCAGCGTCATCGCATCCGCGCTTACGGCAACCGGTTCTTCGGATGCTTCGCCCTCATGGATCCAGTTGAGGCCGAGTTGCACGGCGAGTTTGTCCGCGAGTTGTCCGACGCCAAAGGGCTTGGTGAGTGTATCATTGTGGCCGACAAAGGCGCCTCTGGTCGATCCGTCGCCGATATTGGCGGACAGCATGATGATCGGCGCCACCTGGCCGTCGTGTCGCAGTCGATCAACGAGATCCCAGCCGCTCATATCGGGCATGGAGATATCGACGAGAAAGATATCCGGGGTGAGCGCTTCAAGCATGGCGATGCATTGCTTGCCGCTGTCGGCCGTCAGCACGGTGAAATCCATCGGCGTGAGAATTTCGCGCATCAGGTCGCGGTGATCGGCGTTATCGTCGACCACCATGATTGTCCGCCGCGGGCCGAGATAGGAGGTGATCCGGCGCACGGCCACAAGCGGCGCCGGCCGGTCGACGGCGGAGAGCATCAGCCGGACCTTGAAGGTCGTGCCCTTGTTCGGTTCGCTGACGACGGATATCTCGCCGCCGAGCGTCTGTGTCAGCAATCGGGTGATGGTCAGCCCCAGGCCGAGACCTGGCATGCTGCCGAGATGCTCCGCCTCACCGCGCTGAAAGGGGTCGAAGATGCGAGGCAAATCCTTCTCGGCGATGCCCCGGCCGCTGTCGCTGATTGTAAATGTCGCAACCTGGCTGCGATAATCGATATCGAAGCGGATCTCGCCGCGCTCGGTGAATTTCAAGGCGTTCGAGAGCAGGTTGACCAGGATCTGCCGTAGCCGCTTTTCGTCTGTCTTGACGTAGCGTGGCAGGCTGGAGGCGCGCCGATGTTCGAAGGCGATGCCTTTAGCCTGCGCCTGCGGCCGGAACATCTCGACGACCTGGTCGAGGAAGTCGTAAACGTTGATTTCATTGGAATAGACCTGCAGCTTGCCCGCCTCGATCTTGGAAATGTCGAGAAGCCCGTCGATGAGACCGGAGAGATGGTCGGCGCTGCGTTTGATCACCTTGATCGCGCCCTGTCGCGCCGGCGGGATCGTTTCATCGCGCTCAAGCACCTGTGCGTAACCGAGTACCGCGTTGAGCGGCGTGCGCAGTTCGTGGCTGAGCCCGACGACATAGCGGCTCTTGGCACGATTGGCCGCCTCGGCGGTCTCCTTTGCCTGCTGCAGGGCCGCGTCGGTCTTCTTGTGTGCCGCAATCTCCTTCAGCAACAGGGTGTTCTGCCGCGATGATTCTTCCTCGGCGACGACACGGCTGTCATGGGCGAGCACATAGAACCAGCAGACGACGCCGGCGAGCACGGCAAAGACGAAGAAGACGACGGCAATCGTGCGCTCGACGACCGTCGCCGTCTCCGGCGACGCGTTGCCGGTCTGATGTGCGATCATCGCCAGGATCAGGCCGATGCCGGCGATCGAGAGCACCGCCGAAATGGCGTAGCGGCCGAGGCGCGTCGTCAGCTTCGCCGTTATGGCTTCCGGCAGAAGGGCGTGCGTGACCGTTGCCACCTGGGCATTGAACCGGGCCTTGGGCTTGCACATGTCATGGCAGCGGCTGTCGAGCGAACAGCAGAGCGAACAGATGGGGGCGGCATAGGCCGGACACCAGGCCATGTCCTCCGGTTCGAAGGGGTGCTCGCAGATTGAGCAGGTGATCTCGCTCTTGGCCGCCCAACTCTTTCTCGGCTTGCGGGCGAGATAGTATTTTCCGCCCGTCGCCCATGCGATCAGGGGCGATGCGATGAAGGCGACGATCAGGGCGATGTAGGGCGCAAGCGATGCGGCGATGGCGCCGAAGGCGCCGAAATGCGCGGTCAGTGCGATTGTTGCCGAAAGCGCCATGGCGCCGAGGCCGACCGGGTTGATGTCGTAGAGATGGGCGCGCTTGAATTCGATGCCCGGCGGAGAAAGGCCGAGCGGCTTGTTGACGAAGAGGTCTGCCGAGATGGTGCAGAGCCAGGCCATCGCAACGATCGAGAACACGCCGAGCGTCTCTTCGAGCAGCCGATAGATGCCAAGTTCCATCAGAAGCAGCGCGATCGCCACATTGAACACCAGCCAGACCACGCGGCCGGGGTGGCTGTGAGTGAGGCGCGAGAAGAAGTTGGACCAGGCGAGCGACCCGGCATAGGCGTTCATGACGTTGATCTTCAACTGCGACACGACGACAAAGGCGACCATCATGAGGAGGGCGGCCGTCTGCGACGGGATCATGTAGCCGAAGGCGGTGTAGTACATCTGCGCCGGGTCCGCGGCCCGGGTCGAGGGAATGCCGGAGGAAAGCGCCAGCACGACGAGAAACGAGCCAGCCAGAAGCTTCGGGGCGCCGACGAGTACCCAACCGGAGCCAGCCAGGAAGATAGCAACACGGTGATGCAGCTTGCGCTGGCCGTCCGGCGGCAGAAAGCGCAGAAAGTCGACCTGCTCGCCGATCTGCGCCATCAGCGCGAAGATCACCGCGGAGGCTGCGCCGAACTCGATCAGATCGAAGGGGGCGAGTGTGCCCGGCGGTCCGGAGGCGTGATGGATGCCGGCATAGGCGAGCCAGATGCCGACCTTCTCCCAATCGGCAAAAGCGATGAAGACGAAGGGCAGGATATTGAGCACGATCCAGAAGGGTTGGGTGACCAACTGGAATTTGCTGATGAGGCGTACGCCATGCGTAACGAGCGGGATGACGACGACGGCGCTGACGATGTAACCGACCCAGAGCGGGATGCCGAGCGCAAGCTCGAGTGCGCCCGACATGATCGACGCTTCGATGGCAAACAGGATGAAGGTGAAGCTGGCATAGATCAGCGAGGTCAGCGTCGAGCCGATGTAGCCGAAGCTTGCGCCCCGGGTCAGAAGGTCGATATCGACGCCGTGGCGGATGGCGTAGCGGCTGATCGGCAGGCCGACTGTCAGGATCATCACGCTAGCGATCAGGATGGCAACGACGGCGTTGGTGGTGCCGTAGGACATGGTGATCGCACCACCGATCGCCTCCAGCGCCAGAAACGAGATTGCGCCGATCGCGGTTTGGGAAATGCGCTCGGAGGAGAAGCGCCTCGCGCTCTTGGCGGTGAAGCGCAGCGCATAGTCTTCGAGCGTCTGGTCGGCGACCCAGCGATTGTATTCCCGTCGAACCGGAATGATGCGCTGGCGTGCCGCCATGTTGCCTCGTTATCTCTCGCATTGCTGGCAGGTTAATGCCTAATTTCACGGCACGCAAATTCTATGCGTGAAATTTATGCAATGCGGAGAGGGCGAAAGCAAGCGTGAAAGGCTCAGGCGCTCGCAGCTGACGTGTCGACGACGACAAAATCATGTGTGATCGTCGCGGACTTGGCGAGCATCGCCGATGCCGAGCAGTATTTTTCAAGCGACAGGGCGACCGCGCGCTCGACCTTCTTTTCAGAGAGGCCACGCCCTTTCACCACGAAGTGCATGTGGATGCGGGTAAAGACGCGCGGGTCTTCTTCGGCGCGGTCGGCGTCGAGCTCCACGGAACAATCTTCGACCGGATCGCGGCCCTTTTCCAGAATATGAACCACATCGTAGGCCGAGCAACCGCCGGCGCCGATCAACATCAGCTCCATCGGGCTTGGGCCAGGCGTGCGCCCTTCCGGACCGGATGCCGTCCCCAGCACGATCTTGTGACCGCTTCCGGATTCACCGACGAATGTCCGCTCTTCAACCCACTTGATACGTGCTTTCATGATCTTTCACCTGTGTTGAGATGCTATCGATGGCCGTTCGGCCCTCGGTGTCTTCAATAGCCGGAAAAGTCATCCGGCGGCCAGACAGGCGCGTTGATTTCGACGTCGTGGCCTTTGCACAATTCCCGCACCGCGCCGTGAACTCCGGATCGTCTTATCGCGGCCGCTTCCTCTTTGCCCCCTCGACCTACGTAGAATGACGTATGTGCAGTGCAGCACGACTGGCGGATGATCCCTCAAGCAACGGTCAAAAGGAACGAAGCCTCGTTGCGGCGATCAGAACGAGAGGGGTTCAATCAGATGAATATCAAGGCACGCGTCACCGGTGCATTCCTGGCAACGGTCCTGTCGACGACGGCGTTCAACGGCGCCTTTGCGGCTGACGACACGATCAAGGTCGGCATTCTGCATTCACTGTCGGGCACCATGGCGATCTCCGAGACAACGCTCAAGGACGCCATGCTCATGCTCATCGACGAGCAGAACAAGAAGGGCGGACTGCTCGGCAAGAAGTTGGAAGCAGTCGTCGTCGATCCGGCCTCCGACTGGCCGCTCTTTGCTGAAAAGGCGCGCGAGCTGGTTTCCGTGGACAAGGTTTCGGCCGTCTTCGGCTGCTGGACATCGGTGTCGCGCAAGTCCGTCCTGCCTGTTTTCGAGGAACTGAATTCGATCCTCTTCTATCCGGTGCAATACGAGGGTGAGGAAAGTCAGCGCAACGTCTTCTACACCGGTGCCGCACCGAACCAGCAGGCTGTCCCGGCCGTCGACTATCTGATGGAAAACGAGAGCGTCGAGCGCTGGGTTCTGGCCGGCACCGACTACGTCTATCCGCGCACGACCAACAAGATCCTCGAAGCCTATCTCATCTCCAAGGGCGTGAAGCCCGAGGATATCATGATCAACTACACGCCCTTCGGTCATTCCGATTGGCAGACGATCGTCTCCGACATCAAGAAGTTCGGTTCCGCCGGCAAGAAGACGGCCGTCGTCTCGACGATCAACGGCGACGCGAACGTGCCGTTCTACAAGGAGCTGGCGAACCAGGGCGTCAAGGCCGAAGATATCCCAGTGGTCGCCTTCTCCGTCGGTGAAGAGGAACTCGCCGGTCTCGACACGTCGCCGCTCGTGGGCCATCTCGCCGCCTGGAACTATTTCCAGTCGGTCGATACCCCTGCCAATGCCGAGTTCATCAAGACCTGGAAGGCCTACACCAAAAACGACAAACGCGTGACCAACGACCCGATGGAAGCCCATTACATCGGCTTCAACATGTGGCTGAAGGCGGTCGAGAAGGCCGGAAGCACAGATACGGACGCCGTGCTTGATGCGATGATCGGGGTCTCGGTGCCCAATCTTTCCGGCGGCTATTCGACGATGATGCCGAACCACCACATCACCAAGCCGGTGCTGATCGGTGAAATCCAGAGCGACGGCCAGTTCGAGACGGTCTGGGAAACGCCCGGCCTCGTGGTTGGCGACGAATGGTCCGACTACCTGCCCGATTCCAAGGACCTGATCGCCGATTGGCGCGCGCCGATGTCGTGCGGCAACTTCAATGTCGCCACCGGCAAGTGCGGCGGCAAGGGCTCCTGATTTCATCACCTAGCGATATTGCCGGGTGGCGCTGCTGCCCGGACAACGTTTGCATGACGAATCCATAGGCGGGCAGACCCTTCGCCCGACGCTCCCGTCGGGCGAAGGGACCTTGAAACCCCATGCCGCTGTTGCGGCGCCTGCCTTGCGCTTGCCGCGGGCGAGCGAGACCCAAGCGAGAGGGCGATGTACCGCATTCTGCAAACCCTGTTGATCACCTTTTGCCTGCTGGTTTCAGCTGATATCACGGCTTCGCGCGCCGCTGATGACATCGGCGCGTTGGTCAGCGCGCTCGGAACGGCCAAGCTGGCGGAGCTCGACGATCGCATTGAAGCGCTTGCCAAGAGCGGCGATCCACGTGTCATCCCGGTGCTCGAGGCGCTCGGCGAGGGCAATCTCTACGCACGAAAAGCCGATGGCAGCGTGTACCTCGCCACCGAGAAGGGCGCGAGCCTTATGCTCGTCGATCCGCTTGATGGCGCGAATATCGGAGAAGTGCCGAAAAGCGAATTGCAGAAGATCAAGGTCAACAATTCAGTCCGCCGCGCCGTTCGAAGTGCGCTCGGCGGCCTGACGCTTTTCAGTGCCGATACGGATGCAAGGCTGAAGGCGGCGCAATCCATGCGCCAGACGCCGAATGCCGATGCGCTCGGGGCCATTGAGACGGCACTTTCCACCGAGAAGGACGGGGCGGTGCGCAAGACGCTCGACGAGGCACGCGCCGTGAGCCTTCTGGTGTCCGACCGCTCCGACGACGACAAGCGCGCGGCGATCAAGACGCTGGCGGAAGGCGGCGGTCGCGAGGCGCTTGGCGCGTTGACCTCGGCGCTCTCATCGGCGGATTCGAGCCTGAAACCGGATATCGAAGCCGCGCTTCAGCGCATTGAGCAGGCGCAGGCATTCTGGAACGCCGGCCAGAACGTCTGGTACGGTTTGTCGCTCGGGTCGGTGCTGCTGCTCGCGGCGATCGGTCTTGCCATCACCTTCGGCGTGATGGGCATCATCAACATGGCGCATGGCGAGATGGTCATGCTCGGCGCCTATACGACATTCCTGGTCCAGGATGTCATTCGCACGTCCTATCCTGATCTCTTCGACTGGTCGCTGGCGATCGCCTTGCCGCTTGCCTTTCTCGCCACCGGGGTCATCGGTCTTGCCATCGAGCGCAGCGTCATCCGATTTCTCTATGGCCGGCCGCTCGAAACGCTGCTGGCCACCTGGGGGATCTCGCTGATCCTGCAGCAATCGGTGCGCTCGATCTTTGGGCCGACCAACCGTGAGGTCGGCAATCCCTCGTGGATGGCGGGTGCCTTCGAACTCGGCGGTCTCACGATCACCTGGAATCGCTTGTGGATCATCGTTTTTGCACTCGCCGTATTTGCCGCCCTTCTGTTCCTGCTGAAAAGGACGTCCATGGGGCTGCGGATGCGGGCCGTGACGCAGAACCGTCGGATGGCATCATCCATGGGCATCCGCACCCCCTTGGTCGACGCTCTGACTTTTGCGCTTGGATCCGGCATCGCCGGCATGGCCGGCGTGGCGCTGTCGCAGATCGACAACGTCTCGCCCAATCTCGGCCAGGGCTACATTATCGACAGCTTCATGGTCGTGGTCTTCGGCGGCGTGGGCAATCTCTGGGGGACGCTGGTCGGCGCCTTCTCGCTCGGCATTCTCAACAAGTTCCTCGAGCCCTATGCGGGTGCCGTTCTCGGCAAGATCCTCGTCCTGGTGCTCATCATCCTCTTCATCCAGAAGAAGCCGCGCGGCCTCTTCGCACTCAAGGGAAGGGCGGTGGAGGCATGATCACCTCGTTTCTGCTCAAGTCGCTCGATCGCAGCATCATCGCGGTCGTTGCCATATTGCTGGGGCTTTCAATCGCCGTTCCGGCCCTCAATCTGCTGACGGCACCGGATCATCCGCTGCATGTGCCGACCTATCTGGTGTCGCTGTTTGGCAAATACCTGACCTATGCGCTTCTTGCGTTGGCGCTCGATCTCGTCTGGGGCTTCTGTGGCATCCTCTCGCTCGGCCATGCCGCGTTTTTCGCGCTCGGCGGCTACGCCATGGGCATGTATCTGATGCGCCAGATCGGCGCGCGCGGCTCCTACGGCAATCCGTTGCTGCCGGATTTCATGGTGTTTCTCAACTGGAAGGAACTGCCCTGGTTCTGGCAGGGCTTCGACATGTTCTGGTTTGCGGCGCTGATGGTGGTGCTGGTGCCTGGGCTGCTTGCCTTTGTCTTCGGCTGGTTCGCCTTCCGCTCGCGGGTCAACGGCGTCTACCTCTCGATCATCACCCAGGCGATGACCTATGCGCTGCTGCTTGCCTTCTTCCGCAACGACATGGGCTTTGGCGGCAACAACGGCCTGACCGATTTCAAGGATGTATTGGGCTTCAACATCCAGGCGCCCGGCACGCGCGCAGCCCTTTTTGCCGCCTCCGCCGTGACGCTTGCCCTGTGTCTGGTGCTGACTACGGCTATCGTGCGCTCGAAATACGGCAAGGTGCTGGTGGCCGTGCGCGACGCGGAAAGCCGCACGCGCTTTCTCGGCTACCGTGTTGAGCACATCAAGCTCTTTGCCTTTACCGTCTCGGCGATGATGGCGGGCGTTGCCGGGGCGCTCTACGTGCCGCAGGTCGGCATCATCAATCCCGGCGAGTTCGAGCCCGGCAACTCCATCGAGGTGGTCATCTGGACGGCGGTCGGTGGGCGCGGCACGCTGATCGGCCCGATCGTCGGCGCGATCCTCGTCAATGGCGGCAAGAGCATCTTCACCGCCGCCTTTCCGGAGTTCTGGCTGTTTGCGCTCGGGGGGCTGTTTGTCTTCGTCACGCTCTTCCTGCCGAAAGGCGTGGTCGGCACCGTGAGCGCCTATCTCGCCCGTCGCAAGGCGCACCGTCGGGCGGCCGACGCCGACAACGCGCGCGACGCGCTTGTCGCTAAACCCATGGCGGCGGAGTGATTGCCATGAACCAGACGATCAACCAGACCAAGCCGAAAAGCCTTCTCTACCTCGATGGCGTCTCCGTCTCCTTCGACGGCTTCAAGGCGTTGAACTCACTCTCCTTCGTCGTCGAGCCGGGCGAGCTTCGCGCCATCATCGGCCCGAACGGTGCCGGCAAGACCACGATGATGGATATCATCACCGGGAAAACGCGACCCGACGAGGGGCAGGTGTTCTTTAAGGGTGACATCGACCTCACCCAACGCGATGAAGCCGAAATCGCCAATCTCGGTATCGGCCGCAAGTTCCAGAAACCGACGGTGTTTGAGAGCCACACCGTCTGGGACAATCTGGAGCTGGCGCTCAATCGCCGTCGCGGCGTCTTCCCGACGCTTTTCTATCGCCTGACGGCGGACGACAAGGCGCGAATCGAGGAGATCCTGTCGACAGTGCGGCTCAGTGCGCGCCGCGACGATCTTGCCGCCAACCTTTCGCATGGACAGAAACAATGGCTGGAGATCGGCATGCTGTTGGCGCAGGAGCCGGAACTGCTGCTGGTCGATGAGCCGGTGGCCGGCATGACCGATGCCGAGACGGCTGAAACGGCGATCCTGCTCAAGGAAATCGCCAAGACCCGGTCAGTCGTCGTCGTCGAACACGACATGGGCTTCATCCGCGAGCTCGGCGTCAAGGTGACGTGTCTGGCCGAAGGGTCGGTGCTTGCCGAAGGTTCCATCGATTTCGTCAGCAGCGATCCGAAGGTGATCGAAAACTATCTCGGCCGCTGACAGCGGCCACACGATAAACACTAGAGGGAAAGGACGCCTTCATGCTGAGCGTCGAAAACGTCAATCTCCACTATGGCGCCGCTCAGGCGCTGCGCAGCGTCTCGATCGAAGCAAAGATGGGCAAGATCACCTGCGTGCTCGGCCGCAATGGTGTCGGCAAGTCGAGCCTACTTCGGGCCATCACCGGCCAGCACCCGGTGAGCGCCGGGGCGATCGCCTTCAATGGCGTGATCCTCGGCGGCATGGCGCCCTATCGCCGCGCCAAGGAGGGCATCGGTTATGTGCCGCAGGGCCGCGAGATCTTTCCGCTGCTCACCGTCAAGGAGAACTTGGAAACCGGTTACGCGCCGGTCAAGCGCGGCGACCGCTCGATACCTGAGGATGTCTTCAACCTTTTTCCCGTACTTCGCACAATGCTGGGGCGGCGGGGCGGCGATCTTTCCGGCGGCCAGCAGCAGCAACTGGCGATCGGCCGGGCGCTCGTCACCCGTCCGCGCATCCTTGTGCTCGACGAGCCCACCGAGGGCATCCAGCCATCGATCATCAAGGATATCGGGCGCGCGATCCGCTATCTCCGGGATTCCACGGGCATGGCGATCCTGCTGGTCGAGCAATATCTCGATTTCTGCCGCGAACTTGCCGACCATGTCTACATCATGGACCGCGGCGCGGTGGTGCATGAAGGGCCGCCGGAGACGCTGGACACAGTCGAGGCCCGGCGGCATCTCACCGTCTAGTAGAAATGCTCATTTGCGCATTTCCTAACGGAAAACCGCTTCGCACTTTGTCCGGAAATGCCCTAACCGCCGTATTCGATGATCGCGAGCCCGGCATTGTAGTCGGTCGCATAGATGATACCGGTAGCATCGACGAAGACGTCGGCGGACTGGATGATGCGGGGGCGGCCCGCGCGCCGGTCGGTCATTTCGGTCGGGCCGGCCGGAACAAGTGCACCGGTTTCGCGCGGACGGTAAGGGTCGCTGATATCGAAGGCGCGGATGCCGGCGTTCTGCCAGGTGGCGAAGATCAATGTTTCCGAGACGAACGAGCCTGGCCGGTTTTCGTGCAGGTTGTGTGGCCCGAAGGAAGACGATCGAGGATCTGGCGGGGAAAGTTCCGGCTCTCAGTGCCAGTGACGCCGTTACCGCCGATTGGATCCCTGCGAAGCTTTTTTGACGGCTTCGCATCTTCGGGTTTGAAGAAACAGCTGGCCTTGGAGCAATTCTTTGCTGTCCTGCCTTGAATTCGACAATAAAATTCACAAAATCTATGCAGAAACTTACGTAATTTCTTGAGAATAACCCGTTTTGGGTGTATGGCATCTTAAGTGAAACAGTGCGGCCGTCACAACCCGTTGCCTCCGGTGATACCAACGTCGGTGCGGAACGCAGTTGTGGCGGCCTTTGTGTTCAGGAAAGCGAAGTGCAATGTTGACCAAGAAGGGTAAATACGGGCTGAAGGCTCTTGTCGACCTGGCTCAACTGGAGCCCGGCGAAACCGCCTTCATCACCGAGATCGCCACCCGCAACAATATTCCGAAGAAGTTCCTCGACGCGATCCTTCTTGAGCTTCGCAACGCCGGAATCCTGCGCTCGAAAAAAGGGCCTGGCGGCGGCTATTCGCTTTCGAGGCCCGCATCCGATATCCGCATCGGTCAGGTCATCCGCACGCTGGACGGGCCGCTGGCCCCGATCCGTTGCGCAAGCCGCACCGCGTTCGAAGCCTGCGACGACTGTTCCGATCCGGTCAACTGTCATGTTCGCAAATCGATGAGCGACGTGCGCGATGCGGTGGCGTCAATCCTCGACAACATGACGCTTGAACAGTTTGCCGCCAACGACAACGGCACCGAGATCGTCGCGCTCAGGGACGCCGAAGTCGGCTGATCCTTGTCGAGATCCACGACTATCTTGCAGATGGTCAGGGGTAGGACTTTCCGGTTCGTGATCCCGAGTTGAAAATCGTTTGCTGTTATTGTCTATAGAATGAATGCACTATCTCGCCTCAATCACATGGAGAGAGGCGAATGAGCAACGTGCATTTCCTCCGGGAACCCGGACCGGCCAGTACCGAACAGGAACAAATGCGCCAGCATCTGTTTGCGCAGGCGAGCGAGCTTTCCAGTCAGTTTGCGCGACGCGGCGCCGAGCTTGATCGGCTGGGCTTGCCGCCACGCGATGAAATCGAAGCGCTGCGCCAAGCGGGGCTGCTGTCGGCGCTGCATGCCACTGAAGTCGGTGGTGCAGGCCTGAGCTGGCTTGATGGGTTGCGTCTTGTCCGGATCATCTCGCGTGGCGAAAGCTCCATCGGCCAGTTGCTCGGCTATCACTATGTCAACAGCCAGTATGTCTACTGGGCGGCTGCCGATGCGAGGCAGGCCTGGGTGCTTGGTGCCGAGACCGTCGAGCGGCAGCTTTACTGGGGGGCAGCGGTCAACCCGCGGGATCCCGGACTGGTGCTCGAGCGGCGCGGCGGCCATTTTGTGCTCAACGGACGCAAGACGTTTTCGACCGGCGCGCATGTCTCCGATCGCATCAACGTTAACGCGACGCTCGAGGGCAAGATCGCCAATTTCGTCGTGCCGACGGATCGTCCGGGTTACGTCGCCCATGACGATTGGGACAATATCGGCCAGCGCCTGTCCGATAGCGGCAGCGTCGAGTTTCGCGACTTTCCCGTCTACGAGCGCGATTTCATTCTGCCGCTTGCCGAACCGTTCGATCCGCCGCAGGTTCAGGCGACGTTCAACACGCCGCTGATCCAGCTGGTCTTCGTCAACTTCTATCTCGGCACGGCAGAAGGCGCGCTGGCCGCGGCACTCGACTATATCAGAACCACGACGCGCCCCTGGATCACGTCAGGTGTGTCACGCGCGAGCGAGGACCCCCACATTCTCGAACGTGTCGGTGAATTGCAGGCCGCTTTGAAAGCGTCCGTGGCTCTGGCTGACGTGGCAGCAAGTGCAGTCGAGGCCGCACTGTCGAAGGGCAGGTCCGTGACCGAGCGTGAACGTGGGGACGCCGCGATCGAAGCCTACGCCGCCAAGGTCAACGCCACCCATGTGGCGCTCGATGTGACGGCGAAGGTCTTCGAACTGATGGGCGCGCGCGCCACGGCGGCCCATTATGGTTTCGACCGATTTTGGCGCAACGTCCGCACCCACACCCTGCACGACCCGGTCTTCTACAAGGCACGCGAGGTCGCCGACTTTGCTCTAAACGACCGTATCCCGGTGGTCAGCCTCTATAGCTGATCGAAAGCAGTGCGGCCGGATTGCAAATATCGGGCTTTGCGAAATGAAAAGGACCGCCCTGGCTTTCCGGGCGGTCCTTTTCGTTTGGCTGTGGATTTGGCGGATCCAAAGGCAATGATAATGATGTTGTCAGGTCACGGTGTTAGAGCGAGCCGTTCTTCGGCGGCGTGGCGCCGTTGAGGTGGTAGTTGCCGACGACGTGATACTTCCAGCGCACCGGGTCGTGCAGCGTGTGAGTGCGGGCGTTGCGCCAGTGCCGGTCGAGATTGAGGCCGATGCGGGTCGACGACGTGCCTGCGAGCTCGAACAGGGTGTTGCTGGCTTCAAGCGCGATTTCCGTCGTCAGGACCTTGGCGGCGGCGACGGCCAGAGTTGCCTCGATGACGCTTTCCTCGGTGCCGTTGATCTGGGCGATATCGACCTTCTTGCCGGCGCGCTCGACAATGGCGGTTGCCGCCTCGAGACGGATCGCGAGCTGTCCGATGCGGGCGATTGTTAGCGGGTCGTCCGCCGCACGCTCGACGCCGCTATCCATCCAGGGGCGAGCGCGATTGCGGACGAAGTCGAGCGTTTCGGCAAAGGCGGCGCGCGCGATGCCGAGGTCGATGCCGGCATGGATGATCTGGCCGACCGAGCCGATCGTCGTCGGGCGTTCGAAGCCACGGTGGTGACGCACGACCGCGTCGGCGGTGACGTAGACGTTCTGCAGCACCGTGGTGCCGCTGCCTGTGGTGCGCTGGCCAAAGCCGTCCCAGTCATCGATGACTTGCAGGCCCTCCGCGCCGCGCGGCACGAAGGACATCGTGAGTTTCTCGTCCGGATCGAGCGCGAACACCACGACCCATTCGGCAAAGAGCACCCCGGTCGAATAGAACTTGCGGCCGTTGAGGCGGTGTCCGAGACCGTCGGGCGTCAGGCGGGTCGCATAGTCGCCGACTGTTTTCGTGTCCTTCTCGGAAAGCGCGTTGCCGAAGCGGTCGCCGGCGAGCGCGCGGCCGAAGAAGAACTTCTTCTGTTCCTCCGTGCCGTCGGTGCGCAACGCCTCGAGAATATAGAAATGGTTCTGCGGGATCTGGCCGATCGAGCTATCGGCCGAGGACAGGATGGCGATGATTTCAGCCAGTACCACATTGGAAACGTCGATGCCGTCATAATCGGATGGCACGGTGATTGCGAGCAGCCCTGATTGAGCGAGGGTATCGAGTTCCTCGAAGGGCAGGATCCGGTCGGTATCCCGCTCGTTCGAGCGTTTGGCAAATTCGCCCGCGAGGTCCCGGGCGATCTCCAGCGCCTCTTCCTCGCTTGCGATCCGGTGTGCCGAGAGCTTTGTCTTCTCGGAAAGCTGCGAGATCGTCCCCATGTGATTGCTCCATGTCGATAGTGGCGCATATCTGTGAATTATCTGGCGTCGTCAGGTAAGATCGTATATTCTATGGAATATGTGGATATTAGTTTTTCGTTCCTCATGCTTTGGCGAATGGCCGGCGTTTTCAAGTCGGTAGCGGAAAACCAGGCGCGAAATGGCTGCCGATCGAGCGCGGCGTCCGTTCCGTCCGAAAGCCGCATCCGCAACAAACGCCGAAAAAGTTGGCGGTCGCTCGGAACCATTGCCTCACTTTTGCATTTTGCCATGGCCTGCAGTCTACCGATTGTGTGGCCGTCAAAGTACCGGCCACACGGCACGATGACAAATACATGCTGACAGTATTGGCCATTCGCGTTTCCCGGCCTTAACCACTGAAGGAGACACTAATGACGAATTTGCTGCCCGCTCTTCACGAAGGGCATGCCTCCATCATCCTGCACAATCTCTTTAGAGATGCCCTTGAGGCTTATGATGATTGGGGCGAGGGGATGCCTGAACCGGTGGTTTCGTTCGAAGGCACGTTGTTGCCGATCAGTATGGTCTTCGACGCGATGAAACCTTGCACGGATATCATGCCTGCCAACATGATCGGTATCGTCACAGACGGGTTGAGCAAACCCTGGAGTGGCGACGGGCCGCTCGATGAAATGACGTTTTCGACGGCCGCGCGTGTCATGTCCGTTCTGACCAGGCGGCAGTTGCGTCGCTACGGCCGTGGCTCGATCGAGGTCTTTGCCGAACGTTTCAAGCCATCGCTTCACGTCGACGTCTGATCGGCGGAGCATTCCAAACAGACCGGAGAGCGCAAGCGTGCTCTTCGGCACCCGCATGGATCCCTTTCCTCTTCATCCGGGCCGCGCGCCCGCTTGGCGGTATCTCAGCGCCGCCGCTGCCCGCCGGCAAACCGATGCCGCCGAATCCCGCTTCCTAGTTCCTCCGCCTTTTCGTAAACACAGCAGAGACGACGGCGATGGGGACGGTGGGCGCGGCCATGAATTTTCGACAATTGGAAGTGCTGCGCACGCTGCTTGCCACCGGCTCCACGATTGCGGCGGCAAAGACCATGGGGCTTAGCCAGTCCGGTGTCAGCCGCCTTCTTCAGCAACTGGAAGAGGATCTGTCGCTGACGTTGTTTGCGCGCGACAAGGGCCGACTGATCCCGACGCCGGAGGCGCTCAAGCTGTCGGAGGATGCCGAGCATATTCTGCTCGGGATCGATCGTTTCACCAATCTCGCCCAGGATCTTCGCAGCGGCGCCGTTGGCCCTGAGGTCGTGCGGATCGGCCTACCGAACAGCATGTCGGAAAGCTTTGCGCCTGCGATGCTCGCCGACTATGCCAAGGACTTTCCGGGCGTGCGGGTGGAAACCTTCTTCGACACGACCGTGGCAATTGCCCGCCTGGTGGAGCAGCGCGTCATCGATTTTGGTTTTCTGCGCTATGAGGGGCAACTGAGCGCCAGCCTCGACATGCAGCCGGTGGCCGGCGGTGTCAGCGTCTGTGTGATGGCGAAAAGCCACCCGCTGACGGCGCTCGACCATGTGACGCCGAAGGAACTCAGAGGAATACCGCTGATCCTGATCGGCCGCCGGCGACCGACACGGGTCATGCTCGACGAGATCTTTCGAAAGGCAGGCGTGCCGCAGAAGGTCAAGATAGAGACGCACAGCAACAGTTCGGCTTGCGCCTATGCAGCCCATGATCTCGGCGTTGCGATCATCAGCAGTTTTTTCGCCAATCTGCATCGGCATCTGCCGATCGAGATCAGGAGTTTTTCGCCGCACCTGACGCAGGATTTCGGCGTCGCGACCGCCGCGGGCGTGCCGTTGTCGATCGCCGCCCAGGCGATGATCGATTGCCTGAAGCGGCAGATCGCCGTTTCGCAGCAGCCGTGAGAGCCTTGCACGCCGCCGGCGCGTCCGTGTTGCAATTGGCAAACGTCGAGCGCGACACTACATTGCCGGTCCATGCGTTGGGAGAGTTAAGAGACCATGTTCCAGGCAGCCGCAATCGACACAGGCGACAAGACCGAATTCTACAGGGAATTGGCGCAGCAACTCGAAGCCCTGCTGCAGGGTGAGCCCAACATGATCGCCAACGCCGCCAACACCTCGGCGCTGATGTTCCAGACGATGCCCGATCTGAATTGGGCCGGCTTTTATTTCCTCGACACAGATGACGAGCTGGTGCTCGGACCATTCCAGGGCAAGCCCGCCTGCGTGCGCATTCCTGTCGGCCGCGGCGTCTGCGGCACGGCCGTGAAGGAAGGACAGTCGATCCTCGTCGAGGATGTGCACGCCTTTCCGGGGCATATCGCCTGCGATGCTGCGTCGCGCTCCGAACTCGTCGTTCCCGTCAGGCGTCATGGCCGGGTGATTGGCGTCATCGACCTCGATAGCCCCGAACCTGCACGTTTCGATCGTGACGACCAGGCCGGTATCGAAAAGCTGGCCGCGATCTTCGCCGCGGCGATCGGCTGAAGGCATTGGCCGCCATGATGTGTCAGCAACTAACCGGCTATCGGTGTTGATCGCGCCATGACAGATATCCAGGACGCCGTCGCGCCCACCGCCGAGGCCGAGACGCATGCGCGCGTGGCCCGCAAAATCGATATCGTCGTCATCGGTGCCGGACAGGCGGGCCTGTCGTCTGCCTACCATCTGAGCCGGCTCGGCCTTTCGCCCCAGATGCAGTACGTCGTCATAGACCGGTCGCCGCAGCCGGGCGGTGCCTGGCAGTTCCGCTGGCCGTCGCTGACGCTGAGCACCGTCAACGGCATTCACGATCTTCCCGGCATGAAGTTTGCCGAAGCCGTCGACACGAGCAAGGGCGAGGTCCACGCCGCAGTTGCCGTGCCGCAATATTACGGCGCCTACGAGAAGGCATTCGGCCTACCCGTTCGCCGGCCGGTTGTCGTCAAGGTGGTGTGCGAGCGGGGCGAACGTTTCAGGGTGGAGACCGACGCCGGCGTCTATGCCGCGCGCGGCATCATCAACGCCACCGGCACCTGGGAAGCGCCCTATATTCCGTCCTATCCGGGGGCCGACCTTTTCAAGGGTCGCCAGCTGCATACGAAGGACTATCAGACGGCCGGTGAATTTGCCGGCCAGCACGTGCTGATCGTTGGTGGCGGTATCTCGGCAATCCAGCTGCTGGATGAAATATCGCAGGTGACATCGACGACTTGGGTAACGCGCGAGGCGCCGGCCTTTCGTGACGCGCCGTTTACACCGGAGGTCGGGCGCGCGGCCGTCGCCATGGTCGAAGATCGCGTCCGACGTGGCCTGCCGCCGGGCTCGGTCGTCTCCGTCACCGGCATTCCGGTGACGCCGGCGATCCTCGCTGCCCGCGCCCGCGGTGCGCTCGATCGTCAGCCGATGTTTGCCGAGCTAATCGAGCATGGTGTGCGCTGGCCGGATGGCCGGGAGCAAGACGTCGACGTCATTCTCTGGAGCACCGGCTTTCGAAGCGCGCTCGATCACCTGGCGCCGCTGCAATTGCGCAATGCCGATGGCGGCATCCTGATGACAGGTCGGCTTGCGACACAGGTGGCCAGGGATCCGAGACTTCATCTCGTCGGTTATGGCCCGTCGGCGTCCACCATCGGTGCAAACCGCGCAGGCGGTGCTGCCGCCCGTGAGCTCGCCGAACACCTTCACCTGCTTTGATCGCGGACCATTGCGATCGTTTCGGAGTTGATGGTCGAGGGACACGCAGAGTGTGTCAGGCGCGTACCTTGGCCTGCCATCGAGCTAACTCCGGGCACGCGGCCGATGGTTACGATCCGCGCTATCGCCTCAAAATTCCGCTTGAGCCGAACGTTGCGTCATACCTTAAGCATGATTCCCGAAGGCGCTTTGAAGAGCCAGGCGCTGAGCGAAGGCGGTAGAGGTGCGGGGACGTATCCCGGTACGGCAACTGTCGATGCTCATGGCGTTCACTCGATCTTACCGCACTACCAGAGGTCTTTCTCTGGGCGCGCTCGAAGGTGACGCCGTAGGACATGGTTGTGGATGATGTTGCAGGCAATGCCAAAGAAGCGCCAAGCGGCCGTCATAACACTTCGATTTGTCGTTGCCGGCATCGTCTTTGGCTTGGTTACGCTCGCCATTGCAGTTGCCGTCAACGGCAAAGCCGCGCACGACGGCCGTCTGCTTCCTGATCTCAAGATAGGTTTCAGCATCCGCTGGTGACCGGAGGCCTATCCTCGGCAGCCCTTCGCACGTCCATTCGACGCAAGGCGATAGGGGGCTTCCCAGTGAGCTCCTGCTTTTCTGCCGGTGGCTCACCTTCACCCGCTGTCCGTTCTGCTGAATTGAGTCCGTCGTGGCTTGGCGTAGCCGAACTTTGGGAGCGTGCATCGCCCCACTTGATCAGGTCAGGTGGCAGCTCTTATGTCACCCCTTCGTCATAGAGCTATGACGATTACTCATAATATTGCGTGATTTTTTCCATTCAATCATAGTTACGTCAACAAAAGCCGACAGGAAGGCCGAATCGCGATGTCGCGCCAGGCTGTTCTCAGTACGGGGAACCCATGATCAAGTTCATACTCAATCGTCTCGTGATGGCGATACCGACGATCGTCATCGTCTCGGTTGCCGTCTTCACGCTCATCCGTCTCATTCCCGGCGATCCGGCGGCGCTGATGCTCGGCGATATGGCCGAGCCGCAGCAGATCGCCGAAATGCGCAGCGTGCTCGGCCTCGACCGCAGCATTCCAGAGCAGTTCGTCATCTGGGCCGGCAATATCCTGTCCGGCGACTTCGGCCGTTCTATCGTCACTGACGAACCGGTTCTGCACCTGGTGCTGAGCCGCTTCATGGTCAGCGCCGAGATCGTCGTCATCGCCGTGTTCCTGGCGAGCCTGATTGCCGTTCCCGCCGGCGTCATTGCCGCCTGGCGGCAGAACAGCCTGACGGATTTGGCGCTGGTCGGCACGGCGACCGTACTTCTGTCGATACCGACCTTCTGGCTCGGCCTGCTGTTGCTGCTTGCCTTCGGCCTCAAGCTAGGCTGGCTGCCGGTACTCGGCTACGTGCCGATCTCTGAAAACTGGAAGGCGGGCCTGCTCTACCTCGTGCTTCCTGTCATGACGCTGGTCATCCACGAAATGGGCGTGATCATCCGCATGGCACGCGCCTCGACGCTCGAGGTTCTCCGCCTCGACTACATCACCCACGCCCGCGCCAAGGGTCTGTCGGAAAGTGCCGTGCTCTGGAAGCACGCCTTCAAGAATGCCTTCGGCCCAACCTGGACGATGATCGGCCTGATCCTCGGCAATCTGCTCGGCGGCATCGCCGTGATCGAGACGGTGTTCACCATCCCGGGCCTCGGTCGCCTGATGGTCGACAGCATCTTCCAGCGCGATTACCCGGTGATCCAGGGTTGCCTGCTGCTCGTCGCCTTCTCCTATGTCGTCGTCAACCTGGTGGTCGACCTTCTCTATCCTCTCTTCGATCCGCGGGTGGTGGCAGAATGAGAAAGTTCACGTTCAACGGCGTCATCGGCGGCGGTCTCATCGCCGTGCTCGTCATTACCGCGCTGATCGGGGTGTTCTGGACGCCCTACGATCCCTCGGCACTCGGCTTCACCTCTCGTCTGGCAGCCCCCGGTGCCGCCCATTGGCTCGGCACAGACGAGTTCGGACGCGACGTTGCCAGCCGGCTGATGATCGGCGCCCGCGCCAGCGTCTGGATCGGCTGTCTCACGGTTGCCTTCGCAGTAGTCTGCGGCACGCTGATCGGCCTTGTCAGCGGCTATGCCCGCGGCTGGGTCGATGGCGTCATCATGGCGGTCAACAACGCGCTGCTCGCCTTCCCCGGCATCCTTCTGGCGCTCGGCTTGCTCGCTGTCTTCGGGGCAAACCAGTACGGCATCATCTTCGCGCTCGGCATCGCCTATACGCCGTCGATGGCGCGGGTCGTGCGCGGCGCCGTCCTGTCGCTGCGCGAACGGGAGTTCATCGAGGCCTCGCGCGTCATGGGCAATGGCGAGATCTACACCATGCTGCGCCACATCCTGCCGAACTGCCTTGCGCCGATTACCGTGCTTGCGACCTCGATGTTCGGCTGGGCGATCCTGTCGGAGAGCGCGCTGTCGTTCCTTGGCCTCGGCGTGCCGCCACCGGCGCCGACCTGGGGCAACATGCTGGCCGCCGGCCGCCCGTTCATCGAGCAGGCCGTCTGGCTCGGCTTCTTCCCCGGCCTTTGCATCGCGCTGACGCTGCTCGGCATTAACCTTCTCGGCGACGCGCTCCGCGACAAGCTCGACCCCCGCATGCGAGGCCTGAAATGACCGGAAATTCCCTCCTCAGCGTTCGCGATCTGTCACTTGCCGTCGCCCATAACGGCAACCAGGTGGTGAAGAACGTCAGCTTCGACGTCGGCGCGGGTGAAATCGTCGGCATCGTCGGCGAATCCGGTTCTGGCAAGACGCTCGCCACCCGCGCCATCATCGGGCTGATACCGCCTGCCGTGCGCCATGTCGGCGGCACCATCAGCTACCGCGGACGCGATGTGTTGTCCCTGAAGGATCGCGATCTCCGGCATCTGCGCGGCGGCGAGATCGGCGTCGTTTTCCAGGAACCGATGACTTCGCTCAACCCGTCGATGACCATCGGCAGGCAACTGGAAGAAGGCCTGATCCTGCACACGAAGAAGAGCGCCGACGAACGTCGGGCCGCCATTCTGGACATGCTGAAGCGCGTCGGCCTGCGGGAACCGGAGCGGGCGCTTGCCGCCTATCCGCACGAGTTTTCCGGCGGCATGCGCCAGCGCATCATGCTCGCCTCCGTCATGCTCTTGAAGCCGGCTCTGCTGATTGCCGATGAGCCGACGACGGCGCTCGACGCCGTGGTGCAGCGCGACGTCATGGAGCTGATGGTCGAACTGACGCAAGCCGAAGGCACGGCCGTTCTTCTCATTAGCCACGATCTGCCGATGGTGGCGCGCTACACCAACCGCTTCGTCGTCATGGAAAAGGGCGTGATCGTCGAGCAGGGCACGACCGAGGATATCCTCAGCGCGCCTGAGCATCCCTACACCCGCAAGCTCCTGTCTTCGCTGCCGTTTCGCGCGGCGCCGCGCAAGCTCGACATGTCCCGGACGCCGATGGTGTCGGCGCGCGATATAGTCGTTGAATATCCAGGCCGCAAAGGGCTCTTCCGCAAGCAGGCGCCGAAGCGCGCGCTGCACGGCGTTAGTGTCGACATTCACGTCGGCGAAGTCGTTGCCCTCGTCGGCGGCTCCGGTTCGGGCAAGACGACGCTCGGGCGCACGATCGCCGGTCTCGTCAATGAGAGCGAAGGCGAGATCCTCTTCCAGGGCCGCGAGCGCAGCGCCGACTGGCGCGATTACCGGCTGAATTGCCAGATGGTCTTCCAGGACCCCTATTCCTCGCTCGACCCACGCATGACCATTCAGGCGCTGGTCGAAGAGGCGCTGCGGCTGGTGCCCGATCTCGATGGCGCGGCCAAGCGCAAGCGGGCGCTGGAAACGCTGGATGAGGTCGGGCTCGGTGGCGATTTTTCCAGCCGCTATCCGCATGAGCTTTCCGGCGGCCAGCGCCAGCGCGTCGCCATTGCCCGGGCGATTGCCCGACGGCCGAAGTTCCTGATCGCCGACGAACCGGTCTCGGCACTCGACGTGACGGTGCGGGCGCAGGTGCTCGAACTCTTTTCCGACCTGCAGAAGCGCTACGGCTTTTCCTGCCTGTTCATCAGTCACGACCTCGGCGTTGTCGAGCAGGTCGCAGACCGGGTGATCGTCATGCAGGACGGCCGCATCGTCGAACAGGGCGATCGCGACCGCATCTTCGACCAGCCCCAGGAGGCCTATACGCGCAAGCTGCTGTCGGCGATCCCGGCGCTCGACCTCAACCAGACGGGCGGCGTAACCCTCAAATGGCGCCTGGAGGCCTGACATGACCATCGCGATCACGACCGCCACCATCTCCGAACAGCTTCATGCGATCGCCGACGCCCAGCCGTTCATCACGCGCTTCCTCGTCCGCAATCTCCACACCGGCGAGACGATCGGGCGGGGCGAAAACGAAGAGACGCCGTCGGCGAGCACCCGCAAGACCTCGATCATGATGGCGGCGCTGAAGGCGGCGCACGAGGGCCGGCTCGATCTTGATTCAGCCATCACCTACGAAGAGCGGCTGAAGCACGAGGTCGCGAGCGGCATGTTCCGTTACATGACGCCGGGCATCGTCATTTCGCTGCGTGATGCCATCGTCGGCATGATGGTCTTGAGCGACAACGTCTGCACCAAGATGGTGTTGGAGCGGCTGACGCTGGAAGAAGTCGACAGCTACTGCAAGGCGATCGGGATGGCCGGAACCCACCATCGCTTCCTGATCCCGCCGCTCGGGCTGAAGCCGGACCATTCGCTCGGCGAAGTTACGACGACGACGGCGGCCGACCAGATCCTGCTGCTCGAAGCCATTCTTGCTGCGCAGGATGACGAAGCTGCCGCCGCCCGTCTCGGCACATCGGTCGAGCTCTGCCGCTTTGCGCTGCAGACGCTGAAAAACCAGATCTTGCGCTACGGTATCCGCTCGCGCCTGCCTTTTGAGGCTGTCGTCGCCAGCAAGTCCGGGCGCGGCAAGCGCGGGCGCATGGATGCCGGCCTCGTCTATCGCGACAACAGGCCGCTCTACTGCATCGCCGTCTTCACCGACGCCGTGCCGCAGGTGATGGCCGACGGCACGCCCGGCTACACCATTGCGCTCGAAACCATCGGCCTATTGTCCAAGGCCTGCTGGGACGCGTTCTGAGCCGAAATCAACCGCAACAATCCAACAAGAAACAACTGGAGAAGAGTGGAACCATGAAGAACATTTTCCTTGCCGGCACCATGCTGATGAGTGCCATCGGCTTTGCCGAGGCGCGTGACCTGGTCGTCGCGCAGAGCTCCGATATCCGCAGCAACGTCCCGGGTGTCAACCGTGATGGCAACACCGATTCCGTGATCTTTCACATCGTCGAAGGCCTTGTCGGCTACGCCGAAAACGGCGAGGTCAAGCCACTCGTCGCCAAGGGTTTTGAAGTGTCGCCGGATGGCCTGACCTATACCTTCAAGCTGCGGGACGACGTGAAGTTCCACAATGGCAATGCGGTCACGGCCGACGACGTCGTCTGGAACTGGAACCGCTACATGGCCGCAGACACCAAGTGGACCTGCGCCGGCGACTTCGACGGCAGCAAGACCATCAAGGTTTCGGCGGTCACCGCCGTCGATCCGTCTACGGTCACGATGACGATCGAAAAGCCCTCGGCAGTCTTCCTCGGCCTGATGGCGCGTCCGGAATGCGGCTATACCGGCATCATCGCCAAGGACTCCGTTGGCGCGGACGGCGCCTTCGTCGCGCCCATTGGTACCGGGCCGTTCAAATGGGCCGAGTGGAAGAAGGGCGAATATGTCCGTCTCGAGAAGAACGACGCCTATGTTTCGCCGGCCAATGACGGCAAGCCGGATGGCATGGTCGGCTCCAAGCGGCCGCTGGTCGACGGCATCAAGTTCATGGTCATCCCCGATGCCTCGACGGTGAAGACCGGCCTGCTGTCGGGTGCGCTCGACACCGCCGAAGTCTCCGCCGACCTGATCTCGGAGTTCAAGGACAGCGAGACGATGCAACTGATCGTCAAGCGCAACAACGGCAAGAACCTGCTTTACTTCCAGACCCGCGACAAGGTGCTGAGCAACATCGCCGTTCGCCGCGCCATGGCCGAAGCGCTCGACCTCGACCAGCTGGTTGCCGCCGTGTCGAACGGCACAGGCGAGGCCAACGGCTCGATGGTTTCTGCGGACTCGATCTTCTACTCCGACGTCCAGAAGACCAAGATCCCGATGGACCTGGAAAAGGCCAAGAAGGATCTGGCGGATGCCGGCTACAACGGCGAGCCGATCACCATCATCGCCAACAAGCGCGGCAACGTGCCGAGCTTCCCGGCGGCAGTCGTCGCCCAGGCGATGATGCAACAGGTTGGTCTCAACGTGCAGATCGAAGTGCTGGACTATGCGACCCAGGTCGATCGCCGCCGCTCCGGCAACTACCAGGTGATCTCGCAGTCGGTCGCGCCGCGTCTCGATCCAGCGCTGATGTATTCCTTCTACGTCGGCAACAAGGACAAGAACGCCTCGCTGATGTGGGATAACCCCAAGGCAATCGAGCTAATGAAGGCGGCCTATGTCGAGGCCGACCAGGCCAAGCGCCAGGCAATCTTCGACGAATTCCACAAGCTGATGCTCGAGGAAGTCCCGGGGATCTTCATGTACGACATGGTCGACATCTGGGGCGCGACGAAGAAGCTGCACGGCGAGCCTGTGTGGCAGTCGAACACCCGGCTCTGGGAAGTCACGCTCGACGACTAACCCCGTATAATCCTCGGTGGCGGCACCCGTGCCGCCGCCTTCAACCTGAAGACAGAAATACCAATGCGGCCGGCCCCCCATGCTGCCCGCAAGAGGAATATCTATGCCCCAGCCATCCGTCGTCGCCGCTCTCTCCGACATCGTCGAGGCGTTGAAGCCCGAATTCGCTGCGATGAGCGATGCGATCTGGGACTATGCCGAACTGAGCTTTCGCGAGCACAAGTCGGCGGCAACGCAGATTGCGATGTTGGAGAAGCACGGGTTTCGCATCAAGCGGGGAACGGCCGATATCGAAACGGCCTTTACCGGCGAGGCAGGCGAGGGCGGTCCGGTCATCGCCCTTCTCGGCGAGTTCGACGCGCTGGCGGGCCTGAGCCAGATCGCCGGCATTGCTGAGGAGAAACCGCTTGAGGACGGGGGCACCGGCCACGGCTGCGGCCACAATCTTCTCGGGACGGGGTCGCTTCTCGCCGCCGTGGCACTTGCGCAATACCTCAGAGAAAACAATCTGCCGGGAACCGTGCGTTACTACGGCTGCCCTGGCGAAGAGGGCGGCTCCGGCAAGACCTTCATGGCGCGCGCCGGCGCCTTTGCCGATGTCGATACCGCGCTCACCTGGCATCCGGCACCGTTCAACGGGGTGCGCTCGACCAACAATCTCGCCGTCCTCGAAATCTACTATCGTTTCAAGGGGGTCGCGGCACATGCCTCGAACGGCGCCCATCTTGGGCGTAGCGCGCTTGACGCGCTGGAACTGATGAACATTGGCGTCAACTTCCTGCGCGAGCACATGCCGCAGGATTGCCGCGTGCACTACGCGATCACCGATGCCGGCGGCACGGCGGCCAATGTCGTCCAAGCGCGTGCCGAAGCGCTCTATCTTGTGCGCGCACCGCAAATGCCGGAAGCCTTGGCACTGGCTGCCCGCATCGACAAGGTCGCCAGGGGAGCGGCGATGATGACAGAGACGGAGGTCGAGATCGTCTTCGATCGCGCCGCCACCAATCTGCTGCCCAACATCACGCTGGAAACGGCGATCCACCAGAACATGGTTGCGCTCGGCCCGGTTCCCTTCGATGAGGCCGACGTCGAGTTTGCCCGCGAGATCCAGAAGACGATGACGCCGGAGGCGATCGCCAGCAGCATCCGGCTTTACCAGATCAAGGGCGATGTCTTTGCCAACAGCCGGATGGACGGATCGAGCGGCCTGCACCTGGGGCTTCGTGAATTCGAGGGTCAGTCGCATTTCCGTGCCGGTTCGACCGATGTCGGCGATGTCAGCTGGGTGACGCCGACGGCGCAATGCTGGGCACCTGCCTGGGCGATCGGCACTGCGCCGCACACCTGGCAGGTGGTGGCGCAGGGCAAGAGCCCGGCGGCGCACAAGGCGTTCGCCCATGCCGCCAAGTCGCTGGCAACGACCGGCCTTGATCTCATCCTCGATCCGGACCTGCTGGCACGCGCGAAGTCCGAGTGGCGGGAAAAGACCGAGGGCACCCCCTACCGGTGCCCGATCCCGGCTCATATCGGTCCCAAGCTCTGAGCATCTGGCAATATTGCCAAGACTCGATGTTCCAACGAAGCCGCCGCCCTCGGGTCGGCGGCTTTCCTGTTTCCTTCGACTCGTAACATCAGGGGATTGTGTTCACTGGGATGTTCGAATCCGGCCCGACGCCTTGACGCGAATCATTGCATCCGGCATCACTGTTACGGAATTTTCTGAATATGTGCCATTTAGGCGTATCTGAATTAAATCTCTGTTAGTGTCTCCCCAGCGTAAACCATGCGGGACGGCACGCCAGGAGCACGGCGGGAATGGATATGACGGTAACACAAACGCGACCCGAGACGGATCTTTCCCACGCCCGGCAGCCGGCGGATGAAGCGATCGCCGCCGATGCACGCGCCCTTTCCGAACAGCTGAAGGCGATGCGGGAGCGTCTGTTCCCGCCAACCGCGATGAAGACCCTTCGCAGCTTCACCTCCGGCGAGGCCGCCAAGCTGATCGGCGTCTCCGACGGTTATCTGCGCCAGCTGTCGCTGGCGGGCGAGGGGCCGCAACCCGATACCGGAACCGGCGGCCGTCGCTCCTATTCGCTCTCCGATATCAATGCGCTCCGCCGTCACCTGGCCGAGCAGGCGCTTGCAAAAGGCAATGCCGCCAAGGCGCGCAGCTACCTGAAATGGCGCGACCGCGAGCGCGGTGAACACCTGCAGGTGATTTCCGTCACCAACTTCAAGGGCGGCTCCGGCAAGACCACCTCGTCGGTCCACATTGCGCAATATCTCGCCATGACCGGCCACCGGGTTCTGGCCGTCGATCTCGATCCGCAGGCGTCGCTTTCGGCCCTTTTCGGCTATCAGCCGGAACTGGACCTCACCGGCAACGACACGCTCTATGGCGCAATCCGCTACGACGCCGAGGCACGGCCGCTAAAGGACATCATCCGGCCGACCTATTTCGACGGGCTCGACCTGGTGCCCGGCAATCTGGAACTGCAGGAGTTCGAACACACGACGCCGCAGGCGCTCAGCGCCCGCCACAATGGCTCGGAGGCCGGCCCGTTGTTCTTCGCGCGGGTCCAGGCGGCATTGGCAAGCGTTGCCGACGACTACGACGTCGTTGTCATCGACTGCCCGCCGCAGCTCGGCTATCTCACGCTGTCGGCGCTTTGCGCCTCGACGTCGGTGCTGGTCACCGTGCATCCGCAGATGCTCGACGTCGCGTCGATGAACCAGTTCCTCTACATGACCTCGGACTTGCTGAGCGTCGTGCGCGAGGCGGGCGGCGAACTCAACTTCGACTTCCTGCGCTATCTCGTCACCCGCTTCGAGCCGAACGATGGCCCGCAGGCGCAGATCGTCGGTTTCATGCGCTCGCTGTTCGGCGACCGCGTCCTGACCTCGGCGATGGTCAAGTCGACCGCCGTTTCCGATGCTGGTCTCACCAAGCAGACGCTCTACGAAGTGGGCCGGGAAAATTTCACGCGCGCCACCTACGACCGCGCGATCGAATCCTTGAACGCCGTCAACGGCGAGATCGAAGCTCTCATTCATGCGGCCTGGGGGCGCTAAGAGACATGGCTGGCAACCGCAAGAACGAACTGCGTGCCCTTTTTTCCGGAAACGTAACGCCGGCCGCGCCCGCAGCCGAGCAGAATTTGGCCGCCCCCGCCGAGACGGCAGCCCCGAAAGCCGTACCTGTGCCTGTCGAAACACCCCGTGCGGCGTCGGGCGCCATCAAGGCCATGGGTCTTTCGCTTGGCAGCATCACGCGTGAGGCCGAGGAAGCCCGGTCGCTGCGCGAGGCGCTGCATCAGGGCGAACGGGTCGTGGAACTCGATCCCGATCTGGTGGACGCCTCTTTCGTCGGCGACCGTTTGACCGACGGCGAACTCGACGATCCGGACTTCCTGGCGCTCGGCGACAGCATTCGCGAAAACGGCCAGCAGTCACCGATCCTGGTGCGCCCGCATCCGGAAAAGCACGGTCGCTATCAGACCGCCTATGGTCATCGACGGTTGAACGCCGTCCGCAGTCTCGGCATCAAGGTCAAGGCCATCGTTCGACCCTTGACGGATGATGAGCTTGTGCTGGCGCAGGGCAAGGAAAACGCCGAACGCCGCAACCTTTCGTTCATCGAGCGCGCGCTTTTTGCCTCGGCGCTCGTCGACCGAGGCTTCGATCGCAAGGTGATCGGCGACGCGCTTTCCGTCCAGAAGAGCGAGTTGTCGCGATTGATCCAGGTCGCCGAAAGCGTTCCGCTGCCAATCGCGCGGGCTATCGGCCCGGCGCCCAAGGTCGGCCGGGAACGCTGGATGGCGATCGGGGCTCTGCTGGAAGGCGAGCCGGCACGGCAGAAGGCAGAGGACGAGATAAGTTTGAGGCGGTTCCTCGAAGCCGACAGCGACCGGCGCTTTCAGCTCGTCTTCGCACGCCTGTCGCGGACCGACAGGCAGGATCCGGCCAAGCCGGAGGTTCTCAAGGACGAAAACGGCCGGGCCTTTGCCAAGCTGAAGCGGGACGAAAAGAGCGCCCGGATCGAGTTTTCGCCTGACGTCAGCCCGGCTTTTGTCGATGAGGCGATCGAGCTGCTGGCCAAGCATCACGCGGCTTTCGTGGCTGCGCGCCGGAGCTGATCGCTCGGGATTGTCGCACACTTTTGGCGGTCATTCTCGCACCGGCGTGACCTCGTCACGCCGGTGCGATTCGTCGCGGCCTCCGTCTCCGACTGAAGCGGCTCGCCCCGCCATGCTGAAGCGTCTCGGAATGGGGAACCGGAAGAAATATTTTCGTCCCCGGGCCGCCAGCGACAGAATGGCGCGATGCCCTTGAGCGGGATGGGGATTGCGGGCGTTTCAGCGGTCGCTTTGCCGGGTTCAGCGGCCCGCCGGACGTCTTTCGGGCGGCCCTTGGAAGGGACTTGTTAACCTTCATTTTCTATCGCTTAGCAGGCCCCTCGGCGATGTCTCTAGCTCTTCCAGGACCCATGCGTATTCCCAGGACAAATTTCTCTCAGGCAGCTTTGCATGATGCAAACCAGGCGGATTACTATGACGATCCGCAGGACGGTGCGTTGAGCGATATGCCCACCCATGACGTGGAACCCGTCGATCCCTACCAGCTGTACGAGGCGCCTGCCGCGCCTCGCAGACCCGCCAACCTGCAATCGGACGCGACGGCACATGTCGGCCGCGCTGCCCGCCTTTATGGCCAGGGCACGGCCTACGCGCCGGCCCAGGTGACGACGTCGACCGACGAGCCGTTGCCGACCCTGTCGGAGATCGCCGGCCACTACGGCGATTCGACGTGGGAGAGCCACTTCTTCCTGGCGCCGAATGTGCGCTTTACCCGCACGCCGGAGCGCGAATTTACCAAGCGCCGCGCGCCATCGGACAGCGAGAGCGAAGTGGCGCCTGAAGAAACCAGTGCGCCTGTCGAAACGGTCGTCGCAGAGGTCGCGACAGTCGAGGTTGCTCCGGTGGCCAACAACGTGGCTCCTGAGGTTATCGAGGTTGCCGCGTCCGCTGAAACGCCGGTGGTCTTCGCCGCGCCGGTACCGGCCGCCGAACCTGCCTTGCCATCCTACAGCCCGTCCGAGCTGCTGCGCGTGTTGACGAGCCAGCTGCCGCATTGGTCGTCGGCGCCCAAGGCAGAGGCCGCCAACGCGGTTTCCGTCGGTGGTACTGCGATCGCTGAGAGCCAGCCGGTCCTGGCTACCAACGAAGCGCCTGCAGCCATCACGCCGCCGGCTGTAACGGCCGAGCCGCTGCCGATCGCTGAGCCAACGGCCCTCGCGCCAGAGTTCCCGACTGACACGCGTCAGTCGTTCCTGTCGGATTTCGCGTTCTTCGAATTCGGTCCGTCCGGTGGGGATGACGAACCGGCCGCGGCCGTAGCCGTGCAGCCGAAGCCATTCGTTGAAACCGCGGCGCCGGTTTCCTTTACGCCAGCTTCGTCCGTGACGATGCCGACGCCGGCATCAACTCCGGCCCCCGTCAAAACGGTCGAAATCAGGCGTATGCCGCCAACGGCGATCACGTCGTTGTTCCGCGTCGTCGAATGCCGCCCGGCAGCCGCCGCACCAGCGATGCCTGCCGCCGCGGAAACGGCACCGGTAGAACCGGTGTCGGTCGAACCTGTCCGCGACGCGCCTGCACCCATTGTCGTGCCGTCGGAAATCGCATCGGTTCCTCCTGCCGTTATCGAGCCGGCTGAGATCAGCGCGTTGATGGCTGAGGAAGAGCCTGCTCGTCCGGCTGCGACGGTTTCCAAGGCAGCGATCACCATGCCCGCCCAGGTCTCGCGCGCACCGTCGCTGTTACCGCCGATCGGCGCGACCGAGCGTTTCGTGCCGACCGATGGTTATGAGTTCCCGTCCGAAGACTTGTTGCAGGAGCCGCCGGAAGGGCGCGGCTTCTTCATGTCGCAGGAACAGCTCGAGCAGAATGCCGGGCTCCTCGAAAGCGTTCTCGAAGATTTCGGTGTGCGCGGCGAGATCATCCACGTCCGCCCCGGTCCGGTCGTCACGCTCTATGAATTCGAGCCGGCGCCCGGCGTCAAATCCTCGCGCGTGATCAATCTGGCCGACGACATCGCCCGTTCGATGTCGGCACTGTCGGCCCGCGTCGCCGTCGTGCCCGGCCGCAACGTCATCGGCATCGAACTGCCGAATGCGACGCGCGAAACCGTCTATTTCCGCGAGCTGATCGAATCCGTTGATTTCCGCAAGACGAACTGCAAGCTGGCGCTGTGCCTGGGCAAGACGATCGGCGGCGAGCCCGTCATCGCCGAACTCGCCAAGATGCCGCATCTGCTTGTGGCCGGCACCACCGGCTCGGGCAAGTCGGTGGCGATCAACACCATGATCCTGTCGCTGCTCTATCGGCTGAAGCCGGAAGAGTGCCGTCTGATCATGGTCGACCCGAAGATGCTTGAGCTCTCCGTCTATGACGGCATCCCGCACTTGCTGACGCCCGTCGTTACCGATCCGAAGAAGGCCGTCATGGCGCTGAAATGGGCGGTGCGCGAGATGGAGGATCGCTATCGCAAGATGTCGCGCCTCGGCGTTCGCAATATCGACGGCTACAACCAACGCGCTGCCGCCGCCCGTGAAAAGGGCGAGCCGGTGATGTGCACGGTTCAGGCCGGCTTCGAGAAGGGCACCGGCGAGGCGCTGTTCGAGCAGCAGGAAATGGATCTGGCGCCGATGCCTTACATCGTCGTCATCGTCGACGAGATGGCCGACCTGATGATGGTCGCCGGCAAGGAGATCGAAGGGGCGATCCAGCGGCTGGCGCAGATGGCGCGTGCTGCCGGTATCCACCTGATCATGGCGACGCAGCGGCCTTCGGTCGATGTCATCACCGGAACGATCAAGGCCAACTTCCCGACCCGCATCTCCTTCCAGGTGACCTCGAAGATCGACAGCCGCACCATCCTCGGCGAACAGGGTGCCGAGCAGCTGCTCGGCCAGGGCGACATGCTGCACATGCAGGGTGGCGGGCGCATCGCCCGTGTCCACGGACCGTTCGTTTCGGACCAGGAAGTGGAACATGTCGTTGCCCACCTGAAGACGCAAGGCAGGCCCGAATACCTCGAAACCGTCACGGCGGACGAAGAGGAAGAGGAGCCTGCGGAAGAGCAGGGCGCCGTGTTCGACAAGACCGCCATGGCTTCGGAGGACGGCAACGAACTCTACGACCAGGCCGTCAAGGTGGTGCTACGCGACAAGAAATGCTCGACCTCCTATATCCAGCGTCGCCTGGGCATCGGCTACAACCGCGCCGCTTCTCTCGTCGAACGCATGGAGAAGGAAGGCCTTGTCGGCGCTGCCAACCATGTCGGCAAGCGCGAGATCATCCATGGCAATCGCGACCATGCGGTCGCGCCTGATGGCGACGACATGGACTGACAACTCGCGCGTAGGGCGCAGGGTATTGTTCGATAAGAGGCCGCGGAGCGAATGCTGCGCGGCCTTTTTCGTGCGCACCGAATTTTTCTTATGCCGCGTAGCGATTGAACCACGGTCGCGGGGGGGGCGGCATCTGTCTCGGAGCGGCCACCTTCCACTGTTCGCCGCAATCAGAGCCCCGCTCGGGCTGGCGCGCAGGTCTATAGTCGGTCCCTGTGATCGAGAATTTTCGCCACTCGAAGTTCTCCCCATGTCAAAATAAAAACGTTTTTATTTTCCTTGAAAACGTTTTTATTGGCTGTTACGCATATGTGAAGAGTGAGCCAAGGGCCTGGGAGGGTGCATGGCAGCGCATATGCATAAAACCCGGCGGGCACCGGCGCCAACGATCAAGACGCTGGCCGAGATCACCGGCTATTCCATCGCGACCATCTCGAAAGCGCTCAGGGAATCGCCTGTCGTTGCGCCCGTGACCCGCGATCTCATCTTCAAGGCGGCGCGCGAAGTCGGTTATCAGGCGAACGCGCGCGGCATGGCGCTTCGCACCGGAAAGAGCTTTCAGGCCGCCGTGCTGATGCCAGTGACGGCCGCGCGCGACTATGAGTGGGACGGTGTCGAATATACGCAGATCTTAAGTGGCGTCAGCCAGGCGCTTGATGGCACCGACTACCGGATGTCTGTGCACGTCATCCGCGATGCTGCCGACGGCGCTGAAGCGGCTCGCCGCATCGTCGATCAGGGGCTTGCCGATGGCTTGATTTTTTCGGGAATTCTTGCCGACGACCCGCGCATCGATCTGCTGGTCGATCACCATTTCCCGTTTGTCTCGATGGGACGTTGCCGCAAGGATCTGGACTACGCCCATGTCGATATCGACAACGAATGGGCGGCCCATGCTGCGACTGCCCGACTGCTCGCCGGCGGTCATCGTCGGATCGCGCTCGTCAATCCGGAGCGCCGGTTCTCTTATGCGATGGACAGGCTGGACGGCTTCGCTCGCGCCTTCCGCGAGGCGGGGATTGCCGCCTCTGCCGATTTGATCGTCGAAGGTGATCTCTCCACCCATTTCGGCCGGCAGAGTGTGATCGACCTGCTGCAGGTCGCCGAGCCGCCGACCGCCTTTGTCTGCATCAACGAATCGACGACGCTCGGCGTGCTTTCGGGGCTCGGCAGCCTCGGAAGGCAGGTGGGTGTCGACGTCGATGTGATCGCCTATGACGACATCAACGTCAGCGCCTATTTCACCCCGCCGATCACCACCTTCTATCAACCGATCGAGGTCCTTGGACGGACCCTCGGACAATTCCTGTTGAAGCGCATGGAGGGCGAGGACCCGAAGGCGCTCAGGCAGGTCTTTAGGCCAACCCTGATCGAACGACAGCCAGACAATCTCGGCGGCAGGCTAGCCTAATTTTTTACCATCCAAGGAGGAGAACCATGAAAAAACTGATCATTGCACTGACCTTTGCAGCCCTTTCCGCAAGCGTGTCCCATGCCGCCGATCTCGGCGGAAAATTGCTCAAGGTGGGGTCCGACACCACCTCACCGCCGATGGAAAGCGTCGATCCGGCAACCGGCCAGATCGTTGGTTTCGACGTCGATGTGGTCAATGCGGTCTGCGCCAAGATCAACTGCCAGGCCGAGTTCATCACCACCGGCTGGGACGGCATCTTTGCTGCTCTCGATCAGGGCAATTTCGATCTCGTCGCATCGGGCGTCTCGATCACCGAGGAACGCAAGAAGGCGATGGATTTCTCGGATCCTTACATCGTCAACAGCCAGGCCGTGCTGATGCGCGTTGAAGACCAGGACATCACGCTAGAACGCTTCAAGGACGCCGGCAGAAAGCTGTCGGCCCAGGCGAACACCACCGACGCGCAGGTCGCCGAAAGCGTCGTCGGCAAGGAGAACGTCGCCGCCTATGACACATTCAGCGCTGCGATCATCGCGCTCAAGAACAAGGATGTCGACGGTGTCGTCATCAACGGCGCCAATGCGGCGGCTTACGAGCGCGAATTTGCCGGGGAACTGGTGGTAGCGATCAAGGATCTTGAATCCGACCCGCTCGGCCTGGTCTTCCGCAAGGGCGACGAAAACGTCGCGGCCTTCAACGAAGGCCTGAAGATGATCAAGGACGACGGCACGCTCGATCAGTTGATCAACAAGTACTGGGGCCTGAAGTAACCCTTCCGCAATGTCCCCGGAGCGTCGACGTGCGCTCCGGGATCACAGCCTGTTCCATTCGATACCCCGGAGGAATGAATGTCGTTCCTGAGAAGCGTGCGTCCGAGCAATCTCATCATCCTGACCGCGCTGCCCTTCATCATCTATCTCTTCGTGTCCTCCGGAGACTACCAGCGGTCGCTTCGCGCCATTCTTGGCGTCGAGAACGGCTCGTCGGCCTTCGTGCCCGGGTTTCTTGCGCTGGCGATCGCCTTTTCGTCGGGGCTCTGCGTGCTGCTGTTTTCGCGACAGAAGGCGAGCCGGCCGAAATGGGCGGTCGCCTGCGCCTTCCTTAACGTCGCTGCGGCGGTCGTCCTGTTGCTTGGCCAGAACATTCATCCTTTCATCGCCTCGGTGGTTGCAAACGGCGTCGATGCCTTCAAATCGGAGTTGATCGTCAAGGGCGTGACGCCGCGGCAACTGACGGAGGCGGCCGATCTGTGGGTGCGAGGCGTCGAGGCCTGGCTGTTTCCCGCCTATCTGCTGCTGAGCCTTCTCGGGCTCGGGCTGTTTTTTGCCGGGGCGCGTGGTGGCGAGCCTGTCGATACTCCGCTGCGGCGTGCTGGCCGCTGGGTCCTCGGCACCGTCAACGGCGCCGGACTGGTCTTCGTCTTCTTCTTCGCCCATATCGCCTTTGCCGCAGGCGTGGCGACCACCATCCGCGCCGCGATTGCCGCCTACATTCTGGCCGCAGTGCTGGGCCTCATCTGGGTCGGGCTTCTGCAGTTGCACTCGACGGTGCGCACCAGCCTGTATTTTGCCGTTGCCACTCTGGTACTTGCGCTTGTGGCCGGTTGGTTCCTGTTGCAGCCGCGCGACACCTACGTGCTCGCCGGCACGCTTCAAGGCAAGGTCGGCATCGTCACCAATACGCCGGCGGGCCTGATCAGCGCCGTGCGCTTCGGCCAGTATGACGGCGCGCCGCAGACGGAGACGCCCGTGCGCACCTTTGTCGGCCCGACCGAGGCGCTCGCCTCGATCGCGAAGAATGAAGGCGTCAGTGCCGCCCTGCTGCCGGCCGCCTCTGCGCCTGCCGATCTGCCGGTGCTGTGGAAGCCCGAGGCGCTCAACGACCGCGATAGGGCGACCGGCATCACCGTCGCTGTGCTTGCAATCGTCCTCGGGCTTTTGACTTTCGGCGGCTATCTGCACCAGCGCCATCCGTTGGCGATCGGCTCGGAATTCATCGTCGATACCATTCGCGGCATTCCGATGCTGGTGATCGTGCTCTATGTCGGCTTGCCGCTCAGCGGCGCGCTGAAGGATGCCACGCAAGGTGTGCTCGATCCGCCCAATCTGGTTCGTGGCATCGTCGCCATGGCGCTTGCCTATTCGGCCTATCTCGCGGAAATTTTCCGCTCGGGCATCAACGCCATTCCGGTCGGCCAGGTCGAGGCGGCGCGCAGCATCGGCCTCAATCGCTGGCAGACGGCGCGGCTCGTCATCCTGCCGCAGGCATTCCGGATCATCATTCCGCCGCTCGGCAACGAACTGATCGCGATCCTGAAAGACACCTCGCTTCTGTCGATCCTGTCGATCCGCGACATCACCCAGCGGATGCGCGAGTTCCAGTCGGCAAGCTTCCTGCCGTTCGCGCCCTATAACTCTGCCGCGATCTTCTACATCTTCCTGACGCTGGCCGCGGCGAGCCTCGTGAACATGGTCGAGAGAAAATATGACATCAAGCATCGATAGGGTTGGAGCGCGGGAGCGCCGGACGGTACTGATCACCGGCGCCTCCCGCGGCCTTGGCCGCGAACTGGCGGCGCTTTATGCGGGCGACGGCTGGCGCGTGATTGCCTGCGTCCGTGGACAGGCGTCTTTCGACGGCAACATCGAAACGCAGTCGCTCGATGTCTCAGACAGCGCCTCGATCACGGCACTTGGACGTGGGCTCGAAGGTATAGCGATCGACGTGCTCATCAACAATGCCGGCATCCGCGGCGACACAGGTGGGCTGGCGACGCTCGATGACGAGGATTTCGTCGAGGTCATGCGCATCAACGCGCTCGCGCCCTTGCTTCTGGCGCGGGCCCTGCAGGCAAATCTCGTTGCCGGAGAGAAGCGGATCATCGCCAACATCAGCAGCCGCGCCGGTTCGCTTGCCGAAGGCACGCTCGACGATGATGACGGCGACTACGCCTACCGCTGCTCGAAAGCGGCCCTGAATATGGCAACGGTGAAGCTGGCGCAGGATTTGCGCAAGGATGGCATCACCGTGCTGTCGCTGCACCCCGGCTGGGTGAAGACCGACATGGGCGGCGACGAGGCCCAGGTACCGGTGGCGACGAGTGCGGCCGGATTGAAGGCAAGGATCGACGGAGCGGGCATGGCCGATAGCGGCAGTTTCCGCGGCTACGACGGACGGCGGATTTCATGGTGACGGGACAAGCAGCAGGCATGACACAGAACGACGTGAAGGCAGAGCAGGAACTGGCGGCCATCCGCACATTGCTCACCGAGGCCTATGGCCTCGAAGGGGACGTATTGCCGCTCCCGGGTGAGCACGACCTCAACTACCGCGTCCGCGCGCAAGACGGCGAGCAGTATCTCCTCAAACTGCACGCGCCTGCTGATGCCGACGACCTCGGAATGCAGGTGGCGGTGCTCGACCACCTGGCGAACACGGCGCCGGATCTGCCGGTGTCGCAGCCTGTGCTCAGCCGCACCGGTGCATCGACAGTGAAAGTCACCGTGCGCGGTGAGCGCACGGCGCGGCTGCTCACTTGGCTTCCTGGCGATATCTGGGCGAAATCCGTATCCAGAACTCCCGCCAGCGCCGAAACGCTCGGGTCGCTGCTCGGCCAGCTTGACCGAAGCCTTGAAGGTTTTGCCCATGCCGGCACAAAGCGAATCTATGCCTGGGATATTGGCCGTGCCGACATGCATTTGCAGCATGTGGACCTGATCGATGGCGACGAAAAGCAGGCTGCGGTGCGCGCGATCCTTGAACGGTTCGCTGCTTCCGTCCTTCCAAGCCTGGAAACCTGCCCGCGCCAGGTCATTCACAACGACGCCAACGACTACAATGTGCTTTTGGACGTGGAGGGGCGCGTCAGCGGCCTGCTCGATTTCGGCGATATGGTCGAGACCTGGCGTGTGGTCGAGATTGCGGTCGCTGCAGCCTATGCGCTGATCGGCGCCAGGGATGCCGTCGGCACGATTGGCGCACTCGCCGGTGCCTATCACCGAGCAAATCCGATCAGCGAGGCCGAAGCGGATCTGATCTTCGATCTCGTGCGCACCCGCTACGCCGTCAGCATGTGCATGGCGGCCAAGCAGATCCGCGAAAATCCTGAAAACACCTACCTGCTTGTCAGCCAGGAAGACGTCTGGCGCGAACTTCAACGCCTGGAGCGCGAAAACCGCGCTGTCGCTATCGCCCGCATCCGCGACGCTTGCGGTTTTGCACCGATCGCGCATGCGGCGAGTGTCATGCGCTGGCTGGAGCTGAATGCCCACGATTTCTCGGCGATCGTCAAGCCGACTGTCACGAAGCCGCAAGTCGCCGTCTTCGATTTTGCGGCCTCCAACCCGGAGGCAGCCCAATGGACGGCACTTGACGCCCAGGCTGCCGAGGCGCGGATCGCCGACCATATCCGTGCGCAGAAGGCCGATTTCGGCATCGGCCTCTATGGCGAGGATCGCGCGATTTATCGGGGCGACGCCTATGAGACGGCGACCTCAGGTGAGCGCCGTTCGATCCATCTCGGCGTCGATATCTTCGCGCCGGCAGGCGAGCCGGTGCATGCGCCATTCGCCGGCAAGGTCGCCTTCCTGCACGACGATGCGGTCGCCTTCGGCTTCGGCCCGACCGTTCTACTCGAACATGCGACCGATACCGGCGACATCTTCTGGACGCTTTACGGTCATCTGTCGCGCGAGACACTCGCGACGTTGACGATCGGTCAGCCCATCGCCACGGGTGAACGTTTTGCCGTCTTTGGCGCGGCCGAAGAAAACGGCAACTGGGCGCCGCATCTGCACTTCCAGCTGGTGACCGACCATCTCGGGCTTGAGGGACGCATGTTCGGCGTCGGCGTGCGCGATCAGTGGCAGGTCTGGCGTGAGGTCAGCCCCGATCCGAGCGTGGTGCTCGGGCTCTCCGTGCCGGCCTCCGTCATCGTCGCGCGCGACAAGGACTTTCTCGTGCGTGAGCGTCATCGCCGCATCGGCCGTTCGCTCAGCATCGCCTATAGTGCCGCACCGCTGAAGATCGTCGGCGGCGAAGGCGCCCACCTGATCGACGAGGATGGCACGCGTTGGCTCGATATGGTCAACAATGTCTGCCATGTCGGCCATTGCAATCCGCGCATCGTCAAGGCGGCGCAGACGCAGATGGGCAAGCTCAACACCAACTCCCGTTATCTGCACGATTCCCTGGTCGAATATTCCAGGCGGCTGGCAGCTCTGTTTCCCGATCCGCTCAACGTCTGCTTCTTCGTCAATTCCGGCAGCGAGGCCAACGATCTGGCGCTCAGGTTGGCGCGTGCCTACACCGGCAACCGCGACGTCATCACGGTCGATCACGCCTATCACGGCCATTTGTCGAGCATGATCGACGTCAGCCCCTACAAGTTCGCCGGCAAGGGCGGCGAGGGGCGTCCGGCCCATGTCAAGGTTGCCGAAATGCCGGATCTCTATCGCGGCCGTTATCGCTACGGTGATGCGGACGCCGGCCGCAAATATGCCGATGACGTGCGCAGTCAGGTTCTGGCGCTCGCCGCCAACGGCCGCCGGCCGGCGCTGTTCTTCAGCGAGGGCATTCTGGGGACCGGCGGACAGCTGACGTTGCCGGAAGGGTATCTGCGCGAAGCCTATGCACATGTGCGCGCCGCCGGCGGTCTTTGCCTCGCCGACGAGGTGCAGGTCGGCTTCGGTCGCGTCGGCAGCCATATGTGGGCGCACCAGACGCAAGGGGTGATCCCGGATATCGTCACCATGGGCAAGCCGATCGGCAACGGGCACCCGATGGCGGCCGTCGTCACGACAGAGGCGATTGCCGCGTCCTTTGCCAATGGCATGGAGTACTTCAACACCTTCGGCGGCAACCCGGTTTCGGCCGAGATCGGCCTTGCTGTGCTCGATGTCATCCGCGACGAGCGGCTGATGCATCATTGCCAGGTCGTCGGCGACCGGCTGATGGACGGCGCCCGGGCACTGGCCAAGCGCCATGCCATCATCGGCGACGTGCGCGGCTACGGCCTCTTCAACGGCATTGAGCTGGTACGTGACCGCGAGACGCTGGAGCCGGCGGCAAGCGAGCTCGACTTCATCATCGCCGAAATGAAGCGCAAGCACCGGATCCTGCTCAGCAGTGAGGGGCCGCATCACAACGTGCTGAAGGTGAAACCACCGGCACCGTTCAGCGCTGCCGATTGCGACTATTTCCTCGAAGCGCTCGACGACACGCTCGGGCGACTAAACCATTGATCAGGATGAGATACGGCCGGTCATATACCGGCCGTGCCATTTTTGACCGCCCTAATCGTGCACAGCAATTTCGCGAGCGCCAATTTTTTCCCTTTACAACGAAGTTAAACGTTTTTATCGTCCATATAAACGTTTAACACGAACGTTCGGCGGCCTGGCAATGAGCCGGCTGCCGCACTGTTCGCCATCAGGGGAGGGCCCGTTGGCAGCTATCCGTATTGAAAATCTGCGCAAAGGCTTTGGTTCGCTCGAAGTCTTGAAGGGCATAAATCTCGATATCGCCGATGGCGAGTTCGTCTGCTTTCTCGGGCCGTCCGGTTGCGGCAAGAGCACGCTGCTGCGCTCTATCGCCGGCCTCGAAGAGCTCGATTCCGGTTCGATCCACCTTGGCGATCGCGATATCACCGATCTGCGCTCGGCCAAGCGCGATATCGCCATGGTCTTCCAGAATTACGCGCTCTATCCCCATATGAACGTACGCAAGAACCTGTCCTTCGGCCTGGCGCTAAACGGTATGAAGCGCGACGAAATCGATCGCCGCGTCGATAATGCCGCCGATATCCTGCGCATTTCCGAACTTCTGCACCGCAAGCCGCGCCAACTCTCCGGCGGCCAGCGCCAGCGCGTCGCTATCGGCCGCGCGATCGTTCGCGAGCCGAAACTGTTCCTGCTCGACGAACCGCTGTCGAACCTCGATGCCGGCCTGCGCGTGACCATGCGCGTTGAGCTTGCCGCCCTCCACGAGCGCCTTGGCGTCACGATGATCTACGTCACCCACGATCAGGTGGAAGCGATGACGCTGTCGGATCGTGTCGTCGTCCTGGACAAGGGTAAGGTCAGCCAGTTTGGTACGCCGCTCGAACTCTTCTACCAGCCAGCGAACCTCTTCGTTGCCGGCTTTATCGGCTCGCCGCGGATGAATTTCGTCACTGCCAATCTCGTGCGCCAGGACCGTTCCGAACTGACGCTTTCGGGCGGCGGTCTGGTGCGAGAGCTTTCGCTCGAAACGCTGTCGTCGACCGTCGTTGCCAAGGAAAAGCCGGTGACGATCGGCATCCGTCCCGACAAGCTCGAACTGGTTTCGCCTGAGGAAGCGCATCTGGTCGGCGATGTTCGCCTAGTCGAGCGTCTCGGCACGGAGAGCCACGTGCATATCGCCCTTGAGAACGGCTCGGACATGACCGCGGTCGTGCGCGGCACGCATCCTGTGTCGAACCGCGAGCGCATCCATCTGCGCATCCCTGCCGAGCATTGCCACCTGTTCGATGCCGACGGCAAGGCGATTGCGCGCGCACTCGATCCCGAGACGCAGATGCTGATCAATCAGGAAAAAAGCAAAAGGGTCGCGTGACCCGAATGAGGAGGAGAAGCATGCAGAACAAGACGAAGTCGCTCATCGGCTCGCTCATGGTATTGGCGATGGCCGGCGTTGCCACGGCCCGCGCGGAGGAGACCTTGCGCTTTGCCACCTGGGACACGGACGAGAGCCTGGCGATCCAGCAGGCAATCGCCAAGAAGTTCGAGGAAAAGCACCCGGGCGTGAAGGTTCAGGTCGAACCCTATGCCGACGGTTACGATCAGAAGCTGATCGCCGCCTTCGGTGCGGGTAGCCCGCCCGACGTCATGTATATGTGGAATTTCCCGCAGTACTACACCTCGCTGATGCCGCTCGACGATCTGATCGCGCGCGACGCCGCAGACGTGAAGCCGGACGATTTCCCCAAGGGCCTGATGAACACGACGCGTGTTGACGGCAAGACCTACGGCATGCCCTCGGGCTTCACCACGCAGGTGGTCTTCTACAACAAGGACATGTTCGCCAAAGCCGGCGTCGAGGAGCCGAAGGACGGCTGGACCTGGGACGACCTGCGCGCCAAGGCCGCCAAGTTCCGTGACGAGCCGAACAAGGTCTATGGCTTTGCCGTCGACGCCAAGCCGGATCCATACGATTTCGAGCAGTTCCTCTGGTCGAACGGCACCAAGTACATTTCCGACGATGGCAAGCAGATCGACGGCTACATGAACAGCGATGCGGCCGCGCAGGTGCTCGACATGTTCGGCGACATGGCCAAGAAGCAGGAAGCGATCACGCTCAACCTCGGCGACGACACCTCGGGCAGCACGCTGTTCAAGGGCGGCAAGATCGCCATGTTCCAGAGCGCCATGTGGTCGAAGTCCGGTATCGACTCGTCGGGCATCAAGTACGGCGTGGCGCCGCTGCCAAAGTTCGGCGACAAGACCGCCCATTCCGCACTCGGCGTTTCGGCGATCTCGATCGCCAAGGATGCGGCGCATGCCGACCTCGCCTGGGAGTTCGTCAAGTTCTTCTCGTCGCCTGAGGCCGTTGCCATGCGTGTCAACGACCTGCCGGTTCGCACCAGCGTCGCCGAAGAAAAAGGGATGACGACGGACCCGATCTACAAGCCGTTCTTCGACATTCTTGGCACCTCCAACACCGAAACCCACGCGTTCCTGAAGAACGTCAACTGGGGCAAGGTGCAGGACAATCTTGCGCGCGCCATCGAAGCAACCATGATCGACCAAGGCAACGCCAAGCAGCATCTCGATGATGCCGTCAGCCGTTCCAAGCGGTTGATCAAGTAAGCAAAGGGAGTACGGGGAGATGGATATGACCTATGCCGGGGCAGAGCCCAAGATGGCAAGGCGCAAGCGCTCCGCCATCGCGCGCCATGCCGCGCCCTATCTGTTCATCTCCCCGTGGATCCTCGGGTTCCTGTTCTTCACGCTCGGGCCGCTCGTGTTCTCGCTGACGATGAGCTTCTACGACTGGCCTGTTGTCGGCGAGCGGACCTTCGTCGGTCTCGACAACTACCGTACAATGATATCGGACGATCCCCAGTTCTGGGAAAGTCTCTGGATCACGGTGAAGTTTGCGGCGATCTACGTGCCGTTCAACATCGTCATGTCGTTCCTGCTGGCGATGATGTTGCACAACATCACCTTTGCCAGCGGATTCTTCCGCACCGCATTCTACCTGCCGAGCGTCATATCCGGCGTCGCCCTGGTGACGATCTGGAGCTGGATCTACAGCAAGGAATACGGCCTCCTGAACTTCATGCTGTCGCTCGTCGGCATCGACGGCCCGAACTGGCTCGGCGATCCGAATCTGGCGATCGTCGCGATCATCATCGCCAGCCTCTGGGGTCTCGGCGGCACCATGCTGATCCTTCTGACCGGGCTCAAAGCCATCCCGAAGGAGCTCTATGAGGCAGCGACCGTGTCGGGCGTTCCCGGCTGGGCGCAGATGCTGTTCATCACCCTGCCGATGCTCGGGCCGATGCTGCTCTTTACCTTCATCACCTCGATCATTTCGGCCTTCCAGCAGCTGACCATCGCCCTGCTTCTGACCAAGGGCGGCCCGCTCGGCTCCACCTATTTCTTTGCCATGTACATCTACGACAACGCCTTCAAATATTTCGACATGGGTTATGCCGCTGCCGGCTCCTGGGTGATGTTCATCATCGTCCTGGCGCTGAGCCTCGGCGTCATGCGCTGGTCGGCTGCCTGGGTCTACTACGAAGGCGAAGTTCGCCAGAACGATGGAGACGGCCATGCGTAAGACGCTGCTCTATTCCGCGCTGATCCTGCTTTCGGCGCTGTTCATCGCGCCGTTCTACTGGACCTTCATGACGGCGATCAAAAGCACCGCCGATCTCTACCAGTTCCCACCGGTGTTCTGGCCGTCGGAATGGCATTGGGAGAATTTTGCCGCCGCCTGGAACAAGCAGCCCTTCGGCACCTATCTGACCAACTCTCTCATCGTCGTGGTGTTTTCGACGATCGGGCAGCTGATCTCGAGCTCGCTTGTTGCCTATGGCTTTGCCCGCTTCCGCTTTCCCGGCCGCGATCCGCTGTTCATCGTGCTGCTCGCCACCATGATGATCCCGTGGGACGTGAAGATGATTCCGCTCTACATGGAATTCAACATGCTCGGCTGGATCAACACGCTGAAGCCGCTGATCGTGCCGGCCTATTTCGCCGATGCCTTCTTCGTCTTCCTGCTTCGCCAGTACATCATGACCGTACCGATGGAGATCGACGAGGCGGCACGCATGGACGGCGCCAACGCCTTCGACATCTACTGGCGCATCCACCTGCCGCTGATGATGCCGGCGCTGGTGCTGGTCGGCACCTTCCACTTCATGAACGCCTGGAACGACTATCTCGGGCCGCTGATCTTCCTGAACGATCAGTCGAAGTACACGCTGACGCTCGGGCTTTCGATGTTCAAGGGTCTGCATGAAGTCGACGTCACCTCGATCGCCGCGATCACGGTGATCCTCTGCCTGCCGCCGCTCGCCCTCTTCTTCGTCGCCCAGCGCTACATCATGGATGGCGCGGTCGGTTCTTCGGTGAAGGGATAGGCGATGCTGTTCGATATCGAGCATATCCCCTTCAGTCGAAGGGGCCGGTTTCTGACGCTGTCGATGATGAAGGTGCCGGGTGGCGACGGCGCCCGCGCGCTCTACCTGCGCTTCGTCGCCGGCGGCGACGAACGGCCTTCGCTTGGACGTCTGTGCCGCATCGAGTTCCTCGATGCCGCAGGCAATCCGGCGCAGGCGACCTTCGAGTTGTCGCCGGAGCGGCTGGTTGCCAACGTCGGCACTGGGTCGCTGACCTTCGTCATCGGTGAGGGCGAGCGGCTGCATGTCAGCGGCGAGAACGCCGGCGTGCGCTTCCATCTCGAAGGGTCGCGCTACGACTATGTCTATCGCACGCCCACAGGCGATGACTGCCTCGTGGCCGCTGTCGAAAACGTCAAGTTCATTCCGCGCGCCGTGTCGGGCTCGCTCGCCGTGTCGGGCGCCTGGCAGCGCGACCATTCGACCGACGTTTCCTTCGCCTTATCGGGCGAGGGCCCGTTCGAGGGCAATGTTGATTTCTTCCGTACCGTGCCGCCGACAGCGCCGATTGAGAGCTTTGCCGATGCGCTTTCCGGCTCCACGATCGATTTCCAGCAGTGGCACGCCAACGTGCCGGCGGGCGCATATGGTCAGGACGAGGCGCACCGGTTGGCAAGCTACCTGCTGTGGGCCAATGGTGTTCCGGTTGGCGGTCAGCTGACGCGGCCGGCGATCTACATGTCCAAGAACCACATGATCAACATCTGGAGCTGGGACAACGCGTTTTCGGCGCTGGGCGTAGCGGCGGTCGATCCGGATCTCGCCTTCGACCAGTTGGCAGTGATCTTCGATCATCAGGACGCTTCCGGCCTGCTGCCAGACTACATCAACGACCGTGACGTGCTCTTCGCCTTTACCAAGCCGCCGGTGCATGGCTGGGCGGTGTCGCTGATCGCGGCAAGGCATCCGGATTTCCTGACCACCGAGCGCCGGGAATACCTGCGCAGTGCTATCGCCAAGCAGGTCGACTACTGGCTGACCTATGCCCGCCCCGACGCAACGTCGTTGCCAAGCTATTTCCACGGCAACGACAGCGGTTGGGACAATGCGACCTTCTTTGCTGAAGGCGGTCCGGTGATCTCGCCGGATCTGCCGGTGTTCCTCATTCTTGCCTGCGAGACGCTTGCGACCTTGCTGGAGAGCGATCCGGTCCGTGCTGCCGAATGGAGCGTCAAGGCGGACGCCTTGCAGGCGCTGCTGTTCGAACGGCTCTGGACCGGCGAAACCTTTGGCGCACGGCTTGCGGGCGCGCCGGACCCAATCCTGCCGGGCGAAAACCTGATCCAGTTCATGCCGCTGTTGCTGGGCGCGCGCCTGCCGACACAAATGCGCGAAAAACTGGTCGCGCGTCTGGCTTCCGGCGGTTTCATCACCGCGTGGGGGCCGGCGACAGAAAGCCCTGAAAGTCCGTTCTACGAGGATGACGGCTACTGGCGCGGCCCGATCTGGGCGCCAACCACGCTGCTTCTCTGGGACGGTCTTCGCCGACAAGGGGAGATTGAGCTGACGCGCGAAATCGCGGAAAAGTTCTGTTCACTGGCCAGCAAAAGCGGTATGGCCGAAAACTTCGATGCGCGGTCGGGGAGGGGCCTTCGCGATCGGGCATTCGCCTGGACATCCGCAGTATATCTCCTGCTGGCGGCATCGCTCAGCGACGACAACCCGTGACGAGCCGAGACGCCATGCAGAGACCGACGATCAAGACCATTGCGCAGGAAACGGGGCTGTCGATTGCCACGGTGTCCAAGGCCCTGAAGCATTCGCCTCAGGTGCGCCCGGAAACACGCGCGATCGTGATCGAGGCGGCAGAGCGGGTCGGCTACGAACTGAACATGCATGGCGTGCAGCTGCGCACCGGCAAGACCTATCAGGTCGCTGCGATCATGACGGCGCCGGGGCCGAAGCAGAACGAGTGGGAAGGCGTGGAATACGCCCAACTCTTGAGCGGCATCTCCTGGGCGCTGGAAGACAGCCCCTACCGGGTCTCGCTCTATGCCGTCCGGAATTTCGACGAAAGCCAGGCGATCATCAAGCAGATCGTGTCGCTGAAGAAGGCCGACGGCATCATCATCTCGGGCACACGCGCCGACGATCCGCGCATCCGCACGATGCAGGCAGCCGACTTCCCCTTCGTCACCTACGGCACCAGCGTTCACAACGCGCCGCATGCCTATGTTGATGCCGACAACGAGCAGATGATCCGCGTTTCGATGGCGCGGCTGGTCGAGCGTGGCCACCGCCGCATCGCGCTCCTTAACCCGTTGTCGGATTTGAGCTACGGCATCACCCGGTTCGAGAGCTACCGCCGCGCGCTCGAGACCGCCGGCCTGCCCTTCGATCCGGCGCTCGTCGCGCATGGGCGGCTGACGCCGGCCTTCGGACGTGAAAACGTGCTGACGATGTCGGATCTTTCCAACCCACCGACCGCCTATATCTGCGCCAACGAGGCCTCCGCGCTCGGCGCCTTCTCCGGCTTCCACGAACGCGGCCTCGTGCATGGCCGCGACGCCGTCATCAATGCCACTGACGATCTCAATGTCAGCCAGTATTTTGCGCCGCCGATCACCACCTATTACCTGCCGATCAGCGAGCCGAGCAGCCTGCTCGGCGCCTACATTCTTCGCCGGATGGAAGGCGAGCCGCCGGAGGCGTTGCAGACGCTGTTGATGCCGAAGCTGATCGAGCGCTGCGACGACCGCCTGACCGCAATCCGCTGAACACGAACGACGACCCGAAAACCACACGACTGCGCCTGATGATATAAACGTTTATATCTCCACGAGCGCTCGCATCGAAGACGAAGCGCCGGGTAAGACCGGCCGAGAGCATGACGAAGGACCCGATCTTGCATATGCCCCTGACGCGACCGAACCGTTTCAACGCCGACAAGCAGGAGACCGACATGCTCGAACTCGGCGTCTGCTACTATCCGGAGCAGTGGCCGCGCGAGAAATGGGAAGACGACGCCCGCCGCATGGTTGAGCTCGGGCTTGCCTGGGTGCGCATCGGCGAGTTCGCCTGGGCGAAGATCGAGCCGCGGTCGGGCGAGTTCCATTGGGAATGGCTTGATGATGCGATCGACGTGCTCGGCCGTGCCGGCCTGAAGGTCATCCTGGGCACGCCGACCGCCGCACCGCCGAAGTGGCTGATCGATCGTCATCCCGACATCCTGCCGGTCGACGTCAATGGCGTGGTGCGCAAGTTCGGCGCCCGTCGCCACTATTGCTTCTCCAGCCGCACCTACCGTGTCGAGGCCGCCCGCATTACCGAGGCCATGGCCGAACGCTACGGCAGACACGTCTTCGTTCATGCGTGGCAGACGGACAACGAATATGGCGATCACGACACGATCTACAGCTATTCCGCGGAGGCCGAGCGGGCGTTTCGCCTGTGGCTCGCCGAGCGCTACGGCACAACCGACGAGCTGAACCGCGCCTGGGGTACGGCCTTCTGGGCGATGAATTACAACAGCTTTGACGAGGTCGAACTGCCAAACAATCTCGTCGAGGAGCCGAGCCCGACGCATATCGTCGACTTCATCCGCTTCTCGTCCGACCAGGTGAAGAGCTTCAACAAGGCGCAGGTCGACATCATCCGCAGTCACGCGCCCGGCCGCCCGGTCACGCACAATTTCATGTCGCACAACACCGACTTCGACCACTACAAGGTCGGAGAAGACATCGATATCGCCTCCTGGGACGTCTATCCGATGGGCGGGCTGTTGAACGGCCGCCTCTCAACGGAGGACAAGGGGCGCTACCTGCGCGTCGGCGATCCGGACCAGCCGGCCTTCAACCACGATCTCTACCGCTCCGTCGGCCGCGGCCGCGTCTGGGTGATGGAGCAGCAACCCGGGCCGGTCAACTGGGCGGCGCACAATCAGTCGCCGGCCGATGGCATGGTGCGGCTCTGGACCTGGCTTGCCTATGCGCATGGCGTCGACATGGTCTCCTATTTCCGCTGGCGGCAGGTGCCGTTTGCACAGGAACAGTTCCATGCCGGCCTCCTGCTTCCCAACAGCGAGCCCGACCAGGGCTATCTCGAAGTGGCGCAGGTTGCGGAGGAGATGAAGCGGCTGCCGAAGGGCGAGGCGCGGGGCAAGGCCAAGGTCGCGATCCTGCTCGACTACAACTCGCGTTGGGCGACGCGCGCCCTGCCGCAGGGTCGGACCTATTCGGCCGCGGCGACGGCGCTCGACTGGTACTCGACCGTCTCGCGCCTCGGCGTCGATGTCGATTTCATCGGCCAACATTCCGACCTCGACGGCTACCAGCTGGTGCTGGCGCCAGACCTTGTCATCGCCAATCAGGCCTTTGTCGAGAAGCTGGCGAAGTCCGAGGCCAAGGTGTTGTTCGGACCGCGCAGCGGCAGCAAGACTGAGGACATGCACATTCCCGAAGGCTTGCCGCCAGGCCCGCTTGCAGCCCTCATCGACGTCAGTGTCGCGCGGGTCGAATCCCTGCCGGAGTTCCACGGTGAGACCGTGCTCTACGGCAACGAGACCTACCCGTCCGGCATCTGGCGGGAGACGGTGCGCACGAGCGAAACGGTTCTGGCGACCTTCGAAGGCGAATACCGTAATGGCGCCCCGGCGCTGGTCGGCAACGACAAGGCGCGTTACATGGCGGCGGCTGCCCAGGGCGATCTCTTGAAGAAGGTGATCAATGATGCGCTCGGCTGGGCTTCGGTCGAAGCGCTCGCCGATCTCGGCGACCTGCGCATCACCCGCCGCGGCAAGCTCAACTTCGCCTTCAACTACGGCAAGGAGGCGGCCGAAGTGCCGGCCGGTACTGGCGCGATCTTCCATGTCGGGGCACGCAAGCTCGGCCCCGTCGACGTTGCAATCTGGACGGAATGAGAATTGGACCATGGGCGGATCAATCCGCCCATGGTCATTCCATGACTATTTCACTGGTTCGGAGGCAAGAATGCCTTCAAGGCGATCGTAGCCGATCGCAATGCCGCTCTCCATCGGTGACTTGAGAACCGCATCGCGCGCTTCCGTGGAGGAGTAGACGACGGATGTCGTCACCGTGGTGCGCCCACCATCCTCGACGAAGAGGGTCGTCACCTCGGCCTGGCCACCGGTCCAGTCCTCGTCGAAGAGTTCGTCATGGACGATCCGGTCCGGCGCATCGATCTCGCGGTAGGTGCCGCCCATGCCCATCTCCGTGCCTTCCGTGTTCTTCCAGACGTAGCGAAACGTTCCACCGGGTTTCAGATCGATTTCGCAGACGGGTAGCGACCAGCCGTCCGGGCCGGTCAGCCAGCGCTTGACGAGCGCCGGTTTGGTGAAGGCGTCGAAAACCAGCCGGCGCGGTGCGTCAAACGTGCGGATAATGCGAATTTCGCGGTCGCCGTGGGCTGTGACGACCAGTTTGTTGGACGTTGCACGCATGTCAGTCCTCCTTCGTCGTGAAATCGGTGGGGTTCATTGCCGATGCTTGTGAGGCGGCATCGGCCTTCATTTCCTCAAGCAGTGTGTCGAGACGGGCAAAGTTCGCTTGCCAAAGCTTGCGATACTCCGCCAGCCAGTCGGTTACCTCGGTCAGTGGAACGATCTCGATGCGACAGGGACGGCGCTGCGCATCGCGGCTGCGCGAGACCAATCCGGCGCGCTCCAGCACCTTCAGGTGCTTCGACACCGCCGGCTGGCTCATGGCGAAGGGTTCGGCAAGTTCGAGAACCGAAGCCTCGCCCAGCGCCAGACGGGAAAGGATGGCTCGTCGTGTCGGATCGGCAAGAGCGGCAAAGGTGGCGTCGAGGCGTTCGGATGGGGTCATTTATATAACCAATAAGTTTTAGAACTGAATGGTTATGTTGTCTTTCGCGACGGAAGTCAAGACTGCAAGCGAGCGGCAAGATCGCCGCATGTTCTGCTGGCGTCGCTGTCGGAGTGCATATGCATCATCCTGCAAGTTGTGGAGGGGGCGTGTTACAGTCCCGCTCGTTGCTGCCGGCGGGCTATGGCTGGACTGATGCCGGTAGGATTCGGCCCGGATTTCGGGTGTGCCGGCAGTGGACAGGAGTACCGGAAATGAAAATCATTCGAATTGCCAAAACCGCAGCCGTCGCTGCAATCGCCTTGTTCTCAACGCTCGTCGCCTTCGGCAACATCACCGACTACGCAACGAACTTCGCCTTCGTTCAGCATGTGATGATGATGGATACGATCTTTCCCGACGCGACGATCAAATATCGCGCCATCACCAGTCCGGTGCTGCACAACGTGTTCTATATCGCGATCATCGCGGCTGAGACTCTGACGGCGCTACTTTGCTGGCTGGGCGCCTACCGGCTGGCCACCAACCTCAATGGTGGCGCGCGCGAGTTCAACCGGGCGAAGACCGTGGCGATATCAGGCCTCACGCTCGGCTTCCTCGTCTGGCAGGTCGGCTTCATGTCGGTCGGCGGTGAATGGTTCGGCATGTGGATGTCGAAGCAATGGAACGGCGTTCCCGATGCCTTCCGCTTTTTCATTACCATTCTGCTGGTGTTGATCTTCCTGGCGCAGCGCGACGAAGAGACCGTGTGAGTTAAAGAGGGGAGCCGTCATTGGACGGCTCCCGAATTGCGCTCGGTCTGGCTGTATTGCTATCGCGAGACCGAAAACACACTTTTGCCCGTCAATCTTCAGACCCGCTCGAGTGCTACCGCGATGCCCTGGCCGACGCCGATGCACATGGTCGAAAGGCTGTAACGTCCACCCGTCTCGGCCAGTTCCAGCGCCGCCGTCCCGGTGATGCGGGCACCGGACATGCCGAGCGGGTGACCGAGCGCAATGGCGCCGCCGTTGCGGTTGACGCGACCGTCGTCGTCGGCAATGCCGAGATCGCGCAGCGTCGCCAGCCCTTGCGAGGCAAAGGCCTCGTTGAGTTCGATGACATCGAACTGTTCCTGCGTCAGACCCAGGCGCGCCATCAATTTCTTCGAGGCCGGAGCCGGGCCGAAGCCCATTATGCGCGGTGCGACGCCGGCGGTTGCGCCCCCGAGGATACGGGCAATCGGCGTAAGACCGTGTCTCTTGGCCGCCGCCTCCGAAGCGATGATCAGTGCCACAGCACCGTCGTTGACGCCGGAGGCGTTGCCGGCGGTAACCGTACCACCCTCTTTCCTGAAGGGCGTGCCGAGCTTGGCAAGTGCCTCCATCGTCGTCGCACGCGGATGTTCGTCCTTCTCGACTATCGTCGGCTCGCCCTTGCGCTGCGGGATGGTGACGGCAACGATCTCCCTTGCCAGTCGACCGCTCGCTTGCGCGGCCGCCGCTTTTGCCTGGCTGCGCACGGCAAAGGCGTCCTGATCTTCACGGCTCACATTGAAGTCTTCGGCAACGTTTTCGCCGGTCTCTGGCATGGAATCGACGCCATATTGTTTCTTCATCAGCGGGTTGACGAAGCGCCAGCCGATCGTGGTGTCGTAGATCTCCGCAGAGCGGGAAAAAGCGCTCTCCGCCTTCGGCATGACGAAGGGTGCCCGCGACATGCTCTCGACACCGCCTGATATCATCAGCTCGGCTTCACCCGCCTTGATGGCGCGCGCTGCCGCGATGACGGCGTCCATGCCCGAACCGCAGAGACGGTTGATGGTGGTGCCCGTCACGCTTGCCGGCAGCCCGGCCAGAAGCAGCGACATGCGCGCGACGTTGCGGTTGTCTTCGCCGGCCTGGTTGGCGCAACCGAAAATGACGTCATCGACCGCTTCCCAGTCGACAGAAGGGTTGCGTTCGATCAGGGCCTTCAGCGGTATGGCCCCAAGGTCGTCTGCCCTGACCGACGAGAGCGCGCCGCCGAAGCGACCGATCGGTGTGCGGATGTAATCGCAGATATAGGCGTCAGCCATCATGCGGCCTCCCTGTCGCCCTGATGGGCCTTCTTGGTGCGCGCATTGATGTCGCGAAGCGTCGTCAGCTCGATTTCGGTCGGCACCGGGGTCGCGATCACCTGGTCGGCAAACTTGATCGGCCAGCCGCAATTGTCGACAATCTGCTCGCGCGTGACGCCGTCATGGATCGACACGACCGTCAGTTCCTTGCTGACGGCATCGGGCTCCAGAATGCAGAGATCGGTAATGACGCGGGTCGGTCCCTTGGTCTTCATGCCGAGCCGCTCGCGATGATCGCCACCTTCTCCATGGCCCATCGAGGTGATGAAGGGCAGCTTTTCAACGAAACCGCGCTTGGAGAGTGCCATGGTGATGAAGATACGACCACAATTCGACGCGATCTCCGGCGCGCCACCGCCGCCCGGCAGGCGAACCTTCGGGTGGTCGTAGGACCCGACGACCGTGGTGTTGAGATTGGCGAACTTGTCGATCTGCGCGCCGCCGAGAAACCCGGTGGTGATGCGGCCGCCCTGGAGCCAGTAGCGAAACATTTCCGGCACCGAGACTGTGAAAAGGGCCGTATCGCAAAGCTCGCCGTCGCCGATCGACAGCGGCAGCACGTCCGGCCTGGTGCCGACGGTTCCGCTCTCATAGATCAGGGTGATGTCGGGCGCGTGGGTCAGCCGCGCCACGTTGCAGGCGGCCGATGGCGCGCCGATGCCGACAAAGCAGACGTCGTCGTTGGAGAGTTCGCGCGATGCGGCGATGGTCATCATTTCGGTGGGGGTGAAATCCGTCATCATCGCCTCCTCAAGCGGCCTTTGCCGGCGCCTTGCCGGCGTGTCGTGCAAAGTCTTCAGGCCGTGCGTCCAGCACGTTCTCCTTGATCCAGGCCGTAAAACTCTCGCGGTCGCGGGCGATGTCGTCCCAGCCGATGTAGAAGGCGTTCGAGCGCGGATAATAGCCGTGGGCATAGGAGGGGAAGGCGCCGCCCGGCACATGGCTGATGGCGGTCACCGCCCAGGTAGGCAGCACAACGGAGTTCGGCGATGGTGGCGCAAGCTCGTCGACGATTTCCTCGACAGTGACGATCGAACGCCTGGCTGCTAGCACCGCCTCCTTCTGCACGCCGACGATGCCCTCGATCAGCACATTGCCCTTCCGATCGGCGCGCTGGGCATGGATGATGGTGACGTCGGGCCGGATTGCCGGAACAGCAGCAAGCACTTCCGAGGTAAACGGGCAGGTGACAGATTTGATGTTCGGGTTCACCTTGGGGAGGTCGGCGCCGATATATCCGCGCAGCATCGCAAACGGCAGGTTGGCCGCACCTGCCTCATAGGCATTGGCCATCGCCGCATGGGAATGTTCTTCGATTTCGAGCGGCCGCGGCCATTGGTTTTCAACCGCATCGCGGAAGCGGTGCAGGGAGCCGACGCCGGGATTGCCGCCCCAGGAGAATTTCATGCCACGGGCCGCACCAACGCCGATCAGCTGGTCATAGAGGATGTCCGGCGTCATACGCACGAGGAACAGGTCCTTGCGCCCCTGGCGGATCACCTCGTGCCCGGCGGCATAGGGGATCAGATGGGTAAAGCCTTCCATGGCGACGGTGTCGCCATCCCTGACATTCTCGCCGATTGCCTCGGCGAGCGAAACGATCTTCGCCATGTTTCCTCTCTTCTGATCTGAGCGTTGCCACCTGTCGGCGGGCGCGCGTTTTGTGCAGCCGGTTGGTGAAGTGCTGGTGGGGTTACTGTCCCGGCAACATCATCTCGGCGTCGGCAAGCATGGGCCTTTTCTTGCCCGTAGTGGCCTGAAATAGGCTCTCAAAAACCGAGGACGTCAAATATTTTGTGCGATAGTTGACATTTGTTCGCATATCGCACAGAATGAATGGCAATGAGTTGAGGATGGACGATGAGAGAAACCGATTTCGTCAGTGGTTTTGCCCGCGGCCTGACCGTCATCGAGGCTTTTGGCGAAACCCAGCAGAAGTTGACGATCACCGAGGCCGCCAAGATCACCGGCCTCGACCGGGCGACCGTCCGCCGCTCGTTGCTGACGCTCTCGGAACTCGGCTATGCCGACTATGATGGAAAGTTCTTTTCGCTGACGCCCAAGGTGCTGCGGCTGGGCCACGCCTATCTCTCCGCAACGCCTCTGCCGGCAATCGTCCAGCCCTACCTTGACCAGCTTTCGGAGCGGGCCGGACAGAGCGCCTCCGCCTCCGTGCTCGACGGAACGGAGATCGTCTACATCGCGCGCGCGTCGCAGAAACGGGTGATGTCGATCAGCCTGATGCCGGGTTCACGCCTGCCCGCCTATTGCGCTTCCATGGGGCGCGTGTGGCTCGCGGCACTGCCGGAGGCGCAGGCGAGGGACGTGCTCGCCCGTTCCGACCTCAAGGCCAATACGCCTCACACAAGAACCGACCCGGAAGAGCTGATGGCCGAGATCGGCCGCGTGCGCCAACAGGGTTATGCGATCATCGACCAGGAGCTGGAGATTGGCCTATGCTCCATCGCCGTTCCGCTTCGAAACGATCGCGACCGGATCGTCGCCGCACTCAACATCGGTGCGCCGGCGGCCCATGTGCCGGCTGCCGAGATGGTCGAGCGCTATCTGCCGCTGCTGAAAGAGACGCAGGCCGCGCTCCGCGTTGTGCTGCCCTGACGGTGATACCTGCGCCTGGCGCCTGACGGAAACCGCGACGGGTCTTCTAAAGCGCATCGCGATCTCTCAGATTCGCTTGGCGCGCTTTAGGTTCTTGTTTGCACGCATGTCGTTATCGCAAAACCGCTGCACACTTTTGCGCGACGTGCTTTAATCCGGCAGACCGGAGTAGGATGCGATGACCGAAGACGAACGCTCAACGGAAACAAAGCTGACCACGACGAAGCGACGCTGGGCGGCGGCGGGCAAATTTCTCACCGGGCATGTCGCCCGACCTGAGGATGAACGGTTGCCACCAGGCCAACACCTCGTCAAGGATTGGCCGGTGCTGGACCTTGGGCAGCAGCCTGCGATCGGCTTGGAGCGCTGGCGCCTTGATGTGACCGGCCTCGTCGAACAGCGCCTGTCGCTGGACTGGGCAGCGTTCAAGGCCTTGCCGCAGGGTGACAGCCTCTCCGACATTCACTGCGTCACGACCTGGTCGCGCTATGACAACCGCTGGCAAGGCGTGTTGACGCACGACCTGCTCGATCTGGTCATGCCGAAACCGGAAGCAACCCATGTCATGCTGACGAGTTACGATGGCTATATGACCAATCTTCCGCTTGCCGATTTCGCCTCGGAGCCCGCAATCCTCGCCACGGATTGGGAGGGGCAACCGATCAGCCGTACCCATGGTGGGCCGATGCGGCTCGTCGTGCCGCATCTCTATTTCTGGAAGAGCGCGAAGTGGTTGACGCGCATCGATTTTCGAGCGAGCGACGAAGCCGGCTTCTGGGAGCGTAACGGCTATCACATGCGTGGCGATCCCTGGCTCGAGGAGCGTTACTCCGCGGATTGACGATCGGACAGCGATCTGGGGTGAGCGAGGCAGTCGCCACGCTCCACTATCTGCCATGGCCGGCGGGCGAGGTGACCCTACTTCATCAGATCCATATGCTGGTCGGCCCGGGCCTTCAGCAAGGGGTCCAGGTCCGACTTGTAGGGCCCGTATTTCGTAAACATCTCGTGGGCCTCCTGTGGCGGAATGCCGGAGGCGCGAATGAAATCCTCCAGATCGTACCGGACTTCGCCATTCGCGACGCCTTCAGTAAACTGCATTCCCGTTTCGGACGTGGACATTTGAATCTCCTATCTTCTAAGCCTGCAAATACGGTGCTGGTTTCCCGAAGCTGCAGGCGTTGAGAGGTGGTTTCGCTTGTTCCCGAAAATGGCGCCAGATGCAGAACTCGGCGCGATCACTCTGAACGCATCATGGTGGTCTTCAGAACGCAGAGATATCTTCACGGTGCATATACATAGGCGTACGACGCGAATGGCGCCGAAGATTCTAAGGGTTCAGCAGGTTTGAGGGGCCAGACGGTCGCCGTTCCATGCGCAGGGCATGGGCCGCACCACTTGGTCACTCAACTCCGGCCGGCAAAAAGATACACCATCAGGCCGCCTGCCCAAACACAAGAGCGGCCTTGTTGCAAAAAGTGACCTGGCTTCGATGCAGAAGCACCGCCGAAGTGGAAGCGCACAAATTGCGGCGGTCAGGTTTCGGCAGACGACCCAGCAGCTTGAAAACGGACCTCGAACTCACGCCGCAAGCTTTTCCTGACCTCAGCTGCGCGCTGGCGCTGCTTTCGGACGGCGGTGACGGGATCGTAGGGCGGAACAGCAGTCGGACGCCCTTCGGCGTCAACGGCGACCATGGTGAAATAGCAGGAATTCGTGTGCCGACGCTCGCCGGTGCGGATGTTTTCGGCTTCGACGCGGATCCCGACTTCCATCGACGTCCGCCCGGCATGATTGATCGAGGCGCGAAAGGTCACGAGTTCGCCGACATGGATCGGTTGGCGAAAGACGACCTGGTCCACTGACAGGGTTACCGCATACTGCTGCGAATAGCGTGAGGCGCAGGAGAACGCGACGCGGTCGAGAAGATTGAGCAGGGCGCCACCATGGACCTTGCCGCTGAAATTGGCCATGTCGGGCGTCATCAGGACGACCATTTCTAGCTCGCTGGTATCATGTCCGGCTTCCACGGCAACTCCTCTGGATTGGTTGACAAAGCCCCCTTGGGCGACGTCTGCGTCGTCCTCCCGGAGACGTAGTCGTTATCATATGCACTGCGGCCCCCGGCTTGAAGTCCATTCCTCCAGCTTCGGTAGCCACGCCGAGATGTTTCGGCCTGCCTAGGTCCGCGCCCCGCCGAGCGCGGCGGGCAGAACCGCTCCGTGAGCGCCCGGCGGCTTCGGGGCAGGGATCTTGCAGCGATACCGCATCGTTCTGCGGGCGATCGACCCAGAAAAGGGTCTGCGGTTGCGGCGAAAGGTCTTGAATTCCTCTCGCCCGCAACCTTTACTGGCAACGCGGGCGGATGCTGGCGTTGAGGAACGCCGCTGTATGACGATGGAGGGGGCCATCGGAAGCGCGCTTGGACCATTGTTTATTTCATGATCGCTCCGGGCGGCGCCCCCCTCGGCGCTCACAGGGCGTTGATGCCGTTTTACCTACCCGTTTTTCCCGGGAGGACAGCTGCATATTGTGACAGCGCCTCCCTATCACTTTTTTTCCTTCTTCAATATTGATCGTCATGAATGAGCAATTTCACCCGTCCGACCTTTCCGACTCTGCCCCCCCATACGAACTGATCGCGATTGCCGAATGTCTTCATCCCACGATGAGGCAGCCATCGCACGACTGGGCCTATATGGCCGCCGCCCACCTCATCGGTTCGCCGGCCAACATTGCGATTGCGGCAATTCTGGAGGAAACCGGCAAGCTTGCCGGTGCCGACAGGGCGTGGATGTTCGAATACGACGACGATTTTCTGCACTTTCGAAATACCGAGGAGTGGGTGGGCAAGGACGTCTCGTCACATGTGAGTGATCTGCAGCAGACGCCGGTGACGATGATCGGCTGGCTGCATCAGTGGCTGGTCACCGGCAAAGCGGTGATGATCAACGATGTCGCCAATCTTCCGCGTCCTGCGCGCGCCCTGCAGGCGGAAATGCTGAGGCAAAACGACAAGAGCGTCCTTTGCGTCCCGATCTTTCACGACTGCATTCTGCGTGCCTGCATCGGCTTCGATGCGACCAGGACGAAACGCCGGTGGCCGGTGGACGAGATCCACCAACTCGCCCGCTGTGCGAGGTTGATCGGAATCGCCCGCTACGGGCGAGCGCCGGTGGATGGCCGACGGGACGTGGTTGCCGGAAGTGCGCTCAACGGCGCTGAACCCCTCGTGCATCTGCATATGCCGGGGCGCACGCGCGGCGTACCATTGGCGGCGATCGTCGGACTGCGTTCCGCGAAGGATTACACGCAGATCTGGTTGAGAGACGAAGCAGCCGTTCTCGATCTGCGGCCGCTCTCGTTCTGGATCGGCCTGCTGCCGAAACCGAACTTCCTGCGCATCCACCGGACCACGGTGATAAACATATCGCATGTAACCGAGTTGGATCGCCACGCAGGCCCGACCAAGCAAGCCTGGACAGTACGCCTGCGCAGATTCGATCAGCCCTGGGCGGTATCGCGGCCTTACAGGCAGGAATTGCGCAGCCGGCTCGGGATCTGAGATTTTCCACAGCCGGAATCCCCCTAGCTTTGTTGCTTCGTCGAACCTGTAGGTTGTTTCGTCGATATGGCATTGCTGCTTCAGGGTTGCCGTGCAAGCCAGCTTCCTGGGATATTTTGAGTTGTGGGCGGAGGGCAAGCCTTTGAAAAAGATCAATTGTATTACTAAGGGCTTGGCTACTGGGCTTAAGGGCGGTGAACGCACGGGTCGCCAACCGTCGTATCGAGGGCGCTCCACATCCAGCAACCAACGCTTGCTGATGAGCAGCACTGCTCTGTGGTTGTTCGCAGCCACCGGCCTTGCACTCGGCATGGTCGCGGCCGTGCCGCTGGCGCAGGCGGCAGGCAAGGGCGGCAACGGTGGGAGCTCGGGCGGCGCCGGCGGCAGTGTCGATGGCAATTTGCAGGGCACGCCTGGCAGCAATGCGCCTATTGCCGGAAGCGGCGGCGGCGGCGGCGGTGGGCCGGGTGCGGCCGGTGGCACGGGAAGTCAGACAGGTATCGGGGATGCCGGCTCTGGCGGTTTCGGCGGGACCGGCGGCAGCCCGAACGGTGCGTCGGGTGGAAATGGCAGCGGCAGCGGCGGACATTATGGCGGTGGCGGCGGCGGGGGTGGCGGTGCGCACGGCAGCGTCGGCATCGCAGCCGGTCGCGGTGGCGATGGCGGCTCCTCGTCGAACGGCGACGGCGGCGGCGGCGGCGGCGGCGGCTACGGCCGGATTATTGCCGCTGGCGGCACGGACAGCATAACGGGCACGCCCGTTTCAGGCGGACAGGGTGGCAACGGCGGCAATGGTGGTGCAGCGACGGGCGGCATCGGACTTGGCGGCAGCGGTGGTGACGGCGGCGATGGCGCGGCACTGGTCAATGGTGGAACATTGACGGTGAACACCAACGTGACGGGCGGTGCCGGTGGCAACGGTGGTGCAGGCGGTCAGCTGTCAGAGAAGCGCAATGGCGACGGCGGCCACGGTATCAGCGCGCTGAACGGCGGTACGGTGAACGTAAACGGCACTGTGTGGGGCGGTCTGGCCGGAACGGGCGGGACAGGCGGCGTGGGCGGTTCGGGCCTCTTCGGACGCGATCTGATTGTGAACCTGGGTGCTTCCGGCTCCATCAACGGGCAATCCGGTGGCAATGCCATGACCTTTGATGGCGGCGCCAACACATTCCGTTTTCTGGCCACGTCCCCCGGCCTTTTTGGCAACATTGCAATCAACAATTCCGCCAGCCTGACGATTGAGCAGAGCAGCAACGGTAGTCTGAGCAGTGCGATTACGGGCAACGGGTCGCTTAGCAAAACCGGCAGCGGCACGCTGACACTGGGTGGGATGAACACCTATACCGGTGCAACGTCGATCGCGGCGGGCGGTACGCTTGCCCTGTCCGGCCAGGGCCGGATCAACGCCTCAAGCGGCCTGACGGCCGACGGCGTCTTCGACGTCTCGGCGGCGGGCGCACCGTCGGTAAAGTCTGTTGTCGGCAGCGGCCAGGTGGAGCTCGGCACCAAGACGCTGAATATCACCAATGCGACCGGTACGTTCTCCGGCGCGATCAACGGCAGCGGCGGCATTTCTGTCAGTGGCGGCACACAGGTGCTGACCGGCGCGAATACGTTCAGCGGTCAGGCGGGTATCAATATCGGCTCGACGCTGCAGATCGGTGACGGCGGCGCGGGCGGCTCGCTCGTATCGAACATTCTCAACAGCGGCGCGGTGGTCTTCAACAGTTCCAGCAACTCGACCTATGGCGGCTCGATCACCGGCAATGGTACGTTCTCGCAGATCGGTAGCGGCACGCTGACGCTGACGGCCAACAACAGCACGGCTGGCGCGGTGACAATCGGGTCGGGCAGCACGCTGCAGCTCGGCAATGGCGGCACGACAGGCTGGATCGGCGGCAGCGGCAATTTTCTAGGCCCGATCACCAACAACGGCACGCTCGTTTACAACCGCTCGAACGATGTCAGCCATGCTGGCACGATCAGCGGCAACGGCACGATTTCGCAGGCCGGAACCGGCAAGCTGACGTTGACGGGCGACAATTCGCTGTTTGCAGGCGCAACGTCCGTGACGTCGGGCACGGCCTATATCAACGGCCAGCTTGGCGGCAACGTCAATGTCGGCTCCGGCGGTACGCTCGGTGGATCGGGCCGGATCGGCGGCGGCGTCACCGTCAATGGCACACTTTCCGCCGGCAACAGCCCGGGCACGCTGACGATCGGTGGTGACCTGACGCTCAATGCCGGCTCCACGTCTGTGTTCGAGCTGAACGCACACGGCCTCGTCGGCAGTGCCGGCAACAACGATCTGGTGAAGGTCGGCGGTAACCTGACGCTCGGCGGCGTGCTGAATGCTCAGGTGGCGTCGGCCGGTTATTACCGGCTGTTCGAATATGACGGTTCGCTCACGGGCAGTTTTGCTGCGACGGCTGCGACATCGACGGCGCCGAGCTTCACGGTTGCCAGCCACGAGGTCCAGACGGGCATTGCCAAGCAGGTCAATCTCTCTGTGCTCGGCACTGGCCAGACGATGCACTTCTGGGATGGAGTGGACACGACCGGCAACGGCGCGGTCAACGGCGGCACCGGAACCTGGTCTTCGACAGGGACCAACTGGACCGGCCCGTCGGCGCGTTCCGGCATCAACGGCAGCTTCGGCGGATCGGTCGGCGTGTTTGCCGGTACGAACGGCGGTGCCGTCAACGTCGTCGGCACGCAGAGCTTCGACACGCTGCAGTTCTCGGCGACGACCGGTGGCACAGGCTACACCCTCAATGGGGATGCGCTTACCTTCAACCCGGCAAGCGGCACAGCGGCAATGATCAATGTCGGCAGTGGCGTTTCAACCACGATTGGCTCGGTGCTGCAGGATGGCGGGACTGGTCGCGGGCTCAACAAGGTCGGCAACGGCACGCTGACGCTGACGGGCGCGAACACCTATACCGGCGCGACGAGCATCAACGCGGGCGGTACGCTGGCCCTGACCGGACAGGGCAGCATCAACACCTCGAGCGGCCTGACGGCCAACGGCATCTTCGACGTCTCGGCGGCCACATCGGCGCAGATCAAGTCGCTGAGCGGCAGCGGCCAGGTGGTGCTCGGCAGCAATTCCCTTGATATCAACAACGCCACCGGCACATTCGCGGGCGCGATCACCGGCACCGGCGGCGTCAATGTCGCGGCTGGCACACAGGTTCTGACCGGCGCCAGCACCTATACTGGCGCGACGACGATCGCGGCGGGCGGTACGCTTTCGCTTTCGGGTCAGGGGCGGATCAACACCTCGAGCGGTCTGACTGCCAACGGCACCCTCGACATCTCGGCGGCGGGCGCGCCGGGGGTCAAGTCGCTTGTTGGCAGCGGCCAGGTTGTGCTCGGCAGCAAGTGGCTGGCCATCAGCAACGCGGCCGGTACGTTCTCCGGCGCGATCACCGGCGCCGGCGGCATTTCCGTCAATGGCGGCACCCAGGTTCTGACCGGTGCCAACACCTTTACCGGCAGTGCGGTGACGAGTACTGGCGCGACGCTGCAGATCGGCGATGGCGGCGCGGGTGGCTCCATCGTCTCGGACATCTTCAACAACGGTGCCGTGGTCTTCGATCGTTCCGGCAACTTGGCCTATGGCGGCTCGATCACTGGCGACGGAACGTTTTCTCAGATCGGCGCGGGCACGTTGACGCTGACGGCAGACAGCAGCACGGACGGCGCGGTAACGATCGGTGCGGGCAGCACGCTGCAGCTCGGCAATGGCGGCACGACCGGCTGGGTCGGTGGCACGGGCTCGATCGCCAACAACGGCGCGCTCGTCTACAACCGCTCGAACGATGTAATCTACGCCGGCACTGTCTCGGGCAACGGCACGTTGACCCAGGCGGGCACGGGCAAGCTGACGTTGACGGGCGACAATTCGCTGTTCAACGGCGCAACGTCGGTGACGTCGGGCACGACCTACGTCAACGGCAAGATTGGCGGTAACGTCAATGTCAGCACCGGCGGCACGCTCGGCGGGTCGGGCGAGGTCGGGGGCGATGTCACGGTCGATGGCACGCTTTCGGCCGGCAACAGTCCGGGCACGTTGACGATCGCTGGCGATCTTACACTCGGCGCTGGATCCACGTCGGTGTTCGAGCTGAACACGCCCGGCCTCGTCGGCAGCACCGACAACGATCTGGTGAAGGTGGGCGGTAACCTGACGCTCGGCGGTGCGCTGGACGCTCGGGTGGCTTCGGCCGGTTATTACCGGCTGTTCGAATATGACGGTACGCTCACGGGCAGCTTTGCAACGACGACTGCCACATCGACGGCCCCTAGCTTCACTGTTGCCAGTCATCAGGTCCAGACGGCCATCGCCAAGCAGGTCAATCTGTCGGTGCTCGGCACCGGCCAGACGATGCAGTTCTGGGACGGTGCGGACACGACAGGCAATGGTGCGGTCACCGGCGGCACCGGTACCTGGACGTCTGCCGGCACCAACTGGACCGGCGACCCGCTGAATGCCGGCGTCAACGGTACCTTCGGCGGATCCGTCGGCGTGTTTGCCGGCGCCACCGGCGGCACCGTCAACGTCGTCGGCACACAGAGCTTCGACACGCTGCAGTTCTCCGCGACGACCGATGGCAGCGGCTATACCATCAACGGTGGCGTGCTCGCCTTCAATCCGGCGAGCGGCACGGCGGCGACGATCAATGTCGGCAGCGGCGTGACGACGACGATCGGTACGGTACTGCAGGACGGTGGAACTGGCCGCGGCCTCAACAAGGTCGGCACCGGCACGCTGACGCTGACGGGCATGAACACCTACACGGGTGCAACGAGCATTGCTGCCGGCGGCACACTGGCGTTGTCAGGCCAAGGCCGGATCAACGCCTCAAGCGGCTTGACGGCCGACGGCACCTTCGACGTTTCCGCGGCGGCTTCTGCACAGATCAAGTCGCTCGCCGGCAGCGGGCAGGTGGTGCTCGGCAGCAAGACGCTGATCATCAACAACGCTACGGGCACGTTCTCCGGTGCGATCAACGGCACCGGCGGCATCTCGATCGGTGCTGGCACGCAGGTTCTGACGGGCACCAACGGCTTTACCGGCGGCGCCGGCATCTCCCAGGGCGCAACTCTGCAGGTCGGCGATGGTGGCACGGGCGGTTCTCTGGCATCCAATGTCACCAACTACGGCGCGCTCGTCTTCAACAGCTCCGCCAACACGACCTATGCGGGCTCGATCAGCGGCCCCGGCTCGTTCTCGCAGATCGGCATGGGCACGCTGACGCTGACGGCAAACAACAGCACGTCAGGCGCGGTAACCGTTGGCACGGGCAGCACGCTGCAGCTCGGCAATGGCGGCACGACCGGTTGGATCGGCGGTTCCGGCAATTTCCTCGGCTCGATCGCCAACAACGGCGCGCTGATCTACAACCGCTCGAACGACGTCACCTATGCCGGCACGGTCTCGGGCAACGGCACTCTTTCTCAGGCAGGCACGGGCAAGCTGACCCTGACGGGCGTGAACACTTTCACCGGCGCGACAGACATCAAGTCGGGTGACCTGATCGTCAACGGCTCGTTGGCGAACTCCAGCCTGACCACGATCCGGCGCGGAGCGCGTCTCGGCGGCACCGGTACGCTTGGCAACACCACGATCCAGGCCGGTGGCGTCCATGCTCCGGGCAATTCGATCGGCACGCAGACGATCGCAGGCAATTATACCAACAACGGCGTTCTGCAGATCGAAGGCACGCCCACAGCCACCGACAAGCTGATCGTTTCGGGCAGTGTCGATATCTCCGGTGCTACGCTCGACCTCCTGCTTTCCCCCAACACGGCGGCGAGCTGGAACCCGATCAACGGCCCGTTCATTCTCATCGACAAGACGAGCTCCGGGGCGATCACCGGCACCTTCGCGTCGATCGTCGACAACCTGGTGTTCCTCGATCCGACCGTCGATTACAGCGGCGGCGATGGAAACGACCTGTCGCTGAAGCTGAGCCGCAACGATCTCAGCTTTGCCAGCGTCGGTCAGACCCGCAACCAGATCGCCACCAGTGCCGCTATCGACCGCTTGGGCCTGGCCAACCCCGTCCTCAACGCCATTGCCTTTTCGGCAACGCCCGAAGCGGCACGTAAGGCTTTCGATCTGCTTTCCGGCGAGGTTCACAGTTCCTTCCAGTCGATCCTGGTCGAGGATAGCCGGTTCCTGCGCGACGCGGCAAACGATCGTCTGCGTACGGTCCTCGGGGCCGTCGGCGCCAAGCAATCGCCCGGAAGCACAGCGGTCGAAACGGGCGAGCTCGCCCTGTGGTCCCAGGGATTCGGTTCCTGGGGACGCTGGGATGGCGACGGCAACGCGGCCAAGGCAGATCGATCCATCGGCGGCTTCTTCGTCGGCGCCGATACGCAGGTGGACGAATGGACCGTCGGCGCGCTTGCCGGCTACTCGCGCTCGTCGATGGATGTCGACGCGCGGTACTCCTCTGCAACATCCGACAATTATCATCTTGGGCTCTATGCCGGCGGACAATGGGGTGACGCTTCGCTGCGCACGGGTGCAGCCTATAGCTGGCACGACATCGAGACGAACCGCTCGATTTCGTTCCCTGGTTTCTCCGATCGTCTAGACGCCGACTATAATGCCGGCACCGGCCAGGTCTTCGGAGAGTTTGCCTATGCCGTCAAAACCGGGTCGGTCGATTTGGAGCCGTTTGCCAATCTTGCCTATGTCCACCTCAACCGCGACGGCTTCGCCGAAAGTGGCGGGGCAGCAGCGCTCGTTGGCAAGGATGCGTCGCAGGATACGACGTTCACCACACTGGGTCTGCGTGCAGCCACCAGCTTCGACCTCGGCGGCGTGTTGGCTACGGCGCGCGGTACGATCGGCTGGAAGCACGCCTTTGGCGACACGCTGCCGCTGTCGTCGAACGGGTTCTCGTCAACGAGCACCTTTGTCATCGCCGGCATTCCGATCGCCGAGAATGCAGCGGTGCTTGAAGCCGGCCTGGACTTTGCGCTTACGCCGGAGGCCAATTTCGGACTGACCTACGCCGGACAGTTCGCCAGCGGCGTCAGCGATCAGACGTTCAAGGCAAACCTGAGCCTCAAGTTTTAAGCGATCGCAGCCGAACAGCCGCCTGTCGAGGTCATGTCTGACGTTGACAGGCGGCTTTTCTTGTCCGAAACGGCGGCTCGGGCGCATGAGTGCCGGCCGCAGCAAACGCCACCGTCTCCGCTCAGCGCGGCCGTTCGGATACCATCCACACATGCGTCCACGGGGTACGCGGACCTCATGTCGTGCTGTGGGCTCGTCTGACAATTGATTGCAATGACGACCTCGGCCAGTTCGGCGCTCCCTCGGATCGCGGGCCAACGCCATCCGCGTTTAAAGCGCGTCGCGATCTTTCAGATTCGCTTGGCGCGCTTTAAGGTCTTGTTTTCACGCATCTCGTTAGCGCAAAACAGCTGCACACTTTTGCGCGATATGCTTTACGCTCCGAGCTTCGTGCGCTCCGCAAGCCGCCATGCTCTGGGTGTCATCCCGGTCTGGCGCAGGAAGAAACGGGAGAAATAGGCGGGATCGGCAAAGCCCAGCCTGAAACTGATTTCCTGGACGCTACCGCGGGTGAAAACGAGCTCACGTCGGGCTTCGTCTGTCAGCTTGCGCGCGATGATTTCGTGCGCGCTCTGGCCGGTGACGCTGCGGGCGATACGATTGAGATGGGTTGGCGAGAGGCCAAGTTCGCGTGCATAGAACGCCGCCGGCTTGTGTGCGCGGTGGTGTTGCTGGACAAGGCCCAGGAAGTGCTCGACGCGCCGTTCGTCTTGCGTGTCGGCGGCATCGTCCTTGACCGGATGCGCCTCGCCGAGGCGGGCACTCAGCGTCAACGCCGACGTCAGATAGGCGTCGAGCAGGTCGGTGCGGTGGCTCCGGTTGGCCTGCCATTCCGCCCCCAGCCGGGCAAGCGTCAACGCCACATAACGGCCGTCTTCGTTGGTGTCGAGGCGGGTTACGCGTGGTGCGGCCATCCAGGCGCCAAGGCGGCTGCGCTCGCCGGGTGATACCCTGAGGTTCGAGGCGAGGACGGTGAAGACGAACCCGTCGATATCTCGGGAGAAACGGAACCCATGGCTGGTTGCCGGCGGCACGGTGATCATCACCGGCGGGCGAATGGCGTGCACCGTGTCGCCGAACACCGCATCTCCCGACCCGTCGCCAATGTACAAGATCTGAAAGAAACTCTCGTGACGATGCAGCCCGATCTCCCAATGGTGCAGGCTGCTGCGCGAAGGGATCGTTTCGCAATGCAGCCAGAAATCTGGCCGTTCTCGCGTTTCTTCGCCATAAAGCTCGTAGGTCGGGATATGTCGTTTCATCGTGTGCATCCGTCAACGATGTTCGATTAGTGCAATTTCTTGGCCGAAATGTCCATTGAGGCCAAAGGCGCTCCCGCGCAAGATTTTGTCAAAAGTCAGTTTCGGGAGGAAGGCATGCGCACACAGGTCGTCATCATCGGTTCCGGCCCATCGGGCCTTCTGCTTGGGCAATTGCTGACCGGTGCGGGCATCGACAATGTCATTCTCGATCGCGTCAGCAAGGACTACATTCTGGGCCGGGTGCGCGCGGGCGTGCTGGAGGAGGGTACGATTCACCTCATGGATCGAGCCGGATCCGGCGCTCGCATGCACGCCGAAGGTCTGCCGCATGATGGCTTTTCGCTGGCCTTCGATGGCCGCGATCACCGCATCGACCTTCACGAACTGACCGGCGGCAAGCGGGTCATGGTCTATGGCCAGACGGAACTGACGCGCGACCTGATGGAAGAGCGTGCGCGCACCGGCGCCCCGTCGATCTACGCGGCCGCAAATGTCGTGCCGCATGATTTCGATGGCCATGCGCCCTGCGTCACCTATGACCTGGACGGCACAACGCATCGCATCGATTGCGACTTCATCGCCGGTTGCGACGGCTTTCACGGGATTAGCCGCAAGTCGGTTCCCGAAAAGGCGATCCGATCCTTCGAGAAGATCTATCCCTTCGGCTGGCTCGGCATCCTTGCCGACGTCCCGCCGGTCAGCCACGAACTGATCTATGCCAACCATCCGCGCGGGTTTGCGCTTTGTTCGATGCGCTCGCAAACCCGCAGCCGATACTATCTTCAGTGCGCGCTCGACGAGAAGGTCGAGGCGTGGACCGATCAGCGCTTCTGGGACGAACTGAGGCGGCGACTGCCGGCCCACCACGCCGAGGCGCTCGTAACCGGGGCGTCATTCGAGAAGTCGATTGCACCTCTTCGCTCCTTTGTTGCCGAGCCGATGCGTTTTGGACGGCTGTTCCTCGTCGGGGATGCGGCCCACATCGTGCCGCCCACCGGCGCCAAGGGCCTGAACCTTGCGGCGAGTGACGTGCACTATCTCTTCGAAGGGCTGCTGGAACACTACCAGGATCGCTCGAATGCCGGCATCGACGCCTATTCCACACATGCGCTGGCAAGGGTCTGGAAGGCGGTTCGCTTTTCCTGGTGGATGACCACAATGCTGCATCGTTTTCCGGATACCGGCGATTTCGACCAGAAGATCCAGGAGGCGGAGCTCGACTATCTCACGCATTCGCGCGCAGCCTCGACGGCTCTTGCGGAAAACTACGTCGGGCTGCCGTTCTGAAGCGGGCTCTTTGCGGCGAGATCGCTGCGAAGCATGCCGTAGAGGGCGGTGTCCCATCTGACATCGCCGACCCTGGCGGAAGACCGCCGCACGCCTTCCTCGATAAAGCCGAGTTTGAGATAGGTGCGGATCGCAGCGGTATTGAAGGTGTAGACGTTGAGTTCCAGCCGCTCGAAGCGAGCGTCTGCGAAGAACCGTTCGATGATGCGCTGGAGGAAAGGGTGGGCGAGGCCCTGTCCGCGGAACCCTGGATTGATCGCGACACGGCTGAGGCGGCCGACGCCATTGTCCCAGTCGAGCGCCACCTGGGCGTGGCCGGCAAGCTCGCCATCGACAACGCCGGCAAACATCCAGCGCGCCGGTGGATCGCCCAAGGTCGAAGCGTACATCTCTACGAGCTGCGCCGCATCGAGCGGAAAGCCGAGCCCCGGCCCACCCCACTGGGTGAGCGCTTCGGCGGTCGGAAACCAGGTGCCGAGCTCTGCGGCATCTTCGAGGAGGAAGGAGCGAAGGGAGATCGGCACGGCGGATGGCGTTTCTGTAATGGAGTTCTGTGTCGTCGCATTCTTGCGTTTGAGGAAGCGTTGTAAAGTGGTGTTTTGCCGTTGGCGTCTGCGCTTGCTGCGGTCCACCGTACGCCTTTTTTGCCTATTTTGTTCGGCGCGCGCCCCCGGGCTTGTGATTGCACATCTTCGTTGAAACAGGCGCGGTGCGTCAATGAATGTCATCTCTGCCGTCACCAGCAGCTTTGGAAGAGGCCTGGCGGAACGGGTCGGCCGCAGCTTTGGCAGTTTTGTCGAGCGCGCGCAGAAAGCAGCGCCTACCCCCATTGTTGATGCTGGTGCGGACAGTTGCGTCGTTTTCGGCAAAGGGCTTGGTCGTGAAGGCGATGATTTGCACGCAGCATTCCTCCGGGCGGCCAAGAAGTGCGCGACGCCATTCGGAAGGTTCAGGAGGGCGCCACCATGGACCTTGCCGCTGAAATTGGCCATGTCGGGCGTCATGAAAACGACCATTCCAAGCTCGCTGGTATCGTGTCCGGCTTCCACGTTGCCTCCGTCTTGGACGATTGCGGCGCTTAAGGGCCGATAGAACCAAAACTTTGTAGTCTACCGACCGGCAGGGCAAGTCGGCATCGTCGACGATTTGGCCGCCAAAGAAAATCTTTGGATGCCTCCCTCGACGGCAGCCATGAACGAGTTGGCGTTCCTGAAAGCCTGATTGGCGACTGTTTCAAGCCGATTTTCGCATTTGATACCTCGAATTTGCTATTCTGATTAGGTGCGGAGATGGCTGGCCGTTGTGTTACTATCAAATGGTCTGATTTCTCTAGGTGCAGTGAAGGCAGCCAAATTCGGGAACAAACCCGTCCCGAGTGTGTTTTCAAACAGCGTAGTGGCCGTATCAGAAGTCTGACTTTCGGCGGCCGCAGGAGGGTTCAATGAGGACCAGCGACGGCGATGTATTCGACGTATTTTCAAAGACGTACGCGAGTGGAGTGCAAGAGAAAGTAAGCTTACAGGAATATCTCCTGGCCTGTCGCGACGATAAGAGCATGTACGCCACGGCGCCGGAGCGCATGGTTACCGCGATCGGCGAGCCCCAGCTGATTGATACGAGCGCGGATGAGCGCTTGGGGCGGATTTTCGCTAACCGAACCATCAAGGTTTACCCCTCCTTCTCTGACTTCTATGGAATGGAAGACACGATCGAGCGGATCGTTGGCTACTTCCGATATGCCGCGCAGGGGCTCGAGGAACGCAAGCAGATCCTTTACCTGTTGGGGCCGGTAGGTGGCGGCAAATCGTCTCTTGCCGAACGCCTCAAGAAGCTGATGGAGCAACAGCCGATATACACGTTGGCGATCGACGGGAAGATAAGCCCCGTCTTTGAATCGCCCCTCGGTCTGTTCAGCCGCGATCACATGGGGGATCTTCTCGAAGACAAATACGGAATTGCAAAAAGGCGGCTCACCGATTTGGTGTCGCCCTGGGCGGCCAAGCGGCTAGACGAAATCGGCGGCGACATTTCGAAGTTCAGCGTCGTAAAGCTCATGCCGTCACGTCTGCGCCAGATCGCCATCGCCAAGACCGAACCGGGTGACGAGAACAACCAGGATATTTCTGCGCTGGTAGGTAAGGTCGATATCCGTCAATTAGAGAATTTCAGCCAAGCCGACCCTGACGCCTATTCTTATAGCGGCGGGCTCAACAGGACAACGCAAGGGCTCCTCGAATTCGTCGAAATGTTCAAGGCGCCGATCAAGGTTCTGCATCCACTGCTCACCGCCACGCAGGAAGGAAGCTACAACGGCACCGAGAACTTCGGAGCCTTTCCCTATCAGGGCGTGGTACTTGCGCATTCCAACGAGTCGGAATGGCTTCAATTCAAGCACAATAAGAACAACGAGGCCTTTCTCGACCGAATACTGGTCGTCAAGGTTCCCTATTGCCTTCGTGTCACGGAGGAACGGCTCATCTATGAAAAGCTGCTACGCGAGAGCGAACTATCCGAGAGCCCGTGCGCGCCCGAAGTGCTGGAGAACCTTAGTCGCTTTACGGTGGCGACGCGTCTCTCTCTGCACGAAAACTCGCCGACCTACACAAAGATGCGGGTCTATGACGGCGAAAACCTGAAGGACACCGATCCCAAGGCGAAGTCCCTGCAGGAGTATCGCGACGCCGCAGGCGTCGATGAGGGCATGACCGGTGTAAGCACCCGCTTTGCTTTCAAGGTTCTGTCGGAGACCTTCAACTACGACACTAAGGAAGTCGCTGCCGATCCGGTTCACCTGATGTATATCCTTGAACAGGCTATCCGGCGGGAGCAATTTCCCAAAGAGATCGAAGCGAACTATCTCGATTTTATCCGCTCGGAGCTCGCCGCTCGCTATGCGGAGTTCATCGGTCACGAGATCCAGAAGGCCTATCTAGAATCTTATAGTGAGTATGGTCAGAACCTGTTTGACCGCTACATCGCCTACGCGGACGCCTGGCTCGAGGATCAAGATTTTAAGGATCCCGATACAGGCCAAATCCTAAATCGCAACGTTCTCGATGGCGAGTTGTCACAGATCGAAAAGCCTGCAGGAATTGCTAACCCCAAGGATTTCCGCAATGAAGTTGTAAAGTTCACTTTGCGTACCCGCGCCAGGAACAACGGGCGCAACCCTGCCTGGACCAGCTACGAAAAGCTCCGGGAAGTCATCGAGAAGCGCATGTTCGGGCAGGTCGAGGATCTTTTGCCGGTCATCAGCTTCGGCTCGAAGAAGGACAGCGCGACCGAAAAGCAGCACGCTGAGTTCGTTGAGCGCATGACCGAACGGGGCTATACCGTACGTCAGGTCCGGCGGCTCGTCGATTGGTACATGCGGGTCAACAAGGCCGGTTGATGATGCCGATGCGGGGGACGGGAAAATGCCGAACTTTATCGATCGCCGGCTTAACCCCAAGGACAGGAACCTCGGCAACAGGAAGCGCTTTTTTAAGCGAGTCCACGATGAGTTGAAGCGGACCATCAGGGATCAGATAAGGTCAGACAAGATCACCGATGTGGACGCCACCCACGGCGTTCCGATCCCGAACCGGGGAGCAGACGAGCCTAGTTTCCGGCATTCGAGCAACAGTGGCGATCGGCAGTATGTCCTGCCCGGAAACGAGATTTTTTCGCCGGGAGACCGACTTGGTAAACCGAATGCCGGCGCCGGTGAAGGGGGCGGCGCTAAACCTGGCCGGGGCGAACACGCGGACGATTTTGTTTTCCTGCTTTCGCGCGAGGAAGTGCTCGATCTTTTTTTTGAAGATCTTGAGCTTCCGGATATGGTGAAACTGAGCCTGAGGGAGACCGTCAGATACAAATCCCATCGCGTCGGGTTTTCGACGGTGGGCACTCCTAGCAACATTAATGTTGGTCGAACGATGCGCAATAGCTTCGGTCGGCGCATGGCCCTGCGCCGCCCGAGCGAGAAAGAATTTCAGGCGCTTGTTGACGAGATCGCGGCCCTGAACGGGGAAAACCAACCATCCTCACAACAGCGCCACAGGCTCTCGCAGGCGCGCGAAGAACTGGAAGCGCTTGAACGGCGGCGGCGGCGTATTGCCTATGTCGATCCCGTTGACGTGCGGTTTAATCGTTTCGAACGTCAGCCCTTGCCGAATGCGAGCGCGGTGATGTTCTGCCTGATGGACGTCTCGGCCTCGATGGGTGAACGCGAGAAGGACCTTGCCAAGCGCTTCTTTGTTCTCTTGCACCTGTTTCTTAAGCGCCGTTACGAGCGGATTGACATCGTGTTCATTCGCCACACGGACGAAGCGCGGGAAGTTGACGAGGAGACGTTTTTTTTCAGCAAGCAGAGTGGAGGCACTGTTGTTTCCACGGCGCTTGAGGAAATGCTGCAGGTCATTGAGGATCGCTATCCCTCGAACCTTTGGAACATATATGCAGCCCAGGCCTCCGATGGCGACAATGCCAACGGTGACTCGGAGCGGTGCGCCGAACTTCTGCGGGGATCACTCATGCGTCTGTGCCAGTATTACGCCTATGTCGAGATCATAGACGAGCGCGAGAGCGGAATATTCGGCTCGACGGACAACGGCACCTCACTCTGGCGCGCCTACCGCAAGGTTGATAGCGCGGTGCCCAATTTCCAGATGACGCGGGTTTCAAGACCCGCCGACATCTACCCCGTCTTCCGAAAACTTTTTGCCCGGCATCAATCCGGTCAATTGAGCAGGTGAGGGGACGCGCGAATGGCAAGACGGCCAGTCTCAAGTCTGCTGTTCGACGGTTCCGAATGGAATTTTGCGACACTTTCGCGCGCCTATGATGCGATCGAGGCGATTGCGATCGGTGAGATGGGACTAGATGTCTATCCGAACCAAGTCGAGATCATCTCCTCCGAGCAGATGCTCGACGCTTATTCGTCCGTCGGCATGCCGCTGATGTATCAGCACTGGTCGTTTGGCAAGCGCTTCGTTTTCGAAAGCCAACTCTATCAAAAAGGCTATCGCGGGCTGGCGTATGAACTCGTGATCAACTCCAATCCCTGCATCACCTATCTCATGGAGGAGAACACAATGCCGATGCAGGCGCTGGTCACCGCGCATGCTGCCTTCGGTCACAATCACTTCTTCAAAAACAACTATCTGTTCCGCCAGTGGACGGATGCAGGCGCCATCCTCGGCTACATGGACTTCGCCAAGAAATACATCGCCAAATGTGAGGAGCGGCACGGCCTTAGTGCGGTGGAGGAAATCCTCGATTCGGCTCATGCTTTGCAGGATCACGGCGTATTCCACTATCGCCGTCCCCCCCGGCTCTCATCGGAAAAGGTGACGGAGCGTGCGCGGGAACGGCTGGAATACGAGGAGCAGACATATAGCGACTTGTGGCGGACGCTGCCAGCGGCAGGTGGAACATCCGATATCGAGGAGACGGAGCGCGAGGCGTTGGAACGGAAGAAGACGCTTAACCTTCCCGAGGAGAACCTGCTCTATTTCCTCGAGAAGCACAGTCTGATCCTTGAACCCTGGCAGCGCGAGATCTTGAGGATTGTTCGCGTGATCGCGCAATATTTCTATCCGCAAAGTCAGACCAAAGTGATGAACGAGGGCTGTGCGACCTTCGTCCACTATTCCATTATCAACAGACTGTTCGACCAGGGTAGAATCAGTGAAGGCGCAATTCTGGAGTTGCTGGCGAGTCATACCAATGTTGTCTTTCAGCCGGGCTTTGATAATCCCCGCTTCAACGGCCTCAACCCTTACGCGCTGGGCTTTGCGATGATGCAGGACATCGAACGCATCTGCACCACGCCGACGCAAGAGGATCGGGACTGGTTTCCTACCATTTCCGGCAATGGCGACCCGATGGGCACGCTGATTGACGCCTGGGAAAACCATCGCGATGATTCCTTCATTCTGCAGTATTTGAGCCCGGCGGTGATCCGCAAATTTCGCCTGTTTCATCTCTCTGACCGCGCGACCAACAAATTTTGTGAGGTCACTTCCATCCATGACGAGCGGGGCTATTCATCCGTGCGCGCCGCGCTCGCTCGGAACTATGACCCTGTGGCAAATAGACCGGAAATACAGGTGGTTGATGTCGATCTGCTTGGCGATCGGCAACTTCGATTGAAGCACGTGGTCAAGAACGGCCTCCTGCTGGAAGAAAACAATCGCGACGCGACGATTGCCCACATCAGCCGGCTTTGGGGATATGATGTGAGCCTGGCGGGTATCGATGCTTCAACCAGCAAAGTGCTCTATGAATGTTCATCCGCACAAACGTGACCGCAAAGCAAGCAGTCATCGTGGGCAATCTTTCATTACTTTTCATGGGCGCCAGTTAGGCGCGGCCTTAGGGTTGGCCGTGAACTCCGGACACGCCTAATCTACCGGAGGACGAGTTTTCGCGGTATTTCCGGTCTGTCCTCAGACCCGTACAAGCGCGCATCCGGTTGACGTTCCAAGCGGCTGCAAAATGATCTCGCTTTTGCGTGCCGTCCGGCCACGTGCGTTAGTCAAGCAGGATGCGGTTGGACGGCGAAAGCCAAATCCCGCGACGGTCAGCCAGTGAGAAGCCTTGAGCGATCATGCTGCTGGCGACGGTGACCCGCTCATGCCGCGCCGACCGTCGCTATCGAGGTAATTCCTATCGCGGCGGTGGCGATCAGGTATTGTCTGTTCGCTGGCTTGGCCAGAGAGCTACGCGCCTAGCCTCGTGGGTGAGGCGATGTAGAAGGCAGCTGGGTACTTCCGACCGCCGTCATGGTTTCTGGGAGATGTCCGATGCCGCCTCGCGGATAGTTTGCATGAGGATGGCGAGCGGTAACGATGGCACGGAGTCGGCACGCATTGTCAGGCCGACCGGGCCCTTGGTCTCGCTGGTGTCGATCGGCAGGATCGCAAGCGTGCCGTCATCGATATCGCTGGCGACCACACCCGCCGAAATGATCCAGATCGCATCGCTGGTGCGCACAAAGGCGCGGCCGAAGGCATCGGACACGGTTTCGATCTGGTTGGGTAGGCCCGGTATGCCGTTGGCGATCAAAAAATGCTCGACGAAGGGGCGAATGATCGAGGCGCGTGTCGGCATCAGCACCGGGTAGTCGCCAAGATGCGCGAAAGCCGATTGCGTGCCGGAAAGCAGGGGATGCCCGGCGCGAACGGCAAAGACCACCTGTTCGGAATAGAGATGCTCGAAGGAAAAACCGGTCATCTTTTCGGGCGCCGCCAGGCGGCCGACGACGAGGTCCAGATCGCCGACGCGCAACTGTTCGAGAAGCACGGCATTTTCGCCGGTGACGATCTTGATTCTGGCGCCGGTGTCTTCCTTCAGAAAGAGCGACATCGCCCGCGGCATGATGCGCGTTGAGACTGTCGGAAGGGCGCCGATGCGCACCGGGACGCCATCGCCGGAACGCTCCTGCGAAACCGAATCGAGGCCCTGGCGAAGCGCCGTCAGCGCCGCGCCGGCGTGGCGAAGAAAGACCTCGCCATAACGGGTGATCTTGATGCCGCGCCCCTCGCGCTCGAAAACGGCGACGCCCAGGACTTCTTCCAGCTCGCGGATGGTCTTGGTAACAGCGGGCTGACTGACATGCAGGAGTTCGGCCGCCTTCATCACGCTCTTCTGGCGAGCGACCTCGACAAACGTCTGCAGATGACGAAACTTGACCCGGGCGTCGACCATCGAATTCATAACCCTTGAGTTAATGGAATGCCGTGAAATATCATTTTACCTAACCAGATTAAACAGACAATTTGGTTGCAGAGGAGACGTGCCGTGCAGTTTGCCCGCATCAACGACATTACCATCCACTATCAGGTCATCGGCGCCACGGCCGAGCGGCCGGTATTGGTCTTTGCCAATTCGCTGGGTACGGACTTTCGGATCTGGCGTGATGTCATCGTGCGTCTTGCCGGCGACTATGCGATCGTTCTTTACGACAAGCGCGGCCACGGCCTCTCCGATATCGGCCCCGTCCCTTATGCAATCGAAGACCATGCCAACGACCTGGCCGGCCTTCTCGACATGCTCTCGGTCAAACAGGCGATCATCTGCGGGCTTTCGGTCGGCGGGCTGATCGCCCAGTCGCTCTACCAGCAGCGCCCTGATCTCGTGCGGGCCCTCGTCCTATGCGACACCGCCCACAAGATCGGTACAGCAGAGCTTTGGGCGCAGCGCATCGCCGCGATAGAGGAGCACGGTATTGAGGCGATCGCCGACGGCATCCTCGAACGCTGGTTCACGCCCGAGTTCCGACGCCCGGAAAATGCGGCGTTGATCGGCTATCGCAACATGCTGATCCGCCAGTCGGCGACGGGTTATGCCGCCACCTGCGGAGCGATCCGCGACGCCGACTATACGCAAGCGGCGGCCCGCATCGCCGTGCCCGTCCTTTGCGTCGTTGGCGACCAGGATGGCTCGACGCCGCCGGACGTGGTGCTCGCAACCGCTCGCCTCATACCCGGCGCCCGTTACGAGGTCATCCGCGACGCCGGCCATATCCCCTGCGTCGAAAAACCGGAGGCTTTGACCGCCGTATTGCGGGCCTTCTTTGAAATTGTAATGCATGGAGACAAGAGCCATGAATGATGCCTTCGCGCCCTCCGACCGCTATCGCCAGGGCATGGCGACCCGGCGGGCCGTTCTTGGCGACAACCATGTCGACCGGGCGCAATCGACTTCCACCGATTTTGACCGGCCATTCCAGGAGCTGATCACCGAGGCCGCCTGGGGGCACGTCTGGTCGCGTCCGACCTGGACCAAACGCGAGCGGTCGATCGTGACGATTGCGCTTCTGGCAGCACTTGGCCAGGACGAGGAGGTTGCCATGCATGTGCGCGCCACGGCCAATACCGGCGCCACGCGCGACGACATCTGCGAGGCGCTGCTGCACGTGGCGATCTATGCCGGTGTTCCCGCAGCCAACCACGCGATCAAGATCGTCAAGCAGGTGTTTGCGGAAATGGACGCCGGCGAGGCGGCCTGACGGGAGAACGAGATGTCCGACAGAGCAGACCGGAAACCCGAGACCGGCGCCTTCTTTCCGCGCGACAGAAACTGGCACGCGCCGGCACTGACGCCGGGCTACAAGACTTCCGTGCTACGCTCGCCTCAGAAGGCGCTGTTGTCGCTCGATGGCACGATCTCCGAAATCACCGGACCGGTGTTCGGCCATTCGATGCTGGGCGAACTCGACAACGACCTCATCCACAATTTCGCCAAGCCGGGCGAAAGCGCGATCGGCGAACGCATCATCGTTCACGGGCGGGTGCTCGACGAACGCGGACGGGCCGTTTCCGGCGCGCTTCTCGAATTCTGGCAGGCCAATGCCGGCGGGCGCTACCGCCACAAGAAGGAAAGCTATCTCGCAGCGCTCGATCCGAATTTTGGTGGTTGTGGTCGCACCATCACAGACGAGCAAGGCTTTTATTCCTTCCGTACGATCAAGCCCGGTCCCTATCCCTGGCCGAACGGCGTCAACGACTGGCGTCCGGCCCACATCCACTTTTCGGTTTTCGGCCACGGCTTTGCACAGCGATTGATCACCCAGATGTATTTCGAGGGCGACCCGATGATCTGGAAGTGTCCGATCGTCAACACGATTGCCGATCGCCGTGCGATCGAACAACTGATCGCGCCGCTCGACTGGGCCAATACCATCCCGATGGACGCGCGAGCCTACAAGTTCGATATCATCCTGCGCGGTCGTCGCTCGACGCTGTTTGAAAACCGCATGGAGGGCAACTGATGGTCCAGGCGCTCGATTACCTCAAGGAAACAGCTTCGCAGACGGCTGGCCCTTATGTGCATATCGGTCTCACGCCGAATTTCTGCGGTATTGGCGGCGTCTACGATACCGACCTCGGCACGACGATGGTCAGCGAACGGACGCTTGGCGAACGCATCACCGTCAGCGGTCGGGTGCTCGACGGTACAGGAACGCCGCTCAAGGATGCGCTGGTGGAAATCTGGCAGGCGGATGCGGCCGGCCTCTACAACTCACCGTCGGAGTTGCGCGGTGCGGCCGATCCGGCTTTCTCCGGCTGGGGACGCTGTCCGACCGGCGGCGAAGATGGCGCTTTTCGGTTCGAGACGATCAAGCCGGGTCGTGTCCCGTTCAAGGACGGCCGGCCGATGGCGCCGCATATCACCTTTTGGATCGTCGCGCGCGGCATTAATGTCGGCCTGCACACGCGGATGTATTTCCCCGACGAAGCGGAGGCGAATGCCGCCGATCCCCTGCTTTTGCGCGTCGAACACCGGCACCGCGTCGCTACGCTTGTCGCGACCGGCAGCGCCCCTAGTTATATGTTCGACATTCACCTGCAGGGTGAGAAGGAAACGGTCTTCCTCGACATCTGAAACCGGAATGTCATGCCTGGGGCCGGTCCATTGCATCCCGGTGCGTGGATGGCCCAGACGAGAATGAGGCATTCCGTTCAAGCGCCGGCGTCCATCGCGGCAATCATCGGGGGGACCATGACCTATTCCGCTTTCGATCATCCCTATCTCTCCGGGCTTCTCGGCGATGAGGCGGTCGCGGCCGAGTTTTCGACCGCCGCCGACATTCATGCCATGCTTTCTTTCGAGGCCGCGCTCGCGCGTGCGGAAGCTATCCATGGCGTGATACCGGAAAGTGCTGCCGACCGGATCACCGAGGCTTGTCGCGGCTTTTCTCCCGACGTGGCAGCACTCCGGCGGGGCATGGCGGTTGATGGCGTTGTGGTCCCCGAACTCGTGCGGCAATTGCGGGCCACCGTCGGCGGCGAGGCGGCAGCGCACGTGCATTTTGGCGCGACCAGCCAGGATGTCATCGATACCAGCCTGATGTTGCGCATGAAGGCCGTTGCCGAGCTGTTCGCCACCCGCCTCGGCGATGTCGTGTCGGTTCTGGAAGAGTGCGACGACCAATGGGGAGAGCGGACGTTGATGGGCCGCACACGCATGCAGGCAGCGATACCGATCACCGTGTCAGATCGGCTGCGGACCTGGATCGAACCGTTGCTCGATCACAAGGATCGGCTGGAGGCGATGGAGCGCGACCTCTTTGCCGTCCAATTCGGCGGCGCGGCGGGTACGCTCGACAAGTTGCAGGACAAGGCGGAGGATGTGCGCGCGACGCTCGCCGAGGAATTGGCACTTGCCGACTTTCCGCAATGGCACAGCCAGCGTTCGGAAGTTGCCGATTTCGCCAATGCGCTGTCGCTGGTCACCGGCAGCCTCGGTAAATTCGGGCAGGACATAGCCCTGATGGCGCAGCAGGGCGATGAAATCGAACTGGCTGGCGGTGGCGGATCCTCGGCGATGCCGCACAAGCAGAACCCTGTCGCAGCCGAGGTTCTGGTGGCGCTTGCCCGCTTCAACGCGACCCAGCTGTCCGGCGTCCATCATGCATTGGTACACGAGCAGGAGCGCTCCGGTGCCGCCTGGACGCTCGAATGGCTGATCATGCCGCAGATGGCAGGTGCAACGGCAGCTGCCCTGAGGCTCGCCGCCGAGCTTGCCGGCAATATCAGGCGTCTCGGATCTGCTTGAGCCCCAGGAGGCTGTCGGCTAGCCTTTGTTGGCGGCCATGCACTGCTTATCCAACCGTTTGAGGAAGACGGTGATTTCGCGCGCCACCTGCAGGTCACCCTTTTGCTGGGCGACGGCTCGTCCCTCGGTCCAGATGCGCAGCGCCTCTTCGATGCGGTTGAGTTTCAGCATCGCCGCGCCGCGCAATTTCCAGGCGGCAGAATAGGTGGGGTCGAGCTCGATCGCGCGCTGGAGATGGACGAGTGCGGTCTCTGCGTCCGCCTCCTGTAGGCAGATGCTGCCAAGCGTGAAGCGCAGAAGCGCGTCGTCGCGGCCGTCATCCAGAAGTTTTTCAAGCACCTGTCTCATGGTCGCTCCCCAACGGACGTTCGTTCGCGCGGCTCAGATCGTCGGGCACGCGGCACGGGATGGCAATGGGCGCCCACCGGATGGTGCGGCAAAAGCTGCCGATCTGTCGAGTGCCTGATATTGCCGCTCGCTCCACAGAAGGGGCTCGGCATAACCGCCGGTTTCCGTGGCGATGATGGTTCCGATAAAGAGGCGGTGATCGCCAACGAGGATGGAGGCACTGAGCATGCAGTCCAGTCCTGCCGCAGCCCCGAGAAGACGCGGGCGGCCGGAAGGCCAGTCGGCCCAGACGCCCACGAGATAGCGGCTTGCCGCCGCGACCCGGCCGGCAAAGGCATCGGCAACCAGCTCCTGGCCCTGGGCGAGCATCGCCAGTGAAAACCCATCCTGTTTCGAGATGGTGTCCGCCAGCGCGCTGTCGGCCTTGATCGACACGACGATCGACGGCGGGTTTGCCGAGAGCGAGAAGACGGCCGTTGCCGTACGACCCAGGCATTCGGTCCCGCTGCCGGAACTGACGACGCAGACTGTCGATGCCAGCCGCGCCATGGTGTCGGTGAACTGGGGTCTGGTGACGGCGCGCTCCGCGTGGGCGGCGATATCGACTGTGGCAGTCTGGGGCATGGGGTGCATTCCGGCTGGGATGGGGCGCGGCGCCACTGAAGCGGCGCCGCGGCAGCGGGGGTCAGGCGGACTTCAGTTCCGCTTCGGCGAACTCATAGTTCGCCAGGCGGTCGAGGAAGTTGCTGACATAATCGGGGCGGCGATTGCGGAAGTCGATGTAGTAGCTGTGTTCCCACACATCGAGGCCGAGCAGCGCCCTGCCTTCATTGGTGGCGACCGGGTTCGAGCCGTTTGCCGTTTTCGTCACCTTGAGCTTGCCGCCGGCATCGAGCACAAGCCAGGCCCAGCCGGAACCGAACTGGCTGGTGGCCGCCGCCTTTAAGGCGTCCTTGAAAGCGGCAACGCTGCCGAAATCTTCGACGATCTTCTTCTCAAGACCGTCCGGGATGCGGCCGCCCTTCGGCGAGAGATTGTTCCAGAACAGGATGTGGTTCCAGTGCTGCCCGGCATTGTTGAACACCGGTGCCAGCTCGGCCTTGCCGTTGGCGTGACGGATGATGTCTTCGAGTGAAAGCCCGGCAAGCGCCGGGTCCTTTTCGACGAAACCGTTAAGCGCCGTGACATAGGCCTGGTGGTGCTTGCCGTGGTGGAATTCCAGCGTCTCGGCGCTCATGCCGCCTTCGGCGAGCGCACTGACGGAAAAGGGGAGGGAAGGCAGTTCGAAGGCCATGGTTGAAATCCTCTTCAGCCGGATCAAACGCAGCGACTGTCTTGTGCGAAAACCATCCGGCGTGTATTTAACAAGACAATTCTTTGTAAATCTGCGGCCGATAATATGTCAAGCGACCACTTGTTAAATTCAAATCAGAGCCAGGGACGGTCGCCGGCCGAACGCATCCTGATGGCGCTGAAGTTGCGAGGGCCGCAGACGGCGCAGGCGCTCGGCAAGCAACTGGCGATATCGGGCGAGGCGGCGCGCCAGCAGCTCGTGCGCCTCTCGGAAGATGGCCTTGTCAACTCCTGGTCGGAAGCGCGCGGCGTCGGTCGTCCCTCGCAGTTCTGGGGGCTTACCGCTTCGGGCCATGCGGAATTCCCCGATACTCACGCGGAACTGACCGTCCAGCTGCTGCGCACCATCCGCCAGACGCTCGGGGAAGCGGCGGTAGATCGCATCGTCGCGGCGCGCGAGGAGGAGACGCGAACCGGCTATCGCGCAGCGCTCGAGGGTGCCGAAAGCCTCCAGGACAGGGTGGAAAAGCTCGTGCGCCTGCGGACGGCCGAAGGCTATATGGCGGGATACGAGGAGGCGGGCGACGGTACCTTTCTCTTTGTCGAAAACCATTGTCCGATCTGTGCCGCCGCCGCCAGCTGCCAGGGCTTCTGCCGAGCGGAGATCAACGTCTTTCGCGATATCTTGGGCAAGGACGTTGCGGTCGAGCGCACCGAACATATTCTCGCCGGCGCGCGCCGTTGCGCCTATGTCATTGCTCCGACAGCCATCGAAGGCGGCGCCTGACGGCAACTGTTCTGGCGCGACATTCCCCGCATGGCTCCGACCATAATGCCGAGTAAAAGTCGGGTGTCAGATGTGCGCCGATGGAACTATGAGGCTTTCGAAACGCGCTTCCTGTCCATGAAACACAGCAACGGCATGGCTGGCCGGATGCTGGCTGCATCCGGCGCCATCACATACAGGTGTCAGCGCGCGCCCATGCGCAACGCGCCGTCGAGGCGGATGACTTCGCCGTTCAGCATCCGATTTTCGCAGATATGCTGGACAAGGGCTGCAAACTCCTCCGGTTTGCCGAGGCGCTGGGGGAAGGGAACGCTCTTGCCGAGCGAGTCCTGAACCTCCTGAGGCATGCCGGCCATCATCGGCGTTTCAAAAATGCCCGGTGCGATCGCGACGACGCGGATCCCGTGTCGCGCGAGTTCGCGGGCAATCGGCAAGGTCATGGCGACGACACCGCCCTTCGAGGCGGAATAGGCGGCCTGGCCGACCTGCCCGTCGAAGGCAGCGACGGAGGCGGTGTTGATGATAACGCCACGCTCGCCGTCTTCGTCAGGCGCTTCCTTTTCCATCGCGGCGGCTGCCAGCCGAACCATGTTGAAGGTGCCGATGAGATTGATGCCGACGGCGCGGGCAAAGCTGTCGAGGCGGTGAGGGCCTTCCCGGCCGAGCACCTTTTCGCCCGGCGCGATGCCGGCGCAATTCACCAGCCCATGGAGATGGCCGAAGGAACCGACAGCCGCGGAAACTGCCGCTTTGCCATCAGTCTCACTGGTGACGTCGGTCTTGACGAAAAGAGCATTGTTTCCGAGCGCTTCGGCCATTGCCCGCCCGGCGTCTTCGTTGATGTCGGCAAGCACCACGCGCGCGCCGTTGCCGTGAAGCAAGCGGGCAACGCCGGCGCCAAGGCCCGAACCGCCGCCGGTCACAATGAAGACTTTTCCGTCGATCAGCATTCCAGAACTCCTCCCAAATCGAACTCCGCAGCCATTCGGCGCTAACCGCCAATGACATGACGCGGAGCCCACCGCCATCAGGCGTGACGGCGCGACGTTAGCGCCTTTGAAACGCGGCGGAAATCGGCCGGCGTGATTTTTGGTTCTAGGCTGCAGAGAAAATGGCCCGCCCGTCTACCGGGTCAGCGGCAAAGTCCGCGCCTGCGCCGTGCGCAATACGCGCCGCCGAGGGCTGGCCAAAAGAGCCGCGATGGCTTAAAAGCAGCCCCGCATCCGGTCGCAGCCCACCCGGTCAAAACAAGGGATCCACATTTATGAGAACTATCGTCATCTGCTCCGGCGGATTGGACTCCGTTTCGCTCGCGCAGAAGATTGCGGCGGAACAGGAACTCGTCGGCCTGCTTTCCTTCGATTACGGCCAGCGCCATCGCAAGGAACTCGACTTCGCCGCTGCCTGCGCCCAGCGCCTTGGCGTACCCCATCAGCTCATCGACATCACCGGCGTCGGTCGGCACCTGACCGGATCGGCATTGACCGATGATATCGACGTGCCCGATGGCCACTATGCCGAGGAAACGATGAAGGCCACCGTGGTGCCGAACCGCAATGCTATCATGCTGGCGATCGCATTCGGCCTTGCCTCGGCGCAGAAGGCCGACGCCGTTGCCGTTGCCGTCCATGGCGGCGACCACTTCATCTATCCTGATTGCCGGCCGGGCTTCATCGATGCATTCCAGAAGATGCAGGACGAAGCGCTCGATGGCTATGGCGCCGTCAAGCTTTACGCCCCCTACGTCGATGTTCCCAAGGCGGCGATCGTTGCCGATGGCGCCAGGCATGGCACCCCCTTCGGCGAGACCTGGTCCTGTTACAAGGGTGGTGAGCGCCATTGCGGGCGCTGCGGCACCTGTGTCGAGCGGCGCGAGGCTTTTCATCTGGCCGGCGTCGAGGATCCGACCGAGTATGCCGATCCGGATTTCTGGCGCGCCGCCACCAGCCGCTTCTCGGCAGAGGAGATCCGCTGATGTACCGCATCACCAAAGAGTTTCATTTTTCCGCCTCGCACCAGCTGAGCCATCTGCCCGCCGATCACCAATGCGCGCGGCTGCATGGGCATAACTACATCGTCGAGGTCGAGCTTGCCGCCACCGATCTCGATGAAAATGGCTTCGTGCGGGACTATCATGATCTGGCACCGCTCAAGCGCTACATCGATGGCAGTTTCGACCATCGCCACCTGAACGATGTGCTTGGCCATGACCGCGTAACGTCGGAATGCCTTGCCCGGCATTTCTATGCCTGGTGCAAGGAGCGGCTGCCGGAAACATCGGCCGTTCGCGTTAGCGAGACGCCGAAGACCTGGGCGGAATACCGGCCATGACCGGTGCCGCGATCCGCGTCAGCGAGATCTTCGGGCCGACGATCCAGGGCGAGGGGGTGCTGATCGGTCAACCGACAGTTTTCGTGCGCACTGGCGGCTGCGACTATCGTTGTTCCTGGTGCGATACGCTGCACGCCGTCGACACCGAATACCGCGAAGAGTGGCGGCCGATGTCGGTCGACGACGTCTGGAGCAGGGTCAAACGGCTCTCCGGCGGCGTGCCGCTCACCGTGTCGCTTTCAGGCGGCAACCCCGCCATCCAGCCGCTCGGCCCGCTGATCGATCGCGGCCACAGAGAGGGCTATCGCTTTGCGCTGGAGACGCAGGGCAGCGTCGCCAGGGATTGGTTCGCCAGCCTCGACGTGCTTGTCCTCAGCCCGAAGCCGCCATCGAGCGGGATGGAAACCGACTTTGCAAGACTGGACGACTGTCTTTCGATGGTCGCCGGCGGGCCGATGACGGTGCTCAAGATCGTCGTCTTCGATGATCGTGACTATGCCTATGCCAAAGAAATGGCGCGGAGATACCCGGCGCTGCCCGTCTACCTGCAGCCGGGAAACCACACGCCACCACCGCCGGAAGACGACAGCGCGACAGTGGATGTGGACGGCATCATGAACCGCATGCTCTGGCTGGTCGACAAGGTGACCGGCGACAAATGGTTCGATGCGCGGGTGTTGCCGCAGTTGCATGTCCTGTTGTGGGGCAATCGCCGCGGCGTTTGAGTATGGGGAATGTGAACATCGGGAGCGCGGTCGTTTGCTCGCCGCGCCCCCCTGCACGCTTGCAACAGCGTGCTGTGAGGCACAGTTCACGCGTTCTGCTCCATCGGCCGGACCGGTCGCCGTGGCGCTTCGATGGAAAGGCGCGGCCCGTGTCAAAGCCGAGACCGGCCGAGCGCTCTCCCATCATTGCTTCAGGGGTGACTATCCAGGGACTATCCAGGTTGACGGGGCCTGGCTTGTACCAGCTCGTAGACTTCCACCGCTTCCATCCGTCCCTTCACTTTCATCAGCCCGAGCGGACGGAACGCAAATTCATCCGCAACGACATGCTGGATTGCGGCGCTTGCAAGGATGGTCGTTCCGAACTCCTTGTTGAGGCCTTCCAACCTCGACGCGACGTTGATCGTATCGCCCATGGCTGTGTATTGCTGCCGTGCGATTGCACCGAAACTGCCGACGACCGCCTGCCCGGTATGCAAACCGAACCGGGTTCTCAATTCGGGACGGCCGATCTCCCGGTTGCGTTCATTCAGTTCGTCGACAGCGACGCTCATGGCGAGCGCACAGCGACAACCGGACGCGACGTGATCAGCATCTCTGATGGGCGCATTCCACATGACGAAAATGGAATCGCCGAGATATTGAACGACCGTGCCGTGGTGGCGCTCGGCAATCTGGTTCAGCAGCTCGAAGTAGGCGGACAGGATCTCCACGACGTCTTCGGGCGGGTGCTGTTCGGAAATCGTGGTGAAGTCGCGAATGTCGGTGAACAGGACTGTCACGTCCTGCCGAGCCGCCTTCGTCGAGGTATCGGCGGGGTCGACGATCCGTCGGACCACTTCCCTGGGAACGTAGAGGGCAAACTGAGCTATGGCACGCCGCGAGGCTGCGAGCGCACCCTCGAGCGTATTGATCTCACTGATCCAGGAGGGCGACGTTCCCTTTCCGGCGAAATCCAGATCCCCGATCTTTCGCGCTTCGGCGGCAAGCTGATAGAGAGAGGCACTGATCAGGCGCGCGAGAACAATCGACGCACCGACGCCTGCGATAACGAAGATCGCAGCCATCATGACGTTGCGCGCGAGCTGTCTGTTTGCCTGGCTGACAAGATCGTGGAACGGCACGACGACGGCGACGGACGTGCCTTTGAACAGGTCCGAGAAGGTGACTGGAGCAATTTCGACAAGATAGGGCTCACCGTCGAGATCGAACCGTGCAAGCTCTCCTTTTGTGAGCTTTGCGTCTCGGCGGAGCCGGATCACTGTGTCGACGGTTCGGTCCAAAGTCTTTGCCGCCCCATCGTCGGCCTCGCCGCGTTGCGTCCATAGGCCCAGTATTCTGCTCATCATTGCCGGGTCAGAATGTGCCACAAGTCCGTCTTGTTCATCGAGGATGTAGCTGCGGGCACGCGGCGATATCTCGCGCGCGTCGAGCAGCCGGCTGACAGTCTCCAGGTGTATGTTCACACCGACCGCGATCTGGCCGTTGTCCTTCATGGGCGCTGCAATCGTGAGGGTCGGCACCTTCAACGTTCCGCTGACGAAGGGGCCCACTGAAACAGGCTTCTGATGCTGCAGCACCGAACGATACCAGGGACGCTGTCGCGCATCGAATGTGGTTCCTTCGGAGCGGCGTTCTCCGATGAAGCGGCCACCGGAATCGAGGAACCGCATGATCTCGATTTTCCCAGCATTTTCATGGGCCACGATTCTGATCGCAAAAGCTGTGCCGTCGGGCGCCGAAAGCGCTGTTCGGACATAAGGATTGGCGGCGTTGATTGCCTGGATGTAGGATCCGTCGGGATAGCCGGCCAGCATGCTCGTCGCATTCGGAACGTTTCGAAGGACCTCAAGGAAGAATGCCTGCTTTTCTTCCAGCTCGAGGGGTGGACGAGAGGCGATGTGCTGCAGGGTGGAGGCAACGGCTACGGCCTCGTATCCTCCTGCCAACGCATATTTGTAACCCTCGACCAGACGCAGGCTCATCTGCCGCATCTGCTTCTCGCCTGCAACGATCGCCGCTTCGCGGCCGTGACTAAACGCCATCCAGATCAATGGAATCGAAATGCACAGCAGCAGTGTCGCGACCAGCACGCTGAGATGCAATCTTAGAGGCTTCGACCAGCGCACGTGATTTCCCTCTGAGACCCAAGAGGTCGCGAGTGTATCGCTACTCGAATACCGCGACCACTCTCGCAGGTCGATGAACTGAGGCAAAGTTCTCACGTTATCGATCTGCAGCGTCAGTGCCGTGCCACCCCCAAATGTCGAAATGTCAATCAACTTCAGCTTGGAGTTTGCCTGGTCGATAACGCGGCAAGCGGGGCAACGAGATCGCCCATCCAAAGGCGCGATGCTCGACTGACCAGGCCGCCCGCACCAAAGGAAACAAGCAGCCGACGAGAGCCGAGATTTTTCGTGCTGATACGAGGCGATCGCCGGATCGACGTGTATCTAATCCAGGAACGAGGCTTTCCCGCGACTGCGCAAATTGCTGATGCGGCAGACCGAAGAAGCACGTCTCGAACTGTCGGCGATGGTTGGCCGATGATGCGGATGCGGAACCGCCAGGCTCTAGGCGGTGGCGCGGTGGTTCTTTGCGGGTCACCGGTCGAAATCGGCGGCTGTATGTAAGACCTTGCAGGGGTTGAGGAGCGCAGATCTGTCGAGCGCGTCCTTGACCCGATGCATCAGCGCCACTTTCACCGGGTTTGAAATGGCTGACAGCGACTGGACTCTCTTGAGGCCGATCCCGTGCTCGGCGGAGAACGATCCGCCGATTGCAGCGATGTCCCGGTACAGCACAGTTTCGACGGCTCTTGCCTTTTCGCTTGGAACATCTCGACCGGCCGCGTTGAGGACGATGTGGAGGTTCCCGTCGGCAAGATGGCCAAAGACATAGGGATCAAAGGCCACATCGACTTCCTTCAAGCCCGCAAGACAGCGGTCGAGATAAGTCTCGATTTTCGAAAGAGGGACCGAGACATCGTAGGACGGTGCGCCAGGGTGTTCTCGGTAGATGAGGTCTGTGTCCTCGCGCAACCGCCAAAGATCTGTCTCCTGCGCGACGGACGACGCGATGACCGCCGAGGCGTCGGGGTGATCCTCGATGAGGTCTTCGTAGATGCGTCCAAGTTCCAATTGCAGCGCTTCCTCCTCGGCCCCGCCCAGGGAGACCAGAAGGTTTATCGGATGATCGGCACTGTAGTCGGTGACTGACCAGCGATGATGGCCTGATGTCAGGCGGAAATATGTGTTCCAGATTGCTTCTGCCGCTCGCAGTTGACCATACTTCGCGTCGAGCCCTCGGCCGACCGTCTCGAGCGCGGCGTCCACAGACGGGAGGCCGAAGAGGACGGTGGCGGTGGCAAGGGGCTGGGGTTCGAGTTTGACGGCAAGACGCGTGATGATGCCGAGTGTGCCTTCGGCCCCGACGAACAGATGCTTCAGATCATAGCCGGCGGCGTTTTTTACCACCCGTGTCATGTCGGAATAGATGGAGCCATCCGCAAGCACGGCCTCCAGGCCAAGGATGCGATGCCGCATGACCCCGTGCCGGAAGGCCGCGATGCCGCCGGCGTTCGTTGACGCCATTCCTCCGATCGTCGCCGAACCGCGCGACGGCAAGTCGATCCCTGTTTCAAGCCGATGCTCTCCGGCCGCCGCCTGCAGCGCCTGCAGCGTCACGCCGGCCTCCACCACGGCAACGCGCTCGATTGGCGAAACATGCAGGATCCGGTTGAGGCGGGCAGTCGAAAGCACGAGTTCGCCCGGCCTGGACATTGCACCGCCGACGAGACCAGTTCGTCCCCCATGGGTGACGAGCGGAACTCCGCTGGCGAGGCAGCATTTGACGACCGCGGAAACCTCGCCGGTTGTTCCCGGAAGGACCACGGCGCCCGCGCCGAGATTTTCCGGTGCGACGCCGTGGTCGATCGATGAAAGGGCCTCTCCGTCCTTGAGATTTCCGTCACCAACAATCTTGCGAATTTCGTCTTTGAATTCGGGCCGTAGGCGATCCATGCGATGTTACCTGTTGGTAGGTGTCGAGAACGGAGAGAGGTTGTGTGCACCAGGCTTGTTCAGGCCGCGTGCGTCTTGAGAGCGCCACTCTTCTTTGCCGTCCAGGTGGCGATGAGATCCATCAGAACGGGATTGAGGCAGTCATAGGGTTCGAGGCCAAGGTCTCTGAGGCGCGCGCGCACGCCGTCCATCTTTGCCGGATCATAGCCGCTTTCGATGATCGATGAGACGAAGGCGGCAAAGCCCGGCTTCGCCCATCCCGTTTCCTGGAACCGTTCGGGATGCAGGAAGGAAAGACCCTTGAACGCATGATCGCGTTCCACCGGGCCGTACATGTGCACGCCGCATTCCTTGCAGGCATGCCGTTGGATGAGGGCGGCCGGGTCGATGACAGCGAGCTTGTCGCCGTTTTCGAGAACCTCGATATTTTCCGTCGGGGCAACGGCAACGACGGAGAATGCGGCACCTTCGGGCTTCCAGCACTTGGTGCAGCCGCAGGCGTGGTTGTGGGCGATGTCGCTTTTGACCCGAACTTTTACGGGCTTGCTTGTGCAGTTGCAGACGAGCGTTCCGCCCGAAAAGGCAGCGTCGGTCGCCTTGAACCCACTGTCGAGTGTTGGATGTATGGCAATGCTTGGCATGGGTTTCTCCTCCTTCATCGCCGACGCTTGATGCGCGGCCGATCACTGGCGCAGTCGGCCGGAGGCCGACGATGCGATGCACGGATTGCATTCCTGATGCGGTCTTGAAGACTTGCTCAGTATAGCACGACCGAACGGATGCTTTCGCCGGAGTGCATCAGCTCGAAGCCCTTGTTGATGTCTTCGAGGGCCATGGTGTGGGTGATCATCGGATCGATCTCGATCTTGCCCTCCATGTACCAGTCGACGATCTTGGGCACGTCGGTGCGGCCGCGTGCGCCGCCAAAGGCGGTGCCCATCCAGCTGCGGCCGGTGACAAGCTGGAACGGACGGGTGGAGACTTCCTGGCCGGCGCCGGCAACGCCGATGACGACAGACTTGCCCCAGCCGCGATGCGAGGCTTCGAGCGCCTGGCGCATCACCTTGGTGTTGCCGGTGCAGTCGAAGGTGTAGTCGGCGCCGCCGATCTGGTCGGCACCACGCTTCGTCATGTTCACGAGGTAGGGCACGATGTCCTCGCCGACTTGCTTCGGGTTGACGAAGTGGGTCATGCCGAAGCGCTCGCCCCAGGCCTTCTTGTCGTTGTTGAGATCGACACCGATGATCATGTCGGCACCGGCAAGGCGCAGACCCTGGATGACATTGAGGCCGATGCCGCCGAGACCGAAGACGATCGCGGTTGCGCCCATCTCGACCTTGGCGGTGTTGATGACGGCGCCGATGCCGGTGGTGACGCCGCAGCCGATGTAGCAGATCTTGTCGAAGGGCGCGTCGGGGTTGACCTTGGCAACCGCGATCTCCGGCAGCACGGTGTAATTGGCAAAGGTGGAGCAGCCCATGTAGTGATGGATCTTGTCCTTGCCGATCGAGAAGCGCGAGGTGCCGTCCGGCATGACGCCCTGGCCCTGGGTCGAGCGGATCGCGGTGCACAGATTGGTCTTGCGCGACAGGCAGGACGGGCAGGAGCGGCACTCGGGCGTATAGAGCGGGATGACATGATCGCCCTTCTTGACCGAGGTCACGCCCGGTCCGACATCGACGACGATGCCGGCACCCTCATGGCCGAGGATTGCCGGGAACAGACCTTCGGGATCCGCGCCCGACAGCGTGAAATCGTCGGTGTGGCAGATGCCCGTTGCCTTGACTTCGATCAGCACTTCTCCGGCCCGCGGGCCTTCGAGCTGAACGGTCATCACTTCCAGCGGCTTGCCTGCCTGAACGGCGACGGCGGCGCGTACATCCATGAATTTTCTCTTTCTCTTAATTTTTTCAGACAGATAGGCGATCTGCGGCCTATCGGGGCAGGTGGCGTGTGAGACGGGCTTCCAAGAGCCGGATAAGCGTGATCAGCACCAGGTTGATCAGCAGGTAGAGCAGGCCGGCGATGGCGAATACTTCGAGGATTGCATAGGTCTGGCTCATCAGCCGCTTCGCATGGCCGGTGATCTCCAGGACGGTGATGGTGGAGGCGAGGCTCGTTCCCTTGACGACGAGGACGAGTTCGTTGCCGTAGGCCGGCAGCGCTTGGCGGATGGCAAGCGGAAACGTGATCCGGCGAAACCGCAGCAGCCGCGACATGCCGCAGGCCTGTGCTGCTTCGACGAGCCCTCCCGGAATGGATATGAGCCCACCGCGCAGGATCTCCGACGTATAGGCCGCCGTGTTGAGCGCGAGTGCCATGACCGCGCAATGGACACCGTCGCCGATGATCCACCAGAGCACGGCGTTGTCTCGCACGAAGGAAAGCTGACCGAGGCCGTAGTAGAAGAGAAAGAGTTGCACCAGCAGCGGCGTCCCGCGAAAGACGGTGCTGTAACCCTTGGCAAAGCCGCTGACGGCGCTGTTCTTCGACAGGCGCATGACGGCAAGCGCCAGGCCGAGGTTAAAGCCGATGGCGACCGAAGCGATCGTCAGTATGGCGGTGAGCCACAGTCCCTTGGCAAGCGTTGGAACCGCGAGGAAAACGAGTTCGAGATCCATGACCTATTTCCTCGTACGGGGGCGCAGACGGCGTTCGATCCAGTCGAAACCACCCTGGCTGACCAAGGTGATGGCGAGGTAGACGAGAGCGGCGATGAGATAGAAAATGAAGGGATGGCGGGTCGAACCGGCCCCGACGAAGGCGACGCGCATCAACTCCTGCAGGCCCACCACCGAGACAAGCGCGGTGTCCTTGATCGTGGTCTGCCAGACATTGTTCATGCCCGGAACAGCTATCCGCAGCATCTGCGGCGCGATAATGCGGTGAAAGATCCGTCTGCCCGGAATCCCGAGTGCCCGCGCCGCCTCGATATGCCCGCTCGGAATGGCGGCGAGTGCCCCTCGCACCACTTCGGTCGAATAGGCGCCCGATATGGCGGCGATCGCGACGACCGCGATGGTGAAGGCATAACCGTTGCCGGCCAGTCCCTCGTAGCCGAATGCCGCGGCCACTTGGGCCACGAACTCGACGGAGGAGAAAAAGAGGAGATAGATGATCAGAAGTTCCGGCACGCCCCGCACGACCGACGTGTAGAAGTCCACGACAAGCATCAGCGGAAAAATACGGGCCCATTTAATCAGGCCGCAGCCAACGCCGATGACGACGCCAATGGCCATGCTCGCCATGCCGAGGGCGATGGTGATTGCCGCCCCGCGCAGGATTGCCGATATCCAGCCACCTTCCCACACCTGCCAAAGTCCAAGTTCCATCGAACACGCCCAACCTATGCCTTGTCCTGTCGGATGAAGCCTCCCGAGAAAGGATCGACCTTCCGGTCGTTCGTTCTCCCGGGAGGGTGCGGTTCCCGTTACTGGCAGGGACGGGAGATATCCGTCTTGAACCAGGTCTGGCTTGCCTTGCCGATCGAGCCGTCGGCGACCAATTCGCAGAGTGCCTTGTCGATACGAGCCTTCAATTCGGTATTCTCCTGCGCGATGCCGACGCCGATGCCCTCGCCGAGCGTCGGGTCGAAGGTGCTCAGCACCTTGACGTCGACGAACTGGAAGTCCTTGCCGTCGGGGCGCCCCAGGAAGTCCTGAAGGGCGGACGAATCTGCAAATGCGGCCTCGACGCGGCCACTGGCGAGGTCGATCTGCATCTGGTCGAGCGTGTCATAGGTCTTCAGGACGGCGGATGAGGCCCGCTTTTCCATGAAGTGCGCATGGGTCGTACCGGCCTGGACACCGACCGTACGACCGTCGAGCGATGTCAGCAGCGTCTCGATGTCCTTGACGCCGGCAAGATTGGAATCCTTTTTGACGACGAACATGTTGGCGAGTTCCGCATAGCCAACCGAGAAGTTGATCTGCTTCTTGCGCTCGGCGGTGATCGACATGCCGGAAATGATGATGTCGAATCGTTTGGCTTTCAGCGCCGGAATGAGGCCGTCGAAGGCCTGCACGACGAAGTGACACTTCATTTCCAGTTTGGCACAGAGCAGGTTTCCGACATCCGCGTCGAAACCGGTAACGTTGCCGGCGGCGTCAGCCATGCTCCACGGCGGATACTCGCCCTCCGTGCCAATCGACAATTCCCCCTCGGCTGCGTGGGCCGTATTAAGGCCGGTGGCGAAGAACGTGGCGAGCAATAGACTTTTCAGCTTCATGTTTTGGTTCCCCTTGCTGAGCATTCTTGTTGACTTCCGTTCCAGGGAGAGCCCCGGACGGGTAATAACGGCGGGCTGTCAGAGCGTCCGGGCCAGGAACTGGCGCATGCGTTCGGAGCGTGGGTTGGTGAAGACATCCGCCGGGGCACCCTCTTCCTCCACCTTTCCCTGGTGGAGGAAGAGGATCTTGTGCGAGACCTCTCGCGCGAACTGCATTTCGTGCGTCACGAGGATCATCGTATTTCCTTCTTCGGCCAACTGCCGGATGACGCGCAGGACCTCGCCAACCAGCTCCGGATCAAGCGCGGAGGTGGGCTCGTCGAGGAGGATGAGCTTCGGGCGCATGGCAAGCGTACGGGCAATGGCGGCACGCTGCTGCTGGCCACCGGACAGTTGACCGGGGTATTGGGCATGTTTGTCGGAAAGGCCGACTTTCTTCAGCAGCGCGTGGGCGTGATCGGCAGCTGCCTGTCGCTCCTCTTTCAGGACGTGCATCGGCGCCTCGACGATGTTTTCAAGGACCGTCATGTGGGGCCAGAGATTGAAGTTCTGGAACACCATGCCGACGCGCGAGCGGATGCGCTCGACCTGCCGGATGTCGGCAGGTGCTGCACTGCCGTCCGGTGTCTTCTTCATCCGGATTTCTTCACCATCGATGACGATGCGCCCATCGTTCGGCTGTTCGAGCAGGTTGATGCAGCGCAGGAAGGTGCTTTTTCCCGAGCCGGAAGAGCCGATCATCGACACGACCTCGCCCGGCTGCGCAGAGACGCTAACGCCGTTGAGCACGGCGAGGGGACCGAAGCGTTTGTGGATGTCGTGCACCTCGATCGCCGGTCTCTGGTCAAGCCTTGGACCGCCAGCCTCCGGATGGGCGACGAGGATAACAGCGGCTGCGGCGGGGACGGACTTTTCGGGTTGCGCGCCGCCGACGGACTTGAGATCGTCAAAGGCGCGGTCGAAGTGACGCAAAGATGCCTCAAGACAGGCGCGCTGCCAGTCGGCGTCTTCGGGAATGAAGGCGGCGCACAGGTCCTTCTTTATCCTGTCGCCGAGCGGCGTATCGATTTTGCCGAACAGGTGAAGCCAATTGTCCGCCTGGACCGCATCCGAGACAGTCGCGCCGTCGAGGGTGCCGCATTCTACGACAAGCGGCAGGACGCGCGCCTTCGGCAGCGCGGCGCGCACGGCGGCCGACACGTAACCGGTGGCGGTCGCGGCGATGCCGGTATGCGTCGTCGCATTTTCGCCGGTCACGACGACCGAGAGTGCGGGGCCGAAGATGCGCCGGCCCCATTCCAAACCGGCGTGCTCGCTATCGGCGACCGAGAGGAGGGCGGGGTAGCCGTAAGGCCCGGCACCAGTGTGCAGGTCGAAGACGACAACCTCGGCGGCCTTCTGTGCGAATGTCGACAGGATCTCGGTCAGGGTTCGGTTGGACCAGACCGGACCGTCGCCGCCGTAGAACAGGCCGTCCGGAAAGTCGTATTGACCGGCTTCCACAATCGGGGCGATGCCGGCGTAGCCACCGAGCCGCCGCTTGGCGTCTTCGTATGCCGCAATGGCTGCGTCACGCTCCGGGCCGTCCCAGGCGCGACAGACCAGAGCCCCGTGCAATGCGGCATAGCGTTCGTTCTTCGGCGGTGCCTTTCGCCAGTCGATGAAGTTGCGGTTGAGATCGACATTGTCTTCGTTGACCCGGCGCGCCCATGCCGTGCCCCAGGGGTTGATGAGGTGGATCGCCAGAACGGCGGTATCATCAGGAAGTTTCCAGGGGGAGTTTTGTGAAAGCCACGCGGTCTGGCACGCCGAGCCGAAGGGACCTTCGACGCCATGCGTTCCGGAAATCAGCACCAGGAGCTTTTCGGCATCGTTGCGCCCGAGATAGGCAACGTCGGTCGCCAGGCGCTCTCCCTTCGGCCCGTGCAATGGGTGCAGGTATTCGACCAGGCTCGCGCCAGCGGTACGCGCGGCGGCGAGAAATCGGGCGCGCAAGGCGGAAAAGTCACCGGCGAAAAGTCCGGACGGCGCTGAAGGGGACATGCGATGGGGCTCCCGGTTTACTCTGTGCAGGCTTGCGTTTCCGCTCATGTGTTCGTTCCCGTGGGGTCGTGCTTCGCCCCTTGTTGTGTCTTGGCTTGAAGGGTGACGCAGGCCGTCACGTCCTCAGAAGGTCGCGAAGCGCCTTGAGAAAGCGGTCGTTTTCCAAGGGGGTGCCGATCGTCACGCGAATGAAGGTGCCATAGCCTTCCTCCTTCCATGGCTTGACGATGATCCCGTTTGCCAGGAAGTGATCGAACGCGGTCCGGCTCTCCAGCCCAACGTCGATGAACAGGAAGTTCGTTTGCGACCTGGCCGCCGAAAGCCCCATGGCGGCGACGGCGTCGGCCACACGCGCCCGCTCGCGTTTCAACCTTGCGACCGAAGACTGCATCCAGGCTTCGTCGTTGAGCGCGGCGACGGCCGCCGCCTGCGCGGCGGCATTGACGTTGAACGGCGTCTTGGCGGCGCTCATGGCCCGCGCCAGCCGGACATCGGAGGTGACCGCATAGCCGACCCGCAACCCTGCAAGCCCATAGGCCTTGGAAAATGTTCGCAGTATCACCCAGGCGAGGTTCGTCGCCGAGAGCGCGGCAAGCGCATCGGGCGTGTCTTCGTTCGTGAACTCGAAATAGGCCTCGTCGAGCACCAGAAGCGTTTCATGACTGACAGCCGCGAGAATGCGCGTCAGCCCCTCACGATCGAGCGCCGGACCGACCGGGTTCGACGGGGACGAGAGGAAAAAAATTTCAGGCGCACGCTCGAGTATGGCGGTCATCGCCGGGATGTCGAAATCCAGTTCTGGCCGCATGCCGACCTTCTCGACCCTGGCGCCATTGGCAAGCGCCTCGATCTCGTGCAGCCCGAAGCCGGGACAGACCGTTGCCACGACGGAACCAGGACGCAGCACGGCGCGACAGATGGCGGCGATCATTTCCTCCGAGCCGTTACCGGCGACGATCCGGTCGGAGGTAACGCCGAGCCTCTGGCTGAGGGCCGCCCGCAGCGCCGTGCAGGCATGGTCGGAGTAGCGCGAAGGCTCAAGGTTTGCGAGCGCGGCCGCGACATCCGGCGAACAGCCATCCGGGTTCTCGTTGCTGGCAAGCGCTGCGATGTCTTGCCGTCCGCTCTGCAGCCGCGCCACAGCGATGTTCATGCCGGCGTTGTAGGGCGGAAGGCCGGCCACATGCGGATTGAGAGGGATCTCGGTATGAAGCGGTTTCGTCACGGATCTTCCTTCAAGGCTTGAACATCAGGATGGCGCCACGGCCATTCGGTCTTTTGCAGTCAGAGATCGAGCACGATCGAGGACTTCGGCCTGGTGCAACAGAGCAGCACCCGGTCGTCCGGCACTTGATCGAGAGGCTCCTCGAAGTAGTCGACTTCACCTGAGACAAGGCCCTGTTCGCAGGTGCCGCAGACGCCCGCGCGGCATGAGAATTCGGGCTCGATCCCCTGCGCTTCCAGGAAAGCGAGGATGGATTCGCTCGTGCTGTCCCAGGCAAGTTTGATGCCGGATTTCTGTAGGACGACGCAGGGGCCTTCCTCGTCGATAACCGAATTGGGGGAGAAGGCCATTTGCGATCGTGGCGTTGACGGAGCTGCCTCCGTCAACAGGCTCGCCGGCCCGAAGAACTCGTAGGCGATGCGCTCCTTCCGCACTCCGAAGCCAGTCAGAATGCCGTAGAGCGCCTGCATGAAGGGTTGCGGCCCGCACATGTAGAAGTCGTAGTCGTCGAGCGGCAGGAGGCTCTGAAGCGTGGTGCGCGTCAGGAAGCCTGTTGAATGGCAGTCGGCAACCTTGCGATCGGCTTCTTCGGCGAAACGGTAGCAATAGTGCACGGTGATGCCGGGGCGGAGAGCGGCGAGATGTTCGACCTCGTCCCGCAGCGCGTGGACGGCTGCACCGTCACACGCATGGATGAACCATACCGGGCGGTTGCTGTCCTTCGCCAGCACATCGAGCATCGAAACCGTCGGCGTCAGCCCGACGCCACCGGAAAGAAGGACGACGGGCCGGGCACTGGCGCTGTCGAGCTTGAAGGCGCCGCGCGGCGGATCGATCTCGATGACCGCACCGGGCTCGATCTCGTCATGCAGCCAGCAGGAACTCAGGCCATTTGGCACATTGCTCGATGGTGCGGCCTCGCGCTTGACAGTGATCCGGTAACTTCCTTCTTCTCGTGGGGAAGAGGAGACGGTGTAGTTGCGCAGGACATGCCCGCCCTTGCGATCGGGAACACGCATCGTCAGGAACTGTCCCGCCTCGAACGGCCGCCAGTGCTGGCGTTCGAGTGGGGCAAGGCGGAACGAGGTGATGGTGGCGCTTTCCCGGACCTTCGAGATGACTTCGAAGGGACGGAAGCGCGAGGCGGCTGCATCGAGCATCCGGAGCGCTCCCTACTCGGCTGCGACGCTGGCGGGATCGGCTTTCGTCTCGGCGGCGATCATCTGAGCCAGCTTGCGCCGGAAGCGCATCGGGCCGACGTCGATTTTCAGGTCGAGGTTTGGCGTCTGCTGGTTCGCCATTCCGTGATGAACCGCTTCCAGTACAACACGATCCTCTTCGAAGGCGCCGCGCACGGACTTGGCAAAACTCTCGGAAACCTTGACGTCCTCAGGCGCAAAGTTGCGCATCTGGAACCAGTAGTATTTGGTCCGGTTTTGATCGACAGGCGTCATGAAGTTGTAGCTGTCCATCAGAAAGGTATTTTCAGGCAGCGCGCGGCCTTCTCCGCCGGTGTGGGCTGGCGCGAAGATCGCCTTGATGATCGCGTTGCTCGGATAGCGCACCTCGTAGTGCTGCTTTCGGTCGGTGTTGCCCTTGAACTGCAGGAAGGGCGCATAAAATGGGGCCGGTTCGGAATCGATCATCCAGCGCCAGACGGTGACGCCGTCATCTTTCACGGTCGTTTCAAGCGGTGTTTCTTCGCAGGCGGAACTGGCGAAGGACGACTGGTGGACCCAGGCGACATGGGACGGATCAAGCAGGTTGTCCGTCATGTAGAGGTAATTGCAGTTCAGCGTCATTGACTCGCCGCGATTGATGCCCCAAGCCGGGTCGCCGAAGTGTTCGACTTCAAAGATGTCCTTCGGATCCGCCTTGTCGGCATCTCCCATCCAGACCCAAAGCAAGCCATAGCGCTCATGGATCGGGTAGGAGCGCACCTTGGCGACATGCGGAATCCGCTCGGCTCCCGGAACGCGTGTGCAGATGCCCGAACAGTCGAAGGTGAGGCCATGGTAGCCGCATTCGACGTCGTCGCCCTTGATGCGCCCCATGGAGAGCGGCAGCTTGCGATGGGGACAGGCATTTTCGAGCGCGGCGGCCTTACCGTCCTGCTTGCGGTAAAGGACGATGTTTTCGCCGAGCATCGTGACGGGTTTCAACTCGCGGTCGACTTCGTGATCCCAGGCTGCGACATACCAGGCGTTCTTGAGAAACATTTCGCTCTCCTTGCGTTTTGTTAAGCGAATGTTCGACGTTTTTCATGGGCCAACAAGTTGCCAGCGCCTGCGTTCTTTTTTAGATTTTCTAAATTGGAGCGACTGATTGAAGGAGTGCTTTACGATGCCGAACCCGTCTTTGCGCGGCTTGCAGGCCTTTGAGGCGATCGGACGATGTGGCACGGTCAGCGCTGCGGCGGCGGACCTCGGCGTCTCACCCGGCGCCGTGAGCCAACTGGTAAGAAACCTGGAGCAATGTCTTGGCCTGACATTGCTGGAGCGCCGCGGGCGACGGGTTGAACTGTCTTCATGGGGACGGCTGTACTATCGCGAAGTCGCGAAAGGCTTTCAGCAGCTCTCCCATGCAGCAAACGTCCTCACCCGTGCGAGGAACGAGACCAGCATCGTTCTAAGTGCGCTGACGTCAGTCGCCAACAAGTGGGTCAATCGTAAGATCTTCGATTGGCAAACGCTCTGTCCGCAATCGAGTGTCCGCATTCTTGGGCAGGAGCAGGAGCCTCGCATCGGTGCGGATCAAGTGGATTTCCGTATTACCTATGGTCGGCGCTCCTATGTGCATGAGCACGTGGCCACCCTGTTCACGGACTGGATGGTGCCTGCCTGCTCGCCGATGCTGATCGCCGGACGCAGCCTTGAAACGCCGCGCGATATCCTGACATTTCCTCTCCTTCATGTGGAATGGGAGGCGGACTACAAGGCTTCTCCGCAATGGAACGACTGGGCAGCCCTAGTGCACGCCGATGGCGGCCAGAAGTTTTCCGGCCTCTCCTTCACCTTGTCGAGCAGTGCGATCGACGCGGCCGTAAACGGCAGGGGGTTTGTTCTTGCGCAAGTTTCCATGATCACGGATGAGATCGCCTCTGGAAGCCTGGTCGTGCCCTTCGACATTCGCATGAAACTGCCTGAAAGCTATTACCTGGCATGGGATCGGGCTGCACTGGAGAAGCCGTTTGGGCAAAAATTTCACAAGTGGCTGCTTGGGGTCGCGAGGCAACAGGAGCAGATGTCGGCGCCATGCCCTGGTTCGAACCGGGTAAAATGACAACTTAGTCACAAGAAAAGTCTTGCCTGACCCCGGTTGGTGCGTGGTTCGCAGTTCGATACAGTTCAAGGTGTCAGATCTTCAATATTTCTTCTTGCGAACAATCTTGTTGCCGCGTGGTCCTCTGATGACAGGTGTTCTGTCACGGTTTTCAGAAACAAGACTTCGCCAGCGTTCAACGCGGTCGGCGGTCAAAGTGCCGCTTTTGACAGCTGCCCGAACCGCGCAGCCCGGTTCAGGCGCATGGGTACAATCGAGAAATCGGCAAAGCGGTGCCAGTTCCTTTATGTCGGAAAAAGCTGTTGCGCCCGCCCTTGCCATGGTCGCCGGCGCCGATGGTCACAATCGTTTCGGCAATCGACAAAAGCACCAGCGGACCATCCGCCGGCCGATGCAACAGCTGCTCCCTGAAGAGCAGGAGAGCAGGATAATCTTAGAAGTCGGATGGAGGTCCTTGAGCTTCACCAAGGGCTAGTTGGCTCAGCGTTCGAGATAGTCGAGGACACAGGGCACATGTTCCCCCAGCAAGTGCCGCAACGTTTAGCGGAGATCATGAGACACTGGCTCGGCCGACAATAAGTCCCTGTGATTTCCCGCTTGTCGCGCAAGTGCGACCACCGGCTTTCGCCGATCGTCAGTAAGCTCGTCTGCTCAGCAATCCTTAGCGCGGACTGGAGGTGTGCTCGTTTTGTGCTTCGAAAGTAGCAAATTGACTTGCACGGAACCCGTGCCAGGTGCACGCCAATGCACGTCAAAGTCGTCGAACACGAGAGCGCAAGCGGAGCGGGGTGGCCGGTGCTTCAATCACAGCCCGCTAGGCGCCGTTAGGTCGGCAAATCCGGGGCAATCAATGTCAATTTCGGGAAATAGGTTCGATAGCGCCCAACATCACGTGTGAGCAAAGGAAGCCCGCTGACGGCCGCATGCGCACCGATGAAGAAGTCTGGGAGAACGCCGGTCCTCGCTCCGCCTGCCTTGCGATATCGCGTGAAAACCTTGCTGGCCAGAAACAGGGCCGCCCGCGGGACTGGTGCCAGTTCTAACCCGGCTTGATTAAGGAACGCGTCGACTTCTTCGATCCGATCGTAGCGGACGGCCAGTTCTGCGTAGACAATATCGTTGATCCATAGTGTCCCCCCAAGACTTGCATTTTCGAGTTGCGCTATGGACCAATCCGCCCATGTCGGATCATCGGTCACGACGTCAAGAAGAACATTCGTGTCTACGAATATCAAGGCTCGCCACGCGTGAGTGCCATGATCGCGGCCGTGTCCAGCCCCTTGCCGGCGTGCCCTCGCAGTTTTGAGAAGCGGCTGGGCTGCTGTTTTTTGGCGGCATGGACGAGCACAATGCTTCCATCCGGCGCGCGCCGGAAATCAACCTTGCTGCCCGGCACAATGCCCAAGAGGTCGCGTACTGGTTTGGGGATCGTGACCTGTCCTTTAGCTGTAACCGTCGTCGTCATTGTCAACACCGTTGTAAGGAGTGGTTTCCCGAAGGTATTACTTCGCGACCTGGCTTTCAAGACCATTGGACTAGGGAACAGTCCCACCGAGCTCGGAGCATGAGGGCCGATGACCCCTTTCGCACTTCACGCGCACCCTATGGCTTTGAGATCATGAACATTGCCCGGTCGCTGGCGCGGCCGGGCAACTGAAGGGCCAGAGACATTCGCAAACAAAGTGGACCGTGAGAAGTTACTGCCCACTTCGCTTTGACTTTGCCTTTGCCTAGCCGAGCACGGAGGTGACCGCATCAGCGGCCGCTTTCACGACGATGTCGGCCTCTTGCCTCGTGAGGCAGAGCGGTGGCGCGAAGCCAAGGATATCTCCCTGTGGCATGGCGCGGCCGATGACGCCCCGCTCCAGCAGGGCTGCAGAGATTTGCGGGCCGATCTTCTTTTCCGGATCAAAGAAGATGCGGTCGTCCTTATCCTCGACGAACTCGACCGCGGCCATCAATCCGTCGCCACGCACCTCGCCCACATGTTTGTGGCCGCCGAGGGCTTTCGTCAGTTCAGCGCGGAAGTAGGCGCCGGTCGTGCCGGCGTTGTCGACCAACTCCAGTTCGTCAATCAGCTCGAGATTGGCAACACCCGCAGCTGCACATATGGGGTGGGCTGAATAGGTCCAGCCGTGGCCGATGGCACCCAACTCGTCGGAACCCTGAACCAGCACCTGCCAGACCTTGTCCGAGACGATGGTGCCGGAAAGCGGCGCATATGCGGAGGTGAGACCTTTCGCAATGGTGATGAGATCGGGCTTGATGCCATAGTGGTCGGAGCCGAACATCGTGCCGAGGCGGCCGAAGCCGGTGACCACCTCGTCTGCGACAAGCAGAATGTCATACTTGTCGAGCACGACCTGGATCTTCTGCCAGTACCCCTTCGGTGGCGGCACAATGCCGCCGGTGCCGAGGATCGGTTCGCCGATGAATGCGGCGATCGTATCCGGCCCTTCGGCCAGGATCATCTCCTCGAGCTTGTCGGCGCAGGACTGCGAGAACTGTTCTTCGTCCATAGAGCGGTCCGGGCGGCGGAAGAAGTAAGGCGCTTCTGTGTGCAGGATCGGCGCGCGCGGCAGGTCGAAGGCGTTATGGAAGAGATGGAGGCCTGTCAGCGAGCCGGTCATGATGCCGGAGCCGTGATAGCCGCGCCAACGCGAGATGATCTTCTTCTTCTCGGGGCGACCCAGGATGTTGTTGTAGTACCAGATCAGCTTGATGTTGGTCTCGTTGGCGTCGGAGCCGGAAAGGCCGAAGTAGACCCGCGACATGCCCTCAGGCGCGCGGTCGATGATCATCTTCGACAGAGTGATCGAGGCCTCGGTGCCATGCCCGACATAGGCGTGATAGTAGGCGAGGTTCCTGGCCTGTGCGGCGATCGCGTCGGCGATCTTCTGGCGGCCGTAGCCGACATTGACGCAATAGAGGCCGGCAAAGGCGTCGAGACTCGTCCTGCCGTTCGTATCGCTGATGTAGACGCCTTCTCCACCGCCGATGACGCGCGTCGGCGTCTCACCGCGGGCGTGCATGCCCATGTGTGTGGACGGGTGGAAGAAGTGATCACGGTCCCAGGCTGTAAGTTCGTTGCTTTTGTCGAGCATGGTCTTTCCTTTCGCGTATGGACCTGGCGCGCCTGCCTCAGGCGGCTGTGTCGATGCAGAGATACTTGAGTTCGGTGAAAGCCTCGATGCCGTGGCGCGAGCCTTCACGGCCGAGACCCGATTGTTTCCAACCGCCGAAGGGGATCGGGCCGCCGGTGATCTTCACGCGGTTAATGGCAACCATTCCATATTCGAGCGCCCTGCCAAGGCGCATCTGACGCGCGCCATTCTCAGTCACGACATAGGCGACGAGACCGTATTCGGTGTCGTTCGCCCTTGCGATCACTTCTTTCTCGCTGTCGAAAGCAATGATGGCGGCGACCGGGCCAAAGGTTTCTTCACGCATGATGAGCGCATCGTCGGGTACTTCCACCAAAAGCGTCGGCTCAAAGAAGAGAGTGCCTGCCTTATGGCGCTTGCCACCGGTCAGGAGCTTCGCGCCGCGCTTCAGGGCATCGGCGACCTGTTCCTCCACTTTGGCAATGGCGCGCTCGTGCATCAGCGGGCCGATGTCGCTGCCTGGTTCAAGCCCCGCTGCCACTTTCAGCGCTTCGATGCGTGCCTTGAATAGCTGGGTGAAGTCCGGGAGTGCGGAGCGTTCGACATAGATGCGGTTGGCGGCGAGGCAGTCCTGGCCGGACGTCGCGAACTTGGCAGCGATTGCGATAGCGGTTGCCTTCTCCATATCTGCATCGGCGAAGACGATCAGCGGCGCATGGCCGCCGAGTTCCATCACAAGCCGCTTCATGGTCGATGCGCATTGACCGGCGATGCGTTTCCCAATCTCGGTGGAGCCCGTAAAACTCAAGGCGCGCACACGTGCATCGACGTTCAAGCAGCCGACAACGGTTGCCGCATCGCCGGAAACGACGTTGAAGACACCGGCAGGAAGGCCCGCACGTTCGCCGAGTTCGGCAAGCGCCAGCGCCGAAAGCGGTGTTTCGCTGGAGGGATGCGCAACGACGGTACATCCGGCAGCGAGGGCTGCTGCGGCCTTGCGGGTAATCATGGCTGAGGGGAAGTTCCAGGGTGTCACGATCCCGACGACGCCTAGCGCCTCGCGCCGCACGATCATCTCAGCGCCGGGTAGGTGGCTGCTGACGCTCTCGGCGTTGAGACGCTTGCCCTCCTCGGCATACCACTCGACGAAAGAGGCGGCGTAGTCGATTTCTCCAATGGATTCGGAAAGCGGCTTGCCCTGCTCAAGGGTCATGATCAAGGCCAGGTCCTGCTTGGCAGCCAGGATCAGCTCGTACCACTTGCGCAAGATCGCAGACCGCTGCTGCGGCAACAGCGCTCGCCATTGCGACAGAGCTTTCTGGCCGGCATCGATCGCATGCTCCGTTTCCCGCGCCCCAAGGCTTGCTACCCAGGCAAGTGAGATGCCGGAGGCTGGGTCGGTTACTTCGAAATTGGCCCCGTCGCGCGAACCGGTCCAGCGGCCGTCAATATAGGAAAGATTGCGCAGCAAATGGCGATCACGCAGGCCAGACAGGGCTTCATGGTAATCGGGGCGGGCAAACACGGCTGTCATTGTCGAGTCCTCTCTTCTCTCGCAGCCGATTGTTCATGGTATGCGGCGAGAGATTGTCCATTGATGCCGGCAGATAGAGGCAATCTGTCCGAAACCACGCGCTGGATGAGAGAGATTGACTATCCCTGTGACGGAACCGATGGAGGCCCGGACTGGGTACGGGCCACTGGACAGGCGTGTTTCTACAGGACGAGTTCTAGGCTTCGTCGGCCACCAGCAATGACACGGGAAGCACAGGTTCTTCCTTGACCGTCTTGGTGACGATGTAGGTGAAGTAGCGGGCAATCCCGAGCTCGCGGTCGAGCAGCGCATCAATCAGGCGCTGGTAGGCGTCGATGTCGGCGGCAACAATCTTCATGATGTAGTCGACGCCGCCGCCAACCGACCAGCAGCAGACGATTTCCGGAGTGTCCCGGACGGCTCGTTCGAACCGGTCGAAGTCGGCCTGGCGGTGGTTGGCGAGCGTTAGCTCGACCATGACGCTCGCAACGGGCGCGACCCGCCGCAATGCCACATGTGCATGGTAGCCGCTGATGATCCCGGCCTTTTCCAGCTTGCGCAGCCGCATCCAGCATGGCGTGGGCGAAAGGCCCACCTTTTCGGCGAGCGCAAGTTTGGTGATGCGGCCATCCCGCTGAATTGCATCGAGAATGCGCAGGTCGATCGCATCAAGCTTCATGGCAAACTCCGGCACAACTCGTATGTCTGCTCTTATCAAGCCTTGCTGAGCAATGCAGCCTTTTCCGCATCCATTTCCGCTATGTCGTGGAAACGGTCAGCGATGCGCGCATGGGCACGGCCACTGTCGGAGGCGCCGATGGCGACGATGATCTCGTCCGGGCCCGGCGCGTCGGCGATCTGGAAATTGGCGGTCAGGAAATGCGATCGCTTGCCGCTCTCGCTCTTGTGCATCATCGGTAGAGAAAGGAGCGCGCCCGGTGCATTGCGGGTGTTGGCAAACTCCAGGTAGTTCGTGCCGCCGATCGCCTCGCGGAAAGGGTTGCCGAAGCGCAGCGTATGGATCATCGCCGACGCATGCTCGATTTCACCACTGATGCCGACTGCAGCTGCCTTGCCGCACGCCTCGATCCGTTCCGGATCCATTTGGCGCAACAGCCGGTCTGTCATCTGATGGCTGAGCTCGCTGGCAATGCGGATAATTTCCGGCCTGAGATTCTCGACGAAGCCGCGGCCTGCCCAGGGATTCTGGATCACTGCCGCGACCACGACGATATTGACGGGGCGCGGCGCCGCCATGCCGCCCTCCACCAGGGTTTCTTCCAGGAAAGTGCAGATTTTTCGAATGCCGATCGTCATGGGATGTGCCGTTGCTGTTTTGTTGGGATTGCTTCGCACCCTAGCGGGATCGCCGGATGGTGCTTCCTACGTTCCGTCGCAAGATGTGCGCCAAGACTTCGCGGAAGCAGAGTAGACTTTGGCGCTCGGCGCGCGCATGGTCGATTGACAGATGTCAAGAGGTAGACGACTTGGATCAGAAGTCCCGGATACTGGCGCTCCGCGACGTCGCCAGTCAGATCAACAGTGGTGGCGATCTTCAGATCGTGCTGCAGCAGCTCATTGCGGCCGCCTGTCGCCATGCGAACTGGTCGTTGGGGTCGATCATGGGCATCGATGCCGCTCATGGGTATGCGCATGTCATCGTGCGCTACGACCCGACGTTGATAGAGCGGTCTTTGCCCGACAAATGGGAACTAGCCACAAGCCCGTCGCTAATCGCTTTGCAACGAAACGAACCCGTCTATATCCGCGACGCGCGTGAGTCCGCCGAATTTCCAGGCTACAGGAAAGAGGCCTTCGAGCGCGACTACCGCACCGTTCTCGTCATGCCGATGAACTGCAAGGACTGGGAAGGCCGGCCGATGGTCCTGAGCGTCATCGCCCGGCAGGTGACGGATGTTTGCGAGGACGATCTCGCCTTTCTCGGCACGATCATTCACCTTGGCGCTGTTGCCGTCGAACGCGAACATCAACTGGAAGCGCAGAAGGTCTCGGCTCAGCGTCTGGAGCGCGCGCTGAAGGCTCATACTTCGCTTCTGGAGCATGTGCTGACCGACGGTTCTGTCTCGTCGCTCTCCGCGATGGTCGGAACCATGCTTCCAAATCCGACTGTTGTCGTCGATTTCACGGCGAACCAGATCATGGCGGGCAAATCGCCGAATGCGACCCTCTTCGACGATGGAAGTTGGCAAGAGGCTGCGTCGACCGCACTTGCCCGGCCGCTGATGAAAGCGGCGCGTGACGCTGTTGAGAAGGGGACGACCGAGGCGACGAGCCTGTTTCTGGATGATGGCAAACAGCGTTTCCGGACAACCGCGCGCATCGAGGGGCTGACGGTCGATATGCAACTTGTCGGCGCGCTGATCATCTTTCCGACATCGCACGAGTTCAGCGACCTTGACCTCTTGATGCTCGACAGCGCCAAGTTCGCGTTGAGTGTGCAGATGATGCGCAGCTTCATTCGCTTCCGCTTCGAGACGCGGACACAGGCCGAGCTTTTCTTCGAGGTGGTTGAAGGGCGTTGGCGCAATGCGAACGATATATCCCAGCGTGCTCAGCGCCTTGGGCTCAGTTTCGCCGCGCCGCAGCAGATGATCGTCGTTGATTTCCCGGAAAAGACCAAGGCGTTCGGTGGCGCATCCGTCGATGTCGAGCACACGCTTTCACGCATCATGAAGCAAGCATCCCTGCAATCGAACCTTGTCGGCATCGAAGGCGGGGTGGTTTGCCTGGTACCCCCGGAGTCCGGCAAGCGGCAAGAACGTATGGCGAAGCTCACGCGCCGTATTGCCGAAGAGCTCGGCCGCTATTTCGACGAGGAACCGATCGTGGTGGTCGGTAATCGTTGCTCCACGCTGAGCGACTATCCTGCCGCTTGGGAGCGATGCGTCCGCATGATCGGGATCGGTCGCTCGTTTGGCCTGACAGGCGCGATATCAGCCCAGGATTTCGGTCCGCTTCCGATGTTGGTGGCTGCCTGCGAAGCGGGGGATGTGCGCGGCTTCGTGCAGGATAGCATCGGCGCTATCGCCGACCACGATCGCGAAAACGGAACGCCCTATCTCGAGACCTTGTCGGTCTATCTGCAGGAAGGCTGCCGCAGCCAGGCCTGCGCCGATACGATGGGTTTGCACGTCACCACGCTACGTTACCGTTTGACGCGAATTCAGGAACTCTTCGGTATCGATATCGAGGCGCCGGAAAAGCGGTTTGCCGTCGAACTCGCCCTTCGCCTGCACGGTGTCATCGACAACCGGTCCTCGGCACGCACCTGATATCTCTCTCCCGCTGAAGTGCCCTTTGCGACAGGATCGCCATGCTCCTTCTTGGCTTGCGCAGGGCTGCTAGGGATCGATGCAGAACTTCTCGATCTCTTCCTATGAAGCCATGGAAGAACGGCCGCGATGGCCACGATAGCCTTCTCTCCAACTGATCGAGAGGAGGGACATACGCATGGTGGTGGAAGATGCATCGACGGACGCGCCGATAGATCCCATTGCGCTACGCCGCGCGTTCGGGACTTTCGTGACCGGCGTCACTGTGATCACGACCCGCGACGAGGATGGCATGCCTCGCGGCATGACGGCGAATTCCTTTACCTCGGTTTCGCTTGATCCGCCGTTGCTTCTCGTCTGCGTCGCGAAGTCGGCATCGAGCTATCAATCCTTCACCAACGCGGGGTGCTTTGCGGTCAATATCCTGCACGAGGGACAGGTCGACGTGTCCGGTACCTTCGCTTCGAAGGCACAAGACAAGTTCCAGTCGGTGACCCACGACAACATTCATACGGGCGCACCGGTGCTGACGGACAGCCTGACCTGGTTTGATTGCACCACCTTCAATACTGTCGATGCAGGCGACCATGCGATCCTGATCGGCCAGGTTCGTGCTTTCGGGACGAGCCCGACCGCGCCACTCGGTTTCTGTCGCGGTCGCTACGCGAGCGTCAAGGATCCGTTACCGAACGGCTGGCTTGCCTCTCATGGAATGATCATCGGCTACCTCATCGAGGCGGGTGATCGCCTGTTGCTGCGCTCTGATGGCAAGGGGACCTGGGTGCTGCCATGCGCGCGGCGCCGCAAGGCCGACAGCCAGCTCGTCGTCGACGGCGGCGGGGCCCTGCGCCTCGTGCCAGAGGAAACCTTTCTCTATTCGGTATTCGACGTTGCCGACAGCGATCCAGGCTACCTCGTCTATCGCGCCCGACTGGCCGGCGACGGGACAAATCTCCCTGGCGATCTCCGGTTCTTCTCTCTCGACGATCTGCCTTACGCCGCGATCGCGACCCACGAGCTGAGATCCATGCTGCGGCGCTATGTGCGTGAACGGCAAGCAGGACGCTTTGGCATCTACATGGATAGCGATGATGGCGGTCGCGTCGCGATGATCGACGGCAAAGCTCACGACTGGCTTCAGGCCTCCCAAGACCAAGGACAATAACATGAAGACGACAGTCAGCTCCGTTGAAAGCTCGCGCCAGCCCCTGTTCATCGGCGGGCAGTTCGTGGCGCCGAAGAAGGGCAATTACATCGCCAGTTTCGATCCGACGACCGGCGAGCCCTGGTATGATCTGGCCGAAGCGGATGTGGATGATGTCGAGGCCGCCGTGGCCGCTGCCAATGCCGCCTTTCGCAACCCTGCCTGGCGGCGCATGACGCAGACCGATCGCGGCGCGCTGATGCGTCGGCTTGCCGAACTCGTTCGCCTCAACGCCGATACGCTCGCGGAGATTGAAACGCGGGACAATGGCAAGCTGCTCAAGGAAACCCGGGCGCAGATGCGCGCCATGCCTGACAGCTACCATTATTTCGCCGGCATGGCCGACAAGCTGCAGGGCGAGACGATCCCGATCAACCGGCTCGACACGTTGAACTTCAATCTTCGCGAGCCCTTGGGCGTCGTCGGCATGATCACGCCGTGGAATTCGCCGCTGATGCTCTTGACCGGCACGCTCGCGCCTTGCCTTGCGATCGGCAATACGGTTGTCATCAAGCCCTCCGAGCACGCAACGGCCTCGACGCTGGCACTTGCCGAGTTGATCCACGAGGCGGGCTTCCCGGAAGGCGTCGTCAATGTCGTGACGGGTACGGGGAAAAGCGCCGGCGAGGCGCTGACGCGCCATCCCGGTGTCGCGAAGTACGTTTTTACCGGCAGCACGGCCACGGGCCGTCGGATTGCCGGAAATGCGGCCGAAAACCTTATTCCCTGCTCGATGGAGCTCGGCGGCAAGTCTCCCCATGTGGTCTTCGGCGATGTGGACATCGAGCATGCGGTAAACGGCGTCGTCTCCGGCGTCTTTGCCGCAGCCGGCCAGACCTGTGTGGCCGGTTCACGCTGCTTCGTAGAGGCTCGCGTCTTCGACAAGTTTATCGATGCACTCATCGCCAGGACGCAACGCATCCGCGTCGGCCTTCCGACGGTCGACGACACCGATATCGGTCCGCTCGCACTCGCAGACCAGCTCTCGAAGGTGGAAGCGTATCTCGCGTCCGGCGTGAAGGAAGGGGCGAAGATCGCAACAGGCGGCCGCCGTCCCCAGGCAGAAGGACTTGCTGATGGCGGTTGGTACTTCGAGCCGACCGTGATGGTCGACGCGGGAAACAACATGGCGTTCATGCGTGATGAGCTCTTCGGACCTGTGGTCGGCGTCATGCCGTTCCACGACGAGGAAGAGATGATCCAGCTTGCCAACGACACCCGCTATGGCCTCGCCTCCGGCATCTGGACCAAGGACATCGATCGGGCCCTGCGTTTCGCCAATCGGATCGACGCCGGCACGGTATGGATCAACACCTATCGCTCCGCCTCGTTCATGTCCGCCAACGGCGGCTTCAAGGAAAGCGGCTACGGCCGGCGCGGCGGCTTCGAGGTCATGCACGAGTTTTCGCGGCTGAAAAACGTCATCGTCGACTACTCCGGCGCGATGCAGGACCCCTTCGTCATTCGCCTGAAATAACGACAAACGCACGGGCACAGGAAAGGCAGGAAACCATGAAGTTCGCAGTCTCCCTCACGATGGAACGCTTCTCACCGGAGGTGCCGATGGAGCGGGTGAAAAGCAATCTGCTTCAACTCGCGCGAATTGCCGACGAAGGTGGTTTCGAGGCGCTCTGGACCGCTGAACACCATACCCTCGAATGCACGATCTCGCCGAACCCGTTCCAGACGCTGGTCTGGCTTGCCCAGCACACCGATCGCATCCGGCTGGGTACCTCCACGCTGGTGGCGCCCTACTGGAACCCGATCAGGCTCGCAGGCGAGTCGGCGCTTTGCGACCACCTGACCAACGGCCGCCTGGAGTTCGGTATCGCGCGCGGTTCCTACCAGTACGAATTCGACCGCATGGCTGGAGGCATGCCGCAGCAGGAAGGCGTCGCCTACATGAAGGAAATCGTGCCGGCCGTGAAAAAACTCTGGTCCGGCGACTATGCGCATGAGGGGCACTATTGGAAGTTCCCGATCACGGCGGCCGTGCCAAAGCCGCTTCAGCAACCCCATCCCCCAATCTGGGTGGCGGCGCGCGATCCGGGTACCTTCGACTGGGCAATCGCAAACGGCGCCAGCATCCTGTCAACGCCGCTCTCTGCGCCGGCTGCGGAAATTCAGGTGCTTTCCGACAAGTTTCACAAGGCAGTCGCCGATCATCCTGAGGTGCCGCGGCCGCGTTTCATGATGCAGCGCCGGACCTGCGTCTACGACAGGCCGGACGGTTGGGAACGCGCTGTGAAGCACAGCATGGACTACGGCCGTGCCTTCGAAAACCTAATGCAGAATATCGGGACGGTGCACAACGGGTTCCCCGAGGCCGTGCCCTACGAAGCGGTCAAGGGCAAGGACAACTACAATCCGGAAAACATCCGCAAGAACCTGATGTTCGGCACGCCGGACGAGGCGATCGAGAAGTTGCTGGCCTACGAGGCTGCCGGCGTCGATCAATACTGCCTCGGCCTGACCTTCAATCTGCCCTTCGAAATGCAGAAGCGGACGCTTGAGCTGTTCGTCACGGAGATCATGCCCTTTTTTGCAGCCCGCGAAAAAGAGCAGAAGCGCGTCGCAGTGGGGCGCTGACGATGACAGGGGTCCAGCGTCATACCATCGGCGAAGTAACGCTCAACTACCGCATCGAGGGGGACGGCGAGCCGCTCGTCTGTATCCACGGTGTCGGATCCTATCTGGAGGCGTGGTCGGGCGTGGTTGAGCGGCTGAAGGACCGCTTTACCATCCTGACCTTCGATCTGCGCGGCCACGGCCAGTCGAGCCGGGTCATGGGGCGATACGAGATCGACGACTTCGTCAACGAGACGTTGGCGCTTGCCGACCGAGCGGGGTTCCCCGTATTCAATCTCGCCGGCTTCTCGCTGGGTGGCCTGATCGCCCAGCGCCTGGCGCTGACCCATCTTCAGCGATTGCGCAGGCTGGTTCTTCTGTCGACCGTTGCCGGCCGCACGCCGCTCGAGCGCGCGCGCGTTCTTGAGCGCCTTGCCGCGCTCAGAGCGGGTACACCTGCAGATCACCACAATGCCTCGCTGTCGCGATGGCTGACGGAAGACTTTCAGGAGCGCAACCCGGATATCATTGCAAGGCTGCGATCGCGCGACGCCGAAAATGATCCGGATTGCTATGCCTCTGCCTACCGGGTGCTGGCTGAGACGGACTTCGGCGGCTTCCTCGACCAAATCCGCTGCCCGACGCTGATCGCCACCGGCGAGGACGATGCCGGCTCCAATCCGCGCATGGCCCGTTACATGCATGAGCGCATCCCCGGATCGATGCTCCGGATCCTGCCGGGTTTGCGCCATTCGATCCTCATCGAAGCGCCTGACGCCGTAGCGGACCTGATGAGTGAATTTCTGAGCCAGGGAGAGACGGTCGATGGATGAGGCTCTGCAGAGAAGAGGCGAGGCTGTCAGGCGCAAAGTACTCGGCGACGAGTATGTCGATCGGGCAATCGGCAACAGCGATGCCTTCTCGCGCCCCTTCCAGGATCTGCTGAACGAGTATTGCTGGGGCACCGCGTGGACGGACGAGGGGCTGAATCTGAAGAGCCGAAGCCTGCTCAACCTTGGAATGCTAGCGGCTCTCAACCGCATGCATGAATTCGCCATCCATTTCCGCGGCGCGATCCGCAACGGTCTGACCGATGAAGAGCTTCGTGCGGCACTCGTCCAGATCGCGATTTATTGCGGCATTCCCGCGGGCGTCGAAGCCTTCCGGATCGCCCGGACTGTGCGTGACGAAATGGACAAGAAGGAAGAGCGCTGATTTCCACGTTTATGAGGAAAGGGCGGCTCCGCGCTGCCTCGTATCGCCGGAAGACGGAAGGGCGTCTGAGAACTCAAGATCACCCCTATGGCAGGAAGAGGACCCTGCCAAAACCCAGAACGACAAGAGGGAACGACAGAATGAACACTTTCGCCAGACTGACAGCGGCGGCCGCATCGATTGCCATATCGTTCGCGGCGCTTCCGGCTTACGCCGGTGCCGTCCTTGACCGCGTGCTCGACGCAAAAACCCTGAAGGTTGCAACCGACGCCAGTTGGGCGCCGCAGTCCTTCATGAACGACAAGAACGAGATGGACGGTTTCGACATCGATGTCGCCAAGGAAATCGGCAAGCGCCTCGGTGTCGGCGTCGAGTTTGTCACCCCGGGCTGGGATATCATCACCGCCGGCAACTGGCAGGGCCGCTGGGACATGCATGTGGGCTCGATGACGCCGACCAGGGAACGCGCCAAGATATTCGACTTTCCGGCCGTCTACTACTACACGCCGGCGGCGGTCGCCGTCCACAAGGATAGTCTCGCCATCACCTTGATCGACCTGGATGGCAAGGTCGTCGGAACAACGGCAACGTCGACCTTCGAAGCCTACGCCAAGCAGGAATTGACGCTCGATGCCGCTGGGGCTCCCGCCTTCGAATACGCCTTCAAGCCGAAGGAAGTGAAGTCCTACGCCAACTCGACAACGGCCTTTGACGACCTGCGCCTCGGCGACGGCGTTCGCGTCGATGCGGTGGTGTCGTCGTTGCCGAGTATCCGCGATGCCATCAAGGCCGGGTATCCGATCAAGCAGGTCGGCGACCCCGTCTTCTACGAGCCGCTCGCCGTTGCCATCGAGCACGGCGACAAGGAACTGAACGACAAGATCGCTGAAGCGATCAAGGCGATGCAAAGCGACGGCACGCTGAGCAAGCTGTCCGAGAAGTGGTACGGCGTCGACTACACCGTCGTGAAATAGCCCTTCCCACACCTGGCGGTCCGGGTCGGTCCGGACCGCCTTTTTGTCCAGAGGGACTAAGATGCTTTATCCGGATACCGTTGAGTCCGTCGTACTCGTCCACCAGCCGCGGTTCGTCGCGACGATGTTCGCCGCCGCCCTGGTCGTCTTCACCGTCTTCAATCTGACCGGCACGACAATGGGCGAACTCATGCGCCCGGTGATCGGTGAGCCTTTGCAAAGCGGCTTCTACGGCCGTTTCGCCATTGCCCTTGTGATCGCAGCGCTCTTTTGCCTGAACATCGTTCTGATTGGCTTTGCCAGCCTCAAGATCCAGATCGCTATTGTATGGATTGAGCTTCTCCTGGTGTTTCTCGCCTTCTTCCAGACGTTTCACCTCAGCCTGCCGTTTATCGAGCAGAAGCTTCCTTTCCTGATCGCGCAGGGCCTTGTGACGACCGTCTATGTGTCGGCGATTTCGATTGCAATCGCCTCGCTCATCGCCATCCTTGGTGCGGTAGCAAAACTGTCGACCAACGGTTTTGCCTACGCGATCGCAAGCTTCTACACATCGTTCTTTCGCGGGCTGCCACTCCTGATGCAGGTCTATTTGATCTATCTGGGTCTGCCTCAGCTTGGCATCATCATCGATGCCGTTCCGGCAGGTATCCTGGCACTTTCGCTCTGCTACGGCGCTTACATGACGGAAATCTTCCGGTCCGGCATCCAGAGCATCGACCGCGGCCAGTGGGAGGCATCAAGGTCGATCGGCTTTGGCTTCGGACTGACCATGCGCAAGATTATCCTGCCGCAAGCGCTGCCCGTCATAATTCCGCCAACAGGCAACCAGTTCATTTCGATGCTGAAAGATAGCTCGCTCGTCTCCGTGATTGGCGTCTGGGAATTGATGTTCCTGGCGCGCACGCTTGGCCAGAAAACGTTCCAGCACATGGAAATGCTTATCTCAGCCGCCATGCTCTACTGGATCATGTCAATCTGCCTCGAACTCATCCAGTCCCGCATCGAACGCCACTATGCCAGGAGCAAGGTCAGATGAGTGCAGAGACCATTATCGACGTCAGGAACGTGTCCAAATGGTACGGTGCGTTTCAGGTGCTGACGGATATCAACCTGAAGGTCCGCAAGGGAGAACGTATCGTCATATGCGGCCCGTCCGGGTCGGGCAAATCGACATTGATCCGCTGCTTCAATCGACTGGAGGCCCACCAGGAAGGCGAGATCGTCGTCAACGGCATCAACCTGCACGCCAAGATGCGCAATGTCTCGGACGTGCGGCGCAATGTCGGCATGGTGTTTCAGCATTTCAACCTGTTTCCGCACATGACTGTGCTGATGAACTGCATGGTTGGGCCGATGTGGATCAGTGGTGTGCCGGAGGCCGAGGCGCGGGCAAGGGCACTGAAGTATCTTGAGCGGGTTCGTATTCCTGAACAGGCAAACAAGTTCCCGGTCCAGCTTTCGGGTGGCCAGCAGCAGCGTGTGGCGATCGCCCGCTCACTCTGCATGCAGCCGGCAGTGATGCTGTTCGACGAGCCCACCTCGGCCCTTGACCCTGAAATGGTGTCGGAAGTGCTCGAAACCATGACTGCTCTCGCCAAGGACGGAATGACAATGGTCTGTGTCACCCACGAAATGGGGTTCGCGCGCGCGGTCGCTGACCGTGTGATATTCATGAACGGCGGGCAGATTGTCGAGGAGGCGACCCCTGACGAATTCTTCACCAGTCCCAAACACGAACGCACGCAGGTCTTCCTCAGCCAGATACTGAAGCACTGATTGGCGAATGTACTGAAGGAAGAGCGGCAGGGTATGGACGTCACTGACACACTCCCGGGGAAATTGCTCCTGAGAACGGTGCGGTTCACATCCCGTCGACCTAGCCTCGGAATCCGCGCGGCCAGAATATCAGCCTTGCCTGCGCGGTATCTGATCCCCTTCTGACAATTTGGCGATTTCCGACCGCCACGAAATTGCTCCGACACTGCGGATGGAACTCACGAGGGCCGGAGCGATCTGCTCCGACTGCGGTGCGAGGATTCCTGACGATGTCGACCTGCCCTTCACGGTCTTTTCGGCTGCGTTATGCCCAGCCCCGCGCTGACGGCAGTAACGGGAGCGCAAGCGGATTCCCGCGGCCCATTGTCATCAGCTCCGCCAGGAGGAATGCGGTCGTCGGACCCAAAGTGAAGCCCTGGTGTCCGTGGCCAAAATGAAAAAACAGACCCCTGTGCCGGGTCGGGCCGACGACAGGCAGCATGTCGGGCATGCAGGGCCGAGTGCCCGACCATGGTGTGGCTTCAACGGGGTCTCGCAGTGCAAAAAGATCACGGGCAGCGTCGGTCGCGTGTCGAATTTGTCGCGATGCCGGCGCTGTTCCCGGCGGCGTCATATGCGCGCCGGTCAAGACCCGCCATCCGGCGTTCATCGGCGCAACCAGCGTGGAATTGTCGACGTCCAGCATTGAGACGCGCGGCCCGTGCTCTCCTGAAAAATGCCTGTGGTAACCGCGCTTGAACACCATGGGTATGCGATAGCCGAACGTCTTTACGAGCGTAGGCGACCATGGCCCCAGGGCAACGACCGCGTTTTCAGCGCCGACAACGCCATCCTCGGACAATACCCGCCAACCCGCACCATTCGGTCGCAAGGTCATTGCGTCGCCGCGTGCCAGCGTACCGCCACGCGCCACGAAGAGAGCGGCGTATCGCGCAACCAGCTCGCCCGGATCACGGCAGGTCCAGGGCGAGGTCCAGTGGACGGCACCCGCGAGCCGACGCTGCAGCGCCGGTTCGCTTGCGGCAAGATCGTCCGTGCCTAGAACAGCTGACGGCACGCCATAGACACGCTTCAGCCGGTCCGCATCGGCTGCAGCCGCTTCGAAACTCGCGGGCGTACGATAGACGGCGCGCCACCCTTGCCGGACAATCAGGTCGCTTGCGCCGGCGGGTTCGATAAAGCGCGCGTGATCGTCGCTCGCCCTGAGCGCGAGCTGTGAATAGGCCGCGATGGTTCTCGCGTAAGGCTCAGCCGCCGACTGCGTGAAATACCGCAAGAGCGGCCCCGCCACGCGTGGCAAATCGCGAAGCCGCCAATCGACGTCGTTGCCGCGCTTCAGCGCCACCCTGGCGATCTCGCTTACGCTGCGCGGGAAGGGATAGGGCTCTACGGCCTCGGTCTGGATGATGCCGGCGTTGCCATAGCTTGTTTCCCGCCCCGGTGCCTGGCGATCCAGTAGCACCACCTGGTGCCCGTTCTCCTGCAAGGCAAGCGCGGTTGAGACGCCGACCATGCCGGCGCCAAGGACAATCGAGGTGGTCATGAATGGGATCCGTTGCGGAGTTGGTCAGAAAGTCAGGCGTGAATTGTAGCCGACCACGAACTGGATGAAGCGCGAGACGTCGACCATGTCGTCGCCCTGGTAGCGGATCGTGTAACCGTCGGTGCGTTCGACGCCCTTGAGGTAGGAGAGATACTCGGCCGGCAGACGATTTCGGAACACGATCTCCAGGACCGGATTTTCCAGCTTGAACGGTTTCGCCGCACCGGCTGTTGACAGCGCCGCCTTGACGCCCTCGCGAATCCGACGATGCGCGACGGCCGGCGTCAGCGATATCGCCGACTGTGTGCTGTAAACCTGCTTGACCGGCACCGTCACGATATCGCCGATGCAGGCCTTGATCTCGTCAAGGGCGATATTGTCGCCGGAGGCGAGCAAGACGGGCACGTCGAAATGTCCGGCAATGGCGGCGTTGATACCGGCTTCCGGCATGACGTCACCGTTGATGCGCACCTCGGCAAACGCCGTGCCGCCGATCGTGTGCGACAGAACCCCACCCGGATGGCTTGCCCCGGCGTGGTAGCCGAGCAGCATCGCACCGACGAAGGAGCCGAGCTCGACGCCCTGCATCATCATCAGCGGTCGCGGCCAGCTGCGCACGATCTGCACATAGTCTGGCAGACGGTCAATCAGGATGCTCTCGCCATTGCCGTGGGAATCGCTGAGGATGACTTCCTCCACGCCTTCCTCGTGCGCGGCCTCGCAGGCGTGAACGACGGTATCGGTCATCCAGCGGCGCGCGTTTTCGTATTCGAAACCTTCCGGCATCAGTTGGTCGCGGCTGACGACCCCGACGATCCCCTCGATGTCAGCTGAGATGTAGATGCGCATTCCTGCCTCCCCGGCCAGCCGCGCGATGGCGCGAATGATGCATTTGACTTTCCTACGGTAAACATAGTTTTATGATTAGAAAATATCTTTCTTTCTGGCGGAGGCAAAAATGAAACTGTTTATTGCGGGTCTGGACACCGAAACCAATACCTTTTCGCCGATGCAGACGGGGCTCGAGGCTTTCCAGGAAAACCTGATCGCCTATGGCGACGCAACCAGCAAACCACTGACGTGCTGCTCGTCGCAGATGCTGGTCTGGCGCAATGCCGCCGAAGAAGAGGGCTGGGACGTGGTTGAGAGCCTCTGCGCCGTGGCCGAGCCAGGCGGCAGGACCACGCGGACCGTCTATGAGAGCTTCCGCACAACGATCCTCGACGACCTCAAGGCCGCCATGCCGGTCGACGCCGTCATGCTGGCGCTGCACGGCGCGTGCGTCGCAGACGGCTATGACGATGTCGAGGGGGATCTGATCGAGCACGTGCGCGCAGTGGTCGGGCCGAATGTCCCGGTTGCCGCCGAGCTCGATCTGCATTGCCACATCACCGATCGCATGATTGCCAACGCGACGATGATCGCCACCTACAAGGAGTATCCGCACACCGACATCGAGGAGGTCGCAGCCCAGTTGTTCCAGCTGATGAAGCGGACCCTTGCGGGTGAAGTGCGGCCGGTGATGGCCCTCTATGACTGCCGGATGATCAATACCTTCCATCCGCATCGCGCGCCGTTGCGCGGCATCGTCGACCGCATGAAGGCGATGGAGGGGCAGGATGGTATTCTCTCGGTCTCCTTCGGTCACGGCTTCCCCTGGGGCGACGTCGAGGATGTCGGCGCCAAGATGCTCGTCGTGACCGACGATGATAAGGAGAAGGCGGCACGCACCGCGGAGGCCATCGGCAGGGAGATATTCGATGCGCGTGAGCACATGCGCGGCACCTATCTCGGCATCGATGCCGCGCTGGACCTGGCCGTCGCCGCAAAGAGTGGACCGGTCGTGCTGGCCGATGTCTCCGACAATGCCGGCGGCGGGGCGCCTGGAGACTCGACCTTCATCCTGCGCCGCATCATCGAGCGCGGCATCGAGAACGTGGCGACCTGCCTCTATTGGGACCCGATTGCGGTGCGTATGTGCCGCGAGGCGGGAGAAGGGGCGACGCTGGCCCTGAGGATCGGCGGCAAGGTCGGGCCGGCCTCCGGCGATCCCGTGGACCTGACCGTGAAAGTCAGGCGCATTGCCTCCGGCGTTACCCAGCGCTTCGGGCCGACGCCGCTCGGCATCGGCGACGCTGTCTGGGTCACGGCAGGCGGCATCGACATCGTGCTCAACACGCTGCGCACACAGGTCTTCCACCCGGAATGCATGACGGCGCTGGGCCTCGACCCGACGCAGAAGAAGATCGTCGTGGTGAAATCGAGCAACCACTTCCGCGCCGGCTTCGAACCCATCGCCAGCGAAATCCTCTATGTTGGCGGCCCCGGCGCCCTGCAGCCCAACTTCGAGGCGCTGCCCTTCACCAAACTGAAACGCCTCTATTGGCCGAAGGTCGCCGACCCGTTTGCGCAGGAGGACGGATGCCATGCGGCGGCGCTCACGGCATAGACCTCTGGCGAACCATCGCTGTCGTCGATGCAGACGGCGGATGGACTGCAGGTCGAGCCGATGACGCCGGCATGCAAGGGTGGCATTGCTTTTCGGGCCGATGTTGATTTCGGCCCCGTATTATAGGAAATGGTTTTCCTATCATGCCAATCGGATTCTGCCCGCGTCGCTGGCTGAGCCGAGACCGGCGGGCGGTCGTGACGGCTGCGGGCAAATTGGAGACGCCTACGATGACCGATGCGAAATCCACCCTAGGCGATATCTTGAAGGAGATTCGCAACCGTAATCGCTGGACGCTGGCAGAGGTGAGCTCGATGACGGGACTGGCCGTCTCGACCCTTTCCAAGGTCGAGAACAACCAGATGCAGCTCACCTACGACCGGTTGGTCCAGCTGGCCCAAGGCCTGAAAGTCGATATCGTCGAGCTTTTCGGGACCACGGCCGGCGCCGAGGAGGCGCCCAGCATGCTGGGACGCCGCACCTACACCAGAACCGGTGAGGGGCGGGAGATCATCACGCAGAACTACGACTATCTCTATGTTTGTACTGAGATTTCGAAGAAGTCGATGGTTCCGATCGTGGCGGTGGCCCGCGCCCGCACACTCGACGAATTCGGGCCACTGATCCGACATAAGGGCGAAGAGTTCTTCTACGTTGTCGAAGGGGAACTCGAGCTCCATACCGAGATCTATGCACCCTTGCGGCTCAGGAAGGGCGATTCCTGCTACTTCGACGCCATGATGGGGCACGCCTATCTCAGCGTGAGCGAAGAGCCTGCGCAAATCCTGTGCGTCTGCTCTACCCCGGAAACCGAATTGGTCTCCACCCTGTCGAACGCGCAGACGATCAAGTCCAAAGGCTGATACAACTAAAAACGAGTACGATAAGAAAAAATATTGCACTTAGGAAAATCGTTTCCTACTCTAGTGCTGCGGTTGGTGCCGGGAGGGCATCGTGCACCGCAGTTCTGGGGAGGACTACGAGATGAACGGTTCCAAGTGGAAATCGATTGGCGTCGCCTTGCTTCTGGCATCAACGCCGCTTTCCGGCGCGATCGCTGCGCAGGACGTCCTGGTGTTGGCGCGAGCGGAAGATCCGCCGACCGCCGATCCTGGCGTTGAAATCAGCAACAGTGGCTACACACTCATTTATGCTGCCTATGAGAGGCTCGTCGCCTACAAGGGCGGCTCGACGGAAGTCGGGCCGGAACTGGCCGAAAGCTGGACGGCCGACGACGCCGGTCTCGTGTGGACCTTCAAGCTCGCCAGCGGCCACAAGTTCGATGACGGCGCACCGGTCGACGCGGCCGCGGTCAAGTTCAGCTTCGATCGGCTGATGAAGCTGAAGGCAGGCCCCTCCGACGCGTTTCCGGTGCTGAAGGAAGTCGAGGTCGTCGATCCGCAGACGGTGAAGTTCCATCTGACGGCGCCCTTTGCCCCCTTCATCTCGACGCTCGCCGTCTCCGGCGCGGCCATCGTCAATCCCAAGGTGATGGAGCACGAGAAGGACGGCGACATGGCGAAGGCCTGGCTCGCGGAGCACTCCGCAGGCAGCGGCCCCTACCGTATCGCCTCCTGGGAGCGCAACCAGAGCATCGTCCTCGACCGCAACGAACATTACGCGGGCACCAAGCCGGCGCTGAAACAAGTCGTCATCCGCATCGTCGGCGACGTCTCGGCCCGCCGTCTGCAATTGACGAGCGGTGATGCCGACATCATCGAACAGATCCCGCTCGATCAGGCAGAGGCGTTGCAGAAAGACGCCTCCGTCGTGGTGGAGAGCAATCCCAGCATGTATGTGAACTACATCTACATGAACAACCGCCAGCCGCCGCTGGATGATGCCAAGGTGCGCCAGGCGATTTCCTATGCGGTCGACTATCAGGGCATCATCGACGGCATTATGCTCGGCCAGGCCAAGCAGATGCGCGGCGCGGTGCCGAGCGGCATGTGGGGGCACGATCCGCAGGGATTCCAGTACACATACGATGTCGAGAAGGCCAAGGCCCTGCTTGCCGAATCCGGCAAGAGCGACATCCGCCTGACTTACACCTTCTCCCAGGCCGATCCCGCGTGGGAGCCGGTCGGGCTTGCACTGCAGGCGTCGCTTGCCGAAATCGGCGTCAAGCTCGACCTGCAGGCGGTCGCCGACACGACCAAGCGCGAACTGGTGGCCAACGGCAAGTTCGATATGGCGCCCGGTGCCTGGACGCCTGACTTCGCCGACCCCTACATGTTCATGAACTATTGGTTCGACGCCGGCAAAATGGGTGGTCCTGGCAACCGTTCCTTCTACGACAACGCCAAGGTGACCGAACTCGTGCAAGAGGCGGCAGCCATCGTCGACGAGGGGAAGCGCAAGGAGCTCTATGTCGAAGCGCAGACGCTCTCGACGCAGGACGCGCCCTATCTCTACATCATGGAAAAGAACGACATCTTCGCCCGCCGCGCGGTCGTCAAAGGCTATGTCTACAATCCCATGCTGATCCAGGTCTACAACTTCGGAACGATGTCGAAAACGGAATGAGAAAGCGGGATCGCACCGATCCTGTGGCCGCAACAGGCCCCATTCCACGGAGCATCTGCCGCCAGCCTTAACGGCTGTCGCGGCAGGGTTTCATCGTTCCCAAGCAAGGCAGGGTGCTCCTGCCAGAAGGGCCGACGTCCATGGCAATCACCCGCATCATCATCCCGCGCCTCGTTCTTCTGCTTTTCGTGGTGTTAGGCGTCGCCATCATTACGTTTACAATCTCGCATCTCATACCGGGAGATCCGGCACGCATGATCGCCGGCGACCGGGCGAGCGCCGAAACGCTTGAAAACGTCAGGCGCAATCTGGGTCTTGATCGACCTGTGGTCGAGCAGTTCACGATCTATATCGGCAATCTGCTGCAGGGGGATCTCGGGACATCGCTGCGCACCAATCGCCCTGTTGCCGGCGATATCCGCACCTTCCTGCCAGCGACGCTGGAGCTCGGATCAGTCGCGCTCTTCATCGCCATCTGTCTTGGCGTGCCGCTTGGCGTGCTGTCGGCGGTCTACAAGGACGGTCCGATCGACCAGATTGCACGAACTGTCTCCGTCTGCGGCATCTCGATGCCGGTGTTCTGGTTCGGTCTTATCCTGATCTATCTCTTCTACGCCAAGTTCCAGATCCTGCCTGGCAGCGGTCGCCTGGCCATGGGCATCGTCGCGCCCGAACGCATCACCGGATTCCTGTTGATCGACTCGCTGCTGCAAGGCCGCTTCGACGCCTTTCGCAGTGCCGTCTACCACATCATCCTGCCGGGCTTCGTGCTGGCCTTCGCCAATATGGGGGTGATCACGCGCCAGATTCGCGCCTCGATGCTGGATGTCCTTCAGGAGGACTACATTCGGACCGCGCGCGCCAGCGGTCTGCGCAAGCGCATGATCATCTTCAACTATGCGCTCAGAAACGCACTGATCCCTTCGATAACCCTGTTGGGGCTGGCACTTGGCGATCTTCTCTATGGCGCGGTGCTGACCGAGACGATCTTCGCCTGGCCCGGCATGGGTACCTATGTCGTTACCTCCATTCAGACGCTCGATTTTCCAGCCATCATGGGTTTCACGATCGTCGCCTCCATCGGGTATGTGCTGATCAATCTCCTGGTCGATCTCGCCTACATGCTCGCCGACCCGCAGATCAGGGAGGTCTGATCATGTCCGCCGTCATGCCGACTGAACCCGCCACGGCGAGCCCTGCGATGCGCAGAGCCAAGTCCATCTCCGAGCGCCTGCTGTATCTTTGGTACCTCAGCCGCCGGAGCCCGCTGACGCTGGTCGGCGCTGCCATCATCCTGCTCGTGCTTTTCATGATTATCGCCGCGCCGATGATCGCGCCCTACAACCCGGACAAGGTCTCGCTGACGGCGCGCCTGCTGCCACCAAGTGCTGTCCATTGGTTCGGCACCGACGAGGTCGGCCGCGACCTGTTTTCGCGCGTGATCTACGGGGCAAGAGCATCCTGTGGCGCTGCCTTCATGATCGTCCTGATTTCGATGTTGGTCGGGGTGCTGATCGGCTGTTTTTCCGGTGTGGTCGGCGGACGGGTCGACACCGCCATCATGCGGCTGATGGACGTCGTCCTTGCTTTGCCCGCACTCGTGTTGGCCATGGCGTTGGCGGCCGCACTTGGTCCGAGCCTGTTCAACTCCATGCTGGCCGTGGCGATCGTGCGTATTCCCGCCTATGTGCGCCTGGCCCGAGGCCAGACGCTTTCCCTGCGCGAGCAGGTCTTCGTCAAGGCGTCGCGCACTTTCGGCGCCTCGCCGTTCTACATCCTGCGCTGGCATATCCTGCCAAACGCCATGTCGCCGATTATCGTGCAGGCGACACTCGATCTTGGCGGCGTCGTTTTGATCGCGGCCGCCCTGAGCTTCATCGGCCTCGGCGCCCAGCCGCCCACTGCCGAGTGGGGCGCGCTCGTCAGCAGCGGCCGCAGCTACATGCTCGATCAGTGGTGGTACGCGACCTTCCCGGGTCTCGCCATTCTGATCACGGCCATGGGATGCAATCTCGTTGGCGACGGCATCCGCGATATGCTCGACCCGCGCCTGAGGGGCAGATGATGACCGCTACCGTCCAATCTCGCGGCCAGGCGCTGGCCATTCAGAATCTATCGCTGGAGTTTCCAACCTTCAGCGGCGCGATCAAAGCGCTCGACAATGTCTCGATCAATGTCGCAAAGGCAGAGATCGTCGGGATTGTCGGCGAGTCCGGCTGCGGCAAATCGGTGACGACCATGGCTGCAACCGGGCTGCTGCCGAAGGGGCGCTACAGGATCACCGGCGGCTCGGTCCGGCTCTTTGGCCATAGCACCCTGACCATGGACGAGAGCCAGTTGCAGGACGTGCGCGGCAAGATGGTCTCGACCATCTTCCAGGAACCGATGAACGCGCTCAACCCGACGATCCGCATCGGCAAGCAACTGACCGACGTCATCATGCGTCACGAGGAGGCAAGCCTGTCGGATGCCAGGCGCATTGCCCGGGATATTCTTGCCGACATGCTGATCGGCGAGCCCGAGCGGGTCATGAAGCAATACCCATTCGAACTCTCCGGCGGCATGCGCCAACGGGTTCTGATCGCGATGGCATTCTCGTGCAATCCCGGGCTCATCATCGCCGACGAGCCGACGACTGCGCTCGATGTCACCGTCCAGGCCGTGATCCTGCGGCTTATCCAGAACCGTGCGCGCCGGACCGGAACGTCGGTGATCTTCATCTCGCATAACGTTGCCGTCGTGTCGCAGCTCTGCGATCGACTTTACGTGATGTATGCCGGAAGGATCGTCGAGCATGGCGCGACCCGAACCGTTCTCGACGCGCCGCAGCATCCCTATACCCAGGCACTGCTGCGCTGCTTGCCGGAACGGGTGGCGCCGAAGCAGGAGCTCGAAGCGATCACCGGCGCAGTCCCGAACCTCATGCAACCGCCTGCCGGCTGCTATTTCCAGCCGCGATGCAAGGAAGCGATCGATCTCTGTCGATCCCGATCGCCGCAGCTGGCGGGGGCCGAGGGCCGTGAGGTGGCGTGCTGGCGGCGTGGTGTTGGACTGGAAATAGCAGAGCAGGGGAGCCGGCCATGACCGAAGGCGTTGACATGATAGCCCGTCCGGTCCTGGAGGTTTCCGATCTCAACGTCCGTTTCCCGGCGTCCCGCGACTGGCTCGGCCGCCCCAACTCGCATGTGCACGCCGTCAATGGTGTCAGCCTTCAGGTTCGCCGTGGTGGAAGCCTCGGCATTGTCGGTGAGTCCGGTTGCGGCAAGAGCACGCTTGCTCAGGCGATCATCGGGCTTGCGCCCTACGAAAAGGGCAGGGTGGCGATCGCTGGCCAGGATCTGCAGGCAGCCCAGGGAAAACAGAAGCGCGAACTGCGGCAGAAGATGCAGATCGTTTTCCAGGATCCGCAATCCTCGCTCGATCGGCGGCTGCCGGTCTGGCGACTGATCAGCGAACCGCTGCATATTCGCGGCGGGCACAGCAGTGCCGAACTGCATGCGAAGGCGGAACAGCTGGCCGCTGCGGTCGGCTTGAGGCCGGAACATCTGGATCGTCTGCCGCATGAATTTTCCGGCGGCCAGCGCCAACGCATCGCGATCGCCCGCGCCATGAGCACGGATCCCGATCTCATGGTGTTGGACGAGCCGACATCGGCGCTCGATGTGTCGGTGCAGGCGCAGATCGTCAACCTGCTCTTGAAGTTGCAGCGGGAGCGGGGGCTGACATACCTGTTGATCTCCCACGATGTCGCGCTGGTGCGCCATTTCTGCGATGACGTCGCCGTGATGTATCTCGGCCAGATCGTGGAATCCGGGCCGGCCGACGCGGTTCTCGGCAATCCTCGGCACCCCTACACCCAAACGCTTCTTGCCTCGGCGCCGAGCTTCGAAACGCCCTTGCCGACCCTGGCCGAGGTTCGGATCGGGGAGCTTCCCAACAACCGCAAACTGCCGACGGGCTGCTTTTACAGGGAACGGTGCAGCAAGGCTGCTGGCGGATGCGAGGCGCCGCAGGGTCTTCGGCGCCTTGATGACGGCGCGCGCCAAGCGAGGTGTCATTTGGCCCAGGGGTGAGGCGCGGAAGAGCGCAACAGCTGCGCTCCACTGCCCGTCCGCATAGGCGGCAGCTGAGCGGCGCGATGTCGTTTGCTGCGCCAAGTGGACATTTTAAGAAATTTAATTTTCTTATACGAAAAATAATTTGATTGATATTTCCGACTGTGCAAACTTGGCGCCGTTCGCTCCGCGGCGCTCAGTCGAAATCCGCCCCACCGCTTGCCGGAGAAAACAGTGACCTGAACCAGCGCAAATCGGCGCCCTGTGTCGGCTGCCGTTTCCGCATGTTTCGCAATGTTTGCCAGACGCAGTCGCGCGTGTGGCGGTCCGGGCGCGTGCGACCCGGGCATTAATGTGATCTGATGAAAGAGGCCTGACATGACGAAGGAAGTTGAATGGGCGCGCATGACCGCACCCAGCCTGCGCGAAATCGCCGGTAAGCCGGGGGCGCTCGCCATCCTGCCGATTGGCTCGCTGGAGCAGCACGGGCCGCACCTGCCGGTCATTACCGACACTGCCAGCGCATCGGCAGCGGCAGTTCGTGCCGCCCGTCTCGTCGCAGATGATATCCCGGTCGCCGTTCTGCCTGGCCTCTGGCTCGGCATGAGCGAACACCATTTGCCCTTCGGCGGAACCATCACGCTCGACTACGATACGCTCAGCCGCGTCATCCGCTGTATCGTCCGCTCGCTGAAGACATCAGGTTTTTCGCGGCTGTTCATCGTCAACGGCCATGGCGGCAACATGGACCCGCTCGCGGTTGCCGTGCGGGAGCTGGCGGTCGAGTTCGCCATGCCGATCGTCGCCACGACGCCTTGGATGCTGGCGCCGGAGGAGACGGGGAAGATCTTCGAGGTCGATACCGGTGCGCATCATGCCTGCGAAGGTGAGGCGTCGGTCATGCTGGCGATCGCTGCCGACGCGGTGAAGACCGAGATGTTCGGCCAAGCCTACGGCAACCAGCAGCATCCCGTCGATGTGCCGGCGGACGTGTCGCGGTTCTATTCATTCTCCGAGCGTGCGCCGGTGACTGGCACCTGGGGCGATCCGCGCAGTGCAACGGCCGAAAAGGGCGAGCGCTTCCTCGACCTGCAGGCGGGTGAACTGGTCAATCTGATCCGCAATGACGTGCTCTGGACCGCGCCAGACCCGGTCTGGGCACCCGGTCGCGGCCTCGGAACAACCGCCGGCAAGGCCGATTGAGCAGCCGGCGAGACATTTTCCGGACATTTCGCATTCCATTTCTGAGGGAGAATACGCCAATGACACTGAAATTCGCGCGGACGCGCAGGACTGTTGTTTCCCTGTTTGCTGCAACGATGCTTTCGGGCCTCGCCCTGACACCGGCCATGGCCAAGACGCTCGTTTACTGCTCGGAAGGGGCGCCCGAGGGCTTCGATGCCGCGCTCTACTCGGCCAACAGCACCTGGGACGCTTCGGCCGAAACGATCTATGACCGCCTGACCGAATTCGAAAGCGGCACGACCAATGTTATTCCGGGCCTCGCCGAAAGCTGGACGATTTCCGACGACAATCTCGAATATACGCTGAAACTGCGCGAGGGCGTGAAGTTCCAGTCGACGGACAACTTCACACCGACGCGTGATTTCAACGCAGACGATGTGCTCTTCACGTATCATCGCCAGCTGGACAAGGACGATCCCTGGAACAGCTATTTCCCCGGTGCGAACTGGGAAATGTTCAACGCGATGGACATGCCGTCGGTGATCAAGGACATCGTCAAGGTCGACGAAAAGACCGTCAAGTTCGTGCTGAAGCAGCCGGACGCGTCGCTTCCCGCAAAGCTTGCCCTGAACTTCGGCTCGATCATGTCGAAGGAATATGCCGACAAACTGGCGACCGAGGGACGACGTGAGGACCTCGACCGCAAGCCGGTCGGAACCGGACCGTTCCGCTTTGTCGACTACCAGCAGGACGCGGCAATTCGCTTTGCGGCCAATGCGGATTATTGGGACGGCGCGCCGAAGATCGACAACCTGATCTTCGCGATCACCACCGATCCGACGACGCGCATGCAGAAGCTCCAGGCCGGCGAATGCCATGTCGCGCCGTACCCGGCACCGGCCGACATCGCTGGACTGAAGGCAAATGCGGACCTGACCGTGTTGGAACAGCCGGGTCTCAACGTCTCCTATCTCGCCATGAACACCCTGGTCGCACCGTTCGACAAGCTGGAGGTGCGCCGCGCCATCAACATGGCGATCGATCGCACGGCGATCGTCGATTCCGTCTATCAGGGCATGGGACAGATCGCCAAGAGCGTCCTGCCGCCGACGATGTGGGGCTATAACGGCACCATCGAGGGCTACAGCTACGATCCGGAGGCGGCAAAGAAGCTACTGGACGACGCCGGCGTCAAGGATCTGAAGATGAAGATCTGGGCCATGCCCGTCAGCCGTCCTTATATGCCGAACGCGCGCCGCGCGGCAGAACTGATGCAGGCGGACCTTGCCAAGGTGGGCATCGGCGTCGAGATCGTTTCCTACGAATGGGGCGAATACCTCAAGAAGTCGCGGGACAAGGCGCGCGATGGCGCCATCATCCTGGGCGGCACGAGCGACAACGGCGATCCTGACAATCTGCTCAGCTACTTCTTCAGCTGCTCCGGCGTCGGCGGCAGCAACAATGCCAACTGGTGCTCCAAGCCGCTCGACGAGATCTTGCAGAAGGCGCGCACCAGCGCGGATCAAGGCGAGCGCACGAAACTCTACGAAGAGGCACAGGCCATCATCAGCGATCAGGCGCCCTGGGTGCCCATCGCCCACTCCACGGTAGTGCTGCCGATGTCGAAAAAGGTGAAGAACTATGTGATGGAGCCCTTGGGCTCGCACCGCTTCGAAAAGGTCGACATCGAGGAATGAATCCCCGCAAAAACGGCCCGCAGCCCCGGCTGCGGGCCGAACCTCGAACAGGTCCTCCACCCAAATCGCATTCATGGCGACTGCGGCGATCGAGACGATGGTCGGGATCGAAACTATCAAAGGCCGAGGCGAGGCCGGTAAATGTTGCGCACGAATGCTGGCGGTCGGCACGAAGGAGATCACTGTCTGCGCCCCCAACTGTCCCATCCACGGCTTCCGGACTACAGCACCTCCAAGGCGGCGATCACGCTGCTTTCCAAAGCCCTTGCCCGGGAATTCACGCCGAAGGGCATCGGCATTAGGCACGGATCGAACATTGGCCTGATGAAGAGGTTCGCAGTTCGGTACAGTTCAAAGGGGCAGATCTTCAATATTTCTTCTTGCGGACGATCTTGTTGCCGCGTGGTCCACTGATGACAGGTGTTCTGTCACGGTTTTCAGAAACAAGACTTCGCCAACGTTCAACGCGGTCGGCGGCCAACGTGCCGCTTTTGACAGCTGCCTGGACCGCGCAGCCTGGTTCATGCGCATGGGTACAATCGCGAAATCGGCAAAGCGGTGCCAGTTCCTTTATGTCTGAAAAAAGCGTGTCGATCCCATCGGTGATATCGCTGACGTAAAGTGTTCTGATCCCAGGCGTATCGATGACCCAGCCACCGCCGGGGATGGCATGCAGCGAGCGCGCTGTCGTGGTATGGCGGCCTTGCGCGTCATGTTCGCGAATAGTCCCGGTTTTCTGCTTTGAGTCAGACGCAGGTCCGGTCAGCGTGTTCACCAACGTCGACTTTCCAACTCCGGACGATCCCACCAGGGCGATCGTTTGGCCAACGCCGCACCAGGAACTCAAAAGGGAGCTTGCATCGGCAGAGCGCCCGTTCAGGGCGACGACAGCTAGATCATGCTGCAAAGCCTCGGCTTTGGCCTGAAACAGGCCAACGTCGTCCGCGGTGTCAGCCTTGGTCAACACGATGACCGGTTTGCTGCCCGCCTCGTTTGCCATGATGAGGTAACGTTCAAGCCGATCAACATTGAAATCGGCGTTGCACGACGTCACGATCAACAATGTGTCGATGTTGGCAGCAACAAGTTGTTGGACACGACCGACCTCCGGGCGACGCCTAAACACGGTTTTCCGGTCAAGCCGGCGGACAAGCATGTCGGACCGAGGATCGGCAAGCACCCAATCGCCCACCGCGAAGTCAGCCGTATTGGCATTGGCAGGTAGCTCTAGCCTGACTGACCCCGTGGCGCCGATTGCCTCGACGCGTGCCCGGTGAACCGACGCGACGCGCTTGGGCACGAGGTCTGCTTCGGTCGGCTTTACCTGATCCGCAAAAAAGTCAGACCAACCAAGCAATTCCAACGCTGAGTGGAGACACGAGTTCGTCAAATTTAGCTTCGCCTTTAATTTATGCGGGATTGTTGCCTAGCCGCGCTTATGATCTCGCTTTGGCAAAGACTTTGCGTAAGCAGCAGCCTCGCCGGAGTAGGGGAAATCGTCCCCTAAGTGATGGTCACCATCATATACTTTGAAAGTTGGTCCATCGACTTCGACGATCTTATACCCATTCACGTATTCAAACTTTGGCGTTTTCCAACCCATAAATGCGCTCCAGTCTCGGTCCAGTGTTTCCAAACTCTGAAGATGATGTCCGGCTCTCATACTTCGTGGTCTATCGCAGTATCACGTGCGTGCACAAAAGACGAACTGGCCAACGTCGGTTCGTATCCTCTCAAGAGCCCCCGATGATCTTGCACCGAAAATGGAGTGATGAAGCAGATTGGGTTTTCATAGGATCCAGAATTCTTTTTCGCCGATCGGTTCGAGTGCCGTAGCGTTGTCAGCTACGGCCAAGTGAAAAACGAACTCGAAATCTTACCCGGCGTTCCGTGTGAAATTGCATCAGCTAACGCTTGGGCTGTGCTAAGCACAAGCAATGGGATTCGGGGTTTTCATTCATCGCTCAGATTCGATCTACGACGACAGCCCAGCGGAACAGTACCAGTTTCCAAGCCAATATCTTGGACGGGTGCGGGCCTGTCTCGGCGATTGGATCATCTACTACGAGCCGCGCAAGGTTGCTGCGACACGCGGTTACTTTGCTGTTGCCCAGGTGGCCGAAGTCATCCCGGACCCAAAGGCGGCGGGCATGTATCTCGCGCTCATAAAACCCGGTAGCTATCTCGACTTCATCAATCCGGTTCCGTTCAGTGGAGCCGAGGGGGTGGTTGAGCGCGGCGTTCTGAATGACGTGGGCCGGATATCGGGCAGGGCGCAGTCTGCGGTAAGGCCTGTTTCGAGCGCGGACTTCAATCGCATCGTCGGCATTGGCCTCAATGAGCAAGAACCAGAATTGCCTCGGACCGGAGAATTGGACTCCAGGTTCTCGGTTGAGGGATTGGGCGAAGGCGCACAGGCGCCGTTCCTGTTCGAGCAGGAGCGTGATCGCGTCACACAGCTCTCGTCACGAATTGTGCGTGATCGGTTGTTTCGCCGTCTCGTCGTTCAGGCTTACGACAAACGCTGTGCGATCACAGGCTTGAAGCTCATCAACGGTGGGGGACGCGCCGAAGTAGATGCGGCGCACATACGGCCCGTCGGAGAAAATGGACCCGATATCCTGACCAATGGGATCGCGCTGTCAGGTACCGCACATTGGATGTTCGACCGTGGCTTAATCAGCCTTTCCGATGATCTTGACATCCTGGTTTCGAGGCATGCTAACGATCGAGACAGCATTCAAGGGCTCATCAACAGGTCTGGTCGTGCGATCGTGCCAACGCGGACGTTCGAGCGGCCGCATCCGCATTTCCTGCGCTGGCATCGAGAGAACTGTTTCAAGCAATAAAAGATGGCGCAGAGCACGGTACGCCTCGCAAGATGTTTGAAGCCGTTCCAGATGATTAGTCGCCAAATCCGAGCGTAAAATTGCCGTCGCTCAGGTTGGCGGACGACCACGCCAGGCCAAGTTGGGGGCGTTGAGCGTCCACGGCAAGGCGAAGGCCGTGGTGCCTTTAGCACTGTTGAGCGCATCGGATTGCCCTTGGGGTCCTTCTGTCCCGGGCGCCACGCGGGACAGCGCCAACGACCGCAAACCGTGTGAAGCGATCGTGGCGTCTCGATCGCAAAGGGCGCGCGCTGGTTTTCCTCCAGCTCCACATTTCTCCGAATGCGGAAGGTTCCAACCTATTTGCCTCCCATTGACGTGAGCATTTTTCACGACAATAGGATCGGGCAAGAAAATGTGGTAAGCGCCAGCCAAAATGGAGAATGATCGTGAGTGAGCCGAGCGTAGAAGATGCAACAAACCGCATTTATGAATCGCTGCAAGCGGACAATGCCGACATCGATGTCCATATCGCGGCCCTCAAGGCCGCGTTGGTACGGACGGGATTGAAAGAGGCCGTGTTCGACCCTGTCAAGCTCGTGCAGAACAATCGCTCTGGCAGGAAGCTTATGCAGGCCTACTTTCGCCAGCGCGGCGTGACGGTGAAGTTCTCGGCTTGATGAAGCGCCCACTGTCGCCAGACAGGCAGCATTAGGACGGCCGGATTATCCCCACATGCCTTCACCCAAGTTTTGACCTCGGGCGTGAATTGAAGTGTAGCCTCCCTTCCGGGGTGGCTCGACCAACGACGTCATTCGGGGATTGGAGAATCGCCATCGAAATTGCGCGCTCGCTGCTTAGGGCGGGTAAGTGAGGGGCGAGGTTCCGAAAACCTCGTCGTCGGCGATCAGCAAGCAGAAGAGTGGCGGGATCGCGAAGCGCCGACTACGCCACTACGATCGGGACTTTGTTTGGCGATGCTTTGACCCGGTTGTAGAGGTCGATGACGTCCTGGTTGATCATGCGTACGCAACCCGACGATGCTTGCGTGCCGATGGTCCACCACTCGGGTGAGCCGTGCACGCGATAGCCGGTGTCGTTGCCGTCCTTGAAGATATAGTGTGCGCGGGCGCCGAGCGGGTTGTCGAGGCCACCCGGCTGGCCGCCCGTCCATTTGACCAGCTCCGGCTTGCGCGCGATCATCTCTTTGGGTGGCGTCCAGGTCGGCCATTCCTTGGTGTACTGGATTTGCGCGCGGCCGGTCCATTCGAAGCCGGCCTTGCCGATGCCGACGCCGTAACGGACCGCCTCGCCGCCTTCCTGTACCCAATAGAGATGCCGCTCGTTGAGCCGCACCACGATTGTGCCCGGCGCCTCGCCGGTCGGGTCGATAACGATCTGACGACGGAATTCGGGCTTTACCTTCTGGAAGGGGACTGCCGGGATCACGAAGCCATTGTCGATCAGCGAGGCATACATCGAACTATTGTCGGTGATGTTGCTGTCGACGCTGATCGGTGGGATCGGCCGGATGGACCCGGTCGGCATGTGGTCAACGCCCCCAGGCGACATACCGCCGGACGGCTCGATTGTTCCCAACGACGGGAACTCGAGTGTCTGCGAGCAGCCGGATGCGCCTAGGAGGGTCATGATACCGAGACCCGAAAGCACGGAGCGACGAGAGACGACGGAGCCGGATTCCCGCATGGGGTCGGAGGAAAGTGTCTGGTCTTGCGGCTTACGCATACATTCTTACCCCAACGAACAGTCGGCATCATGCCCACCGGATGAGCCGCATTTTCATCATTCATGGTTAAGAAGGCGTGAAACCTTTACCGCCCGTGCCCACCTATCGGTGAGTTCGACATGCCGCTCGTACACCGATGGTGATGATGTTGGCCGTAGGGAGCCTTGATCAGAGTAGGCTCTGCATCCGTAGCCTAGGATGTGACTGCCGATAAGATCCCTTTTTCGGATTTTGCCAAGCGTCGAGATACTGCCCGTCGAGCTTCAGACGATTAGGTCCACCCACGCCGCATTTTCGTAATCTCTACGGTTCGAATCCGTTCGGCGAGGTACAACGATTTGGCGATTTGTTCCGAAGTCGCCCAAAGTCGGGTCAAACTGAAGGACTGCAGCGGGTGGATTGGGGCCTTCCCATAGGTCGGTACTTCGCTGAAGCGGTGCAGGCGAGATGATTTACCGTTTCGCAATATGTTCCGCGATGTGAGCGGCATCATCTCCGACGCCAGAAAGGTGCGAGGACCTCATGGTGTGCATGTCACGGAGACCAAGGAAATAGAACCCAGCACAGCGGGTCACCCCTCGCGTTTGGACCGGTCTCCCAAGTTCATCGAGGACTTTCGGCTTTACTATTCCGAAGTCATATCGAAAGCCAGTGCACCAGATGATGGACGTGATGCCAGCGCTTACCATATCCAGTTCCCCAATGGGTTTGATCAATTCGGACGTGGAGGAAAGCGTCTCTTCGGCTGGATCTTCCGCGGGCATGTTCAAGCCATTTGTGTGAGCATAGTCCCGCATCATGCTTGTGAGTTTGCTGTAGCACGCCTCGGCCAAATCGAGATTGCTTTGCAGGTCCGGAGCGAAGAACAGTTTGGTATCGAGAACGCCCCGCAGTTTTCCGACCGCAACCACTCCGTCGGCTGCAATTTTCCGCAGATGGATGTCATGACCGCCTCCGACACCCGTGACATGAGGGCTGAAGCGCCCGTTGCGAGTTTCTCCGGCCGGTTGACGAAGGATACCCAGTACGTCCAGCCACCAATAGACGTCACGCCCGCCAAACCGCCTCGGAGTTCTTTGATGGCGACCCACGGAAAGGTATGTCCGACGTCCGTTGGCATTCAATTCCTCGGCGATCTGCAGACCGGACGCCCCACATCCCACAACCAACACAGCACCCGGAGGCAATTGCTTCATGGATTTGTAGTCCCGGGAATGAACCTGAGTAACCATGTGCGGGATGAACTGGCCGACACTTGGAATGACCGGAGCGTGATATGGGCCGATGGCCAGCACAACGTTTACGGCTTGCACCACGCCATCGTCACTCGCGACGAGGAAGCGCTCCGAGGTTTCTTCCTGCTGGATGGTCCGGACTTCAATGCCCTGCCGAACCGGCGCTTCAATTTCGTCAGCATAGTCGTCAATGAATCTGACCACATCATCTTTCGATGAAAAGCCGTCAGGATCAGCGGCTGGATAAGGGAAGCCCGGAAGCTTGATGGACCAGTTGGGAAACTGGAACATCAAAGAATCCCAGCGCTCGCTACGCCATCGCTCGGCAATCCGCGCACGTTCAAAAATAAGATGCTCTCGACCGAGCCTTTTCAAGTGGAAGCTAAGCGCAAGGCCCGCTTGCCCGCCGCCCACGATCACCGTTTCGACGATTTCCGCCATGGCTAGCTCTCACCTAGAGAGATTATAAGCTATCATGTTGAAGTCGCAGGTTCCATCCGGCTTGTCCTGGCGCCGATTTTTCGCGCACCTTTAGAAAAGGACGGTCCGCAATGGGTCGAGTGCAGCGCTAGCTTTGTAGATTTGCGAGCATTGGGAGCAGTATCGCACCCTACATCGCGGCTTACGTGGTGACAGCGGGTCCGATTCGCATTCTGCAAGGCGACCAGATATGGCTTTTCGAGTTCGGCGACGAGTAACATCGACCGCGAGCCACTTCTTTGGTTGCCGTGGGTTCGCGTCCTTTCAACAGCAAGTCGACGCGGTTCGATACCGTTCAAGGCGCGAGCTTCACCTGACATTTGCCATAAGCGACCTCCGTTCGGCCAACGTCTGCCGAAATTCAGCATGCCTGGGGCAGAGCCTGTCTGGGGTGTCCTTGCTCGCGATGGAAGATGCGGATAGCTAGAACGACGCCAACGACAAGAACACCAACGCCGGCGGTTTCAATTTCCGTGGGCCAGCGCGCGTGAACGACAAGCCCACCGATGACGCCGAAGGCCGTCTCCGAGACGATTAGTTGCGCCGCCAACGCGACAGGCAAACGTCGGGACGCGACATTCCATGCCCACGCCCCGGCGACCGTCGCAATTAGCGAAAGGGATGATCCCCAAAGATAGAGGGAGCTTGCGGAGCTCCACCCGAAGCCGAGTGTCGGAAGCTGGAAAAGCCCAAACACAGCGCCGATCGGAAACAAGACGAGCATCTGGATGCCGCCGGCCACCAGTATGAGCGCAGACCAAATGCCGAGCGGCATATCAGGTCGGACGGCCAGCGCTGCCTGATTGGCGATGGCAAACCAGACCCAGAGCGCAACGGCTGCGAGAGCCAGCATAATGCCGATCCAGACCGACCGGTCCGATCGCAAGCTTTCGGTCGTGAAGGCGGGGCCGTTCACCAGGAGGAGGCCAACCAAGACCAGCCCGAGCGGTAAAATCAGGAGGTGCCAGGAAAGTGATCCCTCACGCCGATTGCCAACGATTGCCAGGACGATTGGCACGAGGCCGAGAAAGGCAGGTGCGACGACCGGCCCACTGAAAATGGCTGCTCCGGTCACCGTCAGAAAGTAGCCGACATAACCGATGAAGGCCAATCCTGCCGTTGCAAGCCAGTTTCGGAGCGTGAGGTGGCGCAAAATGTCCTTCTTCGACACCAGAACCATAGCGCCAACCAATGCCGCGACGACATGGCGGACAAGGGCGAAATCGAATGTGGTGTAGTCACCGATAATGAAGGGAACGATGAAGTTGAGCGAAAAGCCAAAGGCTGCGAAGAGGGCTGCAAATACGCCGACGGTGAATTGTTTGTCCATGGTGTGATCTACCTAACCTGAAAATCAGAGGGCCTTAGCCGATGTCCTTGGCGGGCAAAGCATGGAGGGGTGGCAGTTATCGGGATGACACAGTCGTTCCCCGCGCCGCAGGCGCGCAGCATGTCTGCTCGGTCCCTCGAGACGGCTGTTGTTATGAAGGCGGTGCTCGACCGATACTCACGGGGTGGTCCTTTCTCCATTGCCGCGACAGTTTTGTGCACCTCCCTCTCGGTAGAGGCTATGCAGTTCAGCTTAGAACTGTAACGCTCTTGCGAGAATTGCCATCGCTTGGCGAACACTCAACCGTTTGACGGCATAATCAGGCATATCTGGTTATGGGTACCGCCGCGCGGTCCGCTGTTGACGTGCTTCTGTTGCGGCGTCTATGGTCTCGGAGATCAGAACGGGTTGAAATCGCTGCACTAGCGAATTCGTCGCGCCGGCAAGCCCTGCAGGCTTGCGAGGATCGAGCGCCTGCAGGGCTTGGAAAGTCAAATCTCAACCGCTGCCTGAGGTGTGTTTCGAAAGCTGATCGCCATCCTGTTGTAAGCATTCATGAGGCTGATCGCGATCGTGAGGTCGGTAATCTCGCGTTCGTTGAACTCCGTGCGTGCAACCTCATAGGCTTCGTCCGGGACACCCGTCTCGGCGACGCGTGTGACTGTTTCGGCCCAGGCAAGAGCTGCCCGCTCACGCGGGTCAAAAAGATTGCCTGCTTCGCGCCACGCTTGCACCAACACGATCTTTTCGACCGGCTGGCCCTTCTTGAGAAGCTCGCGTGTGTGCATGTCGAGACAGTAGGCGCAATTGTTGATTTGCGAGATCCGAAGATAGACCAGTTCCACAAGACTAGCGCGAAGACCGCTCTGCTGGATGTATCCATAGACACCACCAAGGGCTTTGACTCCTGCCGGTGCGATCTGGTTGTAGTCGAGACGCTTGCTCATTCTTCTGCTCCTCAATTCGGGCCTACTTGATCGGGGTGGTGAGTGCTTTTTCATTCGTGTCTGCGACGAACACCGCAAGAAGCCTTGCCGGCGTCGTCTTGCTCGCATTGCGACTTATGAGGTGCTTGGCCGCAGGCGGCTCGTACCAGCTCTCGCCGGCGCGATAGGTCAGCGTCGGTCCGTCGTTCACCTTGGATTTGATCTCTCCGGAGAGAACATAGGCGAAGATGAACGACGACTTTGCATGGCTGTGCGGAACCGACGCCCCGCCCGGGGGATAGTCGACGATCAGGGCCGTCAGCGTCTTGCCCGGTATGTTGGGGATCTGATGCTCGAAGTGGGGCGTGACAACGTCGCCGGTGTCGTGTGCGGTTGCAGGAATTGCCGATACTACGGCTGCAAGAATTGCGCCTGCGATCATTCGTGCGCTCATGGTGACAGTCTCCTTGTTTGGTTTTGGAAGGCGAGGCCGCACCCATTGCCAGGGCGGGTGTTCGCCATTGGTCGCCAGGCAAACCGAAAGCTGCGCCTGGTGCCGAGATGCTGGCGCTGCTCCTTTCGGCAACGCGCCCGCCTGACGGTCAGACCAAACCGATGCGGAGCACGTCCGCCGCCTGGAGAGCTGCTGCGCGATAGTCACTCAACGGTTGGATCCACATGGTGGTCAGAATTCGTTCAGGCATTTCTTTTCCTCCGACAAGGCTTTGCCATCGGTCGGACAGGGTCCAGCCGCAGGGCGATTGCCGCTTTGATGGTTGTCTCCGGGTCGGAGACGGTACCCGCGATGATCTCAGTGTCGCCGCTAAACTAAGACTAAGTTAGTCGTAGTAATTCGGCAACGGCGATTCCAGCCAATTTGGAAAACGCACTGTCAATGGAGGGAGGACGGCAGAGGGCTTGCAAAATCGGGGCTTCGATGATATCTCCGACAAAATTTGTCGGTGTTTAGGTGTTCCATGGCCCACGTCAGCGCAGGTGTCGAATACGCCCTTCACTGTCTGCTGTACCTTATTGAGGCGGAGGGGACCGGCCAGCCGGCAAGCGCACGCGATCTCGCCGAACTGCAGCGGATCTCTCCTGATTATGTCGCAAAGCTTTTCACGAAGCTCCAGAAGGCGGGCATCGTTGTTGCCCGCGAGGGCATTGGCGGCGGCTTTGCGCTTGCACGCCCGGCAAACGAGATAACGGCGCTCAAGGTTATCGAGGCCGTTGACGGACGCAAGGCGTTGTTCGAATGCAAGGAGATCCGTGGACAGTGCGCGCTCTTCGGCGACCGTACACCCGCATGGGCACAGGACGGCGTGTGTTCCATCCACGCGGTCATGATCGAAGCTGAGAAGCGCGCACGAGAAGTAATGGCTTCCTACACGCTGGCTGCCATCTCTGAACGTGCGGCAGCGAAGGCGCCCAAGGAACACGCCGGTGAAGTAAGGGATTGGCTCGCAGCAAGAACGCCGCAGCGACGCCGCCGCGGCGATCTAGCAAAGACAGAGCAGCGGTGAAGGCCTTGCGCTGTGCCAGTGCGCCGCAAGGCTGCAATCGCTCAGTCTGTCGGGCCAGGCCGAAGGCTTCGAGCACCTTCGCAGTGACGGCGGATCACTCGGCCGCTGACCGACGCGGTAGCACCCAGTTCTGGCGCGGGAAGTGGCAGGTGTAACCGTTGGGATAGCGCTCCAGATAATCCTCGTGCTCTGGCTCGGCCTGCCAGAACTCTCCAACGGGTTCGACTTCCGTCACGACCTTTCCTGGCCACAGGCCCGAGGCTTCGACATCCGCGATGGTATCTTCGGCGACGCGTTTCTGTTCGTTATCGGTGTAATAGATCGCCGAACGATAGGACATGCCGATGTCGTTGCCTTGACGGTTCTTCGTGGTCGGGTCGTGGATCTGGAAGAAAAACTCCAGAAGCCGCCGGTAACTGGTCTTCTCCGGGTCGAAGACGATCTCGATGCCCTCGGCGTGGTTGCCGTGGTTGCGATAGGTCGCATTGGGGACGTTGCCACCTGTGTAGCCGACGCGCGTATCGACGACGCCCGGGAGCTTGCGGATCAGGTCCTGCATCCCCCAGAAGCAACCGCCGGCCAGGACAGCTTTTTTGGTCATTCAGATATCCTCCACCTGGTTTACGAACGCGCCGTAACCCTCCGCTTCCATATCCTCGCGGGGAATGAAACGAAGGGCGGCGGAATTGATGCAGTAACGCAGGCCGCCGCGATCACGAGGCCCATCGGGAAACACGTGGCCAAGGTGACTGTCACCATGCGTGGAGCGCACCTCAGTGCGGATCATGCCATGGGAGGCGTCGCGCAGTTCCGCGACATTTTCAGGCTCGATCGGCTTGGTGAAGCTCGGCCAGCCGCAACCGGAATCGAATTTGTCGGCCGAAGCAAACAACGGCTCGCCGGAAACGACATCGACGTAGATCCCGGGCCGCTTGTTGTCGTTGTACTCGCCGGTGAACGGGCGCTCGGTTCCGCTCTGCTGTGTGACGCGAAACTGCTCGGGAGTCAGTTTTCCGATCGCGTCGTCTGTCTTTCTGTATGTCATTCCCTGTCTCCAATAGGGGCGCCTCGATGGCGCGTTCAATCGACGGCTCCCGTTTGTCGCCGGTGCCGCAGAAATCGCTCTTCAGCGATAGCGTCGTGCTCTGATTCCGGCCGTCAATGGCTAAACTGCCGCCGGGCGATAGCATCAATCTCAGCCCGGGAAATGCCGACGTCTTCGAGCTGATGATCGCTGTATCGACTAAGTTCCAGTGCGGTCTGGCGATATCGCTGATGTGCGCGGACCTTCGATACGATGTAGTTCATAAACATAGCAGGTTCCTTCTGTTCAGTTGGCGAATAGCCGGTGATGGTGTTTCTGCAAGTGCGGCAGAAGCGGCTCCCGCGTTCGTCGATCAGGTTCGGGTCGCTCTCAGTGCTGCGAGAGAATTGACCGCAATCCAGAGCGAGAGGGCGAACAAACCAATGTCCTTGAGCAGGAACTGCCCAGGAACGACCGAGATCGCCGGAAAGCCGAGTTCAGGCACGAATACGCCGGGGGTCGTCACCATGAAGCTGAGTGTTGTGGCGAACAGACCGGCCGAAAGCAGACCGCCGATGAGCGAGTAGATCGGCTTTATCAGTCGTGCCGCGATGAGGGCTGCAATGCTCAACTCGAGGATGCCGAGAAGGCTCGAAAAACCTTCTACGCTGAAGACCGAGTAGGTCCAACTCAGCAAGGGATTGTTGCTGACCAGTCCAACCAGACCTTCCGCCTCGTAGCTCGTGAATTTCATCCCGCCGAACCAGCCGTAAATCACGGCAAGCGAGCCATAGAGGCCGACTTCGGTGCCGATGCGGCCGTGATGGCTGACCAGATCGAATGCACAAGCGGCACTCTGAACCTGTGCGCGCGAGTCCGCAGATACGCTGTCTGTGGGATCATGCGTCATTGTTTCCTCCTTGGTGACAACGGCCAAGCGGTTCGACCTGTGTCGGATTAAAGGATACCGATCTGTATCTTTGTTGCTGATATATACCGATCTGTATCGTTTTTCAATCCGGGTTGCGACATTTCCTCTCGCTGCGCGATGCGCATAGCGTACGAGCCATTTGCATTCTCGTCATTCATTGTTATTTTGATACAAATCTGTTTCGTTAAGGGGGTGAGATGCGTCGTTCGGAGATTCGGGGTCATCTGCTTGAAACCGCATTGCGGCTGTTCAACCTGTATGGCTATCACGCGACCGGCATCGATCTGATCATTGCTGAGGCGGGAGTTGCCAAGACGACGCTCTATCGGCATTTCAAGACCAAGGAAGATCTCATCCTTGCCGCGCTTCAGTCACGCGACGAGCAATCCCGTATAGAGATGCGCAGGTTTGTCGAGGAACGCACGAAGGATCCGACCGAACGTCTCCTGGCGACGTTCGACTTCCTGGAGGGATCGGTTCGCGACAGGCAGTTTCGCGGTTGCATTTTCTTGAGTGCCGCCGGCGAGCATAAGGAAGCCGTCGATCCGGTTTTTCAGGCGGCCTTGATGCATAAGCGTCTGGTGCTTGCCTACTTCGAGGAGCTGGCGCATGCGGCCCGTTTCACCGAGGCAAAACGCATCGCAGATACCATCAACTTGCTGCACGAGGGGGCGACAGCGGTTGCTCAGATGACGCGTAGCGGTGAGCCGGTCCGCCAGAGCAAGCGTATGGCGGTTGCTTTACTTGCCCAGGAGCTTCGAGCTCCGCCGGATTCGTCCGTCGGGAATGTGGAACGGGAACCGCGGGCGCAGCTTTCCGCGACCTGAAGCGGTCGCCAGCCGGTAAGGGGAATATAATGGATCGCCTCGAAGCAATGAAAATGTTGCTGGCCGTTGTCGATGCCGGGAGCATATCTGCCGGCAGCAGAAAACTGAACGCGCCGCTTCCAAGCGTCAGCCGCAAGGTCGCCGAGCTGGAAAAGTACCTGGGCGCGAGCCTCCTCGTGCGAACAAGCCGCAATCTTCAATTGACCGATGCCGGCAGAGAGTACGTCGACGCAGCGCGCAAGATTATGGCAGATCTCGACGAAGCCGAGCGTCGGGCTGCTGGTGAGTATCAGACCCCGCGCGGAATGCTGACGGTGACAATGCCTATCGAATTTGGCGCCCGCTATGTGATGCCGATCGTGCTTGACTACATGGAGAAGCACCCGGAGGTCTCACTTAATCTCCTCTCGCTCGACAGAACTGTTAATCTGGTGGATGAGCAGGTCGATGTCGCGATCCGCCTCGGCGATCTCGAAGATAGCTCGCTTTATGCAGTTCGGGCGGGGGAGTTCCGCCTGCTGACCTGTGCCAGTCCGGCATATCTGCAGCGCCGGGGCGTGCCGGAGCATCCGAGCAATCTCGCAGAGCATGACGGGATACTGTTCAACAAGCGGACTTTCTTCTGGACGTTCAATGTCGATGGTCGTCCCCTCGAGGCGCTTCCGCGCAACCGCCTCGAGGTCAATACAGCGGCCAATTGCGTGGTCGCGGCGGTTGGCGGAGCCGGTATCGCGCGCCTGTTCGACTACCAGGTCCCGGACGAACTCGCCTCAGGGGCTCTCATGCCGGTTTTGAAGGATTTCGACGGAGCGCCCCTGCCGATCCACATCGTCTACTCACGGCAGGGTCCGCTCACGTTGAAGGTCCGCTCTTTCATCGACTGGGCTCTTCCACGCCTTCGTTCTGCATGTGGACGTGGCGAAGCGGCACAGGCTTAGTCGGCAAAGGCGGCGCGAACTTCTCTAATAGTTATTGCCGGATCCTGAAGATGCGGGAAGTGGCCAATCCCGCTCAAGACGTCGAATTGCGCGTTCGTGCGTTCGGCAAACTCCTTGCCCATATCGTGGTGGATATAAATGTCCCTATCGCCCCAGATCACTTTTATCGGCGTTCGGAGCTTGTCAAGATTGGCTTCAAGATAGTCCTGGTCACGATTGAAATGGGAATAATAGAGGGCAAAGGCGTCGGCGCTCGTCATGCCGGCTCGCGTCCAGGAGGCCCTCATTTCGGTTTCAACCTCGGGCGACAGTTCGTACTGAGTTTCCCGCGCGAGGCCGCGGCGATGCACGTTTTGCAGGATCTCGTCGCTGGTCTTGTTCATATAAGCTAGCGTCGGCGTCGCCGTCGGCTCCGCCTTGAGATTCTGCAGGTTCTCGTACATGTACTGCGGCCGATTGAACGGGGCGAAGTCGCCGACAATGATCTTCCTGGCCACGGTTGGTTCTTCGATGGCCAACAGCAATGCGGGAAGGCCGCCGATATCGGAGGCGTAGATGACCAAATTCGATCGGTCGACACGCGTCTTTGCGATATAGGCCTTCAGAAGCCTGGCGTAGTCTTTTGGCGAATACGAAAACTCCGGCGCCGAGGGGCGCGAAGACTGGCCGTAACCAGGCCAGTCGAAAGCATGCACCTCGTAGTCCTTGCTCAATGCTTCCGCGATTTCCTTCCAGACAATCAATGTCTCCGGGAAACCGTGCAGGAAGAGAACTATGCCCTTCGGGGATGCTGGGCTGGTAACCATGCGCCGCAGCGTGATGGTTTCGTCGATCTTGATGAAATCGATCTTCGGCCCCGTCACGGAGATGGAGGCGCCGGCATGTGCGGATGCTGCCGAAGCCATTGCCATGGAAGCGGTTGCGATGAAATTCTTGAGCGGTGGCATAACCATGTCAGGCGTCCTTCTGGTTTATCTGATCCTGCCGACAAGATCCGATGTTCGACTGGTTGCTGGCAGATGGTGTTTCTGAGAGGAAGCCTCTTGAACCAAGCAAAAGCCGTGCTGCGGCATGATGCTTAGTCCAGTGCCCGCTCTTGTGGTGCCGTTCTCTGTCCTTGCTCCCAGCTGTCCCGACCGAGCCACGTGTTCGCATGAGAGGTTGGCTCTCAAATCCGCTGGGTGCTGGCCGCCCGGCTTCGTTCCTAGATTTTCGTTCATTCGCGGATCGTCGGTTTTTGACGTCGATGCTTAGCGAAATAGCGAGACGAAAAATCGCTCGCCTATAAAAGGAAGATCAGAATGAACGATATGACATCCGCCTCGCGAAAAGCGACCCCGGAAAATGCTAGAGCGCTCCCGGGCCACTCAACCGTCGGCACGAACGATCTTGACGCCGCCGCTACCTACTACGACAAATTTCTCGCCGTCTTCGGCATCGGCCGCGTGCTTGTTCAGCCGGGACGCGCTGTCTACTACGGGCATCGTGCCCTCGAGTTCGGCGTGCTCAAACCGTTCAATGGCGAGACGGCCATTGCCGGTAATGGTACCATGATTGCCTTCGAGGCCCGCTCGCGGGCGCAGGTGGATCTCGCCCATGCGACCGCTCTGGAGGCGGGCGGTTCGGACGAAGGCGCTCCCGGTCCGAGAGGCCCTGATGGCGGCGACCCTTACTGTGCCTATTTTCGCGATCCGGAAGGAAACAAATTTCTGATCTACCGCAAAGGGCCCGACGAGGCCTGACCATCAGTAGCCCGGGCCTCTCCAACACCGGCGAGTCCCGGGCTACGTCCAAACCCGTTGGATGACGGATTGTGCGTGTTCGCAAAGGGAACCCTCAAATGGACTTGGAAAATAAGACGGGGCCGGGCCAGCTCACGCGGCGCTCATTTCTGCTTTCGGGTGCTGCGATCGGAGCAGCGGTGGTTGTGCTGCCAGCGACCGGCGCCAATGCCAACATGGATGCGCCGATCAAAAGCGCCGATATCCGCCCCTTCAGGGCCGCGGTTCCCGAGGCCGCCCTTGTGGACCTCAAACGTCGCCTTGCGGCGACACGCTGGCCCGACAGTGCAACCGTCAAAGATCGCTCCCAAGGCGTCGAACAGCAGACGCTCCAGGAACTCATGGCCTACTGGGAGTCTGGCTACGATTGGCGCAGAGCGGAACGAAAGCTCAACGCGTTTCCTCAATTCCTGACGAACATCGACGGACTGGACATTCATTTCATCCACGTGCGCTCGCGCCATGACAGCGCGCTTCCGCTGATCATGACCCATGGCTGGCCAGGTTCTATTTTTGAGTTGCTGGATGTCATCGGTCCGCTAACCGATCCGACAGCTTATGGCGGCAAGGCTAAAGACGCATTCCATCTTGTCGTCCCCTCAATCCCCGGCTTCGGCTTTTCGCAGAAGCCGGCCTCGACGGGTTGGGACGCACAGAGGATCGCGATGGCCTGGGACACGCTGATGAAACGGCTCGGGTATAATCGATACGTTTCGCAAGGTGGTGATTGGGGCGCAATCATCAGCGACGCCCTCGGGCGCCAGGCGCCGGAAGGGCTGCTCGGTATCCACGTCAACCGGATCGAGCGCGGGTCGACTTTCCCGACCGACGCCGCCCAAGCGCTGAAGAGTGGAGGGCCGGCTCCGGACGGCTTGTCAGGCGAAGAGAGGAGAGTTTTCGACGAGGCTCGCGATTTCCTCAACAACGGTTTTGGCTACGCATCGATCCTCAGCACGCGTCCGGAGACGATCGGGTACGGGCTTGCGGATTCTCCGGTGGGTTTGGCGGCGTGGATCTACGACAAGATCGCGGATTGGGTGTTCACACGAGGCCATCCGGAACAGGCTCTGAGCCGAGACGATATTCTCGACAACATCACCTTGTACTGGTTGACCAACACCGGCCCCTCGAGCGGACGCATCTATTGGGAGAACCTCAAGGCGGGGGCTAAGCTCTCCGCTGTCAAGGTTCCGGTTGCCGTAACCGTGTTTCCTGGGGAGGTCTATCGGCCGCCAAGAAAATGGCTGTCAAACGCCTATCCAAAGCTCGTCTACTATAATCGTGCCGCGAAAGGCGGGCACTTTGCCGCGTGGGAGGAACCCGAAATCTTTGCGGAAGAGATCAGGGCCGGTTTCAAGGCCATGCGTTTTCGAAACTGAGCGTTGTTCGGTCGCGGGGAGCCAACCCGACTGATTAGTCGCGGCGTGAAGCTGGGCATGGGGCGTCCGGAATGGCTCTCGGGACTGAGGCCGGTCGCACCCCGCCGCCCACTTTGGCTGATTCATTGGTACCATTCGCGTTCTGCCACCAGTGAGGTTGCCGCCGGCTTCGACGGCGTGGAAATCCACCGAGCCAATGGCCACCCGTTGCAGCAGTTCCTCAATATCACCCGCAGATCGAGGAGACCTAAATGCATCTGGCGCCTACGCTGGCCGCTCGTTCGCCTATGTGCATCTGAAGGACCAGGGACCGGCCAGCTCCCCGGGGCTTTCGGAGGATCTCTTCGCAGCTTCCGTGAAATCTATCCCGCCACGCTCACCCCGGCGCGCGCTGGGCAAAGGCCGTGCCGAAGGGTTCCTGCAGGATGGGCTGATTGATCGTGATGCCTTCGGCCAGCCCTTCATTGCCAAACCCGACCTTGTCGAGCGGCTGCGGCGCGACATCCTGGCAAAGTCCATTCGCGAGACCCATTACGGCGGTGGCGCGCAAGGCTACACCGACTACACGGTCCATCAAGTCACTCCTGAGGCAGAAGCCGCATGACGGCGGTCTAACCTGGCGGCTGCCTTTGCATTCGAATTCCCCAGTTTCTTGGTCCCAGCGAAAATCGCGGACCGCACACATCACGTTGAACAGAATCCCTGGGACGCTGCCGGCTTGGCTCTGCTTCTGAAAACCGCGATTTGTGGGTGCATTTACGTGGCCCATTCTATGCACGCCAGCAGCAGAAGACTTTGCCCGATGAGTGACTGAATGCCATGTCCTCATGCCGTGCGCAAAGGATAGCGGCCGTTTCGCAGCGGGCTCGAGGTCGCCCGATCCACGGGCGACCTCGAGCCCGCGACGACATCATCGACATTGCTCGGTCACTCGTGAGGGCTGGCAGGTGAGAGGCGCTGTGTATCCCTCGGCGCGGCGAGTGCGCAGGCGTAGCGCGGTTTAACAGTGCCAGGTTCGGTTCCGGTGCAGGCGTAGAAGGGGTTGCCGCATCGCCGCGCTTCATGAAACCGATCGTTCGCCCGCACTCCTTGGTGGTTGGTGGAGGTGTTAGATCCCTCAGCCGAACGTGAAAGCGTAGGCTTCCGCACCTGGATCGAGAAATCGGATCTCGAAGTTGCGGGCTTCGATCCGGTCCGACTGACGAACGAGTTGGTAGAGGCGTGTGGCGGTGATCGTGCCGTTGCCATCGTGGTCGGTATCCGCACCATGGTTCTTGCCGGGCGCCTTGCCGTCGATCGTCACTCGAAAGCGAACCGGCTTGCCACCTTCACCGGGACCCAGCACGAGGTGAAGATCGCGGGCCTTGAACCGATAAGTGATGCCCCCGCCGGCGGTGTCGAGCACAGCCCTTTCGGCTTCGACCGCCCAGCGACCGGAAAGGCCCCATTCGTTAAGGCCGGGCTCGGCGACGGAATAGTCGCGCGGCCGGCCCGGGAGCAGACCCTCGGGAGAGGCAAAGTTGGACGCACGCTCGTAGCCGAGGTAGGTTTCACCCGATCCGATATGGCTGAGATCGGGCGCTGCATGTGCACCCTGGGCGTCCGGCGCGACCGTCGCGTCGGCCGCCATCTTGTTTCCGGCTTCGCGCAGCAGATCCTGGATTGCCTGTTCGGTCTGGGCGTAGTTGCCTTCGCCGAAATGATGGTAGCGGATCTGCCCCTTGGCATCGATCAGGTAATGCGCCGGCCAATAGCTGTTCTCGAAGGCGCGCCAGATCCGGTAATCGTTGTCGATGGCGACGGGATAGTCGATCCCAAAGTCCGCAACCGCCGCACGGACATTGTCTATCTTCTTTTCGAAGGCAAACTCCGGGGCGTGGACACCGATCACAACGAGACCCTGGTCCTTGTACTTCTCGGCCCAGGCGCGGACATAAGGAATCGTGCGAATGCAGTTGATGCAGGAATAGGTCCAGAAGTCGACCAGAACGACCTTTCCGCGTAGCTGTTGGTTGGAGAGTGGCGCCGAGTTGAGCCACTGGACAGCGCCGTCAAGCGGAGGGGCGATACCTTCGACTGGCAAATCGCTCAGGAAGGGCTCTTTGGTATCGCGAGCCGTCATGACGGCTGCATTGCTCACGACCTTTGGCGATGTTCGGGTATCGACCCGACCCAGTAAAGCCTGCTCGAAGGACGAGGTGCTTGCGTAGGACAATCGGGCCAAAAGCCCGGTATCGAGGCCGGATGCGACGGTCGCGACGCCGACGAGAACGGCGACGCCGAGACCCTGGCGGATGCGTTCGCTGATATGGAGCGATTGCTTCATCGATGCAAAGATCTTGCCGCCGACAAACAGGGCCACCGCGAGCGATGTCGCGGCACCGCCTGCATAGGCAACAAGCAGCAGCGTGGTCGCGACGTTTGCTCCCTGGAGCGCGGCGCCGGTCAGAACCAGGCCGAGGATCGGTCCGGCGCACGGAGCCCAGAGCAAGCCGGTCGCGATGCCAAGGGTGAGCGAGCCCAACACAGTCGGGCTGCCTTGATGGCCGGCAACGCGGTTGAGCTTGTTGCCGAAGTCGACGGCAGGGCGCGTCAGCCAGCCTGCGACCCGTGGCGACAACAGGCTGGCGCCGAAGAGCGCCAGCAGCGTCAAAGCGGCAAGCCGGCCGTATTCGTTGGCGTGGATGGCCCAGCTGCCACCGACAGCGGCAAGCGTGGCGACGAAGGCGAAGGTGACGGCCATTCCGGCCAGCATGGGCAGCGTGCTCTTCATGAAAGGCTGGCCCGCGCGGGCGAAGACAAAAGGCAGGATGGGGAGGATGCAGGGGCTGAGTATGGTCAGCGCACCTCCGAGATAGGCAATGATAGCGAGCGTCATCGTCGTTTCCCTTGAAATCGATTGCTGCGTCTCCGGAGGGGCGACCCGCTCCAGCAACGCTTGTCATGGAGTTGGAGCGACGTATCCGGGATGTGTCCGGCGCGAGGGGAAAACGTACCGAATTGTACGAACAGGCTGATGGCGCTACACAGCGATACAATAAAGGCCGCTGCGGAAATCAGCGGGATACATGAGCACGGCTTTCTCCCGATCGTCATCGAACGAACGGAGAGCCCCATGTCAGGTGAAATCAATCTCAACCGCCGCCGCCTGTTCGGCATGGCGGCATCGGCTGTCGCTGCTGTTGAATTTGGTCTGCCTGGTGCTGCTCGGGCGCAGTTAGCCGATGCATTGACCATGCAGCGACCGACAGTCAGGCCAGATGCCAACAATTCTTTCGGATCCCTGAACAGCATCAGGGCAGGCGAACTCGAAATCGGCTATGCCGAGGCGGGGGGCGAGCACGATCCCGTCGTCCTGCTACTGCATGGCTGGCCCTATGATATCCATACCTACGTCGATGTCGCGCCTTTGCTCGCTGCCCAAGGCTATCGGGTGATCGTCCCCTATCTCCGCGGTTACGGCACAACCCGGTTCCTTTCGTCTGAGACGCCGCGCAACGGCCAGCAGGCCGCGCTCGCGGCAGACATGATCGCATTGATGGATGCTCTGGGCATCGAAACTGCGATCATTGCCGGCTGTGATTGGGGCGCGCGAACGGTCAACATCATGGCGGCGCTCTGGCCGGAACGTTGCCAAGCCATGGTGTCCGTCAGCGGCTATTTGATCGGCAGCCGGATGGCAAACGCGAAACCGCTGCCGCCTGAGGCGGAGCTTGCCTGGTGGTATCAGTTCTATTTCGCCACCGAACGCGGGCAGTTGGGTTACCGGCAGAACACTCGTCAGTTCGCTGGGTTGATCTGGCGCACCGCATCGCCTGCCTGGCAGTTTGACGATGCGACCTTCGAGCGGTCAGCCCGGGCGCTAGACAACCCAGATCACGTTGCGATCACGATCCATAACTATCGTTGGCGTCTTGGCCTTGCAGAAGGCGAAGCCCGCTTTGATGCTCTTGAGGAAAAGCTTGCCACCGGCCCGAAGATTTCTGTGCCGACGATCACGCTGGAAGGCGATGCGAATGGCGCGCCACATCCTGAACCGTCAGTGTACGCCGCCAAGTTTTCGGGACGATACGAACATCGCACGATCACCGGCGGCATCGGCCACAACCTGCCACAGGAGGCGCCGGAGGCCTTCGCTCAGGCGGTGCTCGATGTCGCCCGGCTCTAACGCAGGCGGTCGCCGCATTGGGAATTGCTCTTCGCGACGACCAGCTTAAAGTCTACGGAACCGGGGCGCGGAGCCGCTCCGGGGACGTCCACCGACAAAGGAAGAAGCCTTGAGATGGAGCATGTCGATCATATCCTGATTGTTGATGACGATCGCGAAATCCGTGAACTCGTTTCCAGCTATCTCACGAGGAACGGCCTCAGAACGACCGTCGCCGCGGACGGTCGCCAGATGCGGAAATTCCTCGAAGCCGACACGGCCGATCTGATCGTACTCGACCTGATGATGCCGGGCGACGACGGGCTTGTGCTCTGCCGTGAACTGCGGGCCGGAAAGCACAAGGCAACGCCTATCCTGATGCTGACGGCTCGCTCCGATGAAACCGACCGGATCGTCGGCCTGGAAATGGGCGCTGACGATTATCTGCCCAAGCCTTTTGCCGCGCGCGAGCTGCTCGCGCGCATCAAGGCCGTGCTTCGCCGTACCCGCATGCTGCCACCCAATCTGCAGATATCAGAGGCCGGTCAGTTGCTTGCCTTCGGCGACTGGCAGCTCGACACAGTTGGCCGTCACCTGCTCGACAAGGAAGGTACGGAGATTGCGCTCAGCGGCGCCGAGTATCGGCTGCTCCGCGTCTTCATCGATCACCCGCAGCGGGTGCTCAACCGCGACCAGCTGCTCAACCTGACCCAGGGGCGCGAAACGGAGCTTTTCGACCGCTCGATCGATCTGTTGGTGAGCCGCCTTCGACAGAGGCTCGGGGATGAGGCGCGCGAGCCGACCTATATCAAGACCGTGCGCAGCGAAGGCTATGTCTTCTCCATGCCTGTCGAGATTTCGGAGCCTCGCCGATGACCGCAGGCGTTGCGCTTCGATCCGGCGGGCTGTGGCCCCGCACCCTCAGGGCGCGGCTTTTCCTCATCTTCTTTGTCGGCCTTGTGATCGCCTATGGACTGGCGTTCAGCGTGCTTTTCGCCGAGCGCTACATGTCTGCGAAGGCCGTGATGCTGGGTACGTTCGAGACCGATATCGCGACGTCGATCGCTGTTCTTGACCGATTGCCAGCCGATGAAAGGGAACCTTGGCTCCAGCGGCTCAGCCGCGGCAATTATCGGCTGGTGCTCGGCGCCGGCCTTCCCGGCGCGCCTGATATGTCGACAAGAGGCCGGGAGATCGCCGGTCGGATCGAGGAGGCAGTGGGGGGCCGCTTTCCTCTGCGCGTGGAGTCCATTCCGGGTGACGACAGACGCCTGCAGGCCCACCTTGCACTCAGCGACGGCAGCCCGCTGACCATCGACGTCATGCCCACAGGCGTAATGCCGATGGCGCAATGGCTTCCCTATGTCCTTGCGATGCAGATGGCACTTCTCGTGTTCTGCGCCTGGTTTGCCGTCAGGCAGGCAATCCGACCGCTTGCGGATCTTGCCTCGGCTGCCGATGCACTGGATCCGAACAGGAGGACCCCGTTGATGAGTGAAGAGGGGCCAAGCGAAGTCGCACATGCCGTCCGCGCCTTCAACGCGATGCGCGAACGGATCGCGCATTACCTCGACGAGCGCGTGCAGATCCTTGCGGCGATCTCACATGACCTGCAGACGCCGATCACCCGCATGCGATTACGGGCGGATCTCGCCGACGATACACCGGAAAAGGAAAAGCTGTTGAATGACCTCGGCGAAATCGAGCGGCTGGTGCAGGACGGCATCGCCTATGCGCGCAGCGCGCATGGCAACGTCGAGAAGCCGTCGCGCATCGAGATCGCCTCGTTCGTCGAGAGCATTTGCTACGACTATCAGGATACGGGCAAGGCTGTGTCGGTTACCGGCGCCGTCGAAGCCAGGATCGAGACCAAGCCGCATGCACTGCGCCGGATCCTATCGAACTTCATCGACAATGCCCTGAAGTTCGCCGGTGCGGCGGAAATCCGCGTCGACCGCAGGCAACAGGGCGAGATCGCCATCACGGTGATGGACCGTGGTCCGGGCATACCGGATGACCTCCTGGAGGCCGCCATGCAGCCCTTCTATCGGCTCGAACAGTCGCGCAATCGGGAAACCGGCGGAACTGGTCTGGGCTTGGCCATCGCCCAACAATTGGCCTCGGCTATCGGCGGCTCTGTTCGGCTTTACAATCGTGATGGCGGCGGGCTGGCTGCCGAGCTGGTGATCTCGTGACGTTGGACCCGACAAGGTTAGGCAGCCATGTGTCCGAGACTGTATCCGGTGCGAGCATAGCTACACATTGATACATTTCCGGCGCTTCTGAAAACATGCCGGATACGCTGGCCTGTCAGAACACACCCCGTCAACACAGTCGCACGGTATGCGACACAAGCGATGGAGTGATCCCGTGACCAAGATCGACAAGGTTATCTATACAGGCAAGACCCGCACCACCGGCGGGCGCGATGGCGTCGCCAGGAGCAGCGATGGCGAGCTCGATATCAAGCTGTCGCCTCCGGGTAGCGCTCGGCCCGGCACTAATCCGGAGCAGCTCTTTGCGGCCGGTTGGTCGGCTTGCTTCATCGGGGCAATGGGCTTTGCCGCTGCAGCCCGGAAGATCAAGCTCCCGGACGACCTTTCTGTCGACACCGAAGTCGATCTTGCCGCGGCCGAGGGCGGCTATCTCCTGCAGGCCCGGATGAGGATCAGCATCCCCGGCATCGATCCAGACGTCGCGCGGGCGCTCGTCGATGAAGCCCATCAGACGTGCCCCTATTCGAAGGCGACACACGGCAACATCAATGTCGAGTTCACTGTCGCCTAGGCAGGCGGCGCAAGCTCCCACTCAAGTCAAAGGAGCATGTGATGAAACTCGCTATCATCCTTGCGCTTTGCTCGGCCGTCGTCTCGACGCCATGCATCTACGATGCGAGCTCGAAAGAGCCTTCGCCTCTCGTTGGCGGCATCACCGCAATGTTCGGCAATACCGTCTCGGCTCTTGCACCTGATGTGCCCATGAGAGGAAGATAGGAGCTCCATGGGGCGATCGGCCATGTCTGGCCGGCCGTCCCAAGGAGGAATTATCGCTTCCACGCGCTCACTGCACGCCGATGCGCGGAGCTTGCGCGGCCAGTTCACGCGGAGATGGACCGCCCGCAAACGACGTGACGAGCGGTGGATGCCAGGGCACAAGCTCACGAAGATCCCGATTCTCCATCGTCATTGCCCTCTCCATCTTGCCCATATGCGCTATCATACCCGACAAGGTCGGTTCGCTGGCGGTTTGCCGCTGAGACTAACGCTAACGCTTACAATGGGCGTGACGAACTGCACTCCTCAACAATAACCTGCCCGCATTCACCGGGGTCCGTCGGGGAACTGAGATTCTGCTGGTCGGATCGGCATTGCCGACCGAAGTGCTTTTACCCATTGACCTCTTACGGTTCATACCGTCAGCACAGATCCGCTAACAGATACAAAATTGCAGTGGCATTACAATTTCTCTTGACGGCGACGCCGGCTTGGGCGAAATTGTAGTCACAGAACAATTCTGGGAGGGATGTCTGTGGACCAGATTAATGGCTCCGTCGGGCTGACGGAGCGGCTGCGGCGTCGACGCAAGGAATTGAAGCTTACCCTGAAGGATGTGGCGGAGAAATCCGGGCTGTCCTTCAGCTTTATTTCGCAGATCGAGCGCGGGCTGACGATGCCTTCGCTGACGTCGCTGCTGGCGTTGTCGCGGGCGCTTGATAGCTCCATCAACCAGTTCCTGGAGCAGCCGGTCGGAGGCGCGGCCGACACCCGCCACAACAAGCGGGTCCCGTATGCAATTGGTCCGAACTCGGCCACCTACGAGCGTCTCTCCACGAAGTTCCCCGGAAGCGTCCTGAGCAGCGCGCTCATCACTGAGCCGCCCGGCCGCCGAACCGAGCCGATGTCGCACGAAGGTGAGGAATTCATCTTCATGGTCGAGGGGGCGCTGACCGTCGAAATCGAGGGGAATGTCTACGTGTTGGAACAGGGCGACTCGCTGCATTACGCCTCAACACGAACCCATACGACCTGGAACCACACGGACCGCATCGCGGTTATGCTCCATACCTGTACGATGGAGTATTTCGGAGACGATCCGGAAGACGCGCCTCACATCGAGACCGAGACCTAGTTGCCGCTCGACTGCCAATGAACGCAGGCAGTTAGAAGATCCCGATTTGAACGCAGTTGCACTGCCCGTTGGCTGACGCCGGCGGGAGAGGGATTTCTGTTGGCTGCAGAGAACGACGGGCAGGGTGAACCGGCTCCGCAAAAGAAAACCGAAATTGATAGCGAGATGTTCATGATCAGAAGTGTGCTGAGCTTGAGGCCCAAAGCCGGCGGGAGCCAGGATCTACTGCGATTCTTTCGGGATCGGCGCATTCCGGAACGCGCCCTTGCGTCGCCCGGATGCCTTGGGGTCGAAGTCCAAGCCCTTTTTCCTGACGGCGACGAGGTGCTCGTTACAGCTCTCTGGGCCTCAGTCGGAAGCTACCAGACCTGGCTGCAGTCCGCCGGGCGCCACGAGGACGGCGTGCAGATGCAGCCTTTGCTTTCCAGTGCTGCTGACGCTGTGGGTGCAGCCAAACTCTACGAGGTCGGTCCGTGCGCCCGGCACGGTGCCTGAAAATATCTTGCCCGTCGGCTAAGGCCGAAGGAGGGCGCGACAATATGAAATGTCTTACCTGGAGGAAGAAATGAGTTCGCCCCATTTGCGTGTCGGGGTCGATATCGGAGGAACATTCACCGATATCGTCGTGATCGATACCCACGCCAAAAGCACTCGAACATACAAGGTGCTCAGCACACCCCGTGAGCCTGCAAAGGGGATGCTGCAGGGACTGGATGAACTTGGCATAGCAAGGGAGATCGATTTTCTCGTTCACGGTACGACGGCGGGATTGAATGCCATTCTGTCGCGCACCGGTGAGCGCATTGCGCTGGTGACAACCGAAGGCTTCCACGATGTGTTGTCGCTCGGACGGGCAGGCAACAAGGATATCTGGAGTCTGAAGCCCAAGAAGCCGGATCCGCTGGTTCACCCAAAAGACGTCCACACGGTTCGTGAACGTATCCGTCATGATGGCTCGGTTGAGACACGGCTCGAGGTGGCGGACGTCGATAGGCTCGCAAACTGGCTGGCCGCCGAGGGCGTGCGCAGCGTTGCCGTGTGTTTCCTGCACGCCCACAAGAACCCTGTTCATGAGCTCGAGTTCAAGGCGCTGCTCCACAAGCGTCTTCCGCAGATCTCCGTGGTGCTCTCCCACGAGATTGCGCCGGAACAAGGAGAATTCGAGCGGACATCGACGACGGTCGCAACAGGTTATGTCGCCCGCACGGTCGAAACCTATCTGGCTGAACTCGTGCGGGAACTTGGTGCACGGGAATGCACAGCACCCTTGCACGTGATGCGTTCGAGCGGCGGTATTTGTTCGGCCGAACTTGTCGCGCGCCAGCCCATTCAAACCATTCTGTCAGGCCCCGCTGGGGGCGTGGTCGCTGCCGAGACCATATCGCAAACGTTGAACCGGCTGAACATCATCGCCATCGACATGGGCGGCACGTCTTCGGACGTGAGCTTGGTCATCGACGGACGCATGACCTTGTCCGCGGAAGGCGACATCGCCGACAACGTGATGAAGATGCCGGTGGTGGAATTGCATACGATCGGTGCGGGAGGTGGATCGATCGCGCGTGCGGAAGCTGGCGGATTGCGCGTCGGACCATTGAGCGCCGGCGCCAATCCCGGTCCAGCCTGTTACGGGCTCGGTGGAACGCAACCGACCGTTACGGACGCGCAGCTTCTCTTGGGGCGGATCGATCCAGCCTGGTTCCTTGGCGGTCGGATGAACCTGGATGTTGGCGCAGCCGAGGAGGCGATGGGGTCGCTGGCCCGTGAATTGAACATCGACGTTGACGCCGCCGCCGCGGGCGTGCTCGCTGTGGCGAACGCGATGATGGCCAATGCCATCCGGACGTTGACCATGCGTCGCGGTATCGATCCTCGCGATTTTTCGCTCCTCGCCTTTGGTGGGGCAGGTCCGCTGCACGGCGCCGCTCTGGCTGACGAACTCGGCATTTCGGAGGTCATTGTTCCCTTCGGCACTGGCGTGCTGTCGGCCTGGGGCATGTTGCATGCCGACATCCGCCATGACGTTTCTGCCCCGCTGAGTGGTCTCGCCCACAACCCGGATGCTCGGTCACTCCTTGAGCAGACACACGCCCTGCTTCGTGAGCAGGGCGCCAGGCTTCTACAGGAGGAAGGGGTAGAGGACGTTGCCTCCTGCTACTCCGCAACAGTTGAGATGCGCTACGCCGGCCAGGCCCATCCCGTTTCCGTCCAGATGGTTGATCCCGAAAGCCTGTTGCAGGCGTTTCACGATACCTACCGTCAGCGCTTTGGGCACTCGATGCCAGGCGCGCCGGTCGAACTCGTCCAGATGCGGCTTGCGGCAACCGGAAAGATCGGTGCCGATTTTCTCGACCGGCACACGTCGGCTGAAGAACGGGGCGAAACGAAGCGGACAGTGACCATCGATGGCAAGCGCCACGAGGCACGTATTGTCCACCGTGAAAGCCTCGATCGTCAGGACGTTGTCACCGGCCCAGCGATCATTCTGGAAGATGGTTCGACCACGCTGGTGCCGCCTGGATGGGCTGCGCGCCAACAACAGTTCGGAACTCTAATTCTCAGGAAAATCAACCCATGACCGTCGACGTCGTTACCACCGAGATCGTTCGAAACCTGTTACTGTCCGCTGCCGACGATATGTTGGCGACTTTGGTGCGATCAGCCTTTCAGCCGCTGATCTATGAAAATGGCGACGCAGCCGTCGCGCTGCTCGACCGCAATGCGGACGTTCTTGGTCAGTCGAGCGGCCTGCCGCTCTTCCTCGGCAGTCTCGATCAGGCAGTCAAGGAAGCAGTGCGGTTGCGCGGCGGGAAAGATTGGCTTCAGGAGGGCGATATCGTCTTCTTCAACGACCCCTATATTCAGGGGACGCATCTCACTGACGTGACGATGTTTGCGCCGCTTTTTCTGGAAGGGGAGTTGGTTGGCTATGTTGCTGCACGCGCCGACGTCACAGATGTCGGCGGGCGCGATCCTGGCGGCGGAACCGAGACGACTGAGGTCTATCAGGAAGGGATACGCTTCGGGCCGGTCAAGATCGGGAACAAACACGGCCCAGTCGAGGACATCATCGACATCATTCGCAGGAACAGCCGTAGCAAGGACCTGATCGTTGGCGACATCAACGCTATGATCGCTTCTTGCCGGACGGGTCAACGGCGTATGCTGGAGATTATCAATCGTTTCGGCCTCGCCACCGTCGAGGCTTGCCGCGATGAAATCTTCCGTCAAAGCGAAATTGCAGATCGCCAATCGGTCTCGGCCATTCCTGATGGCCTCTATGAGGGTAGGGGGTATTTGGACAATGACGGCGTCGTGCTCGGCCAGCCGGTTCCAATCGCGATCAAGGTCCATGTCGAGGGCGAGCGGCTTGTCGTCGACCTCAGCGAAAGCCCCGACGCCACGAAAGGACCGATCAACTGCGGTCGCGCCCAGACCGTCGCCGCACTGCGGGTCGCCTACAAGATGCTCTTGGCCCCAGAACGTTCGTTTGACGGTGGATGTTTCCGCAATATCGAGATCATTACTCGACCCGGTTCGCTGCATGACGCTCTCGAGCCGGCGGCCTGTGCCTGGTACTACTCGTCGTTTGGTCTTTTGATCGACCTCTTCATCAGCGCGTTTTCCTCCGTGCTGCCCGATCGCGTTACCGCTGCGCAGTTCGGGGACTCGATGATCACCTACTTCGCAGGTCAGGACCCGCACGATCCCAGCCAATCCTACATGTGCGTGGAGGCTCATGCCGGTGGCTGGGGGGCGTCGGCCAACGCCGACGGCGCCGATGGCGTGATCAACGTGCTCAATGGCAGTTTCCGGAACACGCCCGTCGAGGCGCTGGAAGAGCGCTATCCGGTGACCGTCACCGAATACGCCATTCGCGAGGGTTCAGGTGGGGCCGGCCAGAATCGCGGTGGCTGCGGTATCGTGCGTCGGTATCGTTTCGACGCGCCGACCCAGCTCTATCTTTGGCTGGACCGGTCGATAACGCCTGCCTGGGGATTGATGGGGGGCGAGCCCGGTCTTCCGCCACGCGTCGAAATAGACGGCAGCGTCAACAGGGACGACCTTCTGAAAGCCAATGGAATTTTGCTCGCGGCGGGTGATCGGCTGTCGATCATGACCGGCGGCGGCGGCGGCTTCGGCAAGGCAGCCTGACGAAGACGCACAAGACCAGCTCCAAACAGCAACAAAAAGGGGAATGTGATGACCAACATGTACTCGTCGGGCGAATCCGGCGCGGGGACGCAGGGCTTGACCGATGCGCCGGCGGGCGCCCGGGCAGGCCGGCTCGGGGCCAAAGACGTGGTGTTCTTTGTCATCGCGGCCGCAGCACCTCTCGGCTTTGCCGTGGGCTCGACGCCGCTTGCAATCGGGCGCGGCGGTATCGGAACGGCCGGCATGTTTCTGGTGGTCGGCGTGTTGCTCGCGATCTTTGCGGTCGGCTACACCGCGATGACGCGTTTTGTGCCCAACGCTGGTGCGCTCTTCTCCTACATCGCCGCTGGCCTGGGGCGTCCACTCGGTCTTGGTACGGCCTTCGTCGCGGTACTTGCCTATGCGATCGCGGCAACGGGAGCCATCGGTCCCTTCGCTGTCTTTGCAAGCCAGGCGCTCGCATCGATGACGGGCGTGCAAACCTCTTGGGTGCCATGGGCGTTCGGGGCATTGGCGGCGATGGGGGTTCTCGGCGTCTTGAATGTCGAGCTGAACATCCGTGTTCTCGGCGTCATCATGGTCGTTGAGGTCGTGGTCTTGATCGTCCTTTCTGTCGCTATCGTCTTTGCGGGGGGCGCGGAAGGGCTATCGCTCCAGCCGTTTCGTCCGGACACCGTCGTCGGTGGCGAAATTGGCGTTGTGTTGCTGTTCGTCTTCGCCGCCTTTGCAGGCTTTGAGGCCACGGCGCTGTTTCGCGAAGAGGTGCGCAATCCCGTTGCAACCGTCCGCAAGGCGACCTTTGCGTCAATTGGCCTGATCGCGGTGTTTCAGGCACTTGTCACCTGGGCCATTGTGCAGGGTTTCGGCAGCTCGGCTGTGGCCGTTGCCAACGAGAAGCCGACGGAAATGTTCACCATGGCCGCAAGCCAATATGTCGGGACAGGCTTTGCCGACGTCATCACGCTTCTTGTCGTCGGCAGCTGGTTTGCGTCCATTCTAGCCTTCCACAATGCCACTGCCCGCTACCTCTATGCGCTCGGCCGCGATCGCGCCATCAATCCTGTTTTTGCGAAAAAGTCGAAGAGGAGCGGGTCGGTCTGGGTGGCGAGCCTTGCCCACACCCTCTTCAGCGCCATCGTTCTGTTGTTCTGCGTGTGGCAGGGCCTCGATCCCTATCTGGACCTGTTTATCGTCGGAAGCGTGCCGGTTGCGGTCAGCATACCAGCAATGGAATTGCTCACGGCAATCTCGATCATCGCCTTCTTCTGGCGTGACAGCCGAGGCGTCTCGTGGTGGGAAGGGAAGGTTGCGCCTGCGATTTCCGCGGTGGCGCTTGCGGTCTTCGTCTACTTCGTCCTCAGCAACTTGCCGATGTTTACCGGTCGGGAGGGAGCGATAAACTGGATTCTTCCGAGCATCAATCTCGTCGCCTTGGCGCTCGGCATCAGTCGCGCCCTCTGGATGCGCCGTCATCGCCCTGCCGAATACCAGCTGATCGGCCATTGGGGCGAAAGGTAACAATCGGGATAGCAATTATCTCATGCGGCGCTTCGCGCAAAACGCGAAGCGTCGCCAATCATCCGCGCTGAATGGAGTCAAAAGATGATGTCGCCTGCCTCGAAACGGCGCTCCGTGCTGCTGATCGGTTGCGGAAACATGGGATCTGCAATTGCGCTTGCTCTTCAGGATAAAGCCGCGAACCTTGATCTGACGGTCATCGATCCGGATGAAGAGAGGACAAGGCAGGTTCTGGGAAGTCAAAATAAAATCAAAGTCGTAAACGATTGGGCAGGGCTCGGTTCGGCGCAGTTCGACGTGTGCATTCTGGCGGTTAAACCAACAAGTGCATTGGAAACGCTGGTGGATGCGCAACAGAATCTGCAGGCCTCTCTTGTCATCTCCATTGCCGCCGGAGTTCCACTTGCGAAGCTGCAGCAGGGTGTAACCAACAGAGCGCGGGTCGTGCGGGTCATGCCAAATCTTGCCGCGATCGTTCGCAAGGCGATCAGCGTCGGCTATGCCGATGGGGCGATATCAACAGAAGATCGAGAGCTTGCCGAGTTCGTCTTCGGGGCCATAGGGCGTTTCCAATGGCTGAAATCGGAGAACGAAATCGACCTTGCCACGGCAGTCACAGGCAGCGGTCCAGGATACGTCTTTTCCTTCGTACAACATCTGCAGCACGCAGCCGAACAGATTGGGTTCTCAAAGGAAACCGCCGATTTTTTCGCGCGCCAGATCATCATCGGTGCGGCCGGCCTCCTTGAGGAGGATCTTCGCTCGCCGCTTCAACTCAAACACGCGGTCACCAGCCCTCATGGGACAACTGCAGCGGGGCTGGCCGAGTTCGAGCAGGAGCAGGCTATGCCACGAGTGATACGACAGACCGTCGCGGCAGCCGCGGCGCGCGCGAAGGAATTGGCAACGGAGCAAAGCTAGCGACGTCGCAATGCTTGACGCTGCTTCCGCCTGGCCCGAAAGCGTCCTTTGTCACTGAACCGTTTCTGGGAGGAATCCGTCATGCCGTGGATAAGAATTGACCTGTCCGAAGGTCGTACCGTCGAGCAAAAGCAGAAAACGGCCGAGGCCGTCACACAGGCACTGGTCGAACACTGTGGGTGTACGCGCGAGTCGGTCAGCATCGTCTTCAATGACGTCAGCGACGACAATTGGGCCTTCTCCGGCAAGCTTCTGTCGCAACGCGTCAAGCCATAGAACGCTGAAGCTCTCTCGTCCGGCTTGCCTGTCAGGCGAAAGGCAAGTCGATCAATGACATCATCGACATCAACGCCAGTGCCCCGGCCGCTGGCGCGACCGGGTCGGTGAGGGGAGAGGGCGTTTGATTGCGATCGATGGCTCCCTTGACCGAGCGGAGGGGCTTGCCGGGGGTGGTCGGTTCCTGTTCCCGCCCTCCAGGCGGCGCGTCTCTAATCGGCGCGCGAAGGTCAAGTGCTTTTCGAGCTTTCCACCCCGGGGACGATCGGTCGCAATGCAGCCTCAGGCGCCAGCGATCGCAATGATCTGAAGAACCGGTGCCCCGACGGCGCGCCGGACGATCTCGATGCCAACCATTTTATCCTGGTTGAACGTCAAAAGGAGTGGCGGCGGTTGGGGAACAACCCCCCTGAAAAACGCCGCTGCCGTTGACACGGACTTGCTCATATTGCTAAGTGAAACCGGTTTCACTATTGAGGCACGCCGCTTGCAGTTCGACCTGTCGATCCTCGCCAAACACATACCCTTCCTGCTCGAAGGGACTTGGCTGACCTTCAAGGTCTGCCTGATTTCCGTCATTGGCAGTTTGGTGCTCGGGCTCCTGGTCGCCGCGGCACGCACCTCTTCCTCGACGTTTCTCAACAGGCTGTCGGCGGTCTACGTCGATATGTTCCGCAACATCCCCTTCATCGTGCAGCTGTTCTTCTTCTATTTCGGGCTGCCCGAGATCGGCATCTACATCGATGCGCTGTCGACGGGCATCATCGCCCTGTCCATCGCCGGCGGCGCCTTCACCTCCGACGTCATCCGTTCCGGCATTCTGGCGATCGAGCCCGGCGTTATCGAGGCTGCACAGGTCAGCGGGCTGAAGAGGGCCACAATCTTCCGCAGGATCGCCCTTCCGATAGCCTTGCGCACCTCGGTCCGACCCTTGGGCTCGGTGTTCATCAACCTGATCCTGACCTCTTCGGTGCTGTCGACGATCACGCTCAACGAACTGACCGGCTCGGCCAAGATCGTGGCGTCCCAGACCTTCAGGCCCTTCGAAGTCTATTTCGTCCTGCTCGTCGCCTATGCGGCGCTGACCTGGTCTGTTTCCATCGTGATCGGGGCGCTGCATCGTCATCTCAATCGCAACCAGGCAGAGGGAGTGGCCTGATGCGCTACGGAGATTTCACGCCGTACGATCTCGTGCTTCTGTTGCAAGGCCTTAGCGTTTCGCTGGCTTTGTTCGTGTCGACCACGCTGATCGGTCTCTTGGTCGGCACACTCTGGGCGGTGATCCGTTTCTATCGCCTGCCGGTCTTGGCGCAGCTCGTTGCCTTCATAGCAGAGCTGCTCAAAAACTCGCCTGTGCTCGTCCAGCTTTTCCTCGTCTTCTTCGGTCTGCCGGCCTTCCTCAAGATCAACGTTACGCCGACCGAGGCCGCCGTTATCACACTTTCGGGCAACAGCGCCGCCTTCATCTACGTTATCGCCGTCTCGGCGATCGAGTCGGTCGGTCGCGACCAGCTTGAGGCAGCGAGGGTTTTCGGCCTCAACCGCTGGCAAATCCTGCGCCGGGTGATTGCACCCCAGGCAGCGGCATTTGCCGTCGGCCCGTTGACAGGACTGCTGGTCAATCAGTTGCAGGTCACCTCGCTGATTTCGGTGATCGGCGTGATCGACCTTACCAAGGTCGGCAACATCCTCAACCTGCGCACGCTCAAGCCGTTCGTCGTCTGGACGATCGTTGGTGCGCTCTATTACCTCACCGCCAAGCTGGTGGCCTATGCCGGCGCGCGCCTTGAGACGCGGCTTCGCGCCCACACCAAATGGAAGGGTCTGTAAATGATCAGCATCACCGGCCTGCACAAGTCCTTCGGTTCGGCAACCGTGCTGCGAGGCATCGATCTCGAGATCAGTCAGGGAGAAGTCGTCTCGGTGCTGGGCTCGTCTGGATCGGGCAAGTCAACGCTCATCCGCTGCATCAACGGTTTGGAAAAGATCGATGGCGGCAGGGTCACGGTCGACGGGTTCGACGTATCGAAGCCCCGCGAGCTAGCTGACGCGCGCAAGCGGTCAGGCACCGTGTTCCAGCTGTTCAACCTCTACCCGCACATGACGGCCGTGCAGAATATCGCGCTCGCACCCGTCGAGGTGCTGAACGTCCCGCGAAAGGATGCCGAAGCAGAAGCGCGCCGGCTGCTTCAGCAGGTGGGTCTGTCCGAACGCGCCGACGCTTATCCGGCCCAGCTTTCCGGCGGCCAGCGCCAGCGGGTAGGCATCTGCCGGGCACTGGCCATGAAGCCCAGCTATCTCCTGCTCGACGAAGTCACAAGCGCACTCGATCCCGAGATGACTGCCGAGGTGTTGTCGATCCTCGCCAATATCGCAAAGCAGGGCACGACCATGGTGTTCGTCACCCACGAGATCGAGTTTGCCCGCTCCATTTCCACACGCATCGCGTTCCTCGACAAGGGACAGATGATCGCCGACCTGCCGACCGAAGACTTCTTCTCCGACAAGGGTATGGCAATGCCACGCGTGGCCCAATTCCTCTCAAAGATGCGAAAAGACTGAAGATGATACTCCTTGCCAATTCCGAGGCCTGGCCCGGTTTCTCCAAGTCAATTGATCTGTTGAAAGCGGGTCGCCATGGCCTCGACGCCATGGTCGCCGGCATCGGGGAGGTCGAACGCGAAGTCAAGGTACGGTCGGTCGGCTACGGCGGCTGGCCGAACATGCTCGGTCGTATGGAATTCGACGCCGGCGTAATGGATGGCACCACCCGCGAGGTGGGCGCAGTCGGCGCCGTGCCCGATACGCTTCCGGTCTCGGCTCTTGCCCATGAGGTCATGAAGCGTCTGCCCCACGTCATGTTGACCGGTGACGGTGCCCGCCGCTTTGCCACCGAGATCGGTTTTACCGTGGATGAGACGTTATACGAGGACAGCAGGCGCGTGTGGTGGGAGCGACTGGAAAAGGAGCTTTCGCCGGAAGAACTCGCCAGCTTCCCCGACATTCCCCTGGCGCCGCTCAGCCGCACGATCACCGACCCGGAGCGCGTGCGCGACACCACCGTGTTTCTTTCCAAGGATAGCGCCGCCGGCCTCAACGTCGTCACCTCGACGTCTGGGTGGGCCTGGAAGTATCCGGGACGGTTGGGCGATTCTCCCATTCCCGGCGCCGGCTTCTATGCCGACAGCCGCTTCGGTGCAGCCGCCTGCACCCACACGGGCGAGATGACGATGCGCTGCGGCACCGCGCGTACCATCGTCCTGGCACTGCGCCTCGGCCATTCGCTGGATGATGCCATCGCTCTGGCGGTGACGGAATTGACTGAGCTCAAGCAGGGTTTTCTTGCCGGCGTCGTCATCCACGCGCTCGACGCGAACGGCAACCACAGGGTTGTCAGCCTGAATTGCGAAGAACAGATCCGTTATTGGTATTGGGATGAGAGCCTGCCAGAACCGGAACGTCGCTTCGCCGAATCGGTAAAATCCTAACTTTCAAGGAGAGGGAGCATGAAAAGGTTTATTGCGAAACTGGCAGGCGTGGCGGTTGCCATCGGTCTGACGGCTGCGGGCGAGGCGCAGGCGGGCAAAATAGACGAAATCCGCGACCGCGGCACCGTCCGCATCGGCGTGTCGCTCGGCGGCGAACCCATCGGGTTCCGCGACGCGCAGAACAACCCGGTCGGCTACGATGTTGACGTTGCGACGCTGCTCGCCGAGAAGCTTGGCGTTCCGGTAGAGTTTGTTGACGTGTCAGGTGACGCCCGCATCTCGATGCTGATGTCTGGTCAGATCGACATCGCCGTCGCCAACACCTCGGCGACGCTCGAGCGCGCCAAGTCAGTGGATTTCTCGATCCCCTACAACCGTGCTGGCCTGCGCATCATAGTGCAGAAGGATGCCGGCATCTCGAAGATCGAGGATCTCGCAGGCAAGAAGATCGTGGTCGGCCGCGGATCAACCGGCGAGACTTTCATGCAGAAGGCGGTTCCGGGAGCCGAACTCGTCTACACCGACAACTTCTCGCCCGAGGGCGTGCTGCTGCTTCAGCAGAAGCGTGTTGACGCGGCGATCGAAGATTCCTCGCTGCTGGACTATCTCGCCACCAAGAACGACAACCTCGTGACGCTTCCCGGGCTGTACTCCAACGACCCGATCGGTATCGCTGTCGCAAAGGGTGACGACGGCTTCGCCCGCTGGATCGACATGTTCGTGTCGGAATACATCCAGAGCGGCGCCTACGAGGCAAACTATAAGAAGTGGTGGGGCGAGAAGGCTAACCCGCCGGCGCTGACCCCGCTCTGGTAAGCGACTGACATGGAAGCGGCAGGCAGGGAAACGTGGCTGCCGCTTCTTACGACGTTGCCCGCGACACGAAGAAGGTCGGCACCGTTACGTCGACCCTGTCACCGGCCACCTCGCCGGTGCGCGTGAGAAATCGCAGGATCTCTCCGACATAAGCCTTCTTGTCGTAGCCGATGGACGAGATCGGATACGCCTCGAAATCGGTCAGCGATAGATTGTCGAAGCCGTAAAGCCGGAAGCGCGCAGGCTTGTTATGCGGGAACGCTTCACGATGGACGTCCATAACGCCCATCGCCATGGCATCCGAAGTGCAGAACACAGCATCGACATCAGTCCAGCCGCTCGACTGCGCCATCTGACGACCGCTCGCATAGGAGTAGTCGCCGCGCAGTTCGGCAACCAATCGGATACCGTGGCGCTTCATCTCGGACTTGTAAGTGGCGATACGGCTTTGCTCGACAGGCGAGGAGATGCGACCGGTCACCATGGCGGCAGTGGCAACGCCTTTGCCAGCGGCATCCGCTACCGCCTCGGTGATGCCAATGACTTCATTGGGCACGACAGAGGGAGAGGTGCCGTCATGCATGCCATTCAACATCAGGACTGCAGCGTTGCGAAACATCTTGCGCACGTCAGCCGCCGCCGCGAAGTCAGAGAACACGAGTGCGGCATCGACGTGATAGGCCACGCCATTGCGCAGAAATTCCTCGGCACGTTGGACCGAGCCGACGCGCACGAAGATGACCTGCTTGCCGATCGACTGAATCTCACCGATCAGGAAGTCGAACAGGTCGAGGTCAGAGAAGTCGTGAATGTGATTGACGATGACGGCGATGAGATTGACCGTCTTCGTGGTGAGGCTGCGCGCCAGAAGATTGGGCTTGAAACCCAGCTTTTCGGCCGCCTCGAGCACCCGCGCCCGTTTATCGGCGGAAACCGGACGGCTTTCGTGCGACAGCGCGCGCGAGGCGATGGCGCGCGACACGCCGGCGAGCTCGGCCACATCGGTGATGGTGGGCGACGTGCGTCCCTTGCGCGAACTCTCCATTGTAACCTTTCCCAAGTCTCGGTCTGCGGCGTGCCCAGTCGGATGCCCCGCAGCGGAATTTCCATCGGGAACTGATTTGATGATTACCTGCTTCGACATTGGCGGTTCAACGATAAAAAGCGCCTACGCCCTTTCAAGTGACGAAATTGAAATCATCGACCGCGTGCCAACGCCCCTCGATGATTTCGACGCCTTTGCCTCCGTCATCGCCGAACGTGTGACATCGAGGGGGCAGGGCGCATTGGGGGCCTCAATATCGATCGCCGGCGTCGTCGACCCGGCTTCCGGACGCCTGAAATGCGCCAACATTCCTTGTATCGACGGGCGGCCGATTGCCCTCGATCTCGAGCGCGTCATCGGCGTGCCGGTACGGATCGCCAATGACGCGGACTGCTTTGCGCTCGCAGAGGCAACCGGCGGCGCCGGCAAAGGTCACCGCAACGTCTTCGGCGTTATCCTCGGGACCGGCGTTGGCGGCGGGCTCGTCATCGACGGGCGCATCGTTGCGGGCGCTGGTGGCTATGCCGGCGAATGGGGCCATGGCACGGCGCTGCAGACGCGGGTCGGTCGACCACCGGTCGAGGTGCCACACTTTGCCTGCGGTTGTGGGCATTGGGGCTGCCTTGACACAGTCGGCGGCGCGCGCGGCATGGAACGGCTGCATGACTTTCTCTGCGAGGAGGCGCTTGCGAGCACCGACATCATCGACCGCTGGCGCGACGGCGAGGCGAAGGCGAGCCGCACCATCGACGTCTACATCGAATTGGTCAGCGTGCCGTTGGCGCTGACCCTAAACATCATCGGTGCCTCCATCGTGCCCGTTGGCGGCGGACTAGCGAACGTGCCGGAACTCATCGAGGCGCTCGATCGCGAAGTCCGTGGGCGCACCCTGCACCGTGCCGCCGACCCGCTGCTGGTACGCGCGGCACTGACCACCGAGCCTGGCCTTCTCGGCGCCGCCGCTCTTGGCCTCAAGGAGATCGCCAATGTCTGAAAATATTCTGCTTGAAGTCTGCGTCGATAGCCCGGAAGGCCTCGCCGCAGCAATTTTGGGGGGCGCCGACCGCATTGAATTGTGCTCGGCATTGGAGATCGGCGGATTGACCCCTTCGCCGGGCCTGATGGCTCTCGCGGCCAGTGCGCCAATACCGGTCTATGCCATGATCCGGCCGCGACCTGGCGATTTCGTCTATGGCGACCGCGACATGGCTGCGCTTCTCGGCGATATCGATGCGGTGCGCGCTGCCGGGCTCCAGGGCGTCGTGCTTGGCGCCAACTATATCGATGGTGCGCTCGACCGTGATGTACTCACGCGCCTTGCCGATCACGCGCAAGGCTTGGGGATGACATTGCATCGTGCCTTCGATCTTGCCGGGGCAGACTTCGCCGCGGCCATCGAACTTGCCGTCGAACTCGGCTTCGAACGTATCTTGAGCTCTGGCGGAGAGACGACCGCGCTCACGGGGATCGATACCTTGGCAGCCTACTTCGCACATGCCGGTGATAGGATCACGATCATGCCGGGATCCGGGGTCAATCTCGAAACGGTTGGCGCCATCCGTGCGGGGCTGCCCCTTAGCGAAATCCACTCGTCCTGCTCGGTCGCTTCTGCCGTGGCCGGGGGCAAGGCGTTGCAACTCGGGTTCGTTTCACCACGGCTGAAGCGCACCGAACCGGGCATCGTCCGCGCGATGAAGACGGCCCTCCTCCCGACCTAGGCCTACGCGGACGCCGAAGGGCGTAGATGGCATTGCCTGCTGCCGGCGCCTTCGTACGCTCGCTTTTTGCTGAGGCCCGAAGCCGACGGGCTTCAATATCATGCCAGTGCGGCGACCAACGCCTCGTTGCCACTTTGGCATTGCCGCCGAAGCGAGGTACCGCATCCGCCCGACGGCGAGAAGCCCGCGGAGATTGGGATCGCCTTGTTTGCTGTTCGTTCCAACCCGGTCTTTGCCATCAGGTGAATCGTGCCGAGGTGGCAGGCCTATCCGCGCAGATAGTTGGCGTTTGGATTTGGAACGCGACGCTTCTGTCACTGTCGCGGCGATTGCGCGGGCAGCGATCGCGCCAATTCCAGGGGTCGCCGCAAGGCGACGGCTCGGTTCCTTTCACTGGAAGGTCGGCGACATTCGGTCCATGATGCCCTCCGGGCGGCATCGGCCGCGACTTCATTTGACGTAGGGAGACGACGGCGTAAGGAGATCGGCATGTCCGAGATGGATGACGAGCAAGAGCCGTGGATTAAGCGGCCGCAGGATGACCGGAGAAGGCGCAGTGCGCTTGGCGCATCTACAGCAAAGCGTCGTGCCGAAAACCCGCCTTTCACATGCTGGACCGATGACGCCGAGACCATCGATCTCTTTATCGATGGCAGGCACCGGGCGCAGGTGCTTCCCTCTTCCGCACTGGCCCGGCTATACGATCCCGATGGAAACGACGCCGGTTCGTTCACTCTCCTGTGGTCGGAGTGTCCCTATGCGGCGGTCGAACATCGGTTGGGAATCGAGCGTGTCGCCGAAGTTCGCGACGAGAGCATTGACGGCGGAGGCATCGTCAGTCCGCTCCTGCGCGAGGCCGCCGAACGAGGGGCACGCGCATTTCGCGAAAGCCATTCCGCTGTGGGGGAGGCTGCTCACTACCTTGAACGGGCGGCCGCGGTGGCCGATTTACTTGGCATGGAGCCCTCTGCGGAGAGGCAGATCTGGAGACGCTTGATCAATCGGGCGCTGGACGCTTTGACCGGTCACAACGTGTCGATGGCGCTTGAGTTGACGGAAAGCGCGCTCGTCGGTATCGACCGCGACGCAATCCTGGATTGGCAGGTCGCCTGGGTCGATTGTGAGCGCGGGGCCGAGGCGCTTCGGCGCATACTTCTAGCCCAGGCCACCCGTTAGATGCCGCTGCATGTCTGTTCGCATGGGTCGGAGGCATGGATGACAGGCTCGCTTTGGCTTTGGGCACCATTGTTTCGTCCCTGAAAGCACGTGTTCTGATATTACAGGCAGAAGCGAGCTGCTGCATCTGTGAACCGTTTCCGGGATGCGGATTGCTGGGTGATTAGCGTCGCTAGACACGTTTGAGGTGTACTGCGGCGGACTTGCGCCATCCTGGGTGAGTACGTTGTAGAACACCTCGCGACAGATGGTGCGTTCATCGATGCGAAGGGTTTCCTTGTGCAGGACAAAACATCTTGCGGTGTTACGTGTGAACATACAGCTTCGGCAACCCACGACTATCAGGCAAAAAGAGCCGGGCACCCTGGATGATCTCGGGTGTCCATAACCCGTTCGCGCCTTTCGACTCCGTTTTGTCTACGGTGTACGCTGCGAGCTTATCGAACTATTGACACCGTCCTCGTCGCTCGAGATTGACGCAACTCCGCATGGCATTGAAAGGCTCACTTTCAATGCCGACCGCTGCTCGCCATTTCTCGTTCCCCAGAACAAGTGTTCCCCCGAGGTATATTGCACCTGGAGCTGAGCGCGGCTCAGATGGCTCAGATGGCGAGGTTGACGTTGGCCGACGTGGTTGCGTTTTTTGCACAAGTAGCGCCAGGCCACGCAGGAAAACCGGCGCCGCGCCGACTATCTCCGATCGAACGTGACCTCAATTCTTCAACGTGGACGGGCATTTCGCGCTTTCTTTGAAGAAAAAAATCCTGCAAGAAAGATTCTGTCGTTTCAGGGCTTTGAAAGCAATGAACGGCGCGACAGGCGGGGGAAGACGGCGGCGCTATCGTTTAATGGGTGTCATCGCTGGGGTAGGACACAATTCTATGAATATAGCCAAGATTTTTCAGTCATTGATAGGCGCCAGTCGGCATGCACGCAACGCGATCAAGGTTCTTCATTTGACGCTCGCTACGCCTTCGTCGGTCGGCCTTGGCGGTAGAGATTGTCTTTCCGAGCATTCTCATTGTCTGAATAGGAAGGCCTGGGTGGGCCGCGCGTTGCGCCGATTGCTCTTGCTGCCCCTTCTGGTTGTTGCCTCCATGCCAGCCATGGCCTCGCAAGCATTCGCGTCTAATCCGACGGTCGCCAGCGTCGCCGTTCCGGCTAACGGAACCTATGCAATCGGTCAGCACCTCGACTTCGGCGTGACCTTCAGCAGCGCCGTTACGGTCACAGGGACGCCCCGGCTCGGCCTGACGATTGGCTCGCAGTCTCGCAATGCCGACTATTCTTCCGGCAGCGGGGGCACGACACTCACTTTTCGCTATACGATAGCTGAGGGCGATCTGGATGCTAACGGAATTTCCCTTGGGTCACTGCAACTCAACGGTGGGTCAATCCTCGATTCGGGCAGCGTTGCCAATCTCGTCCTGAACAATGTGGGGTCGACCGTCGGCATTCTGGTCGATGGCGTTCGGCCAGTCGTAAATTCCACAACCCCCGACGCCGGAGCTCAGCCCACGGATGCAAGCGTTGTGTTTGCGGTGGCATTTTCCAAAGCCGTTTCCAATGTGAGCACGGATGATTTCAGCCTCTCGACAACTGGAACTGCCGCCGGGACGATAGCGAGCGTCTCGGCAGCAAGCGGCTCTTCGGTCAACGTAACGGTGAGTGGGATTGCCGGAACGGGCACAATCCGGCTCTACACAATTAGTGGCACGGACATCGCCGACGGGGCAGGCAACGCTATGCTCGCGGGTTTCACCGGCGGCATGGTGCACACAGTAAGCCCAGCCGCACCGACTGTCACCGTCTCGGCCTCCGAGAGCAGTCCGGCGCTTGGCGCGTCGGTGACCTTCACCGCCACGCTGGGTGGTGGCGCGTCGCCGAGCGGAACCGTCACTTTCAAGGATGGCGCCACTACGCTGGGCACCGGCACCATTTCCGGCGCCACCGCAATCTACTCCACCTCGGCCCTGACCAGCGGCGCGCATTCCATTACGGCCGAATATGCAGGCGATGCCAACAACTCAGCCGCCACCTCCAACGCCGTCACAGTTACCGTAGCCACGCCGACGATCTCCCTGACACCTTCGAGCCTGCCCAACCCCAAAGTGGGGGCGGCGTACGGCTCCGTTTCGTTCTCCGCCACCGGCGGCACGGGGCCTTATACATTCGCCGTGACGAATGGGGCGCTTCCCGCGGGCATGACCCTTTCGACCGCCGGCGTCCTCAGCGGCACGCCAACGGCGGGTGGCAGCTTCCCTACGATTACGGTGACGGCGACCGACGCGAATGGCGGCACCGGTACGCGGGACTACACCCTCACGGTCACCGCGCCGACCATCTCGCTCTCCCCGACGACCCTTCCAGCGGGGGCCTTCGGCGTTGCCTACCCCACGCAAACCATTGTCGCCACCGGCGGGACCGGGCCTTACACGTTCGAGTTTGCGCCCATGCTGCCAAACGGTATGACCTTCAACACCGCGACCGGTGCGGTGGCAGGAACGCCCACCCAGAGCGGCTACTTCCTCTTCGCAGTGAAGGTCACGGACAGCTCGACGGGTGCAGCCGGCCCCTATAGTTTCCAAACTTTCGTGAACATTACCATCGCCGCACCCGCCGTCGTTCTCGTGCCCGCAGACGGCACGACACTGACGGCCGGGGAGGTTGGCGCGCCTTACAGCGACACCTCGATCTCAGCTACGGGCGGCAGTGGGGCGATGTATTATTCCGCCACAAGCCTACCGACTGGGCTGTCAATCAACTCGGCGACCGGCGCCATCAGCGGCACGCCGACGGTGGCCGGTACCTTCCCCTTTACGGTCTGGGCCGCAGGTATGGCGGGCGGCGCCTCTTCAGCCGATTATGAGATCGTGATCACCATGGCGCCGCAGTTGTCGATAGCCGATATCAGCCAGTCGGAGGGCAATGCCGGCACCACGAATTTCAACTTCACCGTATCGCTGGACAAACCGGCCGGCGCAGGCGGAGTGACGTTTGATGTTTCCACGGCGGACGGCACGGCGAGCGCCTCTGGCGATTATGCAGCCAAGTCTTCGACTAGCCTGAGCATTGCCGCCGGCAGCACCAGCGCGACGTTTACAGTGATCGTCAACGGGGATACCGACCTCGAGCCGAACGAAACCTTCTTCGTCAATGTCGCGAATGTCTCCGGTGCGACGGTCCTCGACCACCAGGCTATCGGCACCATTGTCAATGATGACGCGGCGCCCGGTCTCCCCACGATCTCCGTTTCGGCTTCCGACAGCAATCCTGTACTCGGTGCGCCGGTTACCTTCACTGCCACGCTGGCGGGTGGCGCATCGCCAACCGGGGTCGTCACCTTCAAGGACGGCGCCGCCACGCTGGGGATCGGCACGATCACCGGCACCGCGGCGACCTTTGTTACCTCGGCGCTCACCCTCGGCCCGCATTCCATTACCGCCGAATATGCCGGCGACAGCAACAATACGGCTGCAGCCTCGGCGGTCGTCACCGTCACAGTCGGCCAGGTTATCCCGACGATCTCCGTCTCAGCTTCCAATAGCAATCCTGTGCGCGGTTCACCGGTTACCTTTACCGCCACCTTGGCGGGCGGCGCATCACCCACCGGCACTGTCACCTTCAAGGATGGCGCCGCCACGTTGGGAACCGGCACGATCACCGGCACGGCGGCGACTTTTGTCACCTCTGCGCTCAGTCTCGGTCCACATTCCATTACCGCCGAATATACCGGCGATACCAATCATGCAGCTGCGACCTCGGCGGCCGTCAACGTAACAGTTGCAGCCCCAACGTTCGTCTTCTCCCCCGCGGGAGGGGCTCTGCCTGACGGAAGGGCCGAAACAGCCTATAGCCAATCAATAACTGCGATCGCTTCCGGTAGCACGACCCCGATTGCCTATGCGGTCACTTCGGGAACGCTTCCGTCCGGATTGACACTCGATCCTGCAACGGGCGCGATAAGTGGAACCACGATCACGGCTGGAAGCTTCAGCTTCACGATCACGGCGACGGACAGCGCTGTCCCGCCCAATCGCGCTGCAGCGAGCTACACAGTGGCTGTAAAGCCTGTGGTGACTTTCTCCTTTTCGCCAGCGGGAGGCGCGTTGGCAGAGGCCATGCCTGCCGAGGATTACAGCCAGCAGATTTCCGCGACAGGCGGAACCGGCACGCTGACCTACAGTCTCGGCTCGGGCGAATTGCCGGCGGGCATGGTTCTCAACACCTCAACTGGGGAACTGACGGGCCCGCTGGATGTAAACGCAGAAGTGAAGGAATACAGTTTCACCATCGGGGTGCGCGACGGCGCCGGTGCGACCGGAGCGGCGCGTTACACCCTCAATGTGAAAGAACGCATCGTCACCGTCACCGACAAAACGATCGTCGTTGCGGCCGGCGGAACGCCCGCCAATGTCAATCTGGAACACGGTTCCACTGGCGGGCCGTTCACCGATGCCGAGTGGACTTTTGTGGAGCCGGCCAATGCCGGCACGGCGAGCATCGTCAGAGGAGAGTTCGCACAGGCGAGTGGCTCCACGCCTCTCGGCTGGTATCTGAAGTTCATCCCTGACCCGGCCTTCTCGGGCACGGTACGTGTCGGTTTCACGCTGACGAGCTCGCTCGGAGCCTCAGACAGCGGAACCGTGACCTACAAGCTCGGCTACGATCCGGCCAAGGTCGCAGAGGCGATTGATGGTCTCGTGCACGACTTCGTCCGCACGCGGCAGAGCATGATCTCATCGACGATCAAGGTTCCGGGCCTTCTGGACCGCCGGCAGGTGGGGAGCTCCGCCAACCCGGTTACCGCCCGCATGACCCCATCGGAAGAAGGCATGACTGCCAACTTCTCGACCAGCCTTGTACAGATGGAAGCGGCGCGTGACAGCGCGGACGGCGTCGCCGGCAGCTATTCCTCACCGTTCAATATTTGGATTGACGGTACGCTGATGTCACATAATCGGGAGGAGAATGGCGGAAAGTGGGGCAGCTTCGGCATGATCAGCTTGGGAGCTGACTATCTGCTTTCGGAGAAGGCGCTGGTCGGCCTGTCGTTCCACTTCGACCGGATGACCGATCCGACAGACGCCGACGCGGAGCTGAGCGGCAACGGCTGGCTGGCTGGTCCCTATGCCTCCTTCGAGATCGGCAAGGGTGTGTTCTGGGATACGAGCCTGCTCTATGGTGGCTCCGCCAACGATATTGATACTTCCTTCTGGGACGGCGGCTTCGATACGACGCGATGGATGATCGACACCGCGCTTATAGGTGAGTGGCAGGTCGATGAGGTGACAGTCCTGACGCCGGAACTTAGAGCCGTCTACTTCAACGAGGAGGTCGAGGACTATGCGGTTGGCAACGCGGCGGGCGACGAACTCACCATAGATGGTTTCAACGCAGAACAGTTCCGCGTGAGCCTTGGGGCTGAGATCGCCCGATCCTTCACGGTCGAGAACGGTTCGACGCTGACACCGAAACTTGGTGTCACTGGCGGTTATTCCGGTCTCGATGGTTCGGGCGCGTTTGCTTCACTTACCGCCGGTCTGACACTGGAGACCGCCGATTTCTGGATGCTTGAGGCAAGCCTGCTTTTCAACATCGAGGGCGATGGACAGAAATCCGTTGGCGGCAGAGCGACGGCCTCAAAGCAGTTCTGAATGTCTGACGTTCAAAAGGCGAAGCTGCGGTGAAAGTCACTGCGGCCAGACTGCAAACAAACCCCGTCAAATTCTGGCGGGGTCAGACTGCTGACAAACCCTTGGCGAGAGCTGGGGGTTTGTGATTCACTGGGTCATGTTGACAAACCCGTTCCCGAACAGACATCTCTCGAGATGGTTACGCTCGATAGCTTGGTTTCGAAGGATCACCTGCTTCGCAGAATAGACGCGGTGATCGATTTTTCCTTCATGCACGATCGTGTTGCAGGTCTTTACTGGGCCGATCACGGCCGCCCGCCGCTCGATCCGACCTTGATGTTCAAGTCCTCACCATCACCGAGGCACTGGCACACCGTCTTTCAAGCGATAACTCGCACTGCACTACCGTCTTAAGCCTGCCGGGCAAATGAAATCATGGGGAAGGCTCGATAACGTTAAGAACCACCTCCGCTTCGGGCCGCCTATAGTCTTGGCATATTAGCTCTCCGTCAATCCCAAGGCAGCAGTTGCCAATGCCGGATCATCGATCACGACGGCAAGAAGAACATTCGTTTCTACGAATATCACGGTTCGCCACGTCGAACGCCATTCCGGAATTTTCATTGGCCCAAGTTCCAGTGCCGTTTGCTCGAGGCGGCGCCCGCATTGGAAAGGTCGTCGTTCGGCAAACATCGTTAGTGGAACCGAAACGGCTGGGGAGAGTTACAAGACGTCTGCGATCTTCCTGTAGCGATCTTGAGCGCCCGGATCTGGCCCTTAACCCTCCATCTGCCGCTCCAAATCGCTGTCGTTTCGCAATGGACCTGCAAAATGCGTATAAAAAGTTTTCTTGAAACCACCTTCGGACCCGGCGACATCCAAACGGTCGAAACGGTGCTCGACGAATGGCGCAAGCGGCAGTCGCTGCCCAGGGATCACCCAGATACCGCACTAGCGGCGGCTATCTTGCTTAGCCTTTTCCGGGCGGGTCATGACACCGTCCCCAAACTCCAACTTGCCGCCAGCCGCCATAAGGGCCTGATTGATCTTGTTTCGGTCTATGAGCCGACGCGCGCGGGAAAATGGCCCCGGACAAAGACCAGCCAAACCAAGTGACGGGGGGCGCTGCACCCGACGGCGTCGCGAAGGCTCTGCGAAGGGGCTGAATATTTATCCAGCCTTGACTGGACAATGCGATGCCCGGCCCTATCTGGCGCGTTGCTACAGGGCTAGTTGTGAGCTGAACGTGGCATCGGCTCGAGGACATTGAGACACATGACGACTGCATCGGCGGAAAAATCCGCCCCTTGGATTTATGCTCTCCTCGCGATCTTGGTCGTGTTGCCCTTTACCGCCGACCTCATGCTGCCGCTCGGCACCGCCGTCTGGGTGGTCTACATTCTGGCGGCCGCCGTATCCTTCTTTGCCTGGCGGCAAGAGGTGCCCATCATAGTGGCGCTCGTGTCGACCATCCTGATCGTCATCGGGTATTTTCTGGCTCCGAGCGGTGTCTCCGAAAGCCTCGCTCAGATCAACCGCTCCCTCTGCGTCGCGACCATTTGGGTCCTGGCGGCCACCGGCTTTGCGTTCATCCGGAACAAGACCGAGGTTCGTCGCCAGGAGTGGTTGCAGGAGGGCCAGGTGGGGCTTGCTCGGCGCATAGCGGGCGAGCAGACGATCGATCAGCTCTCTGACAACGTGCTCGACTATCTGACGTCCTTTCTTGGTGCACAGAGTGCAGCGATCTTTATCCGCAAGGACGCCACCTTCTGTCGCAAGGCTTCGTTCGGCGTGCCGGACGATGCGCCGGTCCCGCAGTCGGTCGCAATCGGAGACGGTCTCATCGGTCAGGTCGCGAAGGATGGCAAGACCATCACACTCACGGCCGTCCCGGAGAACTACCTCTATGTCGGCTCGGGTCTTGGCCGCGCGGTTCCACGCAATCTCTTGATGTTTGCCGCACAGGATAACGGTGTCGTCAACGCTGTTTTGGAATTCGGCTTCCTCAACGATAACCAAACGGACGCCGCCGCGCTCGTTGAACGGCTGTCTCCCATGATCGGCATCGCCATCCGTTCGGTGGAATATCGCGAAAGCTTGCGCGACCTTCTCGAAGAGACGCGAGAACAGGCGGCCGAACTTCAGGCACAAAGCGACGAGATGCGCGCCGCCAATGACGAGCTCGAGGCTCAAAGCAGGTCCTTGCAGGATTCGCAATCACGGCTGGAGCTTCAGCAGACCGAACTGGAGCAGAACAACGCTCAGCTTGAGCGGCAGACACGCGAACTCGAGGCACAGCGCGACGACCTCGCTGGCGCCAAACTGGTGCTGCAGCAGCAGGCCCGAGACCTGGAAAAGGGAAGCCGCTACAAATCCGAGTTCCTCTCCAATATGTCGCACGAGTTGCGGACACCATTGAACTCGTTGCTCATCCTTGCCCAACTGCTCGCCGACAACAAGGCGGGCAACCTGAGCGCGGAACAGGTCAAGTTCGCCAACACGATCAAGTCCTCGGGTAACGACCTTCTGCTGCTGATCAACGATATCCTCGACATATCCAAGATCGAGGCCGGCCAAGTCGAGGTGCAACCTCGCTCGGTCGCAATTGCCGATATCGTCGGCAAGCTGAAGGGCATGTTCGAAACCACCGCCGTCGAGAAAGGGCTGAAGCTTCGCACGGACATCCAACCCCAGACGCCGGCGACAGTCGTCACCGACCCGCTGAGATTGGAGCAGATCCTCAAGAACTTCCTCAGCAACGCGATCAAGTTCACGCATAGTGGCGAAGTTGCGCTGGCTATCGAAAAGAGCGGAGGACGCCATATCGCGTTCAGCGTTCGAGACACCGGGATCGGAATTTCCGAAGAACACCAGCAGGCGATCTTCGAACCGTTCCGGCAGGCCGACGGCACGATCAGCCGCAGATACGGCGGAACCGGTCTCGGACTTTCGATTTCGCGCGAACTCGGTACCATGCTCGGTGGCCGCATCGAGGTGGAAAGCCTGGAAGGGAAGGGCAGCACTTTCAAGCTCGTCCTGCCTCTGGAGCTTGAAGCGGCAGTACCGATGCCGACCAGAGCGTCTGTCGTCGCCCGGCCGACAATTACACACACGCCACCCTTGCAGGCGCGTTCCTCGCAAGAGGGATCAACGATCAGCAGCCCGCCCAAGCTGATCCCGGACGACCGCGGCAAATTGACGGCCGGTGGACGCGTTATGCTCGCAGTCGAGGATGATGCGACTTTCGCCGAGATCCTTTACGATCTCGCCCACGAGCTCGGCTTCCAATGCATTGTCGCCGGCACTGCGGAAGATGGCGTCATTCTTGCCCGCCAGTACCTTCCACATGCCATCATCCTTGATATCGGTCTTCCCGATCATACGGGCCTGTTCGTACTCGACAGGCTGAAACATGATTTGCGGACCCGCCACATCCCCGTGCACGTCGTCTCCGCGTCCGATTACGTTCGCCGTGCGCGCGCGCTGGGCGCGGCTGGATACACGCTTAAGCCGGTCAAGCGCGAAGAACTGGTGCAGGCGCTGGAAGGCTTGGAGCATAAGATGCTCGAACCCGTTCGGCGCGTGCTCGTGGTCGAGGACGATGCGACGCAGCTTGAAAGCGTGCAACTGCTCTTGGGCTCCCGCAATGTCAGCACGGTCGGCGCCAAGACCGCAGCCGAATGCCTGGCAAAGCTGAGAGGCGAGACGTTCGATTGCATGGTGCTGGATCTGACCCTGCCCGACGCCTCGGGCCTGGATGTGCTCGACGAACTGAGCCAGGACTCGTCGATCGCCTTCCCGCCGGTCATCGTCTATACCGGTCGCGACATAACCCCGGACGACGAGCTGCGCCTGAGGCGATACGCCAAATCCATCATCATCAAGGGAGCAAAGTCGCCCGAGCGCCTGCTCGACGAGGTCACGCTTTTCCTGCACCAGGTCGTCTCCACGCTTCCAAACCAGCAGCAGGAAATGCTGGCAAAATCGCTCAATCGCGATGAAGCGGTGCAAGGCCGGCGGATCCTGATCGTCGAGGACGACGTGCGCAATGTCTATGCCTTGACCAGCATCTTCGAAACACATGGCGCCAGTGTCACCATCGCCAGAAACGGGCTGGAGGCATTGAAGGCAATAGACGAGGGGCAGCAGCAAGGCACCGGCACCGGATCGCCATTCGATCTCGTGCTCATGGACGTGATGATGCCCGAAATGGACGGATTGACCGCGGTTCGCGAAATCCGCAGGCGGCCGGGTCTGAATAGCCTGCCGATCATCATGCTGACGGCAAAAGCCATGCCTCAGGATCAGCAGCAGTCGATCGACGCCGGGGCCAACGACTATCTGGCCAAGCCGCTTGATGTCGACAAGCTTCTATCTTTGGCGCGGGTCTGGATCTCGCGATGACCGACGCTGCAATGCCTGCAAGCAGGATTGACGAGATCGAGCTCACCTTGCTGCTGGAGGCCATCTACCAGAAGAGCCACTACGACTTCAGGGGCTATTCCCAGGCATCGCTGGCGCGACGGATGGAACAGGCGAAGGTCCATTTCGGGTGCAGCAGCCTCTCCATGCTTCAGCACCTTGTGCTCCATCAGCCCTCGACTTTTCGTGAATTGCTCAATTTCCTGACTGTGCAGGTGAGCGAGTTGTTCCGCGATCCCGAGTATTACCGTGTGCTGCGGGAGAAGGTGATCCCGCACCTGAAAACCTACCCTTCGCTCAAAGTCTGGGTTGCGGGCTGCAGCGATGGAGAGGAGCTTTACTCTCTCTCCATCCTTTTTCGGGAAGAGGGTCTCGAAAACCGCACCATGTTCTATGCGACAGACATCAATCCGGCTGCGCTGAAGAAGGCGGAGGCGGGCATCTATGCGCTGGATCGCATGGCGCGCTTCACCGAGAACCACCGTTTGTCCGGCGGAAGGTCGTCGCTGTCCGACTACTATACCGCGGCCTATGGCTCGGCCGTTTTCGACAAATCGCTGCGGGCACGCACCGTCTTTTCCGAACATAGCCTGGTGAGCGACCAGGTGTTCTCGGAAGTCCATCTGGTCTCGTGCAGGAACGTGCTCATCTATTTCGACAGGGCGCTGCAGGATCGCGCTATCGCTGTGTTCGATCACTCGCTCGTGCATGGCGGGTTCCTCGGGCTCGGTATGCAGGAGACCTTGAGCTTTTCGGCATATGCAGACCGGTTCGATGTCTTTGGCCGGGCTGAGAAAATCTACCGCAAGCACACGCGGCATCATATCAATGAAGGAATGCGTCATGGCTGACCGTGACACCGTCAAGTTCCTGATCGTCGACGATCTGGAAGAAAACCTCGTTGCGCTCGAAGCACTGTTGCCTCGTGATGGGCTCGAGATCATCAGAGCCGGTTCCGGTGCTGAGGCTCTGGAATTGCTGCTGGTCCACGACATCTCTCTTGCGCTTCTCGACGTGCAGATGCCGGGTATGGACGGGTTCGAGCTGGCCGAAGTCATGCGCGGGCCCGAGCGCACGCGCAGCATTCCCATCATCTTCCTCACGGCCCTGCCGGCCGACGAAGCACGGCGTTTCCGGGGATACGAGGCAGGTGCCGTCGATTATCTGCAAAAGCCGATCGACCCGATCGTTCTGCACAACAAGACAGCCGTCTTCTTCGAATTGGCACGCCAGCGAAATTCGCTTCGCGCGCAGACCGCAAAGCTCAACCAGGCACTCGAGCTGATCCAGGCACATACAGACAACTCGCCGATGGCGTTCATACAGCTGGATTGCCAGTTTCGTGTGACATCCTGGTCGAAAGGGGCCGAACGCATGCTCGGCTGGGCGGCGCAAGGTGCAATGGGCCGCACATTTGCCGAGCTTGAGGTGTTCCGACCAAGGGATGCCGAACAGTTCGCGTCACTTGCAGCGACGCTCGTGGAGGATGGAGCAAGCGGAAGGGGCGTTTGCGAACTCGTCGCGCGCGATCGCAAGGGCACGCTGTTCACCGGCGAGTGGTATCTCTCCGCGCTTTACGATGCGCAGGGCCGTCTGTCATCCATGAGCGTCCAGGTCCTCGACGTCACCGGCCGCAAACGCGCCGAAGAAACGCAGCGTCTGCTGATCGGCGAACTCAATCATCGCGTCAAGAACACGCTGGCAACTGTTCAGGCCATGGCGGCTCATACACTCCGGTTTACCGGTGATCCCGCCTCGTTTGCACAAACGTTCGGCGGGCGCATTCAGTCGATGTCAAGGGCGCATTCAATGTTGAGCGCGGCAACCTGGCGGGGGGCAAAGCTGCATGAGATCGTCGAAGACCAGCTCAGGCTCGGACTGATCGACGAGGACCGTTTCACGCATGGGGGTCCGGCGGTCTATCTCAAGCCCCAGGAAGCTCTTCATATCGCGATGATCGTGCACGAACTCACGACCAACGCCATCAAGTATGGAGCCTACTCGGTTGCCGAGGGCCGAGCGCGGCTTGACTGGCAGTTCAAGGACGGGATGCTCTATCTGCGATGGGTTGAGGAAGGCAAGAAGGGCATCGAAGCGACGGCACCAAAGGGATTTGGAACCACGTTGATCGAGCAAAGCGCTAGGGCTGGGGGCGGATCCGCCCACATGTCAATCACGGCAAACGGGATCGAGTGGCATATCAAGCTTTCGATCGAAGACGTACCTGACGGCGCGGACGGCCAATCGCCGCTGACGTCGGCGAGTGAAAGTGATCGGATCGCTGCCATGGGCGATGTCTTGCCTTGTCAAAAACCAAGCCGGGCACTGATCATCGAAGATGAGCCGCTTGTCGCTCTCGATATTGCGACGTTGCTCGAAGCCGACGGGTTTGAAATCGCCGGCATCGCTGCGAGCATTGACGAGGCGTTGACCATCATCAAACACGCCGATATCGACGTTGCGCTCCTTGACGGAAACTTGCGCGGACAAGCTGTCGACGCCGTGGCTTCGGCACTGCAGGAGAGGAAAATCTCCTTCGTGTTTGTGAGCGGCTACGGCCGGGAGAACCTTCCGGCGAGATTTAAGGGCGTTCCCGTGGTCGCAAAGCCGTTTAGCGACCAGCAGCTTGTCGATGCCACAAGAAGTGCGATGGCCGCTGCCATGGCCACCTAGAACGCTGCGAATTCACGCGTATGGTTGTGATTGGCGCCGACGGCGCGGCCATGCGGCGTCGGCCGATCTGCTGCGACGTGACGTTGGCGCACCGAAGCGTTGGTCAGCAGTTGCCATGCATTGGCAACTGCCGGGCCGATGGATGTTATGCCGGGTCCCCATTGGTTTCTCCGCCGACTTTGTGAATTTCGCGAGACATCGGGCATCTCGTTGATGCGGATCACAGGACAGTCGTGGAAGCGCGACTGCATGATCCTGCTGCCCTTGCCGAGGGTATGGATCGGTCGAGATTGTGCCTCAGATTGAGATGCCGCTACCCGTGACCACTATCGGCGCACAGTTCGCTGTGAGCCGAGGAAGTGAAGGGGGATGTGCCTTTTAATCGCGGACGGACAAGCCAGTGCGGTCGGCCGCCCAGGCGACGAATACGGCTTTAAGATGCTCGGCGGCCGGCGAAAGGCTGTGCTGGCGGCGCTGCAAGAGTGAGACGTCTCGCATCACGTCCGGTTCGATCAGGTCGATAGTCGCGACACGAACGGCGGATGCGAGTTGGCTGGAATTCTCCGGCAGGACGGCAACGCCCATGCCGGCGGCGATCATGCTGATGGCGGTCGTCGAGAATCGCACCTCGTACTTCGGCCGAAAGTTCGGCACGACGCGGATAAGGTTGTGTTCAACGATGTTGCGCAACGGGTTGGCCGCTGCAAGCGTGATAAGGGATTCGTCCTTCATTTCCTCCCAGCGCACGGACTTTCGTTTGGCGAAACGGTGGTCCTCCCGGCAGACGAGCATCAGCTTGTCACGCAAAAGTGGGGTGGCGGTGATCTCGGGATCTTCTTCGGATAGCGTGCCGACGGCGATGTCGACTTCGTTGCGCTTGAGCGCGGGGCTGATCGCCTCCTCCGGCATGTCGCGGATGCTGACGGAAATCTCCGGATATATCCGCAGGAACCGGGCGATGATCGGCGGCACGATGGTTGCGGCGAGCACGATAGCTGCAGCGACGGTGACCTGACCGCGTTTCAGCGAGGCGTTGTCGCGCACGTCGCCGACAGCGAGCTCCAGGTCTTTCAATATCTTGCGGGCCTGCGGCAGGAACTCCTGCCCAACCAGCGTCAGCGATACCATGCGCGTGTGGCGGTCGAAGAGGCGCACACCGATTTCCGACTCCAGGTCCCGGACGAGGATGCTGACCGCCGATTGTGTAAGGTGAAGGTTCCTTGCGGCGATGTTGAACTGGCCGAGTTCGGCCACCGCGATGAAGGCCCTGAGTTGCCGCAGGGTTATATTCATGGACGCGACGCCCTCCTTCGGACATGCCGGTTGTACGGGTTACATCAAACGATGGTGCAGCCTCCTCTGTCTAGCCCGCAAGAGTGGGTTGCTCACTGTGATCGGCGGTTTTACCCGCCATGAGCAGTCCCAGTTCCTCGAGGCGAGCGCGGTCCGGTGGCAGTTCCCCGAGGATTTCGCCGTGGAACATCACCAGGATCCGATCGCAGATCGCGAAGAGTTCTTCGAGTTCCGTCGAGATCAGCAGGATCGCCTTGCCGCTTTCGCGCTGCTTCAGCATCTCCTCCATGACGAATTCCATCGCGCCGATATCGATGCCGCGGGCAAGCTGGTTGACGAGGATGAAATCGGGATTGCGCGCCAGTTCCCGCGCGACGACCAGCTTCTGCTGGTTGCCACCGGAAAGGTCGCCAATGCGCTGATTCTCGTTGTGGCACTTAATGCGGAAGCGCTTGATGAGGTCGCGGGTATGCGTGCCGATTGCGCGCCGGCTGAGCATGCCGCGGGCGGCAAAGGGCGGCTGGTCATATCGCTGGAGTATGGTGTTCTCGCTGAGCGAAAGCGACTGCACGATACCATGCTTGTGGCGATCTTCCGGGATATGGGAAAACCCGTGAGCATTGATGCGGGCAGGGGCAAGGCCAGTGATGTCCTTGCCGTTGAGCACGACGCGGCCGGAATCCACGGGTAAAAGGCCCGAAAGTGCCAGTGCCAACTCGCTCTGGCCGTTACCGGAAACGCCGGCGACGCCGACGATTTCGCCTGCGTGCACGCCGAGGCTGATGCCGCGCACCGCCGGAAGCCCGGTTTCGCTACGACAGATGAGGTTTTCGACCGACAGCACGAGCCGACCGGGGGCGGCCGCACTGCGGACAAGCTCCATGCCAACATCGCGCCCCACCATCATGCGGGCAAGGCCTCGCGCATCCGTGTGATCGACGCTGACGGTATTGACCACGCGCCCATCGCGCATGACGCTGATGCGGTCGCTGACCCGCATCACCTCGTCAAGCTTGTGCGAGATGAAGACGACCGTCTTCCCATCGGCGACCAGGTCACGCATCAGGGTAAGCAGGCGGTCGGTCTCCTGCGGCGTCAGCACAGCAGTAGGCTCGTCGAGAATGAGGAGATCGATACCGTTGAACAGAGCCTTGAGGATTTCGACGCGTTGCTGTTCACCGACGGAGAGATCCTCGATGAGGGCGTCTGGGCGTACGTCGAGCGCATATCGATCGCTGAGCTCGCGGATTTTTGCATGGACCTTGTCGATGTCGTTGATGACCCGAAACGCCGATCCCCGGCCGAGGATATAGTTTTCCGCGACGGTGAGGTTCGGCACCAGCATGAAGTGCTGGTGCACCATACCGATGCGTTGGCGAATCGCCTCGCGCGGGCTGTTGAAGCGAACGGGGACGCCTTTGTAGACGATCTCCCCCTCATCCGGGCGCACCATGCCGCAGATCATACTCATCAGCACGCTCTTGCCGGCACCGTTTTCACCCAGCAGCGCGTGGATTTCGCCCTCGTCGATTTGAAGCGACACGCCATCGCTGGCAATGATGGGGCCGAACCGTTTGTGGATATTGTCGATACGCAGGAAAGGTCTGGAGGACATATCCGTTACCTCATCTCGTAGGGCTGGCCGAGCTTGCTTGGCGCAGCGCCCTTGCCGCGAACGAAGACAAGCGTGATGATCGTCATGATGTAGGGAAGGGCTTGCAGGACCTGGTAGGGCACCACGACGGACGCCTGTGCCTGGAGCATGAGTTGCAGGGCGTAGAAGAGGCCAAACAGCAGCGAGACGAAGAAAGCCCCGATTGGGGACCACCTCGCAAAGACCACGACGGCAAGCGCGATGAAACCGCGCCCCGAGGTGATGCCCTCGACGAACTGGTTGGAATGTCCGAGTGTCAAGAACGCGCCGCCGAGGCCGGCCAGACCTGTGCCGACCATCACTGCTGCGTATCGGTATGTCGCGACGTTGCGGCCCGCGACGTCGACTGCTTTCGGGTGTTCGCCCACCGCGCGCAGTGTCAGGCCGAAGGCGGTTCGATAGAGCACGAGGGTGGCGAGGATCGCAGTAAGGATTGTGCTGTAGACGATGAGGTTCTGGCGGAAGAAGGCTTCTCCCAGGAAGGGCAGATCGCTCAGCCAAGGGATATGGACCGGCTGGGCAATCTCGATGCCCTTGCCGGTCGAGACGTAATAGGTGCGGAACAGGAAGGCAGTGAGGCCCATCCCCAGAAGGTTGAGTGCCGCGCCCACCACGATCTGGTCTGCCTTGATGGTAATTGTGAAGAAGGCGAAAACCAGCCCGAAAAGCATGCCGCCGCCGACCCCGGCAAGAAGGCCGAGCGGGATGCTGCCGGTGGCGAAGGCGGCTGCGAAACCGCAGAAGGCGCCGACCAGCATGGTGCCTTCCAACCCGATGTTGAGCACCCCCGCCCGTTCGGAAAAGACCGCCCCGATCGAGGCGAAGATCAGCGGTGTCGCGAGCCTCCAGGCCGCGCCCATCAGCGCTGCGAGGAACGTGAAAAACATCATGTCGTCCATGGTTGTGGACCTCTCTGGATCATCTTCGTCCCTTGCGGGCGTGGTTTGGCTAACGCAGGCCTGCGAACATGCCGCGGAACTTGGCGAAGGCCACGACCGACAGGATGACGATGCCTTGAATGACGAGGACGAGGACCTGCGGGACCTGCGATGTAATCTGGAGGACCTCGGAGCCGGACCGGAGCATGGCGAAGAGCCCGCCCGACAGGATCGCGGCAAGGGGATTGTTGTTGGCGAGCAACGCCACGGCGATGCCTTCGAAACCGTAACCCGGCGAGATGTTTTGATAGAGCCTGTGCGTGACACCCGCGACCTCGAAGGCGCCGGCAAGTCCGGCCATCGCGCCGCTGATGCAGATGGCGATCATAACGTTGCGGCGCACGTCCATGCCTGCATAACGCGCTGCATGGGGGTTGAGGCCGACGACGCGCAACGCAAAACCGCGGCTGCTGCGTTGCAGGAAAATATAGAGTGCGACTGCCAACACGATCGCGACGAGGATACCGATATGGAGGCGCATGTCCGAAACGATGCGCGGCGTCCAGGCCTCGCGTACCAGCCGGGCCGATTGCGGATAGGCAGCGCTTACGTCCCTCATCGGTCCGGTGACGAGATAGCTCGTGAGGATGAGGGCGATATAGTTGAGCATGATCGTGGTGACGATTTCGCTCGCCTGGAATCGAACCTTGAGATAGCCGGCGATGCCGGCCCATGCCGCGCCGGCCAACGCGCCCGCCAGCATGACGAGCGGGGCATGGATCCAGACCGAGAGGCCATCGATGCTGGTGCCGACGAATGTCGCGGCGATCGCGCCGACATAGAGCTGCCCCTCAGCGCCGATATTCCAGATGCTGCAACGAAAGGCGACACAAAGCCCCGCACCGATCAGGATGAGCGGCGTTGCCTTCAACAGGATTTCGCCAATCGAGCGCGCATCCTGGAAGGAGCCCATCACCATCACCGTAACCACGTCTGTGCCGGTAAAGCCGTTTAGCCACAAAAGAGCAGCACCGAACGAAAGGGCGACCAGGACCGCGGCGATCGGGGTCGCGGCGCTGATAGCCGCCTGCGAGAGCGTCCGGTAGAGGGCGTGCGCTGCTTGGGGATACACGTGATCACGCGCTCCCTGGTTTACCTGTTCCATGGATCGGTCCCGATATTGGTGCGGCGTTGAATGCATTGCTGCGACCGGCTATGGCCGGCCGCAGCAATGGCACGTCACTGAGCGTCTGTCTTGATCTCGCCGGCGGCGATCTTGTCGCTGATCGCTTTCACTTCCGCGCGGATGTCCTCCGGCACCGAGACCGGGCCGTCATCGCGGAAGGTGAACGAGATAACCTTCGGATCCTTCAGGCCGAAGACGACGTTTTGCGTGGGCGGGGTGCCGTCGTGAATAGAGCGTACGACCTCCACCACGCCCTGCGCATAATCGGCGACGTAAAGGCCGAGAATGTTGTTGGGCGCAACCTCCGTGAAGTCGCTGAAGATCGAGAAAGAACGCACGTCCGGCCCGGATTCCGATATGGCCTGATAGCCGCCGACGGTCGCCCCCGACGCGTTCGGCACGACGAAATCGGCGCCTTGCGAGATCATGCTAAGCGCGGCTTCCTTAGCGGCTGTCGTATCGGTGAAGTTGCCAATGTAGGCCTCGCTGATAGGAAAGTCCGGGTTGACGCTCTTGGCGCCGTTCTTAAAGCCGGCGAAGGCCTGCTGGATCGGCGGGATCTCCATGCCGCCGACAAGGCCGGCCTTTTGGCCCATCTTCGCGGCGATGACGCCCATCAGATAGAAGGGCTGGCTCGTATCGGTATTGAGGCCGATGACATTGCCTTCATGGATACTGCTCGACGAGATCAGGAAATAAGTATCCGGATAATCGAGGGCGACTTCGAGTGCTGCGTCCTGGAACTCAAATCCGTGGCCCAGGATTACCTTGTAGCCCTGGCTCGCGTAGTCGCGAAAGGCCTTTTCGAAGGACGCCGGGTTCTGTTGCAACTCGACATAGCTGATCTTGGCGCCGAGCTGGTCTTCAACGCCTTTCAGCGCATTGTAGCCGATCCGGTTCCATCCCTCTTCCGAAACGCTACCAGGCACGAGAAGGCCCATCTTGAAGTCTTCGGCATGCGCAATGTCGGGCCGGATCATTCCGGCGAGGGCCAATCCGAAAATGGACGCAAGCAGCGAGCGACGTGAAAATGCAGTTTTCTTCATTTCATTCCTCCCATTCGATTGTCGTTTCAATCCCCCCGGAGCCGCAGATCAGTTATGCGTCCTCCTTCACGTGGCTGTTTTCGACGCGCATGAGCGCGGTCGTCGTTTCTGAGACGAGACGTCCCCTTGAGAAGACAAAGGCTTGGTCCGGCCCGCCGGCAACCAGCGTGTCGGTGTCGAAGCAATTCGTGACCACGAAGTCGGCCCGGGCGCCTGCGCGCAGCCCATAGTCCTTGCCTAGCCCCATCAGGCGGGCTGGCGCCGTGGTGATCATGCGGTGGGCCGCGGCAAGCTCATCGCCGCGCAGATGCCCTGCAAGCAGCGTCCATCGCGCAATTTCCAGCATGTCGCCTGAGCCGGTCGGCACGAACGGATCCTGGATGTTGTCCGAGGCCGTGGCAATTGTGATACCGGCGCGATGCAGTTCGGCAACCCGGGTCAGCCCCCGCGGCGGAAGCATCTCGTAATCACGTCCCTGCAGGTAGAGGTTCGCGGCAGGAAGGGTAATGACACCGACGTCGAGGGCAAGGATGCGCTCGACGATGCTTTCGAATTTACGGCGAGGCAGGGCGCTCAGGACCGAGACATGACTGAACACGGTGCGCCCCTGCATGCCGAAGCGCTCGACCCGGTCGAGGGCGGCATCAATAAGATGAACGCTGGCGTTAAGGTGTTCGTCCAGATGCAGGTCGACGGGCTTGTCCGCCTTGACTGCGGCCGAAAAGAGCATGTCGAGATAACGCGGCGGCTCCTCGGAAACGGCCGGCGTTCCGCCGACAGCATCGGCGAGCGCCACCGCGCCATCAATGTTTTCGCGCAGCCAGTCGAAGTCCTGGCCCGGGTGCGGCGTCATGAACGCCACGAGCTGGAGGGTGATGCGGTCCTTCGCGCCGTCGCGAATGCCAGCCAACGTTTTGATGCCGTGGAAGCCGGCATCCTTGTCGACGTTGATATGGCTGCGAATGGCCGTCGTGCCGCGGGACAGACACCGTTCAATCGTGCGGATCGCCCGCTTGTGAATGTCGTCGGGGCCGGCCGTGCGGGCATACTTGGCAAAAGCCTCGCGGGCGCCCTGGAGCGTTCCTGATGGGTTGGGCGTGAACCGCAGCACACCGGTCTTGTCGAGATGCTGGTGCGCATCGACGAAACCGGGCGAAACCAGCATGCCGCTTATGTCGATGCAGGTTCTGCAGGATGCCGTGTTGAGAAAGGGTTCGATGACGACGAACCGCCCGTCGGCGCCCACGATGATGTCGCTGATCGATTGCGAGCCATCGTCATGGATGATGGTGCCGCCCGTAAGCGCAAAGGACTGACCGGCAGCCAGATTTGCGAGCGACGCTATTGGATTGTCACGTGCCATTCGTCCCCACCTTTTTGTTGTGGGGCGAAGCTAAACACGCGTCGTTAATTCAAACAAATTCATTATTTAAATATTTTAATAAGCAAATCGCAATAATCGGAGGCGCTTCGATTGTGCGTTTAGCAGTCGGGTGGCACGCCCGCCTTCCCTGGCCGAGACGTGTGACGTACGATTGGTCAATGTCGGTATTGCGGTTCTTCCGCGTTGAGCTGCCGACGGATGGCGTAGAGATGCGCACGCGCCGAGCGGCGCCTGAGTTCTTCCCTAGCGGTTTGGAGGGTGTCTGCGGCAAGGCAGGGCGATTCGGTCGGCCGCAGTCCTCAGAATGGTCCGCACGGTCTTTCGGGGAGTGGGCGATGGGTGCTCCTGATCTGGTGTGGCTGGGAGCGACGGCTGACCGGGGCGCAATCGTGCGCCGGACACCGCGCGCAGAAATACCCCCAAGGTTCTGCGCCCTGCCTGCTCGCGCAGTGCACAGTCCGGCAGCGACGCCAGATAGCGCTGAGTATTTTGTCCGGTCAGCCACGGTAATTTCGCAGCGTTGGATGATGAATTGCTGCGTGCTCCAAGGGGCTTGCTCAGTGCACCGCCTTCAGAAGGAAGTCGCGGAAGCGTCGGGCGGCAGGCGAGAGCGAGCGGGCTTGTTTCTGGATGAGGCTAACCTCGCGCCGGATGAGTGGTTCGGTCGGCGTGCGCACGATCAGCCCCATCGATGTCGCCAGCCGCACGACCGCCGAGGTCATGATCGCGACGCCGAGACCGGCTTCGACCATGCCGATGATGGTCAACGGCAGGGCGACTTCCTGCATCGTCTTGTCGAGCGGCAGCACGATGCCGTTGCGCGCCAACTCGTTTTCCAGACGGTCGCGAATGGGGTTGCCGCGCTGCGGGCCGATCAGCTTGCGCTCAGCAAGGTCGGTCCAGCGAAGCTCCGGGAGTTTCACCAAAGCATCTTCACAATGCAGTACCACCAGGAATTCGTCAGTCGTCAGCCGGGTGCCGAGCAGGTCGGTGTCTTCCTCCGGCACTGTGCCGACGCCGAGGTCGGCAGTGCCGTTGGCGACATAGTCGAGCACGGCCTTTTCGGCAACGTCGTGCAGCGCGACCGTGATTTCGGGATAGAGCTTGTTGAAGGCATTGATCAGTGGGGGCAGCAGCAGCGCGGCCTGCACGGTGCCGGCAGCAATCGAGACCTTGCCGCGTCGAAGCGCGTTCAACTCACGCGAGCTTTCCACCATGCCCTCGATGTCCGCCACGGCGCGAGACGCGACCGGCAGGATGTCGACGCCGGCCTGGGTGAGGCGCAGGAGACGGGTATGCCGGTCGAAGAGGCGGAGATTGAGGTTGGTTTCCAGTTGCCGCACCAACGTGCTCACCGCCGACTGCGATGAGCCGAGCTTGTCGGCGGCCAGCGTGAACTGCCCGAGGTTGGCCACCGTCACAAAGGCCCGCAGCTGCTTCAGCGTGATGTCCATGCCGCCTCATTCATTCAGTTACTAGATGAATAAATATAATTATGCCGATTGTTTGCTGATTTGGCCAGCCGCATGATCCTCCTCGTACGGCGTGCGGTGACATAATCACGAGGCCACGAAGCCCCACCGCGCCGGAAGCTGTTCGCTGGGAGGAAAGCGAATGTCCAATTCTGCAACGACGGATCCCGTCGAAAAGTTGTATCCGATCCCGAGCCTTTTTGCTCTGGGCCTACAACACGTTCTCGTCATGTACGCCGGCGCAGTTGCCGTGCCGCTCATCATCGGCAGCGCCTTGCATCTGCCGAAGGAACAGATCGCCATGCTGGTCAGCGCGGACCTGTTCTGTTGTGGTCTCGTGACCATCATCCAGGCGGTTGGCATCGGCAATGTCGGCATTCGCCTGCCGATCATGATGGGCATCGCTTTTACCGCGGTTCCCTCGATCATCGCGACAGGCACCAACCCGGAGCTCGGAATGCCCGGGGTCATTGGCGCCGTGATTGGATCCGGCATCTTCACGCTGCTGGCCGCTCCCTATTTCGGTAGATGGGTGCGGTTCTTCCCGCCGATTGTCACTGGCACGGTCATGCTGATCATCGGCTTGTCCCTGATGCGCGTCGGCGTGAACTGGGCGGCCGGCGGCCAACCGATGATCAAGGGTCCGGATGGAATGATCCCCAACCCGGCCTACGGTGCGCCCTTCGCGCTAGCCGTCGCAACGATCGTGCTCGTCGCGATCCTGCTCATGACGCGGTATCTCAAGGGTTTCCTGTCCAATCTGGCCGTGCTGCTCGGCATCGGCGTTGGTTTCGCCATCGCGATAGCCGCCGGCAAGGTCAGCTTCAGCGGTGTGGGGGATGCCGAATGGCTGCGGATCATTCAGCCGCTTGCATTCGGATGGCCAATTTTCGAGTTCTGGTCGATCTTCTCGCTGTGTGCCGTCATGACGGTGATGATGGTCGAATCGACCGGGCAGATCCTTGCGGTCGGCGACATGACGGGTCGCAAGATTTCCCAGGCGGATCTGGCGCGTGGCCTGAGGACAGATGGTGTCGGTAACATCATTGGCGGCATCCTCAACACCTTCACCTATACGACCTATGCGCAAAACGTCGGGCTGTTGCAGATCACTGGCGTCATGAGCCGCTGGGTGGTGGCGACGGGCGGCGTCATCCTGATCCTGCTCGGCTCGCTGCCGAAGGTCGCCTTCATCAGCGCATCCATCCCGAGTTATGTCGTGGGCGGTGCGGCCATCGTGATGTTCGGCATGGTCTCGGCTACCGGCGTCAAGATCCTGAGCAAAGTGGATTTCACAAACAACCGACGCAATCTCTACATTGTGGCGGTCAGCGTCGGCCTCGCCATGGTGCCCGTGGTTGCGGACAAGATCTTCGAACAGCTGCCGCAATCGTTGGAAAAATTCCTGCACAGCGGCGTTCTCGTCGGCACCTTTGCCGCGGCACTTCTCAACATCCTCTTCAACGGCGTTCCCGCAAAGGAGCCGGAGGAATCCGAGCTTAAACACGCTGAGCCCGCGCCCGACGCGGCCTGAAGCACAACCGACACATGTCCAGCGGCGTCGCGTCGCCGGCGACCCGCCAGAACCCCGAACAAAGGGAAATCTCATGAGACGCTTTGAATACCATCGCGCCGAAACGCTGGAGCATGCCTCTCGTCTACTCAACGAGCTTGGCGACGACAGCTTCTTGTTCGCCGGCGGTACGGACCTTCTGGTTGAGATCAGGGAGCGGCTGCGGCGTGTGCGCAACGTCGTTGACATCAAGCATATCCCTGGTCTTTCCGACATCACCTATGACGAGACGCGGGGCCTTACCTTCGGCGCGCTGGTGACGGTAGGCCGCCTCGAACGTCTGCCGTTGGTGGGCGCGCGCTATCCAAACCTTAGGGCCGCGCTCGCTTCGCTGGGTTCCATTCAGGTGCGCAACCGCGCCACCGTGGTCGGCAATATCTGTCGCGCCTCGCCGTCGGCCGATACGATTCCGCCGCTGATTGCCGACGGCGCTTTCGTACACATCTACAGCCGCACGAACATGCGTGTGATCCCGCTTTCGGAATTTTTCACGGGCCCAGGCAAGAGCGTGCTCGCCAGGGGCGAAATCGTCACCGGCATTACCGTGCCGCCTGCTACCGAAAACAACGGCAAGGCCTATCTGAAACATGGCCGACGGAAGGCGATGGAACTCTCTACGGTCGGCGTTGCCGTCAGCCTGACCATGGAGGATGGCGTATGCAACGACATCCGCATCGCGCTTGGCGCAGTGGGCGCGACAGTACTGCGCGCGCAACAGGCGGAACGCATGCTGCGCGGCACGGCGCTCGACGCTGCAACAGTCAAAGACGCCTCGGCGAAGGCGATGGAAGAGTGCACGCCAATCAGCAATGTGCGCGCCAGCGCAGATTATCGCCGCGACATGATCGGTGTGCTCACCGGCCGTGCGATCAAACAGGCATTGGAGGCCTTCGCATGAAACGGATCGTCGAACTCACCATCAACGGCGAGCCGCGCGAGATGGCGGTCGATACCTGCCGGTCGCTGTTGGACGCGCTTCGCGACGACGTCGGTCTCACCGGCACCAAGAAGGGCTGCGACGTCGGCGACTGTGGTGCTTGCACCGTGCTCGTAGACGGCGAGCCGGTCAACGCCTGCCTGATGCTTGCCGTCGAAGCGGAGGGCTGCGCGATCGAGACGGTCGAAGGGCTGCAGCCAGGCGTCGATACGCTTCATCCCCTGCAGGATGCCTTTATGCGGCACGGGGCCTCACAATGCGGCTTCTGCACGCCAGGCATCCTGATGATGGCAAAGAAGCTGCTCGATGACAATCCGCGGCCCACCGATGAGGAAATCCGCTTCGGGCTCTCCGGCAATATCTGCCGCTGCACTGGCTACACCAAGATTTTCGACGCGATCAAATCCGCAGCGCGCGAGATGGAGGCAGCAAGATCATGAACATGACGACCCCTATCGAAAAACGTGACTTCAAGATCGTCGGCAAGAGTGTTCGCCGCGATGACGTGCTCGAAAAGGTGACGGGTGAGGCGCAGTATACCGGCGACATCAAGCTGCCAGGCATGCTGCACGGCAAGATCAAGCGTGCAGCGATCGCCCATGCCCGCATTAAGGCAATCGACGTCAGCAAGGCGCTCGCCTATCCCGGCGTCAAGGCGGTGCTGACCCATGAGAATGTGCCGCGCGTCCTGCACTATGGCTCGCCGCATCCGCGCTCGGCGTCCTGCACCAAGGACCAGTACATCCTCGACGATAAGGTACGCTTTTGGGGCGAGGGCATTGCCGCGGTCGCCGCGATTAGCGAGGAGATCGCCGACGAGGCCCTCGACCTGATCGAGGTGGAATATGAAGCCCTGCCGGCCGTCTTCGAACCGGAGGACGCCGCGCAGCCAGGCGCGCCGCTGATCCACGACGTCGGCCCCGGTGGCAACCTGGTGCTCGATCCGGTGCGCGTCAACCGCGGCGATGTTGAAGCCGGTTTTGCCGAGGCGGATTTCGTTCTCGAGGGCACGTTTGCCGGCGGGCGGCCACACCCGGCCTACATGGAGCCGAATGTCTGCATCGCCGACTGGGACGGCTCCAACAAGCTGACCTTCTGGACCTCGACCCAGACCTCCTTCATGGTTCGCGGCATCCTCGCCGAAGTGCTCGGCCTGCCACTCACCAAGGTGCGGGTGCTCGTAGATCACATGGGCGGCGGTTTCGGAGCCAAGCAAGACCTTTTCCAGCACGAGTTTCTCTGTGCGCTTCTGGCGAAGGAAACCCGCCGGCCCGTCAAGATGGAGTTCACGCGCCACGAGACATTCGTGGCTGGTCGCTCCCGCCATCCCTGCAGGATCTGGCTGAAACAGGGTTTCAAGAATGACGGCACACTCGTCGCCCGCGACATGAAGCTGGTCTATGATTCCGGGGCATACGGTTCGCACGGTCCCGGCGTGACGATCGTCGGCACCACTGCCGCCACCTCGCTCTATCGCTGCGAGAATGTGCGGCTGGAAGGCCGCTGCGTCTACACCAACACCCCGATCAACGGGGCCTTTCGCGGCTATGGCGTTGTGCAAAGCTACTATGCGCTCGACATCCAGATGGACGAAGCGGCCGAACGGCTCGGCATGGATCCGGCGGAGTTGAAGCTAAAGAACGTCGTGCGTGCGGGCGACATCGCACCCTCCGGCCATCCGATTATCGGTCATGGGCTTGAAATCTGCCTCAAGCACGGCATCGACGTACTGGACTGGAAGACGCTGAGGGGCCGTGACCGAACGCCGGATCCCAAGCGCCCGCACATCCGCAAAGGATGGGGCATCGGCTGCGAAATGCACGGCTCGTCAGCCTATCCGGGCATCAAGGAACAGGGCAACGCCACCGTGAAGATCAACGAGGACGGCACGGTGACACTGCTAACCGGTGCGGCCGGCCTCGGCACTGGCGCACACACAGCCCTAGCCCAGATCGTTGCGGAAGAACTCGGCGTTCGCTTCGAGGATGTCGGCGTCATCCATGGCGATACTGACGTGGTTCCGTGGGATATCGGCGCCTTCGCCAGCCACACGACGTACCTGGTCGGCACGGCCGCCAAGATGGCCGCGGGCAAGGTCCGCGCCGCCGTGCTCGAACGGGCGGCGATGAAGCTCCAGGTCTCACCCGCCGAGGTGGATCTTTCCGAAGGCAAGGTCTTCGTCATCGCCGAGCCCGACCGCGCCATGACGGTGTCGGAAGCCATGGGGCCCTCGCGCGGCATTCCAGCCGCCAACATCGTCGCAAACGGCACCTACGAGCCGACGAAGTCCTATTCCTTCGCCGCGCACTTCACCGAGGTCGACGTCGATATCGAAACGGGCATCGTCGAGGTCAAGCGCGTCGTGCCGGTGCACGATGTCGGCCGGGTCATCCACCCGATCGCCGCACAAGGGCAGATCGAAGGCGGCATTCAGCAGGGCATCGGCCATACGCTGACCGAGGATTACGTGATCGACAAGAAGACCGGTCGATCACTTAACGCCGGCCTCGTCGACTACAAGATGCCGCTGTCCATGGACATGCCCGACATCGAGACGATCATCCTTGAGGCTGCGCCCGATCCGGGCGGCCCCTGGGGCGCCAAGGGGGTGGGCGAGGACCCGATCATCGCGATCGGGCCATCCATCGCCAACGCCATTCACGACGCGATCGGCATTCGCTTCCACCACTATCCGATTACTCCGGAAGACGTTCTCAAAGCATTGAGGGAGAAGGGCGCATGAACATGCATATCGAGCCAGCGAGCCAGCAGAAACTCCCGATCACGATCCTTACCGGGTTCCTGGGGTCGGGAAAGACGACGCTGCTCAACTACATTCTTACCGAGCGTCATGGCCATCGCATCGCGGTGATCGAGAACGAATACGGTGAGGTCGACGTCGATAGCGATCTGGTACTCGCTTCCGACGAGGAAATCTTCCAGATGCAGAACGGCTGCATCTGCTGCTTCGTCGACGTGCGCAACGACCTGATCGACGTGATGAAGAAGCTCCTGAGCCACAAGGACAAGTTCGACCACATCATCGTCGAAACGTCGGGCCTTGCCGACCCCACCCCGGTCGCCACCGCCTTCTTCGTAGACCGCAGCGTGGCCGACGAGGTGGAGCTGGACGCCGTCGTGACGCTGGTAGACGCGATGCATATCGACCAGCACCTGTACGATCCGGTTCTCGACGGCAGCGACAACCAGGCGGTCAACCAGATCGTCGCGGCGGACCGAATCCTCGTGAACAAGATAGACCTTGCCGAGGAGGAAGCCCTCGGCTCGCTGGAAACCTCGCTGCGCAGGCTTAACCAGACGGCGCCCATCCTGCGCTCCAGCTACGGCAAGGTGGATCTCTCCAATATCCTCGGCGTCAAAGGCTTCCGGCCCTCCTATGTGCGCGAGCGGGCGGAAATCCTCGACATCGACATGGACGACGATCATCATCATCACGATTGCAAGGAGCCTTGTTGCGAGCATCTGCATGACGATCATGGGCACCATCATCATGGCCACGACCATGGACATCCGCATGAAACCGCCCTGCGGCCGCACCAGCATGACGCGACGGTGAATTCCCACTCCTTCGTTTTTCCCGAAGCCTTCGATGGCGAGAAGCTCGCATCTTTCCTGAAGGACTATCTCGGCGAGCACGGCGGCGACATTTTTCGCACCAAGGGCATCGTTTCCGTTGCCGGCGACGACCGCTTCTTTGTGCTCCAGGCCGTGCACAAACTTGTCGATTTCCGGCCGGACCACGCCTGGGGTGAAGACAAGCGGAAGTCGAAGTTCGTGTTTATCGGCCGCAATCTCGATCGTGTCAGCATCGACAGAAACTTGCGTGCATGCCTGGTGCCCTAGCAGCGAGTCTCCCGCCGGAGGGTGCCTGCGTAAGCCTTTCTGTCTGAGCCGCCCGCGCACCTCCAGCGCGGGCGGTTGCTGCTGCTTCCCGTAAAAAAGCATTTAAAAATAATGACTTAACTAGATTTTTGTGTTGACAGAAATCACGCGGAGTGGTTCCCTTGAAGGCGAGTAGAAGCACCGACAATTGCTCACCGTCTGTTGGAAGATGAGGCTGCGATGTCGATGTTGACTACAAGAGGAATGCCCGGTTGCCCCGCCTTGGGAGCTTATGTGCCGGCCCGTTCCCTCCGTCTTCGGCATTTCCTGAGTTCGCGGATCCACGCCTGGCTTCGGCCGGCATGGCGTTCATCGCGCGGCCCCGCATCGACCGGACCCTCTACGACAGGAGAAACCTATGATTATTGACCTGAGCTGCTATCCCACCGATCTGGTGGACCTGGCTTGGCGACACGACGGACCGCCGTTCACCGGCGACAAACTGCTCAAGATGATGGATGGCCCGTACTTTGTGAACGGCAAGCCGCGCCGGATCGACAAGGCTTTTATCCAGCCGCCCCAAGGCAACACCATCTACACCCACGAGGTCATGGACCTAGAGGGCAAGGCCGCCATCCGCCAGTACATGGCCTACACGGAAAAGATGGTGACCGAGCATCCCGACCGGTTCCTTGGCTGCTTCGTCTACAACCCGCGCTACGGCACAACGAACGGCGCCGAAGAAATCGAACGCTATGCTAAGGAGTTCGATTTCAAGATGGTGCAGCTGCAGGCGAACATGCACGCCTACCGGCCCGACCGCGCGCTCGACTGGCTGCGCCCGGCACTGAAAAAGTGCGCGGATCTCGGCCTGATGGTGAAGGTGCATACGGGTGACGGTCCGTACTCGATCCCGACGGAGTTCTATCCGATCATTCGCGAGTTTCCGGAAGTCAACTTCATCCTGGCGCATTTCGGGGTTCAGACCGGCGGCGTGTACGTGTTCGAGCCTATGCAGATGGCGCTCGACACCCCAAGTGTCTACGTGGAATCCGGCTGGTGCCTTCAGTCGCGCATCGTCGAATTCGCCAAGGTGCTCCCCAAGCACAAGATCCTCTTTGGCTCCGACACACCGCCGAATGAGCCGGGCATGTGGATCAACCTTCTGGAAGTCCTTTGCCACGAGCCGCCGCAGGGCCTCAACCTCGATGAGGATACGCTCGAAGATTATCTGGGCAACAACGTCGCCCGGATGATCGGCCTGGAAGCCACGAAGCCACCGGCCACTGTCGAGGAAGCCGAGGCGTATCTGCGCCAGCACGGCGTAGCACTTGCCGCGTAAAATTGAACGGAGTGAACAATGATCATCGATACCCACCTTCACCCGACCAACCTCGTTGACGAGGCGTGGCGCCATACCGGCGAGCCCTTCACGGGCGAGCGCATGCTCAAGCTGATGGACGGTCCCTACATGATCAACGGCAAGCCGCGCCGGATCGACATGGGCTTTATCCAGCCGCCGCCGGGCAATACCGGTTACCGCGACGGCAACCGCAAGGGCCGCGAGGGCATTCGCGACTACATGGCCTATTGCGCGGAGCTTTGCCAGAAATACCCGGACCGCTTTATCGGCAACTTCAACTACAACCCGCGCTGGGGACCCGAAAACGGCGCGGCCGAGCTGGAATTCCACGTCAAGGAATACGGCTTCAAGATGTTGAAGCTGCACGCCAACATGCACGGCTACCGTCCCGACCGGGCGCTCGACTGGCTGCGTCCGGCAATGAAGAAATGCGCAGAACTCGGCGTGGTGGTTCTCATCCACACGGGAGACGGCCCGTACACCATCCCGACGATGTTCTATCCGATCATTCGCGAGTTTCCGATGGTCAACTTCATCATCGGTCACTTCGGCATCCAGACGGGCGGCAACTACTCGTTCGAATCCTTCTGGATGGCGATGGACACCCCGAACGTCTACTGCGAATCCGGCTGGTGCTTCCAGTCGCGCATCGTGGAATTCGCCCAGCAGCTGCCGAAGAACAAGATCGTTTTCGGCACGGACAGCCCGCCGAATGATCCGGGCATGTGGCTGCGTGAACTCGAAGTGCTCTGCAAGGACCCGCCGCACGGCATCAACCTGTCCGAAGACGATCTCGAAGGTTACCTCGGCAACAACATCGCCAAGCTCGTCGGCATCGATCCGTCGCCGCCGCCCCGTGACCTAAGGGACGCTCAGGCGCGCCTGAAGGATTCCTACGCCGGCGTCGACCGCGCCACGGGGAAGCACAAGGAATTTGCCTGAACAAGTCGTCGGCGCCCTTCCGGGGGCGCCTTCACCCAACCGCCGCGCCGAGGCCAAGATATGACCGAGTACCACAAGCAAGACGTTCGTCGCTTCCTGGCCGACTATCGGGAAGAACACCCCGAGGACGTGATCACCATCGACCAGCCGGTCCTGGACGACCAGGATGCGACGGCGCTGATCTGGAACCTGGCCGATAGGGGGCAGCACCCCATGCTGCACCTCAAGAACGTAAGCGGCATCGGCAGCGAGGTCCTTTGCAACATTTTTGCCTCGCGCGACCGCATCGGGCGGCTTCTTGGGTCGACCGCCGACAGGCTACACGAGGCCTACCAGGCGCGCGCCAATCGGCCGTTCACGCCAGAGGTCCTGGAAGAGGGAGCGATCACGCAGGAGATCATCTCCGGCGATGCCGTCGACCTCAATACGCTGCCGATGCTCAAGCACTTCGAGACGGACCGCGCGAAATACATCACCAGCGGCGTCATCATCGGCGAGCATCCCGAGACCGGTGCCGGCAATCTCAGCTATCACCGCGCGATGATCCATTCGAAGAATGCGCTTGCGACTTCGCTGCATTCACGCGGGCATCTCTGGCGCTTGATGAATATGGCGAAAGAGAGGGGCGAACCCATGCCGGTTGCCATGGTGATTGGCGGTCATCCGCTCTTCATGATCGCCGCCTCCGCCCGCCTTGCCTTCGGTGAAGACGAACGCGATGTCGCCGGCGGCCTGCTCGGCGAACCGCTTCAAGTCGTGCGCACGCCGAAACACGGGATCCGCGTTCCCGCCCATGCCGAGATCGTGCTCGAAGGCGTGCTGGATCCCGAGGCGCATGTGGAGGAGGGGCCGTTCGGCGAGTTCACCGGCTATTCCTCCGACCGCTCGACCAACAATCTCTTCACCGTCGAAACGATCATGCGCCGGCGCGATGCCATGCTCGTCAGTGTAGCGGGCGGTAATTCCGCCGAGCACCTAAACCTTGGCCGTGTGCCGCGCGAGGCGGAGGTGGTCGAGAAGCTGAAGGCTCGCTTCCCCTCAATCACCGCGGTACACTACCCCTCGTCGGGCACGCATTTCCACGCCTACATCGCCATGAACCAGACGCGCGAGGGGGAGGCGCGGCAGGTCATGCTCGGCCTTCTCGGCTGGGACCAGTACCTGAAGACCGTCGTCGTCGTGGATGCGGATGTGGACATCACCCGCGACAGCGAAGTGCTTTGGGCGCTCGCCACCCATTTCCAGCCGCACAAGGACGTCGTCATCATCGAGGGCCTGCCGGGCAACGCGCTCGATCCCTCGGCCAGCGGTATCGGTACGACCTCACGCATGGGTCTGGATGCCACGCGCGGTCCGAATTTCCACGGCGTGCGCGCCCGCATCAGCGACGAGGCCTGCGCGCGCGCCGCAGCACTCCTGAGAAGCGCGAGTTAGGGTGATGACGCATCCACGACGCATGATCGTCGGCATTTCGGGCGCCTCTGGCGTGGTCTACGGCAAGCGTATCCTCGAACTGCTGCGCGATCTCGAGATCGAGACGCACCTGATCATGTCGCGCGCCGCATGCATTACGCTTGCGGCCGAGGCGATCTTTACCAGGCAGGACCTCGAAGCCCTGGCGACGACCACCCATTCCAACAAGGATATCGGCGCGGTCTGTTCCTCCGGCTCCTACAGGACCCTCGGCATGATCGTTGCGCCCTGTTCGGTGAAGACGCTTGCCGAGATCGCCACGGGCACGACGGACAACCTCATTTCTCGCGCAGCCGACGTGGTGCTGAAGGAGCGGCGTCGCCTTGTGCTGATGCTGCGAGAGACGCCGCTTCATCTCGGCCATATCCGCAATATGGCACAGGTGACCGAAATGGGCGGTATCATCTATCCACCCGTGCCGGCGTTCTACGCGAAACCCCAGAGTATCGAAGACATGGTCGACCACACCGTCGGTCGGGTGCTCGATCTCTTCGACCTCGACCCGGGCATCGTGCGCCGCTGGCCGGGAACACAGGGAGTGGAATGACATGACTGCCTGCATAGCCGCCGATCCGGAGACGCTTGCACCAGAACCCCGCGTCGCCTTCCTCTCGGACGATGCGATTGATATCCTTGCCTACGCCGTTCAATCGCTCGAAGAGGGGCGCGGCGCCGCCCTCGTCACGCTCGTCGAAATCCGAGGCGGGGCCGCGCGCCGTCTCGGCGCGCAAATGGTCGTGCGCGATGACGGTCTTTATTGTGGCTTCGTTTCGGGTGGCTGCACGGAAGCTGCCGTCGCCGCTGACGCGATGATTGCCCTTAAGAAGGGCATGGATCGCCAGCTTCGTCTTGGTGAAGGATCGCCCTTTATTGATATTGTTCTGCCCTGTGGCGGCGGCATTACGCTTGCGATTCATGTATTGGCGGACGTCGCAGTCTTACGCAAGGCACTGGCCGCTCTTGATCGCCGCATGCCGGTGTGTCTGCGTTATCGTCCGGGTAAGCGCGCCCTCTGCCTGCGGATGGGCGAAGGAGCAAGCGGCTGGGAAGGAGAGTGGTTCGTACGGGCCTATCGGGCGAAGCCACGGATCGTCGTTGCCGGCACGCCGTTGGAGGTCGGAGCGGTTGCAAGCGTTGCCATCGCGGCCGGCTACGAGACAGTGGCGCTCGAGCGTGGACAGGTACCGTCGCCAGGCGAACTCGACGCTGACACGGCCGTCGCTCTTCTATTTCACGATGTTGACCGTGAGTTAGCGGTGCTCACCACGGCGCTCGCGTCAGACGCTTTCTACGTCGGCGCCCTCGGGAGCCGCCGCACGCATGCCAAGCGTTGCGAGGCCCTACTTGCGTGCGGGCAAGTGGAGAGTGTGCTTGCCCGCATCAAGGCGCCGATAGGTATATTTGACAAAGCAAGGGATGCACGTGCACTCGCCATCTCTATTGTAGCAGATATCGCGCATGCGCGGACGCGGCTAGAAGCGGCCTTCAATCCAAATTCTCACCGCTGAGTCCACCGGCGCGACACAACTCATCTCGGCCACACTCGCTGACACGAGCGTCGTCTTCCCGTGGCGCTCGCACCCGAGCATGGTGGGTGGTCCGGCCTATTTCCTCGACATCGATCGGTTCGCTGGTGCTGGGGTCGAATAATGTATCGAGAGGAACTCTCAGCTCTGGCGGCTAAACCCAGGGGCAAGATGGCTAAAGCGCTTCCTTACCGCTCGCTCCTGGCCTTGCCGCCCGGGCTGACATTCGCGGGCGTCCGGACGCCGCGCCCACTACCAGCCATGCCTGCCCCCCAAGTAGCGGCAGCAAGCTGCACCCGAGCGCCAGGGCCCATCCGGCGAGCCCAACCGGCACAATTTGAAGCGCTTCAGCCGAGACCGGCACTGTAACCGCTGCCAAGATCAGCCCGAGACACAGCGCGAGCGCATACCAGACGAGGCGATTTTTCATTACAGCGTTCCTCCATAGTCCACTGCCGCGGCTGCGCATGTTGAAAACTTGCCACAGCTGTGCAAGCGCAATGGTGAGAAAGGAGATCGTCGTCACCTGCTGCGCTCCAAGCTCGAGCCAGCCGTTAGCGACTACGAGCGCGATCAGCGTGCTTGCCGCGATGGTCAAGCCGAAGCTCACCACTGCGCGCCACTGTTCGGCTGAAAGCATCGGTTCCTTCGGCGGTCGGGGCCGACGGGCCAGCACATCTCCCTCCCCCTCACCAGTTGCGAGTGCGAAGGCAGGGAAGACATCTGTCACGAGATTGAGGAAGAGAATCTGCAACGGCGTCAGTGGCAGCGGAAGGCCGGCAAAGACGGCAAGGCCTACCACCAGCACCTCGGCGAGATTGCAGCAGAGTAGATAGGTCGAGAATCGACGGATGTTGTCGAAGATGATCCGCCCCTCGCGCACTGCGTGCACAATGGTGGAGAATTCATCATCGAGCAGCACCATGTCGGCCGCCTCGCGCGCCACGTCGGTGCCGCGCCGGCCCATGGCAATGCCGATATTGGCCTTAGTCAGCGCCGGCGCATCGTTGACACCGTCGCCGATCATGGCAACCACCTCCCCCTCGCGCTGGAAAAGGGCGATCAGGTTGAGCTTCTGCTCTGGAGTCATGCGGGCAAAGACATCACGACGAGCGATCTTCTTACACTCGGTTTCCGCCGCTTCCCCGAGGCGCGACAGTTCTGCCCCGGTCGTCACCGTAGCATCTGGGTCCGTCATGCCCACGGCCCGGGCGATGCTGAGAGCCGTGCTCGGATGATCGCCGGTTGCCATCACGACGCGGATGCCGGCGCCGCGCATTGCCGCGACAGCATCGGCGATATCGTGCCTTGGGGGATCGCGGAATGCGACGAGGCCAAGAAAGGTGAGGCTATGGGCAACCGGTTCCTGCGGCTCCGCTGTCGGGTGGATGGCGACCGCGAGCACACGCAAGCCATCCGCCGCCAGGCGTTCGGCACGGACGAGCCATGCTGCTCGTGCGGTGTCGTCCAGCGAGGTCGCCTCAACGCCGATCCGATCGGCCGACGCCAACACTTCTTCCGGTGCACCTTTGACGGCGGCGAAGTGGCCTTCGCCGTGGCGGTGCACAGTGGCCATCCGCTTGGTCGCCGTATCGAAAGGATGCTTGGCTACTTCCGGATAGGTGTCGATCTGCTCGCGGCGGCGGAGTCCCGCAAAGCCGCCAGCACGCAAGAGCGCCACTTCCATCGGGTCACCTGTGCCGAAATCCGCATGGTGGTCATATTCGGCGTTTGAGCAGAGTACACCGACGAGCAGCGCCCGCATCAGCGCTGGATCAGTGGCGGGGTCGACCAGGTGGCCGCCTTTCAGGATCACAGCGCGCAAATGGTCGATGGAGAACTCGCCGGACGGGGTGATAACGCGCTCCACCTCCATACGGTTCTCGGTGATGGTGCCGGTCTTGTCGGTGAGGATTAGTGTTGTGGAGCCGAGCGTCTCCACCGCCGCCAGGTTCTCCACAAGCGCATTGCGACCGGCCATGCGCATCATGCCGCGGGCGAGCGCCAGCGTGGCGACGATCGGGAGACCTTCCGGGATTGCCGCTACGGCGAGCGCGATCGAAGTCTCCGCCATCAGGAAGATCGGCCTCCCGGAATAGATGCCGGCAGCTGCGACGACGGCGGCGAGCGCTAGCGTGAGCCAGATGAGCTGACGGGAAAGGAGTGCGAGTTGCCGCTCCAGTGGTGAATCGCCGCTCTCGGCCTCCTCAACGAGTTCAGCGATACGCCCGATCTCGGTGGCAATTCCCGTGCCGGTGACGATAGCCTCGCCGCTACCCCGCACGACGTGCGTGCCTTTGAACAGCATGGCGCTGCGTTCGGTAAGCGCGGCGAATTCGGAATTGGCCTCGACACCTTTGTCGACCGGGAGGGATTCGCCAGTCAGTGCAGACTCGTCCACGCTCAATGCGGCACTGCTTGCGCACCGCATGTCGGCCGGCACGACGTCGCCCGCGTCGATGACCACGACGTCACCGGGCACGAGCTGGTCGGCAGAAATCTGGCGAGGCTGGCCGTCCCTCCGCACCCGTGCGTTGCGCGCCGCCATTTGCCGCAGCGCCTCCATTGAGCGCACAGCTTGCCGCTCCGTGTAATAGCCTATGGCTGCATTGATCACGAGCACGGCGGCGATCGCCGCCGCCTGTTTCCATTCTGCATAAATGAGCGAGAGGACCAATGCCGCCATCAGTAACGCCACAATGGAGCTGGCGAACTGCCGCAGGATCAGGTCTATCTCGGTGACTGGCCTGCGCGCGGCTAGTTTGTTGGGCCCGAAACGGTCAAGCCGCCGTGCAACCTCTTTCTGGGTTAGTCCAACTGCCAGGTCCACACCAAAATGATCCGCAACGGCCGCTACCGAAAGGGCGTGCGAACGGTGCGGCAAAGTCTCCGCCCTGGTCATTTCGGGTTCCACACTCAACTCCACTTTTTGAACAAGGACCTCGCGACCGACTGAAATCCGTAGCGCTAGAGTAACTTGTCTTGGAAGCCAGCGACCTTGATGCCCGTCAATGAAATGCTACGCGCTAACTGATGGCCTTGAAATGGAACGGCGGGCTTTGTGCCCGATCCATCCATATTTGGGAACGGCGGGTGCGGATCTCATCATGGCCTGGCTGCAACTGCAGTCCTCTCGCAAGGCCGGATATTTTTATGCAACTGGAATCGTCATTGCGATGTCGCGAACCCTGCACGGACGGGGCGCACGACACATTTTTTGCAAGAAGCGCACGAAGTGCGACTGCATCCAGCATCTGTTCGGCCAGCAGCTTCTTCAGCCTCGCGTTCTCCTCTTCTAGCGCCTTCTGACGCTTCGCCTCGGAGACCTCCATGCCGCCCGTATTTGGCTTTCCAACTATAAAACGTCGCTTTTGAAATTCCGCGCTTGCGGCGAAGGTTGACCACCTTCGCACTGGCCTCCTGCTTCTTCAACAACGCAATAATCTACGCTTCCGTAAATCCCTGCTTCTTCATTCGTCCGTCCCTAATCAAGCCGGACTATTCCAATCTGGAGGAAATTAACCGTGGCAGGTCAACCCCGTGTGCCGGCGGAGCAAAACAACGCGCCGGAAGATGAGGCGGCGCGCTGTAGTTCGGAAAAATCAGTGGTCCCGAGAGAACAGGGCGCCTATCGTTTCGTTTTCAACTCTCGAGCAAAAGCCTCAGTTACCAATTTGATCAACTGCTCATGAATTTCGAGGCGGGACTGTCCGCCACCGTCAGAGCAGATGGGATCGCCAAGTTGTTTGGTCTCAGCGATTTCGGCCGCGTTGGGCTTGCACTCGCCAAACATGCTGTAATGGCTCGCATCCTCGATGGTGGAATACTTGCCCTCCGGAATGGCTTTTGCAATTTCCGAAGCGAGCGCGGTCCGGGGGATCTTTCCTGGCCGTCCAAGGTTTACAATATCGACCGGAATAGAAGCCTCCGAAAATGTGCTGACCTGAAACACATCCACCGGCGCAGGATCAATCGCCATAACAAACTGGATTCTTTTGTCTTTGTTGTTTCGACCAGCCAGCTTCATATCCATGGCGTGAAGATCGACGCCACTTTGTCTAACCCATCCGCAAAGCGAGGGATTGAGGACATCGGTGTCACAATAGCTTGCCAGACGGATTGGGTCGATACGGGCGCCGGCGAGCGTCAGGACAGTGCTGCCGCCCATCGAAAGCCCAAGTGCGCCGACCCGCTCGGGTTCAAGGTGGTTTTCGAAAAGCGGCTGTTTTTCCACCATATCCAAGGTCGCGCCAATATCGGCAGGCCTCAGCCAAAGCTTCATCGTTTCTGCTGCTGATCTGTTTGTTCCCGTGTTGCCAGGATGAGTAGGGGCGGCCACGATGAACCCCTGCTTCGCCAATGACGTTGCAATCCAGCTCATGGCTTGCGGAGTTCCTCCGAGGCCAGCGCCATGGGATAACAGGATCAGCGGATATTTTCCGCGCGTGATCGGGGCTTCGAGCATGGCGTCCGTCCCCACAAAAAATGCGCTCTCGCCAAGTGTGACGACTTTGCCGCCCGCCTCCGCCGGATACCAGATCGTCACAGCCAGATCGCTGCCACGTTCTTTGGAGGGAGCCGCGATCTGCTGCACGCCGACAAATTCGCTGGCAGCGGCAGAGTGGTGCACCATCATTGGCGAGAGGCAGCAAAACATAGTGGCAATCTTTAACATCAGTTTCATTGAAGTTCCCTATGGCCGTGAAGTCAGGCCGGAACTTGCCGAAACACAAAGAGCGGCGCGTCCTTGAACGCGATCCTGGACGTTCGAGATCGCGATTCAGGTCGTTTCGGCGCGATTGCGACGCAAGATTGAGAAGGATCCTGCGCATCGTCGCTGATCAAGTCCGTGACGGAGCTTTGTTTTCGGCGTCCCCCCGGAGCGGCTATAGTCACAGGGCAACCGGTATCACAACACCGTTCCTGGGATTAGGACCTTTGTCTGTCCCCACGCTCGGATCGATGCTTTCCCCAATAATGTATCTGCAGCTGTCGGCGCGCGCCATCGCCATCAAGGAACCCATCAGAGCGCTGGAAACCCCGGCAGTGTCTGACACGGTCGCGACCACGAAGACGGGCACGTCGAGGGTATGCCCTAACCCGCGTCGTTTCCCGGATAGGCGATACTGACGCCTTGGATGTAGCCAAGGGAGTTTTCGACGGTGATCACGTCACGTGGTGAGGAGGACATGAAGCGACGATTGAGTTGGCGGATGCAAAAGCTTCGCCACTGCTCCGGATCGACCGGAGAGTCGACGGCTTCGATCAGACGATACGCACGATCGACCTGGTTACGCTTGATACGTCCAACGAGATACGCCATCGCCATTTCCAACTCCGTGGCTTAGCAGCCATCGGCCGCGGCACATCGTCAAACAAACGTGCCGCGGTGCTAAGGTATGGCCTCCGCATGTTCGATGCGGAGCGGTCGCGCTCAGAACCACCGACACACATGCGATCCTCATGTGCCGATAGAGCATTGGCCAAACCACTCGAACGATCATTTACCCCGATCAACGCCGGCAAAATGATGCCGAGCACCCTCGGTTGTTGACTGGGATCAACGCTGTCCGCTTCCGTCTATGATCTAGTCGAGGCTCACTGGCCGTCAGGGTTGCCATAGGGGGCGACCGCATCTGAAGGGTGGGAAGGGCGCTATGTCGATCAATCTCCATGGCCGGAACGTGCTTTCGGTGGATGCGCTCTCCTCAAACGATTTGCGTTTCCTTTTGCAGTTGGCGAGCGACCTGAAAGTCGCGAAACGCAGCGGGAACGAAAGTAAGCAGCTCCACGACAAAAGCCTGGCATTCATCTACGAGCGCGAATTTCCATTCCTTCGCGCGGCATTTGAGGTGGCCGCACACGACCAAGGAGCGCACGTCACCTGTCTTGGCCCGAGCCAATATGCGGGCGGCACCGTCTCCGAGACCAGGATAGTAGCTGGAATGCTGGGACGTATATTTGATGCGATCGAATGCTGCGGGCTTGCGCACAGCGTCGTTGCTTGTGTCGCCGAACAGGCGGGCATACCTGTCTATAATGCTCTGTCGCAGGAATGCGATCCCTGTCAGGTCGTCGCTGATTTTCAAACGATGCGCGAATTCACACACAAGCATCTTTCCGACGTAACGTTGTCGGTCGTCGGAAACGGCCGCGCAAGCGGCGCTCGATCGTTGGCTACTGGCGCCGCCAAGATTGGCATGGATTTCCGTCTGGTGTCGCCGAAGGAATTGTGGCCGGATCAGCCATTTGTCGATCGCGTGAAAGCCGAGGCTTGGAAGAACGGGGGCAGGTTCACCGTGATGGAGGACATCGCAGCTGGCGTACTCGATGCGGACTTCGTTTATGCCAGCCGCTGGTTTTCCCATGACGAGGACGCGGCACGCATCGATCAGGATATAAAGCTCCTGACACCCTTCGGTGTCAGGATGGCAACGCTTGAGGCTTCCGGCAATCCACATACTAAGTTCATGCATTTCGTGCCTGATTTTGTTCATGAGGGAAATCAGAAACCTCGGCCAGAGCTCAACGTTTCCGGCTCGCCAGAAGCATCCCAAAATGTCCTGGAAGCAAGGTCATCGGTTATCTTTGGTCAAGCTGAAAACCGCATGCACGCGACGAAGGCGATCCTGGTGGCCACGTTGGCGCTGTAGCCCAGGGTCGCGCAACAGCCAATGGCAAAAAGAAGCAATCTACCTAAACGCAAACGGTCTCAGCTTTTGGAGGCGTGCGACATGCCCAGGGAACCAACCCTTCATTTTCACGGTGCCGCCGGCGCGGTTACCGGATCTTGCCAGCTCATCGAGACGCCTCAAGCAAGAATTCTCGTCGACTGTGGCCTGTTTCAGGGTTCGAAGACCGAAAAGGAGTTGAACTATCGTCGCTTCCCCTTCGAGCCCGAAACCATCGACGCCGTCATTTTGACGCATGCGCATATAGATCATTCCGGCCTGCTGCCCAAGCTCTCGAGCATGGGTTACGACGGCCCAATCTTCGCAACGCCCGCGACGATCGATCTTTGCTCCGTGATGCTTCCGGATGCGGCTCATATTCAAGAGAGTGAGGTCGAACATCTGAACCGTCGCAACCAACGCAGGGGCAAACGGACCGTCACTCCCATCTATACCGCTGGCGACGCTGCCAGGGCGATAACCTTGTTTCGGCAGGTGGAGTTGGGCGTGTGGCAACGAGCCGCAGAGGGTATCCGTTTTCGGCTTTGGGATGCCGGTCACCTGTTGGGATCGGCATCTGTCGAGATGGAGATCGAAACGGGTTCGTCTCCACTACGCCTGCTGTTTTCCGGCGATATTGGCCCCCGCCATAAGTTGCTGCAGTTTGAGGCCGAGGCTCCCAGCAATTTGGACTATGTGATTTGCGAAAGCACCTACGGCGCCGTTGATCGGACTGAAATCTCGGATGAGGGGCGCCGCCAACAACTACGCGATGAGGTGCGCGCCGCGACGCATCCAGAAGGAGCGCTCATCATCCCGTCGTTTGCGGTAGAAAGGACGCAAGAGCTTCTGACGGACCTGATGGTTCTGATGCACGCTGGGGCGGTCGAAACCTGTCCGATCCTCATCGACTCACCGTTGGCGACACGCGCGAGCGAGGTCTTTTCAAGGCATGCCGTAGAGCTGGAGAACGGCGATCTGTTGTCAAAGGCGATGCGGGCGAAAAATGTTCGCTTCACCGAGACAGTCGAACAGTCGAAGGCGATCGACTTCATCAAGGGGTTCCACATTGTGATCGCTGCGAGCGGGATGTGCGAAGCGGGGCGGATACGTCATCGGTTGAAGAACTGGCTTTGGCGCGAAGAGGGTACTGTCCTTCTGGTTGGATACCAGGCAGCGGGAACTCTTGGTCGTATTTTAGAGGATGGAGCGTCCGTCGTCCGCATCCAGGGAGAGGAAATCAGTGTACGTGCCCGTATCCGTACGCTGGACATCTGCAGCGGACATGCCGATGGTCGGGAGTTGGCCGAATGGGTGCGGGCGCGCCTGCCGATAAAGCGAAACGTCTTTCTGGTCCACGGCGAGGAAGTCGGGCTTTTCGGCCTCCGGCAGCGCCTGGCAACTTTCTTGCCGGAGGAGCAAATCGTCCAGCCATACCTGGATTCAGGTTTCGTATTGGGGCAGCAGGGAGCGCTCGAGATCAAACCGGCGCTGTTGCCGCCCAGGATCGATCCTACAAAGGCTGGCCGCAGAGATTGGCACAACGACTTCCAATCCCTCGTGCTCGACCTGCGGGATCAGCTTGATCGCGCGGCCGGCGACAAGGCGCGAAGAACCGTGTTGCGTCAGATGAGGCGGGCCCTTGAGGCGCCAGATGACGATGCGGGGGTATAAATGTTATGTGCACGTGTGTTGTGCAGGGGGGATGGTCCAGTCAATAGGGAGCCGGCTCATTCGAGCGAGCGCGTGCACAACAACTAAGCGTCGGCGCAGATAGAAGACCGATCAAGCGACACCAAAGCTCGAATAGGCATTTCGCGATACTTTAGCTGACCGGATGCGGTTGGTTTCGGAGGGTGGTGAATGGCAGCCTTCGTTCTGAACGCAAAGGCGGCGAAGCGAGGAATTCGTGCTCACCGCTTCGCGACCCAGCGTCGGAGGATGAGCGAGGCCTTCTCTCAATGCTTGACACCACATCCGACGCTCTTCCCAGTATCGAGCCCGCGACAGAACCGTCAATGTCAATGAAAGAAGCGCCCTTCTTGAAATTGCCGCATTCGATAGTCAAATCGATAGCATGTGCATGGAAACGTTCGTAAAAATTTCGAGGCTCTGCGATCAAGCGCGCTCCCTGACCCGGAGCTGGCAGCCTTGAACCTGTAACGCCGCCACAGATCTCGCCGCTCCGGGAGCCCACTATTGAACAGTGCGGTTCATTTCGCGTCGCATATGCGACGCATCGATGGAGTGTGCCAATGCTTGTCTTGAGATCCGGGACGATCTGCGTCACCTATGACCGCCGCCTGCCGTGCGCGACCAGCCGTTCGCCATTGTGCAAAACGCCAATCCACATCGCCGCCGCTTCTCTTCGTTCCGGATTGTTGCGCGGTCATTCAGGACAACGAGTGGTTGGCAAAGGAACGCGGCTATGAATGCAGCGGCGAAAATTGACGGTCACGTCTCCGAAGTCAACGTCACGGACGAATTGCAGCAGGTCGGTGTTCTTCCCTGGCGCATTCGGCGCGACGGCGAGCCGAAGGTATTGCTGATCACGTCGCGCAGGCGTGGCCGCTGGATCGTGCCCAAGGGATGGCCGATGAAGGGCCGCGCTCTCCATCTTGCAGCATCGCGGGAGGCATTCGAGGAGGCCGGCATCTTTGGTGAGATTTGTCCGACCCCGATAACCGAGTATCGGTACATGAAGGCGCTGGACAGTGGCTTGGAAGCGCGCTGCCGAGTTACCGTGTTCGGCATGAAAGTGCGCGGAACGTTGAGCCACTGGCGCGAAAAGGGGCAAAGGCAGCGGCGTTGGTTTTCCCTCGGCGAGGGGGCGGACAGACTTGATGATGCGGAACTCGCCGAATTTGTGAGGGAACTCGAAGCCACGCCGGATCGTCTCAAGCAGTTCGTCGATTTCTCGGAGTGGGATCGCCTATCCAGCGAACCGCAAGATCGCGCGGAGTAAGGAAGCGTCGATGGTTTCGACTGTTTTCGTCGCCCGCTCTCGTCAGCGGCTCCTTATCCTTCCTTTCCGCATTGTCAGTGCCGAACGCTGACCGCCTGGCGCCACTGACTGCGATGGCAAGCGTGGCGCCAGGATTTCGTCCCCACCCCGAATTTGAAACTTGCGGGTCACGCCAGATGCGTTCTTGCGTCGGGCCCGCTGCCTATTGTCGGAAAAGAGCCAGCAATGAGCTTCAAGTATAGCCACACCTTTCCCATCATTGGTCCGAACAAACTGCCGCGCTTCAAGGAGTGGGCGGCTCTGAACCTGCCGGGCGTCGCCGTCTCTCTCCCACCCCAGGTGCCCGTCAAGAGCACAGCTTTGACGGTGCGGCTGAAATCCATCGAGGATCGTGATGCCTTGATGGCGAAACTGGAAGGCGCAAGCTTCTAAGCACCTGAGACTGCGGCGAGCGACCGGCCTCATTTATCGTCCCATAAACATTCGGTTACCAAAGAATGGATATTGGGAGAGGTCGTGTCGTTCGCTGCCTGGCGAACATCTCGAACCGCGGCTTCTCCCTCGATAGCCATGATCATTTTTTGGGACCGGATAACAATGGTAAAGGCACTCATTTCCAATCAGCGCTATGCTGTGTTCTGTTGTGTCGGAGTGGCTGCGTTCGCCTCTCTTGGTGCCGCCATATTGTACAGCGGCTGGCTGTTCATTGTTGCTGCAGTCTGCGGCGCATTGTTCGTTCTCGGTATTTGCGATCTGCGCCAGCATAGACACGCGATTTTGCGCAACTATCCGGTCGTCGGACACCTGCGCTTTCTGCTTGAAAGCATCCGACCGGAGATCCGGCAGTATATCATCGAAAGCGATAACGACGCCGTTCCATTCAATCGGCAGGATCGCGGCCTTGTCTATCAACGCGCCAAAGGCGAGGAGGACAAACGACCGTTCGGCACAATCGAGAATGTCTACGGCTCCGGCTATGCCTGGCTTACCCATTCAGCGACACCAGTTACCATCGCCGATACGGATTTCCGCGTGCGGGTCGGCGGCCCGGCTTGCAAACAACCCTATGATGCCAGCCTCTACAATATCTCTGCCATGAGTTTCGGTGCGTTGTCGGCCAATGCCATACTGGCGCTCAATACGGGTGCGCGAAAGGGTGGGTTCGCCCACGATACCGGTGAAGGCAGCATCAGCCGATACCACCGCCGGGGCGGCGGCGATCTGATTTATCAGGTCGCGTCCGGCTATTTCGGCTGCCGGGGCGACGATGGCCAGTTCTCTGCGGAAAAATTCGCCCGGCTTTCTGCGGACCCCCAGATCAAGATGATCGAGATCAAGCTGAGTCAGGGCGCCAAGCCTGGCCATGGCGGTATGTTGCCGGCATCGAAGATTTCACCCGAAATCGCCGAAGCCCGCGGCATCGCCATGGGGATCGATTGCACTTCGCCTGCGGCACACAGCACGTTTTCCACACCGATTGGCTTGATGCAGTTCGTGGGCCAACTGAGGGAGCTTTCAGGTGGAAAACCGGTCGGTTTCAAGTTGTGCATCGGCCACCGACGTGAATTCATGAGCATGGTCAAGGCCATGCTTCAGACAGGTATCGTACCCGACTTCATCGTCGTTGACGGCGCTGAAGGTGGTACAGGCGCTGCCCCCGTGGAGTTTGCCAACCGTGTGGGAATGCCTATGCTCGAGGGTCTCACCTTCGTTCACAACACGTTGCGCGGAGCTGGTATTCGCGGCCAGGTCAGGATCGGTGCCGCAGGAAAGATCGTGTCCGCATTCGATATTGCACGCACTCTGGCGCTCGGAGCTGACTGGTGCAATGCCGCGCGCGGTTTCATGTTTGCGATCGGCTGCATTCAGGCGCAGTCCTGTCACACCAACAAATGTCCGGTCGGCATCGCGACCCAAGACCCCACACGCCAGCGCGCGATTGACATCGGCGACAAGAGCGACCGCGTAGCCCGGTTCCATCGCAACACCATGCGGGCGCTTGGGGAAATTGCTGGGGCGGCGGGTCTCAACGATCCGAGCAACTTCATGCCCTACCACTTCATGTTCCGGCAAAAGGACAACGAGTTCCTCGACGGCAACGAAGCCTACCCCTACCTTCCCGAAGGATTTCTCGTGGCGGGAGAGGAAATATCCGAGCTGGCCGATTGGCACGATCGCTGGGACCGCGCCAGCGCCGAGAGCTTTGCGCCACCCGAGATCCCGCATGGACCTTTTCGGAAACGTAAGGCAGCGTGACGGCTTGCCCGGGAAAATGTGCGCTTGAACAGGCATTCCAGCCTGATCGGTCACAGGCGCCTTCGGCTCTTCTGAAATTTTCTCAGGGGATTGAGCGTCACGATCCCGGCTGCCAAGGCCTTTTCGGGCCGCAGCCGCCGGAATCGCGGGCTACGCTCTGGTGCATGCCTCAGGCTCCGGAGATCTGGAGGTAGCCCCTGTAGAGCATGTATCCAGCGACGACGAAGATGAGGAGCGCGAAGAAGCTATTCAGCGCGCCTTTTCGGGCGGCAAGCTTCCTGGCCGCGAAACCTCCGACAAATCCGCCAATCACGCCGCCGCCAATGAAGACTGCCGCCAGAGCCCAGTCGACGAGGCCGGAGAAGGCGTAGTTCAAAGCTGTCGTCAAACCGAAGGCGGTTACGGCGACGAGGGATGAGCCGATGGCGAAAAGGATCGGCATGCCTGTCGATGCGATCAAGCCGGGTACGATGAGGAAGCCGCCGCCGATGCCGAAGAAGCCGGAAAAGATGCCGGTCAGTCCGCCGAAGGTAACGACCTTCAAAGCATTCTCGCGCGAGCATTGTGCGCCTGGATCTCCTTCAGCGCCTCGGCCCTTGAACATCAGCGCGCCGACGACAAGCATGAGAAGGGCAAACAGGATCAGCAGGTGCTGCCCGTCGACGATTTTGCCGACGGTAGACCCGATCAAGGCGCCCGCAATGCCCGATAAACTGTAAATCCCGGCGCAGCGCCATTTGACGTTGCCGAAGCGCGCATGGCCGACGAGATTGGCGAAGGCATTGACGGCAACCGCAAATGCGCTTGTCCCGATTGCGAGGTGCGGGCTCTGAACGCCGACTACATAGACCATCAATGGTACCGCAAGGATCGAGCCGCCGCCGCCGAAGAGGCCGAGGGTGAAGCCCACAAGCATACCGGAAAACGCGCCGAGCGCGTATTGGATGGGTTCCAGATACATGTCTAAACCTTGCTGTTGGCCGCGCGCTCAGGCGGCAACTTTACATTTTGCCCGGTAGACGGGCGTGCTTGCGAGTTCAGGTGCCGCGCCTGATACGTCGCCGGCAGCGTTGCTGACCACCCCGTCCCTGACCGGGATATTCTGGCAAGCTCGGTCATTTCAGAAAGAGCCTACTGCGGAGAAACGGATAGGGTGTTGGTTAGCCTGCGGTGATACGTAGTTTCCTCCTCGCGGATTATTGCGTCGCTGCGGAAGGGCGACCAAAAGTCAAGCGATGGATGATCATACCGGCAAGCATAGCTGTGACGAACAGGCCGGCCTGCCAATGGCCAGTGATGAGTGCGGCTATTGCCGGACCCGGGCAGAGGCCGACGAGCCCCCAGCCAAGACCGAAAAGCACGGCGCCGCCGACCAGCGCGACGTCGGGGCGGCCGTTTGCAGGAACATGGAACCGGTCGTCGAAGGCGGGCGCAGCTTGCCGTTTGCGGATCCAGTAGGCGATCGAGGAAGGAAGCAAAGCGCCGCCCATGACGAAAGCGAGCGATGGATCCCAGTTACCGGCAATATCGAGAAAGGCGAGCACGCGCGCCGGGTTGATCATGTCGGAAACGACGAGACCCATGCCGAACAGAAGACCGCACAGGATCGCGGCAAGGATTCTTGCAAGCATCATACCGGACCTCCCGTGACAAGGTGGACGACGAAGACAGTCGCCGCGGCGACGGTCATGAAGGTGAGCGTCGCGACCAGCGAGCGCGGCGACAGCCGCGCAAGGCCACAGACGCCGTGCCCGCTCGTGCATCCCGAGCCGAGCCGCGTTCCAAAACCGACCAGGAGGCCGGCAATGACGAGCAGTGGCGCTGACGATGTGACGACGATCTCTGGCTGGCGGATGAAGGCCGAAGCGAGTGCCGCACCGGCGAGAATGCCGCCCAGGAAGCCTATTCCGAGCTTGCTGAAGCCAGCGCCGGTGAGGCCGATCGCAGCGGCCGTGAGGCCGGAAATCCCGGCGATCCGACCGGTCGTCAGGAGATAAAGACCTGCCGAAAGGCCGATGAGAAGACCGCCTGCCAGCGGCCACATCATATTGAAGTCGTTCATTGCGATCACAGCGTATTTAGAGGGATCTTGAGATACCGTACGCCGTTATCCTCGGCGGGCGGCAATTGGCCAGCGCGCATGTTCACCTGCACGGAGGGCAGGATCAGCTTGGGCATGGCAAGCGTTGCGTCGCGCTCGGTGCGCATCTTGTAGAACTCGTCCTCGCTCACACCGTCGCGAACGTGGATGTTGCCGGTGCGTTCGGCGCCGACGGTGGTCTCCCAGGCGTAGTGATCGCGGTCGGGCGCCTTGTAATCATGGCAGAGAAACATGCGCGCCTCGTCCGGCAGTTTCATGAGACGCCGGATCGACCGATAAAGCTGGCGGGCGTCACCGCCAGGAAAGTCGCAGCGCGCCGTGCCGTAATCCGGCATGAACAGCGTGTCGCCGGGCAGGACGGTGTCGCCGACGATATAGGCGAGGCAGGCGGGCGTATGGCCTGGAACATGCAGGACTGTCGCATCGAGGTTGCCGATCTTGAAGCGATCACCATCGTTGAACAGCAGGTCGAATTGGCTGCCGTCGCGCTGGAACTCTGTGCCTTCGTTGAAGATTTTACCGAAGGCTTCCTGGACACGAATGATCTCCCGTCCGATCGCAAGCTGACCACCAAGTTCGGCCTGGAGAAGGGGGGCGGCCGAAAGATGGTCGGCATGAGCGTGGGTCTCGAGCAGCCACTGCACTTCGAGGCCTTCTGATTTGACGTAATCGATCAGCTCTTGTGCGGAGGTGTTCGTGGTGCGGCCGGATGCTGCGTCATAATCCAGCACACTGTCGATGATGGCGCAGGCATTCGACTGCGGATCGCGCACCACATGGCTGATCGTGAAAGTCTGATCATCGAAGAACGATGTGACGATGGGACGTTTCGCGGGGTCGGCGAGGGCGTTCTCGACGAGCGAGCGGGCAAATTCAAGGGGCAGGTCGGTGCCAGGGTCGTTCATGGCGGTGATCCTCCGTGAGTGATTTCGTGATATATACATATTTACATTAAATATGCAAGTGTGTATATTCTGGCTTCCGAAGTGCTTTGCAGCTATCACATGGGAAACCGACCGCAGCCAGGATTCGACGATGAACGAAATGACGATTCCTCCCGCCATCCCTCCGCGCTTGAATGATCTCGCGCCAGGCTTTGCCGCGCGCTCGACGGCCGGGCCGATCACGTTGTCGGCCTTCCGAGGTCGATGGGTCGTGTTGTTCTCGCACCCTGCGGATTTCACGCCGGTCTGCACCAGCGAATTCATAGCGCTTGCTCGCGCGGCTCCGCAGTTCGAGAAACTCGACTGTGCCCTCCTGGGCCTTTCGGTCGACAGCCTTAACTCCCACATTGCTTGGATTCGCGATATCCATGAGCGGTTCGCGGTGAAGGTGACCTTCCCGATTGTCGAGGACGCCGCGATGGTGATCTCGCGCGCCTACGGAATGATCGACAGCTCCTCCGAGAGCAGCGCGACCGTGCGGGCCACTTACGTCATCGACCCGGCCGGCGTAATCCGGGCGATTGTCTGGTATCCTATGAATGTCGGCCGCTCGGTCGATGAATTGCTGCGTCTTGTCGCCGCGATCCAGACTACCGAACGGGAAGATGCCTCCACCCCCGAGGGCTGGAGGCCGGGTGATGCGCTGGTCGAACAGGCGCTGATTGCTCAGATGGATGGAGACGATCTGCGTGAGGGCGAAACCTGGTACTTCCGGGAGAAGCGGGCATGAGCGGGAAGCCCAGCGTATCGCTGGAGACGATGATCGCCAAGGCGCCGGAAGCAGCGGATTTCATGCGCCAGTTCAGCAATGCAAACCGCCTCATGCTGTTGTGTCAGATCGCCAGGCAGGAATCGTCGGTCAGCGATATTCAGGAGGCGCTCGGCATGAAACAACCGGCCCTTTCTCAACAACTTGCCGAGCTCCGGCAGGCCGGCCTGGTCAAGACGCGGCGGCAGTCCCGCCAGATCTACTATTCGATCGCGGATGGCCGCGCCGAGGCGGTAATGGACCTGCTCTTCAACCTGTTCTGCGGCGTGGAGACGGCTGCTCCCGGAGTGGCGGTGGAAGCGGTGAAACCGCTAGCCTCGGGTGCGCCGTCCGTTGGGGTTGACGCCGCACATTTTGCACGCATCCTACCCGCCCGATAGTTGCGTTAAACACGTAAGCGAAGCGCCCCTTTATTTCCACACCCATCGTCAAGTACGCGGAGACTGCCGACATCACGGACGGTCTATGAAGTCGGTCCTCGAGCTTGCGATCAAGCCGGTTGGATAAATGTCGAACTCAATTGACGTGGCGCAAGGAAGCCGGTCCGCTTCATTGTTAGTGTGTCGGATGTTCATACGACTGCAGGCGAATACCTAAGCGCGGACGCGGACAGCCCCCCGCACCGGATTCCCTGCTTCGAAGGGAGAACGCATATGACACCGGCAAAACTCGCACATGTGGCGATTGTCGCCACGCTCATTGCAGGCAGCCCCACGCTTTCCTTCGCACAGGCGGCCCCCGCCGAAGAACAAGATGCGCAGCCAGGTTACTCCGAGGCTATGCCGGGTGTGATGATGGGGGGGAGGCGCTACGGCATGATGGGTGGCATGCGGCCCAATATGATGCCGGGTCATATGATGAAGATCATGTTTGTGATTGCCGATGTCGATGGCGACGGCGCCCTTTCGTTCGAGGAAGTCACCACGATCCATAAGCGAATCTTCGACAAGGTCGATGCGAACAATGACGGCAAGGTGACTCCCGAGGAAATGCAGGCCTTCATGCGTGATCAATAGGGGCTGGGAACGAGCTTCCTTGCGGCAAAAACACCATCAATGTCCGTGCAAACCGCATCTGTAGCATCGCGAGGCTCATCCGGTCTGCGCTGTGGCTGCGCGTAATCTAGCCTACCATTCTACAGCAGCAGGCGACGAGATCGGATCGGACCCATTCCATGACCTATACAATTGACAAGACGATTGATGGAACACCGTTTGCCACCGTGGTTGAGAGAACCAAAGATGCGTTGGGCAAACACGGATTTGGCGTGCTGACGGAGATAGACGTCAGAAGCACGATGCGGAAGAAGCTCGATGCTGACGTCGGCGACTATCTTATCCTTGGTGCCTGCAATCCGAGCATGGCGCTGGAGGCCATGAAAGTGGAGCCGAAAGTCGGAGCAATGCTTCCATGCAATGTGATTGTCAGATCTCTTGCCGGCGGCAATGTCATGGTGAGTGCGATTGACCCTGTTGCCTCGATGCAGGCGATTGAAAACACCAAATTGAAGGAGGTCGCCGCAACCGTTCGAGACTTGCTCGTGCAGACTGTCAAAAGCATCTGACATCCGGCCTGCACTAAACCGGCAACCGCTCAACGAGACACGCCGAACCGGGATAATGACAACGCGCACGTTTGCACAGCTTCACATTGGGCCTCGCGGGAGCGGGCGTTGAGGCAGATCGAGGCGCAAAGCCGGTGTCGTGGCTCACTTGTGGCCAATCGAACAGCGGGTTCGCCGTTCGATGCGAGGGTCGCGATCGCAGAATACGATGCTTCGACCTATGATCGCAGAAGCGTTCAGTTCTCGCCGGGGCTGTGACAAAGCTACCCTGAGCCTGCCGGCTTCTCGTGCTTCAGCAATCCGCAGCCCCATCCAAATTCCTGGCGTCTTCGAGAAGGAATTGTCCCACGTCTATCCGGCGGCTTCGAAAGCCGACGGCACAATAGTGGAAATAGTAGCGCCACATCCGTTTGAAGCGTGCATCAAAACCAAGCGGCTCGATCAGATGCCAAGCTTCAACAAACGCCTTGTCCCAAGCAAGAAGTGTCCTGTCGTAGTCCGCGCCGAAGAACGTCTCATTCGGCACGGCCAGTCCCTGTTCCGCCGCCGCGGATCTAAAGGCCGCGGGAGAAGGCAGCATTCCACCGGGAAAAATATAGGTTTGTATGAAATCGGCATTGCGTCGGTATCTTGCGAAATGACTGTCGGCGACGGTGATGACTTGGACCAGGGCACGACCACCCGGTTTCAGGAGCTTGCGCAGTGCATCGAAATATTTGGTCCAGTTTTCCTCTCCGACTGCTTCGAACATTTCGATCGAAACGATCTTGTCGAACTGCCCCTGGCAGTCACGGTAGTCCTCAAGTCTGATCCGCGATTTGTCGCTGAGACCTGCCGCCGACAGACGCTCTCTGGCAAAGTGTTCCTGCTCGCGCGAAAGCGTGAGCCCAGTCACCCGGCAGCCCTTCTCGCGTGCTGCATATTCTGCAAAGCCCCCCCAACCGCAGCCGATCTCCAGAACGTGGTCGTCCGGGCCCAGCTCGAGTATTTCGGCAATGCGGGCGTATTTCGTCAACTGCGCGTCTGCGAGGCACTGGTCGTCGCGAAGAAAGAGCGCAGACGAATACGTCATCGTCTTGTCGAGCCACAGACGGTAGAATTCATTGCCGAGATCATAGTGGAAAGCGATGTTTCGACGGCTGCCGGCGCGTGTGTTGGCCCGAAGGCGGTGTCGCATGAATGCGGCAAGCCTGGCTGGCCAAGCAGCGTCGAGGAGAGTGCCAAATGCCGCTTCGTTGGCGTGGCCGAGTTGCAGCAGCGCCCCGAGATCCGGAGTATCCCAGTCGCCATCGATATAACTCCGGGCAAATCCCAGACTGCCACCACAAGCCAGTTTCCATACCAGCTTGGACGACTGCACATCGAGCCTCGCCGATGGGCCAGGCAGCGAGCCTTGGGCAATGTGTTCGCAGCCATTGGGAAAACGGATTGTAAGCTGCCCTCTGGTGATCCTGTTGGCCCAGCCGCAGACAAGACGAGTCCACGACGGCAAGCGCGCGCTCGCCGAGATCTTTCCAATGTTGCTCATCATGAATTGCGTCCGGACATCGTGCGCTCAACGATTGTCGTCAAGGCCCCGGAAGGATCCGAACGCCCCGACCCAACGATTGCAACCCGCCGCGCATGGTCCGGCAATTTCCTATCCGTCTGAATTCGCATCTAATATCTTTTCTAATTGCTGCATTTCTGAACGGATACGCAACCAGGGGTGCGCTGGATCGGTTGAGGCAGAAATTTCGCAAGGCGTCGATCCCGCCACAGCAAGGCGCGTTTAAGGCTTCATAACCATGGCTTCCACAAGCCCGGGTAGCGCTGCCGTCATCGAACCTTCGGGGACACGTCAATCGCTCTACCAATCGATGGGCGTGCCGTCGTATGCAAGGAAACGACCTGTATCTGCGGGGCCAAGGCGACCAAGAACGTTGAGCATCGCTCTGGCGCTCTCTTCGGGAAGCATTCGCTGGCGGCCAGCGGCATAATTCACCGAAAGCTTGGTTGCCACAGTTCCTGGATGAAGCCCGACGACGGTGGCTTGCGGATGGGTGCGGTTGATTTCGATGGAAGCGGTGCGAACAATCTGGTTGAGTGCTGCTTTGGAGGCCCGGTAGGAGATCCAGCCTCCGAGGCGATTGTCACCGATTGAACCAACTCTTGCGGAAAGGAACGCCATCAAGCTCCTTTCGCGCCGAACGAGCTTTGGCACGAAATGCTTTAAGATGAGCGCTGTGCCAAGCGCGTTGAGTGCGAACTGTTTCATCATCGCATCCGGTGCGATTTGCCGAAGCGACTTCTCCGGCCCCACCCCATCGATCGTCAATCCTCCTGTCGCACAGAAAATCAGATGAATCTCTCCCTCGATACACGCCGCAGCGGCCGCGACACTTTGCTCGTCTGTTACGTCAAGGCCATCGTGCCTGCGTGAAAGCCGAACAAGCTCACGGCAATCCGGATCAATGCCGATTTGATCGGCAATCGCAGCACCTATTCCCCCGCTCGCTCCAATGACCAGCGCACGGTAGTCGTTCGGTAGAGATGCAAGTCGCATTTGAATGTGTCCTCGTTAAACATCGAGCCCGTCATCGAGTTTCTTCAGGAAGGCATTGGCGCTTAGTCGATATTCACTTTTCATACTCTCGTTCATCCGTGCCCAGGCCGCATAAGGTTGCGCGAGCCGCCGGTTGGTGGAAAGCCTGTCGATGTTGCGATCGAGGAAATCCCAATAGAGGGCATTGAAAGGACAGGCACCTTCTCCCGTCTTGCGGCGCACGTCGTAGCGGCAGGCGTCGCAATAGTCAGACATTCGCGAGATATAGGCGCCGCTGGCCGCATAGGGCTTCGAGCCCAGCAATCCGCCGTCGGCGAACTGGCTCATACCAATCACGTTGGGCAATTCCACCCATTCGTAGGCATCCGCATAAACCTCCAGATACCACTCGTGCACCGCATGGGGATCAAGACCGGCGATCATGGCGAAGTTGCCGGTCACCATCAGTCGTTGAATGTGATGAGCGTGGGCGGTGGCGATGGTTTCGCTGATGACTGTCGCAAGGCAGGCCATATTGGTCCGGCCCGTCCAGAAGAACTCGGGAAGGGGACGCGAAGCTGCGAGAAAATTACGCTCCGCATAATCTGGCATGAACCGCCAATAAACACCGCGCACATATTCACGCCAGCCGATGATCTGCCTGATAAATCCTTCGACAGCGTTTAAGGGGGCGCGCCCCTCGAGATAGGACCGTTCGGCCGCATGGCAAAGAGCGAGTGGATCAAGCAGGCCGAGATTGATGTAAGACGATAGAAGAGAGTGGTGGAGATAGGGATCGTCCTTTAGCATCGCATCCTGCGTTGCGCCGAACTCGGGTAGAAAGTCCGTTAGGAACGCATTTGCCGCCCGCTCGGCGTCGGCGCGCGTAACGGCAAGATGAAAGCCCTCAGGGGTCCCCATGTGCCCGTGGAAGCGCGCCTCCACCAGTTGTGCAACTTGGCATGTCGTCGCATCCGGCTCAAATCGAATGCGCTCGGGGCGAAAAAGATCTGGCTTTGCAGGTTTTCGGTTTTCGCAGTCGAAATTCCAGCGACCGCCGAGCGGCGCGTCGCCTTGCATCAACAAGCCGGTTTTCCTCCGCATCTCGCGATAGAAGAACTCCATCGTCAGTTCGCGGCGACCGTTAGCCCAATGCGCGAATTCCGCGTGCGAACAAAGGAAGCGATTATCCTGACGAATGTCGACGGGAATGCCAATTTCCGATTGCCAGAGCTTGGCAGCTTGCATCACCCGCCATTCCCCTGGTTCGGTCACTGTCACACGATGTGGTCGAAGCGTCTCAACCGCACGCTTCAACTCGCCGGTGAACGAGCCGGAATTGTTCGCCTCGTCGAGGTGAACATATCGAACCTCGAACCCTCGCGCGCGAAGCTCACATGCGAAATGGCGCATAGCGGACAGGATCAGCACGATCTTCTTGCGGTGATGGCGCACATAGGTTGTCTCCTGTGCCACTTCGCACATCAGAACCACGTCGCGCCGTGGGTCTGCCCCACTCAGGCTCGAAATTTCAGGCGAGAGCTGGTCGCCCAGGATGAAGATGAGATTTCTACAGCAGGCCATGATCTCTGGAACCGGTTGGGCATACTGTCGTTGTACGCACCCGCCCCGCGGACGGATCGCCTAGGTCCCGCGGATTCCGCGACTTGTCGATTGGGAAGGCGGTTTCAAAGATGTGCGGCATCGCATTTCGACCACGGCGTTGCGAGAGGCTGTCGCGGTTTCAGCGGCGCCGTGGAACGGGCCATCGCTCGTACCGGAAGCGATACGGTGTTGCGCTCTACCGATTTAGGAAGGGACCTTGCGCGCTAAACCGCGGTACCGACAAGCGCACCGATGCCTGCCGTCAGCGCCATGGCGAAGGCGCCCCAAAAGGTTACCCGGGCAGTCGCTTTGATCACATTCGCGCCGCCCGCCTTTGCTCCAATTGCGCCAAGGAGTGCGAGGAATACGAGCGACGCGATTGAGACCGCGATGACAAGGCTGTCCGCTGGTGCGATCACCACCATTCCGAGGGGCATGATCGCTCCAACGGCAAACGTACATGCCGATGTGAGGGCGGCTACGACAGGTTGTGCCGTCGTGATTTCCGAGATCCCCAGTTCGTCCCGTGCATGAGCTTTCAAGGCATCTTTTGCCATCAGTTGGTCTGCGACCTGCCTTGCCAGTTGGATCTCGACGCCGCGCTCGACGTAAATCTGCGCCAGTTCCTCGCGTTCAAACTCTGGTTGCGTGGCGAGTTCGCTTGTTTCGCGGGCCAGATCCGCCTGCTCGGTGTCCGCCTGCGAGCTTACCGAGACATATTCACCAGCCGCCATCGACATGGCGCCTGCAACCATGCCTGCGATGCCGGCGATCAGTATTTCGGAGCTGGCGGCCGAAGCGGAGGCGACACCGACGATAAGGCTTGCAGTGGAAACGATACCGTCATTGGCGCCAAGGACCGCAGCCCTAAGCCAGCCAATGCGCGAGACGAGATGGTTTTCGCGATGCATGCGGCTCATGTTTTTCTCCTCGCCGTTGCGTCAACGTGCACCGCCGCGGCGGCCGCAGCCGTGGCGATCTGTCGGTGACGCCTGTGGCAACAACGGATACACGATCAACTGGGATGCTACGTGGATGGTTGTGTCGCCGAACTGCGGGAGCGACGATCGTTGCGGAGGGGTTCTGCCGGCCGCCACTCGATAGTCCAGCATTCTCAATGCTCCCATTTGAAATCTGCCAGGCGGAATCTGATGCAATAAACGTTATCATGCCGTCCGGGAGGGGGCTTGACCGACATCAACAAAACGAGGGCGAGGCGCAGCATCGCAAACTCGCGACAAGGACGTAGTGGAAGCTGAAATCGGGCAGGCGTGCGCGCCGGGAGGGCGGCGCTTCCTCTTTGAACGTGATACGTATCAAGCTAAGGTTCACGATCACCGGGCCTTCGAGCGGAGCGGCTTTGCGGGATACTCGACGGCACGGTAACGTGTGAAGGCCGCACCTTTACGTTGCGTTGGCGTTCAACAAATCTGATCCATTGCGCCCTGCAATCTTGGGCTCCCGATTTATTGCTGGCAGTGGCGGCCGTTCCACGAATGCGACCGGTGCTCGCTTTAATAGGGAACATGAGAATGTTGTAAAGATCAGGCTGTGATCCAGGCGCAAGGGAAGAGCCACGTTGATTGGGGAGGCGCCATGAGGCAGTTTGAAAACCCTGAGGATGCAAGGACACTTGCTCTTGCGATCGTTGAAACCATTCCGGAACCATTCGTGGTCCTGGACGACAGTTTTTGCGTTGTTGCTGCGAACAACGCGTTTTATTCGACGTTCGAAATCGATCCTAGCCATTCACACGGGATCACATTCTTCGATCTCGCTAGCGGGCAATGGGATATACCGGTCCTGCGCGATCTCCTGACGACGGCAATCCAGCAGCACAGACCCATCGCCGGATTCGAATTCGAGCGCGATGTATCCAAGCTTGGCAGGCGTACGATGCTCCTGACGACTATGACCGTCGGCTACGATGGCGCACTGCGTTCCAACACCCTGTTGGTGTTTAGGGATGTAACGGAAGCAAGGAAGGCCGAGGCGGACAAGCAGGCCTATCTGGAGCGCACGGAGGCGTTGCTGGCCCAACAGCGCGTCCTGTTTCAGGAGATGCAGCACAGGGTCGCCAATAGTCTTCAAATTATTGCCAGTATCCTGATGCTAAAGGCTCGTGCCGTCACATCACAAGAGACGCGTCACCATCTTGAAGATGCCCATCAAAGGGTGATGTCGGTGGCTGCAGTCCAGAACTACCTGTATCTCACAGATGGCATCGACCAGATCGAAGTCGCCGCTTATCTGAACAAACTTTGCGCGGGATTGGCAAAGTCTATCGTGCTCGACAGCAATCCAGTGAGGATCGATGTTACAGCGAATGAAAGCTGCATTCCGTCGCAGACCGCGGTCAGTCTGGGCCTAATCGTGACCGAGTTGGTTATTAACGCAGTAAAATATGCTTTCCCTCGGCCAAAGCCGGACGCTCGTGTTCTCGTGAGCTATGAGGTGCAAGACACGGCGTGGAAATTGGTCGTCTCTGACAACGGCGTTGGCAAAGGCGCGGTTCAGGGGAACCCGAAGCCCGGTTCCGGCTTCGGCACTCTCATCATAGAGGCGCTGGCCAAGCAACTCGATGCGCGGGTTGAGACCTCATCAAGTTCGACGGGGCTGAGCGTTTCGATTACCCACGCAACCTTCACGTCCCGGATGCCCAACACCGCGTGACGATATATGGCGGGCGTGCCCGCCCGGGCGTAAATTGCATGAGAGAACATGCGAACCAAAAATCAAGAAGTTGAGGAGCAAGCCGGGACGGCTTGCGTGCGGCATCGGGGCGCATTCGCCGATGACCGGCCCCCGAAAGGTCTGTTGCCACTGCGGCTTCGAGGACGATCCTCATCAAGAACAAGGCCGATGATGTCCCTGCCGCTGTTTTCGAGCGGAAAAGCAGTCCGAAGCGGAGCGCGGCTGCAACGGCGCGCTCATAGCTTTGGCGACACCCTTCATGCCCCTGTCATGTGGGCTCGGTAGTGCAGCGGCGCACAGGTGCACGCAACCTGCGCGTTACTGACAAGAGGGTACACTAATGACGAAAATTGAAAGCCGTTTCTCCAGGCGGTCGGTCCTGAGAGGCGGAGCAGCGCTAGCAGCCACTGCGGCCGTGTCGCCATACCTGGTATTTCGCGCTCACGCGGCGCCCGCGACGGGCGAATTGGCCATGATCGCCAGCACGCCGAACCCGAACGGTGCCTTGGAGAAGCTCTATCTGCTTAAAGGTGACCCTCTTGCGGGACCGATCCAGTCGATCGTCACTGAAGCAGGGGCGCCGATTCCTGCCTCCGGCCTTGAGCAGGGCGAGCGCCGACTGGTGCGGCTGATGCACTTCAACGACATGCACAATCACATCACCGAAATGCATGCGAAGAAGGGCGACACTCACGTTTTTTCGCAGATGGTCAAGCAAGTGAAAACGCTCCGCGCCGGCGCCGCCGACGACGAGGTGGTCTTGTTCATCTCCGGTGGTGACGACCACACCGGCTCAATCTTCGACGAGTTGATGGGCTGGTCGCCACAGGAATTCATCGCTGATGCCGGATATAGGGTCTACTCGGCCGGAGGCGTCGATGTTGCGGTGCTGGGCAACCATGAATTCGACCGCGGCGCCGAAGTGCTCAAGAAGGGCATTGCCACAGATGCTCGCTTTCCGCTGCTCTCCGCCAATGTGCATGGATCGGCTTTCTTGAAGCGCGACGATGACTACGTGGCTGCCGCCATTGGCGAGGTAAAAGGGCTGAGGATAGGCTTTGTCGGCCTCACTACCTCCGTCGATACCCGTGTGGGGCAGCCTGCCGATCCGGGATTGGCGGTTGCGAGCCCGCTCGATGCGGTACGCAACGTGCTGCCGGCGCTGGCCTCGATTACCGACATGGTCGTGGTGTTGTCGCACTGCGGTTATGGCAGCGAGCAGCACAAGAGCGGTAAGGCGGGCACAACACGGACCATTGGCGAAGGCGATTTTGCAATCGCCGAAACCATCGCCCCGCTGACGGACAAGCCGATCGTGATCATCGGCGCTCACACCCACACCAAGCTCAATGCCGATGGCATAGACCCTCACAATATGGTCGAGGGCGTTCTGATCACCCAGGCCCAGGCACATGGTGCCTTCCTGGGGGAGATCGCCATGTCGATCCGCGCCGAAAATGGTCGCAAGGGATGGTTCAGTTCAGTTGGGCTGCGCCCCACCAAGAGCCGAGACGAGCGCGTCAAGGCTGGCGAACCCGGCTTCGAAGCTCTCGAACAAGAGGAAGATTATGATGTCGATTTCGAACAGGCCCACGTGGCACCGCTCATCAAGGCGCTCGACACCCGTCTGAACGAAGTTATCGGCCAAGTGCCCGACGACCAGCTTGTCTCGACCAAGCGCACCTTCGCCGACCGGTATGTCGGTGAAACGGCCTTGGCAAACTTCATGAACGATGCCCTGGTCAAACGTTCGGAGAACTTCCCGAATGGTCGCATCGATATTGCCTTGTTTAACGCCTCAGGCCTTGCGTCGGGCCTGTCGCAGGGTTCCCTCAGCTTCCGCCAGTGGTATGACGTGATGCCTTATGCGGACGGCGTACACGTGGCCACCATGACCGGGGCGCAGATCCGCGACATGCTCACGAGCAACGCAAAACGCATCCTGCGGCCGGAGGAGGTCGACAAGGTCGATACTTCGGCGTTTGTGTCGCGCGGATTCCTGCACTTTTCTTCCGCCTTGCGTTACGCCATCAAGCTCAATGGCAGTGCTCGCGAGGCCGAGGCGTTTGATATCACAATAGCGGGCAAGCCGATCGAGCATGCACTTGATCAGAATTACAAGGTGGCGTTCAACACCTATGTTGCACTTGGGGGATTTGGCGAGACCTGGAACGGTAAGCCGATTGGCGGCGATGTCCCCGGACAGATCCCCAGCATGGATCTCAGGAGCCTGCCGTTTGACCACACCGGATTGATTTATCGCAATGAGGTGGTGGCCATGATCCGCGAAGTCAGAACCGTGGGGACACAAACGGGTGTTGCGCTCGATCAAAGGGTTCATCTCCTCCGCTAGATCCACTGCACCGAGGGGAGTGCGATGACATGCAAAACCGCGTTTCCGAACGAGACGCGGTTTTGCGTGTGGTGGGTCGGACGGCCTGTCAGGGGCCTCAAGATCATTGCAAGCCCTCCCTGGACAGACGATCTACCAGTGGGTTGGGAATGTTACTCGACTGTACAAAGCCATTGGCGATGGTGAAGCCGGCAGAAATCATGCGGTGGCCTTGCAGCTGACGCGCCATTTTCAGTTGGTGCTGTTTTTGCGCCCATAGAGTGCGATGGCTGGGGCCGGGCGTGGGGGAGGAAATGACGTGGGCTGCGAAACTGCGGCTTGGCGCAAAGGAAGGACGTCCGCTGCCGGTCAACAGGACGGGAGAAAGCGGACGTCCGCAGGCAAATGATAAGACTGTAATTTCATGCGTTAATTGCGACGTTTCCAACCCGTGATCATCGAGATCACGAGATTCTCGCGGTGCTCCAGGCTCGCCAAAATGACGCCGACGACATGCAGGCATACCAGGGCAATCGTCAGGTAAACCAGGGTTTTATGGACATCTTCCACCCACTCCATGCCCCAAAACACATCCGTGGTCATCATGTACCCGGTCAGACCGATACAGGTGACCATCGATAATAGTGCAATGACCATGGCTCCCCCTGCCGGGTTATGGCCGAGGTAGCGTTTGGCACGCAGTCGCGCAGTATCGAAAAGGAAGCGCGCGACAACGTGTGGAGCGTAGATGAAGTTGGCGAAACGGGCGTGTTCGGAGCCGACGATGCCCCAGAGAACGCGAACAGATATAATGCCCAGAATGATATAGCCGGAAAGCACGTGCGCTGCCTTCCACTCATCGCCTGTCAGGAACGAGAAGGTGAACATACCGACCAGACACCAGTGGAAAATACGCACCACGGGATCCCAAACCTTGACCCGTACCGGCCGCTGATCGCGACCGGTGTTGAGGGGGGCAAATTCGTCGGGAGCCATCCGCATCAATCGTCTCCGTCAACGCCGACTTGAACGCCTGTCTGCGGATTGAAGAGAGCTTCAACCTTGTTGCCGTCCTTGATCCCGTAGACCTCGTAGCAACCGTCTTCGACCTTGATCTTGCGAACGTCGAAGCCGAGTTCGGTGGCCTTGGATTTCATCGCATCCTCGGTCATCCATTGGTTCTGCGGTACGTTTCCGCATTTCGCGTCGTCGTCTGCATGGGCGACGCCAGCCAGGGCTGTCAGGGTAAGCAGGGTTGCAGCGAGAGATTTCATCATCGACAATGCTCCGTTGTTGAGTTCGGCCGGGCACCAATGCTCGAACCGATGCCGAACCTAGGCCACGGGGACTGAGCGATAGCTGACCGAGAATGTCAGCGAAATTTCAGCTTTGAGATGATATTGAGAGACATGGGATTTGATCGTTTGAGATGGCTGCTGAACACCTTCGAAATAGCGGTGGTCGCCTCTGTCATTCTGGGCGTGGCGTTCGGCGGCACAGTTGACGCACACGCCGATGACGATAACCGAAAGATGCAGCAGGGCGATGATGCGCGCGAAGGCATCCGCAGGGGGGTCGGCAGCGGCAGCATCAAATCGCTGGCCGCACTTCGCCGTATCGTCCAAGCGCGATTTGACGGCCAGATCGTGTCGACGAAATTCGATCGGGAGCACGGGCGACCAGTCTACGAATTCCGGATTCTTGCGGCGAACGATCGTCTGATAGAGGTCGAGGTCGATGCGGCCACCGGCGATATTCTGGAGGTCGAGAACGAAGAATGAGAATCTTGCTTGTCGAAGACGATCCGCTGATCGCGCGCGACATCGTGAGCAACCTAGAAAGGGCCGGCTTTCTGATCGTGCATGAAAGGGAAGGGGAAGCTGGATGGATTGTTGGCGACAGCGAGGAGTTCGCCGCGGTGGTTCTCGACCTTGGTCTTCCATCCCTTGACGGCCTTTCAGTTCTGAAACGCTGGCGAGATGCCGGCAGGACGGTGCCCGTCCTCATTCTGACGGCGCGTGGCAACTGGCAAGAGCGCGTCGCGGGCATCGACGCCGGTGCCGATGACTATCTGACAAAACCGTTTCAGATGGCCGAATTGCTTGCCCGGCTTCGCGCCATCATTCGCCGAAGTGCAGGTCAGGCAAGTCCGGTCATTTCATTCGGCCCCGTTTCGCTCGACACGCGCACCAAGGTGGTCATGAAGGACGGGTTGGCTGTCGATCTGACGCCTCTCGAATATCGCTGTCTTGCCTTTCTTGCGCACAATCGAGACCGTAGCGTTTCCCAGATCGAACTTACCGAACAGCTCTATGCTCAGGATTTTGATCGCGAGAGCAATTCCGTCGAGGTTCTGGTCGGGCGCTTGCGCCGCAAGCTGGGGCGCGACGTCATCGCCACGCGTCGCGGATATGGCTACCGTCTTGGCGAAGAGCTCGATTGATGCAATCGATCCGCACGCGTTTTCTCCTGATATCGGCGGGCAGTGTTGTGGCCGCGCTGGCAATGGCGAGTATCGTGCTCATCTCGCTCTTCACCCGCAATCTTGAGGACCGCATCGACCAGGAGCTTTCGGGGCATATCAATAATATTGCCGGTTCTCTGCAGTTTGGCGCCGATGGCGCAGTGACGCTCGAGGCGCGGCCTGTGGACCGTCGCTTTGAAGAACCTTATGGCGGGCTCTACTGGCAGGTGGAAGACGATCAACGCGGCACTAGCCTCCGGTCACCTTCGCTTTGGGATTATTCCCTGCCGCTGCCTGATGACGAGCACGAAGTGGGGGCTATTCATCGCTATCGGCTTGCCGGTCCGGAGCTCGCGGACGTGGTCGTGCAGGAACGCAGGATCATCTTCGCCGCACCGGGCGGTCAGCGGGCGATCCGCATCGCGGTCGCTATCGACGCTTCCGTGGTCGAAAACGCCAGCCGCGCCTTCGCATACGATATCGTTCCTTACATGCTGGCGCTTGCCATTTTCCTGGTGGCTGCATCAGTCGCGCAGCTCACGTTCGGTCTTCGACCGCTTTCAGCTGTAAGCGCGGGACTTGACCGGATCAGAGAGCGCCGGGCGGACCGGCTTCAAGGTCCTTATCCGAAAGAACTGACGGGCGTTGTCGACGCCGTCAACCAGTTGCTTGAGGCGCAGGCCAAGCTGATCTCGAAAGCAAAGACGCGCGCAGCAGACCTTGCACACGGATTGAAGACGCCGCTGACAGTACTATCAAACGATGCAGCCACCCTGCGCGAGAGAGGGCAGGGGCAGATGGCCGACGAAATAGCGCACCTGACCGCTATGATGCAGTCTCATGTGGACCGGGAATTGACCCGCAGCCGCATTGCTGCCAGCGCCGGTCTGCGCGCGTCCGACGCCCACCTTGCAGTGTCGATTGCCATGATCGTCAAGACACTGAAACGCACCCCGCGCGGCGAGGCATTGGATTGGTTGATAGACGTCCCGCCCGATATTGTGGTGCCCGTTGACCCAAATGATCTGCAAGAGCTTCTGGGCAGCATCCTCGACAATGCGGTAAAATGGAGCCGCTCCTCCATTCGCGTTACCATGGGTGCCGATGCCGATCGTCGTGTGCTCGTCATCGAGGACGACGGTCCGGGCGCAAGTCCATCCGGACTGAAATCGATGGTGGAACGAGGCAAACGGCTCGACACGTCGATGCCTGGGACCGGCATAGGACTGGCGATCGTCCGCGACATCGCCGATGTCTACGGCCTGCGCCTGACGATTGAGAACAGGGAAGCAGGAGGTCTGCGTGTAGCGATTGGATTTTGAAGCAAGGTGATTGCACGGCACCTTACAGCCTTGGTGCATGCATCCCCTCAGGAAGTTGCTGCGACAGGTGCCGTTGACGCTTCGGCGTGATCCGGTCGGGCCGGTCCACTCAGAGCTCGCAAAGCGTTTACAATCACCGCAATATCGATCCCCTCCTGCAGAAGAGCGCCAGCGACCGGAGTGATGTACCCAAAGGCTGCAAACACCATGGCGATACCGGACAACACCAGCCCGACAACGATACTCTGCAGCGCGATATCTCTGGTACGTCGCGCGATCATCACCGCATCGGGCACGCGATCGATCCGATCGACCAGGATCACCACGTCCGCCGCTTCCGAGGATGCAGTCGCCCCGCGTGCGCCCATGGCGATCCCGATGTCGGCTGCCGCCAGCGCCGGTGCGTCGTTTATGCCATCCCCGACCATCATCGTCGGTTGGCGCCGCTGTTCAGCCGACACGGCCTCGAGCTTGTCTGCCGGGCTGCGATCAGCATAGACTTCGTCGATGCCGAGCGAAGCTGCGACCGCATTGGCGGCAGTAGTGTCGTCGCCGGTGACCATGATGATACGGGATATTCCCGCCGCGTGAAGCCGTGCCAGTGCAGCCGGCGCTCCTTGACGGATCGCATCCGCCATCAGCAGGAACGCGACGATGCTGCCGTCCACCGACACATAGATTGCAAGCCCGGAGCTTGCCTCTTGAGCTGCAGCGGCCGATCGCGCCCAAGGTGGCGCTTCCTCGTCCGCAAGCACCAGGGCGCGGGAGCCGGCGCGGATATATCTGCCGTCGACAAAACCCTCCAATCCCGAGCCCCGAAATTCGCGTATGGCTGACGGAGTTGAAAGCGGCATCCCCTTTGAACGCGCCAGCGCAACGAGGGTCTCTGCCAGAACATGGTGCGAGGCCTGCTCAAGCGATGCAAGAAGACGAAGCGTTTCGCCAGCATCGACATTCGGCGCTGTCTTGTAAACGGTAAGCCTTGCGCCGCCTTCGGTCAACGTCCCCGTCTTGTCGAAGATTGCCGTGCGCACAAGTGCCAGTGCCTCCAGCGCTGAGCTGCCCTTCATCAGGATACCGGCGCGCGCCGCGCGCGAAACACCGCCGATGAAGGCAACCGGTGCGGCAAGAATGAGGGGGCAGGGTGTGGCGACAACGAGAACCGCGAGTGCCCTGATGCGGTCACCCGATAGCCACCAGGCGAGCCCTGCAACCAGAAGCGTCGCCGGCAGAAGCAATAGCGCGAAGCGATCTGCCATTCGGATGAACGGTGCCTTGGCCGTCTGAGCGTCTTCGACCATGCGGACAATGCCGGCATAGGTGCTCTTGCTGGCGGGGGCCGAGGCGCGATAGTTGAAGGCTTCCCCGGCATTGACGGTTCCGCTTCTAAGTTGGTCGCCCTTCAACCGCGTTTCCGGCAGCGGCTCACCGGTGACGGCGGACTCATCGAGCTTGGCATGCTCATTGAGGAGATGTCCATCAACGGGCAATAACTCGCCGGCTCTCACCAGCAATTCGTCGCCCGTGATGATCTCTTCAGCCGCAATATCTGTGACTTCACCGTCAGTCAGCTTGTGGGCAAATCGAGGTGTGCGGTCACGAAGTGAGCGCAAGTCGCGCTCGGCCTTGCCGCGTGCATAGTCCTCCAGGAGATTTCCACCTGTATACATCATGGCGACCACCGTGCCCGCCAGCGGCTCTCCCATGGCTATTGCGGCAATCATTGCAACGAGCGCTATCGCATCCACCCCTAGCCGCCCTGCCAGGAAGTCGCGCACCATCGTGATGGTGAGCGCGACGACGACGGGAACCGTCGCCGCGCTCCAGATTATGTTTGGTGCCAGTGCCAAACCGTACCATTGCGCTAGAAGGCCGCCAATCGTCCCGACAAGGGCGATCGCCAAGAATGTCAGGTGGATCAAGCCAGTGTTCATGCCGCTGCGCACCTCCTCTGTCACAACTGCGGGTAAGAACCACTGTGCCACAATCTGGTGCAACCGCGAACGTAACTCCTCACGGGCTGCGCAAGCCTATGGGTGAGAAGCGAAGCAGGGTCACGGTACCCCGGCACCTCCAGGGCGCGCTTTCATAGGTCGTCAACGCGCCATGAGCACTGGCACGGTTGCCGTTTCCAGCATCGATTGGGTCACGCCACCAAAAACCCGTTCACGCATTCTGGAATGGCCATAAGCGCCCATGACGATCAGATCCACTGAAGCATCCTGGGCATATCTATTAAGCACCTCGCAGATGCTTCTCCCCTCGCTTGGCAGCCGCAAGACGTCAACCGAGATGCCGTGGCGAACAAGATATCCTGCAACGTCGGCACCGGGCTCTTCGCCATTGCGACCGTAGCTGGCACTCGGATCGACCATGGTCACATAGACCTCGTCGGCACCGGCTAAAATGTCCAATGCCTCACGAGCCGCCCGCGCAGCCTCGAAGCCGGAATCCCAGGCAAGAACGACCTTCTTCGGAGCGAGCGTCGCCGCCTTTCCTTTTGGTATGATCAATACCGGCCGCGCCGATTGAAAAAGGGCCCCGTCAATCACGCGCGAACGCAGTTCCGGATCTTCTATCAGGCCATCGCCGACAAGCGTGAGATCCGCATAGCGCGCGCGCCCTCCGATTTCATCGTCTGCCCAGGCAACTTCCGTATACATCGTGGTGACATCGAACGAGCTTATTATAGGCTCCAGGACCGCTGTCGCCTTTTCCGCAGCCTCCTGAAGCCTGGTCATATCGCGTTGCCGTCCATCGAGCCAATCGACCGAGACCGCAGCTGCGTAGTCGCCGATCGGCGGAGGTGCGGCAAGTTTGACGATCAACACGGAGAGATGCGCGCCTGTTGATGCGCAGATGTCGGCAGCAGAACGCAGGCTCCGTTCCCCGTGAGGGATGCCGACTATGGCGAGAATGGTCTTATAACTCATCGCAGTTTCTCCCGACGATCTGCCCAAGGGCCAGTGCGGTGCAATCTAGCTTGCGCAAGGATGTCCGCATTGACCGGTATCAACAACGATGCGCCATAAGAGGATAATGTCGCTGATACGGGCAACCGTGTGCCGGGACTTCTTCATCTTCGCGACTGAGGCGACCAGTTGAACATGGTCCGTGCGCTGTCACAAAACCATGGCCGCTGCCAAACATTCCAAGGGGTGGAAACGAATGGAAGAGCTTGTATCGCGGCTCGGGATCGCCTTGGCCATTGGTTTGCTCGTCGGGCTGGAACGCGGCTGGCGCGAGCGGGATGCGCCGGCTGGAAGCCGAACAGCAGGTATTCGAACCTTTGGAATTGTAGGTCTGCTTGGAGGCGTCTTCGCAGCTTTGTCGAAGGAGTACGAACAAGGCATCATCTTTGCTGCCGGATTTATTGGCTTCGCCTTCAGCTTTTGCTGGTTCAAAGTGAGAGAAGCCACACACGATGGAGACTATAGCGTTACCGGCGTCGTTGCCGGGTTCTGCGTATTTGCGCTTGGCGGCCTGGCAGTGTCGGGCGACTATCGTGCCGCTGGCGCAGGCGGTGCCGTTTTGGCCGCAATCCTGTCGAGCCGCGATGTGTTGCATAGCTTGCTCCAACGCTTGTCCTGGGTGGAACTGCGTTCGGCGCTGTTGCTCGCCGTCATGACGGCGGTCATTCTGCCGCTGCTTCCGGATCGGCCGATTGACCCTTGGGGTGGTTTCAATCCGCGCGCAGTCTGGTTCTTTACCGTTCTGAGTGCGGTGATTTCCTATTGCGGATACATCGCTATTCGCTTGTTGGGCACAACAAAAGGTCTGATCGTCAGTGGCCTTGCGGGTGCACTCGTTTCGTCGACAGCGGTGACGGTAAGTTTCGGACAAAAGGCTGCAAGCGGCGAGGAACCGTCGTCCTTGGCAGGCGCCGCAATGCTGGCCGCGACCGTGTCGTTGCTGCGTGTATTTGTTCTGGTGCTGGTGCTCGCGCCTTCATTAGCCGGTGGACTGATTGCGACCATTGCACCTGCGGCTTGTGTCTTTGCGCTCTTCGGCGCCATTTTGCTGGCGAGGGGCGACTTGCGAGAGAATTCCCATGTCGCCGCCCATAATCCCTTCGAATTAATGCCACTCCTGGTTTTCGCCGGGATGTTTGCTATTACAATGACGCTTAGTGCAGTTTTGGCCAATCGGGTCGGCAATGCCGGGTTCCTCATTGTCTCCGCCGTTTCAGCGCTCTTTGATGTGGATGTATCGGTCCTTAGTTCTCTGCGCCTCCTTGGCCATTCCGTCGGTGCAGAGATCGTAACGTCTGGGGTTCTCGTAGCGCTTGTCTCGAATGCGTTTGGGCGGCTTGTGCTCGCGGCTATCGCTTCGCCGGTCGCGTATTGGGGCCGGCTGGCTCTCGCCACTGTCTTGGCGGTGAGCGCTGGTGCAGCTGCTTACGCCTTGATAAGCTAGAGTTGTCGAAGTCGGCGAGACCACACAAACAAGGCTCATCGTTCTATGTGCCAGGGTGCAGTTCGCGCCGGACTAAAACCAACGTCGGGTCATCGGGAAACTGCGTTATCTGAAAACCCATCTCCAACTCTAGTGTGATCGCGGAGCGGTTCGCGCGACTTTCGACACATTGGATGCTCTTTAGCTGACGACCCTCGGCATAGCGCGCCACATGGGAAAGCAGTTCCCAGCCGATGCCGAGATGTTTGTGGTCTGACCGCACGGAAAGTGCGACTTCTCCATGACGAAGGCTTTCGTCGATGGCCAGAGAACCGACCGCCACAAGCAGATTGCTCGGTGACAAGGCGAGAAAATTGACAACCATGGGATCGTCCGCGCACGTCATCGCCTTTAGCCGTTCATGCGATACGTCCTTCATGCCAGACAAAAAGCGGAATGAAAGGTCCTCCGGCGTGACATGGGCGAAGAAGTCGGCGACAAGCGCTTCGTCTTGAGGAACCGCGCGACGAACGCGAAGGTGTAGCCCCGACCTGGTTGTCAGATTTGCCTCGATATCACTGGTGTTGTGCATGACCGTGTCCTTTTCAAGTAGGGCATTTCCGCTTGGCACCGCCCAATGAGGGTGATCTTTTGGGCCGACCCGAAACCTATCGCATTTAGTCTTGTCCATCGATTGTACGGCCAGCCACTAGCGGTTGATTGACCGACATCAACGACCGACACCGGACATCAGCATTTTCTCAAGCCAATCAAGAAGCGGTAATTGACCGATGCTGATCTTTTCGCGCGCCTCGGTAACCGTGAACCAATCGGCGCGGTCCACTTCGGGAAATTGCTGGATGCGCCCACTTCGCGGTGGCCATTCGAGGTCGAACAAATTGCTGTGAAGGCGTGACGTTTCGAAATCAATGGCTGCGGCAAAAGCCACGATGAGCTTGCCGCTTTTCTGACGGCACTCTCCAAGCAGCGTCAGGGGCACGGTCAATGCTTGACCGGTTTCCTCCTCGAATTCACGTCGCGCGGCAGTTTCGGCGGCCTCATCAGCGTTGTATTCGCCTTTCGGGATGGACCATGCCCCTTGATCGCGATTGCTCCAGAAGGGGCCGCCAGGATGCACCAGCAGGACACGAAGGACGCTTCGGTCAAACTTGTAGGCGAGGACGCCGGCGCTCCTTCTCGGCAATTCGATACTCTTTCCTATAAGGGTCTGCGATCACCGCTTTGATCATCAACAAGCAGTTGGTCCTCGACCACCGTAACGCCAGTGGCCGACCAGGCTGCCCTCTCAACCAAGGCTCGCTCGCGAAGCGTGCGCACACTGCCGCTCAACGTGACCTGTCCTCCCGAGGTCTTGATGTGGACGTCCTCTGCATCAATTTCGGTGTTTCGTTTCAGGGCATCCTCGATCTCTCGCGCCATGGCAAATCGGTTGACGTTCGGCCGGATCTCGAGCTGATTGCTGATACCGGTGACACCCGCGAGTTGACGCACCGCGTTTTCGGCGGCGGTGCGTTGAAAGTGCCAATCGACCGTGCCTTCAAGTGTCACGAACCCATGTCTGACCGTCACATCGATATCGTCCGGCCTGGACACCGCGGCCGCCCATTCAAGTACGGCCAGCACGCGGCTGGCGATCTCGTCGTCCGCGGTTTTCTTGTGTTCGGGCAGGCGAACCTCAAGCTCCTGGGCAATCGCCCTCACGCCACGCATATCGCGAACGATCCTCTCCACGGCGTATTTCTCAACGAAGCTGGCAACATGACCGCTCAACGTGACGATGCCTTGATCCACAGCGACACCGATACCGGCTGCATGAACGCTTGGCTCATATTCAAGTTCATCGAGAATGTCTTGCCGCAGAATGAGGTCGTTCATTGTCTCGTCCTCAGTTTGTTTTCGCAGCAGCAATATTACAATCATCGCACCCGCCGTCATTGAGCGGCGTCAATGCAAGGCTTCCAGTCTGTCGCCAAGCTCGACGCGAAAACGGGCGACCTGGAAGGGAAAGGCAATGTTTGTCAGGGAAATGTCCCATTACGAATGCTTCAGTGTTGTCTGCGCCTCCCGCATCGGTCGCCTAGCCTGTTGCAGAAACGACGAGCCTTATGCCGTGCCGATCTACTACTCCATCGCGGGCAATTGCCTCTACAGCTTCTCCATGCTGGGCAAGAAGATCGAGTGGATGCGAGTGAACCCAAAGGTGTGCGTCCTGGTGGAGGACGTCGTGAGTTCACGCGAGTGGCGCAGTGTTGTGATCAACGGGATTTTTCAGGAACTCTCGGCGGAAGGTCACTGGCGTCGAGAGTATATTCATGCGTGGTCACTGCTAGAGAAGCACGCAAACTGGTGGGAGCCCGGCGGGCTGAAACCCGCTTCGCCCGAGATATCAACCGTTTACCAGCATCTATTCTACAGCATAGTTATCAGCGCCATGACGGGCAGGGACGCATGTGACCAGGACAGGTGAGATCTTGCGCGCGAACGCAGTCAAGCGTCGAGGAGTTTGCGCAGCCTGATCTCCAATTCACGTGCCGTATAGGGCTTCGCCAACCACTCCTCATCGCCGGACAGATGGCGGCTCGACAGCGTTGGCTCGGCGTAACCGGACGAGAATAGAACCTTGATATCCGGTCGGAGTGCCCGTGCACGATGTGCTAACTCATCGCCTGTCATGCCTCCCGGCATGATAACATCCGTGAACAGGAGCGAAACTTCCGGGTGTCGGGATAGGAGAGTGAGTGCTTCTGCGCCGGTCCCTGCCTCAATGACGGTGTAACCAGCCTGAACAAGACGCGCTACGGCAACCCGACGCACTCGGGGTTCGTCTTCGACCACAAGAACTGTCTCATGACCCGGAGTAAGCTGCACCTCGATCTCGCCTTTGTCCGCGCCGATGGGGGTCTCCTGCCTCGGTGCAGCTGGTAGGAAGAGGCGAGCGCAGGTGCCCTGTCCAAGCTCGCTGTCGAGTTGAATGTGGCCCCCTGATTGTTTGATAAAGCCATAGACCATACTCAAGCCAAGGCCGGTTCCGGCACCAACGGCCTTGGTGGTGAAGAAGGGCTCAAAGGCATGCTGCTTTACCTCTTCAGTCATGCCGACGCCAGTGTCGGTTACGGAAATGAGGATGTACTGCCCCATGCGCGCCTGTGGGTACATTTGCACATACTCACGGCTAAGCGTGGCGGCGGATATCTCAATACTGACGCGACCGCCGTCGGGCATGGCGTCGCGCGCGTTGAGCGCCAAATTCAGAAGAGCGTTCTGTAGCTGAGAAGCATCAACCAGGGCAGCGTTGCCGACCCCGGTGGTCGCCGTGTGTAGCTCGACGGTCTCACCGAGTGTTCGAGCGAGCAGCTTGGCGAAGTCTGAAACTAATTCACCGATGTCGACAACTGTCGGGTTGAGCGGCTGCCGCCGTCCAAAGGCTAGCAGTTGTGCGGTAAGCTTGGCGCCGTCTTCGGCGGCAGCTTGGGCATCCCGGACATGATCGAGAAGTCGTTTGTCGGTTAGGCGGGCTTCAAGCATCTCAAGATTGCCTGTGATGATCGTCAGCAGGTTGTTGAAATCGTGCGCCAAGCCCCCAGTCAACTGGCCTACCGCCTCCATTTTTTGAGCTTGCCGGAGTTCCTCTTCTATGCGCTGGCGACTTGTGAGGTCGCGTATGAAGCCGGTAAAAATGCGTCTTTCGTCCGATACTGCCTCGCCCACCGACAGTTCCATGGGGAAGGTCGATCCATCCTTGCGCAGGCCTGTCACGACCCGACCAATGCCTATTATTCGACGTTCGCCGGTCTGCAAATAATGCTCGATATAGCGATCGTGCGCATCGCGGTCCGGTGATGGCATCAGCATTCTGACATTCAAGCCACGAACGTCGTTCTCTGTGTAACCAAACAGGTTTTCGGCCGCTGCGCTGAACGATATGATCCGCGCATTTTCATCGATGACGACCATGGCTTCAGGCACAGTCTGCAGGATCGAACGGAGATGAGCCTCCCTGGCGGCAAGTTCTGACTGCGCCCTTCTAAGGACGGTTACATCGGTATCCGTTTGGATAAAACTGCCAACCGTATCGAGCCGGACCCATCTTGTCGCCACGAATACGAAGCATCCGTCACGGTGTGTATGCCTGAGTTCGCCGCTCCAACTCCCCGTTCCGATCAACTGGCTCCGAATTGTTGCCTGGGGCACTGGAAAAACAGTGGCGAGCAAATCGCTCGACATTCTTCCGACGGCCGCGGCGCGCGACCAACCATAGAGTTGTTCGCATCCTTTGCTCCAATGGCTAATAGTGCCATCGCTTGCGTGAGCGATTACATTCGCGTCGTCGAGGACGGCCATGATTTGATTGATGCGATTGTCTGTCATGATTGCTCGTCTATCGGCACCGCGAGCGCAGCTCTTCGTCAGGCATTTGCTGGCAGGCGGCGCTTGTTGGTCGTCGTTGGCGCGGAAGCGGCCTCAAGGTCTTCGCCCCTGGCGATCGAGCGAAGGGTCTCCATTCTCAAGATAGTAATGATATGTCGGTCTGGAACAGCGACAATACCGTGGCTAACGAGTTTGGTCGTCGTGCGAGAAACCGTCTCGATCGTCATGCCAAGATAGTCCGCGATATCCTGCCTGGTCATTGGGAGATTGACCTCCACATGCTGTCCAATCTGTCGGTTCGCCATGAGAAGGAGGAAGCTTGTCAATTTCTCATCGGCGCTTCGACGTGAAAGCAAGACGGTCTGATCCTGTGCCGCCGACATTTCATCGCAAAGTTTCGAAAAGATCATCTCCCGCAACTTGGGTTGCCGAGCGATCTCGCCTTCGAAAAGATGGCGCGGAAATCGCCGCAGCGCGACTTTCGTAACGGCTTCGACGGTGTAGATATACTTATCCTTGAAGGAGACCCCGACGAGATCGCCAGGCTTCAGGAAGCCAACAATGACACGGCGTCCGTCACGCAGCAGCCGAAGTGCTCTCAGCATACCCTCGGCAACCTCGAAGACCTGCGTGGCCTTGTCGCCTTCCCAAAAAATCGTCCGGCCCGATGCGACGCTCTCAGCCGGTTGGTCGACGAACAGAGATGACAGGTTAGCCGCACAAGCCGTTGCGTCGTGGGTAGAGATGCGTTTTGTTGGCTGCACGCTGCTCAGTTGCATGCTCATCTGGCATCCTCCAATTGCTGCGATCGCAAGAGTTGGGTCGGATGGGTGACGCGCCGACGACAGCCGTGCTAGACTCTGTTCGAATATGTGACGGATTGTAACTGTGCTCGAGCGGATTAGCCGCTGACAAGGTGCTTCAAAATGCTTTCTCGCAAGCAGCCGGAGCATGTCCTTATTGTCGATGATGACGACAGAATTCGCCAGATGCTTTCTCGGTACTTCGAAGACGAAGGGTACGGAGTGAGCGTCGCCGGCGACGGCCAGGCGATGCGCAGTTGCCTGTCGCGTGGCGGCATCGACATCGTCCTCCTCGACATTGTCCTACCCGATTCCGATGGTTTTGCCTTGGCCCGGGATCTTCGCAAAGAGTCAGACATCCCGATCATCATGTTGACCGGTCGCAATGACGTGATCGACCGCATCGTCGGGCTTGAACTTGGTGCTGATGACTACATTGCCAAGCCCTTCCACCTTCGAGAGTTGCTTGCTCGGGTGAAGGTCGCGTTGCGCCGCCGCTCACCTGTCGCCAGCAGGCAAATCGAAGGTCGAAATCATGAGGTTTTTTGCTTCGAAGGCTGGCGCCTGGATACTGCGCGCCGGGAACTGTTATCGCCCGCGCGAGAAGAAATTCGTTTGACGACCGGCGAGTTCGAGATGCTTTGTGTCTTCGTCAAGCATGCGGGCCGCGTGATGGGGCGGGAGCTCTTGATGGACCTTACGCGTGGCCGCAATCTTGAAGCGTTTGATCGTACCATCGATGCTCAGGTGGCGCGATTGCGCCGCAAGATAGAGGACGATCCTGCACATCCGTCGCTGATCAAGTCGGTAAGGGGGGTTGGGTACGTTTTCAGCGCCCGCCCCGAGCGGCAATAGTCACAGGGCAACCGGTATCACAACACCGTTCCTGGGATTGGGACCATTGTCTGGCCATAGGCCTGGATCGATGCTTGCCACAATGATGTATCTGCAGTTGTCGGCGCGCGCCATCGCCATCAAGTACCCCATCAGCGCTTTGGAAACGCCGGCAGTGTCTGACACGGTTGCGACCACGAATACGGGCACGTCGAGGATATGCCCATAACCCGCATCGTTTCCCGGATAGGCGATACTGAGGCCTTGGATATAGCCGAGGGGGTTTTCGACGGTAATCACGTCACGTGGAGAGGAGGAAATGAAGCGACGATTAAACTGGCGGTTGCAAAAGCTTCGCCACTGCTCCAGATCGACCGGGTAGTCGACGGCTTCAATCAGGCGATATGCATGATCGACCTGATGACGTTTGATACGTCCAACGAGATATGCCATCGCCATTTCCAGCTCCCTGTCCGAACGTCGCCGTTCTCGCGACACGCACATCGGCACGCTTGCTAGGTTGTCTCCAAGACGTGCTCGACCCTCAACCCTCTCGTGCCAAAGAGACCGACCTACCCATTTCGCCTGTCCAGTGGAGGATTGACCAAACTGCGCACATGATCATTGACGCCCGTCAAAGCTCGAAAATTGGCAAGGTGGCTGGCGTGCGGTTGTTTAACGCAGGTAGCGCCGATCGGTGAGGGCGAGGCCAACAAGGAGCGGAACAGAGCAGTGACTTCTATTACGGACGCCTCGGTGTCGTGTTTCGCACGCCAGATTGGGAAGATTTCGTGCAACTCACTTTGGGCAACGGAGCCGCGCCTTTGGGCGAGTGCGGCGTCATCGCGTCGTTGATTTCTGAAGCGGGTTGGTTCTGCAGTGCCGTATCCTGCCAGATGCGCAAATCGCTTCGGCGATCTCGATTGCTGAATTCTTCTTTATTCGTGGACGAGTTGAGGAGACACGCAGCAATTGCAAGCGACGCTCTACCATTCGAGCAGGCTGAGGCTATGGAGAATAATCTGCAGACCAAGTGCGGCCTGGGTAACGCCGAGAACCACAGCCAACACCTGAAGCGAAGTTCCAATCCATCTCAGAATGGTCTCCGCGAACATCATCGCCGCCCAGTCCATAACCAGGATCAGCAATACGATCGCAGCCAGGGTGAGTCCTTCCGTCTGGTGTCCACCCGACAAAGTTGCGAAAACGATGACGGCGGCGATACCATAGGGCGTTACGATTGTCGGAAATGCAAGGGGGTTAAGGGCGAGTTTCAGGTCGGGCTTTTGCCCCGCTTCAGTCACATGATCCGGCATGTTGACGGATTGTTGCAAAACGGTTCGCAGAGCAACGAGAAACAAGATGATGCCGCCAGTCATCGCCAAGACGGGCAATGATATTTCGAAATTCTCCAGCATGGTGCGCCCAAGCAAACCGGCGATTGCCAGGGCGGCAGCCGAAAAGAGGATCGCCCTGGTGGCCATCCGGCGTCTTAAGCGGGGGTCGCAGTTGGTGGTGATTGCGACGAAGGGCATGAGAATCTTGATCGGGCCAAGCATCAGAAAGAGCATGAAGAACATCTTTCGCGCGCCGAACTCAACGTCTGGCATGCCTGCTGCGAGCGATGATTGCGCAAAGGATTGCGCCGGCATACAGGCGAGAACGAATGCGAGAGTAGGGAGCAGGCGGGTCGCGCAGCGTAAGGCACGCGACTGGGGCATTTCGCAATGAATTGACGTGCGTGACCGCATGCGATCGGCGTAGACGGTGACGAATATACAGTTGAACCTGCTCCACCACGTCGCCATAGGTCGGTCTCCTGTCCGACTACACTCTCTGTAGTCCCCGTCAATGGTGCTCGCGCAGAGCTTGACAGCTCACTTCAAATGGCGGCGTGGCTTACGATAGTAGTGGGTTTGTGGTCGCGGCGGTTTTTCTTAAGTTTGCCTCGCGGCGAAGCCTTTGCCTTAACGCCCAATTCCTTTATTCGCTGCTCAACAGCGAAGGAGGAAATTGTTTGCAAAATGGTGCTGTCGGTCAACTTGGGATCTGAGAGCGCCAGCATTGCCGCACGGACGATCTTACCACTTGCGGCCTTCGGGCAGCGCTCAACCGTAAAGTCGTAGAGCGCCGTTCCCGAGAGACCGTCCGTTGCCCCGGTGAGGATTGCTTCATAAATTCGCGTGCGTTTCTTGCCCATCAAGTTTCACTCCCGATTTGTTACATGAGTTATTCTATTGGGCACGCTTCGGGGGGGATTCGCATTGATGCGCATCAACGAAAGCTGCGAACTTTGGCACTTCCCCAAAAGTTCTCACACCTCATCTTCGATGCTCAAGTCGGGCATTCGTCGCTTGCTGCCGAACGCAAGGGGCAGGCGTCCATCGTCGGCCAATCGTATCGGTGCGCAACGCGCCGAGCGAGGTGTTGCGGAACGTAGGCGATACCGCGAAGCTGCGTGATAACGAAGACATCAGGCCGCGGCTTCGCCCTCCACTGTCTCGCCGGCCAAAGCCTTCTTCTGGGCCTGCTGGAGTTGATGAGCAGCCGCGGCGGCTTCGCCGCCTCCTTCTACATGCACGGTTGGTACAGCAATCTTGATGCCGTTCTCATCAAATGCCTTCTTGATCATCATGAAAGCGCGTCGCCTGATGGCAAATTGCACGCCAGGCTTGGTCATCAGCTTGAGCCTTAAAACGATCGCAAAATCGCCGAAGCTGTCGACCCCCTGCATTTTAAGCGGCTGTAGCGTGTCTGCGGCAAATTCAGGATCCGCTGCCAGCTCCTGGCCAACCTTCTTGATGAGTTTGCGCGCCAATTCGACGTCGGAATCGTAGGTGACGTTGATGGTCATCTTGTCGATCACCCAGTCGCGGCTTAGATTTTCGACCGCGCCGAGTTCTCCGAAAGGGACTGTGTAGATCGGGCCACGGTGATGTCTCAGTCGCACCGACCTCAGGCTGAATGACTCGACAGTCCCCTTATAGCTGCCGCTCTGTATGTATTCACCGACCCGGAAGGCGTCGTCGAGCATATAGAAGACCCCGCTCAAGACGTCCTTGACCAAAGTCTGTGAGCCGAATCCGATAGCGACCCCGAAGATTCCGGCGCCTGCGATGAGGGGCGCGATTTGAACCCCCAGGCCTGACAAGATCGTCAAGGCAGCAACCGCGCCGATAAACACCGCCAACGTGTTGCGGAAAATCGGCAACAGCGTGCGCAACCTGCCGCGTCTTGCCTCGTCACCCGGAGTACTGCCTGTCTGATCAACTAGGTCCAGCCGATGGTTGATCAGGGCTTTCGACGATTGCCAAAGCAAGTCGGCTACCAACAAAATGACAATGGCATTCAGTAGTCCATTGACCACGATTTTACCAATTTCGCTATCGGTCAACGCCGTGGCGCTGTAGCGCCAAACATAGGCGAGCCACGCAACTGCTAATCCGATAACGAGGGCACGAGCGCCCCTGACAACCACCACGTTCACGACGAGGCCAATAGCGCCTGTCAATTGCGCCCTGTTGACGAAGACCTGTGCCAGGTGGCCCGCACCGCGCATCAGGGCCGGCAGAACGAGGGTATAAATGCCGATGAACAACAGGCCGAGGAAGCCACCAACCCAGGCAATCCAAAGTGTGATCAGATAGAGGGTGAGCAGCGAAGAGGCGACGGCGGAAGAAGGGGAGCCGGGGCGTCGCCAGACCACCTCGATCCCTGTCGCAAGAATTCCCATCCCGAAGGATAAGGCGGCCAGCCGTCTCACCTCCATAGAAAACCCCAGGAAAGGCATGATGCTGACAGTGGCTGAGCCGATCAGCAAGATGCCGGCGATCAAACTAATGCGGCGAAGCCAAAAGTACCCTTCAGCATCGCTTGCCGCGAGAGGCATCGACCAATCCGACGGCGGACTGCCGGTTCGGCTGAAACCGACAAGCCATTGGGTGGCCGTGTAGACAAACCGAAACGTGATCGCGGCAACGAGTAACGTCAGCACGACCTTCCGCAGGAGCGGGGGCCATTCGAAGACGAGAAACGAGGCGCCGCTCGTCAACGCAAACGTCAGCAGCGCAACGGCTTCCGCGAGAACACCTTGCCCGCTGTCCCGCACTGCTGTCATTCGTACTCGTGCGAGCGCTTGCCGGATCAGCCACTCGGCGCCGAAGCCGATAGCAAGCACAGCAGCCATGATGCCGGCTACAAGGCCGGGTTTGCCGGAATTGACATCGCGCGAGATCACCGCGAGAGCATGTGTGATCTCCGTGGGTACGCGCGGAATTGCGTTCGCAAGCCCATTCATCCGGTCATCGACGGCGGTCGCCCAATCCGAGATCGCCTCGGCGAACGGGGGATCAGATTTTGGGGAAGGTGTCGCAACCTTTCCTTCGAGCCATGCCTTGACCTCCGGATTATTGGCCAGGTCGAGGAACTGCCGCACCTTTTCGGGAGGCAATCCGGCGGCACCCCCCGTTTGCGCCCCCGAAACGCTCGGTAGCGTCATGATGACGACGATCGCCATAGGCAGGGTCCAGGAGCTACCGATTCCAGACCGGTGTCCAAATAGAAACTTAAACATCATTCACCTCGCCCATCATGGCCTTGGTCTGCAGCAGACACCCATGTTGCGCTGCTTGATCTGCCGGTCGCGGTGGCGCCAGACCAGCTTCGCTGGGCAAGGTCAGGTCACGTCCCACGCAAAGCGGAGCGACTGGGCGTTGCAAGATTCACGGCGAGGGCCGACAAACCAAAATGCCGCCGATCAATATATTCAATGCTAATTTAGGAAAGTGCATTGATGCGGATCAATCAGACCGCGGGGGGGAGGGGGCGCCCGCCGCAGCGCAAGGCATTCGAAGCATTGCGGAAAACTGGATCTCCGATTTTGTCTATGATCGCTACTTCTTCGATTGCTCTTTAGAAGATAGGCGTTCGTTACTTTCATCAGCGGGAAAAGACGCGGTCGATTCGCCGGATTTAACATCAGAATCCGCTGGGAATAGTTTCAGGTACTGTTCCACTGCCATCTCCGCGTTGAACAGCATGCGCTCTTGTCCGAGCTGAGCGTCCAGTTTTGCTCGTCGCACAACATCCAGTACGCTAGGGTTCAGACCTGCCAGCCAAATCGTAGCATTCTGCTCCTTCGCCCGTCTTTCCCCCTCCAACATCATCTGAAGCGCCGTGTACTCGACATCAGGCACCCTGCTGAAGTCCAGCACAAGCACGCGCGGTCTGTATTGCGCGACCAGGCTGCTGATATGGTCAGCCACGTTCTGCGCATTCACGAAGAACAGTCGTCCTTCAGGGCGCAGGATCAACAGCCCGGGAAATGTCTCGTCGTCAGGATGCTCGCTCGAGACCGGCCGCAGCACCGTCGTGCCCCTCTTTCGTCCGATCACATAAACCTGTGGGTACGCCGTTTGGCTGGCCAATCCGATCAACGACACGATGATGGCGATGACAATACCCTGCAGCGTCCCGAAAGCCAGGACGCCGATTGTCGCGACGATTGACCAACGAAATTCCATCCGACGGACCTGCCGGATGGCGAAGAACTCGGCTGGCTTGATAAGGGGCACGGAGTATACGATTACAATCGCGGCCAGTGTCGCATTCGGAAGCAAGCCAAGCAGCGGCGCCAGGACGAGCATGGTGGCGAGGGCGGCGGCTGCCGTAACCAGAGACGCCAGCTGTGTTCGCCCTCCCACTGCTCTCACCACCCCCGTCTGCGATGTGCCGCCGCCGGCGGGCATTGCACCTAGGAATGCTCCGGCGACATTCGCCGCACCGGTTGCGACGAGCTCGCGATTGGCATTGATCGGTGGATCCGTTGGGCCAACGAAAGCCCGCCCCGCCGCGATGGATTCCGTAAAGCTCATCAAGGCGATGCCGAGCGCGGCAGGGAGCAGAGCCCCAATCATACCCGCATCGGGAAATATGATGGAAGGAAGGCCGCGCGGGATATGCCCGACGACGGAAACGCCATGATCGGGAAGGCCCAGCAGGGCCGATGCAGCTATGGCAAGCCCCACAGCAATCAGCGGCGCCGGTGAATGTGGCTTCAAGAGATCCATTCCGATCAGCAAAGCGCCTGTGGCGAGCGCAACAGCGAGGGTCGGGAGAGAAGTTTCAGGCAGATGTTGGATGAGTGTAAGCAGATCGGCGAAGAAGGATTGCTTCGTGATATGAAGTCCAAACAACTTGGGGGCCTGGTCAATAAGTATGACAAGACCAATGCCCGCCTTGAATCCCGTCAGCACGGGACTTGAGATGAAGTTGGCGACAAAGCCGAGACGAAAAAGCCTGGCTAGCAGCAACAGGCCACCCACGAGCGTGGCTAGGGTGGCAGTCGCTGTCAGCAGCTGCGCCGGGTTCCCGTCGGGAACAACCGCACTGATGGCAGCGCCAGTCAGAATGGCGAGCGTTGCAGTGGAACTGACGCTCAGAACGCAGGAGGAGCCAAGCAGACCGTAAACGGTCATGGGAACCAGGGCTGTATAGAGCCCAACTTCGACCGGTAGGCCTGCAACCCCCGCGTAAGCCATGGCTTTGGGCAGAACGACCGCCGCTGCGGTCAGTCCCGCGACGATATCAAAGCGAAGCGCCTCAGGAACGACTCCGCTGGAATTCCCTGAGCTCGTGGTCATTGTCATGCCCTCTTCCCAAGGTCGGGATTGCCCGGCGTTTAGCATCCGCGCCTGTTAACGATCTTAGTTCTCGAGATCGGCTTTGAGGCGGCCTCGATGGACCGCTGCCTTCAGAGCAGAGTAGTCCTTCTCGGTCTGGTCGGCATAGAAAGTGGAGAATTTTCCGATTGCTTCGTCGAACTCGTCGCTGGACCCGAGGTATCCGCTGGTCGCTGCTGGGTCGCCGGACCTGGCGTGGGCCAATGCCAGCGCCCATCCGCAAGCCTCCGCGTAACTCAGCAGCAAGTCATTGTCGAAGTATTCTACCAGGGGCTTGATTTTTACGTCCCGCAACTGTCGCACATAATATTGCCGACCGGATCGCGGAGCTGTCACCCAACCCAGGAACATATCCGATGCGGGCTGTATAAGGCGCTGACCCATCACGATACGCTGACCGTGATGGGAGTAGACGTTCTTGCCGACATAGGCTTCGAGCGCCGATGGGACTGCCTCTTTGAATTGGAGGAACAAGGGATCGTTTGATGCGGACATCAGCAGCACGATCCAGCAGTGTCGGCCCACGCTACCGACGCCGACGACCTTCATCGCGGCGTCAACGAGTTCATACCATTCAAGCAAAGTCTTGCGCTCATCCGAGAGGCTGCTGCTGTACACGCGGAACGTCTCTCTTACGGTCTCTTCGAACTCGGATGCACTCGCCGCCTTGGGATGGAAGATCAGCGCTGGCGTATCGTGAATCCGCAATTTTCCGCCCACGACATTTGTGATTTTCAGCAGTTCGAGCTCGGAGCCGTGCTGACGGTTCGCTTCCTTGACCCGCTTCTTCATACGACCGCGCTCATGCGCCAAGCCGAAAAGGTCCTCCGCGGTGATCCGGGAGTACCAAACGTCGATGGGGTGCATCTTGGAATATCTGGCGATATGTTTCCGATAGGCGTGTGCGCAAGCGACGGCCGCTTGTCTGGCGTCCGATTCGGAATGGCCGTTCACGCGCGCCGCAAGGACGAATGACGTCGCCAGACGCTTCACATCCCACTCCCAGGGGCCGACCAGGGTTTCGTCGAAATCATTGATATCGAAAATTGTGTTTCGTTCCGGAGTGGCAAATCCGCCGAAGTTTGCCAAGTGGCAGTCGCCACAGGCTTGGACTGAAATCCCGGTTGCGGCAGTTGCGACTAGATCTGCGGCCATGATTGCTGCCGAACCGCGATAGAAGGCGAAGGGTGATTGCAGCATTCGGCCGTATCGGATCGGAACAAGCTCCGGAATTCGACCGAGATCGGCAGCCTGCAGGGTCGCTATGGGGTCCGGGCGACCTTCACGTTGCTTCCACGAACTGTGTGCTTTTCGGCCCACATTCTCCCTAAGGGCTCTGCCTGCCTGCTCTCGCACCTCGCGAGCGCTAAGCTTGCTCAACGCATACGATTGATGACCAACTTCCAGGTTGCCGGTATCGTCTCTGCTCCGCGAGCCAAGCAATACGGCGGGGTTACCTGCATCGGCCCGGCGCTCCAGATGCTTCCTGCGTGAATGCATAACAACTTCCTATCCTCCTGGACATTCTGTCATCTTCAACAATCATCACAGGTCCTTTCAGCGTAGCTGATCTACACGCCTCACTTACTGCGCTTCTGGGCAAGCAGCCCTAGGGATCGATGTTTGTCCGCAGCGACTGCCACCCCGACATCCGTTCGCCTGCCAGCCAGGAGCCGGTTCGAGAAATGCGAATTGCCGGTCACCTCGGGCCCAAGCCAATCGGGGAGCACGGGATTATCGGCCTGGTCTTTAAGTTCAACTTCTGCGATTACCAGGCCGCGATGCTGGCCGGCATAGACGTCCACTTCCCAGATGTGACCTTGATGTTCCACTTTGAAGCGTGTTTTTTCGATGGCTCCTTGAGCGTACTGAAACATCTCCTTCGCGTCCGCGTATGGAATGTCGTATTCAAACTCCTCGCGCCTGGCGCGGCTGCTTCTGATCTTTACCGTCAATTTGGCGCTCCGCGAATCAATCGTCCGAACTCGGACGATTCGGTCCTTCGTCGCCACGAGGTAGGCTTGCCGCAGCACAGATCCTTCACAAGCCCGCTGCCGCCACCGATCATCAAACACCAAAAATTTTCGCTCAATTTCTGCGGACATGCTCGGCCTCATCGATTGAAGGTGCGGTCAGTGCGGCTCAAAATTTGCAGAGCTTTGTCATCGGGTTCAACGTTGCGCGTTCGTTGACCTTTTGCATTGATCCCCGTCAACGGGGTTCCTTTTCGACGCTTTTAAACGGATCAAGCAGCAAGCAGGATCTGAGATGTCACAACTGCAGCTTCGAGGCGTTTATGATTATGGATCTCGTGCGGTCCATTCGCTCAGCGCCCTATAGTGTGCGCGTGCTCCGGGTTCGCCGCGTGGGCTTTAAGTGCTCGAACGCGACCGCGTATTTATCAGTGCACTCGGGAAGGCAGAAAGTTCCAAGTGGTCCCGCTGCATCAGCTTTTCAGGTCGTAATGGATCGCGCTATTCTGCATCCCTCGGCGGTGGTGAGGGCACTCCCTCACGAATTGCCTTCGAGAAGCCGGGCGTCAGGCCGATGGCGCGAGCCCGCTCGTTGATCTGTGCGATCTTCCTTAATTCGGTCAACGGCATTGAAGTGTCGATTGCCTTGCGGTCATAGGCATAGTCGGGAAGATATCCATTGACGATCAGTCTCCAATCGAACGGAACCTGGTCTCCCGCAACCCGCATCAGTTTGACGACAGTTGTCGTGCAGTTTGTCGTGAGAGAGTTGTACCACCGCGGTTGGGCTGCGAGTGCGTTCGCGTCGGCGACGTACTCTAGCAGGAGCAGTCGGGCTTGCTGCCGGGTGGCACGCAATCGATAGATCTGGACGTCCTCGCCGCGCACGTTCGAGCGCACGCCGACAACATCGCGCTCGTCTGCCGCCAGTATCACAAGGGGATCATTCTTGAAGAGATCGGCCAGTGGCGAGAATGAGCCGCCCTCGCGGTGGCGGACCTCTATCGACCATGCAAGCTGCTCGCCGCCCTCGAAGCCGAAGCTGAACATCACGTGGGCTATTTTCGGTCCGGACCAGTAGGACATGAACATGTCGACCGTCTGCAGGCGGCTGAGGTCGTAGGTGCGTGTCGTCCAGCGTTCAGTGAAGTCGATATTGCTGCGCCACTCGAAGTCGCGGACATTTGTGAGTGTCAGCGTGTCGCTATTGATCCTGCCTGTGACCTGCCGGGCAACATCGGGCGCCCAGGCGGCATTGGCCTCTGGTTTGATCGTACTCCACCATACCAGTACACCGAGGAAAAGCGCGAGATAGGCGCCCACTGCCGGGAGCCGCCAACGGCCAAAGAGTGCGACCACTACAACCAGGGCGAATCCTGCGGAGACGCTGGCGGCAATTCCGCGGCCGGCTTGCGGGATCGGTAGCCGATACCATAGGGCGAGTGACAGCCAGGCAGCTGTCAGCACAATGACTGCCGCGAGCACAACATTAATGACAACGGATAGGAATCGACGCACTCAAGTCTCCTTTTTCCACTGTGTACGGTTTTGCGTTACGAGACGATACAGCGGATCTCAAAGGAAATAGAATGTGCCTTCGATGGGAAAGATTATCGAAGAATATATCGATGGGAACGTCAGGGGCCGCCTCGCTTACGTTCTATAGCGAAGGCCGTCTGGGTGCGGACTCTATCGACTGTGACCTCGTGAGAAAAAGCCAAACCAACATTAGATGTCGTAGGGATTTCGGCGAGCCACGCTTGCCGATCGGAATCATCGAGTTTAGCGCGCATAATCAGCACTGCCATGAAGGCGGCAGGATCACCGCCACGGTCGGAGCCTGCAGCGATGGACGCCTGCGCTCGAACGTCTGGACCGCCGAGGAGCGCGTCCCAATCGCAGCCGTCAGTTCGTCTTCGCCGTGTCTCCTTCCCGCTCAGACTTCAACCAGCGAAGAGCGAAAACATAACTGTTGAATTATGATTTCCACCCCATATTTCATTTTTGCATCACCGTTTCGCATGGCAAACTGACAAGCATCAAATTCGGATTGCTTTGCGATGACGGTGCCGGGACGGGAGTGCACGGTGCCACAGGGAGGAACTATGAAACGGACATTTCTCGCCGCGCTTGCGGCCTTGGCCATGAGTGGCGCTGCCTATGCCGACACAATCAAGATCGGTGTCGTTGGACCCTTTTCCGGCCCGTTCGCGCTGCAGGGTAAGAATTTCAAGGCCGGCATCGATGCCTATATGGCCGTGAACGGCAGCAAGGTCGGCGACGATGACATCGAGATCATCTATCGCGACGTGCCGCAGGCCGATCCTGCCCAATCCAAGGCGCTGGCGCAGGAGTTGGTCGTCAAGGAAGGCGTGCAATATCTCGCCGGCTTCTATTTCACACCCGATGCAATGGCCGTGACCCCGCTGCTGGAGCAGGCAAACGTGCCTCTGGTGATCATGAATGCGGCGACCTCGGCGATCGTGACCAAGAGCCCGCTGGTGGTGCGCACCTCGTTCACCACCTGGCAGACCTCGACGCCGATCGCCAAGGTGGCAAAGGATGCGGGCGTCTCCAAGGTCATCTCGGTGGTCAGCGATTATGGTCCTGGCGTCGACGCGGAGAATGCGTTCAAGGCCGGATTCGAGGCTGCCGGCGGCCAGGTCGTCGAAGCGATCCGCATGCCGCTTGCCACCAATGACTTCTCGCCGATCATGCAGCGCATCAAGGATTCCGGCGCCGAGGGCGTCTTTGCCTTCCTGCCGTCAGGCCCAACCACGCTCGGCTTCGTCAAGGCCTATAATGAAAATGGCCTGAAGAGCGGCGGCATCAAGTTCTTTGCACCGGGCGACCTGACCCAGGAATCCGATCTGCCGGCGCTGGGCGAAGCCGCCCTCGGCATCCAGACGACATTCCACTACGCCGTCTCGCACGACAGCCCTGAGAACAAGGCTTTCGTCGAGGCCGCTTCGAAGGCGATCGGCAATCCGGCCGAACTCTCGTTCCCCTCCATCGGTGCCTATGACGGCATGCATGTGATCTACAAGATGATCGAAGCGACCGGCGGCGAGCAGGATGCGCAGAAGGCGGTCGATGCGGTCAAGGGTCTTGCCTGGACGAGCCCGAGGGGACCGGTTTCCATCGATCCGGAATCGCGCCACATCACGCAGAACATCTATCTGCGCGAAGTCGCCAAGGCAGATGACGGCACCTACTACAACAAGGAGGTTCAGACCTTCGAGAAGCAGGGCGACCCCGGTCTCGCAGCTGTGAAGTAGCCGCTTTGGCAAGGATGGGTGGTTGTTATGGCCGCCCGTTTGCCTGGGAGGAGACAGGCTGCATGACAGTCGATTGAACTGGACGAAAGGCCGTTGCCTCTGGAACGGCGCGACGTGCCTTCCAGCGGGAAGTGCTCTAAACATTGATCCGGATCGCTTGCAGCACTCGCTAAAGCAGCGGTGATCCTGGCGGGTGGCCGTTTGGCGGGCAGGGCTCGTCTGCCCTGCCGCCGCACCACGAGCGATAACGAAAAGGCATCGGATAGTCCCATGCAAACAGTCCTCAGCATCGCGATCGATGCCCTTGCCTACGGCATGGTGCTCTTCGTCATCTCCATCGGGCTTTCGGTGACCATGGGGCTGATGCGCGTCGTCAATCTTGCCCATGGCGCCTTTGCCATGATCGGCGGCTACATCGCATCCTACGCCGCGCGCGATCTCGGCCTTGCATATGGTTTTGCCATCGTGCTGGCTGTCTTCGGCACGATCCTGATCGCGATACCGATCGAACGCCTGCTTTACCGGCGCATCTATGGTGCGCCGGAATTGACCCAGGTGTTGATGACCATCGGCATCACTTTCTGCATCATAGGCATCGCCAATTACGTCTTCGGCCCGACACTGAAGACCGTGCCGCTGCCCCCGCAACTACAGGGTTCCGTCGATCTAGGCTTCCGCGCCATCGCCACCCACAGGCTGTTTGCGATCCTCTGCGGTCTCGCCGTGGCACTCGCGCTCTGGTACGCGATCGAAAAGACCGCCTTCGGTGTGAAGCTGCGCGCCTCGGTCGACAACGCGGCGATGGCCGCAGCGCTCGGCGTGCGCACCGAGATCGTCTATGCTGTCAGTTTTGCAGTCGCCGTCGGACTTGCCGCCTTCGGTGGGGTTGTCGGTGCGGAGCTTCTTCCGGTCGAGCCCTACTATGCGCTGCGCTACATGGTGACATTCCTGGTCGTCGTATCGGTTGGCGGTGCCGGCTCGATTCCTGGCGCGCTCCTGGCGTGTCTTCTGCTTGGCGGCATCGATACGACCGGCCGCTACCTGATGCCGGAATTCGGCGAATTCTTCTTCTATCTGGCCGTCATCGCAATCATCTGCGTTTTCCCGCGCGGACTTGCAGGGAGAGCCAAGGGATGAGCATGACCACCACAAACGACCTTATCGCGGAGAGGCCGGCCAAGCACCGCTTCGGCGGCGGCGACCTGATCGGCCTTGGCGTCATTCTGGCGCTCGCTGTCATCGGCTACTTCCTGTTTCCCAACAATCTGGCGCTGCTGACGCGCATCATCGCGATCGCGCTTCTGGTACTCTCACTTGATCTCGTCACCGGCTATTGCGGGGTCGCGACGCTGGGGCACGCCGCACTCTTCGGCGCCGGTGCCTATGCCGCGGGGATTGTTTCGGCGCATTACGGAATCAATGATCCCATCGCCATGCTCGCCTTCGGCATCGTCGCCGGTGCCATTGCCGGCCTGATCTGTGGTGCCGTGATCCTGCGCGCCCATGGTCTGCCCCAACTTGTGCTCTCAATTGCGCTCATTCACCTCTTCCATGAGTTCGCCAACAAGGCCTCGTCCTGGACCGGCGGCAGCGACGGTCTCTCCGGCATTGCGCCGAGTGCGCTCATCGGTCTCTACGAATTCGACCTTTGGGGCCGCACCGCCTACGTTTTCGGCGTCGTGCTGCTGGTGCTTGTCTTCTTCATTCTCAGGCTGATCGTGCGTTCACCGTTCGGCATGCTGTGCCGGGCGATCAAGGAAGATCCGATCCGCATCCGCTCAATGGGGGCATCGCCCAAGGCCGCGCTGATGAAGATGTATATCATCTCCGGCGCCGTCGCCGGCGTCGGCGGGGCGCTGAATGCGATTTCGACCCAAGTGGTTGGTCTCGACAGCCTGTCCTTCACCATGTCGGCCGAAAGCCTGGTCATGCTCGTTCTCGGTGGAACCGGGTCGCTGTTCGGCGCACTCACCGGCACCATCGTCTTCATGTTTTTCGAAGACGTCGTTTCCGCCGCCAACCCATTTCATTGGCTGACGATGGTCGGCGCTCTTCTGATTGCCGTCGTCCTCTTCGCACCGAAGGGGCTTTTTGGAACGGCCGCCGCCTTCGTCGCCCGCCGCCGGGAGGCAAAGTGATGCAGCCCATTTTTGAAGTTCGCAATCTCAAGCGCGCCTTCGGCGGCCTCGCCGTCACTAACGACGTCAGCCTCAGCATGGCGCCGGGCGACCGCGTCGCGCTGATCGGCCCGAATGGCGCCGGCAAGACGACGTTCGTCAATCTGGTGACCGGCAATCTGGTTCCCGATTCCGGCGATGTTCGTCTTGGCGGCGAGACTGTCACCGGCATCGATGCGATCGGCCGGGTGAGGAGGGGGCTTGTGCGCTCCTTTCAGGTCACGCGGCTTTTCCTCGACATGACGCCGGCCGAGCATGTGGCGCTTGCGGTGCTGCAGCGCGATGGCCGATCCGGGCGGCTGTTCGGCAACTTCCTCGCCATGCCAGATGTGATGGATGAGGTCGGTCAGTTGCTCGGCAAGCTAGGGCTTCGCGATCTGATGCATCGCAAGGTCAGCGAGATCGCCTACGGCCAGCAGCGCCTGCTTGAAATCGCCGTGGCGCTCGCCCTGAAGCCGAAGGTTCTTCTGCTCGACGAGCCGGCCGCCGGTGTGCCGCAGAGCGATACCGGACGGATCGAGCAGGCGCTTGCCGACCTGCCGGCCGATCTCGCAGTCCTGATGATCGAGCACGATATGGATCTTGTCTTCCGCTTTGCCAAGCGCGTCGTCGTGCTTGCCGCCGGCGCCATTATCTTCGACGGCTCGCCGTCTGACGTCACCCAGGATCCACGGGTGCGAGAAGCCTATCTGGGGAGCTACGCCAATGCCAGCCACGCCGCTTGAGGTGGAAAACCTGTCGGCCGGTTATGGGCCGACGCGGGTGCTCGAAGACATCTCGTTCTCTGTTCCATCGGGCGCGCGTCTTGCCGTTCTCGGCCGCAACGGCATGGGCAAGACGACGCTTCTTGCAACACTGGCCGGTCAGACGAAGCGCTATGACGGACGCATTCGTTTAGGTGATACGGATGTGACAGCGCTTCCAAGCGCCTCGCGCGCCCGCAGGGGCCTGGGCTTCGTGCCGCAGGCGCGCTGTGTCTTTCCAACGTTGACGGTCGAGGAGAACCTGTTCGTTGGCCTTAAGGACCGGCCGAAGGCGGCGCTGCAGGAAGCCTACGACATGTTCCCGCGGCTTTTCGAGCGACGGCGCAACCTCGGCAGCCAGCTCTCCGGCGGCGAGCAGCAGATGCTGTCGACGGCGCGTTCGATCCTCGGTCGCCCGTCGGTCCTGCTGCTGGATGAACCGCTCGAGGGGCTAGCGCCTGTCATCTGCGAGGAACTGATGAAGGCCTTTTCCGAGCTCGCGAAGACCGGTGATATGACGATCGTGCTCGTCGAGCAGCGCATCCAGAGCGCGCTCGATTTTGCCGATCAGGTCATCGTGTTGGAACGCGGACGTGTTGCCTGGGCAGGCACGCCACAGGCGCTTTCAGGTGACCACGGAGCCGTCGAGCGATTGCTGGGTGTCGGTGGGCTTCACTGAAGACCGAGAGCCACAACGGAAATCGGACATTCGGCACTTACGGTTTTTTGCACTGGGCTGTCCGGAGCCTGGCTCGCTCGCCCTCGTAGTATGGGGCGAGCGCTGGTATCGCGCTCTTCATCTGGTCGAAGATGACGTCGTGGATCGTGAGGTTAGCACCATACTTTGCTTCCAGGAAGGTCTGGTGACGCTGCAGAGCATCCTGCGGGGCGTGAGGAACGACCGTAAACACAGGTGAAACCGCGCTTCGGCCTTTGACGGTGATGCGATCGAGTTCGGCGACTGGGAACGTCTCCTTAACGAGCGAGGCGGTGCTTTCGCCCAGAAGCAACGGAATGTCGTAATCCTTGGAGGCGCCCTCGAGGCGTGAGGCTAGGTTGACTGCGTCGCCGAGCGCCGAATAGTCGAAACGTCGAATGGACCCCATGTTCCCGACAATACATTCGCCGGTGTTGACACCGATCCCGATGCGCAACGACTGGACCGCGCGGCCGTCTGTCTTGGCTTCCGTCGCAAGCTCATCATTGACCTCCTGGAGTGCCGCGAGCATATCAAGTGCCGCCTGCACTGCGTGGGTTGCGTGATCCGGGTCGTCGAGCGGTGCGTTCCAGAATGCCATCAGGCAATCGCCGATATATTTGTCGATTGTACCGCCCTGCTGGAGAACGGCCTCCGATAGCGGGGTCAGCAGTCGGTTGACGAGTGTCGTCAAGCCTTCGGGATCCTCCTTCATGTCTTCGGCGATCGAGGTAAAACCTCTTATGTCGCAAAAAAGCACCGACAATGTCCGCCGCTCGCCGCCGAGTTTCAGATGTGATGGGTCCCGCGCGAGCCGCTCGACAAGTGCGGGGGAGAGATATTGCGAGAAGGCGCGGGTGATCTCTCGCCGCCGTCGTCGCTCCTCGGCATAATCGAGCCCGGCCTGACCGGCAACAACGCCGAGAAACGCAAGGCCAGGTCCGATAGGCGAAACAAAGACCTGGCCGAGTCTCATGGTGGCATAGCTTGCAAGGACGATTAACACGAGAGCGATGACGGCATGGCCAAGCGTCTGCCAGCCGGTCGCGGGCAATACGGTCAAAGCGGCTATGATGGCGGCGATCAGAATAGCGGCGATGATGGCCGGCGGCGCCGCCCGGGTGATGAACAGGCCACATGCTAGATTGTCGTAGATCGTCGCCTGCATCTCGACGCCCGAGACGAGTTTGTTCGAATGCACAGTATCCGAACTTGGAAAGGCATCGGCTCCGCCGTCGGCAATCAATGGCGCATTCTGCAGGCTGAGGCCGACGAGCACGACCCGATCTCGGAAGGTGTTTTTCGGCAGAAAGTTGTCGGGATCAAGGGCCTGATAATAGGATACTGTTGGATAGGTGCGGGCCGGGCCAAAAGTCTGGATCAAACCATATTGTGGTGGAGGCACGGAACGTGCGCCAGCGACGTCGGCGAGAACAGCTGCAAATCCATCAGGGTAGACAGGCACTGCCCGCAATGTGCCGTCTCCGCCGAGATCGACCGAAGCAATTCCTGTTCGGGCACCCTTCTTGGTGAAGATCGCAAGTGGTTCCGTGCGGATAAACTGGTCGGCCTGAGGTGCCTCGACCAATGATTGGTCGCCGGCTAGGACGACGTCTGGCCCCAAGGCACGCTCAAGCAATGCGTCGTTTGCCGGATCCGCCGACGGTTCTGCAAAAATCACGTCGATGCCGATCGCACGCGCTCCGGCTTTGCGCAGAGCATCTATAAGGCGCGCATGTAGGGCTCGCGGCCAAGGCCATTGACGACCAATCTCGACCATGGACGGCTCGTCAATCGCGACGATCACCGGCCCGTTGGCGGGAAGCGGCGGCCGGTAGACAGTCGAGAGGTAGTCGAAACTGCGCAGTTCGTTGAGCGACCATGCGCCAGTCAACGATGCAATTGACAGCGCAATACCGATAAGTGCTGCAAGCACGAGCAACTTTAGCCGCCTTTGCAACTGTCCGTGTCCATCCCCTTGCGCAGATGCGCCGCCAGAAAAATAGAACGCGCCAAGATCCTTCATCAAAAGCGCACTTTGACCGTGCCCTTGAATGTCGGTCCCCAGCCGGGCAGGCCGTCTCGCAGTTCGAACTCCTCGTCAAGCAGATTGAACGCCGCCAGATTGACTTCGAGTTGCTTGTCGAAGGGCTCCCATTCCAGGGAAGCGTCGAGTGTCCAGAAATCGTCAAGCGTTTTGCCATCACCTGGGCGCGTGCCGACATAGTTGGCTGCGATCGTCGCCTTCACGTTGGCCGTGCTGACCCAGGTCAGGGCCACCTGACCACTGTTTTCCGGAACGAATAGCAATTCGTCGGCGAGGTTGGCGGGATCGTCTTTGACGTCGGCGTTTGTATGGGCGGCCGTCGTCGAAAGGCCAAAGCCGTGTCCGAGTGCGAAATTTGCAGTTGCAGCCACGCGGTCAAGCCCGACCTTGGCGTAGTCGAGGCTCGTCGTGGACAGCGGCACGTCGAGCGACAGCTCTCGAATTTTCTGGTGTTGGTAGTCGAGGGCGGTGAAGAGCCAGTCCCGCCATTCCGCGTCCCAACGAAACGCCAGTGTATCCGTGTAGCCTTCGGCACCGAAACGCAGTTGGTTCGGTTGCAGGTTGACGACGCCGATCGGGGCGAGCGTGGCCACGTCGAAGTTCACGCCGTCGCGCATCGCCGCTGCTCTCAGCCAATGCCTCTCCGCCGGCGCCCACGCGATGCCGATCTTCGGCTCCAAGCGAACATCGTCGTCGTTGACGTCCTCGATGTAGCGCGCAAGCAGTGCTCCCTCGACTTTCAGGTCCGGAGTGATCTCGTAGATGCCGTCTATGTAGGCCTTTGCCACTGATTGGGTCGCGGAAACCGAGCTTGAGAAAGAAACCGGAGGTGTCTGACCCGTAGGGTCCGTCAGGAGAATATCGGCGGCATTCTTGGATCTGACCTTACCCGCCTCGACACCATAGCGCCAGGTCATCGCATCATCGCCAATTAGGTGATTTACCGCAGCGACATAGGTTGTTTGCTGTTGTTCGTCGCGGGTCGCGACCAGTGCTGGTAGGTTCGCTCCGGAAAGCGCTAACCTCTCGCTTTCGACAGTTTTCTGATCGCTGAAGAAGAACGCAACGTTTGCGACATTCCGGTAACCGAATGTGTGGCTCCAAGCGATGCCGGAACGCAAACGTGATGAGGTGTCGTCGTTTACTGTGTCCAGATTGAAGGGCGCCGCGCGAGGATCCGGTATGTCAAATATGCTGCCGCTATCATCGAACTTACCATAGTTGGTATAGGCTATGATCCTGTCGTCTGGTGTCGGCGTTGCCGTCAGATAGCCGTTGCCGCCGAGAAGGCGTACTTCTCTATCGAGTCGCAGGCCCTGTTCGAGGTCGATGGTATCGCGCGGTTCTTCCCATTGCACACTGCCATAAACGCTGATCGGGAAAGGCGAAAACGTAAGACCACGCAGTTCCGCCTCGCCGATCCACCCTTGGTTCTCGCTATCAGTGATGATGCCACCGCCGAGTGCTGTCTCGAAGAATGGTCTCTGCAAGATGTTGGCGGTGCGTTCGCGGCTTGCGAGCATGAGCGGCTCGATCAGTAGACCTTGGAAGAAGGCCGAGAAACTTTGTGGGTTGGCAGTGTTGACGACAGGGCTGCCGTCGAAATCATACGTGTTGAAGAGCGGATTAACGCTTCCGCGCACGGCCTGGTCGACGTAGCTCGAGCCGGTGAAGGGATCAAAAACGGCGTCGCCGTAATATTGTCCCCAGGCATTGAGTCCCTGCAGGCGAAACGCGTCGTTGAGCGTGGAGCCGGCATCCTGATTGGCGCCTAGCGAGGTTGTTTCGCCACCGCGCGCCCGGGTTCGGCGCATGAGCTCCTGGGCATAACGAATTGCGGCGTCCGAATCATAGTCGTCGATGGCGATCGCAGTGCGCATCTGCATGACGACAGGATCGTTGGGATCTAACCGATCGGCGTTATCGAGCGCCTGGGCGGCGGGGATGCGATCACCCTTCTCATAGTAGGCGCCAGCGAGCAACACTTGGGCGCCGGAGTAGGCTGGATTGGCGGTAGACCCCGCGAGCAGATCTTCGACGGCTTTGTCCAATTCGCCGGTCTGCATGTGATAACGCCCGCGCGCCACCAGTGTCACGTCGAAGGTCGGGTCGGCGGCAAGCGCTGCATCAATTTCGCTCCTTGCCTCCACCATGCGGTTTTCCATCAGGTAGAAAATAGCCAGATTTGCATGTGAAACAGGATCCTGCGGGTCGAGCGCGATCGCACGCTTGAAGGCACTTTCCGCCGCGCGATTGTCGCCGCGTTCGCCCTGCACGAGCCCGAGAGAGTTCCAGATTGACGATGAGCCGGGCGCTGTCTTCAGGCCTTGCTCGAGGTCTGCCAAAGCTCCATCGAGATTATTCTCGATGTGAAAGCGGTAATCGGAGCGGGCTTGCAGCGCGGTTGGGTCCTCCGGATCGATAGCCAGCGCCCTTTCGATACCATCGCGGACTTCTTCGCGATCATCCAGTAGCAGGGCGAACTGCGCGCGGGCGGCGGGCAATGTCGGGTCGTCAGGAAACTGGCGCTCTGCCTGCTTGAGGGTATCAATCGCAGAACGGATGTCGTTGCGAAAGCCGTTGGTCCAGGCCCGGGCAAGCGCTCCGTAGGCACCCGCTGTATGACGCGGAGGCGCCTCAGCGTGGTCGGGGTTGGCAAGTGAACGAGCGAAGTAGCCGCCATAGGCAGCTATGGCTCGCCGATTGGTGTCCAGACCGCGCGCCGCACGCGAGAAGAGCATTGCCGCGTCGTCATAGCGATTTTCAGAACCCGCGATCAATGCCTCGACGAGGTCGGCACGTGCCTGCTGCGTTCGGCCAAGCTGACGTCCACGCGCCTCTGTCAATGCGTCTTGCGCTTTCTGACGACCGTCCAGGGACATGTAGATCTCTGACAGCGCGAGCCAGTCTTCGGCAGATCTTGATGACGGGGGTATTGCCTCTATCCGTTCACGCTCGGTGCGCATATCCGGCACACGTAAAGGAGATGCGGGCATCCAGACGAAAGAATCACGCAAAGAGAGATGGAAGAGCATTTGCTCGCGATCTCTCGGCGTGACGACCACGATCTTGGATGGAGCCTGTCCGATTGCGGCCACCGCACCTTCGCCTTGGCTGACGGTCACGCTGCCAAGCGCATTGCTAAGTTCGACCATGCCCTCAAGCACGATAAGAGACGTCTTGCCGTCGGCGCCAACTGTCAGTGTCCAGTCGGTGCCCCGCACAGCGGCAGTCGCAGCCGGGGTGTCGACAGCAAGCCCCTGGCCGCCGCGTTCGGCGCGAGCCCAAATCGTACCGGTCTCAAGTTCCAGTTGCGCGTCGCCAGCGGTCGCCATCTTCTTGACGCGCAGTGCCGTGTTTCGTCCGAGCCGTATCTGGGTTCGGTCGGAAAAAAGAACGGCAAGCGCACCAGTTGCGTTGGTGCGCAATACGTCGCCGGCAAGAAGATCTTGAGTGATATCCACAAAACGCCAGTTGGACACGTCGACGAAGCGTACTTCTTCGCCGGATCTGCGCGCAATGACGGAGCCTGCGGCGGGGGGCGGGCGAGGAACAGGGTCAGCCAATACATTGCTTGATGCAAGCACAGCTGCTGCCACAAGCATTATGTGAGAATTTGGCCGCCCCATCCCAATTCCCTATCCCGATCGCCTCGAAATCAGTGAATTTCGTCTATATTGAAAGTCAATGGGATTCTAATGTTTCGCGGTGTTTTCTAGTGTCGGTGTAGTATCAAGGCGACAGGTTTCTTGTCGGATCCCGGTTGCCTTTTTCAGGACTGTTTCGATCGAGCACAGTTTTTGGGCCTGAAGGTTTGAGCGCGAGCGAGCCGTCTTTGCCTTGGAGAGGCGACGTAAAACGCAGTGCTCGCCGCAGTTTGGATGGGCCGACGGACGGGTGGGCTCGCTCAAAATATTGTGGCTGACCCCAAGAATAGGACGCTGAGCAAGAAAGAGACCGCTAGCTTAGAACGCGACGACAACGCTTCTTCAAACCGAAGCGCGCACCCGCTCCCAGGCGTTCATCAGGTGGCGCCCCAACACTTCGGAAAGCTTGACTTTGTCGCGCGCTTCGAGTGCGACAATCATCTCATCGTGCTCTGCAACGGCCGCCGCCCATTTTTCCGGGCCTTCGTGACCGATGAAGCGAATGCGCTTAAGCCGTGTCTGCAGGACGGCGTGCATGTCGGCGAGTGCCGCATTTTCGGCGAGCTGGACGATCGCAGAGTGGATCTGCTGGTTGAGCTTGTAGTATTGCAGCCGGTCGCCGGCTTTGTAGCGGCGGACCATTTCGTCATGCAGAGCGCGGACTTCTGCAATGGCGGCATCGCTTGCCGCTTCGCAGGCGAGCTTGCCCGCAAGCTCCTCCAGCGTCTGCAGCACAGTCAGCATGTCGTGCACGTCCTTGGCGCTGAAGCGCTTCACGACGGCGCCGCGGCTCGGCACGAGTTCCACCAAGCCTTCGCTTGCCAGATACTTTATGGCTTCGCGCAACGGCGTGCGGGAAACACCGAGCTGCTCTCCGAGCTGGCCTTCATGCAGCCTTGTGCCGGGTGACAGGTCGCCTTCGATGATCATGTCGCGCAGGTGGCTGACCAGCGTGTCATGCAGAGCCGTCCGCCTGATCGGGCCGGGGCCGCCGTCGGCGCGTCTCTCCAGTGGTGTGATTTCGTTCATCGTTTCGCTTCTGCGCTTGGCGGCCGCGTGTCGGCCGTCCGTTCCCCGAGCGTGCCGATTGAATCAGCACTGTCTGATTGAAGCATGGAGGCAGGGCACGCCATCGTCAACAGAAAATGCTGCATACAGAATACAAAAGACTTGATGCAGAATTTTGAATAACGTATGAAAGCCGTCGAAAAGCATGAAGTGGAGGACATCTCACATGACGACCAATGGTGCTGCCGCTAACGGCGCGCGTCCTGTTATCGCGCTTGCCATGGGCGATCCTGCCGGCATCAGCCCTGAGCTGACCGCCCGCCTGCTGGCTCTTCCCGAAATCAAAGAGGCTGCACACATCATCACGATCGGCGATCGCCGCATTCTGGATGAAGGTGCCAAGGCTGCAGGCCTGACGCTCGATCTGGAGGCCTCAACGCTTGAAGATCTCGACAAGGCCGGAATGACCCGCCACGTCTTCGTAGATCTCGGCCATCTCGATCCGGCAGACGTCGATCGCGGCGAGGCGACGCTTGCTGGCGGCACGTTCGCAACGCGGAACTTCCGCACGGCCCTGGAGCTTGCTCATTCCGGCAAGGCCGAAGCCGTCTGCTTCACGCCCTTCAACAAGAAGGCGATGCGTTTTGCCTATCCGGGCTATGACGATGAAATCCGTTTCGTTGCCGACGTGCTCGGCTTCACCGGCAAGGTTCGCGAATTCAACGTTCTCGAAAAGGTCTGGAATGCACGCGTCACCTCGCACATTCCGCTCAAGGAAGTGGCCGATAACCTCTCGATCGAGGGCATTATTGCCGAGCTCGAATTGACCCGGGCCTGCCTCAAGGAGGCTGGTCACGAAGACGCAAAGATCGCGGTTGCCGGCCTTAATCCGCATGCCGGCGACGGCGGCAGCTTCGGCATGGAAGAGATCGATATCATCGAGCCGGCGGTCGAAAAGGCCAAGGCGCTCGGCTTCAATGTCGATGGGCCGTTCCCGGCCGACACCGTTTTCGGTCGTGCTCTCAAGGAGGGCTACAACGCCGTCCTTACCATGTACCACGACCAGGGTCAGATCGCGATGAAGCTCATGGGCTTCGACAAGGGCGTGACGATGATGGGCGGCCTGCCGTTCGCGCTCTGCACCCCTGCGCACGGCACTGCCTATGACATCGCCGGCAAGGGCATTGCCGATGTCGGCGCAAGCCGCGAAGCGGTTCTGCTCGCAGTTCGCATGGCGAAGAAAAAGGCTGCCCTCAACGCTGCTGCCTGAATTCGCACGCTTTCAATCACTACCGGCGCAGGAGGAGGTCTTGCGCCGCATCTCACCCAATGGGAGGACTAGACATGAAAAAATCCGTTTCACTCGCATGCATCATGGCAGCCGCATTCGGCGTTGCTGCTCCGGCCTCGGCTTTCGAGCCCGACCGTCCGGTTGAATTCGTCGTTACGGCTGGCCCGGGCGGCGGCACGGACATCTTCGCGCGCACGATCCAGGCGATCATCGGCAAGTACGAACTGATGAAGGCGCCCGTCGTCGTCACCAACAAGGGCAGCGCCGGCGGCGCCGAAGGTTTCGTCTACACGGCGACCAACAAGGGCGACGCCTACAAGCTGGCATTCGGCACGAACAATGCATACCTGCTGCCGGTCCGCGCCAAGGTACCCTACAAGGCCGAAGACCTGACACCGGTTGCAGCGCTTGCCTCCGACGAGTTCATTCTCTGGGTCAATGGCAAGGCATCGTACGCAACGGCTGCAGACTTTGCCGCAAAGGCCAAGGAAGGCGGGCTGAAGATCGGCGGAAGCCAGTCCAAGGACGTCGACCAGATCCTCACCTCGATGATCAACGAGGCGACCGGCGCGACCATCAACTACATCCCGTTCAAGAGCGGCGGCGAAGCGGCAGTCCAGCTCGCAGGCGAACACCTCGACGCCAACGTCAACAACCCGAGCGAAAACCTCGGTCAGTGGCAGGCCGGCATGGTCAAGCCGCTTTGCGTCTTCAAGAGCGTCAAGCTGACGAACGATGCCAAGGTTGCCGGAGACAAGGGCTGGAGCGACATTCCGACCTGCAAGGAAACCGGCATTGCCATCGACAACTACTCCATGCCGCGCACCGTCTGGCTGCCGGCCGGCGTTGAACCCGATGCGGTCAAGTTCTATGCGGACCTGATGCGCAAGGTCTCCGAAACGCCGGAATGGGCGAAGTACCTGGCCGATACCTCGCAGTCTCCCGCTTACATCGCTGGCGAAGACTTCAAGGCCGCCATCGAGATGGACGGCGCCGCAGTCGGCGAAGTTCTGAAGCGCGAAGGCTGGCTCGCCAACTAAAACTGGCGATATATCGGGACGGGCGCTGCTGCAGCGCCTTGCGTCAAGTCTGACGCCGAGAGGATGCTTCAGAGCGCCCGTCAACCGGTTCGAAAGGTCACGATCATGAGTGAAAACAGTGCGAATGGGCTGTCGCGCTTCGCGGTGGAGCTTGGCGTTGCCACGTTGACGGGTATCTTCGGCGCAGCCGTCTGCTATGGCGCCTCCGATGTCGGCGCCGGATGGAGCGATTTCGGCCCGGAGGCCGGCTATTTTCCCTTCTACATCGGCGTTCTGATCATTCTGGGAAGCGTCGCAAACGCGATCGGTGCGTTCGTGAAGCATCGTGGCACCGGTGATATCTTTATCGACGGTGCCCGCGCCCGCGTCGTTGCCTCTTTCTTTTTGCCCCTGATTGCGTTTGCCGGCGTCTCCGCCTGGCTCGGTCTCTATGTCGGTACTGCGCTCTACATTGCCGGCGCGATGCTCTTCCAGGGTCGCTACAAGTGGTGGATTTCACTGCCGGCAGGCGTTGCCGTTTCGCTCTTCTTCTTCATCGTATTCGAGATCGGCTTCAAGGTTCCGCTGCTGAAGGGACCGGTCGAGGCCTGGTTCGGGATCTACTGACCCCGACCCCATAAAAGTTTCCCCGGGAGGAATGACATGGAAAATATCGGTCTTCTGATCGATGGCTTCGGCCACATCCTCAGCTGGAATCACATCCTGCTGATGATGGTCGGCGTCACGCTCGGCATTCTCGTCGGCGTTTTGCCCGGCCTCGGTGCGCCAAACGGCGTATCGCTGCTATTGCCGCTGACCTTCTCCATGGATCCGATCTCCGCCATCATCCTGCTCTCCTGCATGTATTGGGGAGCGCTGTTCGGCGGTTCGACGACATCCATCCTGTTCAATATCCCGGGTGAGCCTTCGTCGGTCGCGACCACCTTCGACGGCTATCCGATGGCGAAAGCCGGCCAGGCGAGCCGCGCCCTGACGCTGGCCTTCGTCTCCGCCGGTATCGGTGCGCTCGCCGGCGTCGTCATGATCACGCTTCTGTCGGGCTGGGTCGCGAATTTCGCGCTGCGCTTCTCGTCGCCTGAATATTTCGCGGTCTACTTCCTTGCCTTTGCTAGCTTCATCTCGATGGGTGCACAATCGCCGTTCAAGACGCTTGTCTCGATGATGATCGGTTTTGCGCTGGCATCTGTGGGCATGGACACGATCTCCGGCGACCTGCGCCTGACCTTCGACATCCCGACGCTGATCAAGGGCGTCAGCTTCCTGATCGCCGTCATGGGCCTCTTCGGCATCGGCGAACTGTTGCTGACAACGGAAGAAGGCCTGCGCTTCGAAGGCATCAAGGCGCGCGTCAAGCTCGCCGAAATCGGCCGCACCCTGGTGGAAATCCCGCGCTACTGGCTGACGATCGCCCGCTCGACCATCATCGGCATCTGGATGGGCATCACGCCCGCCGGTCCGACCGCAGCCTCCTTCATGAGCTACGGCGTTGCCCGCCGCTCGGCGCGCGACAAGTCGAAGTTCGGCAAGGGTGATCCACGCGGCATCGTAGCCCCCGAGACCGCCGACCATTCGGCCGGCACCTCCGCACTGTTGCCGATGCTGGCGCTCGGCGTTCCCGGCTCGGCCACGGCCGCCGTCATGATGGGCGGGTTGATGATCTGGGGCCTCACGCCCGGTCCGATGCTCTTCACCGACCGTCCCGATTTCGTCTGGGGCCTGATCGCCTCGATGTATCTCGGCAACGTCGTCGCCGTCATCCTGGTGCTTGCCACCGTGCCGCTCTACGCCTCGATCCTGCGCGTGCCGTTCTCGATCATCGGCCCGATCATTGTCGCCGTCATCTTCTCCGGCGCCTACCAGGTGGCAAACTCCGTCTCCGATATCTTCATGGTCATCGGCTTCGGTGTGCTCGGCTACGTCTTCAAGAAGCTCGATTATCCGCTGGCGCCGCTGGTGCTCGCTATGGTGCTCGGCGACAAGGCGGAGGACGCCTTCCGCCAGTCGATGCTCCTGTCGAGCGGCTCGCTCAACATCTTCTGGTCGAACGCGCTGGTTTCGTCCCTGATGGCGCTTGGCCTGGCAATGCTGCTGTCGCCCGTCGTCTTCGGACTGATCGGCCTGGTTCGCAAACGCAAGCGCGACGGTAGCGCGGCGGCTTGACGGAGCCGCCGCACCAAACATTAAGACTTGGGGGAAACGCCATGGCCAATGCGACGCGCAAATGGAACCGTGACACCTGGCCGATCGCGGCCGCGATGATCCAGTATCCAAACATTCTTGCGGATGGTCGATCGGTTCAGGACCAGTCGGTCGAGGAATGGGCGCTGACACTCGACGACGTCGTCGATGCCGGCTTCACCGAGCTTGATCCGACCGATAGCTGGATCCGGCTTGCGGATCTGTCATCGGCCAGGCTCGAAAGCTTCGTCAAGTTGACGCGCGATCTCGGCCTGACCATGCCGGGCATCTCGACCGCACGCCGCAGTGTCATCGATCCCGTTCATGGCGACGAGTACCTTGCCTACGGTCACAGGGTAATAGAAACGGCAGCTGCAATCGGCGCGGGCTCGGTCTCCTTCGGCTTCTTCGGTCCCCTGACCGATGCGCAGAAGAAGGCGCTGTGGTTCTGGACCGTCGATGGTGTCAAGAACCCCGACGATGCCGCCATCTGGCAGAAGGGCGTGTCGCGCATCCGTGAGCTTGGCCGCCATGCCGAAGAGCTGGGCATCGAGCTGGCGCTCGAGATGTACGAGGATACCTATATCGGCTCGGCCGACAGCGCCGTGCGCTTCGTCACCGATGTCGGCCTTGCCAATGTCGGCATCAACGCCGACCTCGGAAACCTGATCCGCCTGCATCGTACGGTCGAGCATTGGCAGGACATGATGGCAAAGGTTGCGCCCTATGCCAAATACTGGCACGTCAAGAATTACAACCGCACCGAGGACGAGACGTCGGGGCTGATCGTTACCCATCCGGCTCCGCTGGAGTTCGGTGTGATCAACTACCGGACCGCCATTCGTTTGGCGCTTTCCCACGGGTTCCAGAGCCCGTTCCTCTGCGAGCATTATGGTGGCGATGGCCTTTCCGTCAGCGCGACCAACCGGGATTATCTGAGGCGCATTCTGCCTCGCGACTAAGGGAATAAGTAGCGATGACCACGATCTTTGACGCACCGGAAGATTTCGCCGTAACCGCGCTCGCCGGCTTCAGCTCCATCTATGCCCGCAATGTCCGCCTGGTGAAGGGCGGCGTCGTGCGCTCGACCAAGGTGCCGAAGGGCAAGGTCGCGGTCGTCATTGGTGGCGGCTCAGGCCATTACCCGGCCTTTGCCGGCTATGTCGGCCCGGGCCTGGCGGATGCGGCCGTTGCCGGTGACGTCTTTGCCTCGCCGTCGACCGCTGCCGTCGCGCGCGTCTGCCGCCATGCCGACCAGGGCGGTGGCGTGCTGCTCGGCTTCGGTAACTATGCCGGCGACGTGCTCAACTTCGGCGTCGCTGCCGAGCGGCTTCGGGCCGAAGGCATCGACGTGCGCATCGTCCCGGTGACCGACGACGTTGCCAGTGCCGCGGCTGACACCGCTGCCAAGCGCCGTGGCATTGCCGGTGATCTCGTGGTGTTCAAGATCGCAGGCGCTGCCGCCGAAGCCGGTCTGTCGCTGGACGAGGTCGAGCGCATCAGCCGTTTTGCCAACGACCGCACGGTCTCCTTTGGTGTGGCCTTCGGCGGCTGCACGCTGCCGGGCGCCAACCATCCGCTTTTCACCGTTTCTAAGGGTGAAATGGCACTAGGCCTCGGCATTCACGGCGAGCCTGGCATCAGCGAAGAGAAGATCGTCTCGGCAACCGAGCTTGCCAAACTGCTTGTCGGCAAGTTGCTTGCCGAGCGCCCGGACGGAACCAAAAAGGTCGCACCGGTGCTGAACGGTCTGGGCTCGACCAAATACGAGGAACTTTTCGTTCTCTGGGTCGCCGTCGAGAAAGAATTGAAGGCGGCGGGCCTCGAAATCGTCGATCCGGAATGCGGCGAGTTTGTCACCAGCTTGGACATGCAGGGCTGCTCGCTGTCTCTGCTCTGGCTCGACGAAGAGCTTGAAACCTACTGGCGCGCGCCTTGCGATGCGCCGGTGCTGCGCAAGGGCACGATCATCAGCGCCGAACCGGCGACCGACGTCATTTCCGATGAGGACGGGCCGGCGACCTTCGCCCCTGCCTCGCAGGCGTCGAAGGAAAGTGGCAAATGCATTGCCCGGTTGATCGGCAAAGTCGCCGATGCCCTGAAGCAGGCCGAAGACGAACTCGGGCGTATCGATGCCTTTGCCGGCGACGGCGACCACGGCCAGGGCATGCGCCGCGGTTCTGCGGCGGCTCAGGACGCCGCTGATGTCGCAGCGGCCGCAGGCGCTGGCGCTGCCAGCGTGCTCGCAGCTGCAGGAGATGCCTGGGCCGATCGCGCAGGCGGAACCTCCGGTGCGATCTGGGGCCTCCTTCTTCGCTCCTGGAGCAACGCGTTTTCAGACGACGACAAACCGTCGGACGCGGCCATCGTCGAAGGTGCGCGCCTTGCGCTCGAAGGTGTCACCCGTCTCGGACGCGCCCGCGTCGGCGACAAGACGCTAGTCGACGCGCTCGTACCGTTCGTCGACGCGCTGGAGCGCGAATTCGGGGTCCACAAGTCACTGATCGCGGCCTGGGAGATCGCAGCCAAGGCCGCGACCGATGCGGCCGATGCCACCTCGAGCCTGACGCCGAAACTCGGTCGGGCCCGTCCGCTTGCCGAAAAAAGCATCGGCCATCCGGATGCCGGTGCGGTGTCGCTGGCGCTGACCGCCCGCGTCGCCGCTGATTTTCTGAAGGAATCCGTCGACGGCTGATAACGTCGCCCGGTTCATTCCTCGCAAAAAGGGCGCGGGTCCTCCCAACCGCGCCCTTATTGTTGTCTTGCGCACTGCTGCGTGGGCAGCTCAGACACAAGCGGTGTGCCAGCAGAACCTTGACTGAGATTTGATCATCAATGGCGAGCGGTGATGCCTACAGCTGCCGACCACAATGGTGTTCACCATGATTGGGCGCGGCAGATGAAAAACGGGCTTACCAAGTGCCATCCGCTTCGCGAAGATAGCGGCCAGCGACCCATCCCTTGACGCCTCTGCGGTTTTCGACCTGACACCACCTTGTGCCGCCGTTGATAGCGCAGCCTCGATTGCGCAGGATCTCGCCGTTGCGGGCCGTATCGAGGATGCGATCGCGCGCCGATGGCGCGGCGCGCAGGTTCAGCACGTCGCCGGCCGGAACCTCGCTGACACGCCAGGTGTCGGGGCCGCCTGCCAGACCGTCGGCAAAATCCGGGCTTGTCGTGGCTGCCTGACCGGTTGCTTCGGCCGACACCGTCAGCGTGTATCGGGCGCGTTCGTTGCGGCGTGCGGCGTTGCGCATCAAGTAGACGTCAATCACGTGTTTGCCCGATACCTCCGCGACAAAGCTCGTGCTCCCTCCGGAAACAGACCCGTTGAACAGCGCTGACTCTGCACCGGGTGCGATAACGTTGAAGTAGTTGCTCCGATTGCTGGTATCGAGCTGTATGCTGACGCGCTGCCCACGTTTCACATCGAGAACATATCGGACGGATTCACGCCCCGTGATCGAGCCTTTGATGCTCGCCGAGGAGGCCCCACGCAGGAAGCGAATCGTTTCCGTTCGGATATCCTGAGCCAGTGCGGCGGAGAATATCACTGACATCACGAGAGAAACAAAAGCAGTTAGAACCAGACGCATGGTCACTCCTTGCCCGTGACTAGAGATCGAAGACCTGACAGACAACGCCGTTCGTGCCTTGAGTTGTACTCAGGAAATTGAGCCCGTGCAACGCGGTTGGGTTGCCGTCCTGCGCAAGCTCTGCACGTGGTTTGCCCTTAAGTTATAGCGTTCGATGACCTCGTTCACTATGCGCCAGGTGCCAAGCTCTCCTAAACGATCTGCGTTTTTGACTTCATCCATCCAACGACGGTCCACCTCCCGTCGCTCATCGATGGATGGCGATCACAGATCACGGCTGGCAGACAATTTGGGGATGGTGCAGCGGCTCCGTTCAGGTGTAGCGCACCAGAAATTCTTCCGCCGTTAGGTCGCGGAAATCATCGAGGGCCTTGCGCAGGCGCAGATGGTCCCAATCCCACCAGGCGAGGCTGTCCATACGTTCGCCGATGCCGTCATTGAACCGATCGCGGATGAGCTTGGCCGGCACACCGCCGACGATCGTGTAGGGGGCGACATCCTTGGAGACGACAGCGCCGGCTCCGATCACTGCGCCATTGCCGACATTGACGCCGGGCAGAAGCGTTGCGCCGTGGCCGATCCAGACATCGTGCCCAATGCTGACGCGGTTGGACCGGCGCCAGGCGAAGAGATCGTGATCGACTTCGGTATCGTCCCAATAGTTCGGCGCGCGGTAGGTGAAGTGGTGCAGGGTTGCGCGCCAGGTCGGGTGGTTGGTGGCGTTGATGCGCACAGCGGCGGCGATGTTTACGAACTTGCCGATCGTCGCGCACCAGATGGAGCCGTCCTGCATGATGTAGGAATAGTCGCCGAACTCGACCTCTTCCAGGCGCGAGCGCTCCTGGATTTCGGTGTAGCGGCCGAGCGTCGAGTTGTTCACGCTGGCCGTCGGGTGGATGAAGGGCTCGAGCCCGAGTTTCTGGCTCATGCGGCAGCCTTTCGCGGCGAGAAGGCCGACACGTCGAGAATGCGGTCGGCAACCGCGTCGCGCACTTCCTCATCATGGAAGATGCCTATCAGGGCCGTGCCCTTCGCCTTCTTCTCCGCGATCATTTCCACGACCACCGCACGGTTTTTCGCGTCGAGCGAAGCCGTCGGTTCGTCGAGCAGCAGGATCTTGTGGTCGGTGATGAAGCCGCGGGCGATATTGACGCGCTGCTGCTCGCCGCCGGAGAAGGTCGCCGGTGGCAGGGACCACAGCGCCGTTGGCAGGTTGAGCTTCGATAGAAGCTCGGCGGCGCGTGCGCGGGCATCCTCGATGGCGACGCCACGCGCCTGGAGCGGCTCGGCGACGATATCGAGCGCCGACACCCGCGGCACGACCCGCAGGAACTGGCTGACATAGCCGAGCGTTGCGCGCCGGACTTCCAGCACGGTGCGCGGTTCGGCGGTGGCAAGGTTCACCAGCTTGCCGTCATGCTCCATCAGGATCTGGCCTTCATCGACGCCGTAATTGCCGTAGAGCATTTTGAGGATCGAACTCTTGCCGACGCCCGAGGGGCCGCCGAGCACGACGCACTCACCGGCTTTCACGGAGAAGGTGACGTTGGCGACGACGGGCAGGCGGATACCGTCGCGCAGGTGCATGGTGAAGCTCTTTGCGACTTCGGAAACAACAAGGGGCGTAGCCATGGTACTTACTTTCCTTTGCGCATGATCTTGGCCGAAAACCGATTTTCACTTTTCGGGATCATGCTTCAGACCTGCAAAATGGAGGAGACGAGGAGCTGGGTATAAGGCTCGCGCGGATCGTCGAGCACGCGGTCGGTCAGGCCCTGCTCGATGACGGCGCCGTCCTTCATCACCATCATGCGATGCGACAACAGCCGGGCGACGGCGAGATCATGGGTGACGATGATGGCCGCAAGCCCGAGGTCGTGCACCAGACCGCGCACCAGATCGAGCAGGCGCGCCTGGACAGACACGTCGAGGCCGCCGGTCGGCTCGTCCATGAACACGAGACGAGGGTTGGTCACGAGATTGCGGGCAATCTGCAGGCGCTGACGCATGCCGCCAGAAAAGGCGCGGGGCTGATCGTCGATGCGGTCGATACCGATCTCCACCCTCTCCAGCCAGTCGCTGGCGGCGGCACGGATGTTGCCATAGTGCCGGTCACCGACGGCCATCAGCCGCTCGCCAACATTGGCGCCGGCCGAGACCGTCATCCTGAGGCCATCTGCCGGGTTCTGATGGACGAAGCCCCAGTCGGTGCGCATCAGGAAGCGCCGCTCGGCCTCGCCCATGCGGGCAAGGTCACGGTACTGGCCGTCACGCATATGATATTCGACGATGCCCGAAGTCGGCATCAGCCGGGTCGAAAGGCAGGACAGAAGCGTCGTCTTGCCCGAGCCGGATTCGCCGACGATCGCCAGCACTTCGCCTGGAAAGAGGTCGAAGGATACGTTCCGGCAACCGATGCGGCTGCCATAGAATTTCGAGACATCGTTGACTTTAAGGAGCGGTACGGCACTCATTCTGCGGCTTCCTTTCGGGCAAGCATATGTCCGGCATGGCCGCAGTCGCGGCGGTCTTCGCAATGGTCGGTGTCCGAGCAGACGAACATGCGCCCGCCCTTGTCGTCGAGCACCACTTCGTCGAGGTAGACGTTCTCGGCGCCGCAGAGCGCGCAGGGCTTGTCGAACTTTTGCACTTCGAAGGGATGATCCTCGAAATCGAGGCTGACGACTTCGGTATAGGGCGGAACCGCATAGATGCGCTTCTCGCGGCCGGCGCCGAAAAGCTGCAGCGCTTCCGACATGTGCATCTTCGGATTGTCGAACTTCGGCGTCGGCGAGGGATCCATCACATAGCGCCCCTCGACCTTGACCGGATAGGCATAGGTGGTGGCGATGTGGCCGTTGCGGGCGATATCCTCATAGAGCTTCACATGCATTAGCCCGTATTCTTCGAGCGCATGCATCTTGCGGGTCTCGGTCTCGCGCGGTTCGAGAAAGCGCAAGGGTTCCGGGATCGGGACCTGATAGACGAGCGTCTGGCCTTCGCGAAGACCTTCTTCGGGAATGCGGTGGCGTGTCTGGATGATCGTCGCTTCCTTGGTCTTGGTCGTGACCGCGACAGCGGCGACCTTCTGGAAGAAGGCCCGGATCGACACGGCGTTGGTGGTGTCGTCGGCACCCTGGTCGATGACCTTCAGCACGTCCTTGGGCCCGAGGATCGAGGCGGTGACCTGCACGCCGCCGGTGCCCCAGCCATAGGGCATCGGCATCTCGCGCGAGGCGAAGGGAACCTGGTAGCCGGGGATGGCGATCGCCTTCAGGATGGCGCGGCGGATCATCCGCTTGGTCTGCTCGTCCAGATAAGAAAAGTTGTATGTGGCGAGGTCATTCATCTCAGAGTACCCTCAAAAGAGTCGTTCGGTGACGAGGCAAAGACGTGAGCGAAATATTCTTCTGGTTCGCCATTCTCTTCATCATCGGTTCTGCCGTGGCCGGATTGGCCCACCTTGCCAGTATTGGTCGTCGCATCCGCGAGGCGGAGACGGGCGGAACGCCTGTCAACCGCAGAAAGGGCTGGCTCTTTGAAGCTGTCGTCGGCGATGGCGATGGTGGCGGCGACGGCGGCGGGGACTGAGGCGTCTACGAACTGCGGTGTCATTCGGCGGCCTCCTTCAGGTCGTCCGGGCCGCCGGTGCGGGCAGCGTCATAGTCGCGGCGCATGCGCCGGACGAGATCGAGCTCGGCCTGGAAATCGACGTAATGCGGCAGCTTCAGATGCTCGACGAAGCCCGTTGCCTGCACATTGTCCGCGTGCGAGATCACGAATTCCTGGTCCTGGGCCGGCGCGACGATGTCTTCGCTGAATTCGTCGGTCCTGAGGGCACGATCGACCAGCGACATCGACATCGCCTTGCGCTCGCTCTGGCCGAAGACGAGGCCGTAGCCGCGGGTGAACTGCGGCGGCTGCTTGGCCGAACCCATGAACTGGTTGACCATCTGGCACTCCGTCACCCTGATGACGCCGAGTGAGACGGCAAAGCCGAGCTCGGGCAGGTCCAGTTCGACTTCGACCTCCCCGATGCGCACTTCCCCAACGAAGGGGTGTGTGCGGCCGTAGCCGCGCTGGGTCGAATAGGCGAGCGCCAACAGAAAGCCCTCGTCGCCGCGGGCGAGTGCCTGCAGACGCAGGTCGCGGGCCATAGGAAACTCCATCGGCTCGCGGGTGAGGTCGCCCATCACGTGGCCTTCGGGCATGCGGCCGTCGCCTTCGATCAGCCCTTCGCCGTCGAGAATGTCGGAGACGCGCATCACACGTTCGCCCGGCTCCTTGACGGCAGGTTCCTTGACAGAGGCGTCATCGATCAACGAGGGATCGAGCAGGCGGTGGGTATAGTCGAAGGTCGGACCGAGCAATTGGCCGCCGGGCAGGTCCTTGTAGGTGGCCGAAACGCGGCGCTCGACCTTCATGGTCGCGGTGTCGACCGGCTCGGAATAGCCGAAGCGCGGCAAGGTCGTGCGGTAGGCGCGCAGGATGAAGATCGCTTCGATCATGTCGCCGCGCGCCTGGCGAACGGCAAGCGCTGCGAGCTCCCGATCGTAGAGCGAGGCCTCAGCCATGACGCGGTCGACGGCGAGGCCGAGCTGTTCGACAACCTGCTGGATGGTGATCGACGGCAACGTTCGGTCGCCGCGGCGGCGGTCTGCAAGGAGACGGTGGGCGTTGGCAATGGCGGCTTCGCCGCCCTTTACTGCAACATACATGGACTATGCCTCCTGTCGGACAAGGCGGGTGGTGCGCGGCAGGCAGAGAACGCTGTCGCCTGCTGTCAGTACGAGGTCGATGCCGCGTGGGAAGATGGCGCGGTTGGCACTCCAGAAGTCGAGGAAGACTTCAGGCAGGCCGCGCACGGCGATGGTGACTTCGTCCCGGATGCCAGGTCCGCGCGCGGTGAGCGGTTCGCCACCGGAAAGCGCTCCGATCTCTATGACAAGCGTCGTCGAGCGATCCGGATATTCCTGGGTGCCGAGGGAAAACTGGTCGAAGCCCGGGACCGGTGCGCCCTTTTCGACAAAGGCAAAGCGGGCATCCGTCTTGCTGTCAGTCACTGCTGCGCCGGTGTGGAACGCGATCCATTGCGGAACTGCAGACTTGGCAAGGGCCGGCGTCAACCAGACGGGCGTGTCATGATCGCAGAGCGTCAGGGCGACGGCTCCGGCGGCAGTGCCCATCGGCGCCGGCGGAACGCTCGACGCGCCAAGGCGAATGATCTGTCCCGGACGGGCAAAGCCGTCCATCAGGCTCTTGAAGACGGACTGGGCGGAAAAGACCGGATCGGCGAAGGCGCCGGCGAAGATTTGCGATTGGCTGGCCATCAGTCGTCTCCGCGAACCATGGTGAAAAAGTCGACGCGTGTTGCAGCGGTTTCCTCAGCCGTGCGGCGGTCTTCCGCTTCGATGCGCGCAGCGATCTGCCGGTGAAGAGCCTCTACGGCTGCGCGGTCTGGATCGCGCTGGAAAAGGGCATCGAAGATGGCGGCAAGGCGGGCCCGCTGCTTGTCTGTACCGAGCAGTTGCCCATGGCCGATTTCGCCGGTCGATAGCCGGACCGTGGCGCGCGACACGGTTGCTTCGCCGAGGTTGAAGGCATCGCCGCCGCCGCCGATGCGGCCGCGCACCATGACGAGGCCGGTCTCCGGGCCGCGAACCGGGGAAACGTCGGGCTTGTCGGCAATCGCTGCCCAGGCTGTATTGAGTTCTTCAAAAGACGCGCGGGCGAGCAGCCGCATGCCTTCCTTGCGTGCCATATCCGGGCGTGCCATGTCCGGCGGGCTTTCCTGTTTCAGCTTCGCATCCATCACTTTCACCTCAAATGTCTATTGATCTAGACAAGTGTACATCTTATACCTTTCCTTAGCGGCAGGAAATGACAGGCTTGTGACATGGCAATTCGAAAAGTGGTTGAACGGCAGACAGGCGTCGCGCTCTGGCGGCAGATCGCCGACAGGATCCGGTTGGCGATCAGCAACGGTGATTACGATGCCGCCGGCATGGTGCCGCCCGAAACGGTTCTGGCCGGCGAGTTCGGCGTCAACCGGCATACGGTCAGAAGCGCGCTCGCAGCCCTTGCCGAGGAGGGCCTGGTCCGCGCCGTCCAGGGCCGCGGCACGATGATCGAACGCAAGGAGCGGGTCAGCTATCCGATTTCCCGCCGTACCCGCTTCTCACAAGGGCTCGGTCGGCAGGTGAAGGAGATCGGCACCCGCCTGCTCGGCCATGCGGAACTACGGGCATTCGGCGAGATCGCCACGTCGCTGGGCATTGCGCCCGGCGAACCGGTGATCGAACTGCGCACGGTCAGCAGCGGCGACGGCAGGCCGTTGTCGGTTTCGTCAAGCTATTATCCCGCCGCGCGTTTTCCGCGCATGGCGGAGGAATTCGAGCAACTGCATTCCGTCACCAAGGCGTTTGCCGCTCATGGGCTCGACGACTATGTGCGCGTTTCGACTGAGATCGTCGCCCGTCATGCCGACGGCGACGAGCTTTCCAAGCTGAAACTCTCGGCAGGTGCGATCGTGCTTGAAACGCATTCGATCAACGCGGATCTCGACGGCAAGCCGGTGGAGTATTCCCGCAGCTGTTTCGCCGCCGACCGCATGAAGCTCAAGATCGAAACGTAGGCCGCTCGCGGCAACAGCGGCCGAACTCTCCGGGGCGCTTCGCCGCCGGCGTTAACGATCGAGACATGCGATTGCGCGAGAGGTCGGGCCGCAAGCTCAGGAGATGGTCGACGCAATCCGCCACATGAAGGCATTTCCACTTCTGAGGAAATAAGGCGAGACGCCGCATTTCCGACGCGTTCTTGCCGCATCACCAAGCCTTGCATCAGGATCCGCGCATTGGGAATTCTCCAGGGAGAATGGAAATGGCGACGTGGCGACCCGATCCTTCCTTTTATCCATCACCACGCATGGCGGCGAAGGCTCCGAAGGAAACCTTAGCCTATGTGGCGGCGTTTGATCCCGAACGAGCAAGGCCGGATGCCATCGCCGTCGTCGATGTCGACCCGACGTCGCCGCGCTACTCGCAAATCGTCGGGCAGGTCGACATGCCCAATGTCGGCGACGAGTTGCACCATTTCGGCTGGAATGCCTGCTCTTCCTGCCTTTGTCCCAACGCGCCGCACCCGCATGTCGAGCGTCGCTATCTGATCGTGCCGGGCTTAAGATCCTCGCGGCTCCACATCATCGACACCAGGCCGGATCCCCGAAATCCGAAGATCGTGCGTGTGATCGAGCCCGAAGAAATTGCCGAAAGGGCGAACTATTCGCGGCTTCACACGACGCATTGCGGCCCAGAGGGCATCTACGTCAATGCGCTGGCAGACCGCAACGGCAACGCGCCCGGCGGTATCTTCCTTCTGGATCACGAGAGTTTCGACGTGCTCGGCCAGTGGGAAATGGACCGCGGGCCGCAGAAGCTTGCCTATGATTTCTGGTGGCATCTCGGCCATGACACGATGATCACCAGCGAATGGGGCACGCCGGATACCTTCGAGAACGGGCTGGTTCCCGAGGTTCTGCTCGGTTCGAAATATGGCCGAAGACTGCATTTCTGGGACCTGCACAAGCGCAAGCACCTGCAGGAGATCGATTTCGGGGAGGAGCACCAGCTTGTCTTCGAGCTGCGGCCAGCCCACGACCCGACCAAGACCTACGGCTTCGTCGGCTGTGTCATCAGCCTAAAGGACCTCTCTGCATCAATCTGGACCTGGTATCGCGATGGCGACCGATGGGCGGTCAAGAAGGTGATCGAGATCCCGGCGGAGCCCGCCGACCCCGATCTGCTACCGCCGGTGCTCAAGGGTTTCAGCGCGGTCGCGCCGCTGGTCACGGATATCGACCTGTCGATGGATGATCGCTTCCTTTACGTCTCCTGTTGGGGCACCGGCGACATGATCCAGTATGATGTTTCCGATCCCTTCAGCCCGAAGGAGACAGGTCGGGTGCGGATCGGTGGCATCGTTTCGCGTGCAACCCATCCAAAGGCCAAAAACGGTGCGTTGAACGGTGGCCCGCAAATGGTCGAGATCAGCCGGGACGGCAGCCGCGTCTATTTCACCAACTCGCTTTACGGGGCGATCGATCCGCAGTTCTATCCCGAGGGCATCGAAGGCTGGATGGTCAAGCTGGATGTCAATGACGGCGGCGGGATAGCATTCGATGAAAAGTTTTTCGTCGACTGGCCGAAAGGCCATCGCCCGCATCAGGTCCGCCTCGAAGGCGGCGACTGTTCGTCCGATTCCTACTGCTATCCTTAAGGAGGGGCAGCCGTGCGGCCCGCTCAGGGCAAATGACGACCTTCTGGCCTTGGCTTTACCTTGCCGGCCTTGGCGCTTTTCACGGCGTCAATCCGGCGATGGGCTGGCTCTTTGCCGTGGCGCTCGGGCTTCACCGGCAGAGCCGGCGCACCGTCTGGCTGTCTCTCATTCCCATTGCCATCGGCCATGCCGTTTCCATTGCGGCCGTCCTCGCCGTTTTCGTCTCATTCGGCACGGCCCTGGATCCGAACAGCTTCCGGAAAGCTGCGGCCATGCTCATTCTTGGCATCGCCGGCTACAGCGCGCTTTACGGGCACCGTCACCGTGTTCGGGTCGGAATGCAAACCGGCATGGCCGGTCTTGCGGTCTGGTCATTCCTGATGGCGACGAGCCATGGGGCGGGTCTGATGCTGGTGCCGGCGGTCCTAAGTCTCTGCCTGGCAGACCGCGGGGGCGAACTCGCGATCGCCAGTTCCTTGCCGCTCTCGCTGGCCGCCCTGGCGGTTCATAGTGGTGTCATGCTCGCGGTCATCGCGGCGGTGGCGCTCGCCGTCTTCGAATGGCTTGGCCTTGCGGACCTGCGTTCCGCCTGGATCAACTTCGATCGCCTCTGGACCCTTGCTCTCGGCGCGACCGGTGTCGCGCTTCTTGTTCAATGAGCGACTGACCGCGCCTTTCGCTTGGAGCGGAATGAGGACATCAGATGTTGCGGCGCTTGCCCTCGATCAGGTCGAGCACGGCGCGGGCGGCGTCGAGCACGTTGGTGCCGGGGCCGAACACGGCCGACACGCCGTTGTCCATCAGATACTCGTAATCCTGACGCGGGATCACGCCGCCGCAGATGACGATGATATCCTCGCCGCCGCGCTTTTTCAGCGCTTGCGCCAACTGCGGCATCAGCGTCTTGTGGCCGGCGGCGAGCGACGATACGCCGATGACGTTGACCTTGCTTGTCACCGCCATGTCGGCCGCCTCTTCTGGGGTCTGGAACAGGGGGCCGGCCAGCACGTCGAAGCCGATATCCCCGAAGGCAGAGGCGATCACCTTGGCGCCGCGGTCGTGGCCATCCTGGCCGAGCTTTGCCACCATGATCTTCGGCTTGCGGCCGAGCTTGTCCGAGACCTCCCCCAGGCGTTCGGTGAGCACGGCCAGTTCCGGCTCGCCCTCATAGGCCTTGCCATAGATCTTGCTGACGACCTTGGGGGTTGCCGCGTGGTCGCCGAAGGCGGCGCGCATTGCGTCTGAAATCTCGCCAACAGTCGCGCGCGCCCGGGCCGCTTCCACTGCTGCGGCCAGCAGGTTCCCATCGCCGCTGCGTGCAAGGTCTGTAATCGTCGCCAGCGCCTTTGCCACATCCGCCGAGTTGCGCCGCCGTTTGGTTTCCTCGATCCGGCGGATCTGGGCCGCGCGAACGGCGGTGTTGTCAATCTCGAGGATGTCGATCGGCTCTTCGTTGTCGAGACGGTACTTGTTGACGCCGACGATGACTTCCTCGCCCTTGTCGACGGCCGCCTGGCGGCGGGTGGCCGCCTCTTCGATCAGCCGCTTTGGCAGGCCGGCATTGACTGCTTCGGTCATGCCGCCCATCGCCTCGATTTCCTCGATCAACGCCCAGGCTTTTTCGGCGAGCTCGTTGGTCAGGCTCTCGACATAATAGGAGCCGGCCAAGGGATCGACGACCTTGGTGACACCCGTCTCGTGCTGCAGGATCAACTGGGTGTTGCGGGCAATGCGCGCCGAAAACTCGGTCGGCAGCGCGATCGCCTCGTCGAAAGAGTTGGTGTGCAGAGACTGGGTGCCGCCAAGGGCTGCCGACATCGCCTCGAAGGCCGTGCGGATGATGTTGTTATAGGGATCCTGTTCCTGCAGCGAGACGCCCGAGGTCTGGCAATGGGTGCGCAGCATCAGCGACGACGGCTTCTTCGGCTCGAACTCGGTCATGATCCGCGTCCACAAGAGCCGTGCAGCCCGGAGCTTGGCGGCTTCCATGAAGAAGTTCATGCCGATGGCGAAGAAGAAGGAGAGCCGGCCGGCGAATTCGTCGACGTTCAAGCCTTTGGCAAGCGCTGCACGCACATATTCGCGGCCGTCGGCAAGCGTGAAGGCGAGCTCCTGCACCAGCGTCGCACCCGCCTCCTGCATGTGATAGCCGGAAATCGAGATCGAATTGAACTTCGGCATCTCCTTGGCCGTGTACTCGATGATATCGGCGACCAGGCGCATCGAGGGTTCCGGCGGGTAGATGTAGGTGTTGCGGACCATGAACTCCTTGAGGATGTCGTTCTGGATGGTTCCCGACAGCTTGTCGCGCGAAACGCCCTGTTCCTCGCCGGCGACGATGAAGGAGGCGAGGATCGGGATAACTGCGCCGTTCATGGTCATCGATACCGACATCTCTTCCAGCGGAATGCCGTCGAACAGGATCTTCATGTCCTCGACTGAGTCGATCGCGACACCCGCCTTGCCGACATCGCCCTCGACGCGCGGGTGATCGCTGTCGTAACCGCGATGGGTGGCAAGGTCGAAGGCGACCGAAAGGCCCTTCTGGCCGGCCGCGAGGTTCTTGCGATAAAAGGCGTTCGATGCTTCTGCCGTCGAGAAGCCGGCATATTGCCGGATCGTCCAGGGCCGGCCGGCATACATCGTCGCGCGGGGCCCGCGCAGAAACGGCGCGAAGCCGGGAAGGGAACCGACATGGTCGATGCCCTCAAGGTCATCAGCGGTGTAGAGCGGCTTGACGGCGATGCCCTCCGGCGTCTGCCAGGTGAGGCTTTCGGGCGATGCCTTCAGCTCGCGCTCGGCGAGGTTTTCCCAGTCCTTTATGGTTTTTTTGGTCATCGACGTGCTCCGCACTCTGCTTGTCCCAGCCAGCCCCTCATCCCCCTGCCGGGAGCTTCTCCCCGTGGGACGGGGCGAAGGAGGATACTGGCACTCTCGGCGCTCAACTTCCCTCCCCCCCGCGTGCGGGGAGAGGGGTAGGGGCGAAGCCTAGATGGCTTGCCCGGCAGTTCCTATTCGAATTCCATGATCAGTTCGTCGACCGCAAGGCTTGCGCCGGCAGCGACGGCGACGCGCTTGACGACGGCGCGTCTTTCGGCGCGCAGTATGTTTTCCATCTTCATCGCCTCAACGATCGCCAGAGACTGGCCAGCCTCCACCGTGTCGCCGGCCTTGACCGAGACTGACGTGATGACGCCAGGCATCGGGCAGAGCAGCATCTTCGATGTGTCCGGCGGCAGCTTCTTCGGCATCAGCTTGGCAAGCTCGGCGACGCGCGGGCTTCTGACCCGGGCGATCACATCGATGCCGCGCCAGCGCAGCCGGATTGCGGTGCCGGTCAGTTCGACCTTCACGCTCATCGGCTGATTGTCGATGTTGAAGGTGGCGAGCGTGCGGCCCGGCGTCCAATCGCCGGCGATCGAAGCGGACGTGCCATCCTCGAAGCGGACATAGGCGCCGTCGGCGGAAGAACCCGCGGTGAGCGGGAAGTCCATGTCGGCGAGATTGACCACCCAGTCGTTGCCGACGATGCGGCGATGATTGCCGATGGTGCCGGAAATCTGGCTGGCGCGCTCCTGCAGCACCTGGTTGATCGAAACGGCGATGGCCGCCAGCTTGCGCGCCGAGGTTTCATCCGGCGTCACGCCATGGAAGCCGTCGGCGAATTCCTCGGCGATATAGGCGGTCGTCAGGCGGCCGTCGCGAAAGCGCTGCTGCTGCATGACAGACGAAAGGAAGGGCAGGTTGTGGCCGATGCCTTCGACCTCGAACTGGTCGAGCGCGTCTGCCATGGCTTCGACAGCGGTCAGGCGGTCCGGCCCCCAGGTGCAGAGCTTGGCGATCATCGGGTCATAATACATCGAGATCTCGCCACCCTCGAAGACGCCGGTGTCGTTGCGCGTCACGGTGCCGTCGTCGTTTGCACCTTCTGCTGGCGGCCGATAGCGCGTCAGCCGGCCGATCGACGGCAGGAAGTTGCGATAGGGATCTTCGGCGTAAAGACGGCTCTCGATCGCCCAGCCGTTGAGCTTCACCTCCGCCTGGCGGAAGGCGAGTTTTTCACCGGCTGCAACGCGGATCATCTGCTCGACGAGGTCAAGGCCGGTCACGAGTTCGGTGACTGGATGCTCGACCTGCAGGCGCGTGTTCATTTCGAGGAAGTAGAAGTTGCGATTGCCGTCGACGATGAACTCGACGGTGCCGGCCGAGTGATAGCCGACGGCCTTCGACAGCGCCACGGCCTGTTCGCCCATGGCCTTGCGGGTCGCTGAATCGAGGAAGGGCGAGGGGGCTTCTTCGATGACCTTCTGGTTGCGACGCTGGATCGAGCATTCGCGCTCGCCAAGATAGAGCGTGTTGCCGTGCTTGTCGCCGAGCACCTGGATTTCGATATGGCGCGGTTCGGTCACGAACTTCTCGATGAAAATACGGTCGTCGCCGAAGGAGTTTTTCGCCTCGTTCTTCGAGGACTGGAAACCTTCGCGCGCTTCCTGGTCGTTCCAGGCGATGCGCATGCCCTTGCCGCCGCCGCCGGCAGACGCCTTGATCATCACGGGATAGCCGATCGATCCGGAGATCTTTACCGCCTCGTCGGCATCGGCGATCAGGCCCATGTGGCCCGGCACGGTGGAGACGCCGGCTTCGGCTGCAAGCTTCTTCGAGGTGATCTTGTCCCCCATCGCCTGGATCGCGCCAACAGGCGGGCCGATGAAGGTTACGCCTTCCTTTTCCAGCGCTTGCGCGAAGGCGGCATTCTCAGAAAGGAAGCCGTAGCCGGGATGGACCGCATCGGCGCCGGTCTTGCGGATCGCCTCGATGATCTTGTCGATGACGATATAGGACTGTGCGGAAGGCGAAGGGCCGATATGAACGGCCTCGTCGGCCATGCGCACATGCATGGCATCGCGGTCGGCGTCGGAATAGACGGCGACGGTGGCGATACCGAGTTTCTTCGCGGTCTTGATGACGCGGCAGGCGATTTCGCCACGGTTGGCGATGAGGATCTTCTTGAACATGCGTATCTCTTTCAAATCCTGGGTGTCGCGTCAGCGTTTGAACTTGCGCCGATAGGGCAGGAGTGCGATCGACGATGCCGCAACAGCGCCGCCGAAGAGCAGCGTAAAGGGCACGACGACCATGGCCGTGGCAAGAATGGGGCTGGTGGAGCGGGCGATGTGGGTGCCGACCGCGCCGATGTTGAGCCAGATCAGCACACCCGCGACAGTTGCGCCGGTCGCCAGGCCGTAGAGCGCGTGGATGCCCATGTAGCGCAGCATCTCGCGATGGTCGCGGCGGGCCTCCTCCGGCGTCATGATGCGTTCGCGTTCCGGCTCCATGATTGCCTCCATCATAAGGGGATCGTGTCGTGCTTGCGCCAGCGAACGTCGACCTGCTTGTTGCGCAGCGATGCGAAGGCGCGGGCGATCCGGCGGCGCGACGAATGCGGCATGATCACTTCGTCGATGAAGCCGCGCTCGGCGGCAACGAACGGATTGGCGAAACGCTCCTCGTATTCCTTCGTCCGTGCGGCGATCTTCTCGGCGTCGCCGAGTTCGGAGCGGTAGAGGATCTCGGTCGCCCCCTTGGCACCCATGACGGCGATTTCGGCGGTCGGCCAGGCATAGTTGACGTCGGCGCCGATGTGCTTGGAAGCCATGACGTCATAGGCGCCGCCATAGGCTTTTCGCGTGATCAACGTCACCATCGGAACGGTCGCCTGGCTGTAGGCGAAAAGCAGCTTGGCGCCGTGCTTGATGACGCCGCCATATTCCTGGGCGGTGCCGGGAAGGAAGCCGGGCACGTCGACAAGCGTCAGGATCGGGATCGAGAAGGCATCGCAGAAACGCACGAAGCGGGCGGCCTTGCGCGAACTGTCAATATCGAGGCAGCCGGCCAGCACCATCGGTTGGTTGGCGACGACGCCGACGGTCTGACCCTCGATGCGGACGAAGCCGGTGATGATGTTGCGAGCGAAACTCTGCTGCAGCTCGAAGAAGTCACCCTCGTCGGCAAGCGCGAGGATCAGTTCCTTCATGTCGTAGGGCTTTGCCGCGCTATCCGGGATGAGGCTGTCCAACCTACGCTCCAACCGCGACGGATCGTCGTGGAATGGGCGGACCGGCGGTTTTTCGCGGTTGTTGAGTGGCAGGAAATCGAAGAGCAGACGCACATGTTCCAGCGTCTCGATGTCGTTTTCATAGGCAGCGTCGGCGACGGAGGACTTTTTCGTGTGGGTACCGGCGCCGCCAAGCTCTTCTGCCGTGACGATCTCGTTGGTGACGGTCTTCACCACATCAGGCCCGGTGACGAACATGTAGGACGAATCGCGGACCATGAAGATGAAGTCGGTCATGGCAGGCGAATAGACGGCGCCGCCGGCACATGGCCCCATGATGACCGAGATCTGAGGGATGACGCCGGAGGCCTCGGCATTGCGGCGGAAGACTTCCGCGTAGCCGGCAAGGGAGGCCACACCTTCCTGAATGCGGGCGCCGCCACTATCGTTGAGGCCGATGACAGGGGCGCCGTTCCGGACTGCCATATCCATGATCTTGCAGATCTTCTGCGCGTGGGTTTCCGACAGCGAACCGCCGAGCACGGTGAAGTCCTGCGAGAAGACATAGACCTGGCGACCGTTGATCGTACCCCAGCCGGTGACGACGCCATCGCCGGCGACCTTCTGGCCGTCCATGCCGAAGTCGACGCAACGATGCGTGACATACATGTCGTATTCTTCGAAGGAATCATCATCGAGCAGAACCTCGATGCGCTCGCGCGCCGTCAGCTTGCCCTTGCCGTGCTGGGCATCGATGCGGCGCTGACCGCCACCGGCCCTTGCCTCCGCCCGGCGAGCTTCGACCTGTTCGAGTATGGCGCGCATAAATCCCTCCCGGTTTTTCCGTGATTGTGCAGAGGCGTTTGTCGCTTCGCAATAGCGTCGAAGGCCGGATGGTAAAACGGCCGTTCATGTGCAAATGTGAAATAGAGAATATTGCGAAATGTAAATTGCAAAGTTGCGAACATGGCGATCGGCAAACTCTATATCGGGCGCAAGGTCCGGGAACTACGGGATGCGAACAGGGCGACGCAGGGGCAGTTTGCCGAGCGCATCGGCATCTCCACCAGCTATCTCAACCAGATCGAAAACAACCAGCGCCCAGTATCGGCTTCGGTGCTGCTGGCGCTTGCGGAAAAGTTCCAGATCGATATCGCGGAATTGTCGACCGGAGAGGGCGACAGGCTGCTGTCGGCACTCTCGGAGGCGCTCAGCGATCCGCTGTTCGAGACCTATTCGCCGAGCCTGCAGGAATTGAAGCTGATCACCCAGAACGCGCCGGGTCTGGCGCACGCACTGATCAGCTGTCACCAGGCCTATCGGCGCAACAGCGAGCAGCTTGCCAGCATCGACGATACAATCGGTCGCGGCGGGCCCTCTGTTGAAACAACACCTTATGAGGAGGTGCGCGATTTCTTCCATTTCGTCGACAATTACATCCATGACATCGACCTGCTCTCCGAGCGGTTGGCTGGCGAGCTGGGGCTTGGCGAGGGCGACAACCATGCCGCCCTTGTCGCCTACCTCGAGCAGCGCCACGGCGTGCGCGTCTTGCGGGGTGCAGCCGGCGACGAGGCGATCCGCCGCTACGATCCGCGCGCGCGACTATTGACGCTGAACCCGTATGCCCCGGCGGCGACGCGCGACTTCCAGGTCGCGCTGCAGATCGCCCAGCTCTACGCTCGGGAAGAGATTGACCGTGTGGCCGGCGCTGCCGGATTTCGCACGGAGGAAGCCTACGAGATCTGTCGCATCGGGCTGCAGAACTATTTCGCCGGGGCGCTGATCCTGCCCTACCAGGCATTTCACAAGGCGGCGCGGGAACTCAGGCATGACATCGAGCTGCTGGCGGCCCGTTTCGGGGCCTCGCTGGAACAGGTCTGTCACCGCCTATCGACGCTGCAGCGCCCGGGGCAGAAGGGCGTACCGATCTTCTTTGCCCGCATCGACCGGGCCGGCAACATCACCAAGCGGCACAGCGCGGCCAAGCTGCAGTTTGCCCGCTTTGGTGCCGCCTGTCCGCTCTGGAACGTGCATCAGGCCTTCGAGACACCAGGCCGCATCATTCGACAACTGGCCGAGACACCGGATGGCGTGCGCTATCTCTGTCTTGCCACCCAGATCACCAAGGGCGGCGGTGGTTTTCGCGCAGCCCAGCCGCGCTATGCCTTGGCGCTCGGCTGTGAAATTTCCTACGCCGACGCCTTCGTCTATGCCGACGATCTCGATCTTGGCAACCGCGCGGCGTTCGATCCGATCGGCATTTCCTGCCGGATCTGCGAGCGGACGAAATGCGCCAGCCGCGCCGTGCCTCCCTTGAAGCGAAGGCTGATCGTCGATCATGACTTGCGCGGCGCTCTGCCGTATCGTCTGAGTGAGAGCTAATGGAGCTTGGTGGTGTCTGTTCGTTTTTGAACAGAACCTGTGAGAAGTTGCACCTGTGCCTGTACGGAATTTGGTGTAACTAGCCGCATATCGTTCAATATGCGGTCAGGGAGGACATGCATATGGATTTTCGCCTGTCAGAGGAACAGGAAGCCATTCGTCAGATGGCGCTCGATTTTGCGCGCGACGAACTGGCGCCCAATGCCATCGAGTGGGACCAGGAAAAACACTTTCCGGTCGATGAGTTGCAGGCCGCCGCCGCGCTCGGCATGGCCGGCATCTACGTGCGCGACGATGTCGGCGGCACGGGCCTGACCCGGCTCGACGCCGCGATCATCATCGAGGCCTTGGCAACGGGCTGCCCGGCGGTCGCCTCCTTCGTCTCCATTCACAACATGTGCTCCGGCATGATCGACCGCTATGGCACCGACGAGCAGCGCCACCGGCTGCTGCCGAAGCTGCTGACGATGGAGACGCTGGCGAGCTATTGCCTGACGGAGCCTGGATCCGGTTCGGATGCGGCGGCGCTCAAGACAAAGGCGGTCAGAGACGGCGACAGCTACGTGCTGACCGGGCAGAAGCAGTTCATCTCCGGTGCCGGCGTCTCCGGCCTCTATGTGATCATGGCACGGACCGGCGAGGACGGGCCGAAGGGCATCTCTACCTTCGTCGTGGAAAAGGACGCGCCGGGCCTCACCTTCGGTGCGAACGAGAAGAAAATGGGCTGGCACGTGCAGCCGACCCGCGCGGTGATGCTCGACAGCGTGCGCATCCCCGCTGAAAACCGCCTTGGTGCCGAGGGAGACGGCTTCAAGATCGCTATGGGCGGGCTGGACGGAGGCCGGCTGAACATTGCCGCGGCATCGCTCGGCGGCGCGCAGGCCGCCTTCGACAAGGCGCTTGCCTATGTTCAGGAGCGTCGCGCTTTCGGCAAGGCGATCGGCGAGTTCCAGGCGTTGCAGTTTCGCCTCGCCGACATGGCGACCGATCTCGAGATTGCTCGCACCTTCCTCTGGCGTGCGGCCTCGGCGCTTGACGCCGGTGATCCGGAAGCAACCAAACTCTGCGCCATGGCCAAGCGCTTCGTCACCGATCGCTGCTTTACGGTCGCCAACGACGCGCTGCAGCTTCATGGCGGTTACGGCTATCTCGCCGACTATGGCGTCGAGAAGATTGTCAGGGACCTGAGGGTGCACCAGATACTCGAGGGCACAAACGAGATCATGCGGCTGATCGTGGCGCGATCGATCATCGGCCGGAAATAGGAAGGGTCTTTCATGGAAATGCAGGCGGCAGCACCTGAGGTCATCGTCGAACGCCAGGGCGCGATCGGCCGGATCCGGCTCAATCGCACACGGGCACTGAACAGCCTCAACGTTCCGATGATCCGGCTGATTGCCGAAGCGCTGACCGAGTTCGAGACCGATCCTTCCGTCGCCGTCGTTATGGTGACGGGCGAAGGCGAGCGCGGACTTTGTGCCGGCGGCGATATCCGCATGATCTATGAGAGCGGCCGCGAGCGGCCGGCCGAAGGCGCGCAGTTCTGGCGCGAGGAGTTTATCGTCAACAGCCGGATTTCCGCCTATCCGAAACCCTACATCGCCATCATGGACGGCATCGTCATGGGTGGCGGCGTCGGGATTTCTGCGCATGGCAGTCACCGCATCGTCACCGAACGCACACGGCTCGCGATGCCGGAAACGGGCATAGGCTACTTCCCTGATGTCGGGGCGACCTGGCTGCTGCCGCACGCGCCCGGTGAGTTCGGCACTTATCTCGGCCTCACCGGCCGCGACATTGCTGCGGCTGACGCGATCCATGCGCGGCTTGCCGATCACTTCGTGCCGGCGGCCAAGCTCGACGACCTGTTCTCTCGCCTTACCGCACTGCCGGCTTCGGCCATTTCGGCGGACGTCGATGCCGCAATTCTTGGCCTTGCAGAGGAAGCACCGGCCTCGTCACTCGCTCCGCATCTGAAGGCGATCGACCGCTGCTTCGCCTTCGACACGGTCGAGGAGATTCTTGCGGCTCTGGAGGCGGAAGACAGCGATTTCGGTTGGGAAACGCTGGCTCTGCTTCGCTCACGTTCGGCACTGAGCATGAAATTGACGCTCGATCTCTTGCGGGCTGGGCGCAAGAGCGCTTCGCTCAATGAATGCCTTGAGCGCGAGTATTCAGCGACGCTCGGCATGCTTGCCAATCCTGATTTCTATGAGGGCGTGCGCGCCGCCGTCATCGACAAGGACCGCAATCCGAAATGGTCGGTGGGTCTGTCGGATGTGACGGAAGAGATGCGCGCGCGTTTCGCGAACCGAGATCACCTGCCACTGTTTGTCGCCTGAGGGAGCCACCCGCTCCTATCGGCGTCGGTCGAACTGCAATTCAGGAGGAGTGAAGATGACGAAGATTGCCTTTATCGGGCTTGGCAACATGGGCGGTCCGATGGCTGCCAATCTGGTGAAGGCCGGCCACGCGGTGACCGGCTTCGACCTGTCGGAGGCTTCGCGCAACGCAGCCGCCAAGACGGGCGTATCGGTTGCAGGCTCGATCGCGCATGCGGTGCGCGAGGCGGAATGCGTCATCACCATGCTGCCCGCCGGCGCCCACGTTCTCTATGTCTGGGATGAACTGCTTGGCTTCGTCGATCCCGGCACCTTGCTGATCGACAGCTCGACAATTGACGTCGATAGCGCCCGCAAGGCGCATGCGTTAGCCGAAAAGGCCGACTGCCGTTCACTGGATGCGCCCGTCTCGGGCGGCACAGGCGGCGCTGCCGCCGGCACGCTGACCTTCATGGTCGGTGGTGCCGACGACGCCTTTGCCCGCGGCAAGCCGTTGCTCGATGCCATGGGCAAGAAGATCGTCCATTGCGGCGATGTCGGCGCGGGCCAGGCGGCAAAGATCTGCAACAACATGATCCTCGGCATTTCCATGGCCGGCGTCTGCGAGGCCTTCGTGCTCGCCGAGCGTCTCGGCCTGTCGCACCAGGCATTGTTCGATGTGGCATCGACCTCGTCGGGCCAGTGCTGGTCGCTGACGACCTATTGCCCGGTGCCGGGGCCGGTGCCGACGTCGCCCGCCAACAACGATTACCGGCCGGGATTCGCCGCCAGTCTGATGTTGAAGGACCTGAAGCTGTCGCAACAGGCGGCAAGCACAAGCGGTGCATCGACGCCGATGGGCGCCCAGGCGGCGCAGCTCTATTCGATGTTCGAAAAGCTCGGCCACGGCGGAGAGGATTTCTCCGCGCTTATTCATCTGCTGCGCGGCAATGACGAAGCGAAGCCCGGCTAAGCAAGCTCAAAAGAGGTACGGCGTCGATTCGAACCGACGCCGTATGCCCACTGGCTCCGTCATAAGAGTTGACGTTCAAACCGCAGCCTTGAGCTTGTTGCTGATGTAGCGAAACTCCTGCGTCTTGCCTTCGAAGCCGTAGGCGGCTGCGGAGACCTCGTGCACGAGGATGTAGCTTTCCGAGTGCACATTGCCGAGCAGGCTTTGGAAGCCGGCAAAGACGGCCTCGAGATAGCTCGCCATATCCTGCTTGGTGTTGGTGCCGTCCACAACCTTGATATCGAGCCAGAAACTGTTGGCGCCCTGGTCTGCGAGTGAGCGGCCGCCGGCGAACCAGTGTGCCGGATCGGCGTAGTTGACGACGATGGCCGTGATCGTCGGGTCCTTGTGGAGGTGCTTGGCGGTCAGGTCGCTCACAGCGGCGGCAATGCGCTGGGACAGGGCAGGGTCGGCCTTGCCGGTGACGGTGACATTGATGATGGGCATGATGGGCTCCGTGACGTGCGGGTTGGTGTTGACGCCAATGTCGCATCCATATTGATTAATGAAAATCGAATTGTTTTTAAGATATAGTTCGATTATTGTGAAGTTATGCAGATGCTCGACCCTGACCTTTTGCGGACATTCCTGGCTTTTGCTGAAAGCGGCTCGCTCGCCCATGCGGCGACAGTGGTCGGACGCACGCCCTCGGCGGTCACGGCCCAGATGCAGCGGCTGGAAACAGTTATCGGGGAAGCGTTGCTTGCCCCTTCTGGCCGCGGTCGCGTGCTGACGTCCGCGGGCGAAGATGTCGTCGTGCAAGCGCGCAAGATCCTCGACGCCCATCGCGATGCCTGGCTCAGCCTCAAGGGGGCGCGCACCGACGGTCGCGTTTCGCTCGGCTGCACCCAGGATTTCGCCGACAGTACGTTGCCGATGCTGTTGCAACAGTTCGCGCGTGCCCATCCGCGCGTGCGACTGGACCTGCGCGTGGGCCGCTCGAGGGAACTGGTGAGCCAGTATGACCAGGGGGCAGTGGACGTGATGATCGTCATGCGGCAAAGCGGCGCGGTCGACGAAGCGGCGGTGCTGAGCGAACCGATGGTCTGGCTCTGCGCGTCGCCCGATGTCATGCCCGTCGATGAACATTTGCCGCTTGCCGTCCTTGATCCGCCCTGCGGCTTCCGTTCAGCGGCGATCGATGCGCTGGAAGTGAGTGATCGGCCCTACCGGATCGCGGCGACAAGCCCGAGCCTCTCCGGGCTGCGCGCCGCCGTGCGCGCCGGCATCGCGGTGACGGCACGAACCACGCGCTTTGTCGGGGACGGTGTGGCGATCGCGCCTGAGAGGTTGGCGCTTCCCGCCTTGCCCGACGCGGAATTCAGCCTGCGTCTCAAGCGGAATGCCGAAAAGGCAGCGGCCACGCTCGCGGACCTGCTTGCCGATGGGCTTTCAAAAACGGTCGCTATGCCCTGACCGCCTATGCCGGCGCTATCCCCTACATCTGAACGGTCATGCCGCCGTCGACCGTCAAGGTGATTCCGTTGACGAAGCTTGAGGCAGGCGAGGCGAGGAAGACTGCTGCAGGAGCTATCTCTTTCGGCCGTCCCCAGCGTTTCAATGGGATGCGGGCATCGACGAATTGCTGCAACACCGGATCGGCCGCAAGTGCTGCGTTGGTTTCCGTCGCGAACCAGCCTGGCGCGATGGCATTGACCGTCAGGCTGTCGGAGCCGAGCTCGACCGCAAGCGATCGGGTCAATGCGCCCAGTCCGCCTTTGGCTGCGGTGTAGGCCGGGTCGCCGGCGCGAGCGGCAAAGGCGGCGATCGAGGTGACGAAGATCAGCCGTCCGGCGTTCGATCGTCGGAGATAAGGCAGTGCGGCTTTGGCCATTCCGTAAGCGGCAGTAAGATCGGTGTTGATGAGGGCGGCAAAACCGGCGGCATCCATGTCGTCGGTACCGCGCCGGTCGCGCTCGCCGACGGCGTGGATCAGAATATCCAAGCCTCCGGTGTTGAGTGTAGCCGCAGTCAGAATCTCTGCTGCATCCGTGGCGACATCGCCCGGCGCCACCTCGAGCGTGATGCCTTCGCTCCCGACCCGATCGCGGGCTTCCTCAAGCGCCGACCGGTCACGGCCGTTTATCGCAACCGATGCGCCCGCCTTGGCGAGTGCCTTTGCCATCTCGAGGCCAAGTCCGCGGCCACCGCCGGTAACCAGTGCGCTTTTTCCTGTCAGATCAAACATTGATCGCCTCATCTTGCTTCTGCGACGGACTTTGGCCGGACGGAAACGCACAAGCAAGTCTCTGCAGAGGCCATAGGAGCGATCGGGCTATTGCGATTGGTGGCCCCCGTCGCAGATCGTCAGTTCGGCCTGGACATGAGCATAGTGGCCGGCATCGACGACCGATGCAGCGACTGCGCATTGACTTGCCAAAACGGTGCTAAAGCTTACGGGCGAAGACTGCGATCTCCGCAGCGTTCTCCGGGAAGCGTTGGCCGAGCCGGACCAGTCCTTCGATCGTGTTTTTGCCGACGATATCAAGCACCTCGCCCATCTGGCCATTGGAGAACGGCTTGAACATGTAGCCCGAGAACGCGAGTTCTCCGAAGCCGGCTTCGACGACCATCTTCTCCAGCGTCTCCCGGTGGAAGACATTGGGCTGCCCGAGTTCGACGTTCCTCTCCGAGAGTTGCGTTGGCGATTGCATCAGGCCCATTTCGACGCCGAGCAGGCGATGAAACGACAAGGCGTTCGGCACGCTGACCAGTAGTGCGCCGCCGGGCCTCAAAAGCGCGTTGGCGGCCGACAGCATGGTCTGCGGGTTGGTTGTTTCGTGCAGCAGGCCCGATAGCAGAACGGCGTCAAAGCCTTCCGGCATTCTTGCCTTTGCCGCTTCGACCCGCTCTTCCAGATAGCCGCGTTCAAGCTCAAGCTTGCTGAAGGATGCGCGCTTCTGCTCGATCAGGTCGGCGTAGAACGAGGGCTCGATCACCAGCCAGCTTTGGATGGACGAACCGGCGAAATCGAAGCGGTCTATCAAGAGATCGGGGCCGCAACCCACCTCGACGACCGACGTTGGCGAGAATGTATCGAGGAACTCCAGGCAGTTGTCCTGGCGGGCGGTGATGAGATGCTGTTCGAACGCCATGTCGACGAGATACTTCTGGGCATACTCCTCGGCACCAATCAATTTGGACGCAGTGGCAATGGCGTCAGGCATAGTCTTCGGCTCCGATCGTAGTTTTGATTGCCAATGCGGCTTCCTGGATAATTCCGTCAAGGAAAGGCGTACCCGCCGAACGGCCGACAAAGCGCAGATTGGGGATGAGCTCAAGCGTATCCCGCTTCAGCTGTGCCGTCGCCTTGCCGTAGTCCACGGTAGGGACAGGAATGATGTTGCGATAGAGATCGCTGTGACTGCCGAGAACGGTCGCCCTGGCATCAATGATGCCGCATCGTTTGCATTCATCCAGCGCCGCACCTGCAAGGTCCGCCGGCAGAAGTTCGTCAACGAGGTGTTCGAAGGTGATGATGTGGCTGTCGGCCGCGACATCACCGATGTTGTCGTGGAAGATGGCGCGGAAGAAGGCCGGGTGGCGATTGAAGTTCAGCGCGTACTCCGCCTGATGGCTAACAGGCCGGTCCACGAGCGCGTGGGAGATCTGCAAATGGCGGAACCGCGGCATGGTACCGGGGGACACGCCCATGGCGCGGGCGACGAGCGCGGGCGCGATTGTGCTGATCACTCCTGCCGGGCGGATGACCTCGCCGGAGCGAAGCACGATGCGCTCCAGACGCTGGGTGACCGGTGCGCGATGAATCTCTTGCACCGCGTCGTTGAACAGGAATGTCACACCGTCTGCTGCGAGGCTCTGCTGCAAGGCATTGATCCAGGTCGAAATGCCGCCGCCTTGCGGACGCAGGAACTGCCGCGCAGAATTTTTGGGCAAGTCACTGTAGCGTGCATGCGCAATGCGCCCGGCGAGAGCCTCGTCGTTCAGCAGTATCGAGGTTGCCTGATGGTCCCCCGCGATCATGCGGCGCGGCAGGAACCACTTGACGGCATTCGGTGCCAGCTCGGGCAGTTCCGTTTCGAAGAGCCCGAGTACGGCGTCGCGAACGAGGCCGTTTGTCAACGTCGGACCGAACCAGTTCAGGCTGTAGTCTTCGGCATTGTCGGCATTTTCGACCGGTCTTGTCGCACGCATCTCGTCGAGCGCAACATTCAGACGGGTCCCAAGGACGGTTGTGTCGAGACAGGAGCTTTCCGAATTGAAGCTGTCCGCGGTGATCGCGCTTTCGCGTGGCCAGCCGTCATAATAGACCCACGAAAACTTGAAGTCGGGGCGGTGGAAGATGGCATCGTCGATCGACTTCGTCCCCGAAAGAACCGGGAGCCGCAAGCCGGCATCCAGCTTATGCGACCGTCCGCCGAATTCGACGGCGGTCGATTTCCACAGGCCGCCTGCCGTCGGGCCGGCCTCGATCACGGTTACGGAAGCACCTTGCGCCCTCGCAAGCGCTGCGCACACGAGCCCTGCGACGCCGGCTCCGATGACAACGAGTTCGGTCATGTCAAACCTTCCAGATCCTGAGCCACATTGTCATGATGCAAAACCCGCATCCACATTCGCCAGTTGCTCCAGGTCGACGTCGAAGTGCCAATGCACCGCGACGCCGGAGCCGAAACGTAGCTTCTGCTTCAACAGATTGGTGTTGATCGCGTATCCATCCGACAGGGTGTTGATGCCGAACGACATCACCTTGAAGCTGCTGGCCGCTGTTGCGTCGATCACGCCGGCCAACAGGTAGTCCACGGCGCCAAGTTCTCGCCCGCGCGAATTGGAGGCGATGTATTGGGTGTGGAGCGTTTCGGCGTTGTAGGCGAAACACCATGTGCCGGCGAGAATCTCGCCGTCCGGCCCGTATGCAAGCCACAGCTGGTTTTCGCCCTCGAGGCGCTGGCGCAGATCGAGCATTTCGGCGAGGCTGTGCACCGGCACGGTCGAATGTCGCTCCTGTAGGTTGCTGGACAGCAGCGTGTGGAAAGCTACCCAATCCGCCTCCTGCTCGGCTTGCCGTAGCTCTACGCCCTTGCGTTCGGCGGCTTTGATCGACGCGCGCCTTTTGGCGGAGAAGGCATAGGCTCGGTCGATCCGGATGAAACTCCAGAGATCGGCCCGGCGCACGGTGCCCGCTCTTAAGAGCAACCGCAGATCGCTTTCGTCGAATTGTTGTCCGAAGATTGCCGGAACGGTCTTGTAGACCAGCTTGCGATATCCGCGCTCGAGCAGCGTCCCGGCGATCGCCGAGAGGATGCTGGCCCGCTCCGAAGGGTCGATCACGCTGGCGATCATGCCACCGAAGGTGCTTCCCGGATGAGAGGCAACGACATCGGAAGTATTCGGTGCGCGCGCCAGGGGAATGGCTGCCTTCAGCCGAACACCGGGGTCGCTCCAGACGCACACGCTCTCGTCCTTGAAGCGCTCGCCATGGTATTCGAGGAACCGCCGGCTGTGCATGATCGTGCCGGCTTGCGTCGTTGGCACGAAGGCGTCCCAGGTTTGTTTGACGCTGTCGTCATAGGACGTGATGTGATGGATCATGCGCAGTTCGCCGCTATAGAGTTTCCGCTGACCTTAGCGCTTGGCTCGCGGCATCGGTCGGTGATGACATCCTACGAAAAGCGAACGGCAAATCTCGGCCAGTCCGTCTATCTCGTAGCGTTCTCCGAAATGTTTCCAGTCCGGAATAATACTGGTGAATTCATAGTCTTGGCGCGGCGACAACGATTGCGTTTCGAGGTCTGCCGCAATCGCGTTGTATTGGTGCAATCTTTTGCCAGGCTTTCCTTCGCTGACTCTTCGGCCTTCTATTATCAATCGGAAAATTAGCCGCGTTCAGGCCGGGACAAGCTTTGTGATCCAGTTTGCGGCGCATAGTTTTCTTGATGGATGGGAATATGATCAAGGTCGCATTGTTTGGAATGGGATATTGGGGGCGAAACCTATTCCGGGTGATTTCCAGCAACCCTGGCCTCCAGTTGGCCGCAGTTGTTGATCCCGCGCCTGGGCTGCAGGAAAGGCTGGCTGCATCTCACCCCAACGTCAAAGTCTACCCCGACGCGGCGCCGGTGATGGCCGATAGCGATATTGACGCGGTTGTCATCGCGACGCCGGTTGCGTCGCATTACGATCTTGCGCGTGCAGCGCTCGATGCCGGCAAGCATGTCATGGTCGAGAAGCCCATGTGCAGCTCGAGCGATGAAGCGGCCGATCTCGTTTTCCGGGCTGCTGCTCGCGGCCTGACCCTGATGGTGGATCACACCTTCCTCTTTCATCCGGCCGTCATGAAGCTTGCCGAGCTCGTGCACTCCGAGGCGCTCGGCCGCATCTCCTATTTCGACTCGCAGCGCGTCAATCTCGGCCTGTTTCAGCCCGACGTGAACGTGCTCTGGGATCTGGCTCCGCACGATCTGTCGATCATCGACTATCTGTTCCAGCACGAGCCGGTCGAGATCGAGGCAAGCGGCTATTGCCACGTCAACCCGACCTCGCCTGATATCGCCTACCTGACGTTCCATTATCCCGGATCGATGGTTGCCCATCTCAATCTCAGCTGGATGTCCCCGGTCAAGGTGCGGCGCATCGCCGTCGGCGGCAGTGCCCAGATGGCGGTCTGGGACGATCTCAATCGCGAAGAGCCGCTCAAGGTCTACGATTCGGGTATCACCTTCCAGTCGGAGCAGGAGCGTCACATGATCCTGCCGAGCTACCGTATCGGCTCGGTGCATTCGCCACGCCTTGCGGGATCCGAGCCGCTGGTGGATGTGCTTGAGCATTTTCGGCGGGTCATTCTGGGGCAGGAGCGATGCAAGACGGACGGACGCCTGGGGCTCCGGGTCGTGCGCACCCTGGAGCAGGCGCAGGCCAAGCTGGACTTCAGTCTGCGGCGTGTTCGCAACGGCCTGGCGGCGCAGCAAGCAAGTGTCGTTGCGGCGGAATGAGATCCGGCCGATCCGGCACCTTCTTCAGAATCAACATTTATCAGCGTCGATCGCTTTCCCAGCCGTCTACAGGCGGGCAGGTGTTCGAGTGCAAGGGAAAGAGAGCTAGATGAACGCGCATTCCACAGTGCCCTTCGTGGACCTGTCGATACAGTGGAACCAGATTCGCAGCAGCGTCCTGCCTGATATGGAGCGCCTGTTCGAAGCGAGCGCCTTCTGCCTCGGCCCTTGGGCCAAGGACTTCGAGCAACGGATTGCGGAGTATCTTGGTGTACGTCACGCCGTGGCCGTCAGCAGCGGCAGCGCCGCCCTGCATGTCGCGGTGATCGCAGCCGGAATTGTCCCGGGTGACAAGGTCCTGGTTCCGACCCACACATTTATCGGCACGGTCTGGGGTCTCATCTATGCCGGAGCCATCCCGGTGTTCTGCGACGTTGAGCCGGGCGCCGGCACGATTGACGTCCGAGATGCCGAAAGCAAGCTGGACGAAAAGGTGAAGGCAATCATACCGGTTCACCTCTATGGGCAGCCGGCCGACATGGCGGCGGTTCTAGACTTCGCCCGGCGTCACAAGCTTCTGGTGATCGAAGACGTGGCGCAGGCGATCGGCGCCCGCTACGATGGGCAGTCGCTGGGCTCTCTCGGCGATTTTGGCTGCTTCAGCTTCTACCCCGGAAAAAACCTTGGCGCAGCCGGGGAGGGCGGCCTTGTCGTCACCAATGACGATCGCAGCGCCGATGCGATGCGCGCCTTGCGCGACCACGGTCAGGCGCAGCGCTACGTTCACCAGATGATCGGCTACAACTACCGCATGGATGGCATCCAGGCGCTGGTGCTGGGGCACAAGCTTGCACATCTCGACGATTGGACGAACCAGCGGCGGCAGATTGCCCTGCGCTACGCCGAAGGTCTGGCCGGGCTTCCCTTGACGCTGCCGGAGATTGTTCACGGCGACCACGTGTTCCACCTCTATGTCGTGCGCACGCAGCAGCGCGACGCGCTGAAGGGCTATCTTGAAGGACACGGCGTGCAGACGGGCCTTCATTATCCGATCCCGCTTCATAAGCAGCCATGTTTCGCCGACATGGCAACTGCGCAGGGCAGGTTCCCGGTCGCCGAAGAGTATGCGGGCACGGTGCTGTCGCTGCCGGTGTTCGCGGGCCTCACCCCGGACCAGCAAGACCGGGTCATCGATGCCGTGAGAAGCTTCTTCGAGCGAGGTGACGAAAATGGCCGCTAAAGCGCCCCGCAGGCGGGTCCTGTGTGTCAGGCCGACGCCGAATCCGAACGCCGCACCTTTTTTGCGGAAGATATCGGATGAGTGGGTTCATGCACTCGCGCTGCATTGCAACGTCGAAACGATCGAGCACGACTTCGACTTCAAGGAAGTCTGCGGCAGATTTAAGCCCGATTTCGTCGTCTTTGATGCCGTCCATTGGGTCCGCCCTCAGCGTCTCAACATCACGAACATCGACGCATATGCGGAAATCCCGCGTGTCTTGTACCTCAATTGCGATCCTCATGATCCGATGAGGCCACTGCTTTTCGGCATGTTGGATGCCTATCGCATCGAAGCCATCTTTTGCGGCATCGAGCATCTGCAACACACACCGGAGTTGGAGCGCTTTCCCTGCTACCTCCTGCCTCTTTTCGTCGACAGCAAGATATTCAAGGATCACACCGTCGAGAAAACGATACCGATCGCCATCTTTAGCGGTCACTTGTTCCCGGCGTTCTACCCCTGGCGCGCAAAGATCACACAGGAAATACAGCATTTCCTGCCAACGCTGATCTATACGCACCCCGGCTATCAGTCCGGCACGCCGGTGCCATTCGAGGTTCGCGACGAAAAATACGCTCGTCTGATATCGCAGAGCTACTTCTCCATCGCCGATACGACCCGGCTGGATTACGTGGTGCGAAAGCACCTTGAGATACCGGCAGCAGGTGCGATCCTTGTCGCGCCGGACTCCGAGGTCGTGAAGAGATATGGGTTCGTCGACCTTCAGAACTGCATTCTGGGTGCGGGGGATGAACTCTACACAAAGATCGTTGCGGTATCCTCGAAGCCTGATGTGTACAACCGCATCAAGAACAATGGCTATCGACTGATACAGGACAATTTCACGCGCGAGAAATGGACTTATCTGCTCGACTGGTACGAATGCCGTCTTGTGCGCAAGGCCGGCGAAGTCACGCAGCAGACAAGGCAGTTTGGCAAGTTCAGGAATGTGCCGGCGAAGCCGGGCATGCCCGCGATCGATAATTTCTCGCTTCACGACAATCCGATGTCGGCCATCCTGCGCGATGCTCGTGATGCGATTCTGATCGGCGACGACCTTGTTGAAACCCAGGCGGCGCTCAACGACGCAAGCCAATGGATAGGCCATATTGCCGAGCCGCCGTTCATGCTTGGCATTCTGGCCATGCTTCAGGGGCAGCTCGAGGATGCTATCGTCCTCTTCACCCGCAGAGGCAATGCGCAGGGGCGTCTCGATCCGAACATGGGGCGCTTGGATCCGTGTGAAATCGCCTGGCTTCTGTTGCTGTCGGCCCTGTTGAACGACGCAGATCTGCGCGAAATGATGATGCGGCAGGCAGAAACCGTGCCTCACGTCAGCATTCGTCGCACCATGTGGCTTATATCGGGGCCGGTGCAGTGCATCGATTTCGAGAAGGCCGGCTTGGAAGGCCCGGTGCCTGGGGATTGCCTCTCCATTCATTGGTTTGGACAGGAAGATTTCCCGCAATGGCTCTCACTCATGGAGCGAGTCCTCGACGGCTGCGGTCTCACCGACCAGGCTGCGATGATCCGCGTTTTGGCAGACGGCCTTTCCGGTATTGCCTCGGCGAAAGCGATAGCGGTGTAGCGGGTTCACCGGCCGCCGTGACGGCGGCCGGTCGCAAACGATCCGTCTTACTTCATCGTGTAAACGTCGACGGTGAAGTACTTGTCGTTGATCTTCTTGTAGGTCCCGTCGGCGCGGATTTCGTCGAGCGCCTTGTTGAGCTTTTCGCGCAGTTCGTTGTCGTCCTGACGCACGGCGATGCCGACGCCTTCGCCGACGAACTTCTTGTCGGTGATCGGTTCGCCGATGATTTCGCAACAGGCCTTGCCGTCGTCGTTCTTCGTCACCCAATCCAGAAGCGGCAGCATGTCGCCGACCTGAAGATCGAGACGGCCGTTGACCATGTCGAGATTGGCTTCGTCCTGCGTCGGATAGAGCTTGATCTCCGCGTCCGGATAGGTGGCGGCGATGAAGTCGGCCTGGGTCGTGCCCGACTGCGCGCCGATCACCTTGCCCTTGAGGGCCTCGTTGGTAAACGTGGTGATGCCGGCGCCCTTTGGCGCAACATGCGTCATCGCCGCAAGGTAGTAGGGATTGGTGAAGGCGACCTGCTTCTTGCGATCCTCGGTGATGAACATCGAGGCGATGATGAGGTCGTATTTCTTGGCGAGAAGACCGGGGATGATGCCGTCCCAATCCTGCGCGACAACCTCGCACTCCGCCTTCATGCGCTCGCAAAGCGCCAGCCCGATATCGACGTCGAAGCCGCCGATCTTGCCGGCTGAATCGATAAAGTTGAAAGGAGGGTAGGCGCCTTCGGTGCCGATCTTGATCTTGTCGGCGGCCCCGGCCGAACTTGCCGTTGCCATGACAGCCAGCGCGATCGCTGCAATCTGTTTTTTCATCGTCGTTCCCCTTGTTGGCGCATCATTCTTGATGCTTCCGGAGAACAGTATGTCCGGTCTTCCTATAAGCGAAATAGATAGGCGCGATAATCGGTATTGTTTCGATTGATTGTGATCGCCGTCAGGCGATCACTTGTAGCGGCCGTGGCGCTGCAGCACTTCGATCTTGTAGCCATCGGGATCGGTGATGAAGAAGAAACGCGCCAGAAGGGCGCCGTCGCGATTGAATTCGACGATCTTGTTCGGGCCAAGTCCAGCCTCGGTCAAGCGCTTGTGCTCATTGTCGAGGTCGCTCACCGACAAGGCAAGGTGGCCGTAGCCATCGCCGAGCGCATAGGGTTCGGTGCGGTCCTTGTTGATCGTCAGCTCGAGCTCGAATTCGCTCTCTTCATTCGCAAGGTAGACGAGCGTGAAGGTTTCGAAATCGAGCCGCTCGGCGATCTCGAGCCCGAAGGCCACTCTGTAGAAGTCCAGCGACTTCTGCTCGTCGAGCACACGGATCATCGAGTGGATTGCCTTGGCCAAATGAGCCTCCTTCAGCGTTGAGACGGGTGCGAGGTATCAGAGGAGGAAGAAGGATGGAACCCTTCCCCTCAAAGTGACGATCGTCAGTGCGCTGTCAGATATTTCGGGCTTGTCTTTTCAGCTGCTGCTCGCGGAAGAAGATGAAGAGGCCCGAGGCAACGATCAACCCGGCACCGATGATGACGGTTGGGCGCGGCATATCGCCGAAGAAAAACCAGCCGAAAACGACGGCCCAAAGCAGGAGTGTGTATTGTAGCGGCACCACCGTCGCCGCGTCGGCAAGCTTCAGCGCGCGGTTGACCAGAATGTGCGCGAGCATTGCGACGATGCCGAGCATACCGAGCTGAAGGATGGCCTCGCCATCGACCGGAGCCCAGCCGGCCGGGTTGGCGGCAACGCCGACGAGCGAAAAGACGAGCGCACCGATGACCTGCCAGAACACCAGTGTCGTATCCGGGGTCGAGCGCAAAGTTCGACCGAGCATCAGCGCGAAGGCGAAGGCAGCGCTGCCGACAAGGGCGATCAACGCGGGCAGGCTGAACGTGTCCTTCGACGGCTCTAGCGCGATCACCACGCCGGCAAAGCCGATGAGGATTGCCGTCCATCGCCGCCAGCCGACCTTCTCACCGAGCAGGAACGGGGAGGCGGCGGCCACGTAGATCGGCGCTGCCAGCCAATAGGTCATGGTGTCAGCGAGAGGCATATAGGCGACGGCGAAATAAAACGCCGATGCGTCGACGGCGAAAAGCAGCGAACGCAGCGCCTGGAGCCACGGCCGCTCGACCTGCAACATCGAGCGCAGGCCGCGCTTGAGGATGAACGGCGAAAGCACGAGCAATGCTGCGATGCTGCGAATGACCATCAGCTGGCTGACAGAATATGTCGCCACCAGCCATTTGCCCATGACGTCGTTGAGCGAAAACATCAGCATGCCGAGAAGCATGATGATGACACCCGTCCGAGCAGCGTTCGGCGCGGTGGCGGAGGTGGCTATGATGGTCATGGGAGTGGCTTTCAAACGTGTTCCCCCGTGCCTTTTGCACATTCTGGCGCGCCGATCCATCGCGCTCTGCGTATGGGACCATAAGTTTTACGAATGATACGGCCGGGAACCACCTCGATCTACCATCGAGGATTTCGATGGTGGAATGGCAGATCGGCCTCGGAGAGGTGGCCTTGCCTCTTGACGTAACGTGCGGCGCTGCTAGTTAAGGGGTGATCTCGCCGACCAGACATCGGACCGCGGGATGAACACTGGTGCCGGGCCCCTCTGGCGAGAGTTTTTACGGCGCTCTCGTGATGTCGGTACCGCCAGCAAATGAGCCGGCGGATTAGCTACCATGAAAACTGATCTCATGCCTAACGCATGCGCCCTTTCGGCCGTGCGTGTTTTCGTTTCCAAACCCCACTTCTTCTCGGAACCGGGCGTCGTGCGCTCGAAGGAGGCACGTCGATGACGCAGCCTCCCACGCACGCAAGCTCGCTTGGCTACTTCAAGTGGGCCTTCATCGTTACCGCGGTCGGCCTGGTGCTTGGCGCCTGGCTCGGTTGGCAGTCGACCGGCACGCTCGGCGGCATGGCAACCGTATTCTTCATCTGCACCGTGTTGGCAGTCCTTGAAATCTCGCTGTCCTTCGACAACGCGATCGTCAACGCCAACAAGCTGAAGGACATGACCCCGGAGTGGCAGCACCGCTTCCTGACCTGGGGTATCATCATCGCCGTCTTCGGCATGCGCATCGTCTTTCCGCTGCTCATCGTCGTCATCGCGGCGAGCATCGGCCCGATCGACGCGATCATGCTGGCGGCGACCAAGCCGGAAGAATATGCCCGCATCATGAATGATGCCCATCTGCCGATCGCAGCCTTCGGCGGCACCTTCCTGATGATGGTCGGCCTCACCTATTTCTTCGACCATGAGAAAGACGTGCACTGGATCGCCTGGGTCGAAAGCAAGATGGCGCGCTTCGCCACGATCAAGGGCATCGAAATTGCCTTCGTGCTTGCGCTCATCCTCGGCTTCTCAAGACTGCTTGAGCCCGCTGACGCGCATACCTTCGTCTACTCGGGCATCTACGGCCTGTTGACCTTCCTCGCTGTCGAGGTGGTCGGGGGGCTGCTGGACGCGTCGCAGCAGACGCTGGACGCAGCGGCAAAGGGTGGCTTCGGTGCCTTCCTCTACCTCGAAGTGCTTGATGCGAGCTTCTCGTTCGACGGTGTCATCGGCGCCTTCGCCTTGACGCAAAACCTCTTCGTCATCGCCATCGGCCTTGGCATCGGCGCGATGTATGTGCGCTCGATGACGATCATGCTGGTGGAGAAGGGTACGCTCAGCGAGTACCGCTACTTGGAACACGGCGCATTCTACGCGATCCTGATCCTTTCGGTGGTGATGTACTTCCAGACATTGGTGCACATTCCCGAAGTGATCACCGGCCTCGGCGGCGCTGCCTTGATCGGCATCTCGCTCTGGTCGTCGATCCGCTACAACAAGCGGGAGCGTCAAGCAGAGCTTAATGGCGAACTCAGCCATGGCCAGGCTCGCGTCGAGGCATAACCGCTTCGACCCCAGCGCTCTGAAAAAAGGGCCCCGGCGCAAAATTCGCGCTGGGGCCCTTTGCTTTTGACCACCGCAACACGAGTTGCTGAGATTGCCAAACGATCGCTATCCGGAGATAAGCGTTTGATGATTTCAAGTGATCTGACGCGGGTCTTGGAAGAGGTATACCGAGCGGGCGCCCACCGGGTGGCGGCCGACGATATCGATTGGCCGCAGGAGCTTCACGCAGCAGTCTTTCGCGCCTTGAACATGCAATATATCACAAGACGAGAGATCGACGGCAGCGTCCGTTTTTCGCTGACGCAGGCCGGATACCGGGCAATCGATGCGGAGGTGCCATGGGGGCGCATTCTGAGGCAGCGCATGCGCGACTTTGTCCGCGCGGCCACGGGGCGCTAGCAAAGCCAAATGCAAAAAAATGACGGCCCGCCATCTCGCGATGTCGGGCCGTCTCATCCTTGGGAGGATAACGCGCCCTGTCGCGATGACGGGCGCTGGAAATCTCTGTTAGTTGCGCTCTGCACCCGGGAAATTGGCCGGATCGATGCCGAGGGTGCGCAGGTCGCTTGCCTTCGGGCGGCGGTGGCCTTCGACAGCAGCTGCAGCAGCGCTAGCGGCGCCGAGAACTGCGAATGCGCGGCCGATGAAACCCTTGCGGTAAGTTGTGGTAGCCATCTTTTTGCTCGCTTTCGTTTTCTCTCTGATGAGCAAAAGATGGGGTTTGCCGGGTCTTTTTGCAATGCATAATTGGACACTCCAGCCATGCAACGGAAGCAGGCCCGGCCGATTATCCATCGACCGGGCCCGCTGTTTGAGCCTTGGGAGGCTCCTGCATCATTCCCCCAAACCGGAAACGATTTAGGGACAACGATGCAGAAGGTCAGAGCCATACCGCGCCGGCCCTGGAAGGCGCGACGCGGGAGGGCAGTTTAGTCTTCGTTGGCCGCGAGCTGTGCCAGCACTTCCCCGCGCCCGCGCGCCCTGAGGATCAACGGGATGATCAGGGCTGCAGCGGCGATGACCAGCAGCACGGCTGCGATCGGCGAGGTGAAGAGCACGCTCACGTCGCCCTGGCTGATGGCCAGCGCGCGGCGGAGCTGCTGCTCGGCGAGCGGTCCGAGGATCAGGCCGACGACGACAGGCGCAATCGGATAGCCGAAGACGCGCATCGCATAGCCGAGCAGACCGAAGGCGAGCAGCATGCCCAGTTCGTAGACCGACGGGTTGGCGCCGATGGTGCCGAGCGTCGCAAACAAGAGAATGCCGGCATAGAGCCATGGCTTCGGGATGGTCAGCAGCTTCACCCAGAGCCCGATCAGCGGCAGGTTCAGGACCAAGAGCATGAAGTTGGCAATCAAGAGGCTGGCGATCAGACCCCAGACGAGCTGCGGATTGGTCGCAAACAACAGCGGGCCGGGCTGCAGGCCGTACTGCTGGAAGCCGGCCAGCATGATTGCCGCGGTCGCCGTCGTCGGCAGGCCGAGCGTCAGGAGGGGCACGAGCGTGCCGGCGGCCGACGCGTTGTTGGCGGCTTCCGGGCCGGCGACGCCTTCGATGGCGCCGTGACCGAACTCTTCTGGATGTTTCGCCAGGCGCTTTTCCGCCGCATAGGACAGGAAGGTGCCGATTTCGGCGCCGCCGGCCGGCATCGCGCCGATCGGGAAGCCGATGAACGTGCCGCGAAGCCAGGGCTTCCACGAGCGTGCCCAGTCGAGCTTGCTCATCCAGATCGAGCCGCGCACGGCCTCAACCTTGTCAGGACCCTTTTCTCCCTGTGCGGCAATGAACAGCGTCTCGCCGATCGCAAACATCGCCACGGCGAGCGTGGTGACTTCGATGCCGTCGAGCAGTTCGGGAACGCCGAAGGAGAGGCGCGCCTGGCCGGTCAACTGGTCGATGCCGACGACGGAAAGCGCCAGGCCGACGAACAGTGCGGTCAGGCCGCGAAGGGTGCTGTCGCCGAACGCCGAAGAAACGGTCACGAAGGCGAGAACCATCAGCGCGAAATATTCGCGCGGACCGAAGACCAGGGCGAGCTTGACTATATAGGGCGCGATGAAGGCAAGGCCGAGCGTCGCGATCAGGCCGGCAACGAACGAGCCGATGGCGGCGGTGGCAAGTGCTGGCCCGCCCCGTCCGGCGCGCGCCATCTTGTTGCCTTCGAGCGCGGTGACGATCGAGGCGCTTTCGCCCGGCGTGTTGAGCAGGATCGATGTGGTCGAGCCGCCATACATGCCGCCGTAATAAATGCCGGCGAACATGATCAGCGAACCGGCGGGATCGAGCTGATAGGTGACGGGTAGCAGAAGTGCCACGGTCAGGGCCGGGCCGATGCCGGGGAGAACGCCGACAGCAGTGCCGAGCGTTACGCCGATCAGCGCATAGAGCAGGTTCATCGGCTGGGCAGCAACCCACAGTCCCTGCAACAGGAATTCAAAAGTAGCCATGGTCTACGGCCCTCTTAGAAGAACAGGTGTTCGAGCGGCCCTGCGGGCAGCGACAACTGCAGGAGCTTGGCGAAAATCACCCACACGGCAAAACAGAGCGCAATGCCGACTGGCAACGAGAACCAGAGCTTGCGTTTCCCAAATCCGCGCGCGGTGAGCGCAAAGAGAATGCCGGTTGCGATCGAAAAGCCTGCGACGTTCAACAGCAGCATCTGCGCTGCAAGCCCGGCGACGATCCAGATGACCGGCGAGATTTCCTGGTGCTCACGCTCGGGGAAATCGTTGCGGAATGCGGCAAAGACGGTCCAGACGGCAAGGCCCGCGAGGCAGCAGGCTATGGCATAGGGTACTGTCGTCGGTCCGACCTGGGAGTAACCGGCAGCGCCCGAAAGGCGCGACACGTCCCAGAAAATGAGGCCAGCGATGGCGGCGAGCACAGCCGCGATGAAGAGCGCCGCCCGATCCGGGCGACGCGTTGTGGTTGAAGGGTTGAGCCCCTTGTTCATTTCACCAGTCCAATGTCCTTGAGGACGCCTTCGGTTGCCGCAACGTCCTTGTCGAGTTGGGCGGCGAAAGCGTCGCCGGAGAGGTAGCTGTCCTGCCAGCCCTTGGTCTTGAGCACTTCCTGCCAGCCGGCCGACTTGGCGAGCTTTTCGACGTCGGCAGAAACGGCTGCCTTCTGCTCGTCGGTGAGGCCCGGAGCGGCTGCAACCATGCGCCAGTTTTCAACGACGACATCGAGGCCGGATTCCTTCAGCGTCGGGGCGTCGATGCCGGCGAGGCGCTCGCCGCTCGAGACTGCAATCAGGCGCAACGTGCCGGCCTTCACCTGGGCTTCGAACTCGCCGTAGCCGGAGATGCCGGCCGTGACCTGGCTGCCGAGAATGGCTGCAAGCGCTTCGCCGCCGCCGGAGTAGGCGATGTAGTTGATCTTGGTCGGGTCGACGCCCGCTGCCTTGGCGATCAGGCCAACGGCGATGTGGTCGGTACCGCCGGCAGAGCCGCCAGCCCACGACACGGCGCCCGGATCCTTTTTGAGGGCCGCAACGAGGTCGGCCATCGTCTTGATCTCGGAAGCGGCCGGAACGACGATCGCTTCAAATTCGCCGGTGAGGCGCGCGATTGGGGTAACGTCCTTGAGAGTGACCGGCGACTTGTTGGTCAGGATCGCACCGACCATGACGTAACCGCCGACGATGAGCGCGTTCGGGTTGCCCTTCTGCTGGCTTGCGAACTGGGCGAGGCCGATGGTACCGCCGGCGCCCGGAACGTTCTGGACCTGAACGTTGCCGGAGATGCCTTCCTGCTGCAGGACGGTCTGGAGCGAACGGGCCGTCTGGTCCCAGCCGCCGCCCGGATTCGCCGGAGCGATGATGGTGTAGTCAGCCGCATAGGCCGGCAGCGCCATTGCGCCGGCGAGAATGGATGCCAGGAAAAAGTGTTTCAAGGTCAGTCCTCCATGAGGCGCGATTTTCCACGCGCACGTTGTTTCTGCGTGCGAACGGGAAGGCGCGACGGTGCCCGAAGACCCTTGTCGCTGACCGGATTGGTGACTTCCTCCCAGTGCGCAACCGGCGGGCCCGCCTCCACGGGGCGCCAGTGACTGCTAAGCCATCATAGAAAGCTGACATTAAGCTGACATCAAGCCCTCAATGCGAAAATGAAACGCGGTGTTTACGAAATCTTAGACGGTTCTTGCCGTCAGGCGGCCTGGCCGCAGGATCAAAAGCGGAGCCGCGGGCCAGTCGCCGTCTGCAGGTTGGGTCACGGGTTCTGCCCGGAGGTTAGAATCAGTTGGTCTGATCGCGTGTTTCGGCGGCGGACTCGTGCCGGATGGCGGCTTGCAGCGGGCATGCCACCAATGCGTATGCCCACCGCGCGGTGAAACGCTGATCTAACCCGCAGTCTCCGCACCATTGAGATGAAGGGAGAAGCCGGTTGCAGTGGGCTCGCCCAAGCCGGGACGCAACTCGAGGCTCGGGATCAGATAGTCGCCGCCGTTCTGGCGCCGGTACGGAATGGGTGGTGTGGTCGAAAGGGTACGCATCCTCTCGCGCAGGCGCTCCGCAATATCTTCGAAGCCGGCTTCGTCAATGCGATCGACCCGGTAGGCGACGAAAGGTGGCAGCACATTATATCCGGGGTAGTAGAGGATGCCGTGGTTGATGGGGAACAGGAGGTCGTCGATCGGTCCGTTGACGCCGCGCGCCGAGTAGTGCTCCTGCCAACCGCCGGTGGTGACGATCAGCATTGCCCGCTTGCCCTTGAACGTGCCCTCGCCAAACCGATCGCCCCAATGGGCGTCGCTGTGCTCGCCCACGCCGTAGGCAAATCCATAGGCGTAGACTCGATCGACCCAGCCTTTCAGGATCGCCGGCATCGTGTACCACCAGAGCGGAAACTGCAGGATGAGCGTATCCGCCCATAGCAGCTTCTCATGTTCAACCGTCACATCCTTGGTCAACTGGCCGGCTGCAAAGGCGGCTTTGGAGGCGCGGCTCGGTTGAAACGGCGTTTCGTGGTCAAGAGACGGGAAGTCGGGCCGATCGATTTCGGACTTCCAATTGTCGGCGTAAAGGTCGGAAACCCTGACTTCGTGCCCCTGGGCCTCCAGTTCACGGATGGCGACGTCGCGAAGAGATCCGTTGAGTGAACGCGGCTCCGGATGGGCGAAAACAAGCAAGACTTTCATGATCAGCATTCCTTTGATGAGAAACCGACCCTCGATGTAGACAGCATCGCATTGCTGCACTAGATCTACGCAATGGATATGATTGTGCCGGAAAATGGATAAATCGGATATCACGCTCGACCGCATCAGGACCTTCGTTCGTGTTGCCGAACGCGGCAGCCTGTCGGCCGTTGCGCGCGAACTTGGGCTCGGGCAGTCGACAGTCACGCGGCAGTTGCGTGAACTGGAACAGGCACTCGGCGTGCCTCTCATCAGCCGCACCACCCGGCGCGTGACGATGACCGACGAGGGCAGCCAGTACTATGCCAACAGCGTCCAGATCCTGCGTCTGGTGGAGCAGGCCGCCGATGAGGCACGCGGCACCCGCGGGGCCTCGGCCGGGACGATCCGGGTGTCCTCAACTGCGGCTTTCGGCGTGCTGCACGCCACGCGGTTGATCTTTGCCTTCCAGGAGCGCTACCCGGATATCGGTGTCGATCTCAACCTGACGGACGAGCGCATCGATCTTGTGCGGGAGGGGATCGATATCGCGCTGCGTTTGGCGCCGCTGACCGACAGCTCCATGAAGTTACGGGCGCTGGGCCAAAGCCGGCGTCTGCTCGTTGCCGCGCCTGACTATCTGGCCAAACGTGGAATGCCGATCGTTCCCAGAGATCTGTCGGACCATGAGGGTATTCGCATGTCGAATGTGGCAGGCAGCGACCTGCTGGAGCTTCACGGCGAGAACGGCGAGCGGCATAGGGTGCCTTTCCATGGCCGTCTGCGCGTGGACCATGGGCTGGCAGTGCGCGAGGCGCTCGTCGCTGGCCGCGGGATCGCTCCGACCCACCGTTGGCTCGTCGACGATCTGCTTGCCGCCGGCCGGTTGGTGCCCGTCCTGCCGGAATATCTTCTGCCGTCCGTGCCGTTGAGCATGCTGATCGCGCCCGAGCGTGCAGGCATTGCCCGGGTGCGGTTGCTCGTCGACGATCTGGCTGAGCGGATCGGCGGAATTCCGGGCCTGGAATGAACGGCTTGCATTGACGCACGACAGTCCATGGTTGCCCGCGATGTTCGCGGTCGTGCTCTGCCGCCTTAGACCCAAGACATTCAGTGTCGAAATGCTTTGGCTAATGGAGCCGCAGGACCTCGTTCCAGCGGGCAATGAGCCGCGACCGCTTGACCTGATCGAGATAGACCATCAGTCCCGGGCTGACGGGCACGGGACGCAACTGCGCGCCAAGCATTTCCTGCATCGTGTTGGCGGTGTTTTCTCCGGCGACATCGGGGCTGACGGCCGGGATCTGCAATTGCCGCGCCATGATCGTCTGGCCTTCCTTCGACATGAAGAATTCCAGGTATCGGCGGCCGAGGTCGGGATTGGCGGACGCCTGCGGCACCAAGCCGATCCGCGACATCACCACGGTGTAGTCCTTTGGCAGCACGATGCCGACGTCCGGGTGGCGTTTTGCCCAATCGGCAGCGTAGGAGCCGAGGATGTTGTAGCCGAGCACGAACCGTCCATCGGCGACACGCTCCAGAATGGCCTGGCTGGTCGAATAGAGTTTGACGCCGGCAGCGCCCATGGCCTGGATGACGTCCCAGATATCGTCGAACTGTTCCTGGTCGCGTGACATGAAGAGAAAGCCGACGCCAGAGCGCTCGATGTCATAGGTGCCGATCCGGCCGAAGACATCGGCACCATGGCGCTTGAGATAGGCAACGAACTCGGCACGGGTGGAGGGCGGGGCTTCCTTGGCAAAGCTCGGCTTATGGTAGACGAAGACGGCCGGCTCGAAGGTGAGCGCGTAGGCGGTGTTGCGCCAATTGGCCCAGGCCGGCCAGCGACCGCTCATCGGCATGTCGCTGCGCTGGGCATAGCCGTCGTTGCTGAGCTTGACTTGCAGATCCATTGCGGACGAGAAGGCGAAGTCCGCGGTCTTCAGCCCCGCGTCGGTTTCCTTGACGATACGGTCGTAGATCTCACCCGTCAGCATATCCTCATAACGCACGGCAACATCCGGATTGGCCTGTTGAAAGCCTAGGATCATTGGTTTGGCCAAGGGCTCGTCGAGCGAGGAGTAGACGACCAGCGTCCGGGCATCCGAGGCGCCCGACAGTGCCGGGAAAATGACCGGTGCGGCCAGAAGCAGCCGGGGACAGAGAGCGAAAAAGAGAAAAGAAATCAAGTACCGCATAAAACCACAATGCCTCAGCGCGCCACCGTTCACAAGCAAGCCGACGGCGGATAGAGTGGAGCGGGGAGTAAAGACAATTGCGCATATTGCTCGTTGAAGACAATCAGGTCCTGGCCGAGGGCCTGTCGGCCATCCTGCGCGGTAGCGGCTATGCCGTGGATGTCGTCAGCGATGGCGCATCGGCTCACGCGGTTGCCGCCGCCGAGACATTTGATCTGGTGATCCTTGACCTCAACCTGCCCGAGATGGACGGGCTTGAGGTCTTGAGGGCGATGCGTGCCCGGCAGAACAGCGCTGCGGTCCTGATCTTGACGGCAAGGGGCACGCCGGAGGAGCGCGTGAAGGGCCTCGACCTTGGCGCCGACGATTACATGATCAAGCCGTTCGATATCGGCGAGTTCGAAGCGCGCGTGCGCGTGCTGCTTCGAAGGCAGGCGGGCTTGCGGGCGTCGACGGTCAGCTATGGCAATGTGTCACTCGATCTCAATGCGCGCAGCTTTTCCTCCGGCGGCGTGCCGATCGAAATCCCGGCGCGTGAACTCGGTCTGCTCGAACTCCTGTTCATGCGGGCCGGTAAGGTCGTCGCCAAGGAGGCGATCATGCAGTCGCTGACGGGTTTTGACGACGACCTCAGCCCGAACGCGATCGAGCAATATGTCAGCCGCCTGAGGAAGCGGCTTGCGCCCCATGGGCTGACGGTCAGAACGGCGCGCGGTATCGGCTACTATCTCGACAAAGCGGCCGGGCCCGAATGAGGTCGGCGGTCTACTCCCTCCGCCGGAGGCTGCTTGGCTGGCTGTTGATCTCCACTGCGGTCATCGGCGTCATCGCGCTGATGGACACCTATCGCGAAGCTGTCGCGACGGCCAACGTCGTCTCGGACCGTGTTCTTGCCGGCTCGGCTCTGGCGATCGCCGAGCGCGTTGTTGTCGCCGAGGATGGATCGCTCGAGGTCGACATTCCCTATGTGGCGTTGGAAATGCTGACATCGGCTGCGCAGGACCGCGTCTTCTACCGGGTCGATGGCCCGCCGGGGCAATTCATCACCGGTTACCAGACGCTTCCTTCGCTTGACGAGGTTCCGGGAAGCTCGACGAGCTTTGCCGACGCCTCGTTCCGCGGCGAGCCAATCCGCATCGCGGCCCTTCGCCGTTCGGCCTCGACCGGCATCAACTCGGTTCCCTTCGTCGTGACCGTTGCTGAAACGACGATCGCGCGCAGGCAGCTGGCGCAGACGATCCTCGTTCGCTCCGCTTTGCGCCTTGGTCTGATGATCGCCGGTGCCGCAGTCATCGTCTGGATTGCGGTTACCTTCTCTCTGAGGCCGCTCTATCGCCTGGGTGATGCGATCGCCGAGCGCAGCCCCGACGATCTGCATCCGATCGGCGAGCGTGTGCCGAACGAAGTCCAGGGACTGGTTGATACCGTCAATTCCTTCATGGGGCGGCTTCAGTCCGCGCTCGAAGCGCTGCGCAACTTTACCGGCAATGCCAGCCATCAATTGCGCACGCCGCTTGCGATCATCCGCACGCAGCTGGCGCTCGCACTGCGCGCCGGGTCGATCGAAGACACAAAGATAGCGGTGAAGAAGGCCGATGAGGCCGTGGCGAATGCCGAGCGCATCCTGGCGCAACTGCTGCTGATGGCGAAGATCGACGCTGCCGGCAAAGATGAGGCACGGAAGCTTGAACGGATAGACCTGGTCGAGCTGACGCGCGGCATCACAGCCGAGCATGTACCGGCCGCTGGAGACGCCGGCATTGATCTCGGGTTCGACGGCGAGGGCGAAGCCTTCGTTCGTGTCGAGCCCCTGCTGGTTGGCGAGATGCTGAAGAACCTCATCGGCAATGCGTTGCTCTACGCCGGGCGCGGCGCCGAGGTGACCACCCGGGTGACAGAGAAGGAAGGTTTCGTGTCTTTGGAAGTCGAGGACAACGGGCCGGGGATCAGGCCCGAACTGCGCGAGAGCGTGCTGAGAAGGTTTCAGCGGGGCGCCAGCGAAGCTCCGGGAACGGGGCTGGGCCTGCCGATTGTCGAGGAAATTGCAGCACTTTATGGCGCACGAACGAGCCTTGGTGATGGGGCGGGTGGATGCGGGCTTAAAGTTGCCATCCTGTTTCCGGCCGGATGAGCAAGGAGCCGGTCAGTACTCATCCAGCGCCACAGATAGGGCAGGCCGGACAAGGACTGGAGTAAGCGCTTTAGCGGCTGCGCTGGCCGAAGAGGGAAGCTGTTTCGCGGGTCTGGACCCGAAGCATCGCGTTCCAAAGCTGAAGAACGAAACGCGGCTGGAACTGGCTCGCAAGCTTGCGCTGCGACAACATGATAAATCTCCGATAGTTTTGGATGGCGGACATATAGTTGATCGCGGGTTCAATTTCCAGAGCAGTTGTGTCGTGGCAGCTTTGCGCGGCAAGCATATCTTCATTCGGGCGAAGCGTAACTTGCGTGACCGAGCGAATTTCGACTTGCAGATCCGATCAGAGCCTGCACCGTTTAGTGCGTTTATGGAGCGAGTGCCAGTGCCGCGTGATCTCCGCCTGCTCTCATGAAGCGCGGCGGTCACTTTGTTCATGATCAAAACCACCCCTGAATGCGGCCAGTCTTCATGCGCGGTAATCTGCCTTGCGCGAGGCGGCGTCGTCACACGGAGCGGTAAGCGATGAGACGCGCGTCTCGAAATTATTCACCCGAGATATCCTTTGCCTTGGCTGGACTATACCCGTGCCTCCCAGGTCGCGGGGCGCGAGAACGTTACGACGTTTGATACGCGCTGTTTCGCACCACCTTCAAATTCAGATGATCAGCCAGTCGCATTGCGAGTGCAAGGATCATCAATGTGGGATTGGCGTGACCACTGGTTGGGAACACCGAGCCCCCGGCAACATACAAATTGTCCACGCCGTGAACTCTGCAGTCGGGGTCGACGACACCCTTCGTCCGATCGGTCGCCATACGCGTCGTGCCAAGCGTGTGCGCCATGTCAATAATGACGAGATCTTGTGGCCGGTCTCTTGTCCAGGATTCCAGAATAGGGGTGGGCAGCTCGGCCCCAGCAAGAGCCTGATGCGATAATTCGGCAATTCTGAGCAATGTCTTGCGTTCGAGATCGCCAATGCGCCAGTCGATCTTGGCCAGCGGCACGCCGAATCGGTCCTTTCTATCACTGAGGGTTATCCTGCTTGAGGGATCCGGCGCCTGTTCGCAGATCGCTTCGATTCTCAAGCCGGACAACTTGTGTGGCAGCCCACGAGACTGAAACTCTTCGGCAACGAGATTGGGTGAAAGCAGGATTGCACCGTTCACGAAGAAATCCTTGATGATCTTGGGTGTTCGGGTGTCCGATAGGATTTTCATGCCGATCCCTCTGGCAATGAAACCGGACCCGGAAACAACGGAGAGCAAATCTCGTCCGAGATCGGAGCTGCGCGAGTTCAAAAGCTTCTTCAAGGCAACCCATGGATCGTCGGGGGCACGTTCAGTTGAGAAGAAGACAGCAGCATTCAGGACTTGGTCGCGCTCTTGCACCTCCGGAGTAGGAGCCAGGCCGTGCGCGAACATGTGCGCACGCTTTTCATGGTGGAGCCCATAGAAGCCGAAGTGCTTTGTTAGCTCCGCAATTTGATCAGTCTGGAATCTCCCAACACGTGCTGCAATGTGATCCATCAGGTATCGCCCGACGACATCGAAGTGATTGCCTATGCCTTTTGAGCAGACATCATTGGACGCTAGCAACAACCGGGCATTCTCAATTCCGCCGCAGGCCAGCACACAGAATGTGGCGTTGATGCGAGCGCATTTGCCACCCAAGCTCACAACGTCTATGTGCGAAAACTTCGATCCTTCGCGGTTCAGGCCCACGCATCTCACCGTCGCGTCAAGAAGAACATGCAAATTGGCAGGGCGGCGAGCCAGGAACTCTTGGCCGAACCGCATGATGTCAAGGCGATCGATGCGCGAACGAGCAAATTGCCAATAGAATGAATGCAGACCTTCCTTGTCGAAGCGTCCCGGCGGTTGCTTCGGGCTGAGGTTCAAGACATCCATCGCCCGCAGGAGATAGGGAATGATGTGCTGGTAATCCATTGGCCACCCGGAATGTGGCACCCAGCTTCTCGCCTTGAAGTCGAGTTCATCAAACGGAGCTGATTTTCCGGCCCATGCGTGCGTTGATCCCCCAAACGCCCTGCACCGAACGCCATAACGCTGCACATCAGGTGACCAGAACCTGGCCTGCGAGCCATGAAATTTTGTTCTCTTGTGGATCTGCGCCTCGGTTTGAAGCTCGCCGATGTTTTCAACTTCATTGAGCGCGGAATGCTCGGAGGTCTCGAGTTCTTCCCCGCTCTCTACGACCAGCACCTTTCTGTCCGGTCCCGAACACTGTTCAGCGATTGTCAGACCAGCAGGGCCAGCCCCGACGATAACGATATCGGCCGAAATGATGGAATTATCATCCAATTCCGCAAGGCGCGAGATTCTCATTTCAAGCACACACTCTTCAAGTATGCGCCGACTATCCCTATGGTCAGACTTGGATGAGCGGAGCGGCGACTGATTTCGTCAGGCTGAATGACTCCAGGAACAAGCCTTTGCACTTGTGGCTTGAGCGAACTTACGGCGCTGCAGTCCCGGTGTGCCTGAACGCCTTTCTCCATCAGCCCCTCCAGCCCTAATGCTTGTGACTTTACAGGCCCTGACGCCCGCCAACGTTGCGCTGGATCAACTCGTCGATCAGCACGACGCTGCGCGGGTTCATCGGTCAGCGCAGCACGGCGTTAACTGCTAGCTGTACTCGGGAGTGTGAGGGATTTCGCCCAAATCTGTTGCCTGATCCATTGCCCGAGACAACCAAGCGCGGCATGATCTGCGGCATGCTTCACCACCTAGATCCAGAAAGCTTTATTGTGCGCGCCGAGGTTCATATCCTCGGTATCGAGCCCAAGATCAGACGCACTCTCGAACTGCCAATCTCCCTCAATCTTGCCCAACTTCACGAGGTCCTGCAGGCCGCCTTTGGCTGGACCGATAGCCATCTGCATCAGTTTAATATTGGTGGTCTCATCTACGGAGCCCCGGAGTTCGATGAGGACGGTCTGTCCGACAGCCGCACCTTCGAGGCGACCGAGGTCAGGATGATCGACTTTCACTTTCCCTACGACCCCGAGGAAGACCCTCTCACGATCCTCTACGAATACGACTTTGGCGATGGTTGGCTTCATTTGCTGCGTTTGGCGCGCGTCGTGCGCGAGCAGAATGCAGTATATCCCCGCTGTATCGCGGCCGAACGCTCCGGCCCTCCCGAAGATGTTGGCGGGCCTTCAGGTTATGCCGACTTCCTTGAGGGATGGATTGATCCCGACCACGAAGAGCATAAGGCGTTGCGTCGATGGGTCGGCCGTAAGTTCCATCCCGAGATCTGCAACGTTGACGTCATCAACAAATCTATCGCCAAAGCCTTGCGCGCATCGAAAGGGGACTATCGCTTCCGTCGAGAAAGCGATCATGGTTGACAAACTGGCAACACTTCAGCGCCAAAGTCCAAGGCGCATCCAAAAAGGCGAGGGGAACAAGGATATTCAGTTGAAAGTACGGTTGATGCATTTTCTGGATGCTTCATTCGCTTCAGCCTGATGTCGGCGCAAGCTCATCGCCAAAGGCGCCTCCAATGACGGGTTGCCTCGCCCGATGGCTTGCGTTGATCCCCGTCAATGTCGGAGCGACCGCAATCAGATATTCTTAGAAAGTCGCGCACCATCAAATCGATTTCAGGTTCGTGCCAGGTCGATCGGCATGCGCACATTGGCTAAATGCGTTCGGATAGATCCCCGATGAGAACCGATACCGATGTTTTCAAAGACTTTAGGCTGAACGCCACGGCTTTTCGCTTGTTTCACAAAGCCTCCAGTGTCGGCGAAAAGCGGGGAACCTTAGCGTCGGTCGCCGCCATCTTGCTGTCTTATCTAACAATCTTGATCTTTGTGAGTTCCGCGCAGGCAGCACACTGCAAAAGCTGGCCGAAGCCAGGCGTGAACTGGAGCGAATGCAACAAGAGCCGCCTCATGCTTGCTGGCGCGAACTTGGAAAGCGCCAACCTATTTAACGCGAATTTCACCATGACCGATCTCCGCGACGCAAACCTAAGCTTCGCCAATCTCGAAAAGACAAAGCTAGTGCGCGCCTCGCTGGCCGGGGCCAGTGCTAGGAAGGCAACTTTTGCTCGAGCCGAAGCTCACCGGGCCAGCTTTGTCCGCTTCTCCGCCAAAGACGTTTCTTTTGAAAGTGCCGAGTTACAGCGGACCGACTTCAGTCGGGCGGATCTCGCTAGGGTCAATTTCGAGAAGTCGGAGCTCGGCCGTGCCACGTTCGGTGGTGCGAGGCTGGAAGACGTTCGTTTTTCGCTTGCAAACTTGTCGCGAGCCGACTTCACTGGCGCATCTTTCGCAGGGTTTATTGCATTCGATCGTTCTATTTTATTCCTGACGAGAATAGAGGGGGTCGACCTCTCGACTGCGACCGGCTTGCGGCAAGCTCAGATCGATACAGCCTGCGGGGATGCCGCCACGAAACTACCGGCTGGACTTTCTGTGCCGGCAAGCTGGCCCTGCATGTTCGACTAGGTATGTTCGATGAGATGAGCGTGAATGCTCACTGGTCCGCAAGTGAGATTGCTGTCAATATCCAATCGCGGCAAACACGATCGCCGTCGAAATTCCTGCTGTTACGAGTGCCACCACTAGCATGGTGGCGAATTTTCAAAGCCGATCACGCCTGGCACGCATTTCGCACCGCTCATATGCCACACCATCCTCATGGCTAAGTGTGGCGAGTCGTCGCTTCCGGCATCGACAGCACGCTGAAGCAAGTCGGTAAGGGTGTGGCAGCTTCTCGCTTATGCAAATACGCATATGCTGCAAGCGGCGGTGACTGAACCAGCATGGGATCGTCGACTCCAGACGATTTTCGTGACGTCCCGCCGCTGAGCGATGCTCATGTCTGTCTCCACGGCCGGTTCCACCTCGATCTGGAAAAGCCGGACCGACATCGGCAAAATCACAGCGTGAGCAGTCAGTACAAAATGGGAGTCGGGAATCGAATCCCAATTCCGCTCTTCGAGCCTCCGAAGCAACTAGGCAGCAATCTCCCAATGACAATAGCACAGACAAGCTTTGACCACGGTCAATGTGGCTCTCGCCGTATGGGCTTACTGTCGGGTTTTCCAATCAGGTGAGGAGCAAAAAATGGCTACGAGACGTCAGTTTATCGGCGCGATTCCTGCTGCAGGCGCCGCGTTTGCCGTCGGAGGCAACTTCTTGCTGGAAAACAGTCCTGCGCGAGCATCCACCTCGGCTCAGCCGTTACCAAGCCACTTCCATCCCAAGGGCAAGGCCCCATCCAGCTTTACAAAAGCGATGCTCCAGGATGCCAAGGCAACATTGCCATTCACCGACGTAAGGGACTTCGAAGAGCAGAAGAAGGGCCTAATTGCGCCAATGACTGACATGAAGATCATGGCCGACGCCGGACATGTCGCATGGGACATGGAACGTTTCCAGTTTCTTGATCAGCAGGAGGAGTTTGACAGTATTCATCCATCGCTACACCGTCTTTCGCGCCTCAATAACAACTACGGCCTTTATGAAGTAATTCCCGGCATCTACCAGGTGCGGGGTTTCGACCTTTCGAACATTACGTTTGTTCGCGGCAAGACCGGCTGGATCGTCTTTGACCCGCTGGTGAGCGGTGAACCTGTCAGGGCCGCATGGACCCTCTTTCAAAAACACGTCGGCCTGGGCCTGCCGGTCACCGCCGTGATCTATTCCCACACGCACGGGGACCATTGGGGTGGGGTGCGGTCGATCGTCGATGAAGACGATGTTCGCTCCGGTAAGGTTGCGATGATCGCACCGGCAGAGTTCATGGATTTGACTATTTCTGAGAACGTGTATGCCGGCAACGCGATGAACCGCCGTCTCTTCTATCAATACGGTCTGCTCTTGCCTGCCGCACCTCATGGCTATGTCGGCCAGGGACTAGGACAAGGGGTTTCGGCAGGCGCGACCGGACTGATCGCTCCAAACCGTTTTGTCTCTGACCCCATTGAGGAATTCGAGGTCGACGGCATCCGCATGATCTTTCAGAATACGCCCAATACCGAGGCGCCACGCGAGATGAACACATACATCCCGGACATGAAAGCGCTGTGGATGGCAGAGAATATTATCGCTTCCCTGCATAATATTTATACGCTGCGCGGCGCACCCGTGCGCGATCCGCTCAATTGGTCGAAGTATATCGCCCAGGCGCTTCAACTCTATGGTCAGGAGGCCGAGGTCATGTTTGCGTCGCATCATTGGCCGAGATGGGGCAATGAAAGGGTCCAAGATGTACTCCGTGCGCAGCGCGACCTCTATGCGAACATGAACAATCAGGTCCTTCACCTTGCAAACCAAGGTGTCACGATCAACGAAGTCCATAATGTCTACAGGCTGCCAAAGGGTCTGCAGGAAAAGTGGTATTGCCGCGGCTATCATGGCTCTCCTGAGCATAATGCCCGCGGCGTGATCCAGCGCTATCTGGGTTTCTGGGACTGCAATCCGGCGACACTCATCCCCCTTTCGCCTGCGGATTCGGCGCCGCTCTATGTCGAAATGATGGGTGGCCCAGGGAAAATCTTGGAGAGGGGGCGAGCACTACACGACGAAGGTAAATACCATTTGGCGAGCGAAATTCTAAATAAGCTTGTGCTAGCAGAGCCCAGCAACGGCGACGCTAAGGATCTGCTCGCTGATGTCTTCGAACAACTCGGCTATCAGCAGGAAAACCCGGGATTGCGCAACAGTTTCCTGGCAGCCGCATACGAGCTTAGAACTGGCATACCGCAGGGCGAAACGGCAAATTCGAGCAGCCCGGATGTCATTCGTGCAATGTCGACTGAACTCTTTCTCAACTTTCTCGGCATCCGTATGGATAGCCGCTTGGCGGAGGGCATGCGGTTTACTGTCAATCTGATCATTCCAGACAACGGCGAGAAGTTTATAATCGAAATGGAGAATGCTACACTCACCAACATCGCTGGCTTTCAATCACCGAAGCCTGACCTCACCCTCACGATTAATCGCTCCGACCTTGAGCAGACTATGATGGGTGTGAAGACGCTCGAGGCTCATCTGGCCAGCGGTGCCGCCAAGGCCGATGGTGATATCAGTGTTCTCGCCAAGCTCGCTTCAACAATGGTCGACTTCGATCCGCGATTTGAGATCATGCCGGGAACCAAGGCACGGACGACGGTGATCGCGCATGCAGACCCTTACGAGGCTGTACCGACGAAACCGATCGCTGAATAGAAGCGCAGTTTACGTGTTGCCATTTGAAACGACTCCAGTGACACCATGCGACTCTGTGGTAGTTGCCGAGGGGAGTGGTCGGTGAACTCCTACTCCAGATTTTTTTGCGGTGCTGCTAAATCTATGTGTGCTCGGCGCGTCCCCGGTGTTTGCGGCTGACCCACGGATGGGGGTATCGTCATCCGAAATTGCCACGATCGACGATCCAAAATGATAGGCAGCGGACCGAAAATCCTCATCGGCGGCCGGCCAAGCTGGATACATTAGCCGCGCCTTGTGCCACAGGCTCGGTGCCCGTGAAGGCATAGAGCGCAACATGCTCGCCACGCCCACCTAGTGGTTCTCGGCCGACCTCGCTCCATAGATGATGCTGTCCTGCCTGCATGATGACAGTCTCAGACACGAGCAGCGCGATATTGAATCGCTTGGTGGCCTGCTCAATCTTTGCGGCGACATTGACAGTGTCGCCAAGGACGGTGAATTCAAGCCGTTCGTCATCGCCGACAAGCCCGTAATACATCTCGCCGCTGTGGATGCCGATCCCGACCCGGATGGGCGGATCGAAACCACGTTTGCTGTTCCACTGCTCTATGAGCTCGAGGATGCGATGAGCGCAGGCTATCGCACGTGCGCAATCATCACGCTGGGGTTCTGGAATGCCGAAGACAACCAGAGCTCCGTCGCCAATGAATTTGTCGATCACCCCTCCGTATGCTTCAGTGGCACGCATGACACGTCGCCGGAAGGAGGAAATGAAGATCGACAGCCTCGCTGGGTCTAAATTCTCGGCATAAGCCGTGAACCCACGGATATCGACGAATAGGATGGCGCCCTCCTGTCGGCGGCCTTGCCGCCAAGTGGCAACATCATTTTCTCCCACCAATGGCGCGATTTCGGCTGGCAGAAAGCGAGCAAGGTTTGCGCGCCTGGCTGTCTCACTCGCTACGCGGATCAGAAGACGCCGAGAACGTGCCATGGCCAGTGCCGTTATTAGACCCATCAGTACCAATATGACGGCCCGCATGAGATAGGGCGGCAGTGAAAGGAGGCGGCCGATGTTGTCCGCCAAACTGCCGAAAGAGTCCTGGTTCACAACACCCGTAAGGTTAAAGCCGAGCCCAACCGCGACGCCAACCACAGCCACCATTGTTGCCAGCGTGGCCCATATCTGAACAAGAGGCCGATATCGAAGCGCGCCGACCGCGAGAAGGAGGGGCGCGGCCCAGATGGTCGGGATAGCAACCACCCAATTTCCGCCCATCCCCATCCCTTTGAGGGCAAAATAGAGGCTGGCCCCAAGAATCGCTGCATCTCCTGTAACCAGGGCAAAGGCCATCCAGGGCCTGAACTGACGGCTGATAACGAGCAGGAACGATAGGATGCCGAGGGCCAGAAAGGCGGCGACGGTAATCAACGCCGTAACGCGAAGTTGGTTCAGATTGTACTCTTGAACGAGCTCGGCCGTTTCGGAGGAAACCAGGAAGCCACTCGCAAACAAGGCAAGACCCAGCGTAATCCGGACCCACCCGATCGTATATTCTGCTTCATGCTCAGATTCCCAGAATACCGTGTCGACAGAGGTGCTCGGCAGGTCCGACGGGCGTGTCTCGGGCCGAAATGCAGTGAGATGAAATATCCCCATCAACAACCACTCCACAAAAGACGATGGGCCTTCCAACAGAAAGTCGCTGGAGGAACGCTATCGCATAGTAGCGCGATAGAACCGATTGCGTGAGAGGGTCGAGTTGCTCGGCCATCGGTTGATCTTCGACCCTCCACCGCACGTTAGAATTGCCGGGTTGATCTCGGTGGGCCCTATATTTTGTCCTCGCCTTGTCAACCATTTCGGGGACGCTCCGCCGAAAGGCGCAGCTTTGACCGACATAACAGTTGAGCCAACGGGATGGGGGCGTACGATTGCAATGGTGGGAGGGGCGCGGCTCACTTATAGGCGAGTTGGATCGCGAAGCACGGCCATGAGGTGCGCCTGATGCGGCTGGCCTGCGTTTGGCCGGTCTTCAAGTCGGACTAGAAGCCTCACATGGAGCGAAGAGGGCTTTTGAACCGGAAATCATCAATCGTGTGAAATGGCGAGTTGTGAAGAGCATTGCCTGCCGCCTTCATCATCGATGGCCCTGGCCGCACATTTAGTCGTCGTTCAGCTGCAAGCAGATCGACGTAATCGCCCACCTTCGGACGCGTAGTGAGGGTCGAATTGATGCGCGTCAATGCGTCGGCACGCGAAGCTGAGATGCTGAAGCTGTTGCAAGGAGCCCAAAAGATGCCGAATGTTCCATGTCTTTTGCTGACCTTCGCTATCCAGATGCTCACCGTATCCTTCGCCTCAGCAAGCGGGTTCGACCTGAGTTTTTCCGGGACGCTCGACCGTGTAAGCCCTGCCATCGTCGGTATCAGCACTACCGCCAATCGCGTGCTGACGAACGAAATGCTCGATGACAAGAATGTCCGTAGAATTTTGGGCCTGCCGGAGGGCGCGCTCATCGTCGAGAGCAACGCGACCACAACCGGATCCGGTGTGATCATTGACGGAGATAACGGCTACATCGTCACCAGTCGACACGTGATAGCCGACGCCGATGACGTTGCCGTTACACTGAAGGACGGCCGGGTCTTCGCGGCGGAAATCGTTGGAAGCGACGCGACGACGGATCTAGGCGTGATCAAGATTGGCGCCTCGCCGCTGGTCGCCCTTGAGTGGGGCCGATCATCCGACTTGAAAGTGGGGGACTTCGTGGCTGCGGTGGGTAGTCCACTCGGTCTGGAGCAGACCGCCACGTTTGGAATCGTGAGTGGGCTGGGGCGTTCCGGCCTCGGTGTTGACGACTACGAAGACTATATCCAAACAGACGCAGCCGTTAATCCCGGCAGTTCGGGCGGCGCGCTCGTAAACGCGGCTGGCGAGCTTTTGGGCGTGATGCGGGGCGTGCCGATACCCAATGAGGCAAGCCAGGGCATCGCCTTTGCGATACCATCCGACATCGCAGCTCAGGTCGTCCAAGCTCTCATCAAGGATGGTGAGATCAAACGAGGATGGCTCGGGGTTTCCGTCACATTTGCCCGCACCGACGACGGCAACGCCGGCGGTCTCGTCGTTGACCAACTCGCCTGCAATTCGCCAGCGGAACGTCAAGGTGTAAGGCTTGGCGATATCATCACAGCCCTCAATGGTCGGCCGCTTTCGACAGAGGCGTCCTTCAATAATTTAGTCAGCCTTCTTTCCCCCGATGCTCGCATCACGCTGGACGTTCGCCGCGGAGAAGCGATAGAAAGATTGGCACTGACGCTCTCAAATCCCGACTCTATCCAGACTGCTCCGATGCATCCGGTGCTTGGCACGGTGGTATTTGGCTTGCCAGTATCGTCGCCTTCGCGCGCGTGTATGCCTTCTGGCCCGGTGCTTTTGATGGTTCCCTCCGATGGCGCTGCATTTATGGCTGGCCTTCGGACGGGGGACTATCTCACCGCCATCAACGGCGAGCCTGCTTTCTCCGCCGGACAAATTCAAGATCTTTTGGAACAGTCCGACGGAAGGATTTCAATCGATATCCTGCGCGCTGGCACTGCCTATCGCATCGAGGCCGAGTAGCGATCGCTAGGGAGTTTGCTCCAAGTCAGGAACCACAGGAACGGGAACGCGATACAATGGTCGATCAAACTTGGAACTGCCGCGAGGGACCGAGATACGCGTGCACGTGACATTCGCCCTGTTGCTCATGTGGATCTGGGGCATGCGCGATCGCAGCCATTCTTGCCTGGCGCATGTCATGGACGCGTGCCACCAAACTGCGGTATTAGATAGCAAATGCCACCAACGGCCTCTTCCGGCCCGAAGTCGACACGGAGGCGCGATTTTCTAGGGGCAGCTTCGCGCCCCGATAATGGTCATCGAGCCACCGGTCGCTGTCGCCGCAAAGCGGACATGTCGGTGATTAGATCACGAATTCCTCCTCGTACGTCTGTGGCTCGGGAACGACAGTAACCTCCACGGGAACGATCCAATTGGCCGCGTAGCTCTCGCAGTCGGAACGCGGGAGGTCGGGCTGCACGCACCCCGCCCCATCGATCGCGCGACATCGCAGTTTATATGGCCCCACTTCTTCAGGGGTCCACATGTACTCCCACAAGCGCCATGCAAAGGGATGTTCGGTTTCGAGGAGCCTTCCCTCGCGCCAACCCCTGCCATCTCCGGTACAGACCTGCACCTGCCGGATAACAGCCTCGCCGCTCCAGGCGGCTCCGAAAATCCGATACGGTTGGCCGGCGATGAGACGCGCCCCCTGCACGGGTCGCGCGATCTGTGCTTTGACCTCCATCTCCGCGAGAGGGACCAGCCTGGGTTCCCCGAGGTTGCGCTCCCAACGGAAGTAGTCTCGCGCCTGCCAGTAGCCAAGGAACGGTTGCTCCAGAACTGTGATATGCGTTATCCACTTGACCCAAGCCATGCCGAACCAGCCACCCACGACCGCGCGCAGCGGGTAGCCGTGATCGCGCGTCAACGGCTCCTCGTTCATCGAATAGGCAAGGATCGAACTGTGAGCGATCGCCTTCTCAAGCGGTAAGCTGCGCGCGAAAGCGATGGGGCCGGGAGAAGCCGTTTTCTTGTTCGTGTCGACGACGCCGCTATCTGCGCCTACGAGCAGAACCTCGCATGCGGATCGCTTAACACCCGCCATTTCCAAAATCTCCCGCAGAAGAACACCTGTCCACGCGGCATTGCCGACGGCTCCGTTCTGCCACTGCAACCCCTCCTTCGGCGGCACATAGTAGACGCGCCCGTTCCCTGCGCACTCGACGACGGCGGTGCAAGTCGTGCTCCGCATCGCCTTGATGCTGTCGAGGTCAAGTTCGATTGGCCGCTCCACCGCCCCGCCAACGCGCAATCTCCAGTCTCGCGCATCGAGGTCCGGCGACGGGAAATGGTTTCGCACGAAGAACAGCTCGGTTGGGATCAGCCAATCGGAGAGCGACGCAAACGGAAACTCGATGTTCTGTGGGGATTTCTGTCGAACTATTAGACTGGGTCGCTCTGGTGTCGGCATCGTCCTCGTCTCCCCTTCCAAGACCACAACGTCGGCTCTCGGTCGCGCGAATTCCGGTTCGATCACACCGCCCATCGCAGTGCGTCTGTCGCGTTCCGCCCTTCGGTTGCATTCTAGCACATACCGCACGTTCCTCGGATCGACCTCGAACGGCAGCAAAGCGCTTCCATTTCGGTCACTCCTCATCGAGGACGGATCTTCCGAAACCGGCCTTCCCTTTAGCCCAAGCGAATGCCTATGAAGGGCGGTGAGCGAATATTCGCGTGTAGAACCCCATGGCATCTCGACGAAGTGGTCGTGACGATTGGCGGGAGAAAGCACTGGCTGTGGCGCGCGGTCGATCAGGACGGATACGTGCTCGACGAGATCGTCCAGAGCCGACGCAACACCAAGGCTGCCAAGCGTCTCTAGGTCCGGTTGATGAAAAAGCAGGGATGCCCTCCAAAGTGCATCGTCACTGACGAGCTTCGCTCCTATGGTGCGATACGACGCCAGGTCATGCCGACAGTTGCGCATCGATCGCAAAAGGGCCGAACAATCGCGCCGACAACTCGCATCTGCCTTTGCGAAAACGAGAGCGGGCCATGCAGGGATTTCGGTCGCCGGGCGGGATGCAATGATTCCTGTCCGTCTTTTCGGCGGTACGAAATCTCTTCGTTCCGCCTCACTCGAAACACTCAGCCATAGCCCTCCATCTGCATCGCCTCAGGGCGATTGCGCATTGGAAGGCCGTTACCGGCGCAGCAGCCTGATTCAGGCATCTCGTAAACGTGCTCTCTGGCGGATTTAACCTGATGTGGTGGATGGCGCCCTCCGACGGCATCGAGTGCGCCAGAATAGGTTGTTGCAAACCTTGAGAGGAGCCACCCACCATGGGAGAGATTACGACGATTGGCCTCGATGTCGCAAAGAATGTTTTCCAGGTTCGCGGGGTCGACGCGGATGGGCATGTCGTTGCGGCGCAGCCAGATGCAACCCTTCTTCAAGCAGCTTGCCCCTTGCCTGATCGGCATGGAAGCCTGCGCGACTGCCCATCACTGGGCGCGAATGCTATTGCAAGCTGGCCATGACGCCCGGCTGATCCCGCCCAGCTACAAGACAGTTGGCGGAATGACGATGATATGATGTGACAGCGACAGCGGAATGGACCGCACGCACCGAAGAACCCTAGGTGATGTCTTGCGCACAACAGCGCGATAACTTGATAGGGATCGGCTCAAGCAGACAACATCAGGGCCGGCGGTCGTATCGTACCGCACAGACAGGCCGGAGACATGACTGCACCCGACCCGCAAAGCTCAATCATCATCCAAGATCACATTGCCAAGCGGGCGCCATCCAGACATGACATCACCAGCGCACTTCCTGTCAGAGCTTAATGTCATGGGGGCGAACAACACTGTTAATTGAAGTTAAGTCTCGGGAAAACTGGTGTCGCTTGTTGAGCGATGATCGAGCAATCCCCCGAAACTCGGCTTTGCGGTGCCGCGTATGACGCGTTTCTGGCGGCAATCCGACGCACCAGGGCCCCGCCCGCACGAGCGAGGCATTCGATGGAACGGCTTTGTTCAGTCGTCGATCGGCAACGGAGCCCCAGGATTGACTAATCCAGCCTCGCGCAGTCCACGCCAGAAGTCGGCAGGCACGCGTTCCTCGAGCGCGGCACGGTCCTCAGCAAGTCGGCTCGGCTGGCTCGCTCCGGGGATAACGGCAGTCACTGCTGGGTTGGCGAGCGAAAACTGCAGGCCAGCCGCCTTCATGCTGACCCCATGGCGTTCTGCGATTGTCTTGATCCGCGCAACTTTGTCGAGGATTGCCGGCGTTGCCGGCGCATACTCGAAGTTCGGACCGCCGACCAACGCGCCGGAGCTGTATGGGCCGCCGACGACTATGCCCAAACCGCGTTCTGCAACGGTGGGGATTACCCGCTGCAGCGCGCGGTCGTGATCAAGTAGGGTGTAGCGACCTGCAAGCAGGAATCCGTTGGGTCGCGGCTCCTCAAGCGCCAACAGCAATTCGATCGGCTCGACGCGATTGACGCCGAGACCCCAGGCCTTGATCACGCCTTCGTCGCGCAACCGATCGAGCGCCTTGAAAGCCCCCTTTCTGGCGGTTTCAAAGACGTCGAGCCATTCGTCACCGTAGAAATCCTGGGCTACGTCGTGGACGAAGGCGATCTCGATACGATCGGTCTTCAGCCGCTTGAGGCTGTCCTCGATCGAACGCAGCGTCGCGTCTGCCGAATAGTCGTTGACGATCCTATTGGGACGGCCGTACTTGAAGACGTCTCCCTTCTCGCCAAGATCACGCGCGGTGACATCCCCGATCTCGTCAAGGATTATTCGGCCGACCTTGGTGCTGATGGCGAACTCATCGCGGGGTTTTCCGGCAAGCACTTCACCCATGCGCAGTTCCGCCAGGCCAGCCCCATAAAAGGGTGCATTGTCGAAATATCGGATACCGTCATTCCAGGCTGCTTCTACGGTCGCGAGCGCTTCCGGTTCCGGAATGTTGCGGAACATGTTGCCCAGCGGAGCCGCGCCGAATCCGAGCTCACTTGGTAATATATCTTTGAGAGTCATCGATTCGATCCTTTGCTGGTTTTTGATCCTGACCGCGGATTCAGTACCGAGGTCCATGGCAAAAGATAAAAGGCAAACCCGAGATCGGTAGGCGTCCAGGGATCCCGATGTTGTCGGTCGCGCCGAACGCTGCGCGACGATACACAAGCCCGATCCGTTTATGCCTTGCACCCGTCGCCAGCGCTACTGGGCGAGATAGCCACCGTCGATGTTCAATTCGGTGCCGGTGATGTAGCTGGCCTCGTCGGAGGCAAGGAAAAGGCAGCCATAGGCGATCTCGATCGGCTTGCCGCCGCGTTTCATGGGCGTCGCCGCGATGACAACGTCGTTCAGGTCGGGTGCCTGCGCGTCCGTCAGCGGCGTATGGATAAAGCCCGGATGCACCGAGTTGACCCGGATTCCGTCGGATACGTACGTCATGGCCGCGTTCTTGGACATGTTGCGGACAGCGCCTTTTGCGGCGTGGTAGGAATGCGCACCGGAAACGGCCGCACTGCCCCATATCGACGAGATGTTGACGATCGAGCCGGTCTGGTGCTTGCGCATGACGCGAACTGTCTCCCGCATGCCGAGGAAGACTCCGGTCTGGTCGACGGCGATCATCTTCAGCCACTCCTTCATCTCCAGCTTGTCCAAAGGCTCGTAGGCGATAATCCCCGCATTGTTTATCAGCACGTCAAGACGCCCATGCTTCTTGACGATCGCGGCAACGATCGTTGCCCATTGCTCTTCGCTGGTAACATCATGCGTCATCGCTTCGATCGCCCCAGGATACGGCTTTTCGGGCGGCTTGACGTCTGTGGCGACGACGATGGCACCCTCGCGATCGAACAGTTCCGCGACGGCGAAACCGATGCCGCCTGCGGCACCTGTAACCAATGCAACTTTGCCCTGAAGTCTCATGTCGCAACTCCTTTCCGATTTGATGGTACAGCCTTGGAAACGTGGTCAGATTCGATGTTGGAAACCGCAACGCGGCCTTCGCAAGCCCCAAGCAACCATGGTGGCATGACCTACTTGCCGGTCGGCGCAAGGATTTCCATTCGCATCACTTTCACTCCGCCATCGGCGAGATCCGGAAGCTTGGCAAACCATTCCTGCACATAGGGCATGGCGTTATGAGCCTCGAAGTCGGCTTCGTTGGCGAATATCTCGTAGAAGATGAAGTGTCCGGGGGTCCCGCGGTTCTCCTGGAGAAAATAGACGAGATTGGCTGGATCGCCGCGGACGAGCTCGACGAGTGGCAGCGTAATGGCACGCAGTTCAGCCTCTTTGCCCGGCTTGGCGCGAACCTCGGCAACGACTGAATAGGCTCCGTTGTCGATCTTAGCGTAGCCTTGGCCCGGTCCTTCCTGTGCCATAGCACCGCCGGCATTGAATATCGAACCTGCAAGCAGGATGGCTGACGTCTGTAGCCTGAGCGTCGTCATCATGTGGTCTCTCCTTCTCCCGTCGGGCGTGGTGAGATGGCGGGCAGCCCAGCCGGCTGCCGGCTGGCAAATATGGCGGTGCTTGCAGGTTGCCTTCAATTGGCGCTGGCAAGTTGCAAATGCGCAGCCAGAGCATCCGCGAACCGCTTTTTCACCGGGCCGAGCGCCTTGACGAATTCGAGCTGTTCGCCCTCCGGGCCCTTGCAGTAGATCAACTCCCAGCCGTCCGAGGGCGCAACCGTAACCTTGTTGGTGTTGGCGCTGAGGGGGGTCGCCTTTCGTTCCTCCTCCGTCGAAACGCGAATGATGCGGTTTGCCCGTACCTGTGTCATGCCCCGCTTGGTGGATTCTGCTTCGAGATCGGCGATGAACTGGTTGAAGTCGACATCGTCGCGAACGTAGAAGCAGATGTGCATCATGCGCGGAAAAGCCGGACTCATGTGCTCCAGCGGCTCGGCGAAAGCCTTGGGGCCGCCCATCGGCTGGTCGGCATCGCGATATTGAAGCAGTTCGATCACGACGTTATCGAACTGGATGAACCGGACGTCGAGGCGTTGGGCGCCGCCCCTCAGATCCGGAACGCCGATCGTCCGGGGATTGACACCGAGTTCATTGGCAAGGATTTCCTGATCTGCAAGCAGCGTGTTCTGGACGGCGTCGCCTTGGAAGTCGCCGTGGCGAAAGACTTCTGTGCCACCGAGCACTGCAGTGTAGAATTCGTACGCGCGTTCCATGTTCTGCACAGTGAGGCCGAAATGCTGAACGCCCTGGAGCCGGGCACCCAGCGAACCTGGATCGCGGGTTGTGACCTGCGTATCCTGGGCGGACGCTGTACCGGGGCCTGCAAGAGCGGCGGCAATTCCACCGAGGGCAACGGTTCCGGCAGCACAGATCACGGCGCGACGATCCGGGTCTTGCGGTTGGATAGAGATCTCTTGCTCGTGCGACATCGTTGCCTCCCGTTGCTCGTGAATGTGCAAATTCTAATGCAGCCGCGCTTGCTAGGCTGGTTAATATCGGGGAAATTTAGTGAACCGAGCAGTGATCCGGTTAACACGATGCCGACGATGCGGTGTCTTGTTGTGAGGGGACTGCGGCCTCCAGGGAACGGCGCCAACAAGGGCTCGCAGAGGATATGGACACGACGGCGGGGCGGACGAGACGGATTGCGATCGTGCTGGGTTCCGGCGCGGGGATGTATCTGAGCATCGGCATCGTGCTGATCTACGGTTTCAGCGTTTTCATTGTGCCAATCACGGAGGACACGCGCTGGGACCGGACCGTTGTTGCTGCGGTCGTCGCACCGATAGCCATCGTAAATGGCCTTATGTCGCCGGTGGTGGGGGCCCTGACGGATCGCTTCGGCCCGCGCCGGGTGCTCACCTTTTCATCCGTGTTGATGGCGCTCGGCCTGATTGGCATCGGGATCGTGTCGCAGAACCTCACCGCCTTTATCGTGGCAGTGGTCGTGGCAAGCCTCTTGGGCGCCGCACAGACCGGTGTGCCATATACCTATGTGGTGGTCGGATGGTTCACCGCCCGGCGCGGCCTAGCATTGGGTGTCATGCTTTCCTTCGTCGGGCTTGGAATCGCGACGGTTCCTCCGATCCTTGCGTTTCTGATAAGCGAGTGGGGCTGGCGCTTTGCCTTCATCGCGGCCGGCCTGGCGGCGATGGCAACTACGCTTCCGGTCGCACTTTTCGTTATTCGTGATCCACCCGTCGTTCAGAAGGTCGATCGCGCGGATATCGAGGGCTGCACTGTTCGCCAGGCGGCGGAGACAGCAAGCTTCTGGCTGATGCTGGGCGCATTTTTTCTCAACTACTTCGCTGCTGCGGCCGGGTCGATCTCGCTTCCCGTCGTGCTGGCGGATCGCGGAGCCGATCCGGCAACGGCGGCATTGGTCATGAGTTTTGTGGGTTTGTCTTTCATTGTCATGCGTCTCGGATTCGGGGCCTTGCTTGATCGATTTCCCCCGGTCCCATTGACCAGCCTGGCCTTTCTGTCGCCCGTTGTAGGCCATCTTATTCTGTTGAATTCCGAGGGCCTGATCCCGGTCTATGTCAGTGCCGTCTTTTTCGGCCTCGCCACCGGAGCGGAGGGCGACGCGATCGGCTATCTTCTGGCGAAACGCTTCGGAATGCGAAGCTTTGGCAAGCTCTTCGGCATCAATTACATGGCTTTGACGTTTGGCGCGGGTCTCGGACCGGCTTCGTTACACATCGCGGCCGCCGAAGGCGCCCGCTACCTCGAGGCTTTCACGATCTTTGCCGGCATTGCCCTGATCGCGCCAGTGTTGCTGATCCTGGATCGTCGAACGCGATCGCTTACTGCCCAGGTTTAGATACCTTGCCGCTCGTAGCATCGAAGACGGCATCGCGTCTCTTGCCGGCGTCTCCCAAAACATTGAGAAGCGTGCGCGCCTTAAGAACATCGCGGGTGGCTAACCCGTCATTGAAACGTCGGTAAACTGGCGCCAGAACTCCAACCGCCTTTGCGCCTTGATCCATCCGATGCCAATGCTTGGCCAGAGCCGTTGCGGCGCGCAGTTCCCATGACAGCGCCCCTTGCCGTCGCGCAAGATCAAGCGCTTGCATAAAGAGTGCTTCGGCGGCGTCCGCCCTCCGGCTGGTGCCTTCCTTGCTCAACAAGTCCGCCTTTATGCGCAGCAGTTCCGGCATGCACCAAATCTCGCCGGTTGATGCCGATAGTGCGATCGCCTCCTCGATGGCGATTCTGCCTGCATCAACGTCTCCATGCTTCCCCAGAGCAGCCGCATAAATGCCGATATAGAAGGGGCACCGCATGCGGAAATGCACCGCGAGAAGCTCATCGAGCGCGCGCCTTAGCGTTGTCAGTCCAGACGCATCGCCGCTTTGCAGGAGCCACTCCGCGCGAAGGCAGCGGCTCATGGCACTCCAAACTGTCATCGCATGTTCGGCGACATGAGCTTCGATGCCGAGAAGCAGGCGCTCCGCGGTGGCGAGGTCTCCCGTCAGCAGCGCGATGGGGCAGGTCGTGTGGACCACTGCATTGCAGAGCGCGAGGGCATGCTGCGCCGCCCGCGCCTCGTCCAGTTGGCGCTGCGCCATGGCAACCGCCTTGTCGGGATGCCCCTGCAACCAGATGACGTTCGCAAGGGTGCCACGCGCCGCCGATCGCGGATCCAACTGAAACCGCGCGATGTCCGAGCGAGCCACGGGAGGAATGTATCGGGCGATCATGCGCTCGAGGTGACGCTGCGCCTCGGCGAGCTCGCCGAGGTAGCGCAGAGCGGTTCCTGTTTGCCTATCGACATTGATGCGTGCGTCGAGGTCGCCGCGATCGGTTGCCAGCACTCTGATCTTTTCCGCCATCGCAAGGGCCGAGTGATGGTCGCCCGTCCAGGTGAAATAGTCGCACAATCCCCAAAGACATCTGAGCCGGTAATCCGTGTCGTGGAGCGACTCGGCGCAGCCGAGAGCTGTGATCCAGGCCGCCTTGACCTGCGGAAGGGGTCCGCGTGTATGAAGCAGCGCCGTGCCATAGGCAAACTGCAGCTTCATTTCGTCGACCGGGCTACGAAATTTTGTGAAGCGACTGCTGAGCGCGAGTTCCGCCCCCGCGCGGCATTCTTCTGTGAGCGATAGATGCTCCCAGAACGGGAGAGCGGCTACAGTGAGCGCGACGGCAATGGCAGCGTTGCCGCTCCCCGATAGCGCCCAGCCCAAAGCACTGCGGAGATCATCCATCCTTCTCCCGTAGTCTGCGAGCCAGTGGGCAGTCGGCCGGATTTTCCACTCGGTCTCGGCGCGTTTGGCGAGTTCGAGGAGATGTTCTGCGTGGCGTTGGCGCAGGCTCCCACCTTCACCGCTTTCAGTCAGTTTCTGTTGCGCGTATCTGCGGGTTGTGTCGAGCAATCTGTACAGCGTCCCAAACTCTCCTCTCTCGATCGAGACAAGGGATTTCGCAACGAGGTTGGCGACGGCGTGAATGCATTCGGATCGGGCACGACCCTTGTCGACCGCTACGACGCAAGCGGATTCGACACTGAAGGCGCCGGCAAAAACCGAGAGGCGTCGCAGCAGAACTCGCTCGGGCTCGGCGAGCAGGCCAAAACTCCAGTCCAGTGTCGCAGCCAAGGTGTGATGGCGAGTGTCGCCGCACCGCCTATCGCTCAACACAGGGGTTTGATCGGCAAGAAAGCCCAGGAGTTCGCTTGTGCTGAACGCATCTAGTCGAGGCGCGGCAAGTTCGATCGCTAGGGCCAGCCCGTCGAGCCTGCGGCAGATCTCGGCCACGACCGGCGCATCTCCGTCCTCAAGCACGAAATCGCCGCGGCTTCCGGCTGCGCGCTCGACGAAGAGCTCGACTGCAGGGAACGCCAAAGCCTCGGCCGCGGACAGTCTGGACACCTTGGGCGGTGTTTCCAGCGGCGGCAGGCGATAGACCTGTTCTCCGTGAACCCGTAGCGGTTCGCGGCTTGTGGCGAGAATCCGCACCCTTGCTGCAGCAGCCAGCAACGCTTCCACACAGGCGGCAACCGCTTCGATAACATGTTCACAATTGTCAAGGACAAGCATGAATTCGCGGTCGGCCGCGAAGGCGGCGATCGCCGCCTTGATGTTCGCCGAGTGGACCCTCAATCCCAAGGCCGTTGCGATCGACGTCGGTACGAGCGTCGCATCGTTCACCGTCGCCAGATCAACGAACCATACTCCATGCTCATAGGCTGCGGTGAGTCGACCAGCGATTGCGAGAGCCAGCCTCGTCTTGCCAACGCCACCCGGGCCAACGATCGTCAAGTGGCGCGATGCCTCAAGGGCGGCCCGGATCGCATCAATGGCATGGTCTCTTCCCACCAGACGGGTTGTCGAAATCGGAAGGTTATTCGCGCGGCCACCCTGAAACTTCGCGGCGACGGCGGCGGAGCTCTGCTCGGAAACACTTACGGGAAATACGAAACGATAGCCACGGCCGCTCACCGTCGCTATGTACTGCGTGCCGTCCGGAGCGTCGCCCAGCGCCCGACGAAGAGCTGCAACATTCACCTTGAGATTGCTTTGCTCGACAAAGGTATCCGGCCAGGCACGCGAAATAAGCTCAGCCTTGCCAACCACTTCGCCGGGACGCTCGATCAGCGCCGCCAGGATTTCGAGTGCGCGGCTACCGACACGAACGGCCGTGTGATCACGCAGCAGCGACTGCCGCTCTGGCACAAATACATACGGACCGAAGGAATACGAAAGCACGGCCGAAGCTCCGGATGCAAACGCACAGGCTTTCTGAATGCGTGAACGATCGTTTCACGAGAGCTCACACGTCCGGACTATAGCCGCTGTTACATGCGAAATACATCACTGATTGCTCAGCAATGATGGCCGTTCCCCCGCCGATGGATAAGTGCTCGGCGGCCATGACGCCGCGACAGGTCATCAAGGCATCTGGCATCGGTTTTCGCAAGGCCGCTGGGCGCAGCGGCCTGCCGCAGGTGGCGTGCCCAGGCTTCGCGTGCTTACTTGGCGTCCTCCGAGCCGTGGGATTAGTTGCGGCCAGCGGTACACCCTGGATTGTGCAGTGTGTACTTGGAAACCGGTATACCGTGTTAAGGTAGTGCGTAAGCGTCATCGAGCCTTCGTTCCAAGCTCGCATCATCGATTTGAAGGCCCGCTTTCTCTGACTGCCTGCAGAAAAGCAGCCATTCTGCTTCCGGCCCCAAGTTGGTCACCGCTCTAAGCACAGGAATGTCTCCTGTTGGCGCGCAAAACGGCCACCGCACGATCACCGGCTGGTGGCATTTGCTACATAATTCCGCAAACTTGCGGCTCTAATCGCGCAAGCGATCACCTTAGAAACGGGTGTCTTTGGCGTCTTCTTCAATCCGCTGCTGATCCTGATTTCCATCTTCCCATATTTCCCCGCGGAAACGCAAAGCAAAGCAAAAAGCGTCGGGCGATCTCCGACGGCACGTGCGTTTGCTGAGGTGATCAATACCAGTTTCGCAACGCTCGGCCCGCAGGCTCATGCCGGGGCAGTAGAGCTTTTGCTCGCGACCAGCCAAATTGAGTTTCCTGTTGTTGACAAGGCCGGGCGGTTCGAGGGGCTAATGACGCGCGAGGGCATCGTTCAGGCGATGAGTGAAAAGAGCAACGAACGCGTCAGTGCGAGGTGTCATGCGGCGCGACATCCCTACAGTCGACGCGCGGTCCCATATCGACGTCAATCTACGGTAGATGCAGGATGCGACCGCGCTCGCCGCAGCGGTTCGATCGGTGTCAGGCGCCTCCCATCTGGCCTTCAATGCGCCATTAAAATGGGAAATTTGGCCTCACTAAACATCGATTTCGTGACACCGCCGAGGATCAGCTGCAGCAGTTTGGAATGTCCATAGGCCCCCATAACAATCATGTCGGCGTTGATGTCAATTGCGTGTCTGTGCAGGGTTTCCACCACAAACCGGCCCGAGCTCGGCAGAGTATCGACCGAGACGTTGATCCCGTGACGCGCAAGATAGGTCGCGATGTCTGCACCAGGTTCGTCACCACTCACTCTCGAGGCGGCAACCGGGTCGACCATGGTGATGTGTACGGACTGGGCCATCTTCATCATTTCGAGCGAATCCCTTGCGGCATGTGCCGCACTCGGGCGCGAATCCCACGCGAGCAGGATTGTCTTTGGCTTCAGCGTCACCTTCACATCTGGTGGAACGAACAGGACGGGGCGTCCCGCTTGAAAGAGCCCGCCGCTGATGATCTGTGGCTTTAGGTCCTCGCTCATAAAGGCGGCGGGCCCGGCCAAAAGAAGGTCGGCGTAAAGCGCCCTCTCACCGATGTCATAGGCTGGTCCGGTGACTTCCGCGTAAACACTGTCGACGTCAAACGACAATCCGCTCGGTGCGATCCGCTCTCGGATAGTCGTGAGGCTTTCGGCAAGCTTCTGCAGGTTGCGTTCGCGCACTTCCAGCCAGCTCGGCGATAGCGTCTGATAGCGCCCGCTCGGCACAGGCGCCATCACGACCAGAAGCGCGGTTAGATGCGCACTTACCTCGCCTGCGAGTTTCATCGCGATCTGAAGATCCTCGCCTGCACCGTGCTCGCCGAGCACAGTCAGAATTGTCTTGAAGGGCATATCTTCCTCCTTTTCTGCGCGCAGCTCCACAGAGGGAGCGTGTCCTTTGTGGAGCCGGACGCCAGATCCTCAAGCGGCTTTTATCTGAATCTTGCGATCGTTCTGGAGAGCCTCCTGGCTCTTCGGCAGCGAGACCGTCAGCACCCCCTTGGAGAAGGTCGCTGCAATGTCGTCAGCTTTGATGCCCTCGGGTAGTTTGAAGGTTCGTTGGAACGAACCGTAGCGCCGTTCCGACAACACGTATTCCTTGTCCTTTTGTTCGCGGTCCTCCTGCTTTTCTCCTCGGATCGACAGGTTGCCGTTTGAAACCTTCACCTCGATATCCTTCTCTTCGATACCTGGCAGCTCGGCGGTGATCTCGTAGCTTGCCTCCTTCTCCACCAGGTCAACAGCCGGTGCGATCGCCCAACTCGGCAAAAGAGGTGCCCGACGAGCAGGGGTAGGCTCAAACGAACGGCGCCAGAAGCTCGGGGTAAAGTCATCGAACAGGCGGTCGATTTCGGCCCGAAGGCTGTCAAAGGGCATCCACGATTCCGTGCGAGCCGGGGTTTCCTTTTCTTGCTTGATCGGGAGTTTGGTTGAAGTCTCGGCCATGATTGCTTTCTCCTTCAGATGGAAATGGATCTCGGCCAGTGACGCACGTGAGGGGAGGGAGGTTCGGTTTGGTCGCCGTTCCTCTGGTGTTCGGCCCGCTGGCCACCAGACATCGCGATTAGAGCGCTTCCGGGCGGGGCGCGCATTGACGGCGATCAAAAAGTGATGTTGCCGGAGCTTTGACAGGGAGCAATGCAGAGCGCCGGTGGACATGTCGCTATTGGTAACGCGAGCGCACTCTGTGAAGCAAAGATGTCCGGGCGTCGGATATTGCACATGGTACAGATGGCCGTGTTAAACAGGGTCCTGCTGATAAGCGCTGCGCTCTTCAGCGCCTAATGATCAAGACCACTCTTCTCAAATATAGGCAGGATGAGCGGCGCGACCTAACCCAATTGAAGGCATGTGGGTGTCTGGCATAAACGCGAACGAGCGCGTGGTGCGTCACATCTTTTGTGCTCAATCACAATGCTGTAAGAGTACCGTCATCGACCTAGGCGGGAATCATTGGGGAGCACAACGAATGGAATTTCTGACGCTTCAAAACTTTGCAAGTTGCGTCGGCCAAGCCTTCGATCTTTCGCTTGGCGAGAGTACCGTGCCACTGACCTTGGCGGAAGCTACTCCCGGAGGACCGCAGATCATGCCCGGCATGAGGCGAGCTCCGTTTTCCCTGTTGTTCCGCAGTCAATCGGCAATAGTCCTGCCTCAGCAAATCTATCGCATGAAGAATGCGTCACTCGGCGCGTTGGAAATTTTCCTCGTGCCGGTTGCCCGCGATAAGCAGGGTATCGTCTACCAAGCTGTCTTCAACTGATTGCGGGTCAGCGCGGCGTCGCGTTGGAGACAATACTGCAAGGCCATTCCATCCGGATATGCGAGCTACCACCCTCCACATCACGAAAGCCAAGTCGGCGATAAAGCGCCTGTGCTGCTATATTGTGGTGCTCGACATGCAGCATCAGTGACTGGACGCCTGATCTGGTCATCTCACGCTGAATGGCAGACAGGAGAGAGCTTCCTCTGCCCTGGCTGCGCCACTCCGGCGCCAGGCCGATATCGACGATAAGCCACTGTTCTCGGCTAAAATTCAGGTAGAGGCGACCGATCGGCATTCCCTTGAGTTCGATAATGAGGAATTCGGCGTCAGGGAAAGCCGCCATATAGTGGCGGTGTTGAAAAATAAACTGCTGCTCCAGAAAGGCGTGCTTCTGCTCCATCGGCCATCGTACGCCCGCAAGCTCGTCCATCCGAAAAGATCGGTAAAGCCGCTGGAGAAACGGCATGTCATCAGACGTGGCATGGCGTAAGCCCATATCTGCCACCGTCAACCGGGGTGGATTGCGGCGTGTCGGAAATCCTGTCGCGGCTATGTCGAGTGGCGACATCACCCGAACGACGGGTAGTTGCCGTAGAGGGCGATGCAGAAGTTCACGGCAAGATAAGGTTGTCTGTTTTCATGCGGCAGGTTGTTGCCCGCCAAGCCGATCATGTTTGACGCGAATTGCGCGTTTGGTTGAGCGTCCTTTGCGGTGACCGAGGTCTCGATGGGAAGTGTCAACGCGTTGCCGGCAGAAGGTACGCTTGCCCGTTTTGCCGTATCGGTCTGGTTGTAGATCGTGAACCCGTGCGAATGCGCCGGCATCTCAGGATTGCTCAGCGTCACACTGTTTTCGCCCACAACCTCGCCGATCGTGCGTTGCGAAAGTCCCGGTGCCATGCCCTGACTGAAGCCGGCGCGACCGGTGAAGTTTGGCAACTGGAAAGTGGTACTGCCATTGCCGCCGTAAGATACGCCCAGTAATGAGAACAAAGCCGTGTTCTGCTGAATTGCAAGCGTCGCACCATTACAAAGCGCCCAATTGCGGGGCGCGAAATTGAAGCCGAATAGCTGGATTTCACCAATGAAAGGCTCTGACATTTCTTCTCCCTTATCGTGCAATGGGGGCTGTATCAGCTTTGCGACGGAAAGACGCCGTAAAGCGAGATGCAGAATTGCACCGTCAACGTGGGCATCATGTTGTCGTGGGGCTGGGTCTGGCCGGCAGGGCCGGTCGAATTCGGGGACGTATTGAACCCATTGAGGCCAGTGACATCAGTGGCATACATCGTGTTGCCCGAGAGTGCACCGAGTTCGGCGTTCGTTCCGATAGCGGTCGCGGTGGCTGCCGTCGTCGTTGCAAACATCGGATGGTTGTGCGGCGGCAGCTGGGTCCCGAGAAGCGTCACGGTTTCGGAGCCGCCAAGTTGGCCGGGTAGGCGCGTGCTTAGGCCTTGCCCGGTGCCCTGATGCAGGGGCACGCGACCGCGAAGGTCGGGCACGCCGAACGTGTTCTGGCCATCGCCGCCATAGGTGGTGCCAAGCAGCGTGTACAGCGTGTCATAATCCGCGATAGACAGCAGCGATCCATCGCAGGCCTGCCAGCCGGTTGGCACGCGGGAAAAGCCAAACATCCGAATTTCCCCGATATAGGGAGTGCCCATTAGTTATCCTCCGGCGGCTGGGTTCAATTGCGGGACGGGTAGATGCCCTGTAGCGCAATGCAGAAATTGATGACGTTGAATGGCTGCATGTTTGAGTGCGGCTGTCCGCCGCCCGCCGCCGCGACGCTCTGGGGCGCCAGCACAACCTGCGCTTCGCCTGCTGGCGCATAGATCGGCAAGGAGGTGGTGCCGTAAAGTGTGTTCGTCGGGTTGCGCTGATTGGCCTGCGCAGTCGTCCCGTTGCCCTGATGTTGGTGGGCAGGAATCTGCTGCTGCGTGAGCGTCACAACTTCAATGCCACCGACCTCTCCAATTTCATAGGGTGTCGGGTTCCAGCTGGGGTCGACGGATGGACCGGCCGCTGCAGGCGTTCGCCCCTGCAGATTAGGCAGTGCAAAGGTGGTCGAGCCGTTGCCGCCGTAGTACGTCCCCAACAATGAGAACAGGGCCTGGTTCTGATTGATCCCCAAAATCTGGCCGTTGCACAGCGCAAAACCGCGTGGCGCAAACCCGAATCCACTCATCATGATCTGCCCCACAAAAGGTTCGCTCATGTTCCCCCATCCCGATAAAACTTGACGACTCTGGATTTATTCTGCGGCGCACTCTCTCTCATAACGAGCACGTTGGGAAGGGGTGGCCTTACAAACTTTTTGAACGAGTTTCTCGCAAAAGTCGCACGATGCTGGGTTGTGTGACTCAAAAATACATGTCAATCAGTGGGTGAGGCGGTGAACGGATTAATCGTGGCGATGGACTTCCGTCCATTTGACGTGCCGTGCGCACAAGGGCGGGATAATGGCGCAGAAATCAGTTGGTTGGGCAAACCTGGTGTGCGGATATCGCACGAACGTGGCTTATCTCCTTGCTTTGGTGATGTTCGCTTGCCTGACGGCTCTGTGGCCGATATCGGCGGCTCGGGCTGCCTGTAGTTCACCGCAGACTGCAACTATAAGCTCGGGCGGTACGGCAACCTTTACCTGCGCGGATTTCGGCTTTATTTCGCCGGCCAACGTATCCCCGTCTCACGGCAGCCTGACCTTCGGAATACCGTCAAACGTTTCGGCGCTCATCTACACTAACAACGGCGACGGTGCGACATCCGACACGTTCATCGTCAAGGATGATTTCGCAACGCCGATTACATTCAACATCACGATCAATCCGTCGACCTCCCCGCTGACGGTCACGCCCTCGGGTCTTGCCACACCCGTCATCGGCACGTCCTATAATCAGGCGCTCAGCACGAGCGGCGGAACCGGCCCCTATACCTATTCGCTCGTCGCAGGCAGCAATCTGCCGCCCGGCCTCTCCCTTTCATCCTCCGGCGTCATCTCCGGTACGCCGACCGGCTCGGGTCCCTACAATTTTACCGTCCGTGTAGTCGATTCGACGACGCCGACGGCCAATACGCTCGATAAGGCCTACAGCGTTCTCATCGCCGCGCCTGTCATCGACGTGACACCGGACACTCCGCCGGACGGCGGCGTGGGTGCGGCCTATAGCGTCCAGTTCTCCGCAAGCGGTGGTACTCCAGGCTATACCTATACCCGCGACAGCGGCAGCCTGCCCCCCGGGCTTACGCTCTCGGCCAGCGGGCTCCTGTCCGGCACGCCTTCGGCGGTTGGCAGTTCGACCTTCAACCTGAAGGTCCAGGACAGCACCACCATCTCGACCGGCGGGGTGCACTTCATCACGCAGAACGTTACCGTCACCGTCAATGCCTTCCCGCCGGTGTCGCTGACGCCGGCAAGCGGCACGGCGCTTTCGGCCGGCGTGGTGGGAACCTCCTATTCCAACGCATCGATCTCGGCGAGCGGGGGGTCTGGTACAATCACCTACGCGGTCACCGCCGGCGCACTGCCGGCAGGCCTCAGCATCAATGGATCGACTGGCGCGATTACTGGCACGCCCACAGTGGGCGCGATTGGAACCGCGAATTTCACTGTGACGGCGACGGCTGCGACTTCCGGTTCGGCTTCGGCCAGCTACTCGATAACGGTGTCAGCTCCACCGGTGGTGCTGTCGCCGGCGAGCGGCGCTTTGACCGGCGGTACCGTGGGGGTGGCCTACTCCAACACCTCGATCTCGGCGAGCGGCGGTGTCGGGACGATCACTTATGCGATAACGTCCGGCTCGCTGCCGGCGGGTCTTTCCATGAATACATCGACCGGTGCGATCAGCGGGACGCCGGCGGTGGGTGGGTTCGGCACGGCGAACTTCACGGTGATGGCGACGGCCGCGACAACGGGCTCGGCTTCGGCGAGCTACTCGCTCGCGATCGCAGCACCACCGGTGGTGCTGACGCCGGCGAGCGGCGCCTTGGTGGGCGGCACGGTTGGCGCGATCTATCCTGGTGCGTCAATCTCGGCGAGCGGTGGACTCGGAACGATCAGCTACGCGGTCACATCGGGTGCTCTTCCTGCAGGCCTCGCCCTGAACCCGTCAACCGGTTCGATCAGTGGTACGCCGACGGCCGGCGGGTTCGGCACGTCCAATTTCACGGTGACGGCAACAGGCGCAACTGCGGGCTCAGCTTCGGCCAGCTATTCCATCACGGTGGTCGCGACGCCGGTGGTGCTGATTCCGGCAGACGGAACAACGCTTACGGCAGGAACGGTTGGGGTTGCCTATTCAGACGCATCTATTTCGGCGACCGGAGGCGCGGGCCCAATCTCCTATTCGGTGACCGCTGGCGCTTTGCCTGCGGGCCTCACCCTGAATGCATCGACCGGTGCAATCAGCGGCACGCCGACGGCGGGCGGGTTCGGTACGGCCAATTTCGAGGTGACGGCCACGGCCGCGACCAGCGGCTCGGCTACCGCCAACTATACGATCATAGTCGGAGCACAACCAGTGGTGTTGACACCGGCCACAGGTACGGCTCTGACGGCCGGGACGGTCGGTTCTGCCTACTCACAGACGATTTCGGCGAGCGGCGGTGTGGGTGCGTTCACGTATGTGGTTAGCAGCGGAGCGGTACCCGATGGCCTCTCTCTGAATGCGACGACCGGCACGATCAGCGGCACGCCGACGGCGGGTGCATTCGGCACGGCGAACTTCACGGTGACAGCCACAGCGGCCACCTCTGGTTCGGCTTCGGCGACCTACTCGATTGAGGTCGGAGCTCCGCCCTTGGTCATGACACCGGCCAGCGGTGCGGCGCTTTCGGCCGGTACCGTTGGTGCGTCCTATCCGGGTGCGTCGATCTCCGCAACCGGCGGCCTGGGGAGCCTCAGCTTTTCGGTGACATCCGGTGCGCTTCCTGACGGCCTTACGATTGACCCGGCAAGCGGTGCGATAACGGGTACGCCGACTGCAGCCGCACTCGGCACGACGACTTTCACCGTGACGGCTATCGCGGCGACAAGCGGCACCGCATCAGCAAGCTATACGATCACGGTGGTGGCGCCACCGGTTGTGCTGACGCCAGCAGGCGGTACGACCCTTGCGGGCGGCATGGTCGGATCGTCCTATTCGGAGACGTCGATCTCGGCGAGCGGCGGTGTGGGTGCGATCAGCTATGCCGTGACTTCGGGCGCTCTCCCGGCGGGCCTTGCCATTGATCCGGCAACCGGCGAGATATCAGGAACGCCGACGGCCGCCGGCTTTGGCACGGCGAACTTTGGCGTGACGGCCACGGCGGCCACGGCAGGTTCTGCTTCGGCCAACTACACTATCGTAGTCGGGGCACTGCCGGTCGTAATGACGCCGGCAAGCGGCACGGCGCTTTCGGCAGGCACGGTCGGTTCGTCCTACTCCGACACTTCCGTCTCGGCGAGCGGCGGCGCAGGGGCGATCAGCTTTGCGGTGACCGCCGGATCCCTGCCTACCGGCCTCACGCTCAACGGATCGACCGGCGCGATCACCGGCACGCCCACTGATGCCGCGCTCGGCTCGGCGAATTTCACCCTGACAGCGACAGCGACGACCAGCGGGAGCAGTTCTGCAAGCTATACGATTGTCGTGGGCGCGCCGGCCGTCGTGATGACACCTGCAACCGGTACGGCGCTTTCGGGCGGGACGGTGGGTGCCGCCTATTCTGGCGCCACGATTTCTGCCAGTGGCGGTGTCGGAACGTTCAGTTACGCGGTGACATCAGGCGCTCTGCCGACTGGCCTGAGCCTCGATGTATCCACCGGGGCAATTACCGGCACGCCGACGGTTGCAGCGCTTGGAACGGCGAACTTCTCGGTGACGGCAACCGCGGCGACCAGCGGCTCGGCTGCGGCCAACTACTCGATCACCATCGCGGCCCCGCCGGTGGTGCTGACGCCGCCGGGCGGCGCACTGGCGACTGGCGTCGTCGGCGCGTCCTATTCGGATACCTCGATCTCGGCGAGCGGCGGCGTGGGTACGATCAGCTATGCCATCACGTCCGGTGCATTGCCGGCGGGTCTGAGCATCGATGCGACAACCGGTGCCATCACCGGCACGCCGACAGCGGCCGGGTTCGGTACGACAAACCTCACGGTCACGGCGACGGCTGCAACCGCTGGCTCCGCATCGGCCAGCTACACGATCACGGTGGGTGCTCCGCCCGTCGTCCTCACGCCGGCAACAGGCACAGCGCTTTCCAGCGGGACGGTGGGATCCACCTATTCGGACACATCAATCTCCGCGAGTGGCGGTGTCGGTACGTACAGCTATGCGGTGACATCCGGCGTGCTGCCGGCGGGTCTGGCACTTGATGCGGCGACCGGCGTGATATCAGGCACGCCGACGCCGGCTGGCTTCGGAGCGGCAAGTTTCACTGTTACGGTAACGGCAGCGACTAGCGGTACGGCCTCGGCCACCTATTCGATCGCCATTGGAGCGCCGGCTCTGGTGCTGACGCCGGCCACCGGCACGGCGCTTACGGCCGGCACCGTCGGCTCGTCCTATTCGGATGCGTCAATCACAACGGTCGGCGGTGTTGGTACGATCAGCTATGCGGTAACGGCCGGATCACTGCCGGCGGGCCTGAGCCTGAATGCCTCGAACGGCGCGATATCGGGCACGCCGACGGACGGCGCGCTCGGAACGGCGACCTTCACCGTGACAGCAACTGCCGCAATCAGCGGCTCTGCCTCTGCAGCCTACTCCATCACGATCGGGGCGCCGACCCTTGTGCTCTCTCCGGCCACCGGCACAGCACTTTCCGGCGGCACGGTTGGCTCGTCCTATTCGGACACTTCGATCTCAGCGAGCGGCGGTGTTGGTACGATCAGTTATGCGGTAACGGGCGGTTCGCTTCCAGCGGGCCTCAGCCTGAATGCGTCGAACGCCGCGATATCAGGCACGCCGACAGTTGGAGCGCTCGGCACTGCCAACTTCACGGTGACGGCGACTGCTGCGACCAGTGGCTCCGCCACTGCGAACTATTCGATCACGGTCGCCGCTCTACCGGTCGTGCTGACGCCGGCCACAGGCGCGGCGCTTCCATCCGGCACACTTGGCGTCGCCTACTCGGACACCTCGATTTCAGCAAGCGGCGGTGTTGGTGGTGGTTTTACTTACGCCGTGACATCAGGCGCCTTGCCAGGAGGTCTTATGCTGGATGGGGCCAGCGCCCGCATCTCCGGAACGCCGACTGCTGACGGCGACTTCCCCTTCACCGTAACAGCAACGGATGCGAGCGGTGCCACAGGGCAGGCGAACTATACGCTCTCCGTCCTTTCCACCAGTTTCGTCTTCAGCCCACCTGCCGGTGCGCTGCCAGACGCCATGGTCGGCGAAGCCTATTCCGCGCGCATTTCGGTAACCGGAGGCGTCGGCGGGCTCATTTACAGCATTAAGAGCGGCGACTTGCCGAAGGGCATGGTCCTAAACATATCCACCGGAGAGCTGACAGGGCCAATCGCCGGCGATGCGACGCCCGATGATTACCGCTTTACGATTGCCGTCGTCGACAGCCGCGGCGTAAGTGGATCGGCGGCCTATACGCTGAGACTGAAGGGGCGAGCGGTGACCGTACCCGACGTCGTCGTCGATGTTCCCGCCGGGTCGACGCCGAAGAACGTCTACCTCAACAGTGGTGCAACTGGTGGTCCATTCGTCAGCGCCGCGATTGCTTCCGTTACACCGCCCAACGCTGGCAAGGCGGAGATTATCGAAGGTGAACTCGCGGCTGCCGGCAGCTTTACACCGGTCGGCTATTACCTCAGGTTTACGCCCAATCCGTCCTATTCTGGCTCTGCCGTCATCGGTTACACGTTGCAGAGCGCGCTCGGGACTTCGAATGTCGGACGCGTTACCTACAGGATTGCCCTGGACCGAGTGGCTGCGGGAGAGGAAATCGACAGTCTTGTTCGCGATTTCGTCCGCACGAGGCAGAACCTGTTGTCATCGACAGTCAGGGTCCCAGGCCTCCTGGATCGGCGCAAGGCTGCAGGGAGCACCGATCCGGTAACGACGGCCGTCACGCCATCCGAAAGAGGCGCACGTCTTGGCTTCTCCTCCAGCCTCGCCCAGATCCAGGCGGCACGCGATGCCGCCGATGCGGCCGCGGCCGGCGAAACCTTCGTGATGACCAATCGCCCCTTCGACATCTGGATGAACGGCAGCTTCCTGTTCCATAAAGACGAAGACGACAAAAGCGACAAATGGGGTAACTTCGGGCTGCTTTCCGTCGGCGCCGACTATCTCGTCAATGACCGCATGCTCGTCGGCCTGTCGTTCCACTACGACTACATGACGGACCCAACCGACGAGGACGCCGAACTGAAGGGCAATGGTTGGCTTGCCGGCCCCTATGCCTCGTTCGAAATCGGTAAGGGCCTCTTCCTCGATGCCAACTTGCTCTTTGGCGGCTCGTCGAACGACATCGACACGGGTATCTTCCACGGCAGCTTCGACACTAGCCGCTGGATGGCGGATGTGAAGCTCACTGGCGAATGGCAACTGGACGAAATGACCGTGCTCACGCCGAAGCTCCGCGCGGTCTATTTCACCGAGGAGACTGAGGACTATTCGGTCTCCAATTCCCTCGGCGAAACAATCGATCTCAAGGGCTTCATAGAGGAACAGGCCCGCTTCAGCATCGGGTTCGATGTCGAGAGAACGCTGGAGCTGGAAAGCGGACTAACGCTATCACCTTCGATCGGCGCGGATGTCGGCTTTGCCTCGCTTGATGGCGAAGGCCTGTTCGGGAGGGTCTCGGCCGGGCTCGCTCTCTCCAACAACGACAACTGGAATATCGACTTTTCACTGCTGTTTAACGTCGAGGGCGATGGCTCACGATCGGGCGGCGCGAGAATTGGCGCTCGCGTGAACTTTTGACCAAAGCAGTTTACCACCTGTGTTCGGTGAAAATCGTATTGACAACCGGCCTGTCCGAAAGTCGCTACGCCCACCGGCAGCGGCTATGGCCCTGCACCAGTAGGTAAAAGCTTCAACCCGGTGAGTTGCTGTGACCGCCAATGTCTTGCCCGAGGTGGGTGCTGTTTTATTGACCTGCGCGACATGAGCCCGGCTTGTTCACCTCACCCTGGCCGTGCATAGCGGACGTGAGACCCGTGCGCCGTTCATCTGCAAAATGGCGCTTGGCGGAGAGAACCAGCGCAACTCTCTCAAGGTGATGGCGTACATAGGTCGTCACATGCGCCACTTCGCATATTGGATCACCACCCGCGGCGGATCGGCGCCATTTAAGCTTCACATTGCGGGCGAACGTTGGGCGGGAGTGAAGATGAGGTTCCAACAGCAGGCCATATGAACATGATCCGACTTAAAGCACAGCAATTGTACGAGCGAGGCGCTCAGACGGGTCACTAGTGTTCTGCGGATTCCACGCTGTCTGAGTCATCGCACCACCATGACGGAGCAAAGGGCCCGCTGGACGATCTTTTGCGAAACACTGCCGAGCACCATACCCGACAATCGTCCGAGGCCACGACTGCCAACAAAGATTAAGTCTGCACCAATCTCCTGGCCCACCGCCAGAACGGTCTCGGCATAGTCGCCCGGTTCGACCCTCGGGCTCACGTCCTTGACGCCGATAGCCCGGACTTCTTCCGCTGCATCTTCTGCGATGCGTTCTCCAAGCACCGCTACCGTCTCGCCGATGTCGACCTGCGCACTTTGAAACAAATCATGCATCGAGATGAAGCGTTGCTCCTGGCCAGGCAATACAACGCCCGACACGCTTCGTACCAAATGCTCGGATCGAGCCAGCCGGTTCATCTCGTCTGCCCTCACTCCGTGCAGGATGACGTGGAGGATCGTAACACTCGCCCCGATTGCCCTGGCGAAGTTTGCGGCAAGGGCTACAGCTTCTTGCGCCTTGTCTGAGCCGTCGGTTGCGACAAGTATGTGCCTGATCATAGCCATGCTCCCATTTCCAAGTCTGCCCGTGTCCAGCGGGATGGCATTGACCGTGGTCAAAACAACGACCTCCATTTTCCAGGCGAAAGACCGGGTGACCAGTTGGGTGACGTCAAGGCGGCGGCCCGTCAGACGTGACTGGCGTAGCGCGGGCTCAAATGGGTGCACGGCAATGGCCGTGACGATATCAACTATCGGCTGATCCGCGCTTGGGCTCTTTTTCGAAGTTATCGTCGATCTGTTACCTGTCTATAACGGCCGAAAGTGACGCGCCGGTTCGGCGCTGAATGCCGATAGACCCGTCGCTTTGCCTTTGATGCCTCTAGTCGCCTGAGTTCCGACCAACCTTACGCTGCGCCTTGATATAGGCGACGAGGTCGGCAATTTCGGCGCGCGTCAGCGAGAGATTGGGCATGCGCGAATGCTCGGGGGCCGACAAGAAGGCCGTCAACTGGGCTTCGTCAAGGCGATCTGAAGCCTTGATCTCCGCGAATGTTGGAACGGCATCGGAGCCGTGGCCTTGCCCGGGTGCAACCATATGGCATTCGCTGCACCATCGAACGGCAATGCTGTGGCCGCGGGTGAGGTCGGCCGCCGCACCCTCCTTGAAGGACAGCAGGAAGATGGCAATGACGACCGCGTTCTTGAGACTTTCCGCCCTGATGAATGGCACGGTCTTGCCTCGCTATATTACTGACTGTACGGCCAAATTTTCGACCAAGTTCTTCTCGTCTTGCTGAAGACGATTTGCGGTTTTCTTAGCGAGTGACGCGCCAATTTCGGCCATCCGGGCACCCTCTTGGGCATAATCAATAAAGGCGTTTTGGCAAAAGCTGCACCAAACATCGAACAGGTCGTTGATGTGATCGGGCTGTTGGCTGTTTTCGAGGAGGCGCAAATGGCTATCGAGGCGTTTCCCAAGAAACTTCAACCCCTCAATCTGATAACGCAGGGTCGCCTCGATCGCCGCTATTTGAGCGCGTGCGACTGGCAATTGCGCACTTGCAATGTCGTTCAAAGGAAATTCGGACGACGCGTCCGGCCAGAAGGACGGCCTCGTTTGGGGAATGGCTGCTGCTTGCATGTTCTAGCTCCTTCTTGCCGAAGTTGATCGAGTTGACGTGCACGCCTTTGCTGCATCGGTGCCGCTTGAGCGATACCGGCAGACTGCAACCATCCTATAGAGGTCCGGCGTCCGCATCTTTGATGCCGATCAATGCGTCATCACTCGGAGCGCGATTAAGAATCCACGTGTCCAATATTTGACGGGCATCAATCTGAAGTACCGCTCCTGGGATATAGTACTCGTCATTCAAAGCCGAGGAGGCCCAGATGCGCGCCGCGGACATCATGACCAGAACGGTCATAACGATCAGCCCCGACCACAGTGTAAGACATGCCGCACGACTGATGCTCGACAACCATATCAGTGGGTTGCCGGTATGTGACGATGAAGGGGTGCTGGTGGGTATGCTGTCGGAGGGGGACTTGCTGAGACGCGCCGAGTTGGGATCGGCAGCACTTGGAAAAAAGGAAACAAGTTTGTCAACGCAAGTCGCCGAGGCATACATCAAAGGTTATGGCTGGCGCGTAGGCGACGTGATGACACAAGGTTCCCTGACTGTTGGGACCGATACGCCAGTAGGCCAGATCGCTGAGCTGATGGCAAAGAGAGCCATAAAGCGCGTTCCCGTCGTTGCTGATGGCCGGATCGTCGGTATCGTCAGCCGTCGTGACATTCTCGAACTGATAACTGCAGCTGAACCCGAAAGATCCGCCAGCGGTGACGAGGCGATCAAGTGCGCTGTGCAGGCGCGTCTTGCATCTGATCTGGGACTCGATCGAAACCTCATCGAGGTGAGGGTCGATCGCGGTGTCGTTAGTTTGTGCGGCACGATCGAAAGTGGGGTGAAGCGCTTGGCTGCACGCGTGGCAGCTGAAGCCGTCGATGGCGTCGGATGCGTTAGAAATGAGCTTCGGATTGCCCATGAAACAGAGCGTGCGTCGCCCAAGCCGAAGCCGTGAGCGATGCGGGTGCTTGCGATACCGAGAGAGTTTCAGTCGCGCTTTTGCTTCTCCGTTTCGATCGGCGCCACGAAGAAGCGAGGTGCCGGAGCGACTGGGCGGCGGTGAAACGTCGATACGCGAAGTTCGGCAAGAAATGGGCGGTCCGTCGAAATGGGGACCGTCATCAAACAGATCAGCAAGAGGAGCATGAACCATGACTAGTCGTGTATTGGCCAGGTCGGAATGGCATTCCTTCTTCGAACGGATGGCGAAAGCCCTCCAAGGCAAGCGCGCCGACGTCGAAGTGACGGGGATTCACCTCGGTGACCAGATCCAGGCAAAATCAGTCCCGCTGCTTGGCATAACCTTTGACCACAAGGATGATCTGCTTGAGATCGCCATGGAAGGTCTTGATCATCTCATTCACAAGCCGACAAGCATTGCTGTTCTCGAGAGTGCCGACGGGCTCAGCGCTTTGGAGATTGTGGATGCCGATCAGAACCGACAGATCGTCACATTGGTGAGCCCGGTCCGTCTGCCGCCGCCAGGAGAATAATTGGTTAGAAGAACAGCGGTTCACACGCCAGCCACAGTCGCAGTCCCCGTGTGCGTGGCGTTGGTCTTCCATAAGTGTTTGTTGTGCCCGTTGAGGTATTCGATGAAGGCGATGGTGCTTGAAAGACCCGGAACGCCATTGGTCTTGAAGGAACTTGCCGATCCACAACCTGGCCCGTGCGAGATCCGCTTGCGCGTCGAGGCCTGTGCGGTATGCCGCACCGACTTGCACGTGATTGACGGCGAACTGGATCGTCCCAAACTTCCGCTGGTGCCCGGCCACGAGATTGTGGGGATCGTTGAGGCGGTTGGTCCTGGTGTGGCACCGTCTCGGCTTGGGTGCCGTGTCGGGGTTCCTTGGCTCGGCTACACCTGCGGCAGTTGCTGCTATTGTCGTTCAGGCTCTGAAAACCTCTGCGATGCACCGCTTTTTACGGGTTTCACGCGCGATGGTGGGTTTGCCACTCATGTTATCGCCGACGAACGTTTTGCCTTCGACCTCGATCAGGCAGCCGATCCCGTGGCGATGGCGCCGTTGCTTTGTGCCGGCCTTATTGGGTGGCGGGCCTTGAAAAAGGCCGGAACCGGAAAACGTATCGGCCTCTATGGCTTCGGCGCAGCCGCCCACATCATCGCACAGATCTGTGTCTGGCAGGGGCGTGAGGTTTACGCATTCACTCGGCCGGATGACCTTCGAGCTCAGCGCTTTTCAATCAGTCTCGGTGCGGCATGGGCAGGAGGGTCGAACCAGGCGCCAGCCGACTTGCTGGACGCAGCCATAATCTTCGCACCGGTGGGCGAACTGGTTCCGACAGCATTGCAGGCGGTGCGAAAGGGCGGGCGCGTGGTGTGTGGCGGCATCCACATGAGCGACATTCCTTCGATGCCCTACTCGATGCTGTGGCAGGAGCGCGAGATCGTATCCGTTGCAAACCTGACGCGCGCGGATGCGTGGGAGTTCTTCCCGCTCGCAAGGGAGGCCGGCGTCGAGACGCATACAGTGATCTACCCCCTAAAAGAGGCGAACCAGGCGCTGGACGATCTGCGCTGCGGCCGGTTGAACGGTGCAGCCGTTCTTGTCCCGTAAAGTGTCGCGCCGCGATCTCCAGGGGGCCGCTATGAGCGCTTTAACATTTTGTTTTTGCACATACTGTCAATGCAATTTCGCTGCACACTCAACACTCTTGCGCGACAGGCTTTGGGCCGGAGGCGCGTGGGATCTGCCGCGGCCGAAATGACGGACCCGAATAGAGCATAAAGCGGCTGGCATTTCGGCAAATGCGTCGACCTGGATGCGCGATAACGGTTTGACGGGCTTCCGGTGTGTACTAGGCGCCGCGCAGAACAATAGGATGGGACCTATAATGCGATTCTCCAACCGGTCGGAGGCAGGCAGACAGCTGGCGATAGCGCTTGAACACTACCGCGAACTGAACGTGGTCGTGCTCGCTCTTGCACGTGGCGGTGTTCCTGTCGGTGCGGAAGTCGCAAACGCTCTCGATGCGCCGCTTGAGGTGCTTTTGGTGCGCAAGATCGGCGTCCCCTGGCAGCCGGAAGTGGCAATGGGCGCCGTCGTCGACGGGGCCAGGCCGATTGTCGTGCGGGACGAGGCAGTCGCCGGACTGGCTGGCATTTCCGAGGCTGCATTCGAAACGCTTTGCCAGCGGGAGCTCGTCGAGATCGATCGTCGCCGTCGGCGCTATTTCTTCGGGTGCGTTCCCCTCTCGATTGCAGGACGTATCGTTATCGTCGTCGATGATGGGATTGCAACCGGTTCCAGCATGCGGGCGGCTGTGCACGGCATCAGACAACGTCAGCCATTGAAGATCGTCGTTGCTGTGCCGGTCGCTTCACCACAGGCGATTTCGAACCTGCAAGCCGAGGTTGACGAGGTTGTTTGCCTCTATATGCCGCCGGCAATGGGCGCGGTCGGCTACTACTACGACGAGTTTGCTCAAGTGAGCGACAACGACGTTGTTCGTTTGCTCGGCGCGTTCCAGAAGTGAAAATCGCTGGCGCTCCCTTTCGCCTCTTCGGCGACCGATCGATTGGTGTTGTTCCCGAGAAGTTGATTGTGGACGTCGTCGACGTGGAGCAGCATGCCGTTCAGGTTCGCGTCTTCACCAAAGATCGGTCGATTGATTGAGTTGCAGAGTATCCGTACGTGTCGCAGCGGCCTGGTGCTGGACAGACGTTTCATCGGTTGCGTCAGTCTCAGTGACTTGCTGGAATAAGGCGTAGAGAATGCCAACCTCATTGAGAGCCGGGAAATCAGGGGTGTCGGGAAGGTTGTTTCCTGCACGAACCGTTGCTGGTCGAAAACATCTATGGCCGCCCGCACAGTCCCTCACTCGCTAAAGCGCGATTGGCGCGCGCCCGCGGGCGGCTGTGCCAGCGCCGAACAACACCACTCGGCTGGCCACGATCTCGCGGCGCCGTGAGCCCGCCTCAAACGGGACCGAGAGCGCTACTGCGGTCAACACGCGCGGTTTATGACGATGCGAGTGTATAGCAATCGGAATCAGCGTCCAGTTCCTATCAGGCTCCAATAGCTCGGTTTGCTGTTGGCTGGCTGCCAGCCAGAGCGCCATCGCCGGTAAAAAAGCCGGGATGATTTTCATCATCCCGGCCAGGTGGCTCACTGGGAGGAGGGGGGCTTCTTTGGAGGATCAGGCTTTCTTGCGGTTCTTCTGTCTGTAGACGTCGATGACGACGGCAGCGACGATGATCAGACCCTTGACGATTTCCTGGTAGTAGGCGTCGACCCGAAGGAAGGTGAAGCCTGAGGTCATGACCCCGAGGATGATCGTACCGATGACGGTGCCGGTGATGCGGCCGACGCCGCCGGTCAGCGATGTGCCGCCGATGACGGTCGCCGCGATCGCGTCGAGTTCATACATCACGCCCATGCCGGCCTGCGCCGTCTGAGCGCGGGCGGCGGTGACGACGCCTGCAAGGCCCGCGAGCATGCCGGCAATGGCGTAGACCTTGATCAGATGCGCCTCAACATTGATGCCCGAGACGCGCGCAGCCTGAACGTTTGCGCCGATCGCATAGGTGAACTTGCCGTAGCGGGTGTAGCGCAGCGCAATATGGAAGATGATGGCGACGACCAGGAACACGACAACGGGCCAGATGCCGGTGCCGATGAAATTGAACTGCTCGGTTAAGCCCGAGACCGGCTGACCTTTGGTGTACCACTTGGAAATGCCCCGCGCCGAAACCATCATGCCGAGCGTGGCGATGAAGGGCGGGATCTTGGTTCGGGCGATCAACTGGCCGTTGATGAGGCCGGCAATGAGACCAACACCGATGCCAAGACCGATCGGCACGATGGCGGGAAGGTCGGTGAGCGACGGATAGAGCGCCCGCGGCCAGGTGGAGGCCTGCGCCACACTTGCCGAGAACATCGCGGTCATGCCGACGACGGAACCGGAGGAAAGGTCGATGCCGCCTGTGATGATCACTTGGGTCACACCGACGGCGATGATGCCGATCACGGCAACCTGCAGGATCATGATCGTCAGGCGCTGCGGGTTTAGGAGGAAGCTCTGCCCGACGAAAATCCAGCCGAGGATTTCGTAGACGAGCGCGATGCCGATCAGCACCAGGAAGATGCTGAATTCGGGCGGCATCCGGCGCTTGGCAGCCGGAAGGGCCGAGCCGGTGCCTTGTGCGGCGACATTGGTTTCCATTGTTTGTTCCTCCCTGTGGTCCGTTCGGTTCGCGCTTAGCTGGCGGCGAGTTCCATGACCTTGATCTGGGTTGCCTCGGCACGGTCGAGGATGCCGGTAACGCGCCCTTCATGCATGACCATGATGCGATCGCTCATGCCCAGCACCTCCGGCATTTCTGAAGAAATCATGATGACGGCGACACCGTTGCGGGCGAGTTCGGTGACGAGGCGGTGGATTTCCGCCTTGGCGCCGACATCGATCCCTCGCGTCGGCTCGTCGAGGATCAGGATGCGTGGGTTGGTCAGCAGCCAGCGACCGATCAGCACCTTCTGCTGGTTGCCGCCCGAGAGGTTCTCGATCCGCTCCTGCAGATTGGGCGTCTTGACCCGAAGCTTGCGGCTCATCTCTTCGCAAGCCGCGGTGATGTCCTTCTCCGCCACGAAGCCGCCCTTGACGAAGCGGTCCTGCAGCACTGCGATCTGCATGTTTTCGAGTACATCAAGGATCAGCAGGCAGCCGGTGTCCTTGCGGTCTTCCGTCAGGAACGCCATGCGGTTGCGGATGGCTGTGTTGGGGCTGTCGATCGAAACTGTCTTGCCTTCGATGGCGATCGTGCCCGAGCTTGCAGGCGTCACGCCAAACAGCGTCTCGGCGACATTCGAGCGGCCGGAGCCGACAAGCCCGGCGATCCCGAGGATCTCACCGGCGCGCACGTCGAAGGAAACGTCGCGGAACACGCCGTCGAGCGTCAGGTTCTTGACCGAAAGCACGACGTCGCCGATCGGTACGTCCTCTTTCGGGAACATCTGAGTGATTTCGCGGCCGACCATCATGCGGATGATGTCGTCGCGGGTGACGTCGCTCGAGGCATGTGTGCCGATGTATTTGCCGTCGCGGAACACCGAGAACTCGTCGGCGATCTCGAACAGCTCATTCATCTTGTGGGTGATGTAGACGATGCCGATGCCCTGTGAGCGGAGATCACGGATAATCTCGAACAGGTGGGCAACTTCGCGCTCCGTCAGGGCCGAGGTCGGTTCGTCCATGATCAAGACGTCGGATTCGTAGGAGACTGCCTTGGCGATCTCGACCATCTGTCTGTTGGCAACCGAGAGGTGGCGGACTTCTATTTCGGGATCGAGCTTGATGTTCAGGCGGTCGAACAGCCGGGCGGTGATGCGCCGCATTTCGCCATGATCGACGAACCCGAAACGGTTTTTCGGCTCGCGCCGGATCCAGATGTTCTCGGCGACCGTCATGAACGGCATCAGGTTCAGTTCCTGATGGATCATGGCAATGCCGTTTTCGAGTGCGTCGAGCGGCGATTTCAGCCTGATGTCGACACCCTTCAGCCGGACCTCGCCCTTGTCGGGCGTGTAGATGCCGGCAAGGATCTTCATCAGTGTCGATTTGCCGGCGCCGTTCTCGCCCATCAGCGCATGGACCGTGCCGCGCTTAAGCCGGAACGACACGTCGTCGAGCGCGACGACACCGGGAAATTCCTTGCGAATGCCTTCGACGTTGAGAAGGTATTCGGCATTGGGTACGGCGCCGCTGGCGCGCACGGCGGCCATCGTTGTCGGACTGAGCGTCATGGTCATTGCCTCCCCGTCAATTCCGGCTTTCGCGGAAAAGTCCTCGCAGCTGGTGGGTCAACCAGCCATTTTCCTCCGCAGGCGCCAGTCTACAGGATCAGCGCATCTGCCGCGGGACTGTTTTTGAATGAGAGCGCGGGGTATCCCGCGCTCTCGACGCAAACGATCAGTTCTTCGCCTGATAGCTGGCCATGTTTTCCTTGGTGACGAGTTCGAAGGGGATGTAGACCTTCTTCTCGATCGCTTCGCCCTTGGCGAGCTTGAGCGCTGCGTCGACCGAGCCCTTGCCCTGGCCGGCCGCGTTCTGGAACACCGTCACGTCGAGGTCGCCGGCGGCCATCGCAGCAAGGGCGTCCTGGGTGGCATCGATACCGCCGATGACGACGCTGTCCATCGAACGGCCAGCGGCTTTGAGCGCCTGGATCGCGCCGATCGCCATTTCGTCGTTGTTGGAGATAACGGCGTCAAATTCCAGGCCGGCAGAAAGCCAGTTGGTCACAAGGTCGGAGCCTTGGGTACGCGACCAGTTGGCGGTCTGCTCTTCGACGATCTCGATGCCCTTGCAGGCTTCCGTCGCCAAGACGTCATGGATGTCCTTGGTGCGCATGCGGGCGGCCTGGTTGGAGAGCTCGCCCATCATGACGACGGCCTTGCCCTTGCCGTTCAGCATCTTGCAGATTTCCTGGGTCTGCAGCGTGCCGGATTCTTGTTCGTTCGAAGCGACGAAAGCCTGCTTTTCCGGCAGCGTGTCGACGTTGACAGGTTCGCGGTTGACGTAGACGAGCGGAATACCCGCGTCGGCGGCGATCTTCGACATGGCGGCCGTTGCGTCGGTATCGACAGGGTTGACGATGATGGCGGTAACGCCGGCGGCGATGAAGTTCTGGATCTGGCTCTGCTGCTTCGAAACGTCGTTCTGTGCGTCTTCGATCTGCAGGTCGACGCCATTGAGCGTCTTTGCGTAGTCGGACATGCCGTTGCGCAGGACCGTCAGGAAGTTGTCGTCGAACTGCGCCATCGAGACGCCGATGGTTTCGGCATGCGCCGCCGTCGACATCATCACGGCCATGGCTGTACCCAGCAGGAACTTTTTCATTGTCTTTCTCCTCCACATTCGGTGCCCGGCTACACCTTCTCCAGCCGGAAACGCTGACCACAGCGGGTTGCGTCGGTCCCTGATCGGAAGCGGCACTCCCGCTACGCCCCAATCAAAACGGAATAAAAGAACCAGTGATTTGCAATTACGGAATATGTATTCCATTTTATGCGGACGCCGTCAAGAGTGTCTTTCGGCGTCTCGCTTCGTTTTCCAGTGATCGATCGGTGCCGCTGGTCAGAGCCCGGCTTCGATGTAAGCCATGCTGGCCTTGAGGGCGCTGACGGGGTCGACAAGCCCGTGGACTTCATCGGCAAAAGGTTCGAACGAGAACGGACCGGCATAACCCGCCGCCAGCAGGCGCCTGATCTGACCGACATTGTCGAGGGTGTCATTCTGGTCGACCAGAACGCGGTGCGAGTCGCGCAGATCTGCGATCGCCACGTTGCGGTCAGTCACGCCGGAGATATGCACAAGGCCGGTTATCTCAGGGTAGATTGCCGTTTCGCCAGCGAGATGGTGGTGGAAGGTGTCGTGCACGATACGGAAGCTGCTCTCGCCGCCAATCGCCACTATAGCGTCGACAGCCTCGGTTTTGGAGCGAAGCGAGCAGATTTCGAAGCCGAGAGGCTCGACAAGACCCATGATTCCGGCGGCATCAAGCATCGGCTTCAGTGCGACAAGAGCCTGCTTCAGATTTGCCTGGCGCTCGCCATCGGCCTGGCCGCTGCCGTCATTGACAGGCACAAGAACGAGCGCCTTTGCACCGCAATCCTTGGCATAGGAGATAAGGTGGGCGGCTTCGGTCGCGCGGATTTCGTTCCATTCATTGAAGCGCTGAAGGGCGTTGATGGAGATGATTGTCACGCCGTGACGTCGCGCAAGTGTTGCCACGTCCGCGGCGGGCGTTCCGTCGAGAATGGCGTTACCGGTCAGATCGTTGCGGATTTCGACGGCCGTCATGCCGAGCGAGCGCGCAAGGCCAAAGAATGCGTCGAGTGGCAGGGCGGGCGTGGTCATGTGGTTGAGTGCGAAGGGTAGGGTGGTCACGGGAATGTCTCCTCCAGGTTCGGTTTGTTGCTAGCAATAAATGGAACGTTCATTCCATTTATTGCTAGCGTTACAAAACGCCGATGGCTAGGAGGTGGCGAGCAAACGCGCCGTCAAAGCACTTGCATCGCTGCAAGATTGTCGATCGTCAATGATGGGATTCAATCAACTTCATGGCAGTTGCGCCGGCATGCCGTGTTCGCGCTCAATCAGGCTTGGTCTTGCGCTCATCGGCCATGGGAGCAACAAAGCTACCGTCAAACGGCGATCACGTCGAAAGTTCGGTTTGCATTTGCCTTTGCAAGGTGGTTCTTGGCGCAATCCACCGCGATGGCCGAGTGAAAAAATGGACGTGCTCGACAATTCAACGCTTGCCGTGATGCAAGCCCGCCCTTGGCACCCGAAATGGGGAGCAAGGCTCGGAGCGACTTACTTCGTGCACAAGGCTTTTCCCTGGCTGGGCCGGTATTTCGGCGAGGCGCGGCTTCGTTCGACGCTTGCGCCTGGGCTCGACGGTATCGTCTCATGGGGTGGCCGGTTGCCGGCAAAGACTGCAATGCGAATTGCGCGATTGCGCAAGCTACCGCATTGGCATCTCGAGGACGGTTTCCTGCGCTCCGTTGGTCTCGGTAAGGATGGAAGTATTCCGATCTCGATTGTCGTCGATGACAAGGCGCTGCCGGTCGATGCTGCTCGCGCCTCACGATTGGAATTGCTGATCCGCGATGCAGCGGGCGGCCTTGCGCATGACATCGGTGCACCGATCCGTGAGGCGCTGGTCGAGCATAGGCTGTCGAAATACAACAATCTCCCTCACAGCGAGCCTCGTCTCGACCCGTCGACACGGCGCAGGCTCCTGCTCGTCGATCAGGTTTTTGGCGATGTTTCCGTCGAGAAGGCGCTGGGTTCGGCTTCGGCCTTTGACAAAATGTTGGACGACGCGATTGCAAGTGGTGGCCAAGTCATCGTTCGCACGCATCCAGACGTTATCGCCGGTCACCGCAAGGGCTACATGACCGAGCGGGCATCGAAATTGCCAGGCGTGACCCTGATGGCCGACAAGGTCTCTGCGGCCGCAATCCTAGCCGTCGTGGATGAAGTCTGGACTGTCTCCAGCCAAATGGGCTTCGACGCGCTTTTGCGGGGCCTTCCCGTCCGTTGTTATGCAACGCCGTTCTATGCAGGTTGGGGGCTGACAGACGACCGCGTGGAGGATCGAGCGCAAGCGGCGCATGCGCGGCGGGCAACCGCACGCCCTACAGTCGATCAGCTAACATTCGCAGCTTTCAGTCTTTACCCCGTTTATCGCCATCCAAAGTCGTGGAAAGTCCTGGAGCCGCTACAGGCAATTGATTATTTGATCGAGGAAATCGCCGCAAATAAATCGAAAGGCTAACTTTTTCTTCAGTTTGTCTATTCGCCGTCAGATGTTCTCCGGCGTGAAAAGATCAAACGGCAGGAAGGTCTGTCCGGGCGCACCTGTCGGCCCCTTGTCGATCGCCTGTATCATCAGATTGATCGTCTCCCGGGCCAAGGCTGCGGTCGGCGTCGAGATCGCGAGTGTCACGACATCGTCGGCGAGGGCGGCTCGCGATTCCGGGGTCAACTCGTTGACGACGGCGATCAGCTTGCCTTCGAGCTTTTCCTCGCGGATCGCCGAGATCGCGCCTTCCATTCCGCCGCCGCAGACGTAGAAGCCGGTCAGATCCGGGTGACGCTGCAACAGATTGAGTGTCGCTTCGTGGGTGATTTCGGCCGTATCGAGATTGACCATCGTGTCGAGCACTTCGAAGTCGGGGGCGTGCTCGCGGAAATAGGAGCGGAAGCCGATTTCGCGCAATTCGTGGCCGAGAAACCGATGGCTGCCGACGAATGCTGCGACCTTGCCGGGACGCTTCGCTGCCTTGGCAATCATCCAGGCGGCAGTCCTGCCGACCTTGTGATTGTTCAAGCCGACATAGCCTTCACGCACGCCGGCGGCAAAATCCGAAAGTAGCGAGAAGATCGGAATCCCGCGCTCCTTCAATTCTTCGACGACAGTTGTCACCGCAGGATAATCCGGCGCCACAAGCGCAATAGCCTGATTGCGGGCGGCCATTGCTCGCAGTTTCTCGGTGATGCCTGTCGGTGTCGAGTTGGCGACAAATTCCACTTGTGGCACCGCACGGACGGTTGAAAGCGCAAGGGCTGCGTTCTCCATCTCCTTGGCGACAAACTGATAAAAAGCCTGCTGCGGTTTTTGCAGCAGGAAGCCGAGGCGGTATTGCGGCAGATCCTCAAAGACGCGCTGACGCAGCAGGCCGACTGCGTGATAGCCGATCCCCTTGGCGGCGTCATAGACCCGGCGGGCCGTCTCCTCGCGTACCGGATGTCGGCCGTTGAGAACGCGGTCCACGGTGGCAACGCTGACGCCTGCGGCGCGGGCGAGATCGGCGATTGTCGGTCGGTTGCTCATGGAACACCCCTGAAATGATTCCATCATTCATGAAATGCAAGATCTGATGGTATTTGAGAGAATATATCATCACTGCATTGAAGGCTTGCAAAAGTCAACCTATCGTCAGTTCCATGAGATGAGGAATGGCCGGCGAGATGCGGCCGATTGCGGGAGGAGAAAACGATGACGATCGTTCCGACGAAGCGTGATTACAGCCTGCTTGGGCGCGACGCTCAAGCGGCCGTCGCCAACGGGCTATCGGCGGCGGAGTGGTATCACACCGACATCCCGCGCAAGCAGATGAAGGAACTGATGAAGCGTGAGGATGGGCCGGCCATTCGTGATACCGCCATCTGGTTCGGCAGTCTCATTCTCTTCGGCGGCCTCGGCGTCTATTTCTGGGGCAGCTGGCTGGCTGTTCCCTTCTTTCTCGCTTACGGCGTTCTTTATGGCTCGGCTTCGGACAGCCGCTGGCACGAGTGCGGTCATGGCACGGCTTTCAAGACGATGTGGATGAACGACGTCGTCTACCAGGTCGCCTGTTTCATGATCATGCGCAATCCGGTGACCTGGCGCTGGAGCCATACCCGGCATCATACCGACACTGTTATCGTCGGCCGGGACCCGGAAATCGCCGTCATGCGGCCACCGGATCTGCTTCGGCTGGTGCTGAATTTCTTCGGCATTCTCGATGTCTGGCATGCGGTGGTCGACATGGTCCGCAATGCCTTCGGAGTCATCAGTGCTGCCGAGAAGACTTTCATCCCGGAAATGGAGCAGTCGAAGGCGATCCGCGTCGCGCGGATCTGGTTTGCGATCTATCTCGTTACAATCGGCCTGTCCTTTTATCTCGGCTCGATCCTGCCCTTGATGTTGATCGGCTTGCCACGCCTCTATGGTGCTTGGCACCACGTGCTGACGGGCCTGCTGCAGCATGGCGGGCTCGCCGACAACGTCACGGACCACCGGCTGAACAGCCGCACGGTCTACATGAACCCGATCAGCCGCTTCATCTACTGGAACATGAACTACCACGTCGAACATCACATGTTCCCGATGGTGCCCTACCACGCGCTGCCGCGGCTCCACGAAATGATCAAACATGACCTGCCGGAGCCGAACCCATCCATGCTCCACGGCTATCGCGAGATGATCCCGGCCTTCCTTCGGCAACTGAGGAATGAGGATTATTTCCTGAAGCGGCAGCTGCCGCCGACGGCAAAACCCTATCGCGAAGAGTTTCACAGTGACGAACTGGTGCATGCCGCCGAATAGGCAGACCAGCAAACAACCAACATTGGAGGAAAGACCATGAGCGGCAACTGGATCGAGGTCTGCGCGGCCGATGAGATCGACGAGGAGGACGTGATCCGCTTCGACCATGACGGACGTACCTTTGCCGTCTATCGCAGCCCCGACGACGAGTATTTCGCGACCGACGGGCTCTGCACCCACGAGCATATCCACCTCGCCGACGGCCTGGTGATGGACGACATCATCGAATGCCCCAAACACAACGGTCGTTTCAACTACAAGACCGGCCAGGCCAAGGGCGCCCCCGTCTGCGTCAACCTGAAGACCTATCCGGTCAAGGTCGAGGCGGGCAGCGTTTTCATAGCCGTCGCTTGAGCGGGCGCTGACGGCGGCGGACGCGAAAATTGGGAGAGGCACATGAACAGGCCCATGAACAGAATTATCATCGTCGGCGCGGGTGAGTGTGGCGCAAGAGCGGCGTTCGGCCTTCGGGAAAAGGGCTATGAGGCCGAGATCACGCTCATTGGCGCCGAGCCGCATCTGCCCTACGAGCGGCCACCGCTTTCGAAAGACGGCTTGGCTGATCCGCAGGATCCCAAATTTGTCGCTGATGCTGAACGATATCAGGCTGCGGGTATCAAAGTGCTGACGGACTCATCGGTTGAGGCCATTGATCGAGCTGCCAAGACGGTGCGAACCGCCGACGGGCGAGAACTTACCTATGACCGGCTGCTGCTCGCGACCGGTTCACGTCCCAGGCTCCTTCCAGGTCAGCCTCAGGCAACGCCGTTGATCCGGGTTCTCCGTACGCATGCCGACGCTGCTGCCATCCGTTTGCATCTCGCGCCCGGGAAGGTGATCGCCATCATTGGAGGAGGCTTCATCGGCCTGGAACTTGCGGCGACCGCCCGCAAGCGTGGCGCTGATGTTGTTCTTCTCGAGGGGTTGCCACGCGTGCTTTCCCGTGGCGTGCCCGAAGAAATCGCCACAGTCGTTGCCGAGCGGCATCGGCTGGAGGGCGTCGATATCCGCTGCAACGTCAGGATCCTTGGCATTGAGGCCGGTGAGGAGAGGGCGAAAATCGATCTTGGCGATGGAGGCTTGCTTGAAGCCGACCTGGTCGTCGTCGGCATCGGCGCCGTGCCGAATACGGCCTTGGCCGAGGCTGCGGGCCTTTTCGTAGACAATGGCATTGCCGTCGACGAGACGCTTTGCACCTCCGACCCCAACATTTTTGCAGCCGGCGATTGCTGCTCCTTTCCGCTCGGGCATTATGGCGGCCGGCGCATACGGCTTGAGGCCTGGCGCAACGCGCAGGATCAGGGAACGCTCGCCGCCGCCAATCTTTTGGGGGCAGCCGAGCCGATCGCCAGCGTGCCGTGGTTCTGGTCGGATCAATACGATCTCACCCTGCAGATTGCAGGCCTTGCCGAAGGGGCGGCAACGACGGTGCGGCGCGACCTTGGCGACGGTGCCTTCATTCTCTTCCATCTCGACGCCAGCGGCCGGCTGATCAGCGCCAGCGGCATCGGGAAAGGAAACGCCATTGCGCGCGATATCCGTCTTGCCGAGATGCTGATTGCTGCCGGCAAGCGGCCAAGTCCGCAGGCGCTACGCTCGACCGAAACCAAGCTGAAGGCTCTGCTCGCCGCCTGAGGCGCGATGCAGTTCCCTCTTTCATAACAATAACCGATATCCGGAGATTCCGATGCGAAACCGCCGCCCGACCGTTGCCGATCTCCTGTCGATCAAGGGCAAGAGACAGTTGACGATGCTGCGAGTGGAAACGCTTGAGGAGGCCGAAGCGGCCGAAGCGGCTGGTATCGACCTCGTCTCCGTGCCGCCGTCCCTCCTCGGTCCGGAGTTTCGCGAAGTCGCGCCCACCTGCTTTGCCTTTCCCGGCCTCGAATATGGCGAACTCGTCACCGCTGACGAGTACATCCGCGCCGCGTTCAAGGCGCTGAAGGCGGGAGGCGACGCCGTCTATTGTGCCGCCAGCCTCTCAACCGTCCGCCGCATGCGCGACGAGGGCATTCCGGTCTGCGGCCATGTCGGCCTCATTCCCTCCAAGGCCACCTGGACCGGTGGGTTTCGTGCGGTGGGCAAGACTGCAGCCAGTGCGCTCGAAATCTGGCGGCAGGTCAAGGCGCTGGAGGAAGCAGGTGCCTTTGCTGCCGAGATCGAAGTGGTGCCGGGCGAGGTCGCCGCGGCCATCAGCGCCAAGACGTCGATGCTGATGCTGTCTATGGGCGCGGGTACGGGCTGCGACGCGCAATACCTCTTCAGTGATGATGTGCTTGGCGCCAACCGTGGCCACGTTCCTCGCCACGCCAAAATCTACCGCAACTTTGCCGCCGAACATGAGCGCTTGCAACGCGAACGCATTGCCGCTTACTCGGAGTTTGCAGAAGACGTGCGGTCCGGGGTCTATCCGGAGAAGGGCCATCTCGTCGGGATCGACCAGGCGGAGCTGAGCGCATTCTTGTCGGATCTGGAGCGGGCGTAGGCCGGGGACGCCCTGTCTTGCCTTGCGCGATCCGGTTGGTGTATTCAGCCTGTCTGTTAGTCTCCCACCGCAGCACCGGATCTCCACTTGAACGCGTTCGTCCAGGGTACCCTGACTTTTCTCGCCATTCTTGCGGTCATCTATGCCGCGACGGTGCTCCTTTATTTTGCGCTCGGCTACGGCATCACCTGGCTCAATGATCGCAATCCGGAGCGTCGCATCCAGAAGGAGCGGCGAGGGGAGAAGCGCAAGGCGATCGAGATTCGCCAGAGCATGGCGTCGATCCTCGTGACCTGCACCTCGGTCGCAATAGGCCTCTTTGTCCAGTATCAGGGATGGACCCTGTTTGCACCCTGGGACTTCAGTTGGTGGACGGCCGTGCCGCTCTTCCTGCTATGCATGGTGCTGTTCGATGCATGGTTTTATTTTGCCCATCGGCTGCTGCACACCAAGCTGTTCTACAAATACCATCTGCTGCATCACCGCAGCGTCGCTCCGACCGTTTGGAGCAACGATTCGATCGGTCTGGTCGACACCGCCCTGTCGCAAGGCTACTACGCCGTCATCACCTTCGTGGTGCCGTTTCCGCCGTTGATCCTGCTGGCACACCGGCTATTCGACCAGATCAATGGCACGTTCGGGCACGCGGGCTTCGAATATTTTGCCTCGCCGACGGCGCGCTACCCTTGGCCGCTGCTCTGCACGACCTACCACGATCAGCATCATGCCGAGTTCAAATACAACTATGCCAACTACTTCTCCTTCTGGGATCGCGTTCTCGGCACGATCTCGCCGGTCTATGATCGGCGTGTCGAGGTGTTTGAAGGAGAGGCGCCGGCCATCAGCCTCAAGCGACCGTCGCAATCTGCGCAAGCACAAGAAGCATCAGCAACTTCCGATCGGTAGTCCGCGGGCCTCGTCCGCAACGCCATTTTCTCTGATATCCGAGATCGTTAGGTGAATTTTCCGGTTAGGGAAACAACCGCAGATCAAGGTGCCTCGTCGTCTCCGGTGGCTGCCGCTAGGTTTCATGCAACCTACCGCCTCTATTTCACCGGAGAGACCCATGAAGAAACTGCTGATTGCGGGCGCCGCCTTTGTCGCGCTGCTGAGCGGCCCGGCCTTTGCCGAGGCGCCGACCACCCTTCTCAATGCTTCCTACGATATCGCCCGGGAAATCTTTGCGGCCGAGAATGAAGCCTTCATCAAGGCGCATCCGGGCATCACCGTCGACCAGTCGCATGCCGGCACCTCGAAGCAGGCGCGTGCCATTGTCGAAGGTCTTGAGGCTGACGTCGTCACCTTCAACCAGGTCACCGACATCGACTTCCTGGCAAAGAATGGTTTCGTCGCCGAGGGCTGGCAGAAGGAGTTTCCCAACAACGCTTCGCCCTTCTATTCCTTCCCGTCCTTCCTGGTGCGCGCCGGCAACCCGAAGGGCATCAAGGACTGGGGCGATCTCGCCCGTGACGACGTGAAGGTGATCTTCCCCAACCCGAAGACCTCGGGCAATGCGCGCTACACCTATCTGGCGGCAACGGCCTATGCCAAGGAAGCATTCAAGGATGATCCGGCCAAGGTCACCGAATTCGTCAAGAAGATCTTCGACAACGTTCCGGTCTTCGACACCGGTGGGCGTGCTGCTACCACGACCTTCGTCGAGCGCGAAATCGGCGACGTGATCATCACGTTTGAGGCAGAGACCCGCTCGATCGCCAAGCAATACGGTACCGACAAGTTCGAAAGCGTCGTGCCTTCCGTCAGCCTGCTTGCCGAATTCCCGGTCGCCGTCGTCGACAAGGTCGCCGAGAAGCGCGGCTCGCGCGAGTTGGCCAAGTCCTACCTCGATTTCCTCTATACCGAAGAGGGCCAGAAGATCGCCGCTGAATATGGCCATCGCGTCCACAACGAGAAAGTAGCGGCCGAGTTCAAGGACCAGTTTCCCGAGATCCGCCTTGTAAAGGTCGAAGACGTGTTCGGCGGTTGGGGCAAGATCAAGGACGAGCACTTTGCCGCCGGCGCCGCGCTCGATCAGATCTACGGCAATCGCTAACGAGCGATAACAAGTCAACCTTTTGCCCGGCGAGTTCTGCTCGCCGGGTTCTGCCATGTATGAAAGCCAAGCCGCCGCGGAGGCGAAATCTTGAAACGCAATGTCCTGCCCGGCCTGCCCCTGTCGCTGGGCATCACCCTATTTTATGTCGGGTTGATCGTCGTACTGCCCTTGGCGGCGCTCGTCTTCAAGGCGGCGAGCCTGGGTCCCGCAGAATACTGGGCGATCGTGTCGTCCCCGCGCGCCGTCGCCAGCTATCGCGTCACCGTGCTTTCAGCGCTTGTCGCCACTGCCTTCAATCTCGTCTTCGGCCTGGCGCTTGCCTGGGTCCTCGTTCGCTATCGCTTTCCGGGGCGGCGCATCGTCGACGCGATCGTCGATCTGCCCTTTGCCTTGCCAACGGCTGTCGCCGGCATCGCCTTGACGACGCTCTTTGCCTCGAACGGCTGGTTCGGTTCGCTTCTGGCGCCCCTCGGCATCAAGGTGGCCTACACCCCGCTCGGCATCATGGTCGCCATGTGCTTCACCAGCCTGCCCTTCATCGTCCGCACGGTACAGCCAGTGCTTGAAGACCTCGATCCGGCGCTGGAGGAGGCGGCACAATCGCTCGGCGGATCGGATCGCGCCATTTTCCTGCGTGTCATCCTGCCCTTGCTGATGCCTGCGCTGCTTGCCGGCCTGTCGCTCTCCTTTGCCCGGTCACTCGGCGAGTTCGGCGCGATCATCTTTATTGCCGGCAATCAGCCGATGGAAACTGAAATCACCGCATTGCTCGCCTTCATTCGGCTTGAGGAATACGACTACCAGGCGGCCGCTGCGATCGCCTCGGTGCTGTTGATCACCGCCTTCCTGATGTTGGCCGCCACCAATCTGTTGCAGGCGCGTGCCTTGCGCTACACCGCGAGGTCCTGACGATGACCCCGACCAGACGCAAGCCGCCGCGTGTCGGCGACGGGCCGATTATCCGCCGTCTACTGATCGGCACGACACTGTTCTTTGGCGCCATTCTCGTGTTAGCACCACTGCTCGTGATTGCCGTCGAAGCCTTCGGCCAAGGTTTGAAGGCCTATGCCGCGACCATCGCCCATCCCGATACGCGCCACGCTATTTTCATGACCGTTGCGACGGCGTTGATCGCGGTGCCCGTCAATACCGCCTTCGGTCTCGCCGCCGCCTGGGCAATCACCAAGTTCGATTTTTGGGGAAGGCGCTTCCTACTCGTCGTCATCGAGATCCCGTTTTCGATCTCGCCGATCGTTGCCGGCGTCGCCTATCTCTTCGTCTATGGCCTGCAGGGCCTGTTCGGGCCAATGCTTGAGGCGGCTGACATCAAGATCCTGTTTGCTCTGCCAGGTATCGTCCTTGCCTCGATGTTCGTGACCGCACCCTTCGTTGCGCGAGAACTCATCCCGTTGATGCAGGCGCAGGGCAGGGACCTTGAAGAGGCGGCAACCTCGCTTGGCGCATCAGGCTGGCGCACGTTCTTTTCCGTTACGCTGCCGAATGTGAAATGGGCGCTGCTTTACGGTGTTGTTCTCTGCAACGCCCGCGTCATGGGTGAGTTTGGCGCTGTCTCCGTGGTCTCCGGCAACATTCGCGGCCAGACCAACACACTGCCGCTTCATATCGAGCTGCTCTATCACGACTACCAGGCGGCCGGCGCCTTTGCCGCTGCCTCCATCCTCGCGACGCTCGCCGTCGTCACCATCATTGCCAAGGTCGCGCTTGAGCGCCGCGGTGCTGGCCGCAGGCCGGCGCTTGCCGCCGTGGCCAAAGAACAGAATGCAGGAACCCGCCCATGAAAATCCGTCTCGACCAGGTCGTAAAGACCTTCGACACGTTCCGCGCCGTGCACGGCGTCTCGCTCGACATCGAGAGCGGTCAGCTGGTGGCACTCCTTGGCCCTTCGGGCTCCGGCAAGACGACAATCCTGCGCATGGTGGCCGGGCTCGAATATGCCGATGGTGGCCACATCTATTTCGGCGATCAGGACGCGACCGATATTCCCGTGCGCGACCGCGGCGTCGGCTTCGTCTTTCAGCACTACGCGCTCTTCCCGCATATGACGGTGGCCGAAAACATTGCCTTCGGCATGAAAGTTTCCAAGACCAAGCGCAGCAAGCCGGAAATCGCCACGCGCGTGGATGAGCTGCTGCGCCTCGTCAAGCTCGAAGGGCTCGACGACCGCTTCCCCGGCCAGATCTCCGGCGGCCAGCGTCAGCGCGTGGCGCTGGCCCGCGCGCTTGCTGTCGATCCGAAGGTGCTGCTGCTAGACGAACCGTTCGGCGCGCTCGATGCCAACGTCCGCCGGGACTTGCGCCGCTGGCTGCGTGAGATCCACGATGAACTCGGGATCACGACCCTGTTCGTGACGCACGACCAAGAGGAGGCACTGGACCTTGCCGACCGGGTGGTCATCCTCGACCAAGGCAGGATCGTTCAGGAGGGTACACCTGCAGAGGTCTGCCGTGCGCCAAATTCGGCATTCGTCATGCAGTTCCTGGGCGATGCGAACCGCATATCGGCGACCGTTCGGGACGGCCAAGCCTATATCGGCGAGACCGTGGTCGACGCTCCGACTTCACTTGACGGCCCAATCGACATTTACCTCCGGCCGGGCGACGTCGACTGGCGTCCCGAGGGCGATGGCATACCTGCAACTGTCATCCGTGTGCTTGATCGACCCGGCGGCAGACGGGTTCTCGCCAACGTGGAAGGCGGAACGGCGCTGGAGTTCGATGTCGCACCCGAGATGGCTGTAAGGTCCGGTCAAGTCGGAAAGTTGTCGATCAAGCGGTCACGCCTCTATCCTGCCTGATACACAATCGAAAACGTTGCGCCTTGCTTTGTGCCGGTTGCGGACATTTACGAGTTAATTTTCGTTCGAAGCTCTGGCATAAGCGGATATCGAATCCGGTTTCGCTGACTTGCAAGATAGAGAACGATGGCTGACGTTTCGCAGGATAAACTCGAGGTACCGCTCAAAGCGGCGCCCGAATGTTATGCCGACAGCCCCATCGTTCTCACGGTTCATGACCCGGAGCATCGCTTGGGGTTTCGTCCGCAGATCGCGTTGCATCTAAAGGACAGGGTGCCCGCGACGGTCTTCCGCTCCTTCTTGATCAATCGCCGTGGGCGCGGACGGTTTTACGGCTGGATGCCGGAGCAACTCGAAGGTGCCACTCTTCTCGCCGATAAGGCGACGGCAGAAGCATCAGGGAGAGCGAACCCTGAGATCAGTGTGCGTCGGTTATCGTTGCTCGAGCTCGCGCTGCTTCTCGTGCTGCGGCGACCCGTGTTCGTGCTCCGCATCCTACGCCTGCTCATGGTGGGCAATGTCAAAGGCGCTAAATTTCGTTTCGTCCGGCAATGCGACGCCCTGTCGGCACCAGATTACAACGAATGGGTAGCGGCTCAGGAGGCGGCGGAGCGGGCGGAGGCGCCGGATTCACCGAACAACTGGCCGGTAAGACCCATTGTCCTCGTGTCGATCGGGCGAGGTACGGAGAAGGCAGTAGCTGCGACACGCGCCTCACTGGCGAAGCAGACGTGGGGCGATTATGTCGAAGCTTCTGCCGAGGAAGTTGCCGCGATGGAAGATGCGGGTTCGGCTCGACCGCAACTCTGGATGCGGCTTCCCGCCGGCATGCGTCTGGCGCCTCGGGCCTTGGAACGGCTGGTCAGACCTTTTGCCTTTTCGGCTGCGGTTGCGGCGGTCTATTGCGACGAAGACCGCATAAATAGCCGTGGTCGGCGAACCCTACCGTTCTTCAAACCCGCCTGGAACCCGCCGCTTGCGCAATCCGGTTGGCTACCGTTGGACGGAGCAATTATTCGCCTGGCCGATCTGCCTGATGGCCTCGATCTCGAAAACATGCCGTTTGGAGAGTTGATCGCAAAAGCTGCAACGGGGCGGCGAGGCGCGGTTCTTCATGTGCCACGGGTGCTTTTGCACAGGAACCCGCCCCACCGACGAGCGACGAGAGCTGTCGCGCCTCCGGCTCGGGCTGCTGAGACGCCGAAGGTCAGCGTCATCATCCCGACACGCGACCGGGCAGACCTGCTTGAGGCCTGTCTCAACGGACTTTTTGAAGGAACCAAGGGCGTTGAACTGGATGTAATCGTCATCGACAATGATAGCAGCGATACCGCCGCGCTTGCCCTCATGAACCGTTATCAGGAGGCAGGGCGTATCCGTCGTCTGCCGCTCCCGGGCGAGTTCAATTTTTCGACGGCCTGCAATCTCGGCGTCGAAGCATCGCGCCACGAACTCATCCTGCTGCTCAACAACGACGTTGAGCCATTGCAATTGGGTTGGCTCGCCAATCTTGCCGGGGAACTAAATGATCCAGATGTCGGTGCTGCGGGCTGCCTCTTATTATTCCCTGACGGCTACGTGCAACATGGCGGCGTGACGCTCGGCGCCGGCACTGTTGCCCGCCACAGCTTTCATTTCCTGCACCCTCGATCAGGCGAGGATAATGGCCTGCTGCGAGAGCGACGCGAGATCTCCGCGGTCACTGCAGCCTGCCTGTTGACGCGCAAGAGCCTGTGGGCGCGTCTCGGCGGTATGGATGAGGACAATCTCACTGTTGCGTTCAATGATGTGGACTACTGCGTCAAGGTGGTGCGACAAGCGGGCATGAAGATAATCTGGACGCCCGATAGCGCCATGCTGCATAGAGAGTCGGTATCGCGAGGTGCAGACAATACACCGGAAAAGCTGCGCCGCTTCGCGCGCGAGGAAAAGACCGTGTACGAGCGGTGGGGCGCTATCTTGCAGAACGATCCATACCACAACCCGAACCTTTCGCTGATCACAGAGGATCTCGTTCTGCAGGCTCACCCGCGCGATCTGTCGCCGAGGTCGTCAGGATGATCGATTTCAGAGAACAGCTCGCACTATGGATTGAGCGCAAGCTGCCACAGCCGAAACTGCGACGTGGTGCAACAGGTTGCCCGCGCAAGCCTGTCAAGCACATCATCGTCTTCGGACGTATGCCGAACCCGACGTTTGACTATTATTTGGCCGCTCGGCTCAATGCGCCGGGCATGCCCCCTTCGCAGGCCGTCGATATCAGGCATGGCAATCTTTCGGACCTTGATGCAGAGAGTGCCTTCATCATCATCTGTCGCTATGCGTCGCCTGACGTGCTGACTTGGCTGGATACCAATGCTGATCGGCTGTCAGGTGTGGGACTGTTTCTCGATGATAATATACCGGCCGTGGTGACCGGCCAGGATGCGGATTTTCTCTACCGCATACGCCTCTGCTATCGCGCGCTCTGGCCTCTACGCCGTCTCAATCGCCACCTCGATATTGTCTGGGCCTCGACGCCGCATTTGGCTTCGACCTTGCGGCTTGAAGAAGCCCAGGTCTTGCCTCCAGCGCCGCCGGAAAGGTTGTGGAAGCGGGAAGACACAACAAATCTCGCTCCAAACCAGGCTTCAGACCAGGTTCTGATTGCATACCATGCGACTGGCGTTCATCTCAAAGAACACCGATTTCTCCGTCCGATCATCGCGGACGTCCTTGCGCAGCGCCCACAGGCTCGTTTCGAGGTCTTCGCCGATGGTCGAGCGGCATCGATTTGGGCCGGCATGGAACGTGTATCGATCCGAAGGCCGCTACCTTGGGAGGACTATCTCGAGGATGCCAACCATCGCACCATCGATATCATGCTAATACCACTCGATCCTTCACGGGTGAATGATTGCCGTGCGCCGACCAAGCGAATTGATGTTGTACGGTACGGCGCCGCAGGATTGTTCTCGTCAGGTCCGGCCTATGGCGCGTCTGTCGAGTTAGGAGAGTCGCTGCTGTCATATGACCGGGATATTTGGGTGTGCGCCATTCTCGATTTGCTGCGTAATAGAGAGGCGCGACATGTTAGCGCTTCGGCCACCGCACATTCGGTTGAATTGATGGCAATCGCGCGTGGAGATCTGGTGCGGACGTTCGCCAATCCTAATAACAAGCTGGAGTGCACCCCGTTTGACCGGACATGTCGGCTAGTTTGATTTAGCCCTGATGAACTGCCGAGGGGAAGCCATCTTGAGCGCGGAATGGGGATGGATTTCGTTGTAATCCTCGATCCATCCGTCGATGAGCCGGAGCGCCGTTTCTGCGTCCGGTAGTGCTGAGATGCGGATATAATCCCGCTTCAGGGTTTTGACGAAGGCTTCCGACATGCCGTTTGACTGCGGGCTGGCCACCGGCGTGAAGCAAGGCGTCAGATTGAGCGCCTGGGCAAACAGCCTCGTGTCCCTCGCGGTGTAAGCAGAACCATTGTCCGAGAGATGCTCGATTGCGTGCGGGGCTCGCGTTGATACGAACCGCTTCTCGACTGCTTCCAGCATCATGTCGCGCACGTCAGAGCCGGAGATGCCCGCGTTGGCGACCGCCGTCCAGGCAATGATCTCCCGGTCGAAGGCATCGATGATGAAGGTGAGACGGATGACCTCGCCATTCCAGCAGGTGAACTCCAGACCGTCCGAGCACCAGCGCAGGTTCGAGCGCATCACCATGACTTTGCCGTCGTGGATGCGACCTTTGCGAACGGCCGTATGCTTCTCCAGCAGCATGGCGTGGTTGCCCATGATGCGATGAACCCGTTTGGCGTTGACGACAGGCTTATCGGCGGCTCGCCTTTCGCGATTGAGGAGCGCGGCAATCCGCCGATAGCCATAGGTTGGCCTTTGATCCACCAGTCTGCGGATGACAGGCAGAAGCTCCGCATCCTCGGCCTTGTGATAGGCTCCGCGCGGCTTTGATCTGCCTTTCAACCGCTCCACGAGGTTGGAACGGGAGACGCCCAGCGTGTCTGCGACGGCTTTCATAGGGAACCGTCCTTCGGCAACAAGATCGGCCGCGATATCCGTTTTTTTGAGTCTGCTTTCGAAAGTGCTTCGCGGAGTATCTCGACCTCCATCGTCTTGCGGCCGAGCATGCGCTCCAACTCGCGGACGCGGTCTTCAAGCTTCTTCACTTCCGAATTGCCGACAACCGGCTCGTCTGAATCCACGGCTGCAGCACCTCCCTCGCTCAACAGCCTGCGCCACCGGTAAAGCAGATTGGGCGCAACGCCATGGCGGCGAGCGGTGGAAGACACCGTCTCGCCCGGTTCGAAACTCTGCTCAATGATCGTCAGCTTCTGCTCGGTTGTCCACCGCCTGCGGCGAACATCACCCGTCAGCAATTCAACCTGTCGATACTCGTTAGGCATAAGCCTGTCCTCAAGCCTGTGCTTGAGCCTTTCTGCTTATGCCGACTGTCCGGTCGAATTGGGGGGCAGTTCACAAGCCAATTGCCCAAACCACCATTTTTTCTAAGATCTAACGCATAGTGCAATAGATTGGCTTCTCTGATACATAAACCTCAGCCGATGATCGAATGCTTGCGTACGATCTGAGTCGCTGAACCGCCATGTCCTCAGCAGTGCTTTTTCGCCGCAAGGCCTATTGGTCGGCATCGTGAACCGCAACTCAACCGCGGTTCAGGATGCAATGGTCATCCTGGTTCAGCAGCGAATGCTTTTCTCGGAACGATGCTTGTTGGGGTCTCAATCAATTTTGTCATAAATTAGCGCTAAAAATCTTCGTACGGCTTATGGGCTGGGTTGATTGAGCCTGTGGCATTCGACTATGGACTGCGAAGCGAACATTAACGTGGATCGAAAAGCTTGTTTGACGAGCCGCCACAATGTTTGCGTTGACTCTGTGAGACAGCAGGATGCAAGTCGCTTGAACTCCCCGTACCTGTTTGAGCACTTTGTTCGAGGAAAACTGTTGTCAATATGATTGCCCTGTCAAATGTCTTCAAATTTTACCGCACGAGCGGGCGTCCGAAGATCATTCTTGATCATGTGACGACCGAGTTTCGGGCTGGTACCTCTTACGCGATCCTGGGTATCAACGGTGCCGGAAAATCCACGACCATGCGCATGTTGGGTGGTACGGAACTCCCTAATTCGGGCAAGATCACCCGCAAGGCACGTGTCTCCTGGCCCCTCGGTTTCGCTGGCGGGTTGCATGGCGCGCTGACAGGGCGAGAGAATGTTCAATTTGTCGCGCGCGTGTACGGTCATGATCCTCGAAAGGTGGTTGATTTTGTCGAAGACTTTGCTGAGATCGGGGCATACATCGACGAGCCGTTTAAGACGTATTCATCTGGGATGATGCAACGGTTGGCATTCGGGCTCTCTATGGCTATAGACTTTGAATGCTACCTTATCGATGAGGTCACGGCCGTTGGCGACGCCCGTTTTCAAGCGCGGTGTTTGGAGGAGTTCGACAAACGTCGAGAGCGTTCGGACATAATTATGGTTTCTCACTCGATGGAGACCATTAGAAGTTACTGCAAGCGGGCGATCGTATTGGCGCACGGCGCAATTCATGAGTTCTCCAACATTGATGATGCTATCGAGCTTTACAAGAAATTGAATCAGTGAGCACGGAGGCTTGCAATATGGCTTCAGTAGCTGAGAAGACGAATACCGCAATGTCCGAAGGCGCAGCCCAAACTGCAAATGCCATCTCAATAGAGCTCAGGCGTGCTGCAAGGAAGGCGCGTACTCCTCGCCCTGTAACAAGTGGGGGCGGCGGATTTCGGGCGCGGCAAAGCGATCGCTACTTTTACGCGCTTATCGCACTCAACTTTGTGCTATTTTTTGCGCTGCCCGTTTCCTTGGCAACGATTTATTATGGCTTTGTCGCTGCCAATCAGTACGTATCCGAGGCTCGTTTTGCTGTTCGAGCAGGCCAGGATATGTCCATTGCTGGACTGTCTAAAATGTCGGGGATTAGCGCCCTTGTCGATACAGGCCAAGCGCGAGATGGGTTAATTATAGCGGACTATGTCGAAAGCAGAGCCCTTGTTGACGTGCTCTCCCCGCAATTCGACCTTCCCGGAATATTCTCCAAAGCCGGCGCGGATCTGATCGCGAGTTTTGATCCCAGTGATTCCATTGAGGACTTTGTCGATTATTGGAAGGACCAAGTCGATATCTCAGTGGATAGGAACTCAGGTCTCATATCGATTAAGTTGCGCGCGTTTACGGCAGAGGACAGCCTCGCCTTGACTGAAGCTGTAGTCAAGGCCTCCGAGCGTATGGTTAATAAACTGACGAGACGGAATGAAACCGACTCATTGGTCAGGGCGGAAGAGGAGGTGGAAACTAAGAAGGGCCAACTGTCCAAAGCGGTTTCTGAGCTTAGAGATGCACGGAATAAAGCTGGAGTGCTCGATATTGAAACGGCAGCGACGGGCTATTCGGAATTGATAACCGAGCTGCGGCTCGAGCTATCTAAATTGGAGACGGTCATCAGCACGACAGCGACCGACGCTCCGCAACTCGCGTCGCTCACTAGCCGAGCAAGTTCTCTGCGGGCGCAGATCGAATCGTATGAAGGCGCTATTGCTGGCGGAGGCAGGTCGACAAGCGTCCAAGGTTCAAACCTAGCGGAATTGGCGACAGGCATACAGCAAAAGGATACTGAGGTGTCGATTGCACGGTCGGAGTATGCGTCCGCAGTAGCAGCCTATGAACAGGCTAGGTTGACGTTGGAGAGACAGAGGTCATATTTGTTGACATATATTGAGCCACAGCTAGCTGAGGAAGCGCTGTACCCGAGGAGGTTCCTTATGTGGATATCAGTTTTTGGGACTAGTCTTCTGATTTCTGCCACGGTCGCGGGCCTATCGATCGTTGTTCGCGACCATATGGCCAGCTAAAGATAATCACGCAGATGTACTTTGCTATTGATTCAGACCAGGGCCACACAATCTCAGGCTGGCTTATCCTCGACAATCCTGCTGACGTTCCGCAGTTCGTAATCCGAATCCCCGGCAAAGCTCCGATAACATTCAACGCGAATGTAATTCGCCCGGATTTGCGCGACCACGGATTGCACAGTACAGGGCTGGTCGGGTTCCAGATCGACGGGCAGCTGATTCCAGATCTAACTCATGTATCTGAACTGACCTTGGCGGAGGTAGAAAGCGATCTGCCGATTTTCAGGCGTAACGCGAACGCCCGATCCGTGCAAAAGAGGCTTCTCCTTATGGAGGTTGGAGCCATTCCCCAAGTTAAACTGATGCGCCGCGTAATTGATATGTTTGACCTAGCATATCCCGTTGTCGATCGGTTCCCATTGGAAACCGTCAGTTCCATCATCGGCAGTTTCACTTCTTCACTGTTTGTCTCAGGTCAACCGAGTTGGCAGCGCCATGGCTCTCTTGCACGCGAGAAAGGGTTTGTGACGGCCGCATTATTGCGGGATCCCTTTGAAGAACTCGCCGAGCGCTTGATAGCTCTCGTCCATATGAAAAAATGGTCCGAAAAGGCATTAGGTAATTCTGTGTTCAAGCGCCATGCGACGCTCTTGAACATTGTCGATGGACTTGATCTCGGGAGCGAGAAGTCTTTGCTTGGGGGTTTTCGAAAACTTAGTGCGGAGCAATACAACCTTCTCCGGTCTCCTATGACCAGGGCGTTCGGTTGCTCGCCGGAAGAGGAGGTACAACGCCGAAGTGTTAGTATCGCGCTGGACAATCTTGCTCAGTTCGACCTGGTCGGCACACGCGAAAGATTCGGCGAATTCTCAATTCTGCTGGACGCGTTGCTAGGTGCGCCGATATTCGAAGGGGCGGAGTTGCAGACGTTACCAGGTGCGCCAGAGCTGGCTTTGATCTTGGCAAACATCGGTCTCGTTGCAGATTTGATTGATGAAGATATTGCGCTTTACTCGTTCGCAGCCGAAGCGGTGCAGAGTGGACTTGGCGAAAGAGGCGTCCATGCCTAGCAGTACGTCAATCGCCGGAGGCCGTTATGAGCGCTAGAAATCGTATTGCGGATATAGTTCGTTTGAAGCCACTCAACTCTATTCGACAAGGCAAGGGCAACCTGACGGCGGGTTCAGATCAGTCCGTGCAAGCCACAACCAAGGATCTCAAATCCCGTTTTCTCGGGATCCCGTCAATTTCGAAAACACTAGTTCCGCGTATCAAGGAGCTGCCTCAATCCGACCAGCGTCCACTTGAACCGCGGACAGCGGTGGGCGGCATCGGTGGAATGCTCCTGAAGAGCTTCTCGCTCGGGGTTCTAGCTCCGTCGGCCATCGCTCTTGCGTATTTCGCGTTCTTCGCGTCGGATGTGTTTGTTTCGGAGGCGAAACTAACGGTTCGCGATGCCATCCAGCAATCGAGCGGTAAGGATCCTTCCGCCATCTTGGGTCAATTGGGCTTGTCATCCGCTAGTAACACTACACAAGACTCCATGATTATTCTTGACTACCTCAAAAGTCGCGCAGTAATAAACGACATTGGGGGGGCGGAAAGAATCGCGAGTGTCTATGATCGTGCGGAGATCGACTGGCTATCTAGGTTGGGATCGCAGAGGGACACAGAAAATATATGGATATATTGGAAAGACCATGTGACGGCTTCTGTCGACAGCCTTTCAAGTATTCTGACGCTACGTGTGCGTGCTTACAGTCCGGAAGATTCACTTCAGTTAGCAGAGGCAGTAATAACTCAGAGCGAAAACTTAATTAATCGCATTTCCAAGAGAAGTAAGCAAGATGCACTAACGAGGGCGGAGGATGAAGTGAAGCTTGCTGCTCAATCTCTGGCTGAAGCCCGAAGCAATATGTTGAGTTTTCAGACGAAAATACAAACTATAGATCCAACAGATACTGCAAAGCAGGTCTTGAAGATAATATCATCCTTGACTATACAAAAGGTCGCTATAGAGAATGAGTTGGCGACTACAATGTCACTCGGGATAACAAATAAACCTGGTGTATCGCAACTCAAAGCGCGGCTAGCGGCAGTTTCTAAGCAGATTGCCGATTTGAATGCAAAGCTTGCCGGAACAAGTGACCCCGAGACCATATCAACGCAGTTGCGTGATTTTGAGCTGCTGAAACTCCAGGAGGAGTTTTCTGAGTACATCTATAAGCTTGCGAGGAACGGCTTCGAGAATGCCCGTCAGAACCTGGAGCGCCAACAGCTTTATGTTGCAGTCATCGTTCCGCCTACTTTGCCGGAACGAGCTCTCTATCCTAAACCTTTCGTCAACACGGCACTGATTTTCGCCGGACTGACTATAATCTGGGGCATCTTTTCACTAATGTTCGCCAGTGTTCGGGATAGCATGAGCTGAATTACTGGAGAAAGCTTACTTATACTTTTGATTTTACAAAGGTTGTGCACTCGGAGATGCCCAGGTCACGATTTTCCAAGTGTTAGCGGTACGGGTCTAACCGATGTCGGTTGACAGCGTTCATAGGGTTTCGTTCTAGGAAAGCGTTTCAAGATAGGATGACAAAAGGGAAGTCGTTGCGAGATCGAAGATGTGTCGTCCTTGGCGGCGGAGGTTTTATTGGGACGCATCTCAGCCGACGGTTGGCAGGGAAAGTCGGATCGCTTCGAGCCTTTGGGCGAAGTGAAAATCGTCCCCGTGCGCTATCGGGTATCGAATGGTTGGGCGGTGACTTCAATGACCCGCGCAGCATAAGAGGCGCATTGGAAGGTTGCGATGTTGTTTTCCACCTTATCAACGCCAGCACCCCGTCAAGTGCCAACCTCGACAAAATTGGGGACTTGAAATCGAATGTTGTTAGTACAATCCAACTGCTTGATGCATGCGTGGCTGCGGGCGTTCAGCGAGTAATCTTCGTTTCCTCCGGGGGCACCGTGTATGGGGTGCCGCAGAGTCTGCCCACGCGGGAAGATGACGCCTGTTGGCCTATAACTTCATATGGCATATCGAAGTTGGCAATCGAACGCTATCTGCATCTCTATGAGTATATCCACGGGTTGGAATACAGAATCTTGCGTGTTTCAAACCCATTCGGGCCACATCAAACGGCTGAAAGAGACCAAGGTGTAATCGGAGCCTTCTTGAGGCGGATTATCAACGAGCAGCCAATCGAGCTTTGGGGCGATGGTAGTGTAAGTCGTGATTATCTTTACGTCGACGACGTCATAGACGCGTTCGAATTGGCGATGTTGCACGAAGGCCGCAGCCGCGTCTTCAATATCGGCAGTGGTGTGTCGAGGACGCTGAACGAAGTAATTGCCGCACTCGAAAACGTCACAGGGAAGAAGATCGACATCGTCAGAAAGGATGGTCGGTTGGTCGATATACCCGTGAGCGTGCTGGATATTTCCCGTGCGCGCAACGAGCTCGGTTGGATCCCGAAGACGGAATTTGATGCTGGCTTAAGAAGCACGTTCCAATGGCTGATCGAGACGCAGTAGGTTTGCGAGATTGCACTGATTAAATCCCGCGCTCAAATTGACTGCCCTTTCGACATGAGGCATATGTCGGCGCGCGTTCGTCCAGCGGAGGATCGAGCGCTCTGTGACCTGTCGGGCCTCAAGAGATCTATCGTTTCAGGCTCGCGGATTGGAACTGGATAAAGATTTGCCAGGTATCGTGCACCCGAAGTATTCGTATGTGGCCTCAAGTAATATCTGGGTAGTTTCTGAGGGCGAAAGCGCTTTTGATTACTCAGACGGCGATCAATTTGAGACGGGACTGCTTAATTTCTTGTCTGGTCTTGAAGATAGATCCGTGAATTCTCAAGAGGTATTCCAGGGAATATACGATTGGCCATCAAAATACCACCTAAGTCTGCAGCGTTCAAACTTGCTCCGCCCATTAGTTAATACTTTACGGGGGCCGGTACTAGAGATTGGCGCGGGTTGCGGGGCGATCACACGATATATCGCGGAGCAAGGTCTTGAGGTTGTGGCGCTGGAAGGCAGCAGCCGCAGGGCGCAAATCGCAGCTGAACGTTGTCGCGGCTTTCCAAACGTCAGTGTGGTCTCCGATTCGTTTCAAGAATTTAGCTCAGACACTAAGTTTAAGACCATTCTCCTAATTGGCGTCCTGGAGTACGCGCGGGTCTTTTTTGCTGAATACAAAGATCGTGATCCCGTGGATTTGATGCTGGAGCACGTATCTAGATTTCTTGCCGACGACGGTGTCGTCATTCTGGCTATTGAGAACCAGCTTGGCCTCAAATACTTCGCAGGCTATCCGGAAGACCACATTGGACGCCCGATGTATGGGCTTGAGGATCAGTACACCAAGAGCAGCGCAGTAACATTCGGACGACACGAGCTTCGTGAGAAATTGCGTGTGGTGGGATTTGCGAAGCAGCAATGGTGGTTTCCGTTCCCCGACTACAAGCTTCCAGTGGTCGTCCTTTCCGAAGCTGCTCTGGCGGACAGCTGTTCGGCCGACTTTAGTTCGTTGATTAGGCTTGCATCTGAGACGGATTCTCAGAAACCGGCAGTGAGTACCTTTGCATTGTCGCAAGCGTGGTCAGTCGTTGCAAGAAACCGATTGCATGGTGACTTGGCGAACTCCTTCGTTGTGGTTGCTTCACGACGCGAAATTGAGATCGATAATGCGTTGGCATTCTATTTCAAGAATAGCAAGCCATCGAAGTATAATAAAGTAACAGAATTCCGTTTGGAAGATGCAGCAATAAAGGTTACCCGCACTCCACTGGCTGGAATTCAGGCTGAATCGGACGCTTTCTCGGCGCGCGCGCATCTTGAAGAGGAGGTATTTGAGCAGGGGGTGTTGTGGAAAGATCGACTGACTTTAATCGTGCTACGCGATGGGTGGTCAGTCGACGAAATTTCGGAATGGGCCAAGGTTTGGTGGAGGGCCCTACTCCTGAAGGTGCAGGAACGATCCGACGAGAGCTGTAGGGCTATTTCCTGCATGGTCAGCGGCCGCTTGGTTGACGCTATTCCCCGTAACTTGATTGTGGGTGGAGATGGGGTGCCGCGCTTCATTGACCAGGAGTGGGAGATACCGTTTGAAATCGAGCTGGGTTACATTTTTGTTCGCGGTTTGCTGGATGCGCTTTGGGGGGTCGAGCATTGTGGAGAACCTGCGGTCGGCACATCATTGCAGTTCGGAAAACTGGTAGTTGATGTTGCCTATCGCCTTGGCGTCATGTTGTCGCTTGGTGATGTCACCCGATACATCGATTTCGAACGGCAGTTCCAGGATAATGTCTCTGAGCTTACTGCGGGGCCGAGTGTATTTGAGATAAATGAAAGCATAAATCTTACGCTGGAAAGAAGCATTCCGCGTAGGGGGCGAATTGAAAGCGCTCTTGCTTTGTCGCAAGCTCTTGATGCAAAGGAGCTTCAGCTTGGGGAGTTGCACTCGGTCCTTTTGAGCGCCGAAGAGAAACTCGGGACGGTCGGATACGAGTTGGATGCCGCTACTGAAAAGAACGAGATGCTATTGGTGGAGCTCGATAAGGCGAATCAATCATCTTCCCGTTTGTTAGTTGATCTGGAGGCCGCAAATGCATCAAAGCTGGAGATTGAAGTGGTCGCGAGCCGTAACGCGGATAAGATCGCTACGGTTTCAAGGGAGTTGGAGCGTACTTCTCTAGACGCCGAGACTCTTCGCAATGGCTTGCTTACGTTGCAGGAAGAGTTGGAAGTCACCCGGCGCGAGAACGCCAAGCTGCAGGTTCTATTCCGAGAGCTTAAACACTCCTTGCGGCTCGCAAATCTAGAGCGTGATGAACTTCGTCGGTTTGGTTCTGGAGTAGGACGTTTTTTTCGCAGGAAGTAATGAAGTGGTGGCGTGCTTCCCGTGAGCGAAGGCTTCAACCGCAATTGTTTAAATTGAACGTTTGGGAATTGGCAGTGAAGAAGATTTTGAGAAGGCGGTTTGCGCGCGATTTTGATGCATTGCTTCTATCTGGTTCTCGTCTTTTCCAAGCGGACTGGTACTTGTCGAACAATCCTGATGTGGCAGCCTCCGGCTTTACTGCGGTTGAACACTACCTGCGATTTGGCGGCGTAGAGGGGCGAGCGCCGAGCCCCCTATTCTATGGTGAGGTTTATTTGGCGCGGCGGCCCGATGTTGCGCGAAGTGGCATAAATCCTCTGGTACATTTTCTTCGCTACGGCATCAGCGAGATTGGCCCTGAGTATGAAGATTACGGCGTTATGCTCAATAGCGTTAGCAAAGGTTGGGCATCTGAATCTGACCAGTTGCATTTCTGGGCCGAAGATGCGGATCTACTGAGTTCTTCAGGATACTTTGACGCCAGCTGGTACCTGGCAATGAACGCAGATGTTGCTGGGTCGGGAATTGACGCCCTCTCACACTATCTAACGTATGGTGCGGCGGAGGGGCGGCATCCTGGCCCGAATTTTGATAGCGATGCCTATTTATCGCAACATCCGGCAGTCGCCGCTAGCGGCACGAACCCTCTCGTACATTTCCTGCGCTATGGTGGTGCAGGAGCTGGGTCGTTTGGCGTCACCGGCCCCTTGGCAATCCGCGATGGTCAGGATGACGAAACGGTTGTGAGGGCGTCGAAGTACTTCGATGCGGGATGGTACCTTGGGCAGAATCGGGACGTGGAGGCGGCAGGTTTTGATCCCGTACTTCACTACATTGCTTTTGGGGCTGAGGAGGGCCGAAATCCCGGACCTTACTTCGACGGCGGCCTGTATCTTTTGCGCCGGCCCGATGTCGCCGCAAGTGGGATAAATCCGCTGGTTCATTTTCTCAGGTGGGGTTTTCTCGAAGTTAAAGATGATCTTTCCGCACACGGAATATTGCCAATCCGTGATCCGAAATCTACGTCAGACTTGCGAGACCCGAGTGGCCCGGAAGAGGACCGCAATCTAAAATTGCTGAGGTCCTGTAAATACTTTGATGCCGACTGGTATCTTCAACAAAACGCCGATGTGAAAGATGCAGGGTTGGATGCAGCCAAACACTACCTCGACTTTGGCGCTGCAGAGGGGCGGGAGCCAGGCCCCCTTTTCGACAGCAGAAAGTACATTGCACACTTCCCGGACGTCGGATTGAGAGGAATAAATCCCTTGCTTGATTTCATCCGTCGGGGCATAGCCGAAATTGCTGGTGCGCTTGAGGCACTAGGGTTCCCCGCTCGGCGCGAAATATCGTCAGAGCATAGCAACCGCCGCAGGAATAGTGGTCGAGTAGCCGTGTTTGTCACCCATGATTTAAACATCGGGGGTGCACCGACACTTCTGGCAACGATCGCGAAATGGTTTCAAGAGAGAACGAACTACGATGTTCGGATTGTGGCTATGAATGGCGGCCCCCTCGCGCCTGTTTTTGAGCAGATAGCTCCGTTACATGTGGTGGGAAAAATCGACATATCACATCGGGACATAGCTCAGTTACAGGCAAGATTGCATGAATTTGTAGGCGAAGAACCTGCGTTTACGTTCATAAACTCCGTTGCAGCCGGTGATTACTGCAAGATCGACCCTTATGAGGCACCAGTTTTTGGTTACGTGCATGAAATGCCCGCGATCTTAACTCTGTTCAAGGATCGATTGAAGAGCCTTCTCGCGCATGCCGACCATATATTTTGCGGGGGAAAGAACGTATATGAATATTTTCTGTCTACGGAAGGTTTGCCGGAAAGCAAACTAACAAATCGACCCGCATTCATTGAAGCTCTTCAAGAGCAAAGGAGTTGGACCGCCGCTGAAAAGCGGGCTCAGCGTGTTGCGCTAGGTTGGTCGCCGGATACAAAAATCGTTGTCGGTTGCGGAGTCTTACATTGGAGGAAGCAACCGGCGGTATTTGTCCGAATGGCGGCGAAGCTTGCTTTGGAGTGGAACCGAGACGTTCGCTTTGTTTGGGTCGGCGACGGCGAAGACTTATCGGAGATGCGCAAGCTCTCGCGTACGCTCAACGTATCTGATCGGATCGAATTTCTCGGCCACAGAGAAGATTTTCGCTCCATTTTTGCGGCGGCGGATGTTTTTGCGTTGACCTCTCTCGAGGATCCTTTCCCTCTCGTTTGCCTTGAGGCGTCAGTTGTCGGCGCTCCCTCGGTAATCTTTCGTGAGGCGACAGGGATGACAGCTCTTGTCGAACCTGATTGCGAGCCGCCGGCAGGATTGGCGGTTCCTTTGAACGATGAGGAGGCATATTTCGCGGCTGTAGACCGACTTCTGGGTGACGATGTATTGCGCGAGAATATGGCCCGATCGGCGCGCGAAAGGGTGCTGTCGCAGTACACCGCGGAAAGGGCGTGTGCCGAGATACTTAAGGTTATTCGGGAAATTGCCGGAATTGCCCCCTTGGTGTCGGTGGTAGTGCCTAGCTACAATTGCGGAGAATACCTCGGGCAACGGCTGCAGAGCATCGCCGGCCAATCGTTCAAGGACATAGAGATACTCCTTTTGGATGACGTTTCACAGGATAATAGTCGGGAGATACTCGAGCAGTTTGCGGCTGAGAATATTTACGCAAAGTTACATTTTGCATCTGAGAACAGCGGGTCAGTTTTCAAGGCTTGGAAAAGGGGAATCGAGGTCGCGACCGGCGAGCTAATTTGGCTAGCGGAGGCGGACGATTGGTGTGAGCCAACCTTTCTTGAAAAGGCGATCGCGGCGTTCGATGTGTCGGGGGTTCGGCTTGTTCACGGCAGATCTATCCCTGTGAGGGCGGATGGCGAGGTTGCCGGCGACTGGAACGACCTCTATCTCGATCGGATTTCCATCGGGCGCTGGCGAGAATCCTTCGTTTCTCCCTCGTTCAGAGAAGTCAATGAAACACTAGGTCGTGCGAACACGATCCCAAACGCGAGCGCCGTTGTTGTTAGGCGTCAATCAGCACTTCGTGCCATCCGTGTGGCAACAAAATTTAAGCTCGCAGGCGATTGGGCGTTTTATCTTGTGGCCATTGCAGGGGGCAGAATCGCTTACTGCCACGATGCTATCAATTATCACCGGCGGCACGATACTAGTGTGACTGCCAAAGTTGAGGGCGGCTTTGAATATTTTCAAGAACTGCAAGATGTGTACGCGATTGTGGAAGCATTGTACGGCGTCAATGACTCGCGAAAAGAGCTCTTTGACAAGCACGTTGCACAAGAAGTAAAGCGATTTGCTTTTGATCAGGTCTTGCCTGCGCCGCGGGTTCCCACGGAAATTAACGACGTCAGGCACCCCGCCGTTCTTTATGGTGTGGGAGATCTATCTGGCGGCGGCGCCCAAATGTTCGCAGTTCGCTTTGTAAATTCCTGGGTTAGTTCTGCGGCTTCCGCCGTTCTATTCGTTGCAGGGCACGAACCTGACAATCCCGGAACCGCAAGGCGCCTGTCACCGGAGGTCGCAGTAGTCAATCATCGGGATATAGAGGAAGCAGGCGGCTTGTCGCGGTTCATGGCAGATTGGGGCCTTGAAATCGTAGTGAGTGGGCATTGGTGGGGCGATCGAGCGCTCGGTAAGCTAATCGCGCGCGCCGATGCGCACATCCCCTGGATAATAATTATGCATGGGTGCTACGAAAACGTCTTAAGCAATGCCAAAGCGTTCCCTACCATGCTCGAAGACATGAAGACGGCAGAACTCTATTGTGATCACTGGGTTTGGACGGCTGAGAAAAATAAAGAGGTATTTGAAGCGGGATATATCGAGCCGAAGCGCATATCAAACATCGTGAATGGGTTTCAACCCGTATCAGGTTTTGATCTAACTCGTTCTGATGTTGGTTTGCCTGATGGGGCGCTTGTTTTTACTCTGGCAAGTCGCGCCATTGCGGCCAAAGGTTGGAACGTGGCAGTAGAAGCATTCAAAGAGCTGCGGCAGCGATTCACTCAGACGGTTGATGTTCGGCTTCTTTTGATTGGGGATGGCCCCGAGGCGGATACGCTAAGATCTGCCGGAGAGGTGGATGGGCTTCATCTTGTTCGGCACACGACCCGGCTCGCCGAATACATCAACTTAAGTGACGTATGTCTGCTCCCGAGTTGGTTTGCAGGAGAGTCGCTACCTCTTGTGTTGCTGGAGTTTCTTGCCCAGGGCAAGCCGGCGATTGTGTCTGATATCGGCCAGTGCGCTTGGGCTATTCAGGCAGGAGAGGCCACTGCTGGCTTGGTGGTCCCGCTTGATACTATCTCAGGCGAGGTGAGGTGCGACGTGCTTTCGAGGGCGATGGAGACATTCATCGTTGAGAGGTCGCGAGCGCAGATGCTCGAAAGGTGCGCCCTTCAGGCATTTGAGAAGTTTGACATGAATCGTATGGTTGGCGAGTATAAGGCGCTAACCATCGACGTTCTCAATGAAGCGTCGCCGCGGTGATCTTATCTATCGTAACGGTTTAATTTCGCCTTGCGGCGACGTGGGCGTCTTTGGAAAAACTGCTTGAGCAGTGTGGTGGATAGCTCCCGTCATCAGTTGCCGGCAATAGTTGGAGAAAAGTAGTCGTGACTAACGCATTTGAAGATTTTCTTTTTGATGACGGCGTCAATCAAAATTGGCATATGCAGTTGAGTGAGCGAGTTGCGCTTATGCATGTGTTGGGGCGAGTAAAATCTGAAGTTAGCCTTGAGATTGGTACGTTTCAATGCGGTAGTTTGAGACCCATTGCTGCTGCAAGTAAGCGCGTAATCACTTTCGATATCGATGAGAATCAGCATCGTATTAGCCCTCTGTTTCCCAACGTAAAATTCGTTACTGGCGATTCTGCTCAAACGCTGCCTCCCATTATTGAAGCGCTTAATTCTGGAGATGAGGAAGTTAATTTTATACTGGTAGATGGGAGTCACGAAGAAGACGGCGTTAGGCGAGATCTCATTGAGTGTATAAAATATGTACCGAAGCGACGGCCAACCGTGATACTCGCGCACGATAGCGCGAATCCGGCTGTCCGGGCTGGTATTACATCGGTTCCCTGGGTCGGATGCCCATATGTACATGCGATAAATTTGGATTTTGTACCGGGTATGCTTTATGATCGAGCGGATATAAACGGCCAGATTTGGGGAGGGTTAGCAGCGATCCTGATGTTGCCTGAGCCACGTAAATCAGAGATTGATATATCAGCGACCTTTGAGCCGTCCCGAAGAGCGCTTCTTGAAAAGTCTGTGTACAACTAGCTAGGTCAAAATGCCGATCGTGTAATCGCGCTGCAGCGGCCGTCATTGAAGTAAGAATTTGTGCGCAGGTTTGCGGCGGCGCAGCTGCATCGTCTGCGTTGGCCTTAATGTGGAACGGGAGCTGAATATGTCATCGGTTGCGTTGCTGCAGCCCAAGCGCTTTGGTGATGCGCGTGGATGGTTTGCCGAGGTTTATAGCGAGACGACGTTTCAAGGCTATGGCATCACAGAAAGGTTCGTTCAGGACAATCACTCCCTTTCTATCGTCCAATATACACTTCGGGGGTTGCACTTTCAGACCGAGCCTTTTGCCCAGGCAAAATTGGTGCGGTGCGTCCGTGGCAGTATATTCGACGTTGCGGTCGATCTACGTTCGAAGTCGCCAACTTTTGGACAGTGGGTAGGTGCCGAGCTCTCTGCGGAAAATGGCAACCAATTGTATATACCGGTCGGTTTTGCACATGGATTTTTGACACTCGAACCGATGACTGAAGTCGTCTACAAAGTTTCGAACGTCTACTCGCCTGCCTGTGATTGTGGATTGAAGTGGGACGACCCTGCTGTTGGTGTCATTTGGCCTCTTCCAAAGGGAGCGTCACCAATTTTAAGTGACAAGGATCAGCGGCAGCCACCGCTGTCAGAGATCGGAGATGTGTTCGAATATGATGGCACTCCGATGAGCCTTGTTCAGATCTGAGTTTGAAACGGAGCATTTATGCGCGTACTTGTTACTGGGGGATCAGGTTTTATCGGGTCTGCTTTGGTCCGTCACCTTATTGAGCACACGACTCATGAGGTGCTGAATTTCGACAAGATGACCTATGCGGCAACGTCAGGGTCGACCGCCAAGGTCTCAGGGTCTTGCCGGTACAAATTCGTCAAAGCGGACATTTGCGACGAATTGGCGGTAGCGAAGGCGATCTCGAATTTTCAGCCTGACGTCATCACGCACCTTGCCGCAGAATCGCACGTAGATCGATCAATCGATGGCCCCGCGGCGTTCGTGCAGACGAATTTGCTGGGGACATATACGGTACTTGCGAAGGCGCTCGAATATTGGAAGGGGCTCGATGAAGGCCGTAGCAATTCGTTTCGGTTCCACCATATCTCGACCGACGAAGTATTTGGGTCACTTGGTGACACGGGATACTTCACTGAAGCGACAGCCTACGATCCGCGATCGCCTTATTCTGCAACAAAGGCAGGGTCGGACCATTTGGTATCAGCTTGGGGGCACACTTTCGGGTTGCCTGTGTTGATTACTAACTGTTCGAATAATTATGGTCCTTATCACTTTCCTGAAAAGCTCATCCCGTTGGTGATCGTTAAGGCGTTGGCTGGTGAAAGGCTTCCTGTCTACGGCACCGGAACCAACGTTCGGGATTGGCTTTTTGTCGAGGATCATGTGCGCGCGTTGCAGACGGTGTTCGAGCAAGGTATCCCTGGTCAGACCTATAATATTGGCGGCAACAGCGAGCGACAGAACATCGAGGTTGTCGAAGCAATCTGCGCAACGCTTGACAGGTTGCGGCCACGTGCAGACGGTAAGTTGTATAGAGAGCAAATCAGTTTCGTTGCCGATCGGCCAGGGCATGATCAAAGGTACGCAATTGATGCAACCAAAATTCGCAATGAGCTTGGCTGGGCACCGCTGGAAACCTTTGAAAGTGGTGTGGAGAAAACAGTCTCTTGGTACTTGCAGGAACAGGCTTGGTGGCGTGAGATACTTGCGCGACAGAAGGCGGATGACCGCCGCGGTTTGGGCAACTAGTCCTCATGAAGATTCTCGTTACCGGTGGTGGAGGGCAGGTTGGAACAGAGTTTCAGCGTCTTCCGTGGAGCCAAAGCGTTGATGTCTGTGCGCCGCATCGGTCGGAGCTCAATCTCACTGACCCGGAGCGCTTGCAGGATTTTGTTCTACAGGGTCGCTTCGATGCGGTGATCAATCTAGCTGCTTATACGGCGGTGGATAATGCCGAACACGATATCGTCAACGCATGGCGGGTGAACGCTTTAGCGGTCGCTGCACTTGCCGAAGCTACGAAGCGTGCAGAGGTGCCACTGGTTCACGTTTCCACGGATTACGTGTTCAATGGTTCGAACTGCACACCGTACAAAGAGGATGACAGCCTGAAGCCGCTAGGGGTCTACGGTGCCTCGAAGGCGGGCGGCGAGCAGGCGCTACGCACCGCGAATGCTCGCCACGTTATACTGCGTACTGCTTGGCTGTTTAGCCCATTTGGCGGCAATTTCGTGAAGACGATGCTGCGGCTGGCCGCAGAGAGACCCGTACTGCGGGTAGTCGACGATCAAATAGGTTGCCCGACTTCGGCGAAGGATGTTGCGGCGGCTCTGGCGATCATTACTCGTCGGTTGATTGAGGACAAGGGAGCTCCGACCGGGACCTATCATTTCGTCAATTCTGGAGAAGCGAGTTGGTGCGCGTTCGCGCGTGAGATTTTTCGACAGTCCGCAGATGCAGGGTCCAGGGTTCCTACGGTCGAGGCGATAAGCACTCAAGACTACCCTACACCTGCCGTACGTCCTGCATATTCTTGTCTATCGACCGAGAAGATTACTCGTGACTTCGGCATTGTGCCTAGAGCCTGGCAAGAAGCTCTCACGGAAACGATCGCCCAACTACATGCCAATGCGCGAACGCGAATTGAAGGGAAACGGAAAACATGAAGGGTATTATTCTGGCGGGTGGTTCGGGGACGCGTCTTCATCCCGCTACTCTGGCTGTAAACAAACAGCTCATCCCGGTATATGATAAGCCGATGATTTATTATCCGCTGTCAGTACTGATGATGGCCGACATTCGTGAGATCCTAATTATCTCTTCCCCGGAGCATATAGATAGTTACAAGCGGCTTTTTGGGAATGGGTCGAAATGGGGGCTGACTTTGTCGTATGCAGAGCAGCCAAGTCCTGATGGGCTTGCTCAGGCCTTCATTATCGGCGAGGAATTTGTGGGTGAGGAGAACGTCGCCCTGGTGCTTGGAGACAACATTTTCTTCGGGGCCGGATTGAGTGAGCTCCTGTTGAGGGCACGGCAACGGAAGCACGGCGCAACAGTTTTCGCGTACGAGGTGGACGACCCGGAACGGTATGGTGTCGTTGAACTGGCTAGTGATGGACAGGCGATAAGCCTTGAAGAGAAGCCAACAAATCCCAAATCAAGATTCGCAGTAACCGGGCTCTATTTCTATGACAACAATGTCGTAGACTATGCGAAAGAATTGAAGCCCTCCGCTCGAGGGGAGTATGAGATTACGGACTTAAATCGAATCTACATGGAAAAGGGCGGGCTCTTCGTCGAGAAGATGTCGCGGGGATATGCTTGGCTAGACACCGGCACTCACGATAGCCTTCTGGAGGCTTCAGAGTTTGTTCGAGTAATTCAGCATCGGCAGGGCAATAACATCGCTTGTATTGAGGAAATAGCATATCTAAATGGCTACATCTCGAAGGAAACGCTCTACGAATATGCGAGCGCCTACTCGAAAACTGCCTACGGCCGCTACCTGCTTAAAGTCGCGGACAGTTAATTGCATTTCAAATGACTGAGGTCTGGTTAATAGCCGCACCCATCATCGCAAGATAATGTATTATTTTGTCGGTTTTCGAGCGAATGCACAGCTTTGAGGACTTGACCTGCCATGGAACTTTTATCCAGCTGGGACTAGAGCCGCGGCGGCCTTGAATGCGCCAAGTGGCGCGGCATGAGACACCGGCGCAAACGCGAAGCCTCCATCTTGCGCAGCGTTGACGTCGGTTGCAGCGATGGTCCCGGCTAGTCTGCCGGGGTCTGATATCCGAGCGATGAGTGTGGCCGGCTTCAAATCGGAATGGTGGCCGGTCTTTGATTGGAATGGCGGCCGGCTTCACGTCGGAATCCGCACCTTGTCCTACGAATAGGTGAAGATGCTCAGTGTGAGCGCTCGAACCGTTTAAGGAACGGAGGGGCAGCGAATGCCGTACGCTAGCGCCGAGCCCTTAAATGCGGGTAAGCGTTGCTGCGAACCTCCTTGACCGGTTGGCGAGATGAAGGGTTTTGAAGTGCGGCGAACACGGCGGCTAGGACCCATCAACGAAAGCGAGATAGGAGGCGCTGGATAGACAAGTGAAGCTTCCAGGCCACGGTGGACTGCATTGCGTCAATCTCCAACGCCTTTTCCGCAACCCTAGCATTGGCTTCGGCAAGTAGCGAGCTCGTTTTCTGATTTGCGAGATCGAGTGCGTGAGACTTGTCTTCCAACGCAGAAAAATCACGTTGCAAAGCGTTGACCAGATCCAGCGCCCCTAATAGCTGATCGCGTTTGGTTGTTAGTTGGCCCCTAGCCATCACGATTTCACCTTGTGTGGCAGACAGTTCCCGCTGAACTGCCGCGTAGGCGGGACGCACAATCTGAATGTCTTCCCACGCGAGTCGCGCTATCAAGTCGTTTGTCGCGCGGCGAACTGTGTCGCTCCAGCCATGCGGATCGGCACGCATCAGGTCCGAATAGACGTTTTGTTCAGTTTTCTCGCTCGAAATTGCGACGCGCAACGGACTCGGCCACCAATAAGCGCGATCAGCAATATCCAATGCTGTCGCGAACTCGGGCATTCGCGCATACCGAGATGCCATCCGTTTCGCGCTAAAGTGAAGGACAGTTGGTGCGCGACAATAGAAAATTGATTGATCGTAAGTTTCACCGACTATTCTACGCCAAAGCAGCCAGTCAGCTGCACCTTCCACGTCCTCTCTCCAAACATCTCGCGTGGGCAGGCAATCTGCTCGATATAAGAAGCAACTTGCCGGTATGCTGTTCCGTTGCTGCAGGAATGTGTTCAATTCGTCGGAAGCCGTCAGGTTTGTCAAAAACGGAGCAGCAATTCCGTCGGTAGACACCCAGAGCGCTTGGCTGTAGGCCAGCGCGCCGCCCCCTTCCAACCCGGTCAACAGCCGCTCCAAGTGGTCATGAAACAGGAGATCGTCGTCGGCGGCGAAACCAATGTACTTTCCTCGGGACTCTCGGAGCGCGACGTTTCTATTTGCGTAGCCGAAGTATGGTGCTTTCGGCAGGTCGAAGAACCGGATGCGCGGATCGTTGAAACCAGCGACGACTTCCGCCGTTCCCGCCACGCAACCGTCACCGACCACTAGTAGTTCGAAGTCGCCCATCGTCTGTGCTAGAACTGACTGAATTGCGAAGCCGATAACATCCACCCGGCTATGCGTTGGCATCAAAATCGAGACGAGCGGCCCGCTTACCATCCCTTGGCGTCGCCAAAGCTGTACGGGATCAAGTCCGTGTCGATCGGCAGCCTATATTTATCCGGCTTTGAATGGTCGTATTGGATAGTCGGGAAATTCACGACCACGACGTCCGAAGACCCGATGTTGCGATCAGCATGCCACACGAACTTCGGCACGTTGACGAGGCGCGGGCGACTGCCGGAGAGAAAGACCTTGCAGATCTTCCCGCACGTGCTCGAATCGGGCCTCGGATCGAACAATACGAGTTCCAATTCGCCACTCAGAACGAAGTAGCGGTCCTCGTGCTGCTTGTGGAGGCCCCATCCCTTAACCATTCCAGGGCGGATCGTGAATACGTACGAAAAGACCAGCGGATCAGGATGCCATCCCCATCGCGGGTCATATATTTCAGTGACGCTACCCCGGTCGTCGTCATGCCGAATACTCTCGTAAAACGACATACCATCGAGCAGCGGGGCTGTGCTGCGCCTCTTTTCGTCAACCGTACGTTGGTCTTGAACCGCAGCCTGCAAAGTCTGCTGGAGCAGATCTGAAGTGCCGGCGCGTAGGTCGTCATGCATTGCTTTTGCCCCCCATTTGAGAGGCTTCTATTACATGTTTGGGTTTCGCGCCACAGAGTTGCGCGGCGACAATCACGGCGAGATTCGCAAAGCAAGCCGCCGCGCTCGGCGTCGCCTCGATCCGCTTGAGGATATCTTTGATGCGGAGATCGTTCCGCTTCTCAAGGCCGCTCCCGGCATTCGTACGGTCGCCGTTTACGACGAGATGCTGCGGCGTCATCCGGAACTGCCCTAAGGCATTCGCCGCACACTTGAGCGGCGCATCCGGTCCTGGCGGGCCGTTCACGGTGAGGCAAAGGAGGTGATCTTCCGCCAGATGCATGAACCCGGTCGGTTGTGCCTGTCCGATTTTACCGACATGGGCAGCCTTAGCGTGACGATCGCCGGCCAGCCCGCTCGACCATCTGCTCTATCACTTCCGGTTGGTCTGGTCGGGCTTCGAACACGCCCATGTCATCCTTGGCGGCGAAAGCTTCGTCGCCTTGGCGGAGGGACTTCAGAACGCCTTGTGGTCGGTCAGCGGTTCGCCGCTCTATCACCGCGGCGACAGCCGGTCGGCTGCCTTCCGCAACATCGATGCCGATGCCAAGGTCGATCTCATCAACCGCTATGAGGACCTGTGCAATACCCTCCGTTCAGTGCTTCAGGCGGAGCGCTGCCCTTCCACCTGCTGAGCAAGCTTTATGAGCGCACCAGCGTCGTCATCACCACCAACCTCAGCTTCAGCGAATGGGCCACGGTCTTCGGTGACACCAAGATTACCAACGCTTTGCTCGACGGCCTTACACTCAATGCCGGAAATGATCTCCATGCGAGCCATGCCAACCTCTCAGATCTGATATTAGTGTCAGCACTAATGCCAGAACATCGCCTAACTGGCTCGTTCAGCAAAATCCGCTCACCGGACGCTCACAAACCAACAGCCAAGTCACAAATGTTATCGGAAACGAAAAAGGCCGCTCCTTGCCTGGAGCGGCCCACTTCTTGGAAAACTGTTGGTTCTTTATTGCTTTCTCAGAACGACGTCATCAGGCTGGTTTGCGGATTACCCACTCGTCCTGAATGCCAAACCAGTCCTTGGCGGCGAAAGAAACGAGCTTGGCATCCGGCAGGGTAGCAATCATCTTCACCACGTACTCGGGCAAGGCGATCGTAGTACCATACTCGCTGCTTTCGATATCGGGCTGGTCGGAATCGCCGCGGTAGGCATAGCCGGGCTGTTCGAACTTGAAGGCACCGAAATGCTCCGGGTAAGTCTCGATGGCGCATTCGCCGTGCGTGGTGAACATGAGAAAGCCGCCAGGCGCCAGTGCGTCATAGAGCGCCTTGAGCCAGCCTGCAAAAGATTTGTGCGGCAGATGCGAGAAGAGGGACAGCACGAAAATGAGGTTGAAGTCAGAACCGACGTCCAATTTCCTGGGATCCAGAGCGGACGGACGAGCGACCACGCCAAGTTCGTTCTGCTTGAAGTCTCGGGCTTCAAGGTGGATATCGGAGGCGACGAGGTTGGTTCGCGGGGAAAGGGCTTTCAGGTGGCGGGTAACGCGGCCGAAGCCGGCGGCAAATTCCAGAACCTTGGCCGGCTTGTTGCTGAGGCCTAGTTTCTCCAGTAGGCGCGTAACCTTCGATGCGTCGTTGAAGCCGCCATCGATGTACGCTTGGACAGCCGCGACTTCGCTCATCTTCGCTTGGTGAACGAAGTATCCTAGCAGCTGGTCACATTCATGCAGGGCAGGGCTGACGCCATAGTGTGCGGCCTGCGTCGTGGCAGCAGACTTCATGTCCTCAGAAATATCAATGGCTTTCTTCGCAGCGATACTCACGGAAAATTCCTCAAAGTTATTCAATCTAGTTCCTCAGGTGGTTCGATCCTTATTACAATTCACTGACGCAAGTCCAGAGCGGCGCTGTGAAGATGGTAGGGTGTCTCGCCAAGCTCGCGTCTAGATGATAGATCGCAGATCGATATGGCGGACTTGCAGGCGAAAATCTCATGATGAAGGAAGCTATCAACGCTCGACTGGCGGTCATTCATGCCCTCATGCTGCGGGACATGAGGACCCGGTTTGGCCGATCGTATCTTGGCTACCTCATAGCCATAGCGTGGCCGCTGACGCACTTGGTCGCTATCGTTGTGTTGACGACATATGCCAATCGGATCATGCCCCTGGGCGGTGATCCCGCCGTCTTCATCTCAACCGGGGTGATGCCCTACGTTCTATGCCTCTATCCGTCGCGGATGATGGGCTACGCGATCGAATTGAATAAGCCGCTGTTCTTGTTTCCAGCCGTCAAGCCGCTCGACTTGATCGTTTCTCGCGGGATCATAGAGTTTCTGACAGCATTCGTGGTCGTTTTCCTGTTTTTTTGCGGCGCTGCGGTTGCCGGTGTGGATCTGATGCCAATCGATATAGAAACTGGTGCAACAGCGATCCTGGCGACCGTATTCTTTGCCATATCCGTTGGCGTTCTGAATACGATCATCTCGGCCCTGTTCAAGTTCTGGCACATCATATTCATCATTGTGATGCTGATCCTATACATGACGGCCGGTGTGTTTCTGTTGCCGACCGCCATGCCGCAGCGTGTCCAGGATGTGATCTGGTACAATCCATTGTTTCAATGCGTGGAGTGGTTACGGTCGGCGTACTATGAAGGCTATGGTGATGCGATGCTCTCCAAGGGCTATCTGTTGTCTTTCGCTGTAACTTGCCTGTTTCTTGGCCTGCTCGGTGAACGGTTCATCAGAGGCAAGCTGCTCTCGTCACTTTAGATAATTGCTGCAATTGGGATCATAGGGCTTCGAATGTCCCGTTCACGATTATCTCGTCTTTCGAGCCAATAGGGAAGGCGCCAGCATAATCGAGAATTTGGAGGTTAGTGCTGTTCGCCTCGGCAAGACCTTGGAGCATTTTTCGGGACACGAATGAGCTTCCGGCGAACACCTGTGCGGCCTTGGCGGCTGCAGGTAGGCTAACGGATATTTGTCCGGAACAACTAGCCAGGTCATCGATACGTACTTGAAGCCGAACGTGAATTGTCTTGCCAAAGCCCTTAAAGGCGCCGATCGTATCAGCCTTTCCAATCATTCCAGTGCCACAGGTGATCAAGGGTGTGTACGAGGCCCATGCTGGATCGGACGGAAGCCCAAGGGCGCCTGCTTCCGAGATTTCAAGGAGAGTGGCGCTGTCATCGGCATTACGGATCTGAAGGACGCCGCCATTGTTTCGGATTGTTTTGGGAGCCGATGATCCGATAACAACGTCGCCAGGTTGCTGACCTCTTTCTAAAGCAGCCGTCCCGCGCACTCGGAAATAGGCGTTGCCGGTTGTCCTGTCAGCCGTCGCCAGAAATGCATTCTTCCAGCCGGTCGAGGCGTCAGACTGGAGATATGCGCCAGCGGTAAAAGCGGCAAAATTGGTGCCATCAAAGCTCTCAACATAGGAGCCATAACCCCCTCCTCCGGACATATCGGTTGTCGGCGCCATGTAAGGCCCGTAGGAGTGGACAGCATTGAGCACCGATCCGGAGGGATCAACGAAGGCGGCCCGAAACTCATAGCCTAGAGCTCCTCCAGTATCTTCCGATGTTCCGGTCTTTACTTTGCTGGTGGATGCCAGAACGGTAGCGGCATCGCCCTTTCGTCCTTGCTCGTTGACCAGAAACTGCGTCAAGACTTCGCCTTCAATGTTGGATGTGAGGTAATGTTCCTTTCTTACCGAGAACAAAGTGGTCACATCGGCATTTGCCGGGCCGAATAAATGGCTTCCTGGCGCGGTCATGGTTTTGGCGAACCCGACGTATGCACCACCTCCGCGAGGGCCTGAAATGGTATCGCGGTGTTCACGAGCCCGGAAGCTACCGAAGGAGATAGCGTTCCTGCCGTCTGGACCGATCAAGGCACCTTTAGCTCGCAGTGGGGGAACCTCCTGCGCCATGGCCGAGTTGAACACGAAGGCGAAGACCACGGTGATTGCAATTTTCTTCATTGGTTCTCTCCACGGCTGTTCGAACGGTGAGCCCAGCCACCATTCTCGAAGCAGGTTTATATTGCCGGATGAGGCTAGCGCCCGGTGACCCGATCTCAACACCAAGACTGAACAAAATTGCTCGGGAAGCTTTTGCAGCCTTGAATTCGGTACTTAGGCCCCTTCACAAGGCAAGAATATTGGATGTGTTGATTAAGCGGTGTATAGGCTTCGTGAACTGCCCCCCAATTCGACCGGACAGTCGGCATAAGCAGAAAGGCTCAAGCACATGCTTGAGGACAGGCTTATGCCTAACGAGTATCGACAGGTTGAATTGCTGACGGGTGATGTTCGCCGCAGGCGGTGGACAGCCGAGCAGAAGCTGACGATCATTGAGCAGAGTTTCGAACCGGGCGAGACGGTGTCTTCCACCGCTCGCCGCCATGGCGTTGCGCCCAATCTGCTTTACCGGTGGCGCAGGCTGTTGAGCGAGGGAGGTGCTGCAGCCGTGGATTCAGACGAGCCGGTTGTCGGCAATTCGGAAGTGAAGAAGCTTGAAGACCGCGTCCGCGAGTTGGAGCGCATGCTCGGCCGCAAGACGATGGAGGTCGAAATCCTCCGCGAAGCACTTTCGAAAGCAGACTCAAAAAAACGGATATCGCGGCCGATCTTGTTGCCGAAGGACGGTTCCCTATGAAAGCCGTCGCAGACACGCTGGGCGTCTCCCGTTCCAACCTCGTGGAGCGGTTGAAAGGCAGATCAAAGCCGCGCGGAGCCTATCACAAGGCCGAGGATGCGGAGCTTCTGCCTGTCATCCGCAGACTGGTGGATCAAAGGCCAACCTATGGCTATCGGCGGATTGCCGCGCTCCTCAATCGCGAAAGGCGAGCCGCCGATAAGCCTGTCGTCAACGCCAAGCGGGTTCATCGCATCATGGGCAACCACGCCATGCTGCTGGAGAAGCATACGGCCGTTCGCAAAGGTCGCATCCACGACGGCAAAGTCATGGTGATGCGCTCGAACCTGCGCTGGTGCTCCGACGGCCTGGAGTTCACTTGCTGGAATGGCGAGGTCATCCGTCTCACCTTCATCATCGATGCCTTCGACCGGGAGATCATTGCCTGGACGGCGGTCGCCAACGCGGGCATCTCCGGCTCTGACGTGCGCGACATGATGCTGGAAGCAGTCGAGAAGCGGTTCGTATCAACGCGAGCCCCGCACGCAATCGAGCATCTCTCGGACAATGGTTCTGCTTACACCGCGAGGGACACGAGGCTGTTTGCCCAGGCGCTCAATCTGACGCCTTGCTTCACGCCGGTGGCCAGCCCCCAGTCGAACGGCATGTCGGAAGCCTTCGTCAAAACCCTGAAGCGGGATTATATCCGCATCTCAGCACTACCGGACGCAGAAACGGCGCTCCGGCTCATCGACGGATGGATCGAGGATTACAACGAAATCCATCCCCATTCCGCGCTCAAGATGGCTTCCCCTCGGCAGTTCATCAGGGCTAAATCAAACTAGCCGACATGTCCGGTCAAACGGGGTGCACTCCACTTCGTGTCTGTGAATGCGAACGGTTAGACGGTCCTCTTTGCCTATTCGTAAGGAAAGGGTCTTTTGCTTCTTATCGCGCCCTTGTCACGACCTGCGCTGCGATTGCGGCCAGTAGACCCGTCAATGACACAGCGCTTCCGGACCACGACACCTTCAACCGGCGCCAACTGCGGCCATTGCAATCATCGAAGAGCTCCATCAATGAAAGAACCGCAGTCCGGAGAACTGGATTGTGGTCCTGAGTTGCCGGCGGGGGGGCTGGGGGCGACGGCAGTTGTCGAGTGCATGCCGCTCACTCGTTAAGTGAACACTGCGGGCTGTGTATGCTTCGTCGCTACTAAGCATCTTCTGCCGGTCGGCGAGCAATTCGCGGGCTTACGCCCGCCGTAATCGACCTTAGTCGCGCTCGAGACCCTCGCTGAGTGTGTTATATTTCTTGAGCATTTTGGGATCTGGCGTCATCTGCTGGTGCCACTCGAAGCGGCTCGACACCATGATATGGCAAACTTCGATCAAATCATCGATGGTCTGGAGGTTCGCGTCGGGAATCTGTTTCCGATGCGCCGGCAACCGCATCATCAAGTGATCGCGACCGACATTTTGGAATTCGACAGCCTACGCCTCAGCCCGACGGTTGAAAAGGATTGGCCCACGAAAACAAAAGTGGCGACATGAACATGAGCCGACGCATTGACGTGGCGAGCCTTGCGCTCGTCAAACAATGGGCGGCCTGAAGACGAGGGCATATCGGAATGTCAGTCGAATCTGGACTGTCGCCTGTGGCCACACCAGCACCGCCGGTGTTCCGGTCGTGCTACCGAGCATGGCAATCACCGAAGCGGAGGCCGAACAGATCCTGCAGGTCGCTCTCGCCAAGTCTAAAGGAGCGGGGCTCGCGCATGGTCAAGGTGCCGCCGACCGGAAATCAGTTCGCCGTGCTCGCGTCCTACTAATTCAACACCGGCAAGCTGGACAAGTCGATGCTCCTGAAACGGCTAAACACTGGCGACTATGAAGCGGTACCGGGCGACCTGATGAGATGGGTCGATGCCGGCGGTAAGCGCTTCAAGGGCTTGTCAACCGATGCTCGGCGGAAGCAGTCCCTTTGGTCCAAGGGTGAGTTTGTATCGATCAACTTTGTGCCGGCCGCACCGAAGCCGTCTGTGGATAGCGGATGAATTCTCCGCAGAAGTGCCGTTCTGGGCTCTTCCCCATCGCGCTCGAAGGGAATGCCAAAAGATGTTGTTTCGTTCACCGACCGATAATATGACATCCTCGTCGCAGTTCGGTGGAGAATATGGAATGGCAACCCTTGTACTTGGTCCTTCAAACGTTGGTAAATCAACCTTTATGGATGCCCATACCAAAAAGGGAGAGCCACAAGCATTCGGATCCCAAATTGCCACACACATCGATGTGCCCGAGCGGGGATATCTGCACTACAATTTGCTACACCGGTGCTTAGCGCTTAGGGACGCAGGGATTGAGTTTCGCGAGTGGGACCTCCTCTCGGAGCCGTTGCTTGAAACGATAGTTTCGTCAGGCAGAATCGAAAAGGCCGTTGTGATTGTGGCGCCGATCGAGGAGCTTATCGAACGCGCCTCTAGCCGCAAGCATTTTGAGAAAGCGCTCGAGCAATCATCGGGTTACAATTCCGCCCTGTGGGTTGAGATTCTACAAGCCGTAGATTTTTTCGCTCTTTACGAGAAAACTTTTGAGATGCTCGAGGCAAAAGGCATCAACTTCGAGGTGCTTTATTCCTCAAATGAATTCACTCACAAAGGCTCGCCGGTATTTCTACCGTCTGATCGCACTCTTGCCCATCACAACCTTCGCGGGGTCTTCATTTCCGCGCCAAGCCGGGCGGCCATCCAAGCTGTTATTGATTTGCCCGGACGCGACTATCAAAGGGTGATGCTGCCCAGAAACATGTCGACTGACACGACGAATTTCGATCACGTATCCGAAGGACGTGCGCGAACCTTCAATACATTCCGTGATCGCTCGTTTGTCGGTCGAAGCGTACTAGACATTGGGTGCGCCTTGGGGGATTTTCTGCTGCGTTACGAACGACATGGCGCAACAAAATTATGTGGCGTGGAGCTGAAGCCTAGTCGTTGGGAGGCGGCTGCCGCAATCGCGTCCCTGATGCACAGCAAGGCACTCATACACTGTGGCAACTTCCTGGAAATTCAACTCCACGAACAGTTCGATGACGTTCTCATCCTCAACGTCCTGCATCATGTGCCGGACTTTAAGCGCTTTCTTGCAAAGGCAGTCGAAGTCACCCGAGAGCGCTTGATTATCGAGTACCCAACGCTCGACGATAACAAGTTTCAAGCACTCTCCACGGTCGAAGGTGATTTCGAGCATCTTCCAATAATCGGTGTAAGCAACGCAACGGCCGACCAGACGTTCGTCTATACGCAGGCTGCCCTCGTGCGCTTGATCGCTGATCTGGGCCACTTCTCGGTATCGAGCCATCCGTCCCCGATCAAGGAAAGAAGAATCTTGGTCTTTGAACGGTTGCCAGGCTGAGTGGCGCGCGTCCCAATCGACCTCATGCCGGGCCTTTGGCCGCCCAAGGTCGAATGCGCAGCCATTGGGACCCGACTGGTGCGATCGCATCCGGGCGATTGGGGTTCTATTGTTGTTCGATAAATCCCTAGAGCGGTGGAGGTCCAATTGAAACCTCACCCTGCGGGAATGAAGTAGTTTCCGCATTCAGGCAACAACGTGGCGCGAAAGTCACCGATGGTTTCCATGGGGCGTTGACTTTCCTGACAGCCTGGCTCGTAGAGATGATCTAAGCTTGGCGAAGGCCGCTTGGATGGGATGGGGATTGGACTGTAAGATGGCAGTAAAGGCAGACAGGCGCCTTAGCCCGGATCATCGGCTCGACAAGAGAGATTGTCGATAATGACGGCGTCGCTATCTCGCAGTGTGGGGCAAGCAGCGTTTCGACAAAAGTCTCGAAGATGAGCCGATTCATCTTCCAGTCGGCAACGAAATGGTGTCAATCAGTCGCTACGCATACCGGCGGTAGAGGTCTGTCTTTCCCAATGATTGAGCAGCACTTTGCTGTTCAGGCGATCGCCCTTGCTGCTTCGGCATCTCACTCTGGTGCCCTTGACCGTCAGTCAGGCGCTGAGTTCCTGCATAGTGATGTCGGCTCTCATCGATCTCGCGCAGCAGAAGGGTATGATGCAGGTCGAGCTTGAAATGCTGCGGTTCGCCTTCGCGCTTCGGATCAGGTCTACCGGACCACTGCGAGATTTTCATCATCACGACGAAGGAACCCCATACGCTCCAATGACCGGCGGCGGCGTGACAGGAATAGCCGGCATCAACTAACGGAAGACGCGCTCCTGAAGACCACGCGAATGGGCGTCGGCATCGCAAGCCGTGGCGGGCCGAAAGGGAGTTAGGGAAACCCCCACTGCAGAATTCCTACTGATTGAAACTATAAATCTGCCGCACTAATTTGTCTGGCAAACCTATCCAGTCATGTAAGGTCGACTCTAGGTTTAACTATCCCGGAGGCAGATCCAACAATTCGTAAGACCGGATCTTCCACCGAACACTAAGGATCTGACGGGTTCAGAGACAACACATTAGGCGGAGGTGCTTCCTGAAGCTGGACTCAACGGCATAAAAACCAGCACATCGCACGAAGGGATGGACTCCCGGCGTCTACCCCATTTCGTCGGTCTCATGTTGTTGACAGCCGTCTAAATCTCTCTCATACACTTGGCATATTCCGAGGGGAGCACTTCACAGTGCTGAGATGGCGGTGAGCCGGACCCTTGAACCTGATCCGGGTCATGCCGGCGTAGGAACGGGAAAAGAGCCCTTCGGCAAACTAATCGCGTCTTCGCTTTCACCTGGGTCTCCGTGATGTTTTGTCTGGAGATCGTTCGATGTTGTCTTTTGCCAATTTGCCGCCGAATGGCGGGGGTGCATTTCGTCCGGGTTGCTGCGTCGGCTGACCGGCGGTGCGTCTGGTGTTCACGTTTGCTCGCAGTCTCGTTGTGCTTGTCATTCTCTGGCAGGCGGTCGCTGTCGTCTTCGCGCCGCCTCGCTTTCTGCTGCCGACACCGTTTGAGGTGCTGGCCGTGTTTGCGCGGCAGCCGGGCTTTCTGCTTGAGCAGAGCCTGGTGACGATTACCGAGATGCTGGCCGGCCTCGCGGTAGGGACGTTTTTCGGCGTTGTCACGGCAATCGGTGTTGCGGCTTTTCCGCGGCTCGGAAAGCTCATCTGGCCGTTCGTGCTTGTCCTCCAAGCCTTTCCCGTCTTCGTCATCGCGCCTTTGCTGGTTTTGTGGTTCGGATTCGGCGTGGTTTCGAAGGTCGTCATGGCCACGATCATCATCTTCTTTCCTATCGTTTCCGCCTTCTCTGATGGCCTGCGCCGCACCAATACGCAGATTATGGATGCAATCGCGCTGACCAAGGCAAGTCACTGGCAGGCGCTGAGGCTTGTGCGAGTGCCTCTGGCCTTGCCTGGGCTGGTGTCCGGTCTGCGTGTTGCGGCGCCCCTGGCGCCGCTCGGTGCCGTCGTCGGTGAATGGGTAGGCGCCTCCGCCGGCCTTGGCTTCGTTATCGTTCAGGCGAATGCCCGCATGCAGACCGATGTCGTTTTTGCGGCGATGGCCATTCTTGCTGTGCTTGCCGTTGGTCTGAGGCTCCTCGTCGACGAGGTAACCCGTCCTCTCGCGCATTGGGCGCGGGAAACCTGAATTTCTGTGACCAAATGGGGAGAGTTCACAATATTATGTTCCGCAAATCTCTACTTTCCGCCGGCCTAGCGCTCGGCGTCATCTTTGCAGCCGGTTCGGCCTCCGCCGACGAAAAGCTGACGGTGATGCTGGAGTGGTTCGTCAATCCCGACCACGCTCCGATCATCGTCGCCAAGGAGCTTGGCCTCTTCGAAAAGGCGGGGCTCGATGTCGAGCTCGTCCCGCCCGCCGACCCCTCGAGCGTGCCGAGGTTAGTGGCCGCCGGAAAGGCGGATATCGGCGTGCACTATCAGCCGAATCTTTATCTCGATCACGCCGCGGGTCTGCCGCTCGTTCGCGTCGGCACCCTGGTCGAGACACCGCTCAACACCGTGACCGTGCTGGACGACGGCCCGATCCGCAGTCTTGCCGACCTGAAGGGTAAGAAGATCGGCTTTTCCGTCTCCGGCTTCGAGGATGCGATGCTCGGCCAGATGCTGGCCTCGGCCGGTCTCAAAAAGGAGGACGTCGAACTGATCAACGTCAACTTCGCCCTTTCCCCGTCGCTGATCGCTGGCAAGGTCGATGCGACGATCGGGGGGTTCCGGAATTTCGAGCTGACGCAGATGCGGATTGAGGGGCATGAAGGCAGATCCTTCTTTCCCGAAGAGCATGGCGTGCCCGTTTATGATGAACTTGTCTTCGTTGCCGACAAGGCAAAGGTTACCGACAAGCGCATGCGACCTTTCCTGGCCGCTGTGGAGCAGGGCGCGATTTTCCTCACCAATCATCCGGATGATGCCTGGAAGCTGTTCATCAAGGCCTATCCGAACCTTGATGACGAGCTCAACCGAAGCGCATTCTCCGACACACTTCCACGCTTCGCCAAGAGGCCGGCGGCGCTTGACCGTGGCCGCTACGAGCGGTTTGGTGCGTTTCTCGCTGAAAACGGGTTGATCGGCAAGGCGCCTGCTGTTGACGATATTGCGGTGGAAGTTCGATGACCGATCTGTCGAGGCTCATCGAAAATGCCGCGGCATCGTTGACGCATGTGCGACAGCGGCGCCCGCGCGTGCATTGCCTGATGAATACGGTGGTGCAGAAGTTCGTGGCCGATGGTCTTGCGGCGCTCGGAGCGAACCCCTCCATGACATCGTCTCCGGATGAAGTCGCAGCCTTTGCCCGGCGCGCCGACGCACTCGTCGTCAATCTCGGCACGCTTGATGACGGGCGTCGCACGGCAATCCGGCTGGCAACCGCTGTTGCGCGTGATGCCGGCAAGCCGTGGATCGTCGATCCCGTACACTGCGATTATTCCCCGTCACGGCTTGCCTTTGCCCGGGAACTCATCGCTTCGGGTGCATCCGTTGTTCGGGGCAATGCAAGCGAGATGGATATCATCGGCGAAGTCACTGAGGCCCTGAAGATCAAGACCGGGCCGGTCGATGAACTCACCTTGGAACGACACAGGATCCGGATTGAGAACGGCCATCCGCTCATGGCGCAGGTCACGGGCACCGGGTGCCTGTCGGGCGCGTTGATCGCAGCTTTCATGGCGGTTGAGCCGGATCGCATGAAGGCTGCCACCGGCGCACTGTTGGCAAGCGGTGTGGCTGCAGAATTCGCGGCGAATAGCTCGAATGGCCCCGGGACGTTCGAGGCAGCCTTCCGCGATGCTCTCGCGGCACTCCGCCCTGAGGATATCATTGCCAATGCTAGGATTTCCCATGCCGAAGGATGATTATCGCTTGAATGCCATCCTCGATGCGCGCCTTGCAGATAAAGCGAACCTGGCTGATCTGGCGCGTACCGCTGCGCGCAATGGCGCGACGCTCATCCAGTATCGCGACAAGACGAACACCACCCGAGCGATGGTTGGGCAGGCGCGGGCAATCGGCGCAGCGCTCGCCGGCACCGGCGTACCCTTCGTTATCAATGACCACGTCGACGTGGCGCTGGCAGCGGGCGCCAATGGCGTGCATCTTGGCTGGGACGATATGGCGGCGGCGGCGCGCGCGATAATCGGTGAGGCCGCGATTATCGGCCTGACGGTCAAGAACGACCCGGACGCACAGGTCGCCATTGCCTCGTCGATTGACTATGCCTGCATCGGCGGGGTCTACGGGACACTTTCGAAGCACAATCCGGACCCGCCGGTCGGGGGCGAGGGGTTTGCCAGAATTCGCGAGATGCTTCTTGCAGCCAGGCCAAGCCTGCCGGTTAGCGCCATTGCCGGCATCAATGCGCAGCGCGCAAGTGAAGTCGTTGGCGTAGGAGCTGATGGCGTTGCGGTCATTTCCACGATCTTCTCGGCGATTGATCCTGCCGTAGCCACACGCGAACTGCGTGCCTGCGTCGATCGGGCGCTGAAGGAGGCCGCCCGATGACCGCCATCGCCGTTACCATTGCAGGCTCGGATTCCGGCGGCGGGGCCGGAATCCAAGCAGACTTGAAGGCTTTCTCCGCTTTGGGCGTCTATGGGGCCAGCGTCATCACGGCGATCACCGCACAGAACACCCGCGGCGTAACGGCAGTCGAAGACATCTCGCCGGCCATAGTCGAGGCACAGATCGACGCTGTGTTTTCGGATCTCAAGGTCGGCGCCGTGAAGATCGGCATGGTGTCCCGAGAGGAAACGATTGCGATCATCGCCGACGGGCTTCGCCGTTACGGCAAGATGGCGGTGCTCGATCCGGTTATGGCCGCCACGTCAGGCGACGCGCTGCTCCGTCCGGACGCCATTGCCACGCTGAGGGAACAGCTTCTGCCACTGGCGCTGGTCGCAACGCCCAACCTGCCAGAAGCGGCATTGCTGACCGGGCGCGCGATTGCGACAGATGAGACAGAGATGGCCCATCAGGCTGAGATCATTCTTAAAGCTGGCGCGCGCTCCGTTCTCATCAAAGGCGGGCACGCGGACGGACCCGAGGCGACGGATATCTTCTTCGGCGGCGGAGAGCCTATTCGGTTGAAGGCGCCGCGCATCGAAACCAAAAATGATCATGGCACCGGATGCACGCTGTCTGCAGCGATCGCCGCCGGCCTTGCACGTGGGCTCACACTTGTTGATGCAGTCGTCGCCGCCAAAGAATATCTGCACGGTGCAATCGTTGCCGCCGGCAATCTCAAGGTCGGGGAGGGCCGGGGACCGGTGCATCATTTCCACCGTTGGTGGCAGCCCGATGCTCGTTAGCGTGGCGCAGGCTCTGTCGCTGCGGCTGGAGCGAACGCTCGAGCTTGCCGGCGCATCGGTCCTTGCGCTGCTCCTTGCCACGGTCACGCTCTCAGTGCTCCTCCGATACGCGGTAGCAAGCGGCTTTACCGGTGCGGAAGAAGCGGCAAGCTGGCTGCTGGTGGCGCTGGTCTCGATTGGATTACCGCTCGCCTTGACGGCGAAGGGCTGCGGATCGATTTGTTCGAGGGACCGCCGGCGTCTAGAGATGGCGGTGATCAAAGACTATCCGCGCGGCTTGGAACTCCTTTTTGACGACAGAGGCACCAAGCCATTTTCGTCGGAAACCTGGTTCGTGCCCCAAGGACTGCGCGCTGTATTCTTCCGTGCCGTCACCATGCTTGCCTGCATCGTCGTGATATCCGGCAGCGGCCAGGCCGCGCTGGACCTTGGCGGCGTTTCGCCTTCGCTCGGACTGTCCGAGGGACTGCGCCCGGCCATGCTGAGTGCCGGAGGCGTCTTGGCGATTGTCGCGATCCTGCTCCGCCACGTCGCGGACGGCCGGCTCGTCGTGTTCGCCTCGATCCTTGCGATTGCCGTGGGATTACATTGGATGGTCGGGGCGGTATCACCTTTCGACCTAGTGTCTGTCCCCATAGCCTGCGTGCCTGAGATAGTTTGAGCATTCCTGCGGGCTTAATGCGATGAGAAGTTCTCCGATACGCCTCCATGTTGTTTCGACGGTTCGCTCGTCGGCCTTTCTGACGAGTGTCTTGAGCTTTGCGAACATCATTTCGATGGGATTGAGGTCTGGGCTGTAAGGCGGCAGGAAGAGGAGATGGCCACCGACTTTGCGGATAGCATCACGTGCCGGCTTTGCTTTGTGGCTTCCCAGATTGTCGAGGATGACGACGTCGCCCGGTTTCAGAGTTGGAACCAGGCTTTGTTGAACCCAGGCCGTAAAGGCAATGCCATTGATGGGGCCGTCGAGTACAAGGGGCGCCACGATGCGATCACGGCGCAGGCCGGCCAGAAAGGTCAGCGTCTTCCAGTGACCATGGGGCACCTTTGCGATCAGCTGCTCTCGCCGCTGACACCAGCCGCAGGTTCGCGTCATGTTGGTCTGACCCAGGTCTCATCGATGAAGACGAGCCGATCCGGGTTAAGTCGATGCTGATGGGTCTTCCACCGCATCCGGAACCGGGCCACCTTCGGGCGATCCTGCTCGCTTGCCACCAGTGCTTTTTTTGAAGGTTTTGCCTTCGGCACGCAGAAAACGTCAGGCCGTGTCGTGGGAAACATCGATCCCCGCAGCCTTCAGGTCTGCCGACAGGCCACGGACCGTCCAGTCCGACTTGACCTGAAGCCGCTGACGCACGGCGTCTGCCGCAGCACCCCGCAGTGTCGGCTTGACGTAGCCGCCGATCTTCGCCGGCATCAAGCCCTTGCGAACGATCGAGCTGTCCGATCCGCACGGCAGTCGCTGCCGAGACGCCGAACCGCTCGGCGGCGGCGCGAACCGTCAAGCCATCCCTCAGCGCAGCTGCAATGCGTGTTCGCAAGTCCAGAGAAAGAGGTCGCACCATCATTGCTGGCATCCAAACCAGCAATGATCTTGAATCACAAATTCAACGAAGAGTGAATCCGGCTGCCCTGCGCTTCTGGCAATTCTCGCAGGAGTACCACTTCCCCATGCCTTCATCGCTGCGGCCTATGCCGCCGTCGCTTTCGACCCGCCGATGCCGGAGGGGGGATAGTGGCGGCGACGTTGTCCGCGCTGTCGCGCTATCTGATGGCCGCCATTCCATTCTTCCTGCTCGCCGGAGCGCTGTTGACAGCCTCCGGGATCGCCGGTGACCTGGTTCGCTTTGTCGCCGCCCTTGTCGGCCACCGTCGCGCCGGCCTCGGGCAAACTGTGTTGCTGACCGGCGCACTCTTCTCCGGCGCCTCCGGATCGTCTGTCGCCAACGCGGCATTCGGTACCGCTGCTTTCATGCCGCAGCTGACGGCGCTTCAACGCCGCCGAGGACCGCGACCAGTGGATCGTGGGCGCTCGGAAGGTCTGGGCAGTATACGCTGACAAGGTCGGCGGTATGGCGGCAATCGAGTCCGTACAGGCAATGGGTTAGGAGTGCATAGTCGGTGAAAACCGCTAACGCTGAAATCTTCTTGCTTTTCATGATATTGCTAGGGTTCTCACTGCCATGCCCGCGGTTTAGAGTGTCGCGAGTCACATGCCACAGGTTGATAAATGCAGGGTCCACAACACAGCCACGCGCCGATGAAATCGAGCATCGCTCATCTTCCTGAGCGTAAGCAGCGCGAACTCGCTCGCGTGGTGGAGGTGCTGCATGAGGAGTTCGAGGATGCGCTTAAGGACGGGACTGCCGACTTCAAGAAACGTGGACGCATACTGAAGATCATTTTGTTCGGGTCTTACGCACGCGGAAACTGGGTGGATGAGCCGCACACGAAAAAGGGTTACCGCTCGGACTACGATATCCTTGTTGTTGTGAACAACAGCAAGCTGACGGATTTCGCGCGCTATTGGGCGAAGGCGCAGGACCGATTGCTGCGTCTCACCGGAGTTGAAACACCGGTTAGCTTGATCGTCCACTCCCGCCGCGAAGTGAATACCGCTCTCTATGACGGAAGGTATTTCTTTGTCGACATTCGGCGCGACGGCGTAGTGCTCTACGAACTCGATGATGAGCCTTTAGCAATTCCGAAACCGCTGACACCGGCAGATGCGCATCGTGTGGCGAAGGAGCATTACGAAGCACGGATAGTTACTGCGGTTAACTTTCTGCAGCTCTCTCGTTCCGCGGCGACGGCGAGTATGTGGAAAGAGGCCTCCTTTCTTTTGCATCAGTCAATCGAGCAGGCCTACTCCACCCTGTTACTTGTGCTGACGAATTACAGTCCGGCATCCCACAATCTGAATTTCCTGCGTGGTCTTGCCGAAGAGCAGAATCGCGAGCTGGCGGAGGTCTGGTCGCGCGACCAACAGCGTTTCTCTGCTTGGTTTAACATCGTCAACGAAGCCTATGTAAAGGCACGCTATTCAAGACATTATGAGATTACTGAGGAGGCATTGGTGTGGCTCCTGGACCGGACCGAAACCCTGATCGATCTCGTGGAAAAAGCTTGCCGTAGTCACCTCGAGAGGCTCAAAGCAGAAGTCGAAAGTGCCAGAAAGTTCGGAGAATAGAAAACGATATTAGGTGGTTGTGCTGCATTCTTGATATTCTTCGTTAGTTTCGCGATCGAAGCGCGGGTCGGGGCTAAATAGCGCTGACGTGCGAAGCGACCTTAGCCGGTTCTCCGCCCGCCAAGTGCTCACGGTGTTAGGCCACGCGCCGACCCCTATCATCGAACACATGCAGGTCCTTGGCCTTCGCTCCGACCATGACATGATCGTCGATCTGCCTTACCGAGCGGCCTGGAACTCGGAACACTAGATCCTGACCATTGGCGAATTTGCCATGCACGTAGCTTTCCGCTCCAACGAGTTCGATGCTGTCGATTCGGACCTTGGCGGTGAAATCAAAGTCTGTCGCGGTGGGTTCACAGACTGCGAGGTCTTCCGGGCGGATGCCGATGGTGAATGCGCCTTTTGGTTTCGGCACGTTGGCTGAGATCGACCAGCCCTCAAGGGTTTCTGCATGTTTGAGAAGGTTCATCGACGGTGAGCCGATGAAGGTCGCGACAAAGGTCGTTGCCGGCTTTTCGTAAAGTTCGATTGGCGATCCGACCTGCTCGATCTGCCCGCCGTTGACCACCACCAGCTTGTCGGCAAGCGTCATTGCCTCCATCTGGTCGTGCGTGACATAGACGCTGGTCGTGCCAAGAGACCGTTGCAGGCGCTTGATTTCGATGCGCATCTGCCCCCTCAGCTTGGCGTCGAGGTTCGAGAGCGGTTCGTCGAACAGGAACGCCGCGGGTTCGCGCACGATCGCTCGCCCCATGGCGACGCGCTGTCGCTGACCGCCGGAAAGCTGGCGCGGTTTGCGCTGGAGATAGGGTTCGATTTCCAGTGTTTTGGCGGCCTTGGCGATACGCCGTTCGATCTCGTCCTTCGGGGTATTGCGGTTCTTCAGCCCATAGGCAAGGTTCTGGTGAACGGTCATATGCGGATAAAGCGCGTAGTTCTGAAACACCATCGCGATATCGCGCTCGGCCGGCTCCAGATCGTTGACCGTCCTGTCACCAATGGCGATCTCGCCGGAGCTGATGCTTTCAAGTCCGGCGATCATGCGCAAAAGGGTGGACTTGCCGCATCCGGAAGGGCCGACGAGAACGACGAGTTCACCATCATCGATCTGGAGAGACACACCCTTGATCGCCTCGATATTGCCGCCATAGACCTTGCGGACGTTGTTTAAGGTAATTTGAGCCATTACTTCTCAGTCTCCACAAGTCCTTTGACGAACCAGCGCTGCATCAGGACGACGACGAGGATCGGCGGGATGATCGCAAGGATCGCCGTCACCATCACGTAGTTCCAGGGGGTCGAGGCGTCGGTGAAATCGACCATGCGACGCAGGCCGATAATGATGGTGTTCATCTTGGCGTCGTTTGTCACCAGCAACGGCCAGAGATATTGCGTCCAGCCATAGATGAAGAGGATAACGAACAGGGCGGCGATGTTGGTTTTTGAAAGCGGAAGCAAGATGTCGCGCATGAAGCGAAAGGGCCCGGCATTGTCGATGCGTGCCGCTTCGACCAGTTCTCCCGGGATCGTCAGGAAGAATTGCCGGAAGAGAAAGGTCGCGGTTGCCGACGCCATTAGCGGCAGCGTCAGGCCGGCATAGGTGTCGATCAGGCCGAGGTCGACGATCACCTTGTAGGTGGGCAGGATACGTACCTCGACCGGCAGCATGAGCGTGATGAAGATCATCCAGAAGAAGACCATCTTCAGAGGAAAGCGGAAGAACACGATCGCGAAAGCCGACAGGAACGAGATGACGATCTTGCCGACCGCGATCGCAATCGCAACGACGGTCGAATTGAACAACAGCCGCTCAAGGCTGACACCGACCACGCGCTCGACGCCCTCAGACATCGCCTCCGTGTAGTTCTCGCTCAGTTGATCGCCGAGGGTCAAGGACATCGGCGGGCGGATGATCTCGACCGACGTCCGGCTCGACGCAATGAAGGTATAGTAGATCGGAAAGGCGACGATGATGACGCCGATGATCAGCACGAGATGGCCGATGAAATTGGCAATGGGACGTTTCTCAATCATCGGCGCGCCTCATGAGTAATGAACCCGCTTCTCGACGAAGCGGAACTGGAACGCCGTCAATGCGACCACGATGACCATGAGAATGACCGATTGTGCCGCCGAGCTGCCGAGGTTGAGATTGACGAAGCCGTCATTGTAGACCTTGTAGACGAGGGTTTCCGTTGCCTTAGCCGGACCGCCGCCGGTCACCGCATGGATAATGCCGAACGTGTCGAAGAACGCGTAGACCGTGTTGACCACGAGCAGGAAAAAGGTGGTGGGCGCCAGCAGCGGGAAGACGATCGTCCAGAAGCGCCGCGCTCCGCGCGCACCATCGATCGAGGCTGCCTCGATCAGCGATTTAGGGATCGCTTGCAGGCCGGCGACGAAGAACAGGAAGTTGTAGCTGATCTGCTTCCAGGCGGCCGCAACGATCACCAGCGCCATGGCCTGGTCGCCATTCAGGAGCGGGTCCCAGGCAACTCCGTTGCGCCTCAGCATATAGGCGAATGTGCCCATCGCCGGATTGAACATGAACAGCCACAGCATGCCGGCCACGGCCGGTGCGACCGCATAGGGCCAGATCAGCAGGGTACGGTAGATGTTTTTGCCGCGCACCACCCGGTCCGCCGCAGTCGCGAGCAGGAGGGCAACCGCCATCGACAGCAATGCCGTTGACAGGCTGAAGACGACCGTCACCTTGAGGGAGTGGAGATAGTCCGGGTTGGAGAGCACGGCGCGAAAATTGGCAAGCCCGACAAAGCCTGACTTCAGGCCGAACGGATCTTCACGCAGGACGGATTGATAGAGCGCCTGGCTCGCCGGCCAAAAGAAAAAGACGACCGTCAGCACGATCTGCGGCGCGAGCAGGAGATAAGGCAGGATTTTGTTGGGGAAGACGACAGGCTGCAAAGCGACACCCTTCTTTGCGCGAGGAGAGGGCCCGCCCCGGTTCGTGCCCGGGGCAGGCCTCTATTGCGTCGTTAGTTGCCGATGGCCGCGGCGATTGCGGCATTCGCTTTCTTGGTGCCTTCGGTCAGGGCCGCCTGTGCATCCTTCTGCCCTGCAAGCATCGCCTCGAACTCTTCGTTGAGAATATCTCTCACCTGCGGAAGATTGACGAGCCGCACGCCCTTGGAGTTTTCCGTCGGCGCCTTGCCCATCATCTGCAGGATTGGCGTTTCGCGGCCGGGGTTCTTTTCATAAAAGCCCGACTTCTTGGTTTCCTCGTAGGCGGCGAGAGTGACGGGCAGGTAGCCCGACACCTGATGAAGGCGTGCCTGGATTTCCGTCTTCGACAGGAAGTTGAAGAATTCGGCGATGCCCTTGTATTCATCGTCAGATTTACCGCCGAAGACCCAGAGGCTTGCACCGCCCGGGATGGTGTTCTGCGGGCCGTTGCCCTCATAATAGGGCAACTGGCCGATGCCGTAATTCAGGCCCGACTTGATGATGTCGCCGAGACCGCCGGATGATTCCGTCAAAATGGCGCATTCACCGGACATGAAGAGCTGCTTGGCTTCCGAGGTGCGGCCGCCATAGCGGAACGTGCCATCCTTGGCGAGGTCGGCGATAGCCTGAAAATGCTGGACGAACAGCGGCGCGTCGATCTTCAGTTCAACGTCAAGCCCGGCAAGACCGTTCTCGTTGGTGCCATAAGGGACGTTGTTCCAGGCGGCGAAGTTCTCGGTCTGGATCCATGTCAGCCATGTGGACGTGAAACCGCAGGCCGAGGCACCGCTCGCCTTGATTTTCTTGGCAGCATCGAACACTTCCGGCCAGGTCTTCGGCGGCTTGTCCGCGTCAAGCCCCGCTTTGGTAAACGCATCCTTGTTGTAATAAAGGATCGGCGAGGACGAGTTGTAGGGGAAGGACAGCATCGTGCCGTCGGCCTTCGAATAATAGGCGACGATACCCGGCAGATACTGGTCCTTATTGAACTCGAAGCCGCCCTTTTTCAGAACATCGGCCACCGGCAGCATGGCACCTTCAGCGCCCAGCATCACGCCACTGCCGGCATCGAAGACCTGCAGGATGGCGGGCGCCTGCTTGGAGCGGAACGCGGCGATGCCGGCGTTCAACGTTTCCGGGTAGGTGCCCTTGAAGACCGGAACCACCTTGTAGGCGCTCTGGCTATCGTTGAATTCCTTGGCGAGTTTATCGACAACTTCGTTGTTGGCACCGGTCATGGCGTGCCACCAGGAAAGCTCGGTAGCGGCCAATGCGTTTGAAGCAAGGCCAGCTGAAAATGCGGACGCGACCACGACGGTCCAGTTCAAATGTCTGAACATGATTCCTCCCATTTCTCAAAAGCCAGGTCATCAGGCATGCCCGGCGAAATCGATCCTCCTCGATCGAAGCTTGCGCAACCTTCGCTGCGAAACCCAAAACCAGTAGAAACGAAATGAAATGAATATGCAATGCAAATATGACGATAGAATTTGTATTCCATCGGCCGCAACGGGAGTGTTTCTAAGCGCCAGTTTTTGTGGATGCTTTCAGTGAGCCCGTGCGGGCTGTATCCTACCGTTTCGTCCGCAGCAAAGGGACGGCTTGGCGTTCTTTCCGCTACATCAGCGGCCTGCCTGCGGCATTTTCACAACATCGAGAAGCAGGCACACTTTCTCTTCAATCTTTGCGCACTTTGCTTCCAAGTCGGTCAGGCGCTTCAAAACACGCGGGTTTTGCCGTTCGCGGTCACGTTCCTGTGTGGTCGTTGCATAGGCCTCAAATAGATGATCAAGCGCGAGTGCATTGTGCGATCGTAATTGATCACGGCGGGCGGGGAATGAACCCCTTACTGGCATCCAATGAGGCCACGCTCAATGACATCGATCCTCAAGCTTGCCTTGCCGACGCGCTCGCCCGCATGATTAATCATCCTGTCTGGAAGATTGACCAGCTCTGGCCTTGGAACCGGAAAGCGAAAGAGACCGTTATCGCGGCTGCCGAGTAAACAATGCTCGAAAAAGCTCCTCCGAGCGCTCGAGGCCTTCATCCGTCAAGATCAATGACTTCGTCTTGTTCGCCGGATCGCCGATCAGGCCCTTTTTGAACAACCGATCTGTCGTATCCCAATCAAAACCCTTCCACGCCCGACGCCCGTCATGCACCGTCAGCCAAAGTAGCGCCAGGACAGCGTTGTCGATCTTGTCCTCATCGATATCCATGCCGAAATGATAACATGCCTGCGATCCAATATCCTGCGGCCTTGAGTGTATGCATACGATCTGCCAGCGTGCAGACCAGATCAACAGCGCCAGCGGCTATCTGCTCAGCCTGACCGACAAGGCAAGGGAAGGAAAACTCTCGACTTGGCCAATGGTCATGGCGCTGTTGCGCGCCAAGCTGGACGAAATCAAGAGACTTCACACACCGGGGGAGGCGAATTTTGCGACTAAGCTACAGTTCGATGTGTCGGATTCGCTCCCGAGAAGCCTGGAGTAGTTGAACCGGCGATGATGATTCGGGCTGGCGCGATGTTCGCGATAGCCACTTGGCATTCGTCATTGGTATCGAGGCGTCACACAGGCATTTTGATCTAAGGTGGAATGTCGCCCAATCTGGTGCCGAAGCACTTGCTCCGCTCAAACAGGTACCGCCATGAGGTCGATGCCGAACGGCTCAAAATGCCGCAGGTTCAGCGTTACCACCGTCAAGTCATGGGCCTTCGCCGTTCCGGCGATGAGCGCGTCAGCCATGCCAGGATTGTGTCCCGAAGCGATTGCTTCGGCCTCGAGCTTGCCGGACATCGCAGAAACCGCCGAGTCGATCGACGCCCGATCGCGAAGAGCGAAAATATCTCGAGTGTGCGGAGCGGCTTGCCGGGGGTAGTCGGTCCCGGTTCCCGGCCTGCGGCCGGCGCTTGCGCTGAACCTCCTGCGGCGACCCTTTTGAACCGGTCAAGCCGCGCGCGAACGGGCTCTGGCCGCGATAGCGGCCGCCGCCTGGTACGCTCATCCTTTTCTGGTCCGTGCAGCACAACCAACGTGGGCACAACGCCCACGAAGTCGGTTTCACGGAGTGCCCAGCCGGCGATGGGCGGGAAACGAAGATCTCGTTCAAGCTGGCGCAATGCGCCCGCGTGAGGTTGCAGCGATCCATTGCCGTGTTCTGCCCTCGGGATCCTGGCTACGTGTAATGTCGGTGACGACCGCGGCGCAATCCGCGCCATGCGTGAGGACGCCATCAATGCGTTCAAGGTTCAGTCCACCGATCGCAACCAGCGGGGTCGATCCGATCTTCTTCTTCCATGTGGTGAGGCGGGCAAGCCCCTGCGGCGCCCATTTCATCTTTTTGAGAACGGTCGGATAGACCGGTCCCAGAGCGACATAGTCGGGCGCAACTGAGAGCGCCATTTCGAGCTCGGCCTCGTCATGTGTGCTGATGCCGAGCTTCAGTCCGGCCCCACGGATTGCGGCAACGTCAGCTTGCTCCAGATCTTCCTGACCGAGATGAACGAAATCGCAGCCTTCGTCGATCGCCACGCGCCAATGGTCGTTGATGACAAGTTGGCAACCGTGTCTGTCGCATATGGCCCTGGAAATGCGAATGTCGCGACGAACCTCGCTGTCGGGTCTTTCCTTGATGCGAAGCTGGACCAGTTTGACCCCGATTGGAACGAGTCGTTCGACCCAATGGGCCCTGTCGACAATGAGGTAGAAGGGATCGAGCCTCATGAGAAGACCGCCTTTCCGATCACCGGGGTGGAGGGGACAGCCATGTCTCTCGGTTCTAGCATGCCGGCTTCAAAAGCCAACCGACCGGCCTCGACCGCCTTGGCGAAACCCGACGCCATCACGGCCGGATTTCCGGCACCGGCCACCGCCGTGTTCAGGAGCACGGCATCGAACCCGAGCTCCATCACCGTCGTTGCATGCGAAGGACGGCCGATGCCCGCATCGACAATCAAAGTCACATCAGGGAAATGCGCCCGCATCGACCTCAAGGCGGACAGGTTTTGCGGCCCCATGGCACTGCCGATCGGAGCACACCAGGGCATCAGCACGCGGCAACCAGCTTCCACCAGGCGTTCGGCAACAACCAGATCGTCGGTCGTATAGGGAAAGACCTCGAAGCCTTCGTTCGAAAGGATCCGTGCGGCTTCGACCAGCGCGAACACATCCGGTTGCAATGTGTCTTGATTGCCGATCACTTCGAGCTTGATCCAGTTCGTCTTGAAAACTTCGCGCGCCATCTTGGCAGTGAGCACCGCCTCCTTGGTAGTGTGGCAGCCGGCGGTGTTCGGCAGTATTTTCGTCCCGAGCCCGCGGATCAGTTCGAAAAACGCACCTCCCGCTTTGCCGCCGGCTGTTTCTCTCCTCAACGAGACCGTGATGATTTGTGTCCCTGAAGCTCGCACGGCGTCCGAAAGCACGGCCGGAGAGGGGTAGCCCGCAGTGCCCAGGAATAGTCTCGAGGTGATTTCCGTGTCGTAGACTTGCAGCATGTTCAGCCACCTTTCATCGGCGAGAGAATTTCGATGCGATCATGATCGCGCAAGCGCCATCCATCGCGGTCGGCCGCGTGCACAAGTTCGCCGTTGACAGCGGTCGCCAGCCAGCTTCCTTCATAGTCGAGTGCTGCCATCAGTTCGGCGAGCGTTGAGCAAGCGATCTCGTGCTCTTCGCCATTGACATTAAGGTTCATCATAGAACTCCGATCCGTGGTCCGGGTTGAGCAGAAGTTCGGCAACGTCGTGCGCTAGGGCCGGCGAGAGCAGGAAACCGTGTCGATACATGCCGTTCAGGGAATAGATTGAGCCGCTTCTCGTGATCCTCGGCAGATTGTCGGGGTAGGCGGGGCGAATACCAGTTCCAGTTTCAGTAATCTGCGCCTCGCCGAAGGCCGGGTGCAGGGCGTAGGCGGCGTTCAAGAGCTCCATCAGTGACCGTGCCGCGATAGGACCGGACAATTCGCTCTCAATCATTGTTGCCCCGACCATGAAGACGCGCTCACGCCGTGGAACGACATAGATGGGGTGTCGTGGATGCAGGAAGCGCACCGGACGCGACAGCCGAATGTCGCCGGTGCGCAGATAGAGCATCTCGCCACGCACGCCCCGCAGAGCCGCGTCATCCGGGAGCCTGGCATGGCCGGTGCAATCGATACACCAAGAGACATGGAGGTCGAGGGTGGGATCGCGCGTCTGGCCGAAGTGAAAACGCGCGCCCATGGCCACTAAAGTGTCATGGAGTGATGACAGCGCCTCTCTTGGATCGAGATGCGCTTCCTTCGGGAAGAAGAGTGCACGCGAGAAGCGGCCGGCCAGATCCGGTTCCAGTGCGGCTATCTCGTCGGCATCAAGCCATCTGTACCCGGTGGTTCGTGTCGAAAACCGATCGAGCTCGCGAGTGTCACGTGGGGCGGCGACGACAAGTGTGCCCTCCTGCGCGACTTTGTCGGGCAGCGCCGCCTGCCACCACTCAATGGCTGTCGCACCGACGCGTTCGACTTTCTCGTCGGCACCTTCGCGCTCACACCAGGGTGCCAGCATGCCACCGGCAAACCAGGATGCACCGGCGCCAATGCGTTCAGCCCGCTCGACAATCTCGACCTCGATGCCGCGACGCGCCAGTTCGTAGGCCGTGACAAGACCGACGACTCCCGCTCCCTTAATGGCCACCGGTTGCATTCGCCTTCCGCTCGATCCGATACTTGGGTGTCGCGGTAGGGTCATTTGCCCATTCGCCGCTGCGCTAACGGACGTCGGTGTTGGCGTCTATATCTGCGGTACGGTTCGTGTGCTGCATATGAAAAAACCATTCGCTGGCTCCAACTTTAACGTTTGGAGACCCAGATCCTGGCGCTGGAAAGATAGAGACACGTCCACGCGATCGCAAAGGAGCTGTCGCAGCGCCGTCGTTCCCACCGTCCCTACGCCAGCATGAACTGGATCAGGTTCAACGGGTCATTGCGCTGCGGTCGAAAAAGCCGATCCGCCCAGCAATATCTCAGCCCTTTGTCAGGACCCCCCTGGTGAATGAACCGAGTTCAAAGGCCAATGCCCTGCTTTGTCAAGTGTCGTTTTGGTGGACATGTTGACAACGTAGGTCGCCAGATTTTGTAGCGGTCAGCGCAAGAAACGCATCGTCATGCCTGACGCCGTCATCATGATCTGCAAGGAGCGCGCCTGCATGGCGAAGCTATTTCAGGTGCTTCGGCGGCTCGTCATTTTCATCCGGGTTTGGGTTGGGAATCTCGTCGGGAAGGACGTCGGGCTCCGGTTCCTCGATAGGAGGCTGCGGCAGGTCCGGCGGCAGACCTGGGGGCAGGTCGGGAGCGGGCGGCCTCGGGATAGGTTCAGTCGGTATCGTGCTCATGTTGGTCTCCTCATTTGGAAGGCCAACTTATGCCGCGCCGGTTTTGTTCCGCTGGATGGCTGCATCATGCGCAAAGGACGACCTGACGGATCTGCCGATCCGGCGGCGATCGGCTCGATCATCGAGTTTGGGGCTCAGACTGATTTGTCTGCGACGACCCTGTGAACATTGTCGTCGCAGGTCGAAACGCCCAGACGAGCAGGATGCTCATCGAGACGAAAAACAAAGAGAATACAAGACGATTTGACATGGCGCTTTCCTTCACATTTGGAGCTCAGTGAAAGCAGATTTCAGCATTCGCCGCGGTGTCAGGTCGAGCATTTCTGGCATGGAGACGCGCAGACGCGATAATCAAGGCGTCGCGGCTGTGCAGGTGACGTGTCCTGTCGCCGCATCGCGCGTCTCTTAGAGTGGCGCGAGACCGGGGTAGCAGCCGCCGCCAGGAGCCATATGGGATGAGACGGGGAGGTATTCCGACTTGCGCGTGCCTTTATCCGCTCTCCGACGCGCAGCCGGATTGCGCGACAGCCCGGATCTTTCCCGGGAGGATCCGAGCTGTCGGTTTCATGCTTGCGGCTTTTTCATCGTAATGGGCTAGCGAAGCCACTCGTTCCAGCGTTGCAGCAATTGCGCCGCATTGGCGTTGATCCATTCCGCGTCGGGGACAACCATAAAGTCCCGAACCTCGTTCGCATGCGGCATCGTCTTGCGCACGTCCTCCGACATCAGGGCGATCGCGTCGGTGCTTGGCGGCGTGCACGAAAGCACTTCGCAAGCCATCGCCTGCGCTTCCGGCGAATTCAGCCAGAAGGCCATCAGTTTTAGCGCGTTGTCACGATTCTGTGCGCCTTTGACGAGCGCAATGCGGTCGCCGACCAGAAACGATGCCTTATAGGACCAGCCGATCGGCAAACCTTCGTTCTGCATCGCCTTGGCGCGCGTCAGCCAAATCTGCCCAATCGAATAGTCGCCATTGCGAAAGCCCTGCACACTCTGATCGCCGGTTTTCCACCACACTGAAACCGCGGGCCGGATTTCGTCGAGTTTTTTCAGCGCCCGTTCCACGTCGAGCGGAAACAGCTCGTCTCGGCTGACGCCATCGGCAAGCAGCGCCGCTGCCATCACACGCCAGGGGTCGTCGAAATTGGGAAATGCCCGCTCGCCGGAAAAGGTCTTGCTATCCCACATGTCGGCCCAGGTCTCAGGTGTCGGTCCGCCATCGCCGGTTCGATAGGCGAGCAACGTGGCCGTCGACTGCAACAGCGCGCCGCCGGCAGCGCAAGCGTTCACGCCGAGATCTTTTCGTCCGGCAAACTGTTTGCAGAAATCCGTCAGGTCCTCCGTGACCGCCTTATGGGCCGTCGATGCCGCCTGGATCTCACCGTCGAGATAGAGATCCCAGGTGACATTCCCAGTCTTGACCATCGCCGCGACCTTGGCCCGCATTTCAGCGTTGGTGGCAACAACGGTTACGACCTTGATCCCGGTCGCCTTTGTGAAGGGATCGAACCAGGCCGCTTTCAGCGCGCGGTCGTAGGCACCGCCCGTCGAAGCGATGACAACCTGCTCGGTTGCAAGCGATACCGAGGACCAGGATAAGAGAGACAAGGCGCTTGCAGCCACCACTCGGTGAGCTCTCGTCCAACGCAGCGGAAATGAAATCATGGCAGTTTCCTTTGTAGGGTTGGCAGGGGAAATGGATCGCGCACTTGCTCAGCCGCGCTTCTGGGCATTGGCCAAGTGAATGGCGCCCATCAACAGGAGGGAGATGACGACCAGCACCGTCGAGACAGCTGCGATGACGGGCGTGAGGTTGAAGTCGATATCTTCGAACATCTTGCGACCGATTGACTTGCCGCCGATATCTGAGATGAAGAACGCGACCGTGGCTTCATCGAACGAAGCCAGAAAGGCAAACACCGCCCCAGCCGCTACCCCCGGTGCAATATTGGGCAAGACCACAAGGACGAAAGCCTGCAGCCTGTTGGCGCCGCAGTTCAACGCCGCCAGTTCCAACGCCGGGTCGAAGCGTTGCAGCGCCGCCGTCACCGTAATCATCACGTAAGGTGTGGCAAGCACCGTATGGGCGATGAGAAAGCCGAAGAAGTTGCCCGTCAGTTGCAGCGGCGAGAACACCAGATAAAGGGCGACGCCAAGCACAATGTGCGGCACGATCATCGGCCCGAGCGCAAGCGCCTGCAGCGCCGAACTGAAGGGGAGACGCCCGCGCACGATCGCCAGGGAGGCCATCGTGCCTATAATCGTAGCGGCCGCAGTCGTGGCAAGCGCAATCTTAAGGCTGAACCAGGTTGCCGCCATCCAGTCCGGATCGCTGAAATAGGCGCGGTACCATTTGAGGCTGAACCCGCTCGGTGGAAACTCAATATAGTCCTTTTCGCTAAGCGACATCGGGATGACGATCAGCGTGGGCAGCAGCAGGAAGAAAAGGACGCAACCGATGACGACAGCCAGAATAGTCACGCCAAAAGCCTTGGCAAAGACCTGAACGGCGGCCGAGTCGTAAAGGTCGCGAACCGGTGACAGACGATTGGTGGAGTGGGTGAGATCAGTGGACACTGTGCAATCCCTTGCTGAGCGAGAGTGTCTTTCGAAACAGGAAAACGAAGATCAGCGTCACGGTCAAAAGGACCGTCGACAGCGCTGCGGCAAACGGCCAGTCGAGCAGCACAGTCGTCTGCTGCCCGATCAGGGTTGCCATGAGCATCGATCCGGGACCGCCAACCAACGCCGGCGTGATGTAAAAACCCAGCGCAAGGACGAAGCACAAAACGCTGCCGGCAAAGACACCCGGCAGGCTGAGGGGCAAGGTGATGCTGATGAACGCACGAAACGCGCCAGCTCCCAGATTCCGCGCAGCCCTGTTATAGTCGGGCGGCAAGGTTCGCAGGGTTGAATAGATCGGCAGGATCATGAACGGCATCAACACATGCGTCATTGCGACGATCACCGCACCCTGCGTGTAGATCAGCTTCATCGGTCCGTCGGTGATACCGGCATCGGCTAGAAGCGTATTGACGATACCGTTGCGCTGGAGAAGCACCACCCAGGCATAGGATCTGACCAGAACCGAGGTCCACAAGGGTATGAAGACGCAGGCGGCAACGACCATGGCGATGCCATGTCTCAACCGTGCCATCAGATAGGCGACGGGAAAGCCGAGAAGAAGGCTTGCAATCGTCACAACGACGGCAACCTTGACCGTACTCGCCAACACGCCGAGATAGAGCGGCTCGGCAACAAGACGCCGATATTGTTCAAGGCTTCCGCCCTCAAAACTCAAGCCAACAAGCCGGGTTACGGGATAGACGAACCCGATGGCCAGAGCCACGACGAGGGGCGCCGCCAAGCACACTGAAACGCCACGCGAATAAAACCGTGCGGATGCCGCACTCGATCGTCGCTGGCGGGGAAAAGCCGGCTGCGGAACTTCGGAAGGGCCGCTCATGCCGCGTGCCTTTCCGTGTCTGCAAACAAGTGGATGGCGCCATCATCAAGCAGGAGGTCAACCGTATCCCGCTCGCGAAACGGCTGTCCTCCTTCGGCCGGTAGCTGTATCTGCAACAAAACGTCCGGGCGGCATTCCAGCCGAACCACGAGAATATGGACTGAGCCGACGAAGACGCAGGTCTGAACGACCGCCGCAAGGCAACCCGAACCGCCTTCACCACGCCTGGCAACGCGGACACGCTCTGGGCGTATCGCGAGCTTTATGGATTGCCCGGCTGATGGGCGCGCCGGCAGACCTTGCGCGCGAATGGAGAGAACCGTGTCGTCTGAAAGACGCACCATGGCCGTGCCACCTGCATTCTCGATGCAATTGCCTTCTATGAAGTTCATCCGCCCGATAAAATCGGCGACAAATGCGGAATTCGGATGCCGGTAGAGTTCCGTCGGCGTGCCGAACTGCTTCAACTCGCCGCCGGCCATCACCGCTACGCGGTCCGACATGGTCAGTGCTTCGTCCTGGTCATGCGTCACATAGACAACCGTTGCGCCCAGCCGCTCTTGCAGACGCTTGATTTCGAACTGCATCGCCTCCCGTAGCTTTTTGTCCAGCGCGCCCAGTGGTTCATCCATCAATAGAACGGGTGGTTCGAATGCCAACGCGCGCGCCAAAGCAACGCGCTGTTGTTGGCCGCCGGACAATTGCTGGGGGTAGCGCTCGCCATAGCTTGAGAGCTGCACGAGTTCGAGCATCTCGTCGACCCGCGTGGCAATCCGCGTCTTGTTCGATTGCCCTCGCATGCGCAACGGAAACGCGATGTTCTGTTGCACCGTCATATGCGGGAAAAGCGCGTATTTTTGAAACACCATGCCGATGCCCCGGCGATTGGGGGTAACATGCGTTAGGTCGCGTCCTCCAATGACGATCTTGCCGGCGCTCGGTTCCTCAAACCCTGCAATCATGTTCAGCGCGGTTGTCTTTCCGGAACCGGAAGGGCCGACAAGCGAGACGAATTCACCGGCACCGATCTCCAGCGACAGTGTTGTGACGGCCCGAACACTGCCAAAGTGCTTTTCGAGCCCGATGAGAGACAAATATTGACCAATCAATTCCGATCTTCCTTTCAACTGTTCCTGTGACGCTCTGTGGCGCCCGACCTCTGAAGGGCCGCCTTGCCGCCTATTCCCAACGATCCTCTCGGACGACCCGCAGGCGCCGTCGGGGCAAACCAATGGCAATGAAAGAATCCGCACCAGCCTCGCAGGCGGCACCCGTGACGATAATCAAGAAAGCTGCTAGGACTGGTTGATGCGACAAAAGCTTTGCAGAACTTTCACATTTCAATTTTGTTGCATCAAAAACTTGCATTGTCAACTGAGTGAGGGGTTTGAATGGCGGTCCATGTAAGCGAGCTGGCCAATATTGATCGTGCGGCGGAAAACCTTGGTGATGCGGCCTATCGCCAGATGAAGGAGCGGATCATTCGCGGCGTCTACCGTCCGGGACATAAGTTGACGGTAAGGGCGGTTGCCCAGGATTTGGATGTTAGTACTACTCCTGCGCGTGATGCGATCAATCGCCTCGCAAGTGAGGCGGCGCTTGTCTATGCCGGCCCAAAGACGGTGGTCGTGCCAGTCCTTGATGCAAAGGCGCTGCAGGAGATTACGCTGATCCGGCTGGCGCTCGAGGGCTTGGCGGCGCAGCAGGCCGCCGAACATGTTGTTCCTCAGGATGTGGAAGCTCTTAGGGCTCTGCAAAGGCAGATCAATTCGGCGCTTGATGCCGGGCAATATGCAGATGCCCTGTGGCATAATAAAGAGTTCCATTTTGCGATTTTCCGGCTGGCTAGATTGCCGCACCTTGTTTCGATGATCGAAACGCTTTGGTTGCGGATCGGCCCGTCCTTGCATGATCTCTATCCGGAATTTGCAAAGGAGCGGTTTGGCGTTCACAACCATGAGGTTGCGATGGAGGCGCTTGAGGAGCGCGATGGTCCAGGCGTTCGCGCTGCAATGGAGAACGATATTCGCGACGGCTATCGCCGCTTGAGGCGGGCCTGTCGTGAAAGGGCGACGCGCTCAGCGCAGTAGGAATTTTGTTGCGTGGACTTGACGGCGTATAATTTTGTTGCAACAAAACTGTAAAGCTCGTACAAACGACGAGCCGAATTTGTTGCTCAGAAAGCTCAAGCCATGCCAGTTCAAGGAATTCAAGCCGCGCAGGCCCTGCCTGCACGGACCAAATCAACGCGTCTATTCAGTCGCGCAATGCCCGTTTTTCCAGGTGGAGTGACCCGCGCCACTGTCGAGAAAGATCCTATCCCGTTTTACGTCGCTTACGGGGAGGGCGCCTATCTGGTTGACGTCGATGGCAATCGCCTGCTCGACCTCAATAACAACTTCACGACCCTTATTCACGGGCATGGCTTCGAGCCGGTCCGTCAGGCTGCAAGCGATCTTATGCGGATGGGGACGTGCTTTGCCAATCCGACGCAGCACGAGATCGGGCTTGCCGAACTGCTTGTCGATCGGATCCCGGCCATCGAACAAGTCCGCTTCGTCAATAGTGGTACTGAGGCGGTGATGTTCGCAATCAAAGCCGCCCGCGCGTTCACGGGACGACCTGGAATTGTCAGGATCGAAGGGGCCTATCATGGCGCATACGACTGGGCTGAGGCGGGGCAGGCGGTGGACCCAAACCTTAGCGACCGGGCCGCGATCCCACGGGCGATCCCTGCCTATCACGGCACACCTGCAAGTGTCGCCGATGACGTTCATCTCATCCGGTTCAACGATGTCAACGGACTGGAACAACGTCTAGACGCCTTGCGTGGCAGGGTTGCCTGCGTGTTGATCGATCCGATGCCTAGCCGCGCCGGTCTTATTCATCCCACTGCCACCTTCGTCGAGACCCTCAGTTCGGTTGCACGCAAGCATGGTATCCTCATCATCGCAGATGAGGTTCTCAATCTCAGGCAGGGCTACGCAGGCGCCTCGCCGCGATATGGTCTCACCCCTGACCTTGTAACGGCGGGCAAAATCATCGGCGGTGGGTTCCCGATCGGTGCGGTCGGCGGACGTGAAGAGGTCATGCGGGTCTTCGGTACGCAAGTGAACAAACCGCTATTGCCGCAGGGAGGCACCTTTTCCGCCAATCCCGTTTCCATGGTGGCCGGTCGCGTCGCCATGGAAGCAATGACCCACGAGAACTTCAATCATCTGGAGGCGCTTGGAGAACGGGTGCGGGTCGGCCTTGAAAGCAGCATCAGCCGCACTGACGCGCCATTTTGCGTCACGGGTGCATCGTCCCTGTTTCGCATACACCCCAAACGACTTGCGCCAACCGAATATCGAGAAGCCCTGCAGAACGATGCGCAGGACCGCGTGATGAAGGAACTTGCACGGCATCTCCTTCAATGGGGAATCCTGCTTCCCCATGGCGCCGCAGCCAGCCTTTCGACCCCAATGACGAACAGCGACATCGATCTCATCGTCGCTGCCTTCGATGATTTCCTGAATGTTCACGCCGCCAACGGAAGGGCGCAACAATGACCAAACCCGCAACCGAAACTGTCGCCGAGCGTATTGCCCGCATACTTTGCCGCCACCAGGTAGAAGTCATCTTCGCCCAGAGCCTCCCCTCGGCGGTCATTCTCGCGGCGGAAGCGGCCGGCATCAGACAAATCGCCTATAGACAAGAAAACATGGGCGGTGCAATGGCTGACGGATATGCCCGTGTATCCGGAAAGGTGGCTGTCGTTGCCGCACAGAACGGTCCTGCCGCGACACTTCTTGTCCCGCCGCTGGCCGAAGCCTTAAAGGCCAGTGTTCCGATCGTCGCGCTCGTTCAGGACGTCGAAAGCGACCAGACGGACAGAAATGCTTTCCAGGATCTGGATCAGATCACGCTGTTCCAATCCTGCGCCAAATGGGTTCGGCGCGTTCACACCCCGCAACGGATAGACGACTATATGGATGCCGCCTTTACCGTCGCGGCTTCTGGCCGGCCCGGGCCCGCGGTCTTGCTGCTGCCTGCCGACTTGTTGCGCGCGCCGGCTCAGCCGGCCGTCCTTCCAAGAACAAGTTGCCTCGGCCGTTTTCCACTTGACCGCACGCGGCCACCGGAGGAGGCCCTTGATGCGGTGGCACGGCGTATTGCATCGGCGCAGGCACCCATCATCGTTGCAGGTGGCGGCGTGCACGGCTCAGGCGCTGCACAAGAACTGATGGCCTTGCAGCACGAAGCAAGTCTGCCCGTAATAACGACGAATATGGGCAAGGGGGCGGTCGACGAGTTTCATCCATTGTCTGCCGGTGTCCTTGGATCATTGACCGGGCCCCGCTCGCTCGGGCGTCACTCGCTGCCATTGATGGAGGAAGCGGATCTGGTCATTCTTGTGGGGACGCGAACCAACCAGAATGGAACGGACAACTGGCGCCAAATTCCAGCCTCTGCGACGGTCGTGCATGTGGACGTCGATCCGACAGAGGTCGGGCGGAACTATGAGGCGATCCGTCTCGTTGGCGACGCCGCGGAAACCCTCTCGACCCTTCGCAAAGCACTTGGTGGCGTCGACCTGACACGCCGCCATAATCAACGCGCGCGATTGGAGGAGCGTATAGCGGGCTTCTGGACGGCCTTCGAGCGCGATCGCTTGGACGTTGCGACCGCTGCGTCCGGACCCATCCGCCCGGAAAGGGTGATGGCAGACCTTCAGCCATTGTTGTCTCCCGATATGACAATCGTCGCCGATGCCTCCTACTCCTCGATGTGGGTTATCGGGCAACTACGGGCACCCGCCATCATGCGCTTTATCACGCCCCGCGGTCTCGCAGGCCTTGGTTGGGGGGTGCCGCTCGCGATTGGCGCCAAGGCCGCACGACCACAAAGTTCAGTCGTTGCGCTCGTCGGCGATGGCGGATTCGCGCACAGCTGGGCCGAGCTCGAGACCATGGTGCGCATGCAGCTTCCCGTTATCATTATCGTTTTGAACAACGGCATCCTTGGTTTCCAGCGAGATGCGGAGACCGTGAAGTTTGGCAGCTACACGACGGCCTGCCACTTCGCCGACGTGGACCATGTTCAAATCGCAAAGGCGTGCGGTTGCCCCGCGGTGCGCGTTGAAGATCCTCGTGATCTGGCCGATCTGCTCACAAAGAGCCTGGATGCCAAGGGGCCAATGCTCATTGAGGTCATGACGGACCCGCAAGCACATCCTCCCCTGTCCCTATTCGCCAGCATGGATGCGGCAGCATGACGAATACCCAAACGGAAAGGATCGCCGTGGTGACAGGCGGCACGACAGGTATTGGGCTGGCAACAGCCCGATATCTTCTCGCAATCGGTCACCGGGTTGCGATCTTCGGACAAAATGAAGGGCATGTGCGAAACGCCAAGGAAGATCTTGCCCGCGAATTCGATCCTGAGCGCTTGTTGGCGCGTACCGTCGATCTCGGGCAACCACATCAGATCACGGCATTCTTTCGCGAACTCGAGCAAAGCTGGGGAAGTCCTGCTGTGCTCGTTTGCAATGCCGGCATCTCACCGAAGGGTATAGACGGTCCGTCACCATTCGCTGAGGTCGACCTTAATGAGTGGAACTCAGTTCTTTCCGTCAATCTAACCGGCGCGATGCTGTGCTGCCAGGCGGTGTTGCCAGGCATGGTCCGGCACGGATTCGGACGCATTGTGTTCGTTGGCTCGATCGCCGGGCGAACACTTCCGCGCATCGCCGGGAGTGCTTATGTAACCTCTAAAGCAGCAATGGCGGGTCTCGCACGTTCGCTTGTCTGGCCCTATGGCGCACAAGGCATCACGGCCAACGTCGTTGCTCCGGGCAGAATTGCGACCGCCATGGCCGGCGCTATCGGCACCCCAACCAATCAGGCGGCTATCGCACGCATTCCCGCTGGCCGAATGGGTGTCCCGAGTGAAGTCGCCGCTGCCATAGGTTTTCTCGCCTGCGATGAAGCGGCCTTCATCAACGGGGCCATCTTGGATGTCAATGGCGGCGAATACGCGCCGGCGTGAGGCTGAAGTCGGGCAAGGTCGAGAAAGGGGCGACAGATGAGCGAGCGCATATTCATCCATACCGGCGACGCGGAACTTTACCTGCTTCTTAAGCACATCCTGACGCTCGAAGGCTTCTCGGCTGAAAACACCAGCCGTTTGAGCGAGTTGCTGAACCGTGTTGATCAAGCCCCACCGATGGCGGTCATCGTCGACTGCTCCGATCCCGACACGAATACACCCGCCTTCTTCGACCGCATCGCGGCCGTCATGCAGCCTGCGGTCAAGGTCGTGTCCCTCGTGAACACGGAGAACGCAGACCACGATCATCAGCCAGGACCGGCAGCCGTGGACTGCATCCTACACCGCCCGTTCAATCCGGAGCGGCTGCTTGCATTTCTGCGCGATTTGCGCGCCGATATGGCGGCGCAATCGGGCATGCAATCACCAACGATACTGCGCTACGCCGATATCGAAGTGAACCTCAGTCGGCTTCGCGTCGAGCGAGACGGCCACCCAGTTCTTCTGTCGGCACTCCAGTTTCGTCTGTTGCTGTGCCTGATCCGGGCTCCCGACGTTGTCCATACGCGCGATGACCTCATTGCCGCTGCCTGGCCGCCGGATGCGGAGGTTGAACCGCGCACCGTCGATATTCACATTGGACATATAAGGCGAGCAATGAAGCGGGCAGGGGTCGACGCCATTCGAACCGTTCGCTCCGTCGGGTACGCGCTTTACCTTCCATCGCACTGATTTGTGCCGGCTACATCAGCCTGCCGTCGAGGAAGTGAACAACGGGCCTACGTTCTGCAATGTGTGGTCATAATTGGCCTCGCAAGCGGTATCTCCATCAGGGCAGACTAAGCCTCGACCAAATGCCGCTTCCCACTTCGACATCTGTTCAGGTCCGCCATTTCGGCGTGCGCTGTGCGTTGTGTAGCAATTCGCGGGCAGTAGCGAAGTGTCCAAACAGATACCTGAGCCTCTTCTCCTCCTCGTAGCAGAGGCGGTGTCGTTTGCAGAATTCGCTCACTGACCAGACTTTCATTGCTGCCTCAGCAGCAAGCTTCTCGGATTCTATGCGCTCCATCTCAACCTCCCGACCCGTTACATTCGGCTATCCTAATAAAAACTCATGTAGCGGGAAATAAACTAAGACATAGCCATTTTGGGCCATGACAGAGCACCTGCTCTCGCGAGATCGTGAGAATGCGGCCGCTCTCCCGCTGCCTGCAGGATAAGCGGCCACCATTTTCTTATTGCGCCGGTGGTGTTGTCGACGGCTGCGTGGTTGACGGTTGGGTAGTGGACGGCTGCGTCGATGGCGCCGTTGTCGATGGCTCGGCAGTGGAGGGTGTTGTGGTCGACGGTGCGGTCGTCGTCGGCTCCGTAGTGGATGGAGTCGTTGTCGACGGCGCTGTTGAGGGTTCCGTCGTGGTTGCCGGCGGGGTTGCCGTTTCTGTCGCGGTGTCGTTCGTCCTTGGCATTAGGAACATCACCGCCAAGAGGATGATCACGGCAGCGACGACTATACCGATTACTGTATTCCGGTTCATGCAAACTCCTCCTGGATGTGGCTTTCACTTAGAAACTTGGAGCGCAGCCTAGGGTTTTCAATGTGGGAAACCATTGTGCGACAAGCTTGATGACCCCGCGCCACATGCACCTATCGCCCTCCTGACCAAGCGCAGTGCGTCGAGACAAAGATATCTGCGCAGGTCCGGACGGCTTGGTTTTGTTCGAAGCAGAGGCGAGGGCGGAGAGCCGAGGCTCGGCCACCGTTGTCTCAAGGATGCCAGAGGCCGTCTAGAGCCGCGTTCGCCCAATGGTGCGAAGGCAAAGTCTGCCGTCCGTTCACCTTGCTGTAAGCCAGCAACGCTCTGCCCGAGCTACGTCGTCCTGCGATCTCTTAGCTTTGAAAAGACCCCAAACCAGAATTTGTAGTCATCACTACGCGCCTCAGTCCAGGCATCCAGTGCGCAATAAGCGGCGGCTGTCGCGGCCTGCGGCCCATAAAGATCGATCGCGGCGGTGACCGCTTCCTCGGCTCTGAAATTCTTCCAGATGCCGTCCTTTCCGCCCGTATCGCTGATGCCGGACGGCTTAACGAGAATTTTGGACAAGCTCAATCTCCCTGCTGTCCGGCAGGTGATGTTGAAGTTGCCGGACGTTGGAACTCCGTATCCGTGAGCCACAGAACCCGTTTGGCGGTTCTTATCGTGTCGTCCCTGGCAACATCATTCGACACCGAACGCTTGTCCTCGTCGGCTGTCGATAGCGCCAAGATAGCGGTAAAACGCCGGGCTTTCCAGTCTTATGTTGTATCAATTATTGGAGGATTGTTGCGAATGATAAATACACGTTCAGAAAAACTGGGAAAATTGAGGGATTTAACGAGATTATAGATCTTTTAGAAAGTCATTTTGTGACATCAAAATATGAGGCGCTCGATGAAACGTCAGCGAGCAACAGTCATGGAGACAGCGCGATGAAACCTTTGATCCTTATCTGCCCGCGCAACGTCGACATCTACCTCCTGCTCACGCATATCCTCAACGTCGATGGCTTTCGAACCGTGCTGGCCAGTGAAGAAGAGGTCGTCGAGAAAGCGGCGGCGATGAAGCCTGATGTGATTATCCTGGATACGGGCACCGACGCAGCATCGACTTTAAGGACATGCGCGACGATCAGGTCGAACGAGGTCACCGCCGCAATCCCAACGATTGCCCTTGTTGCAGCCGGCGACGAGCGGCATTATCTGGATCTATTGAAGGCAGGCGTGGATGAAAACTTTGTCCGGCCCGTGTTGCCGATTAGGCTGTTGAATTATCTACATTCTCTTTCAATGCTCCCCGCACGGACGGCGCCGGCACAACCGCGGTCGGCGGACACATTGGAGTTCGGAGGGCTGAAAATTCACGTGGGGCGACGGCAGGTGAAATATGAAGGGCGTGAGCTCCAACTTGGTCCAATCGAGTTCAAGTTGTTGAGCCGTCTTCTCGAGGCCCCCGGCAACGTCTTCACCCGTCAACAATTGATCGAGGTTGCCTGGCCGCCAAACCTCTATGTTCAGTCGCGCACCGTCGATGTGCATATCGGCCACCTGCGTCGTTCGCTGCGACGCCTGACTGGCGGCAATCTCATTCGCACAGTCAGGGCGTCCGGCTACGCGGTGGAACTTAATTCGTCTACGGCGGATGTTGATCGTTGTAATACTGCAAAAACGGAAATAAGAGGTTTCTAATTCAGCAATCTACAAAGTAAGATTTAATTTTGAGCTTTTGTATTTCGCGTAATATTCAAGAATATTTATGCAATGCTTCGTTGAATAGGATCGTTACAACGGTCAGTCTCCGGTTAGTTCAAGTTCTGGAGGCACGAGATGTCGATAAACGCCAAGACCGGTCCGAACGGCGCAGGCAGCAACCTTCGCCGGAGCACCGATAGTCTCATCCGCCATTCGCGAAGCCACTTCGATGCTGCCCATTTCCATGGGCTCATGGCGCTCTATGCACGACCTTCAACTGGTCGCGCTGTCGTTCTGCCGCATGAAGGTGAGCGCCGTGTCGTCGATTTCGTGCGCTGCTCCTATCTGGGGCTCGACAATCATCCGAAGATTATCGATGGCGCAATCGAAGCGCTGGTCAAATACGGTGCCCTGCACTGGTCTTGTGCGCGGACGCGCCTCAACTTCGCGATCATCGGCGAACTTGAACTGGCCTTGTCCGAACTGTTCGATGCGCGCGTCATTGCGTTTAGCACGGTGCTGGCCGCAAACATGAGTGCCCTTCCCTTGATCGCTTCCGGTCACCTGACAGGTGGGGCCAAGCCCGTGATTGTTTTTGATCGTCTCGCCCATGCGACGCTAGCCTATCACAAGGGGACGCTCGCCGGCGAAACCAAGGTCGAAACGATCGAGCACAATGATATCGAGGCCCTCGAGACACTTTGTAAAAAACACCCGGCGGTGGCCTACATATGCGACGGTGTCTATTCCATGGGAGGTTGCGTCAAGCTCGAACAGCTGCGTCTGTTACAAGACCGCTACGGTTTGTTCCTCTATATCGATGACGCCCACGGCATATCCATCTTCGGTGACAACGGCGAAGGCTATGCCAGGTCGCAGATTGGCGGTTCTCTCGGTGACCGCACGATCATCGCAGCATCACTCGGCAAGGGGTTTGGCGCATCGGGCGGGTTGCTTATGCTCGGCAACGATCACCAGGAGCAGCTCTTTCGAAGGTTCGCGGTTGCCCATGCTTTTTCTGCATCCTTGAACGTAGCGGCGATCGGCGCTGCACTGGCATCCCAAGCATTGCATCGCACGCCGGAACTTCAAAATCTGCAACTTGAGCTGCAGTCACGGATTGCTCTTTTTGACTGCCTCGTCCCAACCGAGCAGCGAGGCTCGTCACTGCCGATACGGACAGTCGAGATCGGAGATGAGCTACGAGCAATCGCGGCGGCGCGAACTTTGCTGAATAGAGGTTTCTATACATCGGCAATTTTCTTCCCGACCGTCCGAAAGGGACGGGCAGGATTGCGCATATGTCCGACAGCGGGACACAGCGAGGGCGATATCACGGCAATCGGCGAAGCGATCGTTGCCGTTCTCGAAGAGTTTGAGCAAGCCGGGGTAGGAACGAATGCTGACTTCAAACGCTAAATTTACCTTGCCCACGACCGCGAGCGAGCTGTGCATTGAGGTTCCAGGTGCCGCCTATGTCGCCAGGCGCCTGGCAGAACGTCCAGCGCTTGGCCAATCGCTCCAGACGGACCACGGCGATTTCGTCAAGTTTGTCGCTGACGGCAAGATCACAATGTGGGCGCGCGGGCAGCACTTGTTTCTGCTTGTGGAGGCAAGGGACCTACTCTCCCGCATCGCGATCGAAGACGTTCTGGCCGTGGAGCTTAGTTCCATCCACCCGACGCTGCCGACCTTGCTCTTATGGCATGCCGCCAAGTTCGATCGCCTGAAGCGGCCACATGATCGTGGACAGGGCGTATGTCAGCTCCAGTGAGACCCATGTGTGGGTTCCTATTCCAGTGACGTTTCCAGCCCGCCTCCAATGAACCCAAAGGAGTGACCGACCATGACCAACACGAGTTTATGGCCGCTCAAGACGAACTGGCCTGCTTCAGTTTTGCAAAAAGCGCATCCGATATCTCGAATTCGCGGGCCTTGCCCCGTCCGAGCGCGTTCTTTGCCCAACTTTCCCTTAATAGGCCTCGGGCAACCAGTTGATCGATCGGTTCGGCCGCTCCGCCTCGCGTCAATCCAGTTTTCTCCGTGATGTTTGTCAGCGTCAGCGGGATGTTGGCCAGGTGCAACGTATAGAGCAGGCTCAGCATTCCCAACTGCTTAAGGCGAGCCTGCGGGGTCTCCCCTTCTGCCGGATTGTCCATGATCTCGCTCATTGCCAGCGAGGAAAACGTAATGTTCTGCCAGCGCGCGTCAAACGATGTTGGCATGGATTTAGTTGTCATTCTTGTCACACCCAAGCGATCTGGCAAATCGCTTCCCCAAGGTCTCTCTGGTTGCTTGGTGAGGTTCTCGCATGGTTTTCAGCATCTCAAAGATCGCCCTGTCCGGCTCGTTGTCGATTGCACTATATGCCGTGTGTGAGACGAAATCCTATGCGGATCATTGGGCATGTGAAGTCCTTCTTTGCCTGGCTAACCCGGGCGGCCCAACCGAGTTCGCGGAATGCCGGCCGCCAATCCACAAGCTTTGGGACCATTTGGCGAAGGGGCGGCCCTTTCCGGTGTGTGGCGGTATCGGTTTTCGAGCGTCCCGTCCGGGTTATGAACCCTATTACTGCGAAGCCGGGTATCGGCTGCGCCAGCGCAATGGGGATCGCGGCCGCGAGGCGACCTGCGTTTCGGTGCAGCCGGTCCCCACGGGCAACGACAATTGTAAAAGGCGGTCGCAGGACGGGCCACAGGTCGGTCAATGGCAATGGGCACAAGGGCAACGCGTCTGCGTAGCATACCGGCTGAAGCCGCCCCACCTGCGTCAACGCCCTCGTTTCGTCGATCTGAAGATTGATGGGGTGGCGCCCCAACGTGTCTGGTTTTGATCCGATGCCCGTCCTATTCGTCGAATTGGCTGAGGCCTGCGCACCCACGATCTCGAGCGAGATCCTGGCGGCTGTCGTCAGCATTGAAAGCGGACTGGCGCCGTTGGCGATCCGTGTCAACAGCGACTATCCGCTCAGTGCTCTCCCGCGCAACATGGGCGAAGCCGCCGATATTGTGGCCAGGCTCATCGCCGAGGGACAGAGTGTGGATCTCGGGCTCGGGGGCATTAGCCCCGATGACCTTGCCAGAATGGGAATGGGCATCGCCGATGGCTTTGACCCCTGCCAAAACCTAAAGGTCACCGCGCAACTTCTCACGCAATACAGGATCGCCGCGGCACGCGCAGGGTTCGACGGCGCGGCGCTCGATGCCGTCACGCTGCGCGCCTACTTCGGTCGAGGCGACCCAAAGATCGGTGAGATCGTCGGATATGACCGCCACGTCCAAAAAGAAAAGGAGCGGTTGAAACCGCGCCTGGCCGAGCTCGCACTGGGCGATCTGACTGGGCAGGCACTGTCACGACACCGCGCAATGGAGGGAGGCGGCATAGAGCCAATGCCGGATGAACACATGCCGGGCGACGAAGTCACAAAGGCAAACCAAGTTCAGCCGCTGTCCCCCGGCCGTCAAGGTGACTGGGATGTATTTGCTTCCAAAGCGGGCTCTTCTGTTCTCGCTTTCCCAAACAACAAAGGGAGTTTCGAATGACCTTGCGATCGCATCTAAAGTCTGTAGCGGCGTCAGCGCTGATCACGGGTGCGACCACCCTGGCGATGATGGAACCCGCCTTCGCCCAGGCCGCTGGTATTGAGAATGTGCTTCAGAACATTGTCGACATGTTGACCGGCAATATCGCACGTCTGCTGGCGGTCATCGCCATCATCGTCATCTGCATCTCCTGGATGTTCGGTTACATGGATCTGCGCAAGGCAGGATTCTGGATCATCGGTATCGGCGGCATCTTCGGCGCCACCGAATTGGTCAACACGATCGTCGGATGATGCTCATGTCGCGCGCTGCTGTTGAAGAAGACACGCTATTTCTTGCTTGCACGCGTCCCATCATGGTTGCCGGGGTCACGATGGAGGCGATGGCGATCAACGTCATGCTGACGACGATCCTGTTCATCGCCGCCGGTTCGATTGTCTATGCTCCGGTTGGTGTGGTTCTCCATCTCGCTTTCAAAGCGCTCGTCAAGCACGACCACAATATGTTTCGCGTCCTTGTTGCCTGCGTCGAAACGCGAGGCAGGGCGCGCAACGCAGGTCTGTGGGGAGGCTCGACTGTCACTCCCTTGCGCCTTGATCATGCCATGGCGGGGAGGATCTAAACCTTGGCTAGACTTTCAAAGTTCAAAGCCCGCGAGCTTCAACCGGAAACCTTCATTCCCTACGTCCGTCATGTCGATGAGACCGTGATTGGCCTGGATAGCCGCGCTTTGATGACGGTCATCGCGCTTGAAGGCATCGCCTTTGAAACAGCCGATCCTCTCGACATCAATGCGTTTCACCGCGATCTCAACACGCTCTATCGCAACATCGCCGACGAGCGGCTGGCGCTATGGACCCATATCATCCGCCGGCGCGACAACGACTATCCGCAGGGCAGCTATGTCAATGCCTTCTGCGACAGTCTCAACCGAAAATATCGCGACAGGATGGTTGGCGAGGATCTCTTCCGCAATGATCTCTATCTGACGCTGGTGTGGCATCCGGCCCGTCATCCCGCCCGCAAGATCGCTTCGCTGCTGAAGAGGCTAAAGACCGCACGCACCACTGGCTTTGAACTTGATCGCCAGGCCCTCAAACATCTTCTCGACGTGACGACCGACGTCGCATCCGGCCTGGCGCGGTTCGCGCCGCGCATTTTATCGCTCTATGAGCGCGACGGCATTGTCTTTTCCGAACCGAGTGAGGTGCTCCATCAGCTTGTCGGCGGCAGGCGGGAACCGATACCTCTGACACAAGGGCGCATTTCTTCTGCGATTTACTCCGACCGGGTCATCATCGGCAGGGAGACCGCCGAGATACGACATGAGGCCGCGAGCCGTTTTGCCGGCATGTTCGGGTTCAAGGAGTACCCGGCGCGTACCCGTACGGGCATGCTGAATGGCCTGCTGACGGCACCCTTCGAGCTCATCCTCACCCAGTCCTTCGTTTTTGTCAGCAAGGCCGATGCCAAGGTGATCATGGGGCGAAAGCAAAACCAGATGGTCAGCGCCGGCGACAGGGCAGGTTCACAACTGCACGAGCTTGTCGACGCCCTCGACGATCTGGAGTCAAACCGGTTCACCCTAGGCGAACATCATCTGACGCTCGCAGTCTTTGCGCCATCGGTGAAGGAGCTCAATGACAATCTGGCAAAGTCGCGCGCACACCTCACCAATGGAGGTGCCGTCGTTGCCCGTGAGGATCTCGGGCTTGAAGCGGCCTGGTGGGCGCAGCTTCCGGGCAATTTTCGCTATCGGGCCCGCTCGGGCGCAATCACGTCCAAAAATTTCGCCGCCCTTTCTCCGTTCCATTCCTATCCCCGAGGACAGGAGCACGGCAACGAATGGGGACCCGCCGTCGCTCTCTTGAAGACCGCATCCGGATCGCCGTTCTATTTCAACTTCCACCATGGCGATCTCGGCAATACTTTCGTCTGTGGACCCACAGGATCGGGCAAAACCGTCGTCGTCAACTTCATGCTCTCGCAGTTGCAGAAGCACGATCCGCATATTGTCTTCTTCGATAAGGACCGCGGCGCCGATCTGTTCGTGCGCGCCGCAGGCGGGACTTATCTCTCTCTGCAAAATGGTGCACCGACAGGATGCGCACCCCTTAAGGGCCTTGAGCTCACCCCGCAGAACAAGGTCTTCCTGTCCCAATGGATCGAAAAGCTGGTCGGCTCGAGGGCGCGTGAGCTTTCCGTCAGAGAACTCCGCGATATTGCTGGTGCCATCGACGGAATTGGCGACCTTTCGCGCGATGATCGAACCATTGGGGCACTGCGCGCTTTCCTCGACAACACCGATCCCGAGGGCATAGCGGCGCGCTTGCGACGCTGGGAAAAGGGAGGGCCGCTTGGCTGGGTGTTCGACAATGACACCGACGAGATAGGAATCGGCGCGAAGTTCCTCGGCTATGACATGACGCATTTCCTCGACAATGTGGAAATCCGCACGCCGCTCATGGCCTATCTTTTTTATCGGGTCGAGCAGTTGATCGATGGCCGTCGGATCATCATCGTCATCGACGAATTCTGGAAGGCGCTTGCCGACGAGGCGTTCCGCGATCTTGCAGAAAACAAGCTGAAGACGATCCGCAAGCAGAATGGATTGCTGCTGTTTGCCACGCAAAGCCCACGCGACGCTATCGGTTCACCGATTGCACATACGATCATCGAGCAATGCCCCACACAGCTCTTCATGCCGAATGCGCGTGGGAGTCATGCCGATTATGTCGATGGTTTCAAACTGACGGAACGCGAGTTCGAACTGATATCGCGTGCGCTCCCAACCGATGCCAGACGGTTTATCGTCAAGCAGGGCCACAACAGTGTTGTCGCCGAACTCAATCTCGCAGGGTTCGACGATGAGCTCGCCGTGTTGTCCGGGCGCACCGCCAATGTTGAGCTGGGGGACCGTATCCGTGCAGACGTGGGAGATGATCCCTCCGTCTGGTTGCCGATGTTCCAGCAAATGAGGAGTAAAAGCTCATGATCAGGAAGAAGATTGCGATCATCGCTGCAGCCGCAGCCCTCTATGCGACAGGGGCCTCAGGGCAGGGGATCCCAGTTGTCGACAACGCTGCAATCGCCAAACATATAGAGAGCATAGCCCAGTTGACCAAACAACTGGATACGATGAAGGCGCAGCTTGATCAGGCCCAGCAGCTTTACGGCTCCCTGAACAAACTGACCGATATGGCTGATATCGCTACCATCTTGAACGATCCGGCCATCCGCAACGCGCTACCGCGTGACTTCTCAACTGTCCAAGGGGTGCTTAAGGGCTCAGGCGCCGGCGCCTTTGGCGACGCCGCTACGAAATTCCTCGATGACAACAGCATCTACAAATCAAGCGCCAACGATTTCTATGCCTTAGAGCTTGCTCGGATGCAAAACCGCACCGCCGGTCAGATGAGCCTCGGGCAGCAGATCTATGACGCGGCAACCAAACGCATCAACGGCATCGACGCGTTGCGCAAACAGATTGCCGTGGCCGGCGACGCCAAGGATATAGCCGACCTTCAAGCCCGGCTGCTTGCCGAGACAGCCTTCCTCGAAACGGACACCCTGCGCATGCAGGCGCTGCAGATGATCCAGCAAGCGCAGGTTCAGGTTGATCTGCAACGCCAGGCCGAAGACTGGCGCAAGCGCATGGACGCAATGGGGGCCGCACTCAAATGACAACGTCGATATCGACCCTTTTGCTGTTATCCGCCGCCTGCTGGCACGGTGAGGTTCTCACTGTTTTGAACCGCGTGGCCGAAGCGGCCGGCGGCAAGGCTCGGCTCGAGCGAATGAAAAAGGTGGTGGGGGGCTAAGGCGGATGTACCAGGTCTTTGCTTTCCTAGACAACCAGTTCAAGGCCCCACTTGAGAGTTTCATTTCTTCCGGAACATCCAATATCAGCACGTGGGTGGCGGGGCCGTTGACGGCGGCTCTCGTGCTTTATGTCGTCCTCTATGGCTATCTGGTTCTTAAGGGGGCCATCGAAGCGCCAGTGCTGGAGTTTGCCTACCGCGCGATCAAGCTCGGCATCCTGGTGATGCTCGTGCGCAATGCGCCCGACTATCGGGTGTTTGTCACTGATCTTTTCTTCACCAGTCTGCCGCAGGAAATCTCAGGCGCGCTCAACACCGGCACTGTGCCGAGTGCTTCGACATTTGATGCGCTGCTCGACAAGGGGCAGACGTCGGCCAACCAGATCTGGAACAGAAGCTCTTGGCCGCTCGACATCGCCACCGCGTTCGGTGGTCTCCTGATGGTCGTCATCACATTCGTCGTCGCAGCAATCGGCTATGTTGTTTCCCTTTATGCCCGTGTCGCACTGGCAATCATTCTGGCACTCGGTCCCATTTTCATCGCTCTGGCGATGTTTCAAAGCACGCGGCGCTTCACTGAAGCCTGGATCAGCCAGCTGGTCAATTTCGTTATCCTGCAGATCCTGGTCGTTGCGGTCGGCTCGCTGTTGATCACGACGCTCGAGACGTCGTTTAGCACCGTCGAAGCCTATCAGGACGTTTTGATGCGGCCGATAGCGATCGGAGCCATTGGGATCGCAAGTCTCTATGTCTTTTATCAGCTCCCCGGGATCGCTGCATCCCTTGCTGCCGGTGGTGCGTCGCTCACCTACGGCTACTCCGCGGCACGCGACGCTCATGAGAGTAATCTCACCTTAGGCGCGGCGGCCGTTCAGCGCACCGCGCGACGCGGTGTGCGCGCCGCTGTCCGCCGTTTGTCGGCACATGACACGTCGTAATCCTGCCAAAGCCTGTCCACCAAGGTGCCTCAACGGTGCTGCGCCCTCTTTTTCGGATGAACAAGGGATACCGGTCGATATGCCGCGAACTGTCTCCTGCCTCCTATTGTTGGCCCTGGTCAGCGGATGCAACACGATGACTTCTCATGCACCAAAATGCGACGGATACGCCAAACGCCCGCTCAACCGTTCAATGTGGCAATGGGAGGCCGGCAAGCAGCTTGGCTCAAAACCGCTCGGCTACTTCCGTGAGGAGCGCGTTCCCGGTGCCTTTGAGGCGTTTGACGAACGCGCGTCTTATCGCAAATGCGCCAAGGCGCTGGCGAGCCAATGATCACCCCGGATGGATTGAAGGCCTATTTCGAAAGGGCCCGCCGCTTCGATCAGGATCGCTTGATAAGCGTTGAACGTTCGGCGCGAATTGCCTGGCTGATTGCGATTGTTGCAAGCTTCGCTGCCAGCGCCGCCGTCTTTGCCGTCGCCGCGCTCGCACCATTGAAGACGGCCGTGCCGTTCGTCGTGCGCGTGGACAACTCGACGGGGATAGTTGACGTGGTGTCTGCCTTGACCTCGCAGGCTGGAAGCTACGACGAAGCGGTGACCAAGTATTTTGCTGCGCGCTACGTCAGGGCGCGCGAAGGCTACGTTTGGTCGCAGGCCAAGGAGAATTTCGAGACCGTCTCTCTTCTGTCGTCGCAAGCCGAGCAAATGCGCTTTGCCACTCTTTACCGCGGCAGCAACCCCCATTCACCGCAAAATGTTCACGGGCGCGGTTCGACGGTGAACGTGACGATCAAATCGATTTCGCTGATCAACGCCAACGTCGTGTCGGTGCGCTTTCTCAGCACCATCACCCGTGCAGACGATGTGCGCAAAACCCATTGGGTGGCCACGATCACCTACTCTTATGTCAACGCCCCGGTCTCCTCCAGCGACCGGCTGGTTAACCCACTTGGCTTCGTCGTTAGCGACTATCGGGCAGATCCGGAGGCGATCAATTGAGGACAAATTCAGTGTCAGTGTTGGCCTTCGTCGCCGTCGCCGCGGTGTTTCACCCGGCCTTGGCCCTCGATATTCCGCGCGGCGCCGGGCAGGACAACCGTGTTCGTTTCGTCAATTACCAGCCCTACGACATCACCCGCATCGTCGGCACGCTGCGCTCTTCGGTTCAGGTGGAGTTTGCGCCCAATGAGGAGATCGCGCATGTGGCGCTCGGCAACTCGGTAGCCTGGGAGGTGGCGCCGGCCGGCAATATCCTGTTTCTAAAACCCCGCGAGAACCAGCCGGTCACCAACATTTCCATAGTGACGACAAGACGAGATGGCTCAAAGCGCAGTTACCAGATGGAACTGACGGTGCGCGACGGCTCCGTTGCTGCCGGGCAAGACACTTATTTCTATGTGAAGTACCGCTATCCCACTGACGAGGCGGAACGCCGGCGCCTGGAAGCGCAGGCCCGTGGCCAAGCGGAGAAAGCCGGTGCTGCAAATGACGCATTGGCGCTCCATGAGCACTATGGCCCGCGCAATTGGCAATATTCGGCGCAAGGATCTGGCAGGATCGAACCGCAGGCCGTTTACGACAATGGCAAGCTTACGACCTTTGTCTTCGGCGACAATAGAGAGATCCCGGCAATCTACCTTGAGAACTCTGACGGAACCGAAAGTCTCGTCCCGAAATCCGTCACCGGTGGTCTCGTGCTCGTTCATGCAGTCAGCCGCAAGTTCATCCTGCGTCGTGGACGAGATGTGATCTGCGTCTTCAACGAAGCCCATGACTTTGGCGCAGGCAACCTCGGTACGCATACGACATCCCCATCGGTGGAGAGGATCGTCAAGGCATCAAATGAGGTCGCCACTCAAAGAGACGCACAATGACAGACGAGGTTCCAACGACGATACCCGGCGAACGCGGACACACCCAGCTTCCCAAAGGGTTCGACAGCAACCCGGCACTCAGACGCGGCGCCGTTGTCGCAGCTATGCTTGCCTTCATAGGTTTTGGGCTGTGGTCAATGCGTTCGCAGCCCCTTGATCCGAATTCCAATCGTGAGGAGCGGGTTGTCATCCGGCAAACCACGGCCTTCGAGCCGGCAAAAGAAGTCCCGAAGACGGTCGAACTATTGCCCGAAGTCAAATTGCCAACGCCTGTAGTCGCCGAACCGCCCGCAGAAGCCGAAAAGGACGAACTCCTGGACTCTGCCCGGCGAGCGCCAGTCATGGCTTTCAGCGCAGGCCAAGGGATCGATCACCGTTCCGAATACACGCAATCACCGTCGGATCAGGCTTCGAGCTATCTGCCTCTCAACGGTTCGCTAGGTGGGGAGGTGGGCGAAAACGATGATCAGCGCTTCGACCGCATGCTGAAACCGACACGGCTCGAAGGTTCGCGCGCCGGACATCTCGGCAACAGAAACTATATCGTGGCGATGGGGACTTCGATCCCTTGCGTGCTCGAAACAGCGCTGTCTTCCGACCAGCCGGGCTTTGCGAGTTGTATCATCAATCGCGATTTGTTCTCGGATAATGGCCGTGTGGTGCTCATGGAGAAGGGTACGCAGGTTGTCGGCGAATACCGCGGCGGACTGCGGCGCGGCCAGAAGCGGCTCTTCGTCCTCTGGAGCCGAGCGAAAACCCCAACCGGTGTCATCATTGCGCTTGCTTCACCGGCAACCGATGCGCTCGGTCGCGCCGGTTTTGACGGTCATGTCGACAGCCATTGGTGGGAGCGCTTCGGCAGTGCTTTGCTCCTGTCGATCGTTGGTGATGTGGCGAGCTTTGCCGGAAGGCAGTTGCAGGACCAGAACGTCGACGCGGAGAGTACGACGGGCGCTGGAAGGCAAGCAGCAGCGATCGCCGTCGAACAATCGATTAATATTGCCCCGACGCTAAGCAAGCATCAGGGCGAGCTCGTGTCGATTTTCGTGGCGCGTGATCTAGACTTTTCCGGGATCTACGATCTGCGTGTGACCGAGCCTCGCAATCGTGTTCTCGAACGTGCGGGTTTCGGGGGCTTGCGCATGCACGACCGCGTGATAGCGAAATGAGGGTGCGCGCGTGATGGGGTCGCCTGACGCATCGGTCGTGCGCCAGCTTCTGTCGCCGATCGCCTGGCTGTTGCAAAACCCTGCACTCTATGAAGTCGTCATCAATCGGCCCGGCGAAGTTCTGGCCGAAGGTCCCGATGGCTGGTCACGCTATGACGTTGCGGAATTGACCTTCGACAGATTGATGCGCCTAGCGCGAACCGTTGCCAGCCACTCCCATCAGGCGATCGACGAGGCGAGGCCAATCCTTTCGGCAATCCTTCCCAACGACGCGCGCGTGCAGGTCGTTATCCCGCCGGCCACGGCAAAAGGCACGGTCAGCATCACCATTCGCAAGCCCTCGTCAGTGTCGAAGTCGATAAGCGACCTCGATGCATCCGGGCTTTTTGCCGTCACCGCTGCGGCGGATGATCGAGCGAACCCGCAGCACAGAAAGTTGACGGAGCTTTACGAGACGGGGAGCTATGCGACCTTCCTAAGGCATGCGGTGCTCGCCCGGAAGAACATCATAATTTCCGGGGCGACCGGATCGGGAAAAACCACACTCTCGAAGGCGCTGATCCAGCACATCCCGATGAACGAACGTATCATTACGATCGAAGATACGGCCGAGCTGGTCATCCCACAACCAAACCACGTTCGGCTGTTCTATTCGAAAGGGGAGCAGGGCCTTGCTAAGATCGGCCCCAAGGAACTGCTCGAATCGAGCCTGCGGATGCGTCCCGATCGTGTCCTGCTGCAGGAACTGCGCGACGGCACGGCTTTCTATTACATTCGCAATATCAACTCTGGCCATCCTGGTTCCATCACCACAGTGCACGCTCACTCGCCAGCCCTCGCGTTTGAACAGCTGACCCTTCTCGTTAAGGAATCGGACGGCGGGCAGGATCTTGCACGCGATGATATTCGCGACCTGTTGAAGATGTTGGTCGATGTCGTCGTTCAGTGCAAACGGGTCGAGGGGAAGTTCCGGGTGACAGAAATATGGTCAAGTGGCTCAGCACAGCGCCCTCTGCCGTAGTGAGCCCGTACGGGTACTCTCGACCATCTCTTTATATCCTTCATGATGACAGTTGGCTGCAAAGTTCTGCCGTGCGGTGAATCGGGTCAACCGTGGTCGATTGATTGGCGGGCCGCGGCGGCAACCTTCGCCTCTGGCATTGTTTGACAACAACCCGGTATTGCAAGATCGTTGGGTTTGCTGTGAATTCAAGCAGTCCCTTGGCGCAGCGTCTCGGTGTGACGATGTCCGCACTATTGATCAGCGATCCCGTCGAGCGGTGCCCTCGAGCCCCTTTTGAAGCCAAGCGTAGCCTGAACCAATTTGGGAGGATAACGTGAGCGATCATGTCTACAAGAAGGTGGAACTTATCGGCAGTTCGACAGTCTCGGTGAGCGAGGCGATTGAGACTGCGATTATGCGGGCCTCGAAAACCATGAGAAATCTCGAATGGTTCGAGGTGGATCAGATCCGGGGACAGATCAAGGATGGAGCGGTGGCGCACTATCAGGTGGTCGTGAAGGTCGGATTTCGGATCGACGATTGACGTGCTGGGTCGTTTGTCTGTGCCGACGCAGAAAGCTGTCTGGGCTTGTCGATCGGCTGTTCCCGCAGACCACGGCTAGCGTTTGCATCATGCCGGCGAGCAATACCTCTCTGTCAAGCTGGAACGCCCTCGAGATGGCGTAATCTTTGGCGGCTCGCGGAGTTCGCGGATCCTGTCAGTCCGTTCCTCGGCGGTCTTGGCCAATGCCTAGCCGCAGGGAGGCCTCGCAGCCTTGCGCCGAATTCCGGGCGAGTGCGCTGCTCTTGATTGCCGGCCCATACCATCCTCGCTGCCGGTTTCTGGACACCGGGATGGCGCGCGTTGGCCATGTGTCTTCCCGATCGTTCGCGTCGGAAACCATTCCCGTTTTCGATGTCGCCTTTCTAAGGGACCGGCCGCGTCCCGCGTCAACCCGCAAGGGGTTTCCCTCCGCTTCGCTGCGGTGACACTTGCGGCTCTGCCCCTTCTTCGGGCGCCATCGGGAATGGTTCCCGAGCAACCGAAGGAGACAGCATCATGGCAACCACGATCGCAACCCTCACCGAAAAGGCCGACGGCACCCTCGAAGGTCTCTTCGCCACCATCAAGGTCAACGCCCCAATCGCTCTCATCCCGAATGCCCAAAAGGCAAGCGAAGGCGCCCCTGACTATCGCATCATCCACCGCCGCACTGGCTTCGAGATCGGGGCCGGCTGGTACCGGAACTCGCAGCGCACCGGCGAAGAATACCTCTCGGTCAAGCTTGAAGCCCCTGAGATCGGCGTGATCTTCGGCAATGTCGCACCTGCACCTGGCGGCGAGACGAACCGCAAGGTCATCCTCTGGAATGATCCAGCCTGAGCGTCGCACGCCGGCCCCGCGGTGATCGCGGGGCCGCTCCGTCCAACCCATCGTCCTGGAGATTACCAATGCGCCTCATTACCGATGAAATCAGCACGTCCCTCATCACGAACGGTCAGCTCTTTCAACGCAATCCAGACTTCGATCCACTTCCGGTCGTCAAGCTGTTTACGCCCGATGCCGCAGCCACCTGGTTGATCGCCGCGGCCGACCCGGAGGACCCGGATCTGCTCTTTGGGCTCTGCGACCTTGGCGTCGGGTTCCCCGAACTCGGTTCCGTACTTCTCTCGGAGATCCAATCGGTTCGCGGCCGCCTTGGTCTGCGCGTCGAACGGGACCTCACCTTTAAAGCGGACCGGACAATTTCTGCCTATGCCAAAGCCGCGACTGCAGCCAGGCGGATTGTCGCCTAGCTGAGTAAATAGCCAGCAGGGGATCGTAGCTGTCAGGCTACGGTCCCAGTTTCTTTGTCATCATCGGCGAGATGCTACAACGAGAAGCTACAATCGCGTCACGTCAGAAGGCAACGCAGCCAGTTGTCGGCACATATTGGGTGGCATATCCAACCCACCCTGTCTGCTCAGAAACGTCAGCCTGCCATGAGTAGCTGGAACGCTTCAAGGCCGCACGGCCCCTCCAATTTTGCCGCAAACGACAAAATCGGTTCCTCCGCGCGCCGGCTCCGCCGGTCGCGTGCCGCGAGCCTTGACCCCTTCCTGCCCCTCACGACCGACGGCGTCATCTTTCACAAATCAAAGGAGATTACGATGACGATCGAACAGCACATCGACGAACTGCGCGCCGAACTGAAAAATTGCCTCGATGCCGAGGAGCGCCATCAGATCGAAGCCGAACTGGAAACGGCACAACAGGAACTCCTGCGTCTCAGCGCCGATGACCCGCCTCCGGAATAGACGTCGTTCAAGTCGCCACTGCCTTGACGAACCGATTGGGTTCGACCGCCGCATTCATGTCCCTTCTCCGGAAATAGATCGCCCGTCCGCAACGCAAAGGCCTATGGCCCTGGACAATGATGATCTGCTCGTCCTTGCGCATCGACTGGATGATTTCGTGCGGCATAATCAGTGGCCTGCGCTGAAGGCTGACACTTTCTGAACGCCTTGACGCTTTGTCGGAACTGCTCCCACCGATGTTGCGGGACCGCCCCTCGACTTCAACCGTCATTTCACCGCATTGAGCCGAAACATTGCGGGCCGTGTCGAGCGCCTTGATTGCCGCATAGGACGCAAAGGCGCATCCATCGATCCAGGAGGTCGCGCCGTCACGGCCAAAATGCTTTTCCAGCTGGCCCACCGATTGATACATCAGCATGAGCGTTATGCCGTATTTCCGGCCGTAGTCACGGGCATCCTCGAGCACACGCATGTAGCCGAGCAGATCGACCTCGTCGAGCATGAAGAGTGCGCGGCGATCGAAGGCCCCGTCGGCCTGGATCATGGCATTGATCAGGGACCCGACGATGACACGGGCGATGCCCGGATAGCTGCGCAGGATCGACGCGGGAATGTTCAGGAAGACGTCGATTCCGCCTTTGACGAAATCGACCGATTTGAACGCTGTTCCGCAGACGAGTGCTGCATAGTCGTCAAGCGACAGCCATTGTGTATCCTTCGATGCGGTGGAATAGACGCCACTGAACGTTTGTTCCGTCATATTGGTAAAGACGCCGAGCGTCTCGCGGACAAAGGCCGATTGCGATGTTTCCTGAATGTCGCGCAACATTGCCAGAACTGATGGTTCGGGCTCGGAAACGATTTGGCGCAGGCTGCGAAGATCGCGACGGCCGGCGTAATCAGCAGACAGCATGACGTGCGCCAGCAAACCCGTCAGAAGGTTGTGCGCTTGGTTCTGGAAATATGAACCTGTCGACGTTTCGATCCGCGCGCTTTCCGACAAAAGCATGTGAGCAACGGCGACGATATCCTCTTCTTTGGATCTCGAGGTTTCGATCCAGTCGAGAACGTTGAAGCCCCAGGCAGGATTGGATGGTCCAAGTACCACACAGTGTCGATTGAGCTTTGATCGGCGGTGGGCAACCACCATCGGCGCTACTTCGGTCGAGGGGTCGAGGCAAATCAGAGGCCCAGTATAACGCAACGCTGTCGGAACAACGTTGCTCGTGGTTTTGTAACCGCCGGAGCCAGCGAAAAACAGCATATGAGTGGAATCGAAATCCTGCCGAAATGTGAGCAGCGGCCCCTTGCCCCCTTTGCCCCACGTTGAACGGTCGTCAGGCCGAAAGGGGATGCTGCGGATTGTGTCGAGGTCGACCCGATAGCGCTCGCCAATGACGATCTCGCCATCTGGCGGAAACCGAGCAGCAGCGGCAGACATCGACAGCCAATCAGCGTCACCGAAGGTGCCCCGCCGGGCGCGCTTGACCGATCCGCCGACGACTATGGATAAACGGGCCGAGATTGCCACGATGGCAAAGCCGCCGGCTGCGCCTGCGACGGCATAGAGATCGAGGTATGACAGGGCCGTTGGCCAGGTGATCATTCCGGACTGAACGAATGGGGACAGGCGGGCGTATTCCCGCACCGCGTACAGTACGCCAATGCAAAGAAACGTAGTGACGCTGACGAGCGCGATCGGTCTGCGCCGATGCAGAGGCAAGACAGCAACAGCAATGAGTCCTGAAATCGGCCCAAAGAAGAGGTTCGCGATCGGCGACGCACGCATAAACCAATTGGCATATCCGGGCGCAACGATCGTTGCCACGGTCGTCCACTTGTATGTTGTGATAAACAGTGTCCCGATGCTCACCGCAATCGGCACGAGTGCCAACAGGTTTATTGGGCTGAACCGCCGCTTCGTCGCCATCCCGCCCGCCCCCTTTCTTACAGCTTTATTCGTGCGCGGGCCTCCGCCCGAAAAGCCTGGGTGCCGAGAGCTGATAGCCGGTCATGCTCAACCGTACCGACGGGAATCTGGCTCGCCTGAATGAGTGCGCCGAGCAGGAACGCCCGATCGGCATTCTTTAGGCCTGCCTTGACGATCAATCCGCCAAGGATGGTCTTCTCGTGGATTTCGCGCTTGTGCCCTTGCGTCATCCTGCTTTGCCGCTTTCGTTCGAGAAATACGATCCGTTGATTGAGCCGTTTAAGCGGTCGGACCATCAGCCCGCCGGTGCCGCTCGCGAAATCGCGAAACGATCTCTGCCAAGATGGCGTCGAGTTCGCCGTCCGGGATGTCGAGTTCAGCCAGGCCGGCTTTCTGCGCCAACCGGGCGAAGCGCTCATTCGCTTTTATCAGCAGGTTCTTGCGTTTCGCCCGCAGTGTTTCAATCTGCGCGTCGATTTCAGAGATGGTTGTTTTTGCACGCACGTCTCGTCCTTCCTTTTTTACCATGAACCTCGATTATACTGATATAAATATCATAGTCAAATTTTCGATGATGAGGTAGGAATATCGGAACTCTGGATCGACAAGCCCGAAATTTTGGCGGAATGGCGCAATATACGTCGCAGTGGCGACTTGCTTAGAAGAGGATTTCTCCTGATTTGGCTATCATGTTTATGAGGGTACAAGTGATCAGCCGGGGCGCCGGGCGCAGCATCGTCTCTGCAGCTGCCTATCGTCATCGCACCAAGATGATGGACGAACAAATCGGTAAGGAGTTTCGCTACCATGGTGGGCGTGCGGAGATGGTGCATGAAGAGCTTGCTTTGCCCGATGCGACACCCTCATGGCTGAGGGCCGCAATAGATGGGCGCACGGTCGCCAGTGCGAGTAAAGTGCTCTGGAACGCGGTCGACCGTTATGAGACGCGCTGCGATGCGCAGCTTGCCCGCGAAATCATTCTAGCGCTTCCGGTGGAATTAGGTCGCGAGCAGAACATAGAACTTGTGCGCGACTTCGTGCGGGAGAACCTCACGTCGCGAGGAATGGTCGCCGATTGGGTTTACCACGACAAGGACGGCAACCCGCATATTCATATCATGGCAACGCTGCGCGCTTTGGCGGAGGAGGGATTCGGGCCGAAGAAAGTCGCGATCATCGGTGAAGACGGCCAACCGGTACGCGTCAGAACGCCTGAGCGACCTGAGGGAAAAATCGTTTATCGGCTATGGGCAGGCGACAAGGAGGTGCTGAAGAAATGGAAGGTCGCCTGGGCGGAAACCGCAAGCCGCCATCTGGCGCTTGCCGGCCATGATTTCCACCTCGATGGTCGTTCTTACGATGAACAAGGACTTCGCGGTCTGGAGCAGCGGCATTTTGGTCCGAGTCGTGCTGCGCTGGTTCGCAAAGGCTTCGAAACTCACTTTTCACCGGCGGCATTGGCCAAGCGCTATGAGATTGCCGACCGGATCACGGATGATCCCGCTCTGTTGCTGAAGCAACTCGCCAATGAGCGATCGACCTTCAACGAGTGGGACATCGCCCGCGCAATTCATCGCTATATCGACGATCCGATTGTCTTTGCCAACGTGCGCGCCAGACTTATGTCATCGGACGATCTCGTTTTACTGCAGCCACAGCGGCTAAATGGCGAAACCAGCAAAGTCGAGCAGCCGGCAGTATTTACTACGCGCGGTCTAGTGAAAACCGAGTATGAAATGGCACGCTTGGCAACTACGTTGTCGAAGATGACCGGCTTTGGTGTCTCAAGCACCAGCGTTGATGCCGCCGTTGCATCACCAGAAAGCGCTGCCGCGGGTGTTCGGCTCGACGCAGAGCAAATCGAGGCCGTCCGTCATATTACCGCAGACGGCGCCATCGCCGCGGTCGTAGGTGTTGCCGGTGCCGGTAAATCGACATTGTTGAGTGCTGCCCGCACTGTCTGGGAAACAGAAGGGCGGTGTGTGGTCGGTGCGGCCCTCGCCGGCAAGGCTGCTGAAGGGTTGGAGGAAAGCTCGGGCATTCGGGCGCGCACAATCGCCTCCTGGGAGCATTCTTGGCAGCGAGGAAACGACCTTCTCGAAAAAGGAGATGTCCTAATCGTTGACGAGGCCGGAATGGTGTCGTCACAACAGATGGCGCGTCTGTTGAAGCATATCGAGGAAGCGGGCGCAAAGGCGGTACTCGTTGGTGATCCTATGCAACTTCAGCCGATTCAGGCGGGCGCGGCTTTCCGAGCGATTGTCGAGCGCATCAGCTCTGTGGAACTGGCTGGTGTTCGACGGCAGAGTGAGGAATGGGCGCGTGCTGCCTCCATGCAATTTGCCCGTGGTGGTGTGAAAGAGGCGCTTACCGCTTATGGCGATCGCGGACATATCGTTAGCGCCGAGACTCGTCAGGCTGCCATCGAGCGAATTGTCGTAGACTGGACAACTGCACACCGCGAATTGGTAGCGAAAGCGGCAGCCGAAGGTCGACAGCTTCGTGGCAACGAATTGGCTGTGCTCGCGCATACCAATGACGACGTAAAGGTGCTGAACCGTTCTATTCGCGAAGTGCTTTCGACTGATGGATTGTTGTCGGACGGCAGGCCGTTCTTGACCGAGCGCGGTATGCGAGAGTTCGCGGTTGGCGACCGTATCATCTTCCTTGAGAATGCCCGGTTCGTTGAGCCACATGCCGCGAACCTCGGTGTTCAACACGTGAAGAACGGCATGCTCGGGACCGTTCGTCCGACGGCAGCCGGTAGGGAATCGGCGACGCTCACCGTTCGGCTCGACAGTGGACGCGATGTCATTTTTGCCGAGAGTGCCTATCGAAATGTCGATTACGGCTACGCCGCGACCATCCATAAAAGCCAAGGTTCGACTTTTGATCGCGCCTTCGTGCTGGCCACTGGCATGATGGACCAGCATCTGACGTATGTCGCGATGACCCGCCACCGTTGTCGCGCAGATCTGTATGCCGCGTCGGAGGATTTCCAGCGGAGACAGGGATGCGAAAGACAGTCGCGTGCCGATTACACCTACGGCGTTACCGGCGAACTCGTCGAGACAGGTGTTGCAAAGTTTCGCGCACGCGAGGGTGTCGGTCCAAGTCCTTATGCTGATCTGCGTCTGGCAGATGGAGAGACGCATCGCCTGTGGGGCGTCAGTCTACCGAAGGCACTAGAGGATGGCGGAGTGAAAGTCGGCGACGCCGTAAGACTTCGGAGGGACGGGACAGAAAAGGTCACGATCAAGGTTGCGGTCATCGGTGAGGAACCTGCCAGAACCCGCGTCGAAAAGCGTGTGGTCGAGCGCAACGTCTGGACGGCGGGATTGATTGAGAGGGCCGGGGATCGACAACGTCGGATTGCCAGGGAGAACCGCTTGCCGGCCCTGTTTCCTGAACTGGTTGAACGACTCTCGCGTTCTGGCGGAAAAACAACCACGCTGGATTATGTGACTGAAGATGCATATCGTTCACTTGCAGAAGACTTCGCGCAGCGCCGCGGAATTGAGGCAATTTCGCGCTCGGACCTGGTGAAGACAGCCATAAGTGCGCTGAGTTGGGTCTCAGATCAGCGCCGTCGTGTTGTCCGGCTCTGGCAACGAGCCAACGTCGCAATTGAGCTTGCGCCTGACCATTCCGAACGCATTAGATCAAGGTGCGGTGCAGCCGAGAGGCAACCTTTTGAGATAGAGGCGGATGGTGATAGAGAATTGCTCTCAGCAACGATTTCGTTCTCGCGCCCACTCGTGGAGGATGCACGTCTCGCCAATCTCGCATCCCCGGCTTGGGCGGAGCGGGAAGCGATCATCATGCCTCTACTCAAGCGGATTTACCGTGATCCGGCGGTCGCGCTTGCGCGATTGAATGCGCAAACCTCAAATGCTGTCGGGGATCCGCAGCTGATCGCAGATGGGCTTATTCGCTCGCCGAAAGAACTTGGGAACCTGCGTGGTGGCCAGAACCTTGTCGACGGCCAGGCTGCCCGGAAGGAGCGGGTTGCAGCACAATCAGTTTTGTCAGAGCTCGCGCTTTTGGCACGAGCCCATGCGGCGGAGTTTCGCAGACAAGAAGCGCGCTTTCTAAACGGCGAGCGAATGCGCAGAGCGTGTATGGGTTTTGCTATTCCGCCGCTCTCCAAAAACGCGAGAGCGCGGCTGCTAGAGGTCGAAGCAGCCGGGGAGCGTGGGGCATATGAAGCCTATCGGTCCGCGTTCCGGATTGCCACTGAGGATCGCTCAATCGTCCACGAGGTCAAGGCCATCGATGAGGCCCTTACCCGTCGGTTCGGATGGCTTGCGTTTTCCGACAAGGCCGATGACTTCGCTAAGCGCAACACGACGATGCGCATGCCGGAAAACATGTCCGAGGAGAGGAGGGCTGAACTGACAGTTTTGTTTGAGGTCGTTAGACGGTTTGCAGCAGAGCTGCGTATAGTCGAGAAACGCGAGCCCGGTCAACTCATTGTGCCGGCAGCATCTGCTCCACAGTCTCCCGTCGCGCGCTTGCCAATGTTGCCCGCTGTAACCGAATTCAAGAACTGCGTTGAGGACGAGGCGCGGTTGAGGGCCGTGAGAGCCGAACATTACAGACAGGAGAAGGCGATATTCGGCCGAGACGCGGTTCGGATCTGGCGTGATCCGAGTGCTGCGGTTACGACGATCGAAGGCATTCTAACGATGAAAGTTGATCCCGAACGCATTGTCCGTGCCGTTGTCACTGATCCCGCCGCCTATGGCACATTGCGTGGCTCTAGCAGGATGTTGGATGGGTTCTTGGCAGCCGGACGAGAACGTCGGGTAGCTTTGCAGGCTGTCAAGACCGCTGCCGCCAGCATTCGTGCCATGGGACGCTCTTATGCCGCCGCATATGAGGCTGAGTTGTTGGCAGTGAGCACTGAACGAACCCGCTTGTCCGTCGCTATTCCAGGATTGACGAAGGAAGCTGAGAGAGAACTCCGACGCTTGACTAAACACACGGCGAAGAACGCAACCCACCTAGCGCGGAGGGTTCGGGCGCTTAGTCCGGAGATCCGTGCGGAGTTCCAAGCCGTCAGTAAGGCACTTAATGCACGTTTCGGACCGGGAGCACTCGCCCACAGCGAGAGAGGTGCGAGTAAACTGGTCCCGAAATCGCAAAGAGCGGCATTTCATGCGATGCGCCATCGTTTACATAGCCTTCAGCGGGCCACTAGCGCCTATCAAGCAGAGGAGGCAAGCGTCGTCCGGCAGCGCCGTGCGATCGAACACCGCGCGCCCGCGATAGGTTGAGGAAGTATGTAACCGGCAGCGCCGTGCGATCGAACACCGCGCGCCCGCGATAGGTTGAGGAAGTATGTAAATTGTCTGTAGGACGAATTCGACGTCGAGTTGCAATCCAAAACCCGGAATGGCTGGCGCAATCTAAGCTGAGCGAAAAGGCGTAGCCGAGGCTTATTGCCGCCCAGCGCGGCAGGAGCCATGTCAAGCTCGCGACAAGAATGCCGGCGACCATTTCAGCATTGCGGTCTGACATCTTGTCGAGGGGCGTGGCAGCAGGGCGGAGATCATTGAACGCCGCAAGATCAAACGTAGTTGCGCTCTGGGTTAGGCCGCATTCCGCTCGGACCAGCACGGCAAATTGACGATGACCATCAACCCTACCGTCGAGACGGCGAGGCGTACGGCGAAAGTTCAGCACACTTCTTGCAGGATCGCGACATTCTTGCAGCCTCGGCATGCGAAATCTTGCTCCGACTAAGGTCTGAGAACAGTGGAGACCAAAGTATTCCGGTCCGACTGTCCTTTAG
>NZ_JABWDU010000032.1 GCF_013371465.1 Ensifer oleiphilus | reverse complement strand
GGTACATTCTATTCTCAAGTGCGACATGCCAATGATTTCAATGGCTTCACCTTGGAGATTTTGGCATGTTCCGACGCTATTCGCAGCTGAATCTGGCCGATCGACGCCGCCTCTTCCATTTCGTCGAACGCAAACTGCCGATCAAAGAAATGGCGCGCGAACTTGGTCGTCATCGATCGACGATCTATCGTGAGATCCGGCGCAACACCTTCCACGATCGCGAGCTGCCCGACTATAGCGGCTACTTCCCAACGGTTGCTGACGATATCCGCAAAGAGCGGCGGCAGCGTTTGAGGAAGCTTGTGCGGCACCCGCAATTACGCGAACTGGTGATCGCGCAGCTGAAGGCACTTTGGTCCCCGGAACAGATCGCCGGTCGTCTGCTCGCCGATGGCGTGAGCGCCGTGCGGGTCTGCACCGAGACGATCTATCGCTTCATCTACGGCAAGGAAGATCAGGCGCTGGAACTCTATCAGCATCTGACGGAAGGTCGCCGCAAACGCCGCCCCCGCGGCTCGAGGAAACCGCGCGACGGCACTTTTCCTGCTGCCTG
>NZ_JABWDU010000031.1 GCF_013371465.1 Ensifer oleiphilus | reverse complement strand
CCCTGCGGTTCTTCTCCACCACCAGCGGCCGCATCTTCTGCGACGGCAGGATCTCCTCCTTCGGGCCGAAGGCGACCAGCCGGCCGGCCTGCACCAGGCCGATCATGTCGACCGTCTGCAGCGCGCTCGGGCGGTGGGCGACGATGACGACGATGCCGCCGCGCTCGCGCACCTTGAGGATGGCCTGGCACAGCGCCTCTTCCCCTTCCGCATCGAGGTTGGAGTTCGGCTCGTCGAGCACCACAAGAAAAGGATCCCCGTAGAGTGCACGAGCCAGGGCAATGCGTTGCCGCTGGCCTGCGGACAGTGCGGTTCCATGAGGACCAAGTTCGGTCTGATAGCCGTTCGGCAGGTGCACGATCATCTCGTGGATGCCGGCGGCCTTGGCCGCGCGGATGATGGCGCGCGCATTCGGTGCCTCGGCAAAGCGCGAGATGTTGTCCGACACCGTGCCGTCCATCAGCGCCACGTCCTGCGGCAGGTAGCCGACATGCTGGTTGAACAGCGTCTCGGGCCATTGGTTGAGATCGGCGCCGTCGATGCGAACAGCCCCACGTAAGACCGGCCAGATGCCGAGCATGGCGCG
>NZ_JABWDU010000030.1 GCF_013371465.1 Ensifer oleiphilus | reverse complement strand
AAGCCAGCGGCACAGACGCCGTTCTCGGCCATTGCGATCGCCATTCTTGCCGAACGTGCCGGCCTGCCGAAGGGGCTCTTCAGCGTCGTCACCGGCTCGGCCCGCGAGATCGGCGCGGAGATGACCGCCAACCCGGTGGTGCGCAAGCTGACCTTTACCGGCTCGACGGAAGTCGGCGCCGAGCTCTATCGCCAGAGCGCCGGCACCATCAAGAAGCTCGGGCTGGAGCTCGGCGGCAACGCGCCGTTCATCGTCTTCGACGATGCCGATCTCGACGCGGCCGTGGAAGGCGCCTTGATCGCCAAGTTCCGCAACAACGGCCAGACCTGTGTGTGCGCCAACCGCATCTATGTGCAGGACAAGGTCTATGATGCCTTCTCCGACAAGCTGGCGGCGGCCGTTGCCAAGCTGAAGATCGGCAATGGTCTTGACCAGGGCGTGATCCTCGGCCCGCTGATCGACCAGGCGGCACTGGAGAAGGTCGAGGAGCACGTCGCCGATGCCACCGCCAAGGGCGCGCGGGTGATTCAGGGGGGCAAACGCCATGCGCTCGGCGGCACCTTCTATGAGGCGACGGTGCTGGCCGACGTCACCCAGGCGATGGCGGTGGCGCGCGAAGAGACTTTCGGCCCGGTGGCGCCGCTGTTCCGCTTCAAGGA
>NZ_JABWDU010000002.1:475665-1241312 GCF_013371465.1 Ensifer oleiphilus | reverse complement strand
CGTCAGGCTCATAACCTGAAGGCCGCAGGTTCAAATCCTGCCCCCGCAACCAAATCATAAAAATAGCCCGCCAGACCCAAAAGGTCGGCGGGCTTTTTCGCGTTTCGGAGGCGCACGCCGCTCCGCCGATGGACGGGGTCAAGGCGCAAGGCCGTTTCGCACAGCTCACCGATCCAGGTGAGCGAACCTTGCGCGCGGAGTCAGAAGCGCGCTCGCTTGGACCGAGGATGCATGAACGCGATGCTGGGAAGCCGATCCTGGAGGCGGTCAAGCTGCGCGCGGGCGCAGTTCACAGCCTGAAATTCTTCGGATCGCAACGCAGTGTGCAGCCGCCTGCGGTAGACCTCATGGGTACGCATGGCTGAAATATTCCAGCGAAAGCGCCCTGCGCTCCCGGGCTGCGGGCAGGGCCGTTTGCCGAACGTCGCCTTGGCTGCCAGGAGGGATCACCAGATTCAGTTGTAAATTTCGGGCCGCTGGATGGACACACCTTGCATCACCATCTCGATGAGCAACGCGGATTTCGCTACTCAAGATATGTTACAACGGCCCGAGCCGGAAAAACGAGTCAGAAAACACGATATATTTCAATCTCTTGCTTCAATTGGTCCAATCGGATTAATCCTGATTTTCTCATGACATGACGCATCTTCGGGCCTAGTATGCATCCCTTAGAGGTTGCAAACATCCTGGGGGTTGACCTGTGTCCATCAGTTCAGGAGCGGTGCGCCGCAAAGCGCGCAATGCACCGACCGGCATCGTCATCGAACCACATACGCTTGCCCGCACAGCCATCGTCACGCTGCTCGAGCGCGAACTCGCGGGGTGGACCTTCATCGATATGATCTCGACTGCGAGCCTGGACAAGGCTCTCGGCATGGACGTGCGTTTGATTACGCTCGATCTGGCGGGGAGGGGCGTCAGAAGCAGCAGCTTGCTCGACGATCTGGCGGCCGTTGCCGCGCGCTTTCCCAAAGCGCCGATCGCCTTGCTGTCAGATACCGACGATATATCCATCGCGGCGCAGGCACTGCAGATGGGGATCCGCGGCTTCTTCACCACCGCGCTGCCAATCGAGATTGCGCTTGCCGGTTTGAGGCTGGTGCTTGCCGGCGGCGTGTTCTGTCCGCATCCGCTGGGAGCATTTGCCGACGACGCGGCGCTCCATGTGGTGCCCGTGGAGGGACAGCGCGAACCCAAACGGTTGCGCAGCGACGGTCTTATCCTGGCCGACTTCACGCCACGCGAGGCTGACGTCCTGGCCGAATTGCAGTGCGGCTCCTCGAACAAGGTCATCGCCGGCAAGCTGAACTTGTCGGGTCATACCGTGAAGATGCATCTCCAGCACATCATGCGCAAGCTGCAGGTGCAGAACCGCACGGAGGTGGTCGCACGGCTTGGAGGCAGATCGTCGCCCGGCGATGGAGCGGCGGTGACGTAGCCGCCGTCATTTCGAGGTTTTCTCCAGCATCTCGCTCAGCGTAGCGGCTGTCAGCATGGCTTCGGCCAGAAGCTTCTTCAGCTTCTGGTTTTCCTGTTCCAGTGCCCTTATGCGTTTGACGTCGAAGCCAACAGTTCGAAGCTGTGAGGATTGCCAGCGGTAGAAAGTCGGTTCGCTGACACCATAACGCTGGCAGACATCGGCCACTGTCGCGCCGGCCTGGTGCTCCCGGAGGATGTCCATGATCTCGTCGTCATCGAACTTTCGCTTGCCCATCATGGTGTCCTTCGGTGGAACCAAGCCAGGGATGCAAGGGGCATGGGGCGGCAACGGAGCACGTACCTCCATTCGCGTCGCGCACAGAGCAGCCGGCTACAGCATGTTTCAGTCCTCACGAAATGCCCTGTTGAAACTGTCCAGCAGCGGCCTCAGCGCATAGAGGGCGACGCTGTTCGTGCCCGTTTCGATCAACGTTTGGGCAGGCATGCCGGCTACCAACTCGACTTCGCTCATCTTGGCCAACCGTTCGTCCACGACATGGATCGTGGCGGCGTAGTAGGATTGCCCGGTTTGCTTGTCGACCAGGCGATCCGCCGAGACATACTCGACCTTTCCCTTCAGAAGCGGTACTCGGTGTTGATTGTACGGCAGCAGATGGATCTGTGCCGCAAGACCGGGATGGACCAGATTGATGTCCTCGGGTCGCACTCTGGCCGAAACGATCAGGCGTCCCTTGCGCGGCACGAGGTCGACAAGCGGTTCGCCGGCGCCGATAACACCACCGCTGGTATGGATGCGCAAATCCATGATGACACCGTCTTCCGGTGCCCGGATCTCGGTTCTGGCCAACTGGTCGTCGATCGCCCGCATCCTTTCGCTCAGCTGCAGGATCTGGGTTTCCGTTTCGCGCATGGTCTGGGCGACTTCGTTCAGCCGATCGCTTCGAAGTTTCACGAGGTAGGCCTGGGCTTCACTGATCACCTGATAGGCACGGGAGATCTGCGCCGAAATTTCGCCAAGGCGCCCGCTGATATCCGCCTTTTCCCGTTGCAGGTTGAGAACACGGCTTTTCTTTTCCAGTCCCTTGGCCGTCAGCGTCGTGACGCTCTCAAGCTCCTGTCTGGAAATTTCGACCCGTTCGCTCAGAGCCGCCTTCTGAGCGGTAAGACCGGCGACTTCCTGCTGCACCTGTTTCATTCTTTCCTGCGTGATTGCGATCTCCGACCGCAACACCTGGCGTCGGGTTTCGAAGATCCGCTGCTGGCCGGTGACGATCGCCCCGATTGCCGGATTGTCGGCCATCGCTGCCAGCATTTCGGGCGGGTACGTTACGCTGTCTGCGTCGTCCTGCTCTGCAAGCAGGCGTGCGCGCCTCGCATCCGCGTCCCACAACTGTCCCTGGAGGCTGTCGCGTTCGGAGCGGAATTTGGTGTCGTCCAGTTCGATCAGCACCTGGCCGGAGGTGACCGCATCGCCGTTCTTGACGCGGATCTGCCTGATGATACCGCCTTCGAGATGCTGGATGGTCTTGCGGCTGGTTTCCGGTTCGACGACGCCGGAGGCGATCGCTGCGCTGCTGAGCGGCGCCAGTGCCGACCAAGTGCCAAGGCCGATGACAAAGAAGCCGATCAGCAGATTGCCGGTCCAGGCGACGGAACGCAGCCGTGACATCGGGGAGGCGGCCGCGAGCTCGATCGGGTTGATGCCGTCCTGCGGCGAATAGGTCAGCAGTTTTCCGATCGCGCCCTGCGGCTTTATCGAGCGATGGGCCGCGTTCGCCGCGCCAATGATCCGTGCGGGGGGCGGTTCGATCTGAACGAGATGCATCGTTTCGTCCTCCTCACGTTCCGGTTCGCGCCGGAGGCTGAAGATGCGCCTCGAAGATCTGTTCGCTGTCGCCGAAGGCATCGACCGTGCCGTTGCGCAGGATGGCGATCTTGTTGGTGACGGGCAGGATACCCATGCGATGGGTGATGATGACGACGATCATGCCGCGCGATCTCATCCGCGATATGGCCGTGAACAGCTTGCGTTCGCCGTCGTAGTCGAGGCTCGAGTTCGGATCATCGAGCACCACCAGCGATGGATTGCCATAGGCAGCGCGCGCCAGCCCAAGCTGCTGGCGCTGCGCCCTCAGGAGCAGCCCGCCACCTTCGCCGATGTCGGTGTCGTAGCCCTTGGGCAGCCGCATGATCGTCTCATGCAGGCCGACGAGCTTCGCCGCTTCGATCGCCTTGCCGGGATCGGCTCCATCCAGTCGGCCGATCACATCCTTGACCGCGCCGCCGAAGAGTTCGATGTCCTGCGGCAGGTAGCCGACATGGCGCGTCCCCGCACACAGGCGCAGGGCGGCGATGTCGACGCCGCCAAGAAGGGCACAGCCACTCGTTGCTGGCTCGACGCCGGCAATGATCCGTCCGAGCGTTGATTTTCCCGACCCCGATGGCCCGATCAGGGCCACACAATCGCCTGGCGCCAGCCGCAGAGTGACGCCCTGCAAGATCTGCCTGTCCGGATAGGGCAGGGTGTAGCCAACACTGTCGAGGATAAGGCCGCTCGGCTCGGGCACGGGCACCATGCGCGCGTCGCTGTCGGCGGCTACGGCAATTAACATCTGATTGAGCCGATTGAAGGCATTGCGGGCGAAGGCGACCGAGCGCCAGGCGCCGATCGCCCCTTCGACCGGCGCCAGACCGCGGCCGAGCAGAAGGCTGGCGACGAAGATGATGCCGGGGCTGCTATTTTCCTCGAGCACCAGCCAGGTGGCAGCGCCCATCATCAGGATTTGCGTTAGCGTTCTCACGGATTTCGACAGGCCGAGAATGACCTCGGTGCGCTGCATTGCGGCGTCCTGGGCCTTCCTTGCCGCTTCGGCGTCGCGGTAGACGATCTGGGCTGCGCCGTCCTGCATGCCCATGGCGCGGATGACCTGAATGTATTTGAGGGCGGTCGCAAAGCGCAGGTAGCTGCGCGCAAGCGCACGGTTGGCGTGGTCCAGGGGACGTCGCGTCGACAATTCGGTGAGGATCGCCAGGAGCAACAGCGAGGCGGCGCTCAGCAAGCCGATGACGCCGAGCAGCGGGTGGACGAGAAACAGCAGCAGCAGGAAAACAGGCGCCCAGGGCACGTCGAAGAGCAGCGAACTCGCGGGCGAATCCAGAAACTGCCTGAGCGTCGACAGGTCCTTATAGCAATCCGTCGCGACCGCGGGGCTGGTGCGCGCGCCATATTCGAAGGAGGCGGTAAGAACCACCGGGCGCAGCCGATGGTCCAGCCAGCTGCCGATGCGCGAAAGGGCGGCTCGACGCACGATGTCGAGCAGCGACCCGACCACCACGGCGACGGCGATAATCAGCGTCAGCATCACCAGCGTGTCGGCGCTGCGGCTCGACAGCACGCGATCGTAGATTTGCAGCAGATAGATGGAAGGGGCGAGCAGAAACAGGTTGTAGCCGCAGCTGTAAAGGAAGACCAAGCCGAAGGCTCCGGCTGAGGCTCGGAGAGCCATGACCAGATGCGTCGGTTCGCGCGGTGAGGGTTGCGAGTTGGTTGTCATTATCAGATCTCGTTACAATCGACTCTGACAAGGCAGGGGCTTGGCATGGCACATGTAAGGATGAGGATCGTTGGCCGAAGCCGACGATCCTCATTGCAAATTCACGAACCGAGATCGCTAAGGTCGATCGATCCGAACGCGTTGATGAAATTGTCGAGCGCGTTCGAGACCGTTGTGGTTTCGGTCGTCGTATCTGTAGATGTGTTGGTTTCGGTCGAGGTGTTGGTTTCCGTAAACGGATTCGTGTGGACCAGGGCCGAAGAAATGTCGCCGCCCAATGCCTGGTTGCCATTGCCGCCATTGCCGCCAACGCCGGCGAGAATGGTTGCATGCTGGTCGGCAAGGAACTGCGTGTTCTGCGTTGCCGTGGTGTCCGCAGCGACCGCTGCCACGTTACCACCGCTGGTGTTGCCTTGATCGCCACTGGAGGTGGCGTCGCCGCCGGCTCCACCGGAGCCGCTGTTCGTCAGCGAGGCAAGGAAGCCGTCACGAGCCTGGGCAAGTCCGCCTTCGCCGCCGTCACCGGTTCCCCATCCAGCGTCCTGCCAGACGTGATCACCGTTGTAGAGCTTGGTGTAGGCACCTTCTACCGTCTGCGAATTGGCGACATAGGCGACCGGATTATAGTGAATATCACCATAGTTGAAGCCATCACCGCCGTTGCCGGCACTGGCGTCGCCAGCGTCGGAGTTGCTGAGATTGATCGTGTCAGATGCTTGCGGAATAGGCATAGCGTTGCTCCTCTACGTATCTTTAACCCCCGTGTTCTCTCAGCGGTTCGGTGCAAGAGATACCGTGTGGCAGACGGGGTAACCGCAATTGAATGGTGCGCGTTCTTGCGCGTGCGAGCTAGCTGGACAATCGGTGACGTCCCTTTGGGCGGGGTATGGGTCACCTGGCGGATATGGGGCAGGCAATGGGGTGCGCGGGACAGACAAACGCACCCGGTTGGGGGTGCGTTTGTCTGTCTGACCGATGCCGTCGAAGCACGGCGGCGGGGCTCGACAAAATTCAGCTGCCATCCACGAGGCTGAGGATATCGTCGACGAGCGCCGAATGGGCGTCGGACAGGTTACCCTCTCCGCCAAGCCCGCCGATGCCTGCCATCTGCAGCGCGTGCTGATCGTAGAGCACATGGTCGAGTTGCTGCGCATCGGCCGTGCCACCGGCCGGAACGGCGATATTGATGGGGTGGAAATATCCGATGCTGACATCGACCATGCTGCCGTTCGAATAGCCGGATCCGCCGCCGCCGGCCATCTGATCGCCGGTGAAGATCGTGTCGGAGGACAGGTTGAAACCGCCACCGGCGCCGCCGATGCCGGCGATCTGCACGCCGCCCTGATCGAAGATGGCGTTGTTGGTCTGGTGGGCCTGGGCGTCGCCGCCCGCAGCGCCGACGGCGATGTTGATCGGCGAAAATACCGCCACGTTGACATCGATCATGTTGCCGATGAACGTGCCGTCGCCACCGTGTCCGGCGAAGTTATCGCCCGTGAAGGTGATGGATGTGTCGTGGTGCGCGGAAGATCCGCCACCCGCAATGTTGTGGTCGCCCCCTCCACCGCCGATGCCGCCGATCTGGGTCGCGCCTTGCAGCATCGCGGCGTTGTTGGTCTGGTTGGCGGTCGCCGTCGAGCCGGGCCCACCCGCGACCGCGGTGTTCACCGGGGCAAAGACGCCCACGTCGGTGCTCACCAGGCTGCCGATGAAGGTGCCGTGCCCGCCGCCGCCGGCATTGCCGCCACCGCTGCCCGCGGCATTGCCGTTGCCGCCATCACCGCCCATGCCGGCCATCTCGGTGACATGCTGATTGATGAGCGCGTCATTGCCCTGTTGCGCGTCCGCAGCCGAATGCGGCCCGGTGATGGCGGCGTTGGAAGGCATGAAGACGGCGAGCGTATTGCTGTCGAGCGTGCCGATGCTCGTTCCATTGCCGCCGCTGCCGGCCGAATTGTGGTCCGGATCGGGAACGAGTTCGAGGGGAAGCCAGGTGGGAACCAGCGCGAGGTGCCCGGCGGCAGCGCTTGCGGCCGTGATCTGATTGGTGTTCGCGTTCGGCGCCGTTTCCGACAAGGGACGAGTTTCCGTCATCGCCGTCTCTCCAATCCACCGTTCAGCGCAGCCCCCCGCAATTTCGCGCAAGGACATGGTTCCGAATTGAACCGCTATTCTGTAGCCAGTTGCGGGAAAAGAAGAGCCTGCAATTCGTCTACGCCCATTTGGGCAGGGTCTAGCCGTTTGGCCGTAGGATCAAGGCTGGTCGCGCCAACCTGATGCAACCCAGAGCGGTTGGCGTCGTGCGGTCATCATTTGTGCATTGAAAAAGAAAGAGCTTATGCACTAATATGCCCCCACGGTTGCACCAGAGGCGCCGCCGACATTTAAGATCAGCAGACAGGCAGAAGAGATCCACGCACCAGCAGACGACTACAGGTGACGCCACAGTGCGTCCGATCGGGAGGGGAAATGGCAGTCAAGAGTGTCATCCGTTTGCATCGATCGATCTGTTTCCTGGCGACCGCGTGTTTGCTGATACCCGAGCCCTACACCTACAACTTTAGCGCCTTTGCACAGGAACAGGCCGCCGCCGATCCCGCGGCCGCGCAGCAGGCGGATGCGGATAGACCGGAGCCGCTCAGCGAGGATGAGCTCGAAGTCCTTGTCGCCCGTATCGCGCTCTATCCCGACGAGTTGGTCGCGCTGATCGCGTCGGCTTCGCTCTTTCCGCTGCAGATCATCGAGGGCGAGCGCTATCTTGATAACCTCAAGAAGAACAAGGACCTGAAGCCAAAGGACACTTGGGACGGCAGCGTCATCTCGCTTCTGAACTATCCCGATATCGTGAAAATGATGAGCGAGGACATCGACTGGACGCAGTCGCTCTCCGACGCGATGGCCTATCAGCAAAAGGACGTGCTGATCGCCATTCAGCAGCTTCGCGACAAGGCGGTCGCCTCAGGCGTTCTGAAGACCGACGACAAGATGAAGATCGTTCAGGAGAACGACAACGTCATCATCCAGGCGGCCAATCCGGAAAAGATCTATGTGCCTCAGTATGAGCCGGAGATGCTCTACGTGCCGGATTATGCACCGGAGCCGCTCTCCTATTATCCCGAGCCCTATCCGAACTACTATTATCCAGCGGCGACGTTCTTTGCAGGCGCTGTGACCGGAGCGGTTTTCGGTGCGATGGTCGATTGGGATGACTGGGGCGTGTGGGGCGGACGCTACGATGGCGACATCGACGTCGACTGCAACAACTGCCTCAACAATATCAACGGCAAGGTCAAGTTCAACGACATCGACTGGAAGAATGTCGATCGCAGCAAGATCAACATCGACAAGAACCAACTCGCCAAGTTCGATCGAACGAACGTGAAGAACAAGCTCGAGGCCAACGGCCACAACAACATCCGCGACAAGGCCAAGGTCACCAGAAGCAACGCAAGCGCGAACCTCCGCCAGAAGGTCGATACCGGCTCCTTCAAGGATCTGAAGGATGTTCGCAGCAACAAGCTCGATGGCGCGAAAAACAGGGCGGGCAATGCGCGGCCGAATGCCGGAGCGGGCAACAGGCAGGCAGCTGCCGCCGGCGCGGCGCAGCGGCCCGGAAACATCTCGAAGCCCGGCGGCGGTTCTGGCGGAAAGATCAACCGGCCGGCGAGCAAGCCGCGTCCGGCAGCAAAAGCCGACAATCGTCCGCGCAAACCGTCAGGTCTCGGCGAAGTGCGTTCCGGCAAGGCGACGCAGATCCAGTCGCGACGCGGCGGCCAGGCTATGGGCGGCGGCGCCCGCAGCGGGAGCAGGCCGCATCGGTCCGTTGGTCAGGGTGGCGGCGGCGGCGGGCGGTCTATGGCCCGGCATAGCGGCGGCGGAGGGGCTCGTCACGGTGGCGGTGGTGGACGTGGTGGCGGTGGACGTCGTCGTTGAGCGCGTGAAACGGGAGGGTATGGTCATGACCAGGTATCATCGTCAGAGCATGATTTTCCGTTCGGGTATCGGGCTCGTGCTGCTCGGCCTGTCGGCCTATGCCGGAGCCACGTTGGCAGCAGAGAGCGAGCCAGCGGAGCTCACGGACTATATCTCACCGACCGATCCTCCCACCTTCGACGACCCCGAGAAGGCGCTTTCGGCTTTCAAGGACGCAGTGAGCTCGGGCGACCTGGGCAAGCTTGCCGCGTTGCTCGGCCTTGATGCTGAAAAACTGAAAACGAGCGAAGGGGTGAAGAATACCTACGAGCAGATCAAGGCAGGTGCTGCCAAAAAGGTCATTTTGAAGGACGCCGGCGATAGCAAGATTATCGAGATCGGTGACGAGCTCTGGCCCTTGCCCTTCCCGATCGCCAAGGAAGAAGACGGCAAGTGGGCTTTCGACACTTATGCGGGGATCGAAGAGATCATCAATCGCCGGGTCGGTGAGAATGAGCTCGAGGCGATCAACACGGTGCGAGCCTATGTGGACGCCCAGGAGGAATACGCGCAGGAAGATCACGACGGGGATGGTGTGTTCGAATATGCCCAGAAGCTGATTTCAAGCGAAGGCAAGACGGATGGTCTCTATTGGCCTGCAGAGCAGGGGGATGGTGACAGTCCCGCAGGCGATCTTTCACAAGCGCAATTGGACAAGGCCAAGGCAAACGAGGGCTACTACGGTTACCGCTTCAAGATCCTGACGCGGCAGGGCGGAAACATCGCCGGCGGCTCTTACGACTATGTCATCAACGGCAATATGATTGCTGGCTTCGGGCTCGTCGCCTGGCCGGTGAAATACGGCGAAACGGGCATCCATACTTTCGTCGTCAATCGCAACGGTATCGTCTATCAGGCCGATCTCGGAGCGGGCACGGATGCGATGGCGCGCGATATCAAGCAGTTCAATCCCAACGACAACTGGACCATTACCGAGGATTGAGCGCTCTTGGGTATCAAGAACAAGGAGCAAGCGGGGAAGGGACAAGCGGCGCCCGCGCCGCGGCGTCCTGATCCTACCGCCAGCGAGTATCTTGCGGCCCACGGAGGGCCGTTTTTCGAGTTGCAACGACGATTTGGGCTGCTGCACGAGCGCTCGCTGAAGACTGGCAGGCGAGCCTTGTTGTTCGTCGGGCTGGCTTGGTTCGTGCCGCTCTTGCTCGGGCTACCGCGCAGTTTTCTCGCGGCTGACACGCCGGGCTCCTATCTCGGTGATCTCGGCGTCTGGGCCCGTTTCGTGGTGGGGATCGGCGCTTTCGTGCTTGCCGAACAGCAGGTCGAGAGAGGGTTGCGCATCAAGCTCGGGCAGTTTCTGAAAGCACCGTTGATTGCCCCCGGTTCGGTTGCTCCCTTCGCCGAGGCGGTCACGACGGCACTGGCTCGACGCGACTCGCGGGTCGCAGAAGCGGTTTGCCTTGTGCTTGCTGTTATCGCCGCGTTGGTGGCCTTTGCCAACACGCACACGGCGACGGTCTCTTCATGGGCCGTTGCGGTTTCGCCCGATGGCAACCGCCTCACCTTGACCGCCTGGTGGATGGTGTTCGTCAGCCAGCCGCTGTTCGTGTTCCTGCTTTTGCGCGGGCTCTGGCGACATTTCGTCTGGGCGCAGCTGTTGCGTCGGATCGCCCGGCTGGAGCTCCGGCTGGTGGCAACCCACCCTGATGGCAATGGCGGGTTGGCTTTTCTTGCAAGCTATCCCAACGCCTATGTCCTTTTCATCTTCGGTATCAGTGCGGCGATCGGTGCGGCGATTGCCAAGCATCTGCTGCAGGAAAGCCTGACGAGCACCACGTTCAGCATCATTGCCGGCGGTTGGCTGGTGGTCGTGCTCGCGCTCTTTGCCTATCCCCTTTCGGCCTTCTCCAAGCCGCTTGCGGAATTGAAGGAGAAGAGCCTGCTGATGCTGGGCACCCAAGCCACACGCTATCAGCGTTTGAACGAGCGCAAGATCCTGGGGACGAACGTTGTGGCGGAGAGTGCCGACGAGGTCCAGCAGCAGGCCGACGACATCGCCGACCCGACGAAACAGTTCGAGACCACGCGCAAGCTGTCGGCGATGCTGTTGAACCGGTCGGCCATCGTGCCTGTTGCGGCGGCTGCGCTTCTGCCGATCGCCGCTGCCGGCGCCACCATTCTTCCCTACAAGGAAGTCTTCTCGGTTCTCAAGAAACTGCTGCTGCTCTAAACACTATCGCGCCGACTGGTCATGGCGCGGCACCGAAGAAGGTGAGGCGGCTGAAGAGCACGTAGCGCGATTCCGACACCATCAGCGCGACGAAGACCAGCACCAGAAGCGGCGGCAGCAGGATGGCGTAGATCAGCGCCAGGCGCTCCCAGGCCATATGCATGAAGACGGCAACGATGAGCCCCGCCTTCAGCATCATGAAGAGCAGGATCAGCGACCACCTGAGATAGCCCTGAAGGCCGACATAATCGACCATGTAGGAAAAAGCGCTGAGCACGAAGAGCAGGCCCCAGACCAGAAGGTAGAGGCCGATCGGGTGCTGTTGGTGTTCTTTGACAGCGGCATGCGCCGGTGCGTCAGTCATGGCCGTTCCTCACCAGAGATAGAAGAATGCGAAGATGAAGACCCAGACGAGGTCGACGAAGTGCCAGTAGAGGCCGGTGATCTCGACGATTTCGTATTGCCCCTTGCGGCTGGTGAAAAAGCCGCGCTTGCCCGTCTCGAAATCGCCGCGCCAGACTTTCCGCGCGATGATCAGGAGGAAGATCACGCCGATCGTCACGTGCGTTCCGTGAAAGCCGGTGATCATGAAGAAGGTGGAGCCGAACTGCGGTGCTCCCCACGGGTTGCCCCAGGGGCGCACGCCTTCCGAAATCAGCTTGGTCCACTCGAAGGCCTGCATGCCGACGAAAGTTGCACCGAAGAGGGCCGTCAGCAGCATCAGCGCGGCCGTCTTGCGCCGATCTCGGCGATAGCCGTAGTTGACCGCCATCGCCATGGTGCCGCTCGATGAAATCAGCACGAAGGTCATGATGGCGATCAGGATCAGCGGTACGTCGGAGCCGCCGATATGCAGCGCGAAGACCTCGCTCGGGTTCGGCCAGGGAACCGCGGTCGACATGCGCGCCGACATGTAGGCAACAAGGAAACAGCCGAAGACGAAGGTGTCGCTGAGCAGAAAGATCCACATCATGGCCTTTCCCCAAGAGACGTTCTTGAAGGTTCGCTGATCCGACGCCCAGTCGGCGGCAAAGCCGGCGAGCCCCGACGGCCGTGGCGAGGGCTCTGCGACAGGGGCGTGTGTCGGCGCGGACATGGGCGGCTCCTAGGTCAAGATTTGCCGGCAGAGATCGATAAAGTCGTTCGCCCAGCCGGAAAATAGAGCAAACAGCACGATCCAGACGGCGAGCATGAAATGCCAATAGGTGGCGCACAGCGTGATCGACAGTGTCGCCTTCGCGTCGATCGGGTCTTTCCGCGTTGCAAGAATGGTGCGGGAAAGCGCGATCAGGCCGCCGATGATGTGCAGGCCGTGCATGCCGGTGATCATGTAGAAGAAGCTGTTGGCCGCGTTGCCGGTGAGCAGGTAGCCGGCATCGGTGAGTTCGCGCCAGGCGAAGACCTGGCCGACGAGGAAGGCGAGACCCAGGGCAAGGGCGGCAATCAGGGCCGTGCGGCTGGCATCGTCGCGGTGACGTTCAGCCGACACCTTGGCGGCATGGAGCATCAGGCTTCCTGACGCGAGCACCGCCGTGTTCAGCCAGAGAAGCTTCGGCATCGGCGTCGACCACCAGTCGGTCGATGCCATGCGCATGAAGTAGGCGCTGATGAAGAGAGTGAACAGCGCGCCGACGACGGCGAGAAAGACGCCGAGGCCGATCTTGGCCGGCTCTATCGGGCGCGGGCCCTGCGGGCGTGTGTCGTGGTGCTGGCCGACCTCCAGCCAGGGCTTCGACAGCATCCGCTGCTGCGACAGCCACCAGCCGGCAATCGCGGCGATGACCGCGAGGAAGATCAGCGTGACGCTCATGTCGCGGTCTCCCGCGTCAGGTTGTCGGGACCGGGCTGGTTCTGCGGGATGAAGTCTTCCGGCGCGCCCGGCACGCTGTAGTCATAGGCCCAGCGATAGACCACCGGCAGTTCCTTGCCCCAGTTGCCGTGGCGCGGCGGTGTTTCCGGCGTCTGCCATTCGAGCGTCGTTGCTCGCCAGGGGTTGCCGCCGGCATCGCGGCCGTGGCGGATGCTCCAGACCAGATTGAAGAGGAAGACGATCTGTACCGCGCCGACGATGAGGGCGACGATGGTGATGAACTCGTTGAGCGTATGGGCGGAGGCCGGCACGAAGGCGGTTTCGCCCATTTCGTAATACCGCCGGGGAACGCCGATCAGGCCGAGATAGTGCATCGGGAAGAAGATCAGGTAGGCGCCAACGAAGGTGACCCAGAAGTGCAGCTGTCCCATCGCCTCGTTGAGCATGCGGCCGGTGACTTTCGGATACCAGTGATAGATGGCGCCGAAGATGACGAGGATGGGCGCCACGCCCATCACCATGTGGAAGTGGGCAACCACGAACATGGTGTCTGAGAGCGGCACGTCGACGACCACATTGCCGAGGAACAAGCCCGTCAGGCCGCCATTGACGAAGGTGACGATGAAGCCGAGCGCAAACAGCATCGGCAGGTTGAGGTGGATATCGCCGCGCCACAGCGTCAGCACCCAATTATAGACCTTGAGCGCTGTCGGCACGGCGATGATCAGCGTCGTGGTGGCGAAGAAGAAGCCGAAATAGGGGTTCATGCCGCTGACATACATGTGGTGCGCCCAGACGACGAAGGAGAGCGCGCCGATCACGACGATCGCCCAAACCATCATGCGGTAGCCGAAGATGTTCTTGCGCGCATGGGTGCTGATGAGATCGGAGACGATACCGAAGGCGGGAAGGGCGACGATGTAGACTTCGGGATGGCCGAAGAACCAGAAGAGATGCTGGAACAGGATCGGGCTGCCGCCGCCATGCTGCAACTGTTCGCCCATCTCGACGATCGCCGGCATGAAGAAGCTGGTGCCGAGCACCCGGTCGAACATCATCATGACGCAGGCGACGAACAGGGCGGGAAAGGCGAGCAGCGCCATGACCGTCGCGGTGAAGATGCCCCAGATGGTCAGCGGCATGCGCATCAGCGTCATGCCGCGGGCGCGGCCCTGGAGCACCGTGACCACGTAATTCAGCCCACCCATGGTGAAGCCGATGATGAAGAGGATGAGCGAGGAGAGCATCAAAAGGATGCCCCAATCCTTGCCGCCGGGTGTGCCCGAGAGCACGGCCTGCGGCGGATAGAGGGTCCAGCCGGCGCCGGTCGGCCCGCCGGGGGCGAAAAAGCTCGAAACCAGCACCAGCACCGCGAGAAGGTAGAGCCAGTAGCTCAGCATGTTGGCATAGGGAAACACCATGTCGCGCGCGCCGAGCATCAGCGGGATCAGGTAGTTGCCGAAGCCGCCGAGAAACAAGGCAGTCAGCAGATAGATCACCATGATCATGCCGTGCATGGTGATGAACTGGTAATAGCGCTCGGCATCGATGAAGGCGAATTGGCCGGGAAAGCCGAGCTGCAGGCGCATCAGCCAGGACAGAACCAGTGCGACCATGCCGATGGCGATGGCGGTCGAGGCATATTGCACGGCGATGATCTTGGCGTCCTGACTGAAGACATAGCGCGTCCACCAGCTATGGGGATGGTAGAGCTCGACATCCTCCACCTCGGCGTGTCCGAGCGCCCCATCTGTGCCTGACCGGATATCGACCATCTAAACTCTCCCAACAATGGCCGTCGGGGCGCCTCCTACCGCGCCGGGGCGGCATTTCCTGCCTGTGCCGTTTCCTTCGTCTGTGCTTTCGCCATCAACTGCGAAAAGGTCTGCTGGCTTGCAAGCCAGGTCTGGTAGTCCTCCGGGCTGTCGACGACGACGGTGCCGCGCATCTGCGGGTGGCCGACGCCGCAAAGCTCGGCGCAGAGCACCTCGAACGTGCCGGTGCGTGTCGGGGTCAGCCAGAAATAGGTGACCATGCCCGGCACCATGTCCATCTTGGCGCGGAACTCCGGCACGTAGAAATCGTGAAGCACGTCGACAGAGCGCAACAGCATCTTGACCGGCTTGCCGATCTCCAGATGCAGTTCTCCACCTTCGATAACGATGTCGTCGAGGGCGGCCGCGTCGTTGCGGTTGAGTCCGAGCGAATTTTCCGGCGAGATGTCGCGCGTCTCCGACGTGCCGAGCTTGCCGTCGGCGCCGGGCAGGCGGAAGCTCCACAGCCATTGCTGGCCGACCACCTCGACCTGGCCGGCGCCGTCGGGAACGGTGACGAACTGGTGCCAGACGAACAGGCCGGGTGTCAGCATCGCCGCGACGCCGAGCGTTGTGCCCGCGGCAAGCCAGCTTTCTAGCTTCGTGTTTTCCGGTTCATAGGCCGCCCGGTTTCCCGGGCGGTGCCGAAAACGGAAGACGCAGTAGGCCATGAACAGGACGACGGCGACGAAGACGACGCCGGTGATCCAGAAGGTGATGATGAGTGTATTGTCTATGTAGTTCCAGTTGGACGCGATCGGCGTCCACCACCACGGGCTCAACAAATGGAACAACACCGATCCGGCGGCCAGCAAAACCAGAATAACCACCACGGCCATTTCTTGTCCCTCCTCGCCGCTTGCGGCTGTGGGCATGAATACGCAATCCGTAGAGTTTCAAATGCAAGTATTGCACGAACGGGAAATACTCGCAATTGACCGTTCGGTGGAGTGCCTTCCGGCACGCCAAACCATTTCGTCTATTGCGAATATTGCTTGAGATAGGCGAGCAGGTTGGAAATATCGCCCTCATCCTTCAGCCCGGGAAACACCATCTTGGTGCCCTTCACCTTCGCCTTCGGATTGTGGAGATAGTCGCGCAACGTCGCCTCGTCCCAGATGAGCCCGCCCTTGCCGGCATCGATCATCGCCGGCGAATACTTGAAGTCGGGATGCGTGCCGGCGGTTCTGCCCAGCACGTGATTGAGCGACGGGCCGACCTTGTTGGTATCGCTGTCGACGATATGACAGATCGCGCATTTCTTGAAAACGGTCGCGCCTGCCTCCGCATCGCCCTCTTGCGAAAGGGCGGCGACGGGACAGAGCAGCGTTGTCGAAAAGGCAAGGGCAACAACAAAGTTTCGCATGACACTTCCTCAATATCGCCGGGCGCGGGGCAAGGAAGGCTATCGTCAATTCATCGTCTGGCGGTACTTGCTTCTCTCAATTGGGCGCCACGGGCGGTTGATACTTGCGACGGGATGACGGTACGCCTCGCCCGGAAGATGTCAATCTCCGGTCTTGGGCGATACCGTCAGGCACCTGTCAGGGCGTGCAATTCCGCCCGCGACCCGGCAATCAGACGCGATTGCCGTCGGCGTCGAAGAAGTGCAGGCGCTCCGGCGGCAACCGTACCGGGATTTCCCCCGATGCCTTGAGGAAGGCGCGGTCGTTGGTGAAGGCCTTGAAAATCGCCTTGCCGAAGGACAGATGCAGGATGATGCCGAAGCCGGTCGGTTCGACAAGATCGACCGTCGCCTTCAATGCATCCGGTGCCGTGGTGCCAATCTCGACATGTTCCGGCCGGATGCCAAGCGTCGCGCTGGCGCCGTCTGCCAGTTCCGCATGCACCTGCGCCGGGATGGTGACGCCACCTTTTGTCTCGAAGCGAGGCGATTGGCCGTTGCGATAGGTGCCTTCGAAGAAGTTCATGCCGGGCGAACCGATGAAGCCGGCAACGAAGAGGTTGGCCGGACGATCATAGAGATCGAGCGGGCTGCCGACCTGCTGGACGAAGCCGCCGTTCATGGCAACGATCCGGTCGGCCAGCGTCATCGCTTCGATCTGGTCGTGGGTGACGTAGATCGAGGTGGCGCCCAGATCCTTGTGCAGCTTCTTGATCTCGGCGCGCATCTGCTCGCGCAGACGCGCGTCGAGGTTCGACAGCGGTTCGTCGAAGAGAAAGGCCTTGGGTTCGCGCACGATGGCGCGGCCCATGGCGACGCGCTGGCGCTGGCCGCCGGAAAGGGCACGCGGGCGGCGCTCCAGCAGCGGATCGAGACCGAGCTTGGACGCAGCGCCCGAGACGACACTGGCGATCTTTTCCTTGGCGACCTTCCGTAGCCTCAGACTGTAGCTCATGTTGTTGGCGACCGACATATGCGGATAGAGCGCATAGGACTGGAACACCATGGCGATGTCGCGGTCCTTCGGCGCCAGTTCGTTGACACGTTTGCCGGCGATACGGATTTCGCCCGAGGTGACGCTTTCAAGGCCGGCGATCATACGCAGCAGGGTGGACTTGCCGCAGCCGGACGGGCCGACCAGCACGACGAATTCGCCGTCGCCGATCTTGAGGTCCACATCGTGCAGGACCGGGTGGATGCCGTAGGATTTACGGATATTGGCGATATCGATGGAAGCCATGGTGGATCCTCAGCCTTTGACCGCGCCGGCCGTCAGGCCCTGGACGAGATAGCGTTGAATGAGCAGGAAGAAGAGGCAGGCCGGGATCAGCGCCAGCACGCCCGCGGCCATCATCTGGCCGAAGTCGACCGAGAATTTTGACACGAAGGACAAAAGCCCGACCGGAAAAGTCGCCTGGTCGTTGCCCGAGATCAGCATCAGCGAAAACAGAAGCTCGCTCCAGGCAGCGGTGAAGACGAAGCCGAGCGTGGCGGCAATGCCTGGAAGCGTCAGCGGCAGGATGATCTGACGGAAGGCCACGAACTGCGTGGCGCCGTCGATCATCGCCGCCTCTTCGAGATCCTTCGGAATGCCGTCGAAGAAGGACTGCATCAGGAAGGTGGCGAACGGCACGTTGAAGGCGGTGTAGACGATGACGAGGCCGGTCAGGCTGTTGGTGAGGCCGAGTGGCGACAGGATCTTGAAGATCGGCGCGACCAGCATGACCAGCGGGAACATCTGCGTCAGCAGCATCAGCGCCACCAGCCAGTATTTGCCGCGAAAATTGAAGCGCGACAGCGCGTAGCCCGAGAGCGAGGCGAGGATGGTGACGATGACGGCGGTCGAGCCCGAGACGATCAGGCTGTTCTTGAAGAAGGTCGGGAAGGCGCTGTGGCGCAGCACGAAATCGAAATGATCGAGGGTCGCGCGCGAGGGCCAGAGACGGATGCCTTCGGAGTAGAGCAGGTCGTTCGGCGTGACTGCGACCTTCAGCAGCCAATAGAGCGGGAAGAGCGCGAAGGCGATATAGGCGAGGATCGCCAGCCGGTGCGCGGTCATAAGGAGGATGGGTTTGGCGCGCATCGGTCTCAATCCTTGCTCAGCAGCCATTGGCGCAGGATGACGATCAGCATGGAGTAGGCGAGCAGCAGTGCGAGAAGCACCAGCGCGATCGCCGAGGCATAACCGAAATCCAGCCGCTTGAAGGCCTGGGTGAAGATGTAGCTGGCGACGATCTGGGTGCGATCGGCCGGCCCGCCATTGGTCATGACGATGATCAGGTCGGCGAAATTCGAGATCCAGACGGTGCGAAGCAGAATGGTGATGGCGATCGTCGGCGCCAGGAAGGGCAGGGTGATCGACAGGAACCGCTGCACAGGGCCGGCGCCGTCGATGCTCGCCGCCTCGTAGAGATCGCGCGGGATCGCCTGGAGGGCGGCAAGCAGGGTGATGGCGAAGAACGGGATGCCCCACCAGACATTGGCGATGATCGGCCCCCACATTGCCAACTGCGGATCGGAGAGGATGTTGGACGGTTCGCTCATGAGCCCAAGCGCATAAAACCAGTGCGGCAGCGGTCCGACGACGGGATTGAACAGCCAGGACCAGTTGAGGCCGGCAAGGAAGCTCGGCACCGCCCAGGGCAGGAAGACGAGCGCCTGGGCGAGACCGCGGCCGTAGAACGGCTTGTCGAGCAGCAGCGCAAGGATGAGACCCAGCAGGAACTGCAGAAAGACCGAGGCTCCGGTCCACCAGAGCGTGTTGCGCAGCGCCCGATAGAAAGCCTGGTCCTGCGACAGCGCCCGGAAGTGATCGAGGCCGATGAAGGCGCCGGAGAACGGATTGAGCAACTGGATATCGCGGAAGGCGTAGGAGACGCCGAGTGCCAGCGGCACCAGCATGACGGTGACGATCAGGATCAGCGCCGGCGCGCTGTAGAGATAGGGTGCGGCGCCATCGGCGATGCGCTTCATCAGCGGCGGCCTGCGTGCGTGCAGGCCGTCTTGGCGGGCGACATAGGCCATCGATCGAAATTTCCCCTGTGCGGCCGCCGGTTCTTTTGACGTGCCTTGTTTTCACGACGTTGGGTGACCGGCGGCGGGGAGGTCCGCCGCCGGTCGACGGCTCACTTCTTGGCGAGGTGCTTCTGCTGCGCCTTGGTGAGGTAATCGGCCCACTGGTTGGCGAGCTCCTCCGGCGTGATGTCGCCGAGCAGGGCCTCCTGCGTCGTCTTGATCGCCAGCGAATCCTTGAAGAAGGCGAATTCCTCGAGGTAGGTCGGCATGACGGTCAGCACCACATCCTTGTCAGCAAGCTCGTCGAACCAGCCCTTGAATTGCGGGCTCGCATAGAAGGGATCCTTCTCGGCGGCCTTGTGCACCGGCAGCGCACCGGTGCGCTTGTTCCACTCGATGTTGCCTTCAGGCCCCTCGAGCGTCTCGATCAGCTTCCAGGAGAGATCCTTGTTCTGGCTTGCCGACAGCATCGACCAACCGGCAAAGCCGATGGTGGTAAACGCCTTGCCGCTCGGGCCCTTGGGCATGGTGGTGACGCCGAAATCTTCCGACTTCATCCGCTCGGCAATGGCGATCAGCGCGTCCGGATCCTGATCGAGGAAGGCGCAGGTGCCGCTATAGAATCCGGCGACGATTTCGTTGAAGCCCCAGTTGACGCTGTCTTTCGGCGCCAGGCCCTTCTTGTAGAGGTCGATCACCCAGGTGAGACCCTTGACCCAGCCTTCGCTGTTCATGGTCGAGGTGCCGTCCTCGTTGAAGAACTTGTTGCTGCCGGCCATCGTGGCGCCGAACATCACCCAGCCGTTGAGACCGCCGGGGCCGCCGCGCAGGCAGTAGCCGGATTTGCCCGGCAGCTTGGAGACCGCTTCCGATGCCTTGACGAAATCGTCCATGGTCTTCGGCGGCTCGCTGACGCCGGCTTCCGACAGCAGCTTCTTGTTGTAGAACATGGCCCGCAGATAGAAGCCGTAAGGCAGCATATAGGCGGTGTTCTTGATATCGCGGCCGAGTTCCAGCGTGCGCTCGGTTAGGCCCGGCGTGTGCTCCCACTTCTCAAGATAGGGCTCGAGGCTTTCGAGCATGCCGTTGTTGGCATAGAGCGAAAGCCAGGTGTCGGGCATTTCCATGACGTCGGGCAGTTCGCCGGCCGAAACCATGGTGGCGAATTTCTGGAATGCTTCGCCCCACGGCAGCGAGATGATCTCGACGGTGGTGCCTGGGTTTGCGGCTTCAAATTTGGCGACGATCGACTTCAGCGTTTCGGTGCGCTCGGGGCTGGTGATGACCTCGACGAGCTTCAGCTTGGTATCAGCCAGTGCGCTTCCTGCCATCAGGGTGGCAAGCAGAGTGGCGGTAATCAGTTTCCTCATTTTTGTTCCCTTTGTTTCTTGATGATTGATCCACATGCAGTGAGCGGGATGCGGCATCCCGCTTCTGTCAGCCTGACGAAGCGGCCGAGATCGCCGCTTCAAGATCGCTCCAGAGGGCCTCCGTTCCCTCCAGGCCGACATGGAGCCGTACGGACCGCGGGGAGATGCCGAAGGCGGCCGCGGAATTGGGTTGGGCTTTCTGTGAGAGCACGACTTCGCCCGGCACGATCAGGCTTTCGTGCCCGCCCCAGGAAACGCCGAGCTTGAACAGGTCGAGGTGATCGGCGAAGCGGCGCACGTCGACGCCCTCGCGGAAGATGAAGGAGAAGAGCCCGGATGTGCCCGCCAGGCCCGGCGGCAGGGTGTTGCCGAGGCCGGGGTGGCAGACGGTCTCGACCAGCGGGTGCGCCTGCAGGCGCTGCGCCACCGTCAGCGCCGAGCGCTCATGCGCCTTCATACGGATCGGCAGGGTGCGCAGGCCGCGGATCAGGAGCCAGGCGTCGAAGGGCGAGAGCTTGCCGCCGAGATAGGGATAGGCTTCCGAGCGGATGCGGCCGATCAGCTCCTTCGAGCCGGCGACCACACCTGCAACGACGTCGCTGTGGCCGCCGAGATATTTCGAGGCCGAATGGATGACGAGATCGACGCCGAGCGCAATCGGCTGCTGGAAGATCGGGCTTGCCCAGCTGTTGTCGATGGCGGTGATGATGCCCTGGTCCTTGGCGAGGCGGGCGAGCGAGGCGACGTCATGGGTGTCCATTACCCAGCTCGTCGGGCTTTCCATGTAGAAGAGCTTGGCGCCGGGCAGAGCCTTGGCAACCGCTTCCTCGTCGCGGCCGTCGACATAGGTCACTTCGATCTTCATACGCTTCAGATGCGTGCCGAAGAGGCGGAAGGCATCGGGATAGACATGGTTGACGGCGACGATGCGGTCGCCCGGCTCGACGAACGAGAGCACGGTGGACGAGATCGCCGACATGCCGCTGGCAAAACCGATCGCGTCCTCCGCCCCTTCGAGCTTCGCCAGCATCTCCTCGAACATGCGCACCGTCGGGTTGAGGCCGCGGGTGTAGATCGGTCGCACGCGTTCGCCCTTGTAGGACGCGACCATGTCGTCATAGTCCTTGAAGGTGAACAGCGAGGTCTGAACGATCGGCGGCACGACGGCATCGAAGGCATTGCCTTCATCGTGCGCGACGATCAAAGAGGCGTGGTCGAACGGATCGAGGCCGTTGTTCATTTGGACATTTCCTTGATGTCTTCCTCGACGATCGCGAGGATTTTCAGCGTTTCTTCGCGAGCAGCGTCCGGATCCTGGGCCGCGATCGCGTTGAAGAGGGTGCGGTGGAACGGGAAAGAGCGGCGGGCGAAATCCGTGCGATCAAAAGGATGGTCCCAGAAGCGCTCGAAGGCCTCGCGCATCTGTTCGAGCAACTGCCGGAACAACGGATTGTGGGTGGCGTCATAGATCGCCAGGTGGAAGGCGAGGTCTTCCGGACCTGACGTGCCCTTGGCGATGTGCACCCGCTCCATCTCGTCGAGTTTTACTTCGATGATCTCGAGGTCTTTGTCAGTGCGTCGGCGTGCGGCGACCATATTGGCCTCGACCTCGATGCCGCGGCGCACCTCGAGCGTCATCAACAGCACGTCGCGAAGATGTCCGGCGTCGAGCGTCAGCGGCATATGGAGGGTGGAGGCGGATATGGCCCGCAGCAGATAAGTGCCGCTGCCCTTGCGCGCCTCGACGACGCCGAGCGCCTGGAAATGACGGATGACCTCGCGCACGGTCGAGCGCCCGACGGCAAGTGCCGTCATCAGTTCGCGCTCCGCCGGCAGGCGATCGCCGGCTTTCAGGCCGGATTGCTGGACATAGTCTGCGAGCGCGGCAATGACCTGCTGTGCCCGATCTGCGGGCGGCAATGGCAGAAGTGCGGCTCTGGCTTGTTCAGTCATTCAGCCTCCCCCTCGGCGCCAAATTGGTCTGACATCTGATCAATATGTCCAAGGGACGGGATGTCGTCAAGCGGGAACTTATAAAGACCCGCATCAGTTGACCTCGCTGCGGGCAGGCGTAGACAGGAGGCAAGGAGCTTGAAGATGATAAAATCGAGATATGTGCTGTTCGCCACGGCAATCATCAGCGCGGCGGTGGTCGTCGGCGATGCGCAGGCACAAATGCGCACCAGGAAGGGGGAATATTACGAAGGCATCCAGCGCAAGCCCTACGGCCACACGTTCTGGATCTGGCCGCCGGCCGAACAGCGCGAGCCGGTCTATGAGCCGCGTCGCGGCAAGGATACGGAGGGCAGTCAATCGCAAAGGGGGCGCAAGCCGCCGACCCGATAGGTGCTCAGTCCTTCACCCAGTTAAGTGGGCTGATGCAGGTGGAAAAGTGGCGCCCGAAGGCGCCACCAATGTCTTATCAGACCTGTGCGACGTGAACGTCACGCGGGAGCGACGACAGCACTTCCGGCCCATCGGCGCGCAGGATGACGATATCCTCGAGCCGGATGCCGAAGCGGCCGGGCAGGTAGATGCCGGGTTCGATCGAAAACACCATGCCTTCCTCCAGAACCGTTTCCGACGTCGCCGTGATGTAAGGCGGCTCGTGGCCGTCGATGCCCATGCCGTGGCCGGTGCGGTGGACGAAGTATTCTCCATAGCCGGCGTCTGCGATCACCTTACGGGCCGCATCGTCGACTTCCTTGGCGAGGACGCCGGGACGAGCGGCTTTTAGCGCCGCCTGGACGGCCCGCTCGACGATCGTGTGGATCTGGCCGTAGCCTTCCGGCGCGCGTCCGACGATCGCCATGCGGGTGATGTCGCTCGGGAAGCCCTGCTTGCGCCCGCCGATGTCGATAACGACGGCGTCGCCTTCGGCAATCACCCGTTCGCTGGCGGAATGGTGCGGGAAGGCGCCATTGCCGCCGGCACCGACGATCCAGAAGGCCGGTGCAGCACCTTCGGACGCGAAATGCGAGCGGATTTCAGCGGCCAGCTCCTTCTCGGTCATACCAGGGCGGATCTTGGAGAACGCCGCCTGCATGGCGCGGTCTGCGATGCCGGCATTCATCTTCAGAAGGTCGTACTCGCTCTTGTCCTTGCGCATGCGCAGAGCGCCGAGCGTTTCCGGCGTGAAGTCGCGGGCGGTGTCAGCGGGCAGATTGTCGATGAGCAGCAGCGCGAAATCGGCACGCATGGTCTCGTCCAGCACGACGCGGCCGGGTGCAGCAGCGCCGACGTCGGCAAGCGCTGCGGTCAGGGCATCGGCCGGGCCGGCATCATCGGCCCAGTTGTGGAAGGCAATGTCTGTGTGCTCGCGCGTGCCTTCGGCGTTGAGCGCCGGCATCAGGAATGCCTCCTTCTCCGGGCCGATCAGCAGCAGGCAGGGGCGTTCGTCGGGATGCGGATGATAGCCGATAAGCCAATCCATGTGCGATCCGGGTGCAAGTGCCACCAGCCCGCTCCCGGTTTCGTTCATCTTGGCGCGCAGGGCGGCGAAGCGTGCTTTCGTCAGTTCTTTCATGGCGTTTCCAGTTCTGGTTCTGGCGGGGTTAGGGCAGGTGAGAGGCCGCGCACCGCTCTCGTGTTCGGGCGTCGATCGACGCGCGGCGGTCGCCGGGCCAAAGGCGCCCGAGCGAAAGGCTGGTGATCTGGAGGGCGCAATCGCCGATCGGATTGCGCTGCCGACTTCGGCGAGACTATCCGGCGCCTTTGCCGGGACTTGCCGCGGCACTGCGGCGATCCTCAGCGCGCGTCACCGCGAAAGCGCCTTCGGGCGTTTGTGTTGTCTGGGCGTCGCCGAAGACATCCATCGTGCAGGTGTGCAGGATCACGGTCGGTTCGCTGGTATGGTTCCAGGTGAGGTGGGTCAGGCCCGACAGGAAATGGGCGGAATCGCCTGTTTCAAGGACTGTTTCTTCGCCGTCGATCTCGATCGTCAGGGCGCCCTGAAGGATGAAGAACATCTCCTCGCCCTCATGGGTCATCGCCTCGCTGCGGTGACCGGGCGGCGTGTGCACCACTGTGCTGCGCAGAATGCTGCCGGGAAAGGACGCGGACAGGCGTTCGTAGGCGATGTTGCTCTCCGGCGACCCGGCAAGCGCATAGGCGCGGCGCTGGTCATGGCGCGTAAAAGGCGAGGATACTCGGGGGGAATTGAGGAAGGTTCCGACCTCGACCTTCAGCACGCGGCAGACCGCAACAAGCGAGGTCAGCGAGGGTACGGTGATGCCGCGCTCGATTTGCGATATGAAACCAACGGAAAAATCCGCCTGATCCGCGACGTCCTTGAGCGTCAGCTTCAAAGCCTTGCGACGCTGGCGCAGGCGATCGCCGAGCGGCGGAAGCTCAGATACAGGATTGTCTGACCGAGACTGCGAATCCACTGCGAAATCCCCTCTCATCCCGCGCCCTCTTTTTCGGGGAGGATCTCCTGCGTGGGCGCGCGACCATGCCCGGAAATCGCTAGGGATTTCAGGATGATGCGCTTGCATTTTCTGGACTTTGGGACGGCGTTCGCGCCTTGTCAACGAAAATTTTAGCTACACTAAAATTCACCGATCCAAGCCTGCATTGCCGTCAGGCAGCCAGCTTCAAGAGGCGTGCAACGGCCTGTTGGTCGAAGCCGCCAATGCCCTCGCGAATGTCGGCTGCGATGGCGTCGGCAACGGCGTCCTCGTCGCGGCGGCGCAGGGCGTCGATCGCCTCGCGATGGCGGTCGACGACATAGAGTTCGCTGACATGCTCCATGGCGATGCCGAGGATCGGGCCCAGTTGCAGCCAGACGCTTTCGATCAGCGGCATGACGATCTGATCGGGATTGGCGGTATAGATCGTCCGGTGGAAAGCCTGGTTGGCGATCAGGGCTGCGACCTGGTCGCCGCGGAGGATTTCGTCCTCGATGCTGTCATCGATCGCCGAGATCCGTTCGATCTGGCGTTCGGTGAGATGGGCAACGGCGCGGCGGGCGGCGTGGCTTTCGAGAGCGATGCGCAGCGATATCAACTCCTCGAAGCGCGCGGGCGTGATGCGCGGCACGACGATGCGGCGGTTTTCGAGGAATTGCAGCGCGCCAATGGAGGTTAGTTGCCGCAGGGCCTCGCGCACCGGCGTCGGGCTGCTTTCCAGCGCTTCGGCAAGTCCCCGGATCGTCACCGAGGTGCCGGGGCGGAAGCTGCCGACCATGATCGCCTGGCGAAGCCGGGCAAAGGCATAGTCATGCGTGGTCATGCCTTCCGGTCGGTCGAGAAGAGGCAGCGATGGGGTCTTCAAATCAGCGGGCTCCTTTGCCGCACGGGGAAGGGTCGCGGGCTGATAGCATCCGTCGAGGTTGACTCCAACTTCTAAATTATGTCAACTTTACGAAAATGTGATCACAAAATGAGATTTGCGATATGTCCCTCGACGCGGAAGACCCGAGCGCCTTCAAGGCCTGGCTGGAGCAGAACGGCCCTATCGAAAGCATCCAGGCGGTGGTCTGCGATCTGAACGGCATCATGCGGGGCAAGCGGGTGCCGGTGGAGCAGGCCTCCAAGGTGCTTGGCGGCGGCATCCGCATGCCGCTGTCGATCGTCGGCGTCGACGTATGGGGCGAGGACATCATCAACAGCGAGCAGGTGTTTGCGAGCGGTGACCGGGATGGCATCTGCGCCGTTACCGGTCGCGGCGCTCTGCCGGTCAACTGGACCTCGCGGCCGAGCGCTCTGGTGCCGCTCTGGCTCCTGCTCGAGGACGGCAAGCCGTTTCTCGCCGATCCGCGCCAGGCGCTGGCGGCGATCGTGCGCGAATACGAGGAATTGGGCTTGCGCCCGGTGGTCGCCACTGAAATGGAATTCTATTTGATCGATCCGGAGCCCGACAGCGCGGTGCCGCCGATCTCGCCCTATACCGGCAAACGGCTCGATTCCGACGCGATCCTGTCGATCGACGAACTCGACGATTTCGGCGAGTTCTTCTCCGACGTCTACAAGGAATGCGCCCGGCAGAACGTGCCGGCGGACGCGGCGATCGCCGAGAACGGCATCGGCCAGTTCGAGATCAATCTGCTGCATACGGATGATCCCCTGAAGGCGGCGGATGACGCGATCTTCTTCAAGCGTATCGTCAAGGGGGTCGCCCGCAAGCATGGGCTGGCGGCAACCTTCATGGCCAAGCCCTACGGAACGCGCTCGGGCAACGGCATGCACATTCACTTCAGCCTGCTCGACGCCGAAGGCAACAACGTGTTCAACGACGGCAGCGACGAGGGATCGGCGGTCCTGAAGAACGCCGTCGCAGGCTTGCTGCGCGGCATGCCGGAAACGACGCTGCTGTTTGCGCCGCATTTCAACTCCTATCGCCGGCTGCGGCCGGATACGCATGCGCCGACGGCCGTGTGCTGGGGCTATGAAAACCGTACGTCGGCGATCCGTATTCCCGGCGGCAATCCGGCAGCGCGGCGTATCGAGCACCGCGTGGCTGGCGCCGACGCCAATCCCTATCTCGTCATCGCCGCGATCCTCGGCGCGGCGCTCGTCGGCATCCGCAACAAGTGGAAACCCTCGGCGCCGGTGACGGGCCGGGCCTATGCGGCGGAGAAACTGCCCAAAATTCCCGCTGATTGGGGGCAGGCGGTCGATGCCTTCGAGGCAGGGCCGATTGCCGCCGAGATCTTCGATCCCGTGCTGCGCTCGATGCTGATCGCCTGCAAGCGGCAGGAGATCGCCGGGTTTGCCGAGCAGGTCACGGATTATGAATTCAGCGCCTACCTGGAAATCGTATGATGACGAGACACCAAAAATCCTATGCCGGCGACGGCAGCTACCCCACAAGCTACTACGCCGCCTCCCGCAACATCATTCGCACGCCGGTTTCGCTGAAAGGTCGCGTCGAGACCGATATCTGCGTGGTCGGAGCCGGCTATTCCGGCCTGTCGACGGCAATCCACCTTGCCGAGAAGGGCTACAAGGTCGTCGTCGTCGAGGGCGCGCAGGTCGGCTGGGGCGCATCGGGGCGCAATGGCGGCCAGGTGGTCAACGGTCTCAACGCCAGCCTTGCCACCATCCAGCGCCGTTACGGCGAGGATGCGGCAAGCTTCGTCGGCGGGTTGGTGCAGGAGGGCGGCAAGATCATCCGGCGGCTCGTCAGCCAGTATCAGATCGACTGCGACCTGAAGCCCGGCAATATCTATGCGGCCTATACGCCGGCGCATATGAAGGAGCTGGAAGCCAAGCAGGCGCTTTGGCGCAAATACGGCATGGATGATCATCAGCTTCTCGACCGCGACGCGCTCAGAAAGCTGGTGAATTCGGATGCCTATTGCGGCGGCATGCTGGATACGACCGGTGGCCATATGCATCCGCTCAATCTCGTGCTCGGCGAGGCGCGCGCGCTCGAAAGCCTCGGTGGCACGATCTATGAACAGTCACCGGTCACGCGCGTCGACCATGAGGCGACCAAGCCCACCGTCTACACCGCCGATGGCGAAGTGTCGGCGCGAACAGTCGTTCTCTGCGGCAACGCCTATCTCGGCGATGCGGTGCCGAAGCTCGTCTCGCGCGTCATGCCGGTCTCAACCCAGATGATCACGACGGCGCCGCTCGGCGAGGAACTTGCGCATTCTCTGATCCCCAGCGACATGTGCGTCGAGGACGTGCGCTACATCCTCGATTATTTCAGGCTGTCGGCCGACAAGCGCATGATCTTCGGCGGCGGTACCGTTTATGGCGGCACGGATCCGGCAGATGTCGTCGCCAAGCTTAAGCCCAATCTGGAAAAGGTCTTCCCGAGGCTTAAAGGCGTGAAGATCGACTATGCCTGGAGCGGCAATTTTGCACTCTCGTTCACCCGCGTGCCGCAGATGGGCCGCATCGGGACGAACACCTATTTCGCCCACGGCTATAGCGGCCACGGGGTGACGGGATCTCACCTGTTCGGGCGTACGCTCGCCGAGGCGATCGACGGCGACGCGGCGCGCTTCGACGTGTTCGAGAAGCTGCCCTGGTATCCGTTCCCTGGCGGGCGGATGTTCCGCGCACAGTACTCGACGATCGGCTCCTGGTGGTATTCCTTCAAGGATGCCGTCGGCTGGTAAAGCCGGGTTGAGATTATTTTCATTTTCCGGGAACAAAAAGGCGGCAGGGATCGTTTCCTGTCGCCCGAAGATATGTCCGCATCGTTCGGGCTTCCCTTCTTGTGCAGAACGGCATGTCGCGATTGAAATCAGGGGGAACCCTGCTGGACAATGGTGCGTTGTACCGTTGAAGTTTAACAGGCATACGCCGGAAACCTTGGGAGACGGTTCCGCCAATGCCACGAAGTGAAGCGTTGGAAAGTTGATATGGCTTGCAGAGTATTGATTGTTGAAGACGAGTTTCTCGTCGCGACCGAAATCGAATACGTGGTCTCGGAGCTCGGGCATCGTCCAGTGGGCATCGCTGCCGATCAGGCAACCGCGATCAGCCTTGCTCCGATGGCGGAAGTCGCGCTTGTCGATCTCAACCTGAGGGATGGGCCGACCGGCAAGGACATCGGACGGATGCTCGCCGCCGAACACGGCATCACCGTGCTCTACATGACAGCCAATCCGGCGCAACTCGGGGACGGCGTTCCCGGAACGGTCGGCGTCATCAGCAAGCCCGTTGCCGATCATGAGATGAAGCAGGCCGTCAGTTATGCCGTCGCGCGCCGCCACACGCTTGAGGCCGAGCCGCCGGAGCGGCTGAAGCTGTTCGCCTGAGCGCTGAGATCCTGTGCCCCCGACTGCAAGGGCAATCAAGGGCGGCGCCTTTCTGCGCCTTTCTCCTGGTGTTTCGGTCCTACTGACCGGAAAGGCGGTTTGTTCGCGTAACCGCTGCGCGGGGCATCGTCACCGTCACGTGCACGCCATCCGGCTCCCAGCGCCTGACGAGCTTGCCGCCGAGCTGGCCCTCGACACTGATTCTCATCAGCCGCGATCCGAAGCCTTCCTGATCGGGTTCGCCGATCGCACCTGTTCCGCCATGCTCGCGCCACTCCAGGATATAGTCGGTTTCATGCTGCCGGCCGCTGATTGCGAGCTTGCCCGCATCGCCAGAAAGCGCGCCATACTTTGCCGCATTCGTCGCCAGTTCGTGCAGCAGAAGCGCTAGCGGCGTGGCGGCACTGTCGCCAAGCTGGATGTCTTCACCGCTGACACTGATGCGTTCTTCAGCGTTACCGTAGGGAACCAGCAATTCCTCGACCAGCCCGAAGATCGACTGTTCGACCGGCACCGGCCGCGAGGCCTGGCTGTGAGGGCGCACGAAATCATGCGCCCGCCCCATCGCCTCGATGCGCTTGCGCAGTTCCAGGGCAAAGGGCTGGGCATCGGGCTTCGAGCGCGCGGACAGGCTGATGATGCTGCTGAGCACGGAGAAGATGTTCTTGATGCGGTGGCTGAGCTCGTGGGCGACCACCTCACGCTCGGCGGCGGCCATCTTGGTGTCGTGAATATCGGTGCAGGTGCCGTACCAGCGGGTGATGCGTCCGCGGTCGTCACGGATCGCAAGGGCCCGTCCCAGCACCCAGCGGTAGACGCCGCTGTGGTGGCGCAGGCGATACTCGATCTGATAGGGGTCGCCCGTTTCCAGAGAATGGCGCCAACTCGCCCAGGCGCGCTCCTGGTCTTCCTCGTGGAACATGCCGTTCCAGCCTTCGCCATCGGTCGAGTTTTCCGGCACGCCGGTGAATTCGTACCAGCGGGCGTTGTAATAATCGTGATAGCCGTCGGGCCGGGTCGACCAGACCATTTGCGGCATGGCGTTTGCGAGCGTTCGAAAGGCCGCCTCGGATCGGGCATGCGCCTCGACGGCTGCCTTATGCTCGGTAATATCGACGGCAACGCCTGGAAAGCGGACGCAGATGCCATGCTCGTCGAGCGCCGGCCGCCCTTCGGCAAGCACCCAGCGCACGCCACCTTCCGGCTGGACGATCCGGTATTCCGACGTGAGGTTTTCGCCGGTTTCAATGGCCCGGGTCATAGCCGCTTCAAGGCTTGCGACATCATCCGGATGGATGGACGCGAGATAGGCCGATATCGGCGCACCGTCGCGGGCCAGCTCCCGCGGCACATGGAAGAGGTCGGAAAAACGTTCGTCGGCGTAGACCCGGTCTTCCCTGACGCGCCAATCCCAGATGCCGACGACGCCGGAGGCGCTGAGCGCCAGCGACAGGCGTTCCTGGTTGTCGCGAAGGGCTTTTTCCGCTTTCACCCGCTTGGTCGTTTCCGCGAGAATGGCAAGCACGGCGATTGTGCTGCCATCGTCATCGACAACAGGGCTGTAGTCCAGATCGAGCCAGACATCTTCGGCAGCACCGTTGCGATAGAAGGTCAGCGGCGCATCCTCGAAGGATGCGGTTTCACCGGCAAAGACATCGGCAATGATCTGGCGGTTGAAGGCGGCAACCTCCGGCCATGTGGTCAACACCGATTGACCGAAGCAATCGGGATGGCGCTTGCCGGCGATCTCGATATAGGCGTCGTTGTAGATCATCACGCCGTCACGGCCGGCAAGCACAGCCATTGCGACCGGCGACGAGAACATCATCCTGAGGGTCATCGTCAGCGCCGAGGGCCAGACGTCGACGGCTCCGAGCGCCGTTGCGGACCAGTCGAAGGTTTGAAATTGCGCGTACATTTTGCTGGAGCCAAGTTTTCCGGGCGGTCTCGTATCTGCCTTCGGGAACAAAGGGGCGGTCATCGACGGTTCCAAACATTTGATTTGTCGGCACTTCTGCCGCTTTCGCGCCAATATAGGCGAGTTTCGCCAGATGTCATGTGCCGGTTTAGACTTTCCTGCCGGCAGCAGATGCCGAGCCCGGTCTGCCCGACTTCGGCTGGACGACACCGGCGAATGCGGTTGTCGCCTGCGGCGTTCGGGCCTAGAATTGTTGTCGGAATGGGCAGGCTCGACCCGGGCCTGTGTCGGCCGAGGGCAAGGGGTTGGCCGGGCTTCCCGTCAGCCTGAGCCATCGATATCTAGACCTTTGTCGAGCCTGCGATCCCTCGTATTTCAGCGTTTTCTTGTGTGCGTATGCAGCACGGATTTGTCCCGATCTTGAGGGAACAAAGGGGGTCGCGAAACATTCCTGCCGAACGAGGGAGGTTGGAGATGTTCGTACGCTTTGGCTATGAGATCGGCATCCGCTGCCCCCAGCCGACGCCGATGATGACTTACCTTTCGGTGGTTGCCGAAAGACGACCCGATATCAGGCGCGAGCGCGGGCCTGTGAACTCGCCGATCGTCAAGATGGAGGAGGTTGTCGATCCGCACAAGAACGCCTGCCTGCGCATGATCGCGCCGGAAGGCGATTTCACGCTCACATACGATGCCGTCATGGAGGACGATGGTCGGCCCGACCCGTCCGATCCGCTGGCGCCGGCCGTTCCCGTCGAAAAGCTGCCGCCCAACACGCTGCCCTATCTCGCCGCCAGCCGCTATTGCGAGACTGATCGGCTGGGCGCGCTTGCCTGGAGGCTGTTCGGAGAGGTGCCCCCCGGCTGGTCGCGGGTGCAGGCGATCTGCGACTATGTGCACGAGCGCCTCGTGTTCAGCTATGGTTATGCCCAGGCGATGCGAAGCGCACTCGAAGCCCATGAGGATCGTCTCGGCGTCAGCCGCGACTATGCGCATCTTGCCATCGCTCTCTGCCGCTGCATGAACATGCCGGCGCGCTACGTCAACGGCTACATGGCCGACCTCGAAGGTGAGGAGAGGATGGCGCCGATGGATTTCAATGCCTGGTTCGAAGTCTTTCTCGGTGACCGCTGGCATACGTTCGACGCCAAGAACAATATGCGCCGCGCAGGGCGCATCGCCGTCGCCCGTGGCCGCGATGCCGCCGACATTCCGCTGATCCAGACCTTCGGAAAACACGAACTGACGGCCTTTACGGTGTGGACCTGCGTTGAGGCCGACGTCGGTCTCAATCGCTCCCATCGCAAAGCCAATGTGTCGTTGCTGACGCCGTGGTTCAGCGAAAGCTGGTCCAAACATGTGCAGGAGCGCGACCGCGATCGGCACTGACGCGGGCGGTCGGCGGACGATTTTTCACTTTCGGGGTGGATCGGAGAAAATAATATCTATAAACCCAATCGAGAATATCGGAGAACATGACTATTGACGGTCCTGTTTCCGACCTGAACGACGGAGAGACGCGATGAACGCTGCAAAGCCGACGATCCAGTCCCGATATGCGTTTTACGCGGCGGCCCCACCGCGCCGCTCGCCAATCAGCCTTTTTCCCCACGCGATCGCCTTCGTGGCTGCGTTCTGTTTCATCTCCGCCGTGGTCATCGGCGCGCTTTAGCACCCTGGCAATATCAGCCGGCGCGCGACAGATGTTCGTGCACCGCCAGCCAGGCGCCGGTTCCATCCCGTTCGAACACGATCGTTTCCCTCTCTTCCGACATTAGCGGCTCGCCACCGATCTCAAGCTCGGTTCTGACCCCGTGGGTGAAGACTGCGACATTGCCCATCACCTGCACATGCCGGTCGCTGGATCGGCAGGCGCGGACGCGAAAGCTGTCGCGGGTCTCCCACAACGCCCATTCCGCTTCATACTCGGCGCGGCTGCGCAAAGGGCGGTCGAGATTGTGGAAAATGAAGGTGGCATTCGGCGCGAACGCCGAGAAATAGGCGTCCACATCATGGCGGGCAAAGGCTTCTACGAGCCGATCGGCGGCGTCGAGGACCGTCTTTTCCGTGTCCTGCATCGATACTCTCTTCATGTCGGGGTTTGATCAGGGCGCTGCGATCAGTGTTGCGAGCGGCCGGTTCTGTCGGGTAACGCGCGCCTTCAACTCATCGAGCGGCATCGCCTCGTCCTTTGCGAATTCGATGAACATCAGATTGAGATTGTTGAACAGCATCTCGCCGACGGCGCGAACATCGGTGCCGGGCGTAACAAGGCCCTTGACCTGCAGCTTGTGGATAAGCGTCGCGACCTGATCGCAAAGCCGGCGGTCGAGTTCGGTGTAGCGCTTGCTGAAGGGGCTCTTCGGCTGCTGGATCGAGATCGCCATCGCCGTGCGCCACATCTCCTTGCTGAGATAGACGAGCGAGTGATCGTAATATTGCCCGATCAGAGCCTCCAGCGCGCCTTCCACGGAGGAGGGCGGATTGTCGACGATGGTGCGGCCGGCGGCTAGCACTTCCTCGACTTCCATGGAGACGGTGGCGACCAGGATGTCGCCCTTGTTCTCATAGTAATTGTAGAAGGTGCCGACCGACACTTCGGCCCGCTCGGCAATGTCCTCGATGCGGGCGCTGTCGTAGCCGACCTCGCGAAACAACAGGGCAGCGGCGTCCAGGATACGTCTGTTCCGGTCGGCTTTCTGCCGTGCGCGCAGCCCTGTCATATGCATTTTCCCGATTTCTGAATGTCCTCAAAATTGAGATTGACTTAAAAAATGAATTCATTCAATCTTTTTTTGAAGACGCCGAAACGAGCGTCAAAACAAGAGGGCAACAGCATGATGCAGTCACTTCGTGACGGCGCGCACCTGCGCCGGTTTTTCTCCTCGGTCGCCGGAAGCGCGATCGTTGCCGCCTCGTTCGTCTCGGTTCCGGCGTCGGCCTTTGCCACCGAAGAACTCAATGCGCTTGTCTGGTGCGACCACACGGATCCGGCCTTGGTCGAACCGTTTGAGAAAGCCAACGACGTCAAGGTCAACCTCAAGGTCTATGAGGGCACCGGGGCGGCGCTCTCGATCCTCGACCAGTCACGCCCGGGCGACTGGGACGTGCTTGTGATCGACGGCGTCGACGTTCACCGCGCCATCGACCTCGACCTGCTCGCCGAAATGCCGGCCGGCGCGCTGCCGACGGCCGATATCTTCCCCGAGGTCCGGATGGAGGCCAACAACACCAAGGACGGCAAGACCTATGCCGTCACGGAAAAATTCGGCTACAACACCGTCTCCTACGACAAGTCCAAGGTTGATCCGAAAGACATGCAGGATCTGTCGGTTGTCTTCTCCGACAAGTACAAGGGGCGCATCGCGCTCTATGACTACTACCTTCCGATGATCGGCCTTGCCGGGCTTGGCCTTGGCAAGAAGACCGCTGAGCTTTCCGAGGCCGACATGCCGGCGCTCAAGGAGAAGCTGGCGGAAATGCGGTCGATGTCGAAGCAGGTCAGCGACGTCGTGTCTTCGCAGACGGCGCTGGCAACCGGCGAAGTCGATATTCTGGTTGGCGGCGGCGAATGGATCACGGCGGTGCTTTCGGCCGACAAGCCGAACCTCGACTGGACGATCCCGGAGCAGGGGGCGGTGCGCTGGGCGCAGTCGATCGGCGTGATGAAGGATTCGACCAAGCAGGATCTGGCATTGAAATTCGTGCAGTATATCGTCAGCCCCGAAGGCCAGGCCCGGCTTGCCACATCCTCCTGTTACTGGGCGATGCCGGCAAACAGCAAGGCAGGCGAGCATCTGACCGACCCGCAAAAGGCGGCGCTGCGCTTCAATGAACAAGCCGAATACCTGAAAAAGACACAGCTCTATCCGATCCCGTCGACCGAACTCGATCAGCAGTTCCAGGATGCCTGGACCGAGATGCTGCAGCAATAACGCCGGATGGCCGGGGGACGCATGCAGCGTTCGCCGGCCCTTCAGCCTGATCGCCGCCCGCCAGGCCGCGGGACGGTGGACTGCGCCCAACACTCGGTCGCGGCACGCAAATCTGGAGCCTTCATGACTGCGACAACCCTTGAAGATGCCGACCGTCGAAAGGCCTGGGGCTTTGCAGCGCCGGCGCTGTTGTGGACGCTCGCCTTCTTCGTCGTCCCCTTCCTGTTCATGGCGGCGATGAGCCTGTGGAAGCGCGAGGGGCGGGAGATCGTCCGCGTCTGGAACCTCGACAATTATCTGCGTTTCTTTTCTGAAAGCGCGTTGTTGCAGGGGCTCATCAATTCCCTCGAAATCACCGTCATCGTCACGGTGCTTTCGGTGCTGCTTGCCTATCCGCTCGCGTGGATCATCGCCGAGCGCGTGCCCAAGCGGTTTCAGCGCATGGCGCTGATCCTGGCGATCCTGCCGTTCTGGACCTCCTATGTCGTTCGCTCCTACTCCTGGCTCCTGGTGCTGTCGAAGAACGGCGTCATCAACCAGATGCTGACCAGCGCCGGGCTGATTGCCGAGCAGCTCGCGATCGCCAGCACGCGGACGGCAACCGTGATCGGCTTCGTGCATTTCTTCGTCATGCTGTTGACGCTGACCATCTATTCAAACCTGATCCAGCTCTCGCCGAATTATCGTCGCGCGGCCGCCGATTTAGGCGCCAACGCCTTTCAGACCTTCTGGCATGTGGTCTTGCCGCTGACGTTGCCCGGCATCATGACCGGCGCGTTCCTGACCTTCGTGCTGTGCATCGGCGACTACGTGACCCCGCAGATCCTGGGCGGCAACAACGAGCTGGTTCTGCCGCAGATCATCATGCTGCAACTCGGCAGGCGTGCCGATTTCCCGATGGCCGCGGCGCTTTCGATCATCCTGATGCTGGCCGTCACCGTCGCTTACGTGCTCTGTGCCCGTTGGCTGAAGATCGAGAGGGCGTGATGCTGCGCAGAGTTTTCATCGGCAGCGTGTCCTGGGCCTACCTTGCCCTCGTTTACGCCTTCATCTTCCTTCCGGTCGCGGTGCTGGTGCTGTTCTCCTTCCAGGACGGGCGGCTGCCGGTGCCGCCGTTCAACGGCTTTTCCACGCAATGGTACGAGGCCGTTTTCGCCGACCGCAAGCTGATGGCAGCGCTCGGCAATTCGATGCTGGTCGCCATTTCGTCCTCCATGGTCTCCTGCGTGCTCGGTTTTCTCGCCGCCTATTCGCTGGCGCGCTACAAGCTGCCGGGCTCGGCCCTGCAAAGGGGCCTGCTGATTGCGCCGATGACGGTCAGCTATCTGATCATCGCGCTCGGGCTGCTGGCGCTGCTCAACGCGCTGCATATGCCGCTGTCTCTCCTGACGGTCGGCATCGGCCACGTTGTGATCAACCTGCCGCTCTGCTTTGCCATCATCTATGCCTCGATGGGCGATCACCAGATCAACATCGAGCGGGCAGCGCGCGATCTCGGCGCCAGTGATTTCAAGGTGATGGCCCTGGTGACGGCACCGATGCTGATGCCATCCATATTGGCGGCCTTCTTCCTGTCGGTCACCTTCAGCTGGGACGAGTTCATCATCGCCTTCCTGCTGTCGCGCTTCGACGTGACCTTGCCCGTCGAGATCTGGAGCATGCTGCGCTCCGGCCTCAACCCCAAGACCAATGCCATCGGCTCGCTGGTTTTCCTCGCGTCGGTGGCGCTGCTGCTGATCCTCGAGTTTTCCCTGTTCGGAAGGACGAAGAAACAATGACCGCTCCCGTCTCGATCGAAAACGTCAGCAAAACGTTCGGCCACTTCACGGCGCTCGACAAGGTTTCGCTCGATATCCGGGCAGGGGAATTCATCGTGCTGCTCGGCCCCTCGGGTTGCGGCAAGACCACGCTTCTTTCCATTCTCGGCGGGTTCCTGTCGCCAAGCTCGGGCCGCGTCGTCATCGGCGATCGCGACATGACCTTCGTGACGCCGGCCAAGCGCCCGACGACGACGATGTTTCAGGACTATGCGCTGTTTCCGCATATGCGCCTCGTCGACAATGTCGGCTTCGGGCTCCGCATGCGCGGCCTCGGCAAGGCGGAGCGGGACGAAAAGGCGCTCGGCTTTCTCGACCTCGTCGGTCTCAAGGCGTCCGCCGGCAAGCGGCCGCACGAGCTTTCCGGCGGCCAGCGTCAGCGCGTGGCGCTTGCCCGGGCGCTGGCGGTCGACCCGGAAGTGCTGCTGCTCGACGAACCGCTCGGCGCCTTGGACCTGAAGCTTCGCCGCCAGATGCAGGACGAGCTGAAGGCGATCCAGAAGCGGGTCGGCACGACCTTCGTGCATGTGACCCACGACCAGGAAGAGGCGATGGCGATCGCCGACCGCATCGTCGTTATGAACCAGGGCCGGATCGAGGATTTCGGCCCGCCGTCACAGATCTACATGCGGCCGCGCTCGCTGTTTTCGGCGGGTTTCATGGGTGAGGTCAATTTCGTTCCCGGTCGCGTGCGCGCCGCCGACGCATCGTCGGCCGAGGTCGAAACCACGCTCGGAAGCCTGGCGCTTCCCGCGGCCAATTTCACCGCGAAGGCACCCAAGGCCGGTGACGCGATCACGCTCACCATCCGGCCGGAGCATTTTCGCGGTGCGGAGAAATCGGACGATCCGATGTTCGCCCTCGGCGATGCCCGAGTTGCCGGCAGCGCCTTTTTCGGCACGCACTACCGTTGCCACCTCCAGCCCTGCGCCACCGACGGCGATGCGCTGGTGGCGCACCTGCCGCAATCCTCTGATGTCCGCGACGGCGAGATCGTCCCCCTTGCGGTGCGGGCCGCCGACGTCGTAGCCTTGCCGGCCGCAAGCGCAACCCTGTAGCAAAATGCGGCGAATTGCTTCGAAAGACTGGTATCAGGTGAAGCGTCTCGGCGCCGATGTCACCTACATCTGCGAACCCTTCATCCAGGAGTTCTATCGCTGCAACATCTGGCATGTGCGCGGACGCGACCGTGACATGCTGGTCGACAGCGGCATGGGCGTGGTGTCGCTGCGCGAATGGGTGCCGCTGGTCACCGAACGCCCCCTGACGGCCGTCGCCAGCCACACGCATTTCGACCATATCGGCTGCCACCACGAATTCGAGTGCCGCTGCGTGCACGCGGCCGAGGCGGATTTGCTGGCGCATCCGACGCGCCGGAACACGCTGGCCGACCCCTATGTTGCCGACGAGATCTTCGACGCGCTCCCGCCGGAACCCTACGTCTCGACCAGCTATGCCGTGAAGGCGGCGCCGGCGACGCGGCTGCTCGAAGACGGCGATCATATCGATCTTGGCGACCGGACCTTCGAAGTGATCCACACGCCCGGCCATTCGCCCGGCGGCATCGCTCTCTGGGAGGAGAAGACCGGTGTGCTCTTTTCCGGCGACATCCTCTACGACGGGCCGTTGATCGAGGACACCTACCACGCCAATGCCGACGACTATCTGGCGTCGATGGAACGGTTGCTGCGCATTCCGGCGCGTATCGTCCACGGCGGACATTTTCCGAGCTTTTCCGGCGAGCGCTATCACGCGCTCATCAAGGACTGGCTCGCGGAGAAAGAAAAGACAATCTGACGGGAAGGAGGAGCGCATGCTCGACAAGAGGAAGTTTTACATCGATGGCCAATGGGTTGATCCGATCACGCCCAACGATCTGGAGGTGCTGAACCCGGCGACCGAGAAACCTGTTGCGGTGATCTCGATGGGCACAGCTGCGGACATCGATCATGCGGTTGCCGCTGCGAAAAAGGCGTTTGCCACCTATAGCCGCACCAGCGTCGACGAGCGGCTGGCGCTGCTCGAAAAGCTGCTTTCGATCTACAAGCGCCGCTATGACGAGATGGTCGCTACCATCACCATGGAACTCGGTGCGCCCAAGACGATGACGCGCGAACAGCAGGCGGATGTCGGCGTCGGCCATCTTCAGGGCTTCATCGATGCGTTGAAGCGGCTGAAGACACGCGACACGTTGCCGAACGGCGATGTGATCCTGCGCGAGCCGATCGGTGTGTGCGGCCTGATCACGCCTTGGAATTGGCCGATCAACCAGATCGCGCTCAAGGTCGTGCCAGCCCTTGCGACCGGCTCGACCTGCGTCCTGAAGCCGAGCGAATTCACGCCGCTCAACGCCATGCTCTATGCCGAGATGATCGACGAGGCAGGCTTTCCCGCCGGCGTCTTTAACCTCGTCAATGGCGACGGCATCCATGCCGGCGCGGCGCTGTCTAAGCACCGCGATATCGACATGATGTCGTTCACCGGCTCGACGCGCGCCGGCATCGCCGTCAGCAAGGATGCGGCCGAAACGGTCAAGCGCGTGACGCTGGAACTCGGCGGCAAGTCGCCGAACATCGTCTTTGCCGATGCCGACCTCGAAGATCGTGTCGCCGGCAGCGTGCTCGAATGCTTCAACAATTCCGGGCAGTCCTGCGACGCCCCGACGCGCATGCTGGTCGAGCGTAGCGTCTACGACAAGGTCGTCGAGATCGCTGGCCGTGTCGGCCGCGAGGCCGCGGTCGGTGATCCCACCAAGGAGGGCAGCCACATCGGTCCGCTCGTCAGCGACGTGCAATTCGGCCGGGTGCAGACGCTGATCGAGGCGGGCATCGCCGAGGGCGCGCGTCTTGTCGTCGGTGGTGCCGGCAAGCCGGAGGGTTTCGAGACCGGCTACTTCGTCAAGCCGACGATCTTTGCCGACGTCAACAACACCATGCGCATCGCCCGCGAGGAGGTGTTCGGACCGGTGCTGGCGATCATCCCCTTCGATACCGAGGAGGAGGCGATCGCGATCGCCAACGACACCAATTACGGCCTTGCCGCCTATGTGCAGACCGGCGACCCGAAGCGGGCCGAACGGGTGGCGTCGCGCCTGCGCGCCGGCATGGTCCACATCAATGGCGGGCCGCATCGCTACGGCAGCCCGTTCGGCGGCTACAAGCAATCCGGCAACGGTCGTGAAGGTGGCATGTTCGGCCTTGAGGATTTCCTCGAGGTCAAGACCGTGCACATTCCCGACGCTGCCTGACACGGCGAAGCATCGCGCCGGAAGGCGCGAGATGAAGCAAGTTTGCGGCTGCCGGTGCTTCTGCACGGCGGCCGCGTTTGTTGCATCGGGTGATTTCTAGCGACTGTCGCCGATGCCGGTCTTCTGCTAGCTGCCTTTCTAAGGGCCTTGATCGCCCGCCAGCAGAATAGCGACATTGCCGTGACCCCAGTATCCGCCACCGCCTCATCCCATAACCGTCTTGCCATGGCCGCTCTGCTGATCGGCGGGGCTGCGATCGGCGGCTCGCCGATCTTCGTGCGTCTGTCCGAGGTCGGGCCGATGGCGACGGCTTTCTGGCGCGTGGCGCTGGCGCTGATCCCCCTTCTTGCCTGGTCCTGGTTTCGCGGCGCGCCCGCGTCGGATCGGCGGCCCGAGAAGCTCTCGGAATATGCGCTGCTGGTGCTGCCCGGCGTATTCCTGGCGATCGATCTTGCCGCCTGGCACTATGCGCTGACCAAGACGTCGGTCGCCAATGCCACGCTGCTTGCCAATCTTGCCCCTGTGTTCGTGACGCTTGTGAGCTGGCTGCTTTTCCGCGCCCGCATCAGCGCCGTCTTTGCCATCGGGCTTGTGACGGCGGTTGTCGGCGTCATCACGCTGAAGGGCGGGCCGATGGCGCTTGGCGACGGCAACCTGCTCGGCGACGGCGTCGCCGTTATCGCGGCCATGTTCTATGCCGGCTATATCCTGGCGATCGGCCGGCTGCGCAGCCTCTTCAGCACCATCCGCATCATGGTCTGGAGCACGGCCTCGGCCGCCATCTGCATGCTGCCGATCGTGCTTTTGTCCGAACCGACGCTGATACCGCCGACGCTCTTCGGCTGGTCGATGCTGTTCGGCCTTGCCTTCGTCAGCCACGCGGGCGGGCAGGTGGCGATCACCTATGCGCTCGCCTATCTGCCGCCGGCGTTTTCGTCGCTGACGCTGTTGCTGCAGCCGGTGGTCGCAGCCATCCTCGCCTGGATCCTGCTGTCCGAGCCGGTCGGGCTGATGCAGGCAATCGGCGGGGCGATCGTGCTCATCGGCATCCTGATCGCCCGCCGGGGCTAGTCCCTGTTACAATCCGGGCAGGTTGAAGCCGGCGAGCCGTTCTTCCAATTGGCGGATCGTGTCCGCATCGGCGTTGGCAAAGGCGAAGCGCAGATAGTTTTCCTGGCCCTCGCCAAAATAGTCGCCCGGCAGGCAGACGACGCCGGCGAGTTTCGCCAGCTTCTCGGCCACGAACTGCGAATCGATATCCGGGAAGGGATGGCGAATATAGGCGAAGTACGCGCCGATCGCCTGCAGCTTCCATTGCGGCAGCCGGCTCATGACGTCGCGCAGCGCATCGGCACGTGTGGCGATCTCGGCACGATTGCCAAGGCGCCAATCGGCAAGTGCCGGAATGGCTTTTGCGACCGCGGCCTGGGCCGAGCGCGGCGCGCATATCTGCAGATTGTCCATGATCTTGGTGACCTGGTCGACGAGTGCCGACCCGGCCGTGATCGCGCCGAGCCTATGGCCCGGAATGCAGAAGGATTTGGAGAAGCTGTAGAGGCCGATGAAGCTGTCCTGCCAGCCTTCCGTCTGCAGCAGACCGTGCGGTGCCGCGCCGGCGTCGGGCAGGAAGTCGCGATAGGTTTCGTCGAGGATCAGCCATGTACCGTTGGTGCGGCAGGCCTGGTGGATGCGCGACAGAAGCTCCGGCGGATAGATCGCGCCGGTCGGATTGTTCGGCGAGACCAGCGCAAGCGCGCGAATACCCGGCCGCAGCGCAGCAGCAATCGCGTCTACCTCCGGCAGGAAGCCGTGACCGGCGTCGCACGGCACCAGCTCGACATTGATGCCGAGCATGGAAAGCGTTGTTTCCTGGTTGAAGTAGTAGGGGTTGGTCATCAGGATCGTGTCGCCGGCCGAGGCAATTGCCATCGCGGTACAGATGAAGGCCTGGTTGCAGCCCGAGGTGACGTGGATGTTGTCGGCGGTGATCGCTGCCCCATAGAGGCCTGCCACATGTTCGGCATACGCCTCACGCAGCACCGCTTCGCCCTCGATCGCGCCATAGCCGGTATAGGCGGTCGAGGCGGCCGCTTCGCCGAGCCAGGCCAGCATGTCCGGATGCGCAGGATAGCCGGGTACCGCCTGCGACAGGTCGATCAGCGGCCCACGGGAGCCATCATAGCTTTTCGCCCAGGCGAGCACCGAGGGGACGGGCGGCGGCGAGAGCTTTTCGACGAGCGGATTGAAATGCGGCATGGCGGAGTTCCTATGGCTCAGGCTTTGTTCTTGCGTTTCTGGGGGCGTTCCATACGCCGGCCGCGGGCCGGAGCTGAAACCGGCTGAAAGCCGTCCTGCACCGATTTACGATCTGTCGGCTCGGATTTCGAGGCTCGGCTGCGAATAATCGTGCGCGCCGAGGTCTGCAGTTCCGGCATCGGGTCGTTTTCGAGCGCCGAGAACATCCAGTCGATGAAGATGCGCACGATCGGGGCGGCCAGCACTTCGTTGCGACAGGCGACGTAGAAGGCATCGTTGGCCGGAACCGTCAGGTCGAAGGGGGCGATCAGTTCGCCGCGGGCGATCAGGCTTCCGGCGGTGATGGTGTCGCCAAGGGCGACGCCCTGATTGTGAAGGGCCGCCTCGGTCGAAAGCCGGGCGTCGCTCATGAAGTGCTGGCGGCCGCGCTGCAGGTCGCTGGCGTCGGCGGCTGCCAGCCAGGTGTTCCATTCGCGTCCGTCGTCGCCGTGCAGCATCACGTGGTCGCGCAAGTCGCGCACGGAGCGCAGCGGTCGCATGTTAAGCAAAGTCGGGCTGACCACCGGGAAGAGGGCGAGACGGCTCCAGAGTTTCGACCAGCAGCCCGGCCAGTTGCCGTCGCCATAGATCAGGCAGACGTCGACATCCGACGCATCGAGATAGGCTGCGTCGTTGGAAGCGATCAGCGTCAGGCGCACGTCGGGAAACTGCTCGGTGAAGAGATGCAGGCGCGGGATCAGCCAGAACGAGAGAAGGGCGGGCACGCAGGTGATGCGCAACTCGCCGCTGGTGGTCGGTCGCGTCATGGCGGCGGTCGCCGCCGCGATCTCGGCAAAGGCGTGGGTGACGGCCGGCAGCAGCAGTGCGCCCTGCGGCGTCAGCTTCAACCGCTTGCCGCCGCGTTCGAACAGCGTGGCATTGATCGACAGTTCGAGCGCGCGGATCTGGTGGCTGATGGCGCCGTGCGTCACATTGAGTTCGCGGGCGGCCGCCGACACCGAACCACGGCGCGCCGTCGCCTCGAAGGCACGCAAGGGGTTCAGGGGTGGCAGGCGGCTGGACAAATCTGCGGGTTCCGGCGAGGTCAAGTGATGTGAATTTTTCTCACACGAAACGCTATAACAATGTCAATTGATTTTCCAGCGGATTTGTCACCTAATGGTGTTCAACAAAGGCAAAAAGCCTGGGGAACTTGATAGCGCCGGACAGAACCGGCCCCATCCGCAGATGCTGATCTGTGGCGCCTTTGCGCGCATTCCCCGGCTGACATGACGGAGGATTGTGGATGGCCTGGGACGATAAGAAGCTTGGCGAACTCAAGGCGAAATACGGCGAAAGCCATGGCGGCGAGCTGTTCGACCCGACTTTCCGCCGCGTTGCCGACAAGATCTTCACCAAGAGCGGCACCCGCCTTGCGCCCTATTCCGGCATTCCGACCTTCCTGACCGCCCCGCACATGGCCATCGATGCCGACGAGCCCGATTTCGGCAATCTGCAGGTCGCGATCGTCGGCATTCCCATGGATCTCGGCGTCACAAACCGCCCGGGCTCGCGCTTCGGACCGCGGGCGCTGCGCTCGATCGAGCGGATCGGCCCCTACAATCATGTGCTCGGCTGCGCGCCGGTTCATGAATTGCGCGTCGCCGATATCGGTGACGTGCCCTTCCAGAGCCGCTACCGGCTGGAGCTCAGCCATGACGATATCGAGAAGCGCATCAACCAGATCGTCGATGCCGGCGTCATCCCGTTGTCTGTCGGTGGCGACCATTCGATCACCCACCCGATCCTGAAGGCCGTCGGCAAGAAAAAGCCTGTCGGCATGATCCACATCGATGCCCATTGCGACACTGGCGGCGCCTACGACCTCACAAAATTCCACCATGGCGGCCCGTTCCGCAACGCGGTGCTCGACGGTGTGCTCGATCCGACCCGCGTCGTGCAGATCGGTATCCGCGGCTCGGCCGAGTATCTCTGGGAGTTCTCCTACGAGTCCGGCATGACCGTGATCCATGCGGAGGAAGTGACCGGTCTCGGCATCCCGGCCATCATCGAGAAGGCGAAGAAGATCGTCGGCGACGGCCCGACCTATCTCTCCTTCGACATCGACAGCCTCGACCCGAGCTTTGCGCCCGGCACCGGCACGCCTGAAGTCGGCGGCCTCACCACCCGCGAAGTGCTGGAACTGATCCGCGGCTTCAAGGGCGTCAATCTTGTCGGCGGTGATGTCGTCGAGGTCGCGCCGCAATATGATGCGACGACCAACACGGCGCATGCTGGCGCCCAGGTACTGTTCGAGATCCTCAGCCTCATGGTGTTCAGCCCTGCCGTGACCGGCAAGTCGGCCTGACACATAAGAGAAAGATTCGTCGGCTGCCGGACTGGAAGCGGCAGCCGGCCAGAAAATGCCCACAATCAACAATGCTTCCAGACAGGGGAACGACAATGACACTTCAGAAAACAATGAAAACAGCCTTCGCCGCCGCCCTGATGCTGGGCGCCGCAACCGGTATCGCGCGTGCCGACGCGCTCGCCGACATCAAATCGGCCGGCGAGATCAAGGTCGGCATCTTCTCGGATTTCCCGCCCTTCTCCTCGGCCAGCGCCGACATGAGCATCAAGGGTTATGACGTGGACGTTGCCCAGCAGATCGCCGACGGCCTCGGCGTCAAGCTGAACCTCGTCAGCGTTACCGGCCAGAACCGCATTCCCTATCTCAACGACAAGCGCGTCGACATCCTGATGAGCGTCGGCTTCTCCAAGGAGCGCGCCGAAGTGATCGACTTCGCAGCCGCCTACGCGCCTTACTACATCGCCGTCATCGGCCCGGCGGACCTCAAGGTCGCCGGCAAGGAAGATCTTGCCGACAAGACCATTGCCGTCAACCGCGGCACGCTGGAAGATACTTCGTTGACCGAGGCCGCGCCGTCGAGCGCTGCGATCCAGCGCTTCGACAACTACAATGCCGTGATCCAGGCGTTCATCTCCGGCCAGACCCAGCTGATGGTCGTCGGCAACGACGTCGGCGCGCAGGTGCTTGCCCGCCAGGAAGCGCTGAAGCCGGAGCAGAAGTTCCAGCTCCTGACCTCGCCGTCGCATATCGGCCTCAACAAGAACGAGGAAGCGCTGAAGACGGCCGTCAACGACGCCGTTGCCAAGATGCTGGCCGACGGCAAGCTGAACGCCAGCTCCGAGGCCTGGCTGAAGACGCCGCTCAACCCCGAAAACCTCAAGGACTAATCCGCTCTTGACGCCCACGGGGACTTGGCGTCTCCGTGGGCCTTTCGGGGAAAGGTTGCGACGATGGGTTACAGCCTCGATTTCGGGTGGCTTCGGGATGCCGCGGGCGCAATTGCCCACGGCGCCGCGATGACGCTCTTCCTGATCGCCTGCACCACGGTGTTCGGCATCGTGATCAGCATTCTCTTCGCTGCCGCCCGCCGCAGTCGCTACGGCATCCTGCGCAAGGCGGTTGCCGTCTATGTCGAAGTGATCCGCAACACGCCGTTTCTGGTGCAGCTGTTCTTCATCTACTTCGGTCTGCCGAGCATCGGCATCAGGCTCGATCCGGTCGTTGCCGCGATCCTGGCGATGACGCTCAACATGGCGGCCTACACCACCGAGATCGTCGGTGCCGGCCTCGACGCCGTGCCGAAGGGCCAGGGCGAGGCGGCCTTTGCGCTCGGCCTCAGGCCACGTCAGGTGTTCGTCAAGATCATCCTGCCGCAGGCGCTGAAGGTCATCTTTCCGGCCCTCATCAGCCAGGTGATCATCATGATGCTGGAATCGGCCGTCGTGTCGCAGATCGCGGTGCGCGAGCTTGCCCATGAGGCCGACCTCTTGCAGGCACGCACTTTCCGTTCCTTCGAGACCTATTTCGTCGTCACGCTGATCTATCTCGCTTTGTCGATGGCGATCCGGCGCCTGTTTGTCGCCGGCGGCAGGCGCGTGCTGGGAGCGGGCGTGTCATGATCGAATTCACCTTCTGGGACATCCTGCGCAACCTGGTGTTCGCCACCCGCTGGACGGTGCTTCTGTCGGCTGTCGCCTTTGCCGGCGGCGCTGCGGTCGGCCTGCTGATCCTGTTTGCCCGCATCTCGAAACAGAAGTGGCTGCGCCGCTTCGGCTCGGGCTACATCGCGCTGTTTCAGGGCACGCCCTTGTTGATGCAGCTGTTCCTGATGTTCTTCGGCCTGCCGATGCTCGGCTTTCGCATCGAGCCGTGGACGGCTGCGGCCCTGGGGCTGACCTTCTATGCCAGCGCCTATCTCGCCGAGATCTGGCGCGGTGGCGTCGAGGCACTGCCGCTCGGCCAGTGGGATGCCGGCGCCAGCCTCGGCCTGCACCGCCTGCAGGAACTGCGGCTCGTGATCCTGCCGCAGGCGTTTGCGATCACCCGGCCGCCGATCGTGGGCTTTCTCGTCCAGCTCATCAAGAGCACGGCGCTGACGTCGATCATCGGCTTCGAGGAGCTTCTCAGAACCGCGAATGCGATCAATAATGCAACCTTCGAACCTTTCACGGTCTATGGGCTGGTCGCGGTGATCTTCTTCGTGCTGTGTTATCCGCTGACACAATATGCACGCATGCTGGAGCGCAAAATACCCGCGCACTGAGACCGAAAATGTGCAAGAAATCAACGAGAACAGGGAACAAGGCGGATCACCGCCGAAACAAAGGAGACAGACGATGATCACAACTTCCATCAAGCGCCGCACGCTGCTTGGCGCAGGCCTTGCCGGCGCCTCGATGCTGGCGATGCCCTCGGTGCTGCGCGCTCAGGACAAGTCGCTGAAGGTCGGCGTTTACGGCGGCTACTTCAAAACCTCGTTCGACAAGAACATCTTCCCGGAATTCACCAAGGCGACAGGCATCGCTGTCGAATCGATCGCCGAGCCGACCGGCGAAGCCTGGCTCGTTCAGCTGGAACAGGCCGCTCGCGCCGGCCAGGCGCCTGCCGACGTTTCTATGATGTCGCAAGTGGCGATGCTGAAGGGCCAGTCGACCGAGCTGTGGACGCCGATCGACATGGCGAAGATCAAGAACGCTTCGAACCTGCTCGACCGCTTCGTCAACAAGTACCCTGACGGACGCGTTGCCGGCATCGGCGCCGTCTCCTGGTACATCACGCTCGTCACCAACACCGACGTCTACAAGGAAGCGCCGACCTCCTGGGCCGCGTTCTGGGATCCGGCAAACGCCGACAAGCTCGGCCTGCTGGCGCTCGTTTCCAACTCGTTCCTGCTCGAAGTGACGGCCAAGACCTTCTTCGGCGGCACCAATGCGCTCGATACCGAAGAAGGAATCCTCAAGGTCTTCGAAAAGCTCGCCGAGGTGAAGCCGAACGTCCGGCTCTGGTATCGCGACGAAGCGCAGTTCGAGCAGTCGCTGAAGTCGGGCGAAATCCCGATGGGCCAGTATTACCACGACGTGACAGGTCTTGCGGCTGCCGACGGCAATCCGGTGCGCTCGACTTTCCCGAAGGAGGGCGGCATACAGGATTCCGGTTGCTGGGCGCTGTCGCGCGCTTCCCAGAAGTCCGAGGAAGCCCATATCTTCATCGACTACATGTGCCAGCCGTCGATCCAGGCGACACTCTCGCGCAAGGTCGGCACGTCGCCGACCGTCAAGCGCGAAGTCACCGACCTGACGGACAAGGAGTTCGCAGCCGTTTCGTCGGATATCGAGCCGATCGTGCCGCGCTACGACCTCTACCAGTCCAAGTCTGACTGGCTGAACCAGAAGTGGACCGAGCTGATCGTCGGCTGATTGCAACGGTCAACCTCCTCGCTTCACGGGGAGGATGCATGATTAACGACGGGGAGGGCCCAACCGGCAACTCCCCGCCCTTACCCCTCCCATGATGAGGCGGGGACTATTGCGCGGAGAAACAATGTCCGGACTTGCCCTTCAAAACGTCGTCAAGGAATTCGGGTCCTTCAGAGCCGTCAACAATGTCGACCTCAACGTGCCGCACGGGACGTTCGTCTGCATGCTCGGCCCGTCCGGCTGTGGCAAGACCACGCTTCTGCGCATGATCGCCGGCCTTGACCTGCCGACTGGCGGGGCGATCCGGCTCGATGGCGATGACATCACCCATGTGCCGACGCACAAGCGCAACCTCGGCATGGTGTTTCAGTCGCTGGCGCTGTTTCCGCATCTGACCGTCGGCGAGAACATCGCCTATCCCTTGCGCATTCGCGGTGCTGCAAAGGAAGACCAGAAGAAGCGGGTCGACGAGCTGCTGTCGATGATCCATCTCACCGGCTATGCCGACAGGCCTGTTGCCAAGCTCTCCGGCGGCCAACGTCAGCGCGTGGCCATCGCACGGGCGCTTGCGATCTCGCCCAAGCTTTTCCTGCTCGACGAGCCGCTTTCCGCACTCGATGCCAAGCTGCGCGAGGCGATGCAGGTGGAACTGCGCCAGCTGCAGCAGAAGCTCGGGATCACCACCATCGTCGTTACCCACGACCAGCGCGAGGCGATGACCATGGCCGATACGGTCGTCGTCATGAACGGGGGCGAAATCCGCCAGGCCGCATCGCCGATCGAGATCTATCGTCGACCGGCCGACAGTTTCGTCGCCGACTTCATCGGCCAGACCAATCTTCTGGAGGTGCAGGCCGATAGCGCCGGCCGCGTCGAGGTGCTGGGCCAGCCGATTGCGGGCCTCGCCTTGCCTGCGGGTTCCTCCAAGGGAACGCTGTCGGTTCGCCCCGAAGATGTGCATCTGACGGCGCCCGGTGCCGGTTCGCTTTCCGGCAAGGTCACCTTCGTGCGCGATCTCGGCGGCACGATCGAAACCTTTGTCGACATTGCCGGCCGGCAGATCGTGGCTGTCTCGACGCCACGTGCACGGCCAGACGTTACGGTCGGCCAGGAGGTCGGTATCGCGCTCACCCCTGACGTCTGCGTGGTCCTGAAGAAATGAGACGCGAACCGCCCCAAACCCTTGGCGACTATGCGCCGCTCCTCTTTCCCGCAGCGATGCTGACGATCTTCTTCGTCGTGCCCTTCGGTACGATGATAGCCGTCAGCTTCTTCCAGCGCCAGCAGGGTGGCTTCTATACGCCTGCCTTCGTCTTCGACAATTATGCCCGCTTCCTTTCCGCCTTCTTCGGCGGTGTGCTCGGCTTCTCGCTGCTGCTCGCCATCACCGTGGCGATCTGCTGCGTCGTGCTGGCGCTGCCTTTCACCTACATGCTGACACGCATGGGGCGAAAGGTGCAGGTGGTCTGGCTGGTGGCACTGCTGTCGATCCTGTCGCTATCGGAAGTCATCATCGGCTTTGCCTGGTCGACGCTGTTTTCGCGGACTGCAGGGATCACCAACATTCTGGTCGCGCTCGGCATCATGTCGGAAGCCAAGGCGCTGACCCCAAGCTTCGGCGCGGTTCTGACCGGCATGGTCTATCAGGCTTTCCCCTATACGGTGCTGGTGCTTTTCCCGGCGCTCGTGCGGCTTGACCCGACGCTGACGGAGGCAGCCCGGACGCTTGGCGCGTCGCCGCTCAAAGCCTTCTTCACCGTCGTCGTTCCGGCACTCAGAAACACCATTACGGCCACGCTGATCATGGTCTTCATCTTCGCGCTCGGCTCCTACTTGCTTCCGCAGTTGCTCGGGCGACCGCAGCATTGGACCCTGTCGGTGCTGATCACCGACCAGGCGATCTACCAGTCGAACATGCCTTTTGCCGCGGCGATGGCGGTGTTCCTGGTGCTGGTGACACTCGGGCTCGTGGCGCTGACCGTGATTGCCGGACGCAAGGGAGAAGCGGCATGAGTTCGATCTTCCGCAAGGCTTATTTCTTCCTGATCGGACTGTTCCTGGCGCTGCCGCTGATCGTCGTTGCCGGCGTCTCGGTCAATCAAAAGCAGACGCTCGCCTTTCCGCCCCAGGGCTTTTCGCTGTCCTGGTACGGAGAGATCTTCTTCAATCCGGAATGGCGCAGCGCGCTTTTTGCCTCGGTCACGCTGGCATTGCTGTCGGCGGCACTTGCGGTTGCCATCGCGCTGCCGCTCGCCTGGTTTCTCTGGCGGCGCATCGCGCCCTGGGCCAACATTTTCCAAGTGCTCGGTGTTGCGCCGTTCACGCTGCCGCCCGTCATTACCGCGCTTGGCATGCTCACATTCTGGGCGACGGTCGGTTTTTACGGTCAGCCGTGGACCGCGGTCGTCAGCCATGCGATCTTCTTCGTGACGCTGCCGCTGGTGACCCTGTCGCTCGGCTTCACCTCGATCGACCGGTCGCTGGTGGAGGCGGCTTCGACCATGGGCGCCGACGAGCGGACGATCTTCCGCACTGTCGTGCTGCCTCTGATCCTGCCCTATATCGTCTCGGGCTATGCGTTCGCCTTCGTGCTCTCGCTCAACGAGTACATCGTCGCCTACATGACCGTCGGCTTCACCATGGAAACGCTGCCGATCAAGATCTTCAACGCGCTTCGCTACGGCTACACGCCGACCATGGCGTCGGTGACAGTGCTGTTCGTCACCACGGCCGCCGTGATCTTCGGCCTCGTTGCCCGCTTCGGGGACCTGCCGAAACTGCTCGGCGCCATGTCATCGGACGGAAAATGATGATGCTCGCGGCTCTCCAGATGCAATCTGCCTGTGGCGACGTGGCCGCCAATCTCGACCGTCTTGCGCGGGCGGCGAAGGATGCGGCGTCGAAGGAGGCGACGCTGCTGATGACGCCGGAACTCGGGCTGACCGGCTATGGCGCCGGGGACACGATCCGCGACCTCGCCGAACCGGTCGACGGGCCAATCGGCAAGCGCCTGGCGCGGATATCGGGGGAAACCGGTATCGCACTGATTGCCGGTTTCGCTGAGCGGGATGGCGACGTCGTCTACAACAGCGCCATCTATGTCGATGGCGATGCGCCGCCGACCGTCTACCGGAAATCGCATCTCTACGGCGACTACGAGCGCTCGCTGTTTACGCCCGAGACACCGTCGACGAAGCTCTTCGTCCATCGCGGCGTCACCTGCGGCATGTTGATCTGCTACGACGTCGAGTTTCCTGAGAATGTGCGCCGGCTCGCATTGGCAGGCGCCGAGGCGGTGCTGGTGCCGACGGCGCTGCCGGCGGGGTGGTCTGGCACCTTCATCACCGACCACATGATCCAGACACGCGCTTTCGAGAACCAGGTTTTTGTCGCCTATATCAACCATTGCGGCTCCGACCCGCTGTTCTCCTTCGCCGGCCTGTCGCGGATCGCATCGCCGGACGGACAGGTCCTTGCAAAGGGCGATGCCAGCCACGAAACACTGATGTTTGCCGATATCAATCCTGCGAGTTTTGCCATCTCGCGGCTGGAAAATACCTATCTTGGCGATCTGAACCGCGCCTGAGATCGTTCACTCCAGAAGAACAATCCGTTCCTTATCGTCTCTTTTTGATAGTGCCGTGCCCACCCATATTGTGCTCAACGGAAAAGCCACACATGGAGGCAATCATGAGTTTGCAACTGACGGGCATTCATCATCTGACGGCGATCACCGCGAACGCGCCGGAGAACCTGCGTTTCTACACCAAGGTTCTCGGGCTGCGGCTGGTCAAGAAGACCGTCAACCAGGATGACACCACCGCCTATCACCTCTTCTACGCCGATGGCCAGGCCACGCCCGGCACGGACCTGACCTTCTTCGACTGGCCAGTTGGGCGCGAGGGTCGCGGCACGCACAGCATTTCGCGCACCGGCTTGCGGGTCGGCAGCGGCGATAGTGTTCACTGGTGGAAGGGCCGCCTCGACGAGATGAAAGTCACTGCCGGTGACGTCGTCGACATCGACGACCGCACCTCGCTCGACTTCGAGGACGGCGAAGGCCAGCGTTTCCGGCTGATCGACGATGGCGGGCTTTCGCCTTCGCACCCGTGGGAAAGGAGCCCGGTTCCTGCGGAGCACCAGATCAAGGGTCTCGGACCGATCACCATCAGCGTGCCCGACATCACCAACACCGAACTGGTGCTGACCAAGGTGATGAACATGACTGAAGCCAGACGCTATCCGTCGCCGGATGGCGAGGGCCAGGTGCATGTGTTCTCGATGGGCGAGGGCGGTCCGGCGGCTGAGCTTCATGTCGCGGTCCAGCCGGGCCTCCCGATTGCCCGGCAGGGCGCAGGCGCGGTACATCACGTCGCGTTCCGTGCGCCGGACACCGACGCGCTGACGGCGTGGACCGAACGCCTGCAGGGCTTCCGGCTGCCATCGAGCGGCGAGGTCGAGCGCTACTATTTCCGCTCGCTCTATTTCCGCGAGCCGAATGGCGTGCTGTTCGAGATCGCCACCGACGGACCGGGCTTTGCGGTGGATGAGCCGATGGAGACGCTCGGCGAAAACCTGTCGCTGCCGCCGTTCCTGGAGCCGAAGCGAGCCCAGATCGAGGCACGGCTGAAGCCGCTCGAGTAACGATGAAATGCAGAAAGCCGGGGCTCGTCCCCGGCTTTTGGAGTTTTATATCCCTCTGTTCCCATTGGCTTTCCCGCCGTGCCGACCCATGATGGCGGCAACGTGCAACAAGGGGTCAGATCATGGTGAAAATCCTAGGCATTTCAGGAAGCCTCAGGAAGGCGTCGTTCAATACCGGCCTGATGAAGGCTGCTGCCGCCGACGTGCCCGAGGGGGTGGAGTTCGACACCGCGACGCTCCACGGCATTCCGCTTTATGACGGTGATATCGAGGTGAAGAACGGAATTCCCGAAGCGGTCACCGCGCTGAAGCAGAAGATCATGGCCGCTGACGGCGTGATCCTGTTCACGCCGGAATACAACAATTCGATGCCCGGCGTCTTCAAGAACGCGATCGACTGGCTGAGCCGGCCGTCTGCCGATATCGCCAAAGTGTTTCGCGGCCGGCATTTTGCGCTCGCCGGCACGTCGCCGGGCAATTTCGGCACGATCCTCAGCCAGAACGCCTGGCTTCCCGTGATGCGCACGCTCGGTGCCGAGCTCTGGTCGGGCAAGCGGCTAATGCTGCCGCGCGCGGAGACCTTGTTCGATCAGGATGGGGCGCTGAGCGATGCCGACGCGGCTGACCGGCTGCGGGCCTTCGTCAAGGCTTTCGCCGACTTTGCCGGAGCGCAGAACGGCCGTTAAGGCCGTCGCTTCTGAAACGAATTCTTCAGGTCCTGCCTATGGCGAAAGACAGAATTTTGTCATCCTCGGGCTCGACCCGAGGATACATAGTGGTTGCACACACGGCCCTGCTTTACGTTCAGCCTCCGGAGGTATGGATCTGGGGTCAAGCCCGAGCATGATGTTGAGCGTGGGTCGGCCGTGGGCCATAGCACTGGAATCCTCCGGGAGCCTGCGATCCCTCAGAGGCCCTTCTCTGCCAACCACTGCTGGATGGCGGCGATGTCGGGGGCGCCGATCTCGTGACCCATGTCGAGATCAAGGGCCGTGAGGCTCGCGCCGGTTTTCGCAAGCTCAGCTTTCAGTCGCGGCGCAAACTGGCCGTAGCCGTCGGACTTGCCGGTCAGGAGCAGAATGTCGGTGCCAGTGAGGTCCGGCGTCGGCATGTCGTCGAGCACGAGCATGGAGCGCATCAGCACCACGTTCCGGATCAGACCCGGATGCAGCGTCATCAGCGCGACCAGCAGGTTGGCGCCGTTGGAGTATCCGATGAACACGGTTTTCGCGAGATCGATGCCATAACCGTCGCGCGCACCTTCGAGAAAAGCGGCAAAGGCATCGGCTTCGGCGCGCGCGTCTTTCTGGTCGAAGGTCGTCGAAGAATAGCGCCGGAACCAGCGCGGCGAGCCTTCTTCGTTGGAGCGGCCACGAACGCCGAGCAGGGTCGCCCGGCTGTCCACCTGATGGCCGAGATGCAGGAGCTGCGTCTCGTTGCCACCGCTGCCGTGCAGGAGCACGAAGGTGCGGTCGTCGGGCGTCTCGGGATGGTAGAAGCGGTGAACGAAAGGCAGGTCGCGTTCCGTCAGGCGCGGCTCGCCCGGCAGCGCGAACTGCGGCAGGCTGACCAGCGTTTCCGCAGTCCGGTCGGCGAAATGCGCCGGGATGAACAGCTGCGTGCCGAGCGTTTCCTTCGGTTCGTCGAGGGTGAAGCCGGGCTTGTCGGTTGCAAACTCGTAGAGCGAGCCGCCGGGTTCGCGGACATAAAGCGAATAGAAGTATTTGCGATCGTGGGCGTTGACGGTGGCATCGTCGCGCTTCAGGTCGTCGCGCAGCTTCAGCACAGCTTCCTTGTCGGGGGCGCGGAAGGCGATGTGGTCGATCGTGCCAGTGCCGGGGGCTGCGGTCCAGAAGCCGGTGGCGTCGCGCACGTCGATGATGTCGCCCGATTGCGAGGTAAAGCGGTGGATCGTGTCGGTGGCGCCGGTTTCGACATAGACGAAATGCTCGGCCAGGAAGCGGGCGGTTTCGGCCGGCTGCTCGGTCAAGATCGTCGCGCCGCGCAGACGCCGGATCGCGTCCGCCTCGGGAATGTCGCGCGTGCTCCAGGGCGCCGCGGAGGAAAGCGCTTGTGTTCCAACGAGCTTGACGATGATCCCGTCGGGGTCTTTCAACCTCAGCACCGGCTCGCCGAATTCCTGGGCCGGGCCGGAGATCTTGATGTTGTGCTGGAGCGCCCGCGTCAGCCAGAAGCCGATGCTTTCCGGCGCGATGGCAAAGGCGATCTCGCTTGGCTGGCCGTGGCCGACACGGCCGGGCGCACCGTCTTCCCACATCAGAAACGTCACGAGCGAACCGGGAGACCCTTCGGCGTCGCCATAGAAGAGATGAAGCTGGGTGGCATCCTCGTAACCGCCGGTGCGCTTGACGAGGCGCAGGCCGAGGAAACCGACGTAAAAGTCGACATTGGCCTGCACCTTGCGGGCAATCAGCGTGATGTGGTGGATGCCGCTCGTCATCGTTCGTCTCCCTGTATGATGCGCTCACAAACCACATGCGGGTCGTCCGCGCCAGAACTCCGCCGGAGAACGCTGTGTTCAACCCAGACGGAAAATCAGTATCGGTCCTCGGAGAGAAAGGCTTTGAAAGCGTCGGCATAATCCGGATGCCAGCGCGACAGCGGCGGCCGGTTCTCGACGATGTCGCCGGCTGCCCACAGGATGCGCTTTTCGTCGGTTGACCTGCTGACGTCGTTGTCGGGGCAGAGAATGTAGAAGTCGCCCCGCTCAAGGCTTTCCATCATGAAGTCGACGGTCTGATCCGGCGTCCAGGCGCCCTCGGGCTTTTCCGTGCGGCCGTTGGCGGTGAGCGACGTATAGACGAAACCGGGAATGAGCAGATGGGCGTGAAGCTTGCCTCCGGCGATGTTGCGCAACTCATGTTCGAGCGCCTCGGTGAACGCCTTCACGCCGGCCTTCGAAACATTGTAGGCGGGGTCGCCTGGAGGCGTGGTGATGCCCTGCTTCGAGCCGGTGTTGATGATCACGGCCGGTTGCCCGTGAGCGGTCATGTGCGGCGCGAACACACGCGAACCATTGATGACGCCCCAGAGATTGACGGCGAGCACTGCCTCCCAGTTTGCCTGCGGGCCGAACATGGCGCTGCCCGGCTGAATGCCGGCATTGTTCATCAGCACGTGGACGGAACCGAAGCGCTCGCGCGCGGCGTGCTGCAGAGCTTCGATATTCTCAAGACGGGAGACATCGGTGGGAATGGCGACAACGTATGTCGTGCCATGCGGCGAAAGCTCCGCGACCTCCGCTGCGGCTTGCGTCAGGCGCTCACCCTCGAGATCGGCGAGCACAACGCGCATCCCGAACCGCGCAAAGCGCCGAGCGCTGGCAAGGCCGATGCCGGAGGCGGCACCGGTGACGACGGCAAGGTGATCGGCGGCAAAGGCGGGATGAGACATGGCGGCGGCTCCAGCGGGCAGGATCTGATGCAAGAGATAGGGCACGACCTGACGGCTGTCCATCGTGGCGGTCATTTGTTCGAAACGAGGAAGCACCTGAAATCTATCCGTTTTTGGCAGGGCAAACCTTGCCGCCCCGGCCCGGCACGCTAGTTCCGATCAGGACCATGGTAGCCGAGGTGGACTGCCGCAACATGTATCGGATGGATTGATGGCCGGAACGGCAACGCGCAACGACAAACGTACCCCGTGTGAAAGCTGTCCCTTGCGCAAGCTCGATCACTTCCGGGCATTTACCGCGGACGAGCTGGCGTTCATTTCGGAATTCAAGACCGGAGAGCTCGCAGTCGACAGCGGGGCGACGATCCTGGTGGAAGGCTCGCACAGCGCGCATCTGTTTACCGTGCTGACCGGCTGGGGCTTTCGCTACAAGATGCTCGACGATGGGCGGCGGCAGATCCTCAACTACATCATGCCCGGCGATCTCGTCGGGCTACAGGGTAGCCTCATGGGGGAAATGCAGCACTCGATCGAGGCGCTCTCCCCTGTCACGCTTTGCGTCTTCGAACGCGGCAAGCTCAATCGGCTCTACAGCAGCTATCCCGACCTCGCCTACGATCTGACATGGATTGCAGCGCGTGAAGAGCGCATCCTCGACGAGAACCTCCTGAGCATCGGGCGGCGGTCCGCACTGGAGCGCGCCGCCTATCTTATCGCCTTCCTTTACCAGCGCGCCAAGGCGCTCGACCTCTTCAACGGCAGCCGCGTGGCCATCCCCATCACCCAGCAGCACGTGGCCGATACGCTTGGCCTTTCGATCGTCCACACCAACAAGACGCTGAAGAAGCTGGCCGAGCGCGGCATGATCCGTTGGGCCGACAAGGGCTGCAATGTCCGCGACATCGACGGCCTGCTGGCTATCGCCGGCTGGGAAGGTTTCAGCGAGACCAAGCGGCCGCTGATCTGACATTCGGCGGTGGAGAGTAAGGCACAGTTAGCCGGAATGGTGCCGAGCATACGGCGACCGGCGCGGTGTTGGCCATCTGCGTCGAACGGAGGTTGAGTTCGGGAGCGGTCCGGACCCCGCCGCATGGCGGGGCCCAGGGCAAGTCATGGCGGTGTCGTCAGGCCGCGACGATCGCTCGCAGCATCCACAGTGCCTTTTCGTGGAACGTGAGGCGATCGGTCAGCATGTCCGTCGTCACAAGGTCGTCGTTCTCATCGGCTTTCACCCCGGCTTCGCGCATGCGCCGGACCGCTGCCTCGTGGTCGGCAATGAGGTCTGCGACCATATCGGCCGCCGTCGTGTGGTTGACCGACGCGCTCGTCGGAGCGAACTGGTTGGCCTCGCCGAGTTTTGCCGGAGCGAGATGGCCAAGCGCGCGGATGCGTTCGGCGATGATGTCGGTCGCCTTGAAAAGGGTATTGTAGTGTTCTTCGGTCAGCTCATGCAGCGGCTTGAACAGCGGGCCGACGACGTTCCAGTGATAGATGTGGCTCTTGATGACGAGCTTGTAGGTGTCGGCGAGAATGTCGGAGAGGGCGGCCGCCATCTGCTGACGATAGGCCTTCTTCAGCCCGATGTCGAATTCCTCGTCCTTGACCTTCGGTTTCAGCACGGAGGCTGCCTGTGCCATGATCTTTCTCCAATCTGCTTCGGGAAATCATATTCGTGACGTGGTGCGGGCACGCGGCTGCCATCCGCCCCTGCGCCGCTTTCCATTGAACGCCCGGCCGCGCGCGTTGTTCCTTCGCGCGCACTCGAAGAGAAGATGTGATCAGGCTGCGGCAGGGATGAAGGGCAACATGTCTTTTTTAAATGCCCCAAAGTCTTATCGGGCCTATAGCTCATTGCTTCATTGCGCAGGTCGTAAACGCCTTCGCAAACAGGCCTGCGTGAAAGGTGGACCGAATGCCAACGATCGAGATTCCACCGTCGATCAGAACTGTGCTCGTTCTGGAAGACAATTTCATCATCGCCATGGATGCGGAGGAAATCCTGACATCCATCGGCATCTCCAACGTGCAGATCGCGACCAACGCCGAGCAGGCGATGCAGCTCATTTCGGCACAGACGTTCGATTTCATCATGCTCGATGTCAATCTCGAGAATGAGACGAGCTTTGCGGTTGCCGACGCGATCATTGCCCGCGGCCTGTGTTTCGGGTTCACCAGCGGCTACGGCAATGCGGACATCTTTCCTGTGCATCTGCGCGGCGTCCCCAGGATCGACAAACCGTTCAACGAGATCTCGATCGGTCATCTGATCGCCACGGCTACCAGGCGCGAGGGCGTTTAACCGCCTCACCCTGAGCTTCTTTCCTGCGTGTGTCGAGCAGCGCTGCCACCATCGGTCGCAGCGCTGTTTGCAGACTGAGGACTTCCAGACACCGGCCAAGTATGCGACTTTGTTGGCATCCTCGCCACGGAGGCGAGGCGCATCTTGTCTGTTGGCGGGCATTTGAAAGTGCCCCGACCATTGCTGGAGCCGGGTGGAGCGTATGGCGCAGTTCACATGCAGCGTGCGGCACTGTGGTTGGGCGATCGTGCTCGCCTCCACGCTTCTGCTGGCCTCGTGCGAGAAGCAGGAGGCGGAGGCCGCAAGGCCGGAAACAACTGTTCGGATCGTCGAAGCTGCGCTCACCGATTACCAGCAGACCGTCACCCTGACAGGTGAGGTCGTGGCGCATGTGCAGGCGAACCTTGCCTTTCGCGTCAGTGGCCAGGTGACGCAATGGTTCGCCGACGTCGGCGCTCATGTCGATGAAGGCGAGCTTCTGGCGAAGATCGACCCGCGCGAACAGGAAGCCGATGTTCAAGCTTCCGAAGCGGCGGTAAAGGCCGCAGAAGCGCAGGTGCGGCAGGCCTCAGCGACTTTGGCACGGCAAAACACGCTGATGGCGCAAGGCTTTACGACGCGCCGTGATCTCGACCAGGCCGAAACGGCCGCGCGCACCGCTACAAGTGCGCTCGATGCTGCCAACGCGGAACTGGAGAGTGCGCGAACCGCCCTGTCCTATACGGAGCTGCGGTCGAGTGCTGCCGGCATCGTCACGGTGCGACATGCCGAGGTGGGACAAGTGGTACAGGCGGCGCAAACCATGTTCTCCGTTGCCAAGGACGGTCCGCGGGACGCCATCTTCAATGTTCACGAGGGCCTGTTGTTCATGCGGCCCGCGAGCGAGGACGTGACGCTGGCGCTGGTCAGCGACCCCTCGGTCACGTCGATCGCGCGGGTGAGCGAGATTTCCCCGACGATAGACGACAAGGCAGGCACGGTGCGGGTGAAGCTGGCGATGCAGGAGACGCCGGAGCGTATGACGCTCGGCTCGTCGGTGACGGGTGTCGCCCGTTTCGAGCCCGCCAAGGTGATCGCGCTGCCGTGGACGGCGCTCACTGCCGTCGAGGGCAAGCCGGCGGTGTGGATCGTCGATCCCAGGGACAGCACGGTCAGTCTCAAGCCGATCGAGGTGAAGTCCTATGAAAGCGGCAGGGTGCTGGTCGCGTCCGGGCTTTCGGTCGGCGAGAAGGTCGTGGCGGAGGGCGGCAAATTCCTGCGCCCGGGCCTGGTGGTGCATGCGGTGGCAGAGGAGCAGGCGAAATGAGCTGGTCGAGATTCCCGCACCTGGTCCTGCCTATTGCCGTATTGTTGCTGCTCGCAGGGTGCCAGAAGGAAGAGGAGCAGGCGACCGAGGTCGTTCGTCCTGTCCTGTCGATGATTGTCAGCGAGCGCATTGACGCAGCTGCGAGCTTTGCGGGAAAAGTGCAGCCCAAGGTGCAGACGGAGCTTGGCTTTCGGGTGATCGGCCGGCTTGTCGCCCGCGATGTGACCGTCGGCGATGCGGTGGTGGCAGGCGCCGAGCTTGCCGCCCTCGACCCCACCGCCTTCGAACTGGCGCTGCGGTCGGCAAAAGCCGATCTGGCAAGCGCAGAAGCGACGCTTTCCAACGCAACCGCTGCCGAAGAGCGCCTGACCGCACTGCTGAAAACCGATACGGAAAGCCAGGCCACGGTCGACAGCGCCCAGCAAAGCCGCGAAGCGGCGCAGGCATCGCTTATACGGGCGACGGCTGGGCTGGCGAAGTCCGAAGAACAGCTCTCATACACCAAGCTGAAATCCAACTTTGACGGCATTGTCACGGCGACCGGGGCCGAGGTCGGCCAGGTGGTGTCGGCCGGCGAGATGGTCGTGACCGTAGCTAGGCCCGGCGAGCGCGACGCGGTCGTCGACGTGCCCGACGGTATCGCGCTGTTTCCGATCGGCACGCCCTTTTCGGTCGCGCTGCAGATCAATCCGGATCTCAAGGTCAACGGCACGGTGCGCGAGATCGCGCCGGCCGCCGACCCTGTCACCCGAACCCGGCGCGTGAAGATTGCGCTCGACAATCCGCCAGTCGGGTTCAGGTTGGGAACGACCATTACGGCGACGCGACAGGGCGCCGAGCATGAACTCATGCTTATTCCTTCGACCGCCGTGTTCGAGCGGGAGGGCAAGCGTTTTGTCTGGATCGTCAATGAACGGGGTGGCGATGTCACGGCACGCGAGGTCGAAGTTGGTGCGGATGTCGGGGGACTGAGACCGGTGACCGCCGGGCTCAAGCCGGGAGAGCGCATCGCCACCGCCGGCGCGCACAGCCTTGAGGAAGGCCAGAAGGTAAAGATTTCCGACGGAGCGCGTTCATGAAGAAGTTCAATCTTTCGGACTGGGCGCTCGATCACAGCTCCATGGTCTGGTACTTCATGATCGTCTTCGTCGTGCTCGGCGTCACGTCTTATGTCGAGCTCGGGCGCGAGGAAGACCCGTCCTTTACCATCAAGACGATGACGATCTCGGCCGCCTGGCCGGGCGCCTCGGTTGAGGAAACCACGCTTCAGGTCACGGAGCGCATCGAGCGCAAGCTCGAGGAACTGGAATCGCTCGACTACACCAAGAGCATGACGACGCCGGGCCAGACGCTGGTCTTCGTCAATCTGAAACCGGAGACGAAAGCGCGCAATGTGGCGGCGACCTGGGTCACGGTTCGCAACATGATCAACGACATTCGCGGGGATTTTCCGTCGGGTGTCATCGGACCTGCCTTCAACGACCGCTTCGGCGACGTTTTCGGCAACATCTATGCCTTTACCGGCGACGGACTGACCCCGCGGCAGCTGCGCGACTATGTCGAGAATGCGCGCCGCGATATCCTGACGGTCCCGAACGTTGGCAAGATCGATCTGATCGGCGCGCAGGACGAGGTGATCTATCTCGAGTTTTCGCCGCGCCAGCTCGCAGCACTCGGCATCAACCAGCAGCAGGTGATCGAGACGCTGCAGGCCCAGAATGCGGTCTCACCCTCTGGCGTCATCCAGACCGAAGGCGAGCGCGTCAGCATTCGCGTCGGCGGCCAGTTTTCATCGGAAGACAGCATCCGTTCGGTCAACCTGCAGGTCAATGATCGCTTCTTCCGTCTCAGCGACATAGCAACGATCAGCCGCGGCTATGTCGATCCGCCGTCCGCCCTGTTTCGTTTCGAGGGCAGGCCGGCGATCGGGCTGGCGATCGGCATGAAGCAGGGTTCCAATCTGCTCGATTTCGGCAAGGCGGTGGAGCGGAAGATCGAGCGCCTGGAGCAGAGGTTGCCTGTCGGCGTCGACGTTCACCTGGTGTCCGACCAGCCGCTCGTGGTCGAGGAGGCGGTCTCCGGCTTCACGCGGGCGCTGTTCGAGGCGGTGATCATCGTTCTTGCCGTCAGCTTCGTCAGTCTGGGCATGCGCGCCGGCCTGGTCGTGGCGCTCTCCATTCCGCTGACGCTGGCGATCACATTCGTCTTCATGTCCTATTGGGGCATCTCGCTGCAGCGCGTTTCGCTCGGCGCGCTGATCATCGCGCTTGGCCTGCTCGTCGACGATGCGATGATTGCGGTGGAGATGATGGTAGCGCGGCTGGAGGTCGGCGATTCGCTGCGCAAGGCGGCGACCTATGTCTATACCTCGACGGCCTTTCCGATGCTGACGGGCACACTCGTTACCGTTGCCGGATTCATCCCGATCGGCCTCAACAACAGCGCAGCCGGCGAGTTTACCTTCACACTGTTCGTCGTCATCGCCATTTCGCTGCTCGTCTCGTGGATCGTTGCGGTGATCTTCGCGCCGCTGCTCGGCATCACCATCCTGCCGAAGACGATGAAGCAGCATGCCGGAGAAAAAGGTCGGGTCGGGCGACTGTTTTCAAGGCTGCTCGATCTCTGCATGCACTGGCGCTGGACGACGATCATCGCCACGGTCGCGATCTTCTGTCTTTCGGTCTTCGGAATGGGTTTCGTGCAGCAGCAGTTCTTTCCGTCCTCGGACAGACCCGAGATCATCGTCGATTGGTCGCTGCCGCAGAATTCCTCGATCGAGGAAACCAATGCACAGATGGCGAAGTTCGAGAAAGAGAAGCTTGCCGGCAACCCGGATGTGTTGCGCTGGTCGAGCTATGTCGGCGAGGGGGCGGTGCGTTTCGTGCTGTCCTTCGACGTCCAGCCGCCGCATCCCTCCTTCGGCCAGATGATCATCGTCACCAAGGGGCTCGACGTCCGCGACAAGGTGCGCGCCGACCTGCAGGCCTATCTCAAGCAGACTTTCCCGGGAACGGATGCCTATGTGAAGCTGCTCGACATCGGACCGCCGGTCGGGCGACCGATCCAGTACCGCGTCAGCGGGCCGGATATCGAACAGGTGCGCAAGCATGCGCTCGATCTCAGCGCCGTGCTCGGCCGCAACCCGCAATTGGGCGAGATCGTCTACGATTGGAACGAGCCGGCGCGCATGATCAAGGTCGACGTGCTGCAGGACAAGGCGCGCCAACTCGGCGTGACCTCACAGGATATCGCGAATGCCCTCAACGGCATCGTCGGGGGAACGACTGTCACACAGGTGCGCGACGACATCTACCTGATCGACGTGATCGGCCGGGCGCGCGACTCCGAGCGGCAATCGATCGAAACGCTGCGTGATCTCCAGCTTCCCGGCGCCAGCGGCAATTCCGTGCCCTTGGCAGCTGTTGCCAATTTCCGCTACGAGATGGAGCAGCCGGTCGTCTGGCGCCGCTCGCGTCTGCCGACGATCACGGTCAAGGCGGCGATCAACGGCACGGCACAACCCTCGACGGTTTCCGCACAGTTGGAAAAGGACGTGGCGGCCTTTGGTGCCGGACTTCCGGACGGTTACAAGATCGAGATCGGCGGGACCATCGAGGAAAGCGCCAAGAGCCAGGCGCCGATTGCCGCTGTCGTGCCGCTGATGCTGTTTGTGATGGCGACGATCCTGATGATCCAGTTGCAGAGTTTCTCGCGGCTGTTCCTGGTCTTTGCCGTGGCGCCACTGGCGCTGATCGGTGTCGTCGCGGCGCTGCTTCCAAGCGGTGCGCCGCTCGGCTTCGTCGCGATCCTGGGCGTGCTGGCGCTGATCGGCATTCTCATCCGCAACTCGGTGATCCTCGTCGTGCAGATCGAGGATCTGCGCAAGGAAGGGGTGGCCGCCTGGGATGCAGTGCGCGAGGCGACCGAACACCGCATGCGGCCGATCATGCTGACGGCCGCGGCCGCGAGCCTCGGCCTGATCCCGATCGCGCGGGAAATCTTCTGGGGGCCGATGGCCTATGCGATGATGGGCGGCATCATCGTTGGGACGGTGCTGACGCTCCTGTTCCTGCCGGCGCTTTATCTCGCCTGGTTCCGCATCAAGCCGCCGGCTGAGGATGGCGGTGCCGATGGAGAGATTGCACGAAGCGATGGCGAGGCGGTGCCGGTCTAAGACGGGCGCTGACGGTTCAAGCTGACGGTGGTCTCAGACCTTCCCGCGCGAGACGAACCAGGGATTGGCAAAATCGCTGTCGGTTGCCTGGTTTCGCTTGCCATAGGTGAGTGGCATGCCTTCCATCGTCAGGGTCTCGCCGCCTGCCGCCCGCAGGATGGCGTCGCCGGCCGCCGTGTCCCATTCCATCGTACGGCTGAAGCGCGGGTAGACATCGGCAAGTCCCTCGGCCAGCAGGCAGAACTTGAGCGACGAGCCGACGGCCTCGTAGTCGGTGATGCCATGCTCGGCGAGATAGGCGACGGTCTCGGCGCTGTTGTGCGAGCGGCTCGCCAGCGCCACCAGCCGATCGCCGCGGCTGCGACAGCCGATCACGGTTTCCGGCTCGACCATAAATGTTTCGGAGACGACCGATTTCAGTGCCCTGCCACCACTGGCGGCATAGAGGATGCCGAGCGCTGGCGCATAGACGACGCCGGCTACCGGCGCGCCGCTTTCGATGAGCGCGATGTTGACGGTGAAGTCGTTGTGGCGGCCGATGAATTCCTTGGTGCCGTCGAGCGGATCGACCAGGAAGAACGTTTTGCCCGAGATATTGGGTATGGAGCCGGCAGCCACCGATTCTTCGGCGACGACGGGGATATCAGGAAAGGCGGCCGCGAGATCGGCCAGGATGATGCGCTCCGCACATTCGTCGGCATCCGTCACCGGCGAACAGTCCGGCTTGTAAACCACTTCCGGCCCGGAGTGGTAGATGTCGAGAATGGCGCGCCCGGCGGCGATCGCGGATTTCTTGAGAATGTCGAGCATTGCTTGTCGTCTTTCAGGCCTTTCTCGCGCCATAGCACACTCGGCGACGGAAGTTGCCCATAGTTTTCGACGGTTCGCGCGAAATGTCCTGTCGAAGGCGCGTGTGCGAAAGGATTTCGGCGGTTGCGGCAAAAGGCCGACTTGATTTTTGCACCTGCGAGAAGCTTGCATCTTTGCTCCTCGCGCCGGCTGTGCAAATGTGCCGACGCAACTGAACTGGATGCCTTCATGCGTTATTCCGCATTCTCGATCGTCAGGAACGCCCTCTCCGGAAACCTGAACTGGAAGCAGCAATGGCGACAGCCGCAGCCGAAATCCCATTATGACGTGATCATCGTCGGCGGTGGTGGCCACGGTCTTGCGACCGCCTACTATCTCGCGAAGGAATTCGGCGTGAAGAACGTCGCGGTGCTCGAGAAGGGTTATCTCGGATCGGGCAATGTCGGCCGCAACACCACGATCGTGCGCTCCAACTACATGCTGCCCGGCAACGAGCCCTTTTACGAGTTTTCGATGAAGCTCTGGGAAGGGCTGGAGCAGGACCTGAACTACAACGTCATGCTGTCGCAGCGCGGCGTGATCATGCTCTATCACAGCGACGGGCAACGCGACGCCTATATCAGGCGCGGCAACGCCATGTGGATGGAAGGGGTGTCGGCGGAGCTGATCGAGCGCGAACAGTTGAAGAAGATGATCCCCTTCCTCAATTACGACCATGCGCGCTATCCAATCCTCGGCGGCCTTCTGCAGCGGCGCGCGGGCACCGCCCGCCACGATGCCGTCGCCTGGGGGTATGCCCGCGGCGCCGACCAGCACGGCGTCGACATCATCGAACATTGCGAAGTGACCGGCATCCGCCGCGAGAACGGCGTCGTTACCGGCGTCGAGACGTCGAAAGGCTTCATCGGCTGCGGCAAGCTGGCGCTGGCGGCTGCCGGCAATTCTTCGCAGGTTGGCGAGATGGCGGATCTGAAGCTTCCGCTTGAAAGCCATGTGCTGCAGGCCTTCGTAACCGAGGGGCTGAAGCCCTGCATCGATCACGTCATCGTCTATGGCGGCGGCCATTTCTACATTTCGCAGTCGGACAAGGGCGGGCTGGTCTTCGGCGCGGAGATCGACGGCTACTCCTCCTATGCCCAGCGCGGCAATCTGGCGACGGCCGAACACGTGATGGAGGAGGGGGTGTCGATGATCCCCGGCCTGTCGCGCGTGCGGGTGCTGCGCGCCTGGGGCGGCGTCATGGACATGAGCATGGACGGTTCGCCGATCATCGACCGCACCTCGATCGACAACCTCTACCTCAATTGCGGCTGGTGCTACGGCGGCTTCAAGGCGACGCCGGCGTCCGGCTACTGCTTCGCGCATCTGATCGCCAGAAACGATACGCATCCGGTGGCGCGGGCCTTGCGGCTCGATCGTTTTGCGCGCGGCTATGCGGTCGACGAGGCCGGTGCCGGACCGCAACCCAATCTTCACTAGAGCATCCCGCTTTCAAGTGGAATCACTGAAAGCGGATAAGATGCTCTAGAGCGGCGCCTGCCGGATGACGACCATCCGGCTGACCAGGAACATGAGCGAGCCAGGTTGAGGCTCCAGGATACGGAAGACAATGGCAAGCCTGATCACCTGTCCCCATTGCGGGGTCCGCCCGAAGGAAGAGTTCGCAGTTCGCGGCGATGCGTCGCTCATTCGGCCGGCATCGTCGGCATCGGACGCGGCCTGGCATGACTATGTCTATGTGCGCGTCAATCCGCGGGGCCGGACGCTTGAGCATTGGCATCACGTTGCCGGCTGTCGCCGTTTCCTCGTTGTCGAGCGCGATACCGTCACCCACGAGGTCTATTCGGTTGTCGATGGTGCTGCCGCGGCGCGGGAGGTACGGCGATGACCGCCTATCGCCTGTCCTCCGGCGGTCTTCTCGATCGCAGCAAGGTTTTGAGCTTCACCTTCGACGGTCGGCCACTGCGCGGTTTTGCCGGCGACACGCTTGCCTCAGCGCTTCTTGCCAACGACCAGTTGCTGGTCGGCCGCAGCTTCAAGTACCACCGTCCGCGCGGCATTGTCAGCGCCGGGCCATCGGAGCCGAATGCGCTCATGACCCTTGGCTCGGGCGCCCGCAGCGATCCGAACACCAAGGCGACCGTGGCCGAGCTTTATGCCGGCCTGACGGCGAAGAGCCAGAACCGCTGGCCCTCGCTCGGCTTCGATGTCGGTGCGGTCAATGGCCTGCTTTCGCCGTTTCTCGGTGCCGGCTTCTACTACAAGACCTTCATGTGGCCGCGCCAGCTCTGGGAAATGCTTTATGAGCCTGTGATCCGGCGGGCGGCCGGTCTCGGCCGGGCGGTGCTCGAGCGCGATCCGGAGAGCTACGAAAAGTCCTGGGCCTTTTGCGACCTGCTCATTGTCGGCGGCGGCCCGGCGGGTCTGATGGCTGCCCTGACGGCCGGCCGCGCCGGTCTTCGGGTCATCCTTGCGGATGAAGATTTTCGACTTGGCGGATCGCTGCTCGGCGAAACGGAAACGATAGATGGTTCGCCTGCACCGGCCTTTGCCGAACGGGTCGTTGCCGAATTGCTGTCGCTCGACAACGTCACGCTTCTGCCGCGCACCACGGTCTTCGGCTGGTATGACGACAATGTCTTCGGCGCGGTCGAGCGGGTGCAGAAACATGTGGCCGAACCCTCGGCCACGCTGCCCACCGAACGCGTCTGGCGCATTGCCGCCAAGCGCGCGCTGCTCGCCACCGGTGCCGAAGAGCGGCCGCTGGTGTTCGGCGGCAATGACTGTCCCGGCGTCATGATGGCCAGCGCGATTGGGACCTATGCCCAGCGCTATGGCGTATCAGCAGGCAAGTCGGTGGCGATTTTCACCAGCGGCAGCAGTGGTTATCGCACCGCGCGCGGCCTTGTGGCCAGGGGCGTGACGGTCTCGACGATCGTCGACAGCCGGCCTGAGGCGACTGAGGCAGCGCCCGATGGCGTGCGGGTGATCCGCTCCGGCGCGATCGTCGACACCAAGGGCCGCAAGCGGCTTTCCGGCATCGTCATCGAGCGCTCCGGTTTCGAGGAACTGATTGCCTGCGATGCGCTCGGCATGTCCGGTGGCTGGAGCCCGGTCATTCATCTCGCTTGCCAGCGCGGTGCTCGGCCGGTGTGGTCGGAGGATTTGAAGGCATTTTCAGCACCGGATGTCGGTGGCGGCCTTCGTGTCGTCGGATCCGCCAATGGTGTCTACACGCTTTCCGGCTGCCTGCGCGACGGTGCCGAAAAGGCGACGACGATTGCCGTCGAGCTGGGCTTCAACGCCGCCGAAGCGTCGCTGCCGGTCATCGAGAACGAGGCAGAGCCTTCGTTTGCAGCGCTCTGGTATGTGCCAGGCGCCAAGTCGAAAGCCTTTGTCGATTTCCAGAACGACGTGCATGCCAGGGATCTCGGCCTCGCGTTGCGCGAAGGTTTTGGCCATGTGGAGCATGCCAAGCGCTACACCACCAGCGGCATGGCAACCGACCAGGGCAAGCTTTCCAATGTCAATGCGGTCGGTATTCTCGCCGGCATGCGCGGCGTGAGCCCGGCCGAGGTCGGCACCACCACGTTCCGGCCTTTCTATACGCCGGTGTCTTTCGGCGCTCTGGCGGGCACTTCCCGCGACGGCCACGCGACGCCGACCCGCAAGTCGCCCTTGCATGAATGGGCGAGGAAGAACGGTGCGACCTTCGTCGATTCCGGCCTGTGGTTCCGCTCGGCCTGGTTCCCGCGCGCCGGCGAAAAGACCTGGCGGGAAAGCGTCGACCGCGAAGTGCTCAACGTTCGCGCCAATGTCGGGCTCTGCGATGTCGCCACACTCGGCAAGATCGAGGTTTTCGGAGCTGACGCGGCGGAATTTCTCAACCGGCTATATTGCAATCCCATGCTCAAGTTGCCGGTCGGCAAGGCCCGCTACGGGCTGATGCTGCGCGAGGACGGCTTCGTCTTCGACGACGGCACCGTGAGCCGGTTGGCGGAAGACCAATTCTTCGTGACGACGACCACCGCCATGGCCGGCGCCGTCATGTCCCATATGGACTATTGCGCGCAGGTGCTGTGGCCCGATCTCAAGGTCCGCTTCTGCTCGGTGAGCGATCAATGGGCGCAGATGGCGATTGCCGGGCCGAAAGCGCGCGACGTACTGCAGCAGTTGATCGACGAGGATATCTCGGAAGCGGTTTTCCCGTTCCTGGCGGCGCGTTCGATGGTGCTTCGCGGCGGCATCAATGCCCGGTTGTTCCGCATCTCGTTTTCCGGCGAACTCGCCTTCGAGCTGGCCGTTCCCGCCGGCTACGGCGAGGCGGTGGCCGAGCAGATCATGGAAGCGGGACGTGCGCATGGTATCTGCGCCTACGGCGTCGAGGCGCTGAACGTTCTGCGGCTCGAAAAAGGACATCTGACCCACGCGGAGTTCGACGGCCGGGTGACGCCCGACGATGCCGGGCTCGGGCGCATGGTTTCGGCGCAGAAACCCGATTTCATCGGCAAGCACCTGTCGGCACGCTACGGCCTGACGGCAGCGGACCGAATGCAGCTTGTCGGACTGAAGCCGGTCGATAGGGACAAGGATATGCGTGCCGGGGCTCATCTTCTGAAAGAGGGCATGAAGCCGTCGACGCTCAACGATCAGGGCTGGGTCAGCTCCGCCGGTTACTCGCCGGTGCTGGGACATCACATCGCGCTCGCCTTCCTCAAGTCCGGGCGCGAGCGCTATGGCGAGAAGATCGTCGTCTGGGACAAGCTGCGCGATCACGAGATGATCGCGGAGGTCTGCGACCCGGCGTTCGTCGATCCTGAAAACAAGAAGCTGAAAGCCTGAGGAGGCGGTGATGGTTCGCGACTACAACAACCGCCATGCGCTCGACCAGAAGCTGCGCGGCACACCCAAGCCCGCAAATGCGGATCACCTCGAAGTTGGCCATTGGCAGGCGATTGCCACGGTGCTTGCCAGTGTCGGGCTTGAGGCAGCGGTGGAGCGGGCGCTTTCGTCGACGCCCGATCTGTCGTTGCGCTATTGCGGTCCCGGCGAGTGGCTGGTGGTGTCCGGCGTCGACACGCCCCTTGGCCTCATGCGCCGTCTCGACATGCTGTGCGGCACGCAGGCGCATGTGGTCGACCAAAGCGACGGCCGCGTTCTCATGCGCCTTTCCGGGCCGTCGGCGCGACAGATCCTTGCCAAGGGCATCGGCGTTGATCTTCACCCCTCAGCCTTTGCGCTCGGCGGAAGCACCAACGTGCTTTGCGGCCATATCGCCGTCAACCTTTCGCGCATCGGTGAGGATGTCTTCGAGCTGATCGTTTCGCGCAGCTTTGCCGAATCGCTGTTCGAGGACCTGATGACGATGGGTCGTCCGTTCGATCTCTCGGCTGCCTTTTCCGACTAAAAACAAATGCGGCATCGAATGCCGCATTTGGGTCGCCGATCCGCCAGCGGATGGCGGAAACGGACAAGCGTCCTTCGCAGCCACGTCTTTATCGCAGCCGTCTTTCTGACTAGGCTTTTGCCTGTTCGCCACTTGCCGTTCCAGTACAGAACGGACCTCGGCGGACGGCAGTCGTGCCTGATCCTTTTTCCCTGGAAACTGAGCCGCGCCTCGCCCCGAGGCGCGGGAAAGTGGAGTGTGCGCATGAAAAGCCATGCCAGAGTTGTCGTCATCGGTGGCGGCGTTGTTGGTTGTTCGATCCTCTATCACCTGACGAAGTTCGGCTGGACCGACGTGGTGCTCCTGGAGCGCTCGGAGCTGACCTCCGGCTCGACCTGGCATGCGGCCGGCGGCATGCACACGATCAACGGCGACCCCAACGTCGCCAAGCTGCAGAAATACACCGTCGAACTCTACAAGGAGATCGAGGAGTACTCCGGCCAGGATATCGGCCTGCACATGACCTCGGGCATGATGCTGGCCGCTACGAAGGAGCGCTTCGACTGGATGAAGTCGATCCTCGCGAAGGGCCGGTACATGGGGCTCGAGGCCGAGCTGCTGACGCCGAAGGAAGCGCATGACCTGATGCCGCTGCTCGACCCCGATCAGTTCGTCGGCGCGGTGTTCGATCCCGTCGAGGGCCATCTCGATCCCTATGGCACGACGCATGCCTATGCCAAGTCGGCCAAGAAGAATGGCGCCGAGATCTATCTGCACACCAAGGTCGAGGATCTGGTGCAGCGCGACGACGGCTCCTGGCGGGTCATCACCAATCAGGGTGAGATCATCGCCGAGCATGTGGTCAACGCCGCGGGCCTCTGGGCGCGCGAAGTGGGCCGCATGGTCGGGCTGGAGCTGCCGGTGCTGGCGATGGAGCACATGTATCTGATCACGGAGGACATGCCCGAGGTGATCGAATTCAATCAGACGCGCGGCAAGGAGCTGATGCACTGCGTCGATTTCGACGGTGAGATCTACCTGCGCCAGGAGCGTAACGGCATGCTGATGGGCACCTACGAGAAGGCCTGCCGCCCATGGTCGCCGGTGACCACACCCTGGGATTTCGGTCATGAGCTGCTGGCCGAAGACATCGACCGCATCTCGCCGGAGCTCGAAGTCGGTTTCCGGCATTTCCCGGCTTTCAACAAGGCCGGCATCAAGAAGGTCATCAACGGCCCCTTCACCTTTTCGCCGGATGGTAATCCGCTGGTCGGGCCGGTCAGGGGCTTGCGCAATTTCTGGTCTGCCTGCGCCGTCATGGCCGGCTTCAGCCAGGGCGGCGGCGTCGGCCTGGCGCTTGCCAACTGGATGATCGACGGCGATCCGGGCTTCGACGTGTTTGCCATGGATGTGGCACGCTATGGCGACTTCGCCACGCTCGCCTACACCAACGCCAAGGTCCGCGAGAACTATTCGCGCCGCTTCTCGATCCGCTATCCGAACGAGGAGCTGCCGGCCGGGCGGCCGCTGTTGACGACGCCGATCTACGACAGGCTGAAGGCGGCCGGTGCCGTGTTCGGCGCCTCCTACGGTCTGGAAACGCCACTCTGGTTTGCCCCTCCCGGCGTCGAGGACCACTTCTCCTGGCACCGGTCGACAGACTTCGACACGGTCGGTGACGAAGCCCGTGCGGTGCGCGCTTCGGTCGGGCTGATGGAGACGTCCGGCTTTGCCAAATACGAGATCAAGGGGGCGGGGGCCGAAGCCTGGCTCGACCGGATGCTGGCCTGCCGTATCCCGGCGCAAGGCCGGATGTCGCTGGCGCCGATGCTGAAGGACGACGGCAAGCTGATCGGCGACTTCACGCTCGCCAAGCTCGATGAACAGGATTTCCTCCTCATCGGCTCCGGCATTGCCGAGGATTACCATATGCGCTGGTTCGAGGCGCACCTGCCGGATGATGGCTCGGTTTCGATCCGCCCGCTGAAGCTTGAACTGATCGGCCTGTCGATCGCCGGGCCGAAGGCGCGGGACGTGCTGGCGGCGCTGACCCATCTCGACGTCGGCGACAGGGCCTTTGCCTTCATGGACATTCGCCGGATGGATCTCGGCATGGCGCCCGTCATCGTCGGCCGCGTCAGCTATACCGGCGATCTGGGCTATGAGATCTGGACGAAGCCGGAGTACCAGCGCTATCTGTTCGATCTAATCCTGGAGAAGGGGGCCGCTTTCGGCATCCGGCTGTTTGGTCTTCGAGCCCTCAACGCGTTGCGCCTGGAAAAATCCTTCGGCAGCTGGTCTCGCGAATATCGGCCACTCTACGGTCCTCTGGAGGCCGGTCTTGGTCGGTTCGTAGCGCTCGGCAAGCCGGCGGACTTCATCGGCAAGGCGGCGGCAGCCGCCGAAAAGATGGAAGGCGGACATCTTCGCCTGCGCACCTTCTTGCTTGAGACGCGCGATGCTGATGTCATCGGCGATGAACCGATCTATTTCAACGGTGCCGTGCGCGGATGGGTGACATCCGGCGGCTATGCGCATGCGAGCGGCGTTTCGGTGGCGCTCGGTTACGTGCCAAAGGAGATCGCTGATCAGGAGACGGGCTGGGCGGTCGAACTGCTCGGCGAGATCCTGACCGCGCGATTGCAACCTTACCCGCTGTTCGACGCGAACGGCGAGCGCATGCGCGCTTGATCGGGGAGATTCGGCAAGCTGGTCTTGTTGCTTGCCGATTCATCCACAGGCGAGATTGCACGCGGTTTTAGACTAAAGTTGACTATTTCGCAGGCGAGGCGTGCATTTCTTTTGTTTTTTATGACTGCAAAAGCGTCAAATCGATTTTATCGGCGAAGATTTTGCCACTCCCACGTTTTTTAGCTTTTCTTTTCGTTTGAAAGAGGTATGGAATCGATCAAACAGAACGCTCAACAATGAGCTCAAAAAACAAGAGACCGGACCTTATGGATCTGGTCCAGGGGAAGATTGATGGAGTATTTCGTCCAGCAGCTCGTCAACGGGCTGACTCTTGGGTCTATTTATGGTATGATCGCAATTGGTTATACCATGGTCTACGGCATCATTGGCATGATCAACTTCGCCCACGGCGATATCTTCATGCTCGGCGGTTTTGCCGCCTTGATTGTCTTTCTGCTTCTCACAACATTCATCGCCGGCGTCCCGGTTGTACTTGCCCTGCTGCTGATGATGGTCGTCGCCATGCTGACCGCAGGTCTCTGGAACTGGACGATCGAGAAAGTGGCCTATCGGCCGCTGCGCGGCTCGTTCCGCCTGGCGCCGCTGATCACCGCGATCGGCATGTCGATTGCGCTGTCGAACTTCATCCAGGTCACGCAGGGCCCGCGCAACAAGCCGATCCCGCCGCTGGTTTCCTCGGTTTACGATGTGTTCGGCATCACGATTTCGCTGAAGCAGATCATCATCATCATCATCACGGCGGTCCTGCTTTCGATCTTCTGGTATATCGTCAACAAGACGCCGCTCGGTCGCGCCCAACGCGCAACCGAACAGGACCGCAAGATGGCGGCACTTCTGGGTGTCGATGTCGACCGCACCATCTCGGTGACCTTCATCATGGGCGCGGCGCTCGCCGCTGTCGCCGGCACCATGTACCTGATGTATTATGGTGTGGTTGTCTTCACCGACGGATTTGTTCCGGGGGTCAAGGCCTTTACTGCAGCTGTTCTTGGCGGCATCGGCTCCTTGCCGGGCGCTGTTCTCGGCGGGTTGCTGATCGGCCTCATCGAGTCCCTCTGGTCCGCTTATTTCACCATCGACTACAAGGATGTTGCGACGTTCTCCATTCTCGCAATCGTCCTGATCTTCAAGCCGTCTGGCATACTCGGACGACCGGAAGTCGAGAAGGTATAAATCAATGGCAAACATTGCTTCTACATCTGCAAGCGCCGGCAGTGACCTGACGGCGCGGGCCCTGCGCGAGGCTGTCTTCGCGGGCCTGATCTCTCTCGGCCTCTTCGTGCTGTTCGTCGGCCTGAAATCCGACCAGAACATCCGCAACGAGTTGGTGCTCAACCAGCGCTGGGGGCTGCTCTCGATCTTCGTGATCGTCGCCGCCGTTGGCCGGTTCCTCATGGTCGCCTATGTCCAGCCGGCCATGGCGCGCCGCAAGGCGGCCAAGGCGGAGGCAGACAGCGTCGTCAAAGAAGAGACCTTCTTCAAGCGTCACTTTTCGAAGATCGCGATTGTGGCACTCATCTTCTACCCACCGGTGATTCTCGCGCTTGTCGGCGTGCAGGGTTCGCTGAAATGGGTCGATAACTTCGGCGTGCAGATCCTGATCTACGTCATGCTCGCCTGGGGTCTTAACATCGTCGTCGGTCTCGCCGGCCTGCTCGACCTTGGTTACGTCGCCTTCTATGCCGTCGGCGCCTACTCTTACGCGCTGCTGTCCACCTATTTCGGCTTGTCCTTCTGGATCCTGTTGCCGGTCGCCGGCATCCTTGCCGCCTTCTGGGGCATGATCCTCGGTTTCCCGGTCCTGAGGCTGAGGGGGGATTATCTCGCGATCGTCACGCTCGCCTTCGGGGAAATCATCCGCCTGGTGCTGATAAACTGGACCGAGGTGACGAAGGGAACGTTCGGTGTGTCCGGCATTGCCAAGGCAACGCTGTTCGGCATCAAGTTCGACGCATCGAAGGATGGTTTTGCGGCGATGATGGGGCTTTCCATGTCGTCGGCCTACTACAAGATCTTCCTGTTCTATCTGATCCTGGCACTCGCCCTTCTGACCGCCTATGTCACCATCCGCCTTCGGCGCATGCCGATCGGCCGCGCCTGGGAAGCGCTGCGCGAAGACGAGATCGCCTGCCGCTCTCTCGGCATCAACACGGTCACGACCAAGCTGACGGCGTTTGCGACGGGTGCGATGTTCGGTGGTTTTGCCGGCGCGTTCTTCGCTGTGCGCCAAGGCTTTGTCTCGCCGGAATCCTTTGTCTTCCTCGAATCCGCCGTCATCCTGGCGATCGTGGTTCTTGGCGGCATGGGCTCGCTCACCGGCATCGCGATTGCGGCCGCCGTGATGATCGGCGGCACGGAAATCCTGCGCGAATTGTCCTTCCTCAAGGCGATCTTCGGCCCGGATTTCACGCCGGAACTCTACCGCATGCTCATCTTCGGTCTGGCGATGGTTGTCGTCATGGTCTGGAAACCGCGCGGCTTCGTCGGCTCGCGTGAACCGACAGCGTTCCTGCGCGAGCGCAAGGCGATCTCCGGCAGCTTCACCAAGGAAGGGCATGGCTGATGGCCCTCGAGACAACGACAATGAAAAAAGACCCCATTCTCTCGGTTGAGCACCTGTCGATGCGCTTCGGCGGTCTCATGGCCATCAACGACTTCTCCTTCGAGGCCTATCGCGGTGATATCACCGCGCTGATCGGCCCGAACGGAGCCGGCAAGACCACGGTGTTCAACTGCATCACCGGCTTCTACAAGCCGACGATGGGCATGATCACCATGAAGCAGAAATCCGGTAAGGAATATCTGCTGGAGCGCCTGCCGGATTTCGAGATTACCAAGCAGGCAAAGGTCGCCCGCACGTTCCAGAACATCCGGATGTTCTCCGGCCTGACCGTGCTCGAGAACTTGCTGGTCGCCCAGCACAACAAGCTGATGAAGGCGTCGGGCTACACCTTCCTCGGGCTGCTGGGCTTTCCGGCCTATAAACAGGCCTCGAAGGAATCGATCGAGCTTGCCCGCCACTGGCTGGAAAGGGCGTCTCTGGTCGATCGCGCCGACGACCCGGCCGGCGATCTGCCTTACGGCGCCCAGCGTCGCCTTGAGATTGCCCGTGCCATGTGCACCGGGCCGGAGCTCTTGTGCCTCGACGAACCGGCCGCAGGCCTTAACCCGCGTGAATCGCTGGCGCTCAACGAGCTCTTGCAGGGCATCCGCGGCGAGACGGGTACCTCGATCCTGTTGATCGAGCACGACATGTCGGTGGTCATGGAGATTTCCGACCACGTGGTCGTTTTGGAATACGGCCAGAAGATTTCCGACGGCAACCCGGATTTCGTCAAGAACGATCCGAGGGTCATTGCGGCCTATCTGGGTGTCGAGGATGAAGAGGTTGAAGAGGTGATTGAAGAGATCGAGGAAATCGAAGGCGGACAGGGAGGCTCCAAGCCATGAGCGCGCCTCTGCTGCAAGTAAAAGCCGTCGAGACCTACTACGGTAATATCCGGGCGCTGAACGGCGTCGACGTCGAAGTGCATCGTGGTGAAATCGTCTGCCTGATCGGCGCCAACGGCGCCGGCAAGTCGACGCTGATGATGACCATCTGCGGCAGCCCGCAGGCGCGCACCGGTGCAGTCATGTTCGAGGGTGAGGAAATCACCCGCATGCCGACGCACGAGATCGCGCGTCTTCGCATCGCGCAGTCGCCGGAAGGCCGTCGAATCTTCCCGCGCATGACCGTGTTCGAAAACCTGCAGATGGGTGCAAGCCTCGACAACCTCAAATACTTCAACGAGGACGTCGAGAAGGTGTTCACGCTGTTTCCGCGGCTGAAGGAGCGTCAGGCACAACGCGGCGGCACGCTTTCCGGCGGCGAACAGCAGATGCTGTCGATCGCCCGCGCGCTGATGGCGCGTCCGAAACTCCTGCTGCTGGACGAACCGTCGCTCGGCCTGGCACCCCTGATCGTCAAGGGTATCTTCGAAGCCATCAAGAAGCTGAACAAGGAGGAGGGGCTCACTGTGTTCCTCGTCGAGCAGAATGCGTTCGGCGCCTTGAAGCTTTCCGACCGCGGCTACGTCATGGTCAACGGACGCGTGACGATGAGCGGCTCGGGCAAGGAACTGCTCGCCAATCCGGAAGTCCGCGCGGCCTATCTCGAAGGCGGCCGCCATTGATGCGCAGCATCTGGAGTTTGTGACATGCAGGGTATTCTCTACGAAGAAGTGTCGATCTGGCAGTTTCTTTTCATCACCTGTGTTCTGGGCGGCTGGACTGCCTGGAGAACGGGAAAGAGCGTCGCCGAAGGCTGGGAGGAGCTTCCGCGCCTCTTTGTCTACGTGGCGCTTCTGGGGCTTGGCATCCGCTTTGTGCACCACGCCCTCTTTGAAGGCACGATGTTCAGTCTGCATTACTATATCGTAGACACGGTCGTACTTTTGTTGTTTGCTACCGTAGGTTTCCGGTACTACCGGACCAAGCAAATGACCAATAACTACTATTGGCTCTATGAGAAGGCTTCGCCTTTCTCCTGGAAAGCCAAATAAAGGGAACAGCGCGCGCCGGCCGCCGCGGCCGGTGCGAAAGAAATACCGGCGCGAATTAAGGTGGGCATTGCGCAGGTTGGTAACGAGACCCGCTCGGATAATTGGGAGTAACAAAATGAAAAAGTCTCTTCTGTCGGCCGTTGCCCTGTCGGCGATGGTCGCTTTCAGCGGCACCGCATGGGCTGATATTCTCGTTGGCGTTGCTGGCCCGCTGACGGGCCCGAACGCTGCCTTCGGCGCGCAGCTGCAGAAAGGTGCCGAACAGGCTGCTGCAGACATCAATGCTGCCGGTGGTATCAATGGGGAACAGATCAAGGTTGTGCTCGGCGACGACGTTTCCGACGCCAAGCAGGGCGTTTCGGTCGCCAACAAATTCGTTGCTGACGGCGTGAAGTTCGTTGTCGGCCACTTCAACTCGGGCGTGTCCATCCCGGCTTCCGAAGTCTATGCCGAAAACGGCATTCTGCAGGTAACGCCGGCTTCCACCAACCCGCAGTTCACCGAGCGCGGCCTCTGGAACACCTTCCGCACCTGCGGTCGTGACGACCAGCAGGGTGCCGTTGCCGGCGCCTTCCTTGCAGCCAACCACAAGGACGCCAAGATCGCCGTCATTCACGACAAGACCCCTTATGGTCAGGGCCTTGCCGATGAAACCAAGAAGTCGATGAACGAAGCCGGTCTCAATGAAGCCCTCTATGAAGGCATCAACACCGGCGACAAGGACTTCTCGGCCCTTATCGCCAAGATGAAGGAAGCCGGCGTCTCGATCGTCTACTACGGCGGTCTGCACACCGAAGCCGGCCTGATCATGCGCCAGATGAAGGACCAGGGCCTCAAGGCGACCCTGATGTCGGGCGACGGTATCGTTTCGAACGAACTGGCCTCGATCGCCGGCGACGCGGTTGACGGTACGCTGATGACGTTTGCTCCGGATCCGCGCAAGAACCCGGCTGCCAAGGAACTCGTCGAAAAGTTCCGCGCTGCCGGCTTCGAACCGGAAGCCTACACGCTCTACGCCTACGCTGCTCTGCAGGTTGTTGCTGAAGCTGCCAAGGCTGGCGGCACCACCGACCCGCAGGCCGTTGCCGAAGCGATCAAGGCCAAGGGCCCGTTCAAGACCGCCATCGGCGAACTCGGCTATGACGAAAAGGGCGACATCACCCGTCCGGACTACGTCATGTACACCTGGAAGAAGGGTGAAGACGGCAAGTACAGCTACTTCGAAAACGAGTAAATCTCGCTTCGAGGTTCGCTGAACCACGTCAGAATTTCGGAAGGCCCGGCGAGTGATCGCCGGGCTTTTCGTTTCTGGAGGCGTGTTATCGGCGGAAGCGACGCTTCGACAGCGTGCCCAATGTCGGCAAGGTATTGCGCAACGCGGCTTTCGGTCGGACAGCACAAGGCTGTCCCCCGCTGCCATTTCGTGCACTATCGCCGAACGATTCTGTTGTTAGAGGCTGCCCCATGAGTCCCACGCCGCGCATTCTCGTCACCCGCCGTTGGCCGCAAGCGGTGGAGCGCGTGCTGGCCGAGCGGTTCGATGTCGTCTTGAACGAGACCGACGTGCCGATGTCGGCTGATCAACTGTCGCAGGCGCTGCGCGACTTCGATGCAGTACTTCCGACGGTTTCCGACCGCCTGCCGGCGAGCCTTTTTGAGGGCGGCGCCGTCAGAACAAGGATCCTTGGCAATTACGGCGTCGGTTACAACCATATCGACGTTGCCGCCGCCAAGGCGGCGAACATCGTCGTCACCAACACGCCGGGTGTTCTGACCGATTGCACCGCCGACATCGCCATGACGCTGCTGCTTGCCGTCGCCCGGCGTGCTGGCGAGGGCGAACGTCAGATCAGGGCGGGCGAATGGACCGGCTGGCGGCCGACGCACATGATCGGAGCCAAGGTGACTGGCAAGAGACTGGGGATCATCGGTTTCGGCCGTATCGGCAAGGCGATGGCAAAACGTTGTCATTTCGGCTTCGACATGGAGGTGGTCTTCTACAACCGCTCGCGTGTCGACGTGGCGGAGGCCGCACGCTATGGCGCCCGCCAGCTCGATACCGTCGACGAGGTGCTTGAGGCCGCCGACTTCGTTTCTCTGCATTGCCCAGGTGGCGGCGAGAATCGCCATCTCATAAACGCCGAACGGCTGGCGAAGATGAAAAAGGGGGCCTATCTCGTCAACACCGCCCGCGGCGACGTGGTCGACGAGCCGGCGCTGATCGAGGCGCTGAAGAACGGCGTCATCAAAGGCGCCGGCCTCGACGTCTTCGAGGCGGAACCGAACGTTCCGGCCGGCCTGCGGGCGCTGGAGAATGTCGTCCTGCTGCCGCATCTCGGCAGCGCGACCGAGGAAACGCGCGTCGCCATGGGCATAAAGGTGGTCGATAATATCACAGCCTTCTTTGACGGGCGCGAGCCACCGGACCGGGTGGTCTGAGGCGCTGGTCGTTTGATGGGCATCCACTGCTCATAAAGCGACCATGTTGCTGATTTTCTTTGCAAAACAATAGCTTGACTTGGCGCTTCAGGATGCCGACGATGGCGGTCGATGAACATGAGCAATGCGGCCATCACCGCCCCGCAGCGGGCGTTCGGAAAAGGACGGCTGGTCGCGAAAGCGGCCGCCGGTCGCACGCGCATTGCCGAGCTTTACCAGGAAGGCTGCGCCAAGATCCGGCTGCCGAAAACCTTCGACAGTTCCATGGAAGCCGTGCTGATCAATTCGTCAGGTGGGCTCACCGGAGGCGACCGCATGGCCTGGGAGATCGAAGCGGGCCCTGCGACGGAGCTGACCGTCACCACGCAGGCCTGCGAGAAGATCTATAAGGCAAGCGCCGGCACGGTCGAAGTCGCGACACGGATCGAAGTGGCGGCCGGGGCGCGGGTCGACTGGCTGCCGCAGGAGACGATCCTGTTCGACCGGGCATCGCTGACGCGCTCACTCGACGTCGAGCTTGACGGCGACGCGACATTGCTGGCCGTCGAGGCCGTGCTTCTCGGTCGCAAGGCGATGGGTGAAGCGATGCAGGCGGGCCTCTTTCGGGACCGCTGGCGCATTCGCGTCGATAACAGGTTGCTGCACGCGGAAAATCTGACCTTCGCCGACGATATCGCGGCGCTTGTCGGCCGCACTGCAGTCTTGGGCGGCAACGTGGCGTTTGCGACGCTGTTCTACACCGGGCCCGATTGCGAATTGCTGCTGCCGCACCTGCGCGCGCTGATCGACACGCAAGCTGGTGGGGGCGTCAGCCACATCCGGATCGCCGGTCGCGACAAGCTGGTTGGGCGGTTTGCGGCGACCGACGGCTTCTCGCTCAGAAAAATCCTCATCCCGGTCATTTCGCACTTGCGCAAGCAAAAGACAGTGCCGAAAGTCTGGGTCCTCTAATCCGCAATCAAACCGGTGGCGACGCATGAATCTTACCCCGCGCGAAAAGGACAAGCTGTTGATTTCCATGGCCGCGATGGTTGCCCGCCGCCGCCTGGAACGCGGCGTCAAACTCAACCACCCGGAAGCGATCGCGCTGATCACCGACTTCGTCGTCGAGGGTGCGCGTGACGGCCGATCGGTGGCGGAATTGATGGAGGCGGGCGCCCATGTGATCACCCGAGCGCAGGTGATGGAAGGGATCGCCGAGATGATCCACGACATCCAGGTGGAGGCGACCTTTCCTGACGGTACCAAGCTCGTCACCGTGCACGAACCGATCCGCTGAGGAGGCTGGAACATGCTGGCACTGCGCCCGAACTGCGAATGCTGCGACAAGAATCTGCCGCCCGAAAGCCGCGAAGCGATGATCTGCACGTTTGAGTGCACCTTCTGCGCCGATTGCGTCGAAGGCAAGCTCGGCGGATCCTGCCCGAACTGCGGCGGCGAATTTACCCGTCGCCCGGTCCGACCTGCCGCGCTGCTTGTGAAATATCCGGCATCGACCGAGCGCGTTTTGAAGCCGCAAGGCTGTGCTGACGCCAACGCGGCTTGAGAGGGGAGCGAGCAACAAATGATCCCAGGGGAAATTATTGCCGCAAGCGGCGAGATCGAGCTCAATCATGGGCTTGAGACCGTGACGATCGAGGTCTCCAACACCGGTGACCGGCCGGTGCAGGTCGGCAGCCACTACCATTTTGCCGAAACCAATGCCGGGCTCGACTTTGATCGCCGTTCGGCCCATGGCAAGCGGCTCGACATTCCCGCCGGCACGGCCGTTCGTTTCGAGCCGGGACAGAAGAGACAGGTCACACTCATTCCGCTTTCGGGCAAGCGCGAGGTCTTTGGCTTCCGCCAATTGGTCATGGGAAAGCTATAGGGATGACGATGCGAACGATGCTTATTACGAGCGCCTTGCTGCTCGCGGCCACCCCGGCCCTGGCGCAGGAGGATGTCGATTGCGCCAATGCGACGACGCAGGCGGATATGAACATCTGCTCCGACAAGGATTATGAGGCGGCCGATGCCGAACTCAACACCGTCTACAAGCAGACCGTTGCGGCGATGCGCGCCAAGGACGTGGAACTCGCCGATATCAGCGCCGACTATGTCGGGGCGGAGGAGGCATTGAAAAAGGCGCAGCGCGCCTGGATCGGTTACCGCGACGGTCAATGCGAACTTGCAGGCTTCGAGGCGCGCGGCGGTTCAATGGAGCCGATGCTCGTCTCCGGCTGCCTGGCGCAGTTGACGACGGCACGGACCGAGGAACTCAAGGCGCTGCTCGAACCCACAGAGAACTAGACCTGATGACTGGCCGCACCATCATGATTGTCGGGAACGGAGACGTGCCGAAAGGGGCCGCAGCAACCATCGACGCGGCCGATGTCGTCATCCGCTTCAACGATTGCCGGTCCGTCGGCACCGGCGGGACGAAAACCGACATCATCGCCGTCTGCAACACCGGCCGGCCGGCACTTGCCATGCTCGGCGGCGGACGCTGGAAGAACAGCGCCGCGGTGCGACAAACCCGCGAGATCTGGAGCGTGCGGTCGGGCGAAAAGTTTGCCGGCATGCGTGCGGAATTGGCTGAAACGCATCCGGACCTCGATGATTTCTGCGACGATTACACCGCCGGTTTCGAGAGCTTTACGATGGCGACCGGTCGCGCGCATCGGATCGTCTCCATTGCCGTGCACGAGCAACTGGATCGGGATTTGGCCCGGTTTTCGCCCAGCCCTTACGTTGTTCCGTCGAGCGGCATGGTGGTGATCGCCGACGTAATCGCCGGGTTTGCCTCGGCCGACGACCACATTGTCATTGCCGGATTCGGTCATGTCGGTTGGGCGCTGCATCCCTTCGGCGCCGAGCGTCGCTACGTCGAGGCCCTTGTGGCCGAAGGCCGTCTTCGTCGACTTTCCCATTCTTCTTCAGACTTGTCCCAAGGAGCCTGAACCCATGCCCTACAAGATGTCGCGCGCGGCCTATGCCAACATGTTCGGCCCGACGGTCGGCGACAAGGTTCGGCTCGCCGACACGGAGCTTTTCATCGAGGTGGAGAAGGACTTCACCACCTATGGCGAGGAGGTGAAATTCGGCGGTGGCAAGGTCATCCGCGACGGCATGGGCCAAAGCCAGGTAACGCGGGCGGCAGGTGCAGTCGATACGGTGATCACCAACGCGCTGATCGTCGACCACTGGGGCATCGTCAAGGCCGATATCGGTTTGAAGGACGGACGCATCGCGGCGATCGGCAAGGCGGGAAACCCCGACATGCAGCCCGGCGTGACGATCATCGTCGGTCCCGGCACCGAGGTGATCGCCGGCGAAGGCAAGATCGTCACGGCAGGCGGCATGGACAGCCATATCCACTTCATCTGCCCGCAGCAGATCGAGGAAGCGCTGATGAGCGGGCTCACCTGCATGCTGGGCGGCGGCACCGGCCCCGCGCATGGAACGCTTGCGACCACGTGCACGCCAGGGCCCTGGCATCTCTCCCGCATGATCGAGGCGGCGGACGCCTTTCCGATGAACCTTGCCTTTGCCGGCAAGGGCAATGCTTCGCTTCCCGGTGCGCTGGTCGAGATGGTGCTGGCGGGGGCTACGTCGCTGAAGCTGCACGAGGACTGGGGCTCGACGCCGGCTGCCGTCGACTGCTGCCTCAGCGTTGCCGACGAGTACGACGTGCAGGTGATGATCCACACGGATACGTTGAACGAGAGCGGCTTCGTCGAGGATACCATTGCCGCAATCAAGGGCCGCACCATCCATGCCTTCCACACGGAAGGAGCCGGCGGCGGCCATGCGCCTGATATCATCAAGATCTGCGGCCAGCCGAACGTCATTCCCTCGTCGACCAATCCGACCCGGCCCTACACCAGGAACACGCTGGCCGAACACCTGGACATGCTGATGGTCTGCCATCACTTGTCGCCGTCGATCCCGGAAGATATCGCCTTTGCCGAAAGCCGGATCCGCAAGGAGACGATCGCTGCCGAAGACATCCTGCATGATATCGGCGCCTTCTCGATCATCTCGTCCGACAGCCAGGCGATGGGGCGTGTCGGCGAGGTGGCGATCCGCACCTGGCAGACCGCCGACAAGATGAAGCGCCAGCGTGGCGCACTGCCGCAGGAAACCGGCGAGAACGACAATTTCCGGGTCAAGCGCTACATCGCCAAATACACCATCAATCCCGCGATCGCTCATGGCCTCAGTCATGAGATCGGTTCGCTCGAAGTCGGCAAGCGTGCCGATCTCGTCCTCTGGAACCCGGCCTTCTTCGGCGTGAAGCCGGACATGGTGCTGATCGGCGGAACCATCGCGGCAGCGCCGATGGGCGATCCGAACGCTTCGATCCCGACGCCGCAGCCGGTGCATTACCGGCCGATGTTCGGCGCCTATGGCAAGAGCCGCACGAATTCCTCGGTCACCTTCGTGTCGCAGGCCTCGCTCGATGCCGGGCTTGCGGGAAGGCTCGGCGTTGCCAAGCAGCTCGTCGCGGTCAAGAACACCCGCGGCGGTATCGGCAAGGCGTCGATGATCCACAACAACCTGACGCCGCATGTCGAGGTCGATCCGGAGACTTACGAGGTGCGTGCCGATGGCGAGCTTCTCACCTGCGAGCCGGCTACCGTGCTGCCGATGGCCCAGCGCTACTTCCTGTTCTGAGCGGCAAACGGCATTGTCTCGAAAACGTGGTTTTTGGCGTGTCCTCAGATGGACCGCGTACGGCGTGTCGGCGCTTGTGTTCGCTGTCATCCTTGGAGCCATCGTGCCTCGGCCCTTGCTGCCGAAGGCGGCGATGGCCTCCCTCCCGGCTGCCGTCGGCGAGCGCATCCTGATCCTCTCCGGGCCTATCCACACCGATATCGCCATCCCGCTCAATGATGAGACCCGCGCGCGGTTTGCCTTTGCCGGAGAGGCGGGCGTGCCTCTCGATCATCCGGCGGCGCGATGGCTGATCTTCGGCTGGGGCGGCCGCTCGTTCTACCTGGAAACGCCGACATGGTCGGAGCTGAAGCCGATGCCGGTCTTCAGGGCTCTGACGGTCGACCGCTCGGTGATGCATGTAGACATTGCCGGTGCGATCATCGAGCCGCAGCCGTCGATCGCAAGCGTGGACTTGGAGCGTGGCGAATTCGAAAATCTGATGACGTTCATAGCCGGCAGCTTTGCCAGGAACGGCAACGCCGTCGTTCCGGTCGAAGGCTTTTCCTATGGATATGCCGATCGCTTCTTCGAAGCGCAGGGCACGTTCAACGCGCTGTTCGGCTGCAACACCTGGACGGCGCGGGCGCTCCGGGAAGCCGGATTGCAGACGGGTTTCTGGAATCCCCTGCCATCGACCCTTGGCCTGTCGTTGCGGCTTCACAACTGAAGGATTGTCGCGCTCGGTACGGCCGCCGGAGACATGCGCCTGCCGCATGGCTGCCATGACCGCGTGTGAATCGCGGCCTTTCGTGCTGCACCGCAGCGGAATTTCCGGTAGGAAGCGGGCTGATAATTTCCTCGACTGCGAATGTTCTCCCAAGGCCGCTCGCAATCGAGTGCCCGCACCGAAGGAGATGACCATGCTCGGCAGAAAAGTACCGTCCGTAACGTTCCGCACCCGCGTCCGCGATGAAGCCGTCGGCGGCTCCAACCCGTTCCGTTGGCAGGACGTTTCCTCCGACGATTACTTCGCCGGCAAGCGCGTCGTGCTGTTCTCGCTTCCTGGCGCCTTCACGCCCACCTGCTCGACTTTCCAGCTGCCCGACTTCGAAAAGCTGACAGCTGAGTTCCGTTCTGAAGGCGTCGACGAAATCTACTGCATCTCGGTCAACGATGCCTTCGTCATGAATGCCTGGGGCAAGTCGCAGAACCTCGAAAACGTCAAGCTGATCCCGGACGGTTCGGGCGAGTTCACCCGCAAGATGGGCATGCTCGTCGCCAAGGACAATCTCGGCTTCGGCATGCGCTCCTGGCGCTACGCTGCCGTCGTCGACAACGGTGTCGTCGTTCAGTGGTTTGAGGAAGAAGGCTATTCCGACAATTGCGACAGCGATCCCTACGGCGTTTCCTCGCCGCAGAACATTCTCGAAACGCTGAAGTCGCAGAAGCTCGCAGCCTGATCAGGTTGGCGAATGGGCCGATTTTTGAAACCCCGGTGCTAGCGCCGGGGTTTTTTGTTGCTACACTGTGAGATGAAAAAGATGTCGAGGGTTCAATGGTTTACATTATCGCTTATCTGAACGCACACCCGGGCAAGGGCCCGGAAGTCCTGCCGCTGGCCGCACCGCTGATCGAGGCCACACGTCGCGAGGCGGGCTGCATCAGCTACGAGCTCTATCAAAAGCCTGGCGATCCCGACACGCTGGTGTTCGTCGAAACCTGGAAGGACAAGGCCGCGGTCGACGCGCATCTCGCCGAACCGCATCTGAAGGCCTTTCAGGCAGCAATGGCGGATCTGCTGATCGAAGCGCGCATCGAGCTTGTACATCCGGAAAAGGTCGAGGTGCTCTAAGATGCCCTATCGTTCGACCGAGGTGCTCTCGCCCGGCCCCAAGGACAAGGAGCCCTTGCACAGCATCACCTTGAACCACGACGCGCGGCATCTGCGCCGCAAGCTGTTGCATCTCGAAAACGACGACGTCGTCATGCTCGACCTCAAGGAAGCGGTGATGCTGGCGGACGGCGACCTCCTGGTGCTTGACGGCGGCGGCTATATCCGTGTCGTTGCAGAGCCCGAAGCGCTCTACGAAATCCGCCCGCGCGATCCGCTACACCTTATCGAGCTGGCCTGGCATCTGGGCAACCGCCACCTGCCGGCGCAGATCGAGACCGGCCGTATCCTGATTGCCCGCGATCCGGTCATCCGGGCGATGCTTGAAGGACTTGGAGCGACGGTTGCCGAAATCGCCGAACCGTTCCATCCGGTGCGCGGCGCTTATCACGCGGCGGGTGGCCACGACCACGGCCATCACCACCATCACCATGGCTGAACGGATCGACACGCAGGCGCTGCTTCGTCTCGCGACCTGGATGTCGCCGGCCTTTCCGGTTGGTGCCTTCTCCTATTCGAACGGGTTGGAGCAGGCGGTTCACGATGGCCACGCCAGCGATGCCGAGAGCCTGCGACAATGGCTCGAGGCGCTGCTTTGCCACGGATCAGGCTGGAACGATGCGGTGCTGCTTGGCGAAGCCTACCGCGCCTTCGATGATCCGCCGCGCCTTGCTTCCGTCATCGAGTTGGCCGAAGCGATGGCAACAAGTCGTGAACGGCATATGGAAATCATGCTGCAGGGCGAAGCCTTTCTGGCGGCAGCGCGGCATTGGCCACATCCGGTGCTTGACCGACTGGGGGAAGGCGTTGCCTATCCGGTCGCCGTCGGTGCGGTTGCCGGTGCCCATGCCACAGGTCTCGAGCTGGCGATCGCCGCCTATCTGCATGCCTCGACCTCAAACGCCGTATCGGTGGCAATCCGCTGCGGCGTTACCGGCCAGCGCGACGGCGTCGGCCTGATCGCCGCACTCGAGCCAGTCATCGGCGCAGTCGCACACAAGGCAGGCGCCGCATCTCTGGAAGACCTTGGCTCGGCCACGATCACGGCCGATATTTCATCGCTCAGACACGAGACCCTGCATTCGCGGCTTTTCCGCTCCTGAAGCGTCAGCTCTGCCTTGAAAAGGAACGTCACATGGCATCGAAGAATGGTCCTCTGCGCATCGGCATCGGTGGGCCTGTCGGCTCCGGCAAGACGGCGCTGACGGACAAGCTCTGCAAGGCGATGCGGGAGAAATACTCGGTCGCGGTCGTCACCAACGACATCTACACCAAGGAAGATGCCGAGGCGCTGGTGCGCATGCAGGCGCTGCCGTCCGATCGCATCGTCGGCGTGGAGACCGGCGGCTGCCCGCACACGGCGATCCGCGAGGATGCGACGATCAACCTGCAAGCGATCGCCGATCTCAACCGGCGTTTCCCCGATCTCGACGTCGTCTTCATCGAATCTGGCGGAGACAATCTGGCTGCCACCTTCTCTCCTGACCTCGCCGACCTGACGATCTATGTCATCTCCGTCTGCCAGGGCGAGGAGATACCGCGCAAGGGCGGGCCCGGGATTACCAAGTCCGACCTGCTCGTCATCAACAAGCGGGATCTTGCGCCCTATGTCGGTGCCGACCTCGACGTCATGGATCGCGACGCAGCGCGGATGCGGGCGGAGAAGCCCTTTGTCTTCACCGACATGAAGCGCGGCGACGGCGTCAACCGGATCGTCGATTTCCTGACCTTGCATGGTGGACTTTGAGGCGAAGACCGAAGCGATGGGGCGCTGACGTCGCGCCATCGGGGCGTTGCCGGATCAAAGACGTCGTGACGCCGAGATTGCCGGCGTCCGCTAGAAACGCTCCAACGCCTGGCGGTCGTGAATCTCGATCATGCGCCCCTTGACGGTGACGCCGGAGCGGCGAAGCGCCGAGAAGGCGCGCGAGAGCGCCTCCGGTGCCAGGCCCAGCTTGCCGGCCAGCACATTCTTCTGGAACGGTAGCCGGAACGAGAACGTGGTCGAGCCGTCCGGGCAATGCCCGAGTATGTAGCTCGCGACGCGCTGTGGTGCCGTCAGCAGGCGGTCTTCCGCCAGGCAATCCTCGGCCATCTGGCCGTGCCGGCAGAGCAGCTCCATCAGGGCCTGGGCGATATCCGGATATTGTTCGGCGAGCTTGCGCAGATTGCGGCTGTCGAGGCGGGCAATGGTCGAGGACCCGATCGCCTGCGCGTTGGCAGTGGCGCGGTTGCCGAGGAACATGGCGTTTTCGCCGAAGAGCTCACCCTTGGGGAAAACGGCGATGTCGGCTTCGCGCCCGTCCTTGCCGAGCCGATAGACGCGAACGAGACCGGACAGGACGCAGAAGACGCTGTCGACGGGTTCGTCCTGCTGAAACAGGATGTCGTGTTCCTCATGGTTGGTTACCACGGCGCCTTCGAGAATGGCATCGGACGCTGCCGCTGACAGCTTCTCGAAGAAGCGGGAGCCGAGCAGCACCGCTTTGTCATTCGAGTTCAATCGCAAGGTCTTCATGGCACCGGCCCTAAACAAAAGTCGCATCAGGGTAGCCGGGCTTTTGAAACGTGAATTGACCTCGATCAAACAATTCTCACAAAAAAGCCCGCACCTGTGGGTGCGGGCCCGATTATCGGGGGATTTGTGACGGCTATTCGGCGGCAAGCGCCGGATGGTTGATCACCTTGCCCGTGGACTTGCCCTTCGGCTGGCCGTCCTCGATCGTCCTCAGGCGCTCTTCCAGCCCCTCGATCGTCTTGCCCTGGTCGTTGACGAGTTCGGTCAGCGCCTCGCGATCAAGCGGCAGGTTTTCCTCGTCCTTCTTGCCGACGAAGCGGCCGAAGATCCAGGCGAGCAGGCGCGACAGATCGTCCATGATCAGGAAGAAGGAAGGAACCACGACGAGGCTGAGCACCGTCGAGACAATGATGCCGCCGATCACCGCGATCGCCATCGGCGCACGGAACGAACCGCCTTCGCCGACGCCAAGCGCCGATGGCAGCATGCCGGCCGACATGGCGATCGACGTCATGATGATCGGACGGGCGCGCTTGCGGCCCGCTTCGATCATCGCCTGCGTGCGTTCCATGCCGTGATGCATCATCTCAATGCCGAAATCGACCAGCAGGATCGCGTTCTTGGTGACGATGCCCATCAACATCAGGATACCGATCAGAACCGGCATCGACAGCGAGTTCTGTGTCAGGATCAGGCCGGCTGCGACACCGCCCATGGCAAGGGGCAGCGAGAACAGGATGGTGAAAGGCTGGATCACATCCTTGAACAGGAGGATCAGCACCACCAGCACCAGCATCAGGCCGAGCAGCATGGCGTTGACGAAGCTTACCTGCATCTCTTCCTCAACCTCGGCGTCACCGCTCTTGAGGAGTTGCACGGTGCTTGGCATCTCGGCTTCGGCAGCTATCTGCTCGAAGCGAGCCGAGGCGGTATTGAGGGCCACGCCGATCGGGAGGTCCGCGCCGAGCGCAACGACGCGGTTGCGATCGTAACGTTTGATCGAGCTCGGGCCTTCGGAATAGTTGATGTCCGCAACACTCGACAGCGGCACTGTCGCGCCCGAAGCGGTCTGGATCTTCAGATTGCGGATCGCGGCGATATCCGTGCGGAAGTCGCGATTGATCTGCACGCGGATCGGGATGAGCCGGCCGTCGAGGGCAATCTTCGTCAGGGCCGCGTCGATGTCGCCGATGGTGGCTACGCGGATCACTTCCGAGATCTGCGCGGTGGTGATGCCAAGGCGCGACATCTGCTCGTCCCGCGGACGGATCTGCAACTCCGGGCGGGGCAGGGCGCCGTCAGGGCTGACATTGGCCAGCAGCGGATCGCTACGCAGCTTGGCTTCGAGAATGGCAACAGCCTGGTCCAGATCCTTCTCGTTGTTCGAAAGCAGGTTGAAGGATAGCTCTCGCTCGCCGCGGTCATTGAGCTTGATCACCCGAACGTCGGGTAGATCGCGGACGCGGGCAAAGATTTCCTTTTCGATCTGCGCCTGAGGAATGATGCGGCCTTCCGGCTCAAGCTTCGGCAGGTATTGGCCGATGACAGGCAGGCGGCCAAGCACATCGTTGACGACCTTGTTGAGAAGCGAGTGATCGCGCTTTTCCAAAAGCACCGTCACCGTGGCCCGGCGCAGTTCCAGGTCACCCTTCGGCGAGGCGCCGCCGAGCACGAAGACGCTTTCGACGCCATCGAGGTCCTTCACCCTTTCATAGATTTGCGCGGTCGTGCGGTCCGTGTCCTCGAGCATGGCGTCCGGCGCCAGTTCGACCGACAGGCTGACGCGCGACGTGTCATCCGGAGGCAGGAAGCCGCCCGGCACGAACATGAACAGTGCGATCACGGAGGCTACCGTTACGCCGATCGCGACGAGGACCGTCAGATAGCGCATGTACCAGCGTTTCGTCGTCGCATGAACCAGACGCGTATATTTGCGCATCAGGTAGCCGTCTTCGAGTTGATGTCCTTCCAGTTTGGATGGACGCATCAGATAGGCCGCCATGACGGGCGTGATCAGCCGCGCAACCAGCAGCGAGAAGAACACCGATACGGCCACGGTCAGGCCGAACTGGATGAAATACTGGCCGACGATGCCCGGCATGAACGACACGGGTATGAACACCGCGATGATGGTGAAGGTGGTGGCGATAACCGCAAGGCCGATTTCATCCGCCGCCTCGATCGCCGCCCGATAGGGCGACTTGCCCATATGGATATGCCGCTCGATGTTCTCGATCTCGACGATCGCGTCGTCGACGAGAATACCGGTTGCCAGCGTCAGCGCCAGGAAGCTGACGAGATTGAGCGAAAAGCCGAGCAGTTCCATGACCCAGAAGGTCGGGATCGCCGAGAGGGGCAGGGCGACGGCGCAAATCAGCGTGGCGCGCCAGTTGCGCAGGAACAGCATGACGACGATGACGGCGAGCAGTGCGCCTTCCATCAGCGTGTGCAGGGCTGCCTCATAGTTGCCGTAGGTGAAGTAGACGGAATCGTCGACCATCTCGATGGTGACGTCAGGGTTGGCTGCCCTGATCTTCTCCAGCGACTTGGCGACGGTCTCGGCAACGCTGACTTCGCTGGCGCCCTTGGCGCGGAAGACGGCGAAGGTCACGCCGGGATTGCCGTTGAACCGCGAGAAGGAGCGGGGCTCCTCATAGGTATCGGTGACGGTGCCGAGTTCTGAAAGCCGCACGAAACGGCCGCTCGGTACCGATATCATCGTGTTGGCGAGCTGATCGACATTGCGGGCATCGCCGAGCGTGCGGATTGCCTGCTCGCTGCCGCCCACCTGGCCACGGCCGGAGCCGAGGTCCATGTTCATGCGGCGAAGCTGGCTGTTAACATCGGCGGCGGTGATGCCGAGCGAATTCAGCTTGTCCTCGTTGAGTTCGACGCGAACCTCGCGGTCGGCGCCGCCATAGCGGTCGACGCGGCCGATGCCGCTCTTGCCCTGAATTTCGCGCTTGATGACGTCGTCGACGAACCAGGAGAGCTCCTCCAGCGACATGCCGGGGGCGGAGACGGAGAAGGTCTGGATCGCCTGGCCCTCGACGTCGACCTTGGAGACGATCGGCTCCTCGATCGAGGTGGGCAGGTCACCGCGGACACGGTCGATGGCGTCCTTGACGTCCTGGACGGCTTGCGTCGTCGGCACTTCCATGCGGAAGATCACGGCCGTGGTCGAAGTGCCGTCATTGATCGTCGACTGGATATGGTCGACGCCGGTGACGCTGGCGACGGCGTCCTCGATTTCCTTGGTGACCTGGGTTTCGAGCTCGGCCGGCGAGGCGCCGCTCTGCGCCACGCTGATCGAAACGATCGGCACGTCGATATTGGGGAAGCGGGTGATCGGCAGGCTATTGAACGACTGATAGCCGAGCACAAGCAAGACGAAAAAGGCGAGGATCGGAGCGATCGGATTGCGGATGGACCAGGCTGAGAAGTTCATGGTCACGGTTCCTGTCAGTTGGTCGCTGGTTGCGCTGATTTGACGGGGTTGATGTGGTCGCCGTCGCGCACATAGGCGCCGGCCCTGGCCACGACCTGTTCGCCGGCCTTCAACCCTTCGACCACCTCGACGAACTTGCCGTCGGAGATGCCGGTCTTCACCGGGATGATGTTCACCACGCCGTTCTCGACCTTGCGCACGATGGTCTTGCCGTCCTCGTTGGTAACTGCTGTTTGCGGCAGAACGACAGCGGTCTTCTCTTCGGCGGTGATGATGGCGCTGGCATACATGCCCGAGCGTGCTTTCGCGGTATCCTTGAGGCTGATGAAGACGGTGCCGAGGCGCGAAACGGGATCGACCGTCGGCGCGATCAGGCGAATAGCTCCCTCGACCTTGGTGTTCCCGCCGGCAAGCGTAATCGTCGCCGGCTGACCGACGACGAGCTTGATGATGTCGGCTTCGGCGACATCGGCCTTCATCTCGATCGCGCCATCGCGGATCATCGCAAACAGCGGTTCGCCGCTGCCGTTGGCGATCGCGCCGATCTTGGCGTTCTTGGCGGAAATGACGCCGGCGACCGGTGCCTTGACCTCGGTACGGGTCAGGCGAAGATCGATATCGTCGATCTGGGCCTGAGCCACCTTGATATCGGCATTGGAGACGGCAACGGCCTGCTCGGCGGAGCGAACGCGGGCGCGGGTGGCGGCCGCAAGGGCGCGGACACGATCGGCCTCTGCTGTCGAGACGGTGCCGTTCTTGGCGAGCTCCGCGTTGCGATCGCTGACGCGTGTCGCTTCCTCGGAATTTGCCTTGGCTTCGCTGAGCTGGGCGTTGAGTTGCGCAAGCCCGGCTTCAGCCTTGGCGAGCGAAGCCTCGAGCTGGCTCTTTTCAAGCCGCAGCGCGTCATCGTTGAGAACGACCAGCACGCTGCCTTCTTCGACCTTGTCGCCGATGTCGACATTCAGTGAGCGGATCGACAAACCCTCGACCAGCGGCGCGACATAGACCTGCTCCACCGCCTGTATCGTCCCGGTTGCAACGACCCGATCGCTGATCGACTGATCGACGGCTTCAGTCACGACGATTGATGGCAGGCTTTGCGCCGGCTGGGCCTTGGCTGCGTCCTCGGCGAATGCACTTGAAAAAGGGGCAATGATCATCGCAGCGCAAACGCTGAGAGCAGGTATTACTTTGTGAGCCATCGGCTTTACAATCCCGGCAACGGAAACGACATAAAGAGGATCTGTGCCTTTCAAGGCCGGATCCCTGCACAATCAAGCGATTATCAGTTTCGCCGACACCTGTTTTCGCCGACCAGCGAAACAAGGCATAGGCGCACGGCCATTGTATTCATGCGCCGCTCACACGGTATCAGACCGTGAGCGCAGGCAGAACTGGGACCTAATCCCGTAGGCAAGACATTCGGAAAATGAACTCCTCCGTGTTGCTTGCCTCCAACAAACATCCGCGCCTATGTAATCTTGACATCATGTGCTTACAAGTGCGGTGAAGTGATGGTTCCTCAATATTTCTCGCGTTCTGCAGTCTTGGTTGCAATCTCGACACGATCTTGACAATTGAGGCGCATCAACCGCCCGTTGGCCTCGAATTGCCACCCCCACGCCCGGACATTCGAGGCAACCCTGGCGGGCCATGAACGGCTTGCACGGAAACGGAAGAGGGCCGCGCGATTGCTGTCGCGCGACCCTCTTCTGCTGTTCGGTTCGTTTCTGCTTATTTCAGAGCCGCGTCGGTGATCTCGTGCGTCCAGGCGCCTTCCGGCTCCTTGGAGATAACTGGATCGGAGCCGCCCGAAAGCAGAGACTGCACGGTCCGCTTGTAGTCGGCTTCGTCCAGGGCGCCATTCGAGCCGGCGGTCAGCTTGGCCACTTCGCCCATCATGCGCTTCTGGTGTTTTTCCGTCTGGGCGCCGGTTGAGTCGTTTTCGAGAACGATGCCTGCTGCTTCATCCGGGTTCTCCTCGGCGTATTTCCAGCCCTTCATCGAGGCGCGCACGAACTTGACCATCTTCTCCTTGAAGGCCGCGTCCTTGAGCTTGTCTTCGAGCACGTAGAGGCCGTCCTCGAGCGTCGCAACGCCCTGGTCCTCGTACTGGAAGGTGACGAGATCGTCCGGCTTGATGCCGGCATCGATGACCTGCCAATACTCGTTGTAGGTCATGGTCGAGATGCAGGCCGCCTGTTTCTGGATCAGCGGATCGACGTTGAAGCCCTGCTTCAGAACGGTGACGCCTTCCGGCCCGCCATCCGTCGGGATCTTCAGGTGCGACATCCACGACAGGAACGGATATTCGTTGCCGAAGAACCAGACGCCGAGGGTATGGCCCTTGAACTTGTCCGGGCTGGTGACGCCGCTTTCCTTGAGGCAGGTCAGCATCATGCCCGACTTCTTGAACGGCTGAGCGATGTTGACAAGCGGTACGCCCTTTTCGCGAGTGGCAAGGGCCGAAGGCATCCAGTCGACGACGACATCGGCGCCGCCACCGGCAATCACCTGGGCAGGCGCGATGTCCGGACCGCCCGGCTTGATGTCGACGTCGAGGCCTTCCGCTTCGTAGAACCCCTTGTCCTTGGCGACGTAGTAGCCGGCGAACTGGGCCTGCGTGACCCATTTCAGCTGCAGCGTCACCTTGTCGGCGGCTTGGGCATGGAACGCTGTAAGCGAAAAGACGCCTGCGGCGAGAAGCGATGCAAGTCTCTTGTTCATGTCAGTTCCCTCTTGTTTTTGCTTCATTGTCTTTGAAGTGCTGCGTGTTCTCAGGCGCCCCCTCCGCGAATGGAAGGATGCCAGAAGGTGACGGCGCGCTCGATGAGCGCCACCACCCCGTAGAAAGCCGAACCTGCCACCGCCGCGACGGCGATTTCGGCCCAGACCATGTCGACGTTCATGCGGCCCACTTCCGTGGAGATCCGGAACCCCATGCCGACAATGGGTGTCCCGAAGAATTCGGCGACGATGGCGCCGATCAGCGCCAGGGTGGAGTTGATCTTGAGCGCGTTGAAGATGAACGGCCAGGCGGCCGGTAGCCGCAGCTTTATCAGCGTCTGCCACCAGGAGGCGGCATAGGTGCGCATCAGGTCGCGCTCCATGTGGCTGGACGCTGCCAGGCCGGCGATGGTGTTCACCAGCATCGGGAAGAACGTCATGATGACGACGACGGCGACCTTGGACTGCCAGTCGAAGCCGAACCACATGACCATGATCGGGGCGACGCCGATGACCGGCAGCGCCGAGACGAAGTTGCCGAGCGGCAACAACCCCTTTTGCAGGAACGGCGAGCGGTCGATGAGGATGGCAACGACGAAGCCGAGACCGCAGCCGAGTGCATAACCTGTCAGCACCGCTTTCAGGAACGTCTGGCGGAAATCGGCCATGAGCGTCGGCAGCGAGTTGATCAGGCGCTGCCAGATCATCGACGGCGCCGGTAGCAGGACGGAGGGCACGGCAAAGCCGCGAACGATGCCTTCCCAGAGTACGAGGAGCGTGATGCCGAAAAGGACTGGCACGGCGAAGTGCGCCACCCGATTGGCAATTTCGCTTTGAAAGCGCTGGCGCACCAGCCATTCGTTGAAAGCCCAGGCGAAAAGCCAGAAGACGATAGCAGCAACGAGGATCGGCAGGTTCATGGCTTGGCCCCCATGCGCTTCAGGACAGCGGTATGCGCAAAGCCGACAATCATCACGAGGACTGCGGCAAGTGCTGCCGCCATGAACAGGGCCGACCAGATCTGCACCGTCTGGCCATAATAGGAGCCGGCGAGCAGGCGGGCGCCGAGGCCGGCGACGGCACCGGTCGGCAACTCGCCGACGATGGCGCCGACGAGCGAGATCGCCACGGCAACCTTCAGCGAGGTGAAAAGATAGGGCATCGACGACGGCCAGCGCAGCTTCCAGAAGGTCTGTGCCTGTGAGGCGTTGTAGGTGTGCATCAGATCGAGCTGGATCGCTTCGGGGCTGCGCAGGCCCTTCACCATGCCGACGACGACCGGAAAGAACGAGAGGTAGGTCGATATCAGCGCCTTCGGCAGCAGGCCTGAGATGCCGATGGCGTTGAGGACGACGATGATCATCGGCGCGACGGCAAGGATCGGGATCGTCTGGCTGGCGATGACCCAGGGCATCAGCGAGCGGTCCATCGCACGGTTGTGCACGATGCCGATGGCGAGGAGAATGCCAAGCACACCGCCGATGCCGAAACCGAGCAGGGTGGCCGAGAGTGTGATCCAGGCGTGATAAACCAGGCTGCGCTTCGAGGTGATCGGCTTGTTGACGGTCGTGTCCCAGATTTCGGCAATCACCTGGTGTGGTGCCGGCAGCACCGGCCGCTCCTGCGCCATGGTGTTGTGGACGATCTGCGAGAAACTGATCTCGGTGCCGGCGCGGGCAGCGGTGTCGCGCTCGAAAGGCGCGTTCAGGAACACAACCGCGATGTACCAGACGACGATCAGAAGCGCCACGACGGTGCCGACGGGCAGGAGTTTGTCTCGAACGAAGCTTTCCTCGCGCATCGTCACGCCTTTCCGCTTGTCGGCAGCAACATCAGGCCCATGGCGGCGATGCCGAGCATGACGCCGGCCGCCTGGGTGAGGCTCAGCCTTTCGCCGAAGACGGCAAAGGCGATGATGTTGACGAGGACCAGTTGCACGATGGCCGAGAGCGAGATCGCAAGGCCGAGGCCGCCATCGCGCATCAGCTTCACCATGATGATGTTGCCGACCATGTAGAGCCCGAGCGCCAGAACCAGCACGCCGATATGGCTGTTGGAGACATAGGCGCGCGAAGCGGTCGCGCCACCGAGAAAGATGGTCGTGGCCAGCAGCAGCCAGAGGACGTAGGCAAGGTTCATTGCCGGCCCTCCGCTCCACGCCAGTGATAGAGAATGTCGGGCAGACTTTCCTCGTTGTCGCCATCGGTCCGGCGAACCGCAGAAAAGCCTTGTCGCTCATAGAAGCGCTGAGCTTTGTCGTTTTCTACGAAAGTCCAGAGACTCAATTCCTGCTGCGAAAGCGTCTTGGCTGTGTCGAGCAGATCTCTGCCGACGCCCATACCGCGATCAGGTGCGTCTATGTAAAGCGCCGTCACATAGTGATCGCTGGAGAGCGCCATGAAACCGGCAATGCGGTCGTCCCGCTCCGCGACGATCACGGTGCGTTCGGGAAAAACCGTCTCGCGATAATAGCGCTCGACGTCGGCATGGTCGTGGATGCGCGGCATCCAGGCGGTCGCGTCGATCCAGCGGTTGAGAATATCGGCGCAGGCGCTCATGTCGCCTCGTGTTGCGGGCCGGCAGACGGTCAAGGACGCCGCGCTATTCCTCATAGCTGTGTCCCGCTCTGAGGCCCTCGCGCACGCGGTGGGCGACTTCGAGAAACTCCGGCGTTTCGCGAATGCCGAGCGGGCGTTCGCGCGGCAGCGGTGATTCGATGATGTCGGTGACGCGGCCGGGGCGGGGGCTCATCACCACGATCTTGGTGGAGAGATAGACGGCTTCCGGGATGGAGTGCGTCACGAAACAGATGGTCTTGTTCGTCCGTGCCCAGAGCTTCAGAAGCTGCTCGTTCAGGTGGTCGCGAACGATCTCGTCGAGCGCGCCGAAGGGCTCGTCCATCAACAGGAGATCGGCGTCGAAGGCGAGCGCGCGGGCGATCGATGCGCGCTGCTGCATGCCGCCGGAAAGCTGCCAGGGATACTTCTTACCGAAGCCCTTGAGATTGACGAGATCGAGCGTGCGCTCGACGCGCGCCTGCTTTTCCTGCCGCGAATAGCCCATGATCTCCAGCGGCAGGGCGATGTTGTTCTCGATGGTGCGCCAGCGGTAGAGCGCGGCCGCCTGGAAGACATAGCCATATGCGCGCTGGCGCCGGGCTTCTTCGGGCGTCATGCCGTTGACGGTAATGGTGCCGGAGGTCGCCCTTTCCAGATCGGCGATGACGCGCAGGAACGTGGTCTTGCCGCAGCCGGAGGGGCCGATGAAGGAAACGAAATCTCCCTTGGCGACATCAAGATTGACGCCGGTCAGCGCGTTGACCGGGCCATCGGCGGTCTCGAAGGTCAGGCAGAGGTCCCGGGCCGAAACCACGGATGCGGTATTGGACGTCATCGGCGAATACTCATTCTGGCTTGGCTGTGTCAGACTGCTATCCGGACCGGCAACATGCAATCGCGGATTTGCAAGCGGAGCGGTTTGCTGCTGGTTTTTCAGGGAATTCTGGAGAACAGTCATGTCTCGATCATCCAATCCTGGCTGTCGCGTGGTTCGCCCCGGCAGCGGACATGCCGGAAAGCAGGGGCTCAACTATTTCGAGGGCATCGCGGCGGAAACCGTCGGCGCGACCGGCATCTGCATGCATCTCTTGACGATCCCGCCCGGCGCCCGCGCCAAGGCCCATTTGCACGAGGGTCATGAGACGGCGATCTATGTGCTGTCGGGCGAGGCGCACACCTGGTTCGGCGAGCGGTTGGAGGAGCATGTCATCGTTCGTGCCGGCGAAATGTTCTACATTCCGGCCGGCGTGCCGCACCTGCCGGCAAATTTCTCCGACTCGCCCTGTTCGGCCGTCATCGCCCGCACCGATCCCAAGGAGCAGGAGAGCGTCGTCCTGCTGCCGGAACTCGACGCTCTCGTGCCCGGTTGACGCGACCGGCAACCGCGCCGAAGCGTCCCGCGGGTTTGGCGGGACATGTCCGGTGGGACAGAGTGGTGTGAAGACGTGCAGGCCGCGAAACACCAGGATCAAACCCCGGTCGCCGGGATACCGCTGCGCTGTACGGCGCGGGGAGCTGTGACTTCCTTCCAGGTGGTGAGCGCGGTGCTGACGGCCGGGAACGGATCGCGACGCACGAATTCGCCGTGGCCTTCGCGGGTCTTGATGGTGCTTTCCTCGATGGCAACGACGCCGCGCGTCAGCGTGTAGCGCGGCAGGCCCCTTACTTCCTTGCCCTCGAACACGTTGTAATCGATCGCCGACTGCTGGCTCTTGGCCGAGATCGTCTTCGTGCGCTTCGGATCCCAGACGACGAGGTCGGCATCTGCCCCGACGAGGACCGCGCCCTTCGTCGGGTAGACGTTGAGGATCTTGGCGATGTTGGTCGAGGTCACGGCCACGAACTCGTTCATGGTGATGCGGCCGGTGTTGACGCCGTGGGTCCACAGCATCGGCATGCGGTCTTCAAGACCGCCTGTGCCGTTGGGGATCTTGGTGAAATCGCCGACGCCGAAGCGCTTCTGCTCAGATGTAAAGGCGCAGTGATCGGTCGCGACCACCTGCAGCGAACCGGACGCAAGGCCTGCCCAGAGACTGTCCTGATGCAGCTTATTGCGGAACGGTGGCGACATCACGCGGCGGGCGGCGTGGTCCCAATCCTTGTTGAAGTATTCTGTCTCGTCGAGCGTCAGGTGCTGGATCAGCGGCTCGCCGAAGACGCGCATGCCCTTGGCGCGGGCACGACGGATGGCTTCATGCGCCTGTTCGCAGGACGTGTGGACGATGTAGACAGGGCTTCCGGCCATGTCGGCGATCATGATGGCTCGGTTGGTGGCCTCGCCTTCGACCTCGGCCGGCCGCGAATAGGCGTGCGCCTCCGGGCCGTTGTTGCCTTCCGAAAGCAGCTTTGCCTGCAGTTGCGCGACCACGTCGCCGTTTTCCGCGTGCACGAGCGGCAGTGCGCCCAAGGCGGCGCAGCGCTGGAAGGACGAGAACATCTCGTCGTCGTCGACCATCAACGCGCCCTTGTAGGCCATGAAGTGCTTGAAGGTGTTGATGCCCTTGTCCTTGACGATGGTCTCCATCTCGTTGAAGACCTGCTCGCCCCACCAGGTGATCGCCATGTGGAAGGAATAGTCGCAATTGGCGCGGGTCGACTTGTTGTCCCACATGGTCAGCGCTTCGAGCAGCGACTGATTGGGCGAGGGCAGGGCGAAATCCACGACCATGGTCGTGCCGCCGGCAAGCGCTGCCCTGGTGCCGCTTTCGAAGTCATCGGAGGAATAGGTGCCCATGAACGGCATTTCGAGGTGGGTGTGCGGGTCGATGCCGCCCGGCATGACGAAGCAGCCGCTGGCGTCGAGCGTTTCGTCGCCCTGAAGGTTCGGGCCGATCTCGACGATCCTGCCGCCCTCGATCTTCACGTCCGCCTTGTAGGTCAGGTCGGCGGTGACGATGGTTCCACCCTTGATGACAGTGCTCATTGATTTTCATCCTCGCGATTGTGCTTCCGGTGGCCTTTCGGCCGCCACGAAAAAGGGCGGAACTTTCGTCCCGCCCGCAAACTCATTCGACGATTTCGGCCGTTTCGACGACGGCGTGGAAGAGGACGTCGGCGCCTGCGCCCGCCCACTCCCTGGAGATGTCCTCTGCCTCGTTGTGGCTCAAGCCCCCGACGCAGGGGCACATGACCATGGTCGCCGGCGCCACCTTGGCGGCCCAGCAGGCATCGTGCCCGGCACCGGAGATGAGGTTCATGTGGCTGTAGCCGAGCCTTTCGGCGGCATTGCGCACGGCGGTGACGAGCTTCGGGTCGAAGGTCACCGGCTCGAAATGGCCGATGGCCTCGACGGAACAGCCGACACCGAGCGCATCGGCAATCTTCGGCGCTTCGGCCTCGATCTTCGCGCGCATGCGGTCGAGCTTGGCCTTGTCGGGCGAGCGGATATCGACGGTGAAGACCACCTTGCCGGGCAGCACGTTGCGGGAATTGGGCGAGAACACCACCTGGCCGACGCCGCCGACGGCGCCCGGCTGGTTTTCCATGGCCACTGCCTGGACCATCTCGATGATGCGCGACATGGCAAGGCCGGCGTTGACGCGCATGTTCATCGGCGTCGAGCCGGTATGCGCCTCGCGCCCGGTCAGCGTGAACTCCAGCCACCACAGGCCCTGACAGTGGGTGACGACGCCGATGTCCTTGTTTTCAGCCTCGAGAATCGGTCCTTGCTCGATGTGGTATTCGAAATAGGCGTGCATCTTGCGGGCGCCGACCTCTTCGTCGCCAACCCAGCCGATGCGCTTCAGTTCGTCGCCGAAGGTCTTGCCTTCCGGGTCCTTGCGGCCATAGGCAAAGTCCTGGCTGTGCACGCCCGCAAAGACGCCGGAGGCGAGCATGGCGGGCGCGAAACGCGCGCCTTCCTCGTTCGTCCAGTTGGTGACGACGATGGGGTGTTTGGTCTTGATGCCGAGATCGTTCATCGAGCGAACGACCTCAAGGCCCGAGAGCACGCCGAGCACGCCGTCGAATTTTCCGCCGGTCGGCTGCGTGTCGAGATGGGAACCGACATAGACGGGAAGGGCATCCGGATCGGTGCCGGGGCGGGTGAAGAACATGTTGCCCATGGTGTCGACGCCCATAGTGAGGCCCGCCTGGTCGCACCAGGACTGGAAAAGCTTGCGGCCTTCGCCATCCTCGTCCGTAAGCGTCTGGCGGTTGTTGCCGCCGGCGATACCAGGGCCGATCTTGGCCATGTCCATTAACGTATCCCACAGGCGGTCGGCATTGACGCGCATGTTCTCGCCAGGTGCTGCCACGGCGGTCTCCTCATTCTTTCGGGCCGCACCTTGGGTGGCGCATGCCCCTTATGTTCCCTTGGTCAAATCCAGGCTTGGTTTTTTCTGGTGCCCTTCGATCAGTCGTTGCCTTTGCTGGCGAACTGGCTGATAATTTGACCGGTTGGTAAACATTACAACTTCCGTTGCGGCACTCAAGCCGGAAAAACAAAAAAACGAAGTTGTTGCCCAAAAAGATGGCGGCGCCGAAATTTGGGCAGAGACCGCCTGTGCGGATCAGCGCGCAGGCACCGGCAGGGGGCGAAATGGTACTTCCGAGAGCGGCCAGGACCCAGAGGCGTACACGCATCCAGGAGGAGAAGGAAGAGCGCATTCTGGAGGCGGCGCTGGAGGTGTTTTCCGCCCATGGCTTTCGCGGCGCAACGGTCGACCAGATCGCCGATGTCGCCGGCATGTCGAAGCCGAACCTGCTTTATTATTTCCGTACCAAGGACGCGATGCATCGGGCGCTGATCGATCGCGTGCTCGACACCTGGCTCGACCCGTTGCGCGCCTTTGACGCCGAGGGAAACCCGGTCACCGAGATCCGCAGCTACATCCGGCGCAAGCTGGAGATGGCGCGCGATTTCCCGCGCGAAAGCCGGCTCTTCGCCAACGAAGTGCTGCAGGGCGCCCCGCATATCGAGGACGAACTGAAAGGGCCGCTGAAGGAACTGGTCGACGAGAAGGCGGAGGTCATCCGCGCCTGGGCCAAGGCCGGCAAGATCGCCAAGTGCGACCCCTACCACCTGATCTTCGCGATCTGGTCGACGACGCAGCACTATGCCGACTTCGACGTGCAGGTGCGCGCGGTGCTCGGGCAGGGCAATTCCGGCGAAGGCCGGTTCGAGGATGCCGCACGCTTTCTCGAGCGCCTGTTCGTCGACGGGTTACAGGTCAGCGAGCAGCCAATCTCCTGAATTCCCTTGGGATTAATCCGGCAAAAGCGCCATCAACGCCAGCCCGCAGGCGGTCGTCAGGGCCCCGGCGAGGACAGGCAGGCTGACCCAGCCATGGCCGAGAATGCCTTCAAGCAGAATGATGAAGCTCGGCGTCAGATAACCGTAGCCAAGCACCTTCGACGATGGCAGTCGCATCGATGCGAACTGCAGCAACAGGAAGGTAATCGCTGTCGTTACGACCGCGAGATAGACGACGGCGATCCAGACGATGGCTGGGAGACTGGCGAAGTCAGTGGTGGCAAGACCGGCGGCGCCGGGCACCAGGAGCCACGGCACGGTGCAGGCGGCAACCCAGAAACCGAAGGCAAAGGGGTTTTCCTTACGGTCGAACTTGCGGATCAGCGGCACGTAGATCGCGTGGCAGATCACGCCGACGAAGAAGATCAACTCACCCTGGCCGATGTCGAAGGCGAGGATCGCCTGGATGTTGGCGCGAAAGATCACCCAGACGGCGCCGAGTGCGGCGATGATGAGGCCGGCGAGCACGCCGGGGCGGGTGTGCTGGCCGAGCAGCAGGAAGGCAAAGCCCGCACTTAGCAGCGGCATCAGCGTGAACACTGCGCCCGTCGAAACAGGATCGGTAAACTCCAGCGCCTTGAACATCGTCAGCATGTAGACGGCGATCAGCCCACCGAGGATGAGGAAGCGCCATAATTGTTTTGGGATCTGAAACGGCACCCGGGCATAACCGAAGGTGAGCGCGCCAAGCACGACGACGGTCAGGAGGTAGCGCCAGAGCGTCAGCGGACCTGCGCCCATATGCTGAGCCGCCAGGCCGCCGAAAGAGAAGGAGCCGGCAATCAGCGCCGAAAAGGTCAGCATCGCCAGATGCGCCTTGAGTTTTTCGACGCCCTTGGCGTGGCTCTGGTGCGCGGTTTTCGGCGAGACGTCCTGTTTCATGCTGGCTTCCAAACTGCAGGTGGTAGGCGCATATGCGCCCACCACCTAAGCCGGAGCGGGTGACGGTTGCAAGGCCCTGGCGATATCGCCGGCGTCCTCGACGATCCAGGTTTCGAGTGTCGCCTGGCGTCCGCGAAGGCTGATGTCAAGCCGCTTGTGCGCCTCCATCACCACGCCGGCGCGGTTGACGAGTTCGGCCGAGACGGCAAGCTGAGCGTCGTGCTCCTTGGCAAGGCCCTCGAGCCGGCTCGCGGTGTTGATGGTATCGCCGACGGCGGTCAGCGACGTTGCCTGGCCATAGCCGATCTCGCCGATGATGGCGGGGCCGGCATGCATACCGATCGCGATCCTGAGCGGCTCGTCCAGTTCTCCCTCGAAGGTCTGGTTGAGCGCATCGATACCCTTGGAGATGCGTACGGCAGCGGCAAGCGATTGCTGGCACGCCTCGGCGAAGGAATTCTTCAGGCCGAAGATCGCGAGCGCGCCATCGCCGATGAACTTGTCGATGACGCCGCCGGAATCCTCCACCGCCTCGCCGACCATCTCGAAATAGCGGTTCAAGAGGAAGACGGTATCGAAGGGCAGCTTGTGCTCGGCGATGCTGGTAAAGCCGCGCAGGTCGCAGAAGAGCACGGCGATTCGCCGCTCGCGGCCCTCGCCATCCTGGCGCACCAGCTGCTTCTTGATGCCGATGCTGTCGGTATCGAGAATGGGCACGACGGTGACGTTGTGAACGGGGCGGAACTGGCAGGCCAGGCGCACATTGTCGGGCGCGCCGATCCGCATCAGCGTCGCAAGCTCGGCGTCTTCTGGCCCGGGGTTGCCTTCGAGGCCCTGGATCACCCGCACGCGGCAGGTCGAGCAGCGGCCGCGTCCACCACAGACCGAGACATGCGGAATGCCGGCGGCGCGGCTCGCCTCCAGCACGCTGAAGCCGAGATTGACCGTGGCAACGCGGCCGTCGGGATAGCGCACGCGGATGCGCCCGCCTTTGGGCAGGATGCGCAAGATGAAGGTGCCGGCGATCAGTCCGGCAAAGCCGAGATAGAGGCCGAACCGGATATTTTCCAGCAGATCGACGTCGTAGGCTGGCCTGATTTCCGCACGGTCGCCATAGCCGCCATGCTCTTCATAGACGCGCTCCAGCGAGCGGGCGCCACTGAAGAATCCGAGAAGCGCGAAGATCGGCACGAGGATTGCGACCGTATAGAGCAGGATCTCGTAGCGCGGAAACCAGGTCCGCCCGCGCATCCAGAACCAGGCGCCGAGACAGCCGTGGCTCCAGGCGAGCAGCAGGGCGAGCGACTGGCGGGTGGTGTTGGTCCAGTTCGACCAGAGCACACGCAACATGCCAGGATAGTCGGCTTCCACGCCGGTTAAAAGCGGCTCGACCCGCGTCGCGGTGACGTGACCGATCAGCAGGAACGGCAGGCTGAGGCCAAAGATGATCTTCAGCGCCTCGCCCATCGGCATGCGCAGCGTCTGGCGGCGATAGAGGCTATCGAGCGCCATGATGAAATGTGCCAGCAGCGCCCCATAAAGCAGGATCGTGCCTGGCACGCTGTGCCAGACGACGTTGAAAACCTTGCGGCCGGCTTCCATGGCCTCGACGGAGATCAGGCCGAGCGAATGATTCAGGAAATGCGCAAGGATGAACGTACCAAGCACTGCCCCGGAGACGAGGTGTATGCGCTTGCGTCTATTAGCGGAAATGATCGTCAAATAGCGAGCCCGGCTCTGCCGGCGAAACACCGGCTTCGGTTATTTCTCCCTTTATTATCCAGATCGCATACGCCGACAACTTACCTTTTCTACACAATCTGTTTCGTTATCGTGTCTTGCGCGTCATTGCCGGACAGCGCTATTCGGCGGGGTTTGGCTGCCAGAGCTCGATGGGCTAACGAAGGGGTGGCCGCAACAGCAATGCCCGCTGATCTTTGATCCGCGCTTGTGCCTCTGGTGGCCACTCTGACATGCCGGTTCATTCCATCATCGGCGGCAGGCGCGCCGCAAGCGTATCGATGAGCAGGCGCAGCTTTGACGGCATGTATTGGGTTTTCGGCCAGACGACATAGGTGTCGTAGGAGAGAGCGGGCGCATCCGCCAGGATTTGCACGAGCGAGCCGGAGGCGATGCGGTTGCCGACGAGCCAGCATGGCAGCCAGGCGATGCCGAAGCCGTCGGCGGCCGCATCGGCGATCGACGTCAGGTCGTCGAGCCGCAATCGCGCGGGCGGGGTTACGGTTTGGGTCTGGCCGGCTTTTATCGGAAATGACCAGGCGAGGGGTTGTCCGCTGCGTCGGTAGAGAATCGCCTGATGCGCCAACAGATCTTCGATCGCCTTCGGCGCGCCGTTCGCTTGGATGTAGGCGGGGGAGGCGCAGACGATCATGCGCTGATCGGCGACCTTGCGCATCATCAGGTCGGGCTCACCTCGTTGTGGGCCGGTCCGGATGGCGAGGTCGAAACCGTCCTCGACCAGATCGACGTTGCGGTCGCTGAAGTTCAGGTCGAACTCCAGGCGCGGATGCTGCCGTAACAGTTCCGACAGAAGCGGCATAATGCATTGGCGGCCGAAATGCACCGGCATCGACAGACGCAGGCGCCCCTGAATTTCCTGTTTTCCTGATTCCAGCAGCGCCTCACCGGCCCTAATTTCAGTGAGCGCCCTCAGACAATTCTCATAGAACAACTGGCCTTCGTCGGTCAGGCTCTGGGTGCGGGTGGTGCGATGAAACAGGCGAACGCCGAGCCTTCGTTCCAGCTTGGCCACCGTCTTGCCGACGGCCGAACGCGACAGGTTGAGCCTTTCGGCGGCAGCCGAAAAACCGCCGGCGTCTGCCGCTTCCACAAACACCGAAACGCCACTGAGATAGCTCATGTTTGTATCCCTTAGGGAACCAATATGACGAAATCATATCGCAACTGGAGAGATAACTTCAACGCTATGCTTTTTCCATCAGATCAATCCGATGAAAGGAAAGACCATGGCAAGGCTGATGAAACAGTGGACGATCGATGCGCTGGGCGCTCAGAACCTCAAGCTCGCGGAACGTCCGGTTCCGGAGGCGAAACCGGGCGAAGTGCTCGTTCGAACCACGGCCATATCGCTCAATTTTCGCGACAAGCTGGTGCTCGAAAACGGCATGGGCATGCGGCTTGCCTTCCCCTTCGTGCCTGGCTCCGACATGGCCGGCGTCGTCGAGGCGGTTGGCAGCGGCGTGACGCGCTTTCGAGCCGGCGATCGCGTCATTTCCGTCTTCGATCCCACCTGGATCGACGGGCAAAAACCGGGGACTGCGCGTCACCCGACCTCGTTTGCGCTTGGCGGGCTCAATCCGGGCGTTGCTTCGGAATATGTCGCCTTTCCTGAGGACTGGTTCGTGCATGCGCCAAAGAGCGTTGACGAAGGCGAGGCGAGCACCTTGCCCTGCGCCGGTGTGACGGCCTGGTACGCGCTGGTCGAGAAGGGGCGCCCGAAGGCCGGCGACCGCGTCGTCGTGCAGGGAACGGGCGGTGTTTCCCTGTTCGGTTTGCAGATCGCCAAGGCGCATGGCGCCGAAGTCATCGTCACGTCGGCAAGCCGGGACAAGCTCGATCGCGCGCTTGCCCTCGGCGCCGATCACGGCATCGATCGTGTGAATGAAGACTGGGTCGAGCGTGTGCTTGAGATCACCGACGATCACGGTGCCGATCATATCCTGGAGCTTGCGGGCGGCGCAAATCTCGGCAGGTCGCTGCAGGCGGTGGCGGTGCAGGGTCGGATCTCGGTTATCGGTGTATTGGAGGGTGCGGAGATTTCTGCGCCTGCACCTTTGGTGCTGCTGAAGTCACCTGTCATTCAGGGCATCGGTGTCGCCCATCGCCGGGCGCTGGAGGATCTGGTGGCTGCCGTCGATCAGACGGGGCTGAAGCCTGTGGTCGATGCGCGCTACCGCTTCGAAGACTTTCGCGACGCGCTGGCGCATCTCGATCGCGGCGCCTTCGGCAAGGTGGTGGTCGAGGTCTGATCGGTCACGATTTCAAAACGACGCCGCCGGACAAAAAGCCGGCGGCATCGTCGTTGCTTACTCCGCGGCCTGGCGGGCCATCGGGTTGTTCGGGTGCGTTGTCCAGTTGGCATAGTTCGGATCGACGGGTTTGCCGGTGCGCTGATCCATGGTGCCTGCCGGCAGCTCTTCCATGGTGATGCAGTTCTCGACGGGACAGACGTTGACGCAGAGATTGCAGCCGACGCACTCGTCTTCCATCACCTCGAAATGGCGCACGCCGTTGACGAACTGGGTGATCGCCTGGTGCGAGGTGTCCTCGCAGGCGATGTGACAGCGGCCGCACTTGATGCAGGAATCCTGATCGATCTTGGCCTTGGCGATGTAGTTGAGGTTGAGGTACTGCCAGTCGGTGACATTCTGCACGGCGCGGCCGGTGATGTCATCGAGGTTGCGGTGACCCTTGGCGTCCATCCAGTCCGAGAGGCCCGAGATCATTTCCTCGACGATCTTGAAGCCGTAGGTCATCGCCGCGGTGCAGACCTGGACGTTGCCGGCGCCAAGCACAAGGAACTCTGCCGCGTCGCGCCAGGTGGTGATGCCGCCGATGCCCGAGATCGGCAGGCCGTAGGTCTCGGGATCGCGGGCGATCTCGGCGACCATGTTGAGCGCGATCGGCTTGACCGCCGGGCCGCAATAGCCGCCATGGGTGCCCTTGCCGCCGACCGTCGGGTTCGGAGCGAAGTTGTCGAGGTCAACGGAGACGATCGAGTTGATCGTGTTGATCAGCGACACGGCATCGGTGCCGCCGGCCTTGGCGGCGCGCGCCGGCTTGCGCACATCGGTGATATTCGGCGTCAGCTTGGTTATGACGGGCATGCGCGTGTACTGCTTGCACCAGCGTACGACCATTTCGATATATTCCGGCACCTGTCCGACCGCAGCACCCATGCCGCGCTCGGACATGCCGTGCGGACAGCCGAAGTTGAGTTCGATGCCGTCAGCGCCGGTCTCTTCCACCAGCGGAAGGATCGATTTCCACGCCTGTTCCTCGCAGGGCACCATGATCGAGGCGATCAGGGCCCGGTCCGGCCAGTTCATCTTGACCTGCTTCATTTCCCGCAGGTTCACATAGAGGTCGCGGTCGGTGATGAGTTCGATGTTGTTGAGACCCAGCAGCCGGCGGTCGGCGCCCCAGATCGCGCCGTAGCGCGGGCCGTTGACGTTGACGACGGGCGGGCCTTCCTCGCCGAGCGTCTTCCAGACCACGCCACCCCAGCCCGCCTTGAAGGCGCGCTCGACGTTATAGGCCTTGTCCGTTGGCGGCGCGGACGCCAGCCAGAACGGGTTCGGGGATTTGATGCCGACAAAATTGTTGCGAAGATCAGCCATTGTTCCGTTCTCCCGATCCGTTATGCAACGGCGCTCGCCTGCGGCATGGCCGCGGCGAAAGCCCGGTTGATCGCTTCGGCGGCATCGCGCCCATTGGCGACGGCCGACACCGTCAGGTCTTCGCCACCCACGACGCAGTCGCCGCCGGCCCAGACATTGGCAAGCGACGTCTTGCCTTCGTCGTCGACGACGATGCGGCCACCTTCGAACTCAAGCGATCCGAGGCCCGAAGCCTCGAAGGTCTGACCGATCGCCTTGAAGATCTGGTCGGCGGCAATGATACCCGTTTCTCCTGTCGAGGTCAGCTTTCCATCAACGAGCGTGGTGTATTCGAGCTCGATGCCGGCAACCTTGTCGTCCTTGAGCGCAATGCGCTTGGGCTGCAGCCAATGGCGGATGGTCACGCCCTTCGAAGCCGCCAGATCCTGCTCGAATTCGGACGCGTTCATATGCTCCTTGCCGCGGCGGTAACAGATCGTCACCTCCTCGGCGCCAAGCAGCTTGGCCTGTACGGCGGCGTCGATCGCGGTCATGCCGCCGCCGAGAACGACGACCCGTCGACCGACGGCGATGTCGGCCTTTGTCTTCGACTGGCGAAGGGCGGCGATGAAATCGACGGCGTCATCGACGCCTTCGGCATTTTCGCCTTCGATGCGCAGCGCGTTGACACCGGCAAGGCCGAGGCCGAGGAAGACGGCGTCATACTGCTCGCTAAGATCGGCAAGCGAGAAATCGCGGCCGAGCGCCTGGCCGTGGCGGACTTCGATGCCGCCGATCGACAGCACGTAGTCGACCTCGCTCTGGGCAAAATCGTCGACGGACTTGTAGGCGGCGATGCCATATTCGTTGAGGCCGCCCGATTTTTCCCGCGCGTCATAGATGACGACTTCGTGGCCCTTCACCGCGAGGCGATGGGCGCAGGCAAGCCCTGCCGGGCCGGCGCCGACGACGGCAACCCTTTGGCCGGAGGAGGCCGCACGGGTGTAGAACTGCTTGTTCTCCTTCATCGCGATGTCGGTCGCGTACCGTTGCAGGCGGCCGATTTCGACCGGACGCTCCTCGGCGGTGTTGCGCACGCAGGCCTGCTCGCAGAGCGTTTCGGTGGGACAGACGCGAGCGCACATGCCGCCCAGAATGTTCTGGTCGAAAATGGTCTTGGCCGAGCCGATCGGGTTGCCCGTCGATATCTGCCGAATGAACAGCGGGATATCGATGGAGGTGGGACAGGCCGTCATGCATGGCGCATCATGACAGAAGTAACAGCGGTCGGAGGCGACCAAAGCCTCGTGTCTGTCGAGGGCTGGATGGAGGTCGGAGAAATTGGTTTCGTAGTCCGCGAGCGGCAGGCGGCCGCCGAGGATCCCAGATTGTGTCGTTCCCATTTTTGGCTCCCAATGTCTTCTCAGGATGATGGAACGGTAACACGCTTTATTTTTTTATCAAACGGTAAAAGTTTGACGCAGATAAGACCGGAAAGCCTTGCGATCCGGGCTTTTCGGCGAGCCTGCCAAGTCCTTGTTCTTGACGGCTGTTTGACAGGGCGGGGCAAATAGTGGCAGCAAATTAGAGCGGGATGAGGAAAAGTGTGTGGGTAGCGATCGCAATGTTTTTGGGTTGATTCGACCCAAAGACATTGCGGTCGCCGGGGAAACGGAGAATTGGCATGGCGCGCAGGGCCGAGGCGAACAACAGGCTTGACGATGCTGCCCGCGCGGGCTGGCTCTACTATGTCGCCGGTCGCACCCAGGACGAGATCGCCACGGTCATGGGCATCTCGCGCCAATCGGCTCAGCGGTTGGTGTCGCTCGCCATGGCAGAACGTCTGATCAAGGTCCGGCTCGATCATCCGATTGCCGCATGCCTGGAGGCTGCCGAAAGGCTTCGCGAAAGATACGATCTCAGGCATGTGGACGTGGTGCCGAGCGATCCTGGCTCGAGTTCGACGACGGTCGGCATCGCTGAAGCCGGCGCTGCCGAGATCGAGCGCTGGCTCAAATTGCCCGAACCCCAGGTGCTTGCGATCGGCACCGGCCGCACCCTGAAGGCGGCGATCGACCAGCTGCCGGCGATGGAATGTCCCCAGCACCGGATCGTGTCACTGACCGGCAATATCGGTCTCGACGGCTCGGCCGCCTATTACAACGTCATCTTCAGCATGGCCGATGCGGTCAAGGCGCGGCATTTCCCGATGCCGTTGCCGGTGCTTGCCTCATCGCCCGAGGAGCGCGCTGTGCTGCACAGCCAGAGCCTGGTTCAGGTGGCGCTGCAACTCGGGGCGCAGGCCAACGTCGCCTTTGTCGGTGTCGGTGAACTCGGCCCGGAAGCGCCACTATGCCAGGATGGATTTCTGTCGCAGGAAGAAATGGGGCAGCTGACGAAATCGGGCGCGGCCGGGGAGATTTGCGGCTGGATGTTCGACCACGACGGCGCCTTGATGACCGGCAGCTTCAACGATCGCGTCGCTTCCGTGCCGCTCCCATCCCGCGACAATGCGTCGGTGATCGGGCTTGCAAAGGGACGGCGCAAATACGAGGCGCTCAAGGCAGCGCTCAAGGGCCGGATCATCAACGGCATCATCACCGATGAGGCGACCGCCGCCTACCTGCTCAACGCCTGATCGCAGTGACCCCACTTGACTAAGGCCGGCCATGCGCCGGCCTTTTGGCGTTCATATGAACGTTTTCTGATAAAAAATCGGCAATCAAAACAGCTTCGTAACGTCTCCGTTTGCAGCGCAGCAACGAAAGCGGATTGACATTTTTTTGCGTTAAGTGAGTAATTGCCCATGAGCGAGGCAAATGCTCAATTTCTTCTGGGAGGAAGTCGATGAATTTGAGAACTTTCCTGCTGGGCACATGCTCGGCAGTCGCACTGGCAGGTCTGGCCCAAGCAGAAACCCTGACCATTGCGACCGTGAACAACGGCGACATGATCCGGATGCAGAAGCTGACGGATGATTTCACGTCCAAGAATCCGGACATTACGCTCGAGTGGGTGACGCTCGAGGAAAACGTGCTGCGCCAGCGCGTGACGACGGATATCGCCACCAAGGGCGGCCAGTACGACATCATGACCATCGGCACCTATGAAGTGCCGATCTGGGCCAAGCAGGGCTGGCTGTTGCCGCTCGACAATCTTGGCGCCGACTACGACGTCGACGACCTGTTGCCGGCGATCCGCTCGGGCCTGACCATCGACGGCAAGCTCTATGCCGCGCCGTTTTACGGCGAAAGCTCGATGGTGATGTACCGCAAGGACCTGTTCGAGAAGGCCGGGCTGACGATGCCCGACGCGCCGACATGGGACTTCATCGCCGACGCTGCACGCAAGATCACCGACAAAAGCAACGAAGTCTACGGCATCTGCCTGCGCGGCAAGGCGGGCTGGGGCGAGAACATGGCCTTCCTGACGGCAACCGCGAACGCCTTCGGCGCGCGCTGGTTCGACGAGAACTGGAAGCCCCAGTTCGACCAGCCGGAATGGAAGTACGCGCTCGACTTCTACGTCAAGCTGATGAACGACGCCGGACCGCCCGGGGCATCCTCGAACGGCTTCAACGAAAACCTGTCGCTGTTCCAGACCGGCAAGTGCGGCATGTGGATCGATGCGACGGTTGCAGCCTCGTTCGTCACCAACCCGAAGGAATCGACGGTGGCCGACAAGGTGGGCTTTGCGCTCGCGCCGGACACGGGCCTCGGCAAGCGCGGCAACTGGCTGTGGGCCTGGAACCTCGCCATCCCCGCCGGTTCGCAGAAAGTGGCAGCGGCCGAGAAGTTCATCGCCTGGGCAACCGGCAAGGACTATCTGAAGCTGGTTGCCGACAAGGAAGGCTGGGCCAACGTTCCCCCGGGCACACGCACCTCGCTTTACGCAAACCCTGAGTACCAGAAGGCGGCGCCGTTTGCGAAGATGACGCTCGACTCGATCAATGCTGCCGATCCGAAGAACCCGTCGGTCAAGCCGGTGCCTTATGTCGGCGTGCAGTTCGTGGCGATCCCTGAGTTCCAGGGCCTCGGCACGGCGGTCGGCCAGCAATTCTCGGCCGCCCTTGCCGGCCAGATGAGCGTCGACGATGCGCTTGCCAGCGCCCAGAAGCTGACCGAACGCGAAATGACCAAGGCCGGCTACATCAAATAGCGCTCCCAAGGGCCCGGGGTGCCGGCCGCAAATGGCTGGCGCCCCGGTAAATCCCGGAGGCAGCCACAGGGCTCGCGCGCACAAACGCGCCGGCCCGACCCGATCTCGAAACAGCGTTGAATTCCGTCATTTGGGGGGACGCCATGGCGACCTTGCACACCCGCTCCGCCGCGCGTCTGATGATCGCGCCCTCGGTGCTTCTGCTTCTGGCTTGGATGATCGTTCCGCTGGCCATGACGATCTACTTCTCGTTCCTGCGCTACAATCTCCTGATGCCGGGGATGGAGGAGTTCGCGGGCTTTTCCAACTACACGTACTTCCTCACCGATCCCGCCTTCTTCCAGGCGCTCTTCAACACGCTTGCCATCGTGCTCGGGGTGCTCTTCATCACCGTCGTCGGCGGCATTGCGCTGGCGCTTCTGCTGGACCAGCCGATGTTCGGGCAGGGGATCGTGCGCATCCTGGTGATCGCGCCGTTCCTGATCATGCCGACGGTCGCCGCACTCGTCTGGAAGAACATGTTCATGAACCCGGTCAACGGGCTGTTTGCCTGGCTGGCCAAGCTCTTCGGGCTGCAGCCCTTCGACTTTCTCGCCAATGCGCCGCTGATGTCGGTGATCCTCATCGTCGCCTGGCAATGGCTGCCGTTTGCGACGCTGATCCTGTTGACGGCACTGCAATCGCTTGACGAAGAGCAGAAGGAAGCAGCCCAGATGGACGGCGCCAGCGCCTGGAGCCGCTTCATCTATCTCGTGCTGCCGCATCTTTCCCGCGCCATCACCGTAGTCATCCTGATCCAGACGATCTTCCTGCTCTCGGTCTTTGCGGAAATCCTGGTGACGACCAATGGCGGGCCGGGCACGCAGAGCACCAACCTCACCTTCCTCGTCTATGCGCAGGCCCTGCTGCAGTTCGACGTGGGCGGCGCATCCGCCGGCGGCATTATTGCCGTCATCCTCGCCAACATCGTCGCATTCTTCCTGATGCGGATGATCGGCAAGACGCTGGAGGCTTGAGATCCATGGCACGCAATGTCTCCACCCGGAGAAAGATCGTGGTCACCGTCGTCGCCTGGACGATCGGCATCCTGATTTTCTTCCCGATCCTCTGGACGTTCCTGACGAGCTTCAAGACAGAGGCCGAGGCGATCGCCTCGCCGCCGTCCTTGTTCTTCTTCGACTGGACGACGGAGAACTATCACGAGGTGCAGAGCCGATCGAACTACTTCCTGCACTTCATGAACTCGGTCGTCGTCTCCTTCGGCTCGACGCTGATCGGCCTGATCATCGCCATTCCGTCCGCCTGGGCAATGGCGTTCTCGCCGACCAAGCGCACCAAGGACGTGTTGATGTGGATGCTCTCCACCAAGATGATGCCGTCGGTCGGGGTGCTGGTGCCGATGTACCTGTTGTTCCGCAACACCGGACTGCTCGATACCCGCACCGGTCTCGTGATCGTGCTGACGCTCATTAACCTGCCGATCATCATCTGGATGCTCTACACCTACTTCAAGGAGATCCCCGGCGAGATCCTCGAGGCGGCGCGCATGGACGGCGCGTCGCTGTCCAATGAGATCATCTATGTCCTGACGCCGATGGCGATCCCCGGAATCGCCTCGACGCTTCTGCTCAACATCATCCTTGCCTGGAACGAGGCGTTCTGGACGCTGAATCTCAGCGCCGCGAAGGCGGCGCCGCTGACGGCCTTCATCGCCTCCTATTCCAGCCCCGAAGGCCTGTTTTACGCCAAGCTTTCTGCGGCCTCGACCATGGCAATCGCCCCCATCCTCATACTCGGCTGGTTCTCGCAGAAGCAGCTCGTGCGCGGCCTCACCTTCGGCGCGGTCAAATAAGGGATACGACAATGGGAAACATAACGCTCAGAAACGTCTCGAAGGTCTTTGGCGCCCATGCCGTCATCCCGTCGATCGACCTCAACATCAACGATGGCGAGTTCGTCGTCTTCGTCGGCCCGTCGGGCTGCGGGAAGTCCACGCTCTTGCGGCTGATCGCCGGGCTTGAAGATGTGAGCGACGGCGAGATCGTCATCGACGGTAAGAACGCCACCGAGCTGCCGCCCGCACAACGCGGCCTGTCGATGGTGTTCCAGTCTTACGCGCTCTACCCGCATATGAGCGTGCGCTCGAACATCGGTTTTCCGTTGAAGATGGCGAACGAGGACAAGGCGGTCATCGACAAGAAAGTGGCCGATGCAGCGCGCGTGCTCAACCTGACCGACTATCTGGACCGCAAGCCGCGCCAGCTCTCCGGCGGCCAGCGCCAGCGCGTCGCCATCGGCCGCGCAATCGTGCGCCAGCCGAAGGCGTTCCTGTTCGACGAGCCGCTGTCGAACCTCGATGCGGCGCTGCGCGTCAACATGCGGCTGGAAATCAGCCAGCTGCACCAGGATCTGAAGACGACGATGGTCTATGTCACCCATGACCAGGTGGAGGCCATGACCATGGCCGACAAGATCGTGGTGCTCAATCGCGGCCGTATCGAACAGGTCGGCTCGCCGCTCGACCTCTACCACAAGCCGGACAATCTCTTCGTCGCCGGCTTCATCGGTTCGCCACGCATGAACTTCGTGTCCGGTGCCCCGGCCGCCGCCTACCAGGCGCATACCATGGGCATCCGGCCGGAGCATCTGGTGCTGTCGAAGGAAAACGGCACCTGGGCCGGCACGGTCGGTGTCGCAGAACACCTCGGCTCCGACACGTTCCTGCACGTCAATGTCGACAACATCGGAACGATGACGGCGCGTGTCGGCGGCGATTTCCCGGTCACCCATGGTGACCGGGTGTTCCTGACGCCCGACGCCCACCGCGTCCACAGGTTCGACGACAAGGGACTGGCAGTACGATGAAACGTCTTGAAGGAAAAAGCGCGCTGATCACCGGATCGGCGCGCGGTATTGGTCGCGCCTTTGCCGAAGCCTACGTGCGCGAAGGCGCCCGGGTGGCAATTGCCGACATCAATCTGGCGCGGGCGCGTGAGACGGCTGCCGAGATCGGACCCAGCGCCTATGCCGTCGAAATGGACGTGACGCAGCAAGGGTCGATCGATGCGGCGATCGCATCGGTCGTTACCGAGGCCGGCGGTCTCGACATTCTCGTCAACAATGCCGCGCTCTTCGATCTCGCGCCGATCGTCGAAATCACCCGCGAAAGTTATGAGCGGCTGTTTTCGATCAATGTTTCGGGAACGCTGTTCACGATGCAGGCGGCGGCGCGACAGATGATCGCCCAGGGCAGGGGCGGCAAGATCATCAATATGGCAAGTCAGGCCGGTCGGCGCGGCGAGGCGCTGGTCGCCGTTTACTGCGCCACCAAGGCCGCGGTCATCAGCCTGACCCAGTCGGCGGGGCTCGACCTGATCAAGCACCGCATCAACGTCAACGCGATTGCGCCCGGCGTGGTCGACGGCGAACACTGGGACGGCGTCGACGCGCTGTTTGCCAGATACGAGAACCGTCCGCGCGGCGAGAAGAAGCGGCTGGTCGGCGCGGAAGTACCCTATGGGCGCATGGGAACGGCCGAGGACCTCACCGGCATGGCGATTTTCCTCGCCTCGGCCGAGAGCGATTACGTCGTTTCTCAAACCTACAACGTCGATGGCGGCAACTGGATGAGCTGAGGCCCGTCTCTCACAGACGATGCCTTCAAAAGGAACGGGACCATGACGACCAAACTCTCACTTGCCGCGCTCGATGCGGTCAAGGCCAAGGCCGGCGTGCCGAGCTACGATCGTACCGCTCTGAAAGCGGGCATCGTGCATTTCGGTGTCGGCAATTTTCACCGTGCCCATCAGGCCGTCTATCTCGACGATCTCTTCAATGCGGGACACGACCATGACTGGGCGATCGTCGGCGCCGGTGTCTTGCCGTCCGACGAACAGATGCGGGCGAAGCTTGCGGCGCAGGATTTCCTGACGACGGTGGTCGAGCAGGACAACAACCGCACCGGTGCGCATGTGACCGGCGCGATGATCGATTACCTGAAACCCGGGGATGTCGCAGGCATCGTCGCCACCCTTGCCGATCCGGCGATCCGCATCGTCTCGATGACGATCACCGAGGGCGGCTACTTCATCGACCCAGCCTCGGGCGTCTTCAATCCGACCCATCCGGCCATTGTCGAGGACGCGCAGAATCCGACTTCTCCGAAGACGGTCTTCGGCCTTGTTGTCGCCGGCCTGAAGGCCCGCCGGGGCAGGCACATCCCGCCATTCACCGTCATGTCCTGCGACAACATTCCGGGAAATGGAGAAGTAACGCATGCGGCGGTCTCGGGCCTCGCACGGTTGTTCGATCCCGCCTTTGCCGACTGGATCGACGCGAATGTCGCCTTCCCGAACGGCATGGTGGATCGGATCACACCGGCGACCGGCGCACGCGAAATCGGCATCGTGGCGACCGATTACGAGATCGACGACGCCTGGCCGGTGTTTTGCGAAGAGTTCAAGCAATGGGTGCTGGAGGATCATTTCCCGCAGGGGCGTCCGGCGCTCGAAAAGGTCGGGGTGCAATTCGTTCCCGATGTCGCGCCCTACGAGCACATGAAGATCCGCATTCTCAATGGCGGCCACGCGGCCATCGCCTATCCGGCGGCGTTGCTCGACATCCATTTCGTCCACGAGGCGATGGAGGAGCCGCTGATCCGCGCCTTCCTCGCCAAACTCGAGCACGACGAGATCATCCCCGTCATTCCGCCGGTGCCGAACACCGATCTTGGCGATTACTACAAGCTGATCGAGACGCGCTTCTCCAACCCGAAGATCGGCGACACGATCCCGCGGCTGGCGCAGGACGGGTCCAACCGGCAGCCGAAGTTCATCCTGCCGTCGACGGCCGACCGGTTGGCACGCGGTGAAGATGTCGTCGGGCTGGCGCTGGTGTCGGCGCTCTGGTGCCGTTACTTCGCCGGCACCACCGACAGCGGCAAAAGCATCGCCTTCAACGACCAGAACGCCGATCGGCTTCAGGCGGCGGCATTGGCCGCCAAAGAAGATCCCATGGCTTTCCTGGCATTGTCCGACATTTTCGGCGAGGTTGCGCAATCCGATCTTTTCCGCAAGCGCTTCGCCAAGGCATTGAAAACCCTTTGGGAAAAGGGTACCCGCGCTACGCTCCAGCTTTATCTGGAGGGCAAGCTTACTGCATAATTCCTTGGAGGCAGAGCCGACCAAAGGTGAAATCATGCAGCAACTCAAAGCGTTACAGCGACCTTGGCGCGTCGTGGAAGACGCGCGGCGCTGTAAGGAGTAGCGTATTATGGCGGACGGTGCGTCCAGGCTGGTGATCTTCGATTGCGACGGCGTGCTGGTCGACAGCGAACCGATCTCGCTTGAAGTCCTGGTCGATGTCCTTGCTGCCGCCGGTGTGTCGATGACAACGGAGCAGGCGACCGAACGGTTTCTCGGTCGTAGCCTCAAAAGCATGTCGGCCATTCTTCACGACGAGTATGGTCTGGCGACCGACGACGCCTTTCTCGATGAGATTCGCACGCGGCTCTACCAGCGGTTCCGCTCCGAGCTGCAGCCGATCGCCGGCATCCGCCGGGCGGTCGAAGAGCTTGGCGTTGCCTGTTGCGTCGCCTCGTCCAGCCAGCCGGAGCGCATCCGGCTGTCGCTGACCGTCACCGGGCTGATCGATCTTTTCGAGCCGAACATCTTCTCTGCGACGATGGTCAAACATGGCAAGCCGGCGCCGGATCTTTTTCTGCTGGCGAGCCGGCAGATGGGCTATGCGCCAAAGGACTGTATCGTCGTCGAGGACAGTCCGGCCGGCATCGAAGCGGCACATGCCGCCGGCATGCGCGCCTTTGCCTTCGCCGGCGGCGGGCATGCGCGCAGCGATCGTCATCGACAGACACTGTCCGAGCTCGACCCAGACGTGCTGTTTGACGACATGGGCGAATTGTTACAGTTTGTCCGCCAATACCGCATAACGCCTTAAGTCGAACTCGATCTAAGGATAAGAATTATGCAGCAATTTCAGGATTTTACTGCGGACTTGGCGCGCCATGGAGGACGCTCAAAGCTCGCGGTTACGGGGACGGGGACTTCCTTTGATGCGTGAATTCGTCGTTGCGGTCGATGTCGGTACCGGCAGTGCCCGCGCCGGTATCTTCGACCGGAATGGCAGGCTGCTGGCACGTGCCGACCTGCCGATCGCCATGAACCGGCCGGAGGAAAATCATGCCGAACATGATTCGGACGATATCTGGAAAGCCGTCTGCGGCTCGGTGAGGGCGGCCCGAAACAAGGCCGGCGTCGCGGCGCAGGATATCGCTGCAATCGGTTTCGACGCGACGTGCTCGCTCGTCGTTCGCGACCGGGACGGGGCGCCGCTTTCCGTCAACCGGAAAGGCGAGGCCCGGTGGGATACCATCGTCTGGCTCGATCATCGGGCGCTCAAGGAAGCCGATCTCTGCACCGCAACCGGACACCCGGTTCTCGATTTCTCCGGCCGCGTCATCTCGCCGGAGATGGAGATGCCGAAGCTGATGTGGCTCAAGCGAAACCTGCCGGCCCAGTGGGAGAAGGCGGGTTACTTCTTCGATCTTGCCGATTATCTCTCCTGGCGGGCGACCGGCAGTGCGGCACGCTCGCGCTGCACATTGACGGCGAAATGGAACTATCTCGCCCATGAGAAGCGCGGCTGGCAGGCGGACTATCTTGAACGCATCGGCCTTGAGGACCTGCTGACGCGAGGCGGATTGCCGGAAGAAACGCTGCCGGTCGGACGCTCCGTCGGTGGCCTGTCGGCGGAAGCTGCAGCAGACCTTGGCCTTGATACCGGCTGCCAGGTGGCGCCGGGATTGATCGATGCCTATGCCGGCGCGCTCGGCGTTCTCGGCGGTTTTGTCGGAGAGCCGGAAAAACTCGAGCGGCAGTTGGCGCTGATCGCCGGCACATCGAGTTGCATCGTCGCCTTCTCCAAGAACATGAAGCCCGGCTTCGGCATGTGGGGACCCTATTTCGAGGCGGTGTTGCCGGAAGCCTGGCTGATCGAGGCTGGTCAATCGGCAACCGGAGCGCTGCTCGATCACATCGTGCGCATCCACGGCGGCGGGCTGGAGCCGACGACCGAGACCCACGGCCGCATCATTGCGCGCGTCCAGGAATTGCGGACGCTGCACGGGAGCCAATTTGCCGAGCGGCTTCACGTTCTGCCCGACTTTCACGGCAACCGCTCGCCGCTTGCCGACCCGCACGGTCTCGGCGTCATCAGCGGCTTGCCGTTCGATTCGTCATTCGACGCGCTCTGCCGGCTCTACTGGCGCACCTGTGTGGCCATCGCGCTCGGCATCCGCCATATCCTCGAAACGATGCGTGAGGTTGGCTACGACCTCGATACGCTTCACGTCACCGGCGGCCATGTTCGCAACGCCCTCCTGATGGAGCTCTATTGCGACGTCACGGGGTGCCGGGTCGTGGCACCGGACGCACCTGACGCCGTGCTTCTCGGCACGGCGATGGCGGCGGCCGTCGCCGGTCAGGTTCACGCTGATCTCGCGGCATCCGGCGTTGCCATGGCATCGGGCAGGCAGGAGCGACTGCCGAACGCTCAGATGCGCGGCATCTACGACCGCGATTACCGCCGCTTCCTTGCGCTCTACCGCCATCGGGACGAACTCGACGCGCTTCAATAAAAAAATGATCGGCATACGCGAAACGCCGGGAACCTTTGCCTGCGTCAGGCATTTTATTTGCAGGCCGGACGGTGGCGCGCATCGCCCCCAATGTGGCGCCGGAGGTAATCCGCCGGTTTACCAACTCACACTCCCCCGGTGAGTTGAACAATGTCAGCCAGTGCCTTCCCTCGGCACTGGCTGTTTTGTTTTCGGTGCCGGGTTGTGCTGATCAAGACAAGCGTTGAGCAGACAAACGAAAGCCGGCGACCGTAGCCGCCGGCATATGGAATGCTTTTGCGGCGGTTACGCCGCAGCCTTGGTGGACTCGTTGAAGAACAGCGCCTGGCTGATCAGCGCCTTCACCATGTCGGGGTTGAAAGGCTTGGTGACCAGGAAGGTTGGCTCGGGACGCTCGCCGGTCAACAGGCGCTCGGGGAACGCGGTGATGAAGATCACCGGAATGGCGCTGGTCTTGAGGATGTCGTTGACCGCGTCGATGCCCGAGCTGCCGTCGGCAAGCTGGATATCGGCAAGCACCATGCTTGGCCGGGTCTTTTTGTAAAGGGCGATTGCTTCGTCGCGGGTGCGTGCGATGCCGGTTACGCGGTGGCCGAGGCTCTCGACCATGTTTTCGATATCGATGGCGATCAGCGGTTCGTCCTCGATGATCATGATATCGGTTGCGACCTGTCGCGAGATTTCCTGCGAGGCGCGGTCGAGAAGCGCGCCTATCTTGTCGTCGCTGACGTCAAGGATTTCGCTCGCTTCTTCGGGGCGGAAACCCTCGACCGAGACGAGAAGGAACGCCTGGCGGGCAAGCGGCGATACGTTTGCCAGGTTGACCGAGGCGCGTTGCTCCCAGGCAAAGGGAGAAATCGGTTCGGGAACCAGCACCGACGAGGAGCCGAAGAGCGACGTATAGAGACGGAACAGCGAGACCCGGTCGTTGCTAGCCTCCGGAAAAATGGAGGTGTCTGCGATCAAGGCTTCGAGTACGGCGGCCACATAGGCGTCGCCGGATGTCTGCGAGCCGGTCAATGCGCGCGAGTAGCGGCGCAGATAGGGCAGCAGCGGCGCGATCCGTGTGGACAATGTCATGGGGAACTCCCTCGAGATATTATTTGCGGTGACGTCGGAAAACGTTCCACGCAAAAAAAAGTTCCGCGAGGGAACATTTCATTTTTCAGACGCGTTAAGGCGGTAATGAACACCACAAGGCGACAGATTGACAATGAAGTATAAAACAGGGGCGGGGCGCACTTCCGGTACGACCTCATGGACCGAAGACCCAAACGCGCAGATCGCAGCCAAGCTGAAGGCGCTCTATCAGTCCGTTCAGGAAGAAGCGATACCTTCGCGTTTTCTCGATCTTCTGGAGAAACTCGATGCGGCCGAGCAGCAATCGGTTCTGCAGGGTAGGGAGTGAGCGCCGGAATGTCGTCCGAAAAGAATGATTTCAAGCGAGAGATGCTCGCCGCCTTGCCGAGCCTTCGCGCCTTTGCCATGTCCCTCATCGGTCGCCATGACCGGGCGGATGACCTTGTCCAGGACACGATCATGAAAGCCTGGGCCAAGCAGGACCATTTTCAGATGGGCACCAATATGAAGGCCTGGCTGTTCACCATCCTGCGCAACGAACTCTATAGCCAGATGCGCAAGCGCGGACGCGAGGTCCAGGACAGCGACGGCCATTTCACCGAGTCGCTCGCCCACCATCCGGAACAGTATGGTTCGCTGGACCTGCAGGACTTCCGTCGAGCGCTGGAAACCCTTCCGCCGGATCAGCGCGAGGCGATCATTCTGGTCGGAGCGTCGGGCTTCTCCTACGAGGAAGCGGCGACGATCTGCGGTTGCGCGCTCGGCACCATCAAGAGCCGGGTCAATCGCGCCCGCCAGCGCCTTCAGGATATCCTCCAGGTTCAGGGTGAAAACGACTACGGTCCGGACGAAACGTCCGCTCCCATCACCTCTCGGGCATTCGTTTCCTGATTCGAAAGCTTTTTTGGCCGCCAGAGCGTTGCAAATCGAGAGCAGCCCTGCTTTCACTGGCGGCCTGAATGCCTCCGCATAGGAGCGCCGCGCGTCAATGGCAATTGGCGCTGGTGGCCGAGGCGACAGTTTGGAGTTGAGGCCGGATGCGCGAAAAAAGAGAAGAAAACACCGCCTCGCCGGAGATGTCGCTGCTCGATGCGCCCGAGCGCCTGCGTGTCCTGCATGCGACAGTGCCGGATATGGCCGTCCCTGATACGGATTTCGATGGCATTACCGAAATCGCTGCCCGCCTCTTCGATGCGCCGATCGCACTCGTCAGCCTGCTTGACCGCGAGTGGCAATGGTTCAAATCGGCTGTCGGCACATCGGAACCGCGGGCGTCATCGGAAGATTCGTTCTGCGTACACGCGGCAGCCGATGCCGCAGGTGCCGGCCTCGTCGTTCTCGACGCTTCAGCCGATCTGCGGTTCCGCAGTCGACCGCTCGTCGCCGGCGCGCCTTTCCTGCGCTTTTACGCCGGCGCGCCGATCGTCCTCGATGGCCAGCCGGTCGGCACGGTCTGCGTGCTGGACGTTGCCGCGCGCAGCGAGGTTGCACCGCATCTTATGGAACAGTTGCGCCGGCTTGCCGGCCTTGCCGCTGCCCTGTTCAAGCTTAAGGACGAAGCGCGTCGTCGGGCCATCAAGGAGGCCGCACTTTCGCGCGAGGAGCAGCGTCACGCCATGGCGCTGGAGGCTGCCAATATCGGCAGCTGGCTCTGGGACGTCCGCTCCGGCTTGATCGGCGGCAACAGCGCCTTGACGCGCATGTTCGGATTGCCTGCCGATCGTTCTTTCGGCGCCAGAGAAGTGTTCGGGGCCATCCATCCCGACGACCGTGGCGCGACCTTCGCCAAGCTTCGCCAGGCGATGAAGGCGGATGAGGAATATGACGGCATGTTCCGGGTCGGCGACACCGGCCGGTGGCTGCTCGGCCGCGGGCGGGTGCATGACCGGGACGCCAAGGGAAATCCGCTGACCTTCATCGGCGTCACCATCGATGTCACCGACCAGCAGATGTCGGTCCAGCGGACGCGGCTCTTGCTCAAGGAACTCAATCATCGGGTCAAGAATACCCTGGCGATGCTGCAGTCTCTCGCCCGCCAGACGCTGCGCCAGACCAGCGACCCGGCCGAATTCATGACCGCCTTTGCCGGTCGGCTTCAAGCCATCTCCGAAGCGCATGGACTTCTGTCGGATCACGAGTGGGGCACGATCCGCCTTGCGGACCTGATTTCCAAGCAGTTGATGCCGCATGTCACCGTCTACGCCGACCAGATCGAGTTGCACAAAGACGAGGTGCTGCTCGGTCCCGACCAGGCCGTCGGCCTCGGGCTGGTGCTGCACGAACTGGCGACGAACGCGGTGAAGTACGGCTCACTGTCGGTGCCGAACGGCAAGGTGGTGTTGACGGCGCGCAATGTCGTGGAAGAAGGCGAGGCGGTGCTGCATCTGACCTGGACGGAGGTCGGCGGCCCGCCAGTTCGCGAACCGAAACGTCGAGGCTTCGGTTCGATCCTGATCGAACGCAGCCTCGACAAGGTTCTCGGCAGTTCGGTGAAAGTCGAGTACATGGCGGCGGGCGTCACCGCCCTAATCCGCCTGCCGCTTTAGCCGGTTCCCGTTCAAGTATCCCGGTTGGGCCGACGCTTCTTGCCCGTGCCAAGCAAGGCACCAATGGCCAGGGCCGTGCCGACAGCGATGAGTGGCTGCTTGCGCAGAATGCTGGTTGCGGCCAGCATCGTCAGATTGGTTCGCATCATCGATCGGCGGCGGCGCTCCTCGGCAAGCTGCCTGTCCCGCCCTTGCAGGGCGATCATCACGATGATGAGGATGAGGGCCGTCAGGATCAGGGCTGCGGCGATCGACGCGGCGGCGATCACGGGCGAATAGGTGGCGCTGAGATAGAGTGCGATTGCAATCAGCGCGAAAATGTAAGCTGTGACAAGCAGCACGGCTACGACGGCGCAGAGCGCGGCGTTGCGCTTGAAACGGGATGCGGTGGCGCCGATGTCGGCGGCCAGCAAGGCGGACAGGGCAGCCCCAAGTGGACCCATGCGCTTCTACTCCTGAAAGACGTCAAAACGGGTGGGACGCGTGTGGCGTTCCCACCCTGTTCCGTGTTGGCCTGGCGCTCGCCTAGCGCCGCAGCAGGGCGGCGGCGATGAGGCCGATCAGCGCTGCAGTGCCGAGCGTTGCGAAGGGATGCTCGCGGACCGCATTGCGCAGCTGCTTTTCCGTGCCGGCGTATCGGCTACGCAGATCGCCCAGCAATTCCTCGCCAGTTGCAAGCAGATCCTGAAGGCCGGCTTCGGCCTGTTCGCGCGCATCGTGGGCCTTGCTGCGTGCCTGTTTCGACGCATCGGCGCCGCGATCGGCAAGCAGTGCCACCAGCGCTGCCATATCGCCTCGCAGTTCGCTGAGCTGATCTTCGATGGAGATGTCCGAGAGCGCACCGTTGCGCTTGCTCGACCGTGAACTGGAACCTGAGAAGAGGCCTGAAGCCATGATTGGTCTCCTTTTCGCTGCAACGCCGGCCGAGGTCGACCGGCGTGATCTTCTTGAGCGGGCATGGCAAATTCATTGCCACGACCGGCACTTCAGGGAGAACAACGCACGAGTGCGCAAATTGTTTCGATAAATCTTGAAGTTGGCGCGATTTCCGCCATGCGGTCAGAGCGTGGCCGTCTGCGGCAACACGAAGGGCACGCCGGCTGCCGGCATGGCGCTGACCTGCATCCGGCAGCCAAACACTGCCTCCATCGTCTCGTCCGTCAGCACATCGCTTGGCGCGCCGCTCGCCCGGATCATTCCAGCTTTCATCATGATCATCCGGTCGGCGAACATCGCCGTCAGGTTGAGGTCATGCATGACGGCGATGACGCCGCCGCCTTGCTCACAGAACCGGCGCGCCAGCTGCATGATCGTCAGCTGGTGACGGATGTCGAGGCTCGAGACCGGCTCGTCGAGCAGGAGGTAACGTGGCTCACCATCGGCGACCGGGTTGGAAATCTGGCAAAGGACGCGCGCCAGCTGCACGCGCTGTTGTTCGCCGCCCGAGAGCTCCTGATAGAAGCGGCCGGCAAAGCCGCCGAGATCGACAGCTTCGAGCGCATCGGCGGCGATGCGATCATTGGCCTTTGCATCGGCGGTCGCGCCCGCAGTCAGACCCAACCGCACCACTTCGCGCACCGTGAAGGGAAATGAAATCACGGTCGATTGCGGCAGCACTCCGCGCTTCAGCGCAAGTTCCCAGGGTTTCAGGCCCTTGAGATTGCGGCCGTTGATGCTGACCGAACCGCTTTCCGGCGGCAATTCTCCGGAGATCGCCTTCAGCGTCGTCGTCTTGCCGCAGCCGTTCGGCCCGACAATTGCGGTCAGCGCACCCGGCGCTGCCTCAAGCGAAATGCCATGGATGACTTGGCGGCCGCCCAAGCGGACGGAAAGGTTCGATACGGTGATCATGGTTTCGTCTCACAGCCCCATGGTCGTGCGACCGCGCAGCAGGATCCACAGGAAGAACGGTGCACCGATGAAGGCGGTGACGATGCCGATCGGCAGCTCGGCGGGTGACGCGATGGTGCGGGCGATCATGTCGGCCAGGATCAGCAAGGTTCCGCCCAGGAGCGCCGATGCCGGCACGAGATAGCGGTGATCCGGGCCGATGACCAGGCGCAGGAGATGCGGCACGACGATGCCGACGAAGCCGATGCCGCCGCTGACCGCAACCGACGCACCCGTTGCCGCGGCGACGCTGACGATGGCGATGTTCTTCATGCGCTGCACCGGGATGCCCATATGGAAAGCGGCAGCTTCTCCGAGCGTGATGGCGTTGAGGCCGCGCGCCAGGAAGGGCGTGACGGCGAGCGACAGGAGAATGATCGGGGCTGCGGCGGCGATCTTTGTCCAATTGGCGCCGGCAAGCGAGCCGAGACCCCAGAATGTGACATCGCGCAGTTGCTTGTCGTCTGCCATGAAGATCAGGACGCCGGTGAAGGCGCCGGTGAGCGCACCGAGCGCGATGCCGGCGAGAAGCAGCGTCGCAACCGATGTCTGCCCGCCACGCGTGGCAATCCGGTAGAGCAGGAGCGTGGTGACGAGGCCGCCGACGAAGGCAGCGATCGGCAAGGCGTAAAAGCCAAAGAGCGCAAACAGCGGGCCGAACACCGCCGAACCGAGCACGATCAGGAGGACGGCGCCGAGGCTCGCGCCGGAGGAAACGCCGACGAGGCCGGGATCGGCCAGCGGGTTGCGGAACAGCCCCTGCATGACGACGCCGGAGACGGCGAGCGACGCGCCGACGAGCATGCCGAGCACGGCGCGCGGCAGCCGGATGTCGAGAATGATGATGCGATCGCGAACGCTCAGGACCTGGTCGGCATCGTTTGCACCCACGAGCCAGCGCACGACATTGGATAGCGACGCATCGGCAGCGCCGGTCATGATCGAGCTGACAAAGGTTGCGGCTGCAAAGACGACGAGCAGCACAATGACGACGCGCGCCAGTCGCGCGCGATTGCCGGACTGCCATTCGGCCCGGATATCAGCAGCAAGGGCGGTCAGGCGCATGCCGCGGTCCAATGCCTCACTGCGAGGCATTGGCCTTCTTCCCGTAAATTGCGGCATTGAGTTCGCGGATGGCGCCTGCCGTGCGCGGGCCGAAGCCGAGTAGATGCAGGCCGTCCATGCGGATCAGCGCCTTTGTCGTGGCGGCCGGCGTCAGGCTCAGCGACGGCAAGGCGAAGAGTTCGTCCGCCTTGGCGCTGTGCTCGCCGCCGCGATCCATCATCAGGATGACGTCGGGCTTGGCTTCGATGATCGCCTCGTCGGTCAGGGCCTTGTAGCCGGGGAATTTTCCGGCGGCATTGACGGCGCCGGAAAGCTCGATGATGCCGTTGGCAGCCGTGCCGCTGCCCGAAGCCATGATCTTGCCGCCCTGGGTGCTGAGCACGAAGAGAACGCGCTTGCGCTCGCCTTCCGGGCGCTTGGCACCATCGGCAATCGCCGCAGCAAGGTCGGCTTCCACCGACTTTGCGAGCGCTTCGGCCTTGTCGGGCACATTGAGGAAGGTACCGACCGAGCGGATCTTTGCGGAGATGCTGTCCTTGTCGAAAGTTTCCGGCACGCTGGTAAAGGCGATATTGGCTTCCTTCAGGATGGCAAGCGCCTCCGGGGGGCCGCTGCCTTCGACGGCGACGATGGCGGTCGGGTTGACCGCGATGATGCCTTCGGGGGCGAGTTGACGCATGTAGCCGACGTCGGGCAGCTTGTTTGCGGCTTCGGGATAGGTGCTCGTCGAGTCCCGGCCGACAAGGCGACTCTCCTCGCCGAGCGCGTAGATGATCTCGGTGATCGCGCCGCCGACCGAAACGACGCGCGAGACGTCCGGCTTCTCGATGCTTTCTGCCATTGCCGGACGGATGAACGACGGCGCGCCCGGCGCCACGGCGGGCAGCAGGAAAGGAGCGGATACTGCAAAGGCGGCCAAAGCCAGCTCCCAGCGGCGAAGGCGGCGGAAGTCGAGACCCTTGATCATCACGCTTTCCTTAAGCTGCGACGGTGGTGTCGAGGCGCGCCAGGCCCTCGGCGATGTCGCGCCACTCGGGACGCTCGGCAAAACCTTCCTTACGCTTGCCGAAGAACTGGATGATCATCTCGCCCTTGGCGTCGAGCGCCTCGATCGAGGTGACGTGCCCATCGGCGGTCGGTTTGCGCACGGCCCAAAGCTCGGCGATGTGGTCGGTGCGCAGGTGAAGGTGGAAGGTCGGGTCCATGACGTTGAGCCAAGGGCCCATCGGGGCAATCTTGGCGACCGGGCCAGAATGGATCTGGATCATGCCGCGGTTGCCGACGAAGCACATGATCGGCAGTTCGATCACGGCGCTTTCGCGCATCATGGTCTCGACGCTCGAAGGGTCAAGGCGCCAGGCGAAGTCGTCGCCGATATGCTGAAGCGCTTGGCGGCGGCCGATCTTCAGCTTGCGCAGCAGGCCGTGGAACTGGTGCGTGTCGGTCATCTTGGCCCAGCGGTCGCGCAGCTCGGTGACGTCGACGACGTTTTCCGGCTTGTCGTCGCCAGCTGGCGTGCTGGCGTCGGCAACAAAGGTTTGTGCCTGGTCGTCGAGGCGGAAGTCTTCGACGATCTTGTCGTAGGCGGCGACATTCGACGCCGGGCGCAGATGCAGCTTGTGCACGGCATTGCCCCACTTGTCGAAGAACTGCAGGCTCTTGCGCGCTTCGCCGCTGTCGTCGGTCTTGGTCACCGCGAAGGCATGCGCCCAGGCGCTCGGGAAGACGCGCAGGTCGATCTGCTCACCGAGCACGATGCTGGCCATCTCGCCGGTCGTGATCTTTTCGTAGACGCCGATCTTTTCGTGCACGGCGCTCTCGTTGCGGGTGAGGGCCATGACTTCGCCCAGTTCCTCGGCGCGCAGCAGGAAGCGATTGGCGTCCGCATCGATGCGCACGGCGGTCAAACCACATTCGGCGGCCACGAGGGCCGCTTCCGAAACGCCGAGCTGAGCCGCAATGTCGCGCTCGCGCATTTTCGGGTTCTCGGCGCGGTAGGCACGGATTTCGGACGGGGTGGGACGGAGGCTCTCGGTCATTGTCATTCGCCTATTTGTTCAGGATCAGTTTGCCTTGGCGGGTGATCTTCATGCGGTAGATCGCGCCGTCGTGGGAAATGAGGATCTCGTTTTCACCGCGAAACAGGTCGCGGCTTTCGACGACCCGCTGGACACGCTGCGCGGATGCCGCAGGTTGCGAAAGTCGCGCATAATCGGTGTCGTCAGCTGTCACGGTTCGGTCGTCTCTAGATGGCGGGCGGCGGCTTTTTTCCCGCATTTCCTGCCGCGCAATTCGTTTACTATCTTGACTTCATTACTCATATTTCTTTATGGACGCAATACCGGATCGCCACACTCAACTTAAATGCTCCGCGCTTGTGGACAGATGGCGACGACTTCAACGCTCCCTAAGGTTCGGAGCGCCGATCGCGAGTGGTATTAGAATGATGCACCTTTCACGTATGGTTGTTCCCGTTGCTTTTGCCCTGACACTTTCGGCAGGCGCTGCCGTGGCTCAGGACGCTGCGTCCGCCGGCGCGCTCAACATCGAACTCAACGAAGTCGCGCCGTCGCAGAAGGGCTGCAAACTCACCTTAGTTGCCGGCAATGCGTTCGTGCAGAATCTCAGCAAGGTGTCGTTCGAGTTCGTGATCTTCGACCAGAAGGGCCTGGTCGAGCGCATGGTAGTGCTCGACTTCCGCGACCTGCCTGCCGGTAAGACCAAGGTTCGCCAGTTCGATCTGCCGGGTACGAATTGCGAGGCGGTGAAGAGCCTGCTGATCAATGACGCGCCCGCCTGTGTCGGCGATGGTGTTGAGGGCGATGCCTGCATGAAGGCACTCAAGACCGGTTCGAAATCGGCGGTCGAACTCAAGGGCTGAGGTCGGGTTTTCGCATTGAGTACTGCGTTTGCGTCGCGGTTCGCGGCGAAGGTTGGGCTAAGATGAAGCATACCATCAAATGGATCGGCGCAATCGCCTTCTCGCTCGTGGCGCATGCCAGCGGCGCGATGTACCTTGCCTCGTCCGCGCCGGAGCAGCCACTGGACCTGATCGCTGGTGGTGCCGAGTTTGAGGTCGCCATTCTCGGAGACGCCTTCGAGGAGACTTTGCAGTCCGGAGATCCGGCGGAAGTCGTTGAGCCAACTGAAGATGTTCCCGACGAAGTCAAGCCGGAGGAGATCACCCCGGTTGAAGATGTTACGTCGACAACGCCGGAGATTACCGCTGAGCAGCCGCATGATCTGATCGCCACCGAGGCCGACGTCATCCTGCCCGCAGAACAGGTTCCCACCCTGCAGGTCGCCGAAGCTGTTGTCACCGCCAGCGTCGCGCCGGTCGAGACAATCGTCCCGGAGGAGAAGCCTGAGATCCAGGAGCCGAAAAAGGAGAAGGTTGAAAAACCCGAACCCAAGAAGGAGCCGGTCAAGAAGAAGAAGGTCACCAGGAAGAAGACGGGCGACAAAGGGGAGCAGGCCCAGAGTCAGGTCAAGGGTAAGCTGGATGGCGACGTCAACGGCAATTCGGCAGCGGCAACGGGCAAGAACCGTTCGTCCGCCGTCGGAAACGCAGACATGTCGAATTACAACGGTAAAGTGCGCGCGAAGATTAACCGTCGATACAAGCTTCCCTCCGAGGCGCGTCGCCAGGGATTGTCGGGAACGACGACGGTGAGCTTTACTGTGCTCGCGGACGGCGGTGTTTCGCGCGTCAGCATCGCCGGGAGCTCAGGGTCGCCGGTTCTGGACACCGCCGCTCTTGAGGCAGTCCGTCGCGCTGCGCCATTTCCAGCCATTCCCGAGGGGGCCGGGAAAAATGCGATACCGTTCACCCTGCCGATTCAGGCAAGTGTCCGCTAACTAAGGCGGGTCGGCGGCAGCGCTGCCGGTTGGGCGCGAGAGCTATCAAATTTTGCTGCGCAAATATGATTATAAAACTCATGTTTATACTTTACTCCGAATATCAAGTTTTATAAGTTGCCGCCGTGACGCAACCGAACGGTGTGTGTCGATCCCGATGCGATCGGTTGCCATGAGGGTAGCCGACGCAGCAATGAGGCGGAGAAGATTGCATGCGCGGCAAGCGTCACCACAATGCGGCCAAGAACGGCAAGGGTCGTTCCGGCTCCGAACGGACAGAGGTCCGCGAAGAGGCAGAGGTTAGCAAGACGACACTCGAAGGCCGCAGCTTTCTCTATGTCGGCGGGCGCGACTGCCAGGTGGCGCATCTGCGTGAAATCGCCAGCTCCTTCGGCGCCGAACTGCTTCATCACGACGGCGGCTTGCGCGAGGCGGTATCGCGCATCGACCGCGTTCTTCCCTCCGTCGACTGTGTCTTCTGCCCGATCGATTGCATCAGTCACGATGCATGTCTTCGCGTGAAGACCGGCTGCAAGAAGTGGGGCAAGGCCTTCGTGCCCTTACGCAACGGCTCGAAGTCGAGCCTTGAGCGGGCGCTGCAGGACCTCACCAATAGCCGCAACGATTAGAACCACCCAAAAATACGACGCGCGGCGACGGCAAGCGGCCGCCTGCGCGCCTGGAGATTTTTCGACATGATTGAAGACAGTCCGGACAAGTGCATGATGATCGGCCTGCACAAATTGGCAGCGCAAAATGGCGACGGGTTCGTGCCCGAACTCTACGAAGTGCTGACGCGGCGTTCGCGCATGCTCGAAGAAAACCCCAACGTCACCGAGTTCCCGTCCTGGGAAACGCGCCGACCGGGCCGCGATCCTTTCGGGCTTGCAGAGCCGCAGGAGGCCACTATTGTTGCCTTCCCGCGAGCGGCCAACGAGCCTGCTCGCAAGAAAGACAGCGCATAAGAGGCAGGCCATGTTCTACGCAATGAACCGTTTCCGTATCGCTATTGGCCAGGAAGAGGCATTCGAAGCCATCTGGAAGGGCCGCGATTCAAGCCTTGCGGACATGCCGGGCTTCCTCTCGTTTCATCTTCTGAGGGGCGAAAGCGTGCCGGAGGAGGGCTATACGCTCTTCGTGTCGAATTCGACCTGGAAGGACAAGGATGCCTTCTCCGCCTGGACGAAATCGGAGAACTTCCGCGCAGCCCACAAGAATGCCGGCGACAACCGCGCGATGTATCTCGGCCCGCCGAAGTTCGAGGGATTTTCCGTCGTCGAAGGCGCCTGATCGCAGGCGCCGCGAGCGGCCTTTAAGCGTTACGGCGCCTTCTTTGGAAGGAAGGCGCCGAGCGAAATGGCAAGCCAGCCGGCCATGATCGTCGTGCCGCCGAGCGGCGCCGACATCGGAAACAGGCCCTGTCCGCTCATGTGGCGCATGGCGAGGTCGGCTGAAAACAGCGCCGTTCCAAAAGAGATCAGCAAGGCTGCGACTGGTGCCGTGCGAAAGCTCGGCCAGGCCGCATAAAGTGCGACGAGCGCCGGGGCGTGAGCCAGGCACATGGCCGAGATCCCGGCAAGCAGCCTGGGGTCGGGGCCATGGGAAGCGCCGGCGGCGCTGACCACTCCGGCAAGTCCCATCAAGCCGGCGACAAAGAGTGTCGTTGCGCGCAATCCACTGGTCGACATGTCAGGTTATTCCTTGTTCTGCATGTGCAAGGCGAGGCGGGTGATCGGGTCGAGGATGATCTGCCGCAGCTTCGGGTGCTCTACCGTTTCTTCGAGCGCGCGGGTAAAGCAGAGCAGCCATTCGTCGCGCGCCTGCGGTCCGATCTCGGCTACGAAATGCCGGCGCCGCAGCATCGGATGGCCGCGCTTTTCCACATAGATCGGCGGACCGCCGAGCCAGCCGGTCAGGTATTCGTAGAATTTTTCCTCGCTGCCCGAAAGATCCGGCGGATGAACCGCACGGCAGCGCGCTGCTTCCGGCAACGTATCCATCAGCTCGTAAAAGCGATGGGTCAGCGCGCGCACCGTCGGGTCGCCGCCGATCGCTTCGTAGAGGGTCGTCGTTTCCTGTTCTGCCATCGCCGCTTCCTTCGTGCCTTTGTCCTAGCCCGCGGTGGCTTTGCGGACAACGGCTTTCCCCAATCGAATTTGCGGCGTTTCGGCGCGGTGAAGCGCTTCAGTCTTGACAAACCGTCCAGACGGTATCTTTATAGCGACATGACAGAAGCCCATCGCCGCAAGAAGCAACCCGAGCAGGTCCGCCAGCAATTGCTGGAGGTGGCCGCGCGCCTGTCGCATGAGCAGGGGGTGGCAGGCATAACGCTGGATGCTGTGTCGCATGCGGCCGGCGTCAGCAAGGGTGGGCTGCTGCATCATTTCCCCAACAAGTCGGCGCTGCTCGATGGGTTGTTCGACGATCTCGTCGCGCGTTTCGATGCGGCGATCGAGGCGGCGATGGCAGGGGATCCGGTCGCGCAGGGGCGCTTTACCCGCGCCTATGTCGACGTGTGCTCGAAGCTCGATCCTGAGACAGACGTGCCCGGCTGGCGGATGCTGACGATCGCGCTGATTGCGGAGCCGAACCTGAAGATCCGCTGGCGTGCATGGGTCAACCGTCGGACTCAGGAGTTTGCGGAAACGGATGCGTCGCCCAACTGCGTGCTCGCCAGGTTTGCCGCGGACGGTCTTTGGCTCGCCGACCTGATGCAGAGCCATGACCTCGATGCTGCGGCCCGCATCGCGCTGGCCGAAAATCTCAAAGCGCTTTTGGCCACATAGGTCGGATGGAGACGAAAATGAACCCCACCATGCTCTATGCCGTCCTGGTCGTCGCGATCGTCTTCGAGGTGCTCGGCACCTCGGCGATGCAGGCGGCACAGCATTTTACCCGGCTGGTGCCGACAGTGACGATGGTCGTGTGCTATGCCATCGCCTTCTTCTTCCTGTCCTATACGTTGCGCTACATCCCTGTCGGCATCGCCTATGCGGTGTGGAGCGGTCTCGGCATCGTCTTGATTTCTCTCGTCGGATACTTCGCTTTTGGCCAGAAGCTGGACCTTGCGGCCATACTCGGCCTCGGGCTCATCATCGCCGGCGTGGTCGTGCTCAACGTCTTCTCCAAGTCCACATTCCACTGACAATTTCGCCGCCGACATCCGGCCACCGACGTCCGCCAGGCCAAAAAGCACTTGCAAAGGCGTTTGCGCATGACTAGTTCTATAAATTGAAACCGCTTTCAATTTTAACAGCTGCGCATAAACGGGAGTTTGCCGATGCCAATCGGGACAGTCGTGTGGGGCGAGAACATCCATGAGCAGACCAACGAGGTCGTGCGGAACATCTATCCCAATGGGATGCACAACACGATTGCGGCGGCGCTGAACACCGACGTTTCGATCGAGGCGACGACGGCGACGCTGCAGGAGCCCGAACATGGCCTGACCGAGGAGCGTCTGGCCAGGACCGATGTGCTTCTGTGGTGGGGGCACAAGGATCATGGTGCGGTCAGCGACGAGGTGGTCGAGCGCGTCGCCAAGCGCGTCTGGGAAGGCATGGGCCTGATCGTTCTGCATTCCGGTCACTTCTCGAAAATCTTCAAGCGGCTGATGGGCACGCCCTGTGCGCTCAAGTGGCGCGAGGCAGGCGAGCGCGAACGGCTCTGGGCCATCAATCCGCGCCACCCGATTGCCGAGGGGATCGGGGAGAACTTCGTACTCGAAAACGAAGAGATGTACGGCGAGCAGTTCTCCGTGCCGGAGCCACTGGAGACGGTATTCATCTCCTGGTTTGCCGGCGGCGAAGTCTTCCGTTCGGGCCTGACCTGGCGTCGGGGCGCTGGAAACATCTTCTATTTCCGCCCGGGCCACGAGACCTATCCGACCTATCATGACGGCAATGTCCAGAAGGTGCTGCGCAATTCTGTGAAGTGGGCCTACAACGCCGACAACCGCTACACCGCGATCCACGACGCACCGAATGTGCCGGTGGAAAATGCTCTGGAGCCGATCGTCGAGCGCGGCCCCAAGCTGCATGAGGCCGGCGAAGCCGGGTACAGGTGATCGGCATGCGTCTTCTTGTTGTTGGAACAGGCGGCATGGCCAACAGCCATGCCGAAGCCTTCGCGGGGATCGAGGGCGTAGACATGGTTGGGGCGGTCGATGTCGACCCGACACGCGCCAAGGACTTTGCCGAGAGACACGGCATCGCCAATACCTTCACCTCGCTTGACGAGGCGATCGCCTGGGGTGAGTTCGATGCGGCGACGAACGTGACGCCGGACAAGGCGCATCACCCGACGACGCTGGCATTGCTTGCTGCCGGCAAGCATGTGCTGTGCGAAAAGCCGCTCGCGGAAAACTACGCCAAGGCCGCGGAAATGGCCGATGCGGCGGAGCGATCCGGCCTCGTCACCATGGTCAACCTGACCTATCGCAACGTCGCGCCGCTGCAGAAGGCGAGGGCGATGGTGCTTGCCGGTGACGTCGGCCAACTGCGTCACCTCGAAGCGTCCTATCTGCAAAGCTGGCTCGTCTCCAAGGCCTGGGGCGACTGGGCGACGGAATCGCAGTGGCTCTGGCGCTTGTCCACCAAACACGGTTCGAACGGCGTTCTCGGGGACGTCGGCATCCATATCCTCGATTTTGCCGGTTATGGCGCCGGCACCGATGCCGAGCGGATCTTCGCGCGGCTGAAGACCTTCGACAAGGCGCCGGGAAACCGCATCGGAGAATATGACCTCGATGCCAATGACAGCTTCGTCATGACGGCCGAATTCGGCAATGGCGCCATGGGCGTGATCCATGCCAGCCGCTGGGCGACCGGCCATCTCAACGAGCTGCGCCTACGGCTGCACGGCGACAAGGGCGCGCTCGAAGTGGTCCATACGCCCGATGGCTCGACGCTTCGCGCCTGCCTGGGCTCCGATGTCGAGACGGCAACCTGGCGGGATGTCGATGCCGGCACGGTGCCGACCAACTATCAGCGTTTTGCCGCCGCGGTTCAGGACGCCAAGACGGTCGAGCCGGGCTTCCGCCATGCCGCGAACCTGCAGAAGGTGCTGGACCTGGCGCTGGAGACCGAAGCCGAAAGGCGCGAACTCTCGGTCTGACAACGCTTCAATTCGGAGGCGGCGCGGTGGAGCTGCGCATGACCAGTTCCACCTGCCAGACCTGGCGCAGATCGGCCGCTGGCGTGCCCTGAAGAAGATCCAGAGCCATCTCGGCGATCCGCGTTCCCGCAGCGCGGATCGATGATCGCGTGGTGGTGAGCGTCGGGATCAGGTTCTCGGGGCTCAGATACGGAAAGACGTCGTCATGGGCGATCAGGGAGATGTGTTCGCCGACCGTCATTCCGGCGCTGCGGATGGCCCGCATGGCACCGAGCGCCGACATCATCGAGCCGGCCAGCACCGCCGTCGGCCGGTCTTCCTGTGCCAAGAACCCCTGCATCAGGCGAAAGCCCATCTCGTCGGTGAAGTCGCCATTGCCGAGCAGGTTGGGATCGATATCGATGCCGCGCGAACCTAGCGCCGCCGCATAACCATCCTGCCGGTGTTCGGTAAAGGTGTAGCCGCGATGGCCGTTGACGAGCGCGATGCGGCGGTGGCCGAGTGCGGTCAACAGCTCGGTTGCCTGGCGGATCGCGCCGAAATTGTCGATGTCGAGAAAGGCGAAATCGCCTGCAGTCCCGGTTCGCCCATGCAGGACGAAAGGCAGCCGCAGCTCGGCAAGCAGGGCGATGCGCGGATCGTCGACCGCGGGCGAATGCAGGATGACCGCATCGACGCGCTTGCTGGCGGCAAGCCGGCGGTAGGTCGAAAGCTCCGCTTCGCGCGTGTCGACGGTCGAGAGCAGGATATCGACATCAGCCTGTTGCAGCCGGCTGCCGAGTCCGCCCATGAACTCGCTGGTGTGCGGGCCGAAATCGCCGCCGCCGCGAAAGACGATGCCGATGGTGCCGACGCGTCCAGTCGCCAGCCCGAGCGCGCTGGTATTCGGTCGGTAGCCGAGTTCGGCTGCCGCCTTCAGCACCCGTTCGCGCGTGGTCTTCTTGACTTCCGGATAACCGCTGAGCGCGCGGCTGACCGTCGTTTGAGACAGCCCCAGCTGGCCTGCGAACTCCTTGAGATTCATTTCATTTTCCCGTTGCCCCAGGGTCAATCCTGACCCGATAAAGCATAGCCTAGCGGGCCTTGCCGACGCAACAAGGAGTGGTCTCAGGGGGCAACGGTCGAGCCGACGGTGTTTTCCACCGATTGCCCAAGACGGCGGACCTGATTGCCGTAGTTGGCGCGGGTGCGCGGATCGAAGATCATGATCGGCGTGGACACCGCGACGCTTGCGGCGCTGCCGACGGTCTGGGCGGTGCCGAGCGCCACTGCGCCGACGCGCTCACCGAGGCCGACGTCGGAATCGGTCACGGTCTGTCCTGCGATCAATCGGTTGCCAAGCAACTGCACCACCTCGGGGCTTTCGGCGAATTTGCCGTGGTTCAGCTTGTCGCCGCCTTTGAGCGCCGTCAGGTCGAGGACGGTGATGCCGGCTGTTTCCAGCTGGGTGCGATAGGGCTCGACCGTCGGGTCGATCTGCCCGAGGCGGTCGATGTTCCCGGAAATCCGGCGCGAAAGGTTGAGCGCGCGGTCGTCGCGCGAAACGAACAGCGTGAACTTCGGCCGCGCCTTGCCCATCGCCTGGATCTGCTTGCCGAAAACGTCGACATCGAGATCGGGGGATGCGAGGATGACGTCTGTAATCTTCGGCGCGATCCGGCCATCGCGGATTGCCATCTGTCTGAGCGCCTCGACCGTCACCCAGGATCCCATCGAGTGGGCCATGACGGTGATTTCGCCGACCTTCGGATCGCGTGACGCCCGGCGCAGCAGGTCTTCCAGCGCGTCACGGGAGTAGTTGGTGCTTTCCTTGTCGTAATTGTAGTCGAAGACGCTGGCACGGGACGGCCAGGTGAAAATCACCGGCGCGACATCCGTTCCTGAATCGTGGACGATCTGGGCGTAGCGATAGACCGCGTCTTCGTAGCGGTTGTTGAAGCCGTGAACGAAGATCAGCACGCGCCGGCTCTTCGGTAGATTGCCCTTCAGCCAGGACTGGGCATCCTCTTTGCCCTTCAGCGGCGTTACGCTGACGGTAGAGAACTCGCGTTCGGGATTGGCCGGCAGCTTCTTCGGCCATTGCACCTGACCAACCGTGCGGCTCTTTTCGGGTGGAATGGAAACGACGATTTCCGTGAGGGAGAGTTCATCTGCACGTTCACCGCTGAAAAGTACGCCGGGCTCGGTCGAGGGCGCGCGTGTGGTGGCGACCAGCAGATCGACTTCCGAGGCGCCGCCGGCCGTTCCCGATGGAACGAGTACGCCGACGGGGCGGCTGGCGCAGGCTGTAAGAACGGATGCCAGGACCAGCATGGTAGCAACGCGGCCCACTTGGCCCGGTCGGCCTGCCCAAGAAAACAAACGCAGCAACAAAACCCCCAATGCCGCATCATGCGGCGTGCCGATCCATAACCCCGGACCCGGCCAGTCTCATGCCCTACAAATGGCAGAAATTCTGCCCCCGGCATAGCTTTTCAGCCTGTTCACGCCCTCTCTGACGGCACACATGCGGCAAACATGCAACATTTCGCGACAGCGGGCATTGGGTAAAACCCCTCAATATCAATTGAAAAGGGATCTGCGTTTCAATAGCATCCGATCTTTCCTCCTTCGGTGCGGCATTCGATGCTTCATCCGATCTCCCTGAAAACATAAGGAAATCCGGAATGCAGGCGGTTTTCGATGGCCATAATGACGTGCTTCTGCGGCTATGGCAGAATGCGCGCAAGGGAGGCGACCCGGTTGGCGAGTTCGTCGCCGGCACCGACAAGGGGCACATCGATGCGCCGCGGGCGAAAACCGGCGCCCTGATCGGCGGCCTCTGCGCGATTTACGTGCCATCAGGCGATCTCGTGCTGGCGGGGCCGGACGCGAATGGCCACTACGCCACGCCGCTCTCCGCGCCGCTCGAGCATCTGCCGTCGCTGGCCGTCGCCGTCGAGATGGCCGATATCGCCGTCCGTCTCGATCGGGCCGGTGCCTGGAAGCTTTGCCGTTCGACCGCCGAGATCCGCGATGCGGCCGGGCAGGGCACCTTTGCTTCCGTCCTGCACATGGAGGGCTGCGAGGCGATCGGTGCCGATCTGTCGTCACTCGAAACGTTCTACGCCGCCGGCCTGCGTTCGCTCGGACCGGTCTGGAGCCGCCACAACGCATTTGCCCACGGCGTGCCCTTCGCCTTCCCGATGTCGCCCGATACCGCACCGGGCCTGACCGAGGCCGGCTTCGAGCTGGTGAAGGCGTGCAACCGCCTGGGCATCCTCATCGATCTCGCACATATCACCGAAAAAGGGTTCTGGGACGTCGCCAAAGCGAGCGACCAGCCGCTGGTTGTCAGCCACTCGAACGCCCATGCACTGACTGCCGTTGCGCGCAACCTCACCGACAAGCAGCTCGATGCTGTCAGCGAAAGCAAGGGCCTCGTCGGCCTCAACTACGCAACCACGATGCTGCGCGCCGACGCACAGGAAAACGCCGCGACGCCGCTTTCCGACATGGTTCGCCATATCGACTACATGGTCGAGCGCATGGGGATCGACTGCGTCGGCCTCGGCTCTGACTTCGACGGCGCGACGATCCCCGAAGATATCGGCGATGCGGCGGGCAATCAGAAGCTCGTTGCGGCACTTAAGAGCGCCGGATATGGTGACGCCGAACTGGCAAAGATATGCCGGGAGAACTGGCTGAGAGTTCTGGGGCAGGCTTGGCACGAGGCCGCCTGAACCCATGAAGAAGGGCCCCGAAAGGGGCGCAAACGAGGGAACTGCAAAAAATGATGCACAAGCTCAATGGACGTCTTCGTCTTCTGACCGCTTCGGCGGCGCTCGCCATGGTGATGGCCGCGACCGCGCCGGCCTTTGCCGAAACGCCGAAGGACACGCTGGTCGAAGCCTTTGCGATCGACGACGTCATTTCCATGGATCCGGGCGAAGCCTTCGAGCTGACCGCGGCCGAAATCACCGGCAACACCTACAGCATGCTGGTGCGCCTCGACATCAACGACACCACCAAGGTTGTCGGTGACCTCGCCGACAGCTGGACCGTTTCCGACGACGGCCTGACCTATACGTTCAAGCTGAAGTCCGGCCTGAAGTTCGCCTCCGGCAACCCGGTGACGGCTGCTGATGTCGCCTGGTCGTTCGAACGCGCCGTCAAGCTCGACAAGAGCCCCGCCTTCATCCTCACCCAGTTCGGCCTTACCGGCGACAATGTGACGGAAAAGGCCAAGGCCACCGACGACACGACCTTCGTCTTCACCGTCGACCAGCCCTACGCGCCGAGCTTCGTCTTGAACTGCCTGACCGCGACCGTCGGCGCCGTGCTCGACAAGAAGCTGGTGCTTGAAAACGTCAAGCCGGTCACGCCGAGTGACGAGTACAAGTACGACAACGACTTCGGCAATGAATGGCTGAAGACCGGCTACGCCGGCTCCGGCCCGTTCAAGCTGCGCGAATGGCGCGCCAACGAAGTCATCGTTCTCGAGCGCAACGACAACTACTATGGCGAGCAGGCCAAGCTTGCCCGCGTCATCTATCGCCACATGAAGGAAAGCTCGGGCCAGCGCCTGGCGCTGGAAGCCGGCGACATCGACGTCGCGCGCAACCTGGAGCCGGGCGATTTCGACGCCGTCGCAAAGAATGGCGACCTTGCCACGACGAATGCACCGAAGGGCACCGTCTACTACATCAGTCTCAACCAGAAGAACGCCAACCTTGCCAAGCCTGAGGTGCGCGAAGCCTTCAAGTATCTGGTCGACTATGATGCGATCGGCTCGACCCTCATCAAGGGCATCGGCGAGATCCACCAGAGCTTCCTGCCCAAGGGCGTTCTGGGTGCGCTCGACGAGAACCCCTACAAGTTCGACGTTGCCAAGGCGAAGGAACTGCTGGCCAAGGCCGGTCTTGCCGACGGCTTCACCGTCACCATGGACGTGCGCAACGGCCAGCCGGTCACCGGCATTGCCGAATCCTTCCAGCAGACGCTTGGCCAGGCCGGCGTGAAGCTGGAGATCATCCCCGGCGACGGCAAGCAGACGCTGACGAAGTATCGTGCCCGTAACCACGACATGTATATCGGTCAGTGGGGCATGGACTATTTCGACCCGAACTCGAATGCCGAAACCTTCACCGCCAACCCGGACAACTCCGACGAAGGCAAGAACAAGACGCTTGCCTGGCGCAATGCCTGGGACGTTCCGGAACTGACGAAGAAGACCAAGGCTGCCCTGCTTGAGCGTGACAGCGCCAAGCGTGCGGAAACCTACAAGGAACTGCAGAAGACGGTGCTGGGCGAAAGCCCGTTCGTCATCATCTTCCAGCAGACCGAAGTCGCCGGCTACCGCGGCAACGTCAAGGGCCTGAAGCTCGGCCCGAGCTTCGACACCAACTTCGTTGCAGGCATCTCGAAGGAATAACCCGAAAGGATAGTTCCCTTGAGCATGAGCGGAACAGAACGGATGGGCGGGCGCCGACGCGCCCGTCCGGCGAAGATCATGGGCGCCGTGTTGCGGTTCCTCGTGATCGTCGTCACCACCTATCTCGGCCTTCTGGCCGTGACCTTCTTCATCGGCCGGGTGATCCCGATCGACCCGGTGCTCGCCGTCCTCGGCGACCGGGCGCCGACGCATGTCGTCGAAAGGACGCGCGAGGCGATGGGGCTGAACCTGCCCCTCTATCAACAATTCTTCATCTATGTCCGTCAGGCGTTGACCGGCGATTTCGGCATCTCGGTGCTGACGACCAATCCCGTCATGACCGATATCCGCCGCGTCTTCCCGGCGACCATGGAGCTTGCAACGCTCGGCACCCTGATCGGCGCCATCTTCGGCGTGCCGCTCGGCGTTCTCGCCGCCGTCAAGCGCGGCAGCATCGCCGACCAGATCGTGCGCGTCATCGGCCTCGTCGGCTATTCCGTGCCGATCTTCTGGCTGGCGCTTCTGTCGCTCCTGGTGTTCTACGCCCGGCTGAAGTGGGTCGCCTATCCCGGCCGCATCGACATCGTCTTCGAATACACGTTTACGCCGATCACCGGCTTCTACCTGTTCGACGCGCTCTGGCAGCGGCAGTGGGACGTGCTGTGGGATGTCTTCCGCCACATCATCCTGCCGGCGTCGCTGCTCGGTTATTTCTCGCTCGCCTATATCAGCCGCATGACGCGCAGCTTCATGCTGAATGAGTTGCAGCAGGAATATATCGTTGCCGCCCGCGCCAAAGGGCTTTCGGAGACCCGCATCATCTGGGGCCATGCGCTGCGCAATGCCGCCGTGCCACTCGTCACCGTGATTGCGCTTTCCTATGCCGGCCTGCTCGAGGGGTCGGTCCTGACCGAAACCGTCTTCGCCTGGCCGGGCCTCGGCCTCTACATCACCAATTCGCTGCAGAATGCCGACATGAATGCTGTTCTCGGTGGCACCATCGTCATCGGTTCGGTCTTCATCGGCATCAATCTCCTGTCCGATCTTCTCTACCGGACGCTTGACCCGAGGACGCGCCAGCGATGAGCACCGTCACAGAAACTCGCCCGATGACACGCCGCGAATGGCTGTTGTCCGACCGGCCGCAATCGCGCACGCAGGCGCGCCTCGGCCGTGCCTACATGACCTGGCAGCGCTTCTCCGCCAACAAGCTGGCCGTTCTCGGCCTGCTCATCCTGCTGGCGCTGGTGTTCGTCGCCGCCTTTGCCAACGTGCTGGCGCCGCATTCGCCCTATATCGGCGACCTCGCCAATGCCCGCCTGTTGCCGCCGGGCACCGAGGGCTACCTGCTCGGCACCGACGATCTCGGCCGCGATATTCTTTCCCGGCTGATCCACGGCTCGCGGTTGACGCTTGCCGTCGTGCTGCTTGTCGCGATCATCGCGGCACCGGTCGGCCTTATCGTCGGTGCGATCGCGGGCTATGCCGGCGGATGGGTCGATGCGGTGCTGATGCGCATCACCGACATCTTCCTCGCCTTCCCGAAGCTGGTTCTGGCCCTTGCCTTTGTGGCGGCGCTCGGCCCCGGCATTGAGAATGCCGTCATCGCCATCGCCATCACCTCCTGGCCGCCCTATGCGCGCATCGCGCGCGCCGAAACGCTGACGGTGCGCAACTCCGACTATATCGCCGCCGTGCAGCTGATGGGCGCGTCGCCGACGCGTATCGTCTTCCGGCATGTGATGCCGATGTGCATGTCGTCGCTGATCGTTCGCGTCACGCTCGACATGGCCGGCATCATCTTGACGGCTGCGGGCCTTGGCTTCCTTGGCCTTGGCGCACAGCCGCCGCTTCCGGAATGGGGCGCGATGATCGCATCCGGTCGCCGCTTCATCCTCGACCAGTGGTGGGTTGCCACAATGCCCGGCATCGCGATCCTGATTGTCAGCCTCGGCTTCAACCTGCTCGGCGACGGCCTGCGCGATGCGCTCGACCCACGGGAGAGCGGACAATGAACCCGCTTCTGACCGTTGACGACCTCAAGGTCTCGTTTCCGACCCGCACGGGCGTAATCGAAGCCGTGCGCGGGGTCTCCTTCACGCTCGGCCGCGAACGCCTCGGCATTGTTGGCGAGAGCGGTTCCGGCAAGTCGCAGACGGGCCGTGCGATCATGGGACTGACACCGGCGCATGCGCGGGTGACTGCCAAGACGCTTTCCTTCGAAGGCATCGACCTGCTTTCGGCCGCGCCGAAGGTGCGGCGGGATCTCAGAGGCAAGCGCATCGCCATGATCCTGCAGGACCCGAAGTATTCGCTGAACCCGGTGATGAGCATCGGCCGGCAGATCGTCGAGACATTGACGCGACACGAGAAGGTCGGCCGTGCGGAAGCGCGCGAGCGGGCGCTCGACATGCTGGAGGCGGTGCAGATCCGCGATCCCGGCCGCGTCTTCGACCTCTATCCGCACGAGGTCTCGGGCGGCATGGGTCAGCGCGCAATGATCGCGATGATGCTGGTGGCAGGGCCTGAGCTTCTGATCGCCGACGAACCGACGTCGGCGCTCGACGTGACAGTCCAGCTCGAAGTGCTTGGTATCCTCGACAAGCTGGTTTCCGAGCGCGGCATGGGCCTGATCTTCGTATCGCACGACTTGAGGCTGGTGTCGTCGTTCTGCGACCGCGTCATCGTCATGTATGCCGGCAAGATCGTCGAGGAACTTGCCGCGTCGGATCTCGCAAATGCCAAGCATCCCTACACCCAGGGCCTGTTGAACTGCATGCCGGCGATCGGCTCCGATCGCCATCCCCTGCCGGTTCTCGATCGCAAACCGGAGTGGGCCCTATGACGACCGCCACCGTATCCACTGAAAATCTTGTCGTCACCTATGACGAGTTCAAGGCGCTGGACGACGTCAGCATCGATGTCGCGCCCGGCGAATCCTTCGGGCTCGTCGGCGAGTCCGGCTCGGGAAAATCGACCCTGCTTCGTGCGGTCGCCGGCCTTGCGCCGGTGACGTCAGGCAAGATCCGCGTGCATGATCGCGTGCTTGTCGGGAACCGCCGCGACAAGGCGTTCTATCGCGATGTGCAGATGGTGTTCCAGGACCCTTACGGTTCGTTGCATCCACGCCAGACGATCGACCGGCAGCTGCTCGAACCCCTGGCTATCCACGGCGTTGCCGATGGCGAACGCCGCATTCTGAAGGCGCTCGACGAAGTCGGCCTCGGCTCGGGCTTTCGTTTTCGCTACCCGCACCAGCTGTCCGGCGGCCAGCGCCAGCGCATTGCCATTGCCCGGGCACTGATCCTTGAGCCGGCGATCCTGCTGCTCGACGAGCCGACCTCGGCACTTGACGCCTCGGTTCAGGCAGAGGTCTTGAACCTGCTCGAACAGGTCCGGCGGGACCGCAAGCTCACCTTCATCATGGTCAGCCATGACCTTGGCGTTGTTACCCACATGTGCGACCGCCTCGCCGTGATGCAGAACGGCCGGGTGGTCGAGCGATTGTCATCGGCCGACCTGGTCGCCGGACGGATCGGCGAGGACTACACCCGCAACCTGATGGTTGCGAGCAAGGGCTTCCAGCGCAAGGGCGCTGCCGCCTGACATTGAGCCACCCGTCGCGCCGAAACGGAGCGACGGGTGGTCAACGCGTGTTTCGTGAGAGAAACGTGGGCAACGCCCGGCAACGGCGCACTGGCATTTTAAGCCTTCTTATCTGCGTTCGATGATGCCACTTGAAAACGGAATGCTCCCGATTTAGCTGCCGTTTTCCCAGGTCGAGGTGGAGTTGGTGATCACCTTGCGAATGTTGCGCTGATCGCGCCATTCGCGTCCCATGTCGCGAATGACCGGCTTTGCTTCCGGCGAGAAGATGTAGTTGCGGGATCCGGCGACATAGGCCTCCATGGCCGGGTTGACGCCCGAGTAGAACTGCTTTTCCGGATCGCGGGTGAGGTCCATCAGGCCGGCGCAATGGCGCGCAAAGCCGCCGCGCAGGATCGACGGCGAGGTCGTGAACTTCGGAAAGGTCCGAAACAGCGGGATCTTGATGCCGAGCAGCCGCGTATACTCGTTGCGCTGATGGAAGTGGCCTTTGCGGGCAATGTCCCAGTTCTGGTCGGCGGTGTGAAACGACACCTGCATGATCGACGGATCGGCAAAGGGTGCGAGCAGTTCCACGCCCATGTCCCTGAGCGCAATCCAGTCGTCTTCCAGATGGAACACATACTCCGACGTGCTTGCCGACCATATTCTTGCGACGGCGGCGCAAAAGCCCGGTTGTTCCGGCTCGAAAATCACCGCATCTGGAAAGTGGCCGCGCACGATCTCAATGCAGGCGGCGTGGTCATCGGCGGAGCCGAAGGCAGCATCGAGATTGAGGTAGGCCGACCCCATGTCGAGATGACGCAGCACTTTGTCGCAAAAGCTCGCAAGGGTCTGGGCAAGCAGTTCGGGCCGCCGTGTGGCGACGATGCAAAGGTCAATTCGAGACATTGCTCTTCCTGGTTGATGCGGGGGACCGCGGCCACCGTTCCGACGCCGATCCGCGGGTCCTAGATAAAGCGAATTTCCGGGATCGCGACGACGAACCGTCCGCCCCACGCCCGGATCGCCGCATTGTCGGCGACGATCTCGTCGGTCAGATTCCAGGGCAGGATGACCAGATAGTCGGGCTTGGCCGTCTGTAGGTGCAATGGCGCGTGCACGGGGATGTGGGTGCCAGGCAGGAGCTTTCCCTGCTTGAGGTCGTTGCGATCGACCGCAAAGGCAATCTCGCCGGGCTTGACCCCACAGACATTCAGGAAGGTATTGCCTTTCGCGGCGGCGCCGTAAGCGGCCACGCTCTTGCCCTCGGATCTGGCGTTCGCAAGAAAGTCACGGAAGCCCTGGCAGACGGCGGCAATGCGCGTGTCGAACTTCGCGTAGGTGTCCATGGTCATGAGGCCGGCCGCCTCTTCATTTGCTCGTACCGAAACGAGACGCTCTGTCGCCGGCCGCGTGCCGCTCTCAAGCTGGGCGAACACCCGCAGTGACCCACCATGGGTCGGCAGTTCTTCGACGTCGAAGACCTTCAGACCCGACGCCTTGAAGATACGCTCGACGGCGGCCAGCGAGAGATAGGAGTAGTGCTCGTGGTAGATCGTATCGAACTGCAGGCCTTCCATCATCCGCAGCAGGTGGGGGAATTCGAACGTCGCGACGCCTTCGGGCTTCAGGAGAATGGCAAATCCGGCGACGAAATCGGCGATGTCGGGCACATGCGCGAGCACGTTGTTGGCAGCTGTCAGGTCCGCGCGGATGCCGCGGGCGACCAGCTCCGTCGCCGTCTTGCGGCCGAAGAAGGCGACCTCGCTGGGCACGCCACGGTCCATCGCAATCTTCGCAGCATTGGCTGCAGGCTCGATACCGAGGACCGGAACATTCTTGGCGACGAAATACTGCAGCAGGTAGCCGTCATTGGACGCGATCTCGACAACCTGCGTGGCGCTGTCGAGCTTAAACCGTTCGGTCATGGCGTCGGCATAGCGACGCGCGTGATCGAGCCAGCTGCTGGAAAAGGAGGAGAGATAGGCATAACCGTCGGTGAAGATTTCGTCGGCCGGCACGGTTTCCGTCGTCTGTACGAGCAGGCACTCGGAGCAGACCATCGCCTTCAGCGGAAACGCGCGTTCACGCGCGATCGCTTCTTCCGTCGGCTCCAGAAAGGAGTTGGACCAGGGCGTCGATCCCAGATCGGCAACGACGGTCTGAAGAGGGGTCGAACAGAAGCGGCAATTGTAGGACATATGGTCATCAGCCTTTCATGAATGCGTCGATCTGGCCAAGCGTCAAAGCGCGGGCATCGCTGCCCTTGCGCCAGCCGTCATACCAGTTTGCTGTCCAGGCGATCGCTTCGTCCTGCGACAGCCGGGAGCTCCACGCGAGCGTTTTTGCGGCGAGGGCCGGATCGATCCCGAGCGTCTGCATTTCCCGCGGCTGGTCGACGGACGAAGCATCCCGCCATTGCGAAGGGAGGCCCATCGCCGTCTGGATTGCCGATGCCACGTCGCGCACCGGGATCTGGCGCTCAGCAGGCGAGGGGCCGAAGTTCAGCGCGTCGACGGTCGTCTCATCGCCATGGAGCGCTTCGGCATAGACGAAATAGCCGTTGAGGCAGTCAAGCACGTGCTGCCAGGGCCTCGTCGCCAAGGGGCTGCGAATGTCGAGCGCCTGGCCGGACAGCGCAGCGCGCACGATGTCGGGAACCAGCCGGTCGGCCGAAAAGTCGCCACCGCCAAGCACGTTGCCGCCACGCGCGGTCGCGGCCCGAATGCCGCGCTCGCGCAGGAACGCATCGCGCCATGTCGAGACAACAAGTTCGCAAGCCGCCTTGGAGCCGGAATAGGGGTCGTGGCCGCCCAGCGTCGCGTCCTCGGGAAAGTGTCGGCCGCTTTCGTCGTTGCGGTAGACCTTGTCGGTCGTGACCACGACGATCGCCTTCAATGCCTGGGCTCGGCGCGCGGCCTCAAGCAGGCGCACCGTACCCATGACATTGACCTCGAATGTCTCGGCAGGCGTTTTGTAGCTTTCGCGCACCAGCGGCTGCGCCGCCATGTGCAGGATGATCTCCGGATCGTGCGCCTGAACGGCGGTCGCAAGCGCATCCGCATCGCGGATATCGCCGAGATGCCCGTCGGTCGTGGGCGTTCCAAGCAGCGTGTGCAGCGACGGCTCGCCCAGCGGCGGCAGTGCATAGCCGGCGACGTCGGCGCCCATCTGCTGCAGCCATAGCTGCGCCCAGCTTCCCTTGAACCCGGTGTGCCCGGTCAGAAAGACGCGCCTGCCGGCCCAGAATTCCGGGTTTGCAATGCTGCTCATGCCCAGACTTTCCAAGGCGCCGATCCCCGTACCCACAGCTCTTCGAGCTGGTTCTTGTCGCGCAACGTGTCCATCGGCCGCCAGAAGCCGTCATGGGGGAAGGCCATCAACTGGCGGTCGCGTGCAAGCCCTTCCAGCGGCTGGCCCTCGAACGACGTGCTGTCGCCCTCGATGCGGTCGAGAACGCTGCGGTTCAGAACGAAGAACCCGCCATTGATGCGGCCATTGTCGCCGGCCGGCTTCTCCGTGAAGCTGCGCACTTCACCGCCCTCGGTCGCCAGGGCACCGTAGCGCCCGGGCGGCATGACGCTGGTCACTGTCGCCTCCTTGCCATGACGAAGGTGAAAGTCGGTCAGGGCCTTGATGTCGACATCGGCGACGCCGTCGCCATAGGTCAGGCAGAACTTGTCGCCCAGGTGATCGGCCACACGCTTCAACCGGCCACCGGTCATCGATTCCGAGCCGGTGTCGACGAGCGTCACGCGCCACGGTTCGGCCTTGTTCGAATGAAACAGCGTCTCGCCCGTCGCCATGTCGTAGGTTACGTCGGACGAATGGAGGACATAGTTGGAGAAGTATTCCTTGATCATGTAGCCGCGATAGCCGAGGCAGATGACGAAGTCCGAGAAGCCATAATGGCTGTAGATCTTCATGATATGCCAGAGGATCGGCCGCCCGCCGATCTCGATCATCGGCTTCGGCCGCAGATGGCTTTCTTCCGAGATGCGGGTTCCGTAACCACCAGCAAGGATGACGACTTTCATGCGACTGCCTCTAACTGCCCGCGCCTCAACGCGAGGTGTTTCTCCGCACCGATGCCCTTGGCACCGTGTCCGTGGATGGCTTCCAGCACATTGACAACACAGGCGCCTGAACTAGAACGGTGCACCGTTGTTCGTCGGCGCGACGGACTGCGTGGAAGCGTACGGTTCTTCGCACGAATTGGCACTTCAATGCAATTGCCAGGAGAGGCTAGATGGCTCGCGTTAGCATAGGACTGCCAACCTATAACGGCGTGGAATTTATCGCCGAGTGCCTCGATAGCCTGCGCAGCCAGACCTTCGAGGATTTCGAGGTCCTCATTTGCGACAATGGGTCGACCGACGGGACGAGCGATATCTGTGCGGATGTTGCCAGGGCCGACGCACGGTTTCGGCATGTGCGCTACCCCGATACGGTCTCGGCGATGGAGAACTTCTTCCGGGTTGAGGCCATGACCGACGCGCCCTATTTTTGCTGGAGGGCAGACGACGATTTGGCCGACCGCAACCACCTTGCGGGCCTCGTCGGCGCTCTGGACGAGGCGCCGGATGCGGCGCTGGCTGTTGCGCCTGTGCTGCGGATCATCGACAGCACGGAACGGCTGTTTGAACTTCCCGCTCTTTCGACCGACGAGCGGGCGCAGCGGATCCACGATGTTCTTCTTGGATGCCACCCGAGCTGGGTCTATGGCTTGTGGAGGAGAGATGCCGTCGGTCTGGCCCTCAAGCGATTGGCGAATTACGACTTTGCGTGGGCTGCCGATCATCTGATGATGCTGCCGGCGATATTCGACAACGCGGTGGTCATGTCGCCGGACGGACGGTTCATCCAGCGCATCAAGCGGCAAGCCAACTATCATCTGCCGCCAGACAAATTGCTGGCGGCGCGAAAGCAGTACAAGCAGATCGCGCTTGAGATCATCGCCGAACGGGAGTGGTCTGCGCCCGAGCTGACAAAGGTAAAACGGGCACTGGACCTGCACCTCGATCGCCGGGTCGCGCCGTTGTTCAAGACCTACAAGCGGGCTTTCAAACAGAAGCTGCGGTCGGCTCTGCCCTTCGGGTGAGCCGTTTCCTCAGGCCGCCATGCAGTCGCGCAGAACCTGCACGACGCGATCAATCTCATCATTCGTCATTTCGTGGTAGCTCGGCAGGTTCATTGCCCGGCCGGGAAGATCGTAGGCCACCGTGTTGCCCGGCTGGTCGTTGAACGGGGGAAGCGAGCTCAAAGGCCAGAAGAAGACGCGCGCGTCGATGTTTTCGGCCGCAAAGGCGCCTTGCAGCTTCTCGCGCGTCACCCCGGTTTCCGGGGCGAAGACGACCGTCGGCATCCAGAAACCGTTCTTCGTTCCGTCCGGCTCAGGGTTCATGGCAACGGAGTTCATGCCCGAAAGCTGCGCCTTGTAGGCGTAGAAGATCTCCCGCTTGCGATCGACGAGTTCGTTCACACGTTCGATCTGGGCGAGCCCGATTGCCGCCTGCAGGTTAGACATCTTGTATTTGAAGCCGATCTCGTCCGGCCAGAACTGCTTCTTCTGGCCGCGCGCGCGTCCATGGTTGGAGAGCGTCAGGACTCTCTCGTAAAGCTTGTCGTCGCTGGTGACGAACATGCCGCCTTCGCCAGTCGTCACGGTCTTGGTGCCGTGGAAGGAGAAGGCCCCGAAGGCGCCAAGCGAGCCGGCCTTTCGGCCTTTCCATTCAGATCCGAGCGCTTCAGCGGCATCCTCGACAATCGGTATGTTGTGGCGCGCGCCGATGGCCAACAGCGCGTCCATGTCGCAGAGGTTGCCGTAGATATGCACCGCCATGATCGCCTTGGTCCGCGGCGTGATCGCAGCCTCCGCCTTTTCGGGGTCGATGCACCAGCTGTCGGCGAGCACGTCGACGAAGACGGGTTTGGCGCCGAGATGGACGATGGGTGCCGCAGACGCCGTCCAGTTCGTGTCGGCCAGGATCACTTCGTCGCCGGGCCCGACGCCGAGTGCGGCCAGGCCCATATGCAGGGCGCCGGTGCAGCTTGACGTGGAAATGGCATGGGCGACATCCAGATGGCTCGCAAACGCCGTCTCGAAGCGGTTGACGTAGTCATAGCAGCGGTCGCCCCAGCCGTTCGCGGCGGCATCGGTCGCATAGGCGACTTCGCGCTCGGTGATCGAGGGTTTGGTGTAGAGGATACGGGATTTCATAGCCTGGGCTGCCTGTCCTATGATCATCAGTCGCTTGCTGCGTCCGCCGCAACGATCTTGTCGATGCGTCCGCCGATCTGCGCGCCAATATAGAGATTTTCGGAGAATCGGGACGGAAATCCGGCCCGTTGCATATGGCGGGCCGTCCGGTCGATATCGTATTCGATCCGATGCAGTTCGATGCCGTTTGCCGACAGCGTCGCAAAGGCGGCGCGCGGGTCGCCGTCACGCGGCTGTCCGACGGAGCCGGGGTTGCAAAACACCTTGCCATCGATCTCGAGGCGCACTTGCACATGGGTGTGCCCGGCGAAAAGCCGTTCGGCCCCCTGCGGGAAGTGCGCCGGCGATATCTTGTAGAGATATTCGTCGATCGGATCCTGCCAGCTTCCGTGAACGAAATAATTTGAGCCGTCGACGAGATAGGATTTCGACTTGCCGAGCCAGGCGCGTTGTTCGGGGGAGATGATGCCCCTCTGGTACTCGATGATGTCGTTCACCATCCTCGAGCGCGGGCAGCCTTCGCCACTGACGATGTAGTAATCGTGATTTCCCATGATGTTGGGGATGCCGCGTGCTTTCAGCACCTCGATGCAATCTCCCGGCTGGGCGTAATACCCGACGACGTCGCCGAGCGAAATGATCGTGCTGCAAGCCAGCTCGTCGATACGGGCAAGCACGGCCTCCAGGGCGGGGAGATTGCCATGGATATCGGAAATAACAGCGATCATAGCACCACCAGGTCTTCGGCGTATCGCCAGCCTCGGCCGCGCTTGATCTCCGGTGCGGCGGGCTCTCTCCCGTACAGATAAAAATCGAGCGCCATGCCGGCCTCGTTGTATCCGAAGGCGGCGCGCAAAGAGGTGCTGCTGGAGAACCGCGGATTGATCTCGAGCAGATAGGGCGTCGTACCGTCCAGTCGAAACTGATAATTGGTGGGGCCGAGCGGCTTGAAGCGCCGGGCGAGCTGACGCACCGCGTCTTCGACGACAGGTGCATCGACCACTTCGGCATATTGCGTGTTGCCGGCGACCGACAATTTTCGCCGGAAGACGATCGGGGGCAGCATCGTTCCGTCACCGAGGCCAAAGGCACCGACCGTGTATTCCTGCTCATCCGTGCCGACGAGTTTCTGGATGAGGAAGTCGTCCCGGCTCTTGCGTGTCCAGTAATCGAAATCGGCTTCATCCCGAAGAAGGGCGATCCCGCGCGAACCGTTGCCACGACGCGGTTTCAGCAACAGCGGCAAGGCACCCAGTTCGCTAATACATTCTTCAAGGTTGCGGCTGAGCGTGCTTGGTATTACCGCCAGTCCGGCCTCAAGCAAGGCGGCGTTCATGTCCCATTTGTCTTCGGCGAGCGTGATCAAGGACGATGTGTTCAGGGCAACCCGGGTCGGCGTCGCCTCAAACGACGCGCGATGCTCGTTGAAGAAACGGACGTCGAGCTCAAGGCCGGGCAGCACCAGGCTGACAGCCTCGCGCTGAAGCAATGCCAGCCAGAACTCCAGATATTCTTGTGTCGCTTCGTCACATGACGGCTTGGCGACGAACGCGTCGCACCAGTGCCGGCCGATGCCGTTCGCATCGCGATCGACGCCAATGATCCGGATCGGTGCATCCAGTCTTCGCAGAGACGCCACGATGCCCTGGCCGATGATGGCCCCAACGGCAGTCACGACCACTGTGATCGCTTGCTTCGATTGTGTTCCCTCGGCGCCCATCAGTTTACGTCCATTGGTCCGAATGCGGGCGCGCTGCCGGCATCCCTGATCATCTTTATGCCGTCCTGCATGGCAATAAGCGGCTTCATGCCGAGCAGCGACATCGCTGGCGCGCCATCGGGAAAATTCACTTTGCGAAAGGGGGCTTTCTCCGCTGCGATGGCGACGGTGCCGCCGAGCCCAAACACGCGATAGGCGACCTCTGCAATCTCGTCGCTGGTCATCGCCTCCGTGTGGACGGCATTCAAGATGCCTGAAGCTTTGGCGTTGGCAGCGTGGATCATCATGTCCGCGGCGTCCTGGACATGGAGGAAATTACGCGCGCCAAGGGAGGCTGGCATTCGGATGTCGAGTCCTCGGGATGTGTAGGCAATGATGCGCCCGAACCATGGTTGGTGGGAGCAGCATTGGCCATCGACATCGTACAGCTGCGAGAACCGCAGGCTGCAGAACCGGAAGCCGTGCCGTTGCGAATGCCAGCGCAATATCTGCTCGGCCAGGCCCTTGGTAAACCCGTAGGATGTCATCGCTGCACCATCCAAAGTCTCGTCGGATGAAACAGACCCGGCGTAGACAATCGCCCCGGTTTGCAGTTGCTGCGCAAGCTCGGCGACGGCGAGAGCACTCGTGGCATTTGCCGTATAATTCAGGCGCACGCCTTTCGGGCTGTCGTCGGCGAAGCTTGCGGCGCAATGGAACAGAACGTCGGCCGACATGCCACCAGGCATGTCCCGCAGACCGCCCTCAAGATCGAAAAAGACCTCGTCGGTGTCCGATCGGCCGACACTGATCGTCTCCACTCCCATGTGATGCAGGCGAGCAATGAGCTGGCGACCCAGCATCGACCGTGCGCCGATGACGGCCGCCGTCTTCATGTGGGCTCAGCCTCCATCAACAGGCCGACGCAGAGGTCTGGAAACTCGATGCCGACTTGCAGCATGGCGTGCAGATTGGCTTCGAAATCGGGAAGGGTCTGCAGAACGGGCAACGGCAACGGCTTCAAGTAAATCCCCTCTTCGTGCACCACCCGGAAACCATGCGCCTGCAGTTCGGCACGAAACGTGTCCCGGCAGTATTGGCGCTTGTGGCCAAGGGCCAGATCGTTGGCATTGAGGCTGTAAATGTCATCGATCTTGCCAAGTTCTACCCCGAGCCTTCTGTTCAGCGACTTGGCGTTGGGTACGGCAGCGAAAAGACGGCCATTTGGCTTCAGGAAACGTTTGAACCTGTCGAGAACCAGGCCCGGATCGTCAACGTGCTCCAGAACAAAACCCATGACAATCACGTCAAAGCGCTCTTCCGTATCGAAGTCCTCAAAATAGGAAAAGACGATCTCTCCGGAAAAGTCCGGGCTGTTCTGCTTGAAAAGGTCGATAACGAACTGCGAGCCCTCGACGATCACGTGCCTGTCGCAAACCGTGTTGAACAGGTGCGGCGTGTAGCCGTGGCCGATCCCGAGATCGAGCAATGAGGTGCATTTTCCAAAGCGGGAAACGACACGCTGCGGATACCAGTTGAGAATGAGGTTGTTCTCAATCGATGTTGTTGCGTTGGGAAGATACTCCGACGCGACTTTGTCCAGGTTTTCGGATGTCACCGGGTAAACTCCCTCCAATCGACGGTTCCAGAGTGTATTACTTTCGCACCGTCGACACCGCAATTGGCAACGAGGTCCAACGCCGTCACATACGGCGTAAATTCTCCGTGCAGCTGGGGATAAGGGGTGCACTCGTAGGCCATGTACAGAACCGATATGCCGGATTTCTCGAAGAGCCCGTGATCCAGGTAGTTCCGCGCTCCATGGCCGGTGATGTAGGCAGACCCCTCGAGATGCGCGGTAATGTCGTACACCCGCTCGCTGCTCGTTCCGCCGATTGTCAGCACGTCCGACGAGACATATTTCGGCCTGTCGAGATTGAAGTAGGACGCAAGCGCCAGCATCGAATTGCGGGCCACATCCGCAACGGTCGATGCATCTTTCTCGAACACGCTGTCAACGAGCTGCAGCATCTCATTGACGAACGGCGCCTTCATATAGGCCTGGCGCAGAATGTCGCGATGGCGGCTTCGCCAGTCCGTCCGATCATCGAGCCGGACCTCGTCGATCCTTTGTCCCAGATGATAATCCTGGAGTGGCAACGTCAGCCACCGTATGCCGTTCTGCGTCTTGATCTGCACCCGGTTGGTGAAACTGCCGCGCGAGAACTGCACATCGTCGTAGTGTACGAATATGTCCGCCAACCGAATTTGCTCAAGCATTCCCACCCAGGGAAAGTACATGGATTGCGAGATGACAATGTTTCTGGCCAACAGGTACTCGCTCGAGATCAGTGTTTATTGCGGTATCGCTTCGACGGTTTCGGTGCGGGCAACGTGCGCGAACGCTCACCTTGTTGTGCTGCGCGGATAGCCTCCCGGCGCCCCGGAGAACACCACGGATTTGTCGAAAACGTGTCCGTATGGTGGAGAGCTTCTAACAATCGCAGGTGCTGCGCGCAACCAGCGTGTCGAGCCATTCCGTGACCGACACGCAATCTGCGTTCAGAGCGAACGCCAACGCGTTCTTGTGAGCCTCAAACACTTTGCGGTCGTCTCGTGGCGCCATTATTTCCAAGCCGCTTGATGCGTTTCCTGTGAATGCTATCCCGCCGACGATTGCAAATGGGACCAAGGCCGGTTTGTTAAGGAACGTGACCGAAGCTTAGCGCCCCGAAGGGAAGACCGATGTCGCGTTTCAATCGTATCGCCACCCCGATCCCCGATCTCGTGGTCATCGAACGCCAGCGTTTCGGCGACGAGCGCGGGTTCTTCTCGCGCTTCTTCTGCCGCGAGGAGCTTGCCGATTTCGGTCACGACGGCACGATTGCCCAGATCAACCATACGATGACGCAGCTGAAGGGCACGATCCGTGGCCTGCATTTCCAGCGTGCGCCCCATGACGAGACGAAGTTCGTCTCTTGTCTCGCCGGCGCCGTCTTCGACGTTGCCGTGGACCTGCGCCCGGGCTCGCCCACCTATCTCAAATGGCATGGCGAAGTGCTGAGTGCCGAGAACGGGCGGTCGATGATGATCCCCGGCGGGTTTGCACATGGCTTTCAGACGCTGAGCGAGGATTGCGAACTGATCTACCTGCACGACAAGCCCCACGCGCCGGCGGCGGAGGGTGGACTTAACCCGCTCGATCCGAAGCTTGCGATCGGCTGGCCGCTGACTGTCGCCCAGATGTCGGCGCGCGACGAAGCATTTCCGTTCTTATGAATGTAATCTAAAATAGCGGTTGCTGTCTGACCCGTCATCTTGTGCTATCCTCCCGTACTGGTGGCCCGTGTGCCGGCGAGGCGATGGAGATGCAGCGCAAGCTGGTAGCGATCATGGTGGCGGATTTCGTCGGGTCGACGGCGGCGATGGAAACGCATGAGGAAGAGGCTGTCGAATGCGTCTCCGCCTGCCTCAGGGCGGTGGGCGACACGGTTGTGCGCCACGATGGCCGCGTCTTCAACACCGCCGGCGACGCGGTTCTTGCGGAGTTTATCAGTCCGGTCAACGCCCTTCGCGCGGCCATGGAGGCGCGCAGTTCGCTTGCGGCAATTCCGGATGCCACGCCGAACCATATGCGCTTCGGGCTGCATCTGGCCGACGTGCTCGCCGTCGGCGATGATCTAAGGGGCAATGGCGTCAACCTCGCCGCAAGGCTGCAATCAAGCGCTGCCGCCGGCGAGATCGAGGTGTCAGAAGCGCTCTACCAGCAGGTGCGCCGTGCCTCGCCCTGCGCTTTCGAGGAGATCGGCGAGCGTCGGTTCAAGGGCGTCGCCGATCCGATCCGCGTCTATCGAGTGGGCACAAACATCGATAGGCATCGGTTTCTCTCGGCACCGACTCGAGAGGCGCCGCCGGCGTCAATGAGGCCGAATTCGGTCATCGTCACGCCTTTCGTCGCCTTCGCGGCCAGCCAGGACGACCAGTCTTTCCTGACGGAAGGATTGACCGACGACCTTACCCTGGAGCTCGGCCGGCTGAAGAGCCTGTTCGTCAGTTCGCGGTCGGCCTCCGTCGCGCTTTCCACCCGCGACCCCGTCGAGGTCGGACGGGCGCTCGGGGTGCGCTACGTCGTCTCGGGCTCTGTGCGCAAGCTCGGCGGTCTCGTGCGCCTCAACGTATCTTTGTCTGAGACCGCCCATGGACATCTCGTCTGGTCGGACCGGATCGAGCGGCCATTCGAGGAGCTGCTTGCCGTCATCGACGAGGTGACGGCCCGCATCGCTGCGACGGTGGCCGGGCGGATAGAACAGGCGGAACTGATCTCCGCCCGGTTGAAGCGGCCGGAGAATATGTCGGCTTACGAATACTACCTGCTGGGGCTCGACCACCACCGCCTGATCGGGGTGGCCGATCGGCACATCGGCGAAGCCATGCGCTGGTTCGAGCGTTCGATGGATGCGGACCCGTCCTTTGGCCGGCCCGTCGCCATGCATGTCTGCGCCTGGAGCAATCTGCCGGATTTCGACCTTTCCGCTGGCGAGCGCCAGGTCGCACACGCGCTCGATCTCGATCCGACCGACCCGGATTCCCATCGCATCATGGGTGCGATCAAATGCATGGAGGGCGACTTTGTCGCCTCGCGGCATCATCATGAGCGGGCAATAGAGCTGGCGCCCAACGATGCCTATATCGCCGGACGATGTGCGGCTTTCTACACCTATGCGAACGAGGCGGAGCGGGCGTTGGAACTGCTCGACCGGGCCGAGGCACTGGATCCGTTCCTGCCGGTCTGGATCGTCGAGGAGCGGGTCGCCTCGCTCTATGCGCTCGGTCGGCACGATGAGCTTTTTGCCGTGGCGCGGGCACTGCCCTACCAGACGCGGCGTACGCTGATCTACCGCATCGCCGCACGGATGGCGCGCGGCGATACCGAGCGGGCGCGCCAGCTGGTCGCGCAGGTTCAGGCGCTCGATCCAAAACTGTCGGCCGGCTACATCCGCACCCAGGAGTTCTTCCGGGACCGGGCAGTCACGGAGGCGCTCGTCAACACCGTGCATGCTGCGGGCCTGCCGCTCGGCTGACGGTTGCCGCCGGGTGACGCGGCGGCCGCCGGGGATGTCAGCTTGCGCGGGCCAGCGCCAAGGCGTCTGCCCCCGCCGGGAAATGCAGCCGTTCCGACATGTCGTTGGCAGCGCACCAGACCACGTCGGCCACGTCGCTCTCCGTGGTGATGAGCGCCGGGTTGGCGAAGGCGGCAAAGATCGGTTCTGCAAACGGGGCATAAGTCTCCGGGATCAGATCTTCGATGCGCACGCCCGTATTGTGCGAAAACCGCGTGCTCGGCGCGTAACCGGGCTCCACCAGCTTGGCGCGCACGCCGAAGGCGGCAAGCTCGTGGGCGAGCGATCCTGTAAACCCTTCGACCGCCGTCTTGCTGGCGGTGTAAGCGGCGGCGAGCGGCATGGCGGCGAGCGTGACGCTGGACGTGACGTTGACCACGACACCCGATCGCCTGCTGCGAAACTGCGGGATTACCGCCTGCGTCATCGCCATGACGCCGAAGGTGTTGGTCTCGAAGATTTTGCGCACGTGCGGCATCGGCGTCGCCTCGAAGGCGCCGACCACGCCGATGCCGGCATTGTTGACAAGTGCATCAATCGGCCCGCTGGCATCGAGTGCCGAGGAGATACTTTCAGGGTCGGTCACATCCAGCTGAACGACGCGCATGCGCTCCGAGCGCGGCAGAATGTCCTCGCGTGGTGTGCGCATGGTTGCGATCACGTTCCAGCCCTTGGCGTGGAAGAGGCGGGCGGTTTCGAGGCCGTAGCCGGACGAGCAGCCTGTGATCAACACGGTTTTCATGTCGTTTCCTTTGGTCGTTTCTGATGATGTCATCATAGCGATTGCGTTCCGGACGATATATAATTGAAAGTCCATTTCTGATTTGCAATAGTCCTGAAATGATCGATCCGCTCTCTGAAATCATCACCCTGCTCAGGCCACGCGCGGTGTTTACCAAAAGCATCAGTGGTGCCGGTCGCTGGGGGGTGCGCTATTCCGATTTCGGTTACCCCGGTTTTTGCACCGTGCTGGAAGGCGCCTGCCGTCTGGCCGTTGACGGTCAGGATCCGTTGGTGCTGGAGGCGGGCGATTTCGTCCTCTTGCCGACGACGCCCGGTTTCACGATGTCGGGCTTCGAGCCCGTGACGCCGACACTCATCGATCCGAAGGCAACGCCCGCTTCAGTCGACGAGGTGCGCCACGGCGACCCCGATGGGCCGCCAAGCGTGCGGCTGCTCGGCGGCTACTTCGTCTTTGCAACTGAGGATGCCGGGTTGCTGGTGTCGCTGCTGCCGGCACAGGTGCATGTGCGCGGCGGCGAGCGGCTTTCGATCCTGGTCCGGCTGTTGACGGAGGAGGCGGCCGAACAGCGCGCCGGCCGCGATCTGGTTCTTGCCCGTCTTGTCGAAGTGCTGCTGATCGAGGCGCTGCGGCTGACCCAGCGGCCGGACGCTTCGCCGGGCTTGTTGCGCGGGCTTGCCGACCAGCGGCTGGCGGAAGCGATAAGGGCGATGCACGGCGCTCCGGCGCGATCATGGACGGTGGCCGAGCTGGCGAAGCTGGCCGGCCTCTCCCGCTCGGCGTTCTTCGAGCGCTTCACGCGCCATGTCGGCGTCGCGCCGATGGAATATCTGCTCAACTGGCGCATGGCGATGGCCAAGAATCTGCTGTGCAACCATAAGGCCGAAATCTCCGATGTCGCCGAGCGCGTCGGCTACGGTTCGGCAAGCACTTTCAGCACCGCTTTCAGCCGGCACGTCGGGCAGGCGCCGGGACGGTATGCCCGCATGGGCACAGTAGGGTAGTCAGGCCTTACGCCGTACAGAACGACTGCGTGTTGCGATCTTTCAGATTCGCATATGCGCGTTAAGTCCCGGTTTTCTCACCTCTCGCGCAAAGCCGCGGAACACTCTTGCGCGAGATGTTTTAATGCTGCTCAATCGCCAGCAAACGGGGCCTTGTCCTGGGTGCAGGTTGCACCTGTCGGCGGCATCGCTCCGTCGATGAAATAGGCCGCAATGTAGTCCTGGGCGCAAGTGCTTGGATTGATGAGCACGGTGTGCCCGAAACCGTTCACGATCAGCAGTCGCGCGTTCCCCAAAGCCTGTGCCATGCGAACCGAACTGGCCAAAGGCGTCGCTGGGTCGTTGGTGTTGCCGATGACGAGCACCGGCGCGGTCGCCTTGTTCCACGGGCCGAGATAGGTCGTCTTGGCCCTGGCGCTCCAGCCGACGCAATACGCCACAAACGGCCATGCGGAGATGCCAGCGCGCTGATAACTCGCCAGTGCCTGTTGAACGGCGGCGTCTTCGGTCGTCGGGTTGGGGCTTTCGCCACAGATCACCGAAAGCTGGCGGCCGGCGCTGGTGACGTATGTGGCTGCTGCCGGCTTCGCCGGTGTGGCAGCGGCAACCGGTGTGGCAGCGGCAGCCGGCGAGCCGGCATCGCCCGAACCGCTGGCAGCGACCTGTTTTCCGCTGCCTTCGCTCGCCACCCAGGCCTGCTGCAGGAACTGAGCTACCGCCGCCCAACCGGGAAAGCGGCCAAAGCCCGGCAGGGGTTCGACAACATAGATCGAGCTGCCGACGTAGGCGAGGATGCTTGGGGCGTCGATCATGTCGCCTTCGAGTGTGAAGCCCTTTTGCGCGCGCTGGAGCAGTTCTGACCATTTCTTCCTTGTCGCCTCGGGCGATCCGGCCGAGAAGGCGCAGCCCGAAGCATCGACCGCCCCACACTGGCTCATGAATGCCTCTATGGTCGAGGCTGCGCCGAAGTCGGAGCCGATCCGGATGAAGGTGCTGAGCGCCAGGTTTTCGCCGGTGTTTCCGGCCCATGCCGGCACTGCCACCGCTCCATCGAGGACGGCGGCGCGCACGCGGTCGGGATACATGTTCATGTACGTGGCGCCGAGAAACGTGCCGTAGGACGTGCCGTAGTAGTTCATCGTCTCCTCGCCGACCGCCTGGCGCAGGAGATCGAGGTCGCGGGCGTTGTCCGCCGTCGAGACGTGGGCGAGGAGTTCGCCGTTCCGTTTGATGCAAGCCTCATTGAATTCGGTGCGCCCGGCTGCGTCTTTGGCGAGTTGCTTCGCCGTCACGGGGAAACCGTCGCGGGTGGCCCGGGCGAAGAATGCTGCTTCGTCGTCGGCACTGTCAAAGCATTGGACGACCGGCGTCGTGCGCCCACCCATGCCGCGCGGATCCCAGCTGATGATGTCGAAGCGGTCGCGCACCTTGTCGGGAAAGCCGCGGATTGCTGCCGGGAGGTACTCTGTTCCCGCGTCGCTGGGGCCGCCAGGATTCCAGAACAGCGTGCCGAGCCGCCGTGCCGCATCGCGCGCCGGAGCCTTGATGAGCGCTAGGTTGAAGCGGCCCAAAGATGGATCCGCGTAGTCCATCGGCACTTCGGCCGCGGCGCACTGGAAGCTGTCGGTGCTCGCCGCGCCCTGCTCGGGTGCCGGGCAAGCGGTCCAGGTGAGGGTGGGCACGGGAACCGTGTCGGCGGCGAATGCCGGGATGGTGATCAAGAGCGCGGACGTTGCGGCCGCGGCAGCGACGAGGTTTCTCATGGTGTCTCCTTGCAATGCCGAGCTGTGCGCAACTCGGGGCGGGTGGAGTTCCATTTCTCAGGCGTGCGTCATTTCCAGTGTGCTGTGGCGAGATACGGTCGCGGGTGCAATTGTCCGCTCGAACCTCTGGGTTGCCTGACGCCACATTAGCAGGTGGCGAGGACAGGTCAAAGCGGGGTAACCGCTGGGATTGACCCGGCTTCGGCTATACCCGCTTCACGACAACGCCGTCACCGCATGAGGTGCGGCGGCAGGGGTTTTGAGCGCCAGACGATCAAGCTCAGCCACCGTATTGCGGAACCGTTCGAAAACCCGTTCGGGTCAAAAGTTGCTTATGTGTCGAGAATAAACTGCAATCTATTGGCCGGCGAGGACCTGTGAAAAATGGCGCACCCGACAGGATTCGAACCTGTGACCTTTGGAATCGGAATCCAACACTCTATCCAGCTGAGCTACGGGTGCATCCGTTTGCAGCGAGGCCGCCGAAGCGGGCTGTGAGCGGTTCATAGCTTAGCTTGCGCGTCGCTTCAATGGTGAAATGACGGAGTTCGCAGGGGAATTTGCGAAGGACTGCAAATTGCTGCCAATGCAATCGGTCGAATGGGGCCTTCGAACAGGTCTCTGCGGATGACGGGAGAACGTACGAGCGTCGGCTTGCGACATACATCGACGGGCTGCGGGGGCGAGGGGCGTTTCGCGAACCAGGTAGATCGGCAAGGGCCTTCCAGCATCCTGCCTTCGCGTCCTCACGCGGCGCTTGCTTGCCGCGAGGCGGATCGTTTGGGCATCAAAAGAATGGCCCGGCGTTTGCCGGGCCATTCGGTATCCTTGATCAGGCGGTCTGCATGGCGCCGGGGCCGGGGATCGCCTTGGGCGGGACCTTGCCCATGATGATCATGCCGAGCACCTCGTCCTTGGTCACATCCTCGGTGCGGGCCTGGCCGACGACCTGGCCGTTCTTCATCACCGAGACGCGGTCGGCAAGGTCGAAGACGTCGTGGATGTCGTGGCTGATCAGGAAGATGCCGATGCCTTCGCGCTTCAGCTGCTTGATCAACTCGCCGACCTGGGCGGTTTCCTGAGGGCCGAGGGCTGCCGTCGGCTCGTCCATGATCAGGATGCGGGCGTCGAACAGGATGGCGCGGGCGATTGCCACCGACTGCCGCTGGCCGCCCGAAAGCGCTTTCACCGGCTCCTTGAAGCGCTGGAAGTTGGGGTTGAGGCGCCCCATGACTTCGCGGGCCTTGGCCTCCATCGCCACGTCGTCGAGCGTGCCCCAGGGGGTCCTGAGCTCGCGGCCGAGATAGAGGTTGGCGGCCGCATCGACGTTGTCGGCGACGGCGAGCGTCTGGTAGATCGTCTCGATGCCGTATTTCTTGGCGTCGCGCGGATTGCTGATGTCGGCTGCCTCGCCATTGATCAGGATCTCGCCGCCATCGCGCTTGTAGGCGCCCGACAGGATCTTGATCAGCGTCGACTTGCCGGCGCCGTTGTGGCCGAGAAGTGCCACCACTTCGCCGGGGTAGAGGTCGACGGAGGCGTTGTCGACCGCATGGATGCCGCCGAAGGAGATGGAAATGTTCTTCATTTCCACGAGCGGAGTGCGTTGGTCTTTCATTGGTCGGACCCCTTCTTACTTGGCACGGGCGCGGTAGATGGTGTCGAGCCAGACGGCCACGACAAGAACCACGCCGACGACGATGCGCTGGAACGGACTATCGATCCCGAGCAGCACCATGCCCGACTGCAGCGATTGCATGACGAGGGCGCCGATCATCGCGCCGGCGATCGTGCCGACGCCGCCGGCAAGCGACGTGCCGCCGATAACCGCGGCTGCGATCGTGTAGAGCTCGTCGAGTTCGCCTTGCGCATTGGTCGCGGCGTTGAGGCGGGCGGTCGAGATCGCAGCGGCGATGGCGCAGAGCACGCCCATCAGCATGAAGATCTTGACGGTGACCCAGCGGGTCTTGATCCCTGCCAGTTCGGCGGCCTCAGGGTTGCCGCCGAGCGCAAAGACGTAGCGGCCGAAGCGCAGGCGGGTGGCGATGAAGGTCATGACGATGCCGACGGCGATGGCGACCAGCACGGGGATGGCGATGCCGTGCGAGATCAGCAAGCCACCGTCCGGCCAGGCGATGCCGTTGGCATCGGCGTATTTGCGGGCGATGTTGACCGGCCAGTAATAGTGATTGGCGATCGCGACGGCACCCATCACCAGGATACAGCCGAGGATGCCGAGGAAATACTCGGCCCAGACCGGGCGCAGCGGAAAGCCGAAGCGCTTGCGCTGCTTGCGCGAGTTGAGGATGGCCCCGACGATGGCGATACAGGCGATGATGCCGACGATCCAGCTGGCTGTTGCCCCGATCGAGCCTTCGGTGCCGCCGCCCATCAGGCGGAAGGTGGAATTCATCGGTGCGACGGTCTGGCCGCTGGTGACGAACCATGTGGCACCGCGCCAGACAAGCAGGCCGCCGAGCGTGACGATGAAGGCCGGCACGTTGAGGAAGGCGATGATCGATCCCTGGAGTGCGCCGATCGCAGCACCGACAGCAATGCCGCAGGCAAGCGTGATGATCCAGATGGCGGGGTGCTCGAGCCCGAGATATTGCGGCAGGACCTTGACCTGCATGACAGCCATGATCATGCCGCAGAAGCCGAGCACCGAGCCGACCGACAGATCAATGTTGCGGGTGACGATGATGAGCACCATACCGGTCGCCATCACGGCGACGGACGAAGTCTGAACCGTCAGGTTCCAAAGGTTGCGCGGCGTCAGGAAGAGGCCGCCGGTCATGATCTCGAAGCCGAGCCAGATGATGGCCAGCGCGCCGACCATGCCGAGCAAGCGGGTGTCGATCTCGGTGGCGCGGAAAAAGCGCTTCACCGGGTTCTCGTCTGCATTGCGGGCCCGATTGGCCTGGGTTCTTTGTGTCTGGTTGCCCTGTGTGATGTCGGCCATGGACGTGCCTTCCCCCCACTCTTTCGTTGATGTCACCGCGTCTGCCGGCACGAAACGGCCGGATGGGACGCGACAAGTCTGATGATGAAGACATCTGTCGAGCGCTGCTCTCGTTTGTGCCAATGCGTGCCCGAAGGTCCCTCCGCATTGTCCGCCCCGGTCGCACCTTGCGCAAGCGCCGCAACGGGGTGCGTTGCGGCGCTTGTCTTGAGGTCAGAGCTCAATCCTGTCCGGGCGGCTTATTTGCACGCAGCGACGTCGCCCTTGACGCCCTGGCAGGCTTCGTCCTTGGAGATCCAGCCGGCGTCGATGACGACGTTGAGGTTCTCCTTGGTGATCGGAAGCGGTGCGAGGAAGACCGACTGCATGGATACGCCCTTCGGGCCGCCGTTGAAGGCGGTCACGCCGGCGATTTCTTCCATCTTCTTGCCGCTTGCGAGTTCCGCTGCGATTTCGGCGGCGCGCTTGCCGAGTTCTCGGCTGTCCTTCCAGACCGAAACGGTCTGGGTGCCGAGCGCTACGCGGTTCAGCGCTGCCTTGTCGGCGTCCTGGCCGGAGACCGGAACGGAACCGGCCAACCCTTGCGCGTCGAGGGCTGCGATCGCGCCGCCGGCGGTGCCGTCATTGGAGGCGACGACCGCATCGACCTTGTTGTCGTTGGCAGTCAGGAACTGCTCCATGTTCTTCTGGGCATTTTCCGGCTTCCAGCCGTCGGTATAGGCTTCGCCGACATTCTTGATCTTGCCGGCGTCGACGGCTTCCTTCAGCACTTCCATCTGCCCGGAGAACAGGAAGTCGGCGTTCGGATCGGCAGACGAGCCCTTGATGAAGACATAGTTGCCTTCCGGCTTGACCTTGAACACTTCGCGAGCCTGCATGCGGCCCACTTCCTTGTTGTCGAAGGTGATGTAAAAGGCGGCCGGGTTTTCGATCAGGCGGTCGTAGCCGACGACCGGAATGCCTTCGGCGGCAGCCTTTTCAATGGCCGGGCCGATGGCGTCGCTGTCCTGCGCCAGCACGATCAAAGCGTTGGCGCCCTGGGCGATCAGCGATTCGACGTCGGTCAGCTGCTTGGCAGCGGAAGACTGCGCGTCTGCGGAAATGTACTTGTCGCCGGATGCCTCAAGCGCTGCCTTGATGGCGGCTTCGTCGGTTTTCCAACGCTCTTCCTGGAAGTTCGACCAGGAAACGCCGACCACCAGATCCTTGGCGATTGCGGCGGAATGCATCGACGCGATGATGGCAGCCCCTGCCATCAGCTTCAAAACGATTTTCATATTATCCTCCCGAGTGGCGGCCGGCTGAGCGTGCGAACCTCCCGCACCATCCTCGGCCAGCCTTGCAACGCTGTCGAAACGCCACCGCAACATCGTTCGGCTTTATTTTCTCGACAGTCGAGAAAATGAATGTCATGGAATCCGGGACCTGTCAACACGGCCAACCCGGTTGCATTCGACGCCTGGATGCACCGGTTCGCAACCCACACAACTTCCGCGCCACACGGGAAGGAGCGATGCCGCAGCCGGTCAGGAAAGGATTGTTGTGTTATTTCAAGCGATCCCCGCGATGATCAGCATGTCGGTGCCAGGTGGCTTGTCCGTTTGCTCGGTAGAGTTTGGTCGGCGCTCGTGCAATGCAACTCCCGGCAAAGCCTCACAGGCCGCGGCCGAACACGGCCTTTGCGGTTGCGTGGCGTGCGAAATGGCCTGTGGATTATTTCTCGACAGTCGAGAAAATCAGTGGCAGAGATTGGCAAGGCTGTCGACAAGGCCGTCAGCGCCTTGCTTCGCCGAACGGCAGATGCTTTGGGAGGGCATGTGTTCGAAGGACCCGCCACCGGCAAGGACGTATGATGCTGACCAAGTCCAGCACTGAACTCGTGCGTCAGCAAAACAGCGCCCTTGTTCTTGCTGCGCTCAGGCGCGCCCGCAATCTTTCCCATACCGAAATTTCCGCGGCGACCGGGCTTGCGTCTGCGACCGTGTCGGCGATCACGGCCGAGCTCGAGCGGGCAGGCGTCATCGCCAAGGCGGAGCAGCAGGTGCAGGGCGGGCGCGGGCGGCCGCGTGTTCTGTTCACGCCGCGCCGCGATTGCGGCTATGTCATCGTCGTGCGCATCTCCTCCGACGTGGTGCAATATTCACTGACTGACTATGGCGGCACGCTGCTCGACCGCTTCGAGGAGAGCCGCAATCACGACCAGCGCGGCACGACCGCCTTCGCGCAGATCTTCGTCGAAGCGCTGGAGCGCTTGCTGCAGCGTTCGCGCCTGACGCGTGACCGTGTGCTCGCCGTCTCCATCAGCAGCAAGGGGCTGGTCGATGTCGACAACGATGCCGCGCGTCTGCTCTGGTCGCCGGTGTTCGGCAGCGAACAGCTCGATTTTGCAGCACTGCTTGCCCCGCAGTGGCGGGCGAAGGTGATGCTCAACAATGAGACCTTGCTGGTGGCGCAGGCGCTGGCGGCGGAAGCGGAGCGCGCGCCGGCGGCGGGTTTCCGATCGCTTGCCGCCATCTCGCTCGGCCACAGCATCGGCCTCGGCGTTGCCCGCAAGGGCAGGTTCGGCGAGATCGACGTGACGGCGCCAAACTTCGGGCACATGCTGCATGCGCCATCGGCCGGATTGTGCCGGTGCGGAGCCTATGGCTGCATCGAAGCGGCCGCCGGGTTCTACGGCATCCTGCGGGCAGCTTTCGAAGTGCCGCCCGATACGATCCCGGCAAAGTTCGTGCCGATCGCCGAGATGGACAAGATCGCTGCGAGTGCGCGCCAGGGGCATCGCATGGCGGGCTATGCCTTTCGGCAGGCCGGTCTTGCTCTTGGCAACGGCATATCGCGCATGCTCAGTCTTTATGAGCGCATGCCGATCTACGTCACCGGCCCCGGCACACGCTACTTCGACCTCTTGCACGGCGGGCTGGTGGAGGGTGTGTCCCAGTCTCTCCAGCTCCGGCTTCAGGGGCCGCCCGAAATATCCGTTGTTCTCGACGAACAACGGCTCGTTTTCGACGGACATCTCGAGCGCGCCTTGGGCGTGATCGATAGCGAGATCGCCACGGCCTGACTGCCACGCGTGTGGCGCGCTATGACGCAACCATTTTTGGGGTTGTATCAAGGGCGAGCAAACGGGCCAATACAATTTACAGTTATTTAGCGACTCCTTGTCAAGCTATCGTTGACGCGGGAGACGATCATGTTTTCAGTGATTGCATGCATACGCGATGACCACGATTGGCGCCTGGTGCTGGTGGCCGCCGTGGTTTGCCTGGCGGGTTGTGTCGCAACCATGCTGCTGCTGTTGCGGGCCCAGCGAAGCGAAGGCAACCAGCGCGCTCTGTGGGTCGCTGCCAGTGGTTTTGCCTGCGGCATCGGCGTCTGGTCCACCCATTTCATCGCGATGCTTGCCTATGATGGCGGGATGACGGTTTCCTACGGCGCATCGGGAACAGCGCTCTCCATTGCGGTGGCCGTCGCGGCTGCCTGGGTCGCGTTCACGATCGGTCTCGGTGCGCGCTCGCATTACGCTCTCGCGTCAAGCGGGGTCATCCTGGGTGTGGGTATCGCCGCCATGCACTTTACCGGCATGCAGGCGCTCGAGATGCCCGGCCACATCGTTTACGATGCCAGGTTCACGGCCTTCGCCATCGCTGCCGGTACCGTGCTGGCGTCAGCAGCGCTTCATGCCTTTCATGTGTTGCGTAACATCCGCCGGCTGGCGGTTTCGACCTTGTTGCTCGTCATTTCCATCTGCGTCCTGCATTTTACGTCGATGAGCGGCGTGACGCTGGTGCCGGCGCCGGATATTCCGGCAGCCGATGTCATTCATCCCGCCTGGCTTGCCGGCGGGGTCATTGCTGCCTCGACCATGCTGATCATCCTGGCTTTCGGAGCGGTGTTCGTCGACCGCCATCTGACCGACCTGCGCGGACTTGCCAATGCATCGCTGGAAGGCATGGCCATCGTGCATGAAGGCCGCATCATCGACGCCAATGAGCGCTTCGCACGTTTGGCGGGCTGCAAGGTTCCCGAGCTTGTCGCTAGAGATCCCACCGACATTTTTGCCTTCGGCAAGGAGGGGTTGGAGGGCCATCATCGCGGCGACGGTCCGAGGGAAATCGATCTGGTCAATGTTGCCGGGCAGTCCGTTCCTGTCGAGTTCACGTGCCGGATGATCGAATACCGCGGACGCGAATGCGAGGTGATCTTCGTGCGTGATCTGAGCGCGCGCAAGGAAGCCGAGCGCACCATCGAACATCTGGCGCACCACGATGCCTTGACCGACCTTCCCAACCGCGGTTTCTTCGACCTCCGCCTTGCCCAGGTCATGGCGGCCGCGGCCGCGAAGGACGAGCGCCTTGCCATCCTCTGCCTCGATCTCGATCGGTTCAAGGCGGTCAACGACATCTTTGGCCACGGCGAGGGCGATCGCATCCTGAAGAAGGTTGCCGACATCCTGCGCAAGGCGGTCGGCGAGGGGGATACCGTCGCCCGGCTGGGCGGTGACGAGTTTGCCATCCTTCAGGTCGGGGGCGAGCAACCCGAGGCAGCCCGTCATCTGACAGACCGCATCCTGACGTTTTTTGCCGCCGAGATGGATACGAACCGCGATCCGACCGCCGTTGGCGTCAGCATCGGTGCCGCGATCTACCCGATCGACGGCGACACCGCCGACCGGCTGCGCAACAACGCCGATACCGCGCTCTACCGCGCCAAACAATCCGGCAAGGGGATTGCCTGCTTCTTCGACACGGAGATGGACGAAGCCGTGCGCACCCGCCGGCAGATTGAAAACGACTTGCGTCACGCCGTGCTTCGCCGGCAGCTCTTCCTTGAATATCAACCCCTTGTCGATCTGCGCGGCGACCGGGTTCTGGGCTATGAAGCGCTCTTGCGCTGGATGCATCCCGAGCGCGGCCTGATCAGTCCCGATGTCTTCATCCCCATTGCCGAGCAAAGCGGTTCGATCATCCAGATCGGCGAGTGGGTGCTGGAACAGGCCTGCAGGGAGGCGGCCAAATGGAACGAGCCCTTGCCGGTGTCGGTCAATATCTCGCCGGTGCAATTCCTGCTTCCCAATCTGTTCGACCAGATCTTCGGCATCCTGCGGCGCACGGGGTTGGAGCCGCGCAGGCTGGAGCTGGAGATCACCGAGGCTGCGCTTCTGCACAATCGCGAAGATGTCCTTGCCACCCTCGGGCGGCTGCGCATCCACGGGGTGCACATCGTGATGGACGATTTCGGCACCGGCCATTCCTCGCTCAGCAACTTGCAGACCTTTCCGTTCGACAAGCTGAAGATCGATTGCAGCTTCACCGCTCTGATCGACAAGGACCCTTCGGCGCACGCGATCGTCCGGGCGATCATTGCGCTCGGCAACAGCCTCAACCTGCCTGTCGTGACAGAGGGCGTGGAAACGGAGCGGCAAAGACAGATCCTGGTCGACGAAGGCTGCCTGCAGGTCCAGGGGTTTCTCACCGGCAGGCCCGGGGTTGCGCCCAGCATCGGGCAAGAGGAACAGGCAAGCGAATGGGCGCCCGAGGCGCTGCGTGCCGACGGCTGAATCGGTAGCCGGGAAATGCAAACGGCCGAGCGCACTGCGCCCGGCCATCCGATCTTACGCTTGCCTGCGTATCAACCGACGCTGATCTGGCGCTTTTCCACGACCGACTTTACCGCCGCGTCGGCAAGCGCCAGCGCTGCCAGGCCGTCCTTGCCCGAAGGGGTAATTTCCGTGCCCTTTTCGATCGCGGAGATGAAGCTCTCGATCTCGTTGGCATAGGCTTCGGTGTAGCGGGTCATGAAGAAGTCGTGCAGCGGCGGGCGGGTGTAGCCGTCGCCATTGGCGATTTCGATCGAGACCGGGCGCTGGTTCTCGGCCGAGACGACGCCCTTGGAGCCATGAACCTCGATGCGCTGGTCATAACCGTAGGTGGCGCGACGCGAGTTGGAGATGATCGCCTGCTTGCCGGATGCGGTCTGCAAGATGACGGACACGCTGTCGTAGTCGCCGGCTTCGCCGATCGCCTTGTCGACGAGCACGGCTGCGGTCGCGGTGACCGACTCCGGCTCTTCGCCGAGCAGAAAGCGCGCCATGTCGAAGTCGTGGATCGTCATGTCGCGGAAGATGCCGCCCGAACGCTTGATGTAGTCGACCGGCGGCGCGCCGGGGTCGCGGGACGTGATCGTCACCATCTCGACATCGCCGATCTTGCCGGCGTCGATGGCCTTGCGAACGGCCATGAAATGCGGGTCGAAGCGACGGTTGAAGCCAACCATCAGCTTGCCCTTGGTCTCGGCAACCACCTTCATGCAGGCCCGGACGCGATCGACATCGAGATCGATGGGTTTTTCGCAGAATATCGCCTTGCCGGCGCGGGCGAAACGCTCGATCAGGTCGGCATGGGTGTCGGTCGGCGTGCAGATGACGACAGCGTCGATATCGGCCGACTTTTCGATTGCCTCGATGGTGCGGACCTCGCAGCCATAGGCCTTGGCGATGGCATCGGCTGCGGCCGGGAAGGCATCGGCCACGGCGACGAGCACGGCATCGGGATTGCCGCTGACGGCTTTTGCGTGAACCTTGCCGATGCGTCCAGCGCCCAGAAGACCAAATCTCACTGTCATCTCTGTCTCTCTCGAAATCCGGTCTCTGACCGGGAAGGTGCGTGATGATCGGCGCTCATCGCGCAAAGGCGCCGCGGAAGGGCAATTCCGCGAATCGATTGCAAGGTGTCTGTCGGTCCTGTTGCGCAAGCGGATGCCGCGCGCTTTCCTCTCCCTCGCTCGACCCTTCCCCCCGCGCGGCGACCTATATCGCTCGTTCGGAATGAAATGGCCGATGAAATTATTTTCGGAATTTTTATTCTATTTTTGTGGCGTTCGTCAAGGGCGTGACGCGCTCGCGGGCTTGCGGCGGGAGGTGAATTTCTCCTACAAGACATCCTTTGCCGATCTCGAGCGCAAGCAGCCAGAGGACAGGATGATCAAACTCATCGACCCGGACCACGCCTTTTACCGTCCCTTGTGGCGCCGGATCTTGATTTTCCTGGTCTGCGCCGGATGGGCGGCGCTAGAATTCTATCACGACCAGCCATTCTTCAGCATCATTGCGCTTGCGATTGCCGCCTACGTCGGCTCTTCGCTGCTGCTTTTCTACAAGCCGACCGACAAGGTTGCAGGTGCCGAGAGTTCTGCGGCAAAGGACGAGGCGCCCAAGGCCGACAACGACGCGTGAGTGGCGCTCATGCGGCCTGCAACTGACGTGACGCCTCGTCGATCAGCATGTTGGCGAGTTTCATCCGCGCCGTGGCATTGGCGCGATAGTCTTGCGGCAGGCGGTCTGGATGATTGGCCGCGGCAAAGCTTCGCCGCTTGGCGGCTAGTGTTGCGAGCGTTTCCCGGTCGTCGAGGTCAAGTTCTTCGGCAACCTCTTCAAGACTGGTGCGATTGAGAAACTCCGGCATCGGCTCGACAGGCGGAGGCTCGACGAAAGACGCATCGAAATAGGCGCGCTCTACGGCGGTTCGCGCAGCCGATGCGCTGTCGCTGCCGCCGGCGACAAACGGGGTTGCGTAAGACGGTGCGCGCGGCGTCGCGGCAGTCTCTTCTTCGTCTTCTTCCGTCTTCAGCCGTTCAAGCACGGACTGAAACACCGACATTCCAAACATACAGCCCTCCGCTAGCCCGGCGCAAAATGCCGGATGGAGATTATCCCAGGCTGATCAACCACGTTGATCATGCCGGGCTGATCAACCATGTTGATCATGCTCGCCCCTGCTTGAGAATGAGATCGTAAAGCAGCTTGGCGCTCGGCGGCAGCGCGCGTCCCTCGGCGGTGATCAACCCGTATGGCTTGATGCGGATCGGGATCTCGGTCTTCAGGATGCGGATCTCGCCGGCCGGCGTGCCGTTGTCGGCGATCAGATTGGCAACGTCGAGCGCCACCGGGGCAATCGCGTTGGTATTGCGCACGATCGACAGCGTCAGGATGATCGAGGACGTGTTGATCACGGTGGCCGGCAGCCTTACGCCGGCGGACATGAAACTGTCCTCGACCGCGCGTCGCAGCAGCGTTCCCGGCGGCTGGAACACCCAGTCGTAGGCGGGGAGATCCTCTGCATCGACGACAGGCTTTTCGAGCAGCGGATGGCCGTCGCGCACGATCAGGCAGACCTCCTCGTAGCCGATCTCGACCATGTTGAAGAGGCGCGGGTTGAGATCGTCCGGGACGCGCCCGACGACGAAGTCGTGGCGGGCGGCGAGCAGCTCGCGCGTCAGCACATTGCTGTTTTCGATCTGGATGTTGATTTCGATACCGGGATAAGCGGTGATGACCTGGCGGATGGCGGGAACCGCGAGGTTGAGCGCCGGCCCGGTCACCGATCCGATCGACACGGAGCCGCCGCTGCCGGTCTTCAATTCATTGATTTCGCGTGAGGCCTCGCGCAGTTCCAGAAAGATCGTGCGCGCCCGTCGCGCCAGCGCCTGGCCGTAGCGGGTCAGTTCCACGCCGCGCGCGACTCGCTCGCAGATCGGCGCTTTCAGGATCGTCTCGATCTCGGCCAGCATGCGCGATGCGGCCGGCTGGGAGATGCCGAGGGTCTCCGCAGCCGCACTGATGCGACGATGATCGTCGATCGCCAGGATCAGCCGGAGGTGATTGATCTTGAGGCCCGAGCGAAACAGCCCGCTGTCGAACTGTTCGGCGGCAATGCCTGTCGCGCCGGGCTTTCCGTCTTTGATCATCTCAGACAATCCAGTTTTCAGGATGTTTCAAAAATCACACTGTTTTTGAGTATTATATCAATTATGGTATGCATGCAAAGCGATATTGTATTTGACAGTTATGGCTTTTGATTCCAGTTTTTCCACATGTGCCAGTGCATGTGGGAGCATGCGGGCGGGGAGGTTTTCCTTCACCTTGATCCACCGCCGGAGACTAAGATCTCCGGGTCGGTGGATCGCTGCGCATAGGACGGGGAGGCTGCGGGCCTGCCGGCTTCAACATTTTTGGGAGAGACCAGATGAAATTGATTACCTCGCTTCTCGCAGCGGCCGCGATCTCCGTCGCGTCGTTTGCTGCACCCGCCTTCGCGCAGGACAAGGGCGCCGTTGGCATTTCCATGCCGACGAAGACCTCGACCCGCTGGATCTCCGATGGCGAGACCATGGAGAAGCTGTTCAAGGAAGCCGGTTACACGCCGGACCTGCAGTTTGCTGACGACGATATCCCGAACCAGCTTGCCCAGATCGAAAACATGGTCACCAAGGGTGCCAAGGTTCTCATCATCGGCGCCATCGACGGCACGACCCTTTCCGATATCTTGCAGAAGGCCCATGACGCCGGCGTCAAGGTCATCGCCTATGACCGTCTGATCCGCGATTCGGGCAATGTCGACTACTACGCTACCTTCGACAACTTCCAGGTTGGCGTGCAGCAGGCAACTTCGCTGGTGCAGGGCCTGAAGCTCGACGGCGCGACCGAGCCGAAGAACATCGAACTGTTCGGTGGTTCGCCTGACGATAACAACGCCTTCTTCTTCTACGATGGCGCGATGTCGGTCCTGCAGCCGCTGATCGACAGTGGCAAGCTCGTCGTCAAGTCCGGCCAGAAGGGCATGGATCAGGTCGGCACGCTGCGCTGGGAGGGTGCCGTCGCCCAGGCCCGCATGGAAAACCTGCTGTCCGCCCACTACACCGATGCCAAGGTCGATGGCGTTCTTTCGCCTTATGACGGTCTGTCCATCGGTATCATCTCGGCTCTGAAGGGCGTCGGTTACGGCTCGGGCGACATGCCTATGCCTGTTGTCACCGGCCAGGACGCGGAACTGCCGTCGGTCAAGTCGATCCTTGCTGGCGAACAGTATTCGTCGATCTTCAAGGATACGCGCGAACTCGCCAAGGTCACGGTCGGCATGGTCAACGCGATCATGGAAGGCAAGGAGCCTGAAGTGAACGACACCAAGACCTACGACAACGGTGTCAAGGTCGTTCCGTCCTACCTCCTGAAGCCGGTTGCCGTCGACAAGTCCAACATCAAGGACGTGATGGTCTCCTCCGGTTACTACACCGAAGATCAGATCAACAACTGATCGGATGACGCATGCGGGGTCCGCGATCCGTCGCGGGCCCTTTTATCCGGGTGAGGGAGCCTGTACTCTCTTGCCCACTGCCGCTGGAATGACTGAACATGGACAATATCATTCTCGAAATGCGTGGCATCACCAAGACGTTTCCCGGCGTCAAGGCGCTGGACAATGTCAGCTTCAAGGTTCGCGAAGGTGAGATCCACGCGCTGGTCGGTGAAAACGGCGCCGGCAAATCGACGCTGATGAAGGTCCTGAGCGGTGTTTATCCCGCCGGCACCTATGAGGGCGAGATCTATTATGACGGCGAGCCACGTCGCTTCTCGACCATCTCCGACAGCGAAGACCTCGGCATCATCATCATCCATCAGGAACTGGCGCTGGTCCCGCTGCTGTCGATCGCCGAGAACATCTTTCTGGGCAACGAGATCGCCAGCAATGGCGTCATCCATTGGCCGCAGACCTTCGCCCGCACGCAGGAACTCCTGAAGAAGGTGGGCCTCAGCGAGCCGCCGGCGACGCTGATCACCGACATCGGTGTCGGCAAGCAGCAGCTGGTCGAGATCGCCAAGGCGTTGTCGAAGAAGGTTCGGCTGCTAATCCTCGACGAGCCGACCGCCTCGCTGAACGAAACCGATTCAGATGCGCTGTTGAAGCTCCTGATGGAGTTTCGCACGCAGGGCATGACCTCGATCATCATCTCGCACAAGCTGAACGAGATCCGCAAGGTTGCCGACCAGATCACCATCCTGCGCGACGGCGGCACGGTGGAAACGCTCGACTGTCAGACCGAAGATGTCGGTGAAGACCGGATCATCAGGGGCATGGTCGGCCGTGCGATGGAAGATCGTTACCCGCCGCGCGAGCCGAAGATTGGCGAAACGCTCTTGGAAGTGAAGAACTGGAACGTCTTCCACCAGCATCACCGCGACCGGCAGTTCCTGCACGACGTCAATTTCACCGTGCGCGCCGGCGAAGTGGTCGGCATTGCCGGGCTGATGGGCGCCGGGCGAACCGAAACGGCGATGAGCATCTTCGGCAAGTCCTGGGGCCACAAGATCACCGGCGACGTGTTGATGCGCGGCAAGCCGGTCGACGTCAGCACCATCCCGCGCGCCATTAACGCCGGCCTTGCCTATGTCACCGAGGACCGCAAGCAGTTGGGCCTCGTGCTGATCAACAACATCAAGGAGAACACTACTCTCTCCAACCTGAAGGCGGTGGCGTCCAACGGCGTCATTGACGATCGCAAGGAGGTCAAGGTCGCCTCCGACTATCGTTCGAAGCTGCGCATCCGTTCGCATTCGATCTATCAGGAAACGGTCAATCTTTCCGGCGGCAACCAGCAGAAGGTGGTGCTGTCGAAGTGGCTGTTCACCAATCCCGAGGTCCTCATCCTCGATGAGCCGACACGCGGTATCGATATCGGCGCGAAGTATGAGATCTACACCATCATCAACCAGCTTGCAGCCGAGGGCAAAGGCATCCTGATGATTTCATCGGAGATGCCGGAACTGCTTGGAACCTGCGACCGCATCTACGTCATGAACGAGGGCCGCATTGTCGCCGAGCTTTCGAAGGCGGAAGCGAGCCAGGAATCCATCATGCGTGCCATCATGCGTTCAGGGGAGAAACACTAATGGTCGCCGATACGAGCAACCAACCAAACAAACCCTCGATCGGGGACTATCTCAAGAACAACATCCGCGAATACGGCCTTTTGGTCGCGCTCGTGGTCATCATGCTGTTCTTCCAGTTCGTCACCAATGGCGTGCTGTTCCGCCCGGTCAACATCACCAACCTTGTGCTGCAGAACTCGTTCATCGTCATTATGGCGCTGGGCATGCTCCTGATCATCGTTGCCGGCCATATCGACCTTTCAGTCGGCTCGATCGTCGCCTTCATCGGTGCGATCTCGGCGATCATGCTGGTGAAATGGGGCCTGCCGGCCATCGTGGTCATACCTGCCTGTCTGATCGTTGGCGGCATCATGGGGGCGGCGCAGGGATACTGGGTCGCCTACCAGAAGATCCCGTCCTTCATCGTTACGCTCGCCGGCATGCTCGTCTTTCGCGGGCTGACCTATGTGGTGCTCGGCGGCAGGCCGATCGGACCGTTCCCGAAGGAATTCCAGCTGCTTTCGACCGGCTTCGTTCCGGATTTCCTCTACTTCCTCAATCCCAGGCCCGACCTCATCCAGAACATGGTGGCGCTGGTGGCGGTACTCGCGCTCGTCGGCTACGCCATCTATGCGGGCGTACGCAATCGCCGGGTCAACGAGCAGCACGGCAGCGAAAACGAGCCTTTCGTCTTCTTCGCCATCCAGATGGCGGTCATTGCCGTCGTGGCGCTTTTCATCGGTTACCAGCTTTCGACCTATCGCGGTTTGCCGAACGTGCTGATTGCCATGGGCGTCCTAATCGCGCTCTATACCTTCATCACCACGCGCTCGACGATCGGCCGTCGCATCTATGCCATGGGCGGCAACGTCAAGGCGGCGAAGCTCTCCGGCATCAACACCGAACGGCTGACGTTCTATACCTTCATCAACATGGGGGTTCTGGCCGCGCTTGCCGGCATGATCATCACCGCACGGCTCAATTCGGCAACGCCGAAGGCCGGTGTCGGCTTCGAGCTCGACGTCATTGCGGCCTGCTTCATCGGCGGCGCGTCGGCCTCGGGCGGTGTCGGCAAGATCACCGGCGCTGTCATCGGCGCCTTCATCATGGGCGTGATGAACAACGGCATGTCGATCATGGGTATCGGCATCGATTATCAGCAGCTGATCAAGGGTCTGGTGCTGCTCGCTGCCGTGTTCTTCGACGTCTACAACAAGAACAAGGGCTGACGAGCGACCGAACAGCCCGGATCGAACCAGTAACAAGGAACCGGCGGCCTCGGCTGCCAAGGTTGACAGCGAAGCTGTCGGATTGGGCGGTGCGAGCCACCCGAAGGGCGGCGTTTTCCCTGAAATCAGGTGAGCGCAACGGCCGAACGATGCAAGGAAGGACAGGATCGTGCTGATTTCTCAGATCAGAAACGAAGACGGATCGATAACGGTCGCCGTGCGTGCTGCGGGTGAAACGGCCCGTGCCGTCAACGGTGCAACGAGCGTCTATGCGCTGGCGATGGAAGCGGCCAATGCCGGGCGCAGCCTGAAGGAGACGATCGAGGCCAAGGGCCTTGGCGCTTCGATCGATCTCGAAAGGGCCTATGCCGATGGACGTTTCCTGCCGCCGATCACCCACCCCGATCCGGCGCATCTGCATCTGACCGGCACGGGGCTGACGCATCTGGGTTCGGCTGCTACCCGCGACGCCATGCACAAGAAGGCCACCGAGACGGCGGAAGAGACGCTGACCGACTCCATGAAGATGTTCCGCATGGGCCTTGAGGGCGGCAAGCCGAAACAGGGTGAGATCGGTGCGCAGCCGGAATGGTTCTACAAGGGTAACGGCACCTCTGCCGTCGCGCCCGGCTCGGCGCTCGTGTCGCCCGCCTTTGCCGAAGACGGCGGCGAAGAGCCGGAAATGGCCGGCATTTATGTGATCTCGGAGACGGGCACGCCGTTCCGCATCGGCTTTGCCGTCGCCAACGAGTTTTCCGACCACAAGACCGAGCGGGTCAACTACCTCTGGCTCGCCCACTCGAAGCTGCGCCAGGCGAGCTTCGGCCCCGAAATTCGCGTCGGTGCGGCGCCTGAGGATGTCAGGGGCACATCGCGCATCCTGCGCGGCGGCAAGGTGCTGTGGGAAAAGCCGTTCCTTTCGGGCGAGGCCAACATGTCGCACAGCTTTGCCAACCTCGAACACCACCACTTCAAGTACGGCCTGTTCCGTCAGCCGGGCGACGTCCATGTGCACATGTTCGGCACGGCGACGCTGTCCTTCGGTGACGGCATCCGCACCGAGGAGGGGGATGTCTTCGAGATCGAGGCCGCCGAGTTCGGCCTTGCCCTGCGCAACCCGCTGGCGATCGCCGCCGACGAGCAGGTCGCCATACATCAGCTCTGATATATCTGGTATGCCAGCGGCAGGCCGCCACAAGCGGCTGCCCGCGAAAACAAGATGAAGGAGGCTGAGGCCCATGACATTGCACCAGAACCTGATTGCCGGCGAGTGGGTTGGCGGGGATGGCGTTGCCAACATCAATCCGTCCGACACCAACGACGTGATCGGGGAGTATGCCCGCGCCTCGGCCGAAGATGCCAAGGCTGCGATTGCGGCGGCGAAAGCTGCGTTTCCGGCCTGGTCGCGCTCCGGCATTCTCGAGCGCCACGCCATCCTTCGCAAGACCGCCGACGAGATCCTGGCGCGCAAGGACGAACTCGGGCGGCTTTTGTCGCGCGAAGAGGGCAAGACGCTGGCCGAAGGCATCGGCGAGACCGTGCGTGCGGGCCAGATCTTCGACTTCTTCGCCGGCGAGGCGCTGAGGCTGGCTGGCGAGGTCATCCCTTCGGTGCGCCCGAACATCGGCGTCGAGATCACCCGCGAGCCGGTCGGCGTCGTCGGCATCATCACGCCCTGGAACTTTCCGATCGCCATTCCCGCCTGGAAGATCGCGCCGGCGCTCTGCTACGGCAACACCATCGTCTTCAAGCCGGCCGAACTGGTGCCCGGCTGCGCTCACGCGATCGTCGATATTCTCGTACGCGCCGGCCTGCCGAAGGGCGTGTTGAACCTGGTCATGGGCAAGGGCTCGGTCGTCGGCCAGGCGATGCTCGACAGCCCCGACGTCCAGGCGATCACTTTCACCGGTTCGACCGGCACAGGGAAACGCGTGGCGCTCGCCTCGGTCGAGCACAATCGCAAGTACCAGCTGGAAATGGGCGGCAAGAACCCGTTCGTGGTGCTCGACGATGCCGATCTCGGGGTTGCCGTCGAAGCGGCCGTCAACTCCGCCTTCTTCTCCACCGGCCAGCGCTGCACCGCATCGTCGCGGGTGATCGTGACCGAAGGCATTCATGACCGCTTCGTTCAGGCGATGGGCGAGCGCATGAAGGGTCTGGTCATCGACGATGCCTTGAAGGCCGGCACTCACATTGGCCCCGTGGTCGACCAGAGCCAGCTCAACCAGGACACAGACTACATCGCCATCGGCAAACAGGAAGGCGCAAAGCTCGCCTTCGGCGGCGAGTTGCTGAAGCGCGACACGCCCGGCTTCTACCTGCAGCCGGCGCTGTTTACCGAGGCGACCAACCAGATGCGCATCAGCCAAGAAGAGATCTTCGGACCGGTCGCATCGGTGATCCGGGTGAAGGACTATGACGAGGCGCTCAGCGTTGCCAACGACACGCCATTCGGCCTGTCGTCGGGCATTGCCACCACCAGCCTGAAACACGCGACGCATTTCAAGCGCAACGCGGAGGCCGGCATGGTGATGGTCAACCTGCCGACCGCCGGCGTCGATTTCCACGTGCCCTTCGGCGGCCGCAAGGGCTCCTCCCATGGCTCGCGCGAGCAGGGGCGCTATGCCGCCGAATTCTACACAACCGTCAAGACGGCATACACCCTGGCTTAAGGGCGCCGTCCAGGGCCCGCGTTTCGGCGCGGGCCGCTCAAGGAAGGACAACATGAAGAAGAAAGCTGAGTGGCCGCGCAAGTTGCGTTCGCAGGAATGGTTCGGCGGCACGGGCAAGAATGCCATCATGCACCGCTCCTGGATGAAGAACCAGGGTCTGCCTGCCGACACCTTCGACGGCCGGCCGATCATCGGCATCTGCAACACTTGGTCGGAGTTGACGCCGTGCAACGCGCACTTGCGTGATCTCGCCGAGCGGGTGAAGCGCGGCGTCTACGAGGCTGGCGGCTTTCCGGTCGAGTTCCCGGTGTTTTCCGTCGGCGAAAGCACGCTGAGGCCAACGGCGATGATGTTCCGCAACCTGGCGGCCATGGATGTCGAAGAGGCGATCCGCGGCAATCCGGTCGACGGCGTCGTGCTGCTCGGCGGCTGCGACAAGACCACGCCGAGCCTCTTGATGGGGGCTGCCAGCGTCGACATCCCGGTCATTCTCGTTTCCGGCGGCCCGATGCTGAACGGCAAGTGGCGCGGTAATGACGTCGGCTCCGGCACCGCCATCTGGCAGTTTTCGGAAATGGTGAAGTCCGGCGAGATGTCGCTCGACGAGTTCATGGATGCGGAGCAGGGCATGGCGCGTTCGGCCGGCAGCTGCATGACCATGGGCACCGCCTCGACCATGGCCTCCATGGCCGAAGCGCTCGGCATGACGCTTCCCGGCAATGCGGCGATCCCCGCCGTCGATGCCCGCAGGCGTGTGATCTCCCAACTTTCCGGCCGCCGCATCGTCGACATGGTCAAGGAAGACTTGAAGCCGTCCGACATCCTGACGCGAGAAGCGTTCGAGAATGCCATTCGCGTCAACGGCGCCGTCGGCGGCTCGACCAATGCCGTCTTGCATCTTCTGGCGCTTGCCGGTCGCATCGGCGTGGATCTGACGCTCGACGACTGGGACAAGCTTGGCCGCGACGTGCCGACGATCGTCAATCTGCAGCCGTCGGGCAAGCACCTGATGGAAGAGTTCTACTACGCGGGCGGCCTGCCGGTGGTGATCAAGGCCGTCGGTGAAATGGGCCTCCTGCACAAGGACGCTTTGACCGTCACCGGTGACACGATCTGGAACGGCGTCAAGGACGTCACCAATTACAACGACGACGTCATCGTCCCGCGTGAAAAGGCGCTGACGCAGTCGGGTGGCATCGCGGTGCTGCGCGGCAATCTGGCGCCCAAGGGCTGCGTCTTGAAGCCATCGGCCGCATCGCCGCACCTGATGCAGCACAAGGGTCGCGCTGTGGTCTTTGAAAGCATCGAGGATTACCACGCCCGCATCAACCGCGACGATCTCGATATCGACGAGACCTGCGTGATGGTGCTGAAATACTGCGGCCCCAAGGGCTATCCCGGCATGGCCGAGGTCGGCAACATGGGCCTGCCGCCGAAGGTCTTGAAGAAGGGCATCACCGACATGATCCGCATTTCCGATGCGCGCATGTCGGGCACCGCCTATGGCACCGTCATCCTGCACACCGCGCCGGAAGCAGCTGCCGGCGGGCCGCTCGCGCTGGTCGAAAACGGCGATATGATTGCCGTCGACGTTCCCGCCCGCACCATCCGCCTTGAGGTTTCCGACGAAGAACTGGCCCGCCGCCGCGCAGCCTGGGTCTCGCCCGTGAAGCCGCAAAAGGGCGGCTATGGCGGCCTCTACGTCAACACGGTCATGCAGGCCGATACTGGCGCCGATCTCGATTTCCTGGTCGGGGCGCGCGGTTCCGTCGTCGAACGCGACAGCCACTAGGCAGGCTGAGCACGAGCGAAATCGTCGCTCGTGCTCCTCTAATCATCACCCTGGAGCTGCCGCCTTGTTTCGGCCGACAAGCACCAGGAAAACCAGCTTCGGCATGATTATTTGATTCTGCCCTGCCTGTCGTTTCAAAAGGAAACGTCGAAGTGGGGCCGGCGTTGTTTCGCCAGGCGCTTCCTTTGCAGCGTTCGACGACATGCCCGCGGTGGAGCGGCGAAAGGTGCTGAAGCGCTGTCGCGATGTGCTCGATGGCGGTTATGACAGCGGGCTGGCTTCGCTCTGTCGGCTGTTGCAGTCGAGCGCCTCGCGCTAGATCGCTCATTTCTGCTCGCGCACAGACGTTCACAAGCATCCGCTGAAGCCGCGCGAAGGTGGTTCAATGGGACGCACCGTTGTGCGTCCCATCGGAGGTCTCACTGGCTTTGCGTCTGGCTCTGGCTTTGCGTCTGCTGCTCGACGGTCACCGAAACCTTCAGCGTTTCGTTGGCCTCACCATGGATCAAGCCGGATATCGGGGCGGCATCGCGGTAGCACAGGCCCGAGGCGATGCGCACGTAGCGGTCATCAGGGCAGATCTTGTTGGCCGCATCAAACCCGACCCAACCGAGGCCGGGCAGATGCACCTCGGCCCAGGCGTGGCTTGCGGTCTGCGCCGTTTGTCCCTCCATCATCAGGTAGCCCGAAATATAGCGCGCCGGCATGTCGAGCGAGCGGGCCGCCGAGATCATGATATGGGCGTGATCCTGGCAGACGCCGCGACCGGCCTCGAGCGCGTCTTCGGCCGAAGTCTCCGCATGGGTTTCGCCCGCCTTGTACGCCACCGCCTCATGGATCATCGCCATCAGCGCATGCATGCGGGCAAGGTCGGTCTCGCCCTCGGCCGATTTCGCGAGATCGCGGATCAGCTTGCCGGCCTTGGTCAGCGGCGTTTCGCGGGCATAGAGCCAGAGAGGGACGTAGGATTGGTGCGGCCCGAAGACACCGGCACGATCCTCTGTGTGGACCTCGCCGCTCGCTGTGATGTGGATCGCCTCCCGGTCGCCGTCGACGCTGACGAGATGGACGCGGTTGCCGAAGTGATCGTCGTAGCTCACCTCCATCACGGCGCCATCGACGAGCGTCTGCCAGCCGAGCACGGTCTGACCCACACCTGTTGTCGGCGTCAGGCGCAGCCGCTGCAACGCATACTGCACCGGTTCGTCGTAGTGGTATTCGGTCGTGTGGCTGATTTTCAGGTGCATGCTGTCCTCCCGAAACTCAGTTGAAACGATAGCCGTCGGAGATTTCCTGGCCCAGAAGGTTGTTCTGGCTGATGAAATCCTCGAGATATTCGTGCAGGCCCTGGTCCATGATGTCGGTGATCGAGCGGCTGCGCAGGGCGGCCAGCGTACGGTCCGCCGTCTCGTGTGCCGCGTGACGCTCGCCATATTCCCGCTCGAGATAACCGAGGTTGCTGGCGATCTTTTCGTAGCAATAGGCGAGCGACCGTGGCATCCGGCCGTTGGAGATCAGGAAGTCGGCGATGTTCGCCGGTTTCAGTTCGGCGTCATAGACCCAACCATAGGCGCGGTGGGCCGAGACCGAGCGCAGGATCGATTCCCATTGCACATTGTCCATCGACGAGCCGACGGCGGCGACCGCCGGCAGCAGCACATAGTACTTGACGTCGAGGATGCGCGCGGTGTTATCGGCCCGCTCGATGAAGGTGCCGATGCGCGAGAAGTTGAAGATCTCGTTCCTGAGCATGGTGCCGTGAAAGGCGCCACGGATAAGGCCGGCGCGCCGCTTGATCGCGTCGATGATCTCCGGCATGTCGGTCGGGCGCGCTTTTCTGGAGAGCATCGCCTTCATTTCGAGGTAGCATTCGTTGGTGGCTTCCCAGGTCTCGCGCGTCAGCGCCGTGCGCACCATGCGGGCGTTGTGGCGCCCCGCCTCGATGCAGGACATCACGCTCGATGGATTGGCCCGGTCGCGCAAAAGGAAATCGATGGCATCGATGCTGGTCAGCGTTTCGTGCACCTCGTCATAGAGTTCGCGTACACCCGCACTTTGCAGCACGCCGTCCCAATCACCCTCCGTCGCGCCGCTGCGTGTCAGCGCCATGCGCAGGCCGGCATCGATCAGCCGGGCGCTGTTTTCGGCGCGTTCGATGTAGCGGAACATCCAGTAGAGACCGTTTGCAGTTCTTCCCAACATGGTCTCAGTCCTCCAGCACCCAGGTGTCCTTCGTCCCGCCGCCCTGGCTGGAGTTCACGACGAGCGAACCGGCCTTGAGGGCGACGCGCGTCAGGCCGCCGGGAATGATCTGCACCTTGTCGGAGACAAGGACATAGGGACGAAGATCCACATGCCGGGGCGCGATGCCCTTGTTGACGAGGATGGGCACGGTCGACAGCGACAGCGTCGGCTGGGCGATGTAGTTGGTCGGGCGGGCCTTGAGCTTTTCGGCAAACATGGCGCGCTCCTTCTTGCTGGCGGTCGGGCCGACCAGCATGCCGTAGCCGCCGGAGCCGTGCACTTCCTTGACCACCAGTTCTTCCAGGTGTTCGAGCACGTATTTGAGGCTCTGCGGCTCGGAACAGCGCCAGGTCGGCACGTTTTCCAAGAGCGGCTTTCGGCCGGTATAGAATTCGACGATCTCGGGCATGTAGGAATAGATCGCCTTGTCGTCGGAAATGCCGGTGCCGGGCGCGTTGGCGATGGTGATGTTGCCGGCGCGGTAGACATCCATGATGCCGGGAACGCCGAGCGCAGACTCCGGCCGGAAGGTGAGGGGATCGAGGAAATCGTCGTCGACGCGGCGGTAGAGCACGTCGATCGCCTCGTAGCCGCGGGTGGTGCGCATCTTCACCTTGCCGTCGATGACGCGCAGGTCCGACCCTTCGACAAGCTCGACGCCCATCATATCGGCGAGGAAGGCATGTTCGTAATAGGCGGAGTTGTAGATGCCGGGGGTGAGCACGGCAACGCGCGGCTTGCCGCTGCAGCCGGGAGGCGCCAGCGACGCCAGGCTCTGGCGCAGCAGGTTCGGGTAGTTTTCGACCGGGCGCACGCGGTTCTGATGGAAGAGTTCGGGGAACATCTGCATCATCGTTTCGCGGTTTTCCAGCATGTAGCTGACACCTGATGGCGTGCGGGCATTGTCCTCCAGCACGTAGAACTGATCCTCGCCGGTGCGCACGATATCGGTGCCGACGATATGCGTGTAGACGCCGCCCGGTGGACGGAAGCCGATCATTTGCGGCAGGAAGGCCACGTTCTTCTCGATCAGCTCGCGCGGCACACGGCCGGCGCGGATGATTTCTTGCTTGTGGTAGATGTCGTCGAGGAAAGCGTTGAGCGCGATGACCCGCTGTTCTATCCCTTGAGCGAGCTTGCGCCATTCTCGGCCGGAAATGATGCGGGGGATGAGGTCGAAGGGGATGAGCTTTTCGGACGAGTCTGCGTGTCCGTAGACCGCGAAGGTGATGCCGGTTTTCCGGAAGATGTTCTCGGCGTCCTTTGATTTCGTTATGAGCCGATTTCTGTCCTGGCTGGCATACCATTCATGATAGGTCGAATATGGCTGGCGCGGACTGCTGTCCGCATTCATCATTTCGTCAAATGCCAAAGGCGTGGTCCCCTTATTTTTGACCATTTGAGTACAACGCTGGATGCAATGCAAGAAGCGTGCACAGTCGGGGGACAAGAAAGTTCGGACGCGTTATTCCAGCTCTTCCGGGCAATGGGATGCTCAACAATGGGGCGAGAGCGGCTTCGGCCCGATCCCGTTCGATCCGGGCATCTTAGAAAATAAGCAAATGCTTGAAATTTAGGCGCGCTTGGGAGGCTAACCCAGGCCGAAGACAAAGATGGCCGCAACTGCCAGGCTGGCCAGAACCAAGAGCGACAACATGGCGGCAGCACTTGCGCGCGGTCCGGCATCGGCGAGCTTGCGGATGTCGACCTCCAGACCGAGGGCCGCCATGGCGATGACGGTAAGCCATGTGGCGAGATGTGCTGCGCCGGTTGCGGCGACATCGGGGACCACTCCGCTGTTGCGGGCGATTGCGACGACGAGGAAGCCCAGAATGAACCAGGGAACGAAATGCGCGAATGTGGCAAGACGGGCCGGCTGCTTGCCTTCGGGCCGGCTTTGCGCCAGGGGATGCGCTTCGCCCCCACGGTTGATGAGCGAGAAGCAAAGGACAACGGGGCCAAGCATCAGCACCCGCACGAGCTTGACCAGGGTCCCGACCTGTACGGACAGTGCGCTGAACGGGGAGGCCGCCGCCAGCACCTGGGGCACGGCATAGACGGTCATGCCAGCCAGAACGCCGAAGCCATAGGGCGACATGCCGAACCAGCCGCCGATCAGCGGCAGGCAGAGAACGACGGCGATGCCGAGGATTGCGGTAAAGGAGATGGCTGCAGCGACCTCATCGCCCTCGGCACCGATGGCCGGCGCGACGGCGGCGATCGCCGAATTGCCGCAGATCGCATTGCCGCAGGCGATCAGCGTCGCCATGCGCTTGGGCAGGCCGAGCAGCCGCGCGATAAGATAGCCGGAGGCGATCGAGAGAAAAACGATGCCGACGATGGTGGCGAGCAGCACCGGGCCGCTGGCCAGGATCGCCTTAAAACTGAGGCTCGCGCCGATCAGCACGATTGCCGCTTCCAAAAGGAGCTTGGAGGAAAACCGGATACCCGCCAACCACCGATCTCCCGGTGTCCAGAACATGCGCAGCAGCGCACCGAGAAGGATGGCGATGACAAGCGCTTCCAGCCAGGGCCGGCCGGTCCAGCTTGCCTCGAACCGTTCAAGGACGAAGGCGGCGAGTGCGACCAGGCAACAGAGGATCAGGCCCGGCGCGATGCGCGTCATGCGGGAAATGACTGTGGGTGACGAGATGGTGGATATGGAATGCGATCTGGACATGGCCGCACCCTAGTCCGATTGATAAATCAGTCTAACGGATTGTTCTTGTCAATCTGATCGCTTTTTGCGATTGATTTTCCATGACACTCGACCAACTTCGCATATTTGTCGCTGTCGCGGAGCGCCTGCATATGACGCGCGCGGCCGAGGCCATGAACGTCACGCAGTCTGCCGCCAGTGCGGCGATCGCAGCGCTTGAAACGCAACACGACGTCAGGTTGTTCGATCGTATCGGCCGCGGACTGGCGTTGACGGAGGCGGGAAAAGCCTTTCTGCCGGAGGCGAAGGCCGTGCTGGCGCGGGCGACGGCTGCGACCGCCTGCCTCAACGATCTCTCCGCTCTGCGCCGCGGTACACTGGCGATTGCCGCAAGCCAGACGGTGGCAAGCTACTGGCTGCCGGCTCGTCTCGCCCGCTTCACCCATGACTATCCGCATATCGATGTGAAGCTGACCGTGCGCAACACGGCCGTGGTCGCCGAGGCGGTCGAGGAAGGAACGGCGCAACTCGGTTTCGTCGAGGGCAGGGTCGAGGCGGAGAAGCTCGACCATCGCAGCGTCGCAGTCGACCGCATCGCCATCTACGCGCCGCCCCACCATTCGCTTGCCTTCAGGCCGGTTGACCTTGAAGCATTGCTTGCCGCGCGTTGGGTGCTGCGCGAAGAGGGATCGGGTACGCGCGCAATGTTCCTGCAATCGATGCAGGCGCAAGGTGCGGATGTCAGTCAGCTGAAGGTGGAGCTTGAATTGCCATCGAACGAGGCAGTGCTGACGGCCGTCGAGAGCGGCCCGTTCATTACCGCCGTGTCCAGGCTCGCCGCCCGGCCCTTCGCCGACAGCGGCCGGCTGGTCGAGTTGCCGTTCGAGCTTGCCGAGCGCAGTTTCGAGCTGTTGACCCATCGCGACCGCCAGTTCAGCCGCGCGGCGCGCGCCTTCGTCGATCTGCTCTGACAGCTTGTTGGCAGTAACGATTGCCATCCGACGCGGCTGGATTATCAATAGTCGCGGCCGCTTGAGGCGGCGGCCAGTCCCTGCTTTGGCAAGAGGTGCATCGTGTTCGAAATCGTCGAAAGGCCGGCGCAGCGGATTGCGGGTTCGTTCTGGGAGGGAACGTTCGTCGAGGCGGCTGACGGTGCCGTGCGTCGGTTGATCGCGGAGATGCAGGAGCATCATTTGCGGCTGCATCCGAAGGATCATCCGATGCTCGTCGGTCTCTCCTGGAACGATCGGCCGGATGGTTTCCGCTACCTCGTCGGCTTCGTCTCGAAGACGGCGGAAACGACCCGCCACCCTGGCCATGTCGACCTGCCGGCCATGCGCTTCGTCAGCGCCATGCATCACCCTGAAACTGGCGACGTCATTGCGCATTACCAACACATGTTCGACTGGATCGCGTCCGAAGGTCTGGTCGTCGATACCAGCAGGCTGCACTTTCGTGAGGAATACGAACCGGGCTTCGTTTCGCTGTCGCTGTCGTCGTTGCGGTTGATGGTTCCAGTTACAGCGCCGCGCGTCACGGATGACGCGCAAAGCGCGCCGTAACATTATAAAAGCGCTGCCTAATTTTATCCGTAAATCGATCCCGATCTACGGAATGATGCAAGCGGCTGATCGCCACCATCAGAAAAATTGCTTTGACCATCAACGCTGCCGCGTCTATCGCGGCTGAGCTCCCTTTGCCCGTTCGGATAGGTCAATGACACTCGCCCGCCTGGCCCCGGCCATCTTCGTACTGCTCTGGTCGACCGGATGGGTCGTTGCCAAATATGCGGCTGTCTATGCCGATCCGCTGACGTTTCTGGTGCTGCGCTATACGCTGGCGATCCTGCTCTTCATCGGCTTCTGTCTCGTGACCCGGGCGAAATGGCCGACATCATGGCGCGCGGCGGCCCATGCGGTGATCTCGGGCATGTTGCTGCACGGGCTTTATCTCGGTGCCGTCTGGTGGGCGATCGGGCAGGGCGTGCCGGCGGCGATCTCCGGCATCATCGCTGGGCTGCAGCCGTTGATGACGGCCGTTGCAGCCTCCGTCGTCATCGACGAGCAGCTCAGCATTCAGCAGAAACTCGGGCTTGTGCTCGGCTTCTTCGGCATCGCCCTTGCCGTGCTGCCGAAGGTGCTTGTCATCGATACCGGCGCCACGCCGATCCATCTGCTGCCGGTTCTCATCAACGTCCTTGGCATGGCCGCCGTCACCTATGGCACGCTCTACCAGAAGCGGCATCTGCAAAGCGGCGACATCCGCACCATTGCGGCGCTTCAGTATCTCGGCGCGCTGATCGTCACCATTCCGCTCGCCTTGATGCTCGAAGATCTTCACGTCACCTGGAACCTGCAGATCTTCGCAGCGCTTGCCTGGTCGGTGCTGGGGCTATCCATGGGCGCAATTGCGCTCCTGCTCTATCTTATCCGCCGCGGCCAGGTTTCGCGCGCGGCCTCGCTCATCTATCTCGTGCCGCCCCTTGCGGCCGTGCAGGCGTGGCTGTTCTTCGGCGAGGCGCTAACGCTGCCGATGATCATCGGCACGGTCATTGCCGTTGCCGGCGTCTACCTCACCAACCGCAAGCAGCAGGCATAAAAAACGGCGGGCCGAGGCGACCCGCCGTTCTCAATTCTGTGTTCTCAGGCATTTCCGGACGAAGCCGCTTTACACGGCTCGCGTGAAATGCGCGTGGAGATCAGCCCTGCTGGCCGCGATTGCCGCCGCCGGCGCCGGCGCCACGGCGCATGCCGCCCTGGCCGCCTTCGCGGCGGTCGGCGCCCTGGCCTTCGGGACGCGGGGCCTTGTTGCGCCATTCGCCCGGCTTCTGGCCGGGACGGCCGTGGTGCTTCTTGGGCTCGTGGTTGCGGTTGCCTTCCGAACGGCCTTCGGCATGGGCCTGACCGGCCGGGCGCTGGCCACGGTGTTCCGTCTTCTGCGGACGGTCGTCGCGCAGCAGGTCGTCACCGGCAAAGCTGCTCGGCGCGAGTGCCGACTGGCGGGCCGGGCGCTCGCGGCGCGGGCGGGCGTCCTGGCGCTGACCGCCGCCGCCATTGCCGCGGTGCTGGCCGTTGCCATTGCCGTTGCCGCGACCGCCGCGTGCCTTGGACGGGCGAGCCTGGTCGGCAGGCGCTTCGCCGCTGGCGACAGCGATGTTGATGCCCATCAGCTTTTCGATGTCGCGGAGCAGGCGGATTTCGTCCGGTGCACAGAACGCAATCGCGATGCCGTCGCGGCCGGCGCGGGCGGTACGGCCGATGCGGTGAACATAGGCGTCCGGAACTTCCGGCAGGTCGTAGTTGTAGACATGGGTGACGCCGGGGATGTCGATGCCGCGGGCAGCGACGTCGGTGGCCACGAGTACGCGAATCTCACCGTCACGGAACGCCTTCAGTGCGCGCTCGCGCTGGCCCTGGCTCTTGTTGCCATGGATCGAGGCGGCCTTGAAGCCGACGTGGTCGAGGTGCTTCATCAGCTTCTCGGCGCCATGCTTGGTGCGGCTGAAGATCAGCGACAGGCCATCCGGATTGTCGGTCAGCGTCTTCTTGAGGATGGTCGTCTTCAGGTCCTTGCCGGGGACGAAGTGAACATACTGTTCGACCTTGTCGGCGGCCTTGCCCGGAGGCGTAACCTGAACCTTGACCGGGTCGGTCAGGTACTCACCGGCAAGTTCCGCGATCAGCTTCGGCATGGTGGCGGAAAACAGCAGCGTCTGGCGGTTCTTCGGGACGAGCTTGGAAATCTTGCGCAGGTCATGGATAAAGCCGAGATCGAGCATCTGGTCGGCTTCGTCGAGCACGAGGTAGCGACCTTGGGTCAGCGTCACGGCCTTGCGGTTGATGAGGTCGAGCAGGCGGCCGGGCGTGGCAACCAGGATGTCGACGCCGCGGGCGAGCTGTTCGGTCTGCTTGTTGATCGAGACGCCGCCGACGACAACGCCGATCTTCAGCGGGGACTTCTTGACGAACAGCTTGAGGTTGGCAGCGATCTGGTTGACCAGTTCGCGGGTCGGCGCCAGCACCAGGGCGCGGATGTTGCGCGGGTCGGGGCGCTTGCCGTCGGCAACGAGCTTTTCGATCATCGGCAGGCCGAAGGCGGCCGTCTTGCCGGTTCCGGTCTGGGCGAGACCGATCAGGTCGTGGCCCTTCAACACCAGCGGAATGGCCTGCGCCTGGATCGGCGTCGGCTTTTCGAAGCCGTTGGCTGTCAGGGTTTCCAGAATGTGTTCGGAAAGACCAAGATCTTTAAAGGTGGACAAATGCATATACCTTTTGGGGGCGCCAAACGCATTCGCCGGAACCGCAATCTGCTGTTCCGGTGTCGTTCGGCGTCAAGAACCCCGCGTGAATTGGGAACTTGTGGGTTAAGAAAAAGTCGTCAAGCGCCTGTGCTGTCGCCGCTTACGGCGTATGGGTGCGCTTTTCCTTCTTCACGGCTTTCTGTGTTGCCGAGGGCGCGCTCACGCGGCGGCCTGAAGGTGACGCTGCGTCCATGTCGTCGTTTTGCGCCGAAAAGTCAAGGTCCATCTTTTCGCAGGTGCGAAATGAGGTGGGGTCATTCGCCGAGCGACAGCTCGAAATCGGCGTCGGCAGCCTCCTGGCCGTTGACGAGGATCACCACGCGGTGAGCGCCGGGATAGTAACGCCGGGTTGTGATCGGCCGGATCGCGTGGCGCTTTTCGATGTTGATCGTCGCACCCGGCTCCAGCGTTGCGGATGTCCATTTGAACACCTTGGGAGAGGTCGTGCCATTGGCTTTGCGGTGGTGAACGGCGTAGTCGATCATGATCTTTTGGGCGGTCTTTGCGGTGTGCCTGACGGCCAGCTTGAAGACGAGGCTCTCGCCGAGCGTGATTTCCGGCCGGTCGAGAGAGAACGCTGCGTCGATGCCTGCGGGTGCGGCAAAGCCGAAGTTTGAAAGGGCTGCTCCATGGCCCTGTTTCAGCAGCGTACGCGAAGCGTGGCGCAGCAGTTGCTGCCGCTCAAAGGAAGCGCCTGCGATGTGCTCAGCGACGAAGCCTGCCACCAGATCGGGATGATCCTTGGCGATGTCGTTGAGGCTGTTGGCAACCGAGCGGCGCACATAGTCTTCGGGATCGTCGATAAGGGCTTTGAGAATCGGCAGGATCGGCAGGGGATCGCGGATGAGTTTCGGCAATCGCATGGCCCAGGGCAGGCGCGGGCGGGTGCCCTCGCTCGCCAGACGCCTGACGTGGTGGTTGGCGTCTGTTACCCAAGAGCCGATGATCGCGAGCGCCCGTTCCTGGTGCTGGTCGATGAACACGCGGATACCGAACTCGGAGGTGAAGTGCGGCGTCAGCGCGCGCAGCAGTGTCAGCGAGAGTTCGAAGTCATCGAGCCCGCGGGCCGCGACATATTGACTGACGGGCAGCAGGGCCCAGCCGCTGAGTCCGGCCCTTTCATCGCTTGGCAGGCAATCGCCAAGGACGGCCGCTGCTTGCGGGAAGGGCTGCGGCAGGGTTTCGATCAGCGCGTCGCGGATCTGTAGCGATCGCTGCATCAGTTCCAGCGCTTCGAGATTGGCACCGGCAAGCGCTTCGAACTGGGTGCGCTCGAAGGTCGGGCAGACCGCGCTCAGGCGGTCTGCGATGGCGGTGACGACACCCGGATGCAGCAGGTTCTTCAGTGGTTCAGCCATTGCTGGATCGTCTTTCTGCTCAGATCTGTTGCTCGACCGCAAAATGCTGCATCAGCATTACCGCGCTGATTGCCGCCATGTAAGGGGCGAAATCCGGGTCTCGGCGCACGCGCTCGCCCGCCGATTTGGCCGCGTCGAGCGTTTCCCACTCGACCAGATCCGCGAGCATGTCTGCCTTTTCGCAGGAGCCGACGGCACGCCAGGAAATGAATCCCGGATATTGCGAGACGGCCTGCATCGCCCTTTGACGGGCGGCCGCGGCGGCTGGCCTGTCCGCGACGATGCAGACGGCGAGTTCGAGGATGCTTTCGGTGGTCATATCATGCTCCCTGTTGATTGCTGCTTGACTTAATCACAGGGCAACTGACAGCCTTATGGCCATAACCGCACACGGACCTGTGATTGGATTGCGCCAATGAGACCTGCCGACCGGCTGTTTCGAATCATCCAGCTCATGCGGGCAACGGGGCGGGCGATGACGGCGCAGGAGATCGCCGAGAGGATGGAGGTGGCACGCCGTACCATCTATCGCGACATGGAGCACCTGATGGCTTCGGGTGCGCCGATCGACGGCGAGCGCGGTGTCGGCTATCTGCTGCGCGAAAGTTTTGACGCACCGCCTCTCGCCTTCACCTTCGAGCAACTCGAGGCGCTGGCCTTCGGCGCGCGGGCCGTGCAGATGCTCGGGGACACCAGGCTGGCGCAGGCCGCTCGTGAGGCGATGGACAAGATCGAGCACGGACTTCCACCCGAACATGCGGCGCGATTGCGCAGCGCCCCGATCCGCGCCTTCCGTTCGGCACTGCAGCCTCAGACGCCGCCGGTGCTCGGTGACCTGCGCAGGGCGATCACCGAAGAGCGCAAGGTAACCATCGCCTATGAAAGCCTGGCGGATCACAGTTCAAAGCGCACGGTCTGGCCGCTGGGCCTCAGCGTTTTCGGCCACCACTGGCTGCTGACGAGCTGGTGCGAGCTGCGCCGGGATTTCCGCGATTTTCGTGTGGATCGTATCCGGGAGATGAAGCTTGAGCGCGATCATTTCCAACCGTCACCCGAACGCAGCTTCGACGCCTATCTCGCGCGCATGTGAGGTGGTGAGTACACCAAAAAAGTGCATGGATCTGTCGAAATGGATGGAACCGGATCGGCCTTCATCCGTTTCTATTACAGGCCCATTCTGGCCTGCCCACGAGCAACATCATTTCATGGGAGACAATCGTGCAAAACCGGACTTGGATACTGGCCGCGGATGGCAACACGGCGCGCTTCGTCAAGGGCGTCAACCTGCGGAAGGACGAACGTCAGCACCCGGAGGAGGAGGTCATCCATACGGACCCCAAACGCGCCCAGGATATCATGGCCGACAAGCCCGGACGCAGCCATTCGTCGGTCGGTCATGGGCGTTCCGCGATGGAATACAGCAGCGATCCGGTGCGCGAGGAGAAACACCGCTTTGCGGCCGATGTGGCCAGCAGACTTGAAGGTTATCTCAACGACAATGCCTTCGATAGTCTGGTGATCTGCGCGGCTCCAAGGACGCTCGGGGACCTGCGCAAGCTGCTTTCTGCCAGCGTGAAGCAGAAGACGGTTGCCGAAATCGATCGCAATTGCGTCACCGTCCCGATCGAGCAGCTGATCGCAACCGCCCGCTCGGCGGTCTATCCCTGAGATTTTCCGGGCATTCTGCAACGCTGCGTCCCGTCAAAAATCCGTCGGGACGCCGCCTTCCTCCTTGCGCTTGGCGACGAAGGCATCGAGCTCGTCTTCGATCGCCGGATCCAGCGGCGGCCGTTCGTACTCGTTGAGCTTTTGCTTGAAGACGCGGTTGGCGTGGTCATAGGTCGTCGGCCGGCCGGCTTCCGTCCAGGTCTCGAAGTTGCGCCAGTCGGACAGGATCGGCGAATAGAAAGCCGTCTCGTAGCGCTGCAGCGTGTGCAGGGTTCCGAAATAGTGCCCGCCGGGGCCGACATCGCGCACCGCGTCGAGGCCGAGTGCGTCCTCGCTGACATCGAGCGGCGTCAGGAATTCCGCCACCATCTGCAGCATGTCGACGTCGAGGATGAATTTTTCGAAGGAGGCCGTCAGTCCGCCCTCGGTCCAGCCGGCCGCGTGCATGATGAAGTTGCCGCCCCCTTGCGTCAGCGCCCAGAGCGATAGTGCCGATTCATAGGCCGCCTGCGCATCGAGTGTGTTGGCGGCATTGGTGTTGGAGGTTCGATAGGGGATGTTGTAGCGGCGGGCGAGCTGGCCGCCCGCGATCACCGCCTTCATGTATTCGGGCGTGCCAAAGGCGGGCGCGCCCGTTTTCATGTCGACGTTGGAGGTGAAGCCGCCATACATGACTGGCGCTCCCCGTCGCACCATCTGGGTGAAGGCGATGCCGCAGAGCGCCTCGGCATTCTGCTGCACCAGCGCTCCGGCGATCGTCACCGGCGCCATGGCGCCTGCGAGCGTAAACGGCGTGATGACGACGACCTGGTTGCGTGACGACATTTCGATGATGCCCTGCAGCATCGGCCCGTCCAGGCGCAGTGGCGAGGAGGTGTTGATGATGGTGAACAGCGATGGTTCGCGTTCCATCTGCTCCATCGATACGCCTCGGCCGATGCGGGCGATCTCGATGCCGTCGGTGTTGCGCTGGCGGCCGAGCGAATAGACGTGAAAAACCTTGTCGGTGAGCTTCACCATGTCCGAGAGGCAGTCGAGGTGGCGCACGGAGGCGTGCAGGTCGACCGGCTCGACCGGATAGCCGCCCGTCGTGTGGATGATGTCGTAGGACTGTGCAAGCTTCACCAGCTTGCGGAAATCCTCCTGGTTGCCGGTGCGCCGACCGCCTTCGCGGTCCGCCACGAACGGTGCGCTGGCGATCTGGGCGAACACCAGGTTGTTACCGCCGATCGCGACATTGCGGGCCGGGTTGCGCGCATGCATGGTGAAGGAGGAGGGGGCCGAGGCGATCATGTCCATGATCAGCCCGCGGTCGAAGCGCACGCGGTCGGTACCGGGGGTGATGTCGGCGCCGGCTGCCTTCATGCGCTCTCGCGCCTCGGGCAGGATCACATCCATGCCGATCTCTTCCAGGATCGTCAGCGACGCCTCATGGATCGCCTCGAGCGCATCGTCTGATAGCACCGAGGATTTGCTCTGGGTGTTGACGAGGTTGAGATATTTGCCGCCCGAGGATTTTCGTGTGCGCTCGCCACCGCGGCCGCCAGGCCTGCGCCGCCGCTCGAGCGGGGAGGAGTTTTCGCCTGTCGCAGCATCCAGAAACTGATCGTTGTTCATGAAAAACCCACCGCGTTGCCGATGGATTTCTGTCGCAGATTTTTTGCAGGCATGCCCCCGCCATTTGCGACAGTTCAGTTCTCTGGTGGAGTAAAGGCCATGAAAACGCCTCGCTCAGGGCTTGTCGCCGCGCAGCATCTCGCGTTTGCCGGCAAAGCCCTTGCGCCTCTCGACGGCAAAGCCGGCTGCCTGCAGATTGCGGCGAACGAAGCCGGCGGCGGCATAGGTGGCAAAGCTGCCGCCGGGCGCGGTCCGGTCGAACACCAGTTGCATCAGCTCTTCCGACCACATGTCTGGATTGCGCGATGGCGCAAAGCCATCGAGGAACCAGGCATCGAAGCGTTCGGTCGGCTGGGCGAGACCGTCGAGAGCGGGGCAGCAGACGACGGACAGGCGAACACCTCCGCCGAAATCGATCTCGATCCCGCCCTCTTTCGTCACGGGCCATCGCTCGACAAGAGCCAGCCGCTCGGCATCGATCTCCGGCCAATGGGCAAGCGCTCGGGAGATTTCCTCCGGCTGCATCGGAAACCGTTCGAAACTGACGAAGTGCAGCGTGCCGCCTGTTGCAGCCGCTTTCCACTGCCGCCAGGTTTCGCAGAAATTGAGGCCGGTGCCGAAACCCAACTCGCCAACGGTGAACGCACCGCCGGCGGCCCAGCGTTCGGGCAGGCCGTTGCCGGCAAGGAACACGTGCCCGCATTCGAGCCGGCCATCGGTGCGGCAATAAAAGTGATCGCCAAATTCCCGGGAATAGGGCATATCGCCCTCGTGCCAATCGAGGCTTTGATGGGCCGGGGGCTGGTTCGGTTCTGCGGCTGATCCTGTCATTAGATGGCGATAATCCCGCCACCGGAGAAGGTCAATCGATGAGCGAAGTTTTGATCGTCGGCGGCGGCATCATGGGGCTGTGGGCAGCCCTTATGGCAGCGCGTGCCGGCATGGACGTTTGCCTGGTTGACGAGCGCTGCATCGGCGCCGGCGCCAGCGGCGGCATTCTCGGCGCGCTGATGCCGCATATGCCCGACAAGTGGAACGCCAAGAAACAATTCCAGTTCGACGCTCTCGTGTCGCTCGAAAGCGAGATCGAGGCGCTCGAGGCGGAAACCGGGCGCTCTGCGGGCTACCGCCGCAGCGGCCGGATCATGCCGCTCGCCAAGCCGCATCTGCGCGACATCGCCCTTCGCCATGAGCAGGATGCGCTGCAGAACTGGCAGGCAGGCGACAGACATTTTTTTTGGCATGTGCGCGATGAACTGCCGTCCGGCTGGCTCGGTGCGGAGGCGGCGCCGAGCGGGCTGGTGTTCGATACGCTCGGCGGCCGGCTCGCCCCGCGCCAGATGCTGGCTGTCCTGCGCGCAGCCTTGGGGCAACTGCCGAAGGTGAGGATTATCGAAGGAGCCGGCGTTCGAGGCATCCATCCCGGCCAAGGCCGGGCCGAACTCGACGACGGTACGGACATCGCCTTCGGCCATTGTATTCTTGCCGCCGGCGTCGGCAGCTTTCCGCTGGTTGACACGCTGTGCGGACCTATCCGTGAACCGAGCGGCACGGGGGTCAAAGGCCAGGCGGCACTGCTTCTGGCCGACGTCGATCCGCAATTGCCCGTCATCTTCACCGATGGTGTCTACATCGTCGCCCATGACGACGGGCATGTCGCCGTCGGCAGCACCAGCGAGAACAAATATGCCGATCCGTTGTCGACGGATGAACTGTTGAATGAACTTCTCCGGCGTGCCGAGGCGCTGGTGCCGGCCCTGCGCGGGGCAGAGGTGGTCGAGCGCTGGGCCGGCCTACGGCCGAAATCGGCCGGACGGGAGCCGATGGTCGGGCGGCATCCGGATCACGAAAACCTGTCGTTGCTAACCGGCGGGTTCAAGGTGAGCTTCGGCATCGCCCATCGTCTCGCGCACTTCGTCGTCAACGAGAGTATGGGACAGCCTTCCATCGAGATTCCGGACACCTTCCTGTGCCGGACGCACATAGCGTCACTTCGCGAGAAACATCTCTAAGACGTCGGCATGCGAAGGGCTCCGCCGCAGGCGGAGCCCCGTATATCGCATCAACAAAACCCGGCCCTTACATCCAGTAGGGCGGCACGCCGTAGTAGTCGTAGACGCGACGTCCGTTCTCGGCGTTCCAGTCGTATTCATCGCTGCCGTTGTATTTCGGCGCGCGCTCGACCTGCTCGCGGGTAATATCCGTGCGATAGCCGCCGAGGCTCTCGTCATAGGTCAGCTTCGCCCAGGGGAGCGGATAGTGATCTTCGCCGATGCCGAGAAAGCCGCCGAAACCCAGCACGGCATAGGCCACGCGACCGCTGCGCTTTTCGATAATCACCCGCTCGATCGAGCCAATGTGCTTGCTGTCGGCGCCATAAACCTTCGTGCCTTCAACCTTGTCGCTCGCGATCAGGTCATGGGTTTCCTTGATGTTGGCGTCCTGAAGGTTCGCATTGTGATAGGTCACGCTTCTTCTCCATCGTTGTTTGCTACCTCAAGGAAACGGCTGTTGGCCGGGATGGTTCCGAAATAGTTCAGCTCAGAACCTTGGGCGCGATCCCCAGCCATGCCCGGACCAATTCGTCAATCTGTCACGCAAATCACCTAAGACGCAGGCGGTAGAGCGTCGCGTTTCCTCGGGGAAGGCATTGTTGAAGCTCTCAAGGTTTTGAACCTGCGCCGGCCCTGGCGACGATCGAGATCGGTTGTAGCGGGCAAGTGCCAGAACGGATTTCCGGAGCATGCGCATGCGTTACGCCATTTGTTTCACGCCGCCGATGGCCGATCCGCTCTCAACGGTTGCCGCGAGCTGGCTCGGCCGCAACGTTTACTCAGGCGAGCCTACCGAACTGCCGTCGATCTGCGGATTGACGGCATCCGAGATTGCTTTCCACACGGCCGTTCCGCGCCGCTTCGGCTTTCACGCGGTGGTGATGTCGCCCTTCAGGCTCCACCCCGATATGGACGAGGCACAGCTGCTCAAGGCGCTGATGCACTTTGCCGGCGCCCAGACGCCGTTCGAAATCGAAAAGTTGGAAGTGGCCCGGCTTGGCCAGTGCTGGGGGCTGATGCCGCAGATCCCGAGCACGGCGATGCATCTGCTTGCCGCCAGCATCGTCCAGGAGTTCGACGCGTTCCGCGCGCCGCTCAGCGAAGACGAGATCGAGCGCTCCGACCCGGATCGGCTGACGGCGCCGCAATTCTCAAACCTGCATCGTTGGGGCGATCCACATGTGATGGACGAATATCGCTTTCACATGATGCTGACCGGGCCGCTCAATCAGGACGCGATGCGCCGCATCGAGGCGCCGCTGCGCGATCTGTTCGAACCGTGTCTGGCGCCGCCACTGACGATCGGCAGCCTGGCGCTGTTCGTCGAGCAGGAATCCGGCGCGCCGATGCGGGTTCACTCGCAGCACCCGCTCGGCAAGATTTCCGCGACCAAACGCGCCGACCGGATCAAGCGGGCAGCCACTGAGGCGACGCTTGCGCCAAGCCCGGTTCCTCCCTTGTCGCGGATGGTTGCCGCGTTGATGGCCAGTCGCTAACCGAACCGCTAACCGTCTGCACTGACGTCATTTTGTCTCGACAATCCGGGCGGCAATGATACCGTTCCGGAAAATTCGAAGGGTGATTTGATGTCTGAGACTACCTATCCACGCGATCTCGTCGGCTATGGCCGCAACCCGCCCAAGGCGAACTGGCCGGGCGATGCGCGTATCGCCGTGCAGTTCGTGCTCAATTACGAAGAGGGCGGCGAAAGCTGCATTCTCGATGGCGACCCGGCGTCGGAAAGCCTGCTGTCGGAGATTGTCGGCGCGCAGCCCTGGCAGGGCCAGCGCAACCTCAACATGGAATCGATCTACGAATACGGTTCCCGCGCCGGTTTCTGGCGGCTTTGGCGCATGTTCACCAGCCGCAACGTGCCGCTGACGGTCTATGGCGTGACGCAGGCGATGGCGCGCAATCCCGAAGCGGTTGCCGCCATGAAGGAAGCCGGTTGGGAGATTGCCAGCCACGGACTGCGCTGGCTTGAATACAAGGATTTCCCCGAAGAGGTGGAGCGCGAGCATATCCGCGAAGTCGTGCGCCTGCACACCGAACTGACCGGCGAGCGTCCGCTCGGCCTTTACCAGGGCAAGCCTTCGAACAACACGCTGAAGCTCGTTCTCGAAGAGGGCGGTTTCCTCTATTCCAGCGACAGCTATGCGGACGAACTGCCTTATTGGGTTTCAGGTTTGACGGCCGACAAGCCGCATCTGATCATCCCCTACACACTCGACGCCAACGACATGCGCTTTGCGACGAACCAGGGTTTCAACTCCGGCGACCAGTTCTTCACCTATCTCAAGGACACGTTCGACGTGCTCTACGAGGAGGGCAGGGAAGGCGATGCCAAGATGATGAATATCGGCCTGCATTGCCGTCTGGTCGGTCGTCCTGGCCGTGCTGCGGCTCTCGCGCGTTTCATCGATTACGTCATGTCGCACGATAAGGTCTGGGTGCCCAGGCGCATCGATATCGCCCGCCACTGGTATGAACACCACAAGCCGGAAGGGGCTCTCTGATGTCCGATCGCGACGCCTTCGTCAGCCGCTTCGGCGGCGTGTTCGAGCATTCTCCCTGGGTTGCCGAACGGGCTTACGACCGGGCGACGGCCACGGGACTTTCAGCCGGCAATGTGCACTCGGCCCTTTGCCAGGCCTTTCGAGCCGGATTGCCGCGCGAGAGGCTGGCGGTGTTGCGGGCGCATCCGGACCTTGCCGGCAAGCTGGCGATTGCCGGCAAGCTGACGGCGGATTCGACCGCGGAGCAGGCGTCCGCCGGGCTTGACCGGCTTTCAGCCGAGGAGCATGCCCGCTTCACGGCGTTAAATGAAGCCTATACGCAGAAATTCGGCTTTCCCTTCATCATCGCCGTCAAGGGACTGACAAAGAACGATATTCTCACCGCGTTCGAAAGACGCATTGACAATTCGACCGAAGAGGAATTTGAGACCGCCTGCGCGCAGGTGGAGAAAATCGCTCGTCTGCGGCTGCAATCCATGCTTCCAGGAGACGAAAATGCCTGACTTGCCCGTTCGCACTCTGCTCTCCTCGCCATGGAGGGTAGTCGAACCGGACCACGCCAATACCGCCGGCAACAACCGCCGCGGGGTCATTGCCTGATGTCGCGTTTTCTTTCGATCGAACCCCTGACGCAGGACGCTTTCGCCCCGTTCGGCACGGTCATCGAGGCCGACCCTGCATCGATGCGTTACATCAACGGTGGCAACACCGAACGCTTCCATGGCCTGGCGCGCGCCGATGTTACCGGCGATGGCGCCAATGTCATCGTCAACATCTTTCGCGGCCAGCCGCGGGTTTTCCCCTACACGGTCGCGATGATGGAGCGGCATCCTTTCGGCAGCCAGAGCTTCTCTCCGCTCGACGATCGGCCCTGGCTGGTCGTCGTTGCCGAGGACGAGGGCGGCAAGCCGGGTGAGCCGCGGGTCTTCCGGGCTCATGGTCGGCAGGGTGTCAATTACGGCCGGAATGTCTGGCATCACCCGCTGATGACGGTGGGCACCGTCAGCGACTTCATCGTCGTCGACCGGGAGGGACCGGGCAACAATCTCGAAGAATATTTCTACGAAGAGCCCTTCGTCATCGAAAGCGCAATCTAGCGGGGCGAGGAAAAGTGCGTGCGGTTTTCCGTCCGCATCCCGCGCAACTTACGTGAAGGAAGAGACGCGATGAGCAGCACCGGCCGTCTGACCACCCATGTCCTCGACACCGCGCTCGGCAAGCCGGCCGAAGGCCTGCGCATCGATCTCTTCTGGCTTGAGGGCGAGGAGCGGCAGCTGATCCGCACCGTCCACACCAACAGCGACGGGCGGGTCGATGGCCCGATGGTGGAGGGCGCCGGGTTCATGGCCGGCAATTACGAGCTGATCTTTCACGCGGGCGACTATCTGCGCCGCATCGGCACGGCGCTACCGGAGCCGGCCTTTCTCGACCTGATCCCCTTGCGCTTCGGCATCGCCGATCCCGCCAGCCACTACCATGTGCCGTTGCTGCTTTCGCCCTACGGCTATTCGACCTATCGCGGCAGTTGAAATAGAAACATGAGAGCCTTCGTGGCGACGCGAAGGTTAATATTTAAAATATATTATTTTCAATAACTTAATTGCTACTTTATTTGGGTCCAAGCGATATGTTTTCCAGATTGCTGTGCGCTCTGTGCCTCGTCCTTCTCTTCAGTGCCGCTGCCAGTGCCGGCCCTGTCGAAGGCGTTGGCGTCAGGAAACTCGAAGCTGTCGATCCGGTCGAACGAAAGCCGATGGATGCGGTGGTGTTCTTTCCAAGTCCCGACCGGACGGACGTCACCAGCATTGGACCCTATCAGGTCGATGCGTCCCGATCGGCACCGATTGGCGACGGCCGCTACCCTTTGATCATGGTCTCGCATGGCAGCATGGGAAGCATGTGGGGCCACCACGACCTTGCCTCGTCCCTCGCGCGCCAGGGATATGTGGTCGTCAGTGTCACGCATGTCGGCGATAATTTTCAAGATACCAGTCGGATCGGCACGGCCGGCGCAATCTACGGACGCGCCACGCAGATTTCGGCGGCCCTTTCCGCCACGCTTGATGATCCCGCGCTCGAGCCGCACATCGACCGCGAGCGGATCGGCTTTGTCGGGTATTCGGCCGGCGGGACCACCGGGTTGATCCTGGCGGGAGGCAACCCAGACCTTGCCCGTCTCGAAGGCTATTGCGCGAAGCGTTCCGATGATCGGCATGTCTGCGAAGCGCGCGGGCGCATCGGGATGGAGGGTGCCGAACTTGGGGCTTCAGCCGACGCGCGCATCCGATCCTTCGTTTTGCTGGCACCGCTCAGCGTCATCTTCCCCACGGAAGGGCTAAAATCCGTGGCGGCGCCGATGTCGGTCTATGTCGGGGAAAAGGATGAGGAACTGTCGCCAGAAGACAACGCCCTGGCACTTGCGCGCGACATGCCGTCTAAAGTCAGCGTGGAGGTCCTGCCGAACGCCGGGCATTTCACGTTCCTTGCCCCGTGCTCACCGCAAATGCGCGAAGCCATGCCAGCGCTGTGCACCGATCCTCCGGGGATCGATCGGGCAGCACTTCATCGCGTCATCAATGCCGACATCGCAACCTTTTTCACCAAGACCCTGGACGTGCAGGTTCGGTAAGCAATCTCCGTTGCGAACACCGTTCGCCCGACGCCGAGCTTCAAGGCGGCAAACCGGGCAGATCGGATTGAGAGAAGACCCTGAAGCCTTCCCTCAATCCGGGCGATAAATGCAGATTGCTTGGGCTGGCGATCAATCCGCAAGGATGTCGCGGTTGACATTGTTGATATCGCGCTTGCCGCAGAGCGCCATGGTGATGTCCATCTCCTTACGGATGATTTCCAGCGTCTTGGTCACGCCTTCCTTGCCCATGGCGCCGAGGCCATAGAGGAAGGGGCGGCCGATATAGGTGCCTTTGGCGCCCATGGCCACAGCCTTCAGCACGTCCTGGCCGGAGCGGATGCCGCCGTCGATGTGCACCTCGATCTGGTGGCCGACCGCATCGACGATGCGCGGCAGCATGCTGATCGAGGAATGGGCGCCGTCGAGCTGGCGGCCGCCGTGGTTGGAGACGATGATCGCGTCGGCGCCGGTCGCAGCCGCCATCTTGGCGTCTTCCGCATCGAGAATGCCCTTGAGGATCAGCGGACCGCCCCAGCGCTCCTTGATCCACTCGACGTCCTTCCAGGAAAGCTGCGGATCGAACTGTTCGGCCGTCCAGGCGCCGAGCGAGGAGAGGTCGGTGACGCTTTTGGCGTGGCCCACGATGTTGCGGAAGGTGCGGCGATTGGTGCCGAGCATCTTCATGCACCAGCCGGGACGCGTCGCCATCTGCCAGAGATGCTTGGGGGTCAGCTTCGGCGGGGCCGACAGGCTGTTGCGCAGGTCCTTGTGGCGCTGGCCGAGGATCTGCAGGTCGAGCGTCAGCACCAGCGCCGAGCACTTGGCCGCCTTGGCGCGGTCGATCAGGTTGAGCACGAATTCGCGCTCGCGCATGACGTAGAGCTGGAACCAGAAGGGCTTGGTCGTGACCGAGGCGACATCCTCGATCGAGCAGATGCTCATGGTCGACAGCGTGAAGGGAACGCCGAAGGCTTCCGCCGCCTGGGCTGCCAGCATCTCGCCGTCGGCGTGTTGCATGCCGGTCAGACCCGTCGGCGCCAACGCCACAGGCATTGACACCTTCTGGCCGATCATCGTCGTTTCGAGCGAGCGGTTGGTCATGTCGACCAGCACCCGCTGGCGCAGCTTCACTTTTGCAAAATCTGCCTCGTTGGCGCGATAGGTGCCCTCGGTCCAGGCGCCGCTGTCGGCATAATCGAAGAAGAGCTTCGGGACGCGGCGCTTGGCGAGCGCCTTGAGGTCGCTGATTTCGAGGATTTGCGTCATGGAAACGGCCTTCATCTGAAACTCAGGGGTCAGAGCAGGTCGTCGATAAAAACCGCGCATGCCTGCTCCAGGACTGACTTCACAGCCCTTACCATGTTTGCCGAAGGCTTGTTAATAGCGCTGGAGCAAAGAGGTCAATTTTTTTTACCTCTTTTGTTTTGCCCGGAAATCAGGCGGCGGCGAGCGCCGACTTGGCCGGTTTTCCCGCGACATAAGTCTCGACGATAGAACGGTCGTCGCCCATGGTCTGCAAGAGGAAAAGCTCGTCGGCAAGCGAGGTGACCACTTCGGCGCGTAGCGCCATTGCCGGCGTTGCCGCCATGTCGAGCACGATGAAATCGGCATCGGTGCCGGCCTCGAGCGTGCCGATCTTGTCGACAAGGGAGAGCGCCTCGGCATTGCCGCGGGTCATCATGAAGAAGCTGTCGAATGGGTTCAGCCGCTCGCCCTGCAGCTGCAGGATCTTGTAGGCCTCGTCGAGCGTCTTCAGCATGGAATAGCTGGTGCCGCCGCCGATATCGGAGGCGACCGAAGTGCGCACCGGCTTGTCGCGCCGGTTGAGCGCCCGCAACGGGAAGAGGCCGGAGCCGAGGAAAAGATTGGACGTTGGGCAGAAGACCGCGACCGAGCCGGTCTCGCTCATCGCATCTGCCTCGCGCTCGGACAGATGAATGCAATGGCCGAACAGGCTTTTGGGGCCGAGCAGGCCATAACGGGCGTAGACATCGGTGTAGTCGACGGCTTCCGGGTAGAGTTCGCAGGTGAAGGCGATCTCGTCGCGGTTTTCGGAAAGATGCGTCTGGACGTGCAGGTCGGGGAACTCGTGCACCAGCGACCTGGCAACGTCCATCTGCTCGGGCGTCGAGGTAATGGCAAAACGCGGGGTGATGGCCACATGGTTGCGGCCCTTTCCGTGCCACTCCCGGATCACCGCGCGGGTCTCGTCATAGCTCATCTCAGGCGTGTCGAGCAGGCCTTGCGGGGCATTGCGGTCCATCATCACCTTGCCGGCGATCATGCGCATGTCGCGGCGCAGTGCTTCGGCGAAGAAGGCATCGACCGATGCCTTGTGGACCGAGCAATAGGCTGCCGCCGTGGTCGTGCCGTGGCGAACCATCTCGTCGAAGAAGCGGCTGGCAATCCGCTCGGCATGGGCGGTCTCGACGAAGCGGCATTCCTCCGGGAAGGTGTAGGTGTTCAGCCATTCCAGGAGGTTGGCGGCATAGGAGGCCATCACCTGCATCTGCGGGAAATGCAGGTGCGTGTCGATGAAACCGGGCACGATCAGATGCGGACGGTGATCGATCTCGACGACATCATCCGCAGCCCCGGCCTTGATGGCCGCATAGGTACCCGACGCCACGATCACGCCGTTCTCGACCAGCAATGCGCCATCCGTCTCATAAGCATAGGCGGCGCTGTCGTCGATGGCGAAGGGCGCGCGATGAAAGCTCAGGAGGCGGCCGCGGATGAGCGTCGATGTCATTGTGTCTTGCCTTCCTCGACGGCGCTTTCGAACCAGGCTGCCAGCAGCTGGCGCTCGTCCGTCGTCATGTCTGTTATGTTGCCGGGCGGCATGGCATGGCTGCGCCCCGCCTGGATATAGATTTCTCGCGCGTGGGCGGCAATCTCCTGATCGCTTTCCAGCACCACGCCCTTTGGGGCACGCACGATGCCTTCATAGACCGGCTCGGCCGCATGGCACATGGAGCATCGGGTCGAGATCGCGTCCTTGACGGCGGGGAAGTGCGCATTCTGCGCAAACCGGGCAAAGACCGGTGCGACCTCGGCCTTCTCCTCGCCGGTCAGCACCTTCGGCACCGTCGACAGCCACATGATCAGGATGAAGATCAGCACGGTGGCGAGCCAGGTCCAGGTGGGCCTGCCCTTGCGCGCATGGGTGGTGTTGAACCAGTGGCGGATGGTGACGCCCATCAGGAAGACGAGTGCTGCGATGATCCAGTTGAAGGCGGTGGCAAAGGCCAGCGGATAGTGGTTCGACAGCATGAAGAAGATGACCGGCAGGGTCAGGTAGTTGTTGTGCAGCGAGCGCTGCTTGGCCTGGGCGCCGAGCTTCGGGTCCGGCGTGCGGCCGGCGATCAGGTCGGCAACGACGATCTTCTGGTTGGGGATGATGAGGAAGAAGACGTTGGCCGACATCATCGTGGCCGTGAAGGCGCCCAGATGCAGGAAGGCGGCGCGGCCGGTGAAGACCTGCGTATAGCCCCAGGCCATGATCACCAGCGCCACGTAGAGAAGCGCCATCAGGCCCCAGGTGTTCTTGCCGAGCGGCGACTTGCACAGCAGGTCATAGAAGATCCAGCCGATGCCGAGCGAGGCGAGCGAGATCAGGATTGCCGTAGTCGCGGAGATGTCGAGCACATGGCGGTCGATCAGGAAAAGATCGGCGCCGCCGTAATAGACCAGACAGAGCATGGCGAAGCCCGACAGCCACGTGACGTAGGATTCCCATTTGAACCAGGTGAGATGCTCCGGCATCGACGCGGGGGCCACCAGATATTTCCGGATGTGGTAGAAACCGCCGCCATGCACCTGCCATTCCTCGCCATAGGCGCCAACGGGCAGATGATCACGCTTGACCAGGCCGAGGTCGAGCGCGATGAAATAGAACGATGAGCCGATCCAGGCGATGGCGGTGATGACGTGCAACCAGCGCACGGCAAAGGCCAGCCATTCCCAGGCGATGGCGAACTCGTACATTCGGGGTCCCCTTTATTCTCTCCGTCGGCGCACCTTGCGCAAAAACCGGGAGTTGGGAAAGGGGGAGCATGCACCTGTGGGCGTGTTTTGCAGGGATCGGGACGATTTCGCGATGAAATCTGCCTGATGATAAACCTGATGGATTCTAAGGGGTTACGTCAGCTCGCGGAAGCCGCCTTGCGCTCTTTGACCCAATCAGCCCCGAACTGAACCGACGGGCAGAGTTCGCCGAGGATCCAGTCGCGGAAAATGCGGATCTTCGGCGTGTTGCGGCGCGCATGCGGGTATGCCAGCCAGTAGTCGCAGCCGTCGCTGCAACGCAGGTCGAAAGGCTGGTAGAGCCGGCCAAGCGCCACGTCGTCGCCGTAGAATTCCGGTGTCAGGATCGCCACGCCCTGGCCGGCAATGGCCGCGCGCGCCTCGAAGGATTGTGCGCCGAGCCGGCTCGTCGGGCGGCCTTCGAGATCCGGATCTTTGACGCCGGCTGCGGAAAACCAGAGCCGCCACCAGGGGTCGCCGGCATCGATGATCCTGAGCTTGAGGAGATCGCGCGGCTCGCGGATGCCGCCGATGGTTTCGGCGAGCGCCGGGCTCAGCATCGGGCTGAACTCGACGCGCATCAGCGGATGCGTGTCGAGACCGGGCCAGACGCCGGCGCCGGAGCGGATGGCGAGATCCGTCGATTCCTTGGCAAAATCGACGAGGTTGTCGTTGGTGTCCAGGCGCACGGCGATGGTGGGGTGGGCGAGCTGAAACGAGCCGATGTTGCGGGCGAGCCACTGCGAGGCGAAGGTCGGGGTCGAGCTGATCAGCAGCGTGCTGTCGATATCGCCGCGTGCCGAGGAGACGGCCTCCTGCAGCATCTCGAAGGCTTCGGTGACCCGTGGCGCCAGCCGCTGGCCGACATCGGTGAGAGCGATCTGGCGTGGGCGGCGCAGGAACAGGGGCTCGCCGACGCTCTCCTCGATCAGCTTGACCTGGTAGCTGACGGCGGTCTGGGTCATGCCCAGCTCTTCGCCGGCCCTGGTAAAACTGCCGAGCCGGGCCACGGCTTCGAAGACCCGGAGCGCATTCAGCGGAAACTGCTTGGACATCTTCATGGATAAGTTCTCTTGATGCATGCAGACGGATGTTCGATTGGATTTCAATCCTCCTCCACGTCATTCTGCAAGTCAACTTCCCAAGACGAACAGGTGATCAAAATGACTTGCGACGTTATCGAACATACTGAAAGAAAACAGGTTCTTTCGCTGGATGCGGTCGTGCGGTTCACGTCCTCCCTGTTTCGCGGCACTGTCGCCGCCAAGCCGGTGCTCGACGTCAATGCGCTGTCCGACTACATCAAAAGAGACATGGGTTTCATGGATGGCAGGGGTCCCTACGGGGACGATGCCGAGGCGCAGAAGGATGCGCACCGTGTCTTCAACAGCGCTGACTTGCCCCGGTTCTGACCGGAGTTCCAGAAAGCGCCGCGCGTCGAACAGGATGCGCGGCGCTATCATTTTTTAACGGGTTTGGCGCAGGCGCTCGACGGCCATCAGCACACGCTCCGGCGTCGCCGGCGCATCAAGGCGCGGGCATTCGCGATAATCGGCGACGCTTGCAACCGCCATCGACAGGGCCTCGAGCACCGAGATCGGCAGCATGAAGGGCGGTTCGCCCACCGCCTTCGACCGGCCGATGGTTTTTTCCGCATTTTCCGCCCACTCGGCCAGTTTGACGTTGAAGATCTTCGGTCGGTCGGAGGCGAGCGGGATCTTGTAGGTCGAAGGCGCATGGGTGCGCAGCCGGCCCTTGTCGTCCCACCACAGTTCCTCCGTCGTCAGCCACCCCATGCCCTGCACGAAGCCGCCTTCGATCTGGCCAAGGTCGATTGCCGGATTGAGCGAGCGGCCGACATCGTGCAGCACGTCGACCCGGTCGACCATGTATTCGCCGGTCAGCGTGTCGATCGAGACTTCCGATACCGAGGCACCGTAGGCGAAGTAATAGAACGGCGTTCCGCGGCCGGTAGCGCGATCCCAATGGATCTTCGGCGTCTTGTAGAAGCCGGCGGCAGACAGCTGCACACGCGCCATATAGGCAAGCTTGATGAATTCCGGGAAGGCCACCCGTTCCTCGCCGATCTTCACGTGATCGGGAACGAAGCTGACGTTTTCCGCCGTCGTCTGCCACCGTTCGCAGGCAAAGGCGACGAGCCGCTCCTTGATCTGGCGCGCGGCATCGAAGGCGGCCATGCCGTTCAGATCCGTGCCGGAGGAGGCGGCGGTCGCCGACGTGTTCGGAACCTTGCCTGTCGTGGTTGCGGTGATGCGCACGCGGTCGAGATCGACTTGGAAGCTGTCGGCAATGACCTGGGCGACCTTCACGTAGAGGCCCTGGCCCATCTCGGTGCCGCCATGGTTCAGATGGATCGACCCGTCCTGATAGACATGCACCAGCGCGCCCGCCTGGTTGAAGGCGGTAAGCGTGAAGGAGATGCCGAACTTCACCGGGGTCAGCGCGATGCCCTTGCGGATGACCCGGCTCGTGCGGTTGAAGTCGATGATCGCCTTGCGGCGCGCCTGATAGTCGGCATCGGCTTCAAGCTCGGCGACGACGCGGGCGATGATGTTGTCTTCGACGTGCTGGTGGTAGGGCGTGATATCCCGGCCCGAACCAGTCTCGCCATAGAAGTTGAGCTTGCGGATTTCGAGCGGATCTTTGCCGAGCGCGTAGGCGATCTCCTCGATCATGCGCTCGCCGCCGACCATGCCTTGAGGCCCGCCGAAGCCGCGATAGGCGGTGTTGGAGACGGTGTTGGTCTTCAGCGGTTGCGACGTCAGTTTCACATGCGGATAGAAATAGGAGCTGTCGGCATGGAACAGGGCGCGATCGGTGACGGGGCCCGAGAGATCCGATGAGTAGCCGCAGCGCGCCGCGTAGTTGGCGTGCACCGCGTGGATGCGGCCATCATCGTCGAAGCCGACGTCATAGTCGACGAGGAAGTCGTGGCGCTTGCCCGTGGCGGTCATGTCCTCGTCGCGGTCGGGGCGGAACTTGACGGCGCGATTGAGCTTCTTCGCCGCAACGGCCGCGAGCGCCGCGAACTGGTTGCCCTGCGTTTCCTTGCCGCCGAAGCCACCGCCCATGCGGCGCACATTGACGGTCACCGCATTGGAGGGAACGCCGAGCACATGCGAGACCATGTGCTGGATTTCACTCGGGTGCTGGGTCGACGACCAGACGGTGACCTCGTCGTCCTCACCGGGAATGGCTAGAGCGATATGGCCCTCGAGGTAGAAATGCTCCTGGCCGCCGATGCGCATCTGGCCCCGCAGCCGGCGTGGTGCCTTTTCCAGTTCGGCTTCGGCATCGCCGCGCTGCAGGGTCAGCGGCTGTGTCACGAGCTGCCCACCGTGGGCGACGGCGTCGGTGATATCGGTGAAATGCGGCAGGTCGCGATAGCTGATCTTTGCCAGCCGGGCGGCGCGGCGGGCGATGTCGCGTGTCTCGGCGATGACGGCAAAGGCCGGCTGGCCATGGAACTGCACGATGCCGTCGGCAAGCACCGGCTCGTCATGCAGGTGGCTGGGGCTGATGTCGTTGGAATGTGGCATGTCGCGCGCCGTCAGCACGCAGATCACGCCGGGCGCCGCGATGACGGCCGAGAGATCCATCTCGGTGATTTCGGCGTGGGCGCGATCGGTCATTCCCAATGCGCCATGCAGGGTGCCCGCCGGCTCAGGCATGTCGTCGATATAGTCGGCGGTGCCGGCGACGTGCTTGTGGGCGCTGTCGTGGCGCTGGCGCGAATGCATCTGGCCGTTGATCGCCTTGCGTTCCTCGAAGGTCGACTTATCCATCTTACTCAATCCTTTCGAAGGACATGCCCCTCATCCGGCCTGCCGGCTGCCTTCTCCCCCCTCACAACGGGGAGGAGGGGCATCGCCGCGACCTGTGCGTTCCCTCTCCCCGCCTGCGGGGAGAGGGCTAGGGTCAGGGGCAGGCCCCAATCGCTGCTCGCTCTCATATCGCCGGCTCGAAGCGGTGGAGTTGTGCCGCCTCGCCGCTGCTTTCGAGGAAGAAGCGTATCAGCAGGTTCTTCGCCGCCAGCATGCGATAGGTGCTGGTGGCGCGCCAGTCGCTCAAGGGCTGATAGTCGGTCTCGAAGGCACCTTGAGCGGTGCGCACGGTTTCTTCGGTCCAGGGCTTGCCTATGAGGGCAGCTTCCACGCTTGCGGCGCGCTTTGGCGTACCGGCCATGCCGCCGAAAGCGATGCGGGCGGACCTTACCCTGCCGTCTTCAATCGAAATGCGGAAGGCTCCGAGCAATGCGGAAATGTCCTCGTCGCGGCGCTTGGAAATCTTGTAGGCGGCAAAGAGGTCATCTGCCGGCAGTTTCGGCACGAAGATGCTCTCGACGAATTCGCCTGTCTTTCGGTCCTGCTTGCCATAGGCGATGAAGAAATCTTCGAGCGGCAGGGTGCGGGTTCCTTCCGTCGATCGCAGCGTCAAAGTTGCCCCAAGCACGATCAGCGGCGGTGGGCTGTCACCGATCGGCGAGCCGTTGGCGATGTTGCCGCCGATCGTGCCCATGTTGCGCACCTGCTCGCCGCCGATGCGGTCGATCAGCCGGCCGAAGGCCGGATAGGCCTTGCTGAGGGCTGCGAAGGCCGCTGAATAGCTGACGCCGGCGCCAATGGTCAGGCCGGTTTCGCTTTCCGTGATCTGTTGAAGTTCGGCGATGCCGTTGATGAAGATGACCGGATTGATCGGCCGCATCTGCTTGGTGACCCAGAGGCCGACATCGGTGGAGCCGGCGACCACCGTTGCGCCCTCGTGTTCGGCAAGGGCCGTCGCGAGGCCGGGGGTATCCGCCGGCACGATCAGACAGTGTTCGCCATGGCGGATGGTGATCGTCTTTGCCGGCTGAAGCGCCCTGAGGCGGGCGATCGTTTCATCGCGCACAGCTGTGATCGGATCGAAGATGGCGGAGGGCCGCGCGCTGGCGGCGGCTTCGGCCGCCTTGACAATCGGCTCGTAGCCGGTGCAGCGACAGAGATTGCCTTGCAGCGCCTTTTCGATGTCGGCGCGGCTGGGATCGTCGTTCGACAGCCACAGGCCGTAAAGCGACATGACGAAGCCGGGAGTACAGAAGCCGCATTGCGAACCGTGGAAATCGACCATGGCCTGCTGCACGGGATGCAGCGTTCCGTCGCGGGCGGCCAGATGTTCGACGGTTACCACATGGGTCGCATGCAGCGATCCGACGAAACGGATGCAGGCGTTGATGCTTTCATAGACAAGCTTTTCGCCGGCAAGCCTGCCGACGAGCACGGTGCAGGCGCCGCAATCGCCCTCGGCGCAGCCTTCCTTGGTGCCCGTCAGTCGGCACTCAAGCCGGAGATAATCGAGCAGCGTGGCGGTCGGCGCAACGTCGGAAAGCGCCACCTCGCTGTCGTTGAGGATGAAGCGAATGCTGTCGTCCTTGCGTTCCCTGACCTGCGGCATACCATCCATTCCTGCTGATGCGGGGCCGCGAAAGCCTGACACGGTTCCGGCGGCTGACCCTTGCGCATATTGATAAAGTTAGGGCGTCGTCCGCCTCGTCTCAATGGAGGGACGGCGCTCTATTGCGCCGTCCAGCCGCCGTCCATGGAAACATGGGTGCCGGTGATCTGTGCCGCGTCGTCGCCGGCAAGGTAGACGGCGAGCGATGCCACCTGTTCGACGGTGATGAATTTCTTGGTCGGCTGCCCCTTGAGCATCACGTCGTTGATCACCTGCTGTTCGGTGATGCCGCGGGTGCGGGCCTGGTCGGGGATCTGCTTTTCAACCAGCGGCGTCAGCACATAGCCCGGGCAGATCGAATTGGCGGTGATGCCATCCTCGGCGACTTCGAGTGCTACGGTCTTCGTCAACCCCATGACGCCATGCTTGGCGGCGACATAGGCCGATTTGAACGGCGATGCGACGAGCCCGTGCGCCGAGGCGATGTTGATGATGCGGCCCCAACCCTTGGCCTTCATGCCGGGCAGGGCGGCGCGAACTGTGTGGAAGGAGGAGGAGAGATTGATGGCGATGATCCGGTCCCATTGCTCGACCGGGAAGTCCTCGACCTTTTCGACATATTGAACGCCGGCATTGTTGACGAGAATGTCGACGCTGCCGAAGCGCTTTTCAGCCGTTGCCATCAGGTCCGTGATCTCGTCCGGCTTCGTCATGTCGGCCGGGTGGTAGATGACAGTTCCGGTGGCAAGTGCGGCGACTTCCTCCGTCGCAGCCTTGATATCGTCCGGCGCGCCGAAACCGTTGAGCACGATGTTGGCGCCGCCCTTGGCGAAAGCCTTGGCAATGGCAAGGCCGATGCCGCTTGTCGAACCGGTGATGACCGCAGTTCTCGTCATTCCTCAACTCTCCCTTTGCAGCGTCGCCCAATCTTGCCGGTTTTTGCGACGCAACAGCGCCAACCTACGCGTAAAACCGCTGAGGTGACAATTGTGTTTTTCAGGCCGCCGACGCAGAGTTGCGGCGGGAAACTTCGTCACGGTTTCTTGCGTTTTGTTTTCGTTTGACATTCGTTTTGCCATCGTATTGAAGTTTTTCGAAATGGACGCCGCGTGCTTGAGGAAGTGCGTGGAAATACGTGATGTGAGGCCGGGGAGGGGCATATGGGCGGATATATTCTCGCGATCGATCAGGGCACGACATCGAGCCGGGCGATCGTCTTCGACGGCAAGCAGCAGGTGGCGGGCGTCGGCCAGAAGGAATTCAAGCAGCATTTTCCGAAATCCGGCTGGGTCGAGCACGATCCGGAGGAAATCTGGGAGACGGTCCTCTTCACCGTCAACGAGGCGATCAAGAAGGCGGGGATCTCGGCCAGCGATCTCGCCGGCATCGGCATCACCAACCAGCGCGAAACCGTCGTCGTCTGGGATCGGCAGACCGGCAAGCCGATCCATAATGCCATCGTCTGGCAGGACCGCCGCACCGCTGCCTATTGCGACAAGCTGAAGAAGCAGGGTCTGGAAAAGACCTTCACCAAGAAAACCGGGCTGCTGCTCGACCCGTATTTCTCCGGCACCAAGCTTCAGTGGTTGCTGTCGAACGTAAAGGGCGCCCATGCGCGCGCCGCCAAGGGCGAACTTTGTTTCGGCACCATCGATACGTTTCTCATTTGGCGGCTGACGGGCGGAAAGTCCTTCGTCACCGATGCGACCAACGCCTCGCGCACCCTGATCTACAACATTGCCGACAATGCCTGGGACGACGAGCTGCTTGACATCCTGCGCGTGCCCCGCGCCATGCTGCCGGAGGTCAAGGACTGCGCCGCCGATTTCGGCGTCACCGACAAAGCGCTGTTCGGTGCCGCGATCCCAATCCTCGGCGTTGCCGGCGACCAGCAGGCAGCGACCATCGGCCAGGCCTGCTTCAAGCCGGGCATGCTGAAATCGACCTATGGCACCGGTTGCTTCGCGCTGCTCAACACCGGCAAGGACATGGTGCGCTCGAAGAACCGGCTGCTCACCACAATTGCCTATCGGCTGGATGGCGAAACCACCTATGCGCTCGAAGGCTCGATCTTCGTTGCCGGTGCTGCCGTGCAATGGCTGCGTGATGGCCTGAAGGTGATCAAGGCGGCGCCCGACACCGGCACGCTCGCCGAAAGCGCCGACCCGTCGCAGGAGGTCTATCTGGTTCCTGCCTTCACCGGTCTCGGCGCGCCGCACTGGGATCCCGATGCTCGCGGCGCGATCTTCGGCATGACCCGCAACACCGGGCCGGCCGAGTTTGCCCGTGCCGCACTCGAGGCCGTCTGCTACCAGACGCGCGATCTGCTCGAGGCCATGCACAAGGACTGGCGCAGCCACGGCAAGGAAACGGTGCTGCGCGTCGATGGCGGCATGGTCGCCTCCGACTGGACGATGCAGCGGCTCTCCGACCTTCTCGACGCGCCCGTCGATCGGCCGACCATCCTCGAGACGACCGCGCTTGGCGTTGCCTGGCTTGCCGGCAGCCGCGCCGGCGTCTGGCCGAAGCAGGATGACTTTGCCAAGTCCTGGGCGCGCGACCGCCGCTTCGAGCCCGTCATGGACGAGGCGACGCGCAAGGCGAAGCTCAAGGGCTGGCGCAATGCGGTCAGGCGCACGCTGACCCAGGTCTGATCAAAGCGCCGTTTGGATCCATCCGGGAAACACAGTGTTTCCCGGATGCGCATTTGCCGCTTGTCCCCGCGCCAACTATCTGTCGGTAAACAAGGACAGGATGGGCATCATGGAACTCGGGCTCTACACATTTGCGGATGTCGATCCGAACGCGGCCGACAAGGGCCGGGAAGGCCAGCGGCGGCTTGCCAATCTATTGGAAGAGATCGAACTTGCCGATCAGGTCGGTCTCGATGTCTTCGGGCTTGGCGAACATCACCGCCCGGATTATGCGGCTTCAGCGCCGGCCGTGATCCTTGCCGCCGCCGCTGCTAGAACCAAGACAATCCGGCTGACGAGCGCTGTCACGGTTTTGAGCTCGGACGACCCGGTGCGGGTATTCCAGCAGTTTTCGACGCTCGACCTCATCTCCAACGGCCGGGCCGAAATCATGGCGGGGCGCGGCTCGTTCATCGAATCCTTCCCGCTCTTCGGCCAGTCGCTCGACGATTACGACCAGCTCTTTGCCGAAAAGCTCGACTTGCTCATGGCATTGCGCGAAACGGAAAAGGTCTCATGGTCGGGCGAGATGCGTCCTGACATCAGCGACCGCGGCGTCTATCCGCGCCCGTTGCAGGCGGTGCTGCCGCTGTGGATCGCCGTCGGCGGTACGCCGCAGTCGGTTGCCCGGGCAGGCGCCCTCGGGCTGCCGGTGGCGCTCGCCATCATCGGCGGCGAGCCGCGCCGGTTTGCGCCGCTGTTCGACCTCTATCGCGAGGCTGCCCGCCGTGCCGGCCAGGATCCGGCAAAGCTGAAGACCAGCATCAACGTCCATGGCTTCATCGCCGATACCACCGATCTTGCCGCCGACCAGTTTTATGGGCCGCAGGCCGAAGTGATGAACCGCATCGGCCGCGAGCGTGGCTGGGGGCCGACGAACCGGGCGCATTTCGACCAGGCGCGAAGCCCCGCCGGCAATCTCTTCCTCGGCGATCCCGAAACCGTCGCCGAGAAGATCGTCGAGAACTGGAAGCTCTTCCGCAACGACCGCTTCCTGTTGCAGATGGCGATCGGCCCGATGCCCCACGACCAGATCATGCGCGGCATCGAGCTCTACGGCACCAAGGTGGCACCGCTGGTGCGCAAGGCGCTCGCTGAAGAGAAGGCCGGACAGGCCGTTTCGGCCTAAGCCGCCGCAGGCCGTTCATGTCTCGACTGTCGGCGCTGGAAAATCCGGCGCCGGCAGGCTACATGTGGGCACGAAAGCGAGACACGGATGACCCTCAACAACGAAGAAGATCTGCTGCGGCTGAAGGAAATCGGCCGCATCTGCGCCAATGCGCTGCAGGCAATGGGCGAAGCGCTCGAGCCGGGCATCACCACGGCGGAACTGGATGCGATTGGCCGCAAGGTGCTGGAGGAATCGGGTGCGCGCTCAGCACCTGAGCTCTGCTACCAGTTTCCAGGCGCCACCTGCATCAGCGTCAATGAGGAAATCGCCCACGGCATTCCCGGCAGCCGCATCATCCGCGCAGGCGATCTCGTCAACATCGACGTTTCGGCGGAGAAAGACGGCATCTTCGCCGATACCGGCGCATCCTTCCCGGTGCCACCAGTCTCGGCTGCGATCGACCGGCTCTGCCGCGACGGCAAGCGGGCGATGTGGGTCGGCCTGAAACAGGTGCGTCCCGATCAGCCGCTCGCCGCGATCGGCAATGCCATCGGCGATTTCGCCCGCAAGAACCGCTATTCGCTGGTCACCAACCTTGCCAGCCACGGCATCGGCCGCTCCCTGCACGAGGAGCCGAAGGAGATTGCCACCTGGCCGGATCCGAGCGAGCGGCGGCGCATGACCGACGGCATGGTCTTTACCGTCGAGCCGTTCCTGTCGATGGGGGCGGACTGGGCCGAAAGCGGCGACAAGGACGACTGGACGCTCTACAGCGAACCGCGGGCACCGACCGTGCAGTATGAGCATACGGTCGTCGTCACGCGGGGCGGCCCGCTGGTGGTGACGCTGCCCAGCTGACGGGCATCGTTCGATTCCTTCAATAGGACATTCAATTATAGTGATTTGTGGTGGCCGTTTTGCAGTGCGATAAACTGCTATGACTACGCTCGATCGATCGCATTCGCCAAGTCTCGCCTCGACCGCTGCCGCCGGCGCCATCGCCATGGCGGTGGCCATGGGCTTCGGCCGCTTCTCCTACACGCCGATCCTGCCGGCGATGATGGCGGACCTCGGCCTGAGGCCGGCCGATGCCGGTGTCATCGCCTCGGCGAACTTCGTCGGCTATCTCGCCGGTGCCGTGCTCGGCGCCTATGGTTGGGCGCATGGGCATGAACGCCGCATCGGGCTCGCTTCGCTTTTGGCGACCACGCTGCTGCTTGCGGCGATGGGGCTGTCATCCTCTGTCGTTGTTCTGAGCCTCATCCGCTTTCTGGCCGGTCTTGCGAGCGCGTTTTCGATGATCTTCATCTCCGGCATCGTGCTTGGCCACGGGCTGCTGGCACGGTCCGAACATGTGCCGGCGGTGCATTTCGGTGGCGTCGGGCTCGGTATCGCTTTCTCCTCGCTCTGCGTCTGGGCCGCACCTCTTGCCGGTGCTGCGGGGCTTTCGGCGTCGCAAGCCGACTGGTTCACCGGGGCACTCGTCGGCCTGGTCGGCACGATCCTCGTCGCGCTCATGCTGCCGGCCGGTGCCGTCTCGGGCAACGGCGCCGTGCGCGAAAAGCCGCTTATCTGGACGCGGCCCTTGACGGTGGTGACGCTGACCTATGGCCTGTTCGGCTTCGGCTACGTGATCACCGCCACCTTCCTCGTTGCCATGGCCCGGGACGCCAGCGGCGGCCACAGCATCGAGTTCCTCGCCTGGCTGATCACGGGCCTGAGCGCTGCATTGTCAGTCTATCTCTGGCGCTTTGCCGTGCCGCGGTTCGGCCTTGCCGGGGTCTATGCGATCGGCCTCCTGGTCGAGGCGGTGGGTCTTGTGCTGACCGTCAGCCTACCGCTGCCCTATGCGCCGCTCGCTGGCGGCCTGATGCTGGGCGCCACCTTCATGATGATCACCGCCTACGGCCTGCAGATCGGCCGGCATCTCGCGCCTGAAAGCCCGCGCAAGGCACTCGCCTTGATGACGGCGGCGTTCGGCATCGGCCAGATTGTCGGCCCGGTGGTCGCAGGCTGGCTCGCACAGCGCACCGGCAGCTTTTCCGCACCGACCTTGATTGCGGCTGCCGTGCTGTTTGTCTGCGGCGGCATCATATTGGTGGAGTTGAGGCGAATTTCGGCCGCCTTGCCCCGTTGAAATGCGACCATCGATGATGGCCTCGAGGCGACGATTGAATGTCGCAAGGCATTCCCTTCCGGCATGATGAAATAACGGTAAGGTTCATATTACCGGATTGTTGAAAATGGCGGTTTGCCCTAGTTTCGGCGCTTCGGGAGGCGAGTTGTTCTCCTCCCCCGAAACGAGAGTGCCGTCCTTTGTTCCTATCCTTCTTTCCGAAGCCGAAGCTCTTTTTCACTTCCTTTGTGGTCTGGTCGCTGGTCGCCATTGCCTTCTGGTATGGCGGGGGCGAACAGTTGGGTGCCGTCTTCGGAATGCCGCCTTTGCCGGCCGATGCGCCGCCGATCACCGGCATTTCTGCCTTCTGGTCGCCTGCCTTCCTCTGGTTCTACCTGTACTTCGCGCTGGTCGTCGGGTTGTTCGCCGCATTCTGGTATGTCTACTCGCCACACCCCTGGCAGAACTGGTCGATCCTCGGATCGGCCCTCATTCTGTTCGTCACCTATTTTCAGGTGCAGGTGAGCGTCGCGATCAACAACTGGTACGGGCCGTTCTGGGATCTGATCCAGGCAATCGTATCGAAGACGAAGGTGGTGACCGCGGCGGAGTTCTATGGGGAAATTGCCGTCTTCCTCGGCATCGCCATGGTCGCAGTCGCAGTGGCGGTCATGACCCGCTTCTTCGTCAGCCACTATATCTTCCGCTGGCGCACAGCGATGAACGAATATTACATGGCCCACTGGGGCAAGCTGCGTCATATCGAAGGTGCTTCGCAGCGCGTGCAGGAAGATACGATGCGCTTTTCCACGACCGTGGAAGGCCTCGGTGTCAGCCTGATCGACAGCGTGATGACGCTGATCGCGTTTACGCCGGTGTTGATCCGGCTTTCGGCCAATGTCACCGAACTGCCGATCGTCGGCGCCATTCCGTATCCACTGGTCACGGCCGCCGTGCTTTGGTCGCTGTTCGGTACGGTGTTCCTGGCGATCGTCGGTATCAAGCTGCCGGGCCTCGAGTTCCGTAACCAGCGTGTGGAAGCTGCCTACCGCAAGGAACTGGTTTATGGCGAGGACCACGCCGATCGCGCCCAGCCGCCGACCGTCGCCGATCTCTTCGAAAACGTTCGCCGGAACTATTTCCGGCTCTATTTCCACTATCTCTACTTCAACATCGCCCGTATTTTCTATCTGCAGATCAACGGCATCTTCTCGCTGCTGATTCTGGCGCCGTCGATCATCGCCGGCAAGATCACGCTTGGTGCGTTGAATCAGATTTCGGGCGCCTTCGGACAGGTGACGTCGTCGTTCCAATACCTGGTTTCGTCCTGGCCGACCATTGTCGAGCTTTTGTCGATCTACAAGCGTCTGCGCGCCTTCGAAGCGGCAATCGACGACGAACCTCTGCCGCAAATCGAGCAGAAGTTCATCGCGGTGGGTGGCGAAGAAGAGCTGGCCTGATCCGGGCCGGATGCAAACCAATCAGAAGGCGGAGCGATCCGCCTTCTTTTTTGCCTGCTCAATCATCGGTAGCGCCTGAGCGTAGTTGACGCAGGCAACATCCGGCTTGCCGCAGACCTCGGTCAAGAGCCGGTCAAGCGCGCGCCAATAGGCGCCGCCGTTCATTTCGACGAAATGGAAGCCGAGCTGCAGCGGGATGCGGTCGCCGGCATATTCCTTGTCGAAGGCTTTCCTGTAGGCCTCGTAGGTGCGGGCTTCGAAGGTGGCGCTGTCCTTCTTGTTTTCCACACCCATGGAATGGCGCACGAACAGATTGTAGTCCATGCCAATGACCGGGCGCTTGGATGGTCCCTCGGGGATCAGCGGCAGGCCGAAGCGCGGCAGGCCGTCCTTCTCCGTCGGCCATCCCGGTCCCTTGGTCACCAGACTTGCGTCATAGGTGAAGCCGGAGGCCTTGAGCGCGGGCAACAACCCGTCGCTCAGCGAAAGGTAGGGCGCGCGGAAACCCTTGATGCCGGTGCGGGCAAATTCCGCCCAGCCTTCCGGTTCGGCGTCCGGCTTGTCAGCCTTCTTCCAGGCATCGCGCAAGGCCGCGTCGAAGGTCGTAAATTCGCTCTGCCAGTCGGCCTTCGTCCAGCCCTTTCCGTCGAAGTGGCCGCAGGCGTGGCTGGCAATGTCGTGGCCGTCGAGATGGGCCTGCCAGATATGACCGGCGCGGGTGGCGATCTCATCACGGCTCTGGGCAAAGCCGACATTGGAGCGGCCCGGTTTCATTCCTGGCGGCTTGTAGATCTCTCTGCCGTCGGCGCGCGTCATCAGGAAGGTGCAGGAAAGGAAATAGGTGAAATGCGCATTGGTGCGCTTGGCCATATCAAGGCTCTTTTCCCACAGCGCGTTGTCATGCGCTCCATCGAAGGAGACGATGACGAGCTGCTTGTCCTTGGCCGGAACAGTAGCCACGGCACTTTCGGCCGCAGGTTCGTTGGCCGAAGCGAGGGCAGGGGTAAGGGCGAGGGAAAGGGCAATAAATGTTCGGATCATGATATCTGCGACGATTTGCGTATGCCGTCCCTTTATCCAGGAATGCGGCAATCCTTTGATCTGTCTGGAAATTTCTGTGTACTCCGGCTATGTCGATAGCCGACAGAACAACAATGAAGGACGGGTGACGACATGGCGCTGCTGATATTGGGTATCGTGATCTTCCTGGGCATCCACCTCGTTCGCAGTTTTGCGCCCGGCCTGCGCGCATCTGTGATTGCACGCAGTGGTACCGGTGCCTGGCATACGATCCACGGCATCTCGGCGCTCGCCGGTCTCGGCCTGATCGCCTATGGCTTCGACCAGGCACGCGCCACCACCGGCATGCTCTACACGCCTCCAGTCTTCCTCGCTCATATCGCGCTGACGCTGATGTTGATTGCCAGCATCTGTCTCGTCGCCGCCTATCTGCCCCCGGGCAAGATCAGGACGGCCACCAAGCATCCCGCTATCCTTGCAATCAAGATCTGGGCGCTCGCCCACCTGCTTGCCAATGGCGAGACGTCGTCGGTGCTGTTGTTCGGCACCTTCCTCGTGTGGGCGGTGATCCTGCGCATCTCGATGAAGAAGCGCTGGCGCGCCGGTGAAATCACTTATCCGGCCTTCGCTTCCTATCGTTATGACCTCATTGCCATCGTGCTTGGTGCCGCCCTTTACGGCGTGATCGTCTGGAAATTGCACGAACTGGTGATCGGGGTTTCGCCCATCGTTGTCGGCTAAATAACGCGCGCCCCCTTACAACTGCCGCAAAATCGGGTAGAAGGCGCAAAATCCTATTAGCGTGCAGGGAAGGCCGAGAGGCCGGGGCAATTGATGGCGAACCAAGACGACAGCTTTATCCGCGAGGTGAATGAAGAACTGCGTTCGGACCAGATGAAGAACATCTGGGCTCGTTTCGGCGGCGTCATCGTGGCGATCGCCGTGCTGATCGTTGTGGGAACCATCGGCAAGGTCGGCTACGACTACTGGAGCGACAACGCGTCGTCGAAGTCCGGCGACGAGTTCCTGCAGGCGCTGAACCTTGCCAAGGAAAACAAGGCCGACGAGGCGCTGACCGCTCTCGACGCCCTGCAGAAGGATGGCTACGGCGCCTATCCGGTGCTGGCTCGTCTTCGTGCAGCGACGCTGCAGGCGGAAAAGGGCGAGACCGATGCCGCCGTCAAGGCCTTCTCCGAAATCGGCAAGGATACAAGCCTGCCCGAGGCGCTGCGCGATGCAGCCCGTCTGCGTGCGGCCTACCTGCTGGTCGACGCAGGCACCTATGATCAGGTTTCGGCGGAGGTCGAGCAACTCGCCGTACCGCAGAACAACATGCGCCACTCGGCGCGCGAGGCGCTCGGCCTGTCTGCCTACAAGGCCGGCGATGTCGCCAAGGCGAAGAGCTGGTTCCAACAGATCGTCGATGACGCCCAGAGCCCGCGCAATGTCGCAGGCCGGGCGCAGATGCTGCTCGACGTCATTGCCGCGAGCGGCAAAGCCTAAGCGCATATCCCTGGAGACCGGATCCGGTCTCTGGAAAGGATATGTTGATTTTCAAAGTGTTGGGGCGCTGTATGTCTTGAGGACGTGCAGCGCTTTCAGTCGGAAACGGATACGTTCATGAGTTTCACCGTCGCCATCGTCGGGCGCCCCAATGTCGGCAAGTCCACCTTGTTCAATCGTCTGGTTGGCAAGAAGCTGGCGCTCGTCGACGATACGCCGGGTGTGACCCGCGACCGCCGCCCTGGAGATGCCAAGCTCATCGACCTGCGCTTCCGCATCATCGATACCGCCGGTCTCGAACAGTCGGCGCCCGACAGCCTGCAGGGCCGGATGTGGGCGCAGACGGAAGCTGCGATCGACGAGGCAGACCTGTCGCTGTTCGTGGTCGATGCCAAGGCGGGCCTGACGCCGGCCGACGAGACGCTGGCCGAGATGCTGCGCCGGCGCGGCAAACCGGTGGTGCTCGTCGCCAACAAGTCCGAAGCGCGCGGTTCCGACGGCGGCTTTTATGATGCCTTCACGCTCGGGCTCGGTGATCCGTGCCCGATTTCGGCCGAGCATGGCCAGGGCATGCTCGATCTGCGCGACGCGATCGTCGCCGCGATCGGCGAGGAGCGGGCCTATCCGCCGGAAGACGACGTCGCCGAGACCGACATCGACCTGCGCCCGACCACCGGCGAGACGGGGGAAGAGGACGACGAGGCCGAGCCCGCCTATGACGAAACCAAGCCGCTGCGCGTGGCGATCGTCGGCCGCCCGAATGCCGGCAAATCGACGCTGATCAACCGCTTTCTCGGCGAAGACCGGCTTTTGACCGGACCGGAAGCCGGCATTACCCGCGATTCGATCTCAGTCGAATGGGACTGGCGCGGCCGCACCATCAAGATGTTCGACACGGCCGGCATGCGCCGCAAGGCCAAGGTGCAGGAGAAGCTGGAAAAGCTCTCGGTTGCCGATGCGCTGCGCGCCATCCGCTTTGCGGAAACGGTGGTCATCGTCTTCGACGCGACCATTCCGTTCGAAAAGCAGGATCTGCAGATCGTCGACCTGATCATTCGCGAAGGTCGTGCCGCCGTCATCGCCTTCAACAAGTGGGATCTGGTTGAAGACTGGCAGGCGGTGCTTGCCGACCTGCGCGAAAAGACCGAGCGGCTGCTGCCGCAGGCGCGCGGCATTCGCGCCATCCCGATATCCGGCCATACCGGCTACGGTCTCGACCGCCTGATGCAGGCGATCATCGACACCGACAGAACCTGGAACCGTCGCATTTCGACGGCGCGTCTCAACCGTTGGCTCGATTCCCAGCAGGTGCAGCATCCGCCACCGGCCGTCTCCGGCCGCCGGCTGAAGCTGAAATACATGACACAGGTGAAGGCCCGCCCGCCGGGCTTCATGATCTCGTGCACGCGCCCCGACGCGCTGCCGGAATCCTATACGCGCTACCTGATCAACGGCTTGCGCAATGATTTCGATCTGCCGGGCGTGCCGATCCGCATCCACTATCGCGCGTCGGAGAACCCCTTCGAAAACAAGCGCAAGAAGCGCTAAGCCCAAGGCGTCAGCGCCTGTGGCCGCGGATCGCGCTCGGCGGAAAGCCAAAGCGCTGGCGGAAGCGGGCGGCGAAACGCGACTGCGATTCGTAACCGACCTGCTGGGCGATATGCAGCACGGGCACGTCAGATGACTGCAGCATCTGCATGGCAGCGGACATGCGCACGTCGGTCAAGAGCTGCTGAAACGACCAGCCTTCGGCGGAAAGCTTGCGCCGCAAGGTCGCCTCGCTGACGCCGAGCCGCTTGCCAAGGGCGCTGCCCGTCCATGGCGTGCCCGGATCGCCCATGAGGTTCTGCCGAGCCCTCTCGGCAAAGCTTGTGGTGTTGACGGGACGAAAGAAGCCGCCTGAAACATTCAGCCAGATGAGCAACTCGCCGACCCGGTGTCGGGCGACAGGCAAGGGGATGCACTCGGGCTCTGCGACGGCCCTTGCCGCCGCACTGAAGGCGTCGAGAAAGGCTGGCTGCAGACCCGTGAGGAGATGCGCCTTGTCGATCGGTGTGCCGATATCCTTCGTTGGATGGAAGGCCGCGATGATCTGCGGATCGAAGGCGACCCATCGGGCGAGATAGGCGGCGTCGTTTTCTGCCGCGTTGACCACATCGAACACCTGGCCCTGTTGGAGGGCAACGGCCTCGCCGGGCGCGATCACACATTCGAAATCACCTTGGCGCAGGATCTTCGTGCCGCGTTCGACGACAATGATGACCGGCTGCTCGATGAGGATGTTCGAGTAGCGCAGCCGGTTGTACTGAACGATTTGGGCCGCAGCGCCAGCGCCTGGCCGAACGGAGATCTTGTGGTTCACGCGGCTTCATTCCCTCGGCGAGCGGCCCGGAGATCGGTGGTAGCGCGGAAACGCCGCTGCGGGCAAGCCGAGCGGCGTTCGATCACCGTGGCGGGCGGGCGGGGCTATCGGCTTCCCCTGGCGGATATCGTCGCTGAGGCGAGCGTGTTCATGTTGCTGACGAAGCCGACCAGAGCGGGCGATGCCTCTGGCGGCACCGGCAGTTTCTCGACGCTCAGCGCCTTGACGGTGATGGTGTAGTCGTGGACTTCGCCTTCTGGTGGGCAGGCGCCGCCAAAACCGCGCTGACCGGCGTCATTGGCGATCGTCACCGCACCTGCCGGCATTTTCGAGATGTCGCTGCCGGCGCCGCCATCGAGTGCGGTGACGTCGGCCGGGATGTCGATCGCCACCCAATGCCACCAGCCCGAGCCGGTCGGCGCATCCTTGTCGTAGAGGGTGACGACGAAGCTCTTGGTGCCCTCAGGCGCATTGGCCCAGGTGATCGCTGGCGACAGATTCTTGCCGATGCAGCCCATGCCCGCGGCAAACTGCGCCTGCTGCACCTGGCCCCCGGCAAAGTCTGGGCTGGTCACGGTGAAATCGGCTGCTTCCGCGGCGCCGGCGGTAAGCATCGAGGCGGCAAACGCCAGAGTGTGAAAACGGTTCATTTCCTGCATCTCCTTCAAGTAGATGCGGGAAAATTAGCGCAAACGGCGATCCCTTCGGCGCCGAACGGATCAAACTTGGCGCCGAACCGATCAATGCGTGCGGCGATGGCAACGCCGAAGCGGCGCGTCAGCCGACGAGCTTGGCCTTATCGACGAGCGCGCCGTGATGGCCGATGACGCCCGCAGCAATGCGAGCCGCAAAGGCTGCAGCCTCGCTCGGCGTGTCGCCCGTGACAAGGCGGGAAAGGAAGGCGCCGTTGAAGCTGTCGCCGGCACTTGTGGTATCGACCACGCGCTCGACAGGCGTTGCCGGGACGTGGCTTATGTCTGGTCCCTCGAAAGCCAGGGTCACACCCTTTTCCCCGTCCTTGACGACCACGTCCGCCACACCCAGCGCCTTGTAGCGCGCGATCGTGGCTGCGATCGAGGTGTCGCCGAAATGCGTGACTTCATCATCGAAGCTCGGCATCACCAGGCTGGCGGCGCGGGCGCCGTCGGTCAGCGTCCGGCGCATTCGCTCGGCATCGTCCCACAGGCGTGGGCGGATATTGGGATCGAAAACGACGCGTTTGCCCGCCGCCTTGGCGCGGCGCAGTTCGGCAAGCAGGGTTTCCACGGCGTCGGGCGAAAGGATCGCGAGCGTAATGCCGGAAAACAGGATGAGGTCGGCGCTCTCGGTGGCGCGGCGCAGATGGTCGGGGTCGTCGGCCAAGAGCCGTGCGGCTGAAGCCGAGCGCCAATAGGAGAAGCTGCGCTCGCCGTCTTTCAGGTGGATCATGTAAAGGCCTGGCGTGCGGCCCTCGATCTTGCGCACGGAGGCCGTCTCGATGCCTTTCTCGGCCATGAAGGCGAGCATTTCGTCGGAGATCGTGTCGGTGCCGACGGCAGAGCAATAGCCGACCGTCCAGTCGGTCGGCAGGAACAGGCGAGCGTAATAGGCGGCGTTGAAGGTATCGCCAGCATAGCCTTTGCGCAGCAGGCCGCCCTCGGCCTGCATCAATTCGACCATGCACTCCCCGATCGACAGCATCGTTCCGGCCAACGTCTTCTCTCCCTTTGGTTTTCCCCGTGCTGACGGGATAAGGTTCAAGGCTGGTCTCGGCAAGAGATTGTTTTTCTATGTAACGCAATTGCGCGACATTGCGCCCGCAGTCGGCGTTTACTCCCACGCCGGGCGCGGCTACATCTTGGTGTACAGATCGGTTTCACGGGGGCAGGGCATGGCGTCTCAGCAGGGTTCGGGTGACGATTGGTGGCGCGGCGCGGTGATCTATCAGGTCTATCCGCGCTCGTTTCAGGATACCGATGACGATGGCATCGGCGACCTGAAAGGCGTAACCCGGCGGCTCGGCCACATCGCCTCGCTCGGCGTCGATGCCATCTGGCTGTCGCCCTTCTTCACCTCACCTCAGGCGGACATGGGCTATGACGTCTCGGATTATTGCGATGTCGATCCGATGTTCGGCACGCTTGCCGATTTCGACGACATGCTGGCGGAAGCGCACCGGCTCGGCCTTAAGGTGATCATCGACCAGGTGATTTCGCACTCGTCCGACCGCCATCCCTGGTTTGTCGAAAGCCGCAGCAGCCGTCAGAACCCGAGGGCCGACTGGTATGTCTGGGCCGATCCGAAGCCCGATGGCACGGCACCCAACAACTGGCTTTCGATTTTCGGCGGGCCCGCCTGGGAATGGGACGGCGTGCGCAAGCAGTATTACATGCACAATTTCCTGGCTTCGCAGCCCGATCTCAACTTTCACAATCCGCAGGTTCAGGACGCGGTGCTTGACGCCGCGCGTTTCTGGCTCGACCGCGGTGTCGACGGCTTCCGGCTCGATACGGTGAACTTCTATTTCCACGATCGTCATCTCAGGGACAATCCGCCGCTGGTGCCGGACCCGAATGCGACCAGCAACGATGCGCCCGACGTCAACCCTTACGGCATGCAGGATCATCTCTACGACAAGAGCCAGCCGGAAAACGTCGCTTTCCTCCAGCGCTTCAGGGCTCTTCTCGATGGCTATGGTGGACGTACGACCGTGGGGGAAGTCGGAGACGGTGCGCGCTCGCTGAAAACCGTGGCCGCCTATACCAGCGGCGGCGACAAGCTGCACATGTGCTACACGTTCGATCTACTCGGGCCGGACTTCAGCGCCAGCCATATCCGCCGCTGCGTCGACAATTTCCAGAAGGCGGTCACCGACGGCTGGGTGTGCTGGGCCTTTTCCAACCACGACGTCATGCGCCATGTCAGCCGCTTTTCCCAAGACGAGGCGGAACGGGAGGTCGTCGCAAAGCTGGCGATCACGCTGCTTGCGACCCTGCGCGGCTCGGTGTGCCTCTATCAAGGCGAAGAGCTCGGCCTGCCGGAGGCGGACGTTGCCTTCGAGGATCTGCGCGATCCCTATGGCATCCGCTTCTGGCCATCCTTCAAGGGCAGGGACGGTTGCCGTACGCCGATGGTATGGGAGACGGCCGCAATAAATGCCGGTTTCTCTGCCGGTAAACCGTGGTTGCCGGTGCCGGCGGAACAGGCACGGCTGGCGGTGGATACGCAGGAGAGCGGCGCAGACACGGTCCTCAACCATTACCGGACCATGCTCGCCTTTCGCCGGTCGCACGCGGCCCTGCACGATGGCGATATGGCGTTCCTGGAGAGCAACCGCGATCTCCTGGCGTTCACCCGCGAGAAGGATGGTGAACGACTGCTCTTCGTCTTCAACCTGACGCAGGAGCCTCAGGAGTTCCTCGTTTCCGGCACGTCCGTCGAGACCGTTCCGCTGCCGGGCCAATCGGCTGGGGTTGTCGGTGGCGTGCTGAAGCTCGGTGGCCTCAGCGCCTATTGCGGGAAACTCTGATGCGTGTGTTGCTGATGGATAGGGAAATGGTCGGGCGCTGGCTGGAGATGCGGCTTGCCCTCTGGTCCGATACGCCGGCAGCGGTGCACCGCGAGGAGATCGACGGCTGTCTTGCGGCGGCCGAACGGCAGGCGGCGTTTCTCTGCGAGGACGATGCCGGCGTTGCAGCCGGGTTTGCCGAAGTGTCGCTGCGCAGCGATTACGTCAACGGCTGCGAGACATCGCCCGTGGCCTTCCTCGAAGGCATCTACGTGCTTCCCCGCTACCGCCGCCATGGTGTGGCGCGGGCGCTGATCACGGCTGCAGAACGCTGGGCGATCAGCCATGGTTGTCGCGAGCTGGCGTCGGACACCGACATCGACAACCTCGAGAGCCACGGCCTGCATGTGGCGCTCGGCTTCGAGGAAACCGAGCGCGTGATCTATTTCCGCAAGGAGCTTTCCGGCACGTCCGCCGATAACTGAGCGACGCTGTCCGGCTCAGCCGATCAGCATGAACTTGTCGACGTCGACAAGCCCGCGATCCGATATCTTCAGGTGCGGGATCACCGGCAGCGGCAGGAAGGCGAGCTGCAGGAAGGGTTCTTCCAGGGTCGCGCCCAGCGCAAAGGCCGCCTGGCGCAGGTGATGCAGGGTATCGCGCACGGATTCGTGCGGCTCGAGGCTCATCAGGCCGGCGACCGGCAATGCGATCTCGCCGGTGACCTTGCCATCCTCGACGACGACGAAGCCGCCCTTGATCTGACCAAGCCGATTGGCGGCGGTCGCCATGTCCTCGACGTTGACGCCGACGACGCAGATGTTGTGGCTGTCATGGCCGACCGTGGAGGCGATCGCGCCCTTTTTCAGGCCAAAACCCTGGACGAAACCGTTGGCATGGTTGCCGTTGACGCCGTGGCGCTCGATTACCGCGACCTTGATGATGTCGTGGCCAAGGTCGACGCCGGTCTCGTTGCCATCGGCCGGCAGCTTGTAGCGGCGGTGCTCGGTGATGATCTTGCCCGGCAGAACGCCGATGACGGACGTGTCGTTGTCGGAATAGGGCACGCCGAAGTCGCTGGCGTTGACATGGCCGGCCTTGACGCTGTCGAGGCCGACGGGGGCAACCGGCTTGCGGGTGGCAAACAGTGCGTCGGTGACGCGGCGGCCGCCGGAAAACACCATTTGCGGGCGGCAGCTTTCGAGGCTGTCGAGCACAACGAGATCGGCGCGCCAGCCGGGTGCGACAAGGCCACGGTCGCGCAGGCCGAAGGCGCGCGCGGCCGAAATCGAGGCGGCCCGATAGATCGCCAGCGGCTCGACGCCGGCTGAGATCGCAGTGCGGATCATGTAGTCGAGGTGGCCCTGCTCGGCGATGTCGAGCGGATTGCGGTCGTCGGTGCAGAGCGCCAGATAGGGCGAGAGCCGTTCGGTAATGATCGGCATCAGCGCGTGCAGGTCCTTGGAGACCGAGCCCTCGCGAACCAGGATGTGCATGCCCTTGCGGATCTTCTCCATCGCCTCTTCAGCCGTGGTGCATTCATGCTCCGTGCGGATGCCGGTCGAGAGATAGCCGTTCAGATCCTTGCCGCTAAGAAGCGGCGCGTGGCCGTCGATGTGGCCACCCTGGAACGCTTCCAGCTTCGCGAGGCAAACCGGATCCTTGTGGACGACGCCGGGGAAATTCATGAACTCGGCAAGGCCGATCACTTTCGGATGGTCGCGGAAGGGCAGGAGCCGTTCGATCGGCAGGTCGGCGCCTGACGTCTCCAGGTGCGTCGCCGGCACGCAGGACGACAGCTGCACGCGGATATCCATGATGGTCTCGAGGGCGGAATCGAGAAAGAACTGGATGCCCTCGGTGCCGAGCACGTTGGCGATCTCGTGCGGGTCGCAGATGGCGGTGGTGATGCCGAGCGGCAGCACACAGCGATCGAACTCATGCGGGGTGACGAGCGAGGATTCGATGTGCAGATGCGTGTCGATGAAACCGGGCACGACGATGCGGCCGGAGATGTCGATCTCTTCGCGGCCCTGATAATCGCCGTAAGTGCCGACGATACGACCACCTGAAATGGCGATGTCGGAGGCGACGAGATCGCCTGTCACCAGATCGAAGAAGCGTCCGCCCTTGAGCACGATGTCGGCCGGCTCGCGGCCGACGCCCTGGTCGATCATTCGTTCCAAAGCCTTGGACATCTCTGCACTCCTTATTTCAGTCGCTGGATACGATTGACCCTCTCCCCGTTGCCAGGGAAAGGGTCGTATTCTCGGGTCTATGGTATCAGATATTGTTGACGAGCACGTCGCGCAGCTTGTCGAACAGCTCGTCGATCTCCGCCTTGGAGATGATCAGCGGCGGCGACAGCGCGATGATGTCGCCGGTGGTGCGGATCAGCAGGCCCTTTTCATAGGCCTTGAGGAAGGCGCTGAAGGCGCGCTTGGTCGGTTCGCCGGCGATCGGCTGCAGCTCGATCGCGCCGATCAGGCCGACATTGCGGATGTCGATCACATTCGGGCAGTCCTTGAGGGAATGCAGGCCATCCTCCCAATAGGAGGCAAGCTCGGCAGCACGGGTCAGAAGACCCTCTTCCTTGTAGGTGTCGAGAGTGCCAAGCGCTGCGGCCGAGGCGATCGGATTGCCGGAATAGGTGTAGCCGTGGAAGAACTCGATCAGGTGTTCCGGGCCGTTCATGAAGGCGTCGTGGATTTCCGAGGTCACGAACACCGCGCCCATCGGGATCACGCCGTTGGTCAGACCCTTCGCCGTGGTGATGATGTCGGGCGTCACGCCAAAATACTGTGCGGCGAAAGGCGTGCCGAGGCGGCCGAAACCGGTGATGACTTCATCGAAGATCAACAGGATGCCGTGCTTGGTGCAGATATCGCGCAGCTTCTGGAGGTAGCCCTTCGGCGGGATCAGCACGCCGGTCGAGCCCGCAACCGGCTCGACGATGACGGCGGCAATCGTCGAGGCGTCGTGCAGGGTTACGATGCGCTCGAGTTCGGTCGCCAGATCGCCGCCATGCTCGGGCTCGCCGCGGGTAAAGGCGTTCTGGGCCGGCAGGTGCGTGTGCGGCATATGGTCGACGCCGGTCAAAAGCGTGCCGAACATCTTGCGGTTGGAGACGATGCCGCCGACCGAGATGCCGCCGAAATTGACGCCGTGATAGCCGCGCTCGCGGCCGATCAGGCGAAAGCGCGAGCCGTCGCCCTTGGCCCGGTGGTAGGCGAGCGCCACCTTCAGTGCTGTGTCGACCGACTCAGATCCGGAATTGGTGTAGAGAACGTGGTTCATGCCTTCAGGCGCAATATCGACCAGGCGATTTGCCAGTTCGAATGCCTTGGGGTGGCCCAGCTGGAAGGCCGGCGCATAGTCGAGTTCGCCCGCCTGTTCGCGGATCGCTTCAGTGATTTTAGGGCGACAATGGCCGGCATTGACGCACCAGAGACCGGCCGTGCCGTCGAGCACCGTGCGACCGTCATGGGTCGTGTAGTGCATGTCCTTTGCGCCGACGAACAGGCGCGGTTCCTTCTTGAATTGCCGGTTGGCGGTAAACGGCATCCAGAAGGCGCGCAGGTCGTTCGGCGTGGTGTTCAGGCGGTTCGACATTCCAGTTCTCCTCGGCATGGTCCTGTGTCGGGCGGTCGTGCCCGCTCGGATTCTTTTACCCTTTGGTCAAACTATCAGGGCACCGGTTCGGGTCAAGCCTGGAGAGCCGGCGCGAGCATTGGTTGAGGGGGCGCTCCAATTTAGTGACCGGGCATGTTCTGCCGCAAAAATCGCCTATTCATTCGAGGCGGCGCGCGGGATTTTTCGTTGCAGGCGCGGACGTTTTCTCAAGTTTAACCTGTTTGCGTCAACGCTACCGCGCCGTGTATCGCCGGATCCATGGCTCGTGCTTTTTGCCGTCATCCGGACGGTGCGATCCGGCGCCGAATGAAGCGGAGTGGCGAGACGGTGTCGAGGTTGGGGATCGCGCAGGCGGCCATGGTCGTCCTATTTCTGCCCGGCGTGGCAGCAGGCGCCGAGCTGATCGTCGACGGCCGTTTCGAGCATGGCCAGGACGGGTTCTGGGCTGGTGACGGCGTGGCGCTGGCGCGGGACGGGGGCGAGCTTTGCGCCGATGTCTCGGCGGGCGGCGATATCTGGGACAGGCTCATCGGCGTCAACGGTGTGAAACTGGAGCCGGGGCTTTACTACAGGCTTTCGCTGGCGGCCACGGTCGATACCGCTCGTGCCGTGCCGGCCCGCATCCAGCGCGCAGCCGAGCCCTGGACGGTGCAGAGCGCGTTCAGCATCGGCGGTGCGTCTGTGCGCACATCGTTTTCGGCGGACTTCATGGCGTCGGACGAGGAGGAGGCTCAGTTGATCTTCCCACTCGGCGGTTTCGATAAGCCCTCGCGTTTCTGCATCGACGATGTGTCATTGGTAGAGATTGCCGCACCTCCCGCAGCCGCCAACCGGGCGAACAGGGGCCCGGCCATCCGGGTGAACCAGCTCGGCTATTTCCCCGACGGTCCGAAGCGGGCGACGGTGATCTCGGACGCGCGCAAGGCGATTTCCTTTCAGCTGGTCGACGCCAGCGACGCGGTCGTCGGTGAGGGAACGACGCGGCCGAGCGGTTTCGATCCGTCGGCCGGGGTGCGGACGCATGTGGCGGACTTTTCCGCCTATGCCGTTCCCGGTGACGGCTATCGTCTGGTCTCCGGCGACTGGACGAGCGACCGGTTTTCGATCTCCGACAATCTCTATGGTCGCCTCACCGTCGACGCGCTCTCCTGGTTCTATCCGCAGCGCAGCGGCATTAAGATCCGCGGTGATATCGCCGGCAAGGCCTATGCGCGGCCCGCCGGCCATGTCGGCGTCGCGCCAAACGAGGGCGACAAATCGGTCGGTTGCCTGACTGGTGACCAGGCCAGGGTGCTCTACGGCGATTGGTCCTGCACCTATCGTCTCGATGTTTCCGGCGGCTGGTACGACGCCGGCGATCACGGCAAGTATGCGGTCAACGGCGCCATCTCCGCTGCGCAATTGTTGGCGACCTTCGAGCGCGCTCGCGCCTTTGGCGGGCCCCAATCGCCAGCGCTCGGCGATCGGCTTTCGCGCATTCCCGAGAGCGGTAACGGCATTCCCGATCTGCTCGACGAGGCGCGATGGGAGCTGCAGTTCCTGCTTTCGATGATGGTGCCGGATGGCGAACCGCTTGCCGGCATGGTTCATCACAAGATCCATGACACCGAGTGGACGTCGCCGCCGATGCTGCCGAGCGAGGATCCCAAGCCGCGGGCGCTACACCAACCCTCGACGGCTGCGACCTTCGACGTGGCAGCGGTTGCCGCACAGGCTTCGCGGCTCTTTGCCAACGACAATCCGACCTTTGCCGGAGAGCTGCTGGCGACCGCCCGCAAGGCATGGGTGGCGGCCAATGCCAATCCGGTCCTGCCCGCGCCGAAATCGGACGGGCACTCAGGCGGTGGCGACTACGACGACGACGACGTTTCCGACGAACTCTATTGGGCTGCGACCGAGCTTTTCCTGACCACCGGAGACGCAAAGTATCTCGACGTCTTGCGCGCATCACCGCACTGGTCTGGCGATGTGCTGCCGCCGACGGGCGCCTTCCACTGGCGCAATGTTGCCGGCTTCGCCCGGCTGCAGCTGGCGCTCTACGGTGAAGCTTTGCCCAAGGCCGATCTCGACATGGTGCGACGCTCGGTTCTGGCGGCGGCCAGGACATTCCTGCCGCTGCAGGCGGCCGAGCCGTTCGGACAAATCTATCGCCCTGCCAATCACCAGTACGACTGGGGATCGAACCAGTTGATCCTGCAGAACGTCATCGTCCTGTCGGCGGCCTTCGACCTCTCTGGCGACAAGACTTTTCTCAATGCCGCGCGTGAAAGCATGGACTATCTTCTCGGCCGTAATGCCCTGGCGATGTCCTACATTACCGGCTACGGCGCGCGCTCGCCGCAGAACCAGCATAGCCGTTGGTATGCGCATCAGGTGGATCCGACCTTGCCCAATCCGCCTGTCGGATCGCTTGCCGGCGGGCCGAATTCGACGCCTGTCGATGCGATCGCCAAGGAGCGGCTGCAGGGTTGCGCGCCCCAGACCTGCTATGTCGATGATATCGAGGCCTACGGATCCAATGAGATCACCATCAACTGGAATGCGCCGCTCGTCTATGTCGCGTCGTTCCTTGCCGACGCACGCTAGGGGGCTGCAGTGATGACCGGGATAGCCTTTGTCGGAACCGGCTTCGTCGCCGACTACTACATGACGACGCTTGCCAACCATCCGCAGTTGCGCCTTACCGGCGTATGGGACCGCGATGAAGCCCGCCTGACGGAGTTTGCCGGCTATTGGAAGGTCCACCGCTATGCAACCCTGGAGGAGGTTCTCGCTGATCCGGCGGTCACCATCGTCGTCAACCTGACGACGCCGGAAAGCCACTATACGGTAAATCGCGCAGCCCTTGTCGCCGGCAAGCATGTCTATTGCGAAAAGCCGCTGGCCATGGACGTCGATGAGGCGAGCGAACTCGTGGAACTGGCGCGAGAGCAGGCGCTGGTGCTTGGCGGCGCGCCGGCCAATGCGCTCAGCGAGGCGCACGCGCTCTGTGCCTCGCTGCTGGCGGCTGGTGCCATCGGCACGCCGCGCCTCGTCTACGCGGAAATGGAAGACGGCCCGGTGTTCAAGGCGAACTGGCGGGAATGGCGTAGCCGCTCCGGCGCTCGCTGGCCGGGCGTGCATGAGTTCGAGGTCGGCTGCACGCTCGAGCACGCCGGCTACGCCGCAAGCTGGCTCGTTTCACTTTTCGGTCCGGTTGCCGAGGTCAGTGCCGTTTCCGCCCTGACCTTCCCTGACAAGGGACCGGGTACGGAACGGTTGCACCTCGGTCCGGATTTCTCGGTCGGCTGCCTTTCCTTCCGCTCGGGCGTGACGGCGCGGGTGACCTGCGGGCTTGCGGCCCCGCGCGACCGGTCGCTGACCATCATCGGCGACAAGGGCACTATCGTCGTACGCGATCTCTGGGACAACCGCTCGCCCGTTCATCTCGAGGCTTTCGGCGCGAAGCGCTCGCTGCAACACCGCATCCTCGACTGGGTCGAGTGGAAGGTCGGTCGCAAGCTGCCTGTCCGGCTCTATGCCGGCAACAGGGTGCGCTATCCCGCCAAGGCCAAAACCGCGGCCTTGCCCGCCTATCCCTCGAAAATCGATTTTGTCGGCGGCATTGCAGCCCTGGCCGAGGCGATCACACGTGGGGAGACGCCATTCTTTTCCGGAGCCACGGCACGCCACCTGACCGAAATCGTGCTTGCGCTCAACAGCGGCCGTCAGGGCTACCGCCCACGCGATCTATGACGGAGGCAAAGCGCGGATCGTTTCGATGATTTCGATTGCCTGGACGCTGCGCGATGTCGGCATCAGGATGTGTTCGTGCCAACCTTCCAGGATTGCAGCGCTTGCCGCCTCGATCTCGAATTGCAACCCGTTGCCCGGGAACGGCAGATCGAAACGCTGAAGACCAGGCAGGGAGATGCGCCTGGCGGCGCGCGTCAGCGTCTTCGCCCACAGGCCCTGTCCTCTGGGTGCAATAACCTTGCGCACCAGGCCGTTGGTGGCGAGGAACAGCCTGCTGGCCTTCAGAAACGGCGCGTCGATGACAAGTGTGCCGCGGTCTCCATCGATGACGAACCGGTTGTCTCCATCGCGGTCGAAGCCGCAGGAAAGATGTGCGTTGAAGCCGGTATAGGCGAGGCGCATTTCGGCCGAGAGGTCGACGCCTGTCGGCGCGCTTTGCCAGCGGCCGTCAATCGCATGCGGGCGCCCGAAAAGGTTCAGACACAGCGAAAGCGGATAAATGCCGAGGTCGAGCAGCGACCCGCCGCCGAGCTTGGCGTCGAAAAAGCGGTCGGTGGGGTCGAACGGCTTTTCATAGGCAAGTTCCGCCGTCACATGCCGAATGCGCCCGAGGGCCTCACCATCGAGCAGGGCGCGTGCCTTGGCGATCGCCGGCAGGAAGCAGGTCCACAGGCCCTCCATGGCAAAGAGGCCCTTGGTTGCGGCCAAAGCCGATAGCGAACGCGCGTCGTCGAACGAGGTCGTCAGCGGCTTTTCGACCAGAACGGCCTTATCCGCCGAAAGAAAGACGATGGCGTGCTCCAGATGCACCGCGTTCGGCGAAGCGACGTAAACCGCGTCGATTTCAGGATCGGCAGCAAAGGCCTCGATGCTGGAATGGGGGGCAACGCCGCCGAGACGCTTGGCGAAGGCATCGGCCTTCTCCTGGCTTCGGGAATAGACAGCTGCCAGCACGGCGTTGCCGGCAAACTGGATGTCGGACGCGAAGCTGTTTGCGATCACGCCGGTACCGGCGATGCCCCAACGGACCTTGTCCTTCATAAACCCGATGTCCCGGCTGTCACTGCATAATTCCTTAAATCGGATCCGATTTTAAGGATAAAATTATGCAGCAGGTTTAAAGCGATACAGCGTCCTTTGCGCGTCATCGTTGACGCGCGGCGCTGTAGTGCCCGGGCGCATCCTGCCCCGGAAACCTCAATGCCGCGTAAACAACGGCGGCAAGCCCCAGGCAACCTTCAAAATGGAGGCTGCCTGGGCAGCGGGGCGCTTCTGCCGGGCAATGGCCTGCGTCGTCAGCCGATCTTCCAGAAAAGAATAAGCCCCGCGCGATTTCTCGTGTGGGGCTACTTCAGGGCTTGATCCCTGTTGCGGACTGAGAAGGTCAGGCCGAGCGGCGGACCAAGGTCTTTTCTTCCACGGCATTTGCGTCGACGCCGTAGATATCGGAGAGCGTACCCAAAATCCTCATGACGGCGTCGGACGAGCTGGAATAGTAGATCGTCTGAGCGTCACGGCGAGTGCTGACCAGATTCTGGGCTCGCAGTTTGGACAGGTGCTGGGAAAGAGCGGACTGGCTCAAGCCCACCTTATTGGCCAATGCGCCGACTGCCATCTCTTCCTTGACAAGGGAATCGAGGATGAGAAGGCGCTTAGGGTTTGCCATGGCCGAGAGGAAGCCGGCTGCTATCTCAGCTTCATCATGTTTTTCAGGCGAAAGTGGCTGCATTGCGTGCTCCATGCGAAAATTACATCACACGTAGTTATGGTTGACGAAGGACGATAATTAGTCGTGATGCATAAAAGGGCAACTACCTACTGCAAGAAATGGGGGTAGCTTGCGAGCGATTAACCGTAAAGTTCGCGTAAAAGTGGCCGTAACTCCGAGCTGTCCCGCATTGGCGCAGGAAACTCGAGCCGTTTCAATTGGTCGCCATAGGCCAGATCCAGGCCGGCGGCGTCGATGCCGACGACCTTCCAGTCGCCTTCCGGGGCATTGCAGAGCCTTTCAGCGTAAAACTTGACCGCTTCGGCGTGATCGGCGTTCATGTGCGCGATGGCGCCGGCTTCCATCGCTGCGAGCGATACGGTTGCCGCTGATTCGATCACCAGATCCTCTGCCGTGAGCACGTAAGCCCGACCAAAGCCACCGTTAAGGCTGGCACGTAACGGGTTCAGACGGAAGAAACCGAAGTCGGGGAAGTCGACATAGAGCTTCGATTTCGGGTGACGACGGACGAACCGCTCGCGGATGCGGGCATGCGCCTCCGAATCGCGTGCAACCGCTTCGGCCTCGCACTGTACCGTGAGCCTTGGATGGGCGAGGGGGTCGCCCTTGCCCGGTTCCCCCGTCAGCAGCGAAGCGCGCGTGTCGGCGAGCAGTGCCTTTGTGTGGGTCGACAATTTGGAAATCAGGATCAGCGGCACACCGTCGACGTCCATGCCGACGAGGACGCGACTGACGAAGGGGAAGCCGCCGCTCTCTGGTTCGATGGCCGCAAGCGAACCGCTGCGCGCGCCGCGCAAAAGCGTATGCGCCAGCTTGCGCGCTTCGTCATCGGTCTCGCGCAGTACATTCGGCTTGTCGGTCATTCGTCGTCCTTCCTGATCTTCGGTCCGGTTCCAGACGAAAAAGCCCGGAACAGGGTCCGGGCTTTTATTGGCTTCTTGTGCGCTTTAGTCAACTTTTGTTGCGGTGTCGCGTCAGGCCTTCGACGATGTTCTGCGCGTTGATCGTGCCGACCACGGAGCCGTTGTCGACGACGCCGACGCTGCCCGGCTGGCGGGACATGGCGTCGAGGATATCGACGAGCGGTGTCGTCGGCTTGGCGGTTGCCGTCACGCCCGCAACGGTCGCACCGCGTTGGACGCCGGTCTGCATCACGTCCTTGGCCGTCAGCATGGTGATCGGGTTCATGTGCTGGACGAAATCGGCGACATACTGGTTGGCCGGGTTTCTGACGATGTCCTGCGGCGTGCCGCACTGGATGATGCGGCCGCCTTCCATTATGGCGATGCGGTTGCCGATGCGGAACGCCTCGTCGAGGTCATGACTGACGAAGACGATGGTCTTCTTCAGTCGACGCTGGAACTCAAGCAGTTCGTCCTGAAGCCGCGTGCGGATCAGCGGGTCCAGCGCCGAGAACGGTTCGTCCATCAACAGGATCGGCGCACCGGTCGCAAAGGCGCGGGCAAGGCCGACGCGCTGCTGCATGCCGCCCGAAAGCTCGTTGACCTTGCGGCCTGCCCACTTCGTCAGATTGACGAGTTCAAGCTGTTCGCCGACGCGGGCCTTGCGTTCGGCGTCGGGCATGCCGGCCAGTTCGAGGCCGAAGCCGACATTGTCGGCGACGGTGCGCCAGGGCAGGAGCGCAAACTGCTGAAACACCATCGACACGGTGTGCATGCGGAAATCGCGCAGCGACTTGGGACTAGTGCGGTAGGGATTGAGCGGCCCGTTTGCCGTCTTCACCTCGACCTCGCCGCGAACGACTGGCGCAAGGCCGTTGACGGCGCGAAGCAGCGTCGATTTGCCCGAGCCCGAGAGCCCCATCAAGACAAGGATCTCGCCTTCTTTGATCGATAGCGTCGCACCGGCGACGCCGAGCACCAGGCCGGTGGCGGCGCCGATCTCGTCGCGGGTCTTGCCCTGATCGACCATCTGCAGTGCGGTCTGCGGGTTGTTGCCGAAGATGATGTCGACATTCTTGAAAATGACGGCGTCGGTCATGCGCCTTCTCCTTCGTCGGACGAGCGGAACAGGCGGTCGAGAATGATGGCAAGGATGACGATGCAGAGACCGGCCTCGAAACCCTTGGCGACGTTCACCGAGTTCAGCGCCCGCAGCACGGGAACGCCGAGGCCGTTGGCGCCGACGAGAGCGGCGATGACCACCATCGACAACGAGAGCATGATCGTCTGGGTCAGACCCGCCATGATCTGCGGCATGGCGAAGGGCAACTCGACCTTACGCAGCACCTGGCCGGGCGTTGCGCCGAAGGCCTGTGCTGCTTCCACCAGCGATGGCGGCGTCGAGATGATGCCGAGGCGGGTGAGGCGGATGGGCGCCGGAATGGCGAAGATCACCGTAGCGATCAGGCCGGGCACCATGCCGAGGCCGAAGAGGATTAGCGCAGGGATCAGGTAGACGAAGGTCGGGATCGTCTGCATCAGGTCGAGGATCGGCCGCATGACGGAATAGACCCAGGCCCGGCGCGCAGCGGCAATGCCGAGCGGAACGCCGACGGCCATGCTGACGACACTGGCGGCCAGAACCAGCGCCAGCGTCTCCGTCGTCTCCTTCCAGTAGCCCTGGTTGATGATCAGGAGAAGACCGAGGCCGGTGAAAAGCGTAATGCCGATCGAACGGCGGAACCACCAGGCGAGCCCAGTGATGACCGCCACCACGATCAGCGGGTGCGGCGTCTGCAGGATATAGAGCAGGATGCCGACGACGCCCGACAGGAAACGGGCAAGTTGGTCGAAGAACAGCTCGAAGTTCGTCGTCAGCCAGTCGACGAACGCCTTGGCCCAGCCGCCGATGGGAATGCGGTATTCGGTCAGAAATTCCACAGGGGTAAATCCGTCTCGTCAGATCAACAATATCGCGCGATGCGGTGAAAAAAAGGCGGGGTCTTGCCCCGCCTTGTCGTCGGTCAGAGTCCGAGCGCGGTCTTGGCCGCGGCGAGGCCTTCGCCGCCATCCTTGGTGGTGACGCCGGCGAGCCACGGTTCGATCGCCGTCGGGTTGGCCTTCAGCCATTCCGTGGCGGCGGCGTCCGGTTCCTTGCCGTCGTTGAGGATCTTGCCCATGATCTCGTTTTCCATCTGCAGCGAGAACTTGAGGTTCGTGAGCAGCTTGCCGACGTTCGGGCATTCGGTGGTGTAGCCGGCACGAACGTTGGTGAAGATGGTGGCGCCGCCGAAATTCGGGCCGAAGATATCGTCACCGCCGGAGAGATAGGTGAGCTTGAAATTGGCGTTCATCGGGTGCGGCTCCCAGCCGAGGAACACGATGGGAGCGCCGTCCTTTTCGGAGCGGGCGACCTGCGCCAGCATGCCCTGTTCGGAGGATTCGACGACTTCGAAGCCCTTGAGGCCGAACGTGTCCTTGTCGACCATGTCGATGATCAGGCGGTTGCCATCATTGCCCGGCTCGATGCCATAGATCTTGCCTTCGAGCGCGTCTTTCTGGGCGGCGATGTCCTTGAAGTCCTTGATGCCGAGTTCGGCACCCTTGGCGTTGGTCGCCAGCGTGTATTTCGCGCCTTCGAGGTTCGGGCCGAAGGATTCGACCGATTTGTCGTCGAGATAGGGGCGAACGTCGTTTTCCTGGGTCGGCATCCAGTTGCCGAGGAAGACGTCGATGTCCTTGTTCTTCAGCGAGGTGTAGGTGACCGGCACCGAGAGAACCTTGATATCCGTCTGATAGCCGAGGCCCTTGAGCACGGCGGAGACCGTGGCGGTGGTGGCTGTGATATCCGTCCATCCGACGTCGGAGAAACGGACGGTGCCACAGCTTTCAGGCTCGGCTGCCGCGGCGTTTCCCGCAACCAGGGCAGCCACCGATACGGCGCCCGCGAGCATGAATTTGAGAGAGAGTGCTTTGTTCATCGTTGTCGTTCCCCTGCCTCTATTATTGTTTTAGCCAAACACTTTGGAGTTTTAGCCAAACACCATTGGATAGCGAATTCAAGCGCTTTGATGTCGAAGGAAGTGTATTGCGTCAATACGCGGACGGGATGCACGCTGCGACGCAGAATGTCGCAATGCCCACGAAATGGTCAAGTCGGGCGAAAAACTGTGGGTCGCGCAAACAGGCTCTGGCCTTCGGGGCCAAGCCTCGTCATGTACCGGCGAGACGATTCCGGAAACGGTAGGATATGGCCAAACTCTATTTCAGCTATGCCACGATGAATGCAGGCAAGAGCACGTTGCTGCTGCAGGCGTCCTACAACTATCAGGAACGCGGCATGCGCGTCGTCATGCTGATCGCGGCATTCGACGATCGGGCTGGCACCGGGCGCATCTCGTCGCGCATCGGTCTCGATGCGGACGCCATTCCCTTCCACGGCGGCGACGATCTTTACGCGTTGATCGAAACGCTCAACACCGACGGCATGGGCAAGATTGCCTGCGTCTTCGTCGACGAAGCCCAGTTCCTCGACGAGGAGCAGGTCTGGCAACTGGCGCGGGTCGCCGACCGGATCGGGATCCCCGTCATGGCCTACGGATTGCGCACCGATTTCCAGGGCAAACTTTTTCCGGGCTCGATGGCGCTCTTGGCCATTGCCGACGAACTGCGCGAAGTGCGCACCATCTGCGACTGCGGTCGCAAGGCGACCATGGTCGTTCGCCTCGACGGGCACGGCAACGTCGTTCGCGAGGGTGCCCAGGTCGAGGTCGGCGGCAACGAGAAATATGTCTCCTATTGCCGGCGCCACTGGGAAGACAAGATGCGCTGCGACCCTGCCTGACGGCGTAAACCGGAGTCTGTTCAAGGCCTTATGCCGCGATTTTGCAGCGTCGTGACATTTCCTTCAGGCACCGATTGATGGACGGTGCCGTGGTGCGACGGCATGGCGTCTTGAGGACGATGCATGCGGGATGTCATGCTGGTCCCGTAGTTGCTCGATGAGGTCTCCGATGCCGCGTCTGTTTTCGTCTCTCCTGCTCTGTCTCTGTCTCGGGGCGGCGCCCGTCTATGCCGGCGGCGATGCCAAGACTGGGGCCGCCGTTTTCCGCAAATGCGGGGCCTGCCACACGGCAACCGAACCGAACAACCGGGTGGGCCCGAGCCTGATGGGTCTCATCGGTCGCCCAGCCGCATCCATCCCCGACTACAGCTATTCGGATGCCATGAAGGCGTTCGGCGCGGAAGGGCATGTCTGGGACGAGGCGACGCTGAGTGAATATCTCATGAGCCCCAAGGCGATGGTGGGCGGTACCAAGATGAGCTTTGTCGGACTGAAGAAGCCGCAGGACATTGCCGACGTCATTGCCTACCTCAAGGACCCATCTGCCGCCAAATAGGCAATGCCTTCGATATCTCAAGCACTTCGACGGTACGGTTGACCAAAAAAGCCGGCCAGCTAGGCTTGTTCTCTTTCGATAAACACCCTTTATATAACTGCAATCGAAGGCTGAATAATTTGGCCCGGATGGCATCTGTTGCCTCGACCGATCCAGGGGGATGATATGGCTTCTCTTCAGAATTTTGACGCGGAGATCGAGAAGACGAAAAGCGTAGTCGAGCAGATGCGCGGCAAGCTTGAGCAATCCGGCGTCGTGCTGGAGCAGTTTGCCAAGTCGGAGACCAAGCTCGGCGACGTCAATTTCGATATCGAGAACGCCCGCATTCAGGACGTGATCAACCAGCAGAAGGTGATGGAGGCCAACATCGCTGACCTGATCATCGGGCTGGAAGATGCGACGAACATCTTCGGTACCGAGTTCGAGAGCATGAAGAACTATTCCGGCTACGAGAAGTTCATCGGTATCTTTTCCAAGCAGAAGATGCAGCGTTTGCGCACCGACCGGGTGCGCAACATGTCGCTTGCCGGCAACCTGCAGGAGTTGCTGTCGAAGTCCGACACCATCGTCGGCATCCTCAAGGACCAGAAGTCGATCCTCGACCAGCGGTACAAGACCTCCGAGCAGAGCCTGATCCAGGTGATCGAGCGCCGCAAGGGCACCATGTCCAATCTGGAAACGGTGCAGAAGCGCATCGAAGAATTGAACCCGCTGCTGCTCGACATCGAGAACCGCATTGCCGCCTCGACCGAACAGAAGGTGCGCACCGAGCTTGAAGGCGAGCGCTCGGCGCTGGCGACGGAATACAACGAGAAGCAGGCGAAGGAGCAGGAGCTTCTGGCCGAGAGCCAGACACTCGAGCGCTACACCTCGATGTTCCAGACCTTCGTCGATTCGCTCAACAACCAGATCGCGGCTCAGAACACCCTGATCAACAAGCTGACCATCGATACCGAACAGCGCATAGTGCTCTACAAGGCGCTTGAGGATTCGTTGAAGACGGCCGCCCAGCAGGATGTCGCCCACAAGATCAACACGCTCGGAAGCCAGGTCGACACGGCCGCAGAAGAGACGATGGCCGGCATCGGTGCTGCCGCCCAGCGCCATATCGGCGATCTCCTGGAAATGCACGAGAAGAACATGCTGTCGACGCAGGATATCCAGCGCCGCAAGAAGCTGGCCGACGACGCCTTTGCCCGCCGCTTCCAGGCGGTCATGGACAAGCACAACACTGCCAACTACGTGAAGCAGTGATCGGCGCGAGCACACGGGCATGCGGATGAAACGGTTCGACTTTGCCTTGCGTTGCGCGCCAGGGGGAACGGCATGAAAATCGCTGCATCCCCTGCCGTTGCGCAGTATTTCGGCTCGATCCATTCGGCGCTGGCCGGGCTCGAGCTGTTTCTCGGCGACCGCAATTCGCCGCTCTATCGCAACAGTGTGGTCGGTGAGGTGATCGTTCCCTATCTCGTCCGGCTCAAGGCCTCGATCGCCTGCTGGGAGAACCGCATCGGCTTCGTCGACCAGTTCAGGATCTCGCGGGCCGAGAGCGGCTTTCCGGTTTTCCAGAATGTGCTCGAACTGGAAAACGACCGCCAGACGGCGGGCAAGCGGCTTGCGGATATTCCGCCGGCAGATGCACTGCGCGAAGAGATGGCCGATTTCATCCTGAGACAGAAGGCTTTTCCCGAGGCGCTGCAAGCGCGCATGGCGGAGCGGCTTTATCTCGAGCAGATCGGCAAGGGCGAGATTTTTTCGCCCTTCATCCTGCCGGAAACGATCCGCGTCGCCGTCAATCCGAAGACGATGAGGCCCTATTACGTGGTGAGCTGGGGCGCCTTCGACGGCACTCAGACCCTGCCGATGGTCTACATGGCGACGATCGAGGATTCTTCCGAGAAGATCGTCGAGATGCTGGTGACCGAGGACGGCAAGCTCAACCCTCAGGTGGAGATTCCTTTGCCGGTCGGCGGCCTGCTCAATCCCGAGCTTGCCAGCCGCTTCGATGACTTCGCCTCGAAGAACAGCACCTATTCGCTGACGCCGATCACGATCGCCACCAACATGGACAAGGATTTTCCCGAGCTTCACCCCAAGCAGCTGCGGCGGATCGTGCTTGGCCCGTTCTATTCGGCCGGGATCACCGAGAACAATGCGAAGATCAACGAGATCCTGTCCAAGGTGCGCAAGCCGGAAAATGCCTGGCTCCTGACATGGACCGTCCAGGAAGTGTTTTCCAAGGCCGAACGTGCCGCACAGCGCGGCTTCTGGTCGACGACGCCGGCGCAGGAAGAATTCCACATCGATACCGACAATCTGGAGGCCACGCGCATGGGCGTGTCGTCGTACGAAAAGCACGCGCTGGTGCCGCACGATGCCTATCAGGCGCTCTATGCCTCGGGCGAGGCGGCCCAGGTCTTCGGCGACTACAAAGTGCATGTCATCTCCGGAAACCAGGTCGTGAGCGAGGTTTAAGCATGACACTCAATGCCGGGCTGACGACGCTGCACGAAGACGATATCGCCAGGCACCAGGCGGTCGCGCAGGGGCTGGTGACCAAGCTGGTGATCCTCGAGCGCGACGAGGGCCCGGCCGGCGCCCCGCTCGCCGGGACCGGACGGCGGTTCGTCTCGACGGTTTCGACCGGCGGCCAGCGCCGTACCCGCGAGGTCGAGCTCACCCGCACGGTCCAGGCGGTGCGGCAGGGCGACCCGATGCTGTCGCCGGCGCAACACGCCGTGCTCTACCGGACCCGCCGCGGCATCCAGGTGGCGCTGGCTGTTGCCGACGTCTTTGCGCGCCAGACGAACCTCGAACAGCTGCAGGCGCGCAATGCGACTGCGCCGCTTGCCGGCGAGGACGCCAATCAGTTCAAGGCGCTGCTCAACGCCTCTGCCTACATCTCCGCGTTCACGCTGGCCGCCTATCTCGGCGCGACGCTCTCGGGCGAGGGCGAGCCGGTCGATGATGCCGTCGAGCCGGACTTCCTGTTCGACACGCCGCAGGATGCCTTGAAGGGGCTGATCGCAGCGCTCGACCGCAGCATTTCAGGTGCGGCCGACGACCTGGCGCTGACGGCGCGTGCCCGCGCCTTTTCGCGCGTCGCCATCGAAGGGCTGATTGCGCGCAAGGGGCGCTTTACCGGCCTGCAGAGCTTCGAGAATGTGCATATCCGGCTCGACCAGGACGACTTCACGCTCAACGGCTTCGACGTCGCACCCGGCCAGAAGCGCAAGCCGCTGGTCATGACCTTCAAGAAGCCGGAAGAGATCATCGGCAACCACATCGCCAAGTATCAGGCGCTGAAGCTTGCCAAGATGCTGATGGCCTATGATTTCGACCGGCAGGCGAACCCGTTCGTCGAGCTTGGCGGCTTCCTCTTCACCTTCATCGGCGACGGCATGCCGGGTACGGGCAAGACCATCCTGATCCAGATGCTCGCCGGCATGCTCAACGAATATTGCGAGATCGCCGGCTACGCCTTCCATTACGAAAACTTCGGCGTCGACCAGATTTCGTCCTATCAGGGCAAATCGGGGCAGAACTGCAAGGAGTTCGTCAACAACGTCATCAACCCGCGCGCCATCGGCTTCGGCACCATCGACGATGTCGACCAGGTTGCGGCCAAGCGCTCCGACGACCGGGCATCGGCCGGCCAGCACGAGGTGACGGCGGTGCTGATGGAGAGCTTCGCCGGCGCCTCGACGGTCGTTCGCGGCAACTGCACCTTCGGCATGTTCTCCAACTATCCTGAGAATGTCGATGACGCGCTCAGACAGCGCGCCGGTGCCCGCTGGCTGGTCGACGGGCCGCAGACGGAAGACGACTATATCGACATCTTCGCGCTGCTGGTCGGCAAGAACCACAAGATCCCGCTCGGCGAACACGCGCTGTTTGAGGGACAGGAGATCAAGCGCGCCGTGTCGCAATCCTACGAGGCGCATTCGCGGCCGCAGGAAGAGGGCCTCGTTTCCGTCTGGGAGCGATACCAGAAGGAGAAGGGGGCGCTTGCCACGCTTGCCGACGTCGGCGCCTATCTGCACATGATCAAGGAAGCGGAGCCGCGCTTTACCGGTCGGGCGATCAAGAACATCACCGACGCCGTCAAGCTGAGGGCCATGGACGTCGAACTGCCGGACGACTGGTTCAAGGATGCCGGCTCGTTCATGCACAAGGGTTACGACGAGAAGAAAGCGATGATCGAGGCGCTGCGCGGCCCGATCACCATCGAGATGGTGCTGCAGGAAATCAACCGCTACGCCGACAGCGAGTTCCGCTACACCGATAAATCCGACGATGCCGCCGTCACCGACATCATCCGCCGCGAGCGCCAGCGCGAAAAGGCGATCCGCGAGATCGAGGCGATGAAACGCGACGGGCGGTGGCAAGGGTGATGTCTTTTGTAAGCCACGATTCCTTTGGTCTGCTTTCTGCGCCGTGGTCGACCGCAGCGTGCGAGGTCATCCCCTCTCCCCGCGAGCGGGGAGAGGGCTAGGGTGAGGGTCCGGCATGAGAGGAGCAAACGAAAGCGCCACCGAACGTGCACGCCTTCTGCGCCGCTCGGACAACGAAGCAGAAGCAATTTTGTGGTTGGAGTTCAGAGCCCGGCGGCTCAACGGTTACAAGTTCGTGCGACAGTTTCCGATAGGTCGCTATTTTGCTGACTTCGCCTGTCGGGATCACCATCTTGTCGTCGAAGTCGATGGTCGTCAGCACGCGAATAGGAGTGGCGATTCAATTCGCGATATGTACATGGTCGCCAATGGATGGAGCGTCGTTCGCTTCTGGAATACGCAGGTATTCAAGGACCGCGAAGCAGTCCTCGACACGGTTGTCGCAATTCTGGAGAAGCGGTTGACGGGTGAAGTGAGGACATTGGATTTGACATTCATTCCAGCGGACGAATGCCATGACTGAGCAATGGCGATTTGCCCCTCACCCTAACCCTCTCCCCGCGAGCGGGGAGAGGGGACGAGGACGTCTGTTCGGCCTACACAAGCTCGATAAAGTCGAGCGACTTGGCGATATCGCCACGGGAGAGGTGCGGGCATGAAACGCCTTCTCGAAGCCGAGCTCATTTATGGACGACTGCTGGAAATTTCCGAGCCGCACCTGATCGCGCGCTACAACAAGGCGCTTGAGGGCTTTGGCCTGCGTCCGACAGCGCTCACGCGCTTCAGCATCGACATGACCGGGTTTTCGCCCGAGATTGCCGACGAACTTGGCGATCGCGACTATCTCGACCCGAACCGGGTCAACCGCCGCTTCATCATCATGACGCCGGACCAGGCGGAGCTGCCGGTGGTGCACACCAGCTTTTCCAACACGGCGGCGCTGATGCACGAGTTCTTCAACGCCAACAGCCGCGCCATCAACGCGGTGACGATCAAGGATGCGCTCTACGGCGAGATCGAGGATTCGGTTTCGATCGTCGATGATATCGACGACCTCCTCTCGATCAATGAAGTGCGCTTCCGGGTGCTTTCGGCCGAAGACATGCTGGGCAAGGCGGCCGAACTGCGCGGTCTCGTCGACCGGCTGAAGAAGGTGCCGACAGCCTGGACAGACGACGAGATGCTCAACCGCATGGTCGAGTTGGCCAAGGTGACAGGGGATATCCGCCAGAATGCGCTGGTGCCCGATCAGCTGGTCTTCCGCCATGATGCCTTCTGGGCCAATCATTTCGGCGGCGTCTATGTCTTCCTCGACGACAAGACGACGACGGTTATCTGCGATCCGTCCGTGCCCGGTTTTCGCCGGTCGCGGCCCTGGCAGGTGAGCTACATCTCGATCGACGATCACGCCCGAATCTACGATTTCCTTGCTTCGACGAAGCGGCTGCAATTGCCGCAGGCGTCGTGGGTCGAGGATTCAGGGCTCTACCAGCATCGCGCCGACATGATCGTGCGTGGGCTCATAAACGATGCCGATCCGACGACGGATCTCGCCCGGGTCGACCGGATCTGGCTGCAGACCTGGATGCATCGTAACGCCGCGCTTGTCGCGAGCGACGGTGCCTATCCATTTCTGCAGGAAATGCTGCGTGCCGTGCAGACGACCGGCAGCATCCGGATGCAGGATGTGGCCCCGGCAAACCGCTTCATGCTGGTGAGGGCATCGCCCACTCATCCCGACCAGTGGCTGGTCAACCGTTTGATCGCCCAGCTCGTTCCGCGCGACTTCGTCTCCCGCTTCGTCTTCGACAAGCAGGGGTTTTATGATGCCTACGAGCGTTACAGTGAAAAGTTCAGGGAATATGTTGTTGCGACACTGACCGGGACATATCTCAAAGACAAGGCGGCCTTCCGCCGCAAGCTTTACGGCCTCAGAGAGGAATAGGACATGTTTGATCCGATCGTTGCGTTTTTCCAGCGTGTCTTTACCGCGATCGGCCGCGGCATCGGCCTGGCCGTTGCCTGGCTGCTATGGCCGTTCGTTTTGCTTGGAAACTGGTATCGCCAGCGCAGCTGGATCATCAAGGGCCCGATCGGCATCATCCTGCTCGGCCTCATCTTCTTCTATGGCTATTTCGTCTGGCAGACCCAAGCCTGGACGAACTTCAACCCCGACTATGTCGATCGCTACAAGCTCGCCGAGCGCAAGGTGCCTGCCGGGTCGCCAGTGGCCGGTCCGGGCGCGACGACCGGACAGGCGACGCCCGGCGCGGCTGCAACCAACCAGGCTGCAGTCGCCAATCAACCGGCGGAAGTCACGCCCGAGACGCTTGCCGCCGTACAACTGCCGGCCGGCACCCAGTGCCAGACCTCGGCGATCGTCGATGTCGCGGCCGACCTCATCGATTTCAACGTCAACGAGAATGCCTGGATCTCGTCGATGCTGCTCTACAAGGTGGGCTTCTTCGGTCTCGACTGGGACGATACGCCCTGGCTCGACAACAAGGCGTCGTTCCAGCGCGGCATCAATCAGGCGGTCCGCCGCACCTCCGTCGAGCTGGTGGATTCGCTCGGTCGCGTTCGCGGCACCTCCGGAATCAACAACGATTTGCAGCGGGCGCGCGGCAACATCCAGTTCGACGAGGAGACCTGGTACTTCGGCCTCAATCCGTTCGGCCCGAAGACGCCGACGCCGAGCTTCTATCGTGCGGCCATGAAGGACCTGCGCGCCTTCAACACCACGCTTGCCAAGTGCGACGCCGTGTTTGACGGCCGCGCCGACAACCTGGTCGAATTCCTTGACCGCATCGCAAACGATCTGGGCAACACCTCGGCGATCATTCGCGAGCGCTCGGAAAACCACAATGGCGGCTGGTTCGACACCCGCGCCGACGACCGTTTCTGGTTCGCCTACGGCCAGCTCTACGGCTATTACGGCATCCTGTCGGCTGCCGGCGCCGACTTCGAGAACGTCGTCGCCCAGCGCGGCCTGACGCCAATCTGGACGGAGACGATCAAGCAATTGCGCTCGGCGCTGCGCATCCAGCCGTTCATCATTTCCAACGGCGAGGAGGCCGGCTGGATCATGCCGACGCATCTGGCGACAATGGGCTTCTACATCCTTCGGGTGCGCTCCAACATCGTCGAGATGCGCGACATTCTCGCCCGATAGACATCAATGCCTGACGATGGCGGCTCTAAGCCGGAACCGCTGAAATCGAGCTTCACCCCATAAGGGGTGCAGTAAAAGAATACGAGCTTGGGGGGAGGGGAAAACCCATGGCGGAGGTCAAGTCCGATATCGAAATCGCGCGCGCCGCGAAGAAGAAACCAATCCTGGAGATCGGTGCAAAGCTCGGCATTCCGCCGGAGCATCTGCTGCCCTACGGCCACGACAAGGCGAAGATCAGCGCCGATTTCATCGCAGCCCAGAAGGAGCGGAAAAACGGCCACCTGATCCTGGTGACGGCGATCAACCCGACACCTGCCGGCGAAGGCAAGACGACGACCACGGTCGGTCTCGGCGATGGGCTCAACCGCATCGGCAAGAAGGCGGTCGTCTGCATCCGCGAGGCGTCGCTCGGTCCCTGCTTTGGCGTCAAGGGCGGGGCTGCCGGCGGCGGCTACGCCCAGGTGGTGCCGATGGAGGACATGAACCTCCATTTCACCGGCGACTTCCATGCCATCACCTCCGCCCACAACCTGCTTGCGGCGCTGCTCGACAACCATATCTATTGGGGCAACGAGCAGAATATAGACATCCGGCGCATTTCCTGGCGTCGGGTGATGGACATGAACGACCGGGCGCTGCGCAACATCGTCGGCTCGCTTGGCGGCGTCGCCAATGGCTATCCGCGCGAAACCGGCTTCGACATCACCGTCGCCTCCGAGGTCATGGCAATCCTCTGCCTTTCGACCGATCTGAAGGACCTGGAAAAGCGCCTCGGGAATATCATCATCGGCTACCGGCGCGACAAGAGCCCGGTCTTTGCCCGCGACATCAAGGCGGATGGCGCAATGACGGTGCTTTTGAAGGATGCGATGCAGCCGAACCTGGTGCAGACACTGGAGAACAACCCCGCCTTCGTCCATGGCGGCCCGTTCGCCAACATCGCCCATGGCTGCAACTCGGTGATCGCGACGACGACGGCGCTCAAGCTTGCGGATTACGTCGTGACCGAAGCCGGCTTTGGCGCCGATCTCGGCGCCGAAAAGTTCTTCGACATCAAGTGCCGCAAGGCGGGGCTGAAGCCCGACGCCGCCGTCATCGTCGCCACCGTGCGCGCCATCAAGATGAATGGCGGTGTGAAGAAGGACGACCTCGGCAAGGAGAACCTGGAGGCGTTGCGCAAGGGCTGCGCCAATCTTGGCCGCCACGTCCAGAACGTGAAAAAATTTGGGGTGCCGGCGATCGTCGCCATCAATCACTTCACCTCCGACACCGAGGCCGAGGTGCAGGCAATCAAGGACTATGTTGCCACGCTCGGTGCCGAGGCGGTGCTCTGCCGCCACTGGGCCGAGGGCTCTGCCGGCATCGAGGAACTGGCGCGAAAGGTGGCAGATCTCGCCGAGGGCGGGCATTCGCAATTCTCGCCGCTCTATCCCGACGAGATGCCGCTCTTCCACAAGATCGAGACCATCGCCAAGGACATCTACCACGCCAGCGAAGTGATCGCCGACAAGTCGGTGCGCGAGCAACTGCGGACCTGGGAGGACCAGGGCTACGGCCACCTGCCGATCTGCATGGCCAAGACGCAGTATTCGTTTTCGACCGATCCCAACCTGCGGGGCGCGCCGACCGGTCATACCGTTCCGGTCCGCGAAGTCAGGCTTGCCGCAGGTGCGGGCTTCGTCGTCGTCATCACCGGCGAGATCATGACCATGCCGGGTCTGCCGAAGGTGCCATCCTCCGAGAAGATCTACCTCAACCAGCAGGGTTATATCGAGGGGCTGTTCTAGCCACTCCCGACCCGCCGCAACGCCTCAAAATCGAATCAATTCGAGGCGTTGCCGGCTGGTCTGAAAGCTCCACTGCGCGGCATCAGCTGAGGCTGATGAAGTCCGCCTTGCCGACCGGTACGCCCTTGTGGCGCAGGATGTCGTAGGCCGTGGTCAGGTGAAAATAGAAGTTCGGCAGAACGAACTTCAGGAGGTAATCCTCTCCACTCAGTGTCATCTTCAGCTTGGTGAAGTTCAAGGTGACCTCGCGGGTCTCGCTGCCGTCGAGATCGGCAAGCCGGACCGTTTCAAGGAAGGCAACGGTCTTTGCGATGCGCTCGCGCAGATCCGAAAACGTCTTCTCCTCGTCAGGGAAGCTCGGTACTTGCAGATCGGTCAGCCGGGCGATGGTGCCCTTCGACGTGTCGCTGGCGCGCTGGACCTGGCCGGAGAGCGGCAGCATGTCGGCGGTGAGCCGGGCGTTGACGAGGTCGTCGAGCGAAAGACCCGTTTCGTTGGCATGGGCCTCGGCCTTGTCGAGCAATTTGCCAAGGACACCGAAGCCATGGACGAAGGTGGGGACGGAGAGTCGGTACATCGTGAGTGCCATGGGTGGTTCCTCGGGCGTTGGGGGACTTCGATTTGCCTGGACTGCTATCTGGGAAACACAAGCAGATCCTACAAGGCGGCTGCACCGCCTTTATTGCCCCATGCCCCCGCGGAATGCGAAGTGAATGGTGGCGAAGTGCACGGGGCTATTGTGGGTGTCGAGGCCCTTGTGCTCATCTCGTGACCACTTGCGATTGCAACGTCTTGAGCCGAAACGGAAAAGAGCCGCCCATGACCCCGCTGGACCTTGAAGCCTATCTTCACGCGCATATTCCCCTGTCGGCTGCGATGCAGGTTCATGTCGAGGAGATGACGGAAGAGCACGTGCGGCTGTCTGCGCCGCTGGCGCCCAACATCAACCATCGCGAGACGGTGTTTGGCGGCAGCGCCTCGGCGCTGTCGATCCTTTCGGCCTGGTCCCTGCTGCACGTGCGCCTGAGCGGTGCCGGCGTTCCGGCCCGCCTCGTGATCCAGAGCAACCGGATGGAGTATCTGAAGCCTGTTGCCGGTGCATTTTCCGCGCGGTCAACCCTTGCGGACATCGGGCAATGGCCGGGTTTCCTGCGCATGTTTCACCGTCGGGGCAAAGCCCGCATCGTCGTTGCCGCGGAGTTGCTGGATGGCGGCGAGCTTGCCGGGCGTTTCGAAGGCGAGTTCGTCGCCCTCGGACACAGCGAGAGCTAGCGGCAGTAGCGGTATTCGTTCCGGCGTTCGATCACATCGAGATGCAGGTGCGTCTCATGCGCCGCATCGCTGCCGGGATCGAGCACCGTCTTGAAATAGAGGCAGGCGGAAGCAGTGATCGCCCGCTGGAAGGCGCCGGTCATGGTGCCGTCCTCGTCGCGCGGCTGGATCTCGATGGTCTTGCCGTCGCTCAAGGTAAACGAGGCGATGTCGACGGCGTTGCCGTGCGCATGCTCCGAAATCTTGCCGGTCGTCGCATTGTTGCGCAGGCGGCAGATATAGGTGGACGCCTGGTTCAGCGTCTTGACCGTTGTGCCCTTTGCAAAGGCCACGTCGGCCGCCGGCTGCACCGCTTCCTTCGTCCAGCGCGCCAGGGCGAGCGCTGCCTCGCAGCGTATCAGCCCTTTTGGCGCCAGCTTGACGTCGGGCAGCACGCTGGTGACATCGAGCGGCTTGTCGATACCGCAGCCCTTGCCATCGTCAATCCGCTTGGCTTCGGTGAAGACGGCGCCCAGGGCTTTCAGGTCCGAAACACATTTGGCGTATTCGACAGGGTTCTCGTTCTCGACCGGCGGGTAGGTGATCGGGGGCTCCTCCGCTTTTTCGTCGGCCGGCTTGTCCTTTTCGTCACCGGCGGCGTCGCTCTTCTTGCCGTCGCTTGCCTTGTCGTCGGGTTTTCCGGTGTCCTTGCCGTCAGCCGGCTTCGGATCAGGCGTCGGCGCTTCGTTGCCCTGCCCGCCGTCCGCCGATGGTTCGCGCTTTTTCTCCTCGTCCGTTTTCGCCGGCGTCTCCGGCTTCTTTTCAGGCGCGGGTATCGGTGCTTCGGCTTGCGTTTCGGTCGGCGGTTTGTCGGAGGGAAGGGGGCCGGTTTTCGGGAGGCTCGCGCCCGTGAGGATCAATGTCGACAGGAAAATCAGGGAGATATGGCAACGCATGCGTTTCCTTTCACATGTCCGTGAGGGCAGGCCCCGAGGAAGGGAACGCATGGGAGGTCATCTGGTTTCATCGGCCTTGCGCAAAGAGCGTTGCAGTTCGGCAACGCCCCGAATTGGGACGATCCCATAAATTGTGGGGGAAGCGTTTCTATGTTGACAACAATAGTCATGTTTTTTATGCGGCATAAATGAGGCGACGCAATGTCGCAACGTTTTCGACCCCACGCCCAGCCAGCCCCTTGAGTTCGCCGCTCAACCAGCAAGCCCGGCCCATGATTTCAAAGGATTGGTCCATGCTCAACCGGCACCGTCGCCTGGCACTTCTGGCTTGCACGACTACACTTGCTCTTTCCGCTGCCACCGGTGCCTTCGCGCAGACCGCGACGACCGAGCAGAAGGCAAACGAACAGAAGACCGAGGCTGCCAAGAAGGGCGAAACCTTCCTGTCGCCAATCGTCGTCAAGGGCGCGCGCACCGGCGATCCCTATGCGAAGGCCGGCCCGGTCAGCGTGGTGACGACCGACCAGATCGATCTTCAATCCGGACTTGAAACCGACGACCTGCTGCGCGGCGTTCCCGGCACGTCCACGGCAAACAACCCGCAGAACCCGGGCGTCGCCGTCAACATTCGCGGTTTCGAAGGCTCCGGCCGCGTCAACATGATGATCGACGGCGTACGACAGAACTTCCGCTTCACCGGTCACGAAGCGCAGGGCTTTGCCTATTTCGATCCGGCATTCCTGTCCGAGATCGATGTAACGCGGGGCGCGGTCAACGGTGTCGGCGGTGGCGCGCTCGCCGGTTCGGTCAACTTCCGGACCTATGACATCGAAGACCTGATCCAGGACGGCAAGAATTACGGCGGCATTGCCTCCGCCACCTACGGCACCAACGGTGCCGGCTGGTCGGAATCGCTGATCGGCGCCTATCGCTTCAACGACATCTTCTCGGTATTGGGCGGTATCAGCAAGGCCGATCCGGGCAACTACGACAATGGCAACGGCGTTCAGGTTCCCTACACCGAGGAAGACCTGCTGTCGGGCATGCTGAAGTTCGAAGTGACCCCGGACAAGGATCATACCTTCAAGTTCAGCGGCATCACCTATGACAACGACTTCTTCGCCAACTCCTACTTCCAGAACGTGAAGAACCAGACGCTGGCGGCGAGCTATTCCTATACGCCCGACAACGAGCTCATCGATTTCCGCGCCAATGCCTATTGGAACCGGCTGAAGATGAAGTACGACACCGATGTGAACGGTGCCGGTACGGCCGCCGGTCGCCGCATCACCGATACCGGCAAGGGCTTCGACATCTCCAACACCTCGCTGTTCGATCTCGGCGAAGTGGCGGTCAAGGCCAACTACGGCGTCGAGTATTTCCGTGACGACTACGACGTCATCAACAGCACGGCGCGGCCGGGCGCTGGCGTCAACGGCAGTGGCACCAATGCCACGACGGGCGTCTTCAGCAACACGACCTTCACCTATGGCATCGTCGACCTGACGGCCGGCCTGCGGTGGGACCACTACAGCCTCGACGGCTCGGGCGCTGTCGTTGCTGGCAACCCGATTGGACTTCCGGCAGGCCCTTATTCGGTCGACAAGTCCGACGGCCGCCTCAACCCGAGCGTCACGCTGGCACTCAACCCGACCGACTGGTTCCAGCCCTACGTGACCTACGCCGAGACCTCGCGCTCGCCGACCGTCAACGAAACCTTTGCCGGTGGTACACATCCGGGTCCGAGCGGTCAGTCCTTCTTCCCCAACCCGTTCCTGGAGCCTGAAACCTCCAAGGGCTGGGAAGTCGGCGCCAACTTCTCCTTCGACGGCCTGCTCGATTCCAGCGACAGCCTGCGCGTGAAGGCCAATTACTTCCACAACAGGATCGACAACTACATCACTGCAGTCCTGCTCAACGGTGGCCGACAGATCTTCTTCGCCAACAACCCTGGCACCTCGACGGTTCAGGGTTTCGAATTGCAGGCGGCCTATGATGCAGGCTTCGTGTTCGGCGACCTCGCCTATACCTATACCGACAGCAAGCTGCCATCGCAGGTCAACGGGTTTGGCGTGCAGAGCTATCTGCCGGACAACATTGTCAGCGCCACGCTCGGCGCGCGTTTCCTCGAAGATCAGCGCCTGACGGTCGGCACGCGTTTCTACGCCGTATCCAGCGCTGACGTTGGTGCGATCAACCGCACACCGCCGACCGTTCCGGGTTACGGCCTGGTCGATATCTTCGCCAACTACAAGTTCGAGAATGGCTTCGAGGTGACGGGAACGGTGACGAACCTGTTCGACAAGGCCTATACCCCGTCGTCAAGCACCATTGCCGGCAGCACGATCGACACCGGTCGCGGCCGCACCTTCCTGGTCACCGCGAAGGCCAAGTTCTGATCGATCGCGGACACGCTCCAGTCGAAAGGGCGGTCCTTGTGGCCGCCTTTTCTTTCGCCTTTGCGGTGCCGCTTTTTCCCGCTTGCGCAAGGGCGCAACCCGCGCTAACACTTTCGCCCATGACAAATGCACGCAACATTTCGATCTGGTGGTGGGCTCGCTAAGGCGGCCTTGACCAGTCATGCGTGATTGAGACACCAAGCCGCCCGGAGATTTCGAGGCGGCTTTTTTGTATTCTGGCCGCATGGGAAAACCGGGCATTTACGGAGCGAGACGAATGGCAACGGCAATTCTCGAAGACGGCGCGGAAAGCTATACCACCAGGGGCGGCATCGTCGTTACCCGCAGGCGGCGCGAGGCCTCCTATGCGGATGCGATATCCAGCTATGTCGACAGGCTGGATGAGCGCCGCGGCGCGGTGTTTTCGTCCAACTACGAATATCCCGGCCGCTACACCCGCTGGGATACCGCCGTCGTCGACCCGCCGCTCGGCATTTCCTCCTTCGGCCGCTCGCTCTGGATCGAAGCCTATAACGGTCGCGGCGAAGTGCTGCTGTCGATCATCGCAGACCATCTGAAGACGGTTGCCGACATCACGCTCGTCTCGTCGACGACAACTCGTCTCGACCTGACGATCAACGCACCCGACCGCGTCTTCACCGAGGAAGAACGCTCGAAGATGCCGACGGTCTTTACCGTGCTGCGGGCCGTCACCAATCTCTTTCATTCGGCAGAGGATGCAAATCTCGGGCTCTACGGCGCCTTCGGTTATGACCTTGCCTTCCAGTTCGATGCGATCGAGCTGAAGCTGAAGCGCCCGGACGACCAGCGCGACATGGTGCTGTTCCTGCCCGACGAAATCCTGGTCGTCGACCACTACGCCGCCAAGGCCTGGATCGACCGTTACGATTTTGCCAAGGACGGCGCTTCGACCAAAGGCAAGACGGAAGAGATCGCAAGCGAACCCTTCCAGACTGTCGACAGCATTCCGCCGCACGGCGACCATCGCCCCGGCGAATATGCCGAACTCGTCGTCAAGGCCAAGGAGAGCTTCCGCCGCGGCGACCTCTTCGAGGTTGTGCCCGGCCAGAAATTCTTCGAGCGCTGCGACAGCAAGCCGTCGGAAATCTCCAACCGGTTGAAGGCGATCAACCCGTCGCCCTATTCCTTCTTCATCAATCTGGGAAACCAGGAATATCTGGTCGGAGCCTCGCCGGAAATGTTCGTGCGCGTCTCCGGTCGCCGCATCGAGACCTGCCCGATCTCGGGCACGATCAAGCGTGGCGACGACCCGATCGCCGACAGCGAGCAGATCCTGAAGCTCCTGAACTCCAAGAAGGACGAATCCGAGCTGACCATGTGCTCGGACGTCGACCGCAACGACAAGAGCCGTGTGTGCGTGCCCGGGTCGGTCAAGGTCATCGGTCGCCGCCAGATCGAGATGTATTCGCGCCTGATCCACACGGTCGACCACATCGAGGGTCGCCTGCGCGACGACATGGACGCCTTCGACGGCTTCTTGAGCCACGCCTGGGCCGTAACGGTGACCGGCGCGCCGAAACTCTGGGCGATGCGCTTCATCGAGAGCCACGAGAAGAGCCCGCGCGCATGGTATGGTGGCGCCATCGGCATGGTCGGCTTCAACGGCGACATGAACACCGGTCTGACGCTGCGCACTATCCGCATCAAGGATGGCATTGCCGAGGTGAGGGCGGGCGCGACGCTGCTTTACGATTCAAATCCGGAAGAAGAAGAAGCCGAAACCGAACTGAAGGCCTCTGCCATGATTGCAGCCATTCGTGACGCGAAATCCGCCAATGCCGGCAAGGCCGGCCGCGACGTCGCGGCCGTCGGTGCTGGCGTCAACATCCTGCTCGTCGATCACGAAGACAGCTTCGTGCACACGCTGGCGAATTACTTCCGCCAGACGGGCGCGACGGTGACGACGGTGCGCACGCCGGTGGCCGAGGAAATCTTCGACCGGGTGAAACCGGATCTCGTCGTGCTTTCGCCAGGTCCGGGCAATCCGAAAGATTTCGATTGCAAGGCGACGATCAAGAAGGCGCGCGCCCGCGACCTGCCGATCTTCGGCGTCTGCCTCGGCCTACAGGCACTGGCCGAGGCCTATGGCGGCGACCTGCGTCAGCTGGCGATCCCGATGCACGGCAAGCCTTCGCGCATCCGCGTGCTGGAGCCCGGCATCGTCTTTTCCGGCCTCGGCAAGGAAGTGACCGTCGGTCGCTACCACTCGATCTTTGCCGATCCGTCGAGCCTGCCGCGCGATTTCATGATCACCGCCGAAAGCGAAGATGGCACGATCATGGGCATCGAGCATACCAAGGAGCCGGTTGCGGCCGTTCAGTTCCACCCGGAATCGATCATGACGCTCGGCGGCGATGCCGGCATGCGCATGATCGAAAACGTGGTGGCGCACCTGGCCAAGCGGGCGAAGGTCAAGGCTGCTTAAAGATCCATTGCAGACAGTCGGCGCCGCCTCCTTGACCAGGGGGCGGCGTTTTTCGTTTGCTATTTTGCCAGCGTCTTCACAGGACGCTTGGCGCATCAGGAATTTGACAGCGGTCGGCAAACAGCCGCTCACTGAGGAAATCGACGAAGACGCGGACCTTCGGCGACAGATGCCGGTTCGATGGCCAGAGAAGATGGAACTGGCCGGGCGCATCGAGATGGGCATCGAGCACGGTCTTGAGCGTGCCATCGCCAAGCGGTCCGCGCGCCAGAAAGTCGGGCATGCAGCCGATACCGAGGCCGCTGATCACCGCGCCACGCAGGGCCTCCATATTGTTGCAGGTCAGAACCGTCTGCATCGGCGGCAAGGTGACGGGACCCTGTATAACGATCGGCCAGTCCTGTAGCTTGCGGCTGTTGGGAAACCGGAACCGGATTGCCCGGTGGCCGTCGAGATCCCGCGGGCATTCAGGGATGCCGCGGTCGGCGAGGTAGGACGGTGCGGCACACAGCAGCAGCCGAAACGGCCTGAGCGCTCGCGACATCAGCCGGGAGTCGGGCAGGTCGCCGCTGCGAATGGCGACATCGACCTCCTCATCGATCAAGTCGACGATTCGATCGTTGAAGTCGAGGTCGAGTTCGACCTCGGGGTAACGCTCGACGAATTCAGGAAGCACTGGCAACAGCAGGTGATAGCTGACGATCGGAACGCTGACGCGCAGGCGCCCGCGCGGGGCGGCAACAGCCTGGGCGAGCGATGCCTCGGCATCGTCTAGATCGTCAAGCACCCGGCGGCAGCGCTCGTGAAACAACCGGCCTTCGTCCGTCAGCCGGAGGCTTCTGGTCGAGCGTTGAAAGAGGCGGACACCGAGCTGCTTCTCAAGTCCCGTCACCGCCTTGCCGATGGCCGAAGCAGAGAGGCCGAGCACGCGACCGGCAGCGACAAAACTGCCGAGGTCGGCGGTTCGCACAAAGGCCGTCAGTCCGCTCAAGCGATCCATCGTCTCTCCTATTCGAGCGTTCTGTTCCGCCATGCCCGGAACATCGGCGGCATTTTCCGCTCATTGTGTCCAATCTATCCTGATCAAGTCAATCGATAGTCACTGACGTAGACCATTTGGCCGGCCCACCTTGCGTGCGCAGGCAGGTCTTTCCTTTGCTCGAACACAGCGGACTGACAGATATGAGAGAAAACACCAGGAGTAGGGGTAACGCCGAACGGTTGTGCGTTCTTGTGGCGGTCTGCTGTGCCGCAGCCGCGATGCCGCTGACCTTCACCGGACCGGCCGTCGCGCTGCCCGCAATCAGCCGGACGCTGGGTGGAAGCCCGCTGGCGCTGAATTGGGTCACCAACGCCTTCATGCTGACCTTCGGCAGCACTTTAATGGCCGCAGGCGCGCTTGCCGATGCCTATGGCCGCAAGCGCATGTTCCTTGGCGGGCTTGCAGCCTTCGGGCTATTCTCGCTCGGCCTCGCCTTTGCCGGCGACATCGTCTGGTTCGATGGTCTGAGAGCCCTGCAGGGTGTCGGCGCCGCAGCCGCCTTTTCCGGCGGAATGGCATCGCTGGCGCAGGAATTTGAAGAGGGCGAGCGGCTGCGGGCGTTCAGTATCGTCGGTGCGAGTTTCGGCGTGGGCCTCGCCTTCGGCCCGATCGCGTCCGGCCTCGTGGTCGAGGCATTCGGCTGGCCGGCGATCTTTCTGCTCGTTGTTGCACTTGCGGTCTTTGCCCTTGTGCTCGGTGGCATCTTTTTGAGGGAAACACGCGATCCGAATGCCGGGGGGCTCGATTGGAAGGGGGCGGCAACATTCACACTCGCGCTGGCGTTCCTGACCTTCGGCATCCTGCAGATGCCTGAGGCCGGTTGGAGCGATCCGCTTGTCCTGGCAGTGTTGGCCGCCGCTGCCGTCTTCTTCTTCATCTTCTACCGGATCGAGCGCTCCGTGGCACAGCCGATGCTGGATCTTTCGCTGTTCAGATACCCTCGCTTTGTTGGCGTACAGTTGCTGGCCGCAGCGCCTGCCTATGGTTTCGTCGTGCTGCTTATTCTCCTGCCTGTGCGGTTTATCGGTATCGAAGGCGCAAGCGAAATCGACGGGGGGCGGATGATGATTGCGTTGTCGGCGCCGCTTCTCGTCCTGCCGATCGCCGCGGGTCTGTTGACGCGCTGGTTCGCGCCGGCAGCCATCTGCGGGACCGGCCTGCTGGTGTCGGCGGCCGGCCTTGCCTGGCTCGGCCAGTTTCCGGTGGGGACCCAGCCGGCGCTGTTGGTCGCGCCCTTGATCACCATCGGTATCGGCATCAGCCTGCCCTGGGGCCTGATGGACGGTCTTGCCGTCAGCGTCGTGCCGAAGGAGCGCGCTGGCATGGCGACAGGCATCTTCAGCACCACCCGCGTTGCCGGTGAAGGGGTCGCGCTTGCGGTGGTGACGGCGCTTCTGTCGGCCTTTACGCAGATGAACCTGGCTTCGGCGGCGGGCGCCAACGCCGCCGGTATCGCCCAAAGGCTCGTCACCGGCAACGTGGCTGCGGCCGCCAGCGTCGTGCCGTCGATCGAGCGCGTTGTCCTGTTTCAGGCCTATGGCGATGCGTTCGGCGCGTTGCTCTGGCTGTTGACGGCCATTACCGCGGCAACGGCCGTGATCGTCTTTCTGTACCTTGGCAAGGGCACGGACGTTGTGGAAAGTGCCGCCGAGGACCCTGATCTGGTGCCGAGCACAGCCATGGACCCGTAGAAGATGCGCACTGTCCGATCAAACCTTTGACAAGCCGCCATCGATGGCACATATGTCTGCCATCAACCGCCTGCGCGAAATTCGCGCGGGCGGTTTTGCGTTTCAATGGGCTTGCGTTTGCAACTCGTTTGCATCTGCATGAGGAATGATGAAGATGTCCGTATCCGATAACAGAACCGTCCTCAGGCTTGCCTTCTGGGGCATTCCGCTTGCTTTGGGCGTCATGGGCCTGAAGATGTTGGCGTGGTGGGTGACCGGCTCCGTCGCGCTTCTGTCCGACGGCCTTGAATCGACCGTCAATGTGATTGCGGCCGTCATCGCCTATGCCATGATCGGATATGCTGCCAAGCCGGCGGATGCCGGGCACCCTTTCGGCCATCACAAGGCGGAGTATATCTCCGCCGTTATCGAGGGCGTGCTGATCGTCGTTGCCGCGCTGCTGATCGTCTGGGAAGCGGTTCCCGCTATGATGGCGCCGGTCCTTCTCGATGCGCCCGTCCTCGGGCTCGCGATCAACTTTGTCGCCGGCGTCATCAATGCTATCTGGGCCTATGTGCTGATCCGCGCCGGCCGGCAATATCGCTCGCCTGCGCTCAGCGCCGACGGGCATCATATCCTGTCGGACGTCGTCACCTCGATCGGCGTGTTGATCGGCCTTGTTCTTGCCATTGCCACCGGCTACGCGATCCTCGATCCGCTGCTTGCCGTCATCGTTGCCTGCAACATTCTGTTCCAGGGCTGGATTGTCATCTCACGCTCGATCGACGGGCTGATGGACAGAGCCGTGCCGGATGAGGAAGAGGAGGCGATCAAGCAGGCGATTGCCGCCAATGCCAAGGGTTCGCTTGGCGTGCACGACTTGAAGACTCGCCAGGCTGGCGCGGTGATCTTTGTGGATTTCCATATGGTCGTGCCGGAAAAGATGGCGGTCGGAGAGGCGCATGATATCTGCGACCGCATTGAGGACGCGATCCGGGCCGTTCATCCCGGCGCCAAGATCGCCATTCATGTGGAGCCGGAAGGCGAAACGGCGCACGGTGTGCGCGTAAAGGTAAGTGGAGTACGGAAATGAGCCAGACTGACGTATCCGGCCTGTCGCAACTGGGCGCGAAGGTCGATCTGCCGCAAAGCCCCGATCAAGCGGTGCTTGAGCGGGTGCCGAGCGGCAATCGTGGCGCGGATTTCCTGGTGCGGTTCACCGCGCCGGAATTCACTTCGCTCTGCCCGATGACCGGACAGCCGGATTTTGCCCATATCGTCATCGATTACGTCCCGGATGAGTGGCTGGTGGAATCGAAGTCGCTGAAGCTTTTCCTGCATTCCTTCCGCAACCACGGCGCCTTTCACGAGGATTGCACCATCGACATCGCCAACCGGCTGGTGACGCTGTTGTCGCCGCGCTGGCTGCGCATTGGCGCCTATTGGTATCCGCGCGGCGGCATCCCGATCGACGTGTTCTGGCAGACCGGCAAGCCGCCCGAAGGGCTGTGGCTGCCCGATCAGGGCGTGCCGACCTATCGCGGACGGGGATAAGAAATGGCGGGCCTGGCCCGCCATTTTCATTTTGCCTCTCGTCGCGATCGTCAGCCGAAGATCAGGGCCGTTCCGGCCAGCGCCGTAATCCCGCCGAGCACGCGCGCCAGCGTGCCGCCGCCCGAGAGGCGGCCAAGCATCACGCCAAGGCCTATGCCGGCTGCGTGCAGGGCGGCAGTTGCGATCATGAAGCCGATGGCGAAGGAAAGGGCGCCGGCGCTGCCGAGTTCGCCGCCATGGGCATGGCCGTGGAAGAGCGCAAAGAGGCCGACGACGGTAGCTGAACCGGCCGCATCGAGGCGCACGGCCATGGCCACCAGCAGGCCCAGTGCGACGACAGAGGCGAGAATCGCGGGCTCGACGAACGGAAGGTCGATGCCGGCGGTTGCCAGCGCGAAACCGACCGCCATCATGGCGACGAAGGCTGTCGGCACCACCCACAGCGCGCGGCCGCCGATCTGGGCGGCCCAGAGCCCGACGGCGACCATGACCAGGATATGGTCGAGGCCGAAGAGCGGATGCGAGAAACCGGCGGCAAACGAGCCGTGCTCTTGCGGGTTGAGGTGTGCGAAGGCGGGTGCTGCGGATGCCATCAGCGCCGCCGCCGCAATCAGGATGCGTTTGTTCATGCTTGTCCCCATGGATCGACAGGGCCTGGGAGGTAAGCCCCGTTCTTGCTGTTCGTTGACGCGCTGATCTTATTACCGCTTGTTCGGCTGTCCATACGGCATTTGGCGGTGGCCGTGTTTACCATAGGCACATTCCGGAATGCCGCTTTGTCGCCCCTTCGGTTTGTTGCATTGTCTTCGCGGTCGAGTCGCATTATCTGACTTTGACAAAGAAATTTATTGGACGCCGGAGAATCATCGATGAGCGACGAGGAAGACAAGAACACCGAACTGCCCTTGGGCAAGGAAACGGAGGCGAACCTTTTCAAGTCGCGCTCGATTTTCATCTACGGCACGATCACCCAGGAACTGGCGCAGAAGGTGTGCTCGCAGCTCGTGGCACTTGCCTCGGCCAGCGATGACGATATCCGTCTCTTCGTCAGCTCGCCGGGCGGCCACGTCGAATCCGGCGACAGCATTCACGACATGATCAAGTTCGTGAAGCCGAAGGTCTGGACGATCGGCACCGGCTGGGTCGCTTCCGCCGGCGCGCTGATCTATGTCGGCGTTCCCAAGGAGCGTCGCCTTTGCCTGCCGAACACCCGCTTCCTGCTTCACCAACCGTCTGGTGGCACCCGCGGCATGGCGTCCGACATCGAAATCCAGGCGCGCGAAATCATCAAGATGAACGAGCGCCTGAACAAGATCTTCTCCGAAGCGACCGGCCAGACGGTCGAAAAGATCGCCAAGGACACCGAACGCGACTACTGGCTGTCGGCTGAAGAGGCCAAGAGCTACGGCCTCGTTTCGCGCATCATCACCTCGGTTTCGGATATCTGAGACCGATACTCGCCGGAAGCGGCGGGCTGAATTGGAAAAGGGCATCGGTTGTCGCGCCGGTGCCCTTTTTGTTTTGCGGGGCGGCGGATTGAAGCGCCCGTGGAGCTGCTCCATGTTTCCTGAATCCACGCCTTGCTCCGTTTCGGCAAGCCGTGTATAGGCTTTGGCATGACCAAGGCCAGGGCATATCGGATCGCTACGATCTCTGCCGCACACGATGACAATCGTGCGCCGCTGCGCGCCTTCGCCTCGCTTCTTCTTCTCGGCCTTACTCGCGGTTGCCGGGTTCGCTGAGGAGCGCCCGGCGGCCGAAAAGCCATGCCGGCAGATGCTCCTCGAATCCCATAGAGTTTTAGGACAAAGGCGCGCCCGCCGCGGCATTTGCCATCGCAATCCGATCCCCGATCGGTTATGGCAAAGCGGCCAGAGCGCTCAGTGATGAAGAGAAGCTGCAATGATCCAGAAATCCCATTCCATCAAGAACGGCATGCCGGAAGCGGCGGTCAAGTATCAGCCTTATCCGCAGGTCGCGCTGACTGATCGCACCTGGCCGTCGAAGACGATTACCAAGGCGCCGATCTGGTGCTCGGTCGACCTGCGTGACGGCAACCAGTCGCTCGTCGACCCGATGGGCCATGACCGCAAGGCGCGCATGTTCCAGCTGTTGCTCGACATGGGCTTCAAGGAAATCGAGATCGGCTTTCCTTCGGCCTCGCAGACGGACTTCGACTTTGCTCGCTGGTGCATCGAAGAGGGGAATGTGGCGCAAGACGTTTCGCTGCAGGTGCTGGTGCAGTGCCGGCCGGAGCTGATCACCCGGACTTTCGAAGCACTGCAGGGCGCTCACAAGCCGATCGTACATTTCTACAACTCCACCAGCGAGCTGCAGCGCCGTGTGGTGTTTGCCAAGGATGTTGCGGGCATCAAGCAGATCGCGACCGATGCGGCCAAGATGATCACCGACATGGCGGCCAAGGCCGGCGGCGGCTATCGTTTCGAATATTCGCCGGAGAGCTTCACCGGCACCGAGCTGGAAGTGGCGCTGGAGATCTGCAACGCCGTCACCGAAATCGTTAAGCCGACGCCTGACAACAAGCTGATCCTCAACCTGCCGTCGACGGTTGAGATGGCGACGCCGAACATCTATGCCGACCAGATCGAATGGATGTGCCGTAACCTCGACAATCGCGAGAGCCTGATCATTTCGCTGCATCCGCACAATGACCGCGGCACGGGCATCGCGGCGACGGAGCTTGGCCTGATGGCCGGCGCCGACCGCGTCGAAGGCACGCTGTTCGGCAATGGCGAGCGCACGGGCAATGTGGACGTCGTGACGCTGGCCTTGAACATGTTCACCCAGGGCGTGGACCCCAACCTGGATTGCTCCGACATCGAGCGGATCAAGGAAGTCTACGAATATTCCAACCAGATGGTGATCCCTGAGCGCCACCCTTACGTCGGCGAGCTGGTCTATACCGCGTTTTCCGGCTCGCACCAGGATGCGATCAACAAGGGCATGAAGGCGATCAAGACCGCCAACAAGCCGCAGTGGGAAGTGCCTTACCTGCCGATCGATCCGCGCGACGTCGGTCGCTCCTACGAGGCGATCATCCGCATCAACTCGCAGTCGGGCAAGGGCGGCATTGCCTACATCCTGCAGGAAGACTACGGCATCAACCTGCCGCGCAATCTGCAGGTCGAGTTCCGTGAAGATATCCAGCGCATCACCGACGAGGAAGGCAAGGAGCTGCCCTCCAAGCGGATCCATGAACGCTTTATCGAGCGTTATGTCGACCAGCCCGGCGCGCGCATAAAATTCGTCGATCACCACACCTATCCGGTCGGCGAGCACAAGGGCGTGCGCGTGGTTGCAGCCGAGATCACCGACAATGGCGAGACGAAGCGCATCGAGGGCAAGGGCACCGGTCCGATCGATGGTTTCATCAATGCGCTGTCGATCTACCTCGGTATCGACCTCTCGGTCGCCGACTATTCCGAACATTCGCTGCAGCACGGCTCGAACGCCGCCGCCATCGCCTATGTCGAGATGGAGCACCCGGGCGGAAAACTGTTCGGTGCCGGTATCAACACCAATATCGTCGCCGCTTCGCTGGAAGCGATCGTTTCAGCCGCCAACCGCGTGCTGGACATGAAAAACGCCTGATCAACAAAACGCCGCGCGTCGTGATCGATGCGCGGCGTTTTCAATTGGAATGTCATTCGCTGGCATGCGATGGACGGCCCGACCGACAGGGTCGATTTCGGGCCGAACTCCGAGCGCTTTAGCCCTGCCGGGCCTTGCGGTTGGCGTAGCGCCGGTCGCGTTCGGCCTTGCGCGCAGCTTCGTCTTCGATGACGCGTGAAATGCGGTTCTTGTCGGCTGCTTCGCGTGCTTCGGCCTCAGCCGTTGCTGCAGCGGCGATTGCCGCCTCGCGCTCGGCGGCCTCCGCCTGCGCGCGATCGCGCTCCTCGGTCTTTACCCGTTCGCGTTCGATGCGCCGTTCCTCGCGGGCGGCAGCGACAGCCTGGCGTTCGGCCTGGCGGGCGAGCTGGGTCGGCTCGGCTGCTTCCTTCGCGGCGCGATAGGCCTGGAGAAGCGCTGCCTTCGCGTCGTTGGCGGCGCTGCGACGGTCGGTGAGTTCGTTGTTTCTGATGTTTCTCAAGTCTCTATTCCAGTTGAGGTGTCACCCTGACTGAAAGTCAGGCCTTTCTGACACGTTTCGAAACGGGGGCGGCGGCCGCCGCCAGGCGATCCTGCAACTCTTTTGCCAGGCGGGCTTCCCGCAGGCGCAAGGTCTTCTCCTCGCGAGCCTGGACGATCGAGTCGAGCTCTTCGACCGCGCTGTCACGGGCAAAGAACTGCGATTGCTCCTTGGCAAAGGCGATCTCGGCGCGCTGGCGCGATTTGTTGTGTGTCTCTGTCATGGGGTTTCCCGACTTAAAAAGGGCTCGCCTGCGGTGGTGCACCTCCACATGAAGGCGCGCTACAACCGCGCTATCCCTTTGGTTCCCACATGGTTTCATCTCCGGACCGGTTCCGATCCACGGGATCATGCAGGCAACACGCAGTAATAAAAAAGGCCAGGCATAGTGCCTGACCTTGATAGGTATCATGCTCTCGACAGTGCCAGTACATCCGTGGTCAAGGGAGAGCCGATACCGATTTAAGCTGCCTGAAGGTTGCAGGCAGACATCTTGCCCGACTTGTTGTCGCGCTCCATGTCGTAGGCGACCTTCTGGCCTTCGACGATTTCGCGCATGCCAGCGCGCTCGACGGCGGAAATGTGGACGAATGCGTCCGGGCCGCCGTTGTCAGGCTGGATGAAGCCGAAGCCCTTGGTGGAATTAAACCATTTAACTGTGCCAGTGGTCATGATGAACCCTTTCATAGCATATTGAATGACCGCCGCGCGGAAGCGCTGCGGATGATGATAGCGATTTTTGAAAGGAAGGTTCGTTCAGGGCGCGGTTGCTAAATGCGCGGTAACCAAAGCTCAGCAAGCAAATATCGATTTGCAAGAGATAGAGATAAAGTATTGCAATGTCAACCTTTGGTTTTTATTTGCTGAAATTTACCAATTTTCCGGGCGTGCCGACACCATAATTCGGAGCCAGTATTTGCAGGGCGCGGCAGATGTATTTTCGGCAGCCTGAGCGGCTTTAACTCTTTGGTTATGTGAATAAATAGCTGCCGGGGGTTGGGCAGTTTTTCTTTCTGCCGCACCGGCGGCCGACCTGGATTTCACACCGACGATATCCAGTCTGACGAATGGCACGCCAGCGGACGGATCCGTCTCGACGTAGAGGCACTGCGGTGTGAAGGTGCGGGGTCAGATCGTCGTCGAGACCGCTTCGGCCAGATCGTGCAGGCCGGGATTTGCGGACGGACCGACGACGACGAAGGATGCGCCGCCGCGCTGCCAGGAAACCATGCCGAGATCGTCGCGGATGCTTTCGGAGAACCTGTCGGATTGCGGGCTGTCGCTGTCCTTGAGGAAACAGATTGCAAATACGTCTCCATCGGCATTGCGATAGACGAGCTGGGCGACGGGTCTGCCGCTTGCGACCAGCAGACGTGCGCCCTCGAAGTTCAGCCCCTTGCCGGTAAGGTTTGGGATGGTGAACGGCACGCCGACGCTGGAGGCAAGCCAGGTCTCGATAACAGGTGCTTCGGAGGCAGGAACCTCGACGAGACGTTCCTTCTGGCGTGAATAGATGCGGTGATAGTCGGCGATGTCGTCGAGCCAGTTGCGTGCTGAAGCAAGCTTCGTCGGCTCGCTAAGGCCGGTTGTCGTCCCGACGATATAGCCGGCGGTGCCGCCGAGCAGAACCAGCGCCATGGAAGCGGCCATCACGCGCGGCCAGACGCGCACGCGGCTGACATTGGCCGCCGCGATCGTTACCCGTTCCACCTTGGGATTGATACCGGAACCCTGCTTGATTTGCCGCACAAGCGCCAGTGGCACCGGGTCATGCAGGAAATCCTCGAAAGCCGTGTTGCCGAAGGCGCTACCGGCCTTCAGCTTTTCGAACAGCGCCTTTGCGTCCTCGTCGCGGGCGAGGAGCGCCTCCAGCTCAGTCTTCTCTGCGTCGCCGAGTTCGCCGTCGATGTAGGCGCACAACCGAATCTCGAGCGCGTGACCTTTCGTCTGCTGCAACGGTCATGCCCTCCTTTCGGAGTTTTCGGAAATCATGGTCGCGAGCCTGAGGCGCGCTGTCGATAGCCTGCTCATGACCGTGCCGATGGGGATGCCGAGGATATCGGCAGTCTCGCGGTAGCTGTGGCCTTCGACATTGACCAGGAGGAACGTGCTTGCCAGGCCTTCGGGCATGGAGAGGATCATCTTCTGCAATTGGTTGGCGTAGACGGCCTTTTCGGCGGAGGCCTCGACGCTGAGTTCGTCCTGGTCGGACACGTCGACCGTGCCGCTGCCGGTGCGGACTTTTCGCTTGCGGATCTCGTCGACCCAGAGATTGCGCGTCATGGCGTAGATCCAGCTTTCGAGTCGGCCTTCTCCGTTCCAGAGGTGACTGCGCGTAATCGCTCTTTCGCAAGCTTCCTGGACAAGGTCATCGGCATCATGGGCATTGCGCGTCAATGTCATTGCGAAACGGCGCAATTTGGGCAGCAGGCTGACCAAGTCGCGTCTGAAGTCCTTCGTTTCTGCCGCTGGGCGCATTGCTCTTCCAAATGAAACGTGCGGGATCGTGTCTTTATTCGCCAGGCAATATCCACGGCGAATGATATGAAACATTTGAGTATTAGTCTGCAAGGGAAGTCCCGGATCAGAAAGCGAAATCTGCTCTTTCTTGCGTCGTTATCCCAAAAACTTCGCTCGCCCTCATGTCGTTTCGCGAGGCGGTCGTTACCGTAAACTGGTAGGTCCGACCGACGTTGCGTCAAAGTTCAGCCCGAATCTGACTGGCACTCATCCGCACAACTGCAAGTCGTTGTCGGGGGAAGTGTCAATGAACAAACAAGAAATTGATCGTGCAGGCAGTCGCGGCTGGCGATCCTCTGCGCGCGTCCTGGGAGAACGGTTGCGGTCGGCGTCGCCGTACCTTCGCGTCGTGGGCTTGAGCGTCTCTCTTGCAGGCCTTGCAGCCTGCCAGAGCGCGTCGCTCAGCGAGACCGGATCGCTGTCGTCCTACAAGGATTTCGTCGCCAGCGACGGCATGGTGACCAAGACGAAGTACCGGGTCGATTCCGCCGCGACCAAGACGGTGAAGACCGTGCACCTGATCCCGACGACCTTTGCCTCCAATGCCGATGTCGGCACGCTCGGCGATCCCCAGAAGAAACTGGTGGCGACGGGCATAGATCGGTCGCTCTGCGAGGCGCTCAGCGCCCATTTTGATGTCGTGCCGGTCTCCAAGCCCGCGGATATGGCGGTGCGCTCCGTGGTGAGCAAGGTCAAGGCGACGAATGCCGTCGTCGCCGGCGTGTCGACCGTCACCTCGGCGGTGGCACCGGTGCCGGTCCCGCGCATTCCGATCGGTCTCGGCAGCCTCGCCGTCGAGGCGGAGGCTTTCGATGCAAGGGGCAAGCAGATCGCCGGGCTGACATGGGCACGGGGCGCCAATATCCTGACCAACGGCTCGCGCGCATCGACAGCGGCGGACGCCTTCGAACTGGCCGGCGACTTCTCCGAAGATTTCAGCGCATTGCTGGCAAAATCGAACGACCCGATGAAGTCGGATTTCGAATTGCCGTCGATGAAGGCCGTTTCAAACAGCGTGTCCTATGCGGTCACCGGCAAATCGACCGATCCCGATTGTGCGGTCTTCGGACGCGGCTCGGGCGTGACGGGCATCGTCGGCGGCGCGCTGGGCCTGCCGCCGGAATGGACCGAGAAGAAGCGCAACTGAGGAGGCGCTTTCAGCTTTGGTGCGGAACTGCCTTCCCGGTTGCGGGAAGGCAGCGAGCATGCATCAATAGTGCCGGATGCCGCCGAGCGACTGCAACAGCGAGCGATAGGCCCAGGTGCCTTCGCCTCCTCGGTCGCGGATCTCGACCAGTTGCACGCGGGCGTCCTCGATCTGACCCTGCTCGATCAGTGCCTGGCCCATGTAAGAGCGGGCGAGGATATAGTTTTCGTCGGCCTGGAGCGCGCGCTTGTAGTATTGCATGCCGAGTTCCATCCGGCCCGCCTTGCGATTGGCGTAACCGAGATAGTTCAGTACCCGGGCGCTCTTCTGATCTCTGACTGCGCCGAGAACCTTGATGGAATTCTCATACTGGCCGGCATAAGCGAGCTCGCGGGCGGCCTGAAAAAGGATGTCGTCGCTCAGATCGCTCTTCTTGGCGTTGACGCAGGCATTCTTCTTGGCATCCCAGATCTTGCCTTGGGTGCATTCGCTGCTCGTCTTGGTTTTCTTCGGCGGCTCGCTGGTATCCTCGCCGGCGGCCATGGCCGTCTGCGCTGCGAAGATGGCCGCGCCGGCGGCAAACAGGGTGCATAGAATGGTCTTGCGGTACATCATGCCTATCTCCCAACTGATACAATGGCGCCGAGCACGCCATCTCCGGCACAGAGAATAGATCGCTCTGCCGGTTGTGGGAACCCGAACGGGAGTGTGACGCGCAAACAGGCGTATTTATTCCCCTCGGGGATGGGATTCCGGCAAATTTCGGGCCGGCCTTTCCTATGATCGTCCCGTCCCTAGAAACGGGTGGTCTCAACCAGCGTGGCGCCCGTCGCGTCGGCGTTGAGCGCGTATCGCTCGCGGGTGAGGTGCCAGTTGCCGGCCTCGCCGGCGATGGTGAACAGGTTGTAGGCTGCCGGCGGCTTGTGGCCGCCCGGGCCCTGAGATGCCGAGGAGATGCCGACAACCGGTACCGGGCCGTTCTGCCCCTTCAGCCAATAGACGGTGTTCAAGTGCGTGTGGCCGTGGATCACCAGTTCGGCGCCGCCAGACGAGATCGTCGCTGCAAAACGACGGATGCCGAGCATGCGCTTGTGCAGCGAGGTGGCGCCGCGGATCGGCGGATGGTGGATCATCACCACGCGGAAGAGGCCGGCATCGCCCGCCTGGCGCAGCAGTTTGACGGTGGCGCGGGCCTGCCGCTGGCCGAAATAGCCGCTGGCGGCGAAGGGCGGTGTCGCCACGGCCGTCGAGCAACCGATCAGCGCCACCGGGCCGCGCACCCGCATATAGGGGAAACAGCGATGGTTCTCATGCCAATCGGCCGGGGCGCCATCGGCGCGCATGAAGGGATACCAGGCGCGCGTCGTCTTCTCATAGGCGCCCGGCACATAGGCATCGTGATTGCCCGGGACGATCGAGATGTTGGCCGGGTCTCCAGCGTCGTCGAGCCAGTCCGTAACCGCGGTGATCTCCCGCGATGAAGCGAGGTTCACCAGGTCGCCGGTGATTGCCATATGGTCCGGATCGCGCTTCTCGATGTCGGCCATCAGGCAATCGAGCGTGCCCGTGAACAGGTGTCGCCTACGGTTCCGGTGCCAGTTGACGAAGCCGGTGATGCGCTTGGAGGCGAGTTCCCTCAAGGAGAGATCGGGCAGGGGGCCGAGGTGGACATCGGAGATATGGGCAAGTTTGAACATCGTCCCCGTCTAGCGCATATTCCGGTTGAGGGGAATCATGTCGCCGGATTAATCCCGGCCAACGGCCTATTCGGAAGGATAAACACCTGGAAAAACAGCAGCCCCGGGAGGTGCGGCGCTGGTATCACCGCGTCCTGATGCGCCTGGCTCACGGCTACTACGCCTTGTCGCGCGGCATGACGATTGGCGTGCGCGCCGCCTGCTTCGACGATCAAAGCCGGGTCTTCCTGGTGCGGCACTCCTATCTGCCCGGCTGGCACCTGCCGGGTGGCGGCCTCGACCGCGACGAGACGGCGCTCGAAGGCCTGCTGCGCGAGTTGCGCGAGGAAGGTAATCTCGAGGCGACGGTCCCGCCGGCGCTGGTGCAGGTCTACTACAACAGGCGCACGAGCCGCCGCGATCACGTGGTGTTTTACCGCTGCGACCATGTTCGCCAGTCGGCGCCGAAGACGCCGGATCTGGAGATTTCGGCGAGCGGCTTTTTTGCGCTTGATGCCCTGCCTGACGATACGACGCCCGCGACGCGCCGCCGGCTTGGAGAGCTGGCGGGCGCAAGCGTTTTCGACAGCTACTGGTAGATCTGGCTGTGCGGCCCTGACCTGGCGCAAGACAGCGCCTTGTCGGGTGTTTAGATGGCGCCTCGCCCATGCGGAGCATACAGATCGAGGATCGGGCCGACGGGCACGACCCCGGTCGGATTGATCATCGTGTGGCTGCGGTAGTAGTGCTCCTTGATGTGGCGCATGTCGACCGTCTCGGCCACACCCGCCACCTGGTAGAGGTCGCGCAGGTAGCCCTGCAGGTTCTTGTAGTCGGCGATCCGGCGGATATTGCACTTGAAGTGGCCGACATAGACGGGGTCGAAGCGCACCAGCGTCGTGAACAGTCGCCAGTCTGCCTCGGTGATCGCGCCGCCGGTCAGGTAGCGTCGGGTCGCCAGCCGCTCCTCCAGTTCATCGAGCATGTCGAACAGCGGCGTGACGCCGTCCTCATAGGCTTCCTGGCTGGTGGCAAAACCCGCCTTGTAGACGCCGTTGTTGACGGCGCTATAAATGCGGCCGTTCAGTTCGTCGATTTCGGTGCGCAGCTCCTGCGGATAAAAATCCTCCTTTGAGCCGGTCAGATCGTTGAAGGCGGAATTGAACATGCGGATGATCTCCGCGGATTCGTTCGAGACAATGGTGTTTTTCTGCTTGTCCCAGAGGACCGGCACGGTTACCCGGCCGGAATAGGCCGGGTCGGCGCGGGTGTAGACCTGCCACAGCGCATCGGAGCCGAAGAGGTGGTCGACAGTGCCGCCGTCCTCGCCCTTGAATTCCCAGCCCTTCGACAGCATCAGCGGATCGACGATCGAGACCGAGATCAGGTCTTCGAGCTTCTTCAGCTTGCGGAAGATCAGCGTGCGGTGCGCCCAGGGGCAGGCAAGCGAGACGTAGAGGTGATAGCGCCCGGCCTCGGCCTTGAAGCCGCCTTCGCCCGATGGACCTGCCGATCCGTCTGACGTGATCCAGTTGCGGAACTGCGATTCGCTGCGCTTGAAGTGGCCCTTCGTCGCTGCCGTATCATACCAGACGTCCTGCCAGATGCCGTCTACAAGCCTGCCCATGGGCAATCTCCTTCGTGATTTCGTCGTTCATAGATAGCGGCTTTATCGACCTGCGGAAGGTATCGATTTCTGAACAGTGCGTTTTGGGCTTTGACATCGGGCAATTTTCTGGTATCGGCGATTTTAGAAAATTTCTCTGTGTCCGGAACGAACCGTACTCATGACCTTCTCGGGAAACCTGCGACGACGCTGATGCTGCCAACGCCCTTCGGGCGAAGCCATCCCTATGTCCGTTCGTATGCCTGGTTCCTGATCCCATGAAAAAGCACGACCTCGTCTACCTGACCGAAGACGCGTCCCATGACGCAGCCATCGAAATCATCAACGAAGAAGCCTTTGGCCCTGGCCGGTTTGCCCGGGCGGCTGCCCGCATCCGCGAGCAGGGCGCTCATGACCGGTCGCTGTCGTTTATCTGCGCCGACAATGGCGAGACCATCGCTTCCGTTCGGATGACGCCTGTGATGGCCGGTTCGATCAAGGGCCATCTGCTCGGACCACTGGCTGTGCGGCCGTCGCACAAGAACATGGGTATCGGCCGGGAACTCGTGCGTATCGCCGTCGAAGCCGCACGGCGGAAGGGTTCACACGCCGTCATCCTCGTCGGCGATCCGCCCTATTATCAGCCGCTTGGCTTCGAGAAGGTCCGGTACGCCGCACTCGAATTCCCGGGCCCGGTCGATCCGGCACGGGTGCTGGTGGTGCCGATGGCAGAGGGTGTGCATGCAGGTCTTTCCGGTGTCATCGGCTGGCGGGACGACACGGCCACCGACGAGGCGGCCGAAGTCGCCGATATCGAGCTGGCGTTGGCCGTCTGATTGCCGTTCCTAGGCGAGCCGTTTCTTCAGGAAGACACGGCTGCGGCCCGGCGGAAAATCGGGTAGCTCGCCGAAGGCCTCGTAGCCCTGGCGTTCATAAGCGCGCCGGGCCTGTGGATTGAACGTGTCGATCCAGGCGCCGTGGCAGCCGCGTCGACGCGCCTCTTCCTCGGCCGCGGCCAAGAGCTTGCCAGCAAGACCCTGTCCGCGCAAATCTTCCGGCAGCCATAGCCATTGCACGAACAGCCAGCCCCAGGCGGTGTAGCCGCTGAGGCCGCCGCGCTTTCCCTCCGCTTCGGGACCACCGACGATAACCGCCAGCGGCCGCCGTTCCGACGGGCCGACATCGGCGGCGTTGAAGGCTGTCAGCCCATTGCCGATGGCGTCGAGCGCTGCAGCAGGCGGTGCGTCGGTGACCTCGAACATGGGCGCTCCTACCTGGCCAGCCGCTTGGCGATCGGCTCGAACTCCGGCGTCGCTGAGCGCTTGACCGGATCCGGCGTGCCGGCATCGATCGCGTCCCAGTATTTCCAGTGGACCTTCTTCGATCCGAGCTCGTAGTCCATGCCGTCCCAGCTGTCTTCGCGGAAGCTGTAGAAGGCCCAGTGCAGGCTGTCCTTGTCGAGCGTCGTCAGCACGTCCTCCAGGTAGGCCTTGCAGCCGGTCCACCGGCGCATGCAGCCGAATTCGCCGGCGACGACGCGGTTGGGCGCAATACCCTTGTCTTTCGCCCATTGCACCGGCTGGTCGAGATAAGATGCAACCCGTGTCTTGTCCCAGTTTTGCTCGCCTTCGCCGAAGGGCACCTTGCCGGGATAGGCATAGGGCTTTTCGCGCTTCATGTTGGGCGCGCTGGTGGCGGCATAGGGCTCGTACATGTGGAAGCTGTAGAGCACCTTCTGGTCGCTGAGGCCCGACGGCCAATAATTGAAGGCGTCGGCTGCCGCATACCAGCCGGCGTCGGCCATGATCGGGGTCGCGGGGTCGACCTCGCGGATTGCGGCGATCACCGTTTCGTAAAAGGCGACGAGGTCGGAGGCGCTGCCCTTCTTGCTCGCATACCAGTCCTGCATCGCCTTTTCGTCGGCGTGTTCTGCAAGGCCGTTCTGCTTTTCGGGCGCCGGTTCGTTGATGATGTTGTAGGCGGCGACACCCGGATGATCCTTGAGTTCGCGAGCGAGGTCGCGCCAGAAGCTTGCGGCCTCAGCCCACCAGGCCTTGTCCTGCCAGATGCGACCGTCGAACTTGTTGCCGTTGTTCTGCGACCAGCGCATGCCGGGCAGCGACAATGGCGTGATGACGACCTTCAATCCGGCCTTGTCGGAGCGATCGAGCGTTTCCTTCAGGGTCTTCAGGTCGGCCGCCGGAATGCCCTCGTATTTGTCGGCATCGCCGATCAGATAGTCGCGCTTGGCCGGCTTCCACTTGTCGTAGGACAAGCGAACCCAGGTGGCGCCATAGCTGGAAAGTGCCTTGAAATAGGCCTCGTCCGGCGGCAGCCGGTTGAAGCTGTTGCCGCCGTGCTGGGGCTTGTCCCAGAAATCGATGAGATCGGCCGCGTGAGCAGGCCCGGTGACGATAGCGCCGGTAAGGGCGAGGGCAAGGAAGGAGGAGGCTATCAAACGCATCTACAGGGCTCCAAAGAATGTCCCTGCGATGTCGACAGTCATTGTGGCCTAAATCAGGAACGGCGCATGCTGAAAACGTCGAGCCGGCTTTCACCCACATCCTTTTCATCGAGCTGCCAACCGCAGCGCTGGTAGAAGGCGCGCTTCTGCGGCAAGGCGCAGAGATAAATGGTTTCGACGCCGGTCGCCAAGGCCGCCTCGGCTGCATGACGAACGATGCTTGCGCCGAGGCCGAGACCGCGAAATGTCGGCTCCACCCAGACGGCTGCCACCCAGGGGCCAAGCTCGGGCCGTTCCTCCAGATCGGAATCGATCACCGAGGCGGTGCCGATGAAAGTCGCGCCGCGATGGGCGACAATGGCGAAGGGAATGTGATGATCGCCGAGGTTCCCGGCAACCAGCCCGGCGATGTGATCGAGTGGAAAGCCGCGCGGTTCCCACCAGGCCCGCCAGACGCGTTCGGCGATATCGTCCGCAAAATAGGGCACATCGCGCAGGTTGCTGATGGCGATGCTCGGATCGGTCATCGACCCTCGCGGTACCAGGTTGCCGATATGAGCAGGAGCAGGGCGGCAAGGCCGAAGAGGCCGGTGAACAGGGACAGCGAGTTGATGCCTCTGAGCACCGTCTCGTCGGTCATGCGCAGCGACAGCCGCTGGTCGTCGGCGACGCGCACGGCGCCGCGCACCGGCAGGATCGACGGCAGGTCGACGGCGCCATCGGCACTTGCCAGCCGACGCACCAGACCCTTGGTCTGGTCAGCCCAGGGGCGCAGCTTGTCCTCGGTCGAGATCGCCGCCTTGAATTCCGGTGCGTCGACATTGCCGACATGGACGAGCGTGGTCAGTTCGTCGTTGGCGACTTCGAACAGGCCGGTTTCCGTGGTCTTGATCTCGGCGCTGTAGAGGCCCGGCTCGCGTTGCGTCAGCGTCAGCTCCTCGGTCTTGCCGGAGGGGTAGGTGAGGGTCGCGGGGCCGGGGTCGCCCTCGATGGTCTGGCGGGTGATTTCGAGCGTGCGGCCTGCGGCGCGGGCCGTCAGCGCTTCTTCTTCCAGCGCCGGCTCCTGCATCAGCCAATGGGCGGTGCGACGATAGAGCGAGACGTGAGGACCGCCGCCTTCGAAGCCCCGGGCCCAGAGCCAGCCCTGGTCGGACAGAAGCATGGCGACTCGTCCCTTGCCGACGCGGTTCAGCACCAGGAGCGGCTTGCCGTCGGCCGCTTCCATCACGGTCTGGCCGAGCGGCCTGTCGACGTCGACGGTACGGAACCAACGGCCCCATTGCGGCGGCTCGCTGGCGGCGCCTTCGAGGCCGCGGGTGACCGGGTGTTTCTTGCCCTCATCCGAGAGACGCGGGTAGAAGCCTTTTTCATTCATCACCCCGGTCGGGTTTGCCGGAAGCACCGCCGAAAGAGGCGTGGCGGCGATGGAATCGTTGCCGGCATGTTCGGGGCCTGCGGCGATCAAGAGCGCGCCGCCATTCTGCACATATTGCGCGATGTTGTCGTAGTAGAGGATCGGCAGGACGCCGCGGTGCTGGTAGCGGTCGAAGATGATCAGGTCGAACTCGCTGATCTTGTCGACGAACAGTTCGCGTGTCGGAAAGGCGATCAGCGACAGCTCGTTGATCGGAGTTCCGTCCTGTTTTTCCGGCGGGCGCAAGATGGTGAAATGCACGAGGTCGACGGCGGCGTCGGATTTCAGGAGATTGCGCCAGGCGCGCTCGCCCGCATGCGGCTCGCCCGAGACAAGCAGAACGCGCAGGTTCTCGCGGATGCCGTCGAGCACATGGACGGCGCGATTGTTGGTTTCGGTGACCTCGCCGGGAACGCCGTTGACCGCGAATTCGAGGATGTTGTTGCCGCCGCGCGGCACGGTGAAGCTGAAAGGCACGTCGGTGCCGGGCTCGGCGACTTCGGTGGCGATCTCGTTGCCGTTAAGCCGGATGGTGACTTCGGCGGTTCCGCCCGGCGCCTTGCCATCGTCGACCACGCGGAAGGACAGCTTCTGCTGTTCGCCGACGATGCCGAAACGGGGCGCACTGACGATCTCGATGCGGCGGTCGAATTCATCCGGCCTGCCGCTGATCAGCCCATGGATCGGCGCGTCGAAGCCGAGCTTCTGGTTGATATCGGGAACATCGTGGATCTGGCCGTCGGTGATGAAGATCGCGCCGCCAACCCGCGCCGGGGGCACATCGGCAAGCACGGAGGTCAAGGCGGAAAAGAGGCGGGTCGAAGGCGCTTCGCTTTCCGCGCTGTCAGCGGCTTCGACGATGCGGGTCTCGATCTGCGGGAAGCGGGCAAGCCGGTCCTTGAGGTCGGCGAGCGCCTTGTCGGTCTGTTCGCGCCGGCCGGCATAATCCTGGCTCTGGCTACGGTCGACGACCACGGCGACGATGGTCGACAGGGGCTCGCGCTCTTCCTGGAAGAGGATCGGATTGGCAAGCGCGAGGCAGAAGGCGGCCAGCGCTGCGGCACGCACCCAGGCGCCGCGCAAGCCGCGCCAGATGCCGAGTGTGGCCAGGATCGCAGCTGCAACGGCCAGCGCCGCCAGATAGGGCCACGGGATGAATGGCGAGAAGTCAGCGGTCATCGATCGGCCCTCATTGTCCGAGCCGTTCGAGCAGGGCCGGCACGTGCACCTGGTCGGCCTTGTAGTTGCCGGTCAGCATATACATCATGATGTTGACGCCGGAACGGAAGGCGTATTCGCGTTGCATTTCGTCCGGCGGGACCGTCGGCAGCAATGCGACGCCGTTGGCGTCCACCGCCCAGGCGCCGGCAAAATCGTTGCCGGTGATCATGATCGGCGTCACGCCATCGCCAGAGCGGGCCGGGCGATTGCTCGCCTCTTCGCGATTGTCGAGTTGCGCCTCGATCCAGAGCGGGCTGCCGGTGTAGCGGCCCGGGAAATTGGAGAGGAGGTAAAACGCCTTGGTCAGCACGTGGTCGGTCGGAACAGGCTCCAGAGGCGGGATGTCGAGATTTGCCAGGATCGCCTGCAGCCGCTCGGTGTTGGGGCTGGTTCCGCCAGACGATGCGCCGAGCGAAGAGAACTGGTCGCGGGTGTCGAACAGCACCGTGCCGCCGGCGCGCATATAGGCGTCGATGCGGCTGACGGCCTGCGGGCTCGGCATCGGCGCCGATGCGGAAACCGGCCAATAGATGATCGGGTAGAACGACAGTTCGTCCTTGGCGATATCGAGGCCGACAGGCGTGCCCGGCTCAAGTGTCGTGCGATAGGTGAGGAAGTCGGTAAGTCCCGCAAGCCCGCGCTCGGAGAGACGATCGACTTCGCCTTCGCCGGTCACCACGTAGGCCAGATGCGTGGTGTCGAGGCGCTCGAGAATGGCGGCGTCTTCCGGTCGGCTGTCGTCGGCCAGACTGTCCGGTGGCGAGACGAGGAAGGCACTTGCCGCCAGCAGAAGGATTGCGCTCATCGCCTTTGCTGCGCGCAGCCGCGAGAAGGCCCCGCCCATGAACAGCACGATCAGCGCGTCGACAAGCAACAGCAGCAGCGCCAGCGTGAACAGGGCCGGCTTCAGCGACCAGCTCTCGGACGCGGCCAGTTGCTGGGTGGTGTGAGCGCCGGCGACCGTCATGTCGATCGGCGCCAGCTCGGCATTGCGCGGCAGCAGGTTGAGCGCGGTGAAGCCATCTTCCGAGCCGTAGAGGCCGGGCGGGTTTTCCGGCGTCGCGACCGGCACCTGGCCCGGGATGACGTCGAGCGGCCGGGCGTTGCCGGTCTCGGCGACGAGCACGCCGTCGGCGTTCAGCAGCCGATAGGGCGCGAGTGTCTGCTGCTGCGCCTTGCCGTCATTGGCAACGCCACCGCCGCGCGACAGCTGGACACTGCGGCGCAGCATCTCGACGAAATCGCCTGAGATCGGCAGGTTCGACCATGTGGCCTCGGCGCTGACGTGGAAGAGGATGATCCGTCCGGCGCCGTGGGCCGAGGTCGTCACCAGCGGCGTGCCGTCGGCAAGGCTTGCCCAGGTGCGCTCGGCAAGATCGGCGGTCGGCTCGGCCAGCACCTGCCGCTTGATGAGAATGTCGGCGGGGCGCGCCATGCCGGCAAACGGACTGTTGGCTGGGTAGTCGGCGAGCGGCTGCGGCTCGGACCAGGAGAGCGCGCCACCGAGCGCCCGTTCGCCCTGGCGCAGCGTCACCGGCACCAGCGGATCGTCGGCGGGGGCCGCTGCAAGCCGCGGGCCGGCGAAGCGGATCAGCATGCCGCCATTGTCGATCCATTTCGTCAATTTCGGATAGATCTCTTCCGGCAGCCGGCCGATATCGGCCATGATCAGCACGGAGGGCTTCTGTTCCAGGAGTTCCGGAATGGCGACGGCGAGATCGGTCTCATGCGGTTCGACGAGATCGGCATAGGGAGCGAGCGCTCGGTTGATATAGTAGAGTGGCGACAGAAGCGGTTGCGACTGATCGCGGGCCTCGCCGCTCAAAAGCGCTACGCGACGACGGCGGAAACCATCATCGAGCAGGTGCACGCTGCCGGCGGTTGCCGCATTCTCGATGCCGATACGGGCAAAGTCGTTGCGCAATTCGAAGGGCGCCTCGATGCTGCCCTTGGCGACGCCTTCGCCGGCGGCAAAGGCGATCTGTCCGTCGGCGATCGCACGGCCACGCGTATCGTAGGCGACGATCGGCAGGGTGAGCGCCCCATTCTTGTTGAGGCGCGTTGCCGTTACCGACATGCCGGTCGAGCCGTTGCTGCTATCGGTCAGCGCCACGGTGCGGCCGCCATCGGCCTCGATCAGCCGCAGTTCGGCGGCTCCGACCTCGGACAGCGCCGCCATGGTTTTCTGATCGGCAGTTTCGATGCCGTCGCTGACGAAGGCCAGCGTGCCGGGTTTCGTGCCTTCGAACGCGGTTTTCAGCGCGGCAATCGCCTGGGCGCGGTCGACGGCGAGCGGTATGGGGGCTGCCGCGGCGAGCCTGTTGCGCGCCGTTGCTGCAGATCCCGGCGTGGCGTCGTGCTGGCGATCGCCGGTGAAGGCGATCGAGACGGCGAGGTCGCGTGCCTCCGCATCGTCGATCAGCGTGCTGACGGCCTCGACGCGCTGTTCCCAGTCGGTGGCCGTTGCCCAGCTGTTGTCGACGACGACGGCGAGCGGGCCGCCCGTTGCCAGCGTGTTCTGACGCGGGTTCACGACGGGGTCGGCGATGGCGAGAATGACCGCGGCGGCCAAAAGCATGCGCAAGAGCGTCAGCCACCACGGACTTTTCGACGGGGTTTCCTCGCGCTTCAGCACCGAGGCGAGAATGCGCAGCGGCGGAAACACTTCCGCGGCCGGCTTCGGCGGCGTCATGCGCAGCAGCCACCAGATCACCGGCAGGGCAATCAGAGCCGCAAGCATCGCGGGATTGGCAAACAGAAAGGGAAGGCCGGTCATAGCTGGCCTCCATGGGTGGCGCGTCCCGGCATGCCGGACAGGTACATGTGGACGGCAACCAGCGCCTCGGAGGCGGGCCTGTCGGTCCGGTGCGGGGTAAAGGTCCAGCCGAGATGGCGCAGCGTCACCCCGAGGCTTTCGCGGCGCGCGAGGTAGGCGCGCTGATAATCTTCGCGCAGGATCTCGGCGCGCCCGGCGGTCAGCTTCTGGCCGGTTTCCGGGTCGCTGAATTCGGTCCGCCCGGCATAGGGAAAGACTTCCTCCGCCGGATCGGCAACCTCGACCACATGGCCGCGCAGGCCACGGCGGGCGAGCGGACCCAGGCGCTCCATGATCCGATCGGTCGGATCGAGAAAATCGCCGATCAGCACCAGATCGCTGGCGTTGCGGATCATGCCCGTCTCCGGCAAGCCTTCGGAAAGCGGGGTCAGCATGATTGCGGTTGCCAGCCGTTCGGCGGCGTTGCGGGCCGAGATCGGCTCCATCACGCCAGGACATCCGATGCGTTCGCCGGAGCGGGCGAGGATTTCGGCGAGCGCCAGCATCAGGACCAGCGCCCGGCTTTCCTTAGACACCGATCCGAGCGTCGACTTGTACATCATCGACGGCGACAGGTCGGCCCAGAGCCAGATGGTGTGGGCGGCCTCCCATTCGCGGTCGCGCACATAGGTATGATCGTCGCGGGCGGAGCGGCGCCAGTCGATGCGCGACAGGCTTTCGCCGTCGCTATAGGGCCGGAACTGCCAGAAATTCTCGCCGATCCCGCGCTTGCGCCGCCCGTGCCAGCCAGAGATCACCGTGTTGGCGATGCGGCGGGCTTCGACGAGGCAGTCAGGAACGAGCATCGCGCGCTGCTGCGCACGGGAAAGAACCTCACCAGCGGGGGTACGCGCAACTATGTGCCCGATGGAAGCCATTCTTTATCCCTTGGCTTGTTTCACCAGCCCGGCGATGACGTCGCGCACGGTCATGCCTTCGGCACGGGCGGCGAAGGTCAGCGCCATGCGGTGCTGGAGAACGGGTTCGGCGAGCGCCAGTATATCGTCAATCGACGGCGCAAGCCGCCCATCGTAGAGCGCGCGGGCGCGGGCGCACAGCATCAGCGCCTGTCCGGCGCGCGGGCCCGGGCCCCAGGCGACGTTCTTGTCGGTGGCCGCGTTGCCGTTGCCGGGCCGGGCGGAGCGCACCAGATCGAGGATGGCATCGACCACCTTCTCGCCGACCGGCATCTGGCGGATGAGGCTCTGGATCTGCTGCAGGCGGGCGGCATCGATGACGGGACGGGCGGTCGCTTCGGCAGTGCCCGTGGTCTCAAGCAGGATCTGGCGCTCGGCGGCAAGCTCGGGATAGCCGACGTCGACCTGCATCAGGAAGCGGTCGAGCTGCGCCTCGGGCAGGGGATAGGTGCCTTCCTGCTCCAGCGGGTTCTGGGTGGCCAGCACATGGAACGGCTGCGGCAGGTCCTTGCGGGCGCCGGCAACGGTGATGTGATATTCCTGCATCGCCTGCAGCAACGCCGACTGCGTGCGCGGCGATGCGCGGTTGATCTCGTCGGCCATCAGGAGCTGCGTGAAGATCGGGCCGGGGATGAAACGGAAGGAGCGATGGCCGGCGGCATCCTGGTCCATCACTTCGGAGCCGAGAATATCCGACGGCATCAGGTCGGGCGTGAACTGGACGCGGCTGGAATCGAGCCCGAGAACGGTGCCGAGCGTTGCCACCAGCTTGGTCTTGGCAAGGCCGGGCACGCCGACGAGCAGGGCGTGGCCGCCCGACAGGACCGCAAGCAGGGTCTGCTCGACCACTGTCTCCTGGCCGAAGATGACCTTGCCGACTTCGGCGCGCACGAGCGCGATTTCCGCAAGCGCGTTTTCCGCCGCGGCAACGATCGCCTTTTCGTCGGTCGCTTCGCTTGCGCCCTTCATCACACTCATGGTCGTACTCCCCGGTCGCCCGTTGTTGAACCGAATCGCCCCGCCGGGGAATTTCAGTTGCCTTATTCCAATTTAGACCCTGGCTGACGGCTGACAAGTCGCCGCAGACGCACTATCTCGTGACATCATACACGCCGCATCTTGCGACGGCATACACGCCTCCGGTGCAAAATCGGGGCCAATCGGGACGGAACGATGGCAGAAGCCGAAATTCAGCGAACCGGAGACGCGGCCGGACTGGCGGCGCTGATATCGCGCGCGGCCGGCCAGGCGGGCGACGGCAAGCGCGGCCTGCCGCCCGTGGAGCGCTGGAATCCGCCATTCTGCGGCGAAATCGACATGGAAATCCGCGCGGACGGCACCTGGTTCTATCTCGGCACGCCGATCGGACGGCAGCCACTGGTGCGGCTGTTCTCCACAGTTTTGCGCAAGGACGAGGACGGGGTCACCTATCTGGTGACGCCTGTGGAAAAGGTGGCGATCCGGATCGTCGACGCGCCCTTCATTGCCGTCGAAATGAGCGTCACTCAGAACGACGGCGTGCAGGTGCTGACATATCGCACCAATGTCGGCGACGTCGTCGAGGCGGGGCCCGACCATGCCTTGCGTTTCGTCATTCACGGCGAGAACCGTGAGCTGAAGCCGTACCTGCATGTGCGCGGTCGTCTCGAAGCACTGGTGTCGCGGCCCGTCATGTACGATCTCGTCGAGCTCGGCGAGGTCGTGGTGGTCGATGGCGTCGAGATGTTCTGCGTGCGCTCGGGTGGCTCCGTCTTCCCGATCATGCCTGCTGCCGAGCTGGAAGCGCTGTCGCGATGAACGGGCATCCCTATTCCGCCGACGAATTTCGCCGCCGGGCGCTGACCCAGATGGGCGGGCCGGTGGAAAGCTCCTGGCGGGAGCACGGCGATTTCCTGCTCAACCCGGGCATCGTGCCGCATCTCGAGACCCTGCAGCTGAAGGATGCGGCGGTGCTGGTGCCGGTGGTCGACGACGGCGAGGATGCGTATGTCATCTTCACCCAGCGCACCGCCAGCCTGCGCAAGCATTCCGGCCAGGTGGCGTTTCCCGGCGGCGCGGTCGATCCCGATGACCGGTCGATCGAGCTTGCCGCCCTTCGCGAGGCGCAGGAGGAGATCGGTCTCGATCCACGCTTTGTGGAAACTATCGGGCGGCTGCCGCATTACATGGCGTTGTCCGGCTTCAAGATCACGCCGGTCCTGGCGGTGGTGCAGCCCGGCTTCGAACTGGTGCCGAACCCCGACGAGGTCGAAAGCGTCTTCGAAGTGCCGCTGTCTTTCCTGATGAATCCTGGCAACCATGGCCGCGGAAGCGGCCACTGGCAGGGTGAGGACCGGCATTTCTATCGCATGCCCTATGGTGACAGGAATATCTGGGGTATCACCGCCGGCATCGTCAGAATGCTTTATGAAAGGCTTTATGCATGACCTCGGTTGCCGGTGAGAGCTGGTTTTCTGCTCCATCCCTTCGCCGCGTCTTCGATCTCCTGAACGCCGAGGGCGGGGAGGCGCGCGTCGTCGGCGGTGCGGTGCGCAACAGCCTGATGGGCGTGCCGGCCGGCGATGTCGACATGGCCACAACCTGGCATCCCCAAGACGTGTCCGATCGCGCGAAGGCTGCCGGCATCAAGGTGGTGCCGACGGGTATCGACCATGGCACGGTGACGCTGGTCGTCGACGGCACGCCCTATGAGGTGACGACGCTGCGCCGTGACGTCGCGACCGACGGGCGCCGGGCAGAAGTGGCCTTCGGAACCGACTGGAAGATGGATGCCGAGCGGCGTGATTTTACCATCAACGCGCTCTATGCCAATCAAAAGGGTGAGGTCATCGACGATGTCGGCGGCCTTGCCGATATCGAGAGCCGGACCCTGCGCTTCATCGGCAATGCGGCCGAGCGGGTGGCCGAGGATTATCTGCGCATCCTGCGTTTCTTCCGCTTCTTCGCCCATTACGGCAACGGCCGGCCCGATGCCGATGGCCTTCGGGCCTGCGCGCAGGCGCGCTCGAAGCTGTCGACGCTTTCGGCTGAACGGGTGTGGGCCGAGACGAAGAAGCTGCTTTCGGCCGAGGATCCGGGGCGTGCGCTGCTCTGGATGCGCCAGGCGGGCGTGTTGACCGAGATCCTGCCCGAGACGGCAAAATGGGGCATCGACGCCATTCCGGAACTGGTTGCCGCCGAGCGCGCATTCTCGTGGGTTCCCGATCCGCTCTTGCGCCTTGCGGCAATCGTTCCACCGGACGCAGAGCGTCTCGAAGCCATGGCGGCACGGCTGCGCCTGTCTAAGGCGGAGGCCGCGTATTTTTCGCGCTTTGCCAATGCGCCGGCGATACCCGCAAAGACCGTTGATGCGGCACTCGACCGGTTGCTCTACCGCCACGGTGCCGAGGGGATCTCCGCTCGGCTTCGGCTGGCGCTTTCCTCGGCGAGACGCAAATCCGAAAACGATCCGTCCTTGCTGGCCGAAACCGCTGCCTTCCAACGTCTTTTGAAGCGAAGCGAGGCCTGGGCGCGCCCGAGCTTCCCGCTGACGGGCGCGGATGTGCTGAAGGCCGGCATCCCCGCCGGGCCGCGGGTCGGCGAAATCCTCAGCGAGTTGGAGACCTTGTGGGTCGAACGCAACTTCAGCGTCGACCGGGCGAACCTTGTCGCAAGGCTCGAGGCTTTGGTGCCGCGCGCCTGAAGCGCGCGGCGTGAGATCTAGAGTCGAGGTCCATGATGACCTGGCGGGAAAGCGCCAAGTGTAATAGACGACGGATCTCGGCTGGCACCAGATATGTGCCGTGATCGAGAAACCTGTGGGCTCCCGGAATGAGTGGGCCGAGAGGCTGCTACTTGGTCGGCCTCACCAGCGAGATGACCCGCGGCTTGGATGGCGCGTCGAGCCACTCGATCCACTTGTCCCGTTCCTCGGTCGTATCGAAGAACCGCCAGAGCTTGTACTCTTCTTCGGTGGTCTGCAGCATCTCGCCGATGGACACGAGCTCCAGGGGCAACATCACCTCATTGCCGTCGAAGCGAACGAAATAGATCCCTTCGGCAGCAAGACGAATAACCTGACCAGTGCCGTAACTCCCATCGGGATCATCGACCGTGAAGTACATGCCGGTCAAAGTGTCAAAAACTTTGTCGTTCATAGGTTCCGAGTGCCAGTTAAAGAAATGCATGACGTGAGACGTTCGCGCAGGCGGCCGGCCAACGCAAGTGATCACCACGACAGACGACGGCGAAACGCCGCGTGCTGTTCAGTTGGCTATAGAGCGTGAGGGCCGCGCGGGTCAAATCTCCTTTGCACCGGTGCCGCTCGTCCACGGGATAACAGGACGGGCGATGCAAAGGGCTCAAGGGCTGGCGGGGCGCCTCGCAACGCCCAGATCCGGCGGTCGCGATCGTTTTGCCCGACGCACTGGGTCTCCGCCACGCACCACTGTCGGGCGGGAGGGCTCACGAGACGCGTCGCGGGTCTGTATCGGTGTGAAACCCGCGCGCGTTCGGGGCATATGCAGCTTCGTCAGGCGGCCTTTGTCTCTTCGACGATGCGCGCCTTGATGTTGTCGATCATGTTTTCGCGGATCATGGTTTCGCCGTGGGCCTGGCGCATGTGGTCCACCACGCGGCGGACGATTTCGGCGTCGTTATCGGCGCGGGTGTGCCATTCGCAACCCGGGACAAGAGAACCGCATTCAAACAGGCGCATGATGTTCCTCCTTCCGATGTGAGCTCAATGCAAGGGGTTGGTCACGCGCATCTCCTGTGCGCGCCACGGATCCCAGCGTAACATCAACCCCCGGGCCGACCAAATTGTTCCAGCCTGCCGTGCGGCAAGAAACCGTTATAGACATGCGGGTCGATGGTGTTATGGGTTTGCGGTAACAAGAGACACAAAGGCCTTCTTTGCCCATGACCACCACCGTTCAATCGGAACTGATCGCCGCTATCCGCAATATTCCCGACTATCCGAAGCCGGGCGTCATGTTCCGCGACATCACCACGCTGCTCGGCAATCCGCGTGCGTTCCGTCGTGCGATCGACGAACTGGTGCATCCTTATGCCGGCACCAAGATTGACAAGATCGCCGGCATCGAGGCGCGCGGTTTCATCCTTGGCGGCGCGATCGCGCATCAGCTTTCCTCCGGTTTCGTGCCGATCCGCAAGAAGGGCAAGCTGCCGCATGACACGGTGCGCATCGCCTATAGCCTCGAATACGGCGTCGACGAGATGGAGATGCACAAGGATGCGCTCAAGCCGGGCGAGAAGGTCATTCTGGTCGACGACCTGATCGCGACCGGCGGCACGGCCGAAGCCGCCGTCAAGCTGCTGAAGCAGATGGGCGCTGATATCGTCGCGGCCTGTTTCGTCATCGACCTGCCGGAACTCGGCGGCCGCAAGAAGCTCGAGGCGCTCGGCGTCAACGTCCGCACGCTGATCGAATTCGAAGGCCACTGAGGGCCCAAGCCCTTAGGCGCGATTGATCGTCGGCAGCATCAGTTGCACCTCGCGCTGTGTTGCCGGCGTCAGTGTTTCCACTTCCTTGCGCCAGAAGGCGTCGGCTTCTGGCGGTTCGTCTTCCCAGCTTCTGATCGAGGTTTCGTTATCGTCGATGGCCACGCGTCGGTGGCCGCCGAGGCGAAGATATTCCTCCGCCAATTCGCGAACATGGGTCTTTTCCATCGATAGCCCTCCGGTACTTCCGGTCGAAGCTCCTCTGCGCCCGGGCCTGTCGGCGACGGCGTGGAGCTTGGAAGGTCCGAACGGATTTTACGCCCAAATCGTTCCTGACTTAAGGAATTAGATTGTCGCCCGCCCTTGGCACGGGCGGCAATCGGGACGATCTGGGTTCTTGGTTTTGCGCATGTCCGGGCGGGAATCCGCTTCGCACTTTTCCTGGTAGTGCTTTAAACGAACTCGATGACCTTGCTTTCGAAGCGGATGACCGCTTCGCCGTGCTGGTTTTCGCCTTCGCAGAGAATGGTGTTGATCCGCCAGCCGGGCCGCGAAGCGAGCGTGCGGCTTTCGAGGAACGTCACGGCATAGGTGACGATGTCGCCGGCATAGACCGGCTTCAGCCATTTCAGATCGCGAAAACCGGGCGAGGGGCCGAGCCTTGGGGCCTGCAGGCCTTCGGCGGCGAGCCGCCTCTGTTCATCCTTCCAGAACCGGACGAAACATTGCATCCATCCGGCCGAGGTGTGCCAGCCGGAGGCACAGAGGCCGCCGAACAGCGAATGCCGGGCCTCCTCGGCGTCGAGATGGAAGGGCTGCGGATCGAAGTCGCGGGCGAAACGAACGATATCCTCGGCGGTAAAGGTCAGGCTGCCGATGACGGTCCTGCGACCGGTGGCGTAGAATTCCTCCATCGTCATCATCAGTGTTGAACCTTGTCGCGGCAGCGGAAAAGGACCGAACATTCCGACACCGCCACCGGCTCGCCGGCCTGGTTGACGATTTCGTTGCGGAACCTGACGATGCCGAGACCCGGCTTGGACTTCGAGCGGCGCGCTTCCATCACCTGGCTGAAGCCAGTCAAGACGTCGCCGGCAAGCACCGGCTTCTTCCAGTCCATGAAATCGATTCCGGGTGAGCCCTGGGACGTGGACTGACCCATGAAGGCGTCGAGCATCATGCGCATGCCGACCGCGCTGGTATGCCAGCCGGAGGCCGACAACCCGCCGAGAATGCTGCGTTTGCCGGCTTCCTCGTCGAGATGCATCGGCTGCGGGTCGAATTCATGAGCAAAGGCGATCATATCGGAAGGCTTCATTTCGACCGGTGTGTAGTCGAAGCGTCGCCCTTCGGAAAAGTCCTCGAAATACAGCATGCTTGAGTTGTCCCGTCTGATTTGCTGACGCTCTACGTACTTCATAATTTCTCAAATCGGAATCGCTTTGAGCAAGGTTTGAAGCGTGGGCGCTCATGCCAGGTGACGGCCACAGCAAGGATTTCCAGGTTGCGCATGCCGCATGTTCATGCAACCACCTGTTTTGGAAATGCAACGATCCGCGTTTGATTGAGGATGCCCGTGACCGAACTGAACAGGGCGCTCGCAGGAGCTGCCGAAAAAGGGATCATCTCTGCCCATCAGGTGAGCGATCTCGAAGCCTATCTGGCCGATCGCGGCATCAACTTTGGGCCCGTATCAGTGGATGCTGCCGTGGATCGCGACGACGCTGCGCTGGATGCTCAGGCCGCCGAAGACAGCGAACAGCCACGGTTCGTCCGGGGATTTCACGATATCCTGATCACCATCGGTGTCGTGGTCGTCCTGATCGGTCTTTGGGGCTTGGGTGGTCCGTTCGCAACGCTGCCGGTCATACTCGTGCTTGCGGAAATTCTGGTTCGGCGTCAGCGATTGGCCTTGCCGTCCGTGGCGCTGACGGTTGCCCTCGTGCATTGGGTCGGGACGACTGCACTATGGTTCGTCGGCGAACATGAGGATGCCTGGAAGCCGCTCGTCTTTGTTCTTTCCTATCTCTCGGCGTTTCCGATCCCACTGGGCCTGTTCTACTGGCGCTATCGCGTTCCGCTGGCGCTGGCCGGGCTGATGGTGTCGGTCGCACTCATCTGCGTGGTCGCGGTCCTTCTTGGCTTGGAGAGGATCCTGGGGATCGACCTGGCCAACGACAATCACTTCGCACTTCTCGCGCTCACCGTTCTTGCCGGAGCCCTCGGCCTGTTTGCGGTCGCCATGCGCTACGACGTTTCCGACCCGCAGCGTTTGACCACGCGCTCGGACACGGCGTTCTGGCTGCATCTGGCCGCAGCCCCTGCGTTGCTTTACGCGCTGATCGGCTTGGTCTTCGTGTCGAACGGCGGCGCCACGTGGTGGGACGGGCAGGCAGGGCCTGGCCAGGCGATTGCCGCCATTCTGATCGTTGCCCTGTTCATGCTGGTCGGATTGATCATTGACCGCCGCGCCTTCGTCACCTCCGGACTTCTGTCGCTGGGCGGTGCGATCTGGACCATGCTCAACCAGACCGGCGCGTCGGTCGACAACTACGTCTTCATCGCGTTCGCGGTGGTCGGCGTCTCCGTGCTGGTCATCGGCATCTTCTGGCAGAAGCTGCGGCGCATGGTCATGCGCCTGCTGCCGGAAACGATTACGGCGCGGTTGCATGCCGCGCCGTAGTATGGGGTCGTGCGAATGGTTGCGCGATTGAAGCGCGCCTCAGCCCGTTGTCTTACGTGTTGAAGCGGAAGTGAATGACGTCGCCGTCCTGGACGACGTATTCCTTGCCTTCGTCACGGGCCTTGCCGGCTTCCTTCGCACCGACTTCGCCGCCGAGCGCAATGTAGTCGTCAAAAGCGATGGTGTTGGCGCGGATGAAACCGCGTTCGAAGTCGGTGTGGATGACGCCGGCGGCCTGCGGTGCCTTGGTGCCGCGCTGGATCGTCCAGGCGCGCGTCTCCTTGGGGCCGACTGTGAAGTAGGTGATGAGGTCGAGCAGCTTGTAGCCGGCTCGGATCAGGCGGTCGAGGCCGGCTTCTTCCAGACCGAGCGCGCTCAGGAATTCCTTGGCTTCCTCTTCGGGCAGCTGCGCCACTTCGGATTCAATCGCCGCCGAGATCACGACGCTCTCAGCGCCCTGCGCCTTGGCCATTTCGGCAACCGCGCGCGTGTGTTCGTTGCCGTCGACGGCATCGCTTTCCGCGACGTTGCAGACGTAGAGCACCGGATGCGCGGTCAGAAGGTTGAGGCCCTGCAGGATGCGCAGTTCTTCGGCGTCGAGCTTGGCAAGCAGCGTGCGCACCGGCTTGCCGTCCTGCAGCAACTTCAGCGAGGCTTCCATGATCGGCAGCTGAGCGACGGAGTCCTTGTCCTTGCCGCCGGCGCGCTTGCGGGTCTGGTCTGTCCGGCGCTCGAGGCTGTCGAGGTCGGCGAGCATCAGCTCGGTCTCGATCGTCTCGGCATCGGCGACCGGGTTAATGCGGCCTTCGACGTGGGTGATGTCGTCATCCTCGAAGCAGCGCAGAACGTGCACGACCGCATCCACTTCGCGGATGTTGGCGAGGAACTGGTTGCCGAGGCCTTCACCCTTCGACGCACCGCGCACTAGGCCGGCGATATCGACGAAGGAGATGCGCGTCGGGATGATTTCCTTCGACTTGGCGATGTCGGCCAGCTTGCGCATGCGCGGATCGGGAACCGCGACTTCGCCGGTGTTCGGCTCGATCGTGCAGAACGGATAGTTGGCCGCCTGAGCCGCCGCCGTCTTGGTGAGCGCGTTGAAGAGGGTGGACTTGCCGACGTTCGGCAGCCCGACAATACCGCATTTAAAGCCCATGGCTAAAACCTGTCGTTCTCGAATTCGTTGGGCGTGGCTATGGGATAAAGGAGCCGAACGGTCAAGCCTTCGCGCGTTTTGGCGCGGCGAAGGAGCGGGCTTTTGCTTGATTGGCGGCGTCTGGCGTAGGATATTGAATGCCAGCGTCCGGGGCCGAGTGGCCGACCGTGACCGCCTTCCTGTCATCAACGGGTGGATTCCGATGAGTGACGATGGTCTTGCTGCAAAACCGAAGCTCAAGCCGAAACCGAAACTGGAGCGGCCGAAACTCTACAAGGTCATTCTCGTCAACGACGACTACACGCCGCGTGACTTCGTCGTGATGGTGCTGAAGGCCGTGTTCCATATGAGCGAGGAGGCGGGCTATCGGGTGATGATGACGGCGCACAAGCTCGGTGTTTCCGTTGTCGTCGTGTGTGTGCGCGATATCGCCGAGACCAAGGCCAAGGAGGCGACGGATCTCGCCAAGGACGCCGGCTTCCCGCTGATGTTCATGACCGAGCCGGAAGAGTGACTGCCAGGGGCGACAGTCAGGGGCGGCGGATCTGGTAGCCCGTCTTGTCCTGCCGGAAGCCGCAATTCTCGTAAAAGCGCAGCGTCGCCGGATCCTTCGATCCCGTCAGCAGCATCACCTTATAGCAGCCGGCGGCCCAGGCTTGGGCAATTGCGTGTCTTATCAACGAGCCGGCGAAGCCCTGCCGGCGGAAAGCGGCTGAGGTGACCACGTTTTCGATGAGGGCGTAGGGCGCCCCACCCCGTGTCAGGTTCGGCACGGCGACCAGCGTAACTGAAGCAGCCGCGATTTCGCCGGCGAGGCCGATGAAAATCGTCATGCCGGGATGGGTAAGGATCGCCGCGAAGCGGTCGGTGGCCATTGCTGATTCCAGCGCCACGTCGTCCGGGTTCAGTTCGCCATAAAGCGCAAGCAGGCCAGGCAGATCGCCTGCCCGGGCGGCACGGATCGAGAAGGGCGAGGGCGACACGTCTCAGTCGCCCTTGGGGCCGAACAGTTTCTTCAGCATGTCGGCCATCGGGCCGCTTGTCGGCAGCTTCTTCGGCTGGGCCGAATTGCGCGCCTGATGGATGTGGGATTGGGCGCCCGGCTTCTTGTGGGCCTGCGGCTTGTCCTCGTCCGGCTTGCCGCCGGTCGCAAGCGCGATCTTGTTGAGGATCTGCGAATCCTCGCCGCGCACCAGCATGTCGGCATTGTCGGCGATGGCGTCGAGCAGCGGCACCAGCCAGGTCTGATCCACCTTGGCGAAATCGCCAAGCACATGGGCGTGGACGAGATCCTTGACGCCGGGGTGGCCGATGCCGAGCCGCAGGCGCCGATACTCCTTGCCGCAATGGGCGTCGATCGACTTGATGCCATTGTGGCCTCCGTGGCCGCCGCCGACCTTGATGCGGGCTTTCGCGGCCGGCAGATCCAGCTCGTCATAGATGACGGTGATGTCTTTCGGCGCAAGCTTGTAGAAGCGCATGGCCTCGCCGACCGCCTCGCCGGAGAGGTTCATGAAGGTCTGCGGCTTCATCAGCAGTACGCGCTCTCCGCCGATCTCGCCTTCGGCGATCTCGGACTTGAACTTCTTCGACCAGGAGGAAAAATTGTGGCGGCGATGGATGACGTCGACTGCCATGAAACCGATATTGTGGCGGTTTGAGGCATATTTCGAACCTGGATTGCCAAGTCCTGCGATGATCAGCATGTCGTTACGCTCCGTCGGGCTTTCCCCGCTTCACGAGCGCGAAACGCCAGCGGAGTCAATCCTTATTTCGTCGCCTGCACGCTTCCGCTCGGCCGCAGGCCGTAGCGATCGAAGATCGCATCCTGGGTGCCGTTGCCGATCAGGCGGTCCAACTCGCGCTGCATCTTCTCGACCGTTTGCTTGTCCATGTCGCGGTGGCAGGCGATTCCGTAGTACTTTCCTTCCAGCATCAGCGCCGCCTCGACGGGCTTGCCTTCGGCGCGCATGCTTTCGAAGGTCTTTTCCGATGTCATCATCAGATCGATGCGGCCGGCAATCAGCTTCTTCAGCGTCGAGTCCAGGTTGGTGGCATAGTCGATCTTCCGAAAGCCGTGTTCCATGAGGTAGGTGGCGGAGAAATCTTCCCGTTGGGTGCCGATGGTGAACCGCTTTGCCGCATCGATGGTATCGGGGGCGATGTCCGATCCCTTGCGCCGGACCATGATCATGTGGTCGACCAGCAGCGGCTGCACCCATTGAAACCGCTTCTCGCGCTCGGCGTTAAGGCCGGTGGTGAAGACGCAATGGGACGCATCGGTTTCAGCCAGCATGTAGGCGCGCGCCCAGGGCAGGACCTCGATCGTATAGGGAAGCTTGAGGGCGTCCATGATTGCCGCCACCTGCTCGACCGAGGAACCGTTGGCACCGCTCGGAGTCGAGAAGTTGTAGGGCGGGTAGTCCTCGGTGACGAATTTGATCGTCTGCGCTTCGGCGGCGGTGGAAAGGCCGAGGAAGAATGCCAGTATCAGCTCTTTCACGCCTTGCTCCTTTGCGCCGGTGTCCGGGCGCTATCCTTGAGTGTTAGCTTTGACTTCGGAGTCGCTCTCCAGCATGGCCAGCATCTTGCCGATCGGCATGGGGCGGCTGAAAAGATAACCCTGCCCACAATCCACACCAAGCTTGCGCAGGAGTTGCCATTGCTCCTGGGTCTCGATGCCTTCGGCGACGACGGTGCAGCCCATCTGGTGCGAGATCGTGCGGATGCCCTTGATCAGCATCCGGCTCTTGCGGCGGACGTCGGCCGTGCCGGAGCTGAGCGAGCGGGTGAAGGACTGGTCCACCTTGACGATATCGACCGGGAAACGGTTGAGATAGCTCAGCGACGAGTAGCCTGTTCCGAAGTCGTCAAGCGCAATCCGGCAGCCGAATTCGTTGAGCTGTTTCAGCACGCCATGCACCTCGGGATTGTCGAGCATCAGCACCGCTTCGGTGATTTCGATGACGATCCGGTTCGGCGAGATGTGATGCTTGAGCAGCAGCGCTGCGAGCTTATGCGGCAGCGTCAGCTCGAACTGCAGCGGCGAGAAATTCACTGCCAGGTAGGTGTTCTGCGTGCCGTCGAGGGCGGAGATATCAGCCAGATGGCGGATCGCCTTTTCCAGAATACAGTCGCCGATGCGGGCGATCGTTCCGGTTTCCTCGGCGATGCCGATGATCTTGCCGGGCGGCATGATGCCTTTTTCCGGATGGTTGAGGCGCATCAGTGCCTCGAAGCCGGCGATCTGTCCATCGCTGAGGCTGACGATCGGCTGCAACCAGGCTTCGAAGTGATCGTCCTTGAGCCCCGCCTCGATGCACTGTTCGATCTCGTGGCGCTCGCGCGCGGTATCGAGCATGCTGGCGTCGAACACCTGCAGGCCGTTCTTGCCGTCGTGCTTGCGAGCGTACATCGCCATGTCCGCCTTGAGCAACAGGTCGGAAGCGTTCTCGGCGTGCGCGGGGTAGACCGAGATGCCGACGCTGGCACTGACGAAAAGCTCGTTGCCGGCAATGTGCATGGGTTCGCGCAGGGCATTGACGATGCGCTCGCCGATCTCTGATGCGAGCGTTGCGACGTCGGTGTCCGAAACCAGGATCGCGAATTCGTCGCCGCCAAGGCGTGACATGATGTCGTCAGGGCGCAGGGTGGCACGGATCAGTTCGACCGTGTGGCGCAGAACCTCGTCGCCGGCGGCATGGCCGAAATTGTCGTTGATCCACTTGAAGCGGTCGAGGTCGATGAACAGGCAACCGACCTGGATGCCGGAGGCATCGGCAGTCACGATCGCTTCGTCGAGCGCCGCCTCGAAGCCCTGGCGGTTGAGAAGGCCGGTCAGGTGATCGGTGATCGCCTGCGCATGGTTGCGGCTCTCGGCCTGCTTGAGCGCGGTGACGTCGGTCATGACAGACAGTGACAGGTCGCCGTCCCCCGTCGTTTCCGTCTCCAGGATCAGCACGGTCATGAACTCGCCGTCTGCCTTGCGGAAGGGGACGGTGACCTCGCAGATGTTGTGGTCGCCGACGGCGATGGCTTTGGCATGGCTGCGATAGGTCTCGTGCCAGTGCGGATCGATGAAATCGGTGAAGTTCTCGCCGATTACCTGTTCGCGGGCATAACCGGTCGCCAGCAGCCAGTAATCGCTGACAGCGCAGAGGCGATTGTCGGTATCGAGCGAAAACAGCATGGCCGGGGTCAGGTTGTAGATGTCGGTGGCGCGCTCATGGGCGCACTTCAGCTCCGTCGATTCCCGCTCGAGCCTGTCCTGCATCTCGTTGAAATTGGCGGCAAGCGCCCCCATTTCGTCGTCCGCGATCCAGTCGACGCGGTGGCGCGAGCCCAGGCGCCGCGTTGCCTCGATCGCGGCCGTCAGGCGCATCAGGGGACGGATGACGGTGAAGCGGTTGCCGATGAGTGCGGCGGCAAAAACCGTGGCAACGGCAATAAGCAGGATGGCGAGGATCGCCAGTTCATCCTTGCTGAACTGCGACAGCAAGCCGGGTGTCGGCGCGCGCACTTCGAGACTGCCGATTTCCCTGGTGCCATCGATCGCGTCGTAGGATATGGGGGTTTTCAGCGTGCGGCTCTCGCTATCGACGCCGAGGCCGCCGGAGGGCATCTGCGCGAGGATTGAGCCGGAATTGTCGCGGATGGTGACGGCCAGAATATCCGTGTCGTTCATCAGCGAGCGGGCGATGCGCTTGATGCCGTCGCTGTCAAAATCCCAGATCGGCTTGCCGAGCGCCTCGGCGCTGGCGCCCATCAGAAGTTCGATGTTGTGCAGGCGCTCGCGGGCGACACGTTCGCTGGAGATACTGAGGAAAAGCACGAAGAGTGGGGCAACGAAAACCAGCATCGCACCGCATACAATCGCAATAAATCGGTTCTCGACGGAATGCATCATTGGACGCATCCCCCAGGCGTTGCCACTCGTGTCATTTCGTATTCTCTTTAGACGCTTGCTTACAAATTCCCCGCTGCAAGAACATCATCAAAACCTTAAATGTTGCTGAAATTGCTACATTACAATTCGTGAGGAGGCCCGATCGATTGTATGGGAGCGACAGCGCCGCAACCGGCAGGTTGAACGCAAAAGGCCCGCACCGGTTGCCGGGGCGGGCCTTTCAATGGGTATCGCAGGGGCCGGCAATTGCCGACCGCCGTTTCACCTCAAGGTGAATCAGGCTTCTGCTTCGCCTTCTTCTTCCTTCAGGCCGCCAGCCGGAGCAGCGATCGTGGCAACCGTGAAGTCGCGGTCGGTGATAACCGGGGTCGCGCCCTTCGGCAGCTTGATGTTGGAGATGTGGATCGCGTCGCCGACCTTGTGACCCGACAGGTCAACGGTCAGGAATTCCGGGATGTCGTCGGCAGCAACTGCCAGTTCGACTTCGTGGCGAACGATGTTGAGAACGCCGCCGGCCTTGAGGCCCGGGGACTTCTCTTCGTTGACGAAGTGAACCGGAACCTGAACGGTGACCTTGCTGTCCTTGGAGACGCGCAGGAAGTCAACGTGCATGGTGAAGTCGCGGACCGGATCCAGCTGGTAGTCCTTCGGCAGGACGCGGATCTTTTCGCCGTTGACGTCGATGACCGCAACGGTGGTCATGAAACCGCCGGCGTGGATCTTCATCGTCACGTCCTTGGTGGACAGCGCGATCGAGATGGGGGCCTGCTTGTCACCGTAGATGACAGCCGGGATAAGACCGTTGCGACGAAGTTCACGGGAGGACCCCTTACCAACCCGTTCGCGCGTCTCGGCCTTGAGCTCATAAGTTGCGTGGCTCATAGGTAGACCTTTCTGTGTCTAATTCTGGAGAGTTCATCCGCAATGGCAGAAGAACCGAAGCCGCAAGGGCTTCATCCGCGTTGCCTCCAAGGGTGTCTACGCGGACGGGCGGTGCATAGACGAGAAAACCCGCAAATGCAAGCTTTGCCGCGGTTTTAAGACAACGAGCGCCACGAAACCAACCGGCAAAGGCGGCGTGCTTAAGCCTTTTTGCGTGTGAAGCGCGCAAGTGCCAGCATCAACCCGCCGGCGATCAGCCCCCAGAAGGCACCGGAGATACCGCCGAAGCTGACGCCGGAGGCGGTTACCAGGAAGGTGATTGCGGCCGCCTCGCGCGTCTTTGCCTCCGTGAAGGCCGCCATGGCGGAGCCGGCAAAGGCGCCGACCAGCGCCAGACCGGCAACCGCCTCGATCAATACCGACGGCGCGAGGCTGACGAAGGTGGTGACGGCGCCGGCGAGCAGGCCGAAGATGACATAGAAGACACCGGCAATGATCGTAGACCAATAACGCCGCGCCGGATCCGGATGGCTGTCGGCGCCGGCGCCCATGGCGGCGGTGATTGCCGCAAGGTTGACGGCATGGCCGCCGAAGGGCGCACTCAGCATCGAAAACAGGCCTGTTGTCGCAAACAGCGGACCGGGCGTGGGGTCATAGCCGTTGACCTTCATGACGGCGATACCGGGAATGTTCTGCGACGCCATGGTGACGATGAACAGCGGCAGCGCGATGCTGATCATCGCCGGTGTCGTGAAGGTCGGCATCACGAACTCCGGCCGCGGCACCAGCGCCGAAGACAGCGCGCCCAAGGCATCTGCCGGCATGTCGACACCGAAGGCAATGACGAGCACGAAGGCAAACAGCGCTGCCGGCACCGCATAGAGCTTATTGACGCTGCCGACGATGGCCCAGGCCAGGAGGATGGGCAGGCCGAAGAGCGGGTTGAAGCCGATCGCCTTGACCGGGGCGAAGCAGAGGCTGAGCAGCACGCCGGCCAGCATGGCGTTGGCGAGTGCGGCCGGGATGGACGAAACCATGCGCCCCAGCGGTTTCCACAGACCGGCAATGACGATCAGCAGGCCGCAAACGAGGAAGGCGCCGACGGCGGCGTTGAAGCCGCCCTCGACCACGCCGGAGCTGACGAGAAGGGCGGCGCCGGGCGTCGACCAGGCGATGCTGATCGGCAACCGTGTGGCGGCGCTGAGGATGATGGCGCAGACGCCCATGGAGATCGACAGCGCCATCAAGCCCGATGCGGCCTGCGCTTCTGTCGCGCCAACCCCGCCAAGGCCGTGCAGAACGACGGCAAACGAGCTGGCGAAGCCGACAAAGGCGATGAGCAGACCCATGAACAGGCTCTGGATCGAGAAGTCACGAAGCATGGCTGGCAACCGGTTGTTGTGATGGCGCGTCGAAAGATGCTCGAACTCGCCTATCATATTCGGGCGGCGTGTCGATACCGCCGCCGTGATGAACGCATCAAACACGCTGATGCGGGCATGGACGGTGGACCTTCGTCTTGCTGGACCTCCCGTCCAATCGATGCCTATAGTGCGGCCAAGGCAGTTGCCGCCGTTTGGGAGATCGGCCGGGACCTGCCGTTGCCGGACGTGGCTTCCAGGGAGGAAACCGATGCCTGCCGTCAGGGATCATACGGAATACGTCTACCAGGTTGCGCACCAGTCTTCCGCGGCGGCAAGTTCGCCCGTGGCTGCATCCTGGCGTCGCTGCATGACGCTGCATGGTCTGGCGCCCGAAGAGCGGCGAACGCCGCTTCGACTGTCCGACAGCGAATTCCGATCGGCGCGGCAGCGTTCGGCCGAGTTGATCGCCGAGGCGGGCGGCGAGCTTGACCGGCTGTTTGCCACGGTCGGCAAGGCTGGCTGCTGCCTGCTTCTGACCGACGACAAGGGCGTGGCGCTGGAGCGGCGCGGCGCGGTCGGCGACGATGCGGATTTTCGCGGTGTCGGCCTCTGGTCGGCGACGGTGTGGAGCGAGGCAAGCGTCGGCACCAATGGTATCGGCACGGCGATCGCCGACGAGCGCGCCGTCATCATCCAGCGCGACCAGCATTTCCTCAGCAGCAATATCGGGCTGAGCTGCACCACGGCACCGATCCGAGACCATCTCGGCCGCCTGGCGGCGGCGATCGACATCTCCACCTGCCGCGACGATGCGTCCGAGATCACCCTCTCGCTGCTGTCGCAGGCGGTGCGGGATGCTGCAGGCCGCATCGAGGCAGGGCTTTTCCGCCGGGCCTTTGCCGGCTCGCGTATCGTGCTCGTGCCGGTCGACAGGGCAGGGCCGGCGCTGCTGGCGGTCGATCGCGGCGATCTGGTGCAGGGCGCGACGCGGGCGGCGCGGCAATGGCTCGGTCTCGACGACAAAAGCATTGCCTCGGGCATTCCGGCCTCCGATCTTCTGAAGGAAGGCACATCGGACGATGGGGCAGAGCTCCCGGACGCCGAGCGTGCGGCCCTGCGGCGCGTGCTCTCGCGCGCCAACGGCAATGTCTCGATGGCAGCCGAACTGCTCGGCATCAGCCGCGCCACGCTTTACCGCAAGATGAAGCGGCTTTCCGTCAACTGATCTTAATCAGGCATCCGTGGCTGCCCCTCACCCTAACCCTCTGCCCGCCGAGCGGGGAGAGGGGACGTGCCCGGCCATCGCGGGCCGGAGCCTGATGTGGCGCGGAGAGCGAACCGCTTGTCCCTTCTCCCCGTGATGACGGGGAGAAGGTCCCGGCAGGGGGTTGAGGGGCGTGCCTGGGTCGAAGCGATTGTCTCTGTGACGCATTGCTTGCTGCGCTGCAGCACAGTGACGCGATCCCACCTGTCTCACTTCTGAAACAGATCGCATCGCTGGCGATCGCGCCTCACTATCGCAGGCGCACGTTCGCGATCACCTTCCTCACACAGCTTTGGTTGCTGGTTCACAGGGAGGAATGAACATGTTGCATCAGAAGATCGTCGAGAACCCGTTCAAGCAGAAATACGGCAACTTCATCGGCGGCGAATGGCGCGAGCCGGTGGCCGGGCGCTACTTCGACAATACGACGCCGGTGACCGGCGGCGTGCTGTGCCAGGTTGCGCGCTCAGATGCGGCCGATATCGAGCTGGCGCTCGATGCCGCCCACGCGGTCAAGGAGAAGTGGGCGCGCACATCGGCTGCGGAGCGGTCGAACATCCTCATGAAGATTGCCAGCCGCATGGAAGACAATCTGGAGCTTCTCGCGCGCGCCGAAACCTTCGACAATGGCAAGCCGATCCGCGAAACGATGGCGGCCGATATCCCGCTGGCGATCGACCATTTCCGCTATTTCGCCGCCTGCATCCGCGCCCAGGAAGGCTCGATCGGCGAGATCGACCACGATACGGTCGCCTATCACTTCCACGAGCCGCTCGGCGTCGTCGGCCAGATCATCCCCTGGAACTTTCCGATCCTGATGGCGGCATGGAAGCTGGCGCCGGCGCTTGCCGCCGGCAACTGCGTGGTGCTGAAGCCGGCCGAGCAGACACCCGCGTCCATCCTCGTCTGGGCCGATCTCATCGGCGACCTCCTGCCGGCGGGCGTGCTCAACATCGTCAACGGCTTCGGTCTTGAGGCAGGCAAGCCGCTTGCCACCAGTCCGCGCATCGCCAAGATCGCCTTTACCGGCGAGACGACGACCGGGCGACTGATCATGCAATATGCCAGCCAGAACCTCATTCCCGTCACGCTCGAGCTCGGCGGCAAGTCGCCGAACATCTTCTTTGCCGACGTGCTGGCCGAGGACGACGACTACTTCGACAAGGCGCTCGAAGGGTTCGCGATGTTCGCGCTCAACCAGGGCGAAGTCTGCACCTGCCCGAGCCGGGCCCTGGTTCAGGAAAGCATCTATGATCGCTTCATGGAGCGGGCGCTGAAGCGTGTCGAGGCGATCCGCCAGGGCAATCCGCTCGACAGCGCCACGATGATCGGCGCGCAGGCGTCGAGCGAACAGCTCGAAAAGATCCTCTCCTATATCGACATCGGCCGGCAGGAGGGCGCCGAGGTGCTGACCGGCGGCGGCCGCAACGTGCTGGAAGGTGAGCTGGCGGAGGGCTTCTACGTCAAGCCGACCGTCTTCCGCGGGCACAACAAGATGCGCGTGTTCCAGGAGGAGATCTTCGGGCCGGTGGTGTCCGTCACCACCTTCAAGACGGAAGCCGAGGCGCTGGAGATCGCCAACGATACGCTCTACGGCCTTGGTGCCGGTGTCTGGAGCCGGGACGCCAACCGTTGCTACCGCTTCGGCCGCGAGATCCAGGCGGGCCGCGTGTGGACCAATTGCTACCATGCCTATCCGGCCCATGCGGCCTTCGGCGGCTACAAACAATCGGGCATCGGCCGCGAGACCCACAAGATGATGCTCGACCATTACCAGCAGACCAAGAACATGCTGGTGAGCTACAGCCCGAAGGCGCTCGGCTTCTTCTGAGCCGAGTTCATTCCCTCTCCGCCTTTGGCGGGGAGGGCCTCCCAGGTGCGGCCGAGGGTTCTCCTCCAGCACTCGCCCTCGGCCCCCTGAACTTGAAACCGAAAGGCGCGATACTTGATTTCGCGCATGTCATCATCGCGAAACCGCTGCTCACTTTTGTGCGACATGCGCAAGGAGGCTCGACATGACGGCCACCGAACTGCGGGTGCTTGCGACCGACGCCGCGCTCGACTTCATCGCTGAGATCAGGCGTGACCATCCGGACATTCTGTTCCATCAATCGGGGGGCTGTTGCGACGGCTCTTCGCCGATGTGTTATCCCGCCGACGACTACATCGTCGGCGACAATGACGTGAAGCTTGGCGAGATCGGCGGCGTTCCCGTCTATATCAGCGCCAGCCAGTTCGAGGTCTGGAAGCACACGCAGCTCATCATAGACGTGGTGCCGGGCAGGGGCGGCATGTTCTCGCTCGACAACGGCCGCGAGCGCCGGTTCCTGACGCGCTCTCGTCTGTTCGGCGGCGCGGAGGCTTGCCCACTTGCAGCCACGGCGACAAGCGCCGGCGCATGACCACTCCTTCCGTCAGGGGGACCTGACAGCCGTTTCCTCGGTCGGTCAGCATTCGCGACCGCTTTCGTGCGATCCGCGCGTGCTCTACTGCAGGCTGCCGTCGCCGCCACGGTCTGCCGCTTTGAAATCGGCCATCACACTGTTCAGGAACTCGCTCTGGGTGATCTTGCCGTCGCGGTTCACATTGACGGCGGCAAACTGTTGCGCGTTCAGGACAGGCGCTGCCTCCTCAGTGCTCAGGGTGCCATCCTTGTTCTTGTCCAGGCTTACGAAAGCCGTTGTCATGAAGCCCTGATACTCGGGCCGGCTGACCACGCCGTCGCCGTCGCGGTCAAGCCGATCCATTTGCCCCTGATACATCGCCGCAGGCCTATCCTGGGCGGCGACCGGAGCGAGCTGGCAAAGCACGGATGCCATCAGCAGCGCTACTTTTCGCATCTCGTAGCCTTTCGCAATCAGCGGCAAGTCAAGGCAGCACCGGCCGCACCGCCAAGCGTGGCGCCGCCGCCGACAGCCCAGAGCTGGCCGCTGCCCGCGCCGATGGCCGAGCCGGCGAACCCGCCAAGGATTGCGCCGCTGACGGTGCCGGCTAGGCAGCCGAAATCGCCTGTGCTCGTCCGAGAGGACGTAGCAGTATTGCAGCCAGACAAGGCAAGGCCGCTTGCAAGAACGAGGGTTAGCGTAAAATTACTCATCTTTTCCTCCAAATTATCCGTGCGTGATCGGCATAGATCGGTGGAGCCGCCACCGGGGTGGCGCTGCATGAAAGTGGCTTTCCGAAGATATCCTTCGAAGTATCAAGAGGTCTTCTATTCGAGAAGAACCTTATCGATGAACTATGCAGTCTGCAGAGAAAGACGTTGGCTGCAGGGGGCAAATGCTACCCCTACGGATGGAAGATGACAACTCTTAGGGTGGGTAATTAAGCGCGCCGCCGCCTGGCCAGACGCGCAAATATCACTGTAGCACTTTGATTTGTCGCACAATTTCATCCTTAAATAGTTTCCGATTTAAGGATCAAATTATGCGACAAGGCGTGCCGCACAAAAATGCACAGCCGTTTTGCGACGCCGACATACGTGAAATCAAGCCGTGGAAGCGCGTTGCATAAAGCTGTTTAGACGCAACGCGCTGGTCCGGAGCCACGGAAAATGACGGCCCAATCCCGCTTCACGACAGCGGTTACTTTTGCCGGCAGGTCGAACCGGCCTCAGTCGAAGAGGCTCGAAACCGATTCTTCCTGGCTGGTGCGATTGATCGCTTCGCCGAGCAGGGTCGCCGTCGTGATGACGCGAATGTTGTGGGCGGACTGGACGGCCGTCGTCGGCTGAATCGAGTCGGTGATGACAAGTTCCTTCAGCATCGACGAGGTGACGCGGGCAACCGCGCCGCCCGACAGCACACCATGGGTGATATAGGCGGTGACGCTGGTTGCGCCGTTCTTCAGAAGGGCTTCTGCTGCATTGCAGAGCGTGCCGCCGGAATCGACGATGTCGTCGATCAGCAGGCAGTCCTTGCCCTTGACGTCGCCGATGACGTTCATCACTTCGGATTCACCCGGGCGGTCACGGCGCTTGTCGACGATGGCCAGCAGACAGTCGAGACGCTTGGCGAGCGCACGGGCGCGCACCACGCCGCCGACGTCGGGCGAAACGACCATGACGTTCTTCAGGTCGTAGTTTTCCTTGACGTCGCGGGCGAGGATCGGGATCGCATAGAGGTTGTCGGTCGGGATATCGAAGAAGCCCTGAATCTGGCCTGCATGAAGATCGAGGGTCAGAACGCGGTCGGCGCCGGCCTCGGTGATGAGGTTGGAAACCAGCTTGGCTGAGATCGGCGTGCGCGGACCGGGCTTACGGTCCTGGCGGGCATAGCCGAAATAGGGCAGCACCGCGGTGATGCGGCGGGCCGAGGAGCGACGCACCGCATCGATCATGATGAGCAGTTCCATCAGGTGATCGTTGGTGGGGAACGAGGTCGACTGGATGATGAAGACATCCTCGCCGCGCACGTTTTCGCCGATCTCGACGAAAATCTCCTGGTCGGCAAACCGTCTTACGGTCGCTTTCCCAAGAGGCAGGTTGAGATAGTTGCAGATCGCTTCGGCCAGCAGCCGGTTCGAATTGCCTGCGAAAACCTTCATTGACGGACCGCCTTGAGCTGGCGCGGCTACCGTCCGGGTTCATCCGGGAGCGGCATTTTCCGCGCAGATTCCGAGAGCCATTCCAATCGCGGACAATCTTTGCGGGATGGCCGCCGTTCAGAGCTGATCGGCCGCTTTTTAGCGACACTGAACTTGAATGCAAGGGGAATGCTGCGCCGCGAAGCGCATTATCCTAAAAACTTTGTATCAACCGGGTCTGGATTGCCGCCATTCGAGATAGGCGTTGATGGTTTTGGTGGCGATGGCCTGCATGGTTGCGGCCGGAACGCCTTCCCAGAGGTCGGCTCCAGCTGTTGCGACCGAGTCCTGTCCCTGAATGCGGTGCAGCCGGTTGCCGCTGCCGTCGAGCACGTCCCAGACATAGACGATCGTGGTCTTGCCATTGTCCTTCAGCGCCGAGAAGTAGCCCTTGAGGATGTGTTCGCTGCTGGCGTCGGCCGATCCCTTGATCGTCAGGCCATGGCTGCGGGCCTCGGCGCCGAGCTGCTTCGAAAGCGGCGTGACGGCTGCCACCGGCGCGCCGATGATCGGCAGGAAGCGGATCGTTCCACTTGTTGCCGTGCTTGCCGACGGCACGGAGGCAACGGCCGGCTGCTGCTGTGGCTGTTCCTGAACTTTCTCGACGCTGGGCTCGGATGTTTCGACGGGTGCAGGTTCGGCGAGCATCGCCGTGTTCTGCACCGGCTCTGTCCCGGAGGCCAGCCGGTTTGCCTGTGCCTCAAGCGAGCCGGCGGGATCGGTGTAGGTGCTGTCGCCGGTCGCATATTCCGTCGGCATGCTGGCGGGCGCCGGCTGCGAGGCGAAGGCCTGGGTGCGTTGCACCGGCGAGCTTTGCACCGGAACGACGGCTGTCTGCGTCGACATCGACTCTAGATCGGACTGCGTCACCGGCGGCGAGCGGAACGTTCCGCCACCGACGTCGACCTGTGGGATCAGCGCGTCCGTGCTGTTGCAGCTCGCCAGTACGGCTGCAAGGCCGAGGCCTGCAATGGGCGTCAAAAGCTTTCGCATCGTTGAAACCGTCCGTCTTTCCTTCGCGGCAGTTCTGTGAAGTGAGCTCCTGTTGTCTGCCATTTCAGCGCGATTGTAGGCGGATTTCCCTAAGCAGAAATGAAGTCCAATCCGTAACGGGAAAGAGCGCGCGGGGTATCGGTCGTCGTGATGTAGGTCTGGCCGAGCGTCATGGCGGTGCCGCTGTCGGAATCCATGATGATCATATGCACGAACAGCGACATGTCGGGCTCGATCTCCTGGGGGTTCCCGAAATGGAACATCTGGTGCTCCATCCACGAGGGAGAAAAACGCGCGCCGAGCGAATAGCCGCAGGCGTTCAGGCGGTGCCGGGCGAGGCCGCGCTCGTCCATGATCCTGGCGTGCACGTCGAAGACGGTGCCGAAGGTGTTGCCGGGGCGCAGCACCATTTCGATCGCCTGGATTGTCTCGCGGCAGGCGCTGTAAAGCTCGCGGTGGCGGTTGGTCGGCTCGCCGATGACGACGGTGCGCATCATGGCGGCGTGGTAATGGGCGCTGACGCCGGCCCATTCGAGTGTCAGCTGATCCTGGCTGTCGAGCAGCCGACGACCGGCCTTGTAGCGGCACAGCAGCGCGTCGGCGCCGGAGCCGATGATGAACTCGTTGGCCGGATAGTCGCCGCCGCCGGCAAGGATCGCGCCCTGCATCGCGGCAAGGATGTCGGCCTCGTTGCCGCCGGGGCCGATGAGCGGCAGCGCCGCGTCGAGTGCGTCGTCGGCAAGGCTTGCGGCCTTTTCCACATGGGCAATTTCCGCCGGGCTCTTGATCAGGCGCAGGCGGCTGACGAGCAGCGAAGCATCGATCAGCTCGCCGAAGGTCGAAAGCTGATGGTCGACGAGGCGCGCGGTGAGGCCGGTCATGCCGTGCGTGTCGTACTCGACGCCGATGCGGTTGCCGAGCAGGTCCATCTCACTGAGCAGGTTCTTCAGGTCCATCGTCGGGTCGGCGTTGACGCGGTCGACCCAGATCTCGATGCGCTCGATATTGGAGGTGTGGCGGGCCTGGCGCAGGTCGGCCGAGCGCGTGAGCAGCACCATCGAGCCGTCCTTCTTGACCACCAGGGTCTGGAAGAAGCAATAACCGAAAGTGTCGTAGCCCGTCAGCCAGTACATGCTTTCCTGGGCAAAGAGCAGAACCGCGTCGAGCTTTTCTTCGCGCATCTTCGCCGTCAGCCGCTCAAGGCGGGCGGCATATTCCTCCTGGGCAAATTGCAGCGCCATGTCAGCTCTCCCGTATGCAAATTGCGGATATCTGTCGGCCGTAATCCGGCTCCTGCCGATGCGTGGTGCGGCGGTAGGAGAAGAAACGGTCCTCGTCGGAATAGGTGCAGATGTCGAGGTTTTCGGCGGTGACACCGGCGGCCGTCAGGCGCGCGATCGTCAGGCCCGGCAAGTCGAACATCGCGTGGCCATCGCGTTCCGATGGGCCGAAGAACTGGTCATAGCTGCCATCGGTCGCCAGGAACCGGTCGACGAACTCTGCACCGACCTCGTAGTTGCGCCGGCTGATCGACGGGCCGAGGCAGGCGACGATGCGCTCACGCCGCGCGCCGAGCGTCAGCATCGCCTCGATGGTGCTTTCGAGTACGCCGCCGAGCGCGCCCTTCCAGCCGGCATGGGCGGCGCCGATAACGCCGGCATCCGCGTCGGCAAACAGGATTGGCCCGCAATCGGCCGACAGCACGCCGAGCACCACACCGGGCGTTGCCGTCACCAAGGCGTCTGCATCCGGCCGGCTGCCGTTGTAGTTGGCGTCGACGACGACCGCGTCGGGAGAATGGACCTGGTGGACGGTGGCGAGACGTTCCGGATCGGCACCGAACCAGCGGCTGACGCGGGCGCGGTTTTCTCCGACCCTAGCCCTGTCGTCGTTCGAGCCGAGGCCGACATTCAGACCGCGATAGATGCCTTCGGAAACGCCGCCTTGGCGGGTGAAATAACCATGTGCGATCGCCGGACCGGCCTTGTCGCTGAAGAGCGAGCTTTGCACGGGGGAAAGCGCGGCATCGTGCTGCATCGGTGTTTTCGCCCTTTGCTTTGATGTGAGTTTCAAATGGGGTTGGGGGCACGTGCGGCCCGGTGAATGGCGGCTGATTTGCCGGCGCGATGTTGACCCGCGACGGCTGGGCTGTCAATTGCCGAACGACAGGAGTGCCGTCGGAAGGAGGCGCCTTGCCCATGGCACCAAACGTCGAACGCCCGGAGCAATGGGGGCTGCGATACCTCAAGAGGATCGGCGAATTTACCCTTGGCCGGCGCGCCTGAGGTATTCAGCCCTTGGGTTTTCGGAATGGCGGAAGCGCGATCGGCGGGCTGCTGACGGCGAGCACCTTGAAGAGTTCGCCCATCTTGCCTTCACCGGATCCGGCAAGCCGTTCGACATCCTGGCGGATACCCTCCTGGGTCACGGCATCCTTCTCGCGGCCGAGGGCTGCTGCGCGCTCCAGAAGGCCGAGCCCGATCAGGAAATCCCCCTGGTGGACAAGGCCGTTGATCTGCAGGCCGTCGTTCTTCGCGCGGCGTGCGAGCTGCTCGAAGTCGACATGGCTGGTGAGATCGGCGCGGCCAGGATTGGCGAGCGGCGGATCATATTGATGGTCGAGCAGCGCCTGCAGCGTGTCACCATAGTTGGTGGCCAGGTATCCGTAATCGATGATGACGGCGGTGCCGCCACCGATCTTCAGTCGCTCGCAAAGGGCCGCCATGACGGCGTCGCGGGCGGGGGCGATCTCGAAGATCGTGCCTTCGGCAACCGCCTGCGCCGGCGACGGCAGCAATGTAGGGTCGATGCCGGCAATCCCAGCCGCAAATGTCAGTTCATCCTCGGCATCAAGACCGACCATGCGTTCGCGAAAGCCTTGCGGTGTGCGCACGAACTGGCGGATCGGAATGGCGTCGAAAAGTTCGTTGGCCGCCAGCAGCAGAAAGCCGTCCGGCAGGGTCTCGAAACTCTCGTGCCATTCCACTTTCTCGCCATGGGCCGCCAACGTCTCCGCCTGGACCTTTCGCAAACGACCGCTTGTCTCGACCAGATGCACGCTGGCGGCTGCATAGAGCTCGGGCAAAAGGCGCCTGACGACCCGCAGGACGTCCGCCATCATCGTGCCGCGGCCGGGGCCGATTTCGACGATCACGGTTTTCGCCGGCGTGCCATGCTGTTGCCAGGCATGGACCAGAAAGATGCCGATCATCTCGCCGAAAAGCTGGCTGATTTCCGGCGCCGTCGTAAAGTCGCCCGCTTTGCCGAAGGGTTCGCGGACGCGGTAATATCCGTGCTCCGGATCCGCCAGGCACAGCGAGAAATAGTCGGTGACGCTGATCGGGCCGTTGGTCCGGATCAGCGCCTTGATCTTGTCGGCGAGTGGTGTCGTCATGCGTCCGTCCCGTTATGCGGCGGCGACGGCCGCCCGGCGCGCCCGGGCAATCGCCCAGATACCGGCAAGCCCCATCGGCAGCGAAAGCAGCATGCCCATGGTCAACCAGCCGCCGGCAAGATAGCCGATCTGCGCATCCGGTTCACGGAAGAATTCGACGAAAATGCGGCTGGCGGCATAACCGAGAACGAAGATGCCGGTGACAAGGCCCGGCGATTTCAGCGCATGGCGGCGATAGATGAACCAGGCGATGACGGCGAGCAGCACCAGGCCTTCGAGCGTTGCCTCATAAAGCTGGCTCGGATGACGGGCAAAAGGGCCGCCGGTCGGGAACACTATGGCCCAGGGCGCAGTCGACAGCCGGCCCCACAGTTCGCCGTTGATGAAGTTGGCAATGCGGCCGAAGAACAGGCCGATCGGCACCACGGCGGCGACGATATCGAACATGCTCCAGATGGCGATGCCGTTGCGGCGCGCAAAGATGATCATCGCAAGCGTCGTGCCGAGGAAGCCACCGTGGAACGACATGCCGCCGTTCCAGATCTCCAGCGCCCGGATCGGGTTTTCGACAACGGAGCCGAGATCATAGAAGAGGATGTAACCGATGCGGCCGCCGAGCACGATGCCGCCGGCAGCCCAGAGCAGGAAGTCGTCGAGCTGAGCGAGCGTCGCTGCCGGTTCGCCGTTGCGCCAGAGTGCGGTGTTCTGCACGAGACGCCGGGCGTAGTACCAGCCGATCAGGATGCCGGCGACATAGGCAAGGCCATACCAGTGCACGGCGAACGGGCCGATCTGGAAGATCACGGGGTCGATTTCAGGGAAGGGGAGAATGGCGAGGCGGGTCGCGATGGTTTCCAAAATGTCTTCTCGTTCCGGACCGGTTGTTTTGCCGGAACATGGCGATCGAATCCGGCGGGGTCAAGGCCGGTTGCGGCCGACCGGCCGCCACGGTTTGGTGATTTTTCTTGCATCCACGCGCGCCTGACCCTACCTGAAATCCAGGACCGCATCGCAATGCGAAGCGGCGGCTGAATATGGAGATCAGGACGATGAGCACAGGCGCCAACCGCATCATGGATGATTTTGCCAAGCTGATGACCGATGCTGCAGGCGCAGCCCAGGGTGTGCGCCGCGAAGTCGAGACCGCCTTTCGCGCCCAGGCCGAGCGCGCGATGAACTCGCTCGATGTCGTCAAGCGCGAGGAATTCGAGGCCGTGAAGGAAATGGCGATCAAGGCGCGCGAGGAAAACGATGCGCTTCTGGCGCGGATCGAGGCTTTGGAAGCGCGTCTCGCCGAAAGCGGCAAGTAACGCCCTCCCTGCCAAGTAACGGCTTTTCAACGTTTTTACTTCGCCCGCGGATCGATTCCGCGGGCGTTTTGCTGTCGATATGCTTGGCGGTGTGAAACGCCGCACAGGGAGGTTAATAAAACCTGAAAAGTTTTCCACCTGTGGACACTGGCAAAAAACCCTTATGCCAGAGTCGTTTAAGCATTCGGGCTGAATGGAAATGGCAACGCGTAACCGGTTGTACCCGGCTATTTTTCGGCCGGGGGGCTGGCAGCCTGACTCCGCCATTATACACTGATTTTAAATGATGATTCGAAACGGACCACACAAGCTCCAGGCAGGGTAAGTCAGCCAGGATGGATGTGAGTTCAGCAATCATAGTGTGTTCTTATTCAGTGCCAGGTTTGCAGAGTTGCGTCTTGTAAACGTGATAACGCGCGCCTGTGTCGCGCCTACTAGGGTGATGCATGAGCCTTTTGGAAATGGAAATCGAGCGTCAGTCCAACCCGGTCGATATGATCGAGTTCGTGGCCGCCACCAATGACTGGTCATTCGAGCGGTCGGGCGAGGACGAGATCGCCATGACCGTCGAAGGCAAGTGGGCGGATTACCACGTGTCCTTCTCGTGGATGGAAGAGTTCGAGGCGCTGCATCTTGCCTGCGCCTTCGACATCAAGGTTCCCGATAGCCGGGTCAACGAAGTCATACGTCTGCTGTCGCATATCAACGGTCAGGTGCTGATGGGGCATTTCGATCTTTGGCGGCAGGAAGAGGTCGTGATCTTCCGGCAGTCGCTGCTGCTCGCCGGCGGTGCCGAGCCGACCAACCAGCAGGTCGAAGTTCTGCTTTCGAGCGCACTCGATGCCTGCGAATCCTATTTCCAGGCGTTCCAGTTCGTCGTCTGGTCGGGCATGGATGCGCAACGCGCTGTCGATGCCGTCCTGTTCGAAACCGTCGGGGAGGCCTGATATGGCTGCCGTCGCTTCCGGTCCCATCGTTCTCATCGGCGCTGGCAACATGGGCGGCGCCATGCTCAGCGGCTGGCTAAAGAGCGGCGTCAAGGGCGCCGACCTTCTGGTGATCGATCCCGGCCCGCCGCCGGCGATGGCAAAGCTGATTGCCGATAATGGCGTCACACACGCGACCTCTGCCCCTGAAGGCGTCGAAGCTGCGGTGATCTTCATTGCGGTCAAGCCGCAGGTGATGGAGACGGTGCTGCCGCCGCTGAAGTCGCTCGTCGGTCCTGGCACGGTCATCGTTTCGGTCGCCGCAGGCAAGACGCTTGCCTTCATTGAAAATCATCTGGGCGCCGCTGCCACCGTGCGCGCCATGCCGAATACGCCGGCGATGATCGGCCGCGGCGTGACAGGCGCCTTTGCCAATGCCCGCGTCAGCGCGGCGCAGCGCAGCCAGGTGCACGATCTCCTGAAAGTCAGCGGTCCGGTCGAGTGGGTCGAGACCGAAGGCGATATCGATGCCGTCACCGCCGTTTCCGGCAGTGGTCCGGCCTATGTCTTCTACCTCGTCGAGTGCATGGCGGAGGCCGGGCGCAAGGCCGGTCTCAAGGCGGACCTCGCCATGCGGCTCGCGCGGGAAACCGTCGCGGGGGCTGGCGAACTGCTTCACCAGTCCCCCGACGACGCCTCGCGGCTTCGCCAGAACGTCACGTCGCCGGGCGGCACGACTGCCGCAGCCCTCGCGGTGCTGATGGCAGATGACGGGATGCAGCCGCTGTTTGACAAGGCCATCGCCGCTGCCCGCCAGCGCGCCGAGGAACTGGCCGGATAAATTTCAGAGCATTGTCATGTCGGAAACGATTACTTTCGCAGATTTCGAACGCGTCGATATTCGCGTCGGTACCATCATCGAAGCCGAAGTTTTCCCCGAGGCGCGCAAGCCGGCCTACAAGCTGAAGATCGATTTCGGCCCCGAAATCGGCGTAAAAAAGTCGTCAGCGCAGATCACCGTGCACTACCAGCCTGAGGATCTTGTCGGCCGGCAGATCATGGCAGTGGTCAATTTTCCGCCACGCCAGATCGGCCCTGTCCGCTCAGAGGTTCTGACGCTGGGCTTTGAAGACGAGGCCGGCGCGATCGTGCTGGCTGCCATCGACAAGCCGATCCCCAACGGCCGAAAGCTGATGTGACCCGATGACAATCCATGTTGATCTGATACCCGAGCGCGTAAAGGTCTCCTGCCTTTGGCGCGCATCCGACGCGGCGCGCGACTGGCGCGCCAGCCATGTCCTCTCGCTGCTCGATCCGGAATTGCCCGAGACCGACGTGCCTGTCATCGCTGACGCAAGCCACCGCGTCGTGCGCATGCGTGACCAGGAAAACGCCGTCGCGACGCAGCACTTCCCGGATCTGGTCCTCGAAGTGTTCGAGGCCATGCGGCCGGCTGCCGACGATGCGTCGAGCCGCATTCTGGTGCATTGCCACGCCGGCGTCAGCCGCTCGACCGCCTTTGCCTACGGCCTGATCGCGCACCAGCTGGGTGCGGGGCGAGAGGACGAGGCCTTCCGGGCGCTATTGACGATCACCAGAAAGCCCTGGCCGAACCGCCGGATCATCGAGATCCTCGATGCGTCGCTCGGTTGTGAAGGCCGGCTGCTTGCTCCGCTCGATGCCATGCGCGCGCGGCATCCACGGCGCATCGATGCCTGGCATCGCTTCAATGAGCGGCGTGGTCTGGTTTCTATCTACAAGCGCTAACGCAAAAGCGTCATTTGACGCTCACATCCGGCACAAGCGTTTCGGCGTAGTGCTTGAGCGAGCGATTGTAGCGCGGCAAATGCCGTGCCAGCCGGCCGAGCGCCAAGCCCGCGGCTTCTCGCGCCCGCCCGGCATCGACGAGCGACAGCGCGAGAAAGGCTGAGACAGCATCGTCGAGTTCGTCCGATGGCATCGTCCGTTCGACCTCCAGCAAGGTTATGCTCTCGTCGATCCGACCGAGATTGCGTAGTGTGCTGGCAAGCTGGATGGTGGCGCGGCGACGGCGAATGCCGGAGAGCCCGCCGGCAAGGGCCTGCCGATACAAGGGTTCGGCATCCGCCTCATGGCCGAGGGAATCCTGAGCCGAGGCCCGCTCGAAGAGGCCGACAGGATCCCTGTGGGGCAACTCCGCCGCCAGCGCGTCGAGCCGCTCGATGAACAGTCCTGCATCGATGCGGCCGAAATCGGCCCATTGCAGAGCCAGCCGCTGCTCCCATTCGTCCCAGTCTGACGGCTCGGACATATCAGGCGTCTCCTCAAGCACGCTATTTCGTTGGTCGGCCTTGCGTAGAAGCAGTCGGGGTCATGCCGGCACGCGCACGGTCGCCCTGAGACCGCCAAGCGGGCTGTCGCCAAGCGTGACGTTGCCGCCGTGGCTGCGGGCGATGTCGCGGGCGATCGCCAGGCCAAGGCCGGTTCCCGAGCTGTCGAGATTGCGGGCCTCGTCGAGACGGAAGAACGGTTTGAACACGTCCTCGCGCGAGCGTTCGGGAATGCCGGGGCCATCGTCATCGACGGTGATCGTCACCCATTTGGCGCTGTGGCGCGCGTCGATGTTGACGCGGTTGGCATAGCGATAGGCGTTGGAGGCGAGGTTGGCGACGAGACGTGTGAAGGCGTTCGGCCGCACGCGAACCTCGTCTTCGCCCTCGATGGAGGTCGTCAGCGTCTTGCCGTGCAGCTCTGCTTCGGCGGCAAGGCGGGTCATCAGGTCGCTGAGCTTCAACTGCCCGACGTCTTCCTCAGCCTCTCCACGGGCAAAGGCGAGATAGCCTTCGAGCATGTTCTGCATGTCGTCGACATCCTGGTTGAGGCTTTCGAGGTCCGGGTTGTTGCCGGCGAGAGCCAGCTGCAGCCGGAAGCGGGTGAGTATGGTTCGAAGATCATGGCTGACGCCGGTGAGCATGGCGGTGCGCTGCTCGATCTGGCGCTCGATGCGTTCGCGCATCTGGATGAAGGCGAGGCCGGCGCGGCGGATTTCCACGGCGCCGCGCGGTGCGAAGTCGTCGATCTTCTGGCCCTTGCCGAAGTTTTCCGCCGCCTTGGTCAGCGCCAGGATCGGTCGGATCTGCCCGCGCAGGAACAGGATGGCGATCGACAGAAGCACCAGAGAAGCGGCGACCATCCACACGATGAAGATGTGGGTGTTGGAAGCATAGGCCTGGTTGCGGCGGGCATAGACGCGCAGCATGCGGCCGTCGTCGAGCTTGATGCGGATTTCGACGAGATTGGAATTGCCGACCGTATCGATCCAGAAGGGACGGCGGATCTGGTTGGAAATCTCCTCGCTCAGGATCTGATCGAGGATTTCGAAGAAGGGCTTGGGTCGCGGCGGCGGCAGTTCGCCGCCCGGCTCGACCGAGATGCTGAGATCGAGCTGATCGCGGGCGATGCGGACGATTTCCGAGATGTCGCGGTCGGCAGGGAAGGTGGCGATGAGATCGACGATTGCGGCGACATCGCCGGTGACGGCGGCCGACAGGCGTTGCGTCACCAGTTGCCAGTGCCGCTCCATGAAGACGAAGGCGACGACCGACTGCAGGAGGACCATCGGGATGATGACGATGAGCAGCGAGCGGGCGTAAAGGCCCATCGGCAGCCGTCGGCGCAGCCAGCGGGTGAAGCGCTTCCACGCGTTGTCGGCCGGGTTTGCCGCCTCGCGCCGGATACTGTCAAAGCTTGCCATCGGTTTCCGCTACGCTCATCTAGGAGATCACCACCCTAAAGCGCGCCGCGACCACTGGTGGTCGCTCCTTGCGCCTTGATTTCATGTTTCCGCGTATGTTGGCGCGACATGCATTAGTCCACGCTCAACCTATAACCGATCCCGCGGACCGTCTGCAGCCAGACGGGATTGGAAGGGTCGTCCTCGATCTTGCGCCTGAGGCGATTGATCTGGACGTCGATGGTGCGCTCGCCGACCTCGGCGTCGTCGCCGATCAGTTCATGGCGCGGGATCGTCTCGCCGGCGCGTTGGGAGAACAGCGTCATGATCTCCTGCTCGCGGTCGGTCAGGCGAATATGATCGGCGCCGCGCCGAAGCTCCTTGCGCACCACCGAAAAGGTATAGGGACCGAAGATCACCTGGTCGACCTTGGGCGCCTGCGCCGGCTGGTTGCGCCTGAGGATATTGCTGATGCGCAGAACCAGTTCGCGCGGCTCGAAGGGTTTTGACAGATAATCGTCGGCGCCTGCCTCAAGGCCCTCGATGCGCGAATTCGATTCCGCCAGCGCCGTCAGCATCAGGATCGGCACGGTCTTGATCTGGCGCAGGCTCTGCGTCAGCGAAATCCCGCTTTCGCCGGGCATCATCACGTCGACGATCAACAGGTCGAAATCGAGACCGACCAGCTTGCGCCGCGCTTCATCCGCGTCGGCAGCCGTCGTCACGCGAAAACCCTGTTCGACCAGATAGCGGTTGAGCAGATCGCGGATACGCCGGTCGTCATCGACGACCAGAAGATGGGCCGCATCGTCGGAGACTGTCGCTTTTGTTGTCATGCCTAGCTTTCCCCCGTCGCCCGCCGATCGCGGGCTTTCGACATTTCAGTCCCCGGCGCCGTTCTTCATGCTGGCAAGGAAGCGTTTGACGGTTTCACGCGCGCCGGGACCCGTCTTTGCCAATGCATGGGCTATGCGGCGGGACTGTGGCTCGGCCAGAGCCCGGGCCAGCGCCTGGCCTTCCTCGGTGGTATAGAGCATGCGCTGCCGCCGATCCTCAGGCCCGGTCACCTGACGGATGTAGCCGGAATCGATCAACTGCTTGAGGACGCGGGCAAGGCTCTGCTTGGTGATCTTCAGCGTGTCGAGCAGGTCAGCCACCGTCATGCCGGGTTCCCGGTCGACGAAGTGCAGGACGCGGTGATGCGCGCGGCCAAAGCCGCCTTTTTCCAGGATCGCATCCGGGTCGGAGGTGAAGTCGCGATAGGCGAAGAAAAGCAGCTCGATGATTTCGAAGTCGATCGTATCATCGTCGTGCGCGACCGTGTCGCCCACATAACGGGTGTTTTCTTTGGATTGGCCGGCCACGCGGTCATTTCCTTTCAGCCAAGTTGCAACTTACGAAACAATCGTAAAAATATGTCAGCCTTATTGACATATTTTTACGGCGTTGGTAGCGTCCATGCTCGGTAAGCGAGACATTTGGCGGCGGTAACACCTCAGGAGGATATGCCGCGCCGCACTGATCGCAAATCCAAAATCTCGAAATTGAATTTTCCCACAATCAGTTTGGCGATAAACTGAAAGCGGGACGATAATCAACAGCAAGAATGGCGCACAAGCGCCGGAGGACGACATCATGGCAGCGGTTCCTTTCGATCAGTTGGACGGCGAAATCTGGTTCAATGGCGAGTTCGTCGCGTGGAAGGATGCCAAGATTCATGTGCTGACCCACGGGCTGCACTATGCCAGTGCGGTGTTCGAAGGCGAGCGCGCCTATGGCGGCCGGATATTCAAGCTGACGGAACACAACCAGCGTCTTCACAACTCCGCCGACATCCTGGGCTTCAAGATCCCCTATTCCGTCGACGAACTGGATGCTGCAAGCGTCGAGCTTCTCAAGCGCCAGGGCTTTTCCGAAGCCTATGTCCGGCCGATCGCCTGGCGCGGGAGCGAGATGATGGGCGTGTCTGCCCAGAGCAATCGCATCAACGTCGCTATCGCCATCTGGCAGTGGGGCAGCTATTTCAACCCGACCGAAAAGCTCAAGGGCATTCGCCTCGATATCGCCGAATGGCGCCGCCCGGACCCGAAGACGGCGCCGTCGAAATCGAAGGCTGCCGGCCTCTACATGATCTGCACCATCTCCAAGCACGCCGCAGAAGCCAAGGGCTATGCCGATGCGATGATGCTCGATTACCGCGGCCAGGTGGCCGAAGCGACCGGCGCCAACATCTTCTTCGTCAAGGACGGCGTCATCCACACGCCGGTGCCGGACTGTTTCCTCGACGGCATCACCCGTCGCACGGTGATCGAGCTTGCCAAGCGCCGCGGCTACCAGGTGATCGAACGGGCGATCATGCCGGAGGAGCTGTCCGGGTTCAGCGAATGTTTCCTTACCGGCTCTGCCGCCGAGGTGACGCCGGTCTCCGAGATCGGCCCCTATCGCTTCACGCCGGCGACCATCTGCGAAACGCTGATGAACGACTACATGAAGGAAGTCTACCCGGTTGCCGCAGCGGCCGAATAACCACTCATAACCTGAATGCAGAAAAGGCGGCCCCCGGCCGCCTTTTGTCTTGCTACGGATATCGTCCGGAAGGCGTCAGGCTTGCTTGCCGAGGAACTGACCGACGATGCCGCTCAAAACACCGCCGCCAACGAGGCCGCCAAGCGCCTGCATGGCGAGACCAGTCGCGGCCGCTTCGCCGCCGAGCATCTGGATCAGGAATCCCCCACCGAGACCGCCGATGGCGCCGACGATGGTGCGCGCGACGACACTGAATGCCCCTTGCTTCAATACTGCGCTGGCCGCGTTTCCGCCGGCCGCCCCCGCGATCAATTGGGTAATGATTGGCATTAATGCTTCCATTGATCCCTCCGTATCGAGGCCCGTCGAAGACGAGCCGCCATATGCCGATGATCCGGCAAGGACAGGTTGAAGCCGAATCTTGAAGCTTGTCAATTTGCGGAAGTCACGGGTGCCTTCAGTGAAGGCTTTGCTCGCTAAAATGTTGCGATTTCACACGGAAATTGGCGTCTTTCGCAATCCTCGACGCGAAAGATGACGGAATTACTACAGTGTTTGAGTAGAGGCGGGGCAACCGCAGCTATAGATCCAGGTGATTCGCTGCAGTGCAAACAAAAACTCCAGCGACGAGAGTCGCTGGAGCTGATTATGGTTGCCCACTGAGGGCGCGTCTTGCCTATCGATAGACGTAGACGATACGGCGCGTCGCCGGCTCAACCAGAACCGGCTGGCCGTTGATGCTGGCATAGTCGTAGGTATAGTCGGGCACGCGGCGCACTTCGACCGTTTGCGGAAGCTCGGCGCCCACCACGACCTCTCCGTCGAGGTAGACGGTATCGCCCGGATTGGTGGTGATATAGGTGCGCACGGTGTCCGGCGGCACGATCGGCTCGACGTCTTCGACAGGGCCAAGCAACTCATCGCCGGGCGCCGGCATCGGCGGGTCGCCTGCCTGCACCTCATAGGTCACCACGGGCACTGCAAGATCGGAGCGTCGATCCTGAACGACGACGGCCGATCCGCCGAGATCGGTTGTCAGATACTGGGCATAAACCCAGCCGCGAAGGCCGTTGACGTCGATACGGCACCACTTGCTGCCTTCGATGCAGCCGTCAAGCACGGCTGTGCTGCCGCGTGTGGCCAGGCCGACGGTCGGATATTGCGGGCCGGGGCCGGCGCGGACGTTGAGGTCGGTGACCGTCGTTGCGGTCATGGCCGCGAAGGCGGCCGAGCCGGCTACGAGTACGAAACCCGCAGCCGCGGCAGTTCGCAACAGGGGGCGGGTAAGGTTCTTCATCATCATGCTCCTTCTTTTTGGCTGAGGGGCAAACGCGGCGGCGGTGGGGATGTTCCCTGGGGAACGTCACGAAATGTGAAGGTGCGACATACTGAGACTGCAACGGTCAACCGGCGTTAAGACGCATGGAACCGTTTCGCGATCGAGGTGTTCTCCTGTCCATGTCGGGCGGGTGCCCGAGGGAAGCGATCAGCGATATGCCCCGCGAAAGGACCATGAGCGGAGGCAGGAGAGGGAGGTTCAATGTCGAATTCAGCTGTTAATCCGGTAAACCCCGCCGTCAACGGATTGCGCCCGGTGGTGGCGATCGTCGTTGCCGCGGAGGTATTTATTACTGCCTTGCTGCTCACCACCGTCCAACTGCCCACACCCCAATCCCCTTCAGCGGAAATTGCCAGCCTACGTTAAAGGGCACTGTGCCTTCTGTCGTTTGGCGCTATAGGTGTGGCAACGACATCTGAGCGAGGCGCTGACGGCATGCTACAGGCGGGCATCATCCCGGTTACCCATTTCCAGCAGAACTGCACGGTTCTTTTCGACGCTGAAACTAAGGAAGGCGTGATCGTCGATCCTGGCGGCGACGTCGACGTGATCCTGCAGACGATCAAGGAGAACGGCATCGCGCTCAAGGCGATCTGGCTGACACACGGCCATATCGACCATGCCGGCGGCGCCAAGGAGCTGAAGGAAGCGCTGGGGCTTCCGATCATCGGTCCGCACAAGGACGATCTGCCGCTTCTGTCGCGGCTGGAAGAGCAGGCCGAGAAATTCGGTCTGGCGATGAAGGTCGAAAACGTCGTTCCCGACCAGTGGCTGGAGGATGGCGATACAGTCTCTTTCGGCAACCATGTGTTCGAAGTGCTGCATTGCCCCGGCCACGCGCCTGGGCATGTGGTCTATTTCAACCGGGTGCAGAATTTTGCCCATGTCGGCGATGTGCTGTTCCACGGCTCGATCGGTCGCACCGATCTTCCCGGTGGCAACCACCAGCAACTGCTTGATTCGATCCGCGACAAGATTCTGCCGCTCGGCGATCAGGTCGGCTTTATCTGCGGGCATGGTCCCGGCGGACAGATCGGTGAAGAGCGGCGCACCAACCCCTATCTGCGGGGTTTATGACCTCTTGCGGCGGCGATCCTGTTTCGAGGGATCGACCGGCAGCCATGAAAAAAGCGCATGCCCGGGAAAGGCATGCGCTTTTTGATTGTCCGCTTAACGGGCTCTAAGATCAGCCGGCGTTGCAGAAGTAGCTGCGGCCATCGTAGCCCCGGAAGGTGCCGTTATCAGGGTTGAACGAGCGATAACGCTGCGAGCAGTAACGGTACCAGGACGGGGTCCAGGGCTCGAGCGAGCCGTAACCGCCGCCGTAGTTGTCAACGACTACGGGACGCGGGCGATAGACGGGGCGCGGACGGTAGACCGGGCGCGGCTCGTAGTAATCGGGTTCCGGGTCGACGTAGACGCGCTCGCTGTAGCGCGGCTGCGAGGCGATCGCACCGCCGATGATCACGCCGGTCGCCAGGCCAAGTGCGCCGAGTGCAACGGCGTCACCGTTGCCATGGTGCCGGTGGCGGTTCCAATCCCCAGCCTCAGCCGTGCGGAGGGTCGGGAGAACCGAGGCGGCGGCGATGACCGAGAGAACCGTCGCTTTGATGAACTTGTTCATGGCTTCAATCCTGTGCATGGTCCGGAGCGGTTCCGGCCTTCATGATGAGAGAAGGTTAACGCTGCCAAACTGAACGGGGCCTGAACAAAAAAACCCGGCATCACTGCCGGGCTTCAACTTGAATCTTTCAGCAGAACCGGTGTTAGCCGGAGATCTGCAGGTTGACCGCCTTCGGGCCTTTGCCGCGGCGATCCGGTTCGGTGTCGAAGCTTACCTTCTGATTTTCCGACAGGCCGTTCAGGCCGGAAGCCTGGACAGCAGAGATGTGTACGAAGATATCCGCTCCACCGTTGTCAGGCTTGATGAAACCAAAGCCCTTGTCGGTGTTGAAGAATTTTACAGTGCCAGTTTCGGCCATGCGTCAGGTCCTTTTCTCTCCACCCGTTTGACGGACGGGTAGCATTGCAGTTTGCCCGGTTGGGCGTTGGGCAGGCAGTTCTCGATATTTGAGGAAAGGTTCCTGTTACCGCAGCCAGCCATCGGAAAGGTTGCAAACATGCGTCCCCCCAGTCTGGCCACCCGGAGTTTTTGCGTCTCCGGCCCGCTTTTATTTCAAGATCTTCCCGTGCTCGTAGATTGCCCGAACAGAGTAAGATTGATGGGTTTATTTTGAATTGGCAAGCAAAACTTTTTAGAAGTGGTATAGCGTCTTGCCATTGCTCAAAAATCGGTCAGTTGCGGTTTTTTCAGGTGATATCTAGGATGCATCGCAAGCTGTTGAAATCACAGCTTTTTGAACGAATGTATCGAGAAGTTGAGTGGTTTGCGCCCAATTTTGCCGCAAGAGTCGTGGCCCTCATCGGCGCGCGATGCTCGCCATAAATTCGCAACTGACTGATATGTTTGAAGCTTCTTGCCGTAGCGCTGCCCCGACTCGAGGCTTCAGTCTTCGCTGCAGAAAACATGCAAGTATTAATGGAAAAATTCTGCGGCGCGCGGAAGCGTTTCAAAGTCAAGCAACAGCTTTCCAGGTGGGGGCAGTCACAAGTAACGCAGCAGTTCAGTACCCGTCAAATTCAACGGTTATAGTTCTGCCTACTCCCCACCAGGGCGTGGCTCGCCTCAGGCGGGAGCCTGCGCGCGCCGGTCCTTTGTCAGCTCCGGCACGATTTCCACCACCAGCATCGCTGCAAAAATGATGGCGCAGCCGACATAGCCGATGGGCGTAATGATCTCTCCAAGCAGAAGCACGCCGAACAAGGCCGCAAACAGCGCCTCGCTCGACAGGAAGATCGCTGCCTGCGGTGCCGTGGTGTAGCGCTGGCCGACGACCTGGCAAATGAAGGCGACACCACTGGAGAAGATACCGGCATAGAGGATTTCCGGCAGCGCGCCCTTCACCGCCTCCATGCTCAAGGGCTCGATCGCCATGGCGACGACGCAGCCGAGCACAGCGCAAACGGCGAACTGCACCATCGACAACAGCATCGGACGGCCGCTGCTGGGGGCGAAGATGCCGACCAGCATCATTTGCAGTGCCCAGAAGAGTGCGCACACGATGGTCAGGTAGTCACCGCCGGTCAGGCTCGACAGCGCCCCGCCGCTCAGCAGGAAGATGCCGAACAGCGCCATCAGTGCTCCAGGCCAGATGATCCAGTGCGGCTTGCGGCGGAGGAAGATCACCGTCAGCACGGGCACGAAAACGACGTAAAGGCCGGTCAGAAAACCGGAATTGGTGACACTGGTGGTCAGCAGTCCATATTGCTGGGTGACTGCGCCGGCGAAAAGCGCAAGTCCGACAAACGCGAAATTTCGCACAGTCCTGCCGGTCAAAGGCTGCGGTGCCCGCCGGGTTTCGACGATGGCAAGCGGCAGCGCGACCAGCGTCGCGATGGCAAAACGCAGTGTGATGAACCAGAGCGGGCCGATCGCCTGCATCGCCGTCGATTGAGCGACGAAACCGGCACCCCAGATGGCACCGGAAAACAGCAGGAACAGATTGGCCTGAACGCGGGTCATGATTGCATCTCCTCAGATGCATCGCCGTCTATCAGTTGCGATTTTCCCGGGCAAGGCTCATCGTCGCGGGTCGGGCACAACGAAATCCCGAAAACGCCTGCGACTGCGGGGGAGGTGGAAATGGGCGACAGCGGCTATTGCGGAACACCGCTTGTCCGCAAGCTCGGTTTGAGGGACGACCAGTCGGCGTTGTTGCTTTGCGTCCCCGATAACCTCGCCGACATTGCCGGCTTTCCCGGGTTGGCCATCTGCGACACCGCCATGGACGACCGGGCCTTGCGCAGGCACGACTACATCCATGTCTTCGCCGTGGAAAGGTCAGAACTGGAGGCCGCGGCGATGCGGCTTTCCGCAAGCCTGAAGCCGGATGGCATGATGTGGATCTCGTGGCCGAAGCGCGCATCGAAAGTGCCGACGACGCTGACGGAGGGCGTCTTGCGCGAGATCTTCCTGCCGCTCGGTCTGGTCGACACCAAGGTCTGTGCCGTCGACGCTGTCTGGTCCGGTCTGAAGTTCATGTTTCGCAAGAATGTTCGCGCCGATCTGTGATGTCGAGGCTTCTACTGCGTCGGCGCCTTGGAGACCCTGAGCAGCGCGCCATCCTCTTCGTCCGTCACCATTAACAGCGCGCCATCAGGCGCGACGACGACATCGCGGATGCGGCCGAACTCGCCGTCGAACAGTCGCTCTTCGGCGGTGACTGCGCCGTTATCGTCCCGTTCCAGCCGGGCGAGCAGCTGGTACTTCAACGCTGCGACCAGCAGGCTGCCGTCCCACTCCGGAAACATCTTGCCGCGGTAGACCGCAAGCGCGCCCGGCGCAATCGAGGGATCCCAATAGTAGAGCGGCTGGTCGAAGCCGTCCTTTGCCGTACCTTCGCCGATCTCGGCACCGGAATAGTCCTTGCCGTAGGTGATGACAGGCCAGCCGTAGTTGTGGCCAGGCTGCGGATTGTTGATCTCGTCGCCGCCGCGCGCGCCGTGCTCGGCGGTCAGAAGCGTGCCGTCTTTCGGATCGGTAGCGATCCCTTGCGGATTGCGATGTCCCTTCGACCAGATTTCCGGCAGGCCCTCGGTGCCGCCGCGATAGGGGTTGGCGGCGGGAATGCTGCCGTCCGGGTTGATGTGAAGGATGGCGCCGGCATGATCGTGTAGATCCTGGGCGCGGTCGCGCTCGCCACGGTCGCCGATACCGAAGAACAGGCTGCCATCAGGCGCGATCGCGATGCGCGAGCCGAAATGCTGGCCCTTGCGGGTCAGCTTGTTCATACGGAAGAGTTCCTTGACGTCGCTCAGGCTCTTGTCATCAGCCGCCAATGTCGCCCTTACAAGCGCCGTGCCAAAGCCGCCGTCGCCATTGGCCGCAAGCGTCAGGTAGAGTGTGCGGCTGGTGGCAAAGTCGGGGGCGAGCGCAATGTCGAGCAGTCCGCCCTGACCCTGTTCTGCCACTTCAGGCACGCCCGAGAGCGGCGCCGAGGCCTTGCCGTCGCGGATGATGCGCAGCCGGCCGGCACGCTCGCTGACGATGTAGCCGCCATCCGGCAGGACTTCGACCGACCAGGGGTGTTCGAGCCCGGCGGCCAGCGTCTCGACCAGCACGTCACCGTGCTGAGAGGGGAATTCGCGTGTTTCCTGCGCGCCGGCGGCAAATGGAGGGGCAAAGAAAGCCAGGCCAGCCAGCAGTGGCAGAACCGTCCGTTTCATCGGGGCCGTTTTCAGCCTTGATGCCTGCGCCTGCCGCATTCGATATCTCCGATCCGTTCCTGCCGTTGCTTCGTCGCGTTCTCGCAAGCTGGAGCGGTCGTGCGCTGCGTTCAAGTCACATCGGATCAAAAAGGCTTTATTTCGCGATCGAACCTGTGGTCAGCGGCACCGGATGCTGCTCGCCGACCAGTTCGGCCGTCACGATGTAGCGCATCGGCCCGGGCTCGATCGCATCGAAGGGAAAGCAGGTGGCGAGCGCCAGTTTGTGACCGCTCGCCGATGCATTGATGCCACTCTCGTCCCAGCGCGCGACCCGGCCTTCGCCGGCGCGGAACAGAAAGCGACGCCCGTCCTTGCGGGTCAATACAAGCAGATCGCCCGGTGACACATCCTTCAGCCAGCGGAAATGGGTATCGCGGTGGGCGGCAATGACGGAGGTGCCTTCTTCGCCGGGAAGAGGGGTATTGGCGAGCCAGGCCGGCCCGAAGGCAAGCGCCTGGCCGCTTGCTCCCTTCAGTACGATCGCCGAACGGTTGATACGCGGAGCCATGATTTCCGCGGTGGTTTCGAAATCGGCCCAGGGCCAGGGTTTGCCGTCGGCCTCGCCGTGCAGCTGCGCGTCGAAACTCTTCTTCAACAGCACCTGGGAGACCTCGGCCTTGGCCTTCATGTAAAACCCCTTGCCGACCAGCATCAGGCCGGCAAGGGCGATCAGGGCAATGATCGCGACGACGATGGTCTCGAACGCCGAAAGACGGGCGAGGAAGCTAGGGCGCGGCCCGGGCAGGTCGTCGTCAGCGGCCATGGCGTCGAACCCCTGCGATGACGAGGGCGGCAATCTGTCCGCGCCAGAAGACGAAGGTGCTGCCGGCAACAAGCGCGAAGGCGAGCAGCATCAGACCGATGAGGATCTGCTTGTCCGCCTCGGTCGCCGTCTGCGGCAGGTTCACCTGGTTGTTGGCTTCGGCAATCAGACCGGCCGCGCGTGCGGTCGGCGCCGCCAGCATGCGGTCGGCGGTCACCATCACCAGCTTCGTCTGGCTTTCGACTGAGGCCTCGCGCTCGTCGACTGTGCCGTTTGCATCGGGCTTCTCGCCAAAGACCTTGCCGAAGTCCCAGCCGGCCGGCAGGTTGAGCGGCATATCCGTTGCCGTCAGGTTTTCGCCGGCGGGACGCGATGGCGTCGCATCGACGGCGACCAGGCTGGTGACGCGCGAGACCAGGTGATGGGCCAGCGCCACCGTTTCGATCTGTCTGTCGAGCGATGCCGGATCGGCGATCGCCGACGCGCTTGCCTCGAGATCGTCGATCTTGCGGCGGGCCCAGAGCTTGGCGATGCCTTCGCCGGTTGCGGCCTTGGCGATGTCCATCTCGACGCGAAAGGGCTGGTCGCCCGCCTTGCCGACGATGCGCAGCTTGCCTTCCGGCGCCGTGCCGTTGAGTTCGGCCGTCAGCACGACCGGCTCGCCGCGATAGAGGTCGGGCATGGGGTTCGGGGTAATGTCGCCCTTGGCTGCGCCCTCGAAAGTCGCCGAGATGTCGGTCATGACAGGGCTTTCGAGCTTGGTGAAGAGTTCGCCCATGCGGGCGGCCACCTGGCTTTCCGAGCCGATCAGCGTGAAGGTGCCGCGACCGTATTCGGCAGCCTTGGTCATGAAGTGACTGTTGGGTGCCGAGCCGATCCCGACGGTGAAGACGCGCGCGTCGCCGCGGTTCGTCTGGATTTCCTGGAAAAGCTGGCCTTCATTACCGATGGCGCCGTCGGTGAGGAACACCACCTGGCGAAGTGCGCCGGCCGCGACCGGTCCCTGCGTGCGCAGGGCTGCTTCCAGCGCCGGCAGCATTTCGGTGCCGCCGTCTGCCGTCAGGCCGCGCACGAAGGCGATGGCGTTCTCGCGCTTGTCAGGCGTCGCCTCGACGAGCGCGGGGAAGTGCACGGTCATGGTGTCGTCGAAGCGGATGACGTTGAAACGGTCTTCCGGTTTCAGCCGCGAGATCGCCAGCGCCAGGCTTTCCTTCGCCTGCTCCATCGACGGGCCGGCCATCGAGCCGGAATTGTCGATGACGAAGACCACTTCGCGCTTCACCGGCTTGTCGGTCTCGGTCGCTGCGACCGGCGGGGTGACAAAGGACAGGAGATAGGTCTTGCCGCCGACGGTCTCGCGGAAAAGGCCGGCATAAGGGCTCTTGCCCTCGACCGCCTTCCAGCTGAGTTCGAAATCCCTGTCGGCCGGAACGCTTCCAGCTTTCAGCGTGATCTTGCGGGTCAGCTGGTCGATCGTGGCTGTATCGATCTCGTGGAAGGCCGAGGTCACCTCGGCGATCGGGAAGCCCGCCTTCAGGTTGACCGTCAGCGTAACCGGGTTGACCTTGGCGTTTTCGCGCGGGTCGAGCACCGGTGGCTCGATCTTTTCGCGATTGGGAACCGGGTCGCTGACGGCATAGCCGGAGCGGCTGTCGAGGTCGACGGTCTGGACGATCGGCTGCGGATTGTAGCGCGGCGCCACCACCATCGGGAAGCGGAAGGTGAAAGCGTCGTTCGACTGGCGCACGCCGCTTTGATATTCGATCTGCACGACCACCGTTTCACCGGGGCCGATGTTGGCGACCTGATTGGTGAAGAGGTTGGGGCGCTGCTGTTCGAGAAGGGCGGCCTTCTTGCCCTCGGCCTTGGCCTGCTCGTAGATTTCCTTGGCGGCCTGGCGTGGCTTGATCTGGCCTTCAATGAAGCGGTCGCCGATCTGCATCTTCAGGGTGTCGACGGCGGAATCATCGGGAAGCGGGAAGACATAGGTGCCTTCGACCCATCCCTTGCTCGGGTTCTGGAATCGCTGCGTGACCCGGGTGCGCATGATCGGGCCGTTGACGTCGATCTCGACATCGGTCGCAAGGCGCGGCGCCTCGACGAAGTAGCCAGGCTCCTTCGATGGAAACAGCAGGGCGCCGGTGCCCATGTCGTTGGGTCTGACATAGCCGGCCATCTGCTGCGGCGGCGGATTAACCGTCTGGGCAGACGCCTGAGTCATCAAGCCGAGGATCATCACGATGCAGGCGGCGAGCGCTGCAAGCGCCAGATACATGCCCCAGCGCGCTTCATTTTGTCGTGTTCGTGATTCAGCGATTTCGTCGTCGAGAAACATTGCATACCCCCGTGATGCGATGCGATCGGCTCATGCGAGGAAAGGCCCGGAAACCGGCTGTTGCAGGACGGAATTGCGGCGGACCGCGACAGTTGTCGTGGCTAAATTATGGCATTCTGTAAATTGCAGAATTCCGCTGATTTTTTTGAATAAATCAGGATCGCCGGACGTTCCGGATCAATGCTATCGATGCGCCTCCGAGCGCCAGCAAGAGACGAGGCGTGATCACGGGTGCCTCACGACATGCATCCCGTTGTGGTTGCCGCCAGACGCCGCTCAAGCATCCTGCGGCAATCGCCATTTCTGATCGCACTCATGAAACTTTGTCATGGTGACGCATTTTGCCCGCATTCGCGCGGTTTTTCAGGCCCCGGCGCTTGCAAGACCGGGCGTCTTTCTACATAGACCTAACCGCTATGGAGCCTGGCTTTTTCGTTCCGTAGCGCTCACCGCGTCTCGAAACGATCAGGACCTTTCATCATGGCCTTCCTTGCCGATGCTCTTTCCCGTGTAAAGCCTTCCGCCACCATCGCCGTTTCGCAGAAAGCCCGCGAGCTGAAAGCGAAGGGACGCGACGTGATCGGCCTTGGGGCAGGGGAGCCGGATTTCGATACGCCTGATAATATCAAGAAGGCGGCGATCGACGCGATCAACCGCGGCGAGACGAAGTATACGCCGGTCTCCGGCATCCCGGAACTGCGCGAAGCGATCGCCAAGAAGTTCAAGCGCGAGAACAACCTCGACTACACCGCCGCCCAGACGATCGTCGGCACCGGCGGAAAGCAGATTCTTTTCAACGCCTTCATGGCGACGCTCAACCCGGGCGATGAAGTCGTCATCCCGGCGCCCTACTGGGTTTCCTACCCGGAGATGGTGGCGCTGTGCGGCGGCACGCCCGTAACCGTTTCGGCGACGCAGGAAAACAACTTCAAGCTCCAGCCTGCCGATCTCGACAAGGCGATCACGCCGAAGACAAAGTGGTTCATCTTCAACTCGCCGTCCAATCCGTCGGGCGCTGCCTACAGCCATGCCGAACTGAAGGCGCTGACCGACGTCCTGATGAAGCACCCGCATGTCTGGGTGCTGACCGACGACATGTACGAGCACCTGACCTATGGCGACTTCAAGTTCGCGACCCCGGTCGAAGTCGAGCCAGGCCTTTACGACCGCACGCTGACCATGAACGGCGTCTCCAAGGCCTATGCCATGACCGGCTGGCGCATCGGCTACGCGGCCGGCCCGTTGTCGCTCATCAAGGCGATGGACATGATCCAGGGCCAGCAGACTTCCGGTGCGACGTCGATCGCGCAGTGGGCTGCCGTCGAGGCGCTCAACGGCACGCAGGACTTCATCCCCGAGAACAAGAAGATCTTCGAAGGTCGCCGTGATCTCGTGGTGTCGATGCTGAACCAGGCCAAGGGCATCGCATGCCCGACGCCGGAAGGCGCCTTCTACGTCTACCCGTCCTGCGCCGGCCTGATCGGCAAGACGGCGCCTTCGGGCAAGGTAATCGAGACAGACGAAGACTTCGTCTCGGAACTGCTCGAAGCCGAGGGCGTTGCCGTCGTGCACGGCTCGGCCTTTGGCCTCGGCCCGAACTTCCGCATCTCTTACGCGACGTCGGAAGCGCAGCTAGAGGAAGCCTGCCGCCGCATCCAGCGTTTCTGCGGCGCCTGCAAGTAAGCTTGAGGCTTTGCATGCAATAGAAAAAGCCCGCCGGTGACGGTGGGCTTTTTTGTTGGCAAACCGATTCAACACGCGGTCAAACTGATTCAATCCCGCCGGATAAGGCGTTGAATTCAGATTCGATCTGCCTTTTGTCTAAGCGCCCGGAACCTCGTCGTCGCCGACGACGCCGCCCTCGCTTTCGAGGATGGAGAGGCGGCGGGTCTCGGAGCGGGTGAATTTCAGGCAGACGCCGATGCCGCGTTCGCCTTCCGGAAGAAACACCGCGCCTGCATTCTCGAGCGCATGCGTCAAAGACAGGATCACCGCATCGGCGGGCTTTTCCAGTTTGCGCTCGAACTTCAGGATCGTGTCTTCATCGACGCCTGAAAAGCTTGCCAGCATCTCGCGGGAAATTTCGATCAGCGCCCGGGCGGCGCGGCACTGTGAACCTGTAATCATCGTCACCTCCAGTTGAGTGGAGGATGCGCGAGGGCCTGCGACGGGTCAACCGCAAGCAAGGCGTCCGCGACCTTTCGACCACGGACCGTTTGCCTGTATCGGTTGGAGACGCTCGGCAGGGGCAGGGTGGACCTTGCCAGATATCTCCGCCGTCCATTGAAGGTGGAAGCCTTATTTCCCCCTCATCACCTCGATGATACCGGAGACCTCGTCGGCGCCGAAGCCGCCGGCGAGACGTTTTTGCGCCAGCCGTTCCATCGGCTCCATGAACGCCGGATCGATGCCCTGGCTGCGGCTCGCGGCAACGATGTTGGTGATCGCCACCGATTGCATCGCCAGGTTCGACATCACGTCGCGGGCGTGATCGCCGCTGTCGATTCGCTCGGCATAGTCGGGCAGCGCCGTCATCATCGCGGCGAGCCAGGGCTCGACCAGGGGCAGGAACTGCTTGGCCGTGACGCCGACGCTGCCGGCAAGCGCTGTTGCATGCAGATAGCCGCCGAAGAGGCCGTACATCGCCGACAGCAAGGCGAGGTCGTTGACAGCGGCAAGCACAGGATCCTCGCCGAGATAGTGGTTCTGACCGAAGGTCGCCAGGTGCTCCGTGGCGTCCTCAAACGCTTGGGCGCTGCCGCTGTAGAGAATGAAGGCGTCCGGTGTACCGATCATCGGTGGTGTCGCCATGATGCCGCCATCAAGATAGCGCGCGCCGGATGCGCCAAGCCGGGTGGCGACCGCCCGGACTTCATCCGGGCGACCGTTGGTGAGGTTGACGACCGTCTTGCCGGCGAGCCTGGGGCCGACGTCGGCAACTGTGGTTTCGACTGCGACATAGTCGGTGAGGCACAGGATGATGGCGTCGCTTGCTGCAATGGCCTCCGTGACGGTTTCGGCCAGGCGGGCACCGCGGGCAATGAGAGCGTCAGCCCGCGCCGATGTGCGGTTCCACACGGTCGTAACGTGGCCGGCATCGAGGAGGGCGTTGGCAAGCGCCGTGCCCATCGCGCCGAGGCCGATGAGGGAGATGGTCTTCGACATCTTGTCTCTCTGTTCTGGCGCGTTTCAGGCCGCAGGCGAAAGTTGCTGGCTGAGACCGCCGTCGACCGTCAGTCTCGCACCTGTGGTGAACGTCGCGTCGAAGGCAAGGAACAGCACGGCGCGCGCCACTTCGTCGGCCGTGCCATTGCGGCCCATCGGCGTGATCGCGTCGCCCAGCGCCTTGAACTCGGCGCGCTCGGCGTCGGTGATGCCGGCAACACCCTTGGTCGGCGTGTCGATGAAGCCGGGGCTGACCGAATTGACCCTAATGCCACGCGGCAGCAGCTCGGCGGCAAAGACCGAGGCAAACGAGATCAGCGCCGCCTTGCTGCCGCTGTAGACCGCCATGCCGGGGTAACCGCCGACATCGGCGACCGAGGAGGTAAAGACGATCGAACCGCCATCGCGGACCAGCGGCGCCAGCCGCTGGACGGTGAAGAAGGCGCCCTTGGTGTTGATGGTGAACTGGCGATCGTAGGAGGCCTCCGTCACCTGATCGAAGGGTTCGAGCAGCGACGTGCCGGCATTGATGTGCAGCAGGTCGATCGAGCCCAGCTTCTGGCCGACCGTCGCTCCGAGCACGGCGATCTCGCCGAGGTCGGAAATGTCGGATTTTACCGCATGGACGCGTGGTCCGAAACGCTCCTGGATCCTGGTGAGGTTGGCCTCGTTGTTGCCGGTCAAAAGCACCTCGGCGCCACCGTCGACGAGCCGTTCGACCGTCGCCAGACCCATGCCGTGCGTGCCACCGATGACGACGGCTTTCTTGTTCTGATAGATACTCATCTTCTCTTCCTTCGATATCAGGTTTCGACGAGGAAGAGATAAATTCGTGGACGATATTGCGAAAGTCTGGCAAACGTGGATCAATCGTCCACATTTGTAGACATTGGGAGCGGCAATGCGCAACCTCAACGACTTCATCGTCTTTGCCCATGTCGTCGATCACAAGGGGTTCGCGCCGGCGGCGCGCGCACTGAACGTGCCGAAATCGACGCTGAGCAAGCGCGTGGCCGAACTGGAAAAGACGCTTGGCGTCAGGCTGATCAATCGCACGTCGCGGCGTTTCACCGTCACCGAGATCGGCGAGGATTTCTATCGCCATGCCGCGGCGATGCTGATCGAGGCGGAGGCGGCCGAAGCCGTCGTCATGGGGCGGCTCGCCGAGCCAAGCGGCACGGTCAGGATCACCGCCTCGGTGCCGACGGCGCAGATGACGCTGGCCGGTCTCCTGCCGCCGCTGGCGGCGGCCTATCCGAAAATGCGGGTGATGCTGCACGCGACCGACCGCTTCGTCGATGTGGTGCAGGAGGGGTTTGACATCGCCGTGCGCGATCACTTTGCGCCGTTGCCGGATTCCGGCATGGTGCAGCGGCGGGTGGCAACGGATGCGATCCTGCTGGTGGCAGCGCCGGCCTACCTCGAGGGTTGCGGGCACCCGCGCGAGCCCAGTGATCTCTCGCGTCACGACGGTCTTCTGGCGTCCCTGACCTCGGAGGGATGGACGATGCGCAATGACGCGGGCGTCGTCGTCCGGGTTCGCCCCGAGCCGCGCTTCGTTGCGGACGAATCCCATGTGCTGCTCGCCGCCGCCGTCTCCGGCCTCGGCATCACCGCGCTGCCGCGAAAGATCTGCCGGGCGGAAATCGAGGCGGGCATCCTGGTGCGCGTGCTGCCGGACTGGGAAGCGGGGAGCGTGACGACGACCCTTTTGATGCCGCATCGCCGCGGGCAGTTGCCGTCGGTGCGCGCGGTGGTCGATTTCATTGCCGCGCGTCTGCCTGCCGGATGAGAGGGGCCTTTTCGAACGCCTGCGCTCGAAAAGAAAAGGCCCGCACCGGGCGGGCCTTCAATGCTTGTCTGGGTGGCGGGCTCAGCGCTCGGCCAATGCCGGTTCGCCCTTTTTCTCGCGCACCAGGTTCATGAACCGGCGGAAGAGGTAGTGGCTGTCCTGCGGGCCCGGCGAGGCTTCCGGATGGTGCTGTACCGAGAATATCGGCCTGCCGGCGACGCGCAGGCCGCAATTGGTGCCGTCGAACAGCGAAATGTGAGTCTCTTCAACGCCTTCCGGCAGCGACTTCGAATCGACTGCGAAGCCATGATTCATCGAGACGATTTCGACCTTGCCAGTGGTGTGATCCTTGACCGGATGGTTGGCGCCATGGTGACCCTGGTGCATCTTCTCGGTCTTGCCGCCGAGCGCCAGCGCCAGCATCTGGTGTCCGAGGCAGATGCCGAACACCGGAATGTCGCTCTTCAGCAGGTCCTGGATGACAGGCACGGCATACTCGCCGGTTGCCGCCGGGTCGCCCGGGCCGTTGGAGAGGAAGATGCCGTCCGGCTTCTGGGCGAGCACGTCTTCGGCGCTCGTGGTTGCCGGCATCACGGTGACGCGGGCGTTGAGGCCGGTGAAGAGCCGCAGGATGTTGCGCTTGACGCCGTAGTCGAGCGCCACGACGTGGTACTCGGCCTCTTTTTCGCCGAGCGTCGAATAGCCTTCGTCCCAGACCCAGGGCTTCTCGGTCCACTGCGAAGACTGGCCTGACGTGGCGACCTTGGCGAGGTCGAGGCCTTCGAGCCCGCTCCAGGCCTTGGCTTCCTTCTTCAGCGTTTCGATGTCGAAGACGCCTTGGGGATCATGGGCGATGACGGCGTTGGGCATGCCGTTTTCGCGGATCCAGGCGGTGAGCGCACGGGTGTCGATGCCGCAAAGGCCGATGATGCCGCGGGCCTTCAGCCATGCGTCGAGGTGCTTGACGGAGCGGTAGTTCGACGGCTCGGTGATATCGGCCTTGAAGATGACGCCGACCGCGCCGTGGCGGGCTGCCGGCGTCAGGTCTTCGATGTCCTCGTCATTGGCGCCGATGTTGCCGATATGCGGGAAGGTGAAGGTGACGATCTGGCTGAGATAGGAAGGGTCCGTCAGGATTTCCTGGTAGCCGGTGAGCGCGGTGTTGAAGCAGACTTCCGCCTGCACCTTGCCGGTCGCGCCGATGCCCTTGCCTTCGATGACTGTGCCATCGGCAAGAACGAGCAAAGCGGTTGGTTTTTCAGTGGTCCATGCGGGTGTCGCGGTCATCGTTCCTATCCCGTTGTGGCGTGGAGCGCGGGGCTTGAAAGCCCGGCGGCTGATCGCCATTTCATGTGGTCAGGCATGGACGCGCGGAATCCCCGCGAAAAGTGCTCACATGCCGATGTCGTGCAGGTGCGGGAAAATAGCCAAAGCGCAAAGCCCGGTCAACCGGCCGCTGTGAATTGTCCGGAAATAAAATTCCTTATAATTCAAGCGGTTGTGTAATCCGTTTGATTGCACCTGCCACACTGGTTTAAGACGACGACAACATTGACGCATCGAACCGGTTCCGGGCAGAGCACCGCGGGCCGGCTTCGACATGGAGTAAAGACATGCGCGACCAGTTCGCTGAGGTACTGAAAGAAGCCTTGAAGGCCAAGGACACGCGCCGCACGTCGACCGTGCGGCTGATCCAGGCTGCGATCAAGGACCGTGATATCGCCAACCGTGGCCTGGGCAAGGATCCGGTCGGCGATGAAGAGATCCTGCAGATCCTCGCCAAGATGATCAAGCAGCGTGAGGAATCCGCCCGCATGTACGACCAGGGCGGCCGGCCGGAACTCGCCGAGCAGGAGCGCCAGGAAATCGTCATTATCAACCAGTTCCTGCCGGCTCAGTTGCCCGAGGAAAAGGTCAGGGAACTGTGTGCTTCGGTGATCCAGGAGACCGGGGCGCACGGCCTTCGCGACATGGGCAAGTGCATGAACGCGCTCAAGGAGCGTTATCCCGGCCAGATGGATTTCGCCAAGGCCTCCGGCCTCGTCAAGGATCTGCTGAAGTAATCGACAGCGCCCGCTCTTTTGCAGCGGGCGCCGTTGCGGCACTGAACCCTCCGGCGAGCCTGGCATAGACCTGATCGATCAGCGCGAACTTCTCCGCCTGATAATCCCAATACTCCCGGATGAAGCCCTTCGACAGCCAGAGGTTGCCCCGGCCCGGTGGGCCATCCCACCCCATACTGCCCAACTCCGCCGCCTTGCTGAAGATGCGCTTGAGATGCGTCTTCGAGATCATGAAGCGATCGCTGAGATCGCTCGACGAGACGGCGCCGATATCGGCCCGTTGGGCATTCGGGTCGAAAAGGCCAATGCGTGAGAACAGGTCGTCCATGACGACGCCGCCGGAATTGACCCAGGTGAAGAGATCGAAGGTCGGCCCCGGGCGACGAACCCGGTCGTTGCCGACAAGGGCGTGAGCGATGGCCGGCTGCAGTCGGGCAAACAAATCAGGCGCTTGCTCGATAGCGGTCGTCCTTGTGCCGCCGTCGAGGGCGTCCAAAATCGTCAGATGGGCTTGCAGCCATTTCCAGACGTAGTCGAGGGCCACCTCGGTCGGCTCCAGTGGCCGGGCTCGCTTGTCTGGCCGATCGGCGATATGGCGGGCGAAGCGATAGGCGACCATCTCCTGCGTGAACGAGGCGGCGGTGTTGCGGCTGGCGATCGCGTTTGCGACGATATAGTCAACGAACCGCCCGGAATAGAAACCGCTTGCCGGGTCCTGCGGGTCGCGCTCGTGATAGAGGGCAAGGCCCGACTGTGCCATCAGCCAGCGCTGCTGCGAGGCGAAGATCGAGGCGAGCCGCGGGTTTGCGCCATACATCTCGACCATGCCGCGCGCATAGCTGAGAACGGCGTTGAAGAAGCCGGCGCTGGATGCAAGTGCTTCGACGGAGAGGGCCATGATGCGGGATCCGAGGTCGGGAGGCGAATTCATCCTATCGGGCCGGACCGGAGTCAAGGTCGAGACACGGCCTGCGTGTAGAAATAAATTCTCGTTTAACGTGTGTTGATCGCGATGCACAGCAAGCCGGGTTTACAATTGCCATCGTCATGGCCTGTGAATTGCGGGCACGGTCTTTCAGCCCTGTGGCGTCCGGCGGTCTTGCCGCCTATATGGAGGATCGACCAGAGGTATCCATGCGCTTTTCACAGTCCTTTCTTGACGAGATACGCGACCGCGTGCCGATTTCGGACGTGATCGCCAAACGCGTCACCTGGGATCGGCGCAAGACGAATGTCTCGCGCGGCGACTACTGGGCCTGCTGCCCCTTCCACGGCGAGAAATCCCCAAGCTTCCACTGCGAGGACCGCAAGGGTCGCTACCATTGTTTCGGCTGCGGGGTTACCGGCGACCATTTCCGTTTCCTCACCGATCTCGAAGGGCTGAGCTTTCCCGAGGCGGTGCAGCAGATCGCCGATATGGCGGGTGTCGCCATGCCGCAGCCGGACCCGCAGGCAGAGAGGCGCGAGAAGGAGCGCACCAGCCTGCTCGACGTGATGGAGCTGGCGACGCAATTCTTCGAGGATCAACTGCAGCAGGCCAATGGCGCCAAGGCACGGGCCTATCTTCGCGAGCGCGGGCTGACGGGCCGCACGATCGAGACGTTCCGGTTGGGTTTTGCGCCCGACAGCCGCAATGCGCTGAAGGAATTTCTGGCCGGCAAGGGCATCGGCAAGGAGCAGATCGAGGCCTGCGGTCTGGTGGTGCATGGCCCCGACGTGCCGGTTTCCTACGACCGTTTCCGCGACCGCATCATGTTTCCGATCCTGTCGTCGCGCGAAAAGGTGATCGCCTTTGGCGGCCGCGCCATGTCGCCGGATGCGCCGGCAAAGTATCTCAATTCCAACGAGACCGAGCTCTTCCACAAGGGCAACGTGCTCTACAACTTTGCGCGGGCGCGACGGGCGATGTCTGCGGGCAGCCGTCCGGGCGACACCGGGCAGAACGAAAGCGGTGCCGCGACGATTATCGCGGTCGAAGGTTACATGGACGTGATCGCGCTGCACCAGGCGGGTGTCGAGAATGCGGTCGCTCCGCTTGGAACTGCGCTCACCGAAAACCAGCTCGACCTCTTGTGGAAGATGACGTCGCAGCCGGTGCTCTGCTTTGACGGTGACGGCGCCGGCATTCGCGCCGCCAACCGCGGCGTCGATCTGGCGCTGCCGCATCTGAAGCCCGGCCGCTCTGTGCGGTTCGCCATGCTGCCCGATGGCAAGGATCCCGACGATCTGGTGCGCCAGGAGGGCCGGGCGCCCTTCGATCAGGTGCTTGCCAATGCCCGCTCGCTTGCCGAGATGGTCTGGCAGCGCGAAATTCAGGGCGGCTCGTTCGATACGCCGGAAAAACGCGCCGAGCTGGAAGCGAGGCTAAAGCAGGTCACCGCCGTGATCGCCGACGAGAGTGTGCGGCGCCACTACGGCCAGGACATGCGCGACCGGCTGCACGCCTTCCTTCAGGCATCAAGCGGCGGTCGCGGCGGCGAGCGGCGGCAGTTCGAGCGCGGCGGCCGCCAGGGTGGCGGCCAACGGGGCGGACCTGGTGCACGCCCGCAGAACACCTCGGGGCCGACGGCCGTTTCCGATCGGCTGGCGCGCTCGTCGCTGGTCAGCGGCCAACAGGTGGTGCCTTCGCTGCGCGAAAGCGTTCTGGCGCTCACCATCGTCAATCACCCGCAGCTGCTTTTCGACGAGTACGACGAGATCTCGACCATCGAGTTCGACCATCGCGATCTGCAGCGCTGCTGGGCGGCGGTGCTGAATGCTGCTGCCGCCAACGGCCCGCGCCTGACGCGCGAGGGGCTGGTGGAGCAGCTCGACGCCGAAGGCTTTGCGCACCTGATTGCGGCCATCGACCAGCAGATCCGCTATGCCCGGCTTTGGACGGCGACGGCGGCTGCAGCACCCGAAGATGCCCGCGAGGGGTATCTCCAGGCGCTGGCGCTGCATCAGCGCTCCAAGGCGCTGCATTGGCAAAAGCGCGAACTGGAGCGGGAACTGGCGCACGCAACGGAGGAGGGAGATCTCGAAGCCGTGCCGCAGCTGCTGCGCACGCTGCAGGAGGTTCAGTTCGAAGTGACCCGGCTTGAGAACCAGGAAGCGATCATCGAAGGTTTTGGCGTGCTTTCGGGCCGGGTGAAGGGGCCGGCGGCCCGGTAACCACTGAAAAGCCGCTCAGCGAGGTCGAGGTCCTGTCCAGTGCGGGCAGGATCCCCGCTATTCGCGCCAATGTTCGGCCACCCAGGCAGACGGGTGGATGTAATGGCGGAGGTGGCTGATCGGGCTCTTTTCGCGGTGGTCGCCGGTAAACAGCCGGCGAATGTGCCCAAGCGGCGTGTCGACGCGGCCGCGCTCACCATATTGCCCGTCGATCGCGTGTTGCGGCAGCAGGTTGCGGGGGAAGAGCACGACGCGCGCATCGGCCGGCAGGCGCGGCGCCAGGAAGTAGTTCAGAGGAAAGATGTGGCGACAGTCCCGTCGAAAATGCAGCACCCAGCGTCTGGGAAAGAGCTTCACGCCACCCGGCGCATTGCGGGTGACGAAGCGCTGCTCGAAACGATATTCGTCCGCGATGGCTTGTGGGTTGGCCCTGAACTTTTCCTGAAGCGGCACGAGCTTGCCCACAGGGAAACGGAAAACTGAGGTTTGACCGAGCCGCTCGAAAGGCGTCGTCTGGTTTCTCGCCAGGACAACGTCGTCGGGTCCTTCCCTCTCGAAGAAGCAATCGAGCGATCCGACAACGACGATGTCGAGATCGAGGAAAAGGACCGGTCCCTTGAGATTGCCGAGCTTCGGCCCCCACAGTCGCGATTTCTGCCAGATGCCTGGCGTCTTCGTGGGCATGTTGGCAATGTCGAGCGGTGGCAGGTCCTCGCAGAGAATTTCGTTGCGCAGTCCGTCGCGATTGTCGGTAAAACAGGTGAAGGTGAAGGGTGGGGTGATGTTGCGCGCCACCATGGCATAGAGCCGGTTTATAAATGGAGCGCCGTATTTCGTACCCCAGTTGATGCAGATCACTTGCTTGACGCCGCCGCTTGCCGCCAGAATATTCGCCATGATGCCCTTCCGATGATATCGGCTTCCTAAAGTACCGATGCATGAATAAGGCCGCGCTGTCAAAAACACCAATCCTCGACCGAAAACACCTGCCGATCCTCCCGGATATCCAGCCTGTGTCTTCAAATAGGCTGACGCCTATGGCATTGCCGTCGCATCTGGCGATGATGGCAGTGTGTGATTCCCCGAAGGAGATGCAATGGAGTTCGTCGAACGTGCGCAGCACGACAGAAGTGCTGCCAGCCAACTCTTCGACGACGCCGGCCGAGCGCCGCTCGATGTGCTCAAGCGCGTCTACGGCTATTCGGCCTTTCGCGGCCGGCAGCAGGAAGTGGTCGAGCATGTGGCCGGCGGTGGCGATGCCGTCGTTCTGTTTCCGACCGGCGCCGGCAAGTCGCTCTGCTTCCAGATTCCGGCTCTGTGCCGTCCCGGCCTTGGTATCGTCGTTTCGCCGCTGATCGCGCTGATGCGCGATCAGGTGGAGGCGCTGAAGCAGCTCGGCGTCAATGCGGCCGCCCTCAATTCGTCGCTGACACGCGAAGAGGCGATCGCGGTGCGCCGGCAGATTGCCGACGGCACGCTGGATCTGCTTTACGTTACGCCCGAGCGCATCGTTACCGACGGCTTCGCCGACCTCATCGGCAATGCCCGCATTGCGCTTTTCGCCATCGACGAGGCCCATTGCGTTTCGCAGTGGGGCCATGATTTCCGGCCGGAATACCGCACGCTCGGCCTGCTTGCCGAGCGCTATCCCGGCGTGCCGCGCATCGCGCTGACGGCGACGGCCGATCCACATACCCGTGAAGACATTATCGAGCGTTTGTCGCTGCAGGGCGCCGAAGTCTTCACCACCAGCTTCGACCGTCCGAACATTGCCTATGAAATCGTCGAGCGCGACCAGCCGCGTCAACAACTGCTGCGCTTCCTCAGCCGCTTTCGCGGTTCCTCCGGCATCGTCTACTGTCTGTCGCGCGCCAAGGTCGAGGACACGGCCGAGTGGCTGAACGGGCAGGGGATTCGCGCGCTCCCCTACCACGCCGGCATGGACCGGACGCTGCGCGACGCCCACCAGGACGCGTTCCTGAAAGAGGAAAGTCTCTGCTTGGTTGCGACCGTCGCCTTCGGCATGGGCATCGACAAGCCTGATGTGCGCTATGTCGCCCATCTCGATCTGCCGGGTTCGATCGAGGCCTATTACCAGGAGACCGGCCGCGCCGGCCGCGATGGTCAGCCGTCCGAGGTCTGGATGGCCTATGGCATGGCCGATGTGCTGCAGCGCCGCCGGATGATCGACGAGGGTGGGGCGGGCGACGATATCAAGCGCATCGAGCGCGGCAAGCTCAACGCGCTTCTGGCGATCTGCGAGACGGCCGGCTGCCGCCGCCAGGCGATCCTCGCGCATTTCGGCGAGGCGCATCCCGGCCGCTGCGGCCATTGCGACACCTGCCTGAAGCCGGTGGAAACCTGGGATGGAACCGAGGCTGCGATCAAGGCGCTTGCCGCCGTCTATCGCACGGGCGAACGTTTCGGCACAGGCCACGTCGTCGACGTGCTGATGGGGACCGTCAACGAAAAGACCGAGCGTTTCGGCCATGTCGACATGCCGGTCTTCGGTGCCGGCAAGGATCTGCCGGCCCGGACCTGGCAATCGGTGTTTCGACAATTGCTGGCGGCCGGTCTCGTCAGTGTCGATCACACCGCCTTCGGCGCGATCAAGCTCGAGCCGGAGGCGCGCGCGGTGTTCAAGCGCGAGCGCCAGGTGCTGTTTCGCAAGGACCGCCCGCAGACGGGCAAGGGGGCACGGCAGGCGAAATCCGGCAGCCAGCGCGAACGCGCCGACCTCGCCGGCTCCGACCTCGAGCTGTTCGAACGGCTGCGCGCCGAACGCTTCACCATCGCCAAGGACCTGAACGTGCCGCCCTACGTCGTCTTCCCGGACGCAACGCTGATCGCGCTCGCCAAGGAGCGCCCGCGCAGTTTTGACGAATTGCTCGACATCCCCGGCATCGGCGAAAGCAAACGCGAGCGCTACGGCGAGGCATTTCTCGCTGTCATCGACGGGTATCTCGAGGGGTGATACTGCGCGCCAGGGGCTGCCGCGGCGTGCCCTCAATCGATCGCGCCGCCGACGCGATGCGATAGACAGTGCCCAATTTGACATGAGGTTCCAGCGTCGCTGACTGCGCCCGCAAGCCCAACTTTGACTGAAGCAATCTGTCATGCACGGCGAAGGCCACGACATAAAATGTCGCGTGGCCAGCCTCGCGATGCAATGCCCTGTCGTTTTGCCTAGGGAATGCCGCCTGGCCCTCTCAAGCCGCGGGAATTTGCTGCAACGGGAAAGCTGGCGTGGTACTCGTTTGGCACGAAACGTCCTCTTCACAGCGAAAGCGGCCAGCCATGACCTCAGCCTTTCTCTCCCACCTTCGTTCCGAACTGGACGGTCTCAAATCGTCAGGCCTTTACAAGTCGGAGCGGGTGATCGTCTCGAAGCAGGCGGGTGAGATCGAGGTTGCCTCGGGCGAGCGGGTGCTGAACTTCTGCGCCAACAACTATCTCGGGCTTGCCGACAATGCGGAACTGGCCGAAGCCGGCAAGCAGGCGCTCGACCGCTATGGCTACGGCATGGCGTCGGTGCGCTTCATCTGCGGCACGCAGGAAGAGCACAAGCAGCTCGAAGCGCGCATCTCGTCCTTCCTCGGCCTGGAAGACACGATCCTCTATTCCTCCTGCTTCGATGCCAATGGCGGCCTGTTCGAGACGCTGCTTGGCGAAGAGGATGCGATCATCTCCGACGCCTTGAACCACGCCTCGATCATCGACGGCGTGCGGCTGTCGAAAGCCAAGCGCTTCCGTTATGCCAACAACGACATGGCGGCACTGGAAGAGGAATTGAAGAAGGCCGAAGGCAGCCGCTTCAAGCTGATCGCCACCGACGGCGTGTTCTCGATGGACGGCATCATCGCCAATCTCGGCGGCGTCTGCGATCTCGCCGAGAAATACGGTGCCATGGTCATGGTCGACGACAGCCATGCGGTCGGTTTCGTGGGTAAACATGGCCGCGGCTCGGCCGAACATTGCGGCGTCGAGGGCCGGGTCGACATCATCACCGGCACGCTCGGCAAGGCGCTCGGCGGCGCTTCGGGCGGCTACACCTCGGGCAAGGCCGAAGTGGTCGAGTGGCTGCGGCAGCGGTCGCGGCCCTACCTCTTTTCCAACACGCTGGCGCCAGTGATTGCGGCTGCCTCGCTGAAAGTGTTCGACCTGATCGACAACGGCGATGCGCTGCGGGCCCGGCTTTATGCCAATGCCACCCTTTTCCGGACCGAGATGTCGAAGCTCGGCTTTACGCTGGCCGGCGAGGGCCATCCGATCATCCCGGTGATGCTCGGCGATGCGGCACTGGCGCAGGAGATGGCGGCACGCATGCTGCAAAAGGGCGTCTATGTCATCGGCTTCTCCTTCCCGGTGGTGCCGAAGGGTCAGGCCCGCATCCGCACGCAGATGTCGGCGGCCCACAGCAAACAGGACGTGTGTCGGGCGATTGCCGCCTTCGAAGAGGTCGGCCGCGACCTCGGCGTGATTTGAGGATTGGATCGATGACGAACATGATGAAGGCGCTGGTGAAGACGAAGCCCGAGGTCGGGCTGTGGATGGAGCGCGTGCCGGTGCCCGAGGTCGGGCCGAACGACGTTTTGATCAAGGTGAAGAAGTCGGCGATCTGTGGCACCGACGTGCACATCTGGAACTGGGACCAGTGGGCGCAAAAGACCATTCCGGTGCCGATGGTCGTCGGCCATGAATTCATGGGCGAGATCGCCGAGGTCGGCTCGGCGGTGACGAAGTATCATGTCGGCGAGCGGGTCTCGGGCGAGGGGCATATCGTCTGCGGCAAGTGCCGCAACTGCCGTGCCGGTCGTGGGCATCTGTGCCGCAACACGCTCGGCGTCGGCGTCAACCGACCGGGCTCGTTCGGCGAGTTCGTCTGCCTGCCGGAATACAACGTCGTGCCGATCCCGGAAGATGTTCCCGACGAGATCGCGGCGATCTTCGACCCCTTCGGCAATGCGGTGCACACTGCCCTTTCCTTCGATCTCGTCGGCGAGGACGTGTTGGTGACCGGTGCGGGCCCGATCGGCATCATGGGCGCGCTGGTTGCCAAGCGCTCGGGCGCGCGCAAGGTTGTCATCACCGACATCAACCCGACGCGGCTTGAACTTGCCCGAAACCTCGGCATCGACCATGTCGTCGACGCCTCGAAGGAGAACCTTGCCGACGTTATGAAGGCGATCGGCATGACCGAGGGCTTCGATGTCGGGCTGGAGATGTCGGGGGCGGCACCGGCGTTCCGCGACATGATCGACAAGATGAACAATGGCGGCAAGATCGCCATTCTCGGCATCGCGCCGGCCGGTTTCGAGATCGACTGGAACAAGGTGATCTTCAAGATGCTCAACCTCAAGGGCATCTACGGGCGCGAGATGTTCGAGACCTGGTACAAGATGATCGCCTTCGTCCAGGGCGGGCTCGATCTTTCGCCCGTCATCACCCACCGCATCGGTATCGACGATTTCCGCGACGGCTTCGAGGCCATGCGCTCCGGCAATTCCGGCAAGGTCGTCATGGACTGGTGAACGGGGCGTGGTGAGGCGGCGCTTCGCTAGAAAGCCGAAATCCACAAGACCGCGTATCGCCATCGATGCGCGGTCTTCTTGTCAATTGGCGAGGCCGAACTGGATCTCGATCTCGTGGTAGCGAGAGCCGGGACCTGCCCAACGGTGATAGATCTCGCGGCTCTCGCCGGAGAAATTGTGTCGGCTCATCTCGATCTTTTCGACCAGCGGCGCATAGCCCTGGGTGAAGAGGCTTCGCATCGGCCCCTGATGCAGGGTCGAGGCGACCATGATCGGCTCCAGCTCGATCATGTCGAGCATGCCGTCATAGGCTTCACCGCCTTCGACGGGGCGGCAGATGCGCCAGTCAAATGCGGACTTGGCATTTTTCGGCAGGTTCTGGGCAATGAAGATCCATGGCCCTGCGGGCTTCAGGCCCGCGCGGTCGATTTCCGCGGCGATCAACGGCGCAAGCTCGGCGCTTGCATGCCTGATGTCGGGAATAGTCAGCCTGCGTTGAATGCTGATGACGCGCATCGCGTCGGTTTCCTTGATATTCAAGAGTGCCTCCATTTTCTCGGCCGGAAGGTCAGTCGAGATTGGGTCGAGGGCAAGCGGAAAACCGGAATAATGTTGCGAACAGACGGGCGAAGTTGGGGTTTCCGGGAATTGTTTTGCGTCTTGGCACGGGTTGTTCAATCCGGCTTGTTCGCCCGTGTTCGCGCACTATCTTTGCCGACAGTCGCGGGCGGCCGCGATCAACGGTTGTGGCGGCCAAAGGAGCCAGTGCATGCGTTACGAGGGAAGTTGCCATTGCGGCAAAATCGCTTTCGAGGTCGAGGGAGACTTCGCCGAGGCGATCGATTGCAATTGTTCGATGTGCCGCCGGCGCGGCGGCTTGCTCGCCTTCGTTCCACGCGACAGTCTGAGCCTGAAGACATCGGAAGCCGATCTCTCGACTTATGAATTCAACAGGCATGTGATCAAACATCACTTCTGCAGCCATTGCGGTATCGCGCCTTTCGGCGAAGGGGCGGGTCCGAACGGACCGATGGCGGCCATCAACCTGCGCTGTCTGCCGGAGTTCGATATCGAGGCGGTGAACATCGTCAAATATGACGGGCTATCGGTATGATCGGCGGTATTGTGCATAGGTATGGTTGCGCTTGCGGATGTGACGCAATCTTGCCTTGCCGATAGGCAGTATCGACCCTTGTCTTTTTATGGGCAACGCCTACATGTTCAGCGGAAGCTGATAAACACCCGAAAACGTGAACTGAGGCGATTTTTGCCGAATCAGGCGGTTTTTCAGCGGAAATGCTTGACGGGATCGAAAATTCTGGGAATCACCATTTCCAAGCAAGAAATGGCGAAATGACACGGCGGTTAGGATATCATGCCAGTAGTGCTTCAGTGGCAGGACTGTCGAAGCTTGTCCGCTTTGCCACGATCGCTATCGTGGTTAATCAGGAATTAAACATCATCCCGTTACGTCAGGGGAAATGATTCGGTGGCGGGTGCGCGGCGCACCCGGACCTTCGAGCGGCATTTGCACCGGGCTCACGCCGGTTGCGACAAGGAAAGCGACGAACTAAATGGCAACCAAAGTCAAAGAAAACGAAGAAGCTGACGTTGAACGCGAAGGCGCTCCGGACGGCCCGCTTCTCGATCTTTCCGATGACGCTGTCAAGAAGATGATCAAGGCCGCCAAGAAGCGCGGCTATGTGACGATGGACGAGCTTAACTCCGTCCTGCCGTCCGAAGAAGTCACCTCCGAGCAGATCGAAGATACGATGGCGATGCTCTCCGACATGGGCATCAACGTCATCGAAGACGAGGAAGCTGAGGAAGCCGCCGGCGGCAGCAGCGACGACGAGAGCAGCGACGACGACAACGACGGCGAAGGCGGCGAACTGGCCACCTCCAGCGGCGGCACGGCGCTTGCGGCAACCAAGAAGAAAGAGCCGACCGACAGGACGGACGACCCGGTGCGCATGTATCTGCGCGAAATGGGTTCGGTCGAGCTTCTATCGCGCGAAGGCGAAATCGCGATTGCCAAGCGCATCGAGGCTGGCCGCGAGACGATGATCGCCGGTCTCTGTGAGAGCCCGTTGACGTTCCAGGCGCTGATCATCTGGCGCGACGAACTCAACGAAGGCCAGACGCTGCTGCGCGAGATCATCGATCTCGAAACCACCTATTCCGGTCCGGAGGCAAAGGCTGCGCCGCAGTTCCAGAGCCCTGAAAAGATCGAGGCAGACCGCAAGGCCGCCGAGGAAAAGGAAAAGACCCGCAAGGTTCGCTCCGCAAACGACGACGACATCACCAATGTCGGCGGCGATGTCATGCCGAGCGAGGAAGAAGAAGAAGACGAAGACGAGTCGAACCTCTCGCTCGCAGCCATGGAAGCGGAACTGCGCCCGCAGGTCATGGAAACGCTCGACATCATCGCCGAGACCTACAAGAAGCTGCGCAAGTTGCAGGACCAGCAGGTGGAAGCCCGCCTTGCGGCAACCGGCACGCTGTCGCCCGCCCAGGAGCGCCGTTACAAGGAGCTCAAGGACGAGTTGATCAAGGCGGTCAAGTCGCTGTCGCTCAACCAGAACCGCGTCGACAGCCTCGTCGAGCAGCTCTACGACATCTCCAAGCGCCTGATGCAGAACGAAGGCCGCCTGCTGCGGCTGGCCGAGTCCTACGGCGTTAAACGTGATTCGTTCCTCGAGCAGTACTCCGGTGCCGAGCTCGATCCGAACTGGATGAAGTCGATCAGCAACCTGGCCGGCAAGGGCTGGAAGGAATTCGCCAAGAGCGAAAACCAGACGATCCGCGACATTCGCCAGGAGATCCAGAACCTTGCGACCGAAACCGGCATCTCGATCGCCGAGTTCCGCCGCATCGTCTCGATGGTGCAGAAGGGCGAGCGGGAAGCGCGCATCGCCAAGAAGGAAATGGTCGAAGCCAACCTGCGCCTCGTCATTTCCATCGCCAAGAAGTACACCAACCGCGGCCTGCAGTTCCTCGATCTCATTCAGGAAGGCAACATCGGCCTGATGAAGGCGGTCGACAAGTTCGAATACCGTCGCGGCTACAAGTTCTCGACCTATGCGACCTGGTGGATCCGTCAGGCGATCACCCGCTCGATCGCCGACCAGGCCCGCACGATCCGCATTCCGGTGCACATGATCGAAACGATCAACAAGATCGTTCGCACGTCGCGCCAGATGCTGCACGAAATCGGTCGCGAGCCGACGCCGGAAGAACTGGCCGAGAAGCTTGCCATGCCGCTCGAAAAGGTCCGCAAGGTCCTGAAGATCGCCAAGGAGCCGATCTCGCTCGAAACCCCTGTTGGTGACGAAGAGGATTCGCATCTCGGCGATTTCATCGAGGACAAGAACGCGCTGCTGCCGATCGATGCTGCCATCCAGGCCAACCTGCGCGAAACCACGACCCGGGTTCTCGCCTCGCTGACGCCGCGCGAAGAGCGCGTGCTGCGCATGCGCTTCGGCATCGGCATGAACACCGACCACACGCTCGAAGAAGTCGGCCAGCAGTTCTCGGTCACCCGCGAACGTATCCGCCAGATCGAGGCGAAGGCGCTGCGCAAGCTGAAGCACCCGAGCCGCTCGAGGAAGCTGAGAAGCTTCCTGGACAGCTAAACAAGCCGCAAGCTGCGCTCGTTCCTCTAGAGCTAAGCGGTCGAAAATCCAACATTCAAAGGCCGGGCCATCGCCCGGCTTTTTCGTTTCTGTGCGGGCGCTCTGCCGGTTTTCTTGTGGCGGCTTGCCCGGAGGACTATACTCCCCCTTTCCGAGCAATCGGGGCACCCGGCCAAAGCGCGGGAGCAGTCGCACCGCGGGCGTGAAACGTGTCCTGTAGGAGGTGTGAAATGACCACTTATGTCGTGCTCCTCAACTGGACTGAGCAGGGCGTGAAGAATGTGCGTGAGTCTCCGAAGCGCCTCGACGCGGCCAAGAAGATGCTTGGCGACATGGGCGGCTCCTTCAAACATTTCTTTCTGACCATGGGCGAGTACGACATGGTGGCGATATGCGAGGCGCCTGACGATGCGGTGGCGGCACGTTTTGCCATGACGCTCGGCATGGGCGGCAATGTGCGCACCCGCACGCTCAAGGCATTCCCGGAAGCGGCCTACCGCGAACTGGTTGCGTCTCTCGGGTGAGATCAGCAGCATCGAGCAACAGTCGGCAAGCGCGCAACGCTCGACTAGGGCGGGCCGTTGCCGGAGAGAACGCGTGCCGCGCCCCGCATGGCGTTGCGAAATGCGTCATCGAAGCTGACGCCCTTGATCTGCCAACGATACGCCTTGCCGTTCTCGACGAGGCGCCAATCGGCGATCCAGCCACGTGCGGCGTCGGACCAGACGAGCGTGCCGGCGAGGGGGATTTCTGCGCCGATATCCGCGGCCAGCTGTTTCAGCTCAGTCGAGTTCAACCGGGATAGATGGTCGAAATCGAGCCTTGCGGCGGCAAGCGTTTCAGCGTCGGGAAGGCGGGCCATGAGAGCCAGCGGAACCGTGGCAGCGGCAAGCGATTGCGCCATATAGGGGCTTTCGCTGCCGTCGCGCGCCAGCACGAAGCGGCGCGTCTGGTCTTTGACGGCCAGCAGCACGGCGATGATCGGACGCGGCGAAAGCCACGGCTTCGACCCAAGTCTTGCCAGCAGAGGGTCAATGATCTTCGGCTCGAAACGGCAGGTGAGATCGTGCGGACGGTCGTGCGTTCCCTGCTCGTCATGGATCGGGACGCCTTCCAACCGGTCGCGATAGGAGAAGCTTGCGACGAACTCCGCCGCCCGCGCCTGCAGGGTGGGCAGCGCGGTGCTGTCGGCGAGCCTGGCATCGCCGGAAGCCTTGACCAAAACTTCGCTCAGGCATTCGCGAAAGGCGATCTGCCGGTTCTCTTCGCCGGTGCCGGTGACGATCGCATCGCTGGTGTAGAGGTTCGATCGGTCAGTTGCCTTTGCCGCGCCGCCAAGCCAGGCAGTGGCAAGGGCGACGGCGAAAACACATGTCCTCGCCGGCGTCGTCACGGCAGGCTTCAGTTGGCTGAGGGCACGGGGCAACTGAGGTCGCCTTCTTCGCAGCTCAAATAGGTCTTGAAGTCCTTGACGCGGTTCTGCGTCAAGCCATCCCGGCATTGAAGAACGATCATCGGATAGACCGAGCCTCCCGCAACGCCGGCTGCGGAAAAGTCGCATTCCGCATCACGAAAGGCGATCCAGGCTTTCTGCGCCGACACGAGCAGCCTGGTCTTGTCCGGATCGTCCTTCAGGCGCGCCTCGATCTGTTTGTAGAGCGTGTTGAGCTCGGTGTCGGAGGCCTTCAGGGCTTTGTCAGCGCATTCGTTCAGCGTTGCCTGGTCGCTGGCATTGGCGCAATCGTCGGCCCAAGCGGCCGGCGCCAAGCCCGCCAGACCGACAAGGGTGGCAAACATCAAGACAGGAAATCGCATTTCTTCGCTCTCCTCGTTTCGCGCGTGCCGCCGTCGACGCGCGCTCGCATGATCCCCGAAAGCCTCGGGATCGTGGCTTGGGTGCTCGCCTGCCGACGTCCTCCGACCCTCCGAGGATAGGTCAAAGCTGAAACTTCAGATAGCGGAATTTTAGCCGATGCACGCTGAGGCGCGCGCGTCAAACATAACGTGCAAAGGGCGCCTTGGTGATTTGAACGTGCTGCATAATTCCATCCCTGGATCGAATGCGCCCCAAGGAATCATGCGGCAGTCCCGCAATCACTCGCATTCGATTCAAAACCGATCCTTAACGTTTACGTTTTATCAATCTCTCCGAAATGAGAGGTTCGAAGATGCGTTGCGTTTTTGTCGTCGTCCTCCTGTTGCTGGCCGGTTGCGCGACGGTGCCGAGAGACACCCGAAACGCATGCGCGGTTTTCGAGCAGCGAGATGGCCTTTTCAACAACTGGCGCCGCGCCGCCTATCAGGCGGAGCGCGAATATGGCGTGCCCGTGCCGGTGCTGATGGCGACGATCTATACGGAATCCGGCTTCCGCCATAACGCCAAGCCGCCGCGCACCAAACTCTTCGGCTTCATTCCGTGGACGCGGGTTTCGTCGGCCTATGGCTATTCGCAGGCGCTCGACGGCACCTGGGCGCGCTATCAGAGCGAAACCGGCCGCTGGACGGCGCGGCGTTCCGACTTCGGCGACGCCATCCGCTTCATCGCCTGGTACCACCGCGAAAGCGGCGAGAAGAACGGCATCGCGCTCAACGACACCTATCGGCTCTACATCGCCTACTACCATGGCCACGCCGGCTACGCCCGCGGCAACTGGAGCGACACTGCCAAGACCGGCGCCAAGCGCGCCACCGGAATGGCCTCGCTCTATAGCCGCCAGTTGAAAAGCTGCGGTAGCTAGAGCACGTCGCGCAAAAATGTGCAGCGGTTCTGCGATAACGACATGCATGAAAACAAGACCTTAAAGTGCGCCAAGCTTATATGAAAGACGCAACGTGCTTTAGGACAAGGCTCAGCCGGCGGCTGCCTTTTCAAGCCCGGCGACGTCGATCTTGACCATGCCCATCATCGCCTGCTGGGCGCGGCCGGCGCGTGCCGGATCGGGATCGCTCAGGTGCCGCATCAGCGCATCGGGTATGATCTGCCAGGCCAGACCGAAGCGATCCTTCAGCCAGCCGCAGCGCTGCGGTGTGCCTCCGTCGAGCAGCCGTTCCCAGTAGTAATCGACCTCCGCCTGATCGGCGCAGCGCACGAAGAACGAGACGGCTTCGGAAAACTTGAAATGCGGGCCGCCGTTGAGCCCCATGAATGCCTGTCCCTCGAGCTCGAAGGCGGCGGTGAAGGCTCTGCCATCAGGGCCTTTCTTGACGTCGGTGATGCGGGCATTGCGGAAGATGGCGGTGTAGAACTGGATGGCGTCTTCAAGCTGGTTGTCGAACCAGAGAAAGGGCGTGATCTTCTGCATGGCGGTTGCTCCCTTGGGTGATGGTCTCAGCCAAGGACGAACGGGAAGGGGACTTGCCGACAGGCGATCATAACTTTTTCGCAAGGCCCGGCGCGGCCGCAACGGCAGCCCTTGAAGGGCGTCAAGCACGCATCGAGCGGAAAATCTGAGGCTCATGTCGGAACTTTTCGATCCCGTTCGTCCTTTGGTGGTCGAAGCAACCGAGGAGGATATCAACATGAGCTACGTGGATGGTTTCATCGTTGCGGTGCCCAGGGCCAATATCGAGGCCTACAAGGACATGGCGCGGCAAGCGGGTGAGGTGTGGATGGAGCATGGCGCGCTCTCCTATGCCGAGTGCCTTGGAGACGACGTTCCCTATGGCGAGGTGACGTCCTTTCCCCGAGCGGTACAGGCCAGGGAAGACGAGACGGTGGTTTTCTCCTGGATCACTTACAAGTCGCGTGCCGACCGGGACGCGATCGTTGCCAAGGTGATGGAGGATCCGCGACTGCAGGGCGAGGCGTGGAAAGACGTGTTCGACGGCAAGCGCATGATCTATGGCGGCTTCGAGGCCTTTCTCGAGAAATAGATCGCGCCTCGGGACGGTCCCTTGGCCGCGAGAAACTGACCCGGCAGAGGGCCTGGGCTTGACTTGGCGGCGGCTTTGCCGGACCCGTTCAAGCGGTGGTCGCACTTTGCCGCCGCCGCGCGCCAGGGGAGACAGTCAGCCATGCCGCAGACCACGATCGTCATTTCCACCCGCGGCCAGGGGCTCTACGAGTTCACCGACGAGGCGGCGGAGTTCGTCAGCGCCAATGGCCGGGGCGAGGGGCTGTTGACCCTGTTTGTCCGCCACACCTCTTGTTCGCTCCTCATCCAGGAAAACGCCGATCCGGATGTGAAGCGCGACCTCAGCGCGTTTTTTGGCCGGCTGGTGCCGCCATCCTCCGATCCGTCGATGCGCTGGGTGGTGCACACGCAGGAAGGACCTGACGATATGCCCGCGCACATCAAGGCGGCGCTGACGCAGGTCTCGATCGGTATCCCCGTCAATGCCGGCCGCATGGCGCTCGGCACCTGGCAAGGCCTCTATCTGTTCGAACACCGCGACCGGCCGCACCGTCGCGAGATCGTGCTGCATCTTGGGCGATGACATCGGCCCGATTGCCCGATCGATCGCGGCTCCGCCTTGAAGGGCGTCTCCATCCCTCCATATTCGTTGGATGATCGTACATGGAACCGATATTGGCTTTCGTCGTTTCCATGGTTGCAGTCCAAAAGACATGGACGAACCCGAAATCAGCATCCGAGGCAGATATGACCGACGCGCAGACCATCGCCAGCCGCTTCATCGACGCATTGAACGACCGCGACTTCGACGCTCTGGCGCGGATTGTCGATGAGGACGTGGCGCTCGATTCTCTGACCGGTCAGCGCACCGTCGGCGTCGAGCCGCTCAGATCCAGCATCATGACCTTCCTGCGCCATTTCGACGAAACCTATGGCGACGTCGTGCTGATGCGCGACAATTTCGGCCAGCGGATCGCCGTGGACCTGACGGCACGCGGCACTTACCGCGAGACGCTGGAGGGGTTCCCCGCCGCCTCCGGCCAGACCTATTCGATCCCGAGCGTCTTCGTGATCGAGATCGAGGATCAGTCGATCACCCGGATCAGCCACTATCGCAACATGCGCGCTTTCGAAGCCGAACTTGCCGGCTGAGCCGCGTCTTCGCATCGCAACCTCCTCAGGAAAATCGCGCTGATTTTCACGCCGCCTGTCGCGCGTGGGATGGCAAGGCCATCTGTCGATCAACCCTCTATCAATTTGATATCGCTAGAAAAAATGTGCGTAAGGTTTGCCGATCATCCATCGAGGCACCTCGCCTGGAAGTCGAACGAATCTCTGTTTCCCGCCCGTTTGCGGCATGTGCCCGCAATCTGAACCCCGCATGAATGTGCAGTTCCGCTAGCGTTCAGTTTGGCGGCGCTATTGTCCGATCAATCGCTTGGGACGGTGATTGCAGATTGAACCCTTCAAGCCCTCGGAGAAAGACCATGAAGAACATCCTCATCAACGCCGCCGCCGCCGCCGTCATCGGTTTGACCGGCCTTTTCGGTGCCGCTTCCACCGCTTCCGCAGACACCGTCGAATTCGGTTTCGGCTCGGGCGATGGCGTTCAGGTTCAGTATCGCGATTTCGACCGTGGTTACGGCGACGAGCGCGACTGGGGTCGTGATCGCCGCGGTCCGGACCGTGGCTGGGATGGCGGTGGCCGCCGCAGCCGCTGCGCCCCCTGGATGGCTGTCGACAAGGCCCGTGACCATGGCCTGCGCCGTGCCTATGTCGCCGATGTCTCGCACCGCCGCATCGTCGTCGAAGGCAGCCGCCGCGGCTACCGCCAGACAATCGCTTTCGCCAATCAGCGCGGTTGCCCGGTTATCGGCCGCTGGTAATCCAAGCCTTTTCCGTCCTGTCTCCCCCGGCCGGCGGAAATGCACCCCTCACGCCCCAGGCGTGAGGGGTTTTTCTTTGTCTGCAAGCCACAGACGGGCATGCATCGCGCTTGAGCACGACACGAAAAAGCCCCGCGCGGTTGCCACTGCGCGGGGCCTTGTCTTTTCCGGTGCTGGCCTCCCGACCCTTGGTCGGCGGCGAGCCGCAAACCGCAAAAACCCGCCAGCGCTGTTGGCGCGCGGGCTCAGGCGGCGGGCGTTACTGCTTGATCGCGAAGGTGACGTTGACCGTGACGTTGTAGCTGTTTTCGCCCGTTGCCATCGGCACGGAATCGGCCGCAAATTCCTTGGCCATGCCGGCGCGCATCATCGGCACCGGCTCCGGGCGGAAACCCTGCTCGGTGATGTTGACGACGTTGCCGAGCGAAACGCCGGCAGCTTCCGCCAGAACCTTGGCCTTCTCGATGGCATCGGCGACTGCGGCCTTGCGGGCTTCGGTGATCACGCCTTCCGGCTTGTCATTGGTGAACTGGATGCCGCCGCCCTGGTTGACGCCAAGCGTGACCGACTTGTCGATGATCTCGCCGAGCTTGGTAAGGTCGCGCACGCGTACGCTCACGCCGTTGGCCACCTGGTAGCCGATCAGCTCCGGCGGGCGGTTGCCGCCGTCATTGTTGGTCGGGAAGTTGAACTGCGGGTTGATCGAGAAGCCGCTCGTCTGCAGGTCGCGGTCGGCAATGCCGCTTGCCTTGAGGGCGGTCAGAACCTCGGCCATCGTCTTGTTGTTGGCGTCGAGCGCCTCACGCGCCGTCTTGGCATCCTTGACGACGCTCAGCTGCAGGATCGCCATATCGGGCGCAATCGACGAGCGGCCTTCGCCGGCAACCGTGATGATCGCTTCGCGGTCCCTGGCGGCATCCTGCGCGTGTGCGCCGGCAGCGGCAATACCCGCAAAGGCGGCGGCCAAGGCAGCGATGGAAAGCGTGCGGGCAGTGCGTGTGGAAGTCATGGGTCGTGTCTCTCCGGTTGTTTCTGTCCCTGCTCACTTCATGCTTATCGATTGTGTGGGCATTGCGGCAATGACTTGTCGTCAAAAAGGTTTTCGGCTAGAGCCATTGCCGTTCACGAACTGCCATTGGTTCGCTGAGTCCCGGACCTGATCCGGCGTGGGCCTGTAGCTCAATGGTTAGAGCCGGCGGCTCATAACCGCTTGGTTGGGGGTTCGAGTCCCTCCGGGCCCACCAGTTTTCGATCGCGCGCTTGAGGTAATTCTCCCCTCGAAGCGTAGCAATTTCATTCCCCGATAATAATGCGACTACACCGGTGTAGCTCGCCGCGATTTTCCGGAATTTTGACAGCGAAAACCGGAAAAACGGCAATTCCGGCTCTGGTGTCAAAAATTGCGATTTGAGTGTCTTTCAAAGACCCCTTGAACGCTACTCGCAAAAGAGCACAGGCGGCTCCTTGCTCCAGTCCACCGCCGGCACGTCTTTCTCCGCCACGAATACGCAAGCGTCATACAATGCATTATCTACGGGCGTGGCCTCGTGGAGCACGCCATGCAGATCGACGACTGAATGGGGGATGAAAAAATTGCGCCCTGCGAGCCATCCACGAACGACCCTGCCGCCGCGCGCACTAGCGAACTTCTCCGCGTTCGAATGGCAGTCGCTAGGTAGTAAGCCCAGTTCGTCGACCTCTTGGGGCGAAGCTCTTTCCCGAATGGCACGCGCTTTCCCGGCGCCGATGGCCTGTGCAATTGCGAGAATGACTTGTTGGGTCATCGCCTTCCCAGAAGTACGGGCGAGCCGCCTCCATTCTTCTTCGACGGCAACGAGCCGGTGTCAATCGCCCGCATTAAAGCGGCTGTCGGGTCTTCGGTTTGCTTCTCTTCAAGGAAGAGGCCCACACCACCGGCGGACGAGCCCGACGCCTGCTCGATCAAGCGCCTGAACCTCGACATTGCCTCTGGGCTTGCAAGCTTCCTGGCAACTGCTGGATCGCCACGGTGCCCGTGCGCTGCCGCCGTGACGATCATCATCATGCGCGTAATGCTCTGTCGATCTGCAATCGGTAGCCGCACCAATTCAAAGGCGATCACCATAAGGGCTGGACCGTTAAGGACATCTCCATCGGGTGTGCGAAGCAGCATGCTTCCAGGCTGCAACGCAGCGCGCAATACTTGCATGCGTGTAGCCGCGTCGAAGCGATTAATCGGTGGCAGGTTGTGCTCCTTGAGGAACCGTGCGGTGGCGATAATTGGGGTCGGCCTTAGATGAGCCTGCATGCCATGCTCTTCGACGAGGCGCTCAGCCGCAATCGGTTCAAGAAGATCGAAAACGAAGTCGCCGGCCTTCTGAAGACGCTCGATATCGAGCCGCATTTCACCAAGCCCTACTCCGGCCAGTCGAAGCCGATCGAGCGCGCCTGGAAAGACCTTGCCGAGGAGATTTCCAAGCACCCGGCCATGTCCGGCGCCTACACCGGCAACAAGCCCGAAAACAAGCCCGAGAACTACCGCACCTGGGCCGTCCCGCTCGACGTTCTGGAGCGGCACGTTGCCGAGCGCATCGCCGAGCACAACGCCCGCACCGGACGCAGATCCGAGACGGCAAAGGGCCGAAGCTTCGACGAAACATTCGCGGAAAGCATGCGCCATCCCGCCACCATCGTTCGGCGGGCCACGGAAGCGCAACGCTCACTCTGGATGCTCGCGGCTAAGGTCCTGAAGACACGTCCCCGCAATGGCGAGATCCACTTCCAGAAGAATGTCTATTGGGCTCCCGAACTCAACGAATGGATGGGCAAGCACCTGACCGTTCGCTTTGACCCCGACAAGTTGCACCAGCCGGTCAAGGTCTACGATCCTGAAGGCCGCTTCATTTGCGATGCGCCTTGCACCGAGAAGGCCGGTTACAACGAGCAGGCCAAGGCCGCCCGTCACGAGCGGAACCGCCGCGCCCTGGTCAAGCTCAACAAGGCGAAGGCCAAGCTGCACAAGCAGATGTCGGCCGCCCAGCTCGGCGAGCTTTATGCCGCCGATCCGCCGGAGAAGCCGGAGCCCATCCGTCCGACCATCACCCGCATCGTCACCGGCAACCTCGCGATCGAGCAGGAAACCGACGTGATGTCGCAAGACGAATACGAGGCCGGCATCGCGCGCGGTCTTTCCCTGATTTCGGGCGACAGCTCGATCATCCCATTCCCGAGAGGGGATCGGCCGGCAGGTAGTGCGTCCGGCCGTAAAAGCAGAGCCGAAACGTAGTGAGTACGGTTCCGACAAAAAACAGGGCGGGTCCACGAAACCCGCCCGTCCATAGCGCTGAATAGGAACCCTTTTGAATGCTTGATATCCTGAATGCAATACCCGCCACCTGGGACCTGCCCGAACCGGCAGCAAAATTCGTCGCGAAGCACTCCGCGGATGAAATCTCGACGTGGGAACGCCTTCGCGAGGGCGTGGCCAACCAAGCCGCCAAGAACGGTTGGACAAAGGCCGAAACCGGCCGACGCATCGGCATGGCGGAAAGTTCGTTTTCACAGTGGCTTTCCGGCACACTTCTTGGCGTCCTCGATAACCAGAACGCGCAGGCGCGCCGCTGGCTGGACGCTATCGAGGAAAGCGCGGCGGTAGAAGCCGCCATGCCGGAAGGTCCGCATTTCCTGCGGACATTGGCGGCGCGCGAAATCCACTCCACCTTGCTCCTGGCACAGACCATGACCGGTTTTGTCACCATCACGCTTGCGGCCGGACGCGGCAAGACCACCGCATGCAGAGAGTACCAGCGGGTTAAGCCGCATGTGCACATGGTCACCCTCAATCCCAAAGTGAAGACGGTTCACGGCGTCATGAGCCTGCTTTCACGCAAGCTTGGTGTCCGGGTTTTCAACCCGGCCGACCTGGTCGACATGGTCGGCGAGCGGCTGTCTTCATCGGGTGACCGCGCCCTCCTGATCATCGACGAGGCGCAGCACGCCGACCCGGAGAGCGTTAACCAGCTGCGCTATTTCTCCGACAATTACCGCGTCGGCCTGGCGCTGGTCGGGAACGAGGAGGTGCGCAAGCGGATGACGCAAGCCGCGCAGCAGACGTCCAGTCGCGACCAGATCCTGAGCCGGATCGATAAGAACCTGAAGCGCGACCCCGGCCGGGAGGCCGATGTGCGTACATTCATCGACGCCTGGGATATCCACGACGCCTCCTGCGTCAAGCTTTTGCTCGGCATCGGGCTGAAGGGTGGCGCGCTCCGGCAGATTGACCGCACGGTCAAGATGGCTTGCCTGGCCACACAGAAACCTGCCTCCGAGCTGGAGCGCAAGCACATCGAAGCCGCCTGGAACAACCGCGAAGTGGAGGAGGTGTGATGTCGTCGCGCGCACTTGCGAAGCACAGGAGCAAGCGTCTCCTCGATCGACAACACCGAACCGGCAAGCTCCCGCTTCGCCAAGGCATCCTCGGCCGTGATGATCAACGCGTGCCGCTGGTGCGCCACCTGCCGGTGTTCCTCGGTCATCGCCTCGAATGTCTTCCAGTAGAGAGCCCGGCGCCTCTCGCGCGTTTCCGCCAGGGTGGCGTCCCGCTGCGCGATCTGTGCAAGCTTCGCCTGGGCAAGGCCCGGTAGCAGCGAGACGTGATACTGCCAGGCGGGTTTCGTGCTCGTCGGAACCTGACGGGCTTGGCCCTCGCGCAGGCGCCAATTGCCATCGTTTGCCAGCCGCTTCAGGCTCGACAGGCTGGTCGGCATGCCGGGCAGGCGCAGATCGAACAGGGCATCGAGCGTGAACCAGCCGTCCATTACACTTTCCCCCGCGACTGGATGCGGATGGGGCGGGCGGTCAGGCGCTTCAGCTCGGCCGAGATCCGCTTCTGCTCCTGGCGGCAGTAGGCGATTTCCGCCAGCACCGCCTCTTCGCCGATCAGCATCGTCACGCCCTGCAGGGACGCGGCCTCGTCCCAAAGCCACAAGGCGTCGGTGGCGTGCGCCAGGGCAGCGAAGCGCGGCATAGTGATGTCGTGCGCTTTGCTTTCCGCCGTATAGGCGTCGAGCGTGGCCTTGTTGATTGACGGCAGGCCGAGATACTGCGCCATGCGCGCTGCGATGGTCGGCCGGTCATAGGGGCATTCGCGGATCGCCCGCGCCATGGCCCGCTTCAGTTTGGTGCGGTAGCGGTCGAGGTCGAGTTTCTGCGCCGGGTCGCGGACAGGGAAAACGGGCTCAAGGAAAAAGTCGAGTTGGGTATGGTTGGGCTTCATGCCGCGTCCTCCATAATCTCACGCATCAACGGATCTCCGCGATCGGAGAGGCCCATGTGCTCAAGGAATTCGTTGCGGGTTTCGTCGCTCGCCTTCTCCCAGGCTGCGATCAGCTTCTTGAGGATGGTGGCTTGGCTCTCGTCAGCAGTCGCTTTCGCCGGCTTGTCCATTGCCATGACCTTCTTCAGGTCGGGCTCGAATTTGAGGGCGGCGGCGATGCCGGTCTGCTCGGCCTCGGGCAAGCCGGCGAGCTTCAGCAGCTGTTTTTGGTCGTTTTCGTAGGGCGTGCCGCGCAGTGAGCTGCGCAGCATCGGGTGGAGCTTCTGCCCGATCTTCGTCACATTAAAATATGTGCGTTCACCGAACCCGAGGCGCTCTTGAACCCGCTGTGAAAGCTCCTTCCCTGGAGCGAAAATCAAACTGCAATCGTTGCAGTTTGATTTTTGGTCGCCACCGCGCTCAATCTTGCCGTGCTTGTCCTCATAGATTTCGCGGAACTTCATCACGAAGATGGCGCGATCGAGGGCGGACAGATCGTTGCGAAACAGGTTCTCGGAGATCTCGATCAGCTGCGCCTCGGCAGCGTCGGCCGTGACTACGACCGCCTCGATCTCCTCCCAGCCGTTCATGCGGGCCGCTTCTAGGCGGTGGCCGCCTGCAACAAGCGTGTAGGGCGTCTTGCCGCCCTGGGCGGCAGGCGTGGCGCGCACGGTGACGGGGTTGATCAGGCCGCGATCGACCATGGAGCCGGCGATTGCCGCCGCATGGTCCAGATCGACCGGACGGGCGCGGTCGGCGACCAGGATCGAGGAAATGGGTAGGGTCTTGAGCATGGGTCAGGCCGCTTCCTCTTCGGAGGCAATCATGGTCAGGAGCGAGCGCGCCTGCGTCTTGATCGTCTGGTAGTGGTTGGCAAATCGGGGATGCTTCATGCGAGCATCGACAGTGCGCAGCGCCCGGTTGATGGCCTCGCGGGACCGCTCCTCGACCTCGACGACACGTCGCTTCGGCCAGCCGCATTCGCGGATCATCAGATGCATGACGATCTGGCGGGCGAGGGCCGCATCGAACCACTGATGCGGCGGATCGAGAATGTCGGCGGCCGAAAGGTGCGGGAACCCATCCCGCACGGCGATCGTGCAGACATGCATGCAGGCTTCATAGAGCGCCTTCTGGTCGAAGCGGTTCAGCATCACAGCACCTGTCGGAGAATGGCCGCAGCTCCCGCCACGAGACCGGCCAGGGCTACGCTAAACACAAGCACCTGGTCGGCCACACGGCACACGGGAGAGGAGGACGGGATGAAGGGGTTTCGGCTGTCTATTTCGGAGCGACGTTTCGCCATTGGCGACTCGTCAGATTTCGGCTTCGATGCGCCACGAAATCCAGCAAGGAAGGGTATCTGCATGGATCTGGACACGTACGAAGACTGGGCACGCGAAGAATGCCTGTTCATCGGTTCGCTCATGGAAAAAGAGGGCGTTATGGCAATTCTCGCGAATTGCCTTCGGTACGGTGAGGAGGAAATTCGGGAGAAGGCCGGGTACTATCCGGACGTGGTCGAGCAGTTCTTCCACACGCCTCGGCGTCAACGGGCAAAGTTGCTTGGCAGCATCGGCGACACGGAAGACCTGCACGCGGTTCTAGTCGTGCTGCTGCATCAAGCGCGAAGCTCGCTAATGATGCTCGAAGCGCTGTGTAAATACGGCGTATCAGCGGGTGCGAACCCGTCGAAGAGCATGATGATTGGGCAATCCGCGGCCGCTCTTCACGCGGTCGCTGCAGGGCGCCCGCAATTGTATCCGTTTGCCGAGGATCTTCCCTTCGGGATGAGCTTAGAATGGTTCGGCCTCGAGGAAGAGCAGGCCGAGGGCCGAGGCGTGAAGCAATCTGCTCGGACGTCTCCTGCGCGTACTCGGCAACCGACGAAGCCCAAATCTCGGCAACGTCGTCCGACGTCAGGTGGTCCCGGCCAAGAGCAGTCATCGCCTTCAGATGACGTCTGAAATCGCGCCGTGCACGTGCGTGGCGCGCTGCTGCTTCCCGGTTTTCAAAGCTGATCGGCCCCATCATGCAGCCTCCGGCGCGAGCTGGCGGCGCGCATGACGATAGTTCTCCGCTGGCTGGGGCGTCATGCGCTGGCCATCCGCGTGGTAGCGGGTGCGCCACAGATATTCGGGACGCGTCTTCAGCGCAGCGGCGATAGCGCGCTCGCCTGCAAGGTGCGGTTCGTGCACCGCATTCCCGGCCGTGCCGGCGGGCAAATTGTAGGCCTTGTCGATCCCGGTGAGGGTGAGCTTGGCGAGGGTAAGGCGTCCGCGAATGCGGGCCACCTCTTCAAGGCGGCGGCGTTCGGCGCGGCTGGCCTTGTCGCTCGTGGAGGCACGATGCATAAGTAAATCCTTGATCCAGATGGGAGGCCCTGGCCGGCCTCCTTTTTTGGGGTGATGAAGTCTGCGAACACAGAAAGGGATATCACAATTTGGTATATAGTAAATACCAATTTGTGAGATCATTGATCATTGGGGAAGAAACCAAAACCGTCGAAGACGCCGCTGGGCGAGCGGCTGGTACAAACTCGGGAAAAGCTAGGGTTTTCTCAGCAGCGAGCGGCGTTCGCTGAAACCGTTGGTCTGACGGAGCCGATGCTTGGCTATTATGAGCGGGGAGACCGAACTCCCGACGCCTTGGCACTGTCCGCGTATCGCACGGAACACGGCGTAAGTCTGACTTGGCTCATCACCGGCCAAGGGGACATGTTCGAGGATACTTCGAAAGGACCGGCGCCGAGCGCGGGCGTTGATGTCGTCCTGCTTCAGCAACTGCACGACACAGTCCAGGCCGTCTTCGTCGAGTGCAAGCAGACGCCGCCGCCTCGAGCAGTAACCGCCGAGGCCGGTGAACTCTACAATCAGTTGCTGGGGATGGTCGCCGATATCAGGGACAAAGCGGTGGTGGCTGCACTGATCCCGGTCTTGCGGGATCGCTTCAAGGAACGGATCGCTAGCGCCGAGCCTGGTAGCGGGAAACGCGAGGCCTCATGATTGTGAAACCATGCTTGGCAATCCGTGAAAATGGGGCAGGGCCGAGCGGTCCCGGTCAGGTCAACCAGGTGAGATGCATCGACGATATGGTGAGAGAAGCATTCGCTTCAGAATGACTGGCGTGTGCTGCTTTATGCGATCAACTCAGGTATGCCCTCGAATGCCCATTAACCCTTGGTTAAGGCTAAGGCGCACCACCACCTAAAGGCAAGCTATGCTCGCTCCGCAAGGTAAACGCGAATATTCTCAAGTGATAATTTGCATGCGATGCCCGCCTCTATGTGCCGGCAAACGGCGCCGGAGCCGGGGGTTGAACACGCGCTTCACAGACACGCCGATGCGCTTTTAGCCGGAGCTTGGACATGGCACATCGCCCCCGGCCGAAATGGCCACGGCGAATGCGCCAGCCGCCAAGCTGCGCATGTGTTCGGCCACCGCTATGGCGGCGTGCCTATGTGAAGTCAGGGTGTTCAAGCCCATCACGGTTATAGTCACGCGGCGTAAATGCGCAAACCACATATCCACGGCAACGGATCGGGCTGAACTTTTCTTTTCGGCCGTGGTTAATCGTTAGCCCGCTGATTTTATTGCGGAAATCGCGTTCCTCGGCGAAAAAGACCAGAGTGGACTTATCTAAATTGGAGAAACGGCATCAAATCGGAGGAATTTCGCCTCCTGAGCCGAAATTCCTGAAGTCGGCTTGCTCGTTAAATATCAATCAGTTGAAGATGCCTTGAAGGGTCTTTAAGGGGTTTCAGCAGCTTCCTTGCCGTACCGGCCAGCCGCCTAGTCATCAAAGTGGGTTGAAGGCGATTTTGACAAACGTCGGTGTCAAAACCTCCCCGCGACGGATCGGCCATCCCCACCACCAACCCGTTGGTTTTCAAGCACTCTCCGCTTGTTCCATGGTCTCCCCCGATCTCCCCGGATAATTCCGGATAGAGGTGACAAACAACAACCGGTAGGACCATGTCAGCTTTTGCGCGCCATTGGCGGTCCCCAGAAAAGTCTCACAGAGCCGACGTCGGATACAATCGTAAATGCATTTCACAGACCTGTCAGTTGGTCGAATAACTCGTTAGAATTACTTTTGATCTTGTAGGCAGTTTGTCGACTGCGGCGTGTATTTTATTGAGAATTCTAGTCTTGAAATGCCTCACCTCTGCACCATAATCAAGCTCGAGCGCGAGTGGCCTCTCCACGCATTCATTGGGCATACCTTTTTTGTTTGCGCAGACACGCTTCCAATTTTCGGCATAGGCTGCTCGGGCTGATCTGCGCACTTGCTAATGACCTGGCCATCTGATTTCGCGCTGAAACGCGGACAGACAACTGCGTAGTGGCGCAGGAACCGCCGCGTCGTGATGACGGTACCGCGTCGCATTCAACTCTTCATACACATCAAATCTGGTGAGGGGCATTTTCGCCCCCCAAGTTTATCTCTGAGGGAGGGACATGAAATGTCTCATACAAGAGCGACGTGTATTGCAGCAGCGTTAGCCGCGACAAGTATTCTGGCCGGCACGCCGAGTGTCCGAGCACAGGAGCCCAAGCCCAACATTCTGTTCATCATGGGCGATGATATCGGCTGGATGCAACCCAGCATCTATCACCAGGGCCTAATGGTGGGCGAGACGCCCAACATCGATCGCATCGGCAAAGAGGGTGCGAAATTCATGACCTACTACGCCGAGCAAAGCTGCACGGCTGGTCGTACTGCCTTCCTCACCGGCATGCAGCCGGTGCGTGTTGGCATGGTCCTACCCGAAATTCCCGGAAGCCCATCCTACCTTCGGACCGGCACACCCACTCTTGCCCGCTTCCTGCGCGATCTCGGCTACAATACTGGCGAGTTCGGCAAGAATCACCTTGGCGATCACACGGAGTCTCTGCCAACCGCACATGGTTTTCAGGAGTTCTGGGGTTATCTCTATCACCTCGATGCCATGCAGGGTGTAAGTTTCCCAGACATCAACAAGACAGCGACCGAGCAGACCCTCGCGCCGCCTTGCAAGAATACACCGATACCGGGGCTTAACGAAGATCCAGCGGCAGTCGACCCGGCGACCACTACGTGTCTTACACCGCCGCGTCCGATGCTCGCGTGCACGTCCTCCGACGGGACTGCGGCCAATCAGACCTGCAAGGACGAAGGGCCGCTAACGCTCGAGCGCTCAAAGACGATTGATGAAGAGATTTCAGGGAAGGTCATCGACTTCCTGGACCGGAATGACCCCGAGAAAACCAAGAAGCCCTTTTTCGTCTGGTACAACCCCGCCCGCATGCACATCACGACCGTCTTGCCCGACAAATACCTCAACATGGTGGGGGAACCGGGCGGCAAGGACTGGGGCGTTAATGAAGCCGGCATGAAGCAGATGGACGACAATATCGGCTACGTGCTGAAGAAGCTCGAGGAAATGGGAGAGCTTGACAACACCATCGTCGTCTTCACCACGGACAACGGTGCCGAGACGATTACATTTCCGGACGGCGGCACCACCCCGTTCAAGGGCGGCAAGCTGAGCACCTGGGAAGGCGGCATGCGGGCACCGCTGGTCGTACGCTGGCCCGGCCACATCGAACCGGGAACGGTGAAAAACGATATGTTTGCCGCGCTGGACTGGCTGCCCACCTTGGTCGAAATCGCCGGCGGGCCCAAGGGCAATGAACTTAAGGCCACAATCGAGCGGGGTGAGTATCCCGGCATAGCAAAGACCACGCTCGACGGCGTCAATCAACGCGCCTACCTTGAAGGAAAATCGGACAAGTCGGCGCGCGACACGTTCCTTTACTATTCCGGCAAAGAGCCGTCGGCGGTCCGCTACAAGAACTGGAAGATGTATTTCGCGATGGTGTCTGATGACCCTGCGGGCTTCATTTCCGGCGTGCAGCCCTATTCGTGGACGCAGGTTGTCAACATCAAGCGTGACCCGTTCGAAACGTCGGTCGGTCAGCAGATCAAGACACTGTTCGGCATGGGGGGCGCGATCGCCTCTCCATCAACGGCCTATGTCTATGACTGGAACATGTTGCCGATCGGGCAGCAGCTGTGGCTGAGGCATCTTGAGAGCTACGTCAAGTTTCCGCCGATGCAAAATCCTGCAAGTTACAATCTTGAACAGGTCATGCAGCAGGTCCGGGAGATGAAGACAGGGCGCGACTGACCTTAAACGAGCGTCGCAGCGGACGCCCCTCGGGGCGTCCGCAACGCCGTCTTCACGTTTTCAGCCTTCAACCGATTTTCCGGGACGTCGCACTTTTCCGCTCATGGCACGTGTAGGTCTACGCTCACAGAGAATTTCCGCCTAAATTGATTCCCAAAAAAATGCCCGCCAGAAGCGGGCAGTTTTGGAGTGGGCGCATACGCTCAAACATGTTGCGCCTGGAAGCCAAGGTGCGTCAGAGAGGTCAACACTGTGTAAACAGCCGGCGGCCAGAAATGAGGGGGACTTTGGTCGAAGCGGCGCGCGTCGGCCTCCCGCTGAAGCGGCGAGCGTCCCGCGGGAGAACGTTTGTTCCGGCTTGACAGGGTGGCGGCGTGCACGGCTTCGATGGCGGCTGTGTCCGTCTATGCTGTGAAACGGGGGAGGTGAGGCCTCAACCGGTGCTCGTTTGAATTCGGCAGGCGCGGTCTGGCTGCCCAACCTCATGATCTCATGGTGTTTCTTCGTTGTGGTTGCGGATCTCGACCCCGCGGGCGTGCGGTTGGCGGGGCAGGGGTCGGCGCGGGCGGCGGCGGCCTGGCAGCGTTCCTGCATTCGAAAAGAATGCGCTCAGAAAGAAACTCTTAATTTTAGCTGTCAATAATAAGAAGTGGGGGTTGAACTTCACGGTCGATTCCCGCTAGGGGATTGCGAAGCGGCGCTGGCCGCTCGTTCGAAAGGATGCTTATGCGAAGCCTAACCGCCTTGGGCGGCCTCCGCCGCATGACCGTTTCGGGTTTCAAGTCTCTCGTACCTGCATCGTTTCTCGGTCTTCTGCTTGTCTCTTCCGGCTGTTCGTCGGCGGGCATGGCGGAAAATCCGCTGTTTGCGTCTGCCGGCTCGAAGGCCGTGACGGGCACGCCGAACGTTGCCCCGAAAGCGGGCAAGCTCATCAGGGTTGCGCAGGAGGACGATATCGTCGAGCCGCTGCCGGCAAGGAAGCGGACCACCGCCTATCTCGGCCGCGCGCCCTATATCTGCTCGCCGAGCGGCTTCGGCCATACGTCGCGGTGCTTCCTCAGAAGTTCGCTGTAAAGCCATTCCCATTTGGGTGATGCGCCTGAAATGCTTCGCCTTCATACAGTTTCGTCAAAGTGTTTCCGCTTGAGGGTTTGAGCTACGGGGATACTCGAGTTTCTTGTCGTCCTGCATTTTTTCGGGGGAAGCGCTCGTCGTTCTATTCCGGGAAAAGTCTCATCCTCCGTCGGAGACAGCTCTTGTCGATTGCGATGTTCAGATCGGTGTTCCTGGCCGGCCTTGTGGCGCTTTCGCCGGCGATGGATGGCGCGCGCGCCGTGGCTGCCGATCTCGGCGACACGGTCGACCGGGTGCTGACGACGGCCTCGATCGGTACGGCCGGCAAGGCCGCGGGCAAATCCGGCGGCGCGGTTGCGATCGGCGTCTACGACCCGCATGACGCGGTGACGAACAGCGATGCGCTGACGATCGAGCATGTGTTCGTCTATTGGCAGGCGCTCGACAAGGCGATGCTGAAGCGCAAGATCGCCATTGCCGAGGAGCAAGGCCGGGCGCTGATGATCTCCGTCGAGCCCTATACCCATGCGAGCGACTGGCGGGCGGGCGGCGAGCGGCTGTTTGCCGATATCGGCCGCGGCCGCTTCGATCGCGAGATCCGCGATATCTGCAAGCGCGCCGGCGCGGTGGCCGCCCCGGTCTACATGCGCTGGGGCCACGAGATGGAAGATCCCGATGGACGCTATCCCTGGGCGCGGCGCGACACGGATGGATACAGGAAGGCGTTTCGGTATTTTGTCGAAAGCTGCCGGGAGCTTGCGCCCGACGTGCGCTTCGTCTGGTCGCCCAAGGGCCATCGCAACCTGACCGGTTACTATCCCGGTGACGACGTGGTCGATGCCATCGGCATTCCCGTCTGGGGTCTGCAGAAGATGGATGTGGACTATTGGGGCCGCGAGCGCAGTTTTGGCGAAACGCTTGGCGAAAAGTACCGGCGGGTCGAAGGTTTCGGGAAGCCTGTGATGGTTGCAGAACTCGGCGTTTCCGGCTCGGCCGACTACAAGCGCGCCTGGTATGCGGAGATCTTCGATCGCAACACCTATCGCGATCGTTTCCCGCTTCTGACGGCCGTGGTGTTCTTCAACGACAAGGAACCCTACAAGTGGCCGCTTGGCTACGGCTCGCCGGACTGGCGGCTGGACAAGGCGTCGCTTGCCGCACTTGTTTCCGATGGCGGCAAAAATGTCGGCCGGCCGACGCAATAGCGGCACCGGCCGGTCGGCCGGTGCGTGAACTTCGGAAAGCTGGAGTTTTCTCAGGCGAGCAGGAGGCCCGATTCGCGGGCGGCGGCGGCAAAGCAGCGGCTTGCCCTGCTGACGCTGGTCAGCCCGTCGAGCGCATCCAGGCAGCGCTGAAGGGCGGCACGATATTCCCGTCCACGTCTGCCCGGCCATTGCCGCAGCAGCTCAAGCGCCTCCCAGACCGTCCTGATGACGGTCTGCCGCTTGGACGACAGTTTCAGGTGGATCGGCGTTGCGAAGGTCTTTTCGCTCATCTTGCATTCCTCATTCATAGTCTTTTGAGCGGGAGGGCAACGCCGGGGATTGCCGATGGTTCCCTCGGAGGATGCGCTTTTTTAACCATGATGGTGGCGGGCAGACATGGTTGGGAATAGGCGGGCAGGCGCAATGCCCGCAATCGCGGGCCTTTCGAAGCCCCGGGAACGGAATTTCCACGCCGACATTTTTCGCCGAAAATCTTCGCTGTGGCGCACGGCGGGGTTCGACCGGCGCTCTTTCAGAGGTCGAGCGCGGCCCTGAGGTCGGTCGGCTTGCGCTCCCTGAGGTCGAGATCGGCCTCGATGTGATCGATATGGCGGATCATCAGCGTTGAGGCCGTCTCGATGTCGCCGGTTTCGATCGCGGTCAGGATGTCGTCGTGTTCGTTGTGGCCGCAGCTCGAAACGGTCGATTGTCCATAGAGCGCGATGACGAGCGAGGAGCGGGCGACCAGTTCGTCCATGAAGCGCCTGAGGATGGCATTACCGGTGAGGTCGGCGAGCGCCAGGTGGAAGTCCCCGGACGCCTTGATCTCGGCGCGGCGGGCCGTACGGCCGCGCTGGGCGGTCAGGTGCTGTTCGGTGGCAAGCAGGCGGCGCAGCTCATTGATCTCGGCTTGGCCGATCCGGGCCGCAGCCGCGCGCAGGAGGCCTGGCTCGATCAGCCGGCGGGTCGCAAAAATCTGGCGGGCTTCATCGGGCGAGGGATGGGCCACGAAGGCGCCGCGGTTCTTCTCGACGGTGACCAGCCCTTCATAGGCAAGCGCCTGCAGGGCGGCGCGCACCAGCGTGCGGCTGACATTGAAGAGATCGCCGACATCGCTTTCCGACAGCTTGGTTCCCGGCGCGAGCCGACGTTCGACGATCGCATCGCGCAGCTTGTCATGGATTTGCCGGGTGCTGGTGTCGGTGGTTGCATCGGCAGGTGCCGGATGGGGGGGCAGGGGCATGAAGGAGATCGATCCGCGAATGAGTGCGGCATCTTATCGTCGCGCGCGGTGAAGGGAAACGACAATCTGGCATGGTGGTGGATCGGCGCCGGCTACTTGTCGAGTTCGGGGTACACCCGATCGAGGAAGCCTGGCCGCAGCTTTTCGCCGATCAGGCAGTCGGACGCCGGCATGGCATCGGCGAGCCTTACGCGTGGCGGCGGCGGCAGGCCGCTCACCTCCAGGATCAGCTTCTGGCGAATGGCGATGGCGAAATCTTCCGGCTCGTGCACCGGCAGCACGAAGGAGCCGGGGCCACCGACCACGCATTCGGCGTAATACTGGTCGAGCGGCCCGGTCGAGACCGACGGCCGGATCAGGATCGCCAGCCCGTTGATGATAATGCCGCGGGCAATGGCGATATCGCGGGCGGGAATGACCGGCGGGCCGATATTGTTGGGCCCGTCGCCGGAGACATCGATGACCCGGCGCATGCCGGAAAAGGCGTTGGAATCGATCAGCGCCGTGCCATAGGTGATCGCGTTTGAGATCGAGGTGCCGCGGCGGGTGCCGACGGGTCGTGCCTCGATCATCGCGGCAAAGGCGTCGGCCTCGGCCGCGTTGGAGATCACCCGCCAGGCGACGACAGAGGATTCGTTGACCGTGCCGGCCCATTCGAAATAGCCAAGCGCGATCCGGCCATATCGACCGCTGGTCACCGCATTGAGGAAGTCCGCATGGCGCAGCGCCTGCACATAGCCGGAGCGCTGAATCCGTGCTTCGTCCAGGTCCATCGAACCGGACATGTCGACGGCCAGCACCAGCTCGACGTCGACATCGGTCGGCGCAGTGCCCGATTGGGTCGGGCTGCCCGTCAGGGAAAGGATCAACGCCAGCATGCTCAACATAGCTTCAACCCGTCATTGCGAGCCGCGTTATCTGACGAAATGTAGCACAGGATTGGCTGTCGGCGACTGTCTGGGCTTGGCCGATCTTCAATAAAAGGTGATATCGACATGGGTGACAGCCGATCGATACTGTGCCAGCGGGTCCAAATGAGCCGAGAATATGCTTCAGCAGACACGGAATACGGAATGTTTTCAGGTCGATAGGCTTCAGGCCGCCGCCTTCGACTATTTCCTGCGCTACAGCGACGCCGAAACGGGGCTTGTCGCTGATACCTCGCTCGCCGATGCGCCTTCGAGCGTTGCTGCGACCGGTTTCGGGCTTTCCTGCTACCCTGTTGGCGTCGAACGCTGCTGGATCGGGCGCGGCGAGGCGGCTAGCCGGGTGCTGACGACCCTGCGGTTTCTCCAACAATGCCGGCAGGGCAGCGATGCGCGCGCCACCGGCTATCGCGGCTTTTACTATCACTTTCTCCACATGAAGACCGGCGAGCGGGTGTGGCAGTCGGAGCTTTCGACCATCGATACCGCGCTGCTGGTTGCAGGCGTCCTGACGGCTGCCGCCTATTTCGCGGGCGAGGATGCGACGGAGACGGAGATCCGCATGCTGTCGGAAGAGCTCTATGCCCGGGTGGATTGGCGCTGGGCGCTTGGGCGCGGCGAGACATTGACGATGGGTTGGCGGCCGCCGGGGCGATTTCTGAAATATCGCTGGCAGGGCTATAGCGAGGCGCTGCTGCTCTATATCCTGGCGCTTGGCGCGCCGCAGCATGCAATCGGGCCGGAGCACTACCGCGCCTTTACCGCCGCCTATGACTGGACCGCGGTCGACGGCGCGCCGCACCTGCGGGCCGGCCCGCTGTTCATCCATCTCTTTCCGCAGGCCTGGATCGACCTTCGTGGTCTTCGCGATCCGCCGATGCGCGACAAGGCGACGGACTATTTTGAAAACACCTGCCGGGCGATCGACCTGCAGCGTCAGTATGCCGAGAACAATCCCCGAGGTTTCGCCGGCTATGACAGGGATGGATGGGGCCTCAGCGCCTGTGATGGACCGAAGGGGCGGCAGCGGCTTGTCGATGGGCGTTGGCAGCGGATGCTCGGCTATGCCGCCCGCGGTGCGCCCGGCGGACCCGACGATGGCACGCTGATCCCCTGGGCGCCGGGTGCCTGCCTGCCATTCGACGCGGATGCGTCGCGCTCGGCGCTGGCCGCATTGGAAAACCGCTATCCCGACCTCCTGTGCGAAGGCCGCTTTCCCGGCGGGTTCAATCCGAGCCTGCCCGGTGCGGGCCCTGAGGGCTGGGTCGACGACCGCGTGGTCGCGCTTGACCAGGGGCTCATCGTCATGATGATCGAGAACGCCAGAAACGGTTTTGTCTGGCAGCTGACGCGCGGCATCCCGGCCATTCGGCGCGGATTGGAGCGGGCGGACTTTCGCGGCGGCTGGCTTGCGACCAGGGGGACGGCATGAGCTTCGCTCACGAGCGACAGGACGATCGCCCAGTGGAGGAGGGCATGGACATGGCGCAGCGCCGGAGCGCACTACACGTGCTCGCGCGCCTGCAGCCGTTCTTTCCCGAGGTCGGCTTTTCGCTCGATGCGGCCGGCAATGACTGTCTTTCCGAGGTGCAGTTCTGGGCTGAAGATGGTGCGGGGCTCGAAGCCGGGCTCGCCTATCAGGATTGTTTTGCCATTGGCATGGACGACAAGATCCGCGCCGCCCATCTGATCGCCTTCTATAGTAACCAGCTCGCCCTGGCGCTTGGCAGTCTCTATCTGGGTGCGGGTATCGTGGCGGGGGTAAGCGGCCTTCGCTTCGAAGAATTTTCGCGGGCCTATGGCGAACGGCTGATTGTGGCCAAGCGTTTTCATTTCAGCCTGACCTTGCCCGCCGTCAGGGATGATACCCCCGTCGGCGCGGACGTCTTCCGTGAAGCATTCGGCGCGCATCTCGCGCCAGTCATCGCCAGGCTCAAGCGCCGCACGGGGCTTTCCTCCGGGGCGCAATGGCGGCTTGCGGCGGATTCGCTGGCCGGCGGCTTCCTGGAGATCGGCCGCGCGCTCGGCAATGAAGAGGATGCGATGTCCAAGGCACTGGCGATCGTCAAGCGCGAGGGGACACCGCTCTATTCCGACAAGCTTTGCTACGAGACCATCGAGGCTGGGAAGGGTGACTACGACCTGCCGCTGTCGCGGGTTTATCGCCTGCGCGGCGGCTGCTGTCTCTATTATCGAACCGAAGGCGGTCGCTTCTGCGACAGCTGCGTGCTGCTTGCGCCCGACGAGCGTCGGGAACGATTGCAGGCGCATCTGCTGGCATCGCAGTCCGGCTGAATGTTAAACGACAGAGCCCCTGATATCGGCGATATCAGGGGCTCTGTCTTTGTCGCGATATCCGGACGGCTTACGCCTTGGCGAAACGATCGTTGATGAAGCCCGAGACGACGCCGAGCACGATCCAGAAGGCGAGCGTGGTGGCGAGCGCCACCACGGCGAACTCGGCGCCGAGCACGGCCGGAACATTGCTGGAGATGTCCGACGGCTGCGGAGCGCCATAGACGTGGGGTGCAGCGATCAGCACGAGGCCGATGATCTTGGCGACGATTTCTTCGCGCAGAACCAGCAGATAGAGGCCGACGGCCGAAAGCGCCACCGTTGCCAGCCACCAGACCTGGCGGTCGCCGAGTTCGGCGGCCGGGAACCCCGGCAGTTCCGGCGGCAGGCCGATCGCCGGCAGCATGTGCACCGCGAGCCAGCCGCAGGCGCCCCAGAGCGCGCCGTTCCTGAGCGTGATCGGGTAGCCGATGACGAGGCTGACGCCGGCCAGCAGCAGCGCGAAACCGGAGCCTGTCACCAGATTGGCGATCAGCGTGCCGGAGAAACGGCTCATGCCGAACATGATGCCGCCTTCCTCGTGTTCGCCCTCATGGGCGTAGGCGGGCGTGATCGGCGACAGCGCGTCGAGCAGGGCGCCGATCGGCGAGACCGCCTTCAGCGAAGAATGCTGCTCGTGGTTGGCGGCGGCCGGATCGGCCGTTCCCGGTTGGGCGGCGGGCTGTTCGCCGGCAGCCGGTGCCTCACCTTCGAATTCTTCTGCATGCAGGATCAGCGGTACGACGCGCAGTTCCTGGGCGCCGGTCATGAAGACACCGGCAATCAATCCAGCCACGATCGCGGCCAGAAGCGTTCTGACAATCATTTTCGATATCCCTCGATATCGGCGCGCCATACATCTGGCAGGCAGCGCCGTGTCCCATTGCAATTCCGCGAACGGCTCCGGCCGGCAGATCTTTGGTCTGCATCAGACGCAAGCAAACGCGTCCGGCTGTTCGCCGGAAGCGTTTTTGTCCGCAGCTATGTCGATGCGGAACGCATGTCGCGTCCCTCCGCATCGCTTAGTGGCAGGGGAAGCCGTAGGAGTGGCGGGTGTCGTGCGCGGTGTCGTGCAGCACGGCCGAGTTCGCCAGGCCGGCGCCGAAGACGAGGAAGCCGCCGATGAGAAGCGCGATGATACCCGCGGTCAGACGATCGCTGAGGGAGAGCGGAATGCTCGAAACAGTAGACGTAGCCATGACAACCTCCGTGATGGCATCGGGAAATTTCCCGGTTTGGGCCCTATGCCCGCATCGACTGGCAGGTTTCCTGGCTCAGGACGTCGGGTGAAATCACCCTGGATTTGCCTCGCCTTCCCAGAGCCAAGGTCCGCCCTCTCGCGGTCTCGTCTCCAGTGGCTTTTTCCGGATCGCTCCGGAACGGCGCATTCACGTCGCTCTACAGTCGCGGGGTCGGCCGTGATTTGAATGCCCAGCATGGGTCCATCCGTCACGTTCCCGTTTACTCCCGAAACGCGTTCGCGTTGCGGGAACCAATCGATCTGATGATGATTAGGATCGCACCCCGGAGATGTCAATTAAACTTGCGCCCCCGCCCGGCCCATCCGCGACAAAATCCCGAAGGATCATGCGTTTATAGGCCTCGACGATCTGGTCGCCCTGCGCCCGCTCGACCGAGACCGCGAGCCGCATGGTGCAATCGCCGAGATGCATGATCAAAAAGGCGGCGCTGTCGATCGCCGCGCGCGGCGTGTCTGGCGCAAACCGCGCCCAGACGTCGGCAAGAAGCTGGCCGCCAATGCGGCTTTGCTGGAGGTCGATCTCGCGCAGCGCCTTGTCGGCCTGCATCGCCGACCAGATGTCGCGCATCACGGGCTCGGCCAGGAACATGTCGTAATAGACGTCGAACAGCACGGCGAAGGCGTCACGCAGCTCCGCGAGTGACGTGACCTTGGCAAGCTCGGCTGCGATGCACTCGCTGCATACCGCATTGTAGCGCTCGGCCAGCGTGCGCACGATCGCTGCCTTGTCGGGAAAATACTGGTAGAGCGATCCGATCGAAATTCCAGCCTTTTCAGCGACTTCGCTCATGCGCATGGCGTCGCTGCCCTTCTCCTGAATGATCGCTGTCGCACAGGCAAGGATGTGCTCGACGCGCTCGCGACTGCGCTTCTGGCTGGGCGTGCGGCGTAGCGCCGGCTCGTCGTCGGCGGGGATTGTGGAAGGGCTTGCATCGGGAATCATGAGTAATGCTCACATTTTGACTTGACTCCTAAAATACGAGGATTTATCACATTTGCAAATGTGAGAGATACTCATGTTTGTGGATCAACCTCAGGAGGAAGCGATGACGGACAAACTCACACTGGTTCTGGGCGGTACGGGCAAGACGGGACGACGGCTCGCCGCCCGCCTTCAGGAGCGTGGTATTGCGGTGCGGATCGGCGCCCGCTCGGCCTCGCCGTCCTTCGACTGGACCAACGAAGAGACATGGGCGGCAGCCCTCGAAAATGTCGAGCGCATCTATGTCAGCTTCCAACCGGATCTGGCGGTTCCGGGCGCCGTCGAGACAATTCGCAAATTCTCGAACCTTGCCGTTCGCTCGGGCACCAAGCGCTTGGTACTGCTGTCGGGGCGTGGCGAGGATGAAGCGCAAGCCGCCGAGCGCGCGCTGCAGGCCTCCGGCGCCGACTGGACGATCCTTCGGGCCAGCTGGTTCTTCGAGAATTTCAGCGAGGATTTTCTGGCCGGCGGCGTTGCCAGCGGTTCCGTGTTCCTGCCGCCGGATAAGATCACCGAACCCTTCATCAGCTGCGACGACATTGCCGAGGTGGCGGTTGCAGCGCTTCTGGATGACGGGCATGTCGGCAAGATCTACGAGCTGACAGGTCCGCGGCTGATGACGTTTGCTCAGGCCGTGGCGGAGATCGCCGCGGCCGCCAACCGCCGGATCAGCTATCAGTCCGTGCCGGTTGCCGACTTCGCTGCGCAGTTGCAAGCCGATGGTTTGCCGGATGACTATGTCGAACTCATCCGTTATCTCTTCAGCTCGGTGCTCGACGGGCGCAATTCGCAACTGACCTCCGATGTCGAGCGCGTGCTTGGGCGCAGGCCGCGCGACTTCGCTGACTTTGCCCGGGAGGCTGCCGCAACAGGTGTCTGGAGTATTGCCGCATGATCCCCTTCATCCCCGCTCTTGCGTTCGCCGCCGCGATCGGCTCCGGCCTGATGGCGGGGCTGTTCTTCATCTTCTCGGTCTGCATCATGCAAGCCTTGGCGCGGCTGCCGGCGGAGCAGGGGATCGCGGCGATGAACGCGATCAACGTGGTGATTCAGAACCCGCTGTTCCTCAGCGTTTTCATGGGCACGGCGCTGCTGGCGCTTGCCCTGGTGATTGCCGCCTTCGTCTGGGGTGGCAATGGCAGCATGCTCCTGGCGGGCGGCGGCATCGTCTACCTCGCCGGCGTGCTGATCGTCACCATCGTGTTCAATGTGCCGATGAACGATGCGCTGGGCGCGGCTGCGCCCGGCCAGGCCGCCACCGAATTCTGGCAGCAGCGCTACCTGACCGACTGGGTCTGGTGGAACCATCTGCGCACGGTGTCTTCGATTGGGGCGCTGGCGCTGTTCATCCTGGGCTTTGCCCGTGCCTGAAGGCGTACGACCGGCGGACCTTTGCAAGGTTGCGCCGGTCGTTTTATCTCAGTCGACCAACGAGCCGCAGGTGAGATTGGCGATCACGCCCGTCATGGCGCCCGCCCGATCCGAGGCGACGAAGGCGGCATAGTCGGCGACCTCGTCGAGCCGCGGGAAGCGACCGAGCAACGTTCCGGTCTTTGCTCGCCCATCGAGCATCTCCTCAACGGTCGTGTCGAAACGGTCGGCAAAGCCTTGAAAGACGGCGCGTGCGTGCGAGACCGGCAGCGCTTCGGGTATGGCGTCCGGGCGCAGGCAGATGACGCGGATACCGTGGCTGCCGACTTCGCCGGCGAGAATGCGCGAGAAGGTCTCGATCGCCCCACAGGTGGTGCCATAGCCGAGGAAGCCGGAGCCTGAGAGCCGCGAGCCCGGCGTCGAAACCGTCAGGATCACGCCTTTGCCGCCTCTCTGCATGTGGGGCGCAACCGCCTTGGCGGTGATGAAATTGGCGCGGGTGTAGGCGGCGATCGGGCGCTCGAACTCCTCCAGCGACAGCGCGGACAGCGGCGGCCCCTGGACGTGCGTGAAGCCGACGGCGGTCAGCGCCACGTCGATCCGGCCGGCGCGATCGACGACCGATTGCGCATGCCGTTCGACGGCGGCCTGATCCAGAACGTCGACGACGTCGAACTCAGCCTTTCCGCCCGCCGCTCGAATTGTGTCGGCCGTGCGGCTCAAGGTTTCGGCTGTACGTCCGACCAGAAAGACATTCGCGCCTTCGCGGGCAAAGGCAGACGCCGCAGCGCCGCCGATTGCACCGCTGCCGCCATAAACGATCGCCACCTTGTTCTGAAGCAACATTTCAAACTCCCTTGATCCTGCCTCGTTGTTTGGACATGCGGCATGAGGCCCTTTGGATCGGCAGGGATCCAAGGCGGAAAATCACGCAGCAGTTTCGGAGGGTTAAAGAGTGCTAGGGCGGCGATAGCCGCTGGGCATATTCCAGTTCGAGCCGGGTATGCTTGTTCCAGAAGCCATGCGACATCCGGCCGGAAATGACATCGGCGAGAATGTCGAGATGGGTGTGCCATCCTGCGGCAAAGCTCGCCATCGTCTCCTGTTTCGCGATGCGCGAATGGGTGACCACCAGCAGCACGTTGGCACCCCTTTTTTCCAGATCGAACCGCACCTGCGACGGCGTCTGCGTGCCTTCACCCCAGCTATAGGCGAGCAGATGCGGCGGATCACAGGCGATGATGCGGCCATGGATGCGGCTTTCGCCGGCAAGGGCAGCGTATTTGGGCGGCGGTTCTCCGCAATCCGTGCCGAGGTCTTCATGGCGAAAGATATGTTCAACGGCTGTCCCCGTCGCGGCGCCTATGGTTCCCGATGCCATCCAGCGGCGGCGTTTGTCTTCTTCCGTCAGGTAAGCCCAGATACGTTCGATCGGCCCCGGCAACAGTCGCTCGATGCGCGCGGTATCCGGCGCGACGATCCGGGCATATCCGTCGTCGGTGCCGGTTGACGACGTCATCTCTTCTCCTCCGTCTCCGTCGTTGCCTGCGCGTCTACGCCCTTGGCCGCGTCGTCCGCCAGGAGCAATGCCTCCAGCACGTCGATGCGCTGGCGCCAGAAGGCTTCGTAGTGGCGCATCCATTCCATACCGGCATGCATTGGCTCGGCGTCGAGCCGGCAGACATGCGCCCGACCGCGCACTTCGCGCCTGACGAGGCCGGCGCCTTCGAGCACCTTTATGTGTTTCGATGCGGCGGCAAGCGAAATGGAGAAGGGGGCGGCAAGCTCGCCCACCAGCCTTTCGCCCGCCGACAGATCCTGCAGCATCGCTCGCCGCGTCGGGTCGGAGAGCGCATGGAATACGGCGTCGAGCCGATCGTTCTTATATTCAACCATGTTGTTGAATATTGCCGATGCTGTGGCTATTGTCAACCGTTTGGTTGAATTTAGTAGTAACGCACGAAGGAGTGGTCGCGCGGCGGATCATCATGAATATGCCGTCCTTTCCATGCGGCAAGCGCATCGCAGAGGTCGTCGGTCGGCACCATCTGGGCAAACTGTTCGCTTTCCACCAGCAGCCCCTCCGATATCGACATGTTGAGGCCACGGGTGACGGCGGTGATGATCGAGCGGACGGCGAGCGGGGAATAGCCCATGATGCGGGTCGCGAGATCGCGGGCAGCCGGCATCAGCTCCTCATGGGCAACGACGTGGTTGATCAGCCCCATGTCCCGGGCGCGGTCCGGCGAGAAATCCTCTCCCGTCAGCAGCAGTTCGAGCGCGCGCTTGCGGCCGGCAAGCCGTGGCAGGCGCTGCGTGCCGCCGAAGGTCGGCGGCATGCCGAGCTTGATCTCTGGCTTGGCAAAGCGCGCGCGCTCGCTGGCGATCGCGAGATGCACCGCCTCGGTGATCTCGCAGCCGCCGCCATAGGCGATGCCGTTGACGGCAGCGATGACCGGCTTCGGGAAGGACTCCAGCCGCGCGGTCAGCCGCTGGCCCCGGCGGACGAAATCGCGCACCGCCGGGTTCACGCCCTTCGCCACGCTTTCGGAAAATTCGTGAATATCGCCGCCGGCGGAGAAGGCGCGCTCGCCTGCGCCGGTGATGATGACGGCTCCGACCTTGTCGTTCACCTCGATCGCGTCCAGCAGGGCCAGCAGTCGGTCGATCAGCTCGTAGTTCAGCGCATTGAGTTTCTCTGCCCGGTTCAGCGTCAGTTGGGCAATGCCTTCGGAAATCTGCATCAGAACGGTGTTGGACATGGTTGCTCTCCGGCAAGTGTTGACACGGAGAGGTTAGGCGCGGAAGGATGTCATGTATATTCACTAGGCGGTATACATTGTGATGGTGAAAGCTCAGAAATCGACCCGGGAAACGATCGTCGCGGCCGCAGCAAAGCTGTTCTATGCGCAGGGCATCCGCGCGGTGAGCGTCGATGTGGTAGCCGAGGCTGCAGGGGTGACGAAGCGCACGCTCTACTATCACTTCGAAAGCAAGGACGACCTGATCGCCGCTTATCTCGAAGGCCGCGACCAGCCGAACCTCTTGCTTTTTCGCAAGTGGTTCGAAGCGGCCGACGGGGACCTCGCCGCAAAGGCCGAGGCGATCTTCGTCAATCTCGCCCGCGCCGCCCGGCATCCCAAGTGGAAGGGCTGCGGCTTCCTGCGCACCTCGGCTGAGCTTGCCAACATGCCCGGCCATCCCGCGATCCGCATCGGTGCCGCCCACAAGAAGAAATTCGAGGCCTGGCTGGCGCAGGTGTTTTCCGAAGCAGGCATCGCTGATGCCGGCGAACTGGCCCGACAGATGCTGCTTTTGCTCGACGGCAGTTTTGCCGTCGTCCTCCTGCACCGGGATGCAAGCTACATGGAGAGTGCCGGCAAGGCCGCGGCGACGCTGGTTCGCGCCGCGACGACTGCTCGCTGATCAAGGACTGCTGTCTTCCGCCTCGGCCTTGGTTGTGCCGCAGGGGTCGAGCACGACGCCGTTTTCGAAAGTCCCGGACACCAGCCCGCTGACATCGACCCGGTCTCCTGGCTTCAGCGCGCTGTTGTTGTATTCGAGGCAGACGACGCGGGTCTTGGTATTCGGGCAAAGCGTTGTGACGGCGATCGGATCCTGAACCTCCAGCGATACGACTTCGGCCGTCAGTTCGACATCCGGCCATTCCGGCGGCTGCTTCTGCCAGCCGGCGACCATAGGGACGATCGCCTCGCAGCTTGTCACATGCGGGCCGCCGTCTTCTGCAGTCGACGGCGTCGGCAGCAGGAGAAGAGCCAGGAAAGTAATGCGGGCGATCCGCGTCAGGTCAAACATTGAGGTCTCCTGTGTTAAGCAGGCGCTCTAGCAAGGCCTGTCATCGCTGGAAAATGATGGCTCCTCATCTCGCATTGAACGGAATTCAGCATGCTCGACTGGCGTCGGATCGACCTCAACAACCTGAAAGTGCTGCACGCGCTGATGCTGGAGCGCCATGTGGGGCGGGCGGCCGACCGGCTGGGGGTAACGGCATCCTCGATCAGCCACCGGCTCCGTCGCATGCGGGAAGACTTTGCCGACGAACTGTTTGTGCGCACGCCCACGGGTATGGCGCCGTCGCCGCGCATGGAAGAAATCGCCGTGCCGCTGAGCGAAATGATCGCCAGCATCACGCTTGCGGTTTCGTCCGGCGCACTGGAGGCGCTGCCCCAGGCGCGCCGGTTCACGCTCGTGGTGCCCGACGGTCTGCGCCAGCAACTCCTGCCGGTGCTGATACACAGCCTGGTTCAGGACCATGCGGGCCATAGCCTGGACATCCGCGTCTTCGAACGCCGCTCCTATGCCACCGAGCTGTCGCAGGGCGAGGTCGATGCGGTCATCTCGGTCGGTGGCGATCGCGACGACCGTAGTCTCGTCGAGCGGATACCGGTCGCATGCGATCGGCTCGTCTGCCTGTGCGGACCGCTCTGCCCGCTTGCCGGCACGGATGAGGTGTCGGTCGACGACTATCTCTCGGCCGCGCATCTTTATTCGCTGCCCTGGCCGGCGTCGGACAATCACTTCGACCGACTGCTGGCGCGCGACGGGCGCTCGCGCCGGATCATGCTCACCATGCCATCGCATCTGGGGATCGGCGACGCGCTGATTGCCAGCCGGCTGGTCGCCACCATCCCGTCGTCGCTTGCGCGTCATCTGACGGCGCTGCACCCTGATCTCACCATCCGCCCGCTTGCGATCGACGGCACCGAGGGAACGGTCTTTCTGGAAGCCTCGCGCCAACAGCAGCGACGGCCGGAAATCGCACGCTTCAAGGTTCTGGTGGAAACGGCGATCCGCACCGTGTTGCCCCGATCACCGGCAGCGCCGCGCACCTGACAGGACGCGGAAAGCCCACTTTATCCCTATCCCTTTGCAGCCCGTGACCGCGCTCTTGGCAAACGCGTTGTCGCGATACAGATTGCGCTCGAAAACCGGGAGAGCGACATGGCAGTCAAACGCATCGTTTCCAATCTGTACGCGCCAGATCCTAAGGCCGCGAGCGCCTTCTACGCCGACCTGCTGGGGCTTGAGCTGATGATGGATCATGGCTGGATCCTGACATTCGCGGCACAAGGCCAGACGGCGATGCCGCAGGTGGGCGTGGCGAGCGAGGGCGGAAACGGCACGCCGGTGCCGGTGCTGTCGATCGAAGTGGACGATGTCGACGCGGTCTATGCCCAAGCCAGGGAAAAGGGCGTGGAGGTCGTCTATGATATCACCGACGAGCCCTGGGGTGTCCGGCGCTTCTATCTGCGCGATCCCTTCGGCAACGTGATCAACATCCTGTCCCATTGAGGAGGCTTGCCGCCGAAGGGATCGGCGGCAAGCCCGTCAAATCAGGCGAGCGTCAGCGCGTTCGCGAGGTCTGCGACCAGATCGTCCGGGTGCTCGATGCCAATCGAAAGCCGGATCGTCGTGTCGAGAACGCCGATGCGGCGGCGCACGTCAATCGGCACGCCGGAATGGGTCATCGCCGCCGGATGGCTTGCCAGCGATTCCGTGCCGCCGAGGCTGACGGCGAGCTTGAAGATCTGCAGCGCATTGAGGAACCGGAAGGCCGCCTCCTGGCCACCCGTGATATCGAATGAGAAGGTCGAGCCGGCGCCGGTGCATTGCGCCGCATAGGCCTTGCCGAGCGGCGAGGCTTCGTCGTGGAACGGCAGGTAGTGGATGCGCTCGACCTTGGGATGGTCGCGCAGGAATTCCGCCACCACCAGGGCATTGTCGTTGGCCTTGTGCATGCGCACGGAGAGCGTTTCGAGCGAGCGGCCGAGCATCCAGCAGGAATGCGGGTCGAGCTGGGTGCCGATCGCGCCGCGCAGCGCCTTCACCTGCTTCATCACCGCCTTGGACCCGAGGGCGGCGCCGGCGATGAGGTCGGAGTGGCCGCCGACATACTTGGTCAGAGAATAGAGCGAGATATCGGCACCGTGCTCGATCGGCCGCTGGAACACCGGGCCGAGCAGGGTGTTGTCGCAGGCGATGACCGGCGTGTGGCCCTGTTTGGCGCCAATGGCGTCGGCGACGCGGCGGATCATGGCGACGTCGACGAGGCTGTTGGTCGGGTTGGCGGGCGTTTCGATGAGGATGACCGAGACGCGGCCCTTGGCCATCGCCGCTTCGGCAGCTTCAGTCACCGCCGCCTCGTTGACGCCATCGGCAAAGCCGACGGCCGAAACGCCGAGATTGAGGAAGGTTCTCGCCAGCAGCGTCTCGGTGCCGCCGTAGAGCGGCTGGCTGTGCAGCACCGCATCGCCGGGTTTCACGAAGGCAAGCAGGGTCGTCGCGATCGCCGACATGCCGGAGGAAAACAGCGCGCAGCTTTCGGTGCGCTCATAGACGGCCAGGCGATCCTCGACGATCTCGCTGTTCGGATGGTTGAAGCGCGAATAGACGAGGCCGGCACCCACACCCGCCGGCGGCTCGCGGCGGCCCGAGACGAAATCGAAGAAATCGCGGCCTTCCTCGGCGGTGCGGAAGACGAAGGTAGAGGTCAGGAACACCGGCGGCTTGACGGCCCCCTCAGACAGTTCAGGGTCGTAACCATAGTTCAGCATCAGCGTTTCGGGATGCAGCTTGTGGTTTCCGATATGGGTCTTGTAGGGGTGCGGCGCGGTCATGGCTTTCTCCTGAAGCGAAACGGGGCGACTGGCAGGCAAATTATATCAGACGCTTGGACCGATCCTTGCTATTTGCGATCACATACCCTTGAGTTGCGCAAACTATTGCCGGGATTGAAGAGATATGACGCGGAAAATTGCCGACGAGACTGACCGCCGAATCTTGAGGGAGTTGCTGGCCGACGCGCGCATCACCAACAATGACCTTGCCGAACGTGTCGGCCTGTCGGCTTCGCCCTGCCTCAGGCGGCTGCGGCGGTTGGAGGAGACCGGCGTCATCCGCGGCTATACGGCGCTGATCGACCCGGCGGTCGAGGGCTGGACGATGACGGCGATCGCCACCGTCCGCCTCAGCCGCCAACACGAGGACGAAATCGTCATGTTCGAGCAGGCGATCCGCGGTTGGGACGAAGTGCTCGAATGCCATCTCGTCACCGGCTCACGCGACTATGTGCTGAAGGTGATGAGCGCCGGGCTCGAACAATACGAGCGGTTCATCAAAGAGAAGATCGCCCGGCTCAAATGCGTGGCCTCGATCGAGACGAGCTTCGTGATGAACACGATCAAGGAACGGCGGATCTGAAAGCCGATCCGACAACGCGCCTGGAAGTTTAAGGCGGTCGCGAGACGCAGCCGGCCGCCCTGTTGCAATGCCAGCGTGCGCTGAGATCGATCTCGCCTTGCCAAGAACGCGAAGGCATTGTCTATTGCTGGCTATTCCACACGATCCGACCTGTTGGGAGCCTCTCTATGCCGTCTATGGAACTGCTTCTGGCTTTCGTCGTGACGACGGCAATTTTCGCCTATATCCCGGGTCCTGCGATGCTTTATGCGGCAGCGCAGACGATGGCGCGCGGCCGCTGGTCCGGTTTGATGGCGACGCTCGGCATTCACCTCGGCGGCTATGTGCATGTCTTTGCGGCGGCCGCCGGTCTGTCGGTGCTGTTTCATGCGGTGCCGGTGCTCTACATGATCGTCAAGTTTGCCGGTGCCGCCTACCTCGTCTGGCTCGGGATTTCGCTGTTTCGCGCCAAGGCGCAAGGGGCCGGTGAGTTGCCCGGCATCGGAGCGAAATCCGGCCGGCGCGCCTTCCTCGAAAGCATCACTGTCGAAGTGCTCAACCCGAAGACGGCGATCTTCTTCTTGGCCTTCCTGCCGCAGTTCATCGACGCATCCGCGGCGTTCCCGGTCTGGCTGCAGTTCGTCATCCTCGGCACCATCGTCAACCTGATGTTTTCGTCGGCTGATATCGTCTGCGTCATTCTGGCGGGGGTACTGATGGCCAGGCTCAAGCGCTCGAGCATGGCGCAGCGTGCGATGCAGCGCGTCGGTGGCGGCATGCTCGTCGGGCTCGGCGTGCACCTGGCCTTCCAGAAAAGCTGATCCGCGCATGCCGTGGGTAGGGGATGGCGGCTATCAATGGGTGCCGCGCCAACCCGAATGGCGCTCTTGACGAATGACTGCCAACAAGGAGCCTGCCGGTGGATCACCTTGAAGAGACGGGCCTGCGCAGGACGAGGTGGCCCGTTCCACGTTTCGTGTCCGGGCTTTGGGCGTCGTTGTCGACGACGGGGCTCATCGTCGGGGTGCTGTTCTTCGCCGCGTCTCTGACGCCGAGCCTGATCCCGCGGCCCTATGTCATTCAGGCGATGATCTCAGGCCTTTCGCTGTCTGCCGGCTATGCCATCGGCGTCTTCCTGCGCTGGCTCTGGTCCTATCTCGAACTGCCGGACGTACGGCCGAAGACTGGCCTGTTCCTCAAGCTTGCGGCGGCCCTCGGCTGCGGAATTTTTGCGCTGACCTTTCTTTGGCGGGCGGCGGAATGGCAGAATACCGTGCGCAGCCTCATGGGGCTCGATCCCGTCGAGAGCGCCGAGCCGTTCAAGCTTGGCCTCATCGCTGCTGTCGTCTTCATCCTCATCGTGTTGCTGGCACGCCTGTTCCGGCTGACATTCCGCTTTCTTGCCGGGCGCTTCGAGTATGTGCTGACGCGGCCACTGGCAAAGGTCACGGCCATTGCCGCGGCCATCGCTCTCTTCTGGTCGGCGACCGACGGGGTGATCTTCCGCTTCGCTCTGCATGTGGCCGACAGCTCGTTCCAGAGGCTCGATGCGCTGATCGACCCCGATGTGGCGCCGCCGAGCGACCCGCTGAAGACGGGCAGCGGCGCGTCGCTGATGACCTGGGACGAACTCGGCCGGCAGGGCCGCCAGTTCATCGCCTCAGGGCCGAGCGCCGGGGATATCGGCGCCGTCTTCAGTGGTGAGGTGAAGGAGCCCTTGCGCGTCTATGCCGGGCTCAATTCGGCCGAGACGGCGAAGGAGCGGGCCAAGCTGGCGCTCGAAGAACTGAAGCGTGTCGGCGGGTTCGAGCGGTCCAACCTCGTGATCGTCGTGCCGACAGGCACCGGCTGGGTCGATCCGCCGGGCATCGATTCGGTCGAGTATCTCTTGAAGGGCGACGTCGCGAGTGTCGCGGTGCAGTATTCTTATCTGGCGAGCTGGTTGTCGCTTCTGGTCGAACCGGAATATGGCGGCGAGACTGCCGACGCCTTGTTCGACGCGGTCTACGGTTACTGGACGACGTTGCCCAAGGACAAACGTCCGCGCCTCTACCTCTACGGCCTCAGCCTCGGCTCGATGAACTCGCAGGGCTCGGTCGACCCGTTCGGCATCATCAGCGACCCGTTCCAGGGCGCGCTCTGGGTCGGCACGCCGTTCCCGACGCGGACCTGGCTTTCGGTGACAGCCGGCCGAAATCCGGGCTCTCCGGAGTGGCTGCCGCTCTATCGCGACGGTTCGGTGATCCGCTTTACCGGCCAGAAGAATGCGCTGGATATCCCCGGCGCGATATGGGGAAATGTCCGCATCGTCTACCTGCAATATGCCAGCGACCCGATCACCTTCTTCGATGCGCATTCCTTCTATCGCGAGCCGGACTGGATGAAGGCGCCGCGTGGCCATGATGTCTCGCCCGACCTTAGATGGTTCCCTGTGGTAACGATGTTCCAGCTTCTGGCCGACGCGGCGACGGGTACGACCACGCCGATCGGCTACGGCCATGTCTATGCGCCGGAACATTACATCGATGCGTGGATGGCGGTCGTCGATCCGCCTGGGGTGACGACTGATGACGCGACCCGGCTGAAGGCGCTGCTCAAGGGGCGTTATTGAAAGCCGGCCGCTATTGAAAGTCGGCCCATGTCAGTCGCCGCGCAGATGGGCGGCGATCTGATGGGCAAGCGCCTGGATCAGCGGCGCCTCTGCCTTCTCCGTCGGGCAGAGAAGGTAATAGCCCGCGGACGCCGGTATCGCCGTTGCGAACGGCTGGATCAGCCGCCCTTCCTGCAGATAGGAGCGGGTGAGAACATCCGAGACCAGCGCAATGCCCTGTCCCTGCAGGGCTGATGCGACGGCGACGGCGACCGAAGGCACCCGGACGCTGCGGCTGCCTTCAAGAGATATGCGCGCGGCGGCTGCCCAGCGCGTCCATTCCCGGCCGTCGTCCTCGTGCAGCAAGGTGACGTCGCGCAGCTTCCGGTCGCGGTGCGACCCTTCCAGGCGCGGGAAAAGAAGCGGCGAGCAAATGGTCCTGAGCTTCACGTCGCTGACCACCTGCCACCACAGGCCGTTGAACGGCGGATTGTCGTAGACCACAGCCAGGTCGACATCGTCCCATTGCACGTCGCTTGCCCGGATACAGCTGCGCATGGCGAGATCGCTGACCCCGCGCGCGTCGGCGAATTGCACCAGCAGGCTCGCCATCCAGGCGATTGCCAGCGCCGGCGGCAAAGCGACCGTCAGCTTCGTCTGGTGGTTTTCGAGCTGCCGTTCGGCATTGTTTTCAACGGCAACCGCAAGATTGCCGATGGCATGGGAAACGGTCTGGGCGAAATCGCGCCCGGCGGCGGTCAGGCGAATATTGCGCCCCGATTTCTCCAGCAGCGTCAGACCCGTCGTTTCAGAAAGCCGGCGCAGTTGTAGCGATACGGCTCCGGGGCTGAGGCCGAGTTCGTCAGCCGCCTGGCGCACCGATCCAATTCGGGAAACGGCTTCGAAGACCCTGAGATAGGGCAGGAAATGCAGCGCTTTCATTTGAGCTCCGAGCCCTGATTGGCAGTCGATCGATGCGTTCGCGTCATCGATAATTGTTTAGTTAAACTAGACAATATCAAGCATAAAAAATCGCTATTCCCAATCGATTTTTACTCCTATGAATCGGATCGGAGAGAGGGAGTAAGACCATGATTGCAGCGCAACCATTTGATTTTCCTTATGACGGCAAGCTGGTTCCGTCGCAGACCGCGCTGATGGTGATCGACCTTCAGATCGACTTCTGCTCGCCCAACGGCTACTTCGCTTCCATGGGCTACGATCCGGCGCCGCTCGCGGCCATCGTGCCGGCCGTCAACCGGGTGATATCGGCCGCGCGCCAAGCCGGCTGCCTGATCATCCACACACGCCAGGGCTACCGCGCCGACCTCGCCGATATGACACCTTACGAGAAATGGCGGCGCAAGCGTTCGGGCCTGGAGAATACCCAGGTCCTCTTGCGCTCAAGCCCCGGCTTTCAGCTGTTACCGGAACTCGATGTCACCGACACCGACGTCATCATCGACAAGACCTGCAACAGCTCGTTCACCTATACAGATCTCGAGCATGTGCTGCGGGCGCGGGGCATCACCCATATGCTCTTTACCGGCTGCACCACCGATGTCTGCGTGCATACGACGCTGCGCGAGGCCTGTGACCGCAATTTCCAGTGCCTGACGATCTCGGATTGCTGCGCCAGTGGCGAGCAATGGGCGCATGAGGCGGCGATCAACATGATCTCGATCGAGAACGGCATTTTCGGCACGGTTTCGACCAGCGACGCCGTCATCGCCGGGCTGGCCAAAGCCATCAGCTAACGCCGACGGCACACTTCCATTTCAAAGCGTTCTGCCAACCGTTTCAACGGAATGATGCCCCATGCAAAGATATATCTCGCTGATGAAACTGACGGCCAAGGGACTGGCCGAACTTGCCGACAGTGGCGCGCGGCGAAAGGTGAGCGAAGATCGCGTCTCATCGCTCGGCGGCCGTTCGGTCGCCTTCTACGCCACGCTCGGAACCTATGATTTCGTCCAGGTTTTCGAGATGCCCGACAATGCGTCGATGATGCAATACGTGCTGACGGCGCGGCGCGACGGTTTCGTCGACCCGCTTATTCTTCCCGCCTTCGACAGCCAGACCTATGGCGACATCGTCGGGCGCGTTTCACCAACCTAATCGAGGGGAATAGAGATGATCAGACTGGCATCGCATGCAACCCTTCTCGCAACTATTCTGCTGTCGGCGGGGCTTGCCCATGCGGAAGTACCGGCCTTTGCCGCCGATGGCGACATCGGCGTGTGCACCACCGCCGCGTTTCCGCCGCTGACCTTCAAGGAGAGCCCGGCCGATGCAAAGCCGACCGGGATCGATATCGAGATCGTCGAGGCGCTTGCCGGTCTCTGGAACGCCAAGGTCAACTATACCGTCACGGAGTTTGCCGGGCTGCTGCCGACGCTCGGTGCCGGGCGCTGCGACGTGATCGTCAGCGGCATCTACATCAACGCCAAGCGCCGCGAGACCTATGACGGCGTCTCCTACATGAAATCGGCGACCGCAATGGTGACCAAGGCCGGTAGCGACACCATCAAGGTACCGGAGGACCTGAGCGGCAAGGTGATCGCGCTCGAAGCCGGCGCTTACTACAAGGAAGAGCGGATCGAGCCCCTGAACAAAGCGCTCGCTGCCAAGGGCCAGCCGCCGGTCGAGGTGCAGGAATATCCGACCCAGCAGGCAGCCTACCAGCAGGTGCTTGTCGGCCGCGTCGATGCGACGATGACCGAAGAGGCCGAAGGCGCCTATCGCGCCTCGCGCTCCGAGGGGACGCTGAAGCTTCCCTATACATGGGTGTCGGATTTCACCTACGGCATCTACTCGAGGCGCGAAGGTAGCGATGCCGCCCAGGTGAAGGCAGGGCTGAAGACCTTGAAGGAACAGGGCTTCTTCGGCGGTGTCGCCAAGAAATATGGCCTCGATCCGGCGCTGTTCGACGTCGATTACGACCGTTGATGCTTTGAGAGCGGGATCAGGAAAAGTGCGTGCGGTTTTCCGCCCGCATCCCGCTCCAACTTAATCCAAGGAAGCGGGCAGGGCATGAACTTCGACACCAAACTGTTTTTCGATGCCCTGACCATGCCGGTCATGCTGCAGGGTGCGGCCATCGCGATCCTGCTCTCCATCCTGGTTCAGGCCGCCTCGTTCCTGCTCTGCCTGCCGCTTGCCGTCGCGCTCAACTCGATGGCGGCGGTTCGGCGCACATTGGCCCAGATCTATGTCTGGCTGTTTCGTTCGGCCCCGCTCATCCTCGTGCTGCTGATCGTCTGGAACGGTGCTCCGCAACTCTTTCCCGGCCTGACGCGGGCGCCCTGGTACACGCCCTTTGCCGCCGCCTTCATCGCCTTTACTCTGGTCACCACCGCCTACATGGCCGAGGCGATGCGCGGTGCGCTTTCGGCGATCGGCCAGGGGCAGACGGATGCTGCCCGTGCGCTCGGCCTCAACCGGCTGCAGACCTTCTTTCTCGTCGTCCTGCCGCAGGCGCTGCGCATCGTCATGCCGGTGCTGGTCAACGAGTTCATCAACCTGATCAAGCTGACCTCGCTTGCCTATGTCATCTCGATGCGGGAGATCATGGCCGTCGTCAACGACGCGATCGCCTCGAGCTTCCGCTTCGTCGAATGGTATTCGGCAGCACTCGTCTACTATCTGGCGATCGTTTCGATCCTGATGGCCCTGCAACGCTTGATCCAGCGCCACATGGCCTAGCTTCCGGCCGCGGCGTCGCTCCCTGCGGAAAGCAGCGCCTGCATCGCGCCGATGATCTTGCGGTGCTGGTGGGCGTGGCGGGTTCGAAGGCTGGTGGCGGCATAGATCGACTGCGAGATCACCGGCGCATCGGCAACGAGCATTGCCCGGCCGGACTGGACGAGCCGATCGGCAGTTGCGGCGGTCACATAGGCGGCACCGCCGAGCGAGTGCAGGAGCACGGTAATCGCCATGTTCTGGCCGGTCGCCACCGGTGCCGCCGAGAGATGTGGCAAAGCCAGCCGGTGAGCGCGATCGAAGGCCGGCGAATAGATTGCCTGGATATAGGTCTCGACCTTGATATCGGCTAGTGAGGCGGCATCGGTGCCGACCATCACGTAATGCAGATCGCCGATCCGTTCATAGTGAAGATCGGGCAGGTAATGCGGAGTGTAGAGCAAGGCGAGGTCGAGGTCGCCGGCGCCGAGATCCCGGTTCATCTGGTTGGAATAGTCCGCCTCCATGTAGATCTCGGTGGTCGGCAGCTCCAGCCTGATGGCGGATAGCCATTCGCCGGCAAAGGCTTCCGCCAGGTCGTGCTGGATGCCGAGCCGCATCGAGCGCTCCAGCGCGCCGGCACTGGTGACCGCGCGTGTTGCCTCATGCCACTGGTTTTGCAGGGCTTTTGCGTAATCCAGAAACCGGAGGCCTGCGGCCGTCGGCACGGTCCCGCCCTTGTTGCGGGTAAAGAGCTTGCGGTTGAACTGGCCCTCCAGCGCCTTCACCCGGTGGGACACGGTGGACTGGGTGATGTTCAGCCGCTCGGCAGTGCGGTTGAAGGAACGGGTCTCCATCAGGTCCAGGAACGTCTCGATGAGATCCACTTGCATCGGCATTGCGTCCGGTTTCGAAGATCATTCCAATCTAATCGAATTCATCGATCAATAAAGCCTGTTTCCATCGCTTGATGGCGCCCCGTTTCAACGGCAAGAATTCCGGCAAAACGAGGGAACAGTGCATGTCGAATTTGCCGTCTCACGCGCGTGTCGTGATCATCGGTGGGGGAGCGATCGGCGCTTCCTCGCTTTACCATCTCGCCAAGGCCGGCTGGACCGACTGCGTGCTTCTGGAAAAGAACGAGCTGACGGCTGGATCGACCTGGCATGCGGCCGGCAACGTGCCGACCTTCTCGTCGTCCTGGTCGATCATGAACATGCAGCGCTATTCCGCCTCGCTCTATCGCGATCTCGGCGCGCTGGTCGACTACCCGATGAACTATCACGTCACCGGTTCGATCCGGCTTGGCCACTCCAGGGAGAGGCTGCAGGAGTTCAAGCGCGTCGTCGGCATGGGGCGCTACCAGGGCATGGATCTCGATATCCTGTCGCCCGACGAAATGCGCAGCCGCTATCCGTTCCTCGAAACTCACGAGCTGACCGGGGCGCTTTATGACCCCTATGACGGCGACATCGACCCGGCGCAGCTGACGCAGGCGCTCGCCAAGGGCGCGCGCGACATGGGCGCGAAAATCATCCGCTTCTGTCCCGTCACGGCGGCGCGCCGCGAAAACGACGAGTGGGTGATCACCACGCCGCAGGGCGAGATCCGCTGCGAATATGTCGTCAACGCCGCCGGCTATTATGCCCGCGAGGTCGGCAAGATGTTCGGCCGCGACGTGCCGATGATGGTGATGAGCCACCAGTATGTCCTGTTCGACGAGATCCCGGAGCTGGCCGCCTGGTCGAAGGAAGCAGGCCACAAGCTGCCGCTCTTGCGTGACGTCGACAGCTCCTACTATCTCCGCCAGGAGAAGAACGGAATGAACCTCGGGCCCTATGAGCGCAACTGTCGCGCCCACTGGACGACGCCTGACGATCCGATGCCGGAAGACTTTTCGTTCCAGCTTTTCCCCGACGATCTCGACCGGCTGGAATGGTATCTGAACGACGCCGTCGAGCGCGTGCCGATCCTCGGAACGGCGGGCCTTTCGAGGATCATCAACGGCCCGATCCCCTATGCGCCCGACGGCAACCCGCTGATCGGGCCGATGCCGGGCGTGCCCAATGCCTTCGAGGCCTGCGTTTTCACCTTTGGCATCTGCCAGGCGGGCGGTGCCGGCAAGGTGCTGGCCGAATGGATCACCGAGGGCCAGACGGAGTGGGACATGTGGTCCTGCGATCCTAGGCGTTACACCGACTACACCGACCAGGACTATTGCATCGCCAAGGGCATGGAGATCTACGGCCACGAGTACGCGATGCATTTTCCTAGGCATTATTGGGCGGCCGGCCGCGGCAAGAAGCTGTCGCCAATCCACGATCGGATCGCCGCCCTCGGCGCGCAGTTCAAGCCCTATAACGGCTGGGAACGGGCGATGTGGTACGCCAAACCGGGCGACGACATCTCCGAAGAGGCAACGCAGACCTGGGGCCGGGCGGGACCTTGGGCCAAGCGCATCGAGGAAGAGTGCATCGCCGTGCGCGATGCCGCAGGGATACTCGACCTGCCGGGCTTCTCGCGCTTCCGGGTCAAGGGCAAGGGCGCGAGCGAATGGCTGTCGGGGCTGATCACCGGCCGCGTGCCGAAGCCGGGTCGCATCGGCCTTGCCTATTTCTCCGACGACAAGGGCCGCATTGTCACCGAAATGTCGGTCATGATGCTGGACGAGGATTTCTTCTTCCTGATCACGGCGGCAACGGCGCAGTGGCACGATCTCGAGTGGCTGCAAAAACATCTGCCCACAGGTGCCGCCTTCACGCTCGACGACGTCACCACGCAGTTCAGCTGCCAGATCCTGACAGGCCCAAGATCGCGCGATATCCTGACCGAGGTCAGCGATGCGGACCTCGCCAAGGGTTGGCTCACCCACCAGACGGCGCAGATTGCCGGGCGCTATTGCCAACTGGTGCGCGTCTCCTTTGCCGGTGAACTCGGCTGGGAGATCCACACCAAGGTCGACGATACCGCTGCGATCTTCGATGCCGTCTGGGCCGCCGGTCAGAAACATGGTCTCAAACCCTTCGGCATGGAGGCGCTCGACAGCCTGCGTATAGAGAAGGGCTACCGCGCCTGGAAGGGTGACCTGTCGACCGACTACACCATCCTGCAAGGTGGGCTCGAGCGCTTCGTCGATTGGGCAAAGCCCGGCTTCAAGGGCAAGGCGGCGCTGGAGCGAGAGAAGCAGCAAGGCGTCAGCAAACGCTTCGTCACCTTGACGGTCGCCGCCGACGGCTGCGACGCGCCGTATATGTCGACGCTCTGGTCGGATGGCCAGGTGGTCGGCGAGACCACCTCGGGCAATTGGGGCTACCGCGTCGGCAAGTCGATCGCGCTCGGCATGCTCAGGGCCGATCTCGCAGTGCCCGGCAACGAGATCGAGGTCGAGATCTTCGGCGATCGCTTCAAGGCGACGGTCGAGGCCGACCAGCCACTCTGGGATCCCTCCAATGAAAGACTGCGCGCATGACGAAGCCCATTCCCTCGAAAGCCCGGGCCGTCATCATCGGCGGCGGCGTCTCCGGCTGTTCCGTCGCCTATCATCTCGCCAAGCTCGGCTGGACCGACGTGGTGCTGCTTGAGAGAAAGCAGCTGACCTCGGGCACCACGTGGCATGCGGCCGGCCTGATCGGCCAGCTGCGCGCCTCGCAGAACATGACGCGGCTGGCGAAATACTCGGCCGACCTCTACGTCAAGCTCGAGGCCGAGACCGGCATTTCCACCGGCATGCGCCAGAACGGCTCGATCACCGTGGCACTGACGGAGGAGCGAAAGGAAGAGATCTATCGCCAGGCCTCATTGGCACGCGCCTTCAACGTCGATGTGCGTGAGATCACGCCGGATGAGGTGAAGGCGATGTATCCGCATCTCAACACCTCGGACGTGAAGGCGGCGGTGCACCTGCCGCTCGACGGCCAGTGCGACCCGGCCAACATCGCCATGGCGCTCGCCAAGGGCGCGCGCCAGAATGGCGCGACGATCATCGAGGGCGTCAAGGTGACGGCCGTGCTGAAGAAGGACGGCCGGGTAACCGGCGTCACCTGCGAGCAGAACGGCGAGACCTACACGATCGAGACCGACAACGTCGTCAACTGCGCGGGCATGTGGGGTCGCGAGTTCGCGCGGCAATCCGGCGTCACCGTGCCGCTGCATGCCTGCGAGCATTTCTACATCGTCACCGAGGCGATCCCCGGCCTTACGCGTCTGCCGGTGCTGCGCGTGCCGGACGAATGCACCTACTACAAGGAGGATGCCGGCAAGATGCTGGTCGGCGCCTTCGAGCTCAAGGCCAAGCCCTGGGGCATGGACGGCATCCGCGAGGATTTTTGCTTCGACCAGTTGCCCGACGATTTCGATCATTTCTCGCCGATCCTCGAAATGGCGGTCAATCGCATGCCGATGCTGGAGACGGCGGGCATCCATACCTTCTTCAACGGGCCGGAAAGCTTTACGCCCGACGACCGCTACTATCTCGGCGAGGCGCCGGAGGTGAAAGGCTACTGGGTTGCTGCCGGCTACAACTCGATCGGCATCGTTTCGTCGGGCGGGGCGGGCATGGCGCTGGCTGAGTGGATGAACGACGGCGAGCCGCCGTTCGATCTCTGGGAGGTCGATATCCGTCGGGCGCAGCCATTCCAGAAGAACCGCGCCTACCTCAAGGATAGGGTCTCCGAGACGCTGGGGCTGCTCTATGCCGACCATTTCCCCTATCGCCAGATGGCGACGGCCCGCGGCGTGCGCCGTTCGCCGCTGCACGAACATCTGAAAGCGCGCGGCGCCGTGTTCGGAGAGGTCGCGGGTTGGGAGCGGGCCAACTGGTTTGCGAAGGAAGGCCAGGAGCGCGAATACCGCTATTCCTGGAAGCGGCAGAACTGGTTCGAAAACCAGAAGGCCGAGCACCTGGCCGTGCGCAATGGCGTCGGCCTGTTCGACATGACCTCCTTCGGCAAGATCCGGGTGGAGGGGCGCGATGCGCTTTCCTTCCTGCAGCGCCTCTGCGCCAACGAGATGAATGTCGAGGCCGGCCGCATCGTCTACACCCAGATGCTCAACGGCCGCGGCGGCATCGAAAGCGACCTGACGGTCACACGCCTTTCGGAGACCGCGTTCCTGCTGGTGGTGCCGGGTGCCACGCTTCAACGCGACCTTGCCTGGCTGCGCAAGCATGTGCGTGACGAATTCGTCGTCATCACCGATGTCGGCGCCGGGGAAAGCGTGCTCTGCGTCATGGGGCCGAAGGCGCGCGACCTGATGCAGAAGGTGAGCCCGAACGATTTTTCGAATGCGGCGCACCCCTTCGGGACGGCGCGAGAGATCGAGATCGGCATGGGGCTCGCCCGCGCGCACCGCGTCACCTATGTCGGCGAACTCGGCTGGGAGCTTTATGTCTCGACCGATCAGACGGCGCATGTGTTCGAGGCGCTGGAGGAGGCGGGACAGGATCTCGGGCTGAAGCTTTGCGGCATCCACACGCTCGACAGCTGCCGCATCGAAAAGGCCTTCCGCCATTTCGGCCACGATATCACCGACGAGGACCACGTGCTCGAAGCCGGGCTTGGCTTTGCGGTCAAGCCCGACAAGGGCGATTTCATCGGCCGCGAGGCGGTGCTTGCCAAACACAATCGCGGGCTTTCGCGGCGGCTGGTGCAGTTTCGCCTCTCCGATCCGGAACCTTTGCTCTTCCACAACGAGGCGATCGTGCGCGACGGCAAGATCGTCGGCACGATCACCTCAGGCAATTACGGCCACCACCTCGGCGGCGCCATCGGCCTCGGTTACGTGCCGTCGGAGGGCGAAAGCGATGCCGACGTGCTCGGTTCGAGCTTCGAGATCGAGATCGCCGGCACCCGGGTGAAAGCCGAGGCATCGCTGAAGGCGATGTACGATCCGCGGGCGGAGCGGGTGCGGATGTGAACTCGCGCTTGGAGTTGCCCCTCACCCTAACCCTCTCCCCGCAGGCGGGGCGAGGGGACGAGAATGCGGCACGCTTGCCATACGATGGCAGTCGTCGAAATGGCGGAGTCGCAAATGGATTTGGGGAACGAGTGGGTGCTGCGATGTCCCTTCGCCCCGCCTGCAGGGAGAAGGTGCCGGCAGGCGGATGAGGGGCCTTTCGAGGCACAACGAAAATACGCGCGCCGGAACGCGGTTCTTCCGGTCCACCTTTCGGGAGTTCAGGCCCATGTTCGCATCGGACCTTTCCAATACCACCGTCGCGGGCGACCGCATCGATCAGCTGGTCGCTGCGCATCGGCCGGGCCATGGGCTCGTCCGCGCCTTCTACCACGACGAGGATATCTACGAGCGCGATCTCGACCGGGTGTTTCGTCGCCACTGGCACTGCGTCGCGCATGAAAGCGTGATCCCGAACCCCAATGACTTCGAAGTCTTCCGCATGGCCTCCGAGCAGGTGATCGTGACCCGCACTGCCACCGGCGCGATCCATGCGATGCTGAACGTCTGCCGTCACCGCGGCGCCGAGGTCTGCACCAAGGACAAGGGCAATGCCCGCGCCTTCGTCTGTCCCTATCACGCCTGGACCTATGGCAATGACGGCGCACTGAAGGCAGCGCGACTGATGCCGAAGGATTTCAAGCGCGAGGACCACGGGCTGAAGAAGCTGCATGTGCGTGTCGTGGAGGGGCTGATCTTCATCTCCTTTGCCGATGAGCCGCTTGATTTCACCGAGGTCGAGAATCTCCTGCATGCCACCTGCGGCCAATATGGCTGGGCGGAGGCCAAGGTCGCGCACCGGCAGTCCTACCCCGTCGATGCCAACTGGAAGCTCGCGGTCGAGAACTATGTCGAGTGCTACCATTGCGGCCCGGCGCACCCGGAGTATTCCGAGACGCACGCGCTCGAACAGCCGCTGCACATGATCGAGGAGCTGAATGCGAAGATGGAGGCGCGCACCTGCGCGCTCGGCATCGAGGTCGGCTCCGGCGACCACTGGCAGTCCTCGGCAGGCGGCAAGGAAACGGTGCATGCCTTCCGCTACGCGCTCTATGACGGCGTCAAGACCGGCAGCAAGGACGGCCAGCCGCTCAGCACCCTGATGGGCCGTTTCAGCGATTTCGACGGCGGCGTCACCTCCATCCATCTCGGTGGCACCACATTCCTCGTCTGCTACCCCGATCACGGCATGATCTACCGCTTCATCCCGAAGACGGCAGGCACCTGCGAGATGGAGCTGATCTGGCTCGTCGACGGCAAGGCCGAGGAGGGGCGGGACTACGATCTCGAAAAGCTCATCTGGCTTTGGACGGTGACGACGGACGAGGACAAGGCGATCATCGAGCACACCTCCCGCGGCGTGCGCTCGCACTATTTCGTACCCGGGCCGATCGCGCCGATGGAGCAGAACGAACTGCGCTACATTAACTGGTATCTCGACGAGATCAGCCGGCCGACCATTGTTTCGTCGGCAGCTCCGCAGGGTGCGAGCGTTGCCGCTGCCGCGCTGTGAGAGACCTGCGAACACTGCGGCTTGGCGAAGCCCATAGCTGACGGCGTGGACGCGCCGTCGCTGGATTTCTGTGACGAGCACAGGAATGCAAGTATCTATGGCTCAGCGGTGGCAATGGCGCCGGAACGAAGCGCGCCGTCGGGGAGCGCCGTTGCGCTATCAGTCCCGCCGGTCGAAATGGGTGCGCAGAGCCACATGGGTCTGCACCGTGGCGACGCCCGATATCAGCGAGATCTGGCGGCGGATGGTGTCGAGGTCGCCATTCGAGGCGCATTCGATCAAGAGCATCAGATCCGTCTCGCCAGCGAGCGACCAGCAACTGACGACAGGCGGCATGCCGGCCAGATGCGGCACGATGTGGTCGCAGTTCTTGCCCGGCTGGAAGGATATGGCGATCAACGCGCGCACCACCGGCGTCTTGTCCTCGATCCCCAAGCGGATGGTGTAGCCGGCGATCACGCCCTTCGTTTCGAGCCGGCGCAGGCGTTCATGGGCAGCACTGCGCGACAGGCCGGCATGGCGCGCAAGCGCTACCAGGCTCTGGCGTGAATCCTGGCGAAGCGCGGCGACCAGCAGTCGGTCCTTCTCATCCATTTCTGTCAATGTGTCGCCCTCGAAGTCGTTAAGCCGGAAGATCGTCCGGTTCAACGTCATGATGTCCAATGAAACCGGACGATAGAGCGGCTAGCTTCCTGAGGCAACCAAGGAGCGTTAGCCATGACCAAACAGCGACTTCCCGACAATGCCGTCCTGATCCCGATCGACATGCAGCAGGCGTTCGACGCCGCCCCCTGGCCGCCGCGCTGGAACGCCGATGTTGACGACAACGGCCGTGCTTTGCTCGCCGCCTGGCGCGCCGGCCGCCGGCCGATCATCCATGTGCGTCACGACAGCGTCGCGCCGGGCTCTACGCTTGCTCGCGGCGCGCCAGGCAATGCGCCGCGTCCGGGTTTTGCGCCTGAAGGCGACGAGCCGCTTGTCAGCAAGAGCGTCAATGCCGCCTTCATCGGCACGGATCTCGACCTGCGCCTGCGCCGGCTTGGCGTCGATACGATCGTGCTCTTCGGCATTTCGACGGATATGTGCGTCTCGACGTCGGTGCGGGTCGGCGCCAATCTCGGTTATCGGGTGATCCTGGTGGAGGATGCCTGCGATTGTTTCGACCAGCCGGATGGCGCGGGCGGCACGATTGCGGCTCCGGATATCCATCGGGCGCATGTCGCGACGTTGCGGGCGGAGTTCGCAGAGGTGACGACGACAGCCGAGATCGTCTCGGCGTTACGGCCGGCATCGGCGGCTTGAAGGGACCGCAACGCGCGCCGGGCGTTATTTGCTGGCGGCGCCGCGGACTTCCAGCACCTGGTAGGTCCATTTCGGCGTCGTCAGGCTCTCGCCTTCGCGGCTCGGGAAGGTGAGGAAGGTTTCAAACGGCCTCGCCTGTCCGGCGGGCACGCGGGACAGCACAAGCGCTGTGTCGTCGCCTATCTTCGCGCAGGTGTCTTGAGGGCAGTCTTCGAGCGTCACGGACAGCCGGAAATATTCAAGCGGTGTGGCGCCGTTGTTGGTGACCGTGCCGCGCAGGCGAAAACTTCGCTCCGGCTGGCTTTGCTCGAATGTCACATCGCCGAGACTGATGTTCTTTGCTGCCGGAACAGCGGGATCTGTCGCCACCGGCTCGGGTGTCGGAGCCTTGCGCTCGCCGCGATCGCTGATCCAGACGATGAAAGCGGAGAGCAGGGCGATTGCCACTGCGACCGACAGGATGGGCTCGGCCCACCGGCGAAAGCGGCTGAAACGCGCCGCCAGATACACGATCGCCACGCCAACCAACGCTATCAACCAAAGCATGAAGCTCCTCCTCACCAACCCTTATATAGGGTGAGGAGCGGGTGGCAACATCGCCTCGCGCGCTCGAAAGTCACGCCTTCGGCATTTGCTGGTTCGAGCGGCGGGTGTTTTCGCCAACCCTTTGCGCCAATTGCAAATGTGGTGGGTTTCGAGGACCTACTAGCGCTGCGTATCGGCGGTGAGGCTGACCGTGTAGGTGCCCTCGAAGGGCACGGCGGCGAAACGCTCGTTGATTTCGGCGAGGGTCTTTTCGGGGGCGAGATCGGCAAAGATGTCAGGCCGCAGCCAATGGGCGAAGGCTTCGGCAGCGACTATGTTGAGCGGGATGGCGTTGAAGAAGTTCCAGATGCCATGCACGCGGCCGTTCTCCACTGCCGCGATACCGGAGAGGACCGGCGCCTTGACCGCAGCCGCCAGTGTCTGCTGGGCGTCATCCCCCGCAACGCCGGGACCGATGGAAAAGCCGCTATACACACCACCGGGAGAGGACGTGGCGATATAGACGTCGGGGTTTGCCGCAATGACGGGTTCGGCACTGACCGTGCCGCCGGCGCGTGGCAGCGCGCCTTCGGCGATGTTGCGGCCACCGGCGACCGTCAGGAATTCGCCGAGCCCGCCGACGCCATAGGCCCAACAGCACTGGTCGGGCTTCGGGAAGGCATCCATCAGCACGGTTGGACGTGGCTCGGGCTTGGCGGCGACACGAGAGCGGATCAACGCCAGCTTGTCCTCGTAGAACCGCGCGAAAGCTTCCGCCTGTTCGTCGCGTTCCAGGATCCGCCCGAGAAGCCGCATCATGTCGGGCGTGTCTTTCAGGGGATCGCTGTTGAAATCCACGACGATGACGGGCACGCCGATGCTCGCGAGATAGTCGATGGCGCGCTGGCCCGGCTCGTTGTCGGCCTGCCAGTTGGCAAGGATCGCGAGGTCGGCCTTCAGCGTCAGCAGTGTTTCGTAGGACAGGCCCGGTAGCGTGCCGTCATCGATCAGCGGCACGTCGGCTATCGCGGGGAATTTCCGACGGAAGCTCTCGTAGATTTCGGGGTTGGCCCCCTTCATGTCGCCGGACCAGCCCGCAAGCAGGCTGATGGGATCCGGGTGAATGAGCGACAGGGCGACGAGATTGAAGCCGCTGCCGAGCAGGATCGCCTTTGGCGGCGCTGAGATCGTCACCTCGCGCCCGGCCGCATCCTTCACTGTCATCGGCCATTTGCCCTCGGCCCGGGCGGCGATGGCAAAAAGCGGAAGGGTGATGAGGAGGGTCAGTATGATCCGGATGGCGGACCGCAAACCAAGTTGAAGCAAGCTACTGATTCCGTTGGCTGGGAAGGGCGCAAAGGCTGCCGCAGCTGCGAACGCCCGGGAGCAGGTAACGCAGGCAGCAGATCTTGCGCCGGCACACGCGTGCTCCGTCCTCTTCCTCGTGGCGCAGGCAATCGAAGAAGGGGTTGGGCGAACCGTCGGGCAGCAACTTGCTGCCGATCAGCGCTTCGGCCTGGGCATGAAGCGGTTCGACGCCGGCGGCGCGCAGGGCATAGTCAATATAGACGAGCGCGTTGTTCCACGCGAGTTTCGGCGCGATGCCGCCGGTCGATTTGAGATAACCGACGACCTCGCGAAGGTGCTCGCCCATCAGCGGTGCCAGGGTGGCAAAGACGTCGTCATTGTCGCCCGCCTGCCAGTCGCCGGCATCGGCAACGCCAAAGGCGCGGGGCAGGCCATCGTCGGATAGCGCCACTTTCATGCGGTCGAAGGAGACCGGTAACACCTGATGGTCGAGCACGCGGGCAACGAGATAGGGAATGGTGAGCGCCGAGAAATAGTAGAGCGACCACATGGAGGCGACCGCGCGGCGATCGGTGCCCCCTGATTTTTCGGCATAGGTGTCGAGCGCCCGGTCGAAGGCGCCGGAGGCGAAGAACTCCGGCAGCGCCATGCCGTCGGAAAGATCGTCCGACAGCATCATCTTCTCGTTGCACCAGGCGTGCGTGCCGGAAAAGGCAGCAGACAAAATCTTGGCGCCGCCCGTGTCCATCATCGCTTCTGCGGCGGCCGTCATGAGCGGGCATCCAGAAGAGATGCGCTATCGCTCGCACGGTGCGGGCGAGACACAGCCGGAAGCCCGGCTGAAGCAGCGATCCTTCTTGCAAGCATGCGACACACCTTCTGAGCAAGGGTCAGAAACTTATAAGGTGATCGTGTTACTCATGTTTCTTCGTCGTGCAAGCTATTTTATGCGTTTTGTCCGCATGTTTCTGTTCGCGGGCGGGCGCAAGGTTAGCCGCAAGCGCGGTCTTGCGGCTACGGGAAGGGCGGTATCGCAGGCTGGACGGCCGGCTACAGCAGGCCGAGCTGTTTGTAGAAGCCGAGCGCATCGTAGTAGTCGTTCTGTGCGGCGATCTTGCCGTCCTTGACGGTGAACACCGAGGCACCGGTGAACTTGAAGGCCTTGCCGGTTGCGGCCGTGCCATCGGCCCAGGCGCCCGAATTGGTGCCGGAAAACTCCCATTCGAAGGAGACCTTGTCGCCGCTGGCGATGGGATCGCCCTTCATGGTCCAGGCGGCATCGGGCGCCGCATTGAGGAAATTGTCGATGACACCGGTCTTGGCGGCCTCCTTGCCGGTCACGGGCTTGCCGACGGAGGCGTCGTAGTAAGTGACGTCGTCGGCGAAGTAGGATGCGGCCTTGCCCGCATCATGGGCGTTCCAGGCGGCGACATAGGCCTTGACGACATCAGGCGCCGCATCGGCGGCGAAACCTGAGGGCACCTGGAGAACGGCGCTCAGACCCAGAGCGCCTGCGGCAACGAGCAGTTGGCGGCGGTACAACATGGTATTTCCTCCCATTTGCCGTGGCCCGAGAGGCGCGGCGCTGCCCGAAAAGGCCGCGCTACGCCTGAAGGCTTAGCCGTGGTTGATCATGATGTGGCGGACCGCAGTGTAGTCCTCCAGCGCATAGACGGACATGTCCTTGCCGTAGCCAGACTGCTTGACGCCGCCATGCGGCATCTCGTTGGTCAGCATGAAGTGGGTGTTGATCCAGGTGCAGCCGTATTGCAGGCGTGACGCAGCGTTCATCGCCTTGGAGATGTCCTTGGTCCAGACCGACGAGGCGAGGCCGTAGTCGCTGTCGTTGGCCCAGGCGACGGCATCGTCCTTGCCGGTGAAGCGGGTGACGGAGACGACCGGGCCGAACACTTCGCGCCGAACGATCTCGTCTTCCTGCGTCGCGCCGGCGATCACCGTCGGCTGGAAGAAGAATCCGTCGGCGCTGCCGGCGCTGCCGCCGGTGGTGATCTCGATGTGCTTCTGGTCGGCCGCGCGCTCGACGAAGCTCGCGACGCGGTCGCGCTGGCGGCGGGAAATCAGCGGGCCGATCTCGTTTTCTGTGTCGTCGGCAAGATTGTAGCGGATGGTCGAAACAGCCGAGCTCAGGTCGGCGACGAGCTTTTCGTAGATGCCGGCCTCGGCATAGATGCGGCAAGCGGCGGTGCAGTCCTGGCCGGCATTGTAGTAGCCGAAGGTGCGGATGCCGTTGACGACCGCTTCGAGGTCGGCATCGTCATAGACGATGACCGGCGCCTTGCCGCCGAGCTCCAGATGCGTGCGCTTCACCGTCTTGGCGGCGGCCGTCAGCACCTTCTTGCCGGTGGCGACGTCGCCGGTGATCGAGACCATCGCGATCTTGGGGTGGTTGATCAGCGCGTTGCCGACGGTCTCGCCGCGGCCGGTGACGACGTTGACGACGCCTTCCGGCAGGATGTCGGCGAGCAGGCGGGCGAGCTTCAGCGCCGTCAGCGGCGTCTGCTCGGACGGCTTGAAGACGACCGTGTTGCCGCCGGCAATCGCCGGCGCCAGCTTCCATGCCATCATCATCAGCGGATAGTTCCAGGGCGCGATCGAGCCGACGATGCCGACCGGATCGCGGCGGACCATGGACGTGTGTCCCGGCAGATATTCGCCTGCCGTCGGCGCATGCAGGTTGCGGATGGCGCCGGCAAAAAAGCGCCAGCAGTCGACGATCGCCGGCAATTCGTCGTTCTTCACGGCATTGATCGGCTTGCCGCAGTTGAGCGCTTCAAGCGCGGCAAAATCGTCGGCATTCTTCTCGATCGCGTCGGCGATCTTCAGCAGGTAGCCGGAGCGCTCACCGGGCGTCGTCATCGACCAGGAGACGAAGGCGCGCTCCGCCGCGTCGACAGCCAACTCGACCTGCATGTGCGAGGCTTCGGCCAGGTCGATGATCTTTGCGCCGGTGCGCGGGTTGAGGATAAGCTCTTCGGCTTCGGTTCCGGCCTCGAAGCGCGATCCGATCAAAAGCTGGGTGTCCATGTCTGTTCTCCCTTGAAAGTCTTGTTCATTTGCCGCCGCCGGCGATCTGGTCGCCGTCGCGGGTCAGGTAGTAGGCGCCGAGGATCGGCAGGAAGGTGACCAGCACGACGATCATGGCGACCACGTTGGTCACCGGTCGCTGGCGCGGACGGATGAGCTCTTCGAGCATCCAGATCGGCAGCGTCGACTGCTGGCCGGCGGTAAAGGTGGTGACGATCACCTCGTCGAAGGACAGCGCGAAGGCGAGCATGCCGCCGGCCAGAAGCGCCGTGCCGATGTTCGGCAGGATGATGTAGCGAAAGGTCTGGAAACCATCGGCGCCGAGATCCATCGAGGCCTCGATCAGCGAGCCGGAGATGCGGCGGAAGCGCGCGACCGCATTGTTGTAAACGACGACGATGCAGAAGGTCGCGTGGCCGAGCACGATCGTCCAGAACGAAAACGGGAATTCGGCAATCGAAAAGGCCGAGCGCAGCGCGATGCCGGTGATGATGCCGGGCAGCGCGATCGGCAGGATGACGAGGAGCGAGATCGTCTCGCGGCCGAAGAACCGTGTCTGGCTGACGGCGGCGGCACAGAGCGTGCCGAGCACCAGGGCGACGGCGGTCGCGATCGAGGCGACCTTGACCGACAGCGTCAGCGCCGCCCAGACATCCGGCCTGTTCCAGGCAACGGCGAACCATTGCGTCGTCAGCCCCGGCGGCGGGAACTGGTAGCTCTTTTCCTCCGTGGTGAAGGCATAGAGGAAGATCAGCAGGATCGGCACATGCATGAAGGCAAGGCCGGCGGCAGCGGCGATCTTCAAGCCGAGGGGCGAGCGGTTGAGTCGGTCAGAGCGCATCGAAGGCTCCCATGCGTTTGGCCATATAGAGATAGGCGCCCATGATGACGATCGGCACGACGGTAAAGGCGGCGGCCAGCGGGATGTTGCCGGCCGTGCCCTGCTGGGCATAGACCGCCTGGCCGATGAACAGCCGGGAAGAGCCGATGATCTGCGGAATGATGTAATCGCCAAGCGTCAGCGAAAACGTGAAGATCGAGCCGGCAACGATGCCCGGAAGCGCCAGGGGAAACAGCACGTAGCGGAAGGTCTGGGCCGGTGTGCCGCCGAGATCGGAGGACGCCTCGATCAGGTTTCCCGGCACGCGCTCGAGTGCCGCCTGGATCGGCAGGATCATGAAGGGCAGCCAGACATAGACGAAGACGATGAAGGTGCCGGTGTAGCTGACCGAGAGCGAGTTGCCGCCGACGACGGGAAGCGAGAGCCAGGCATCGAGCAACCACTGCAGATGCACCTTGGCCAGGAACCAGGTGACGATGCCTTCCTTTGCGAGGATCAGCTTCCAGGCATAGATCTTGACGAGATAGCTCGACCAGAGCGGCAGCATGATGCCGAGGTAGAACAGCACCTTCCATTTTCCCTGCGCGTAACGCGCCGCGTAATAGGCGATCGGGAAGGCGATAAGTGCCGAGGCGACCGTCACGACGGCCGCCATCGATACCGTGCGCAGGATGATGTCGAGATTGGTTTCGCTCAGCAGCTGGCGGTAGGTGGCGAAGGTGAACTCGTAATTGATCAGGCCGGAGAAGTCGTCGATCGAGAAGAAGCTCTGCAGCAGCAGCGCAAAGAGCGAGCCGATATAGACGACGCCGAGCCACAGGAGCGGCGGCGCCAACATGACCGTGAGCAACACATGCGGGTGCTTCCAGAAGAAGTCCGACAGCCGCCCGGCCGCACCACGACGTTCCGGCAGAACGAAATTTTCAGCGACGGTTGTCATGCGTCCTCCATCGGGTGCAACTCGTGCGCCGCAAAGCTGATGGTGACGGGGCTGCCGACCGTGGGCACGACAAGCGAGGCGGGGCTTGCGACCGCAATGCGCGCGCCGTCGACATCGACGACGACGCGGTTGACGGCGCCAAGGAAACTATGGGCCGAGACTGTGCCATTTAGGCTGAGCGCGCCTTCGCCCGGTGCCGACAGCGCGATCGCCTCGGGGCGAAGGCTGGCGTAGGTGGATCTGACTCCGAGCTTCTGGCACAGCTTTGCCGGCAGCACGTTTGACGAGCCGACGAAATCGGCGACGAAGCGGGTCTTCGGCTGCTTGTAGACTTCCTCCGGGCTGCCGAGCTGCTGGATGCGGCCATCGTTGAAGACGGCGATGCGGTCGGCCATCGACAGCGCTTCGCCCTGGTCGTGGGTGACGAAGACGAAGGTGATGCCGAGCGATTTCTGCAGGCTCTTCAGTTCCTCCTGCATCTGCTCGCGCAGCTTGAGGTCGAGCGCGCCGAGCGGCTCGTCGAGCAGTAGCACCTTCGGCTTGTTGACGAGCGCGCGGGCGAGCGCCACCCGCTGGCGCTGCCCGCCGGAGAGCTGGCCGGGGCGGCGGCTGCCATAGCTCGGCAGCTTGACCATGGCGAGCGCATCCTCGGCCGCCTTGCGACGCTCCTCACGGCCGACGCCCTTGACCATCAGGCCATAGGCGACGTTGTCGAGGATCGAGAGATGCGGGAAGAGGGCATAGTCCTGAAACACGGTGTTGACGCTGCGACGATAGGGCGGCACGCCCTCTGCCGTCTCGCCGAAGATTTCGATATGGCCGCCGGTCGGCTGCTCGAAGCCGGCCATCAGGCGCAGGCAGGTGGTCTTGCCCGAGCCTGAGGGGCCGAGCATAGCGAAGAATTCGCCCTCGGCAATTTCGAGGTTCACACCATCGACTGCGCGAACGGCGCCGAAGTGGCGGGAAACATTGTCGAAAAGAACGGCGGTCATAAGAATACTCCGGAAAGTTTGGCCCCTCATCCCCGCGGTGAGGGGAAGTGCCCCTCATCCCCACGGTGAGGGGAAGTGCCCCTCATCCCCACGGTGAGGGGAAGTGCCCCTCATCCGCCCTGCCGGGCACCTTCTCCCCGCAGGCGGGGCGAAGGAGACACGTGGCGGGCGCCTTGCCTCAAGGTCACGCCCTGCGGGTTTGCCGGGGGCGTTCCCTCTCCCCGCGAGCGGGGAGAGGGTCAGGGTGAGGGGCTAATGCTTGCGATATGGTCGCGGCGGCTCAGCGGCCGCCAATGACGCCGATATAGTCGGAGACCCAGCGGTGGTAGGGCACGCATTCGCCCTGGCTTGCGCACTTCGTTACCGGCGTCTTCCAGAACTTGACCTTGTCGAAGTCCTCGTAGCCGTTGGTCTTGCAGCCAGCGTCGGTCAGAAGCTCGTTGCCCTTGCAGGCGGCACCGACCGAGGGGTTGGCGCCGAACCAGGCGGAGACATCGCCCTGGACCTTCGGCGACAGCGAGTGCTCCATCCACATATAGGCGCAGTTCGGATGGGCGCTTTCGGCGTGCAGCATGGTGGTGTCGGCCCATCCGGTCACACCTTCTTCCGGAATGGTCGAGGCGATCGGCAGCTTTTCGGCTTCCATCAGGTTGACCTGGAACGGCCAGGAGCCAGAAGCGACGACGCCTTCGTTCTTGAAGTCGTCGATCTGGATCATGGCGTCGTGCCAGTAGCGACCGACGAGCGTGCGCTGGGTGCGCAGCAGATCGAGCGCCGCCTTGTATTGGTCTTCGTTGAGTTCGTAGGGGTCCTTGATGCCAAGGTCGGGCTTGTGCTTCATCAGGTAGTTGGCAGCATCCGCCACGTGGATCGGGCCGTCATAGGCCTGGACGCGACCCTTGTTGGACTTGCCGTCGGGCAGGGTCATTTCCTCGAAGACCACGTTCCAGCTCTTCGGCGCTTCGCCCTTGAAGGCGTCCTTGTTGTACATCAGCACGTTCGGGCCCCAGACATAGGGCGTGCCGTAGTGAACGCCGTTGACCGTGTACCAGGGCGCATTCTGCATGCGCTCGTCGATGGTCTTCCAGCTGGGGATGAGATCGGTATTGATCGGCTGAACGCGCTTGCCGGCCACGAGCCGCATCGAGGCGTCGCCCGAGGCGGTGACGAGGTCGAAGCCGCCTTCGTTCATCAGCGCCACCATTTCGTCGGAGGTGGCGGCCGTCTTGACCGAGACCTTGCAGCCGGTCTGCTTCTCGAAATCGGTGACCCAGTCGTAGTTCTTGTCGGTCTCGCCGCGCTCGATGTAGCCGGCCCAGGCGACGATCGACAGTTCGCCTTCGCCCTTGCCCAGTTCCTTCAGTGGCTCCTGCGCCAAGGCCGGTGCCACGAGGCCGAGCGACAGCGTCAGCGCGGTGCAGGATTTCAGGATCTGCTTCATCTGAATTCTCCCAGTTTTGAGCCGCATTTTACGGCTTCGTTCCCAGGTTGAAGCGTGCCTTGATTTCTCCGCATTCGCAAATTCATTAATCAGAATGTCGCTATCGGTTTTTCCGATATCAATGGGCGAGCGGGCGCGAACGCCTTCATCGGCGGTGCCATAGCCCGATGATTTTCTTCGATTTTTGGAGCCGTATCGGATTTCTAGCGTGGACGGGCGCTGCGCAGCGCTTCGGCGATACCGACGAAATCGCGTGCCGATTGCGGCAGGCTGGAGCCCTTGCGCCAGACCATGCCGACCTGCACGACGGGGAGCGCGCCGGAGACGTCGCGGCTTTCGATGCGGTCGCCTTCAAGCGACCAGGGGCGATAGACGAGATCGGGCAGAAGGGCGATGCCTGCACCTGTCGCCACCAGGCTGCGCACCGCTTCGACCGAGCGGGTGCGGAAGGCGACATGAGGCCGGGCGCCGAGTGCCGACAGCAGCTTGCCGGTGTTCTCCTCGATTTCGTCGACCGTCAGCATGATCAGCGGCTCCTTGGCGATATCACTGATCGAGATGATGTCGGCGCTGACGAGAGGATGGCCGATCGGCAGCCAGAGGCGATAGGGCGAGGTTTCGAGAATCTCCGCCTGCAGCGCCATGCGGTCGCGCAGGTTGGAGATGACCATGACGGCGACGTCGAGTTCGCCGCCGATCAAGAGATGTTCGAGGTAGGAGCCGTTGTCCTCGATGGCGCTGACATCGACGCCGGGGCAGGCGCGGCGATAGCGGGCGAGCAGGTCCGACAGCACGTAGCCGGCCACCAGCGAAGTGACGCCGAGATTGAGCTTGCCGCCGGTCTCCTCGCGGTTGTCGGAAAAGCTTCGTCTTGCGTCCGAAACGTCGGAGAGGATTTTTGTCGCATGCCGCAGAAACTGGTGGCCGTTATGGGTGATCGAAAGGCCGCGTGGATGCCGGTCGAACAACTCGACGCCGAGATCGCCCTCAAGCTCCTTGATCGCCTCGGTGATCGAGGATTGCGAGATCGAGAGGCTCTGCGCCGCACGCGTGATCGAGCCCTGCTCGGCGACGGCGACGAAATACTGCAACTGTCTGAAGGTGAATGCCATGGCGTGAGTTAATCGTTGTGAAGGCGCGCATGCAAGCGCGGTCGAGAGATCGTCCCCGACAAGGCAACTGCGGCGGGATTTTCGTACCGATGTCGGTTTTCGGACAGAAGCCGAGCCGACCAATGCTAGTCTTCCGCCAGACAGTTCAGGGAGGCGGATTTTGGATCAGGCCGTATTGAAACCGATGCCGATAGAGGAAGGCATCCTCGCCTTTCACTGGCGATGCGAGGCCTTCTATCCCGCCGATGCGGTGGATGCGTCGATCGAACAGCAGCGCAAATGGTACGATGCGCTCTGCGCCGAGTTCGATGCGCCGTCGCCTGAAGGGCTGATGCGCGAGGACGCACTTGTCGAGGGCCGCATCCCGATCCGGCGCTATCGGCCGGCGACCATCTCCACCGAAACTCGAATCTATTACATTCATGGCGGCGGTTTCGTCGTCGGTTCGCTCGACAGCCATGATGCCATCTGCGCCGAGCTTGCCGATTTCGCGAAGGCCGAACTCGTCAGCGTCGATTACCGCCTCGCACCGGAACATGTATGGCCGGCTGCCTTCGAGGATTGTTACGCGGTGCTTCAGGCTCTGCTCGCGGATGGCCGTCCCGTTGTCGTTGCCGGCGACAGCGCCGGCGGAAATCTGACTGCGGGCATCGTGCTCAAGGCGCGGGCCAACGGACTGCCCGGTATCGTCGGGCAGGCATTGATCTATCCCGGTCTTGGCGGCGATCTCGTTTCCGGCTCCTATATCGAGATGTCCGAAGCGCCGGGGCTGACGACCGCCGATACGAAGTACTACCGGGACATACTGCAGGCGCCGGCCGATAATTCGTTTGCGGCGCCGCTCGCGGAGAAGGATCTTTCGGGTCTGCCGCCGACCTACATCACTGGCGCCTTCTTCGATCCGTTACGGGATGACGCCCGCATCTACGCGGCCCGGCTCGCGATGGCGGGTGTCAACGTCACCTTTCGCGAAGAGCCGCAGATGATCCATGCCTGGCTCAGGGCCCGGCACATGAGCGAGGGGGCGCGCGAAGGTTTTCGCCGTCTGGCGGACGGCATTGCCGTTCTTGTCGGAACCGGCTGAACCTTTCGGTCCTGATCGCAACGCAAATCCGGCTTCAGTGCAGCCTGGCCCTTTTGGGTCGCGCTAGCTCTTCGCCTTGAACACCAGCACCGGATTGGCGCGGAAGCTCTGCGGGAACAGTTTGCGCAGGCTCTCGATCTTCGGCATGTCGTTGTGGACGATGTAAGGGTAGGTCGGGTTGCGCGTCAGGAAATCCTGGTGGTAGGCCTCGGCTACATAGAAGCCTTTCAGCGGCGCGATCTCGGTGACAATCTCGGCCGGGAAGACGCCGGATTTGCCGAGTTCGGCGATATAGGCCTCGGCGATCTTCTTCTGCTCCGGCGTCGTGACGAACAGGGCCGAGCGATACTGCGTGCCGCGATCGGGCCCCTGGTAGTTCAGTTGCGTCGGGTTGTGTCCGACGGAAAAGAAGATCTGCAGCAGCTTGCCGTAGCTGACCTTGCTCGGGTCGTAGGTCACTTCCACCGATTCCGCGTGGCCGGTATCGCCATTGCTGACGGCTTCGTAGGACGCTGTGTCGCGGCGGCCGCCGGCATAGCCGGAGACGGCATTGCTCACGCCCTTCACATGCTGGAACACACCCTGGACACCCCAGAAGCAGCCGCCGGCAAACACCGCCGTCTCCGGACGGCTGGCCGCCTTCTCGTCCAACGACGGCGGTGGAATGGAGACAGCCGGTTCGGCGGCCCTTGCCATCGAGGCGCCGGAAAGCGTGGCGCCGAGTGCGAATGTGCGGGCAATCCACTGTAAGCGTCGGCCGGTCTTCGCAGTGCGTGGCTGACTAGAGGGTTTTGTAGACATCGGTGGGTTCCTCTGCCGCGGTCGGGCGGCGGCCGTGTTGCGCCCATGTTTTTCGCGAGACCATTCGAAAGCAAATCGCAAGAGCGTGCTTCACGGCAATGTGACGATCCGCTACCACAGTCACGAGGACACGGCGGTCCCTCGCAACGAGGATCGCGAGACATTGCGGGGAGGGATGATGGCCGGGGAAACGGATCTTGCGAAGCTGCTGGCGACGATGGCGCCGGTTTTGTTTCCGCAGACTTACGTCTATTGCACCGTGCCCCATGACGAGGCGCAGCGTTACATGACACTTGAGCCGCTTGCGACCTATCGCGAGGACGAAGGGGTTACGCTGATCCTGGAGCAACCGGCCGCCGATGCCGCCGGCCTTTCCTATGGGCCGCTTCTTCGGCGCATCACGCTCAACGTGCATTCGGCGCTTGAAGCCGTCGGGCTGACGGCGGCGGTGGCGACGGCGCTGACGCGGGAGGGCATCAGCGCCAATGTTGTCGCTGCCTATTATCACGACCACATCTTCGTGCCGGAGGCGGACGCCGAGCGTGCGCTTGAGGCACTGCGGGCACTGAGCCCCGCCTGAGCTGTTTGCGCCGTTCCCGACGGAGATCCGCGTTCCGGCTTTTCTGGCGGCGGCGATCACATGAAGCGGATGTCTGACGGCGGATTTTCGTAGTCGTCGTGACGGCCGTTCTCGTAGATGATGGGGGCCGTGCCCAGTTCTTCGTCGCCGACGCCATCGAGGGAGGCGACGTTGACGGCATAGAAATGGCCGAGGAAATCCTCGAGATAGCCGCGCGAAAACGGCCGGACGCCGCAGCGGCTGCAGAAGTAGTGATCGACGTCGCCCTCCCGCCAGTTCGAAGGCACCGCTCGATAACTCGTCAATGCCTCCTTGCCACTGATGATGGTGAACTCGTCGCGCAGCGCGAAGGATTTCTGCATGCGCGTCTTGGCGCAGAAGCTGCAATTGCAGCGGCGGATGCCCTCGGCAAAGTCGAGCTGGCATTCGAACTTGACGGCGCCGCAGTGGCAACTGCCGCGATAGAGCTTTTTCATCGGATGGGCTCCTGTCGTTGGGCAGACGTTGCCTGTCCCCGGTCTCTTGACCGGGGGGAACACGCTGCCGGGTGGACGAAAATGCGATTGATGTGATGGCGCCCGCGACGCGGGCGCTGCTCGTTATCCTGCCTTGGCGGAAGCTTCCGCCTCGTCTGCGATGACTGGATCGTTGTCGGCGCCGTCGCCGGTCGCCTTGCGCAGAAGCAGGAAGGCGAGCAGTGCCGTCAACAGCGACAGGGCGACGCAGATCGATGCGGTGAAGGCGAAGGAGTTCGTGAAGACGTCGCGGGCGGCAGAGAGCAGCCGTTCGGACTGCTCACCCGGAAGCTCTTCGGCGATAGCGACGGCACCGCCCAGCGTCTGGCGTGCGGCCGCGACGGTCTCTTCGGGAAGGCCGGTGACCACCACCGCGTCCATGCGGCTGCGATAGGCTGCCGTTAGCATGCTGCCAAGCACGGCGATGCCAAGCGCTCCGCCGAATTCGAAGCTGGTCTCCGAGATCGCCGAAGCGGCGCCGGCGCGTTCCGGCGGGGCGGAACCGACGATCAGGTCCGTCGTCAGCGTACCGACCGGGGCAAAGCCGAGGCAGAGCACCACGAGGCCTGTCGTGACAAGCAGCGGGCTGCTGGTCGTTTCGACCTGGGTACAGATGGCAAAGCCGATGGCAGTCAGGACGAAGCCGGCCGCAATCAGGTTGGAGGCGGCATAGCGGGCGGCAAGCGAGGGAACAAGGATCGAGCCGAGCACCATGGCAACCCCTGTCGGCACCGACCAGAGGCCGGCGACGAACGGCGACAGGCCAAGCACGAGCTGCAGATACTGTGCCACGAACAGGAAGGCGCCGAAGCCGACGAAAAGCCCGAGGATGTTGACGCCGAGTGCCGCGCTGAAGGTGGGGGTCCTGAACAGGGCAAGATCAATCAGCGGGTCGGCAAGCCGGCTCTGGCGCCTTGCAAAGAGGAGGGCAACAGTCAGCCCGAGCAGGATGAAGAACACGGCGTTGACGTCGAGCCCGTCCTCGGCGATGCGCTTCATGCCATAGATTACCGAGAGCACGGCGATGAGCGACTGGCCGGCGCTGACGAAATCGAGCCGGCCGGCATCGGGGTCGCGGAATTCCGGCAGCAGCATGGGGCCGAGGATCAGAAGCAGGATCATCACGGGCACGGCCAGCAGGAATACCGAGCCCCACCAGAACTGCGACAGCATCAGCCCGCCGACGACGGGGCCGATGGCGCCGCCGGCGGAGAAGCTGGCGATCCAGATGCCGATGGCGAGCGTGCGCTGCTTGTCGTCGAGAAACATGTTGCGGATCAGCGACAGCGTCGAGGGGGCGAGCGTGGCGGCGGCGACGCCGAGAATGGCGCGCGCCAGGATCAGCGTTTCTGCGCTCCAGGCGAAGGCGGCGAGCACCGAGGCGATGCCGAAGGCGATCGACCCGATCATCAGCAACCGGCGCCGGCCGATGCGGTCGCCGAGTGTGCCCATGGTAATCAGCGAGCCCGCCACCATGAAGCCGTAGATATCGACGATCCACAAAAGCTGGGAGGCTGTGGGTTTCAGCTGTTCTGTCAGCTGGGGGACCGCGAGGTTCAGGACCGTCAGGTCCATCGAATAGAGCATGCAGGGCAGGGCGAGGACGGCAAGGCCGATCCATTCCCGCCGGGTGGCCTTCGGGCCTGGTGCCGTGTGTATGGTGTCGGGTGTCTCAGACATCGGGAAGATACTCCTGCAGCCTTTCGAGGCACTCGCCCCACCCTTCCTGGTGCGAGTCGCGCTCGTCGACGCTGTCGAACGGGGTCTGGTGGAAGGTCAGGCGGGTCTTGCCGCCGACATCGACGAAGGACACGGTGATCAGCGTATCGGCTCCCGGCTTTCCTTCCTCGTCCCAGGCGAAGGTGAAGATGAGCTTTTCCGGCTCGATCACTTCGCGATAGACGCCGCCCATCCAGTAATCGCGCCCTTCAGGCGAGCGGATGCAGGCGCGCCAGGCGCCGCCGGGCCGGAAATCCATCTTTATGGAATGCGGGCTGAAATCCCGTGGCCCCCACCAGCGCAACGCATGTTCCGGGGTCGACCAGACCTTGAACACCAGGCTGCGCGGCGCGTCGAAGATCCTGGTGATTTCGAGGCTCAGTCTGTGTTCGCGCGATGCGTTTTCACTGGTCATTGCCATGAGGTTTCCTCCCGCAGCCCGCGCTGTCGCAAGGCGCGGCCGTTCTTTAACCCGAAAGTTATTTAACTTAACGGTTAATAACTGGGTGCGCAGGGAATTGTCAAGGCGGCAGCGGATTGCGATCTGATTTTTGTCAGGTTTGCGACGAGTGGCAGCGCGCCTTGAGGCGGGTAAGCACGCGACCGAACGCTTCGGCCTCACCGAGGCTGCGGGCGAGAATGAGCGCGCCCTGGATGCCGCCGATCACCTCTTCCGCCAGCGCCTGTCGCTCGCTCTCCGGGATACCCCTGCGGCCGAGCGCCTCGGCAAGAGCCGTCCGCCAATCGGCGAAATAGCGGTTGAGGTCGACCGAGAAACGATCATGGGCGCCGCTGGCGGCGATGACGCCCATCAGGCAGAGGCGGCGTCCCTGGCGAAAGTAGCTGTCGACAGCGGCAAACATGTCGTCGATTGCGGTTGCCGGTGTTTCGCCGTTGCGCAGGGGCTCGAAGATATTGGTCTGGAACCATGAGGCGATGTCGCCCAGCACCGCCTCGGCCATCTCTTCCTTCCCGCCGGGAAAGAAGTGATAGAGGCTGCCCTTGCCGAGCCCGGTCTTCTCGGTGATCAGGCTGAGGCTCGCGCCGTCATAGCCATGCTCGCGAAAGACCTCGGCAAGCGTGGCGATGACGTCCGGGCGCTCGGCGACGACGCGGCTCATGCGGGCTTCCTTTGAAGCGGATATTCGACCTTGCCGAAACGATGAAACAGCGTACCGACGGCGACCAATATCAGCGAACCGGTCAATACCGGGAAGAGCAGGAAGTCGAAGCCTGGATCGCCGGCGAAGACCACCAGCGGATTGGCGCCGGCCGGCGGATGGGTGATGCGCAGCGCTGCCATCAGCGCGATCGCAGCGCCGACGGCGATGCCGACCGCCCACCACTCATTGGGGAAAACCGCGCGCATGATCAGGCCGACCAGCGTCGCGACGAAATGCCCGCCGACGACATTGGCGGGCTGGGAGAGCGGACTGCCGGCGACCGAGAAGATCAGCACGCAGCTGGCCCCGAACGGCGCCATCAGCAGGGGTTCGCCGACGATGTTGGTGAGCGCGCCGACGGCGGCAATGGCGACAAGACCGCCGATGCCGGCGATCAGGCCACGGCCGATATGGATGGGAGGTTGGTGACGACTGAAAAAATGGCGCATGACTGTACCTATCAGTAAAATGTTTACCGATTGGTACAATCATGTCCGCGCTAAGTCAAGATGCGCTTACATCAGGTCGCGTGCGACCCGCTTGGCAAAGGTCTTTTCGAAGATCGGAGCGTCGTTCTCATAGGCGACAATCTTGGCTTCGGTGATCCAGTCGTTGGCGTCGCAGGTGAGCACCGAGGTTGAGACGGTGCGCACAGACCAGCCGTCGCGCCTGGCGATGCAGGTCCATGTGGAGGTCCCGACCATCGAATGCGGATCGTCGCGGGCGATCGACCAGGTCTCGTCGCGGATGTCCTGCGTCGAAAGACCGGTATCGGGGTGCTCGCTCAGGCCGCCATCCTCGTAGATCAGGTAGCGCGTGACGCCGTTGGTCATGTCGCGCTCGACGGTGCGGCTGGTGCTGCCGGCCGTATGCTCGATGTATTTCGGCAGCGGATCGGGGTTTTCCGGCTCCGGCACCACGACCTCGTTGTGCTGGCCGAGCAGCGGGAGAGACAACGCCAGGGTGGACGTGTCGATGGTGAGGCCGGGATCGCTCGGGGGCGGCAGGATCATCGGCCAATATGAGGTCGACAGCGACAGCCGGATGCGGTGACCGGCACGCACGCGGTAGCCGCAGGCGTCGAGCACCAGGGTGATCCGGGTCCGCCGACCTTTTTCCATCGCTCGCGGTTCGGCATTGCCGTCGCGGTGCGCCAGGTTGAGCACGCCGAAGGCAATGCGGGTGGACGTGCCATCCGGGTGCACGTCGACGATGCGGGCGACGAGGTTGGCGGTGTCTGCGGCGCAGGTGACGTCGACCGAGAGGCTTGCCTGGCCGAGATAGTCTTCCGCTTCCAGCAGCGGCCGGGTCTCGAAGGTCAGCGCGCCGGCATCGTCGATGCGCTGGTCGCCGGCCATTTCGGCATCGGGTTTCAGGGTGAAGTATTCGCCGGATGCCGTACCGGTATCGAGCGGCGATTTCAGGAAGACCTCGCCGATGCCCTTGTCCTTGGTGTCGGCGGCGAGCCTGCCGTCGAGCGTGACGCCGAGAACCTGCATCTCCGGTTTCTGCCAGACATCCTTGGCGACCCAGCGGCCGGGGTCGCTGTCGCGCCGGAGGGCCGGGCGCGGACCGTCGAGGATATAGGCCCGTACCTGCGGCCCGCCCTCGGCGCCGTTGTTCTCGTCGCGCAGAAAGCGGTTCCACCAGCGGATCGCCTCGCCGTGGAAATCGGCGCGTGGCTTCGGCCAGGCGAAATGCGGATATTTGTGCACCCAGGGGCCGATCATCGCCTTGGCCTTCGTGCCGAGGCCCTCGACGGCTTTGAGCGGCGTGTTGCGATAACCGTCGGCCCAGCCGGCGATGACGAGCGCCGGCGTCTCGAAGCTGTCGAAATCGTCTGAGATCGAGCCGTGCTGCCAGAAGGCGTCGCGGCGCTGGTGCTCCAGCCACTCCTCCATGAAATAGGGCTCGTTTTTCAGGCGCTCCAGCCACATCTCCTTCCAGCGGTCACCGACGATGGCCGGATCTGGCGAACGCGACTGGTAGGCGAGCATCGTCGCTGCCCAGGAGAGTTGCGCCGAGAGATGGCAGCCGTTCTTGTAGTGGATGTCGTCGTTGTAGCGGTCGACGGTGGAGGCGATGGAGATCACGGCTTTGAGCGCCGGCGGCTTGAGGGCTGCGACCTGCAGGCAGTTGAAGCCGCCCCAGGAGATGCCCATCATGCCGACCTTGCCGTTCGACCAGGGCTGGGCGGCGATCCATTCGATGATCTCGCAGCCGTCGGCAAGTTCGCGCGGCGTGTATTCGCCATCGATGACGCCGTCGCTTTCGCCCGAGCCTCTGATGTCGACGCGCACGCCGGCAATGCCGGCGGCGGCAAAGACCGGATAGGTCGATTCATCGCGTAGACTGGTGCCGCCGCGCTTGCGATAGGGCAGGTATTCGAGCACGGCCGGAACCGGGTCGGCCTCCGTGCCGGCGGGCATCCAGATCCGGGCGGCAAGGCGGGTGCCGTCCTTCAATCGGATCCATTCGTTCTCGATCAGGGTGAAGTCACGGTCTGACATATCGCTTGTTCCGCTCACTCTCTTTGTCTCGACGCATTTCCAGCAAAACCGCTTCAGGCGTTTGCTGGAAATGCTCGCTCTACATTCTTGCCGGCAGTGCTCTTAGCTATCGAGCCAAACGCGGCTGGCGACATAGCCGTTCGAAAGGTCGTTGCCGATGTCGTGCACAAAACCCTTCAGCGATGCCGAGGCGGCGTTCACGTAGTCGTTGAAAACGGGCAGGATCAGCCCGCCTTCGTCGCGCACCGTCATCGCCATCGTCTTGTACATCTCCTTGCGCTTGGCATCGTCGAGTTCCGAGCGGGCTTGGAGCAGGAGCTTGTCGAAGTCTTCGCGCTTGAAGCGGGTGTCGTTCCACTCGGCGCTCGAGAGGTAGGATGTGGAGTAGCGCGAATCCTGCGTTGGGCGGCCGCCCCAGTAGGAGGCGCAGAAGGGCTGGACGTTCCAGACATTGGTCCAGTAGCCGTCCTCCGGCTCGCGGCGAACCTCGAGCTCGATGCCGGCCTTCTTGGCGCTTTCCTGGAACAGGACCGCGGCATCGATGGCGCCGGGGAAGGCGGCATCCGAGGTGCGCAAGAGGATCGGCCGGTCATGGCCCGACTTCTTGAAGTGGAAGGCGGCCTTGTCGGGGTCGTAGGCGCGCTGCTCGATGCCTTCGGGCGCCAGCGCATAGTTCTCGTTGACGGGGTAGTCGTTGCCGAGCGTGCCGAAGCCGCCGACGACCCGGTCGAGGATCGCCTGACGGTCGATCGCATACTTCAGCGCAAGCCGGAGGTTGTTGTTGTCGAAGGGGGCGGTGTCGCAGTGCATCAGGAAGCTGTAGAAGCCCTTGCCGGCGGTGCGCAGGATTTCGACGTGCGGCGCGCGCTTCAAGAGCGGCACCGTCTTCGGATCGATATTATTGATGAAGTGCACCTGGCCGGAGGAGAGCGCCGCAATGCGGGCGGTCGTGTCGTTCATCACGATGATTTCGACGCTGTCGACGAAGCCACGATCCTGGCGCCAGTCATTGGCGTTCTTCTCGAAGGTCGAGCGCAGGCCGGCTTCATAGCTTGCAAGCTTGTAGGGACCGGTGCCGATGGGCGAGGCGGGGTTGTCGACGCCACCGCGCGGCTGGATGATGAGGTGATAATCGGTCAAGAGGAGCGGCAGGTCGGCATTGCCTTCGGTCAGCGTCAGCACCAGCGCGCCGGCCTTTTCCTCGATCGTCTTGATCGAGCGCATCAAGCCGAGCGCGCCCGACTTCGAGCCTTCGTCCGAGTGCCGCTTCAGCGTGGCGATGACATCGGCGATGGTCATCTTGCTGCCGTCGTGGAAGCTGACGTCGCTGCGGATCTTGAAGGTCCATTGCGACGCGTCCGCCGAGGGCTCCCAGGATTCGGCGAGTGCCGGCATTGGGGCGCCGGTCTTCGGATCGGATTCGACCAGCGTGTCGCCCCAGAGATGGCCGATGACGAAGGAGACCGAACCGCTATAGCCGGCGGGATCGAGCGTGTCGGTGGTGGCGCCGCCCTTGAGGCCGAGCTTCAGGTGGCCGCCGCGCTTGGGTTCCTCGGCGCGCGCGTCGCCAGCCAGCATCGTACCGGCAAAGCCTGCCGCCAAACCGAGGGCTGCCGTTCCCGCCAGAAAGCCACGGCGGTTGATGCCGGCCGGTACGAGAAGGCCGTCGGGGCGCTTGGTGAAATCGCTCATATGCAGGTTCCCTCTTCTGTGTTGTTTCAAGGGAAAACCTAACGGCTGCAGCAGGTCGCACAATTTCGCGACTTGACGCTGGTTTATGCGACTTTACGCTACCTGCTCCGGATCACTGGGAGCCGCTTGTGCACGACGCCGACCTGTTCGCCGCCAATCTTCGTTTTGCCTGCGCGACGCGGCGATCGATCTCGCAGATCTGCCGCGAAATCGGCATCAATCGCCAGCAGTTCAACCGCTACATCAGCGGCGAGGCGCGGCCTTCAGCGCACAATGTCGCCCGCATCGCCGGCTTTTTCGGGCTGCAGGCGCAGGATTTCTCGCTGTCGCCGAAACTGTTCGAAGCCCGCATGGTCAGGCCCGACCGCGACCGCTCTGAAGCAGGGCTGCTGCTTGAGGGCTTTCCCGGCGATCTCGCCGGGCTTCGTCGTCATATCGGCTACTATCAGACCTATCATCTGTCGCCGTCCTGGCCGGGCCGTGTCGTCTGCTCCTGCGCGCGTATTCATGAAGAGAGCGGCTCGATCCGGGTGAAATCGATCGAGCGCATTCGCGATGCCGCCAACGAAATCCAGCAGTTCTCCAAATATGTCGGCCTCGTCACCTTCTGGCGCAACCGCATCTTCATCGCCGAGCGCAGCGTCGGGCGCCAGCCGATGCTGTCGCAGACGATCCTGATGCCGTTCGAGGTGCACCAGCGCGTCTATCTGCGCGGCACCACCATGGGCGTTTCCTGGCGCAAGGAGAACCTGCCCTATGCCTCGCGCATGATCTGGCGCACGCTCGGCCAGGAGCCGGATCTGCGGCAGATGCTGTCGCGCTGCGGGGTTGTGGCCGCCGGGTCGCGGCAGTTGCCGGCGACGGTGCGAAGTTTTCTCGAAACGCCCGATGCCGACGTGCTGACGGTGCCGACCGACTATTGAGGTGGCGGCTTTCGCGTTGCCGCTCTAGATTGCGCCTTATGCACGTGGCCGCATCGTTGAAGGGGAAGCCGATGAAATCTGCTGTTGTCGCCATGACGGGACTTCTGTTCCCGTTATCGGCCCTGCCGTCTGCGGCCGACGATGCGCGTCCGCCGATCCCGGCTTGCGCGCTTTCTGGCTCCACCAGCGTCATGATCGGCGGCCAGCCGGCGCTCCGGCTGTCTGACGTCGTCAACTGCCCGCCGGAGCTTTACGAGGTGGTGCCGAGCATCACGATCGAGGGACAGCCGGTGGTGCATTTTCGTTCCGGCAGTGGTGCTACTGGAGACTGCATAGCCAAGGCGGAATCGTCGGTGACCTTCGAAGGAAAGGCCGCGCAGCGGCTCGGCGATGTCGAGTGCAAGGTGAAGTGACTGCCAGCTCCTGTTGACCAGTCGCCCCTCACCCTAGCCCTCTCCCCGCAGGCGGGGAGAGGGGTCTCTGTTGTCGCTGACCGTCAATTGCCCGCGCTTTCCATCCGCCGCGTCTTCAACACCCGCTCTAGCCAGCCGATTTCCATCTCAGGGACGGATTTCAGCAAGAGGTCGGTATAGTCGTCGAAGGGTGGCGACAGTACCTTGGACTTTGGCCCGAACCGCACGAGCTTGCCGCGGTGCATGACGGCGACGCTGTCGGCGATGGCCCGGACGATGGCGATGTCGTGGGTGATAAAGACATAGGAAACAGCGGTTTCCTCCTGCAGCTTCAGAAGCAGATTCAGGATGCCTTCGGCCACCAGCGGGTCGAGCGCCGAGGTCGGTTCGTCGCAAAGGATCAGCTCCGGTTCTGCGGCAAGCGCGCGCGCAATGGCGACCCGCTGCTTCTGGCCACCGGAAAGTTCGGCGGGATAGCGATCGAGGAACTTCGTTCCCATCTCGATCTGGTCGAGCAGTTCCTTGACCCGCGCCGTCTTCTTGGCGCCGTGCATGCCGAAGTAGAAGGACAGCGGTCGGCCGACGATGTCGCGCACCGTCTGGCGCGGGTTCATCGCGGTATCGGCCATCTGGTAGATCATCTGGATCCGGCGCAGCTCGTCATTGCTGCGGCCCTTCAAGGCGCGCGGCAGTTCCTTGCTTTCGAAGGTGATACGCCCCTCTGTCGGCGGTAGCAGGCCGGTGATGACACGCGCCAGCGTCGACTTGCCCGACCCGCTTTCGCCGACGATCGCCAGCGTCTGGCCCTTTGGCAGGTGCATCGACACATCGTGCAGAACCTTGAAGCCATTGGCGTAACCGGCACTGACATGCTCGATCTTTAGCTGCGTGCCGGTCTGATCCGGCGCCTCGTCGCGCTTGGTCTGGCGCACACTGACAAGGGCGCGGGTGTAATCTTCCCTTGGTGCCTCGATGATCTGCTGGGTCGTGCCGTACTCCACCGTCTTGCCGTGGCGCAGCACCATGATGTCGTCGGAGATCTGCGCGACCACCGCGAGATCGTGGGTGATGTAGAGCGCCGCGGTGTGCGTTTCCTCGATCGCGTGCTTGATGGCGGCAAGCACGTCGATCTGTGTCGTCACGTCGAGCGCCGTCGTCGGTTCGTCGAAGACGATCAGTTCCGGGTTGGGGCAGAGCGCCATGGCGGTCATCGCCCTCTGCAGCTGGCCGCCCGAGACCTGGTGAGGATAACGCTCGCCGAAGGTTTCCGGGTTCGGCAGGCCGAGCACGCGGAAGAGGTAGAGTGCGCGTTTCTTCGCCTCATCGCGGCTCATGATGCCGTGGCGCAGCGACGCCTCGATCACCTGATCGCCGAGCCTATGGGCCGGATTGAAGGCGGCGGCGGCCGATTGCGCGACGTAGCAGACGCGGGCACCGCGGATCGAGCGGATGCCGGTCTTGTCGAGCGTCAGGATATCCTTGCCATCGAGCAGGACCTCGCCGCCGGTGATGCGCACGCCGCCACGCCCGTAAGCCAGGGCCGACAGACCAATCGTCGACTTGCCGGCGCCGGATTCGCCGATAAGGCCCAGCACCTTGCCCTTCTGCACGGTGAAGGAGACGCCTTCGACCAGCGTCACGGTCTTCGGCGGTTCGCCCGGAGGGTAGCTGGTCGCTTCGATCTTCAGGTTCTTGACGGAAAGCATCTCAGGCATCGCCGCGTCCTCCCTTGAGGCTGGAGGTTCTCTTCATCAGCCAGTCGACCACGAGATTGACGCAGATCGCCAGCGTCGCGATCGCCGCACCCGGGATGAGGGCGGCCGAGATGCCGAAGATGATGCCGTCCTTGTTGTCCTTGACCATGCCGCCCCAGTCGGCGGCCGGCGGCTGGATGCCGAGGCCGAGGAAGGAGAGGGTGGAGAGAAACAGGATGGAAAAGGCAAAGCGCAGGCCGAACTCGGCCAAGAGCGGCGACAGCGTGTTGGGCAGGATCTCGCGGAAGATGATCCATGTGCTCCCTTCGCCGCGTAGCCGTGCCGCCTCGACGAACTCCATGACCGCGACGTCGAGCGCCACGGCACGGCCGATGCGGAAGACGCGGGTACTGTCAAGCACGGCCATGACCAGGATCAGGATCCACAGATGCTGCGGCAACACCGCCAGCACGACGAGGGCGAAGATCAAGGTCGGGATCGCCATCATCAGATCGTTGAAACGAGAGAAGAACTGGTCGACGAAGCCGCCCATGACGGCTGCGGCGAATGACAGGATCATGCCCAGCGAGAACGAGAGCACGGTTGCCGCCAGCGCCACGAAGATGGTGGTGCGGGCGCCATAGATCAGGCGCGACAGCAGGTCGCGACCGAGATTGTCGGTGCCGAGCAGGAAGTCGCCACCGGCGGGAAGCCAGACGTCGCCGACGACGTCACGTTCGCCGAAGGGGGCGATAACCGGCGCAAACAGCGCACAGAAGATCGCGATCGTTATGCCGGCAATGCCGATCCAGGCGCTCAAGGGGATGGATCTCAGGTTCATCGCGGATGCCTCAGTCTCGGGTTGGCGAGAATGGCGATGATGTCGGCCGCCATGTTGAGGAAGATGTAGAAGGCGGCAAAGATCAGGCCGCAGGCCTGAACCACCGGCATGTCGCGCACGGTCACCGCATCCACCATGTATTGCCCCATGCCGGGATAAACGAACACCACCTCGACCACGACGACGCCGACGACGAGATAGGCAAGGTTGAGGGCGATGACGTTGATGACCGGCGCCACGGCATTGGGCGCAGCGTGGCGGGCGATGATGCGGAACATGCCGAGACCCTTGAGTTCGGCCGTCTCGACATAGGCCGACGACATGACGTTGAGGATCGCAGCTCTCGTCATGCGCATCATGTGCGCGAGAACGACGAGCACGAGGGTTGCGACGGGGAGGGCGATCGCCGAGAGACGCTCCGTCAAGCTCATGCTGTCATAGACCGTCGCCGGGAAGGTGGCGACGCCGAATTTGACGGCGAAGAACATGATCAGGAGGTAACCGACGAAGAACTCGGGCAGCGAGATGGCCGCAAGCGAGACGACGTTGATGATCTTGTCGGGCAGGCGGTTGCGAAACTGCACGGCGAGCATGCCCAAGCCGACCGCAAGCGGCACGGAAACGATCGCGGCGAAGAAGGCGAGAAACAGCGAATTGCCGAGACGCTTGCCGATCTGTTCGCCGACAGAATTCTTGCTGGCCCAGGAGGTGCCGAAATCACCTTGCACGGCGCCACCGAGCCAGGAGAGATACCGCTCGCTCCAGGGCTTGTCGAGGCCGAGGTCCTTGCGGATGTTTTCGACCGCTTGCGGCGTTGCCGACTGACCGAGATAGGTGGTGGCGAAGTCGCCGGGCAGCGCCTCGATGCCGCCTGATATCATCAGCGACACGGCGAAAAGCAGGCCGACGCTCAAGCCGAGGCGCTGAAGGATCAGCGCCGCGAGCGGACGGCGAAACGTGAAGCGCCGCCAGAAGGTACCATCGATTTCGCCCTTGGCTTCGGCGGGGTTGGGTTTTGCTGGTACACCGGAAAGATCGGCAGACCGCGGATGTGCTCCATCCGCGGTCCCATCCGTCGGAACCGGACCAGTCATCGGTCCGCTTTCCATCATCAGGCGTCGAGCCAGACGCGGGTGGCGACGTAGCCGTTCGACATGTCGTTGCCGATATCGTGGACGAAGCCCTTCACCTGCTTGGTGGAGGCGTTCACGAAGTCGTTGAACATCGGCAGGATCAGGCCGCCTTCGTCACGGACCATCGTGGCCATGGTGCGGTACATGTCCTTACGCTTGGCCTCGTCCAGCTCGGCGCGTGCCTCGAGCAGGATCTTGTCGAAGTCGGGCCTGAGGAAGCGGGTGTCGTTCCAGTCGGCGGTCGACAGATAAGCCGTCGAATACATCTGGTCCTGGGTCGGACGACCGCCCCAGTAGGAGGTGGAGAAGGGCTGGACGTTCCAGACGTTGGTCCAGTAGCCGTCGCCCGGTTCGCGCTTGACCTCGATCTCGATGCCGGCCTTCTTGGCGCTCTCCTGGTAGAGAACGGCCGCGTCGACCGCACCCGGGAAGGCGACGTCGGAGGTGCGCAACAGCACCGGGCCGCTGTGGCCGGACTTCTTGTAGTGGAAGGCGGCCTTGTCGGGGTCGTAGGCGCGCTGCTCGATGCCTTCGGGGAAGAGGGCGTAGGTATCGTTGATCGGGAAGTCGTTGCCGACCTTGCCGTAGCCGCCAAGGATGCGCTCAACCATGGTTTCGCGGTCCATCGAGTACTTCAGCGCCATGCGCAGGTCGTTGTTGTCGAACGGCGCGGTGTTGCAATGCATGATGAAGACGTAGTGGCCGCGGCCTGACGTGTTCAGGATCTCGACGGTGGGCGCCTTCTTCAGGAGGTTGACGGTTTTCGGGTCGACGCGGTTGATGAAGTGGACCTGACCGGAGGACAGGGCCGCGATGCGGGCCGTGGCGTCGTTCATGGCGATCAGTTCGACCGAATCGACGAAGCCGCGATCGGTGCGCCAGTCGTCGGCGTTGCGCTCGAAAGTGGCGCGCACGCCGGGCTCAAAACTCGCGACCTTGTAGGGGCCGGTGCCGATCATGGCGTCTGGGGCGTCGAGACCGCCGTTCGGCTGGATGATCAGGTGGTAGTCGGTCAGGAGCAGCGGCAGGTCGGCATTGCCTTCCGTCAGGGTCAAGACCAGCTTGTCGCCGTCCGCCTTGATTTCCTTGATCGACTTCATCACGCCGAGCGCGCCGGACTCCGATTTTTCGTCGGTGTGTCGCTGCAGCGTCTTGATAACGTCGTCGATCGTCAGTTCCTTGCCGTCGTGGAACTTCACGCCCTTGCGGATCGCGAAGGTCCAGGTCGAGGCGTCTGCCGATGGTTCCCAGGATTCGGCGAGGGCTGGCACCGGCGCGCCTGATGTCGGATGGCTTTCGACCAGCATGTCGCCCCAGTTGCGGCCGACGACGAACATGAATTGCGAGAGTGCCTTGGCCGGGTCCTTGCTGTCCGTTGCGGCAGCGCCTTCGAGGCCAAGCTTCAGATGGCCGCCGCGCTTGGGCTCCTGGGCCTCTGCGCTCGTGGCAAACAGCGTGCCGGCGGTCGATGCGAGGATGCCGGCTGCAGCCGCGCGTCCGAGAAATTCACGCCGGTTCATCTTGCCGAGCATGACCTGTCGTGTGAGGTAATCCTTGTAATCGCTCATTCCCCTGTTCCCTTCTTTGTCGGCATTCGCCGTTCGTTGTGGTTGGTAGAGATTGCTGCGTACCGCCACCTTGCGGATGGCTTTCGGATCGGCCGTTCGGGCCATTTTTCATCTTCGATTGCCTGTAGTCTCCTTTCCCGGGCGGACGCTTTTGGCTTCAGATCGATAAGCCTAATCGCTTGGATGAACCTTGTAACGTCCTAAATTATCATTTATTTCCATAAGGCTGATTTATGGATAGCCTTCGGCTGCGCGCGAATATCCCTGCGCGTTCCGTGACGTGGTTTCGCCGAATCACCGGCACGTTTTTCAGTCCTGCGCCGCCTCTGGCAGCGTCTCAGCGCCCCTTCCAGACCGGGTCTCGCTTTTCGGCAAAAGCCTTTGCGCCCTCCAGCTGGTCCTCGCTCGAATAGAGAATGTCGACGGTCTTGAACTGCCGGCGGGTGATCTTGTTCATGGTCGTCTGGAAGGTCTCGCCCTCGGCGGCGCGCACCACTTCCTTGATTGCGGCGTAGACCAGCGGCGGGCCGCTTTCGAGCAGCCGCGCCAGTTCCCAGGCGCGCGCCATCAGCTTGTCGGCGGGCAGGATCTCGTTGACGAAGCCCCAGCGGTTGGCCTCGACGACGTCGAGCCAGCGGCCGGTCAGGAGCATGTCCATGGCGATGTGGTAGGGGATGCGCTTCGGCAGCTTGATCGAGGCGGCGTCGGCAACGGTGCCCGAGCGGATTTCCGGCAGCGCGAAGGTCGCGTGCTCGGCCGCCAGGATCAGGTCAGTCGACAGCGCGATTTCGAGGCCGCCACCGCAGCAGATGCCGTTGACGGCGGCAATGACCGGTTTGTTGAGGTCGCGCAGTTCCTGCAGGCCACCGAAGCCGCCGATGCCGTAATCGCCGTCGACCGCATCGCCGGCGGCGGCCGCCTTCAGGTCCCATCCCGGACAGAAGAATTTCTCGCCGGCACCCGTGATGATGGCGACGCGCAGGCTGTCATCGTCGCGGAAGCCGGCGAAGATTTCGCCCATCACCCGGCTGGTCTTCAGGTCGATGGCGTTCGCCTTCGGCCGGTCGATCGTCACTTCGAGAATGCCGCCTTCGCGGCGGGTCAGGATCGGTCCGGTCATGGCGTCAGTTCCTCCGGCGGATCAGGGCGTCGGCGGCGATGGCTCCATGGCCTTCCGGTAACACCATTAAAGGATTGATATCGAGTTCTTCGAGCATTGAAGCGTTTGAAACGACATAGGATGCCGCAGCGGCGACAGCCTCGGCAAGGGCTGCGAAATCGCCCTTCGGTCCGCCGCGATAGCCGTCGAGAAGCTTGCGGATCTTCAGGCCGTCGATGGCCTCGTGGATCAGCTCCGGCGTCGTCGGCAGTGTCAGGATGGCGGAATCATCGAGCAGTTCCACCAGGATGCCGCCTGCACCGATGGTCAACACCGGGCCTGCGACCGGGTCGCGCATGGCGCCGATGATCAGTTCGGCCACCGGCGTTGCCACCATCTTCTCGACGAGATATCCCGATGCCACCGAAGCCATCGCTTCCGCTGCCGCAAGCACCTCTTCGCGGCTTGCCAGATTGAGCTTGACCGCGCCGGCCTCGGTCTTGTGGGCAACGCCCAGACCCTTGAGAACGACAGGAAAGCCGAGGCTCTCGGCGGCATTGGCAGCGTCTTGCGGCGTCGTTGCGGTCTTGCCCGGCGGGATCCTCAAGCCCGAGGCGGAAAGCTCCGTCTTGGCGTCATGCTCGCTGAGCGTGATCGACGCTCCGCCACCGCCGGAAACGCCGCCATTGAGGAGCTTCGGCGGCGCAGGCTTCGCCCAGGCCGCGCCGATTCCGGCTGCGGTCTCGACCGCCGCAAGTGCTTCGTCGATGCCGAAAAAGGGGATGACGCCCGCCGCCATCAACGACAGCGCCGTCTGCTCCGGCATGTTTTCTCCGAGGCTGGCAACGATCCCGGCGCGCGCGCCGGTCGCCTTCGCCGCGTCGATCACTGCGTCGCAGGTCGTCACCCAGTCGGCCGCGTCGCAGCGGTCCTGACGGGGAAAGTCGAGCACAATGAGGTTGAGTGCATAGCCGCCCTTCATCATGGCGCTAAACGCTGTCATCTGCTTCTCGCGGTTGCCCCAGACGAAGGTGTGGTAGTCGAGCGGATTGGCGATTGTCACCATCTCGCCCAGCGCTTCCTTCAAGGGACGGCGCTGCTCGTCAAGCAGCGCCCGATAGTTCACGCGGTGGCGCACGCCGGCGTCGGCCATCAACGAGGCCTCGCCGCCCGAACAACTCATCGAGGAGATTTCGTTGCTTTCGAGCGGGCCGGCGACATGCAGCAGCTTCAACGTTTCCAGCAGCGCCGGCAGCGTATCGACACGACCGATGCCGAGGCGGGCAAGCAGCGCCGAGGATACCCGATCATTGCCGGCAAGCGAGGCGGTGTGAGAGACCGTAGCAAGCTGGGCTGCCTCCGACTTGCCGACCTTCAGTGTCACTACCGGTTTGCCGAGCTCGCGGGCGCGGGTTGCCAGCCGCTCGAGTGCAGCAATGCTGTCGAAGCCCTCGATATGCAGGCCGACGGCGGTGACGCGCGGGTCTTCGAGCACGGCGCAGGCGATGTCGGAAAGGCCTGTCTGCGCCTGGTTGCCGGCGGTCATGAGGTAGGCGAGCGGCAGGCCGCGTGTCTGCATCGAGATGTTGCAGGCGATGTTGGAGGATTGCGTCAGCACGGCAACGCCCCTGTCGACGCGCTGCATGCCGTGCTGGTCGGGCCAGAGCAGGGCGCCATCGAGCATGTTGATGAAGCCGTAGCAGTTGGGGCCGACGATCGGCATGTCGCCGGCAGCCGCGACCAGCGCCTCCTGCATGTCGTTGCCGTCGTCGAGTTCGCTTGCCGCCTCGCGGAAGCCGGAGGCGTAACAGACGGCACCGCCGGCACCGCGCGCCGAAAGGGCCGATATGATCTCGATCGTCAGCTGCCGGTTGACGCCAACAAAGGAGGCGTCAGGGGCACCAGGAAGATCGGCGACCGAGCGGTAGCACTTGCGGCCGAGGATCTGGTCCTCCCGTGGATGCACCGGCCAGATGTCGCCGGCAAAGCCCATCTTGTCGCATTGTTCGATGACCCGCCGCGCCTCCTTGCCGCCGAAGACGGCGATGGATTTCGGTCGGATCAGGCGGTCGAGGGAGCGGGGTGTGTGGGTCATGCGGACGTGCACTCCCTCATTCCTGTGCTTGTCACAGGAATCCAACCAGCTTGCGTCGGCAAGCCGATAGGAGCTTTCTTTTTCCCGGCGCCAATGCCGGTCGTGTTCTGGTCATGCGCGGCACGGACGTGCCGCTGCTGGATTCCTGTGACGAGCACGGGAATGAGGGGGGGAGCGAAAACCGTTGTCATCCCGTCACGCTCCCAGCGGCCGGAGCAGGTCGCGGCTGATGATGTGGCGCTGGATTTCGGAGGTACCGTCCCAGATGCGCTCGACGCGGGCGTCGCGCCAGAAGCGGGCGAGCGGCAGGTCGTCCATCAGGCCCATGCCGCCAAAGATCTGGATCGCCTCGTCCGTGACGCGGGCGAGCATTTCGGTGGCGAAGACCTTGGCGGACGCGATTTCGCGGTTGGAGGGCAGGCCGTTGTCAAGGCGCCAGGCAGCCGACAGCGTCAGGAGGTCGGCGGCGTCGATCTCGGTGATCATGTCGGCGAGCTTGAAGGAGACGCCCTGGTTGGCGCCGATCGGCTTGCCGAACTGCTTGCGCTCGGCGGCATAGTTCAGCGCATAGTCGAAGGCTCGGCGGGCGCGGCCGACCGAGGTCGCCGCCACCGTCAGCCGGGTTGCAAACAGCCAGTCGTTGGCGACGTCGAAGCCCTTGTGCACCTCGCCGAGGATCTGGGCGGAGGGCAGGCGGCAATCGTCGAAGGTCAGGACGCAGTTGTTGTATCCGCGATGCGAGACCGAATTGTAGCCCTTGCGGATCTCGAAGCCGGGCGTGCCGCGATCGACGAGGAAACAGGTGATCTTCTTTTTCGGCCCGCGCGGCGTGTCCTCTTCGCCGGTGGCGATGAAGACGATGACGAAGTCGGCGATGTCGGCATGACTGATGAAATGCTTGGTGCCGTTGACGATCCAGTCGTCGCCGTCCTGACGGGCAAAACACTTCATGCCGCGCACGTCGGAGCCGGCATCCGGCTCGGTCATGGCGAGTGCGTCGAACTTTTCGCCCTTGACGGCCGGCAGCAGGTATTTTTCCCGCTGCTCGTCGTTGCAGGCCATCAGGATGCCCGAAGGACGGCCGAAGAAAACGGTGAGGCCCATCGAGCCGCGGCCAAGCTCGCGCTCGACCAGCGTGAAGGACGTGTGATCCAAACCGGCGCCGCCGACTTCTTCGGGGAAATTGCAGCCGAAGAATCCAAGCGCCTTGCACTTGCGGGCAATGTCCTGGCCGAGTTCGCGGGGTACCACGCCGGTGCGCTCGACCTCGTCTTCATGCGGATAGATTTCGGTTTCGACAAAGCTCCTGACCGTGTCGACGATCATCTGCTGTTCTTCGGTCAGTGCAAAATTCATGTGTTCTCCCTCGCGTTCTGTCTGCGTGCCGGTGGCCGATCTCCCCATCGGCCGCTGGCATGCCTGTCCTGCCCCTCACCCTAACCCTCTCCCCGCAGGCGGGGAGAGGGGATGCCTCTCGAGTATCGCACCGTCTCGGCCATCAAGAACCGCTGCGACCTTTGAAGGAACGAGCGGTTGCGGCAGATCCCTTCTCCCCGTCTACGGGGAGAAGGTCGCGGCAGCGGGATGAGGGGCCGTCGCCCGACATTGCCCGCTTTGGCGCAGTCAGCGCTTCTGGCCGACGAACCGTCCGGCGCCTTCGGGCGTCGGCAGACCTGCATGCGCCTCGGTGATCGCCTTCAGCTTGTCGAGCACCTTGGCAGGTGCTGCGACCGACTTGCCGGCCTTGCTGTCGACGTGCAGCATCATCTGCTCGGCGGTGGCGACCGCTTCCTTCGTCGCGGCATTGTAGATCGTCGAGAACAGATGCAGGCGCTTTTCGTCCGAGGACAGGAGCTGGCAGGTCGAATAGAGCGCATCGCCGAGCTTGGCCTCGCCGAGATTGCGGATATGGGTCTCGACCGTATAGTAGCTGTGGCCGTCGCGGACGTATTCGAGGTCGACGCCGATCAGGCGCAACAGGCCGTCGGAAGTATCCCCGAACACCTGGAGGTAACGATGCTCGGTCATGTGGCCGTTATAATCGACCCAGGCAGCGCTGACCTTGGTGTCGAGAATGTGCAGCGGCTTGACGTCGCCCAGGTCCGCTTCAGGCTTCTTGGCATTGGCCCAGAGCTTGGCCTCGAAATCGGCGAGCAGCTTGCCAGCGCCCCAGCCTTCGCCGCCATTGCCCGATTTCAGCGCGTGCATGATGCCGACCAGGTTTTCGTCGCGGATGCGCTCAAGCTCGCGGATCGAGCGGCCAGCGGCCTGCGCATCCGACTGGGCGCCGATCTTTTCCACCAGCGCATCGTCGAGATCGACCACGTCGGTAAACTTGGTCCACGGCCATTTGAGGCACGGGCCGAACTGGGCGAGGAAGTGGCGCATGCCGGCTTCGCCGCCGGCGATGCGGTAGGTCTCGAACAGGCCCATCTGCGCCCAGCGCATGCCGAAGGAATAGCGCATGACGTTGTCGAGCGTCTCGGTATCGCAGATGTCGTCCTGGATCAGCCACAGCGCCTCGCGCCAGAGCGCTTCGAGCAGGCGGTCGCCGACGAAGGCCTCGATCTCCTTGGCGATGACGACGCCCTTCATGCCGATCTGCTCGACGCCGAGCATGGCGCGCTCGATCGTCGTCTTCGAGGTCTTCTTGCCGCCGACGAGTTCGACCAGCGGCAGAAGGTAGACAGGGTTATAGGGATGCGCCACGAACATGCGTTCGGGATGCTTCATCTCGGCCTGCAGATCGGACGGTAGCAGGCCCGAAGTCGACGAGCCAATCAGCGCGTCGGGCCGTGCCGCCGCGTCGATCTGGGTGATGACACCGCGCTTCAGCTCCAGCCGCTCGGGCACGCTTTCCTGAATCCAATCAGCGTCCTTGACGGTTTCCTCGATGCTTTTGCAGAAGATGAGTTTTCCCTTGGGCGGCAGTGGCGCCATGGTCAGCATGGCATAGGCGCGCTCGGCATTGGCCATGACTTCGCCGATGATGCGCTCGGCTTCCGGATGCGGATCGAAGATTTTTACGTCGATGCCGGCAAGCGCGAAGCGTGCCACCCAGGCGCCGCCGATAACACCGCCGCCGACGCAGGCTGCATTCTTGATCTGGCTCATGATATCCCCGCTCAGCGCTTTGTCAGCTTCAGTTTCTTGCGGACCTCATCCGGCCCGATGATCTTGGCGCCCATGCCCTCGATGACGCCGACCGCCTTTTCGACGAGCGCGCCGTTGGTCGCGAGCTGGCCCTTGCCGATGTAGAGGTTGTCTTCGAGGCCGACGCGAACGTTGCCGCCGGCAAGGACTGCTGCTGCCGGATAGGCGAGCGCATTGCGGCCGATGGAGAAGGCCGAGAAGGTCCAGTTGGCAGGCACGTTGTTGACCATGGCCATGAAGGTGTTGAGATCGTCGGGCGCGCCCCATGGGATTCCCATGCAGAGCTGGATCAGCACCGGATCCTCGATCAGGCCTTCCTCGGCGAGCTGCTTTGCGAACCAGAGATGGCCGGTGTCGAAGGCCTCGATCTCCGGGCGCACACCGAGCGCCGTCATCTGTCGCGCCATTTCGCGCAGCATCGACGGCGTGTTGGTCATGACGTAGTCGCCGAGCGAGAAGTTCATGGTGCCGCAGTCGAGCGTGCAGATCTCCGGCAGACATTCGGCCACATGGGCGACACGCTCGGTGGCGCCGGCCATGTCGGTGAATTTCTCGTTGACGGGCAAGGGGCTCTCGACATTGCCGAACACCAGGTCTCCGCCCATGCCGGCCGTCAGGTTCAAGACGATGTCGATATCGGCGGAGCGGATGCGGTCGGTGACTTCGCGGTAGAGGTCAAGCCTGCGGGAGGGGGCTCCGGTCTCCGGATCGCGAACATGGCAGTGGATCACGGCAGCGCCTGCCTTGGCCGCCTCGACCGCCGCTTCGGCGATCTGTTTCGGCGTGATCGGAACATGGCTGGACTTTGAAACGGTGTCTCCTGAGCCGGTGACGGCACAGGTGATGAATACCTCGCGGTTCATGCTGAGCGGCATTGCTGTCTCCCTTTTATTGAGGCCATTACGAGCCAAGAACGACGGCGCTGCTTTTCATAATCGGTTCCAGATTGTACATTATCGGCAACGGGGTGGAGAAGTTTGCAGATGGATCAGAACGTTTCGCAGGTGCAGCACGTCGATATCCTGGTGCTGCCGGAGACGAATCTGATCCTGGTTGCCTCGGTTATCGAGCCGATGCGCGCCGCCAACCGCATCGCCGGGAGGCCGCTCTATGACTGGACGATCTACAGCCCTGACGGCGAGCCGATCGAGACAAAAAGCGGCATTCCTATTCCCGTCTCCGGCGCCTTCCGGCCGCAACGCGAGACGGCGCCGCTGTTCATTCTCTCAAGCTACAACTGGCAGCGCAGCGCCACCTCGCAATTGAAGATGATGCTGTCGCAGACGGCGCGGCACCGCGAGCTGATGGCGGGCATCGAATCCGGCTCCTGGCTGCTGGCCGAAACCAGCCTGCTCGATACGTCCAGGGCCACCACCCACTGGGAGGATTTCGAGGATTTCACCGCCAGCTATCCGCAGGTGACCATGGTGCGCGAACGCTTCGTCATCGATGGCAAGCGCATCACGACAGGTGGATCGCTGCCGACGCTCGACCTGATGCTGGAACTGATCCGCCGGGCGCACGGCTATTCGCTGGCGCTCGAAGTGTCCCGGCTGTTCATCTACGAGCAAGAGCGCACCCGCGGCGATCTCCTGCAGATGCCGGCGATCGGCAACATGCGCATCCTCGACCCCCGCGTCGGCGCCGCCGTCAAGCTGATGGAGGAAACGGTGGAAGCGCCGTTGACGCTCGCGCGCCTCGCCCGCCGCATCGGCGTCAGCGTCCGCCATCTGCAGGACCTGTTTCGCGATACGATGGGGGTGGGGCCGCATGAACATTACCTGGCGCTGCGGCTCAACGCGGCCCGGCGCAAGGTGATCGAGACGCGCATGGAGTTTGCCGATATCGCCGCGATCTCCGGTTTCAACTCGTCATCGTCCTTCTCGCGCAGTTACCGCGCGCACTACCGCGAAAGCCCGAGCGAGACGCGTCGCCGGCTGAAGCTTGGCCATGGTGCCGAGGATCGTACACGCTCGACGGATGGAGCGATCGGCAAGGCGAAATCGAATGGCCAAGCCTGAATTGCTCGCAGGCAAGTGCGGATCCTGAGACTCGGATTCAGCAAGCTCACGGCTTGGTTCAGCAGCGCGATATTGCCGAGTCGTTTCATGGGGTGGCGGCAGATCGTGACGAAGTGATTCCGCTGGTCGTAATCACGCCGGCATGGTTGTCGTCGCTTGCGGGCCCGTCTTCATCATGCCGATCATCAGGTCGCCAACCTCGCTGGAAAAGGCGCCGCGCGGCCAGATCAGCGTCAGCGACTGGCGGTACTGGGCTCCCAGCCGGATCATCGCCGGGGGGCGATGGATGCGCGACAGCGACGTTTCCGGCAGCACTGAGAGATAGCCGTGATGGCTGACGAGGTTGATGATGACGGGGATGGAATCGACTTCGACCAGCGTCACCCGGCGGCGCTCGGCATCGCTGAGCGTGTCTTCGAGAAAGCGGGTGACCTCGCGACGAAGGCCGCTGCGGGCGCTCGGCACGGCGATGGGGCAGGTGGCGAGCAGCCGCGGGATATCGCCGCCCATCTCCGATAATGCCGGTGCCGGGCCGGCAAGTACCAGCGGCGTTTCGGTCACGAGCCGGCCGTCCAAATCAGGCGGGATGCCGGCGATATCGAGGAGGGCTGCATCGAAGCGCCGGCTCTTGAGACCGGCCAGAAGCTCATCAGCAGTGGTGCTGGAAATGAACAGGGATTGCCTGGGACGGGAGCGGTGCCAGGTGGCCGTCAATGCCGCCAGCATGCGGGCAATCTCGCTTTCCGGCCCGAGCGGCATGACGGCGCCGAGCCGCCAGGTGGTAACGTCGCGGCGGAATCGGTCGGCAGACGCGCGGGTCAGCCGGGCCCAGGTGTCGAGCAGGCGCTCGATCTCGGGGAGGATCTCAAGAGCAATCGGCGTGCAGGCGATCCCGCCATGCGACCGCTCGAACATCAGGCATTGCAGATGGCGTTCGAGGTCGGCGATCTGCCGCGTCAGTTGCGGTTGACCGAGGCCGAGAGTGCGGGCAGCGGCTCGGATGCTGCCGGCGTGCGCGATCCGTACGAACCGATCGAGCGCGACAAGGCCGACGGCCGGAATGGCGGTCGTCGGTTCCCCGCTGCTTTTGGCGAGCACCGCGCGGATGGTGGTAGCAGCCTCGGCCACATCGGCCTGACGCGCGCGGGCCTCCAGGGTCAGGGCCATGAGGCCGCCATCGCGGCGGAAAAGCGGTATCGAAACGGCCTGCTCGAAGCGGCGAACGGCGGCGCTGACGCTCGATGGCGCGCGACCGCGAGAGGTGGCAGCGCGCCGAATGCCGCCTTCATTCATCACGGCCTCGACGAGCAGGATCGTGGCGATATCCATGGCGCAAATCCTCCCGCTGCCATGGTCGTCACATTGGCGTTCAACCTTTGGCATCTCCCGTTCAGGATTTGGGATATATCACGCGAACGGGCAAACCGCATAGCATGCTGAAAGGCAATCCCTCGTCCAAAGGAGCGGATCGCATCAAGTCTTTGCATCCACGCATCGTTTCGGCGTCGAGGCGCACCGCGCGGTAGGGTATTTTCGGCATGCTGCAACAGGTCAAGTCCATCGTTCTGTGCGGGAAACCGCTCGACTTCGCGACGCTCGAGGAAATCGGCTCGGGTGTTGCGCGGCCGGTCGCGGACGAGGGCGGCATGGAGCGGGTTGCGGCTGCCCACAAGGTGATTGCCGATCGCGTCGCGCTCGGCCTGCCGGTTTACGGCTCCAACACCGGCGTCGGATCGATGAAGGACCGGCTCTGGACGGCCGACGATCTGGCCGAGTTCAACACGTCTCTGGTGCGCGCCCATCATTTCGGCACCGGCGAGTTCTTCACGGTGCCGATCGTGCGCAAGGCAATCGCCATTCGCTGCAACACCGCGATGCGCGGGCACACGGGATGCAGTCCCGAGCTGATCACGGCCTTTCTCGCGCTGATCGAACACGACATCATTCCGGCGGTGCGCCGCCATGGCTCGATGGGCTGCGCCGACATCGGGCTGATGGGGCAGATCGCCGCCGTCCTGACCGGGGTCGGCGAAGCCTATCATCGCGGCCGGCTGGTGCCGGCCGAAACGGCACTGGCCGATGCCGGACTTTCCCCCCTGGTGATGCGGCCACGCGATGCGCTGGCCGCCCTCAGCGTCAACGCGATCGCCTATTCTGCGGCGGCCGACGTGCTGCGCGAGGCCGCAGCGGCCATCCGCGTGCTGCTGGTCACGGGCGTGATGTCGTCGCAGGCGCTCGGCGCCTCGGCCGATCCGTGGCGGGTGGCCGCAACGCTGTCGACGCGCGGCGAGGCGCTGGTCGGCTCCTGGCTCTACGGCCAGTCCGGCGTTGCCGACTGGCCCTTGCCGACGGCGATCCACGATCCCTTGAGCCTGCGCATGACCGCCCAGGTGTTCGGCGCTGTCGTCGATACTCTGCTGGTGGGGGCCGGCCGGCTGGTCGAGGCGACCTATCTCTCCGACGACAATCCGGTGGTGCTCGGCGGCCAGGTGCATGCGTCGGGCGCATCGTTGCCCTTGACCACGACCCTCTATGTCGAGACGGCGCAGATCGCCTTTTCGCATGTGGCGCGCAACGTGCTCAACCGCTGCATCCTTCTGTCGAACGGCGGACGCCGCAATCTTCCGGTCAACCTGGTGGCACCGGGCGAAGTCGCGACTGGTCTTGGCCCACTGATGAAGCTTGCGGTCGAACTTTACATGCGCGTGCAGTCGATGGCCGTGCCGCTTTCAGCCCAGTCGATCGTCGTTGCCGGCGGGCTGGAGGAGGAGGCGACCTTCCTGCCCTTGATCGTCGAGCGCATGGAAACGCAGGTGCGGGACCTCCGGCAGCTGGCGGCGATCGAGGCGATCCTTTCGTCGCAGGCGATCGACCTCGTCGGCGACGCGCCGCAGGGGATCGTCAAGCTTGCGCATGAGCGCACCCGCTCGATCAGCCCGATGTACATCAAGGACCGGCCGCTTTCGAAGGAGATCGAGGCGCTGCAGCAGGCCTTTACCTGCCATGACCTCTTGCGCACCTTCGTTTCAATGGCGCCGATGCCGGAGTTCGACGACTTCTTTGCGCTGGGTAAGTGATGCAAGGCTGATCCAGCAAGCCTGATCCGAGGGGAGAGCACGATGTCCGATTTCGATCTTGTCCTGAAAGGCACCGTTGTCCTTCCGCACCGGATCGTCGAGGGCGGGCATGTGGCGGTGCGCGACGGCAAGGTCGTGCATGTCGGGCAGGGGGCCGCACCCGCAGCCCGTGAACGCCACGATCTCGGAACCGCGATGATCCTGCCCGGCGCCGTCGATGCGCAGGTGCATTCGCTGTCGCAGAAAAACCAGGAGGATTTCGTCTGGTCGACGCGGTCGGCTGCGGCCGGTGGCGTGACCACGATCGTCGACATGCCCTATGACGAGGGCAATCTGGTCTGCTCGGCCGAGGCGGTTGCCTACAAGGTGGAGCATGCGAGCCCGCAGGCGCGCGTCGACTTCGCACTCTACGGCACCGTCGATCCCGAGGAGGGACCGGCCCGCATCCTCGAAATGGTCGAGGCCGGCGTCGCAGCCTTCAAGTTCTCCACCTTCGGCACCGATCCCAAGCGCTTTCCGCGTATTCCTGCAGCCCTGCTCGAGGATTGCTTTCGCGCGATCGCGCCGACGGGACTGGCCGCAGGCGTTCACAACGAGGATGACGAGGCGGTGCGCGCCGCGATCGAAAGGGTCAAGGCTTCGGGCATTGCCGACTATCGCGCCCACGGCCTGTCCCGCCCGCCGCTGACGGAGCTGCTGGCGACCAACCAGATCTACGAGACTGGCGCTGTGACCGGATGCCCGGCGCATGTGGTGCACTGCTCGCTCGGCCGCGGCTACGAGATCGCCGCCGCCTACCGCGCCCAGGGCCACGCGGCGACGATCGAGTGCTGCATTCACTACCTGACGCTGGACGAGGAGAACGACGTGCGCCAGCTCGGCGGCAAGGCCAAGATCAACCCGCCGATCCGGCCGCGCGCCGAGGTGGAAAAGCTCTGGCGGCATGTGGCCGACGGCACGGTGACGATGGTTTCGACCGATCACGTCAGCTGGTCGGAGGATCGCAAGACCAACCCGGATATGCTCGCCAACGCCTCCGGCGTGCCGGGCCTCGAAGTGATGGTGCCGCTCTTCATCAAGGGCGCGCTGGAGCGCGGCATCCCTTTGACGCGGGCGGCCGAGCTGATGACGCTGAACCCGGCACGGCATTTCCGGCTCGACCATTGCAAGGGTGCGCTCGAAGTCGGCAAGGATGCTGACATCATCGTCATGACGCCGGAGCCCTACACTTACGATGCGGCGACTAGCGGCAACAATGTCGTCGACTGGTCGCCCTATAACGGAATCCGGCTGCCCTGGCGGGTGTCTGCCACCTATCTGCGGGGTGCGCTTGCGTTTGACGGACGGACTGTCGTTGCCAAGCCCGGCACCGGCGCATTCGTTCGCCCGCTTCAGACCCTGGCCCTGCAGGAGGCCCGATGAGCACCAGCGTCAAGACCAATTTGCCCGTAGATGCGGGCCGGATCGCCGGCATCGTCAACGGGCTTGCGGGTATCACCGAGCCGGATCGGCCCTATACGAGGCGCGCCTTCACGCCTCTGTTCCTGGAGGGCCGAGCGTTCCTCGATCGCCGCTTCCGCGCGGCCGGCCTGGAGACACGGATCGATGCCGCCGGCAATCTCATCGGCCGGCGCAAGGGGCGAAAATCGGCGCTGGGCACGCTGATGCTGGGCTCGCATTCCGACACGGTGCCGGAGGGCGGCCGCTTCGACGGCATTGCCGGTGTCGCAGCGGCCCTCGAGGTGGCGCGTGCGCTTTCGGATGCCGGCATCGAACTCGACCATGATCTGGAGATCGTCGACTTCCTGGCGGAGGAAGTGTCGATCTTCGGCGTTTCCTGCGTCGGCAGCCGCGGCATGGCCGGCATCCTGCCGGATGGCTGGCTGAGCCGGGTGCAGGGCGAATTGAGCCTGCGGCAGGGCATCGTCGAAGTCGGCGGCGATCCGTCACGGCTTTCAGCACTGAAGCGCTCCGACATCAAGGCGTTTCTGGAACTGCATATCGAGCAGGGGCCGGTGCTGGAGACGGGGCGACTGGACATTGGCGTCGTCACCGCCATTTCCGGTATCACCCGCATCGAGATCGTCGTCGAGGGCCAGGCGGATCATGCCGGCACGACGCCGATGGGCCACCGCCGCGACGCGCTTGTCGCAGCCTCGCGGCTGGTGCTCGCGATCGAACGGCTCGCGACGGAATTTTCCAGGGGCGAGGGGCATTTCACGGCGACGGTTGGCGAGTTCTCGATCGAACCGAATGCGGCCAATGTCGTTCCCTCGAAGGTGCGCCTGCTCATCGACGCCCGCGCCGAGTTGCGGTCACAGATGGAGCGGTTCCTCGCCGAGCTTCGACCGCTTTGCCTTGACATCGCCGAAGCCGCCGGCGTGACGATCGCGCCTGCCAATGTGATTTCCGACAATCCCCCAACGCCCGGCGACCCGCTTCTGCTGTTGGCACTGGAAGAAAGCTGCGACGGGATCGGCGCCAGGCACCGGCGCATGGCGTCCGGTGCCGGCCACGACACCGCCTGGATGGGGCGCATCACCCGCTCGGCGATGATCTTCATCCCGTGCCTCGGCGGGCGCTCGCATGCGCCGGAAGAATGGGCGGAAAATGACGACATTGCGCTCGGGGCTGCCGTTCTCTTCGAAGCGGTGAAGAGGCTCGACAAACGCTTGCAGGAGAAGGGATAAGATGGGCCGGATACTCAAGGAAACGGATGTCGAGGCAGCGGTCAAGGGCGGCTCCGTCTATGCCGCGGGCGGTGGCGGCTGGGCCGACCACGGCCGCATGCTCGGCTATGCCGCCGTCTCGATCGGCAAGCCGGAGCTGGTATCGATCGACGAACTGGACGCGAACGACTGGGTGGCGACGGCGGCTGCTATCGGCGCGCCCGCCTCGACCACCCCCTGGGAAATGCGCGGCGTCGACTATGTCAAGGCGGTGCAGCTTCTGCAGGAGGCGCTGGGCGAAAAGCTTTCCGGGCTGATCATCGGCCAGAACGGCAAGTCCTCGACGCTGAACGGCTGGCTGCCGTCGGCGATCCTCGGCACCAAGGTGGTCGATGCCGTCGGCGACATCCGGGCGCATCCGACCGGCGACATGGGCTCGATCGGCCTTGCCGGCTCGCCCGAACCGATGATCCAGACGGCCGTCGGCGGAAACCGCGACGAGAACCGCTATATCGAGTTGGTGGTGCGTGGTGCCACAGCCAAGGTCTCGCCGATCCTGCGCACGGCGTCGGACATGTCCGGCGGCTTCATCGCCTCCTGCCGCAATCCGGTGCGGGCCTCCTATGTCAGGGACAATGCGGCGCTCGGCGGTATCTCGTTGGCGCTGGCGCTCGGCGAGGCGATCATCGCGGCCGAGGCAAAGGGTGGCAGCGCCATAATCGATGCGATGGTCAAGACGACCAATGGCGCGCTGCTTGCCGAAGGGGTGATTACCGACAAGTCGGTGGTCTACACCAAGGAAGCCTTCGACATTGGCACCGTGACGTTGGGGAAGGGATCTGACTCAACCGTATTGCACGTGATGAACGAATACATGGCGGTTGACTCTGCGGAAGGCGAGAGGCTTGCGACCTTCCCCGACGTCATCACCACGCTGTCGCCGGAGGGCGAACCCTTGAGCGTCGGGCAATTGCAGGTGGGCATGACGATCTTCGTGCTGCATGTGCCGAAGACGGTAATTCCGCTTGCCTCCAGTGTGCTCGACCCGAGCGTTTACCCTTCGGTGGAGAAAGCGATGGGCATCGAGCTTGCGCGCTACGCGCTTGCTGGACGGTAATCACGGGAGACGATCATGGCGCGCGATGCGGGGCTGGAAGAGTTGATCCGGGAGGAGCTCGGCGATCGCGCCGGGCTCTCGGAAAAGGCGATGTTCGGGGGCTGGGCGTTTCTGCTTCATGGCAATCTGCTCCTGGGTTCGCGCGAAGGATCGCTGCTGGTCAGGCTCGGCAAAGGCAATGACGGTTGGGCGCTGGCACTGCCCGATATCGAGCTGATGGTGATGAACGGTCGGGCGATGCATGGTTGGGTGCGGGCAGGCGCCAATGCCTATGGCGACGACCGCTTACGCAAGCGGCTGTTGGATGGGGCGTTCGCCTTCGTCGAGACGCTGCCACCGAAGTGAATGAGAGGCGGGTGGGTTTGATCGGCCCTTACCGATGTGTGTGGTGAATTGCCCCTCACCCTAGCCCTCTCCCCGCAGGCGGGGAGAGGGGACGTGGCCGCTTCCATCCGCGGTGCGTGTGGCAGGCATTGCGCCGTCCCTGCCAGCGGGGAGAGGGCTAGGGTGAGGGGCCGCCCTTTTCCGTGCCACGAATGAGTGGGCACGCCCGCAGAGACAACAACGAGGAACGAGACGATGCCCAAGGCCAACCCCCGTCATCCGAATTTTCCGATCCCCGGCGGACCGGAGCTGCGCGCCAAGGGGTGGCGGCAGGAAGCCTTGCTGCGGTTGCTCGAAAATGTGCTCTCCGTCGGCGAAGACCCGGACAATCTCATCGTCTATGCCGCCCTCGGCAAGGCGGCGCGCAACTGGCCGGCGCACCGCGCCATCGTCAAGGCGCTCACCGAGATGGACGAGGACCAGACGCTGATCATCCAGTCCGGCAAGCCGGTGGGGCTCTTGAAGACCCATGCCAAGGCGCCGCTGGTGATCATGGCCAATTGCAACATCGTCGGGCAATGGGCAAAGGCCGAGGTCTTCTACGAGCTGCAGCGCAAGGGGCTGATCTGCTGGGGCGGGCTGACGGCGGGCGCCTGGCAATATATCGGCAGCCAGGGCGTGATCCAGGGCACCTACGAGATCTTCATGCGCATCGCCGAGCGCCGGTTCGGCGGCGATCTTTCAGGCCGCTTCGTGCTGACCGCGGGCCTCGGCGGCATGGGCGGGGCGCAGCCGCTTGCCGGCCGCATGGCAGGGGCTGCGATCCTCTGTGTCGACATCGATGCGGAGCGGGCGAAGAAGCGCCGGGACATCGGCTATCTCCAGGAGATCGCGCCGGATCTCGACACGGCACTGTCGATGATCGATGCGGCAGTGAAGGAAAAGCGGGCGCTTTCCGTAGGCCTCGTCGGCAATGCCGCCGAGATCTATCCCGAGATCGCAAGACGCGGCATCGTGCCCGATGTGGTGACCGACCAGACCTCGGCGCACGATCTCGTCTATGGCTACGTGCCGAAGGGCATGACGATCGATCAGGTCAAATCCCTGCGCGACGACGGCCAAGGGCAACTGATGGCCGCAAGCCGGGCCTCGATCGTCGAGCACGTCACTGCGATGCTCAACTTCCAGAAAAAGGGCGCCGAAGTCTTCGACAACGGCAACCTGATCCGCACGCAGGCGCGCGACGGCGGCGTCGCCAACGCATTCGACATCCCGATCTTTACCGAGGCCTATCTGCGCCCGCTTTTTGCCCGCGCCATCGGCCCTTTCCGCTGGATGGCACTATCGGGCGAGGAGAGCGACATCGCCCGCATCGACGACCTGCTGCTCGACATGTTCCCGGACAACAGGATCGTGACCAACTGGATCAGGCTTGCGCGCGAGCACATCCCGTTCGAAGGGTTGCCGGCGCGTATCGCCTGGCTCGGCCATGGCGAGCGGACGGCGCTGGCGCGGCGCGTCAATGAGTTGGTGGCGTCGGGCGAACTGAAAGGACCCGTCGCCTTCTCGCGCGATCATCTCGATGCCGGCGCCATGGCCCATCCCAACATCATGACCGAGCGGATGAAGGACGGATCGGACGCCATCGCCGACTGGCCCTTGCTCGATGCCATGCTGCTCTGCTCGTCGATGGCCGACCTCGTCGTCATCCATTCGGGCGGGGGAGGTTATGCCGGCTACATGACGAGTTGCGGCGTGACGGTGGTTGCCGACGGCACGCCGGATGCCGACGAGCGGCTGGATCATGCGCTCACTAACGATACGTCCCTCGGTGTTATCCGCTATGCGGACGCGGGCTATGACGAAAGTTTCGAGGAGATCGCCGCCAAGGGTATCGGGCATCTCAGGCTCGACTGATCACACCACCGTCTCGCCGCCATCCACAACCAGGATCTGACCGGTCATGTAGGACGAGCGGTCGGACACCAGAAACAGGATCGACTCGGCGATCTCCTCGACGCTGGCCCAGCGGCCGAGCGGGACCTTCTCGCGGATATAGGCTTCGATCGCGCCGCGGCCGCCCATCTGGGCGATGAAGGGGTCGTTGAAGGGGGTATCGACCCAGCCGGGGCAGAGCGCGTTGACGCGGATGCCGTGGCGGGCGTAGTCGCCGGCCATCTGCTTGGTCATGGCGATAACGGCATGCTTGGTCGTGGTGTAGGCGATCATCTCGCGGTCGTAGAGCACGCCCGACGACGATGACGTGTTGACGATGACGCCGCGGCCGGCGGCCTTCATCGACGGCATGACCAGGCGGGCGGCCATGAAATGGGCGCGCACGTTGAGGTTCCAGGACCGGTCGAAACCGGAAATCTCGACACCTTCGAGATCGCCGGCAACCTGCGCGCCGGCATGGTTGTGCAGGATATCGATGCGGCCGTGGCGGTAGAGGATGTCGGCGATGCCGTCGGCAAGGGCCGCGTCGTCGGTGACGTCGAGCGTGACAGCCTCGGCCTTGCCGCCCATGGCGCGAATGGTGTCGACGGTGAGGCTACCCGCCTCGACGCTGCGGTCGATTATGACGACGTGGGCGCCCTCGCGTGCCATGATGGCAGCACCCGCCTTTCCGATCCCGGAGCCCGCTCCGGTCACGATCGCGACCCGGTCTTTCAGGATCATCTGTTCACTCCCCGGATTTCGGTTTTTTATCCCGCATCAGGATGCGGGCGGTCAGGATCAGGAGCAGCGAGGCGACCAGCACAAGTGTCGCGATCGCGTTGATCTCGGGCGTCACGCCGCGGCGGATCGAGGCGAAGACGTAGATCGGCAAGGTCGTCTTCGAGCCGGCGACGAAGAAGGCGATGATGAAATCGTCGAAGGAGAAAGTGAAGGCGAGCAGGAAGCCGGCGAGGATCGACGGCAGGATCTGCGGCAGCACGATCAGCCGGAATGTGGTGAGCGGCGTCGCATAGAGATCGCTTGAGGCCTCGACGATATCGCGTCCGAGGCTGGCGATGCGGGCTTTCACGATCATGGTGACGAGCGCCATCGAGAAAAGGCCGTGGGCGGCAATGATCGAGCCATAGCCGAGCCCGAACTGCGGCGGCTGGTCACCCGGCCAGATCGTTGCCAGCGCCGGATTGACGAAGGAAAAGACGGCAACGAGCGCCACCAGCGTGGCGATGCCGATGACGACGCCGGGAACGACGATGGCCGCTGCAAAGAGCGCATCGAAGATCGCGCGGTTGCGCGGCGCCAGCCGCTCCATGCCGAGTGCGGCCATGGTGCCGAAGATTGCCGCGAGCGTCGCGCTGGTAAAGGCGATCATCAGGCTGTTCTGCAGCGCCGAGACCAGGAAGGTATTGCCGAGCGCCTTGCCGTACCAGGCGGTCGAAAACCCGGTGAACTCGCTGGCGCTGCGTCCGGCATTGAACGAGAACAAGACGACGAGTGCGATCGGCGCGTAAAGGAAGATGTAGACCGAGGAGATGAAGGTGCGCATCAGACGAGATCCACCTGTCTTGTGCCGGCGACCCGGAAGGCGATGCGCATAGCCACCATCAGGATCACCACGACCACGGCCACCAGCGTTACGGCGATTGCCGAGCCGAAGGGCCAGTTTCGCGATTGCAGGAAGAGATCGACCAGCGCATTGCCGATGAAGAAGACCTTGCCGCCGCCGAGAAGCTGCGGGATCAGGTATTCGCCGAGCAGCAGGATGGTGACGAGCGCCACGCCGGTCATCACGCCCGGCAGCGACAGGGGCAGGGTGACGCCGAAGAAGGTCGACACGGGTCTTGCGCCGAGGTCGGCCGAGGCTTCCAGCAGTCGGCGATCGAGCTTTTCGAGGCTGACATAGATCGGCATGATCATCAGCGGCAGGTAGCCATAGACGATGCCGAGCAGCACGGCGCCGGGCGTATTCAACAGGCGCACATCCTCAAGCCCGATCATCGACAGCAGATTGGGAATGCCGCGCGAGCCGAGAATGTACATCCAGGCGTAGGTGCGCACGAGCAGGCTCGTCCAGAAGGGCACGACCACCAGCGACACGAGGATCAGGCGGTAGCGCGGATCGGACTTGACCGCGAGATAGTAGGCGACGGGGTAGGCGACAAGCAGGCAGACGAGCGCACCGACCGGCGCCAGCACCATCGTGTTCCAGAAGGCGGCCGCGCGTGTCGGAAGTCTTGCAAACTGGGCGAAGGTAAAGGCCGCCTGATAGCCGCCTTCCGGCGCGCGCTCGCCGAAGGCGAACACCAGCATGGCGATGAACGGCAGCACGAGAAAGATCATCAGCCATGCCGCCGCCGGCGCCACCAGCGCTGCCGTCACCAGGTTTCTCTTCGTGTTCGTTGCCATAGGCATAAGGTTCATCCGTTCGAATTTCACCAGTCTTGTCTGCCCATCGGCGCGACGAGGCAGGCCCCTCATCCGGCCTGCCGGCCACCTTCTCCCCGCTTGCGGGGCGAAGGGACGTGTGGCGCCGGCCTTGCTTCCCCTTGCCCGGCCGGCGGGAGATGGGAACGGGAGCTTGCTGTTTGTCCCTTCTCCCCGTCAGAACGGGGAGAAGGTGCCGGCGGGCGGATGAGGGGCGCCTCACGACGTGGATGAGGGCGTTCCCTCTCCGCGTGGGTAGCCCCATGCCAGCTCAAGCCGACTTGAAACGTGCCATCAGTTCGGCCCGGCCCGGATCCGTCAGCGTCACCGCGGCGCCGAATTCGAGCGGCGTCAGGGAGGCTTCGTCCGGATAGACGATCTTGTTGCCGGTGACGTCGGCCGGAAGCAGCTTCAGCACACGGCTGTCGGTGGTGGGCGCGCCGTTGGCGATGTGCTCCTTGACGGCGTTTTCCGGCTTCATCAGGTAGTTGAGCAGCGCATAGCCGGCCGCCTTGTTGGCGGCGCTCTTCGGGATCGCGTAGAAGTCCGACCAGATCTCGCCGCCGTCCTTGCCGAGCACGAACTGGATTTCCGGCATGTCGCGATTGAGCTGGGCGCCGTCATTGGTCCAGCACATGGTCATCCAGGCGTCGGTGGCGCGCATCGACGGCTGGTAATCGCTGTTGATGGCGTAGAGATGCGGCTTCACCTTGATCAAGAGTTCCTCGGCCTTGGCCAGTTCTTCCGGCTTGGTGGAATTGAACGAATAGCCGAGCGAGACCAGCGCGTTGCCGATGGTGGTCAGCTGGTAGTCGTGCACCATGGCTCGGCCGTCGGCCTCGGTCATGGCGACCTCGAAGAAGTCCTTCCAGCTGGTGACGGGCGTCTTGATCTTGCTCGAGTTGAGCGCGATGCCGGTGGTGCCCCAGTTCTTCGGCACGGCATAGGTCTTGCCGTCGACGACGCCCTCGTTGGTGAAGCGCGCGGTTTCGGTCGCGGCGTCGTAGTTCGGCAGCTTGGAAAGATCGAGTTCGTCGATCAGGCCGAGCTTCACATAGGTGGAGATGGTGTAGTTGGTGGGCACGAAAAGGTCCCAGCCGGTGCCGCCGGCCTGGAGCTTGGCCAGCATCTCCTCGTTGGAGCCGAAGACGTTGACTTCGACGGCAACGCCGGTTGCAGCCTGGAACGCCTCGAAGGTGGCGGGGTCATGGTAGTTCGGCCAGGTGGCGATCGACATTTGTGTGCCGAGATCCTGCGCGAAGGCGGTCGAGCTGAACAGGCCGGGCTGGCGCGCCAGCACCGCGGTTGCAAGGCCAAGGCCGGTCACGCCGAGGAAGTGGCGGCGGCTGACCGAGCCGCGCTTCAGGCGCATCAGCTCGTCGGCAAGCTTGTCGGCGGTAATCGGGGCATTTTCTCTGTACCATTTGGTCATGACGCTGTTCCCTTTATCGTTTGACGTTCATGCATCAGCAGGTGTGGCCCAGTCAGGCCGGAAAGACGTGGAGCGCGTTGGGATCGAAGGCGAGGCCGACCCTGTCACCGGGCTCGACGAGATCGCCGTCGCCGAGCGCCCTGCGGTCGGCGGTGACGAGAAAGTCGCCGAGGCCGTCGACATCGACGGAATATTCGACCGACGATCCCAGGAAAATGCGATGGGTGACGATGCCCGAGAGGGCGGCGGTGCCAGCCGCGCCGTTGCGTTTCAGGCTGATCGCTTCGGGGCGCAGGGCGACCATGGCGGCGCCTGCGCTCGGCGTCGTGGCAACCGGAGCGGCAACCCGCGTGCCATCGGCAAACACCACCGACGCGCCGCCGGTGTCGACGGTGGCAGCGATCCGGTTGGTCTTGCCAACGAAATCGGCGACGAACAGGCTTGCCGGACGGTCGTAAATGTCCTGCGGCGGACCCACCTGGACGATGCGGCCGGCATTCATGACGCAGACGAAGTCGCTCATCGACAGCGCTTCTTCCTGGTCGTGGGTGACGAGCACGAAGGTGATGCCGAGGTCTCGTTGCAGCGTCTGCAGCTCGATCTGCATGGCGGTGCGCAGCTTCTTGTCGAGCGCTGCCAAGGGTTCGTCGAGCAGCAGCACCTTCGGCTTGTTGACGATGGCGCGGGCAAGCGCCACGCGCTGCTGCTGGCCGCCGGACATTTCGTGGATCCGGCGTTTGCCGAAGCCGCCAAGCCGCACCATCTCCAGCGCTTCCTGGGCGCGGCGCGAAATCTCAGCGCCTGATATGCGCGGCCGCATCTGCCTTAAGCCGTAGGAGACGTTCTGCTCGACATCGAGATGGGGAAACAGCGCATACTGCTGGAACACCATGTTAACAGGGCGCCTGTAGGCGGCAACGCCGTTCATCGCCTCACCGCTGATATAGACCGTGCCCTCGCTCGGCTGTTCGAAGCCGCCGATCATGCGCAGGCAGGTGGTCTTGCCACAGCCCGAAGGGCCGAGCAGCGCCATGAAGGCGCCCTTGGGCACCGCGAAGTTGATGTCCGAAACGGCGGTCACGCTGCCATAGCGTTTGGCGACCGAACGGAACTCGATGTCGTTCGTCGAAGCGGATGTCACGTCTGTTCCCTGCGGTTGTTGTCGGATACCGCCAAGGCGCTGATGCCCTGGTGCTCCACCGTCATTGACAAGCAGCCTAGTCAAAGCGCCCGGTGCCGGTATATACCCCGAGAGAGGTATTTTAACTCAGAATGGCTTGTGGGAGGAGTATACCCCTAAACAGGGCCGGATCGGCGGGAGAGCGGTTTGGGCATCGATCTCGAGGGGTTATTTCAGGTCCTGGCGCCCATGGTCGACGGGGCGGTGATGGACGACGAGGCCGTGGGCTCGGCCTATCGGCAATTGATGTCGACGCTGATGACCTTCGATTACGTGGTGGTGTTCGCCTATCGCGGCAAGGAACGGCCGATCGACCTTTACAGCACCTTCAATGCCAGGGATCACGTGCTGTTCGTCAGCCTTTATCAGGCCGGCCCCTATCTGCTCGACCCGTTTTACCATGCGGCCTGCGAGGGCAAGCCGGGTGTCTGGCGGATGCGCGAGCGGGCGCCGGACCGTTTTTTCTCCAGCGAATACTATCGGACTTACTACGTGCAGACGGGCCTGGCGGAAGAGGTCGGCTTCTTCGTGCCGATCAGCGACGAGATCACCGTCGTGTTGTCACTGATGCGACGCGAGGCGACGGGGTCTTTCAGTCCTGCGGAATTCGCCCTGTTGAAGAAGGTCGAACCGCTGGTCTCCGCACTGGTGCGCCACCATTGGGCCGATCTCGGCCGCCGGTTCGATGCGGCTTTGGCTAAGACGGGTCGCAGCCGCCGGAAATCCACACATCCACCGGCCGACGGCGTCTGGCAACATCTCAATCTGACGGAGCGTGAAGCCGCGATCATCGAACTGGTGCTGCAGGGGCATTCGTCGGAATCGATCGGTCTGAAGCTCGGCATCTCCACCGGCACGGTCAAGGTTCACCGCCGCAACGTCTACCGCAAACTCGGCATCTCCTCGCAGACGCAGCTTCTCTCGCTCTATCTGCGCAATCTCGGCCAGTAGGCCGGCCCGCTCGTAGCAGCAGTTTAACCGGCATCCCTATCGTCGATACGGATTGGTGCCGTTTTCTCCGACGACCAAAGCGGTCAAGCCTTCGGTCCGGCTTTTTGCCGTTCCCGTCTACATTTGGCATCGGCTCTTGGCCCCTGGCGCCCGCATCAAATCCACCCTTGGTCCCCATCACTCCCGCTGATCCACGAACCGTGATCACACCACGTACGTTCTTGCTTGACATTTTTTTCACGACATGAAATTTCTTTCATCAACGAGATAAAAATATCATGCGGTGCAAAATTTATCATGCGCTGCAGCATAAAAGATCCGGGTGGAAACGATGGCGATCATCGGCGGTGCAAACCTTCGCGACGACGAAACCAGCATGGCGACGCGGGCGGCCTGGCTGCACTACGCGGGCGGCCTGACCCAGGCGGAGGTGGCCAAGCGGCTGGGGCTGACGTCGCTCAAAGCGCACCGCCTGATCATGAAGGCCAACCAGGAAGGCCTGGTGAAGGTCTATATCGATGGCGAAGTGTCGGAATGCGTCGAGCTGGAGCAGAAGCTCTCGGCGCGGTATGGTCTCGACTACTGCGAGGTGGTGCCGGATTTCGATGCGGACGATCTGCCGCTGAAGGCGCTCGGCATATCGGGCGCGCAGTTCCTGAAGCGCGAGATCGAGCGCGGCGAGACCGCGCTCGTCGGTGTTGGCCACGGCCGCACGCTTGCCGCGTGCGTCGAATATCTGCCGCGAACGACCAGCAACAACACCCGGTTCGTCTCACTGCTCGGCGGGCTCACCCGCAAGTTTTCGGCCAATCCGCACGACGTGATCCACCGGCTGGCCGAGCGAACGGGTGCTGAAGCCTATGTCATGCCCGTTCCGTTCTTCGCCAACACGGTCGAAGACCGTGACGTGCTCTTCAGCCAGCGCGGCGTGCGCGAGGTCTTTGATCTCGCCAAGACCGCCGATCTGCTGATGGTCGGCATCGGGACGGCGGAGCGTGAGGCGTCGCTGGTGTCTACCGGCATGATCGAGATGAGCGAGATCGAGGAAATTCAAAGGGGAGGCGGCAAGGGCGAGTTGCTCGGCCACTTCTTCGACGATGACGGCCGGCCGATCGAGACAACGCTGTCGAACCGCACCTTCACCTTGAGCCGTGACGACCTGAGAGACCGCCGCACGGTGGCGGTTGCCGGCGGCAAGATCAAGACGCCGGCGATTCGCGCCGTGCTTGGCAGCGGCCTGTTGAGCGGGCTCATCACCGACGAAAAGACGGCCCGGGCGCTCGCCGCCGACGTCAAATGAGGAGTGTCTGACGAGATCGAGAGGCGAGGGCGAGGAGGTGTCGCTCTCAAGCCTCTGGGGGAGGAATACCGGTCGGGTAGCCGGTGATCGCATGATGCAATCATACCCGCAACGGAGGAGAAGACTTATGTACGAGAAGGAGAAAGACCTCATCAGCGCGTTTCTGCGCGGAGAGGTAGATCGTCGCGGCATGCTCAAGGGTCTCGGTGCTGCGGGCCTTGCCGCCGGCACGGCCGGTACGCTCTTCAACATGGTATCGACCCAGGCGCTCGCCGCCGACTTCGACTGGAAGGCGCATTCCGGAAAGTCGCTGAAGCTGCTTTTGAACAAGCATCCCTATGCCGATGCGATGATTGCCAACCTTCAGGCCTTCAAGGATCTGACCGGCATCGAAGTCACCTATGACGTGTTCCCGGAAGACGTCTATTTCGACAAGGTGACGGCAGCGCTGTCCTCTGGCTCTGCCGAGTACGACGCCTTCATGACCGGCGCCTACATGACCTGGACCTATGGTCCCGCAGGCTGGATCACCGATCTCAACGAATGGATCAAGGATCCGACCAAGACCAATCCGCAATATGCCTGGGACGACTTCCTGCCGGGCGTGAAGAACTCCTGCGCCTGGAACGGCCAGCCGGGCGGCGCGCTCGGGTCGGAAGACGCCAAGCAATGGTGCATTCCGTGGGGCTATGAGCAGAACAACCTCTCCTACAACCAGGAAATGTTCGATAAGGCCGGCGTCGCCGTTCCGAAGAACCTCGACGAGCTTTCCGCTGCTGCGGCGAAGCTCACCAAAGATGTCGGCGGCGGTGTCTACGGCATCGGCGTGCGTGGTTCGCGCTCCTGGGCGACGATCCATCCTGGCTTCCTGTCGGGCTACGCCAATTTCGGCCAGAAGGACCTGAACGTCTCGGCGGACGGCAAGCTTTCCGCGGCGATGAATACGGCCGAATCCAAGGCCTTCCACACCAAATGGGTATCAATGATCCAGGAAAGTGGACCGAAGGACTGGTCGACCTACACCTGGTATCAGGTCGGCACCGATCTCGGCGCCGGCGCCTCCGCGATGATCTACGATGCCGACATTCTCGGCTACTTCATGAATGGCGGCGACAATAAGATGGCCGGCAAGCTGGCCTACGCGCCGTTCGCCGCCAATCCTGCGGCCTCCGCGCCGACGCCGAACATCTGGATCTGGTCGCTTGCCATGTCCAATTTCGCCAAGGACAAGGACGCGACCTGGTACTTCCTGCAATGGGCTAGCGGCCTCGAGCATGCCATCTTCGGCGCGACCAAGATGGACTTCGTCAACCCGGTTCGCGCGTCGGTCTGGAAGGACGAGATATTCCGCGAGCGGCTGAACAAGAGCTATCCGGGCTATGTGGAGATGCACGATATTTCCGCACCGGGCGCGAAGATCCACTTCACCGCGCAGCCGCTGTTCTTCGACGTCACCACCGAGTGGGCGGCGACGCTGCAGAAGATGGTCGCCAAGCAGGTGCCGGTCGATGAAGGTCTCGACCAGCTCGTCGAAAGCATCGATCGCCAGCTGAAGGAAGCTGGTCTCGGCTGATAGGCCTCCCAAGCGATGCCCGGCGACTTGAGAGCCGCGCGTTCAGGCGAACGCAAAAAGGCACTTGAGCGCCGGGCGTCCCGCAAGTTCGGCTTACAGCCGTTAAAACAACCTGAGATGCCGATGGACTGGCGCGGGCGCGAGACGCCTCGCGTGCCGCGTGCTTTCTTCAAGAATTAGAGAACGGAGCTCGACATGGCTTCAACAGCAACCCTCCGCAAACCGGCGTCAGGCTTCAGGATCAGCAGGAAGATGCTTCCCTATGTGCTGAGCCTGCCGGCGCTTCTGGTGTGCATCGGCATTCTCATCCCCTTCTTCACGGCGGTTATCTACTCGTTCCAGCGCTACCGGCTGAGCCAGCCCTGGGCGCGCCAGTTCAACTGGGGCGAAAACTACCTGAACTTCGTCACCGACCCGGCCTTCTGGAACACGCTGAAGGTGTCGCTGCTTTATGCCGGCATCACCGTGACGCTGGAACTGCTGCTCGGCCTCGGCATCGCTCTGCTCCTGCAGCGCCGCTCCACCATCAACAACTTCATTTCGATCATGCTGCTGCTGCCGCTGATGATCGCGCCGGCGCTGGCCGCGCTGATGTGGAAGCTGATGACCAATCCGAGCTTCGGTATCCTGAGCTACCTCGCAAGCCTCGTCGGCCTGCATGATTTTCGCTGGGCCTCATCACCGGATACGGCACTTCTGACCGTGGTCCTGGTTGATATCTGGGTCTACACGCCCTTCATCATGATCCTGCTTCTGGCCGGCCTCCGGTCGCTGCCGACCCAACCGTTCGAGGCGGCGGCGCTTGACGGCGTGCCGAGAAGCTTCGTGTTCTTCCGCATCACCCTGCCGATGCTGACGCCCTATATCCTGACGGCGACCCTGTTCCGATTGCTCGACAGCATCCAGCAGTTCGACATCATCTATGCGATGACCCAGGGGGGACCCGGCAACACGCTGACCGTCTTCCAGGTCGAGGCCTATCTCAACTTCTTCCAGTCGACCAATGTCGGCCGTTCGGCGGCGCTTCTGATCATCCTGTGGGCGATCACCTACACGCTCTCCAACGTCTTCATCAAAAACTGGCTGCGCCTGCGCGAACGCGCTCGCGGCGAAGCGTAAGGAGGTTCCAATGGATACCACGTCTCCCCTCGAACGGATCCTGCGCGCTGTCGCCCTGACGCTCGTCGTGGTCTTTTTCATGTTCCCGATCTTCTGGATTTTCCTGATGTCGTTCCAGACGAACGAGACGATCCTGTCGATCCCGCCGTCGATCGTGTTTTCGCCGACGCTGTCGAACTATGCGGCGTTGATCACCGGCAAGCTGCAGACAGCCGCCGGCACCCTCGACATCGCCTTCATGCGCAACCTCGGCAACTCGATCTTCCTGTCGGTGACCTCTGTTGCCGTGGCGCTGGTGCTCGGTGTTCCCGCGGCCTATGCCTTTGCCCGGCACAAGTTCAAGGGATCGGAGGACATCGCGTTCACGCTTCTGTCCTTCCGCTTTGCGCCGCCGCTCCTGGTGCTCTTGCCGCTGACCCAGTATTTCCAGTGGCTCGGTCTCTCCAACACGTACTTCGGCCTGATCTGGGTCTACCAGCTCATCTGCCTGCCGCTCATCCTGTGGATCGTGCGCGGCTACTTCGAGGATATCTCGGCCGACGTCGAATATGCCTATCGCATCGCCGGCCATTCCTGGTTTGCGACCTTCCGCAAGATCGCCCTGCCGCTTGCCGGTCCGGGGATCGCTGCCGCCGGCCTGCTCGCCTTCATCTTTGCCTGGAACAATTTCGTCTTTGCACTGGTGCTGGCGTCCGCCGACAAGCAGCCGGTGACCGTGGGCGCTCTTGCCTTCATCACTTCTTCAGGCATCCAATATGGGCAGATCGCCTCGGCCATCGTTCTCTCGGTCACGCCGACGCTGGCGCTCGCACTCTACGCTCAGCGCTACCTGGTCGAAGGCCTGTCGCTTGGCGCGGTGAAAGGGTAAGACATGACGACGCTTCACTTGAAAAACATCGTCAAGCGCTACAAGAGCCACACGGTTCTCGACGACCTGTCGCTCGACGTCGCCGATGGCGAACGCCTGGTGCTCTTCGGTCCGTCCGGTTCCGGCAAGACGGTGCTTCTGCGCCTCGTCGCCGGCGTCATCGAGCCGGACGAGGGCAGGGTGCTAATCGGCGGCGAGGACATGACCGATGTCGATGCCGAACATCGCGGTGTCGGCATGGCCTTCCAGAACTTCGCGCTCTTCCCGCATATGAGCGCCTTCGACAATATCGCGAGCCCGCTGACGGCGACGCGGTCGTCGAAGGATGCGATTGCGGCGGGCGTGCAGAAGGTCGCCAAGCTCCTGAAGATCGACCATGTGCTGAGCCATCACCCCAAGGCGCTCTCCAACGGCCAGAAGCAGCGCACGGCCCTTGCCCGCGCGCTCGTCGGCTCGCCGCCGCTGCTGCTTCTTGACGACCCGTTGCGCAATGTCGACGCCAAGCTGCGCTTCGAGATGCGGCTGGAACTGCCGCGCCTGTTGGCCGCGCAAGGCGCAACCGTCGTCTACGTCACCCAGGACTACAAGGAGGCCATGGCGCTCGGCGACCGGATCGCCGTGATGTCGCAGGGCCGCATCCGCCAGATCGGCACGCCGCAGCAGATCTACAACGCGCCCGCCGATATCGAGATTGCCCGTCTCTTCGGCGATCCGACGATCAATCTTCTCGACGTGACGCCGCAAAAGGGCGGTGAGGGCGTCTTCGTCGAGCTTTCCAATGTCCGGGTGCGGCTTGCCGACTATGACGGCGATGTCTCCGGCAAGTCGTGTGTTCTCGGTCTTCGCCCGGAAACCATCGTCTTTGTCGACGCATCGGCGCCGGGTGCCATTCCCGTGACGGTCGAGGCGGAAACGCCTCTCAACGAAAAGACCGTGACTTTGGCGATGACCGCGCGCGGCCGGGAAATCCTGGTTTCGCGCCCGGCCGGAACGCCGGGGCCGGTGGCAGGGCCTGCCCATATCGCCGTCAACGGCGCCCAGGCCTTCCTCTTCGACAAGGCGAGCGGCCGGCTTCTGCCGCGCGTCGACAGAGAATCCAAGCGCAATGGAGAAGCGGCATGAACGACACCGCTCTTTTGATCCGGGACGTCGACAAGTTCTATGGCCCCGTCGATTACGGCGTGCACGCCGTCAAGAAGCTCAACATGGATGTCGGAAAGGGCGAGATCATCGCGCTTCTCGGCTCGTCCGGTTGCGGCAAGACCTCGACATTGCGCATGATCGCCGGCTTCGAGGCGGTGTCGCGCGGCACGATCTCGCTGGGCGGACGCGAGGTGCAGACCCTCGCGCCGGTGCGCCGCAACGTTGCCATGGCTTTCGAGGGCTATTCGCTCTACCCGCCGCTGACTGTGCGCGAGAACATCGCCTTTGCGCTCAAGGCGTCGAAGCTGTCGCAGAGTGTCGTCGACGACAAGGTGGCCGGTATCGCCAAGCTCTTGGAAATCGAAGACATTCTCGGACGCTATCCGAGCTCGATTTCCGGCGGCCAGCAGCAGCGCGCCTCGCTCGGCCGAGCCCTGATCCGCGACGCCAGCCTGCACCTGCTTGACGAGCCGATGGGCCAGCTCGAGCCGCAGCTGCGCGCCGTGCTGCGCGGCCGCATCAAGCACTACATCAAGGAGCGCGGGCTGACGGCGATCCTCGTCACCCACGACCAGACGGAGGCGAACGCGCTTGCCGACCGCATCGCCGTCATGGAGGGCGGGGTGCTGCAGCAGTTCGACACGCCGCAGAAGATCAAGGAGCGCCCGGCCAACCTCTTCACCGGCACCTTTGTCGGCGAGCCGCCGATGAACGTGTTCGAGGCAAGCATCGCCGGTTCCGAGAACAAGGTCTCGTTCGGCCTCAAGGATGGCGTCAGGCTCGACTATGCGGCATCGGATTTCTCCCATGCGGTGCGTGACGCGCTGATGAAACGGCAGAAGGTGGTGCTCGGGATAAGGCCATACGCGGTGCGCCGCAGCGCCGACGGGGTTTCCGGCCGGGTGGCGGTCAACCAGTGGCTGGGCGACCAGACCCATATCGCTGCCGACTTTGCCGGCGGTACCATGGTGCTGGTCGAGCACGACCGCACCGAGCTTGCCGTCGGCCAGCCGATCGGCATCCGGCTCGACCCGTCGAGCCTGCACGTTTTCGACGGTGACAGCGGCAAGGCGATCAGCCATGGCGTGGAGCTCGCCTGATGCGCGATATCCTCATCGGCATCGATGCGGGAACGTCGGTCATCAAGTCGGTGGCCTTCGACCTTGGCGGGCGGCAGCTTGCCATGGCCGCGGTGTCGAATTCCTATGAAGCCGTCGGCAGGACCGGAAGCGTCCAGGATCTCAACCGCACCTGGGCCGATACGGTCACCACCCTGAAGGAGCTGTCGGCCAAGATCGAGAACCTCCCGGGCCGCGTTGCCGCCATTGCGGTGACCGGCCAGGGCGATGGCACCTGGATGATCGACAAGGCGGGTGAGCCGATCGGCAAGGGCTGGCTCTGGCTCGACGCGCGCGCCGGCGATACGGTCGAGCGCCTGCGCGGCGACAGCGGCGATGTCGAGCGCTTTGCCAGCACAGGCTCCGGCCTTGCCGCCTGCCAGCAGGGCGCGCAACTGCGCTGGATGAGCGACAACGCGCCGGAAATGCTGTCGGGTGTCGCGACCACGTTCCACTGCAAGGACTGGCTCTATTTCAAGTTGACGCAGGTGCGTGCGACGGATCCGTCCGAAGCCAATTTCACCTTCGGCAACTTCCGCACCCGCAGCTACAACGACGACGTCATCCGTTTTCTCGGCCTGCAAAAGCTCAAGCATTTCCTGCCGGAGATCGTCGACGGGGCGATATCGCATCATCTGCTCTCGACGGATGCGGCTGCTGCCACCGGCCTTCCCACGGGCACACCGGTGGTGCTCGGCTATGTCGACGTGGTGTGCACGGCCCTTGGCGCCGGGCTCTACGATCCCGGCACCGACACCGGCTGCTCGATCATCGGCTCGACAGGCATGCACATGCGGCTTGCGACCAGCGCCGACGACGTGCGGCTCAACCGCGATCTCACCGGCTACACCATGTGCATGCCGATTGCCGACACCTACGCGCAGATGCAGTCGAACATGGCGGCAACGCTGAACATCGACTGGATCCTCTCGGTCGCGGGCGGGCTCCTGAAGGGCATGGGCGTCGAGAAGACCAAGGCTGAGCTTCTGTCCCACGTCGACGGCTGGCTGGCTGAGGCCAAGGATAGCTCGCTCATGTTCCAGCCCTATATCTCGGAAGCCGGCGAGCGCGGGCCCTTCGTCGACGCTTCGGCGCGCGCCTCCTTCGTCGGGCTTTCGATCACCCATGGTTTCGGCGACATGGTGAAGGCGGTGTTCGACGGGCTCGCCATGGCCGCGCGCGATTGCTACGCCGAGATGGGGCCGCTTCCCGGCCGGATTCGGCTGACCGGCGGGGCTGCACGCAGCGCCTCGCTTCGGCGCATTCTCGGTGGTGCTCTCGGCGCCAGCGTCCAGACCAGCGAACGCGAGGAGGCGGGGGCGGCGGGTGCTGCCATGATCGCCGCCGTGTCACTCGGCATCTATCCCTCGATGGCCGACTGCGTGCGTGACTGGGTGTCGCCGCACCAGCGTGCCGCCGAGCCGGCCGACGAGGCGCTGGCGCGCCGTTACGACGGCCTTTTCCCCTCCTACCAGCAGTCGCGCATTGCGCTTCGCCCCGTGTGGCACGCCCTTTCGGAAGGGGCTGCCTCGGGACCACAACAGGAAAAACTGAAATGAAGAAGATAGCCATCATCGGCGACCGGTTCATGCTGCCGGACGTGTTTCGCGACAAGATCGTCGAAGCAAGCGGCGACGGCCACGACATCCGCACTCTCGAACTGCCCTGGCCGGATGTGCCGATGGAGCACGGTTATGCCGTCGAAGGCATGGACGGCCTGAAGGAGTATCTGGGCAAGGCCGACGATATCATCGAGTTCATCGGCGACGCCGAAATCCTGGTGACGCAGCTCGCGCCCTTGTCGCGCGGCATGCTGACCGCGCTTCCCGGGCTGAAGCTCGTCGCCGTCTCGCGCGGCGGGCCTGTCAATATCGATATGGCGGCTGCGCGCGACGCCGGTATCAGCGTCGTCAACACGCCCGGCCGCAATGCCAGCGCCGTTGCCGAATTTACGCTCGGCGCGATCCTCGCCGAGACGCGGCTGATCCGCACCGGCCACGAGGCGCTGCGCAAGGGCGAGTGGCGCGGCGATCTCTACCGCGCAGACCGCACCGGCCGCGAACTCTCGGAATTGACCGTCGGCGTCATCGGCTATGGCAATATCGGCACCAAGGTCGTCCGGCTGCTCAGGGCCTTCGGCACGAAGGTGCTGGTGCACGACCCCTATGTGCAGCTTTCCGCCGACGACCTCAACGCCGGCGTTGAGCAGGTGTCGCTCGACAGACTCCTGTCGCGCTCCGACGTCGTGACGCTGCATCCGCGCGTCACCGAGGAAACGCGCAACATGATGAATGCCGAGACCTTCGCGAAGATGAAACCCGGAGCCATCTTCGTCAACACGGCGCGCGGGCCGCTTTGCGACTATGACGCGCTCTACGAAAACCTGGTGAGCGGCCACCTGTCGGCGGCAATGCTCGAGACCTTTTCGGTGGAGCCGGTGCCGGAGGACTGGCCGCTGCTGCAGCTTCAGAACGTGACGCTGACGCCGCACATCGCCGGCGCGTCGGTACGCACCGTTACGTTTGCCGCCGAGATGGCTGCCGAAGAGGTGCGCCGCTACATTGCCGGCCTGCCGCCGGTCAATCCGTGCTGATGACGGGAGGCAAGACCGTGGGTTCCGAGACCGGACTATATGATCTTTTCGTGGTCGGCGGCGGCGTCAACGGTGCCGGTATTGCGCGCGATGCCGCCGGGCGGGGGCTCTCGGTGCTTTTGTGCGAGAAGGACGATCTGGCGCAGGGCACGAGCTCGCGCTCGGGCAAGCTGGTGCATGGCGGCTTGCGCTATCTCGAATATTACGAGTTCCGGCTGGTGCGCGAGGCGCTGATCGAGCGCGAGGTGCTGCTCTCGTCCGCCCCGCACATCATCTGGCCGATGCGTTTCGTGCTGCCGCACAATCCGGCCGACAGGCCCGCCTGGCTCGTGCGACTCGGGCTCTTCCTCTACGATCATCTTGGCGGCCGCAAGCGCCTGCCGGGCACGCGCAGCCTTGATCTCAGGACTGCGCCCGAGGGCGCGCCGATCAAGCGGGACTATCGCAAGGCCTTCGAATATTCCGACTGTTGGGTGGATGACGCCCGGCTCGTCGTGCTCAACGCGCTCGATGCGCAGAAGAAGGGCGCGCGGGTGCTGACCCGGACGGCCTGCAGCGCCATTCGCCGGATCGACGGCCTCTGGCACGTGGAGATGACGGACCTGCGCACCGGCGTGAGGTCCGAGGTCAGGGCGCGCTCGGTCGTCAACACGGCCGGGCCATGGGTCAACGACATCATTGGCAGGGTCGCCGGGCTCAACTCCAGCCGCAGCGTGCGGCTGGTCAAGGGCAGCCATATCGTCGTGCCGAAATTCTGGGAGGGGCGGCAGGCCTACCTGGTGCAGAACCCGGACAAGCGGGTGATCTTCATCAATCCCTACCAGAACGATCTGGCGCTGATCGGCACGACCGACATTCCCTACGAGGGACGTCCCGAGGATGTATCTGCCGATAGCAACGAGATCGCCTATCTCTTGAAATCGGTGAACCGCTATTTCAAGCAGCAGCTGACCGAGGACGATATCGTGCATTCCTTCTCGGGCGTGCGCCCGCTCTATGACGACAATGCCGAGAACCCCTCGGCGGTGACGCGCGACTATATCTTCGAGGTCGATGCCGCCAATGGGCAGGCGCCGCTGCTCTCAGTCTTCGGCGGCAAGATCACGACGTTTCGCAAACTGTCCGAGCATGCGCTGGAGCGGCTGAAGCCGTTCTTCCCTCAGATGGGTGCGGCCTGGACGGCAAAAGCACATCTGCCCGGCGGCGACATGGCCAATGCCGATTTCGAGCAATTCCTTGGGGATCTGAGGGCCCGCTATCGCTGGCTGACGGCGGATCTCGCCAAGCACTATGCGCGGCTCTACGGTACGCGTACGCATGATCTGATCGGCAATGCCACGTCGCTCGACGACCTCGGCGCCGTCTTCAGTCCGCTGTTTCGCGAGCGCGAGGCGCGCTTCCTGATGGAGAACGAATGGGCCATGACCGCGGACGATCTCCTGGAGCGTCGGACGAAACATGGCCTGCACATGACGCCGGCCGAACGGCAGGCTTTCACCGGCTGGCTGGAACGCCAGCAAGTGGCGGCCTGAGGGAGAGTGGGAATGCGCAGTCTGGAATTCGAGGCCTTGCTGGATATCTCGGCGCGTGTCGGCGCCGATCCGCTGCTGGTGCAGGGGGCGGGCGGCAACACGTCGATCAAGGAACTCGGCACGCTCTGGATCAAGGCCTCCGGCCTCTGGCTTGCGCATGCCCGGCAGCGCGACGTCATGGTGCCGGTGGCGCTCGACCCGTTGCTCGACGCGCTGGAGCGTAACGATCCTGCTACCGAGAAGGCGCAGGACTACGTCATATCAGAGATGAACCCGTCCGGCCTCCGGCCGTCGATCGAGACGACAGTGCATGCGCTGATGCCGCAGAAGGTGGTGATCCACGTTCATTGCGTTGAAACCATCGCGACAGCGGTCCAGACAAACGGTGCCGCCATTGCCGCCGAGCGTCTCGCCGGCATCCCGCATGTCTTCGTGCCCTACGCGCGCCCCGGCCTGCCGCTAGCCCGAGCGATTGCCGAGCGAATGCAGGAGAAGACCTCCGTGCTGATCCTCGGCAATCACGGCCTTGCCGTTGCCGCCGAGACGGTCGCCGATGCGGCGATCCTCCTGACCGATGTCTCCCGCCGGTTGACGACGCAGCGACGGTCGGCGCCATCAGCCGATCTTGCGGCGTTGTCGCGGCTTGCGGTCGACAGTGGCTATTGCCTGCCCGACGATATCAGGCTGCATGCGGTTGCAACCGATCTGGAAAGCTGCCGGATGGCGGCCGGCGGCAGCCTCTATCCCGACCATGTCATCTTCCTCGGCAAGGGGTCCGTCATCGCGGCACCGGGCGAGACGGCCGCTTCGATCGAGACCACCCGGAGAGAGCGGGGCGAAAGCCTGCCGCCGCTTCTGCTCTTTCCCGGAAAGGGCGTGCTGGTCGAGAAGGGCATTTCCGCCGGTGCGCTCGCCATGGCCCGCTGCCTTGCCGACGTTACGGCCCGCATCCCGGCGAGCGGGCGGCTGCGCTACCTGAGCGCCGCCGAAAATGCGGAGCTGCTCGGTTGGGACGCGGAGAAATATCGCCAGAAACTCAACCGGGCAGGGCAGGCGCTGCAATGAACGCAAGAAACGACGCTCTCGTGGTCGGTATCGATATCGGCACCTCGGGTGCGCGCGCCGTCGCGATGGCATCCGATGGCGCGATTGCCGCCTCTGGCGCCGCCAGGCTTTCTGCCTTCTCGGACGATCACCGCGATCCTATCGGTTGGTGGAAGGCGGTGCAGGCTGCACTTGGCGACGTGCTCGCCGCGGTCGATCGCGGTGTGATCCGGGCGATCAGCATCGACGGCACCTCGGGAACGATGCTGCCGGTGGCCGCCGACGGTGCGCCGCTTGCTCGCCCGATGATGTACAACGATCCGGTTGTCGACGATGCAATCCTTGCGGCGATTGCCGCCCATGCGCCGAAGGAAAGTGCCGCCCATGGCGCGACCTCCGGGCTTGCCAAGATGCTGACATTCCAATCGGTGCCGGGTGCCTTCCGCGTCATCCACCAGGCCGATTGGCTGGCCGGGCATTTTACCGGGCTTTACGATGTGTCCGACGAGAACAATGCCTTGAAGACCGGTTACGATCCGATTGCGCGATGCTGGCCCGATTGGATCGAAAAGACCGGGGCGCGCACCGGGCTGTTGCCGGAGGTGCTGCCGGCCGGCGAGCCAGTCGCGACGATCTCGCCGGCTGCTGCGGAGGCCTTCGGGCTTTCGCGCGAGGTGGTCGTCATTGCCGGCACTACCGATGGCTGCGCTTCGTTCCTGGCGACCGGTGCAGATCGCCCGGGCGATGGTGTGACCGCGCTTGGCACGACCTTGACAGTGAAGGTGCTTTCCGACCGACCGCTGTTTGCGCCGGAATACGGGCTCTACAGCCATCGCATCGGCGATATGTGGCTGGCCGGCGGAGCGTCGAACACGGGTGGCGTCGTTCTCGCCGCCCATTTCTCCAGCGAGCAAATCGACGCGCTATCGGTCCGCATCGATCCGGCCAGCGATACCGGACTCGACTATTATCCGTTGACCAAACCGGGCGAGCGTTTTCCCATCGCTGATCCGAATTTCGAGCCGCGTATGACACCGCGGCCTGAGGATGATGCCGTGTTTCTGAAGGCGATCTTCGAGGGCATCGCCGGCGTCGAAAGCCTTGCCTATGACAGGCTGACGGCGCTTGGCGGGCCGAAGCTTGGCTCCATCCGCAGCGTTGGTGGTGGCGCCAGAAACGCCGTGTGGTCGGCGATCCGCGCGCGCAAGCTCTGCGTGCCGTTCCTGACGGTGCGCTCCGAAGAGGCCGCAGCCGGCACGGCGCGGCTGGCGCTCATGGGTGCAAGACAGGCAGGTGTATTATGACAACCGACATCGCCGGTCTCGCCGATATAGCCGATCGCTACGACGCCTTCCTGATCGACCAGTTCGGCGTGCTGCGCGATGGTCGCGGACCCTATCCCGGCGCCGCCGAGACGCTGGTGCGGCTGAAAGATCAGGGCAAGCGCATCATCATTCTCTCCAACTCCGGCAAGCGCTCGGCGGAAAACGATCGCCGCCTGGTCGATCTCGGATTCGTTGCCGGCAGTTGGGACTGGTTCCTGACGTCGGGGGAGGTTGCCTGGCAGATCCTGAAGCGCGAGGGCAGGCAGGCAAGCGGGCTGCCCCGCAAGTGCCTTTTGGTCAGCCGTGACGACGACCTCTCGGCGCTGAAAGGGCTCGATCTTGAGCGCACCCAATGGGGTGAAGAGGCGGACTTTGTGCTGCTGGCAGCAAGCGAAGGCGATGTCCTGCCGCTGTCGCACTACGAGGCGTTGCTGGCGCCGGCGGCGCGGCGCGGCGTGCCGTGCCTCTGCACCAACCCCGACAAGGTCATGTTGACGAAGACCGGAACGGCCTTCGGCGCCGGGCGGATCGCCGAGCTTTACGAGGACATCGGCGGCAAGGTCCGCTGGATCGGCAAGCCCTTCACCGACATCTACGACTTCGCGCTCGACTATCTCGATCATCCCGACCCGTCGCGCGTCTGCGCCATCGGCGACAGCATCGAGCACGATATCGCCGGGGCGGCGGGTGCGGGCCTCGGCTCCGTGCTGGTGACCACCGGGATACTGGAGCATGCCTCCGACGCGGAGCGGCAAATGCTCTTTGCCGAGCATGGCACTACTCCCGATTTCATCCTCCCGAAATTTCTCTGGTAGTCAGGAGCAAGGCCTTGGCTTTCACGCTGTCGCTCAACACAAATCCGCTGGTCAACCGCTTTGCCGAGCCCGACGACCTGATCGAGACCATCGGCGAAGAGATCCGCATCGGCCACGTGCAGCTGACGCACGAGTTCGTCAATCCGGGCTGGCCGGCGGCGACGATCTCCAAGACCATCCGCCAGTTCAAGGCAGCGCTTGGCCGCACCGGCGTGAAGATCACCTCGGGCATGACCGGGCCCTATGGCAGGCTCAATCATTTCGGCCACCCGGATCCGGACGTGCGGCGCTACTATGTCGACTGGTTCAAGACGTTTGCCGATATCTCCGCCGAGCTTGGCGCCTCCGGCATGGGCACGCAGTTCGCGATCTTCACGCTGAAGGATTTTGACGATCCGGCGCGGCGCGAGGAGCTGATGAAGATCGCCATCGACTGCTGGCGCGAGGTGGCGGAGCACGGCAAGGCGGCCGGTCTCTCCTATGTCTTTTGGGAGCCGATGTCGGTCGGCCGCGAGTTCGGCCACACGATCGCCGAGTGCCGCGCGCTCGACCGGCGGCTCGCCGAGGCGGGATTGCCGATCCCGATGAAGATGATGGTGGATATCGACCATGGCGACGTTACATCCGACAATCCTGCCGACATCGACCCCTACGCTTGGGCGGGTGCCTTTCCCGAGCGTTCGCCGATCATCCACATCAAGCAGTCGTCGATGAACAAGGGCGGGCACTGGCCGTTCACCGCCGCCTACAACAAGGATGGCCGCATCACGCCAGAAAAGCTGATCGACGCGGTCAAGGCCGGCGGCGGCACCGACAACGAGATCTGCCTGGAGCTGTCCTTCCGCGAGCGGGAGCCGACGGATCACAACGTCGTCGAGATGATCCGGGAATCCGTGGAGTTCTGGGAGCCCTATATCGACACCGGCTTCAATCGATCATTAATATCACATTAAAATATCACAAAGTATCATCATTGATATTGAAATATAACATTCTGATGTTATCTTCCAGGAAGTGGTGACGCGCCCTTGCGCCATCGGATCGAGGCGGATGGCGATGAAGCCGGAAGACAGGCGACAGGCGATCATGGATGTTCTGATGGAAGCCGGCACGGCATCCGTCGAGGATCTCTCGCTGCGTTTCGGCGTCAGCAAGATGACCGTGCATCGCGACCTCGACGACCTCGAGCAGGCCGGTCTGTTGCGCAAGGTCCATGGCGGCGCCTCGATCCAATCGAGCCCGCAGTTCGAAAGCGACTTCCGTTATCGCGAGAAGATTGCCGCCGCCGAGAAGAACCGGATCGCCGAATATGCGGTCGGTCTGATCGAGCCGGGGCAGAGCATCCTCATCGACGACAGCTCGACGGCAGGTGCCATCGCCGCCTGCATCAGGGACATTCGGCCGCTCACCGTCATCACCAACAATCTCGGCGTCATCGCCAGCCTGTCCGGCGCGCCCGGCATCAACGTCATCGCGCTCGGTGGCCAGTACAGCAAGAAGTTCAACGGCTTCTTCGGTATCGTGACGGAAGAGGCGCTACGCTCGCTGCGCGTCGATATCGCCTTCCTTTCCAGTTCGGCAGTCGCGGGAGCGGCCGCCTTCCACCAGGACCAGGAGGTCGTGCAGGCCAAGCGCCTGATGGTGAAGTCGGCCACGCGCAAATATCTGCTTGTGGATCACGACAAGTTTGGGCGTTCCGCCCTGCATTTCCTGACCGGGCTCGACGCCTTCGACGCGGTTCTGACCGGTGCCGAGGTGGCGGACGAGCATGCCGACGCGCTGAGCGACGCCGGCATCCGCCTGGTCAAGGTCGACACACGAAAAGTATCGGAGACAGCATGAACAAGCCGCAGCTCTGGGTGGGCACAAGCTGGAAGATGAACAAGACGCTGGTCGAGGCCATGGTCTTTGCCGATGGGCTGGCAGCAGCCGACGGAGCGCGCGACGAGCGCATCCAGCGTTTCGTCATTCCGCCGTTCACCGCCGTTCGCCAGGTCAAGGACCGGCTGGCTCAGACCAGCGTCAAGGTCGGCGCGCAGAACATGCACTGGGACGATGCCGGCGCCTGGACCGGCGAGGTTTCGCCGGTGATGCTTCGGGATTGTAACCTCGACGTCGTCGAACTCGGCCACAGCGAACGACGCGAGCATTTCGGCGAGACCGACCGGACCGTCGGCCTGAAGACGGCGGCGGCCGTGCGCCATGGCCTCGTGCCGCTGATCTGCATCGGCGAGACGCTTGCCGAGCGCGAGGCGGGCGTGGCGGATACCGTGTTGAAGCGACAGGTGGAAGGCGCGCTGGAATTGCTGGAAGGCGATGCCCGCAAGGCGACGATCCTGCTTGCCTACGAGCCGGTCTGGGCGATCGGCGTCAATGGCATCCCGGCAACGTCAGATTATGCCGACGAGCGCCACAAGCGCATCGCCGATGTGGCGGAAGCCGCGCTCGGCCTGCGCGTTCCCGTGCTTTACGGCGGCAGCGTCAACCCTGGCAATTGTGAGGAACTGATCGCCCAGAAGCATATCGACGGCCTGTTCATCGGCCGCTCCGCCTGGGACGTCAACGGCTATCTCGACATTCTGAAGCGTGTCTCCGGGGCGATCTGAGCCTCCGCACGCCAACCAACAACGACGGAAAGGAACCATCATGAAGATCGCAATCGGAGCAGACAGCGCCGGCAAACCCTTGCTCGACGTCATCGCCCCTCACCTGAAGGGCAAGGCCGACCTCGAAGTCAGCGACCTCAGCCAGTCCGGCTTCTATGCCGACCTGTCGCAGAAGCTGGCGCAGACCATCGTCGATGGCGAGAACGAGCGCGGCATCCTGTTTTGCGGCACCGGCATCGGCGTCTGCATCTCGGCCAACAAGGTGCCGGGCATCCGCGCCGCGCTGACCCACGACACCTATTCCGCCGAGCGTGCGGCCAAGTCGAACAACGCCCAGATCATCACCATGGGCGCGCGGGTCATCGGGCCGGAGCTGGCCAAGTCGATCGTCGACGCCTGGCTTGCCTCCGAGTTCGACCCCAACGGCCCGTCTGCCGGCAATGTCGACGCGATCGATCGCCTCGACGCGGCGAAGTAATCGCCCCGACAAGAATTACCGCGTTGCACGTTGATCCTCCCTCGCGCATCGCGGCGAGACGCCCGGCAGAGATGCCGGGCGTTTTCATTTCCAACCAATGCTGGGTGATCCGGTACTCCCCGCTTGACGAGACTTCTGCAAAGATTTGAATATGCTTGCATATTGTCCCGCCAGCGAGGAATGCCGCCCCATGTCCGACGCCACAACGACACCGCCCCATGCCGCACGTCACCGCCTGGCGCGCATGAGCGGACGCGACACGCAGGAACACCACCGCACCGCGACGACGCTCGAGCTGTTGTTCGACCTGACGTTCGTCATTGCCTTCAGCCTTGCGGCATCGCAGCTTGCGCATCTGATGGCAGAAGGACATTTCAAGGCGGGGCTGATCGGCTTCACCCTGGCGATCTTTGCCATCTGCTGGGCCTGGATCAATTTCACCTGGTTTGCGTCCGCCTACGACACCGACGACTGGGTGTTCCGCTGCGTGACCATGGTGCAGATGGTCGGCGTGCTGATTCTGGCGATCGGCCTTCCCGCCATGTTCCACTCGATCGACGTCGGGGGGCATCTCGACAATGGCGTGATGGTGCTCGGCTATGTCGTCATGCGCGTGGCGATGATTTTCCAGTGGCTGCGCGCCACCCGCCAGGATCCGGTGCGGCGTGACGCCTGCATGACCTATGTGATCGCCATCGGCATCGCCCAGCTCGGCTGGATCGTGCTGATCTTCTTCGACTTCTCGCTCGCCGTGTCGATTGCCATGGTCGCAGTGCTGACGGCGATCGAAATGCTCGGGCCCTATATCGCCGAGACGCGGCATGGCGGCACGCCCTGGCATGCGCATCACATCGCCGAACGCTACGGGCTTCTGGCGATCATCGCGCTTGGCGAAGGTGTGGTCGGCACGGTCGCCTCGATCAGTGCCGTCGTCGACGGGGAGGGGTGGACCCTCGACGTGGCACTCGTCTGCCTGGCCGGCACCGGGCTCACCTTCGGCATGTGGTGGATCTATTTTCTGCTGCCGAGTGGCGAGGTGCTGCATGCGCACCGCAGGCGCTCCTTCGTCTGGGGCTATGGCCACATGTTCATCTTCGCTGCCATCGTCGCGACTGGTGCCGGACTGCATGTCGCCGCCTACTATATCGAGCACAAGGTACATATCAGCTCGCTGGCAACGGTGCTGACAGTGGTGGTTCCGGTCGGCGCCTATATCGGCCTGGTCTACGGCATGTACGCCTATCTGCTGCGGCAGAGCGAGGCGCTGCATGCCTGGCTGCTTGCCGGAACGGTGCTTGTGCTGGCAGCGTCGATCGCGGCGGCGATGGCGGGCGTCGACATGGCGATCTGCCTTGTTGTCGTGATGTTTGCACCGTTCGTCACCGTCGTCGGTTTTGAGGCGGCCGGCCATCGCCACCGGATGGCGGCGCTGCAGCGGTGCCTGGATGAGGCAGAGCCGGCGCATTGAGTGCCGGGAATTGCCGAGTCGAAACAGCGGTTTGGCGGCCGGTTCTGACGGTCTGATTCAGGCGGTTCAGAGGTTGATTCAAGAAGGGCGAGGGCGCTTCTTTCGCGCGGGTTTGGCCTTCAGCTGTTGTGCTTGGGGCTGCCCCTCACCCTAACCCTCTCCCCGCAGGCGGGGAGAGGGGACGTGACCAATTACTGGCCGCCGATTGCTGTGTGACGGTGGTGTCTTCTGCTGCAAGTGGGGGCGTTTGGGCGCTGAGCGTCCCACACGTGTCCTTCTCCCCGCCAAGCGGGGAGAAGGTGGCCGGTAGGCCGGATGAGGGGCAGCCGGCTACGGTGTGTAACCGTCGTCAGATCAGGCGTTGACCAGCGCCAGCTTGGCGCGGGCGTCGAGGATCTGGGCGCAGGCGTTGGCGGCTTCTTCGCCCTTGGCGACGAAGTGTTCGCGGAAGAAGGCGATCAGCGGCGCGCTTTCCTGGAAATTGTGCGGGGTCAGCACGGCGGAAAGCACCGGCACGTCGGTGTCGAGCTGAACGCGCATCATGCCGTCGAGCACCGTGCCGGCGACGAAGTCATGCCGGTAGATGCCGCCGTCGACGACGAAGGCGGTGCCGAGGATCGCCGCATAACGGCCGGTCTTGGCAAGCTTCTGTGCGTGCAGCGGGATTTCGAGTGCGCCCGGCACGTCGAAGATCTCGACGTCTGCTGCCGAGCCGCCGAGCTTCGCCCATTGCGCGACGAAGGCGTCGACGCAGCGGTCGACGATGTCGGCATGCCAGCGGGCACGAACGATCGCGATCTTTGCGGTGGGGTGAGAAAGAATAGTCATGGTCTCAAGCCTTCCAGGGTTTGGCGTTTCCAATTTTCCCGTCGGGCGAACATGCATGCGCGCGAAACCCCGAGTTGGGGGCCACGTTCCTGCTTGCTCTCTTCCATCCGGACTTTAACCGTCGGCTCCGGAATCTGACCGGATCTGCTGACCCCTGGAGCTTAAGCTCCAAGGCGCTCGCGGGCTTCGATCCCTGCATGTGTCCTTAAATCTTACCGATTTAAGGACAAAACATGCAGCACGTTAAAGTTCTACAGCGACCTTTGCGCGTCTGTAAGACGCGCGGCGCTGTAGCGATCGCTACCGCCGGTGGGGAGTTTCACCCCGCCCTGAGAACAGGGCCGACTATATAGATCGGCCACGCGTGGTCAAACGCGTGGCGCGACGAAAATCCTGGAAATTACGACAGATTTTTCCAAGGTCGGCCGCTGCCGGGCGAAATGATTCCGGCAGGGCTCGGCCTTCTGAGGCGCGGCGTTACTCTCGGATGACCAGCAGATCCTTTGCGGCAAAGCGCAGCGTGACGTTGTCGCCGAACGTGGGCGGCGTCAGGCCGGGGTCGTTGAACATGTCGAAAGAGATGACGTCGCTACCGATGCGCAGCTTGGTGCGGATAACCGAGCCGAGGAAGCTGGTTGAAACCACCTCTCCGGTCAGCGCGGTGTCGCCCTTGGCGCTGTCGGCGATCGAGCCTGCCTCCGGGCGTAGCGCCAGCGAAATCGGGTCGCCGCCCTTCATGCCGGCAATCTGCTCCTTCAGCGAAACCTGCTGGTTGCCAATGGCGACGGCGCCCGTGGCGGGGTCTGCGACCTTGGCCTCGATGATGTTGAGCGTGCCGACGAAGGAGGCGACGAAGCGTGTCGCAGGCGTGTTGTAGATCTCGAACGGCGTGCCGATCTGGTCGGCGCGGCCGCCATTCATCACGACGATGCGATCCGAGATCGACAGCGCCTCTTCCTGGTCATGGGTGACGAAGACGGTGGTGATGCCGAGCTGCTGCTGAATCTGGCGGATTTCCTCGCGCAGCGACACGCGGATCTTGGCGTCGAGCGCCGATAGCGGCTCGTCGAGCAGAAGCACCTGCGGCTTGACGGCGAGCGCGCGGGCGAGTGCCACGCGCTGCTGCTGGCCGCCGGAGAGCTGGTAGGGGAAACGATCCGCCAGGTGCTCGAGCTTGATCAGGCTCAGCATCTGCTTGACGCGGGTGTCGGTCTCCGACTTTGGCGACCCGGCGACCTTCAGGCCGAAGGCGACGTTGTCGTGTACGTTCATGTTCGGGAACAACGCATAGGCCTGGAACACCATGCCGATGTTGCGCTGATTCGGCTTCAGCGTGCCCTGGTCCTTGCCGTCGATGACGATCGATCCGCTGGAGGGCGTCTCGAAGCCGGCGATCATGCGCAGGACGGTCGTCTTGCCGCAGCCCGAGGGCCCAAGGAAAGAGACGAATTCGCCCTTTTCGATCGCCATGTCGAAGCCATGCACGACCTGCACGGGGCCGAAGGATTTCTGGATGTTGGTCAGTGTCAGGAAACTCATGGGAACCGATCCTCAGGCCTTGGGAGGCGCGCTTTTTTGGAAGCGCGAGACGAGCTGGATGAGGCCGAGGCAGCCCCAGGTGATGCCGAACGCGATGACGGCGAGGGCGGCTGGCTCATAGGCGCGGTTGGCGCCCAGAAGCTGCATATACGGACCGAAGGCCGGCCTGTTCAAAAGCGCTGCCATGGTGAATTCGCCGATGACGATGGCAAACGTCAGGAAGGCGCCCGAGAGCACGGCGACCAGAACATTGGGCAGGATAATCCGTCCGAGGATGGTCGCCCATCCCGCGCCGAGGCTTTGGGCGGCCTCGGTCAAAGTGGCGATGTCTATCGTCCGAAGCCCCGTGTCCACCGCCCGGTACATGTAGGGAAGGGCGAGGATGGCATAACCGAACATCAGAAGCACGTTGGTGCCGGCGATCGATCCGGTCAGCGGCAGCCAACTCGAGGTGTTGTAGAGACGGATATAGCCGAAGACGATGACGATTGCCGGAATGACGAGCGGCAGCAGCGTGATGAACTCGATGTAGGGCCGCAAGCCGGGCAGCTTCAGGCGAACCCAGTAGGCCGTCGGCACCACAAGCAGCACGCCGAAGGCGATGGTGAACAGCGCCTGCATGATGGAGTAGGTGAAGGTCTCCTGGAAGCGCGGGTCGCTGAAGACCTTCGCATAGGCGTCGAAGGAATACTCGCCGCGGCGCATCTTCAGCGAGAAGTTCGTCATGCCGATGAGCGGCAGGGTGAAATAGAGGAGGCCGAAAATCAGGGCCCCCCAGGCCCATATCTTCTTCATTTCAGCCACCTCTCGCTGCGGGCGCGAAGCCAGATGTAGATCGCGTTGGCGATGCCCGTGACGACGATCATGCCGAAGGCGAGCGCGTAGCCGAGGTGCGGGTTGCCGAGAACGTCGCCGCGGATCTGGGCGAAGAGCAGGATGGGCACGATCGACAGCGACGAGCCGGTGAGCGCGATCGCGGTCGCGACGGCTCCGAAGGCGTTGGCGAAGAGGAGCGCGAGGGTGCCGAGAAGCGAGGGCAGCAGGATCGGGAAGGCGACCATGCGCCAGTATTGCAAGCCCGTCGCACCGAGAATTTCGGCGGCCTCGCGCCACTCGCGCTTCAACCCGTCGAGAGCCGGGGTGATGATGAGGATCATCAGCGGGATCTGGAAGAACAGATAGGTGACGGTGAGCCCCCAGAAGGACAGGAGGTTGAAACCGAGCAGCCTGAGGTCGAGACCGAAATTCGAGCGCAGGAAGACGGTGAGGATGCCGACGGGGCCGAGCGTCGCCAGAAAGGCAAAGGCGAGCGGCACGCCGGCGAAGTTCGAGGCGACACCGGAAAAGGTCAGAAGCGGCCCGCGGATCCATTTCGGCAATCCGCCGAAGACGACCGCGGACGCGATCGCAAAGCCGATCAGGCAGCCGAGAAGCGCCGAGGCGATGCTGATCTTGATGGAGATCCAGTAGGCCGACAATATCGAGGGTGTGAACAGGCCAATGACGTTGTCGAACGTAAAGCTGCCCTCAGGCGTCTGGAAGGCGCCAACCACGATCTTCATCGTCGGCAGAATCAGAAAAAGGAACACGAACGCTGCAAAGGGCAGGACGCCGAGCCAGTGAAGCGGAAGACGGCGCGCAGGTGGCCTGGCGCCGGTGTGAGCAGATGACATTCCGTTCGCCCCGAGAAGCCGCGTTACGGACGCGGTCGTTCATTGAATTTCTTATGGTTATAGCATCTGCCCCGGTCGGAAAACCGGCCGGGGCAGCATGATTGTGGAAACGCTTACTGAACGTTGGCGCCGACCACGGAATCCCAGGCGCCGGTAACCGCTGCCTTGTTGGCATCGACTTCTTCGAGCGTCGGGAAGTAGGCCTTTTCGTAGGCTGCTGCCGGCGGCAGGGCGTCGATCAGTTCCTGCGGAACCTTGCCGGCCTTGACCATGGCGTTGAAGCGCGTCGGGTGGCAGAAGCCCTTCAGCCAGCCGAGCTGACCTTCGTCGGAATAGAGGTGCTCCATCCACAGCTTGGCAGCGTTCGGGTGCGGCGCATAGGCCGAGATGCCCTGAACGTAGACGCCGGCGAGAACGCCGCTGGCAGGAACGACGACTTCGGTCGGCGGGTTGCCGTTGAGCGTCTTCGCCCAGCCGAGGGCGTTGTAGTCCCAAGCAACGACGATCGGGGTCGAGCCCTGGGCGAGCGTGCCGGACTTGCCGATAACCGGAACGAAGTTGCCGGCCTTGTTCAGCTCGGCGAAGTAGGCGAGACCGGCTTCACCGGCTTCCTTGCCGGACTTTGCGCCCTTGGCGAGGCCAGCGGCGAGAACGCCGAGGATCGCCTGGTTGGAGGCGCGCGGGTCGCCGGCAAGCGCTACCTGGCCAGCATATTCCGGCTTCAAGAGGTCGGCCCAGTCCTTCGGCGCGTTGGCGACGAGGTCCTTGTTTACCAGGAAGGACATCACGCCGTAGTAGTCGCCGTACCAGTAGCCTTCGGCATCCTTGACGCTGTCAGGGATTTCGTCCCAGGTCGATACCTTGTAGGGCTGCAGCAGGCCTTCGGCCTTCATCTGCGGACCGAAGGCAAGGCCGACGTCGACAACGTCAGGCGCCTGCGGGCCCTTGTTGTCCTTGTTGGCCTTGACCGCCTCGACTTCGTCCGCAGAGCCGGCGTCGGGGTTCAATTCGTTGACCTGGATTTCCGGATACTTGGCCTTGAAGGCGGCGATGACGTCGCCATAACCGCACCAGTCGTGGGGCAGGGCGACGGTGGTCAGCATGCCTTCCTTCTTGGCGGCTTCGATGAGCTCGGCGCTCGGCTCGGCAGCGGCAATAGCCGTCGTTGCCAAGAGAATGGCGGTTGAAAGCGAGAGCAGGCGTTGAGTCGTTGAAATCACTGGCGTTCTCCTTATGGGTTTTCAGTCAATTTCGGCGATGCTGTTAAAGAGATGCTATGAAACTTATGTGACAGCGATCTGTCTGTTGGCGCCGCGCATGTCGTTGGAAGAACAAATCTTTTTCCGACACGGCGCTTTCACTGAAACACAGGTGCATAAAACTTCGTGAACGTTCCGGCTGTCCCTCCTAAACCGGTTTGCGAAAGATGCGGGTCGAATCGAACAGCCCCTCGAGCGTCTTCATCCGGTCGCGGGTCGCGTCCCAGTTGGAGCTCTGAACGGCTTCGATCAGGGCTTCGACGAGGAAAAGGATCACTACCGAACTGTCCCAGGCGGATGGCACCTCGATCTGGGAGCGGAAGACCTTGGAGGCGGATTTGGCGACCGGCGAACTCCAGCGATCGGTGAAGAGCACGATCTCGACGCCCCGGTCGAGGGCGGATTTCGCGAGTGTCTCCATCTCCTGCTCGTAGCGGCGGATGTCGAAGAGAATCAGTACGTCGCCATGGCGCATGTCGAGCACGTAGTGCGGCCAGGCGCTGGCATTGGAGGCAATTTCGGTGACACCAGGGCGGATGACCTGCAGGTGGGTGAAGAGATAATCAGCAACGGCGCGGGTGATACGGCCGCCCAGCAGATAGACGCTGCGTTTGCGATCGGCGACAAGCGCCACCGCATCGTCGAATTCCTGCGGCTCGATCTGCGAGAGCGTCTCGCGCATGTTGTTCATGGCGGCATCGGCAAAGCGGTTGAGCGTGTGGGTGCCCGGCGCGCTCGCGGCCCAGCGGTCATGCTTGGTGATCGGGTTGGAAATCGTCGCTTCCAGCTCCTGGTGCAGCCGCGACTGAAAGTCGGGAAAGCCTTTGAAACCAAGCTTTTGCACCATGCGGGCGACTGTTGGCGTCGACACGCCGGCGTTCTCGGCGACCGTGGTGATCGAGCCGAGTCCCGAGACCGGATAATTGTCGAGAAGTGTCTCCGCCAACTGCTTTTCCGCGCGGGTCAGCGCGGTGAAGTGGGCATTGATCACATCCAACACCGTCGTGGATGTCGCCTTGCTGTTCAAATCGGTTCCCCTGAACTGGTCTAATGCCAGTTTGTGACAGATTAAACATCGCTGTCACAATTGGAGTCAATCGCAATTTTGAAGAGATCGTTTCAGATTTCGATTGACACTGGCTAATCTCTGAACAAATCTTTTCATTAATGAACGTCTAACGGGGCAAGAGGGGATGCCGGTGTTGACGCGACTTTTGACCGATACAGACGGCGATCCGGTTGCAATCGAGAATGCGGCCGGCAGAGGCGAAATCGTTCTCGTTTGCGAGCACGCGTCGCGCCGGGTGCCCGAGCGGCTGGGTTCGCTCGGCCTCTCGCAGCAGGCGCTCGAAAGCCACATTGCCTGGGATCCGGGGGCGCTCGCCGTTGCCGAGCTCCTGTCGCGCAAGCTCGATGCGGCGCTGATCTACCAGCGCTTCTCGCGCCTCGCCTATGATTGCAACCGTCCACCGGAGGCCGACGGCGCCATGCCTGCCGTCAGCGAAGTCTTCGAGGTTCCCGGTAACCGCGATTTGGCGGAGGACGAGCGGCAGGCGCGTGTCGACGAGATCTACCTGCCGTTTCACGATGCCGTCAGCCGGTTCGTCACCGAGCGCAAGGCCAAGGGCAAGCCGCCCGTGGTCGTCACCATGCACTCGTTCACACCCGTCTATTTCGGCAAGCCGCGTTCCGTCGAGGTCGGCATATTGCATGACGCCGACAGCCGGCTCGCCGACCAGATGCTGACCTTCGCAACCAAGGGCAAGGTTGCCTATGACATCCGCCGCAACGAGCCTTACGGGCCGGCCGATGGTGTCACGCATAGCCTGATCGAATACGGCGTCCACAACGGATTGCCGAATGTGATGATCGAGATCCGTAACGATCTCATTCGAAACGAGATCGGCCAGAGGGTCATGGCCGATTATCTGGAAGGGCTGCTCAGCCAAGGCGTGGCAGCACTTTCAGCACAATAAAAGACCCTGGGGAGCGGCTTTGCCGCGGTCCCGTTCCGGCTTGCCGGGGCGGGTAGTGATGGGATCCTGCCGCAATGGGGCGGCCGGGTCTGAAGAAATCAGGGGAAGAACAATGTCAGACTACAGTGATCTCGACAAAAAGCAGGACATGCAGGTCCTGCATTCGATGGGCTATGCCCAGGAGCTCGAGCGGCGCATGAGCCGGTTCTCGAACTTCGCGGTCTCGTTCTCGATCATCTGCATTCTCTCCGGCGGCATCAATTCGCTGGCCCAGGCAACGTCGGGTGCGGGTGGGGCCGCAATCGGCATCGGCTGGCCGCTCGGCTGCTTCATCTCGCTCGTCTTTGCCGTTGCCATGGCACAGATCAGCTCGGCCTATCCGACCGCCGGCGGGCTCTATCACTGGGGTTCGATCCTCGGCAACCGATTCACCGGCTGGCTGACCGCCTGGTTCAACCTGCTCGGTCTCGTTACTGTGCTCGGCGCCATCAATGTCGGCACCTACTACTTCTTCATGGGCTCGTTCGGCACGCCGTATTTCGGCCTTGCGGATACGACGCTCACGCGGATCATCTTCCTGGCTGTCATCACCGGCGCCCAAGCGCTGGTAAACCACATGGGCATCGGCTTGACGGCCAAGCTCACCGACTTCTCGGGCTACCTGATCTTTGCGACGTCGATCCTGCTTGCGGGCGTGTGCCTTGCCGTGGCCGACAGCTACGACATCGCCCGCCTCTTCACCTTCTCCAACTATTCCGGGGAGACGGGTGGCAACGTGTGGCCCGCGACCTCGGGCACCTGGGTCTTCCTGCTCGGCCTGCTGCTGCCGATCTATACGATCACCGGCTACGACGCATCGGCGCACACCTCGGAAGAAACCGTGAAAGCGGCAGAATCCGTGCCGCGCGGCATGGTTTCGTCGGTGCTGTGGTCGGCGCTGTTCGGCTACATTATGCTGTGCTCGTTCGTACTGATGATCCCGAACATGGACGAAGCCGCCAAGCAGGGCTGGAACGTGTTCTTCTGGGCGATGGACGCACAGGTCCACCCTGTGATGAAGGACGTGCTCTACCTCGCCATCCTCGTCAGCCAGTGGCTGTGCGGCCTGGCAACCGTGACCTCGGTCTCGCGCATGATCTTCGCCTTCTCGCGTGACGGCGGTCTGCCGGCCTCCAAGGCGCTTGCCAAGGTAAGCCCGACCTACCGCACGCCGGTGGCAGCAATCTGGACCGGTTCGATCCTCGCCGTGCTCTTCGTCTGGGGTTCGTCGCTGGTCGCGATCGGCGAGACGCCCGTTTACACGATCGTCGTGTCGTGCACGGTCATCTTCCTGTTCTTCTCCTTCGCGATCCCGATCACGCTCGGCCTCTTCGCCTGGGGCACGTCGAAGTGGGACAAGATGGGCCCGTGGAACCTGGGCGAGGGTATGTTCAAGATCTTTGCCGTGCTCTCGATTATCGCCATGGCGCTGATCTTCGTTCTCGGCATCCAGCCGCCGAACGACTGGGCGCTCTACATCACCGTCGGCTTCCTGGTGCTGACCGCGATCATCTGGTTCGGTCTGGAAAACCGCCGCTTCCGCGGCCCGCCGATCGGCGACGAAGTGGCCCGCCGCCAGGCGGAAATCGCCGCAGCCGAAAAGGCAGTCGGCCAAGTCTAAGCAATAATAAAATGGGCGGGAGCGCATCTGCAGCTTCCGCCTTTCTTTTTGCGGCCACGGGAACGGCTGCTTGCCGAAACATGGGATGAATTTGATGAGCTATTCGTTTGAGCAATTGAAAGAGGATGTCGCCGCCGGCCGCATCGATACGGTTCTCGCCTGCCAGGTCGACATGCAGGGCCGGCTGATGGGCAAGCGCTTCCACGCGCAATATTTCGTCGACAGCGCCTGGCAGGAAACGCATAGCTGCAACTACCTGCTGGCAACCGACATGGAGATGGAAACCGTCTCGGGCTACAAGGCGACGAGCTGGGATAAAGGTTACGGCGACTATACGATGAAGCCTGATCTTTCGACGCTCCGGCGCATTCCGTGGCTCGAAGGCACGGCCCTTGTGCTGTGCGACATGTTGGACCATCACACCCACGCGGAAGTGCCGCATTCGCCGCGCGCCATCCTGAAGAGGCAGATCGCGCGGCTGGAGGCCATGGGCCTCAAGGCCTTCATGGCGAGCGAACTCGAATTCTTCCTCTTCGATCAGACCTATGACGACGCGCGCCAGTCCGGCTACCGCGACCTGCAACTCGTCAGCGGCTACAACGAGGACTACCACATCTTCCAGACCACCAAGGAAGAAGATGTGATGCGGGCGATCCGCAACGGCCTGCAAGGCGCCGACATTCCGGTCGAGAATTCCAAGGGCGAGGCGTCCGCCGGCCAGGAAGAAATCAACGTGCGTTACGCCGACGCGCTAACGATGGCCGACCGGCACGCCATCATCAAGAACGGCTGCAAGGAAATCGCCTGGTCGCGGGGCAAGGCGATCACCTTCCTTGCCAAGTGGAATTATCAGGCTGCCGGCTCTTCCTCGCATATCCACCAATCGCTGTGGAGCGCCGACGGCAAGACGCCGAAATTCTTCGACAAGGACGGCAAATACGGCATGTCGGAGCAGATGCGCCAATATGTGGCCGGTCTCTTGAGCCACGCCAGCGAAATCACCTATTTCCTCGCGCCCTACATCAATTCCTACAAGCGCTTCATGGCCGGCACCTTCGCCCCGACCAAGGCCGTCTGGAGCAAGGACAACCGCACCGCCGGTTACCGCCTGTGCGGCGAGGACACCAAGGGGATCCGCATCGAGTGCCGCGTCGGCGGCTCCGACCTCAACCCCTATCTCGCTTTCGCGGCTTTGCTCGCCGCCGGCATTTCCGGTATCGAAGGCAAGATGGAGCTGGAAGCGCCCTTCGTCGGCGATGCCTATGGCGGCAAGGACGTGCGCGAGATTCCGCGTACCTTGCGGGCGGCGACCGAAGCGCTGACCGGCTCCAAGATGCTGCGTGAAGCCTTCGGTGACGAGGTCATCGACCACTATGTGCGCGCGGCCGAGTGGGAACAGGAAGAGTACGACCGCCGCGTCACCGATTGGGAGGTCGCACGCGGCTTTGAAAGAGCGTAAGGAGGGCGCGGAATTTGCCCCTCACCCTAACCCTCTCCCCGCCTGCGGGGAGAGGGGACCTGCCCTGCGAATCGGGCTTGGGTGGGAGCAACGGCGCGGCATATTTCCTTCGCCCCGCTTGCGGGGAGAAGGTGGCCGGCAGGCCGGATGAGGGGCGGCCGCAGCACCGAACGAGAAATCCGATGGAACAAACAGGAAGACGATCATGAGCATGATCAAGTGCATTTCGCCCGTGAATGGCGAGGTCTACGCGGAACGCCCGGCGCTGCCGCTGGATATGGCCAAGCAGGTGGTTTCGCGTGCCCGTCAGGCGCAGAAGGCTTGGGCCCGCCGTCCGCTGGACGAGCGCGTCAATCTGGTGCTGGCCGGTGTCGCCCGTCTCAACGAGATGGTCGACGAGGTCGTGCCGGAACTGGCCTGGCAGATGGGCCGGCCGGTGCGCTACGGCGGCGAGTTCAAGGGCTTCAACGAGCGCTCGAACTATGTCGCGTCGATTGCCGCCGACGCGCTGCAGCCGATCCTGGTCGAAGACAGCGACCGCTTCGGCCGTCGCATCGAGCGCGAGCCGCATGGCGTCGTCTTCGTCATCGCGCCGTGGAACTATCCTTACATGACCGCGATCAACACGGTCGCGCCGGCGCTGATGGCCGGCAACACCGTCATCATCAAGCATGCCAGCCAGACGATCCTCGTCGGCGAGCGCATGGTGCGCGCCTTCGTCGAGGCGGGCGTTCCGGCCGACGTGTTCCAGAACGTCTTCCTCGACCACGAGACGACGGCGGCGCTGATTGCGGCGAAAAGTTTCGACTTCATCAACTTCACCGGTTCGGTCGAAGGTGGCCGGTCGATCGAGCGCGCGGCTGCCGGCACCTTCACCGGCCTTGGCCTTGAACTCGGCGGCAAGGATCCGGGCTATGTCATGGAAGACGCCGATCTCGATGCGGCGGTCGACACCCTGATGGATGGCGCAACTTTCAACTCCGGCCAGTGCTGCTGCGGCATCGAGCGCATCTATGTGCATGAATCGCTCTACGACGCCTTCGTCGAGAAGTCGGTCGCCTGGGTATCGAACTACAAGCTCGGCAATCCGCTTGATCCGGAAACGACGCTTGGCCCGATGGCGCACAAGCGGTTTGCCGCGACCGTTCGCGAGCAGATCGCCGATGCGTTGGCCAAGGGCGCCAAGGCGTTGGTCGATCCGAAACTGTTCCCGCAGGACGATGGCGGCGCTTATCTCGCGCCGCAGGTGCTGGTCGACGTCGACCACTCCATGGCCTTCATGCGCGAGGAAACGTTCGGGCCTGCCGTCGGCATCATGAAGGTGAAGAGCGACAGCCAGGCGATCGAGCTGATGAACGATTGCCAGTACGGGCTGACGGTGTCGCTGTGGACCAAGGATGCGGACCGCGCCTCGCGCATCGGCCGTGACCTTGAGACCGGCACCGTGTTCATGAACCGCGCCGACTATCTCGATCCGGCGCTCTGCTGGACCGGCGTCAAGGAAACCGGCCGCGGCGGCTCGCTTTCGGTCATCGGCTTCCAGAACCTTACCCGCCCGAAATCCTACCATCTGAAGAAAGTCACAGCATGACGATCACCGCGAACTGGAGCTATCCGACCGCCATCAAGTTTGGCGCCGGCCGGATCAAGGAGCTTGCCGACCACTGCAAGGCGGCCGGCATGAAGAAGCCGCTTTTGATCACCGACCGTGGCCTGGCGCCGATGGCGATCACGCAGAATGCGCTCGATATCCTCGAGGCCAACGGCCTTGGCCGGGCGATCTTCGCCGACGTCGATCCGAACCCGAACGACGTCAACCTGGCCGCCGGCGTCAAGGCCTTCAAGGATGGCGGCCATGACGGCGTCGTCGCCTTCGGCGGTGGCTCCGGCCTCGACCTTGGCAAATGCGTGGCCTTCATGGCCGGGCAGACGCGGCCGGTCTGGGACTTCGAGGATGTCGGCGACTGGTGGACGCGTGCCAGCGTCGAGGGCATCGCGCCGATCGTCGCTGTGCCGACGACGGCGGGCACCGGCTCGGAAGTCGGCCGCGCCAGCGTCATCACCAATTCGGCCAGCCACGTCAAGAAAGTGATCTTCCATCCGAAGTTCCTGCCCGCCGTCACCATCTGCGATCCGGAACTGACGGTCGGCATGCCCAGAGTGATCACCGCTGGCACCGGCATGGACGCCTTTGCCCATTGCCTGGAAGCCTATTCCTCGCCGTTCTACCACCCGATGTCGGCCGGCATCGCGCTCGAGGGCATGCGGCTGGTCAAGGAATACCTGCCGCGCGCCTACAAGGACGGCACCGATATCGAAGCCCGCGCCAACATGATGAGTGCGGCGGCCATGGGGGCTGTGGCCTTCCAGAAGGGGCTCGGCGCCATCCACTCGCTCTCCCATCCGGTCGGCGCGATCTACAACACCCATCACGGCATGACGAACGCCGTGGTGATGCCGCCGGTGCTGCGCTTCAACCGCTCGGCGATCGAGGACAAGATCGTGCGGGCGGCGGCCTATCTCGGCATCTCAGGCGGCTTCGACGGCTTCTACGATTATGTCTTGAAGCTGCGCGAGGAACTCGGCGTTCCCGACAAGCTTTCCGCACTCGGCGTCGGCACCGACCGTATCGACGAGATGTCGGAAATGGCGATCGTCGATCCGACCGCCGGCGGCAACCCGGTCGAGCTGACGCTCGATGCGGCCAAGAAACTGTTCAGGGAATGCATCTGAGCACGGGTGCATTGCCCAGAAGCCTCTGAGTGTTAATTTTCTTCGAGCCCGGAAACCCCCAGTTTCCGGGCTTTTTCGTGTCCTGCCCGCGGATTGGGCAGGGTGGTGTTAATCTTTGCCAGCGAAAATTTCCAATTCGTTAACCATGTTCTGAAAGGTTCTATTAAGCGGCAATGGCCGGCCGAACGCTCGGTCGGGCAGGGCGCGGGAACACAGGATAGAATGAGGAATAAGATGGCGGTCATCACTTTCGCCAATGCAAAGGGCGGCGCGGGCAAGACGACGGCGGCGCTGATCCTGTCGACGGAACTGGCAAGACAGGGACACCGCGTCGTGGTTCTCGATGCTGATCCGCAGCGTTGGATCACCAGCTGGGCGGAAGTCTCCGGCCAGATCGCCAATCTCTCTGTCATCTCCCATATCACCCCGGCATCGCTGGAATGTCATATTCGGGAAATGAAGGAAGAGGCCGATTACATCATCATCGACCTCGCCGGCGCCAAGGACCAGATCGTCGCGCTGGCGCTGGCCCTTTCCGACCAGGTGCTGATCCCGGTTCAGGGCTGTGCCATGGACGCGCGCGGTGCCGTGCAGATCCTCGAACTTATCCGCCAGATCGAGGAGAGGGCCCGGGTTCGCATCAACCATTCGGTCGTGCTCACCCGCGTCAATTCGCTGGTGACGACGCGGGCGCTGCAGACCATCAAGACGCTGCTTGCCTCTCGCGGTGTCTCGGTGCTCGACACGCCGATCGTCGAACGCGTTGCCTATCGCGAAATCTTCGACTGTGGTGGAACGCTGCAGTCGATGGACGAGACCCGCGTCAGCAACCTCGACAAGGCGCGCGAAAATGCGATTGCCCTTGCCAAGGAAGTGCAGGCCCTGACGCCGATCAAGGCGCGGCGCTCCTGGGCTTCGCGTGCGCCATCCTGGGCTTCGCGACGCGCGGCCTGACCAAGCACCACCCGTTCTGAAAACTATCACAACCGGAATTGATGTTCGTCAATTCCGGTTGAATCGCGTGGCGACCACTCGAATTGGCTGTTTCCCGTAAGGCTTCCTTTACCATGGGCTTATACGTGTACTGATGGAAAGTGATTGTACCTGATGGCGGTTTGCCGAGGTGCAGGTAGCCGCCATGATTGCGGTAAGGATTGTGGATGTGACCTCGTTCGCCCGGTCTCCCGTCCCGCTTCCATGATCCAGCAAGAGCATGCAGGGAAGTCGCGCATGAAAACGGAACACGTCGCTGCCGGCAAGGAAGACATTGCCGGTCGTCTTAATTTCATGGCGCTTGATGATGCGGCCAAGGCGAGCCTGAAGACCCTGAAGCCGATCCTGGATAAGGAAATGGCGCCGGCGCTCGACAAGTTCTACGCCCGGGTGAAGAAGACACCGGAAACGAACCGCTTCTTCTCGTCGGACGCGCATATCAACCGCGCCAAGGGCGCGCAGGTCGGCCACTGGGCTAATATCGCCGACGGCAATTTCAACGACGAATACGGTGCGAAGGTGCGCACCATCGGCCAGGTGCATGCCCGCATTGGGCTTGAGCCGCGCTGGTATATCGGCGGCTACGCGCTGATCGCCGAGCATCTGATCACCGAGATCGTCAAGGCGCATTGGCCGAAGGGCGGCCTGTTCTCGCGCCAGGCGACTTCGGCGGAAGAGATGAGCGCGATGCTGTCGAGCCTCGTCAAGGGCATGTTCCTCGACATGGACCTGTCGATCTCGGTTTACATGGACGCTTCCGACGTCACCAAGCAGCGCGCGGTTCAGGAAGAGGTGCTGGCAACCGAACGCAAGCTCGTCAGCGAGACCTTCGGTGTTGCGCTGAAGAAGATCTCCGACGGCGACCTGACGGCGCGCATCGCCGCGGACCTGCCTGTTGCCTACGAAGAACTCGGCGAACACTTCAACCACGCGATCAGCGAGCTTGCCCGCGCGATCGGCGGCATCGAGGCCGGCGCCAGCCAGATCCATCTCAGCGCCAAGGAGATTGCGGCAGCCGCCGACGATCTCGCCAAGCGCACCGAACGGCAGGCGGCAAACCTTGAAGAAACCGCCGCTGCCGTGGAGCAGGTGACACGGACGGTCAAGCAGACGGCCGAAGGCGCCGATCAGGCGAACTCGACGGTGATTGCCGCCCGCGCCAACGCCGAGCGGAGCGGCGAGGTCGTCACGCATGCGATCGAGGTGATGCAGGAAATCCAGACGTCGTCGGCAAGTATTGCCCGCATCGTAGACGTGATTGACGAAATCGCCTTCCAGACCAACCTTCTGGCGCTCAACGCCGGCATCGAGGCAGCACGCGCCGGCGAAGCGGGCAGGGGCTTTGCCGTTGTCGCCTCCGAAGTGCGGGCGCTCGCCCAGCGCTGCGCCGATGCGGCCAAGGACATCCAGGGGCTGATTGCCAAGTCGCGCGGCCAGGTGGATGACGGCGTCAACTCGGTCAACCAGGTTGCCCAGTCGCTGCAGCAGATCGTCTCGCAGGTGGTCGAGGTCAGTTCGGTCTTCGGCAACATCCGCGCCAGCACGGCAGAACAGGCAACCGGCCTGCAGGCGGTCAACACGGCCATCGGCCAGATGGACCAGATCACCCAGCAGAACGCTGCCATGGTCGAAGAGGCCAATGCCGCAAGCCAGGCGCTGACGGTGGAATCCGAACAGATCGCGCTAAAGCTGAAGGCGTTCAAGACGTCCACCCAGGTTCATGTCGGCAGCCCGTCCGGCTATCGGCGCGCGGCCTGACGCCGCATATTTCAGTCTGACCGACAGCGCCTCGAATCATTACGATCCGGGGCGCTGTCTGTTGTTGCGAAGCCTCACGGGTGCCCCGGGATTGCCGACCGTGCGCAATGTGCCTCTCGATGTCGACGTTCGTTGCGCTCGACGCCGCCCGCTCCGCTCGTCACCGCCGAGAGGGTTCACCGAGTGGAATCGCAACGTTAGAGTTTGCCGATGGGCACGGGTCTCGTGGCACCGACCTCCCAACGCGTCATCCTCGGGCTTGACCCGAGGTTCAAGCTCTTCGGTTCTTCGACGACACATCATTCTGCGCGTGGCGCGGCATGGATCCTCGGGTCAAGCCCGAGGATGACAAGGAGAGTGGGTGCCTCCCTGCGGCACAGCCGCGGCGGCATGGAACCTGTCTTTGAGATGGTGCTTGCGATGACACAGATCGCGCCGTACGGAACGAAACCGCTCAGAACCGCCGATCGACCAGATGCTTCGCCTGCGCGCCGGCATGGTAGAAGGCGGACTTGACGGTGCGCCAGGTGTCGGGGGTGATGGGGGTCTCGGCAAGCGGGATCGCCGAGGTCTCACCCGTGACGTGGTTGGCGAGTGCCTTGCCGAAGACGGTGCCCGGCGCGATGCCGCGGCCGTTGTAGCCGCTGACGGAAAATACGTTCGGCGCCAACGTGTGCATGGCCGGCAGGTTGTTGGTGGTCATGCCGATGCGGCCGTCCCACCAGTATTCGAAGCGGAAATCGCCGATGTAAGGGAAGAGCTTGCGCACGGAACGGGCGGCAAAGGCACGGTGCGTGCCTTCGGCCATCGCATCGAGACGTCCGATCGAACCGAAGATCAGGCGGTTCTGCTGGTCCATGCGGAAAGAGGTCATGACGAGGCCGGTATCCCAGGTGCCCTGACGCTCCGGCAGGATGCGGTTTGCGACCTTCTCCGGCAGCGGATTGGTGGCGAACTGGAAATAGGGCAGGATCGTCAGTTCATGCGTGTGCTGCTGCCAGGGTGCCTCGGCGAACATGCCGCCATAGGCATTGGTGGCGAGGATCACCTGCTTGGCTTTGACGGTATTCGCACCCGCCTTCAGCACCCAGGTCTCGCCCTGGCGCTCGGCGCCTGTGAGCGGCGTGTCGGTATAGATCTCGGCACCGGCGGCAAGCGCAGCGCGGGCAAGGCCGCGCGCATAGGCAAGCGGCTGGATCGTGCCGGCGCGGCGATCGAGCAGCGCGCCGGAAAAGCCTTTCGCACCGGAAAGCGTTGCTGCCCGCTCGGCCGAGAGAACCTCGACCGGCGCGCCGCGCTTCTTCCACTGGGCTTCGCGGTCGCTGATATCCTTCAGACCCTCGGCACCGACGGCCATGTGCAGGGTGCCGTTGCGAACGGCTTCGCAGGACATGCCGTGCTTTTCGACAAGGGCATAGACCATTGCCGGGCCGTCGCCGAGTTCGCCGAGCAGGCGATTGCCGGCTTCGGGTCCGAGCGTCGCGATCAGGTCGTCGGGCTTCACCCACATGCCGGCATTAACGAGGCCGACATTGCGGCCGGAACCACCGAAGCCGATCATCTTTGCCTCGATGACTGTCGCCTTCACGCCTTTTTCGGCGAGGTGCAGCGCTGCGGAAAGACCGGTGAAGCCGCCGCCGATGATGGCGACATCGGTCGTGATGTCGCGGCCGAGCGGCCGGGTCTCCGGCGCTGCCGGCGCCGTCGCATGCCAGAGGTTGGGCAGGGTGCGCTCGGTCGCCATGACGGACATTCCTTCGGTAAGGGTCTGAAGTTTAGAGGTGGCTAAGTGATAGGGCCATCGCCTTCAAATTTCTCATGACAATGTTTCATGAGGTCATGATGGGTTTCATGAGGTTGTGATGGGTTTCATCAGGCCGTGACGACCGGGCGCCTTGGAGCATGGTGCCGGGTGGCCCCTGCAAAAAAAGTGACCGCAGCCGGTTCGTGGGCGGCCGCGGTCTGGGTCGTGTCGGTGGAGTAGTCGGGTGTAAATGTCTTTGCCGGGACGGTGGTCCGCCGCACCGGCCCTATGGGTTCCGATGAAAATAGCCTGACCAAGACGTCCTTGAGCAGACAGGGCCATTTTCAACGCGGGCATGTCGGTGTCACTCCCCCAATTGGGTGAAGGCGCAAGCAAAAAGCTGCGATTTCAACGGACTCGGGAGGAATTCTGTGGCTTCGCGATGATCCCTGCCGCAATGGTTGGGACGAGCAACCATCCCCTATGTATCGAGCCTTTGGATGCAGCTCTTCTTGTCGCCGGCAAATCGCCTTGTATGCTCGGCGACGGCCATGAGCGTCATTCCTGTGCCTGTCACAGGAATCTCTTGCAGGTCCGCAGGAACTGCGGACCATTCCAGTCTTTGGGATGAAAAGTGTTTCGACCTGACGGATGTCAGGTCGCTGGATTCCGGCCCAAGGCCAGAATGAGGGACCAGGGGAAGCCTCTTTCTCCAGGTATTTTGACGTCGTCGATTAGAAGGCGCGCGCTTACGCTTAGGCGCCCAGACTGACGTCTCAGTCGACGAACTCGACCGTGACGCCGACGCTCACCATCTTGGCGAGTTCGGTCGCGTCCCAATTGGTCAGGCGAACGCAGCCGTGGCTCTGGGTCTTGCCGATCTTCGACGGCTCCGGTGTGCCATGAATGCCGTAGGTCGGCTTCGAGAGTGCGATCCAGACCGTGCCGACCGGGCCGTTCGGGCCTGGCTGCAACGTCAGGATCTTGTCGTTGTTGCCCTGCTTGAAGTTGATCTTCGGGTTATAGGTGTAACCGGGATTGAGCGCGATGCGCTCGACATTGACGGTGCCCGAGGGCGAAGGCGTGTCGGAGGAGCCGATCGTTGCCGGATAGGCGGCGACGAGCTTGTCGGCGGCGTCATAGGCCAGCACCTGCTTGCGGGCCTTGTCGGCGACGATGCGCGCGACCTTTTCCTTGCGGTTTTCACCGGGGTTGATGACCTTGATGATCGTGCCGGGAATGGTGAAGTCGACGCCCGGGTTGAGTTCGCGCAGATAGGTCTCGTCCATGTGGAACTTCTCGCCGAGCATTTCCGTCGTCGAGGTGAAGGACATGTGCGGCAGCATCGCCTTGTGGGCGTAGTCGTCAGGGATCGAGGCGACGTAGGGGCCGGAGGCGTCTGCGGCCGTGATGGTGTAGCTGGTGATCGGCAGGCCGCCGCTCATGCGTAGCCGCTCGAGGATGTCCTCGGTGTTGTTGGGATCGAGCGTTTCGCCGGTTGCCTGCTGCCAGGCCTCGATCGCCTTGGTGACGTTCGAGCCCATCTTGCCGTCGATAACGCCGGGCGAGAAGCCTTCGCGGTCGAGGAACACCTGCAACGCGGTGATCTCGGCGCGCGACTTGGATTTGACAGAGATGGCCGGCGGCATGGTCTGCCGGAGCGGCTGGTCGTATTGCGGGTCGATCGCCGCCTGTTCGTCGCCGTCGATCAGGCCGGGCAGGCTGTTGGGCAGATCGTTGCGCTCGACGGAGGGCGGGACAACGTCGCGATAGTCAGGGTCGCGATAATCCGGAATGGAGCCGGTGACGTCGCCGGGTTCCGAATAGCCATAGCCGCGATCGCGGCTACGACTGTTGGAGTAGACGTCCGTTTCTTGCTGGCGGCGATAGGCACCATACCCTTCTGACGGCACCACGGTCGCGACCACATTGCCCCAGTTGTCGACCAGCACGGTACGGCCGCGGCGGTCGCGCATTGTGCGCACTTCGTCGGCCCCCGGCATGTAGTCGAGAATCTCGCCTTCCGGCGTCACCAGCATCACATCGCCATTGCCAGGCCGATTGCGGCCGTAGCCTTCCTGAGCAAAGGCGGATGCAAGATCCACGGCGAGGAAGCCGGCTGCGGCGAGGAGCGAGAGGCCGGTGCGGGTCGCTGACGTCACGATAAAACCTGTTCTCATGGTGGTTGATGTGGCGCGGTACATTCCGATTTCGACGTTAATGTGAAAAAAATGAATTCATCATGAATAAGCGGTTAAATTCTATCTAGGCCGCGTCTTAGCAGCTTTCAACCGATGAGAAACAGCCCCAATCGGCTATCATGTCTTTGTGATCGCTGTGATTCCCGTGGGTTGGGCTGGAGGGCCGGTGCATGCGAACGAGATTTGATGCACCTGATGACGCGCAGGAGAACCACATCCTGTTCGATCGGTTGTCGGCACTCGACATCGCTGCCTTCGTCGTCGATGGCGGCGACCTTTCTCCGGGGGCGGCGATTCCCTCCGACGGCGATCCGCGTATCGACCGGGCGCTTGCCGGCTTTCTCTTCACCTGCGGTCCGGAGCACATCCGCCATCCAGAGCCGATTGCAGCCGGCGAGGAGGGCGCGCGCTATCCCCTTCACGGCTCGCTTGCCGGCACGCCGGTCAAGCATACGCACATGTCTGCCGACGCCACGCTTTGCATCGCCACGGTCGAGGTCAACCTTGCCGATGGCGGCCACGCGCTTTTGGAGCGGCGCTGGCACGTGGACGCCGACCGGGACGAGGTGATGCTGGAAGACCGGCTGACCAACACCGGCGCTGACGCCTTTCCACCGATGATGATGTACCACCTCAACATTGCCGGCAGGTTGGTTAGCGACGATACGCGCATCATCAGCCCGTCCTTTGCCGCGGGGGAGCGCGGTTGGCGGTTCGGCGAGGGTGAGAGCGCGCATTTCTGCATTCCGGGCGAAGTCGGGGCGGATGGGTGGTCAGACGTGGCGCTTTCGCCGCTTACCGGCGGCAAGCGGCTGACGGTGCGCTTTCGCGCCGACACACTGCCTTATCTCCAGATGTGGCGCTGTCAGCGCGGCAACGCCGACGTCATCAGCATCGAGCCTGCGTCGCATCGGTTGGCCAAACGGCCGGAGCTCGGTGCTGCCGGCGAGCTGCAACTGCTCGAGCCCGGGCAAACACAGACCTATGCGATTGCCTTCGCCGTCTCCTGACTCAAGCGTTTGGAATTGACGACGACGGGTACCGCGCCTACATCAATCGCCTCAGGTTTTTTGCAAGGGTAAAGCTGCCATGGACATTCGCCCGATCAACGATGAATACTCGGTTTCCGGCCAGATCACGGTCGAGGACCTCGACCAGATCAAGGCGCTTGGCTTCAAGTCCATCGTCTGCCACCGCCCCGATTTCGAGGCGCCGGACCAGCCGACGTTCGATTCCATCGCAGCGCGCGCGCAGGAACTGGGCATCGAGACCATGCACATTCCCGTCGGCCCGATGGGCGTGACCGCGGATGCGGTCAAGAAGATGGTCGACGCGCTCGACGAATTCCAGCGCCCGATGCTCGGCTATTGCCGCTCGGGCGCCCGCTCGACGGCGGTGTTTCAGCAGACACAGCATATTCGCGGCTGAGCCGGTTCAGCGCAGCAGTGCACGGGCGTCACTGCGCCCAGAAATGCCTTGCGCCCAAGGGTGCCAGGCATACCGACATGCCGGCTCGCCCGTGATTCGAACAATCGAATGGCGGAGGATGCTGGATGACGGGCCTACATCTGATCGAACGCGAGCAATGGGCTGAAAAGCCCGATGTCTGGCAGGGCGAATTTCAGGGTGGCGCCTATGGCACCGACGTCTCGGTGATGTTCTTTACTACCGACAGGATCGGCGGCGGGCCGAAGCTGCATCGCCATCCCTATCCCGAGACCTTCATCATCCGGACTGGCAGGGCGTTGTTTACCGTCGGCGATCGAAAGATCGAGGCTGAAGCCGGGCAGATCGTCGTGGCGCCGGCTAACGTGCCGCACAAGTTCGAAAATCTTGGGCCGGGGCGCCTCGAGACGACCGACCTGCATGCGACCGGGGCGTTTGCGACGGAGTGGCTGGAGGAGTAGAGCGCGCTGCGGGGCCGCATGTCTCAACAGTCACGCCGATCGCTGTTCGATCACCCGATACCATCGACGCTTTCGAGTGATGTCGTTGAGATCGTTTTCGCTCTCAAACGGATTCACGGAAACGATCCATCTCCTTGTTTTTATACGTATCGTTGTCCCGAAGTCGCGGCGCGCTTTCGGGACAACGATAGACATCAACCCTTCCTGATCTCGCTCAGCGTGCGCGTCGGGGTGATCGCTTCCGGATCGAGCTTGATTTCGATGATCGCCGGCTTGCTGCTGGCGCGGGCGCGCAGGAACGCATCGGCAAACTCTTCCGTCTTTTCCACCGTCTCGCCGTGGCCGCCATAGGCGCGGGCGAGTGCTGCAAAGTCTGGGTTGGTCAGGTCCGTGGCGCTGACGCGGCCGGGGTAGTCGCGCTCCTGGTGCATGCGGATCGTGCCGTAGATGCCGTTGTTGACGACGACGGTGATGATCGGCAGGCGGTAGCGCACCGCGGTTGCGAACTCCTGGCCGTGCATCAGGAAGCAGCCGTCGCCGGCAAAGCAGATGACTTCACGGTCCGGGTGCAGATGCTTGGCGGCAACGGCGGCAGGCAGGCCGTAGCCCATCGAGCCCGAGGCGGGGGCTGCCTGTGTCGCGTACCGACGGAAGCGGTGGAAGCGATGCACCCAGGTGGCGTAGTTGCCCGCACCGTTGGTGAAGATCGTGTCTTCCGGCGTGTTCGCCTCGATCCAGTTCATGATCGGGCCCATGCGCACGTCGCCGGGGCCGGTTTCCGGCGGTGTCGACCATTTGAGATAGGCTTCGTGCATCGCCCTTGTGCGTGCCGACCAGACTGGCTCGGCCGCGGGCGCAAGGCTCCCGAGGGCCGCAACGAAGTCGCGCGGGCTGGCGGCGATCGGCAATTCCGGGCGGTAGACGCGGCCGAGTTCGGAGGCATCCGGGTGCACATGCACCAGCGTCTGGCGCGGGTAGGGGCTATCCATCAGGGTGTAGCCCGACGAGGGCATTTCGGAGAAGCGTCCGCCGATCAGAAGCACGAGATCGGCTTCCTTGATTTCCTTGGCGAGCGCCGGGTTGATGCCGATACCGACATCGCCGGCATAGTTGGGGTGCAGATGGTCGTACAGCATCTGGCGACGGAAGGAGCAGCCGACCGGCAAGCTCCAGCGTTCGGCGAAGCGCTGGAATTCGGCGACGCTGTCAGCCGTCCAGCGGGTGCCGCCGAGAATGGCGATCGGGCGCTTGGCGTTTTCGAGCAACGCGCCGAGCTTCTTGATCTGGGAGGGGCCGGGATGGCCCTCGACCGGCTGGTAGGCCTTTGCGGCTGGCGCATCGGCGCTGCGCGTCAGCATGTCTTCGGGAAGTGTCAACACGACCGGGCCAGGTCGGCCGGAGGTTGCGACCGCAAAGGCGCGGGTGACGAATTCCGGGATGCGAGCGGGGTCGTCGATCTCGCCGACCCATTTGGCGACCTCGGTGAAGGCGCGGCGATATTCGATCTCCTGGAAGGCTTCGCGCTCGCGCGCCTCGCTCTGCACCTGGCCGATGAAGAGGATCATCGGGATGGAGTCCTGTTTGGCAACATGGAGGCCGGCCGAGGCATTGGTGGCGCCGGGGCCGCGGGTCACCATGCAGATGCCGGGCTCGCCGCTGAGGCGGCCCCAGGCATCGGCCATCATCGCAGCGCCCCCCTCCTGGCGGCAGACGACGACATCGATGTCGGTGTCGTAGAGCGCGTCCAGCACCGCCAGATAGCTTTCGCCGGGTACGCAGGCGATGCGCTTGACGCCGTTGGCGACGAGCGCGTCGACGACGAGTTGACCTCCAGTTTTCATGCTTTCCTCCCGATAGTCATTCTTTTGTTGTCAGATGCTTATTTCAGATTGCGGGCGAGACCGGAGCGATACTCGCGGTCTTGTCGACCCGGCGCTCCCGCCAGATGATGTAGAGGCCGGAGCCGATGATGATGGAAATGCCCAGCCATTTCAGCGCGTCGGGCAGGTGGCCGAAGACGAGCCAGCCGAAGATCGTCGCCGAGACGATTTCGAGATATTGCAGCGGCGCCAGTACGGAAGCCGGAGCCGAGCGATAGGCATAGACCCCGAGCACGCCCGAAATGGTGGCGGTGACGCCGACGCCGAGCAGGTAGAGCCAGGCGTTGCCGGCGGGCCAGACCGGATCGAAGACGTCAGATCCGCTGCCTTCGCCGAGCCACAGAAGAACGAGACAGAAAAGCCCGCCCCAGATGCCGGCATGGAACTGCATCGACCACGGGTCTTCGTTCTGCGCCACCATGCGCGTCACCAGCAGGAACACGGCAAGGCCGAAGGCCGCGACGATCGGCAAGAGCGCGATGAGGCCGACCTCCTGCATGCTCGGCTGGATGACCAGCAGCGCGCCGAGGAAGCCGACGGCGCAGGCGGTGTAGCGCCGCCAGCCGATGGTTTCCTTCAGGAAAATGCTGCCAAGGATGGTGAGGATGATCGGCTCGACGAAGAAGATGGCGATGGCGTCGGCCACCTCCATCACCTTCAGCGTCGTGATGAAGGAAAGCATGGTGACGACAAGCAGGCCGCCGCGCAGCGCATGCAGTCCGGTCTTGCGCCAGGTGAGGTCGAACAGGCTGCCGCGCACCAGCACGATCGGCAGGATGAAGACCACCTGCAGGATGAAACGCACGGCGGTAATCTGCGCCGAGGGAACGGTGGCGATCGCCAGCTTGGCGAAGATGTCGATCAGCGGCGACAGGAGCACCGAAAGGACCATCAGCGTCAGGCCGAAGGAGATTCGGTCATTGGCATTGGCGGTCTTGGGGAGGGACATGTCTGCCATGGTGATTTCGGGTCAGGACCTCTTGCCGACGGCAACCTTGCCGGCCGTAGCCTTTGCGCCATCAGCCTTGCTGACGGCAGATTGGCACCAGGTCGCAAAGTCCGCGGTCGCCTTTTCGCGGCCGATTTCGTTGAGCGTCTCGTGCCGCATGCCCTCGTGGATCGTCACGGACACGCCCGTCATGCCGCGCGCCTTCATTTGGCTGCCGAGCCAACGGATCGCGGCGCCGTTTTCGGTCGAGGGATCGGCGCTGCCGCCGACGAGATGGACGGGAAGGTTTGCCGGCAGGCGTGCCAACCGATCTGCCCGCGCGCCGGCAAAGGCGAGCCGCATCAGATCCAGCCAGAGGGAGACTGTCGCATCGAAACCGCAAAGCGGGTCGGCGATATATTTCGCCACTTCCGCCTCGTCCCGCGATAGCCAGTCGGAATCGGTCTTGCGATCCTTGATCGCCTGGCCCCAGGCGCCGAAGGTGAGCTTGGACAAGAGCGGGCTCGGCACATCAGAGCCCTTGAGCGCCTTTTCGATCTTCAGGATCAACTGGCCGCCGCGCCCGGCAAGGCCGGGGCGGAAATTCGAGTTCCAGACGGCGAGCGCGTCATAGAGATCAGGATCGGTCTCGGCGGCGTTGAGCGTGATCAGTCCGCCCATGGAATGGCCGAAGAGAATGACCGGCAGACCCGGATGGGCCGCGACGGCAAGCGCGCGCATCGCCTTGATGTCGGCAAATACCTTGTCGAGCCCGTTCCGGTTCGAGAACATCGCCAGCGGCGCATCCGGCGCGCGGGTCGCACCGTGGCCGCGATGGTCATGGGCGTAGACGTGGAAGCCGTGGGCGGCCATCACTTCCGCGAAACGGGCATAGCGGCCGGAATGTTCGGCGAGCCCATGGCTGACGAGAAGAATGCCGCGCGCGTCGATCGTTGCCGGAAAGTGGCGCCAGCTTAATGTCGCGCCTGTCGGGCTTTGATGTGTCCTCACCTGCCCGAACATGCCTTCCCCCGGACCAATCCTCAGCTTTGCCGATATCAAATCGATTTGCATGGGAAAGGCAATCGCTGCTTGGTGATCTCTACGCATGAGGTCACAAGCGATTTCCTGCATCTGTAATTACCAGTTGCAATTTTCCCGTTTTGAGCGATATTTGTTCCCGTTTTGTTTTTCGGGAGAGTGTCATGGCATGTTGGAGTAAAGCAATATCAAGTCCAATGACAATTGTTGCGATGGCGCTGGCGATGCTGCTTGCCCCGTCGTGCTTTGCCTTGGCGCAGGAGAAGGTCGACTCTGGGGCGGAAAGTGGCTCGTCGCGAACGGACTACGTGCTTGCCGTCAGCTGGCAGCCCGGCTTCTGCGAGACGCGGCCTGAGCGCAAGGAATGCGCCAGCCAGACGGCGGAACGGTTCGATGCCACCAACCTGTCGCTGCATGGGCTCTGGCCCTTGCGCAAGAGCTATTGCGGGGTGGCGGCCGAGATGCGCAGCCAGGATCGCAAGGGCGACTGGCTCGATCTGCCGAAGCTTGCCATGGCCGACGATACAGCTGCGCGGCTGCTGGTCGCAATGCCCGGTGTGCAGTCGGGGCTTGACCGACATCAATGGTTGCGCAGCGGCACCTGCCAAAGCGGCACCGTCGACGAGTATTTCGCCGTGCAACTTCGCATGCTCGAGGAGCTCAACCGTTCGGCCGTCGGCGCGCTCTTTAGAGGACGCATTGGCTCAGAACTCGACGAGACGGCGATCAAACAGGCGTTCGACCAGAGCTTTGGCCAAGGTGCCGGCGACCGGGTGCGCATGCGCTGCCAGACTGTCTCGGGGCGCAGTGTCATCACCGGCCTGACGATCGGGCTGACCGGGGATGTCTCGGGCAAATCCGGGCTCGCGCCGCTGATCCAGGCCGCGGGGCCGACGGAGTTCAAATGCGCCAAGGGCATTGCCGATGCGGCAGGCCGCGGATAGCGGCTGACAAGCCCCACTGGCATGGGATAGGCGGGGGCAAGCGCCTTTGGCGATTGCCCCTTTGCACTAATTCGCCTACATAGCGGGCAAATTTCCTTCCCATGCGGAGCTTTCCTTTATGGCACGTCAATTCATCTATCACATGGCCGGGCTCAACAAGTCCTACGGCGCAAAGAAGGTCCTGGACAACGTTCATCTGTCGTTCTACCCGGACGCGAAGATCGGTATCCTCGGCCCGAACGGTGCCGGTAAGTCGACCGTGCTGCGCATCATGGCTGGTCTCGACAAGGAATACACCGGCGAAGCCTGGATCGCCGAAGGTGCCACCATCGGCTACCTGCCGCAGGAACCGCAGCTCGACCCGACCAAGACCGTGCTCGAAAACGCCATGGAAGGTGTTGCCGCCAAGACCGCGATCGTCGAGCGCTACAACGAGCTGATGATGAACTATTCCGACGAGACGGCGGAAGAGGGCGCAAAGCTTCAGGACATCATCGACAGCCAGAACCTGTGGGATCTGGAAAGCCAGGTCGAAATGGCGATGGAAGCGCTGCGCTGCCCGCCGGGTGATGCCGATGTCACCAGCCTTTCGGGCGGTGAAAAGCGTCGTATCGCGCTTTGCAAGCTGCTTCTGTCGCAGCCTGACCTGCTGTTGCTCGACGAACCGACTAACCACCTCGACGCCGAGACGATCGCCTGGCTCGAAAAGCACCTGCGTGAATATCCGGGCGCCGTGTTGATGATCACCCACGACCGCTACTTCCTCGACAACGTCACCGGCTGGATCCTCGAGCTCGACCGCGGTCGCAGCATTCCCTACGAAGGCAACTACTCGGCTTACCTCATCGCCAAGGCCAAGCGCATGCAGCAGGAAGGCCGCGAAGAGGCTTCCCGCCAGAAGGCGATTGCCCGCGAACAGGAATGGATCGCATCCAGCCCGAAGGCCCGTCAGGCCAAGTCCAAGGCGCGTATCCGCTCCTATGACGAACTGGTCGATGCCGCAGAAAACCAGCGTCCGGGCGATGCACAGATCATCATCCCGGTCGGCGAACGTCTCGGCCAGGTGGTCATCGAGATGGATGGCGTCACCAAGGGCTATGGCGATCGCCTCCTGATCGACGGCCTGTCGCTGAAGCTGCCGCCGGGCGGCATCGTCGGCATCATCGGCCCGAACGGCGCCGGCAAGACGACGCTGTTCCGGATGATCACCGGCCAGGAGCAGCCGGACGGTGGCTCGATCCGCATCGGCGAGACGGTGCATCTGGGCTATGTCGACCAGAGCCGCGACGCGCTCGACGGCAACAAGACCGTCTGGGAAGAAATTTCCGGCGGTGCCGAAGTCATCAAGCTCGGCAAGTACGAGATGAACTCGCGCGCCTACTGCTCGACCTTCAACTTCAAGGGTGGCGACCAGCAGCAGAAGGTCGGCAATCTCTCGGGTGGTCAGCGCAACCGCGTTCACCTCGCCAAGATGCTGAAGAATGGCGGCAACGTGCTGCTGCTCGACGAACCGACCAACGACCTCGACACCGAGACGCTGGCAGCTCTTGAAATCGCGCTCGAAAACTTTGCCGGCTGCGCCGTTATCATCAGCCACGATCGCATGTTCCTCGACCGCCTGGCGACCCACATCCTCGCCTTTGAAGGCGATAGCCAGGTCGAATGGTTCGAAGGCAACTTCGAAGACTACGAGAAGGACAAGATCCGTCGCCTCGGCCCGGATTCGGTCAACCCGAAGCGCGTCACCTACAAGCGCCTGACGCGCTGACGTTTAGTGCGTCGCGTGAGACCGGTCTTGCGCGACGCACCCATGTTTTGCGGCATGGGCAGGGCGGCAGCCGGCATGCTGTCCGGACCGCGACGCCTGGGGGCCCCCGCGTCCGGAAGAACGCAACGGGGTCGCACTCGCACTCTGATTTTGGAAGGCCTTATCGGCCTTTGGTGGTTCCACTTGAAAGCGGGATGTTCCGGAGCGTTTCCGGTTCAAACGGACGCTCACAAACGCTCCAAAGCCTGTCGCGCAGAAGTTTTTCACGGTCTTGCGATAACGACATGCGTTAAAACAACAACTTAAGACGCGCCAAGCGAATCTGAAAGAGCGCGACGTGCTCTAGTTGAAAAGGCTTGAAACGCTTTGCTCTCTCGCCGTCCGGACGAGGGCCTCGCCTATCAGCGGCGCGATGGTGATCCGTCTGATATTGGGGGTCTGACGCTGAGCTGCGGTTTCGTGGATGGAGTCGGTCACGACCAGCTCCTTGAGTCTGCTGGCACCAATGCGTTGACATGCGCCTTCGGAAAGAACGCCATGGGTGATATAGGCCGAGACCTCCCTGGCGCCAGATGTCAGCAACGCTTGCGCCGCGTTGATCAGCGTGCCGCCACTATCGACGATGTCGTCGATCAGAAGACAGCTTTTTCCGGACACATCGCCAATGATGTTCATGACTTCCGACACTCCTACGCCGGATCGCCGTTTGTCGATGATCGCGAGATCGGTACCAAGTCGCTTGGCGATGGCGCGAGCGCGCGCCACGCCGCCCACGTCGGGCGAAACGATGATTGAACCCTTTGTGTCATAGTGCTCCCGAATGTCGCGGCTCGTTACGGGCGCTGAATAGAGATTGTCAGTCGGAATATCGAAAAACCCCTCGATCTGATCGGTATGGAGATCAACCGTTATGACGCGGTGGACACCTGCGGCAGCAATCATATTGGCTACGAGCTTCGCCGAGATCGGTGTGCGGCCAACGGCGCGGCGATCCTGACGGGCATAGCCGAAGTAGGGCATCACGGCGGTGATACGGCGAACTGATGAGCGCCGCAGCGTATCGGCCAGGATAAGCAGTTCCATCAGATGGCCGTCTGCCGGCGCGCTTGTCGATTGGAGAATATAGACGTCCTCACCGCGGACATTCTCGTGAAGTTGAACGTGGACTTCCTGGTCGGCGAAGCGCTTGACCGCGCAGTCTAGCAGGGGAAGATCTAAGTGATGGGCAACGGCTTCGGCAAGGGCGCGGTTGGAGTTGCCGGTCACCAGCTTCATTGGCGCGATCCTGTTTCAAGGAGCCTTCGGGAGCAGAAGTTTGCGTCTTCGGCACCCTTAGAGTCTTGCGTGTGGAATCACAACCAATCGCCTCGCATTTCCTGCGAGATGGTCGGTTTGGTTTGACTCCGGCCCTGGCCCGATTGCCGCGTGCAGACGACGACCCCGGTTACGCCGTCGGGTCCAGATCAATCGGATGCAATCCGCGGGCGGAAGGCTCGAAGGCGTTTGACCTCGAAATGCCGATGGGAGAAGCGGCAGGCGCGCGCAGTTGCGCTGCAACGCGTTGACGTTACACCTGATTTCCTTCAATCGCATTCGTTTCAAGGTTACGGCTGCCCCTTGGCGCCGTGCGAAGGCAAGCTTCGCCCGGTGGCCTGACGGAACGGTGGAAAGTCCTGTTCCTTGAGCGGCATAGTTTGCTCTGTCAGCGCAAATCCGCTTGCGCTACATCCTTAAATCACATAAACATATCTTTATGTGTTGATGGGGATTGGTATGGCGGATCAGAGAGAGCTTGGTCTCGACGCGCTGGTGGATGTGCTGAAGGCTGCGGGTGAGCCCACCCGCATGCGCCTGCTCGCGCTGCTTGGCGCGGGGGATCTCACCGTCACCGATCTTACCGAAATTCTCGGACAATCGCAGCCCCGCATTTCGAGGCACCTGAAGTTGCTGGCCGAGGTCGAGCTCGTCGACCGCTACCAGGAAGGCGCATGGGCTTACTTCCGCCTTCGCCAGGAGGGCGCCCGCGTGTCGCTGGTGCGCGCGATGCTTGGGTCTGCCACATCGGACGACGCGGTTCTGTCGCGCGATGCCTCAAGGCTCGTCACCTTGAAGAAGGCTCGGGCCGAAAAGGCGCAGGCCTATTTCAGCCGCAACGCGGCTGGTTGGGACGAGCTGCGGCGGCTGCATGTCAGCGAGCGGGACGTGGAGACGGCGCTGCGCGACATGGTTGGCGACGAGCCGGTCGAAAGCCTGTTGGATCTGGGCACCGGCACGGGACGTATTCTGCAACTGTTCGAAGGCCTCTACCGACGCGGCATCGGCATCGATGCCAGCCGCGACATGCTGGCCGTTGCGCGCTCCAATCTCGATCGTGCCGGCATCACCAAGGCGTCGATCCGCCACGGCGATATCTTCAACTTGCCGCTCGATGGCCAGGTGTTCGATCTCGTCACCATTCATCAGGTGCTGCATTTCCTCGATCAGCCGGAAGCGGCAATCGCTGAGGCCGCCCGGATGCTGACTCCGGGCGGACGGCTGGTGATCATCGATTTTGCGCCGCACGGGCTGGAGCATTTGCGCGACGAACATGCCCATGCGCGGCTCGGCTTCTCGCATCAGGCCATGACCGATTGGCTGGCGAAGGCCGGGCTCCAACTGGAAAAGACGACCGATCTGTCGCCGGAAGGCACGGACGGAGGAAAACTGACGGTGACAATCTGGCTGGCGCGCGATCAGCGCGCCGTCGAGGAGAGCGAAGCGCCACATCAGCGCATGCAAGCAGGGGGACTTTGAGAATGACGGCACAGACGCTTTATCCTGCCGAGCGCGGCAATCTGCGGCTTTCCTTCGAATACTTCCCCCCTAAAACCGATGAGATGGAAGCGCAGCTCTTCCAGACGGCCGAAGATCTCTCTGTCTTTTGTCCCGCCTTCGTGACCGTCACCTATGGTGCGGGCGGTTCGACCAAGACGCGGTCGCTGACGACAGTCAAGCGGATGATCGAGGAGAAGGGCTTTGCCAACACGGCAGCGCACCTGACCTGCGTCGGCGCGCCCAAGTCGGAGGTGGACACGGTTATCGACGAGTTTCTCTCGTTCGGCGTTCGTCACTTCGTGGCGCTGCGCGGCGATCCGCAGGGCGGAATCGGCAGCACCTACGCGCCCTTTCCGGGTGGTTATGAGAGCAGTTCCGATCTCGTGCGGGCGCTTCGCGATCGCGGCGATGTCGAGATCTCGGTGTCGTCTTATCCGGAAAAGCACCCGGAAAGCCCTGACGTGGATGCCGACATCGACATGCTGAAGCGCAAGGTGGATGCAGGTGCTACGCGGGCGCTCACCCAGTTCTTCTTCGACAACGACGATTTCGAGCGCTACCTTGAGCGCGTGCGCCGGGCGGGCATCGACATCCCGATCGTGCCGGGCATCCTGCCGATCAACAACCTCGCCCAAGTGCAGAAGTTTGCCGGCCTTTGCGGCGCCAGCGTGCCGGAGGTGATCGTCACCCGTCTTGCACATCTGGAGGACCAGCCGACCGAGCGCTTCAAGGAGGCGACCCATATTGCCGCCGAGCAGATCGTCGATCTCGCCCGCCGTGGCGTCAGGGACTTTCACCTCTATACGATGAACCGTTCGCCGCTGATCACGGCTGTCTGCGACCTCGTCGGCTTCGAGCGCGCCGACGAGATGGCGCAAAGCGAGCATGTTGCGCTGAAGGCGGTTGCCGGCGCGGCGGCGTAAAGCCCCGCAGTTTCGCCTGCAAATGTGGGAGCTGTTGATTTCCCAGGGGCAGCACGAATGTCCCGGCGGAAAGCCGTTCTGAAAAAGCGAAAGCGCATGAAGGTGTCCTTCATGCGCCTTCTTTTTTCCTGCAGCGTCGAGGCAGATTGCTGTGTTGGCCTACCTCAAAAATCTCTGCTGCAAATTGGATTCCCGGAAAGTTAAAGTCCTATTTCGGTCTGGACTCTCAGCGGCCTGACTTCAGATGAAGAGCATTGTGGCCACGAATACGAACGCTGCACTAATCATGAGGACATTCAACGAATGTGTAAGTCCCATCGAAGACCCTCCTTGCGCTGACGGTTAAAACATAGGGCGAAATAGCGGCGCTTAAAAGGGAAACTTGTGCTGCAGTGCAAAAACGCGTGATCACAACCGCCTTATCAACAGGGCTAGTCGATTGAAATTAAAACGTATTTTAACGTGCCACATTTTTTTCACAATCACTGTCGGAAGGTTAATGTAAACCGATGTAACCGAGCGTGAGTGGCCCGGAAGGGCACGTTTGCCGGCTGTCCCGCCTGTTCGATTCCGCTTATGCGGCGCGTTTCATCCTGAGAATCCGGCCGTCGAGTACGGCAAGGCCGGCGGCAATCAACGCCATGCCGCCGACATCCGCCGGCTGCAGCGTTTCACCGAGAAAGAGATAGCCGAGAAGGATTGCGCTCGGCGGAACAAGAAGCGTGACCAGCGACGCGTTTGTGGCGCCGGCTTCGCTCATGATGCGGAAGAACAGGATGTAGCCATAGGCGGTGGAGACGAGCGCGAGCGCCAGAATGGCCAGCGTTGCCTCGATCGGCGGCATCGGCAGGGCCCAGGGCGTGTCGACGAGGGCCGCGACCGGCAGCATCATCAGCGACGAGGCGGTCAATTGGCCGGCCGCAGTGACCGGCGGAGCAAGGCCGCGAAAGCGCTTGCCGTAGGTCGCCGCCAGGCCATAGCTGACGGCGGCGAGCACCGGCAGCATCAGCGCCCAGAGCGGCACGCTGCTGGCTTTGCCGAAAAGCCCGCCAATCGCGCTCGGCCCGATCAGCACCACCGTGCCGGCGAGGCCGAGCAGGCAGCCGCCGATCTTGGCAGTGCTAAGTTTTTCGTCGTCGGTTGCCATGTTGGCGATGATCACGGTCCAGACGGGTGTGGTTGCGTTCAGGATCGCCGCAAGGCCGGCGCCGATATGGGTTTGCCCGAGGAAGATGAAGGCATGCGGAATGGCGTTGTTGATCAGGCCCATCAGCAGGAATTCGCGCCAGCGGCTGGCGAGCGCCTGATAGATGCCGAAGCGCCCGCGGATATAGAGGTGCAGCGCCAGCGCGGCGAGGCCGAGCCGCAGGAACACCAGCGTGAAAGGCGGCACATGCGCGACGGCGACGCGGGCAAAGAAGAAGGATCCGCCCCAGATAAGCCCGAGCAAGGCGAGAAGCGCCCAGGTCCGCATGGTCATCTGCTGGCTGGCTGCCTGTGATGGTGCATTCATGGTGCTGCTCGCGCTTTATGCGCGGCCGCTGCCGATCTATTCGACCAGTCGGGATGCGCAACGGAAATAGATCGCGTCTCCACCGGTGTGCCGATAGCGGTTTACCGGCCCAGTGGATAGGCATCACACAGATCTAGCGCGGCAAGATGCGGGACACCACCCGCTTCTTGCGCGGGGAGGCCCATAAGCGCTCTCGGTTTCTATCGCTGACCAGGGAGGCAGGCACCTGGCTGCTTCGGCCCGTTGCGACCGGGGGAGCAGGGAGAAATGTTGCCCGGCCAGATCCGGGCCGGGCAGATGTGCATTCGGTTCAGGCGGAAATGCAGAAGCGCTCGAAATGATTGTCTACGGGCATTTGCCGCGCTGCTGTTCTTCCGGGCATGATCAGAGCGAATTCAGCAACTCGAGCGTCGCCCAGCCATCGGCGGGGCGGCCGAGACGCAGCTGTTCTTTCTGCAGCGCCGCACGTGTGCCCGAACCGAGAATGCCGTCGACCTTGCCGACGTCATGGCCGAGCGTCTGAAGCTTGGTCTGCAGCGCCTTCATGCCGGTGTCGTCGAGGCCCTGTTCAGGATTGCCGCCCTCGTAGGTCGGTGCGCCGCCGAGGCGGGTTGCGAAATAGGCGGCCGAGGTCGTGTAGATGAACGACTGGTTCCACTCGAGATAGACGTTGAAATTGGGGTAGGTCAGGAAGGCGACGCCCTTGCGGCCCTGCGGCAGCACCAGCGAGGCTTCGAGATTGCCGAAGGCGGTGTCGCCGTTGCGCGGCTTGACGCCGAGCGCGAACCAGTCGCTCGCCTTCATGCCCGGCTGCAGGCCGGTCTTTTCCCAGGGCAGCTGTTCGGGAACGCTGACTTCCTGGATCGCCGGCTGGCCGGCCTTGAAGCCGAGGCTCTGGATGAACTTGGCGGCGGTCAGGATCGCGTCCGGCGAGCTCTTCTTCAGGTTGACGTGGCCGTCGCCGTCGCCATCGACGCCATAGGCGATTATGTCTTCCGGCAGCATCTGCACCTGGCCGATTTCGCCGGCCCAGGCGCCAGTGGTCGTTGCCGGATCGAGGTCGCCGTGCTGGACCATTTCGATGGCGGCGATCAACTGCGGGCGGAACATTTCCGGACGGCGGCAGTCATGGGCAAGCGTCACCAGTGCATCACGGGTGTTGAAGTCGCCCTGAACGGCGCCGAAGTCGGTTTCCATTGCCCAGAAGGCGGTGATCACAGGGGCGGGAACGCCGAATTCCTTCTCGGCGCGGGCGAAGACATCGGCATATTCCTTCATCTTCTGGGCGCCGATGTCGAGGCGCGACTTGCTGACGGTGCGCTTGGAAAACTCGGTGAAGGTCTGCTTGAACACGCCCTGGGCGCGGTCGCGGCTCAGCACCTTCTCATTGATGGCGGCACCCGCAAGCGCACGGTCGACCACATCGGCCGGAACGCCCTTGGCGACTGCCTCTGCCTTGACGCCTTGCAGGAACGCGCCGAGATCGCCGCCGCAGGCCGGTGCCTGCTGCGCGAAAACCGGGGAGGCTGTCAGCGCGAGAAGCGCAACGGATGCAAGTGCATGCCGGGCCTTGAGGATCATGATAATTCCTTTCTGTCGCCGCACGGCGCGATGCGCCGCCGCTGGCGGTCAATGTACCAAAGATGCAATCTGTTGCTCGTCTCTCAGAGCATTATGACGGAAAGAAGAAAATGGGTCGGTTTGCCGCGCTTCTGCACAGAACCGTGGCCGTCGTCATTTCGGCTTGGAGACGGCCGCAACCCAATTCTTCCAGTTCTTCGCCGAGCCGGCAAAGGCGTTGATGTCGGTGGCGCCGTCGATGCCCGGTATCACGCCGGTGCTGGTATATTGCCAGAAGGCCCAGCGGCGTTCGACATAGACTTCGCCCGGATGCTTGGCGACGGAGCGGACCCAGAAGTGGTATTCCTTGAACTGGTCCACGAGATTGTCGCGGTGGAAGTCGACCGAGGTGTAGATGATCGGTCGCTTGCCGTAATGGGCTTCGAGCCGGTCCATGAAGCGCTTCATCGCGACGCGGACCTCGTCCGGCGAGGGGCGGGTGCGGCAGGTCTTGGACTCGCCGTTCCACTCGACGTCGAGAACCGGCGGCAGGTAGACGGCGCTCTTCGGCACGTTGGCGATGAACCAGTCGGCCTGGGCGTCTGCCGTCGAGCAGAAATAGTAGAAGTGGTAGGGCGCATAGGGAATGCCGGCGGCGCGGGCGCGCTGCCAATATTCGTTGAAGCGCGTGTCGACCCGGTCCTTGCCCTCCGTCGCCTTGATGAAGGCGAAGGAGACGCCGGAATTCTTCACCTTCATCCAGTCGATATCGCCGTTCCACTTGGAGACGTCGATGCCGTGGATATTGTGGTGGTGCGGCGTGCGGCCCCCGAAATCCTGCGGGTCGGTATCGTTGAAGCGCGGCGGGATCGATGCGGTCTGCATCAGATCGTAGTCGGTCGACGAACAGGCGGAAAGGAGGGTGGCAATAGGCAGCAGTGCCAGGAGAAGCCGGCGCATGGAGGTCCTGTTTCGAAACGAACGACGAGCCTGCCTCACACGATGGCTTCCATGACGGTGATGTTCCCCAGCGAGGCGTGAACCTCATTTTCACCATATCATCGTAAAAATTGAGTTAGCTCAAGCGGGAATCGTCGCAGCCCCCTGATCGCCCCGCAGTGCGGCGGCCGGATTTGCCCGCGAGGATGGCGCGGCAGATGGGCGGTGGTAGACCGCAAGCCAGGCATAACCCCGTCCGATGGCCCGGCGCTCGAGCTGTGCGCCGTTGCGCCTGGCGCGCTCGGCCAGGACGTCGAACAGCGCTTCACGCGGCGTTACATGGAAGCGCTTGAGCCAGCCGCGCAGCAGGCGGCGGAAGGCTGCCGGCAGCCGTTCCTGCTGGCCGAAATCGGCAACGTGCAGCGAGCCACCCGGGTTGAGCGCGGCAATTGCCGCGTCGATCGCGCCCTGCCAGTCCGGTATCATCGACAGGGAATAGGAGATGACGATCCGGTCGAAGCCGACCTCACCGAACGACCGGGGCTCGAAGCTGGTCGCGTCGGCGACACGCAGCATGGCGGGGGATCTGCTGCGGCGGCTGAGCTTGGCTGCAGCGGAGGCGAGCATCTCGGCGGAGATGTCGAGACCGAAGAGCCGGGCTCTCGGAAAGCATTCGCCGATGAGCGCGAGGTTGCGTCCCGTGCCGCACCCGACTTCGAGAACGGAGGCGCCGGGCTCCACGTTCAGTTCGCGGATCAGCGTGTCGCGGCCGAAGAGATAGTATTTGCGCGTCAGATCGTAGACGTGCCTCTGGTAGCGGTACATGTGGTCCATGCGCCGCTGATGGCTGATCTCGGTCTGGTGCACTTCGCTCATGCCTTCTTCCTGTAGATGTGGAAGCCGCCATAGATGGCCGAGCGATCGGCGTTGCCGAGCCTCAGCGATGTCTCGGCATCATAGTGCCACTGTTCCATCAGCGCGGGAGAGAGGCGGCCGGTCAGGATGCTGTCTTCAGCGGCGGTGCGGAAGATGACGGTTGCGCCCGCATCGGCAGTGCGGGTGATCTCGGTCCACAGGTCGTTCAACTGCTGCTCGTTCATCCAGTCCTGCGCGTCGAGCAGCACGTAGCGGTCGACCGATGCGGCCGGCTTCTTCGCCAGAAGCTCGGTGAAGCTGGCATGATGGACCTGGACGTTTTCGGCGCGGTTGCGGATCGTCTCATAGTTATCGGCGTGCAGGTAGGCCGGAAGTTCGCCCTCGTGCGGCAGGGGATAGCGTCTGGCGAAGGCCTGCCAGGCGAAGTAGTTTTCCCTGAGCGGGAAATGGCACGTCAGCTTTTCCAGGCGGTGGCGAAGCACTGCGGCCAGCGACTTGTCGGCGCTGAGGCTTGCCAATTCGTCGAACTGTTGCGGCGGGATGCCGAGGCCGAACAGCGAACTCTTCTGGCTGGTGATCCAGCGAATGAACGGGCGCTCGAACAAGGGCGCCAGGCGCGTATCGAAGAACTGGCGCTGCTCGCGCATGGAGCGCGCCTGGACGAACTCTTCCGGGTTGACGCCGTGCAGCCGTGCCAGGATGTGGCTGGCAGCGATGAAGCGGCCGAGCAGGCCGGTTCGATAAATGTTGCGACCGAAGACGCCGATGCGCCGGCGCCCGGTGACGCTGCGGCCGTTCCAGTAGCTGCGGGTCGCCTGATCGACCTTCGGGGCGATGAACAGATCGAAGGCCTGGACGTTTGATTGGGTACCCTGGGTTGCCAGGAACCGCGTGACGTCCTTGTGGCCAGGCAGGTGGCGGAAGGCGGCAAGCTTCAATCGGTTGAGCGCGATGTGGTGTGGATTGAGATCGACCACGTCGATGCGGCTGGGGCCGGCCGAGAGATAGGTCAGCATGTTGCAGCCGCCGGAGCCTATGGTGACGATGCGGTGCCCCGGGCGAAGCTGCATGGCTTCCATGTCGACGATAGGGTCTTCCCAGATCTGCGGATAGACGAGGCCGGAAAAGAGCAGGCCGAACAGGCGCTCGGAGAGGCCGGCAAGCGAGAAGGTCTTGTGTTGCAGGAGGGCGTTTTTTAGCTTCGGATTGTTTCTGCCAAAGCCGACATCAGGAGCAAGTTCGGTCATCTCTGCCGCTCATCCAGTTGAAACTTAGCCGCTTCTAAAGTGACTCCGCTACACTTTGATGACGGGTTTTTTCACAGCTCCCGCACTGCACAAAAAATGGCCGACTACGATTTTTCACCCATAAGAATTCATTAAACCCTGGCGTGCTAGCTCCTTCTTATATTCGGGGGGCGTCGACATGATGTTAAGAACGTTTCTGCCGAAGCCCGAGCAGCGATTTGCAGCTGCCGGCACGGCACTGGGGGCTTTGTTTCCTGCAATCTGGCTGACCACGGAAACGCTGTTCACGGATGGATCCTTTGCACACTGGAACGTTTCCGGAGCGCTTGCGGCGGGCGTTATGCCCTTCGTCGCCGGCGCCTCGTTCTATCGCTGGTCCTACTCGCGACGACTGGAGCGCGAGCTCAAGGCAGCGCGCCGCGCCGAGCGCCGGCTGCGCAACGAGGTTCATCGCGACCGGTTGACCGGGCTTGAAAACCGTTCCGCACTGGAGGCGGACGTGCTGCGCGCGCTACGCTCGGATGGTGCGCCGTTCGAGCGCCGGCCGCTGCTGCTGATCGATCTCGACCGGTTCAAGGCGATCAATGACACCATGGGTCACGATGCCGGCGACCGGCTGCTGAACGGCATCGGCACGCGGCTAAGGCGGGCCTTTGCCGGCGAGGCGACGGTCTATCGCCTCGGTGGCGACGAATTCGTGCTGCTCGGTCCGGGGTCTCCCTCGGATGGCGAGGTCGCGACCCTTGCCGGCCGGGTGAAGGCGCTGTTCGACGCGCCTTTCGATCTGGTCGATGGTCAGGCGGCTTCTGGCTGCAGCATCGGTGTCACGTTCCTGGAACAGGGCGATCTGTCGACCGGTGCGGTCTTGAAGCGCGCGGACCTGGCGCTCTACGAAGCCAAGGAAATGCGCGGCAACAGCCATGTCTTCTATGCGCCGCATCTCGCGCAAGCCGCCAAAATGCGCGCCGAGGCCGAGCGCGACCTTGCCCGTGCCGTCGCCCAGCGGGAGTTCTTTTTGGAATATGTCCCGATCGCCGGTGCTGCGAGCAACGTCATCCGCGGTTTCGAAGTCCTGCTGCGCTGGCTGCATCCGATCCGCGGCGTTATCGGCACCGAGGCGTTTGCGGAGCCGTTGGATCAAGGAGCCCTTGCGCTGACGGTCGGCAACTGGGCGTTGCGCCAGTCTTGTCGTCAGGCGGCAAGCTGGCCGTCTCCAGTGGGCCTGACGGTGGCACCCTTCGCGCTGCAACTGCGAGATCGCGATTTCCTCAGCCATGTGAAGACGTGCCTGGAGGAGGCCGATCTGGCGCCCGGCCGGCTGACGATCGAGGTGTCGGAAGCGCTGTCGACCGCTGACATGGCGTTGATGTGCGAAAACCTGCATGGTCTGCGCGCGCTCGGGGTGCGCGTTGCGCTGAGCGGCGGCGCAGCCGCCTCGCTGCCGCTCAACCTTGTCGGCGAGCTACAACCGGATCAGTTGACTGTGGACCTGCCGGCGATCCGCGACGTCCATGGCAGCGAGCGCAGCGTCGCCCTGCTCGCCTGTCTCGTCAAGACGGGGCAGGTGCTGCGATTGCCGATGGCGGTGCGCGGCATCGCCAGGGAAAGCGAAATGGATTGCGCCCGCACCGCAGGTGCGGTGGAGGTCTGGGGGCCATGGATATCGCCAGCCTTGCCGGCACGGGATCTTCCAGCCCTGTTGGATAATTCTGGCGACGGGGACGCTCGCCGGCTGGCATAGCCTGCAATCCGAAGCACGACGCAAGGGCTTTTCCTTTCGGTCAAATGCTGCTTCTCTCTCTCGCGTCAGACGGGAGGATGCGATGGCACGCCTATTGAAGACTGTCGGGGCCGCGGTTGTCGTCGCCACTGCCGGCGTCGGCGGATGGCTGGCCTTAGCGCCGCCGGAGTTGCTGAAGGTCGGCGATGGATACGCGGCCAAGATCGTCTGCTCGAATGTCTTCATCGCCGGGCGTGACGGACGGGAGGTGCTGGCCGACGACGTGCAGGCGCCGGGCCATCCGCTGCTGAAATTCATCACCGTCTCGGTGGACCGCGACAAGCGGCTGGTTTCGGCCCGCATCTTTGGCTTTGCCGCACCGGCTTATGCCGCTTACCGCCCGGGGCTTGGCTGCGCCAACGTCGCCGACGATCTCGCCGCACAGGTGCCGGCGGTGGAACCGACGACACCCGAGCTCACGAGATCGGCGGATGTGGCCTGGCCGGACGGGGACAAGGCGGAAATCGACCCGTCCGTTCAGGCACTGATCGAGGATGCGAGCCTTGCCGGCCCGGGCGTGCGGGCGGTCGCGGTGGTGCGCGATGGACATCTGATTGCCGAGACCTACGCCACCGGCTTCGATCGCTCGACGCCGCTTCTCGGCTGGTCGATGACCAAATCGGTGACAGCAGCCCTGATCGGCATGCGGGTCGCCGAGGGGCGTATGGAGGTGACGCGCGCGGGCCTTCTGCCGGAGTGGAGCGGCGATGTGCGCGCGAAGATCAGGCTTGCCGATCTGATGGGCATGGAGAGCGGTCTGGAATTCAACGAGGGCTATGGCAATGTCAGCGATGTGACGCGCATGCTCTACCTCGAACGGGACATGGCAGGCTTTGCCGCGTCAAAGCCTGCGACATCCGAGCCGGGCTCGACCTTCCGCTATTCGAGCGGCACCAGCACGCTGTTGTCGCGGCTGTGGATGCGCAGCTTCGACGATCCTGCCGCTGCACTTGCCTATCCGCACGAAGCCCTGTTCCTGCCGCTCGGGATGACGAGCGCGGTGATGGAAACCGATGCAAGCGGCACCTTCGTCGGTTCATCCTACATGTATGCGACGGCGCGCGACTGGGCGCGCTTTGGGCAGTTCCTGCTTCAGGACGGTAGCTGGAAGGGGAGGGCGTTCCTGCCGAAGGATTATGTGACCTTCATGCGCACGCCGACAAAAGCCTCTGGCGGCGAATACGGCGCCGGCCAGGTCTGGCTGCAGGAAAACGGGGTTCGCGCCGGTACCGGTGTCTTTCCAGCGGATACCTTCTGGATGCTCGGGCATGACGGGCAGGCGATCATGCTGGTGCCGTCGCTCAAGCTTGCGGTCGTGCGCCTGGGGCTGACGCCATCGCGTGGTGGCTATGACGTGCAAAAGCTCAACGCCAAAATAATAGAGGCGCTCGATTGAGCGCCTCGTGAACTTTCTGGCGAAATGATCGGCTGTGCCTATTTCATGCCGAGGTCGTCGAGCAGACCTTTGCGCTTGGCGTGGTAGTAGTAGCCGCTGGCATAGAGCTTGACCGCGCCGTCGTGCTTGTTGTCGGCAACCATCCAGGCGCCGTGCAGGTACTTCGTCGCATACATCAGGTTGGTTTCCGCGTCGAACAGGCCCTCAGCCGGGCCTTCGTAGCCTAGACCCTTGGCGGTATTGTAGCGGATCTGCATCAGGCCGTAATTGCCCTTGCTGTAGGCGCGCGGGTTGTAGTTGCTCTCGCGCTTGACGACGCGGTGCACGAGCTCGACCGGAATGCCGTTGAGATCGGCGTAGTGCTTGATAAGCTTGTCCAGGTCCGGACGCGAGCTGGACGGCGCATTTGTCAGCTTCAGCGATTCTGGAATGACGCTCGCAACGGCGGCGACGCTCGAACCGATCACACCCATCTTCGGCTTTTCGGTCGGAACGATCATGCGGTTGGCAACGAGCGTTTCGAGGCCGACCGGTTCGCCGGTGTCGAAGTCCGATTCCATCGCGGCGGCAACAGCAAGCGTGGAAACGGGAAGATCCTGAACGCGGCTCGTCTTCGGCGAGACGAGGGCAGATGCGGTTTCCGGGAGTGCAGCGGCATTGGCCGACGCCGCTACCGGTGCCGCCATGGCGACAGCCTGGGCTTCACCCGGCTTGCCACCGGGAACGGCGACAACAGTCGGTGCCGGGCCGGCGGCCTGCGCGAGGTCGGTGCCGATAGGCAAGGTTGTGGCCATTCCGGCTGTCTGTGCCGACAGGGCAGCGGATGCTGCCGTTGCCGCGCCATCCGGTGTCGGCAGGGCATAGGCCGTCATTTCTGTGCCGGGTTTTGCAAGCGGGGTGACCGTCTGCACGGCCGTAAGCTCTTCCACCGAGGTATGCTCGACAGTGGAGCACCCCGAGACGAGTGTCGCCGACAGAATAGCTGCCACGCCAAACGTCTGTTTTGAAAGGGAAATACGGAATTTCGCCATGCTGTCACTTTCGTGCTTCTGGGCCCCGCAGCCCCTGCAAATCAGCGGCCGTCAGCCGCCATGCGTGAATCTCCATTAACCCATGGGGCGGCCGGCAGCAAGCGCGCGAGCGAATTTCAGGCCGATGCCCGCTTCATGGTTGCCGTCAGAAGCCCGGCGCCGACGAGCAGCGAGCCACCTGTGCGGTTGACGATCCGCCGGATGTTCGGCTTTGAAATCGTGCTTTTGGCGGCGGTCGCGAGTGCGGCATAGAGGCTTGCATTGACGATGGCGAGCGTCAGGAACGCCACCTCGAAAATCGCCATCTGAGTAAAGAGCGGCTGCGACAGATCGAGGAACTGCGGCAGGAAGGCGACGAAGAAGACGATGCTCTTGGGGTTCAGCGCGGTGACAGCGTAGGCATGCAGGAAGATGCGCAGCGGCCGCTCCCTGGCGGGCGCCTCACCGTTCGCGCCGTCAAAGCCGGCGACCGGTGCCCGCCAGAGCTGGATGCCGAGCCAGATGAGGTAGGCAGCCCCCACCCACTTCAACACGGTGAAGATCGCGGCCGAGGTGGCAAGCAGCGCGCCGAGCCCGAGCATCGACGCGGTCATGGCGGTAAAATCGCCGAGCGCCACGCCGGCAACGGTTGCCCCCGCGGTTCTGCGGCCATGGCCGAGCGCATAGGAGATGACGAGCAATATGGTCGGGCCGGGGATGGCGAGCAGCACGGCCGAGGCCGCGGCAAAGGCAAACCAGTGTTCGAACGACATGAAAAAGGCTCCGCGCTTGAGGGCTCTCCAAGACTTATCTCTGGAGGGAGCCACCAAGGCGCGGAGCCGTCAACTGCGAATAGAAAGCTGCGGCTTGAAAAACGTTGCACCCGAAACCGATGTTCAGTTTCAGGTGCTCCGTCTCAGTCTTCCGGCTGCCACTTCTGGCCGATGACGTCCATGACGTCGCCAAACCACTTGGTCGAGGTATCGAAGTGCTTGCCGCCCTTGATGCGCGGGAATTCGATGGTTCTGAGCTTGCCCGCCTGGTCCTCGTCGTGACCCGTGACGCCGGAGACCTTGTTGAGCGCGCTTTCGACGGCGAGATCGACCATGCTCTGGATCAGGCGCAGGTCGTCGCCGTTTGCCGGTGCGGAGCGGGCGTAATAGCCCGACTTCTGCACCATCGAGCGTTCGGCACCGAGAAGGGCCGCAAACTGCTTGGTGAACCAGTTGCCGACATTGATGGTGTCGATCTTCACGTGGCCGAAGGCATCGCGCTTGACGGTTTCGCCGGCGGCTTCCCGCTCGGCGACGATCGCGTCGAGGCAGGCGCCTTCGCTGACGAACAGCGTGACGAAACCCGAGCGGTTCATGACGCCACGCAGGCGCTCTGCCTCGGCCTCGAGGTCGAACTTGATCTCGGGCAAATAGAGGCCGTCGATGTTCTTCAGCTGCTTGTTCATCATGAAGCCGTCGACGAACTGCTTGTCCTCGGTCATCTGGACGTAGGAGCGCGCGGTTGCCGCCGTCAGCCAGCCGCAGTGGCGGCCCATGACTTCGTGAACCACGAGCGTGCGCGGGGCGGCACTCTGCTCGTTGCTGACGTGATCGAAGAAGCGGGCGCCGTACTCAGCCGCCGTCCAGGCGCCAAGCGTCTGGCGGATCGGCACGACGTCGTTGTCGACGGTCTTCGGCAGGCCGACGACCGTCAGGTTGTAGCCATTGGCGCCGAGATAGGCGGCAAGATCTGCCGCCGTGGTGTTGGTGTCGTCACCGCCGATCGTGTGCAGGATCGAGATGCCGTCGGCGGCGAGCCGTTCGGCCGCCACGCGCAGCGGGTTTTCACCTTCCTTGACCAGGCCACGCTTGACGCAGTCGGCAGCATTGGTGAGCTTGACGCGGCTGTTGCCGATCGGCGAGCCGCCGTGGCGGTGGAGGATGTGCGCGTTCTCGCGCATGTCCCTGGTGATCTCGATGCGGTCGCCAAGCAGGACGCCCTGGTAGCCGGAGCGGTAGGCCACCAGCTCATACTCGGGCGCAATGTCGGTGTAGCGCTCGATCAGGCCGCCAACGGCGGATGACAGGCAGGGCGCCAGCCCGCCGGCCGTCAGCATTGCGACTTTCTTCTTGGCCATGTTTCCTCCTCGGGATTCGGCACGCAATTGGTGGGGCCTCTCTAGCGCAAAACGGATGGAAGTTAAATGACGGCTCTGTGGATGTCCTGTCGGCAAGCGCGCAGGTTTCGTCGCATTCGTCTCTATTGTTGCCGTGGACATGATGTCGCGCAAGGGAAGGTGGCGGCGGAACGTCGTCGGCGTCAATGCGATGCGGGGCAGGGGCTCGAGCGTTTTCCCAAGGGCGCGGGCGTGTTCCCCAGGGAACAGGCGGGAACCCTTGCGCCGGCGCAACGTTACTCAAACGGATTGACAATAGTGAGGGGCCATCACAAATTCGTCATTCCCGGGGTTCGCCGCAGGCCACCGCTTGCAATTTGCCACCACAATAGTCCATGCTATAGGCTGGAGAGACAGGAAAATCGTGCATGTCATTCTGGGATAGCCTCCTCAAGATCGTCACCGCCACGGGCAACGCGCTTGCCGGTGTGGTGGAGGCCGTGCGCACCCTGTTCGAAGGCGATCCCGAAACGCGGCGCAAGGTGGCTTTCTCCGTGGCGATGATCGCGCTTTCGGCCAAGATGGCCAAGGCCGACGGCGTGGTGACGGAAGCCGAGGTTTCTGCCTTCCGCGATATCTTCGAGTTTCCCGCCGATCAGGCGCAGAACGTCGCCCGTCTCTATAACCTCGCGCGCCAGGACGTTGCCGGCTATGAGGCGTATGCGGAGAAGATGGCCTCCCTCTGCTCGTCATGCGAAAGCAATTGCCCGATCTTGGAAGACATCATCGACGGTCTGTTCCACATCGCCAAGTCGGACGGCGCCGTGCATGAGAAGGAACTGGCGTTCCTGATGCGGGTCGCCGAAATCTTCAAGATGGACGAGGCGCACTTCGAACAGATCATGGCACGGCATGTCCATAGCGACGGCCGGGACCCCTATCTCGTTCTCGGCGTTTCGCCCAAGGACGATTTCGCCAAGATCCGCAAGCATTACCGTGTGCTCGTGTCGGAGAACCATCCCGACAGGCTGGTTGCGCGCGGTGTGCCACAAGAGTTCCACGCGATCGCCAATGATCGCATGGCTGCGCTCAATGCCGCCTATGAGGCGATCGAGAGAGAACGCCGCGCCGCATGACGTCGAAATACTGCGACTACTCGGGTGCGCGCTTCATGCCGTCGCCCAATTTCGGCGACCGTGCGGACGGCCGGATTCCCGATATCATTGTGCTTCATTATACCGGCATGCCGACGGCGAAATCTGCACTCGAATGGCTATGTCGCGAGGAAAGCCAGGTTTCCAGCCACTATTTCGTTCATGAGGACGGCCGTGTCGACCAGCTGGTGCCGGAGGCGCTGAGGGCCTGGCACGCGGGGAAAAGCGTCTGGAAGGGCGAGACGGACATCAATTCCAGCTCGATCGGCATCGAGATCGCCAATGCCGGTCATCCCGGCGGCCTTCCCGAATTCCCCGAAAAACAGATCGCGGCGGTCGTCGAATTGTGTCGGGACTGTGGCGAACGGTGGTCGATTGCCCCTGAGCGGGTGCTGGCACACAGCGATATCGCCCCGATTCGCAAGGTCGACCCGGGCGAAAAATTTCCGTGGCATCGGCTGCACCGCGAAGGCGTCGGTCACTGGGTGGAGCCGGCGCCGATCGGCGGCGGTCGATTTTTCCAGCGCGGCGACCGTGGCCAGCCGGTCGAGGCGATCCAGTCGATGCTGTCGCTCTACGGTTACGGCATTGAAGTCACTGGCGATTTCTGTGAGAAAACCGAGGGCATCGTTGCCGCGTTCCAGCGGCATTTTCGCCAGCAGCGGGTCGACGGCATCGCCGATATCTCGACGCTCGATACGTTGCACCGGCTGCTTGCGGCTCTACCTCAGTTTGGTGCCTGAGACGCAAAATTTTTGCGTGCTAAATTAGCTTTTTCGACCATTTCCGCACAAATTTGCTGCGTTGCCACATGTTTACCATGATGCGGCATTCATTTGCCGCTCATTGAAACTGCAGGAAACGCAAGGGCAAGACGCTCCTTCCTGTCAATGAAACGATCGGGAAGTGAGACGTGAACGGCGGGGTGCGCCGGGCTGTCCATTCCCCAGACCGGAGACTTCAAGCTACATGAGAATATCGTCTGTTGCTGCGGTGGCGGCATGCTTTGGCATGTTCTTCGCCGGGATTGGTACGTCGTATGCGGGGAACGTCGACAAGACCATCAAGACCTCATCCCTCAAGTCAGTTACACGGACGACAGGCTACCCGAGCCCACAGCTCGCACAGGGCACGCAGTACACCATCCTGATCCAGTCCTATGCCAAGCAGTACGGCGTTCCGATCGATCTGGCCCATGCGATCGTCAAGGTCGAAAGCAACTTCAATCCGAAGGCTCGTGGCAGCGCCGGTGAAATCGGCCTGATGCAGATCAAGCCGGCAACGGCACGCATGATGGGCTATGCCGGTTCCTCCAAGGGTCTCTACGATCCCGAAACGAACATCAAGTTCGGCATGAAATATCTCGCCATGGCGCATGAGCTTTCCGGCGGCACCACCTGCGGCACCGTTCTCAAGTACAATGCCGGCCATGGCGCCAAGCGCATGAACCCGGTTTCCAAGCGTTACTGCGGCAAGGTCCAGAGCATCATCGACTGATCGATGCCGATCGTAGGGCGCGCCAGACCATGCGCGCAAAGCACGCTTCATCGGTTGGAGCGTGCGGCTTCATCGGTTGAAGCGTGCAGCATGACCTCCTCGCATCGGCCGATGCCGACTTGAGGAAGTGCCCCGGTTCAGGGGCATTGTTTCCATCGAATACCGAGCATCAGCCGCCTGCTGTCTTCAAGCGGTGGCGGGTGCTCCAGCCGGACAGGTCTCGCGTTCCGGCGACCTTCAAAACGTGATGCAACCGCAGTGTCATATCTGCGCCGACATGCTATCCCGACCTGATCGAAATGGTGAGGACGGACATGTCGGAAAGCTTTGATTTCATCGTTGTCGGCAAGGGCATGATGGGGGCGGCGGCAGCGCGGCACCTGGCGCTCTCGGGCGCAAGGGTGGCTCTCGTCGGGCCGGACGAGCCCGGAGACTGGGCCAATCACGGCGGTGTCTTTTCCAGCCACTACGACAATGCCCGCATCACCCGCACGATCGACGACGATCCGGTCTGGGCGCGGCTCGCCAAGCGCTCCATCGATCGCTACGACGAGATTGCCGCACAAAGCGGCGTCGACTTCTATGCGGAAGTCGGCTGCCTGATCGCCGGGCCGGCGCCGGGCGGCGCTTACGACTATATCGAGAAAGTTGCCAGGGCGCGCGACGCGCTTGGCGTCGAGGCGCCGCTCCTCGATGAGGATGCCATTTCCGAACGCTTTCCCTGGTTCCGTTTTCCCGAAGGCTTTGCCGGCATTCACGAGGCGCAAGGGGCCGGCTACATCAATCCTCGCGCGCTGGTGCTGGCGCAGACGATCTCAGCGGGAAAGGCCGGCGCGCGGATCGTGCGCAGCGAAGTGGCCTCGGTATCGGAGGCCGGCGACCGCGTCGTCGTCACGACGGTCGACGGCGCCACGCTCGATGCCGGACGGGTGATCGTTGCCGCCGGCGGGTTCTCTCTTTCCGACACGCTTCTTCCCCGGCCGATCGACCTTGTGGTCAAGGCGCGCACCGTGTTCTTCGCCGAGGTCGCCGACGGCGATCTGCCAAACTACGAGCATATGCCGTCGCTGATCGGCGCAGCACCGGAGCAGGCGAAGAGCTACTATCTGCTGCCGCCGGTCGCTTACGCCGACGGCAAGCACTATATCAAGATCGGCGGCGACCCGACCGATCGCGTGCTCGACAGCGAGCCCGAAGTGCGCGCCTGGTTCCGCGGCGGCGCCGGTGCCGGGGCGGCCGAACATATGGGCGGGCTGCTGGCCCAGGTGATGCCCGGCTTCAGGCCGGCTTCGACGCATTTCAGACCCTGCGTGACGTCTTTCACCCGCCATGGCTTTCCCTATATCGGCTTTGCCGGCAGCGACCGTATTGCGGTGGTGACGGGGGGCAACGGCCAGGCGGCGAAAAGCTCCGACGAGATCGGCCGGCTCGCCGCCGCGCTGGTGATAGACGGCCGCATCGACGACCCGGCCTATGAGACGGATTTCGCCGTCGCGTTCCGCTGAACCTGAAAGCGCGGGCGGGCGAGCGAGGAAACGCCGGGCCTGCCGTTTTTCTCTGGCGCTCGGCTTCCCGGTCGTTTAAGGACCGCCTGCCAGTTGGCCGGGCAGCCGCGCTCCGCAAGTGCCGAAAGGCCGCGGGGGGAGGAAAGTCCGGGCTCCACGGAAGTACGGTGCCGGATAACGTCCGGCGAGGGCGACCTCAGGGAAAGTGCCACAGAAAGCAAACCGCTCCGCTTGCGGAGTAAGGGTGAAAGGGTGGGGTAAGAGCCCACCGCGGACATGGCGACATGGACGGCACGGCAAACCCCACCGGGAGCAAGACCGAATAGGGATGACGCGGACGCGCAAGCGTCCAGCCTGTTTCCGGGCCAGTCATCCGGGTGGGTTGCAAGAGGCTGCGTGCAAACGTAGTCCCAGATGAATGGCTGCCACGTTCTGCTGTCTTCGGGCAGCGGGGCCATACAGAACCCGGCTTACAGGCCAACTGGCGATTTTCCTTTTCCCAGCGGCGTCGCGCGCTTCGAAGCGCGCGGGTGCAACGCATGTCCAGGCGGGTATCATTTCGATGCCGGACCGGATCAAGCGATCAGAAATCGCGCGAGGAAGTCCTGCTTCCCCACTTTGCTGCATTCTTTCTCACATTCTGATTTCCCAACGATTTGAAGCCTTTTGACCGTCGCATTCCAGGGCAGCGGGGGTCGCTTCGTAACGCTTCGTTAAACTTAACAACCTATCAATATTTGATCAGCTACCCGGCTGTTCAAGAGCCAATCCCATTGACGCCCATATGGTCCCATGATATCCCATAATGGTACTGCGCAAGGGCCGCGTCGTGGCCCATCATCGCAAAATTCCAGGGTCTCCCGGCTTCGGGAGATGGGCGGACATGTTGGTGTCCGGCAGGGGTGTTTTGTGAGTGCGGTCGAGTGTTCTCGCGGGTCGATGATTATGGCCCGTCAGTCTTGGGCGGCCGTTTCGCGTCATGAACCGCTTCTTGTCAAATGCCACCAATCGGATCGATGCAAAGGGGCGGGTGTCCGTGCCTTCGGCGTTTCGTTCCGTTCTGTCGGATGGGGGCGTCCGGGAGCTATACTGTTTTCAGGATTTCGTCTTTCCGGCGATCAGCGTCGGCGGGCCGGAGCTCCTGGATCGGTTCGAGAGGCAGATGGCGGCCGAGGATCCATTTTCTCCGGCAGCCAACGAGATGTCGCTGCTCGTTCATGGGGGCGGGGTCTTCGTGAAGCTCGATCCGGAAGGCCGGTTGATGGTGACGGATTTCATCCGCGACTTCACCGGTATCTCGACCGACGTGATGTTCGTCGGGCGGGGCGATTATTTTCAGCTCTGGGAGCCGCAGGCCTTTGCAAAGGCGCAGGCGGCAGCCCGGGAAGGGCGCAAGTCACGGGGGCTGCGTCCGGAATAGAATGGAGAGGCGGAATGGTGACGGAACAAGGCGGAGGAGCTTCTGAAGCCGACGGCGGACCGGTCCGTCACATTCCCGTCCTCCTGAACGAGGTTCTCGCAGCACTCGAGCCGGCCGCCGGCAAGGTCATTCTCGACGGCACGTTCGGTGCCGGTGGTTATGCCTCCGCCATCCTCAATGCCGGCGCCGATGTGATCGCGCTCGATCGCGACCCCTCGGCGATCGCTGCGGGCCAGCCGATGGTCGCGGCCTCCGGCGGCAGGCTCAAGCTCATTCATTCCCGCTTTTCCGAACTTGCAGAGCATGCGCCGGCCGGCAGCCTCGACGGCGTTGTGCTCGACATCGGCGTGTCGTCGATGCAGATCGACGAGCCCGAGCGCGGCTTCTCCTTCCAGAGGAAGGGGCCGCTCGACATGCGCATGTCGGCAGCCGGCGTTTCCGCCGCCGACGTTGTCAACCGCGCCAAGGTTTCCGATCTCATCCGCATCTTCGGTTTTCTCGGTGAGGAAAAGCAGTCGGGCCGCATCGCCCGCGCCATCGAGAAACGCCGAGCCGAAACGCCGTTCGAAACCACCCGCGATCTTGCCGGGCTGATCGAAATCGTCACGCCGCGCAAGGCCAAGGACAAGATCCATCCTGCAACGCGCGTCTTCCAGGCGCTGCGCATCTTCGTCAACGACGAACTCGGTGAGCTCGCCCAGGCGCTCTTTGCCGCCGAGCGGGCGCTGAAGCCTGGCGGCCGCCTTGTCGTCGTCACCTTCCATTCGCTCGAAGACCGGATCGTCAAGGCCTTCTTCCAGGATCGTTCGGGCAAGGCCGCCGGGTCGCGGCACCTGCCGCTGGTGACCGCGCGGCCGGCAACCTTCACACCAGTTGGCAAGCCTATGGTGGCGGCCAGCGAGGAAGAAGCGTCCCTCAATCCGCGCGCCCGGTCTGCCAAGCTCAGAGCCGGTATCCGCACGGAAGCGCCATCGCCGGGAAACGATCTGTCCATTTTCAATCTGCCGGAACTGGCGAGCCTTGCACGGTTGGGGGGCTGAGAGAGATATGCTGCGAACACTCGACATAGTCCTGATCGTCGTCATGACGGCCGCCGCTACGGTCACCTACACGATCAAGCACCAGGCTGAAAACAAGCTGGAACAGGTGCGCAAGCTCGACGCCGCCATCAAGCTGGAAGAAGACACGATCGACCTGCTGCGCGCCGACTGGGCGCTGCTGACGCAGCCGAACCGACTGGAACGTCTTGTCGGCGCCTTCGGTGCCGACCTGCAGCTGGCGCCGACGCCGTCGACGCAGCTCGTCCGCCCGCAGGAGCTTCCGATGCTGAAGGCCGACGTGCCGCCGACGGAAGAAGAAAAGAAGCTCGCCGCCGCCAAGGCAGCGGAGCAGACGACCGATAATATCGAAACAGGTTCGGTGGCGCGCTGATGTCGTTTCTCTCCCGCATCATGGTTTTGAAGAGCAAGGCGCATTTCTCCGCAGGCGGCAATAACCTGCCCGCCGAGGCCAAGCTCAACGTCACTTTCCAGGGCACGCGCAAGAAGACCACCAATCAGGCGAAGAACCGTGTGGCGATCATCATCGCCAGCTTCGGCATCGTCTATGCGGTCATCGGCGGCCGACTGGTGCAGTATGGCATGGCGCAGCCGGAGACGGTTTCGAGCATTGGCCGCGCCGACAACCTGATGGCCTCGCGCCCGGATATTCTCGATCGCAACGGCGAGATCCTCGCCACCGACATCCGCACGGTCTCGCTTTATGCCGAGCCGCACAAGATCGTCGACGCGGATGAGGCGGTCGAGCGCCTGGCAACGGTTCTGCCTGACATCAATGCCCGCGAGATCTACAACAAGCTGAAGTCGAAATCGCGCTTCCAGTGGCTGCGCCGCCAGCTGACGCCGAAGCAGCAGAGCGAGATTCTGGCGCTGGGCATTCCCGGCGTCGGCTTCCGGCCGGAAAAGCGCCGCTTCTATCCCGGCGGCCCGACTGCCGCCCACATCCTCGGCCACGTCAACATCGACAACCGCGGCGTTGCCGGCATGGAGCGCTACATCGACGGCCAGGGGCTCGCCGATCTCGCCGCTATCGGCATGACCAGCGATGCCAAGCTCGAGCCGGTCAAGCTGTCGATCGACGTTCGGGTGCAGAACATCGTGCGCGACGTTATCGATTCCGGCATGAAGAACTACCAGGCGCTGGCCGCCGGCGCCGTCGTGCTCGACGTACATACCGGCGAAGTTCTGGCGATGGCGTCCGTTCCCGACTACGATCCGAACAAGCCGGCCGAAGGGGCCGAAGAGGGCTGGATGAACCGCATGTCGAACGGCACGTTCGAGATGGGCTCCACCTTCAAGACCTTCACCATCGCCATGGGTCTCGATTCCGGCAAGGTGACGCTCAACGACAGTTTCGACGCCACGGCGCCGATCCGCATCGGCGGCTTCACCATCAAGGACTTCCACGGCAAGCGCCGTGTGTTGACCGTTCCGGAAATCTTCCAGTACTCGTCGAACATCGGCACGGCCAAGATCGCCGACCTCATCGGCATTCCCGGCCACAAGGAATTCTTGACCCGCATCGGCCTGCTCTCGAAGCTGCCGACCGAACTGCCGGAGGTCAAATCCCCGAGCCAGCCGCGTGAATGGAAGAAGATCAACTCGATCACCATTTCCTTCGGCCACGGCGTTTCGACGACGCCGCTGCAGACGGCCGTTGCCGGTGCAGCACTCGTCAACGGCGGCAAGCTCATTCCGCCGACCTTCCTGCCGCGCTCGGAAGCGCAGGCCGACGAACTGGCGACCGCGGTCGTCAAGAAGAGCACCAGCGACGACATGCGTTTCCTCTTGCGCTGGAACGGCATCGCCGGTTCGGGCAAGCGCGCGCAGGTTCCGGGCTTTAACGTCGGCGGCAAGACTGGCACGGCCGACAAGGTCGTCAACGGCCGCTACGCCAGCGACCAGAACTTCAACGCCTTTCTCGCTGCCTTTCCGATCGACAATCCCAAGTACATCGTGCTGACTTTCATCGACGCGCCGAAGACCGGCGAAGGCGGCGGACGGACCGCCGGCTCGAATGCCGCGCCCATGGTTCGCGACATCATCAGCCGCTCCGCACCGCTTCTCGGCGTCGAACCGAAGTTCGGAGAAGATGGTTCTGCCATGCTTGTGTCTTATTAGGCATGAAATGAGAATGCGGGACGATTCGCGATTCCGGCGGATCGAGAGCGATGTGAGACGTGCGGTTCATGAAGATAAAAGACCTGGCGGGAACGAGCTTCCCTGAACTTTCTGCGCAACTGGATGGCGGTTCCTCTCAGATCGAGGTTGCCGGCATCACGGCCGACAGTCGGCAGGTGCAGCCAGGGGATCTTTTCGTTGCCGTGTCCGGCACCAAGGCAAACGGTACCAGCTACATCGCCGACGCACTTGCGCGCGGCGCCGTCGCCGTGGTTGCCGAAAGCAATGCCAAGCCGGATGGCGCTTCTGCGCCGGTTCTCTCGCTTGCCAATCCGCGCGCCTTTCTCGCGCGTGCCGCGGCGGCGTTCTACGGCCGCCAGCCCGAGACGATGGTGGCGGTGACAGGCACTGCCGGCAAGACCTCGGTCGCCTCCTTTACCCGGCAGATCTGGGCGCATTCGGGCCTCGCGGCCGCAATGATCGGCACGACAGGCGTTGTCGCGCCCGGCCGCAACGATTATGGCTCGCTGACGACGCCCGACCCGGTCTCCCTGCACAAGCTTCTGGCCGAGCTCGCCGACGCCGGCGTTACCCATGCGGCGATGGAGGCTTCGAGCCACGGCCTCGACCAGAGCCGCCTCGACGGCGTCAAGCTTTCGGCCGCCGCCTTCACCAATCTCGGCCGCGACCACATGGACTACCATCCGACGGTCGAGCACTACATGGCCTCGAAGATGCGGCTGTTCGATGCGCTGTTGCCGAAGGGGGCTCCGGCGGTGATCTTTGCCGACGACCAGTGGTCGGAGCAGGCGATCGCGGCTGCCCGCAAGGCGAAGCTCGACGTGCGCACCGTCGGTCGCAAGGGCGATTTCATCTCGCTGAAGCGGGTCGAGCATTTCCGCCACAAGCAATCGGCCGAAGTGCATGTCGGCGACGACATCTTCGAAATCCACATTCCGCTGGCTGGCGATTTCCAGGTGGCCAATGCGCTTGTCGCCGCTGGCCTGGCGATCTCCACCGGCATCAGCGCCAAGGCGGCCTTCTCCGCGCTTGAAAAGCTGCAGGGTGCATCCGGCCGCCTCGAACTGGTTGGCCAGACACGCGATGGCGCGCTTGCCTATGTCGACTATGCCCATAAGCCTGACGCACTCGAAAACGTGCTCGCCTCGGTACGACCGTTCACGACGGGTCGCGTCATCGTGGTCTTCGGCTGCGGCGGCGACCGCGACAAGGGCAAGCGGCCGATCATGGGCGAGATCGCCACGCGGCTTGCCGATGTGGTGATCGTCACCGACGACAATCCGCGCTCGGAAGTTCCTGAGGTTATCCGCTCCGAAATCATGGCTGCCGCCCCGGGCGCGACCGAAATCGGCGACCGCGCCGAAGCGATCCGGGCTGCCGTCGGCATGCTTCAAAGCGGCGACACGCTGATCGTCGCCGGCAAGGGACACGAGGAGGGCCAGACGGTCGGTTCCGTCACGCTGCCATTCTCGGATCATGCGGAAGTCCGCAAGGCACTGGGAGGTCTGTGATTTGAACTGGCTCTGGACAAGCAGCGATCTTCTGGCCGCAATGAACGGCCGTCCGGTTGGTAATCTGCCCGAAGGAGTAAGCGGCATATCGATCGACAGCCGCTCGGTCGGAAAGGGCGAGGCCTTCTTCGCGATCAAGGGCGACCGGGTCGACGGCCACGACTATGCGGGCCTCGCGCTCGCCAATGGCGCCGCACTTCTGGTGGTCAGCGAAGGCAAGCTGCCGGCGCTCGGCCGCCTCAGCGCGCCGATGATCGTCGTCGATGACGTGCTTGAAGCGATGATCCGGCTCGGATGTGCCGCGCGCGACCGCAGCGCCGCCAAGATCATCGCCGTCACCGGTTCGGTCGGAAAGACCACTACCAAGGAGATGCTGCGGCATGTACTGGTGCCGCAAGGGCGCGTGCACGCCTCCGTCGCCTCGTTCAACAATCATTGGGGCGTGCCGCTGACGCTGGCGCGCATGCCTGAGGCCACCGATTTCGGCGTCTTCGAAATCGGCATGAACCACCCGGACGAGATCCGGCCGCTGACGAAGATGGTCCGCCCGCATGTGGCAATCGTCACCAGTATCGCGGCCGCCCATCTCGGCAACTTCGAAAGCCTCGACCAGATCGCCGAGGCCAAGGCCGAGATCTTCGAAGGCGTCGTCAATGGCGGCCACGCTGTGATCAATCACGACAGCGCCCAGTACAGGCTGCTCGAAAAGGCGGCCGGTGCCGCCGGCGTCAGCTACATCCACTCTTTCGGCGTCAACCCGAAGGCGGAGTTCCGCCTCGTGGAGTTCGCCGGTGCCGCCGACGGATCGGTGCTTTGGGCGGCCCTTGGCGGCCGGACGATGGAAATCACCATCGGCGCGCCTGGCCGTCACATCGCTGAAAACGCGCTGGCGGTGCTCGCAGCCGTGAAGCTCGTCGGCGCCGATGTCGATTACGCCGCCTCCTCGCTTGCGACCATGCAGGCCGAAACCGGCCGGGGACGCAGACACCAGTTGTTGGTCGGTCCCGGTACGCTGACGCTGATCGACGAAAGCTACAACGCCAACCCGACATCGATGCGCGCGGCGATCTCGCTGCTTAAGGATTCGACACCGGCGCCGGGCGGACGCCGCATCGCCGTGCTCGGCGACATGCTGGAGATGGGCGACCATGCCGTCGAGGTCCACGCCGCGCTCGCCGGGCCCCTGGTCGAGGCCGGGATTACCGATATATGGCTCGCAGGGCCGCTGATGGCCAATCTGCGCGACGCGCTGCCACCGGAAGTCTCCGTGGTTTACCGCGAGAGCGTGGAAGAACTGAAGACCTACGCACTCGGTGCTGTTGCGGCCGGCGATGTGGTGATGATCAAGTCGTCGAAGGGCACGGGCTGCGTCAAGATCGTGCACGCGCTGATCGAAGCCTATCCGGAACCTGCGGCTGAGGAGAGCGAACCGACGGCATGATTGCCCCGGCCGCAAGCGGTCGACGGGCAATGACGCGACCGAAGACATGATGACAGCGACCGTCGCGCGCCTCACGGCGCGCGCAGCGTTGTGAGGGTCGCCGCAGATGCCTGTGACGGTGGATACAGCTTTGGGTTAGGCAGCGCGACCTAACACTTTTGTATACAAGCGCGTATCGTTTTTCAGATGATTCTGTTGGACGGTGTCCGATTTTAAACCTTTGGGGAAAGGTCCCTTAATGCTCATCTGGCTCGTGGAACTGGCGGACCACTTTCAATTTTTCAATCTCTTTCGCTACATCACGTTCCGTACCGGTGCAGCGCTTTTCACGTCGGCTTTGATCGTTTTCCTTTTCGGTCCGCGCATGATCGACTCGCTCCGCATCCGTCAGGGCAAGGGCCAGCCCATCCGCGCCGACGGACCCCAGACGCATTTCAAGAAGGCCGGCACGCCGACGATGGGCGGATTGATGATCCTCGCCGGCATCGTCGTTTCGTCCCTGCTCTGGGCCGACCTTTCTAGCGTCTACGTGGTCTCGACGCTGCTCGTCACGCTCGGCTTTGGCGCCATTGGCTTCTATGACGACTATCTCAAGGTCACCAAGCAGTCCGACAAGGGCTTTTCCGGCAAGGCGCGTCTCGGTTTCGAGTTCCTCATCGCCGCCATCGCCGTGTTCTTCATGATGCAGGCATCGCTTTCGGGCGGCACCGCCGGCTCGACCTTCGGCTCCTCGGTCACGTTCCCGTTCTTCAAGGATCTGGTGATCAATCTCGGCTATTTCTTCGTGCTGTTCGGCGGCTTCGTCATCGTCGGCGCCGGCAATGCGGTGAACCTGACGGATGGTCTAGACGGGCTTGCTATCGTGCCTGTGATGATTGCCGCGGCCGCCTTCGGCCTGATTGCCTATCTCGCCGGTAACGCGGTTTTCGCCAACTACCTGCAGATCCATTTCGTGCCCGGCACGGGCGAGCTTGCCGTCATCCTTGGCGCTGTTATCGGCGCCGGCCTCGGCTTCCTCTGGTTCAACGCGCCTCCGGCCGCCATCTTCATGGGCGACACCGGTTCGCTGGCGCTCGGCGGCCTGATCGGCACCGTTGCCGTTGCCGTCAAGCACGAGTTTGTCATGATCATCATCGGCGGCCTGTTCGTCATGGAAACGCTGTCGGTGATCATCCAGGTGTTTTGGTTCAAGCGCACCGGCCGTCGCGTCTTCCTGATGGCGCCGATCCACCACCACTTCGAAAAGAAGGGCTGGACGGAAAGCCAGGTCGTGATCCGCTTCTGGATCATCGCGGTCATCCTGGCGATGATCGGTCTTTCCACCCTCAAGCTGCGGTGATCGGACGATGATCGCGGTCAGCACATTCAAGGGCAAGAAGGTCGCTCTCTTCGGGCTTGGCGGCTCGGGGCTGGCGACCGCCCAGGCGCTGGTTGCCGGCGGGGCCGAGGTGACGGCCTGGGACGACAATCCCGACAGCGTCGCCAAGGCCGGCGAGGCAGGCGTGCCGACAGCGAATCTGCACGGCATCGACTGGCGGGCTTTTTCCGCCTTCGTGCTTTCGCCCGGCGTGCCGCTTACCCATCCGAAGCCGCACTGGACCGTCGATCTCGCCCATGCTGCCGGCGTCGAGATCATTGGTGATGTCGAGCTTTTCGTGCGCGAGCGCCGGGCGCAGGCGCCCGATTGCCCGTTCATCGCCATCACCGGCACCAACGGCAAATCGACGACGACGGCGCTGATCGCCCATATCCTGAAGGAGAGCGGCCGCGACACGCAGCTCGGCGGCAATATCGGTACCGCCGTGCTGACGCTCGACCCTCCGAAAGCCGGCCGCTTCTATGTGGTCGAATGCTCGTCCTACCAGATCGATCTTGCGCCGACGCTCAACCCGACAGCCGGCATCCTGCTCAACCTCACGCCCGATCATCTCGATCGCCATGGCACCATGCAGCACTACGCCGACATCAAGGAGCGGTTGGTGGCCGGCAGCGGCACGGCGATCGTCGGCGTCGACGACAGTTTCTCAGCGCTGATCGCCGACCGCGTCGAGCGGGCAGGCACCAAGGTGGTGCGCATCTCGCGCCGGCATGTGCTGGCAGACGGCATCCATGCCGATGGCTCGCGCATTCTTGAGGCGCACGGCGGAACGTCACGCCTCTTTGTCGATCTCGATGGCATCCAGACGCTGCGCGGCGGCCACAATGCCCAGAACGCGGCGGCCGCAATTGCCGCCTGCCTTGCCGTCGGCGTCAGCGAAGACGAGATCAGTGAGGGGCTGAAGAGCTTCCCCGGGTTGAAGCACCGCATGCAGCCGGTCGGCCGCAAGGGCGCCGTCGTATTCGTCAACGACAGCAAGGCGACCAATGCGGATGCGGCGGCCCCGGCATTGTCGAGCTACGAGCGCATCTACTGGATTGCCGGCGGACTGCCGAAGGAGGGCGGCATCACCTCGCTGTCGCCGTTCTTCCCGAAGATCGTCAAGGCCTACCTGATCGGCGAGGCGGCACCCGCCTTTGCAGCGACGCTCGGCGAGGCGGTGCCCTACGAGATTTCGGGCACACTCGAAAAGGCCGTAGCGCATGCGGCGGCAGATGCGGAAGGCGACGGCAAGGGCGCATCGGCAGTGATGCTGTCCCCGGCTTGCGCAAGTTTCGACCAGTATAAGAACTTTGAAATACGCGGCGATGCCTTCGTGACCCACGTCAAGGCATTGCAGGGCGTAACGATGCTGATCTGACGCCATCCGTCGGCGCGCTCCCGTAGCGCGCGGCAGGTGGCGGTGATGCCGGGGTTTCGGACGTTTGGCGCAAGCGCGCCTGATAAAGGGGACTGACAAGATGGTAAGCCGAGCCGAACGTGGCCCTGTGGCCGACTGGTTCTGGACGATCGACAGGTTCTTCCTGGCGACCTTCATCCTGTTGATGGGCGTCGGCTTCATGCTGTCCTTTGCGGCAAGCCCGGCGGTTGCCGAGCGCATCGGCCTCGACAGCTTCCACTTCGTCAAGCGCCACGCCGTGTTCCTGCTGCCGTCACTGGTGGTGATGGTGGCGATCTCTTTCCTGTCTCCCCGTCAGGTGCGCCGAGCGGCGATCATCCTGCTCGGCGTGTCGCTCTCGATGATGGTGCTGGTGCTGTTCATCGGACAAGAGGTCAAGGGCTCGATGCGCTGGATCTCGATTGCCGGCATTTCCATCCAGCCCTCCGAATTCATGAAGCCGGCCTTCGTGGTCGTCTGCGCCTGGCTGTTTTCCGAACACGCGCGCCAGCCGGAAATCCCCGGAAACCTCTTTGCGATCCTGCTCTTCGGCATTGTCGGCGCGCTGCTCGTCGCCCAGCCCGACCTTGGCCAGACGATCCTGACGACCGCGGTCTGGGGCGGCATGTTCTTCATGGCCGGCATGCCGTGGTTGTGGATCATTGTACTCGCGGGTGCAGCCTTCGGCGGCTTCTTCGTCGCCTATACCATGCTGCCGCACGTGGCCGGTCGTATCGACAAGTTTCTGACCGGGGAGGGCGACACCTTCCAGATGGATACGGCGCGCGAGGCGATCATCCGCGGCGACTGGTTCGGTCGCGGTCCCGGTGAAGGCATCGTCAAGCGCATCATCCCGGATAGCCACACCGACTTCGTGTTCTCGGTTGCCGCCGAGGAATTCGGCATTGTCTTCTGTATGCTGATCGTGATGATCTTTGCCTTCCTGGTGCTGCGTGGCCTCAATCACGCCTTCCGCGAGCGCAACGACTTCAACCGTTTTGCCGTTGCCGGCCTCGTGCTGCAGATCGGCATCCAGTCGATGATCAATATCGGCGTGAACCTCGAACTGCTTCCGGCCAAGGGCATGACCCTGCCGCTGATCTCCTATGGCGGTTCGTCCATGGTGGCGATCTGCGTCACCGCCGGCTTCATCCTGGCGCTCACGCGCCATCGTCCGGAGAAGCGCGCCGTGGAGCGCAGCCTGTTTCGGTCCGGCATCGGCGTGCCGGCGGAGTAAAGAATGACAAAAGGTATCATCCTTCTTGCCGCCGGGGGTACCGGCGGCCATCTGTTTCCAGCCGAGGCGCTGGCCCACGAGCTGAAGGCCAACGGCTATTCGGTGCATCTGGTGACGGACAGCCGGGCGGAGCGTTTCGCCGGCAAGTTTCCCGCCGACGAGGTGCATGTGGTGCCCTCGGCGACCATCGGCTCGAAGAACCCCATTCATGTCGTGCGCTCGTTGTGGACGCTGTGGACCGGCATGCGCGCCGCGCGCCGGCTGATCGCCCGCCTGCGGCCGAAGGCCGTCGTCGGCTTTGGCGGTTACCCGACCGTGCCGCCGCTTTTGGCGGCGACCGGCATGGGCGTGCCGTCGATGATCCACGAACAGAACGCCGTCATGGGCCGCGCCAACAAGGCGCTCGCCTCGCGCGTCAAGGCGATTGCCGGCGGGTTCCTGCCGGAAGGCACCGGCGCCTTTGCCGCAAAGACGGTGACGACGGGCAATCCGGTGCGCCCGGCCGTGCTCGAGGCCGCCAAGGTGCCATACGGTGCGGCAATCGGCGATGCGCCGTTTCATCTCGTCGTCTTTGGCGGCAGCCAGGGCGCCCAGTATTTTTCAAAGGCGGTCCCACAGGCAATCTGCCGCCTCGACGATGCCCTTCGCCAGCGCCTGAAGGTGACGCAGCAGGCGCGCCCGGAAGATCGCGACGGCGTCATCGCCACCTATGAGAAGCTCGGCGTTCCCGCCGACGTCTCGCCGTTCTTCACCGACATGGCCGAGCGCATCGCCGATGCCCAGTTGGTCATCTGCCGCTCGGGCGCCTCGACGGTTTCGGAGCTTGCCGTCATCGGCCGGCCGGCGATCCTCGTTCCCTATCCCTATGCGCTCGACCACGACCAGGCGGCCAATGCGGCTGCGATTGCCGCCAAGGGCGGTGCCAAGGTGATCGTCCAGGCGGAGCTGACCGCCGAGCGTCTTGCCGGCATTCTCACCGATGCCATGGCCAATCCGCAGTCGCTGGCGCAGATGGCCGCCCACGCGCGCGAAACCGGCAAGCCGGACGCCGCGCGCTTGCTTGCGAGCATGGTAGAGGCTATTGCCAGCGGCTCGACAGTCGCCACATTCAAGGAAAAACGCTCATGAAAATGCCGAAAACGATCGGTCTGGTCCATTTTATCGGTATCGGCGGTATCGGCATGAGCGGTATTGCCGAGGTGCTGCACAATCTCGGCCATCGGGTGCAGGGCTCCGACCAGTCCGATAGCGCCAATGTCCAGCGCCTGCGTGAAAAGGGCATCGAGGTGTTCGTGGGCCACAAGGCCGAGAATATCGGCGATGCCGAAGTCGTGGTGGTTTCCACCGCGATCAAGAAGGACAATCCCGAACTGATCGCTGCGCGCGAGAAGCTTCTGCCGGTCGTGCGCCGCGCCGAGATGCTGGCCGAGCTGATGCGCTTCCGCAATGCGATTGCCATCGGCGGCACGCATGGCAAGACGACCACGACCTCGATGGTCGCCGCGCTTCTCGATGCCGGCGAGCTCGACCCGACCGTTATCAACGGCGGCATCATCAATGCCTACGGCACCAATGCCCGCATGGGCGAGGGCGAGTGGATGGTGGTGGAGGCCGATGAGTCCGACGGCACGTTCCTGAAGCTTCCGGCCGATGTTGCCATCGTCACCAATATCGACCCTGAGCATCTCGACCACTACGGCAATTTCGACGCCGTGCGCGCCGCCTTCCGCCAGTTTGTCGAGAACGTGCCGTTCTACGGCTTTGGCGTGCTCTGCCTCGACCACCCCGAAGTGCAGACCATGGTCAGCAAGATCGAGGACCGCAAGGTCGTCACCTACGGCGAGAACCCGCAGGCCGACGTGCGCTTCCACAATATCCGCATGGATGGCGCCACCTCCGTCTTCGACGTCGAGATCCGTCGTCGCCGCACCGGCCAGGTGATCACGATGAAAGACCTGCGCCTGCCGATGCCCGGCCGCCACAATGTCTCGAACGCAACGGCCGCGATCGCGGTCGCCCAGCGCCTCGGCGTCAGCCCGGAGGCGATTGCCAAGGGGCTTGCCTCCTTCGGCGGCGTCAAGCGCCGCTTCACCTTTACCGGCGACTGGAATGGTGTGCGCGTCTATGACGACTACGGCCACCATCCGGTCGAGATCAAGGCCGTGCTGAAGGCTGCGCGCGAGGCGTGCCAGGGCCGAATCATCGCCGTGCACCAGCCGCACCGCTATTCTCGTCTTGCGAGCCTGTTCGAAGATTTTTCCGCCTGCTTCAACGACGCCGACACGGTCCTGATCGCGCCTGTCTATGCGGCGGGTGAAGATGCCATCGACGGCATCAACGCCGAAGAGCTCGTCAATCGCATCAAGGCCGGCGGTCATCGCGACGCCCGGTATGTGGTCGGCCCCGAAACAATCGCGCCGGTTGTCAGCAAGATTGCGCAGCCGGGTGATTTTGTGGTTCTCTTGGGGGCTGGCAGCATTACCTACTGGGCTGCAGCCTTGCCACGGGAACTCGCAGACATTTCAGGAAATTGAGTATGAAACAGGTCAACGGTCAGAAACTACTCGAAGCACTCGGAAGCGGGGTCAGCGCCGTTCGCGGTCGCATCACGCCCGACGCGCCGATGGATCGCGTGACCTGGTTCCGCGCCGGCGGTCTTGCCGAGCTGATGTTCCAGCCGCACGACACCGACGATCTCGTCACCTTCCTGAAACTGGTTCCGGCGGACGTGCCCGTCATGGTCATGGGCGTCGGCTCGAACCTGCTTGTTCGTGACGGCGGCATTCCCGGCGTGGTCATCCGGCTGTCGGCCAAGGGCTTCGGCGATCTCGAACTCGTCGGCGAGAACCGCATCAAGGCCGGCGCTATCTGCCCGGACAAGAACATCGCGGCGATGGCGCTCGATAACGGCATTGGCGGTTTCTACTTCTACTACGGCATTCCCGGCACGATCGGCGGCGCTTTGCGCATGAACGCCGGCGCCAACGGGGCTGAAACCCGCGAGCGCGTCGTCGAGGTGCATGCGGTCGATCGCCAGGGCAACGCGCACGTGCTGTCGAATGCCGACATGGGCTACGGCTATCGCCATTCCGCAGCGGCGAAGGACCTGATCTTCACGCACGCGATCTTCGAAGGTTATCCCGAGGACAAGAACAAGATCCGCACCGACATGGACGCCGTGCGCCAGCACCGCGAAACCGTGCAGCCGATCCGCGAAAAGACGGGGGGGTCGACCTTCAAGAATCCGGAAGGTCACTCTGCCTGGAAGCTGATCGACGAGGCGGGTTGCCGCGGCATGATGATCGGCGGCGCGCAGATGTCGCCGCTGCACTGCAACTTCATGATCAACACCGGACAGGCGACCGGCTACGAACTCGAATATCTCGGCGAGACCGTGCGCAACCGCGTGCTCGAACATTCCGGCGTTCGGCTCGAATGGGAGATCAAGCGCATCGGCACCTTCATGCCTGGCTACGAAATCAAGGAATTCCTCGGCCGCGGCATCGCCTGAGGCCGGTTGGGGATAGCCGAGAAGATGAGGCCGCAGCGGTGACGCTGCGGCTCTTTGTTTATCTGGTGAGCGGTAGAGCCGTACAACTCTGTTTCGTGGAAGAACGCTGATTCCCAGCTCAACAATGACGGTCCTGGAGGCAAGCCCGAGTGAGTCGCCTGCAAAAACTGCCTCGCGTGAGGTCATTCTTTTTCCACGTCGTGTTGGCCAGTTTCGGGCTCGTTTCGCCGGCCAAGGCCATGGATGAGGCGCGCCTGCGCGCTGCTGTGGCTTCGCTGGGCGACGGTGCTGAAGCGCAACGCCTCGAAGCCAAGGTTGCCGACTTCGTCAAATCGGGCGACCAGGCCGGGCTTACACAACTGGCCGAGCAGATCGAACTGAAGGATGGCGATTTCCTGGCCGGTCTGGATACGCTCCCCAATTTGCAGAAAATCGGGCTGTCTATGGGACCATGCCATCACGCCAACATCGCCATCAGGCTCATTGCGATGTTGATCTCCGACGGCACGCAACCCGTCATTCGAGGCGGCGTGATCATGATCGACGGCACGGAAATCGACAGCACTTTCGCTGAAACGATGCACCGCTGTGAACTGATTGCCCGGCTTCCCAAGCCGGCTCGGCAGATCGGCTCAAGCTGCGCAATGACCGGCGACTGCGGCGGCGATCCGGACCTCACAACACCACAGTGACGAAGATTGAGGTTTCCTGACGACGAAGTTGGAAACGCGCGCAGGTCAGGCCGACCGCCGGAGACCTCGCCGGCAGAGCCAGCCAAAAAGAAGGGCCGCAGCGGCGACGCTGAGGCCCTTCTTTTTGGTATCCCTGATGCGCCGAAGCGCAACGGGTCTGGCTCAGGCCGAGACTTCTTCCTCGGTCGACAGCACCAGGCACACCAGCGTGATCGCGGCGGCTGCCAGCAGGTAGTAGCCGACGTAATCGAGGCTGTAGTTGGTGGCAAGCCAGGTGGCGATATAGGGCGCCAGCGAGGCGCCGAAGATGCCGGCGAGGTTGAAGGTCATCGACGCGCCGGTATAGCGCACCGAGGTCGGGAACGGGGCGGCAAGTGCTGCGCCGATCGGACCATAGGTGAGCCCCATCAGGCCGAGGCCGAGGATGGAGAACAGGAAGGCGCCGCCAAGACCACCCGCCATGAGCGGGGCCATGACGAGGCCGAAGGCGCCGATGGCGATGGTGGTGACGATCAGCACCAGGCGGCGGCCGTAACGGTCCGACAGGATGCCCGAAACCGGGATCATCAGGCCGAAGAACACGACGCCGGTCATCTGCACCACGAGGAACTGCTCACGGGAATAGCCGAGCTTGGCCGTGCCCCAGGACAGCGAGAACACCGTCATCAGGTAGAACAGCACGAAGGTGGCGAGTGCCACGAAGGTGCCGAGCACGAGGCTGCGCTTGTGGAAGCGGAAGATTTGCGCGATCGGAACCTGGACGCGCTCGTGCTTGTCGATCGTCTTCTGGAATTCCGGCGTCTCGGTGATCTTCAGGCGCACGTAAAGCCCGACGATGACCAGCAGGATGCTGGCGACGAAGGGCACGCGCCATCCCCAGGCGAGGAAGGCCTCGTCGGTCATGACTTCGCCGAGGATGAGGAAGGTGCCGGCCGACAGGATGAAGCCGATCGGCGCGCCGAGCTGCGGGAACATGGCATACCATGTGCGCTTGCCTTCGGGCGCGTTCTCGGTTGCGAGCAGCACGGCGCCGCCCCATTCGCCGCCCAGGCCAAGACCCTGGCCGAAACGGCAAAGGGCAAGCAACAAGGGGGCTGCGACGCCGATCGACGCGTAGGTCGGCAACAGGCCGATGACGACGGTGGAAATGCCCATGGTCATCAGTGCTGCGACCAGCGTTACCTTGCGGCCGACCTTGTCGCCATAATGGCCGAAGATCACCGCGCCGAACGGGCGGGCGAAGAAGGCGATGGAGAAGGTGGCAAAGGATTGCAGCATCGCCGATGTCGGATCGGACGTCGGGAAGAAGAGGTGCGGGAAGACCAGCACGGCTGCGGTGGCGTAAACGTAGAAGTCGAAGAATTCGATGGTGGTGCCGACGAGGCTGGCGAACAGCACCCGGGCAGGGGAGTTCACTGCCGGCGTCTGCAACGCGCTATCCTTCGGCGACAGGGAGGGTGTCGCGTCTGTCATTGTTGTCGTTCCTGATATGGATTGTCATGCCGTCTTGGGAGGCGGTCGGCGCGTCTTAACGCAAGTTTCCGCACGTTGAAACCCTAAATTCGTAAGAAATGCGAACGAAACCGCGAGGTGGCGCAGCATTATTCCCTGGCTGCATGGCTTGCGCGGGCCACAAACGCCACTGCTGTCAAAAGAGGCAGATCAGCAAAGGCTCGACGTGCGATTTCGTGTTTAACTGGCGGTGAGATCCCTGTCGCAACCGGGGTTGACCGGAATCAAAATGTGGCAAACTCTGGGCACCTGAAGCGATCGGCTTCGTCTTTCAGGAGCGAATGCATGTTCAAGAAGCTTTCTGCGGAATTTCTCGGTACATTCTGGCTCGTTTTCGGCGGTTGCGGCAGTGCGGTGCTGGCGGCGGCGTTTCCGGCTGTCGGCATCGGCCTGCTCGGCGTCTCCTTCGCTTTTGGTCTGACCGTTCTTACCATGGCCTATGCCGTCGGCGGCATTTCCGGCGGTCATTTCAATCCGGCCGTTTCCGTCGGCCTGACGGTCGCCGGGAAGTTCCCCGCCTCCAGCCTCGTCGGCTACATCATCGCCCAGGTGCTGGGGGCGATCGTCGCTGCAGCGGTGCTCTACGTCATTGCCAGCGGTAAGGCGGACTTCCAGCTCGGCGGCTTTGCGGCCAATGGTTATGGCGAGCATTCGCCGGGAGGCTATTCGCTGACGGCGGCGCTGGTCATCGAAGTGGTGATGACCTTCTTCTTCCTGTTCATCATTCTGGGCGCCACACACGGCCGCGTGCCCTCGGGCTTTGCCCCGATCGCCATCGGCCTGGCGCTGACGCTGATCCACCTGGTGTCGATCCCCGTCACCAACACGTCGGTCAATCCGGCCCGCTCGACCGGACAGGCGCTGTTCGTCGGAGACTGGGCACTTTCGCAGCTTTGGCTCTTCTGGCTGGCGCCGATCGTCGGCGCGGCGATCGCCGGAATCGTCTGGAAGATCGTCGGGGAAGACGATTGATCGCTTCGGTGAGGACGGCTGATCGCCTCAGTGAAAATGAATAACCGATAAGCCGCAGAGGCGGCCAATCCGTGAGGCCCCGCACCAAATTGGAGCGGGGCCTTCATTTTTTAGCGGTTTGCGTGTCGCGTAAACAGGTCGCGCCAACGCGCTGATTTCGCGCCAGAAAGCGTTGTATTCGCAGTGTTTTCGATCGCCGCTGCCGATCGTTTCCCGACTAAGGTTAACAAAAGTAAACGGTTCATTAACTATAATGCCGTTCTAGTGCCCCCAATGGCCACCGGCGACTCGCGATGTCGGAACAAGCCAGACGCAAGCAAGCGCTGCGATAGTGGCGTATTTTCGGGGGTATGAATGAACGGCAAGCATGTAGCTGTCCTTATGGGCGGATTTTCTTCGGAGCGACCGGTTAGCCTGTCGTCCGGGGCTGCGTGCGCCGATGCTCTGGAAGCGGAAGGTTTCCGCGTTACGCGTGTAGACGTCGCGCGCGACGTCGCTTCGGTTCTGGCCGACCTGCGCCCGGATGTCGCCTTCAATGCGCTGCACGGCCCCTTCGGCGAGGACGGCACGATCCAGGGCATTCTCGAATATCTGGAAATTCCCTACACCCATTCCGGCGTGCTGGCTTCCGCACTCGCCATGGACAAAGCGCAGGCAAAGCACGTTGCGGCTGCGTCCGGTATCCCGGTTGCCGAAGCGCTGGTTATGGACCGTCGGGCTTTTGGGCCGACGCATCCGATGAAGCCGCCTTACGTCGTCAAGCCGGTCTGCGAAGGTTCGAGCTTCGGCGTCGTCATCGTCAAGGAAGATCAGTCGCACCCGCCGCAGGTCGTGACCTCCAGCGAGTGGCGCTATGGCGACCGAATCATGGTCGAGCGTTATGTCGCCGGCCGCGAACTCACCTGTGGCGTCATGGGCGACAAGGCGCTTGGCGTCACCGAAATCATCCCGCAGGGCCATGCCTTCTACGATTACGATTCCAAGTACGTAAAAGGTGGCTCGCAACACGTCATTCCGGCACAGATTTCACCAAATATTTACCAAAAAATACAAACACTCGCATTGAAGGCGCATCAGGCAATCGGTTGCCGCGGCGTCAGCCGATCCGACTTTCGCTTCGACGACCGTGGCTCCGATGAAGGCGAACTGATCTGGCTGGAAATCAACACCCAGCCCGGCATGACCCCGACCTCCCTGGTGCCTGAAATGGCTCAGCATGCGGGCCTGGGCTTTGGCGAGTTTCTGACTTGGATGGTGGAGGACGCTTCGTGCTTGCGGTAAGGGGCAAAAGGGGCAAGAGAGTTCGTGATCCGCTGGGCGCAGTTGCAGCCGAGGCGGATGGCGCGCGCGTTCTGCCGCGCCCGCTTCGCAAAGCCGTTCGCTTCCTGGTCAGTCTCGGCAGCGGCCGGGTCCGCTTTCCCGCCCACACCGGCACGATCGCCGCCATCGCCTTTTTTGCCGCCACCGGCTTTTACGGCATGTCGCTTGGCGGCCACACGCAGAACGTCGCGCAGGCATCGACGACAGCGGCCGGCTTTGCCATCGAAGACGTTCGCGTCTCCGGCAACGAGCAGACCTCCGAGATCGACATCCTGCAGCAGTTGGGCCTTGACGGTACGACGTCGCTGGTGGCGCTCGACATCATCGAAGCGCGCAAGCTGATCGCCGAACTGCCCTGGGTTCAGGGCGTGACCGTCCGCAAGGTCTATCCCAGCACGATCGAAGTGACGCTCACCGAGCGCAAGGCCTTCGGTATCTGGCAGCACGGCTCCGACCTGTCGCTGATCGAGCGGAGCGGCAGCGCGATTGCGCCGCTGCGCGACAACAAGTTTGCGGCCCTGCCGCTGTTCGTCGGCCGTGATGCCGAGACGGCTGCGGCCGATTTCTACGACGAGTTTTCCCGCTGGCCGGAAATCCGCTCGCGGGTGAAGGCCTTCGTGCGCGTTGCCGGCCGTCGCTGGGACCTGCGTCTCGACAACGGCATCGTCGTCAAGCTGCCGGAGCATGATGTCGCCCGCGCGATGCAGGTTCTGTCCGATATGGAAAGCCAGCATCAGCTGCTCGAACGCGACATCGCAGCCGTCGATCTCAGGCTGGAAGATCGAACCACAGTTCAATTGACGCCGGGTGCGGTCAGCCGGCGCGAAGTTGCCTTGAAGGCGAGGGACAAGATGTTGAAGGCGCAGGAGACGGAGAAGAAGAAAGAGGGGCGGATATGAGTTTGTTCGGTTCCTCCAGCTTTGGCCTGCCGCGCCTGAAGCCGCTTTCCTCGAAGCGGTCTCATGTCGTCTCGGTGCTGGATATCGGCTCGACCAAGATCGTGTGCATGATCGGCCGGCTGACGCCGCGCGCCGAGAGCCAGATCCTGCCGAACCGCACGCATAGCGTCGAGATCATCGGCATCGGTCACCAAAAATCCCGCGGCGTGAAGAACGGCGTCGTCGCCGATCTCGATGCGGTCGAAAGCGTCGTGCGTCTCGCCGTCGATGCGGCCGAGCGCATGGCCGGCCTGACGATCGACAGCCTGATCGTCAACATTTCCGCCGGCCGTCTGCAGAGCGACGTCTATACCGCGACCATCGACCTCGGTGGCCAGGAAGTGGATGCAAGCGATCTGAAGCGGGTGCTCTCGGCTGCCGGACAGCAGTCGCTGCGCTCCGACCGCGCCATCCTGCATTCGTTGCCGACCGGCTTCTCGCTCGACGGCGAGCGCGGCATCCGCGATCCGCTTGCCATGTTCGGCGACGTCCTCGGCGTCGACATGCATGTGCTGACCGCCGAGCGGGCCGCACTGAAGAATCTCGAACTTTGCGTCAACCGAGCGCATCTCTCGGTCGAAGGCATCGTTGCGACGCCCTATGCCAGCGGTCTGGCGGCTCTCGTCGACGATGAAGTCGAACTCGGCTGCGCCGCGATCGACATGGGTGGCGGCACGACGACGATCTCGGTCTTTGCCGACGGCAAGCTGGTTCATGCCGATGCGGTCAACCTTGGCGGCCACCATGTGACGACGGATCTCGCGCGCGGTCTTTCGACCCGCATCGAAGACGCCGAGCGGCTGAAGGTCGTGCACGGCTCGGCGCTGCCCAACAGCGCCGACGAACGCGACATCGTCTCGGTCCCGCCGATCGGCGAGGACGACCGCGATCAGCCGACCCACGTGCCGCGCGCGCTCGTGTCGCGGATCGTGCGCGCCCGCATCGAGGAAACGCTGGAACTCATCCGCGATCGCATCCAGCGCTCGGGCTTCAGCCCGATCGTCGGCAAGCGCATCGTTCTGACCGGTGGCGCCAGCCAGCTGACCGGCCTGCCGGAAGCGGCACGCCGTATCCTGGCACGCAACGTTCGCATCGGCCGTCCGCTCGGGGTTTCCGGGCTGCCGGCGGCTGCCAAGGGACCGGCGTTCTCCACGGCCGTCGGTCTGATGATCTATCCGCAGGTCGCCGACCTCGAAACACATGCGACCCATGGCGGCATGTTTTCGTCGATCGGCAACGGCAACGGCCGCATCGCCCGCATGGGCCAGTGGCTGAAGGAAAGTTTTTGAGTGGTGCCGGCACCGAACAGGGACGGCGCCGGTGAAGACAAAGTTGGAATTTCAAGGATTTGGTCGGCTCGGCAAGGCGGCCAGAAAACAGAAGGAACGGGTACTATGACTATCAACTTGCAGAAGCCGGATATCACGGAGCTGAAGCCCCGCATCACCGTCTTTGGTGTTGGCGGCGGCGGCGGCAATGCAGTCAACAACATGATTACCGCGGGTCTTGAGGGCGTCGACTTCGTCGTTGCCAACACCGACGCGCAGGCACTGACCATGACCAAGGCAGAACGGGTCATCCAGATGGGTGTCGCCGTGACCGAGGGTCTCGGCGCAGGCTCGCAGCCGGAAGTCGGCCGCGCGGCTGCCGAAGAGTGCATCGACGAGATCATCGATCACCTGCAGGGCACCCACATGTGCTTCGTCACCGCCGGCATGGGCGGCGGCACCGGTACCGGTGCAGCCCCGATCGTCGCGCAGGCCGCACGCAACAAGGGCATCCTGACCGTCGGCGTCGTTACCAAACCCTTCCACTTCGAAGGCCAGCGCCGCATGCGGCTCGCCGACCAGGGCATTGCCGAACTGCAGAAGTCGGTCGACACTCTGATCGTCATCCCGAACCAGAACCTCTTCCGCATCGCCAATGACCGCACGACGTTTGCGGACGCGTTCGCGATGGCCGACCAGGTACTCTATTCGGGCGTTGCCTGCATCACCGACCTCATGGTCAAGGAAGGCCTCATCAACCTCGACTTCGCCGACGTCCGCTCGGTGATGCGTGAAATGGGCCGCGCCATGATGGGCACCGGCGAAGCCTCGGGCGAGGGCCGCGCAATGGCCGCCGCCGAAGCCGCGATCGCAAACCCGCTGCTCGACGAAACCTCGATGAAGGGCGCGCAGGGCCTCTTGATCTCGATCACCGGCGGTCGCGACCTGACGCTGTTTGAACTCGACGAAGCAGCGACCCGCATCCGCGAAGAAGTCGATCCGGACGCCAACATCATCCTCGGCGCGACGTTCGACGAAGAACTCGAAGGCCTGATCCGCGTATCGGTCGTTGCGACCGGTATCGATCGCACCGCCGCGGAGGTGGCCGGTCGTTCGGCTGACTTTCGTTCGGTAGCAGCCCAGAAGCCGATCATCCGCCCGTCCGCAGCCATTCCGGCCCAGCAGCCGGCCGTTGCCCACCACCAGCCCGCTCCGGTTCAGCAGCCGGTTGCCCAGCCGGTGCAGCAGCAGAGCTCCGTCGACCAGATCGCGCTTGCGATCCGCGAAGCGGAAATGGAACGCGAACTCGACATCGCGACCCGTGCCGCCACCCAGGCACCAGCGCCGATGCAGCAGGCTCACGACGACTTCCGTCCCCAGAGCAAACTTTTTGCCGGTGCTGCACCGGTAGAAGCCGCTCCGGTCATGCGCCAGCCGGCTCCGGTCCAGCGTCCGGTCGAAATGCCGGTTCACGCACAGGTCCAGCCGCAGCCGGTTCAGCGCCAGGAGCCGATCGCTCCGGTCATCCGCCAGCAGGCCGAGCCGGTTCGCATGCCGAAGGTCGAAGACTTTCCGCCCGTCGTAAAGGCCGAGATGGACCAGCGCGCCCAGCCGGCGCCGCAGATGCAGGAAGAGCGCGGTCCGATGGGCCTCTTGAACCGCATCACCAGCTCGCTCGGCCTGCGCGAAAAGGAAAGCCACAGCGTTTCCGCCGACATGACCGCCGGTGCGCCGGCCGCCGCTTCGCAGCAGCGCCGTCCGCTGTCGCCAGAAGCCAGCCTCTATGCGCCGCGTCGCGGCCAGCTTGACGATCACGGTCGCGCCGCACCGCAGGCGCGCTCGCACGAAGATGATCAGCTCGAGATCCCGGCGTTCCTGCGCCGTCAATCGAACTGATTTTGAAGGCCCGTTCCTTCACCTTGCCGAGTGCCCGGGCTAACGCCCGGGCATTTTTGCATTTCGTTCCTTGTTTCAATAGGTTGCCTGGCGCCGTCCGCCCGTTGCAAATGCGTAACAAAGCGAAACGAACAGTGATTTGGAATGGTGCCTCAGAACCTCTATTTTCAGACTCGGAATTGGGGATGCATGCGATTCGATCACGCGCTGTCTGTTCGAAACGCAGAGTTCCGGCCTTTGTGCCGAAACTCTCGGGCGCCTTTCTTGTGCCCTGAAAACCGCTGCATCCGCCTGATGTTTGGGCCTTCGGGCCATAAGTATTGAAAGTGACGACGAGAATGGGAATCGAACTGCTCGGGTTTCAGACCACGATCGCCAGCCCGGTAACGCTCAAGGGAATTGGCGTTCATTCCGGCGCAGAGGTGGAAATCACCTTCCATCCGGCCGAAGCCGATGCGGGCATCGTTTTCCAGCGCGTTCTCGCCAACGGTCGTCTGAGCGAGTTCAAGGCGGTATCATCGCAGGTCGGCAATACCGATCTCTGCACCGTTCTCGGCATGTCGCCGTCCACCTCGATCGCGACGATCGAGCATGTGATGGCCGCCATCTACGCGCTCGGCCTCGACAACCTCACCATCGAGGTTCACGGCGCCGAGATGCCGATCATGGACGGCAGTTCCGAACCCTTCATCGACGCGATCGAGCAGGTCGGCGTCCGCGCGCTTGCGGTCAAGCGTCGCTACATCCGCGTGATCAAGCCGGTCAGAATCGAATCGGGTGCGTCCTGGTCGGAGTTCACGCCCTATGACGGCATGCGCTTCGAAGTCGAGATCGATTTCGATTGCCCGCTGATCGGCCGCCAGGCCTGGAAGGGCGACATGACGCCTTCGGTGTTCAAGCGCGAACTGTCGCGCGCCCGCACCTTCGGCTTCATGCGCGACGTCGAGCGCCTCTGGGCGGCCGGCTACGCGCTGGGCTCTTCGCTGGAAAATTCCGTCGTGATTTCCGACGACAATTCGGTCATCAACGTCGAAGGCCTTCGCTACACCGACGAATTCGTGCGCCACAAGACGCTCGACGCCGTTGGCGATCTGTCGCTTGCCGGCGCGCCGTTCATCGGCTGCTACCGTTCCTACCGCGGCGGTCACAAGATGAACGCAAATGCGCTCAAGGCTCTGCTTAGTGATCCCTCGGCCTACGAGGTCGTCGAAACCGCCACGCCACGCCAGCGCACCCGTGCGCGCGACATGGTTGCGGTTGCAGTTCCGGGCTTCGCGCCCTGGTCCGCATAACAACAAAAGGACACTCTCCTCCAGTCGCCGGCCGAAAGGCCGGCATTTTCATGTCGGCGCCGCCACAAATTTGCATGAATCACCGATCATGACGTTGCGGTCTTGAGGCAACTTGCTCTAAAAGCGCATGTCTGGCGGGGTCCATGCCCGCAGAATGGAACGGGAATATCCGATGGTTCTTGCAGTTTCTGTTGATTTGAAGAAGTCAGCGCGTGTGTTCGCCGTGGTTGTCGCGGCCGTTGCCGGCAGCGCCCTGATTACCGCCTGCCAGAACGATCCCGATATCGACATCACCAAGCTGACGGCCGAGACCGATCCGCCGGAAGTGCTGTACAACCAGGGTCTTGCCAACCTCAATGCCGGCAAGACCGGTGAGGCGGCGCGCAAGTTCGAAGCGCTCGACAGGCAGCACCCGTTCTCCGAATACGCCCGCAAGGCGCTGGTGATGAACGCTTTCGTTTCCTACCGCAACGGTCAGTACCAGGAGGCGATCAACGCCACCGGTCGCTACCTCAACCTTTATCCGCAGTCCGAAGATGCTGCCTATGCGCAGTACATCCAGGGTCTTGCCTATACCAAGCAGATCCCGGCCGTGACGCAGGATCAGAAGCCGGCCTTGAAGGCGATCGAGGCGATGCAGGCCGTCGTCGACAAGTATCCGGACTCGCAATATGTCGAGGATGCGCAGTCGAAGATCCGCTTTGCCCGCGACCAGCTCGCCGGCAAGGAAATGCAGGTCGGCCGCTACTATCTCGAGCGCAAGGAATACCTCGCCGCCGTGTCGCGCTTCCGCACCGTCGTCGAGCAGTATCCCAATACCAACCAGGTCGAGGAAGCTCTGGCCCGTCTGGTCGAATCCTACTACGCCATGGGCGTGACCTCCGAAGCGCAGACCGCTGCCGCCGTTCTCGGACACAACTATCCTGACAGCCAGTGGTATAATGATTCGTTCAAGCTGCTGCAGTCGGGTGGTCTCGAACCGCGCGAAAGCGGAGGTTCCTGGATTGCGCGCGCAGGCAAGAAGCTGATCGGCGCCTGATACGGAAGATTTGACCCCGGATGCTCGCCCAGATTTCGATCCGCGATATCGTCCTGATTGAACGGCTTGATCTGGCGTTCGAGGCCGGACTGTCCGTGCTGACCGGTGAGACCGGCGCGGGGAAATCCATCCTTCTCGACAGCCTGTCGCTGGCCCTTGGCGGGCGCGGCGACGGTTCGCTCGTGCGCCACGGCTCCGACAAGGGGCAGGTGACGGCCGTCTTCGACGTGCCGATGGGGCACTCGGCGCGGCTGATGCTGCGCGACAACGGCATCGACGACGACGGCGACCTGATCTTCCGTCGGGTGCAATCGGCCGATGGCCGCACCAAGGCGTTCGTCAATGACCAGCCGGTCAGCGTGCAGCTGATGCGGCAGCTCGGCCAGACTCTGGTCGAAATCCACGGACAGCATGACGATCGGGCGCTGGTCGATATCGACGCCCACCGAACGCTGCTCGATGCCTTCGGCGGCACGGCCGATGAGGCCGAGCAGGTCTCCGGTCTCTATCGTGCATGGAAGGACGCCGAACGCGGGCTGAAGAAGCACCGCGAGCGCGTCGAGGCCGCAGCCCGCGAGGCCGACTATCTGCGCGCCTCGGTCGAAGAACTGGAAAAGCTCAGCCCGCGCGATGGCGAAGAGGATGAGCTGGCCGAAAAGCGCGCCCGGATGATGAAGTCCGAGCGCATTGCGGGCGACATCAACGAAGCCTCCGAATTCCTGAACGGCAACGGTTCGCCGGTTCCGCTGATTGCCTCGCTCGTGCGCCGGCTCGAGCGCAAGAGCCATGAGGCGCCCGGCCTGCTTGAAGAAACCGTCGAGCTGCTCGACGGGGCGCTCAACCAGCTTTCCGACGCGCAGATGGCTGTCGAGCGGGCGTTGCGCAACACCGAATTCGACCCGAAGGAACTGGAGCGGGTGGAGGAGCGCCTGTTTGCGCTTCGTGGCGCCAGCCGCAAATATTCCGTGCCGGTCTCCGAGCTTCCAGCGCTGGCCGTGCGGATGATTTCCGATCTCGCCGACCTCGACGCCGGCGAAGAGAAACTGAAACAGCTGGATGCGCAGGTCGCCGCCGCACGCACGGCCTTCGACGCTGCTGCCCGCACCTTGTCCGTCAAGCGACAGAATACCGCGTCGGCGTTGTCTGATGCTGTCATGGCCGAGTTGCCGGCGCTGAAGCTCGAGCGTGCCCGCTTCATGGTCGAAGTGCAGAGTGATCCAGGCCAGCCGACCGCAGACGGCATCGATCTCGTCGAGTTCCATGTCCAGACCAACCCGGGCACCCGGCCGGGGCCGATCATGAAGGTGGCGTCTGGCGGCGAGCTCTCGCGCTTCCTGCTGGCGCTGAAGGTGGCGCTTGCCGACCGCGGCTCGGCGCCGACACTCGTCTTCGACGAAATCGATACCGGCGTCGGTGGCGCCGTGGCTGATGCCATCGGCCAGCGGCTGAAGCGGCTTTCCGGCACGGTGCAGGTGCTTTCCGTCACCCACGCACCGCAGGTGGCCGCACGCGCGGCAACGCACCTCCTGATCTCCAAGGGGCCGTCGAGCGAGAAGGCCGAGATGATCTCGACCCGGGTCGCCCGCATGGACGACAAGGCCCGCACGGAAGAAATCGCCCGCATGCTTGCCGGCGCCTCGATCACCGAAGAGGCGAGGGCGGCGGCCGCAAGGTTGCTGTCCGGCAACGGTTAGGACCTCCTACGCCTTCTCGCCAAGTTGCCGGGCCCTCCGCGTCCGTGTTTTTATTCGTCTTTGGCGGATTAGCGGGCGGCATAGGGCATGTGGGAGAGACTACAGCAGCGGCTTCAGCTTCGGCTGGAGCAGATGCGCAAGCATCCAGAACTGATCGTGATCTATTCGCTCGCCTTCGTCGGTTACATCCTGACGATAAAGGAAGCGGACAAGCAGCTTGGAGCGCTTGGTATCCTGACAGTGGTCGGCGCGACCGCGGTCCTTCCTTTTGTGGTCGCGCGGCTTTCAGGTCTGCGCAGCGTCGAACTCCCAGAGGAAAGCGACGGCTGGATCGAGTCGCCCGGCCTTCTGCGTTCCAGCATGGAGGACGAGCGTCCGTATCTGGTTCGTATCCCGCCTTCGACCGCAGTTGCCTATGATGTGATCCGCAAGGCGCAGGATGTCTTCCAGAGCGACGCGATCGACCCGGAAGAGGATATGAAGGCCTTCTTCTCCGATCCCTACAGCCTGATCTGCCTGCAGGACTCGGACGACCATATCTTCGGTTTCACCGACTACTACGTCTTCGAGAAGAACCATTTCAAGCTGTTCCTGCAAGGCGACTACGGATTCGACGATCTGCTTGCCAATGGGCTCCTCGCCCATCCGAAGGCGCGCAAGGCCAAGGTGGTCTATCTCGCCACCATCCTCAATCTGAGCTACCTGCTTGATTCCATGCGCAGCGAACGCCGACGGCAAAACGGCATTCTCGTCTGGGCGACGGTGTCTGCGATCCTGGAGTACCAGGAGTTTCCGCCTGAAGGTATCGACCTCTACGGCATCGGCTGGGACAAGGGCGGCGCCGCCATCCTGAAGATGTTCGGGCTGGAGCCGGTCGGTCGCGTCATGCGGGGCCTTGCCGAAGGCAAATGGATCTACACTCGGCGCGGCATTCACCGGCAGGATCTGGAGGTGATACGCGCCCGCTATCAGAAGCGATACGAACGCTGGTGCGAACTGGAGATCCGCCGCTGCGCCGATGTCGCGCCAGGTGTCGTTTCCGCCGGATGATCAGGGGAGCTTGCTCGCGGTCGCTCTTTTCTTTCCCGGCAGTTGCTCTAAAAAACGACTCCCAATCCGGAGTCGTCGCGCATGTCCAGTGAACTGAAACCCGTCGAGAACCTCAACGAAACGGAAGCCGCCGAGGAACTGGCCTTTCTCGCCACCGAGCTTGCCCGTCACGATGCGCTCTATCACGGCAACGACGCGCCGGAGATCACGGACGCGGATTATGACGCGCTGAAGCGGCGCAACGATGCGATCGAGGCGCGGTTCCCGGCACTCATTCGCGAGGACAGCCCGTCGAAGAAAGTGGGGGCGACACCTTCGGTCACCTTCCAACCGGTCGTTCATGCCCGGCCGATGCTGTCGCTCGACAACACGTTTTCCGACGAGGACGCGCGTGATTTCGTCGCTTCAGTCTACCGATTCCTCGGCCAACTGCCGGACAATTCGATCGCCTTTACCGCCGAGCCGAAGATCGACGGCCTGTCGATGTCGCTTCGCTACGAGAACCGCCGGCTGGTGACGGCCGCGACCCGCGGCGACGGCACGACAGGGGAAAACGTCACCGCCAATATCCGCACCATCGGCATGATCCCGCCGACGCTGCCATCAGGCGCACCCGATATCGTCGAGGTGCGCGGCGAAATCTACATGGGCAAGTCGGACTTTGCCGCCCTCAACGCCGAGATGGCAGCACTCGGCAAGCCGCTTTACGTCAATCCGCGCAACACCGCTTCCGGGTCGCTGCGCCAGCTCGACGCCAAGGTGACGGCCAGCCGCAAGCTGCGCTTCTTTGCCTATGCCTGGGGCGAGATGTCGGAAATGCCCGCCGATACCCAGTTCGGCATGGTGGAAGCGTTCAAGGCCTGGGGTTTCCCGGTCAACCCGCTGATGCAGCGGATCTCGTCTGCCGACGAGTTGCTGGCGCACTACCACCATATCGAGCGTGAACGGCCGGATCTCGATTACGATATCGACGGCGTGGTCTACAAGGTCGACCGGCTCGACCTGCAGGCTAGGCTAGGCTTCCGCTCGCGCTCGCCGCGCTGGGCGACGGCGCACAAGTTCCCGGCCGAGCAGGCGTTTACGCGGCTGACGGCCATCGACATCCAGGTGGGGCGCACCGGCGCGCTGACGCCGGTGGCGCGCCTCGAGCCGATCACCGTCGGCGGCGTCGTCGTCACCAACGCCACGCTGCACAACGAGGATTACATCAAGGGCCTCGGCAATTCAGGCGAGCCGATCCGCGAGGGCCGCGACATCCGCATCGGCGACATGGTGATCGTCCAGCGCGCCGGCGATGTCATCCCGCAAATCGTCGACGTGGTGATGGACGAGCGCAAGGAGGGCAGCGAGCCCTATCGCTTCCCGACCACATGCCCGGTCTGCGGCAGCCATGCAGTGCGCGACATCAACGAGAAGTCCGGCAAGGTCGACGCCGTGCGCCGCTGCACCGGCGGCTTCGTCTGCCGGGCGCAGGCGGTCGAGCATCTCAAGCACTTCGTCTCTCGCAATGCCTACGACATCGAGGGTCTCGGTTCCAAGCAGATCGAGTTCTTCTTCGAAAGCGAGGATCCGACGCTGTCGATCCGCACGGCGGCCGACATCTTCACGCTGGAGAAACGCCAGGAGGCGTCGCTGACGAAGCTCGAGAACATCGACGGCTTCGGTCGCGTCAGCGTGCGCAAGCTCTATGATGCGATCAACACGCGGCGCTCGATCGCGCTCAACCGCTTCATCTACGCGCTCGGCATCCGCCATGTCGGCGAGACCACGGCCAAGCTGCTGGCGCGCTCCTACGGCACCTACGAGGCTTTCGGCGCGGCCATGAGCGAGGCCGGCACCTTTGCCGGCGATGCCTGGAACGAGCTCAACAGCATCGACGGCATCGGCGAAGTGGTCGCACGCGCCATCGTCGAGTTCTACAAGGAGCCACGCAATCTGGAAGTGGTGACGCGGCTGCTTGCCGAAGTCACGCCCGAAGACGCGGAAAAGCCGGTTGCAAGCGACAGCCCGGTCGCCGGAAAGACCGTCGTCTTCACCGGTTCGCTCGAAAAGATGACGCGCGACGAGGCCAAGGCCAAGGCGGAAAGCCTCGGCGCCAAGGTGGCAGGATCGGTGTCGAAGAAGACCGACATCGTCGTCGCAGGCCCGGGGGCGGGCTCCAAGCTCGACAAGGCACGCGAGCTTGGTGTGCAGACGATGGACGAGGACGAGTGGCTGGCGCTGATCGCGGGCTAGAGCATTTCCAGGAAAAGTGCGAAGCGGTTTTCCGTCAAGACATGCGTAAAAAAGAATTCCCGCGATCAGGCGCGATCGGCAGGCGTGGTTACGCCTGCTCTCTATCGTAGGCTTCGGATGCGGCTTTCAACGCGGCAATGTCGTCGGCGCAGATGAAGCGCCGTAGCGCGTCGAATTTCGACTTCTCCCATTGGTAGATGCCGAGGCCGAGCAAAGTCTCGATGTCGGCGTCGGGGAAGCGCTGGCGAACCGGGCGGGCTGGATTGCCGGCAACGATGGAATAGGGCGCCACGTCCTTGGTGACGATTGCGCCCGACGCGACGACCGCACCTTCACCCAGCGTGACGCCCGGCATGATCATGGCGCGCAGGCCGATCCAGGCGCCGTCGCCGATCACGGTGTCGCCCTTGCCGATATAGGCCTCGCCGATCACGTCGAGGAAGGGGTAGAGGCTCACCCAATCGGTGCGGTGGGTGTGGTTGCCGCCCATCAGGATCACCGCCTCGGCACCAATTGCGACATAGTCGCCGATGCGCAGCTGGTCGATCGGCCATTGCGGCTCCCAGGCCTTCAGGCTGTAGTCGTCGCCATAGAGGTAGCGCACGACGCTCTCTTCGAAGGAACCGGTCCAGGCATTGCTGTAGTAGCTGTTGGTGCCGCGCACATGGATGTTCGGGTTGCGCACGGTCTCGTGCAAAAGCTCGACCTTGGACCAATGCTTGGCCTCGACATTCGTGGACATGGGGTTTCCTTATTCTGCAGGCTTGCAAGCTGTGGCTATCGTTCGCTTGCCGTTCGTATCCGCTCTCCAACTATCGGATTTCCTGCGCAATTTCTTGCATAATGGGCCGCCAAGCGACGGCTTCGGCCGGGTGCTGCGGCCATTCGGTCACACAAAAACGCCCGCCGCTTTTGGCGGCGGGCGCAGGTCAAGGGGCATCGCGTGGGATCAGGAGGCCTGCTGCTGGGCCGCCATGTCCATCCACATGTATTCCCAGACGTGGCCGTCGAGATCCTGGAAACTGATGCCGTACATGAAGCCGTAGTCGATGGCCGGCTTCCAGGGCTTGGCGCCTGCGGCGAGCGCCTTGGCGAGAAGGTCGTCGCATTCGGCACGGCTTGAGGCCGACAGCGCCGTGATGACTTCGGTGCCCTTTGACGTGTCGCTGATCTCGCCGGTGATGAAGTTGCGGAACTTCGGTTCGGTCAAAAGCATGACGAAAATATTGTCCGAGATCACCGTGCAGGCGGCCGTGTCGTCGGAGAACTGCTCGTTGAAGGTATAGCCGAGTGCCGCGAAAAAGGTCCGCGACGCCTTCAGGTCCTTGACGGGCAGGTTCACAAAAATCATGCGCATGGAATGCTCCTCATAAGGGATTTTCTTGGTTGGACATCTCTAGGACGTATGGCGGGACACGCAGCCGACAGCCGGTCAGACATTTTTTTGAGGGATGCGATGTGTCCCTCGTGATGTGGTGTGCAATTAGGGGTTTTCAAGAATCTGCGGCTCACCCGAGGCTGCCGGCAAACCGCTCGGCAAGCCGGTGGCGCTTGAAATGCTCGGCGACGAAATCGACGAAGACACGGGTCTTTGCCGGCAGCAGCGTCCGGCTGCCAAAGTAGATCGAGATCGGACCGGCATCGGCATACCATTTCGGCGCCAGCCGCACGAGGGCGCCGCTTTCGAGATGGGCGAGCACATCGGGCACGGCAATCAGCGTGACGCCGAGGCCGAGCAGGGCCGCCCGGCACATGGCGCTCGGGTCGTTGAGGACGATGGTTTCGCGCGGCATCGCGCTCATCTCCTCGCCGCTCGCGTTGCGCATCGTCCAGTGGCGGATGCGGCCGGTGCGGGTGGCGCGCATGACGATGCCGTCGAGGTTGGCGAGGCCGGAGGGGGCAACGGGCAGGGAGCGGTCCTTCAGGTAGGCGGGCGAGGCGACGGCGATGATATGCACCGGCGCGATTGGCCGCGAGATGATGCCGGCCGAAAGCTCGAAACCGCCGCCGATCGCCGCGTCGAAACCTTCGGCCACCAGATCCACCTGCCGGTTGTCGAATTGCCAGTCGAGGCGAACGGCCGGATAGGCCTCAAGAAACGCCGGCACCAACGGCAGGATGTGGTCCATCCCGAAGGTGGGACTGAGGCTGACCTTGAGCAGGCCAGCCGGCGCGCCGCCTTCACCGGCCATGCCGGCGATCGCGCTTTGCAGGCCCTCGAGATTGTCGCGGATGGCTGAGAGGAAGCGCTCGCCTTCCTCGGTTAGCGTTAGTTTGCGGGTAGACCGATGAAACAGCCGCACGCCGAGGTTCCGCTCCAACATCGCGACGTTGCGGCTGACCGCAGCCGGCGTCAGCCCCAGTTTTCGCGCAGCACCCGAAAAGCCGCCGAGTTCGGCGCTGCGCACGAAGGATTCGAGATTGGCGAGCGTTTCCATGGTTATATATTCAAGTAATCGTTGAAGATTATAAAAGCCATTAGCGGCTTATATTAGCGGAATGAAATGGCAATATCCACTCCATCGAAACATTGAAGGAGTTGATGTCATGACCGAGAATAAAAAGCCCCTCGAAGGCAAGGTGGCCTTGGTGACCGGTGGTTCGCGCTCGATCGGCGCCGCCGTCGCAAAGCGCCTCGCAACCGACGGTGCGGCGGTCGCCATTACCTATCACGGCTCGCCGGACAAGGCGGCCGCGGTGGTCGAGGCAATTGAGGCTGCGGGCGGCCGCGCCGTCGCCATCAGGGCGGATGCCGGCGATGCCGGTGCGGTGCGTGTTGCCGTCAACGAGACTGCGGAGACGCTGGGCACTGTCGATATCCTCGTCAACAATGCCGGCATTGCGCTTGGCGGGCCGATCGACGAGATCACCGACGCCGACTACAACCGCATGATCGCCGTCAACGTCACCGGCGTCTTCGTCGCCACCCAGGAAGCGGTGCGCAAGATGAAGCCGGGCGGTCGCGTCATTCATATCGGCTCGTCGATGGTGCGTTACGCCGCCTTTCCGACCGCCTCGCTCTATACGCTGACCAAGGGTGCGGTTGCCGGTTTCAACCGCAGCCTGGTGCGCGATCTCGGCCCGCGCGGCATCACCGTCAACACGGTGCATCCCGGCCCCACGGACACCGACATGAACCCGGACGGCGGCCCTGTCTCCAAGATCGTCGGCCCCGGCATGGCGATCGGCCGCTATGGCAAGCCGGAGGAGATCGCCAGCGTCGTCTCTTACCTCGCCAGCCCGGAGGCGGCCTTCGTCACCGGCGCGGATATCGTTGCCGACGGCGGCTTTACCGCCTGAGCGGTCCACATCGACGAGAAGCGGGTGCGCCGACCGGCGCTCCGTCAACACGCCCCAACACGCATCAGCGTCGCTGCAGCCCCAAGAGATCGGCTGCTTCCATGATCGGCGCGCAACAAGGAGAATACTCATGTCCATCGGTATCATCGGATCCGGCAATATCGGTTCGGCCTTCGCCCGGGCGCTGGCCAAAGCATCGATCCCCGCAACCATCGCCAACAGCCGCGGGCCGGAAAGCCTGAAAGAGCTCACAGGCGAACTCGCGCCCTTCATCACCGCCGGCACGCGTGAGGAGGCGGCAAGCGCCGATATCGTGCTGGTTGCCGTCAACTGGTCGAAGCTGCCGACGGCACTTGCCGGACTGCCCAACTGGAACGGCCGCATCGTCATCGACGCGAACAACCCTATCGAGGCGCCGCTGTTCAAGCCGGCCGAGCTTAACGGCCGACTGTCGAGCGAGATCTTCGCCGACCTCGTGCCCGGTGCCCGCGTCGTCAAGGCGTTCAATCACCTGTTCGCGCAACTGGTGGAGAGCGATCCAAAGGCAGAGGGCGGCAGCCGCGTGCTCTTTTTCTCCGGTGACGACGAGGGCGCCAAGGCCGAGGTCGCACGGCTGATCGACCGCCTCGGCTTCTTCGGCATCGACTTGGGATCGCTGGCAGTTGGGGCCAAGCTCGCACAGTTCCCGGGTGGTCCGCTGCCGGCGCTGAACCTCGTCATGTTCGGCTAAGGCGCGCCGGAGCCGATCTCTGCCAATCCCGCAGATGTGCCGCGCCGATTGCATTCGGCGCGGCACATTGATCTTTGCCGATCGGTTGCGCAGTCCTTCAGATCAACAGTTTCCGGCGGGTCGGTTATCGGTTGCCCCGCGAATGTTTCTGACGGATGTTCCGTGGTCTCCGGAGCCTGCTCAGGGGGCTGCGAGATATGAGGATCAAGGCCGCGGGCCTGTGACATGAGGAATATCATGCGCTTGAACCAGGTAACGGTGACCATGCCCGATCTCGATGCCGGGTGGGAATTCTATCGGAAACTCGGCCTGAAGCCGATCGTCGACGCAAGGCCGCATTACGTGCGTTTTGTCTGTCCGGATGGCGGCAGTTCGTTTTCGCTGCATCAGGGAGAGGCGGGCGGCGGAGGGACCACCGTCTATTTCGAGTGCGATGATCTGGATCTGACCGTCAGCCGGCTGATCGAGGCCGGCATCCTGTTTGCCAGCAGTCCCGCCGACAAGAACTGGCTCTGGCGGGAAGCCGAAGTGTTTGATCCCGCCGGCAACCGCATCGTTCTCTATTTCGCCGGAGCCAACAGGCTCGATCCGCCTTGGCGGGTACCAGCGTCCGCGGCGAAGTGAGCCTGCGCGTGCCAAGGGGCTCAAGTCCATAGGAGCGGTGCCGCACTCTCGCACCTGTGCGATGCGTCGCCGATAACCGGGTTGTTCCCATTTGCAGCGGCACCATTTCCGTTTGTCTTTTTGCGCTGCACAAGATAGAGGTTTGCAGCCAAATTTTGTGCAATTGCCTTTTTGCGGAGCGGGCCAAGCGCCAGATGCCGCGGGGCGGGGCGCGATCGGCGCCTTCGCGGATTGGAGGGTCCGGATTTGAAGACCATCACCACCATTGCCGAGCTGCGCGCAGCCCTTTCCGAGCACCGCCGTGCGGGCAGGACGGTCGGGCTCGTGCCGACCATGGGCTATCTTCATGTCGGCCATATTGAACTTATGCGACGCGCGCGTGAAGATAACGACGTTGTCGTTGCCAGCATCTTCGTCAATCCGCTGCAGTTCGGCCCCAACGAAGACCTCAGCAAATATCCGCGCGATCTCGCCCGCGACCAGGCGATGCTGGAGGAGGGCGGCGTCGACTTCCTGTTTTCGCCTGACGTGTCCGACATGTATCCACGCCCGATGGAAACGGTCGTCGACGTGCCGAAGCTCGGTTCCGAGCTCGAAGGCTCGGTCCGCCCTGGCCATTTCGCCGGCGTTTCCACCGTCGTCACCAAGCTGTTCAACATCGTGCAGCCGGACCGTGCCTATTTCGGCGAGAAGGATTTCCAGCAGTTGCAGATCATTCGCCGCATGGTCGAAGATCTCGCTCAGCCGGTTTCCGTCATCGGCGTGCCGACGGTGCGCGAGGCCGACGGGCTCGCCTGTTCGTCGCGCAACGTCTATCTGACGGCGGAAGAACGCCAGGCGGCGGCCATCGTGCCGAAGGCGCTCGCCGAGGCCGAGCGATTGGTGGCGTCCGGCATCACCGACGCTGCCGAAGTGGAAAAGGCGGTTACCGCATTTCTCTCGACCGAGCCGCTCGCCCGGCCCGAAGTCGTGGCGCTGCGCGACCCCGACACGCTCGAAACCATTCACGAGGTCGGCGACAAGCCCGTCCTCCTGTTGCTCTTCGTCCGCTTCGGCACGACGAAGCTGCTCGATAACCGCGTGATTGCCTCCAAATCCGCACGTTTTGCAAAGGTTGCCTGAGAATGAGCGTACAATCCACCAAACGCCGCCTGAGCCCCGCCAGCATCGAAGCCCTGAAGGGCGAACGCCCGATCGTCAGCCTGACGGCCTATACGACGCCGATCGCCCGGCTGCTCGATCCGCATGTCGATTTCCTGCTGGTGGGCGATTCGCTCGGCATGGTCCTCTACGGTCTCGACACCACCGTCGGCGTCACGCTCGACATGATGATCGCCCATGGCCAGGCGGTCATGCGCGGTTCGGAACGCTCCTGCATCGTCATCGACCTGCCGTTCGGCTCCTATCAGGAATCGAAGGAACAGGCCTTCCGCAGTGCCGCCCGCATCCTGAAGGAAACCGGCTGTAGCGGGGTGAAGCTCGAAGGTGGCGCCGAGATGGCCGAGACCGTCGATTTCCTCGTCAGCCGCGGCATTCCGGTCCTCGGCCATGTCGGCCTGATGCCGCAGCTCGTCAACACCACCGGCGGCTATCGCTCGGTCGGTCGCAACGAGAAGGAAGTGGCGAAGATCCGCCGCGACGCGAAGGCGATCGACGATGCCGGTGCGTTTGCAATCGTCGTTGAAGGCACCGTCGAGCCGGTTGCCCGCGAAATCACCGGCGAATTGCGCTCGCCGACCATCGGCATCGGCGCGTCGCCGGCCTGCGATGGCCAGATCCTCGTCTCCGACGACATGCTGGGCCTCTTCAACGACTTCAAGCCGCGCTTCGTCAAACATTTCGCCGAGCTGGCTCCCGCGATTTCCAAGGCGGCCGAGGAATATGCGGCCGAGGTGAAGGCGCGCAGCTTCCCGGGCATCGAGCATACTTTCCAGGTCAAGCGCTAAGGCGTTCCGCCTTCACGCGACTTGGCCGCGCCGACTGAAGGCACGGCGCTTGTGACTTGGGGGTGCAGGCCCATGCGGCCTGCGCTCATCCCACCGGGGGTATCTCCGGAAGGGGCTCGGATTGACCTGGCGACTGTCGGGAAAATGGATATCGGCGGTGACGAATCGCCCGCGCTTGCCGGCCTCGTGCGCATTTCATTCAAGCCTGCGGCAGCCAGGCATCATAAAATTCAATCATTGTATAAGCGCAATTGAATTGTTGGGCAGGGGCGAAGCGCCTATCTGTCCGGCACAGGACGACAGCCGTGCACGCCTTGAGGCGCGCGACGACCGTTACATCAAGTTTGAAATGCTGCATGTCGCCTTGATCGAGCTCGATCGAAGGCCGCATGCCGCGGGCGCCAAGACCCGGCGCCGCGGGAGGAACCCATGAGAAAAGACGAATTCTGGGAGGGCGTGCGCGGCGGCTTCCCGATCATGCTGGCTGCTTCGCCGTTCGGTGCGCTGTTTGGCGCGCTTGCGGTCGACAACGGTTTTACCATCGCCGATACCGTGTTCATGAGCGCGACGGTTTATGCCGGCGCCAGCCAGATGGTCGGCATCGAGCTGTTCGGCAACCATGTCCAGCCCTGGCTGGTGGTGCTTTCGGTCTTTGCGGTCAACTTCCGGCACGTGCTCTATTCCGCCTCGATCGCCAAATACATCCGGCATTTCACGCCCATCCAGAAGTTTTTCGCCTTCTTCCTGCTGGTCGACCCGCAATATGCCGAAACGGAAAAGCGCGGCGAGCGCGGGCTGCCGGTGACCTTTCCCTGGTATCTCGGCTTCGGGCTGGTGATCTATTTCCCGTGGATCTTCAACACGTTGCTCGGCGCGATCTTCGGCCAGATGATCGGTGACCCCAAGGCGATCGGCCTCGACGTGCTCTTGCCGATCTATTTCCTTGGCCTCGTCATGGGGTTCCGCAAGCGCGACCGCTTCCTGCCGATCGTCGCCGTTTCGGCCATCGCATCCGTTGCCGGCATGCATTTCGTCGGCTCGCCCTGGCATGTCAGCATCGGGGCGCTGGCGGGCGTGCTGCTCGCCGCCTGCCTGCCGCCGACCGGGACCGTGGCGGCACCGCCCGTCGCCATCGAGAAGGAGGCCTGAGCCATGGATCCGCAACACCTCAACCTCATCTACCTCATCATCGCGGCTGCCGTTGCCACCTTCGTCACCCGCATCGGCGGCTATGTGCTGATCACCCAGATGAAGCAGATCCCACCGCGGCTGGAGGCGGCGCTGAACGCCGTGCCGGCGGCAGTCTTGACGACGCTGGTGGCGCCTGCCTTCGTCTATGGCGGCTTCGACGTCGCGGTCTCGATGTTCGTCGCCTTCGCCATCGCGCTCGGCCTCAACCTTTCCACCCTGCGCATGCTGGTCATCGGCTGGGTGGTGGTGATGCTGCTGCGTCATCTCGTGCTGTAGGCGGGCAATTCCGCATCCAAAACGAAAACGCCGCGGTTCTGATGAGCCGCGGCGTTTTCTTTTTGTCGCTAATCGTGTTCCGGCTTAACGGCCGAGCGCCTCGGTCGCGGCCTTCAGCCAGTTTCGGGTCTCGTCGTTGACCAAAAGCGGCATCAGCTTTTCGCGGGTCTCGGCGTGGTAGGCGTTGAACCAGGCCAGTTCCTCGTCGGTCAGGAGCGCCGGCAGCACCAGGCGACGGTCGATCGGGCAATAGGTGATCGTGTCGAAGCCGAGCATGGCGAGGTCGCCGCCGGCGATCTCTTCGGCAGGCTCGACGACGATGAGGTTTTCGATGCGAATGCCGAAGGCGCCGGGGCGATAGTAACCTGGCTCATTCGACAGGATCATGCCGGGGAGCAGCTCCTGGGTGGAAAGCCGGGCGATGCGCTGCGGACCTTCATGCACCGAGAGGTAGGAGCCGACGCCGTGGCCGGTGCCATGCGCGTAGTCGGCGCCCGCCTTCCAGAGCGCGATGCGGGCCAAGGGGTCGAGATCGACGCCGCGCGTGCCCTTGGGGAAGCGGGCGGTGCTGATGGCGATCATGCCCTTCAGCACCAGGGTGAAGAAGCGCTTCTGCTCTTCCGGCACCGCGCCGACCGCTACCGTGCGGGTGATGTCGGTGGTGCCGTTGATGTACTGCGCGCCGGAATCGATCAGGAACATGGTTCCGGCTTCGATGGCGCGGTCGGTGTCGGTCGTCACGCGGTAGTGCATGATCGCCGCATGCGAACCGGCGCCGGAGATGGTGTCGAAGGAAATGTCTTTCAGCGGGTTCTGCATGCGCTCGCCGACCGTGGCGCGCGCCGCTTCCAGCTGGTTGGCGGCGCCGATCTCGGTGACGGTGCCGGGTTCGGCCTTGTCGAGCCAGGCGAGGAACTCGACCATGGCGGCGCCGTCCTGCAGATGTGCGCGCGTCGAGCCCTCGATCTCTGCCTTGTTCTTCTGCGCGCGGGGCAGGCGCGCCGGGTCGACGGCCTCGACCACCTTGCCGCCGTTGCCGCGGATCAGCTCGGAGATGGCAAAGGAAGCGAGATCCGGGTCGAGCATGACGGAAGCGCCGGCAGCACCGAGCGCCTTCAGGCGTTCGTCGAAGGTCGAGGGAACTGCGATCTCGGCGATCTGGGTGAGATAGGCTTCCTGCTCGATGCCGGTCTTGCGCTTGTCGAGGAAGATCTCGGCGCGACCATCGGCATGGATGATGGCGCGGGCGAGCGGATGCGGGGTGTGCGGCACGTCCGTGCCGCGGATGTTGAAGGTCCAGGCGACGGAGGAGGGGTCGGTCAAGACGACGGCGCTGGCACCAGCCTTGCCAAGGCCGGCTGCGATGGTGGCAATCTTGTCCTTGGCCAGTTCGCCGGCCTGCTCGATCGGCTGAATGGAGACGCGGCCGAGCGGGGCAGCCGGGCGTCCGGCCCAGATGCGATCGAGCGGGTTGTGGTCGAGGAAGACCAGCGAACCGCCGAGGGTGGCCAGCGCCTTTTCCAGCCGGCGCACTTCGGCGCCGGTGTGCAGCCACGGGTCGATCCCGAGCTTGAAGCCCTTGGTGCCGTTGTTTTCCAGCCAGAGATGCGGCGGTTCGCCGATGAGATCGCCGCCGGTAAAGACGCTGCCGTCAACCTGTTCCTTCAACTGGGTGACGTAGCGTCCATCGACGAACACGACGGCCTGACTCTGCGTAATGAGGGCGATACCGGCCGAGCCGGTGAAGCCGGTCAGCCAGGAAAGCCGCTCCGACGAGGCCGGCACATACTCGCCCTGGAACTCGTCGGCGCGCGGCACGAGAAAGCCGTCGATGCCGAGGCTCGCGAAGGACGCGCGCAACGCTTCGGTGCGCTCCTTGCCGAACTGCGGCGTGGAGGTGACTTCAAAGGACTGAAACATGAGGGATTTCCGGTAGATTGGGCGGAGAGCCGCGGGAAAGATGGGCGATCTTAGCGGAAATGACCCTTGTGAGGAAAGAGGCGACTTCCTGCCGGGCAAGTGTGCCGCATGGCGTGCACAGCTTCGAAGGGCAATTGCTCATTTACCATACATATGCGCTTTGTGCATGGCTCCTATGCCAAGAAGCCGCTATCTCTATCGGAATAATAGTTTATAAGCCGCCCCAACGAACACGGACGAACATCCGGTGGTTCAAAAGCCTGCAGTTCCGAGAATAGTTGATCATTCTGTTCTCCTCCTCCCTCAAGGGTGGTCAACTTCGGAACGGTAGACGCCCGCTCGAGCGCTCCTCCTCCTCAGGCTCGCGGGCATGGTTCGGTCTCAAGCCGAACCAGCAGGCGATGCCCCTGGCATCGCCTTTGTTTCGAAGGGCCGCCCGTCATGATGGACGTGGCGGCCTTTTCGTTTTTCCGGGTTGGTTGGTCACGGCGAGAAGAGGCGGAGCATCGCCGAAAGGCCCTTCGTTGGGCTGCTCCGTCTACGCTTCATGATCGAAACCTTTCGCAAATGACAAGGCATGCATCTGCTCGCACTCCGAGTGGTATCATTCCGGCCGAATCGAAACGGTCGTAAGGGTAGTTCGCTTGCCAAGCTTGAGCTTCATACAACTCAACGCCGACTGGAACGCTGATCCGAATGTTCCCGCGGTGCAGGTCCGCGCGGCAGGAAGTGGAATCCAGCTTTGCTTTCGGCTGGATCCTTGGGGGCATCCGGCACGCGAGGATGAGATCGGTTATCTTACGTTCAACGGATGCCAAGCTTGGCGGCTCGGGGCGACCAATGATGAGGGTTGGTTTCGCGGCCAGTGTCGTTACAGCAAGGTCGCCCCGAAATGGGGTGAGTTTTACGAGCTGCTGGGCGACGATCCTCTGCGCGACCAAGTATCGGACTGGCGTCCGGCACCGATGCCAGAGCCGGCGGACAGGCATTTCCTGTTCTATCTTCGCGACGACACCTTCGAGTGCCTGGCGCGGGATTGGTCGTTCGAGCGTGATACGCCGACGATGTTGATTCAGGATGTCGTCGCGGTTCAGGATTAACAACCGCGCCGGCGGGATTGGTTCTCGTCTGCGGCGCAAGTCTAGCGCCGGCGCCTTACTTCTCCAGGTGGATCGTCACCCAGCCGTTGCGCCAGATGGTGCGCACGTGGCGCAGGTGCTGGCCGTTGTAGTGGGCGAGCACCTTCCAGCGCTGTTCGGCGAGAATGCCCGACAGGATCACCGAGCCGCCGGGGGCAAGGTTGGCCGTCAGCTGCGGCGCCATCTTCATCAGCGGGCGTGCCAGGATGTTGGCGATGATCAGGTCGAAGGGGCCGTTGCCGCTGAAGGCTGTCGAGTGAAAGCCGGGAGCGGTCGCAAAGGTCATGCCGGTGACGACGCCGTTGCGGCGGGCGTTGTCCTCGGCGACGCGGGTTGCGATCGGATCGATATCGGTGGCGAGCACCGGCACATGCAGGAGCTTCCAGGCGGCAATCGCCAAGACGCCGCTGCCGGTGCCAAGGTCGAGCACGTTGCGCACCGTGCGGGTGCGCGCCACGGTCGCCAGCACTTCGAGGCAGCCGGCGGTGGTGCCGTGGTGGCCGGTGCCAAAGGCCTGGCCCGCCTCGATCTCGATGGCGATTTCGCCCGTGCGGACCTTGTCGCGGTCGTGGGAGCCGTGCACGACGAAGCGCCCGGCACGCACAGGCGCCAAGCCTTCGAGCGATTTTGCAATCCAGTCGATATCCGGCAGCACTTCGCGTTCGATGGCAAGATGGGTAAAGCCGTCGGCCAGTGCCTCGGTCAAGCGCTCGCTCACGCCTTCCTCGTCAGCCCTCATCATGTAGATCGAGGCTTCCCAGACGTCGCGCTTTTCGTCGACTTCCGTCGTGCCGATGGCAAAATCCTCTTCGCCGAAAACCTCGCTCAAGCGGTCGAGCACGGCTTCCGCCTGCCTCTCGGTGGTGGTGACGAAAAGTCTGATCTCGCTCAAGGCCCTGTCCTTCGGCTGACACTGCATAATCTTCGCGCGCCCGTTCTGGCGCGCGACGCTGCAAGTTCCCGCCGCTAGCACGAATGCCGCGCAAACGCAAAGCGCCGGGCGATGCCGGCGCTTGCAAAAGCATTCGATTGAGGCTGGAGCCGTCCTCACCCCTTGGCGAGGTTCTCGAGCTTCTTGATCGCCGTCTCGGGGTTCTCCTCGTAGGCGATGGTGCCGGAGAATTTGCCGTCGGCGTCGAGCAGGAACACCGAGGCCGTATGGTCCATGGTGTAGTCTCCGTCAGGCTGCTTCTCATCGAGCGGCACCTTCTTGGCGTAGACGCGGTAGCCCTTGACCATATCCAGCACCTTGTCGGCCGGGCCGGAAATGCCGGTGATGCGCTTGGAGACGTTGGAGACGTACTGGCCGAGAATGTCCGGCGTGTCGCGCTCCGGGTCGACGGTGATGAAATAGGCCTGCAGCTTGTTGCCTTCCGGATCGACCTTTTCGAGCCAGCCGTTCAGCTCGAACAACGTGGTCGGGCAAACCTCCGGGCAATGGGTGAAGCCGAAGAAAAGCGCAGTCGGCTTGCCGGTGAAGGCCTTTTCGGTGATTTCCTTGCCGTCCTGCGCCACCAGCGTGAAGGGCACGCCGAAGGGGCCGGAGGCGGCCTGCTGCTTCGACTGGGTCATCTCGTAGGTCAGCCAGCCGAGAACGCCGGCCATGACGACGACAGCGGCCCAAAGGGCGATGCGAATGGTTTTCATGCGTGCTACCGATTTGTTGGGGCCTGAGCCGGCCCTATCAGGTTGTTCGGCTTTTGATACCGTCTCCATCGCGACCACGCAAATGGGAGAATTGCCGCAGGCAAGGGGCGGCAACTAGCGAGCGCATCTGCTCACAAGCACCAGGCAAGGCCGGACTGGGCAAGCGCCAGGAACATGTCGGCGCCGTTCGCCATCCAGCCGCGGAATGCAAGAACCGACACGATGGCCAGCGTCATCGCCAAAGCTGCAAGCAGCGGGAGCCGGATCGATCGGTGCGGTGTCGTGTTCATGGCCCCATCATAACATCTGAAACCGTGCGGGGAAGGGGTGGTGAACGCTCCTTGTCCCCAGACTTGCGTGCCCGTCTTAGCGAATGCTTAAGGTCTGTTTGCCAGTGTTTCGACAACGCGGGTGAAGTGCTTCACCTCTACATGACATGACGTCATCCGGTTTGATCGAGCCCGGCTTTCCGCATCGATTTTAACGGAGGACTTCGCCTGGCTTTGGGCAGGTCCGTGACCATGGACTGCTCTATGACCGCAACGTCTGCTCCTTTCAAGAAGAACCTCTCCGTCAGCCAGCGGCTCGCAACGCTTGCCGGTGCCGCTTTCGTCGGCTTCGGCTCTGTGCTCGGCGTCGGCTGGTACGAAGACATGCGCTCGAACGAGGCGCTGAACGGCGCGATCACCGCGCAGCGCGGCCTGACCACCGTCGACGAGATGCGGCTCGCCACCACCAACCTGGTGCTCAATGCCATGGATACGATCGTCGACCGCGACGAAGGCGTCGTCCATCCGGAGCGTGCCGCCGGCATTGCAACCACGCTCGGGCTGTTGGAGGCGAGCAAGGACGATATCAGGACGCTGGCGACCCTGCTTGGCCGCGGCGATGCGCTCTCGACCTTCGATGCGGATCTGGCCGAACTTCGCCAGGCGATCGGCGTCGACCTGAAGGCGCTGGTCGAAGGCAAGGCTTCGACGGAAGAATTCGGCAAGATCGACGACGCGATCGACGGGGCCGGCGAACGGCTTGGCGCTGCGCTGGCACAACTCTCGGAAGCGGCGACCCAGCTTGTTCAGACGCGGGTCGATGAAGCGCGCGCCGTTTCGGCCGATGCGCTTCTGCTGCAGACTGCCGCCGGCCTGCTCGCCATGGCGACCTTGCTTGGACTGCTCTGGTTCCACGGCGCAACGCTGCGCCGCGGCATCCTTGGGCTTCGCGACAGCATGCAGCGTATCCAGAAAGGCGAGCTTGGCTCCAAGGTCGAGGCGCTCGATCGCGGTGACGAGATCGGCGTCATGGCCCGCTCGGTCGATCTTTTCCGCGTCTCGGCCATCGAAAAACAATCGCTCGAGCAAAATGCCGCGGCCAGCCGCCGCGAGATCGAGAAGGAGCGCGAGCAGCAGCAGGGCGAGCGCGACGAAGCGGTGCGCCGCATCCAGGCGGCTGTCGACAGCCTCGGCCTGGCGCTGACGCAGCTTGCCGACGGCGATCTCGCCGTCACCATCGACCGGCCGTTCGACGGCAATCTCGACACGCTGCGCCGCAACTTCAACCAGACGGTCGAGCGTCTGCGCGACGTGCTCTTCAACGTCAAGGAAAACGCCCTTTCGATCGAATCGAACGGGCGCCAGATGCGCAGCGCCGCCGACGACCTGGCGCGCCGCACCGAAAAGCAGGCCGCCTCGCTGGAGCAGACGTCCGCCGCACTCGACGAGATCACGGTGACCGTGCGCACGGCGACGCAGCGCGCCGAAGAGGCAAGCCGCATGGTCGACGATACCCGCACCAATGCGCAGGAATCCGGCCGCATCGTCGGCGAAGCCATTGATGCCATGGCCCGCATCGAGGATGCGTCGAGAGAGATCGGCAAGATCATCAACGTCATCGACGAGATCGCCTTCCAGACCAACCTTCTGGCGCTGAACGCCGGCGTCGAGGCGGCAAGGGCAGGGGAAGCCGGCAAGGGTTTTGCGGTCGTTGCGCAGGAAGTGCGCGAACTGGCGCAGCGCGCCGCCGGTGCCGCCAAGGACATCAAGACGCTCGTCAGCCGATCCGGCAACGAGGTCGGCACCGGCGTTCGGCTGGTGCAGGCGACGGGCGAGGCGCTCGGTCGCATCGGTGTCGATGTCGCACGCATCAACGAACACATGAGTTCCATCGTCATGGCGGCGCGCGAGCAATCGACCGGACTCAACGAAATCAGCACGGCCGTCGGCCAGCTCGACCAGATGACCCAGCAGAACGCCGCGATGGTCGAGCAGACCAACGCCTCCAGCCACACGCTGGCGCAGGACGCAGAAAAGCTGACGCAGCTCGTGGGACAGTTCCACGAGGGGCGCGCCGTTAACGCGTCGATGCGCTCCAGCGCGCCATCGCAGGCGGCCCCTGGCGTGAAGCCGGCAACGCCGCCACCTGTCCAGACGAAGACGACAGCGTCGCCGGCATCGACGACGCCGGTATCAGCGAGGCTGGTGCCCAGGGGCACCGACAGGGCCGTGCCCCTGCGCAACCTTGCCTCGGCAAAATCGACCTCTCGTCCAGCTCCATCCCCCGCCAAGGCCCTCATGGGCAAGCTTGCGGGCGCATTCGGCAACCAACCGGGCTCCGTGCCATCGACTTCGGCCTCCGGTGAGAATTGGGAAGAATTCTGATCATGTCCAACGCAATCAAGCAGTCCGGTGCCTACCTCGAAATCGTTTCGTTCCATCTGGGCGACCAGGAATTCTGCATCGACATCATGGCGATCCGCGAAATTCGCGGCTGGGCGCCGGTGACGCCGATGCCGCACACGCCGCCCTACGTGCTCGGCCTCATCAACCTGCGCGGCGCGGTGATCCCGGTCATCGACATGGCCTGCCGTCTCGGCATGAAGATGACCGAACCGTCGGAGCGTTCGGCGATCATCGTCACCGATATCGCCGGCAAGCTGGTCGGCCTGCTGGTCGAGCAGGTGTCCGACATGATGACCATCAAGAGCGAAGACCTGCAGCCGGCGCCGGAGATCATTCCGGAAGCGCAGCGTGCCTTCTGCCGCGGCATCGTCGCCTTGGAAAAGACCATGGTCTGCTTCCTCAATCTCGACACCGTGATTGCCGACGAACTGGCCCAGGCGGCCTGATCGCAGCCAGTCGCTTCGTTCTGCGCCCGGCCCGGAGCTTTGCTTCGGGCCGTTTTCATTTTATTTTTCCGGGAACCTTCGAGGACGGCGAGCAGTTTCCCTGCCGATAGCCGATCATGCCGGCGACATCGGTCGTGTCGCCCCGCGTCCGCGCGCCGTTCCGGCTGCGAAAAATTCTACTCTTTCATATGCTTGCCATCCTGACCCGCTCCGCCCGCGTTTGGCGACCCGTCCGGTCAAGTTACAGTTGCGTAATGTCCATCACGGTTGCACGAGATTATGTGAGCGAAACGTCAACTACATCAGCGGAACAAGTGGGTGTATGGTACGTTCCTGCGCGTACCCGAACGGAGGCCGGGTCGTGCAAGGACAACGACATAGGAGTTATGTCATGAAAACGTCTCTGAGAAACTCACTTGCTGTACTGGTTCTTTCGACGGCGGTCGCCGGCATCGCAGCTCCGGCATTTGCCGACAGCTACTACCAGGGTATCGACGCCCATGCCATCAAGCCGCGCACGACGACGGCGCAGCCGAGAATGATGTATGACAACGGATCCGTTGACCGCATGTCGACCGGCAGCATCTACAGAACCGCTCCGCCGCGTGTCATCTACCAGCAGCCGAGTTTTGAAAGCTATCAAGGTGGCGACGGCGAATACTATCAGGGTATCGTCCCTCCTTCCTCCTACTGAACATTGAAGATTCCGGCCGGTTGTGGGGACCGGCCAGTGACAAAGCCCCCCGGAACGTGGTTTCGGGGGGCTCTTTTTCAACCTATCTCGTCTGAAGGATAGTCGGCGGGACGCGCGATCAGGGCGCAGGCTTGCCTTCCTGCCAATTGACGGTCTGTCCGTAGAGCGGGATCGTCGTGATCGACATCTTGGCCGAGCCGTCGGTCAGTTCGCGCGAGTGGGCGAGATAGATCAGCGTGTCGTTCTTCCGGTCGTAGATCCGGGTGACGAGCAGGTCTTTCCAGATCAGCGACAGGCCGGAGCGGAAGACTTCCTCGCCTTCCTTTGACAACTCGATGTCGCCGATCTCGATCGGGCCTGTCTGCCGGCAGGCGATCGAGTTGTTGGAAGGGTCTTCGAACCAGTTGCCGTTCTTCAGCCGATCGATCACGCCGCGATCGAAATAGGTGACGTGGCAGGTGACGCCCTTGACCTTGGGGTCGCTGACCGCGTCGACGATGATGTCGTTGCCGAGCCAGTCGACCCCGACTTCGCCGACGGTTTCGGCGTGGGCGGGAGCGAGTGAAGTCACGAGGGCGGCAAGGCCGGCAAGCATCGAGATGCGGAACGAACGGGACATGGATTTCCTCCGGTGGATTGCACCGTTCACATAGGTTCTGACGCTCTCAATGCAAGAAGGGCGATGCAAGGCGGAAAGCGCAAGGCCGATTGGTCGCGCTGGCTCTCATCAGCCGGTATCGCGCAGCAACTGCGGCGTGAGCGAATAGTCTTCGGCGGCACGAAGCTGCGCCGCGGCCGCGGCCAGCACGCGGGCGCTCGCATCCGGCTGCAGCCGGCCTGCGATGGTGCAGCGGTCGCGACCGTCGGCCTTGGAAGCGTAGAGTGCCATGTCGGCCCGGACCATCACGTCGGTCATGGTGTCGCCGGTGCCTGCACTGGCAACGCCGATGCTGACCGTTAATCGGATCGGTTGGCCAAAGCGGCCGACCGGCGTCTCGCGTACCGTGCGCCCGATCTCCTCGGCCAGCAGAAAGGCTTCGCCTTCGGTATGATCGGACAGGACGATGCCGAATTCCTCTCCGCCGATGCGCCCGAACGTGCCGCGCCCGGCAAGGCAGGCGGCGACGATACCGGCGAAGTGACCAAGCGCCGCATCGCCGGCGGCATGGCCGTAACGGTCGTTGATCTGCTTGAAATAATCGAGGTCGAGCAGCAGGAACGCGGCCGGGCGGGTACGGGCGATGCACGATGCGAGCAGGCGCTCGCCGAGATCGATGAAGGCGCGCCGCGACAGCGCTCCCGTCAGCTCGTCGCGGGCGATCGTGGTCTTGAGATCGGCGATGACGCGATCATGCGCCATCAGGATGACGCCGAGATACAGGATCGGCATGTAGAGCAGCCACATGGCCGCCAGCGCGAAATTCCAGGCAACCTCCGTGACCGGGCCTGTCTGCTCGACGGTGGCAGCCGGCAAATATGCAGCGATATGCAGAAGCGTCACACCGGCAACCGCGCTGCCGATGACGATCGCTTGGCGTGCCGTCGCGTCGCTGGCGGTCCGCAGTCTCAGGACGGAGATGGAGGCGATCACGAACACGGCGGCAGCGATACCGAGTGCAATGAGCGCCCGAGCCGCGAAACTCTGCGGCCCCGACACGGTCAGAACCGATAGGGTGGCAGCCAAGCTTGTGCCGAGCGACAGGATTGCCGGCCACCAGTTGGGCAGCGCGAAGAACGCCCGGAAGCCGGCGAGCACGAAAAGACAGGCGACGGCAAGACATGCATGGCCGACCAGTGCCAGCGGCCGGAGCGAAGGAAGCCCGGATACCATCACCAGCGCCATGGCCACAGCCGTCGCCACACAGCCCGAAGCGAACTCCGCAGCCCCCGGCGTCGAGGCTTTGCGCAGCGACAGCAGCACCGGCAGCATCACCAGCAGGGAGATGATCGATAAGGCAGGAAGAAAGCTCATTTCGAAACGGCCTGTCGTGCTAAAATCGAGGAAGGCGGCTTGCGGCAAAGTCAAATATGCAGGCTCAATTGGTAGCTTTGGCGCCTTAACGAAATCCGGCGAAATTCGCTGCAATTTTAGCGATTGCCGTGATTGGTACGGTTGTCCACCGACGCCGTGTGACAACTGGCAGACGGTGGGGCGTTTTGCCGGCCACGACCCTGCGCCGGGCGGTTCAAGCGGCCTTCTGCCGGCCGGGAGAGGCGACATGTTCACGGGACCGGTGTTCTTCGAAGACAGGGCTGATGCCGGTCGCCGGTTGGCGCCGGCGGTGGCGGCCGTGGCCCCGCCGGCTCCCATGGTGATGGCGTTGCCGCGTGGCGGCGTGCCGGTTGCCTTCGAGATCGCCAGGCACCTCAACGCGCCGCTCGAAGTGCTGATCGTGCGCAAGATCGGCGCGCCCGGACACCAGGAGTTCGGCCTAGGCGCGCTGGTCGACGGCGAGGAGGCGGAGCTGGTTCTGAACCCCGAGGCGGTGCGCCTGGTCAGGCCGGCAAGCGGCTACATCGCCGCCGAAGCCGAGCGGCAACGTGCCGAAATCGCACGGCGGCGGGTGCTCTATCTCGGCGACCGCGAGCCACTGTCGCCAAAGGGGCGCAACGTGGTGCTCGTCGATGATGGGATCGCCACAGGCGGCACGATCCGCGCGGCGATCCAGGCGCTGCGCCGCGCCGGTGTGCGCAGCCTGCTCGTGGCGGTTCCGGTCGCGTCAGCGAGCGCGATCGCAAGCCTGCGCCCGTTGGTCGAGGGGATCGTCTGCCTTTCGACACCCGCTTTCTTCCGCGCCGTCGGCCTGCACTATCGCGACTTCGAGCAGACCTCGGATGCCGAAGTCATGGCCTTGCTGCGCAAGGCGAGGCACGGCGAAGGCGAGGGCGCTTGAGGCGGCGACGTGCCGCTTGATCGTCGGGACAGGCGGTTCGCAACAACATCACTCGCGGCTAAAGCGCGTCGCGATCTTTCAGTTTCGCCTGGCGCGCTTTAAGTTCTTGTTTTTGCGCATGTCGTTATCGCCAAGCCGCGGTACACTTTTGCGCGACATGCCTTAATGGTTTCAATTTTCGGGGGAAAAGTCAGTCTCAACGATGCGTTGCGCCGACAATTCGCAGATGCTGTCGGGCAAAGACCCATGTGCCGCCAAAAAACAGGAACCGATATGACCGACGCACTTCGCATCCGCCCGCTTGCCCGTGATGATTACGAGCAATGGCTGCCGCTATGGGATGGCTACAACGCCTTTTATGGCCGCTCCGGCGCAACGGCTCTGGACCCGGCGATTACCGCGATGACCTGGTCGCGCTTCTTCGATGGCTATGAGCCGGTGCATGCGCTGGTGGCGACAAGTGAAGGGCGGCTCGTCGGGTTGACGCATTACCTCTTCCACCGCAGCACGACGGCCATCGGGCCGAACTGCTATCTCCAGGATCTCTTCACCAGCGCCGAGGCGCGGGGCAAGGGCGTCGGCGCGGCGCTGATCGAAGGCGTCTACGAGGCTGCACGAAAGGCTGGCGCGGCGCGCGTCTATTGGCAGACGCACGAGACCAACGAGACGGCGATGAAGCTTTATGACAAGGTGGCTGAGAAGTCGGGCTTTCTCGTCTACCGCAAGCTGGTCTAGGCTTCAGCCGGGCTGGGGTCGCGGACAGGGGGAGCGCCATGGGCAACGTGCAGGTTTCGACGATCGGCTTCACGAAATCGTCGGCCGAAGATTTCTTCGATCGGCTGCAGAAGGCCGGCGTCAAGACGATCGTCGATGTCAGGCTGCACAACACCTCGCAGCTCGCCGGCTTTGCCAAGGCCGCTGATCTTGCCTTCTTCCTGAAGCGGATCGGCGGCATCGACTATGTGCACCAGCCGCTTTTCGCGCCGACCGAGGCGATCATGAAGGCCTACAAGACCGACAAGGGCGACTGGAAGACTTTTTCGCGAGATTTCCTGGACCTGATGGCTGAGCGCAAGATCGAGCAGCAGGTGAAGCCTGAGGCGCTGAGAGGCGCCTGCCTGCTCTGCGCCGAGGACAAACCGCACCGCTGCCACCGCACGCTCGTCTGCGAATACCTCAACGACCGCTGGGGTGGGCGTCTGCACGTCGAGCATCTGTAGGCGGTGGCAGTTGTGCTGTCGCCTTCGACCGTTACGCTCTTTGATGAACGCGCCTGAGCCCGCAGGCTGCTTCTGAAATCAGGCTTTTGGACCATGGTCGCGATGATAGGCCAGGACCAGTGACTGCAGCTCGGCAAAAGTAATGGCAAGGCCGCGCGAGATCACAATAAGTCCTTTGGGTGCTCCAAACATGCCACTTCGACGAGACTTTGCGCCAATTTTCTTATGCAGGCCGCCGATCGCGTTCGGATCGAGTGTCAACACAATCATTTTTTGTTTGTGATACTCGATCGGGTTGAGACCGGTAATTGCAGACCAGGGGATCATGCTCGGAGCTAGACGAGCATCGCTAAGGCCCTGAGGGGACAACACGATAACGTTGCGTCTCATCGGAACGTAGAGGATGAGGACACCCAGGAATGCGGCAGTCCAAACTATCGAGCCGAGATACCCGGCCAACAACATGCGACCAGAACCTGTTTCAGCACTCCAATTCAATACAACGTACACGGACACCGCCGACAGGACTGCGGCGAGGGCGAGGATTCCTATCAATTGGGGCCAGGATTTTTTGACTTCGACGGTGCGGGCGGTGTCAATCATGTTCGTTGAGAGGCTTGGTTTCGGCTGGGTGAACTCACATCAGTTTCGGCAAACTAAATCATCCCTTTGCCAACTACATTCATCTGATGCTCGACTCTGGCGGCGTAGTTTCGCTCACACCTTCTCGACAAACCCATCCAGCACGCGCTTTTGCCCGGCCTTGTCGAAGTCGATCGTCAGCTTGTTGCCCTCGATCGCGGAAATGTTGCCATTGCCGAACTTCATGTGGAAGACGCGGTCGCCGACGGTGAAGCGCGAGGGCTCGGTGCTGGTGGATTTCGCCACCAGTTCGCCGTCGATGGTGCGGCTGCGTGGGCCGCTTTCGCCGTAGCCGATGCGCTCGACGGCGTGGCCGGAGCGTGAGCCCCAGTTGTCGCGCGTTGCGTCCGAGCGGTTCTGCTGGGCGCGCTTCCAGCCGGGGGTGGAGTAGGTGTTCTGGAACGGATCGGCCTTGTCGAAGCGCGACTGGCCGTAGCCGCCGCGGCCGTAACCGCCATAGGATTGCTCGCTCTCGGCGACATCGACATGGGTGATCGGCAGCTCGTCGAGGAAGCGCGAGGGCAGGGTGGATTGCCACAGGCCGTGGATGCGGCGGTTGGAGACGAACCAGATGTGGCAGCGGTGTTTTGCCCGGGTGATGCCGACATAGGCGAGGCGTCGTTCCTCCTCGAGGCCGGAGCGCCCGCCCTCGTCCAGCGCGCGCTGGTGCGGAAACAAGCCTTCCTCCCAGCCGGGCAGGAACACCGTGTCGAACTCCAGCCCCTTGGCCGAGTGCAGCGTCATGATCGAGACGGCATCGAGGTTTTCGTTCTGCTCGGCGTCCATTACCAACGAGACGTGTTCGAGGAAGCCGCGAAGGCTCTCGAAGGCTTCCATCGAGCGGATGAGTTCCTTCAGGTTTTCAAGCCGCCCCGGCGCTTCCGCCGATTTGTCGTTCTGCCACATCGCGGTGTAGCCGCTCTCGTCGAGGATCTGCTCGGCAAGTTCGGTATGCACAGTGGTTTCGAGCAGGCCCTGCCAGCGGCGGAAATCGGCGACGACGTCGAACAGCCCCTTGCGGGCCTTCGGCTTCAGCTCGTCGGTCTCGATGATGTCGGTGGCAGCCGCCAGCATCGGGATGTCGCGGGCGCGGGCATAGTCGTGCAGGGTGCGAATGGTGGTGTCGCCAAGGCCGCGCTTCGGCGTGTTGACGATGCGCTCGAAGGCGAGATCGTCGGCCGGCTGGCAGACGAGCCGGAAATAGGCCATGGCATCGCGGATCTCAAGCCGCTCGTAGAAGCGCGGACCGCCGATGACGCGGTAGTTGAGGCCGAGCGTGACGAAGCGGTCTTCGAACTCGCGCATCTGGAACGAGGCGCGCACCAGGATCGCCATGTCGTTGAGCTTGTGGCTCTTGCGCTGCAGCTGCTCGATTTCCTCGCCGACGGCACGGGCTTCCTCTTCGGAGTCCCAGGCGGCGTGAACCTGTACCTTCTCGTCATCCGGGTCGGTGCGTTCGGTGAACAGCGTCTTGCCGAGCCGCCCCTCGTTATGGGCGATCAGATGGGCGGCGGCGCCGAGAATATGCTCGGTCGAGCGGTAATTGCGCTCGAGCTTGATCACCTTGGCGCCGGGGAAATCCTTCTCGAAGCGCAGGATGTTGTCCACTTCCGCGCCGCGCCAGCCGTAGATCGACTGGTCGTCGTCGCCGACGCAGCAGACGTTCTGCGGTACGCCCTTGGGGCGCTGCGCCAGGAGACGCAGCCACATGTACTGTGCGGTGTTGGTGTCCTGATACTCGTCGACGAGGATGTAGCGGAACTTGTCGTGATATTCCTTCAGCACATCCGGATTGCTGCGGAACATGCGGATCGGGTGCAGCAGCAGGTCGCCGAAGTCGCAGGCGTTCAGGGTGCGCAGGCGGTTCTGGTAGGCGGCGTAAAGCTCGCGACCCTTGCCGTTGGCAAAGGCGCGGGCATCGCCCTCGGGGATCTGCGCCGGGTCGAGCCCCTTGTTCTTCCAGCCGTCGATCATGCCGGCGAACTGCTTGGCCGGCCAGCGCTTATCGTCGAGACCCTCGGCCTGGATGATCTGCTTGATCAACCTGATGACGTCGTCGGTGTCTAGAATGGTGAAATCGGAGCGCAGGCCGACGAGCTCGGCGTGGCGGCGCAGAAGCTTGACGCCGATCGAGTGGAAGGTGCCGAGCCAGGGCATGCCCTCGACCGCATGGCCGACGAGCACGCCGATGCGCTCCTTCATCTCGCGCGCGGCCTTGTTGGTGAAGGTCACCGACAGGATCTGCGAGGGGAAGGCGCGGCCGGTGGAGAGAATATGGGCGATGCGGGTGGTGAGCACACGGGTCTTGCCGGTGCCGGCGCCTGCGAGAACAAGCACCGGGCCATCGAGCGATTCCACCGCTTCGGCCTGCTCCGGGTTGAGGCCGGAGAGATAGTCCGGGCGCTGCTGCCGGTCGCGCGCCGCCATGGCGCGTGCGGCAATGCCGCCCGTCGCCGGCGGCTGCTGTTTGCGCGGGGCCGGCTCTTCGTCGAAGAAGGGAATGTCGTCGAAACCACTCATCATGCGGCTCAATGTAGTGATTCGGAGGCGAAAGGCCAGAAAGGATGTTCTTCTTTTATTCCGTTTTCTGCACCAGCCGCACCAAGCCTGTGGAAAGACAGGCGATTTCGAAGCCGCTTATTCTCACCGACTGCCGTCAGGAAGTCCTGTCGAAGGCGGCGTCCACCGGCACCTGCAAGGCGGTGGCCAGCTGGTTGGTTCTGGCGGCAAGCGAGATCACGCGCAGGAGATCGGCATGTTCGGCATCTGTCATGCCCTTGGCTCGCGCTGCCGCCGTGTGGGAATGGGCGCAGTAGCCGCAGCCATTGCTGACGGAAACGGCGATGTAGAGCATTTCCTTGACCAGCGGATCGAGGGCCGAAGGTGTTGCCATCACCGTCTTCACGTCGCGCCAGGTCTGCTCCAGCAGATCCGGATCGAAGGCGAGCCACAGCCACATATTGTTGATGAAGTCCGACTTGCGCGTGGCGCGGATGTCGTCGAACACGGCTTTGACGCGCGGATCGGCTTCCGGGTTGGCGGGTGGGGTGATGGTGCTCATGACGTCTCCAAGTGGGTCGTCCGGCGACGCGGGTCGCCGGATCGGTAGGAAAAGGATCAGACCAGTGCGAACACGCGCGCCGGGCCGCCGGTGCCGCCGCGGTGCTTCGGCGCGCCGAGCACCAGGGTTGCGCCCTTTGCCGGCACCTTGTCGAGATTGGCGGCTGCCTCCAGCCCCCAGCGGCCTTCGGGCAGCCAGGCATAGTGCGTGGCGAAATCGGGCGAGGGGCCGTGGTCGAGCGACAGCGTGTCGACGGCGATGCCGGCGGCCTTGGTCTCTTCCAGCAGATACTTCGCTGCTTCGACATGGAAACCGGGGAAGTGCAGCTTGCCGTTTGCATCGACGTTGCGGAACTTGTCGGTGCCGAGATGGGCGCTCCAGCCGGAGAGCATGGCGATGCAGGCGTTTTCCGGAATGTCGCCATTGGCGGCGACCCAAGCCTTGATATCGTCCGGGGTGACCTGCGCGTCGGCATCGGCCGAAGCCTTCTGGCGGATGTCGATGACCGCGAGCGGCACGACCAGTTTTTCGACCGGCAGCTCGGCCACCGACAGGCCATCGGCGGAGAAATGCAGCGGCGCGTCGACATGGGTGCCGGTGTGCTCGTTCACCCTGAGCTCGAACATGTTGAACTTGTCCTTGGCGTAGTTGAACTTTTCCTCGCGGAAGAACTGCTGCTGGCCGAAGAAGGTCGGGAACTCCTCGTAGAGTTCGTGAGTGAGGTCGGTAACGCCAGTATGTCCCTGGGCCAGCGCCGGCGGGGCGATGCCCGCACTTGCGGCCGCGATCCCGGCCGTCCCGACGGCTGCGGCCTTAAAGAAGCTGCGGCGGGACAGCATCTTCTGCTTTACGGATTCCATGACGCACGCATCGCACATGTATTTTCCCCTCTCAAGAACCGGTCGAAACCTGATGGCAATGGCTGCCGGCGGTTGCAGGATACCTCAGTCGGCGTGACTGTAAACGGTGATTGTCTACTGTTTTTCTAGGGAATGGCGCCGATATCGGTCGGCCGGCGCGAGGATGATCCCGATGACATCATGCCGCCAACAAATTCGCTTTTATTACAATTGCGTAATGATGGCATTCCGTCGTTGCCCCCAAAGGTCCGAACAACGATACTTGGGGCAAATCGGAACGTTCCGCCGGCGCCTGCCGCGCAGGAGCGCGTTTTGTGTATTTGGAGACATGAATGCGGGTTTGGAAACAGCTGGCGATCAGCGCCGTTGTGCTTTTGGTGGGTGCCGGCGTCTGGGTGCGGTTCGTGCCCGGGGCAGGTGAAACGCTGGCGGCGATCGGTGTTTCGCACCCGTTGATCGATGCTCTCTCCAAGCAGGACGGCGGTGCGGGCGGCGAGGGCGGCCAGGGTGGCGGTGCGCGCAGGCAGGGCGGCAACGACGCCGTTCTCGTCATGGTGCGTCCATCGGCAACGGCCGTTGTCAACGATCGGCTGAACGCCATCGGCAATGGCGAGGCTATCCACTCCGTCACCGTGACGCCAACGGCCACCGGCAACCTCACCGAGATTCTCGTGCGTTCCGGCGACAGGGTGGCTGAGGGCCAGGTGATCGCCAAGCTCGACAGTGACGACCAGAAGATCGCCGCCGATCAGGCGCGGCTGACACGCGACAGCGCAAAGGAAAAGGTGGAGCGTTATCGCAACCTCAGCACTGCGCGCGCGGTGACGGCCGTCGAAGTGCGCGATGCCGAAATCGCCATGCAGACCGCCGAACTGGCACTCAAGACCGCCGAGCTCGACCTCAAGCGCCGCGATATCGTCGCGCCGTCGAAGGGCGTCGTCGGCATCATCACCGTCAATGTCGGCGACTACGTCACCACGACGACACCGATCGCCGTGGTCGACGACCGCTCGGAAATCCTCGTCGATTTCTGGGTGCCGGAGCGCTTTGCCAACAAGATTGTCGTCGGCCAGCCGGTGACGGCCCAAGCGATCGCCCAGCCGGGCAGCCAGCTCGACGGCGTCATCCACGCCATCGACAACCGGCTGGATCAGGCGAGCCGCACATTGCGGGTGCGGGCGCGGCTCGAAAATCCTGACGACACGCTGCGGGCCGGCATGTCCTTCTCCGTGACCATGGCGTTTGACGGCGACACCTATCCGACCGTCGATCCGCTCGCCATCCAGTGGAGCTCCGACGGTTCCTATGTCTGGCGCGTGAGCGCCGACAAGAGCGAGCGTGTTCCGGTCAAGATCATCCAGCGCAACCCGGACAAGGTGCTGGTCGATGCGGCCTTGAGCGAAGGCGATGAAGTCGTCACCGAAGGCGTGCAGCGGTTGCGCGACGGCGGCGAGGTTCGCATTGCCGGGCGTGAACGCCGCGATGCCGCGCAGAAGGTCGCGGAGGACGTGAAGTGAGCGGCGCCAGGGAACCCGGCCACCAGACCGCGCGCGAGGCCGGCAAGACCGGTTTTACAGCGCTTTTCATCCGCAGGCCGATCTTCGCGCTCGTGGTCAATACGCTGATCGTCGTTGCCGGCCTTGCGGCCTGGAACGGCATCGAGATCCGTGAGCTGCCGCAGGTCGACCAGCCGGTGATATCGGTGACGACGACGCTCGACGGCGCTGCCCCCGAAACCATGGACCGCGAAGTGACCTCGGTGGTCGAGGGCGCTGTCTCGCGCGTCCAGGGCATCAAAGACATTTCCTCCACATCCAACTTCGGCCGCAGCCGGGTGACGCTGCAATTCTCCGACACGACTGATATCGGCCAGGCGGCCAACGATATTCGCGACGCGCTCGGTCGCGTACGCAACCAGCTGCCGGAGGATGTCGACGAGCCGAGCATCGTCAAGGCGGATGCCGACAGCCAGCCGATTATGCGTCTGGCGCTGACCTCGGACACCATGTCGATGGAAGACATGACGCTGCTGGTCGAAAACGAGATCAGCGATCGGCTCGCCGCCGTCGAGGGGGTCGCCGACGTCGCCATCTACGGCGACCAGGAAAAGATCTTCCGCATCGACCTCGACCAGGCGAAGCTCGCCGGGCGCGGGGTGACGGTCGCAAACCTCAGGACCGCGCTTGCAAACGCCTCCTACGACGTGCCGGCCGGCAAGCTGACCAGCGCCAGCCAGGACATTTCCGTGCGCGCGACCGCCGACCTGCAGACGCCGGAGCAGTTTGAAAACCTGATCCTCGTCAACAATGTCCGGCTGCGCGACATCGGCACGGTGACGCTCGGGCCGGATTCAGGCACGACGGCGCTGCGCTCGAACGGTCGCCAGGGCATCGGCCTCGGCATCATCCGCCAGGCGCAATCCAACACCGTCGATATTTCCGAGGGCGTGCGCAAGGTCGTCGAGACCATCCAGACGCAGATCCTTCCCGAGGGCACGCAGCTCCGGATCACCAGCGACGACGCGGTCTTCATCAATGGCGCCATCCACGAGGTGGAGATCGCACTCGGCGTGGCGATCTTCATCGTCACGCTCGTCATTTACATGTTCCTGCTCGACTGGCGGGCGACGCTGATCCCGACCATCACCATGCCGATCGCGCTGATCGGCACCGTGGCGGCGATCTACATGGCCGGGTTCTCGATCAACATCCTGACGCTGCTCGCCATTGTGCTTGCGACCGGGCTCGTGGTCGACGACGCGATCGTCGTTCTGGAAAACATCGTGCGACGACGGGCCGAAGGGCTTGGGCCGCGGGCCGCTGCCGTGCATGGCACGCTCGAAGTGTTCTTCGCGGTTCTGGCGACCACCGCGACGCTTGCGGCCGTGTTCATTCCGCTGTCGTTCCTGCCGGGACAGACCGGCGGTCTTTTCCGCGAGTTCGGCTTCGTGCTTGCCTTCTCGATCCTGCTTTCGTCCTTCGTGTCGCTGACGCTCTGCCCGATGCTGGCATCGCGCATGCTGACGCAGGAGAACCATTCCAAGCCCGGGCCGATGCGCCGGTTCGGCGCGCGCGCATCCGAATTCTATCGCGTCACGCTGCGCGGCTGCCTCAATGCGCCTGTGATCGTCTTCGTCGTTGCCGCCTTCTTCACGGCGATGGGCGGCATCGGCTTCATGACGCTGAAATCGGAGCTGACGCCGAGCGAGGACCGCTCGCAGGTGATGATGCGCATCAACGCGCCGCAGGGCGTGTCGCTCGAATACGCGCAGGCGCAGATGCGCCGGATCGAGGACGGGCTGCAGCCGCTGGTCAAATCCGGCGAGATCGACAACATCTTCTCGATTTCCGGCCAGGGCGGCTCGGCCAACAGCGGCTTCATGGTGCTGACGCTTGCCCCTTGGGACAAGCGCGAGCGCAGCCAGCAGCAGATCGTCTCCGAGATCAACAAGGTGACGGCACGCATCCCCTCGGTGCGGGTGTTTGCGATGCAGCCCAACAGCCTGGGCATTCGCGGTGCCGGCAGCGGCCTGCAGGTGGCGCTGGTCGGCAACGACTACACCAAGCTCGGCGATGCCGCGGCCAAGCTCGTGCGCCAGATGGAAGACAGCGGACGCTTCGAGAATGTGCGGCTGAACTATGAGGCCAACCAGGCGCAGCTTTCGATCACCATCGACCGCGAGCGCGCATCCGACATGGGTGTCGATATCGGTGGTCTCGCCTGGGCGCTGCAGGCGATGCTCGACGGCAACAGCGTCGTCGACGTCTTCGTCGATGGCGAATCTTACCCGGTCAAGCTGCTGTCCTCGACCAATCCCGTCAATGACCCGACCGACCTGCAGAACATCTTCCTGAAGGCCGGCGACGGCAAGATCGTGCCGATGTCGACCATTGCCAGCGTCGAGGAAACGGCCGTGGCGCCACAGCTGTCGCGGGAATCGCAGCTGCGCGCCGTGTCGCTGTCGGCCGGGCTCAAATCCGATCTGGCGCTCGGCGAAGCCCTGACCATGGTTGAGCAGATGGCCGAGCCGCTGCTGCCGCCGGGCTCGCGCATCATGCCGCTCGCGGAAGCCGCGACCCTCAACGAGAATGCCAACGGCCTCATCGTCACCTTCGGCTTTGCGCTCGTCATCATCTTCCTGGTGCTGGCCGCACAGTTCGAAAGCTTCGTCAGCGGCCTGATCATCATGGCGACGGTACCGCTGGGGCTTGCCTGCGCGGTCTTTGCGATGATTTTGACGGGCAATACGCTCAACATCTACAGCCAGATCGGCCTGGTGATGCTGGTCGGCATCATGGCGAAAAACGGAATCCTGATCGTCGAATTCGCCAACCAGCTGCGTGATCGCGGCCAGGATGTGCGCACCGCGATCGAGAACGCCGCCAACATTCGGCTTCGTCCTGTCATGATGACGATGATCGCCACCATCGTCGGCGCGGTGCCGCTGGTGATGGCAAGCGGCGCGGGTGCGGAAGCACGCATCGCGCTTGGCTGGGTGCTGGTCGGCGGTCTCGGCCTTGCCGTGGTCGTAACGCTTTATCTGACGCCGGTTGCCTATCTCGTCATTGCCGGGCTCACCAAGCCGCATGCGGACGAGGAGCGCAAGCTGCACGAGGAAATGGAGGCCGCCGCCGCGCTGGAAGTGAAGTAGCGCCGGTGCGCGCGGCGCTGCCGGGTCAAGGCTGCATCAACCCTTCGGCTATGGAGCAGCTTGTCGGCCTGCCGTGGTTCCGCTTGAAAGCGGGATGCGCTAGCCCCGAAGCTCCAGCCAGACGGCGACGAGGAAGATCACCGTGGCGATGGCGCCGAACGCGCTCCTGACGGCGTGAAGCCTGCCCCAGTGAACGAGAAGCCCGCGGGTTTCCTCGTTCACCTCTTCCGGTCGCGTTGCCTCCAGACGCCGGTTGATCGGCATGATCCGGAGAATCGTAAAGGGCCAGTTCAGGAGAATGACCGCTGCCCCGAAACCCCAGAGCGCATTGCCGCTCTGCCACCAGGCGGCAAGACCAAGCAGGCCCGAGAGGATCGCGAGCGAGGCTTGCATCTGGAAACCGCGACGGTAGGCCGGCACCCATTGTGCAAGAGCTGTCCTATTGTCGAGGCAAAGCCTTGCGGGCTGTTCAGCCACGTTGATGTAGATGGCGGCGCCGAAGAATACGGCTGAGGTAAGCAACGCGAGTAGTCCGAGCATGTGACCTTTTCCTCTTGCCCCAAGGGTCGCCAAACGACCGGCGTCTTCTCGTCGATTCCATCTGTCCGCGGAAGACGCGGCGAGCGTCGTCTTGTCAGGATCTTGTGACAGGCCGGTGTCGTCGGCGCAACATCGACGGCAAAGGTTCCAACTCCAGGGTCGATCCCGGCAGGGCGTTTTGATCGGCGTTTTCCGTCACAAGACGAAAGCTTTGTGACACTCAGGTCTCACCGCCGGCGTTTTCACGCGATAGTCTGCCAGAGACTGCGTCAACGTCTGGACAAAGTGATTCCGATTTGCACAGTAGCGCCTTGAAATGAAAGCGCTTCCCCAATGTCGGAACGGGGCGGTGCGGATGGCATGAAGAAGGGACGTTTTCCGTGGCATTGAAGGCGATCAGAGCTGGCTCGAGAAACGAAACCGGGATCGATACCGCAAAGGCGCAGCTTGCCGCCCGATTCGGCGACCGGTTCCAGACGGGCGAAGCGATCCGTGCCCAGCATGCCCACACCACCACCTATATCCCGGCGCAGCTTCCCGATGGCGTCGTCTTCCCCGAAAGTGCCGACGAGGTGCGCGAGATCGTCGCGATCGCCGCTGCCAACACCGTGCCGCTCATTCCGTTCGGGACCGGCTCGTCGCTCGAGGGCCATGTCAACGCGCCGAACGGCGGCATCTCCGTCGACATGATGCGCATGAACCGCGTGTTCGAAGTCAACGCGGAAGATCTGGACTGCCGTGTCGAGCCCGGCATCACCCGCGAGGAACTCAACACCTATCTGCGCGACACCGGCCTGTTCTTCCCGATCGATCCCGGCGCCAATGCCTCGATCGGCGGCATGGCCTCGACGCGCGCGTCCGGCACCAATGCGGTGCGCTACGGCACCATGAAGGACAATGTGTTGGCGCTGACGGTGGTGACGGCGGATGGGCGCGAGGTGCGCACGGCGCATCGGGCGCGCAAGTCGTCGGCGGGCTACGACCTGACGCGCCTCTTCGTCGGTGCCGAGGGCACGCTCGGTATCATCACCTCGATCACGCTCCGGCTCCAGGGCATTCCCGAAGTCATCTCCGGCGGCGTCTGCCCGTTCCCGACGATTGCCGATGCCTGCAATGCGGTGATCCTGACGATCCAGTCCGGCATTCCGGTTGCGCGCATCGAGCTCCTGGACGCGCTGCAGATGAAGGCCTGCAACAACTATTCCGGCCTTTCCTATGAGCAGACGCCGACGCTGTTCGTCGAATTCCACGGCAACAGCGAAAGTGTGGAAATGCAGTCGCGACACTTCGACGAAATTGCGGCCGACTTCGGCTCCAGCGGTTTCATCTGGACGACCAATCCGGAGGAACGGGCACGGCTGTGGAAGGCGCGGCATAATGCCTACTGGGCCCAGAAGAGCCTGATCCCGGGTGCTGCCATTCTATCCACCGATGTGTGCGTGCCGATCTCGCGGCTTGCCGATTGCGTTGCGGCAACCCATGAGGATATCGCAGCACACGGCCTGACGGCCCCGATCGTCGGGCATGCCGGCGACGGGAATTTCCACGTCGGGCTGCTGTTCGACGACAAGGATGCCGCCGACGTGGCGCGGGCAGAGGCTTTCGTCGAACGGCTGAATGCGCGGGCGCTGTCGATGGACGGGACCTGCACTGGCGAACACGGCATCGGCCAGGGCAAGATGCCGTTTCTCGAAGCTGAACTTGGCGATGCGCTGGATCTGATGCGGCAGGTCAAGCGTTCCCTCGATCCGCAGGGTATCTTCAACCCCGGCAAGATCTTCGCTTGACGCGAATGGTCGGGCGAGGGGAGAGCGGTGCTGCAGCCGCCCTGTGGGGCGGCAGGCAACGCCGACGCAATGGATAAGGACGAAGACGTCCAAATGTAATGGACGAAGACGTCCCTTTGGCGTTCATATGGACGCAGACGGCGCCGACGGGCGCCCGAGAACTTGATGGGAATGTAGGCACGGTGCTTTCGCGAATTCTGGTTGCCATCGGCGGTCTTGTGGTCGTTGCGCTTTTTGCGGCGCTGATCGCCCCGTGGTTCATCGACTGGACCGGTTTCCGCAAGGAATTCGAGCGCGAGGCAAGCCGCATCATGGGCAAGCCCGTCGTCGTCCACGGCAGTGTGGATGCGAGGCTGATCCCGTTCCCGACGGTGACGCTCAACGATGTGCGCGTCGGCGGCAGCGACAAGGGCGAGCCGCTGATCCAGGTCGCGCAATTCTCGATGAGCGCGGAGCTGGCGCCGTTCCTGAGCGGCGAAGCACTGATCTTCGACATGCGCCTCGACCGGCCGAAGGCCAAGGTCAGGCTTCTCCCGGACGGCACGCTCGACTGGGCGCGCGGCACGCGCACGGCAATCCCGGCCAAGACGGTGGTGCTCGAAAATGTCGAGATCACCCACGGCGAGATCGAATTCATCGATGAGCAAACCGGCCGCACCCGACGCGTCACTGACCTTTCCGCCGATCTTTCCGCCCGCACCCTGGCTGGCCCCTGGAAGGTGGAGGGGCGGGCTGCGCTTGATGGCGAGGCCGGCAGTTTTGCCTTTTCCAGCAATGAGGTGGACGAGACGGGTGCGCTCAGCCTGAAGGCGCGCGTGACGCCGGACAAGCGTCCCTTCGGCGTCGAACTCGACGGCGCCCTGAAGATCGTCGACTTCAAGCCTGTTTACGGCGGTCGCTTCACGCTGACTGAAAACCGCCCGCAGGGCGAGGCAAAGGATGCGGACGGCCATGCGCCGCTGCGCATCAACGGTGATTTCCAGCTGACCAACGAAAGCATCCGCGTGCCGGAATACCGCTTCGAGGTCGGCCCTGCTGATGATCCATATGTGGTGACCGGCGAGGCGACGCTCGATACCGGCAAGGACCAGAAGTTCCTGCTGATCGCCGACGGCCAGCAGATCGACGTCAGCCGCATCGGCAATTCCGGCAGCAACGGCAAGACCGGGCGCGACCCGGCGATCTCCATGCGCCAGCGGCTGGAGGCGATGCTGGCGATTGCCGCCGATATCCCCATTCCGCAGGTGCCGGGACGGGCCAGCCTGAAACTGCCGGCGATCGTCATCGGCGATACGACCGTGCGCGACGTGCGCATCGACGTGCAGCCGGATGGTGCCGGCTGGGTGATCGACAATGTCGTCGCCCTTCTGCCCGGGCGCACTCAGCTGGAGGCCAAGGGGCGGCTCAACCTCAAGGGCCAGCGCTCGTTCCGTGGCGACCTGCTTCTCGCGTCCAACCAGCCTTCGGGCCTGGCGAGTTGGTTGGCGGGTTCCGTCGACCCGGCGATCCGCAAGCTGAAGACCGCGGGCTTTTCGGCCACGGTCAACCTGACCGATACGCTGCAGCAGTTCGAAAACCTCGAAGTGGCCGCCGGCGAGGCCAGCCTCAAGGGGCGGCTCCAGCGTCAGTCCTTCGCCGAGCAGCAGCCGAACCTGTCGCTGCAGCTGAACGGCAATCGCATCGACCTCGAAGCGCTGCAGGCGCTGGCGGGGCTGGTTGCCGGCGATGCCTCGGCTTCCACCCTGATGCAGCATGCGATTGCGGCCGACCTTTCCGCCGACGAGTTCTCCGCTTTCGGCGAGGAGGCGCGCGACGTCCAGGCGGTGGTGACATTCAAGAATGGCCAGCTTCAGGCCGAGCGCGTGGCGATCGGCTCGCTTGCCGGCGCCCAGCTCGCCTTTTCCGGTCGCGCCAGCGGCGATCTCGAAAAGCCGGTAATTTCCGCCAAGATGAAGCTGGCGGCCAAGGACCTGACACCGTTCCTGGACATGATCGGCCGGCACGCCGTCGATCATCCCGCCCTTCGCCGCCTGACCAGGGCCGGACCCTTCTATACGGACGCCGCCTTCGACGTGACGCTGACGGCCGGCAACAAGGAAGGCAATGCGCCTGCGACCTTCGGCATTTTCGGCACCGCCAACGGCACCAAGATTGCCGCAAGCTATCAGGCGCCCGACATGGCGCAGGCCCTTGCCGGCAAGGGCATGCTGCTCGAAGCGACGCTCGAAAACCCGCAGACGCTGCTGCTGCTCGGCCAGGCCGGGTTCGACCCGCTGCCTTTCGATGCCGACGCCAACGGCATCCTCTCCATCAAGCTGCAGAGCACCGATGGCTCCAACGCCAATGGCACGGTGACCTTTACCACCGAGAAGACGTCGCTTGCCGCCAAGGGCAGTTTCGATCTCTCGCGAGACCATTTCCTCGAGGGTCAGGCCAAACTGACACTCCAGACCGAAGACCTCGAGCCCTACCTGCTGCAGCAGGGCATCGCATTGCCGCAGACGGGCACCGGCCTGCCGATTTCGGTGTCGGCCGACGTGGCGACGACACCGGAGGCGATCGCCTTCACGACCGTCGAAGGCAAGGCCGACAACAACGGCTTTGCGGGCGCGCTGACGATCGACCGCAAGGTGCCGGGCAAGGCCGACGGCCAGATCAGCGTTGCCACGCTCGATCTCGCCTGGCTGGCCGAGGGCATCCTTGGCCACGTTCAGGACATGTCGAGCGGAGCGCTGTCGAAAACATCAGTGGCGCAAGCCGCCTGGACCGGTTTCAACGTGGCGCTCGATGTGCAGGCCGCCAACTTCTGGCCGGGGTTCTACGGCGCCATCGGCAATTTTGCCGGAAAGCTGGAGTGGAAGGGCGATGAGATCGCTTTCACCGATGCGACTGGCGACTGGCTCGGCGGCAAGCTCGAAGGCCGGTTGCAGCTCGGCAATGCCAATGGCTCCGGCTTCCTGCGCTCGCGGCTCGACGTCAAGGGCGGGGATCTGGCGCAGGCTGGGTGGATGCGTGCGGGCGCCCCGGTCGCCACCGGCACCTTCGACCTCTCGGTTGCGCTCGAGGCATCGGGCGCGAACGCGCAAGCCATGGCCCATTCGGCAAGCGGTTCGGGCACTGCTACCTTCAATGGCGTGACCCTCAACGGCATCAACAGCGCGGTGCTGCCGCAACTGATGGCAACTGCCGACGCCATGAAGACGGAGATTTCGCCCGATGCAATCCGCCAGGCAGCTGAGGCGGCCGTGTTTTCCGGCCAGTCGGTCGTCGGTGTGGTCAAGGTCCCCTTCAGCATTGCCGGTGGCGTGCTCAGGGCGCAGAACGTCACGGCTGCCGACGGCAACGCAGCCTTTGCCGGTGAAGCATCGCTGGATCTGGCGGCTGCGCGTCTCGACGCGAACATTGACATGACCTTCCGGCCGGGCGACGAGGCGCTGGCGGGGGCCGAGCCGCGGGTGCGGCTGAGTTATGCCGGCCTGCTTTCGTCCCCGGGCGTGAACCTCGATGTTGCCGATCTCTCGAATTTCCTGTCGCTTCGGGCGTTTGAGCGCGAGCGCCGACGTGTCGAGACGCTGCAGGCCAACGTGCTTGAGAAGCAACGGCTGCGTCGCGAGGTGCAGCTTTACAAGGCAAAGGCGCAGCAGCGTGAAGTCGAGCGCCTGCGGGCGGTTGCCGAAGAGCGGCGGCGTGCGGCGGCAGCAGTTGAGGCGGAACGGGTGAAGGCGGATCTGGCGGCCCGCGCGGAGGCGGAACGAAAGGCGGCGGAAGAGGCCGCGCGCAAGGCAGCGGAAGAAGCCGCGCGCGTCGAGCGTGAACGCCAGCAGCAACAGCAACTGGGCGCCCCGTCGCAGGTGCCGCCGGGAACGGTCGAAGACCAACAGAAATCTAACGGGCAGGGGCTGAATTTCGACGTTCTGCCCGGTGTCACGGTGCAATAGGCATTGATACCCGGTTTCGAGCATCGAAACCTGCTGGACCTGCCGGATCGCGTTTTCCGGCGAGGAGAGGCTTGGGAGGGCGAGGCTTGCGCATCGGTCCTCGACGGCGCGCTTCAAGGAATCCTATTCCGTTTGCGGACAAAACAGCCGGCAATTCAGCGTGCTATAACGGCCTTGTTCATCTAACAAGGCCGCCAAGGCTGCGTTCAAATTTTACATCGGCGCGCATCGTACGTGACGCCAAGCACGTTTCAACGCTTTAGATCTGCTGCATAATTCTTCGCTTAAATCGATTCCGATTCAAGGAATATGCAGTAGACATTCGGACGACCGGACACCACCTCAGATCGGGTGCGATTTGAGGAGAAATGCTGCAGCAAGCTGGCAGTCCCGTCGATCGCTCGTCTGAGACCGCCGGAGGCGCGTCGGATCAGAAGCGGATGGCGACCCCCAGGATCGGTCCGTGCTGCACGGTGTCGTACTCGAAACCGTCGTGGCTGTAGTCGACGCCAAGGGCGCGATAGCCGGCGACAGCGGAAATCGTATCGCTGAACCGGTAACCCAGGCCGAGTGCTGCATCCCAGTCGAGATCCGCACCGCCGCCGCCGACCAGCCCCCAACCAGTCAGATAAAACTCGGGCGTGAAGTTATAGGTGCCGCGCAGGCCGGCGACCGCATCGACCCAGGTGGCGCCATCATCCCGGCTGACACCATCCAGCAGGCCGCCAGAGAACGAAAGCGTGGTGTCGACCGACCAGACCCTCAGTCCGCCGACGATGTCGAGATTGGCCGACTGGTCTTCGTAAATGGCATAGCCGACGCCCAGCAGCGCGGAGAAAGACGTCGAGTCCACATCCACGCTATTGGCGAGGATACCGTTCGGCGTGCTGCCGCTGGCCGATAGCTTCGTGTAGATGACGTCGCCGAAGATGCTGTAGGGGCCATTGCGCGCCTCGCCCATCGCCATGAAGGCAAAATCGAGCTTGTCCCAGATGTCGCTGAAGCTGGCATCGACGTGCACGGGTGGTAGGCCGAACTGGCCGACATCGCCCGTCAGGCCCGCAACCCAGAAGTAGGGTGCGATGGTGAACTTCCATCCGCTCTTCGTCTCCTGCGGCTGCGCCGTCGGTGCAAGGAGTGGTGCGATGTCGGCTGCGCTGGCAATCGTGGCCGACGATAGGGTCAAGCACGTGGCCAAACCGATCCGGGCATAGAGCTGCATGGTGTTCTCCCTCTCAGAACTCACGAGCGCCAGAGGCCGCGGCCGCTGGCAGCCGTTGAATTGTTTGAAATTAGGGTGTTCTAAACAAGTGAATTTGCGTCAGATCCGGTGTCGGCGCATGCGGAATTGCGCGACCTGTTGCTCAAGGCACACAGAGGGCAAGAAGTGGGCCCCAGTTGCAATCAAAAGTCTATGTTTTGACGGGTAGAGACTGAGCATTTCCTCCGGATGGGCGTGACCTTGATCCGGCCAGGCCCTGCGTTCAGTCCCGATGCCGGCCTGATTCGGTTGCGCGCGCCTGTTTTGCCAGCCAAGAAGTACGTGACCCCTAAAATTCTAATGGAATGTTTGATCGCTCGTTAGCTTCCCGGCATCACAGTGCGGTTTGCAACGGGGGGTGGCATGACGTCACTGAAACAGGGCCTTGATCGCCGCGCGATCATCTGGATCATCAACTGGACATTCTCGGGTGCGGTTGGTTGCACTGCCGTTGCGGTTCTCATCACCTATCACTACATCGCCCCGTTCGGGGCGGAGGTGATGGCGACGTCGATGCGCCTTGCCCTGTTCATTCCGCTGCTTCTGGCCATCCCGCTTTTCGCCTTCATCGGCATCAAGCTTCAGCAGCTTGCATGCGCCAACGATCTGCTGACGCTGGCGAGCCGCTATGACGGCCTGACCGGCTGTCTCAACAGGGCTGCGTTCACGTCGGATGTCACGGCGTTCGTTGCCGAACAGGATCTCAAGCCTTTTCCCACGACGTCGGCGCTGATGGTGCTGGACGCCGACCACTTCAAGCGCATCAACGATCGCCATGGCCATCTCGCCGGTGATGATGCGTTGGTGGCGATAGCGACCGCGGTCCGCCTGGCTGTGGGCGATGGCGGCCTGATCGGCCGTCTCGGCGGCGAGGAATTCGGCGTCTTCATTCACCATGCCCATCCCGCAACGGTCGGGGCGATGGCCGAGCGCATTCGTCTGGCGGTGGCTGAGCACGGGCAGGCGATTGCACCGGATGCCGATCCCGTGACGGTCAGCATCGGCGTGGCGCTGTTTACCTATCCGGTGCAGTACGAGGACATTTTCAAGATCGCGGACGATCAGCTCTACCTCGCCAAGAACACGGGGCGCAACCGGGTGTGTCTCATCGAGTTTTCACGGCTGCCGGGCGGGATCAGGGCTATGGCGACCCAGCTGCGCGCCGGCCTCGCCGACGCCCTGACGGACAGTTTCGCAAACCATGCCGACGAGCCGTCACGTGTCGCCGGCCGCTGAGCGCGGCACGTTCGACTTGATCCAGTCGAGAACGTAGACCCGAAGTGCCGAGGAGAGGTTGCTGTCACTGCTGCGCGCGTCGTCGATCTCGACGATCAATTGCGCGATCGGCATGGCGCGGGCGGCCGCGATCGTCTTCAGCTCAAGCCAGAACGGGTCCTCCAGCGAAAAACTGGTGCGGTGTCCGTGCAGGGTGGCGGAGTGTTTTCGGATCATCGCCGGAGCTCGCAAATTGATTCAAGTCGTTGGCGGTTTGATTCGGGACGCTGCTGCAAGTCCTTGACGCAGAATCACTTTTGCCGAACCAAGCGCCGGCTTTGATGCTCTAGCAACGCATTCAGGCGTGAGACGTTCCGCACAATCTGTTTCGACGATGATTTGAAGAAGACGCAGCCGTTTACGCGTCCTGTGCTTCAGTCCTCGGCCTCATCGGGTCGATCGGCTGTGGGCTCGCGGCGCCCCTGGTCGAGGGCTTTTGCCGCTTTCGCGTTCAAGGCGTCGGTCAGCGATTTCTCGGCTTTGGTGCGGCCGAACGAAATACGGTTCTGTTCGGCCTGCTTCTCTTTTTCGGCGCGGGCATTGCGCTTGCGGAATTGGCGTAGATTGACGACGTCACCACTCATGCCGCGCCCTTTCAGCTGCCTCAGTTTTTCTTGCGGAAGGAATCGAGCGAAACGACCGAGCCGCCGCCATTCTTGGCTTCGCTGGATTTGTCCGCGTCCTTGGGCGGCACTTCGCCGTCGGTTTCAGGCACGGGGTAGGCGGTGATCTCCGCCGATTCGAGTTCTTCCTCCTCGGCCGCGGCCACGTCGAACTCGAGTTCGAAGTTGACCGAGGGGTCGTAGAAGCCGCGAATGGCATTGAATGGAATGACGAGCCGCTCCGGCGTATCGGAGAAGGAAAGGCCGATCTCGAAGCCGATATCGGAGACCTTGAGTTCCCAGAACTGGTGCTGGACGACGATGGTCATCTGCTCGGGATACTTGGATTTCAGGTGCTGCGAGATGCGAACACCCGGCGCCCCGGTCAGGAAGGTGATGAAGAAATGGTGCTCGCCAGGCAGGTGGCCGGTGGCCGCAACCTCGGTCAGCACTTTGCGGATGACGCCGCGAAGCGCGTCCTGCGCCAGAATGTCGTAGCGAATGTGGTCCTGGCCCATGGGATTCCCGTCTTTCTCGAACTCAATTCTACTGTCGGCTTTCCATTGCCCGTCAGAATATGACGAGTCAATTATCCAAGCATCTATAGACCATTTCGAAGCGGGGGAGAAGGTGAAGGCTTCTGTTGCCAGGTGCCTTCGGACCCCGCCTTACGGTGCTACCCGGAAGGACTTGATTTGAAGTGTCGCACCGCCGTTAGGCAGCGAGACGTGCTTCAGCATAGTTGTCGTTTGCAACTATAAGTTTAGCCCGATAACGGTGGTACAATGCCGAGCAAAAAGTCGATCTTTACGCCCTTGTCGATCCTATTTCGCCCCCATCAAAAGCCGGTCATCGACGTGTCGACCGGTTTTTGGTGGAGGCGCCGGGTACCGCCCCCGGGTCCAATGGGTTTATTTCACCGCCCGTTTATTGCCATAGCCGCCCTAAGACGGCATCTGTCATATAGGTCTTTCCAGCGCCCAAGAAAAGGGGAGGGTGCGGATAAATCGCTGCTTTTCCAAAACGCTTGACTTGATCGGCAGCCATGAAAAACTCCGGCTGCTGCAGGCGGGCCGCCCGGGCATGCGGGACAGGCTGCCGTTTTTCGGGTAATCCAATGTGGAGGCATCATGACCGGCTATCTCGCAGATGTGCAGAAGTATGACGGCGGCGCCGACGAGGCTGTCGTGAACAAGATCGTGCGCCATCTCGGCATTGCGCTGCGCAACAAGGATTCCTCGCTCGTGTCGGCCACCGACCCCAAGGAACTCGATCGCGTCCGGGAAAAGTGGTGCGAGAAGAAGCTCGGCGTCGTCGGCGCGGACGCGGATGCGGCCATCTCGGCCACGGCGAAGGCGATGTCTGAGGACCGCTCCAAGTCCCGCGTGACCTTCTACTATCTGGTGGCCAAGAACCTCGGCAAGCTGCAGACGCTTTAGGTCGCGGCAAACTCGGGCTGGATCGGGCCGAATTGATCAACGTGACAGATACCCGGAGTCGGGATGCCGGCGGAAACGCGCAAGCTTTCCTCAAGATCCCGGTTTGAACGGCTAAATTTGCGGGATAAATACCCACGAGACATTGGTTTGCCGCCGGCTTCACCCTAAATTTGGGACAACACGAATCGGCGGCGCCAGACCATGCAGCAATATCTCGACTTCCTCGACCATGTGATGACCAGCGGAACCGACCGGGGCGACCGGACGGGGACGGGCACGCGCTCGGTCTTCGGCTACCAGATGCGTTTCGACCTGTCGGAAGGCTTCCCGGTACTGACAACCAAGAAGCTGCACCTGCGCTCGATCATCCACGAACTGCTCTGGTTCCTGAAGGGCGAGACCAACATCGCCTACCTCAAGGACAACGGCGTCAGCATCTGGGACGAGTGGGCGGACGAAAACGGCGATCTCGGCCCTGTCTACGGCTACCAGTGGCGTTCCTGGCCGGCGCCGGACGGACGCCACATCGACCAGATCGCGGGGCTCGTCGAAAGCCTGAAGACCAATCCGAATTCGCGCCGGCACATCGTTTCGGCCTGGAACCCGGCGCTGGTCGACGAGATGGCGCTGCCACCGTGCCATTGCCTGTTCCAGTTCTACGTCGCCGACGGCAAGCTTTCCTGCCAGCTCTACCAGCGCTCAGCCGACATCTTTCTCGGCGTGCCATTCAACATCGCCTCCTACGCCCTTCTGACGATGATGGTGGCGCAGGTGACCGGGCTGAAGCCGGGCGATTTCGTGCATACCTTTGGCGATGCGCACATCTACCACAACCATTTCGACCAGGCGCGGCTGCAGCTTGCCCGCACGCCGAAGACATTGCCGAGCATGCAGATCAATCCTGATGTCAAGGATCTGTTTTCGTTCCGTTTTGAAGACTTTACCCTTGTCGGCTACGAAGCCGATTCAACCATCAAGGCGCCGATCGCCGTCTGACATGTCGCCGCCGCGCGGGGCGCGGGCAGGGGGATCTATACGGGCATTCGCGTGACGGCGGCAGGCTGGGAGGGTCTTCCGCCTCTGGCGTAATTCAGGCGTTGCAGCGGCCTTTGCGTGTTCTGTTCGACGCGGCGCTGTCGGGAGGTTTCGATGCTGACGCTCATCCACGCACCGCAGTCGCGCTCCTCGCGCATCGTCTGGCTGCTCGAGGAGATCGGTGCGGAATACGAGATCCGTTATGTCTCGATCCGGCGCTGGGATGGCTCGGGCGCGCCCGACGATGACAATCCGCACCCGCACAAACAGGTGCCGGCGCTTTTGCACAGGGGCGCGCTGATCTGGGAATCGTCCGCCGTGGTGCAGTACCTGACCGACCTTCACCCCGAATGCAGTCTCGGCCGGGCGCCGGGCCATCCCGAGCGCGGCGCCTATCTCTCCTGGCTTGCCTATTATGCCGGCGTGATCGAGCCGACGGCGCTGGCGCACATCACCGGGGCGACGATCAACAATCCGGCGCAGGCGCGGCTCTACAGCGAAATGTGCGGGCATGTGATCGACGTGCTCAGCCGGCAGGCCTATCTGCTCGGCGCGACGATGAGTGCCGCCGATCTGCTTTTGGCCAGTGCGCTGCAATGGATGCGCAAGATCCTGCCCGAGAGCGAGGTCGTCGACCGCTACATAAGGGTGGTGACGGACCGCCCGGCCCTTGTCAGGGCAAGTGAAATCGACAGCAAACCGAATGGGTTCCATGACTGATTCCAGCACCAACGAACCGAAAGTCTCCCTCATTGCAGCGGTTGCCGCCAACGGCGTGATCGGCCGCGAGGGTGATCTGCCCTGGCGGCTTCCGACCGACCTCAAGCGCTTCAAGGCGCTGACGATCGGCAAGCCCGTGATCATGGGGCGCAAGACCTGGGCCTCGATCGGGCGTCCGCTGCCGGGCCGGGCGAACATCGTCATCAGCCGCAGCGCTGATTACTCCGCCGAGGGCGCGATCGTCGTGCATTCGCTGGAAGAAGCGCTCGCCGCGGCGCGGCGAGAAGCTGAGGCAACCGGTGCGGACGAGGTCTGCGTCGTCGGCGGCGGCGAGATCTATCGCCAGGCGATCGGTGCGGCGGATACCCTTCATATCACCGAGGTTCCGGCCGAAGTCGAAGGCGATGCGCGCTTTCCCGAAATCGATCCCGCCGTCTTCGACAAGGTGTTCGAAGAGGATCTGCCGCAGAGCGAGAAGGACAGCCATGCCATGCATTTCGTGACCTGGCGCCGGCGTAGCGTAGGTTGATCTGGGATCATTGATCGGCGCCGGCCGACGGCGAAGGTGCCGGTGCACGTTCGAGGTGTCACAGCGCTTGGTGCGGCAGATGCGACGCGCGACGCTGGAATGGTTTATTCGTCAACTATTTTGAACCATTTACGGTGAACTCTGGCCTATCGCGTTGAAAGCGATGCATGTCATACCTATAACGGGTTCACATCGTGGACGTCCGTGCATTCGCGCGGCAGTTCATCGTGAGCAGTATTCAAAAGAGAGGTTTTGATGCCCTGGAGCAATCAGAATGGCGGCGGCGGCCCTTGGGGTGGCGGCGGCGGCGGAGGCAATCAGGGGCCATGGGGCCAGGGGCCGAACCGCCCGCGTGGCGGCGGCGGCAAAGGCGGCCCGCCGGATCTGGAAGAGATCATTCGCCGTGGCCAGGATCAGCTGAAGAACGTCGTTCCCGGTGGTTTCAACGGCGGCGTCTTTGCCATCGTCGGCCTGCTGATCGTCGGCTTCATCCTGATCAACTCGATCTACACCGTCCAGCCGGATGAACGGGGCGTCGAAATGCGCTTCGGCAAGCCGAAGGACGAGATCTCGATGCCGGGCCTGCACTATCATTTCTGGCCGCTCGAAACCGTCGAGTTCGTCAAGATTACCGAGCAGCAGCAGAACATCGGCGGTCGCAACAGCGGTCAGTCGAATGCCGGCCTGATGCTGACCGGCGACCAGAACATCGTCAACGTTCAGTTCTCGGTGCTGTATTCCGTCACCGATCCGAAGGCCTATCTCTTCAACGTCGAAAATCCCTCCGACACGCTGCAGCAGGTTGCCGAAAGCGCCATGCGCGAAGTGGTCGGCCGTCGTCCGGCCCAGGACATTTTCCGCGATAACCGTCAGGCGATCGCCGCCGACGTGAAGAGCACGATCCAGGCGACGATGGACAGCTACGGTGCCGGCATCTCGGTCAATACCGTGGCGATCGAGGATGCGGCTCCGCCGCGCGAAGTCGCCGACGCGTTCGACGAAGTGCAGCGCGCCGAGCAGGACGAAGATCGCTTCGTCGAAGAAGCCAACCAGTATGCCAACCAGATCCTCGGCAAGGCCCGCGGTCAGGGCGCGCAGATCCGCGAAGAGGCAGCCGCCTACAAGGATCGCATCGTCAAGGAAGCGGACGGTGAAGCCCAGCGCTTCATCTCGGTCTATGACGAATATTCCAAGGCGCCCGACGTGACCCGCAAGCGTCTCTATCTCGAAACGATGCAGGGCGTGCTCGGCAAGTCGAAGAAGGTCATCATCGACGAGAAGAACGGGCAGGGCGTCGTGCCCTATCTGCCGCTGAATGAAATCGGTCGGCCGGCACAGACGGGAGCCGCACAGTGATCAACAATCGTACTTCAATCATCCTGATCCTGCTCGCGGTCGTCTTCGTCGGTCTCTACTCGTCGGTCTTCGTGGTCAACGAGCGCCAGCAGGCGGTCGTCGTCCGCTTCGGTCAGATCCAGGACGTCAAGACCGAGCCGGGCCTCTACTTCAAGCTGCCGTTCGCCTTCATGGATGCCGATCGCGTCCAGTATGTCGAGGACCAGGCCCTGCGCTTCGATCTCGACAACATCCGCGTCCAGGTCTCGGGCGGCAAGTTCTATGAAGTCGACGCCTTCGTCGTCTACAAGATCGCCGACCCCCGCCGCTTCCGCGAAACCGTTTCGGGCGACCGTGACTCGGCCGAGGCGCGTCTGCGCACCCGTCTCGACGCATCGCTGCGTCGCGTCTACGGTCTGCGCGGCTTCGAGGCCGCGCTGTCCGACGAGCGTGCATCGATGATGCGCGAAGTTCGTGCCGACCTCCAGGCCGATGCCGAAACGCTCGGCCTCAGGATCGAGGACGTTCGCATCCGTCGCACGGACCTGACGCAGGAAGTCTCGCAGCAGACCTTCGACCGCATGAAGGCCGAGCGTCTGGCGGAAGCCGAACTGATCCGCGCCCGGGGTAACGAAGCCGGCCAGCGTCGCCGCGCCATCGCCGACCGTCAGGTCGTCGAGATTGTCGCCGACGCCCAGCGCGAATCGGAAATCCTGCGCGGTGAAGGCGAAGCCGCACGGACGAAGACCTTTGCCGACGCATTTGCACGCGATCCGAAGTTCTTCGAATTCTACCGTTCGATGACCGCCTATACGGAGTCGATCGGCAGCTCGGACACGACGCTCGTGCTGTCGCCGCATTCGGAGTTCTTCCGTTATTTCAATGACTCGGAAGGCAACCCGCCGGCTGCGACAACGACGCAACCGGCGACCGGGAACTAAGCGGACTATGTCCGACTTTCTGACCGGGATCGCTTTCTTCCTGATCATCGAGGGGCTGGTGTACGCACTGGCCCCTTTGGTTTTAGTGGAATTGGCGAAGCGTTTGCCGTATGTCCCGGAGCATCAGCTTCGACTGGCCGGGGTATTTTCCGTTGCCGCCGGTGTCGGACTTGTCTGGTTGCTTCGAGGATAATGCGAAATGCCACATAAACTGCTGATCCGGCTGGTCGACGCCGAATATGCGATCACCCGTCTCAATGTCGGTTCCCAGATGCCGGAATGGCTGCCGGGGCCGGGTTTCTGGACCGTGTCTAGCTCGCGAGAGGAAATGACCCTCGTCTGCCGCGCCGCGCGCGTTCCTTCCAGCACCCAGAGTTCGCTCGGCTGGCGCTGCTTCCGCATCGAACAGCATTTCAGCGTTGACGTGCCGGGCGTGCTTTCTTCCGTGCTCAGGCCGCTTTCGGCCGCAGGCATCGGCGTCTTTGCCAATTCGACCTTCAGCACCGACTACATCTTCGTGCCCGGTTCCGATCTCGACAAGGCGGTGCAGGCGCTGAAAGAACATGGGCACGAGATCACCATCTGATCGTCGGTCCGTATCCGCTCTTTCGGGCGGATCAGAAAATCGTGTCTGGACGCTTCTGAATTCCGCCGTATCTTCACAGGAAGATCGGGCGGAACGGGATCCCCGGATCGCGTCGCTGTCACCATCTGCATACCGCCTGCGACCGGGTCGGTCGAAGGATTGGGGTATGCTGGAAATCAAGGTCGCTGCAGCGCTCCTTGCGCCTCTTTTGGCGCATGGGGCTGCAGAGTATCGCATGACGCGCTATCCTTTGAGGTATCGCACCGCCGAGACAATGTGAGGAGCTCCGCGAATTGTCCACTCGATCGAAATCCTTCGGCGCCCTGGCGCTGGTCGCCTCGCTGCTTCTGTCCAACGTGGCGATGGGGCAGACGGCTGCCGTTCGCCCGCCGAGCAATGGCCCCGCATCCGTCGCCGACCTTGCCGCCGGCCTGCTTGATGCGGTCGTGAACATCTCGACGTCGCAGCGCGTCAAGAATGACGACGATGCGCCGACGCCGCAGGTGCCGGAGGGCTCGCCCTACCAGGACTTCTTCGACGAGTTCTTCAAGGGGCAGGCAGACAAGGGCGGCAACCGCCAGCGTACCGTCAATTCGCTCGGCTCCGGCTTCGTCATCGATCCCGCCGGCGTGATCGTCACCAACAATCACGTGATCGAGGGTGCCGACGATATCGAAGTGATCTTCGCCAATGGCAGCAAGCTGAAGGCCAAACTCGTCGGCAAGGATACCAAGACGGATCTCGCGGTGCTCAAGGTCGAGCCGAAAGCGCCGCTGAAGGCGGTACCTTTCGGCGATTCCCGCAAGATGCGGATTGGCGACTGGGTCATGGCGATCGGCAATCCGTTCGGCTTCGGCGGCTCGGTATCCGTCGGCATCATCTCGGCACGCGGTCGTAACATCAATGCCGGCCCCTACGACAATTTCATCCAGACGGACGCCGCCATCAACCGCGGCAATTCCGGCGGCCCGCTGTTCAACATGCAGGGCGAGGTAATCGGCATCAACACCGCGATCATTTCGCCGACGGGCGGCTCGATCGGCATCGGCTTCTCGGTGCCGACAGAGCTTGCCGCCAATGTGGTGCTGCAGCTGAAGGATTTCGGCGAGACGCGGCGCGGCTGGCTTGGCGTGCGCATCCAGCCGGTGACGGACGATATCGCCGAAAGCCTGAAGTTGGCCGCGCCGCGCGGCGCGCTGGTCTCGGGTATCATCGAGGGCGGGCCGATCACCAAGGGTGAGATCAAGGCCGGCGACGTCATCATCAAGTTCGACGGCAAGGATGTCTCGGAGATGCGCGACCTGCAGCGGGCAGTCGCCGAGAGCGGCGTCGGCAAGGCCGTGGACGTCGCGATCATCCGCGACGGCAAGGAACAGACCGTCAAGGTCACGCTCGGCCGGCTGGAGGATGGCGAGGACGTCGCCAATGCCTCGGCAACCACAAGCGACGAAGGCGTTGACGAAAAGAAGACCGACCAGCCGCCAGCCGCCGAGATGCCCGCCTCGGACACGGTGCTTGGCATGAAGCTGACCACGCTCAATGCCGAAAGCCGCAAGAAGTTCGGCATTGCCGACGATGTCGAAGGCGTCGTGATCGCCGAGGTGCAGGCAGGGTCGGCCGCAGCCGAGCGCCGGGTCGAGCCGGGTGACGTGATCGTCGAGGTCGGTCAGGAGGCGATGGATACGCCGGATGACGTCTCCGACCGTGTCGAGGAGCTGAAGTCCGACGGTCGGCGCAACGCGCTGCTGATGCTCGCCAACAAAACGGGCGAGCTGCGCTTCGTTACCGTGCGCATGGAATAGCACGGCGCGGCGCGATGGCATTTTCCTGAATCCTTTCAGGTCTGTCGCGCCGCTCCCTCATAGTCCGATTCGGATTTCTGAAATTTTGATTCAAGGCGGCCGGTGACGTCGAATGCCATCGATTGAGAGCGATCGCACGGCAGGTCACTACACGAATTGGAGCGCGCCTCGACGCCTTTTGAGTGTCGACGGCGCTGCGTAGCCTCGGCGTGCGCCATTGCTTTTGCGAGTGTCCGTGAACGGTGCGAAGCGATTCTGCCAAAAACCGTGGTGATGAGCCAAACCCGCTACTCCGCTTTCGGCGGAAATGATCGCCGACGGTGGCGACCATCATTCTGCGTAACAGCGCACGCCAGCATCCTCCATCTCTCCCGTCCGGGTGTGGTGTATGTGGCGCCTTGGCGGTTGAAAGGTCATCAGACGCAGCGCGTCGATCAGGGTCTCGAGGATGGCAGACATGGCCGGATCCTCCTTTCTGTTTCCTCATTTCAACGCACTTGCCGCCAGGGCTCAAACGAGTTTACAGTCGTCTTCAGATGACTTGAGGTTATGCATGAAGCGCGGCCGGCTGCCCCTGACAGCGTTGCGGAGTTTCGAGGCGGCGGGCCGGCTCGAAAGCTTCACCCTGGCTGCGGGCGAGCTGTTCGTCTCGCAGGCGGCGATCAGCCGGCAGATCCGTGAACTGGAGGACCTCGTCGGTCGGCCGCTGTTCGAACGGCGGCATCGCAGCGTCCGCCTGACCGCGGAGGGGCGGTCGCTGCTGTCGGTGCTGACAGCGGCTTTCGACATGGTGGGAGACAGTCTGGAGGCGCTTTCGGGGCGCAAGGCAAGCCAGATATTGAAGGTCAGCGCCGAGCCATCCTTTGCCGGCTGCTGGCTTGTGCCGCATCTGGCAGAGTTCCAGCGCGAGCATCCAGAGATCGACCTGGTGATCGACGCCGATCCCCGGCTGGTGGGGTTTCGCAGCGGCGACGCCGATATCGCCATCCGCCACAGCTTGAACCTCTCGTCCTGGCCGCGCGTCGAGGCGCGAAGACTTGCTCAGGTGGAGATGATCCCGGTGATTGCGCCGGAGCTTTCGCGGTCGGGCCGGCTGTTGTCGACGCCTGCCGATTTCCTCCAGCATGCGCTCCTGCACGAGGACAACCGTGAGGCATGGCAGCAATGGTTCGCCGCTGCCGGGGCAGGGCCGGTTGGCATCGAGCGCGGCGCGATCTTTGCCGATGGCGCCATGGTCCTGCAGGCGGCGCTGCGCGGCAACGGCGTCGGGCTGATCGACCGCGATCATGTGCGTGACGAACTCAAGACCGGACGACTGCTGCAACCGTTCGATATCTCGGTGCCCTATGGCGCCTTTTTTCTAGTGGCGCGGCGGTTCGATGCGCTGTCGGAGGCGGCGCAGTCGTTTGTGACCTGGGTCGAGCGGGCGTATCCCGGGGCAGGGTGCGGGAACTGAAGCTTCGAACATGGGCGGCGGATGAGGGGCCATATCGTGCGCGACTGACCGGCTCGCGAACAGCCGCAAGCCGCCACTACGGGCGCGGCGGGCGCGATCACGTCCTTGCCCGCTGCGCCTGCCAGTCCGCCCGTGTCATCGCATAGAGCACGTGACGAACGAGTTGTGGTTTGTCGGCGGGGATGCGTGGGTGGTTGAAGTCGCGGGTGGGGTCGCGGTGCATGCCGAGGCGGACCATCACTGCCGTCGAGCGGGTGTTTTCGGGAATGGCGAACGAGACGATCTCGCGCAGGCCCTTCTCCTCGAAGCCGAAGCGCAGAAGGTCGAACGCGGCCTCGGTGATATAGCCCTTGCCCCAGAAGGGGACGGCAAGCCGCCAGCCGATCTCGACCGTGCCTTTCGGCAGGTAGGGGGCGAGGTCGGTGTAAGCCAGACCGCAGAAGCCGATCGGCCGATCGTCGTCTTTCAGTGCCACTGCGAAGAAGCCGAGGCCGGTCTCTGTGATGCCGCGACCGACGCGGTCGAACAGTGCGTCGGACTCCTCGCGGCTGCGGCGATGGGGGAAGAATTCCATCACCTTGGGATCGTTGTTGATCTCGAAAAAGAGATCGCGGTCGGTCTCCTTCCAGGCGCGGATTCGCAGCCGCTGGGTCTCAGAAACGATCATTGGACGAAATCGGTCTTGCGATAGCCCTGCAGATAGAGGAGGGCTGTGAGGTCACCATGGTCGATGCGCACCTTCGCCTGTTCGGCAACCACGGGCTTTGCATGCAGCGCAACGCCGGTGCCGGCAAGCTGCAGCATGCCGAGATCGTTGGCGCCGTCGCCGACGGCAAGCGCCTCGTCGGTCGAAATGCCGAGGCGGCCTGATATGTCGAGCAGCGCATCGACCTTGGCCTGCTTGCCGAGGATCGGCTCGGCGACCTCACCGGTCAGCGTGCCGTCCTTTTCGATCAGCGTGTTGGCACGGTTTTCCTGGAAGCCAAGCATGTCGGCGACCGGGCCGGTAAAGACGGTGAAGCCGCCGGAAACGAGCGCGGTGTAATAGCCTTTGGCCTTCATGGTGGCGATCAGCTCGGGGCCTCCAGGCGTCAACGTGATGCGCCTGGCGATGACATCGCCGACGACGCTGGACGGCAGGCCCTTCAAAAGCGCGACGCGCTCGATCAAAGCCGGCTCGAAGGCGATCTCGCCGTTCATGGCGCGGGCAGTGATGGCGGCGACCTTGTCCTTGAGCCCCACTTCGGCGGCAAGCTCGTCGATGCATTCCTGGCCGATCATGGTCGAATCCATGTCGGCGATCAAAAGCTTCTTGCGCCTTGTGTCGGCGTCCTGGACGGCGACGTCGATGGCCACGCCGTTGAGCACGCCGCGCAGCGCCGCCTCGGCGGCGAAGGGGTCTGTGCCGTCCCTAAGCGCGAGGTCGCAGGCGATGCCGTCGGCAAGCCAGTAGAGACCGGATGCCTTGACGGCGTCAGCGGCGGCTTCCGCGAGCGCTGGCGTCAGAACAGGATTTGACGGATTGGCGATAAGCGTGGCAACGAGAGCCATGGACAATAACCTTGAAACCGATACGGACGCGATCCTGATAACCGGGCCGACCGCCAGCGGCAAGTCCGCGCTTGCGGTCGAATTGGCGCGCCGCCACGGCGGCGTGGTGATCAACGCCGACAGCATGCAGGTCTACGACACCTTGCGGGTGCTGACCGCGCGTCCCGACGAAGCCGACATGGGCGGCGTCGAGCACTGTCTTTACGGCCATGTGCCGGCCGGTGAAGCCTATTCGAGCGGCGCCTGGTTGCGCGAGGCGGAGGCGCTCGTCGCTGCACTGCGCAAGGACGGCCGGTTGCCCGTCTTCGTCGGCGGCACCGGGCTCTATTTCAAGGCGCTGACCGGCGGGCTTGCCGATATGCCGGAAATTCCCGCCTCGATCCGCGAGCAGTTGCGTGAGCGGCTGAGGCAGGAGGGGCCGGAAGGGCTGCATGCCGAGCTTGCCGCGCGCGATCCGCGAACGGCGGACGCGCTGAAGCCCGGTGACGGCCAGCGCATCGTGCGCGCGCTCGAAGTGATGGAGGCGACCGGCCAGTCGATCCGTGTCTACCAGCAGAAAAAAGGCCCTGAGATCATCGATCCGCAACGGGCGCGCAAGCTGGTGGTGCTGCCGGATCGCCAGGTGCTGCACGATCGTATCAACCGCCGCTTCGGCTTGATGCTGGCAGGTGGGGCGGTCGACGAGGTGCGTGCGCTCATGGCGCTCAATCTCGACCAGGCCATGCCGGTTATGAAGGCGATCGGCGTCAGCCAGATTGCCGCGCTGTTGCGCGGCGAGATCGACGAGGCAGAGGTGATCGAGACCGGCTCGGCGGCAACCCGGCAATATGCCAAGCGGCAGATGACCTGGTTTCGCAACCAGCTCGACGACAGCTGGCAGCGCATCGAGAGTGCTTCCGAGGCGGCGTGAATTTCTGGCGGGTGATCGCGCCCCTGGCAACGTTCGGGTTTGGAATTGTGATCAGAAATTCAGCCTTGCGGTAAAAAGCCGCCGTCCTCGGCGGCTTTGTCGCTTGGTGCGGGGTGTCGTCTGGTCGCCCACACAAAGACCCGCTTTCGTTCTTCTTCAGGCCACATCGGGAGATGTGACGAGAGCGCGTCGCGATCGTTCAGATTCGGTTGGCGCGCTTCAAGGTCTTGTTTTCACGCGTGTCGTTGTCGCAAAACCGCGGAACACTTTTACGCGACATGCCTTAGTTGCCTGTTGGCAGCGAGATCTTGAAACCGTCCTTTGACAACTCTTCGCGTAGCCACTGGAACTGTTGGTACTTCGAGATCTCGAGCGGACCGGTGTAGGTTTCGCTCTGCAGCTTGCGCGGCGGATACTTCACATAGGTCTGCATCAGCTGCTTGATCGCGTCGCTGATGGTGACCATCGTCCAGGTGCGCTCGGTATAGTTGTTCATGAAGATGTCGTAGCGCTCCTGCGGATCCTGCCAGAGATCGAAGACCTGCGGGACGGTTGCGACATATTTGGATGCACCTTTCCAGCCAAGGTTCGAATCGACCGCCAGCCCACCCGTCTCTTGACCATCATCGCCGCGCAGGTTGAACACGGCCTTGTAGTTGCCGACGCGGGCAGCGCCGGGCGAGAGCTCGTTCTCAGTGAAGTAGAACCAGGAGGTGCGTTCCGACTTGCCCGTACCCAGCAGGATGGGCGACATGTCATAGCTGTCGAAGATGATCGGTTGGCCCTCGCGGTCCTTGTCGGGCAGGGCGACGCCCGCGACGGCGGCGAAGGTTGCCATCAGATCGAGCCCGCCGACGATATCGTGGTTCTTGCTGTTGGGCTTGATCTTGCCTGGCCACACAGCGATAGCGGGAACGCGATTGCCGCCTTCGCGGACGGTGCCCTTGGTGCCGCGGAATGGCGTGTAGCCGGCGTCAGGATACACATCCTGCCAGGCGCCATTATCGGTGGTGTAAAACACCAGGGTATTTCTGTCCAAGCCGGTTTCATGGAGTTTATCCATGATGCGGCCAATGCGGGTGTCCAGTTCCACGATGCTGTCGGCATACTTCGATTTCGACATCGACTTATGCTCGAACTCCGGTGCCGGCATGTTCGGCTGATGCACCTTCATGAAGTTGACGCTGATAAAGAAGGGCTTGCCGGACTTGGATGCGTCGTCAAGGAAGCCGACTGCGGCCTTCTCGACGTAGCTGTCGAAGAACGGAATACCGACAACGCCGGGTGCGCCATTGATCGTTGGGGTGTCGACGTACTGGCCGTTGATCTTGAACTCCTCGACTGCCTTTTCACCCGTTTTGCCTGACAGGGCGCCTTTTGTTACCCGCTGGAACATCGCCCGCAACTTCGGGTCCATGTCCGGGAACCAGGTCGGATCGGCGTAGGTGTAGGCGTTCAGGTGGTAGAGCCCGCAATATCTCATCACGTCGAAGCCCTGGGCGTTCGGCAGCGCGTAGTCAGCCTCCCCAAGGTGCCACTTGCCAGTGAAGTAGGTATCGTAGCCGCCAAGCTTGAGAACGGACGCAAGGGTCCATTCGGCTGCAGGCAGGCCACCGCCCTGGCCCTGAAACGCGACGGTCGTCATGCCGCTGCGATTGGGAATTCGCCCCGTGATCATCGCTGCACGGCCGGGCGTACAACTCGGCTGGGCGTAGAAGTCAAAGAACGTCATTCCATTGTCTGCCAACCTGTCGATGTTGGGGGTCGGCATTCCGCGGCCCTCGCCGCCGCCATACGGCCCGAGGTCGCCGAAGCCCGTATCATCGGAAACAATCATGAGAATGTTGGGTTTGGCAGATTGCGTTGTCTGGGCTGCCGCCGATCCCCAGGGGACGGCGACCAACGTAAGCGCCGCAGCGACTGTTGCGAGGAACTTGGTTCGGGCTTCGAGGCCCAACCGGCGGCTTGTCAATGAATGTGGTCGATCAGCTTGGTCTATCATGATCAGTGTCCTCATCTGTTGTTTGGATGTGACTGCGAACGAGATAGGCGGGAATAGGCGCAGCCCGGCCGGATAAGCCGTGCCGCAAGAACCCCGATTGCTGTCCTGGCATTCTGTGCACCTTTGCGGCGCGGGGCGCAGTTTCGTCTTTTTTAGAATTTGCGCAAGTATGTTGCGGCAACCTAGGCTTCCATCGTCGGTTGAGCACACGATGCCCCAGTGTGAGGCAGCCTGAGAGAATTCAGGTTCCCTCCATCGTTACCGTTACAGAGTTGACATTCATCCACATTAGATCACCCTAAATTGCAGCCTGGACTGCAGGAGCAGTCCGGTTATCGGCGACATCCCGAACAAGCGTTCAGGCGGTCATCATGGGGGTGTCAGGGGTTTCTTTTTCGAGTGGGTCCGATGGGGTCTAAGCACACGAGACGGATCTTCTTCATTGCGTTCTATCGCCAGCTTGGCGTTGTCTGGCCAATCCTGTCCGCCATTCTTTGCATCATGGTTGGCGGCGGCCTGGTGATCGGGCGAATAGAGGAGTGGCGGGTGATCGACGCCCTGTATTTCACCTTTGTCACCGGTCTCACCATCGGTTACGGCGATCTGACGCCGAGCCATACGTCTTCGCGGGTGCTGTCCATGGTGGTCGGCTTTTCCGGGATTGTGCTCACCGGCCTCGTTGCAGCGGTCAGTGTCCAGGCGCTGCAGGCGACCGCCGATGAACACAACGACCGAAAGCCGCCGGACTGAACCTCGTTCATGGTCGCCTTCAGCGGTGCGGTCAGGAAACGTCAATGCTTTCCGGAGGGTATCATGAGCCAGCTTTGGCACGAAATTCGGCACACTCCGCTTCTCTGGCTGCTGGTCTTGGCGCCGCTGGTGCTGGTGGCGCATAGCGCAGTGCCTGATGCACATACGCTGCTGTTTCTGCTCTCGGTCCTGGCGATCATTCCATTGGCAACCTTGCTCAGCCACGCCACCGAAGCCGTCGCTGCGAGAACGGGCGACACGGTCGGCAGTCTGCTGAACGCGACGCTCGGCAATCTGACCGAACTCATCATCGCACTCGCCGCATTGCGGCTTGGTCAATACACGCTGGTGAAAGCTTCGCTGGCTGGCGCCATTGTCTGCAACACGCTCTTCATGCTGGGGGCGTCATTCCTGCTCGGCGGACTGAAATACCACGTTCAGGATTACAACCGCGTCAGCGCCCGCCTGCAGACGAGCCTTCTTTTCCTGGCAACAATCGCACTGATCGTACCCTCGGCAATGGCCGATGCCGATAGTGTCGCTGCGGCGCCGGATTTCATGCAGGATCTGAGCTTCGGTCTGGCGATCGTTCTGATCATCGCCTACGGGTTGGGGCTGTTCTTCTCTTTGAAGAGCCATCGCGAATTCTTCGGCAGCGCCGAGCACGCCTCCGCCTCGGATGAGGCTCCCTGGCCGTTGAGTGTAGCACTTGCGACGCTTGCCGCCGTGACGATCATGGTCGCTCTGGTCAGCGAGGTGTTCGTGGAATCGGTTCAGCAGGCGGCAGAGACGTTCGGAATGACGCCCGCCTTCGTGGGCTTTATCGTGGTCGCACTCGTCGGCGCGGCGGCAGAAATGACTTCGGCATTTTCCGGTGCGCGCAAGAACCGGCTGGACCTGAGCGTCGGCATTGCGCTCGGCAGTGCGGCCCAGATTGCGCTTTTCGTTGCTCCGGTGCTTGTGCTCCTGAGTTACGTCATCGGCCCGACGCCGATGGACCTGCAGTTCTGGCCGGGTGCAGTGATCATGGTGTTGGTGGCCACCATGACCGCCATCATCGTCACCAACAGCGGTCGCGCCGCGTGGTTTGTGGGCGTGCTGATGCTGATGGTCTATCTGATCTTCGCCATGACGCTGTATCTGCTGCCGCCCAAACTGTTGTGAGTTCACGCGCGGGCAGGCATGCCGATGACAGGCGCGGCACTGCGGAGCGCCCGATCCTGGGCGTTACTTCGGGAAAAGGAATGTCATCGTCAGCCGGACGCCGAGGCCCTCCGGGCCATTGTCGGGTGCTGCCGCCCAATAGCGCACGCCGGCGCCAAGGCTGATCGGCTGCTTGTCGATGGTGATCAGCTTGGAGATGTTGAAGTTGATCGGGACGCTCCACTCTTCCGCCTTCCAGTCATAGGTGGATTCGGTGTTGAGCGTGAAAGTCCAGGCATCGTGCGTCGTGTAGGACAGGAACGGCTGCAGGAAGGTGGAGCTGATGTCGTTGCGCTCGTCGCTGCCGGCAAAAGACCAGATGTGGTTGGCAAGTACGCCGTAGGTCCATTCTCTTTCCTGCTTGAGCACGACGACGGTCGGGCCGGCGCCCCATTTTTCGCCGCCGAGCAGATCGTCGGTCGCGGTCGGGATAAGAAATGCCGGGCCGACGCCCCAGATGATCCCGCTTTCCGTGGGTTTTGCGGGCGAGAAGAAGAGGCTCTGCAGCGTGTCACCGAGGCCGAACTGCGAGCCGCTCGGACCTGCAATGTCGTTCTGCGAGGTTACCGGCAGAATGGTTCGCGAAATGACGTTCCAGTCGGCGTTCAGCGAGAACGGAATGACCGGCTGGATGTTGAGCGTCGACTTGTTGCCGTCATCAGGCCCGTAGCCGCTGTCGTAGTTGAACTGGAAGGGAACACTGATCAGCGAGGCGATGGGGTTTGAAAGCTTCTTGGCGAGATCCGCATTCGAATCCTGCGCCTGCGCCGTCGTCGCGAACATGGCGAACAAGGCTGTGGCGTATTTCAACCTGGCGTATCGCATGAGTGATCCCCTCTGTCGGCCCTCATGCATCAACCCCGTGCACCCGGCCGTGATTCCTGCTTGGATTTGAGTGTGGCGACATAGCCGCAATTTAGCAACAGCAAGAAAACGCGGGGGGAACCAGAAGGAGAGTGACGGCACGGCAGGCCTGTCTGATCAAGTCGATTGGCTCGCTGGAGACGCCGAAGCGATCCTTGATCGGCATGCCTTGTCCCGATGGCCGAGAGCACGACGGAGAAGCCGGGAGCCGCCTTCACGGTTGTGGCGAAGGCCACGACCTGCCGAGGCGCGCCTGGTATCAGGGCTTGCGGATGATGCTACCGAGCGGGCGCCTGAGAAGGCTGTCGCGCAGCGAGCCTTCGCGGCGCGGCTCCACCGCCGGACGGGCGGCGTGGGGATCGGCCGGTGACAGCGGGCGATAACCGGCCGTCGTCTCGGGAGGTTCCGTCAGAAGCTGCTGGCGAATCTGGTTGAAACGCTCGAGCTGCGGATTGCCGGGTTCCGGCGCGCGCGGCAGCATATCGGGGCGGTAGGGCTCGATTTCGTCCGGTGTTTCCTTGAAGCCGGTCTCCTCCGGCTCGTCATGGGCCTCCGGTCCGAGTTCGGCGGCCCAGAGCCGCTCTTCCTGTTCACCGGGGTCGGTGGCCGCCAGATAGCTCTGCTGGAAACTGGAGATGTTCGGGCCGGTGATCGCCCGCATGCGGTTGACGATAGAACGAATGTCGACCGTCGGCGGTTGATCTTCGTCAATCCGGTCGGTGATCCCGTGGGCGCGCGGCAGCCGCTCTTCCTTGACGCGATCAAAGCGCATGCGCATGGGCACCGCAACTGCCTCGCCGAAGGCGATGGCTTCACCGTTGCCGATCGAGGAGATGAAGCTGGTGGTCGAGATCGACGAGTTGGGAATGGCCGAGCGGATGATGTCCTGGTCGCGGTCGTTGGCAAGCCGCATGGCAAAGACCGTCGAGCACTGCGACAGGATCGTCGGGTCGAGTTCGCCCGGGCGCTGGGTGATGATGCCGAGCGACACCCCGTATTTGCGGCCTTCCTTGGCGATGCGGGCAATCGCCTGGCGCGTCGGCAGGAAACCGAGCGAGGGATCGGCGGGCACGTAGCGATGGGCCTCTTCGCACACGACCAGCATGTGGATGCCGCCATTGCTCCAAAGACCGATTTCGAACGCCATGCGGCAGAGAACGGAGGCGACGGAGTTGACGACTTCGGAGGGAATACCGGCAAGCTGGAAGGTGGCGATCGGCCGGCCATCGCCGGGAATGCGGAAGACCTTGGCGATCGTATCCTGGATCGTGTCGGAGATCGTGTTCGACGAGAACATGAAATGGTAGCGCGGGTCGTTGATCGCCGAGACAATGCGGACTTTGAGCGAGCGCAGGTGTGGCTTGTCGTTTCGCCCTTCAAGCCGGCCGATGCGCTCCTCGATCAGCGCCAGCAGATCGGCGATGCGATAGGGCACGGGGGTATCGGCGGTGACAGAGCTCTTTTCCGTCTGGCGCCGCATCAGGCCGGATTCGGCACTGCCCTTGAAGGCCTTCTTCGCGTCCGGGATGACGTCGCGCAGGATATCGAGCTCTTCGGGCACCGCCGGCCGGCCACGGAAGATAACCTCGGCGAACTCTTCCAGCCGGAAGAACCAGAAGGGCAGGTCGAGTGTTTCGGGGTCGATGACGACGGAAAGCTCCGGGAAGGCGGCGGCGAACTCGTTGTGCGGATCGAGGATCAAGACGCGCAGCTTCGGATCGGCTGATATCGCCTTGTTGAGAAGCAGCGTCACGGCGGTCGACTTGCCGACGCCGGTCGTGCCGACGATGGCGAAATGTTTTGCCAGCATCGACGGCACGTGGATCGTCGCGTCGAGGCTTTCGTCCTGCGTCAGCTTGCCGATGATGCAGCAATCATCCTGGCCGGAATCGTAGATGCGGGCGAGATCTGCGGCGCGGATGCGGTGGGCGACGGCCCCGAGATAGGGATAGACGCTGATGCCGGCGGAAAACTCCTCGCGGCCGCTTGGCCCCGGATGAACTTCGCCCATCAACTCCACTTCGATGCGGAACGTGTTGTTGGCGTCTTCGCCCCATTCGGTGCCGACGGTCTGCATGGAGTAGACGAGCGCGACGACGCGGTTCCTGCCGACCGTGATCGAAATCAGCCGGCCGACCGACCAGAGTTCCGTCAGCGACGTTTCGCCCTGTTCGGCGACGGCGGCGATGGTTGCGCGCGAACCGCTGCACGCAACGACGCGGCCGAGGAAGCGATTGCCGGGCTTCAAACCGTCGCGGCGATCCTGCTCTCCGGCACGTATCGAGGAATGAAGATCATTGTTCAGCAACGCAAAACCCCGGCACAACGGTCCTTCATGTTAGCGCTTGGGATTTAACAACTGGTTTCGACGGTGGCTGCGAGCGACGCAGGACCGATCTGGTGCATTGCTGGGATCAATTTATGCGCGTACTCTAATGTATTGAATTAAAAAATCTGCATGCCACGGGAGGTTTCCATCATGAAAATTCGTGACAGCATGCTTTTGGGCGCAGGTTTTCTCGCCATGAGTTGCATCTCCTGTTTTGCGCAGGAGGTCAAAGGCGTCCTCGGTTCTCCGACGGCCACAACCACGATTGACGGCAAACAGCTTCCCCAATCGGATCCGAGCTTCGGCGGCGTGATCAAGCAAAAGGCCACGGAGTCGCAGCCCTGGTGGGCCCCGCGCATCGTACCGCCGCAGGGTGCTCCAAACGTGCTGCTCATCATGACGGACGATGTTGGGTTTGGTGCGCCCGGCACCTTTGGTGGCGTCGTCCCGACGCCTGCGCTTGATCGCATCGCCAACGAGGGTCTGCGTTTCACCAATTTTCACTCCACATCGCTGTGCTCACCGTCACGCGCGGCACTGATTACCGGCCGCAATCATCACGTCGCCGGCTTCGGTGTCGTTGGTGAGATGGCGACGGGGTACCCAGGCTACGACTCGATCATCCGCAAGGAGAACGGCACCATCGGCACCGTTCTCAGGGACCATGGCTACGCAACCTCATGGTTCGGCAAGAACCACAACACACCCTTCTACCAGTCGAGCCAGGCGGGCCCGTTCGACCAGTGGCCGAGCGGGATGGGCTTCGACTATTTCTACGGCTTCGTCGGCGGCGACGCGAGCCAGTGGCAACCGAACCTGTTTCGCAACACCACGGCCATCTACCCGTTTGAAGGCAAGCCCGAGTGGAACCTGACCACGGCAATGGCCGACGATGCCATACAGTACATGAAGCAGCTGAAGGAGATCGCGCCGGACAAGCCGTTCTTCGTCTATTACGTGCCCGGCGGCACCCACGCGCCGCATCACCCCACGCCGGAATGGATCAAGAAGATCAGCGACATGCACCTCTTCGACGAGGGCTGGAACAAGCTTCGCGAGACCATCTTTGCCAACCAGAAGCGGCTGGGCATCATGCCCGAGAATGCCAAGCTGACACCTTGGCCGAAGCAACTGCCGGAATGGGATACGCTCAATATCGAACAGAAGAAGCTCTTCATAAAGCAAGCGGACGTTTATGGAGCCTATCTCGCCTATACCGACAACGAGATCGGCAGGGTCATCCAGGCGGTCGACGATCTGGGCGAACAAGACAACACGCTGATCATCTACATCAGCGGCGACAACGGTGCGAGCGCGGAAGGCACGCTCAACGGCACGCCGAACGAATTCACGACATTCAACGGGGTCCCAGTGCCGGTGAAGGACCAGTATCTCTGGTACGAATTCTGGGGCTCGGACCGCACGTTCCCGCATTTTTCCGCCGGTTGGGCGTGGGCGTTGGGCACGCCGTTCAAGTGGATGAAGCAGGTGCCGTCGCACTTCGGCGGCACGGCCCAGGGCATGGCGATGTCGTGGCCGGGACACATTGCTGACGCGGGAGGTATCCGCCGTCAGTTCCACCATTTCATCGACATCGTGCCGACGATCCTTGAGGCAACCGGTATCAAGGCGCCAGATACGATCAACGGCGTCCAGCAACGCCCCTTCGACGGCGTGAGCATGGTGTATACGTGGGACAAGGCCAATGCCGAGGCGCCATCCACGCGCAAGACGCAATATTTCGAGATGCTCGGCAATCGCGCCATCTATCACGAGGGCTGGGTGGCGGCGACGACGCCAGCGACCCTGCCGTGGGAGCTCAGCTCCAAGACGCCTCCCGATGTGATCTCCGGATACGAATGGGAGCTCTACAACGTCAAGGACGACCCCACCCAGTTCGACGACCTTGCCGCCAAGATGCCGGACAAGCTCAAGGAAATGCAGACGCTGTTTTATTCGGAGGCCGCAAAGCATGACGTGCTGCCGCTGGATAACTCCACGCTCGCCCGCTGGAACGCGCCCCGTCCGAGCCTGACGGCGGGACGAACGGAATTCACCTATTCGGGCGAACTCAGCGGCGTGCCAGCCAATGCCGCGCCGAGAATACTGGACAAGTCCTACACAATCACGGCCGAAGTCGAGATACCCGAAGGTGGGGCGGAAGGCATGATCGTCACCGAAGGTGGGCGGTTCGGCGGTTACGGACTGTTCCTGAGCAAGGGAGAGCTCGGTATCGGCGGCGGAAAGGTCGTCTTCCTCTATAATCTGCTCGATCTCAAAAGGACCACATGGGAAGGGCCGGCACTGGGTGTTGGAAAGCACACCATTGTATTCGACTTCAAGTCGGACGGGCCAGCGTTGGGACAAGGTGGCATGGGTATCCTGACAGTGGACGGCAAGGAAGTGGCCAGGAATTCGATGGATCACACCACGCCGATTACGTTTCCGGAAGACGAAGCTTTCGACGTCGGGCTGGATACGCGCTCCGGCGTCGCCATGATCGAGTATCGCTACGATCCACCTTTCAGGTTCACGGGCAAGATCGACAGGCTGACGTTCAGATTGAACGAGTAACCGACCATGAATGCGCAAGGTCGTTCGTGCCGCGGTGATGCACGTGGTTGTAGGAAGGGTCGATGCCGGTGAGTTCGACGAAAACGGTTCTGATGGTGGCCGCCGTCTGCGAGGCGGCCACGGGGATGGCGCTGCTCATCGGTCCGTCGTTTGTGGGGGAGCTGTTGTTCGGTGAGCCTCTCGTCGGCGCAGGGGCGGCGGCCGCTCGCGTGGCCGGGATCGCCCTGATCGCATTGGGGCTTGCCTGCTGGCGGCATTCGCCCCTGGTCGGCATGCTCACCTATAATGTGGGCGTGACGCTGTATCTTGCCTATCTCGCCGTCGCCGGTGAGCTGACCGGTGTCCTCCTGTGGCCGGTCGTCGCGCTGCATGCCATCTTTTCCATCCTCCTATCGCGTGCATGGCTCACCGCTCCGCAGCGTTGAACGAAGATCCTGGTTCATTGCGCGGGGACCTCGGAGCGACAAGCCGATCGATGGCCAGGGGGCCAACCTGTTGGCAACGGTGAGAAAACCGATGCTGAAGAGGAGGGGATCGCCTGCCGCGCAGCCAACCGCTCGGGGATCCATGCGTCCTGTCGCAACTGTAATTCAACCAATTGGTTGACTATCTGGTCGATCGCGCGTACATTCAACCAAATGGTTGAATTATAGGTGCCGGAGATGCTGTTCGTCTTTCACCCTGACCACCAGCCGAATGCCCAAGAACGCTTCTGGATCGCCCGTCTCGACAGGCTCGAGACGGTGCTGCGCCAGCGCGGGCCTCCATCGGCAGAAGGCCATGGCCTTACCGGCCGTGGAGAGGTCAACACCCGTTCAATCGAACCTCACCCGACGGACACCGGCCCGATCTATTCAGGCCCGGTGGACCCAAGCCAGAAAAACCGAAGCACGACAAACCCAAGAAGGAGACGGCAGATGAATGATCTTGCGACCCTCGACGCCTATGGCGTGCTGAGCGAACCCGACACCTTGAAGATGACGCGGCTCTTGCCGGGCCCGATCGAGCGGGTCTGGGCCTATCTGACCGACAGCGACCTGCGCAGGCAGTGGCTGGCTTCGGGTGAGATGGAGATGAAGGTCGGCGCGCCGGTCGAGCTTGTCTGGCGCAACGACGAACTGACAAACCCGCCCGGCGAGCGCCCGGACGGCTTTCCCGACGAGCACCGGATGGCAAGCCGGATCACCGAACTCGATCCGCCGCGAAAACTCTCGATCAGCTGGACGGGCAGCGGCGACGTTTCCTTCGAGTTGGAGCCGGTGGGCAACAAGGTGCTGCTGACAGTTACCCATCGCAGCATTGCCGACCGCGCCACCATGCTGATGTTCGGTGCCGGCTGGCACATGCATCTCGATATCCTGGCTGCCCGCGCGACAGGCGCCGAGCCTATGTCCTTCTGGGACGGCTGGAGCCGGCTGATGAAGGACTACGACCAGCGCCTCCCTGCCTGACCGGGCGCAGCAGGCGTGTGGCGCTGTCGGGGTTCACTCTCCCGGAGCCGCACGCCGGCTTTCCTGCCGAAATTCCTTCGGGCAAAATAAGTGAGGCGACGAGTCGGATGTCCGGGCGCGGAAACGTCCTTGTGCCGAGGGGCGACGTGAGCGCCTTGCGCGGAGGTGCCGCGCGCGGCGGGCGCAAGCCGGGCCACCAACAACAGCAGTCGAGGCGAGGTACGAGGAGATACCACATGCGTGATTCCCGATATCGCTGGGTGATCGTCGCGGCGGGCGGCCTTTTGGGCTGTATCGCCATCGGCGCAATGTTCTCTCTACCAGTGTTTCTTCGGCCGATCTCTCAGGATACCGGCTGGTCGGTCACCGGCGTCTCCAGCGCAATGACGGTTGGATTTGTTTCCATGGCGGTGGCAAGCATCGCCTGGGGCAGCCTGTCGGATCGGTTGGGAGCACGGCTGATCGTGCTGATCGGATCGGTCATTCTTGCCGGAAGTCTGTTTCTGGCGAGCCGGGCGACATCGCTCATCGAGTTTCAGATCGTCTTCGGCCTCCTCGTCGGCGCAGCGACGGCTGCGGTCTTCGCGCCGATGATGGCCTGCGTCACTGGCTGGTTCGATACCCATCGCAGCCTGGCGGTATCGCTGGTTTCTGCCGGCATGGGCATGGCGCCGATGACCATGTCGCCGCTGGCAGCATGGCTCGTCTCCCTCTACGACTGGCGAACGGCACTGCAGATCATCGCGGTCATCGTTGCCGTCGTGATGATACCGACGACGCTGCTGGTGCGCCGCCCGCCGGTTCAAGACCATGAAAACATCGCTTCAGCCAGGGATAGCGGACCGCAATCGTCAATGTCGGTCGGCCAGGCCGTCCGGTCGCCGCAGTTCATTGTGCTTCTGTTGACGAACTTCTTTTGCTGCGCCACCCATTCGGGTCCGATCTTCCATACGGTGAGTTACGCAGTCACCTGCGGCATCCCGATGATAGCCGCCGTGTCAATCTATAGCGTCGAAGGGCTCGCGGGCATGGGTGGCCGCGTCGCCTTCGGCTTGCTCGGCGACCGGTTCGGAGCCAAGCGCATCCTGGTATCGGGACTGCTGATCCAGGCATTCGGCGCGCTTGCCTATGTCTTCGCCAGCGGGCTGGGAGCGTTCTATGCGGTGGCGGCCCTGTTCGGCTTCATCTATGCGGGTATCATGCCGCTTTATGCGGTGCTGGCGCGCGAGAATTTTCCGCAGCGGATGATGGGCACGGTGATCGGCGGCACGGCCATGGCAGGGAGCCTCGGGATGGCGACCGGTCCCTTGGCCGGTGGGCTGATCTACGACGCCTTCGCCAGCTACGCCTGGCTCTACATCGGTGCCTGGGGCATCGGCATCGGCGCCTTCCTGATCGCCTTGACCTTCAGGCCATTCCCAAAAGCCGTGCTGGCGCCTGCACCTGCGCAGTGAGCGCGCGCGATTAAGCGGTCAACGCATGACGTCGGCAGAAGCTTCGGCGGCGATCAAAGGTGTATTGACCACAAATGGCCCGGGCCGGCTCTGTCGCAACCGCTCTATTCGTGGGAGTTCATGTCGAAGACGACCCAGCGGAAGAACAGGTAGATTGCGGCCGCGCTGATGACCAGCGGCGAGAGGACGGAAAGATCAAGCATATCATTGCCTTGTTTTTTAGAACTGCATCATGCAGCAGGGGCATCTTTCCTCAGGCCCCTTAAATTTAAGTGGAACAATATGGTAAATGGATTTGATTGATGGTCGCGGTGCGAGGCCGCGTCATCGTTGTTGGCCGCTGCCGTGCCGGCCCGCGACAGGGCGATCGGATATCTCCTGGAAAAAGCGTTGACGCTTTAGCGCTTTGTGTTTATCAAATCGTCCCATGATAAATTTTGCGATTATTCTTGTGGTGGGACGGCGCATGGGCAGGATGGTGTAACCATCCGGCGGTAGCCACCCATGCGCTAAACGAGGCTCCTGACGGGGCCTTTTTTTATGCCTTCAAACAAGCTAAGCACCCAACTGGGAAAAGGGACGGAAGCAAGTCAATGAGCGGTACAGAGAACCAGATGACAGGCGCGGAGATCGTTCTCCAGGCTCTGAAGGACAATGGCGTCGAGCATATCTTCGGCTATCCCGGTGGCGCCGTGCTTCCGATCTACGACGAAATCCACCAGCAGGAGGATATCCAGCACATCCTCGTTCGCCATGAGCAGGGCGCCGGCCACATGGCCGAAGGCTATGCCCGCTCGACCGGCAAGGTCGGCGTCATGCTGGTCACCTCCGGTCCGGGTGCGACCAATGCCGTCACGCCGCTGCAGGATGCGCTGATGGATTCCATCCCGCTCGTCTGCATCTCTGGCCAGGTTCCGACCTCGCTGATCGGCTCCGACGCCTTCCAGGAATGCGACACGATCGGCATCACCCGGCCGTGCACCAAGCACAACTGGCTGGTTCGCGACGTCAACGATCTCGCCCGCATCATCCATGAGGCCTTCCGCATCGCCCAATCCGGCCGTCCGGGCCCTGTCGTCGTCGACATCCCAAAGGACGTGCAGTTTGCGACCGGCACCTACACGCCGCCGTCGGCCGTTCCGGCGCAGAAGAGCTACCAGCCGAAGACGCAGGGCGACCTGAAGAAGATCGAAGAAGCCGTCGAGCTGATGAAGACGGCCCGCCGTCCGATCATCTATTCCGGTGGCGGCGTCGTCAATTCCGGCCCGCAGGCCTCGACGCTCTTGCGCGAACTGGTCGAGCTCACCGACTTCCCGATCACCTCGACGCTGATGGGGCTCGGCGCCTATCCGGCTTCGGGAAAGAACTGGCTCGGCATGCTGGGCATGCACGGCACATACGAAGCCAACATGGCGATGCATGACTGCGACGTCATGGTCTGCATCGGTGCACGCTTCGACGACCGCATCACTGGCCGCCTCAACGCGTTTTCACCCAATTCCAAGAAGATCCACATCGACATCGATCCGTCGTCGATCAACAAGAACGTGCGCGTCGACGTACCGATCCTCGGCGATGTCGGCTCGGTTCTGGAAGACATGGTTCGCCTGTGGCGCGCGGCCAAGAAGGCCGACGACAAGGCGCGGCTCGCAGACTGGTGGGAAGGCATCGTCAAGTGGCGCGCGCGCAACTCGCTGGCCTATGCGGCCAACGACGACGTGATCATGCCGCAGTACGCGATCCAGCGCCTCTACGAGCTGAGCAAGGGCCGCGACACCTACATCACCACGGAAGTTGGCCAGCACCAGATGTGGGCCGCCCAGTTCTTCGGCTTCGAACAGCCGAACCGCTGGATGACCTCGGGCGGTCTCGGCACCATGGGCTACGGCTTCCCGGCCGCCATCGGCGTCCAGGTCGCGCATCCGAACAGCCTCGTCGTCGATATCGCCGGCGACGCCTCGATCCAGATGTGCATCCAGGAAATGTCCTGCGCCGTCCAGTACGGCCTGCCGGTCAAGATCTTCATCCTCAACAACCAGTACATGGGCATGGTGCGCCAGTGGCAGCAGCTGCTTCATGGCAACCGCCTGTCGCACTCCTACACCGAGGCGATGCCCGACTTCGTCAAGCTGGCCGAAGCCTATGGTGGCGTCGGCATCCGCTGCGACAAGCCGAGCGAACTCGATGCTGCGATCCGCAAGATGATCGACACGCCAGCGCCTGTTATCTTCGATTGCCGCGTTGCCAATCTCGCCAACTGCTTCCCGATGATCCCATCGGGCAAGGCGCACAACGAGATGCTGTTGCCGGATGAGGCCACGGACGAAGCGGTCGCCAACGCGATCGACGCCAAGGGCCGCCAGCTGGTTTGAGATAGGGACAGGAAACAACAAAATGAGCGCACACCTTCAACCGACCGGTTCCGCCTATTTCATCGCCAAGGAAACCGAAGTCGCCGAAACGCACACGCTTTCGGTTCTCGTCGACAATGAGCCGGGCGTTCTTGCCCGGGTCATCGGCCTGTTCTCCGGCCGCGGCTACAACATCGAGAGCCTCACCGTTTCGGAAACGGAACATGCGGCGCATCTCTCGCGCATCACCATCGTCACGCGCGGCACGCCGCACGTGCTCGACCAGATCAAGAACCAGCTGGAAAGGCTGGTTCCGGTCCACCGCGTCGTCGATCTGACCGTGCGCGCCGCCACGCTCGGTCATGACCGTCCGGTCGAGCGCGAACTGGCGCTGGTCAAGGTGCACGGCTCGGGGGATCAGCGCGTCGAGGCCCTGCGGCTCGCCGACGCCTTCCGCGCCTCGGTCATCGACGCCAACATCGATCACTTCGTGTTCGAGATCACCGGCAAGCCAGCCAAGATCGAACAGTTCATCGCCATCATGAAGCCGCTCGGCCTCATCGAAGTCTGCCGCACCGGTATCGCCGCGATGAACCGCGGCCCGCAAGGCATGTGATTGCTGGTTGAAGGGGCGCGCGCTGTTGGCGCGTGCCCCGTGCCTGATGGGGAGGCTGCCCCTCACCCTAACCCTTTCCCCGCAGGCGGGGAGAGGGGCGCAACCTCGAGTTCGCGCAATTAGGTGGTAACTGCCACCAATTCCCGGATGTTTCCCTGACGGGCTTGCACCATCGGACGGTCTTGCTGTGAACGTCAAAAGGGGTCAAGATTCATTTTTGACGCCTGTTGACCGGGTAAATGTCAGACAGCCGGGCGCTGCGCTGCTGGCAACATTCCACTCGGCCGCGAACACAAATTGCCCGCTCCGTTGCCGGCAAACATGGATGCTGAAGGAACTCTCGATAATTCTCAGGAGCGCACAAAATGCCAAGCACCAAGCGGCCCTATGATGAGTCACTCTTGCGCAGGGCCTTCGATGTGGCGCGGCGTTCGCGCGAAGGTGGGGATCACCCATTCGGTTCCATTCTCGCCGACCGTGATGGCAATGTCTTGCTGGAACAGGGCAACGGCTACAGTTCGGAAGGGGGAGACCGCACGGCCCACGCGGAGCGGCTTTTGGCCACGCGCGCCGGAAAAGCCTATGATCTGGGTTTCCTTGCCGAATGCACGATGTACACATCCGCGGAACCATGCGCCATGTGCTCGGGCGCGATCTATTGGGCAGGCATAGGGCGCGTCGTGTTTGGCCAGTCCGAGAAAGAGATGAAAGAGCAGATCGGCGAGAGCGAGGAAAATCCGACGCTCGATCTCCCCTGCCACATCGTGTTCGCCGCCGGTCAGCGCCCGACGGAAGTCGTCGGCCCGATGCTTGCGGCGGAAGCCGCGAAACTGCACGAAGAATACTGGTCTGGCCGTTAACGGCCGTTCTGCGGTTGGCAACGGCAGCCCAAGATGGCCGCTTTCACGCGTGGGACTGGCCACCCGGATCAAGCTGCCCTCCATCACCGAACACGCCGCCGGCTTGAGGCGCCTCAACCCGGCCGCGCCGTGAGACCAAAAAGCCGTTAGATCATCTCCAGCGACTTTTTCCGCTTCGGTGGCGGGAATGCGCTGTCGAGGGCGGCGAGGTTTTCAGAGGTCAGGTGAATGTCCATTGCGTCGCGGTTTTCGCGGGCGCGTGTCGGCGAGCCGGTCTTGGGGATCGAGATCACGCCGGGCCGCGTCTTGAGGAAGGCGAGGGCGATCTGTGCCGGGGTTGCCTGGTGCGCCTTGGCGATATGGACGAGATCGGGATTGCGCAGCAATCGACCCTCGTCGAGTGGCGAATAGGCCATGACGGCGACGCCGTGGCTCTGGCACCAGGGCAACAGATCGTATTCGATGCCGCGGCGAGAGAGGTTGTAGAGCACCTGGTTGGCCGCGACGTTGTTGCCGCCCGGAACTGCAAGCAACTCCTCCATGTCGTCGACATCGAAATTGGACACGCCCCAGGCGCCGATCTTGCCGGCTTTCTTCAGGGCTTCGAAGGCGGCCACGGTCTCGGCAAGCGGATAGCCGCCGCGCCAGTGCAAGAGATAGAGATCGATATGGTCGATGCCGAGATGCTTCAGGCTGCGCTCGCAGGCGGCTTCGGTTCCATCACGGCTGGCGTTCGACGGTAGCACCTTGCTGACGATGAAGGCGTCATCGCACCTTCCCTTGACCGCCTGGCCGACGATGCGCTCGGAGGCGCCGTTGCCGTACATTTCGGCGGTGTCGATCAGCGTCAAGCCGAGGTCGAGGCCGGCCTGCAGGCTCTTCACTTCATCTGCAGCGCGCGAGCGCTCGTCGCCCATGCGCCAGGTGCCCTGGCCGAGAACCGGAACGCTGCTGCCGTCGATAAGAGTGGTGGTGGGGATCGGATCGTGCATGCGGTTTCCTCGTTGGCGGCCGCGACGGGTCAGGCCGGGGCCGGCGCTTCTCGCATGGCAATCTAGCGCAATCGCGCGGTCTTTCGAGATGTCATTTGCCGGCAACGCATCGGGCTCACGCAGCCGACCGGCCACGTTCCTTTTCCAGCCTCTGCAGGATATCGACGAAGGCGCGCACGCGGGCGGGGCGATAATGCGACGGCGGGTAGACCACATGAATGCCGCCCGACGGCAGCGACCAGTCGGCAAGGACACGGACGAGACGACCTTCCGTCAGATCGCTACGAACCTGATAATCCGGCAGCACGGCAAGCCCGATGCCGGCAAGGGCGCAGCAATAGGCGGCATCCGTGCTGTCGACGGCAACGACGCCGCTGCCGGCGACCGGCGCCTGTTCGCCGCTGGCGTGGGAGAAGGTCCAATGGAGCGGTGCCTTCAGCGCACCATTGGCGATCCAGCTTGCCAGTGCCAGTGCCTGCGGATGCTCCACCGTGCCGAGGCGGGCGGCGTATGCAGGGGATGCCACGAGATATTGCTCGAAGGTGCCGATGCGCCGCGCCCGCTCGCTGGAATCCACCAGCCAGCCGGCGCGGATGGCGATATCCAGGCGTTTCTCGATCATGTCGAAGACGATGTCGTTGAACGACAGGTTCACCTGCATGGCCGGGTAGCGCGCGACATAAAGGGCGACAGCATCGACGACGACGCGCATGCCATAGTCGAGTGGCGCCGTCAGCGTCAGCGTGCCGCTTGGAACCTCCGCTTCCTCGGAGACGGCGCCGACCGCCTCGTCGGCATCGCGCAGGATCAGCACGCAGCGCTCGTAGAACCTGAGGCCGCTATCGGTCGGCCGCAGCCGACGCGTCGTGCGGATCAGAAGCGTGGTGCCGAGCTCTCTTTCGAGTTGCGCCACCTGGTGGCTGACGGCGGCCTTGGCGAGGCCGAGCTTTTCCGCAGCGGCGGTAAACGACCCGGCTTCGACGACGGCAACGAAATGGGAAAGCCGGTTCAGGTTGACGGTCAATCGGTTTTCCTCGCGATTGTCTGAAATAATCAGACAATCTGTTCAAGCTGGCGGGGTTTTTCAAGAGGGTTTCGGTGGGCATTGTCGCGCAATCGACCATTGGCACTTGAGAAGGAGACCCCATGCAAATCCTGATGACGCGGCGCGCCGCACTGAAGACGGCCGTTGCCGCTGGCGCCGTTGCCCTGCTGCAGCCGGTCGGCAGCCGTTTGGCGCATGCCGCATCGAAGCTCGACTGGACATATTTTCAGGCGAACGAAGCCGGCTTCAGCCGTACGCCGGTGCTTCTGACCGGCGAGAAGGAGGCAATCCTGATCGATGGCGGCTTCACGCTCTCGGACGGCAAGGCGGTTGCAGACGCCATCAAGGCGACGGGCAAAAGGCTGACGACGATCTATGTCAGCTGCAGCGATCCGGACTTCTATTTCAGTCTGCGTCCCGTCGTCGAGGCGTTTCCGGACGCCAAGGTTCTGGCCGCGCCGGCAACGGTTGCGGCGATCAACGCCAATGTCCAGACCAAGCTCGATACCTGGAGCCCGCAGCTCGGCGACAACGGGCCGAAGGTGCTTGCCGATGTCGTTATCCCCGAGGCGTCGGAGCTTTCTTCGTTGACGCTCGAAGGCAACGCGATCGACATCGTCACCATCGAAGGCCTGAAGGATCGCCGCTACCTGCATGTGCCCACGCTCAATGCCATCTTCGGCGGCGTGCTCGTCTATTCCGGCGCGCATGTCTGGGTTGCCGACGAACCGACGACTGAGGGCCGACAGAAATGGATCGAGGCGCTTAACGCCATGGCGGCGCGCAAGCCTGATATCGTCGTGCCGGCGCACAAGGGCTCAGGCGGGCCTGAGGGCATCGAGGCGATCCTGTTTACCCGCGATTATCTCATCGCCTTCAACGCGGCGGAAGCAAAGGCCACGGACAGCGCCGAGCTGATCGCTGTCATGACCAAGCTCTACCCGGATTTCACCGACGTTTCCTCGCTCGAGCTTGGCGCCAAGGTGGCCAAGGGCGAGATGAAGTGGGGCTGATCCCACCTGGCGCTACAGCGCTGCGCGCCTGACCGGGCGCGCAGCGCTGTAGCACCTCGCATCGTTATATACTTCATTGTCGGATCGCCTGGATCTAGCCGGCTGCCCGCCTACGCCTCAGTCTCAAAGCGGCTCGTGTCGTCACGATCGCGCTCGTATCGCCTCATGAGCGGGAACGGCGGTAGCCAGGATTCGCGCCGGATTGTCCAGAGTTCATAGGTCGGCGTCAGTTGGTCCGGCGCATCCAGGGATCCGAGGTTCACTTCGATCTCGTCTGCCGTGCGCGAGAAAACGGGCGAGCCACAGCGGGGACAGAAAAACCGCCCGGCGTAGTCGCGCGTTTCGCCGTCGATCGTCACGGCGTCTTCGGGAAAGATCGCCGAAGCGTGAAAAAGGGCGCCGTGATGCTTGCGGCAGTCGAGGCAGTGGCAAAGGCCCACGCGATAAGGGCTACCCGACGCCACGATCCGCACGTTGCCGCACTGGCAACCGCCCGTGAACCGGTCCATGCTGCATCTCCTCCAAAATCAAGCGGGCGGAATGGTTATAGCGAACAGCGCTGCCATTGCAATTTCCGGCCGCAATCAGGCTTGCATCGCATAAGCCATCGCTCGATCTTGTCACCGTGACAACTATCCGGCTTTGCGCCGAAATTAGGTCAGCTATGTTGACCTAATTCAACGGGAGGAAGATCATGCAGGCCGATACGCTTCTGGCGCTGTTTCTGTTCGCATTCACGACGTCGATCACGCCGGGTCCGAACAACATGATGCTGTTTGCCTCGGGCGTGAACTTCGGCTTCGTGCGCACCATTCCGCATATGCTGGGCATCGGCGCCGGCTTCTTCTCGCTGCTCATCGCCGTCGGCCTCGGTCTTGGTGCGCTTCTACATTCGGTGCCACTGCTCTACACGGTCCTGAAATTCGCCGGCGGCGCCTACCTCGTCTGGATCGCCTGGAAGATCGGCACCTCGCGCTCCCTTGGCGAAGGCAAGGCCGGTGCCGCGCCGATGAGCTTCCTGGCCGCTGCGGCCTTCCAGTGGGTCAATCCCAAGGCCTGGGTCATGGCCGTTTCGGCGATGGCCACCTATACCGGCGGCGCGAACTATTTCATGAGCGTGCTGGTCGTCGGCCTCGTCTTTGCGCTGGTCAACGTGCCGAGCGTCTCCACCTGGGCGGGCTTCGGCTCGGCGCTCCGGCAGTGGCTGTCTGAACCGTCCCGGCTCAAATGGTTCAACATCACCATGGCGGTGCTGCTCGTCGTCAGCCTGTGGCCGATGCTAAAATAGCTGGAACTGCGGCTTTGCCAGCATCAGCCAAAAAATGCCGATCACGGCAAAGAAGGCCGGGAAGCCGCAGGCAAACCAGATGGCATAGAGGCGATCGAAGGCCGCCGGCAGCGGAGTGCTCTCTGCCACGGCCAGCCGCGCGAGATTGCGCAACCGGATCTGGATCCACACCACTGGAAGCCAGAATAGGCCGGTGAGCACATAGAGGATCAGCGACAGCGCGATCCAGCCTTCACCGAGCGACCAGCCGATGCCTGTCGCCAGCAGATAGCCGGTGATCGGCTGGAAGGCCACGGCGGTGGCGGTGAAGATCGTATCGGCAATCACCACCGTTCCCGCCACATGGGCGATCAGCCGCGCATCGCGCGTGCGCCGCGCCATCACCATGAAAAAAGCAATGCCCGCACCGGTGCCCAAGAGCACGGCAGCACCGATGACATGGGCAAGGCGCAGAAGTTCGTCCGGCAGCATCAGCGTTCATCCAGAATGGCAAGGGTCGCGAGCGTCAGCAGGATCGACGGCAGAACCTTGACGAGCGGCCCCAGTGGGTCGGCCCAGAGTTCGGGCTCGGCAAAGGTGGCCGAGACGAGATAGGCGGAGGTCAGCGCAAGCATGCCGACGAGCGCTCGTTTGGCGTAAGGGCGAACCAGCACGGCGATGCCGAGCACGATATCGGCAAGGCAGGTAAGGAGCGTCACCGCTGTCGCCGGTCCTTCGCCCATGAAGCGCAGGAAGTGCTGCCGGGCGGCATCGAGATCGAGTAGCGGGATCAGCCCCGACAGCAGCCAGAATGCCGAAAGCCCGACGATCATCAGCGGCTTGAGGAAATAAAGCCGGGCGAACCAGAGATCCTGCACGCCGGATGGCACTATCGAAAGGCTTTGGCGGGCGGACAGAAACGGCACCGGGGCATGAGCGCCATCCCCGGCAGAGACGCCGCCCGCCATCACCGAGAGCGCAGTCGAGCGCAGCGGCGAACGCCAGCCGAACCGCCCGGCGAGATCGGCAAGGAGCCCGACAGGCGCAGCAACCGGGGCCGGCAGCGAGATGACCCGGGCAGGCGGCAGGCCAAGCCATTGGCGGTGCAGCGCGACAAGTTCGGCAAGGGTGGGGCGCTCCGGGTGACCGAGCACGAGGTCGCTTCGATCGGGCATGAGATTGGCGACGGCGGCGCTGACGGCCTCGGCAACATCGCCCAGGGCAACCGTTTCGACGCGGCTTTGCGCGTGGACGAGCGGAATGGCGAAGGGCAGGGCGGCAAGCGCCCTGATGAGGGCCGAGCCGCCATGGGCGTTGCGGCCGAGCACGAGTGTCGGACGCAGGATGACATGTGCCACGCCGCTTGCGGCAAGCGCGTCGTCGGCGCGAAACTTGGTGGCGAGGAAAGCGCTGTCGCCGCCGGTGCCGCCGCGCGGCGCGGAGATCTGGACGATGCGGATCGAGGAGGACTTTGCCGCCGCATAGAGTGCCAGCATTGCCGTTTCCTGCGTCGCAGCGACATCGTCCGCCAAGCCATCCTGCAGCGCGCCGGCGCAGTTGACGATCACGTCATGGCTCTCGACCAGAGGCCGCCAGTCGCCGGCGTCGCGCATTTCGGCGAGGTCGGCTGTAAGCCATAACGTGTCCGGCCGCTGCTGCTGGGCGCGGGCGACATTGCGGCCAAGCCCGGTCACCGCATGTCCGTCGCTTGCCAGTCGATCGAGGAGGGCCGAGCCGATGAAGCCGGTGGCGCCGAGAATCAGAACGTTCATGGCGCTACACTACAGAGTTGCTGGCCAAAGATGGCGGGCAAAGATTATCGCGCAATGAAAGTCGGCTGGACGACTTGGCGCCCTGGATCGAGCCGGCGTCACGCAGCAGCAAAAGCTGCTGCAGATACCGGGACAAGCTTGCGATTGCCGGGTGCAACGACCGGCGCGGCAGGGCGAAAACCTATCACCAGGACTGGTCGAGAGCGGACAAGGCGGCGAGCAGGCGCCTTTGCCTTCCGCCCGAGGCGTTGAGGCGTCTGATCACCCCGCTTGCGAAGAGCTAGCGCAACCTTGGACTTCTTCCGGAAACGATTTGCAATCATGCCTTCGTCGCTTTCCTGATGATTGCGCGTGGTCAAACGGGGCGGGTTGGCAGACGTGGCAGAACCATGTCGAACCGGACTTGTTACGGTGACAATTCTGGCCCACGGCCGCAGGTAAAATCGATTTCGAAATCGGCGTTTATTCGCTACGACTATTGCCTCAGGGAGGCAGCGGCGCCATCGGCGTGGCCGCGGGGCGCCGTGCTGCGAGGAGCCAGGCAATGTCCAAACACCATCATGGTCACGATCACCATGATCACGACCACCACCACGACAACCATTTCACCGATATGGAAGCGCGCGTGAAAGCGCTGGAAACGGTGCTGACGGAAAAAGGGCTGATCGATCCGGCGGCGATCGATGCCATCGTCGAGACCTACGAGACCAAGATCGGCCCGCGCAACGGTGCCCGTGTCGTTGCCAAGGCCTGGGTCGATCCTGAATTCGCCGACTTGCTGAAGCGCGACGCGACGGCGGCCATCGCCAGCCTCGGCTACACGGGACGGCAGGGCGAGCATATGCGCGCCGTCTTCAACACGGCCGACACCCACAATCTCGTCGTCTGCACGCTCTGCTCCTGTTACCCCTGGTCGGTGCTCGGCCTGCCGCCGGTCTGGTACAAGGCGCCGCCCTATCGCTCGCGCGCGGTCATCGACCCGCGTGGCGTGCTTGCGGAATTCGGGTTGACGCTTTCCGACGAAACCCGCATCCGCGTCTGGGATTCGACGGCGGAGCTTCGCTATCTCGTGGTGCCGGAGCGGCCTGCGGGGACCGACGGCCTTGGCGAGGAACAGCTTGCCGACCTCGTGACCCGTGACGCGATGATCGGCACCGGGCTTGCGCTTTCCGTCGAGGCGCTGCGATGAACGGCCCGCACGATCTGGGCGGGCAGCATGGCATGGGTCCGGTCGCGCCCGAGCCGAACGAACCCTATTTTCACGCCGAATGGGAAAAGCGGGCGCTTGGCGTGACGCTTTCCTGCGGCGCATTCGGCGCCTGGACGATCGACGAGAGCCGGCATGCGCGCGAAAATCTGCCGCCGGCGACCTATTTGTCGGCGAGCTATTACGAGATCTGGACGCGGGCGCTGGAAACGCTGCTGAAGCGGCACGGTTTCGTCACCCAGGCCGAACTCGATGGCGGCCATATGCTCGAAAAAGGTGCTGCGCCCAAGCGGGTGCTGAAGGCCGACATGGTGCCAGGCGTCCTTGCCAAGGGCGGCCCCTGCGACCGTCCGGTCGACGTGCATCCGCGCTTCGTCGTCGGCGAACGGGTGCGCACGAAGAATTTCAATCCGACAACCCATACGCGGCTGCCGCGTTATGCGCGCGCCAAGGTCGGCACGATCGAGGCGGTGCAGGGGTCCTTCGTCTTTCCCGACGACAATGCCCATGGTCGCGGCGAGAGCGCGCAGTGGCTCTATACCGTGGTGTTCGACGGGGGCGAGATCTGGGGCGAGGGCGCCGACCCGACGCTGACGGTCTCGATCGATGCCTGGGAGAGCTATCTTGAACACGTGTAAGGTTGCGTCCCCACTGGTTGCTTCCGCAGAGCTGCCGAAATCGCCGGAGGGCGATCCTGTTTTTGCCGAACCCTGGCAGGCCTCTGCCTTCGCCATGACCGTGCGACTGCATGAAAAGGGCGTGTTCTCGTGGCCGGAGTGGGCCGAGGCGCTTTCGGCTGAGCTCTACAAGCCCGGCCGCAAGGCGGATGCCAGCGACTATTTCGATTGCTGGGTGGCGGCGCTGTCGCGGCTCGTCACCGAGCTTTCGATCGTATCCGGTGGCGAGTTGGAGCATCTGACAGAGCGCTGGCAACGCGCGGCGGAAGCGACGCCGCACGGGCATCCGATCCTCATCGAGAACGATCCGCTGCGGTAAGGGCCGGGGTGCCCGTGCCGGCGCGCTAGCGTCCGATCCAGGCAGGCGGTCACAGGTGGTACGTGTCCCTGTCAGCGCGGCCAGCAGGCGAGGGCTGATCGGCGGGCTCGTTCATCGTCCCGGGTCGTTGTTGCAGCCAGATGGGTTGCCGAGGGCTCGAAGCCGGTAGCGCGTCATCGATGGTTGCAACGTCAAGTGCGACTGCGCAGCCCTGATAATGCGGCCAGTCGCCCGTGCCGATGGAAAAAAGAAACCAATGCAATCCGGCGCTTGAACGATGGCACGGAAAAGATGTTGGCGAACGCGGTTTTGTCAACGATGATCAATCGCGGGGATGAGGTTGCAGGCTGCTCGCATCCCCTTGAATTGCGCGATCAGACGCCGGCCGTCCTGACATCGCTCCCGACCGGCACACTGCTCAAGACATCTCTGCAAAGTCCCAGCGATCGAGTCCATTCAGGCCGTATCAATGGCGGAGGAAACCATGAGAGCCGAAAGTCGACTAGCCACAGGAATACTCGCCTTGGCACTGTTCGTGCCTGCAGCGCATGCGGAGGATGATGCCCGCGCCATTCTGAAATCCATGTCGGATTACCTGGCGAAGCAGCAGGCCTTCACCGCAACCTTCAATTCCGACATCGAGGTTGTGACGCCCGAAATGCAGAAGGTTCAGTTCGCGAGCTCGGGTCAGGTGTCCGTCAGCCGGCCGGACAAGGTGCATGCCGCGCGCACGGGCGGTTTCACCGATATCGAGATGTTCTTCGACGGCAAGAAAATGACCATCCACGCGAAGGACGCCAAGGTGTTCATGCAGGCCGATGCACCGGGGACGATCGACAATCTTGTTTCGAAGCTTGAAGCAGACGGTTACTCGTTGCCTGGAGCCGACCTGCTCCTGTCGAACGTCTATGATGCGCTCAATGCCGGTGTGATCGATGCCAAGCATATAGGCACCGGCGTGATCGGTGGCGTGGAGTGCGAGCACCTCGCCTTCCGCAACGCCGATACTGACTGGCAGTTGTGGGTGCGCACCGGGCCGGAACCAGTCCCTTGCAAATATGTCATCACATCAAAGGCCGTTGGCGCTTCGCCGCAGTACACACTCGTCATCAATTCCTGGAGTGCGGGGGCGAAGGACGACTTTGCGTTCGCTCCGCCGGCCGGCAGCAAGCAGGTGGATGCGAAGGCGATGCCCCATATCGATGAAGTTCCTGAAGGAGCGAGCCAATGACCCGCCGCACAAGAATAGCCGCCGTGGCAGCCGGTATTGCCCTGATGCTGTTGGGCGACCTTCCCACCAATGAAACCGGCTATTTCATCTCCGAAGCCCAGGCCCGTGTCGGGCGTCCGCTGACGCCGGTAAGCTACGCCGGAGTGGCGCGCCGGACGACGCGCCGGACCGTGGCAGCGGGAGCTGCCGTGGGCGCAACGGTCTACGCGCCCGGCTGCGTGCAGGCTGTCGATGCCTACGGGCGGATTTATTACCGGTGTCCCTGAAGGCGCAAGCCGCTGACCGCACACGCCGTGCGTCGAAGCTGTGCCCTCAGCGCCGCCGCCAGATATGCCATGCAGAGGGATGCCGGCGAAGCACCTAAAGTCGATCTTTAAGATTCGCTTTGCGCGCTTTAAGCTCTTGTTTTCACGCATGTCGCGCAAAAGCGCTGCGCAATTTTGCGCGACGTGCTTTAACTTCAAGAAGCAGCCGGCTTCTCGAACTGGCGGTAGCATTCGTCGGCGACCTTCTGCAGAACCGCGCGCGGCACTTCGCCGGTGACGGCGTAGCCGATCGGGCCGTCGATCCAGTAGAAGGTCTCGACGCCACCGCTGCTGTCGATGCGGAAGCTCGTTTCCCGGTTGTCGGGATTGCGGCCGAGCAGCACCGTCAGCCGCTGTCCGCTTGCGTCCTCATACATGAACAGCGCGCCCGCCTTGCCGTTGACCGGCAGCAGCCGGCCGCCGACGAGCGAAAAGCCGAGGCTCGACAGGTCGGGAATGTTGAGCGGATGATCGAGCCGCTTGCCGAGCCAGTTGGCGAGATGGGTCTGCTGGTCCGGCCCGACCTCGACGGCGTGGCGCACTTCGCTCGCATAGATGAGAAATGCCGATTGCGCCTGGCGCGGCAGGCTTTCCGCCAACTGGGCAACGTGCTCGGACCGCTCGGGCGCAAGGATATGCGGGGCATAGAGCCCGGTGAGGGCGCCCGCGGCAAACAGCAGGAGACCGGCGGCAATACGGCTGCCAAGGCGTTCTGTCCAGCGATCGCCCGAAGTGGCAGCCGCCCGGGCATTCGTGGCTGACAAAAGCGTGCGGTCGCGCTCGTCGCTGCGGGCATAGGGGGAGAACATGGCGCGAAGCTCGGTCGCCTGGGCCTGCCATTGGCGAACGTCTTCGGCGCGCGCCGGATTGCGCTCGAGCCATTGCTCGACCCGCGCCCGGTCCGCCTCGCTCAGGAAGCCGTCGACATAGGCGTTGAGGTCGTCTTCGGAGACGGTGTTCAAATCTTCCGTCATTTCGGTCTCCGCATGCTGATCACGTTATCGTCCTTCATCGCTTCGGCAAGCTGGTGACGCGCCCGCGACAGGCGCGACATCACCGTGCCGATCGGAATGGCCAGCATGTCGGCCACATCCTGGTATCGGTATCCCTCGATCACCACGAGCATCAGCACGGAGCGGCTTTCCGCCGAAAGCCCGTTGAGCGCGCGCTCCAGCCGCGAGCGTTCGAGCGGGTCGCTTTCATGGGTTTCTGCCTGCAGGCCGAGCGTTTCGTCCAGTTCGACCTGCGGGTGGAGCGCCGTGTGCCGGTGCCGGTTGCGGCTGAGATTGGTCATGATGGTGAAGGCCCAGGCGCGCAGGTTGACCCCGCGCCACTGGGCGCGGCGCGCCAGAACCTTCTCGACACAATCCTGCAGCAGGTCTTCACCATCCGGATCCGAGCGCACGAGGCTGCGCGAATAGCGCCTGAGGGCCGGCATCAGCGCCAGCACGTCCTCCTCGAAGCGGTCGGGCGCGGCGGCATTCGCCTCCACACCCTCGCTCATGCGGTCACGGCTTGACGACATCCCAGACGCCCTTTACGCCGTCGCCGGTCGCGTCACCCATCTTCTTGTCCTTGATCCAGAAATACAGCGGCATGCCGTCTTTCGCCCATTGCTTTGCCCCGTCCTTGCGCTCGACGATCGTAAAGGCTCCCTCGGCCTTGGCATCGCCTTCGACCATGAATGGCGGCCAGTTGGTGGCGCAGGAATCGTAGCAGTTCGATTCACCCTTCTTGTCGTTCTTGAACGTATAAAGCGTCATGCCGTTGGCGGCGGCGAGCACATTGCCCTTTGCCGTTTCGACCGTCTTGACCGGAGGGGCCGCAAAGGCGACGCCGGCGACAAGGCAAATAGCAATCGCTAGGGGTAACGGTCTCATGGGAGCTTTCCTTCCTCAAGTTGTTTCTAACGGAGCGCGTGGGATGCGTATCCGAAGAAGAGACACGAGGAGGGCGGTAATTATTCCCGGCCTTGTTGCACCGTGGCGAAATTCTCACGCGCGGGCGTGAAAGCGCTCACGCGCGGTCGGCGACGAAACGCGCGAGCGCGGGGCCGATCATGGTGATGATCATCAGGCGGGCGGACTGCAGTGCCATGACGAAGGAGAGGTCGACATTGCTGGATGCCGCGATCACCGCGATGGAATCGAGGCCGCCCGGGCTGGTGGCGAGATAGGCGGTCAACGGATCGATGCCCGCGACCTTGATGAGCAAGAGAGCGAGCAGGCCGGAAAACGAGATCAAGACGACGATCGAGATCACCGTCGGCACCAGGGCGCGGCGGGCATGGGCAAGGATCGAGCGGGTGAAGCCGAGGCCGATGTTCCAGCCGAGCAGGCCATAACAGAGCGCCAGCAGCCATTGCGGCAGCTCCGTGGTCATGACGCCGCTGACATTGAGCACGGCCCCGACGAGGAACGGCATCAGGAAAGCGCCGGCCGGCACGCGCAGCATCCGGCCGGCAAAGGCGGCGCCGAGCCCGACAGCAAGCGTTGCCAGGAATGGCAGGATCGAGACCGGCTCGAACCAGACGATCGCGGTTTCGGCCTCGGTGCCGGTTACCCAGAGATGGGCGACCATGGTCGCGGTGCTCGCGACGAAGATGACGCGCAGATACTGCATGAAGGCGACGAGGCGGGCATCCGCGCCATAAGCGTCCGCCATCATCAGCATGGTCGAGGCAGCACCCGCCGACGAGCCCCAGATCGCGGTCGTGCCCGGTAGGATGCGCATGCGGGTGATCACCCAGCCGCAAAGCGTGCTGACGGCGATGACGGAAAGAATGACGCTGAGGAACAGCGGCCAGTTGCCGGAAAAGGTGCCGAGCATGCCCGGCGTCATCGCGCCGGCAATCATCATCGCCAGAATGAACTGCACGCAGAAATATACCTGCTTGGGCAGGCGGATGGTGCTGCCGTTCATGCCGAAGAGGACGGCCGCGAACATCGGCCCGATCAGCAGGCCGGCGGGGATGCCGATCAGTTCGAGGACCACCGTAAAGACCAGGGAGACCAGCGCGAGAAGCAGCCACTGCAGCGCCGAAGCGAGACGGCCGATGCCGACAGGTGCCGAAGGGGTGGAGGGCTGATCGGGCTTCAAGGGCATTCTCCGGCATTGCCTCAGGCGGTTCGTGCCCGCCTGATCAGTTTGGCGCGGACAGGCCCGTAGATAGGGCGATATGCCGCGCAACCGCTCGTTAGCAGCATTGCGCGCGGGCATTCAAGCCGCAGGCAAGCCACAGGGCAAGAATTGGCCACAGCCGACACGAGGGGAGATCGAGATCATTGGTCGAACGGTGCTGGAGCAGTCCCCGTGCCTTGCGCCGCTGAGATGCGCCGTTGGGCGTCTCGACGGCTGATCGATCCGCGATATCCGGAATTTCCGGTGCAGGATTTGGCGATACGGCCCGTTCCGAGCGCGGCCGCCGGCTGTCGGGCGGAAATCCGGGCTTGCTTGTGCACCCCGAATCCTGACACTTCGCGTCATGCAATTTGCTCCGCAACAGGACGAGGCCCTCAAGGCCGTTTCGCAATGGCTGAAGGAAGGCCGCTCGCCGCTCTTCCGGCTGTTCGGTTACGCCGGCACCGGCAAGACGACGCTTGCGCGCCATTTCGCCGAGCATGTGGACGGCGACGTGCTGTTTGCTGCCTTTACCGGCAAGGCGGCCCAGGTCTTGCGCTCCAAGGGGGCGAGCAACGCCAAGACCATCCACTCGCTGATCTACCGGCCGCGCGGCGAGGAGGAGGTTTCCGACGAGGAAACCGGCAAGACCTCGATCGCGCCGATGTTTTCCATCAACCGCCAGAGCCCGGTCGCCAAGGCGGCGCTGATCATCGTCGACGAATGCTCCATGGTCGACGAGGCGCTCGGCAAGGACCTGATGAGCTTCGGCACGCCGATCCTGGTGCTCGGCGATCCCGGCCAGCTGCCACCGGTGACCGGCGGCGGTTATTTCACCAATCAGGATCCGGATTACCTGCTCACGGACATTCATCGCCAGGCGCGGGACAACCCGATCATTCGCCTCGCGATGCAGGTGCGCGAAGGCAACGAGATCATGCATGGCGACTACGGCACCACGCAGGTGATCGGTCGCGGGCAGGTCAACCAGGAGCTGGTTCTGGAGGCAGACCAGGTGCTGGTCGGTACCAACAAGACCCGGCGGCGCTACAACCAGCGTCTTCGCGAGCTCAAGGGTTTTACCAGCGAATATCCGCAATCGGGCGACAAGCTGGTGTGCCTCAGGAACGACCCGGCCAAGGGCCTGCTCAACGGCTCGCTCTGGCAGGTGATGAGCTCGTCGAAGGAAACGGTGAAGCCGGGCATCAACCTGATGATCCGCCCCGAAGACGACGACATGGATCGTGGCGCCGCCAAGATCAAGCTGTTGAAGGCGGCCTTCGAGGAGGTCGAGGGCGAAATCCCCTGGACGACCCGCAAGCGCTACGACGAGTTCGATTTCGGCTATGCGCTGACGGTGCACAAGGCGCAGGGCTCGCAATGGAATAATGTCGTGCTGTTCGACGAGAGCTGGGCCTTCCGCGACACGCGCGAGCGCTGGCTCTATACCGCGATCACCCGTGCGGCCGAACGGCTGACGATCGTTCGCTAACTTCGAGCGGTCGCCGAGGCTTCTTCGAGCGAGGAGACCCCTGTGCCGATCAACCGGATCATCCTTTACGCCCATGATGTGGAAGCGACCGTTCGTTTCTACGAAAAGCACTTCGGGTTTCAGGCGTTGCGCGAGCCGGGCGACCGGATCGTCGAGCTGATCCCGGGGGATGGCGGCGCCAGCCTGATGGTCCACCCGGCGGCCAAGGGGCAGCGGCGCGGCCAGTCTCTGGTCAAACTGGTGTTCGATATCGGGGATGTCGAAGCATTTTGCGCGCGCTGCGCCGCCGAAGGGCTGATGTTCGGCGCCATCCATTCGGCCGACGGCTATGTCTTTGCCAATGCGAAGGATCCGAGCGACAATCCGATCTCCGTCTCAAGCCGGGCCTTTCTCAACGGGTAACTGCCACCTTGACGGTGGAACCGATGCCCGGCTAACCGGAATTTCTACCGTTTGGTCGCCATCCAGAGCACATGGCGTGCGCCGCCGCGTTTGCCATTTGCGCGCACATTGACCTCGTCGGTGGCAAAGCCGACTTCGCGCAATCGGCGGGTAAAAGCGCTATCCGGCGCTGAAGACCAGACGGCAAGCACGCCGTTGGCGCGCAACGCAGCCTTGGCGGCACGCAGACCGGTGTGGTTGTAGAGGCTGTCGTTGGAAGGGCGCGTCAAACCGTCGGGGCCGTTGTCGACATCGAGCAGGATGGCATCGTAGGCGGTTGATTTCGAACGGATCAGCCCACCGACGTCACCGATATGGATCTCGACCCTGGGATCGTCGAGTGTGCCCTTGTGCAGCTCCGCCATCGGCCCGCGCGCCCACTCGACGACGGCGGGCACAAGCTCTGCAACCACCACGCGGGCGTCGTCCGGCAGGACGCCGAGGGCGGCGCGCAGGGTAAAGCCCATGCCGAGCCCGCCGATCAGCATGCAGGCATTCTTGCGGCCGGCGATCCGCTCGTAGGCCAGCGTCGCAAGCGCCTCTTCCGAACCGCTCAGCCGGCTGTTCATCAGTTCCGTCGAGCCGAGCATGATGGAAAACTCGCTGCCGCGGCTCTTCAGACGCAATTCGTCGCCGTCACCGGGAATTGTCGCGCGGTCTAGCTGGATCCAGGGAAGCATCGGGGTCGTCTCTCACTTGCGTCGTTTGCGCGCCTCGTAACACGGGCGTGGCACTGAAGACATCACATTGTCGGTGATCCCGAGAGAATTGCCCCTCACGGGTGCCATTCGGGCCACGGGAATCTCGGTGCCGCGATGGTTCATTCCCGCGATGCGCGCGGGATCAGGGCGAGATGCGCCCGATGGCGCGAACCATCGCGCTACAGCTACTCCGCGGCGATCATGCCCGACAGCACCGCCTTGGCAATGGCCTGGAAGCGGTTGTGAGCGTTGAACTTGCGAATGATGCCGGCTTCGAGCGTGAGGGCCGCGGCCAGATCCATCTCCATCAGCCGGGCGATACGCGAGGCAGGATAGCCTTCGGCCAGGAAGGTCAGGCATTCGCTTTCGATCGGCGAGAGGTGCACGTGCGCGGCGTCATCGGGTGAGGGCTCGCCATTCTCGGCGTCGCTTTCCAGCAGTTCGGCGATGCGTTGCATCTGTCGGCGCAGGTTGGATTGCTGGGCGGCCAGCTCCCGCCGCCGCGACAGCAGCGCCTCCTTGAAAAGCCGGTCGGCCTCGGTCTGGTCATCGGCACCGGCGAGGCTCGAAAGCAGCTCCTGGATGGCGGCGATCGGCATGTCGATTTCGCGGCAGGCGTTGATGACGGCCATGCGCCGGATATGGTCGGCTCCATAGACCCGCATCGGCCCCATGCGGGCGGCGATCAGCAGGCCCTTCTCCTCATAGAAATGCAGGGTGCGGTGGGTGACGCCGAAGGCATCGGCCATATCGGCGATTGCAAGCGGGCTTGAAGGATCGTGGTGGGGCAGCGGCAGTTTGGGCAGGTAGCCGACACGTTCGGGCGCCGCCAGAACGCCCTCGTATTTCCAGTGGTCTCGCGGCATATCGATTGTCCCCGGTTGACGGCGCCGCGCGCCCTTTCAAGGGAGGGCAAGTCGCCGTAACGCTTCGATTTGCTGCATAATTGGTCCCGATATCGCTGCCGACTTACGGAATTATGCCGCAGGCATCAGGACGCCGCCACGACCGTCCGTGACCGGGAGCGGAATGGATCCACGCTCCGAAGCCACCGTCGATCATCGACGATAGCGCCTGCTGCTCGGCTGGGGCACACCGCGCCCACGGCGCGATTACTGCTGACAATTGTGCTTGCCTGACGAGCAACCAGGCACCAATTCCCAACGCATGACCACACCGTATACGCGAATCGCATATATGAATAGTCCTTAATATTGCAGGGGAAATGCTGGTTTGAGCCGTGGCGGCCGAGCCCTCCCGGCGCTCGGAACCATGGCTTTCGTCAGTGACCGACGACCTTTAGCGGGCTCTTGGCGCTGAGGATGAAGAGAGGCTCATCGCCGCGCAGCGGCGCCAGCTGCTGCTGGCAGGACCAGGCCTTTTCGAAGCTGTCGCGGGTCAGGAGCTTGCGGTACTGCGCAGTCGCGGTCATGCAATCCATCAGCGGGCTCTGGATCTGTTCCTCGCTGGCGTGGGTGTAGATCTCGCCATCCAGAGAGAACAGTTCCGATGCCAGCGACATGCTTTCGAACAAAAGGTCCGGTTCGCTCTTCAAACGCTCGCTGGTGATGAAATCCTGCCGGAGCGGCACGCCTTCGCCGTCATGCTTCAAGGTCACGCGCACACCGGCTGCGGGCGCATCGTACCAGGTCAGGTCGAGCGAAAACGACAGCGCGGCATTGCGCGACACTGGCCGCCCGGTGTCGCCATCGGTGGCGCGCGCCAATGTCTTGTGGCGCTGGGCGGCGGTGCGCAGAGCGGTGGCGAAGGCTTTGATATCGCCGTTCTGGTCGCCTGAAACAATGACGTTCACCGACGGCAGCACACGCTCGGTCGCGTAGCGGCCGTTGAAGAGCTTCGCCTGTGCGTCGATATCCAGAGTCATCTCCGGCGAGGGCAGGGGCGCAAACAGCAGCAGCGGCAACACGGAGAGAACGGCGAGCGGCGACGACAAAGGTGCCGGCGGCCAAGCCGACTTCTGGCCGGGAAGGCGCTTCCTCGTCAGCTTCGGCTGGCGGGCATGTGGCTCGGCGACACTGGCCGCATCGATCCTTTGACGGCTGTATTCCGGCACATAGGTGCCCTTGGGAATGACCAGATGCCATTCGTCTCTAGCGCCGTCGGTCTCGTAGTAGGCCTTGAGCAATTTGCGCAGCTTGCCCGCATGCACCCGCACCAGCGGGTCGCTGTCGGCATTGAACGCCTGGGGGCGATCGAAGACGTCGATGGCGATCGAATAGCCCTTCAGCTGCGGACCTTCGCCGATCATCTCCTTATCGACAACATAGGCGAGAAAAGCGCGCAGGCGTTCGGAACGTGCAAAAGCCTTGCTCTCGAGGATGCCGCGCAGAATCTGCCGGATCGTCTCGTTGCAGGGTCTTTCGACCGTCGTCATCGGTTGTTGCTCCAGATTCATTCGCTGCGAAACTTTATGAAGGTGATCGAAGGGCAGACTATGGCCATTCGATGTGATTCGGAAATTATGCTCAAAAAAGGCTGTTGTCAGGAGTGCCAGGCGCCAAACTTGAGTTTTATCTGAAATAAAAGCAAGAATTGCGACCATCTCCCTGTGGCACAACGTAGCGGTACTATATTTGCGGCCCGGCATCGCCGGGAACCATACCGGTTGAGTGCCTTGACCGACGAACCCCATGGGTCTGGCTGCATGTTAGGACCTACTAATGTCAAGGTTTCGTCAAGACATGGCCGGCATTCAAGCGACGCCGGGAGCCGCGTTTCGTCGGCGGACGTACTCTTTGGAATTGCTGCATAATCTTGACCTCAAACCGTTTTCGGTTTTTGCAATTATGCAGTAGAAGATTGCGTTGACATTGCCCGCCTCTGGAAAGTTCCGACATGCCCGCAAAACTGTCCGTGAATCTGAATGCCGTTGCCATGCTGCGCAACCGGCGCGATCTTCCCTGGCCGTCCGTTACTGCGCTCGGCCGCATTGCTCTTGAAGCCGGCGCAAGCGGGCTGACGGTGCATCCGCGCCCCGACCAGCGCCATGTGCGCTTTTCCGACCTACAGCCGATCCGCGATCTCATCGACGACGAGTTTTCCGAGACCGAGTTCAACATGGAAGGCTACCCGAACGAGGAGTTTCTGCGCCTCGTCGAGACCCATGAGCCGGAACAGGTGACGCTGGTGCCAGACGATCCGGCGCAGGCGACTTCCGACCATGGTTGGGACTTCCGCAAGAACCACAACCTGCTCGGCAGCGTCGTCGGCAGGCTGAAGAAGAAGGGATTCCGCGTTTCGCTGTTTGCCGATGGCGACGAGGACACGGAAGCGCTGCGCATCGCCAAGGAAACCGGTGCCGACCGCATCGAGCTTTACACCGGCCCCTATGGCGGCTGCTATGACGACCCGGAAAAGGCGGAGACGATTGCCGCCGCACTTGGGCGAACGGCAGAAATCGCCGCCAGCCTCGGGCTCGAGGTCAATGCCGGCCACGACCTGACGGTCGCCAACCTGCCGCTGCTCGCCAAACACATCCCGAACCTTGCCGAAGTGTCTATCGGCCACGGGCTGACGGCCGATGCGCTGGAATACGGCATGGCCGAGAGCGTACGTCGGTTCCGCCGCGCCTGCGGGCAGACGGTGTAAGCAAAACACAGCGGCGCGACGCCCGGCGCGGCTGTTGAACGCGGCGCCGGTTCGTGTGCGGCCGGCACCCTTTGCGTGCCAACCTTCACGAAAGTGCCGGCATGAAAGACATTTTCGTCGTTACCCACACGCAATCCATCCATCACGAAGAGGATAGGGTGGGAGGCTGGTACGACACCGACCTGACGGCGCGGGGCCAAGAGGATGCGGCGGCGACGGCCGAGCGGCTGCTGGCTCTCGTCGGCGGCAAAGAGGTGGAGATCCACAGCTCGGATCTTCGTCGGGCTTCGCAGACGGCGGCTGCAATTGGAAAACGGTTCCAACGGCCGGTGGCCGAGACGGCCGATCTTCGGGAAATCAGCTATGGCGTGGCGGGCGGAAAACCCCAGGCGTGGCTTGACGCACGCTATATCCCGGCGCCGGACGACAACCGGCTCGATTTTTCCTGCGGGATCGATGGCGCGGAAACCCGGCGCCAGGTGGCAGCCCGCGTCTACCCTTGCATCAGCGCGATCATCGAGCGGCCGTGTGAGACGCAGATCATCGTTACCCATGGCTTCACGCTGACGCTGGTGCTGGCCGCCTGGATGAAGGTGCCGATCGATGCCTGCGGTTTCCTGAGCTTTCCGGCAAAATCGGGAAGCATCACGCATCTGCGCCAGGACGACTTCTTCCGCAATCGGGCGGTACTCTGCCTGGCGGATGCTGCACACCTGACGTGCTGACGTTTCTCTGAATTTTCACGAGAATTTCCACCGCAGACATTCGCGTCAAGACTGCTATAGGTTGAGCCAATCTTTTCCAACATGTGCTGCCAATGACATCTCAGACCAGTTTCCGTGAGCGCATCGCGCTCTATGCCCTTCTGACCTCGCTCACCTCCATCAGCATCGATGCGCTGTTGCCGGGCTTGCGCCAGATCGGCGCCGATGTCGGCGTCGCGCCGCCGCTTTCCACCCAGCACATCATTTCGCTCTTCATCCTCGGCATGGCGTTCGGGGAGTTGCTGCTGGGGCCGCTCTCCGACGCTATGGGGCGAAAGAAGGCGCTCGTTCTCGGCCTTGGCGTCTACGCGCTCGGAACGATCATCGCCATGGTGGCGGGCTCTCTCGAGATGGTCATTCTTGGCCGGTTGCTGCAGGGGGTCGGTGTTTCCGGGCCGAAGATCGCCACGCGCGCCATGATCCGCGACCAATTCGAGGGCGATGCGATGGCCCGCGTCATGTCGTTCATGTTCACGCTCTTCATTCTCGTGCCGATGCTGGCTCCGGCTTTGGCGCAGGGCATCATCGCCGTCGGCGGCTGGCGCAGTGTCTTTGCCGTCTATCTCGCTGTGGCAGGCCTTCTCGGGCTGTGGCTGGTGCTGCGGCAGCCGGAAACGCTGCCGCCAGCCAAACGCATTCCCTTTCGTCCGAGGCTTCTCCTGCTGAACGGGCGGCGCATCCTGTCGAACCGGCGTGTGACGCTGCTGATCGTGGCGACCGGGCTCGTCTTCGGGGCGCAGCTCCTCTATCTCAGCACCGCCGCCGACCTGTTCTTCGATGCCTATGGCATCGGCCAGACCTTCCCGTTGTACTTCGCGATGCTCGCCACGGGCGTCGGGCTTGCCTCGTTCCTCAACGCGAAGCTCGTGCAGCGCTTTGGGGCTGAGACGATGGCGCGCTATGGCTTTCTCGGCTTGGCGGCAGCCGGGCTGGTCATGCTGGCGGTATCCGCTTCCTGGGGCGGACGGCCGCCCCTGGCTGTGCTGATGGTGCTCGGCTTTGCGGCGTTCTTTGCGATCGGGGTGCTCTTCGGAAACTTGAACGCCATGGCCATGCGCTCGCTTGGCCAGGTCGCGGGGCTGGGCGCATCGTTGATCGCCTCCGGCTCCAGCCTTGTGGCGACCCTGTTCGCGATCGCGATGGGCGCCTTCTACGACGGTACGACGCTGAACCTGTCGGCCGGCTTCTTCGTTGCCGGCATCAGCGCACTTGCCCTGGCCGAGATCGCGGTGCGGGGAGACGTGGCACCGGTCGAGGCCGCACGATAGCTGACGAGGCAAGCTCCGCAGGCCCGACGGAACGTTGCGGTCGTTTCGCACCGTCTGCCTCAAGCGTGCCGCATCACGGTTTTCGGACGTTTCGCGAACCGGGTGACACCAAAGCATGTCGCGCAAAAGTGTTCCGCGGTTTTGCGGGACATGCGTGAAAACAAGGACTTAAAGCGCCAAGCGAAACTGACAGATCGCGACGCGCTTTAATCGTTGTGGACGACGGAGATCTTGTTTCCCGAGGGGTCGCGCATGTAGGCGGCGTACCACGTAGGCCCGTAATGTGGGCGCGCGGCAGGGGCGCCTTCATCCGTTCCCCCATGGGCCATGGCCGCTTCGTAGAAGGCATCCACCTCTCCACGGGATTTGACCATGAAGCCGACCATGGCGCCATTTCCGGCACTTGCCGGTTCGCCGTTGAAGGGTTTGCAGACCCAAAGGACAGGACCTATGCCTGCTCCCCCTTCGGAGTAAGCGCGCCAGCCGGGAAAATCCGTGTGCTTGCTCCAGCCGATGGTCGCCAAGGCTGCGTCATAGAAGCAATTGGACTTGTCGGAATCCAATGCGCCAACGGTCATGTAAACGGTCATGATCTCCCCATTTTCCGGTTGCGGAACTGTGGGGATCTATATCGCGTTCTCGTGAACATAACAAGAACATAAAGGAAGACATTATTCCCGGTTCAAGATCCCGACCGGTCGTTGGCAGGGCGGGCAGACCTGAAACACTCGTTTGCGGACTTCGCCGCAAACAATGAACCCGGCGCGTTCGGCCGGGCCCACTTCGGTTTTATGGGTGCCAATCAGCCGGCAAGCCTTGCCCTGCTGGCGTCGAGGAAAGCGGTGAGCGGCAGTGGCGTGGTGCCGGTCAGGGCCGTCACGTCGCTTGTCACCATGTCGATATGGCCCTCGCGGGTGTTGGCGTCGAAGGAGACGACGATCGGGATGAGGAAGTCGGGCAGGCCCGCGCCCTTCAAGCCGCCAGCCAGCGCGTCGTCGGAAATGTGCACGACGTCGAGCGGCTTGCCTGCGGTCTTGGAGACGAGCGCGGCGATCTCGTCGGTCGAGCGCAGCTCCGGGCCGGTCAAGGTGAAGGTGCGGCTTTCGATGCCGGCGGAAAGGAGTGCCGCAGCTGCGGCCTTTGCCGCGTCGGCGCGGGCGAGGTGGGCGAGGCGGCCCTGGCCCGAGGACGAGTACCACTGTCCGGTTTCAAGCGCATGCGGCAGCGCCATGAACAGGTTCTCCATGTACCAGCCGTTGCGCAGGATCGTGTAGGGGATGCCGGTTGCCTTGATGGCGTTCTCGGTGCCGAGATGATCGGGCGCAAACGGGATGACCGACGTTTCCGGGTTCGGCATCGAGGTGTAGAGGATGTGCTTGGCGCCGGCTTTCTTCGCGGCCTCGACGGCGGCCAGGTGTTGACGCAGGCGCTTGCCCGGCTGGTCGAGCGCGTCGGTGGAGATGATCAGGATGCGGTCGGCGCCGGCAAAGGCCTTGTCGAGGGAGCCCGGATCGTCGAAGTCGGCAACGCGTGCCTGTACGCCCTTGCCGATATAGTCGGACAGCTTGGCCGTGTCGCGGCTGGTGGCTATGATGTTGGCCGGCTCGACCTTGCCGGATGCGATCAGCGCATCGAGCACGAGCTTGCCGAGCTGGCCGGTGGCTCCGGTCACGAGCAGTGTATCGGACATGGTTTTTCCTTTTTCTCTGTGGTGCCAGCCGATCGGCTTCGGGAGGGAAAGCGGGTCTGCCGGCGTTGGTCTCTTTTTGAGAGTTGCTCTAATCTAGTAATCTGGTAAGAGCTGTAAAGGAGGCAGTTTTTCCTGCTGTGGTTACAAAAAGGGTACCGTCACATGAACAAGCTGACCGGTGATGTGAAGGGCAAACGCGTGGCGATGGTCTGCGGCGTGCCGATGGATGTCGAAAACTGCCCGGTGCGCGATGTCATGGACAATATAGGCGGCAAGTGGAATTCGCTGATGATCCTGTCGCTCGCTGACGGCGCCTTGCGGTTTTCGGAACTGCGAAGGCTGATCCCCGATATTTCACAGCGCATGCTGACGCAGACGCTACGCGACCTGCAGCGCGACGGCTATATCAGCCGCACGGTGTTCCCGACGCAGCCGCCGAGCGTGGAATATGCGCTGACCGATCTCGGGCGCTCGCTGCTGGGACTGCTGAAGCATTTTGTCGACTGGTCGCTTGCCAACCATGGGGCCATCCGTTCGGCCCGCGAGGTATATGACGCGGCGTCGTGAGGGCGCGTTGAACTGGTCTGCGTGAGGGGCCGTTTTACCGTCCAAGCTTAGGGTGTGGCCTGCCCCTCACCCTAACCCTAACCCTCTCCCCGCAGGCGGGGAGAGGGGACGAGCGATACGGTGGCACCGTCGCTCGCATCAATCGTCAAGGAGCGGTGTCACCGAGGTACGCTGTCGTGGGGCGAAAGCATGCCGCGATGGTCCTTCTCCCCGTCAGGCGGGGAGAAGGTGCCGGCAGGCGGATGAGGGGCGGTTGCGTCCCGCAGCGTTGGCCGCGCCACGCGCGACGCCATGCCTCGGCGCAGCGATCTTGCCGTAGCGCTATGATTTTCCTTATAGTTTGCCGAGAAGACAGACGCAGCGCTTCGATCGCGCACCATTCCGAGGGATCATGAAGACACTGACTATCGGCATTGCGGGTGCCGGCCCGGCGGGGCTTGCGGCGGCGCTGATGCTGTCGCGGCAAGGCCATCGGGTGGAGATCCTCGAGCGTTTCGGTGAGGCGTCACCGGTTGGTTCCGGATTGATGCTCCAGCCGACCGGCCTGACGGTCTTGAGTGCGCTTGATCTGTTGCAGCCGATACTGTCGCTCGGCAGCCGGATCGACCGGCTTTATGGCGCGGACGCGAAATCCGGCCGGACCGTCCTCGATGTGCGTTACGATGCGCTTGCCGGCGGCCGCTTCGGGCTGGCCGTGCAGCGGGCGGCCTTGTTCGGCGTGTTGCACGATGCCGTCGTTGCGGCGGGTATTCCCATCCGCACGCGGGTGACGCTGACCGCGGCGACCACCTCGGGGCAAAAGGCGTTGCTGCTGGATGTCGCCGGCCAGGAGGTAGGACGCTATGACCTCGTCATCGATGCGACCGGCGCGCGCTCGACCATAGCGGCCGGGGCAGCGACGGCGCCGGGCGTGCGCGAACTTGCCTATGGCGCCTTCTGGGCGACGCTCGACAGCGACGGTCTCGCCCATGATGCAAACGCGCTGACGCAGCGCTATGACCGCGCCAAGGTGATGATCGGCATCCTGCCGGCGGGGCGGGCGCGGCCTGCGGAACGCGACCGCGTCGCCTTCTTCTGGAGCGTCAAGGTCGGCGATGCCGACGCCGTCAAGCGCGCGGGCCTCGACAGGTGGAAGGCAAGCATTCGCGGTTACTGGCCTGAGTGTGCGCCCTTGCTCGACCAGATCGACGATTGGGAGCAGTTGACGCTGGCGCGCTATGCCCACCGCACCATGCGCCCGCCGGCATCGGGCCGCGTCGCCTTTGTCGGCGACAGCGCGCATTCGACCAGCCCGCAACTGGGGCAGGGCGCCAACATGGCGTTGATCGATGCGGCGACGCTTGCCCATGCTCTGTCGCGCACCGATGACATCGACGCAGCCCTTGCCGCCTATGGCCGGGCACGGCGCAACCATATGGCGCTATTCCAGATGCTGTCTCTCGCCTTCACCCCCTTCTACCAGTCGGATTCGACAGCCCTTGCCTGGCTGCGCGACCGGCTGGTGGCGACGATCGCCCGCATCCCGCCGGCGCCGGCGCTGCTGGCATCGATCGTGTCGGGCACACTGATCGATCCCTTCGCGGCCGCGGGGCTGAAGGAGTGCGACTGGGCGCGTGTTAAGGACGAAGGTCATCGGTCGAGCGTGGCAGCGGCGGTGCCGGTGCGGGCCTGACGCACCCCGCCTCAGGCCACATTCACGAGGGCGCCTGTCTGGCACGTCTGCTTGCCTCCCTTGTCCTTCGCCTTACCCATGTCCTTGCCCGGAGAGGTTGGGCAGTGTCGGCTGAAATGCTTTGGGGGCGGCGCATCCAGGCTGTATAAGGCCGCCTCTTTCGACGAGGCCGTACGGCTCGATTCGCCCCATGACGAGGATGCCCATGACTGTATTCGTGTCTGCCGTTCTGGTGCATGTCGCCGATGTGGAGGCGGGGCTTTCCTGGTACCAGCGTGCCTTCCCGAGCGCCGAACGGCGCCGGCTGGAGGCTTTCGATTTCGACTATCTGAAGATTGGCTCGACCCATCTGGAAATCGTGCCGGCGGATGAGAAGGTGGCAAGCGGCGCGGCCGGTACGGTCGTCTATTGGCAGGTCGAGGATTTCGACCGGGCGCTTGCCCATTTCAACGATCTGGGCGCACCGCTCTATCGCGGTCCGCTGGCGATCGAGGACGAGTTTTGGATGTGTCAGGTCCGCGACCCCTGGGGCAATTGCATCGGCCTTCGCGGGCGTCGCAGCGGGGTACAAAGCCTCTAAGGGTCAAGGTCCGCCGTTCGCAAAGTGAGTCGCGAAGGCGTCGTAGCGCTTTGTTTTTGCATATGTTCGTGGCGCTAGGCGGCCTTGGCTTCCAGGCCCTGCAGAGCGCGCGTCAAGGCGTCGTAACAGGCGGGGTCGAGGCCGACCCCGACATCGGCTGCCATGATCGCCAGCGCCTTTGAGGCCGGCATGGCGGCGCGGTAGGGCCGGTCGGCCGTCAGGGCGTCGAAGATATCGGCGACCGTGACGATGCGCGTTTCGAGGTCGAGTTCGCCGCCCGACAGGCCCTGTGGGTAGCCGCTGCCGTCGAGCTTCTCATGATGATTGCGGGCGATTGTCGCGAGCCTTCGAAAGGCGTCGATCCGCTCCAGGATGCCCGCGCCGAGGTCGGGGTGGCTCTTCATCGCCGCCCATTCCTGCGGGTCGAGCTTGGCGGGCTTGTCCAGGACCTCGTTGGAAACGCCGAGCTTGCCGATGTCGTGCAGCAATGCGCCGCGCACCAGCCAGCGTTTGCGTGCGCGGCTGAAGCCGAGTTCCGTCGCGATCAGATCGGCAAAGAGCGCCACGCGCTTGCTGTGGCCGCTGGTAAACGGGCTCTTGGCGTCGATGACCTGGGCGAAGCCGTCGGCGATGTCGTCGAGCAGGTCCTCGTCCACAGCCTGCGAAAACCCGGCGGGCTCGAGCGCAAAGACGCGGCTATCGAGCTGTGGATCCTGCAGCGCCGACCAGAGATCGGGGTCAGCCGCGATGTCTTCGAAGACCGAAGCCAGATGCGGATCGAACCATTTTCCGGCGCGACGGCGAACTTCGCGACAGGCGGCCTTGCGGCCGGAGGTGATGTAGAAGACATCGACGACCTGGGCCAGAAGCGCAATGCGCGCCAGCGGCGAGATCTCCGCGCCCTTGCGCCCGAGCGGCTGGCCGCGACCGTCCCAATGCTCGTCGAGATCGAGGATGGCTTTGGCGACCGGCTCGGAAAAGCGCATGCGGCGCGCGATCTCGGCGCCGCGTTCGCAGCGGGTTTCAATCAGCTCCCGGTCGATCTTGCCGCCGCTCATCGCCAGGCTCAGCACCGTGCGCAGCTTGACCGCCAAGCCCGAGCGCACGGCGGTATTGGCGGCGATGAAGCCGAGAACCTGGGTGAAGCTGTTGTCGATCAGCTTGGCGTTGCGTTTGAAATCATGGTCGCTGGTGGCAAACAGCTTGCAGATGCGGGCCGCGTTGCTGCTGCAGCCGAGGTCCTTCAACAACAGGGTGTAGTAGAGATCATGCTTCTCGGCGTCGGAAAGGCCAAGCCTTTCGCCAAGATGCATGCCGATCCAGCAGCAGCGCACGCTGTGGCCCGCCGGCTGGCCGTCCGTCAGGTCGAGCGCGTAGCTGAGTGCGCTGACGATTTCCGCAAGCCGCAAAGTCTGCGGCTGACGCTGCAACCCCGATATCCCCGCCATGCTACACGCAATCCCCAATCCCTGCAGCTTTTCCTTAGCTGCAAAGGGATTAAGGCGGGCTTAGCACAGGAGAATGGCATCGGTGGGCGGGCAAACGCGCCCGGTGCCAACCTTATGCCGCGCGACGCAAATCCTCTTGGCCGAGGGCGAATTCGACGGCTGCGTCCGCATGGATTGCGGTGGAATCGAAGCCCGGCAGCGGCAGGGCCTTCGGGTCGAGGATCAGGCAGATCTCGGTGCAGCCGAGGATGACGGCATCAGCCCCATCGGCCTCGGCCTTGTCGATCAACTCGACCAGCGCCCTGCGCGAGGTGCCGAGCACCTTGCCGGCGCAAAGCTCGTCGAAGATGACGTTGTGCGTCAGCGTGCGGCCGGCAGCGTCGGGCACCATGACCTCGATGCCGTGGCTCTTCATGCGCTCGGCGTAAAAGCCGTGCTCCATGGTGTAGCGGGTAGCAAGCAGCAACGGCTTGCGGATGCCGGCGGCCTTGAGGCGGGCTGCAGTCTCGTCGATGATGTTGATCAGCGGGATGTCGACGGCCGCCTGAACAGCGTCTGCAATCAGGTGCATGGTGTTGGTGCAGATCAGCACGCAGTCGGCACCGGCGGCCTTCAGCCCGCGGGCAACATCGGCGAGCCTTCCTGCGGCGTCGTCCCAGCGGCCGGCCTTTTGCAGGTCGACGATCGACTGGAAATCGACGGAGTGCAGCAGCACCTCCGCCGAATGCAATGCACCCAGCCGCTCGCGAACGGCCTCGTTGACCATGCGGTAGTAGACCACCGAGCTTTCGAAGCTCATGCCGCCGATAAGGCCGATCTTGCGCATTTCCATCATCGCTTTCCCTGTGCCTGTCGCCACGCGCATTGGTGCTTTGCGGCTGTCGTTCGATTGAGGGAAATATGCCGGATCTTCATCCGCAATGGTTTGCTTTTTAGGCGCGATAATGGCATTTTGGCGCGAACGAATTGCGCCCTTCGGGCGGATTGTGCAAACATGCCGCGTGCATGTGAATTGAAGTGGGAGTGATGAGCGTGATTGACGAGAGGGACCGGAAGCTTTTGGCGCTGTTGCAGCAGGATGGCAGCATGGCGGTCGGCGAACTTGCCGACCGGGTGAACCTTTCGCTTTCCGCCTGTTCGCGCCGCATCCAGCGGCTGGAGGAGGCGGGCTATATCGCCAAGCGCATCGTCGTTCTCGACCGCGAGCGCATGGGCGTGCCGACCACCGTGTTCGCGATGATCAAGACCGCGCATCACTCCGACGAGTGGATCGAAGCCTTCCGCAGGGCGATCAGCGACATTCCCGAAATCGTCGAGGCGCATCGGCTGACCGGAAACTACGACTATATCGTCAAGGTGGTGCTGCCGCGGGTCGAGCATTACGACGTGGTCTACAAGCAGATCGTGCGCAAGGTCGAGCTGTTCGACGTTTCCGCGTCGATCTCGATGGAAATCCTGAAAAGCGGCACGGCGGTGCCGGTCGACTATGCGGAGTGACCGCGCGGACGCAACAGCTTCTGCCGCTACGATTGGACCAGGAATACCAGCGTTTCAGGCAACACGCCGTCATGCGCCATCGCATCGGCCGCCGGTTTGGTCTGCATGAAGGCGTCCAGCTTTTCCATGTCGGCGACGTCCATGACCAGGCCGACGCGGTTGGACGCCTTGATGTCGACGAATGTGCGGATATTGGTCACGCCGATCGGTTCGAATACCTGCTTGCGCAGAGGGGATGCGAGCCAGTGTTTGGTGTCCTTGACATCGTGATAGACCATGACTGTAGGCATGATGGCCTCCCTTCGGGGCTGGACGTGAAATCCAAGCGCACTGCTGCGATGTGTGCCTTCCCTTAAACGACAAGACGAGTGTGGCTGTTTTCGGCCAGTCATCCCAAAGATATCTCTGCCATCCCTTCGGATTAGCTCGGACACGATGCGGCCGCGGGCACGGCGATGATCCCGCCGGGCGTGATGGCGCTCCATTCGACGTCGCCAAAAAATGACGGACCCGAACCATGATCGCTGGTTCCAAGGGTCCGTCACGCAGAATGGGTGAATTTGATAGACCCTGACCTCGGGGCGGGTCTCGGGCGACCCCGGTCGGGGCCGCCTGTGCTGGCATGCAGGCTGTCGTGTGGTTTAAAGCGACAGGCCTGATGCGTTGTCCTTCGAGTGTTCCGGCTCATTCACATGTCGGTGCCGGCCGTGTCGGCCTTCAGGGCAGGCTGTTTGTTTCAGACGAGGTTGGTCTCGACGTCGATGTTGCCGTGCGTTGCCTTGGAATAGGGGCAGATGGCGTGGGCCGCATGGATCAGCTCGTGGGCGACGTCGCGGTCCAGTTCCGGCAGGGTGACATTGAGCCGTGCGCGCAGGAAATAGGAACCGTCATTGACGTTCAGGTCGATCTCGGTGTCGACAGCGAGACCAGCCGGAAGCTTGATCTTTCTCTGCAGGGCGGCAACCTCGATCGCACCGATGTAGCAGGCGGACCATGCGGCGCCGAAGAGGTTTTCAGCAGCCGGGTGCGGCTGTGCCAGCTTGAGTTCGAGCATGCCGTCGCTGCTCTTTGTGCCGCCGTTGCGGCCGCCGGTGTTGTGGGTCTTGCCGGTGAAAAGAAGCTTCTCGGTCATGGTGGTATCCTTTCTGATTAAGTTGAATCGCATCCGCTTCAATCGGATGCGAGATAAGTACGTCAACTGAAGCCGGATGTCAACACCGTTGCGATTTAATCGGATCCGATTTATATAGAGGTGGCCAAAGAGGACAATGGAACAGGATAGACCCATGCCGACATCCCCGACAGAAAAAGCTGCGCAGACAGCTCAGCCTTCCGCAGCGCAGGCCGACAGCGGCGGCAGGAAACTGTCCAACTTTCTGTGCTTTGCGATCTATTCGGCCAACCTCGCCTTCGGCCGCGCCTATAAGCCGATCCTCGACAAGCTCGGGCTGACCTATACGCAGTACGTGGCAATGGTGGCTCTATCAGAGGAAGACGACCAGACGGTCGGAACGCTCGGCGAAAAGCTGTTTCTGGAGTCGAACACGCTGACGCCCATCCTCAAGAAGCTCGAGTCCGAGGGCTATCTGCAGCGCCGGCGCGATCCAGCGGATGAACGGCAGGTGCGCGTGACGCTGACACCGGCTGGACGCAAGCTGGTCGAAATGGAGCCAGGTGCCGCGCTGACGGATGCAATCGGTCTTGGAGACGACTTTCCGGTCGTGCAGCAAACGGTTGTGACGTTGCGCGACAACCTGCTGCGTGCGACGCAAGGCAACTCCGGGAAAGGATAGCGGATGGCGCCTCGACGGGCCGCTTTGACGCGGCCTGGCCCGCCAGAGATGGCCGAGGGGCGGCAGAGCCGCTTCAGTCGTGCGGTGTGTGCGTCGTCACGCATCGATGAAGAGAGCGGGTTTGCGCCCTTGCGCGAACCTTGAAGGCGGGGCCAAACAGGTGAGATCTTAGCCCGGTCGGGAGAAAAGCCCTGGCGAGGAGATCAGTTGGGGCTCCGAGAGGAACAGAGGGGCTTCTCTCGCCCTCCCAGCATCAAGCCGGCTCCATTGTGCATGGCCGGGTTGATGACTTGGGAAACGCACGACCCGACACGAACAGTATGCAATCGCACTACCATTGTTCAACGCATCGCAAGGCATTCTGCGCCTGCCTCAATGTGCCGGTGGCTGCGCGTTCACGCGTCCTCTTCCTGGCATCACTACGCCGCAGCAAGCTTGGCTGGCGCCAGCATCTCGGCGGCTTTGGCGTAACCGCCGTCCATTCCATCCAGGAAATGCAGATGCGAATCCGGCTTGGCCGAGGGAACCAGGCAGGTCATCAGCGCGTGAGACTGGCGATGCAGTCCGAAATTTACCTCGCCGCGGTGTTTGGCAGCGACAAGAAGGGTCTCGACACGATCGATCTGTTCGCGCGTGCAGTCGACAGTCAGGCGCAAGCCATCATCGTATTTGCGGAAATCCGAACTGGCCGCGACCGCCGACCAGCGCTTTTTATCGACCTGCGTGCGCTCGTCCTTGGGCGCGCCGATGGTCTCCGGCACCGGATTGGATTGCCGCGGCCCGGCCTCGAGTACGGATAGAACGTGTCTCGCCAATGCGGCGAAGTCGTCAGCGCCTGTCTGCGCTGTCGGCTCGACCAGCAGGGATAGAATTTCGCCGCGCTGGCTTGCAAACGGCTTCCACTCGCACCTGAGGCCGGTCAGGTTCGGCGGCACCATATCCGTGTGCGGCTTTACCAGATAGCGCCCTTGTTTGATCTCATGCTCCGCCCACTTCAAGCCGCCACCGGCAAACATGGTGTAGGTGGCGTCTTGCGATGCCGCGTAGCGGGCTATCGTCACGTCGCGCCTATTCGCGCGGACTTCGCGCACGGTCAGCAGCCCCGCTCGAAGCGTCAGGCCAAGGCTGCCCTTGGCGAAGGCGGCCACCTGCCGCAACGCCGATGTCGCGGTTGTGGCCGCCTCCGGCGGCAACGCGAATGCCGCCCCATCGCCGCGAAAGACGAAGGGAAAATCGAACGTGCCCCAGGCATTGCCGAAGGCGGCGATTGCCGAGGCGCCGGCAAAGTTGACGTCCTCGTAGCGACCCGACCGTGTCGCCGAGGTCGAGTCGACGACATCCGTGATGGCGATGAGCCAATCATCGGGCAATGGCTCATAGATGGCCGGGTCGAGCACATCGGAGAATTTGCTGTGGGTCTGCGGCTGATGAGCGTGGTCGCTGTGCATCATGTTCTCCACGTCGACATGAAGGAGGTCAGGTCTGCGGGGCATCCGGCAGACCTGACCGGATCGCGTTCAGACCAGATTGGTGGCGACATCGATGTTGCCGTTCGTCGCCTTGGAGTAGGGACAGATCGCGTGTGCCGCATGGATCAGTTGCTGGGCGATATCACGGTCCAAGCCCGGCAGGCTGACATTGAGCCTGGCGCGCAGGAAGTAATTGCCGTCATCGACGTTGAGATCGATCTCGGCGTCGACCTCGGCTCCGGCGGGAAGCGTGATGTTTCGTTCGGACGCGGCGACCTGAACCGCGCCGATGTAACAGGCCGACCAGGCGGCGCCGAACAGGCGTTCTGCGGCCGGATGCGGCGCGGACAGACGGATGTCCAACTGGCCGTCGCTGCTGCGGGTGCCGCCGCTGCGGCCGCCGGTGTTGTAGGTCTTGCCCGTGAAAAGAAGCTTCTCAGTCATAGCTGTATCCCGTATCTGGATTAAGTCATGTCCGATTAACTCGGATGCGATGTAAATACAGAAATGGATCGGGCGTGTCAATCAAATTGCGATTTAATCGGATGCGATTTGTTTTTTGAGCCAAATGCAGTGACGCGGATGCGCGAACGGATGTTCGGTCTCCACGCCTGGGATATGGGCGCTTCCAGCGGCGCAATCGTTGTTTCGGAGGGGGAGGCGTGACGCGCTCAACAGAGCAGGGCGCGCGCCCTGAAGGCGTTTAAGCTTCGCGTCGACGGCTTTGGCCGGCGACGATCCGGCCCGGACGAAGAGAGCCAGGAATGACGCGCATTCGGACCGGAGCGGTCGCTTGGGATGGCATGCCGACGGACCCTTTTTGTTCAAGCCGCCTGATCGGCAAAGGCCAGCCGGAAGCATGCCCCGCCGCTTGGCGAGGTCAGGATGCGGATTTGCGCGCCGTGGCGCTGAACGATCTGCAGAACAAGGTTCAGGCCGAGACCGGCGCCGCGATCGCGCGGCTTCAGCCGATGAAACGGCTCGAATACGCGCTCCCGTTCGGCTTCCGGTATGCCGGGCCCGTCATCGGAGATTTCGATCACCCGGTCGCATGCCACCCGGACGACGATCGATCCCTGGTTCCCGGCATGCTCGATGGCATTCTGGATCAGATTGGTGATGGCGCGTGACAGCGAAGCCGGGTCACCCTGGATCGGCGACCGCTCCACCTCGGGCTCGAAGGAAAGCTCATAGCCCTGGTCGATCGCGAGCGGCGCGAGGTCGGCGGCGACGTCGCGGCACAATTCGACCAGATCGACCGGCGTCAGCGGCTTGGCATTGGCTTCAAGCCGCTGCAGATCGAGCAATTGTTCGGCGAGCGCCGAGATCCTCTCGCAGTCTGCGATCAGCCGATCGCGATCGGGCCCAGCCGCCAGCGAATCGAGCCGCGCCTGCAGGATCGCGACAGGGGTGCGCAGTTCGTGTGCTGCATCGAGGATGAAGCGCTGGTGGCGATCATAGGCCACATCAAGGCGGTGAAGCGCGCCCTTGATGCCCTGAACGAGGGGGCGGACTTCGCTCGGAATTGCCGTTTCCGTCAGCCGGTAACTGCGCCGGGCAATATCGATCCCGTCGGTTTCGGCCGCGAGCTGCGAAATTCCCTTGATGGCGCGATTGACGATCCAGGGAACGCCGATCACCGTGACGAGCGCGAGCAGCAAAAGCATCGGAGCGAGCGACACGCGTGAAAAGGTGAGGATGAGGGATCGTTCGCTGATGAGTTCGCCCTGTCCGAAGACCGTGAAATCGCCAGCCGGGCTCGATCGGCGCCTGAGGACCGCAAGATAGGGCGAGGGATCGCCGACATCGCGAATATCCGAATAGGTCATCCTGTCGAGTGTCTGGCTGATGCCCTTGTAGATCTCGGGTACTTCGCCAATCTGCAGGATCTCGCCCCGGTCGCTGCGGGCGATGAACCAGAATTTGGGATGTTTGGCGAGCAGATCCGCCAGCTTGTCGGTTTTGGCGAAGGCAAGCTTGCCGGCCGGCCCTCTCTCGATCGCCGCGAACGCCGTCTCCACCGGCGCCGGGCCGATGAGCACGCCGCCTTCGTCGGCGACAACAAGCAGAGTGACGAAGGAGAGACCGAAGACGAGCAGGATCGTCAATTGCAAGACCAGAAGCTGCGCGATCAGACGCTGCTTGAGGGACCGGGGCCAGAGCTTTCTCACCATCTGCACCCTATTGTTAGACAGGCAACGCGGTGCATCGAGCGCTTGCGGCCGATGCAGTTTTTATCGCATAGCGACGTTTGCAAACACTGGATTGCACGGACATTGCACGGATATTTTCGACCGTGTTTTGCCGCGCAAGGTCGTATGGATACTGTGAGGAACTGGGAATGTTGGGCGAAGGCGCGCCATGCGCAGGCGCACTGCACAGTAGCCCATCACCCTATTGCAGTGTCCGGGCGCGCGCCATGACCGATTTTGCAAGGGTGACATCCAAAGCCGGCGGTTGTGCTGGTGCGCGCGTGCTCCACATTTGAGAAAAGTCAAATCAGGATCAAGGCCATGCAGGACAGGCATCATGTCGTCGTCGTCGGTGGAGGGTTTGGCGGGCTGCAGCTCGTCAACGGGCTTGCGGGCGCGCCGGTGCGCATCACGCTGATCGACCGGCGAAACCACCATCTGTTCCAGCCGCTGCTCTACCAGGTCGCCACCACACTGATCGCCACCTCCGAGATCGCCTGGCCGATCCGCAACCTCTATCGCGACCGGCCGGAGGTGACGACGCTGCTCGGCGAAGTGACCGGTGTCGACGCCGGCTCCATGACCGTAACGCTCAAGGGCGGGCAGGCGATCGGCTACGATACGCTGGTGCTCGCGACCGGTGCGACCCACGCCTATTTCGGCCACGACGAATGGGAGCCGGTGGCGCCGGGGCTGAAGACGCTCGAGGATGCAACCACGATCCGCCGCCGCGTGCTGCTTGCCTTCGAGCAAGCGGAACTTGAAGAAGACCCTGTCATCCGCGAGGCGCTTCTGACTTTCACCGTCATCGGTGCCGGGCCGACGGGCGTCGAGCTTGCCGGCATTATCGCCGAAATGGCGCACAGCACGCTGCCTTCCGAGTTTCGCCGCATCGATACGCGCCAGGCCCGCGTCATCCTCGTGGAGGCGGGGCCGCGCATTCTGGCCGCCTTCAGCGAGGACCTGTCGGACTACGCGCGGCGCGAACTGGAGAGGCTCGGCGTGGAGGTTCGCATCGGAACGCCAGTGACGGCTTGCACGGCTGAAGGCGTGACGATCGGCGAAACCTTCGTCGCCAGCCGCACGCTGATGTGGGCTGCCGGCGTCCAGGCGTCGCCCGCCGCCCGCTGGCTCGGCATTGCCGAGGACCGCGCGGGCCGCGCGATCGTCGGAGCCAATCTCCAGGCGCCCGGCCATGACGATATCTTCGTCATCGGCGACACGGCCAGCGTCACTTATGACGGCGGCAAGCCGGTGCCGGGCATCGCGCCCGCCGCCAAGCAGCAGGGCGCCTATGTCGCCAAGGTTATCCGCGCCCGCCTTGCCGGGGCCAAACTGCCCGGTGACTTTCGTTATCGCCACCAGGGGAGCCTCGCCACGATCGGCCGGCGGGCGGCGATCATCGATTTCGGTCGCTTCAAGCTCAAGGGCGCGCTTGCCTGGTGGATCTGGGGCATTGCCCACATCTACTTCCTGATCGGCACGCGCAGCCGCTTTGCCGTCGCCTGGAGCTGGTTCTGGACCTATCTCAGCGGCCAGCACAGCGCCCGCCTGATTACCCAGAAGGAGACCTTGCGCGACGGGCAATAGCGCCGGGACAAGGGCCGGCGGGTTGCGCGTTGGCGGCGGCTGCTATCGGCGGCCAAGTTTCCTTGCAGGCTTGCGGCGGAGCGATTGTCGACAGGTACTGGCGGGCGGAACGACGCGCCCGCGTGATATCAACCGTGATCGTGGATGCTGCAAGAAAGTCTTTGCTTTACAAGCATCAATTGTATGCTAACTGTCTGATATTATGAATGCCCGTCCGACTGTGCGCAGCGGCTCGGGATGGCGACATGCATAGACTTGCATACGGACAATGGCCTTGGCCATGCCGCGTGAATCCATTCATCGGCGATGGGCTCGAGGGTTGAAATCCGATCTGCGTTGGGGAGACGGAGATGGACGCAACAGTGCATCCGAAAGCGATCGAGCATCTGCCGATGTTCATCACCGCGCCTGGACAGCCCGACATTCTCTTCAATGTCGTCCTGGTTTTCCTGCTGCTGGCGATCTTCCTGATCGGTACGTTCTACCTGCGCCTGCATGCTCTGCCCGAGCAAATGGCGCATGGGGCGAGCAAGGCGAAGTTCGAGGTCGTGGCGGTGCTGGCGCTGATCGCGCTGTTCACCCACAATCATCTCTTCTGGATCGCGGGGCTGATACTGGCGCTGGTCGATCTGCCTGACTTCTGGTCGCCGCTGAGATCGATCGCCCGCTCGCTGGAGAAGATGTCTGGGCGAGAACCGGAGCCGGAGCTGGACGCCCACGGACACGTCATTGTCGCCCCCCAGGCCGGTGCCGCGCCGGCGACACCGGTCGCGGAAACCACTGTTGTTTCGACCGTAACCGACGGGAGGGCATGACCCATGTTCGAGTTCCTGCTCTGCTCCATGCTCACCATCCTTCCCGACTATCTCTTTCGCCGTTACGTCCAGGACAGAAGGTTCGGCCGGGAGATCACACTCTATTCCGTCTGGTATGAGCTCCGCTACGGCATCACCGCCTGCGTGATGTTGACGCTGACCTTGATCACGCTGGTGTTCTATTTCCATCCGTCGACGAAGAACGTCACCTCGCTTTTCCGCACCGTTGCAATCCTGCCTGAGACGGGCGGGCGTGTGGCCGAGATCTTCGTCAACCTCAATCAGGAGGTCAAGGCAGGCACACCGCTGTTCCGGCTCGACAGCACCGAGCAGGAAGCGGCCGTCGAGCTGGCGCGTCGGCAGATCGCCGAGGTGGAAGCCGAGACGACTGTGGCGCAGACCGAGCTTGCTGCGGCCGACGGCGTGATCGTGCAGGCCGAAGCCGCTGTGAGGCAGGCTCAGGACGAGTACGACACGCAGGTCGAATTGAACCGGCTCAATCCCAACGTGGTTGCACGACGCGAGATCGAACGCCGGCAGGTCGCGCTTGAAGGGCGCAAGGGCGCGCTTACGGCTGCCCTTTCCAGCAGGCAGACGCTGGAGACGAAGATTGCGTCGCTGTTGCCCTCGCAGAAGGCGAGCGCAGAGGCAGCGCTGAAGCAGGCCACCGCCGAACTCGAAAAGACCACGGTGCGCGCCGGCATCTCGGGCACGCTACAGCAGTTCACCCTGCGTGTCGGGGAAGTCGTCAACCCGATGCTGCGTCCGGCCGGCGTCCTGGTGCCGACCGAGGCTGGCAAGGTGGCGCTGATCGCCGGTTTCGGCCAGATCGAAGCACAGGTGCTGAAGGTCGGCATGATTGCCGAGGCCACCTGCGTCGGCAAGCCCTTCACCATCATTCCGATGGTGGTGACGCAGGTGCAGGACGTGATCGCCGGCGGGCAGCTGAGAGCCAGCGACCAGCTGGTCGACGTGACGCAACTGGCGAGACCCGGAACGCTCACCGTCTTCCTGGAGCCACTCTATGCCGATGGCCTCGCGGGCATTCCGCCCGGCAGCAGCTGCATTGCCAACGCCTATACCAACAGCCATGACGAGTTGGAATCGCCCGATATCAGCTCGCTGCGCTGGGTCTATCTGCACGTGGTCGATACGGTCGGCCTTGTGCACGCGATGATCCTGCGCATGCAGGCGGTGATGCTGCCGGTACAGACGCTGGTGCTGGGCGGGCACTGACGGCGCTTCCCAGGTCGGGGAGGTGGGCTCACTTGCCCGAAGCAATCACACGCGCCGTCGAGAGACGGGGTGGCACGCCGGGGGGCCGAGTGGCATCGTCAGCCGCCATGCGCCTCAGTCGTCCTTGCTTTGGGTCGCCTTTGCCCGACTGCTAACAGGGGCCTTCTTCTTCTTCGCCTTGGCTTGATTGTAATCGATCGCGGCGCGGATGAGGTTCTGGAACGCAGGCTCGTCGATCTCATCGCCCTCGAACAGATCGATCGCCCGCCAGACCTTGCCGTTCAAGCCGTTGTTGAACAGATTTTCAGGGTCCGGCAGGCTGGCGCCGTGGGAAAAGGTCAGCTTCACCTTGTCCTTGTGGGCATTGCCGACGGCGATGATGCCGTCACGCGACCACACGGGGCTTCCCATCCACTTCCATTCCTCGATGATCTCCTTGTCGGCCCCAAGGATGAGCCTGCGCAGACTGGCGAGTGTCTTGCCGCGCCAGTCGTCGGTGTCGGCGATCAACTGGTCGATATGCTCGGATGCATTCATTGGGGCTCGATCCTCCGGTTCCCGGCGTTTCTTTCGGCCGCGTTGACGTTGCCTGGCCTGGCCGTCGACGGACCGTCGTCTCAGTCGGCTAATCCAGGGGCGGCGCAGCTGCCACCGCACAATGCCTCAAATCGGAATCGATTCAAGATGTTGTGCGGCCGGATTAATGCGTTGGAGCCGGGCGCGGCACTGTCGTTCCATCGTGCCGAACGCGGCCGGTTGCGCATGTTCCGGTTCGCACCGCGGTAGGCTGCAGGCCTATCGGCTTCAGTTCTCGTCGCTCGCTGGCACGGCCAACGTCCACGGCTCCCAGACGTCATCGGGGGCGCCGCCCTGGCGGCGGTAGAAGCGCTTTGCCGGCTCGTTGCCGGCAAGCACGGTCCAGTTGACGCGGGGCGCGCCGATGGCGGTGGCGTGGCGTTTCAGGGCGGCGACGAGGGCCGCCCCCGCGCCCGAGGAGCGGGCACCTTCCTCGACGAACAATTCCTTCAAAATGACGGTCGGTTTCAGGTCGTAGGTCCAGGGAACGACATAGTGCACGGCGATGCCGACGACGCGACCTTCGAGGTCGGCGACGAGGACGCCGAAGCGCGGGGTTTCCCCAAGGCCGTGGTCGATGAGGTCCTTTTCCGTCACGGCGAACTTGTCGATGTAACCTTCGAAGACGGCCAGGCCGCGCATCAGCGCCAGTACGGCGGGCACGTCGCCTTGCGTGAACGGGCGGATGGAAAGAGTGTTCGTCATCGGGTTCCTTTGCACGGCTCAGCAACCGCGTCGATCCTGCCGCCAGCTTGGCGTGTTTGTGCTGCTCCGCCAAGGCCGCCGTTTGGCGGCCATCCGTCTCGCCGCTACCCTCAAGCAGCCAGCAGGCGCTTCGGCTCGCCGGGGGCTGCACCCGAAGCGAAGGCGAAGCCCTCGTCTTCCCAGCCGGTGATGCCGCCGATCATGATCTTTACCGGCCGTCCGAGCCGGGCGATCTTCAGCGCCGCCTGGTCGGCGCCGTTGCAATGCGGCCCGGCACAATAGGCGACGAACAGGGTGTCATCAGGCCATTCCGCCATGCGCTCTGCGGTGATCTCCCGGTGGGGGAGATGGATCGCGCCCGGCACATGGCGGCGGGCGTATGCAGCCTCGGTGCCGACGGCGTGGAGCAGCACGAAATCCTGCTCGCCGCTCTTCAGGGCATGGGCGACATCGGCGCAATCGGTCTCGACGCTCAGCCGTCCGGCAAAATGGGCAATGGCGATCTGGGGCGCTGCGGCTGGGGTTTCGGTGACGTAGCTCATCTGGCTCTCCTGTGGCTCTTGGCTTCAGCGGTTGACGAGGATGGTTGTAGCAACGTCGGAGAGGGGCTGGCAGATGGCGGGTTTGCCATATATGCTCAACATCATGCCAAAACCATCTGTCTCATCGCAAACACCCGCTAACCCGCTTGTGGTCGCTCTTGCCTATGATGGTCTCTGCACCTTCGAGTTCGGCGTGGCCGTCGAAATGTTCGGCCTGCCGCGGCCGGAGATGGGCGAGGGCTGGTATCGCTTCGCGGTCGCCGCGATCGAGCCGGGGGAACTGAGGGCGACCGGCGGCATCCGGATGATGGCCGATGGCGGGCTCGATCTCCTGGGGCAGGCGGGCACCATCATCGTGCCCGGCTGGCGCGGCGCCGATACGCCGGTGCCCGAAGCCCTGTGCCGGGCGCTGCGCGCCGCGCATGCCGGCGGCGCGCGGGTGCTTTCCATCTGCTCGGGCGTCTTCGTGCTGGCGGCCGCCGGCCTGCTCTCCGGCCTCAGGGCAACGACCCATTGGCGCTATACGGACAAGCTGAAGGCGGCCTATCCCGACGTCGAGGTGGTGCCCGATGTGCTCTATGTCGACAGCGGCACGGTGCTGACGTCGGCCGGCAGTGCTGCCGGCATCGATCTCTGCCTGCATCTCATTCGCCGCGATTTCGGCAGCGAGGCGGCAAACCGGGTGGCTCGCCGTCTCGTCGTGCCGCCGCACCGCGATGGCGGGCAGGCGCAATATATCGAAAGGGCGGTGCCGGAGGTGCACGAGAGCGCTCGCCTCGGGCCGTTGATCGACCGGATGCGCGCGCAGCTCGGCGAGGATTTTTCGATCGCCGCGCTCGCCAGTTCCGTCGGCATGAGCGAGCGCACCTTCCTTCGCCGCTTCGAGGCGGCAACCGGCACCACGCCGGCACGCTGGCTGCTCGGCGAACGGCTGGCGCGAGCCCGGCAACTGCTGGAGGAAAGCACGCTCGGCATGGAGCAGGTGGCCGAAGTCTCCGGTTTCGGCTCGACCCAGACGCTGCGCCACCATTTTCGCCAGCAGCTTTCGACGACGCCTGCCGCCTATCGCGCCATGTTCGGGCGGATGGGGACGCCTGCAAGCGCGCCTGCGGAAGCCAGCGCGGAGTGATCCGTCAGCTACCGCGTTTCTGGAGCGCTTCCCCTGCAAACGGAACCGTCGAAACCCTCTATCTGTCTGTTTCTACGTAATGCCTGACGAGGAATCGCTGCACGCTTCGGCCGGAATGGCGCGAGGAATACATAGCCTTGATGGTGGCTCGGACATCGAAGGTGTTGCCGCCTTGGGCGGGCGGGATGATTTTCTGCTCCTTCGCAGGCCCCGTAGGACCATCATATGTTGGACTCCGGGTTCAATCTCCCGGAGCCCCCAACAGCGCCGCGCGTCTCATCAGACGCGCAAAGGTCGCTGTAGCACTTTGAACTGCTGCATGTTTCCTTGAAGCGAATACGTTCAAGGAAACATGCAGCAGTTGGAGTTACGGCTGCAGATTGACGGTCAGCTTTGCGATTTCACCGTTGAAGGCGAAGGGGACCTGATAGTCCGTTTCTTCGACGCCTGTCCGCGTATCTACGCCTACGTCGAAGGTCTCGTCCCAAGGCATGAGTGCGGGGATCGTGTGCGGTATTTTCGCGTTCGCAACGTCCTTGCCGTCCACCTTCAGAACGCCAGTTCCGCCCTTGCCCATGCCGGGTCCGTCAGATTTGAAATCGAAGACCAGTGTGTGCTTGCCGGCAGAAAGGGTCTCCTGACCTTGCCAACGGAAGCGCTCCATATTGACGAAATTATACAGAAACACGGGTTTGCCCTTGAGCAGATAGAACCCGTACCCACCGAAACGCCCGCCTGTGGTGACGAGCATACCTTCGCCGCCGTTTTCAGGAACGGTTATCTCGGCGGTGATCGTATAGGACTTGTTGATGACGTTCGGCGCATTGCTCGTCGGGATACCTGACATCACGCCGCCGTAGCTGAACTCGTTCCGTCCGGCCGTAGCGCTGGGGCGTGGCGTCGTCAGTCGCTCCAGGATCGAGTTGTCCAATGGGAAGACGTCGTATTTTGCCGCTTCCATCAGAAACAATTCCTGCATCTGATGCAACTTTTCCGGCATTTTTGCTGCAAGGTCGTTGTTCTGCGAATAGTCCTCCGTGAGGTTGTACAGCTCCCATTTATAGCCATCGATGACGTCCGGCATCGCTGTCGTCCCCATCAACCACGGCGCTGCCGGAGGTGTCGTGCAGGCATACCAGCCATCGCTGTAGATGCCGCGATTGCCGAACATTTCAAAGTATTGCGTTTTGCGGGCGGATGGAGCCTGGGCGTTGTCCCAGCTATAGGCCATGCTGACGCCTTCGATCGGCTTTTGCGCAACGCCATCGACCATCACTGGCGCAGGAATGCCCGTCGCATCAAGGATGGTCGGAACGATATCGATCATGTGGTGGAACTGGGTCCGAACGCCACCGGCCTGCTTGATCCGTGCCGGCCATGACATCGCCATGCCCTGACGCGTGCCGCCGAAGTGCGAAGCAACCTGCTTTGTCCACTTGAACGGCGTGTCGAAGGCCCATGACCACGCAACGGACATGTGCGGATAGGTCTGGTTCGAGCCCCAGCTATCAAAGAACTTCATCTGAGCCGCAACCGGCATCTGCATGCCTTCGATCGTGATAAGCTCGTTTGGCGTTCCGAGCACGCTTCCTTCGGCGCTGGTGCCGTTGTCACCCTCGATGTAGATGACGAGGGTATTGTCGAGTTTTCCCAGGTCATCGACCGCCTGGATCACCCGCCCGATCTCGTGGTCCGAATAGGCCACGTAGGCAGCAAACACCTCAGCCTGGTGGGCAAACAGCTTCTTGCTTTCGGCGTCCAGGGCGTCCCATTTCGGCAGGCTGTCCGGCCATTCGGTCAGCTGGGTATTGGCGGGAATGACGCCGAGCTTTTTCTGGTTGGCGAAGATCTGCTCGCGCAACTCATTCCAGCCCATGTCAAACTTGCCCTTGAACTTGTCGATCCACTCCTTGGTTGGATGGTGGGGCGCATGCGTGGCACCGGGCACGTAGTAGACGAAGAACGGCTTGTCGGGTGCCGCCGCATTTAGCTGCTTTATGTGATCAATGGCGTTGTCGGCCGTGTCCGTTACGAGATTGTAGCCGGGCTTACCGGTCCACGGGAAAATCTGGGTCGTGTTCTGGAACAGGTACGGCTCCCACTGATTGGTATCGCCGCCCATGAAGCCATAGAAGTAATCGAAGCCCATACCCGTCGGCCATTGATCGAACGGACCAGCGGTGCTGTATTGAAAAGCGGGTGTGTTGTGGTTCTTTCCGAACCAGGACGTGGCGTAGCCGTTCTGCTTCAGGATCGTGCCGATCGTAGCGTTCTCTATGCCGATGATCGAGTCATATCCGGGATAACCGGTCGCCTGCTCGGAGATGACGCCGAAGCCCGCCGAGTGATGATTGCGGCCGGTGATAAGTGCTGCGCGCGATGGGGAACAGAGCGCAGTGGAATGGAACTGCGTAAAGCGCAAGCCGGCGTTTGCAACACGGTCCAACGCTGGCGTCGGTATGACGCCTCCGAAGGTGCCTGCAACACCGTAGCCGGCGTCGTCGGTCATGATCAGCAGGATGTTTGGAGCGCCTTTCGGGGGCACGATCTGTGCTGGCCAATAGGGTTTCGAGGTTTTCGCGTCGAGACCGATTTCTCCACCGAAGGCCGCTGGCGGGTTCGGCAAGTATCGGCCGTCGATCGTCGTTGTTGCGCTGGGCGAGCCAGGTTCGCCAGTGGTTTCCTGCGCATTGGCGTTGAAATTCGGAGTTGCCGTCAAACTCAAGGTAGCAAGAAACAGCGTTCCAAGTCTTAACATTATCGCTTCTCCTCCGCTGAAACGGAGAGAATTACAGAATGCTAAAATTAGGCAAGGATGTAACAGTTACGATGCGTCTGCACAGCTCCGCCGGTTCGTCGGATGAGATGAGGCTTCATGGCGGCGCGAACCGCGCCGCCGAGCCGTGAGCCAAGAGCCAAGTGTCAAGCTTCCGATGGTGCCAGCGTCACACGCTCCTTTCGGAAGCACCGTGTGAAGAACACCCTGTCGGGTGCCGATCCGATGGCTTTGGCGATCAGGGCCGTCGCGACGATCGCAAAGATCAGCCGGCCGAAGAACACGCTGGCAAAATCGGCGCCGAGTGCGACAACGAGCAAAGTGTCCTCTATCAGGCTGTGGGTAAACCCCATGAAGACGCAGGCGAGGAAGACCTGTCGCGGCGCGACGCTCGCCGTGCGTGCCTCGCGGATCAAAAGCGCGCCACCATAGGAAATGCCGAGGAGCACGCCGACGGCGGCGAAGGGCACCGTCTGCTGCTGGATGCCGGCCAGCCGAAACAGCGGCGCCATGCCCCGGTTGAGCCAGCCGAGGATGCCGACCATCTTGAGGATCTCGATCAGCCAGCTGAGCGCCAGCAGCACGACGAGCATGGTGCCGAGCGTCTTCAGCGTGCTCACGACGAAACCGATCCAGTCGGCATTCTGGTTTGCCGGTATCCATGTCGGCTGCAGCGGGGTGGAGAGCCAGCCGGTGGCGGCGAAGATCTGATTGAGCAATGCCGCGAAGATCAGTCCGCCGCCAACGCGAAGCGCTGCCGTCACCATGAAGCTCGGGCCGGCCTTCTGGATGATCCGCTGCTCGATCGGAATGGCATGCGCCACCAGCAGCAGCGCCGAAAGCACGGTCATATCGGCGGTCGTCAGCTCCGACACCGGCACGAGGGTGAACACGACCACCACGGCGCCCCAGATCCCGACCAAAAGCCCCGTCAGCCAGGCAAAGGCAAGCTCGGGCGGCAGGCCGACCAGGGTCATCAGCGGCTCGAAGGCCGGTGCGACGGCGCGGATCACGCCAAGCTCCTGCAGGATATGCGTGGCGACGGTGACGGGCACGATGATGCGCACGAGGTCCCAATAGACTTCAAGCGTATCCAGCGTCTTTCGATAAAGGATGATGTGAAAGGTCATGGCGGTGTCTCCCTGGTTGTCCTCCAAGGACTAACGCGAGGTCGTTCGCAGTTGTGGTCAAAATATGCGAATTTGTGCAATAAAATTGCATGCCACCACGAAGGGAAGTGAAATGGACCGGATTGACAAAAGGCTGCTCACGTTGCTGCAGCAGGACGCGTCGCGAACCAATGCCGATCTTGCGGCTGAAGTCGGGCTGTCACCATCGAGCTGCCTGCGTCGCATCAGGCGGTTGAACGCGGCGGGTGTCATCGAACGCGTCGTCGCGGTCCTCAATCCGGCCAAGGCCGGCAGGTCGGTGAAGGCGATCATCACCGTCGAGCTCGAGCGCCACGGCGAACAATATGTGCGCCGGTTCCTCGACATGGCCGCCAAGGAACCGGCCGTCACCCAGGCTTACAGCGTCAGCGGCGCGACCGACGCACTGCTGATGCTGCGGCTGAAGGACATGGAAGAGCTCGATGCCCTGACGGAACGGCTTTTTCGCGAGGAGAGCAACGTCGCCCGCTACTACACGACATTCGTCATTCGTACCGGCAAGGACACGACGGAGATACCGCTCTGATGAGTGACGGCCAGGCCGCCTTGCTGAGCGTGATCCCAACCCAAGGAAGGCGCGCACGGGGCGCCGGGGCGATCTGCCCCGACGCATAAGGACGACGCTACTTGACCGCGGCGTTCCCTCCATCGGCATAGAGCGCGGAGCCGGCGACGAAGCTTGCCATCGGGCTTGCCAGGAACAACGCCGCGCGGGCGATTTCTTCCGGCTGGGCGATGCGCTTCATGGCGTGCAGGCCTGCGGCCCATTCCTTTTGCTCCTTGCTGCCACCGGTCGGCGTGTCGACACCGCCGGGCAGCAGGGCGTTGGCGCGAATGCCGCTTGCGCCATAATCGGCGGTGATGCCCTTGACCAACCCCATCAGCCCCGCCTTGGAAGCGCCGTAGGCGGCCATGCCGGGGATGCCGGCGCTGGTGCCGACGAAGGTCGAGGTGAAGACTAGCGATCCGCCGCCGCGCTTCAGCATCGCCGGGATCTGGTGGCGGGCGCCGAGGAAAGCGGAGGTCAGATTGATTTCAAGCGTTTCGCGCCATTCGGACCCGGTGATCTCGGCGAGCGGCCGCATCGCGCCGACCGCGCCGGCATTGTTGATGGCGACGTCGAGACCGCCGAACCGGGTGACAGCGGCGTCGACCAGCCGGACATGGGTGGCTTCATCGGCAACGTCGCCGCTGACGGCGATCGCCTCGCCGCCGTCGGCATGGATCGCCTCGACCACGGCTGCGAGCGGCGCTTCGGTGCGGGCATTCAGGACCAGCTTCGCGCCTTCGGCGGCGAAAAGTTCAGCGACCGCGCGGCCGATACCCGACGACGCGCCGGTGACGATAACGATCTTGTTCTGCAACATGGACATGGACTTGCTCCTCTTGGTTGAGGGCCCCTGAGTATCGACGGCCAGAAGCAGCGCCCACCCGATTTCCGATGGGGTGCAGTTGAACGGGGCGGGGATCGAGGAATTGAACGCCAGGCGGCACAGAAAGCCGGAGCGAAACATAGCCTCTGCCCCGATCTCGTGCTTGCGGCGCACTCCGGAACGCTCGGCGTGGCCAAGAAGGCGGCTCAACCACCTGAGCGCCAGGGCCGATTATCCTTCACCGTCATCGGAAGAAGAGGAACCAGACGGCAAAGGCCAGTATCCAAATCAGGACATAATAGAACGTTTGTCCCTCGACCATGGCGACGATCCTCATTCCCCCGATCGCCGACATATTGGGATTGCCGCAAGCAAAGGATAAGCCGACACGCCGCGTCAGCGTCCCCCCAATAGGGCGCTGAAGGTTTTGAGATCGATATTTCCGCCGCTGAGCAGAATACCCACCCGCTTTCCGCCGCAGGCGATGGCGCCATGCAGGACGGCCGCCGCCGCCAGGCAACCGGTCGGCTCCACGATCATCTTCATGCGCTCGGCAAAGAACCGCATCGTCTCGACCAGTTGCGCATCGGTGACCGTTACGATGTCATCGACCGCGTTTTTCAGGATGGCGAAGTTGTGGTCGCCGACATGAGTGACGAGCGCGCCATCGGCGATGGACTTCGGCACCGGGATCTTGACCACTTCGCCCTTTCGCAAGGATTGCTGGCCGTCATTGCCTGTCTCGGGCTCGACACCGACAATGGTGCAAGTGGGCGAAAGCGCCCGGGCGCTGAGCGCGCTGCCGGCCAGAAGACCGCCGCCGCCCAGCGGAACGACGAGCAGATCGATCTCGCCGACGTCCTCGATCAGTTCCAGCGCTGCGGTACCCTGTCCCGCGATGACATCCGGATGGTCATAGGGAGGTATGAGCACGGCGCCCCGTTCGGCGGCAAGCCGCAGGCTGATTTCCGTCCGATCCTCCGTGTATCGATCATAAAAGACGATCTCCGCTCCATAGCCCCTGGTCGCCGCCACCTTTATCTCCGGCGCGTCGCGCGGCATGACCACTGTTGCCGAAACACCCTGGAGCCTGGCGGCATAGGCGAGTGCCTGGGCGTGATTGCCCGAGGAAAAGGCGACGACGCCATTTTGCCGGGAGTGTGCGTCCAGCGCCGCGATGGCGTTGTAAGCGCCCCGGAATTTGAAAGCGCCTGCACGCTGCAGGTTCTCCGCCTTGAAGAAAATGGTCGCTTCGGTTCCGGCGTCTGCCGTTCGCGATGTCAAGACAGGCGTGCGGTGCGCCGCGCCAGAAATGCGTGCCCGAGCGGTTCGAACATCGTCGAAGGTCGGGATGCGCGATGAAGCTGGTGCCGGTGCAGTATTGACCACGAGAAACCTCCATTGCGCGCGGTGGCCTCGGATCGTGAGAGGATTTTCCAAGGCGCGGCAATGTAGCATCGCGCCAGCGTTCGCACGAGCCTGGCCGAACAACCGTTGGCGCCATCCTGCTCATGACATCGCTGTCACGGACCAAGCCGTATAGTGCCGGCCTGGTGGCATTTGCTGCATAGTGCCGGCCTGGTGGCATTTGCTGCACAGTTCCGCGATATTCAAGCGCTGCGGCCGGTGGCATAGTTGCGTGGCTTGGCGGCGTCGCGTCAGACAGGACGCACACACGCTGCAGGACCTTAAACTCTGGTTCGTTTCGGGCGACGGGAGGGACGAAGTGCTGAAGACCTATACTGGCAGTTGCCACTGCGGCGCGGTTCGCATCGAGGCAGATATCGACATCAGCGCCGGCACGGGCAAGTGCAACTGCACGCTCTGCACCAAGATGCGGCTCTGGTCGGTGGAGGTGAGGCCGGAGGCCTTTCGCCTTGTTGCCGGCAAGGATGCGCTGACGGATTATCAAGGGCACAACTCGGTCGCCCACCACTTCTTTTGCCACCATTGCGGCGTGCGCCCGTTCGAGCGCATCGACACGCCGAACATGACGGGTCACATCTACTACAACATCAACGTGGCGTGCCTCGATGGCGTCGATATCGACGAACTGGTCGCGGCACCCGTCACCTATTTCGACGGGCTGAACGACGATTGGGGCTCGACGCCGTCAGAGGTGCGGCATTTGTAGGTTCGCGTCTGAAAATTCTAACACTTTGGTGTTTACATCGTTCTTGATGCAGCCGCCTTCAAGCCTCTGCGCGGATATTGTCTCGCAGAGCGCGTTGCGGCCGCATGCCCCCCCGGCGCAAGCGCCGCAACCTCATGGCTGCGATATCGACAGGTCGGCCAGCTCGATGTCGTCTGGCGTGCGCACGGTGCCCCCGCAGATCCACAGCGGGTTTCCCACGCACTCAACCTTTCCATTTGCCACGACAACACCGTCGCCATCGTTGCAGGCAACGATCGGAGTTGACGTGCCGGTGCTGTAGTGCAGCAGGTCGGGCAGATACGTGGCCTCGTCATTCAGATGAGGGAAGAACTCGAACGGCACGAGATCGAGCGCATCGCCGTGCATTATCTCTTCCGGTTTGCGGCCGATGAAGAGAGCGTCTGTTGCGATCGTCATGCCCATGAGAATGGCGCCGGCGCTGACGCCGATCAGGATGCTGCCGGACAGCGCCCAATCCCGCATCGGCTGGACCATGCCGCTTCGTCTCAGCCGTTCGAGAAAGCTGCCGGTATGTCCACCCGCAAGGTGAATGGCGTCGCAGGCGAAGAGTGCGGCGATGTCTTCGGCAGAATGTGGTTCGTCGAGATCGAAGAACAGCGCGAGATCGAGATCGTACCTGCCGTAGTAAGACTGCGCGTCCAGGAAGAAATTGCGATCCGGCTCCGGGCCGGACGCCACATAGGCAATGCGATTTCCGGTTCCTCGCGCCTTCAGCAATTCGACAAGCCTGCGGTCGATTGCCGAACAGTCGGGGAAGATCTGATCGCTGTAGAGAATGAGGTTGAGCATTTTTCCCTGCGGAGACGGGCGAAACGGTGCCAGGCCTTAATTCGCGATGATCGACACACGGCGGCCATAGCGCCAGACGCCGAGCCAGCTGAAGTAATTGATGGCAAGGGCAAGGGACAGCCAGAGAACATTGGTAATGAGATCGTTGCCGGACGAACCCGCGGCCATGGACAGGAACTTCGTGAAGCTGGTGTAGGACGCAAAGAGCGCCCAAACCACGGCAAGCCAGCTGAACGGCCGCCAGAGTGCGAGTGGAGGGACGTTCAGATTGAAGGCGTAGGCAACGAGGCCAATTGTCGTGCCGAGCGCCATGACCATGCTCGCGGAAATCACGATCCAGCCGAGGGACGTCAGGCCGACCAAAGCGTCGATCGCGACCAGATAGCCGACGAAGACCAGGCCGAAGGCGAAGGCCAGGCTATAGAGAACTGCAAAAATCTTCCACATCGCGAATCACACCCACAGGCTGCAAAATGCCATCGTCGGTGGTGCGGTGCGTCTTGTCCATTGGCTGGTGCGCGCAAGTGCCTCAATCGGCACTCAGCGCCACCGCCGGCTGCAGGCGCGAGGCGTTGCGGGCGGGCAGGAAGCCGAAGACGAGGCCCGTCAGGAAGGCGCAGGCGAAGGCAAGCGCCACGGGGCCGAGCGTGAAGGCGACGGGCATGCCGAACTGGCCGGCGAGTGCGCCGACACCAAGCCCGAGGACGACGCCGAGCGTGCCGCCGATCGCCGAGACGACCAGTGCCTCGATGATGAACTGCAGCAGGATATCGCGCTGGCGCGCGCCGGTTGCCATGCGCACGCCGATCTCGCGGGTGCGCTCGCTGACCGAGACGAGCATGATGTTCATCACGCCGATGCCGCCGACCAAGAGCGAGATGGCTGCGACCGAGCCGAGGAACAGCTTCATCGTGTTGGAGGTTTCGGTGAAGGCCTCGCGCACCGACGACATGTTGGTGATCTGGGTGTCCTGACGTTTGTGGCGCTGGTCGAGCAGGGCCTGGATGGTCTGCTGCGTGATGTCGATGGCGGCGGCGTCCTTCACCTGCACGGTGATGGTGCGCACGTTGCGCTGGCCGAAGAGGCGCATGCTGCCTGTCGTCAGCGGCACGAGCACCACGTCGTCCTGGTCGTTGCCGAAGGAGGTGGCGCCCATCTCGGCCATCACGCCGATGACCTGGAAGGGGATCTTGTTGACCAGCACATATTGGCCGAGCGGGCTGTCGCCATCGGGAAACAGCGTCTTGACCACCGTCTGGCCAAGCACTGCTACCGGTGCATAGGTGTCCATGTCGTCCTGGGTGAGAAACTCGCCCTGCTGCATCTTCCAGGATTTGGCGGTGGTGAACTGCGGCACGGTGCCGTTTGCGCTGGTCTGGTAGTCGACATTGCCGCGCCGGACCGTGACGTTGCTGGTCAACTCGGGCACGGCGAAGGCGACGTTCGGCACTTCGAGGATGGCGTCGGCGTCGGCCGGCACAAGGGTGACGTTGCTTCCCCCCGCGCTGCCGCGGAAGTTCGCCATGCTTGGCCGGACCACCAAAAGGTCGGAGCCCATGGAGGAAATGCGGTTGAGCACGGAATCCTGCGCGCCGGTGCCGATCGCCAGCATGGCGACGACAGAGCCGACGCCGATGACGATGCCGAGCAAAGTGAGGACGGTGCGGAAGAGATTGGCGCGCAGCGCCCGAAACGCCATCTTGACGGCTTCGGTGACGTCGGCGATTGCGGCGGAACCTTCGCTTACCGTCTGGCTGAGCGCCTGGGCGGCTTCCGGGTTGGCGCGGCTCTTCTTGGTGCGGTCGGCGACGATGCGGCCGTCATGGATCTCGATCAGCCGGTCGGCCTGTTCGGCGACCTCGCGCGAGTGGGTGATGACGATAATTGTGTGGCCCTTGTCGTTCATGTCGCGCAGAAGTGCCATGACGTCGGAGCCGCTCTGGCTGTCGAGCGCGCCGGTCGGCTCGTCGGCCAGCACCACGCGGCCGCCGTTCATCAACGCACGCGCAATCGACACGCGCTGCTGCTGGCCGCCGGACAGCTGGTTCGGGCGATGGTCGAGCCGCTCGCCTAGCTTCAGCTGATGCAGCAGCGCTTCCGCGCGGTCGTGGCGGTCCCGCGCCGACATGCCGGCATAGACGGCCGGCACCTCGACGTTTTCCTGCGCGCTTGCGGTTGGAATGAGATTGTAGCTCTGGAAGACGAAGCCGAAGGTGCGGCGCCGGAGCGCCGCCAGTTCGTCGGTGTCGAAGCCCGACACCCGTTCGCCGTCGATGAGGTAGTCGCCCTCCGTCGGCTGGTCGAGACAGCCCAAGATGTTCATCAGCGTCGACTTGCCCGAACCGGACTGGCCGATGATCGCGACAAATTCGCCGGCCTCGATGTCGAGCGAGACGCCGTGCAGCACCTCGACGGCGAGATCGCCGTTGAAATAGGTCTTGCTGACGTGCCGGAGCGATATGAGCGGGGTCATGGCGAACTCTTGAATTGGCCTTTAGAACATCGGTGGCATGCGCATGCCGCGCTGGCTGCCGCGGTTGCCTGCAGCCGGGGTGTCGGAGCCGGTGGCGACGACGACGGTGTCGCCTTCGTTCAAGCCGCTCTTGATTTCGGCCTTGACGCGGTTGCGGATGCCGACCTCGACGGCACGGGTTTCAAGCGCGCCGGAGGCGGTGACGACAGTCACCTCGGCCTTGCCGCCGGCAGCGCCTGCGTTGCCGCCGCGTTTTCCGCCTGCTTGGCCCGCACCCTTTTCGCCAGTCATGCGCAATGCCGCACTCGGCACCACCAGCACGTCCTTGGCCGCGGACTGGACGAAGAACACCTGGGCGCTCATCGACATCATCAGCTCGCCTTCAGGATTGGTTACGTCGAAGAGGGCGTAATAGAGCACGACGTTGTTTGCCGTGTCCGGCATCGGCTGGATCTGGCGCAGCTTGCCTTCGAAGCGCTTTCCAGGCTGGCCGAGCAGGGTGAAATAGGCGTCCATGCCGACCTCGAGCTTGCCGACATCGGCCTCCGACACCTGGGCCTTGACGGTCATCGTCGAGAGATCGGCGATGGTGACGATGGTCGGCGTCGTCTGGTTGGCGTTGAGCGTCTGGCCTTCCTTGGCCGGGTTGGCGACGATGGTGCCGCCCATGGGGGCAAAGATCTTGGTGTAGCCGAGATCGACCTTGTCGCCGGCAAGCGTCGCCTGCTGCTTGCGGATCTGCGCTTCGATGGCGTTGACGTCGGCTTCGGCCGCGGCAAGGTCGGCGACCGCCTGGTCGAGGGTCGACTGGGCAATGCTTTTAGCAACCACCAGGTTGCGTTGGCGGTCGATATTGGCCTGCTTCAAGACGAGCTGAGCCTTCTTCGAGATCAGCTGCGCCTGCAGATTGGCAAGCTCGGCCTGGTCGATCTCGATCCGGTTTTCGATGGTGGCGGGGTCGATTTCGGCAACCAACTGGTTCTGTTTTACCTTGTCGCCGATATCGACATGCAGGGCCTTCAGCTGGCCGGAGACCTGGGCGCCGGCATCGACCGACTTGATCGCATCGAGCGTACCGACGGCCGTCACGCTGTTTTCGATATCGCCACGCGCGACGACCTCTGTGACCATGGCGGCGGAGGTCGGGTTCGTCGCAGAACGCGTCCAGCCGTAATAGCCGGCACCGACGACCGCGACGATGACGGGGATCCACAGCCAGGTGCGCGAGCGGCGCTTGCGCCTGATAGGGGCTACGCCGGGAATGAAGGTGACGTTGGGCGTCACGTCCTCGCGTGGGGTCGTTTCCGTGCGTGCCGATTTGCCTGTCTTGTTCATTCCCGTACCCGGCTTTTGTCAGCGCCGTCATCACGGGCGCGATTCATCCTAGCAGCAAATAGGCACAAACAGCCGGGCCGGGAAGCATTGAGATCATTATATTATTGTAATGTTTTGGCGGCGGAGGGGCATCAATATGCCTCGCTACCGGATCGCCATGACCTGCCTGCAAGCCCTCAGCCCCGCGATGTCATCCACACGCCCACCAGCGTCACCGCGAGGCCCGCGAACATCGCGCCAGTCAGCGGTTCTGAAAACAGCATCCAGGCCCACAGCATTGTCACGGGCGGGCTGAGATAGATCGCGGCACTCACCTTGGCCACGGGGAACAGTCGCAGACTGGTGTAGTAGACGGCATAGGCGAGGAACGTTGCGATAAAGACGAGCCAGATCATCCCGACCGCGAAATCACGGGTTAGCGGCGGCGAAAGGCTGCCTTGCGTCAACGCGCAGAGGCCGAAAAGAACCGAACCCGTCAGTGTATGGATGCATAGACTCTGATGAACGGGCATGGCTTGCGTCTTGCGTCGCCTGTGCAGCACCGAGGCGACGGCGAAGATCAGCATCGAGCCGACGGTCAGCCCGTAGGCCCAGACCGGGGCCGTGCCGAAACTGAGGCTGTCGAAGGACACGATCAAAACGCCGACGACGGCGATCGCGGTGCCGAGCCATTGCCGCCGGGTCAGCCGTTCGCCGAGCACTGGCTGCGAAAGGGCGGCGATCGCCAATGGCAACAGGTCGGCGATGAGCGCGACCAGGCCCGTCGGCACCTTCTGTTCGATCGCCAGCGCGAAGCCACCGAGATAGAGGAACACCGCCATGATGCCGAACAGGGCCTGATCCTTTATCGTACGCATGGACGGGCGCGGCCCGATGGACAGGGCGAACGGCAGAAGGATCAAGCCCGAAAGCAGTGTGCGCCAGAAGAGGAGCAGCATGACACCAGCCTCCTGATTGGCATAGCGGATGCCGACAAAGCCCGAACTCCATCCGATAATCAGGAGCGTGGCGAGCAGCGGCCATAACAAAGGGTGGCGGTTGGCGGTGGCGGAAAGAAGTGAGATGTCGGTCATCAAGGTCTCTGCAGCGAGGAATACGCTCTACCGATAGGCGGATCGCCCCATCCGCGCACATGACAAATTTCGATGGAAGCATGACGTTGCGCAAATGAATGTCATGGGCGGCGTGGTCTGTGATACGGTCCCGCTCGAGAGAAGGAAACGGACATCGCCATGAACGAACTGAACAGTCGCCGCCTCGAGATCGATGCCTTACGGGCGCTTGCCGCAATCCGCCAACATGGCGGCGTGACTCGCGCGGCAGCCGCCCTGGGCCTCTCTCAGTCGGCTGTGAGCCACAAGATCAAAAGACTGGAAGTCAGCCTCGACTGCGAGCTGCTCGTCCGGAAATCGGGCGCGCCGATGTTTACGGCCGCCGGCGAGGACCTGCTGGACTATGCGGGGCGCATCATCGGGCTGCACGACGAGGCGCTGCTGAGCCTCTCCAAGACGCCGCTTGCTGGAAGACTTGCGCTCGGGCTCACCGAAGATACGGCCTGCACCGATCTTGCGCGCATCCTTGGCCGCTTCAAGCGGCTTCATCCGAATGTGGCCGTCCGCACAAAGGTGCGCATGAGCCTGGTGCTTCGCGCCATGCTGGAGCGCGGCGAGCTCGATGCCGCGATCGTGCAGGTATTTGGTCATGAGGTGCGTCCGACCGACGTGGTTCTCTTCAGGGAGGGGCTCCATTGGGTCAAGCATCCCGAGCTGATGGTCCCTGAGGGCGGGCCGATCCCGTTCCTGTCGTTTCATGACGAGTGCTTCTATCGGCAATGGGCACTCGACATCGGCCAGGACGATGCGGTTCTCGAAACCGTCTTCGAGTGTTCGAGCGCCGCCGGCATCGTGTCGGCCGTGAATGCGGGCATGGGCGTGGCCCTTTTGAGCGACCGTCATATCCGTGGCGAAATGCAGATCATGACCGACCGCCTGCCGCCGCCGCCATCGCTCGCCTATGTCGTCAGACGCTCCCGCAAGTCGAGAAATCCGGCGCTCGACAGCCTTGTTGGCGAGATCGAGAGGGACGTTGGGCGCCAGGGAGGACTGGCGCTTGCCGGCTGAAGGCGGTCATGCCTGCCTGCGGCGAACATCGCTGAAGAACTTGGCTACGCCTCATCGCCCCAGTAAGCCTTGAAAAGGGCATGAGACGCGAAGACAGATGCATATTCAGGGTGAGCCATGCCCAGAACCGTCACATTTATCTCCTGAACTGTTTCCTCGAAGTCCTCGATGTAGACGCCCGCACAGACGAGCATGCCATATTCATCCGAGCGTGCCGAAAGCTCGGCGTACTCTCCTGAAACGTTGTCGTCTCCGTCGATGACAAGCGCATGGATGCTGGGGACATACTCTGGAGCAGGCACGAAGTGTCCTCCAGCGACGCCCATCGGCGGATCGACTGGCTCGAGGTCAGAGTGCCCGATGACATGTCCTTCGCACAGAATATCGACTTTCATGGTTTGATCTCGAAAGGAGTGGGTTGCTCATGGCCTATGCTCGTGAAGGAGTATGACGATTGCTGGCATTTTACGATCGACATTCCATCGTCGTGTCGATTTGGAGCGCTTGCGCGATGATTTGCCGCCGGTCGGCTTCAGCGCGGCCCGCCTGCAATATTCGCCTTGAACATCCCGCCTCAGCCGAATTTTCGCCCATCCGTCAAAATCGCCTTGACGCTTTCGACGCGCTTCACTAGAAGAATGCGAACCGTACCGTACGGTACTGAATTGGGTGGGGCCAGGTGCAAAGCGTTGCTGCGACAAGAGAGGCGAATGCCGGGAACGGCCTGACCGAGCGTCAGGGCGTCGTTCTCGAAGAGGCGTTGCGTCTGCTGGTCGACGGCGGCGAGAAGGCGCTGACGACGGCCGGTGTCGCACGCGCGGCCAACTGTTCGAAGGAAAGCCTCTATAAGTGGTTCGGCGATCGCGACGGGTTGCTTTCGGCGATGATCGGCTTCCAGGCGAGCAAGGTTCGCACGCAGGATGTGGCGGCAAGCGCGCTCGATGCAGAAAGCCTGAGCCGGCACTTGGTGGTCTTTGCCAAGGATCTGCTCGAGGTTCTTTCCGGCGACGTGTCGCTGGCTCTCAACCGTCTGGCGATCGGCCAGGCAAGCCGTGAAGGCTCCAAGCTCGGCCACATGCTGCAGGAGCGCGGGCGCCGGCAGATCGGGCGGCGGGCTGCCGCTCTCTTGGAGGCCGGCCGCAAGGCAGGGCTTCTGGCCTTTGACGATGCCGACGAGGCCTATGGCGCGCTTTACGGGCTGGTCGTTTCCGACTGGCACCTGAAGATGCTGCTGGGTGAAGAGGCCGGCGAGATGAAAAAAGGTTTCGGCCGCAAGGCGGAGCAGGCGGTCAGCGCCTTCCTCACGCTTTATGGCAAGAAGGTTTAACGGCGGGGGAGATCTCTGCCAGCAGCGCCGGCTGTCGAAGAGACGCAAAGGCCGCTGCAGCACTGGAATTGCAGGACTGTGCGCCGGCAAGCGCTGCAGTTTCTGCGGAACACGGAATTGCTGTGTGATGTCTGGATCGATCGGTTCAGATGTTGCGTAGCGGAAACAACAGACAACTAACGGGAAGGACCACCAAAATGCGCGTCTATTACGATCGTGATGCTGACATAAACCTCATCAAGTCCAAGAAGGTCGCTATCGTCGGCTACGGCAGCCAGGGCCGCGCCCACGCGCTGAACCTGAAGGATTCCGGCGCCAAGGAAATCCGCGTCGCGCTGAAGCCGGGTTCGGCAACCGCTGCCAAGGTCGAGGCCGATGGCCTTTCCGTTCTCTCGGTCGCAGAAGCTGCCAAGTGGGCCGACCTGATCATGATGGCAACGCCTGACGAACTGCAGGCAGAAATCTACAAGGCCGACATCGCCGGCAACATCCGCGACGGCGCTGCCATCGCATTTGCCCACGGCCTCAACGTTCACTTCGGCCTGATCGAGCCGAAGGCGACGCTCGACGTCGTCATGATCGCGCCGAAGGGCCCGGGCCATACGGTTCGCGGCGAATACCAGAAGGGAGGCGGCGTTCCCTGCCTCGTTGCCGTTCACCAGGACGCTTCGGGCAACGCCCTTGACCTCGCGCTCTCGTACGCCTGCGGTGTTGGCGGCGGCCGTTCGGGCATCATCGAAACCAACTTCAAGGAAGAGTGCGAAACCGACCTCTTCGGCGAACAGGCGGTTCTGTGCGGCGGTCTCGTCGAGCTCATCCGCGCCGGTTTCGAAACCCTGGTCGAAGGCGGCTACGCGCCTGAAATGGCCTATTTCGAGTGCCTGCACGAAGTGAAGCTGATCGTCGACCTGATCTATGAAGGCGGCATCGCCAACATGAACTACTCGATCTCCAACACCGCAGAGTGGGGCGAATACGTCACCGGCCCGCGCATCATCACGGCTGAAACCAAGGCCGAAATGAAGCGCGTCCTCACCGACATCCAGACCGGCAAGTTCACCTCGGAATGGATGCAGGAATACAAGTCGGGTGCAGCCCGCTTCAAGGGCATCCGCCGCGTCAACGACAACCACCAGATCGAAGAAGTCGGCGCCAAGCTGCGCGGCATGATGCCGTGGATCGGCAAGAACAAGCTGGTCGACAAGGCGAAGAACTAAGCCTTATCTGACAGTTGAATGAAGGAAGCCGGGGCAAAAACCCCGGCTTTTCTTTTTGTCGATCGACCATCGCCCAACACTTGCGGTGGTCATGACGCAGCCGATTGTAGCTCTCAAGTTTAGCTCGTGCTAAATTGTAGGGTGCATCGATACCCCCACGAGGGGCGCGCAGTCTTTCCTACTCTCCATGACTTCCAATCAAGCATGACCGGACCACGGAGGAAGGCAGATGAGTGACGATATCAAACTGACGCGTCGTGGCGTTTTGCTCGGCAGCACCGCGATTGCCGCGACGGCCGGGCTCGGTGCCCGCCCGGCGGAGGCCGAACTGAAGGAGTATCCGCCAGGGCAGGCCTTTACCGGCGTCATCGGGCGGACATTCGATGTTTCGCAGCCGGCATGGCCAGCGCCGACAAGGGCGCGCGAGGGGGCCGCGAACGTGCTGTTCATCGTTCTCGACGATACGGGCTTCGGCCAGCTCGGCTGCTTCGGCAGCCCGATCCACACGCCCAACCTGGACGCCCTTGCCGCCGACGGTCTGCGCTACAGCAACATGCACACGACGGCGCTCTGCTCGCCCTCGCGCTCGTGCTTCCTGACCGGGCGCAACCACCACTCCAACGGCATGGCCTGCATCACCGAGGGTTCGGAAGGGTTCCCCGGGGCGAACGGCCAGATCCCTTTCGAAAACGGTTTCCTGTCGGAAATCCTGCAGGAGAACGGCTACAACTCCTATGCGCTCGGCAAATGGCACCTGACGCCGGCCGAGCAGACGTCGGCCGCCGGACCCTACAACCGCTGGCCGCTGGGGCGAGGGTTCGAGCGCTACTTCGGCTTCCTCGGCGGCGATACCCACCAGTACTACCCGGAGCTGGTGCGCGACAACAGCCAGACGGAGCCCGACAAGACGCCGGAGGAGGGCTATCACCTGACGCCGGATCTGGTCGCCAAGGCCAGGTCGATGATCGCCGACTCAAAGCAAGTCGCGCCCAACAAGCCGTTTTTCATGTATTTCGCACCCGGCGCGATGCACGCGCCGCATCACGTGCCGAAGGAATGGGCCGACAAATACAAGGGCCAGTTCGACGATGGCTGGGATGCCTATCGCGAGAAGGTATTCGCCAAGCAGAAGGAGATCGGCATCATCCCCGAGAATACCGTTTTGTCGCGGCATGATCCCGATGTGCAGGACTGGCAGAAACTGTCGGCGGACGAGCGGCGGCTGTTTGCCCGGATGATGGAGGTCTTTGCCGGATTTCTCGAGCACACCGACCATTACATCGGCGAGCTGATCGCCTTCCTGAAGGACATGGGCGAATATGAGAACACGCTGATCATGGTCGTCTCGGACAATGGGGCGAGTGCCGAAGGCGGGCCGAACGGTTCGGTCAACGAGGGCAAGTTCTTCAACAACGTGCCCGACGATCTCCAGCAGAACCTAGCCGCGATCGACGATCTCGGCGGGCCGAAATATTTCAACCACTATGCTTTCGGCTGGACCCATGCCGGCAACACGCCCTTCCGCCGCTGGAAGCGGGAGACCTATCGCGGCGGGGTGTCGGATCCGTTCATTATTGCCTGGCCCAAGGGCATCAAGGCGAGGGGCGAGATTCGCAGCCAGTACTGCCACGGGATCGACATGGTACCGACGGTGCTGGATGCGCTTGATCTCGAACCGCCGGCACAGATCCGCGGCGTCACGCAATCTCCGATCCAGGGTTTCAGCCTGAAATCCTCCTTCGACGACGCCGATGCGCCGTCGCTGCACATCACCCAGTATTTCGAGATGTTCGGCCATCGCTCGCTCTATCACGATGGCTGGCGCGCGGTGTGTCCGTGGCCGGGAACCTCCTTCACCGAGTCGGGCCTGACGTTCGGCGCGCCGATCTCCTACGACAAGCTGACCGAACTCGATGCTAAGGGCTGGGAACTCTACAACCTCAAGGAGGATTTTTCGGAAACGAAGAACCTGGCCGAGACCGAACGCGAGCGGCTGATCGCGATGATCGGCATGTGGTATGTGGAGGCGGGCAAATACAACGTGCTGCCGATCGACAGCCGCGGCACGGCGCGCTTTGCCGACGAGCGCCCGCAGATTGCCGCCAACCGCAAGAAGTACATCTATTATCCCGGCACGCAGGTCGTGCCGGGCAGTGCTGCGCCCTATCTCGTCAATGTCGCCCATTCGATTTCCGTCGAGGCAAACGTGCCGAACGGCGGTGCGGAGGGGGTGCTGCTCTCCATGGGCGGCGTCGATGGCGGGTTCTCGTTCTATGTGCAGGAGGGCAAGCTGGTGTACGGCTACAACTACGTCGCCGACCAGCGCTTCACGGTGCGGTCGGACGCAGCCATTCCCGAAGGCGATCACATCTTCAGCTTCGAGTTCACGCCGACGGGCAAGGCCGATATCGCCAAGGGCCGGGGCGTGCCGGCCAATATCAAGCTGTTCGTCGACGGCAAGCAGGTGGGTAGCGGCGACCTGCCGGTAACCATCCCGATCTCGCTCGGCCTGGCAGCGGGCGTCTGCGTCGGGGCGGATTCCGGATCGCCGACCATGGATACGGCCTACACGGCGCCCTATCCGTTCACCGGCACGGTGAAGAAGGCGCTGGTCGACGTCACGGGCGAGGCAGTCGAGGATATGGCGGCGAAGATGAAGGTGTATCTGTCGCGGCAGTGAGCGGTGTCCGTGGCGTGGCCATCGCAAAAACGAAGGAAGCCGGGGCGAAACCCCGGCTTTCCCTTTTGAGCCAATGGCCGTGACGACCAGATTTCAGTTCAGATTCTCGGCTTGAAGCAGCGGCATTTCCGCCTTGCTGCAAGAGAATCAAACGTCCAGTCCGCAATCGGGGTGGGCAGTGCGCCCGGTTTGGGCAGGATGCCCGGCACCGCCGCTATCGCATGGCAGTGAAGGTGGTAGGCGGTACTTGCAAGGCAGCGGCGATGCGCTGAAGCTTGACGGGATCGGTATCTGCGCCGAGTTCGACCTTGGAAATTTCGGTTTCCGTCAGGCCTGTGGTGACTGACATTTCATCGACAGTGTAGCCGTGGGATTCACGCGAACGCTTTACGGCGGCTCCGATGCTGACGCGGGATACGGTGGCGTCGGTAGCCTTATTCAGATTTTTCTTAAAGGACATGAAGTGTCTCCTTCGTTCGTCCACCGACAAGGAGTTTTGTCGGGTGAAGGGGGCCCGAAAATATCGTGCGACTCGAACAATGAGTGGCGTTCAGGCTTCGCTAATATAGCCAGGGCGACCGTCAAGGCAAGTTGGCGACCGCATTTTTGAGTGGATAGAACGGCCAGTGCCGCCAGTCGGCCCGTGTCCCCGGGTATGAAAAATCGTTTGGAAACCTTACGATACGGGGCCTCCGACCTGTAGGCCGAGCTCGAAAAAAAAGTCGTGCCAAGAGCTCGCTTTGGATGCGAAATGACGCTGTTTTAGATGCGAATACTGGTCGCCTACGGTTCTTCCATCAAAGATTTTCCGAGGTCACGGTCAGGAAGCGCACGGGCTCGGTGCTGACCTCGACATCCATGAGGCCGAGACTTTTCAAGGTGAGGTCGATCGAGCGCCGGGCCTGGATCTCCGGCGCCTGGTCTAGCACGATCGCCATCAGTCGCTGGCGCAGATAGCGCCGGGTCTGGTCTGTCAGTTCATGGCCGACCCAGAAGATCCTGTCCGTTGCCCGGCCGCTCAACACCTTGGCGACGCCCTTGTTGTCGCCGCCGGCGCTATAGACGCCGATGATCTCCTGATCGCGGGCAAGAGCGTTGCCCAGAAGCTCCATCGCATCGTGTTCGTCATCACGGTCGAACATCACTTCGGTGAAGCGGTGAGCGGAGTTGCCCCGTTCGGCGAGATAGGTGGAAAAGCCGCGAATGCGCTCCTTGTGGTTCTCGTAGGCACTGCTGTGGCAAAGCGCGACGAGGGCGCCGGCGCGTGCCGACAGCATCTGCGACATGTAATGGGCGGCGGTGCGGCCGGCTGCATAGTTGTCGATGCCGACATAGGGCAGTTCCGGGGCGGGACGGGTCATGATCTGGACGACGGGAATGCCGCGGCTTGCGGCCTTCCTCACACTCTCCACCACGTCGGGATGATCCGGCGCCACGACGATCAGCGCCGAGCGCCGCAGCTTGGGGTTGGCGACGATGCGGGCGAAGTCCGCTGGGTCGTTTTCGCGGGCAAAGGTGCGGTGGACTGTGATGCTGTGGTCGAGTGAGGCGGCGATGCGCTCGAAGGCCTCGTTCATGCGCGAATAGAAGCTGGTTTCCGGGCGAACGAGAATGACTTCGATGCGGATGACGCCGCGATGGGGTTCGGGCAGGGTGCGGCCATAGCCGAGTCTCCTGGCCGCGCGCAGGACCTTCTCGACCGTTTCCGGCCGCACGCCGCCGCGGCCGTTCAGCACGCGTTCGACGGTGGCCGTGCCGACGCCGGCTTCGCTGGCCACATCCTTCAACGTCCTCTTCGCCACCGTCACCTCCGGATCGACGATCTCATACCAACCTGCGCTGATAGTGACCTATTGCGCAGGTTGGCAGGAGATCAGCATTGGCGGCTCGTGCGGTCAATGATCAAATTTGATCATGGAAGCGTTGGAACCGTGCCGTGGGGCAGGGCTATCCTGTTGGCAATTCGGGAGGAGACACCGAAGTTCGAAACGATCCCGCGAAGGTCATCCCGCCGCGCTCATGGCCAGGGGATGATGGAGGGGCACCATGAAAATCGCACTCGACCCCCATATGCATCGCCACCTGCCGCTGGATCAGCTTTGCCGCAAGGCGGCGGAACTCGGCTACGACCATATCGAGCTGTCGCCGCGCGACGATTTCCTGCCCTGGTGGGTGCGGCCGCGGGCGCACAAGGAGCGCATCCGCGATTTCAAGAAGGCGCTGCAGGATCATGGCGTCAAGCTCGGCTCATTGCTGCCGATGTATCGCTGGGCAAGCCCGCACGAGGACGAGCGGCAGGCGGCGGTGCGCTACTGGAAGGAAGCAATCCGCATTGCCGTCGAGATGGATTGCGACACGATGAATTCTGAATTCGGCCGTGGACCATCGCCTGATCGCGGCCACCGCTCCAGCTGCTGCGGCGGCATGCACAGCCACGAGCACAGCGAGGCTGCGTGGTGGCGATCGATCGAGGAGCTTGTGCCGGTGTTCGAGAAGGAGGGCGTGACGCTCAACATGGAGCCGCATCCCGAAGACTGGTGCGAGACGCTGCACCCGGCCATCGACATGCTGAAGACCATCGGTTCCGACCATGTCAAATTCCTCTATTGCGCGCCGCATACCTTCTATTTCGGCGACGACATGGCAAAAATGATCCGCGACGCGGGGCCTTTGATCAACCACGTCCACGTTGCCGACACCTATAACCACAAGGCCTCCTCGGGCCTGCGCTACATCGTCAATCCGCCGGGCGCCAAGGTGACGATCCACCAGCACATGGACATGTACCAGGGCGAGATCGACTGGGACGTGTTCTTCTCCTCGCTCGCAGAAGTCGGCTTCGACGGCATCGTCACGGCCTGCGTTTTCGGCTGGGAAGAACGTGCCGACCAGTCCGGCCGCTTCATGCGCGCCGAGATCCAGAAATACGTCGACAAGTACTGGCCGCGCGGCTGAGCCGATGCCTGCCAACACCCCTTCGATTGAGGAATGAAGCCGTGAGCATCACGATCACGACCGCCCCCTGCTGCTGGGGCGTGGACGACGTCAACAATCCCGACCTGCCGGCCTGGCAACGCGTGTTCGACGAGGCGGCTGCAGCCGGCTATGGCGGGCTGGAGCTCGGACCCTACGGCTATGTGCCGCTCGACGACCGGCTGGTTGCCGCAGCCCTTGCCGAACGTAGCCTCTTCATCGTCGCCGGCACGATCTTCGACGATCTGGTTTCGCCCGACAATCGCGACAGTCTGCTGCGCCAGACGGACGAAATCTGCGCCGTCATCACCAGGTTGCCGCAGCCGCCGCAGGTCGCCGGCCAGCGGTTTGCGACGCCCTATCTGACCGTCATGGACTGGGGGCACGACGAGCGGGATTATGCGGCCGGGCATTTCGACCGCGCGCCGCGGCTTTCGGACGAGGCCTGGGCCGGCATGGTCGCCAATATCAAGGCGATCGCCGAGCGCGCCGACGCCCATGGCGTGCGGGCGGTGATTCATCCCCATGCCGGCGGCTATATCGAATTTTCCGACGAGATCGAGCGCATCGCCCGCGACGTGCCGCAGGAGAGCGCCGGCCTCTGCCTCGATACCGGCCACACCTTCTACGCCGGCATGGACCCGGTGGAGACGCTGAGGCGCTATGCGGACCGGCTCGACTACGTCCATTTCAAGGATATCGACCGGGCGGTGTTCGAGCGGGTGATGGGCGAAAGGATCCGTTTCTTCGAGGCCTGCGCTCAAGGCGTCATGTGCCCGATCGGCCGCGGGGTGATCGACTATCCTGCCATCAGGCAAGCGCTTGCCGACATCGGCTACCACGGCTTCATCACGGTCGAGCAGGAGCGCGACCCGAGAAGCGTGGCGGGCAGCCTGGCCGATGTCAGGGAAAGCCGCGACTACCTCAGCTCGGTCGGCTTCTGAGCCGCAATTAGTATGCGCTGCGCCGTTCAACCATTTGATTTCATGCATGTCGGTGCCACCAGGCACCCCATGCGTCATAGACAGGATGCGTAATCATGACCGAAGCGAAGAACAGGCCGATCCGCTGGGCGATGGTGGGTGGCGGGCGCGGCAGCCAGATCGGCTCGATCCACCGGTCGGCGGCGCTCCGGGACAACACCTTCGAACTGGTGGCTGGCGCCTTCGATATCGACGCGGCGCGGGGCCGCGCTTTCGGCGTCGATCTCGGGCTCGATCCGGCGCGTAGCTACGCGGACTACGCGACGATGTTTGCCGCCGAGGCCAAGCGGCCCGATGGCATCGAGGCAGTGTCGATCGCCACACCCAACAACACCCATTTTGCCATCTGCAAGGCGGCGCTGGAGCACGGCCTGCATGTGATTTGCGAAAAGCCGCTCTGCTTTACGGTGGCCGAGGCCGAGGAGCTTAAGGCATTGTCGGAGGCGGGCGGCCGCATCGTCGGCGTCACCTACGGCTATGCCGGCCACCAGATGATCGAGCAGGCCCGCGCCATGGTGAGAAACGGCGATCTCGGCGAGATCCGCATCGTCAACCTGCAGTTTGCCCATGGCTTCCACAGTGCGGCCGTCGAGGAGCAAAACCCGTCGACCCGCTGGCGCGTCGACCCGAAATTCGCGGGGCCGAGCTATGTGCTCGGCGATGTCGGAACGCACCCGCTCTACCTTTCCGAGGTGATCCTGCCGCATCTGAAGATCAAGCGGCTGATGTGCGTGCGCCAGAGCTTCGTCAAGAGCCGGGCGCCGCTCGAAGACAATGCGGTGACCCTGATGGAATACGACAATGGTGCCATCGCCAACATCTGGTCGAGCGCCGTCAATGCCGGCTCGATGCACGGACAGAAGGTGCGCATCGTCGGCTCGAAGGCCAGCATCGAATGGTGGGACGAATGGCCGAACCAGCTCTCCTTTGAGATCCAGGGCGAGCCGGTGCGCATCCTCGAGCGCGGCATGGACTATCTCTACCCGCAGGCCCGGATCGACGACCGCATCGGTGGCGGCCATCCGGAAGGCCTGTTCGAGGCCTGGGCCAATCTCTATCGCCGCTTCGGGCTGGCGATCGGCGGCACGCGAGGCGTTGCGCCCGAGGGCCTGGAAGACCTCGTCTTCCCCGGCGTCGACGCCGGGCTCGAGGGCGTGCGCTGGGTGGAAAACTGCGTGCGCTCGGCGGACGCCGGCGGCATCTGGGTGGAGTATAGTTGAGGCGAGGTTGTTCGCGCTACAGCGCCGTGCGTCAAATACGACGCGCAAAGGACGCTGTAACGCTTTATATTTGCTGCATAATTCCTTAAATCGATCCCGATTCAAGGAATTATGCAGTCGGCAGGCCTGCGGCTAGACCAAGGCGCAGGCCCGCCTGTGCCGATCAGCGAAGAGGCGTGCAGCCCTTGACGTGAGGCGCCTTGACGCGGCCGGCCTGAAGGTCGCTCCAGAGCGGCAGTGACGGATCGGGACCGCCCAAAGACGCTTCGAAGGTAGCCCGATCCAGTTTGACCAGGCGCCCGGCCGTGGTGATGCTGACCAGCTCTTTCTTGCTGACAACGGCTATGCTGACATTCATGCGGCAGAAAAACCGCTTGTCGCCGTTCGACGCCACCCAGCCTTGAGAGCCGGCCTTGTTCTTCGTGAGCTTGCTGACCTTGTAGCCCTGCTTTTCGAGCTGGGCCAAGGATTCGGCGTTGGCGAGGCCCGGCACTAGGAAAAAGCCGACGACCGCGGCGGCGAGCAATGTCTTGACTGAAATGGACATAAAGTTTCAACCCCTGATTACATTATGGCAATGTGCTCTACGTTCAGACGACGTCGCGTGCAACCTGGATTTGTCGCGTTGCTTAACGCAGAAACCGGGCTGGGGGATTGTTCTTCCCTCCGGCCTTGCCATTCCCGCGAATCCGGCTAAACCGAAATTCCGGCCACCTCAAAGGAAGATGTCATGCCGGATTTTTCCACACTCGCACTTTTTGCCGCCGCCTCGCTGGTTCTGACCGCGACGCCTGGTCCCGATATGCTGCTGATTGCGTCGCGCAGTGTCAGCCAGGGGCAGGGGGCGGGGTTTCTCACCTATGCCGGCATTGCGCTTGGCACCTATTGCCATGCGCTTGCCGCAGCGCTGGGGCTATCGCAGCTGATCGCGACCGTCCCCGTCGCCTATGAGATCGTGCGCTGGGCCGGCTGCGCCTATCTGCTTTATCTCGCCTGGAAAACGCTGCGATCGCAGGCGATCGATTTTTCCCCTTCCTCGTCGCTGAAGCGGCTGTCGCTGCGGCGGATCTTTGGCGAGGGGCTGCTCACCAACCTGCTCAACCCGAAGATGGCGCTGTTCGTGCTGGCGCTGTTTCCGCAGTTCATCCGGCCCGAAAACGGCGCGATGATCGTGCAGACGCTGGTGCTGGCAACGGTGCTCAACGGCATCGGTTTTCTCGTCAATGGCGCGGTGATCCTGCTCGGCGGCCAGCTCCGCACCCGGCTTTCGGCACCGGCGCGCTTCAAGAGGTTGCCGCAATATCTGCTCGCTACCGTTTTCGCGGGGCTCGCCTGCCGGCTGGCGCTTGGCGCCCGGAACTGATCGCCCTGCGCCGGTTGGGTTAGCGGCCCGCAATATCCGATCAGGTCGTCCCGATCCAATCTTCAATGTTGACTCAATCAACAAATCGTTGTTGATTGAGTCAACTTAGGCTGGATCACCGCGATGACACTCACAAACGACCACCCCGACGTGGCGGCGCTGCGCGCCTTCAATCGTCTCTATACCAACCGTCTCGGCCTCTTGAACGCCCATCTCGACCAGAGCCCGTTTACGCTGACCGAAGCGCGCATCCTCTACGAGCTTGCCCATCGCGACGAGCCGACCGCGGCCGATCTCATGCGGACGCTTCAAGTCGATCGTGCCCAGCTGAGCCGCACGCTGAAACGGTTTGCCGATCGTGGGCTGGTGGAGAAGTCGGAACGTCCGGAGGGCGGTCGCCGTCAGCCGATCTCGCTCACCCCGGTCGGACGCACCACCTTTGCCGCCTTGGAGCAGAACACCTGCACGGCAATCGGCGCGCTGCTCGATACCTTGGCTCCTACCGAGCGCAGGCGGCTGATCGCGGCCACCGGCATTGTCAGCGAAGTCCTGGGGGAAAAGGCAGGAGGGGCGCTGCGGCTGCGCGACCTGAGACCAGGCGATCTAGGCTGGATCATCCACCGCCAGACGGTGCTTTACGTGCAGGAGTATGGCTGGAACCAGGAGTATGAGGCGCTGGCTGCGGGCATCCTTGCGGATTTCGTCAAGTCCTATGACCCGGCCCGCGAGGCCGCCTGGATTGCCGAAATCGACGGCCGCATCGTCGGCTCGATCTTCCTCGTTGCAAGCGACAAGCCCGGTGTCGCCAAGCTCAGGCTGCTCTATGTGGAGCCGGATACGCGCGGCCGCGGCGTTGGCGCAGCGCTGGTTTCCGCCTGCATCGAACGCGCCCGCGCGGTCGGCTACGACACGTTGGTGCTGTGGACCAACAGCGTTCTCACTTCGGCCCGCCGCATCTACGAGCGCGCCGGCTTCACGCTTGTCGAGGAGGCGCCGCACCATTCCTTCGGCAAGGATCTGGTGGGCCAGACCTGGTCGCTCGATCTTGGGCCGCGCAGGCATTCGACAGTGGATGCCGGACTTAGCTCTGGCGAAAGCTGACTTCGCGGCGACGCAACGCCGGGACAAAGATGGCAGATGGGGACGGTCGCAATCCTGCGTTGGCTTGCCGTACTCGGCGGGATTGCTTCGATGGCGTATTGCACAAGTGCGGACTAATTTACGGTTACATTTACTGTAACGTACTTCCGTTCCCCAAAAGTGGTGGCTCATCTCTCAACAAAGTTTTTGGGAGAGGCCAATGTCCAGATGTAGTCGAACTGTAGCGCTCACCCTGTTGACGCTTCTTCTGGCGACTTCCGCCGAAGCCCAAACACAGCCCCGATACCTGGCGAAGGTGCCCGAGTACATTACGACGCCTAATGCGGTCGATACACGCATTGGCAAGCTGACATTCTTCGATGGTCTTCCCGATGTAGAAACGGTGCAGAGGGTTTACGACAATCTGGACTTTTCGCGAGGGGTCGAGGCGTTTCTTTCGGGTGTTCCCGCAGCATCCGTTTACGCGGTCTGTAAGGGATTGGACGAGGTCGGCGTAAAGCGGAACGGCGGAATTGCGATCACCGAAGACCTCATCGACGCCCGACAACTGTTTCTGACGGCAAACTCGACCACCGTCTACGTCATCACGTGCATGGATCTGAAGGATGGCCCCGTTGTCATCGATGTTCCGCCGGGCGTTCTTGGTCCGGTTGATGATGCCTATTTCCGCTGGGTGACGGATGTTGGCCTGACCGGGCCTGACAAGGGGGAGGGTGGAAAGTATCTTTTCGTGCCGCCTGGTTACACCGGTGAAATCCCAGACGGCTACTTCGTTGCCAAATCACCCACCTTTGGAAATCTGATGTTCTACCGCGCCTTCGTGAAGCAGGGGGACATCGCCGGTGCCGTAGCGGCTGTGAAGTCAAAGGCGCGAATATATCCGCTGTCATCGGCGAACGCGCCTCCAACTCAGGCCTTCGTCAACCTGTCGGGCACGCAGATGAACACCATTCATGCCAACACGTTCTACTTTTACGAGGAGATCAACGAGGTCATTCAGCATGAACCCGGCGACGCCTTCGATCCCGAGATCGTTGGTATGTTTGCGTCGATCGGGATCAAGAAAGGCAAGCCTTTTGCCCCCGACGAGAGAATGAAGGGCATCTTGACCGACGCCGTCGCCGTCGCCAATGCAACCGCTCGTGCTATTCTGTTTGCGCCGCGCGACGAGCGTGTCCGGATTTTTCCGGATCGCCAGTGGGGCACAGGCTTTGTTGGTGGAAGCTACGCCTTTCTGAACGACGGGGAGCGCATGCTGGATGCGCGCACGCTCTTCCATTACTACGCCACCGGCATCACGCCCGCGATGGCGAACGCCAAGCTCGGGACGGGATCTGCCTATGCGTTCTCGGCCAGGGATTCGAAGGGTGAATATCTGGATGGCGGCAAGACCTACAAGATAACCTTGCCCTCGCCGATCCCGGTCGGCCAGTTCTGGTCGCTCACGGTTTATGACGGGCAGACGCGCTCGATGCTGGAAACCGACCAAAGATCTGCCGGCCTCGACAGCAACGACAAGAACATCAAGAAGAACGAGGACGGTTCCGTGACCGTGTGGTTTGCACCAAAGGCGCCGGCCGGACAGGAAAGCAACTGGGTGCAGACGACTGCGGGCAAAGGCTGGAACAGCCTGCTGCGCCTTTACGCCCCGTTGGAGCCATGGTTCGACAAATCCTGGAAGCCAGGAGATTTCGAACGCGTCGATTGAGATTGACTTAGGTATTCGCCTTTCTGCGGGGAGGAAAGGACGCCGCGCTGCGAGCGCGCGGCGCGACGTCCGCCCGAGTGAGCCGGCATTTCGCTGCGTGCAGCGCAAGCCGGGCCGGGTCCATGCGTCGGAATACGCGAATGGATGGGTTGAGATGGGGACGAGCAAGGGCTATCTGGTGCCAACCACAAACGCCCGTCGGGCGGACACCATCAGAAAACCACAAGGCGCATCCCGGCATGACCCCAGATTTCCTCGTCACCCATTCTGGTGGCTTCCATGCCGATGAGCTCCTGTCGAGCGTCATCCTGACCCGGCTGTTCCCTGAAGCCAAGATTGTGCGCAGCCGGGCGCCGGAGTGGATCACGCCCGGCTCCAACAGGATCATCTACGATGTCGGCGGCGCCTATGATGCGCAAGCGCAGATCTTCGATCACCATCAGCGCGGCGCGCCGCTGCGCGAGGACGGCCAGCCTTTGAGCTCGTTCGGCCTGATCTGGAAGCATTACGGCCGCGATTACCTCGTCGCCTCCCGGGTCCCGGAAGCGCATGTCGAGGCGGTTCACGCCTCCTTCGACCGGAGCTTCGTGCTGCCGGTCGATCTGGTCGACAACGGCGCGCTCAGCCCCTCCATCGCCGGGCCGCTTGCCGGCCTGACGCTGCCGGCGCTGCTTGAAACGCTGAAGCCGGTCTTCGACGAGACCGACCCGGATGCCGACGAGCGAGCCTTCCATGCGGCGCTTGCGATCGCCCGCAGCTTCGTCGAGGCGAGCATCGGCCGGAGTGCCGCAAAACTGCGCGCCGAAGCCGTGGTGCACCAGGCGATTGTTGCGACCGGCGAGGGCCGCGTGCTGGAACTGCCGATGGGCATGCCCTTCCGCCCGGCCATCGTGAAAGCCGGCGCCGACCACCTGCTGTTCGTCGTCCACCCGCGCGACAAGGACTGGACCCTGACCGGCATCCGCCGCGCCGACGAAGGGTTTGAGCTGCGCGCCGACCTTCCGGCCGCCTGGGCCGGCCTCACCAACGACGCGCTCGAAGCCGCCTGCGGCGTTGCGGGCGCCACCTTCTGCCACAACGGCCGCTTCATCGCCGCCGCCAGGACGCGCGAGGCGGCACTGGCGATGGCGGAACTGGCGGTCGCGGAGGCTGTTGCCGTCGAGCCCGCTTGACGAAGACGACATTGCTTCCCCAGAAGAGGTGCTGAGGCGCAAAGGCGAGTTAGGCCAGCTCTTTCACGTCACACAGACCGTGTCAGGCCACCATCGACCTTGAGGTTCTGCCCGGTGATGTAGCCTGCGCCCTCGGAAGCAAGAAAGGCAACGGTCGCAGCGATTTCGGCGCTTGTGCCGTAGCGCTTCATCGGCACCGCCGCGCGCCGATCTTCCGTGGCCGGAAGACTGTCGATCCAGCCGGGCAGTACGTTGTTCATGCGGACGTTGTCGCCGGCATAGGTGTCGGCAAAGATCTTCGTATAGGCGGCGAGGCCTGCGCGGAACACGGCCGATGTCGGGAACATTGCCGAAGGCTCGAACGCCCAAGCGGTGGAGATGTTGATGATCGCGCCGGACTTCTGTGCCTGCATGATCGGCGTGACGAGCCGCACCGGGCGAATGACATTCATCAGGTAGACGTCCATGCCGGTGTGCCACTGCTCGTCGGTGATGTCGAGGATGGGAGCTCGCGGGCCGTGTCCAGCGCTGTTGACCAGCACATCGATCCGACCCCATTTCTCAACGGTCGCGTCGACCAGGCGCTTGAGATCGTCGTTGGATTGATTCGAGCCCGTGACGCCGAGGCCTCCGAGTTCAGCCGCCAACGCTTCGCCTTTGCCCGAAGAAGAAAGCACGGCCACTTTGTATCCATCGGCAGCCAGACGCCTGGCGCACTCGGCGCCCATGCCGCTGCCGCCAGCCGTAACGATAGCCACTTTTTCTACTGACATCTTTTGCTCCTATCACACGGAATGATCATACGAATTGCCTATTCCTGTGCATTGCCATACCATTTCTCCTGCGGGTTTACGAAACAGTTCAGCTTTTATCTGGCAGTAGAAAAACTATTGAATGCTCGACGCTCCCGGAAAGCTACCGTCACTGAACGCCCTCAAGGCATTTGAGGCTGCCGCGCGACATCTGAATTTCAGGCTTGCGGCCGAAGAGCTTGGCGTCACCCAGGGCGCGGTCGCGCAGCAGGTTCGGGGACTTGAAGGCGAACTCGGTGTGAAGCTGTTCGAGCGGCTGCCGCGGACATTGGCGCTGACGGGCGAAGGGCGTGCCTATATCGCGGATATCCGCCGGGCCTTCGAGATTATTGCAAGAGCGACGGGTGCGCTGACACCGCAGCCGGTCCGTCTGACGATCAGCACCACCCCGACATTCGCGTCCAAATGGTTGATCCCCCGTCTGCCCGACTTCACGGCCCGACATCCGGAACTCGACCTGCATATTCTCGCCACCGAACGCATGTCCAGCTTCCAGGCTGATGGTGTCGATCTTGCCGTGCGATACGGACGGCCGCCCTTCGGTCCGGGGTTGGCGACCGAGTTGCTGTTCGAGCAGGAGATTGTCGCCGTTGGCAGCCCGATGCTGCTGTCCGGACGGCCGCCGCCAAAGACCTCAGGGGAGTTTTCCGGCTACACGCTCCTGCACGATGCCCACAATTTCTGGCCGGAGTTCATCGAAAAGCATCTGGGAAAACTGGAGCGAACGTCGTTCAAGGGGATCAGCTTCAGCCAGACATCCCATGCGATCGAGGCAGCGATCGCGGGACAGGGCATCGTTCTGGCAAACCGTGATTTCGTCCAACGGGACGTGGAGGAAGGTCGCCTCATTCTCGCCCTGGAGGGATCGCTCTTCGGACCGTCGCATTTCTATTTGGTATGGCCGCGCTATCGCAATTCCAGCTCGATCGACATGGTGGTTGCGTGGATGATCGCGGAGGCGCACCGGAGGTGAACGACGACCGCTCCTGATGCACGCCCACTGTTCGGCTTGCCGCAGCGATCGCCACGTATTTGCGGAATTATGTAGCAAATACAACCAGTGACCACTTCTGACCCTAACCGGACCTTGGAGGTCAAACAACCGAGCGGCAGAATGCGCGCCAAGTCGGACACTGAGTGGAGCACGGTGGTATCCCAGAAGCGAACATCGGACGACGATGGCTGCTCCGATTAAACCACGGCCCGCAAGTCCCTTTCGCGCCAAATTAGGATACTCCTCTGAGTTGGCTTTCCGCCGCCCCTACGTTTCGGCTAGTATCTCTCCAACACGATCCCGCGCGAGGACGATCGCGTGGAGGGAGGGGCCTTGGATTCTTCACAATCCCTTCGCCGAGCCGGTTCACCCGCCAATGCCTTTCTTCGGCGGGATGACGTGTGTGCGCCAGAGGGTATAAGGGCCCAGCTCACCCGCATCCTCGACAGTCGCGACTTCGACGCGACCGCTCGAACACGCAACTTCCTGACCTATATTGTTGAAGAAACGATCGCAGGCCGTGCCGAGCGCATCAAGGCTTACACTATCGCGACGATCGTGTTCGGGCGGGACGCCACATTTGACGCTCACTCAGACCCCATAGTCCGGATCGAGGCCGGGCATCTTCGCCGTGCGCTGGAGCGCTACTACCTCACGGCCGGCGTATCGGATGCGATGATCATCTCCGTTCCGAAGGGCAGCTATGTCCCGAATTTCGAAACACGGGAACTGCCGAGATTGGCTGCTCCAGCCGACAAACACTCTTCTTGGCGGAGCATGATTCCAATCGCGCTTCTATCGCTAGCGACCGTCATCGTCTCCTCCTGGTTACTTGTCGAGTGGATGGGTGGCGACCGGCGCCCTAAGGCTCCTGCCATCCCGCATTTGCTGGTGAAACCTTTTGACGACCTGACCAATGCGGGAAATTCACGGGCGATAGCGCTCGGTCTAACCCGAGAAATCATTGGTCAAATTGCGAAGTTCAAGGACATCGTGGCCATCGAGGGCGACGCACCTGTCGGCACGACGGTGCCCACCGATGACCAGCGTTATATCCTGGCCGGTGATGTAGAGATGGCCGACAATCAGTTCCGGCTCCGCGCCCGCGTCATCAACGGCACCGACAACTCGGTGATCTGGGCGAAAAGCTACGACGGCGACCTGAAGGCCTCCAAACTGATTGCGGTCGAAGGCGAGATAGCGCGTCAGGTCGCCACAACCCTTGCCCAACCCTATGGCATAATTTTTCAAGCGGACACGTTTCAACAGCCGCGCAATGCGCCGGACGACTGGCAGGCTTATGCCTGCACACTGTCCTACTACGCCTATCGTGCCAGCCTCGACGCCAAGACCCATCCGATCGTCCGGAAATGTCTGGAAGATGCTGTCCAGCGCTTTCCGACCTATGCAAGCGCCTGGGCGCTCCTGTCTCAAACCTACGTCGACGAGATTCGCTTTCGTTATCCTGTCGATCCCTCGTCGTCCCCGGCTTCGATCGACAGAGCTCTAGCGGCTGCGCGCAAAGCTGTCGAACTCGATCCTGAGAACATTCGAGCGTTACAGTCCGAGATGTTCGCCTTGTACTTCAATGGCGATGTCGAGGCTGCCCTGAAGGTCGGGGAACTAGCCTTGAGTATCAATCCCAATGATACCGAGTTGGTGGGCGAATATGGCTACCGGCTTGCACTCTCCGGCAATTGGTCGCGAGGTTGTGGGATGGTCGAAGAGACCCGTCGCCGAAATCCCGGCCCGCTGGCGTACTATGAATCCGCCCTCGCGCTTTGCAGCTACTTCCGCGGTGATTTTCGCGAGGCCGCCATGTGGATCGCAAAAACACCTACGCAGGCAAACCCCAACTATCACCTGATTGCCGCGGCGATCTTCGCCGAGAGCGGCCAAACCCGTGACATGGTTCGCGAGCGAGAATGGCTGCTGACCAATGCACCAAAGCTGGTTGCGAACCTCCGCTCGGAAATAGCCGTGCGCGTCGTTCGGCCCGCCGATGTCGAGCGATTGCTTTCTTCGTTGCAGAAGGCAGGCGTGGCGCAACCGAGCGACGGCCACCCGTTGGCCAGCAGGCTGATGACCACCGAACCTTAGGCCTTCGGCAGGTCAGGGCATCTGCGCCCAAAAGAACGAACCCTTCCCCATATGACGAGGAGTTTCGGTTGATCTTGATTTCATGGTCGAGACCGCCAAATGCGCCACTCGACGTCCGCACCGAACAGCATCGAATTCAGGCGCTCCAAACCGAGCGCGCGTGCCAGATTTCTGAATGCGAAGAAGGGGATGAGGCTGAAGAAAAGAATTACGGAGACACATACGATTCCAGCAATTCCGCCGCCGCCTATATTGGGGATTCTCGCGGAAGCCGCCTCGCCCCAGGCGATGCTCACAACTTTCTCCTCGACAACGTGGAACAGGATGAACAAGGTCGAAAAAATGAGGGAATTGTACAGGATCGGGTAGATCAATGGTCGATTGTCCAGCCATCGCCCCAAGTTCATATCTTCAATGAGCAACATGACCTTGGCGAGTATAAAGGCATTGAACACCGCAAAGCCATGGGACACAAAGTCGATCTTGTGCTGGTGGAGGATGATCCGCTCGTTTAGAACAAAGAGGCCGAACAGGACCCAGAGATAAAGAAACAGCACCAGGAAGTGCTTCGCTTCTGCGACGGCTCGGTTGCGCAGTTGCCTCGCGCTATGCGCAGGCGAAACGTCTTGGTTCGTTGTGCTGCCTCCATCCGGCAGTTCAGGGTCGACCTTCGTCATCACTCGGTCCCGGTTTATTTAAACGGACGATCCGCTAGTTCCTCGGCAAGAATTGGAACCGCGAGGTTGCAGGCCTGCACGCCCTGCGCCACGCAAAGCTTCAGGACCTCCATGATTTCCTCGACCGTCGCCCCAAGCTGCAGTGCCGCCCGGATATGGCGGCGAGTGCCGGGCGCGTACATGTGCGTGAAGGATGCATCGAAGGCGATGCTGATGAGTTCCGTTTCCTTCGGCGTGAATATGCCGCTGCCGTAAATCCCGGCGCCCGCTGCCATGAACTGATCGGTCCACTTTGGATCGAGTTCGAAGAAGGGGTTCCAGGCTTCGTTCCACTGGCCGATCTCCTTCATCCTGTCGCAGGCGGGCGTGGCCGCCGAAGCACGTGACGCCGCGGTCGTCTCCGACGATTTGGCTTCCTCAAGCAGGATCGGTGCTCCAAGGCTGCAGGAATGAATCGACATGACCGACGCCATTTTGATGATCGTCAGGATCTCGTCGCGCGTCACCCCCTGATCAAGGGCCGCCCGAATATGACGGCGAGAGCCTTGCGGGTTGAGGTTGGTGCAGGCCACGTTGATTGCGACCGCAATCAGCTCGACCAGTCTCGGGGAAAGAATCCTGTTCGCCCAGGCATTCGTGCTCATCGCCTTGCATGCGTCGGCCCAGGCGGCATCCCACGTCTCGAGCCGGGCGACTGCGTCGGGTTCCCATGGACCCAGCGTACCGCCATCCTTAACTTGCTGTTCCATTGCCACATCCTTCAATCTGGTTCCGGGGAAGGAAAGGCGAGCGGATCGGGCTGCCAGACCGCGAACATGTTTCCCGACGGATCGGCGAGAACGGCCACCCATGCAGTTCGTGGAATTGCGGTCTTGGGCCTCACCACCTCTGCGCCCATTCGCTGGGCAAGGGCGAGCGAGCCGTCGATCGACTCGACATCCACGAATTGCAGCCAACCCTTTGGATCGGAGCGGGGTCGGTAGGTCAGGCCGCCGCCTACGCTGCTCGTGTCGGTCGGATCCAGGTGAATGCGCCAATAGTCCAAACCTTCCACCTGCTCAGTCCCCCAACCGAAGAGGGCGTTGTAGAACGCGGCGAGCTTGCTCGGTTCGTCGCCATAGATTTCAAAGTGCGTTATCCGGCCAGCCACGATTTCTCTCCCGTGTTCGTCCTGAAACTGGCAGCCCGCACCGGAGCGCAGGCCACCTATGATAAGGCGCATAGGCCGCTGTCAGCTTTACTTCCTCGCTGCCATCAGGGCGGCTTGCGCGGCGCGGACCGGCTCCGGTGCGATCATGCATGCTGCGATCGGATGCGAGTCGCCACCAAGGACAGCGGGCTTGATCTTCCCGTCCGTCGGCCAGGTGAGGAAGCCCGGATTGAACTCAGTGGGGTTGGGCGGCATGCCGTTGTTCTGCAACGTCTCTTCGATGCTGTTGTACCAGGTGCCGACCTTCATGATCTTGCGCGCCTCTTCGGCGGTCGCCACTTTGCGGCCAAACTCCTTGCAGAGACGCACTACTCCCTGAATTTGCTCCACGGTGGTCTTCCGCTTGCCGTCCGCGCCCCAGAGATTGTCCTCGTTGCCGACTCGTATGTGCTGGCCGAGCACGAGGGACATCGCCGAGATGGAAATCAGACCTCTCATGCTGGACCAGAATGTGTTGACCGATCCTTGCGGTATACGTTCAAGAAAATGCATCAGATCGAATGGATTTCGGCCGAGCGTTCCACCGCCATACGCGCAGAGCGCCATGTTTAGCGGCCCCATATAAATACCTGCGCGGATCAGCCGCTCGATAATCTCCCACTGGTGAACATGGGCGGGAACAAAGTAAGGCTGGATGTCATTCTTCCGAAGCCGCTTGAGATGTTCGACGTAGAAGGCAGGGGTCGAATCCACCACCATGCCGGACCACGCCGCAAGCACCTTGGGATCGTCCATGTGCGTTCCCTTGATATCCTCCTTGGAGAACATCGAAGCGATATCCCACAGCGTGGTGCCGGTCGTGACCGTCACATATTCCGGCTTGGGGTCTATTTCCGTGAGCATATGCCGGGTGTCGTAGTCGAGCCACTTTGCCTTGGCGTCATCCGTGTGTGGAGCGAACGAGATCGACCCGCCGACCTGGATGATCATATCCGGCACAGCTTCCTTGACCCGTTTCATCAGGTAATTGTAGTCGTCGAAGTTCGTTGAACCCATGCCGGTGGCCGGGTTGCGAACGTGGAAGTGCAGCATGGTGGCGCCGGCGTTGTAACAGTCGACCGCAGCCTGGACCTGCTCGTCCCAGGTGAGAGGAATGTCGCTAGCGTCGCCCGGCAGCCATGCCGGGCCGTAGGGCGCGGCCGTAACGATGAGCGGCGCCATTTTTTCAGGCAGTATCGAGTCGTCGGTATAGTACATCTGCATTCCTCCCTCTGGGTTACAGCAATGAAGCACTTGATCCGACCGATGACGTGTATGAGCCCTTGAGTTGCTCGATCATCCGCGCCTTTGTCACCTGCGGTTTTTCAGATCGCCTGCCCAGCCAATCCGGACAACGTTGGCTTCCCTCATTGCTCTTGCAATCTCGCCCACAAGCCGGTCGATCGAAGCCGTCCACTCAGCAATCCTGGCCTCGCGAACATCCGGCGGCAGCGCTTCGGCCGCCAGCAACGCCGACTCCGCCTCAGCAAGCTCCTCGCACATGTCACAAAAATCGCCGTCGCCGGCTAAGAGCTTCTCGATGGTCTGGCGCTCAGCAGGGAACCGCCGCAACGCGGCGCCTTCGCCAGTTCTTCTCCGCTCTTCCTCTGACATCGCGCCGCTTCCGTTATCAGGTCGGCAGTTTTCGAAGAGCAGTGTACTTGGGATAACGCCGATCCTGCGTAGTTTACGCAGGTAACACGGGGGTAGCGTCCATTGACGAACGCGCAAGCCTTCGATGGCGCTGCAAGATCCGTTGTGACTTTTCCGCCTGTCGATCAGCAAGCCAGCCACCACGGCAGTCGTTGAGGCCACGCCGCGAGAGGCTATTTCCGATCTAATGTAGATTTATGAGCGACGGCGGTCGGGTTTTCTGATCGAACATGACGACCGCTCTGGGCCAATTTCAGACCTTGCCATCGAGCGACCATGTGTCCGCTTGTCGTGTTGCATTTCCTTGCAGCGGGCGGCCGGCAGTCGGCCCCAAATCAGTCACCTTTCCGCACGGAGCACACGTCTCCCATTGGCGCAAAGCGGACGCCGAGCAGGACGACCGACTGGTCGCATTTGCTACACAATTCCGCGTATTTGAGTGGAAGAGGGACGCGATGGGCCGGGCAGACTCCGTGCCTCCCCAAATCTCACTCCACTAACCCCGCCTTGCGCAATCCCTCCACTCGCCGTTCGAAATCCTCCGGGTTGCGGAAGGGCAGGATGCGGCGGCGGCGGGGGATGGAGAAGTTGGGGTTGAGGTCCAGCGCGCGGGTCCAGGCCTGGCGGCTTTGTTCGTAATGGCCGAGGTGGCCGTGGCAGGAGGCAAGCAGGGCGTAGGCGGTTTCGGAATGTGGGTTTCGCATCAGTCGCGCCTCGATGGCGAGGATCGCCGTGTCAAAGGCGCCAAGCGAAAAGTGGGCGTCGGCGAGGAACTGCAAGAGCAGTTCGGGATAGAGCGGGTCGAGCCGCATGGAGATGTCGAGTTCGGCGAGTGCGGCCTTCGGGTCGCCGGAGAAGATCAGCGCGTGGGCGAGCGCCATGTGGAGCTGCACCGAATTGGGCGCCAGCGCCAGCCCCAGATGCGCCTCGTCCTGCGCGCGGTCCAGCTCTCTCATCCACATGCAGGCGATGCTGAGCGCGCAGTGGCCTTCGGGCTGGTCCGGTGCCATGGCGACGGCCCGTTCCGCAAGCGCGCGGCCGGTGCGCAGCGACTGCTCGGGCTCCGCGCTCCAGTCGTTGATGTAGTCCAGCACGTGGGTGAAGGCGATGAGCGCATGGGCGGCGGCATAGTCTGGTTCGATGGCAACGGCGGCCTCGGCGAGATTGCGCCCGGCGGCATTGGCCAGCCGCGTGTGCGCCGACGCCTGCTCGCGGCCGCGCAGGAGCAGCTCGTAGGCCTTGACGTCGACGGGGCGGCCGCCGGCGAGCGGGGCTTTGTCGCCGCCCGTCAGCTGAACTTTCAGCGCGGTCACGATCTCCCGCGTCAGTTCGTCCTGAACGGCAAAGATGTCGGTGAGATCTCGGTCGAAGCGATTGGCCCAGACATGGCCGCCGTCATTGGCATCGACCAGCTGCGCGGTGACGCGCACGCGGTTTCCGGCCTTGCGGACGCTGCCTTCGAGCACGTAGCGCACGCCGAGCGCCTTGGCGATCTCCGGCACGGAGACGGCCGCGTTCTTGTAGACGAAGGACGAGTTGCGGGCGATGACATGCAGCTCCGACAGCCGGGAGAGATCGGTGATGATGTCCTCGCTGATCCCATCGGAAAAGTACGCCTGTTCGGCATCGCCGCTCATATTGTCGAAGGCGAGCACGGCGATCGAAGGTTTTTCAGGCAGGCCGTATGGGCTCGGCGGCAGCGACCGCGTGCTTGCCTGCGACGGGGCTGGCGATGGGGCCGGCGCCGGGCCATCGGCCGCGTGGGCAGGGCCGATCTCCAGGGCATAGATGCGGATCGGCTCGACGATGTTCTTCAACTGGGTGGCGCCGAGGTCTGTCACGACCAGGTCCAGCCGCGCCTTCACCTGGCGGTAGGCATCTTCCGAAAGGCAGATGGCGCCGGGGCGGGCGATGCCCTCCAGCCGCGAGGCGATGTTGACGCCGTCGCCCATCAGGTCGCCATCGCTTTCCTCGACGACATCGCCGAGGTGAATGCCGATGCGGAACTCGATGCGCCGATCCTCCGGCACGCCGGCATTGCGCTCCAGCATCGCGCTCTGCACCTCGATGGCGCAGCGCACCGCATCGACGACGCTGCGAAACTCGATCAGGCTGCCGTCGCCGGTGCGCTTGACGATGCGGCCGTTGTAGACGGCGATGGTGGGATCGATTAGGTCGCTGCGAAGCGTGCGCAGCCGCGCCAGAATACGCTCTTCGTCGGCGCCGGCCAGCCGGCTGTAGCCGACAACGTCGGCGACGAGGATGGCCGCAATCTTCCTGATATCGCTCATGGACGCCCCGCTACGACCTGATGCCCACCTTCTCTGATATCGACCAATCGAGCCGGACCGCGTTTTGTATTCGGCAAGGAGAAAACCGCAGCCGGGCCATCGGGTGGGCCTTGTGTTGGCCGCCGGTCGCGCCGCAATCCTCGACCATGCCAAGACGTCGCTCCGAAGTCCGCTCCTCACAGGACGACCCGCACATCGTTCCACGCAATCCGCTAATATCAGCATGAACTGATATGACGCCAGATTACCACAGCGCAAGGGCGGCCGCTTGTCCTGTCTACCTCTTCTTTAGAAGTTGCCTATCGCATCAAAAGTGGCACACTCCGTGGCTTGTATGGCGCAAGTCAGCCTATTCAAATGATGGGGTCTATCGTGACACTTGCAATCAACGACATCGCACCGGATTTCCAGGCAGAGACCACGGAAGGCAAGATCCAGTTCCACGACTGGATCGGCGATTCCTGGGCCGTCCTGTTCTCGCATCCGAAGGATTTCACGCCGGTCTGCACCACGGAACTCGGCTACATGGCCAAGATCAAGCCCGAGTTCGACCGGCGTGGGGTCAAGATCATCGGGCTCTCCGTCGATCCGCTGGACCGCCATGCCGGCTGGGTCAGCGACATCGCGGAAACACAAGGGGCCGAGCCGAATTTTCCGATGATCGCCGACGTCGACTACAACGTTTCCAAGCTCTACGGCATGCTGCCGGCGCCGGTATCGGGCGACCCGACGCAACGCACCGCCGCCGATAACCAGACCGTGCGCAACGTCTTCGTGGTCGGGCCGGACAAGAAGGTCAAGCTCATCCTCATCTATCCCATGACGACCGGCCGCAACTTCGACGAGGTGCTGCGGGTGATCGATTCGCTGCAGCTGACGGCCAAGCACAAGGTGGCAACGCCGGTGAACTGGAAGAACGGCGAAGACGTCATCATCGCCGGCTCGGTCAGCGACGAGGAAGCCAAGCAGAAGTATCCGGAAGGCTGGCGCGCGCCAAAACCCTATATCCGGATCGTGCCGCAGCCGAAGTAAGCCTCGGCGCGGCTCGCCGCGACACTGTGTACCGCCGGACGCAGGTTGCACGGGAACGCATTCATGCGACCTGCTCCAGGCGCTTGATTTCGAGTGATGCCCGAAACCGCTCGCGCACTTTCGGGCGTGATGCCTTGGATCGGAGCCGGTTTCGGGTGGATTGTGCAGTCGTTCTTCAAGCGTTGCCGCGTCCTTTCGGGTGAAGACTGCCCGCGCGATGCTGCAGGTCCGGGCAAGGGAGAAGCCGATGATCTTTCGTCAACTCTTCGACAGCACCTCCGGCACCTATACCTACCTGATTGCCAGCCGACAGGGTGGCGAGGCGCTGATCATCGACCCGGTTCTGGAAAAGGTGGACCGCTACCTGCAGCTGGTGCGCGAGCTCGACCTGAAACTGGTCAAGGCGGTGGACACCCATCTGCATGCCGATCACATAACCGGGCTCGGGGCGCTGCGCGACCGCACCCACTGCATCACCGTCATGGGCGAGCAGACCGCTGCCGATGTGGTTTCCATGCGGGTGGCGGAGGGCGACCGGGTTTCTATCGAGGGCCTGAACCTCGACGTGCTCTACACACCCGGCCACACGGACGACAGCTATTCGTTCCTGACCGGCGGGCGCGTGTTTACCGGCGACACATTGCTGATCCGCGGCACCGGCCGCACGGATTTCCAGAACGGCGATCCGCGCCAGCAATATGATTCGATCTTCAACAAGCTGTTGAAGCTGCCCGACGACACGCTGGTCTATCCGGCGCACGACTACAAGGGCGACACGGTCTCGACAATCGGCGAGGAAAGGCGCTTCAATCCGCGCCTGAAGGTCGGATCGGTCGACGAATATGTCGACCTGATGAACAATCTCAACCTGCCGAACCCGAAGATGATGGATGTGGCGGTGCCGGCCAACATCCATGTCGGTCTGCACCAGGACGAGATCGCCGCCAAGGGCTGGGCGGTTTCGGCGGTCGAAGCCATGGCGCTGAGCGGGCGTGCGGATGTGGCGATCGTGGACCTGCGCGAAAAGGCGGAACGCGAAAAACATGGCGCCATTCCCGGTGCGCTGCACGCGCCCTATCCGGAGCTGCGGGAAAACATCGGCATCGGCGGCATGCTGCACGAGCTGGCGCTCGCGACCGGCAAGCGTATCGTTTTCTACTGCGCCTTCGGCGAACGCTCGGCGATGGCGGTCGAGGCGGCGCAAGCCGCCGGACTGATCAGCGCCTGCCACATCGAAGGCGGCATCGATGCCTGGAAAAAGGCAAACGGGCCGCTGGTGCGCCACGACACCGAGCGTCAAACGTGACGCGCAAACGCGTCAAACTTGCTGCGTAACCTTTTCCTTGAATGGGAAGCGATTTAAGACGTCGTGCAGGAGCCGGAAGGGGCGGGGCAACAGACGAACTTGGCGGCAAGACCGACGGATCGACCTGAGGGGGCGATGCGGCGGCTGCTTCTCGTTTTGGCGTGCCGTCCCTGACCGTAGGAGCGGGGTCGACGTGGCGTTGCTCCAGGTTTCGGCTTCGCGCCAAACAGGAGGACAATGGCACGATGCAAAAGGTTTTGACGATTATTTCCGTGGCGCTCGTCGCAGGTGGGCTCGCCGCCTGCTCCAAGACGGAGGCGCTCGAACAGCCGGCGCCGGAACCGGTGGCCGCGCAGGCCAGCACCGACGCGGCCGGGGCAGGTGACAAGACCGACGAGATGGCATGCCTGGCCATGGTCGGCCGGCAGGCGAAAAGCACGGTCACGATGCTGAGTTCGCAACCATCGGGGGCGAGCACTGTGGTGATGGTCGGCGTCGGTACGAAGAACGTGCCTTGGCGCTGCGTGGTGTCGAAAGGCATCGTGTCGGAGGCGGTTGCGACCGCGCGCTAGGTGCTGCCCGCGGCTCGCGACCGACGGAGCCCTTGCCAGACCGAAATGCTCTGGAGGCTCCGTCGAAGCGAGCGTTACGTCTCTCCCGTGAATTGGGAGAGGGCTGCAAAGTCGTCATGCAGATGGCCGGCTGCAATGGCCCGCCGGAAGATTGCGTCGTAACCATCGACGACGGTCCGGTCGATCGCCCGCGCCGACATCAGATCCTTGAGATGGTGGAAGGCGCCGTAGTGAGGCGAGATCGACGACAGCGTTTCGGCGTCGCTTTCAAACCGCCCGGCTTGGGTGCGCTTGATCAGGTCGGCGACCAGTCCTTCGATGACGGGGGCAGTCGCCGTCCATTGCCGGCCAAGCTCGCCAAGGTCGATGCCTTCGGCCCGGCACACGGCAATCGCGTGCAACCCGCCGAAGAGCGCGCCCCACATCAGCGCCAGCACGGCGCTGTCGAGCGCGTTGGCGAGCCCCGGCTCGGTGCCGATGTGCTGGACATTGCCGCCGAGTGCGCGAAAGACATCCGCGTTCTCGCTGAAGGGGTCGGGCGCGCCCGACAGCAGGATCGTGCCGGCGTCGGTACCGATGAAATCGGGCGTCGCAAGGATTGCGCCATCGATGTATCGAGCACCTTGAGCTTCCGCCCATCGGCTCGTCTCGCGCGCTCCCTCAGGCGTCCCGGACGTCAGCTCGACGATCAGCTTGCCGCGCAAACCGGGTGCGACGTCGCCCGAGCGCAGCAGGGCCGACGTCGCGCCATAATCGCTGACATTGATGATGATGATCTCGGCCGCGTCGATCGCTTGCCGCACGGATGGCGCGACGGTGGCGCCGAGTGCGGCGAGCGGCTCGGCTTTCGCCGTCGTCCTGTTCCAGACCGTGGTGCGATACCCGGCCTGCAGCAGGGCACGCGCAAGCGCCGATCCCATGCGACCCGTTCCCAAGACACTGATTGAAGGCTTCATTGCAAATCTCCATATCCGTTGGCGCGACGCACTTCGATGCGGTCGCGGGCCAGAGGTATGGTGGCGCCCGGAGCGCACAATACGCACCGGGCGGTAAGTGGTTACGCCTGGGTAAGTGTTTACTCAGGCGCTAAGTGTTTTGGGGAAAAGGAGAATATCGTGAACCCGACGATGGAAAATTGCGGCTTTGCCACAGCCCTCAAGGCGATCGAGGGCAAGTGGAAGGTCGATATTCTCTGCGAGCTCGGGCGAGCGGCGCGGCGGTTCGGCCGCCTTCGCCGGTCCATTCCGGCGGTCAGCGAAAAGATGCTGGCTCAGCAGCTGCGCGAACTGGAGGCGGATGGGCTGGTCGACCGCACTGTCCATGCCGGGCAGCCCGCCAAGGTCGTCTATTCGCTGACGGAGCGCGGCGCGGCGCTGAATGTGGCCGCCGCCGCCTTGTGCCGATGGGGGGAGGCGGCCGAGCGGACTGCCGACCGCTCGTCGGCCGTCGCCCCCGATGCCGTGGTGGCTTGAGGTTCGCCCTTTCGGCGCGCGGGAATAGGGAGCGCCACCCGCCGCCTGCGATGTCATTCGCGGGTTGTTACCTTGGGAACACCTGTCGCCTCGGACCTGGGCTAGTATCCATCACATGCAAGGCAATGACCTTTGCCAAGAGCAATGCGAACCATCTGATAGCCTCCCAGTCAGGTGGTTCACGTGATCCCAGCGAGCCTCCCCGTTGGTGATCCGCATCTGCCAAGACCCGCCGCGTGCTGACCGCGGCGGGTCTTTTCTCGTCCGGGCCAAACTATCCCAACACCCGCCGGCCGGCCTGCGCTCGCTTGACACCGATCCCGATCCTGTCACCATCCGGCCGCGTGGTCTCTGACCCTGCTCTGTCGATGTCCGTTCACAAGGAGAGTGTCATGAAAACATGTCTGCGCGTTGCTGTCGCAATGGCAGCACTGGCTCTGGCTGGCGAAGCCGTGGCCGGCATTCCGTTGGTCAATGCCACCTGCCCAGGCAAGATCGAGGTTCACGCCGATGAAGGCGGGCCGATCTACATCAACGGCAAGGAAGGCAAGTTGAAGAAGTTCAACGACAACTATTTCGAGGCCAAGGGCGGCGGCGTGACGATTTCGCTCAGCATCAACCCGGATGGCTCGCCTTCAGTTTCCTATACCGGCAAGGGCGGCGCCAACGGCATCTGCACCGTCAAGTAAGTCTATCTTCCGGCAAGCAGTGCCGGAAGCTCGCCAAGGAATGCATCGCGGGCGCGCACGCCAGGGGTGCCGGGCTCGGTCCTTTCGTCCTGGATCAGGCGGGCAAAGACCAAGGTCCGGTCTTCCTTCTGCGCCCAGCCGACGAACCAGCCCCAGCCGCGCGCCTGGTCGAAGCTGCCGTCGGCCCGGCGCGGGAAGGCGGCGCCGGTCTTGCCATGCACGGTCCAGCCGCCGGGGATCTGACGCTCTTCCACCACTTTCAGGGTCATGTCCGTGGCGTGGGCGCTGACGGGAAGCCGGCCGTTGACGAGCTTCTTCAGGAAGGCAACCTGCTCGCGCGGCGAGATCTTCAGCGACGAGGCGATCCAGGCGCGCTCAAGCCCGTTGTCCTTGCCGGGGTCACCGGAAAAGTCGGCGTTGCCGTAGCCGAATTTGGTGGCGTAGTCGTGCAACGTCTTCTCACCGAGCGACTTGGTCATCTGCTGGGAAAACCAGACGACGGAATACTTCATCCAGCGAGTTGCATCGGTCGGCTGTTTCCAGTTGTCGCCGCCCCAATCCACATAGCCCTTGCGGAAGGCAAGCGTCGGCTCGTGCTCGTCCTTGAGATAGCCGCTGTCATAGCCCATCAGGCTGAGCGCCACCTTGAATGTCGATGCGGGGGTGACGCGGCTGTCGCAATCGCCCTCTTGCAGCACGGTGCCTTCGCCGCCCGCATCGGTGATCAGCGTGCAGATCGTACCGGCCACGGCCGTTGCGGCCGTGGATCCCGAAAGCAGCATGCCGGCGGCAATGATGCGAAGGTTCATGGGTGTTTTCCTTTGCGTTGCAGTTTCGGCCGGCAGATAGCAGCGGATCCGCCGCAGCGGCAAAGGGCGATTTTTGGGGCGAGGCATGAGAAAAATTTGGCCTTGATAGCAACGGGGCCAGAGGGATCTGCTGCAACGCGCGACGTGCCGGCCATCGTTGCGCGGGCAGCCGACGCAGGCGCCGTCATCGCGAATGGGCCGGACGCGAATTATGCCTTCGAAATTCTCCACATGCGGCGAACGTATTTCCATAGTCGATATAGCTCCTTGCTAAGAACACAATGTGCCTGTAAAGGAACCGACATCGATCTTGCTTGCTGAGCTTTGTTTTCTCGCCGACCGGCGTTCAAGCTGACCTTTCCTATCAAAATCGATCTTACTGCCGTGTCCGGTGAAGATCCGGGCGGCGAACTTTTTGATTGAAAGGAAATTCTTATGAATACTGGAACCGTAAAGTTCTTCAACACCACCAAGGGTTTTGGCTTCATCGCTCCTGATGACGGCGCAACCGACGTTTTCGTACACGCTTCTGCTGTTGAACGCGCTGGCATGAGCTCGCTCGTCGAAGGCCAGAAGGTCCGTTTCGACATCGTCCGCGATGCACGTTCGGGCAAGAGCGCTGCCGACAACCTGTCTGCTGCGTAATCACCGATATTTCGTCTCTGGTCTTTGACCACGGATGTACTGGCATCGGCCATTGAGACGATATTGAGAAGGTCGGGATTTCCCGGCCTTTTTCTTTGCGCGCTTCCGGACTTCGAAGCGCTGCGCGCTTTTCCCGGAAAGACTCTATTCGAATGTCTCTTTCGAGCCGTCGTCGTAAATGACCGCGCGCACGCAGGTGTAGGCGGTGATGTCGTCGGCATTGACCTTCAGCAGCCGCTCGATCGTGAAGGGCCCCCAGACGCGTTTGCCGGTAAAGGTGCCGCCGGCGGGAATGGTGATGTCCCTGTCGATTTCCAGCGGGCCGATCGTGGCGCCCAGCGCGTCGGTAAAGCCCAGTTGCGCATCGAGCATGCGAATGCCTTTTCCGGCGCTGGAACGAACGGTAAAGGACAGCTCGTTCATATGGCTGTCGACCGGTTTTATCGACCACATCGAGATTGTCAGCAGATCGTCGTTGCAGGCGGCAAGGGCTGGTGCCGTGCCGGCCAGCACCAGGGCGAAGGCCCATAGAACGCGACGCATGGATCTTCTCCGTTTGCTGGATGGCTCGAAAATGCCGGCGCTGGACCGTGTAGCCCAAGGGGGAGGGCCGGCGTAACCTGGGTGGCGGGCTGGATTTCGAGAGGCGTCGATGCGAATGCCTGTTTCCTGAGGGCGTATCCGACTTCCGGCCAGGATCTTACAGCGGTTAAACGTCGCACAGCGACTTTCGCGCGTCTGAAAAGACGCGCGGCGCTGCAGGTCAGATTGCGGCCTGCTTCGGCCTGGTGGATTGCGGCTCAATGCGTGTTCAGGATCGTCAGAGCCTTTTCCGCGTTGCGGCGGTTGAGACCGGTCATGGTCCAGGAGCCGATATGCGCCGGCGTGCCCGTGAAGACGTGATAGATCGTCCAGGATCCGTCCGCTTCGATGCGTCGGCCGAACTGGTAGAGATCAACGCTTAGACGCGGTGGACCGCCTTGGGCCTGCCAGCCCAAAAGCGTGTGTTTTTGCTGTTCATGGCTCTTGCTCATGTCAAATCCTGTTGTTTCCGGTCATAAAAGACGATGTCGCTCCAGGGTCTCGCGGCCGCGCCGTAATTTGACGGCGCTTTCGTTGACACCTTTCTGCTCGCCGTCCGACAGGGATTTCGGCTTTCGGGCAGATGTCTTTCGCGTGACCGGTTTGGTGGTGACGGCCATGGCCGGTGCACCCCTCCATTGGAGCAACTGCTTCAGTTTTCCGTAGTAGGTCATGACGCTTCCTTTGCTACAGCGCACCGTGATCTCGAGGATCCGCTTGCTGCGCTTCAAGTTCTTGCTTTTACGCATGTCGTTGTCGCAAAACCGCTGCACACTTTTGCGCGACATGCCTTAGTGCCGGGGCATGCCCCATTCGATCGGTTCGAGGTTTTCCTCTTTGCTGACGCGGTCCTGGCCAAGCTCGTCGTTGCGGATGCGGTATTGGGGCTGGCTGTCGCGAACGGGCATGATGGCGGTGATGCGGTAGGTTTCCGCTGCATTGGGCGCGATATGGCTGCGATCCCTGAGGCGGACCGACAACCCGACGGTGAAGCGATGTGCGGGCATGGCTTCTTGTCCTTCAGGGCTTGGGTGGCGGGGCGAAGGCATGCTTGGCGCGGTCGACCGCGATGATGCGATCGAGCTCATCCGGCGCGATCGCGACCATGCGCATGCGCTGCTGATTGTCCGTCGTCGCCGGCACCTTGATAAAGGTCGCGACGCGGTGATAGGCGAGCCACGATATGCCTTCGATCAGTTCCTCGTCCTCATCCACCTCATAGTCTCCGGCCGCGAGCGTTCCTTCGATTTCGGGCAATTGGAAGGGTTCGCTGAAGTGGACGGTGCGGTGCTTGGTTCGGCTGAACATGACGTCTCCTTCCGACGCCGGAACGTGCTCGGCGTTGCGGCCATGGCGGTCGGATCCATTGTCGACCGCGTCATAGCCGTAGGTTGCGGGCGGCGATGCGCCCCTTTTCGTCTTTCCAGATTTCGAAGCGGAAAGTCTGGCCCGGAAAGATCGATTTGATGCCAGATTTATAAAGCGCCCGCGCGTCGACATAGACTGCGCGACCACCGTCTTCCGGCTGGACAAAGCCGTAACCGCGGTTGAAGTCGAAACGCATGATCGTGCCTATGATCATGTCAGCACACGGCGTTCGAGGAATGCCGAGCATGCGCGGCGCGCACACTTCAACGCTCGAAAATGGGGAAAATGGCGGGTCGAAAGCCTCTGACGCCGCGAAAAGCCAAGCTGGCCAATGTCGATGAAACACTGTGAGCTCTAATTGCGCCTTATGCAAGGTCGCCACGCATTTGACCAATTTAGTTGAAGTGTTGCATGTGTTCACTTCATACGTGTCTCGCGTCATGCATCGGGGAATCGCTCGTGTTCATTGCTCATCTGCCAGCTGGCTATCTGCTCAGCCGCTTCATCTCACGCGGCAGGCCGGGGCAATCCGGCGCAATCCTTGCTACCGGGATGATCTGCTCGGTCCTGCCGGATTTCGATCTGGCCTACTTTTATCTGGTCGATGGCCGGCGAACGCCGCATCATGACTATTGGACGCATACGCCCTTGTTCTGGCTTGTACTTGCGGCCTGTCTGGCGCTGGTCCTGACGCTGAGCGGCAGGCGCAGTCAGCTTATTCTCGTCGGCGTGGGCCTGGCGAATGTGATGCTGCATCTGCTGATGGATTCGATTGCCGCCGATATCCGCTGGCTCTATCCGTTTTCGGATCTGCGCTTTAACCTCGTGCACGTTCAGGCCCTCTACAAGCCCTGGTATCTCAATTTCATTTTCCATTGGACCTTTGTGGCTGAGCTTCTGATCGTGCTTTCGGCAGCCGTTGTCGCCACACGCGATTGGCGGCTTTGGCGCGGGCGCAGGTTGGCTGCGGCGGCGGCGAGATAGCCGGCGCGGCCAGACCTTGCCGCTTCTGGGGACAACTGCCGGCTGATCGAAAAAACTGCCATCCTTTCAACGTCCGGTGTAGCCGGGCGTTGACGGACGCCGATCCTGTAGGCATCCTGCCGGCCAAAGAAGACAGGGCGGCGGAAAACGCTGCCGGGGCCGGAAAGCGGCCCGTCCACGGGAACAGTTGCATTCCACGGGGTGCGGGCACCGCCCGCCACCCGCACAGCATTTCATGCGCATTCGCAAGTCATTCAAGTCGATCGGTCAAGCTGCTCGGAGGGGACTGTGAAGAGACGTAGAGAGTTCTGCATGTCGGCCTGCCTGGGGCTGCTGCTGGGGTCGGCTGCTCCCGTTGCGGCGGCGGATCTGGTGATCGCCATGCCCAACTGGCCGTCCGGCCAGGCGACGGCCAACATTCTCAAGGTCAGTATCGCCAAGAAGTTCGGCCTTGATGCCGAGGTGAAGGAGTTGGGCACGCTCAACGCCTTTGTCGGTTTCGAGACCGGCGACGTCGATATCCAGCCCGAAGTCTGGCAGCCGAATTTCGGCGACATCGTCAAGAAATATGTGACCGACAAGGGTGTCGCAACGCTGAGCGCGCGTAGCGTGCCGGCCTGGCAGGGGCTCTGCGCCACGCCCGAAGCGGGCGCGACGATCAAGACGATCGCCGATCTCAGCGACCCCGAGAAGACCAAGATCCTCGACACCGACGGCGACGGCAAGGGCGAGCTGTGGATCGGCGCGCCGACCTGGCTTTCGACCGGCATCGAGCGGACCCGGGCCAACAGCTATGGCTATGGCGCCAACCTGACGCTGTACGAGGCGGAGGAAGAGGTGGCGATGGCGGGTGTCGACGCGGCGATCGCGACGGCGCGGCCGATGGTGTTTTATTGCTATGCGCCGCACCACGTCTTCGAGCTGCACAAGATCGCCCGCATCGAGGAGCCGCCGCACGATCCGGCCAAGTGGAAGATCGTCGGCGCCGACGATCCCCTATGGATCAGCAAATCCACGGCTGCGACCTCCTGGGACGCGGCGCATTTCCAGATCGCCTACGCCACGGGCTTCGGCAAGAAACATCCTGAGATCGCCAAGTTCTTGGATCAGGTCGATTTCTCGCCGGAGGAAGTGACGAAGATGAGCTACGCGCTGGAGGTCGAGCGTCAGGCGCCGGCCGACTACGCAAAGAAATGGGTTGACGATAACGCGGCACGCATCGACGGGTGGGCGAAACCATGAAGACGACAGCGGATCGAAACGCCTCCTCCTTCATGACGCGGACGCGCAAGCTCGGGCTGGTTATGCTGGCCGCGGGCCTGTGCTTCGGGCCGCCGGCAGCGCTGGCGCAGACCCAGATCTACGACGCCAGAACCAAGAAATGGGTCAATTACGACAAGAAGAAAGCCCGGCAGTATTTTGCCCGCAACAACCAGCTGCCCGAGGCCTTTCGCCGGCAGGTGGTACCGTTCCGCACGGCGGAAAAGCCGGGCACGATCATCATCGACGGCAACCAGCACTTTCTCTACCTCGTCCAGCCTGGCGGGCAGGCGATCCGTTACGGCATCGGCGTGGGGCGCGAGGGCTTCGGCTGGGCCGGCATTGTGCGCGTCGGCCGCACGGCAGAGTGGCCGACCTGGACGCCGCCGGCCGAAATGGTGGCCCGCGATCCGAACGCTGCGAAATGGGCAGCCGGCATGCCCGGTGGTCCCGACAACCCGCTCGGCGCGCGCGCTCTCTACCTCTATGAGGGCGACCAGGACACGATCTACCGCATTCACGGCACCGTGGAGCCCTGGACGATCGGTCTCGACGTGTCGTCCGGCTGCATCCGCATGAACAATGACGACGTCACCGACCTGCATTCGCGGGTCGCGGTGGGCGCAAAGGTGATCGTGCTGATGCAGGGGGCTGCGCTCTACAAGGGGGTTTGAAGCCGCAAGCAGGCGGCAGCGGACCGGACGGCATGCCGGGCAGGTGCGTCTCGCAGCCTTCATGAAAACCGGACTGTTCAGGACATTGCGTTGCGACAGGTGTCTGGTCTCAGCCGGCCTTTGGGACAAGGGCAGGTTGGGCAGCAAGCCACAGAATCTGGAAGGGGAGGATTTTTGGTGATCGAGGGGATGATGGGTTCAAAAAGCTGGATTTTGGCGGCGGGCATCGGCCTTGCCTTTCTCGGTGGCTGCCAGTCGTCGTCGCCACCGAAGCCAGAGGAAATGGCGCGCACGAGCCTGCAGACGGCACCGGCCGACCTGCAACTGATCTGCGCCAATGCGGCCGCGGGCACCGCCCAGGTCGACAGCAGCAAGGTTCTGCCGACAAGCTCGCGCCAGCTGGATGCAGCCTCCTACAGCGTCGATCTCGATGCCGGCGGCCGCAAGTTCAACTGCATCGTCGACAGCAACGGAAGCGTGAAGTCGGTCCAGCCGGCCGCCTGACTGACACGGCACTGAGAAAGACCTTCGCCAACGGGAGCAGGCATTGCCGCGGGGCCGATGCCGCATTGCCTGCGAAGCGGGTATTCTGATCTCGGAATCGAGAGGCAATCGTGATGAAGGAACGCCTCACCATCCTGAACTTGTATGAGTTGAAAGCTCCGCCCGATCACTTTGTGAGAGCCATCAACGCACTGGCGAGGAGGGTGAAAGCCGAAGGCGATCCCGGCGTCCTTTCCTACAGGTTTTTCGTAAACGCGTCGGAGGGTACGGCACGTGGAGTCATCAACTACAGCAACCCCGCCGCCTGGATCGGTCATCACGATATCGCCATGGGTTGGCCCGAAATGTCCGCGTTGCACGAGGTCGCCGCCCTTTCGGAAGTCGTCTTCCTTGGTCCCATGACAGGCGAAATCCAGGCCTGGATTGACAGTTCCACCTTGAGCGCCCGAATACGGTGCGGCTACGCATTCGCGGACGGATTCCAGAGGCCGGGCGATCCGTGGCATGAATAGTCCGGCATCTGCAGGTTGAACGCGACGTTTTTGACGTTCGGCGAAGTATAGCCTTTTCCGATGCCTGATCTTCGGCACCAAAACATGCTCTCACAGGTTTGGCAGGCAGGGGGAGGCGCTGTCTTTGGATGCGGCCGAGCCTGGTCAGTCACCGAGATTGAACAGCGCCGAGGGATCGGCGGTCACCGGCGGTGCCTGGAAGGTCAGCCGTACGGCGTCAAGGATAAGGAGAGGCGGTGCCATTTCGCCGGCGAGTCTGGTAATCCAATCTTGGAGTTCGCGCACCTTGTCGGTATCCTTCGCGGCAAGATCGATCGCCTCGGATGGGTCGGCTGAAAGGTCGAAGAGTTCGAGTTTCGGCGGCAGAGACGCCTTCCAGACGAGTTTCCAATTGTCCTTGCGGACCGCGCCCGCCAGCGGATCGACGTTGTAGACGAGTTCCTTGCGCGGCGAGGGTTGGCCTTCGCTGAGCGCTGGCCACAGGTTCATGCCGTCGAGTGGCTTGTTCTTGCCAAGCGCGGCGCCGGCGATGGCGACAAGCGTCGGGAACATGTCGACGACATGGACCATGCCCGCGACCTTCCCCGGCTTGATCCTGCCCGGCCAATTGGCAAGGGCCGCGACGCGGGTGCCCCCTTCGTAGAGCGTGCCTTTGCCGTCACGGTAGGGACCGTTATCCGCCGGCAACCCGCCGCCGACCTTGCTATCGCCGGCAAAGAGCGAGCTTCTGACGCCGCCGTTGTCGCTGTGGAAGACGATCAGCGTGTTGTCGCGCATGCCGCGCTTTTCCAGCGCCGCGACGACCTTGCCGATACCGTCGTCGAGAACGGAGATCATTGCCGCATAGGCGCGGCGATTTTCGTCGGCAATGTGCTTGTAGCGGTCAAGATAGTCCTCGGGCGCCTGAAACGGCGTATGCGGGGCGGTGAAGGCGAGGTAGAGGAAAAGGGGTGAGGCGGGATCGTGCCGTTCGACGACACGCGCGGCCTCGTCGCCGAAAAGGCTGTTGTCAAAACCGGTTTCCTCTAACGGAGCATTATCCCGATACCAGTCCTTCACGCCGTGCGAGGAATGCTTGAAGTGGTCGATCTCACCGACCAGGGCGCCGTAAAAGCTGTCGAAACCTCGCTGCTTCGGCCAGTAATCCACCTTGGCATGGCCGAGGTGCCACTTGCCGACGAGTGCGGTCTTGTAGCCGGCATCCTTCATGACCTCTGGCAGAAGAACCTCGTCGAGCGCCAGCCCGTAGGAGCCTGGTGATGGTATCACGCCGGTCTGCAGGCCATAGCGCAAGGGGTAGCGGCCGGTGAGAAAGGCGGCGCGTGTCGGCGTGCACATGGGTTGGGTATAGAATTCTTCGAACCGTGCGCCCGTCTCGGCGAGCTTGTCGAGGTTGGGCGTCTGGATGTCTGAACCATGGAAACCGACATCGGCCCAGCCGAGGTCGTCGGCGATGATGTAAACGATGTTCGGCGGCGTCATGCCATTCGCGAGGGCCTGCCCGGGGGCGGAGAGGGTGGCAAGGCTTGCCGGCACGGTCGCGGCAATGGCGATCGCTGCGCCGCTCAACAGCGTCTCGCGTCGCGTCAGGCCTTTCCTGGTCTTGTGAGCGTCGGTTGTGCCGGGCGTGGCGGCGCCAAGGGCAGCCGGGGCATCTGCGTGCCGCCTATCGGATAGAGACATTGCCATCCCCCGTAATTCTGCCGGCAGGGCACGAGCTTTTATTAGGTCGGTCTAATTTCTACATCTTCCGGTAACGCCGTCAATCGACGCTGACGTGAATGCCGAAAGGAGGTCGCATGCCGACGCGAGCGACACGACAAAAGTCAATGGCGAGAGATCTTTCCTGGCGCTGCATCCGGAGCGCAATGGAATACCTATGAAAATCAATTGATTACGCGGCAATCGCCGAACCGATCCAACGGGTGGGCCGGCTTTGCCAAAAGCCGCTTTGTGCCGCCTGTCGACAAAACAATATTGTGCGCCGCCAAATAGAAATGCTGCGATGCAAGAACTGCGTCTTGTATTGCTGTCTGTATTGATCTTTCAATTCATGTTGTTTTGTGCTCTCATAGGTTTAGTGGGAAGGAGGACGTGCAATGCCAAACATTCTGGAGCACTTTGCACTTTTCGACGCCTTGATCATTGGTGCGATCTGCACGCTTTTGATCCTGAGTTACTTTAGTCGCGAGGCCTGAAACAGGTTCCGGCTTGTGGCGCGCGCCTTGATCGCGTCGGGTAGCCGACCTTAGCGGCTTGCCGGCCTGCGCCGACTGCGCTGTTGCAGTGCGGCGCTTTCGACCGGTGGTTGCGGCCGTTTCGGGAGATGTTGGTTTCCCGTCTTCGTTCAGCAGCAGGCAGACGCCTCTACACGCAGGTCGGCTGAGCGGAGAGGACGAGGAATGAGGGGCGCCTTTCAGGGAGAAGGCCGGCCAGTCGTGGCGGTCACATGCAGCCAGCGGGTCGGCTCGTTGTCGTAGCCGCTGCCGTTGGCCTCTTCGATGATGATATCGGACCAACCCGCCCAGTCGAAGCAGGTCTGCAGCCAGGCGGCCGAGGGATAGTTGAAGTAGCGGCCGAAGCGGTCGTGGCCTTCGCGTTCTCCGGCCTTGAAGCTTGCCTGGATCAGGCCGCCCGGGCGTAACGACCTCAGAACGCGCACCAGCACATCGGGCAATTCGGGCCGCGGCACATGCAGAAGCGAGGCCTCCGCCCAGATGGCGTCGAACCTCTGGTTCCACTCTATCTCCTGGAAGGCGACGACCTCGACCTTGCGGCCGGTCCGTTGTTCTGCGGCGCGCGCCAGTTCCGCGGACCCGTCGCAGGGCGTGACGTCAAGCCCGGCCTCGATGAGATGCAGGCTGTCCTGGCCGCCGCCGCAGCCGAGATCGAGCACGGCGGCGCCAGGTGCCAGTCGGGCGATGAAGGCGGCGAGGCGTTCGGTCGGCGGTTGCCGGTCGCGCGCTGCATAGGTCTCGGCATTGTCGCGGTAAAAGGCCATGGTGTCGTTGCCGGTCGTCGTCACTTGGTATTCCCCTTGCGTGTGCGCTTCATCGCTTCATTTCCAAGCGTTTCATCATGAACAGCCACGTCGGACGTTTCGTGGAAATGCACTGCGAAGTGGCTGACATGCGGCGATGGGATTGCGCCAATGTTGCGCGCAGTCAATCTTCTGCCGAATGGCTGCCTTTTGCCGTGCGATACCCCCGCCGCGCTCGCTGCATTCGGGCGAGCGAAGCCGCCGGGGCGGTCGACGTTTCTGCGGTTTTCTGTCGGATCCGGGCTCTCTTCTACGTCCTTGGAACAGGACCAGACGATTGGATGGGAGACGAATCATGCTGGTTATTGCAGGCCATTACAACGTCCCGGCCGCGCGGCGTAAGGCGTTCGTCGATGCCTTTGCTGATCTGATCAGGCGTGCGCGTGCTCATCCAGGCTGCCTCGACCTGTCGATCAGCGAGGACCCCGTCGATCCAGCGCGTGTCAACATGATGGAGCTTTGGGAATCCGAAGCCGCCCTCAAGGCTTGGCGAAAGATCGCGAAGCCGCCGAAAACTGGTGTAAAATTCGATGCAGGGAATGTCCGCAAGCATGAGATCAGTCATTCGGGGCCGCCGTTCTGATCACGGATCGACGCTGCAATCGTATTGAAACGGAGGAACGCCGAGATGATGAAACTCTATGGACTGGGTCCGACACGCTCGCTTCGCGCGCTCTGGGCACTTCAGGAACTGGATGCGGACTTCGAGTTCGTGCCCGTCAACCTGCTGGGTGGCGAAAACCGTCACCCCGATTTCCTGCGTCTCAATCCCGCAGGCAAGGTTCCCGTCTTGGTCGACGGAGATCTGGTGCTGACGGAATCGGCCGCGATCGTGTTCTATCTGGCCGAAAAATACGGCACCCGGGGGTTGATGCCGGCCGATCTGTCCGAGCGAGCGCAGGCCTATCGCTGGTCGCTGTTTGCCGTCACCGAACTGGAGCAGCCGCTGTGGCGGATCTCCAAGCACAGCTTTCTCTACCCCGAAGACAAGCGCCTGCCCGAGGATATCCCTCTTGCCAGGGAGGACTTCGCGGCGATGGCTACGGTGCTCGAGCGCCACATGGACGGACGCACATTCATCGTCGGCGACCGCATCAGCGTTGCCGATTGCGTCACCGCCTATGTGATCGACTGGGCCAACGAGGTCGGGCTGATCGACGGTTGCCCCAATCTCAAGGCCTATCTCGAGCGGATGTATGCGCGCCCAAAGGCACCACCGCGGATCGCCGACGCACTTGCAAGCCTGGAGGCCACCGAATGATCAGCGGCGTTCGAAAGGGCACGCGGCCCAGGCTTGCCGAGGCCTGGTCCCGGTGCAGCGCTTCTCACCGTGCCAATCCGTGAACTTCGCGCCCTCGTTGCCGATGCGGTCGATGTTGGGCGTGCGATAGCCCATCATGCCGCGGTGGTGGATGCTCGGGTTGGAGCCAGCCGATATCGTGGCCCATGATCATGAGGATGGGCGCTTGCCGGCGCCGCTCTGACCGACGTGGTCGGCGCCAGAGCCTGCGCTCTGTTTTGGCGATGGACAAGCACGTAACGGTTACGCCGGTCCGCCGGACGGCGCGGATCCGTCCGGATGCGACCGGCCGTACGAGGTTGACGCAACGTCGCTTGGCTGACGCCGGGTGAGGGACGGCACGGTTCAGAAAATGGCGTGATTTAGGTCAACAACATTGACATAAATTAGCCGCCGTGATCCTGTCGAAGGACAAAGACATTGAATGCGGAACGCGAGCGCCGAAGACGCTGTCCGCTGCAAAAATCCTTGAGGAAACGACCCAATGCTCGACTGGGACCATATATTCGCGACGCGCTCCAGCCGGATGCGCGCCTCGGAAATCCGCGAACTGTTGAAACTGCTCGACCGCCCCGACATCATCTCGTTTGCCGGCGGCATTCCCGATCCCGAGCTGTTTCCCGACGTGGAGTTCAAGGACGCCTATGCGGAGATCTTCTCCGGCCCGGCCGTGAGCGCCGCCTTGCAGTATTCGGTCAGCGAAGGCTACAAGCCGCTGCGCGAGTGGCTTGCCAAGCAGATGGAAAAGATCGGCATTCCAGCCGGTGTCGACAACATCTTCATCACCTCCGGTTCGCAGCAGGGTCTCGACTATATCGGCAAGCTGTTCCTTTCGCCCAACGACACGGCGCTTGTGACCTGGCCGACCTATCTCGGCGCGCTGCAGGCATTCAACGCCTATGAGCCGCACTACGACCAGCTGAACCCCGGTGGCAACCGTACGCCGGCTGCCTATGCCGAGGCTGCAAAAGCCGCTGGCGGCCGCGTCAAGTTTGCCTATCTCTCGGCCGACTTCTCCAACCCGACGGGCGAGACGGTGGACTTGGCAGGGCGCGAGCGCGTGCTGGATCTCGCCGAAGAGCTCGATATCGCCGTCATCGAAGACGCGGCCTACCAGTCGCTGCGCTACGACGGCGAGGCGATCCCGCCGATCCTGGCCTTGGAAATCGCCCGCAAGGGCGACATCAACCATACGCGCACCGTCTATTGCGGTTCGTTCTCCAAGACGCTGGCGCCGGGCCTGCGCGTTGGCTGGGTCTGCGCCTCGGAAACGGTGATCCGCAAGCTCGTTCTCCTCAAGCAGGCGGCCGACCTGCATTCCTCGACCATCAACCAGATGGCGATCTGCACGGTTGCCGAGCGCGGCTTCGATGCCCAGGTCGCCAAGATCCACAGGGTCTACAAGCACCGCCGCAGCGCCATGCTGGCGGCCCTCGAGAAGTACATGCCCGCAGGCGTGACCTGGACCAAGCCCGAAGGCGGCATGTTCGTCTGGGTGACGCTGCCCAAGGGCATGGACGGCACCGCACTTCTGGCGAAATCGCTGGAGACAGCCAAGGTCGCCTTCGTGCCCGGCCGCGCCTTCTTTGCCGATGGTTCGGGCGAAAACACGCTGCGTCTCTCGTTCTCCTGCGCCAACGACAAGATGATCGAAGAGGGCATTCGCCGTCTCGGCGATCTCGTGCGCGGGGAAGCGGCGGCACTGGCGGCCTGATCGCTACTCCACCGGCTTTATAGAGAGGCGCGTCCGCGGAAACGGGCGCGCCTTTTTCGTTTTGCGGTGTTGCGGCTTGCTCGTTGCAGCCACGATGCGCTCTCGAACGCATTGCACCGGCGCGCCATGTCCGTTACAAGGGTCGAAATGGCCGGGCGCTGTCCGGCCACGTAAGCGTTAACGTCACTCAACGCGTATGATCGAACGGCTCAAGCGGCTTCGATCTGCGCGACTGTGTCCTGCGGATCGAGATTTGCGAGCCCCCAAAGGATACCGATGGATACGACCCAAACCTCTTCTCACAATGCAACGGCCCCGAAGATCGAGCGCGTGCGCCACGATCTCAAGCGGCGTTCGCTTGTTGTTACCGACGCCGAGCGGATTACGCCCGGCATGCTGCGCATCACGCTCTCGGGCGAGGACCTTGCCGACTTCGTCAGCCTTGGAGCCGATGATCACGTCAAGATCATCGTGCCGGCGGCCGACGGCACCGAGGAACGGCGGGACTATACGCCGCGCCGCTTCGACACTGCCGCGCGCACGCTGGTGATCGATTTCGCCCTGCACGAGGCCGGACCCATCACCCAATGGGCGATGAATGCCCGCCCGGGCGACGCCTTGACCATTGGCGGGCCCCGCGGTTCGGCCGTCATTTCCAATGTCGAGCGCTGGCTCCTGATCGGCGACGAAACGGCACTGCCGGCGATCGGCCGACGGATCGAGGAGGCAGCCGCCGGCGCCCGCATCACCAGCATTGCCGCGATCGCCGACGCCGCCGAGCACCAGGTGTTCGATACGACGGCAGAGCTCACATGCCACTGGGCCTATCGCCCGCTGCATCAGGCAACCGACGCTTCGGCGCTTCTGGCGGTCCTGCGCTCGGTTGCCATCGAGTCGAACACCTTCATCTGGGTTGCGGCCGAAGCCACGGTGACGCGGGCGATCCGCGCGCATCTGACCGAGGAACGCGGCTATCCGCTCTCCTGGATCAAGGCATCGGGATATTGGGTGAAGGGCAAGGCTGACAGCACCGAGAAGTTCGAATAGCCGGTGTAGCGGCATGGTGGCCGGCGTTCCGCAGGGCGCGCCACCGCCATTGCCGGCGGCCGTCGCGATCAGGTGGCGCTTGCGAGCCTGAGGCGAAGTTCGTCGAAATCCCGGACGAACCATATGGAATTGCCCTTGTTGGTTTCTCGCACAAAGTCGCGCAGCGCCTTGCTGCCTTCGAGCGCGGTCGAGATGTCGCCGATGATGGCGCATTTCATGCGGTAGTTGACGAACTTCTGGAAAACCTCGCCGGCGACGCGGGTGCTGAGATCGAGAAAATCCGGACCGAGGCGCGCGACCGGGATCGCCAGAAGCTCGGCGCCGTGGCTCCACGCATCACCAAGAAAATCGTTGGCGTCCGCTGGCACCTGAAGCGGCGCGCCTTCATCGGCGCATTGCAGGATGCGCGTGGATCCGATTTCGATGAGCTGTTCCATGGTATCGGGCATAGCGCGGGGGTCTGCAGGTTGCAAGAATTCATCATTGCCCGCCGCCGGCGTTGCTGACAGGAGGCTGCCAGGCCGACGCCGACGGCGGGCTTTCAGCGACGGCGATGGATCAGTTGTGCAAGCAGTGTCAGGACGGCAAAGGCCAGGATTGCGAAGACGCCAGGATAGAGCATGGCGAGCTCAGTGCCGGGCATGATTGCCGCAGTGACGACGGCAAGGCCGCAGGCGCCCCCGACCTGCAGGGAGCTGTTGAGCAGTCCGGCGGCAAGTCCCTGTTCCTCATCGGCAACGCCGCTGGTGCCGGCGACCATCAGTGCCGAGATGCTGAGCGCAAAGCCGATGCCCCAGAGCAGCGATGCGGGCAGCAAGACGGTCCACAGGTCGGGCGTCGGGCCGATCCTGAGCATCAGGAGATAACAGGGCACGAACGCTGCCAGCCCTGCCATCAACACGCGGCGGACGCCGAAACGGTTCATCAGGGCGCCCAGCTTCGGCCCGAGGATGACCACCATGAGACCGGCGGGCAGCAGCACCAATGCCATATGCAGCGGCTTCCAGCCCTGCAGGTTCTGCAGGTAGATCGCGATCAGGAACTGAAAGCCCATCGCGCCGCCATAGAGCAGGGCGGCACTGACATTGGCCGCCACAAGGCTGCGGTTGCGGAAGATGCCAAGACGGATCAGCGGCTGCTCGGCATGGCGTTCGATCAGCAGGAACGCGATGAGGAGCAAGGCGGATAGGGCAAACCCGCCGGTTGTGCGCCACGAGGTCCAGCCGGCATCGGCCGTCGAGGCAACCGTGAACACGAGCAGCAGCGTGCCGGCGACCAGGGTGGCGGCGCCGCCGACATCCAGCCGCACGCGCTCGGTTCGGGGCGCATCCGGTGGCAGGAAGCGCAGGGCAGCCAGCATCAACAGCACCGCGATTGGTGCGGGCAGTGCGAAGATATAGCGCCAGTCGAGCCCAGCAAGCAGGCCGCCAACGATGAGGCCGGAGGAGTATCCCGAGGCCTCGAAGAGGTTGAAGATGCCGAAGGCCTTGTTGCGCTGCGGGCCTTCCGGGAAGGTTGTGGCCAGCAGCGACATCGCCGCCGGTCCGGTGAAGCCCGCGGTCATGCCCTTGATGAAGCGCGAAACGATCAGCAGGATCGGATCGTTGGTGATCATGCCGAACACCGACACCACGGCAAAGACGCCGAGCCCGACGACCAGAACGCGCCTGCGGCCGAACAGGTCGGCACAGCGCCCGCCCAGAAGCAGGAAGCCGCCGAAGGCGAGGATATAAGCGCTGACCAGCCACTGCGCCGTGGCGGCGCTGATTGCGAACTCCTGCTGGATTTCGGGGATCGCCACGGCGATCATGGAAATATCCAGCCCGTCGAGCAGGATCACCCCGCTGACGATGAAGAGTGTACCCCAAAGGCGCGCCGGCCAATGGACCGCGTCGGTGCGTCCGGTCGCGGGGGTGCTGCCCCCTGATTGTTCGTCGCTCGGGGTCAAGCCAATTGACATAAGTTTGCTCCACGGAAGTTGAGGCGCCGCAACACGCAGATGTGCGGTCCCGATCGCCAGGATCGATCGATCATTGAATTACGGGTGGTCTCTGTTGATTGTTAAACGGCGCTTGAAGCTCCAGGCGCCGGATATGTTCCCGCACCGCCTATGGTGCGCCTGCGACGCAAGCGGTCGATACCGGTAATACCGCATGCGGGCGATGAGGCGGGTGATGAGATGATGTTGGCACCGGCGGTGTCGTCTTGGCACCCTTCAGCCAGAAGCCGTGCGGTTATGGCGAGAGGAGGGGCTCTGCCTCATAGGCCCGATGCAGCAGCCCCAGGAGCGCCGAGGGGTCACGCAGAGGTGTCGCATCGATCCGGTTGACGGCAATGCCCGGCGTCCACGAGTTCATCACCACGCCGGCAAGGCTCGCGAGGTTGGCAGGCCTGATCTCCTGCGTGCGCTGCACGACGCCGAGCCGTGCCAGTTGCCGCTGCAGGATGCCCATAGTGGTGCCGGTCAGCATCTCTGCTTCAGGCCAGACGACGGCATCGCCGTCCCAGAAGGCGAGGTTCCAGATCGAGGCTTCGCTGAGGCGGCCCCGCCGGTCGACGAAGGCGGCATCGTCAAACCCCTTAGCCACGGCCTGGCGCAGATAGTAGGTCTTGGCGACCTCGCCGACATGCTTGACGGTCGGCAGCGTGCGCTCGTGCTCGACGGTCAGGAGCGCCAGCGGACCGTTCGGACCTGAAGAGGCCGGCCCGGTGCTGACGAGCATATCGAGCCCGACATCCGGCCCGGCAACGGTGAATTCTCCCGCCGGCGAATAGACGGTCGCCATTAGCGAGCGGTCGGCCGGGGAGGTGGCGAGTGCTGCGCGCAGATGGGCGCGCAGCTGTTCGTCGGGCAGGGCCTTGCCGAACATTGCGATCGACGCACTGCGCAGACGGGCGAGATGCAGGTCGAGGCCGCGCACCTTGCCTGCGCGGACCTGCATGGCGGTGAAGTGGGCGTAGCCGGCAAAGGCGAGCGGCGAAAGTTCGTCGGCGCTCGCCGCGTGGCCGTTGCGTTGTGCGACTGAAGAAGTTGGGCCGGCAGACATGATGTTGCTCCAGGGATCCGGTTTGCGATGGGGCGACTGCCGCATCTCTCACCCTGATCATCGGCCATTGATCGACCAATGAAAAACAAGTAGTTCTCGAGAGATCATTAAACGTGGTTTGAAGATCCATGAGCCGTATGCTGCCAGGAACCCGCGCACTCAGAACCTTCGAGGCCGCCGGTCGGCACCTGAATTTCACCCGTGCCGCCGACGAGGTGGGGCTGACGCCGGCGGCGGTCAGCTACCAGATCAAGGAAATCGAGGACCAGCTCGGTCTCGTGCTGTTCACCCGCACCAGCCGCAGCATCCAGCTGACACCGGCCGGCGGCGTGATGTTCGAGGCGGCGGTCCAGGCGCTGGAGACGCTGCAGCGCGCTGTTGGCCGGGCGCGCCGGATGGAGCGCGGTGCCCGGCAGCTGCGCGTGTCGCTCAGCCCGCGTTTTGCCACCAACTGGCTGTTGCCGCGGTTGCCGCAATTCCGCACTGCCAATCCGAGCATCGAGCTTACCTTCGACATCACCGACGAGATCAGGGATTTCGACGCCGACGATGTCGATATCGCCATACGCTTCGGTTCCGGCCGATATCGACAGACGCGGTCCGAGCGCCTGTTCGAAGCGGTGATTGCGCCGGTCTCAAGCCCGAAGCTGATCGCGGCCGGTGCAAGACCGAAGACGCCGCGCGATCTCTTCGGCCAGACGCTGTGTCATGTCGAGTGCACCACCGAAGGCATGCTCTGGCCCAACTGGCGGATGTGGATGGGGGCAGCCGGGATAGATGATTTCGACGACAGCCGATGCGTTGCTTTCACCGACACCAGCCATGTGGTCGAGGCCGTCATCGCTGGCGGCGCGATCGGTCTCGTCGATCTCGCGATGATCCGCAACGAGCTGTCCGAGGGGCGGCTTGTGCAACTGTTCGACGTCGGCGTCAGCGTCGCCGGAGACTACGCCTATCACCTCGTCTATCCCGAAAGCTCTGCCCAGGATCCCCGTGTTCTAGCCTTTTGCGACTGGATGATGGGCGAGTTGGTGCCGGAGGAACAGTCGGTGGCAACGACGTCCGTGGCCTCGGGCTGACCTGTTGTCGAGGCAGGGCATTTGGGCGAAAGGTTCTGCTCGTTGTGCGAGCTGCAAATGAAAAGCGCCGCGTCTCGAAGAGAGGCGCGGCGCGAACCAAAGGCCAAAAAGGCTTTCGGCGGGGCAGGATTAGAACTTCACGCCGATACCGAAGGTAACCTGGTGCTGGTCGAGGTCGACCTTGACGTCTTCGATCGTCTTGCTGCCGAAATCGTTGAAGCGGTATTCGGCGCGGGCGAAGATGTTGTTGGTGAAGGCGTAGTCAACGCCAGCGCCAACAGTGTAGCCGCTGAAGGTACGGTCGACGTCGCCGATACCTGGGACTTCGACGTAGCCGCTCGTCGCGGTCCAGCCGGCGGTGGTGTAGATGAGCGCGTTGTCTAGGGTGTAACCGGCGCGGGCGCGAACAGAGCCTGCGAGGTCGGTGCCGACCTTCACGTCGGTGCCGAAGATGTCGTACTTGTTGTCGTTCCAGTTGTAGGTCAGATCGCCTTCAGCGCCGATGACCCAATCGCCGAACTGGTAGTTGTAGCCGACGAAGCCCGAGATCAGGCCGCCGTTGAAGTCTTCGCTGATGCTGTCGCCGGGAACGCTGAACTTGCCGTCCAGCCAGCCGCCGCCGCCCTGAACGCCGAGGTAGCCGCCGGTCCAGGTGAACGCCTCGACTGCCTGCGCTTCCGGAGCGGGCGCGATGTCCGCAACGGCGTCGGCTGCGACGGCCGGGGCTGCGAGCGCTGCCAGGATGGCGGCTGAAAGGATAAGCTTATGCGACATTTCAATGCTCCGTAGAATTTGGCACCACTTAATGGGGTGCCTGCTTCTAGCAAGCAGTGATCAGGGTTGCTGTCACAAATATGCCACAGTATGCAACTTCAAGTTATGTGAGCTTTCTCCTTCGACGGTCCGTGTCGATAAGGCTTTGTATCTACATGTGTTTTAATCTATTATAATTGCTTCATATTTGTCGATTTCCGGCGTGCGGCAAAATCTCACATTGCTCGCCTGAGCTTACTGGTGGTTGTGGTCGGCGTCCCCGTGGAATCGCGGATTTCCCGGGCTGGTCGAGGTGGCGCGACCGCCCGCTGGATCAGGCTTTGTTGCCGGCAAGATCGAGCCTGAGCACGGTTTCTCCACCGATCATCTTGCCCGTCTCGCGAAAGCCGAAGCGCTGATAGAGCGCGTGGGCGCGGGTGTTGTCCGGGTAGACTCCGAGATAGATCGCGTCGCACCCGGGAATGGTCGCCATCGTCTCGATCAAAGCAGCAAGCGCCTGGCCGCCAAACCCCTTGCCCTGGTGGCTGATGTCGATCATCAGACGGTAGATCCAGTGGTTGCCGTCGTCAGCGTCGAGCGCGTACATGGCAAAACCGACAGGCTGGCCCTCGGCCATGACGGCAAAGCCGACGCATTCCGGGCGTTCGGCCAGTTCTTCCAGTGATTCGTCGTTGCTGGCGATGAAATCCGTCTGGCTTTCATCAACCGCCAGATTGCGGATGGCATCGGCTTCTACGGCCTCGGCCGGCAGCAGGGATATCGGCATTCACGTGCTCAAGTTTGAAACCCTGACCACGCGTCAGGGCGGTTGGAAAACGACGGCTGAGAGGTCGCGCATCCGGATTGCCGCAGCATTGCGGGCGGAAAGGCAGGGCGGAAATTCACAGGGGCGCACGCCGGTAATGTCACCGGCGGCGCACGGTATGTGTGATCGAACTGATCTCTACCCCAATGGGGAACAGCGACAGGAGGGCGCGGAGGCGCCGCCTTCGGCGGGCTTTGACTGGCCTTGCCCTTGAGCCCCCGCAGAGCAACCGCGATCAGCGGCCGACGCGGGCCTGCAGGTGGGCGGGATAGCGATCGCCCTCGATAGTGACCTCGGCAAGCGCACTGTTGATTTCGCCGAGATCGGCTGATGTCAGCCGCACGGCCGTAGCGCCGATGTTTTCCTCAAGCCGGTTCAGCTTGGTGGTGCCGGGGATCGGCACGATCCAGGGCTTTTGCGCCAGCAGCCAGGCGAGCGCGACCTTGGCCGGCGTTGCCTCCTTGCGGGCTGCGATCTGGCCGACGAGGTCGACGAGCGTCTGGTTGGCCTTGCGCGCTTCGGGCGAAAACCGCGGCACGACATTGCGGAAATCCTTTGTGTCGAAGGCGGTCTCGGCGTTGATCGCGCCGGTGAGGAAGCCCTTGCCGAGCGGGCTGAAGGGCACGAACCCGATGCCGAGTTCTTCGAGCAGCGGCAGGATCTCGGCCTCCGGCTCGCGCCACCACAGCGAATATTCGCTCTGGAGTGCTGCGACCGGCTGTTCCGCATGCGCCTTTCGGATCGTCTGCGGGCCCGCCTCCGACAGGCCGAAATGCCTGACCTTGCCCTCGCCGATCAGCCGCTGCACCGTGCCGGCGACGTCCTCGATCGGCACGTTGGGGTCGACGCGATGCTGGTAGAACAGGTCGATCACATCGGTCTTCAGGCGTTTCAGGGCCGCATCGGCGACCCTGCGGATCTGCTCGGGCCGGCTGTTCATGCCGCTTTGCCCGCCTTGCGCATCGAAGTCGAAGCCGAACTTGGTGGCGATCACCACCCTGTCGCGGATGGGGCCGAGCGCCTCGCCGAGAAGCTCTTCGTTCCGGTAGGGGCCATAGGCTTCGGCGGTGTCGAAAAAGGTGACACCGCGCTCGAAGGCGGTGCGGATCAGGGTGATGGCCGCCTGCTTTTCGGTTGCCGGACCGTAGCCGTAGCTGAGGCCCATGCAGCCAAGGCCGAGGGCCGAGACTTCAAGGCCGCTTTTGCCGAGTGTGCGCTTTTCCATGGGGCTGTTCCTTGTGTCGAATGGCGATGTTTCAGGGATAGAGATGGGTTTCAGGGAAAGGGGAGTGTGCACGCGGCCGTGCGTGCGAGCGCGCCGCACCGTCTGGCGATCATTCCGCCTTGATTTCAGCACCGTAATCCGCATCGTCGACCTTCTCCATCCAGTCGACGACCTTGCCGTCGAGCGCTTCAGCGATGGCGATATGGGTCATGGCGGCGGTCGGCGAAGCGCCGTGCCAGTGTTTCTCACCCGGGTCGAACCAGATGATGTCGCCGGGGCGGATTTCCTCGACCGGGCCGCCTTCACGCTGGGCACGGCCAAGGCCGGAAAGAACGATGAGCGTCTGGCCGAGCGGGTGCGTGTGCCAGGCGGTGCGCGCGCCAGGCTCGAAGGTGACGGTGGCACCACCGACGCGCGCCGGGGCTGCCGCGTTGAAGGGGGCGTCGATGCGCACCGTGCCGGTGAAATAATCCGATGGTCCCTTGGCCGAGGCTGCAAAGCCGCTGCGTTTGATTTTCATGGCGTCGATCCTTTGCAAATGACGGCGTGGCCCGTGTTGGGCCTGATGCGGGGCCTGAGGTGGTTGCGTCCTGTCAGGCAATTTAAGGCGTGAGATTGATCAGAATTAGATGGTAAATCTTGCAAGGGCTTATGAGGGAAATTCATCAATGCCGCGTCAGCCGATCAACGATCTCATCGCCTTCCTTGCTGTCGCACGGGAACGCAGCTTTACCAAGGCGGCAGCGCAGCTCGGGGTCTCGCAATCGGCACTGAGCCACACGATCCGCGGGCTCGAGGCGCGGCTGGGCTTGCGGCTTTTGACGCGCACGACCCGCAGCGTGTCGACGACGGAGGCCGGCGAGCGGCTGCTGGTGTCGATCGGCCCGCGGCTCGACGAGATCGACCGGGAGCTTGCGGCTCTCACCGAATTTCGCGACAAGCCGGCGGGCACGATCCGCATCACCGCCGGCGAGGATGCGGCCGAACGTATCCTCTGGCCGGCCTTGCAGCGGCTCTTGCCCGATTACCCGGATGTTCATGTCGAGGTGATCGTCGATTATGGCCTCACCGATATCGTTTCCGAGCGCTACGATGCCGGCGTGCGGCTCGGCGAGCAGGTGGGCAAAGACATGATCGCCGTGCGTATCGGCCCCGAGATGCGCATGGCGGTGGTCGGCGCCCCCGGCTATTTCGCCACGCGAAAACTGCCGCTGACGCCGCAGGAGCTGACGGAGCACAATTGCATCAACCTGCGCTTGCCGACCCACGGCGGCATCTATGCCTGGGAATTTGAGAAAGATGGCCGCGAGGTGAAGGTGCGTGTCGAAGGCCAGCTCGTCTTCAACAACATCGCGCTCCGGCTGAACGCGGCGCTCGGCGGGCTCGGGCTCGCCTGTCTGCCCGAGGATGCCGTGGCGGCCGATCTTGCTTCGGGCCGGCTGGTGCAGGTCCTGGCCGATTGGTGTCCGCTTTTTGCCGGCTACCATCTCTACTATCCAAGCCGCCGCCAGACCTCGCCGGCTTTCGCGCTGGTTGCTGATGCGCTCCGGTATCGTGGTCCGCGTTAGGGGGACATCGTATCAGGCGTCGTTGCTCGGCCCCGTTTGATGGAAAAGGCAAAGGGCGTCCGTTGCCGAACGCCCTAGGGTTGCCTGCGTGCCTGCGATTGGCGGCTATGCCGAAAGCAAGCCGCCACGTTCACGTTATCAACTTTCCGCTGATTCCAAGTTTAATGAACGGTTAATACACGGAATTATTTTATTGCCGATGCAATCCAGGCGGTAACGCCGGCAGTATTTCTCTCGATTCCATTAGAAAGCCGCAGTTGCAGCCTCTGTTCTCGCCCGCAAACTCGTGTTGAAGCCGTTGTGGCGCCCCCTTTTTGGCGCCGCCCTCAACGGCGTCCTCCGCGCTTGGCTTGGTAATTTCTGCTAACCAGAAGGAGATTGCTATGAAAACGCAGATTGCAATTGGACTGACAGTGGCTTTCACCGCCCTCGTTGCAACGGGTGCGATGGCGCAAAGTAAATACGGCTCGGAAGCCGGCTGGGACATTCTCGTGAAGGACAATATGGGACCGGGTTGCTTGATGACAAAATCAAATGCAGACGGGACACAAGTTCAGATGGGCATCGATGCAACGGCGGCGCTGCGCGGTTACATGGCGCTCTACACAAAGGCCGACGCCAATGTTGCAGCCGACGAGAAGCTCGCGGTCCTGTTCGATGTCGATGGCCAGCAATTCAGTGGCGAGGCGAAGGGCCAGGTGATGGATGGCTATCGTGGCGCGTTTGTGTGGGTCAACAATCCTGACTTCATTTACGACCTTGCCAAGAAGACGGCTGTGACGATTACGCCCGCGGGCGGTAATCCGATTGTCGTGAAACTGGCGGGAACCGATGCCGCCTTCAAGGCGCTGAGGGCTTGCCAGGCCGCTCAGTAACGGCACTCAGGCAAAAGCGAAGGGACTGCGGGCGGGAAGCGTGGAACATCCGCCGTTGATGCTGTGCACACCCGCCGCATTTACGGCTAGCCACTCGCCAGCCTGCCGACGGGCGGCATTTTCGACCAGCTCCCGAGCGCCGGGCAATTGGCCACCGCGAACTGTTCGACAGGGCGGGTGCGTGGTTCAACATCCCTCGTTCCGGCCTTGCGCCGGAATGAGGGCAAGAAATGTTCGATCGGCTGAACGCTTCGGGCTTGCGCACCTCCTGGCCCTTGGCTTCCGCAGCACGGCTGCGGCATCCTCAGCCTTCGCGCCGGATCTCCGGCTCCGGCGAGCCCTTCCACGCGAAGGTGATCGTGCGGCCCTGGCGGATGTTCTGGATGACGGCGGGGCGGAAGACGGAGATGCATTCGCCTTGGGGATGACGGGCGGAAGGGTAGATCAGGCCGTTGCCGCCATCTGCAAGGATTGTCGCGGCGAGCGCCTGGCCGGCAGGATAGGCAAGCGCCGGGTCCGGGTCGAGATAGGCAGCCCCCGTTTCGCCGCGCACATCGTGGAAGCGGCAGGTGAAGCCGGCGATCAGCTCGCGGTAGGCGCCGATGTCCTCGAAGATGCCGGCATCGGCAAGCGCGCGGGTGCGGTGATAGACGATCTCGGCCTGGCAGGTTTCGAGCGCATTGTCGCCGAAGGCGCAGTACCAGGCGCCGCGATCCTCGGTGTTGAAACGGTTGCCCGGCGGGCGGGCGTGGCAGAAGGCGGCGTTGATCAGCGACCAGCCATAGCCGAAGCTATCGTTGAGTAGCTCGGCGGGGCTGACGCCGGCGGGAAGCGCCAGCGGGCTTAGCCGCGCCGACGTCAGCGCCTCCAGCCGGTTGAGGATCTCGATATCATCATCATCGTCGCAGAGCGGCTTGACGGCGGGTTCGTCGATATAGGCGGTCGAGATGAGCCGGATGGTGGCCGGATCGGTGAAATCGATCTCAGGGATCATAGGCCGCCGCGCAGGCCATCGAGATAGCGGCGCACTTTCATCATCGCGGGTATGCCGCCCTCGATCATCAGGTCGACGGGCGATTGGCCGTCAAACACCGGCCCGGTATTGACCGCCTTTGGCCATTGGTAGGTCAGCGGTCCGTTGAAATAGAGGCGCAGGCTCTTGAAGATGCCGACGATCAGGCTGGCGCGCATGCGCTTGTCCTGATCGAGCCGGCCCTTGAAATCGCCGGCCTTCATCCGGTTCCAGGTGGCGATCGGCACATCGAAGAGCTGCGAAGCTTCCTTGTTGGTGAGCTTCCACAAGTCGCAGGCCCTCACCACCGCCTTGACGATGACGGCTTCCTCATGTCTTGCGGCATCCCGTTCGGGGGCAAGAGCCGGCTGCGCGCTGGGCATGATCGTCTCCTATGAAACTTCTTGGCGTATCATATGATATAAAATGGATCGTTTGGGCGGGAAGTCAAGAGGCGTCGACGGTATGGTTGTCTACTTCCCACATGATGCATTGCTTTGACTGTTGCACTTCGTGTCGCCCCGGAGGGGGAGGAACCGAACGTGCCGGGGGCTACCGAATGAAAAGAAACGTGCCAAACTCCAGTAGGGTTGAGGTAAGTTGCGAAACCTATCAGCGGTGGAAGCGAGTCGAGTGGACGACAGGGGAAGCAAGCGACGAATTGACCTCATTCGTGAGTCGGCTGGCTCGCTGACGATCGGCGACGACAGTGATGGGGCGATTGTTTCAATGGCGACGATCGCTGGCCGCCTCTACGGAATTAAGGAGAGGGCGATCTACGTCATAGCTCTTGCTGACGATATTGACCCGGAGCGCACCCGAGAGGACATTCCGAATACCACTCAGAAGATCTTCGATGTCGGGTCAAAGGATGAAATTGTCATTCGGTTGCTTCTGACCGCCATCGAACTGTTCAAGAAAGATCGCCTTTCTGATTCCGTCTATTTTGAGAAGGCGCTGGCAATTGTGGTTGAGATACAGAAGGACTTGGCTGCGGCAAGCCTGATTGTTGACGAGGCCGAGGCTTTTTTAGCAAAGGCGCGCGAAAGCCAGCTTCATCCGAAAGGGAACGCGGTGTCCCTACCTTCATTTCCCGCTCTTCATTCGCAAACGAAAAGTTTCATTCAGAAGCTGGACCACGCTACGCAGAACATCTTCAATTTGTGCTGCGTATTCTATGACCAAGGTGTGCTTCGTAAAGCGGGAAAATGGTTGGACGGGCTTGCTAATCATCTGTCAAAGACGCTGGAGCCAAATGAGGATTTCGCACGTTTCGCCACCGAACTCGCAACTTTTGGGAAAATTGTTCGGAATACGAGGCATTGCATTGAGCACCCTAAGGCCAACCAACGGATTGATCTGCATGATTACAGGATCACGGCAACTCGATCATTAGCGGAGCCTACTATCTCGGTCATACATGATGAGACGCCGGTTGATCCGACTCCAATTGCTGAATTTATGCGATACTTCTATGAGCAGGCTTTGACCGGGGCCGAACTACTCATGGCCTTTCTTGCGGGATATCACGTGGCCGAATTCGGTCAATTTCCGATTGGCGTCGGTGAAGTACCTGAGAACCAGCGAAGTAACGGTGTTCGCTTTGGTTATCTGATCAACTTTGGTGGAACGGTTCATCGGCTGGGCTAACGGCTGGCTGAACATGACTGGCCGCTATGTTTGGGCGAAGTACCGTTGCGCGTCGCACGTCATTTTTTGGTGGTCGGCTTGAAGAATCGACGTTGGTCCAAGGGTGGTAAGCTCCATACATAGGTCTATAAATGCGGCCCCAGCAGCGACAGATCGGCCTCGCCGAGCCGGTCCTTGGCGCTGCGCAGCTGGTGCCAATAGGGATAGAGCACCGGCGGCAGGCTGACGGCGTCGAGCAACTCGCGCTCCTCGTCGCTCAGCTTGAGGCTGGCGGCGGCGAGATTGTCGCGGAACTGCTCCTCCTTGCGGCCGCCGATGATGACGGAGGTCACGCCCTTGCGGTCGATCAGCCAGGCAAGTGCCACCTGCGCCGGCGAGACGCCGCGCTCACTTGATATCGCGGTGAGCATGTCGACGATCTTCCACAGCCGCTCCTCGTCGCGGATCGGCGGCTCGTTCCAGCCGGCAAGCTGGCGGCTGCCGTCCGGCGTCTGGTTGCGCCGGTGCTTGCCCGACAGCAGGCCGCCGGCAAGCGGGCTCCAGACGAGCACGCCCAGCCCCTGGTCGAGGCTGATCGGCAGGAGTTCGTATTCGGCTTCCCGGGCCTCGAGCGTGTAGTGGATCTGCTGGCTGACGAAGCGGTGGCGGCGGTCGAGCGCGCTGATGCCGAGCGCCTTCATGATGTGCCAGCCGGAATAGTTGGAGCAGCCGATGTAGCGCACCTTGCCGTGGCGAACGAGCGTGTCGAGCGCTTCCATCGTTTCTTCGAGCGGCGTCTGGCCGTCCCATTCGTGCACCTGGTAGAGGTCGATCACGTCGGTCTTCAGCCGCCTGAGGCTCGCCTCGCAGGCGGCAATCAGGTGATGGCGCGAGAGCCCGCCGTCGTTCGGCCCCGGTCCCATGTTGAAGCGCGCCTTGGTGGCGACGAGCACGCCGTTCTTGCGCTTGCCGCCGAGGATATCGCCGATGATCTCCTCCGAGCCGCCGGTGGAATAGATGTCGGCGGTGTCGATCAGGTTGACGCCGGCGTCGAGGCACATGTCGACGTAACGGCGCGCCTCGTCGAGGCCGACATTGCCGACCTGCGCAAACTTGCCACCGCCGCCGATCGTCATCGTTCCCATGGTGATCGTCGAGATCTTCAGGCCGGAGCGGCCGAGCAATCGGTATTCCATGTCGCTGTCCTCTTCCCCTGGTGTCGGTCCATTGCCGTCGATGACAAACTAGGAGCGGAGAAGGGCCGAGCAAGGTGATAGTGCCGGCGAATTGGCCGCGTCGGGTCTCTTCTGAAGTTCGGTGCCGTCGTCAGGTGACGGGCGAAAGCGGCCCAGGCGCAGTGCTCGGCGATTTCAAGGGCCGGGTGGCGGCACTCGGCGGCACGGTCGGCTACAATTTCAAGATGGCGAAACGCCGGTCTCGCTGCGGTTGAAGCTGTTCCAGGAATTCGCAGCGAAGAACCGCATGGAAGGGACCGCCGGTTTTGTGACGGTCGCCTTCCCGATCGGCACGCCGCCGAAGCAGGTCGAGTAGCGTCACCCTGGACCGCGTTTGCCGGGGCTGCGTCAGGCCTCGGCGAGAAACCGCGCCGGCATCAGATCCCTTAAGGGAAACATGTGGAAGTGGGGCCGTGCTTCGGCCAGCACGCGGCGCATCGAGGGGCGTTCGAGCAGCCGCTCGAAGTAGGCCTGGAGATGCGGGTGCTTGTCCGCAAAGGGCTCGACAATTCCAGCATAGAAGAGAGCAGGGGCCGCGGCGCAATCTGCTAGACTGAAGGCGGCGCCGCCGGCAAAGGCGTTGGCGGCGAAATGCCGGTCGGCCATGCCGTAGGCGACGCCAAGCGTCGCGCGGGCGTCGGAAACGCCGCGAGGGTCGTTCTCGCCGCTTGCGCGCAATGTGTCAGTGACGATCTTCTGCATCGGCACGTGGATGTAGAGATCGAAGAAGCGATCCCAGAGCCTCACCTGCAGCGCCGCGTCGATATCCCCCGGGATCAGCGGTCGGCTGCCGGGATAGTGGCAGTCGAGATACTCGATGATGACAGAGGTTTCCGGGATCGTCGCGTCGCGGGCGCTGTCGCGCAGAACCGGCATCTTGCCGACCGGCCAGAGCTCGGCAAAGCGGGCCGCCTCTTCAGGGTCCAGAAGGTCCACCAGGCTGGCCTCGAACGGTGTGTCGTTCTCATAGAGCGCGATCAGCACCTTGTGGCAGAACGAGGCGAGCGGATGCAGATAAAGCGTGAGCGACATGCGGGCAGCCTCCGATGCTGACGTTACTGCGTTGCGTTGTGTGCGGCAGCGGCGTGCAACGCGCAGGGGTCTGGTTTCACGCGTGAAGTTATTGCAAAACTGATGCTGTTTTGCAATCAGTTTATGCGGTGGCCCCAGTGTCGTGCGAGGTATTGCGCGGCGCCGGATCTCTGCGTTTTTTCTCAATGCCTTTGAAAGTCAGAAACCTGCCCTAGAATTAATAGAAGGCGGGGCGTTGCAACGCACGGCGCTCTCGCGATCTCGATAGGGGAGGATCGCCGATGCGCTGCTTCACGGTAGTTGGGCCTTCGCAGACCGGAAAGTCCACGCTGGTGGAAAAACTGTCTGCGCTGGGGGAAAGCTCCAGAAAGGTCATGTCACCTTACGGATTGAACGTCACCGAATTCGAGATCGGCAAGGAGGCCTGGTGCGCGCTCGACGCGCCCGGCGCCACCGAAGCGCTTGCCCATGCGCAGCACGCGCTTCTGGCAAGCGACGCCTGCGTGCTCTGCGTCTCGCCGGCGCCGGAGGAGGCGGTGCTGGCGGCACCCTATCTCAAGGTGATCGAGGCGTCGGGCACGCCCTGCATCATCTTCGTCAACCGCATGGACGAGCCGCGCGGCCGCTTGCGCGATGTCATCGCGGCGCTGCAGGACTATTCCAGCCACATGCTGATCCTGCGCCAGGTGCCGATCCGCGAGGGCGACAGGATCGTCGGCAGCTGCGACCTGATTTCCGAGCGCGCCTGGCGCTATCGCGAAGGCCAGACCTCGGCGCTGATCGAGATCCCCGATACGGCGCTGGAGCGCGAGAAGGAAGCGCGCGCCGAGCTGCTCGAACACCTCTCCGAGTTCGACGACTGGCTGCTCGAAGAGCTGATCGAGGATCGCGAGCCGGCAAGCGACACGATCTATGCCATCTCCTCACGGCTGCTCCGGGAAAACCGGATCATTCCCGTGCTTGTCGGGGCGGCGAGCCACAGCAACGGCATCCTGCGGCTGATGAAGGCGCTGAGGCATGAGACGCCGCCGGTCGATATGCTGCGAAAACGGCTGGGTGAGGCAAGCAACATCACTGAGACGAGCCTCGCCGCCGTCAGCTTCCACGCCTACCACCGCCAGAATGTCGGCAAGACCGTGCTGGTGCGCGCCCTTTCCGGTGGCATCAAGCAGGGGGCAGCGCTCGGCGGTGGCGGTGTCGGCTCGCTGCAGGATCCGGCGACCGGCAAGCCGCTTGCGACAGGGATACCGGAGCCCGGCACGATCTTTGCCGCCGTCAAATCCGATCATTTGCCCGTGCCGGCGCTTCTGACCGCCACGGCCGCGTCCGAAGCCCCGGACTGGACGGTGCCGCCGACGCCGATGCTGGAGCGCATCCTGGTGCCCGACAGCGAGCGCGACGAGACCAAACTCTCCGGAACACTGGCCAAGCTCGCCGAGACCGACCGCAGCCTGAAGGTGATGCAGGAGGAGGGCACCGGCGCGCAGCTGATCTGCGTGCAGGGGCCGGTGCACTTGCGCGATCTGTGCAAGACGCTGGCCGATGTCTTCCATGTGGGGGTCACCGACAGGCCGCCGAGCCCGACCTATCGCGAGACCGTCCTCAAACCCTCAGATGTCCATTATCGGCACCGCAAGCAGACGGGTGGCGCGGGACAGTTTGCCGACGTGAAGCTCAGCGTCCACCCCAACGAGCGTGGCGGCGGCTTCAGCTTCAACGAAACGGTGAAGGGAGGTGCCGTGCCGCGCAACTTCATTCCCGCAATCGAGGCGGGTGCGCGCGAGGCGATGGAAAAGGGACCGCTCGGTTTTCAGGTCATCGATGTCGGCGTGACGCTGACGGACGGGCAGCATCACGCTGTCGACAGCTCCGAATTCGCCTTCCGCGCCGCCGCAAAGATGGGCGTGCGCCAGGCGTTGTCACAGGCCTCCGCCGTACTGATGCAGCCGGTGGTGCGCGTCGAGATCCACATTCCGTCGATCTACTCCGGCAGCCTGGTGCCGATCGTTTCCACCTACAAGGGGCAGGTTCTGGGTTTCGACCGCGACGAAGCCGCCAAGGGCTGGGACGTCTTTCGCGCGCTGGTGCCGGGTGCGGCGCTCGATGAGCTGGCGCGGGCGCTGCGCTCGGCAACGCAAGGGATCGGCTATTTCTCCAAGAGCTTCGATCACTTCGAGGAACTCTACGGCAAGGAGGCGGATGCGGTGATACACGCCCATGGCACGGCGCAGGCCGGATAGGCGTCCCGACCGATGGCATTCGCGTCGGCTGCGGTGGGCGAGGACACCGGATAGTCCCTTCGACAAGGGCCTGCATCGGCCCATTTCCCGCCAAATCGCTTGCCCTGGCTGGAGAAGTGCGGCGCGCGCCTTATCTCACCCGGACGCGAACAGCGAAAGGACCATACGATGGCAAAGAATACGATCTGCCTATGGTACGACAAGGACGCCGAGGAGGCGGCCAACTTCTATGCGCAGACCTTTCCCGACAGCGCAGTCGGTGCCGTTATTCGTGCGCCTGGAGACTATCCGTCCGGCAAGCAGGGGGACGTCCTGGTTGTCGAGTTCACTGTTGCAGGCGTTGCCTGCATCGGGCTGAACGGCGGCACCGCCTTCACCCACAACGAGGCCTTCTCCTTCCAGATCGCGACCGACGATCAGGAAGAGACCGACCGCTACTGGAACGCCATCGTCGGAAACGGCGGCAAGGAGAGCGATTGTGGCTGGTGCAAGGACAAGTGGGGCATTTCCTGGCAGATCACACCGCGCGTCCTGACCGAAGCGATGGCAATCGGCGGCGCTGAGGCAAAGCGTGCGTTCGACGCGATGATGACGATGGGGAAGATCGACGTTGCCGCGATCAAAGCCGCGCGGCGCGGCTGAGCCGCAGTCTCGTCGCCAGTGTGTAGACAGCACTGAACGTCATCGTCTTCGCCAAGAGGGCTGGAAGGCGAGATCATTGTCGACGGCGTCCCTATACCCGGAAAACCAGGGGCGTGTGTCAGAAACGAGCCCAGCCTCGCCGTGGGTTAGGGCAGCATCTTGGCTATCCGTAGATGTGCTTAACCCGGAAGTACTATAATTGGTGCGAAATTGCTCTATAGTGATGGCATAATTGTGCAATTGTTTGAATTGCATGGAATAAAGTCAACGTCATAGTGCCGAAGTGATTAAGAAAACAGACCTCATTACGCTAGATAAATGTACCTTTCCGTGCCCGGAAGGTGCTTGTAATCCTTTATATAGACCAGTCTGCGTTACTTTAATCGTATCCGTTGTCTACCGTGACTTGCAATCGGCTCATTTTGGGTCGCTTAGTGTTGGATCAGGCCAGCCGACAGGTCTTGTCAGTATCGACAAGGCACGCGATTTCGCGCGGCTATCACGACAGAGCAATCCGAAGCCACGACCTCCCCATTACAATTCCCGTCGCAGCGCGCATTGCTTTGCCTTTCGCCTGACAAAACGGAGGAATGAGCATGGCAATCGATGCAACTCCAACACGACGAGATATACTTTTGACCGGCGGGTCGCTGCTGGCGATGTCGGCAATCGGCACCACTGCGAGCGTCGCCTTGAGCCGCAGCGCGATGGCGCAGACAGCCGGCAAGAAACCAAACATCGTGGTCATCATGGCGGACGATGTCGGCATCTGGAATATCGGTGCCTACAATCGCGGCATGATGGCGGGTCGCACGCCCCATCTCGACAAGCTTGCCGCAGATGGGATGCTCTTTACCGACTACTACGCCGAGGCCAGTTGCACGGCGGGGCGCGCCAACTTCATTACCGGGCAACTTCCGATTCGAACCGGCATGACCACGGTTGGCCAGGCAGGGTCCCCCATCGGTCTGCCTGCTGCCGCGCCCACCATTGCAACGGTGCTGAAGTCTATGGGGTATGCCACCGGACAGTTCGGCAAGAACCATCTCGGCGATCTCAACGAGTTCCTGCCGACCGTTCATGGGTTCGATGAATTCTTCGGCTACCTCTACCATCTGGACGCGATGGAAGACCCGGCACATCCTGGTTATCCGCAGGAACTGCTGAACGTTGTCGGTCCGCGCAACATGGTCCATTCCTGGGCCACCGACGTGGACGATCCGACGGAAATGCCGCGATGGGGCAAGATCGGCAAACAGAAGATCGAGGATGCCGGCACGCTCTACCCGAAACGCATGGAGACGGTGGACGACGAAATTAGGGACCTCTCCTTCAAGTTCATCGACAAGGCAAAGGCCGACGGCAAGCCGTTCTTCCTTTGGCTGAACCCGACACGGATGCACATCGTCACGCATCTATCGGAAAAGTACGAGAAGATGCGCAACTCGGAGAATGGCTGGACCATCCATGAAGCGGGAATGGCGCAGCTGGACGACATTGTCGGCGAAACCATGCAGAAGCTGAAGGACATGGGCGACGACGACAACACCATCGTCATATTCACCACCGACAACGGCACGGAAAACTTCACCTGGCCGGATGGCGGGCAGACCCCGTTCTTCGGCGGAAAAGGCACCACCTACGAAGGCGGCTTCCGCGCCCCGGCAATGATCCGGTGGCCAGGGCATGTTCCTCCGGGTTCAATTTGCAACGGGCTGATGTCCGGCCTCGACTGGTTCCCAACCCTTGTGGCCGCCGCCGGGAGTACCAACATCGCCGTCGAATTGAGAGCGGGCAAGGAAATGGATGGCCAGACCTACAAGGTGCACCTTGATGGCTATGACCAGACCAGCCTGCTCGCTGGAACCGGCCCCTCGAACCGCCACGAAATCTGGTATTTCGCCGAAAGCGTGCTCGGCGCGGCCCGCATCGATGACTACAAATACACCTTCATGGAACAGCCCGATGGCTGGATAGGCAACACCATCAAGCTGGATGTGCCGACCGTTGTGAACCTGCGCCTCGATCCGTTCGAGCGAACGGCCTTTTTCAAGGGCAACGTCGGTTCGCAATCGTACTTTGAATGGTACAAGTTCGAGTTCTGGCGCTTTGTCCTCGTCCAGCAAAAAGTCGAGGAACTGGCAAAGTCGGCGATAGAATTTCCGCCGATGCAGAAAGGCGCAAGCTTCGGAATAGACGGTGTCAAGGCGCAGATCGCCGAAGCGATGCGCAAGCAGAACGGGCAGTAAACCCGGTTCGACATCCAGTGTCGGGAGCCGCCGATACGGTGCGGTGCGATTGGAGAGCCTATGCTCCCCAACCGCGTCGCACCGTGCCGAACAGCTGCGGCTGTCGGCTCCCGCTGCGATTTGGCTGATCTCTGCCGCAAAGATCTGGCGACACCTGATTGCGGCACGCGCATTTGCGATGCGTCACCGGGGACACCGCAGACAGACCTCGATCGGCCTCTCGAAAATTGAGACTTGTCGCGCGGGGGCGATCGGCGTATTTATTGCCCGTCGCGAAAAGCGACCGCTTCCCTTGATCCGCTCAGTGGCGGAGTAAACAGGTGGACGAATTGGCGTCCAGGCGGTCAAGCACATGTCATCCGTGCGCTCTTGAGCATGGATCGGCCAGCGGCTCCCAAAATCAATACCTGCACCTTGCAGCATGGCGCTTCACCTATGGCGCACAATTCGCTGCAAGCCCTTAAACTCGCTGCGCTATTCCCGCCATAATCCAAATGGTGTGGGGAATTGTGCGCAGCCTTATCGCGAGCGTTTGGCGCCTGTCGGCGCCCGCATGCTTGCGCCGGAGCGTGCCATGACCAGACCCCTTATCGTCATTTTCATTGCCATCGTGCTCGATGCCGTCGGCATCGGCCTCATCTTCCCGATCCTGCCTTCGCTCTTGAAGGAGGTAACCCACGCCGACAACGTCGCGCCCTTTATCGGAATAATGACCGCGCTCTACGCGGCCATGCAGTTCGTCTTTGCGCCGGTTCTCGGTGCGCTGAGCGACCGGCTCGGTCGCCGGCCGGTGCTTCTGATTTCGCTCGGCGGTGCCGCCATCAACTACCTGTTCCTGGCCTTTGCGCCCAATCTCTTCCTGCTGTTCATCGGCCGCGCCATTGCCGGCCTGACGAGCGCCAACATCTCCGTGGCGATGGCCTACATCACCGACATTTCACCCGAGGACAAACGCGCCCGCCGCTTCGGGTTGTTCAACGCCATGTTCGGCATCGGCTTCATCATCGGCCCCGTTCTTGGCGGCGCTCTTGGCGATCATTGGTTGCGGCTCCCCTTCATCGCGGCGGCCGTGCTCAACGGCTGCAACCTGCTGCTTGCCTTCTTCATCCTGCCGGAGTCGCGCACGCCCAGCCGCGAGAAACTCGACCTTTCGGCGTTGAATCCGCTTGCGCCGCTGCGCTCCGTGCTTTCGGTGAAGAGCCTGCTGCCCTTCATCGTCCTCTTCTTCATCTTCAGCGCCACCGGCGAGGCCTACGGCACCTGCTGGGCGCTCTGGGGTGGCGATGCCTTCCAGTGGAACGGGCTTTGGGTTGGGCTGTCGCTCGGCACCTTCGGCGTCTGCCAGACCCTTGCCCAGGCCTTCCTTCCCGGTCCGGCCGTAAAATTGCTCGGCGAGCGCGCGGCCATTCTGACCGGTGTCGCCAGCGTCTGCACCGCGCTCGTAATCATGGCGCTTGCGACGGAGAGCTGGATGATCTTCGCGATCATGCCGGTCTTCGCGCTCGGCGGAATCGGCGTGCCGGCGCTGCAGGCGCTTGCAACCGGCCAGGTGGATGACAGCCAGCAGGGTCAGTTCCAGGGCGTGCTGGCGTCGGTGGTGAGCCTCGCCTCGATCGTCAGCCCGCTGGCGTTCTCAAGCTTCTACTTCGTCGTCAGGGAACAATGGCCGGGAGCGATCTGGCTGTCCGTGGTCGTCGTCTATGCGATGGCTGTGCCGCTGGTTCTCGGCTTGCGGTTGGGGCCGAAGCCGGCGCCTGCAAAGTAGCTACGGCGTGCAAGGTGAGCGGTGATCGTCTTGCTGTCGCCGGGAAGGCGCGGGTGCACGTTTCGAGTTCGAAAGCGGCCGCGTCTCGGACAGCAACTTGGCGTCCGTTGGCGGACGCGCTGTCTCTCAAGTTTTGCTGTCGTGCAGCTCAATCAGACGTCCGCAGCCACCGAGCTCTGCAACGGTCTCCGCGGCCCAAGCGTCGACTTGATGATCCGAGAGGGCGGATTGCGCATTGGCGTCCTTTGCGAGACGTTTAAGATCCGACGCGTTCAGCTTTGCAATTGCTTTCTCGGTGTCCGAGTAAATTTCGGTCCCTGGGCGACAGCCATCTCGTTCGAGACGTTTCAGAAAGCGATCTTGCATCGATCTGGGTTCCGCGCCGCAGTATTTTTCGGCAAGGGCGAAGGCGATCAGTTCAAAGTCGAGGCCCATAAAGCGGGTCTGGATCGGGTCATTCGGGCCGAAGCTGGTTCTGCAATAACTAGGCGTCTTGGCGAAGGCTGGGCCACCAGAGGCGAGCGCCAGCGCCATGATGGTGATGAATCGAAACAAATCGGCCCCGCATTACTAAAACGTGTGCATGGGCGAAATGTGTAGTTTGAGCGTGCTTCTTGATCAAGCACTCCTCGGGGTTTTCCTAGCCAACAGTGCCGACGTGAGCAATCTCGGCATATCTGCGCTGGCGGTCGCCGATTTCCTGCAGGAGCCAGCCGAGAAAGCTCTTGGTCACCGGCTTGGTGCGGAACAGCTCTTCCTGGCAGACGAACTGATAGGTCTCGTTGGGTTCGTAAAAATGGTCGTGCGCCAGGCAGACCTGGCCGGATCTGAGTTCGTACTCCACCATGGTGCGGTCGATCAGCGCCACGCCCTGTCCTTCCTTCACCGCTTCCAGAATGATGTGCTGGTCGTCGAAGATCAGGTCCTGGCGGCTGGGCGTAAGCCTGAGGCCGGAGGAGGCGATCCAGCTCTGCCATTCCTGCAGTCCGCGATAATGCAGGCGGTTGCCGCAGAGCAGGTCGTGCTTGTCGACCTGCGCCTCCCAGATCGCCTTGCCGCAGACCGGCACGAGACGTTCGCGCAAGAGCCGCTGGGAAAAGCGGGCGGGCGGCGGGTGCAGGCAATAGTCGATGATGACGTCGGCGGTGCCGGTGGCGGGCGTGTTGGTTTCGAGATGGGAGAGGTGGATCTGCAGGCCGGGATTTTCCGCCAGAAACTGGGAAATGCGCGGCGCGATCAGCTTCATCGAGAAGAACGGCCCGACCTTGACGCGCAGGATCTTCTGGGTGTTGCGCGGGCGGATATGCTGGACGACGCCTTCGAGATCGTCGAAGGCACGGTTGCAGGACGCAAAGAGCAGGGCGCCTTCGGGCGTCAGCTCGACGCCGTGCTGTTTGCGGACGAAGACGCTCAAGCCGAGATTGTCTTCGAGAATCCGGATCTGGTGGCTGATGGCGCCCTGGCCGATACAGAGCTCGTTTGCGGCTGCCGTCAGGCTGCCATTGCGCGCCGCCGCCTCGAAGGCGCGCAGGGATTTGAGGCTCGGCAGATCGCGCATGGGCTTCTCCGGATGGCTGAACAATGGCTCGACCATATATGAATTTTTTGGATGGCTGTGATTATTTCTTTGACATTGCGAAGCGCTGCCGCATCGCCCATTGTCGACGAATAATAAAGCGAAAACGCAACAACGATCGGCTGTAAAATAACGGAATAGCACGCGAAATCGGCATCGGGTTCGGCCCGATGCTTGGCTTTGCGGACGATCACCCGGAAGGCGCCGAGACTGATAACAAAGGGAACGACATGCAAAAGAAGTTCATGCGTGCGTCAGCACTTTTCTTTGCCTGCGCGATGGCCGGCACCAGCCTTGCGGCAGACAAGCTTTCGATCGGCACGGAAGGCGATTATGCGCCCTTCAACTATGTGACGGCGAGCGGCGAAATCAAAGGTTTCGACTACGACATCGGCCAGGCGGTCTGCGCCGAGATCAAGGTGGAATGCGTGTGGAGCACCAACGAGTGGTCCGGCATCATTCCCGCACTTCAAGCCAAGAAATTCGACGTAATGATTGCCTCGATGGCGATCAACGAGGACCGCAAGAAGGAAGTGGACTTCACCAAGCCCTATTATTTCAACGCCATGCGCTTCATCGCCCGCAAGGACCTGGGGCTTACCGACGTTTCGCCGGAAGCGCTGAAGGGCAAGGTGATCGGCACGCAGTCCGGCTCGGTGGCGGTCGAAGCGCTGCAGGAGTTCTTCCCCGACAGCGAGGTCAAGCTCTACCCGACGCTCAGCGAAGTCTTTCTCGACATGGCCAACGGTCGGCTCGACCTGATCCTCGAGGGCCAGATGGCGCTGACGGACTGGCTGGCCAAGGATGACAGCGGCTGCTGCGATTTCGTCGGCGACAGTTTCATCCTCGATACGGCGCAGGGCAACGCCATGGCGGTGCGCAAGGGCAACGAAGAACTGCTCGGCAAGCTGAACGGCGGGCTGGAGGCGATCATGGCCAACGGCACCTACGACAAGATCCGCAAGCAGTATTTCGACTTCGACATCATGGCGCGGCCGAAGAGCACGAGCGAATATTTTCGGTAGATAGCGAGGGGGTAGGGCCAGGATCGTTGCGGGTTCATCGGAACCCCTCATCCGGCCTGCCGGCCACCTTCTCCCCGCGCGCGGGGAGAAGGGACATCGCGGCAGCCGCTCGTATTCCCAACGACCACCGGCCCTCTCAGTTGTCGCCTCTATCTCGACAAGGTGACGGGGGGCAGCCTGGCTCCCCGCCGCACGCTCAGCGAATGCGTGCGCAGGGTGAATAGGTTCGTAGCGGATCTCGTTCCCTCTCCCCGCCTGCGGGGAGAGGGCTAGGGTGAGGGGCAAGCCACACAAGGAACTTGTGATGGGCAAGCCTCTTCCAAGAAATTCGCTTGTCGCGCGCTGCGTTTCACGCAGGGCGCGACAAGCGACGGGCGCGGCGCCGGGGTGTTCGCGCTTCCCCGGCGCCCGTTTCCTCGATCTTCTCCCAGTCCCCGAATGAAAGTGCATGCCATGAGCTTCAAGGTCGCCGTTCTCGAGTTCAACCAGGAAACCAACACGTTCTCGAAGCTGAAGACCGGCTTCAAGGATTTCGAGATGTGCCACTATTTCAAAGGTGCGGCGATCGAGGACAATTGCCGCGGCACCAATTCGGAAATCGGCGGCTTCATCGACTGTTGCGACCGCTACGGCTGGCAGCCGGTCTACACGGTGGCGGCGCGGGCCGAGCCCGGCGGCCGGATCGACGAGGCGACGCGCCTGCGGTTCGTCGAAGACGTGACGTCGGCGCTCGTTGGGGAAAAACTCGACGGCGTCTTCATCGTCTTTCACGGCGCCATGTGCACGGAGACATCAGACGACGCGCAGATCCAGCTGCTTCAGGTGCTGAGAGGGATAGTCGGTCCGGATCTGCCAATTGCCGCCACTTTCGACCTGCATGCCAATTCGGCGCCCGACATGGCTGACCTTCTTGATATTGCCGTGTCGTTCCGCACCTATCCGCATGTCGACATGGCGGAATGCGCGATGAAGGCCGGGGCTCTGCTGGAAGCGGCGATGCGCAAGGAGATCGCGCCCGCCATCGCCATTCGCCAGCCCCCGATGATCAACGGCTGCAACGACGGGCGCACGACCCATGCCTGCGCCATGACAGAGCTGCTGGATATCGCCGATGCGATCGCGCGCGAGGACGGTATCCTCGCGACCTCCATCAATGCCGGTTTCTACGACGCCGACATCCACAACACCGGCCCGTCGGCGGTGATCTGCTATGACAAGGCGCGCCTGGCCGACACTGAGGCGATTGCGCACGCGGAACGGCTCTGCGACGAGATCTGGCAGCGGCGCGAACATCAGGACGAGCAATTGCCGCTGACGGCACTGCCCGGCGCCATCGCGAAACATTTGGCGGCCAAGCCCAAGCCCGGGCCGCTGGTAATCGCCGATTTCTCCGACAATCCCGGCTGCGGCGCCTATAGCGATTCCACCTGCCTGCTTACGGGTCTCTTGCAGGCGGGTGTCACCAATGCCGCCTTCGGGGCGCTGTGCGACCCGGCTGTGGTTGCCGAGCTGATCGAGGCGGGCCTCGGCGCCGAGCGCGAGGTGACGCTCGGCTGCAAGATCGACCCCGCCGTCGGCGGCGGGCCGATCCGCGTCAAGGGCACGGTGCAGGCGATCTCCGACGGGCGGATCATCTTCGAAGGACCGATGTTCCAGGGCCTGCCGGCGTCGCTGGGGCCCAGCGTGCGCTTCCGCGTCTCAGGCATCGACATCCTGATTTCGAGCGAGCGCCAGCAGCTTCTCGACCAGAACCTCTTTCGCGCCGTCGGCATCGAGCCCGCGAACTACGACATCGTCGTCGTCAAGTCGCAGCAGCATTTCCGCGCCGCCTTCGGCCCGATCGCGTCCGAGATCATCGAGGTCGATGCGGATGGCTTGAGCACCGCCAATATCGGCGCGCGCACGTATCGACGCGTGCGCCGGCCGATCTATCCGCTGGATCGGGCGGAGGAGATTGTGGCGGCGGTCGTTCGCCAGGGAGCGCTTGTCTGAGACGGCAATCGTTTGGCGACCTGCGTTGAGCGTGGGTAACGCCATCTCAACGCCTTCAGCATCGGGCAAGGAAGCCATCAGCCATCGCGCCGACCGCACGTTTCGCGCCGGCAGCGTTCATTGGCGTGGCTATCTGTAATGCAGAAAAGTGGATTTCTCGCCAAGACGCTGCGTGAACCGCTCGAGGTCGACGATGGCGCGCCGATGGATACCTTGTCCGATCAGGCCTGTTTCGTCATGGCATGTCACCTCGAAGAGGAGGGACTTGCCGGCTATCTCGATGAGCTCCACGTCGGCGGTAACCGTCATGCCGACAGGCGTTGCCGCGACGTGGCTGACATCGACGTGCGTTCCAACGGTTCTTTGCGCCTCACCGAGATAGGGGCGCAGACCCTGGATGCAGGTCTGCTCGATAAAGGCGATCATCATCGCGGTGGCGAATACGGGTGGCATGTCGCGAAATCCTGGCCACGCGTCATCGATTTCCGGCACCGTGTGAAGCGGTGCTACCTTCAGATGCTCTGTATGCCGCAGGCCGGCTGCGAGAACAGGAGGTGCAATGGATTGGTTCATAGTCTTCCCACACGCATGTTGATCGGCCACCAGACCGGGCGTTTTCTGGTCGGGTCTCCCCACAGGTCGGAGATGTCGTGAACAAAGGCCTCGAGGATATCCTCGCGCCCGGCTTCGTTGATGCGGCGCACGGCGGACCAGGTCGAGATATAGCCAAGGACCTCGCCAAGCTCCCAGGCTCGATCTATCGCCATTTCGGGATAGTCCATCGCTTCGAAGGGGAAATCGATATCCGCATAGCCGGAATCCACGAGCTTGCGCTCCGGTGGCCAATAGGGCCCGACCTCGTCTTTATAGAACCTGTCGAACCGCTCCTGAAGGTCGGCGGGCGCTAGACGCATTGTTCCATAGCTAACCAACGCGATGACTGCACCCTTCGCGGCGATCCGGGATGCCTCCTTGTAGAAGGAGGGGCGGTCGAACCAATGGGCGGCCTGGGCTGCGGTCACCAGGTCGACACTGTCGTCGGGAAGGGGAAGCAGTTCGGCGGGCGCGCAAATGTAGTCTACGTTTACGTGCCTATGGGCGTTTGCAATCTGGTCTCGGCTCGGATCGGCACCGACGACTCTGGCGAAGTGCTCTGCGAGCTGGCAGGTAAGCTGGCCGTTTCCACAGCCGACATCGAGCGCGCATCCCCTGTGATGCACCGTGTCCGCAAGGAACCGGGAGAGCGCGGCCGGGTATTCCGGCCGAAACAAGGCATAGGCGCTGCCTCCCTTGTCGAACCAATTCTGCGTGGCCGTGTCTTTAACCCGCATCGGTGACCTCCCGATCTTTAGCGGCGGCTTCCAGGCGGTCCGCGAAACCCTGTCGCTCCAATACCGCACTCAGTGCCTCCAGGACCTGGAGGAGTGGATATCCGATCTCATCCTCAAGCTTCTGGATGGCGGCGAACGTGATCTCCCAGTGCGGCTCCAGCGTCTTCAGCAGTTGCTTGCCTTTTTGTGTCAGGCGTAGACCGCTCTTTCTGCCGTCGTCGACGGCATGTCGAGCCACCAGCCCATCCTTCAGCATCAAACCCACGGTCTGGCTGATGGCGCCCTGGGTGAGATTGCTGCTGTTTGTAATGTCCGTGACGGTTTCTGCCCCTGCGCCCAGCGCGCGCAGGACGGGTGTGTATCGCGGCCGATAATCCATCTGGAGCGCGCGGTACCTTTCGGCTGCACCTTGATCGACGAGTTCGCCGACATATCGCAGGAGTTCGCCCAGGCCGGGTTTGTGTTCGATGTCCATGATTGCAAATTACATTAGCACTAATGTAAATTCAAGCTCGAAGTTTTGCGGTCCGACCGAATCGTCTGGTTCGGGCTGCCGCCCTCGCTCGGCACGATCACTGCGGCGCTGTAACTTCTCCGTGGATCGGAGTGGTCTTTCGGGGCGGTGGCGACGGCGCATTGTCGCGATTGACTGATCTGGTTCGTCCTTGGGTTGGACCAGCGAGAGGAGAACGCGATGAGAGAGTTGATCCTGAAGATGTCCATGTCGCTCGATGGCTTTGTCGGCGGCCCAAAGGGTGAAATCGAATGGGTGTTCAGCGGCGATCAAGAGGCCATTGCCTGGTCGGTGGAGACCGTGGAAAACGCCAGTCTGCACATCATGGGCAGCCGCACCTTCAAGGACATGGCGGCCTTTTGGCCCACCTCCACGCAGGCCTTCGCGCCGCCGATGAACCTCATTCCCAAGGCTGTTTTCTCAAGACGGGGGCAGGCGATCCTGAAGGCGGCGGGAGCGACCAGAGCGCTCGAAGATGCCCAGACCGACGCGGGCATCAGCCACTCGGGACAACTGCAACCGGGCGCGCAAAGCTGGAGCGAGGCCTATGTTGCCAGCGGCGACCTGGCCGACGAGATCGCAAAGCTGAAAGCCGGGGACGGCAAGCCGATCCTCGCCCACGGCGGCGCCGCCTTCGCGCGCAGTCTCGTCGCGGAAGCGCTGGTCGATCAATACGTCCTGCTCGTGCATCCGGTGGTGCTTGGCAGGGGCTTGCCGATCTTCTCTGAAATCACCGCGCAAAGGCGTCTCAAGCTGGTCAGCTCAAAAACCTTTCCAGGGGGCGCGGTGGCGCAGATTTATCGGCCGGCTTGAGCACGTCCGTGCATGCGAGCGACTGGTTCCTAGTGCAGATGTCCCAGCTTGTCGGGATTGCGCACGACATCGACCACGTCGCCACGACGTCGCAGGTTTATCGAGTATGTCTGGATGGGCACGGCGGCAAAAAATCGCGTTGCTGCACGGTGGCGCTAATGTTTTCAATGTGTGAAAGAGTTGTTAGGAGGGATCTCCGTCGAAAATGCAGTGTATGATTTGATGGGTGAATCAAAAGAGGATTTGGTAGAGCAGCCGCTCGGCACGCTGGCCAAGGTACTGTTGTTGGCCTGGTCGTTGTTGGGGATGTTGCCTCTGTCCGCCATGGTGGTTGGCTATCACTTCCTGCCGTCGAGCGAGTGGATGTCTACAACAAGCTTGCCTGGACTTGGGGCCGGCCTGGTCTCAGCCGGCTTGGTGCTTTGGCTCTTCCTAAAAGGTGCGCGCATGGTTCCAATCAGTGACATGAATATGGCTGTCGGTGCCGTGTTCGCTCCGATCTTCGGCTACCTCGTGGGAAAGAACATCGTTGTCATCGCCGGTCCGATGATTTTTGCGCTGGTTGCGGGCCGCCAGGTTGAGCTCACTTTCACCGTCGCACGCGCCGATAGTGACGGGATCAGTAGATGCACTTCGCCGCTTGAACTCGAGGGTCTTCCACTCGTCTTCGACACTCTTTGTGGAGTATCAGAGGATTTCAGGCGGGAACTTGAACCCGGCCAGCGCATCGTCGTCATCGGTCGCGGCACCAGTTTGGGTGTTTATGCGGAAGGTCTGCGTCGGATTTATTAGGCACTCTAATGACCGCAATGGCCGCAAGCTATCAAGCCCCTCGCTTGACAATGGGCGCTGCAAGCCGTTCCGCACTTTTGCTGGAATTGCCCTAATGCAGATGCCCCAGCTTGTCGGGATTGCGCACGATATAGATCGCCACCACCTTGCCGTCCTCGATCTCGAGCGCCGTCGACTGCAACTCACCGTCAGCCTCGCGGGTGACGAAGCCGGGCAGGCCGTTGATGAAGCCGGCGCGCACGAGATCCGAGCCGTGCTTGCGGAAGAGGGCGGCCAGTTGCTCGTGCACCTTGATGACCGCGTCGAAGCCGAGGATCGGGTGCATGGCGGCCGAGCGCTTGCCGCCGCCGTCGGCGTGGATGCTGACATCGGAGGCGAGCATGGCGCCGAGCGCCTTCAGGTCCCCGCTGCGCGAGGCGGTGAAGAAGGCTTGCGCCAGCTCGACGCCGCGCTGTTGTTCGACCTGGAAACGGGGTCGCCCCTCGCGCACATGGGTGCGGGCGCGGGCGGCGAGTTGGCGGCAGGCGGCCGGATCGCGGTCGATGGTTGCGGCGACTTCCTCGAACCCGAGACCAAAGACGTCATGCAGCAGAAAGGCGGCGCGCTCGAGCGGCGACAGGCGCTCCAAGGCGAGCATCAGGGGCAGGGTGACGTCCTCTTCCGGCTCTTCCTCGACGATGGGGTCGGGCAGCCAAGGGCCGACATAGGTCTCTCGCTTGAGCCGCGCCGACTTCAGCTGGTCGAGGCAGAGCCGCGTGACGGTGCGGCGCAGGAAGGCTTCTGGCTCGCGCACCGCCGAGCGGTCGGCCCCCATCCAGCGGATGAAGGCCTCCTGCACCATGTCCTCGGCATCAGTGACGGAGCCGAGCATGCGATAGGCGACGCGGATGAGCTTTGGACGCAGCGGGGCGAAACTCGCCGCTGCGTCCTCCTTTGCGCTGTCCGCCATCAGGCGGCCGCCTGCGCGGACTTGGCTGCTGCCGGCTCGATCCACAGGCCGAAGCCGACGGCGAGGCGATTCCAGCCGTTGATGACGTTGATCATGAGCGTGAGCTTCACCTGTTCCTCCTCGCTGAACTGTTCGGCCAGCGCCTGACGGGCGCTTTCGTGGGAATGGCCTTCCGACAGGCGCGTGAGCGCCTCGGTCCAGCCAAGTGCTGCACGCTCGCGTTCGGAATAGCAAGGGGCTTCGCGCCAGGCCGAAAGCAGGTAGATGCGCTGTTCGGTCTCGCCTTTGGCGCGGGCTTCCTGCGTGTGCATGTTGATGCAGTTGGCGCAGGCATTGATCTGCGATGCGCGGATCTTGACGAGCTCGATGAGATCGGGCTCGAGGCTGGCGGCGATGGCCATCGAGACGCTGGTCCAGCTCTTCATCAGTTGCGGGGCAGCGGCGAAAAGGTCGATCTTGGCAGTCATGGTTCCATTTCCTTCTGTTGGTTCCGATACCATGACGAGACAGGATCGGCCGGTGTGACATGGGGGCCGATTTTTTTCTTTTCCGCACGCCCGGCTTTCCTCAGCGGGCAATCGCTTTCGGCCGACTTGCCGCGGGCGTAGCTCATGTGCCTGCACATGTCGGACCTTGTCACCTTCAAGATGCGTCGCCGTTGGCGGTGAGGGCGCCTAATCCCTTTAGACAGCTGTTCCTGCTGCGGGCGATGTGTGAGTGTGTCTTTCAAGCGGCAATCTATTTCAGGTAGCAACTGCATGCTCTGGGGAGGAGCCCATGCCGGAGGAGATCAATGCTGCATTCGATATTCCATTTGTCTTCGAGATAACGATCGATGACCTCGAAACGATTTGGCGCAAGTTTCAAGACCGACGTTTCACCTTGACTGCCCAGTCACCAAGCATGCTCAGTGAACGGCGCTCGGAACTCGAAGTGTCTTTTGGGGCCAGTGATCTATTTCTGGAAATTGACTACGTCGGCATCCCTGTGCATGGCATTGAAAAGACCGCCGTGGAGACAGTTGTCGCGGCGATCCTCATGCGCCGCATTGGCGCAGCCATCCGAGAGCTTGCATTGGAGGCGGCGGAAATGGCTGCCTTCGCCGGCGGGCGCGGCCAGGAGGAGGGGCGCCTGCAATTCGGCGAGAACGGTGCAATCGTCGGCGTTAAAGCGGACTATCTTGCCCGCCTGCTTGACCCGTCTGGAGACCATGCGGGCGACGGCTGCGTCTTCGAAGTCCTGGACGTTTCACTCAACAGTCCGTTGCGCGTGCGGTCGAGGATTGCCTCGATGATGCTGTCGCTGAATGTGGCAATAACGCCCGTTGGCGCAGCGGCGACGGACTACAATCTCATTCTGAATTCCATCAACACGTTCATAGCGGCCGCGAACTTTGGCTACACGCTGTCCGTCAATCGTCAGCGCGAAACGGATAATCTATCAAGAGCGATAGAGCAGGAATTTCTGAGACTGGATAAGTATTGCCAGAACGGCGATGTCCGGCTTGTGCAGACTTATCTGAAGAGGCTGGGCCACTATCAAGGCGAGATAGACAACAAGTTCGGGCCGACTTCTACGCAGGCGGCAGAGAATTTCGCCAGGGCATATCGAATATACGACTACGTCCATTTTAGCGATCGCGAATTTTTGTACACCCTCGCCAAGGTGTATATTCACCACCAGATCCTCGTTTCCGCACCGCCTCCGTGAGGGTGCGACCCCGACTGAGCGCGCTGCCAACGACGGCACGTCGATGTGCCGGCGACCAGATCCGGCACGAGAGCCGGCGATCTGTCACACCGCTGTAAAACATCCGCACTAAGCCTCGGCGCCATCTTGAACCGAGGATATGTCGATGAAATCGTTTGTTTCCGTCGTTGCCGGTGCGCTTGTCGCCTCGCTGCTTTCCACCGCCGCCTTTGCCGAGAGCCTGGTGCTCTATACCAGCCAGCCGAACGAGGATGCGCAGGCGACGGTCGATGCCTTCAAGGCGGCCAATCCCGGCGTCGAGGTGGAGTGGGTGCGCGAAGGCACGACGAAGCTGATGGCCAAGCTGATGGCCGAGATCGAAGCCGGCAACCCGGTTGCCGACGTGCTGCTCATTGCCGACACAGTGACGATGCAGCGGCTGAAGGAAGCCGGCCAACTGCTTGCCTACAAGTCGCCGGAAGCGGCCAGCTACGACGCCGCACTCTATGACGCCGACGGCGCCTATTACTCCACCAAGATGATCACAACAGGCATCATCTACAACACCTCGGCCCCGGCGAAGCCTGCGGGCTGGCAGGATCTGGCGAAGGCCGACGCCAAGGGCCTGGTGACGATGCCGAGCCCGCTGACCTCGGGTGCCGCCCTCATCCACGCCCAGACGCTCGCCGGCATCGACGGCCTCGGGTGGGATTATTACAAGGCGCTGGCTGAAAACGGCGCGACGGCTGCCGGCGGCAATGGCGGCGTGCTGAAGGCTGTTGCCACCGGCGAGAAGGCCTATGGCATGATCGTCGACTTCATGGCGATCCGCGAAAAGGCCAAGGGCGCGCCGGTCGAGTTCGTCTTCCCGGCGGAGGGCGTTTCCGCCGTCACCGAGCCGGTCGGCATCCTGAAAACAGCCAAGAACCCCGACGCCGCCAAGAAGTTCGTCGACTTCCTGATTTCGGAAGAGGGGCAGAAGACGGCGGTGAAGATGGGCTACATCCCGGCACGCAACGGCGTGGCGCTGCCCGAGGGCTATCCGTCGCGCGAGACGATCAAGGTGCTGCCGATCGATGCGGCCGCGGCGGTGAAGAACTCCGACGCCGACCTCAAGATCTTCTCCGGCATCTTCGGCACGAATTGATCGCCTGAATGTCGAAACAGGGTGAAACCAAACGCAGCCGGCCCCGCTGGCTGCGTTTTTCGAATATGGCTGTGGCTCGCACCAGCCGCGTGAAGCCGGGTGCATCGCCGGCCGGCGAGCCGCGTTGGCTCGTGCCCTTCGTGCTCGCCTGCCTTTTCCTCCTTTGTGCGCTGCCGCTCATCAGCCTTGTCAAAGCCGGCTTCGCGGGGTTGGTCAGCGGCAATTCGATCGGCGTGTTGACCGAGCCCGCGACCTATGCGGCCATCCGCAACACATTGCTGACGGCGACCGGCGGCATGCTGATCTCTGTCGTGATCGGCGCGCTCTTTGCCTTTTCCGTTTCGCTGACCGATATCAGGGGCAAGCTCACCTTGAGTTTCGCCTTCATGCTGCCGATGATGATCCCGCCGCAGGTGACGGCGCTTGCCTGGGTGGAGATGACAGGGCCGGCAAGTCCACTTCTGAAGACGCTGGGCATCGCGCCGCCGCTCGGCAGTCCGCAGCCGCTCTATTCGCTGTTCGGCATCTCGGTGCTTCTCGGCGTGCAGCACGCGCCGCTGGTGTTCCTGGCGCTGAAGGCGGGGCTCGCAGCCTCACCGCGCGACGGCGTGGAGGCGGCAAGGCTCTCCGGCGCGTCGCCGTTTCGCGTCTTTCTCGATATCGTCGCACCACTGGCCGCCCCCGGGCTGATCGCGGGTGCGGCGATCGCCTTCGTCTCCGGCGTCGGCAATTTCGGCATTCCGGCAATCCTCGGCATTCCCGCCGGGATCTCGGTGCTGCCGACGCTGATCTATACGCGGCTCGCAAGCTTCGGCTCGGGCACCTTCGGCGAGATCGCGTTGCTTTCGAGCCTGATCGCCGCGATTGCCGCCGCCGGGCTGATCCTGCAGCAGCGGGCGCTTTCCGGGCGGGACTACCGCATCATAGGTCTTTCCGGGGCCAATGCCGCCTTTTCGCTCGGGCGGTTTCGTGTGGCTGTCGAACTTGGCCTGGCGGCGATCCTGTTTCTGGTGCTGGTGGCGCCGCTTGCAGCACTCATCGCCAGTTCGCTGGTGCCGGCCTATGGCGTGCCGCTCAATTGGCAGACGATGTCGCTGCGCGCTTACGAAGAAATCCTCTTTCGCCAGACGATGACGCTGAGCGCCTTTACCAATTCGCTGTTCCTGGCGAGTTCGGCCGCCCTCGGGTTGCTGGTCGTTGCCCTGCCGGCGGCCTATCTCATGAACCGGCGTAAGGGCGTGCTTGCCAATACGCTCGGGATCCTGATCGAGATTCCCTATGCGCTGCCCGGCATTGTGCTGGCGGTCGCCTTCATCCTCACTTTCGCCGCGCCGCTGCCGATCCTCAACGTCTCGCTCTACGGCACCATCTGGATCATCCTGATCGCCTATTTCTCCTCGTTTCTCGCCGTTAACCTGAAGCCTGTGATGAGCGCTTTCCTGCAGATGGACCCATCACTGGAGGAGGCGGCAAGGCTGTCGGGCGCCGGATTCTTCCGGCGGATGCGCGACGTGATCCTGCCGCTGGTGGCGCCGGCCGCGGGCGCTTCGATCATCCTCGTCTTCCTGATTGCCACCAACGAGCTGACGGTCTCGGCGCTGCTCTGGTCGGCGGGCACGCAGACGCTGGGGGTGGCGATCTTCAATCTCGACGACAGCGGCTCGTCCGATCTCGCCTCGGCGCTTTCGGTGCTGGTCGTCGTCATGGTGATGGCGCTGATGGCGGCGCTCGAAACCCTTGCAAATTATCTACCGGAAGGCGTGCTGCCGTGGCGCAACTGATCCTCAATCACCTGACCAAGGATTTCGGCGGTGGCCGTCCTGCCGTCTCCGACGTTTCGCTGACGGTGCGCGAAGGCGGATTTCTGGCGCTGCTGGGGCCGTCGGGCTGCGGCAAGACCACGGTGCTTCGCATGATCGCCGGCTTCGAGCAGCCGACGGACGGCTCGATCGACTATGGCGAGCGCCGGCTATCGGATGCCGCACGGGCGCTGCCGCCGGAAAAGCGCAACATGGCGATGGTGTTCCAGTCCTACGCGCTCTGGCCGCACATGACGGTGGCGGAAAATGTCGGCTATCCCCTGAAGGTGCGCGGCATTTCGGGCGAGACCTGGCGGCGGAAGGTGGGCGAGGCGCTGGCGCTGGTGAAACTCACCGATTACGCCGAGCGCCGGCCGGCAGCGCTTTCCGGCGGGCAGCGGCAGCGGGTGGCGCTGGCGCGCTGCCTGGTGACGTCACCCGACGTGGTGCTGCTCGACGAGCCGCTCGCCAATCTCGACCAGCACCTGCGCAAGTCGATGGAGGAGACCTTCCGCATCTTCCACGAACGCTCCGGTGCGACGATGATCTATGTGACGCACGACCAGTCGGAAGCGATGGCGCTGGCGACCGATGTCGCCGTGATGTCGGAGGGACGGCTGGTACAGATGGCGCCGCCGGCGGAAATCTATGCCCGGCCGGAAGGCGCTGTCGTCGGCGGCCTGATTGGCCGCGGCTCGATCCTGAAGCTGCCCGTGGCCGAGCATGCGCCGCGGGCGCTCGGCTGGCCGCGGCTTCGAGACGCGATCGGCTCCGCGGGTGACGGCCTTCGCCGCGATGTGTTGGTGCGGCCCGAGCATGTGCGCCTGGATGCCGAGGGTATTCCGCTCGAAGTCAAGGCCTGCGTCTATGAGGGTGAACGCTTTGCGCTAACACTGGTGCTGCCGGATAGCCAGGCGCTGAAGGCCTATGGCGATAGGGCCATCCCCGTTGGGCAGAAGGCTAATTTTTCGATTAGCAGCGGCTGGCGGTTGTGAGGGAGTGGGGCAGACAGCCGCGGCGGCGAACATCAACACGATCGACGCCGGCGCGACAGCCCACCTTATGGCCTCAATCGCAACGGGGCTTGCCGAGCTCCACCTTGAACTGCCTTGGCCCGACCAGCCCCGGCTTTGCCGGCAGGTCGACGATATGGGCGATAACAGTACATTTGCCGGCGACCACCGCGTAACGATCGCGGCCCTGGTGGATGATCTTGTCGATCGGATGTGTCGCCACCGCCTCGGCGACCGCGGTGATGACGGCGGTCAACTCGTTGGCGCGCTGGTAGTTCGGCGCGAGCGCGGCATGGGACGCGCCGGCGCTGAAAAGCGCGATGGCGGAAAGGGCGAGGGTTCTGATTTGCATCGGTGTCTCCTGTCTGCCGCAACAGACCACCGGTGGCTGGTGTCTTCAAGGCGGCTTGTCGTCGCGTCTGAGACGTTGACACCGTCGTTTCCCGTGACCTTCTCCGGCGAACCATATAGTTAAATAAAACTGGTTGCTAAAAACAACTGGTATGCCATGATGGTGGCATCAGGAGAGCGCTGGCGACGCTGACGCCGAGCGGATGGAGGACGCGATGAAACTCTATCAGGGCATGGGACCGAATTCATACCGGGTACGCATCTTCATGGCGGAGAAGGGGATCGAGCTGCCGATGGTGGATATCGATTTCTCCAAGGCGGAGCACAGGGCTCCAGCCTTCCTGGCGCTGAATTCGCTCGGCCAGATCCCGGTGCTGGAACTGGACGACGGCACCATCATCACCGAGAGCGTCGCCATCTGCCGCTATCTTGAGGAGACGCATCGCGAGCCGCAGCTTTTCGGAACCGACGCCGTCGGCCGTGCCAAGGTGGAGATGTGGAACCGGCGCGCCGAGCTGGTGATCTTCGGCACGATCGGCAATGTGGCGCTGCATTCGGATGCCTTCTTCAAGGACCGGCTGACGCAGTTTCCAGCTTTTGCCGAGACCGAGCGGCAGGCGGTGCCGAAGAAATGGTCCTGGGTCGACCGCGAGCTTGCCGATGGTCGGCCGTATCTGGCCGGCGACGCATTCTCGATCGCCGATATCACCGCCGGCGTCTGCGCCTGGCTTGGGGACGTCTTCGGCATGGCGGTGCCGGAGGATCTCGCAAACGTTCAGCGCTGGCTCAAGCGCGTGCGGGCACGGCCGAGTTTCCAAGCTTAGGGAAGGGGCGCGGCGGTGTTTCTGGCTGTGCTGCCCCTCATCCCCCTGCCGGGACCTTCTCCCCGCCAAGCGGGGAGAAGGGGCATTGCGGCACTCGCCGAACAGCTTGTTGGGCAGACAGGGAGCCTCCGGTTCTCCCTCGCCCCGCAGGCGGAGAGAGGGTCGGGGTGAGGTGGCAAAACCTCGCCGTAATTTTGGAGTTCGCGTCTGCGCCATTTGGGTGCTGCCAAGCCCCGCTTCGCCGATTGACAGGGAGCAGGAACAGTGGCGCCGCGCCATTTCGGCCTGTCGAAGCCAGAAGAGTGCGTTTTCAGCTCGATCGAGGGCAAATGGTGGTTGCGGCGGTGCAGCTAAATCAAGTCTTTGATAAACTGTCTTAATTCGTCCGTCGCCGCGATCTGGTCGGCAGACTGAAATCCCGCCCATCCGCCAAATGACAAATCATGTGTGGAAAGTGACATTCCCCTTTTCGCTTGCCTTCTCCGTGGCTTTTTTCAATTCCTAAAATAACAGCTGCCCGATTCGCCCCGATCCGTTGTTTTGGCGGCGTTCGCCCTAGGAGACAAAGCCATGAACGATTTCAAGAAGCCGACGATCACCGAGATGCGCCCGAAGATCACCGTCATCGGTGTCGGCGGCGGTGGCGGCAACGCCATCAACAACATGATCACCGAAGGGCTTCAGGGTGTCGATTTCGTCGTGGCCAACACGGACGCGCAGGCGCTGGCGATGACGAAAGCGTCGCGGCTGATCCAGCTCGGCGCGCATGTGACCGAGGGGCTGGGCGCCGGCTCGCTGCCGGAAGTCGGGCGGGCAGCCGCGGAAGAATCGATCGACGAGATCATGGATCACCTCGGCGGTACGCACATGTGTTTCGTCACCGCCGGCATGGGCGGCGGCACCGGCACGGGGGCAGCCCCGGTGATTGCGGCTGCAGCCCGCAAGGCCGGCATCCTGACGGTTGGCGTCGTCACCAAGCCGTTCAGCTTTGAAGGCAAGCGCCGCATGCAGACGGCTGAAGAGGGCATCGAGCGCCTGCGCGAAGCGGCTGATACCGTCATCGTCATCCCCAACCAGAACCTCTTCCGCATCGCCGACGCCAAGACCACCTTTGCCGACGCCTTCGTGATCGCCGACCGCGTGCTCTATTCGGGCGTCGGCTGCATCACTGACCTGATCGTCAAGGAAGGTCTGATCAACCTCGACTTCGCCGACGTGAAATCCGTCATGAAGGGCATGGGCCGGGCGATGATGGGCACCGGCGAGGCGACCGGCGAAGGCCGCGCGCTGATGGCGGCGGAAGCCGCGATCGCCAACCCGCTGCTCGACGAAGTGTCGATGCGCGGCGCCAAGGGAGTGCTGATCTCGATCTCCGGCGGCATGGACATGACGCTGTTCGAGGTGGACGAGGCTGCGACCCGCATTCGCGAGGAAGTCTACGACGAGGCCGACATCGTCGTCGGCTCGATCTTCGACCGCACGCTCGACGGCACTTTCCGCGTGTCGGTGGTGGCAACGGGCCTCGACGGCCAGCGCTCGGCGGCAGACCCGGCCGGTGCCGCGGCAACCGCCGGCCAGCCCGGCCAGGTGCCGACGCGCACGCTGCAGTAACGGTTCGGCGCCACGCGCCGCAGGTTGTTGCGGTGTCGGTGTCTTCTCTCTTTCGTTGAAAATCCTCCCGTGCGATGACAGCCTCCGGGAGGATTTTTTATGCGGAGACGGATATGGCGGACGCGGTAGGAAACCGAAAGACGGGCTTGCCCTTAGGCGAGGCAAGGGCAGAGCAGCGGATTCAGGCCGTTGCTGCGGCCGAAACGATCCTCGGTGAGCGCTACCCCGACGCACTTTTTGCCATCGCTGCCGGGTCGATCTTGCGCGGCGATGGCACGCCATCGTCCGATATCGATCTTGTCGTGCTCCATGAGCAGCTGGATGCCGCCTGGCGGGAAAGTTTCACGACTGGCGGGTTTCCCGTGGAGGCATTCGTCCACGATTTCGAGACGCTGAACTGGTTCGTCGATCAGGATGTTGCGGGCGGCTACCCCGTACTGCTCGACATGGTGGCCGGCGGGACGGTGATCGGCAGGGACATTGGCCGTGGCGAGGTCTTGCAGGCGCAGGCAAGGGCAAGGCTGTCATGCGTGCCGGACGAGCTGGCGGCAGAACGCCGCAACGCGCTACGCTACCACATCACCGACCTGCTTGACGACCTGAAGGACGAGCGGCCGCCGGCGGAGATACGCGGGATAACCATTGCCCTTCACCAGCCGCTTTGCGACCTGGCGCTTCTCGGGCGCGGCCACTGGTCGGGCAAAGGCAAATGGCTGCCGCGGCTGCTTCAGCGTCTCGACCCCGAACTGGCGCAACGCTTCGACGATGCCTTCCGCCTTGCCGGCGAGGGGCAGGCGGATGCGTTGGTGGCGCTGGCTCAGGATGAGCTCGGACGCCACGGAGGGCGGCTGTTCGACGGCGACCGCCGCGATGCGCCGCCGGCAGCGCGACGGCCGGGTGGGCTTTCCGGTTGAGCGCCTGCATCGCGAACAGAGTCAGGAAACCGCTCTATCGCCTTGTTTTAATGCATGCCGGGCCTTTTCCCGGTGAGCGCAAGTGGCAGCGACGGGACATCTGTCCGTCGCTCGCACGTTTCGGCCCGGCACTGTCGCAGGCGTCGTCAGCGCCCGGCTTAACCCGCACCGCGCCGCGAACGCATCCGGGAGAAATTGGCGGGCGTGATGCCCGGGCCACGAGATGGGCCGATGCTGCTGGCGCTGCTTTATAGGGCCTGCAAGGTCTCCCTACGGTTGCCGGGAAGCCTTCGCCGATCGGCTGGCAGCACGGATGTGTCCATCGACGGCGCCGCCCGATCGGGCAACTCGACGATGATGGGCAAGGCCAAAGGGACATCCGACAAGGGGTGGCGTGGACGACCCCGCGGCAAGTCTGCAAGCGCAGTCAGCGTTCGCGAGGTGGCTTGCCATCCTGCTTCAAGAAATCCTCGGCGGTTCGCCCCGGTTCGGTCGTGAAATATTCTTCGAGTGCACCGAAGTCCGACATCCGATCGATCCGGAAGACGCGAAAGCCGTTGCGCGTTTCGCACCATGCCGCAAGCAGCCAGACGTGGCCGTAGAACGCCATGATCAGCGGGCGGACCCGCCGATCGCTCGTCCTGTCCTCGAGGTCACGATAGACGAATTGCACCTTGCGCTTTTCCCGGATGGCGCGTCGCAACGCAGCCTGGTCGATGGTGATCGGTACGCGGGCAGGTTCGACTGGCGTCCAGAGATTGACCAAGTCGAGTTGCCGGCCCAAGGCGTCGGGCACCACCTCTCCGATCTTGTAGAGGGCGCTGGCTGCCGCTTCCGCCAATTCGGGATCCGCCCAGGATTGAACGATGCGCGTGCCGAGAAGCAGTGCCTCGATCTCGTTCTCATTGAACATCAGCGGCGGCAGATCGAAGCCGGGACGCAGGATGTATCCGACGCCGGCTTCTCCCTCGATCGGCACGCCACGCGAGATCATGTCGCTGATATCGCGATAGACCGTCCGTTCGGACACTTCCAGAAGGGCGGCAAGGTCAGCCGCCCTCGTCGCCTTCCTCCGGCGTAATATCTGGATGATCTCGAAAAGACGGTCAGCGCGGCGCATGCAAGCGGTTTACGCGACCATGACGCGGCTCGTCCAGCGCTGCTGCGCGACTGCATCGGGCCAGGTCGAGCCGAGCGGCTGCATCGAAAGCCAGGTTTCGGCGAGTTTGCCGTCTTCGATCCTGTAGGATTGAATGCCGGCGCGATTGCGGGGCTCGCCCGTTGCGACGTCGGTCCACTTGAAGGTGAAGCGAAACCAGGCGCTGTCGCCCTGAAACGCATGATCATAGACGGCGACACGAATATCGGGCCGCTCCAGCCTGATCCTGGCGAGCTCGGCTGCGTAGGCATCGCGCGCTACGGTGCGGGAGCGGCCTTCACCGTGGCGGATATAGTGTTCGCACACGCAGTCGGGCACCAGATCGTATTGGCCCTCGTGCCACACCTTCTCCCAGCGATCGAACAGGGCGGTTAGTTCGGCATTGTCTGTCATCTCAATCTTTCCCGAATGCTTGCTTGCGTTTCGCGTGGGGGCTGCCAGCCCCTCACGTCAGCGAAGACACTACAACGGGGCTCCTGACACCGTTCTGTCAGGAGAATGTCAGGAGCGGGAACTATCTACGGAGGGTCATGTGCGTGCTGTTGCTATGCGTAAGGCGCCACGCTGGTGGCGCTCCGGTTCGCGCGCCGGCAGCATGCTCTGGCATGCTGCCGGTGGTTAGGTGTTGGTCGGCTTGGCGCCTCTGGCCGCCGATGGAGCGGGGCGTGTCGTCGATTTCCACAGGGTGCAACTCGAGGTCAGCGGACTTGGTCGCAATGATCCAGCGCGAGGCCGGGAACGCAACCAATCCTGATCGCGCGAGGATTCTGGTGCCGTTCTGGTTCAGTTGCTCCAACTGGGCGATAACACCCGATAAACCGGGGTGACCAGACCGCGGTGATGGGGCAATATTGAGGTTTGCCTTGCGGCATTCCCGGCATAGGCCCGTTGACGGTGGGCTTTCGCCCGGAGGCAGTGTAAGAGCCTGCCGCGTCCAAACGGAGTTCGATCGTGAGCGTTGCCTTTACCAAGGAAGAAAGTGCCGAAACCGCGGCTGAAACCCTTTTGCCCGACCGCCCGGTTTCGCCGCATCCCAACCTTGTCACCGAGGCGGGGCTGAAGGCGCTGGAAGAGCAGCAGCGCGAGGCGCGCGCGGCCTATGAGGCGACGAGTGGGATCGACGACGTGAACGAGCGCCGGCGCCAGGCAGCCGGTCCCTTGCGCGATCTGCGCTATCTTGCCGAACGCCTGCGCACCGCCGAACTCGTTGCCGCCCCGACCTCGACCGACACCGTCGCCTTCGGCAGTACCGTCACCTTCAGCCGCGACGACGGCCGGGTGCAGACCTACCGCATCGTCGGCGAGGACGAGGCCGACCCGAAGGCCGGCTCGATCTCCTATGTTTCGCCGGTGGCAAGGATGTTGATGGGCAAGGGTGTTGGGGATGTGGCGACTGTTGGCGGGCAGGAGCTGGAGATTACGGGGATTTCGTAGGGTTGGGCGTTTTGCCGGACCCGCCCCTTGCCGTCGTCCTTCGCCGCGCGTGCAGGTTTCTGTCTGCAGCCCGGAGGCACCGGCGTGTTAGTTTATCGGGTCCGACAGTCGCGGTGTCGCCTATCCCTTGCGTGACATCCCTTCTGAAAGGTGCCGCAAGTGCAATTGGCCATTGACCTGGGCGTTCCCAAAATAGAGCGATCCCGGTTTGAGGACCTATGCAGCAGGACCGAGCGGCCGTTGCCTTGCCGAGCAGTTCCCATCCTCGGTGTCGAGCGCTAAAGCTCGCAGGTGCAAGCCGCTTGCAAGTCCGCTGGCAAGCCGGTTAAATCGACCCGCGCCAGCAATCGCTCAATCCCCTTCAGGCTCTCCTTGTCGCGCATGCTGAACAGGAAATGCGAATGTCGTCTTTTGGATCAACCCTCCTGAACGAGCTGTCGATCACGCCCAATCTCGCCATCGCGGCCTTCCTTGGAATGGTGATTGGGCTGGAGCGTCAGTGGCGACAGCGCTACACGGGCCTCACCACTCATGCGCTGGTTTCGCTGGGTGCTGCGGCCTTCACCTCGCTTGGCATGCTGATCGATGGCGGCACGGATGTGCGCATGGGCGGGCAGGTGGTGACCGGGATCGGCTTTCTCGGGGCCGGCCTGATCATGCGCGATGGGCTGAGCGTTCGGGGCTTGAGCGGAGCGGCGACGGTCTGGTCTACCGGTGCCGTCGGCGTGCTGGCCGGCTATGGCTATTTGCTTGCGGCGGCTGAGGCCTGCGCGTTCGTTCTCCTGATCAACCTCACCATGCCCCGCATCGGCGCGCTGATCGAGCGGCACGCGCCGGAGAAGGAAGCCGTCGAGCGTTATTACATGATCGAGCTGAAATGCCTGGCCAAGGAAGAGGCGGTCGTGCGCTCAGCCCTGTTGCAGGCGATGGAGGCGCGAAAGCTGCGTCTCCGGGGACTTGAAAGTCACTCGGCGAGCGAGGGCGGCATTGTCGCCGTCGAAGCCGTCGTCTACACCGCGAGGGAGCAGAACCAACTGGTCGAGCAGGTCGTCGGCGATCTCAGCCTGTCGCCGCTCGTCCTGTCCGGCAAGTGGACATCGACGACCGCGCCCGAATAGCATCTGTGGGTCGTCTACTCGCCGGAATACCGCTTGTCGAGGATTTGCGTGACGACGAAAGCCGCTGTCATCTACAGCGCCGCGCGTCTTATAAGGCGCGCAGAGCCGTCACGGCAGGACCCGCATTCCGGTGGGTGCTGGTTTGCAATCGCAGCCGCGTGCGTTTCACATACCTCACTGCCCGTTGCACCCCAAGCGATCGACCGAGGCTTCTTGCAAAGCGAACATGGCCCGCTCCCTCTGCCAAATCACCCTCGACATTTGCGCTTCAATGCCTAATCTCCGCGGCAATTCACTCATGGAATTGCTTGATGTCCCTTAGACTTGCCACCTTCAATATTGAAAATCTCATGAGCCGGTTCGATTTCTCCGGCTTTCGCAATCAGCTCAAGCAGGATCGGGTGCTGAGGCTCTTCGAGGTGAAGAGCGAGGCGGAGTATCAGCGGCTGGAGGAGGCGCGCACGATCGCCCATACGGACGATACGCGGCAGATGTCGGCCTTGGCGATTGCCGATTGCGATGCGGATATTCTCTGCCTGCAGGAGGCCGACAACATGGCGTCGCTGCAGGCCTTCGAATACAACTATCTCTTCCGCATGGTCGGCAACGGTTACCGCCAGAAATACCTGATCGAGGGCAACGATTCGCGCGGGATCGACGTGGCGGTGCTGATGCGCGAGGAAACGCGCGACGGCCAGCCGATCGAGTGCCTGGAGGTGAAGAGCCATGCGGGGCTCACCTATGCGGATCTCGGTATCTTCAACGATGCGCTCGCTTCCTCCAACCGGCCGAACGACCGGATCTTCAAGCGTGACTGCCTGGAACTGGACCTGAGGATCGGCGGGCGGCCGCTGACGCTTTATGTCGTGCATTTCAAATCCATGGGGCCCGCGCGCGAAGGGCTCGACGGACGCCAGGCGACGATGCCGCTGCGCGTGGCGGAAGCGAAAGCCGTGCGGCACATCATCGAAAGCCGCTTTGGCCGCGGGCACACGGCCGACAAGATGTTCGCGATCTGCGGCGACATGAACGATTACCAGGAGAAGGTCGACATTCTCGGCGACCGGCGCAACGGCTACGAGTTCGTGCCGCGTGAGGAAGAGGAAAGCGCGCTCGATGTGCTGACTGCGGACGGTTTCGTCGAAAACCCGATGCTGCGCCGGCCGGTGCTCGACCGCTGGACGCTGTTTCACAGCCGCGGGCCGCAGGAGCGGCATCTCTGCCAGCTCGACTATATCTGGCTGTCGCCGGCGCTTGCCCGGCGCAACGCGTCCCAGGTGCCGGAAATTATCCGTGGCGGCCAGCCGTTCCGCACGATCTTTCCGCCGGGCCAGGAGGTGGAGCGCTATCCGCGCACCGGCTGGGACCGGCCGAAGGCATCGGACCATTGCCCCGTGGCGATGACGCTGGACGTGTGACGATGGCCATCCTCGAAAGCAACACGGCTGAATGGCCTGACGAAGGCGAGATCCTGCCGATTTCGGGCGTCGATATCCGGGTCAACGAGGCCCCGCATCCCTTCCATCTGGACCAGCTGGATCAGGCACAGGAGAATTGGCGGCAGGAGATCGCCGCCAACCCGCATCTCTTTGATGGGCGCATGGTCCTGCAACGGGCGCTTCGCATCGAGAACGGCCGCGTGGTGGGCGAGGGGCATGTGGTGCCCTATTCGACCTTCCTGTGGTGGCGCAAGACCCGCACGGACGCGGCCTTCCACTTGTTCGCGATGCCGGTGATCGTGTCTTCCGATGGTGCCTTGATCCTTGTGCGCATGGGCTCGCATACGGCCAATCCGGCCCGGGTCTACAGCCCCTCCGGGTCGCTGGAGCCGGATGACGTGGTTGACGGGCGCTGCGACATCGCGGGCAACATCCGCCGCGAGGCGCTGGAGGAAACGGGCATCGACCTTGACACGGCCACAGCCGAGCCCGGTTATCACGTGCTGCACATGGGGCGGGCCGTGACGGTGTTCCGGCTCTACCGGGTGGCGGAGACGGCCGAAGCGCTGGTCGAAAAGGTGGCCGCCCACATCGCCGACGATCCGGAACCGGAGATCGACGAGGCAATTGCCATCTGGGGGCCGGACCCGGGCGCGCACAACTATCCGCCGTTCATCCTGCCGATTCTCACCTGGCTGTTCGACGGCAAGCGCTGATCCCTCGGGGAAGCGCGGAATGGACGGGGAACGTGGACGCCGCGCATTGCCGCGGCAACGGCAGCGTTCTGGGCGCGCCGCCGAGAGATTTGCGGCGTTCCGGCAGGGCGTAAAGGTCACTGTAATGCGCATGCGACGCGCGGAGTGTGGCCAATAGGCGCAAATCGGAGGCGCTGTTGCGGGCCGACCGCGCTGATTTTCAAGCGTGCGATCACGCCTCCAGGCGAATTTCGCAGCGTTCTGCCATTCACAACGCCCGGGCCAAAACCTTCAGGCTGTGCTCTTTCGTGCCGATGACGGCAGGCCCTGCCGTGCGAACCGGCGTGAAGCCCTGACTTTCCCAGAAGCGAAGTCCAGCCTCGTTCCCGGCGAAGACGGCGAGTTCCACGCGGTCGGCGCCTTGTGACTTCAGCCAGTCAAAAAAATCGCAGCACAGGGTTTTCGCCACGCCTTGCCCGGCCGGGTCGATCAGGAGCAGGGCGATCCACCAGGATTTCTCCTTCGGATAATCGCGGTCGCAGGCGAGCATGCCGACGAGCTCGCCGCTTGCCGCCTTCAGGCCGAAGACGAACTTGTCGGCGCCTGTTCGGCCCGGGGGAAAGCTCTGAAACTCTTCGCGCACCACGCTGGCGTCGGGCGGGTGGCCGCGTTGTAGCACCACATAGTCCTGACAGCTTTGATAGAGCTGCATCAGCCGCAAAGCGTCCGCCTCGGTCAGGCCTTCGATTTCATAGCCGGAGAGTGCGATTGGGAAAGTCGTCGTCTTGTCCATCGCTCGCACATGACATGGCGAAGCGATGGGTGCAATGATCCCGGCGCGGGCGCGCCTGAGCATCCGCCGTCACGGGATCAAGGTCCGGGAAGCTGCCTTCGTGGTGTTCTCACTCGCATCACCGATCAGCCTGTTTGCGGGATCGACGACATGCCAGCATGCGGCGTCATGGTCGATAATGGCTGTTGCGCTTCTTTTCTGCGATTCGGACCCAATACCGAAGAATGATCGTGATCAGGCAGGCGGCTGCGGCGGAATAGATCGGGGTCCACAGGCAAAGCGCTCCGACTATGGCACCCACGTAGCTGGCTATTCCACAATACACGACGATGGAAAACGACTTGAGATAAAACGAGTTGATGCGGCGATAGTCCCGAAGGAACTCGGCCAATCCCCTGCCGAACCTCGACAACAGCCTCCGAGGCGGTGGCCGTTGGGCGTTGCGCCGCGCTTCCATCTCTCTGAGCTTGTTCAGCAGCCCTTTTTGTTGTTCTCAGCATTTGTCGATATTGACGGGTGTTGTGACGAGATTGCCGTCTGGATTATCTCAAGACGAGTTTCGGCAAGGTAAATGCAACTGTCCCGCGTAGCCGATGCGTGGCGTCGCCGCGATGGTGCGCACAGTGACGATGTCGGCCCGACGGAAAGCCAAGCCGGGCGCTCTCCTTCGTCAGGCCTCGATCTTGCGTGCGATTGCGATCTTCGGGTTGCGGAAGCCCATGGCGATCCAGGCGCAGAGAAGCTTGGCGTAGAACGACACTGTGTGGGTCTTCAGATTGGGAATGTCCTTGGGCAGCCGGGAGGCGTCCGGCAGGTCGCCGACCATGGTGCGCAGCTCGGCCTTCGGCCTGGTGTCGGCGGGCCAGAGGTGCAGGTAGAGGCTGAGCCAATGGGCGCCCTTCATCTCCAGGAACATTGGCGTGTTGCAGCAGGTGGCGACGACCCGGCGTGAGCCGGCGTCGGGGGACAGCCGGAATTCGCTTAAGGTTTCCTCGCCGGAGACGATGGTGATCCGGTCCTTGCGGTATTCCGCGCTGGGGGTGGCATCGTAGGGTGTCAGGATGTTGCGGGCGCCGGGCAGGGTCGAGAGACGGCTGGCTGCCGCCCGGCAGCTGTCGCATAGGCATTCGGAGACAAGGATCGGTGCTCCCTTGACCTTCAGCCGCGTCTGTCCGCAGGCGCATCCGATATGGGTGGTATCGCTCATGTCGTATCCTCCTTACGTGACGTGAAACAGGTGCCGGATATACCGGTCGAGATGGTCCAGGCTTTCACGCGCAAGTGCGGGATCGTTGCCGGCCTTGGCGAGCACGAAGCCGCCCTGGATGACGGCCTGCGTGTGCCGGGCGAGGCTTTCGGCTGTCCAGTCACCGGCTATGCCGCGGTCGCTGCGTGCGGCCTCGATATCAGCCTCGAGTGTGGCCGTGTGGCCGAAGATGCTGCGGGCGCAAGCCTCGCGAATCTCGGGCGTGCTTGAATAAACCTCCTGCGCCAGGGTGCCGACGAGGCAGGTGAATTCCGCAATCTCGCCGAGGATGATTGCCTTGCGGAAGGCGACATAGGCGAGAACACGCGCCAGCGGGTCGGGCGGTGCGTGATAGGGCGCTGCGGCGAAGAATTCGGTCGTCGTTTCCGCCCAGTATTCGGTCGCGGCGACGCCGAGCGCGTCCTTGCTTGCGAAATGGTGGAAGAACGCGCCCTTGGTGACGTCGGCTGCGCGGCAGAGATCATCGACGCTGGTGGCGGCGAAGCCCTTGGCGCGGATGATGTCGCGCGCCGCCTCGAGAAGCCGGAGCCGGGCGTTGCCGCGTTCGGGGGATTGTTTGGTCGGTCTGGGCATGCTGAAAACATACCATACGGTTGGTATGTGTCAATGTGTCTGAATTTCCAGAGGTTTTGGCGCCGGCGAGCACCTTGGGAAGCGATGACCATGGCATGTGATGGTGAGATTGGTCCTCCTAGAAGCGGTTGGGCAGCGGAGCGCTTGCGCACAAGACTGCATCAGGAGAGCTTCTCCGATATCGCAAATGCCCGAATCGATTCAAGGAATTGCGCGGTATATTTAACGTGCAACATATCCTGCCGCGTGGCGGTTGGCCACGCCCGCATATCGGTCTGGCATGAGCCGTGAGCGCCAGGGTGGCGCGCTGCAGTGTTCCTTCTCGCGGTCGGACAGAGCGCGCACGTGTAGTCTTCAGTGCGCGGCGGTGTCGGTGATGGGAAGGCCGAGGTCCTGCCACTGATCGGGCGGGATAGCATCGCCGACCTTGAAATCGAAGCCGACGATCGTGTTGCGATCCGGCGTGGCGGTGCAGGAATAGGCGATGCGAAACCATTTCCGCTTGCTGCGAAACGCGCCGCCATTGGCTTTGAGTGTCTCGCCTGAAAACCGAACGCCAGAATATGCGTAGGCGACGAGGAAGTCGGGATCGAAATCGGCGTCCCAGCGGTGGACCTGCTCCATCGCCTCGAGATTGCAGAGTTGCACCACGCGCTCTTCAGGCGCCAGTTGCGCCAGACCCTTGCGTGCCTGCCGGCTGCGCGGTGAGGCGAGGATGTCTGCGGAATAGAGTTTATCGGCACGCACCATGCCCTGTGCCTGCGGCGTGGGTGTGGTGGTGGCGGGGCGCTGGCCGCTGGCGTCAGGGAGTGCCTTCGGATCCGCGTGCTGCGGCTCCCTCACTGGCAGGTTCGCTTCGAGGGCAGGCACGGGCGGCATACGCGTCATGGTCTTCCTCACCGGCATCTCAGCCAGGATTTCGACCTCGATGCTGTCTTCCGCGGGAGGTAGCGGCATCGGCTTGGGTGGAAGACGCGAAAGCGCCGTGAAGGCGAGGGCGTGCAGCATCAATGCGAGCGCCAACGCGCGCCATAGCATCCGGTCATCCGCCCGCTGCACCGCTTGCCGCATTGCCTAGGCCATTTTGCGTAGGGTCGGTTTCATGCGTCGTTCTCTGGCTCCCGGCTGAATGGATGTTGTAACCCGAACCCACGGCACTGTTCGGGCGACAGGCATGAGCTCAACACCAAATCCGCGCCGTGGTCGAGCCTTGTGGGCCGCGGCGATCACATTCCCGTCACCGGCAGGCGGCGGGCTCGTGCCATCGTGCCGCTGAGGCGTTGCGGGAAGCCCATGGTGACAACGCTTTCGGCCGGGTGCTGCAGCGGTATCGCGATAGCGGTGAGTGCTGTGCGTGACGGCGTTTTTGCGCTTGCCGCCCGGGCGATGACATTGCAAGTTCGTGGCCGGAGTATATGCGCAAGGGGAAATGGATGCCGCTCAGCTACGCGATCTACGATGTCTTCACGCAGAACCGGCTGGAGGGCAATCCGCTGGCCGTCGTCTTCGGGGCGGATGCGCTCGACGATCAGGCGATGCAGACGATCGCGCAGGAGTTCAACCTGTCGGAGACGGTGTTCATCCGCCGGCCGGGGGGAGCTGCGCACACGGCGCGGCTGCGCATCTTCACGCCGGGGCGCGAGCTTCCCTTTGCCGGACACCCGACCGTCGGTGCTGCGGTGGCGATCGCCGAAGCCGCGCATGGCGCGGCTGACGAGAGCGCCGATCTGGTGCAGGTTCTGGAGGAGAAGGTGGGGCCGGTGCGCTGCGGCGTGCGCATCAAGCCCGGCGAGGCGAGCTTTGCCGAATTCGACCTGCCGCGCAAATCCGCCCGGCTCGACGCCCGCTTCGACAAACAGGCGCTTGCCGATGCGCTGAGCCTGAAGACGTCGCAGATCGGCTTCGAGAATCATGCGCCGTCGTTCTGGAGCGCCGGCGTTCCCTTCGTCATGGTGCCGCTGCACGATGTGTCGGCCGCGGCCAACGTCGAGTTCGACCCGCAGCGCTGGGAGCAACTTGCGCCGCTTGCCGAAGGCCGGCTGGCGTCGGCCTATCTCTACTGTCGCGGCGGCATCAATCACACGGCGCGCTTTCACACCCGCATGTTCGCGCCCGAGATGGGCATCGTCGAAGATCCGGCAACGGGGGCTGCGGCCGCCGCCCTTTCCGGCGCCATCCACCATTTCGACCAGCTGGTCGACGGCCACCATCCCTTCCTGATCGAGCAGGGGGTGGAAATGGGCAGGCCGTCCTACATCCACCTTCATCTCGATGTGGCGGGCGGGCAGATCAACTCGGCGCGCATCGGCGGCCATGCGGTGAAGATCGCCGCCGGCGAACTTTTGCTCTGACGCGGCGCATGCGGCCGCAGGCAGATATCAGCCTGGCTGTGGCGTGGCGGTCAAATATTGGCAAGGAGGGCGTGTCGATTCAGTGAGTTGGCCGCCAGCGTCCCGGGCGCAACGCGCCAGGGGTGCGGCAGACGCCTGTGGAAAAGCCGGCTTTCCGGGCCACTGGAATTTTTTCTCAGAAATTTTGCAATCGACGCTAGACAAGGTGAGGGAACGCCTTTATACGCCCCTCCAGACCGCAGCGGCAAACACCGAGGCGGTCCGGATGGGTGATTAGCTCAGTTGGTAGAGCAGCTGACTCTTAATCAGCGGGTCCACGGTTCGAGCCCGTGATCACCCACCAAAACAACGACTTGGCGGGACTTATATCAGCCTCGCATTAACTTCAAGATCGACTTCTTGTAACGCTCCTTGGCGACACACACCGAAGCGGTCCGGATGGGTGATTAGCTCAGTTGGTAGAGCAGCTGACTCTTAATCAGCGGGTCCACGGTTCGAGCCCGTGATCAC
>NZ_JABWDU010000002.1:427897-475570 GCF_013371465.1 Ensifer oleiphilus | reverse complement strand
ATCACCCACCAAAACTTCTTTAAGCCGCTGATTCATTTCCAAAATTACATCTCTGCGGAAATTTGCTCTCTTCAAGAGAGCGCAAGTGTTGGCCTCAGTTCACGTTCTAATCTCGTCCAGAAAATCGCCAGGATAATCTTGCCTGGAAAGCGTGCTCTGCGGACGCCTTTGGGAACCGGTTCCGGATCTTCAGATCAGGGGAAACGGCTGCCTTTTTTCGTTGGCCCAGAAATCGGCGCAACACGATCTTTGCCCCCATTGCCTTGGCCTGCGGAAGGGCCACCGCGTTATCGTTGCGCCGCTGGTGCCGCAGGGATCACCTGCGCATCTACCTCCCGGCAGGCGGCGGGCGGCGCTCCGCATCCTCCACGACCTTGAATGGAAGCGGGCCTTGATGGCTGTTGATTTCGATCATCGTCAGCCGGCCGTCAGCGACCACCTTCGAAAAGCGGCGGCAAACGTCCTCTGCCTCGGCGGTTAGCGTCGAGAGCAGGGCGCCCTCATGTTTGGCTTCCAGCAATTGCGGCATCAGCAGCGGTCGGCAGATCGCCACCCATTCTTCCGCTGCGCCGGGGCGCTTGATGAAGGTTGCGGCGGATTGCTTGAACTCGGCATCCGATGGGGGCGTGCGTGGCGCAAACAGGTAGAGGGCAATCATGCACAGCGATCCGATCGCCATGCTTGTCGCCAGTAGGCGGAGGTTCATTGCGGGCTCAGGTCTGTAAGTTGCTGCCCCTGTAGATAAATCAATCCAGGGGTGTGTTCAAGCCTGTGGGCGGCGCTTCACGCTGTTCTTGCCGCCCGGCGTCAATAGGGAGCGGGGGCATGGTGGCACCAAAATCGCGTTTGCCGTGACAAGCGCGCTACAGTCTCAATCGAAGCGTGTGGGTGCGCGCTGCCAGGGGGGCAAATCTAAGCGTCACCCATCTTGAAAGTTCGCGGCTGTCGGATTACCGGATATCTCATGAAGATCTTCACCGGAATCGCCTTTGCCGTTGCTGCCCTTTTGCTCGTTTCGTCTTGCAGCGAAACCGGCCCGACCGGCGATGGCCGGGCTGGAATAGAAAAAGCGCAGCTGACCGAGAAGGCGAAATCGAAGCCAGCCACCGGCAAGAAGGCCAAGGCTGCAGCCGCGGCCGAGCAAAAAGCGCTGGCTGATGCGCGCAGCCCAAGGCAATGCAAGACCCCGAAAAAGCAGTGCAGCTATGGCGCGGGTCCGGCGGGCGAACCCTGTTCGTGCTGGTCGACCGAAGGTTCTCCCACATTGGGCGTGACAATCAAGTAAGCCGATGGCACCGAAGCTGCGGAACTCTCCGCTTTAAGGCCGGCAACGGCTGACGGGCGAACTGTCGCGCGGCATGGCCCGAGCGGCTGCTGGGGGTGTCTGTCATGACGGCGCAGGCGCCCAAAAAACCTTCAGCGTGCTTGCGCATCCTTCTCTGAGATCGAACCCTCTTCGGCGTCCCGCAAAATGGCGGCCGGAGGCCGGCGCGCCGATGGCGGCGCATGGCGTGCTGCCTCGACCGCGTGGATCCGCGGACCCGTCGCTGCGGCCTGCCGCATAGACGATCCTTCAGGAACCAATGGCAAGCGGTGGCGTTTCGTCTTCATGCTTCATGCGAAACGATGGTTTCAGGAGGAATATCAATGAAGAAGATGATGGTCACATTCGTCGCCGCCGTAACGGCGGTTGCCGGTCTTGTGCCTGCGCAGGCCGCGACACTTGTTATCAGCAAGGACCAGGTCATCAGCCAGGCGGACGTCCAGACCGTGCAGTACCGCCGTGACGACCGCCGCTGGGACAGGAACGACAGGCGACGCGGCTGGCACAATGGCTATCGTGGCTACGAGGATCGTCGTCCGGGCTATCGCCGCGGCGATGACGGCTGGTGGTATCCGCTGGCAGCCTTCGGGGCGGGCGCGATCATCGGTGGGGCGATCGGCAGCCAGCAGCCCCAGTACCGTGAACCCCAGTATCGCGAGCCTCAGTATCGTCCGCAGCCGAGCGAATACAGCTCGGCCCATGTCGACTGGTGCCTGTCGCGCTACCGCAGCTACCGGCCCTATGACAATACCTATGTGCCAAGGGCAGGGGTGAGGGCGCAGTGCATGTCGCCCTACTATTGATGCTTCTTGACCGTGCACCATCAAGCGGTCTGTCTGGCCCCATCAACCGTTTCCGGTTGGTGGGGTCTTTTTATGGGACGCGCGGGCGATGGGAACGGAGGCTGGCGCACCAGGCTGCGGCACCCGGCTTTGACCTGTTGGGTACGACAGGGGCCCCGGCGGCGCCCGCCTCGAGCCCTTGACTTCGGTGGTGCGGTCGGCAATTTTGCGCAGATGACCGCATTCCGTGTGTATGTTCTCTTTAAGCCTTTGATTGTAAAATTTATTTTTTGAATGTCGTTTCTTGCAGCGAGGCTTTTGCAACCAAGCCATTCTTCGGTGCTTCCCGCTCGATAGAAGCAATCCAGTGCATGAACATGTCTGGGAGGTGCCGGCCCCGCACGTGGCACCTGCTCGACAGGGTGCTTTCGTGGGCGGCAGCGTCTTGCGAGACTTTTTCCAATTCTTTCAAAAATATTTCGGTGCCATGTCGAAATCCGACGGCGGCTTGCGTTCTTGGGCCGTTAAGCAAATCAAACCGGTGATAACCCCATGACGCTGACGACGACTTCTCTTTATGCGCTTCTGCTCATCGCAATCTGGTTCGTTCTCTGGATCAGGGTGAGTTCCGCCCGGACGGCTCTCAGCTGCTCGATCGGCGATGGCGGCGATCCCAAGCTGCTGCAGAGGATCCGCCAGCATGGCAACTTTATCGAATGGGTGCCGCTCACGCTTGTCCTGATGCTACTCGCGGAGGCCCAGGGCACCGATGCGCTGTGGCTGCATGCCGCCGGCATCCTTCTGCTCGTGGGGTGGCTTGCCCATCCTTTCGGCCTGCCGAACGACAACGCCGGGCACCCGCTGCGTTACCTCGGCAACGGCACCAACATGCTTGCCGTTGCGGTTCTTTCGATCGCGCTGATCCGAATCCTCACCGGGTTCTAGACCCCTCGCATTTCCTCTGGAAATGCTCTTGCCAACAGTATGGAGCCTCTCATGACCCTGATTTTTCGGGGCGCGTCCGTTCGCCTTCATCGGCGCAGCGCTCTTTTGCTGACCACGCTCATCTTCACCATCGCAGCGACGTTGCCGCTGCAGGCACAAACCGCCATAACCGCAACGGCAGGAGACAAAAAGATGCAATACATGCTGTTGATCTACAACGACCCCAAGGTGGAGCCGCCCTACGGCACGCCGGAGTTCGACACGATGATGAGCGGCTTTTTCGCGCTCAACGAGCGGATGAAGGCGGATCAGGTGCTGGTCTCGGGCGAGGGGCTGCAGGGCGTCGAGACGGCAACGTCGGTGCGCATGCGCGGCGGCAAGGTGGAGACGATGGACGGCCCCTTTGCCGAGACGCGGGAGCATCTGGGCGGCTACTACGTGATCGAGGTTGCCGATCTCGACAGCGCTCTGCGTTACGCCGCCATGGTGCCGTCGGTTGCCTGGGGCACGGTCGAGGTCCGCCCGTTGATGACCTACAATCCCGGCGGTGAGTGACAAGCAATCACAGGGGGTGAGTGACATGCACTCCGCCGCTTCCGGTGCCGTTGCAGCGACCAGGGCTCTCGATGGCCTGGTTCGCAATGACCGGGGGCGGCTGCTATCAGCCCTGATCGCGCGCCTCGGCAGTTTCCAGCTCGCCGAGGATGCGCTGCAGGACGCCATGGTGTCGGCCGTCTCCCATTGGGGCCGCAACGGCGTGCCGCACGCGCCGCATGGGTGGCTGCTGCAAGCCGCCTATCGCAAGGCGATCGACCGCATCCGGCAAAACAGGTCCGAAGCGCGCAAGATGAAGGATATGCAGCCGCTGGCACGGGGCGAAGCTGCCGACGAGCCCGACGATATCCCCGATGAACGACTGCGGCTGATCTTCACCTGCTGCCACCCGGCGCTGGAGGCAAAGTCGCAGGTGGTGCTGACGCTTCGAACCATCGGCGGCCTGTCGACCACGGAGATCGCACGGGTCTTTCTCGACGCGGAGCCGACAATGGGACAGCGGCTTTCGCGCGCCAAGGCCAAGATCGCGGCGGCGCGCATACCCTATGCCGTACCGGCGCAGGAGCAATGGGCCGAAAGGCTGCAATCGGTGCTGGCCGTCATCTATCTGATCTTTACCGCCGGATACGCCGCAGGGCCTGGGCAGGGCCGGGATCTGGCTGAGGAGGCGCTGTTTCTGTGTCGGTTGCTGAACCGGCTTCGCCCCGGAGATCCCGAGATCGAGGGATGCCTCGCACTCGTGCTGATCACCCATGCGCGTTGCCTGGCGCGCGTGGATGCGGACGGAATGACCGTGGCGCTCGCGGAACAGGACCGGGCGAAATGGAACCGGGCACAGATCGATGAAGGTCTCGAGCTGATCGAAACGGCCATGCGACGCCGGGCGCCGGGACCATACCAGATCAAGGCGGCCATTGCCGCCTGCCACGTTCAGGGGGAGCGCTCCGACTGGGCGCAGATCGTGCTCCTCTATGACAGCCTGCTGCGGCTGGAGCCGACGGCCGTCATCCGTCTCAACCGGGCAGTGGCGCTTTGCGAAGCGGGATGGCTGGAGCCGGCGCTGCGCTCGCTCGACGCGCTTGCGGGCGAGCTTCGCGACTACCAGCCATATCATGCGGCGCGGGCGGAACTGCTGGCGCGGATGGGGCAGGCGGAAGACGCATCCAAGGCCTATGCGATGGCAATCGCCCTTGCCGGGTCGCCAGCCGATGCCGCCTTCCTGCGGCAGCGCGCCGCGCGCCTCGGCGCGCAGACATAGTGGGCGATGCGGCGCCGGATGACCCGCGCGGCGATAGCGCCATGCGTCAAACATGACGCGCGAGGGACGCGGTAACAATTTAAACTTGCAGGAGAATTTCCTCGTCAAATCGATCCCGATCCAAGGAATTATGCAGCAGTGTTGCTGGAACCAAAGCGACGGGCCGGCGTTTCATTTGCAAGTACGAAGGCCCGCTTGCTTCCTGATCGGCCATCCGGATCGGGTCCTTCCGCGGATGGAAATACAACGCCTCGTCTACCGGGAACGGTAGGCGAGGTTTTTTCCTGCGGTCGTCACCCCTCATGCGCATGCCGCCGGCGAGCCCAAGCTCCTGCGCCAACCGGTAGTCGCCAACCTGCATTCCCCAACCCGCACTCATGGTGAGCGATGCGCAGCCTTCTTGTCCGCCGCGCGCAGCTTGCGCTCGCAATCGTGCTTGAGCATTGCAAGGGTCAGGTTGCGCCGGCCCCTGTCGTCAGTGTCAGCCTTTGCCGCCTCCATCCTGCGGCACCAGCCGGCGTCGAGCATGTCCTCGGAGATGCCGGTAACGCATGAGGCGACGAGGGCAAGGGGCGCAATCAGGAGCAGGCGTGCAAGTCGAATCATATCCGGGCCTCCGGTGCCGGATGGTGATCAGCTTTGCCGGGAATTGGAAGCGGCCTTCGCGTTGCCGGAGGGGCAATCTGGTTGCATGGGAGGAACGACGCTGGCGGCGGGCGGCTCAAGTGTGACCTTGGAACGCCGTGTCAGGGTAACGCGGTGTCAGGGGCAGCTACCGAGGCGTCTGCAGGCGAATGTGTAGATCCTGTCGGAGGGCTGGAAGACTTGCTGCGCAGTCTGCAATGAGGACCAGACAACGCTCCTGACGTTGTCTGCAAACAGGGCAAGGAACGTTCCGATCGGGCCCTCGGCCAGCGGGCCGTGGATGCCGGCATGACCGAGCCCCTCGTCGAGTTCATATGACTGCTCGGCGGTGATCTGCAGGAGGTCGCCCGGGGTGAGGTCTTGCAGGTCGGCAACGCCGACGGTGGCAAGCACGGTGGACACCAGGAGCTTGCAAATCTGCTTGCAGGCGCGGCAGGGCAATTCACTGGAGGCGGCGGCAAAAGCGCTGCCGATGCGGGCGATCATCGCGCGAAACCGGCTGCCGGCCCTGGCGCGGATCTCCAGAAAGGCATCATAGGCCCGGCGGGCGGGAGGCATGACATAGAGCCGCACGCGATCATCGGAGCCCTTGGCCAGGTTTTCGACTTCCGGCCCGCGCAGCGTGAAGGTTACGTCGCCAGCCAGGATCTCCAGGAGGACAACGATATGCGAATCCTTGTCGTCGAAAAGGATGCGCTCGTCGATTTCGACCTTGCCTTCGCCCGCAAACTCCCTGATCTCGATCGTCGGTTCGCGAATTTCGGTTCGTTGCAGAAACATTGCCGCCCCCAAGGTCGCAACCAACGGGCGCATCCTACAATGCAGGGCCGTGCCGGGACATTAGCCTTATCTGAGTATCGGTCCCGATTGCTGACTAATACCAGGTCGAGACGATAGGTTCCTAGCGGCGCTGCCACGCGGGCGGGAACCTTTTGCCCGGATTCGACTTTCCGTAGCGACAACTGAAAACAGGGGTATCGCGATGCTGAAATGGGCACTTATCTTCTTCGTGGTTTCATTGATCGCCGGGTTTCTCGGCTTTTCCGGCGTTTCGGCGGCGACGGCCGGCATCGCCAAGATCCTCTTTTACATCGCCCTGATCGTCTTCCTGATCTTCCTGGTACTGGCGTTCATGGCCGGAAGCGCCATCGTCTGACGTATGCGGCATGGCCAGGAGGGTGGCGAGGCCGACGGTTTTTGCCTTGCGCAGCGTCTGCCCTTGTCCCGCGGGCGCATAGCTGCGCGGGCATAAGATCGAATTTTCTGTCGCGTCCGTGAGCGAGATGGTACGGACGCGCGCATGAATGAGATCTCACTTGCCGATCGCGCCTGCGGCGCCTGCACACTCTGTTGCCGGCTGCCCGATATCGATGCGCTGGCAAAGCCGGCCAATGCGTGGTGTGAGAACTGTATCGAGGGGCATGGCTGCCGGATCTATGATTTCAGGCCGCAGCTTTGCCGCGATTTTTTCTGTCTTTGGATGACGGACGAGCGGCTCGGACCCGAATGGGATCCAGCGCGCTCGCACATGATGATCTATAGACAGGGGCCGCAGATCACGGTGCTGGTCGATCCGGACTTTCCCGATATCTGGAAAAGCGAGCCTTATTCGCAGCAGCTTTCTGAGTGGGCGCGGGAGCCGGTTGCCGATGGTCAATATGTGATCGTCTTCGTCGGCGATGACGTCTTCAAGGTCGATTAGAGCGTTCTCGCCCAAGGGCGAAGTCGCGCAAGCTTTCCCGGAAAGGCTCTGGGCCGAAGGGTCCGGGCCGAGGGCTCTGCCGCGGAAGAAAAAGCCCCGCGCGATGGCGGGGCAAGCAAGCACCCAAAATGGCTCAGGTGCGGGGAAGCGCAGTCCATAAAGGAACGTACTGCGCGGTACGGTAAATACTATGCCGCCCTTGGGCTGGGGAAGGTCCGATTCGGCGATTCCGGTACGCTTGATGAAATAAATAGGGCGGGTGCGGCCGGGGCGCGCTGCGGAAGGTGCCGGGTGCTGCTATTCCAGCGTCGAGAGTTCTTCGTCCCAGGCCTCCAGGCTCCCGAGAATTTCCCGCAGCGTCTCTCTTCCCTGGACCCAGAGACCCTCTTCGGGGATCGGCTGGACATCGCCGCCGGCGGCCGCGATCGCGCTTCTGACCTCTTCCGGGCTTTCGCGGACATATTGGCGCTTGCCGCCGATATCGAGTGACGAGCTGAGGCCGGGCACATGGTGGTTGGGTGCCAGCGGCATCGGCCCCTTGGCCGCATGCACATTGATCCAGACCGGTGCGCCCAGGCGGTGGGTGAAACGATAGAGCGACGGCAGCTCGGCCTTGACGGCGGCGGCGACGGCCGTCGAGTCTTCCTGAACGAAAAAGGTCTGGCCGGCATTGATCAGCGTGTTGCCGAGATCGTCGTCGAGGCGCGGATCCGTCTTGCGGATGCGCAGCACCTGGCTCGCCTCGAGATCCAAAGGGGTTCCACTCTTTCGCGTAAACCTGATCATGAAATCCTCTCGAACATCAACCTTCAGATTGCGCCAAGTTTCGGGAGGTGTCGAGGGGACCTTGTCGGCGTCAAGCACGTGGCGACCTCCCGCAAGCCGTCGGCCGGCAAGACCGGTGGGCACGTCTGCGCGGCGGGCCTTGTCCTTGTTTTTGCTGTCGGACACGGTGAATCTGCCGGCGGGCGCGTCATCTCGTCGGAACGACGGCGCCCAGGTGGAGAGGAGGATGAAGGATGGCACCGAGACCGACCTTGCGGTCGACAATGCGACGCACCGCGACCTGGAAGCGGGCGCTCAACAGAGAACGCCCGGCCTTGCCAAGCCGATGGAGCGATTGCTCGCGTCTGTGGCTAGCGCGACGGCACGGCCGTCGAGCGCGAAACGGTCTCGCTGCTGGCGAAAATGATGGCGGCGAACAGCAAGACGCCGATGAAGACGATGATCGACGCGATGGCGACCAACGGCTCCAACTGCGGGCTTCCGGTGAGCATCAGATAAAGCGAGGGCACCAGCAGTGCGACGCCGCCGGTGTAGACGCAGTACTGGATCATCGCCAGACGCCTTTGCGCCTTGGCTGGGTTCAGCGCGTGATAGCCACCGAAGATCGCCATCGTCACCCATCCCAGAAGGTTTGCGTGCGCATGGGCGCCGATCGCGCTGTGATCCTGGCCGATGGCCATATGAAGGCCCATGGCTATGCCGATGATCAGAAAGATGATCGCGGTCTTGAAGTACAATTGTGCTAGGCGCGGCATCGAACAACTCCCCTCTATTGCTGCCCCGCTTGATTATTAGCATTTCTGCGGATGAATGCTGCCTGCCTTTATTGGGTACTTAAAGCGCGTCGCGATCTTTGAGAATCGCTTGGCGCGCTTTAAGTTCTTGTTTTTGCGCATGTCGTTATCGCAAAACCGCGGCACACTTTTGCGCGACATGCTCTGGGCGCGCATCGCGCCATCAGAAGCTGACGGCGATACCACGATTGGCAAAGAACCGGTCGAAGGTGGAAAGCGGCATGACGACATCGGCCTGATTGGCGCGGTCATGGCCGGAAGGATTGTGAAAGCGAATAGTCTGCCGTGAGGCGGCCGTGACCAGCACGAGATGGCCGCCTTTCGACGGCGGTTCGCGCTCGGGCCAGCGGATTGCGCTGCTGACCGAGGCGATGAAGAAGCTGTGTGCGGAAAGCACCTCGGGAATGTCCGCCGTCGGGATATTCGTCAGCGTTTGGGCGCCAAGCCCGAAGCGCTCGCTGACATAGGTCACGAAGGGAGCATAGATCAGCCCCTTGATCGAGGCGTCGGCCTGGTTGACGAAATAGCCGCCGTAGTCCGTGCAGCCGCGCGCCAGCGACAGAATGGGATGCAACTCGCCGCGCGCGGCCAGGATCATCTTCAGGCAGGCCATGCCGCAGACATTCACCGCCCAGCGCGCATATTCCTCAATGGTCTCGGCGCCCGAATTGCGCCAGAGCGGATCGCGGTGAAGCGCCCGCGCGCCCTCCGACAGAACCGCCAATGTCATCTCAGGGCTTTCCCATTGGCTGAAATAGGGGACGGTGCAATCTACAATTTCCATGCCGCTTTCTCTGTCGGATGCCGATGGAACTGTTGTCATGTGCGCAGGCCGGTATCAAGCCGGTAGAGCAGCGCATGGAACTGACCGTTGCTCGGCGCGCGCGCCGGCATGCGCTGCACGATCTGGCGGACTTCCGGCGACGCCTGCGAGGTTGCCCAGCGGATCTCCGCTTCAAGCATGCCGGACGGGTCGTCGGCGGCGAGCGCTACGGCTCGCGCGGCGTAGGCGGCCGGCCCGAGGATATGATTGACCTGATGAGGGGTTGCGATCGGATGCGTGTAGGCGGATCCGGCGGCAGCCATTGCCGCGCGGGCGGCGGCCGAGGCTGCGGGATCGCCGACCTCACGCGCTGACTGACCGGCCGCCCAGGCAAGCTTGCGCAGTGCTGAGGTTCGCGCGCCGCCCTGCGCAAAGGTGGCGATGGCTAAAAGTGCGGCGCGCGGGCGGGTATCACCACGGGCCTTCGCCTCGAAAAGGGGCAGGGCGCGTTCGGCGCAAGCGGCAGCCCAGCGCGCGATTTGGCGCAAATCTTCCTCGTTCAAAAGCGGCGTGTGCGTTTCGGCGGGCATCTTCTGCTTTCCGCGTGCGAAGGGCTCTCGTTTAAGAATGTCGCCGACCGCCTTGGGGCGATGGTCTTGCGACCGGGTGCAAAAGGTATCCGCAAGATGAAGATGCATTCCGGCACTGTGATGCCAGCGCATCTTATACGTCTTGAGCTATCAACTCACGGATCGGGCATCAGCTGCGCAACTGCGTCGCATGAAAACAGAAGACGATTTCGGGGTCGTTTTCGTCAAGGTTGTCGATGTAGCCGCTGGTGCAAAAGCCGGCGGCGCACAAGAGTTCTTGCATGTGCCGGTTGGACAGGTTTGTCGACGCAAAGAGCTTGGGCGTTGAGCAGACGGCTGTGAAATGTTTGACGAGCGCCATACCAAGGCCCCGGCGACGAAAGCGCTCCGCGACCATGATCATTTCGACGAATCCGTTTCCGAAGAAATGGTAGGCCAAGACGCCATAGGCTCCGACGGAGCCGCTCGTCTCGACGACGTAACAGCACCCAGCCTCGATCCACGACCTGATATGGTGCCGGCGCTCGGGATCGTGAGCAGCAATCGTATCGAGGGCGACCAAAGTGTCGACGTCGGCAAGGGTGGCGCTTCTGATTTTCATCAACGATTCCAAGTACAATTGCGCTGAGGCGCATATCAATCTGCCCCTGTCGCGGGTACAGGGATTTTCAGCTTTAGAGCGCTTCACCTTTGAACGGAAGCATTCTGCCGGAAGGAACTTAGGCCAGGACCAATGCGGTTGGCGAAGAGCGCAGCAGAAGCTACGGTCGAGACGGTCGCCGCCGGGAATGGTGGAAATTCAGCCAACAGAATCGCTTTCGTTCAGAATTGAAGCGCTCTAAGGGTCGATCGTCCGTTTTGCCATGGCTGATTGTTCGGGCATGCGATCAAACAGTTGGCGCGAGCTGGCGACCACGGCCGTGCTGTCCGCTTTCCGGCACCCGGGCGGTGGCTGCGGCAAGGGCTGCGCGCCTGCGGGCGGCCATCTCGTTGAAGGGGGCCAGGCCCATGCGGTCGAGATAGGCTGTGATCGCCGCTTCGACGCCCTTGTCGTTGCCAGCTTCCGTTTGCCAGAAGGCTTCCATGGCGGCGAAGAGGGCGGATTTGTCGAGCGGGATATCCATCAGGGCCTAAGCTCCGAACTGCTGGCGGTGGTTGAGCGTGCCATGGCCCGTTTGGCAGAAGGGGACGGCCTGGCGATGGCCGTCGGGCGTCGCCTCGAAATCCGCGCACCAGCGCTCCCAGGCCTGCGACGTGCGCACGAAGGCGGGCAACAGGTGCTGGTCATCCGGCGTGCGATCGAAATCGTCGAGCCAGGCGTCGGCGATGGTTTCGGAGATGTCCTCGCCGTGCAAGGCGTCGAGATCGAAGCGGATGAGCCTGGTGGCGTGTTCGCCGTCATGGACCTTCAGCCATTCGGCGGCGGTGGCAAAGGTGGTGCCGAAGCAATCGCTTTCCTCGATGAAATGGCCGCGCCCGAGCGTGGTGACCGCAAGAATGATCTCGCGGCTCTGGGTGAGAGGGGCGGCAGGTTTGCTTTCCCGTGTCGATGTCACTTTCATGCCTTCTCCCTGGCGAAGCAGGCGGCACGGGCCCAGGAGGCGTTGCGGATCCGGCTTCCCTTGTTTCGATTGGTAAAGTCATGATAGGAAAAATCCTATATCTTGGTCAATAGGAAATGTACGCGCGGCAGGATTTTTCTGACGGAGCTGTCGATATCCTCCAGTTTGTTCTTGTTTTGTTCGGGGGATTGAGTCAGCTTGGAGCTGCCATTGCAGGTGGCAGAGAGGAACATGACATGGTCACTTACTTCGTCGTTCAGAGCTTCACACGGGGAAATCGGGGCGCCTTGCTCGCCGACATTCCGGTGCAGGCGACCGGGGCAGACCACGCGCTCAGGCTGGCGGAAAGGCTGGCGTCGACCAAGGTGGGCGTTGTCGCATTCAGCCGGGCAGGGGATCTGTCGACCGGTGAATTCGAGGATGCGACCATCCTTTTCATCGGCGGTGACCTGCCGTCGGATATGCAGGAGGTCATGGCCGCATAGGCGCATTGGCGATCGAACGAGGCGGCTTTGCCGGCCGGAGCCGTTTATCGATTCGTGTCGCCGGTGTTCGGTGGCTGGGTGGTGGTGTGTGTCGCGCAAAGGGCGGTGGGCCGGGCGCTGGGGTCAGCCGGCGTCCTTGAGGCTTCCCGGATGTCGTGCTGGCAACCCCGCGCCCCGTGTTTGCCCGCCTTCATGTTCAAGCAAAAGCCCGAGGGCCGCGCCGGTTCTCGGGTTTTTTTGTCGGGCGGCAGCTTTCTGCAGGGAAGATATGGGTCGATTTCGGCCGCCCGTGGCGCCACGTGCATTGTGGTGTTGACGTCTGACGCATCACGCAGCGTCAGGGCTGAGGCCGTCTTCAGGAAGCTGTTATTTTTCAGGTTGTCGCGGCGTGGAGTTGAGGCGTAAACGCCGACCGGCAATGGTGCCCGGCGTCAGCGGGCGCTGTATTTGCCCACGACCCGGTGGCAGAAGGACCACTCCACCCGGCTCTCGGTAAATTCCAGATGGGGATTGTACTGCTTCAGCGTCCATTCCCGGTCGTTGAACGACACCAGGCGCTTGATGATCGCCTCGGCATCGTTGGCGGGCGGCACGTGATAGAGCACGACGTCCTTGTCGCGGGCCGGCGGCAGGTGCGGGTGTACCAGGGCCATGTCGCCGGGCTCATAGGCCGGGATCATCGAGGTGCCGGTAAGGTATATGCCGTAGGCGCCCTTGACGCCCTCGAGCACCGAGGGGCGCTTGACGTATTCGACCGCATCGAACGTGACGATCACGTGGCCGTCGCCGCCCTGGGCGGCAACGAAGATCGGCAGATCGCGATGGCCGACGAGCTGCTCGCCGGGCACGATCTGCGGATTGAAGCCGGTGGTGTTGCGGGGCTGGCCGGCTTCTCCCGCGTTCGGCGTCGTGCCGATCAGGTCGGTGATGGCGCGCACATCACGCTCGCGCAATTCGCGCGGGCTCTCGCGCTCGACGAACTGCTGGATATAGGCGTGGTTCTTCCCGATCGCGATGGACAGATCCTTGTAGGTCGTCCTCTTCGCATCGACTGCTTCCCGGATAAGGCGCCGCAATTGATCCATGGAAATGGCATCCCAGATTCCGCTTCCTGCGTCCAATAGGATTTTTCCTCTTGATAAACGGACGATATCCTATTACTGATAGGATATGAACGGAAACAAACAGTCAATCGCATCTTCCAACGCCGATTTTTCCGGTTGCCGCTTTAAGCAGGAGTGGCCCGATCAGCGCGTTCCTGCGGAGGTCGGGCCTCTGGAGTCGGACGCTTCCGTGCGTCGGGCCCGGTCACGACCGAGGGCGTGCCCTGCCCGGATGATCGACCTTCCCGATACGGCCGAGCCGACCGCGGAGCAGCGCGCTTTTCGCGCGCGGCTTGAAAACGATGTGGCCCAGGCCATGGCCTTGGGCTCGACGATCGATTTTGCCGGGGAGGTGGCAAGCCATGCAGCCTGAAACGAGACATTCGACGGCGGGGCCGGAGACACGGCAGGTCACGACTATGCGGCCGAAGGGCTTGGCCGCCGGGAACGGGGCGACCGACGCGCGAAACAGCGACGGCGAGGCAAACGCCCCACTGGACGGGGTGGCGATGGCGCGCGGCATGGAGGTCGATGCGCCGGTCGCTGCGGCCCGACCGCCGGAGAACGACGCGACGCTCGCGCCGGAGGACTTGCTCGGCGCACTGAGCGCGCATGTAAAGGCGCAGCGCCTGCGAGTGCTGCAGCTGGAACTGGCGCTCGCCGACGCCGAAGCGCGCATCCTGTCGCAGGCGCAACTGCTTTGTGGCGCGGGCGCAGACGGCGAGGGCGGCCTCTTCAGCCGCCGGCCGGTGCGCGAGATCGTCGACGAGGTGTTGCTGGCCTATCCGGGCATCGGCTGGGCCGATGTGATCGGGGTTCGCCGGGAGCGCCGCCTTGTCGAGCCGCGCCATCGCTGCATGGCGGCCGTTTATGACGAGCGCGAGGACCTGTCGCTGCCGGCGCTCGGCCGGATCTTCCGGCGCGACCACACGTCCGTGCTGCACGCGGTCAACAAGGGAAGGGCGAAGCGATGAGGCGGGTTGGCCGGGCTGGTTGCGAGCATCGGGCCCGATGCACGGATGAGCATGACGGCCGGGAGGGGATCCTCCGCCCCGGAGCGGCGGTTCAACGCCCGTCCGGGACGGCGGCTCACCAACCGTCGCCCGGGGTGGAATGCCCCGCATCAGCGGGATGCGCTGGCCAGAGCCGCAACCACCGGGCGCGCATGACGAGGTGACAGGCCGGCATTTACACAACGAGCACTCGCATCGCCGCAGCCGGGCTCCGACTCTCGGGCGAACGCGCACGGGCAATGGAACGCAGACGAGCAGAAGGAAGAACACAATGACATCCAAGGCAGAACGCTTTCGCATCAAGCGGTCAAGCAGGGCGGGCCGGCCGCGCAAGGCGGACGTCGCGCGCTATCCAGGCGGGCAGATCAAGCACGGGGAAACGGAAAGAGAAGTGCGCTCGGTCGCCATCGCGGCGCGGCAGCGTCAACACTTTTCGGGAATGAAGGGCGTGGACGCGGGCAGTTCCTTCGCCGGCTACACGCTTGGGCGGATGTTCCTCGACGGTAAGCTGACCGCACACGAGCGCGAGGCGGGCGACGAATATGCCCGGCAGATGGCGCGCTACTACAGCCTGACCGGCATTCCCTTTCCAAGCGTCAGGGCGCAATCGCTGTTCAGCGTCAAAGGGTTTGAAGGCGAGACGACCGCCGAGCGGACGCGGGCAGCAAGGGCTGCGACCAACCGGATGATGGAACTCGAGGGCGTGCTCCTTAAGCTGCCGGACGGGCCGCGGGTGAAAACCACGGTCTTCAACGTCTGCGTCATGGACTACGAGGTGTTGCGCACCATGCCGGAACCGCAGCTGGCCTGGCTGAAGCGCGGCCTGACCGAACTGCACTGGCACCTCGGGCTTTCCAGGGAAAAGGCAGCGGTTTGAACTTCTGGTACAAAGCCGTAGGCGGCCGCTTCTGGATGCAGCGACCGCCTGAGGTGGGGGCCGGACGATGCTCGAGAAGAGGTCTCGCTCGGTTCCCCGAGCGAGGCGAGTTGCGGCTTGCGTCGTCAACGTCTGCTTGTTCCCGAAAGCAGAGGTTGATATTGTTTCTCACCGCATTGTGACCGGCCTGGCTGCGGGCATGGCCTTGCAATGACATGGACGAGCGACGGCTCGCGCCTCGGCCCTATCGCAATGAATACTGCAACTTTCTCTCGTGCCACGACCTATCCCTTCGTCCAGGTTGGAGAATTGCCGTGCGTATCAAGTCTTTCGCATCCCATGAGCCGATGAAAGCCACGTTTGTGGCGCGTGCCTTGTCCCACGCCGTAGCCGCGTACGCTTGCGTCCGCACAGCGTTCACGGTGCCGTTGTCCAGCAGACGATGGCTTGCGGCAGTTTTCGCGCTCGGCGCTTGCCCGGCAGCCTGGGCGGACGATGTGCTTTTCGAAAATGTCCGCATCTTCGATGGGAAGGGAGCGACCTCCCTTTCGGCTCCGTCGAATGTGCTGGTCAAGGGCAATGTGATCGCTCGGATCTCGACAGACCCTGTCGAGGCTGAAGGCGCCCAGCGCATTGCCGGGAACGGCCGCACGCTGATGCCGGGTCTTATCGATGCGCACTGGCATGCAATGCTGGCGCGGTCCACTCCGGCAGAGTCGTTTGGCGACGTCGGCTTCAGCAATCTTGTCGCCGGCGACGAGGCGACGGACACGCTGATGCGCGGTTTTACCACCGTGCGCGACGTGGGGGGGCCGGTGTTCGGCCTCAAGCGCGCGATCGACACCGGCATCGTCGAGGGACCGCGCATCTATCCTTCCGGCGCCATGCTCACTGTGACCAGCGGACATGGCGATTTCCGCCAGATGACCGAGCTGCCGCGGGTGATCGGTGGCCCGTTCGCCCGGATGGAGCAGGTCGGCGGGGCCATCGTGGTCGACAGCCCCGACGAGGTGCGCTTGCGGGTCCGTGAGCAGCTCATGCAAGGGGCAGCGCTGATCAAGGTGACGGCGGGAGGCGGGGTGTCGTCACCCCACAGCCCGCTCGATGTGACCACCTTTACCGAGCCCGAGCTGCGGGCCGCGGTGGAAATCGCCGACAATTGGGGGACCTATGTCGCCGCGCACGCCTTCACGTCGCATGCGATCAGAATAGCGATTGCAGCCGGCGTGAAGTGTATCGAACATGGTTTTCTGATGGATGAGGAAACCGCCAAGCTCATTGCCGACAAGGGCATCTGGCTCAGCCTTCAGCCGCTTCCCGAGCTGCTGCGGCAAGGCTTTGCGAAAGGTTCGGTCGAGCGGGCCAAGGCCGATGAGGTATGGCCCGGCATCGGCAGAAGCTACGAACTGGCGAAGAAATACAAGATCAAGACGGCGTGGGGCACCGATGTGCTGTTCTCCCGCGCATTGGCGCAGCAGCAGGGGGCGATCCTGGCCTCGCTCAAGCGCTGGTACACGCCTGCCGAAGCGCTCTCCATGGCAACCGGGACGAATGCGCAGTTGCTGGCGCTTTCCGGCCCACGCAATCCCTATCCGGGAAAGCTCGGAGTCGTTGAGGAAGGCGCGCTTGCAGACCTGTTGCTCGTCGACGGCAACCCGTTGGAGAATCTCGACCTGGTGGCCGATGCCGACAGCAACTTCAAGATCATCATGAAGGACGGGGTCATCTACAAGAACACGCTGGCGAAGTGAGGCGCAGGCGCATCCGAATGTCGGTTGGCGCTTGCCCTGTCGTCGTGCGGGACGGGATTGCGAGACAGGTGCGACAGGCTCACTGCGCACGGCCGGACGCCTGCGGATTTGCCGCCGGGTAATCGCCCGATAGAAATAGCAACGGTGCAACCGGAAGGATGGCGTGGCTGCTGCCGGTGCAGACAGCCGGGGTTCACTGGGAACCCCGGCTGTCCGAAATGCATTGGGCCGAAAGGCGGCCTCAGTTGCCGCCGATGCGTTCGCGCAGGCGGTCGTCGCGCTCGATGATTTCAGGGGTGAGCGCGTCGCCGAAGTCGGCGGCCTCGAAGACCGGGCGGATTTCGATTTCGCTCGGGCCGGGCATCGGATTGGGGCAGCGCTTTACCCAGGCGATGGCCTCGTCCATGTCCTTGACCTGCCAGATCCAGAAGCCGGCGACCAGTTCCTTGGTCTCGGTGAAGGGGCCGTCGATGACGATGCGGCTTGCGCCGTCGAAGGCGACGCGCTTGCCCCTGGACGACGGGTGCAGGCCTTCGCCGGCCTGCATGATGCCGGCATTGACCAGCTCTTCGTTGAACTTGCCCATGGCTTCCAGCAGCTCGGTCGAGGGCATCTTGCCCGCTTCGCTGACCTCGGTCGCCTTCACCATTACTATCACGCGCATGGTCTTTTCTCCTCTGATCGACAAGGCCGAAGTGGCCCCTCATGCCTAAATGACGAACGGGCCACGTAGGGACCGACAATCCGTCCAAACTTTTTTCTGCAGGCCGTAGCGGTATCGACGGCTACCCCGCGCAAGGCGGCGGCCTACACCTTGCGCACCGCCTCTGCGCGCGCTGAGGTGGTGTCGCCGACGGTGTCTGGGAAGGCCTCTCGGCAAAGATATATCGACCACCGCGGCTCGCAAGGCTTTCGGACGGCAAGAGCCACCGGCGTGGCCTCGTGGCTCGTCAATGAGACGAGCTGTCGTCGGCATCGTCATGTTTCTACATGCTAATATGATGATGAGCGCATTCACCATGGGTTCACGTCGAAGGGGGATAGCTTGCGCCTATTCGAAACGGATAGGTGTCGAGATGAAGAAGATAGGCATTGTGATCCTTGCGGCGGTGACGGCTCTGACGAGCTTCGTGCCTGCGAATGCCATGCCGGTTGCGGCCGTTCAGCTGCGGCAGCAGAGCGACGTTACGAGCGTGCAGTATCGCGAATGGGGCGGCGACCGACATCGCCCTCGGCCGGGCTGGAACCATGGTGGATATCGACCGCGTCCCGGCTGGGACGGCGGGTACCGGCCGCGCCCGGGTTGGGACGGGGGCCACCGTCCACGGCCACACTGGGAGGGCGGCTATCGCCCGCGGCCGGGCTGGCAGGGCAGCGGCGGATATCGCTATGGCTGGTACAATGGCCACCGGGGTTATCGCGGCTACCGCGACGGGTATCGCCGCCACAATGACGGCTGGTGGTATCCGCTGGCAGCCTTCGGCGCCGGCGCCATCATCGGCGGCGCGATCGCCGCTCCGCCGCGGCGCGTCGAGTCCGGCGTGAACCCGCGGCACACCAGCTGGTGCTATGACCGCTACCGCTCCTACCGCGCCTGGGACAATTCGTTCCAGCCCTATGGCGGGCCGCGGCAGCAGTGCTACTCGCCTTACTATTGAAGCAAGACGAAACCCGCCGATCGGTTGCGATCGGCGGGGTCTTTGTCGGGGCATGCGCGGGGTGCTTCCCGTACTCGCCGTCAAAGTTGGCCTTCGAGCGGCGCCTGCGGCCGGAGGAGTTCCGGTGTCCGTCGGCGAAATTGCCAAGCCGACAAAGCAGCGGTCATGAGCGCGACGACGCGCCGCGGATTGAGGCTTTGCCATGCGGCATTAACGCGAACGTTCCCCGCGCGACGGCTCACAACGAGTAGCCCTTGCCGTGGCTTGGCGGCGACGGTCTGCTCGTCCGGTTGGGGCCCTTCGCCAGTTCGATTGCGGTAGCGCGTGCCCGCTCGGCTTTGGAAGACTTGGTGTCCAGGGTCGAGCCTGGGGGCGTTGCTGCCATGGCGCTCGCCATCAGGGCGAACGATGCGGCAGCGGCTAGGATGATTGTCTTCATCGCTGTTTCCTTGGTTTCTACACATGGTTTCGGCCCAGGCGGGGTTTCGGCCGCGGCGACCCGCCGGAGCGTTGACGCGACGCGGGTCGTTGGACGTACGGCGCGGATGAGCCGCCGGGAATACGGCAGATGCCGTATTTCGACGTGAGGACGGCAGGACGCGGTGCATGTTGGTTAGCGAAGGTTTACCGCTCTGGTCTCGCCGCGTCCCGTGTTCGGGTTCGGACATTTGCCTGGCGTTTGCGCGCCGGCGTGCGCTATCGCAGAGAGCTTGGCGCGGATTGCCCGGCCTGGCTCTTGTGTCGATGCCTGGCCGCATCGCAGACATGGGCACGCGCACGCGCGCGCGCGGCCCTCAAAAGAAGGCGTGAGGAATATGGCTGATCTTCCTGTCCAACTTGATGACATCCGGGCGCTCGAGGAGGCGCTGCATCGGCCCGAGGTGCGCCGCTCGAGAGCGGCCGTCGAGGCGCTGCTTGCCGAAGGTTTCATGGAATTCGGCGCATCGGGAACGACGTACCATCGCGCAGAGACGATCGAGCTTCTCTGTGAAGAGGATGATGAGCCTGATGAAGGTGAACTTGAGGCGACGGATTTTGCGCTGACGCCGGTCTGTTCCGACGCAGTGTTGCTGACCTACAGGACCATTCGACGGGCGGGTGACGGGTCGCAACGGCAGGCGCTGCGATCCTCCATCTGGAAGCGGACGGCAGGCCGGTGGCAGATGCTGTTCCACCAGGGAACGCTGACATCGGCCACCATTTCGACGGCCGAGAGCTGAACTTGCAGGCAATGTGAAGGGCGGGCGCGCGATGGCGGAGCCGGGGGGCCGGCTTTGCCACGCTGTGGTTCGGGCGTGTCAGATCGGGGTGTCACGCAGAAGGCGGCGTTGCCTCAGTCCGGGTCGGGCAGGGTTTCATCGAAGCGGGTGGCCTGGCGCGACGGATCGCGGCCAAGGGCTTCTTCTTCCGCGTCATCCGGCAGCGCCTCGTCGTTGTCGAGATTTGCCTCGTCGCGGCTCGGCACCGGGGGCACGCGACCCCGGTCTGCCGGCGGCAGGTCGGCGCCATCGGGGATCTGATCCGCAGGGACGTCCGGCAAGTCGTTGGCTTCGTTATCCGGAATGAGGCGTGGCTTCAGCGTTGTTCGGGGCATGGTCGCATCTCCTTGATCGTAGCCAAGGAGTAAGCGGCAAACGGCCGAATGGTTCCGTATCATGGCCGTGAAAGGTTCGTGCTGGGCGCAGATCGGAGGGTTGGTGGCAGGCTCAGAAGTGACTTGGCGGCGAAGACATGGCTTCGCCGAAGCGGCGGCGGGTGCGCAAGCTGGAGGGTACAGGCACGGCGTGAGCGTCTAGAATTTCAGCGTGGCATCGTCGTGTTTGGGTGGCTGGTGGCTGTCTCTCTGGCGGCGCATGCCGTAGGCGAGGGCAAGGCCCAGCACGGCGGAACCGATGACAACGGCGAATAGTGCGAAGAAATTCTCCATGACATTCTCCTCCCGGAAGCGATGATAGCACAATCGGACGCGCGCAACCAAATTCCTGCAAGTTATCCCTAACCGATACGCAGGGCCGGCGAAGGCTCATCCGAAAGGGCAACGAAGGTGGCGCTTCAGTTGTTCCGGGCAGGTTGGACATGTCCGGCGAGATTTGAGGATGGCTTGCCGCTGATGCGTGGTCGCACAACCCCGGCATGGGGCGAACGGCAGCGTCTGCGAGCGTCGCCGGTGCATGAGGTGACGTGCCAGTTCTCGTGGACAGCACAATCTCAAGGATCAGCGCGATGCGCCCCGGCATTCAACGCCTGATGTCGGCAAGCCAAAATCGCGAGAAAGCGGCGCACGTCACGCGCCTTTGATTGCCCAGTGCCTGGCCAGGCGGGCGCCATTCAAAAAAAGAACGAAACTAGAACAAATTTTGTTCGAAGGGGTTGCCATTCTGCCGGAAGCGGGCTAAGGATATTTCAGGATGGTCGTTTCGTAATCGAAGCGGCCTTTTTTATTTTTGGAGGCACGAGCCGGTCGATCGCGCTCCTGCCAGTTGCAGCCCGCGGCTGTCCATCCAGATGTCTCTCTCTCTCTCTCTCTCTCTCTCTCGAATTGGCCGGCGCGCCTGAAGTGCTTCTCGGCTTCTTGGAAGGGCGTGCCCTCTTCGCGTGTCGTTGTTGCTTGAAGGACAGCGCTGCGCGTTTGCGCGACGTTGATAAGGTCGTTCGGCGACGCTTATCGTGATGTTGTTTCTGCGAGGTGGCGCAAGCGTTCAGCAACGCGAAGACGTTGCTCCTCGGATAACTTCCGTATGACCGATTCGTAATAGGCACCGACAAATTCGAGGGCCTCTGGACGACCGTCTGCGCCGAAATACGAGCGGGAAACCCAGTAGGCGGCTTCTTCCAGGTCAGCTTCCACGACGACGCCAAGTTCGTAGGCGGCCGCGATCATCATCTGCGCACCGTAATGGTCCTGGAGGGCCGCGCTATGCCACCAGCGGAACGCCTCCTTGGGGTTGCGCTCGACGCCTAGCCCCTCGTGGTAAATCGTGGCCAGCCGCCCTTGAGCGCCGATGTGGCCGCCGCGCGCAGCCAGCCCATTCCAGTAGTAGGCGGCAGCCAGGTTTTCCTCGCAATCGCCGAAAAAATGTTCTCCGAGCGCCGCTTGCGCGTCGACGTTTCCGCCCTTGGCGAGTTCGATCAGTCTCGGTGCTATGGTCGTGGCGCCTGGCGGCGGCGACGGATCGGCCAATACAGGCGGTCGACGGGCCTTTCCGGCGAAAATTGCACGCAGCCACGTCCATAAATGCTGGATCATTCGTCGTCGCTGCTCCTATCGGGGGAGTTGATCGATGAAGCGTGCGTCAAAGCCGTGTTGCTCACCTTCAGGGAGCTGAGACCGCGGGACAACGTCGATAGCTGTGCCGACGCGGCGTTGCTCGTCTGCTCAGCTGCGGCCGCCATCAATCTGTTCCTCTTCCGATATCTCCAGCGCCTGCGGCGACAGGCTGTCTGCGGGTGTCCCCTTGGCTGCCCCCCGGTGTCTGCCGCGAGCATCGAGTGCCGCGCAGAAGCCGGCCGGTGCCGTGTTCAGGTCGACACCGCCGTCATCCCGGTTGTGCCTGTCGATTGCCTGGCGGGCACCATCATGACCCTTGCGCGCGGCGCTACGCCACCAGCGAAGCGCCTCCTGCGGGTCAGGCTCGATGCCGAGGCCCTGGTGATAGATCGTTGCGAGGCGGGCTTGAGAGGCGGCGTGGCCCTGGCGGGCTGCCTGTCCGTTCCAGTGGTAGGATGCGGCGTAGTTTTCCTCGCGGCCATCGTTGAAATAGATTTCGCCGAGGACTGCCTGGGCGTCGAGATTTCCTGAGGTGGCGAGTTCGAGCAACCTGGGCGAGACATTTGCGGCGGACAGCCGCGGCGTGAAAATGGTCTTCAACCTTCTGACTGCGTTTTGGATCATCAGACACCCGTCTTATTCATCGGCATAATTCCTCACAACCGGGACGATCAAATGGATAAATTATGCTGCAATTTGATAGCTTTATCTCCCAAACGTACCCGTCTCATCCGGTGTGAGGCGCCTTGGTCCGCACCGGGTGCCGCGAATGCGCGGCCTGTAAATTAGTATTGGTGACAGAATGCAACCTAAGGTCAAGTGGGTCCGCGCAATTTCCCGTGGATATCGGAAGGCTGTTGCCCGTTTGCCGCTTGCTGCGCGCGCGGATGCCTGAGCGATTGTAAAGAGCTTTGCGGCGCCATCGGCGCTGCATGGGAGTCCTCATCATGAGTATCGGAAAACCAGCCAAGGACCCGAAGACGGGGCGTTTCCTGCCGCGCGAGCCGCGGGTCGGAGCCCCAATCGGCGCGGGTGCACCTGCACGAACGCGCGCCCGCAAGGCGGTGCGCTCCAAGCTCGGCGAGCTCTTTCTCGACGACATGCTTTCCGCCTGGGAGAGCCGAGGGGCGGCGGCGATCCAGGCGCTGATCGAAAAGAACCCGCATGACTTCCTCAAGGCCGTGGCTTCGCTGATGCCGAAGGACGTGACCGTCAATGTCAACCAGATCGGGGAGATGACGGATGAGCAACTCCTCGAGCGGATCCGCAAGCTCGACGCCAAGATCAAGCCTTTCCTCGCTGCTCAGGGAGCGGATGGAGCTGGCGATCGAGATCGGGCGGCGGCAGAACACGAATAGGCTGCGCTATTACCGGCCCTATGCCAGGCAGACTGCGTTTCATGAGGCGGGCGCCACCTTTCGCGAACGGCTGTTCATGGCCGGAAACCAGCTCGGCAAGACCTTGGCTGGTGCCGCCGAAGCGGCGATGCACCTGACCGGAGACTATCCTCATTGGTGGGCGGGCCGACGGTTCGACCGGCCGATCACAATGATCGGCGGTTCGGAGTCGCACGAGCTGACGCGCGATGGCGTGCAGCGGCTGCTCGTCGGCCGGCCGATGAGCGAGGAGGACTGGGGCACCGGCTATATCACGAAATCGGCGATCTCGGGCTGGACCCGTAGGTCGAGCGCATCGGGCGCGCTCGACAGCGTGACGGTGCGCCACGCTTCGGGCGGCACCTCGACGTTGCTGCTGAAAGCCTATGAGCAGGGCCGCGCCAAATGGCAGGCCAACACGGTCGATTATGTCTGGTTCGACGAGGAACCGCCGGAAGATGTCTATTTCGAGGGCATCACCCGCACCAATGCGACAGGTGGTTCGGTCGCCGTGACCTTTACGCCGCTGAAAGGCATGAGCTCGGTGGTCAGCCGCTACCTGCTGGAACCTTCCGACGACAGGACGGTGGTGACGATGACGATCGACGATGCCGAGCACTATACGGGCTAACCGACAACGACTGGCGGGCACATGCCGTCAATCGAAGGTAATCAACATGGGCGAAGGTAATCAACATGGGCAAAGGTAGGTAACATGGGCAAGTCCAAAGCACCCAAGCCGCCGGATCCGCGCGAAACCGCGGCGGCGCAAACCTCGACGAACATCGGTACGGCTGTGGCGAACGGCACGTTGAGCAATATCAACCAGGTAACCCCTGATGGCAGCCTGACCTATTCACAGACCGGCACCCGCAAATGGACCGATCCGATGAATGGGGCGAACTACGACCTGCCGATCTGGACGGCGACGCAGACGCTCTCGCCGGCGCAGCAGGCGATCAAGGACCAGACGGACGCTGCCGAAAAGAACCTGGCGACGCTTGCCAACAACCAGTCGGGCCGGCTGAACGACCTGCTCGGCAAACCGATCGATCTTTCCGGAGCGCCGGCGGCCGGCAACCCGGCCTCGATCAACCTGCCGAGTTATAGCCAATATGGCGGTGGCCCAAACCTGCAGACGCACCTCGGCAATACCGGCACCGTCCAGAACGCCATTGCCGGGGCGGGCGACATCCAGAAGGGCGTCGGCAATGCCGGTACCATTCAAACGTCACTCGGCAATGCCGGCGACGTCACCCGCTCCTACGAGACGAACTTCGACACCAAGCGCTACGAGGACGCGCTGATGTCGCGCATGAACCCGCAACTCGAGCGGGATCGCGCGGCACTGGAAACGCAACTGGCCAACCAGGGCCTGCAGCCGGGATCGGAGGCCTATAACCGGGCGATCGACCAGGCCGGCCGACAGGCAAACGATGCGCGCTTCGGCGCCATTCTCAATGCGGGCCAGGAGCAATCGCGGCTCGCAGGGTTGGCGAGGGATGCGGCGGGCTTCCAGAACAGCGCCCAGCAGCAGGCCTATAACCAGGCCTTGGCGAGCGGCCAGTTCGCCAACCAGGCGCAGAACCAGCAATACACCCAGAACGCCAACAACATGCAGCAGGCAAACGCCGCGCAACAGCAGCTCTTTGCCCAGAACCAGGCGCAGCAGCAAGCGATGAACGCCGCCCAGCAGCAGACCTTCAACCAGGCGCTCGCGGCCGCCGGCTTCAGCAACGACGCGCAGCAGCAGATGCACCAGAACGGCCAATCGGCAACGGCTGCCAACAACGCGCTGAAGGACCAGACCTACAACGCCCAGCAAGCGCAGCTCGCAGCCCAGAACGCCGCGAGGGCGCAGTATCTCAACGAGATGTATGCCCAACGCAACCAGCCGATCAACGAAATCTCCAGCCTGCTCTCCGGCGCCCAGGTGAGCAACCCGAACTTCGTGCCGACGCAAGGGCAGCGGATCGAGCCGGCGGACTATGCCGGGCTGGTGCAGAACAACTACAGGGGGCAGCTCGAGGCGTACAAGGCGCGAATGGATGCCGGCAACGGGATACTGAAAAATTTCTTGGACTTCTTGCCGAAGCCTTCCGACCGTCGGCTCAAGAAGGACATCAAGAAGGTCGGCAAGTTCGAGGGGCATTCGCTCTACGAATATCGCTACAAGGGCGAGCCCCAGCGCGGCGCCAAACACGTTGGCGTGATGGCGCAGGAGGTTGAAAAGACGCGCCCCGACGTCGTCAGCCGAGACCCGGATGGCATGCGCCGCGTCGATTACGGCCGGCTGTTTTCAGCGGGGCGGAAGAAGCGATAGGAGGCCGGTGATCCCACGCCGGTTTCGTGACTATGTGGTCGCTGCCGCCAAAGGTATCCTTGCTCGAGCTTACGGAGACGGTCCGCACCGCGGCGGCCGCGGGCCGCACGTGACATTTTCATCGTCAACTCCGTTGGGGCAGGGCGTGCCGTTTGCAGCTCGCCTATGCGGTGGCTCAAACCTGGGTGTACAGCCGCAACCACCGGTCGCCGATCAATTCTGTCACAGGATGCCATCCATCGCGACTTGCCAGTCAAGTAACGCTGGATCTTAGCGCGCTCCGCGATTTCGTGGGTTCGCTTTCCGTGCCTAAGCTCTTGTTTTTACGCAAGTCGCCATCGCGAGATTGCAGACCACTTTTGCGCGACATGCACTAGCATTCCGGCGGCCTTCGGACGCCAGGCAGAGGCGCCCCCGCCGCAACACAACCATCTCATCAATACTCGACGACTTGGAAGCCCCAAACACGGGGTATTTCTATGGAGAAAAGCCATGCCAAGAACAGGTGGCGTCTATTCGCCCCCCGCCGGCACCAAAGGCGTGCCGAACACGACCATTCAGAGCGTGCCTTATAACACGTTGATCGACGACCTGGCGGCCGACGCCAACGCGCCAAGACCGGTGACCGCCGGAGGAACAGGAGCGACATCGGCGAGCGGAGCTCGAGTTGCGCTCGGCGTCGAAGTTGGAGCGAACGTACAGGCCTACGATCTAGGCTTGCAGTCGATCGCTGGTCTCACCACTGTTGCGAACCAGATGCTCTACACCACGGCGACGGATGCTTACGCGACCACAGCGTTGACTCCGTTCGCTCGGACGATTCTCGATGATCCTGACGCTGCCGGCATTAAGGCGACACTTGGGTTTGCCGCTGTTGCGTCTTCGGCGTCTGCCAGCGACCTGACGACTGGTACATTGGCAGACGCACGTCTGCCTGCGACTATGGCCGGGAAGACATTTTCGGGTCAAATAACCGCGCCCTCGCTGTTGTTTGGAGGCGCATCGGGCACGAACTTCATCGGCGCGGGCAATGGTGACGACGCGACTTGGACAGCCCACAATATCAAGTTCAAAGGCTGGTACGGCTTGGGGATGTGCGACCACGCCGACAACGTTAATGGCGTTTACAATTTCCGTACCGGTACCTGGGAAGTCAAAGGCGGATTCGTCGTCAACGGTCGCAACGTGTGGTCGCCGTGGAACTTCGATCCCAACACGAAGGCGAATCTTAATGGTGCCGGTTTCTCCGGTTCGATCACAGTCCCGGAAATGGCAGTTGACAACAACAACAACCGTCAAATTCAATTCCGCACATCGACTGGCTCTGTGCGGGGCATGGTTCGCCACGACCAAGCCAACGACTCTATGATCATCAGCATGTTCAATTCATCTGGTGGTTGGTATCGAGACCTCGTCCTCGGCGGTCCAAACGGCTACTTGTCATGGGGCGGAGTGGAATTCCGGATGGGGGCCGCCCGCTATTTAGATAACGGTAACATCTACATGCCGTGGGCCGGTGCCTACCTTAGTGACGCGCTCAATAGCAAGATTACCGCCGAAGGTAGGTCCTATCCACGTCGTGTTGGCGGGGTGGATCTTAACTTCCATTGGTCAGGTCAAGGCGGCCAACCGTCCTGGCTTTGGGGTGGCAACGACGGCTCGAACATGTATGTGTACAATCCTTCCAACTTTAACGTGAACTACGCGAATTCGGCTGGTAGCGCGGGGAACCTGTCGAACTGGTCTGGCTGGGCAGGGACGTGGATTGGGGTTTCTAGGATTGGTGGCACGGTATATCAGAACACGACCGGCCGTTGGCTGCCAATATCTGCCAACGCTGGAAACAATGGCATCGCCATATACTACGGGCCATCGGCCATCACAGCAGTATACAACAATTATGCTGGCTACAGTGGTGGAAATGATTTTTCGACGTTCGGCCTTGTTCCCCCTGGTTGGTATTACTCATTCAATGCAACGTTAAATGTATTTGAGGCGAGGAGCTGATGCGATGAGTGAGGAAAATGGCTTCTACAACCCGTTTGACGGTTATTGGCAGACGAACACAAAACCAACGGACGAAATTTTGGCGTCGTATCGAGAAGGTACAATTGAAGTACCTTTGAAGCCATCTGCGGACCATCAGTATATCCTCGATGGTTGGGTGCACGTGCCACCGACCACCGAGGAGATTCGGGCGAGAATGCCCCCACTGACGGCAAGGCAGTTTCGTCTAGGCCTTCTCTCGGGTGGGTACACGACAGCCCAAGTAACACAGGCGATCGAGGCTATGCCCGATGGTGAGCAGAAAGAAACAGCCAAGATCGAGTGGGAATACGCGACTATACTAAAACGATTGCATCCTCTGGTTGCGGTCATCGGCGCGGCCGTAAATCTGACTGATACCCAGATCGACTCGATGTGGGTCGCGGCGGCTAATGTCTGATCGCAATCAAACACCCGTGGACGCGGCCGAAATGAGCCTTGCTTCGCATGCCGGGTTCGCCTGCCCCTTGTCGTTCAGCGTCGTGATCAGCTGACTTTCATCTCGCGACGCGAAAGATCGAAGTTTCCGTTTAACGATTACGAAAGCATTGTCGCAAAAATTACCATCCTGCATGCCGGATACTGTTAGTCTCGCGTCACGAGGCCATATGAGGCGGAGGTGGCTTATGCCGGATGCTTCGATCGACCTGGCGCTGTATTCGGCCGCGCTGAATGTCACGGCGCCGCCAGCGCTGATTCGGCCCCTGCTTGACCACTTGGTGGAGGGGCAATTCTCGATCGATGACATTATGAGGCGCTGCGCCGAGAATGGCGTGCGCCTCAAGGCGCACTTGCGTAAAGGCGAACGCACCCGCAAAGAGCTGCGGGCGGCTTTCGATCTGCAATCAGTGGAGCGTCGACATCTCGATATTCTTGACATGCTGATTGCAAGCCTGGAGGCCAAGGCCGCACGCGACGCGCGTGAGTTCGAAGGTCTGCTGGATGATCTCAAGGCAAGGGTTTCCGCGCTTTCCGGCTCCGCCAGCGCTGATGAAGCCCTGAAGCTGGAGGAGATCTACAGGACGATCCAGGCGCAGGTGCGGGTCGAGGTTGGCGAACTCTCTGATGTCGCTATCTTTCTGCGCAGCCTGCGCGAGAGATGCGGTGACAATCGCGGTGAGAAGGCACACCTCGCCGACAGCGAGAGCCTCAAGAGCTTGTTGCGGTCTCTGTCGCCGCCAAAGCCGCCATCTGTCTCCTAGCCCATCCGTCTCCTGGTCAGAGACCAGCCATGGACGAGCCTGCAGGTTTCTGTCGTCGAGACCTGGCATAACGAGACCTGGTTTAGGATTCATCCGCGTCCAGATTTGTCAGTAGGGCTGCACCATAACGACACAGCTGACAAGGACGATGGCCAGTGTGGTCATCTTCACGAATGCGGCGTCTATCATGGCGAAATCCCCTTTTTTGTGCCTGCAGCACCACGCGTCTTATCGGATGCGCAAAGGTCGTTGCAGGACGTTGATTTGCTGCATGTCCCTCAAGTCGGCTGCGACTTACGACGACATGCCCTAGCAACGCATCATCGTTGCTTCCGGTTCCCAATCTAAACAGGACAAACGACATGAACATGAACCGACGCATCAATGCGGCGGGCCTTTCGCTCGTCAAGCAGTGGGAAGGTCTGAAGACGAAGGCGTATCTCGACGTCGCCGGTGTCTGGACCATCGGCTATGGCCATACCAGCGCCGCGGGCGAGCCCGTTGTGAAACCGAACATGGTGATCACCGAGGCAGAGGCCGAACAGATCCTTCTGGTGGATCTCGCGAAATTCGAGGAGCGTGTCTCGCGCCTTGTCACTGTGCCGGTCACCGACAACCAGTTCGCCGTGCTTGTCTCTTTCGATTTCAACACCGGCAGGCTCGGCAAGTCGACATTGCTGAAAAAGCTGAACGCCGGCGACTACGACGCCGTGCCGATGGAGTTGATGAAGTGGGTCTATGCGGGCGGCAGCCGCGTGAAGGGATTGGTCAACCGCCGGTCTGCAGAAGTCGGGCTTTGGGCAAAGGGTGAGTTCGTCGCCTCCAACACCGTTACCGCCGCGCCGAAGCCGCCAGACGTGATCAGCAAGGAGAACATCTCCTGGCTTGCGGGCATTCTTTCCTCGCTGGGCTTTGCGTTCACCGGCAATGGACCGCTGCAATGGGCATTTGCCGGCATTATCGCAGTTGCCTTCGTGATTGGCGCCTTCCTCTTCCTGCGCAAGCGGCTCGATCCGGCATGATCGCCTGGCTGAGGATCCTGTGCGGTGGGCTCGGTCTCGCCGCAATCATCTGGGCGGTGCACGAAATTCGGGCGGATGGCGCCCGGTCCGTCATTCAAGCGATCGAAAGGCAGAACGATGACGCTACGAACCGCGCTCAGGAAAAGCGCCTGGATTACGATACCTGCATTGATGCTGGCCGGCTGTGGGACTTCGGGACCGAAAAATGTCGAGGGCCTTAAAAGCGTCGTCGGCGTCGACCTGGTCGGCGCCCCTGGCGCCACACCGGCCGATCAGCGCAAGATCGACCGCACCGTCGTCGGTCTGTGTGCCGCTGCAGTCTGGTCAAAGGCCGATTGCGTAGGGCATGGGAGACGGCACAATGTATCCGGCTGAAACCGATGTGAGCGTCCATCGCCAGCTTGGCGAACTGGTCGCAGGCATGCGCAGTCTGCAGGAATCGATCCGCCGGATCGAGGAGGGCGCGCAACGCGCCGAGGACAAGGCGACGAGCAGCCGGGCTGGTGTGCATCAGCGCATGGACCAACTCGTTGACCGTGTCGGCGATATCGAGGCTTCGGTCTCGACGCTCGGTGGTGACGTTGCTGAGATGAAGCCGGTGACCGACGACGTCAAGCGCTGGAAGCTGATGGGCATCGGCGCGCTCGGCGTCACCGGTATTGCCGCCATGGCGCTTGGCGTCAGCTTTGCCGAGGCGATCCGGCGGCTCGTTTTCGTCATTGTCGGGAAGGGATGATCGTGTCGTTCACCCTACCGGTTTGCTTTGGCCGGGCGGCGCTGAAGAGAGGACAGGGAAAAGCAGAGCGCCTGCCGCTTCTTTTGCTGCGCCAGTCCGATCAGAAGGCAGGACACGCGGCGTTTCGGTGATCTTCTCAGGGCTGGTCGGACTTTCCGAAGCCCAAGGCGGTCGCCGCCAAAAAAACGCTGCAAGCGAACGCCAGTCGCGATGCGCTTCAGTGAAGCGTTTGCACGGGATGTTCCGTAAACGTCTGGATGCCATCGCGCTCGATCGTGGCGAGGAACTCTTCATAGGCTTCGCGGTCGGTGGGGAAGGAATCTTCCCAAACGGTGGAGTAACCTTCCTCGTCGATCACCTCGAGGGTCCAGTCGAGATTGGAGCCCGTCGGGCGCGAGATACGGATATGGACGACGACATCGTCGTCGGCAAACTCGCCGGACAATTCCGAAAGCTCGAGATCTTCTTCTGTTTGGGTCATGAGCGTTTATAACATGTCCTGAGTGCGCGAACCAATCTTGTGACGGTTCCCGGCCCTTGCTCGTGTGTAGAGGCTGCATCTGCGCGGCGGCGCGGGCGGGATCGTTTGACATCTTGATAGGCCGAAAGGCGGTTACCATACAATAGGATAGGTGTGGCCGGGGTTGCTTAGCAACCCCGGCCACTTTCGCGCGTCGTCAGATGGCATCAGCGAGGCGGATGGCCGATCGCCGGGAATGCCCGGCGTCGACGACCCTTTCGTGTCGGCGGCGTTACTGCGTGGGCGTCGGTGACCATGGTGCGCTTCTGCGCTCGAACCACATTGCCCGCTCGCACAGGGCTGCCTCGCTACGTGTGCCGGACCGAAATTCGCCGATGATGAACTTTGCCAGGCGATCGGCGCGATAGTCGCTGCGCGGCATTCCTGCGGCAAGACAGGCTGTGTCGAGGACCCGTTGGAGCATGGCGATTTCCGCTGGGCTGAACGCACAATCCAGGTTCTTGGCACGATGCTCGGAATGATGATGCATTTGAACCTCCGATATGCGCGCCGCCTACTTTGCCTTGCCGGCATCTGTCGGCGCACGCGCACGTATCAATCGGTCGAGGTCCGCCTTGTAGGGTCCGTATTTCGCGAAAATCTCGCGGGCTTCCAACGGCGGTAGGCCGGATGCGGTGATAAACTCCTACAGATCGTATCGCGTGTTCCAGTTTTTGACGACCCGGCTGAACTGTCCTTTCGTGTCCGATGCAAACATGATGAATCTCCCATACTGCAGGCTAAAATTCGCGAGGCGAACGGTGGTTCCACCGGGGCGAAAATTCCGCTCTCGGGCGTATGGCGCTCCTGGTCTTCTTGCTTCCGACCGCCCGGATGGCGGGCACAACAGGTTCGAGTGGGGGAGTGCGAACTGCTGCAGATGAGGACCGTATCTTGTGCTCGAAGAGGCGACATAAAGCGATGGCTTCAAGTACCCCACCAGTTGTGCCTATTTGGCGCGCGGCTTGCAGCCGCCGGATCGATGTTGCCCATTGATCGGTTCAATTCCGGGAGAATGCCTTTGATTTTGGTTGCCATCCTCGAGATCTCACCGGCTGCGGCGCTTGAGTGTCCAATCGTCCCGGACAGCTTCTCGTCCGGCACATTCGGAGAAATTTCGATGGCAGGCCAGAAATAGCCACACACGGCCCGTTGCAGTTGTGGTCCTGTCGGCAAGAGTGGCATAGAATATGCTCATTACACATCTTGAATGCGGTCTCGTTTATCCACGGAGAGGCCGCATTTTTTTGTGGGTCTTCACGTGGGCACGCACGAGCGGTTTCAAGAGACCCGCATTGAGCCCTTGTTTCCACTCCGATCATTGCGCAAAAACGGTGCTCACTTGTGCCGATGTGCGTTATTGGCCCGACGTGTTTCAGTGGTAACGCGGATTACGTCGACCGGGTCTGGCGACCCAGATCTCGACCGTTTCCAACTCTTCCGTATTTACCGCTATCCGGCGCCGTTCGCGCCACAATGCGCATTCCAGCAGCGTCCGTTCGTCGATGTTGCCGATGCGAAACTCATCCATGATGAACTTGGCCAGCCGCTCGGCCCGCTCGCCGCGGCGTGGCACGCGCGCCGCAAAGCAGGTAGCGTCAAAAACCCGCTGCAGCATTTCGATATCATCCGGACTTAACTGTCTGCCCGACGCTTGCGGGATATCATGCATTCGAACCTCCTTCATGGACGTCCATAGCCAATGCCGAAGGCAGACAAGATACATCAGCTGGAATTGCAGGCAATATGGGAATATTCGCCTGCGGCTGCCGCACCGAGGGCGTTAAAGCGTGTCGCGATTTCTTGGATTCGCTTGGCGCGCTTTAAGTTCATGTTCTCACGCATGTCGCTATCGCAAAACCGCGGCACACGCTTGCGCGACATATTCTAGGCGATGACCGCGGGTGCGCTTGCCGAGGTGGCGACCGGATGCGCGCACGATCGTTCAAGATCGGTGTTGGGGTCCGGCGCATGTTAGCGCATCAATCGAACGAGGAACATGACGATGGATGGGATCGACAAGACCGACCGTAAGGCGATCAATTTTTCCGAAAAGCTCGAAAGGATAAGCGATCTCTGGCAGCCACGGGTGATCGCCGAGATGAACGACTATCAGTTCAAGCTCGTTCGCATCGAGGGCGACTTCGTCTGGCACGACCACCCGGAGACGGACGAAACGTTCATCGTGCTTGAGGGCGTCCTGCGCATCGATTTTCGCGATGGCGCCGTCCAGATCGGCCCAGGCGAGATGTTCGTGGTTCCCAAAGGGGTCGAGCACAAGCCGTTTGCCGAAAACGAGGTGCGGCTGCTGCTGATCGAGCCGCGGGGCGTGCTCAACACCGGCCATGCCGGTGGCAACCGCACCGCGCAAAACGATCGCTGGGTCTGAATGCGGGGCATCGTCAACCGGATCCGTGTCGCTGTGGCGCGACAGGTGATCGCGCGGACCTGGCGGAAACCCCGATGTTTCAGGGGCCGGTTGGGGGGCGGGGAGGTCTGCGCCGACGATAGCCCGCGGCTGCGCCCAACTGCAATGCTGGTGTAATGAAATCAGTCGAGTTTGCCGCCAATGCTCCAACGATGAGGATTGGCGTTATCCCATGTGTCTTCTCAAGATCGGTCTACTGGCATGTCACCTGCTCGGGGTGTCATCGCAGATGGAACACAGCCGCTTGGAAGAGAGCGACGGTGATCGCTATGCGCTCGAGCGGCAGTTCGTCCAGTACCGTTCGGCGCCCTGCCGTGAAGGGCGCAACGGCGATCGTCACGACCATAGCTGCGATGACCTGGCGGAACGGTACTCTCGCCGAGATGAGGAATAGGCGTGGCGTGAACAGCGCGCGATGCCGCGCCTTTCGATTTCCAGCACAAATGGTCAAACGATATGACTTTGCATCACGTTAGCTTTTCATCGCCGCTGCGATACACAGCCTCCATCCTGCTGTGGCCTGCGCTCTACGTCGGTGGCCTGGCCGCGACCGGGTTGGCTTTTGCCACGTCGTCGCCGGTGCTCTGGTTCAATGTCGTCTACCTCTCGGTGGTGGCGATCATCGCGCTTTTCGAACGCCTGATGCCTTACGAGCCGGCCTGGCTCGCACCCGACGGCGAGACGCTCAACAATCTCGGCCATACGCTGCTGACCAAGGGGATCGTGCAGATTGCCGCGGCGTTCGGTGCGTCGTTCCCGTTGCTGGTCGCCATCTTCGCGCAGCCGTTCTTCGGCTCGCAACCGCATATCTGGCCGGCGCACTGGTCGATGATCTCCCAGGTGGTGCTCGGGCTGGTGATTGCCGAGTTCGGGCTCTATGCCGCGCACCGCCTGGCGCATGAGCGGCTTGGCCTCTGGCGTTTCCACGCGTTGCATCACAGCGTGACGCGGCTTTGGGTGCTCAACACCGGGCGGTTCCACGTCATCGATTCCCTGATCAAGGTGAGCCTTGGCCAGTTGCCGCTCTACCTGCTCGGGGCGCCGCTGCCGGTGTTTCTGTGGATCGGTGCCGTCACCGCCTTCACCGGCCTTCTGACCCACTGCAATGTCGAGATGCGCACCGGCCCGCTCGACTGGATCTTCTCGACGCCGAGGCTTCATCGCTGGCACCATTCCAAGGATCTGGCTGAGGGCAACAGCAACTACGGCGAAAACATCGTGCTTTGGGACCAGCTGTTCGGCACCTACTTCAATCCCGATCGGCCGTCCTCCACTGATATCGGCATTACCGGCAAGGTTTCGCGTAGCTTTGTCGGTCAACTGGTACAGCCCTTTTCCAAGGGCGGCGCGCGGCGGATCCTGGGGCGAAAGCCGAGCGCTGACTGAAGGCGCTCGGACGTCGATCGGTAGAACCGAGACGATGGTCAGGCGGGCAGGGCACCGGCAAGGCCTGCCATGGCCGGGCGGCGTCCGCCATCCGACACCGAGAAGCGCAAGCGGTACTCCCTGGGCGACAGACCGAGGATCTTGCGGAAGATCTTGCGGTAGGCGTTGGTATCGTCATAGCCGCTCTGCCACGCCACCTGTTCGATCGACAGCTGCGAGCGCTCCAGTAGGTCGCGCGATTTGGCGATCCTCAGCCGCTGGCAATATTCCGTCGGGTTGAAGCCGGTTGCCTTCTGGAAGCGCCTGAGGAAGGTGCGGTCGCCGAGCCCGGCGCGCTCGGCCATCATCTGCAACGTCACGCCCTTGGTGCTGGCGCCGTGCAGCCAGTGCTGGATTTTCAAGATGACGCTGTCGCCATGGTCGAGCTTCGGGGCAAAGACGCTGTAGTAGCTCTGCTCGCGGGCGCCGGGATCGATGATCATGAAGCGGGCGGTAGCGAGCATCACATTGGTTCCGAGGAACCGGTCGACGAGTTTCAGCCCGAGATCGATCCACGCCATCATGCCGCCGGCGGTGATGATATCGCCTTCGTCGATCAGCAGCTTATCGGTGTCGATGCGCACGTCGCGGTAACGATCGGCGATCAGGTCCTGGTGTGACCAATGGGTGGTGATCGTGCGACCGGCGGCGAGCCCGGATTCCGCCAGCAGATAGGCACCGCCGCAGACCGAACAGATGGTGGTGCCGGCGGCATGCTTTTCGCGCACGAAGGCGGGCAGTTGCCCCATGCGCCCGCCGACCGGCAGCTCGGCCAGCGTCGGCGGCAGGATCAGCGCCACGAGGCCGAAGGAGGGGCCGGGGTGGGTGTCGAGGGTCTTTTCGACCGAGCCATCCTCCTGCAGCTGCCAGTGGGAGATGCGGATCAGCGGTGCGCCTGCACCGCCCTGTTCGATCGCCTGCATGCCGGCCACCTGGAACATGTCGGTGAACCCATGGACGGCGGACTTCAGCGCGCGGGGATAAACGACGATGCCGATCTCCGCCGGTTCGCTTTCGAGTGGTTTTGTCACTTCTGCCCCCATCGTTGTCAGCTTTGCCGGTCGAGAGGTTAGGCCGCTCGTTCTATCAATTCAACCAGCGCTCCGGAACGGAGAGAGCAGATCAACCGAGATGGAAGAGGGCAGGACAATGATTGAAGCAAAAGCAGTTTCCACCGCAGTCTCCACCGGCCTTTCGCGCCGCACAGTTCTTTCGGCCGCCTTTGGCGCCGCAGCGACCGCCGCTGCGGTCCCGGCCGTCATTCGTCCGGCGAAAGCCGCAACCACATCCGCCGCCACAACCACGACACTGGGAGCAACCGTTATGGGCAGCCGCATCATCACCCGCGATGGCGTCGAGATCTACTACAAGGACTGGGGGTCGAAGGATGGCCCCGTGGTCGTGCTCAGCCACGGCTGGCCGCTGTCGTCGGACAGTTGGGAGGCGCAGGCCTTCCACCTCGCCAACAACGGTTTTCGTGTCATCACCCATGATCGTCGCGGCCACGGCCGCTCCTCCCAGCCTTGGGACGGCAACGACATGGATCACTATGCCGACGATCTGGCCGACCTGATCAATGCGCTGGATCTGAAGGATATTTTCCTGGCCGGGTTCTCAACCGGCGGCGGCGAGATCACCCGCTATATCGGCCGTCATGGCACGAGCCGCGTCGCCAAGGCCGGACTGATCTCTGCGGTGCCGCCGCTGATGGTCAAGACGGACAGCAACCCCGGCGGTTTGCCGAAAGAAGTGTTCGACGGTCTGCAGGCGGCGAGCCTGAAGGATCGCTCCAAGCTCTATCGCGATATTGCCTCCGGTCCGTTCTTCGGGTTCAATCGGCCGGGTGCCGTGGCCTCGCAGGGCATGATCGACAGCTTCTGGCTGCAGGGCATGATGGGCGGGCACAAGAACACCTATGACTCCATCGTCGCCTTCTCGCAGACCGATTTTACCGAAGACCTGAAGAAGTTCGACGTGCCGACGCTGATCATCCATGGTGACGACGACCAGATCGTGCCGATCGATGCGGCCGCCCGCGCTTCGAAGACACTGGTTCCGAGCGCCACGCTGAAGGTCTACCCCGGCGCGCCGCACGGCATCACCGACACCCACAAGGATCAGCTCAACGCCGACCTGCTCGACTTCGCCCGGTCCTGACCCCTGACGCCGGCCGGTGCCGCCAAACAGTGCCACCGGCCGGTTGCTCTACCTCGAAAACAGAAGGAACCGATCCATGACCCGCATTGACGAGAAGACCTCCGGCCTCGACCGCCGTTCCTTTCTCGCCGGCTCTGTCGCTGGCGTCGCCTTGCCGCTGCTGCCGAAGGGTGTCTACGCCGCCGACACCCACCGCTTCACCCACGGGGCTTTCGATATCGCCGTCGTCAGCGACGGCTTCCTGACCCTGCCAGTCAGCATCGTGTTGCCGGACGCAGCGCCCGAGGAGCGAGACGGCATCATGCGCCGGCTCGGCGGCACGCCGGAGGGCGCACCGTTCCACACCAACATCCCGTTCATCCGCACCGGCAGCGACCTGATCGTTGTCGACAACGGGTCGGGCGGCAATTTCCAGGCGAGCGCCGGCAAGCTTTCGGCCAATCTGGCAACGGCGGGCATCGATGCGGCCGCTGTGACCAAGGTGGTCTTCACCCACGTTCACCCCGATCATTCCGGCGGCACGGTCGGAACGGATGGCAAGCTCACCTTTCCGAACGCGCAATATTTCGTCTCGGAACGGGAATGGGCATTCTGGACGAACCCCGAGTACGAAAAGGCCATGCCGAAGGCGCTGCATGGCTTTGCCCGCGGCGCGCAGCGCGATCTCTTCGCGGTCAAGGAGCGGCTGACGCTGGTGAAGCCCGGTGACGAGATCGTCAGTGGCATGCAGGTGCTTGATACGCGCGGCCACACGCCCGGCCATATCTCGCTGGAGCTTGAAGGCGGTGACGGGCTGGTGATCTCGGGCGATGCGGCAACCAGCAACATCGTCTTCTTCGAACACCCGGACTGGCACTTCGGCTTCGATACCGACCCGGATCTGGCGCTGAAGACGCGCAAGATGCTGATCGACCGGGCGGCCACGGAAAAGCTGACACTGCTCGGCTACCACTGGAGCTATCCCGGAATCGGGCGGGCTGAACGGAACGGTAGCGCGTATCGTTTCGTTTCGGGATCGTAAGGGGAGGCCTACAACCGCGGACCAACCCAATTCTACCGGCTGAAAGATCGTTTGCCCCTGATGACGCCGGGTCGCTGAATTCCGGCACAGGGCCGGAATGAGGGAGTGTGGGTGCCTCACCCTGCATGCAGCCTTTGCAGGACTGTGTCCAAGGGCGGCGTCACTCGCTGGCGCCGCCCTCGCTGTCTCAATACCGAAGCTCTGCGTCCTTGATGTCACTGACGGGCGACAGCATTTCCAGCGCCAGCGGGCGAGCCTCGCGCTTCTCGGCGGCGATGCGCGGCCAGTCGGGGTTGGTGAGCGCACCACGTCCGAGCGCGATCATGTCGGCGCCGGCCTCCAGTACCTGCTCGGCCCGGGCGAGTTCGTGCAGGCTGCCATTGGCGATGACGAACAGTTCCGGTGCATGCTGGCGGGCAAGCGCCACCAGCGACTTGCCTCCGGCCGAGAAGGCCGGCTGCCAGGCCTCGAACTCGGTCACGTGGACGAAATCGGCAGGGCTTTTTGCCAATGCCCGGAAGACGACCGCCGCGCCTTCGTCACCCTCCGCCCATTTATGCTTGAGGTCGTTGACCTTGCCCTGGGAAAGCCGGATGCCGACAGGCACCGCATCGCCGACGGCGTCGCGAACGGCGTCGAGCACTGCGAGGCTCAGACCCAGCCGCTTGCCGATGTCGCCGCCCCAGCAGTCCTGCCGCCGGTTGGTGTAGTCGGTGAAGAACTGGTCGAGCAGATAGCCGTTGGCGCCATGGATTTCGATGCCGTCGAACCCGGCGACATCGATGGCGAGCGTGGCGGCTTGCGCAAAGCCTGAGATCGCCTCGGCAATATCCGCCTCGTCCATCTCCCGCGGTACGGCGTAGAGACCTTCGCCGTGGTAGGAGACCATCTGCTGGCCTCTCGGCTGCAGTGGCGAAGGGCCGACTGTGTCGCTGCGGAAGGGGTTGCCCTGGGCGAGCGCGCCGCCATGCATCAACTGGGCGAAGATGCGCCCGCCGGCGGCATGCACGGCATCGACGACCGTCTTCCAGCCTTCCGCCTGTTCCCGGTCGGTCAGCCCCGGCTGGCCCCTATAGGTCTGCGCATAGGCCTTGTCGGTGTAGATGCCTTCGGTTGTCAGCAAACTGAAGCCACCCTTGGCGAAGCGCTCGTAGTAGCGAACCATCCGCTCGGTCGGCACGCCCCCGGCAGTGGCGCTGATGCGGGTCATCGGCGCGACGGAAAGCCTGTTGGCAAAGGCCAGGCCTTTGAGGGGCGTTCCGAGCAGAACCGGCGAGTCGATTGTGCTGTGCACGTTCATCTCAGCGATCCTCTGTCAGTGCGATCGCCTCGATCTCGATCATCGCCTTCGGTGAATAGAGCGAGGAGACCTCGATGATGCTGTCGGCGGGATAGGGCGCCGTGAACCACTTGCGGCGCAGCTCGACGATCTTGCTGAAATTTTCCATCGAGCGCAGGAAGATCGTCACCTTCACCACCCTGGAAAGGCTGGAGCCGGCGGCGGTCAGCACGCGATCGAGATTGCGGAAGGCCTGCTCGGCCTGACGGTCGAAATCATCCTCGCCGACGATCTCGCCATCGTCGCCGATGGCCGCCTGGCCGGAGACGAAAACGAAGCCGTTGGCCTTGATGGCCTGCGACAAGAGGAAGGGGGCGTAGGGATCCGGCTTGGTGATGACCTGTTCGAGAAACATGGGTTTAGCTCTCTATGCTTGAGTTTTCCTCAGCCTGGCGTCGTTGCCTTGGCTGTTGAACTCAATATGATGAGGCTCCACTCGGCTGACAAAAGACGATTTTTCAGGCGACAGATGAACTCAGATCATGCGTTGGGGTGTCATGAGGAAGTTGCCGCCGCTCGGTGCCTTACGGGTCTTCGAGGCCGCCGCCCGTCGCTTGAGCTTCAAGCAGGCGGCCGAAGAACTGAACGTGTCGGCAACAGCCGTCAGCCATCAGATCCGCCAGCTCGAAGACCTGCTGGAGCTGAAGCTGTTCGAGCGCGGCACGCGACAGGTGCGGCTGACGCCGGCGGGGCACACGCTGTTTCCCGTCCTGCGCGACGGGCTCGATCGATTCGAGCAGGCGATCGGCGAAGTCAGGCGCAACCGTGACAGCAAGGTGGCGCGGCTGACCTCCACGGTCGCCTTCGTCGCCAAGCGGTTGGCGCCGCTTGCCGGCAGCTTTCGCGATGCACATCCGGACTGGAACCTGCGTCTCGATGCCTCGAACCGAACGGTGGATCTCGATGCCGACGCCGACGCGGCCATCCGCTATGGCGACGGACAGTATCCCGGCCTGCTTTCCGAGCCGCTGTTTGCCGATCGGTTCGCGCCGGTCTGTGCGCCCCACCTAGTCCCTCAATCCCTCGATGCGCTGAGAGCGGCGACGCTCGTCCATTTCGATTGGGGGCCGGCGCGGCGCGACGACGAGCGGGCGCCGGTCTGGCGGCAATGGCTGAAGCTCGCCGGCCTGGGCGATATCGATGCGGCTGGCGGGCTTTCCTTCACCGACGAGATCCATGCGGTGCAATCTGTCGTGGCCGGGCAGGGCATTGGCCTGTTGAGCCTGACCCTGGTTGCGCAGGAGCTTGCCTCCGGCATTCTCGTCCAGCCGTTCGCGCTGTCGCTCGAAAGCTACCGCTACGACCTCGTCTATAGCCCGCGGGCGGCCGAGCGGCCGGCAACGCAGGTGCTGAGGGATTGGGTGCTGGAGCAGTTCGAAGGCGGGAAGCATTGAAGCCCGCCCGGGCCGCGGTCAAAGAGTGCGCGCGGCTGCGACAGCGCTCAGTCTCGCCGGATGGGTCGTCCGGCTGGTCGTCGCGCGAATGGTGAAGCTCAGTCGTCGAAGCCACCGAAGGCGTCGATGTTCCTCCAGCGGCGGCTGACGAGGCGCAGCGAGCGATCCGGTTCGATCACATAGGTCTCGAACACCTGACGGCCGAACTGGTCGAAGAACTGGTGCGGGACGATGCTGCCGACCGGGGCTTTCTGCAGCTTGGTGCGCGGCTGGCCGCCATAGGTGATGCTGCCGGGGATGGGCTCGAGGTTCGGCGAGTAGCCATAGGTTTGGCCGCTTGCGGTGCAGCCACCGAGAAGCAAGGCAACGGTCAGGGCGGCAAGAGCGTGTTTCATGTCGACGATCCTCTGTCGTGCAGAAGGCGGAATGGATTTCTGCCCGCTGCCATACGCGACTCCCAGCAGGCGCGATCTATTCCGGCTTTCGCAGGCAATTGTCCAACACCTTTCTCTAAAGTGTAGTGCTCCAACGGGAATTTCCAAGTTCCGGGCATGCGATTGCCGGTGGTCGCAGCCATTTGATTGCGCGGAGATATACCTAGCTGCGGGCTTCCGGCTCTTCTTCTCGCGTGAGGCCATCGCGCAGCATCTGGACCTTCTTGTTGAGATCGACCATCTCCGGGACGCTAAAGCCTGAGCGACGCAGCAGCGTGTCGGTAAGGCATGCGGTCTTGGGGTGCAGTTCCTTGCCCTTGTCCGTCAGGAAGACCTCGACCAGCCGTTCGTCCGCCGTGCTTCTGCGTCTTGAAAGGAAACCTGCCGCCTCGAGCCGCTTTACGGCCGGCGTAATGGTGCTCGGCTCCAGGCCAAGCCGGTCGGCAATGGCCGAAATGCTCAGGCCGTCCTGTTCCCACAGCGCGCTGACGGCGAGATACTGCGTATAGGTCACGCCGAGCGCGTCGAGCATCGGCTTATAGGCGCGGTTGATGGCAATCGCCGCCGCGTAGATCGAGAAGCACAGCTGGCTGTCGAGTGGCAATGGCGCCGGGGTGGTCATCGGTCATCTCCAATTTTGTCCGTGGCTTTTCATGACCTTACCACGGAAATCATTATCGCGATAATAAAATGCTGGACAGCCGGTTAGGGGAGGCGTATTTAATGCTTATCGCGATAACGATTGTCGCGATAATAAATTAAGGAGTTGCGCAAATGTTGAAGAAGTCTCTGCTTGCCGCTGCCGCCTCGCTCGCACTGGTCGCCGCCGGCACCACCGCATTCGCCGCCGATAAGGGGGCAAAGACTGTCGTTCTGGTTCACGGTGCCTTCGCCGATGGCACCGGGTGGAGAGGGGTTTACGACATCCTGAAAAAGGACGGCTACAACGTAAGCATCGTTCAAAACACGACGACTTCGCTTGCTGCCGACGTTGCTGCCACCAGGCAGGCGATCGCCAAGAGCGAGGGACCGGTCGTGCTGGTCGGCCATTCCTATGGCGGCGTGGTCATCAGCGAGGCGGGCACGGATGAGAAGGTTCAATCCGTCGTCTACATCGCCGCCTTCGCGCCGGATAAGGGCGAGTCCGTCTCAACGCTGATCGCCAACCCGCCGGCTGGCGCGCCGGTGCCGCCGATCCTGCCGCCGGTCGATGGCTTCCTGTTCCTCGACAAGGCAAAGTTCGCCGCATCCTTCGCTGCCGACGTCGATGCCGAGACGGCCGCATTCATGGCAGACTCCCAGGTTCCATGGGGTGTCGAGGCGCTCACCGGTGCCGTGACCGAGCCGGCGTGGAAGACCAAGCCGAGCTACTATCTGGTTGCGGCTCAGGACCTCATGATCCCGCCGGCCGCTCAAGCGATGATGGCAAAGCGCGCAGGCGCCACCGTCGTCGAGGTGCCCGGCAGCCATGCAATCTATGTCTCCAACCCCAAGGCTGTTGCCGATCTCATCGAGAAGGCTGCGCAACCCGCCAACTGAGTGTCGGCGAAGGGCCGTGATCCAAATCCTCTACAAAGAGCCGGGCCGGGAGAGGGATCTCCCGGCCATGTTTTCATGGGAGGTCGACGGGTCGTTTTTGCTGACCCGGCGGCATCTGGCGGATTCGGTGCTGTCCCTGTGGCGGCGGTGCGCTTTCACCGATCTTTGCAGCGCCGTCTCGGTTCTTCGGGCGTGGGGGCACGCTTCGCTTACCCCTCTGCGATGGCGAGTTTCGGCCTCATACCCAGATTTGTTGCCGGGACGATTTCCGATCTGGGGAAACATGCGGTAGTCCTTGGGCGAACTTCTGCGCGGATCGCGCGTTTCGGCCCTGCGCCATTCGCGTCGTCCGTCCCGCCGCCCAGCCCTTATGCCAAGTCCAGGTATTGCATGACCGCCGAACAGTCTCTCGCGTTTCTCGTCATCGGCGCCATGATGGCATTCTTCATCTGGGGGCGGTTTCGTTATGATGTGATCGCCTGTTCCGCCCTGATGCTTGCCGTTGCCGTCGGCATTGTGCCGTTTGATCACGCCTTCGACGGCTTCAGCGACGATATCGTCATCATCGTCGGCAGCGCGCTCATCGTCAGCGCCGGCGTGGCGCGCTCGGGGATCGTCGATGCGGCGATCCAGCGGTTTCTGCCCAATATCTCCTCGGTCAGGGCGCAGCTGGCGCTGCTGGTAATCACCGTCACCATACTGTCCGCCTTCATCAAGAATATCGGCGCGCTGGCGATCATGATCCCGGTCGCCTTCCAGTTCGCCCGCCGCTCCGGCGTCACGCCCTCAGTGTTCCTGATGCCGATGGCCTTCGGCTCGCTGATTGGCGGGCTGATGACCCAGGTCGGCACGTCGCCCAATATCGTCGTGTCGCGCGTGCGCCAGGAACTGACGGGCGAGAGCTTCACCATGTTCGACTTCACGCCTGTTGGCGCAACCCTTGCAGCCGTCGGCGTCGTCTTCCTGCTGTTTGCCTATAGGCTGGTGCCGCAGCGCACGAGCCAGCACGTCTCGGTGCAGGCGGCAATCGAGATCACCGATTACACCTCGGAAGCAGTGGTCGCGGCCGGCTCCCCCGTCATCGGCAAGTCGCTCAGCCACCTCGTCAAGATCGGCGACGGTGGCGCTGTCGTCATCGCCGTGTTCCGACGCGGCCTGCATGTGGCGCCGCTGCCCGACATCAAGCTCGAGGCCGAAGACGTGCTTTTGCTCGAGGGCGGGCCGGATGCGCTCGATCGCATCGTCTCGCAGGCGAAGTTGAAGATCGCCGGCGACCGCTCGCCATCATCGACCGAAAAGACCGGCGCGGAGGTCGAGGCCGTCGAGGCGGTGATCGGCAGCGGCTCGCCGCTCGAAGGCATGTCGGCGCAGCGCCTGGCGCTGTTCAACAATCACAACATCAACCTGCTTGCCGTCAGCCGCCAGGGCGAGCGACTGAAGCAGCGGCTCGGCAGCATCCGTCTGCGGGCCGGCGATATCGTCGTGTTGCAGGGGGCGCGCCGCGAACTGCCGTCGTTCCTGCAGGATTTCGGCTGCCTGCCGCTGGCGCAGCGCGAGATCCTGCTCGGCACCATCCGCAAGGCGACGTTGCCGCTCTTGGTTCTCGCCGCCGCCATGGGCTCGACCGCCGTCGGCCTGGTGCCGATTCCGATCGCCTTCTTTGCTGCCGCGCTTGCGATGGTCATCTTCCGCATCATCCCGCTGCGCGACGTCTATCGGTCGGTCGACGGGCCGATCCTGGTGATGCTGGCAGCGCTGATCCCGGTCAGTGACTCCTTGCGCACGACGGGCGGAACAGACGTTATTGCCAGCTGGCTCGGCACGGTTGCGACCGGCCTGCCGCCGGCAGGCGCGCTGACGCTGATCCTGCTGGCCGCGATGGCGGTGACGCCGTTCCTCAACAATGCCGCGACCGTGCTCGTCATGGCGCCGATCGCGGCAAGCTTTGCGACCGCGCTCGGCTATCGGCCCGAAGCCTTCTTGATGGCCGTCGCGATCGGCGCGGGCTGCGATTTCCTCACGCCGATCGGCCACCAGTGCAACACCCTTGTCATGGGGCCGGGTGGTTATCGTTTCAGCGACTATCCGCGGCTCGGTCTGCCGCTCTCACTCGTCATTGTTATCGTCAGCATACCGGCGCTGATGCTCGTCTGGCCGCTGCGTTAAGGCCTGAGCGGCCAGAACCGGCAAGCGGTTGCGTGCATACGGGTGAAAATGCTCTCGCAGAGTGTGTGTTTGCGGTGTACAAGTAGGGTGCGGCTGCAGCCTGCTACAAGCTTGCGGGCCGGCAACGACAAGAGACAAGGAGACGGTATGAGCCCCAAGCCCACCGGCCGCATCAGTGGCAACGACCTGATCCTCACGCGCAGCTTCCACGCACCCATCGCTGATGTCTGGCTCAGTGTGACGAAATCCGAAAACACCGCGCTCTGGTTTGGTCGCTGGGAAGGCGAAGCCGCTCCTGGAAAAACCGTGCGGCTGCAACTGCTCCATGATAAGGGCCAGCCGTGGGCGAACGTGGCGATTGAAGAATGCGAGGCGCCGCGTCGCCTGGTCGTGGCGATGAAGGATGACTACGGCGACTGGCGCATGGAGCTGACGTTTACGCAGACGGACGACACGACCGAGCTGCGTCTGGTGCAGCGCTTGAGCGACGTCAAACTCGCAGGTGATGTCGGACCCGGTTGGGAGTACTACCTCGACATGCTGGTCGCCGCGCGCGAAGGCAAGCCGTTACCGTCATTCGATGATTATTACCCCTCGCAGAAGGCGTACTACCTGGACGGGGCTTAGACGATCGACCTTGCCGCAGGCAGGACAAAAGCGTGCGGGCGTGGGCGGCTGGCCTGGCTGGCGGTGAGCGGGTTGGATCGGTATTGGTGCCGTCGGGAGGCTGTTGCAGCCTTGAGGCAATGGCCTTCCATATCGCCATTGCCGGGAGCCGTTGCCGGCGAAAATCAGCCTACCCGAGAACCGTGACCAACACGGCGCCCCAGAGCGCCAAGAGCACGTTGCCGATGGCGTAGCCGAGGCCATACCCCAATGTCGGGACCTTACTGCCGGCAGCCTCCTGCACGGCGGCCAGCGCCGGTGCCGACGTGCCGGCGCCGCAGCAGGTGCCGGCGAGCAGGCCTTCGTTCATGCGGAAGACCCAGCGGCCGAGCGCGAGTGCGGCCAAGTGCGAAATCACGCAGATCAGCGCGCTCGCGATGACGAGCGCCGGGCCAGACTGGACGAGGCCCGTGACGAAGCTCGGGCCGGCCGAGATGCCGACGCAGGCGATGAAGGCGCAAAGCCCGACGCTGTCGAAGAACCAGAGTGTCGCCTCCGGCACGAAGCCGAAGGTGCGGCGCACCGAGCGCAGCCAACCGGCGACGAGGCCGGCTACCAGCACCCCGACCGCTACGCCGAGGCCGATTTCGAGCGCTCCGAGCTTCAGGGCGGGAATGCCGATCAGGCCACCGAGGAAGATGAAGACGCCGACAAAGACCATGTCGGTCGCAGTCGTCTCGCGGTCGGCATAACCAAGGAGTGTTGCCGCACCCTCGACATGGCGCCTGGCGCCGGCAATCGACATCACGTCGCCGCGGCGGACCGTCAACCCGGGGAAGGTCGGGATCGGCTGACCGGCGCGCAGGATGCCGCGCAGGAAGACCGAGCGCGCCTCCGGCCGCTGCTTGAGTTGCCACAGGCGCTTGCCGGCGACTTCCTTGTTCGTCACCACCACATCGAGTACCTCGACCGGAATATCGAGAAGCTCGCGGTCGTCGATCTCGGTGCCGATCCGGCTGGAGTATTCGACCAGGAAACCGCGAAGGCCGGCAACGGCAATGATGTCTCCGACTTGCAGCCGCTCTTTCGGGGCCGGGGAGATGATCTCGCTACCCCTGCGAATCTGCTCGATATAGGCCTTCTGGTTTTCGGGGACCCGTGCTTCCGCCTCCTGGACGGTGAGGCCGACCAGTGTGTCGGCGACCACGAACGCCCGCGCCTCGATCTCGCGGCGGGCGCTGTTGCTATTGTCGTGCGGGGTGATGTTGAGCTCGGCTTCGAGCTCGGCGCAGGCGTCCTTCAGGCTGCGGCCGAACAGTCTTGGCGCCAGTTGCGACTGCACGAGAATGGCGCTGACAACGCCGACGAGATAGGCGACGGCAAAGCCGGTCGCCACGGCGGATTCGAACTGACTGGCAGCCTCTGGCGTCGGCGCCGTCTTGCGGAAGGTATCGATGGCGACGCCGACGGTCGCCGATTCCGTCGTCCCGCCCGCCAGCACCCCGGCTGCCGTTCCAAGATCGAAGCCGAAGAAGATCGAGAGAACGATCGCGACACCGAGGGCTACGACACAGAGCGTGACCGTGACGGCAATCTGCGGCAGGGCATCGGCATTGAGGCTCTGGAAGAATTGCGGGCCGGTGCGGTAGCCGATGGCGAAGAGGAAGAGCAGGAAGAACGCCTGCTTCACATCGTTCGAGAGCACGGCGCCGGTCTGGCCGATCAGGACACCGGCCAGCAGGCAGCCCGTGACCGCGCCGATCGTCACGCCGGCGATAGTGATCTTGCCGATCGCATAGCCGATGCCGAGCGCCAGGAACAGTGCCAGTTCCGGATGGGCCCGCAAAATGCTGAACAGCTGCTCGATCACGTGACGATCCCTCCAGATTGCGCGCTGAACGCGGGTTGATTTTCAGCGGCACACGGCGCCTGTTGTTTGTCGGAAAAGACGTCTTCATTCCCTGTTCGGGTGGAAATGCTGCCGGAGAAAGCGGACCGCCCGATGATGCGGGTGGCCAGCCATCGCGGGGGCGCGTTTGGCGGGGCGCGGGGGTTGGCCGGCCAGGTGGGCGGAAAAC
>NZ_JABWDU010000002.1:0-427887 GCF_013371465.1 Ensifer oleiphilus | reverse complement strand
GCGCCATCCCCCCCACCCACTACGGCACAATACAAACGCGGGGGGGGCCCGACCCCCCCCCGCCCGCCGCGCCGGCGCACGCGGCTTTGACCGATCAGCTGATCGGAATACCCTTTGCGGCGCGGTAGGCCTGCACGTAGCCGCGCGCCACGGAGCGGACGGCACTGCCGATCTGGGTATAGGCATCGTCGTTGAGATTGGCGAAGGAGACGCGCGCCGACCAGTTCGGTGCGTCGAAGCCAGAACCGTTCAGGAGAACGATGCCGTAGTCTTCGGCGAGCCTGAAGGGAATGTCGAGCGGGTGGATATTCTCCTTCACCCAAGCGACGACATCTTCTCCGACATACTTGCGCAGCCAGAACTCGAAGTCGATGATGCCGTAATAGTGGTCGAAATAGATGCCGGGATTGGACTCGACGCCCATGCCTTCGATCAGGTTCCAGAACCGTTTCGTGCAGATGGCGATGCAAGCCTTCTGGTAGGCCTTCTCCACATCCATCAGCTCGACGAGGCCGAAGAGCGACATCATCATCTGCTGCGGCAGCGAGAGGCCGGCGGTGTGGTTGAGCGCCACATCGCGGCTGTCGGCGACGATGCGGTCGATGAACTTGATCTCGCGCGGCGTCGGCGTTAGCGCCTTGTAGCGCTTTTCAAGGAGCTGCTGGACCGGTTCGGGATGCGCCTTGATCTTTTCATCGAAGATGTTGTCCTGGGCGACCGCGATCACGCCGAGGCGCCAGCCGGTGCAGCCGAAATACTTCGAATAGGAATAGACACCGATGGTATTGCGCGGCAGATGTCCAAGCAGGGACTGGAAGCCTGGAACGAAGGTGCCGTAGACGTCATCCGTCAGAACGATCAGGTCGGGGCGCTTGTTGTTGACGAGGTCGACGATGCGCTTGATCGAGTCCGGGTCGAGCGCCACGGCGGACGGATTGCCGGGGTTCACCAGGAACAACGCCTTCACCTCGGGGTTTTCCAGCGCCTTGATATCCTCGTCGGTGAACTGGAAGCGGTCTTCCTGTTCGGCGCTGACGTTGATCGTCTTGAGTGCGTAGTCCTCCAGTTGTGGCATTTCGAGATAGGGCGTGAAGATCGGCGTGCCGAGTGCGATCGTGTCGCCGGCGTTGAGCAGGCGGGCGTTCTTCAGTGCCTTGAAGATGTAGCACATGGCGGCGGTGCCGCCTTCGACCGGGTAGAGGTCGAACTTCGCCTTCGGCCGGTGGCCGGCGCACATCGCCCACATCAGATATTCATGGGTGATGATCTCGTTGTGATGGAGCGCCCGGTCGGGCACCGGATAGTTGTCGCCGATCATGGAATCGGTGAGCTCGTGCACGAAGGCGTCCGGCTCGAAGTTGAAGGTGCGGATCGCGTATTCGACGGCGTCGGAAAGTGTCTTTGCCGGCAGTTCGCCCTCATCCTCCTCGTCCCAATCGCTGGCCGCCTGGAGCTGCTTCTTGATCCACTTCTGGAACCGTTGATGGGCCCCGTCGCGTGCCGGCATGCCCGCCACGCCCGCTTTCGGATCAAAGGAGGTGCGCTTGGCCTCGGTGACGGCGAACTGGCCAAGCAGGAAGAACGCTTCGCGCGCCCGGGTGGCCGTCCAGTTGGGATTGCCGCGCCCGGCATTGAGGAATGCCTTGGCGGATTTTTCGGCATTCGTCCTGGCAAGCTTGATCAGTTCGTCCTTGATCTCGAACGGGCTGAGATCGGAGATGCTGTCGTAGAATTTTCTGTCCAACATGAACCACACTCCCAATAAGCGAAATTCTCTGTGTCGCGGAACTAGGCTTTCAAATTCATGGCCCGCCTGACGGCGCCAGCATGATGACGATGACGAGACCGAAGATGGTCAGAAGCGTATTGCCGATGGCATAGGGCATGCCGTAGCCGAGCGCCGGTACCTTGCTCTTGGCGGCTTCCTGGATCATGCCCAGCGCCGCGGTCGTCGTGCGTACGCCGGCGCAGGCGCCAAACAGGATCGCCGGGTGGAAGCGGAAGACGTAGTGTCCGATCAGGACCGAAGCGATCATCGGCACGGACGTCGCGACGATGCCCCATATCAGCAGTGAGATGCCGACCTCCTGAAGGCCAGCGACAAAGCCGGGGCCCGCGCCGATGCCGACGACGGCGATGAAGATGTTGAGGCCAAGTGTATTCATCAGCCAGAGGGCCGGCGCCGGGATCGTGCCGAAGGCAGGGTAGGTGGAGCGAAGCCAGCCGAGAACGAGACCGGCAAGAAGCGCGCCGCCGGAGGTGGATAGGCCGATCGGTATGCCGCCGATCGTCAGCGTCAGGGCACCGACCATGGCCCCGAAGAAAAGCCCCCAGCCGAGGAAGGCAATGTCGGTGGTTTCGACCGGGCGATCGGCAAAGCCGAGTGCCTTGATCGCCGCTTCGACGTGTCTCCTTGCGCCGCCGATGGTGACGATATCGCCGCGTTCGACGGTCGTGCCGGGCAGGACCGGGATCTCGACCAGCGAGCGCACGATCTTGCGCGCATAGACGCCGCGCGCCCAATCTTCGGTGCTGACGTCGGCAAGTGTCCTGCCGGCAAGCGCCTTGTTGGTGACGTAGACGTCGAGGACCTCGGCTTCGGCGTTCAGCAGTTCCTTATCCTCGACCTCGACAAGCTTGGAATCCAGGTGTTCGACGAGCAGGGCGCGCCTGCCCGAGAAGGCGACGATGTCACCCGGCTGCAGCACGGTGTTGCCGTCCGCTTCGATGATCTGGTCGCCGCGCCGCAGCCGTTCGACGAAGACGCGGATGCCGGGCAGCAGGTTTCTGACCGGCGTGCCGGTGAGGCCGCTCGCCTCGTCGATGCGATAGGCCCTGAGGCCGAAATCGTGGTAGGCGCGGGTGATTCCGGGTTCGGTGCTGACGGTGCCGCCGCCGAGCTTTGCCTCATATTCCTTGCAGGCGGCCGGCAGATCGATGCCGAGAAGCCTTGGCCCGAGCTGCGCCAGGATGATCGCCGAGCCGATGGTGCCCCAGATATAGGTCACGGCATAGGCGATCGGAATCTGGTCTGTGTAGGTCTTGGCCTGTTCCGGGGTCATGCCCATCGCGTTGATCTGGTCGCTGGCAACCCCGATGGCCGCCGAAATCGTCTGCGAACCGGCATACATGCCGGCGCCATAGCCAAGCGGAAGGCCGGCGACGAGCGCGCAGAGATAGGGCACGATCAGGCACAGGACCAGAACCGAAAGGGCAAAGAGGATTTGCTTGGGGCCATCCGTGCTCAGTCCGCGCACGAACTGCGGGCCGACACCATAACCGACGGCAAACAGGAAAATCAGGAACAGGGTCGACTTCAGGTCGCCTGAAACCTGGATCCCCAACTGGCCGATGACGACACCCGCCAGCAGCGTGGCCGTGACGTTTCCCAGATTGAACCCGGCGATCTTGATCGGACCGATCACAAAGCCGATGCCGAGGGCCAGAAACACGGCGATGGGAGGATAGGTTCGCAGCGTGTCAACGAAGAAATCTATCGGGTTCACTGTCATCCCCTTCAGAAAGCTGGTTGCCGTTACTCACATTCGGGATTTCGCGGACAGGCTGAATGCTAAGTCGCATAAGACTACGGACATGAAGAAGTTCGGGGCGCAGCCGCCCGGAACGCGGGCGAACCCGGCGCAATTCGTTTCACGCCGGTGGGTGGCGCGATCACTTCCTTGAAAGCACATCACCGATTGTGCCAGTCTTCAAGTACGTAACAGTAACGGACGAGGTTACCGGCCGGCCGTTGCTCCGGCGAACACTGCGTCAAGGGGGGCTCGATGGCTCGTGCGACGCGGCATGGCAGAGGATGAGTTGCCGACGCCGTCGGCGAACGTTCAGGTCAGCAGTTCGAAGAGCAATTTCGGTGAACTCGCGAGGAAGGAGCCGGCAACGAAGCCGACGAAGCCGAGTGCAATCGCCCCCACCAAACCGTGCCGTTGCCAACTATTGCTTTACCGGCTGACGCCAAGGATTTTTCGGCTTGTATTTCGTAATGATATTACATAACAAGTCGACATGAAAGTTTGTCGCATGTTGATAGGCCCAAGCCGATCCGTCCCGCCGGTTGTCACCTCCGTCGAAGTGTGCGACGAAGGGCTTGATGGTGCTGCGAGCGCGACAATGCGCAAGCGGCTGAAAAGGGAACACGGAGCGGACGACCCAAATGGGGCCGAAACCGTGGCTGCCCCCGCAACTGTGAGCGGAAAGCGCATTCACACCCTGTCACTGGCATCAAGCCGGGAAGACGTGGATGCGCAGCGACCCGCGAGCCAGGAGACCTGCCATCGAACCGATCAACCACAACGGACGGGGTGTTCCGATGGAAAAGAACTGGTTTTTGCGCGACGGCCAGCCGTCATCATACCGCTTTGCCACATTCTCTCCGGACCAATCCGGCGGAGAAGAGATATGGCCGAACCGGCATCCCGACAGCATAAGATAACGGTCTGCACCGATTGCCGTTTTACTGGCGGTCCCTGCCGTCCGGGCGCGGATCTGATCCAGCGGCTGAACCGCAGCATTGCCGCCCTCGGCGCGCCGCTCGACCGGGATTTCTCCATTGCCGGCACGGTCTGCATGGCCGCCTGCACCCGGCCTTGCACCATCGCCTTCCAGGCCACGGGCAAGGCGACCTATCTCTTCGGCGATATCTTGCCCGATGAGGATATCGACGATCTCGTCACCTTCGCCACCACCTATGCCGGGCGGGGCGACGGCATGACGCGGGCGGCCGAGCGGCCGCGCGGGCTGAGCGCCAAGACGCTGGCGCGCATTCCGGCAGCGCTGCTCGTCTCCGAAGACATCGGCGGGCATTTCCAATGAGCGCGCAGCCAAGAATTGCGCGGGAAGGGACGAGCCGATGAGCTGCACCGCGACAGGGGCCGGCCTTCGTGTCCGCGCCCTGGATTGGGGCCCACGCCCGGACCTGCGGCTGGTTCGCGAGGTGGACTTTGCCATTGCGCCCGGCAGCCGGCTTGCCATTCTCGGCCCGAATGGCGCCGGCAAGACCTCGCTGCTGCGCTGCCTCTATCGTTCCGCACAGCCGACGGCGGGCTCGGTCGAGGTCGATGGTGTCGACATCTGGTCGATGACGGCGCGCGAGGTGGCCAGGATCATTGCCGTCGTCTTGCAGGAAATGCCGAGCGATTTCCCCTTCAGCGTGCGCGACGTAGTGATGATGGGCCGCATACCGAGGCGGGAAGGCATGAGTGGCTGGACGGCCAGGGATCGCGAGACGGTGGCGCATGCACTGGAGCATCTCGACCTTGCTCACCTGGCCGGACGGCAATTCTCGACACTTTCGGGTGGCGAGAAGCAGCGGGTGCTCATCGCCCGGGCGCTCGCCCAGCAGCCGCGCATCATCATCCTCGATGAGCCGACCAACCATCTCGATATCCGCCACCAGCTCGAAATCCTCGATCTGTTGCAGACACTGCAGCTGACGATCGTCACCACGCTGCACGACATCAACCTGGCTGCAGAATTTGCCACCGACGTGGCGATCCTGACGGAGGGCCGCATGGCGGCCTTCGGCGCGCCGGAAGACGTGCTCAACCCGCAGGCGCTTTCCGCCGCTTTCGGCGTTACCGCCACCGCCCACAGCAACGGCGTTTCGAACAGCGCTCGCTTTTCCTTCTCACTTACTCGACAGGAACTGATTTCATGAAGACCTTCATTGCTCATTCTGCCTTTGCCCTCATGGTCCTGGCGGCAACGCCGGCGCTTGCCTATCCCGTGACGGTCAAGAGCTGCAACCGCGACGTGACCTTCGATGCGGCGCCAAAGCGGGCCGTCTCCAACGACGTCAACCTCACCGAGATGATGCTGGCCCTAAAGCTGCAGGACCGCATGGTCGGTTATACCGGCGTTTCCGGATGGAAGACGCTGGATGAGAAGCTGCGCGAAGGCGTCCAGGCGCTGCCGGAGCTTTCGGAAAAGTATCCGACCAAGGAAGTGCTGCTCAATGCCGACGCCGATTTCTACTTTGCCGGCTGGAACTACGGCATGAAGGTGGGCGGCGAGGTGACGCCGGAAACGCTGGGGCCCTTCAAGGTCAACGTCTACGAGCTGACGGAATCCTGCATCCACATCATGGCCAAGGGCAAGCCGACGATGGACGACATGTTCGTCGATCTGCTCAATCTCGGCCTGATCTTCGGCGTCGAGGACCAGGCCAAGGCACTCGTCGACGGCTATCGCCGCGACCTCGACAAGATCGTCGCGAGCAACGGTGCGATCGAGCGCCCGACTCGCGTCTTCGTCTATGATTCCGGTGAGGAGAAGCCGTTCACATCAGGCCGGTTCGGCATCCCGACGGCGATGATCGAGGCGGCCGGCGGCGTCAACGTCATGGACGATGTCGAGAAGAGCTGGACGGAGATTTCCTGGGAGCCGGTGATCGACAAGAACCCCGAAGTGGTGGTGATCGTCAACTATGGCGAGGTGACCGCAGAGCAGAAGATCGCCTTCATGAAAAGCAATCCGGCCTTCAAGAACATCGATGCCGTCAAGAACGACCGCTTCGTGGTGCTCGACTATGTCGAGGCGACGCCGGGGCCGCGCAACATCGATGCCATCGCGCGTCTTGCCAAGGCCTTTCACGGGCAGGCGATGTAATGCGCCGGCGGCTGCATGATTGCTGAAACAGCCTTCGATAAGGGGCAAATCATGCAGCAAGTTTAGCGTGTCATGGTGTTTCCGGAGCGTTATGCCCGATGCGCCGCTCTCTGGCGAAGGCGTGCCTTGCGGCCCGCTTTCGTCCTTTCCTCTGCAATCTTGAACCTGGGACGGACTGTGAAGATCACGACCGCCTTTCTCGTGGCGCTGCTGCTTTTGTGCCTGACGATCACCGCTGCCGTCTCCTTGGGCTCTGCACCGATCCCGGTTTCGACCGTGTGGTCGATCATTGCCGCGAAGCTTTCGCCCGGCAGCGTCGAGGTCGCCTGGTCGGCCGGCCGCGAGAGCATCGTCTGGGACGTGCGCCTGCCGCGCGTCGTGCTCGCCGGGCTGGTGGGGGCGGGGCTGGCGCTGACCGGCGCCGTGCTTCAGCCCGTCACCCGCAATCCGCTCGCCGATCCGCACCTGCTCGGTGTGTCCTCCGGCGGCGCGCTCGGCGCCATCGTCGCGCTGCTGCACACCGGCCTCATCCTCGGCCTTGCCACGGTGCCGCTGTTTGCCTTTGCCGGCGCTCTGCTCGCGACAGCACTTGTGGCGCTCGTGACGCGGGTGCTCGGCACCAACGCCGACAGGCTGGTGCTGTCGGGTGTTGCCGTTGCCTTCACTTTGACGTCGATCGGCAACCTGATGATTTTCCTCGGCGACCCCCGGGCGGTGCACACGGTGATTTTCTGGATGCTCGGCGGCCTTGGGTTGGCGCAATGGCCGCATCTCGTCTACCCCGCCGTGGTGCTGACGGCCTGCCTTGGCTACCTCACGCTTCGGGCGCGCGAGATCAACGCGCTTGCCATGGGTGACGAGACGGCAACGACGCTCGGAATTCCCGTTCGCCGGTTCCGCCTTGTCCTTTTTGTCGTCACGGCGCTTCTGACCGGCGTCATGGTCGCCTTCTCCGGTGCGATCGGCTTCGTCGGGCTGATGGTGCCGCATTTCGTGCGGCTGTTTGCCGGCAGCGACAATGTCCGGGTCATCCCGCTTTCCGCCTTTGTCGGTGCGCTGGTATTGATATGGGCGGACCTCTTTTCCCGCGTCGTCATGGCGCCAGAGGACATGCCGATCGGCGTCATTACCGGGCTTGTCGGCGGTATTGCCTTTATTGCCATTCTGAAACAGCGCAAGTTGGTATAAAGCTCGCGGCATGGACACGAAGCGATTGCGGCCTAATTCTGCGATCTCGATCCCAGGGGCAAAAGATTTTTGTCCCCGGGGCAATCGACCCATTGCGCACGACGAGGAGCGAATGACGTATCAAGCCGAGGCCTGCACCCCTGACGAAGTGCTGAAATTCTGGTTCGAGGAACTGTCGCTCGACCATTGGTTCAAGCCTTCCCGCGAGCTGGACGAGCGTTGTTACCATCGGTTTCAGTCTTCGCATCTCGCCCTTGCTCGCGAGATCGGCGACGTCTGGCGGGCGACGCCGGAAAACCGGCTGGCGGCGATCGTGCTTCTCGATCAGCTGCCGCGCAACATGTATCGTGGGACGCCGCTTGCCTTTGCGACTGACGGACTGGCGCTCCGGGAAGCCAAGCTCGCCGTCGGCGCTGGCGCCGACATGTCGGTGAAGCCGGAATGGCGGGCATTCTTCTATATGCCCTTCGAGCACTCCGAGAACCTGACGGACCAGACCATGGCGGTGAAGCTTTTCACCGAACTTGGCGATCCCATGTATATCGACTATGCGATCCGGCACCGCGAGGTGATCGAGACTTATGGCCGCTTTCCGCACCGAAACGCCTTCGTCGGGCGAACGTCGACGGCAGCGGAACTCGCCTATCTGGCGCAGCCGGGCTCGGGTTTCTGACGGTTTTACGGGGTGTGAAGGCATGTTTTACCGTGTCTTTGCATCTTTCCGCCGTCTTTCGTATTCAAACCGCATGGTGACGACTGCCCGGGGCGATTCCGTATCGGGATGAGGTTGGGCTTTTGAGGGTTTTGAAATTGCGTTTCGTGGGAAAGTTGCTCGCTGTTTCCGTCTGCCTGCTGTCGCTGGCCGGTGCCGGCGCCGTCGTGGCGCAAACTGCAAAGCCGGCACAGACGACGACGCAACCAGCCCAGACGCCCGCGCAAGCCCCGGCCCAGACCAACAATCAACCTGCCCAGGGCACTCAGCCTGCCCAAGGCGGCGCCCAGCCCGCCCAGAGCACGCAGCCCGCCGCCGACGGCAAAGCGCAGCCTGCCCCGAATGGGCAGCAACCCGCGGGTGGTACGGCGCAGCCGGCCCAGAACGCTGCGTCCCCCACGCAGGACGCCGCCCAGGCGAATGACGCGACCATTGCGGCCGATGCCGGGCAGAGCCAGACGGCCGAGCAGTTGGCGACGGCCGGCAAGGAGCTCAAGCGGCTGAAGGAACTCGTCGGCAAGGCCAGCGACGACGACATCGCGCTTGCCGAACTCAAGGTTCAGGTCGATGCCGTCGCCAAGCAGATCATCTCGACCTCGATTGCCACGCGCCCGCGGCTGGACGAGATCAAGGCCCGGCTGACCGAACTCGGTGATCCGCCGGGCGAGGGGCAGCCGCCCGAGGCCGACATCGTTACCGCGGAGCGCAAGCGGCTGCTGGCCGAGCGCGGCGAGATCAATGCACTGACGGGGGAGGCCGAAAGCCTTTCCGTCCAGGCGACGAAACTGTCGAACGGTATCACCGCCACCCGGCGCGCGCTGTTTTCCAACACGCTGTTGAAGAACACCGATGTGTCTTTCGAGATGTTCGATGAAGCGTTGACGGCGACCATCAACGAAACCAAGGTGCTGTCGCGCAGCACGATGAGTTGGCTGACCTTCGTCTGGAACTACAAGCGGGTTCCCTTGCTGACGGCGCTTTTCCTGTCGATCTGTGCCGCACTCGTCTTCCTCGTCGGTAGCAACCGGCTGTTTTCGCCCTATATCCATCACGACAAGTCCGATGAAGAGCCGAGCTATTTCCGGCGCCTGTCGGTTGCCTTCTGGTCGACCTTCATACCGACCATTTCGATGGGCGCCTTTGCGCTGTCGAGCTTCTTCTTCATGCACAGTTTCAACGTGCTGCGGTCCGATATCACACCGATCATCGCAATCGCGCTCGCCGTAACCGTTGTCGGGTTCTTCGTCACGACGCTCGCCAACGCGGTGCTGTCGCCGTCGGATTCCCGCTGGCGGCTGGTGCGTGTGTCCGATCGTGGCGCCAACGTCCTCTTGATCACCATCTTCGCCATGGCTCTGGTCAACGGGCTGGACTTCCTATTCGGCGGCATCAGCGAGTCGCTCGGCTCGCCGGTGGTGCTGACGGTGGTGAAGAGCTTCATCGCTTCGGTCGTCATCGGCCTGATCATCATTGCTTCTGCCTGGATCAAGCCGACCCTCAAGAAGGATGAGCCCTTCGATGCGCCGGGCCGCCCCTGGCCGCGCATTGTGTCTATCGGGCTGATCCTGACCGGCGCGTCGCTGATCATCGCAGCCGCAGCCGGCTATGTCGGTCTTTCCCGTTTCATCGCCACGCAGATCATCATCACCGGCGCCATTCTGGTGATGATGTATATCGGCTTCCTCACCGGCAAGGCGGTTTCGCGCCAGGGCGCCTTCGCCGAAACCGCAGCCGGACGTTACCTCGAGCGCCGCTACAAGCTGGAGCAGGTCGGTCTCGACCAGGTCGGACTGGTGGCGGGCCTCAGCATCTACGCGCTGGTGGCGCTGTTCTTCATTCCGCTGATCCTTCTGCAATGGGGCTTCCAGGTCGCCGACATCGAGTCCTGGACCTATCGCGCCGTCACCGAGATCAAGATAGGCACCATCACCATCTCGCTCATGGGCATCATGGCGGGCATCCTGTTCTTCATTCTCGGTTACATTGTCACCCGCTGGGTACAGCGCTGGATCGACGGCAACATCATGGCGCGCAGCCGGGTGGATGCGGGCGTCAGAAACTCGATCCGCACCGGCATCGGCTATGTCGGCGTCGGGCTTGCGTGCCTGATCGGCCTTTCGGCGGCGGGCATCGATCTTTCCAACCTTGCGCTTGTCGCCGGTGCCCTCTCGCTCGGCGTCGGTTTCGGCCTGCAGAACATCGTTTCGAACTTCGTCTCGGGGCTGATCCTTCTGGTCGAGCGTCCCTTCAAGGTCGGCGACTGGATCGTCAGCGGCACGACCGAAGGCTTCGTCAAGCGCATCTCGGTGCGCGCCACCGAGATCGAGACCTTCCAGCACCAGTCGATCATGATGCCGAACTCGCTGCTGATCAACGCGTCGGTCGGCAACTGGACGCACCGCAACAAGCTCGGTCGCTCGGAGATCGCCGTCACCGTCACCTATGCCAGCGAACCGCGCCGGATCATGGATCTGCTCGCCGAGATCGCCGGCGCCCACCCGATGGTGCTGAAGAACCCGTCGCCGACCGTCGGCTTCACCGCCTTTGGCGAGGACCGGATGACCTTCGAGCTCAGGATTTACGTGGCCGATGTCCTGACGGGTGGCGGCGTGCGCAACGACCTGCGTGTCGCCATCTACGAGCGTTTCCGTGACGAAGGCATCGGTGCGCCGTTCCCGCTGAAGATCGAGGATGTTCCGGTCGAGGACCAGACCGGTATCGAGAGCCACGAGCCGGAGACGGTGGGCGAGCCCAAGGGCGCGACGTCGGCCGATGCGCGTGCCGCCGCCGCGAAGAAGGAAGCGGCTTCTGCAGCCCCGCTCGACGAGGAAAATGAAGAGGAAGGCGGCAAGCGCCGCGCTTCCAGCCGGCGCTCAAACCCCAACCGCTGATAAACGGAGCGTTCAGCCGCTATTCAGCCTGACCGCGATAAAAAGCATGCAATTCTTCTTTTGACGGTCTAGGCTGTCACGGGCTGAAGAGGTGGCCGGAGCCACCGTCGCTTATCCGACGGGGCGGCCGGCTGTGCAAAAGGGCGGCGCCGCGGGCGTCGATGGGCGATGAAGACATTTGTGATTGCTTTGCTTTCCGGTGTGCTTGCGGCAGGGGCGGTATCGGCCGCGACTGTCACGAACAAGGATGGCGAGACTGCTGTTCTGGTTGTCGTCGAGGGCGAAAGCCGCATGGAAGTGGCGATCAGTTCAGGTGCTACCGAGATGATCTGCCCCAGCGGCTGCTTCGTCACCACGCCGAGCGGCGACCGCATCGGCTTGCAGGGCGACGAGAATGTCGAGATCGTCAACGGCTCGGCGATCGTCAAGTAAGCGCAGCTCTTCAAAACGGAATTCGAAGCGGCGTCGGCATCTCCCGGCGCCGTTTTTCCGTTTGGGACCATCGTTGCCAGACGTGCCGATGGGGCGACCCGCCGGCCGCATGCAGCCCTTCGACGCGCTGTAAGCAGAAAAGGTTAGGGCGCGCTAATCCCATTTGGCAATTGAATGAAATGCAGCCGTGGCCCGTTAATTCGGGGACAGCCCCGTAACGCGGTTTCGTGCGGAACGGGTGTCGCAGGTGCGGGCAGACCGCATTGACAGCGCCGCCCACGGGCCGCACCCTGCTGAAACCAGGCAGGCATGCGGCGGGGCCCAAACGACTTTCGACGGCATAACTCCTCAAGGCGGAATCGAATTGAGGGGAAATGTATGCAGCAAGCTTGAGGTGGTACGGCGTCCTTAGCGCGTCCTGTGATGCGCGGCGCTGGAGGGACATGCACCGGCATGTCCGGAGGGGATGACATGCAATGCCTTCGCATGGTCATGACGATCTTCCTGGTGCTGACGTGTTCGCAGGCGCTTGCCGAAAAGCGCGTGGCGCTGGTCATCGGCAATTCGGCCTACCAGCATGTGCCGCAGTTGCCGAACCCCGACAATGATGCCGGCGACATGGCGGGAAAGCTGAAGGATCTCGGCTTCGAGGTCGTTGTCGGCCGCGACCTCGACCTTGCCGGTGTGCGCAAGACCATTCGCGATTTCGTCGGCAAGCTCGATGGCGCCGATCTCGCGCTGTTCTACTATGCCGGCCATGGCTTGCAGGTGAACGGCGAGAACTACATCGCCCCGGTCGATGCCAAGCTTCTCTCCTATATCGACCTCGAATTTGAGGCGGTACCGATGAACCTGATCCTTTCGGCGATGGAACGCGAGACCCGCGTCAACCTGGTGTTCCTCGATGCCTGCCGCGACAATCCGCTGGCCGTCAATCTCGCCCGTTCGATGGGCACGCGCTCCAGCTCGATCGGCCGGGGGCTGGCAAAGGTCGGCACCGGGATCGGCTCGCTGATCGCCTTTGCCACCCAGCCCGGCAACGTCGCCCTCGACGGCGCCGGGCGCAACTCGCCGTTTACGGCCGCGCTCCTTCGTCACCTCGGCAAGCCCGGTCGCGACATCACCCGCGAACTGATCGACGTGCGCCGCGATGTGCTGGAGGCGACGGATGGCAAGCAGGTGCCCTGGGACAATTCCTCGCTGACGGGCGAGGTGGTGTTGAACCCGTCGACGGCACAGGGGGCCGCTGTGTCGACCGGCATCACCAGGGAGAGCAATGCCGCCGAGCTTGCCTATTGGGATACGATCAAGGGCTCGAGCGATCGCGATCTGTTCGACGCCTATCTGCAGCAATATCCCGCCGGCGCCTTCGTTTCGCTGGCGAAGGCAAAGATCAGGATCATCGAGCGCGCGGCAGCCGATGAGGCGGCAAGACCGCAAACGCCGGCGACCGACGGCCTTCCTGCCGCAACCGAGCAGGTGGCGGCGCTGACGCAGCCGCAGGCAAGCGAAAACCAGGCGCTGGAAACCGTCGAGCCGAACCGCGAGCTGGTGCGCTCGATCCAGAAGGAGCTCAACCGGGTCGGCTGCCGCGCCGGCAGCGAGGATGGGCTCTGGGGGCTGGGCAGCCGGCGGGCACTGGAGCAGTTTGTGAGGCTCACCAAGATCGAGCTTGCGGCACTCGAACCCTCCGATGGCGTGCTGGAGCGCTTGCGGACGCAGAAGGCGCGGATCTGCCCGCTTGTCTGTTCGCGAAACCAGGAGGCAAAGGACGGCCGCTGCGTCGCGATCCGGCACGAGGCGAGGCTGCCTCAACCGGGCGAAACCCAGGGCACCGCCAAGGCACCGGCGAAGAGCACCAGCACGCGGACGATCACGCCGCCGGCGGAGTTGCAGAAGAAAAGTTTTTCCGGCTGCCCTGCCAATGCGGATGTGGCTTTTCGGCAAATGTTTTCCCGCGGCTCGGGCCGGGGAAGGACGACGATCACCGCCACGCATTCCTGCGGCCGCGCCTTTGCCTGCCACCGGGCGGCGAGGGGCTCGCCGTGGGACTGCGGCTGGCGGTGACCGTATCGTGGAAGCTGTCATGTCGCCAGAGGCGCGAGTGGACTGGTGGAAACGCTCCATCTCCTGGTTCGCGGGCCGACACAAGAACAGATCCGGAGGGAGGAGGGCTATCCATGGAAGACGACTTTCCAGCATTGCGCCCTGGCGAGGCGGCGCCTGCCTTCTCGCTGGACGCCGCCAACGCCGAGGGGGCGGTTTCGCTTGCAGACCTGCGCGGCCGGCCGTTCCTTATCGGGCTCTTTCGCGGGCTGCATTGCCCGTTCTGCCGGCGTCAGCTGCGGCAGTTCTCGGCACTCCAGCCGGCGTTGAGCGAAGCGGGCGTCGAAACGCTTGCCGTGATCAACACGCCGGTCGAGCGGGCTCGTCTCTATCTCCGGTTTCAACCGACGCCGGTCACGGTGCTGTGCGATCCCGAGTGCCGCACGCACCACGACTTTGGCGTGCCGCTCGCCGGCTTTGCTCCGGCCGATAGCACTCAAAAGCCGCAATGGCCCTTACACACCAGTGTCGAGCAGTTTGCCGCGGCCCGCATCAATCCGGGCGGCGAGTTGGCGGAGCCGGCGCAGCCGATGAAGGCCAATGACCTGCTCAATGCCATAGATGGCTTCGAACTGCATGACATCGACCGATCCATCTCCGAGAAGTACGGCACCCAACTCGTCGGCCATTTCCTTGTCGATCGATCGGGCTGCATCGCCTGGGCCGAGATGGAGGCGCGCGACGGGCCGGAGGGCCTCGGGACCTTTCCGACAGCCGAGCGGATCATCGCTGCCGCAAGGGAGGTTGCGGCTTCTGCCGCCAAGTAGGGGCTACGACGATGGAGACCGATCGGCATTCCGGGGCTTGATTTTACCGTGGCAATGGCAACGATCGCCCGGATGTCAAAAAGCCGGTCGCCGCCAGAGGATGCCCCGATGAAACTGCAACTGATCCGCAACGCAACGCTGAAGCTCGACTATGCCGGTCGCACCGTGCTGATCGATCCCTATTTCGCGCCGAAACACAGCCTGCCTTCCTTCGCCAACCTGTCCGAAAATCCTGTGGTCGAGCTGCCTGTGTCGATCGACGAGATACTCGACGGCGTCGAGCTGGTGATCGTTTCGCACCTGCATTCGGACCATTTCGACGATGTCGCCAAGGAGCACTTGGCGAAGGACCTGCCGATCTTCTGCCAGCCTGGCGACGAAGGGGAGATCCGGGCGGCGGGGTTCACCGATGTCACACCACTTGCCGATCGGGCCACCTGGCAGGGGCTGACGCTGACGCGGCGCGAAGGCAGCCACGGCCTTGGGCCGGTCGTCGAGCTGATGGGCTCTGTCATGGGCTTTACGCTTGAAGCCGAGGGCGAGCCATCGATCTACTGGGCCGGCGACACCGTGCTCTACCCGCCGGTCGCAGATGTGATCGCCGGGACGTCGCCCGACATCATCGTCACCCATTCCTGCGGCGCACGCTGGGACGGCGACCTGATCGTCATGGATGCGCAGGAAACCGTTGCCGTCTGCGAGGCATCCGGCGATGCGGTGGTCGTTGCCACCCACATGGAAGCGCTCGACCATGCAACGATCAGCAGGCGGGACCTGCGCGAGGCCGCCGAGGCGCGCGGCATTTCCGCGACGAAGCTGCGGATCCCTGTCGATGGCGAGGTGCTTATCCTGGACAGGCCGTCGGAGTAGAGAGACCGGCCACCTGCAGCGCCATGCGTCAAATATGCCGCGCAAAGGACGCTGCAGACGTCGACCATGCTGCACGAATTCATCCCTAACCCGGATCCGATTTAAGGAATTGCGCAGGAGAGGCCGGTCTCCTTGTCTCAGTACTGGTCGTGGCGGCGCACCCATTCCATCGGGTAGTTCAAGCCGTCCTCGTCGCGGCCCTTGGGCACGAGGTCGAGAAAATGGTAGGCGCCGTTCAACATCTCGACGCCGCGCGAGTAGCAGGAATAGGTGTGGAACACCTCGTTCTCGTCGTTCCTGAAGAACACGCTGATGCCCACCTGTTCGGAGACGGTGCTCGGCTGGATCTTGTAGTTGTAGAAGGCTTCGCCCTTGGCGAGCTGTTCGGGCGTGCGGGATGCCTGATAGTCGAAGTTGAAGTCGCTGCCAAGGGATGACACCCACGGGAAGCTCCAGCCCATACGCCTTCTGTAGGCCTCGATCTTTTCGAGCGGCGTGCGCGAAACGGCCGTGAACGTCACGTCGCGATGATTGAGATGCACCGGGATGCCGTTGAAGTTATCGGCCCAGAACGAGCAATGCTTGCACCCTTCCTGCCAGTCTGGGGCCAGCATGAAGTGGTAGACGATCAGCTGCGAGCGCCCGTCGAAGAGATCAGCGAGCGACAGCGTGCCAGCCGGCCCTTCGAACCGGTAGGATTTTTCCACGCGCTCCCACGGCATTTGCATGCGGCGACGGGTCAGCGCCTCCCGTTGCCTCGCAAATTCCTTTTCGGCGGCAAGCAGGTCCAGGCGCGCTTTCAGCCACGCCTCGGGTGAAACGATTTCGTTCTGCATCGGTTCTCTCCTTGGGGTTGAGATGTTTGTCCGGTGGCAACAGTCCGGGCTCATGGCCGATGGGCAGAGTTTTGCCGTCCGGCGATGAGCCGCAGCCACGGCCCGAAATGGAAGGCGCTCATCAGCGCGTACATCGCCGCCATTCCCGTCAGCGGCGAGGAGACCGAGGTCGTGCAGAGCATTTCGGGCTCGCCCGCACCCGAAATGCCGGTGAGAAGTGCCATGAGCGCGAAGGTCGGGCTTGCCAGGAGGCAGAGCCGGTCGGCCGCACCAAGTGCGATCGTTCTTGCCCACCCTTCAATCGGTCCGGTTCTGTGCGTCGGCATTTTCGGCTATCCATTCGTTGGTCGGTCTTGCAGGGTGTTGCTGGTCTGCGGTTAACAGCTAGCGCCGGATGCCGAGCGGGCGGGAGTTACAAGTTTGACGGGATTACGATGGACTCGCTGATCACGGCTGCAGCGCGGGCGCTGGCGGCGGGCGATCCGCTCGGCGCGCTGAAACGCGTGGCCCTTCGCGAGGACGCGCCGGCGCTGGCGCTGCGCGGGATTGCGATGGCGCAGCTCGGCGATTTCACGCGCGCAAAAGCTCTGCTGAAAAGTGCTGCGCGCGCGTTCGGGCCGAAAGAGGCGGTGGCGCGGGCGCGGTGTGTCGTGGCCGAAGCCGAGATTGCGCTCGTCTCGCGCGACCTCGGCTGGCCCGAAAGGGCGCTCGAGACGGCACGGGTGACGCTCGATATCCATGGAGACAGCGTCAACGCCGCTCACGCGCGCAATCTGCAGGTTCGCCGTCTGGCGCTGATCGGCCGCCTCGATGAAGCGGAGCGGGCGCTTGCCGGCTTTGACCCGGCGCTGTTGCCGCCGCTCGTGCGTGCCGGCCACGCTCTGATCGTTGCCGGTATCGCCATCAGGCGCTTGCAGACAAAGGTGGCGCGCGCCGCCCTTGCACAGGCGCATGAGGTCGCGCGTGAAGCCGGCATTCCGGCACTGACCGCCGAAGTCGAGAGCGCCCTTCTTGCGCTCACAATGCCGGCTGCGCGCTTGATTGTTCGCAATGAGGAGAGGGCGCTGCTGCTCGACGAGGTCGAGGCATTGCTCGCTTCCGGCGCACTGGTCATCGATGCATGCCGTCATGTCGTGCGGGCCGGCGAAAAGGCGGTATCGCTCGCGACGCGCCCGGTTCTCTTTACGCTCGCAAGGACGCTGGCCGAAGCCTGGCCCGGCGACGCTTCCAGGGAGGCGCTTCTTGCTACTGCCTTCCGGGCGCGGCACGCCGATGAATCGCACCGGGCGCGGCTGCGCGTCGAAATCGGGCGGCTCCGGGCCGAACTCAGGGATGTGGCGGAGGTGAGGGCGACCGCGCGCGGCTTTGCCCTTGTGCCGGTCGGCAGCCGCGAGGTTTGCGTGCTGGCGCCGCCAGCCGAAGGGCAGCACGGTGCCGTTCTTGCTTTGCTTGCAGATGGCGAGGCGTGGGCGAGTTCGGCGCTGGCGATTGCGCTCGGCGCGAGCGCGCGCACGGTCCAGCGTGCCCTTGACGCGCTCTGCACGGCTGGCAAAGTGCTGCCGATCGGGCAAGGCCGTGCGCGCCGCTGGATGACGCCGCCGGTGCCGGGTTTCCCGACAGTGTTGTTACTCCCCGGTCCGCTGCCCAGCGATTAGGATGGAAAGATGAAACGAGCCGCTGCCGAAATCCTGCGCGAATACGGGCCCTTTGCCGACGCCGACCAGGTGCATGGCGTAACCTTCGACGGTTGCCACGTCTGGTTTGCCACCGGGGACAGATTGAATGCCCTCGACCCGGAAAGCGGCGAGACGGTGCGCTCCATCGACGTTGCCGCGCATGCGGGCACCGCTTTCGACGGGCAACACCTGTTCCAGATCGCCGAGGATTGCATCCAGAAGATCGACCCGAAGACGGGCCGCGTGCTTTCGACGATCCCGGCGCCGGGCAATGGCGGCGACTCCGGCCTTGCCTGGGCCGAAGGCACGCTCTGGGTGGGGCAGCATCGGGGCCGAAAGATCCATCAGATCGACCCCGAGACCGGCGCCATCCTGCGCACGATCGAATCCAACCGCGTCGTCACCGGCGTCACCTGGGTCGATGGCGACCTTTGGCACGGCACCTGGGAGGGGGACGACAGCGACATCAGGCGCATCGATCCGCAAACAGGCGAGGTGCTGGAGAGGCTCGACATGCCGACCGGCATGGGCGTGTCCGGGCTTGAGGCCGATGGAGGCGACCGCTTCTTTTGCGGCGGTGGCGCAAGCGGCAAGGTCAGGGCCATCCGTCGGCCGAAACGGGCAGCTCAACCCGGCCGCGGCACCGGCGGCAAGTAGCTCAGATTCACGTTACGCCGTTCGCGTGCCACTGGCAGGCATGCCTCTGGCAGCACGCCTGCATCAGGGTATGGCGAAAATGCTGATCTCGTTGGTGATGCCGCGCAGGGTGACGTTGTGGGTCATCGGGTTGAGGCCGCGGTCACTCAGTAGGCCGGCGGCGGCCGGATGTTTCAGCACAGCGCTTGTGGCGAAGATTTCCTGGGCGGTGGCGAGGTGCTGCACCCGCGAGGCGATGTTGACCGTCTGGCCGAAATAGTCCTGCCGCTCGTTGAGGCTGACGGCGATGCAGGGGCCCTCGTGGATCCCGATCTTCAGCAACAGGTCCTCGCTGCTGCGTTCGTCATTGAGCTTTCGCATCGCGTCGCGCATCCGCATGGCTGCTGCAATGGCGCGGTCGGGTGTCGGGAAGGTCGCCATCACGGCGTCGCCGATGGTCTTGACGACGGCGCCTGCTTCGGCGGCAACGATCTCGTTGAGCACGCTGAAATGGGTCTTGACCAGGTCGAAGGCGGCGAGGTCGCCGACGCGCTCGTAAAGCTCGGTCGAGCCACGCAGATCGGTGAAGAGAAACGTCAGGCTGGTGATTTTCAGGCGCTGGTCGACGTCGATCGTATCGGTGCGGTAGATGTCGCGGAAGGTCTGGTTGGAGAGCAGCCGCTTGGCGGTCAGGAAGGGCCGGCGGCGCCCGAGCAGCGCGTGCAGCGCTTCGCCGGCTATACAGACGCTCGGCAGGGTGCGGACCTCCGAATGGTTTTCCACCTGGATGCGTAGCGGTCCGGGCTGCAGGCTGATGGTCTCGCTGTGCCGGTGGGTGCGGTCGAACACCAGGGAGAGGTTGCGTCTTTCCTTCGTCGGCTCTCCCGAGACGTCGAGGAACTGTGCTGCGTGGGTCACCGGTTCGAAGATGATCACGAACTCGGCCGGAAGCTGCAGCGCGATGACAGCCTTTTCGCCCGGCGGCAATTCGAGGGTCTCCAGCACGAAGTCCTCGACCATCTCCTCGTAGTGATCGTCCGGCAGGTCGACGCCGGAGCCCCAGTAAATCTGGCGGAAATACTCGGCGGCCGACAATTCGTGCGGATTGTGGGCCTCGATGTGGCGGACGCGCGGGCTGACGGTGAACGTCACCTCGATCATCTCATCCAGCGTCGGCTCGTAGCCGGCGGCGCAGAGCGCGCAGGTATAGGCTTCGCTCTGCACGGTTTTCAGCGACGTGTTGGCGTCGAGCACGCCTCCGCAGCCCGGACACAGCACATTCCAGGACAGTTCGAACAGGCCGAGACGGGACGCATGCAGGAAACCGGCGATGGTCTTTTCCTCGTCGAGCCGGTGCTCGGCGGCAAAGGCGAGCGCATTGATGCGGCCGAGCTTGCGGTCGGGCGCCTCGCGGACCTGCCGCTCGAGGGCATCGACGAAGCTGGGTGTCGCCGACTGGCGAAGCACATCGAAAAGGGCCTGGGTTTCGCTCATGCCGGCATCATATACCGAAACGGGCACCGGGGTCAGGGAATTGTCCCGTTGGCCGAATGTTGGCCATTGCGGCGCGATCGGCATTCCACCCATGGCCATCCGTGACAAAAGGGCTCGGCGTCTTTGACGCCGGGCCCAGCAATGCTCTCTTCAGCTTCTCAGCGGTTCAATTGCCGCCATTGGACCTCAGGCTTTCCTCGATCTTGGTGAGGTTGAACGAACCGGGGCTCTGGCTCGGCGGGAATTCCTTCATCGTCAGCAGGAATTGTGCCGCCAGCGCCTGGATCGGGACCAGCACGAAGGCGCGGTCGAGGAACCAGTCGTTGTAGACGTTGGCGTTGTGCTGCGCCCGTTCGAACGGGTCGCGACGCAGGTTGAACAACAGCGGCACGCGCAGTTCGGTGAAGGGCTCGCGCCAGACGCCGAAGGCTTCGCCGCGGTTTTCCAGGAACACGACCTTCCAGTCGTCATAACGTGCGGCCACCACCTGGCCGTCGTCGTTGACGTACCAGAACTCGTGACGCGGCGACGTGTCGATCTTGCCGGAGAGGTAGTCGAGCTGGTTGTAGCCGTCGATGTAGTTCTTGTACTGGCGGCCGTTCAATTCGACGGTATTCTTCAGCTTCTCCTTGATCTCGAGATCGCCGGCGATCGCGGCGAAGGTCGGCAGCCAGTCCTCATGCGAGACGATGCCGTTCAGCGTCTTGCCGGCGGGGAAGTGGCCGGGCCAGCGTATGAAGGCCGGTACACGATAGGCGCCTTCCCAGTTGGAGTTCTTCTCGCTGCGGAACGGGGTGGTGCCGGCATCCGGCCAGGTGTTGTAGTGCGGGCCGTTGTCGGTGGAATACATCACCACCGTATCGTCGGCGATGCCGAGATCCTCAAGCAGCTTCAAGAGTTGGCCGACATGCATGTCGTGCTCGACCATGCCGTCGTGATACTCGTCGCCGCTTGGGCCGGAGATGCCGGTATGCTCCGCTTTGACATGGGTGCGGAAGTGCATGCGCGAGCCGTTCCACCAGACGAAGAAGGGTTTGCCCGCCTGGTTCTGCCGCGTGATGAAGTCCTTGGCGGCGGCAATGGTCTCATCGTCGATGGTTTCCATGCGCTTCTTGGTCAGCGGTCCGGTATCTTCGATCTTCTGGGTGCCATCGGCATTGGCAAAGCAATGCAGCACGCCGCGCGGGCCGAACTTGTCGATGAACTTCTGGCCATCGGCCAGCACCAGGTCCTTCGGATAGTCTCGGTTTTCCGGCTCCTCTTCGGCGTTCAGGTGGTAGAGATTGCCGAGGAATTCGTCGAAGCCGTGCATGGTCGGCAGGTGTTCGTCGCGGTCGCCCTGGTGGTTCTTGCCGAACTGGCCGGTGGCATAACCTTGGCTCTTCAGCACAGTCGCCATGGTGGCGTCGGTCTTCTGCCAGCCCTGGGCGGCACCGGGCAGGCCGACCTTGGTCATGCCGGTGCGCACCGGCACGTTGCCGCCGATGAAGGCGGCACGTCCTGCCGTGCAGCTCTGCTGCGCGTAGTAGTCGGTGAAGGCCAGGCCTTCCTTGGCGACACGGTCGATGTTCGGCGTTTCGTAGCCCATCATGCCGCGGTTGTTGTGGCTGATGTTCCAGGTGCCGATGTCGTCGCCCCAGATCACCAGAATGTTGGGCTTGGCGGCAGACCCCGACGTGCTCGCCTGGGCGCGTGCCGGTTTGACGCCGGCGGTCGAAACCATTGCGGTGGCGGCTGCCGCAAGGGCTGTGCCGCCGAGCAGAACGCTGCGTCGGCTGAGGCCGTTTTTCTGCAGCTCAGGACTGCTGTCGATGTCTTCCTGCGGCGTGGATGCAATATCATCGTTCACTGGGCTTCTCCTGTTGGAATGACGTCGGTGAGGCGCTCGGCACTTGCGGCCGTTCTGCTCGCCTGATCATGCGAGTTGCGGAAAAATGCGCACCGAACCCCAGACGCGGAAAGCCGCGCGAGGACGGCATTGTGATGCCACCTGATATCGCCGGACATTTTCGTGCATTTGTAGCGGAAGGATAGTTGGACCAAGGGCCAACTAGTCAAAGGCCCATAGATCACGGGCGGCCAGAAGGGCGCTACAGCCATGGGGGCGGGATTACCGCTGACGAACAAGCCCAATTGTGGTAGGAAGTCACTATTCTAATTGAGTTATTTGAAATACAACTCCATAGTGTCCCGTGTGAATAAGGAGCAACGAAGCGTTTGCATCTCGCTCCATCAAGACGCCATCGCATTCAGTGAGAGTTCGCCCGACGCCGAAACAGTTCCTCTGCATTGAAGAAGGTGCCTGAACAGCATGGGATCTCGATGCCGACTTGCGGTCGCGACGCTTCTGTTTCTCGTCTTTGCGCCGGCGTTGGCGGTTGCTGCTTCTCCACAACGAATTCTTGTCGTCTATGAGAACGAAAGCACCTTGTTCGCGGTGGTCGAAGTCGCGGCCGGTTTGCGCGAGCAACTGGAGGCAAGCGCGCCGGGGCATATCGAGATCTATACAGAATATCTCGATATCGTCCGTTTCCCGTCTGCCGATCGCCGCAAGCAGCTCTCCGACGATCTGGTCGCGAAGTATCGGGACATGCGTCTCGATGCCGTGCTTGCCGTCGGGCCGGGGGCGTTGCGTTTCCTTCTGGAGCGGCGCGACCGCCTGGCAAGCGGCGTGCCCATCGTCTTCGGCGCCATCCGGGATCTGTCCGCGTTTCAACCGCTGCCAGCGGACGTGAAAGGCATCGTCAACCGCTTTGACGTGAGCAAGACACTGCAACTGTCAAGACAGCTTCAGCCGCAGGCGAAAAAGGCGGTCGTCCTGTCCGGCTCCTCCGCCTTCGACCGAAACTGGCAGGCGACGGCCCGCGCAGCCCTTGGCGATCACCATGCCGGTCTCGACGTCGAGTACCTGTCCGGCTTCACGCTCGACGGCTTCAAGCAGGCAGCAGGGGCGCTTCCCGCCGACGCGGTTCTGCTGATATTGACCGTTTTCGAGGATGCAGCAGGGCAGAAATTCGTTCCGCGCGACGCGAGCGTCGCGATTGCCAAAGCCTCCAGCGTCCCGGTCTACACCGTCTACAGTTCCTATTTCGGGTCAAACGTGCTGGCCGGCTATGTCGGCACCTTCGAGATGATCGGAAGACAGATGGCGGATCTGGCGCTCCGGGTGCTGAAGGGCGACATATCCTTTCCCCAGACGATCGCTGCAAAAGAGACCAACATGGTGGATTGGCGCGAAGTCCAGCGTTGGCGCATCGATCGCGACACGATCCCCGAGGGAACCCGGATCCTGAACTACGAGCCGACGGCCTGGGAGCGCTATCGCCTGCCGATCCTTCTCGCGTCGTCGGTGATCGCGGCGCAGATGCTCACCATTGGCGCCCTCCTGTTCCAAAACCGGCGCAGCCGAAGGCTGGAGGAGGTGCTGTCCACCGAGCGGCTCGAGCTCGCGCATCTGTCGCGCCGGTCGCAACTCGGCGAACTCTCCGGCGCGCTCGCCCATGAACTGGCGCAGCCGCTCACCTCCATTCTCGCCAATGCCGAGGCCGGCCAGCGGCTCGCCATGGAAGATGCGTTCGATCGCAACGAGGTCAAGGAAATCTTTGACGACATCATTGCCGACGACAAACGCGCCGCTTCGGTCATGGCGCAATTGCGCAGCATGATGCTGAAGGGCGATGCCTCGCTGGAGGTTCTCGACCTCAACGAGGCCGTGCGCACGACGGTGACGCTGGCAAACGCCGAACTCATGGCCCGACGCACCGAGGTGACCGTGATCGAAAGCCCTGACGAGGCGCGCGTGAAGGCAAATCTGGTGCAGCTGCAGCAGGTGATCCTCAACCTGCTCCTGAACGCAGCCGATGCTATGGAGACGATGCCGTCCAGGCAGCGAAAGGTTGAAATCAGCGTGCGCCGGCGCGAAGATGGCACCCGTGAACTGGCCGTCTCCGACAGGGGGCCGGGCGTTCCGCCGGAGATGCGCAACGAAGTGTTCAAGCCGTTCGTCAGCACCAAGAAGACCGGGCTCGGTCTTGGGCTTGCGATCTGCCGGTCGATCATCGAGGCGCAAGGCGGGAAACTGTTCTTCGACGACAGCGTTGTGCGCGGCGCGCGCGCCGTGATCGCATTGCCTGCGGCTTAGAGGTGGACAATGGGCCAGAGTGCCGGAAGCATCTTTCTGCTGGATGACGACGAGCTTGTTCTGCGGGCGCTGAAGCGGCTGCTGGCCGCTTCAGGCTATGGCGTGCAAGCGTTTCAGAGTGCTGAAGCGATGCTGGCCTCGACCAACCTCGATGCGGCGGACTGCTTCATCCTTGATCTTGGCCTGCCCGGCATCGACGGGCTCGCCGCTCAACAGGCTCTGACCTCGGGCGGAGGCAGCCAGTCCATCATCTTTCTCACCGGGCGAGGCGATATCCCCGCAAGCGTGAAGGCGATGAAGGCTGGCGCCGTGGACTTCCTGACGAAGCCGGTCGATGCGCGGGCGCTGCTTGCTGCTGTGGAGGTCGCGCTGTCGCGCACGCGGTCCGAGCAGGAACAGGAGCGCAGGCGCGCGTCGGTTCGCCGGCGCCTTGAAAGCCTGACGCCTCGGGAAGCCCAGGTTCTGGATCTCGTCGTCGCCGGCAGGCTCAACAAGCAGATCGCCGCCGATCTCGGCACGGTGGAAAAGACGGTCAAGGTCCACCGGGGCCGGATGATGACGAAGATGGGCGTGCGGACTGTCGCCGACCTTGTCCGGCTCGTAGCATCTGCCGACGCAGCACTCGGGGCATTGGACCCAGGTCCAACTACGACGACGCATGGGGATGCTGTAAGAATGCTGGATGAGTGAGGATAAGTCCGCCATTGCGATCGTGGACGACGACGACCTGGTTCGTCGCGCCCTTTGCCGTCTGGTGGTTTCGTTGTCCTACCGGGCTATCGCCTTTGCGTCGGGAGAGGCCTTCCTGAAGGCGCTCGACAGCGACACGCCGTTCTGCGCGCTGGTCGATCTGCATATGCCGGAGATGAACGGCCTGGAGGTGCTGGTCGAGTTGCGCGCGCGGCGGGCGCCGCTCGCGGCGGTGATCATAACCGGTTCGCAGGACGAGAGTGCGCGCGAACGCTGTCTGAACGCAGGCGCTGCCGCATTCCTGAAGAAGCCCTTGTCGCGGGATGCGCTTTCGGCCGTCATCGGCGGCTTGGCGTAAGCGCCCTTGCCGATCCGCCAGCCTTCGAAACCGATGCCGTCCTCGTTTCCCCGGCAGCCGTCATTTCAGGGCTGCCTCATTAACAGCCGGGAAAGTCTTTCTCCTCTAGCATGGCTTCGGGGACACTCTTTACTTAAAGGCGATCAATGTCATTTTTCGGCGTTTCCGGAATGTACTATTCCGGCGAATCTCTTGCTGAGCACCGCATCGTGCTGGCCGAGGACTCCAACCTGTTCTCGTCGATGGTCTCGAAGCGGCTGAAAGAGCTGTTCGACATCGACGTCATCGTCTGCCGCGACTATGACGATCTGCAGTTTGCCGTCGAAAATGCGACATTCCCGGCCTCGCTTGCCATTTCCAACATCAACCTGCCCGGTGCCGAGAATGGCGAGGCGCTCAACTACCTCATCGAGATGAGCGTGCCGACGGTGATCTTCACCGGCTCCTTCCAGGAGTCGACGCGCGAAAAGATCCTGGCGATGGAAATCGTCGACTATGTCATCAAGGACAGCGTCTTTGCCGTCGACATGCTGGCGGAATCGGTTTGCCGGTTTCTCACCAACCACAAGCACCATGTGCTGATCGTCGACGACAGCCCGACGGCGCGCGCGCTCCTGACGACGCAGCTGAAGCGCTACAACTTCCGCACCAGCTCGGCGGAGAACGGCGCGGTGGCGCTCGAGATCCTGAAGAACAATCCCGACATCGGCCTTGTCATCACCGATTACAACATGCCCGATATCGATGGCTTCGAACTGACGCGGCGCATTCGCAGCGCCTACGGTCCGCACCAGCTGCGCATCATCGGCGTGTCGTCCTCGACCAACCGGCTTCTGTCGGCGCGCTTCCTCAAGGCCGGCGGCAACGACTTCGTCGTACGCCCCTTCGTCAACGAGGAGTTCTATTGCCGCGTCAACCAGAACCTCGATACCCTGACCAAGATCAAGACCTTGAGCGAAAAGGTAAAAGTCCCGGCGTAAGCCGCAGGCCGGATGCCGCGGGACGGCCCGTCCATTTTCGTTTCTCCTTTCACCATCGCCTTCCATTGAAGGCGTTGGTGCTCTTCCGTCGGCAAAAAAAAGCCGGCGCCTTGCAGGTTTTCTGCGCTCGCGACCCCTAAAATTGCCCTGGTCGCGAGAAAAGACTCCTTACGGTTGCTGCATTAACGAAATTGCAATCCCTACGGTCTTCAATCGGCCGCAATAAAAAAGTGGGGAACCCGGTAACATCAGGTCATGCCAAGACGAAACGTCTGGCGCGATCCGTGCCGGGTATAATCGTATATTGGGAGCCAGCGTCGCCTTTTTGGGCAAGCACGCCTGCGGCTCGAAATCGGGATTTGCAGGGACGTGAGATTGCGCCGCTCGCCAGGTCGGATGAATTCTGTGCAGAAGCACAGCGACAAGCGCATGCTGCTGATCGAAGATTCCCGCATGTTTGCCACCGCGCTGAAGTATGGCCTCGAGACGGTGCACGGCATCCGCGTCACGCACTGCGCCTCGCTGGAGGCGCTGCGCCAGGAAATGGCTGCAGCTCCAGGCTGCTTCTCGCTCGCCGTGCTCGACCTCAACCTTCCCGATGCGCCCAATTGCGAGGCGCTCGATTTCATCCTCGAAAACAATGTGCCGGCGGTGGTCTTCACAGCGGCGTTCAACGACAGCACGCGCGAGCAGATCCTCGGTCGCGGCGTGCTCGATTGCGTCATCAAGAACCAGCCGGAATCGATCAATCTCCTGATCGGCGCGGTCGAACGTGCCCTGACCACCGGCAAGACGACGGTGCTTCTTGCCGATTCCGACACGCCGTCGCGCGCCGAGCTTGCCGGTATTCTGCGCCGGCAGCGGATTTCCGTTTGCGAGGTGGCTTCGGCCGTTGACGCGCTGCAGGTGCTCGACTCGGGTGAGGTGATCGATGTGGTCGTCACCGACCTCGATCTTTCCGATATGAGCGGGGCGGCGCTGCTTGCCGAAGTGCGCCGGCGCCAGGGCGACGAGGCGCTGCCGGTGATTGCGCTTTCCGACAGCGGCGACCGGCGTATCGGCGCAAGGTTCCTTGAGGCTGGCGGTACGGACTTCATCCAGAAACCGTTCCTGGAGGCCGAATTCAATGGCCGGATCGCCTACGCCGCCGGTATCCAGAAGCGGCTGCAGACGCTGCAGCGCCAGGCGGCGAGCGATTACCTCACCGATATCTACAATCGCCGCCACTTCTTCCTGACGGGCCCGAGGCTCGTCGAGCAGTGCCTGCGCCGCGGTGAGACGACGGCGATCGCCATTCTCGACATCGACCATTTCAAGCGGCTGAACGACACCTACGGTCACGAAATCGGCGACGTCGTCCTCAAGCACGTTGCCAAGCGGCTGACGGCGCTGGTCGGCGAGGAGCACCTGCTCGCCCGCCTCGGCGGCGAGGAGTTCGGCATCCTCTTCAACGGCTTCGACGTCCAGCGGGCTTTTGCCTTCTGTGAGAAGCTGCGCATCGAGCTTGCGCGCTCGCGGATCCTGGCGGACGACGAGGAACTGTCGATCACCGTGTCGATCGGCCTTGCGACCATCGAGACGCCGGAATCCTTCGACAACTACCTGCATGCGGCTGACCAGTTTCTCTATATGGCCAAGCACGCGGGCCGAAACCGCGTGATCTCCGAACTGGCCCTGCTCGACGCGCTGGCGTCGTAGTCGGCAGCAATCTGCCGGTTTCTGTCGGCTGCCGACCAGCTCTGTTCGCGCACCAAATTGAGCGGCATTGTCGGCTCTGGCTGCCTTGAAACGTCTTCCAAGTGACTGGAAATGATCCAGACCTGCAAGGAGGAACCACCTATCACCAAGGAGCACATAGGATGCCCGGTTCACCGCGGTTTCCGTAGGAAGTCACCGTGGCGCAGGTTCGCCTCGGCGGAGAAATCGGTTGGGGCAAGGCGAGATAGCAATGCAGGCTCTGGTTCCGGCCTGAGCCAAGTCAGGACCTTGCGTAACGAATTTGTCGACGGTTGATCGCCCGTCAACTCAATCGTGACCGATTTTATGGAGTATCCTTTGCCAAGCACTTTTGTAATGTCGTTGGATTCGATGAGGTGAACGGAATCCTTGTTTCTCAGGTCTTCGAACGTAACCAGGCGCGGCCACTGATAAGATGGTACCCGGACTGGTTTCCCCGGCGCTAATTCTGTTGCGACAAACCGGAACAATTGGTCGTCCAAGACGCGCCCCTCCTTATTTGCCAAGCTCGCAGGAAGCAAAGTTCCTATATATTCCTGATTGAGAGGCAATGTAATTAGCGCGAATAGATGTTTGTCATCAGGTAATTCGATGTGTAGCGCCTCCGCTTCGAACGTATGATTCCAGTCTGTGCTGAGATTAAATCCCTTTCTCCATGTGATGTGGCTAACGGACGAGCCAGTGAATTCGCCGTTTGGTGTGTTCAGTTGGACTGTTAATTTCTGGTTCCAAGAGAATGTTGGGTAGAGATGACGGTATGTGATGTAAAGCATCGATACTGCTGTAGCGATGACTACCGTAGCCATTGTTATCCACAGGGTAGTGCGCGATGGCGAGCGGTGGAGGGGTTGACCAGTCATTTCCGCGCCTGCGGGTAGATCGTCTCGCCACGCTTCAGCATCTCGACGAAGGTCTCGATCTTCTTCCTGCGGCCTACCTCCGTCTTCATGTTGTGGGTGCGGAAGGCAAGCGCGAAGCGGTTCTGCGCGCTGAGCTTTGTCAGCATTTCCTTCGCCTCAGGCTCGGCGTCGATCGCCGCCTGCAGGTCGTCGGGTATCTTCATTGCCTTGCCGCTGCCATAGGCGCGGTCCCATCGGCCATCGGCCTTCGCCGCCTCGACCTCTTTCAGACCGTGCGGGGTCATGCGTCCCTCGGCGATCAGTCGAGCGACATTGTCGACGTTGATCTGGCTCCAGATGCTTTTCTTACCGCGCGGGGTGTAGCGCTGCAGGAAGCTTCTGTCATCAAAACCCTTGCGCACGCCGTCGATCCAGCCCCAGCACAGGATCACGTCGATCGCTTCCTTCGGCGTGATCGAGGCGAGGCCGGAGCCGACCTTGTGGATCTTGATCCAGACCTCTGTTTCGCTGGCATGGTTGGCGCCGAGCCACGCGTAGAAGCGTTCCTTGTCCTCGAATTCGTGGACCTTGTTCGGATCGATGATCACGGGTGCCATAAGGCGGTTTGCTCCTGATCGTTGCGTTCCAGGCAACAAGCGAGACGCTGCGTCGCCCATGATTCCCAAGGCTGCAACATTCAAGGCAAAACCGAGCGCACGCAAGCTGCCCGACGCAGACGCGGATAAGGCTGATCTTCAGCCGTGATCGCGGCGCGGAGCGGCAAAGTTGCCTTCCATCGGAGCGATGTAGCAGCTCGAAATCTTCACGGCTTTGAATCGAGCTGCTGCAACTTCACTGCCGCGGTGCCGAACTGACCGAGCTGGTAGACGGCCGCGCCTGCGGGAGAGAAGGTGAACGGCTCGAATGGGCCGGCCAGCATCTGGTCGAGGTAGCTCCGCGGGGCCACGCCGGTGGTGACGTGCGGATTGAATTGTTCACCGGACGAGCTCGGTACGAAGGATGAGACATATCCGATCAATGCGGGGTCGATGACAGGATCATCGGGCGTCGTGAAGAATGCTGCGGAGTCGCCGGTCTCGACGGTGTAGGGGGCGACAGCCGCGATCACGTCCGCCTGCAGCTTGACCAGTTCCGGCGTCTGCTTCGCGACGATGCCGGCGACGCCCATTTCGCCGTTCGGGATGTAGTAATATTTTACGGCATCAAGCTTCATGGCGGCGATGTCTGCGCCTGCCATGACGCGGCTGGTTGCGGCATAGACCTTGTCCAGGTCGGCCGTGCGGACGAAGCGCTGGACGATCGTGATATGCGGACGATGGGCCGCATCCAGGGCGAAGCCTTTCGGGAAAACCTTGAGCAGGCTTGCGTTGTTCTCTTCCGCGTGGCGAAGCATCGTCGCGTCCGGCTCCAGAAGCACGTCGATCGCGGTTACGTCACTGACCTGGAACCCTTGTGCAAGGGCTGCTGCCTCCGCCTTGCAGTCGCCGGCCGGCGGTATGGTCTTTGTCCGCACGGAGGCGAACTCGGCGATGGCGGATTCCAGGTCCGTGCGGAACGTCGGATCGGCATGCAGGCGCGCGACCGTCGCCGCACCCATGACCCGGCCCCACGCCACATCACTATACCAATGGTGGTTGACGACGATGCGGCTTTCTCCGAAGGCGCGGCCGCGGGCCAACAGTTCGTTTGCGCGGTCCGGCGAGATCTCGGCCAGGATGAGAGCAAGACCCCAGCCAACGGCAGTGTGGCCGGAAGGGTAGGAGGGGTCCTTTTCGAGAGCTGCCTGGTCCTTGGGGATGCCTATCGGCTGGTGATTTTCCTGGAACGGGCGCTTGCGCTTGAAATAGTTCTTGGCGGCATAGGTCGACAGGCCGAGGTCGCTGACGGACCTGCGCAGCAGGGTGGTGAGGTAAGGGGCATTCTCCTCGCTGATCTGTGTGTTCAACGCACAGGAAAAGCCGTTGATCAAATGCCCGAACTTCAGGTCGTAGTCAGCCTCCGCCAATGCGAAGCGCGGCGTGCCGCGAAGCGCGAATGTGGCTTTTGCGACTTCCTCGTCTTCGGCAAGAGCTGCCGAGCCCGCAGCCGGGGGGCGGGGAAGCAGGGTGAGGCTGTTGGGCAGGGCCTCGGGTCCCAGATAGCCGCTGAGCCAGCCGAGACCAAGCTCAGGGCGGAATTCGGCTACGGAGCCGAGTTCCGTTCCGCCGTAGGAGGTGATGTCCTTGGACATCGCGTTTGCAGCCAGCAGGCCAAGTGCCAGCGAGCATGCCAATGCGATCTTGAAAAGATGCCGGATGGGGTGTTGCGTCGTCACGGTACGGCCCTGCCTGTTGTTGGAGAGTTACGCCAGACTTGCATGGGAGAACGACCAGAGTGGAACGCCTAGCGTGGTGACGCCGTGCTGTCATTGATCTGGCTCAAGGCCGTGAGCTGAAGTTTGTGTCGTGCCGGATCGGCTACGTCTTTGTGCAGCGCGTGGTGAACGTTGCCGATTTGCCTTCAATGCCCTTGCGTCGACTGATGCCGATCGGCATGGGCTTAAGTGTCGATTGGCCCGCTTGCGCCCCGGAGCGGCGTCCGGATTGTCGCCTCCCTCGGCCTGGTCGGGTCGACCGTTCGCAACCGTAGAGGCAAAAAAGGGCGGAAAATCCGCCCTTCATCTCCTCTTGTCGGCTGTTCCTACCGCGCCATCTGCAGCGTCAGCTTGCGGTCGGCGCGCTCCTGCTGGGGCGAGCGGTTATAGAGTTCGCGATAACACTTGGAGAAGTGGGACGCGGAGACGAAGCCGCAGGCGACGGCGACTTCGACGACCGGCATCGACGACTGGATGAGGAGGTGGCGGGCGCGGTCGAGGCGGATCTCCAGATAGTAGCGGGCAGGGGAGCGGCCCATTTCCTGGCGAAACAGCCGTTCGATCTGCCGGCGCGAGAGGTCGGCGCCTTCGGCGATCTCCAAAAGCGACAGCGGCTCGGCAAGGTTGCCTTCCATCAACTCGATGATCGACAGTACCTTGGCGTTCTGGACGCCGAGACGGGCGCGCAGCGGCAGCCGCTGGCGGTCGTGGGGTCCGCGCACGCGGTCGGTCAGCGCCTGTTCGCAGACGCGGTTGACGAGGTTCTCGCCGAAATCCTGGTCGATCAGGTTCAGCATCATGTCGAGCGAGGCGGTGCCGCCCGCGCAGGTGTAGATGTTGCTGTCGATCTCGTAGAGGTCGGCATAGACGTCGACCTGCGGAAAATTCTCGGAGAAGCCCGGCAGGTTTTCCCAGTGGATGGCGCAGCGCTTGCCCGTCAAAAGGCCGGCAGACGCCAGCACATGGGCGCCCGTACAGAGGCTGCCGACGGCGACGCCGCGGTTGTAGACTTCGCGCAGCCAGGCATTGACGGACTTGTTGTTGAAATCCTCGACATAGATGCCGGAACAGACCAGCACCATCGACGGGCGGTTCTCGCCGCCCAGGAACTTGCGTTCGTCGGCGAGAGACGAGTTGACCTCTAGGGCGATGCCGCTCGAGGAAAGAACCTTCTCGCCGTCGGTCGAGGTGAGGCGCCACGTATAGGCCTCGTAACCGAGCATGCGATTGGCGATGCGGAGCGTTTCGATGGCAGCCGAAAACGGCAGCATGGAAAAGTTCGGAACCAGGAAGAAGACGATGGAACGCTTTTTGGTCAAGGGCTTGTTCATGAGGCTTCCCATGCTTGGCGATGCCGTATATTCGTCGCTTGGAAGATACCATCCGGCTTGTCTGTTTGCGACATTGACATGGAAAGCAGCGACCGCAAAGACATTTCGCATTGCGACATGGGGCGGGAACGCCGCCATCGAGCCGGCATTGCGGCTTTTGTAAGGAATGCGACAGATTTACCGGCGCGGCTGACGTAATCTGACAAGAAACGCCAGGGATGCGTAATTTTCGAAAAGAACGCGCCTGAGTTGTGTTTGTCGATTGCGACGCGCTGATCTTGAAATGCCCGGGCGTCGGTATCGGACAAGTCATTGCCCAAGGACGCATCGGTCCGTCCGGGCGCCCTTCTGGGTCGGCAAGCGCTACAAAAGAAGAAGGGCACCGCCTTCTCGACGATGCCCTTCAGCGGTTCGATCCCGGGGTCTTGGGTCCCCGAAAACACGTCACGCGGTCATTCATTGCTCGGACTTGTGCACCGCATCGTCGACCGAGGGAAAGCCGATGTCCTTCATCGTGTCGTAGGACAGGTTTTCGAGCGCGCGCTCGTTGGCATAACGCTTCCAGGCAGCCCAGGCGCGTGCACGAAGATTGAAGAGACCCGGGATGGGAGACAGGGAGGATGCCCGGTCCGAGGTCTGGGATAGATGGATAGTAGACATTTCATGGCTCCTTCTGAGTGCCTCAGAGGTCGCGACCACGATCGATATATGTCGCAACCCTAATCATCATTCAAACGAATATGTTTGATGTTTTTCATCAAACCTGGTGATCTGTCAGCGTCTCGCCGAGGACGAGGTCGTTGCGGACCCGCCTTGGTAGTTTCGCCAGTTCCCGGTGGGCTTCCACCCGATTTCGGGCGATGCGCTTTGCCAGTCGTTTTCGCGCAATGCTGTCGATCAGCGATTGCACGCGGGAGAGAAACGACAGCACGAGATCGCCGTCGGGATTGGCCTTCAAGACGGGCAGGGTGCGTACCATTCGCACGGCATGCTCGGGAGTGCGGTTCATCTTGGGTTTCACCTTGCTCACGCGCCGGATGTCCTGCGATGCAGCGAAGGCGATTGTGGTCGCGGACATGACTGGTTTCCTTCCTTTGGCGTCCTTGCAACTTGACTATCGGTCTTTGCTGATGTTCAATCAAACGAAATGATGTGAACCTTTCTTTCAGTTTTATTGATTGAGGATGCCGCCATGAACATGATGATGCGCCACGCGCTTCCGCTCCTAGAAATGGATGTGCTGAAGACTTTCGTCGCCATCGCCGAAACGGGCAACTTCACCACCGCGGCCGAAACGGTCTACCGCACGCCGTCCGCGGTCTCGATGCAGATCAAGAAGCTCGAGGAGCTGCTTGGCTGCACGCTGTTCCTGCGCGACGCGCGCTCGGTGTCGTTGACGCCGAAGGGCGAGATGCTCCTGGGCTTCGCCCGCCGCCTGCTGGCGCTCAACAATGAAACCGTCTCGCGCTTCCTGTTGCCGGATATGAATGGCGTCGTGCGCGTCGGTGCGCCAGAGGATGTCGGTGAGCGCATCCTGCCGGAGGTGCTCAAGCGCTTTGCCGAATCCTACCCGAACGTAACCGTCGACGTCTCGATCGGTATGAGCAACGCCATGCGCAAGCGCGTCGATGAACATCGCCTCGACATCGCCATCTTCAACAGCCTGACCGATGTCGCGCCCAAGAATGCCGAGATCCTGATGCAGGAGAAGCTGGTCTGGGCCGGCGTCAAATGCGGCAATGCGCATCTGCGCGATCCGCTGCCGGTGTCGATGTGGGAAGACGGCTGTGTGTGGCGCGCTGATGCCGTGGAAAAGCTGTCGCGTGCCGGTCGCAAGTTTCGCATCGCGTTCCTGAGCGCCTACACGACCGGCCAGCGTGCCGCCGTGCTCGCCGGCCTCGCGATCGCGCCGCTGCCGCGCTATCTCGTCCACGGCGAGATGGTGCAGCTTGGCGAGCGAGACGGTCTGCCGGACCTCGGCCACTACGATATCGGTCTGCAGGTGATCGACAGCGCCTCGGCCCCGGTGCTCGCCGTGGCCGATCACGTTCGCGACGCTTTCGCCGAACTGAGGATGCAGGCGGGCGAGGTGCGGCTTGCGTCAGCCGTTGCTTGAGCCAGAGGCGGGCTTCCGTCACGCGGTCATGCGTTGATCGACGCGCAAGGGGTGATGTCTCATGGCCCGCGATGACCAGCCGCGACCCATTCTCGATCCGATCGATCGCCTGTCGGAGATCATCTTCGGGCTGTTGATGGTGCTTTCCTTCACCGGCACGATGAGTGCGGCTGTGGGTGGCGGCGAGAGGGTCAATGCGGTGCTGATCGCCGCCTTCGGCTGCAATATCGCCTGGGGCATCGTCGATGGCGTCATGCATGTGCTGACGACCGCGGTCGAGCGGGTCCGGCGTCGCGGCCTCGTCGATGCTTTGCAGCGCGAACCTCTCGACCGCGCCCGCCAGATTTTTCTCGACAACCTCCCTGATGATATCAGGCTGGTGTCGGCTCAAAGCGAAATCGAGGCGCTGCTGCAGCGCGTACGCGCCTTGCCATCCAACGACCACCATTCCGTGGTCACGGGCGGTGATCTCAAGGCAGCGCTCGCCATTTTCGCGCTTGTCGCCATCTCGACGCTGCCGCCCAGCATCCCTTTCCTGCTCATCGAACGGATCGATGTCGCAATGCGCGTTTCGAACGCCATTGCGCTGGTCATGCTTTTTGCCATCGGCGCCCGGCTCGGCCAGTACATGGGGCGAAGCCCCTGGCCGATGGCGTTTGCGATGGCGGCAATCGGCGGGGTGCTGGTGGCGTTGACGATCGCGCTGGGTGGCTAGCGGGCCTCTGATCACGGCGGCCGGGGCATTTTTTTGGGCGACGGATCGGACGGTAGAAGCTCGCGTCGGCCCCTCATCCGGCTGCCGCGACCTTCTCCCCGCGAGCGGGCAGAAGGGGATGCCGCACGCGCTCGCTTACCCAGTCCAGCTGTAAGTCCAGCGAGGTGCCTGTGCCGCCGACACCAATCCCTGACTGCGAGAAAGTTGCACGACCGAGTTCCCTCTCTCCACAGGCGCGGAGAGGGTGAGGGGCAAAGGCGCGCGCATGGTTCTCGGATATCGTTACGCCGTGGAAACGAAGCGGTGCCTACTCCCGGCTGCGTCTGCGCCGTCTGCCGCCGCCTTCGCCGTCATCTGCTGCCACCTTGGGCTCAGGCAAAGTCACGACCTGAGAGAGTTTCGGGAAGGCGTCGACCTTGTTCGGCATCGCCATGGCGTTGATGAAATGCTCCTGAAATTTTGATTCAAGAGCCGTCTCTATCTTCTCGATTTTGTTGACGGTTTGCTCGATTTCGCGGCGGTGGCCGCGGTTGAGCAGCGCCATCAACGCGCCGGTGCCGGCGGCGTTGCCAACGGCCTTCACCTCGTCGAGATCGCAGTCCGGGATCAGCCCCAGCACCATGGCGTATTTGGGGTCGATGAAGGAGCCGAAGGCGCCCGCAAAGCGGATGGTGTCGACATGGTCGATCTCAAGCTTTTCCATGAGCAGCTTGATCCCTGCATAAAGCGCTGCCTTGGCGAGCTGGATGGCGCGGATATCGTTCTGCGTCACGGTAATGCGCTGCTCGCCCTCGTGCAGCAGGTAGGAGAAGGTGCGGCCGTTTGGGATGATGCGCGGGCTTTTTGCCGCCATGGCGCCATCGACGACGCCGTCCTGCGAGATGATGCCGGAAAGGTACATCTCGGCGACGATCTCGATGATCGCCGAGCCGCAGATGCCGGTGACGCCGACGGAGGCGGCTGCCTCGGCAAAACCCTCCTCATCAGACCACTTGTCGACACCGATGACGCGGAAGCGGGGTTCGAGCGTCTCGGGATCGATGCGCACGCGCTCGATGGCGCCCGGTGCAGCACGCTGGCCGGAGGAGATTTCAGCACCCTCGAAGGCGGGGCCCGTTGGCGAGGAGGCGGCAACGACGCGATCCTTGTTGCCGAGCACGATCTCGGCATTGGTGCCGACATCGACGAGCAGCATCATCTTGTCTTGACGGTAGGGCCCTTCAGACAAGGTAGCGCCGGCGGCATCGGCGCCGACATGGCCGGCGATGCAGGGCAGCATGTAGAGCCGCGCGCCGCGGTTGACGTCGATATCGATCTCGTGCGCCCAGTATTGCAGCGCGCCGGAGACGGCGAGCGCAAACGGCGCCTGACCGAGTTCGGTCGGGTCGATGCCGAGGAACAGGTGGTGCATGATCGGGTTGCCGACGAACACCATGTCGAGAATGTCGTGACGGTCGACCTCGCCCTCGGCGCAGACCTTGCCGATCAGGCTGTTGACCGCCTCGCGCACCGCCTTGGTCATGGCCTCGCGGCCATCGGGGTTCATCATCACGTAGGAAACGCGGCTCATCAGATCCTCGCCGAAGCGGATCTGCGGGTTCGAGGTGCCCGAGGAGCCGACGATGCGGCCCGACAGCAGCGACACGAGATGCATGGCGATCGTCGTCGAGCCGATGTCACAGGCAATGCCGTAAGCCTCGTTCTTCAGCCCCGGCCACAGGCCAACGATGAAGGGGCGTGAGGAGTCCATGTCGCGGTGGATGGCGGCGGTGACCGCCCAGTTGCCCTTGCGCAGGATGCCCTGGATCTGCGGGATCAGGTGTGGCGCGATCAGGAGATCTTTCCAACCCCAATCTTTTTCGAGCATCACCTTCAGCCGGTCGAGATCGCCGAGCGGCTTGTGCATGTCGGGCTCGTCGACCTCGACATAGCAGAGTTGGACGGCGGCGTTGCGCTCGATCACCCGGTCGGTCGCCGCCTTGCGCACGACTTGGGCGTTGATGACGGTGTCCTGCGGCACGTCGATGACGAGATCGCCGAGGATGTGGGCGGAACAGGAGAGACGGCGTCCGTCCGGCAGTTCGCGCACCGAGGCATAGCGCTGCTCCTTCGGGCCGACAGGCGAAATATGGTCGTTGGAGGAGACGATCTTGTGCTTGGCGAAATTGCCTTCCTGCACCTCGATCTGACAGCGGCCACAGGTGGCGCGGCCACCACAGACGCTTTCGACATAGACCCCGAGCGAGCGGGCGGCATCGAGCACCGGCGTGCCGACCGGGAAGCGGCCGCGCTTGCCCGACGGCATGAACAGAACGAGGGGATCCTTATGCGCGGCTTCGGTCATGTTGGTCTCGATTTCGGAAGTGCCTTCGATGCGCATTCTGCTCTGTCTTTCCTAAAGCCCGCTTCTGCCGGATCGACCGAAGCATGGATAAACGTCTTCAGACTGCACCGGAATGCAGCCTGATAGTTGTCAGATCCCGACATGGAAAGATCTGCGAGCATCATTTCGTCAGGGGTGTGGTCGCGGAAACGTGTCCGTTCACGACGACTTGCGCGACAGCCGCCGGGCATTGCCGCGCACGCGCGTGCCGTAGGGCTTGAGCGCGGCCGAGGCGATCGCCGTTCCACCGAGGCCAAACGATGCGTTTCCGCCTGTCATCAGCCGCACCGTGTTGTCGAAGGCGGCGCGCCAGAGCGCCATGTTCACCGCGATCGCACTTTCCGCTGTGGCCGCGATCTTCTCCGACACCATGCGGTTGATCTCGGTCGAATCCTGGCTCTTGCCGGTCAAGGCCGCCATCTGCATTTCGTGCAGCCGAAGCGCGATCACGAAAGGGGCTTCGAACCAGAGCGTGAAGGCGTCCAGGTGAAGTCGGCGCGTTGTCATCGTTGATCCCTACTCCTGTGCCGCGACAGCGGCGGTCGGATTGCTGACTATGATGCCGTCGTCGGTTTCCCAGCCGCGATTGCCGAGGCAAACGCGGCTGCCAGTCTGATCGACTTTCCCCTGAAGAGGACATTGGCGATCTGTTCCCGGGAGCCGAAGTTGATCCTCTTTGTGATTGCCGCGATGCGTATGACAGCGAAGGATCGGTAGCACCTAGGTCGCAGAGTAGAATCTTTCGGAGGCGTGTGCATCCTCAAACAACGCATATCCGGCGACGAGCGCCAAGGGAACAATCGGAGCGAAAAGGCGCAACTGGCTTTTCATCGCCCGATTGTCTCTTTGGCGCACGGTTCGACGCCGAGTGAAAGTTATTCGCTCGCCGCCGCGCCGCCGGTGCGTGCAGCGCGCCCGCCGCGGCGGCCGCCGGAGGTGGCTGGGGCTGGCGCCGCGGCAACGGCGTGGCCGCCTTCTGCAGGCTTGTGGTCGCGGTAGGTCCTGATCCAGTTGGTGCAATTGGCGTCGGTGCCGTTCAGCACGTTTGCGGCGCGAACGGCTTCCATTTCTTGCGGACGGCAAGGGTTCATGATGGCGGATGTCATGCCGGCGCCGATGACCATAGGGATGAAGCCGGCATTGATGCCGTGGCGATGCGGCAGGCCGAAGGAGATGTTGGAAAGGCCGCAGGTGGTGTTGACCTTCAGCTCTTCACGCAGACGGCGCAGAAGCGCAAATACCTGCCGGCCAGCGTCGCCCAGCGCACCGATCGGCATGACCAGCGGGTCGACGACGATGTCGTGCGGCTTGATGCCGTGATCCATGGCGCGCTCGACGATCTTCTTGGCAACGGCGAAGCGCACGTCCGGGTCCATCGAAATGCCGGTCTCGTCGTTGGAGATGGCCACCACCGGCACGTCGTATTTCTTGACGAGCGGCAGGATCGCCTCGAGCTTTTCCTCTTCGCCGGTGACGGAATTGACCAGTGGCCGGCCCTTGGCGACCTTCAACGCGGCCTCGATAGCCGCCGACACCGAGCTGTCGATCGACAGCGGCACGTCGACGAGGCCCTGGACGATCTCCAGCGTCTTGACCAAGAGCGGCGGTTCGGTCTCGTTCGGGTTGACGGCGGTGACGCCGGCATTGACGTCGAGCATCGTCGCGCCGGCGGCCACCTGCTCAAGCGCGTCCTTGATGACGGTGTCGAAATTGCCCTCGATCATTTCGGCGGCCAGCTTCTTGCGGCCGGTCGGGTTGATGCGCTCGCCGATGACGCAGAAGGGCTGGTCGAAGCCGATGATGATTTCGCGGGTGGCGGAAGCGACGATGGTACGGGTCATGTAAGATCCTTTGATCCTGTGGCGTCGGGTTTCGTTATCTCACCCGTTGAGCGATGAAAGCGGCCGGACGGACCGGCCCCGGTGTGTCTGCAATGTCGTCAGTGGGGGTGGTGGGCTGCAGCGCCCGCCATCTCCTGCTGGTTTTCTTCCTTGCCTTCGCGAATGTGCTCCATGCGCGAGGCGACAAGCGCGTCGGTCGGCAGCGTCTCGCGCTTCCAGGGCTGGCGCCCCTTCAGCACGCCCGATTCATGCACGATCTCCGCGACATATTCTTCCTGGCGATAGGCCATGACGTGGACGCCGGAGACGCCTTCGATCTCCTTGACCTCGTTGATGATGTCGATGCAGAGCTGCTTGCCTTCCTTCTTCTGGTCCTGCGCGCCTTCGAGCCGCGTGATGATGCTGTCGGGAATATGGATGCCCGGGACGTTGGAGCGGATCCAGCGGGCGGTCTTGGCCGATGCCATCGGCCCGACGCCGACGAGGATGAAGCATTTTTCGTTGAGGCCGAGGTCACGCACCTTCTTCATGTATTCGCGAAACATCGGCACGTCGAAGCAGTACTGGCTCTGGACGAACTGCGCGCCGGCCTCGATCTTCTTGGCAAGACGATAGGGGCGAAAGTCGTAGGGCGGCGCAAAGGGATTGATGGCGGCGCCGAGAAACACCTGCGGCGGCGTCGTCAGCTTGCGGCCTGACAGGAATTTTGAATTGTCGCGCATGATGCGCACGGTTTCTAGCAGCGACATGCAGTCGAGATCGAACACGGGCTTGGCGCCCGGCTGGTCGCCGGCCTGCACGCCATCGCCGGTCAGACACATGACGTTCTGCACGCCCATGGCCGATGCCCCGAGCACGTCGCCCTGGATGGCGATGCGGTTCTTGTCGCGGCAGGCAATCTGCATGATCGGGGCGTAGCCCATGCGCGTCAGCAGCGCGCAAATGCCGACCGACGACATGTGGCAGTTGGCGCCCGAAGCATCGACGGCGTTGATGCCATCGACCCAGCCGTCGAAGATCGCCGCACGCTCGTAGACATCCTGCGGGTTGGCGCTGTCGGGCGGGTTGAGCTCGGCGGTCACCGCAAACTCGCCGCGGCGCAGCACGCGCTCCAGCCGTCCGCGCGAAGAATGGCCGGGCAGGGGATCGAGAGGCGCGCCGGGATCGTGTGGATTGTAATCGGGGCTCATGCCTGGTTCTCTTTCGCCTGTGCTTCGCGGCGGGCGGCCGCTTCGGCCGTCACCCGCAGCCAGGAGGAGGTTTCGCGCAGCGACTGGTTCACCGGCTTTTGCACGTTCAAGATCGCATCGCCCTTCGTCATGTTCTGCGAGCCTTTCCACGCCTGCACCCAGACGCAGGGCATATCCGGCTCGACCTCGCAGTTGCCGTTGGCGCGCACGCCGCCGCAGGGGCCGTTTCGCAGCTGCTTCGGACAGTTCATCGGGCAGGACATACCGGTCGACGACAGCGCACACTGGCCGCACATGCGACAGTCGAACAGAAAGCCCTTGACGTGGCGTTCGACGAAGGTGACGGGTCGCTCCACCCTGCTGTAGCCGATCGCTTTCCACAATGGATGCAAGAGCAGGAACATGTCGGCGAAACGGTTGTAGAACCATTCGAGGAAGCGCGAATTTCGCACGGCCCAGAGGCGGACCGTGTATTTGTGGCGCGAGCGACGGCTCGGGGAAACGCCTGATGGCGTAAAGGCGCCGGTCGCAGCCTTGGCGGCGGCCGCTGCATTGCCCTTGACGATCTTCGCCTCCGCTGCGCCTGCTGCCTTCGGCTCAGCCATTGTCGCGGCCCCCGGATTTGACGAGCGCGACCAGGCGTTCGCGATCAAAGGCCGCCTCCAGTTCGGCTGCGGCGCGGTCGGCTTCCGCCTCCAGATCGTCGGAAACGGGCTCGGGGTCGGCCTTGCGCCATTCGGCGAGATAGTCGTCGGTTTCGGCAGCACCGGTGCGCATGGCGCACATGTCGATCGCTTCGGTGAAGCGCAGCGAAAGCTCGCGCTTGGCGGTCGTGCGGCCCTTCTTGATGATCACTTGGGCCGGGATGTCGCGCCAGTAGACGATTATGCGATCTGCCATCGGGTGTCGTTCTCCTCTTCCTGCGACAATGCTTGTGTCCTGCCGTCGTGGCTCACCTCGCCACGACGTTGGATATGTCCAAAAACGACGCCGGCGCAGAACGTCGAAGGCCCCAGGCACTCTACGCGTTGCATCGACGCGGGCAAGCCCATGGCTCGGGATATCCATCAGCCGATGAGTATCAGATATTTCAGGGTGTTAGCGTTTTTTGACCGCCAATCTCGGCGTGCTCTTCGCGACCAGTGCGCGTCTGGTTTTTCTACCAGATGCCGCGTCGGATTCCGGTCCAGAGCCAAGTCCAGATGGGCGGGTGGTACCACTGTTGCGACGGGCCTGCGACATCGAGCGGTCGCAATCGGCCCTTGAGGGCGTCGTCGAGGGCGGCAATGACGATGTCGGTGGAGGCGGCCGTCTGCAGAAGCGGATAGGTGTGCATCGTATCACGCCGATCAGGCGTCTGGCGCGCCTGGTAGAGGATGACACCGGTATCGACGCCTTCGTCGACCAGATGCACGGTCGCTCCGAAATTGGCGACGTCGTTGCTGACTCGTGCCCAATAACCGCCCATCAGGCCGCGATAGCGCGGATTGATGCCGGCATGGAAGTTGACCACAGGGCAGGGGATCTGCGCCAGGGTCACCGGCTTCAGCATGCGGCAGCTGATGAGAAAGACGACTTCTGGCGCGAGCTGCCGGAGATGGCTGACGGCCTCGCCGTCGTTGATGGAAAGAACCTGACGTAGCGGCACACGCTGGTCGGGTGTTGCCGATACGCCGTAGTGCCGCAGGATTTCCTGGGCCCGTTTCCGTGTAAATCGCTTGCCGAAACGCGAGGCAACCATGGTGGCGAGTTGCCCGAGGGCCATCGGCCAGCCGAGCTTTCGCGCCCGGCGGCGCAGGAAAAGCCCCTTGGATTCCGGCCGTTCCTCAAGAACGACGATATCGTCGAAACGCGCGGCGAGCGCATTGATCATGATCCACGGATTTTCACCGCCCGCGGTCACCACGACGACGCGGCCCGATTGCTTGCCGGTCGTCATGGTTTCGTTGTCTGCGTCCGCCATCCCGCCCCCTGATGCGTTGGTCGCAACAGATATGGCGGTTGCTCCGTTACTGGCGGCTTAAGGGCGGCTGATGGGAGACGATAGAGGATTTGGCCACCCGGGCCGACGACTTGCTTTGTTGTTGATGCTACCGGAAGTCCGCGGCCGTCAGGACGTAGATCGTCCGGCGCCCGTGGGTGTAGGCGGCTTTTGCGACGTCGTAGATCTTGTTGCGCGCAGCGTCGAATGCCTGCAGGCAGGCTGCCTCGGTCGTCCGGGTCGGCGTGCCACGGGCGAGCGCTTCCGCCTCGACATAGAAGGGCACTTCGAACATGCCATCATGGCCTAGAAAACGAACGGCGTTTCTTGTGTCGTCGAAACTTCGGCTTTGGTTGGGGAAGCTCAGTGTCATGGGATGGTCCTTTCCAGGCGATGGGCTAACGCGGCAATCGGTCGGCCGGGCGGATAAGTTCGGATAGGTGTATGGTTTCGTGACGTGTCATCACAGGATCCGGCCAAAGAGGATCGTGGTAATGACGACAGCGATGGCGACCGCAAGGGCGATCCAGGCAAACAGACCGCGATAATCGAAGAGATAGATCTGAGCCGGAATGTGGTACTTCATGATCGCCTCCTGTGGCTGATCTGTTCGGATGCCCTGCACGTTGGTCCTTACAGGATATGGGTTCTCCTGAACGTGCGCTCGGCGAGCGCTGGCCCATCCTTGCCGTTGCTGACAACCATTTCGAGATTGCCTTCATCCGTCACCCGCTCGTGGATTTCGCGGCTGCTCTGTATGCGATACTGGAGCGCATTGTCGCGGACCGGCAGGGTCGCGGTAATGCGGTAAGTTTCGCCGGTTATCGATTCCCGCGTCAACGCCCCCTTGGAGCGCACGAGCTGGCCAACGTGAAAACGGTGGATCGGCGGCGTGTCGGCCGGGCCGCGGATGATGCGTTTCGTGAAAGACAGTGCACTCATAATGGTCTCGATCCTCCTCAAGCGTCTGTAGGAACAACCGGCAGAAACAGCCGTTGCGCGCTTTCGCGCTGGCTGCCGACGGATGAATGATGCTCGTTGCAATGGGGCGGACGAACAGACGGATCGAAAGAGATCTGCCTCTTGACGAAGCGCTGGCCGCAAGCACTGAAACCGAGCTTGCCTGTCTGTCGAGAATTTAGGGGATTGGGGCGGTTCGACGTTCTGATACCGCGAAAGCCACATTCGGCCAAATCAACTTGGCTCTACCATAGCGCGTCGATTGAGTTTCAATTGAGGCGGTTGTGCATGCTGGCGGACGTGCGCTCTGTTATTCATCCGGTTTGATCGATTTCGCCTTTAACCGAACGGCTGACAAGACATTGCAAAAGGCGCTTCTGCGGTGCTGGCTCCCGAGCGTTCGCCAGATTAGGTGAACATGTTCATGCCATTCGTGGTAGTATGTTTCCGATGGATCTCCCTCCCAAAGCCAATCCGTCTACGTCCATGCTGGGGACGGCTCTCGCACCGAGAGCCTCTGGCCGGAAGGACACGAAAATGAACCAGGACGCGCCTCTCCAACCCGAAACCTCGCTCAGCCTTGCGCTCGCAGTCGTTGCATCCTCAAGCGCGCCGATCGTGCTTCTCGATGGCGATCTGCGTCTGATCGCGGCCAGTACGTCCTTCTATCGCGCATTTCGGATCGACGCGCACAAGGCGACGGCAAGAAAGTTCACCCGGATCGGCGATGGAGAATGGAACGTCGCGCAACTGTCGGCGTTGCTTAGCGCAACTGCGTCGGGATTGGCCGAGGTGCACGGTTACGAGATGGATTTAAGACGCCCCGGTCAGGATACACGGCGGCTGGTTCTTGACGCCCAAATGCTTGACTACGCGGATACGACACAAGTCCGCCTGCTTTTGACCGTGACCGACGTTACGGATGCGCTGGTCGCTGCGAAAGTGAAGGACGACCTGCTGCGAGAAAAGGCCATCCTTCTGCGGGAGGTCCAGCATCGCGTCGCCAACAGCTTGCAGATCATTGCGAGCATACTTCTGCAGAGCGCTCGCAAGGTTCAATCCGAAGAGACCCGCAATCATTTGAAGTCGGCGCACAGCCGGGTCATGTCGATAGCTGCGGTCCAGCAGCAGCTCGCGGCATCCAGTGGCGGTGAGGTCGAACTCCGCAGCTATTTCGAGCAGCTTTGCAGAAGCCTCGGAGCTTCGATGATCTACGACCCCGAACAGCTCTCGATCGACGTCAATGTGGACAAGACCCTTACCGAGGCAAACATTTCGATAAGCCTCGGGCTCATCGTCACCGAGCTGGTAATCAATGCGCTGAAACACGCGTTCCCGAAGCACCGCAAGGGGAAAATCACCGTCGACTACCACGCGACTGGAAAAGACTGGACGCTCCAGGTCGGTGATGACGGCATAGGTATGCCGACAGGGGAAATAGACGTGAAGCCCGGCCTGGGCACGGGGATCGTGGAAGCGCTCAGCAACCAGCTGGCTGCCCAGATCACAGTGGCAGATGCAATGCCCGGGACAAACGTTTCAATCACCCACCAGCACCACATTGCCGAAGTCGACAGGACAGCAGTGTAGCGTCCGGCAAAGCGGCATGGCCCGCACTGGCAACATCGCTGCCATGCATGAGATTCTGCGCCACGGCATTCGGGACGTCTTTTGCGAGGATTGGTGCCACGCCCGAGAACCGGCGCCGCCTCACCGCGCCGGCGTGCGGTCTTGCCTCTCGCTTTCGCTCGGGCACAATGAAGAGCCGATCGCAGCATCCGTTGCCTTGTCATTGGCCTACCTCGCGGTGCGTCTCGTCAGACGCGCAAAGGTTGCTGTTGCGCTCTGAATTGTGCATGCTTCTATCGGTGAATCGGATAGGATTTAATGCAACATGCAGTGAGCTCGAGCATAAGTTGCGGCAAATCTGGGGTGGCCGCGCTTGCAGTGCCGAGTTCACCGCGCCTGTTCGGTGTCTGACAAAGCGAGGGGTGATCCATTGACTGAATCAAAGCCTGATATCCTGGATCAGGTCCTCGCCGATTTGATCAGTGATCAAATAGAGAAACGCCAGGCAAGCGAGCTTCGAGCTGTGCTCTCAACAGGCAACGAGATCACCATGCATGGGACGTTCACTATCGGCCGTGACTTCATCATTTACAGGACGGGCAAAGATGACAACGCCCGGTGGGCGATGACGCCGTTCTCCCACATCGTGCAATTGATCATCTGATCCGGTCGTACCAACTCCGCTGCGCCGGAGCCCCTGGCAAGCTAGAAATGTGATACACTCGTTTGCGTTGCCATGCGGCGACCGGATACTTGAAACCTCTCCCAAACCGCACGGACCGCGAGGCCTATGGAAGGCACTCGCGCGTCTCCTTGCCAGAAATCTTCGACCTGACAATGGCGGCGAATGCTGCGACTTGCATTCACAGCGCTCCGAATATGGAGGAAGGCGCCATGTCAAATCGTCTCATTTTCTCGCTGCTCATAGTCACGATGAGCATCCTTTTGGTCTGGGCATTCAGACCCGCGACCGTCATCTTTACAGGGTCCGCTCCCGCAACGCAGTCTGATAGCCTGACCCAATGAGATCATCAGACGTCGCCGGCCTGCGGCGTGTCTGACTTTGCCGGTCGCTGCAGAGTTGCGGCCCGCTTCTAGACAATCAAATTGGTGCGTCATGGAACAGCCACCGAAGCCACGCGTTTCTGTGCGTAAGACTTCGGGCACTACCTGCATTCCGCTGGCATCCCCGATGGGAAAAAATCATGAAAACGCTTTTACTCGCATTGGGCGTAGCCGCCGCTACGTCATGGTCGGCCTATGCCGCTGAACCGGCCAAGATGGTCGACACGAAGGTGGGCAAGGTCATGACCACTGGAAACGGCATGACCCTCTATACGTTCGACAAGGACACCAAAGGCAAGTCGAACTGCGACGCCGATTGCCTGAAGATGTGGCCGGCGTTCCATGCCGCCGCAAAATCGAAGGCGGAAGGCGAATGGTCGCTGGTCAAGGACACGGCCGGCAAGGAAATGTGGGCCTACGACGGCAAGCCGCTTTACACCTATGCCGAAGACAAGAAGGCCGGAGACGTCAAGGGTGACGGCGTCAACGGTGTGTGGCGCCGCGCCAAGTAAGCCACGCAATCGATGGGAGGCGGCGTTCTCGCCGCCTTCTATTCAGTCTGGAACGAAGACACTTCTGGCGCGTTATATAACGTTGGAGTACAGCAAAAAATAGCATCGTCCATCATCGTGATTGACGATCACCAGGGTACTCCCAGGAGACCCAAATGGATATCACCACACTGCTCATCATAGTTCTGATCGTTCTCGTTCTCAGCGGTGGCTGGTACGGTCGCGGCCGCTGGTATTGAACGTTCGTCCATGGATGGACACTTGCATGCCCTTCCTGGACTGATCGGGTTATTCCGAGGAGGTCCTCGAAGGGGCAATTGCCCAACATAGCGCGATATGGGTTTGCGGGTTCACGCAGCTGCGATTACTCAACTCTCCCAGATTTGAAGAACGTTTCAGCGATATCGGTTGGCGATAGTCGTCGCTTGATCGAACCATCAAACGCAGGTCCGGATCGCCGCCTGACGCTTCCATCGCCATGTCTGCGGTGAAGCGCAGTGGCGGGAAATGCAGTGCGACTGTGCGTCTATGCTCAGAGTGTTCGCATAGCTGCCGGCGTTGATGGGTTCTCGCGTTCAATCCGGCCTGGCCAGGCCCGCTTGCCGCTCAGCGTTCGCGCAGAACAGCGCGTGGGTATGGCTATGGAGACGTGCCGAAGAATGTGCCCCGAAACGAAGGCGGATCGGGCAATGTCAGATTCTCGCAGATGGATAGGACCTGTTCTCGGCAGCAGCGCGCTTGCGCTGCTGGTCGTAGCTTGCGCGCTGGTTCTTTGGCCGTTCCTATCGGCGATAATGTGGGCTGCGGTGATCTGTTTCTCGACGTGGCCGCTCTATCGCCACTGCGAGCGCGCGGTCGGAGGCTACCGCGCTTTTGCCGCAGCGATCATGACGATCCTGGTTGTCATCGTTGTGGCCGCTCCACTTGTTCTGCTTGTGACTGCGCTCGCCGACGACATAAGAAGTCTGGCCGAAGGGCTCGCGCATGTGCTGGGCGAGGGGCCTCCCGCGCCACCCAACTGGGTGAGGAGCCTGCCGGCCATCGGCGAGAGCGTTGCGGTTTACTGGGAGAACCTGGCACATGATGCCCCCGCGTTTATCGCAGAACTCAAGAAACTCACAGGCCCTCTTACCGATATCGCGCTTGCGGGCGGAGCCGCTCTCGGTTCGGTCGTCCTTGGACTTGCGCTCAGCATCTTCATCACCTTTTTCTTGTTCCTGCACGGTCGGCGCATGACCGGTTTCATGCGCCAGATCAGTGAGCGCGTTGCCGGTCCTCGTGGCAAGAGATTGCTGGCGGTCATCGGTCTGACCGTAAAGGGCGTCGTCTATGGGATGATCGGAACCGCACTTGCGCAGGGGGTGCTGGCCGGGATCGGTTTCTGGATCGCCGGCGTGCCTCAACCGATATTGTTGGGTTGCCTGACCTTCGCCCTGTCTTTCGTGCCGGGAGGCCCGCCCTTCGTGTGGGCGCCTGTTGCGCTCTGGTTGCTCTTTCAGGGTTCCATGGGATGGGCGATCTTCATCGCCCTCTGGGGCCTTTTGCTCGTCAGCGCCATTGACAATTTCATTCGACCCTACCTGCTCAACCAAAACAGCAACCTGCCGGTTTTGCTGGGCTTGTTCGGGCTTGTTGGCGGTGTGCTGGCCTTCGGGTTGATCGGGCTCTTTCTCGGGCCGACCCTTTTGGCAGTCGCATACAACCTGTTTCTCGAGTGGGCGGCAGCTGAACTCGATGAGCGGGCGCAATCGGCTTCGCATTCCCCCTTACCCGAAGACAGCGGAACCGGCCCAAGGGGCTAGGTTGCCATCTCCTACCAATCTGCGCAGATGTCGTTGCGTCAGTTTGACGGAGAAATCTGTGTGCTGACGCCACGCGTGACAGCGCCGCATTTCACGGTCTTTTGTGCACGTGACCAAGGGCACGTCGATCTCGTGGGCGCGTAACAGCCTTTGCCCGGCTCGATAGGATCAAGCCGGGCAGATTTTCGCGTTGGTGCGTCTCGTTTTTCCCTGAAAAGTCTCTAGGCCGCTTTTTCTGCATTCTGGTTGACGACCTTGGTGGCGATCGCGGTCAGGGCAATGTCTGTCGCCTGCTCTTCATCGAGTGTCATTTGAAGAAGCTTGGCGGCATCTTTCATGCCGAGTTCCTGCGCCCAGGTGCGCAATGTGCCATAGCGTGACATTTCGTAATGTTCGACCGCCTGTGCGGCGGCAAGCAGTCCGGCGTCGAGCGCGGGCGAGCCTTCATACTCGTCCATGATCGAGGCACCTTCCTTGGTGATGCCCATGATGGCGTCACATGTCTTCTTTTCAGGCTTCTTGCCGATGATTTTGAAGACCTCTTCCAGCCTCTCGACATGAACCTTGGTCTCTGTGAGATGCTTGATGAACGCATCCTTGAGCGGTTTGCTCCTGGCGGCATCGCGCATCTTCGGCAGTGTGTCGATGATCTTGCTCTCGGCGAAGTAGACGTCCTTCAACGTATCGTGAAAAAGCACGTCCAGTGTCTTGATGTCCTTGGCCATGATGGCTCCTTTGGCTAGAGGGTTCTCTGTCATGCTCCAGGCAACGTGCCTGGTCCTGCCGGCTGCCCGTCAGGGGCGGCCAGGTTCTTGATGTCCAGATCTTTGATAGACGTGGCGAGCCGCGTCGGAGCGGAGGCTAGCGTGTGCCTCGATGATGAGGAGCACCCGTTTTTACCGGTTGGCCGGGATCGCGGCCCTCGCGGGTTCTTGCTGTTCGGACATCGACGATCGATTGGCTCTTGGTTGCGGATGGACTGCGCCGCGTCTCGTGCCACAGGGCACATTCGAGAAGAGACGATTCATCGGTGTTGCCGAACCGGAGTTCGTCCATGATGAACCTCGCCAGGCGATCGGCCTGCACGCCGCGCTCCTGGATCCGTGTCTTCAAACAGGTCGCTTCAAAAACCCGCCGCACCACTGAAAGTTCGCGGGGGCTGAGGTGGTGGCCCGTCAGGCTGGGCAGTGTGTGCATCGAATTCTCCCGTTTGGAACATTGGAAGGGCTGACGGCCGCTCGGTCGACGTTCAAGTCGCTGGTCAGACAGGAGACCTGGCGGTGGCGCCTGAGACAGCGCCGCCTTCGTCATCCCATCGATCGATCGCTTCGGCTTTCGTTTGCGCCGGCGTCTGATGCTCTCCGTTCGACGCGCTGCCACGCTCGATAAGCGCTGCAGCGAGCATTTCGCGGCTATTAATGCCGTTTTGGAGCGCGGCCATCAGGAAGCGCGTTGCGGCGTGCCTTCCGCTTGGGTCTGCCTTGGCCGTCGTCCCATAGAAGCCGGCGGCCGTGAGCACCTCGACCAACAGGTTGAGGTCGTCTGCATCAAGATAATATTTTGGATGGCTGGAAGACATGACGTCCTCCTTTTGTTGGGGCACAGGCACATAGACCCGTTCGCAACAGCGCCCGCTTCAATCGCTGTCGACCAACTACCCTGCGCGCAATATCGCACGGAGGCAACCGACATCAGTCAAGCGCGGATCATAAGCGCGTTATCGTCGAGTGTTTGGCCGTTGCCAGCTTTCGTGCGTCCATCGCGTTAGCGAGATCGAGCCTGCGAGGGCCGGCTTTCGCGAAGATTTCACGCGCGGCGAGCGGCGCCAAACTGTATGCCAGAATGAACTCTTCCAGATCGTAGACTGCATCCCAGCCGCGCAGCAGTGCCTCTTGTTCATATTTGATATGCCGTGTCATTGAACGCTCCCGAGTGTCGGATTTCGGCGCAAAGACGGCCAACTGTCAGGCGGCAGAGGAAGCGTCGGAAAGGTATGTGTCCTGTGTAAACGGGCTGGGAAGAACTTGGTTCCCAAAAACGTCCGAATGGCGAACCAGGGACACGAAGTTGTATTCTTCAAAAGATCGAACTATCCGGGATATATCTTTGTAAATCTCGCTCTGAACTCGATGTGCATTTCTTTAAAACAGCGCTAATTTTGGCATTGTGTATTTGGGGATCTTTCAAAGATATATGAAAATGAGTTCAGTCATGGTCTTTTACTGACTGTCGTTTCTTTCTCCATATGTAGTCTCGCGCTGTTTCCGGCCGTTGCCACGTCGCCCAACGTGTCTGTCGTGACGCGGAGCGATTTCCGCCGTCTGGCCGGTTTCATTTCGGGACTTGAGGGCGGGGCAGGCCAACTGATGGCCGCCAAGGCAATGCGGAATCCGACCCTTGCGTTTTCAAGCTGTGATTTCGCGGTGCACAATGCCTAGTAGCATTGATTAGCTTATGCTAACGTCCGTGCGCCATGAGGGCAAATAGGAGGCGAACATGGATCTGACACGCCGCGCCGTCGCGATGGGAGGAATGGGTTTACTCGCCAGCGCTTCATTTTCATCAGTGCATGCCTTTGAATCACCGCTTATCGATCCGATCGAAGCTGCCGACGAATTCTGGCTCGCGGTCGAAGCCTATATCTATGGATATCCCCTGGTGACGATGGAAGTAACACGCCGCGTCGTCACCAATGTCGAAAAGCCCGAGGGCAGCAAGGGCCCGATGGGCCACATCATCAAGCTTCGCGAATATCCGGACGCGTCCTTCAAGGACGTCACTGCGCCGAATGCCGACACGCTCTACACGACCGCGTTCATCAATGTCGAAGAGCAGCCGTGGGTCCTCTCGATCCCCGATATGAAGGATCGCTACTTCCTGTTTCCGATGCTCGATGGATGGACGACGGTGTTTCAGGTGCCGGGAAAACGCACGACAGGCGACGGCGCACAATCTTACGCCATCACCGGTCCCGGTTGGCAGGGCCAACTGCCCGACGGCGTGACCGAATACCGATCGGCGACGAACCTGATCTGGATCCTCGGCCGCATCTATTGCGACGGCACACCGGAAGACTACGCGGCCGTTCACGCATTGCAGGACCAGTGCAAGCTCGTGCCGCTCAGCGCCTACGGCAAGGAATGGACGCCGCCGCCGGGAAAGGTCGACCCCGCCATCGACATGAAGACGGCCGTGCGCGAGCAGGTCAACCGTATGGATGCGGTCGAGTATTTCACCCTGCTGAGCGAACTGATGAAGGCCAATCCGCCGACAGCCGCCGATGCCGAGACGGTCGCGAAGTTCGCGCAGATCGGCATCGTTCCGGGCCAGGCCTTCGACAAGGCCAAGCTGGATGCCGCATTCGTCAAGCGCATTCCCGAGTTCGCTTTCCACCGCATCATGCTGCACTTCAAGTTCAGCGATGGCGATATCAAGGACATCAACGGTTGGGGTTACACGACCGTGACCGGCGTTTACGGGACCAACTATCTCCAGCGCGCGCTGATAACCGCCATCGGCCTTGGCGCCAATCGTCCGCAAGACGCGGTCTATCCAACCTCGCTGAAGTCGAAGGATGGCCTCATTGCCCGGGCATATAACGGGGCGAACAAGTACGTCCTGACCTTTCCAAAAGGGCAGTTGCCGCCTGTGCGAGGGTTCTGGTCGATTACCATGTACAACGAGCAGTATTTCTTCGTGGAAAACCCGATCAACCGCTACTCGATCAGTGCTCGGCAAAACCCCAAGACAAATCCGGACGGATCGACGGATATCTACATCCAGCACGAGTCTCCCGGCGCGGACAAGGAAACCAACTGGCTGCCTGCGCCGAACGACAAGTTCATCCTGATGATGCGGCTCTACTGGCCCGACGACAGTCCGCCATCCATCCTGGATGGCTCCTGGGTCATCCCGGCGGTCAAGAAGGCCGGGTAGCCGGCGCTGATCGCCTTTTTATCTGCCGTTGCCGGGCGCGAAGGGGCACTTTCGCGTCCGTTCCTGGCGCAATGCCGTCCCGGCTGTTGCCGGGAAGAAGCTGCTGGCGGCAGCGCGATGATTGCGACGGGCGCGGTGATTGCCGCGCGCCATTAACGGCTTGCCTGCCCTGGATTGAGGCCTCCTGTCGAGCAAGTCAGCCTATCTCCGGCGATCGACGGGCTGGGGCCGCTCTTTAGGGCGTGTTCAGCTTTATGTGTCACCTCTCATGCGTCCGTTTCACAAGCCGGAGGGTCGATGATGGGCGTCGTGACGCTAGGGGACGTTGACCGCCAGATCGGCCGCGGGTTCAAGTTCTTGCGCTTTTCGCCCGATATCGAAGCGGCTTTCCTGCGCGACTACGCCGCAAGCCGCGTCAGGCTTGCCGCGATCTGGGCGCTGATCGGCACGCTCATCTACGACAGCGTGTTTTTCGGCGACGCGACGATGATGCCGGATGTGTTCTGGCAGCTCGTGCTTGTTCGGTTCGGCATCTTCACGCCTTTCGCTCTGTTCAGCGTGCTGGCGCTCAGGCGCTGGCCGAGTGCGCGCAATTACGATCTTCTTGCCATCTGTGTCGCCGTGCTCGGGGTTTCGCTACCGATGTCGGTCGCGGTTTTCAGCAGCAGTCCCTACCTGTTCGTCTATCAGAACGGCAATGTCGCGGCGTTCCTGTTCTTTGTCATCGCTCTACGCCCAAGGTTTGCCACCATCGTGCTTGGCCTGGCGCTGATGTGCGCCGTGCAATTCACGACCACCAAGTTGAACGGCTCCTTCGATGACGTCACCTATACCGGCATCATTACCTTCTACGTGACCTTGGCAATCTTCCTGGCGATGAGCGCCTATTTCATGGAGCACAAGGACCGGCTGAATTTTCTCCATCAGCTGCGCGGCAGCCTGCTGCACGCCGAACTGGAGCGCAAATCCGAGCGCGACGAACTGACCGGTCTGTTCAACCGCCATTCGCTGGCGCGCCGGCGTCAGGCGATCTGGAGCAAGCAGGACGCCGCGGTCACGGTAGCGGTCATCATGCTCGATATCGATCGCTTCAAATTGTTCAACGATGTTCACGGCCATATCGAAGGCGACGATTGCCTGCGCGCTGCCTGCCGCTGCATCCTGCGCGAGGTTGCGGGCGCTGGCGAAACCTTCCGTTTCGGCGGCGAAGAGATCCTGGTGCTGATGACCGATGTCGAGCGCGAGCAGGCAACCGACATGGCCGAGAGGATAAGGGCGGCGATCGAGGCGCTGGGGATCCGCAATCGTGGTCTCGGCGACGGACATGTCGTCACTGCGAGCCTTGGCGTCGCCTTGGGCAAACCTTCGGAAGCCTCTCTCGAAGACCTTCTTCGGGCGGCGGATGCCGCTCTCTATGAAGCCAAGCGGGATGGGCGCAATACCGTCTCGATCTTCGATGGTACGTGGCGCGGGCCGACCGGCTCCGGTGCTGCGGGAGACGATGCGGCCCAGGCTTCCATCCTGTTGGCGAGCTGAAGTCCGCTGTACTGCGTGCCGCGGCCAAGTCGCGACGGGGTCGGTTTCAGGATCACGCGCTCAAGAGCGATGTCGTCAGGTCGCCATAGCCGGTGAAGCGGTATTCGTATTCGAGGCCGAGATAGTCGGCAGCCTCCTTCGCCTTTGCCTGCAGCGTCTCGTCTTCCTGCTGCGAGAGGTAGACGAGCTTGCGGTAGTGGCCGAAATACATGTCCCTGAGTTCCGGGTGACGCTTGAGGCCGAGCGGCTCGACGACGAAGGCCTCGAACTGGCGGGCGAGGAAGTCGGTAAGGAAGAACGCCGTCAGATCATCGTCCCAGCGGCTGGCAAAGTCATCGTTGCCGGCAAAGAAGGAATAGCAATGCGGGCCGGGGATGCGTTCGACGCCTTCTTCCTCGCAGAGCCGGTCGAGGTGGCCTCCGGTGCCGCAATCGGCATAGGCGACGAAGATGCGCTTGAAGCCCTCCTGACGCGCCTTGGCGATCGCTTCCCGAACGCCCGGGGTGATCCTGTCGGGTGTGTTGTGCCAGATGGCGGGAAGACAGGCGAGGTCGACATGGTCGAGCTGGTTTGCCTGACAGATAGCGAGGATTTCGCGCGCGATTGCGCCGCAACCGATGACGTGAACTTTTTCCGGTTTTGTGCGTTGTATTGTGCGCGATACTTTTTCCATCTCGATCCCACTTACCCACCAATGTGAAGGAAGCTGGCCATGAAAGCACAAACCCTTGCGACCGTCAGTGTCATCCTGATTGCTCTGACGACGCTCAGCGCCTGCGGCAACACCATCCGAGGCATGGGGCAGGATACCGCAAACACCGTCAACGCGACACAGTCGGCCGGCAAGAAGGTGGCCAACGCCGCCAACTGATGCCCGCAACCGACCGCGCGACGATCTTGCAGGCGGCTTTGGTTCCCGGTGTTCCGCTCCCTCTCGACGTGGAACAGCCGCAGAAATTCTGGCGCGCCGGTCGCCGGGCGGCGGATGCTCTGTCGCAAAGGCCTACGGCTTTCATGACCGCAAATGAAAAAGCCGGCCGCAAGCGTCATCGCTGCGGCCGGCTTTCGTGTTGGCGAGCCAGGCTCAGCCGGCAGCGAGCAGGTTGTGCTTGCGCTTCATGAAGTCCTTGGCGGTTTCAACCGCGACGGCCGCGTCGCGGCAATAGGCGTCGGCGCCGACGGCCTTGCCGAATTCTTCGTTGAGCGGCGCGCCGCCAACGAGAACAACGTAGTCGTCACGCAGGCCCTTTTCCTTCAGCGTATCGATCACGACCTTCATGTAGGGCATGGTGGTGGTCAGGAGCGCCGACATGCCGAGGATGTCGGGCTGCTCGCGCTCGATCGCTTCCAGGTAGTTCTCGACCGGGTTGTTGATGCCGAGGTCGACGACGTCGAAGCCGGCGCCTTCCATCATCATGCCCACGAGGTTCTTGCCGATGTCGTGAATGTCGCCCTTGACGGTGCCAATCACCATCTTGCCGAGCTTCGGTGCGCCGGTTTCGGCGAGAAGCGGGCGCAGGATGAACATGCCGGCTTTCATCGCGTTGGCCGACAGCAGGACTTCCGGCACGAACAGGATGCCATCGCGGAAGTCGACGCCGACGATGCGCATGCCTTCGACCAGTGCCTGCGTCAGGACGTCGTAGGGCGTCCAACCACGCTTGAGCAGGATGTTGGTTGCGTCCTCGATCTCCTCCTTGAGGCCGTCATAGAGGTCGTCATGCATCTGCTGCACAAGTTCCTCGTCGGAAAGGTCCTCGAGAATGATTTCATCGTCTGCCATAGTAGGGTTCCTCGGTTCCTGGCACGGCCGGGCTAAAATCCGGACACGTTCAACAATCAATAGCGGTCGACGTGTAAAAATCTGTTTTCGAAAGCGACGTCGCATATGACAAAAAGCGACGGCAGAGCAGCTTCTTTCGAGGTCTGTATATTCTTAACAAAAACAATATATTCGCGCCATGCGGTTTTTGGCCGACGATGACGCAGATCGCAGTGTTCGAGTTGCGCCACTCGTTGGCGCATTGAGACCCGTACAGTCCTTGCGGCTTGGTAGCATTAGGGCCAATCGGTGCTTGAAGGCGCAAGATATCGAAATGCGCGGGAGAGGAATTAAGTAAATGAGCGACGTGACAGATCAGGACGCGGTTGAGGGTGGCGGTCGCCGCTCGCGAGGCGAGGGGCGGGGAGCGGCGGCACGGCGTGCGTCGCGCACCGGCGGCGGCGCAGGGCCGTCGCTGCCCTATATCCAGCGCAAGATCAGGGAATACGAGGTCTTGGACGAAGAGGGCCTGGAGCTCATCGAGCGCAATGCCGACACGATCCTGGAAGAAATCGGCATCGAGTTTCGTGACGACGCCGAGGCGCTTGAGCTCTGGAAGCAGGCGGGTGCCGACGTGCGCGGCCAGCGCGTTCACTTTCCGAAGGGTCTTTGCCGCGAGCTTCTGAAAACGGCGCCGTCGGAATTTACCTGGCACGCCCGCAACCCTGCTCGCAGCGCCCAGGTCGGCGGCAAGGCGACGATCTTCGCGCCGGTCTATGGCCCGCCCTTCGTGCGCGACCTCGAAGGCGTCAGGCGTTACGCAACCATTGAGGACTTCCGCAATTTCGTGAAGCTCGCCTACATGGCGCCGTCGATACATTCGTCCGGCGGCACGGTCTGCGAACCGGTCGACATTCCGGTGAACAAGCGTCACCTCGACATGGTCTACAGCCACATCAAATATTCCGACAAGCCGTTCATGGGGTCGGTGACGGCGCCCGAGCGCGCCGAAGACACGATTGCCATGGCGAAGATCGTCTTTGGTGACGAGTTCGTCGAAAACAATTGCGTCACCTTGAACCTGATCAATGCCAACTCGCCGATGGTCTTCGACGAGACCATGGTGGGCGCGCTCAAGGTCTATGCGCGGCACAACCAGGCCTGCGTGCTTTCGCCCTTCATCCTGTCGGGCGCCATGAGCCCGGTCACGGTTGCCGGTACCTTGACGCAGATCCTGGCCGAAGTGCTGGCCGGTGCCTCGTTCACCCAGCTGATCCGCAAGGGCGCGCCTGTCCTGTTCGGCACGTTCGCGGCATCGATTTCCATGCAGTCGGGCGCACCGACCTTCGGCACGCCGGAGCCGTCGCTGGTCTCCTACGGCGCGGCACAGCTCGCCCGCCGCCTGAAGCTGCCGTTCCGCACCGGTGGGTCGCTCTGCGGCTCCAAGGTTCCCGACGCCCAGGCAGCCCACGAATCGGCCAATACGCTCAACATGACGCTGCTTGCCGGCACCAACTTCGTGCTGCACGCGGCCGGTTGGCTGGAAGGCGGTCTGGTCTCGTCCTATGAGAAGTTCATGATCGACCAGGACCAGCTCGGCATGATGCAGAAGATGGCCGAAGGCGTGGATCTCTCGGAGAATGCCCAGGCGCTCGACGCCATCCGCGAAGTCGGCCCCGGCAGCCACTATCTCGGCTGCGCCCATACCCAAGCCAACTTCCAGACGGCCTTCTACCGGTCGCCGCTTGCCGACAACAACTCCTACGAACAGTGGGAAGTGGAAGGTGAGAAGCGCATCGAGCAGCGCGCCAACGCGCTTTGCCGTAGCTGGCTGGAGCACTATGAGGCGCCATATCTCGATCCCGCGATCGACGACGCGCTGAAGGCCTTTATCGACCAGCGCAAGGATTCGATGCCGGACGCTTTCACCTGAAAGGGTCCCGAACGAGCCAGGGAGCAAGGCGGCGCGGCGCAGGTGGCTGACATGATCCAGAAGGAAGTCTGGCGCCCGCATTACGATCTACAGGGGCCGAAACCGAAATGACGGCGCCATCCGCAAAAGCGGACACTCGACTTGAAACGATCCGTGCGGCTCTTGAGCCGCACGGACTTTTTTTGCGCGGCACGCTGAACTTTGCTTCCGGCGATGCGGGACCCTTGCTGGCGGATGGTCGCCCGGCCGCAAGCGTCGCACTGATCGGCAATATCGGCGGCTCGCTATGGCAGCCGTTCGTACGCTGGCGCAAGGAAGCGCTTGATCGGGGCGGTGCCGATCCGCTCGACACCTGGTCGAAGGCGGTGATCGGCGAGATCGCCCGTACTCACGGAGCCACGGCCTATTTCCCGTCGGATCGGCCCTGGCAGCCGTTCCAGCAATGGGCGATGCGCGCGGAAGGGCTGAAGGCGTCTACATCAGGCATTCTCATCCACCCGCGCTACGGGCTCTGGCACGGCTATCGCGGCGCGCTGGCGTTCGACATGGCCTTGCCCGCCGATGGCGAGCGGTGGGCTGCGCATCCGTGCGACAGCTGCGTGGAAAAGCCGTGCGTTTCCGCCTGTCCCGCCGGCGCGCTCGAAGACCTGCAATTCAATGTCGGTCGCTGTCGCAGCCACCTCCGAACAGAGGCGGGCAGGAACGGCTGTCTCAAGCGCGGATGTCTTTCCCGCGATGCTTGTCCCATTGGGCGGGACTATCGCTATTCGCCCGATCAGCTACACTTTCACATGGCCGCACTGGAGCTGTAAGCTTTGTCCACTGCAACCAGCCTGTGGAAAGAACCGCGTGCAAATGTGGGAAGTGACTAAAATTCGAGGTTTTCCGGAAACGTAAAATTTCCGAATTTATACCGATTTGGACGGTGTGGCATTGGAGACCATCTCATGACGCGCAGCCCATTGGTATCGGCAAGCAACTTTCCCCCGCGATTGTCGCGGGAGGAGGTCGATGCGCAGGTCTCGCGTCTGGACAGCATCCACGCCGCCAATTCGCAGCTTCTCGACGAGGCCTACAAGCGTCTCCTGGCGATCGCTGCCGCCCACGCCGCCGTGATCGCTGCCTGCATCGGCGGCTTCGACGGGCTGTTCGACCGCTCCGTAGTGGGTGCCAATCTGTTGCCGGAGGCAATTGATTTTCTGCGCAAGGCGGCGCTTGTCGTCAGCTGCGTCGGACTGCTGCTCACCTTCTTTGCCATCGCCAACAATTACGGCGAAGTGCAGCGGGTGGCTCGCAAGCACGCCAGCAACCTGCGCTTCACGCTGCAGGAGAAGCGCTTGCTGACCAGGCTTTCGAGCGAGATCCTGTCCGGCGATCCCAACTCCTACCTGCGCCGCGGCATTGGCGGCCTTGCCTGTCTGGCGGTACTTTTCGGCCTTGCGGCGGCGGCCGGCTGTTTTGTGCTCGCCGGCCTTGCAGGAATTCTTGCCGGCAGTTGAGTGCAGCACCACATTGCCGTCAACATCCTCAACACTTCATCCGCTGTGCGTTGCATAGGGATTCAGCGTCGGAACGTCCGCGGGCTAGTTGCCGTTCATTTGCGCGCAGGCCTTTTAGGGCGCTCTTTCTCCGTTCCCCAGAACGAAAGCCGAGCGTCCGGAGCCTCCTTGTGGACAGCAATTTGCATGTGTCCCCGAAGTGCGCTGCGAAAGCGCGCGGCGTTGCGGCTTCCCCATACCCCGACAAAGCAGTCCCCAGATGCATCGTTCTTGAAGACCGCCGCCCCACCAAAGGCAGAAGCCAGGCCAGCTTCGCCAATGACGCCTCCGCTACCGTAAACGGCGACGACGCATTCCAGCGGCGCAACGCTGATTACCGTGTTGCCGGACTGGGCGAAACCTGCGCTTCGGAAAAGGTAGACGGGACACGGAGAAGTCATCATGCGTTGAGGATATACCACTTAGCGGGGAGGAAAAGTTCCTGATGCAGCTTTGGCGAGGCAGCGTAGGTCGCTGACCTCTACGAGCATTTTTCTCGCGCCTGCGCCAGAACCGCCGCAATCTCGATGATGCTGGACGACTGATTCCATTGGGTGTTTTTCATGCCGCTTTTCCCAAAACCATTTCTCGTCGGTGCCGTTCTCTCCGCTGGCCTTGCCGGCCCGGCGCTCGGTGCCTGCCGCGACGTCAGCCATCTCGGGCAGGACTATATCGCCTGCACCGTCGACCCGGCTGCGAATGACATCCGCCTCTACAACAAGGATCAGGCGGGCGTTCCCTTCCGCTCGTTCCGAGCCTTGTCGCTGGAGCTGCGCCACCGCGACGAATACATGCTGTTTGCCATGAACGGCGGCATGTACCACGACGACCTGTCGCCGGTGGGCCTGCACATCGAGGAGGGGCGCGAGCAGGCGCCGCTCAACACCAATACCGGCTGGGGCAATTTCCATTTGCTGCCGAACGGCGTCTTCTACGTCGATGACGGCAAGGCCGGCGTGATGGCGGCAGAGGCCTATCGCGATGCCAAGATCCAGCCGCGGTTTGCCACCCAGTCGGGCCCGATGTTGGTGATCGACGGCGCGCTACATCCGCGTTTCCTGCCCGACAGCACCAGCCTGAAGACCCGCAACGGCGTCGGGGTGACGGCAACGGGCGAGGTGGTGTTCGCCGTCTCGAAACGTCCGGTGCGGTTTCACGACTTCGCGACGCTTTTCCGCGACGAGCTCGATTGCCAAAACGCGCTCTTTCTCGACGGCACGATCTCCAGCCTTTACGCACCCGACATCAACCGACATGACCGGTTGTTCCCGATGGGCCCGATGATCGCCGTCGTCGGGAAATTCCCGCGTTAGCTTTTTTCACATGCCAACATTTTTCGTCGCCGACCCAAGGAATTGTCGTCCTGCAACGTCTAAGGTCTGAAACAGGTGGGAGCGGGCACACCATTGGATGCTGAACTCGTCGAGAAAGCGGTGTCTGGAGACAGACGGGCGTTCGGCCAATTGGTCGAGCGGCATTATGATTTTGTCCATGCTGTCGCCTGGCGCTGGTCGGGCAATGCGGCGGATGCGGAAGACATTGCCCAGGACGTCTGCGTGCGGCTGGGCTCTGCTATCCGCGGCTTTCGCGGCACCAGCCGGTTTCGCACCTGGCTCTACACGCTGACCCTCAACGCCGCACGCGACCACAAGCGACGCCAGATGCGCGACAGCAACAGGATGCTCGCCTATGCCAGCGAGCAGGCGGTTCTCGGCGGCGGCGAGGCGAGTGAGGACGAGCGCCAGGAGGCGCTCTGGACGGCGGTGCGTGCACTGCCGGAAAAACAATGCGACGCGGTGCTGCTCGTCTATGCCGAGGGGATGAGCCATGCCGCCGCCGCCGACGTGCTCGGATGCTCGGAAGCGACCGTGTCCTGGCATGTGCACGAGGCGCGCAAGCGGCTGAAGACAGTGCTTGGCAAGGAGGCCGTGTGATCATGACCGACGAATTCGACAAGCTCTCCGGACGGACTGCACCCAAGTCCTCGAACGAGGCGCGCGCCCGTGCGCTGGCTGCTGCCATGCAGGCCTTCGACGAAACGCAAGAAAGTTTGACCGGCACCCAAGGATCGGTGCCGCCGGTTCGTCAAAGCTCCATCTTCAACCGGATATGGAGCCCCATCATGAACAGGAAACTGCTTGCCGGATCGGCACTCGCCACGCTGCTGGTCGTGCCCGCCGCCGCCTTCCTGACGCTGGAACTGACACGAAACACGACATTGCCGGGCGATATCGGCACGGAGATTGCTGTGAAGGAGGCGCCAAAGCCGAAGGCATCGCCTCTGCAGAAGCCGTCCTCGACGACAACGTCTGCGGACGAAACTCTCGCCACGGCGAAAAAGCTGGAGGTCCCCGGATCTCCAGAGCCGGCAGACACCGAGGCCAAGGCACAGGCAACAGCCAACGCGTCGGACGCCGCCAGGTCACTTGCCCGAGCCCGTGAACAGAAAACGGTTGAGGTTCAATCCGCACCGCAAGCCGCGAGCCCGGCACCCGCCGCCGAGGCCGAAGCGGATGTCCTGGCCAACCAGTTGATGAGCGACAGTGCCGCACCGCTTTCGGCAGAAGGCGGCGCGCAAGGGCGGATGACCTACCTGCCGGCACCCGTCATTGCGCAGGAGATCCAGCCCGCTGCGCAGGAAAACCGTGAACGCTTCCAAAAGGCCGACAGCAACCCGGTGAAGAGCGTCGCTACCGATCCGGTTTCGACCTTCTCGGTCGATGTCGACACGGCTTCTTACGCCTTCGTGCGTCGCTCGCTGATGGAGGGCCAGATGCCGGATCGCGATGCCGTGCGCGTGGAGGAGATGGTCAACTACTTCCCCTACGACTGGCCGCGCCCGGCGAGTGCCGCGGAACCCTTCAAGGCGACGGTGACGGTGATGCCGACGCCGTGGAATGGCGGAACGCGGCTGATGCATGTGGCGATCAAGGGCTATGACGTGGTGCCGGCAGAGGCGCCGAGGGCGAACCTGGTGTTCCTGATCGACGTTTCCGGTTCGATGGACGAACCGGACAAGCTGCCGCTGCTGAAGGGCGCCTTTAGGCTGCTTGTCGAGAAGCTGAAGCCCGAGGATACGGTGTCGATCGTCACCTATGCGGGCAACGCGGGCACGGTGCTGGAGCCGACAGCGGTCAAGGACAAGGCGAAGATTCTTTCAGCCATCGACACGCTGCAGCCGGGCGGCTCGACCGCCGGGGCGGAAGGGATCGACGCGGCCTACCGGCTGGCGGAAAAGGCCTTCGTCAAGGGCGGCGTCAACCGCGTCATGCTTGCGACCGATGGCGACTTCAATGTCGGTCCGGCCAGCGATGACGAGCTCAAGCAGATGATCGAGGCAAATCGCAAGAGCGGCATCTTCCTGTCGGTGCTTGGCTTCGGCCGCGGCAACTACAACGACGCGCTGATGCAGACGATCGCCCAGAACGGCAATGGCACGGCCGCCTATATCGATACGCTGGCCGAGGCCCAGAAGACGTTGGTGGAGGAGGCGGGCTCGTCGCTCTTCCCGATCGCCAAGGACGTCAAGCTGCAGGTGGAGTTCAATCCCGCAGCAATCGCCGAATACCGGTTGATCGGCTACGAGACCCGGGCGCTGAGACGGGAAGACTTCAACAATGACAAGGTCGATGCGGGCGACATAGGCTCGGGCCCCAGCGTCACGGCGATCTACGAGGTGACGCCGAAGGGAAGTCCGGCGGTGCTGAACGACGACCTGCGCTACAAGGCGGGGGAAAAGCCGGCCGGGGATGTGACGGCGAATGCTGGCGAACTCGCCTTCCTCAAGATCCGCTACAAGAAGCCGGATGGCGACAGGAGCGAACTGATCACCGCGCCGGTGAGCGAGGCCAATGCCGTGCCGTCGCTCGCCGATGCGCCGAACGACGTGCGCTTCTCCGTGGCGGTGGCGGCCTTCGGGCAGAAGCTCTCGGGCGTGACGGCGGTCTCGGATTATTCCTATGACGCCGTCATCGATCTGGCGGCAGCGGCCAAGGGGGCGGATTCGTTCGGCTACCGCAGCGAGTTCGTCAATCTGGTTCGGCTGACCAAAGGGCTTTCCGGCGGTGGCAGCTCAGCCAATTGAGGCGGCGTAACGTCGGTGCTGCTGCGTCGATCTAGACGTTCGGAGCTGCAGCCCCTCATACGGCTGCCGCCACCTTCTCCCCGCTTGCGGGGAGAAGGGATCCGGGGCGGTGATTTCGCTCCTACATTGGGGTAGCGCAGGCCGAGACCCTTCGCGTGGCACGTTCCCTCTCCCCGCAAGCGGGGAGAGGGCTAGGGTGAGGGGGTATTCCGCCTCACAGAGTGCAAATCTTCAAACCTTCGGAAACGCGCGCTCCAGGCCACCGGATTTTGTCAGCCCCGTCTTGAAAGCCTGATAGGCCGGGTGCTGGCTCGCGCGGGCGGCCTCCATCAGGCGCATCTGCAGCCGTGCGGGCGCCTCGTTGCCGAGCCACTGTCCGAGTTTGTCGAGCTTCAGCGTATTGAGAAAACGGGCTTCGGAGGCGATATCGAGATAGCGGTAAAGGCCATCCAGCAGCCGATCGTCCTGCTCGGGATTCTCCATCAACAAACGCACAAAGGCCTGGTCCGCCTCGCCAAATGCCGAAAGCTTGTCGGCAACGGTGTCCCTGTCGGGAAAGGAAGCGGGTCCGGCATTCATGTCAGTCTCTCCAGGCGAATCTCGTCTCCCTCGGGATAGGACAGGCGGGCCGCGTGCGCAAGCATTGGTGAATATTTGAATTGAACGTAATGTCTAGAATTGACAAAAAGTCTAGAATCGATCATGCCTGTCGCATGAACATAGAACCCGCCATCGCCTTCGACATTGCCATGTACGCGCCTTCTGGCGCGGCCATCAGCGCCTTGCTTTATCCGCATGCCGAGGTCGTGTTGCATGACCTCAAGAGCGGAACCGTCGCTGCCATCTGGAACGCTTCCTCGGGGCGTGCCGTTGGCGAGGACTCGCTGATCGAGGAAGAGTTCGGCACAGTTTCCGGTACGGAGAGCGTGCTTGGGCCTTACGAAAAGACCGGTGCCGACGGCCGGCGCATCAAGTCGGTCTCGGCGGTGCTGCGAGATGCCAAGGGTGACGCGGCGGGTCTGCTTTGCATCAATCTCGACGTTTCGATGATCGACAACGCCGTGAAGCTGCTTTCCGCCTTTGCCGGTGCCGCGCAGCCGCGGCCGCAGGCGCTGTTTTCGCGCGACTGGCGCGAGGAGATCAATGCCTCGCTGCATGACTGGCTGAAGGAGCGGGGGGTCGCGCTCTCCGCGCTGAAGCGGACGGATCGCGTCGCTCTTGTGGCGGCTCTCGAAGAGCGCGGCCTGTTCAAGACCCGCAACGCCGTCGACCACCTTGCCAGCCTGATCGGCACCTCGCGGGCATCGATCTACAACTATCTCACGGCTGCCCGCAGCGACGCTTCCTGACCACGACGAAGACAATCATGTCGCCCGTCAGCGGGACGGGAGCGACTGGAGGACCCCGATATGACCACATTGCCAGACTTCCGCCTCGAAACGCATTTCTCCCGCTGGGAGTTCAAGGCGCGCCACCATATGACCGCCAGCGATGCCGAAACCATCGGCATGGGCGAATTGCTGGCGCTGGCCGACGATACGGACCGGGAGGCCTGGGACAAGCTGACGCTCCGCTATACCGAGACCTATGGCGCGCCGGCGTTGCGCTCAGCGATTGCTTCGACCTATCAGGGGCTTTCGGCTGCGGATATCCTCTGCTTTGCCGGGGCGGAGGAGGGGCTTTACTGCGCCATGATGGCGCTGCTCGGTCCTGGGGACCATGCCATTGTAACTGTGCCCAACTACCAGTCGATGGAGACGCTCCCGGTCACGATCGCGGCCTCGGTCACCGGCGTGCCGCTGCGCCCCGAAAACAACTGGCGCCTCGATATCGCCGACGTGCGCGCCGCCCTGAAGCCGAATACAAAACTGATCGCCGTCAACTTCCCCAACAACCCGACCGGCTCGATCGCCGATCATCAGACATTCAAGGCGCTCGCCGAACTCTGCGCCGAACGCGGCATCCACCTTTTCAGCGACGAGGTCTATCGCGGGCTGGAGCGCGACCCGGTGCTGAGATTGCCGCAAGCGGCCGAACTGTTCGAGCGCGGCATTTCGCTCAACGTCATGTCCAAGGCCTATGGCCTGCCGGGCCTGCGCATCGGCTGGATCGCCTGCCGCGATCATCACCTGCTCGAGCGCATGGAGAAAATGAAGCACTACCTGTCGATCTGCAATTCGCGGCCCTCAGAGGTGCTTGCGACCATCGCGCTCAAGGCGCGCGAGCGTCTGCTTGACCGCAACCGCGCGCTTTGCACCGAAAACCTTCAAAAGCTTGGTGCCTTCTTTGCCGAATTCCCCGACCTTTACGAATGGCGGGACCCGGATGGTGGCTGCGTCGGTTTCGCCCGCTATCTTGGGTCCGATGGCGTCGAAACGCATTGCCGTCGTCTGGTGGAGGAGGCGGGCGTCCTGCTGCTGCCATCAAGCCTGTTCGTGTCCGACCTGTTGCCCGTGGCCCCGGATCGTTTTCGTGTCGGCTTCGGTCGCAAGAAGATCGAGGTCGGGCTCGGGGCCTGGCGCGAACATCTCCATGCTGGTGGTGCGGTGAAACGAAGCGCCTGAGTTCCGCGGGCGCCATCAGGCATCGACAGTGCATCACCATGACCGCTTTCGGTGCGGCTGAAGACGACGGAGTGACCGAGCGCGAAGTGCCGATGTCGACCGACGATACCGCTGGCAGATGACAGGCCTTGCTCCCGAACAAGCGCTTGCACGCATTCGGTCAGGATACCACAAACGAAAAACGCTCCGGATCGGATGATGCCGGAGCGTTTGTCTTGTCGATCTTGGGCGCGATTATCCGCGGCGGCTGCGCCGCTCGCGAGCCGGTGCCGACGGGCCTTCGTTGGCGGTCTTGTTGCGCAACGGACCGATCCTTTCGATGATGATGTCGAGCGATGGGCGCTCGCGCAGCGAATGCTCGTCGAGGGCCACGCGCATGGCGGCGAGGTGGCCGCAGGTGGTGCCGCAGCAGCCGCCGATGATCCGGGCGCCGGCGTCTGCTGCCAGCCGTGCATATTCGGCCATCAGCGGCGGTGTGCCGGAATAGTGGATCTCGGAGCCGCGGAATTCGGGAATGCCGCAATTGCCCTTGACGATCACTGTCGCTTCGGGGTTTGCCGCGGTCATGTCGAGCAGTGAGGAGAGGATGTCGGACGCGCCGACGCCGCAGTTGGCGCCGACGGCGACCGGGCCTTCGCCCAGATCCTTGACGACATCGTGGATGTCCTTGGGGTGCAGGCCCATCATGGTCTTGCCGGCGGTGTCGAACGAGCCGGTATAGACATAGGGCAGGCCGACCTTGGCGGCGGCTTCGGCGGCGGCACGGATCTCGTCGGGCGAGGACATGGTCTCGATCCAGGCAACTTCGGCACCGCCGGCCTTGAGGCCTTCGATCTGTTCGACGAAGGCCGCGACCGCATCCTCATAGGACAGAGCGCCGAGCGGTATCAACAGTTCGCCGGTCGGGCCAACCGAGCCTGCGGTGATGACCTTGCGCGGCGCCTTGTCGGCGACGGCGCGGGCGATCTCGGCTGCGCGCCTGTTGAGGTCGTGGACACGATCCTGGGCGTGGTGAAGTTTCAGGCGGTGGCGGGTGCCGCCGAAGGAATTGGTCAGGATGATGTCGGCGCCGGCATCGACGAAGTCCTGGTGCAGCTTGGTGATGTTCTCCGGCCGGGTCTCGTTCCAGATCTCAGGTGCCTCGCCAGCTTCGAGGCCCATCGCAAACAGCGACGTCCCGGTGGCGCCGTCGGCAAGAAGGACGCCCTTTTCGGCGATGAGATCGGACAGAACGTTGGCGGCAAGGGTCATCGGCTTTTCCCGGCTAGAATGAATGCAATGAGATATAAAGATATCTTTATGTCTTTGCAAGCTTCCGTGCGGTCGACCGGCGACTATTGTTGGTGGCGCATCCCCATGCGGCCGGCAAGACCGAGGCCGAAGATCGCGAGCGCAGTCAACAGCCACATCGGGTCGGCGCGGTTGAGGAAGAAGCTTTCGAGCATGGCGTTATAGGTCATGAAGATGACGACCATCACGCAGAAATCGGCAAATGCGCGTCCCTCCGGGCGGCGCGAGGCGCGGATGTAGTCGAAAAGCGGTTTGACGAAGAGAAGCAGGCTGATCGCGATGCCGCCCGGCAGGCCGAATGTGAGGGCCGCGTCGAGGTAGCTGTTGTGGCCGGTGACGATGCCGCGCACGTCCCAGCTCGCTTCGAAATTCGCTTCCATGCCCATGATGACCGGCGACAGCCAGAAACTGGCGTAGCCCTGGCCGAACAAGGGGCGCTCGGCGATGCTGGCGCTCGCGAACTTCCAGATGTCGTCGCGACCGGTGAAGGTGGCGTCGTCGATGATCGCCTTGGTCGCTGAGAGCAAGGTGTCGGAATAGATGGTACCAAGCGTGAGCCCGAAGACCAGCACGGACATGACGAGATGAGCGAGGATCATCAGCCCGGGGCTGCGCACCGCGCGACCGGCAAGAACCAGGCCGATGGCGATCGGCAGGAAGCCGATGGTCGTCTTCGAGCCGGTGTGCAGCACGAAATTGGCGGCAAGCAGCGTGATCGCCCAGCCGCGCAGCGGCGCACCCGAGCGCAGGCAATAGATGCCGAATATGCACAGGATGGAAAAGACAGGCGCCGAGACGTTCTTGTGCAGGAGATGCCCGCGCCAGAAGCCCGCATGCCAGGGCTCGCCGCCGGCGGCCGAATGAATGGCGAGGTCCGGCGCCACGACGAGTGCCGCATAGTCGATGAGGATGAGCAGCAGGATGGCATTTGCGCCGGCATGAACGAAATCCTCCTCGCTGCGCGGCAAAACCAGCACGCCCGCCACCATGATCATCGCCACGAGGCTGAGCGTCAGGCCACGGGCCGATGCTACCGGATCGTAGGACTGCAGGCACGAGAAGTAGGCGATGGCGAAGATCGCCACCCAGACCGGCGAGACGAGCCGTGCCAGCACCCGCTTGTCGACCACGAGCAACATCGCAAAGAGGTAGACTGCGCCGAGCACGATGTAGCCGACCTGGTTGATGATGTTGCCGTCGTTGGCGGCATTCGGGTCGGTCTCCACGGCACCCTGAAAGGGCATGAGCGTGAAGACCATGAGAAAAAGCCCGAAGCCGGACAGGAGCGACGCCAGATGCCGGGTCAGCTGTGCGAGCCCCGCGTCGTCGCTCAACCCCGCCGGCACCGGGTGCCGTCGTGAGGGAGAGTTTGCCGTGGCAGGGGTCACTTGCATGGGGGCGCCGGGATTGCTGGGGCAAGGACGCCGCCAACAGGGCGCCACCTTCTGTTTTGCAGTCTATGTCCGCAGCCGCGCCGAGCGGGCCCAAGACTTGCCGTCAACATGGCGCAATTGGGTTAAGGTCGAGTGAAACGAGGCATCGCCTCATTCCGGGACCATATCGCGGTGCCGACCTCTTTTTGCCTTGCCTTGGCAAAGTCGCTGCCGATGGAGGCACGGTGCTGGCGCATGGCCAGAAAGGTTCGATCTCAGGCGCAAGCCCATCGTCGAGGGAAGCCATTGTGGCTGAATCTGGGCGGGTGTTCACGACGAAAAGCCGCAGCCCATAGGCGATTGCGGCCAGCTGGCGATCCCTGTAAAAGGGCGCACTTATGTAGTCGCCAGCCTGCCCGCGAATTTCGCGCGCTGATCGATAGCCTCAAACGAGAAGAACATCATGCATTTTACACTCCGGACACTCGCGTCGGCCGCGGTATCACTCGGTCTGCTGCTTGGCGGTGCGTCCTCCGCTTTCGCCGGAAAGGCCCATTTCGTTCTGGACGCGCAGACGGGCACGGTCCTTGAGGCCGAAAATGCCGACGAGCTGAACTACCCCGCGTCCTTGACCAAGATGATGACGATCTATCTGGCATTCGAAGCACTTCGCGACGGCAGGCTGACCTGGGACCAGCGGTTGACCATGTCGGAAAATGCCAACAGCAAAGAGCCCTTCAAGCTGGCCGTCGGCGTCGGGCGTACCGTGTCTGTGCGCGAAGCCGTGATGGGCATGATCGTGCTGTCGGCCAATGATGCATCCATTGCTATCGGCGAGCAGCTGGCCGGTACGGAAACGGCGTTCGCCAAGGTGATGACCGAGAAGGCACACCAGCTCGGCATGACCCGCACCGTGTTCAAGAACGCCAATGGTCTGCCCGATCCGGAGCAGGTGACGACGGCGCGTGACATGGCGACGCTCGGCATTTCGCTCATGCGTGATTTCCCGGAAGAGTTTGCGCTGTTTTCGAACCGCAGGATCGAGTTCAGGGGCATGAAGCTTCGCGGCCACAACGGCGTGATGAACCGCTATGAGGGTTCCGACGGTATCAAGACCGGTTACACAAAGGCGTCGGGCTATAACCTGGTCACCTCGGCAACCCGCGACGGCAAGCGCCTCGTCGGCGTCGTCATGGGCGGCGAGACCGCTGAGAAGCGTGACAACCAGATGATCGGCCTGCTCGACAAGTATTTCCCTGCCACGAAGGATTCGCTCTCGTCCGCAAGCACCGTAGAGCCGGCCGCAGCCGAAACGACGAAGACCAACTAAGGGCCGGCGACACGTCGCTCTCTATCATTGCGAGGCTGACATAGGCCTGCGCCCGACGGGTAAGTACAGTACTTCCCCCCAAGCGGCCTCGCATATCGAGCGATGGCGCCGAGAGCCGAAACAGGATGGGCGCCGCGGCACGTTCCTTTCGGAGAAAATGCCGGGCGCCCATGATCTCTATTGCGGACCTGCCTTAAGCGGCTCTCTTGTCCTCATGGCTGGTGGGCGTCACCATCGCCGAGATGATCGTCGGCAGGTCGAGCGCGCCGATCGGGCGGCCGTTCGCGTCGACCACATGGGCCGAGTTGACGTGGGCGCCGGTCATGGCGCGCGCCGCGGATTCGAGCACCATGCCCATCTCCAGCGGCATACCTTCCGGATTGCCCGAAAGCGGCCGCATGATCGTCTCGACATTGATGACGCGGCCGCGGTTCACTTCCTTGACGAAAGCGGTGATGTAGTCGTCGGCGGGTGACAGCACGATCTGCTGGCCCGTTCCCTGCTGTACCACACGGCCGTCGCGCAGGATGGCGATCTTGTCACCGAGCCTCAGCGCCTCGTCGAGATCGTGGGTGATGAACACCACGGTCTTCTTCAATTCCTTCTGCAGATCGAGAAGCACGGTCTGCATGTCGACGCGGATCAGCGGATCGAGCGCCGAATAGGCTTCGTCCATCAGGAGAATGTCGGCGTCGTTGGTGAGCGCCCGGGCGAGGCCCACGCGCTGCTGCATGCCGCCGGACAGCTGGTTCGGGTAGTGGTTCTCGAAGCCCTGCAGGCCGACGCGGTCGATCCAGCCGCGCGCGCGCTTTTCGCTTTCCGCCTTGCCGACGCCCTGGATCTCCAGGCCATAGACGGTGTTGTCGAGAACGGTACGGTGCGGCAGCAGCGCGAATTTCTGGAACACCATCGCCGTCTTGTGGCGGCGAAATTCGCGCAGGTCGTTGTCGCTCATCTTGCAGACGTCGACGCCGTCATAGAGCACTTCGCCTGCCGTCGGGTCGATCAGCCGGTTGATGTGGCGGATCAGTGTCGACTTGCCGGAGCCCGAAAGCCCCATGACCACCATCACGCCGCCGGCCGGCATCGAGATGTTGATGTCCTGCAGGCCGAGCACGTGGCCGTGCTTCTCGTTGAGTTCAGCTTTGCCGAGGCCCCGCTTGACCGCATCGACATAGTCGCCGCCGTTGGGGCCGAAGATCTTGTAGAGGTTCTTCACCTCGATCGCGTGACTAGCCATGGATAACCTCCGAATGCTTCTGCAGCCGCCTGCCGAAGGCCTGGCTGGTACGGTCGAAAATGATGGCGATACCGACAAGGGCGAAGCCGTTGAGGAAACCGACGGTGAAAAACTGGTTGGCGATCGCCTGCAGTACATTCTTGCCGAGACCGCCGACGCCGATCATCGATGCGACGACGACCATCGCCAGCGACATCATGATGGTCTGGTTGATGCCGGCCATGATCGTGGGCAGCGCCAGCGGCATCTGCACGTTCTTCAGCTTCTGCCAGGCGGACGAGCCGAAGGCGTCGGCGGCTTCCAGCACCTCCTGGTCGACGAGGCGAATGCCGAGATTGGTGAGCCTGATCATCGGCGGCACGGCGTAGATAACGACGGCGATCAGGCCCGGAACCTTGCCGATGCCGAAAATCATGACCACCGGGATGAGGTAGACGAAGCTCGGCATCGTCTGCATCACGTCGAGCACCGGATTGACGATCGACTGCACCCGATCGGAACGGGCCATCAGAATGCCGATCGGAATGCCGATCAGGATAGAAATCAGTGTGCAGACGGTGACCATTGCGAGCGTGATCATCGTGTCGTTCCACAGGCCGACGAGGCCGATGGCGATCATCGACAGCGCCGTTCCGATGGTGATGTTGATGTTGCGGCTGCCGTAATAGACCACGGCCACCATGACGATCAGCACGAGGATCCAGGGCGACGCCACGAACGCGCCTTCGAGATAGTTCAAAAACCATTGGAGCGGCTGCACCACCGTGTCGATGGCGTCGCCATAGGAGCGGACGAAACCCTTGAAGCCATCGTCGATGGTCTTGCGGGCGAGCCGGATCGTTCCGTCGTCAATGGCAGGGAACTTGCAAAGCAACGCTGGCAAGACACTGCAGATGGATGCCATATTTTTCCCCTTCTTGGCCGGAAGTCTTATGACGCCGACTGCGTCTTTGGGCCTGTCATTGCCGATCCTTGCGCAGACTTAGCTGGTGACCTCTTCGGGTCCCGGCGTGAGGAATGTGACAGCGGAACGTGACGCCCGCTTACCTGAATGCGACGCGAACGGCTCCCGTTCGTCGTCGGGAGCATCGAGCGCCATGCCGGTGACCTTGCCCGATGGCGGAGGCGCCGATACAGGCGACCGCTTTTCACGCGGGCGCCTGCAGCATCAGCTGAAATCAGAGCGCAGCCTTTACCTTTTCGGCAACATCGGGTGCGACCCACTGGGTCCACATGTCGGGGAACTCTTCGAGGAAATGCTTTGCGGCATCCTCGTTCGTGCCCTGGTTCTCATCCATCCAGGCAAGAACCTTGTTGACGGTGCCGTTGTCCCATTTGCGCGCCTTGACGTAGTCCATGGCAACGCCGGCCTTGTCGGCGAAGGACTTGGTCACGACCGTGAAGACGTCGGAGACCGGGTAGGAGTTGACCTTCGGGCTCGGGCAATCGGGTACGGCCGAGCAGGCGTCCCATTCCTTCTTGTCGTGGTCGACGCCGAAGGAGAGGCGGGTCATCTCGTATTTGCCGAGAATGGCGGTCGGTGCCCAGTAATATCCGAGCCAGCCGGTCTTCTTGGCGAAAGCATTGGCGATCGAGCCGTCGAGGCCGGCGGCCGAGCCGGTGTCGACCAGCTGGAAGCCGAGCTTTTCAGCCTCGATTGCCTTGTAGAGGTTGGCGGTCGAGACCTGGCAGTTCCAGCCCGACGGGCAATTGTGCACGGCGGCCTTCGAGGCGTCTTCCGGCGCCGGGAAAAGCTCAGGGTGTTTCAAGGCGTCCTGCACGGTCTTGATGTCGGGGTGGGCATCGGCGAGGAATTTCGGGATCCACCAGCCTTCGACGCCGCCTTCGCTCAAGATCTTCGCAGCTTCGATCAGCCGGCCTTCCTTGATGGCCGCGTCGAGCGGCGTGCGGACGGCGTTGACCCACAGTTCCGGCGCCATATCCGGCTGGGCCTTTTCGTTCATGGAGGCAAAGGTCGGCATGGTGTCGCCGGTGACCAGCGTCACGGTGCAACCGTAGCCGTTTTCCAGAATGAACTTGTCCACGTGAGCGGCAACGCCCGCCGACGCCCAGTTCATCTCGGCAATGCTGACTTCTCCGCATTCCGCGGCTTGCGCGGAACCCGCCAAGGCATACAGGCCCGCGGCGAGGATGGTGGAAGCGAGGAGTTTCTTCATGTTGCAAGACCTCCCAGTCTTTAACTGCAGCCAACGATCAAACGGGTATCGTGGGGACGCCCTCGCATCCCGTTCACCCGAACCAAATGAGCAGCCTGGGGTTCGGCAAAAGACAAGCCAAGGGTAGCCCCCGCTGCGGCGGTCATGGGAATTGTTTGTGTCCTTGCCGCGGAACCCTGTCGCCGGCCGGATCTCCTCTATACCGTGTTGCAAGCCTAAGTATTCTCGTTGGGAAATCAACCTCTTGAATCGGAAAACGGCCGGGTCCGGATACCGGCGGCGTCTGTCTGCGACATGATAAAAGGGGATTTTTTCGGCTGCGGTGGTCCCAAATTTAAGCATTTGCGACAATTAGTGCCGCAAAATATAGCGGTCGCCGCGATGCCCATTTTCGATCTGTTGCAATCAGGACTTTTCCTGTCGCGAATGCGTCACCGGTATTTTCTGCCGATGTCGCGAAAAAAGTTCAAAAAAAGCCGCGATTCATCTTTCGTTAAATCCTCAATAACCATCCGGTAACGATGTCCGGCTAATTGTTGTTGCGCGGCGGGAAACGGCCGCCGACCCGGATCAAGGTAGTGCGTCCCGGGTTTGAGCGAACCTTCGGTGTGTTTTTCCGGAGTGACCAGCGTTTTTTGGAAGCCGCATCCCTCGATAAGAGGTCGATGCGGTTTTCGCTTTTTCGGGCATGTCGCGCGAAGGTGCGTCGCGGTCTTGTGATATCGACACGCGCCAACCAGGAGCTTCGGATTTCCCGGTCACTCGGCCAAAAAAAACCGTCTCCACGGGGGAGACGGCTGGAGGAGGAGGCGTTAGCTGCTGGAATGCAAAGCCATTGCCAAAAGCGCGCCCGATCAACGGGCAGCGGATGTCAGCCGACGTTGGACGTGCGGATGAAGCCAAGCGGTCCAAAGGGAGCATCCAGCACGACGTTGCGAACGCGCGACTGGCTGACGGGTGCCTTGGAATTCCAGGCGATCTGAACGAAATTCGGTTTGCTGAAGATGTACAGCATGGACATGGACCTTGAGAGGCCGGACGTGTTGTTATCCGGGTGTGTTTCGGTGGCGCTGATATAGGCTCGCGCCCCGCGAAATTGAATACCAAACTCGTCACAAGATGTCGCATTTACGCTAGTTTCGGAGAGAAACTCGACAAGCTTGATAAGCGACCGAAACAGACCGTTATCGACGCGCCGCAATTGCGGCGAAATCGTGTCAAAGCAGGGCTTTGCCGATGGTCAAATCGGTGTTACCGGTGGCGCCATGACACGCAAGATCATGCTGCAGGGAACCGGCTCGGATGTCGGAAAATCGGTATTGGTGGCAGGCCTCTGCCGGCTCGCCTCCAATCGCGGGTTGAAGGTCAGGCCGTTCAAGCCGCAGAATATGTCGAACAACGCCGCCGTGTCCGATGACGGCGGCGAAATCGGCCGGGCGCAATGGCTGCAGGCGCTGGCCGCCCGCGTGCCGTCCTCGGTGCACATGAACCCGGTTCTGTTGAAGCCGCAGTCGGATGTCGGCAGCCAGATCGTCGTGCAGGGCAAGGTCGCGGGGCAGGCGAAGGGCCGGGAGTATCAGGCGCTGAAGCCGAAGTTGCTTGGCGCGGTGATGGAAAGCTTCGAGCAGATTTCAGCCGGCGCCGATCTCGTCGTGGTCGAGGGGGCGGGATCGCCTGCCGAGATCAACCTGAGGGCCGGCGACATCGCCAATATGGGATTTGCGACGCGCGCCGATGTGCCCGTCGTGCTGGTCGGGGATATCGACCGTGGCGGCGTCATCGCCTCGCTGGTCGGCACCCACGCAATCCTGCCCGAAGAGGACCGGCGCATGGTCACCGGCTATATGATCAACAAGTTCCGCGGCGACGTCACGCTGTTCGACGATGGCATTGCCGCGGTCGGTCGCTACACCGGCTGGCCCTGCTTTGGTGTCGTGCCATGGCTGAAGGCTGCCGGGCGGTTGCCGGCAGAGGATTCAGTCGTCCTTGAAAAGCTGGCGCGCGGCGGGGGGCGGGCGCTCAAGATCGCCGTGCCGGTTCTGTCGCGCATCGCCAATTTCGACGATCTCGATCCGCTCGCGGCCGAGCCGGATGTCGATCTTGTCTTCGTCAAGCCGGGAAGCCCGATTCCAATCGATGCCGGGCTGGTCGTTATTCCCGGCTCGAAATCGACGATTGGCGACCTCAAGGATTTCAGGGCACAGGGGTGGGACCAGGATCTCAAGCACCACGTGCGACGCGGCGGCCGCGTCATCGGCATCTGCGGTGGCTACCAGATGCTCGGTGCGCGCGTCACCGATCCGCTTGGCATCGAGGGCAGCGAACGCGAGATCGCCGGGCTCGGGCTGCTCGACGTCGAAACCGAGATGGCGCCGGAAAAGACGCTTCGCAACAGCCGCGCCTGGTCGCTGGAACACGACGTTGCGCTGGAAGGCTACGAGATCCATCTCGGCCGCACGACAGGGGCAGACTGCGACCGCCCTGCGGTCCGCATCGACAACCGCCCGGATGGTGCGCTGTCTGCCGACGGCCGGGTGATGGGCACCTACCTGCATGGACTGTTCGCAAGTGACGCCTATCGCGCCGCTCTTCTGAAGAGTTTCGGTATCCAAGGTGGAGTGACGAACTACCGCCAGTCGGTGGATGCGGCGCTCGACGATGTCGCGGGTGAGCTTGAAGCCGTGCTCGACAGGCGTTGGCTCGATGGGGTTCTGGGGCGGTAGCGGTTGTTTGCTTGCTCGTCGCTCCGGTAGGGCGGCGTGCAGTTTATGCCCAACCTCACTTTTGTGTCGTGTCGCGTCACGCTATTCTGAGGACCCTGCCGGAGGTTGTGCAGCATGGCGAAGCTTGTGTTTGGAATGAACCAGTCCCTGGATGGCTACGTCGACCACCAGGAGTTTGCGCCTGACCCCACGCTCTTTCGTCACTGGATAGAGCACGTGCGCGACCTGACCGGCAGTGTGTACGGTCGACGCATGTACGAGATCATGCGTTACTGGGACGAAGACCGTCCTGAGTGGAGTGCGGAGCAACAGGCGTTCGCGGCCGCGTGGCGGCGCCAGCCGAAGTGGATCGTGTCGCGCTCGTTGACGTCGGTCGGCCCCAACGCAACACTTGTCGGAGATGACATCGAAGCGGTGGTCGGTGGCCTGAAGGCTCGGCTCGTTGGCGAGATTGCCGTTTCCGGCCCAGACCTGGCAAGGACCCTGACCGAGCTTGGTCTTATCGACGAGTATCGGCTCTACTTCCACCCCGTCGTGCTTGGTCGCGGCAAGCCATTCTTCGCCGGCCCGCGGCCACCACTCCGCCTCGTTTCCACCGACCACGTCGGCGAGGACGTCATCAGGTTGACATACGTTCCCGCTTGATCGCGCGTCTCGCCAGCTACACTGTGCCGGCGCGTCGGGTCCGGTCTGGGTCGATTTTCTCAGCACGTGGCTGCGGCGACGTTTCGGGGTTGTTGCGGTCGAACGATCATCATGCGCGTGCGCCTGCGATGGATCGGGCTTCCGCTCAGCCGGTGATGCCAGCGCGCATCCTGAAGGTTTTGCACGCCGGCAAATGCGTCGGAGTTCCACAAAGGACGCATATGTCGACATCAAGCCGCTAAGGGACCTGCGAGAACGTGAAGGCTCTGTCTCCGTGATACCATAGGAACTCGTTTTCCTTGCTGCGAAGTCCTCCGGGATTTCGCAGCACCATCCCGCACAGGTTCGTTGTCTTGAGCCACAGGAAGTAGACCTCGTCGCTGTCGAATCTCACCTCGACGTCCGCCATGCGACCAGCGCCGATGGAGGCCCAGTCTCCTGTCAGAGTGGCCGTGCCCCCGGTTGAAATCACAGCCTCGTGTTCCTCGCCCGAGTCCAGCATGCGTCCATGCAGCCGATGCCCCAGGAGGAGCGAACGGGCTTCGTCGGCCTGCAGTTTGTTGGCGGCGATGAAGTGGTCGTTCATCAAGGTCTCGGGTAGGCCCGCCAGCCGCAGTCCCCGGTAGAAGCGCTCGCAGTCCTCCTGCCTTGCCAGGTCCAGGGGAGGGCTGGTCGCGATGCTGGCCGCAGTGCCGCCGCGTGCGAGGCGGAGCGCGTTGAAACGGGTGATGGCTGCCTCCGCTTCGACGCGGCGACCGAGGTGCCCGGAAGTGGAGGCAAGAAGAAGGAAAGAGCCGTCATCCTGAGGATTGAGTTCGATGCTGTGCCTTGCTGCTGCCGCTGCCGCCTCGAAATCCTCCAGGCCGAACTGCGTCAGGCCAAGGACGTAGATGAAGAAGGACGGAGAATGCGGATCAAGGCGCATGGCCGTGCGGATATAGGGCAGGGCCTCCGCCGGGCGGCCAACGGAGGTGAGGACGAAGGCCGTCAGCGCGTAGCTCCAGCTATCGCCCGGTTCAAGCGCGATCGCTTCCTTGAGTTCGGCGAGTGCGTCGGCATGCTGCCAGTCCGCTTCGGACAGGAGCGCGGCGGCCTGATAGGCGAGCGCTGTTTTGTGTTTCTGCGCGGTGCGCAGATATTGCGTCGCCTTGGCTCTCGCTTCGGTCCGCGAGATGCCCAGCTGGTAATGCCAGCGCCACATGCAGATGCGTGCGTAGACCATGGCCGCGGCGGCGTAGGCGCGCCCGTAGGCAGGATCGAGCGCAATCGCCTGCTCGAAAAAAGGCACTGCCTTTGCAAAATCTTCCGGGGTCGTGCGTCGGTGATGCTCCCAGCCGCGCAGAAACGCATCGAAGGCCGCCGGGACAATGGTTTCCTTGCGCCCCAAGGCCATCTGCTCGTCAGGGTTCAGCCGAAGCGCAAGCGCATCGGCGATGCCGCGCATCACTTCGTCCTGCAGCGCAAAGACATCGGAAAGTGAACCGTCGAACTTTCCGGCCCAAACGTGGCCGCCAGTGAGCGAATCGACGAGATGGGCATTGATCCGCAACTGCTCTCCGGCACGCTGCACGCTGCCTTCCAGCACGTATCTGACGCCGAGTTCCTTGGACACCTGTCTGGGTGTCACTGCCTTGTTCTTGTATGTGAAGGTCGAGTTGCGCGCGATAACGAACAAGCCGGAGACCTGGGCGAGCTCCGTGACGAGGCCGTCGGTCATGCCATCGGCGAAATACTCCTGCGTGGGATCGTCGCTCACGTTGGCAAACGGAAGGACCGCTATCGACGGTTTGTCCGGCGCGATCAGGTTCGATGGTCGGATTTCGGCCGTTTCCACAGGCGGCTGCCAGGGCTGCCACCAGACGACGCCGCTAGCCGCGCCGAGCACAACAGCAGATGCAACAAGTGCCGCCCAACGCTTCGTGCGGCGCGCTGCGGCCTTTGCGCTGCCGGCGCGGGTTTCGTTCAGCGCCAGTCGATAAGTGCGCACCGGCTTTTCGATATGCTTCAGGCGTTGTTCGCCCAGAAAGACGAAACGGACATCGAGGTGCTTCTCGACCTGGTCGTAGGCGGTGCCGGAGATGACGATCCCACCCGGTTCGGCGAGGCTCTGCAGTCGCTCGGCAATGATCACGCCATCGCCTTGAATGTCGTCGCCTTCAACGATGACATCGCCAAGATTGATGCCGATGCGGAATTCCAGTCGCCCCTCATCGGACCCGTTGCTTTCGGATTTCGCGCGCTGAACCTCCACCGCACAGCGGACCGCCTCGACGACACTCTGGAACTCGACGAGCAGCCCATCGCCCATGGTCTTGATCAACCGTCCGCGATGCGCGGCGATCCTTTGTTCGAACAGGTCGTGCAGATCGGCCTGAAAGCGGGCGCAGGTACCCTCCTCGTCGGCTTGGGTGAGCAGTCCATAGCCGGAAACGTCGGCAATCATCACAGCGGCGAGCCTGCGTTCCATGTGCCTACCGGATCAACGAAGCCCTTTTTGGCTACTTTATCGCAATATCTCGAATCGCTAAAATGAAGTTCGCTGTTTTGGTGCGTCGCTTCTGCCCTGTGACGACGACTGGCGGCATGCGGTGCGCCATGCCCGGCAAATCGTCGCGCGACGCAATTCGGCCGGGGAGGTGTCGCACGCGTCGATTGACTTTGCACCGCACGCTTCCTAATCATCTGACGTTGGATGGTTTCCCCGGATCATGGCGATGCGGGGGAATAATTGGGAATGTGACGGATGGACCCAAATCGGGCATCCTTATCGCAGCCGACCCCGCGACTGTAGAACGGTCAGGGTTCGCCATCGGGCTTTAGGCCTGCCTGCTTTCGATTGCATGGGGCAATCGCGGGCGGTTTGGACTTCAGCCGGAAAAGCCACTGGCGTGGCTTCGTGATCAGCCGGGTTGGACGCCTCTTCTTCTACGAATCGTCCGCCTTTCACGAGACTTGAAAACGCCGGGAAGGTGAGGCGGGCCGTTCGGGCCCAGGCATCGGTTTTCGCGTGATTGCGTGGGGACGCTGCCATGGGCTCGTGACGCCGTGAGCCAGGAGACCTGCCGTCCGACAGGGGCATTCCGCCCGAAGGGAAGCCCGCTTCCCACGCCATCACGGAGGTTGTCTTGGCTTATCGATCGTTTCCCGAACGCGCCTTGGGCGCGGTGAAATGCCGTTGCCGTTCAAACGCGCCCGTTGCGGCGTGGTGAGGCGGCAAGGCAGATGAGCATTCCCCATGCCGGGCCGGTTCTGGTCCTCGGCGGTGCCCGTTCGGGCAAATCCAGCTTTTCCGAGAGGCTCGTCGAAGCCTCGGGTCTCGGCATGCACTATGTCGCCACCGGGCGGGCCTGGGACGAAGAGATGCGCGAGCGCATCGACCATCACCGGGCGCGGCGCGGCGAAGGCTGGACGACGCATGAGGAGCCGCTCGATCTCGTTTCGCTGCTTTCGCGCATCGACGACGAACAGCGCGTGGTCCTCGTCGACTGCCTGACACTGTGGGTGACCAACCTGATGATGGAAGGTCGCGACATGGCGGCGGAATTCGCTGCCCTTGCCGCCTTCCTGCCAGAGGCGCGGGCGCGCCTCATCCTTGTTTCCAACGAAGTCGGCCTCGGCATCGTGCCCGAGAACCGCATGGCCCGCGACTTCCGCGACCATGCCGGCCGGCTTCACCAGATCGTTGCGGAGAAATCCGCGGAAGTTTACTTTGTCGCGGCCGGATTGCCGCTGAAAATGAAGGGTTGATCCATGACCACTGCGAGAGCCAACCAGGGCAAGATCCCGGCGACCGTCATCACCGGCTTCCTCGGCGCCGGCAAGACGACGATGATCCGTAACCTGTTGCAGAACGCCGACGGCAAGCGCATCGCGCTGATCATCAACGAGTTCGGCGATCTCGGCGTCGACGGCGACGTCTTGAAGGGTTGCGGTGCCGAAGCCTGCACCGAAGACGATATCATCGAGCTTACCAACGGCTGCATCTGCTGCACGGTTGCCGATGACTTCATCCCGACCATGACCAAGCTGCTCGAGCGCGAAAACCGTCCCGACCATATCATCATCGAGACATCGGGCCTCGCGCTGCCGCAGCCCCTGATCGCCGCCTTCAACTGGCCGGATATCCGCAGTGAAGTGACCGTCGATGGCGTCGTCACCGTGGTCGACAGTGCTGCCGTCGCCGCCGGCCGCTTTGCCGACGACCATGACAAGGTCGATGCGTTGCGCGTCGAGGACGACAATCTCGACCACGAAAGCCCGATCGAGGAACTGTTCGAGGACCAGTTGACCGCCGCCGACCTGATCGTTCTCAACAAGACCGACCTGATCGACGCGTCGGGCCTGAAGGCCGTGCGCGAAGAGGTCGCTTCGCGCACCAGCCGCAAGCCGACGATGATAGAAGCCAAGAACGGCGAAGTGGCCGCCGCCATCCTGCTCGGCCTCGGCGTCGGCACGGAAAGCGATATCGCCAACCGCAAGTCGCACCACGAGATGGAGCACGAGGCCGGCGAGGAGCACTCTCACGACGAGTTCGACAGCTTCGTCGTCGAGCTCGGCGCGATCGCCGATCCCTCGGCCTTCATCGACAGCCTCAAGGGCGTGATCGCAGAGCACGACGTGCTGCGCCTCAAGGGCTTTGCCGACATACCCGGCAAGCCGATGCGCCTGCTCATCCAGGCCGTCGGCGCTCGCATCGACCAGTATTACGATCGCGCGTGGGCGGCCGGCGAAAAGCGCGGAACGCGCCTCGTCGTCATCGGCCTGCACGATATGGACGAAGCCGCGGTGCGCGCCGCCATCACCGCGCTCGTCTGAAGCCTTGAAGCAACGCCGTTCCAGAAAGTCCGTTTCGAACCTTCCTGGAACAGCTTGAACGGATAGAACAATGCATCTGCTTCTCGCCCAGAAGGGAACGATCGCCGACGGCAACGAAGCGATCGATCTGGGGCAAACGCCGGCCGACATGCTTTTCCTGTCGGCCGCCGACACCGAGCTGTCCTCGATCGCGGCGGCCCATGGTCGGCGCGAGGGCGGGACGAGCCTGCGTATCGCCAGCCTGATGAACCTTATGCACCCGATGTCGGTCGACACTTACGTCGAGCGCACGGCGCGGCATGCCAAGCTCATCGTGGTCCGGCCGCTCGGTGGCGCCAGCTATTTCCGCTATGTGCTGGAAGCGTTGCATGCCGCCGCCGTCACGCACCGCTTCCAGATCGCGGTGCTGCCCGGCGATGACAAACCGGATCCGGGCCTTGAGACGTTCTCGACGGTGGAAGCCGACGACCGGCAGCGCCTCTGGGCCTATTTCACCGAGGGCGGCGCCGACAATGCCGGACTATTCCTCGATTATGCCGAGGCGTTGATCTCGGGTGTCGAGAAGCCGCAGCCGGCAAAGCCTTTGTTGAAGGCCGGCATCTGGTGGCCGGGCGCCGGCGTCATCGGCGTCAGCGAATGGCAGTCCCGCGTTCAGCAACGGATGGTCACGGGGGAGGGATTCGAACCCCCGACAGTCGGGATTTGCTTCTATCGCGCCCTGGTGCAGAGCGGTGAGACCCGCCCGGTAGAGGCGCTGATCGAGGCGCTTGCCGCCGAGGGCATGCGCGTGCTGCCTCTCTTCGTCTCCAGTCTGAAAGATGCCGTTTCCGTCGGCACGCTGCAATCGATCTTTGCCGAGGCCGCGCCCGACGTGGTGATGAACGCCACCGGTTTCGCCGTTTCGTCTCCCGGCGCCGACCGGCAGCCGACGGTGCTGGAATCAACCGGTGCGCCGGTGCTGCAGGTGATCTTCTCCGGGTCGTCGCGGGCGCAATGGCAGGCCTCGCCGCAAGGGTTGATGGCGCGCGATCTCGCCATGAATGTCGCCCTGCCGGAGGTCGATGGCCGCATCCTGGCACGTGCCGTCTCCTTCAAGGCCGCCTCGATCTACGATCCCAAGGTGGAGGCCAATATCGTCGGGCATGAGCCGCTTGCCGACCGGGTGCGGTTTGCCGCAAGACTGGCGGTGAATTGGGCAAAGCTGCGCCGCGCCAGGCCGGCTGAACGCCGGATCGCCATCATCATGGCCAATTACCCCAATCGTGACGGCAGGCTCGGCAATGGCGTCGGGCTCGATACGCCGGCCGGCACGGTCGAAGTGCTGCGCGCTATGGCGAGCGAAGGGTATCCCGTCGCCGAATTGCCCGAAGATGGCGACGCGCTGATCCGCTATCTCATGGCCGGACCGACCAATGCGGCCAGCCGCGACCGTGAGATCCGCGAAGTCATTTCGCTAAGGGATTACAAAGCGTTCTTCGATTCGCTTCCGAAACAGATTCAGGATGAGGTGAGCGGCCGCTGGGGCGCGCCGGAAACCGATCCGTTCTTCCTCGATGGTGCCTTTGCGCTGCCGCTCGCCCGCTTCGGCGAGGTCGTCGTCGGCATCCAGCCGGCGCGCGGCTACAACATTGATCCGAAGGAAAGCTACCACTCGCCGGACCTCGTGCCTCCGCACGGCTATCTCGCTTTCTATGCCTTCCTGCGCAACCAGTTCGGGGCGCAGGCGATCGTGCACATGGGCAAGCACGGCAATCTCGAATGGCTGCCGGGCAAGGCGCTGGCGCTGTCGGAGACCTGCTATCCCGAGGCGATCTTCGGGCCGCTGCCGCATGTCTATCCCTTCATCGTCAACGACCCCGGCGAGGGCACGCAGGCCAAGCGCCGCACCAGCGCCGTGATCATCGACCACCTGACGCCGCCGCTGACCCGGGCGGAATCCTACGGGCCGCTCAAGGACCTCGAGGCGCTTGTCGACGAATATTACGACGCCGCCGGCGGCGATCCGCGACGGCTGAGGCTCTTGAGCCGCCAGATCCTCGACCTCGTGCGCGATATCGGCCTCGACCACGACGCCGGCATCGACAAGGGCGACAGCGACGACAAGGCGCTGGAAAAGCTCGACGCCTATCTCTGCGATCTCAAGGAGATGCAGATCCGCGACGGCCTGCACATCTTCGGCGTGGCGCCGGAGGGGCGGCTTTTGACCGATTTGACCGTGGCGCTGGCGCGCGTGCCGCGCGGCCTTGGCGAAGGCTCCGACCAGAGCCTGCAGCGGGCGATCGCGGCCGACGCAGGTCTCGGCTTCGATCCACTCGATTGCGTGATGTCCGATGCCTGGGCCGGTTTGCGGCCGGAGGTGCTGGCCGAAATTTCCGACGCACCGTGGCGCACGGCCGGCGATACGGTGGAGCGCATCGAATTGCTGGCGGCGGCGTTCGTTTCCGGCGAGACGCATGTACCCGAAGACTGGTCTGCCACCCGAGCCGTTCTCGGGGAGATCGAGGCGCGGCTGAAACCGTCGATCGTCAACTCCGGCGCTGCCGAAATGGCCGGTTTCCTCACCGGCCTCGATGGCCGTTTCGTGGCGCCAGGCCCCTCCGGCGCGCCGACCCGAGGACGGCCCGATGTGCTGCCGACCGGCCGCAACTTCTACTCCGTCGACAGCCGCTCCGTGCCGACGCCGGCGGCTTACGAACTCGGCAAGAAGTCCGCCGAGTTGCTGATCCGTCGCTATCTGCAGGATCATGGCGAATGGCCGTCCTCCTTCGGGCTCACGGCCTGGGGCACGGCAAACATGCGCACCGGCGGCGACGACATCGCCCAGGCTCTGGCGCTCATCGGCACCAAGCCCACCTGGGACATGATATCGCGCCGGGTGATGGGCTACGAAATCGTGCCGCTCGCGGTCCTCGGGCGGCCGCGCGTCGACGTAACGCTGCGGATATCAGGCTTCTTCCGCGATGCCTTCCCGGAACAGATCGCCTTGTTCGACAAGGCGATCCGCGCCGTCGGCGCGCTCGAGGAAGACGATGCCGACAACATGATCGCCGCGCGCATGCGCGCCGAGACGCTGCGGCTGGAGGCTTCAGGCGTCGAGCCCGCGGAGGCCGCGCGCCGCGCCTCCTACCGCGTCTTCGGTGCCAAGCCCGGAGCCTATGGCGCCGGCCTGCAGGCGCTGATCGACGAGAAGGGCTGGGACAGAAAAGCCGATCTCGCCGACGCCTATCTCACCTGGGGCGCCTATGCCTATGGCGCCGGCGAGGAAGGCAAGGCAGAGCGGGACCTGTTCGAGGAGCGGCTACGCACGATCGAGGCTGTCGTCCAGAACCAGGATAATCGCGAGCATGATCTGCTCGACAGCGACGACTACTACCAGTTCGAAGGCGGCATGAGCCTTGCCGCAGAGCACGTGAGCGGGGCGAGACCCGCGATCTATCACAACGACCATTCCCGGCCGGAAAAGCCTGTGATCCGTTCGCTGGAAGAAGAGATCGGCCGTGTCGTGCGGGCCCGCGTCGTCAATCCCAAGTGGATCGATGGCGTCATGCGTCACGGCTACAAGGGCGCCTTCGAGATTGCCGCGACGGTCGACTACATGTTCGCCTTTGCCGCGACCACGGGTGCGGTGCGAGACCACCATTTCGAGGCGGCCTACCAGGCCTTCATCGTCGATGAGCGGGTGGCGAGCTTCCTGAGCGATAAGAACCCGGCGGCATTGGCCGAGCTTTCCGAGCGGCTGCTGGAGGCGATAGACCGCAATCTTTGGACGCCGCGCTCGAACTCGGCGCGGTTTGAACTGAGCGGCCGGACGACGGCTGCCGTGCGGCTGCGGGCCGGTAACGAATGAGCAACGCGTAGCAGGCCGTGAAACGGCTTTCCGTTCGGAGTTGCGCAAGTGCAAAGAATGAGATCTCGGGCGACCCTACGCCCGGATCCGACGATGGAATCATAGGATCAGGAGAACGTCATGAGCGAAGATGTGGTGAGCACGGGTGAGGGCATCGCCGAGAAGGACGATGCGCGCCATGCGATGAAGATGGCGAAGAAGAAGACCGCCCGCGAAAAGATCATGGCGACGAAGACCGACGAGAAGGGTCTCATCATCGTCAACACCGGCAAGGGCAAGGGCAAGTCGACGGCCGGTTTCGGCATGATCTTTCGCCACATCGCCCATGGCATGCCCTGCGCCGTCGTGCAGTTCATCAAGGGCGCCTGGGAAACCGGCGAGCGCGACCTGATCGAGAAGCATTTTGGCGACGTCTGCCAGTTCTACACGCTCGGCGAAGGCTTTACCTGGGAAACCCAGGACCGCGCCCGCGACGTGGCGATGGCGGAAAAGGCTTGGGAGAAGGCCAAGGAACTGATCCGCGACGAGCGCAACTCGATGGTGCTGCTCGACGAGATCAACATCGCGCTGCGCTACGATTATATCGACGTGGCCGAGGTCGTGCGCTTCCTGAAGGAAGAAAAGCCGCACATGACCCATGTGGTCCTGACCGGCCGCAACGCCAAGGAAGACCTGATCGAGGCGGCCGACCTGGTGACCGAGATGGAACTGATCAAGCATCCGTTCCGCTCCGGCATCAAGGCCCAGAAGGGCGTCGAGTTCTGATGAGCCAGAGCTGGCAGTTCTGGGCGCTGCTGTCGGCCGCCTTTGCGGCCCTGACAGCCGTCTTTGCCAAGGTCGGGGTTGCGCAGATCAACTCCGACTTCGCCACGCTCATCAGAACGGTCGTGATCCTTTTCGTACTCGCCGGCATCGTTGCGGCAACGGGGCAGTGGCAGAAGCCCTCGGAGATCCCGGGTCGCACCTGGCTGTTCCTGGCGCTGTCCGGCCTTGCCACCGGCGCCTCGTGGCTCGCCTATTTTCGCGCCCTGAAGCTTGGCGACGCGGCGCGGGTGGCGCCGATCGACAAGCTCTCGATCGTCATGGTCGCGATCTTCGGCGTCTTGTTCCTCGGCGAGAAGCTCAACCTGGTGAATTGGCTCGGCGTGGTGTTCATTGCGGTCGGGGCCTTGCTCCTGGCGGTGTTCTGAGGCCGACCGCGGGGCCAGCCCGTGTGATTTCAGACCCACCTGCGGACGCTCTTGCAATAGGCGCCATACGCCTCCCCAAAGGCGCGGGCGAGATGAGCTTCCTCCATGAGGATCTGGTAGGAGATCGAAATCCAGGCGGACAGCGCAAGCGCCACCGAGACGACATTGGGAACCGCCAGCACGGTGCCGATCAGTGCGGCGACCATGCCGACATAGATCGGGTTGCGCGAGAAGGCGTAGAGGCCTGACGTGACGAGCGGGGCGTCCTGTTTTTCGGGAATGCCAATCTTCCACGAGTGTCGCATCGCCCATTGCGACAGCATCGTCAGCCCACCGCCAAGCGCCATGAGGACAATGCCGACGGCGTGAAACACCGGTGTGTCGAGCACCGGTATTTCGCCGATAGAGGCGCTCACCGCTTCAGGAAACGCGGCGATTGCCAGCAGATGAACCACCAGCGCCGCGACGATCACCCGGAAGAGCCGGCCCGCAAATCCCTCCGCATCGTCGCCATAGGTCAGCACAACGGGCGAGCGTCCGGATTGAAAGCGCCGCAGGATCGCGAGCGCCAGCGTGAGCAGGCTGACAACGAGCATCAGGATGGCGGGCAGGGTGTTGAACATCGGAACCTCAGGGCGAGCGAAATGGAAGGACGGCGCTTGCGGGCGGGCAATCCCTAATGGTCACCGCCCGCTCTGCGCGATGCATTTCTCGCAGGTTGCAATCTCTAGCCGCTAGAGGTTCAAGAGGTTGGCTCGATCCACTTTCGTCTTGGTTACCGGATTTCGCTGCTGGATTTTCGCCGGCGCGGGTCCGACGAGAGTTGACACCTACGCCGGCTTGGCGAGGAGGCCGGCGCCGCCCGCCCGGTCGCAAGATGTTGCCATACAGGGCGGAAGGTTCAAATCGCCGCTGTTGCCTGCCGGGCGACCTCGCACGCAAGGGTTGGAGGCCGGAAATCCGTCCCCGCGGCGTAATGTCATTCGTATCTCAGCGCCTGCACCGGATCGAGGCGCGAGGCGCGCCAGGCCGGGAAGATCGTGGCGAGGAACGAGAGGCTGAGGGCCATGACGACGACAAGGATCGTCTCGTCGGCGTTCATGTCTGCGGGCAGCTGGTTGAGGAAGTAGAGTTCTGGGCTGAACAGCGTCGTGCCCGAAATCCAGGAGAAGAACTGGCGAATGGATTCGATGTTGAGGCAGACGACGACCCCGAGCAGAACGCCGGCAACAGTTCCCGCCGTACCGATCGCAGCTCCGGTCATGAAGAAGATGCGCATGACGGACCCGGCGGTCGCGCCCATTGTGCGAAGGATGGCGATGTCGCTGCCCTTGTCCTTCACCAGCATGATCAGGCCCGAAATGATGTTCAAGGCCGCGACCAGCACGATCAGCGTCAGGATCATGAACATCACGTTGCGCTGGACCTCGATCGTCGAGAAGAAAGTCTGGTTGCGATCGCGCCAGTCGGTGATGAAGATCTGCCGTCCGGCGGCGTCCTCGATCGGCTGGCGCAGTTCATGGACAAGATCCGGGTACTCGACGAAGATCTCGATGGACTGCGCAAGTCCTTTGGCATTGAAGAACAGCTGGGCCTCTTCGAGCGGCATAAAGACGATCGTCGAATCATATTCCCACATCCCGATCTCGTAGATCGCCGAAACGGTATAGGCTTTTACGAGCGGCAGCGTCCCGCCGCCATTGGACGATGTCAGTGTGATAGTGCCGCCCACCTGGATCCCGAGCTGGTGGGCCATGCGCGAGCCGATCGCCACGCCGGTGTCGGCTGCAAAGCCGACGAGATCGCCTGATTTGATATGTTCGGAGACCGATTTCATCTTGCCGAGATCGTCGGAGCGGATGCCGCGCACGAGCGCGCCGGTCGAGCTGTCGCCGACGCCCTGGGCCAGAACCTGACCCTCGATTAGCGGGATCGCCATCGTTACGCCCTTCACGCCGGAAAAGCGGGTGGCGAGGTCGGCGTAGTTGTTGAGCGGGCCGTCGATCGGCTGCACGATCACATGACCGTTGATGCTGAGAATGCGCGAGATCAGCTCGGTGCGAAAACCGTTCATCACCGCCATGACGATGATCAGCGTCGCAACGCCGAGCATGATGCCGATGAAGGAGAAGCCGGCGATCACCGAAATGAAGGCCTCCTTGCGCCGCGAGCGCAGATAGCGCCAGGCGACCATGCGCTCGAAGGCGGAAAAGGGGCGGCTGGCGGGCTTTGCGGACTGGCCTGCAGTCTGCACCTGATCTTCAGTCAAGGCGATCATCCTGCATCCCCTCGTCTCGTACTTGTCGTTATCAGCTTGTTGAGACCCGTCTCGACAGCCAGGGGCTCGCGTAGAGTTCGACTTCGCCATTAACGCTCGAACATTGCATGACGATGATCTGGATTGGCAGGCTGATCAGATCTCGTCATCGGTCTACAACCCGAACCGCGAGTGTCTGACCCACACCGACGTCGGTCTACTCGGGGCCACCGCTGGTGACAGCAGGAAAAGTGGTCTCTTCAACGGCCAGTGCGAAACAGGCTCCCCACTGGGGATGGTAGGCAGGTGGTCCGCGCCCGGTCAAAGCTGCAGGCCAAGCCGCGGTTCGATAAGCCGCGCCAAGGTCACTGCAGCTCAGAGCCCCACCCAGATCCGCAGTGGATGCGCCGGGTCCGCAAGCAACCGGATGGCGAGCGCGATCGAGACGATGACGAGCAGCGGCTTGATGATCTTGGCGCCCTTGGCCATGGCGTATCGCGAGCCGACCTGGGCGCCGAGAAACTGGCCGACGCCCATCATCAGGCCGACTTTCCAGAGGATCGCGCCGAAGAACAGGAAGACGGCGAAGGCGCCGACATTCGAGCCAAAGTTCAGGAATTTCGTGTGCGCCGTCGCCTTGAGGACGCCGAAGCCGGCAAGCGTGACGAAGCCGAGCATGAAGAACGAGCCGGTGCCGGGGCCGAAAACGCCATCGTAAAAACCGATCAGCGGCACGAGCGTCAGCGTGAACAGGAAGGGCGTGATGCGGCGATGCTGGTCGACGTCGCCCATGTTCGGCTTGAGGCCGAAATAGAGCGCGATGGCAATCAGCAGGAAGGGCAGGACCGCCTTCAGAACGTCACCGGGAACGATGGTCGCGAGCAGCGCGCCCAACACGGAGCCCGCCGCCGACATCAGCGCCATCGGCAATTGCTCTTTCAGGTTCACCTGACCGCGCCGGGCATAGGAAAGGGTGGCCGAGCCGGAGCCGAACAGCCCCTGCAGCTTGTTGGTGCCGAGCGTCTGGAGCGGCGGGATGCCCGCAATCAGCATGGCGGGAATGGTGATCATGCCACCACCACCGGCGATCGAATCGATGAAGCCGGCAATGAAGGCCGCAACGAACAGGAACACGAGCAGGTGGAAAGCGAGATCTTGCACGGGAGGGACTCGGAGAAGGGAGGAGTATGCAGGCCTTTCTGGCCTTGTGTCAGAGCCCGCGGCGAAATGCAAAGCCTTCTGTCATGCCGCATCTCTCACGCGCGTTTCGACGTGTGGATTCACGCAAGAAATCAGCGTCTTATCCAGATGTTCCGGGTGCCGGGGCGGGCGTCTGCCGCCTCCGGTCGATTGCCGGTTCTGGCGCTTTGCGCGCGCCCCGGTCGGGTGGTGAATTCCCCCAAACGCGACATGGTGATGGCGCAATCCGGTTTGACCCGTGCGATTGCCTCCGGTAAAAATGACGGATGTGCGACGGCGTCCGCTTCAGGCGGACTGAAAGAGCGTCCGGTGCGGCTGACCCAGGCAGGGGGCTTGAACCGGTGCTGTCCAGACCGACCCGGACTTGAGCCGGGCGGCGCTTCGTGTTGATTGCCGCGAAGGGGCCGAGGTCGAGCATGATATCATCCAGCATAACGCCGCCGCTGCCAGGGCCACTCGTCCTTGGGCTTGGCTGCGAGCGTGGCACGCCGGCCGATGAAGTGATTGCCCTTGCCGAAAAGGCGTTGGCGAAGGTGGGTGGCGCGAAAGCCGATATCGGCTTCGTCGCCTCGCTTGACGTCAGACGCGGTGAGCCCGCCATCCATGCCACCGCCGAGCACTTTGCCGTAGAGGCGCGTTTTTTCGATGCGGCCACGCTGGAGGCCGCAGCACCCAGGCTGCAAAACCCTTCGGCGATCGTCTTTGCCCACACCGGTTGCCACGGCGTTGCCGAAGGCGCGGCGCTGGTCGGCGCCGGCCCGGCAAGTGTGCTGCTCGTGGGCAAGCTCACCGCATCGCATGCGACCGCAGCAATCGCCGGACCTGTTGAGCGCCTGCCAGTGAGCGCTGCGACACCTGTGGTGGCGGCACCATGAGCTATTTGACGAGCCACATTTCGCAAAGAATGTGCGAACCATTTCAAATCTCTATGCGGATTTCTTGCGGATCTGAATCCGCTCCTTGCCAAGGCAAGTCAACGGCGGCGTGCAGGCGAATGGCAGGAGTTGCGGTATGAGCGAAACGATCTTTGCCGGTCTGCCTGAACTTGAGGCCGGTCACGTCTGGCTCGTCGGTGCCGGTCCCGGCGACCCCGGCCTCTTGACGCTTCACGCCGCCAATGCGCTCGGGCAAGCCGATGTCATCGTGCACGATGCGCTGGTCAACGAGGACTGCCTGAAGCTTGCCCGACCGGGCGCCGTGCTCGAATTTGCCGGCAAGCGCGGCGGCAAGCCGTCGCCGAAACAGCGCGATATTTCATTGCGGCTTGTCGAGTTGGCGCGTGCCGGTCAGCGCGTCCTGCGGCTGAAGGGCGGCGATCCCTTCGTCTTCGGGCGGGGCGGCGAGGAGGCTTTGACGCTGGTCGAAAACCGCATTCCGTTCCGCATCGTGCCGGGCATTACCGCGGGGATCGGCGGGCTTGCCTATGCCGGCATTCCCGTCACCCACCGCGAGGTCAACCACGCCGTCACCTTTCTGACAGGTCACGATTCCTCCGGTCTGGTGCCGGACAGGATCAACTGGCAGGGCATAGCTTCGGGCTCGCCTGTGATCGTCATGTATATGGCGATGAAGCATATCGGCACGATTGCCGCCAATCTCATCGCCGGCGGACGATCGCCTGAGGAGCCGGTTGCCTTCGTCTGCAACGCGGCCACGCCGGAACAGGCGGTGCTTGAAACAACGTTGGCGCGCGCCGAGGCCGATGTCACCGCTTCGGGTCTGCAACCGCCGGCAATCGTCGTCGTCGGCGAGGTCGTGCGGCTCAGGGCATCGCTCGACTGGATCGGGGCACTTGGCGGTCGCCAGCTTGTGGCCGATCCCTTCGCAAGCCGCGAGCTCAGGGATCCTGCATGAGCGGATTGCTGATCGCCGCGCCCTGTTCGGGTTCCGGCAAGACCACGGTGACACTCGGCCTGATGCGCGCCATGCGGCGGCGGGGCATGGCAATCGCGCCCGGCAAGGCGGGACCCGACTATATCGATCCGGCGTTCCACACCTTTGCCAGCGGCGAGCCATGCCTCAACTACGACCCATGGGCCATGCGACCCGACCTTCTGGCAGCAAACGCCGCGCACGCCGCAACAGAGGGGCGCACGCTGGTTGTCGAGGCGATGATGGGCCTGCACGACGGTGCGGCCGATGGCAGCGGCACGCCGGCCGATCTGGCTGCCGCCCTCGATCTTGCCGTCATCCTCGTGGTCGATTGCGCCCGCATGTCGCATTCGGTCGCCGCACTCGTGCGCGGCTATGCCGATTACCGCGGGGATATCCGGGTTGCCGGCGTCATCCTCAACAAGGTCGGAAGCGACCGGCATGAAATGATGCTGCGCGATGCGCTGACGCGCGTGGGCATGCCTGTTTTCGGCGTGCTCAGGCAGGACAGCGCCCTGAAACTGCCCGAGCGGCATCTCGGCCTGGTGCAGGCCGGCGAACATGGCTCGCTTGAGACATTTATCGATTATGCGGCTGATCGGATCGAGGCGACCTGCGATCTCGATGCGATCCGCGCTGCCTCCGCCCTCTCGCCTTCCGAACGTGCACAGAGCGAAGTCATCCGCTTCAAGCCGTTCGGGCAGCATATCGCGGTGGCGCGGGATGTGGCATTCGCCTTTAGCTACGAGCACCTCCTGTTCGGCTGGCGCCGTGCCGGGGCGCAAATCTCCTTCTTCTCGCCGCTTGCCGACGAAAGCCCTGATGCCACGGCCGATGCGATCTATCTGCCGGGTGGTTATCCCGAGCTTCACGCCAGCCGGCTGCAGGCGGCAGCAGCGTTTCGATCCGGCATGGCTGCGGCGGTCAAGCGGGGCGCGCGGATTTTCGGCGAGTGCGGGGGCTACATGGTGCTGGGCGAGGGGCTTGTCGCCGCCGATGGCGCGCGCTACCAGATGCTCGGCCTGCTGCCGCTCGTCACAAGTTTTGCCGAGCGCAGGCGGCACCTCGGCTACCGCCGTGTCGTGCCTCTCGACACCACGTTCTTCGATGGACCCATGACGGCGCACGAATTCCACTACGCGACCATCGTCTCTGAAGGTACCGCCGACCGGTTGTTTTCCGTCAGCGATGCCGCCAGCGTCGATCTGGGGCCGGCAGGTCTGAAGCGCGACAATGTCGCCGGCTCTTTCATGCACCTCATCGACATTATGGATCGGCCATGAGCGCGCCGATCGTGCATGGCGGTGGCATCACCGAAGCCGCCGCCCGATTCGGTGGTCGCTTCGAGGATTGGCTCGACCTGTCGACCGGCATCAATCCACGGGCGGTCGATCTGCCGCCGGTGCCGCTGCAGGCCTGGCACAGGCTGCCCGACAATCTGACGATCGACAGCGCCCGCGCAGCTGCCGCCGGCTATTACAGGACCAGCGGCATTCATCCCTTGCCGGTGCCCGGTACGCAATCGGTGATCCAGCTTTTGCCGCGCCTCGTTCCGGCCGGCCGCCGGGTTGCCGTTTTCGGCCCCACCTATGGCGAATATGCGCGCGTACTGACGGCAGCCGGTTTTGCCGTCGATCGGGTGGTGCGTGCCGAGGAGCTTGGGCCCGAGCACGGTCTTGCGGTGGTGGTCAACCCCAACAACCCGACCGGACGCGCCTTTCATCCGGCAGACATCCTGGCAATGGCGGCAGCGATGAAGGCGAACGGCGGCGCGCTTGTCGTCGATGAGGCGTTCGGCGACCTTCAGCCGGATTTGAGCGTCGCCGGCCATGTGGCCGCCAACGACAACCTCATCGTCTTCCGCTCCTTCGGAAAATTCTTCGGTCTGGCCGGTCTGCGCCTCGGCTTCGTCGTGGCAAGCGATGCCGTGCTCGAAGCCTTTGGCGAACGGCTCGGCCCCTGGGCGGTGTCCGGACCGGCACTGGTCATCTCCACGGCATTGATGTCCGGCGACACTGAAGCGATCGCCGCGGGTATTCTCGAGCGCCGCGCCGGCCTCGATGCGGTGCTTGATGACGCAGGTCTCAAACGTATTGGTGGAACCGGCCTGTTCGTGCTGGTGGAGCAAGCCGACGCCAGCGCCTTGCATCAGCATCTCTGCAAGGCACAGATCCTGACACGCAAATTCGACTACGATGCCCGCTGGCTCAGGATCGGGCTTGCGCCCGACGCAGAAGGCGACCAGCGGCTGGCGGATGCATTGCGCCACTGGAACACCCTGCGCCCTGGGGAGTGCTGAGTGTCAGGCGAGATCCTCCTCATCCTTGTGGCGGCGCTGCTGCTCGATCGCGTCGTCGGCGATCCGGACTGGCTCTGGTCGCGTCTGCCGCATCCCGTGGTCTTCTTCGGCAAGGCGATTGCGGTCTTCGATGGCGCGCTGAACAGGCATGAGACCCTTGGCGCCGGCGGCTTGAAGCTTCGCGGCGTCGTAGCGATCGGCCTGCTGTTGCTTGCAAGCGTGGTCTTCGGTTGCATCCTGCATAGATTGTTCGGCACGATGGGCCCACTTGGCTATCTGCTCGAGACTGTCGTCGTTGCGGTGTTTCTGGCGCAAAAGAGCCTAGGCGACCACGTCGGGCGCGTTGCCGAAGGCTTGCGGTACGGTGGCCTTGAAGGTGGGCGTGCCGCCGTCTCGATGATCGTGGGGCGCGATCCGAAGACGCTCGATGCGCCCGGAGTCTGCCGCGCGGCGATCGAGAGCCTTGCCGAGAACTTTTCCGACGGTGTCGTCGCTCCCGCCTTCTGGTATGCGGTTGCCGGCCTTCCCGGCCTGCTCGCCTACAAGATGCTGAACACCGCCGATTCGATGATCGGCCACAAATCGCCGAAATACCTCTACTTCGGCTGGGCCGCCGCCCGGCTAGACGACGTCGCCAACCTGCCGGCCGCAAGGCTGTCCATCCTTTTGATTGCCGCTGGCGCTCTGTTGCGCCGTGGCCGTCGCGCCGCGGTCGATGCGATCGGCGTGGCGCTGCGCGACCACGGCTTGCACCGCTCGCCCAATTCCGGCTGGCCGGAGGCTGCAATGGCCGGTGCGCTGAACCTGCAGCTTGCCGGGCCGAGAATCTATGGCGGTGTCAGGGTCAGCGAGCCGATGATCAATGGTCCGGGCCGTGCTATTGCCGCAAGCGAAGATATCGATGCAGGAATTGCCGTATTCTACGGCGCCTGTTCGGCGATGACTTTGGCTGTTCTTCTGATCGCCATGATTTGATGGGCACTCGCCATGTATCCACGCCACGTCGATCTTTGTGTTAAGACTCTGCTTTCCATATGTATTAAACTCGGATCATGACGAGCCGGTTATTCTTTGCGAACGTTTGGTTCCACCGTTTGCAGCGCGCGCGCCCGGTGACGCGTGAGAGACGCTGCTGCGCCTGAAGCCTGCTGCATGATCTTCCCGACAGGTCGGGATCTTGCGGTCGAGGTTTCGCACGCGGAGAGTGAAGCATGCGACACGCATTCCTGACTGTGCTGATTGCCGCTTTGATGCAGTTTCCCGCTCAGCCGCTGAGCGCCGCCAATCTCGTTGCCAAGATCAGCCTCTCCTCCCAGACGATGGTGGTGAAGCAGAACGGCGTGGTGATGTATCGGTGGAAGGTTTCCACGGCGCGCAAGGGCTATGTCACGCCCAAGGGAAGCTGGAAGGCGAAATGGCTTTCGCGAAACCATCGCTCGCGAAAATATGACAATGCGCCAATGCCTTACGCGGTGTTCTTCAACGGCGGATACGCCGTGCATGCAACCTACGACCTGAAGCGGCTCGGCCGACCCGCATCGCATGGCTGCGTGCGACTGCATCCAAACAATGCTGCGGAATTCTTCGCGCTGGCGCGTGAACACGGGCTTAGCAACACGCGGATCGTCATCACGCGTTAGAGCATTCCCAGGAAAAGTGCGCAGCGGATTTCCGCTAGGGAATGCGAAACAACAAAGGATGTAGCGCGTTTCTGCGACCGGCTTAACGCGGAAACGCGCTGAGATGCGGAATGGGAGGGCTCAGTCGATGCCGGCGACGTGCATCAGCCTATCCATGCTGGGCACGGTGACACGGCGGCTGTTTTCGATGCGGATGACATTGTCCTTGCGCAGCTTGGTGATCTGCCGGCTGACGGTCTCTATTGTCAGGCCGAGATAGTCGGCGATATCGGCGCGCGACAATGGCAGGTCGAACTCCGTTGCCGTGCCGTTTTCCGGATCGATGTGGGTGGCGATGATATAGAGGAAGCTTGCGACCTTCTCCTGCGCGGTCTTGCGACCGAGCGTGAGCATCCAGTCGCGCGCCTCGTCCAGTTCCTTCAGTGCCTGTTCGTGCAGGCGGTGTTCAAGCCCCGGCGCCTCGGCGACCAGCCGCTCCATGACATTGCGCGGGAACGAGCAGATGTCGGTGTCGATCGCCGCTTCCGCGGTCAACGCGCTTTCGCGCGTGAAGGGGCGCCCCATGAAATCGGGTGCGAACTGCAGGCCGACGATCTGCTGGCGCCCATCAGATAGAACCTTGCTGAGCTTGACGACGCCGCTGATGATGTTGGCGTAGCTGTCGGTCATCTCGCCCTGACCGACGACCTCGCGACCGGGCTCGACGCGCCTGCGGGTCGAATGCCGGCTAAGGTCAAGAAGCTGGTCGGGGGTCAGCGTGCCGCAAACGCCGCCGTGGCGCGCCTCGCAGGCAGCGCAGACGGATGGAATGTCCGAATTGTGGATATCCTTGCGGCGATGTTCGGTCACGATCTGCAAATCTTTCTTCCCTGCATCGGGTTTGTTCCGGGGACCAAAGAGGATGCGGGCGGTTAAATCAAGAGTTGACAGGTGCTAATTCCGGAAGCGCGAAACAATGTCTCATGCCAAATTGCGAATTGTCAAATTTAACGTGTTAATTCTGCAACTTGATCAAAATCAAAGGTCTCCTTCGCCATCCGTCCTATGCCTTGACCAACTTGACGGAGAGACCGATGGACGACGCTCTGATCCTGAAATATGCGAGCCCCGTGCCGCGCTATACCAGCTACCCGACCGCGCCGCATTTTTCCGAAACGGTCGGTCAGGCTGAATACCAATCCTGGCTCGACGCGATCGAACCTGGTGAGGCGCTGTCGCTCTATGCGCATGTGCCCTATTGCGACCGGCTGTGCTGGTTCTGTGCCTGCCACACCAAGCAGACGCTGCGTTACGACCCGGTGACGACCTATCTCAACGGTCTGCACCGCGAGATTGCGGCGATCGGCGGACGGGTGAACGGCCAGGCGAAGGTCACGGCGCTGCATCTGGGCGGTGGATCGCCGACATTGCTGAGGCCAGACGATCTGATCGCGCTCAGGCAGGCCTTCAACCGTCACTTTCAGTTTTCCAGTGATTGCGAAATCAGCGTCGAAATGGACCCGAACGATCTCGACGAGGCGCGCCATGATGCGCTGGCGGCGATCGGCATGACGCGGGCGAGCTTCGGCGTCCAGGATTTCGACCCGGTGGTGCAAAAGGCGATCAACCGCATCCAGACCTATGAGCAGACGCGCGACGCGATCGAGGCGTCGCGGGCGCGGGGCGTGCGCTCGGTCAATTGCGATGTGCTTTACGGCTTACCCTATCAGAGCCTGTCATCGCTTGAAGCCACGATCGATGCCGTTCTGTCCTTGGCGCCCGACCGTGTCGCGCTCTTCGGCTACGCCCATGTGCCGTGGATGAAGAAGCACCAGTCGATGATCCCGGACGAAAGCCTGCCCGGTATCGTCGAGCGCTTTGCCCAGATGAGCCGGGCAGCCGAAATGCTTGTCGCCGCCGGATACGAGGCTGTTGGCATCGATCATTTCGCCAAGCCCGGTGACAGCCTGGCGATCGCCAGCCGGGAAGGGCGCCTGCGCCGGAACTTTCAAGGCTATACCACGGACAGCGCCGAAACCCTGATCGGTCTCGGTGCCTCTTCGATCGGTCAGTTTCGTCAAGGTTATGTGCAGAACATGCCGGCAACCGGCGAATATCTGCGCCAGGTCGAGCAATCCGGTCTGGCGGCGATGCGCGGTTACATGCTGACGCCGGACGACCGCCTGCGATCGCGGGTGATTGCGGCGATCATGTGCGATTTCGCCTTTTCCTTTTCGCGACTCAGGGCCGAATTTCCTGAATGCGCCGGGACGGTTATCGAGGAGGCAAAGCTCTTTCGCGCAAGGGATGTGGACGGGTTGACGGCGATCGAGGACGGCTTCTTTCGACTGACCGAACGCGGCCGGCCATTTGCCCGGTCGGTTGCGGCGGTTTTCGACGCTCATCTTCAATCGGGGCGCGGGCGTCATTCGGTCGCCGTTTAGCAACACCGCAGTCAAATCGCGGCGCTTGTTATCAAGGCCATTGGCTTTTGCGGCGCATTTACCTATAGGATCGCCGAGACTCGGAATAAAATAATAAAGAGGTATGCGCGTGACTGCTACATTCGACAAGGTTGCCGACATCATCGCGGAAACGAGCGAGATCGATCGCGAGACGATCACGCCGGAAAGCCACACGATCGACGATCTCGGCATCGACAGCCTGGACTTCCTCGACATCGTCTTTGCGATCGACAAGGAATTCGGCATCAAGATTCCGCTGGAACAGTGGACGCAGGAAGTCAACGAAGGCAAGGTTTCGACCGAAGAATACTTCGTTCTCAAGAACCTCTGCTCCAAGATCGACGAGCTGCGGGCTGCCAAGGCCTGATTGGGCCAAGGTTCAAGCCTTTCCAATCGATTTCCAATGCCGCCGGTCGCGCCTCGCGCTTGACAGGCGGCATTGGCGTTTTTACTTGAGCCCGAAACCAAACGGGGTGAGCCTCCATGCTCCTTGAATACTTCCAGATGATCGATCGTGTCGAAACGGTCGATCTTTCGGCTGGCCGGCTGACGGCGCGATCCGTCGTTCCCGAAAAGAGCCCGGTATTCGAGGGCCACTTCCCAGGCTATCCGCTGGTGCCGGGTGTGCTTCTGATCGAGACGATGGCGCAGGCTTCGGGATTTCTCGTTCTGGCCTCGACCAATTTCGCGGCAATGCCGTTTCTGATGTCGGTCGACGGCGCCAAGATGCGGACCTTCGTCGAACCCTCGGCCGAACTCGATATCGAAGCCTTCCTCGAGCACGACGGTTCCGGCTTCGCGGTCACCAAGGCGAAGATCACGTCTGCGGGCAAGAAGGTCTGTGACGCACAGTTGAAACTCAGAACGATGCCGTTCGATCAGGTGCCGCTCGGCGATATCGTGCGCAAGCGCGCCGTCGAGGTGGGCCTGATGGCGGCGATTGCGGCAGACGCCGCTTCGGAGAAGTGAAGATGAGCAAATCCGCAAACGACGTGGTGATCACCGGTGTCGGTATCGTCACGAGCCTGGGTGTCGGCGTCGAGCCGCATATTGCGCTTCTGAGCGCAACCGAGACGCCGGCTGCACGCGTCGAGACGGAAAAGTTCAAGCCCTATCCAGTGCATCCGCTGCCGGAGATCGACTGGTCCCAGCAGATCGCCAAGCGCGGCGACCAGCGACAGATGGAAAACTGGCAGCGCCTCGGCGTCTTTGCCGCCGGTCTGGCGCTTGACGATGCCGGTCTCAAGGACAATCTCGACGCTTGCGGCAGCATGGACATGATCGTTGCTGCCGGTGGCGGCGAGCGCGACATCAACGTCGATTCGCTGATCGTCGACGAGGCGCTGAAGCGCAACGACCGCGAGCAGCTCTTGAACGAGAAGCTGACGACCGAACTGCGCCCGACGCTGTTCCTGGCCCAGCTTTCCAACCTTCTCGCCGGCAACATTTCCATCGTGCACAAGGTGACGGGTTCGTCGCGCACCTTCATGGGCGAAGAGGCAGCCGGCATTTCGGCAATCGAAACGGCCTTCTTCCGCATCAAGGCCGGACAGTCGACGCACACGCTGGTCGGCGGTGCGTTTTCCGCCGAGCGTCTCGACATCATGCTGATGATCGAGGCGATCCAGGGGCAGGCAACGGGCGACTGGCACCCGATCTGGTCACGCAGCCGTGAAAACGGTGGCGGCATGATCCCCGGATCCGTCGGCGCCTTCCTGGTGCTGGAATCCCGCGAATACGCCGAAGCGCGCGGCGCGCGCATCTATGCGACGATCGACGCGATCGGCAGCGACCGCGGCAGCCGCGTCGACGGCAAGCTGGAAGCGCGCCTTGCGGACCTAGCAAAGCCGGCGGAAAAGCTCGATCCGGCGCAGACGGTCGTCTTCTCCGGCACATCCGGTTTCCATGACCTCGTCGCCAGCGAAAAGGCGTTTCTGGAAGGTAAGCTCGCCGACGCGCCGGTGCGCGCCTATGGCGGTCTTGTCGGCCACAGCATCGAAGCACAGTTTCCGGCAGGCCTTGCGCTTGCAGCACTCACGCTCGGCCACGGCGCCAAGGTTCCGGCCTTCGACGCAAGCTTCGAAAAGCCGATGACGGCTGCCGCCCGGTCGGCGGTCGTGACCACCATCGGTCACTCCCGCGGCGAAGGCGTCGCGGTCCTTTCGGCCGAATAAGAGGAACGATTGATGAGCAATGCTTACAAGGATCATCTCGGTCGTCCGATCGTCGCCGTCACCGGCATGGGCGTCATCACCTCGCTCGGCCAGGGGCTCGAGGACAACTGGTCGGCGCTGACCGGCGGCGCCTCCGGCATCCGCAAGATCACCCGTTTCCCGACGGAGGGTCTCAACACCCGCATCTCCGGCATGGTCGACTTCATCGAGGTGCCGGTGGCCAATTCGGTCGAGCGCTCCTATGCCATGGCCCGCGAGACCACGCTCGAGGCGCTGGCGCAGGCCGGCCTGTCCGGCGATTTCAACGGCCCGCTGTTTCTCGCCGCTCCACCAATCGAGCCGGAATGGAGCGCGCGCTTCGAACTGGCCGACCGGTCGCCGCCGTCCACGCAGCCGGGCGACGCCTACAATCGCTTCCTTGCCGCCATGCGCGAGAAGGCCGATCCCGGCTTCCATGAAGCCGTGCTCTTCGGCGCGATCTCCGAGCGTCTTGCCGATCGGTTCGGCACCCGCGGCCTGCCGGTGACGCTGTCGACCGCCTGTGCTTCTGGTGCAACGGCGATCCAGCTCGGCGTCGAAGCCATTCGCCAGGGCCGCACCGATCGCGCGCTGACGGTCGCGACCGACGGATCCGTCAGCGCCGAAGCGCTCATCCGCTTTGCTCTTCTGTCGGCGCTGTCGACCCAGAACGACCCGCCGGAAAAGGCGTCCAAGCCCTTCACCAAGGATCGTGACGGCTTCGTCATTGCCGAGGGTGCTGCAACCCTGGTGCTGGAATCGCTGGACGCGGCCGTCGCACGTGGCGCCCGCGTCTACGGTATCCTGAAGGGTTGTGGCGAGAAGGCCGATCTCTTCCACCGCACGCGCTCGTCGCCCGATGGCGGGCCGGCGATCGCGACGATCCGCGCGGCGCTCGCCGACGCCGGCATTGACGAAGGGGGCATCGGCTACATCAATGCCCACGGCACCTCGACGCCGGAAAACGATAAGATGGAATATCTGTCGATGTCGGCCGTCTTCGGCGAACATCTGCCGTCGATCCCTGTTTCGTCGAACAAGTCGATGATCGGCCATACGCTGACGGCTGCCGGTGCGGTCGAAGCGGTGTTCTCGATCCAGACGATGCTGACGGGCACCTTGCCGCCGACGATCAACTACCAGAACCCCGACCCGGCGATCGTGCTCGACGTCGTGCCGAACGTGAAGCGCAGCCAGCAGGTCTCGGCAGTGCTGTCCAACTCCTTTGGCTTCGGCGGACAGAACGCCAGCCTTGTCATGACCGCCGAGCCGGCCTAAGCCGACGGCGACAGCGCTACGCGCCGGGTGTGGCGCGCAGCGGACGCTGCAATGCATTAGACCTGCTGCACGGTGTTTCCTTCAACCGGATCCGGTTTGAGGGAACAGGCAGCGGAACCTTCAAGACGAATTGATGCCGCCCAAGGCAGAGGAAAGATCATGCGCGCCCTGCAACTGCTCGATGACCGCAAGCTCGAAATCACCGACATTCCCGAGCCGGAAGCGCCGGGCCCGGGCGAGGTGACGCTCCGGGTCAAGGCGGTCGCGCTTAACCACATCGACGTCTGGGGCTGGCGCGGCATGGCCTTTGCCAAGCGCAAGATGCCACTCGTCATCGGCGCCGAGGCAGCCGGTGTCGTCGACGCCATCGGCCCGGGTGTTTCGAGCGTTTTGCCCGGCCAGCTCGTGTCGATCTATGGCGCGCGCACCTGCGGCCTCTGCCGCCCGTGCCGCGAAGGCCGCGACAACCTCTGCGAACATGTCGGCGGCGTGCACGGCTTCCACCTCGACGGCTTCGCGCAGGAGAAGATCAATCTTCCCGCCCGCCTGCTGGTGCCGGCACCTCCGGGTATCGATGCTGTTGCGGCAGCCCTTGCGCCGGTGACCTTCGGTACGGTCGAGCACATGCTCTTCGACAATGCCAAGCTCGAGCCCGGTGAAACCATTCTCGTCCATGCCGGCGGCTCCGGCATCGGCTCGGCGGCGATCCAGCTTGCCAAGAAGATCGGCTGCACGGTCATCACCACCGTCGGCTCCGACGACAAGATCGAGAAGGCCAAGGCCCTTGGCGCCGATCACGTCATCAACTACCGCACCGACCGCTTCGAAGGCGTCGTGCGCAAGCTCACCAAGAAGAAGGGCGTCGACGTGGTGTTCGAACACGTCGGCAAGGACACCTGGGCCGGCTCCATGCTCTGCATGAAGCGGGGAGGCCGCCTGGTCACCTGCGGCTCGACCTCGGGCGTGTCGACCGACATGAACCTGATGATGCTGTTCCAGCAGCAGCTGAAGCTGCTCGGCTCCTTCGGCTGCCGCATGGAGAACATGGCCAACGCCATGCAGAAGATGGCGCGCGGCTTGGTGCATCCGGTCATCGACACGCAGGTCGGTTTCGACGAGATCGACCGGGCTCTGGAGCGGATGGAATCGCGCCAGATCTTCGGCAAGATCATCCTGAAGATGGATTGATCCACGTGCGCATGCTGATCACACGGCTGGTTCTGGCGGCGGATCATTTCCGGCAGTGGCTGATTGCGCAATTCGTCTTTCTGCTTCTGACGATCCTGAAAATGTTTCCGGCCGACGGCGCGATCCGGTTCATGGATCGCGTCGCGCGCTTCATCGGCCCCAAGACCGGCCGGCACAAGCTGACGCTGACCAATCTGCGCAACGCCTTTCCCGAAAAGAGCGAAGCCGAGATCGAAGCGATCGCCATGGAGAGCTGGGGCAATATGGGCCGCATGGCGGCCGAATATGTCTTCCTCGACCGGCTATTCGACTTCGACCCCGAAGCGACCACGCCCGGCCGTGTCGAAGTTTCGGGTGTTCCGCTGTTCCTCGAATTGCGCGACAATCCGCGCCCCTTCATCGTCTTTACCGCTCACAGCGGCAACTTCGAGATGCTGCCCGTCGCAGGCTCTGCCTTCGGGCTCGAAGTGACGGTGCTCTTCCGCCCGCCGAACAACCCTTACGTCGCCGAAAAGGTGTTCGAGTTTCGCAAGCAGCGCATGGGCAATCTTGTGCCGTCGCATGCGGGCTCGTCCTTTGCGCTCGCGCGCCAGCTTGAACGCGGCAATGGTGTCGGTGTGCTCGTCGACCAGAAGTTCCGCAAAGGGCTGAAGACCAAGTTCTTCGGGCAGGACGTGCAGACCAACCCGCTGCTGGCCAAGCTCGTGCGCCAGTTCAACTGCGAGGTTTACCCCGCCCGCTGCATCCGGCTTCCCGGCAATCGTTTCCGGCTGGAACTGGAACCGGCGATCGACATCCCGCGCAAAGCCGACGGCGCCGTCGACGTCAACGCAACGGCACAGGTGCTCAACGACAAGGTCGAGAGCTGGGTCCGGGAATATCCCGGCCAGTGGTTGTGGTACCATGATCGGTGGCACATCAAGCGCCATCTGAAGGACTGATTCTCCTTGAAGTCGAAGAAGTGTTGCGCTCGTGGGTATGCAACGCTGGATTCCATGTCGTCTTTTTACCTCTGACGCCGGAAAACGTCGCCTTTGCGTTTCTGAAAACGTTTGCAGGCGCCAAGCTATCCTTTCTGATGTTGAACGGCGCGGCAATGAGTGTAAACTCACCGTTGTGTCGCGGGGGACAGACTGCAAGCGCTTTGGGTGATCAAAGTCGCGCAGTTTTCGCGAAAGGTGTGAGGGAGGCGTCAAAACCTGGATCAGCGTCTACACCATTAAAGCCTGTCGTTTAAGTGCATCGGCGCGGCCTCGGCCGTGGGGGAATTGGGGTTTCGAATTGAACGCACTGATTGAGCTGTTCTGGTTCAAATATTCACAGCTGCAGTATGCTGTACGTACGGCAGACGAGCATCTGATTGGACTTCTGGATCGCGAACTCGATCCGATTTTGAAGTCGGTCTATGACGAGAAGGCCGTGAGCGTCGAGGATGCCCGCCTTCAGTTCCAGTTTTTGATCGATATTCTGCGCGTCGAGGCCGACGACATTTCCTGCGTGCTGCGCCATTCGCAGCTGCTGCAATCGCTGATCAATCGCTATTTCGCAGCCACCGGCGCGGTCAACGCCGCCGAGCTGCGCCTGGAGCGCGCGCCTGCTGCGCCAAACAAGGGTCGGGCAGACGAGGGGTTGCTCAACGAAGCGATCCTCGACAGCTTTCCGGACCGCATCGCGGTCATCACGCCGGACTATCGGTATCTCTATACCAATCCGCTCAATGCCAACCATCTCGAAAGCCGTCCGATGGATCTCATCGGCCGGCACATCGTCGAATTCATCGGCATCCAGCGCTTCGAGCTGCGGGTGAAGAACTATCTGGATCGCTGTTTTTCGGGTGAGGTGGTCGACTACACGTTCGCCAAGACCGTTGATGCGCGGACGGTCGTCGTGCGCTGCCGGCTGACACCGTGCATGTCGAGCGGCGGCAAGCTCATCGGCGCCATCCTGGTCATCCAGGAACACGCGGACCGGCGCCGGGCTATTGCCGCCTGAGGACATTCGTCAGGCTGGTTGCGAAAAGGCGGCGGCGTCTGAGGCGCCGCGCGCCGAACGTGGCGCGTGGGCGCTGTGACGCATTGTACGTCTAGAATCATTTCGTCCCCGGATCGCATTCGACCCAGGGAATTAGGCCGCAGGGCTGTGGCGCCTTAGAGCGCGTCGCGATCTTTCTGAATCACTTTGCGCGCTTTACGTTCTTGTTTTCACGCATGTTGTTATCGCAAAACCGCGGAACACTTTTGCGCGAGATGCTTTAGTTTATGTCGGCGCGGGCGACGTCCGAACTGGCCGGAAGCAGCGTGCGAAGACATTCCTGCTCGAAGCCGATGTGCCTGCGTAGATTTGTGAAGAAGCCGCGCAGCATGTAGCCTGCGGTCTCCGCGTTCACGGTCTTATCGGCTGCGCCGAGCTTCACCAGCATCTCCGCCAGTTCCTCGGCAAAGCACTCGTCCTCGCAGTGCTCGTATTTCAGCCGCGCGAGCGTGGCTGATATCGCAGGGTCGTCGCCGCAGTTCTGCTCGACCCAGCGAAACACCGCACTTTCTTCGCCGGAATGCAGCTCGCGGATCAGCGGTTCCAGCATCTTGGCGGCGTAGGCGCATTTCTGTCGGTCGATTTCGGCCGGCAGGCTGTCGGCGATTTCTTCCAGGCTGTTGCAGAGCGCAAGCTGCTCCTGATGCGCGCGCGCCAGCCAGGCCCGCGGTTCGCCCGAAAGGGCAGGGCGTGGCGGCAAACCGGTCCATGGCCTGATCCGGCCGTTGTCATTCGTTCTCTTCATGCTGTTCTGACGCCAACTCCTATGGCGCTCCCTCATTGTTTCCTGAGGGTGATGCAAGTCGGCACCGCCGGCCTTGATCTGAATCAAGGTGGAGGCGCCCCGATTCTGACAGGTTCCGGCAAGCTGCGCTGCCATGCCACCTCTAGGTGTGTGCCCGCGTCTGCATCGGATAAAGTTGGGGACCCAACCATGAAATACACTTTCGAGACGATCCTGCTGGGGGTCGGCGCATTCCTGGCGCTTCTAGGCGCCGGATTTGCGCAGGACCGGCAGTTTGAGGCCCATATGTGGGTGCTGTTCTTCGTGCTGCTCGGTGGCACCATCGTAATGTTGCGGCGCCTCGATTTCAGCCCGGCATCCGCTGGCAAGGCGGCCGCACCGCTGTCGGAATATTCCGACGATGTGGTGAAGTACGGCGTCATCGCCACTGTCTTCTGGGGCGTCGTCGGCTTCCTCGTGGGCGTTGTGGTTGCGCTCCAACTCGCCTTTCCGGACCTCAACATCGAGCCCTGGTTCAACTTCGGCCGCATGCGGCCGCTGCACACCTCGGCCGTGATCTTCGCGTTCGGCGGCAACGCGCTGATCGCGACCTCGTTCTACATCGTCCAGCGCACCAGCCGCGCCCGCCTGTTCGGTGGCAATCTCGCCTGGTTCGTGTTCTGGGGCTATCAGCTTTTCATCGTCATGGCCGCCACCGGCTATCTGCTGGGCATCACCCAGTCGAAGGAGTATGCGGAGCCGGAATGGTACGTCGACCTGTGGCTGACGATTGTCTGGGTTGCCTATCTTGCGGTGTTCCTCGGCACGCTTCTGGTGCGCAAGGAGCCGCATATCTACGTGGCGAACTGGTTCTACCTGGCCTTCATCGTCACCATCGCGATGCTGCATATCGTCAACAACCTGGCGGTTCCGGTATCGTTCCTCGGCTCCAAGAGCTACTCGGCCTTTGCCGGCGTGCAGGACGCGCTGACGCAATGGTGGTACGGGCATAACGCCGTCGGCTTCTTCCTGACGGCCGGCTTCCTCGGCATGATGTATTACTTCATCCCGAAGCAGGCCAATCGCCCCGTCTATTCCTACCGGCTGTCGATCATCCACTTCTGGTCGCTGATCTTCATGTACATCTGGGCCGGCCCGCACCACCTGCACTACACGGCTCTGCCGGACTGGGCACAGACGCTCGGCATGGTCTTCTCCATCATGCTGTGGATGCCTTCGTGGGGTGGCATGATCAACGGCTTGATGACGCTCTCGGGCGCCTGGGACAAGATCCGCACCGACCCGATCATCCGCATGATGGTAATGGCCGTCGCGTTCTACGGCATGGCGACCTTCGAAGGCCCGATGATGTCGATCAAGACGGTGAACTCGCTCAGCCACTACACCGACTGGACGATCGGCCACGTGCACTCGGGTGCGCTTGGCTGGAACGGCCTGATCACCTTCGGCGCGATCTACTATCTCACACCGAAGCTGTGGAACCGCGAACGGCTCTATAGCGTGCGCATGGTCAACTGGCACTTCTGGCTCGCCACGCTCGGCATCGTCGTCTACGCGGCCGTCATGTGGGTAGCCGGCATCCAGCAGGGCCTGATGTGGCGCGAATACGACGACCAGGGTTTCCTCGTCTATTCCTTCGCGGAATCGGTGGCGGCCATGCTGCCCTACTACGTGCTGCGTGCTCTGGGCGGTGCCCTGTTCCTCGCCGGCGCTCTGCTCATGGCCTTCAACGTAACAATGACCATCCTTGGCCGCGTGCGCGACGAAGCTCCGATCTTCGGTGCGACGCCCGCGCTCAAGCCAGCCGAATAGGAGGGCAGTACCCATGTCCATTCTCGACAAACACGCCCTGTTGGAACGCAACGCCACGCTGCTGCTCGTCGGCTCGCTTCTCGTCGTCTCGATCGGCGGCATCGTTGAAATCGCGCCGCTGTTCTATCTCGAAAACACCATCGAGAAGGTTGAAGGCATGCGGCCCTATTCGCCGCTGGAGCTTGCCGGCCGCGACATCTACATTCGCGAAGGCTGCTACGTCTGTCACAGCCAGATGATCCGTCCGTTCCGCGACGAGGTGGAGCGTTACGGTCACTACTCGCTGGCAGCGGAGTCCATGTACGACCATCCGTTCCAGTGGGGATCGAAGCGGACTGGGCCGGATCTGGCCCGTGTCGGCGACCGCTACTCCAACGAATGGCACGTGCAGCACCTCATCGAGCCGCGCTCGGTGGTGCCGGAATCCGTGATGCCGAGCTACGCCTTCCTCAAGGCGACGCCGCTCGATGTGCGCAACGTCGCGGGCCAGTTGAAGGCCAACAGGGCCGTCGGCGTACCCTATTCGGACGAGATGGTCGAGAACGCCGCCGCCGACATCAAGGCGCAGGCCGATCCGAATGCGGACACGTCAGGCATCGAGGCACGCTACCCCAAGGCCAAGCTCGGTGATTTCGACGGTGACCCGCAGAAGCTGACGGAGATGGACGCGCTCGTCGCCTATCTCCAGATGCTCGGCACGCTCGTCGACTTCTCCACCTATGACGACACGACCGGCTATCGCTGAGGAGATACGCACATGGAAACCTATACGGCCATGCGCCAGTTCGCCGATAGCTGGGCGCTTCTTGCCATGACGCTCTTCTTCCTCGGCGTTGTTGCCTTCATATTCCGGCCCGGCGCCAAGAAGGCCGCCGAAGATGCCGCAGCCATCCCCCTGAAGGAGGACTGATAATGGCGGAAAAACATGTCGACGAAATCAGCGGCGTCGAGACCACCGGCCACGAATGGGACGGGATCCGCGAACTCAACAACCCAATGCCGCGCTGGTGGGTCTATACCTTCTACGCCACCATCGTCTGGGCGATCGGCTATATGGTCGTCTATCCGGCGGTGCCGCTTCTGACCGATGCGACCAAGGGCGTCTTCGGTTACTCCAGCCGTGCCGAACTCAGCGTCGAGCTTGCCGATGCCAAGGCGGCGCAGGCCGGCAACCTGGAAAAGATTGCGGCAAGCTCGCTCGATCAGATCATCGCCGACCCGCAACTTCACCAGTTTGCGGTTGCGGCCGGCGCCTCGGCCTTCAAGGTCAATTGCGCCCAGTGCCACGGTTCGGGTGCTGCCGGTTCGGCAGGCTTCCCCAACCTCAACGACGACGACTGGTTGTGGGGTGGCAAGCCTGAGGAGATCTACCAGACGGTGGCGCATGGCATTCGCTATACCGGCGACGACGACACACGCGTCTCCGAAATGCCGTCCTTTACCGAGATCCTGAAGCCCGAGGAAATCAAGCAGACGGCAGCCTATGTCGTCAGCCTGACTGGCACGCCTTCGGATGCGGCAATGGTCGAGCCGGGCAAGGCGCTGTTCGAGGCCAACTGCGCCTCCTGCCACGGAGCGGATGCCAAGGGCAACCGCGAGTTCGGTGCGCCCGATCTTGCCGATGCGCTGTGGCTCAATGGCTCGAGCGAACAGGCAATCATCGCCCAGATGAAGGCACCCAAGCACGGCGTCATGCCCGCCTGGCTGCCGCGCCTCGGCGACACCACGGTCAAGCAGCTTGCGGTGTTCGTGCATTCGCTGGGTGGGGGCGAGTAAGACTCAACGGCGGTCGTTTCGCTGGAGGCGCCCCTCACTGTCCTGCCGGACATCTCTCCCCGCCAGCGGGGAGAGAACTGCTGGAGCGACACTTTCGCCAAACTTAGACGTTGACGAATGGCGCTGCCGTTCAGGTTTGCTCCCTTCTCCCCGCAGGCGGGGAGAAAGTGCCGGCAGGTGGATGAGGGGCGGCGCAGACCGTCAAGCTACAAGAGAAGGCCGCGTCGAACGACGCGGCCTTCGGCCTAAATGCTGTATCGCAGAGCCACCTGTCGCGATGCCGCTCTGACACCCGATGTCGGGACATTTCCTATGCCGAACGTTCCAAGGGAGCGCCGATGGCAACTGTGGGCCATAGGCGGTCGTCAGCATCTCGGTCGATTACAGATCTGCTCAAGCTCCACGACGTTTCCCTCGGGATCGCGTGCATAAGCGATAAGAAATGGCCTATCCGGTGTCCCAAAGTCCGTGATTTCGCCGATCTGCGCCCCGCCAGCTTGGATGATCTCCTCGATCACGACGCTGATATCTTCCATCTGGAACGATAGGTGACCAAAGCCGGGCTCGTTCACCCTTGGCTGGGCCCGGTCATGAGTGAACTTGTGCTCATGTATCTCCAGGAAAGGACTTTCGATTCCGGGGAATGTGAGCCAGATCGTATATATCTCAGAGTTCGAAATCCCATTGCCTCGGGACACTTTTTCCCCGGACAATATCTTGGGTGCACGAAGGGATTCGCATTTCATGACATTCGTGTAGAACGCTGCGAGCGCTTTCGCATTTCGGGCTACCAGGTTGATGTGAGCAAGCTTCATGATCGTTGATATCCCTGGCTATAAGGCAGCCAATTTCCATAGGTCGAAACACCGAAAGACGTCTCCTTCGGGCCAACAGGGGCATCGATCAAGAATGCGGGAACCGCGAAACCTGAGTGATTCCACATTTATGTTGGTGGCCACGTCGAAGGACGCGGCCTATCTCATTCCAGCGCTGCAGCGATGGTGGCGCCGACCACAACGCTCGAAAGGGCGGCACCCAAAAGCAGCGGCGCGTTGACCGGCCGGCGCACGACGGTGCCGAAGTTGAACAGGTTCATCGGCAGCAGGTGAAAGCCGCCGCCCTCGGGCTTGCTGCGCGGCGCTTCCATGAAACATTCGTCATCGAACCAGATCCAGTCGTCGCGCCAGGTCCAGCAGCCGTTGTCGCGATAGACGGCAGCGACCTCCTCGGCAAAGGCCTTGTCGGCCGGCAGCCTGATGTAGTTGACCGGCTTTCGGCTGAAATACTGCATGGCGAGCGGCATCGAACGCTCGGTGCAATAGTTCGACATCCATAGCTTGAAACCGATCTCGTCGCGCAGGCGGTCCAGCACGCGAAAAACCTGCACATGATCCTCGTGGCCATATTCGCCCCAGGGATTGTGGGTGAAGACGTTCATCTCGGGCTTTAGCAGCGGCAGCAGCGTACGGTAGAGCGTTTCGTAGTTGTCGCGATAGGCCTGGGCAATCGGTCGCGTCGAATGTCGGAAGCTGCCGGGCATGAACTGTGACAGCGACTTTTTCACCACCCGCTTTGCCTCGCGCCGGGTCCCCTCGGTGCCGAACTCCATACCATAGGGGCCGGGCTTCGGGCTCGCCCAGTCGGCGCAATCGAAGGAGCCGGTCTCTTCCATCTCGAGGAAGCGGACATTGCCGCGCGGGTAGGCCTTGATGGCGGCAACGCGCGCGTTGCCCATGTGCGGCTCCGACCAGATGTCGCGATAGAGAATGATGACTTCGTCGACCTTTTTCAGGATCGAGGTGAACCAAAGGAGTTCGTCGTCGGGATGGGCGCCGATGATGACGGAATTGCGCAGAAAATCGTGTTCGCAAGACATTGCCCAGCACCTTTTGCCGCGATCTTTCTTCGGCGCAATCTTGAGGTGCAAAGATTAAACCGGCGTAAAATCTCAAGACGTAAGCGCCGGCTGTCCACAGGGGCGAAGCCGGCGCGTGGGGCGATTACTGCGCCGACCAGACCGCAAGTTCGTAACCGTCGGGATCGGCGAAGTGGAAGCGACGCCCGCCGGGGAAGGCGTAGATCGGCTGCAGGATCTTGCCTCCGGCCGTCTCGACCTTTTTCAGGGCTTCCTCCAGGTTGTCCGCGTAGATGATGATCAGCGGTCCGCCTGATCTGACCGGGCCTGTCGTGGTAAAGCCGCCGGTGAGCCGCCCATCCTGGAACTCGCAATATTGCGGCCCGTAGTCGGTGAAGGTCCAGCCGAAGGCGCCGCCATAAAACGCCTTACTGGCGGCGATGTCGGAGACGTTGAATTCGACATAGTCGATGCGGCGGTCGTTGCCCTTGTTACCCATGATGTGTCCTGCCGTTTTCAGATTCCAGAATTGACTTCAGCGCGGCCAGATCCTTTGCCACCCATTCCCCGTCGCCGGCGAATTGTTCATCGCTCATATCGGCTTGCCGCAGAAGCGTGAACATCACCTCGGCGCCATCGCCGTTTGGCACGACGCGCAGGGCGTTCTGCACCTTCAGGCCGTTCTCGAGCGTCACCAGATGGTCGACGACGCCGAAGGCGTTGTCTGGCGCAAAGCGCACGCGCGCGTTGCCGAGGGGACCGGGGGCGATCCATTCGTCACCGTCGCGCGTCAGGCCGGACGACAAGCCTGATGCCCAGAGCGGCATGTTTTCCGGCGTGGCCATGAAGGCGTAGACGTCGTGCCAGTCGCGCTCGATGGAGATGTGGATGATGGTCGCTGCCAGTGTCGTCATGCGTTCGCTCACCTTGCCTTTGCTGCTGCAATCAAGGGGATAGCATCGCACGGCTTTGCCGTCTTGAACGAAACGGCCAATCAGTTCGCGAGTTGACGCCGGATTTCTCGTGGCGACAGCGAGGTCAGCTCCCGGGTCTCCCGGGTCAGGTGTGCCTGGTCGGCATAGCCGGCGTCAAGGGCAAGCGTGGTCAGGCTTGGCTGCGCATCGCTTCGGCAGGCGGCGAGAAAACGCTGCAGGCGGAGGATACGGTCGAGCGTCTTGGCGCCATAGCCGAAGTGTTCGTGGCAGCGGCGGCGCAGCGTGCGCGCGCTGCTTCCTGTTGCTTGCGCCAGAGACCTGATCGGGTTGTCCGACGACGTGGGGCGCACCTGTCGGAGTTGCGCGAGGCAAGCGCCGATGTCGGCAGGCGGCGCGGCGATCATCGGCAGTCTTTGTTCTGCCGCTTGTGCAAGGATAGCGGCCCGCGCAGCCACGCTGCCGGCCTCGGCCATCCGCGCAAAGAGCTCGCCTGCCGCAGCACCCCAGAAGGCTTCCAGTGGCACGACCGAGCCGGTCAGCTCGCAGAGCGACGTGCGTAGCCAGGAGGCTGCCATGCCGGTGCGAAAGCGCAAGCCCACCACGGTCTCGCCGGGCCCGATGGCCGGAAAGGCGGCAACCCGGTCTGGCCCAACGACGGCAATGCCCACGCTCGACCAGATGATATCGACGCAACCGTCGGGAACGACAGCCATGGGTAAGCGCGGCCCTGCTGGTATGGCATGGCTCCAGAGGCATTCGACGTGGGCGGCGAGCGAGGCAGGCGCCGAGCGCTCGCGGTAGATGCCGCAGCGCTTGGCAAGCGTTATGGGTTGAAGCGTACCGTGCATGCCATGCTCCCCGTCCGCCGCGCTTTCAGCTTATTGCCGCCTCAGTCGCGCGACCAAATCTCGCCGTCGATCTGCCCCTGCAGTTCCGGGTAGTCGGCGGCGTGGAACACCGGTTCGACACCCTGTCTGCGCTGGGCGAAATAGTCTTTCGTCAGCTTGGCAATGGTACCGGACAGAAGCAGGATGGCAATGAGGTTGATCGTTGCCATCAAGCCCATGGAGGCATCGGCAGCGTCAAAGACGGTGGCGATGCTCTCATAGGCGCCCCAGACGACCATGGCGAGAACCGCGCAGCGCATGAGGGTGACGCCGAGCCGGTTGGCGCCGCCTAGATAGGTCAGCGCGTTCTCGGCGTAGGAATAGTTGCCGATGATCGAGGTGAAGGCGAAGAAGAAGATCGCGATGGCGATGAAGTAGCTGCCGGCCCAGCCGATATGGGCCTTCATCGCTGCCTGGGTCAGCTGCGTGCCGGTGATCCCTGAGCCGGGCTCCAGTGTGCCCGAGAGCAGGATCATCACAGATGTCGCGGTGCAGATCAGGATCGTGTCGATAAAGACGCCGAGCGACTGCACGAAGCCTTGCGAGGCCGGGTGATGCGGAACCGGCGTGGCGACGGCTGCGATGTTGGGAGCCGAGCCCATGCCGGCTTCGTTGGAGAAGAGGCCGCGCTTGACGCCGTTCATCATGGCGGCGGTCACGCCGCCGGCGACGCCGCCCGCCGCTTCCTGTAGGCCGAATGCGCTGGAAATGATGGTCCAAAGCACGTTCGGGACCAGCGAGGCGTTGGCGATGAGGACGTAGATCGCCATCAGCAGATAGGCACCGGCCATGAACGGTACGACGATTTCGGCAACGCGGGCGATCTGGCGGATGCCGCCGAAGATGACGATGCCCGAGAGAGCGGCAACGGCGATCCCGACCACGATCTTCGGAACGCCGAAAGCGCCTTGGACAGCGTCGGCGATCGAATTGGCCTGGACAGCGTTCAAGACGAGACCGAATGACAGAATGAGGCAGACGGAGAAAATCGTCGCCGCCCAGGGCGCGTTGAGGCCGCGGGCGATATAGAAGGCAGGACCACCGCGATACTGGCCGTTGTCGTTCTTGACCTTGTAGAGCTGGGCAAGGGCGCTTTCCGCATAGGCGGTCGCCATGCCGACAAGCGCGACCATCCACATCCAGAAGGTGGCGCCTGGGCCGCCGAGATAAAGGGCGACTGCAACGCCGGCGAGATTGCCGGTGCCGACCCGTGAGGCGAGGCTGACGGTCAGCGCCTGGAACGGGCTGATGCCGGCCGCATCCTTCGAGCCGCCCGAGCTTAATACGCGGAACATCTCGCCGAAATGCACGATCTGGGGAAAGCCGAGCCGGATGGTGAAGAAGATGCCGACGGCGAGAAGGCCATAGATCAGCACATAGCCCCAAAAGATCGTGTTCAGAAAGCCGATGATCGTGTCCATGCGGTCCTCGTTGGTTTGGCGGGATGTCGTGGTGTGGCGAGTGCCAACAGGTCGTGCGGCATTAGGGCCGGACGTTTCGACGCATGCGGTCGCTTTAGCCCGCAAACTTGACACAGATCAACGTTTCGGGCGGGCAAATCAGGCAAAACAGCGTTCAATACGCGATATATTCGGGGATTTCCCACACATGCAGCCTCAATCCGCCACAAACGCCCCCATCGTCGAACGCCACGAGGCCGAGGCGGTCAACGCGGCGCATGTGCGCAAGCCACTCTACGAAAAGCGCAAGAAAATCTTCCCGAAGCGCGCCGAGGGACGATTCCGCCAGTTCAAATGGCTGGTGATGCTGGTGACACTCGGCATCTATTATCTGACGCCCTGGATTCGCTGGGACCGCGGCGAACATGCGCCCGACCAGGCGGTGCTCGTCGATATCGCCGCCCGCCGGTTCTACTTCTTCTTCATCGAGATCTGGCCGCAGGAGTTTTTCTTCGTTGCAGGCCTTCTCGTCATGGCCGGCTTCGGCCTCTTCCTGGTGACGTCGGCCGTCGGGCGCGCCTGGTGTGGCTACACCTGTCCGCAGACCGTCTGGGTCGATCTGTTTCTGGTGGTCGAGCGCTACATCGAAGGCGACCGCAACGCCCGCATGAAGCTCGACGCCGGGCCGTGGACAATGGCCAAGATCGTCAAGCGGGTGACGAAACATTCGATCTGGATCCTGATCGGCATTGCCACCGGCGGCGCCTGGATTTTCTATTTTGCCGATGCGCCGGCCTTGCTGAAGAGCTTCATTTCGCTCGAAGCGCCTGCTGTCGCCTATATGACCGTGGCGATCCTGACCGCCACGACCTATGTTTTCGGCGGGCTGATGCGCGAGCAGGTCTGCACCTACATGTGCCCGTGGCCGCGCATCCAGGCGGCGATGCTCGACGAGAACTCGCTGGTCGTCACCTATAACGACTGGCGTGGGGAACCGCGCTCGCGCCACCAGAAGAAGGCCGCTGCGGCCGGCGAGAGCGTCGGCGATTGCGTCGACTGCAATGCCTGCGTCGTCGTCTGTCCGATGGGCATCGACATCCGCGACGGCCAGCAGCTCGAATGCATCACCTGCGCGCTTTGCATCGACGCCTGCGACAACGTCATGGACAAGCTCGGCCGCGAGCGCGGGCTGATCGCCTATGCGACGCTGAGCGACTACGCCTCCAACATGGCGCTTGCCACCAATGGCGGCACGACGGCAATCGAGCCTGCCCGGGTGCGCGATGCCGACGGCACGTTCGTCGACAAGGTCAAGCATTTCAACTGGAAGATCGTCTTCCGGCCACGCGTGCTGGTCTATCTCGGTGTGTGGACGCTTGTCGGCATCGGCCTGCTCTATGCGCTGCTTGCGCGTGACCGGCTCGAACTCAACGTCCTGCACGATCGCAACCCGCAATTCGTGGTCGAATCGGATGGCTCGGTGCGCAACGGCTACATGGTCAAGCTCTTGAACATGATCCCCGAACAGCGCACGATCACGCTCACCATCGACGGCATGCCGTCGGCGATGATGCGCATTGCGGGCCATGCGCCGGGCGACGGCCGCAGTTTTGCCGTCGGCGTCGATCCGGACAAGGTGACGGCGCTGAAGGTGTTCGTGACCGTGCCGAAAGACAAACTCGGCGAAGCGGAAGACGGCTTCAGCCTGATTGTGGAGGATCCGTCGAGCCATGAACGCGATGTCTACAAGGCCAACTTCAACACACCGGGAGCCGCGAAATGACCGCTGATCAAGGCAGGCAACCCCGCGTCTTCACCGGCTGGCACATGCTCGGCGTGATGGTGCTGTTCTTCGGCACCATCATCACCGTCAACCTGATCATGGCGTGGAACGCCAGCCATAGCTGGAGCGGGCTGGTGGTGCAGAACACCTATGTCGCCAGTCAGCAGTTCAACGGCAAGGTCAAGGAGGCGCGCGCCTTTGCGGAAAGCGGCCTGGACGGCAAGCTGAGCCTTGAGCCGGGCGCCGTTCGCTACACGCTGACGCGTCAAGGCAAGGCCGAAACCTCGGCCGACAAGGTCGTTGCCGTGTTCAAGCGCCCGGTCGAGGAGCACGAGGACGTGCAAGTCGAAATGGCGCATCAGGGCGAGGGCGTCTTTGTCGCCGCTACCGACCTGAAACGTGGCCAATGGATTGCCGATATCACCGCGACCTCGGGTGACAAGGTCGTCTACCGCCAGGCCATTCGCTTCATCGCCCCGGGAGAGCGTCCATGAGTTGCTGCGCTGCCGGCGCCGAAACCGCGCTGGAGATCGACAGATCAGGGCAAGCCTTGCCCAGCTCCGAGGAGCTGTGGCTGACCAGCCGGGCCCTGGGCGGCGGTCTGCGCCAGACCGATCTCAGCGTGCCCGGCATTCATTGCGGCGCCTGCATCTCCACCATCGAAAGTGCCCTGAAAGCCCGGCCGGAGGTGGAGCGCGCCCGCGTCAACCTTTCCTCGCGCCGGGTGTCGATCGTCTGGAAGGAAGACCTATCCGGCGAGCGCACCGATCCGCGCGAACTGGCGCGCGCAATCCGCGAGCGCGGCTACGAGACGCATCTGTTTGCGCCCGGCGAGGAAGAGGGCGACACGCATCTGAAACAGCTGGTGCGGGCCGTGGCCGTCGCCGGCTTCGCGTCCACCAACATCATGCTGCTTTCGGTCTCGGTCTGGTCCGGTGCCGAGGCGGCAACGCGCGATCTCTTTCACTGGATTTCGGCACTCATCGCCGCGCCGACGCTGATCTATGCCGGCCGGTTCTTCTATGCGTCCGCCTGGAATGCGCTCAAGCATGGGCGCACCAACATGGACGTGCCGATCGCGCTGGCGATCACGCTGTCGTTCGGCATCTCGCTCTATGAAACGATCACCCACGGCACCCACGCCTGGTTCGACGGCACGGTGATGCTTCTGTTCTTCCTGCTCATTGGCCGCACGCTCGACCACATGATGCGCGGCCGTGCCCGTTCGGCAATCAGCAGCCTCGCGCGCCTCTCGCCCCGCGGAGCCATGGTGATCGATGCGGATGGTGGCCGCGAATACCGGCCCGTCGATGAGATCAAGCCGGGCGAAAAGCTGGCGATTGCGGCCGGCGAGCGCATTCCGGTCGATGGGCGCATCCTCACTGGCTCCAGCGACCTCGACCGGTCGATCGTCAACGGTGAAAGCGCGCCGGCGCCGGTGCATACAGGCGACACGGTGGAGGCCGGCACGCTCAACCTGACGGGTCCGCTGACGGTCGAGGCGACGGCGGCTGCGCGCGACTCGCTGCTCGCCGAAATTATGGGGCTGATGGAAGCCGCCGAAGGGGGCAGGGCACGCTATCGCCGCATCGCCGATCGTGCGGCTCAATACTACTCGCCCGCGGTGCATCTGCTGGCCTTTCTGAGCTTCACCGGCTGGATGTTGATCGATGGTGATTTCCATCATGCCATGCTGGTGGCCGTCGCCGTCCTGATCATCACTTGCCCCTGCGCGCTCGGGCTGGCGGTGCCGGTCGTGCAGGTGATTGCCGCAGGCCGCCTCTTCCAGAACGGCGTCATGGTCAAGGATGGCTCCGCCATGGAGCGCCTGGCCGAGATCGATACGGTTCTGTTCGACAAGACAGGCACGCTGACGGCGGGTGAACCGCGCTTGACCAATGGTGCCGACATCAAGCCGACGGTGCTGGCGACCGCTGCCGGCCTTGCCGTGCATTCGCGCCACCCTCTGGCGATGGCCATCCACGATGCGGCGCCGATCGCGCCGGTTCTTTCCGGCGATATCCGGGAGATCCCGGGTGCCGGCATCGAAGCTGTGACCGCAGACGGCATCTATCGTCTCGGCAGTCGCGCTTTTGCCTGCGGCGACGCCGGCGAGGCGAGCGGCCAGTCTGAGGTGATCCTGTCGCTCGATGGACGCGAGCTTGCCTGCTTCCGCTTCGAAGACCGGCTGCGGCCGCTGGCGCGCGAAAGCGTCGACAAGCTGACCCGCATGGGGTTTGGAACCGGCATTCTCTCCGGTGACCGCGAACCCGTCGTAGCAGCGCTTGCCCGCAGGCTCGGCATCGAGCGCTGGCGCTCCGAACTGTCGCCGCGCGGCAAGGTCGACGAATGCGCGGCTGCGGCCGAGGGCGGCCACCGCGTGCTCATGGTCGGCGACGGCATCAATGACGCGCCGGCGCTGCGCGCCGCCCACGTGTCGATGGCGCCGGCAACGGCAGCCGATGTCGGTCGGCAGGCTGCCGATTTCGTGTTCCTGCACCAGGGTCTCGACGCCGTGCCGATGGCGATCGACACGTCGTGCCGCGCCGGTAGGCTGATCCGGCAGAACTTCGCGCTCGCGATCGGCTACAACATCATCGCCGTGCCTATCGCCATCATGGGCTACGCCACGCCGCTGATTGCCGCCGTCGCGATGTCGACCTCGTCGGTGATCGTCGTTGCCAATGCGTTGCGGCTGCGGGCGGGTAAGGCCAAGAGTGCTGCAACGACCGAACGACAGGCGCCCACAGCAATGGACGCGATGGGAGCCGCCTCATGAACACGCTGATCTATCTCATTCCGATTGCGTTGTTCCTGGGCGGTCTCGGTCTCGTCGCCTTCCTCTGGGCGCTGAAGAGCGGCCAGTACGAAGACCTCGAAGGTGCCTCCTGGCGGGTGCTCGACGATGGCGACGGCAAGCCCGAAAAGGAGTGATTTTCTCAAGAATCGCTTGTCGTTAATCGATTTGAATGCCAAAACAGCCTCCGCCGTCGCATCTTGCGTCCGCCCCTTTCCCGAGGGGCAATGCGAGCGCGCGAAGTTCAATTCGAGGGGCCGGCTCCCACGCGCTTATCCAGATCGCGTCCGGCTCTCCTGTCCAATGGAGGCAATCACGTGTCACAGGCGGAAATCGGCCTTATCGGTCTCGGCGTCATGGGCTCGAACCTGGCGCTCAACATCGCTGAAAAAGGCAACAAGATCGCGGTCTTCAACCGCACCGTCGAGGCGACGCACAAATTCTACGCGGAAGCCGGCGAACTCCAGGGCCAGATCGTGCCCTGCGATACCATCGAAGAGTTCGTTGCCGCCATCCGCCCGCCGCGCCCGATCATCATCATGATCAAGGCCGGCGAGCCGGTCGACCAGCAGATGAAGATCCTCGAGCCGTACCTTGCCAAGGGCGACATCATGATCGATGCCGGCAATGCCAACTTCCGCGACACGATGCGCCGCTTCGATGCGCTGAAGGACAGCGGTCTTACCTTCATCGGCATGGGCGTTTCCGGCGGTGAAGAGGGTGCGCGCCACGGTCCGTCGATCATGGTTGGCGGCACGGAAGACTCCTACAAGCGCGTCGAGACTGTGCTGACCTCGATCGCCGCCAAGTACGACAACGACCCGTGCGTTGCCTGGCTCGGCGAAAACGGCGCCGGCCACTTCGTCAAGACCATCCACAACGGTATCGAATATGCCGACATGCAGATGATCGCCGAAATCTACGGCATCCTGCGCGACGGCCTGAAGATGACGGCCGGCGAAATCGGCGAGGTCTTCGGCGCCTGGAACAAGGGCCGCCTGAATTCCTACCTGATCGAGATCACCGAGAAGGTGCTGAAGGCGGCGGATCCGCTGACCGGCAAGCCGATCGTCGACCTGATCCTCGATAAGGCCGGCCAGAAGGGCACCGGCAAGTGGTCGGTGATCGAAGCGCAGAACATGGGCGTACCGGCGACCGCGATCGAAGCGGCCGTTGCCGCGCGCAGCATCTCATCCGCCAAGGACGAGCGCGAAGCCGCCGAAAAGATCCTCGGCCTGCCTGATGTCGGCGAGTTCAAGGTTGCCGACAAGGCTGCCTTCATCAAGGACCTGGAAAACGCCCTGCTGGCCGCCAAGATCGGCGCATATGCGCAAGGCTTTGCCGTCATGTCCGCCGCCTCGAAAGAGTTCAATTGGTCGCTGCCGATGCCGACGATCGCCAAGATCTGGCGCGCAGGCTGCATCATCCGTTCGCAGTTCCTGGATGAAATCACCACTGCCTTCACCAAGGCGCCGGATGCCGCCAACCTGATCGTCACCCCGGCGTTTGCCGCGATGGTCAAGGAAACCGACGGAGCGCTTCGCCGCGTCGTTTCGGCGGCAGCGCTTGGCGGCCTGCCGGCACCGGCGCTCGCTTCGGCTCTCGGCTACTTCGACAGCTACCGCCGCGGCCGCGGCACGGCCAACGTCATCCAGGCCCAGCGCGACTTCTTCGGCGCCCATGGCTTTGACCGCGTCGATGGCGCAGACGCCCATCACGGTCCGTGGGGCAGCGGTCTCAACGCCTGATCGGGCGAAGACCGGATTTTCGAACGGGGCGGCCTTGGCCGCCCCTTTTCGTTTGGCGCCTGTGGCGTCTTCACGCTTAGGCCGCAGGCGCGGATGTCAGGTCACGGACGGCATTGCCTCGTTCACTACGCTATCCTATGTCACCTGTCAGGCTGGCAGCCGACGTGAGGAGCAAATCGATGGCGACAGTGATCCTGTTTCATTCCATCCGCGGGTTGCGCGCACTCGAACGCGACGCCGCCACGCGGCTGCAGGCCCTTGGTCATCACGTTCTCACGCCGGATCTCTTCGACGGCCAGGTTGCCGGCTCGGTAGACGAGGGCTTCGCGCTCAAGGACAGGATCGGCTGGCGCACACTATGCGAGCGGGCGGAAGCGGTCGTCGCCGGCCAGCCGGCATCGGCTGTCCTTGGCGGTTTCTCCTTCGGCGCTGCCGTCGCGTCACACCTCTGGGCGAAGCGGCCGGAAACGTCGGGTGTTCTGCTGCTGCATAGCATCGTCGGGATTCCTGAGAATGCACGCGACGGCGTGCCGGTACAGCTGCATCTGGCCGATCCGGATATCTACGAGCCGGCGGAGGATGTCGCCGCATGGCGGGCACTGGCGGACCGGTCGCCGATTGCACTCGAAGCCTTCAGCTATCCCGGTGTCGGACATCTCTATACGGACGCCTCTCTGCCGGATTTCGACGCCGAAGCTGCAAGTCTCACCTGGGGCCGTGTCGAACGGTTTCTCGGGGCGCTGTAAGTCCGAGCCTTTTCATAGGGGACGCCGCTTCTCGTATCGGACGTCGCCATTCGCCATCGTGTCGACATGGATCCAGCCGTGTTTGCGGTAGAAGCCATTGGCGCGGATGCCTTCGCGGCCGTCGGTCTCGAGCCAGATGGTCTCGTGGCTGCGGAAGAGGGCGGTTTCCGCCTCCTGCAAGAGCAACCGTCCAAGTCCCAGCCCTTCGAAATCAGGGTTGACGAAGAGCGCGAAGACGGAGCCGTCCTCTTCGTCGATCGAGGAGAATGCGGCGGGGGTGCCGTCAACCTCGGCGATCCAGATACCGGCGTCGGCTGCCAGCATTTCGACCAGTGTCGCCGGCGTGATGCCCATTTCCGACAGCTGTTCGCGCGAGAGGTGGTTCTGGACGACGCTGGTGCGGATGTCGAAGATCGCCCCGACGTCTTCGGCTCTGGCTTTTCTCACGACGATGTTCATCTCGGACCCTCTGCTTTCTGCACGAGTGTCGTCTACCGATGCGATGTCAGTGCGTCCACAGCTTGCCGCACGGCGCGACAAGCTGATCGGTGTTGGTGCCGCAATACCACAGGGCGCATTCGCTGGGCCGGGCGTTACCGCTTGATCGAGACGGGGACGGCGGATTGAAACTCCGGCTGGCTGAGGCTTTGCAACGTCTCGGACGGCTGGCCGTCGATATGGCCGATCACCGCCTTGGCGAGTTCGCGGCCGGCAACCCGGATGTCCTCGTACATGGTCACCACTTCGGGGCGGAGCCAGCGCAGAAAGTCGCTCGGCACCTTGGACACCATGTCGGCATCCTTGCCGAGCGTCTTTTTGGCGGCCTCCAGCCCGGCAATCAGCGCGATCGCGCCCGAGCCGCTGCCCGATACGATGCCGTCGGGTGGATCGTCCGATCGCATCAGCGTCTCGAAGGCGTCGCGGATCTCGACCAGCGTGTGGTCGATGTTGATGTGGTGGAAGCTAACCGCATCCGCCTGGAAGTCGCGAAGTGCGCGTTCGAAACCGGCTCGCATGTGGGAATAGAAGGTCAGGTGCGGCGGCGGCTCCAGGAGCACCAGCCGTTTGCGGCCGCGCTCCACCAGCTCGCGCACGGCCTCATAGGCAAAACGTTCATTGTCGAAGTCGTGATAGGGGTGGACGACCCCCATTTCGGTCCGGCCATGGGTGACGAAGGGCAGGCCGCGCTCCGTCAGAAGTGCCACGCGCGGATCGTGCGGTTCCGTGCGCGAGATGATCACCCCGTCGGCAGCACCGGTATCTAGGATGTAGCGGATCGGCGCCAGCGCATCCTTTGTGGCGCTATAGGGCGTCACGACAAGATGATAGGGCGTGCCGGCAAGCACTTCCGTGATGCCGACGACCATGGGGCTGGTGATGCCCATGATTTCTTCTTCCAATGTCAGCACCAGGCTGATGACATTGGTCTTGCCCGTTCTCAGCCGCACGCCGGCGCGGTTCGGCTGGTAGCCGATCTGCTTGGCGACGAGGCGTACGCGCTCCTTGGTTTCAGCGCCGATATCGGGTGCATCCTTCAGCGCGCGCGAAACGGTGGTGATGCCAAGCCCGGTCATGAAGGCGATCGTCTTCAGCGTCGGCCTGCCGCCATCCGGCGGCGGCGTCAGCGGTCTGTTCTTCGTCTTGCTGTCCATCGCCGTCCCCACACCCGCCCTTGCCGTTGTCGCCCGCCGTCCCATATCGCGTCACTTCTTCGCCTTATATACGAAATGTGACGAGGAGCTATCCTGCTTCGGGAAGATGGTTCTGCGATAAATCTGTAACGATACAGTAGCGCTGTCGAGCATTTTTGTTGCTGCACTGCGGTGAATGAAACACTCTGGTTGAGTGGCCTCCGTCGCATCAAGCATTGTGCGCCTGCGAGAGAGCATATGCAGCAAAATCGGTGGCACTTTGCGCAATATGCATCAGAAACAGTGAGATATTCGCCTGTCGTGTTTTGCTTTCCAGATCCATCCGTAAGGATCGAGTGTTCATTTGATGGCCGTAAACACCCCTATAGGTTGCAACAAAAGTTTCTGTTTAAATTCATTGGGGTGGGAGTTGCGGACTGAGAATGTTTCCTCTAAGTTTTTTACGGTAACGTTACAGTGAGGGAGGAGACTCATGAATTTACGTTCTTTCGCGGCCGCTTTGGCGGTGACGGTGGCGCTGCCGCTCGGTGCGGCAAGTGCAGCAGATCTTGAAGTAACCCATTGGTGGACATCGGGCGGCGAGGCGGCTGCAGTGGCCGAACTCGCAAAGGCTTTCGATGCGACCGGCAACCATTGGGTTGACGGTGCAATCGCCGGCGCGGGCAGCACGGCGCGGCCGATCATGGTCAGCCGCATCACCGGTGGCGACCCGATGGCAGCCACGCAGTTCAACCATGGTCGCCAGGCTGAGGAGCTTGTCGAAGCCGGGCTGATGCGCGACCTTACCGATGTCGCGACCAGGGAGAAATGGAAGGACATCATCAAGCCGGCAAGCCTGCTCGATTCCTGCACCATCGATGGCAAGATCTATTGCGCACCGGTCAACATCCACTCCTGGCAGTGGCTCTGGCTGTCGAATGCCGCCTTCAAGCAGGCGGGCGTCGACGTGCCGAAGAACTGGGACGAGTTCGTCGCAGCAGCGCCGGCGCTCGAAAAGGCCGGCATCGTGCCGCTCGCCGTCGGCGGACAGGCGTGGCAGGCCGCTGGTGCGTTCGACGTGCTGATGGTGGCGATTGCCGGCAAGGATACGTTCCAGAAGGTCTTTGGCGACAAGGACGAGGAAGTGGCCGCCGGTCCCGAAATCGCCAAGGTGTTCAAAGCTGCGGACGATGCGCGCCGGATGTCGAAGGGCACCAATGTACAGGACTGGAACCAGGCGACGAACATGGTCATCACCGGCAAGGCCGGCGGGCAGATCATGGGCGACTGGGCGCAAGGCGAGTTCCAGCTTGCCGGCCAGAAGGCCGGAACGGACTACACCTGCCTGCCGGGTCTCGGCGTCAACGAGGTCATCTCGACCGGTGGCGACGCCTTCTACTTCCCGCTTCTGAAGGACGAGGAAAAGTCCAAGGCGCAGGAAGTGCTGGCATCGACGCTGCTGAGCCCTGCGACGCAGGTTGCGTTCAACCTGAAGAAGGGTTCGCTGCCGGTGCGTGGTGACGTCGACCTTGCTGCCGCCAACGACTGCATGAAGAAGGGCCTGGACATTCTTGCCAAGGGCAACGTGATCCAGGGCACGGACCAGCTTCTGTCGGCCGACAGCCAGAAACAGAAGGAGGATCTGTTCTCGGAGTTCTTCGCCAATGCGTCGATGACGCCGGAAGATGCGCAAAAGCGCTTTACCGACATCATCGCCTCGGCGGAGTGACCGACCAGCTCTGACCTGCCGGCCGCCCAGGCGTGGCCGGCCCTGGTCTCCCGTTCGGCGTGGCGCTAGCCGTGCCGTCGGTCCGTGTCGAACCGGTTTCGACACGGACCGGGGAGGGCTGTCAACGTGACGAGGCGGCTGCCGGGGGATCTTCCTTCGCGCACTTTCTGCCCGTCATCCGAAGCAGAATGCAGTTCCGGAGGAACGAAACATGGCGGGTCACACACGCGGTTCGGGTCGACCGAACCAGTGGTCGCGGAACCTGAATGCGAAATTTGCCTCCGTCCCGATGATCCTGACGGCCGTGGTCATCTTCCTCGGCGGCACGATCTGGACGGTCGTCTATTCCTTCACCAATTCCAAGCTCTTGCCGCGGCTCTCGTTCGTCGGCCTTGATCAGTACGAGCGGCTCTGGGCGGCGCCGCGCTGGCTCATGTCGGTCCAGAACCTGTTGATTTACGGGTTCTTCTCGCTGGTTTTCAGCCTCGTCATCGGCTTCGTGCTCGCAGCGCTGATGGATCAGAAGATCCGATTTGAAAACACTTTCCGCACGATCATGCTTTATCCCTTCGCGCTGTCCTTCATCGTGACGGGCCTCGTGTGGCAGTGGTTGCTCAACCCGGAATTCGGCATCCAGTCGGTGGTGCGCTCGCTCGGCTGGACGAGCTTTGCCTTCGATCCGCTCTACAATTCCAACATCGTCATCTACGGCATCCTGATTGCCGCACTCTGGCAGGGAACCGGGCTCGTGATGTGCCTGATGCTCGCCGGCTTGCGCGGCATTGACGAGGACATATGGAAGGCGACCCGCGTCGACGGGATCCCGATGTGGAAGACCTATCTGCTGGTGATCATCCCGATGATGCGCGGCGTCTTCATCACCACGCTGGTGATCATCGCGAGTGGCATCGTCAAGGTCTACGACCTCGTCGTGGCGCAGACGAGCGGCGGCCCGGGAATCGCTTCGGAAGTGCCGGCCAAATACGTTTACGATTACATGTTCCAGGCGCAGAATCTCGGCCAGGGCTTTGCCGCCTCGACCATGATGCTCGTGACTGTCGCCATCATCATCGTGCCCTGGGCCTATCTCGAATTTGGGGGAGGGCGCAAGCGTGCCTGAGATCGTCGCTTTCAACACAATCGACGCGGGCATCGAGCCCGAAGCGGAAAAAGTCCAGGCGCGGGCGACCCAGGCGGGTCCACGGGGCCGAAAGCCGCGCCGGGCGCTTTCGGGCCGCAACATCATGATCTACGGCACCCTGATCGTCGTGGCGCTCTACTATCTGCTGCCGCTCTACGTCATGATCATGACGTCGCTGAAGGGCATGCCGGAAATCCGGCTCGGCAACATCTTTGCACCGCCGCTTGAAATCACCTTCGAGCCCTGGGTCAAGGCCTGGTCGAGCGCCTGCACCGGCCTCAATTGTGACGGGCTTTCGCGCGGCTTCTGGAACTCGGTGCGCATTACCGTTCCCTCGACAATCGTGTCGATCGCGATTGCCTCGATCAACGGTTACGCGCTTGCCAACTGGCGGTTCAAGGGTGCGGACCTGTTCTTCACCATCCTGATCGTCGGCGCCTTCATCCCCTATCAGGTAATGATCTACCCGATCGTCATCGTGCTGCGCGAGCTTGGCGTCTATGGCTCGCTGACCGGGCTGATCATCGTGCACACGATCTTCGGCATGCCGATCCTGACGCTTCTGTTCCGCAACTATTTCGCCGGCCTGCCGGAAGAGCTGTTCAAGGCGGCGCGCGTTGATGGTGCCGGTTTCTGGACGATCTATTTCCGCATCATGCTGCCGATGTCGATGCCGATCTTCGTCGTCGCCATGATCCTGCAGGTGACCGGTATCTGGAACGACTTCCTGTTCGGCGTCGTGTTCACAAGGCCCGAATACTACCCGATGACCGTTCAGCTCAACAACATCGTCAACTCGGTGCAGGGCGTGAAGGAATACAACGTCAACATGGCGGCGACCATCCTCACAGGCGCCGTTCCGCTTTTCGTCTACTTCGTCTCCGGGCGGCTTTTTGTCCGCGGCATCGCCGCCGGCGCAGTGAAAGGGTAAGGGCATGGAAAACGTCAGCGTATCGGTCAAGGATCTGTCGTTGAGCTTCGGTGCCGTCACTGTGCTCGACACGCTCAACCTCGACATCAAGGACGGCGAATTCCTGGTGCTGCTCGGCTCGTCCGGCTGCGGCAAGTCGACCTTGCTCAACTGCATCGCCGGCCTCTTGGATGTCAGCGACGGCCAGATCTTCATCAAGAACAAGAACGTTACCTGGGAGGAGCCCAAGGACCGCGGCATCGGCATGGTGTTCCAGTCCTACGCGCTCTACCCGCAGATGTCGGTGGAGAAGAACCTCTCCTTCGGGCTCCAGGTGGCGAAGGTCGAGAAGACCGAGATCGACCGGCGGATCAGCCGCGCCGCCGAAATCCTGCAGATCCAGCCGCTCTTGAAGCGCAAGCCCGCCGAGCTTTCCGGTGGCCAGCGCCAGCGCGTGGCGATCGGCCGGGCGCTGGTGCGCGATGTCGACGTGTTCCTGTTCGACGAGCCGTTGTCGAACCTCGATGCCAAGCTGCGCTCGGAGTTGCGCGTGGAAATCAAGCGGCTGCATCAGTCGCTGAAGAACACCATGATCTACGTCACCCACGACCAGATCGAGGCATTGACGCTGGCCGATCGCATCGCGGTGATGAAGAGCGGCGTCATCCAGCAGCTTGCCGATCCGATGACGATCTATAATGCGCCGGAGAACCTGTTCGTCGCCGGCTTCATCGGCTCGCCGTCGATGAACTTCTTCCGCGGCGAGTTGCAACTGAGAGACGATCGGGCCTTCGTGCATGCCAATGGCGTCGATTTCGACGTGTCGGCCTATCCGTCGCGTGGGCCCTTCAAGGCAGGGCAGAAGGTCGTTCTCGGCGTCAGGCCCGAGCATGTGCGCGTCGACGAGGCATCGAGCGGCCAGCCGTCGCATCAGGCCGTCGTCGATATCGAGGAGCCGATGGGCGCCGACAATCTGCTCTGGCTGAAGCTTGCCGGACAGTCGATGTCGGTGCGCATCGCCGGGCAGCGGCGCTACAAGCCGGGAACGGCGGTCACGCTGTCCTTCGACATGGCGGTCGCCTCGATCTTTGACGCGGTGAGCGAAAACCGTCTTTGAACATTGCGAGACGCGCCGGCTTCCATCACCCGGCGCGTTTCGACACACTGGCATGCCGGCACCGTCGCCGGGGATCAACGGAATGTGGAAATGCTCTTAGAGGACCTGAACCGAACCGCTGTCCATCTCGACCTTTCAGGCGACTGGCAGCTCATTGCCAGCGACCAAAGCCATGCCGTCCCCATGGTGCTGCCGGGCGACGTGCACACGGCGCTGCAAAGGGCCGGCATCATCGACGACCCCTATGTAGGCCGCAACGAGGACGACGTTCAGTGGGTCGCGCACAAGGACTGGGTGATCGAGCGCACGGTGTCGATCGCTTCAGGCGATCTCGGCGGCTACTGGTATCTCGACCTCGACTGCATCGACACGGTCGCCTCCGTCTTCGTCAACGACCTGATGGTGCTCGAAGCCGACAATTGCTTCCGCCGCCATCGCCCGGATGTGTCACGCGCGCTGGTCGCGGGTGAAAACCGCATCCGCATCGTGCTGCCGTCCTCGATAGCTGAGGGCGCGCGCCGGCAGGCGGCCCAGCCCTTCTACGTGCCCTATCACCCCGGCAACTCGCCGATCGCCAACGGCAACATGCTGCGCAAGCCCCAGTGCCACTTCGGCTGGGACTGGAACATCGCGATTGCGCCGCTTGGCGTTTACGGAACGCTGGCGCTGCGGCGGCTGGAGATCGCTCGCATCGAGCATGTTACGACAAAACAGATCTGGCTCGACGACGGATCGGTCGATCTGCAGGTGACCGTCACGCTTTTCTCTGACGGCCCGGGCATCCTGCCCATTCATTTCTCGCTCGACGACCAGAGGGAGCGGCTCGATTGCGCCGTCGGGACTGGGGAGACCCGGATCACCCATGTCTTTACCGTGACTGCGCCGAAACGCTGGTGGCCGGCCGGAAGCGGCGAGCAAAACCTTTCGCTGCTGACTGTCGAGGTGCCGCAGGAGCATGTGAGCCGACAGATCGGTTTTCGCACGATCGAACTCCTGACTGACAAGGACGACGCGGGCAGCCGGTTTGCCTTCCGCGTCAACGGTCGGGAGATCTTCTGCCGGGGCGCCAACTGGATACCGGCCGACGCGCTAATGTCGCGGGTAACGCCAGAGGGTATCGAGGACCTGCTGACGTCGGCGGTCGATGCCAACATGAACATGATCCGCGTCTGGGGCGGCGGCTTCTACGAGCCGGACTGGTTCTACGATCTTTGCGACCGGCTGGGCCTGATGGTCTGGCAGGACTTCATGTTCGCCTGCAATCTCTATCCCTCGACGCCGGATTTCCTCGACAATGTTGCCGCCGAAGTCGACTACCAGGTCAAACGCCTGTCCTCTCATCCGTCGATCGCGCTCTGGTGCGGCGACAACGAGCTGGTCGGTGCGCTCACCTGGTTCGACGAGCCGCGCAAGGATCGCGACCGTTATCTCGTTTCCTATGACCGGCTGAACCGGACGGTGGAAGTGGCGCTGAAGGGCGCCTTGCCGGAGGCGTTGTGGTGGCCCTCAAGCCCGGCATCCGGCTATCTCGATTTCGGCGACGCCTGGCATTCGGACGGTTCCGGCGACATGCACTACTGGTCGGTCTGGCACGAGAACAAGTCCTTCGACAATTACCGCTCCGTGCGACCGCGCTTCTGCTCGGAGTTCGGCTTCCAGTCCTATACGTCGATGCCGGTCATTCGCCAGTTTGCGGCTGAGAAGGATCTGAACATTGCCGCCCCGGTGATCGAGAGCCACCAGAAGAATGTCGGCGGCAACGAGCGCATCGCCGGCACGATGTTCCGCTACTTCCGATTTCCTAAGGACTTTCCAAACTTTGTCTATCTGAGCCAGATCCAGCAGGGGCTGGCGATCCGCACGGCCGTCGACTACTGGCGCTCGCTCAAGCCCCATTGCATGGGCACGCTCTACTGGCAGCTCAACGACACCTGGCCGGTGGCCTCCTGGTCGAGCCTCGATTACGGCGGCAGCTGGAAGGCAATGCACTACATGGTGCGGCGCTTCTTCCAGCCGGTGGCCGTTGCCGCCATTCCGTCAAACGACGGCAGGGAGATCAGATTCTCGATGGTCAACGACACCGCCGCGCCGGTGACGGTGGAGCTGCAGGCCTTCGTCGTCACGCTTGACGGCAAGCGCGAACCGCTGATGGCAGCAGCCGGCACATGCCCGCCGGACCGGGCCACGACCCTGGTGAGCATCGCTGCACGCGACATCCCCGCCAACGCGCTGTTGTTCTGGTCCTTCGAGGCATCCAACGGCATGCGGGGCGAGGGGCATCACGTGAACGCAACCTACAAGGCGCTCGATCTTCAGCCTTCCGGGCTGACGCTTGCCGTAGCGCCGGCGGATGACGGTGTCTTCGACGTTTCAGTCACGGCCGCCGGCTTGGCCCTGCATGTGATGATCGAGGCCGATGTTGCCGGGCGCTACTCCGACAATGCCTTCGATCTGACTGCAGGGGAAACCAAGGTCATCCGCTTCACGCCGAAGACGCGATTCGCCGAAGGTGTGATGCCACGTTTTGCCGTGTTCGATCTTGAATCCTGCCAGGGAAAGGGGTGACCCATCATGAAACGTAGCCACGTCAACGACATCATCGCCCGTAGCGATGCCTTCATGCGCAGCTTCGGCTTCACGCTTCCACCCTTTGCCTACTGGAAGCCGGAGGAGCTGAAGGCGCGTGTCGCCTCCGATTGCCCTGCCATCTTCGATGCCCGCCTCGGCTGGGACATTACCGATTACGGCAAGGGCCGTTTCGACGAATTCGGCCTGGTGCTCTTTACGCTTCGCAACGGCGATGCCTCGAACCTCAGGGCGGGGCAGGGCATGGTCTATGCCGAAAAGCTGATGATCACCCTGAACGGACAGGTCAATCCGCTGCATCGCCACGCCATCAAGACCGAGGACATCATCAACCGCGGCGGCGGCACGCTGGTGCTGCAGATGTACAATTCGCGCCCCGACGGCAGCGTCGATGAGGACAGCGATGTCGAGGTTGCGACCGATGCGCGGCTGAGAAGGCTGAAGGCCGGCGATCTGCTGAAGCTCCTTCCCGGCGAGAGCGTGACGCTTCTGCCCGGCAACTGGCACGCCTTCTGGGCGGAGGATGGAGACGTGTTGATGGGCGAGGTTTCGACCGTCAACGACGACCTCACGGACAATTACTTCCGCGAACCCGTCGGTCGCTTCTCGGCGATCGAGGAAGACACATCCCCCGTCCACTTGCTGGTGTCGGACTACGACACCTGGCTCAGGGCGGGATGACAACACGGGCGGGAGGTCCCTGTCCCGTTCCCACCGATCAGACCGATCACGATGATTTCCCGAGGAGGATCTTTGATGAAAGACGTCAGTTTCCAGCTCTATAGTGCCCGCAATTTTCCGCCCTTTGCCGACGTTTTGAAGGCGCTTGGCGAGGCTGGCTACAGCCAGGTCGAAGGCTATGGTGCGCTCTATGCGGCGCTCAGCGATGCCGAAATCGCAAGTTTCAAGAGCGGTCTCGACGACAATGGCCTGGCCATGCCGACGGCCCATTTCGGCCTCGATATGCTCGAGAGCGATCCGGCGCGGGTGCTCGAAATCGCCAAGGCGCTTGGCATCCAGGCGATCTATTGCCCTTACTTGCTGCCGGAACACCGCCCGACGGATGCTGCCGGATGGCGCGCCTTCGGCGAGCGCCTGCAGAAAGCCGGCAAGCCCTATCGCGAGGCTGGCCTGATCTTCGGATGGCACAACCATGACTTCGAATTCGCAGCCCTGCCGGATGGCAGCATTCCGCAGGACCTGATCTTTGCCGGCGGGCCGGATCTGTCCTGGGAAGCCGACATCGCCTGGATCATCCGCGGCGGCGCCGATCCGATCGCCTGGATCAAGAAATATGCCGACCGGATCACCGCCGTGCATGTGAAGGACATCGCGCCATCAGGCGAGAAGAAGGACGAGGACGGCTGGGCCGATGTTGGCGAAGGTACGGTCGACTGGAAGGGGCTGTTCCAGGCGCTCTCGGCCACCAAGGCGCGCTATTTCATCGCCGAGCACGACAATCCGAGCGACTTCCAGCGTTTTGCCAAGCGCTCTCTCGCCTCCATCCAATCCTATTGAGAAACAGGTTTAGTCCATGACCAAGGAACTTGGCGTCGGCATCATCGGATGCGGCAACATCTCCACCACCTATTTCAAGCTTGCGCCGCTCTTCAGGGGCATCAAGGTCGTTGCCTGCGCGGACATCAATCCGGCGGCGGCGCAAGCACGCGCCGCCGAGTATGGCGTCAAGGCCGAGAGCATCGAGGCGCTGCTCGCCAACCCGGATGTCGACATCGTCGTCAACCTGACGATCCCGGATGCCCACTTCCCGGTGTCGAAGAGCATTCTGGAAGCCGGCAAGCACGTCTACTCGGAAAAGCCGCTGGTGCTGTCGCTGGAGCAGGGTGAGGAACTCCGCGCACTTGCCAGGGCGAAGGGCCTGACGGTCGGCTGCGCGCCCGACACCTTCCTCGGCGGCGCGCATCAGCTTGCCCGCAGCTTTATCGACGCCGGCAAGATCGGTCGCGTGACGTCGGGTACCTGCCACGTGATGAGCCCCGGCATGGAGATGTGGCATCCGAACCCGGACTTCTTCTTCCTGCCGGGAGGCGGGCCGATCCTCGATCTCGGGCCTTACTACATCGCCAACCTGATCAATCTCATCGGTCCGGTGAAGCGCGTGGCGGCACTGTCGTCGATGGCCAATCCGACGCGCACGATCACCAGCGAGCCGCGCAACGGCGAAGAGATCCCGGTGAAGACGCCGACCAACATCCACGCACTGCTGGAATTCGCAAACGGCGCGACGATCACGCTGTCGGCAAGCTGGGATGTCTGGTCTCACCGCCATGCCAATATGGAACTCTACGGCACTGAAGGTTCGATCTTCGTGCCCGATCCCAATTTCTTCGGCGGGACGGTGGAAGCAAGCGGCCGCGACAAGAACATCCAGCCGCTCGAAATGTGGGATCATCCCTTCGCGGTCGAAAACCAGGAACACCCACAGGGGCCGATGGCAAACTACCGCACGGCCGGTCTCGCCGACATGGCGATCGCCATTCTCGAAGGGCGTGATGCTCGCTGCTCGCTCGACCGCGCGCTGCACGGCGTCGACGTGATGGTGTCGATCCTGAAATCCGGCGAGGAAGGGCGGTTCATCGAGCTTTCGACCACCTGCACCCAGCCGGCCGCACTTGGGATCGAGGAGGCGAGGGCGCTGCTGATCGAGCCGGAAGAAGAAATATCGGGAAATCGTACCGCTGCCGCTTCATAGCCGCACCGGACCAGTTTAGACGTTTCTGAACAGAGGTTTCCGCAGCCGCGGAAACCTTTCTCATTTTGCAGGATGGCGGGTGTTTGCCGCCATCGAAATCGCGGAGGAATTGCGATGACCTGGCTACCGGCGGAAAACCGCTACGACACCATGAAGTACAACCGGGTCGGGCGCTCCGGCCTGAAGCTGCCGGCGATCTCGCTGGGGCTCTGGCACAATTTCGGCGGCGACACCCCGCACGACCGCAAGGTCGACATGTGCCGGACCGCATTCGACCTCGGCATCACCCATTTCGATCTCGCGAACAATTACGGCCCGCCTCCGGGCTCGGCCGAGACCGCCTTTGGCGAAATCATGCGCACGGACTTCGCGCAGTTACGCGATGAACTGATCATCTCGTCCAAGGCCGGCTACGACATGTGGGCGGGTCCTTATGGCGAGTGGGGCAGCCGCAAGTATCTGATCGCGTCCTGCGACCAAAGCCTGAAGCGCATGGGCCTCGACTATGTCGACATCTTCTATTCGCACCGCTTCGATCCGGACACGCCACTCGAAGAGACCTGCGGCGCGCTCGACCATATCGTGCGTTCGGGCCGGGCGCTGTATGTCGGCATCTCCTCCTATAATTCGCAGCGTACCCGCGAAGCGGCCGCGATCCTGAAGGAGCTGGGCACGCCGTGCCTGATCCACCAGCCGAGCTATTCCATGCTCAACCGCTGGATCGAGGACGACGGTCTCGTGCACACGCTGGAAGATCTCGGCATCGGCTCGATCGTCTTCTCGCCGCTCGCCCAGGGCATGCTGACGACGAAGTATCTCGGCGGCATTCCGCAGGACAGCCGTGCCGCACAGAACCACTTCCTCAAGAAGGACTTCATCCGGCCCGAGATCATCGACAATATCCGCAAGCTCAACGCCATTGCCGAAAAGCGCGGCCAGACGCTGGCGCAGATGGCGCTTGCCTGGGTGCTGCGCGGTGGCCGCATCACTTCGGCGCTGATCGGCGCGAGCCGTTCCGAGCAGATCGTCGATTGCGTCAAGGCGCTCGAAAACGACACGTTCACGGCGGAAGAACTGGCCGAGATCGATCTTTACGCCCGCGAGGCGGACGTCAATCTCTGGGCGACTTCGGCCGAGCTATAGTCAGCCGAAAATATTGATTTGCCTCGATTTTGGGCAATGAACATCGCCTTCCGGCGCATTAGACAAAAGTCGAACATGCGCCGGAAAGCGCCCGCTGGACATGCATAAGTGAGCGTGTAAGGTGCGTCGATGCCGCCGGTTCGCGTTGCGACACGGATGGCTCTGAGGCATGTCGCACAAAAGTGCGAAGCGGTTTTGTGATGACGGCATGCGCAGAAAAAAATGGAAAGCGCAGGGAGCGATCCCCAGAGATCGCGATGCGCTTGTGGAGGAGGAGCGGGGCCTCGCACGCATCACAAAGGCGGTGAGGTTCCATTTGGGCGGAGGCACAGCTGCGGCTGCGCCGGAATCTGCCTTGGCGGAAATCGGGAGGAACCATGGATCGCCGTTCATTCATTAAAAACGCAAGCCTCGGTGGCTTGGCTGCAGCCGGCGCGTCCGCGCTTGCATCGCCGGCGCTTGCGCAGGCAAATCCCAAGATCAACTGGCGCCTTGCATCGTCGTTCCCCAAGTCGCTGGACACGATCTATGGCGGCGGCGAAGTCCTGTCGAAATACGTTTCAGAAGCGACCGACGGCGCTTTCCAGATCCAGGTGTTTGCAGCGGGTGAAATCGTGCCCGGCCTGCAGGCAGCTGACGCGGCTGCTGCCGGTACGGTCGAAGCCTGCCATACGGTCGCATATTATTATTGGGGCAAGGATCCCACCTGGGCGCTCGGTGCAGCCGTTCCCTTCGCGCTCAATGCGCGCGGCATGAACGCCTGGCACTACCATGGCGGCGGCATCGACCTCTTCAACGAGTTCCTGGCGACCCAGGGTCTCGTCGGCTACCCCGGCGGCAACACCGGCGTGCAGATGGGCGGCTGGTTCCGCAAGGAAATCAAGACCGTTGCCGACATGCAGGGCCTGAAGATGCGCATCGGCGGCTTCGCCGGCAAGGTGGTTGAAAAGCTCGGCGTCGTGCCGCAGCAGATCGCCGGCGGCGATATCTACCCGGCGCTCGAAAAGGGCACCATCGACGCTGCCGAATGGGTCGGCCCCTATGACGACGAGAAGCTCGGCTTCTACAAGGTCGCGCCGTACTACTACTATCCCGGCTGGTGGGAAGGTGGCCCGACGGTCCACGCAATGTTCAACAAGGCGGCCTTCGACGGTCTGCCGAAGAACTACCAGTCGCTGTTGCGCACCGCCTGCCAGGCAACCGACGCGAACATGCTGCAGAAGTACGACTACCTGAACCCCTCGGCGATCAAGCGCCTGGTGGCTTCGGGCGCCAAGCTTAGCCCGTTCAGCGCGGAAATCCTGTCGGCCTGCTTCGACAAGGCGAACGAAGTCTACGCCGAAATGGAAGCGACGAACCCGACCTTCAAGAAGATCTGGGATTCGATCAAGGCATTCCGCGGCGAGTATTACCTCAACGCTCAGATCGCCGAATACAACTACGATACCTTCATGATGATCCAGCAGCGCGGCGGCAAGCTCTAAGCTTTCGGCTGCACTCGATTGCCAGAGCCACCCGCAACTTCGGTTGCGGGTGGCTTTTTTGTTCCACCTCCCGACCAGCATCTCCCCCGGATTTCGTGGTAAGGTTGCGGCATCAACGCCTGAGGAGGAGGATGTCATGCCGAGCGAAAACCAATCGATCGTGCACGGTCCGGATGGCGGCCGGCGCTACGACATGGGTGCGATACAGGCGGTGTTCAAAGCGGACGGCCCGGAAACGCAAGGCCGGTTCTCTATTTCGGAATGGTGGGTGGAGGCGCGGCACGAAGGCCCGGGCGCGCACAGCCATGACGACAATGATGAAATCTTCTACGTGATCGAGGGAACCGCCAGCATTCTCGTCGGCGACACCTGGCACCGGATGGAGAAGGGATCGATCTGCGTCATTCCGCGCGGAACCCTGCACGATTTTCGCAACGAGAGCACGTCGCGCATGGGCCTGCTCAATGTTTATGTCGGCGGGCCGTTCGAGTCGATGATGCCCATGATCGTCGACTGGTACCGCGACAACCCGGCAAAACGGCTGGAGTGAGCGGGGTCGCCCGCCGCATGCCGCAATCGTCCTGCCCATTGGCTGAGGTCAAGGCCGGAAGATGGTCTCCTGGCGAGAGGCGTATGCTTCTTCCCCTCATCTTCGCCCATGTGGCGGAGATCCAGCGACCCCACGTCCGCGGAGTCAAAAGACTGTTTTAGCCCAATAACTTGGGTTGCCTGGATTCCTGTGACGAGCACAGGAATGAGGGTGGGGTGGTCGGCGCAGACGCCTTGCTGCAAGCTTCCAGTGACTGGATACATCCTTGCCGAAATGAAAAGGGCGGCCGATGGGCCGCCCTTCGTATTTCCATCTGCCGGTCCGCTCTACTTGAACGACGGCGGCTGGCTGAGGTCGTTTGACGGTGCCGTCTGCGGCTGAGCACCTGGGCTGCCAAACGAAGGCGGCTGGCTGAGGTCGTTCGATGGTGCTGCCTGCGGCTGGGCGCCACCCTGGTCGGCCGGCTTCTGGTCGAGCGGGCTGCCGCCTGGAAGCTGCAGGCCGCCGGGAAGGCCGAGGCCGCCGCCGTTGTCGGGCAGCGTCAGCCCGCCGCCGCCAGCGCCGAAACCGGGCACCTCGATCTTGATCGTGTTCGGATCGATGACTTCACCGCTTCCCTTGTAGTGCATGACCATCTGCGGGAACATGATCGTTAGCGCGACCATGATGATCTGGATGCCGACGAACGGAACTGCGCCCCAATAGATCTGCCCGGTGGTGACCGGCTGCGTCATCTTGCCGGTGACCTTGTCGAGATAAGGCACCTTTGCCGCGACCGAGCGCAGATAGAAAAGCGCGAAGCCGAAGGGCGGATGCATGAAGCTGGTCTGCATGTTGATGCCGAGCAGAACGCCGAACCAGATCAGGTCGATGCCGAGCTTGTCGGCAGCCGGGGCCAAGAGCGGCACGATGATGAAGGCAAGCTCGAAGAAGTCGAGGAAGAACGCCAGGAAGAAGACGAGCAGGTTGACCGCGATCAGGAAGCCCGTTTCGCCGCCCGGCATCGCCGTCAGCAGATGTTCGACCCAGATGTGCCCGTTGACACCGTAGAAGGTCAGCGAGAACACGCGGGCACCGATCAGGATGAACAGCACGAAGGCCGAAAGCCGGGTGGTCGCCGCGAGTGCCGAACGCACGACTTCCATTGTGAGGCGCCCCTTGGCCGCTGCCATGATCAGGGCGCCGACGGCCCCCATGGCGCCGCCTTCGGTCGGCGTGGCGATGCCGAGGAAGATGGTGCCGAGCACGAGGAAGATCAGCGCCAGCGGCGGGATCAGCACGATGATGACCTGCTGGGCAAGCCGTGACATCGCGTTGATCTTGAAACCGCGATCGAGCAGCGCGACGACATAGATGAAGCCGACGCCAACGGTCGCGCCGAGGATGTCGGCGTTTTCGCCGTGGGTCGGGTAGAGATAGATATGCGCCGCATAGGCAAAGGCGCCGGCAACGATGAGGGCAATGATCAGCGACGTGACGCCGGAGCCGAGCGTGCGGGCTGCCAGCGGCAGCGCCGGCATCGAGTCGCGCCGGACGAAGGTCATGATCAGGATGTAGAGCATGTAGAGGCCGGTCAGAACCAGGCCCGGGATGAGGGCGCCGGCATACATGTCGCCGACCGAGCGGCCGAGCTGGTCGGCAAGAACGATCAGGACGAGCGACGGCGGTATGATCTGCGCGAGCGTACCGGAAGCGGCAATGACGCCCGAGGCAACCTTCCGGTCATAGCCGTAGCGCAGCATGATCGGCAGCGAGATCAGGCCCATGGCGATGACGGAGGCGGCAACCACGCCGGTGGTGGCTGCCAGCAGCGCGCCGACGAAGATGACGGCATAGGCCAGCCCGCCGCGGATCGGCCCGAAGAGCTGGCCGATGGTATCGAGCAGGTCTTCCGCCATGCCCGATTTCTCGAGCACGATCCCCATGAAGGTAAAGAAGGGGATGGCGAGCAATGTGTCGTTCGACATCACCCCCCAAAACCGGTCCGGCAAAGCGTTGAGCAATGGCCAGGACAGGTTGATGGAGTCCGACATGGGAGCGAGCTCCACGCCGATGATGAAGAACAACAGGCCGTTGGCGGCGAGCGAGAAGGCGACAGGGTAGCCCAAGAGCAGGAACACGATCAGCGAAACGAACATGATCGGTGCCAGGTTTTCAGCAATGAATTCGATCATGGACGGGCCTCCGGGGCGACGACGTCGTCAAGCGGCGCATGGGTCGGCACGTAGGGTGTCGGGTCGTCCATGTTGCCGGTCATGATCGCGACCTTCTTGATGATTTCCGACACGCCCTGGAAGGCGAGCAGCAGGAAGCCGAAGAGCAGGATGGCCTTGGCTGGCCAGATGATCAGGCCGCCCGCACTGGAGGAGACTTCGCCCGAGATGTAGGACATCTTCACGTAGGGCACGAAGTAGTAGAGCATCAGCAGCACGAACGGCATCAGGAAGAAGACGTGGCCGAACAGGTCGATCCAGTGTTGTACGCGGCGCGAGAACTGGCCGTAGACGACGTCGATGCGGATGTGCTCGTTCTGGCTCAGCGTGTAGGCGGCGGCAAACATGAAGGCGGCACCGAAGAGGTACCACTGCGCCTCGAGCCAGGCGTTCGAAGACATGTTGAAGATTTTCCGGATGACAGCATTGCCGGCGCTGACAAGCACAGCAACCAGAATGAGCCAGGAGACCGATTTGCCGATGAACTCGGTAATCGTGTCTATGAGTCGGCTGAAGCCGAGTAACGCTTTCATCGATTTCCTCCCCGCAGTGGCTGTTTTGGTTTTTGTGCCAAGCACAGGCAGAGTGCCGATTTCAAGCCCGCGTTCAAGTCCGAGGCTCGATTTTCCCTGTTAGTTCCGCCACCCCAGACTAAAGTCGAATAGAGCTTTGAGGCGATTGCCCAATCATTGGGCATGGCAGGCACTACCCAGTATCGCCAGTGGGTTTCACTTGCAGATGTGAAGGCCGGGAAGGACGATACTGCGGGAATCCCCTAGGGGGCGGTATATGTCGATCGGCCAACTGTAACGTTGCAGTCTTGAAAATAGCGATGGTTTGGGGCTGGATGCGGCCGATAAACGGAGGAAGTGCCCGGAATGACTGCCCTGATTCGCAACCCCATCCTGCCCGGCTTCAACCCGGACCCGTCGATCTGCCGCGTTGGCGAGGACTACTACATCGCCACGTCGACGTTCGAGTGGTATCCGGGTGTCCAGATCCATCATTCGCGCGATCTGGTAAACTGGCGGCTGGTGCGCCGGCCACTGGAGCGGGCAAGCCAGCTCGATCTGCGCGGCAACCCTGACAGCTGCGGCGTCTGGGCGCCGTGCCTCTCCTATGACGATGGGCTGTTCTTTCTCGTCTATACCGACGTCAAGCGCTTCGACGGCAACTTCAAGGACGCGCACAACTACATCGTCACGGCGGAGGCGATCGAAGCGGTCTGGTCCGATCCGGTCTACGTGAATTCATCCGGCTTCGACCCGTCGCTGTTTCATGACGACGATGGCCGCAAGTGGTTTCTCAACATGCAGTGGAACCACCGCAGCGAGAGCTTTGGCGGCTCGCCGAAGCATCCGGCCTTCGACGGCATTCTGCTGCAGCAATGGGACGAGCGGAAGCGCAGGCTTACCGGGCCGGTGAAGAACATCTTTGCCGGGTCGCCGCTCGGTCTGGTCGAGGGACCGCATCTCTTCAAGCGCGATGGCTGGTACTATCTGACGACGGCGGAGGGCGGAACCGGATACGATCATGCCGTGACCATGGCGCGGTCGCGCACGATCGAGGGTCCCTACGAGATGCATCCGGACACCTACCTGATCACCTCGAAGGACCACCCCGACGCGGCGCTGCAGCGTGCAGGGCACGGCCAGTATGTCGAGACGCCGGATGGGCAGGCCTATCACACGCATCTCTGCGGCCGGCCGCTGCCGCCCTCGCGCCGCTGCACGCTTGGCCGCGAGACGGCGCTGCAGAAATGCGTCTGGCGCGACGATGGCTGGCTCTATCTTGAAAACGGGGGCCTGGTTCCCGAGATCACGGTCCAAGCCCCGGAGGGCGCTCGGGCCCAGTCGGCGCCGCGTGTGGTCGAGACCGATTTCGACGAGACGGCGTTGCCGTCCGAATTCCAATGGCTGCGAACACCGCTGCCGGAGCGGATCTTTTCACTTGAAAGGCGGGCAGGGCACCTGAGGCTCTTTGGCCGCGAGAGCATAGGCAGCTGGTTCGAGCAGGCCCTCGTCGCCCGTCGGCAGGAGCATCATTCCTTCCGCGCTGAAACCTCCGTCGAATTCGCACCCGGGACCTACCAGCAGGTGGCGGGGCTCACGCACTACTACAACCGCCACAAGTTTCATGCGCTTGGCCTGACCTGGCATGAAACACTCGGGCGGGCGCTGACAATCCTGTCCTGTCCGGGCGACTTCCCGCATGCACGGCTGCAGTTTCCCGTCGGAAGCGGCATCGCTGTTCCGGCGGGACCGATCGGGCTTGCCATGGAGATCCACGACAATGACCTGCAGTTTTTCTGGCGCACCAAGGTTGGGATGGATTGGCAGGCGATCGGTCCGGTTCTCGATGCCGGCGTGGTGTCGGACGAGGGCGGCCGCGGCGAACACGGATCCTTCACCGGTGCCTTTGCCGGCATGTTCGCCTTTGACACGTCTGGCGCGGGATTGGCGGCGGATTTCGATCGGTTCCGTTACGTCAGCCTGTCTGAAGGAGGCGTCCGTTTGTAAGGAAACCCTCATAAGCATGGAATATCATTACGCATTTGTAATGTAGTGTTTCATATTCGGTTCAGGAAGTCGGGCCTATTTTCGGGGCGTAAATAACGAAAGGAATACCCCGATGAAACGTCTCCTGACCGCCCTGGTCGCCAGCTCCTTCCTGATCACGCCGGTCGCCGCCTTTGCGCAGCCGGCAGGTTCCTTCGAAGTCGCGCAGAACCATGACCGCTACCAGCGCCATCAGGTTGATCGCCATATGGACCGCAACGTGGAGCGCCGTGGTGACAGGCACGTGACCATCGAAAAGCGGGTCACCATCGAAAAGAGGCAGCGCTGGTCCCGCGGCCATCGCCTGAGCCCGGCCGAACGCCGCCATATGGCGCAGGTACGCGACTATCGCCGCTACAAGCTGCGCCAGCCGCCGCGCGGTCAGCAGTGGGTGCGCGTCGACAACGATTTCCTGCTGATCAGCCTTGCGACCGGCGTCATCGTTGGCCTGGCAACGGCCCGTTAAACCAAGCGATCGGGGCAGCTTTTCAGGGCTGCCCCCTCGATCCAATCTACGCCGTCGTCCGATACTTCGCGGGGAGGTCTGCGGCGGCGATCCTATCCCGCCCACCGAACAGCAGAAGTTCCACCGGGCCGGCAGGCATGAGACCTTCTCCCGCGTCATCCAGTCCGTCGAAGAACGGATCGAACATCGGCACCGGCCTTCCGGCCGCATTGAGACCCATGCAGGTGAAGCGCGGCCGCCGCTGCTGTCGTCCCGCCGGCTGCATCAGGCTGCCCGTAGCGACCAGCTTGCGAAGGGATCCGGCAGATCCCGCCATCGGTCCGGCTGAAAGCTGGTGTCGTTGACCAGGCAGGCGTCGAGTACGGCGGTCAGCGTGGCCTGGTCCATCGGGTCAGCGCCGATGAAGACGATCTCCTGGCGGCGATCACCCCAAACAGGGTCGATATAGGGACCGACGGCCTTCAGGAAGCCGGGCTCGCGCGGCCATTGTTCCTTGGGAACTGCCGCCCACCACAGGCCCATCTTCGAGGTCCTGACCAGCGCGCCGGCCTGGCTCAGTTCGCCGACATGATACGGCCGCGTTGCCAGCCAGAAGAAGCCCTTTGCACGCACCACGCCCGGCCAGGAGCGGTTGATAAACGCCTGAAAGCGCGTGGGATCGAACGGGCGGCGTGCCTTGTAGACGAAGGAGCGGATGCCGTATTCCTCGGTTTCGGGGATATGATCCTTGAAGCCGTGCAGTTCCTTGTACCAGAGCGGGTGCTGCTCGGCCTTGGCAAGGTCAAAGCGGCCGGTGCCGAGCACGTCGCGCAACTCGACCTGACCGAAATCCACTTCCACCAGTCGCGCATCCGGGTTCAACCCGACGATGATCTTGCGTGCGGCGTCCCGTTGCTCTGACGTTGCCGTGCCGATCTTGTTGAGCACGACGACGTCGGCAAACTCGATCTGCTCGACCAGCAGGTCGACTAGGGTGCGGGTATCGCCTTCGCCCGCTGTCTCGCCGCGATCGGCGAGGAAATCGAGCGAGGCATAGTCCGCAAGCAGATTGGCGGCATCGACCACCGTCACCATCGTGTCGAGACGGGCGACATCGGCAAGGCTCTCGCCGTCCTCGTCACGAAAGTCGAAGGTAGTGGCGACGGGCAGGGGCTCGGAGATGCCGCTCGATTCGATCAACAGGTAGTCGAACCGGTTCTGTTCGGCGAGCTGGCGCACCTCACGCAAGAGATCGTCGCGCAGCGTGCAACAGATGCAGCCATTGGTCATTTCGACCAGTTGTTCTTCGGTGCGCGACAGGTTGGCGCCGCCGTCGCGGATCAGTGCGGCGTCGATGTTGATTTCGCTCATGTCGTTGACGATCACGGCAACACGCAAGCCGTCGCGGTTGGTCAGCACATGGTTGAGCAGCGTCGTCTTGCCGGCGCCGAGAAAGCCGGACAGTACGGTTACAGGAAGTTTTTCCATATTTATCCCTATATGTTATACCGTTACGTACGTAGGGGAAAGAAAAGGGCGGGCGCGTGCGCCCACCCTAGCCGCCTTGGAAGGACGGACGGTTGCCGCCTTGGGAGGACGGATCAGTTTGCCGATGTGAGGCAGGTCTTGAGCGACGTGCCGATGCCTTCCATCAGCTGGAAATAGAGATCGGGACCGGCATCCAGCGTCGCTGCTTCCGGGTCCAGCGTGCCGGATTTGGCCGGCGTGCCTTCGATCACCACATTGATCAGTTTCGGCTCGAACTGCGGCTCGGCAAAGACGCAGGTCGCGCCCAGTTCCTTGATCTTGGCATGGATCTGCGACAGGCGCTCGGCGCCGGGCAGGACCTCCGGGCTGACCGTAATCGAGCCGGCCACCCGGACCTGGTAACGATGCTCGAAATACTGGTAGGCATCGTGGAAGACGATGAAGGGCTTGTCTTTCACCGGTGCGACGGTTTCAACCAGGGACTTGTCGAGCGCGTCGAGGCGAAGGTTGAGCTTTTCTAGGTTGGCCTTGTAGGCGGCCGCATTGTCCGGATCGGCTTCGGCCAACGTCTTTTCGATCTCTGTCGCCATCGCCTTGGCATTCTGCGGGTCGAGCCACAGGTGCATATCGAAGCCGTCGTGATCATGCCCCTCATGTGCGTGATCGTGGTCATGGGCGGCAGCCGTCTCGGGTGCTGCCGCGTGATCGTGTTCAGCCTCGCCCTCGGCGTGCTTGTGGCCTTCTTCGCCGTGGCCCGCTTCGCCTTCATGACCTTCGTGGTCGTGATCATGTGCCTCGAAGGCGCCGCCTTCGCGGAATTTCAGTTTCTCAAGCCCCGGGGCTTCGCTGAGTTCCACCACCTTGGCGCCGCCGCTCAACGCATCGAGCGGCTTGTCGAGGAAGGCTTCGAGCCCCGGGCCGACCCAGAAGACCACCTTGGCTGCCTGCAGTGCTGCGGCGTTCGACGGCTTCATGTTGTAGGTATGGGGCGAGGCGGCGCCTTCGACGATCAGCGCGGGCTCGCCGACGCCCTGCATGATCGAAGCGACGAGCGAGTGGACAGGCTTGATCGAAGCCACCACATTAGGCCCGGCCGCCGCAACGGGAGACGACAGCAGGATTGTGGAGGCAAAGAGCAGGGCGGAAGACGACTTCATCGGTTTCTCCGGGCTTGAATGTCACGCAAGGTCCTGAACCGCTTATCTTTTCGGTCAGGCACAGGCGCAGTTCGGACACTTGAAACAGCAGGCGCACGTCCGGTTGAACGTGTCGATGTTTCAATGTAATGTTATTACATCAATTGCGTTATGCTATAACGTGTGCGATAGCCAGTGGCAACTGCCAACCCGGAATTTTTTGATGCTGAATTTCCGATCCCCAGAAACGACCCCGCTGGTCCGGTTGAACAATGCCGGTGTGCGCCGCAACGGACGCTGGCTGGTGCGTGGCGTCGAGTTTTCGATCAGCCCGGGCGAGATCGTCACCCTGATCGGTCCCAACGGCTCCGGCAAGTCGACCACGGCAAAGACCGCGATCGGTGTGCTGAAGGCCGACGAGGGCTATGTCGAGCGCAAGTCTGGCCTGAAGGTCGGCTATGTCCCGCAGAAGCTTGCCGTCGACTGGACGCTGCCCCTGACGGTCGAACGCCTGATGACCTTGACCGGACCCTTGAAGGGTCGCGAGATCGAGGAGGCACTGTCGTCGACCGGCGTGCTGCATCTGGCCAAAGCCGAGGTGCAGCATCTGTCGGGCGGCGAATTCCAGCGGGCATTGCTGGCACGGGCGATTGCCCGCAAGCCGGACCTGCTGGTGCTCGACGAGCCGGTGCAGGGGGTCGACTTCAGCGGCGAGATCGCGCTTTATGAACTGATCAAGCAGATCCGCAACCGCACCGGCTGCGGCATCCTGCTGATCTCCCACGACCTGCACATCGTCATGGCCGAGACTGATACGGTGGTTTGCCTCAATGGCCATGTCTGCTGCACCGGCACGCCGCAGGCCGTCAGCCAGAGCCCGGAATACCAGAAGCTGTTCGGTCGGCGCGCGGCCAGCACGCTTGCGGTCTACAGCCACAATCACGACCACACCCATCTGCCCGACGGGCGCGTGCTGCATGCGGACGGCTCGATCACCGAGCACTGTTACCCCGGCGACGGTCACCATCACGACGAGGACGACAACGTGCATGACCATGGCGATGATTGCGGCTGCGGCCACCATAGCCGTCTGCATGGCTTCGAATTGAAGGAGAAGCGCGATGCTTGACGATTTCTTCGTCCGGGCGCTGATCGCCGGCATAGGCATTGCCGTCATGGCCGGACCGCTCGGCTGCTTCGTCATCTGGCGACGCATGGCCTATTTCGGCGACACGATGGCGCATTCGGCGCTGCTCGGCGTGGCGCTGTCGCTGCTTCTCGATCTCAACCTGATGGTGGCGGTGTTCATCGTTGCGGCGGCGGTATCGCTGCTGCTGTTGTTTCTGCAGCGGCGCGGGGCACTGTCGACCGACGCGCTGCTTGGCATCCTCTCGCATTCGGCGCTGTCGATCGGCCTCGTCATCGTCGCCTTCATGACTTGGGTGCGCATCGATCTCGTCGGCTTTCTCTTCGGCGACATCCTGGCGGTATCGGAATCCGACATCGACATCATCTGGGGCGGCGGCATCCTGGTGATCTTCGCCATCGTCTATCTCTGGCGGCCGCTGCTGGCGTCGACGGTCAATCCGGAGCTTGCGGAAGCCGAAGGCATGAAGCCGGAGCGGGCAAGACTGTTCTTCATGCTGCTGATGGCGCTGGTCATCGCCATTGCCATGAAGATCGTCGGCATCCTCCTGATCACGTCGCTCTTGATCATCCCGGCGGCAACTGCGCGGCGTTTTTCGACGTCGCCTGAGATCATGGCGGTTCTCGCCTCGGTGATCGGCGCGCTTGCCGTGACCGGCGGACTTTTCGGCTCACTGCACTGGGATACGCCTTCGGGACCGTCTATCGTCGTTGCAGCACTTGCGCTTTTCGTACTGAGTCTGCTGCCGATCGGGCGGCGCCGGTTGGAGACAGCGTCTCATTCCACGCCTGGAGGGCATCATTGATGGCGACCCCGCAACTGACCAAGAACCAGACGATGGTGATGGATGCGCTCAGCCATTCCGAAGGCCCCTTGAGCGCCTACACCATTCTCGACAAGCTGCGCGATCAGGGTTTTCGCGCGCCGCTTCAGGTCTATCGCGCGCTCGACAAGCTGCTCGAATATGGCCTCGTGCATCGGCTTGAAAGCCTCAATGCTTTCGTTGCCTGCACATGCCCGCACGAGCATGAGCATGACCATGGGGTCACGGCGTTCACGATCTGCGAAGGGTGCGGGCAGGTAACCGAGTTCCACGACATCGCCATCGAGCAGCGGTTGTCGGCGCTGACACGGGCCCAGAGCTTCAAGACGGAAAAGACCACCATCGAGATCCGCGGCCACTGCCAGAGCTGCGTCTGACGGCGCGGTCGTCGGTTCAGTCGAGCTTGGTCAGCTGCATCGCGTAGCGTTGCCAGTTCTTGACGTAGTGGCTCGCCGAGCGCTTCAGCCCTTCGACGGCGGCATCGTCCAGCACGCGGATAGCCTTGGCCGGCGCGCCGACGATCAGCGAATTGTCAGGGAATTCCTTGCCTTCGGTCACCAGTGCATTGGCGCCGACCAGGCAATTGCGGCCGATCTTCGCGCCATTCAGCACCGTTGCACCCATGCCGATCAGCGAGTTGTCGCCGATGGTGCAGCCGTGGATGATCGCGCCGTGGCCGATGGTGCAGCCTTCGCCAATGGTCACGGGAAAACCTGGGTCGACATGGATGACGGTGTTTTCCTGGATATTGGTGCCGGCGCCGAGCCGGATCGGCTCGTTATCGCCGCGCAACGTCGCGCCGAACCAGATGCCGACATCCTCGCCGATTTCCACCTGGCCGATGATGTTGGCGTCCGGCGCCACCCAGTAGCTGCCCTGGGCAGGCGTTTGCGGGCGCAACGGTCCAAGGGCATAGAGCGGCATCGTGTGATCCTTGCGGTCAGGAGCATTTCCAGGAAAAGCGCGTAGCGGTTTTCCGTAAGGAAATGGTTCAAAAGTGATGACGGCATATCCAGGAAATTATGTAGCGGTTTTCCGTCAGGATATGCGTCAGGATAAAACGATCGAGCGCTTCCACGGCACCGAACACGACGGTTGCGGAAGCGCTCTGATCCTAGCGAACGGTGACGGCGAGGGCGGCCACGCCATCGACGCCACAGGTTACCGTGTCGCCGGGCACCACAGGACCGACGCCCGAAGGTGTCCCAGTCATGATGATGTCTCCTGGCGCCAGCGTGAACAGCCGCGAAAGCTCCGAGATGACCTCGGGGATCTTCCAGATCATCTGGTCGAGATCGCCCTGCTGGCGAAGCTCGCCGTTGACCTTCAGCCAGATATTGCCGTTGGCGGGGTGGCCGATTGCCTCGACCGGAACGATTTCGGAAACGGGCGCAGAATGCTCGAATGCCTTCGCCGCAGCCCAGGGCTTGCCGGCCTTTTTGGCTTCCGCCTGCAGGTCGCGGCGGGTAAAGTCGATGCCGACGCCGTAGCCGTAGACGCAGTCGAGCGCCTGTTCGACCGGGATGTCGGCACCACCGCTCCTCAAGGCGACAACCAGCTCCACCTCATGATGCACATCGCTTGTTCGCGGGGGATAGGGGAAGGTTTTGTCCGCCACCAGCAGATTGTCCGGGTTCTTCTGGAAGAAGAACGGCGGCTCGCGATCCGGGTCGTGCCCCATCTCTATGGCGTGGGCCGCATAGTTGCGACCGACGCAATAGACCCGGCGCACAGGAAAACCGACGAGGCTGCCTGTGATCGGCAGCAGGACGGGTGGCGAAAGTGGAATGACTGTTTGCATGATTGTCCGGCTGTTTAGAATCCCAGCCGGACGTTAGCACCCTTCCCGGGTGCTGCAAGGGTTTATCTCAGGCGCAGACCGCGTAGGCTTGCAACTGGTCGCGCGTGAGAAACCGGCCGTCGGAGCGAGAGTTCAGCTCCGGATGGCTGTATTCCAAGCTCGGGACTTGAAGTTCCAGGGCCTGGCGCACGGTCATGATGCCGACATCGCGACGGTCACCGCCGCGGGTCACCGTGACTTCAACGATGCGATAGAGATTCTGTTCACTCATGATATCTCTCCCGTTTTCGTTGTCCCTTTGCCGGGACATTATGCTTTTCCCTTGAATGGGACTGAGGCGCTTCGAAATTGGTTTTTGTGAGGCACCTCATGATATACCGGAGAGAAATGAACGCTTCACGACAGAAATCGGGCCATTTCCGGGATATTTGTGTGCGTTTTGAAGATGGTGCGCCAAATCGGCACGCAACCGCAATCACCTCATCCCATGCGCAGGCTTGGTTCCGGGCGCGGTCGCGCCGCCACGTGTCATTTCTCTGAAACGGAGTCAGGCGCCAATCAAATCGCCATCCCGCATGCTCTTCGCATGCCAACGGCAAAGGGGTGAGTGCGGGGCACTCAAGGCAGCCGAAAAATGCCTCTCAATGGGCTTTCAATTCAGCTTCGCGCGCAGCCGAGATAAACAGCGATCGCGCCTCTTCGACAGTCCGACGACCGTCGATGGCGGCGCGGCAGGCGCTGCGGGCGGCGACATAGCTCGGTCCACGGCGCGGCCAATGGTCGGCAAGGCAGGCAAGCGCGTCTGAAGGACCCTTTACGGTACGGACATCGCCCGTCACGAGGTCGAGTTCGATCGGCTGGTTCCAAATGATTTGATACATGCGTCTCCTCCTCGAGATCATCTCAATGAATGTCGGCATCGGGACAGCTTACGGCAGGGCTCCTCCCACGCGGCAAACAGTCAATTGCTCTAATGTAGCGCAGGATAACGCTTTTGTAAGCAGCTTTTCCGGGTGCGTTTCGCGGCCGTGCAACCTCTAGGCCGAGGTCGATGTCTCTGCCAGCCGGGAGGCGAACCAGCGGCCGACGACGAGCAGCAATTGCTCGTTTGTCGTGCCCGCCAGATATTCGTCGATTAGCATGCGGGCATGCCGGCGCGCGCGCGCGCTGTCGCGCGGCCAGCGGTGCTCGGCGCAGATGTCATCGAAGACCCGCTGCAGCGTGTCGATATCAGGCTGCGACAGCGCGATACATTGTGTCGAGCGCAAAGGGTTCACGTCATTCTCCCCCGGCACCCAAGCCGCAGTGCCCGGCGAACTATGCCACAACCCCTGATAATTGAACCCCTCGGGAATAAGGGGTTCGCGAGGTGGATATGCGGGAATTTGCCGCTCGCCCCGTGCCGGGAGACCGCCGAGGAATAAGAGGTCCGTATGCGCGCGTCGATCGGTGCATCGGCCACGCAGGTCACCTGCCGATCAACGATTGCCCCAAAAGGCCACTGCCTGGCCGTCAGGGTTGCGCCGCGCGGCTAGAAGATCGTGCCGGCAACAGATACAGCGATGGTTGCCGCCAGTGCGGCCAGCATAAGAGCGGCACTCACCGTGACCGCTAATGTTCGGCGCCGTCTTGCACCGCTCCAATCGTAGCTCATGTTTTCGCTCCGATGACAATCATGCCATTTTGGGACGATCGGCGATTCTGCTTAACAAATTGTTAGGAAGTCGATTATGGCAGCAACGGCCTGTCCGGCAGATGATCGCGCCTGCGCCGGACGCCACTATCCGTCGGCGATGTGCCGATGCATGGTCACGGCCTTGCCGAAGCGTGTCTTCGCCTTCCCGATGACGACAAAGCCGCAGCCCGCATAAAAGCCTTGGGTTTCGGGCGAGGCAACGACGATCAGCGTTGCGGCACCCCATTGGCGTGCCTTGCAGCAGGCTTCGCGGACGAGGCGCCGGCCTATCCCCATCCGTGCCCATCGGGGTTCGACGAACAGGCCATCGAGTTCGACGGTGCCATCCGCGTGGGTGATGACGACTGCAAAGCCGGCAGGAACCGCATCGATGGTCGCGACCAGCGTTCCGCCCTGGGCGATGTGTTCGATCGGAAGATCGATGGCATCGGGATTGTGAAGAAGAAGCGCACGATAGGCCTCGTGCGTGAGCGAAGCACGCCGCTGAAGTTCGATCAGCGCCAGACGCTCATCCGGTCGGGCAGGGCGGGTTTCATGCTTCGGCAAGGCTGGTCTCCGGCAATTGCTGTCGGACTGTTTGGGCCAACGACGCTGTCGCCGGTTCAGGCTGGTCCGACGCCTGCCACTTTGGTCTGGCGGCCGCCTTCCTCGATCCTGACGAAATCGGGGCCGATCCGGGCGAACTGGTCGCAGCGCTTGCCACCATCTTCGAACGTGATGCAAACCTCGTCGCCGGCGATCGTGTAGGTGCCGCCATCGCGCACCTCGTAGTCGCGATAGCCGTAGCGGCCGTCGGCAAAATAGGTCGAGACGACGCCGTTGATCGTGTAACGCAGCGACTTGCCGACAATGGCGGCCTGAAGATCGGCGCCGGAGAGCGTCGGCACGGATGGGGGCTTCGGCGTTGCGATCTCCTGGTCCTCGAGTGCCATCGACTGGCACGCTGCGAGCTGAAGAGTAAGGAGTGCCGCGATCGCGCGTTTCATGCCGTCTTCCCTTGTTCCTGGCGTCTGTATCGATACAGGGACGCTGCCCTAATCGCCTGTGACACTGCCTGTCAAGCCGATGATAGTTGCGTCCGTCCTTCTGCGCGACCTGGCCAAGTGCGAATTCGCCTCAATGCGGCGTGGCTTCATTACTGCGCGTTTGCGAAGATCTCGCTCAATCTCCACCGGGTGTCGCCTTCGACGCTCTCGATATCGTCGACCTGCCAGTTTCCGCCTTCATCGATCAGGCTGTATCGCAGGGTAACGGGGGTGGAGAAGTTTTCGAAGCGCACGGTTACAATAGCGGTCTGGTCGCTGATTTCTGCCTTGCCTACGCTAAGGTCGGCAATGTCCCAGTCCTGGCCGTTGATGACGGGATCGAAGCCGATGGCACCGACCTCGCCCTGGCTCTTTTGCGCGTCGGTGGCATAAAGCTCGGTCAGCCCGTCGGAGAAAAACGCGTCTCGCTCGGACGTATCGCCATTGCCGAGATAGGGCGCATAGAGCGCCTCAATCAACGCGGTCGGCGTTTTAAAAGGCTGGGCGAGGGAAGTTGAGGTGCTCACGACTGCCAGGGTGAGTGCCGCAACGGCTATGAAACTTCGCATGGAGATGCCCTTCATCGAATCCAGGAACCTTTCCTATCAAGGAATGGCGCTGGGCAATTGCGCCAATTTTGGTGTTGCCGTGGTCGAAAGACGGGGTTGGTGCCGGGGAAGATGCTTGCTGTTCGCCGACGCCGGTTCTCGTTGACGATCGAAGCGTGATGTCAATCCGTGCGGAAGAGCGTTCCAGTTGCGAAAACTTCGGATGCCGGCAGCCGCCAGCTCCGGGTGGCCAGTGTGGCGATCTCGTGCTATGGGCCTCTCGGGCGGTGCCGGATCCGAGGCCAATGTGGCGCATTCGTTTCAATGCCGTCCTCCTGTATCGCTACAAAACCGACCGCCTTGCACCTATCTGGCTGGGACGGACGCACGAAGATCGAAGTTGCGCGCTCGCCGCGCATCGATCGTTTTTGAGAGACATGCCTGATATGGCCGAAACGTCGCGCAATAGACGCTATTTCAACACTCCGGTCTTCGCCGTGGCCCCTATGGTGGACTGGACGGACCGCCACTACCGGTTTTTTGCGCGCCGGCTTTCGCAGCATTCGCTGCTCTATACCGAGATGATCGTCGCCGACGCGATCCTCCGGGGGGATCGCGACAAGCTGCTTGGCTACGATACCTCCGAGCATCCGCTTGCGCTGCAATTGGGTGGCAACGATCCGCGCAAGATGGCGGAGGCTGCGCGCATTGCCGAGGAGTTCGGCTATGACGAGATCAACATGAATGTCGGCTGCCCGTCGGACCGGGTGCAATCCGGGACCTTCGGTGCCTGCCTGATGCAAGAGCCCGGTGTGGTGGCGGAATGCGTGGCGGCGATGAAGGCGGCTGTGAAGATCCCGGTGACGGTGAAGTGCCGCATCGGCATCGACGAGCAGGATCCGGAAGTGGCCCTGCGCGATCTGGTGTCGCGCGTCGCGGACGCGGGAACCGACGCTGTCTGGGTGCATGCGCGCAAGGCGTGGCTGCAGGGACTGTCGCCGAAGGAGAACCGCGACATCCCGCCGCTCGATTACGATCTCGTTCATCGATTGAAACTCGAAAATCCCAGTCTTTTCATCGGCCTCAACGGCGGACTTCAGACTTTGAGTCAGTCTTTCGAGGAAATGAAGGGGCTTGACGGCGTGATGCTTGGCCGTGCCGCCTATCACGACAGCGCCATGCTGACAGCGGTCGACGGTTTCTTCCCGCATCCGCTCACCGGCGCGGCGAGATCAGACCGCAACGGTGTGGACTTCTCCGAGCGTGGCCATCGGTTGGACTTGTCGTTCTGGGTGGAGATACGTGATGTCATGGCCGACTATGCGAGCGGCCACGTTGCCAATGGCGGGCGGCTCGCCCATGTCACGCGGCATATGGTCGGGCTGTTCCAGGGCTGGCCAGGCGCGCGGCGCTACCGCCAGATCCTGTCGTCCGACGCCACGCGGCAAGGCGCGGGGCCCGAAGTCATTCACGCCGCATTCGAAGCAGTGTTCGAAGCGGCCGCCGCAAAGCAGGCGGCGGAGTAGGCCTTTCGATAGAGGCTGCTCGCCGCTTGTTGGACTGCAGGCGCGAGCGTCGCAGCGCTCGATCCGCCGGGGCTTGAGCCGCCGGTATTGGCCGCGTCTCCCGCAGAAGCCATCAGCCCAAACGAAAACGGCGCCCCCGAGGGAGCGCCGCTTCCAAAAAGCCCAGTCGGACGATCCGGCTTACGAAGCCTGGATGTTGACGGCCTTCGGGCCCTTGCCCATGCGGTCAGCTTCGGTGTCGAACGTGACAACCTGGCCGTCCTTCAGCGTAGCAAGGCCTGCGGCCTGTACAGCGGAGATGTGGACGAATACGTCCTTAGCGCCGCCGTCCGGCGTGATGAAACCAAAACCCTTGTCCTGGTTGAAGAATTTTACGGTGCCCTTAGTGGCCATGGAAGAAGTCCTTTTCCTTCAGTCTTAAAGCTTTACCCGCGCCCCCGTGAGGATGTGGGTGTGTCGTCTTCCGCATGCAAGCGGATAGGCGTCGAGTAGTCACGATAACGGGGAAAGAACGTCCATTTGCCGCTTCCGGCCGGCCCGGCAAGCCGGGCACAAAAGAGAAAGTCCAGTCTCCGGGATTGAAAACGCCCGAACGGTAGCAGCAGTGACAGTATTTGCAAAAAAAGGCAAGACCCATTTGCGCGGCATATTTGGGGAAAATGAGCCGTCAACCACAGCATTCTCAGGGGTTTTGGACCCGCACCTGCATGCGGCCTGAGGACCAGCCTGTGCAGGCGCGACGAGTTGCGGTATCGGTCACGCAATATCCATTCTTCTCGACCGGCGGCACCATGGCGCACTGTCCCGGGCATAACGAGGGACGATGCCGAACGTGACAGAAGAGCCCATCATTGCCGCCCGGGTGGCTGTCGCCGGGGTTGCCGATCCTGCGAGCGCCGCGCGACCGGTCGGCGCGCACGTGGCGCGTAAAAACCGGGGAGGGCCCGTTTCTCACCACAATTTCGTCCCGACCTCGGCCGAACGTGCGCGCCGCCGCGCCGGAGGGGCATTGTCCCGATGAGCGCAGCGGCGGTGTGCGGCGCTGATCCCTTCACATCGCATCAGCACTTGAACATGTTTGGGATAACGCGCAGGCTTTACCGGTGATTGGTTCCGGTCTTCCGGTACGTGCGTTAGGTCAGGCGGAGAAATCGGAATGCGAGACGAACAGGGGGCAGCGTGATCGATCCCTACGAGATGCTTGGCGTGGAGCGCGACGCGAACGACCAGACAATCCGCACGGCCTATCGCAAGGCGGCCAAGGCGGCCCATCCCGACTCGGGCGGCGATGCGGAGCAATTTGCCCGGCTGCAGGCGGTCTATGAACTGCTGAAGGACCCGGTGCGCCGGAAGGTCTTTGACGACACGGGTTACGACCCGCAGCTCGCCGAGCCGCGCGACCTCAAGGGCCTGATGATGCTGGAGACGCTGGTCAACGACTTCATCCTCGACGAGCGCGAGCCTGGCAGCTTCGATCCCGTTGCCGCCATGCGGCGCAAGCTCTCCGACGACATCGTCAAGAGCCGCTTCCACATCCTCGAGCTGGAGCGTCACCGCGCCCGGGTGCGCAAGCACCTCGACCGCCTCGGCCGCCGGCCGGAGACAGACGTGCTCGGTTCGATGCTGCGCGCCCGCTCGCGCTCGATCGCCGAGGCGATCAAGACCACCGAGGAGCAGATCAAGACCATCGAGCAGGCCTATGAAATGCTGGAAGGCTATTCCTACGAACTGGAGGCGCTGGAGGTTAAGGCGCACGCGGCAGAGTAGAGGCAGCGCACATCCTGCCAACAAGCGGCGCGGCAGGATCCTGACCGTGCAGTCCACCGTTCGGGTCCGGACGCCCGTCGCCGGTCCGCAGGCCGTGAACAGTTCCTTGTATCGGTATCGTTTCTGTAGAGAAATTATTCTGCAAATAGACAGCGTTACGTCGTTTTTTGAATGTCGAACTTGATGCAGCGCGCTGCAGCCGATCGTCCCCGCGATTGAAAGCCTGTCTTTCGCGCGTCGCGCGGGCCGGATGAATTCAGGTGGTTGCGTGCCATGATCTGCGTGAGACGCTGCTCCTTCATCCAAGCTGCCCGATGCGGATGTCGCCGCAGTGCCCGTATCCGAGCGTGGATGGGCCGAGGGCGCCTAGGTCGAGATTGCAAGAGGCCTGTCTGCCGAGACGATGATGGAAAGCTGTCGTGCCGGCAGGATTGCACGGTTGCCGCCCCGTTGCTTTCCGGGCCGTATCGGGTTTAGCTGATATCGCCGCACCGGGATCGAGGTGAACGCATATGACCCGCCACAGCAAACTTCGTGCAGTGTTGAGCGTCCTTTCCGCCGGGCTCATAGCCTATCTGCTGGTCAGCTATTTCCTGCTGCCGGACCTCTGGCTTTTCCGCGACCGCAGCCGGATTGACCGCTTCAGCCCCATGGTGACCACCACGGAGCAGGATATCCCGGGCGACCCCATCAATGTCGGCCTCGTCGGTTCGAAGGAGCAGGTGATCCGCGCCTTCGCAGCCGCCGGCTGGGATCCGGCCGACAAGATCACGCTTCGCTCGTCTGTCGATATCGGCTTGAGCGTGGTTCTGGATCGGCCCGACCTCGATGCGCCGGTCAGCCCTCTGTTCTTCGAGGGGCGGAAGCAGGATCTGGCGTTCGAAAAGCCGGTCGGCAAAAGCGCAGACGAGCGCAACCATGTGCGCTTCTGGTTGAGCAACCAGACCGCTGAGGGCGGCGGGTCGCTCTGGCTCGGTTCGGCCAGCTTCGACCGCGGCGTCGGCTTCAGCCACGATACCGGCCAGATCACCCATCATATCGGCCCGGATCTGGATGCGGAGCGAAACCTGGTGATGTCGGATCTGCAGAAGGCCGGTCAGATCGCATCGACCTACGAGATCCCCGGCATCGGCGCCACCACGACCGGACGCAATGGCGGCGGCGATCCCTATTTCACCGATGGCAAGGCGCTGGTGGGGGTGCTGGGGCAGGCGGCGGCAAGCGACGGCAACTGAGATGAAGCCGGTAATCGCGAGGCGATGATCCTACCCCGCCGGCAATGTCTTGCCCTGAATGTCAAGCGGTCGCTCGATCTGGCCTTGCGAAGGTTCGGCGCGCGTAAGGGCGTTGCACGCCTCGTCAAACGTTCTATCCTACAGCGCCGCGCGTCTTATAAGATGCGTAAAGGATGCTGTAGCGCATTGACCTGCTGCATATTTCTATCCCTAGATCGAAGGGCATTTAAGGATAGAAACATGCGGCAGGGGGCGTTGACTTGCCCCGGCCCAGAGGGCGGCGGCTAAGCAGGAGCGGGGCTGGAATGAGTGCGATCCTGATTGCCTTTGCCGCCTTTCTTTTCCTGAGCGTCGCCGCGCTCGGCATGATGCATGTCTACCCCAAGCTGCCGGCGCGCCATCGCGACGACGATACCAACACCGTGGTGCGGCTCGTCGCCAATATTTTTGTGGTCATGGCGTCGCTGGTTTTCGGCCTGATGATCAATTCGGCCAAGAACACCTTCGAGGGCATCGACGACAATGTGCATTCCTTCGCCACCAACCTGATCCTGCTCGACCGGACGCTCAGGACCTACGGCCTCGCCGGCAACGATGCCCGGCAATATCTGATCGCCTATGTGGAAGCGGCGATCGCCAACCCCGAGCGCGTCAACGATGCGCTGCACCAGACGCCCAATTCCGCACAGCAGCGCCTGGATACGATCGGCAACAGCCTGGCGGCCATGCAGCCCACCGACAGCCTGCACGAATCCCTGCTGGCGGCCGCGCGCGAGCGGTACAACCGCATCGTCGAACAGCGCTGGACGATCGTCGAACAATCCGAAGGCGCGATCCCGATGCCCGTCATCGGCATGCTGATCGCGTGGATGGCGCTGATCTTCGCAAGCTTCGGCTACCGCGCCCCGCAAAATGCCGCGGTTGTCGCCATGTTCCTGGTATCTGCAATGTTCATCGCCGGCTCTGTCTATGTCGTGCTCGACATGGACATCCCGTTCACCGGTGCCATCCAGATTTCCGACGCGCCGCTGCATCGGGCGCTGGCGGAGATGAAGGTGTAGTGGAGGGCGGCAAGGAGCGGGGCGATGGCGGCAGCACGCGGCTGACGCTGTATGGTTCGTCTATTTGCCAGGCCGCCCCGTCTTTCCCTTGGTCCGCCCCTTCTGCCGCTTCTCGTCGACCGGATCCTCGTAAGACCCGACGCCCGGTTTGGCGCGGATGATCGGCTTGTCCGGCACCTTGCCGATGACGGGCTTTTCGGTGCGGCCCACGGTCATTTCGTCGAGGCTGTTCTTGCGGAAGAGGCTTTGGCCCTCGGCGTCCTTGCGGCCGGCGGGCGTCGCCACGTCGCGGCCCATTTCGTCGAGGTCGGGCTTGCGGAACAGCGGGCGTTCGGTGTCGGTGCCTGGCCCCATGTCGTCGAGGGATGGTTTCTGGAAGAGGGATTTCTCTTCTGCGCTCACGGCCGTACCGCCCTGCGGGCTGGCCTCCGCACGGGGCGCCGGACGACCGGCGGCGGTCGCTTGTCCGCTGCGCTTCGCCTTTCCTGTACCCTCGATCGCCCTTGCTTCTTCCCGCGCCATCGGGTCGTCCATGGCAGCCAGTTCGGCGGCCTTGAGGCGTTTGATCTCGTCGCGCAGGCGGGCAGCCTTTTCGAAGTCGAGGTCGGCGGCGGCGTCGCGCATCTGTTTTTCCAGTGCGTTGAGGTGGGCCTGCAGATTGTTGCCGACGAGGTGGCCGCCATCGGCAAAGCCCTTGCCGGCGACGCCTGAAATATCGGCGCGGACGTGGTCCTTTTCGTAGACCGAGTCGAGGATGTCGGAGATCTTCGCCTTCACCGATTCCGGCGTGATGCCGTTGGCTTCGTTGTAGGCCATCTGCTTTTCGCGGCGACGGCTGGTTTCGTCCATGGCGCGCTGCATCGAGCCGGTAATCTGATCGGCATAGAGGATGACCTTACCGTCGACGTTACGGGCGGCGCGGCCGATGGTCTGGACCAGCGACGTTTCGGAGCGCAGGAAACCTTCCTTGTCCGCATCGAGAATGGCGACGAAACCGCATTCGGGGATGTCGAGGCCTTCGCGCAGAAGGTTGATGCCGACGAGCACGTCGAAAGCACCCAAACGAAGATCGCGGATGATCTCGATGCGCTCCAGCGTGTCGATGTCGGAGTGCATGTAGCGCACGCGAATGCCCTGTTCGTGAAGATATTCGGTGAGATCCTCGGCCATGCGCTTGGTCAGAACGGTGACGAGCGTGCGATAGCCGGCAGCAGCCGTCTCGCGAATTTCGCCGAGCACGTCGTCCACCTGGGTTTTCGCCGAGCGCACTTCCACCGGCGGGTCGATCAGGCCGGTCGGGCGGATGACCTGTTCGGCAAAGACGCCGCCGGACTGTTCCAGTTCCCAGGCGCCGGGCGTGGCCGACACCGCGACGGTGTCGGGGCGCATGGCGTCCCATTCCTCGAAGCGAAGCGGACGGTTATCCATGCACGAGGGCAGGCGGAAGCCATATTCGGCCAGCGTCGCCTTGCGGCGGAAGTCGCCGCGATACATGCCGCCGATCTGGCTGACCGAGACGTGGCTCTCGTCGATGAACAGCAGCGCGTTGTCGGGGATGTATTCGAACAGCGTCGGCGGCGGTTCGCCGGGATTGCGGCCGGTGAGGTAGCGCGAATAGTTTTCGATGCCGGCGCAGGAGCCGGTGGCTTCCAGCATCTCGATGTCGTAGCGAGTGCGCTGCTCCAGCCGCTGGGCTTCGAGCAGGCGGCCGCCCTTTTCCAGCTCGGCCAGCCGGTGCTTCAGCTCTTCCTTGATCGCCTTGATGGCGCCGTTCAGCGTCGGGCGCGGGGTGACATAGTGCGAGTTGGCATAGATCTTCACCGACTTCAGGTCGCCGGTCTTCTGGCCGGTCAGCGGATCGAACTCGGTGATGGCGTCGATCTCGTCGCCGAACATGGAGATGCGCCAGGCGGCATCTTCCAAGTGGGCCGGGAAGATCTCGATGGTATCCCCGCGCACGCGGAACGAGCCGCGCTGGAAATCCATGTCGCGGCGCTTGTATTGCTGCGCCACCAGGTCGGCCAGCAGTTGCCGCTGGTCGAGCCGGTCGCCGACGCTCATCTGGAAGGTCATGGCGGTATAGGTCTCGACCGAGCCGATACCGTAGATGCAGGAGACCGAGGCAACGATGATGCAGTCGTCGCGCTCCAGCAGCGAGCGGGTGGCCGAGTGGCGCATGCGGTCGATCTGCTCGTTGATCGAGGATTCCTTCTCGATGAAGGTATCCGAGCGCGGCACGTAGGCTTCCGGCTGGTAGTAGTCGTAGTAGGAAACGAAATACTCGACCGCGTTGTCCGGGAAGAAGTTCTTGAACTCGGAATAGAGCTGGGCGGCCAGCGTCTTGTTGGGCGCGAGGATGACGGCGGGGCGCTGCGTCGCCTCGATCACCTTGGCCATGGTGAAGGTCTTGCCCGAACCGGTGACGCCGAGCAGCACCTGGCTGCGCTCGCCGGAAGCAAGCCCCTCGACCAGATCGGCGATCGCCGTCGGCTGGTCGCCAGCCGGCTCATAGTCGGAGACCATGCGGATCTCGATGCCGCCTTCGGATTTCGGCGGCCGGGCAGGGCGGTGCGGCGTCCACAGCTTGCCATCCTTGAACAGCGGATTGCCGCTTTCGATCAGCGCCGACAGTGCTTCGACGGTGGCGGTGACGCCGGAGGTGGACAGCTTGTCTGCATCTTCCAGCGAGACATCGAGGCCGGCGACCGGATTGAGCCCCGCCGCGGCGCGCGTCTTCGGGTCGGTCGTACCGCCCATCGACGTTCCTCTTGAGGATTTGGACGCCGCGATCTCCACCTTCTTGCGGTGCTTGCCGGCCTTGGAGGCGACCTCGCGCCGGCTCTCGAAGGCAGACGCTTCGGCATCCGCCTCAAGCTGCTTCACCCAATCTGAGACATTGCCGGAGAGCGGCGTACCCGACAGCGGCGCCTGCGGGGCTTCCTCGAAGCCGCCGGGCACTGTCGATTTCCTGGGGGAGTTTTTTGCAGACTTCTTCGGATCCTGGGCCATGGCGGGAATATGGACAGAGTCCTAACGAAAATAAAGGGGGAATGAGTACAAAAGGGAAACGAATGAGTGGAATTTTCCGCCTCCCGTTGGCCCTGCGGCAGCCGTCATGTCGCGATGAAGATGATCGCGGCTACCGTTCCGTTTGCTTTGCCAATAGGAGGAACCATCGCCGCCCGGGATCGCTTCCTGACGCATGGCTTGAGGGGAAGATTCTTATCATTGATCGTTGTTTGCCGACGTCGTCTCTGCCTCAGGATTTCGATGATCTGAGAAATGACGCCTCATCCGAGGGCTGTCGGTCTATTGAACGCCTGCATGAGGATTGGTGTGCAGGAAATATGCGCTTCGATGGCCGTGGAGAGACTTTGCTGATTGCGACGATAGCCGGGACATGTGCGGGAATAGCAGGACTGACTGTCGATCCATCGATTGCGGATGCGTTGCAGCTTCACCGCTTCTATGTCCGGCCACCATTGCGGGGGGCTGGTCTTGGGCGTCAACTGGCGACCAAGTTGCTTGATCATGCGCTCAAACATGTCCCTGAGGTCACCGTGAATGTGGGCACCGCTGAAGCCGGACTTTTCTGGGAAAACATGGGCCTTACGCCTTCCGGGCAGTTGGGAATCACGCACCGGCTGCGCTTCTGAGCGCCGGCCACACATCAATTCGATGCATATCCTCGGTCTCGCGCCGCGCGGAGGCGGCGCTGACATCTATGGTGGCGTTGAATGAGACAGCAAGTGCCGGTTGCGGTCTGGTTACCCCGAATGGGCGAGAAGACACTCCAGCCTGCCGCATGATATCAATTGTGGTTTGGAGGGGGCCATGTCGCGTTTGAGTGGTGCCGCCCTTATCGCTTTTCGTGCAATGCTTCTTTGCCCTGCCACGAGCTTTGCGGCCGAACCCGTCGGTCAAGCGGTCTCGATCAGGACCGAGGTGTCGGGCGCAAGCGGTCCGCTGGCGGTCAGGGACCCGGTCTACCGGGACGAACGGATCCGGACGTCAAAGTCCGGTCTTGGCCAGTTCGTCTTTCAGGACGGGACCAAGCTCGCCGTCGGCTGGGGCTCTTCCGTGGTCATCGACCAATTCGTCTATGACGGCACCAAGTCGGTGAAGAAGCTGACGATCACGGCCGCCAAAGGCACCTTTCGCTGGGTCAGCGGCAAATCCAAACATTCGGCTTACGAGATCGTCACGCCGGCCGGCACCATCGGCGTGCGTGGCACGGCGTTCGATTTCTATGTGGGGCGCGACGGCACGACGGCGGTCGTTCTGCTGAACGGTGCGGCCAGCTTTTGCGGCGCCGGTGGTTGCCGGCAACTGACGCGGCGCTGCGATTGTGTCGTTGCCACACCCGGCGGTGGGGTCAGCCGGGCGGCGCGCGTCAGCCAGCGCACATTGCGCAGCCTCGGCAATGCGCAGGCCCTGCCTTTCCTGTCCGGCGGTCAGAGGCTTTCCGGCACGATCGGCGCCGTCGGTGCCGGCTGCGGGCTGCAGGCGGCGGTTCGTGATGTTATCGAACGTCCGCCGGCGCGGATCGCGCCACAGCAGGCGCCGATCGAGCGCGAGGAGCCCAAGCCGGAGAAACCCAGACCGGAAAAGCCGCACGCCGAAAAGCCGCATCACGAAAAGCCTCATCATGAGAAACCGGATCGCGATAAGCCCGACCGTGACAAGCCGGACCGGGACAAGGAGCATGGCCATCACGACAAGGATCGCGATGACGATCACGGGGATCGCGGGCACGGTGGCGGCAGAGGCGAACACGACGATAATGGCTCGTCTGGTTCCAATAACGACGACCACGCTGGCGGCAACGATGATGGCGACAGCGGAGAGCGTGCCGATCGCGATCATGGCAATGACAACAACGATCGCCATGGCGGCCGTGACCGCGATCGAAACGACCGCGACAACGACGACGATTGATTGCTATTCGGCGATGCGGCTCGCCTGATCGGCGGGGATTTCTGTGAAATGGTCGGAGCGACGGGTGATCCTGCCGTAGAACGCCACCAGGCCGGGCGTGATGGCTGCTGCCTTGAGCTTGGCGGCGTTGGCAAGGCTGCGGCTGGCCGAGGTGCGTACACGCAGGTTTTCGACCAGTCTTGAATGAAGGCGTTGCAGTTCGCCGAAATCGGGCGATGCGGCGACGTCTTCATCGCCGGCGACGGCAAACAGCCGGGTGCGGGTCGTCTTTCCTTTCAGCCCCAGGGCGCCTGCTTCCAGCAATGCGCAGCCGGGCAGGGCCTGCGCCGTCGCCTCGGACACCAGGATGTCGAAGCTTACGTCCTTGCAGGCCGCCTCTATGCGGGCAGCGATGTTGACGGTGTCGCCGACGGCCGAATAGTTGAAGCGCGTCTCTGCACCCATGTTGCCGACGCAGGCGATGCCCGTATGGATGCCGATGCCGATGCCGACCTCCTGCGCGGCACCGAAGCCGAACGCGTCGTCGGCATTGAGCCGCGCCAAGGTCTCGCGCATCCCGAGTGCGGCGCGCAACGCCTTTCTCGGATGGTTGGCGACGTCCACTGGCGCGTTCCAGAAGGCCATGATCGAATCGCCGATGAACTTGTCGAGCGTGCCCTCGTTGGCAAGCACATGCCGACTGAGCGCGTCGAGCAGCGTGTTGAGAAAGGCAACAACATCGGTCGGCGCCATGCGCTCGCTGATCTCGGTGAAGCTGCGCACATCGACGAACATGACGGTAAGCTCGCGATCGTCGCCGCCGAGCCGAAGGGCGTTGCGGTTGTGTTCTATCCGATAGAGCAGCGAGGGAGAGAGATAGCGGCCGAAGGCCTGGCGGACCTCGCGGCGCTCGCGGTCGGTGACGAGGAAACGGAAGGCCGTCGCCGAGAAATGGGTGATGGAGGCCGCCAGGATCGGCGCCAGCGGATCGAACAGCAGGCCGGCATAGGAGAATGCAACCCAGGACGCGACGAGCGCCAGCGCTGTGATGGCCAGGCCGCAGGCAAGCGCCACGATAGGACTGACAAAGGTCGTCAGCAGCACGAGCAGACAGCCGGCGACCGCAATCGACAGGATTTCCAGCCCATTGGCCCAGTCCGGACGCGAGAGATAGCGGCCGGAGAGGATCTGCTCAACGATCTGGGCGTGCAGCGAGACACCGGGAACGTTCTGGCCGAGCGCCGTCGTGCGCACGTCCTGCAGGCCGGCGGCAGAGGTGCCGATGAAGACGATGCTGCCTTCGATCGCGGCGGCGATATCGGGGGATATATCGCCATCCTCAAGCACGCGTCGGGCGGAGACATAGCGTTCGGTCGTATCAGGGCTGACATAGAGCCAGAGTTCGCCGGAGGCGGTCACCGGCACGACGAAGTCGCCGACCTTGGCGGCCGTCAGCGTATCCGGCACGTCGGGCGCCCCGGCAAGCACATAGGTCGAGCCGCCTTGCGCCACGCGCAGTGCCTCCATGGCGAGGCTGGGATAGAACTGCTGGCCATCGCTCAGAAACAGCGGCACCGCGCGCACGACGGCCGAGGAATTTCCGGGGTTCAGGCTGATATGGCCGAGCCCTGCGGCATTGCTCTCCAGTTGCGGTCGAAGCGGTGTGGCTGCGCGGATGCGCGGCGGCGCACCAAAAGGGCTTTCGCCGGTGAAGGCGAAACCCGCCTTGACCTGCGGCAGGTAGCTCCCTTCATTGGTCAGCCCGAAGCCGAGGACGACGGGCTTTCCGGCGATCGACCGGGCAAAGACCTCGTCATTGTCGGGCAGGCGCTGAAGCAGTGATGGATCGATTTCGGGGACGTCGCGCAGCACGTTGCGCGGCGACAGCCTGTCCGGTTCGGCAAACAGGATGTCGAAGGCGATCGCCGACGCTCCCATCTCCACAAGCCTGTCGGTCAGCTTCGCCAGCCTGTCTCGTGGCCAGGGCCATTGCCCAAAGGCGCGCAGCGACGCTTCGTCGATATCGACAACCTTGACCGGCATGGTCTCGTAGGCGCGCGGGGACAGCCGTTGATACTCATCGAAGGTGACGTCGCGTCCCTGCTTCAGAAGCTGGGGATCGCTGGCGCGCAGCAATGTCAGCACGGCGACGACAGCCAGACCGATCAAGACGCCGAGCTGTTGCGCACGGGTCATGGCGCCTCACGGAACGGCTGGCAGGCCCGCCTTGCGCAGCCCGTCTTTGAAATGCGCGTAATCGGCGGGGTCGACATAGGCGGTAAAGATCTGCCAGTAGCGCGGAAGATCGAGGGGGGCGTTGGCGACCGCCTCGTCGACAAGCTTGCAGGCATCCTCGGTGTGTCCGAGTTGGCCGAGGCAGGCGAGCAGCACGACCAGGTTGAAGTAGGTGCGCCGCAACAGCAGCCCGCGTTCGGCATGGTGCTGCGCCTCCTCGTAGTTGCCGAGATGGTAATGGGCAAGCGCGATCCGGTTGAGGAAAAGGTAGGTCAGCGGATCGTGCGGGCTCAGCCGCAGGGCCTTGTGCAGCGGATCGAGCGCGTCGGCGAAACGGCCGACGAAGATGCGGGCCCAGCCGAGCGCCATATGGGCCAGAGCGAGATTGGGGTTGAGATCGATGGCCTGCTGTGCCTCGGCAACCGCCGCATGTGGCCGGCGGGTGGCGAAATTGGCAAGGCACATCACGTAGTGAGAATAGGAATCCCTGTCTTCGAGCGCGATGGCGCGCTCGGCTGCGACAAGCAGTTCGGCCCTGTCGCGGTCGATATCGTCGCTGAAACCGAAGAAACATCGGGCATAGAGCGAGCGCGCCAGCATCATATGAGCGCGACCGAAGTCCGGATCGAGCGCGATCGCGCGGCGGTGCCAGTCGATCGCCTCGGCGAAATGCGCGGCCGTGTCCTGTGCGTTGTGCAGCAGCGTGCCGCGCATGTGGCACTCGTAGGCATCGAGATTTTCGGTGCCGCGCAGCAGAGCCCGGCGATTTTCGCCGATCAAGATTTCGGGTTCTATGGCGGCGACGACATGCTGGGTGAGTTCGTCCTGGATGGCGAAGATGTCGGCCACCTCTCGATCGAAGCGCTGTGCCCAGAGATGCACGCCAGTCTCGGCCTCGATCAACTGCCCGGTGACGCGAACGCGGCTCCCGGATCGGCGCACGCTGCCCTCGACGATATAGCGCACGCCGAGATCACGGCCGATCTGCTTCACGTCCACCGCGCGCCCCTTGTAGGCAAAGGAGGAGTTGCGGGCGATGACGAAGAACCAGCGGCAGAGCGAGAGCCCGGTGATGATGTCTTCGGTCAGCCCATCGGCAAAGTAGTCTTGGCCGGGATCGTCGGACATGTTGACGAAGGGAAGCACGGCGATCGACGGCTTGTCCGGCAGCCGGAGCGGCATTCCCGGCACATCCGGGCCCGTCGGGTCCTCGCGCCAGTCGACGCTGTGCACGAGCACCGGTCGCAGCATGTTCTTCAACTTCTGCTCGCCGAGCTTGACCATCGGGAAGTCGAGCTTGCCCTCGATCTGGTCATGCAACGTGCCTGAGATACACACGCCGGCAGGGCGAGCCACCTGCTGCAGCCGTGCTGCGACATTGACGCCGTCGCCGAGCAGATTGGCGCCCTCGACCACGACATCACCGAGATTGATACCGATGCGGAACTCCATGCGTTTCTCCGGCGCCAGATCGGCATTGCGGCGTTGCAGGGCGCGCTGGATCGCCACGGCGGCGCGCACGGCCTGGACGGCGCTGTGGAATTCGGCAACGACGCTGTCGCCGGCAGTGCTGAATACTCGCCCGCCATGCTCGGCGACGAGATCGCCGATCGTGGCGCAATAGGTGCCAAGCGTCGCAAGCGTACCTTCCTCGTCGGTCGCGACGAGGCGACTATAGCCAGCGACATCGGCAGCGAGGATGACTGCGAGTTTCCGTTCCAAGGGGGCGAGCCCCTCCTGCGGCGTATGGCTAGAGGAAATTAAGGGTATCGTAAATTAGGTATCTCTAGAAGCGCGAAAACGCGATCATCGTATCTAACCGATGACTGCTGCGCCGATTTTGAGGCCATTTGCGGGCCAAGCGGTCTTTCGCTCGTGGATTGCGCGCTGGGAGCGACAAAGAGTTTGCGTTGTGGGCTTGACCGAACGCTGTTTCCCCCGGCAGCGGAACGTGCAAGGTATCCCGAAACGCCAACGGCGCGTGCGCGATAGCCTGCGCCTGGCCTGAAATTCAGGACGAGGGAAGCATCTTGATCATTGCCTGCCTGCACACGGCCGACAGCAACTGTGCCGTTTTCGAAGCTGCCGCGCGCAAGCTCGGTCTTGCAAGTGGCGTGCTTCATCACACGGTGCGGCCGGACCTGCTCGATGCCGCGGAACGGGCCGGCGGTCTCACTGACGAGATTGCCAGCGAGACAGCCGCAGCGCTGAGCGCACTGGCAACGCACGCCGATGCCGTGCTCCTCACCTGCTCGACGCTCGGGCCCAGTACGGCGATTGTTGGTCAGGCGCCGGTGCCGGTGTTGCGGATCGATGCGGCGCTTGCCGAAAGGGCCGCGGACGCCGACGGTAAGGTCGTGGCGCTCTGCGCCGTCGAGACGACGGTGGCTCCGACAACCGCATTGTTTTCCGAAGCCGCGAAGCTCAAGGGTGTCACCTTCGAGGTGCGCCTCGTCGCCTGCGCCTGGAAATCGTTTAAAGCGGGTGACCGTGACGGCTATCTCGCTGCCATCGCCAAGGCTGCCGACGCTTCCTATGACGATGGCGCTTCGATCGTGGCGCTTGCACAAGCCTCCATGGCGGGTGCGGCGGATCTTGTGCGTCGAGGACCGTGCCCTTTGACGAGCCCGGAGGCGGGGTTGCGTGCGGCGCTGGAACGGATCGCGCAACGGGCGCCGCGGGTTGAATCGTGAACAGGCTATTTGATAGTTGATTCAGTATTTTAGAAGGTATGTCTAAAGTTCAGAATTCAACACTTAGATCGTGGATTGGCGTTGACAGGGCTGGGTCGATGCAGAGAGGATCGTCCGCCCGGAACAGGATTTTGACCCTGAATGCCTACCTTTCAACTCCGCCGCCTTGAGCCGCGAGATATAGACGCCTATCGGGCCGTGCGCCTCGATGGTCTCAAGCGCCATCCCGAGTCGTTCGGTGCGTCCTACGAGGATGAGGCGAAGCAGCCGCTCGAGTGGTTCGCCCATCGGCTGACGGTCGCCGCGATCGTCGGTGGTTTCGATTCGGCCGGCGTGCTTGTGGGTGTCGCGGGCCTGACGATCCCGGGCGCCATCAAGACAAGGCACAAGGGTATCCTCTGGGGCATGTATGTGGTCGAGGCGGCGCGCCGGAGCGGTCTGTCGCAACTGTTGGTGGAGGCGGTGATCGACGAGGCCCGGGGCAAGGTCGAGCAATTGCAGTTGACCGTCGTCTCCTCCAATGCCGCAGCTATCCGGCTCTACTCCAAACTCGGCTTTGTCGGCTACGGGCTGGAGACGCGCGCTCTTTGCGTCGATGGGCAGTATTTCGATGAGATGCTGATGGCACTGCCGCTCCTCTAGGGGCGCGAGCTACACGCTGATGAGGAAGCTCGTGCGCATGGCGCGATCGGCCTCCGGGCGAGGATCGTGTGTGGATGGCGAAGAGAGGGGGATAAGTCGTTGTCTTCATACATAAAACCTATCCGTGCAACCCATGCTGCCTTACCGGATCGGTCTCGCCAAAGACAGGCTCGACGGAGCGAATGCCGTCGATAGGATGCCGCCATGAACGCCCTGATTCGACTGACCCGCCAAGACGACGCACCGGCGCTTCCCGATATCGAGAGATCGTCGGGAGAAGCTTTTCGCAGTGTTTCCGAATTGGCCTGGATTGCCGACGACGATGTGCAGTCCGTTGACTCGCATCTCGATTTCGTTAGTGCCGGTCTCTCCTGGGTCGCCGTCGACGATGGCGATCGTCCGCTTGGCTTTCTCTGCGCCGAGATCATCGACGGTGCCCTGCACATCTGGCAACTCGCGGTGTTGCATGATCGACAGGGCCTTGGGCTCGGGCGTGCCTTGATCGCGGCCGCCGTCGCCCATGCGCGCGCGCGATCGCTTGGCGCGGTGACGCTGACGACGTTCCGCGAACTCGCATGGAACGAGCGTTTCTACCGGAAGCTCGGATTCGTGACGCTTGAAGCCGATGCGCTCGATGCCAGGCTGACGCGGACCCTTGCGAAGGAGGCGACATACGGCTTGCCGGTCGAGCGGCGCTGCGCAATGCGCCTGGCGCTCGACGACGCACAACCCGACGGCGGCAACGAACCGCGCATCGGATGATCTAGAACCTGTTTCCTTCGCCGGCTAACGCCTGACGGCGACGACCTGGCCGCGGCTGAACTGCGAAACCGTGACGCGGCCGGACTGATTGCCACCCATCACCTTCGCCGTCGATTTCGACAGGGCGGAGAGGATGCCGACATGATAGCCGCGACCGGCGCGCACGACGATGATATCGCCGGGGCGGGCATAGGAGAGCTTGACCGGCGCGCCGAAGCGCAGCCATGAGCGGGCTATGCCAAAACTTTGCGGCGGCGTTCGGCCCGACTTTCGGGCAATCAGGCCCATAAAGTGGCCGCACCAGGGGGTGCGCGCCGGGTTGATGCCGAGTGCGGTGCGCAGCCGCCTGTTGTTCTTGACCTCGTGCAGGCCATTATATTGCTGGGCCTGGGCCAACATGCCCGCCGTGGCCACATCCGGTGTCAAGAGCGCGACATAGGCAGCCGCGAGAAACGCCAGGACCTTCATGGTCAGGTCTCCTTGCCAAGTTGTTTGGTGCGTGCATTCCGGATGTGCCTGGCAATCGCCGAACACTGCCCCCGGTTTTCATCTGCATCGATCACTGTTTCGGGGATATCGGCGGCAAGCGCCTGCGCGTCGCACTTGAACGCAGCATCAGCGCGCCGGCGAACCGCGCTGAAAACGCGGTGCCAACTTCACGGCGATTGCCGTCGGAGTGTGGTATTCCCCTGCCTGTCCCGTCGGACGGTGCGCGGACTTTTGCCCGCCGTCTGGTGCAAAATTGTGGCAAAGGGCAAAAATGGAGAATTTTCGTGCGTAATCTAACTCTTTTGGGTTAGATATCGTCAACTTTTACGACCGATACGCGTTGTTTTTGTGTCTGCGCCGTGTTCGTCAGTTGGTCTGGCCCGCCATTGACCGGCACTTCCTGCCTTAATTGGGGAGGTATCCTCAGAGGCGGCCTACCGCGTTGAAGCCGGAAATGCGATGCAAGAGGGCGGAATTGATACCATCCGTCTGCGCGGGGCGGCGCTAGACGGAATGCGGTGAGAGGTGGCAATCGTGTTGTGGTCACCTTCGCATGCCGACGTCGCACGAAACCGGATCCATGAAAAAGCTCCGGCAAATTGGCGGGTTGATGCGGCGTGCGCTGCTGCAAGCATGATGTTGGAGCTTGTCAGAAGGAGGCTAGAAAGACCATTCTGCCGGACCGATTCGCGCCTTCGAGGGTCCTCATGTCGTTCGCCATCAACCCGGCTTATCTCTGGCCGATCCTGCTGCTGCTGATTTCCAACGTCTTCATGACGTTTGCCTGGTACGGGCACCTGAAATACACCTCATCGCCGCTTTACATGGCGATTGCCGCAAGCTGGGGCATTGCCTTCTTCGAATATTGCCTGGCCGTGCCTGCCAACCGTATCGGCCACGAGGTCTATTCGGCGGCCCAGCTGAAGACGATGCAGGAGGTGATCACCCTTTTGGTGTTCGCGGCATTCTCCGTGTTCTGGCTAAAGGAATCGATCGGCTGGAACCATCTCGTCGGCTTCTCCCTGATCGCCATCGGTGCCTCCTTCATCTTCAAGGGCTGAGGCCACCACCGCGGGACTTTCCTTATCCCCGGCCGAACAATCGATCCAGGATCTGCCCTTCCAGCCGCGCTGTATCCGGGCTGCCATGGCGGCGGGGGCGGGCGAGCGGGATGGGCAGGTCGAGCGCAATGCGGCCTTCATCGATGACGACTACACGGTCGGCGAGCGCCACGGCCTCGGCAACATCGTGCGTCACGAGCACCGCGGTAAAGTTCTGTTGCTGCCAGATGCGCTCCAGCAGCTGCTGCATCTCGATGCGCGTCAGGGCGTCGAGTGCGCCAAGCGGTTCGTCGAGCGCGAGAACGAACGGGTGGGCGACGAGTGCCCGGGCCAGCGCCACCCGTTGCTTCTGACCGCCCGACAGCACCGACGGCCACTCCTCGGCGCGATCGGCAAGCCCGACCTCATCAAGGATCTTCAACGACAGATCGCGGGCGACTTCGCCCTTGGCGATGCCCGTCAGCCCGACCTCGACATTCCGGCCGATCCTTTCCCAGGGAAGCAGACGCGGCTCCTGAAACATGATGCGGCTTCGGCGATCGGGCGTGCTGCCGGCGGGGATGGTAAAGGTGCCGCTGGTTGGTTTGTCGAGCCCGGCCAGAATGCGCAACAGCGTGCTCTTGCCGCAGCCGCTCTTTCCGATGACGGCAACGAACTGCCCTTCGGGCACGTCGAGGTCGATGCCGTCGAGCACGGTCTTGTCGCCGAAGCGTTTGCCTATGCCGCTCAGCGAAAAGGCGAGCGGCACGGCGGGCGACGCCTGTGGCAAGGGGGCGGCGCGCTCGGTCCCGGGCGCGTCGATGCGGTTGCGCTCTTGCTCGCGGTTTGGGTGAAGGGCGATGACGGACATCGGATCGTACCTCTCTTCGTCTTTCCGGGCCAGTGCCGGATCAGGCCGGCTGGAACGCCGGGTGCCATTGCAGCGTCAGTCGCTCGAGCAGCCTTGCGAAGCTGTCGGCGAGCTTGCCGAGCAGCGCGTAGATCAGGATCGACAGGATGACGACATCGATCAGCAGGAATTCGCGTGCCTGCATCGCCATGTAGCCGAGGCCGGAGGAGGCCGCGATCGTTTCGGCGACGATCAGTGTGAGCCACATGATGCCGAGCGCGTAGCGAAGGCCGACGAAGATGGCCGGCAGGGCGCCGGGCAGGATGACGCGGAAGAAGAGCTGGCGCTTCGACATGCCGTAGATCCGCCCCATCTCCAGGAGTTGCGGGTCGACACCCTGGATACCGAGCAGCGTATTGACGTAGATCGGGAAGAAGACACCGAGCGCCACGAGGAACAGCTTGGCTTCTTCGTCGATACCGAACCACAGGATGACCAGCGGGATCAGCGCCAGATGCGGGATGTTACGCACCATCTGCAACGTCGTGTCGGTCAGGTCCCGGCTCAATCGTGACAGGCCGTTGGCAAGCCCGAAGGCAAAGCCGATCGAGCCGCCGATGGCAAAGCCGGTGAGCGCGCGCAATGTGCTGATGCCGATGTTTTCGACAAGCTCTCCGGAGGCGAACAGTCGGAGGAAGGCGGCAAGCACAGCCGAGGGCGGCGCCATCACGCCGTCCGAAATCAGGCCGGTTCTGGAGGCCGCTTCCCAGGCGAGGATCAGGGCGGCGGGCAGAAGCCAGCCCGCAAGGTTTCGCGCAATGGTGCTCGTTGCGGTCATCACCATGACTGGGTCCTCGTTTGGTCAGAGCCTTCTGTCTTCGCGGCGCCGGCGCCGAAACGTTCGTCTCGACGCCGGCCGGTTCTCGCCTTGGGAGGAGAGAGGGATCAGTTGCCGGGTGCTGCCCAGACCGCGTCGGAAATGGTGATCTGCTTGGGGATCAGCCCAAGCTTGAAGAAGCGATCTGCGGTCTGCTGCTGGCCGGCGACGATATCATCGGTGATCGGGCCGATCGAAAAGACGCTGCGGTTGGCTGCGATCGTCTGGGCCTCAAGCGGTACGCCGGTCACCTCATGAAGCGCAGCGGCAACCTTGTCGCGGTTGGCGTCGGCCCAGACCGAAGCCTCCTTCAAAGCTGCGATCGTGGTGGTGATCGTCTCGGCATGGTTGGCTGCGAAATCGCGATTGGCGAGGAAATAGGTGTTGACCTTCAAGGTGTCAGCCGAGGTCGTCAGCACGCGTGGCTTGTAGCGCGTCTCGGCGATGGCGAAGAACGGATCCCATACGGCCCAGGCATCGATCTTGTCGCTGGCGAATGCGGCGGCCGCATCGGCCGGGCTCAGATAGACAGGGGTGACGTCGCCAAAGCCGATGCCGGCTTTTTCCAACGCCGCGACCACCAGATTGTGGGCACTGGTGCCCTTGCCGACGCCGATCTTCTTGCCCTTGAGGTCGGCAAGCGACTGGATCGGCGAGCCCGGCTTGACGAAAATCGCCTCGCCCTTGCCGTTTGAAGGGAGGGCCGCGGCATAGACGATCGCCGAGCCGGCCGCCTGGCCGAAGATCGGCGGCGCATCGCCCGTCCAGCCGGCATCGATGGAACCGACATTCAACGCCTCCACCAGCGGCGGCCCGGCGGTGAACTCCACCCAGGACACCGCAATGCCCTTTGGCTCCAGCGCCTTCTCGATCACCTTTTGCTGCTGGGCGACGACCGGCAGCCCGGTCTTCTGGAAGCCGATGCGAAATTCCTTCAGGTCCTCGGCCATGACGCCGAAGGAGGCGAGTACTGCGGCGGTGAAGAGGCCGGTGCCGAAAAGCCGTCTGGTCAGTTTGAACATCTGTCCCGCTCCTGTTTGCTGGAGGGCCATGGCCGCCGTCCTTGTGAACTGGAAGCAGTGTAAAAGAAGATTATAAAATTTATGGAGTTTGTTTGTTTTGTTGTCGGGCCGCTTTGCGGAACGCTTTTGCGGCAGGGCCCGGCAGTGCAGGAATAATCGTCATGTCGTCGGTGCGGGACGTCATGCGCGGGCCGACGGCTTCGGGGCGCTGACGGCAGATCCGTGACCTCCTGTTTTCTGGCCGGTTCTCACGTTCTTCTGGCCCCTTCTCATCCGCGCGGTGACATTGCTGACGCTTTTTGACGAGGCGGGTATGGACGGCTGCATCGCTCGCCTGATTCTCGCCGAATTGGCGAATTCCCCCGTCGATCAGGTTCATCTTCCGCGTCCGGTCGATACACGCCTTCGCACCATGACGGATGGCATGCTTGCCACTCCGGCCGACCGGCGCACGCTCGCCGAATAGGCTGGTCATATCGGCATGAGCGAGCGCAATCTACGGCAGACCGCCGGGCCGGTTACTGGCCGAGCGCAAGCCGCAAGCCGCGGGTTTGACCGGGCGCTGAGCAAAGCGAGCGGGGCGGCATTCCTCCGCCTCGCTCTCAATCCAGCAGATCGAAGGCCCGGTACATCCAGATCAGCTGGTAAGTGACCGCGCCGATTAGGAAGGCCGCGTGGAAACGCCGGTTCGGCGTCCAGGCGGCGATCAGGCACAGCGCGATGTAGGTCACGTTGCGCACCGGATACTCGAGCCCATAGGACGCGAAATAGGCTTTGCCCTTGAGTGCGGTGTCGACGAGATCGACGACAAAGGCGAGTGCCAGAAAGGCGAAGAACCACTTTCGCCGCGACATGAAATAATGCTCGTAGTCGCTGTAATCCTCGAGCGTTGTCGGAAACAGGAGCACGCAGAGAAAAAAGAAGACGCAGCAATAGAGGATGACGAAGAGGTAGACGGTGACGTCGAGCACGGGCAGGGCGTGGAGGTGGAATTCCCACCACCAGAAATGCACGAGGAAGACGAACATGAACAGGACCCAGCCGAGGTGGATCCAGTAGACCCGGGTTTTTCCCGGGTGCTGCACGAAAAGCGCAAGCCCGCTCAGGAGCCGCGCAAGACTGAGGCTGACGATCATGCCCATGACGACGCGGATATGCGAGAAAATCGCCGGATCGGGCTGGGTCGGGTCCACGCTCGCTCCTCCTATTCCGCCGGCACGACCTTTGGTTTGCCGTTCTCGTCGAGCGCCACCATGACGAAGATTGCGTCGGTGACCTTCTCCATCAGGTGCGAGAGATAACGCTGCGCCCAGGCCTCGACCTTGAGCGTCATCGAGGTGCGCCCGACCTTCACGACATCGGTGTAGATGCAGAGCGTATCGCCGATCTTGACCGGCAGCGCGAAGGCCATTTCCTTGACTGCGGCCGTCACCACGCGGCCGCGGGCCCGCTCGGCTGCACGGATGCCGCAGGAAAGGTCCATCTGCGCCATCACCCAGCCGCCGAAGATGTCGCCGGCGGCATTGGCGTCAGCTGGCATGGCCAGTGTGCGCAAGGTCAGTTCGCCGGTCGGTCTGGTGTCTGCGGTCATGGCTGTGTCTCCCTCATGTCCCAGAAGATGTAGCGCATGGCAGCTTCGTCAGGGAAGTGCACCGGCCGACAAATCGCGTCTGTTTGACGATCACGAATTTCATTCGTTGCGAAGGTGTTAATTGAGAATTGTCAAATTTAGGGATCGTTTGTTAGGGGCTTTGCAAACAGACATCCTTACCCTGCACGTTTCTACTGGAGGCAGGGGACTGGGGATGAAGAGATTCAGGATTTCGGTGCGGCTCTATGCGCTCGTCGCATTCGCACTGTTGACCATGGCTGCGGCGCTGACATTCGGCCTGTTTCAGGCGCAGGACAAGCTCGTCGGCGAACGCAAGGCGATGCTGTCGGCCATGAACGAGAATGCCGTTGCGGTGTTCGAGGCCTATCACAAACAGGAAACGGCCGGCACGCTGTCGCGTGAGGACGCGCAGAAGCGTTCGCTCGAAGCGGTCAAGGCGATGCGCTACCAGGGCAGCGGCTATTTCTGGATCAACGACATGCATCCGACGATGATCATGCATCCGATCAAGCCGGAAATGGATGGCAGCGACCTTTCCGCCAACAAGGATCCGAACGGCAAGCACCTCTTCGTAGAATTCGTCAAGACCGTGGAAAAGAGCGGGCAGGGCTTCGTCGACTATTACTGGCCGAAGCCGGGCGCCGACGAGCCGGTGCTGAAATACAGCCATGTCGCCGGCTTCAAACCCTGGGGCTGGGTGGTCGGCACCGGCGTCTATTCCGACGATCTCACGGCCATGTTCCGCGAGCGCGCCTGGCAGGTGGCCGGCATTCTTCTTGCCGCAGCACTGGCGATCCTGATGGCGGCGCTGGCGATCGTGCGCAGCGTGGTCAGGCCGGTCGAAAAACTGAAGGCGTCGATGCGGTCGATTGCCGACGAGGACCTGTCTTCCGACGTGCCGGAAACCGACCGTGGCGACGAGATCGGGCAGATGGCCAAGGTTCTCGTTGTCCTGCGCGACTCCGTCCGCGAGCGGCTGGAGCTGCGTTCGCGCGAATCCGAGCAACAGGACAGGCTGGAGTCCGAGCGGCGCGGCAACGAGCAGCGCCAGCGGGCGACCGCCGATGCGCAGGCCGATGCGATGGAAACGGTGGGGGCAGCGCTCGAACTGCTCGCAAACGGCGACCTGACGGCCGAAATCGGCCATATCGCCCCGGAATACGGCAAGCTCAGACAGGACTTCAACACGGCGGTTGCGGCCCTTCGCGATGTCATCGGTTCGATCTCGCATTCCACCGAGATCGTCACCGCCAGCGCCGGCGACATTTCCGAAGCCGCCAACAACCTCTCGCGCCGCACAGAGCAACAGGCGGCCGCACTCGAAGAGACGGCAGCGGCACTCGACGAGATCACCTCGACCGTGCGCCATTCCTCCGACCGGGCCAACGAAGCGCGCAACATGGTCGATGAGACCAAGGCGAGTGCGGCAAAGTCCGGCGGCATCGTGCGCAACGCCATCGACGCCATGGGCCGGATCGAGACCTCGTCGAGCCGGATCAGCCAGATCATCGGCGTGATCGACGAGATCGCCTTCCAGACCAATCTTCTGGCGCTGAACGCCGGCGTCGAGGCAGCTCGGGCAGGTGAAGCCGGCCGTGGCTTTGCGGTGGTGGCGCAGGAAGTGCGCGAACTTGCACAACGTTCTGCCGGTGCCGCCAAGGAGATCAAGGAACTGATCGGCACATCGGTCCGCGAAGTCGGCGCCGGCGTCGACCTCGTGCGCTCGACCGGCGATGCGTTGACCGAGATCGAAGCGCTGGTCAACCGCGTCAACGAACAGGTTGCCTCGATTGCAACGGCGGCCCGCGAACAGGCGACGGGCCTTGCCGAGGTCAATACCGCCGTCAACAGCATGGACCAGATGACCCAGCAGAACGCGGCCATGGTGGAGGAGACGACGGCCGCAAGCCAGACGCTTGCAGCCGAGAGCCGCGAGTTGAAGATGCTTCTGACCAAGTTCCGCCTGCAGGAAACGACGCGGCATACCGCCTACGGCCGCGCCGCCTGACATGGCATCCCACGATTGATGAGGGCCTGCGTGCGAAAGCGCGCAAGCCTTTTGCCATCTCCGGCGTTCGCCGAGGCGCGCCATGGGATCGGGAGTGCGGATGCGGCGCTGAAGGCTTGCGCTGCGTGCGCACGTTGATCTCTCGACGTCCTGTTCAACCGCCTGTGCGTCAGGGACGAAGCGGGCTTGACCAATCCGTGTGCGGGGTTAGATACGGCTGGACGGGGGCGGAATGATACGGCATGGCGCCGGGTCGGTGGCTACCGGTGCTCTCCAGGGGATATTCATGGCGCTTCTCAGACTTCTTTTCACGCGGCCGGGGGCGGCTATTCTTTTGGCATTCGGATTTCTGTCGGCCTGTACCGTCGTGGTCGATGAACCGCGGCCTGGCCCGGGGCCGATCCGCCCGCCGATGTGCACGATGGAGTATGCACCTGTCTGCGGTGAGCGCGGCAATCGCATGCGCACCTTCTCGAATTCCTGCCAGGCGCGGGCCGACGGCTTCAATGTGATCCATCGCGGAGAGTGCCGCCCGGATTACCGTCCGCCCGAGCGGGAGCCGCAGGCTTGCACGCGGGAATATGCGCCTGTGTGCGGCCAGCGCGGCCGCCAGCAGCAGACCTTCTCGAACGCCTGCATGGCGCGTGCCGACGGCTTCCGTGTGGTTGCGCCCGGCGAGTGCCGCCGCGACGACGACCGTCCGCCGCAGGGCCAGTTCTGCACCCGCGAATACGCGCCGGTCTGCGGCCAGCGCGGCAACCGGATCCAGACCTTCCCGAACTCCTGCGAGGCTGGCGGCGCCGGTTTCCGGGTCGTGCACCCCGGTGAGTGCCGCTAAGCACGGGTAAATCGCAAGAACTGCAAAGGCCCGCGCAGAGAATTCTGCGCGGGCCTTTTGTATCGTGCCGTCGGAGCGCTGCCGGCGTCGGACCTGCCGGATGTTGGATGCCGTTCGCAAGGCTTCATTTACCGTGTTTGAATAAAATGCAGCGGAAATCGGCCTTTTTCGGCGGCGTGCCCGGCTTGCGACACAGGTGGCCTGCACCGTTTTGACGTCGATTAGTGCGGCGATGTCGTTGATATCGTTCAGGATGAAGGCGGCAAATCGGTATGGCGTATGTTCCCTCTCTCCATCGTCCGTTGACGGCGTTCGTGCTGTCGATCTCGCTCGTCGCCTGCACGACCGATGTGCTGACGCCGTCGGCGCGCATCGATAGCGGCGATCGCGTCGGTGCGATCAGACCGGTTCCGGTCGATGCCGTGCCGGAGCAGGAGGTTGCGGCCTATCCTTCAGGAGAACCGGTTTCGACGTTCAGCAACGGCAACGGCAGACATCAACCGGCCCGTCGTGCCTTGCCGATGATCGATAGCGAAGAGGCGGCGCTTACCGGTGCCCAGCCGGTCAATACCGGCTCGACCGCCATTCCTTCCGAAGGCGTCAACATGGATGCGATGCTCGGCGTTCAGCCCGTCGTCGGGCTGGCGGAGGAGCAGAACAACGAGATTGCCGAGGGCAACGCCAGCCAGCCTGTTGTGGGGGGCATCGGCGAGGATAATGTGCGTCAGCTCGGCAGCCCGCCACAGACGCTGAACGAGGCGCAGGCGAGCCTTGGCGGCGACCCGGATCTGCCGCCTTTGACGGCGGAGCAAATTTCCGCCGAAGAAGCTCAGCGTCGTCTCGCCTTCGAGCGTCAGCGTGCAATGCAGCGCGCCCAGGAACCGCAGGAGGTGGCGATGCTGCCGCGGGCACGCAATCCGCTGTCGGAGCCGGAATCGCAGTTCACCGGCCAGATGCCGCGCTCGGAAATTGCCTGCCGCCAACGCTTGCGCAAGCTCGGGGTCGAGTTCCGCGACATCCCACGCATCAGCAACGGTCCGTCTTGCGGCATCGACTATCCGATCCAACTCAGCGGTCTCTCCGGAGGCATCGACGTAAAGCCTGCAGTCAAGCTTAACTGCGAAGTGACCGAAGCCTTCGCGAAGTGGGTGAAATACGAACTGGCGCCGTCGTCACGCTATCGCTACTGGTCCGGCGTCAAGACGATCAAGCCGCTCGGCGGTTATTCCTGCCGCACGATGAATTCGCGCCGGGGCAACCCGATGTCCGAGCACGCGCATGGTAACGCCATCGACGTCGGCAAGTTCGTCTTGAAGAACGGTAAGGAAATCGACGTGCGCAAGAAAGGCTTCTTCGCCTTTCGCGAAAAGGGACTGTTGAAGGCCGTGCGCACCGACAGCTGCAAATACTTCAACACGGTGCTCGGGCCTGGCAGCGATCCGTTTCACAAGGATCATTTCCACTTCGACCTGAGGACGCGCAAGACCGGTTACCGTCACTGCGATTGAGGGGCGTGCAGCATTGTGGTCGTGAGCCGGCAAAAAAAGAGGCCGGCGGGGGAGCCGGCCGACGTCCGGAGAAGAAGCTCCGGAACTAAGGCGATGCGTGCAAATCACGAGGCGGCTGGCCGCGTGCCACGCCAAACTGATTGAAAAGCATCACCGTTTCGTGACAGAACCGGCGTGACGGCGGCAATATTGGCTTTCTTCGCCGGATTTCCACTGTCACGATCGGAGCATCCGTGCCGCCAGTTTCTGAACTGATGATGTTTGCGCTGGCGCTGGCCGCCGCCGGCGTGGTCGCTGGGCTGCTTGCCGGTCTTTTCGGCATTGGCGGCGGGGCGATCCTTGTTCCTGTTTTCTACCAGGTGTTTGGATTGCTCGGTATCGACGATGCCGTTCGCATGCATCTTTCGGTCGGAACGTCTCTGGCCATTATCGTGCCGACCTCCGTGCGATCCTTCCTGTCGCACTACAAGCGGGGCGTAGTCGACATGGCGCTGTTGCGAAACTGGACCGTCGCCGTACCGCTCGGCGCCATCCTGGCATCGGTCATCGCATCGTCCGTCAGCAGCGGAACGCTTCGGCTGATCTTTGCGGTGATCGCACTTGCCGTCGCATTTCGCATGCTGTTCAACCGCGCAAGCTGGCGGCTTGGCTCCGATCTACCGCGCAATCCGGTAAAATGGCTGGTCGGCGTCGCGATCGGTATCCTCTCAGGGCTCATGGGCATCGGCGGCGGTGTGCTCAACAACACCTTCATGACGCTCTATGGCCGCCCGATCCATCAGGCGGTCGCGACCTCGGCCGGCGTCGGGGTGCTGATCTCGATCCCCGGACTTTTCGGCTACGTCTGGGCCGGGTGGGGCTTGCCGGGGCTACCGCCGCTTTCAACCGGATTCATCAACTGGATCGCGGTCGCATTGATCATCCCGATCACATTGCTGGTCGCGCCGCTTGGCGTGCGTGCCGCTCACGCCATGAACCGGCGTCAGCTCGAGACTGGATTTGGTGTCTTCATGATTTTGATTGCGGCGCGGTTTCTCTACAGCCTTTACGGGTAGGTTGTTTTTGCACCAAGAATTTTAGCCTGCCATCATGGTTGCGTTTCTTCATCGATCCAACTCAGGAGTGCGTATTTTGAGTGGCGCACCGTTGTAGCGAACTGTTTTTGCTATATGATTTTTTGCGATCGCGTCGAAGTACGCCGGCGCGCGGTAGTAACGCGTTTGTGTTTCGTCTGACATGTGAATAAGTAATACGATAATATATTAATTCGTATAACAATCATGGATTGAGTCTCGGTTTGTTCCGGGCGCTTCTTTTGGGTCTCCACTCACTCCTAGGCACGACAGGAGGAAAGCATGGGTACTGTTATGCGATTTCCAGGGGTGCGTGCCGACATGACGGCACACGCCACCGAAGTTTCGCTGATCCTGCGCACGCTTGCCAACCGCAACAGGCTGCTGATCGTCACCACGCTTCTCGAAGGAGAACATTCTGTGGCGGCACTGGAGGAGTTGCTGGGGATCCGCCAGCCGACGCTGTCGCAGCAATTGACCGTCTTGCGCGATGCCGGCGTCGTTTCGACGCGGCGGCAGGCCAAGCAGGTTTTCTATCGCCTCAGCCATGACAAGGTCGGGCGGCTCGTGGGCACGCTCTGTCAGATCTTCTGTCGCGAAGGCGCGAAAAAATGAAAAAAAATGAATGAGTAGTGGAGTGCGCATGCGGGAGACCTACTGATCGGGTTCTCGGCGGCGATCCTGATGGTGGCCAATGCTCGCGTGTCCAGCATCAGCGGGATGATGATGCCTTTCATCTGCCACAGAACTGCGTGATCGACCGCCGCCTCATCGTCGGTTCGGAGATCTTCGGCGTCGGTTGGAGCCAGGTTGGCCTTTGCCCCGATCCGGCCCTTGCGTCGCTTTCGCTCCGGATGTGGGCGACGATGCTTTTCGTCGTCGCCATGCTTGCCGGCGTGGCGCTGCATGACCGGCTACAGCGCATCGGCGGGCGTCGGCAAGGCGAGGGCGATCGTAGCCTCCGGGTCGATGGTGGCGAGGTTGCCGGAACGTTGACGGTTCGTCACCTTGTTTTTTCCATCCGGCAGGCTGCAAATTGCGGTGAATCGCCCCATATAGGCGGGACCTGCCGACTTCGCCCCCCGCATCCGGATCAGCTTCATGGCGCCTATCGTTTCCGTTTCCAATCTGTCGAAAACCTATGCCTCGGGTTTCAAGGCGCTGAAGGGCGTCACCCTCGATATCGAACAGGGCGAGATCCTGGCGCTGCTTGGTCCAAACGGGGCGGGCAAGACCACGCTGATCTCGATCATCTGCGGCATCGTCAATCCGAGTGGTGGCACCGTGCTGGTCAACGGCCATGACGTCGTGCGCGATTTTCGCGAGACCCGGGCGATGATCGGCCTGGTTCCGCAGGAACTGACGACGGACGCATTCGAAACGGTCTGGAACACCGTCACGTTTTCGCGCGGGCTGCATGGCAAGAAGCCCAATCCCGCGCATATCGAGAAGGTGCTGAAGGATCTGTCCCTCTGGGACAAGAAGGACAACATGCTGCGCGAGCTTTCCGGCGGCATGAAGCGGCGCGTGCTGATCGCCAAGGCGCTGTCGCATGAACCGCGCGTGCTGTTCCTCGACGAGCCGACGGCCGGCGTCGATGTCAGCCTGCGCAAGAGCATGTGGGAAGTCGTCGAGCGGCTGCGTGCCTCGGGCGTGACGATCATCCTGACGACGCACTATATCGAAGAGGCGGAAGAGATTGCCGACCGCATCGGCGTCATCAATGGCGGCGAAATTCTTCTGGTGGAGGACAAGACGGCGCTGATGTCGAAGCTCGGGCGCAAGCAGTTGCGGGTGGACCTGTCGCATCCGCTGGACGCCGTGCCGGAAACGCTCTCGGCCTACAATCTGACGCTCGAGGGCGATGGCCATTGTCTGATCTACGACTATGACACCAGCGCCGAGCGCACCGGCATAACCTCGCTGCTGGCAGCCCTTGCCGAAGCGGGCGTGCGCCTCAAGGACATTTCCACGCGACAGAGCTCGCTGGAGGACATTTTCGTCGAGATCGTGGGGACCGGACGATGAACATCGAAGCGATCAAGTCGATCTACTTCTTCGAGATGGCGCGCACGCGGCGCACGCTGCTGCAGAGCGTCGTGTCGCCGGTGATTTCCACCTCGCTCTATTTCATCGTCTTCGGCGCGGCGATCGGCGCGCGCATCCAGGAGATCAACGGCGTCTCCTATGGCGCCTTCATCACGCCCGGCCTGATCATGCTGACGCTTTTGACGCAGTGCATCGGCAACGGCTCCTTCGGCATCTACTTCCCGAAATTCACCGGCACGATCTACGAGGTTCTGTCCTCGCCGGTTTCGATGATCGAGATCGTGCTGGGTTACGTCGGAGCGGCGGCGACCAAGGGGTTGATGATCGGAACGATCATCCTGTTGACGGCTTCGCTGTTCGTCGATCTTTCGATCGCCCATCCGCTGGCGATGATCTTCTTCTTCGTGCTGACAGCCGTGTCGTTCAGCCTGTTCGGTTTCATTATCGGTATCTGGGCCAAGGACTTCGAGCAGCTGAACCTGATTCCGATGCTGGTGATCCCGCCGCTCGTTTTCCTCGGTGGCAGCTTCTACTCGATCGACATGCTGCCGCCGTTCTGGCAGGCGGTCAGCCACTTCAACCCGGTGCTCTATCTTATCAGTGGTTTCCGTTGGAGCTTCTTCGAAGTGTCGGATGTCAATCCGGTTGTCAGTGCTGTCATTATCCTGGCTTTCCTGAGCATCTGCCTGTCGGTGCTCGCCTGGATCTTCCGCACCGGTTACCGGCTGCGGAACTGACGGTGGCGCCAAGCGACATCAGGCGGGCGGGCTGCCTGTGCCATACACGATAGCGGCGCCGACAAGCAGGATGGCGATCAGCGCTTGAACCAACGTCCACACGACACGCAAGACCGCGCCTGTTGTCGACAGCCCGAGGTCGGCCTTGAACCAGCGCGTTTCCACGATCACATACCAGGCGAAGGCGGCAAGTACGCAGGCAAGGCCAGTGACGCGTGCCGTTTGGTTATCCGTTCGCGTCAGCAGCATGCCGACGCTGAGCGCAAGCGCGAACGGCGAGGTGACGTAGCACTGGCTGAAAAAGGGCGCCCTCAGCGTGTCGCGGGTGAGCCGGGCTCCCTTATGGCGGAGCAGCTTGACCGCCATCAGCAAGGGCAGAATGCTGAAGGCGACGGCGCGAAACATTAGAAGATTGGAATCGTTTGCGAGCAGCGGCGGCGGCGCCCAGGGTGTCGTCTGATTGACCAATCCGAGCTCGACGCCGTGGGCGAGCATGAGCGTAATCAGCAGAAAGAGCGGCGGGCTCAGCGTCTCGGTGTACTGTTCGGAGACGTCGTCGGTCAGCTCAAGATCGGCATAGCGCATCATCGCTTGCGGCTGGTGCAGCGTACGCCACATCGTCAGCGGATAGAACAGCAGCCATGACACGAGTTCGTAGAGAAGCTCTTCGATCGACTTCAGCAATCGCATGAAATCCATGCGGCGACTCCTTGGGCAACGGTCTGCGGACATCCGCACGGCGATATCGCCAACATGCACGAAGATGCGTCTGCCGGAAATTCCGGTCAGTCGCGCAGTCGAAGTTCGTCGGTGCGCATCTGCAGCAAGTCGAGCGTCGACAGGAAGCTCATACCCAGCAGGCTCTGGTCGAGCTTGCCTTCAGCGGCGACGGTCGCGCGGACATCGTTACGCATGATCGGGCCGATGGCGACCTCAGACAGCAGCACGGGCGCGGCCATCGCCTGACCATTGGCGGTCATCACCGTCATCGTGTAGCTCAGGTTCGCCGGGTCGAGGCCGATGCGCTCGGCATCCTCGTAGGTCAGCGCGATGCTACTGGCGCCAGTATCGACCAGCATGCTGATTTCCTTGCCGTTGACCGCAGCGTTGGTCTCGAAGTGACCATTGATCATTTTCTGCAGCACCACCTCCTGGCGGCCCTCGTTGTCGGTGATGACGGTCGCGCGGCCGGGTATCAGGCCGGAAAGCACCCGGTTGCCGAAGCCCTGCAGCTCGAAGCGGTAGACGTAGGCCGAGACGAGAGCGAGGACGATCAGCAGCCAGATGGCCGCCTGCCGGGCACCTTCGCCGAAGCGGCGGCGGCTTTGCCAGATGCCGGCGCTGAGCAGCGTCGCGATGGCGCCAAGCGAGACGAGCTGACCGAAATCGTCATTTGCCAGCCCGAAGGTGCGGCCGGTGTCGTGGTTGACGATCAGCAGCAGGAGGCCGATCGCAAGAATCGAGAGCAGGATCAGAAGGCGTGTCATGCGTCGCCGCGTTCCCTCGCCATGCGCGTGCGGCGCGTTTCGCGACGCGGTTTCCGCTCCATCGTTTCGAGCCTTGCAGGGAGCGCCAGCATGATCGCCCGGCGCTCGGCGTCAGTGTAGAGCGACCAGGCGCCGACCTCGTTGCGGGTGCGACCGCAGCCGAAACAGTAGCCGGTCTTGTCATCGATGGAACAGACGAGAATGCAGGGAGTTTCCATGGTCCTGAACTGAAGGTCCCGGGTTGCGGCGGCGTAGGCCGGCGTTGTTTCGACTGATTATATCGGCTTTTCAAACGGTCAGTGCAAGGGCGCTGAGAACCGCGATCTCGGTCAGTTGCTGGGTGGCGCCGATCGTATCGCCGGTGTGGCCGCCGATCTTGCGGGTGGCGAGGCGGCCAAAGGCTGTAACGGTTGCGATGACAGCGACAAGCGACAGGATGAGTGCCGGTGCCGGAGCCTTGGCAAAATAGAAGAGCAGCATGGCGATGAGGACACCCGAGCCAAGTGCGAAGGAGGTGGCTGCCGGATCCGGTTCACCGGCCGAAGCTGCGACACCGTCGCGACGTGCCGGTGGCAGGCGCGACCAGTGCCAGACCATGGCCGAACGACTGAGGGCGGCGACGCCAAGGATCGTCAGCCCGGCACCTGTCGGCGTGAACAACGGCAGGAAGGAGGCGAGCGCAGACACGCGCAGGCCGAAGGAGAGGATCAACGCCACGGCGCCATAGGAGCCGATGCGGCTATCCTTCATGATCACCAGTGCTGCCTCCCGGTCGCGCCCTCCGCCGAAGCCATCGGCGGTATCGCTGAGCCCGTCCTCGTGCAGGCAGCCGGTGACGAGCGCCTGCACGGCGACGACGAGGAAGGCGGTGAAGAGCGAGCTGACGTGGAGCGCGATCAGCAACGAGGCAACGGCGGCGGCGGGCAGGGCAATCAGCAGGCCCGCCAGCGGAAAGGCGCTAACGGCCCGATTGAGCCGGCCGTCGTAATTAACGAAATGGCGTTGCGGCATATGGATGCGGCTGAGGAATGCGACCGAGCGCGCCAGATCGTCACAAAAGTCGCGAAGATAGGTCATGGCCCCTCCAGTCCCGGTCGCGCCGAATCGACGTCCGTTCGGCGGATCATGCGCCGGCGACGCGGATTGGCGCAAATGTCGTTGCCCGAAATTTCCTCGCCCTTTATGAGGGGCGTGGATTGAGCTTCACGATATGCAAGGATTCTTCTCCATGAGCGCCAGCGGCCTGCCGTTTGATGATTTCCGCGAATTGCTGCGCAACCTGCCGGGCCCGAATTCGGCAGCCCTGGTTGCCGCGCGCGATCGCGATGCGCAGCTGACGAAGCCGCCGGGCGCGCTCGGGCGGCTCGAAGAGATCGCCTTCTGGCTTGCCGCCTGGACCGGCAAGCCGCCGGCAGTCAACCGGCCGCTGGTTGCCATCTTCGCCGGCAATCATGGCGTCACCCGCCAGGGCGTCACCCCCTTCCCGTCGTCTGTCACGGCACAGATGGTAGAGAACTTTGCCGCCGGTGGTGCCGCGATCAACCAGATCTGCGTCAGCCATGATCTCGGCCTGAAGGTGTTCGACCTCGCGCTCGACTATCCGACCGGCGATATCACCGAGGAGGCGGCTCTTTCCGAGCGTGACTGTGCGGCCACCATGGCCTTCGGCATGGAGGCCGTCGCCGGCGGCACCGATCTCCTGTGCATCGGCGAAATGGGCATCGGCAACACGACGATTGCGGCGGCGATCAATCTCGGGCTTTACGGTGGCACGGCCGAAGACTGGGTCGGGCCGGGCACGGGCTCGCAAGGCGAGGTGCTGAAGCGCAAGATCGCTGCCGTCGAAAAGGCCGTCTCGCTGCATCGCAATCATCTCTCCGACCCGCTGGAGTTGATGCGCCGTCTCGGCGGTCGCGAGATCGCCGCCATGGCCGGCGCCATTCTTGCGGCCCGCATGCAGCAGGTGCCCGTCATCCTCGACGGTTACGTGGCGACAGCCGCCGGCGCGATCCTCAAGGCCGCTAACCCTTCGGCGCTTGACCATTGCCTGATCGGCCATGTCTCGGGCGAACCCGGTCACATGAAGGCAATCGAGAAACTTGGCAAGACGCCATTGTTGGCGCTCGGCATGCGGCTCGGCGAAGGTACGGGTGCTGCCCTTGCGGCCGGCATCGTCAAGGCGGCAGCGGCCTGCCACGGCGGCATGGCGACGTTTGCGCAAGCGGGCGTCAGCAACAAGAACTGACCAGGGAATGGCGGGTCTTTGACCAAAGGCCCGCCGTTTGCTGTCGATTGGCTGTCGCCCGCCTCTCAACTGCCCTTGCTGGCCGCATTCTTCTCGCCTATCCAGAGGCGCATATGCACGCCGCAACCGCCTGCCGGCGCCCACTGCAACCGAGACCGCCTTGCATTCGCCTCAATAACGATGTCGAAGCAGCGCAGTTTTACAGCCAGTCGAGATGAAATGGACGCCAACAACACCACGCCCCGTCGCGGCCAGACCGGACCGGTCGAAAAGCAGACCGGGATCCGCCATCTGTTCGCAGCTGCCAGCTACTCGCTGGGCGGTGCGAAACGGCTGATCGGCGAGGCGGCTTTCCGGCACGAGCTGATCGCCTTTGCGGTGGCCATGGTGGCGTTCGCCATCGCCGGCGCCACCTTCTTCCAGTATATCGCCATGGCGATCCTGTTCCTGCTGATGATGGCCTTCGAGGCGATCAACACCGCGATCGAAGAGATCGTCGACCGCGTGTCGCCGGAAATTTCCGAGATGGGCAAGAATGCGAAGGACCTGGGCTCGTTCGCCTGCCTCTGCCTGATCGTCGCCAATGCGGTCTATGCCGGCTATGTGGTGGTCTTCGTCGGCTTCTTTGGTTGAGCGATATCAACCGTTTGGTCTGACCCGATAAAGCACATGCGGCCGTAGCGGATTGCCTTCAGGCACGGTGACGTCGTCGAAGTCCTCGGCCGCGTGGGTCGACATACCCAGCTTTTCCATCAACGCCCGCGAGGGATGGTTGATCTGCGAGGTGTAGCCGATAACTTCAGCGAGGCCGAGTGTTGTCCAGGCATATTGCAGGCAGGCGCCGGCTGCCTCGAGCGCATAACTGTTGCGCCAGTAGGAACGCCCGAGGATCCAGCCGATCTCGACATGCGGACCACCGGGGATTTCGTCTCCGGCGATCGAAAGACCCAAGCCGCCGACAAGGGCCGCATCGGCCTTGCGCTCCACTGCGACGAAGGCAAAGCCATGTTGCCGGAGGTGAGCATCGCATTCAGCGATCACGTCCGCTGTCTCTGTTGGCGTGAGGATGCTGGGGTAGTAGTAGCGACGAACTTCCGGGTCGGCATTGATGACGGCAAAGGGTGCGATATCGCGCTCTTGCCAGGGCCGCAGCCGCAGGCGCTCGGTTTCTATCCGCATGGATCAGGCAAAGCTCTTGCGGCGGCGGGCAGGGGCGGGCACGTCCTCGACGGCCGGCAGGCTTTCCAGCACACGGCGGGCCGGCAGGATAGCGATGGCTTCCGTGCCTTCGCGTAGCTTGGAGCGCAGGATGAACTCGCCATTGTGCTTGGCGAGGATCGCCTGGACGATCGGCAGGCCGAGGCCGGTGCCCTGTTCGGCGCTCTTGATGGCAATGGAGCCCTGGCCGAAGGCGGAAAGCACGATCGGGATCTCCTCCTCGGGAATGCCCGGACCATTGTCCTTGATCGACAGATATTGACCGCCGCCGGCCGTCCAGCCGACCTTGACCGTGATCTCGCCACCGGAACTCGTAAACTTCACCGCATTCGACAAGAGGTTCAGGATGACCTGGCGCATTGCCTTTTCGTCGACCCAGACGGCGGGCATGCCCTGCTCGAACTGGGCATGAATGCCGATCGTCTTGGCGCGGGCGCGAAGCTGAACCATGCCGATGCAATCGTCGGCGATATCGACAAGGCTGACGGCCTCTTCGTTGAGGTCGTAGCGGCCGGCCTCGATGCGCGAGAGGTCTAGGATCTCGTTGATCAGGTTCAATAGGTGTTCGCCCGAGCGATGGATGTCGCTGGTGTATTCCTTGTAGGTCGGGTTGTTGAGCGGCCCGAGAACCTCGGTCGACATGACTTCGGAGAAGCCGAGAATGGCGTTGAGCGGCGTGCGCAGCTCGTGCGACATCGAGGCCAGGAACCGAGACTTGGCAAGGTTGGCTTCCTCGGCGCGCCGGCGGGCTTCATCCGACATGGATTTCGCCACTTCCAACTCGGCGATCAGATCGTCCTTCTCCGGTTGCATCGAAAGAATATGCACATTGGCGCGATTCATGCGGTCGGTCATGAACACGAGGAAGAGCAGAGAAAGCGAAATCACGCCGGTCAGGCCGACATGCGCCGGGTCGCCGGTGGTCAACGACGAAAAGGCGAGGGCGGCCACGACAGGCAGGAAGGTGTAGAGCAGGGCGTTGCGCAGCAGGAAGGTGCCCATGGCGGTGGCGGCGAGCGCGATCAGCAATCCCGTTCCTTCGAAAAAGCCGTAGCGAATGTCGCCGCAGGCCGCGCAGTCCTGCGTCACGAACGTTGCCCAGCACAGCCCCATCAGCAGCTGGCCGATCAGGAAGCGGCGACGCCACACTGGCACCTTGTCGGCGGCGATGTCCTCCTTGCGCGCCTTTCGCGCCAGAAAGACGGTGATGGCGTGGGCCGAGAGGGTCATCACTGCCCAGACGACGATGCTCAGATTGCCGGAGAGATAGATGCCGACGGCGGTAATGAGCGCCACCAGCAGCGGCATGGCAATGGCGCCATGCAACGCGGAACCGATATAGAGATTGAGCATCTCGCGTTCGAAGCCGGAAGGCGCCGACGAACCGGTTTGCAGCCGTTCGCGCGTCGCGCGTACCGTCTTCGAAACAGGCTTGTTTCGATGGCTTCGCGACTTGTCGACAATAATCTTATCTGTCGATGTGCTGACGGCGATACTCATGCTCATATATGCAAAGGTTACAGCTGGTTGCAGTCTAGTGAGCAATCCTTAAGAAGTTGCTGCTGGCATGAAGGATTCGACAACCATTGTGGCGCGATCGTGATTTGCCGGATCAATGGGGCGTTGCAAGAACAATGGAGCGCAGCAAATTGAAATCGGGCAGATCCAGATATCGGTTCGCGGGAGGCAGAAGGGGCGCTGAGGGCGGCACTCCTGCCGGCCGCATGGGAACCATTGGCGGCTGGATCTTCTTTCTGCTGCTGTGTGTCGGCGCCTATTTCGCTTCGCAGCTGCCACCGCCGGAGCGCACCGTGACAGGCGAGCTTTCCGGAATGGCAACCGCAAGCGATGGGGACAGCCTGCGTCTCGACGGTCGGCGGATACGGCTCGAAGGCATCGATGCTCCCGAGATCGGTCAGACCTGCAATCGCGACCGCACGGAGTGGGATTGCGGAGCAGACGCACGCCAGCGTTTGCGTGCGATGGTGTCGGGCGGCACGACGGTTTGTCGCCTCCACGGGCGCGACAAATATGGCCGCGATCTCGGTACGTGCGAAACACATGGAAGAGACGTTGGGCGGCAGATGGTGGCAACCGGCTATGCCGTCAGCTACGGCCGCTATCAGAAAGAGGAAGCTTCGGCGGAAAAGCAGAATGTCGGGCTTTGGGCCGGCGATTTCACCCGACCGCAAGCCTGGCGCCGGGCCAACGGCCATGCGGACGAGACGCCGCATGTGGTGGATGGCTGGCTGGACGCGATCCGGCTTTGGTTGTTCGAGCAGCTCACCGCGCTGTTTGCGAGGATCGGCGATGCATGAGAAGCAGGATGATCTGGCACCGCTTCGCGCGGCGATTGCCGCCTGTCGCATTTGTCGCGACGAGCCGGCGCGCGGACCGGAAGACCGCCTGCCGCACGAACCGAGACCGGTGGCCGTCATCTCAAGATCTGCGCGGGTGCTGCTGGCCGGACAGGCGCCGGGCCTGCGGGTGCATGAAAGCGGATTGCCCTTCAACGACGCCTCCGGTGACCGGCTGCGCCAATGGCTCTGCATCGACCGTGAGACATTTTACAACAGAGACAAGCTGGCAATCGCGCCCATGGGCTTCTGTTTTCCCGGTTACGACGTCCATGGCAGCGACCTGCCGCCGCGCCGTGAATGCGCACTCTTCTGGCGCACGACCGTGATGGAGACGATGCCTCAGGTGGAGCTGGTATTGGCGATCGGCCATTATGCGCAGCGCTGGCATATCGGACCGGACTGTCCGAAATCGATGACCGAGACCGTTGTCGGCTGGCGCCGTTACGCGATGCGCAACGCCGTGCCGGCGATCCTGCCGCTGCCGCATCCCAGCTGGCGCAATACCGGCTGGCTGAAGCGCAATCCGTGGTTCGAGGCGGATGTCCTGCCGTTTCTGCGCGAGCGGATCAGTCTGTTGATCTCCTGAAAAAATATTCTTTATCTTTGCCGATTTCGCGCTATAGAAAGAAAAATAATTCGAGAGGGACACTCATGGATCGCCTAGACCGCAAAATCCTGCGCCTGCTGCAGGAGGATTCCACCCTGGCTGTTGCCGACCTTGCCAAGAAGGTTGGGCTTTCGACCACGCCTTGCTGGCGGCGCATCCAGAAGATGGAAGAGGACGGCGTCATCCGCCGCCGCGTGGCGCTGCTCGACCCGGTCAAGATCAACACCAAGGTGACGGTGTTCGTCTCCATCCGCACCAATACGCACTCGATCGAATGGCTCCGCCGCTTCTCGGAAGTGGTCGGTGAATTCCCCGAAGTCGTCGAGTTCTATCGCATGAGCGGTGATGTCGATTACCTTCTGCGGGTCGTCGTCCCCGATATCGCCGCCTATGACGCCTTCTACAAGCGTTTGATCGCCAAGATCGAAATCCGCGACGTCTCGTCTGCCTTCGCGATGGAGCAGATCAAGTACACGACCGAGCTCCCGCTCGACTACATGATGATCGACCAGGCGAAATCCAGCGAGGATTGAGTTTGTGATCCGGGCGGCGGAGAACGCCGCCCGCGCACGATTTTCTCAGAACGTGTTGCGATCATCGCTTCTCGGGTCGTTTCGCACCTGGTGCGGTGCGTAAAGATTGGCGCGCGCCGTTCGCCTCCACAGGCGCGCCGTGGGCTCAGGATTGATCTCGATGTCGGCGACGGCGATAGCGGGAGTGCCGTCAGACCGGCATTGCGCCACCCAGTGACCGTCGGGTGCAGCTATGCCCGAGGGAATGACGATGCTTTGCGCCGCGTGGGAAGAATAACTGACCCAATATCTGTTGCTTGCGGCATGGCCCAGGGCCTCCACCGCGAACGCCGGCGCGGCAGAAGGGGTCTCGCCTGATGTGGAGAAAAGAACGCAATCGACATCGAGGGCTTCGTACTCGGTGAATATTTCCGGATAGTGCGTTTCCATCCCGAGCGCGCAGCCGAAGCGGATGCCGCCAACCTCAAATGTCACCGGGGTCTTGCCCGGCGCATACATGAAAGAGATTTTCGTGTTCGACAGCATGCGCTCGTCGTAGCGCGTCACCAGCTCTCCGCGATCGGAGACGACATAAAGGCAATTGTGCGGGCGGTGCGGCGCGCTCAATTGATGGACCGAGCCGAACACCGTCCACAGCCTAAGTTCGCGTGCGAGCCGGCTGGTCGCGTCCAGTTCTTCGCGTAAAACCGTCCATTCGAAACGGGCCCAATCGGAAAGCCCGATGTCCCGAGGGCCGGTTACAGACATGATGCGCTTGTTCGGTGCGCATGTTGCTCCCTCCGGGAAATGGATAAGCCGGGCGCCGGCGCCGTGTGCCTCGCGCATCAGGCGGCGTAATTCCGTGCCGCTGGCCCGAAGCCCGGAAATATCGCGCGGGTCGTTGAAAAGCGACGTCTGGGCGACGGCCAACCGTATGGATCTGGCCGCCGGGTCGTCAGGGATTGTCTGGCGGATCTGCCTCAGAGCCGATGTGTAGGATTCGCCGGTTTTGGCTGCACGGGCGCGCACACGGCGCTTGAGATTTGCATTTCTGGTCATCGTCGGGCCTCTCGCGTCGCAGGCATCAGCTCCCCAGCAACCACGCCCGAGACGGTCGGACCAATACGATTGCCCGAGACGGAAGTCCCTTTGCCTCCGTTCGAGACCATGCTGGGGACGGTCGTTGGAGGTTGGGCGCAGGCGGCGCCAAGCAAAACATCGCGTTGCCGGTGCGATTCGTCAATGTGCCGTGACGCCGATCCGGCTCAGGTTTGCGTGAGACCGGCGCCCGTGTCGGCGAGGCCGAGTCTCGCCAAGACCTTGTCTCCACCCAGTTCTCGCTGAGCGTCCTTGCCGATCCACCGCGCCGCGCGATTGGAACTCACGGCAAGCTTCTCGGCCAGTGCCAGCGCCGGGCCATGACAGGCGGCGTTGCGCTTGCCGATCTGGCGCAGCGCCCAATTCACCGCCTTCTTGACGAAGTTGCGTTCGTCCTCGGCGTGACGCTCGATCAGCGGCAGCCAGGCCAGCAGGCTTGCGTCCGGCTCCTTCTTCAGATGCACGGCTGCAGACGCGATCATCGCAAAGGCGATGCGACGAACGAATTCTCGGCCGTCGGCCGCGAATTCCGGGATCAGTACCTGTTCGAAGCGGGCGGTGACGAAGAGGTCGGCGACGGTGTCGACGACCTCCCAGGAATTGCAATCCTCAGCCCAGCGTCTGGCCTCGTCGAGCGTCAGCGTTTTCGGGCCGGCGGTGAAGGCGGCCAGGATGCGGGCCTCGCGGATGCCGGACTGCCAGAGTTCGAGCGCGCGGGCATGGTCGATCTTGACCAGTCGCGCGATCCGGTGAAGTTCGACATTCGAAAGCCCAAGGGCGGTCTCGGTGACGATGCCGAAGCGCGCCATTCCGTCGAGGTTCTCCTGCGAGCGTTGCGCCCGCAGGTGCGCGATGATGTCATCGGCACTCGAGGTCGGCGAGAGCGTCATTTCTCCAGCCGGGCGAGCAGGGAGGATGTATCCCAGCGGTTTCCGCCCATTTCCTGGACGTCGCCATAAAACTGGTCGACGAGGGCCGTCACCGGCAGCTTGGCGCCGTTGCGACGGGCTTCCGTCAAGACGATGTCTAGATCCTTGCGCATCCAGTCGACAGCAAAACCGAAATCATATTTGCCGGCATTCATCGTCTTGTGCCGGTTTTCCATCTGCCAGGACCCCGCAGCGCCCTTGGAGATGACATCGACGACCTTCTCGATGTCGAGACCGGCCTTCTTGCCGAAGTGAATGCCTTCGGCAAGGCCCTGGACGAGGCCGGCAATGCAGATCTGGTTGATCATCTTGGTGATCTGGCCGGAGCCGGCTGGACCCATCAGGCCGACCATGCGGGCAAAGGCATCGATCACCGGCCTGGCCCGCTCGAAGGCGGCTTCGTCGCCACCGCACATGACTGTCAAGACACCGTTTTCGGCGCCGGCCTGGCCACCCGATACGGGGGCGTCGACAAAATGGGCGCCGCGAGCCTTGGCCGCCTCGTAAAGTTCGCGGGCGACTTCGGCCGAGGCGGTGGTGTTGTCGATGAAAATGGCGTCAGCCTTCAGAGTTTCGAAGGCGCCGTCCTTGCCAGTGGTGACCGAGCGCAGGTCGTCGTCATTGCCGACGCAGGCGAAGACGAAATCGGCGCCATCGGCGGCTTCCGCCGGCGTCCTGACGGCACGGCCGCCGAACTCGGCAGCCCATTTTTCGGCCTTGGCGAAGGTGCGGTTATAGACCTTCAGCTCGTGTCCGCCACGAACCTTGAGGTGGCCGGCCATGGGATAACCCATGACACCGAGACCGATGAATGCAACCTTTGCCATTTCCTGAACACTCCCAATTGCTTTGGGTGAGGTGTAGCCGATGGCGCCGGCGCGCGAAAGGGGCGACGGAGCGGGTCGCTTCCGTTCCGTCGCGGACTTCTCGTGTTGCTTATGGCTTGAAGCGGGCGATCACCAGGTGGCCGGCGATCGGCTCGCCTTCTTCCATCCGAACGGTGATGTCGCCGACTTCGATCACTTCGAAACCGGTCGCGGTCAGGCGTTCGCGCAGATAGGTCTCCGCATGGGCGAAACGCTGGTGCGGGCCGACCATGAAAGGCCGGCCGGCAAAGGTCTCGGCAGGCAGCGTTTCGCTCGAAAAGATGAACAGGCCACCGGGCACGAGATTGTCCACGGCGCCGAAGAACAGCGCCTCGAGCGCGCCCATATAGGGCAGCACGTCGGTTGCGACGATCAGGTCGAAGGGCTCGTCGTCGTTGTCGTCGAGAAAGTCCACCGCTTCGGCGACATAGAGGGTCTCGTAGAGATCCTTCTCGTGGGCGATCTCGACCATGTTTTCCGAGAGGTCAATGCCGGTGATGTCTTCGGCCATGTCGCGCAGCGCGCCGCCGGTCAGGCCCGTGCCGCAACCAAGGTCGAGCACGCGGTTGAAGGGGCCGAGTTCGAGTGCCTGCAGGCGCTGGCGCACAAGGAGCGGCACGCAGTAGCCAAGCTGCTCGACGAGCACGTTGTCGAAGACGTCGGCATGCTGGTCGAAAAGGGTGGCGACATAAGCGTCCGGCGCCTTCACAGGCGTCTCTCCACGTCCCATCGAGGCAAGACGCACGGAAGCGCCGCCGTGATCCTCGGGGTCTAGTGCCAACACTTCCGCATAGGCATCGGCTGCCGCGTCGAAGTTACCGGATTTTTCCAGGGAGAGGGCGCGGTTGTAGGCTTCCGCCAACGCTTCCTCGTCGATTTTCGTGGTGTTCTGGGTCATGGGCGCTTCTTACGTCCGAAGGCGATCTTTGGCAATGCGCCGCAGCTGCGGCCAGGCGAGATCAAGGCGCCGCCAGAGTGATGAAGACCGAAAAACGGGGCCAAGCGGCGAGCGTGGGATTTATCCGGACCCGGAAAGAGTTCATGATCGCAACAACAAGAAAAGACGGAGGAAATGCCGATGGTTGCCGAACTCAGTCCGCTGCTCGTGGGCACGGAGGTCAAGGAGCCGAAAGGTCCGCCGCTGCCCCAGACGTCGCAGGAGCAGATCAATGCCGTCGTGCATTATTATCGCGGCGAAATGGGGCGGATGGCCGGCTGGCGGGATCGCATCGACCGCACGTCCAACTGGGCGATCACCGTGGTCGCCGCTCTCCTGTCCGTCTCACTGTCGACGCCATCCTCGCATCACGGCGTGCTTCTGTTTGCCATTCTGCTGATCACGCTGCTTCTGCTGATCGAGGCGCGCCGTTATCGCTTCTTCGATGTCTACCGCGCACGGGTGCGCCAGCTGGAGCGTGGCTACTTCGCGCAGATCCTGGCGCCGGATGGCGCGCCGAACCTCAACTGGGCGGCAGCGATCGCCAAGAGCCTGCGCAAGCCGGCGTTCCTCATGAGCTACCGAGAGGCAGTGTGCCGACGGCTGCAGCGCAATTATTGCTGGATGTATCTGATCCTGCTGCTCGCCTGGGCGCTCAAGATCTCATCGCCGAAACTGTCTGCCAATGGTGAGCCGTTCGGGCATGTACGCTCCTGGACTGATGTGACCCAGAATGCCGCGCTCGGCCCGTTGCCGGGCTGGCCGGTAATTTTGGTTGTGGTGCTGTTCTATGCCGTCGTGCTCTACGGTTCGCTGCACAAGGAACCGGGCGAGGGCGAACTCGCCCATGGTGAGGTTCACGTCTGATGCGGCGCATCTGTCACATCCGCATCGAGGGCGGCATTATCCGTTCGGCCTGAGGGCGTCGTTCTCTACGACACGGTGCGCCATGACGCGCCGTGGGCGGGCTCAGTGTAAAATGAACTCGCCCTTGAGCGCCCGCCATTCTGTGGCCGATATCAGCTTGCGATGCACATAGCGGACCGAATGCAGCGGGCCGTCCAGCTTTTCCTGCCAGAATTTCAGGAAGCCGCGCATCTCCGGGAAATCCGGAGCGATGTCGTAGTGCTGCCAGATAAAGGTCTGCAGAAACGTCGGATGATCCGGCATGCGGTAGAGGATCTGGGCCGTGGTCATGCCGTAGCCCTTCAACTGCAGTTCCATTTCGTTCGTCATATGAACCCCACTTCTCGCAAAGGTTGGTCTTTATGATGAAACGCTTGATTTATTAATCAAGTTCTAATATTTGCTTCATCTTGAAACTTTAGGCGTAAAAACAACGGCTTGGCAGCACTCGATGAAGAGTGCTGCCAAGCCGTTTTGGTCTGCTGGTGGTCTTGGGAGCTTCGGGCTCAGCGCTTCAGATGGCGCGTCAGGCGGTTTTCCAACCAGGCCCAGATATTGCGTAGCAATTCCACCATCAGCAGATAGAGGATCGCCGCCCAGACGTACATCTGGTAGTCGAAGGTGCGCGAGAAGGCGCGGCGCGTTTCGCCCATCAGGTCGAACACGGTGACGATGGCAACGATGGCCGAGCCCTTGATCATCAGGATGATTTCGTTGCCGTAAGGCCGTAGCGCCACGATCATGGCCTGCGGCAGGATGATCTTGTAGAAGGCGACACGCTCCGGCAGGCCGAGGGCGGCTGCACCTTCGCGCTGACCGCGCGGCACACTCTCGATCGAGCCGCGCAGGATTTCCGCCTGGTAGGCAGCGGTGTTCAGCGTGAAGGTGAAGAGCGCGCAGTTCCATGCTTCACGGAAGAACCACCAGAGGCCGACCGATTCGAGTTGCGGGCGGAAGCTCCCGAGGCCGTAATAGATCAGGAACAACTGGGCGATCAGCGGTGTACCGCGGAAGAAGTAGACATAGGCGTAGGCAAGCCAGGACCAGATCTTGTTCTTCGACATGCGGCCGAGCGCGATCGGCAGCGAAAGGATGGCGCCGAGCACGACCGAGCAGGCGACCAGCATCAGGGTGACGCCGAGGCCCGACAGGAAGCTCGGACCGTATTTGGCGAACTTTGCTGGGTCCCAGCCGTTGACGACGGTCAGGAATATGCCAACGCCGAGCGCCAGCCAGATGCCGAGCGTCACGCTGCCGACAAAGCGCGCAAGCGTGTAGGCTTTTGGCGGCGCCGGAGGCGGTGCCTGCGGAGGGATCATCGTCTCGACGAAGCTCATCGGCCCATCTCCGCACGCTTGGTCCAGCGTTCAAGGTTCGAGAATATGATTGACGAGACCATGGCCAGGACCAGGAAGAGGATGCAGGCCATGCCGAAGAACTCGAAAGCCTGCTTGGTGACGCGGGCGGCGATACCGGTCTGGCGCAGAATATCGGGAAGACCGACGACCGAGACGAGCGCCGTGTCTTTCAGCAGCGCCATCCAGAGATTGCCAAGGCCCGGCAGGGCGATGCGTACGAGCTGAGGCACGATAATCAGCCGCATGGTGCGGCCGCGATGGAGGCCGAGTGCAGCACCGGCTTCGTACTGGCCATGTGGGATCGCCTTGAAAGCCGACAGCAGAACCTCGGAGCAATAGGCGGAGAAGACTACGCCCAGTGCGATCATGCCGGCAAAAAAGGCGTTGATCTCGACGGGGCCATCGTAACCGAACGATGCCAGCAGTTGCTGCACCAGGATCTGCAGGCCGTAATAGACGATGAACAGCGTCAGCAGTTCCGGCAGACCACGGAATATGGTGGTGTAGATGTTCGATGCGAGACGAACGGTCCGCTCTTCCGACTGCTTGCCGAGCGCGACGAAGAAGCCGATCAAAAGCCCGACGGGCAAGGTCGCTATGGCAAGGCTTGCTGTGACGACGAAGCCATAGGCGATCTCGTCGCCCCAGCCTGCGTCGCCGCAAGCGAGAAGCGTACCGGATGCCAACCAGCGAAAAACGCCGACCGGGCCGCAAAATGGATCTACGATGGAGCCGATCCAGGCTAGGATCGAATAGAAGCCGGCAAATAACCCGCTCATGTCAGAGAATTCCCCTTTGCGCTGTTCTTATGAAAATGGATCGCGCTTATGTTTTAGGTTCTTGTCAAACAAAAACGGCGGAAGGGCAAGCCGTCCGCCGTTGCATTTTTTTCATCAACCAACGTTTTTCCGGCATGATTCACTAGGAAAACAGGCCGGAAGCCGTCGATCAGCTGCCATAAACGTCGAACGGGAAGTACTTTTCGTTGATTTCCTTGTACTTGCCGTTGGCGCGGATGGCTTCGATCGCCTTGTTGAACTTTTCGCGCAGCGCGTCGTCGCCCTTGCGCACGGCGATGCCGGCGCCTTCGCCGTTGATGACCGGGTCTACCGGCAGCGTGCCGAGCAGCTTGCAGCACGCGCCGTCTTCCGACTTCAGCCACTCCGAAAGCACAACGACGTCGTCGATTACGGCATCGACGCGACCGTTGACGATGTCGAGCTTGTATTCTTCAGCCGTCGGATAAAGCTTGACTTCCGCTTCCTTCATATGCGCTTCGGCATAGTTGGAATGGGTGGTCGAGCCCTGTGCGCCGAGTGTTTTGCCGGCAAGAGCCGCCTCGGTTGCTTCGGTGATCGGCGAATCCTTCGGGACCACGATCGCCGGCGGCGTGTTGTAGTACTTGTTGGTGAAGTCGACCTTTTCCTTGCGCTCGGCGGTGATCGACATGGACGCGATGATGGCGTCGAACTTCTTGGCGATCAGTGCCGGAATGATGCCGTCCCAGTCCTGCGTCACGAACGTGCATTCGACCTTCATCTCGACGCAAAGTGCCTTGGCAATGTCGACGTCGAAGCCGGTCAGCGTACCGTCAGCTGCAAGGTTGTTGAAGGGCGGATAGGCACCTTCCGTGCCGATAACGACCTTTTCGCCATCTGCCATGGCAGATCCAGCCATGAGCACGAAAACGGCAGCCGATGCGGCGGCTGCCAGCCGTCTGGAAATACGCATGATAGTCCTCTCTGTTGGCCGACATCCGGTTTCTTGTTCTTCACGGATGCCTATCTTGACCGGGGCGCTTGCCTCCGGTTGGGGCGATATTCGTACTGTTTTCCCGCAAAAATCAACTGGAAAGCGACGGTGCCCACCGGGAAAAGGATTTCGACCGGAGATTGCAGCGGTCATGCTCGCGACGAACATGAACGGCACGTTCAGCGGCGGTTAATCTTGCTTTGGCTAGGCCTATTGCGGGAACCGATCAGAGGTTCGGGCGTTGCGTTGGCGGCTCTTGAAGCGGGCAACACAAAAAAGCCGGAACCTTGGAACAAAGCCCTTGAGAATTCACGCCTGTCTCTGTTGCCGAACCGGCTGTCCGGTGGGTAACAGTGGCGGGTAAGGGACCTCCCAGGACGAGGAAGGAAGATAATGTCGATTCGATCCAGACTATTCGCGACCGTGGCGCTGCCGGTGCTCTCGGTGTCGCTTGCGGTGCAACCAGCCCTTGCCGACAGCCTGATGAAGCCGTTCGAGGTGGCGCAGGAAGGGAGTGGCCAGCCGTCCGAGGAAGAGCTGCTTCTGCAGCAGCGCCAGGCCGAAGAGCAGCAGCGCGCAGCCGAAGAACAACAGCGGGCCGCAGAGGAGCAGCAGCGCGCGGCAGAAGCCGAAGCGCAGCGCCAGCAGCAAGAGCAGCAGGCTGCCGAACAACAGCGTGCCGCCGAAGAAGAGGCTGCCCGCCAGGCGGCCGAGCAGCAGCGTGCTGCCGAGGAAGAGGCCGCACGCCAGGCCGCCGAACAGGAGAAAGCTGCCGAAGCGCAGCGGGCTGCAGAAGAGGAAGCCGCACGGAAACAGCAGGAACAGCAAGCGGCAGAGCAGCAGAAGGCGGCCGAAGAAGAGGCTGCCCGCCAGGCCGCTGAACAGGAAAAGGCTGCTGAAGCCCAGAAGGCTGCGGAACAGGAAGCCGCCCGGCAGGCTGCCGAGCAGCAGAAGGCCGCTGAAGACGAGGCCGCACGACAGGCCGCCGAACAGGAAAAGGCTGCAGAAGCTCAGAAGGCAGCCGAGGGCGAAGCCCAGCAGAAGGCCGCCGACGAGCAGAAGGCCGCTGAAGACGAAGCCGCCCGCCAGGCTGCCGAACAGCAGAAGGCTGCCGAAGCAGAAGCTGCACGCCTGGCGGAGGAAGCCAAGAAGGCTCAGGCTGGCGAATGCGTCGTGCCGGAAGGCCAGGACCCGACGACCGCTTGCCCGCCGGCTGGTGGCGAAGCAACGACCGGCCAGCAGCCAGCAACCGAAGGTCAGAATGCCGGCGAACAGCCTGCTGTGACCGAGGAACAGAAGGCAGGCGAACAGCCGCCGGCAACCGACGGCCAGAATGCCGGCGAAGCCGTGGCACCCGCTGTCGAACCGCAGACGGGCGAGGGTCAGCCGGTTCCGGGTGCCGAGCAGCCGGCGACGGCTGAACAGCAGCCTGCGGTCCAGCCTGTCCCGGAAATTGTCGAGACCCGGACCGAGGAAGAAAAGCAGAAGATCGCCGACGATCCGGCCGCGAGCGACGAGACCGTGGTCCTTCCGGTTGAAAACGGCGCCGCCGTTCTCGACAGCGACAAGGACGCCGACAATGCCGGCGGCAACAAGTCGCGCGAAGACCGCCAGAAGCAGCGCGAAGAACTGCGCGCGCAGGAGGAAGCCGTGCCGGCGCCGACCGACGACGCCTCTTCCCAGGCGCAGATGCCGGCCGCAATCCAGGCAGACCTGCCGCAGAAGATCGAGGCGAACCTGGCCGAGAAGGGCACACGCGTCGAGGAAGTGCCGGTGTTCGCCGTTCCCGAGACGACCAACATCGTCAACAACACCATCATCAACAACACGGTGATCAACAACAATACGACGGTCAACAACGTCACGAACAATGTCACCAATGTGAAAGTGGTGGAGGAGATCGACAACCGGATCATCCTCGGTGTCGGCGACCAGATCTTCGTTCGAGGCGACGACCGTCCGCGCCTTCGTCGTGACGCGGAAGAGACCTTCTACGACCAGCTGCCGCGCGGCCGGACCCGCGAAACCATCGTGCGCCCGGGCGGCTACCGGATCGTGACGATCTATAACCGCTATGGCGACATCCTGCAGCGTTCGCGCGTCGATCGTGACGGCAACGAATACCTGATGATCTACGCGCCCGAGCGTGACGAAGGTCCGCGTCCGGCGATCATCGACGTCGGTTACGAATTGCCGCCGATGCGCCTGCGCATCCCGGTTCGCGAATACATCGCCGATGTCTCCGACGACCCGGGCCGCGACTATTACGATTTCCTGGCCGAGCCGCCGGTGGAGCGCGTCGAGCGTGTCTATTCGATCGACGAGGTCCGTCACTCCGCGCGTCTGCGTGACAAGGTCCGTCGCATCGACCTCGACACCATCACCTTCCCGACGGGCAGCGCCGAAGTGTCGATGTCCCAAGCCAAGACCATGCGCGGCGTTGCTGCTGCCATGGAAAAGGTGCTGGCCAAGGATCCGGGCGAAACCTTCTTCATCGAAGGTCATACGGATGCCGTCGGCTCCGACCGGTCGAACCTGGTGCTTTCAGACCAGCGCGCCGAATCGGTTGCCTCTTTGCTCACCGAGGTCTACGGCATTCCTGCCGAAAACCTGGTGACCCAGGGCTATGGCGAGCGCTTCCTCAAGGTGCGCACCGATGTCGCCGAGCAGCAGAACCGCCGCGTGACCATCCGCCGCGTTACGCCGCTGGTTCGTCCGGTCGCCCAGCGCTAACAGGTTCGAGCCAGGCTCGAGCGCCTGCGTAAAATGCACGAAACCCGCCTTTCAAAGGGCGGGTTTCTGCCGTTTCATCCTTAGACTTCTTTACCGGATTGCCATGAAAACCGTCTCGATTCTGTTCGCCTCGCTTGTCCTGCTTGCCCCGACTGCCCATGCGGCGCCGGCGCTCGTGGAGCCGGACCTACGGCTTCCGAGCAACCCCGCCGGCAAGGACCAGCCGCCGCGCGTGGCGTTGACGCTCGATGCCTGCAGCGGTGCCACCGACATGCGCATCCTCGGAACGCTGATCGAAAACCGCATCCCGGCGACGATCTTCGTGACCGCGCGCTGGTTGAAACGCAACGGGCTGGTGGTCGAGGTGATGAAGGCGCATCCGGATCTCTTCGAGATCGAGGATCACGGCGCGATGCACGTGCCGCCGATCGACATCAAGGTTTCCGTCTATGGGCTGGCGGCTGCCGGCTCGAGTGCTGCCGTTGCAGCTGAAGTCGAGGGCGGGGCGGCGGCGATCAAGGCGCATGGTCTTGCGGCACCGCGCTGGTTCCGTGGCGCGACGGCGAAATACACCCATACCTCGATGAGCCAGATCCGCGAGATGGGCTACCGCATCGCCGGCTATTCCGTAAACGGTGACGGCGGCTCGCTGCTGGGCGCGGCCATGGCCGAGAAGCGTATCCGCAACGCCCGGGATGGCGACGTGATCATCGCCCACATCAACCAGCCGACGCACGCCGCCGGCGCCGGCGTCGCGCGCGGCATTCTCGACCTCAAGGCCAAGGGCTACAGCTTCGTCCGCCTCAACGACATTCCCGATGAGATGACGGTCGGCGCCACCAACTGACGCCGACCAATACGACCTCCACCGCTACGGTTGGAGGCGCGCGCCGCTCTCAGTTGCCACTCCCGTTGCGCTGCAAGCCGGTCACGCGCTCGACAAAATCGGCAATCGAATTGGTATCGTCGAGGCCGAAGACCGGCAGGATACTGTCCGTGACCGGATGATCGGTAGCGATGGCACAGATGTGCGGATCGCTCGGAGCCAGCGGCTCACGGTTTGCCGATTCCAGGCGGCGCGCCTCGATCTTCGGGATCGGCTCGCGCTTGTAGCCCTCGACCAGAACCAGATCGCAAGGTGCGAGCCGGGCGATGATGTCCTCGAAGCTCGGCTCGGGGGCGCCACGCAGCTCATGCATGATCGCAAAACGGGTGCCGGAAACGATGGTGACCTCGTGGGCGCCTGCTTCCCGATGACGGAAACTGTCGGCGCCGACCTTGTCGATATCGAAGTCATGGTGGGCGTGCTTGACGGTCGAGACGACGAAGCCCCGTTGCGTCAGTTCGGTGACGAGGCGCACCATCAGGCCGGTCTTGCCGGAATTCTTCCAGCCAGCGATGCCAAATAATCTCGTCGCAGTCATCCGCCATTCTCCCCAAGGACACGCAGCCATTCTTCCGCCTGCAGCAGGTCATCCGGTGTGTTGATGTTGAAGAATGGGTCGAACGATCCACCGGCTGTGTCTGCCATCGGGAAATCGACCGTGACAGATGGATGGCGCTCGATGAAGGCACGCACGCGGCGTTTCGGATCCGTCGTGACCCATTGTTCGAGATCGTCGGCGAGCGAGACGGGCCAGAGCGCAAAGAGCGGATGCAGGGCGCCACCGGATGACGCCACGGCAATCTGATCGCGCGTCGTCATCGCCTCGGTCAATCGCTGGCTGAGGTCTTGCGGAAAGAACGGTGTATCCGTTGGCACCACGAGAACATGGGTTGCCGCGGGCGTCGTTGCCGCAACGTGACGCATGGCCGCCAGGACGCCGGCAAGCGGCCCGAGAAAGCCGGGGACGGTATCGCCGATCACCGGATTGCCGTCGATCGTTGCCTGGCCTGCGCCGTTGAGATTGACTGCGATATGACCGGCCTGGGGCTCAAGCCTCCCGATGATCCGCGCAAGCATCGTTTGTCCGCCAAGGTGCAGCGCGGGTTTCGGCCGACCCATGCGACGGGATAGTCCGCCGGCAAGGATAACGGCCGGCCATGCCGGGTGTGTATGCTCTTCCGTCTCTGCTTGTGGCATCACGGTGCGATCACTCCTATTCGAGCGGCCCCGTCACCGCGCTTCGGGCGACGGGCGTCTTTCCTCGCCGGCTCTCGCGGTAGAACGTGTAGAGGCCCGAGCCGACGATGACGGCGACACCGACCAGCATCCATGCATCCGGCTTTTCCGAGAAGAAGAAAATTCCGATTGCGATCGCAAAGAGCAGGCTGGTGTAGCGGAAAGGCGCGATGACGGAGATGTCACCGCCACGCATGGCGAGCACGATCGTCTGGTACCCGACCATCAGAAGCAGGCTGGCGGCGGCAACGTGGATGATTGTGGTCGAGGACATCGGCTGCCAGCCGCCGAGCGGCACGATCAATGCCGCGCCGACCAGGGTCGTCACCAATGCCGTGGTCACGGTGATGTAGAGGGAGGGAATGTCATAGTCGATGCGGCGGGTGCAGAGATCGCGCGTCGCGGTGCAGAAGACGCAGGCGACCACCGTGAGTGCGGCCGGCGTGAAGCCTTCCGGTCCGGGACGAAGCACGATCAGCACGCCGATGAAGCCGGCGAAGATGGCGGTCCAGCGTCGCCAGCCGACGGGTTCGCCGAGAAACACGGCGGCGCCGAGCGTGACCGCAAGCGGAAGCGCCTGCATGATCGCCGAGGCATTGGCGAGCGGGATCTGGCCAAGTGCGGAGATATAGGTGATGGACGCCAGCGCCTCCATGACGATGCGCAGGATGATGACCGGCTTCATGATGGTGCGAAGTGGACGAAATGCGCGGAAGTGCCTGGCGATGACGATCACCATCAAGGTGGTCAACAGCCCGCGCACGAACATGATCTGGCCGACATTCATCGCCCCGGTCACCGATTTCACAAGGGCGTCGTTGCAGGAAAAGGCGACCATCGCCAAGCACATGAAGACGATGCCGCGGAAATTGCTGGAGGATTGCATGCTGGCTGTCCTGCGGCGCCGGATCGGGCGGGAACCTGACGGCGGATGGGGAAGGCGAATCCGTTGCCGGATGTCGCATACCGTTTAAGCATCGGCTGTCATTTTGTGCAAACACCAACCCGCCGAGAGGCGATTTTTCTTCCATCGCAAGTAAAACAGTGTCTTGCCGGTCAGATCAACCGATCGAAGACTATGGCGGCCTCGAAAGCGGGGCTATTAGGCGCCGCTTCTATTCGCTGAATCTTAAGTTTCGCTGCCTATCGTCCCGATGATTCCGCTTCCAATCGCATGATGCGATCGGTAGATGGCGTGCGCCAAAACCTTGGTGGTGCGCCATTCCAGAGGTGTCGGTCGAGGCCTGGGAGGTGCTTCTGCCGATATTTCACCATGCTTCCAGCAAGAAGAAGCCACCGCGCGGACATGTCTCTCATAAGAATAATCTGGGGTCCGCAATGTCTTTCATCGATCGTCTGCTACAGCGCCTGCGCATCGTCACCAAGGTTCTGCTCTTCGTGGTTCCGCTGGTGGCGCTGATTGCCGGTATCGGTCTCGTCGGCTTCTTCACTGCGCGAACGCTCAACGGTCATATGACCGTGACGCGCGAAACCATCAACAATCTCTCGGATTTCCAGGCTCTGCGCAGCGCGCTCCAGGGCTTTGCCGATGCGCCGAGCGAGGAGACGAGAGGGACCCTCAGTGCCCAGGTCGACGAGCAGGAGAGCGGGGTTCGTGCGCTTGACGGGCTGCTGACGCGTGAGGCAGACAAAACAGAAATCGTCTCGGTGCTGTCGCTCGGTGATGCGATGCGCGCCCAGACCGACAAACTGTGGTCGATCAAGGTCGAACAGGATCAGGTGACGGCTTCGCTCGAGGCGGCGCTCACCGAAATGACGGCGCAGGGCAACAGCGCCTACAAGCAGATCGATATCATCCGCAAGGAATCGGGCGAGAAGGAAGCCTTCGCGAAGGCGCTGCTCTTCGACGCTGCCGCCTACCAGGGCGTTGCCGAGCGGATCAAGAAGTTCCGCCTGCCGGTAACGATGGCGGCCAGTGCCGACGCCAAGATCGATCAGGCCGGCAAGCTTTTGCCGCACCTCATCAAGCAGATCGAAGAAGCGGAAAAGATCGCCTCCGAGAAAGTTCAAAAGCCGATCGCCGAGCTGAAGGAACTGGCGCTCAAGGTCCAGGCGATCCTTGCCGGCGCTGACGACAGCGAAACCAAGAAGAACGCGCTGGTGCCGATCCTCAGCAAATTCTCAAAATACGAAGCCGATTTTGGCAAGGAAGCCGCCAAGAATTCCGACACGGCCGCCAAGCGCTTCGTCGGCATGGATAGCGAAATCTCACAGCTGAAGACGCTGATCGCGCTGATGGGCGACACCTTCAAGGGGCTCGACAGCACCCGACTGCACATCAGCGAACTGCACCGGAAGCTCGACGCGGAAAGCCGCGATCTGGTGATGGCCGATATCAATGCCGTCCGCGACAGCGCCGGCAAATTGTCCGAACTCGGCGGCAAGAATGCAGCGCTTCGCGACCTGCCGGCCAAGCTCAAGCCCTCGCTCGATAACATCGACAAGGGTACGGCGGCCCTCATCGACGTCGGCGGGCGATGGCAGGAAGCCAAGGCCGAGGCATCGACGCTGGTGGCTGGCGCGAGCGCGACACTCGAAAGCTTCGTCAGCAGCGCCCAGGAAGCCGGCAAGGCGGACAGCCAGCGTTCGGCCGACATGTCGATCGTGGCGATGGTGGCGGGCACGCTGCTGGCGATCATCGGCGGCCTGATGCTGGTCGAAACCCTGCGTGGTCCGCTGAAGCGCGTCACCGAGACGATGACCCGGCTTGCCAATGGCGATCTCGATGTGGCGATCGAAGGCCGCAATCGCGGCGACGAGATCGGCGACATGGTGCGTTCGGTGGCGGTGTTCCGCGACAATGCGGTCGAAAACGTCCGGCTGGGACGCGAGGCAGAAGCCGCCCGCACGCTTTCGGCAGAGGAGGAAGCCCGCCGGGCCGAGGAACGCGCACGGATCGAAGCCGAGCAGATGCAGGCGCTGAACGCGCTTTCAGACGTGCTGGCGGAGCTTGCCGCCGGCAACCTCGAGGAAGGCATGGCGGAGGACCTGCCGGCCGACTACGTCATCATGGCGCGCACCTACAACAATGCGGTCGAGGCGCTGCGCGCCACGCTGAGCGACGTGCGTATGGTCACCGGCGAGATCACCGGTGGCACCAGCAACCTTTCTGCCTCGGCCGACGATCTGGCTCGGCGTACGGAGCAGCAGGCAGCCGCTCTTGAGGAAAGCTCGCGTGCGCTTCGCCAACTCACCGAGATCGTCCGCTCGACGGCCGACAGCGCACGCAAGACAACGGTTTCGGTCGACGAGACCAACTCCTATGCCAAGCATTCCGGCCAGGTGGTCGCCAAGGCGATCGACGCCATGGCGGAGATCAACCGCTCGTCCGAGAAGATCAGCACGATCATCAGCGTCATCGACGAGATCGCCTTCCAGACGAACCTTTTGGCGCTCAATGCTGGCGTCGAGGCGGCGCGGGCAGGCGAAGCGGGTCGCGGCTTTGCCGTCGTCGCGCAGGAGGTGCGGGAACTCGCCCAGCGGTGCGCGGGTGCGGCGCGCGAGATCAAGGGGCTCATCTCCGAAAGCTCGGCACAGGTCAGAAGCGGTGTGGCGCTGGTGCAGGAAACCGGCAATGCGCTCACCGTCATCAATGACCACATCGACACCATTCACCAACTCGTCAGCAACATCGAGGCTGCGGCTGCCGATCAGTATACCGGCCTCAACGAGGTCAACTCGGCGGTGCACGAGGTGGAACTGATCACCCAGCAGAATGCGGCGATGGTGGAGGAAAACACCGCCGAGATCCACGGTCTGCGTCGGCAGGTCGAGGCACTCAACGAGAAGATCGAGCGCTTTAAGACGGGTACTTCGACGGTGGGCAGCCATGGTTATGGGCGTGGTTACGGGGCGCATTACGCCGCTTGAAGTGGCTCCGGCGCATCACGCGTCGGCAGCCCCTCACCCTAGCCCTCTCCCCGCAGGCGGGGAGAGGGGACGTGCCCCGCGAGGGGTCTTGGGTGATCTTGGGTCATTTTCTACTCCGCCGATCACACGGCCTCTTCCGTCGCGCTGTTCGCGCTTGACCGACATCTCGCCTCCTTGCCATCAAGGGCTCAGGGCTCAGGGCTCAGGGCTCAGGGCTCAGGGCTCAGGGCTCAGGGCTCAGGGCTCAGGGCTTAGGGCTCAGGGCTCAGGGCTCAGGGCTCAGGGTGGAGCGGCAGCGCTGCCACAGGCGTCCTTCGCCCCGCTGGCGGGGAGAAGGTGCCGGCAGGCGGATGAGGGGCAATCACAGATCGAGTGCATAATGGCCGCTCAGCCGCCGGTGACGCTCATGTGGCGGGCAACGGCCGGGCGGTTGTGCTCGCGGTCGATGATGAAATCGTGGCCCTTGGGCTTGCGGCCGATCGCTTCGTCGATCACCTGGCCGAGATAGGCGTCGTCGTCCGAGGACCGAAGTGCCGTGCGCAGGTCTGCGGCATCGTTCTGGCCGAGGCACATGTAGAGCGTGCCGGTGCAGGTCAGCCGGACGCGATTGCAGCTTTCGCAGAAATTATGGGTCATCGGCGTGATCAGCCCAAGCCGGCCACCGGTCTCTGCGACCTCGAGATAACGGGCAGGCCCGCCGGTCTTGTAGGCGATGTCGGACAGCGTGAACTGCTCTTCGAGCTTTCGGCGCATGTCCGATAGCGGCATGTAGTGATCGGTGCGATCTTCCTCGATCTCGCCCATCGGCATGGTCTCGATCAGGGTCAGGTCCATGTCGCGCCCATGCGCCCAGCGCATCAGATCGGGGATCTCCGCGTCGTTGAAGCCCTTGAGCGCCACAGCGTTGATCTTGACCTTGATGCCGGCGGCTTGCGCAGCGTCGATACCTTCGATCACCTTGCCGAGATCGCCCCAGCGGGTGATCTGGTGGAATTTTGCGGGGTCGAGCGTGTCGAGCGAGACGTTGATGCGGCGCACACCACATTCGGCCAATTCGGCGGCGTGTTTCGCGAGCTGCGAACCATTGGTCGTCAGCGTCAACTCATCAAGCCGCCCGGCCTCGATCTCGCGGCCGAGTTCGCGCACCAGAAACATGATGTTCTTGCGCACCAGCGGTTCGCCGCCCGTCAGCCTCAGCTTGCGCACGCCCTTGGCGATGAAGGCGGAACAGAGCCGGTGCAGCTCTTCCAACGTCAGAAGGTCCTTCTTCGGGAGGAAGGTCATGTGTTCCGCCATGCAGTAGGTGCAGCGGAAATCGCAGCGGTCGGTTACGGATACGCGCAGATAGGTGATCGCCCGGCCGAACGGATCGATCATCAGGGCGCTTCTGTCGACGAGCGCCGTAGCGCCGCTTCTCACTATCGCTGCAGTGTTCACACGTCTTTCTCCCAGCGCCTTCAATGTCGTCACCAAACGTGGTCGCGTCAAGGCGCATCCTGTCGCAAAGTGTTGATTGCAAAAGCCGGGTAATTCTCGGCAAGCGATTCTTCCGATAAGCGTGGCTTGAAAACAGGAGCAGACACCATGAGCGACATCTGGCCGACGGAACTGCGCGTATCGAAAGATCGCCATCGCCTCGTCGTCGCCTTCAACGACGGCGCATCCTTCGATCTTTCGGCGGAGATGCTGCGCGTGCTTTCGCCGTCGGCCGAGGTGCAGGGCCACGGCCCGGGCCAGCGGGTGACCGTGCCCGGCAAGCGCAATGTGCAGATCATCTCGATGCAGCCGACGGGGAACTACGCGGTGCGCATCGGCTTTGACGATTTTCACGACACCGGCATCTTTACCTGGACCTACCTGCGCGAACTCGGGGAGAAGGGCGAAGAGCTGTTTGCCGCCTATGAACAGGAGCTGGCCGACAAGGGCATGTCGCGCGATAAGACCGAAAAGCCGCGCTGAACCACTTGAAAAGGAGACGGTCTGTTGGCTGGTGCATCTGAAGCGAATGACCTGACACAAGTGGTCGTGCTGTTGACTGCCGGCGTCATCGCAGTGCCGCTGTTCAAGCGCATCGGGCTCGGGTCAGTGCTCGGCTACCTCTTTGCCGGACTTGTGATCGGTCCATTCGGGCTGCGCTTCTTCACCGAGCCGCAGGCGATCCTGCATGTGGCCGAACTCGGCGTGGTGATGTTCCTGTTCATCATCGGGCTCGAGATGCAGCCGTCAAAACTCTGGAGCATGCGCAAGGACATTTTTGGACTTGGCGCAGCGCAGGTGCTCGCCTGCATCGCCGGCTTGACGATGGTCGGCCTGGCGCTCGGGTTCCAGCCCATTCCCTCCTTCATCGCGGGCACCGGCTTCGTGCTGACGTCGACCGCGATCGTCATGCAGATGCTGCAGGAGCGTAATGAGATCTCGACGCTGAAGGGCCAGCGCATGATCGCGATCCTTTTGTTCGAAGACCTGGCGATCGTGCCGCTGCTGGTGATTGTCACCCTGCTTGGCGGCAGCGGTGCTGCCACCGACGCTTCGGAGCGCTGGATGGCCGTCGCCATCGCATTTGCTGCGCTCCTCGCACTCGTGATTGCCGGTCGCTACCTGCTCAATCCGCTCTTCCGGCTGTTGGCGGCCGCAGGCGCGCGCGAAGTGATGACTGCGGCGGCGCTGCTCGTTGTCCTTGGCTCGGCGCTGGCGATGCAGCAGAGCGGGCTGTCGATGGCGATGGGCGCCTTCCTTGCCGGCGTTCTGCTTTCCGAGTCCGCTTTCCGCCACCAGCTCGAGGCCGATATCGAGCCGTTTCGCGGCATTCTGCTCGGCCTGTTCTTCCTTGGTGCCGGTATGGCGATCGACCTTTCGGTGATTGCCGCCAACTGGCAGATTGTGGTGATTTCGGTGCTCGCCTATATGGCGCTGAAGGGCGTGCTGATCTATGCGGTCGCCCGTCTGCTGCGCGCCTGCCACAGCGAAAGCCTGGAGAGGGCGGTGCTGATGGCGCAGGGCGGTGAGTTTGCCTTCGTGCTCTATGCGGCTGCCGTCTCTGCCGGCATCATCGATGCGGAAGCCAACGCGACACTGACGGCAACGATCATCCTGTCGATGATGCTCACCCCGGTCGCGATCTTCATCCATGGCCGGCTGGCCAAGCCGGAAGCGCCGAGGACGGACGACCTCGAAGTGCCTGAAAATGTCGAGGGCACGGTGCTGATGATCGGCTTTGGCAGGTTCGGGCAGATCGTCAGCCAGCCGCTGCTGGCGCGCGGCTACAAGCTGTCTCTGATCGACAAGGATGCGGACTTCGTGCGCGACGCCTCCAACTTCGGCTTCCGGGTCTTTTACGGCGACGGATCGCGCAGCGACATCCTGCATGCGGCGGGCGCGGCCACGGCAAGGGCAATCCTCATCTGCGTCGACGACAAGGCGGCGGCGATCAAGATCGCCCACACCGCGAAGCAAGAGTTTCCGTTGGTGCCGGTGCTGGCGCGCGCGTTCGACCGCGGCCATGCCATCGACCTCCTGCATGCAGGCGTCGACTTCGAGATCCGCGAGACATTCGAATCGGCGCTCGTCTTCGGCACTGAGGTGCTGAACGTGTTGGGCGAGGATGCGCAAACCGCAGCGGATGTGATCGAAGAGTTTCGCGACCTCGACAAGGAACGCTTCGCGCTCGAAACCATCGGCGGCATCTATGCCGGGCGGCAGCTGATCCGCGGCAACGCACAACCGTCGGACATCATCGCCTCAAGGACCGCGCGCGTGCGGGCCGAGGCGGAGGCGCGTGAAGAGCAGGAAGGCTCGCCCGGCTAACCAGCCGGGTTGACGTCAAGCGAGCTCGCTTTCGTCCTTCAAGAGGAGGGAGATCAGCCGCTCCATCGATTGCGCCACGACCTCGCATTCCTCGATCGGCGCGTCCTCCATCAGCTTATGGATGAGGCCGGTCTGAACCTCCATCGCCTCTTCGGTCAAGGTGCGCCCTGATGGCGTCAGTGACAGTCGCAGGACGCGCTTGTCCTTGTCGTCGCCACGGCGCTCGATCAGGCCGCGCTTCTCCAACTGCGGCAGCAGCATGCTCATGTTCGACCGCCCCACCAGAAGCTTGCGGGCAAGCTCCTGCTGCGAGATCCCATCGAAGCGATAGAGGTTGATCAGAATGTCGAGATGCGGCGTCTTGATGTCGAGATGCGCGAGCGAGCGCGTCATCGTCTGCTGCATCAGCTGACAGGCGCGGGCAACGGCAATCCAGCTGCGAAAACGCGGGTGGTCCCAGGGGAAATGATGCTGTTCGTTCGTCACTTGATTTTTGTTCATCGTTGTACAATAATGTTCAGCATTGAACATATTAAGAGATTCTCACTATGGCATCCTTTGCGATCAAGGTCATCCGCCATGCACTTGCCGGCGTGTCGGCCATTTCACCCGAGGCAGCCGGCCGGCTGGCCTTCAAGCTGTTCACCGTGACGCCAGGGCGCAAGCCGAAGAATGCCAAGGAACGTGCGGCGCTGGCCGCTGCTGCCCCCGTGATCGCCAAGGGCAAGCCGGTGACGCTGTCCTATGCCGGCGGGTGGGTCATGGCCCGACATTTTGTGGGCCCGCGCAATACCAAGCGCGTACTGCTTGTCCACGGCTGGGGATCGCGCAGCGACTATCTTGCAGCGATGATCGAAGGGCTGGTTGCCGGCGGCGCCGAAGTGGTGACGCTCGACTGGCCGGGGCATGGCGCTTCGCCGGGCCGTACGCTGACGATGGTGGCAGCGGTGCGCGCCATTGACGCCGCCTGGCGGCATTTTGGTGTGTTTGATGTGAGCGTCGGCCATTCCTTCGGCGGCGGCAGCCTGGCTTGCGCGGCGGGTGGTGTCGTCTGCGACGTGCCGAGCCACGTCGCAAAGAAGCTTGTGCTCATCGGTGCGCCGAGCGAGATGACTTGGCTTTTCAAGGGGTTTGGCAAGATTCTTCGCCTTTCGCCGAAAACGCAGCAAGCGTTCGAAGGCGTCGTCGAGCGGTTGGCTGGGCGCCGGCTGGACGATTTCGATGCGGCCAAGATCCTTGCAGCCAGGGCCGTGCCGACATTGATCATTCATGCGGAAGACGACAAGGAGGTTTCGGCCGACCATGCGCGCCGTTACGCGGCGGCCGGCCCCAATGTCGAACTTTACTGGGCCAACGGCTATGGCCATCGCCGCATCGTCTCCGCAGCGCCCGTCATCGACAGGATCAATGCCTTTGTCCATGGAGAGGATCGAAAGGCCGCCGCCTGAGGCCATCCCGCGCGTCATTCCACTCTCGCGCGAGGCTGCTCTTACAACTTCGCATATTCCGTCATATGCCCGTCATGCTATCGGTCGAAAGGATCACTTGGATCTGCAGCGTCGCGTGCCTTTTCGGTGGCGCGAGGCTTGCGGCTGCTATTGGATTGGCGGCATGATTCCGCGCATCGATTTCGACGCGCGGATAATCGTGCATGAGCGGGAGGACGGCATGTCGATTATCACTTCGGTCGAGGAATTGAACGCGCTTTACGGCGGTGTCAGCGAGGCATCGGTCGCAAAGGTGACCAAGGCGCTGACCGCGGAATACCGGCAGATGATCGAGGCTTCACCTTTTGCCGCCCTTGCCACTGTCGGTCCCGAGGGGCTCGACTGTTCTCCGCGCGGCGACGACGATTGTGTCGTCAGGATCGCCGACGACAAAACGATTCTGATGCCCGATTGGCGCGGCAACAACCGCATCGATTCGCTCGCCAATATCGTGCGTGACCCGCGCGTGGCGCTGATGTTGCTGGTGCCCGGATCCAACACCACCATGCGCATCAATGGCACAGCGGCGGTCAGCATCGACCCGGCGCTGACGGGCTCCTTCGAGGTGGATGGCAAGAACCCGCGCAGCGTCATCGTCGTCACCATCGGCGAGGTCTACTTTCAATGCGCTCGCGCGTTGATGCGGTCGCAGATCTGGAATCCCGAACGCTTCATCGATCCTGCCACGCTTCCTACGCCCGGTGCGCTGCTGAAGGCCGCGAAGGCGGATTTCGACCGGGAAACCTATGATCGCGAATGGCCGGAGCGCGCCGCCAAAACCATGTGGTAGGCTGGACCGATCGGCCGTGCCCTCCTGCGTGCGGTCTTGGGCCTGAGCGGGACATCAGGAGATGGGGACGTGATGCGATGTGGTTCTATGTGTGCCTGTCTCGGGCTGGCCATCCTGTTCCTGCCGGTGTGCGTCGGCGATAGCCTTGCCGCCGATCTGACACTGCGAGAGAAACTCGAAGTGCTCGCCAGGGCTTATCCCGAAGGCATCGCCGAGGTTGGCACGGAAACGTTGACACTGCGCGACGGCGGCGTGGCGCTACCGATCGATGACGGCAGACGGAAGAGCCACGCCCAAAAGCTCGCGACCGGCGACATCGAAGACAGTCTTTCGCAGATCTACCCGCTTGGCGCCTGCGCAAAACCGCCCGCCAGGGATTTCGATCCGGGGCGCATCCGCAGTGAGGTCCTGATGAAACGTCTCTATGGCGGCAGCGCGGCCAGCGTCAGGCGCGATCTCGTCACGGTGGATTGGTTCGGGGAAGGCCTCAAGGTGACCAGCAGGCATGGTGTGGCCAAGGCGTTGCAGGCGGTCGAGGCCGAACTCGCCTCACGACCGAAGCTGAAGCGGTACCTTGTTCCCAGTGCCGGCACTTTCAATTGGCGCAACATCGCCGGTGCGCGCACGCTCTCGGTGCACAGCTTTGGCGCCGCGATCGATCTCAATACCAGCTTTGCCGACTACTGGCGCTGGGCCGGCGGTGCCAAGGGCGTGGCAGCGCCCTACCGAAACCGCTATCCGCTCGAAATCGTCGAGATCTTCGAAAAGCACGGGTTCATCTGGGGCGGGCGCTGGTATCATTTCGACACCATGCACTTCGAATATCGGCCGGAACTGATCGCCATCGCTAAACAGGCGGGCGCCTCCGCCTGTCGCTAGCAGTCGATGCGCGCCAGTTTCTCTTGGGAAACCGATAGGTCAGTCGCGAACGACCACCGTCGCGCCGATCTCGACATTGGCATAGAGGTGCTCGACGTCCTCGTTGGCCATGCGGATGCAGCCCGACGACATTGCCTTGCCGATCGACAGGGGCTGGTTCGTTCCGTGAATGCGGTAGATTGTCGAGCCCAGATACATGGCGCGGGCGCCGAGCGGATTGTCTATGCCGCCTTCCATGCTGGCCGGCAGCACCTTGCCCTTCTTTGCTTCACGAACGCGCATGTCCTCCGGCGGGACCCAGGTCGGCCATTCGGCCTTGCGGCTGACGGTGTTGGTGCCTGTCCAGAGAAACCCTTTGCGCCCGACGCTGACGGCGTACTTGACGGCGATGCCGCGGCCAACGACGTGGTAGAGCCGGCGCTCGGAGTTGTCGATGATGATGGTGCCTGGCGCTACGGCTGCCGGGAAGGCCACGAGTTCGCGGGCGATCGGCGACTGGTTGATGTCGCGGCGTTTTGCCTTCTGCCTCGTGCCGCCCTGGGACAGCACCTGAAGCCAGCCAGTGTTTGCGGCGGCACTGTCGAGCGAGGCAACGGTAGTCGGGTCCTGCCTAGCGTCCTTCGCGTGGGCGGATGCCGCTGTTCCGGCCATCAGGGCGGTTGCTATCAATGCTGCGAAAATGCGCTTCATGTCGGTTTCCCCCCTCGGACTGTGGGAACCGATCGCGCTGTTCGTAGCCGTTGTTCCCTGTTGTCAGGGTTGTAGCGGGTGCAATCCGACCTCGCTGTTTCCAAGGGAACCGGGGAGGCGACACAAAAACGGCGCCCATCGGGCGCCATTTAACGACGGGATTGGCGATATCTCGCTAGCGCCTGTAGATCAGCCAGTTGCGGCCGGATTCCTTGCGCATGCCGTCTTCGAACAGCATCGTCTTGTTGCGGCCGGCATTCTTGGCCGAGTAGAGCGCGATATCCGCCTTGTTGTAGAGGTCGACCGCATCTTCGGCAGCGGTCGCCATGCAGACGCCGACCGACAGGGTGATCGGGCCGTAATTGACGCCGGTCTTGGAGTTGCGAAACGGCGTTCCCGCCAGAACCGTTCGAATGCGATCGGCGATCTGCAGGCATTCTTCCTGGCTGCTGTCGTTGAGGATCACGGCGAATTCTTCACCGCCGGTCCGCGCCACGAAAGCATCGCGCCGGACATTGGCGCGAATGACGCTGCCGACCGTCGCCAGGATCTTGTCGCCCACGGGGTGCCCGAACGTGTCGTTCACCTTCTTGAAGTGGTCGATATCGGCGACGAGCAGGCCGGTGAAATTCTTCTCGTGGTCGTTGTTGTAGACGGCTGCGAGATTGTCGTCGAAGGCGCGGCGGTTTGCGAGCCGCGTCAGCGAGTCGGTATTGGCGATCCGCTTGTATTCGTCGAGTTCCTGGCGGATGACCTCCATCTCGAAGGACTTCTGTACAACGGTCTGGACGCGTTCCTTGCCCTGGCTCATCGTGTCGGCTGTTGCTTCGGTCAGGATGCCGATGGCGTGGCGCAGGATGTCAGCGCTGGAAGCACTCTTGCTGGTAATGTTGACATAGGCTTCGTCGAGAACCTTGTTGTAGTTCTCGAGCGCATATTGCTCGTCCTTCAAGAGGTTGACGAGTTCGGCCAACTTGGCGGCAAGACTGGTATGGGCGCGTTCGATGCCGGTCGAACGGTGGATATGGCTGAAATATTGCGCGCCGATCGCGTCCAGTTCTTCCTGGGTCGCACGGCTGCCAAGGGCTGCGAGCTCCTTGGACAGTTGCGGGTTCGAACCGAGATAGGCTTCGTAATATAGCTCGTAATTGCGCGGTATCGGCGAAACGCCCATCATGCGCATCGCATGGGTCACCTGCGCTGCGATATCCGGAGCCTGCGTTTTTCCAGGTGTGGCCGTTTGCATCCGCAAACCCTCAATATTACTCATTGCTTACGGGTACTGATTTTTAGGGGCAAATGATTTGCGAAGTCTTAATATTTACTTCTGCGAACGAAGACAATTCGACCTAAAGCAGACAATCCGGTGTCCCGGTCATATGGGTCGTTTGGCTGCCGCGATACCGGTCATGGCGTCGCGGCAGCGATAAGTCGATCATGCCGGGCTGATCTGCCGATCATGCCGGGCTGATCTACGGATCATGCCGGGCTGATCTACGGATCATGCCGGGCTGATCATCGTTTCCGGGCGGACGACCGCGTCGAACTCTTCGTTGGTGACGTAGCCGCCGCCGACCGCTTCTTCGCGCAGCGTCGTGCCGTTCTTGTGTGCTGTCTTGGCGATCTTTGCCGCGTTGTCGTAGCCGATCTTCGGCGCCAGCGCCGTCACCAGCATCAGCGAGCGGTCAAGGGCTGCCTTGATGTTGTCTTCGCGTGCTTCAATGCCAACGACGCAATTGTCGGTGAAGGAGACCGCGGCATCAGCGAGCAACTGCACAGACTGCAGGAAGTTGTAGGCCATCAGCGGGTTGAAGACGTTGAGTTCGAAATGGCCCTGGCTGCCGGCAAAGGTCAGCGCCGCGTTGTTGCCGAACACCTGGATGCAGACCTGGGTCAGCGCTTCGCACTGGGTTGGGTTGACCTTGCCCGGCATGATCGACGAGCCCGGCTCGTTTTCCGGCAGCGACAGTTCGCCAAGGCCCGAGCGCGGGCCGGAGCCGAGGAAGCGGATGTCGTTGGCGATCTTGAAGAGGGCGGCGGCAGCCGCATTGATCGCGCCGTGGCTGAAGACCATGGAATCGTGGGCGGCAAGCGCCTCGAACTTGTTCGGTGCGGTGGTGAAGGCAATGCCGGTGATCTTGGCGATTTCGTCAGCAACCTGTTCGGCAAAGCCGATGGGGGCGTTGAGGCCCGTACCGACGGCCGTGCCGCCCTGGGCCAACTCGCAAAGGCCGGGCAGCGTCATCTCGATGCGCTTGATCGAGGAGGCGACCTGGGCGGCATAACCGGAGAACTCCTGGCCAAGCGTCAGCGGGGTTGCATCCTGGGTATGGGTGCGGCCGATCTTGATGATGTGGTCGAACGCCTTGACCTTGGCTTCCAGCGCCTTGTGCAGGTGCTTCAGCGCCGGCAAGAGGTCGTGGATCACGCGCTCGGCGCAGGCGATGTGCATGGCCGTCGGGTAGGTGTCGTTGGACGACTGGCTCATGTTGACGTGGTCGTTGGGGTGCACCGGCTTCTTCGAGCCCATGACGCCGCCGAGCAGCTCGATCGCGCGGTTCGAGATCACCTCGTTGGCGTTCATGTTCGACTGCGTGCCGGAGCCGGTCTGCCAGACGACGAGCGGGAAATGGTCGTTGAGCTTGCCCTCGATGACTTCCTGCGATGCCTTGACGATCGCATCGGCGACGGTCGCATCGAGGCGGCCGAGCGCCATGTTGGTGCGGGCTGCAGCCTGCTTGACGATGCCGAGCGCGCGCACGATCGAGGCCGGCTGCTTTTCCCAGCCGATCTTGAAGTTGCCTAGGGATCGCTGGGCCTGGGCGCCCCAATAGCGATCGTTTGCCACTTCGATGGGGCCGAACGTATCTGTTTCCGTGCGCGTCGATGTCATCGTGATCCCTGCCTTCGTCATGCGGTTCATGAAGTCTGGGCGAGGGGACGCGGTCGCAACCGGCTGTCCCTCCCCAAGGTGCCGGGCCTCTCTCTGCCCCGGCTGGCAAAGCTTGTAAAGAGGCGCCCCCGGCGCTGGCAATGCTACAATCGTTTGAAAGGCAGGCTTGCGACGAAGTGCGGCTTTGACGCCTGGCCGGCGGGCGATTCGCATCGCATGAAGCGCGCCGGTTTCGTTGTGGCGTTTCAGTCACATTCGTTTGCTTCGTTGATGGCCTGCTGTGCCCGTTCGGGTGGTGTGAAGCTGTCAGTGGCGCATGAATGTCGATGTGAATCAAATTTTTAGGTCCGCTCGAACGTTCTGGAAATGAAGCGGTTTTTCGACCGCGCAGAGGTGGTTTCATGCGAGTTCGGGCTGGCGCGTTTCCTTTTCATTCACCATCCTTTTCTATAAGTTTTGGAGCACGAGGGCGTGGCGAGGAATTGGCTAAAGCCGAGGTCGGCGACAACGCGATACGGGGACGCAGTTTCACATGAGAATTTTTAAGACGGCAGCGATTGTAGCGCTCATGAGCGGCTGTGCGATCGCAACCTTGGATGCGCGGCCGGCATCGGCCTTTTCGCTGGGTGACTTCATCCGCGCAGGCAGAAAGAAGCCGGAACCTCAGCCGTCGCAGCCGCAGTCGCTTCCGGGCGTCGACGTTATGGTCGAGCCGCAGCAGAATACGGCCTCCAAGCCGCTGCCGAAGGTCACAGGTCCGCAGTACTACACCTACAAGGCCGAGCCGCTGCGCCGGATCGCCACCGACAAGTTGCTTGATCCTGTTGTCACCGGTTCGGTGAGAAACGGCGCGCTGCCGCCGATGCTGCGAGCGCCGCTTGCAGACGCTCGCCAGTTCATGCCTGACGTCGATGTGCGCGCGACCTCGAATGTGGCGAAAGCCATCGAGACTCACTACGGCTCGCGTTCGGATTTTGTCTGGATCGATGGCACGGGCGTCAATGCGCGGGCGAAAGCGGCGATGGCCGTTCTTGCCGATGCGGCAAAGGTCGGTCTCGATCCGCAGGATTACGCCGTTCAGGTGCCTTCCGACGACTTCGACCGCGGCGATATGATCGCGCGCGAAAAGGAACTCGTTCAGTTCGAACTCGCGTTGTCTGCAGCCACGCTGTCCTATGTGCAGGACACGGTGCGCGGCCGCATCGATCCGAACAAGATTTCCGGCTATCACGATTTCCAGCGCAAGACGGTCGATCTCGGCGCCTTCCTCGACAAGATGTCGGCAAGCGCCGATGTCGCCACGTTGCTCAACGACCAGAACCCGAAAAGCGAACAGTTTGCCGCACTGTCGGTGGAGCTTGAGCGTCTGCGTGCGGAAAAGGGTGTGGAGCAGCGCGTCGAAATTGCGCCGGGCACCCTCTTGAAGCCGGGGCAGAGCAATCCCGAACTGGCCAACATTGTCGCCGGCATCCGCATCAAGGGCTCCGAGACGCTGAAGACGGACCACGCCGCGGCCCTTGCGGCCTACCAGGGAACGCCGGAGTATACCCCGGAACTGGTTGCGCTGGTTGAAGCGTTCCAGAAGGAACATGGCCTGAAGGCTGATGGGGTGGTGGGGCAGGCCTCTCTGCGCATCCTGACCGGCGGCGACAGCACCGCAGCCAGGATCAACAAGCTCGAAGTTGCAATGGAACAGGCGCGCTGGCTTCCGGATGGCCTCGGCAACCGCTACGTCTTCATCAATCAGCCCGCCTTTACCGCGTCCTACACCGACAATGGCGCGGAACAGTTTTCCATGCGCGTCGTCGTCGGCTCCAAGGCGAACCAGACTTATTTCTTCCAGGACGAGATCCAGACCGTCGAGGTCAACCCATACTGGGGCGTGCCGCAGTCGATCATCATCAACGAGATGCTGCCGAAGCTGCGCAACGATCCCAATTATCTCGATCGGATGGGCTATCAAGTGGAGGTCGGCGGCCGTTCGGTGCCGTCGTCGTCGGTCAACTGGAACGGATCGACTGCGTCCGTTGCGGTGCGCCAACCGCCGAGCAGCGACAACGCGCTCGGTGAACTGAAGATCCTGTTCCCGAATGCACACGCCATCTACATGCACGACACGCCGTCGAAGAGCTTCTTCAAGCGCGATCAGCGCGCGCTCAGCCACGGCTGCGTCCGGCTTGCCGATCCGCGCCGGATGGCAGCAGCCGTGCTTGGCACCAGCATCGAAGACGTCGGCAAGGAAATCGGCGGCGGTCGCAACAAGGCGCTGCAGGTGCCACAGAAGGTTCCTGTTTACGTCGCCTATTTCACCGCTTGGCCGAACAAGGACGGTGTCGTGGAGTATTTCGACGACGTGTATGAGCGCGACATGTACATGAACCGTGCGTTCGACGCGACACGCGACGCGCGCCGGGCCGAGGGATAAACCCTCGGCTGCAAGTGGCACGAGGTGCCATCGACGCCATTCTCGATCATGGATTGCGAGACCCCGTGGAACATGCCTCCATGGGGTCTTTTTATTGCGGCGGTGGATGTGCGAGCTGAAACAAGCTCGCGGCTGCGCAGGACGCTGCGGCACTTCGCGCATGAGGGCCCTTGAGCCCGGCGGGATTGATCTTGGATCAGGGATGCGGTCAATGCAGGCTCGATCAGGCGAAGCCGTGAGGTGCGCCGGGCCTTATTTGCCGTTAAAAAGTCCTGTGACCAGTTCCGGCGTCAGTTCGTCGAAGTGACGGATGATCAGCGTCGGCTCCAGGCTTTCGATCGGAACGTCGGAATAGCCGAACGGGACAGCGATCGACGGGATCACCGCGTTGCGGGCGACCAGGATATCGTTGAGGCTGTCACCGACCATCACCGAGTGCTGGGCGCTGCCGCCGGCGTTGGCGATCGTGCGAAGCAGATGGTCGGCGTGGGGCTTTCGGATTTCGAACGTGTCGCCGCCCGACACCGCGGCGAAGCGATCGATAAGGCCAAGGCGCTCTAGCAGCCGATTTGCGAGCATCTCGGGCTTGTTGGTGCAGACGGCGAGCTTGAACCCGGCCGCTGTCAGCCGGTCGAGCGCATCGAGCATGCCCGGGTAAGGCAGAGAATCACCCGGCATCGAGCCATGATAGAAGTCGACGAACTCCTTCATCTGCCAGGTGAGCGCGTCTTCATCGAGCGGCTTGTTGCGCAGCGCGAAAGTGCGTTCGATCATCGCCCGGGCGCCATGGCCGACGAGATGTGTGAGGTCCCGGTATGTGACCGGCTCGACACCCGCCTGGGTCACCGCATGGTTGAGGCTCGCCACCAGATCCGGCGCCGTATCGACAAGAGTTCCGTCGAGATCAAAGACGACAATGGGGGAAGACAAGGGGAGAACCTCGCGTAGCGGAAAAGAGTTGCCGTTCGGGTAGGCGAAGTTGCGCCGGAATGCAATGGCAAGTGTGCGTGGGAAGGGCGCCGGAATCCGGGTGGGGCTTTTGAATTTGGCTTTTGTTTGCAGCTTTTGGCGTGTAAGTGTCTCAGCGGAAAACGGATGGCAAAGGTGGGTTTACCACATCAGCATCCGGTGAACGAAAGGGAGCGACTGGCGCATGGACGCCCGCCAAATGAAAATCAAAGCCGCGGCAGCGGCGCTCGAACATGTCGAAGACGGCATGCGGCTTGGCATCGGCACGGGGTCGACGGCGGAAGAATTCGTTCGGCTGCTGGCCGAAAAGGTCGCCGCAGGCTTTCGCATCGAGGGTGTTCCGACCTCCGAGCGCACGGCACGGCTCTGCCTGGAACTCGGCGTGCAACTGAAGTCGCTGGACGAGCTTCCCGAACTCGATCTGACGATCGACGGCGCCGACGAGGTCGATGGTCAGTTACGGCTGATCAAGGGCGGCGGCGGGGCGCTGCTGCGTGAAAAGATCGTCGCGGCTGCTTCCAGGCGCATGATCGTCATTGCCGACGAATCGAAAGTCGTCGACGTTCTCGGCGCGTTCAAGCTGCCGATCGAGGTCAATCCCTTCGGCCAGGTGGCAACGCGGATCGCCATTGAAAAGGTGGCTTCGCGGCTTGGCCTTACCGGCGATATTTCCGTCCGCAATTCAGGCGACGGGCCTTTCAAGACCGATGGTGGACACCTCATTCTTGATGCATCTTTTGGCCGTATTCCTGATGCAGATGCGCTCGCGGGAGAGCTGAATGCCATTCCCGGCGTCGTCGAGCATGGACTTTTCATCGGCATCGCTTCGCTGGCAATTATTGCCGGACCGGAAGAGGCACGCATTCTGACCGCGTCTTGAGCCGGTTCCCGTGGCTCCGCAAGGAGCCGGGAACGGTGAAGAAAACAGGTTACCACACATGCGGGCCTGGCGGCGGCAATCGCCCGGGCAGCATGCGACCAACACAGGAGCATGGATAAAAATGAACAAACTCGCAGGTCTTGTCCGCACTTTCGCAGCCACCGCGGTTCTCCTTTCTGCATCCATTCCGGCAGTCCAGGCTCAGGACGTGTCCGAAGAACAGATCAAGGCCGCTCGTGCGACCATCGCGGCACTCGGTGTCACCAACAACTTCGACAACATCCTGCCGAACCTCGCCGAGCGTCTTAAGAACACGCTGATCCAGGCTTCGCCGAACTTCCAGGAACTGATCACCGCGACCGTCGACGAGAAGGCGCTGACCCTGGCTGCACGTCGCGCCGACCTCGAGCACGAAGCGGCGACGATCTATGCCAAAACCTTCACGCTCGAAGAGCTGAACGCCATCACCGAGTTCTACAACTCGACCGCCGGCAAGAAACTGCTCAATGATGGCCCGATCGCCTCGCGCGAAATCCTGAAGGCGGCGGACATCTGGGCGGCTGGCGTGTCGCGCGACCTCAACACCGAAGCGACGAAGTCGCTCGACGCCAAGGTCGGCACCTCGGCTCCGGCGCTTGTTGAAGGCACGCCTGCGACGCCGGCGCAATAATCCCGCGTCCGTTGAGCTGACATCGGGTCAACGCAACACGATCATCACGTTTTGAAGAGCCCGGAGCGATCCGGGCTTTTCTTTTTCTGCAGTGCAACACTATATGTGCCTGCGACGGGGCTCCCACCCCGGGCGGGGCATGCCGTCGGCGAAATGCCGACCGGACGGTGCTCCCATGATCCCAATTGCAGTCTGCACGACCTTCAGGAGTTCGCCCATGCCCGCTTTCGACTATGACCTCTTCGTAATCGGTGGCGGCTCCGGTGGCGTCAGAAGCGGTCGGCTGGCGGCGAGCCTGGGCAAGAAGGTGGCGATCGCCGAAGAGTTTCGTTACGGCGGCACCTGCGTCATCCGCGGCTGCGTGCCGAAGAAGCTCTACGTCTACGCATCGCAATACGCCGAGCACTTCGAGGATGCGGCCGGGTTTGGCTGGACCGTCGGTGAAAGCCGCTTCGACTGGCAGAAGCTTGTCGCTGCCAAGGAGCAGGAGATCACCCGGCTTGAAGGTCTCTACCAGAAGGGGCTCGCCAATGCCGGCGCCGAGATCCTGCGCACCCGGGCGGAGCTCGTCGGTCCGAACACCGTTCGTCTGCTCGACACCGGCAAGACCGTGACCGCCGAGCGCATCGTCATTGCCGTCGGTGGCCATCCGACGCCGCACGACGCGCTGCCGGGGCACGAACTCTGCATCTCTTCCAACGAGGCCTTCGATCTTGCGGAACTGCCGAAGTCGATCCTGATCGCCGGTGGCGGCTATATCGCTGTCGAGTTCGCCAATATCTTCCACGGTCTCGGCGTCGAGACGACGCTGATCTATCGCGGCAAGGAAATCCTGTCGCGTTTCGACCAGGATCTTCGCCGTGGCCTGCATGCGGCGATGGAAGAGAAGGGCATCCGGATCCTTTGCGAAGACATCATTCAGTCCGTGGCGACGGATGCCGATGGCAGGCGTGTGGCGCAGACGATGAAGCATGGCGAGATCGTCGTGGACCAGGTGATGCTGGCACTCGGCCGCGTGCCGAACACCAAGGGGCTGGGGCTTGAGACCGCCGGAGTCAACACGGACGAGCGCGGCGCGATCGTCGTTGACGCGTTCTCGCGCACCAGTGCGCCTGGCATCTATGCGCTCGGCGACGTAACCGACCGCGTTCAGCTGACGCCGGTCGCAATCCACGAGGCGATGTGCTTCATCCAGACCGAATACAAGAACAACCCTGTCTCCCCCGATCATGACCTGATCGCGACGGCGGTCTTCTCCCAGCCGGAAATCGGCACGGTCGGCCTCAGCGAGGAGCAGGCTGGACGCCAGTTCGAGGACCTGGAAGTCTATCGCGCCGAGTTCCGGCCGATGAAGGCGACGCTTTCCGGTCGCAAGGAAAAGACGATCATGAAGCTGATCGTCAACGCTGCCGACCGCAAGGTGCTGGGCGCGCACATCCTCGGCCACGACGCCGGAGAGATGGCGCAGTTGCTTGGCATTTCGCTCAAAGCCGGATGCACCAAGGACGATTTCGACCGGACAATGGCCGTTCACCCGACCGCATCGGAAGAACTGGTGACGATGTATGCGCCGTCCTATCGCGTGCACAAGGGCGAGCGGGTCAGCTGAGCCCGCAGCCGCTTCGCTTTCCCTGGCGCTGAAAGCCATGAATTCTGGTAGGATGTCTTTCCAAGCCATCGCTTAACGTCTATAAGCCCGCATCCGCGAAGTGACCGGCTTCGGGCGGGCGCCAGGGCTTGGCCCAAGCGCTGGAGCAGGGCGCGGACGCAGTGAAATTTCCGAATACCGGGCGGCATCAAAACCGTCAGGGCGTGACCCGCGCGGACCGCAGTCCGCGGCAGACAACAGGTGATCGAAATGGCACAGACTTGGACTCCGAATAGCTGGCGGCAGAAACCCATCCAGCAGGTGCCGGACTATCCGGACCTCGCTGCATTGGCGGCAACGGAAGCGAAACTCGCTAAGTATCCGCCGCTGGTGTTTGCCGGTGAAGCGCGGCGTCTGAAGAGCGCGCTTGCCAATGTTGCCGAGGGCCGAGGCTTCCTGCTGCAGGGCGGTGATTGCGCCGAAAGCTTTGCCGAGCACGGCGCCGACACGATCCGCGACTTCTTCCGCGCGTTCCTGCAGATGGCCGTCGTCCTGACGTTCGGCGCCCAGCAGCCGGTGGTGAAGGTCGGCCGTATCGCCGGTCAGTTCGCCAAGCCGCGCTCGTCCAACATCGAGAAGCAGGGTGACGTCGAGCTGCCGAGCTACCGTGGCGACATCATCAACGGCATCGAATTCACGGAAGCCGAACGCGTTCCGGATCCTGAGCGGCAGATCATGGCCTACCGCCAGTCTGCGGCCACGCTCAACCTCCTGCGTGCCTTCGCTATGGGTGGCTATGCCAACCTAGACAACGTGCACCAGTGGATGCTTGGCTTCGTCAAGGATAGCCCGCAGGCAGAGCGCTACCGCAAGCTCGCCGACCGGATCTCCGAGACCATGGATTTCATGAAGGCGATCGGCATCACCTCGGAAAACCACCCGAGCCTGCGCGAGACCGATTTCTTCACCAGCCACGAGGCGCTGCTGCTCGGCTACGAGCAGGCGTTGACGCGCGTCGATTCCACGTCCGGCGACTGGTACGCGACATCGGGCCACATGATCTGGATCGGCGACCGGACCCGCCAGCCCGATCACGCCCATATCGAATACTGCCGTGGCATCAAGAACCCGCTTGGCCTGAAGTGCGGTCCGTCGCTGACGGCCGACGGCCTGCTGGAGCTGATCGATCTGCTCAACCCGGCCAACGAAGCCGGCCGCCTGACGCTGATTTGCCGGTTTGGTCACGACAAGGTTGCCGAGCACCTGCCGCGCCTCATTCGCGCCGTCGAGCGCGAAGGCAAGAAGGTCGTCTGGTCCTGCGATCCCATGCACGGCAATACGATCACGCTCAACAACTACAAGACCCGTCCGTTCGAGCGTATCCTGTCGGAAGTCGAAAGCTTCTTCCAGATCCACCGTGCTGAAGGTTCGCATCCGGGCGGCATCCATATCGAGATGACCGGCAACGACGTGACCGAATGCACCGGTGGCGCGCGCGCGCTTTCGGGCGACGATCTGGCCGATCGCTACCACACCCATTGCGATCCGCGCCTCAATGCGGACCAGGCTCTGGAACTGGCGTTCCTGCTGGCCGAGCGCATGAAGGGCGGCCGCGACGAGAAGAAGCTGGTCGTCAACGGCTGATCCTGACGGAACGCTGCACGGTTCAGTTTTTCTGACTGTCGGGCGACTGCTATGAAATTGACAATGCCGGGCCCGCTCGCAAAGCTGACCCGGCATTTTTCATTGAAGGAGGTCGGGGGACCATGTCGGAGATCCACAGCGGCAGCTGTCTTTGCACTGCGGTGCGCTTCAAGACGCGAGGAGAGCTGCGCAAACTGATCTTTTGCCATTGCACGCAATGCCGCAAGCAGACGGGCCTCTACTATGCCGCGACCAATGTACTGGACCGCGACCTGGAGTTGGAAGGCGCCGAGGATGTCACCTGGTATCGCTCGAGCGACGGCGCACAACGGGGTTTCTGCCGTCATTGCGGGTCGGCGCTGTTCTGGAAAGCCGATGGGCTCGACTACACTTCGATCATGGCCGGTGCCTTTGAAAAGCCGACGGACCTTAAGCCCGGCTACCACATCTATTGCGCCGACAAGGGCGATTTCTACGGCATCGACGACGGCCTGCCGAAGTTTGACGCAGGGCGGCCGTAAAAGCCATCAGGCCGCTTCCGGCGGCCAGGCGATGACGCCTTGCGTTCGGGTGCGCACGTCCGGCGACGCCAAGCAGTTGGCGACAGTCTCGTAGCCCGGGGCGCCCGGATAGGGCGCGACCTCGGTCGGCGGGCTATGATTGGCGGGACACAGAATGATCGTCTCCTCCGGTCCGAGAACATCAAGGTCAAGGACGGCATTGGATCGGGTCAACATGAAGATCGGCCGTCTGTCGGTACGGCGGTGACGCAGGTGCGTTAGCAAAGCGGATTGCGAAGCGGCATCGAGGTCCTGTTCGATCATATCGACAACGAACGCCTTGGCGTCCGCTTCCAATGCCACCAACAGAGCAGTCAACGGTGGCGATGCCACGGCGCCGTCGTCCACCAATCGCGCAAGAACGGCTTCTATGCGTGACTTCAATCGAGGTTCCACCTCGATCCGTCGGAGTGAGGCCGCGCTGTTTTTCTCCTCCAACCGATCGAGGCCCACGAAAACCGCGCCGGGCAGGGCCGTCGCAATAGCTTTGGCCAACCGTGTCTTGCCGCTTCCGAGCGGTCCGATGATGTAGGTTAGCGGATGTATACTGTGAAGCTTGAACGCCTCGCCGCCCCATGGCCATGGCAGGTCGAATGCGACCTCGGGAGTGTCGGATGGGGGCTGACCTTGCACCCGTTGCGGCAGGAAGGGCGCATCGACAGCATAGCTGGCCAGGTCACGGCGCAGACGCCGCACCTTCGCGACGGTCTCATGAAGGTCTTTGGCTCGCGCCTGCAGCAGCCCCTGCTGCGCCGCCAGGGTGGGTGCCAATTCTCGCGCACCGCCATCGAGCACGCGGTGGATCTGTGCCAGGGGTAGGCCGAGCGAGCGCAGGGCGGCGATCTCGCCCGCGCGCCTCATCTGCTCCGGGCCATAGGTCCGCCATCCCGCCGACGTTCGCACAGGCTTGATCAACCCTTGTTGCTCATAGAAGCGCAAAGCCTTGACCGAGACGCCAAGACGCTTGGCGGCCTCGGTTGCAGTCAAGAAACACGCGGAGTCGCTCACGAATCACCTCTTCCTTTTCGCCGCAATTGTTATCGGTCCTGCCCCCCGGGACGGGTCAACCGGCTGCCAAAAAAATAGCGGCAAGTGAAGTTCGGGCTCGGCCGAGGCAGGCGCCAACGTCAACGACAAGCGATGGTACCGCTCTGACTGGCCGGTGGTGAACGGCGGAGGATGATTAATGCTGGCAACGTTTGCCCGGCGAAGGGCGCCCCGCTAAAGTGCTTTCACCGTGTCCACTTTTGCCTATGCTGGGCGCGGCCGTGGAAAGGGTTTGTGGTCGGAATTCAACATTTTGCAGGTTCGCTGCGACGCAGTTTTGCCAGAAGAGAGGACGTGCGACTGCCATGTCGGATGATGAATTTGCGGAGAACATGGTCTGTGCCACGATCAATGCGCCACATCGCGCGCTGTCCGATACGCTGCTGGCATATCTTGCTGCCCACCGCCCTGAGCGCGTGGTCGCATTCGTGTTCCTGGCCGATACCTCGGCCACAAGCGAGCGATGGAAGAGCCGGCTGATCGCCGAGGTTCGTGTGCGCGATGACGGGGCCCGCGCGACGAATTTTGTCGGAATTGCCGATGTGGCGACCTGGAGCAGGGTCTTTCGCGAGCACGGGCCCGAACTGGAGCGCCATGGGGTCGAAATCGTGCCGACCAGGCCGGGCGTGTTCACAGGGCCAACAGCCGCGATCGCGATCGGTCCAGGGGAAACCTAAGACAGGTTCAGGCAGGGGCAGCACGTCGATTTCACTGCAAGAACGACGCGGACTATTTTGCCAGCCGCACCGCGCCGTCCGTAGCTTGCTCATAGGCGTTGGCGAGCGCGGCAAGCTTTACGGCCTGCCAACGACAGTATTCGTCGACCAGCCGGGTGCTCATCCAGAAGCGACCGCGCGAACCGTCGTTCGACCGGCCGATGTAACCGGTGTCCTGCGCCTTGGTAAACAGTCTGCGGACATGGGTGTTGGAGATGGTATAATGGTTGGCAAGCTCGGCCAGGTTGAGTTCGAGCCAAACCTTCCCGTCTACAGGCGTCAGGCTTTTCGGCCGCGCCATCAGGTCATCGAGCAGCAAGCCTCCGCATTCCGTCCAGGCGAAGATGGCGACACCTTCGGGAGGCTCGCTCCAATTCTTGTCGGACAGGAGCATCCTTGCCGCGATCGGCTGGGTGCGTACAAGGACGGAGGTGTCCGCCTCAACGTGTTCCAGGCGATTGCCACCATCGAGGCGATCGAGCGTACCCATCTGGCTCATGAACCAGCGCATCATGGCGCTCTCGCTGACTTCCGTCGGCTCAAGCGGGCGAACCTTCTTGTTCGTCCGTTCGCCGCTGACATCGCGCAGCAATTTGTAAGCGAGCAGTTCGGCCAGGAATGCGGCTGCGGTGTTTCGGCTTGCACCGCCGGTATCACGCATGAACTTCAGCAACCGTGCGGCTGTGACCCCGGAATCGGGATGGGACGGATCGCGCTCGAGATGAAGTGCGTAGGCGGCCTGGCTCAAGATCCATTTCTGATGCGAGGCAACCAGCCGAGCGACACGCGGAAAGATGTCATAGACCGCCATCAGATCGCGGGCGCTGATCTGCAGCGTTTCGCGCAGCAGCGGGTTGCGCAAAATTCCATCCGCCGTAAAGGCGGGCGGTTTTTCCGGTGCAGCATCCCCCTGTTTTGCCACCAAATGCATCTGTCGTGCACGTCTCCCGACGATCTTCGCCTACGCTTCGGGGGCCCATCCCTCGCCACGCCTGCCTCGATACTACTCAACTCTACTGCTTTTAGCAGCTTTACCTTGCTCATAACGTGCGAAGCCGCCATTTTGTTCGAAAGGGCCGGCAACGGATTTTTCCGTGGCCGGCCCCATTGCCTTTCTAAGGTGCGGCTACTGCACGAGCACTGGCGGCTGGCACTTGACCCCCGTGACGCGGACATCGGCTTCGCCCACCCGCACCCCGACCAAGAGCAAGAGGTTGTAGAGCAGATCGTCCACTGGTTTTGTGACGGCGCCCAGGGTTTGGGCGAGCGCCTGCTGCAGGACCGTCGGGCTGCCAAGCGTCAGGAACAAGACCTGTATGTTCAGATCCAGATTGTTGAGCAGGGTTTTCGTCGTCGATGACAGGATGTCCCTGGTCGATACGCTCTTGATCGAACGCGCGGCCACTTCGGCAGGGCTGAAGGTGAGGCGGGACGCCTGAAGGTTTTGCGCCTCAACGTGGGCGATCGCGTCAATCTTGACCACCAGCGCGTCGACGATGCGGGCGCGCTCGACGCGGGCGTCCGTCGAAAAGCTCGAAAGCACCTTTGGATTGACGTCGCCGATCGCGATTTCGGCGACGCCCGGAACCGCATCGACGATGACTGCCGCGTTCTCCGGCCTGCCGCCGTAGCAGCGGATATCGGAGAGTTTGGCTTCGGCGTGGGCGAGCTCGACATAGATCGGCAAACGAATACGGATACCGGCAAGGGCGGCCAGCCCGTCGATGCCCACTTCGACGGCAAGGCGGGTCTGAGCCGTGCGGACCGCAGCACCTGGGGTGCCGAGGCGATGGCTTGGCGTCTCGACCGGCGGTTCGCCGATCGCGAGTTTCACGGTCGCCGACGCTATTCCCGGCAACCCGGCGACCGCATTCAGCGCGATCTGGTTCTGGCCGTTGGCAATAGCGGCCGCCGCGGAGACAATCTGCAGGGCGCTGACCTTCATCGTCCAGTCGGAACCAGCATCGATCCTCAGGTCTTTCTTGGGATCGAGATTGAGTATCTGCGCCAGAGTAAAGGTCTTCTTGTTGTTGGCCGTCGCCAGCTCGATGCTCTTGAGTGCGGAGTTGACGGTGCCGGACAGACCCTGGAACAGCCGCATGGACGAAAGCAGCTGTGGCATCGTCAGTTTGGCGTCGAGCACGTCTTCATAGGAAGCGGTCGTCAGGCTGAGCTTGGTGGCAATGATCTTAAGGAACGGCTGGATGTCGATATCCGCGTCGATCAGGGCGTTGTAGTCCATCACCTTCAACGAGATGTTGGTGCCAAGCATCTGGCCGAGAATGGCATTGAGGAGACCATCATTCAGGCTGGCAAGACGGGAACCGACAGAGAAGGCGGCAATCTTCGAGCTTGCGGCGGTTCCGACGACATTGAGTTCCGGTGGTTCGGCGAAGACAGAGGCAAGAAAGATCTGCCCCTTCTTTTCCAGGTGAACCTGGACAGCATCCGAAGGGGCCGCGTTCTTGACGAAGCGCTGGCCGGCGGAAACGTTGGGATCGGGCACATAACGCCCGCGCGTGACCGTTGCCACGCCGTCGACCTTTGCCGTGGCAACGTCGCCCGGCTTCAGAACCTTGCCATCAACGGTCAGCAGCCCGGCGGGTGACGCGACCGCGAAGTTGAGGCTGTTGTTGGAAAAGTACTTGAGGACGGCCTGCTCTGCGGAAGAGACGTTTGATGCGGCGGCGATGGCGGCGAGATCGACCGTTTGCTGCATCTCCCGCTTTTGAACGGTGAGATAGCCGTAGTCGATGCCAAGCCCCATCGACGCAATAACGAGGGGCATCACAAGTGCGGCGGACATGCCGATATTGCCATGCCTGGATTGGGCGAGCGCTCGCAATGCCGTTGTTTTATGAACCATTTCAGATGCCTCCCAAGCGGATGGTGGCGAAGCGCTCGATCTGCTCGCTTGGCATCGCGAAGGTGAACATGTTGTAGATCGGGAGGTCGCTGGCGTCGTACTTGATCCTCACCGTGAATTGGTTGGCATTGCTCGCGTCGGCCTTGACCGTGACGGTCATGTGGGACGGCTTGATGAAGGATTGATCCATCGTGGTGCGCTGGATGTAGTCGGTGGCAAGACGTTCGCGCTCGCCTTCCGAAAGCCCTGCAATGGCGGTACGCGCGGCATCGGCAGCGATCTGCTGGATGGAATGGGCGGCGCTGAGGTAGATGCCGTAGGCAATCAACGTCAGCACGCATAGAAAGAAGAGAGGGGCGATGATTGCAAATTCAATTGCGGCAGCGCCATCGCGGCTGCCAAACAGGCGCGCTATTCTGGACATTTCAGCAACTCCGACCGAACCGTGACTGCTTTTTCTCTGTCCCTGCACCTTCAGGCTGCGCCTCAAGTGTTAATTTTTTGATACCCGAATAGGTTGTTTCAATGGCTAGAAATAGCCTATTGGTGCAAAATGCTTATCTGTGATTGAATTAGAAATTGCGTAGATTCTGGCTGGTTTTAGCCGCGACCGACACGGCTATTCGTTGTCGGGTATGTGCCGATATTGGGCAAGCTGGCGATTGAGAGTGGCGAGATCTGCCCGCAACTCGGCAATTTCGCGCAGCAGCACGTCATCCACCTTGTGATGCAGCGAGATCAACTCGACTTCCGATTTCAGATTGACCTCATAGTCCTTTGCCGCGGCGAAGCGATCACGCTCGGCCTGCCGGTTCTGGGACATCATGATGACCGGCGCCTGCAATGCCGCCAGCATCGAGAGCAGCAGGTTCAGGAAGATGAAGGGGTAGGGGTCGAACGCCCCGGTCATGAGCAAGATGGTGTTGACGACCACCCAGACAACGAGAAAGCCGCAAAAGCTGAGAATGAAAGCCCAGGAGCCGCCAACCCTGGCGATGGAGTCGGCAAGCCGATCTCCGACGGAAAGCTCGGCGCTGAACTCGGCGTTGGTGTCCGTCGCAACTGTGCGCCTCTCCTTGGCGCGGGTGAGGATGCGGCGCTCTATCTCGCCGAGTTCGGCGAGCGGTTTGCCAAACAGGTGCTGTGACAGGTCGTTGAAATGCGGCATGGCTAGCTCCTGAAATGGATCGGACGATATCTAGCGCACCACTTCGGTAGGAAAATCAACGGGACACCTCACATGAAAAGAGCCGGACGGGTAACCGTCCGGCTCTGTGCTGTCATGTCAGGCTCTCAAGCACCCTGCGCAAGAGCTGGTGATACGAACTAGAAACCTGCGGCGTAAAGATCCGCGTGCGACTTGAAGAATCGGTCCGTCGAGTAGCGCTTACCGAACATCATGTCATGCTGAAGGAAGCGATAGTCACGCAGCAGCGCCGGCACCTTCGGCTGACGAGACCACTCGGCGACGTCCTTGCCGTTCTTGCGGATCAACATGTAACGGTCGACGACCCGGTACTGATCGTGCACCTTGCCGAGGAAACCGGTGTAATAAGGATGCTCGTAGCCGGACTGCTTCAGGATCTGGTAGGAGAGGAAGGCCGGGCTGATCGTGCCGACATTCTTCTTCGGACCGGTCTTGTTCGACCAGACGACGAGCGGCGTTTCGTGCTGCGCTTTCATCTGGTCCTTTGGACCTTTACGCTCGGCCGTCACGCCCTTCATGAAACCGGTGTTGGTATAGACGGTGTTCAGCGGCGGCAGATGATCGCCGAACAGCACGATGATGGTCTCGCGGTCGCGCTCCTTCGCCCAGTCCATCAGCTTCTTCAGGCTCTCGTCGGCTTCCTTGATGCCCTGGGCATATGTCGCCAGCACCTGGCGATCGCTTTCGGGCAGGTTGCCTTCAACCTTGATGGTGTTCTTGGCGTAGCGGTTGGCCTCATAGGGGCCATGGCCCTGCAAGGTGACCGCGAAGAAGAAGAACGGGTCATCCATGGCATCGGCCTGGCGGATGATCTCGTTGGTCAGGGATTCGTCTGAGGCGAAGATGCCGCGCTTCTGCATCGGCGGCATGTTTTCCTCCGACTTGAAGGTGTCGAAACCGAAGGCCTTGTAGACCGCTGTCCGGTTCCAGAACCAGCTCTGGAATGGATGGATTGCACGCGACACGTAGCCTTCGCCACGGAAGAAAGTGGCAAGCGAGGGGATCGGGTTGCGGATGTACTGCTGGTACGGGATGCTGCCATAGGGCAGGAATGCATTGGAAAAGCCGGTCAGTGCTTCGAATTCGACATTGGCGGTCATGCCGCCGAACTCCGGCGAGAAGACGTTGCCGGACTGCATCTCGCGGATCGTCGGCATCGGGTCGGGCGAAAGCTTGACGTTCGGCAGACGGGTCGGATCCCAGAAGGATTCGCTCATCAGCACGATGACGTCGGGCTTGCTGCGATGGGACGTGCCAGCCGGCAGCGGCTTGACCGGGATGCGGTCGATCGCATCGGCCATGTAGCCGGCAGGTGCGCTGACATTGGCCATCGGCAGGTTGATCGCGAACGCCAGCGCAAAGCCGTTGTGACGATAGTTTTCGGTCTGATCCCACATGATGGGGATGACCTTCAGGCGATCACGGATCCAGGAAAACTGGTTGTAGTCCATGATGTTCCAGAAGGCGAAGAGCAGCGGCAGCGCAAAGGCCGCACGGGCGATACGCTCGCGGCGCGTCAGCTTGGGGAAGTTGCGCCAGGCGTAGCGCAGCAGAAGGCCGATGGCGACAACGGCTGCGAGAAGGCCGACGGCAATGCCGACGGCGGTCCAGGGACGGTCCTTGACCAGAACCGGCATCAGTTCGAGAATCTGGCGACCAAAGAGGAAATCGGTCGGGTAGAGCGGGTCGGAGAGGAAGACCTGCTTCTGCTGGCAGATGATGGCCGGGATGATCGCCAGCGGCGCGAGCACCACGGCGGACTTGTGTTCACGGCCGAAAACGCCATCGATGGCGAGCAGAATGAGGAAGAATGCGCCGATTGTGGTCCAGGCGGGGCGCGTCGGATCGAGGAAATAGGCAACCGTGTCGGCCATGGACTGGCGCACGATCAACTCGACAGCAAAAACGAGCGCTGCGGCAATCGACAGCGAGAACAATGCACTGCGTGCGGAGGTCAGCGTCTTGGCGTGCCGCGCGGCAAATCCGGGTCTATCGGTGTAGACTCGTGATCTCCTCGCTACGGCTGAATCGATACTAGCCAACATCTTCTCCAATTTCATCTATGTGTCGTGTAACTGTCATACGACTGTCATTTTGAACAGGGGATGAATGGCTTGTTCAGGGTGTTTGGAAACAGGTTTTCGTGACGTGAGGGTGTGCGAACCGGAGCCGATAACAACGCGGAATAGCAGAATTTTTTTGGAATTTTTCGCTTCGCCGCGATTGGCTGTGGGTATTTTGGCGCGGATTGCGCTAAAGATCGGGGCGAAAGTCAGACGCATTCGTTCGAGAACAGACCGACAGGCCCGCTCATGACCGCTCATAAAGCCGCTCCCACCCTGCTTCGCATCGCCGTCGCCCAGCTTAATCCGACCGTCGGCGATATCGCCGGAAACCTGGCGAAAGCGCGTGAGGCACGCGCCGATGCGGCGCGCCAGGGCGCCGACCTTCTTCTCCTCACCGAGCTTTTTATTTCCGGTTATCCGCCGGAGGATCTGGTTCTGAAGCCGGCATTCCTCAACGCCTGCCTTCAGGCGGTGGAAAAGCTGGCGGGCGAGACCGCCGATGGCGGTCCGGGTGTCATCATCGGCTTCCCGCGGCTCGCCAAAACCGGTCGCCACAATGCCGTCGCTGTTCTCGACGGCGGCAAGATCATTGCGGTGCGCGACAAGGTCGATCTGCCGAATTATGGCGAGTTCGACGAGAAGCGGGTGTTCGACCAGGGAGAAATGCCCGGGCCGGTCAATTTCCGCGGCATCCGCATCGGAATTCCGATCTGCGAGGATATCTGGGGCGATCTCGGCGTATGCGAGACGCTGGCCGAAAGTGGTGCTGAAATCCTCCTGTCGCCCAACGGTTCGCCCTATTATCGCGACAAGGTGGATGTGCGCCATCAGGTGGTGCTGAAACAGGTGATCGAGACCGGTCTGCCAATGATCTACGCCAACCAGCTCGGCGGGCAGGATGAACTGGTGTTCGACGGCGCGAGCTTCGCGTTCAACACCGACAAGTCGCTCGCTTTCCAGATGAGCCAGTTCGAGGAAGCGCTGTCGATCGTCGAGTGGAAGAAGGGCGACAATGGCTGGCATTGTGCCGGCGGCCTGCAGTCGCGCCTGCCGGAGCAGGAGGAGGCGGACTATCGTGCCTGCATGCTCGGTTTCCGCGATTATGTGAACAAGAACGGCTTCAAGAATGTCGTGCTCGGCCTTTCCGGCGGTATCGACTCGGCGATCTGTGCGGCCCTTGCCGTCGATGCGCTCGGCGAGGAGCGGGTGCGCACGATCATGCTGCCTTATCGCTACACCTCGAAGGATTCGCTCAAGGACGCCAAGGACTGCGCTGAAGCGCTCGGCTGCCGCTACGATATCGTGCCGATCGAGGAGCCGGTGCAGGGCTTTCTCGGCGCACTCGCCGATATGTTCGAAGGCACCGAATCGGGCATCACCGAGGAGAACCTGCAGAGCCGCACACGAGGCACCATTCTGATGGCGGTTTCCAACAAGTTCGGCTCGATGGTGGTGACAACCGGCAACAAGTCGGAAATGTCGGTCGGTTATGCCACCCTCTACGGCGATATGAACGGCGGCTTCAATCCGATCAAAGACTTGTACAAGATGCAGGTCTACGGCATCTCGCGCTGGCGCAACACCACCGTGCCGCCCGGCGCGCTCGGCCCCTCCGGTGTGGTCATCCCGCAAAACATCATCGACAAGGCGCCCTCGGCCGAGCTTCGCCCCAACCAGACGGACCAGGATTCGCTGCCGCCCTATCCGGTGCTCGACGACATTCTCGAGTGCCTGGTCGAAAAGGAGATGAGCACGGAGGAGATCGTCGCGCGCGGCCATGACGAGGCGACAGTGCACCGCATCGAGCACCTGCTCTATATCGCCGAGTATAAGCGCCGGCAGTCGGCACCCGGCGTCAAGATCACCAAGAAGAATTTTGGTCGCGACCGGCGCTATCCGATCACAAACCGGTTCCGCGACCGGGGCTAGACGATGCGCAGTTCGGTCGAGACCTACGACATCATGACCGGCCAGACGCATGTCGTCTGGCAGACCGACAGGCTTGTGGAGGCGCCGAACTGGTCGCCGGACGGGCAGTCTCTCGTTATCAACGGCGACGGGCGGCTTTACCGGCTGGCCCTGGACGGTTCGGCTCCTGATGAGATCGACACCGGCTTTGCCCACCTCTGCAACAACGACCATGGGATTTCGCCCGATGGCAGCACGATCGCGATCAGCGACAAGACCGAGTTCGGCAAGTCGGCGATCTATCTGTTGCCGGCTTCGGGCGGCAGTCCGCGACTGGTGACCCCGACCCTGCCGTCCTACTGGCATGGCTGGTCTCCCGATGGCCAGACGCTCACCTATTGCGGCATTCGCGATCAGATTTTCGATATCTATACGATCCCGGTCGTGGGTGGCGAGGAGCGGCGGCTGACACAGGGAGAAGGCCGCAACGATGGGCCGGACTGGTCGCCCGATGGAGCGTGGATCTATTTCAATTCCAGCCGCACCGGGCGCATGCAGATCTGGCGCGTTCGGCCTGATGGCACCGACATCGAGCGAATCAGCGACAGCCCTTATGGCGATTGGTTCCCGCATCCGTCGCCTGATGGAAGACACCTGCTGGTTCTCTCCTACGACGGCGATGTCTTCGATCATCCGCGAGACTTGAACGTTCGACTTCGGCTGATGGATATGGATGGCGGCAATGCGCGCGACCTGTTCGAACTCTTCGGCGGGCAGGGTACGATGAACGTTCCCAACTGGTCGCCTGGGGGAGATCGCTTCGCCTTCGTTCGCTACCAACCGGAAAGATGAGAAGACTGGACAAGAATACGGACTGCGTGCTAGCGATCGTCTCGCTTGCAGGGCGCACCCGATCCGCGGGAAGGGCTAGTCCCACCTGTTTCACTGAATTTGGTTGCCACACCTCTTTTCAGTCTGTGGGCGCGGATACCGGACGTGAATGAAAGGAGGTCTTTCATGATCACGCGCGATCTTCCCGCGAATGCTACCCTCGAATCCATCCGTAAGCAGGCCAAGGCTTTTCTGAAAGCCCTGAAGGCGGGGGATGCCGCTGCACGCCAGCGAACGTTGCCCTATTTCAACGAACCGGCCGCTATCGGCCTGCAGGATGCCCAACTGGTCATTGCCCGAGAGCTCGGCTTCTCCAGCTGGACCCGACTGAAAACGCATCTCGAACGCGCCCAGTCGGGCAAACCTGCGACCGAGCAACTTGCGAACCGTTTCCTGGCGCTCGCGACTGTGTCTTACTTCGGCGACATAGCCGCCGATCCTGAGCGGTACGCCCAGGCGAAAGCTCTGCTCGAAGAGCATCCTGAAATCGCCAGCGAGAGCATTCATGTCGCCGCGGCGCTGGGCGATGGCGACGCCATAGACCGCTGGCTCGACAAGGATCCGAAGCTCGCCAGCAAGCGTGGAGGCCCTTACGACTGGGAGCCTCTGCTGTATGCAGCCTATGCGCGCATTCCCGGACGGTCTTCGCTTGCTGCTGGTGAGCGGCTTATTGCGCGCGGCGCGGATGCCGATGCCTTCTGGTTGGATGACGGACAGTATCGCTTTACCGCGCTGACGGGTGTCTTCGGCCAAGGCGAAGCGGGCAAGGAGCGGCAACCGGAACACCCGGATTGCACCGCCTTTGCCGAATTGCTGCTCAAGGCCGGCGCCAAGGCTAACGACAGTCAGGCGCTCTACAATCGCATGTTCGAGCCAGACAATACCTGCCTCAGACTGTTGCTGCGCCATGGGTTGAGCGCCAAGGACAGGAACAATTGGCTGGTGCGCGAGGATGGAGAGCTGATCGAAAACAGCCAGAGTGTTTTCGACTATCAGCTCGCCTGGGCGCTGGAAAAGCGAATGGCCGATCGTGTTCGATTGCTCGTCGAACATGGAGCGGACGTCAACCGGACCGTAAAGGGACGCACACCCTACCAATGGGCGGAGCTTGGCGGCGATGCGTCCCTTGCAGAATATCTGGTTGCTCATGGCGCCACGGCTGCCGAACTCACTGATGCCGACCGGCTGGCGCGCGCGATTGCCGAGGGCAAGGGCGAACAGGCGAAGGCGCTGGTGGCTTGGGATGCAACGCTCGTTTCGCGCACGCAGTCGGCACATCCTGCGATCCTGCATGAGGCTGCGGGCGAAAACCAGGAGGACAGGGCGGCGCTGATGCTGTCGCTCGGCTTCGACGTCAACCGCATGACGTCGCGCACGCCGCTGCACGAGGCGGCGTTGCATGGGCATATCGAGATGGCAAAGCTTCTGCTCGAGCACGGCGCCAACGCCATGGCGCGTGACCCGTACCATCACGCGCCGCCGATCGGCTGGGCCGAGTACAACGGCAAGAGTGATATGGTGCGATTCCTCGAAAGCCAGCCGCTCGACCTGTTTGCCGCCGCCGCCTTCGGCAAGAGCGAACAGGTGATGGCGATCGTCGATGAAAAACCGGAACTGCTCGACATACCCTTCGGCCAATTCCGCGGGCGCGGGCGGCCAAACCCGCAAAGCGACTGGATGACACCGCTTGCCATCGCCGTCGTCAACAGAAGGTCCTCCGTGGTCAAGCTGCTCATCGAAAAAGGTGCCGATGCCAATCGGCGTGATGGCAGCGGCATGCGGTCGATCCGGGATCTTGCCCGCGACGAAGGCGACGAGGAAATCGTCTCGCTGTTGAGTCGATCTTCTTCGCCCAACTAGTGGTCGCACGACTACTGATTGTTGATTTATACTAGGCGGTTGAAGTCTTTAAGGCTTTCAATACCAGCTTGCTTAAACTAAATTTCTGCTTTGATCTTTAGGGTGGCGTCTGATCGGTGCCACCCTTCGCCATTGACGGCTGGTCCGGTCAGGGGGCGTTGGCGTGATCGAGCAAAAGTTTCGGCAACCGAAGCAGAACAGGGCGGTCTGGGCAATTCATGCTGCCTGTACCTTGGTTGCGATCCTGACAATCGCCAGCCTCATCTTCGTTCTCAATCGTTCCGTCGTCGAGGCGGACCGTTTCGGCCGTTCTGCAGAGCGCAGGCTGGTGACAAACGAATTGCGCCACCAGATGGAAGCCGCCGTGCAATTCCAGGCGCAGGTCTCTTTCTGGGACGACACTTACGACGAACTTGCGACCGGACGGCTGAGTGACGCCTTCGTGGCAGAACAATTGGCCGGATGGCTCTGGGAGGACTACGGTTTCTCCTGGCTGATCTTCAGTGATGCCGATGGACATGTTTCGACAGCATTGAAGGACGGACTGGCCATCCCCGCGCAGGCGGCCGAAGGCCCGCTTCGCGATGCCGCCGATCTAGTCGACGAGGCACGTCGCCGCTATGACAATGCGCTGAGAAACAATGGCGGCACCTATACGCTCGATATCCCCCAGCCGAACCGGCAATCGGTAACGCCGATCGTACCCGGCATCCACGCTGTGGATATGCGTGAGGTTCAAGGGCAGATGAGCATCGCGGTCGTCCAGGCGGTGATCCCGGAAACGCTGCAGCTTGCCGCCAATCGCCGCAAACCGGTGTTCATGGTTTCTGTTCGCCCGCTGACGGCGTAGTCGCTGCGGGAGATCGAAGCAAAGCTTGGGGTGTCTGGCCTTGCCTTCGTGCCGCTGTCTCAACTTCCGGCCGATAGCGTGCACGTGTCCGTCGGCCGGTGCTTGGACGCCTCCTGCCTGGTCGTTGCCTGGACGCCGAAATCGCCCGGCGGTTTCGTGCGGGCGGAGATCCTGCCGAGCGTGATCGCCATCGCGATCCTGGCAATGCTTTTGATGGCCTTCGTAGCCCTCAGGTTCTCAAGCGTCTTTGCTGCCCTGCAGCAGAGCGAGGCGCGAAACCTCTACATGGCAAAACATGACCGGCTCACCGGGCTTCTCAATCGCAGCGGTTTCGACGATGCGCTGGCCGCCGCGCTCCTCGACGCGACAAACCGCCCATTCGCGCTGATCCTTGCCGATCTGGACGAGTTCAAGGCCGTCAACGACCGGCATGGGCACGCGGCGGGTGACGCGGTATTGATGGCCATTGCCGAACGGTACCGCCGGCGGGTCGGGGCGCGTGGAACCGTTGCCCGCCTGGGCGGTGACGAATTTGCGGTCATCCATCGTTCGCCAGGCAAGGATGCGGACGTATCGGCGATGGCTGCGGGCCTTGTCATCGATGCGCAGACGCCGATCGAGTTTGAGGGGCAGATGTTGCGCGTCGGCAGCAGCGTCGGCCTGGCCTTTGCGCCAAAGCACGGCAGCACCGCCCGCGCGCTGCTCGCCGCTGCCGACGAGGCGCTCTATCTCGCCAAAAGACGCGGGCGCAACCGTGTCCAGACGGCTGACGACCTTTCCCCGGAAGACAAGATTGCGCTCAAAGCGGAGGCGTCAAGGCGCCACGCCGGCTGAGTCTTCAGGCCGGTATCGTTGCATCGCCTTGGCCTTCGTCCGAGCGGCTGAAGCGTCCACCGAGCGGAGCGGTCACCCACAAAAGCCGGGCGTCGCCGTCGCTGGTTGAAATACAGGCATGGCCGAGGCGTGCATCGAAATAGACGGCATCGCCGCTCTTCAGCACCGCCGGTGCGTAGTGCTCGGTGTAGAGGGTGATTTCGCCGTCGAGGACATACATGAAGTCCTCGTCATCGTGCCGGTCCCAATCGGGAAACTGGTCGAGCCCCCGTGCCCTGACCAGCACTTCGACCACCATGAAGGCCGTGTTGCGCACCTCTTCCATCAAGAGCCGCAAGCCATAGTTCGGCGTTTCATGGCGGGTGCCATCGTCCTGCCGCGTGATGCTGCGCCGACCGGCCGGCGGGCTCGATTCGCCCGAGGCGAGAAAGCTCAGGAGGTCGAGCGAGAAGCCGGCTGCCAGCTTCTGCATGGCGTGGAATGTCGGCGACATCTCGTTGCGCTCGATCTTTGATAACGCCGAACGGGACAGGCCGATGCGCTGGCTTGCCTCATCGAGCGTCCAGTCGCGTGCGATCCTGAGCTCCTTGACCCGGGCTCCGAGCTCGGTCGGACGCTCCTCGCTCGAGCGCAATCGCTGTTCGGCGGGGCGGCGGGTAATGGTCAGATTCGGCATGGCGTCTCCTCGATCCCTACATACGGACAAAACTCACGATTCTCAATTCTGTTGACGTAATCCACTATAGTGGATATTTCCTGATTGTGAAACTTAACGGGAGGACGAACTGTGATCAACATTCAGGAAAGCAGATACGGGGTCGACGAATTGCTGGTTGCCGATGCGGAGGCCGATGAGCGGCGATGGCTGCCCTTCGGCGACAGCGCCTTTACACTGCCCTTGCTGTTCGACGTGCGCGGCGGTAGCTGGGTCAGCATCTTCAAGGCAAAGGGAGCCGGCACGATCGAGCGGCATCGCCATTCCAATCCGGTCACCGGTTGGACGCTTGAGGGCACCTGGGGGTATCGTGAACGCGATTGGATCGCGCGACCCGGCACCTTCATCTTCGAGCCGGCAGGCGATATCCATACGCTCTACGTGCATCCGGAGGCCGGCCACATGAAGGCGCTGTTCCATGTGTTTGGCCCCTTGGTCTATCTCGATGACGACGGCAATGCCGAAGGTTATGACGACGTGCTCGTCAGGCTCGACCGTTATGCAGCTCACTGTAAGGCGGTCGGGCTCGGCGAAGATTTCGTCCGCACTCTGATCCGATAGGGGAGGCAACGATGCATGCATTGGTATTCGACACGTTCGGCGGGCCGGAGGTCTTAAGCTACCGCGAGGTTGCCGACCCGGCCGTGCCCCTCGGGCATATCCAACTGGCAATGCGGGCGATCGGGCTGAACTTCGCCGACATCTACCGGCGCAAGGGCAACTATACGCTTGCGGGCAAGGCGCCACACATCGCCGGATACGAAGGGGCAGGTGAGGTCGTGGCCATCGGTGAAGGCGTCGAAGGCGTCGCCATCGGTGACCGGATCGGGTTTGCCGACGTGCCGTTTGCCAATGCAACGCGGGTGACGGTGCCACTGGAGCGGGCAATCCCGCTTCCTGACGACATCGACTTTGAGGCTGCCGCCGCACTCCTGCTGCAAGGGCTGACGGCACAGTATCTGGTGGAGGACAGCTACAGCGTTCGTGCAGGCGACACGGTTCTCGTCCAGGCGGCAGGCGGTGGCGTAGGGCAATTGCTGATCCGGCTCGCGATCGCGCGGGGGGCAAGCGTCATCGCCATGGCGTCGACGCTGGAGAAGCAGGCGCTTGCCAAGGCTGCCGGAGCTGCCTACGCGCTCGGCTATGACGAGGGCTGGCCGGACAAGGTGCGGGCGCTGAGCGACCGCGGTGTCAATGTCGCCTACGATTCTGTCGGCATTACCTTGCTCGACAGTCTCGCAGCGGTGCGCTCGCGCGGCACGCTGGTGACATTCGGCATGGCCGGTGGGCCGGCACCCCTGGTCGACCCGCGCTACCTGATGGAGCATTCGAAAACTGTCGTCGGTGGCGATCTCTGGGATTTTCTCACAGATCGGCAGCAACGGCTGAGCCGGGCCGGGCGGCTTTTCCAGGCCTTGCGGGACGGCGTCATCGAGCGGCCCCGCATCGAGACCTTCGCGCTGTCGGACGGGGCCGCGGCCCATGCGCGGCTCGAGGACCGGCGCTTTTCCGGGAAGATCGTGCTTTTGCCCGAATGAAAGACAGGCCCCGCGTCGTCGCGGGGTCTGTTGCCTTCACCCCCGCCGATCAGACAGCAGGCACATTGTAGGGGGTGATGACCTCGACGGCCGACAGACGGCTGCCGCCCAGTTTTTGGTCGGCACCGTTTTGTCGTGCGAGAATTGCGCGAAAGGTCATGCGGGCGTCACTGCGCAGATCATGATGGAGGACGAAATGGATCCGGCGTTGGCGTAGCAGCGCCAGGTTGTCGTGATCGAGGTCATGGGCGATGAACAGCGCGCAGTCGCGACCAACGCGCTCGAACGCCTCGAGCACAGCACGGTTACCGCCGCCAATCGAATAGGCGGCATTGATGTCGGCGTGCGCTGCAAGCGCCTTTGCCGCAAGTGCGCCTGTCTCGGTATCCTTGCCATGGCCTTCGCTGATCTCGATGATGCGGATCGCCGGATATTGTTCGCGCAGCACGCGGCGAAAACCGATTTCGCGTTCCTCCTCACCACGGAAACGGCTGCTGGAAATCGTCACGAGTACTGTTGCGGAGCTTTCGGCGAAACGTTCGCCGATGAGATAGGCCGCCGTTTCGCCGGCCGCACGGTTGTCAGCGCCGGCATAGGCGGTGCGCGCCGAGTTCGGCAGATCGGTGACGAGCGTGACGACGGCAATTCCCGCCTGTTCGAGGCGGGCGACCGCACCGACGATTTCGGGAACGTCCGGTGCCTTCAACACGACGCCGTCGGTTCCGCGCAGGCGAATGCGGTCCAGCAATTGCGCGATGTCGTGCGGGCGCATGGTCTCGGCGAAATGAAAGCGACAACGGAATGTCGTGGGCATGAAGGTGGGCGCTTCGGTTTCGAAGGCCTGCCTGACCGCTTCGGTGAAGCGCTCCGGCGCCTCCATCACCACATCGATCGTCCGCTTCTGGCCCTGGATCTCCAGTCCGTTCTGCTGCTTTTCCAACTCGCGGATGGCGGCTTTCACCCGCGCTTCGGTCTGCTGGCGCACGCCGGCTCGGCCGTTCAGGACCCGATCGACGGTAGCGGTGCTCAAGCCCGCCTGAAAAGCGATGTCCTTGACCAGAAACGGATGAGCCACCGGTGATCCCTCCTGATGGTTTTTTGATGGATTCCTGCTCTATATCACGTTCGGATGGCGCCTATAGTCGGGGCATCGAAAGTTTCTGAGGAGGAACGGGATGAAGACCGACAACAAAGCGCGCCAGCGCCTCGACCGCGTCTGGCTGAGCGAAGATGGCTGCGACATCGAGGAATTTCGTGTCGAGGTGGAGCGCCAGACGAACCTGGCGGACTATCCGCATGCGCTCGCCTGCGAGAAGAATGTACTGATCTACGACAGCGCCAGCCTTGTATCCGCCTGCGCCACGACCGAGGGGCGGCGCGCCGTACTGGCCGAGATTTGTGAATCGCTTTCGACCGGGCCGGGCGTCGCGGTGTTCAAGCACGCTTATGCCGACACCACCGTGATCGATGCCGCCAGCGGCATATTTGACGCCATCATCGAGGAGCAGCACCGCACCAACAGCGGTGGTGGCGACCATTTCGCCAAGCCCGGCGCCAACGACCGAATCTGGAACTCGCTCGAAAAGCACTGCCTGAAAAGCCCCGAAAATTTCGCGGCCTATTATGCCAACGCCATGATCGCGCTTGTCAGCGAGGCCTGGTTGGGTCCGAACTATCAGATGACGGCGCAGGTCAACCGCGTCAATCCGGGCGGTGCGTCCCAGGCTGCCCATCGCGATTACCACCTCGGTTTCCAGACCTCTGCTGTCATCGAACAGTATCCCGCGCATGTGCACCGGCTCTCACCGGTTCTGACGCTGCAAGGGGCGGTTGCCCATTGCGACATGCCGCTCGAAAGCGGTCCGACGCTTTTCCTTCCCTATAGCCAGACCTTTGTGCCCGGCTATCTCGCCTTGAAGCGTCCGGAGTTCCGCGCCTATTTCGATGAGCACCATGTGCAGTTGCCGCTCGAAAACGGCGATGTCGTCTTCTTCAATCCGGCGCTCTTCCACGCGGCCGGCAGCAATCGCTCGGTCGATATCAAGCGCGTCGCCAACCTGCTTCAGGTGTCCTCGGCTTTCGGGCGGGCGATGGAGACGGTCGATCGCGTGAAGATGAGCGCAGCGCTTTACCCGGCGCTCGCGACCCTTACGGCATCCGGCGCGCTTTCGACGGCCGAAGCGGCGAACGCGATTGCCTCCTGCGCGGAGGGCTATTCCTTCCCGACCAATCTCGACCGCGATCCGCCGATCGGCGGGCTTGCGCCGAAAACCCAGGCACAACTGATGCATGAGGCGCTGGCGGGCAGGTGGAGCGAGGCGGATTTCCGTAGCGCGCTTGACGAGCAGGCGCAGCGCAAGCTGAGCTGAACGGCAGATATCGATATGTCAGGTCCCCGGTGCTGAGCGCCGGGGGCTGTTTCCTGTTTCCTGTGACTTTCACTTCTGGGAGGAATTTCATGACCGAGCAATACGGCCGTCTCGATGGCAAGATCGCCATCGTCACCGGTGGGACGCAAGGGCTGGGGGCAACGATCGCCGGCCTGTTTGCCGAACGGGGGGCTGAAGGCATCGTCATCTGCGGGCGCAACACAGCCAAGGGTGAGGCGAAGGCCGCTGAGATCCGCAAGGCGAGCGGCGCGCAGGTGCACTATGTCGAAGCCGATCTCGAAAAGGTCGAGGATGCCCGCAAGGTCGTCAACGCCTGCGACGCCACCTTCGGGCGCGTCGATGCGCTGGTTAATGCGGCGGCGATCACCGACCGTGGTACCATTCTCGATACCAGCCCCGAACTGTTCGACCGGATGTTCGCGATCAATGTGCGCGCGCCGTTCTTCCTGATGCAGGAGGCGGTCAAGGTCATGCGAAGGGTGGGAACGCAGGGCACGATCGTCAATATCGGTTCCATGTCGGCCATGGCCGGGCAGCCGTTCATTGCCGCCTATTGCTCGTCCAAGGGCGCCCTCGAGACGCTGACCAAGAACACTGCCTACGCGCTCTTGCGCAACCGCATTCGCGTCAACGGCCTCAACATCGGCTGGATGGCGTCGGAGGGGGAAGATCGTATCCAACGCGAGTTCCACGGCGCTGCGGCCGACTGGCTGGAAAGGGCGGCCGCCAGCCAGCCCTTCGGCCGGCTTGTCGACCCCAAGGAAGTCGCGCGCGCCTGCGCCTATCTGTCCTCGAGCGAATCCGGCCTGATGACCGGGGCCGTCATCTGCTTCGACCAGTCGGTCTGGGGCGGTTACGACGGTTCGCCACATCCCGTCGCGCCGCTTTGATACCAAGCCGCAAGGGCAGCGGTCGAAAGGTCACAGATGTCGACCGCAGCCGAAAGCCTCGCACAGTGGCGGCAGGCGCTCATGGAGTTGCTTGTCATTCCCGTATCGCTGTGCACTTATGGCGTGGTCAGGTGCCCGCGACGCGGGAGAATCGGGAATCCGGTGTCATTCCGGAACGTGCCCAACGCTGTGACGGGGACGATTTCCTCTAACGATCTTGAGTTTTCTCACGATCTTGCCACTGGATCTTCATGTGATCTGGGAAGGTGAGGTGATCGGATGATCCGAAGTCAGAAGACCGGCCTGGCAAGATAGACCGAACCCCGCGCGGACGGCGGAAGGTTGTGCATTGTTGGGGATCGAACGATGCTGACTGATTCGAATGGCGGCCTTGCGGCTGCCGAAGCCTTTTCGCTGGACGAGCGCGAAGCCGTCTACCGAGCCATCGAGACACGTCGGGACGTGCGGGATCAGTTCCTGCCCGAACCCTTGCCCGGCGATCTGGTGATGCGCCTTCTCAATGCCGCGCACCGCGCGCCATCGGTCGGGTTCATGCAGCCATGGAATTTTGTCGTCGTGCGCCAGACGGAAACCCGCGAGCGGGTCTGGCAGGCTTTCTCAAGGGCCAACGACGAGGCTGCGTTGATGTTCGATGGTGATCAGCGGACGAAATACCGTTCGCTGAAACTGGAGGGTATCCGCAAGGCACCCTTGAGCATCTGCGTGACCTGCGACCGCACGCGCGGCGGGTCGGTCATTCTCGGGCGGACCCACAACCCTGACATGGATGTCTATTCCACCGTCTGCGCGGTGCAGAACCTCTGGCTCGCCGCGCGCGCCGAAGGCGTCGGCGTCGGCTGGGTCAGCATTTTTCATGAGAATGAGATCAAGTCGATCCTCGGCATACCCGATCATGTCGTGATCGTTGCCTGGCTTTGCCTCGGATATGTCGATCAACTCTATCAGGAGCCCGAGCTGGCGGCGAAGGGCTGGCGCCAGCGCCTGCCGCTGGAGGAGCTGGTGTTCGAGGAAGGTTGGGGAGCCTGCCGAAAGGCAGACGCTGTGATCAGTTGCTCTGAACCGGCTGGTAGCCCGGACCCTTCGGGTGGCGAAGGTCGATCGACGTTTCCTCCTGGGGCAGGAACGTCGGCCCGATGACCCGCACCTTGCTCTTGGCGGGGTCGTATGGGCGCTCTTCAGCGGGAACGGCCGCCTTGTTGGCAGGAGCCGTTGCTTGCTTTTTGCCTTCGATGACGACGATCGACGACTGGCTGTCGCCGGCATTGCCATTGCCTGCTTTGGGAGTGGTTACCGCCGTCTTCGGGATCTGGCAGCCGCAAATACCGGGCGTGCCGACGCCGCGTGTCCGGTATACAAAAGCGTTCGGCAGTTCGGTGTAGGGGCGCCCCGTCGAGGCTGAGACCATCTGGTCGCTCTCTTCGGTCGCCAGCTCGTGGAAGAAGAGTTCCGTTTCCGCACCCGGGCAGCGGGCACGACAGGCCTGCTCGTCGCGGGGAAAGTCGGCCGGGCTCGCTTCGGACGAGATCGGGAAGTAGGCACCGTCGCAGGTGCGCACGCACATGGTGCGAAGCGTGCCGGAATAGACACCGCTTTCCGGTGGGTATCCGGCCGCGTCACCATCACGCAACAACGGCCCGTCGGATTCGTCCGGCGGCAGATCGCGCAGGATATTGCGATGCGTTTCCGGAGCCTCTGGATCAGCGCTGGCAAATTCCTCGCGGTCGCCATAACAACCGTTGATCTCGAGAGCGGCCAGGATACGCCGACGCGTGTCGCCGCCATCACCTGACATGAGCTGCTGGCGTTCCGATTTGAGGATATCGAGATTGTCTTCCATCTCGGCGATCAGGCTGTTGATATCGGAGCAGATATCCGGGTCGCCGCCATTGAACACGACGACGCTGCCTGAGCCGCAGCCGGCACGGCGACGGTCATTGCGCGCCCGACGCAGTTCGATGTTCTGCCTCGATATGGCGCTGGCATAGTCACGCGTATCGGCCGTGGTGGTCATAGCTGCCGGCAGTTCGGCAAGCCTTGTGTTCAGGCGGTCGCATACGCTGGAGGCCAGCGCCGGATCGGCAAGAACCAGAAGCAGCGGCAAAGTTGCCGCCGCAAGGGTTTTCATGTTCCGGAACAAGGGCGAACGTCCATTCCTGCAACCGGTTGGCGCCACCCTTGTTGTCCGGGATCGGTCGCCGTCGGCATTTCCTGTTTCAGCCCTATCATAAGGCTTGTCGCCGCGTGTGCAACGACAAGCCTCGTATTGCGTTAACAGTTGCGTCCTCATGGACGAGTGGACGGTACCGATCCGATGTCAGGCTGCGCGTGCGGTTTCCAGCGACATCGGCCGTTCGAGAACCGTACCTTCGATCGCGGCGACGGCCTTCATGGCGCTTAGCAGTGACGGCGTCACCTCCCAGGCGACCGCCACGGCAAAGACCGAGCCGATCCGGTGAGGTTCACCGATGCGCTCGCCGGGGCAACCCATGCGCCGGAACATCCGCTCAAGGAAGACGTCGGTCACCGTGACGATATGGCCGATGCCGGAGGCAAGCCCGAGTTCGCCGACACCGCACATCAGTTCTGCGGCGGCAACCGTGACCTGATTGGAAGCGCGATCCTGGGAAATTTCGGGGTCGATGCAGAAGCGGCTCGATTCCCAGATCGAGGCGCTGCGAATCTCCGGGTTGTCGCCCAGCAGGATCGGGAAGGTATCGTCCAGCATGTTTGGGCCAAGCGTCGGCAGCAGTCTCAGCGATCCGCGCAGCTTTCCGGTGTCCGGCGAGTAGGACAGGATGTAGAGGGGATTCGACTTGTCGTAGTTGTCGATCTCCCATTCCCCTTCGGTCTGAACGTCCCATTTCAGGAAGTCGTGAAAGACGCGCTTGCGCAACTTGAACATCTCGTCGATGGCCTGTGGGTGCTGTCCGCGTGTCCTGCCGTTGAGGATCCTGATCATCGTTCTCTCCATCCTTGTCTTTGGGGGATGGCGTAATGCTGTCAGTCCGGCGGCGGAGAAGAAACTGGCACTAGTGACAGTACCGATAACGGATTTTTTACTCTAAATTTCGATGGGTTTCCGGAGGAGCGCAGGGGGAGCGGCTTTAACCCGGATCAAACCGTGGGGATCAGTGCGTGGCGAACCGCCTGGGCCACAGCCTGCGTATTGGAGACGACATTGAGCTTGCGGCGGGCGTTGGTCATGAAGAAGCGTACGGTGCGTTCGGAAATGCCGAGAATGGTGGCGATCTCCCAATAGCTCTTGCCGGCTGCCGACCAGGTGAGAACCTCGGTTTCACGGCCGGTCAGGCGCATATCGCGCGCCGCCGCCCCACTCGTCATGGCCGCGTTCTCGAGCATGCCGGCATGAAACAGGTTGGCGGCGAGCTGGAAGTCGCGCAGATGATTGCGCCGATAGATCGACCATTCGGCCTGGGACATGTTGACGTTGATGGCCAGCAACGCCATCCGCCCGGCCGGCGAGGGCAGCGGAAGCGCGACGCCTTCGCTGGAAAGCCCGATCTCTTCGGCGGTCTTGAACAACGGCTCGCATTCGGGAAAGCGATGGCGCGCCGTCGTCCATTCCACCGGCCTGACGCCGCCGAGCGCGAGCTTCAGGATCGGGTCGATGCGATAGAGCCCGCGCGTCAGATAGAGCTCCGCCGCATAGGCACCGAACGTGTGGTGCAGGCGGCAGATCTTGAGCTCGTCGGCATAGGGCTCTGCTTCCAGATAAAGGAGATGAGCGATGCGAAAGGTACGTCGCATCAACGTAAAGAAATGGGCCGGCTCGACACAGCCTCCGCATTCCAGGATTTCCAGCATGTCGAGGACAGCCTGTTGTTCAGTCATGCCACAACACCGATTCTTGCCCTGAACCCCACAATGGTTGGGGGTTCACCTTTTGTCCAGAACAGTCATCCGTATTTGCTGTGGATTGTCGATCCTGCAAACAAAGGTTGTTGGCAGGATCGCCTGGGAAACACAGGGCCGCCGGGGACGACGGCCCTGCGAAAAGGATCAACCCGGATGGCTGCCTTCAACGACAGCGAGTGCCGCCATGTTTACCACGCCGCGCGAGGTCACGGACGGCGACAGGATGTGCGCCGGCAGCGCCGAGCCGAGCAGGATCGGTCCGACATGCAGGCTGTCCGTCATCGTCTTGACGACGCCGAGCGTGATGTTGGCGGCATCGAGGTTCGGGAAGACCAGCAGATTGGCTTCGCCCGAAAGCGTGCTGTTGGGCATGACGCGCTGGCGCAGCACTTCGGAGATGGCCGAATCACCATGCATTTCGCCATCGACTTCGAGCTCGGGCGCTAGTTCGCGCACGAGCTGCAATGCGTGGCGCATCTTCGTGGCGCTTTCGGAATCGCGCGAGCCGAAGTTCGAGTGCGAGACCAGGGCCGCATGCGGTGTGATGCCGAAGCGGCGGATTTCCTGTGCGGCCATGACCGTCGTCTGGGCGATTTCTTCGGCACTCGGGCAATAGCTGACATAGGTGTCGGTGAAGAAGGTTGCGCCGCGCTGCGAGATCAAGAGGCTGAGCGCCGAGAAATCGAGAACGCCTTCGCGCTTGCCGATGATCTGCGAGACGTCGCGCAGGTGCTTGCTGTAGCGCCCTTCGACACCGCAGATCAAAGCGTCGGCTTCGCCGCGCTTGACCGCAAGCGCGCCAATCACAGTCGTGTTGGTGCGAACGATCGTCCGGGCGGCTTCCGGAATGACGCCGAGACGGCCGACAAGGGCGAAATAGTCCTCGACATAGTCGCGATAACGCGGGTCGCCCTCTGGGTTGACCACTTCGAAATCGACGTCGGGCCGAATGCGCAGGCCGTAGCGACGCAGGCGTGTTTCAATGATCTGCGGACGGCCGATCAGGATCGGGCGAGCCGTGCCCTCTTCGAGCAGCACCTGGGCTGCGCGCAGCACGCGCTCGTCTTCGCCTTCGGCAAAGATCACGCGGTTCTTCTGCGCGTTCTTGGCGGCGGCAAAGACCGGCTTCATGATGAAGCCCGAGCGGAAGACGAAGCGGTTCAGCTTGTCGAGATAGGCGTCATAGTCCTGGATCGGACGCGTCGCGACACCGCTCTCCTCGGCAGCCTTGGCGACGGCTGGCGCGATCCGGAGGATCAGGCGCTGGTCGAAGGGCGATGGGATCAGGTAATCGGGGCCGAAGACCGGCGTCTCGCCGGAATAGGCGCGGGCAGCGACATCCGATGGCTCCTCGCGGGCAAGGCCGGCGATGGCGCGGACAGCCGCCATCTTCATTTCTTCGTTGATCGTGCTTGCACCGCAGTCGAGTGCACCGCGGAAGATGTGCGGGAAGCAGAGCACGTTGTTGACCTGGTTGGGGAAATCCGAACGGCCGGTGCAGATCATTGCATCCGGGCGCGCCGCACGGGCAGCTTCCGGCATGATCTCGGGCGTCGGGTTGGCGAGCGCCATGATCAGCGGCTTTTCGGCCATCTGCACCAGCAGTTCCGGCTTCAGCACGCCGGCCGCGGACAGGCCTAGGAAGACGTCGGCGCCGCCGATGCTGTCGGCAAGCACCCGGTTGTCGCTTTCCTGGGCGTAGACCGACTTCCATTCGTCCATCAGAACTTCGCGGCCCTTGTAGACGAGGCCTTCGAGGTCGTGCACCCATATGTTTTCAGTCTTGGCGCCGAGTGTCACGAGCAGGTTGAGGCAGGCGAGCGCTGCGGCACCGGCACCCGAGGTGACGATCTTGGCCTTGGCGATGTCCTTGCCGGCCAGCTCCAGGCCGTTGAGGATCGCAGCCGCAACGATGATCGCGGTGCCATGCTGGTCGTCATGGAAGACGGGGATCTGCATCTTTTCGCGCAGCTGGCGCTCGACCTCGAAGCATTCCGGCGCCTTGATGTCTTCCAGGTTAATGCCGCCGAAGGTCGGCTCCAGCGCCGAGATGACGTCGACCATGCGTTCGATGCTGGAAGCATCGATCTCGATGTCGAAGACGTCGATGCCGGCGAATTTCTTGAACAGGACAGCCTTGCCTTCCATCACGGGCTTGGAGGCAAGCGGACCGATATTGCCGAGGCCGAGAACGGCCGTGCCGTTGGAAATGACCGCGACAAGGTTGGCGCGCGCCGTGTAGTCGGCTGCCGTTTCCGGATTGTCGCGGATGGCGATGCAGGGGGCAGCCACGCCGGGCGAATAGGCGAGCGCGAGGTCGCGCTGGTTGCCGAGCGGCTTGGTGGGCTGGATTTCGAGCTTCCCCGGGCGCGGGTAACGGTGGAAGAAAAGGGCCTGCTGGTCGATGTCGCCGCTGGCCGGACCGGTGTGGGATTTGGTTTTGTCGCCCGTGCTCATAGTCTGCATTCCTCTTTTTTGGACGTGGCCTTGTGGCACGAATTGCGAACCGCGTACAGTTTTTGCGCGGTTCTTTTCGGCCGGTGCGACGAAGCGGCCGGCGTCCGTGTCATCTTCCTGAAACACGAGTCTGGTTTTGACGGGCCCCAGAAGGCTCAATCAAGACGAGGCTGGTATGATGGCGGCGCCGCAAGACAACTCCGTAAGGCATCTCAGGACGTTGTTCATCTCCGACGTCCACCTCGGCTCCAAGGCGGCCAAGACCGACTTTCTCATTGATTTTCTTCGGTATCACGAGGCGGAAACCATCGTTCTCGTCGGCGACATCGTCGATGGCTGGCGGTTGAAGCGCAGCTGGTACTGGCCACAGAATTGCAACGACGTCGTCCAGAAGCTGCTGCGTAAGGCGCGCAAGGGCACGCGCATCATCTATATCCCCGGCAACCACGACGAGTTCATGCGCGATTTTCCGGGCGTTCACTTCGGCGGCATCGAGGTGGCGCAGCGCCACATGCACAAGGGTGCCGACGGCCGCAATTATCTGGTACTGCATGGCGACGAGTTCGACGTCGTCGTGCGCAACGCCCGCATCCTCGCCTATCTCGGCGACTGGGCCTACGACACGGCAATCGCCATCAATATCGGCCTCGCCGCCATTCGTCGCCGGCTCGGCATGCCCTATTGGTCGTTCTCGTCCTGGGCGAAGCTGCAGGTGAAACACGCGGTCAACTTCATCGGCGAGTTCCAGAAGGTGGTTGCCGACGAGGCAAGGCGCCACGACGCGCAAGGGGTGATCTGCGGCCATATCCATCACGCTGTAATCGAAGACATCGGCGACATCCGCTACATCAACACCGGCGACTGGGTCGAAAGCTGCACGGCGATTGCCGAGCACCACGACGGCACCATGGAACTGATCACCTGGCATCAGATGCGCGGCGGCGTCGTCGAAGCCGAGGGCACGGCCGAAGCCGAACGTCTGCTGGCGCAATTGCTGACGCAGCGGGCCGCCTGACGAGACTGCCGGGAACATACGGGCGGCGCTTGTAGCGAAATCTAGGTTATAGCGATCCTGCGGTGGGCTATGCTATTGCTGGCCCATAGCCATCAGGTCCTCCCATGATTCCCTCCCAAGCGCCCGCTGCCGTGGGCCCTCCGCCGCGTTATTTTACGCTTCGCACAGCCTTGCTCTTCTGCGCTCCGTTGATCGTCAACGGTTTCGCCATGCCGTATTTTCCGGTCTGGCTGACGACGCTTTCCATGAGCGATTTCGAGATCGGCGTCGTGCTGGCCTTGCCGATGTTCGTGCGCGTGTTCACGGCGCCAATCGCGGGCGTGATCGCCGATCGGCTCGGCGAGCGCACGATCGTCCTGATCTGGTCGGGGTTCCTGTCGCTGGCAACGGCTTTCGTGCTGTTTTACGCCCGAGAGTTCTGGCCGATCCTGATCATCTACACGCTGCAGTCGGCCGTCTATTCACCCTATGTGCCGATCGTCGAGGCGATCGCGCTTTCCGGGGTCAGGCGTTGGGGATTTGACTATGCCCAGATGCGGCTCTGGGGATCCGTTGCCTTCATCGGCGCAACCATGCTTGGTGGCTGGATGATCGGCATCTTCGGCGGCGACACGGTGCTGCCGGCGATGGCGATCGGATTCGGCTTGACGATCGTGATGGCCTTTGCTGCGCCCAAGGTCGGCCGGCCGCGACGTCCATCACCGATCACGGCCTTGACGGAACCTCCGCCGAAATCGTTGCGCCAACTCGATCTGCAACTGCTGCTGATCGGCGTCACGCTGGTCAACGCCAGCCACGCGATGCTGTTCGCCTTCTCGGCGATCTACTGGCAGCATATCGGCTATAGCGGCACGGAGATCGGCATTCTCTGGAGCGCGGGCGTTGCTGCCGAAGTGACCATGTTCATCTTCGCCAAGGCGATCATTCGGCGTTTCAGCGTCTGGACGATGATCCTGTCCGGCTGTTTCCTGGCCGTGCTGCGCTGGATCATCTTCCCGATGGATCTTGGCTTTTCCGGATATTTCGTGCTGCAGTGCTTTCACGCCTTCACTTATGCGATCATGCACACCGGCATGCAGAACAAGCTGGTGGAGCGCGTGGTCGAGGAGCAGGAGGCATCGGCGCAGGGCCTCTACTTCTTTTACACCGGCATCTTCACGGCGATCTTCACATTCCTGTCCGGCTATCTCTATGCCTGGTACGGGGTGAACGGGTTCTATTCGATGTCGGTCGTCGCCTTTGCCGGCTGCTGCTTTGCCCTGACCGCCCGGTACCTTCAGCCCCAGAGACGCGGCTCGGGCGGAAAGACCAGCGAGGCCTCGTAGCGCAAGCCCGGCGTACGATCGCGCGCCAGAAGCAGGGGCCCGTCGAGGTCGACGAAATCCGCGCCTTGGGCCGCCAGGATCGCCGGTGCCATGCCGAGCGAGGTTCCGACCATGCAACCGACCATCACCTTGAGGCCGAGGGACGCTGCCGCGTCGCGCATGCGAAGGGCTTCGGTCAGGCCGCCGGTCTTGTCGAGCTTGATGTTGACCGCGTCATAGCGGTCGACAAGGGCGGAGAGGTCGCCGGTCGCATGCACGCTCTCGTCGGCGCAAACCGGGACAGGGCGGCTGATCGTCGCGAGCGCCTGATCATGACCGGCGGGCAGCGGTTGTTCGATCAGGTCGATGCGCTGTTCGGCGCAGATGGCGAAATGGTAGGCGAGGCTGTCCGGCGTCCAGCCCTCATTGGCATCGAGAATGATGCGGCTCTCCGGCGCGCCTTCGCGCACGGCGCGGATGCGCGACGCATCGTCCGAAGTCCCGACTTTGATCTTGAGCAGGGTGCGGTGGGCATAGTGTACGGCCTGACTGCGCATAGCATCGGGTTCGGCCAACGAAAGCGTATAGGCCGTCGTCAGTATTCCAGGTGAAGAAAGATCGGCAAGTTCATGAACGGATTTGCCTTTCTTCTTTGCTTCCAAGTCCCAAAGTGCGCAGTCGACGGCGTTGCGCGCAGCACCCGGCTTCATCGCCGACTGCAATTGCTGACGCGTCAGGCCCTGTTCGATCTGTGGGCGAATGGCTTCGATCTCCGCGAGCACCGAGGCAATGGTTTCGTTGTAGCGGCCGTAGGGCACGCATTCGCCCCAGCCGCTGCTGCCGTCCGCGGTGATTCGGCAGGTCACCACGCTTGCGGTGGTCTTCGAGCCGCGTGAAATCGTGAAAGTGCCCGCAATCGGGAAGTCTTCGGTTGTCGCTTCGAGCACAGTTGACATGAAATCTTCTCCGGCGGGGGCTATCTGGCACATTGGTCGTGATGTTACCGGCTTCATCCGGATGACATCAAGGATGTGAGCCGTTATGACGGAGCAAGCTTTTACGAGCGGTTAGCAAATCGGGATGACAGAGACCAGGTGACGCGTTCCCAGACCAAGATCGTTGCGGATGTCGCGCTCGGCGGAGAGGCCGGAGGCTCTGATGGCACATACGTCTTTTCGGGCGTCTGGCGGCACGAGACGGCGGAAGCCATGGCCGTCAAGCTTGATCAGCTGGCCCGCAAGGGCGGCAGCGTCAGGCAGTTCGATCTCTCGGGTGTCACCGCCATGGATACGGCGGGGGCCTGGATCATCCGCCGTTTCATGACAAAGATCGCCGGGCCCAAGGAGGACGGGATCCAGTTTGTCGACGGCGGCCAACGCTATGTCGAGCTGATCGGCGCATTGCCGGCGGAACTTCCCACACCCGAAGATGACAGCGAGAAAGTTCCGCTGTTCCAGCGGCTCTTCGCCCCGGTTGGCGAGGTGATGATCGCCACCTGGAACGATATCGTCGCGGCGATGTACATTCTCGGTTCGGCGGTTCGCGGTGCCCAGCTCAAGCTCGGGCGACACAGCGGCCTCTCGCCGGCGGCGATTGTCCACCAGATCGACCGCATGGGCGTCAAGGCCGTGCCGATCATAATGCTGATGTCCTTCCTGATCGGCGCTATCATTGCGCAGCAGGGTGCGTTCCAGCTGCGCTATTTCGGTGCCGAAGTATTCGTCGTCGATCTCGTCGGTATCCTGCAATTGCGCGAAATCGGCGTCCTTTTGACGGCGATCATGATCGCTGGCCGTTCGGGCAGCGCGATCACCGCCGAGATCGGCTCGATGAAGATGCGCGAAGAGGTCGATGCGCTGAAGGTCATGGGCCTCAGCCCCGTCGGCGTCCTGGTGTTTCCGCGCCTTGTGGCTCTGACGATCGCCTTGCCGCTCTTGACCATCATCGCCAATTTCGCAGCGCTGACAGGCGCGGCGCTGGTCGCCTGGACATATTCGGGCATTACCATTGCAACCTTTCTGTCGCGTCTGCAGGAGGCCGTCGATTTTTCGTCGGTGGCGGCCGGTATGATCAAGGCACCGTTCATGGCGCTGATCATCGGCGTGGTGGCGGCCGTCGAAGGGTTGAAGGTGGGCGGCAGCGCCGAGTCGCTTGGTCGGCACGTGACGTCGTCGGTGGTCAAATCGATCTTCGTGGTGATCCTGATCGATGGCCTGTTTGCCATGTTCTACGCAGCGATCGAATTCTGAGGCGAATGGGACAATGGACACAACAGCCACAGAAAGACAGCCAGACGCCGCGAACGGCCATGAAGCGGTTCTGTCCGTGCGCGATCTGACCGTCGGCTTCGGTTCCCACATCGTTCTCGACAAGCTCAACCTGGAGATCTACCGCGGCGAAATCCTCGGTTTTGTCGGTGCCTCGGGTACCGGAAAATCGGTGCTGATGCGCACGGTCCTCAGGCTTTTGGCCAAGCGTTCCGGCACGATCGAGATCCTCGGCGCGGAGTACGACAAGATGTCGGAGGCCGACCGGATCGCGCTCGACATGCGTCTGGGCGTGCTTTTCCAGCACGGTGCGCTCTTTTCGGCGCTGACAGTGCGTGAAAACATCCAGGTGCCGATGCGCGAGTACCTCGACCTGTCGCAGAGCCTGATGGACGAACTGGCACGCGTGAAGATCGAATTGGTGGGCCTGGCGCCTGAGGCGGCCGACAAGTACCCATCCGAGCTTTCGGGCGGCATGATCAAGCGCGCCGCACTTGCCAGGGCTCTGGCGCTCGATCCGGACCTCGTCTTCCTCGACGAGCCGACGTCCGGCCTCGATCCGATCGGTGCGGCCGAGTTCGACGAGTTGATCGCCAAGCTGCGCGACACGCTCGGATTGACCGTGTATATGGTGACTCACGACCTCGACAGCCTGTTTTCGGTCTGCGATCGCATCGCAGTGCTCGGAAACAAAAAGGTTCTGGTCGAGGGGACCGTCGAGGACATGCTGGCCTGTGACGATCCCTGGGTGCAGTCCTATTTCCGGGGGAAACGGGCGCGGTCGATCGTGCGTCACGACGAATAGCGCAAGGGAGCCGGCGGGCAGCCTGGGAGACTTCCCGGATGTCTGAAGCAGATGAACGGCCGATAGGATGGCCACTGAGGTAGTCGGAACGAATGGAAACTAAAGCGAATTACGCCATTGTCGGCTTCTTCACCGTGTTCGTGATCGCGGCGGCCTTCGGCTTCGTCTACTGGATGTCGCAATATGGCCGCAGCGGCGAAATGGTCGAGCTGGTCGTCAACATTCCCGGCTCCGCCAACGGTCTTTCCGTCGGCTCGCCCGTTCGCTTCAACGGCATTCCCGTCGGCTCTGTCCGCAATCTGGCGATCGACGCCAACGACCCGCGCTATTCGATCGCAGTCACGGAAGTGTCCATCGACGCACCCGTGCTGAAATCGACCAAGGCGACGCTGGAAGTGCAGGGCTTGACGGGCGCCGCCTACATCGAACTCAGCGGCGGCAACAAGGGCGACGAGAACATTCTGAGGAATGCGCTCGAGAAGGGCACCCAGGCGCGCATCCTCGCCGACCAATCGAGCGTCACCAGCCTTCTGGCGACCGCCGACAAGATCATGGACCGCGCCAACGACGCGATCACCGATATTCAGGGCTTCGTCAAGGATGTGCGCGGTCCACTGACCGGCACAATCAGCAACGCTGAAAAGTTCTCCAAGGCGCTTGCCGACAATTCCGGCGCGATCGACGATTTCCTGAAGAGCGTCACCGAGCTTTCGGCATCGATCAATGCCGCGTCGAAGAAGCTCGATTCGACTCTTGCTTCGGCCGATGTGCTCGTTAAGTCGGTCGATCCGAAGAAGATCGATCACATCGTGAGCAATGTCGAGCAGATGAGCAACGACCTGAAGGCCGCCTCCGGCGGGGTTTCCGAGACCATCGCAGCGTTCAAGCGTACGGTGGAGACCTATGACCAGTTCGGCAAGAACGCACAGAAGACGCTCGAGCGCGTCGATACCCTGGTGGCTGCCGTCGACAAACAGAAGGTCGAGCTCGTTGTCAACGACATCTCGGCGGCAAGTGCCGACGCCCGTAAGGCCGTCGCCGACATCACGCAGTTTGCCGCGAAGATCACGGCACGCCAGCAGGACATCGACCGCACGATCACCGACGTCACCCAGATGGCGAGCAAGCTCAACGCGGCATCGAACCGGGTCGACAGCATTCTGGTCAAGGTGGACGGCTTCCTCGGCGATGCGGATGCGCCGTCGCTCTCGGCCGAGGCGCGCAGCACGCTCGAATCCTTCCGCAAGGTGGCCGAGAACCTCAATGCCCAGATCGGTCCGATCGCCGACAATCTGAAGCGGTTCTCCGGCGGAGGCCTTCGCGATGTCGAGGCGCTGGTGAGCGATACGCGCCGCACGGTGCAGAGCCTCGAGAATACGATTTCGACATTCGACAAGAATCCGCAGCGCCTTCTCTTCGGCGGCGAAACGGTCAAGCAATATGATGGTCGCACCCGACGGTGAATCAGGTAAGACAGATCCGGTGCGGGGCTAGGCGGGTTGCTTTCAATAGCGAGCGCTCTAAGGTGCTGCTTATTGGACAAGGGTTTGGGCAGTATGAATTTTCCGGGGCTGGTGCGTGTGCGTAAGACGGGAGCGAAGCGCTCCGCGATGATCTTCACGCTGGCTGTGTTGCTGGCGGGCTGCGGGGCAGGAGCCGCCGTCAACGATACGTTCAGCCTTTCCTCATCGCCCGTCGTCGAGGGGCGCGGGGCGACCAGCAAGCAGATCCTCGTGCCGGAACCGACGGCGTTGAAGGCACTCGACAGCGACCAGATCGTCATCCGACTGTCCGGCTCGGAACTGCAATATCTCTCCAAGGCGCAATGGAGCGACCGCCTGCCACGCATGGTTCAGGCCAAACTGGTTCAGGCCTTCGAGAATACCGGCAAAATCGGCGGCGTCGGCAAGCCGGGCGAAGGTCTGGCGATCGACTATCAGGTGATCAGCGAAATCCGCTCGTTCGAGATATCTACGGAAGGCGCCGACACGGCAGTCGTCGAGATCTTCGCCAAGCTCGTCAACGACCGGAATGGCACGGTACGCGCACAGAAGGCGTTCCGCGCGACTGCCAGCGTCAAGGGCACCGGTAACCCGGCTTTCGTCAAGGCGCTCGATCAGGCGTTCGCCACCGTCGCGTCCGAGATCGTCGGTTGGACGCTCGGTTCGATCTGAGCTAGCCCTGCCTGACCTCCGCCGCCTCGATGCGGTTGACGACCTCGACGACACCTTCTGTCAGTCTTGCGGCTTCTTCGGCGCGCGCACTCTCTGCTTGGGTGGCGACATGACCGGAGAGCATGATCGTATTTCCTGTGCAAATGACGATGACATCGGCGGCATCGAGCCCCGGTGTCACGGCCAGGCCGTGAGCAACGCGGCGTTCCAGCTCCGCCGGCTGATCACCCGCCGTCCGCTCGGGCTCCATGCCGTGGAATGTGCGTTTCTTGAAGATCATGGTTGCGTCCCTCCGTGCCTTGGCCAAGGACAACGCCAGCGATCGTGATTTGTTCAGCTGTTCCAATCGAAACAGTGCGAAACCGGTTTTCATGCGATGGCTCTGACATGCGGATCGCACGTCATTCCTGGCCGCAGACTTCGAACGGGGAACATCCATGCGCCATTCTTTCATCGCCATCGCTGCTGCGATGACGACGGTCTTTGCCGTCACCATGCCTGTCATGGCTGGCACGTACAGTTACGGCTATCGACAGACCTGCGTCGTCAAGACAGTAAAGAGCTACGGTGCCTATGGCCGGCTGGTGATGAAGAAGGTTCGGATCTGCAAGTGATGACTGCGCTCCTTTGGTCGCATGCGGTTTCACGCTGTCGTCGGTTTGACACGTCGTCACCGAGACAAGCAGGCGGGCTGATTACCCGGGTGTGCGGCCGGTCGCGAGCATCTCCATGACAACGGACATGGACCGATCCTCGCCGGCGACATAGTCCGCAAAGGTCGGCTTGACCGGCACGTTCGGTTCAAGGGAGCCTGCCGGGACGTCATAGATGTAGTTCAACAGAAAGCACGTCCTGAGCTGTGCCAAGCTGAATCCGTTCTGCCAGTCGTGGAAGCCGGTGGTATAGCGGATCGCAAGCTTGGAATTTGGCAGAACGGCGAGGCCTCCTTCGCCCCAGAACTGCATGCGATCGCCCACGGGCTCGCCAATGATGGTGACACGAGCTCCACCGTAATGTTTCAGCCAAGCTGCGGTGCTGATAGCTGCGGAGAACGTGTTCCCGCTGGTCAGTATGAACAGCCGCCCCGCCGGTGGCAGAATCTCCGGCAAACGTCGGGCAAATTCAGCCGAGAGCACGTAGTTGCCGCCATTGTTAAAGCGCAGGTCGACGATCGCGTTGCGAATTGGCTTCTCAGCGGATTCATCGAGGATGTCGGAAAGATACGCAGAGAGATCCAGCGGCGCCTGATCGCGCACACGGTTGATTTGAACGTAAAGCAAGTCGGGCAGGGGATAGGAGTGCCAGTAATTGCGATCGGGTTGGGAGAGATACTGCGGCGGCACTGTACCGTCGAGAACATGTCTCCACCCGGATGTACTGCCGGCTTGCGCGATCGGGCTCAGATCACGTGCGGGCCAAAAGTTGGTGCTCTGGGGCTCCTGGGTACCGGGCATCGCGGCGAGTTCCACCGGAACGATGCTCCGATCTGCGAGGCGCATGTCATAGGTGCTGCTTGCTGGCGTTTCAGCAAGGCCGGCCGCATGGAGCAGCTCCGGCGAGATCAGGAAGTTTGGCGCCAGCTCCTTGGCAAGATTGGCAGGGCCGCCAACATATGGCCGCAGCGCCGCCACCAATGCATCCGCCGTTTTACCATTCACACTGAGGACCTGCCTCCCAAGCAGATGGCTTTGACCGTCAGCGGCGGCGATCACGAACAGCCCATCGGCAAACCAGCCGAAACGAATAGGCACGGCATTGAAACTGCGACCGCCAACGAGCCCGACAACATTGGTATGCCCGTTGTCGGCGAGCGCCACTGCCTTCGCCGTCGCCATTGCCAGTCCGGCCCGGTCGAGATCCCCGGCGCGTTGTTCCATCTCGCTAAGGGCGAGCGCGAATGCAGCTTTGGCTTCGGGCGTGAAGCTCCGTTCGAAATCCAGAAAATGCCGCAAATGGGCGATGTCCTGCGTATTTGCGTCCAGCCGGGAAACGCCTGCCTGGACGGGAGGAGCCTTCGGATAGGCTTTCAGTGTCGGGTAAACGATAAATGCAAGTGGCGTCAGAATGAGAAGGGCCAACAGCGCGATCGTGATCGCGGATAACTTGAGCCACCGCGGGACGCGCTTCTTGCGTCGGTCGGCAGTGTGTGTCGTGTTCTCGTTCGACATGCGCTCGCCCTTCTCGCGTGGTGATGATTTGTCATCCGTCGATGCCATTTTGGGGACCGGCATCGCCACCCGGATCCTGCACAAGATCCAAACAGTGCAGCGGAGCCCATGGGGACGGACAGATTGGGACTGGGATTTCGACAAAACGGAATGCTTGCGTGGCGGCGCGAAAAGCTTTTGCGGCACCACGTCTAGTAGATGTTTATGGGTCTGGAAAAGCGCAAGGACCCGAGCGCATTTCACGGCGCAAGGCGCTGTGAAATGGTCTGAACCAGCACGTTGAAGTGTTCGGAGAGCGTTTCAAATGGCGAAGCCGATGTGTTCGGCAAAGGCGGAAAGGCACTTGGCCCCAACTCGCAATTTGGAATCCGGTCCTGCCGGCCTTCTGCCAGCGCCCATCACAAGACGGACCCCGACCGATCTCTTCTCAGATCGGTCGGGTCACGAAGCATACCAAAGCGCGTCGCGATTTTTCAGATTCGCTGGTTGCGCTTTAAGTTCTTGTTTCTGTGCATGCCGGTGTCGCAAAACCACAACACACTTTGCGCGACCTGCTTTAGGGCCAGCGCACGACCGGGGGCAGGGACGAGAGGATCGACTCGACGTTGCCGCCGGTCTTCAGTCCGAAGATGGTGCCGCGATCATAAAGCAGGTTGAACTCGACGTAACGGCCGCGGCGCACGAGCTGTTCGTCGCGATCTTCCTCGGTCCATGGCGTGTTGAAATTGCTGCGGACGATCTTCGGATAGACGAGAGCGAAAGCCTTGCCGAGGTCGCGCGTAAAGGCGAAGTCGGCCTCCCAGCCGCCTTGCTCATCCGCGGAGCGCAGCCAATCGTAGAAGATGCCGCCCGTGCCTCGCGGCTCATTCCGGTGTTTCAGGAAGAAATAGTCGTCGCACCATTGCTTGTATTTGGCGTGATCGGCAACCGCGTGGCGATTGCAGGTGATCTCCATGGCGCGATGGAACAGCTGGGTGTCCGGATCGGTCATGACGCGGCGGCGGTCGAGCACCGGCGTCAGGTCGGCGCCACCGCCGAACCAGTTGCTGGTGGTAACGACCATGCGGGTGTTCATGTGAACGGCCGGCACGTTCGGGTTAACGGGATGCGCGATCAGTGAAATGCCCGACGCCCAGAAGCGTGGGTCTTCACTGGCGCCGGGGATCTGCTCGCGGAATTCGGGCGAGAATTCGCCGAAGACGGTCGAGGTGTGTACTCCGACCTTCTCGAAGACACGCCCCTCCATCATCGACATGCGACCGCCGCCGCCTTCGCCGCCGTCCCGGCTCCATTCCTTGCCGACGAAGCGGCCGGGCTCCCGGTCGGACAGCGGCCCGGTCAGGTCATCTTCGACCGCTTCGAATGCGGCGCAGATCGTGTCGCGCAGGCTTTCGAACCAGGCCCTGGCTGCGGCCTTCTTGTCTTCGATATCGGCAGGCAGCCCCTGAGGCAGTTGCGGTCGTTCCATGAAAATTTGTCCTGTTCGCGGCTTTGCGCGCCGGAAAGCCGCCGATTCGTTGATGTGCGCCACAGTTCATATTTCCGCCGGATTGGCAACGGCGGTCGGGCTATCGGTGTGCTGCGTAGTTCCCGAAATCAGCTTCGATGTAAGCAGAAGATTTGCCGCGAGTCTAAAGTGCTACTGCGTCTTTTTGCGCGTCAAGTTTCACGCGCTCAATCGCAGTCTGCCGCATCGGATGGACGGTGTAAAACGGACTCGCAATGGATCCATACCCACACTATCTTTACCCTCAGAGGTATGGTCCATGGCGAGAATACCCGCAGCTCCGCCGCTTGATGGTTTACGGCGTCAGATCGCCCGGCATCGCCGGGACAATCCGGCCCGAGGCGATGGCCTTTTCGTGCGTGAAACCTTTCGGCTCGATCGCAGTGCTGCCCGCGCCAAGGCGCGCGAATGGTTCGATACCTGGCCGAAAGCCGCCTACTGGACCGAGGTGGAAAGCTGGCGCCAGCTCGATGGCGACCAGATCGAATTTACGATGCGCCGTCTCCCGACTGCGGATTGATTCCGCTACGAGCATCGCCGGTCCGTGCCCCCCCCTAGGGTTGACCGTCCTCTTCCGTTGCATCCATCAACCGCGGGCCAGCGCCTTCCATCGAAAGCACATCGTGCGGATTGCGTAGCGGACATTCCCTCAGCGACAGACATCCGCAGCCGATGCAGCTTGTCAGATGGTCGCGCAGCGCCATCAGGCTCGCAATGCGCTCGTTCAGTTGCTCATGCCAGCTCTCCGACAGGCGCGCCCAATCCTGAACCGTCAAGGGACGGTCGTCTGGCAGGACCGTCAACGCCGCCTGGATTTCCGCAAGCGGAATCCCCGTGCGCTGCGCGACCTTGATCACTGCCACGCGCCGCAGAACGCTGCGTGGATAACGACGCTGGTTGCCGCGGCTGCGGTTGCTGCGGATCAGCCCCTTGGCTTCATAGAAGTGGAGAGTGGAAACGGCGACGCCGCTGCGCTCGGCGACTTCGCCGACCGTGAGTTCACGTCGCATCTCGCTGTTTCTGACAATCGTCATGACGCCTATTGACCTCAACTAATGTTGAGGTTTTATAGCATGAGCTCCATGGAAGTCACAACAAGGAGCTGATCCCCATGACAGAGAAAATGACGCTTGCGGTGATCTACGGCAGCGCCCGGCAGGGCCGCTTCTGCGATACGGTCGCCAACTGGCTGATCCGCGAGATTTCGGATTCCCCCGTGTTCAATCTCACGGTCATCGACCCGGCGCGGCTGCGGGCGTCGCGCGGCGTCGGTGCTGCGGTCAATCCCGGCGAGTGGGTGGAGCGCAAGGTCGCGGAAGCGGACGCCTTTCTGGTGGTGACGCCGGAATACAACCACGGCTACCCGGCCGCGCTGAAGGAGCTGATCGATTCGGTCTACGAGCCCTGGCATGCCAAGCCCGTTGCCTTCGTCTCCTATGGCGGTGCATCCGGCGGTATCCGTGCCGTCGAACAGCTGCGGCAGGTTTTTGGCGAGTTGCACGCGGTGACGCTGCGCGACGGCGTCCAGTTTGCCAAGGCCTGGTCGAAATTCGATGCGGCCGGCAACCTCTATAAACCAGAGGAGATGCGCGCACCGCTGTTCCTGATGATGGATCGGCTCATCTGGTGGGCGCGGACGTTGAAGCAGGCCCGCAAGGTGACGCCCTACAACGAGATTGCTGCATAGATGGTAAGGGCGCCGCTGTCGTCGGCGCCCATCACCTCCCATCGGGAACGGCGAGGCAGAGCGATGCGAAGCTTTTCAGACCGGCTGAACCTGCCGGATTGCCTCGCCGGCGATCATCGCGGCAGACATGGCGACATTCAACGACCGTTGCCCCTCCGCCATCGGGATGAGGATGCGACCCTCCGCGCGATCATGCACATGGTCCGGCACGCCAGCGCTTTCGCGCCCGAAGAGCAGGATGTCATCCGGAAGGAACTGGAAACGGGTGTAGGGCTCGGCGGCCTTGGTGGAAGCAAGGACAAGCCTTCGCCCGGTCGAAGCCCGCCACGCCTCGAACCGTTCCCAGTTGATGTGGCGGGTGAGGGCGACCGAGGCGATGTAGTCCATGCCGGCCCGCTTGAGGTTTCGGTCGGAAAGATCGAAACCCGCCGGCTCGATGACATCGACGGAAAGCCCAAGGCAGGCGGCAAGGCGCAGGATCGTGCCGGTATTACCGGGAATGTCGGGCTGGTAGAGGGCAATGCGAAGGTCACTCACGTCCGGTCACTTTCCTTGCGGCCTGTCTTCTGGTGCGGAGAACTCATGCGCGAGAATCCCCATCATGATGTCATCGTGCCATTCGCCATCTACCAGCGCCGCCTCCCGTTCGCGCCCCTCGATCGAAAAGCCGCATTTGCGGTAGCAGGCAATCGCACGCTCGTTGAAGGCGAGCACACGCAGCGAAACACGATGCAGGGCGAGCGCGCCAAACGCATGAGCCAATACAAGCTTCGTGGCGGCCGTGCCAAGCCCCTGACCGAGCCGTTTCGGATCGAGGATCCCTATAGCGAAGGAAGCTCGCCTGTCGTGCCGATCGATATTGTCGAGCCTGACTTCGCCAATGAGCCCGTCGCAGTCGATAATCCAGGCAGCCGGGTGCTCGCTGTTGGCCCGCAACCACGCTTCGGCGTCGGCTTTAGTGTAGGGGCGAGTAACGAATGCTTCGCCGCCGAACATGCGATAGATCTCCGGATGACGCCCGAGTGCCAGCCGCGCCTCGACGTCGCTTTCCTGCGCGCGCCTCAGCAGGAAATCCTGCCCCTTCAACTCGATAGGGGGCGTCGATGATGCATTCATGGGCGTTTCCTGCAGATGACTGTCGTGTTCTCGCTGATTTTGTGGTCGCTAATCTGTGCCGAACTAGCAACATCCGGCCGAACGATGAAAAAACAGGCAAGAAAGTGTCTGCGACAATCTGGCATGTCGGCGCGAATAGAGGTAGACAGAACCTCTCTTCAACGCGAACCGACGGAGGCAATGATGACTATATTGATGTTGACACGCCTTCCTGGAGTGATGGGCCGCCGTTTGGCCTGACCGGTTTCGCGACCTATCTTTCAAGAGATTTATGCGCGCTTCCGGAACTCCGGAAGATAGACCCGCTTTGCGGGGCAGCATTTCCGGACTGAAATTTTCACGATAAAGAATGCGGGGAGAAATGTACCCGCCTTCCTTCAAAATACTCTGAAGGAGCAAGACAATGTTTGGCTGGTTTGAATCCCGCCTCAATCCCTATCCGACGGAAGAGCCCGTTCTTCCGCCGAAAGGCCTTTTCGGCTTCTGCTGGCACTATTCCAAGCCCGCGGTTCCTTGGCTGCTCATCATGTCGGTCTGCACCATGCTGATCGCCATAGGCGAAGTGGCGTTGTTCCAGTTTCTCGGGAACATGGTCGACTGGCTGTCGAGCGCCAATCGCGACACCTTCCTGGAAGCGGAAGGTCACAGGCTGATCTGGATGGGCGGCTTGGTCCTCATTGGCCTGCCGCTGCTGGTGGCAATTGATTCGCTGATCATGCACCAGGTTCTGCTCGGCAATTACCCGATGATCGCACGCTGGCAGATGCACCGCTATCTGCTGCGCCAGAGCATGACGTTCTTCGCCAACGAGTTCGCCGGACGCGTCGCGACCAAGGTGATGCAGACTTCCCTTGCTGTTCGCGAAACGGTGATGAAGATCCTCGACGTCTTCGTCTATGTCGTCAGCTATTTCGTCACGATGCTGATCGTCGTTGCCGCCGCCGACTGGCGGCTGGTGACGCCGCTTGCCGTCTGGCTGGTGATCTACATCGGCATCGTCAGCTATTTCGTGCCGCGGCTGCAGAAGATCTCCAAGGAGCAAGCCGACGCGCGCTCGATGATGACGGGCCGTATCGTCGATAGCTACACCAACATCGGTACGGTCAAGCTGTTCTCGCATGCGGGCCGCGAGGAAACCTACGCGCGCGCCGGCATGGACGGATTCCTCAGCACCGTGCATCGCCAGATGCGCAAGGTGACGCTGTTCCACGTGCTGGTCTATGCCAACAACAGCATCGCGCTGTTTGCCATCAGTGCGCTCGGCATTCACCTGTGGCTGACGAGCGCCATCTCGGTCGGCGCGATCGCAATCGCCGTCGGTCTCGCCATGCGCATCAACGGCATGTCGCAATGGATCATGTGGGAAGTCTCGGCGCTGTTCGAGAACATCGGCACGGTTTATGACGGCATCGGCATGATGACCAAGGCGCACGACATCGTCGACGAGCCGGATGCCAAGGCGCTCAAGGCGGAAAAAGGTGCGATCACCTACGACAACGTTCGCTTCCATTACGGCAAAGCGAAGGGCGTTATCGATCACCTGTCGCTCGACATCAAGCCGGGCGAGAAGATCGGCCTGGTCGGCCGCTCCGGCGCCGGCAAGACGACGCTGATGAACCTTCTGTTGCGGTTCTATGACGTGGAATCGGGCGCAATCCGGATCGACGGCAAGGATATCGCCACCGTCACGCAGGATAGCCTGCGTGCCCAGATCGGCGTCGTCACGCAGGACACCTCGCTGCTGCATCGCTCGATTCGCGACAACATCGCCTATGGACATCCGGAAGCGGACGACGAAGCGATCACGGCGGCAGCGAAGCGGGCGAACGCCTGGGAGTTCATCCAGGCGCTTGAGGACAACCAGGGGCGCAAGGGGCTCGATGCCCAGGTCGGCGAACGGGGCGTCAAGCTCTCCGGCGGCCAGCGTCAGCGCATCGCTATTGCCCGTGTCTTCCTCAAGGACGCACCGATCCTCGTCCTCGACGAGGCGACATCAGCGCTCGATTCCGAAGTCGAGCAGGCGATCCAGGAGAACCTGTTCGCTCTGATGGCCGGCAAGACGGTGATCGCGATCGCCCATCGCCTGTCGACGCTGACGGAAATGGACAGACTGGTCATCCTCGAGGCCGGCCGGATCGTCGAAACCGGTTCGCATGCCGAACTCGTGGCCAAGGGCGGCCTTTACGCCGACCTCTGGTCGCGCCAGTCGGGCGGTTTCATCGCCGACGATACCGAGAAGGAAGAAGCGGCGGAGTGATCCGCCAAAGTCCCGCCGCCCATACGGCGGCGGGACTCCCGACTTGACGTTACGCATTTGTAATGCGCCCAATGGTGGAAACCGATTGCTGTTATCGCCGAACCGCCTATATCGGAACCATGCTCAGCGCCATCGTCAGCATCTTTGAGAACTGGATCAAGCCGTTTGCGCCGCGGGAGCGATTGCAGCCGCCGAAGTCACTTTGGGCTTTTGCCTGGTTCTATGCCCGCCAGGCCAAGGGTCCGTTTCTGGCAATGGCCATCCTCGGCGGCCTCGTTGCCATGCTGGAGGCGGGGCTCTTCTATTTCGTCGGGCGGCTTGTCGATCTGCTGGACACCGTGAAGCCCGAAGCGGGCTGGAGCGGGCTGATTTCCGCCAACGGGCCCGAACTGCTGTTCATGTTGCTGACGGTGCTGGTGTTCCGCTTCGTCGCGGTGTCGCTGGCGGCGCTCGTCGAGGAGCAGTCGATCATTACCGGTTTCCTCAATCTGGTGCGCTGGCAGTCTTACACGCACGTCGCGCGGCAATCGCTTTCCTTCTTCCAGAACGACTTTTCCGGCCGGATCGTGACAAAGGTCTGGTCTGGCGCGCAGGCGACCAGCGACCTCATCGTGTCGCTGCTGCAGGTCGTCTGGTTCATCGTCATCTACACCGCCTCGACCATGGCGCTGGTTGCCCAGCTCGACTGGCGGCTGGCGGCAATGGTCGCGTTCTGGATCGTCATCTTCCTGGCGCTGGCGCGCTATTTCGTTCCGCGCATTCGCAAGCATGCGCGCGATACGGCCGAAATGGCCTCCATGCTGAACGGGCGCATGGTGGATGCCTATTCGAACATCCAGACATTGAAGCTGTTCGGCCGCGACGACGAGAACGACCGCTATATCCGCGCCGGCTTCGATCGCTTCCAGCGGGCGGTCATTCCGTTCACGCGGCTCTTGACGGCTGTGCGCGCCTCGCTGGCGCTTCTGTCAGGCATGATGATCGCGGCGATCGCGATCTATGCCATTCACCTTTGGCTTGGCGGTTCGATCAGTTCGGGCGCGGTCGCCTTCACGCTGGCGCTGGTGCTCAGGCTCAACATGCTGCTCGGCCGGATGATGACGCAGTTCAACTCGATCATGCGCAACATCGGCACGATCCAGAATTCGGCCGAACTCGTTTCGCAGCCGATCGGTCTGGTCGACAGTCCGAATGCAAAGGAATTGTCGGTCAGCGAGCCGGAGATTCGCTTCGAGCATGTCAAGTTTCACTATGGCAAGGGGGCAGGCGTCATCGACGACTTCTCCCTGGTCATTCGACCAGGAGAAAAAGTTGGCATCGTCGGCCGTTCGGGCGCCGGCAAGTCGACGCTCGTCAATCTCCTCCTGCGCTTCTACGATCTCGAGGGCGGGCGCATCCTGATCGACGGCCAGGATATTTCGATGGTGAAACAGGAATCGCTGCGCGCGCAGGTCGGCATGGTCAGTCAGGACACATCGCTTCTGCATCGCTCCATCCGCGACAACATCCTCTTCGGACACCCGGACGCGACAGAGGAACAACTGATCATGGCCGCCGAGAAGGCCGAGGCGTACGAGTTTATCCTCGACCTTGAGGACCAGCGCGGCCGCAAGAGTTTCGATGCCCATGTCGGCGAGCGCGGCGTCAAGCTTTCAGGCGGACAGAGGCAGCGCATCGCCATTGCGCGTGTCATGCTCAAGGACGCGCCGATCCTCGTTCTCGACGAGGCGACCTCGGCGCTCGATTCCGAAGTGGAAGCCGCGATACAGTCCAATCTCGACCGGCTGATGCAGGGCAAGACAGTTTTGGCCATCGCGCACCGGCTATCGACGATTGCCGCTCTCGACCGCCTCGTCGTCATGGACAAGGGTCGGATCGTCGAGGACGGGACCCACGCCGAACTGATCTCGCGTGGCGGTCTTTACGCCGATCTCTGGTCGCGGCAATCAGGCGGGTTTCTGGCGCGCGAAGAGGCGGCGGAGTAGGGCGGCCCAACCGCCTTTTCAAGGTGGCTCGACGGCCGTAACGCAAACCGTCAAGTCCTTGTGCCAATTGGCCGCGCTTTTCCCCGCGACAATCTGCCCACCCACCCTTGTCAAGGCTGGACATAATTTGCGATCAAGCATAGAACGCGCCGGATTGACGGGGAATCTGCGAGCCGTGCGCGCGCAGAAATTTACGGATTCTGGCGCCGAAAACGTGTTTGCAGCAGCAAGCCGGCTAAGGTGCCAGCACTTTGATTGGGCGTGTTTCCTTGACCTAGGTCAAACCGCAAGGGCAGGGATCTCGCTGGGCGGATGCGGTTTCCGCAACATTGCGTGAGAGGATGGTTTAGCCGTGAGCGAACACGACATTTCAAGCGAGACCTCGGGCGAGCCCACTCGCCGCGATTTCCTTTACCTGGCCACCGGCATGGCGGGCGTCGTTGGCGCCGGCGCGGTCGCTTGGCCATTCATCGACCAGATGCGTCCGGATGCCTCGACGCTCGCGCTCGCCTCGATTGAGGTCGATGTGTCGAGCCTTCAGGCCGGCATGTCGCTGACGGCCAAATGGCGAGGCAAGCCGATCTTCATCCGCAACCGCACCGAGAAGGAAGTGGAAGAGGCCAAGGCGGTCGCTCTTGCCGACCTCAAGGACCCGGTTGCGCGCAACGCCAACCTGCCGGCCGGCGCAGAAGCGAACGATCTCGATCGCTCCGCCGGCGAAGGCAAGGAAAACTGGATCGTCATGATCGGTTCCTGTACCCATCTCGGCTGCGTGCCGCTTGGTCAGGCCGGTGATTTCGGTGGCTGGTTCTGTCCCTGCCACGGTTCGCACTACGATACGGCTGGCCGAATCCGTAAAGGTCCGGCGCCGGAAAACCTCCCCGTGCCGACCTTCTCGTTCGTTTCCGACACAGTTATCAAGATCGGTTGAGGGGACTACTGATAATGAGTGCTGAACATTCAACCTACACGCCAACGACTGGCATTGAGAAATGGGTTGATTCCCGTCTTCCGCTGCCGCGTATGATTCACGACAGCTTCATCAGCTATCCGGTTCCCCGGAACCTGAACTACGCATACACCTTTGGCGCCATGCTTTCCGTCATGCTGGTCGTCCAGATTCTGACCGGTATCGTGCTTGCCATGCACTATGCTGCCGACACGACCGTTGCGTTCAACTCGGTCGAAAAGATCATGCGCGACGTCAACCACGGTTGGCTCTTGCGCTACATGCACGCCAACGGCGCATCGTTCTTCTTCATCGCCGTCTACCTGCACATCGCCCGCGGCCTCTACTACGGCTCGTACAAGGCACCGCGCGAAATCCTCTGGATCCTCGGCGTGGTCATCTATCTCCTGATGATGGCTGCCGGCTTCATGGGCTACGTTCTGCCCTGGGGTCAGATGTCCTTCTGGGGTGCGACCGTTATCACCGGCTTCTTCTCGGCCTTCCCGTTGGTGGGTGAGTGGATCCAGCAGTTCCTGCTTGGCGGCTTTGCCGTCGACCAGCCGACGCTGAACCGCTTCTTCTCGCTGCACTACCTGCTGCCCTTCATGATCGCCGGCGTCGTCGTGCTTCACGTCTGGGCCCTGCACGTCACCGGCCAGACCAACCCGACCGGCGTCGAAGTGAAGTCGAAGACCGATACCGTTCCCTTCACGCCGTACGCGACGCTGAAGGACGCACTCGGCGTTTCCGTGTTCCTGCTGATCTACGCATGGTTCGTGTTCTACCAGCCGAACTTCCTCGGCCATCCGGACAACTACATTCCGGCTGATGCGCTGAAGACGCCCGCTCACATCGTTCCAGAATGGTACTACCTGCCGTTCTACGCGATGCTGCGCGCCATCACCTTCAATGTCGGCCCGATCGACTCCAAGCTCGGCGGCGTTCTGGTGATGTTCGGCTCGATCATCATCCTGTTCTTCCTGCCCTGGCTCGACACCTCCAAGGTTCGTTCGGCTGTCTACCGTCCCTGGTACAAGCTGTTCTTCTGGATCTTCGTGGTCAACGCCATCATGCTCGGCTGGCTCGGCTCGCGTCCTGCGGAAGGCCTGTATGTCGTCATGTCGCAGATCGGTACGCTGTACTACTTCGGCTTCTTCCTCGTCATCATGCCGGTCCTCGGCCTGATCGAAACGCCGAAGCGCATTCCGAACTCCATCACCGAAGCGGTGCTGGAAAAGAAGAATGCGAAGGCTCAACCGGCCACCGCACGCGCCTGATCAGAACAGCGATTGATAAGGAACCCACAACAATGAAAAAGCTTGTAACAGGCATTCTGTCACTTGCTGTCGTCGCTGGCCTCGGTCTCGGAGCTGCTGTCGCTGAAGAGGCGGCAGGTGGCGCGGAGCATGGCGGCGGCACGCCCCACTATCCGATCCACAAGCCCGAGCAGCAGGAATGGTCGTTTGCCGGCCCGTTCGGCAACTACGACAGGGGCCAGCTGCAGCGCGGCCTGAAGGTCTACACCGAAGTCTGTTCGGCCTGCCACTCGATGAACCTGGTGGCATTCCGCACGCTCTCGGATCTCGGCTATTCCGACGCCCAGGTGAAGGCATTCGCCGCGAACTACGAAGTTCAGGACGGCCCGAACGCAGACGGCGAAATGTTCACCCGCAAGGCCGTGCCTTCGGATCACTTCCCGTCGCCGTACCCGAACAAGGAAGCAGCTGCTGCTTCCAATAATGGGGCTGCACCGCCGGACTTCTCGCTGATCGCCAAGGCGCGCGGCATCGAGCGCGGCTTCCCGCAGTTCGTCTTCGATATGTTCTGGCCCTACCAGGAAGGCGGCCCGGACTATATCCATGCGCTGTTGACCGGCTACCATGAGCCGCCGGAAGGCGTTCAGGTCGCTGAAGGCACCCACTACAACCCTTACTTCGCCAACGCTTCGGCCCTGGCGATGGCTCAGCCGATCTCCAACGATCAGGTCACCTATGACGATGGTACGCCGCAGACGGTGGACCAGTATGCCAAGGACGTTTCGGCCTTCCTGATGTGGGCAGCCGAACCGCACCTGGAAGAGCGCAAGCGCACCGGCTTCATGGTCATGGTGTTCCTGCTGATCTTCACCGGTCTCGTCTACCTGACCAAGAAGTCGGTCTACGCCAACAAGGAACATTGATCGTCTGCCGGCTCGGCCGGCGTGTGATCGACATCCAGGAAAAGGCCTCGGGTTCGCCCGGGGCCTTTTCTTTTTTGGGGTATGGATTTCGCCCGTTGCCGCGAAAGGCATTTGGGTTGTGTCTCTCAGCGCCGGGAACTGTCTTCCGCGGCGCCAACGGCCGCGTGGCCTGCTTGTCAGACCGGAAAGTCGGCTTGTTCTCCCGCCAATCGGCCCGGTTGGGTCGTACCCATGCGGCGCGGTAATGCCGTCGTCTTCAGCAATATGTCACGCCTCAATCGCCGATCTGGGCGCAAGGGCGCGCGGTCAGTGGGGCGATAAGGTCACCGCGATTGTGGCACTGACTTGCCGTTCATGGCTGCGCCAGAGCGAGCGTAAGGTTAGCCGCATTGGACAACAGACAGATGCAGACGACACGAGCAACAGTGCCGCAAGGATCGGAGCCCTTGCAGTCGCGGAGGGGCAAGGTCGTTTCCGCCTTTCAATCAGCGTCCGTGGTGCGTCTGGTCGTTGTGCGGCGACCAGTCTCAAGATCTGGTCCGATGGCAGACGCTGTCCTTCCGGTGAGAATTCGCTGTAGAGGTCGCATTCGTATCCCTGGAAGGATGCTCGGCGTTTGGTGGCGTGCGGAGCATGCCACCAATGGTTTGCCGTGAACGGCCACCATTCCCCGCGGACACTTCGTCTGGCTCGCCCTAAATCGCACCACCGCAAGGCGGATCGCGATTGTACCGCCAATGCCCGAATTCAGTCGACGTGCTGCAACCCAAGGCGGCTTACGGTCGGGCGAAGTTGAATGGCGGTGAGGACGCGGGAGAAGCGACGGCAGCGTATGTGGTATCCAGATATACTGTGGTATCAGGGTAAGATACCCAGCTCGCTGCGGGAGCGGAGTCGCAATTGCCGATGCTGTTCTTGCGATAGCCAAACAAGTGCTAACGAGGCTAGGCTCCCGCTCTGGCTGTTGATACGAAAACGGCCCCACCTTGCGATGGGGCCGTCTGATCTTTCCGATTGACGCTGCCTCAGTTAAAGCGGCCGGCTGCGTGGGCGAGCATCGTGTAGACTTTGCCCGTGTCGGACGTGAGGTAGGTCTGGGTGATGCGCTTGTCCGGATCGTTACGCGCGACGTCAGCGAGCAGCTTTTCGAAATCGGCGATGTAGCGATCGACGGCGGTGCGGAACTCCGGCTCGCGGTCGTACTTGCGCTTGATCTCGTCGAACGTCTGCTGTCCCTTCAGCGTATAAAGTCTGCGGGTGAAGACGTCGCGCTCGCCGCGCTGGTAGCGCCGCCACAGGTCCACCGACGCATCATGGTCGATGGCGCGCGCAATATCTACCGACAGCGAGTTCAGCGATTCGACCACGTGCCGCGGATTGCGGGTGTCGCCGCTGCGTGTCGCAGGCTGGCTTTCAGCCGGGCGCTGCGGTGCTGCCGCCGGGGCCTCTTCACGCGAAGCGGCACGCAGCAGGTCGCGCATCCAGCCGCCGCCTTCTGCGACCTCGCTGGTGACGGCCTGCGTCGCCGGCTGGGCGCGGACAGGCTGGACCGGAGCGGGCTGCTGAATGGGGGCAGGCTGCTGAACGGTGGCCTGCTCGATGCCGAGGCTGCCACGCAGCGTCGGCGCCGGATCCTGGCGGCGCGGTTCCACGGCCGGTTGCTCGACCGGACGGGTGACGGCGGCTGCAGCCACGGGGGCGGCGGCAACCGGCTGCTGGCGCAGCGGCTGGGCCACTTCGAGCTGCGTCGAGGACTTGCCGATGATATCCGACAGTTCCTGCAATGCCTTGATCTGCTCGGCCACGGCGCGGCGCATGACAGCGGCGTTTTCCTTGGCCTCCTCCGGCAGGTCGAAGGCGCTGCGCTTCAGCTCCTCGCGGGTCATGTCGAGTTCCTTGCGGATCTCGCCAGCCGAGCGACGGATATCGTCGGTGGCACCGCTGAAGCGACCGATGGCTTCGTCGATCGCCACACGTACAGCGTCGCGCAGTTGGGTGGCAACGCCATCCGACTTCTTGCCGCTCTCGTTCAGCATGCGCTCGACATCGGAGACCGACGAGGCAACACTGCCACGCAGACGGTTCGCCACCTCCTTGGAGCGTTCCTCGGCGTTTGCGAAGGCGCCTTCGATCGAGGAGCCGGCATCTTCGCCAACCTTGGCTATCGCCTGACGAAGCGCTTCGGAGGCGCCGAGCGCACGGCCTTCGACGGCCGAGAGTGTCTTGTTGACATCGGCAAAAGAGGTCTCGACGCCGGAGCGCAGCGTATCGGCAATCTGGCGCGACCGTTCTTCGGCGCGCGAGAAGACGGCTTCAACAGACGCACCCGCTTCGTCGCCGGCCTGTGCCAGCGCATTGCGCATGGATTCGGCGGCTTCGGCTGCACGCTGTTCGGTGCTCGACAGCAGGCGACCGACATCCGAGAAGGACTGCTGGATGCCGCTGCGCAGGTTGCCGGCAACCAGACCCGAACGCTCTTCGGCGCGCTGGAAGGCGCCGTCGACGAATCCTTCGAGAGCACGCATGGTGCGCTCGATCTCCTCCGAGCGCTGCACGAGGCCGACAGACAGGGTGCGCAAGGCATCCTGACGTTCCTCGAGCGTGCTGACGAGGTTCGACTGGGCGGCGCCAAGGAGGTCGGAAGCCTGGCCGAGTACCTTGGAGTGATCCTCGAAGCGGCCGACGATGCCACCGATCTGCGACAGCGTGGAGGCGGAGATGTCCGAGAGCTTGTCAACCTTGCCTTCGATGAGTCGCGTGGAGGTCGACAGCATGTCGGAGGCCTGGCGCGTGGTTTCCGAGAAGCGGCTGGCCGTCGCCTCGAGCCGCTGATCCATGTCGCCGAGGTTGTTGCTTGCCTGATCAATGACGGTTGCAATCGCCGTGTTGTTGGCCGCGAGTTGGTCGATGAGGCCAAGGGCGGTCGACTGCAGACGGTTCTCGACCATCTTCATCGCCTTTGCCGTTTCCTCGGCGCGCAGCGAGATGGCGTTGAGCGTCTCGCCGGTGCGTTCGGTGATGGCATTGACCAGTGCGGCATTTTCCGCACGCAGGCGGTCCGTGCTGTCCTGTGTCACGCTGGCGATGCGCTCGGCAGCCTCGCGGCCGGTGGCGGCGTACTGATCGATGACAGGACGTGCCTGCTCGTCGATGATACGCGAAAGCTCCATCGAGCGACCTGAGAGCATCGAGTTGAGTTCGCGGGTGCGATCGTCAAGCGTGTTGCGGATCGCTTCGCTGCGCGCTTCCAGAGCCTTCTCGGCATCGGCAAGGCCCTGCTGGATGTTCTGGGCGTGGCTGGCGACCTGTCCATGGGTGGCGGCAAGGCGTGCAGTGGCACTGTCGGAGGCGTCGGCGACGGAGCGGGCGAGTTCGGCATGCCGGGCGGCCGTTGCCGCTGCGGTCTGTTCGATCGCGTTGGCGAAATCGGCGTTGCGGGAGGCGAGTACGTTGGCAAAGTCCTGACCAGCCTTGGATAGAAGGCCGGCGGAACGGGCCGCTTCCGCGTCGAGTTCCTGCGCTGCCTCGCTGACGGCACCGCGAAGGGTTGTGACCAGACCCGCGGCTTTGCCCTCGATGCGGGCGGCCTCTGTGTCGAGTTCCTGGGCAACATTGCCGACTGCCCCGCGAAGGTTGCTGACGAGGTCTGCAGTCTTGCCCTCGATGCGGCCCGCTTCGGCGTCGATCTTCTGCGTCACTTCGCTGACGGCGCCGCGCAGGCTGGTAACGAGGTCCGCAGTCTTACCCTCGATGCGGCCCGTTTCAGCGTCGATCTCCTGCGTCACTTCGCTGACGGCGCCACGCAAGCTGGTGACGAGGTCGGCAGTCTTGCCCTCGATACGGCCGGCTTCGGCATCAATCTCGTGCGTTACGTCGCTGACGGCGCCGCGCAGGCTGGTGACAAGCACAGCGGCCTTGCCTTCGATGGTCCGGTTGACGTTTTCGAGGCCGATGTTGAGGGCGCGGTCCATTGTGCCAAGGCGTTCCTCGATACGGTCCGTGCCGGCATTGATGGCGCTGGAGATACGGCTTGCCGCTTCCTCGCTGGCGCGGTCGATTTCGCCGGCGCGTTCACCAAGGCTATCGGCGATGCGCTGTCCCGCGTTGCCAACGATCGCGTTGACGCCATCGACGCTTTCGCGGACACGATCTTCCAACGAACCGAGGCTCGTCTCGAGACGCAGGCCGGTGTCATCGACAAGTGCGTTGACGCTGCCGACGCTACCGCGAATGCGGCCTTCCAGAGAGCCGAGGCTTGTCTCGATCTTGGCGCCGGTATCGTCGACAATGGCGTTGACGCTGCCGACGCTGTCGCGGATGCGATCCTCAAGTGTGCCGATGCTGGCCTCGATGCGGAATCCGGTGTCGTCGACGATTGCGTTGACGTTGCCCACGCTGTCGCGGATGCGGTCTTCCATCGTACCGAGACGGGATTCGATGCGGCTACCGGTTTCGTCGACGATCGCGCCGACCTTGTCGACGCTGCTGTGCATGCGGCCTTCGAGCGAACCAAGCCGGGATTCGATGCGGGCTGCCGTATCGTCGACGATAGCGCTGACATTGTCGACGCTACCACGCATGCGTTCCTCCAGCGAGCCGAGGCGGGTCTCGACACGAGCACCTGCCGCATCGGCAATCGAACCGACATTTTCGGCGCTGTCGCGCATGCGTTCTTCCAGCGCGCCAAGGCTCGTCTCGATGCGCAGGCCGGTGTCGTCGAGGCGATCGTTAAGGCCATTGATCGACATGTCGACGCGGTTGGTCAACGTGTCGGCGGCAAGGCTGATCTGGCCTGCGGTCTCCGCCAGCCGCTCGGCAATATTGCCGGTGGTCGAGCGCATGCGGGCTTCCAGCGTTTCGCCACTGCGGTCGATGATGCCGGCGAGGGCCGCCTGGCGCTCTTCGAGCGACATTTCGAGCATGCTGGCGCTGGTGGCAAGGCTTGTCGCGATCGACATGGACTGGTCAGACAGCATGCCTTCCAGCTGATCGCGGCCCTGATCGACGGCGAGATTGATCGCGTTGATGCGGTCGTCGAGCGTGGCGCGGATCTGCTCGTGGGTCGACGACAGGGTTTCACGCAGGTGCTCGGCACGGCCTGTCAGCGTCTGTTCGATTTCCGTTGCCTTGCCGGCAAGCGAGGCGGTCGCCTCGGTCGTGCGCGCCGTCAGTGCTTCGGCGATCTGGGCGCTCGTGGCGGTCAGTGCGTCCGAGATCTTGCCCACGCGGCCGCTGAGGTCTTCTGCGATCCGGGCGCTGGTGTTGGTGAGCGTGTCGGAAATCTCGCTGACGCGACCGCCGAGGTTTTCGGCAACCAGCGACACGCTGTCAGAAAGCTTCTGCTCGATCTCACCGACACGATCGGTCATCGTCTCGGCGACGGCCGTCGCGCGGAACGTCAGGTTGTCGGCGACGTCTTCGGCATGGCGGCTCAAGGAGTCCGCCATCTCGTTGGCCCGGGCCGTCATCGTCGAGGTGATGTGGGCAGACCGGTCGGCAAGAACGCCGTCGAGCGCCGATGTCTGGTTCGATAGGGTTTCCGCAATCGCCTGGCTGCGTTCCGACAGAACACGCTCCAGCCGGTCGGCCGTTTCGCCGACAGCGCCCTCGATTGCGTCCGTACCGGTCGACAGCACGGTCGAAAGGGCAAGGGTGCGCTCGGACAGGGTGTTGTCGAGGCGGTGCTGGCTTGCAGCGATGGCGCTGGTGATCTCGTCGGTCGACCCCGTCAGCGTCTGCTCGATGCGAGCATGGGCGGCCTGCAGGCCATCGACGAACTGCGCCGTGCGGGTGTCGAGACCCTCGGTCAGGCGTTGTTCGCTTGAGGTCAGAGCATTGGCAAGCGCATCGGCGCGCTGGCCGAAGCCGTTCTCAATGCGATCCTGCGCCTCGGAGAGGGCGCCCATCAGGCTGCTGGTCTTTTCGGAAAGCACGCTGTCGATACGGCTGTGGGCGCCACCGATCAGGTTGCTGAGGTCGGACGTACGGCTGCCGATCGTTTCCTCGATGAAGTCGTGCGTGGCGCCGAGAGCGGTCGCAAGCGACAACGACTGATCCGAAAGGGCCGAGCCGATCTTCTCGATGCTGCCGTCGAGGGCGCTGCCAATGGCATCCGAACCGCCGGTGACGGTTTCGTTGATGCGGTGCAGGCTTTCCATCAGCTTGGTGTCGAGCATGCTGGCCCGCTTGTCGAAGGCCGAGGCGAACTCGTGGAAACGTTCGTCGAAGGCGGTCGCCAGCTGGCCGACCGTCGTCTGCAGCTTCTCTTCGAAGAAGCCGCCGCGCAGGTCGAGATCCATGATCGCGTCGTCGGCGCTGGAGCGCAGGCTCTGGCGGAAATGTGCACCCTTTTCGTCGAGCGTGGCGTTAAGCGTTGCAAGCACGTCCTCAAGGCCACCGGCGATCGCGCTTTGGCCGACACTCAGGCTTTCGTTGAGGTCGCGGGTGCGGGCAATCAGCGTTTCGTTGAGCTGGCGGGCGCGCTCGTTGAGGGCCGCATTCAGCTTTTCGGTATTGGCGTCGAGCGAGGAGGCGCGGGTTTCGAACTGCCCGAGCAGCTGCTCGCCACGCTTGGTCAGCGTATCGCTCAGCTGATCGAGGCGGGTGTCGAACTCGCTGCTGAGCCCGAGACCGGCAGCCGTCAGGCCGGAAAGGAGCGAGTCCGTGCGGTTCGTCAGCATGGTGCCGATGTTCTGCAGCGCTGCATCGGACTTTTCGCTGAGAGCCGCAGCGCGCGTGTCGATCAGCGAGGCGAAGGCCTCGCCAGAGATCGCAATGCGCGACGCAATATCTTCACCCGCCTGGTCGAGATCGTCCTTCAGCTTGCCATGGGCTCCAGCGATGGTCGAGCGGATACGCTCGGAGTGGCCGATGATGGCTTCGCGTTCAAGGCCCAGCTCCTGAACCAGCGTGCGTACGCGCAGTTCGTTTTCGCTGTAGCTGCGCTCGAGTGCGTTGACCTCCGAGTGAACAAGCGTCTCGAGTTCGGTAGCGCGGGCGATCGTGCGCTCGATGCCTTCGTTCATCGCGGAGACTTCGCGGCGAACGGCCTGACCAACTGTCATGACGCGGTCGGCGGCGGCGGTTTCCGGCTCGGCGAGGCGCAGGGCCACTTCCGCCATGGAGCGCGCGGCGTTGCGCAGTTCCTGCGCGCGGGCGATCATGATGGCGAATGAGAAGAAGAGCATGATCGGCAGTAGGATGCCGATGGCAACGCCGACGGCACCGGGGGTGGCGGCGAGATCGCTCAGCGTGCGGATCTGCCAGATCTGCGGACCATAAAGCAGGTTTGCGACACCAAGGCCGGCCACGGCCCAGACGATGGAGACGAGGGCAGCGACACGTATGGCGGCCCGGTTCGAGCGCACGTCGAGGGCGCGCAACATGGCCGCCGGCGAGCGGCGACCGTCGTCGTTTGCCGGAGAAAGGGGAGGCGACTTCGGCGCAGGTTCGGGAGCGAGCCCGCGTGCGGCGTCATTGGCTCGCGCGGCGCGGGGTGGTTCCTGCTGAGGCTTGGCATTTCGACTGTGATCGGGCTGGGCAGCCTGATGGGTGGAGTCAGACACATTTTCCTCCGGATCATCCAAGGAAGTCTTGTCGTTAGGGCTCGACTTAAGCTCGTCAAAATCGATCTTAAGGGCAGCTTCCAGAGCCTGGAAGGCCTTTTCGTCAATCGACTCGTTGCTCTTCTTCGTCGCCATAGGGATACGCCTCATTACCTTTTGCCTCCGCCGAAGCGTGCCCATCCAAACCGCGACTGCGGCCGGGCACTCTCTTCACCAGGGCGGTGACGGCAAGATACGCGCATCACATCTACGCAATACCCTACTGATCACCCACATCATTTCCTCGATGGATAGTCGGAATTGTCCCCCGAGGGCACCACTCGCAACGCTTATCCACCGGAACGGTTGCCATTTTCGTACGCAGGCCCGTTCCTAACCGTATCGTAGTGACACATTAGCCGGGTTCTTACAATTAAGAGCACTCCGGCTTCATTAAAATCCTAATGAATTCTTAATGCGATAGAGGGGGTTAGGGCGGAAAAGACAAGGAAAACAGCAGGTTTAACGGTCGTTAACCATTTTCCCAGTTTCCTGCCTATATTGCGCCCCGTTTTAAGCCGATAGCAGCGCCCGCCCATGGAGGATGATACCTGCAGAAACCGCAGCGACCGTCCTGTGACGGCGCCCGGTGAACAGGCGCGGTCCGGCATGGCGCCCGTGCCGCCCATTGCAGTCACAGCGCAAACGATGCGCGACGGCAGGGTGGCAGCGGACAAGGACAACACTATACAAACAATAGGGAAATCGGCTGATGGCGGCCCTCAGAATTGCCTTTGAAGCACCCGATACTCCGGGTAGCTCTTCTTCCTCCGGCAGGAAGCCCATCGACTTTGTCCATCTGACTGCGCAGACGATGGGCGACAAGGCGCTTGAAATAGAAGTGCTGCAATTGTTCGCGCGTCAGGCGCGCAAGGTGATGAAGGAAATCACCGAAGGCGAGCGAAATGGACGCGCGCAGGCAGCGCACCAACTGAAGGGGGCAGCCCTTGCCGTCGGCGCCGTCGACGTCGCGGCCGCAGCGGGCGCAATCGAGCAGCGTCCGACCGATCCGACTTTGCCCGACGTGCTGGCAACGAGCGTGCTCGAGGCCGAGCTGTTCATCCTCAAACTCTGCCGCTGATCGCAGCCGGCGACTGCGTGTCCCCTTAGACCGAAATCGATTTAGGGATGAAATCATGCAGCAACTCAAGGTGTTACCGCGACCGTCGCGCGTCCAGATGGACGCGCGACGCTTTAGCAAGGCGCATCGCCGCCCGCGCTGAAACGCCGCGTCCGCGATGCGCTCACCGGCTGTTGTTGACTGAATGGCCGAATTGTTGGAAGAACTTTCCCTAAATTTGCGACTGCCGCTCTGCGCGGCTTTGCGCTATCGGCCAGTCCCATCAGCTTATTCCGGAAAGTGACATGACAAAACTTACGATCGTTGCCTTTGATGGCACGCGCCACGAACTCGATGTCGAGAACGGCTCGACCGTCATGGAGAACGCCGTTCGCAATTCGGTTCCGGGTGTTGAAGCCGAGTGCGGCGGGGCCTGCGCCTGCGCCACCTGTCATGTCTATGTCGACGATGCCTGGACGGCGGTCGTCGGCGCGCCGGAAGCGATGGAAGAGGACATGCTGGATTTCGCCTACGACGTGCGCCCAACCTCGCGGCTTTCCTGTCAGATCAAGGTCAGCGATGCGCTGGATGGGCTCGTCGTGCACGTGCCCGAACGCCAGGCCTGACCGCCTGCCGTCGGCGACGCCGCCGCTTTTCGATCCATCGATGCCATGATTGCCAAAAAAGCGCCTCGCTGGTCGTGTGACGAGCGAGGCTAGGAGGGCGCATCGCACACAGATGAGGGAGGGAACATCTGCTGCATCAAGACACGCCAGGAGAACCTGTATTGCTGCGGCGTCGGGTTTTGCATTTCGACAAATAGACCGATGCTGCCGACTTCAAGTAACGACCGTATTTATACATCCTGCGAGGCCGTCATGGCCCGCGAAATCGCTTCCGACAACGGAGGGTTGGATTTCATCTCGCCCTCACGTTTCATGTTTTGAATATAAGCGAGTCGTTCCGCTGCAGCTATCGCTAGATTTCACCAATAAAATACTGTGGGTGTGCACGCGCTAGGCAGGTAGCAGTCAAGTATATTCCCGCTATGCTTAGGCGGCCATGTGGACTGAACGCCGCCCTGTCTATCTTTGTGTTTTTTGCAGTGTTTGCAGCCGGTACTGCAGCAGCCGGATCATGCGCTTGTCGAAATTGGCCGCCTCCGTCCGGTCGAACCGGGCCTGGTCCTTGTCGTGCGCGGCGATGGCGTCGGCGCTGGCGCGCGTGACGCTTTCCTGCATTTTTTCGCAGTCCGCCTGCGGCCTGAGCGCCAGGAACATCTTCTCCATCTTGCGGGCATGGTTGCGCGCGATCTCGGCGTGACGTTCCTCGTGCCGCTTGATGTCGCTCGACAACGTATCCCAAACCAGAGCGAGGTCGCGGCTCGCCTGCTTGCGATACGTCCAGCGTGGCAGAATGATGCGCGTGCTGAGTGTCACGAGGGCAACGCCGACCGCGCAGCGTCCGCCGCGATTGACGTAGGTGATGGTTCCGCCAAACTTGATGCGCGTTGCGCCCGGATGGCGTGCGCCGGTCGACTTCATCATCGGCCCAGCCTTGGACAGAGCCTTGTCGAGATCCGCCGCCGTACGACCGCCGATCGAGAAATAGGAAAAGCTCTTGCTCATCACCGTCTCGCCGGACGCAGAGCCCAAGGGCATGGCAACCAGAAGGGCAAGAAGGGCAGCTTTGAGCGGGACGCGTACTCGAGACATCAATGCGTAGTTCTCTTTAGTTGAACTTCAATCAAGCTTGGGGCATAGCCAACGCGGGTGCAACAGCAAATCGAAATGGTTGGTTGCTGCGCATCGTGAGGTGAAATGACTTACAATCCATTTCGAAATTTTCACTGGACGCTGGCGCATGGACGTAGCGTCGAACTGGGGCCGCGTGGCGTTTTGATGGCGATCATCAATGTTACCCCGGATTCTTTCTCCGATGGCGGTCGTTTCTGCGATACGGCTGCTGCGGTCGCGCAGGGCAGGCGCTGTCTCAGCGACGGCGCCTTGATCCTCGATGTCGGCGGTGAATCGACCAGACCGGATGCGGCGCCGGTGAGTGCCGAGGAGGAACAGAGCCGCATCCTGCCGGTCATCGCGGCGCTTGCGCGCGAGACCGATGCGCTCATTTCGGTGGATACCTACAGAGCGGAGACCGCACGCCTTGCCGTTGAGGCTGGTGCCCATATCGTCAACGATGTGCACGGCCTTCAGCGCGAACCCGATATCGCACAAGTCGCGGCGCAGACCGGAGCCGGGCTCTGCATCATGCACACAGGCCGTGACCGCGAAAAGCTTGCCGATGTGATCGAGGACCAGTTCCACTTTCTCGCACGCTCGCTGCAGATCGCGACGCAAGCCGGTATCGATCGCGAACGGATCGTGCTCGATCCAGGCTTCGGCTTTGCCAAGGATACGGAAGAGAATCTGGAGCTGATGGCGCGTTTTGCCGAACTGCACCGGTTTGAACTGCCGTTTCTGGCCGGCACGTCGCGCAAGCGTTTCCTCGGCGCCGTCACCGGACGGGAGCCGGCTGATCGCGACGCCGCCACCGCCGCGACGACGGCGCTCTTGCGGATGGCGGGCGTCGCCATTTTCCGCGTACACGATGTCGCAAACAGCAGGGATGCGCTGATGATGGCGGATGCTATGCTGGGTGCAAAGAAGAGCTGACGGGACGAAGAACCATGAGCGCGACCTATACGATCACCCTGAAAAACTGTGCCTTCTTTGCGCGCCATGGCGTTCTCGACGAGGAGGAGTTCCTCGGACAGCGGTTCTTCGTCGATGCGGAGCTTGAAGTGGAGCAGGGCACGGCGCTGGTCGACGATTCGATCGACGACACCGTGCATTACGGCATCGCCTTTACCGAGATCGAGCGCATCGTTACCGGCCGTCGGCGCTACCTGATCGAGGCACTGGCGCTTGAGGTCGCCAAGACACTCTGTGTGCGCTTCCCGCAGATCCGGCGGGCCAAGGTCTCCGTTCGCAAGCCGAACGCGCCGGTACCCGGCGTGCTCGACTATGTCGAGGTGACTGTCGAGCATGTCGCCTGACATGAGCGGATCGATTGCGACACTGGGGCTCGGCGGCAATCTCGGCGAGCCGCGAAGGGCGATGGCCGATGCCCTGCAGATGCTTGACGCAAGGCCGGATTGCACGATTCGGGCCGTTTCGCGGCTGTTTCGCACACCCCCCTGGGGCAAGACCGATCAGGCATGGTTCTTCAACGCCTGCGCTGAAGTCGGAACGACGCTTGGTCCGGAAGCGTTGCTCGAAGCCTGCCTCGACATCGAGCGTCAGATGAAGCGGGTACGCGACGAACGCTGGGGTCCGCGGACAATCGACATCGATGTCCTGACCTTTGACAACCTGTCCCTGTCCGAGAGCAGGCTGGAACTGCCGCATCCGCGCATGACGGTGCGCGGCTTCGTGCTGATGCCCCTTGCGGACTTCGCTTCCAGCATGAGCGTGAACGGACGGCGAGTGAAAGAGTGGCTGGCGGATGCCGACGTCACTGGCATAGAGGTGGCGAACGACGATAGGCATTGGTGGCGGGCAAAGACTTGAGACCGCGCAGGATAAACAAGAAAAGCCCCGACGTTCGGCCAGGGCTTTTGTCGTTGATCTGAAGTACCGTCTACTTGATCGAACCGACGGCGATGTCGTCGACTTGGCGGTTGAGGCTGACGCCGATCACCGGCACCATCGTGTTCTCAACCTTGACCGAGATCGTGATGTTCATCGTCTTGTCGTTCTGAAGCCGGGCGATCATCGCGCCGTTCAGCTTCTTGCGGTTGATGCCGACAACGACTTTGTCCTTGGCGACATTGCCGGACACAATGTCGAGGCCCTTACCATCGGCACCATCGAGGAATTTGCCGGTGTAGCTGTTGCCTTTTTGGGTGATCAAGGCGGACATGGGCTGCTTGAACACGCCGACCCGGCAGAAGCCATCGAGCTTGATGCCCGCGTCATTGCCAGTGGCCGGCTCACCGGCGAGGTCGCAGGTGAACTTGGTGCCCTTGTATTTGCCGGCGACGATCTCGCCGGGGCCGGTCCATTGACCGGAGACTTTCTCGAAGAAAGCCTTGTCCTTGCCGCCCGATAGGGCTGGCGTCGCAACGCCGACGGTTGCTGCAAGCGCGAAGGCGGCAGCGCCGCGAGCGATCAAAGAAGGGCGCGAGAACATAAACGATCCTTGATGGGTCAACGTCCGAAACTAGAAGCCACATTTGCGCGCAAATGGTTAATGGACGGTTTCTTTCCGGCTGATATCAAGGCTTCTTTGTGTCGATGATACCGCTTCGGTCGTTGCAGAGCACATGGCCACAAGGCAGTCACGGCGTGCTCACGGTCATGTGAATCTGTGGCGGCCAGGTGTGCCGGCGTTCCGCGTTCCAAGGTGCCCGATGAGCCCAGGATCAAGCCTGATGGACGCTATGCGTCTTCCTTTGTTTCGCTCGCATGAATCGCGCGCCTTCGGTTGTCGAGCGGCGTTCGGCTAGAAGATGGAAAAGTATCTCAGCGCTATCGAGGTTGTTTCGGATCCGTCGGCATCCGGGCCAGTCAGGTCACGTCATTCGTGCCAGATGCGCGGCCTCCACCGGGCGTAAGGTCAGAGAGAAAATCACCAATGCCGGGACGCTTCAGCGCGCGAAACGGCATTGGCCGGCAGAGATCCATCGCAGCGATGCCGATGCGGGCGGTCATCAGCCCGTTGATCACGCCTTCGCCAAGGCGAGCCGAGAGTTTTGAGGCAAGGCCGTGGCCGAGCACCTGCTGGATCAGGCTGTCGCCTGCGGCAATCGAACCGGTCACGGCGAGGTGGGCAACGACGTCGCGCATCAGCCTGATCATGCCGAGAGTGCCGGGGCGACCACCATATAGCTCCGCCATGGCACGGATCATCCGGGCGGATTCATAGAGCACATAGCCGAGATCGACCAGCGCACGCGGGCTGACGGCGGTGACGATCGATACGCGCTTGGAGGCGGCAAGGATGATGCGGCGCGCCTCGCGATCGAGCGGCGTCAGCAATTCGCGCTCCGTCAGGTCGATCAGATGCGGGCCGTCGATAATCTCGCCTTCGGTTTCCTTGAGGCGTGTCCGTCCCCGCGCGGTGCGCGGATTGGCGGCGAGAAGATGAACGAGTTTTTCAGAGGCCGAACGCGCCAGTTTGGCGTTGCCGGAGGCGGCGGCACTTTCGGTCTGCGTTTTCAGGGCTTGGACGGCAGTCAGTTGCATCATGCCGGAAAGTTCGCGGGCAACGACCACCAGCAGTGCCAGGAGCCCGATGGCGACGACGCCGATGGCTGCATAGCCGAGCCAGTCGGCGCGGGAGAACAGGTCGCGGATAAGGCGATCGACCCACAAGCCCGCTGCAAGCGACAGAAGAACACCGAAGGCGCCCATGGCGACCCTGCCGACGGACAGGCGGCGCTTCCGAGGGCTTGCCTCGGGCAGAGCGAGGGTCTCTACGGCAAGTGTTGTTTCGCGGAAAGGGTCTTCCGCATCGGGCGTCAGGACCACCTTATCGTCGAAACTTGCGGGTGCACGGCGGGGTCGGGCGCTTTCGGCCAGCTTCGGCTCCGGGTCGGGGTTCACGGAAAACGCACCGGGCTTTCGGCCTCGGCTATTGAAATCGTCGCTCATGCCAGCCGGTCTCCGAACAGGAACTGCATCGCCCGATCGAGCCGTATATGGGGTACCGACAGTTTCAATCCACCACCGGTCTCTTCCAGATGCGGCGGCCGGAAGCGTACGAAACTGAGCTCCGGCAGCGGATGTGCATCACCGAAGGTCGTTGCCGATGCGTCGGCATCCAGCGCCCTAAAAAGAACTTCAGGATCATCCGGTAAGTCTCCGGGAAATATCGCTGTTTTCCGTTCTCCGTCAAAGGTGTCGCCGTTGATCTTCTCGCCGGCGATCGGTGTGCCGACGATAACGGGAAGTGTATGCCCGCCATGGTCGACCGTTGCCTCGCGCGTTGCCCGAACCGAGGCGATCGCCATGACTTCGAGCCCCGCACCGCTCATGCCGATGCTGGCGGCCGCCCGGCTGACCAGACGCGCCGTGATGCGTTCCAGACGGTCGTGGCTCTCGTGGTGCAGATGATCCGCCTTCGTCGCGGCGATCAGCACCTTGTCGATCTTTCTCGTCAGGAACGACGAGAGCCAGCTGTTGGTGCCCGGGCGGAAGCAGGCCAGCACGTCGGCCAGCGCCTGCTCCAGATCCAGCAGCGCTTCCGGTCCGCCGTTGATCGCCTGCAGCGCGTCCACGAGCACGATCTGTCGGTCGAGCCGGGCAAAATGCTCGCGAAAGAACGGGCTGACGACGTGTTTCTTGTAGGCCTCGTAGCGGCGCTCCATCATCGCCCAGAGTGAGCCTTTGGGCGCGCGGCCTTCGGGCAGGTCCGGAAGCGGCGAGAAGGTGAGGGCAGGTGAGCCCTCGAGATCACCCGGCATCAGGAAACGACCAGGTGGCAGCGTCGAGGGCGAACTCGCATCCGCCTTGCAGGCCTTGAGGTAGGCTGTGAAACTTTCGGCAAGCCGGCGCGCGCTGCTTTCATCCGCAATCGCCGTCGGCCCCGCCGACTGGGCAAGCGTCAGCCAATCCGCCGACAGCTTGGCGCGGCCGTGCGCCCGGGCGCGCGCCACCGAATTGTCGCTGAACGCTTTGAAGTCCTGCGCGAGCAGCGGCAGGTCCAGCAGCCATTCGCCGGGGTAGTCGACGATATCGAGCGACAGGCGTCCGGCTGAAAACAGCCTGTTCCAGCCGCTGGCGCTCTCGAAGTCGAGAGTGATGCGAAGCTGGGAGATCGCCCGTGTCGAATCCGGCCAGATGCGGTCGCGCACCAGAGCGGCAATATGATCCTCGTATTGAAAGCGTGGCACGGCGTCATCGGGCTGTGGCTCAAGCCTGATCTTAGAAACGCGGCCGGAGCGCACGGCTTCGAACACCGGCAGGCGCCCACCATTGAGGAGGTTGTGCACCAGAGACGAGATGAAAACGGTCTTGCCGGCCCGCGAAAGCCCGGTGACCCCCAACCGGATCGAGGGATTGACGAGACCCGATGCACGATCGGTGAGATTGTCAAATGCAATCAGGGCGTCGTCTTTGAAGCTGGTCAGATTTGGCGCCAAGTCGTGCTATCCCTCGCGGACCTTGCCGCTTTCGTTCATGCGAATGCCTGGAGCCGAGACGTGTGACGGGCCCTTGTTGCCTTGGCGATATAGGAAATATTTCCCGCACCGCAACAACGGCATGTCATTTCGGTTCCCTGGTCGGCAGCATCAGCGATACCAGTGTCGCCGTAACCGTACCGCCAGACCCTGCCTGCACGTCCAGGATCGCGAGAGCTGCGGGCGGGTAACCATGCGGAAGCGCCGCGGTCGCCGCCTCGCTGCCGGCAAGACGGTGGAACAGTTCGTCGATCATCGGATTGTGCCCAACGATCATCAGCGAACTCAGGTGTCTGTTTGCGTCGATGATGTCGGTGTAGATGCTTGCCGGACCGCTATAGAGCTCATCCACATAGCGGATGGCGCTGTCTTCACCGACAGCGCGGAAGAAAGGTTCGGCGGTCTGGCGACAGCGCACCGCCGTCGAGCACAGGATCAGGTCCGGCCGGATGCCGCGATCGGCAGCCATCTCCGCGATCAGTTCCGCCTCGGCAAATCCGACGTCGTCCAGCGCACGATCGAAATCGCGTTGCCCCGGCAGAGCCCAACCCGAGCGGGCATGACGCAGAAGGAGGAGACGGAAGGGCCTGGCGGCACTGTCTTGCATGCGTGAATTCCGGTGGCTGCCGGTCGCGGGGCGCGAACGGATCGTGTATCGCCGGAACAGGTCTTGCGCGTGTGCCGGCGGATCACCACCTTTTCCCGTCGATGATGCAAAGATCAAGCTGCGAGGCGCTTTTTTCAGGGGATTGCCCTTTTGCCGCAAACACCGGCAAAACCGGATCGAGGACGGCGTCGCCCAAGCCGAAGGACATCCAAGTTACAACCGGTCTTCTTGAGGGTGGGTAGGTGATTATCTCTACGATTAAGATCTCATCTGTAATTTTGATGAAATATTCGCCAGTTAGCCTGAATTGCAAGCATCGTTAAAATACGGTTGAGTGTTTAATCCGAGGCTTGAATCGCGGCTTCCATGGGGCTATACACCGCCGCAATGAGATGTTCTTCAGGAGAATCGCGTTGAGTGAGAAGATCGATCTTAGTACCTTTGTTCTCTCCGAGGACGAGGAATTCATGAATGCCACCCACCGGGCCTATTTCCGGGCCAAGCTAAATGCTTGGAGAAACGACATCCTTCGCGAGGCACGCGAGACACTGGATCACTTGGCCGAGGAGAGCGCCAATCATCCCGATCTCGCCGACAGAGCCTCTTCCGAAACAGACCGGGCAATTGAACTGAGAGCCCGTGACCGTCAGCGGAAGTTGATCTCGAAAATCGATGCGGCATTGCAGCGGCTCGATGAAGGGACCTACGGTTATTGCGAAGAAACGGGAGAACCGATCGGCTTGAAGCGTCTGGACGCCCGCCCGATTGCAACGCTCTCGATCGAGGCGCAGGAGCGCCACGAGCGTCGGGAAAAGGTCTATAGGGACGAATAAGGTCCGGTTTTCGGGTCAGTCATCAGAAAAAGAAGAAGGCGCGGTTTGACCGCGCCTTCTTCTTTTGTGCTCCTATTCGAACCGAGCGACGCAACAACCTGCGTTAGGGCTTACGCCCGGCGGAGATGTCGGCCAGCATGCGATTCATCTCTTCCTCGATCGTCGGCTCCTTGCGGGCGTCGTCGAGCGGTGCGCCGAGCAGCGGTTCCTGGCGTGCGGTGGTGGCGGCCACGGCGGCGCGGCTTTCCGGACGCGCAGCCGCAGAAGACGGCGTCAGCCGTTGCAGGTCTCCGCTGATTTCCGCATCGAGAATGCGTTCAAAATCCGAAAGCGCACCTTCAGTAACGGGGGTGGGCTGCGCGACCGGTGTAGGACGCCGTTCCTGAATCGGCGGTTGAGGCTGCAGCACCCGGCTGCGGGCGGCGTCGAAGATGCCTTCGACCTTATCGGCCGTGTTCAGCTGCGCCCCGTTCGTGTTCACCTGGGGAACGATTTCTGGGGGAATGATTTCTGGCGCCGGCGGTGCGACCCGTGCGACCGGGCGCGGCTCGACGGCCATCGCCGGGACCGGGCGCTGCTCGGCGACAGCGCGAACTGCCGGGGCCGGCTCACTGCGCGCTACGGGCTGCTCCTGAGGCATCGCCACCGGGCGGACCGGCATTGCGACGGCCGCCTCTGTCTGTGCGGCGGCAGGGCGCAACTGCGCCTGCGCCGCGGTCTTCGTCTCTGTTCCGATGGCAACCGTCGGTTCGATCGGCTTGCGCTCGATGACAGCGGGACCGTCATTTGCGGAAGCACTCTCGTCGATCGGCGCAATCCGGCTTTCGATGACGATATCCGTCGGTCCGCCGATCATGATCAGATGCTCGACGTCGTCCCGACGCACGAGCACCAGGCGACGGCGTGTGTCGACCGCCGCCGCATCGAGCACCGCAAGGCGGGGTTGCCTGTTCTTGCCGCCGCGGATGAAGGGCGAAGACGGCCTGTTGCGCATGATATAGAGCACGGCCACGAGGCACAGAAGCCCGATCGCAACGGCGCCGGCGGCGATAATGAATCGGCTACCGTTGTCTCCGACGATCGTTTCCATCATAGGCTGAACTCCTTTAGCCTTTCGAGTGGCAGTATTTGACGGCTTTTTTCGGGCTTGGACAAGGACTTCGCCGACATTCCCTGTGAATTGAGGGCCGCGCTTCCGCACAGGTGCTTTTTGCTGTTATCTCTGACCGTTAAAGATGATTCCTATCCGAATGATCGAGGGCGTGTCGGTATTGGCCGAATTCACCTGGCGGATTGCGCGGATGCCGGCCGGAGCGCCGGACCGTACCAGCTTTGCGCCGGGCGGTATTGGCGGCAGATGAGGACCCGATGACGAAATTGCGGCAGTCAGGTGACTACCAGATGCCGGTTGTTGACCGTGGTGTCAGGCCAGGAACCGTGATGCGGATCGTCCTGCTTGCGATCGTTCTGACCGTGTCTGCGATCGCCTTCGTGATCTTCAAGAACGAACTCGACAACGAGATCGTGCTGGGAATCCTCGGCGTTCTCGCCATGGTCGGGATCTTCTTCCTAGTCTCCTCGGTCATCGGCTTCATCGAGGTGATGCCGCAATCGCGGCCGGATGAATTGGCGCGCGCCTTTCTCGACGGCCATGAGGACGGCACGATCGTCACGGACCGCAAGGGTCGCATCATCTATGCCAACGCTGCCTACGGCGCACTGACTGGCGCGAAGAACGCTGCTGGCATCCAGTCGCTTGAAACGATCCTGTCGCGAAACCGCGAGGCGACCGAAGCGATCTACCGCCTCACCAACGGCCTGCACGAAGGCAAACAGGGACACGAAGAGTTTCGCCTGCTGAAGCCGCTGGCGACCGGCGCCGCCACCAGCGGCTCCGGTGCCCACTGGTTCCGTCTGAAAGCGCGCGTGCTGCCGCTCGAAGACAGCGACCGCAATCCGCTCTATCTCTGGCAGATCGCCGATATCACCACCGAACGCGACGACCAGGAGCGGTTCTTCAAGGAATTGCAGAACGCCATCGACTATCTCGACCATGCGCCGGCCGGCTTCTTCTCCGCCGGTCGCAAGGGCGAGATCTTCTATATCAACGCCACGCTGGCGGATTGGCTGGGCATCGATCTGACGAAATTCCAGCCGGGCTCGATGAGCATCGGCGATCTCGTTGCCGGCGAAGGGCTGACGCTGGTGCAGTCGGTGCAGGCGGAGCCGGGCCTGAAGAAGACCAAGGTGCTGGACCTCGATCTGCGCAAGTCCAACGGCCAGAGCCTGCCGGTGCGCATGGTGCACCGGGTATCGTCGGCACGCGACGGTGCGCCGGGCGAAAGCCGTACGATCGTCATGTCGCGCGACGGCGGCGAAGACGAGGACCAGTCGGCTTCGAGCGCTGCGATGCGCTTTACCCGCTTCTTCAATAACACGCCGATGGCCATCGCGTCCGTGGACGGTAACGGTCGCATCCTTCGCACCAACGCACCGTTCCTCAAGCTGTTCTCGGGCCTTGTCTCCCAGGACGATGTCGAGCGCGGCGCGCTGATAGAAACCGTCGTGCACCCGACGGAAAAGGGGCGCCTGCACGAGGCGCTTGCGGCCGCCAAGGACCGCCAGGGCGACATCGCACCGATCGACGCCTTGCACCCGGCCGATGGCGAACGCCATTTCCGCTTCTATATCAACGCCGTCATCGACCAGACCGATCAGGCTCCGGAAGAAGCGGCGATCATCTATGCGCTTGAGATCACCGAGCAGAAGGCGCTCGAAAACCAGATGGCGCAGACGCAGAAGATGAACGCGGTCGGCACACTTGCCGGCGGTATCGCGCACGACTTCAACAACGTACTGACGGCGATCCTGCTTTCGTCCGACCACCTGCTTCTGTCGGCCCGTCCGGCGGATGCAAGCTTCGCCGACCTGATGGAGATCAAGCGCAACGCCAACCGGGCGGCCGTCCTCGTCCGGCAGTTGCTCGCCTTCTCGCGCAAGCAGACCATGCGGCCGACAGTCTTGAGCATGACCGATGTCATCGGCGATCTGCGCATGCTCGTCGATCGCATGACAGGAACCAACGTCAAGGTCGAAGTCGACTATGGGCGCGATCTCTGGCCGGTCCGCACGGATCTCGGCCAGTTCGAGCAGGTGCTGCTCAACCTTGCCGTCAACGCGCGCGATGCGATGCCGACGGGCGGCATCATCACGCTTCGCACCCGTAATCTGCCGTCGACGGAGATCGCGGCTCTCGGCCGGCGGGAATTGCCGGAAGAGGATTTCGTCATGGTGGAGGTTTCCGACCAGGGAACCGGTATTCCGCCAGAAATTCTCGACAAGATCTTCGAGCCTTTCTTCACCACCAAGGAAGTTGGCAAGGGCACGGGCCTGGGGCTTTCGATGGTCTATGGCATCGTCAAGCAATCCGGAGGCTACATCTATCCGGAATCCGAAGTCGGCAAGGGAACCACATTCCGTATCTTGTTGCCGCGCCATATCGACATTCCTGAAGTCGGGGGCGAACAGGCGGCTGGATCTTCGGCCGGAACTGTGGCGCTGCCCCCGGTCGAAGCCGTCGCAAAGCCGGTCGCCAAGACCGAGGAACCGACGGATCTCACCGGCGATTCGGCCGTCGTCTTGCTTGTCGAGGACGAAGAAGCGGTCCGCCGCGGCGGCAAGCGCATGCTCGAGACCCGCGGTTATACCGTCCATGAGGCCGGCTCCGGCGTCGAAGCGCTCGACATCATGGACGAGCTCGATGGCGCCGTCGACATCGTCGTTTCGGATGTGGTCATGCCGGAAATGGATGGGCCGACGCTCTTGACGGAACTGCGCAAGAAGTACCCGGACCTGAAGTTCATCTTCGTTTCGGGCTACGCGGAAGACGCTTTCGCCCGCAACCTTCCCGCTGATGCCAAGTTCGGCTTCCTGCCGAAGCCGTTCTCGCTCAAGCAACTGGCGGTGGCCGTGCGTGAGATGCTTGATTCCTGAGGGACGCGTTAAAGCTTAGCGCAGCAAAAAGCCCGACGCTTGCGCGCCGGGCTTTCTTTTTGCCTGTAATTGTCTGCCGCTCTTACTTCGCGGTGAGCGCCACAGCGATTTCACCGGCGAGGCGGGCATTGTTCTCCACCAGCGCGATGTTGGTTTCGAGGCTACGGCCTTCGGTCAGGTGGAAAAGATTGTCGAGCAGGTAGGGTGTGACCGCCTTGCCGGTGACGTCGTCGCGTTCGGCGTTGTCGATCGCACGGGCGATGTAGATTTCCATCTCTTCGCGCGGGATTTCGCTTTCGGCGGGAACCGGGTTGGCAATCAGCATGCCGCCATCGACACCGAGTTGCTCGCGCATGCTCTGGAAGTTGGCGATTGCCGCCGGGCTGTTGAGCATCAGCGGGCTCTTGAGGCCGGAATCGCGCGACCAGAAGGCCGGGAAGACGTCGCTGTCATAGGTAACGACAGGCACGCCGCGGGTTTCGAGCACTTCGAGCGTCTTTGGAATGTCGAGAATGGCCTTGGCGCCGGCGCAAACGACGATGACGGCCGTGCGGGCCAGTTCTTCGAGGTCGGCGGAGATGTCGAAGGTCAGCTCGGCACCCCGGTGCACGCCGCCAATGCCGCCGGTCGCAAAGACGCGGATGCCGGCGCGGGCAGCGGCGATCATGGTGGCGGCAACGGTGGTCGCGCCGGTGCGGCGCTCGGCAATCGCAAAGGCCAGATCGGCCCGCGAGACCTTCATCGCGCCTTCCGTCTTCGCCAGCTCTTCAAGCTTGGCATCATCAAGGCCGATATGGAGCACGCCGTGAATGACGGCGATCGTCGCCGGAACCGCACCCTGGTCGCGAATGATTGCTTCGACGCTGCGGGCCATGTTCAGGTTGCCCGGGTACGGCATGCCATGGGTGATGATGGTCGATTCCAGCGCCACGATCGGCGCGCCACGCGCCTTGGCGGCTGCAACCTCGTCGGAATATTCCATCGGCAGGAAGGGGGAAGCAGGTTTGGTCATGGTTTTTCCTTGGGAGTTCGGCTGGCGGTGTTCATGCCAGCATTTGAGGTGCCGGCACAAGGGCGAGCGCCTGTTCGAGATTGGCCTGCGACATTTGTTCCGAGGCGGCCAAGGGGGAGCGCAGTGTAATGCCGGCGGCTGCCATGCCGTACCTGAGGCATTCGGCGAGATCACGATCCGCAAGCTGGGCAGCCAGAAAACCGGATGCCATGGCATCGCCGGCGCCGGTAACATCGGCAAGTTTCGGCAGAGCCGGCGGCGTCGCGACGCAGACAGTTTCGCTATCGAAGGCGACGACAGCTCTTCCGCCACGCGTGACAATGCCGCCATTGAGACCGGCGGCGCGCAACAGCGGCGGCCAACCCTCGGCATCGTCGGAATCCTTGCCGGTAAGCGCACGGGCCTCGGCTTCATTCATGAAAAGAAAGCTGAGCCCGGCGAGGCTCGGCTGAAACCGGATCACCTTTGCCGGCGAAACGGCGATGCCGGCTACGATACGTCCGTTGGTGGACGCTGCCTCGACGAGAGCGGCAATGGTCTCTTCCGGCAGATTGGCATCGGTCAGCACGATCCGGCTTTCGGCAATAGCATCGCGCAAGGCGCGTCGCTGCAACTGGCGCGGCGAGAACATCCGGTAGAGATCCATGTCGGCAAGCGCGATTACCAGATTGCCGTCGTTCTCGATGATTGCCGTGTAGCTCGGCGTCTGGCGGTCGAGGAAGGTGAGGGGATTATCGATGACGCCGGCCACCGCTGCGGCTGCCGTGACCATCTCTCCGGCAGCGTCACCGCCGCGCGTGCTGATCATCCGGACGCTATGCCCCAGACGCGCCAGATTGCGTGCGGCGTTGAAGCCACCACCGCCGGCCTCCTCGAACCAGGTGCCCGGATTGCTCGAACCTGGCGCGGTCGTGCCGGTGATACGGCCGCGCCGGTCGATATGGGCGCCGCCGAAAACGGCAATTTCGCCTTCCGTCATGATTGTTCCTCTGCTGTCTCAAAGCCGAATCGGGTCGGGAACGTCCATTGTCTCAACGCGCACCAGGCGCTGCGGAAAAACTTACGCCGCTAAGCGTGAACATGAATCGAACGCAATCCGAATAATTCGTATTTTACAATGGTTTGTTCCTCTCTTGCAAAACTGGAACAAAACATGTACAAAAAGTCGTGCGGCGGCTTCATTGCCTCGGTAGCTTCAATAACCTAAAGGTGGACCAAATGGCACAAAACTCTTTGCGGCTCGTAGAGGACAAATCGGTGGATAAAAGCAAGGCACTTGAAGCGGCACTTTCCCAGATCGAACGGTCGTTCGGCAAGGGATCGATCATGAAGCTCGGTGGGAAGGACAGCATCATCGAGATCGAGACGGTTTCGACCGGCTCTCTCAGCCTGGACATCGCGCTCGGCATCGGCGGCCTGCCGAAGGGCCGCATCATCGAAATCTATGGCCCGGAAAGCTCGGGCAAGACGACGCTCGCACTGCAGACGATCGCCGAAGCACAGAAGAAGGGCGGCATCTGCGCCTTCGTCGACGCCGAACATGCACTCGACCCGGTTTATGCGCGCAAGCTGGGTGTCGACCTTGAAAACCTCCTGATCTCGCAGCCGGATACCGGCGAGCAAGCACTCGAAATCACCGACACGCTGGTGCGTTCCGGGGCGATCGACGTTCTCGTCATCGACTCCGTCGCAGCGCTCGTGCCACGCGCCGAAATCGAAGGCGAAATGGGTGACAGCCTGCCGGGCATGCAGGCGCGCCTGATGAGCCAGGCGCTGCGCAAGCTGACCGCTTCGATCTCGAAGTCGAACTGCATGGTGGTCTTCATCAACCAGATCCGCATGAAGATCGGCGTCATGTTCGGTTCGCCGGAAACGACGACCGGCGGTAACGCACTGAAGTTCTACGCCTCGGTCCGCCTCGACATCCGCCGCATCGGCTCCGTCAAGGAACGCGAAGAGGTGGTCGGCAACCAGACGCGCGTCAAGGTCGTCAAGAACAAGATGGCGCCTCCCTTCAAGCAGGTCGAATTCGACATCATGTATGGCGAAGGCGTCTCCAAGACCGGCGAACTCGTCGACCTCGGGGTCAAGGCCGGCATCGTCGAGAAGTCCGGCGCCTGGTTCTCCTATAACAGCCAGCGTCTCGGGCAGGGCCGCGAGAACGCAAAGTCGTTCCTCAGGGACAATCCGGATCTGTCGCGCGAGATCGAGACGGCTCTGCGCCAGAACGCCGGCCTGATCGCCGATCGGTTCCTGGAGAATGGCGGTCCGGAACCGGATGACGGCGACGACGCTGCCGAAGCGTAAATATCAAGCCAGCTTCAAGCTTTCAAAAACCGGTCGTCTTCATTGGCGACCGGTTTTTTGCTGCCGTCTGGACAGCATGAGACACGAACGATAAAAGCCTGTGGTTCCGGCGACCGAGGGCGTTGGAGGGCGTAGCCGTCGACGACGGCTGCGGGGTTGAAGGACAACGGCGAGTGGCGCGGCAAATGCCGGGGCTTGGGCCTGAATTGGTGCACAGATAGGACGCAAGATGAGCGGCGTGAATGAAATCCGGTCGACGTTTCTCGACTATTTCCGCAGGAATGGTCACGAGGTGGTGTCGTCGAGCCCATTGGTTCCGCGCAACGACCCGACACTGATGTTCACCAATGCCGGCATGGTGCAGTTCAAGAATGTCTTCACCGGCCTCGAGCAGCGTCCCTATTCGACGGCCGTGACAGCGCAGAAATGCGTACGCGCCGGCGGCAAGCACAACGACCTCGACAATGTCGGCTACACCGCGCGCCACCACACCTTCTTCGAGATGCTCGGCAACTTCTCCTTTGGCGATTACTTCAAGGAGAACGCCATCGAGCTTGCCTGGAACCTGATCACCAAGGAGTATGGCCTCGACGCCAAGCGCCTGCTGGTCACGGTCTATCACACCGACGACGAAGCGTTCGGTCTTTGGAAAAAGATCGCCGGCCTCACCGACGACCGCATCATCCGTATTCCGACCAGCGACAATTTCTGGGCCATGGGCGATACCGGCCCGTGCGGTCCGTGCTCGGAAATCTTCTACGATCATGGCGACCATATCTGGGGCGGACCTCCGGGCTCTGCCGATGAGGACGGCGACCGCTTCATCGAGATCTGGAACCTCGTCTTCATGCAATACGAGCAGATCACCAAGGAAGAGCGGGTCAACCTGCCGCGTCCGTCGATCGATACCGGCATGGGCCTCGAGCGCCTGGCGGCCGTGCTTCAGGGCCAGCACGACAACTATGACATCGACCTTTTCCGCGCGCTGATCGCAGCGTCCGAAGAAGCAACCGGCGTCAAGGCCGAAGGCGACCAGCGCGCCAGCCACCGCGTCATTGCCGACCATCTGCGCTCGTCCGCCTTCCTGATTGCAGACGGCGTGCTGCCGTCAAACGAAGGCCGCGGCTATGTCCTTCGCCGTATCATGCGCCGCGCCATGCGCCACGCTCAGCTGCTCGGCGCCCGCGATCCCCTGATGTGGAAGCTGCTGCCGGCGCTCGTCGGCCAGATGGGCCGTGCCTATCCGGAACTGATGCGCGCCGAAGCGTTGATCTCCGAGACGCTGAAGCTCGAGGAAACCCGCTTCCGCAAGACGCTGGAGCGCGGCCTGAACCTGCTCTCCGAAGCCTCTGCCGACCTTTCCGAAGGCGACCAGTTCAACGGCGAAACCGCCTTCAAGCTCTACGACACCTACGGCTTCCCGCTCGACCTGACCCAGGACGCCCTTCGCGCCAAGGGCATTTCCGTCGATACCGACGCTTTCACGACGGCCATGCAGCGCCAGAAGGCCGAGGCACGGGCGAGCTGGTCAGGATCTGGCGAGGCGGCAACGGAAACCATCTGGTTCGAGCTGCGCGAGAAGCATGGTTCGACCGAGTTCCTTGGCTATGACACGGAAGTCGCCGAAGGCGTGATCCAGGCGATCGTGCGCGATGGCGCTGTCGCTCCGTTGGCTGCCAAGGGGGAAACCGTCCAGATCGTCCTCAACCAGACGCCGTTCTACGGCGAATCGGGTGGCCAGATGGGCGACACCGGTACGATCACCACCGACGGCGGCAAGGTGGCGGTGACCGACACGCAGAAGCGCGGCGAGGGATTGTTCGTCCACTTCGGCACCGTTGCCGAAGGCACGATCAAGACAGGTGATGCGGCTCAGCTCGAAGTCGACCACGCCCGCCGCTCGCGCCTGCGCGCCAACCATTCGGCGACCCATCTCTTGCACGAAGCGCTGCGCGAAGTGCTCGGCACCCATGTGGCACAGAAGGGCTCGCTGGTCGCGCCTGAACGCCTGCGCTTCGACGTATCGCACCCGAAGCCGATGTCGGCCGAGGAACTGAAGATCGTCGAGGAGATGGCAAACGAGATCATCGTCCAGAACACGCCGGTCACCACCCGCCTAATGAGCGTCGACGATGCGATTGCCGAAGGCGCAATGGCGCTGTTCGGCGAAAAGTACGGCGACGAAGTGCGTGTCGTGTCCATGGGGCAGGGCATCCACGGCTCCAAGGCCAACCGTCCCTATTCCGTTGAACTCTGCGGCGGTACCCATGTTTCAGCGACCGGCGACATCGGTCTGGTGCGCGTCGTGTCCGAAAGTGCCGTCGGCGCCGGCGTGCGCCGCGTCGAGGCGCTGACGGGCGAAGCGGCCCGCGCCTATCTCAGCGAGCAGGACGAGCGGGTAAAGACGCTTGCCAACACGCTGAAGGTCCAGCCGGGCGACGTGCTCGGCCGCGTCGAGGCACTTCTCGACGAGCGCCGCAAGCTGGAGCGCGAACTGACCGAAGCCAAGAAGAAGCTGGCGCTCGGTGGCGGTGGCCAGGCGGGATCGAGCGATGCCGCGCGCGACATTGCCGGCATGCGCTTCCTCGGCAAGGTCGTTTCCGGTGTCGAGCCGAAGGATCTGAAGAGCCTGGCGGACGATGGCAAGAAGAGCCTCGGCTCCGGCGTCGTCGCCTTTGTCGGCGTTTCCGGTGACGGAAAGGCAAGTGCCGTCGTGGCTGTGACCGACGACCTGATCTCCAAGGTCAGCGCCGTCGATCTGGTGCGTGTCGCCTCCGCCGCTCTCGGCGGCAAGGGCGGCGGCGGTCGCGCCGATATGGCGCAGGCTGGCGGCCCTGACGGCGAGAAGGCAGCCGAAGCGATCGAGGCTGTTGCTGTGGCGCTGGCCGGCTAAGACCAGGCGCACACACAGGAATTTGAAAAAGGCGTCCGGTTCGGGCGCCTTTTTTGTGGCGGCGACTGGCCGTCGGTCCAACGGCATTCGCTCGCCGCAAAACTCCGCAGGATTTGTCAAACTCGGCTATGGTCTACCGATCCGTGAGCAAAACGCGAAAGGTTCGGCATGGACGAGCAGGCAAGCTGGGCGACCTATGAAAGACGTCTGCACAGGGTGAGCGACTATATTTACGGCCATCTCAATGAGGAGCTCGATCTAGATCGGCTCGCTGAGATCGCCTGCCTGTCGCCGCACCACTGGCACCGGATCTACCGGGCCGTTCACGGCGAGACACTGGCGGCAACGGTCAAGCGGCTACGGCTGCAGAAGGCCGCCGCCGATCTCGTACAAACCGATCTTCCTGTCGAAGCGATCGCGCAGCGCTCTGGCTACCCCAATATTCAATCCTTCAATCGCACCTTCAAGGCAGTCTACGGACTGCCGCCGGCGCGATACCGGAGGGAGGGCAGCCACAAAACCTTCGAAACCGCTTCATCGGAAGGAATTGCGGACATGTATGAAGTCACTCTCAAGGAAATCGACAGTTTTGGCGTCGTCGGCGTCGCCCACACCGGGTCCTACATGGGCATCGGCAAGGCGTTCGAGACCCTCTACGGCACGCTGTTTTCGCGCAACCTCTTCAGGCCCGACATGGAGATGATCGGCATCTACCTGGACGATCCGGAACTGGTGCCGACAGACAAGCTGCGGTCCTTTGCCTGCGTGTCTGCAAAGGGGGATTTGCCTGCCGAGGCACCGCTGACACCGCAGACGCTCGACGGCGGGCGTTACGCCGTCCTGCGTCACAAGGGGCCTTATGCGGACATGCCTCTGGCCTACCAATGGCTCTACGGCACGTGGCTGCCGCAGTCCGGCCGAGAGGTGCGCGACAGTCTCATGTTCGAGAAATATCTCAACAACCCGCGCGAAGTACCGCCGACCGAGCTTTTGAGCGAGATCTACCTGCCGCTGAAATGACCGCTGCCATGCTCCCGGTCTTCGTCAGGCGGCGGCATGGATGCTCGGGTCAAACCCGAGCATGACTGAGGCTACCCATTCCGGCCCCACAAATGCGGTCGCAAAAAGAAACCCGGCGCCAGGCCGGGTTTCGTATTTCATTCTCTGGCAGGTGCCGATCAAGCAGCCATTGCCTTACGCAGGTTCTCGTCGATCTTGTCGAGGAAACCGGTGGTCGAGAGCCACGGCTGATCCGGGCCGATGAGCAGCGCCAGGTCCTTGGTCATGAAGCCCGATTCGACCGTGTCGACGCAGACCTTTTCGAGCGTTTCGGAGAAGCGCGCGAGTTCGGCATTGCCGTCGAGCTTGGCACGGTGGGCAAGGCCACGGGTCCAGGCGAAGATCGAGGCGATCGAGTTGGTCGAGGTTTCCTCGCCCTTCTGGTGCTGGCGGTAGTGGCGGGTCACGGTGCCGTGTGCGGCTTCCGCTTCGACCGTCTGGCCATCCGGCGTCATCAGGACCGAGGTCATCAGGCCGAGCGAGCCGAAGCCCTGCGCCACGATGTCGGACTGGACGTCGCCGTCGTAGTTCTTGCACGCCCAGACGTAGCCGCCGGACCACTTCAGCGCGGAGGCGACCATGTCGTCGATCAGGCGGTGTTCGTACCAGATCTTCAGTTCCTTGAACTTGTCGGCGAATTCTTCGTCGAACACCTTCTGGAAGATATCCTTGAAGCGACCGTCATAGACCTTGAGAATGGTGTTCTTGGTCGACAGGTAGACCGGAACCTTGCGCTGTATGCCGTAGTTGAGCGAAGCGCGGGCGAATTCGGTGATCGAATCGTCGAGGTTGTACATGCCCATGGCAACACCGGCCGACGGCGCGTCGAAGACGTCGTATTCGATTTCCTTGCCGTCTTCGCCGACGAACTTCATCGTCAGCTTGCCCTTGCCCGGGAACTTGAAGTCGGTGGCGCGGTACTGGTCGCCGAAGGCGTGACGGCCGACGATGATCGGCTTGGTCCAGCCCGGAACCAGGCGCGGAACGTTCTTGCAGATGATCGGCTCGCGGAAGATGACGCCGCCGAGGATGTTGCGGATGGTGCCGTTCGGCGACTTCCACATCTTCTTGAGCTTGAATTCTTCGACGCGAGCCTCGTCCGGGGTGATCGTGGCGCACTTGACGCCGACGCCGTGCTTCTTGATGGCGTTGGCGGCATCGATCGTCACCTGGTCGTCGGTGGCATCGCGGTTTTCCATGCCGAGGTCATAATACTCGAGGTCGATGTCGAGGTAGGGATGGATCAGCTTGTCCTTGATGAACTGCCAGATGATGCGGGTCATCTCGTCGCCGTCGAGTTCGACGACCGGATTGGCGACCTTGATCTTTGCCATGAAAATGCCTCGTAGCTTAGCGGGACAACGGGAGCGATGTCCCTTCCTCTTTAGAAAAATCCAGTGCCCTATAGCATTGTGAAACGGCAAGGCAAAGCATGCTTGGCTGAAACTTTGGGTGGAGATCAGATCGGCCTGAGGACAGGCCGACGGAGGGCATTTTCGAGGGGTTTTAATCCGCCGCAAGCCTTGAAAAGATTGGAGGCGGCGTTAATCAGAAAAGATCAGTAAGGCGGCGGCGCTCGAAGGCCGCAGCGGCAGGCAAAGGCATCCGATGGAAATTCGCTCCCGCGTGCGCGACTGGCTTCTCGCCAACGATCCCGCCTTTTCCCGGCTACGGCAGGCAACGCGCATCACCGCAACGATCGTTTCTTCGGTCTTGCTACTGATGGCATTTCATTATCTTGTAGCGCCGCTGCCGGCGGCCGCCTACGGCCTGGCTGTTTCGCTGTCGATCGAAGGTGGGCTTGCGGTGCGCGATCGCACCCACGGCGAACAGCTGGTGACCCGCGTGATCGCCGTCCTCGTGGGTGTCTCGATGGTGGCACTCGCATCGGTTCTTGAGAGCCACCGCTATGTCTCGGATGTCGTCTTCCTTCTGATCATCTTCCTGGCGGTCTATGGCAGGTCGTTCGGACCTCGATGGTTTGCCGTCGGCATGTTCGCCTTCATGTCCTATTTCATTGGCGCCTATCTCCGCCCGACGATCGACCAGTTGCCTGCGCTGTTCTTCGGTGCGACAGTTTCGGCGACGGTCGCTCACTTTGTCCGCACCGTTCTTCTGCCCGACAACCGCTACCGCGATCTCATGCGCGCCACTGCCAGTGTCCAGCAGCGCGTCGACCAGATGCTGGAGGAACTGGTCGACGTCGCGTGCAAGCCGATGCTGCTGGAAACAGATCGCACCCGGCTGCACCGGAGGGAAGAGCGCCTCAAGGAGGCGGTGCTGATGGCGGAAAGTTTCATTCCGACAGAAAACCGGCGCCCGGAACCCGAGCCGGGTCTCGCCACTTCGGATGTGGTGATCAACCTTTTCGACCTGCATCTGGCAGCAGAAAGCGTCATTGTCCTGAGCCTGCAGATGAAGCCTCCGGTCGCCCTGGTCGAAGCAATGCTGACGCGTAACGCCGCGGAGATCGAAGCGGAGACGGCACTCATCGATCGCACGAACGACCGCCTTGTCGAAACCGTCAAGGCACTCTCATGGCTGCGCAATGTTCGGCAACGGCTCGCCCAGAGCCTGGAAAAGCTCGACGCGCGCGATCTCGATGATCCGATCGAAGCGGTGACGGCTCCCGTGTCAGCCCGTCCAAAGCTTGCCATATCCAATCCGGCGCTCAAGGCAGCCATCCAGATCACGCTCGCAGCCGGCATTGCCATGGTCTTCGGGCTGATGCTGTCACGCGATCGTTGGTTCTGGGCGGTGCTGGCAGCCTTTCTCGTCTTCACCAACACGCGCTCGCGTGGGGACACGGCGGTGAAGGCGTTGCAGCGTTCGGCCGGTACGCTATTCGGTATTGTCGTCGGCATCATTGCCGGCACGCTGGTTGCCGGTAACATCTATCTGGTGCTGCCGCTGAGTGCCCTCTGCATCTTCCTTGCTTTCTATTTCCTTGCCGTTTCCTATGCGTCGATGACGTTCTTCGTCTCTATCGTATTGTCGCTGCTGTATAGCCTCATGGGCGTGCTGACCCCGGAACTGTTGCAATTGCGGCTGGAGGAGACGCTGATCGGCTCCATCGCCGGTGCTGCCGTCGCCTTCGTGGTCTTCCCGACACGCACACGAACCTCACTCGATCTTGCCATCAAGACCTGGTGCGACGAACTGACGGGGCTCCTGCAAGCAGCAAAGAACGGTGGCTCGGGCATGGCGCTGATTGCCCGGTCACAAGCACTCGACCGGGCCTACCGTGACCTTGCCGCAGCAGCGAAGCCCCTTGGCGTTTCCTGGCAGCTCGTCACACGCCCCGGTCATATCAGGCAGACACTGGCGATCTTCATGGGGTGCACCTATTGGGCGCGGGTGTTTGCCCGTCGCGTCGGGGACGAAGCTGAGCCTGAGGGTTCGACCTTCCTGCGCGACATCGATGAGAATCTCGCGCTTGTGCGTTCGATCGAGGAAAGAGGAGCGGGCTATTTCTACGATTCCGGACGCGTCGCCGGTCCCGTCAGCCGACATCTGCCGATATCGAAAGACGATGCGGAACTGGGGCTGGAGATGATCGGCATCTCGCTCAACCGCCTGCATCCAGCGGCGGCCTGACCTACACAGCTGCCTGGACTTTAATTTTCCGGGCTTTTGTGCGAGGGAAGCGCCGAACAGAAGGCGAAGGCGAAAGACATGGCAGGCACCAACAGCGAACGTGAACTCCTGACCGAAGGACCGGCGATCATTCTCGCCTATCCGCAGCTTGGCGAGAACATCGGTATGGTCGCCCGCGCCATGGCCAATTTCGGCCTGTCGGAACTGCGCCTCGTCAACCCGCGCGACGGCTGGCCGAACGAGAAGGCGCAATCTGCCGCCAGCCGCGCCGACCACGTCATCGAGGGCGCCAAGCTCTACGACACGCTGGAAGAGGCGATCGCCGACCTCAACTTCGTCTATGCGACGACGGCGCGTGACCGTTACGGCTACAAGCCGGTGCGCTCGCCGATCGTTGCGGCGCGCACTCTGAGGCAGCGCTTCACAGCCGGCGAGGCGACCGGCATCATCTTCGGCCGCGAGCGCACAGGGCTCACCAACGAGGAAGTGGCGCTTGCCGACGAGATCGTGACCTTCCCGGTCAACCCGGCTTTCGCCTCGCTCAACCTCGCGCAGGCCGTGCTGCTGATGTCCTACGAGTGGCTGAAGACCGGCATGGAGAGTGAAGACCAGACCTCTTTTCAGGCGCTGGAGCAGCGTCCTGCGAAGAAGGACGATCTGCAGGGCCTGTTCGATCATCTGGAAGATGCGCTGGAAGCGCGCAACTATTTTCGCTCCGCCGACAAAAAGCCGAAATTGGTCGAAAATCTGCGGACCGTTCTGACCAGGCCATCCTTTACCGAAACTGAAATCCGGGTTCTGCGCGGCGTGATCTCGTCGCTCGATCGGTTTTCGCGCGAACATCCCCGGGGTTCCGGCGCTCCTGCCGATAGCAGCAGGGCCGAGACCAACAAGAAAGTATCAGACAGCGGTGACAGCGACTGACCTGAAACCAATCCTCGTCTTCGACAGCGGCATCGGCGGGCTCACGGTCCTGCGCGAGGCGAGGGTGCTGATGCCGGAGCGGCATTTCATCTACATCGCCGACGATGCCGGTTTCCCCTATGGGGGGTGGGAAGAGGAGGCTCTGCGCGCGCATGTCATCGCGCTGTTTTGCCGACTTTTGGCCGAACATGATCCAGAAATCTGCGTGATTGCCTGCAATACCGCCTTCACCCTTGTCGGCGCCGATTTGCGCGCCGCCTTTCCAGGCATGACCTTCGTTGGCACCGTGCCCGCGATCAAGCCGGCGGCCGAGCGCACGCGCTCCGGGCTCGTTTCCGTCCTGGCGACGCCGGGCACAGTCAAGCGCGCCTACACGCGTGACCTGATCCAGTCCTTCGCCAGCCAGTGTCATGTCCGCCTGGTCGGCTCGGAAAACCTCGCCAGGATGGCCGAGGCCTATATTCGCGGCGAGAAGCTCGACGACGCCGAGGTGCTCGCCGAAATCGCGCCGTGCTTCATCGAGATGGACGGCCGCAAGACCGATATCGTCGTTCTCGCCTGCACGCATTATCCGTTCATGGCCAACCTGTTCCGCAAGCTCGCACCATGGCCGGTCGACTGGCTGGATCCGGCGGAGGCGATTGCGAGGCGCGCGCGCTCACTGGTGCCGCTACCCAGCGGCTTCCAGCCGCTTAACGGCGAGGACCCGGCAATCTTCACCTCGGGAAACCCTGATTTTTCGACACGCCGGCTGATGCAGGGCTTCGGCCTGACTGTGAGGTGACAGGGTCTTCTTATCTGTGGGTTTCGCGCTTTGAACCGGGAAAACTGCGGGGAAGAGTGCTAGACCTCAGGGCTTGCGGGCGCGCGCCCGACATCAGCCAGAGCATGTCCGGGAAAATGCGAAACGGTTTTCCGTCAGGAAATGCGTAAAACAGAGGTAGGGCCGTTCTGCTGCTCTGCCCAAACGACGAACGCCCTAAAGGCAGGATGAGGTACAGATGAAAGTCGGCATCGACATGGGAGCGACGTCCGAAGGGACTTCGGCTTCTCTCGATATCGAGGAGCTTCTGGCGACCCGTCTTTTGGTGCAGGGCAATTCCGGCTCCGGAAAGTCGCACCTTTTGCGCCGTCTCCTAGAGCAATCCGCCCCGTGGGTGCAGCAATGCATCATCGATCCCGAAGGCGATTTCGTCACGCTTGCCGACAAGTTTGGCCATGTGGTGGTCGAGGGCGAACGCACCGACGCCGAACTGATCGGCATCGCCACGCGCATCCGCCAGCATCGCGTTTCCTGCGTGCTGTCGCTCGAAGGGCTCGATATCGACCAGCAGATGCGCAGCGCCGGCGTGTTCCTCAACGCCATGTTCGATGCGGACCGGGAATACTGGTATCCGGTGCTTGTGGTCGTCGACGAGGCGCAGATGTTTGCGCCCGCGGTCGCCGGCGACGTCACCGAAGAAGTCCGCAAGATTTCGCTCGGCGCCATGACCAATCTCATGTGCCGTGGACGTAAGCGTGGGCTTGCCGGCGTGATCGCCACCCAGCGCCTGGCAAAGCTTGCCAAGAACGTTGCCGCCGAAGCCTCCAACTTCCTGATGGGTCGTACCTTTCTCGATATCGACATGCTGCGCGCCGCCGACCTGCTCGGCATGGACCGCCGCACCGCGGAAATGTTTCGCGACCTGAAGCGCGGCTCCTTCGTCGCCCTTGGCCCGGCGCTGTCGCGCCGTCCGCTGAAGGTGACGATCGGCGCCGTTGAAACCTCGGCGCGCTCGACGAGCCCCAAACTGATGCCGCTGCCGGAAGCACCGCAGGATGTGGAAGACCTGATCTTCACGCCCGATGCCGACGAGTTGACCCGGCCGCTCGTGCGCCGCGCCGCGCCACCGCCGCGCCCGGCCACCGACATTCTCGCCGAGCTGTCGCGCCCGCGCCCTGAGCCGATGGTGCCGATCGAGGTAAAACCCACCCAGCCGGAAATGTCATCGGAGGAGCGCGGCGCGCTCCTGGACAGCCTGCTTGCCGAGATTCTCGCCAATCCCGAAGCCGCGTTCCGGCCAGATGCCGAACTGTTCCAGGACTTTCTTGTGCGCTGCCGAATCCGGCGCGTGCCGGGTGCAGCGCTGTCACTCAGCGCCTTCCGGCGGAAGATGGCAATCGCCCGCTCGGGCGTCGATGCCGCTACGGCAGCGACAGACGCCTGGGCGTCGGCCCTCAGGCTCGCCGATCGCGTCACAGAAGATCTGCAGGGCGTGTTCCTGATGATGGCGCAGGCCGCCGTGCGCGGCCTGGCGTGCCCGTCGGACGCGATGATCGCACGCGCCTACGGCACCCATTCCGCCCGTCGCGCCCGGCGGCTTCTAGGCTATTTCGAGGAGAATGGGCTTATCGTCGTTCATGCCGACTTCACGGGCAAACGAATCGTGGCTTTTCCCGACCTCGGCCGCGAAACCGCTCCGGGCGACGCCAACGGGCCGGATGCCATGGATCCGTCTGCCGCTGCGGCTGAATAGCCGCGGCTTCCGTTCGAGGCTTCAGTGCCGGTTGCTCATTGAGGAGACAGCAAGGATTCACGACATCGCCTGTCGTGTGCGAAGCGTCAAAGCCACTCCTGAATCACATGGTCGGACGCATGGATGCAGGTCATCTCCAACCGGGTGTTGCCACTGTTGACGAAACGATGCGGCGTGCCGGGATCGACGACAATGATGTCGCCAGCCTTGCCGATGAGCGTCTGCTCGCCGACCGTGAACTCCGCCTCGCCGGAGTGAATGAGCCAGGTCTCCGGATAGGGGTGAACGTGTAGCGCCGGTCCTTGGCCAGGCTCCGCATCCATCAGGAAGAGTGAAACCGGCGTGCCGTACTTCCCGCCTTCAAAGAGGATCGTCCGGTTAGGGCTCTGTTTCTGCTCTGCGCGCGGAATGACATGAAACATACTCACCTCCATCGGGTTGGTTTGCTGGCTTGAATGAGTTATCTTGACGAGAAGATATTATCTCAAAATATCTTCTCGTCAAGATATATTGCTGGAGGCCGCGAGTTGATAATGCAGAATGAGCAGGAGGCGAGGGACCACGTCGACCGGTTGCGGGCGCAATGGGATCGCGAATTGCCGGATCTCGATACAGAACCAATGACCATCCTCGGGCGCGCCTACCGACTTTCGAACCTGGTGCGTCCGTCGATCGAGGAGACGTTTGCCTCCTTCGGTCTCGACCGCGGCGAATTCGACGTGATCTCGACGCTCAGGCGCTCCGGCCCTCCGTATCGCCTCACACCGACCGACCTCTATACATTGCTGATGATTTCGTCGGGCGGACTGACACATCGGCTCGATCGCCTTCAGAAGGCGGGGTTGATCCTGCGCGAGCGTTCGGCATCGGATGGCCGCAGCAGCGTGGTTGGGTTGACGGAAAAGGGCGTAGCGCTTGCCGAAGCCGCGTTTCGGGCAGACATGGCGAGCGAGGCGCGCTATCTCGAAGGCCTGAAGCCTGAGGAACGCGCAGCGCTGGCGGCACTGCTGAAGACGCTGCTTGTTTCCCTGGAAAACCGCGAGGCCGGCAACCCCGGCTGAATTGGTGCCGAATACGGTGATTTCGTTTGACAATGCCGACTGGAGGCACTAAAGCCGCCCCAACGCCGGGCAGAAATGTCCGGTGTTTCATTTGACATGTCCCGTGGTTTCTCCGGCATCGTGATCGTGAGAATCCTGTCAGAACTCTCAAAATGGGTTCAGAGGAGGGCGTGTTTCCTTGATCCGGCCTGGCAACAGACCGGTGTAACAGACTGAAAGGAAATGCGATGAGCAAGCGCGAATCGTCCAAGTACAAAATTGACCGCCGTATGGGCGAAAACATCTGGGGCCGTCCGAAGTCGCCGGTTAACCGCCGCGAATACGGCCCGGGCCAGCACGGCCAGCGCCGCAAGTCCAAGCTTTCGGACTTCGGTGTGCAGCTGCGCGCCAAGCAGAAGCTGAAGGGCTACTACGGCGACATCCGCGAAAAGCAGTTCCGTGCGATCTTCGCCGAAGCTGACCGCCGCAAGGGTGACACCCCGGAGAACCTGATCGGTCTGCTCGAGTCGCGTCTCGACGCGATCGTCTACCGCGCAAAGTTCGTTCCGACTGTTTTCGCAGCGCGCCAGTTCGTCAACCATGGCCACGTCAAGGTTAACGGCGTTCGCGTCAACATCGGTTCCTACCGTTGCAAGCCGGGCGACGTCATCGAAGTCAAGGAAAAGTCCAAGCAGCTCGTGACCGTTCTCGAATCGGTTCAGCTCGCTGAGCGCGACGTTCCGGACTACATCGAAGTCGACCACAACAAGATGGTTGCGACCTTCGTCCGCGTTCCGGTTCTCTCCGACGTGCCTTACGCCGTCGTCATGGAACCGCACCTCGTCGTCGAATTCTACTCGCGTTAATCCGAGGCCCAGGCCTTGTGAACGATCGAAACCGCCCGGAAACGGGCGGTTTTTTTGTCTCTTCAGATACGTGGCCGTTTGATCTGTCGCACATCGCCTTTGTCACGGACAAGGCGCTGACTTGCGCGGCGGAAGGGGAAATCGCATGCCGGAGCAGAAGACGCCGCAGGATCTGCAGGCGATCATCGAGGATATCCACCGCGAGCTGACGCCACGACTCGGCGAGGGCAAGGTCGCGGATTACATCCCGCAGCTCGCGCGCGTTGACCCCAAGCACTTCGGCATGGCGATCGTCACCACCGACGGTCAGGTCCACCGGGTCGGCGACGCCGAGGTGCCGTTCTCGATACAGAGCGTCTCCAAGGTGTTCACGCTGACACTGGCGCTCGGCAAACACGGCGAGAACATCTGGCATCGCGTCGGTCGCGAACCCTCGGGCTCTGCCTTCAACTCGATCGTCCAGCTCGAGCAGGAAGGCGGAAAGCCACGCAACCCCTTCATCAATGCCGGCGCCATTACCATCAGCGACCTGATCCTTGCCGGCCATACGCCACGCGAACTGATCGGCGAGATCGTCCAGTTCGTTCGCTATCTCGCTGATGACGATGCGATCGTCATCGACCACGAGGTCGCCCGTTCCGAGACAGCAACCGGCTTCCGTAACTTCGCGCTTGCCAACTTCATGCGTTCCTTCGGGCGGCTCGATCATCCGGTCGAGCATGTGCTCGGCGTCTATTTCCACCACTGCGCGCTGTCGATGACGTGCAGCCAGCTTGCCAAGGCCGGCCTGTTCCTGGCGGCCGGCGGCACCGACCCCTTGACCGGTCATTCGGTCGTGTCGCGCCAGCGTGCGCGGCGCATCAATGCGCTGATGCTGACCTGCGGCCACTATGACGGGTCGGGCGATTTCGCCTATCGCGTCGGCCTGCCCGGCAAGAGTGGCGTCGGCGGTGGCATCCTTGCAGTCGCGCCTGGCAAGGCCTCGGTCGCCGTCTGGTCGCCGGGACTGAACGTGAACGGTAATTCGCTGCTCGGATCGCTGGCACTGGAGATGTTGGCCGCACGCACCGGCTGGTCGGTGTTTGGCTCCTGATTTCCGCCGAAGGGCCGTTTTCCCTTGATCTTGCTGTGGGAACGGGGCAAGTGCTGGCCGTGACGCGCCGCGCGCTCTTTTCCCTGCGCCCGCCATTCCAGGATCGTTGCCATGGATCATTCGCCAGCCCTTTCGCCTGACGCAATCGACAATGCCGTTGAAGACGGTGACATCGAGACCGGCCTGCACCCGATCTTCGAACGCATGCCGTCGTCAGTCTCCTTCAACAAGCTGCGCAAGCGGCTGTTGCGCCAGACGCGGCAGGCGCTCGACGATTTCGGCATGCTGAAGGGCGCCAAGCGCTGGCTGGTCGGGATCTCCGGCGGCAAGGACAGCTACAGTCTTCTGGCATTGTTGATGGACCTGCAATGGCGCGGATTGCTGCCGGTCGAGCTCGTCGCCTGCAACCTCGACCAGGGGCAGCCCAACTTTCCGAAGCACATCCTGCCGGAATACCTGGCCTCGATCGGCGTCAAGCATCGCATCGAATATCGCGACACCTATTCGATCGTGAAGGAAAAGGTGCCGACGGGCGCCACCTATTGCTCGCTCTGTTCGCGGCTGCGCCGCGGCAATCTCTATAGGATCGCGCGCGAGGAGGGCTGCGATGCTCTGGTTCTCGGCCACCACCGCGAAGACATTCTTGAAACCTTCTTCATGAACTTCTTCCACGGCGGCAGGCTCGCCTCGATGCCGGCGAAGCTTCTGAATGATGAAGGCGACCTGATGCTGCTGCGGCCGCTGGCCTATGCCGCCGAAGACGACTTGGCGAAGTTCGCGGCAGCCATGGAGTTCCCGATCATTCCCTGTGACCTCTGCGGCTCGCAGGACGGTCTCGAGCGCAACGCGATGAAGGTAATGCTCGCAGATCTCGAGCGACGCATGCCCGGCCGCAAGGACACGATGCTGCGGGCGCTTGGCCATGTGAACCCGTCGCATCTGCTCGACCCCAAGCTATTCGACTTCCAGTCCCTCACACCGGAGCCCAAAGAATGAGCCATTCCGTCGACATCGCCGCCCTTGCCAATCTCTTGCAGGAGGCCGCGGTCAAAGAAATCCTGCCGCGGTTTCGCAATCTCGGTGCGGGCGATGTCCGGATGAAGTCGGAAGCGATCGATCTCGTCACCGAAGGCGACGAGGCGGCCGAGCGGCTGATCAAGGCGCGCATGGACGAGATTGCGCCGGGTGCAGTGTTCATCGGCGAAGAATCCGTTGCGGCCGACCCGGCCTTGCTCGAAAAGCTGGCGGACGCCGATCTCGCCGTCGTCGTCGATCCGATCGATGGTACCTTCAACTTCGCAGCCGGCCTGCCGCTCTTCGGCGTGATGGCGAGCGTCGTGTCCAAGGGCGAGACCGTCGCCGGCATCATCTACGATCCGCTGGGCAACGACTGGGTGATCGCCGAAAAGGGCTCGGGCGCCTGGATGTGCCGTCCTGACGGTTCGCAGGAGCGCATGGCAGTGACCGCAGGCGTTCCGCTCGAATCCATGGTTGGCGGCGCGTCGACGGGCTTCTACAAACAGGAAGCGCGGCGCGAGGTCATGGCCAACATGGCCAAAGTGCGGATCGCGACGAGCTACCGCTGCGCCGCACACGAATACCGCATCCTTGCCGGCGGCTACATCCACTTCCTGATGTACCAGAAGCTGATGCCCTGGGATCACCTGGCCGGCACGCTGATCGCCCAGGAGGCGGGCGCCTATGCCGCGCGTTTCGACGGTTCGCCTTATCTGCCTGCCCATCTCAACGGCGGCCTGCTGCTCGCCACCGACAAGGACAGCTGGGAAACGCTGCGCCGCGAGGTCTTCACCGTTTAAGGCTATTGCCCAGAAAACAGGAAAGCCCGCCTGGATCGCTCCAGGCGGGCTTTTTGTTGGTTTGGCCGATGTCACATATGGCCGCCGCCATGGTCGAGCGAGACGTCCTTGTCGCCGGGATGGGTGAAGAGCTTGCCCTTCTCAGCCCAAAGGGTGGCCACGATCGTCACGGCGCCGAAGAGCGCAAAGCCCCCGAGCAACGGTTGCAGCGTGCCGTTGAACAGCTGGCCGACGACGCCGCCGATCAGCGCACCGCCTGTTGTCGAGACGAAGCCGGTGATCGCCGTCGCGGTGCCGGCGAGGTGTCCCATCGGCTCCAGGCTGATCGCGGTGAAGTTGGTGGCGATGACCGCGAAGAACATCAACAGCACCGAGAACATCAGGTAGCTGACGACGAAGGCCGGCGTACCCGAAAGCGCCATGGCAAAGCCGATGCCGGAAATCAGCGTGAACAGAATCATCGACACGTGCGAGATGCGACGCATGCCGAAGCTGCGCACGAAGAAGCCGTTGGCGAAGTTGGCAACGGCAATGCCGCCCGCAGTACCGGCAAAGGCGATCGGCAACCATTCACCGAGGCCATAGACCTCGCCGAAGATCTGCTGAACGGTGACGATGTAGGCGCAGATGACGGCGGTGAACATCGTCATGCCGATCATGTAGCCGCAGGTGATGCGATTGGTCAGCACGGTCTTGAAGCCGGATGCGACCGACTTGACGGACAGCGGCAGGCGCTCTTCCTTCGGCAGCGATTCCTTCATGCGGGCGAGTGCCCACACGAAGAGGATCGCGCCGATGATGCCGATCAGGATGAAGATCCAATGCCAGTTGGCATAGAGGATGACCAACTGACCGATTGACGGAGCGACGATTGGAACGACCATGAAGACGATCATGACGTAGGACATCACCCGCGCCATCTCGCGGCCGCCGAAGCAGTCGCGCACGATCGCCATGGTGGTGATGCGCACGGCGGCCGCGCCAATACCCTGGACGAAGCGCAACACCAGCAACATCTCGAAGCTCTGGGTGAGGGCGGCTGCAAACATCGACACGGTGAAGAAGGCAAGGCCGCCGAGCAGCACTGCGCGCCGTCCGAACGTGTCGGACAGGCTACCGAAGAAAATCTGCGAAAGGCCAAAGCCAAGGAAGAAGACGCCGATGACGAGCTGTGTGTCGTTTGAGTTGGCGACATTAAGCGACTGGCCGATGCTCGGCAATGCCGGCAGCATGCTGTCGATGGCGATCGCCACGCTCGCTGTCATGACGGCGATGGTGATGATGAATTCGAGGAGGCCCATGTTCAGGCGCGCGGCGCCCGAAACCCCGTCGACATGGTCTGATTGTGTGGTGATCGTGGTCATTGTGCGTACCCGTAAAGAGCAGATCTGGGAGGAGAATCTGTTGGCGGGCTCAAATCAGCCCGCCGGATTGTGTGCCTTGAACAGCTTTCCGCGTTCGGCGATGAGAACGAAGACAATGCCGATCGCCGCCACTGTGAAATAGCCGATTGCAAGCGGTGCGGCCGTTCCGTCGAAGGCCTGGCCGATGAAGGCGCCGATGACGCCACCGCCGATGGTCTGCGTAAAGCCGAGCACCGAGGAGGCCGTGCCGGCAACGTGGCCGAGCGGCTCCATCGCCATCGCGTTGAAATTCGACGCGATCAGCCCGAACTGGAACATCGCCGCGCCGTAGAGCACCACGAAAAGCGGGAAGGGCACCGGCCCGTAGAGCGATGCCAACATCCAGAGGAAACTCGCAAAGGCAAAGCCGAGCAATGCGGCGTGAGACAGTGCCCGCATGCCGAATCGCCGAACGAGCTGCGAGTTGGTGAAGGACGCTACCGCCATCATGCCGGCAAATGCAGCGAACACGACCGGGAACCAGAGGCCCAGGCCGTAGACCCCGACCAGAATCTGCTGCGCAGAATTGATGAAGCCGAAGAGCGCGCCAAGGATCACGGATGTCGCCAGCGTATAGAACAGCGACAAGCGGTTGGTCAGAACGATCTTGAAGCCGCTGAGGATGACCGAAGGCGTGAACGCGCGGCGATGATCCGGGTTCAGCGTTTCCTGGAGTCGGAACACGACAAGCGTGGCCATCGCAAAGGCAAAGACCGCGATGACGACGAAGATCATGTGCCACTCGGCAAAGATCATGATCAGCTGCCCGATGCTCGGTGCCACGACCGGCACGATCATGAACACCATCATGATTAGCGACATCACTTCGGCCATGCGCCGACCACCATAGACGTCGCGAACGATCGACACGGTGATGACGCGGGTGGCAGCTGCGCCGATGCCCTGGACGAAGCGGAGCGCCAGCAGGGCGCTGAAGGTCGGCACGATGGCGATTGCGACCGCGCAGAGACCATAGATGCCGAGGCCGGCAAGCAGCGGTCCCTTGCGGCCGAAGCGATCCGACAACGGGCCGAAGAACAGCTGCGCCACACCCATGCCGATGAGATAGGCGGTGATGACATACTGCCGATGATTTTCGTCGGTCACGCCGAGGCTCGCACCGATCTGCTGCAGACCCGGCAGCATGATGTCGATCGAGATCGCATTGACGGCCATCAACATCGCCATCAGCGCGATGAACTGAAATTTGCTGAGGCCGGGTGCGGCCGCTTCGTCTGTCGTGCTCGTCATAGGCAAAATCCTTGCGGCGCGCCGGGCGCAACCGAAATAGGTCAAGACCGGAGTTTGTTCCGGAAAGAGGCGACGTCGGCTGGCAAAATGCCGGTCGGCATGTCGAGTGTCGTTTGAGGGGACGGGCCTGGTCCGGCAAAGCGGTGCAAGCGGCATCCGATGTGAAGCGAAAGGGACTTTCGACGACGGCAGCCGGGCGAAGCCGGAGCGTGGGGACGGGCAAACGCCCTTTCAAGCTGCTTATGCCGAGTTATCGCGACCGCTTCATGACAGAACGAGAGTGCGTTCCACCTAGAAAAGAACAACGAAAATTAGATGATCCGGATATATTTCCGGAATCAAAAAAGGCGGTCACCCGCCTTTTCCGACAAGATCGGAGTTGGCGGCCTGACTTAGGCAGCGGCACCCTTGACCGAAATTCCCTGTTCCTGCAGGTGCGACTGAAGCTCGCCAGCCTGGAACATCTCGCGGACAATGTCGCAACCGCCGACGAACTCACCTTTCACGTAAAGCTGGGGAATGGTCGGCCAGCTTGAGTAGTCCTTGATGCCCTGGCGCAGGTCCGCATCGGCAAGGACATTGATGCCCTTGTAGTCGACGCCGATGTAATCGAGAATCTGAACAACCTGACCGGAGAACCCACACTGTGGGAACTGCGGCGTACCCTTCATGAAGAGCACCACATCGTTGGTCTTGACTTCGTTCGCGATGAATTCGTGAATTCCGCTCATCTTTTCATCCTTCCTGCGCCGGCTTCAAGGACCGGATATCTGTTTGGCCTTAGATAGCATGCATATCGGTGATTTTCACCACCCAAGTGCAACAAATATTGATGGGCCTCAAGATGTGGTTTTAATACAACTTCTCAGGCCGGGCGTCGGCGTGTCTTGCTGCGCGCGCTGGCTGTTCGCGGCCGGCTCACCTGCTTCTTCGCCGGTTTGCCGATGGCGGCTTCCAGGATATCGCCCAGAATGCCGCCGGTCGCCGCCTTTCGCGTCCGGCGCTTGGTCCGCTTCGTCGCAGTCCGCTTGACGCCGGTCTTCTTCAGGATTTCCTTTAGCGCGCTATCAACGACGCCACTGACCAGTTCCTTGATCAGGTCGGCCATATCAGGCTTACTCCGGCGCGCTGGTCTGAAGGGCAAGGGCGTGCAGAACGCCGCCCATGTTGCCCTTCAGCGCATTGTAGACCATCTGGTGCTGCTGCACACGGGTCTTGCCGCGAAACGCTTCGGCTACGACTTCGGCGGCGTAGTGGTCGCCGTCACCGGCCAGATCGCGGATCGTGACCTTGGCGCCGGGGATTCCTGCCTTGATCATGTCTTCGATGTCGCCTGGTGCCATGGGCATGATACGCCTACTCCCTTTCTTATTCGGCGGCGGCAGCAGCGTTGCTGGAGCCGTCCATGAAGTCAGGGAACCACGATTCATGGGCAGAGCGCAATTGCTGAATTGCGACAGCGCGCGCTGCACCAAGCTTGACCGAATCGCCACCCGTCTTGCCGATTTCCGGCAGGGAAACGCCCGCCTTGTCCGCACGGGCGCGAACGGCAGCGACGTTGGCGTCGGCGACCGTCAGCACGTAGCGGCCCTGGTCCTCGCCGTAGAAAACAGCAACCGGATCATGGCCTTCGACAGCATCGACCGTCGCGCCGATATCCGACGACATCGCCATTTCCGCAACGGCAAGAGCGAGGCCACCCGACGAGCAATCGTGAACTGCGGTCGCCAGACCGTCGACGATCAGACTGCGGACGAAGTCACCGACCTTGCGCTCATGCGCCAGATCCACATAGGGTGCCGGACCATCGGTGCGGCCATGAACATCGCGCATATAGACGGACTGGGCGATATGCGAACCAAGCCCCTCAGGCGCACCGGCAAGCAGGATCGTTTCGCCGGCGGCGGCAAAACGGATGCGCGCCATCGTCGACCAGTCCTTGATCAGGCCGACGCCGCCAATGGTCGGGGTCGGCAGGATCCCCTGGCCGTTGGTCTCGTTGTAGAGCGACACGTTGCCGGAAACGATCGGGAAATCGAGCGCCGTGCAGGCTTCGCCGATGCCCTTGATGGCATGAACCAGCTGGCTCATGATTTCAGGGCGTTCCGGGTTGCCGAAGTTGAGGTTGTCGGTGGCAGCCAGCGGCAGCGCGCCGGTTGCCGTCAGGTTGCGCCAGCATTCGGCGACCGCCTGCTTTCCGCCTTCGAACGGATCCGCCTCGACATAACGGGGCGTCACGTCGGAGGAAAAGGCCAAGGCCTTCGTCTGGTGGCCCTCGACGCGCACGACGCCGGCGTCACCGCCCGGCAGCTGCAGCGAGTTGCCCTGGATCAGCGTGTCATACTGTTCGTAGACCCAGCGGCGCGATGAATTGTTGGCGGAGCCGACCAGCTGCAGAAGCGCGTCAGCAACATCCGCCTGCGGGATGTCGTTGGTCGCAAGTGCTGTCGGGACCTTCGCCGGCGTCCAGGGACGGTCATACTCGGGCGCTTCGTCGCCCAGTTCCTTGATCGGCAGGTTCGCGACTTCCTCGCCCTGGTGCAGAATGCGGAAGCGCAGGTCGTCGGTGGTCTTGCCGACGATGGCGAAGTCGAGGCCCCACTTGACGAAGATCGCCTTGGCGACTTCTTCCTTTGCCGGTTCCAGCACCATGAGCATACGCTCCTGGCTCTCGGACAGCATCATTTCGTAGGCGGTCATGCGCTCTTCGCGCACTGGCACGGTATCAAGGTTGAGCTCGATGCCGAGGTCGCCCTTGGCGCCCATTTCGACGGCCGAGCAGGTGAGACCGGCAGCGCCCATGTCCTGGATGGCGATGACGGCGCCGGTCTGCATCAGCTCGAGGCAAGCCTCCAGCAGGCACTTTTCGGTGAAGGGGTCGCCGACCTGCACGGTCGGGCGCTTTTCCTCGATCGATTCGTCGAACTCGGCCGATGCCATGGTTGCGCCGCCGACGCCGTCACGGCCGGTCTTGGCGCCGAGATAGACGACGGGCAGACCCACGCCTTCAGCTTTGGAGTAGAAGATCGCATCGCTCTTGGCGAGGCCAGCGGCAAAGGCGTTGACCAGAATGTTGCCGTTGTAGCGGGCATCGAACTCGACTTCGCCGCCGACGGTCGGCACGCCGAAGGAATTGCCATAGCCGCCGACGCCGGCAACGACGCCCGAGACGAGGTGGCGGGTCTTCGGGTGATCCGGCGCGCCGAAGCGCAGCGCATTCATAGCGGCAACCGGACGGGCACCCATGGTGAAGACGTCGCGCAGGATGCCGCCGACGCCGGTCGCAGCCCCCTGGTAGGGCTCGATGTAGGACGGGTGGTTGTGGCTCTCCATCTTGAAGACGACACAGTCACCGTCATCGATGTCGACGACACCGGCGTTTTCGCCCGGCCCCTGGATGACGCGCGGCCCCTTTGTCGGCAGCGTGCGAAGCCACTTCTTCGAAGACTTGTAGGAGCAGTGCTCGTTCCACATCGCTGAGAAGATGCCGAGCTCGGTGAAGGTCGGCTCGCGACCGATCAGGCCGAGAATGCGCTCGTATTCATCGGGCTTGAGCCCGTGCGAGGCGATGAGTTCCGGGGTGATGGGGCGGGTGTTGGAAATCGTCATCGTCGACCGTCAAATCCTTCGGGCGGCGCGCAATCCTTCCACGGGATATGGCGCGTGCGAACCGCAACAGACACAGGGGGCGCTTTGCGGCTTCTTTAGCGTATGCTGCGGCGCGGCGCGACAGAAAAATACGGGCGATCAACAGCGGTTGCAGCGCTTTTTCGAGGCACTCGGGCGTCTCGCCGCTGCCAACCCGTCAGAACGCGTAGCCGAGGGCGAGACCGGCGCGGGTCAGGCCGTCGTTGGGACCGTCGCAAAGTTCGGCGTGGGAGGCATGCTCCACCGTCGCCGACAGGCTCCAATGCTCATCGAATTGGACGACGGCCGCACGTCTGTGCTTCGGGTTATCACTCGAAACTATCGTAGCCCGCCCGTCCGCTGTCGAGCAGGCGCCTCAATGTCTGGAAGCCGCGGCGCACTTCGGCGCGATCGGCCGGTGAGGAGAAGCCGATACGGATGCGGTGAAAGACGCGATCGGCGCGGCCGGCCTTGAACTCGTCCTCGTCGTCAACGAGCACGCCCTCCTGCAGAGCCGCCTGTTTGAACGTGCCGGAAAGCCACGGCTCCGGCAGCTTCATCCAGAGGAAGGGCACGCACGGGTGGGAGCTGAAGTCGATGCCCTCGAACACTTCACGGGCGATCGCCTCCCGCGCCCTTATTTCCTCGATGCCTTTGGCACGCAGGATGCTGGCCGACCCCGATAGAACCAGCCGCGAACACAACTCTGCCAGGATGAACGGCAGGCCGCCGCTGACCATCTTGTGGGCGATGCGGATGCGCTGGCTGAAATGCGGCGGGCAGGCGACCCAGCCGCCGCGAACGCCAGCGGCGACGGACTTGGAGAGACCACCGACCAGAAAGGTACGCTCGGGCGCAAGCTCAGCCAAAGGCGGCAAGGGATCGCCGGTCATGGCACCGTAAAGATCGTCTTCGACCAGCCATACGCCATATTTGCGGGCGATGTCGGCAATCGCCTGGCGCCGTGAAAGCGGCATGACGGCGACGGTCGGGTTCTGGGCGCTCGGCATCAGGAAGGCGAGCTTCGGATGCTGCTGCGCGCAGACCCGCTCGAAATCCTCCGGGATCAGGCCGAACTCATCCGATTCCATCAGCGTCGTGCGCCGCCCAATGAGGCCGGCGCTGCGGCTGACCTGGGAATAGGTCAAGGTCTCGAAGGCAATGCGGTCACCGGGCGAGGTGACTGCCGCAATCACGGCAATGACGGCTGCGTGCGCGCCCAAGGTGGGAACAATCGTTTCAGGCGAGGGACGAAAGCTGCCGCGCGCCAGCCACTGGCAACCGGCCTCAAACCAATGGTCCGGAAAATTGCGGGCGTAACTGGCAATATCGGCGTGGTGATCGCGGCTGATTTCGCTCAGGAGATCGCTCAACACGAAGCCCTGGCCGATATCCGGCGCCGCGGTGCTGTCGAAGCGCAACTTGCCGGCAGGTGCAATCAGCGGCCGGGTGCCAGCCAAGGACGTGGTCAGCGGGTCCGCCTGCTCAGGCGGGCGGCTTTCCTGGTGGTCGAGCACGTAAGTTCCACGTCCGACCTCGCCGCTGACGAGTCCCCGTTCGCGCACCATATTGTAAGCGCGCCCGATGGTGCCAATGGTGACACCAATGTCATAGGCAAGGTTGCGCTGCGGCGGCAATTTCGCGCCGACGGGCAGGGCGCCTTCGCCGATTGCCTGTTCGATCTGGTCCGCGATCCGCGCATAAAGCGGACCATGACCCTGCTGAATGTCCGGGAGCCAATTTGTCATAGTGACAATTATCTAGATTACACTACGAATTATGTCAATTATCACCAACGCAATGATGTCAATCGATGCATTGGAACAAACAATGAGTACAATCGATACAATTTGCTCAACTGCCGTCGAAAAACCCGCTCGCGCGCGACGCAAGACCGGATTCGACGTCGATTTTTCGGGACGCGCGAAGAACACGCTTCACCAGCTCTGGCGGCTTTACTGCTTTTTGGCAGCCAAACGGCGCAGCCGCCTTGCGCTCGAAGAGATGAGTGACTGGCAACTGAGCGATATCGGCGTCAGCGAAAGGGATGCACGGCGGGAATCGTCAGTGCCGTTCTGGCGATAGGGCTTTTCCGAGAGGATTCGCGGCAGCGTCTCGCCACTCGACGGACGCAAACAAATGGGCGCTGCAGGTGTCAAACCTGCAGCGCCCGTTTTTTTACGGTACTCTGATTATTTGCAGCCCTGGCCGCCAGCCGCCCAACGGCGGATATCTGCACTCATGCGCGTGCCGACGGGTTCGCTCATAAGCGGTCCGAACGCCTGCAGTCGCGCCGGCTGGCCTTCCGCCTGGACCACGGCCAGCGGCCGGGCTTCGGGCGACTTGCGCGGCACGATCAGGATGCGGGGACGACCCGAGAAGGAGTTGAGCTCAGGCGCGAGCCGGTAACTCTTGAATGCCGGGTCGCCCGATTTGAACCAGCAGCTGTTCGCACCAAGCGCAACGCGCTCCATCGTCGGCAGTGCCGCCGTGTTTGCCGTCGGCGCCGGTGGGCGCGGCGATTGGCATGACGCCAGAAGCGCCACGGCGAATGCCGCGCAAGCAGGGCCGATCAGGCGTCCAGTAAAGAATGAAGGCATCGACGGTCTCGCTTGCGTTAAGGGGATGGTCGGATGCCTTCTATCAGCGGGACAGTTAAGCGGCGATTACTTCGAGAGCCGAAGCGAAGATGCCACGACCGTCGGATCCGCCATGGGCGGCCTCGATCAGGTTCTCCGGGTGCGGCATCATGCCAAGCACGTTGCCGGCCTTGTTCATCACGCCGGCAATGTCACTCATCGAGCCGTTCGGGTTGGTGCCTTCGGCATAGCGGAAGACGATCTGGCCGTTGCCTTCGATCGACTTCAGCGTTTCCGCATCGGCGAAGTAGTTGCCGTCATGGTGAGCGACCGGGCTGCGGATGATCTGACCCTTGGCGTAGGCGCGGGTGAAATCCGTATCGGCGTTGACGACCTCGAGCTTGACCTCGCGGCAGACGAATTTGAGCGAGGCATTGCGCATCAACGCGCCGGGCAGGAGACCGGCCTCGACCAGGATCTGGAAGCCGTTGCAGACGCCGAGGACCTTGACGCCCTGTTCGGCCTTGGCCTTGATCGCCTGCATCACCGGCATGCGCGCAGCAATGGCGCCGCAGCGCAGATAATCACCGTACGAAAACCCGCCGGGGATGACGATCAGGTCGACATCAGGCAGCTCCGTTTCCGTCTGCCAGACGGTCACGGGCGCCTTGCCGGAAATCTTGGTGAGGGCGGCGATCATGTCGCGATCGCGATTAAGGCCTGGAAGCTGGACGACGGCTGACTTCATGGTGCGGTTCAAACCCTGCCTGCGCCTCTTGAAGCTCATGCAATTCGAGGCGGTTTCCGATGCGGCCAAAGCGCTATTCTACGCGATCGGGCCGATATTCGATGCAATACGCATCCTGCTACTTCGAAACTACCGAGCCGCGGAGCAAACATCCATCTGCAACGCTTGGTCCGATCTGCTTGAGCGGCCCACGATGGCCCGCTCAAAACTCAGAGATCAGCCAAGCCGCACATTGGGCGATCCGCAGCACTCCCCGCCGTTAGGCGAAAGAGATGCTGTAGTTTTCGATCACCGTGTTGGCGAGCAGCTTTTCGCACATCGCCTTGAGGTCGGCTTCGGCCTTGGCCTGGTCGCCGGTTTCGATCTGCAGATCGAATACCTTGCCCTGGCGGACCTGGCCTATGCCGTCGAAACCGAGTGCGCCGAGTGCGCCTTCGATTGCCTTGCCCTGCGGATCGAGAACGCCGTTCTTCAGCGTCACGGTTACACGTGCCTTGATCACTTTACACTTTCCCCGAACTAACTTTGACCAGAACTTACTTGACCAGAACCGGACCGGTGCCACGCACGGGCTCGTTCTCGTTCATGATGCCGAGACGGCGGGCCACTTCCTGGTAGGCTTCGACCAGACCACCGAGATCGCGGCGGAAGCGGTCCTTGTCGAGCTTTTCCTTGGTTTCGATGTCCCACAGACGGCAGCTGTCCGGCGAAATCTCGTCGGCCAGGATGATGCGCATCATGTCACCTTCGAACAGGCGGCCACATTCGATCTTGAAATCGACGAGCTGGATGCCGACGCCGAGGAACAGGCCGGTCAGGAAATCGTTGATGCGGATGGCAAGCGCCATGACGTCATCCAACTCCTGGGGGCTTGCCCAGCCGAACGCGGTGATGTGCTCTTCCGAGACCATCGGGTCGTCGAGCGCATCGGCCTTGTAATAGAACTCGATGATCGAGCGGGGAAGGACGGTGCCTTCCTCGATTCCGAGACGCTTCGCCAGCGATCCGGCGGCAACATTGCGCACGACGATCTCAAGCGGGATGATCTCGACTTCCTTGATCAACTGCTCGCGCATGTTGAGACGGCGGATGAAGTGCGTCGGAATGCCGATGCGGTTCAGATGCGTGAAGATATACTCGGAAATCCGGTTGTTCAGCACACCCTTGCCGTCGATGACGTCATGCTTTTTCTTGTTGAAGGCGGTCGCGTCGTCCTTGAAAAACTGGATCAGCGTGCCCGGCTCGGGACCCTCATAAAGGATCTTTGCCTTGCCCTCGTAGATACGGCGGCGACGATTCATGGATGTTGTCTCTGTGGTTGTTGGCGCTCTTGGGTCGCGCTAGTGGAGTCTTGTCCGGGGGTCCATAGCTGAAATGAACAGATTTAACAATCGGTGCATCTTCCGATCCCCTGATTTACCCAAAGCGTGTCACCACCTACCGGATTCACTCCTTGCGCCCTAGATCCCTGGTTTGTGGCAAGCGGTGATCGCAAATGCGCTTCGCACTTTTCCGCAGCATGCTTTGCAATCTTTCGCATGCCGTTGTCGGAAAACCGCTGCACACTTTTCAGCAGCATGCTTACGGTACCACGAAAGTCGCGAAAGAAGAAAACTTCGCATTGCACTTTGACCACTGTTTTGGTTTATGGCCATAACTCTTCACGGCATGGAATTCTCACGGGAGATCAATTGATGACTGGTATGCAGGATCGCGAAAAGGCCTTCGAAGCGAAGTTTGCGCTGGACGAAGAACTGAGATTCAAGTCGGAAGCACGCCGCAACAAGCTGCTAGGCCTTTGGGCTGCCGGTTTGCTCGGCAAGTCCGATGCGGAAGCCTATGCCAAGGAAGTCGTTGCGGCCGATTTCGAGGAAGCCGGCCACGAGGACGTCGTACGCAAGATCAAGGCGGACTTCGATGCAGCCGGCGTTGCGCAGACCGAGGAGCAGATCCGCGTGCGCATGCTCGAGCTTCTGGGCGAGGCGATCGAGCAGATCCAGAACAAGTAGTTTCTGGCAGACAGAAGACCCAGACATCGCCGCTCGGCCGAAAGGCCGGGCGGCGTTTTATTTTGCGGCCCTTATGCGCGGCCGCTTCTGCGCCGTCGCATCGCCTTGCGGCGAGGGTTTCCAGCCGCGTTTGATACGGTCCTCGAAATCCTGACGGCTCATCGGCCTTGCCAGCGCGTAGCCCTGCAGAATGTCGCAGCCAAGATCCTTCAGGATCGCCGCATGCTCCCAGGTCTCGACGCCCTCCGCCACCACCTTGATGTTGAGCGAGTGGCCGATGTCGATGATGGCGCGGACGAGTTTGGCCTGCTTGGCGCTTTCGGTGATCGGTCCCACCAGCGCCCGGTCGATCTTCAGGCGGGCCGGGTTGAGGTTGAGCAGGCCGATGATCGAGGCGTGGCCTGTGCCGAAGTCGTCGATCTCGATCTCGATGCCGAGTGCGTTGAGCGCAGCGATCGTCTCGGCAATCTCGTCTTCGAGATCATCGAGGAAGATGGATTCCAAAAGCTCGAACGACATGACATCGGGTGGAATGCGCATGGCGCGAAGGTCGGAGATCAGGCTCTGGTCGCGCAGCCGCCGCGAGGAGACGTTGACCGAAATCTTCGGCACCACCAGACCGGCACGGCGCCAGGCTTCAAAATCGGCATAGGCCATCTCGACGATGTTCTTGTCGATCGCGGGCAGGGCGTTGATCTCTTCGGCCACCTTCAAGAAATGGATCGGGGCGAGGATGCCGCGTTCAGGATGGTCCCATCGCACCAGGGTCTCGACGCCGGTGAGTTCCAGTGAGCGGGCGTCGAATTGCGGCTGGTAGTAGGGCACGAACTGCCCTTCCTCGATCGCCTGGCGAATATCGTCGCCGGTTCGCTTGGCGCTGAGGATCTGGTTCTGGATCTGCTCTGAAAACGCCTCGAAGCGATCACGGCCAAGGCTCTTGGCTCGATAGAGCGCGATATCGGCATTCATCAGCAATTGTTTGGGATCCGTGTCGCTCTCGCCCCTCCAGGCAATGCCGATGCTGGCGCCAAGCCGGCAAAGCTGGCCGTCGTAAGGGATGGGGCGCCGGAAGGCGTGTACGATGCGGGCAGCGAGATCGCCGAGCTCGTCGAGGCTGCGGCCGCGCCGGCAAAGAATGACGAATTCGTCGCCGCCGATGCGGGCGATGAAATCGTCCTGGTCGGCATGAGACCGCAAGATCGCGGCCGCATGGGTCAACATCGCATCGCCGGCCTGATGCCCCAGCGTGTCGTTGATCTGCTTGAAACGATCGAGGTCGAGATGGAGGATGGCGTTGAGCGTCGGGTCGTCAGCCAGAATCTGGTCCAGATAACGCCGGTTCGGCAAATCCGTCAGATAGTCGTGCAGTGCATTGTATTCGATGCGGATGCGCGCTTCCTCGAGCTCGCGGTTGCGGGCCTCGGTTGCGGCCTTGGCCTTGCGCAGTTCCTCCTGCAGCGCGATGTCTTCGGTCACGTCCCAATTGGCCCCGATCAGCTTGCGGGTGCCGTCGCGGTCGACGTAAAATGCGGTGTTGGCACGAATGTGCCGGATTTCACCATCCGCCAGGATAATGCGGAAGGCATTGGTGAAGGGCGCCCCCGCCGCAACGCCTTGGTTGACGCGCGCAATCGCCATCTCGCGGTCATCGGGATGCAGCATATCCTCCCAGCTGCCGCCGCTCGGTGCGCCGTCATCAGGATTGAGACCGTAGATGGCCAGGATACGTTCATCCCAGATGGTCTCCTGGGTTTCGAGATTGTGGTCGAAAACACCGATCTTCGAAACGTCGAGCGCAAGCCTCAGGCGCCGCGAGATTTCCTCAAGGCGCGCTTCGGCCTCCTTTCGTGGGGTGATATCCGTGTCGGTGCCGATGATGCGGCTGGGCTTGCCGTCCGGCCCGTATGCGACGGACGCACCTCGGCTTTCGATCCACACCCAGTGACCGTCCGCATGGCGTTCGCGGTACTGGAATGTGTTGTAGGTGACCTGCCCAGTGTCCTGACGTTCGATCGAGGCCAGGACGTGGGCTCGATCGTCCGGATGCACGTTCTCAATCCAGGTATCGAGCGAGCCGTCGACGACGGCATCTTCCGCCATGCCGCGAAGACGCTTCCATGTCGCGGAATAGAAGAGGTTTCCGGTCGAAAAATCGTGGTCCCAGACGCCTTCGAGCGCACTATCCAGAGCATATTTCCATCGCGTCTCGTCGTTGCGAAGCCCGGCAATCTCGCAGATCAGGTGGTCGACCGGGAGCATCAGCAGCAAACTGTTGTTTGCGATTGCCGAAGAGGTGCATACCACCGAAACGGTGTCGTCTGCGCCATGCAAGCGGATTGTCTGGGCGGACGCGGACGTTTGTGACATCGCCGCTGAGGCCAGCAGGTGATGGTCGTCGGCATGAACGATTTCATGGATAGACCGGTCGAGCAACTCAGACGGCGGCAGGCGAAGAAGGTCACAGAGATAAGGGTTCGCCGAAACGATTTTCCCTTCCTCGTCGACAACGAGGGCTGCCATCGGCAGCTGGTCCAGCGCCGACTGTGTCAGAATTTTCGGCTTCGCCAGCACGCGGCGTTCACCCTTGATGGGATCTTTCGGTCCTGTCACGTATCCCACGATCCAGCATTGTTGCCGGCAGATCATGATCGCGGACCATGAACTTCGGATTAATGCCGAGTCGTCTTATTCGCAGTAGGGGTCAGGGCTGAAGACGGCTGAGGAACTGTGCAAAGACCATCGTGCCTTCCGGCCAGGGGCCGTGCCCGGACTCGGTATTGAGATGGCCGGATTCCCCGGCGTCCACCAGCAACGAACCCCAGGATCGCGCAATCTCGTCCGCATGTTCATAGGAACCGAACGGGTCGTTGCGGCTTGCGACCATCAGCGACGGGAACGGCAACGGGTCGCGCGGATAGGGGCCGAACGTCATCAGGTGCTTCGGTCGGATCGCCGCGTTGGCAACATCCGGCGGGGCGACCAGGAAAGCGCCGGCGACTTTCTTCTCAAAATGGGGCAGGGCATGGACTGCGGTCGCGACGCCGAGCGAATGGGCCACGATGATCACCGGCTTTTCGGCGGCGTTGACCTCTTCCACCATGCGCGCCACCCAATCCTCGCGAACTGGCTTGGCCCACTCGGCCTGCTCGACGCGGCGTGCGGTGGACATTTTTCGCTCCCAGCGGGACTGCCAATGGTCAGGGCCGGAATTGGTGTAACCGGGAACGATCAGGATATGGGCGTCGGAAAGTTTCATAATGGCCGCGATGTGGCGTCGAAAATCGTCGAAGTCAAGGCGTAGGCGACAGAGGCCGCATTTTATGTATAATCGACAATGCAGGTCGCGGTCGATGCGGCTCGAGTTTTGCCGTTGTCGCTGGTCCGTGGCCGCCCTGTGGTGGTTGAGGAGTGTGAGCCATGACAACATTCCATGTTCTGTCGGGAGCGGACGCTAACGTCGCCCATCCCGGAATAAGAAAGATCGGCCTGGCGGACGTGATGGACGCGTTGCGCCTCGGGTTCAACGACTTTCGCGAAAAGCCGTCTCACTATGTTTTTCTCTGCTTGATCTACCCCATCGCCGGCGCCGTGCTCATGACATGGAGCGCGGGCGCCAACATGCTGCCGCTGCTCTATCCGCTTGCATCCGGCTTTGCCCTTATCGGGCCGGTCGCCGCGATCGGGCTCTATGAAATCAGCAGACGGCGTGAACTCGGCATGGACACATCCTGGCCTCATGCGCTCCGTCTGCATCGTTCTCCGGCGCTGCCATCCATCATCGCCGTCGCGGCGATGCTTTTTGTCATCTTCATCGCCTGGCTACTGGTCGCACAGGCGCTCTACGTCCGGATCTTCGGCGCCGAACCGCCGGCGTCGCTCGCCGCCTTCTGGAACGGCATCGTCAGCACGGAGCAGGGCTGGAATCTGATCCTGGTCGGCAACGCCGTCGGCTTCGTCTTTGCCGTCATCGTGCTGTCGATCAGCGTGGTGTCGTTCCCGATGCTGATCGATCGTGACGTCGGCGCGGTGGCTGCCGTCGAGACCTCGATCCGCGCAACCCTCGTCAACCCCATACCGGTTGCCTTCTGGGGCCTGATCGTCGCGGCCGGCCTCCTGATCGGGTCGATCCCGGTCTTTGTCGGCCTCGCCGTGATCATGCCGATCCTCGGCCACGCGACATGGCACATGTATCGCAAGATGGTTGAGCCTCAGGTTCGCAACCGGCCACGATAACGACAAAAGGCCAGCCCACGGAAGGCTGGCCCTTTCTCGCGCAATGATCGCTCGATCCTACTTGAAATGTTTGTAGTAGGAGGAAATCTGGGCGGCTGTGTTCGACGAGAGATTGAGCTTGATGCCGATCTTGTCACCGCGATACCAGCGCACCATTCCGGTCAGGAATCCGAGCTCTTCGCTGCGGATCGTCACTTCTTGCCCAGTTCGTGCATTGATGTCGAAATAGAGCTGAAAGCAGATGCCTTCGGCGGAAAGATCCGTGACGATACCGTTGCTTGCGCCGGTCTTGACGGTGACCGTCCCGGTAATCTTCGTCTGCGTGCGCGCTGCCGTGCGCTGAACACTGTCCTTGTAGGCCATGTGAACCCTCGATCTGGATTGATCAGCCTCGATCATCTCACGCAAAGATTGAATTCCTCGCTAACAAAAAAGCCCGCATTCGAGCGAATTGCATCAAATGCGGGCACATTAGCGAACCACAACAGAAACGTGCTGGTTCTCACACGAACCGGGCGGTTTGCGCGCCCGGCTCTTATGTCTTGCGTCTGTGGTCGCAAAAGCCGCAGCGCAGCTTTGCGCGGCGTGCGTCAGCCAAACACCCGGCCGAAGATCGTGTCGACGTGCTTGGTGTGGTAACCGAGGTCGAACTTTTCGCGGATGTCGGCTTCCGACAGGGCCGCGCGGACCTCGGCGTCGGCAAGCAGCTCCTCAAGGAAGTCCTTGCCCTGTTCCCAGACCTTCATCGCATTGCGCTGAACGAGACGATAGGCATCCTCGCGCGACACGCCGGCCTGCGTCAGGGCGAGCAGGACACGCTGCGAGTGAACGAGGCCGCGGAACTTGTTCATGTTCTTGGTCATGTTGTCCGGGTAGACGAGCAGCTTGTCGATGACGTTGGTCAGGCGCGCCAGCGCGAAGTCGAGCGTCACCGTCGCATCGGGGCCGATCATGCGCTCGACCGAGGAATGTGAGATATCGCGTTCGTGCCAGAGGGCCACGTTTTCCATTGCCGGAATGGCGAATGCGCGGACCATGCGGGCAAGACCCGTCAGGTTTTCCGTCAGGACCGGATTGCGCTTGTGCGGCATCGCCGAAGAGCCCTTCTGTCCCGGCGAGAAATACTCTTCCGCTTCGAGGACTTCGGTGCGCTGCAGGTGGCGGATTTCGGTTGCCAGGCGCTCGATCGAGGAAGCGACGACGCCGAGGGTGGCGAAATACATCGCGTGGCGGTCGCGCGGGATGACCTGGGTGGACACCGGTTCCGGCTTCAGGCCAAGCGCCTTGGCGACGTGTTCCTCGACGCGCGGGTCGATATTGGCGAAGGTGCCGACAGCGCCGGAAATGGCGCAGGTCGCGATTTCTTCACGGGCCGCGATCAGGCGCTGCTTGCAGCGGTCGAACTCGGCATAGGCGAGCGCCAGCTTGACGCCGAAGGTCGTCGGCTCGGCATGGATGCCGTGCGAGCGGCCGATCGTGACCGTGTCCTTGTGTTCGAAGGCGCGGCGCTTCAGCGCTTCCAGCAGCTTGTCCATATCGGCCAGCAGCAGGTCGGTCGCGCGCACAAGCTGGACGTTGAAGCAGGTGTCGAGCACGTCGGAGGACGTCATGCCCTGATGGATGAAGCGGCTGTCCGGACCGACGAACTCTGCCAGATGCGTCAGGAACGCGATCACGTCGTGCTTGGTGACGGCTTCGATTTCATCGATGCGATCGACGTCGAACGTGGCGGCGCCACCTTTTTCCCAGATCGTCTTTGCGGCATCTTTCGGGATCACGCCGATTTCGGCCAGCGCATCGCAGGCATGGGCCTCGATCTCGAACCAGATGCGGAACTTGGTTTCCGGCGACCAGATGGCCACCATTTCCGGTCGGGAATAACGGGGGATCATGGGCTCTCAGCTTTCGTCATCAGTGGAGGATGGCTGTGCCTCTAGCAAAGATGCCCGGCAAGCTCAACGTTGTTGACGCGGTTGCGCGCTTGCAAGCCACAGGCTGACAGCAAGAAGTGCGGCGCCGCCGACGGGAAGATAGAGCCGAACGCCCAGCACCAGGAACTGGTAGAAAGCGACAAGCGACGTGAACGCGAACTGGTAGAGCCAGGTCCGAGTACCTGTATCGGCATGCCAGCGCGCGTAGAAGACGCGATAGTCGAGCGCAAACAGCATCGCTGTCACTGCGATCGTGCCGAGTGACAGGCACAGCAGATAAGCGGCGAACCGGGTCTCGGCGGGACGGCCAAGCGTTGCGAAACGCGCGAGAAAAACGGCAAGCGGCCAGGCCAGCATACCCCCCAGGCCATACATGACCAGCAATTCCGTCAGATGAAAGGTCAGGCCGCCCTCGCGCAGCCAGAGCGCAGCCCAGGCGGAAGCGACCATCAGCAAGCCCCACGCTGGGGTGCCGAAAACAAGTTCTGATGCGGACGGGAATGCCCGCACGAACCGCGAGCGTTTCGGGGCCGGTGCAGCATATGCTGGTTTCACGTCAGCCCCGGCGCCCGTGTCATTCATTTTGCTATCCGTGTCGGAACCGCAATCCATCGTCCATCGGTCGTACCCTCAAACCCGAGTGACTTGACCAGCATCATCACAACATGGGTCTGCGTGCCGTCGTCGTTCATATGGGTCATCGCACCACCGATGCGGTAACCCGTCGGGCAACGGCGGCTTTCCGGTACGCGCGTATCGTCCTGAAGCACGTCGGCTGCCGGCTTTCCAGCCTTCATCGTCATGGACAGGCGGAAACCTTTGACCTCTTTCAGAAAATCCTTGCACAGCCCGCCCGGTTCGAAGCTCTTTTCCTCGAGTTTCAGGCTGTAGGTCTCGCGGAAAGCGTCGTCAGCTGGAAAGGCATCGTAAGTCAGCGCCAGCGGCGTTGCGTTGGCTTCCGTAATCGGATTGTAGGCCGCAAGCAGGCCCGGCGCATCGGCCAGCCTGTAGGCATCGATCAAGGGGGCTGCGCGGCGATGCGCCTCGTGTCTCGTCCGGTGCAGCGGAGCGCCGTCCTCGCGACCGACGGCGCGCACGGGCGCGCCCGGCATGAACGTGTCATTGCGCGTATCGATGACATAGATGGTCGAATAGGGGAAACCAGAGCCGTCCTGAACGCCGTATTCCTCAAAAGCGAAGACATTGCCGTCGGACGAAAAACCGATTGGCTGGAAGGCTGCGTAGTCACCGGCCGACGCCTGCGACGCCACAAGCGCAACCGCCCCCAAAAGCAGCCCTGACGTCGCCAGGCGCGCCGTCATCGGCGGGCCTTTTCGGCGGGGGCGCGGATCGCCTGGATGGCCGAACGATAGGCCTCGACCGAACCGCCCTTGAAGATCGCAGAACCGGCGACGAGCACGTTTGCGCCAGCGCCGGCCGGGATTGCTGCCGTTTCCGGTGAAATGCCGCCGTCGACTTCGATCTCGATCGGCCGGTCACCGATCATCGCCTTGATCCGGCGGATCTTTTCCGCCGTCGCGTCGATGAACTTCTGGCCGCCGAAACCTGGGTTGACCGTCATCACCAGCACCAGGTCGACGGTGTCGAGCACATATTCGATGGCGCTTTCCGGCGTTGCGGGATTGAGCGAGACACCCGCCTTCTTGCCGAGCGAGCGAACGGTCTGCAGCGAGCGGTGCAGGTGCGGCCCGGCTTCGGCATGAACCGTCAGGATATCGCAACCGGCCTTGGCAAAGGCTTCGAGGAAACCATCGGCGGGCGAGATCATCAGGTGGCAATCGAAGGTCGCCTCGGTATAGCGTCGCAGCGACTTGATCACGTCGGGCCCAAAGGTGATGTTGGGCACGAAGTGGCCGTCCATGACATCGAGATGGATCCAGTCCGCGCCGGCATCCACGACATCGCGGACTTCCTGTCCGAGCTTGGAGAAATCGGCCGCCAGGATCGACGGTGCAATGCGGATGGGATGGGTCATGGGAAGCTCCGGCTGTTTCCCGCGCAATAGCACTCCGCAGCCGCGCAAACAACATGCGCGGTGGCAATCGCGCTTTATCTGCGGCTCGACCAGCTCGGCAATGGATCGTTTTCCGCAGGTGTCGCGTCATGAACGCCGCGGGCGATCGCACGCGCCATCGTCGCCGCGGCAGCCGCGCCGAGGTCGATGAAATCCTCGAGCTCCAATGTCCTGCCGCTTGCGCCGGTCGCCAGCGCGAAGACCAGGTCACCGTCGAGCGGCGTGTGCGCCGGCCACAATGCCCGGGAGAAACCGTCATGCGCCGCGATGGCGAGCCGCTTGGCCTCAGCCTTCGTCAAAACCGCGTCGGTGGCGATGACCGCGATCGTCGTGTTGGCGGCTGCCGACAGGTTGGGGCGCAGTTTCGTGCGGATATCGGATGCATCAGCCGGCAGGGGATGGGGTAGACCGAGCCCGCCGAACTCTTTGAGTTTCTCGAAGGGAGCAGCCCAGAAATGCCGGGTGCCGCCGACGGTCGCCGAGCCGAGTGCGTTGACGGCAACGAGCGCGCCGATGGTGATCCCGTTCGGCAGCACGATCGAGGCGGAGCCGAGACCACCTTTGAATGTCGCGGTCAGGGCGCCGGTGCCGGCGCCCGCCGAACCCGTCGTAAAGCCCGGGCCGGCCTTGCGCACGGCTTCATAGCCAAGGTCGCGATAGGGCGGAAACTTGCTCCAATCTTTCTCACCGCCGTTGATCAAGTCGAAGAGAATGGCCGACGGTACGATCGGCACGCGGTGCGGCCCGACGGCAAATCCGCGCCCCATCTCCCTGAGCGCCGCCTGCGCACCGGAGGCGGCATCCAGCCCAAAAGCCGAACCACCTGACAGAATGATCGCATCGACCGTCTGCACGGTGTTGTGCGGCTCGAGCAGATCCGTTTCGCGCGTGCCGGGCGCGCCGCCGAGCACCTGAACGGCAGCCGTTGCCGGCGGATCGCAAACGATGGCGGTTACGCCGGATTTCAAACGATGGTCTTCGGCGTTGCCGGCGGAAAGACCGGCGACATCGGTGATGAGGTTGCGCGGGCCCGGCAACATCATTGCGCTCCGGCAGGGTCCGCAACCGGCACCAAGCGACCGGCCTGCCACTGCATCAACCGATAGGGATTATCGGCGCGCTCATGCCCGGCATCGAAAGCTATCGGCCCCAGGACGGTCGGGTAGGGTCCATTGAGCAGGGCTTCCAACAACGGTTTTTCGTCCTTCTCAGCCTGGTCCTTGGCCTGTTCCAACACAGACATGGCGCCGAATGCCGGCAGCACGTAGCCTTCCGGCTCGATACCGGCTGCACGCATGGCGTCGGCGACCGGCTTGCCTTCGGCCGACTGTGCCGCATCGGGCAATGTAACAGCCAGAACGCCATCGGCCAGCGGCACGCTCACGTCGGCTGCGTTCAACGTATCGCCGCCGAGCAGGGTCAGGTTTGCGCCTTCCTCCGTCGCATCGCGCGCGATCACGGCGGTATCCTGCCGGTCGCCACCGGTGAAGACATGGGTGGCGCCGCTCTTGACGAGGCGGCGTACGAGACTGACCTGCTGCTCCTGTGCAGGGCGATAGGCATCCGTGAAGACCGGTGTCAGCCCTATTTCGCTAAGCGCTGTGCGCACGCTTTCGACCAGTTCGCGGCTATGGATGGTGCCGTCGTCGATCAAGGCGATCGGCTTGTCCTTCCAAAGCGCGGTAATGGCGGCAACGATGCTTGCGGATTCGGCCTTGCCGCTGGGCGCCAGGCGGAACAGCGGCCAATTCTTCTTGAGCACGTCCTCCATCAGGATGTCGGAGCGCACACTCAGCGTCATCGCTGGGATGTTGGCCTCTGCGAGTGCCGGCAGTGTCGCCTGGAGGCTCTCGGTGCAGAGGAAGCCGATGGCCGCCTCGACGCCTGCCGCCAGAAGAGCCTTGGTCAGCGCATCAGCGCCAGCCGCATCGCAAGTTTCCGGGATGACGACGATTTCGCTGCCGCGATCGCTCGCCTGGAAGGAGGCGCCATCGATGATCTGTTTGCCGAGCAAGGCGAACGGCCCTTCGACGGGTGCGACGACCGCAACCTTGACACCGGCAGCGGCGGCAGGTGCGGCTTGTGCCATTCCCGCTACGATGAGGCTCAAAACGATCGATCGAAGCATGCAATTCCCCGCTGCTGCATAATTCCAAGCCCGGAATGGTTTCAAGGAGCGGTTATGCAGCGAGTCTAAAAAGGCTACCGCTTTCCTCGGCGTGACCTTCATCACCCGCGGCGCTGTCGTTGCCGCATGTTTTAAGGATGTGGCCACCGGCGTCAAAGGAAAAGATGCGAGTGGAAACAACCGCCATCCGATCCGCGCCATGGCCATGTCGCGCATCTGCAAGAATCTCCGTCCGGCGGGTTTCATATTTTCCACCAGCGGCTATATGTGCCTGACATCGCCCGGAGAGAGATGTGTTGGAGAGAACCCGACTGGACCCGATAAGTTATCGCGACGCGATGAGCCGCCTGGCTGGCCACGTGCAGCTCATCACCGCCGCCAATGGTGGCGAGCGCCGCGGCGTGACAGTCACGGCCTCCTGTTCGGTTTCCGACAGTCCGCCGACCGTCCTCGTCTGCCTTAACGGCGCCAACCCGCGCAACGACATCTTCGTGCGCGGCGACAGCTTTGCCCTGAACCTGCTTGGCGACGAGCATCGTGCGCTTGCCCATGCCTTTTCCGGCCGCGACCAGCTCGACATGGACCGCCGCTTCGCTCTCGGGCAATGGACGCAACTGGCAACCGGTTCACCGATCCTCGTCAATGCGACGGCCGCGTTCGATTGCCGGCTGATCGAGGTCAAGACAATCGCAACGCATCTGGTGCTGTTCGGCGAGGTCGTCGACGTCGCGCTCGGCCCGACGCGTCCGCCGCTCATTTATGTAGACCGCGGATATCACTCGCTGTAGGTTCTCAAGAGAGGCGACACGTCCTCTACGAGAACATGAGAAAATTTCTGCAAGTAGATGATATAAGAGATCATCTCTAAGACGCTTCCTAGTGACTGAAACTGGCCGTGGCGGAGGATGCATGGCGGCACCGGCGACAGGCGTATTGCCCCAATCCATCGACGAAACGATGGCGATGCTTGAGGCACAGGATTATCTCGCCGGTACGGCATTGGCGACGGTGCTGTTTCTGGCGCTCAGGATGAAGCGCCCGCTCTTTCTCGAAGGCGAGGCCGGTGTCGGCAAGACCGAGATTGCGAAGGTGCTTGCCCGCGCCCTTGATCGCCCCTTGATCCGCCTTCAGTGTTACGAGGGGCTGGATGTCGCCTCGGCCGTCTACGAGTGGAATTACCCGGCGCAAATGCTGGAGATCCGGTTGTCGGAAGCGGCCGGAACAGTCGACAGGCGCAGGGTCGAAAGCGACATATTCTCGGAACGATTTCTCATCCGGCGCCCGGTGCTTCAGGCCATTTCCGGTGAGAGCGGCCGGGCACCGGTGTTTCTGATCGACGAGCTCGACCGCACCGACGAAGCCTTCGAGGCATTCCTGCTCGAGGTCCTCTCGGACTTCCAGGTGACCATTCCGGAACTCGGCACCATCCGCGCCACTGAGCCGCCCGTTGTCATCATCACCACCAATCGCACGCGTGAGATCCACGACGCCTTGAAGCGACGCTGTCTCTATCATTGGGTCGATTATCCCAAGGCGACCCAGGAACTCGAAATCATCCGCCGCAAGGTTCCGGGCTGCAACGCGGCGCTGTCGCGCGAAATCATCGCCTATGTGCAGCGACTCCGTACGATCGATCTTTTCAAGAACCCCGGCGTCGCTGAGACGATCGACTGGGCAACAGCCTTGACCGAGCTTGACCGGCTCGCGCTCGACCCCGAAACGATCGCCGATACGCTGGGCACGCTGCTGAAGTATCAGGACGACATCGCCAGGATCGACGGCGCCGAAGGGCGCAAGCTGCTCGCCGAGGTCAAGGCCGAACTGCTGGCGGCCGGTTGACCATGGAGCCGGGAGAACATCCGCCTGATGGTGCCATTCTCCCGCCGATCCCGCCCGGCGACGGAAAGCTCGCCGATAACATCGTGTACTTTGCCCGCGCCCTGCGGCGCGCCGGGATGAAGGTCGGGCCTGGGGCAGTGGCCGACGCCATTGATGCGGTCACGCTGATCGGCATCGGTGCCCGCGACGAATTCTACGCGGCCCTTCAGTGTATTTTCGTCAAGCGCCACGAGGATCAGCCGGTGTTCGACGAGGCTTTTCGGCTGTTCTGGCGTTCGCGCGGCCTGGTCGAGAAGATGATCGCGATGATGTCTCCGCTCGCACCGGAACGCGACAGCGAGCGGCAGCGGCGACGGGCAGGCGAGACGCGTGTCAGCGATGCGTTGATGTCCGGCCATGATCACGCCCGGCCGCCGCGCGAGGAACCGGAGATCGAGGTCGACGCCCGCTATACCGTTTCGGGCCGGGAGCTTTTCCGAAAGGCTGATTTCGCCCAGATGACCGCGGCCGAGATCACCGAGGCGAGGCGAGCGCTATCGTCATTGGTGCTGCCGCTCGACCAGGTGCGCACCCGCCGATACCGGCCCTCCTCGCGGCAGATCCGCATCGATCCGCGCGCGACGATGCGCGACGCCATGCGCTTCGGCGGCGAACTGATCCTGCCGCGCTTTCGCGAACGGCGGCTCGTTCACCCGCCGCTGGTCGTGCTTGCGGACATTTCCGGGTCGATGAGCCAATACACCCGCATCTTTCTGCATTTCCTCCATGCGCTGAGTGAAAAGCGCCAGCGCGTTCACACCTTCCTTTTCGGCACGCGGCTGACGAATGTTTCGCGGCCGATGCGAAACCGCGACCCGGATGTCGCACTCGACGAATGCATCTCTGCGGTCAAGGACTGGTCCGGGGGCACGCGCATCGGCGAAACCCTGCATGAGTTCAACCGACGCTGGTCGCGGCGGGTGCTGGGACAGGGCGCCATCGTGCTTTTGATCACCGACGGGCTCGAGCGGGACGACACGTTGGAGCTGGAGCGGGAGATGGACCGCCTGCACCGCTCCTGCCGTCGACTGATCTGGCTCAATCCGCTGTTGCGATTCGACGGCTTCGAGGCACGGGCTCGCGGCGTCAAAGCGATGCTGCCGCATGTTGACGAATTCCGGGCCGTGCACAATCTTGAGTCAGTGGGCGAGCTCGTCAAATCGCTGTCGGGCCAGAGGTCGCGGGAGGCCGACCCTCGACGGTTCATGGACGAGCATCGCACCGTGCTGGGTGGCCGGGCTGGGAGGACGTGACATGCAGGCATTGGTCGATACCCTCGATCCACTCGCGGTTGCCGAAGCCTGGGTTGGCGAAGGGCGCCAAGTGGCAATTGCAACGGTGATCGAAACCTGGGGGTCCGCACCGCGCCCGGTCGGCAGCCATCTGGTGATCGACGGGGCCGGCAATTTCGAAGGTTCGGTTTCCGGCGGATGTGTCGAGGGTGCGGTGATCAGCGAAGCGGCGGATATTCTGGAGACCGGCAAGGCAAAAATCCTTGAATTTGGCGTAGCCGACGAGACCGCATGGCGTGTCGGTCTTTCCTGTGGCGGCCGGATCCGGGTGCTTGTCGAGCGGGTTGACGGCTGAGCCATGGATCGCGCAACCCTTCAGGCATTGAATGCAGCGCGCGCGGGCAGGCGAGCCGCCGTCGTCTTTACCGACCTCGAGACCGACCGAAGCGTGCTCTGTGTCGAGGGTGAACGCTGTGCGGACGAATGGATCGATGCGATGACCGCCGCACTTCGGTCTGGCAAACCCGGAATGATCATGGCCGGCGGGCGGTCCCTATTCCTCAATGTGTACCTGCCGCCACCGCGCATCCTCGTTGTCGGCGCGGTCCATATCTCGCAAGCGCTTGCGCGGATGGCGGCTATCGCCGGCTTCGACCTTACCATCCTCGATCCGCGCACCGCCTTTGCGACGGCCGAACGCTTTTCCGGCGTCGAACTGATCGCGGAGTGGCCGGAAGACGTCCTCACGGCCCGGCCGCTTGATCGGTTCACGGCGGTGGTCGCCGTCACACACGACCCGAAGATCGATGACGAACCGATCCGGGCAGCCCTTACTGCTGGCTGTTTCTATGTCGGCGCCCTTGGCAGCAGAAAGACGCATGCAAGCCGCGTCGAGCGCCTGCGGCGGCTCGGGGTCTCCGACGACGCGCTCGCCCAGATCAAGGCGCCGATCGGGCTCGACATCGGCGCGGCGAGCCCGGCGGAGATCGCGGTTGCGATTCTCGCCGAAATCATCGAAGCGCTCAGGCGGCGGCATATCCTGTCCGGTAGCGAGGCGCATCGATGAAATTTGGGTCCACCAAGCTTTCCGCGGCTGAAGGCGCCGTGCTCGCGCACGCCGTCAAGGCCGGCGACCTACGCTTGCCGAAAGGGCACGTGCTCACCTCAACAGATCTTGCCGTGCTGATGCAGGCGGAGATCGACGAGATTATCGTCGCCCAACCGGATCGGGGCGATTTGCTGGAAGATGAAGCGGCGGCGCGGATCGCCGCGGCGATTGCTCCCGACCATCTGCGGTTTTCCTCGGCGGCAACCGGACGCGTCAATATTTATTCGCGGGTACACGGGCTATTCGTCGCCACCCGCGAAACCGTCGACCGGCTGAACCGCATTGATCCGGCCATCACGCTCGCCTGCCTCGCCGACCATGTGCCGGTGCAGCCTGGCGACATGGTGGCGACGATCAAGATCATACCCCTGGCAGTGGCAGGATCGCTGGTGGAGCGGGCAGAGATGTTGCTTCGCGATGCCAATGCCTTTGCGGTGAAACCTTTTTCCGCGCGCAATGCCGCACTGATAGCAACTGAGTTGCCTTCATTGAAACGCCAGGTCATGGACAAGACCCATGCGGTGCTCTCCGCACGCCTGCGGCAATCCGCAAGCGCGTTGGCAACCGAGCGGCGCGTTGCCCACACGGAAGACGCCGTGGCTGCGGCCATCGGCGATCTGAAGGCCGACCACGACCTCATCATCGTCTTCGGCGCCTCGGCAGTTGCCGATTCGCACGACGTCATTCCCGCTGCGATCCGCAGGGCAGGCGGCATTGTCGATCACGTCGGCATGCCGGTCGACCCCGGCAATCTCATCGTGCTCGGCCGCGTCGGAACCGTGCCGGTGATCGGCGCACCGGGCTGCGCCCGCAGCCCGCGCGAGAACGGTTTCGACTGGGTGCTCGATCGCATTCTCGCCGGCGAGTGGCCGAGCCCGCATGACATCACCGGGCTCGGTGTCGGTGGCTTGCTGAAGGAGATACCCACCCGGCCACAGCCGCGCGAGCCCGCCGCGCCTGTGGCTTTGGGGCCGTTGGAAATCGTCGTGCTGGCGGCAGGCCGCGCCAGCCGTATGGGCCCTGAGGGCGGCCACAAGCTGTTGGCGACCTTCGATGGCGTTCCGCTCATCCGCCGCACGGTCGTCAGTGCGCTTGCAGCCGATATCGGCCGGGTGATCGTCGTCACCGGACATCGCGAGCCGGAAATCCGGGCAGCGCTCGGTGATCTGCCGGTCGTTCTCGTCTCCAACCCGGATTACCTGTCCGGCATGGCGTCGTCGCTGACGGCTGGCCTTGCCGCGCTCGATCACGCAGCCGGCGGCATGCTGGTGATGTTGGCAGACATGCCGGGGATAACGGCGGCGGACCTGCGCCGGATCGCCGATGCGTTCGTCGCGGAAGGGGGGCGTGCCGTGATCCGCGCCACGGCTGACGGTCAGCGTGGCAACCCGGTTGTCCTGCCGCGCCAGACGTTTCCAGCCGTGAGCCAATTGCTTGGCGATGTTGGCGCAAGGCATATCATCGAGAGATGCGGACTGCCGGTCATCGATGTCGAGTTAGGTGCTGCCGCCCGTCTCGACCTCGACACACCAGAGCAAATCATCGCTGCCGGCGGAACTTTGGAGGAATAGGCGCTTGGAAAATGCTGCAATCGAGGAAATGTTCGAAACGCTTGGACCCGTGACCATCAAACGCATGTTCGGCGGCAAGGGCGTCTATTTCGAAGGCGTCATCTTCGCGCTCGAAGTCGATGGAGAAATTCTCCTGAAGGGCGACGACAGGACAGGCCCGACCTTCGAGGAGGCCGGATCCCGGCGATGGGCCTATGACGGCAAGGGAAAACCGGTGAAGATGCCCTATTGGAGCATCCCGGAAGAGGCCTACGACGATCCCGATGAAATGGCGCGCTGGGTCAGACTAGCCTACGAGGCGGCGTTGCGGGCCAAGAAATAGGCGGGCCGACACGCCTAACGTTTCTGGTTCGGAAACCACGTAAACGCTCCATCTCTTTGTTTCTGGTATTCCCCGACGGGAAACCGCTTCGCTCAGACAGCGCCAGCGAGCGCCTTCGTATGCGTGCTGATGGCGCGGACGGCGTCAGCGGCAAACCGCGAAAGCGGTTGGGGTAGGGCATCGAGATCGTACCAGCCGATGTCGGACAGCTTGTCCGGCTCGGTCAGTTGCGGTTCGCCCGAAAAATCGTCGGTCACGTAGATCATCGAGATCCAGTGCTGACGATCGGCTTCGATCAATTGCTCGCTGAGGCAGAGAAAGCGGGACGAACGGATCGACAGGCCGCTTTCCTCTTCCGCTTCACGGCGCGCGGCAAGTTCGCTGCGCTCCATGTGATCGACCTTGCCGCCCACAATATTCCAGTGGCCGGCTTCGGGCGCCTTCAAGCGCTTGCACAGCAGCAGCTTGCCGTCGCGCATAATCGCCAGTCCGCAGCCGAAGCCCGGAAAGTCGATGCCTGGCCGACCCATTTCTGGGTCAGGCCTTGCCGGCGATCAGCATGAAAGCAGGGATTTCGTCGCCGAACCCAACGGGAGTCGGGCCGTCGTCGTGGTCGCGACGGTGGCGATTGCGGCGATCACGGTTGTCGTCGTTGGCGGGGCTTGCCGCACGAACCGGACGTTCCGGGCGGTGGCCGTTGCTCTGCTTTGTCTCTGCGTTGCGTGCCGGTTTCACCGCTTCCACCCTTTCGACGACTGCTTCAATTTCTGCCTCACTATCGGCACGAACCGTATCGGTTTTGTGATCGGAACGGCCACGCGGTGCGCGGTCCCCATCTTTTTTCCGGTCCTTGCGACCGTCACGACCGCGTTCACGGCGACCGGTGTCGTGGCTTTCCATCGGTTCGGGAAGGTTCGACAGATCACCGTTCAGCCACTCGACCTTCTGGCCGATCAGCTTCTCGATGGCGTCGGAGAACTTCATGTCGCGCTTGGTGACCAGCGTGAAGGACGCACCGGAGCGGCCGGCACGGCCGGTACGGCCGATGCGGTGAACGTAATCTTCCGCATGGATCGGCACGTCGAAATTGAAGACATGGCTGACATCGGGGATATCGAGACCGCGGGCAGCCACATCGGACGCAACGAGCAGCGTGATGAGGTTGTCCTTGAAGCCGGCAAGCATAGCCATGCGCGAGCGCTGGTCCATGTCGCCATGCAGGGCGCCGACCGAGAAGCCATGACGCTCGAGCGAGCGGAAGAGATCGGCGACATCCTTCTTGCGGTTGCAGAAGATGATCGCGTTCTTCAGGTCGTCCTGGGCGCGGATCAGATCGCGCAACACGGCGCGCTTTTCGTAATCCTTGCCGTGCGTGGCGACGAAGCGCTGCGTCACCGTCTGCGCCGTCGATGCCGGACGGGCAACCTCGACGCGCTCCGGGTTCTGCAGGAAGCGGTCAGCAAGCTTCTGGATCTCCGGCGGCATGGTCGCCGAGAAGAACAGAGTCTGGCGCGTGAAGGGGATCATCTTGGCGATGCGCTCGATGTCGGGAATGAAGCCCATGTCGAGCATGCGGTCGGCTTCGTCGATCACCAGGATCTCGACGCCGCTCATCAGGAGCTTGCCGCGCTCGAAATGGTCGAGCAGGCGGCCGGGCGTGCAGATCAGCACATCGGCGCCGCGCTCCAGCTTGCGATCCTGCTCGTCGAACGAGACGCCGCCGATCAGAAGCGCAATGTTCAGCTTGTGGTTCTTGCCGTACTTGTCGAAGTTCTCAGCGACTTGGGCCGCCAGTTCGCGCGTCGGCTCCAGAATCAGCGTGCGCGGCATACGCGCACGAGCACGACCCTTTTCGAGCAGGGTCAGCATCGGCAACACGAACGAGGCCGTCTTGCCTGTTCCCGTCTGCGCGATGCCGAGAATATCACGGCGCTGCAACGCCGGAGGAATGGCGCCAGCCTGGATCGGGGTCGGGATTGTGTAGCCCGCATCGGTTACTGCGGAGAGAACTTTTTGGCTAAGGCCAAGGTCAGCAAAATTGGTCAAAGGGAAATCTGTTTCCGTTCCGGTTCGATAAGAACACTGCTCGATCGGTGGAAAACACACCACCGCGTGGCCGGGCTCTTAAGCCGAATACGGTCGAAAGTCAAGAAATCCAGCACGTTGAAGCAGGAAAAGGTTGATGGCAACGAATCTGTTGTGTTTCTTGTCAAGTGGCGGGGGCAGAACGCGTCGGCATCCTAGTCATTTCATGTAGCTCGCGAGCTTGGTGCCGGCGTTGAGAAACCGCATGGGATCGACTGCCTGACCGTTCAGCCGGATTTCGTAGTGCAGGTGCGGACCTGTCGAACGGCCCGTATTGCCGGACTTTGCGACGACATCTCCGGCCTTGATCCGGTCGCCGACCTTGACCAGAACCGTCGAGAGGTGCGCATAGCGGCTGGCAACGCCATTGCCGTGATCGATCTCGACCATGTTTCCGTAGCCGCCCGTCTGGCCGGCATTGGTAACGGTGCCCGGAGCTGTCGCGCGGATGCGGGTGCCGACCGTGGCGCGAAAGTCGATACCTGCGTGCAGCGCCAGGCGACCGAGAAACGGATCAAGCCTGTTGCCGAAGTCGCTGGTGATATCGCTTGCCGGCGACGGGTTGCCGAAGGGCAGTTCGCGGACCTGAGAACGCGTCCGCTCGAGTTCGATGAGAGCCGAATCGAGCGCTGCAAGCGACTGGCCGAAGCCGTCGTCGTTGACCGGCTCGACGAAGGGGCCGCCGATCGCGGCGTCCGTGGAACTTGTCGCTTCATCTGCGGGCGCCAACTCTGCGACGTCATTTTCGGGAAGCGCAACACCTGTGCGCCCGACGATCTTGCGGATCGCCTGCGACGTTCTCGCGGCGCCATCGGTCAGTTGCTCGAGCCGCTGCATCTGGTCACGCTCCACATCTTTCAACGAGAGCGTCACCTTCGAGAAAAGCCGATCGGCGCGATCGGAGGTGCTTTCGCCTGGCGAAGGCCGAGCGTAGGCAAGGGCGGCGACACGGGCAGGTGCGGCAGCTTGCCCACGGCTCAACCCCATCAGCTTTTCGATCGCCTGCACACCACCGGTGACATCGGCACGTTTTTCGTAGGCGAGGGGTTCGACCGGTGCCGGCTGGGTGAAGTCGGTCGACAGTCCGGAATTTTCCGCCCGCTCGATCAGCGCGCCGAGCTTGCCGTTGCGAGAGGAAAGCGCCTGCTGCTGCTGAAGCAGCTTCTCGACCTTCTCTTCGACGACTTGCTGATCCAGTAGCTGTCGGCTTGTCACGCGATCGACCTGAGCCCGCAGCGCGGTGATTCGGTCTTCGTATTCGTGCTGCATGCGCGCCTGGCGTGCGATCGTCCCGCCGATCAGATCATCGCGAAGAACGAGATAGGAGGTGGCTGCGAGGTAGCCGATGCTGAAGACGCCCACCGCCGAAACGGCAAAGGCAGCCATCCACGGACGCACCGTCATATGGCGAACCTTGTCGCCGCTCGCCAGGATCAGGACATGGTTTTGCGCGCGCTTTCCGAAGGTGCGATTTGCCGAACGTGCAGACACTCCACCACTCCCGCCATCTGCGAATTGTCTCGCATTGCTTGACGGGCATTACACTTCGTTAGGGTTAATATTTGGTTGAGTGCCTGCATTACGAGAGGTTGGTGGAAGCCGTCATCGAGCGGTAGAAGGATGGTGTCAGGCCGGCTTCGGCGCGGGCGATGTCGTTGAACGGCGCCTTGAGCGGGCCGCGAAAATTGGCGCGAACGAGCTGCTGGAAGGTCGCTGCGGGATCCTTCTTTTCCCGCGCGCAGAGGAAGCGGAACCATTTGGCGCCGACGGCCACATGGCCTTTCTCGTCCTCGTAGATGACGTCGAGTACGGCTGCGGTCTCGAAGTCTCCGGTCTCACGCATCCGCGCCTGCAGCGCCGGCGTCACGTCCAGCCCGCGCGCCTCCAGAATCAACGGTACGACGGCAAGCCTCGCGGTCAGGTCGTTGCGGGTGTCGTGCGCAGCTTGCCAGAGACCATCGTGGGCAGGCAGGTCGCCGTAGTCGGCGCCGAGGTCGTTCAGCCGCTGGCGCACCATACGGAAGTGCTTGGCCTCCTCGAACGCGACCTTCATCCATCCGTCGAAGAACGAATTCGGCACTGATTCGGACGCAAAACGCGCGACGATATCGAGCGCGAGATCGACGGCATTGAGTTCGATATGGGCGATCGAATGCAGGAGGGCGATGCGCCCCTTGAGAGAGCCCAGCGATCTCTTCTTCACTTGGGTTGGCGGTGTCAGAACAGGTTTCTCGGGCCGCCCCGGCCGGAGCGGAACAGGTCGGTCGAGCGGTGAACGCAATGACAGCGCGCGGCGCTGCCAACGGCGCGAGGCTTCCTGGGCAAGCTCGGTCTTGACGTCGAGGTCTGCGGCACTGATCGCCTCGACAGCGGCTCCACGCAGGCTGTGGAAGATGGGAAGGGTCGTCATCGCGGTCTCTTCGCTTTCACTCAGAGCGCCTTTGCGGCCCCGAGCACTTCATTGGCGTGGCCGTCGACCTTGACCTTCTCCCAAACGCGAGCAATCCGGCCATCGGCCGCGATCAGGAAAGTGGTGCGTTCGACGCCCATGTATTTGCGGCCGTAGAGGCTCTTTTCCACCCAGACGCCATAGGCGTTGGCGACGGACTTTTCCTCATCGGCAGCAAGCGTGACCGTCAGATTATATTTTTTGGCGAAGCGGTCGTGACGTTTCACCGAATCAGGCGAGAGCCCGATCAGCTCGACGCCGGCTGCGGTGAATTCCGGAGCAAGCTCGGTGAACGAGATCGCCTCCATCGTGCAACCTTTGGTGTCGTCCTTGGGATAAAAGAACAGCACGACAGGGCGACCGCGAAACGCCGAGAGAGAAATCGAACCGCCGCCGTCGCGCGGAAGTGTGAAATCAGGAGCGAGATCTCCGGTGGTGAGTCCTGCCATGAATAAACCTTCCTTGCGCCAAGATTTGTGAACAATCGCCGGCTAGGGCATATCGAAATTCGGCGACCGGCGTCCAGCGGATTTGTGCTAGATTTGACAGGTTCCGGATGGGTTGCGCCGCTAGGACCCTTCGCCCGGCATTCGCTTACGCGAAACCCACGGATGTGTGAATGCTTTCCACAGCATGGTCGGCGCGGCGTGGTGACACCGTCCGGCCAGATGTGGTCTACGTGACGGTGACAATGACCCGTCGACCCATTGCCGCATGATGCGTCGATGGGAGAGGCGGGCTTTCTCGTCTTGAACTGGAGGGCGTCCGCGCCGATGAGTGATATCCGCGGCGAAAAAGTCGGCTTTCGCAAGAAAGACATCGTCGCTTTGCATGCGTTGCCCTCGGCGCAGGCACACGAACCCGTTATCGTGCATGCACCACACAAGCGCGGGCTGCTGCGCCTTCTCAGCAAGATCGCTCTTTGCGGTTTTCTGTTCACCTTCATCCTTGCAGCCGGCCTGATCGCCGTCGTTGAGAGCGGCGCAATCGACCGTACGCTCAACGCGCGCGCCCGCACTGCCCTGAACGCAGCACTCGGCGGGGCCTATCGCGCCGAGGTTGGCAGCACCGTCGTACGGATGACCTCAAATGGGGCACTGGCCCTGAAGGCCCGGGAAGTGGCGCTGAGCGAAACCACATCCGGTCAGCCGGTCGCAAACTTGAGTTCCATATCCATTGCGCTCGACCCTATCGCGTTGCTGACGGGCCGGATTGCGGTTTCGCGCCTCGAAGCGGAAGGCGGTGACTTCGACACCGGCCTGCTACCTCGCGGCAAGCCTATCGATCTGACCAAGATCAAGATCGCGGATGTCGGCGAGGCACTGGAGACGCTCTTTGCGCACGTCGATCGCATGTCGCAGATGGCTGCGGGGCGCGGCGACCAGACGGTCTTGCTGTCCAATTTTTCCTTCACGGTTGCCGGTGCGCGTGACTACATCGTGCCTGTTGATGCGAAGGAACTGGAGTTCAATCGTGATGTCGATGGCTCGATGCATGTCAAAGGCAGCCTCACCGTCGACGGCGTCGATGTCGATCTGAACGCCAACGCTCTTGGCGCGAAGAATCATGTCGCCGGTTTCGAAGCGTCGATCTCCAACCTTCCATTGAAACCGTTCTTCTATCACGGCCCCTTCGGAAAAGAGGCAGCCTTCGGCATCGACGCGACAGCGGGACTGACGCTTACGGCGACGCGCGCCGCCGAGGGCGCCAAGCCAGATCTTCGCGTTGCTGTCAGGACGTCCGAAGGCGCGTTCCACGCTGGCGGACTCGTCTCGACGATCAATCCCTCCCAGATGGATATCGCCTATGATTTCGAGCGGGCTTCGGTCGAAATCCTGCCGTCCACCGTCAATGTCGGCCGCTCTGTTTTCCCCTTTACCGGCGCTGTGAAAGATCTTGATCGGATCGCAGGCGCAACCGACCAGGGCTTTGCGATCGACCTCCTCTTCAGGAACGCCAGCTCGGCGCCGGAGGATATTGCCGAACGCCCCTTGATCTTTGACGCCAAGGCGAGCGGTCGCTTCACATCCGACGCGCGCCACCGCCTGATCTTTGATCAGCTCGCCGTTTCCAGCCCGCTCGGCTCGATGTTCGGGTCGCTCTCGGTCGCCTTCGGCAAGACCTCGCCGCAGGTGAGCTTTGCCGCCATCAGCGATCGAATGCAGCCGACGGCCGTCAAGCAGCTCTGGCCGTGGTGGCTCGCGAAGGGCGCCCGCCGCTGGGCGATCCGCAATCTCTTCGGCGGCACGGTTACAGATGCGCGCATCGAGGTGTCGGTGGCGGAGGGGCGGATCGCCGCCAACGAAGGCGAGCTGAAGCTGGACGAGAAAGAACTGAACATCACGTTCAATATCGACGATACACGCATCAACATCGCCGGCGAGATTCCGCCGCTGCGCGACACATCGGGCACGTTCAAGCTGAGCGGCCAGCGCATGGAAGTCGGCGTCAAACAGGGGGCGGCCTATTTCCCCTCCGGGCGATCGGTCGCGCTCAACGGCGGCGACTTCATCATTCCCGATGTCTACACCAAACCATTGATTGCCGAGATGAAGATCGAGGTCGGCGGCGAGGCGGATGCGATCGCCGAACTCGTCACCTTTAAGCCGATACAGGCGCTGCAAAAGACACCCTTCGTGCCCGGCGACTTTTCCGGCCAGGTTACGGCACAGGTCGGCGCGCGGTTTGGCCTGGTGACCGACCAGCACCCGCCGCCGCCACTCTGGCAGGTGGAGATGCAACTCGATGACGTTGCCGTCACGCGCCCGATCGCCGGACGCGCCCTCTCCAACGTTACCGGTACATTCCGGGTCGACAATGAGCAGGCCGTCCTTGATGCCCAGGCAATGGTCGAGGGCGCCAAGATCAAACTTGCATTGATAGAACCCGTCGACAGCAAGTCGAAGGTCAAGCGCAAACGCGAAATCAGCGGTACCATCGATGATGCCGCCCGGGAGAAGCTTGCACCCGGCCTGTCGCGGATCATTTCCGGGCCGATGGGCGTCGATCTGGTGATCGACGAGGCGAATATCCAGCATGCCACCATCGACCTGACCAAGGCTAAGCTCTCGCTCCCGTGGATCGGCTGGAGCAAGGGCGCAGGCATTGCTGCCGAGGTGCGATACACATCCGATATCAACGACAGCGTCACAACCATCAAAGACTTTGCAATCGCCGGCGATGGTTTTGGCGCACGCGGCACCCTGCAAGTTGACGCCGCCGGCATCGCGAACGCCAAGCTCAGCAACGTCCGCCTGGCACAGGGCGACGACTTCAACGTCACCATCGATCGCCGCAAGGGCGTCCATGTCGTGACATTGAGCGGAACGGCCGCGGATATTCGCCCGATCCTCGCCCAGATGAAGAGCAGCCCAGGTGGCAACGGCGGTGGCGGTGGCGATGACATAACGATCCAGGGCCAGCTCGGTCGCGTTGTCGGCTTTAACGGCGAGGCGCTGTCAAACGTCAACCTCGTCTATTCGGAACGCGGCCAGCAGATCGAAGACATCAATCTGTCAGCCGTGACCGGTAGCGGCCAGGCGCTCGTGGCCAAGCTCGCCAAATCCGGCGCCGACAACATCCTTGAACTGACGACCGGCGATGCCGGTTCGCTTGCCCGCTTTGCCGACATCTACAGCAACATGCGCGGCGGCCTGTTGAACCTGAAGCTGCGTGATCGCGGCGGACGATCCTGGCGCGGCTCGATCGACATCCGCAAGTTTTCACTCGTCGGCGAGCAACGCCTGCAGTCGATGGTGTCGACCCCGGCTGGCCAGGACGGACGGAGCCTCAACCAGGCGGTAAAACGCGACATCGACGTCAGCACCGCGCGCTTCGAGCGCGGTTTTGCCCAACTGGCGCTTGATCGTAGCGCCATTCGCGTCGACGGCGGCGTTCTCCGCGGAACCGATGTCGGAGCAACCTTCCAGGGAACCGTGCGTGACGGCAACGGCATCATGGACATGACCGGCACCTTCATGCCCGCCTACGGTTTGAACCGCATTTTCGGGGAATTGCCGTTGATCGGCGTTCTACTCGGCAATGGCCGCGACCGCGGCTTGCTCGGCATCACCTTCAAGCTCAACGGCCCGTTCAACCAGCCGAATTTGACGATCAATCCGCTTTCGATCATCGCGCCCGGCGTCTTCCGCAGCATCTTCGAGTTCCAATGAAAAAGGCCGGCGCAACGGCCGGCCTTCGATACGATCTGACGTTCGCTTAACTCAGGCGGGGCGAACCAGGATGTGTTTCTTCTTGCCGAGCGACAGCTTGACGATGCCATCCGACGTCACGTCACCGCTGCCGATCAGCCGGCGTTCGTCGCTGATCGCCTGGTCGTTGATGCGCACGGCGCCACCTTGAACGTGGCGGCGGGCTTCACCGTTGGATGCGGCAAGTCCGGCACGAACAACCAGCGACAACAGGCCGATACCGGCGTCAAGTTCGGAGGCAGGAACATCGACCGAAGGCAGGTTTTCGGAGACGGCACCTTCTTCGAAGGTCTTGCGGGCCGTCTCTGCTGCCTGTTCCGCAGCGGCGCGGCCGTGCAGCATGGCGGTGATCTCGGTCGCGAGGATCTTCTTGACCTCGTTGATCTCCGAACCGCCGAGCTTCGAAAGCCGCTCGATCTCGACCATCGGCAGCGTCGTGTAGAGTTTCAGGAAGCGCGTTACGTCGGCATCCTCGGTGTTGCGCCAGTACTGCCAGAAATCGTAGGCCGACAGCATGTCCGGGTTGAGCCAGATCGCGCCGTTGACCGACTTGCCCATCTTCGCGCCAGACGACGTCGTCAAAAGCGGCGAGGTGAGGGCATAGAGCTGCGTCGTTCCCATGCGGTGGCCAAGGTCGATACCGTTGACGATGTTGCCCCACTGGTCCGAGCCGCCCATCTGCAGCCGGCAACCCGTGCGCTTGTGCAGTTCGACGAAGTCGTAGGCCTGCAGGATCATGTAGTTGAACTCGAGGAAAGACAGCGACTGCTCGCGCTCAAGCCGTGTTTTGACGCTGTCGAACGACAGCATGCGGTTGACCGAGAAGTGACGGCCGACATCACGCAGGAACTCAAGGTAGTTGATGCCAAGCAGCCAGTCGGCGTTGTTGATCATCAGCGCGTCCTTGGGGCCGTCGCCGTAGGTCAGGTAGTTCGAAAACACCGTCTTGATACTGGCGATGTTGGCGTCGATTGTCGCCGGCGTCATCAGCTGGCGCGCCTCGTCCTTGAATGAGGGGTCGCCGACCATGCCGGTGCCGCCGCCCATCAGCGAGATCGGCCGGTGGCCGGTCGCCTGCAGCCAATGCAGCATCATGATCTGGATGAGGCCGCCGGCGTGAAGGCTCGGCGCCGTCGGGTCGAAGCCGATATAGGCAGTCACGGTCTCCGTCCGGAACAGATGGTCGAGGCCGGCATCATCGGAACTCTGATGAATGAAACCGCGCTCGCTGAGGGTGTGGAGGAAATCGGACTTGAACTCGGACATGACCTGTCTCTTTCGGCTGGGTAGAACGTCTGCGCGCGGCGTTTAGCATTGTTTGGGCAAAAGTGCACGTCTTTGCTTGGGCGATGTTTTTGCTATGTAGACAAGCAACGCCTTGGAGGAATGCATGGGCAAGATCATGGCAGCGATCGGCTTGATGAGCGGGACGAGCATGGACGGGATCGACGTGGCGCTGCTGCGCACCGACGGCGACGCGCTTGTCGAGCGAGGGCCTTCTGCCGGCTACGCCTACGATCCCCGTTTCCGCGACACGCTGAAGCAGGGCCTCGAAGACGCAAGGTCGATCACAAGCCGCGAGCAGCGGCCAGGCAGCCTGGCCGAACTGGAACAGGAACTGACTCTGAGGCACGCCGAAGCGGTAAAATCCTTCATTCAGAATAACAATATTTTACCAGATGATATTGATATCATTGGATTTCATGGACAAACAATTCTTCACCGGCCCGACGATGCCTTGACCGTCCAGATTGGCGACGGGGCGCTGCTCGCTCGGGAAACGGGCATCGATGTCGTCTATGACATGCGCGCCAACGACATGGAGCATGGCGGCCAGGGTGCGCCGCTCATCCCCGCCTACCATGCAGCACTCGCCCACGGTGCGGCTGCGACCGGCGCGCTTGTGGCACCGGTGGTCTTCGTCAACATCGGCGGCATCTCCAATCTGACGTTCATCGGATCGGATGACGGGCTGATTGCCTACGACAGCGGCCCCGGCAATACGCTGATCGATCAATGGGTCGAGGCACATGCCGGCATTCCCTACGACCAGGGCGGTATGATCGCCAGCGAAGGCAGCGTGCTGCCGCTGCTCGCCGAACGCTATCTGCTCAATCCCTTCTTCTCGGCGCACAGGCGTCGTTCGCTCGATCGCAACGATTTTGCACCGCCAGAAGGAAAAGACGCCAATCTCGAAGACGGCGCGCGCACGCTGGCCTATGTGACGGCAGCCGCGATCATCAGATCGGCCGGTCACCTGCCAACAACGCCCCGGACCTACATCGTGTGCGGCGGCGGTCGGCTCAATCCGGTGATCATGCGGGATCTCGAGTCGCAGGCGAAAACCCATGGCGCAAATGTGCTTGCGGCCGAAGCGATCGGCTTCAATGGCGATTCGATGGAGGCAGAGGCCTGGGCTTATCTCGCTGTGCGCGCGCGGTACGGGCTGCCGCTCACCTATCCCGGCACAACCGGGGTGAGACAACCGGTTACCGGCGGGAAGTTCGCTTTCCATAGCGCGGGCTGACGGCGAGTTTGCTCGCTGCGCTTTCCTTTGACCGATTAATCAAATTTTCGCCTGCCGCTCTTAGTATCGTCCGGCGCTGCCATATGCGGTGGCGCGAAACGGCCCTGCCGTAGCAACAGACAATTCAGGTTCCGTCGATGGGTGGTGCTATTTCTCTGCTGGCTGTGAACTTCGTCATCGCCCAGATTTTCACTGCAGCCTTTCTTGTTATAGCGGCAAAGAGCCGGTCCAGACGGGCCGCACTCTGCTGCGCCGGCGGTTTTGCCGTTGCATCCCTCGCGGCTGTGTTCGAAACCGTCGTGCCGTTTACATCCACTCCACGTCTCTTCGCGATAGGCGCGTTTGCGAGCGTGCTGGCCGGTTTCTGCCTGCTGCGTTTTGGCTTGGGTGTCTTTTATCGCGTACCGGCCAACTGGCAGGTGCTTGCCGCGTTTTTCCTGGCTTCGGTCGCCCTTGATCTGGTCATCTATCCATGGCCGAGAGGAACGCTGCAGCACTCGGCCCTTTATCAGTTGCCGTTCTTCATGATTCAGGCGTGGTCAGCGTCCGTCGTCATCCGCTCCAAGCGACGCTCGGCGGCGGATAGAGTATTGCTGTCTCTGCTGGCTCTGACCGCCGGCTACTACGTGCTGAAGGTCTTTGTGGCTGTGGCCGCCGGATCGGGAGCAACGGCGCAGGACTATGTTTCAAGCCCCTTCGCGCTGATTTCCCAGGCGCTCGGCGCGGTCCTTATCGTCGGCACAGGTCTTGCCATCCTTGGCGTGATGGTCATGGAAATTGTCGACGACGCACGCGCTCGCTCCGAGATCGACCTGCTTTCCGGGCTCTTCAACAGGCGTGGGTTTACCGAACGGGTCGCCCCTATGCTTCAACGTCGCGAAGGCCGCCTGCCGGGCACTTTGATTCTGGCGGATCTGGACCGCTTCAAACTGGTGAACGATAGCTACGGCCACCACACCGGTGACGAGGTGATCCGCCAGTTCGCGCGCGTGCTGAAGGATGTCATGCCGAACCACGCGGTTGCCGGTCGTCTCGGCGGCGAAGAATTTGCCGTGTTCCTGCCGTCGACCGAGCTGGAGGAGGCGCGGGTGGTGGCGCACGGAATGCGCGCCGCGATGATGTCACAGCAGATCGACGGTCTGGCGGAACAGGCGAGGGTGGTGACGGCAAGCTTCGGCGTGGCAGCCATTGCAAAGGACGAGCCGCTCGAACAGACGATGCAGCGCGCCGACAAGGCTCTCTATGCGGCGAAGGAAAACGGTCGCAACCGGGTGGAATGCGCCGCAGCGCCGCAGACCGTGGTCAATCCACAGGTCCCACAATGGATCGGGCGGCCTTGAGGGCCGCCCGGATCTTGATCAGCGGATGCGCTTGGCAGCCGGTTCCGGCGTCAGTTCGCCGTTGAGGCGGCGATCGAGGTAATCCTCGCATTCCGCCATCAGGCCTTCGACCTGGCCGTTGAAGAAATGGTTGGCGCCCGGCACGGTCTTGTGGGTGATGAGAATACCCTTCTGCGCCTTCAGCTTTTCGACCAGTCCGTTCACGTCCTTCTCGGGTGCCACCTTGTCCGAATCACCATTGATGATGAGACCGGAGGACGGGCAGGGCGCCAGGAACGAGAAATCATAGGTGTTGGGCTGCGGCGCGACGGCCATGAAGCCTTCGATCTCCGGACGGCGCATCAGCAGCTGCATGCCGATCCAGGCACCGAAGGAATAACCGGCAACCCAACAGCTCTTCGAATCGGGATGCAGGCTCTGCACCCAGTCGAGCGCCGATGCGGCATCCGAAAGCTCGCCGGCGCCGTGATCGAATTCGCCCTGGCTGCGGCCGATGCCACGGAAATTGAAACGCAGCGTCGTAAAGCCGCGCTTCTGGAACATGTAGAAAAGCTGGTAGACGATCTGGTTGTTCATCGTGCCGCCGAACTGCGGGTGCGGATGCAGGATGATGGCGATCGGGGCGCTCTTCTGCTTCGAAGGCTGATAGCGGCCTTCGAGGCGGCCGGCAGGTCCGTTGAAGATAATTTCGGGCATTGGCTCTCCGGGGGGGTTCCTGGTTCGAATCTTGGTTTCGGATCGCGATGAGTCTTGACGCAAGCACTCAGCTTTTCTAAAACCTAGTTTAGAACCGTTCAAAACTTCTGTGCGGGCATTCCGCCGTGTCTCGTCTCATAAGGCAAGCGGTGCGGAAAATTCAAGGAAAATGCATCGTCAGTGGTTGTCTGCGATGAGCCTATTGTTCTAGCGAAGGAAATTATGTCGACCTCGCGCATCTATATGGACTGGAACGCCACGGCGCCGCTTCTCACCGAAGCGCGCACTGCGTGCCTGTCTGCGCTCGACCTGGTCGGCAATCCTTCCTCGGTCCATGGCGAGGGCCGGACGATCCGCACGCTGATCGAAAACGCCCGGCGCGACGTGGCAGCGCTTTGCGGCGCAAAGGCGGCGAGCGTGATCCTTACCAGCGGCGCGACTGAAGCGGCCAACATGGTGCTGACACCCGATTTCCGCATGGGTCGCACGCCGCTTAAAATCGGCAGGCTCTATGCGTCTGCGATCGAGCACCCGGCGGTGCGCGAGGGCGGGCGCTTTGCGCGCGAGGCCGTATCGGAAATCCCGGTGACAGCAGCCGGTGTCGTCGATCTCGAAGCCTTGCGTGCACTCCTGACCGCCCACGATCGCGAAAGCGGGTTGCCGATGATCGCGGTGATGCTGGTCAACAACGAAACCGGCATCGTCCAGCCCATTGCCGATATTGCCGAGATCGTTCGCGGCCACGGCGGCATATTTGTCGTCGACGCGGTGCAGGCTGCCGGCCGTTTGCCGCTCGCAATCGAAGAGCTTGGCGCGGATTTTCTGATCATCTCGTCGCACAAGATCGGCGGCCCCAAGGGCGCTGGCGCGCTCGTTGCCCGGGGCGAGATCATGATGCCCGCGCCGTTGATCCGCGGCGGCGGTCAGGAAAAAGGCCATCGGTCGGGCACCGAAAACGCAGTTGCGATCGCCGGCTTTGCTGCAGCAGCCCGCAAGGTGGCAGACAACCTCACTGACCGGATGATTTCCGTCGCAGCACTTCGCGACCGGCTGGAGCAGGACATGCAGGCCTCGGCACCGGATGTGGTGATCCACGGTCGCGACGTTTCGCGCGTTGGCAACACCATTTTCTTCACGCTTCCTGGCATGAAGGCGGAGACCGGACAGATCGCGTTCGATCTCGAAGGCGTGGCCTTGTCTGCGGGCTCGGCCTGCTCGTCCGGCAAGGTCGGCCAGAGCCACGTGCTGACGGCGATGGGCTACGACCCACGTCAGGGTGCGCTGCGCATCTCGATCGGGCCGACCACAACGGAAGCCGAAATCGAACGTTGCGCGGCGGTGTTCGCCAAGGTCGCCGCGAGGCGCCGAACGACAGGTCAGGCCGCATGAGAACGCGTCGTTGAACGAAATTGCGGAAAAGCAATTTTCCGCTTGGCAAATGGGGTGAAAAGCGCCTTTTAGCCATTACATAAGCGGTGCGCCAAGTTCGCATCGTGTTGACAAGCTACCGGACCTTGGATCCGGAAAGATTGGAGAACGACATGCCTGCCGTGCAGGAGACTATTGATCAGGTCCGTCAGATCGACGTAGACCAGTACAAATACGGTTTTGAAACCACCATCGAAGTCGAGAAGGCGCCGAAGGGCCTTTCCGAAGACATCATCCGTTTCATCTCGGCCAAGAAGAGCGAGCCGGAATGGATGCTCGAATGGCGCCTTGACGCCTACCGCCGCTGGCTGACGATGGAAGAGCCCACCTGGGCGCGCGTCAACTATCCGAAGATCGACTTCAACGACATCTATTACTACGCCGCGCCGAAGGGTACGACGGGTCCGAAGTCGCTCGACGAGGTCGACCCCGAACTGCTGAAGGTCTACGAGAAGCTCGGCATTCCCTTGAAAGAACAGGAAATGCTGGCCGGCGTGCAGAAGTCGAAGATCGCCGTCGACGCCGTCTTTGACAGCGTTTCGGTTGTCACGACCTTCAAGGAAGAACTGAAGAAGGCCGGCGTGATCTTCATGTCGATCTCGGAAGCGATCCGCGAGTATCCCGATCTCGTGAAGAAGTATCTCGGCTCCGTTGTACCGCCGACCGACAACTACTACGCGACGTTGAACTGCGCCGTCTTCACCGATGGCTCCTTCGTCTACGTGCCAAAGGGCGTTCGCTGCCCGATGGAACTGTCGACCTACTTCCGTATCAACGAGAAGAACACCGGTCAGTTCGAACGCACGCTGATCATCGCCGAAGAGGGCGCCTACGTTTCATACCTCGAAGGCTGCACGGCGCCGCAGCGCGACGAAAACCAGTTGCACGCGGCTGTCGTCGAACTGGTTGCGCTGGATGAGGCCGAGATCAAGTATTCGACGGTCCAGAACTGGTATCCTGGCGACAAGCACGGCAAGGGCGGCATCTACAACTTCGTCACCAAGCGTGGCGATTGCCGCGGCAAGAACTCCAAGATCTCCTGGACCCAGGTGGAAACCGGTTCGGCGATCACCTGGAAGTATCCGTCCTGCATCCTGCGCGGCGACGGTTCGCGCGGCGAGTTCTACTCGATCGCCGTATCAAACGGCCATCAGCAGATCGACTCGGGCACCAAGATGATCCATCTCGGCAAGAACACGTCGAGCCGCATCGTCTCCAAGGGCATCGCTGCCGGCGTTTCGGAAAACACCTACCGCGGCCAGGTTTCGGCCCACCGCAAGGCCGAGAACGCCCGCAACTTCACCCAGTGCGATTCGCTTTTGATCGGCGACAAGTGCGGTGCGCACACCGTGCCCTACATCGAGGCGAAGAACTCGACGGCACAGTTCGAGCACGAAGCGACGACCTCTAAGATCTCCGAGGACCAGCTGTTCTATTGCCTGCAGCGCGGTATCCCGACCGAGGCGGCGATCGCGTTGATCGTCAACGGCTTTGTCAAGGAAGTCATCCAGGAGCTGCCGATGGAGTTTGCCGTCGAAGCGCAGAAGCTGATCGGCATCTCGCTCGAAGGCTCGGTCGGCTAAGGCTTCGAAACCACAATTGAATGGCGCGCATCGCCTTGCGCGCAAACAGACGTTCGTTTCCCAAGAGGACGATAGAAATGCTTGAAATCAAGAACCTGCACGCCCGCATCGCCGAAGACGGCACCGAAATCATCCGTGGCCTGAACCTGACCGTGAAGGCCGGCGAAGTCGCCGCCATCATGGGCCCGAACGGCTCCGGCAAGTCGACGCTGTCCTACATCCTGTCCGGCCGTGAGGACTACGAAGTCACCGAAGGCGAAATCCTTTACAACGGCGAGAACATCCTTGAGCTGGAGGCTTCCGAGCGCGCCGCCAAGGGTATCTTCCTGGCCTTCCAGTACCCGGTCGAAATCCCGGGTGTTGCCACCATGCAGTTCCTCAAGGTCGCGATGAACGAACAGCGCAAGTATCGCGGCGAAGACGAACTGACGACGCCTGAATTCATGCGTCGCGTCAAGGAAGCAGCAGCCGAGCTGAAGATCGCGCCGGAAATGCTGCGCCGTCCGCTCAACGTCGGCTTCTCCGGCGGTGAGAAGAAGCGCGCCGAAATCCTGCAGATGGCGCTGCTCGAGCCGAAGCTGTGCGTGCTCGACGAAACCGACTCCGGCCTCGACATCGATGCCCTGAAGATCGTCGCCGACGGCGTCAACGCGCTGCGTTCGCCCGACCGCGCCGTGATCGTCATCACCCACTACCAGCGCCTGCTCGACTACATCGTCCCGGACACGGTCCACGTCCTCTACAAGGGACAGGTCATCAAGTCGGGCGACAAGACGCTTGCACACGAACTCGAAGCCAACGGCTACGCTGACATCATCGAAGCTGCAGCCTAGGGCCTGTTGAAGGAGTGTTCGAATGAATATGCAACAGGCAATCAAAATGACGGCAGCCGAAACGGCGCTCGTCGATGCCTACACCGCGCAGATCGGCGATCTGCCCGGCGACGGCTCGGTGCTGTCGGTTCGTGACACCTTGGTGCACGAACTGAAGACAGCGGGCCTTCCGACCCGCCGCGTCGAATCCTGGCACTATACCGACCTTCGCACGCTGCTGCGCGCGGTGCCGGCCGCCGACCCCTCGGCTTTCGCCGATCGCGTCGACGCGCTCGTCACGGGCGCGACCGTGCTTTCGGTGCGCAACGGCCATGCCGACGTCAAGGGCAATGCGCCCGAAGGGGTGACGATCCGCTCCTACACGGACAGCCTGCTTGACGGCTCTGCCGCCGCCGGCCTTGCCGTGCTCGGCTCGGACGACGCCATCGGCCGCATCAATGGCGGCCTCGTGCGTGGTGGTCTGGAGCTTTCGATCGCGGATGGAACCGAGCTCGAAGATCCGCTGGAAATCCAGCTGGTGCAGAGCCTCGGACAGGCGCATACGCGATTCCCGGTCTCCTTCGGTGCAAATACGAAGGCGACCGTGATCGAGCGCCACCTGTCGACCAATTCCGCGGAAAGCCTGATCTCGTCGGTCAGCGACATCGTGGTTGGCGAAGGCGCTGACATCACCTGGATCGTCCTGCAGCAGCAGGGTGCGGCTGATACCCATCTCGGTCAGATCCGCTTCGATCTCGCCAAGGACGCCAAGCTGCATCTCTTCCTCATCAATGCCGGTGGCAAGCTGGTGCGCCAGGAGATTCACGGCAAGACGAGCGGCGAGGGTGCTGATTTCAAGCTGCGCGGCATCAACCTGCTCGGTGGCGAAAGCCACACGGACGTGACCTTCACGCTCGGCCACAACGTTCCGCACACCACATCGACGGAAATCATCCGCAACGTCGTTTTCGACCGCGCCAAGGGCGTGTTCCAGGGCAAGATCCTGGTCGCAAAGGATGCGCAGAAGACCGATGCGAAGATGGCCTGCAACACACTCCTGCTTTCGGACGATGCCGATCTGTCGGCAAAGCCCGAGCTCGAAATCTTCGCCGACGACGTGCAGTGCGGCCACGGCGCCACTGTTGCCGATATCGACCACACGCAACTCTTCTACCTGATGGCGCGTGGCATACCGGAGAACAAGGCGCGGGGCATGCTCGTCAATGCCTTCGTTGCCGAGATCGTCGAAGAACTTGATGACGAGCCGCTGGTCGAAGCGCTGGAAAGCGTGATCTCGACCTGGCTCGAAAAGCACGCCTGATCGGCGCGTCTGATTGGATTGAATGACATGGAACACACTGTGCCGGTGCCCGCCTACGACGTCGAAGCGATCCGCAGGGATTTTCCGATCCTGTCGCGGACCGTCTATGGCAAGCCGCTTGTCTATCTCGACAACGGCGCATCGGCGCAGAAGCCGCAGTCGGTTATCGACGCGGTGAGCCATGCCTACTCAAGCGAATACGCCAACGTGCATCGCGGGCTGCATTTTCTCTCCAATGCCGCCACTGAAGCCTACGAAGCGTCGCGCGAAAAGGTGCGCCGCTTCCTGAATGCGCCATCGGCCGACAACATCATCTTCACCAAATCCTCCACCGAGGCGATCAATACGGTCGCCTATGGCTACGGCATGCCGAAGCTCGGCGAGGGCGACGAGATCGTGCTGTCGATCATGGAGCACCACTCAAACATCGTGCCGTGGCATTTCATCCGGGAACGCCAGGGCGCCAAGCTGGTCTGGGCGCCGATCGACGACGACGGTGCCTTCCACATCGAAGATTTCGTCAAGTGCCTGACGGAGCGCACCAAGCTCATCGCCATTACCCACATGTCGAATGCGCTCGGCACCGTGGTTCCGGTCAAGGAAATCTGCCGTATCGCCCGCGAGCGCGGCATTCCGGTGCTAGTCGACGGCAGCCAGGGCGCCGTCCATATGCCTGTCGACGTGCAGGACATCGATTGCGACTGGTACGTGATGACCGGTCACAAGCTCTACGGGCCCTCGGGCATCGGCGTGCTTTACGGCAAGATGGACCGCCTGAAGGAAATGCGCCCCTTCATGGGCGGCGGCGAAATGATCGAGGAAGTGACGGAAGACCGCATCACCTACAATGATCCGCCGCATCGTTTCGAAGCCGGAACGCCGCCGATCGTTCAGGCGATCGGGCTCGGCTATGCGCTCGACTACATGGAAAAGATCGGCCGGGCGGCGATTACCCGGCACGAAGCCGATCTGACCGCCTATGCCACCGAGCGCCTCTCCAGGATCAATTCGCTGAAGGTGTTCGGCAATGCGCCGGGCAAGGGCAGTATCTTTTCCTTCGAGATCGCAGGCGTTCACGCCCATGACATCTCGACGGTCATCGACCGTGCCGGTGTTGCCGTGCGGGCCGGCACCCATTGCGCGCAACCGCTCTTGAAACACTTTGGCGTCACCTCCACATGCCGAGCATCCTTTGGCCTCTACAATACGCGGGCCGAAGTGGACGCGCTGGCTGACGCGCTGGAACATGCGCGCAAGTTCTTCGCCTGATCGAATTTGGAAAGTGGTTCATCTTTGCCATTCAAGCATCTGAACCAAAAGAGAAAGTCTAGGAGGCCGATATGAGCCTGGATGCAACGCAAGACAAAATCGACGTCCGCGAGGGCATTGTGCATTCGGCAATCCCGGCCGAAGAACTGGCACGGCTGAGCGATGATATCATCAGCGCGCTCAAGACGGTCTACGACCCGGAGATCCCGGCTGACATCTTCGAACTCGGCCTGATCTACAAGATCGACATCGAAGACGACCGCATGGTCAAGATCGACATGACTCTGACGGCACCCGGTTGCCCCGTTGCCGGCGAGATGCCCGGCTGGGTCGAAAATGCGGTTGGCGCCGTCGAGGGTGTGTCGGGCGTCGAGGTCGCGATGACCTTCGACCCGCCGTGGACACCGGACCGCATGTCGGAAGAGGCCCAGGTGGCAATCGGCTGGTACTGACCGCAAGGCGCCATATTGATCCGTTAAGCTGCGGACACTACATTTGATTCTGGAAGGCGCCGGGCCTTAACCCCGGTGGCGACAAGGAGATAAGGCCGATGGGCTTTGCCGTGATGAGCTTGACTGATGCTGCCGCCAACCGCGTCCGGTCGATCGTGGAGAATGCCGGTGACGATGCCCTCGGCATTCGTGTCGGCATCAAGAAGGGCGGATGCGCCGGCATGGAGTATGCCGTGGATCTGGTCACCGAGCCCAATCCGAAAGACGATCTGATCGAGCATGGCGGCGCAAAGGTTTGGGTCGCGCCTGAAGCGGTGCTTTACCTGCTTGGCACGCAGATGGACTACGAGGTAACGACGCTTCGCTCCGGTTTCACCTTCAACAATCCCAACCAGACCTCAGCCTGCGGATGCGGCGAATCGGTCGAGCTGAAGCCTGCCGACCTGGCAGCGCTTGCCGCGCGCGGCGACGCCGTGGTGCCGGCGAACTGAGACGCTTATTGCGTTGCAAGAGATGGCAGGCCCGGGTTTTCGCCGGGCCTTTTTTCTGTTGATATGCAGCCGGATGACGGAGGGGAGAAGGGCGTGACGGCGTTCGACGAGGAGCTTGTCTTCAAGGCGCTCTATGAGACCTTTCCGGATCCGGTGATCATCCTTGATGCGCAGCGCATTATTCGCTCGGCCAACCCGGCGGCTCTGGCGCAATTCGGCTACGCAGCCGATGCGTTCATTGGCCAACCGGCGCGCCTGATCTATGCCGACGACAGCGAATATGCGAGGCGCCTGCACAATCGCGCGACGAACGTCGACGAGAGGATCGCACGCACCTCGACCTACAGCTATGTCAGGCGTGATGGCTCGACATTCTCCGGTCATTTGCGCACAACACCGCTCGTCGATGCGGGCGGGCGGGAACTGGCCCTGATAGGCATCATTCGCGATGTCTCGGACCTCGCCAAGGCAGTGCTGGAGCGGCAGCAGGCGTCGGACATGCTTGACGCAGCGCTCGACGTCATGCCCGAGGGCTTTGCGATCTTCGATGCCGAGGAAAGGCTGCTGGTCTACAATCGCGCCTATATAACGGTCTGTGGCCCGGCCGGCCCTTTGCTTCGCCCCGGCATGACCGCTGAAGAGATCCTTCTGCTTGCACAGAGAGCTGGTCACTATCCCGAAGCCTTGCCGGGCAACCCGGACTGGCCGGCCTGGGTGGCGCACCGTCTGCAGGACTTTCGTCAACCGGACAACCAGCCGAAGATCTACCGCTATGCCGACGACCGGTGGCTGAGGGTGGAAAATATCAAGACCAAGGACGGAAACACCGTCGTCCTGCGCGTCGACGTAACAGAACTGAAGCGCGCGGAACTGGCGCTCGAGCGCCAGCGACAGGAGCTTGAGCACAAGAACGAGGCTCTCGATCAGTTCACGGCAACCGTGTCTCATGATCTGAAGGCGCCTCTACGGCACATCTCGATGTTCTCTGAGATGATCGAAGACGAGTTGGCTGCCGGCAACCAGCATGAGGTTTCAGCCAGCGCCCGCCACCTGCGCGACAGCGCCAAGCGGATGAACCGGGTTATCGACAGCCTCCTCGATTATGCGCAGATCGCCTATCAGATCAGCACCTGGTCCGATGTCAACCTCGGCGAAATCGTCACCGACACGCTGAGCGTTCTCGGCAGCCACGCTCGGGAGGCGAATGTTACGTTCGAGGTCGGTGCGTTGCCGAAGGTCCAGGGCGATCCGGAGCTCTTGCGCCGACTGGTGCAAAACCTTGTTGGCAATGCCATCAAGTATCGTCATCCGGATCGCGGCGCCGTCGTGCGCGTCAACGGCCGCACCTCCGGCCAGCAGGTGGAGCTTGTCGTCGAAGACAATGGCATCGGCATCGACCCTCGATTCGCGACGCGAATCTTCGAAGTGTTCCAGCGCCTGCATCACGATGAGAATACCTATGACGGCACGGGAATCGGTCTTGCACTCGCCAAACGGATCGCCGAAAGCCACAACGGAACGATCCATCTTGACACCGGCTTTGCCGAAGGTGCACGATTTGTGGTGACGCTTCCGAAGCGGATGCGGAAGACCAGATAAGGCGACCGGCTTGGCCAAGTCACCGAAGCGATTGCTTGTGGTGGAAGACAACGCGCACGACGCGCGATTCGTCACGCGTGCCCTGTCGCAGACCGACGATACGCTCTACATCGTCCATGTCACCCACGCCGACGAGGCCGTCGCACGCCTCGAACACGAGCACTTCGACTATGTGCTTCTGGATATCAAGATGCCGGGAATCGATGGGATGGAATTGCTGCAGCGTATTCGCAGCAATGAGGGCACGTCGGTGGTGCCGGTCATCGTGTTGACGTCATCAACCAATCCGAGCGACGTGCTGCGATCCTACAAGGCCGGCGCGAACGCCTACTCGGCCAAGCCGTCATCGCTCTCGGGCTACCGACAGTTTGCAGAGGCCTTTGTTCGCTTCTGGATCGAGAACACGCTGCCGCCTGGCGGCACCATGCTCCATCAGTAGAACGAGGCGCACCATGTGGCGCGCCCCGCGTATCAGAATTACTCAGCTGCTTCCGCGTAACTTTCCAGCGGCGGGCAGGTGCAGACGAGGTTGCGGTCACCGAAGACGTTGTCGACGCGATTGACCGGCGACCAGTACTTGTCGACCCGGAAGGCGCCCGGCGGGTAGCAGGCCTGTTCGCGCGAATAGGGACGATCCCAATCGCCGACCAGGTCTTCGACCGTGTGCGGTGCGTTCTTCAGCGGGTTGTTGACCTTGTCCATCCGGCCTTCCTCGATGGCGCGGGCTTCCTCGCGGATTGCCAGCATCGCGTCGCAGAAGCGGTCGATTTCAGCCTTGGTTTCCGATTCCGTCGGCTCGATCATCAGCGTGCCGGCAACCGGCCAGCTCATGGTCGGAGCATGGAAGCCGCAGTCGATCAGGCGCTTGGCAACGTCGTCGACAGTCACGCCGGCGCTTTCGACCAGCGGACGGGTGTCGATGATGCATTCGTGCGCGACACGGCCCTTCGACGACTTGTAGAGCACCTCGTAGGCGCCCTTGAGCCGGGCAGCGATGTAGTTGGCGTTGAGGATCGCCACCTTCGTCGCCTGGGTCAGGCCTTCGCCGCCCATCATCAGGCAGTAGCTCCAGGAGATCGGCAGGATCGAAGCCGAGCCGAAGGGAGCCGCCGAAACCGCACCGTCATTGCCGTCCGTTTCCGGGTGGCCGGGCAGGTAGGGTGCCAGGTGCGCCTTGACGCCGATCGGACCCATGCCGGGACCGCCGCCACCATGCGGAATGCAGAAGGTCTTGTGCAGGTTGAGGTGGCTGACGTCGGAACCGATGTCGCCGGGGCGGGCAAGACCGACCATGGCGTTCATGTTGGCACCGTCGAGATAGACCTGGCCACCGTGCTTGTGCACGATCTCGCAGACCTCACGGACGTTCTCTTCGAACACGCCGTGCGTCGAGGGGTAGGTGATCATGCAGCACGAGAGGTTTTCCGCGTACTGCTCGGCTTTCGCACGGAAATCGTCCATGTCGATGTCGCCGTTTTCGCTCACCTTGATCACGACGACCTTCATGCCGGCCATCTGGGCGGACGCCGGGTTGGTGCCATGCGCGGAGGTCGGGATCAGGCAGACGTCGCGATGATCGTTGCCTTGTGCCAGATGATAAGCGCGGATCGTCAGCAGGCCGGCATATTCCCCTTGCGCACCGGAGTTCGGCTGCATGGAGATCGCGTCATAGCCGGTCACGGCGCAGAGCTTTTCCGACAGATCTTCGATCATGTGCTGGTAGCCGGCTGCCTGATCCTTCGGAACGAAAGGATGGATCTCGGCGAATTCCGGCCAGGTGATCGGAAGCATCTCGGCGGTCGCGTTAAGCTTCATGGTGCAGGAGCCGAGCGGGATCATCGCCCGATCGAGCGCGAGGTCGCGGTCGGAAAGACGACGGATGTACCGCGTCATCTCGCTTTCGGCGCGGTTCATGTGGAAGATCGGGTGCGTCAGGTACTCGCTGGTGCGCAGCAGCGGCTGCGGCAGGCGGTAGCCCGGCTCGAATTCTTCCACCTTGAAGTCGCCGCCGAAGGCGCGCCAGACGGCTTCGAGCGTGACGGGGCGCGAACGCTCGTCGAGGCTGATGCCGATCTTGGTCTCTCCGATCTTGCGGAGGTTCACTTCCTCGGCGACGGCAGTCTTGAGGATGATGCCCTGCAGCTTGCCGACATCGACGGTGATCGTGTCGAAGAACACGTCCGGCTCGACGGTGTAGCCGAGCTTTTCGAGGCCCATGGCGAGACGAACGGTCTTCTGGTGAACGCTCTGGGCGATCGCCTTGATGCCCTTCGGTCCATGGAAGACGGCATACATCGAGGCCATGACGGCGAGCAGCACCTGCGCGGTGCAGATGTTCGACGTCGCCTTTTCGCGGCGGATATGCTGTTCGCGGGTCTGAAGCGACAGGCGATAGGCGCGGTTGCCGCGCGCATCGACCGAGACGCCGACGAGGCGGCCCGGCATCGAGCGCTTGTGCGCGTCCTTGACGGCCATGTAAGCGGCGTGCGGACCGCCATAACCGACCGGAACGCCGAAGCGCTGGGTGCAGCCGATGGCGATATCGGCGCCCATTTCGCCCGGCGACTTCAGGAGCGCCAGTGCCAGCGGATCGGCAGCGACCGTCGCAATTGCGCCGGTCTGGTGCAGGCGGGCGATCAGGCCGGTGAAGTCGTTCACTTGACCGTAGGTGCCCGGATACTGGAAGATGGCGCCGAAGACATCGACCGGATCGAGATCGGTGAAGGGATTGCCGATGACGATCTGCCAGCCGAGCGGCTCGGCGCGGGTCTTCAGAAGCGCGATTGTCTGCGGATGGCAGTTTTCGTCGACGAAGAATGCCTTCGCCTTGGACTTCGACACGCGTTCGGCCATCGCCATCGCTTCAGCGGCGGCTGTCGCTTCGTCGAGCAACGAGGCGTTGGCAACGTCGAGGCCGGTCAGGTCGCAGACCATGGTCTGGTAGTTGAGCAGCGCTTCCAGGCGACCCTGGCTGATTTCCGGCTGGTAGGGCGTATAGGCCGTGTACCAGGCCGGGTTTTCCAGGATGTTGCGCTGGATGACCGGCGGCGTGATCGTGCCGTAATAGCCTTGGCCGATCAGCGACACGAGCTTCTGGTTGCGGTTGGCGGTTTCGCGCATCTTGTCGAGCGCTTCGCGCTCGGTCATCGGCGCGCCCCAGGCGAGCGGCGTCTTCTGGCGGATCGACGGCGGCACGGTGTCGTCGATGAGCGCGTCGAGCGACGGATAACCGACCACTTTCAGCATCTCATCCATTTCCGCCGGCGACGGGCCGATATGACGCCGGTTGGCGAAGTCATACGGCTTGTAGTCGGTAAAGGTGAAGTCCTTGGGCATGCTCATCAGGCGACGAGCTCCTTGTAGGCCGCTTCGTCGAGAAGGGCGTCGGCTGCGTTCGGATCGGCGAGTTTCAGCTTGAAGAACCAGGCAGCGCCCTGCGGGTCGCTGTTGACCAGCGACGGGTCGTCGACGATCGCCTGGTTGACTTCGACGATTTCGCCATCAAGTGGACAATAGACGTCGGATGCTGCCTTGACGGATTCGACGGTTGCAGCGGTGTCGCCCTTGGCGAAGGTGGAGCCGGTTTCCGGCAGTTCCACAAAGACGAGGTCGCCGAGCTGGCCGGCCGCGTGTTCGGTGATGCCGACCGTTGCGACACCTGCTTCGACCTTCAGCCACTCGTGTTCGTCGGTGAACTTCAACATTTGCGCTCTCTCCTGATCAGCGTTTGTAGGTTTGTTTGACAAAGGGCAGGGCGGTGACGACGACAGGCAGATACTTGCCGCGCACCTCCGCATAGACGGTCGTGCCGTTGTCGGTATGGGTCGCGTCGACATAGCCCATGGCAATCGGGCCATCGACGGTGGGGCCGAAGCCGCCTGAAGTCACCTTGCCGACGAGCGTCTTGCCCTCGGTGTCGGCAAACAGATTGGCACCACCGCGCACGGGCGCCCGGCCCCCGGGCTTCAGGCCAACGCGGCGGCGTGACGCGCCTTCAGCGAACTGGCCAAGAATGCGATCGGCGCCGGGAAAGCCACCCTCGCGAGCGCCACCGGCGCGACGCGCCTTCTGCATCGCCCACTCGATCGCGCCTTCGACCGGCGTCGTGGTGGTGTCGATATCGTTGCCATAGAGACAAAGGCCGGCTTCCAGACGCAGCGAATCGCGCGCGCCAAGGCCGATCGGCTTGACATCAGGGTGTTCGAGCAGACGCTGCGTAACGTCGGCTGCCGATGCGGTGGGAATAGAAATTTCGAAACCGTCCTCGCCGGTGTAGCCGGAACGCGAGATGATGCAGGCGACATCGTGCAGGTCGGCTTCGGCAACGTCCATGAAGCGCATGGCCGAGACATCGGCCCACAATTCGCCAAGGACGGCCTCTGCGTGGGGGCCCTGCAGCGCAATCAGCGCCCGGTCGTCGAGCATCGTGACTTCGCAGCTGTCGGAGAGACCTTTCTTCAGGTGCTCGAAATCGGCGTCCTTGCAGGCGGCGTTGACGACCAGGAAGAGGTGGTCGCCGCGGTTGGCGATCATCAGGTCGTCAAGGATGCCGCCCTCGGCATTGGTGAAGATCGCATAGCGCTGTCGGCCTTCGCCAAGGCCGAGCACGTCCACCGGCACCAGCTTTTCCAGCGCAAGGGCCGCGTCCTCAATCTTGCCCGACTTCGGCCGGACGATGACCTGGCCCATATGCGAGACGTCAAACAGACCTGCCGCGGTGCGCGTATGCAGGTGCTCCTTCATCACGCCATCGGGATACTGCACCGGCATCTCGTAGCCGGCAAAGGGCACCATGCGGGCACCCAGCGAAAGGTGCAGCGCGCGCAACGGCGTATGTTTCAAATGGGAAATGTCTTCCAACTCCGGCCTCCAGGTCTGGCGCGCACGCGCGCCGGCTCACACTTCCGGCGTCAGACGCCGTCAAATTCGAGCCCCCTCTGTCCCTTTGCCTGAGATTGTTATCCCTTCGGCGAGCGTTAAAAGCGCTTCTCTCCAGAGTCCTACCGGCACCTTGCTGGTCCTTTGGCCTGAGAGTTTCCGGGGCGGTTGCTCCTTCGGCACCGGAGTGAACCGGTTTCTCCCAACAAGATCGCCTCCAAATAACGGCGAACCCGTGAACTTGGCAAGGGGGCGGTGTCGCGGTCAAACACATTTTTGTCGCAGCGATTTTCCGTCGCGACAAACGGGTGCGTCAATTCTGCCTTTGCATTCTCCTCCACTTGAGGATAACTCAGGATCGATACCGGGGACGACAATGACTAGGTGTAAGAGACATTTGCCGATTGCTGTGCGCATCGTCGCCGCATTCGCACTTGTCTTCCTGTCCTTCGCCCATAAGCCGGCGATCGCGAAAAGCCTGCCGCCCGGTGAGCTCGCAGCTTACCAGCTCCCCGATGGAACCATCGCCGACATCTGCTTCGGAATGGATGGCATCGACCACGATAGCGGCAAGTCGCAATCGATGGCCCCAGTCTGCGAAGCCTGCCGGCTCGCCGGTGCGGCCCTCCTGCCGACGCCGCCACGACAAAGCGAACGCGCCGAGACCGGCAACTGGCTTGCCGATTCGAAGCAGGCGCACGATGACGTCGCCATCAAGCAGGTCCGCCTGCTGCCGCCGCCGCGCGGACCTCCTCACCAGTCGTAACGCTTCCAGACGCATTCCATTCAATGCGCCGCATTCGCGGCATCGACCACGGCAGGACCGGGCTCCCACCGGCCCGTGGTCAGGAGATTACGACATGAACACGACCAGACTGACTTTCCTTACCCTCGGCTTCGCGCTCACGACCGCCGGCATCGCCCACGCTCATGCGACGCTCGAAACCGACAGCGCCCAAACTGAAAAGAGCTTCAAGGCGGTGCTGCAGGTGCCGCACGGCTGCGACGGCAAGGCGACGACCGAAGTGCAGATGAAGCTGCCCGAAGGATTCGTCTTCGCCAAGCCGCAGCCGAAGCCCGGCTGGGAGGTGGAAATCATCAAGGGCGATTACCAGAAGACCTATGACAATCACGGTGACAAGGTCTCGTCCGGCCCGGTCGAGATCCGCTGGAAGGGTGGCAATCTGCCAGACGAATTCTACGATACCTTCGTGGTCAAGGGTAAGATCTCGGGCTTTGACAAGGAAACCGTGCTTGCTTTTCCGACGGTGCAACTGTGCGGCACTGACGGCAAAGTGGTCTGGGACGAGGTTGCGGCCGAAGGGCAGAATGCACACGACCTGAAGAGCCCGGCCCCCACGGTGACGGTGAAGCTGGCCACAGGTGGCGACGAGCACGCCGGCCACATGGCCGCGGGCGCGTCAATCAAGCTGGGCGACCTCGAAATTTCAGGCGGCGCAGCCAAGGCGATGTTGCCTGGCGCCAAGGTCGGCGGTGGCTTCCTGACGATCAGGAACGGCGGCGGTGCCGATGATCGCCTCGTGGCAGTCGAGAGCCCGGTCGCGGGTCGCGTCGAGATTCATGAAATGGCGATGGAAAACGACGTGATGAAGATGCGCAAGCTCGATGACGGTGTCGTCATCCCGGCTGGCGAAACAGTCGAACTCAAGGCCGGCGGCCTGCATCTGATGTTCATGCAGGTTTCGAAGCCGTTTGCCGAGGGCGAAACGGTCCCGGTTACGCTCGTCTTCGAGAAGGCCGGCAAGGTCGATGCCAAGCTTGCCGTGGGAACGGCAGGCGGCAGTGCTGCCGCAACCGGCGGTCACTCGCACCACTGAAGAAAACCGCATAAAGCGAACGGCGTTGCCTCACGCGGCAGCGCCGCTCTCATCGTCATCGCCGGCGGGATCGTCCTGCCGGTTTTCGCTTTCGTGCCCTTCAGGCATGTCACCATCGTCGCGCATGTATTCCAGATAACGGCGCAACGTTTCCGCCTCTGACTGTTGAGGCAGACGGCCATCCGCGCTCATCAGCATCAACGATAGCGGAAGCGCGCCCTTCATCTTGGGAACGGAAGCTGGGGTGATCGTCGGCTCGCTGGAACGGCGAGGCGAAAGCAGGGTGATCGCCTCGTCCGCCGGACCATCGCCGGACACGCGCGCCTTCGGCTTGACGGCTTCTGCCGCATAGGCCGCTGTGGTCGCGGATACCGTAACGACCTGAACCAAGGTCTTCACCTGCTTCGTTGTTGTCAATCCTTTACGTTTTGCGCGATTTCACTTGAAGCCCGGTGAAAACCGATAGCCGCCTTTTAGTCAAATCCTAACGATTGCCGGAAACGGCAGCACAGGATGCCCTCAGGCGACTGGTGATCGTGTCGGCAGGCGATGCCAATGCGGGCTCCCGTCTGGAAATGGGGGGCAATTCAGAAGGGGCGGAAGCCGACATGGCCGAAATGATGAAGGGGACATCGAGGTCCGTTCGAACAAGGCCGTTGCGCCAGATGCGTCGCAGTATGCGAAACGGATGCAGGCTATGGGCGAGATGATGCGCAACCACGATGGCTGCGCGAGTTCGCCAATATCTTGCTCTTGGCGAAAGCGTTGGAATTGTCGCAATTCCGGTGATTACACTCGATTATTCGTCGTCGACGCGAGACAGTATCAACCTCTGAACATCAGGATCCTGACTGCGGATCGCCGTCATCAAGGCGCCCAATCGGCCGCGCAGGCCGTGGATCTGATCCAGCAGTTGCATCGCGACGTCGACGCCGTCGTCGTTGACACCCATCGGGCCGGTCAGGTCCTGGATAAGGCGGGCGCGGGCAAGATCATCCTCTTCGAAGATCCAGCCGCTGTCGGCCCGGCGCGGCACCAGCCAACGCTGTTCGACCCAGACTTCAAGTACCGTGACCTCGATTTCGAGGTGTTCGCAAAACTCGCTGTCGTTCATGCGTTGCCTCCCAGGTTCTTGCGCGGATCCTCCGCCTTGCCGGCTGCCCAACCTTCCACGAAGGCAGCGAGCGCCGGATCGGCCTGCGGCGCAAGCGTGATCTTCAACGTCACATAGGCATCACCATGGCCACCACCCGGCTTGCGTATGCCCTTGCCCTTCAGGCGCAACACCTTGCCGGTGTTGGAGTTGGGCGGGATGGTGACATTGACCGCACCATCCATGGTTGGAACGCGGATCTTGCCGCCAAGCACCGCTTCGCTGAGCGAAATCGGAATGTCGTAACGCACATCCTCGCCATCCACCTGGAACAGCGGATGCGGCCGTACGCGGATATCGATCAGCGCATCGCCGGCAGCGGCACCATTAAACCCTGGCTCGCCCTTACCGCGCAGTCGTAGCGTCTGGCCGTCGCGCGTGCCCGGCGGGATCGTCAGATCCAGGGCAGGGCCGCCGCCAGGTAGACTGATCTGCTTCTTGGCGCCATTAACCGCCTCGAGCAGGTCGATCTCCATCGAAAAGTGTGAATCCTGCCCACGCATGGATTGCTGACCCCGACCACGACGAGAAAAGAAGCTGGAGAAGATGTCGTCCTTGTCGCCGAAATCCTGAAAGCCGTGGGCGCTTTCGTAGCGCCCGGCAGTGCCACCGGCGCCGGCATAATCGCGGTAGTAGTTTCGCGGCGCCGTTTCCGCGCCGGTCTCATCGATCTCGCCGCGATCGAACTTGCCGCGTTTTTCCTCGTCGCTGAGCAGCGCATAGGCAGCCGATACCGCCTTGAAACGCTCCTCCGCTCCCTTGTCTCCGGGATTGAGATCGGGATGAAGCTTCTTGGCGAGCTTGCGGTAGGCGCTCTGAATGTCTTTCTGCGTGGCGTCCCGGCTGACACCAAGGGTTTCGTACGGACTGCTCGGCATGCGGACTCCTTCAGACTGAAGCGATCGGCAGCGGATTGGGTGGGGCAATACAGCTCACATGTCCCAATCCATTTGGGTGATCGGTCGCTTGAGAACAAGCATAGGGCACCCGCGCCGAAACGACAGGCAGAAAAACGAACGGCGACCGGTTTGTGCTCTCATTTCGTGCGGGGGCGGTTTCTGCTACAATCTAATTTCGGAACCATTCGGGAAAGGCAGCGTTCCCGCCGGGTGTTTTTAGACGGAGGCCGACATGTCCGTACGCTTACAGCTTGCCATCATGGTTGGGTTGATGATCAATGCGGTGCTGTTCGGCATCGGCGCGGTGATCGTCCTCTCCATTCCGGCGCTGGCCAACAACGCCAAGTACGCTCTGCCTGTCGTGGTCGTCACGTGTTTCGTCCTCACGCCCTTCATCGCCTGGCTGATGGCGCCACGCCTGAGGTTGCGCTACTGGCGAGAGCGGGAGCAATCGGGCAAACATCTGTCGACGTGAGATTTCGTCCGGGGTCTCCGGGGGCTGGCTTAACTCCAACGGGCAGATGCGGCGTATCGCTTTGTATCGCGCGTCCTTTAGCAAAAGCTGTGGCACCGTGCCGCGCCCAAAAAAATGCGCCACGGCATTACGCGCAGGCGTTGAAAACATCACAGACAAGCACAAATTAGCTTTAAACAATCAACGCCCTTGATCGATACTCCAGGGAGTATCATAGAATTGCTGGGTCAAATCGTCATGCGTCGCCTCGGCGGTAGCGCACGGCCGAATTTCAAACGACGCTGAAGGAGCAAAAGCCTATGAAAACCGCGATGTTGCTACTCGTTCTCACCACCCTGTCTGCCTGCGCGCAAACCACGGGTGGTAGTCTGGGTGTGGGTTATGTGGGCGGCGACGGCGACTATTATCAGGGCATCGTCGCGCCGAAGTAATCCGGTCAAGGCGGGTAGCAATCCCCTGGAAATGGCATTCGCCGAAACGGCTTCGGTTTCACAGGCGCGATCTCCCACGCTCCAGTAAACCGAACCGGTGATGGCGGCGGCAGTCATTGAAGAACAAAGCACCCGCATGGCGACACAAGCGGGGGCTTTGGCAGCCGGCAAGGCCAACGGTTGGACCTGCCCCAAGAGAACGGCTGATGGCGTTCGAAACTACGACAGCGCGCGAACCTTCGGCTCACGATCCCAATACCGCTTCGCGGCGGCCTCGACAAAAGTTGCGGCCAATCCGACAATTCCCGCATCCGGTATCACGCCCGCCTTATCCAGCAGAGGCTTCGATGCTTCGTTTGATCCTATTGCCTTCAAGTGGCCAAATGCATCCATAACCCATTGAACTGCACCTGCCTGCTTGGCGAGATCGTTGGCTGCCGCATTCGAGAGGACCAGCGCAACAGCGTCGAAAAGCTGAGACGGCGATCCAGCCAATTGCCCGTCCGCCTTCATGACCTTCCCATCCGAGAGCTTGGCGCCACCTATCCTCGGTGAAACAAGGAAGGGGGCGGCACCGGCTTTTTCGATCTCCGCCACAAACGTCTTCAGTTCTGCGGCATCGGTGCCATCAGCGATCAGAACGCCGACCTTGCGGCCTTCAAGGAGAGCCTTCATGTTTGCGTGGATACTCAGCGCAGGCGACGGCTCCATGGCGAAAGGTTCCCGCGCTGCGGGGCTCTTGTCCGGCAGCACCATACCGAGACCATCGGCCACACGCCTGGCCAGATCCTCGTCGACATTGCGCAGGTTGGCGAGCATGCGTGGCGGAACTTGCGCAAGTTGAACCTTGGACAACTCGAACACGAAGGACGAGGCGATATGGGCCTGCTCTGCCGGCTGCTGCGAGATCCAGAACAACCGGGCCTGGCTGTAATGATCGGCAAAAAGCTCACCGCGTGCACGTAACTTGTCCCCCTGTTCGTGCAGGTCGGCACGGCCTTGCGACGTACTGAACCCAGTCATCGGGCACTCGCGGGGACCACCATCTTCGCCGTGTTCGGCAAGACTGTTGGGCTCATAGTTCGCACGTCCCTTCGGGACGTTCATCTGCATTTGCCCATCGCGCTGAAAATTCATGACGGGACATTTGGGCGCATTGATCGGGATCTGATGAAAATTCGCCGTTCCGAGCCGAGATTTCTGCGTGTCGAGATAACTGAACAAGCGACCCTGCAGGAGAGGATCGTTGGAAAAATCCACTCCCGGCACGATGTTGGCCGGACAGAAGGCGACCTGCTCTGTCTCAGCGAAGAAGTTATCGGGGTTTCGGTCCAGGACCATGCGGCCGACGATCCGCACAGGAATGAGCTCTTCAGGTATGAGCTTTGTCGCATCCAGCACGTCATAGGGCTGCGCGTCGGCGAACGCCTGGTCGAATAACTGTATCCCCAGTTCCCATTCGGGAAAATTGCCGGTCGCAATGGCTTCCCAAAGATCGCGGCGATGATAGTCGTTGTCGGCAGCCTGCAGCTTCAGGGCCTCATCCCACACAGTCGATTGAATGCCGAGCTTTGGCTTCCAATGGAACTTGACGAAGGTCGATTTGCCTTTGGCGCTGACGAGACGGAAGGTATGGACGCCGAAGCCTTCCATCATGCGCAATGAACGCGGAATGGTACGGTCGGACATAGCCCACATCAGCATGTGGGTCGTTTCCGGCATCAGGGACGCCCAGTCCCAAAAAGTGTCGTGAGCGCTGCCGGCTTGAGGGAAGGCGCGATCGGATTCCATTTTGACGGCATGAACAAGATCAGGAAACTTGACGGCGTCCTGGATGAAGAAGACGGGAATGTTGTTGCCGACCAGATCCCAGTTGCCTTCCCGTGTATAGAACTTCACCGCAAAGCCGCGAACATCTCTTGGTGTGTCGACCGACCCTGCGCCGCCCGCCACCGTCGAAAAGCGCGCAAACAACGGCGTTTTCTCGCCCGCCCGCTGAAACAGGTCGGCTTTGGTTATATCGGCGAGAGATTCGAAGAGCTCGAAGTACCCGTGAGCGCCCGAACCTCGGGCATGCACGATGCGCTCGGGAATGCGCTCGTGATCGAAATGAAAGATTTTTTCCCGCAGGACGAAGTCTTCGAGAAGCGTCGGGCCACGCTCTCCAGACCTAAGGCTGTTCTGGTTGTCGCTGACGCGAATGCCCTGATTTGTGGTCAGATGGGCCGCATCCGCCTTGTCCCTGTCGTGGCCAGCGACTTGCTGATGTGTTTCGCCGCCTTCGCCCGTGCGGGTTTCAAAGGTATTCTTTGCCATGAGGTTTCATCCTTGCTTGCGCGTAACGTGTCGGCTGTGCCCGACAGCTGAGTTTGGAAGCCGGCTTGTGGCAGCGAGATCGCCGGTCCATCTCAAGACATCGCCGAGCGAAAATCCGGCGGATACGGTTATTGGCCACAGCGTGCCGCCGAATTCTGCATCCAAAGCTGCGACCGACATGAGCCCCCGAAGCTCCATCTGCTGTTGTCGAGAACACGAAGGCGCAACCCACCGGCGGACGGATAGTTCCCGGACGCCTGAAATAAACGCCTTCCGGGCTCCGCATAGAAAGCTGCCTGGTCTTGTGATGTCAGTCAGCAGTAATTTGTGCAGTGCAGCAACCAATCCGTTGCGAATGCGTTGGGAGGTGTCAGCGCCGTGTTGGCAATTTCACCATGAGGGATGCCTGAAATGAGAAATCTGCAGGATACCATTGCCCGCCTTGCCGCACTGAAAGCTGCCTATGGTCAGGTAAACGCACATTCCACCCGTGACCGCCTGAAGGATATGACCTCAGCGGGCGCCAACCCCGGTGCGCTCAATGCCCGGATGTTCGTCCCACAAAACCTCGCCGCAGGTGCTCCACTGGTGGTCGTCCTGCACGGTTGCACCCAGAGCGCCGCCGCCTATGACGAGGGGTCGGGATGGTCGGAATTGGCCGATCGATACGGTTTTGCGCTTCTTTTCCCGGAACAGCAGCGCGCCAACAATGCCAACCTCTGCTTCAACTGGTTTGAACCTGGCGATTCGAAACGCGACGCCGGTGAAGCGCGCTCGATCCGCGAGATGATCGAGACAATGGTTTCGACCTACAATTTGGACCGAAGCCGCATCTTCATTGTCGGCCTTTCGGCCGGCGGTGCGATGTCATCAGTGATGCTGGCGAGTTACCCGGAAGTTTTCGCGGGTGGAGCGATCATCGCCGGCTTGCCCTACGGCACGGCAACATCCATTCCGGAAGCGTTCGACCGCATGCGGGGGCATGGCGTTCCGGGCGAAGCGGGCCTGCAGAAGCTGGTTCGCAGCGCATCGTCCCACGAAGGACGATGGCCGACGATATCTGTGTGGCACGGAACCGCCGATGGCACGGTCGATGTTGCGAATATGGAGGCGATTGTCCGGCAGTGGGCGGGGCTTCACAACGTCGAAACGACAGAATTCACGAGCGAGCCTGGGAAAAGCCACCTGCGCCGGGTCTGGCGCGATGCCGATGGACGACAGGTCATCGAAACCTATGCCATCCAAGGGATGGGCCACGGCACGCCGCTGGCGACAGCCGGTCCGGATGGTTACGGCAAGGTGGGCCCTTATATGCTGGAAACCGGCATATCCTCCACGTTACGGATTGCGAGCTTCTGGGGGCTTGTGACCCTTGCTGCTGATCACAGGCAAGACGATGAGAAGGACGCGAAGTCGGAGGGTTTCGTCCATACGGGTGACATCCTTATGCCGGGCACGCTCGTCAGCGAGAATGAAGAGGAGCAGGCGAGGCGGCATCAGACCGGAGCGGGGAAGGTACCCCCCTCCGGCGTCCAGAAGATCATCGAAGACGCTTTGCGCGCCGCGGGGCTGATGAAATAGACCCGCTACGGCGTCCGGGCGACAACTCAGATCCGGGCGCGGCCGGCAGCAAATCGTATGGCGTCAATCAGCTGTCTGGCATGGCCGAGCCGGCTTTTCAGTCCCACTGGCAGGAGCCAGCACGATCCAATCGCCAACCGTTAGCGCCATGTCTGCGTCGCGAGACGCATGCCATCTGCATTGCGGGTGTCGAAACTAAAACCGCTTCTTCAGGAAGTAACGCGGTATTGCGCCGGGCCCGCCTTCCAACTGACCGAAAACTTCAAAGCCCAGTTTCTCGTAAAATGGCCGCGCCTGAAACTCGAACGTGTCGAGCCAAAGGCCGATGTAGCCGCGGTCCCGCGCGATCTTCTCCGCCTCCGCGATCAACCGTTGTCCCAGGCCCTGGCCGCGCAGATTTTCAGGTATTGCGAGATAGCGGATGAAGGCCCAACCATAGCCATCCGTCGCATAGAGCCCGCCGATAGCCGCTTTCGTTTCGGGATCGCGGATGAGGACCGCAAAGCCCGGCTGGTCGACCATACCGCTATGCGCCTCGTTATAGGCATCGAGCGTCGCGACGATCGCACGCAGATCGTCCTTGCCCGGATCTTCAAGAATGATGTCGATGATGGGGTCTGTCATTTGGGATCGAACCAGACAAGCGGAGTGAATGGGTAAGGCTGCGCATGCACCATGGCATGCGGTGGTCGGCAGGTGTCTCAATCGCCGTGACAGATACATGATCTGTGCCCGCTTCCAAGGGTGTCACCCAAAAGTCTCAGGCTCCTTACACGGTTGCGATATGCCTTCGCGCAGGACGATCGGTGACTTGGTGTTGAGCCAATCATCGTAACTCAGATGGCGCGTTTCATAGCCAGGTTTGGCGACGCACCACCGCCAAGCGAATACGTCATAGCCATGGACGACCAGCGCCTCAACACGCCACTCACTCTTGCTGCTAAAGCGCGCATTTCCTGACGTATCGGTCTCTTTCACCTCGCCAAGTCCGCGGCGACTGTGGGGAAAAACAATGGTCCAAAGGTGCACCTTCGCGCCGGCGATCGGCATCCCGTTGGCGTCTTGCACAGAGACATCCGCCGCAGGCTTCAGCTGCTTGTAAATTGGGTATGCGCAGCCAGCGGGCAAGAGCAGCAGCAATGGCAACAGACGCGTCACACGCATTTTAACGGCCTATTCTGTCCGAAAGAGCAAACCCAATCCATTACGTCGCGTCTGGGGCAATCAGGTTAGACGAAGATCCGGTGCCCGACGGAACGCGAAAGGCGCCCAAGCAAAAGGGCGCCTTTCGTTTCTAGTCTTGCACTGCACGCACGCAAACTCAATCTATGAGTGTAGCAATGATCAGCTGCAGCCACTGGTGGCGCCGCAGGTGTCGCACTTCTCGCAGGTGCCGTTGCGCACCATGGTGAAGTTCTGGCACTCGGAGCACATGTTGCCGGTGTAGCCCTGCATGATCGAGCGGGCGCGGCGTTCCGCTTCGAGCTTCTTGGCGTCCGACTTGGCCGATGCCGCTTCTGCTGCCGCCTTGTCGGAAAACAGCGCCGTCACTTCCGTTACCGTCTCGACCGTTTCCTCGGCGATCTCTTCGGCCAGTTCCGCCGCACGCTCTTCGTATTCGCGCTTGAAGGCGACGATTTCCGAGGTTGCGATCGACGTCGTCTGCTCGATCTTGCGCACGGTGTTGCCGGCAATCGAGGTGACCGTTGCACCGGAGGAGGCGCGGGCAGGGGCAGCCGTAGCCGAACCCTTCGGCTCACCGGCACGATCAGCCGTGCCGCCGACGATGGTCGGCTTGTAGCCGCGGGTCCAGCCGGTGGAGATCAGGTTGGTCTTGCCTTCCTGTATGCCCTTGCCGAGCGCCGTGTTGCTGAAGTCCGATGTGTCGACATGGGCCAGATCGTGGCGGCCGAGGTAGGACACGGCGAGTTCGCGGAAGACGTAGTCGAGGATCGACGTCGCGTTCTTGATCGCGTCGTTGCCCTGGACCATGCCGGCCGGCTCGAACTTGGTGAAGGTGAAGGCCTCCACATATTCTTCCAGCGGCACGCCGTATTGCAGGCCGAGCGAGATGGCGATGGCGAAGTTGTTCATCATCGCACGGAAGGCAGCGCCTTCCTTGTGCATGTCGATGAAGATCTCGCCGAGGCGGCCATCGCCGAATTCGCCGGTGCGCAGGTAAACCTTGTGACCGCCGACAACAGCCTTCTGGGTGTAACCCTGGCGGCGGTTCGGAAGCTTTTCGCGAGCGCGGATCACCTTTTCGATGACGCGCTCGACGATCTTTTCCGTGATGGTCACGGCCTGGGCTGCGGCCGGCGCCTGGATCAGATCCTCCAGCGCATCCTCGTCGTTCTCGTCCTCGATCAGCGAGGCGTTCAGCGGCTGGGAGAGCTTCGAACCATCGCGATAGAGCGCGTTGGCCTTCAGCGCCAGCTTCCACGACAGCATGTAGGCGTTTTTGCAGTCCTCGACGGTCGCCTCGTTGGGCATGTTGATCGTCTTGGAGATGGCGCCCGAGATGAACGGCTGGGCGGCAGCCATCATGCGGATGTGGCTTTCGACCGACAGGTAACGCTTGCCAATCTTGCCGCACGGGTTGGCGCAATCGAAGACCGGCAGGTGCTCGTTCTTGAGGAACGGCGCACCTTCAAGCGTCATCGCACCGCAGACGTGGATGTTGGCCGCTTCGATGTCCTTCTTGGAGAAGCCCATATGCTCGAGGAGGTTGAAGTCCATCTGCGCGAGCTGCTCGTCGGAGACCTTCAAAGCGCCCTTGAGGAAGTCCGCACCCAGCGTCCACTGGTTGAAGACGAACTTGATGTCGAAGGCCGACTTCAGGGCAGCGTTGACGGCCTCGACCTTCTCGTCGGTGAAGCCCTTGGCCTTCAGCGTCGAAGGGTTGATGGCCGGTGCCTGGTTGAGGTTGCCATGGCCGACAGCATAGGCTTCCATCTCGGCAAGCTGGCTCTCGGAGTAGCCGAGCGACCGCAGGGCTTCCGGGACGGCGCGGTTGATGATCTTGAAGTAACCGCCACCGGCGAGCTTCTTGAACTTGACCAGCGCGAAGTCAGGCTCGATGCCGGTGGTGTCGCAGTCCATGACCAGACCGATCGTACCGGTCGGCGCGATGACGGTCGACTGGGCGTTGCGGTAGCCGTGCTTCTCGCCGAGTTCCAGCGCCTTGTCCCAGGCGCTCATGGCGTGGATGACCAGATCCTGGTCGGGATTCTCGCTGTGGATGAGCGCTACCGGGTTGACCGAGAGGCCTTCATAGCCCGTCGTCTCGCCGTAAGCGGCGCGGCGATGGTTGCGGATGACGCGCAGCATGTTGTCGCGGTTCGGGGCAAAGCCGGGGAACGGACCGAGCTTGGCGGCCATTTCGGCGGAAGTGGCATAGGAAACGCCGGTCATGATCGCCGTCAGCGCGCCGGCAATGGCGCGGCCTTCGGTCGAGTCATAGGGAATGCCGGAAGACATCAGCAGGCCGCCGATATTGGCATAGCCAAGGCCGAGCGTGCGGTATTCGTAGGACAGCTCGGCAATCTCGCGAGACGGAAACTGCGCCATCATCACGGAGACTTCCAGTACGACGGTCCACAGACGCACGGCGTGTTCGTAGTCGGCGATGTTGATGCGCTTCGTCGCCGCATCCTTGAACATCATCAGGTTCAGCGAGGCGAGATTGCAGGCGGTGTCGTCGAGGAACATGTACTCCGAGCACGGGTTCGACGCGCGGATCGGGCCGGCAGCGGGGCTGGTGTGCCAGTCGTTCATCGTCGTGTTGAAGTGCAGGCCCGGATCGGCCGATGCCCAGGCGGCGTAGGAGATCGATTCCCAGAGGTCGCGCGCCTTCAGCGTCTTCATCACGCGGCCGTCCTTGCGGGCGGTCAGGTGCCAGTCGCCATCGGCTTCGACCGCGCGCAGGAAGTCGTCCTTGATGGAGACGGAGTTGTTGGAGTTCTGGCCTGAAACCGTGAGATAGGCTTCCGAATCCCAGTCGGTGTCGTAGGTCTTGAACTCGAGGTCCCTATAGCCTTGCTTCGCGAACTGGATGACGCGCTGGACATAGTTTTCAGGAACCAGAGACTGCTTGGCAGCGCGGATCTCGCGCTTGAGTGCCGGATTCTGCTTCGGGTCGTAGCAGGCGTCGTCGGTGCCTTCGCAGTTGACGCAGGCCTTCATGATCGCCTTCAGATGCTTGGCGACAACCTTGGAGCCGGTGACGAGCGCTGCGACCTTCTGCTCTTCCTTGACCTTCCAGTTGATGTATTCCTCGATATCCGGGTGGTCGATATCGACGACGACCATCTTGGCGGCGCGGCGGGTGGTGCCGCCCGACTTGATGGCGCCGGCTGCGCGGTCGCCGATCTTCAGGAACGACATCAGGCCAGAGGACTTGCCGCCGCCCGAAAGCTTTTCGCCTTCGCTGCGCAGATGCGAGAAGTTGGAGCCGGTGCCGGAGCCATACTTGAACAGGCGCGCTTCACGCACCCACAAATCCATGATGCCGCCCTCGTTGACGAGGTCGTCGGCAACCGACTGGATGAAGCAGGCGTGCGGCTGCGGGTGCTCGTAGGCCGACTTGGATTTGGTCAGCTTGCCGGTGAAGGGGTCGACATAGAAATGGCCCTGGCCGGGGCCGTCGATGCCATAGGCCCAATGCAGGCCGGTGTTGAACCATTGCGGCGAGTTCGGCGCGACGCGCTGGGTGGCGAGCATATAGGCAAGTTCGTCACGGAAGGCGGAGGCATCTTCTTCGCTGGCGAAATAGCCGCCCTTCCAGCCCCAGTAAGCCCAGGTGCCGGCCAGGCGATCGAAAACCTGGCGGGCATCCGTTTCGGAACCGTACTGTTCATCCTTCGGCAGCGCCTTCAGCGCTTCCGTGTCGGGGACAGAGCGCCAGAGGAAGGAGGGGACATCGTTCTCCTCGACGCGCTTCAGTTTCGCAGGCACGCCTGCCTTGCGGAAATACTTCTGGGCGAGAATATCGGCGGCAACCTGGCTGAACTGCGCCGGCACGTCGATATCGGCGAGACGGAAGACGATCGAGCCGTCGGGATTCTTGATTTCACTCGTAGCTTTGCGGAACTCTATCTCCGCATAGGCGGATTGCCCGGCCTTGGTGAAACGACGTTCGATCAGCATTGTCCCGTGTCCTTCGTGTTGCCATGCGCCCGCCACAGGCGCAATTGTCCCCGCCCGGCCGCGGAGCCATTCCGCAGCCAGTCTCAGCTTCCGTCCGTGAAGGGAAACCCAGATTTGGGTGACCCTGTATCTTGTGAGATAGGCTGGCTGCAAGCACTAAATATAGTATTAACAGCTTCCTGATGCCAGCCAAATGTTGCTCAAACGGGCCCGAAAAGACGCACAGAATTCCTCACTGCGGCTCAAGCGGGGAACCCGCGCTTGCCGCATGTCAGAACCGACGATTTCGTGAAATGAACCGGGCGCTAAACATTCCGGTCCGCCGCCGTCGCAACGTAAAATCCATTAACCGTGAATCGTCCCAAGGCGTCAAGGGGTGGTTTGTGACGGAAGTTTGAGCGCTATATGTTGTGTGGATCGACTGTGGAAAACGGGGAAAGCGGCCAACGCCTTGAAAATCAGGCACTTCGGCAGATTGTCTGTGACTCTGCCGCAGCGGCAGGCGAAAAATCAAATTTTTGAAGGGTAAAAAAGCATATAAATGGCATCCCCAAGGGTAGGCGCAGTTGCGCAAGCGGCGCCGATGTGACGGGCGGCGCGAATTGATTCGTTTCCAGATACAGCCGCCGCCGCATAAGGCTACGTTTGAAGGAGGCGCGAGGATATCACGCGCCGGAAACTGTGGTCAAAACAATGCACTAGACCACCTGCCTTGCAATAGGCTCGTGCCTAGAGGCCATGGTGATCGCCAAGCTGCAGCGCACTTTTGGTGCCGCAAGCTTCAGTCGACGCGCTTCTGCAACTCACGCGCACCGTTCGGCGCATTCACCTTGCCCTCGGTGATGAAGAAGGCGAAGACATCGCGCGGCTCCTTCTTTGCCCTGCGATCGGGCGCGCTCTTGGCAAGCCCGTCGGGCTCTCCGCCGGCAGCAAACGTCTTGGCACGATCGGCCCAGAGGTCGAGCTGATCAGGGGCGTAGCATGTCTTGATATCGTCGCTGCCCTTCTGCAGGCGCAGATAGACGAAATCTGCGGTGACGTCAGCAATCATCGGATAGTCCGCGTGCTCCGCCAGGACGACGGCAACCTTGTACTTTTCAAGCAGATCGACGAATTCGGGCACCTGGAACGTCGGATTTCGCACTTCGACGACGTGGCGCAACGGCAAACCGTCCTGCTCCTCCGGCAGGAGTTTGAGGAACCCTTCGAAATCCTCCGGCTCGAACTTCTTCGTCGGCGCGAACTGCCACAAGATCGGCCCGAGATGGGGCCCAAGCTCGGTCAGCCCCTGCGTCAGGAATTTCTGCATGGATTCACCGGCTTCGGCGAGAACCTTGCGATTGGTGACGAAGCGGCTCGCCTTCAGCGAGAAGACGAAATCTTCCGGCACTTCGGCTGCCCACCTGGCAAAAGTCTCCGGCTTCTGCGACGAGTAGTAGGTGCCGTTGACCTCGATCGTCCGCAATTCCTTGCCCGCGAATTCGAGCTGTCGCTTCTTCGACAGGGTGTCGGGATAGAACGTGCCTTCCCACGGCTCAAACGTCCAACCGCCGATACCAACGCGGATCTTTCCGGATTTCGTCATCCCATCCTCCTCATGGCGGCACAGTCAGGCCGCATGTCAATTTACTTCGGACGCCGTTTGCCCCACGGGCTTGGCCATATCCACCAGTATCCACCCTGGCCGATAGGGGTTTGGGCGGCGACCCGTTTCTTGAAAACCATAGGCACGGTAGAGCGCGATGTTCTTCTCCATCCGCGCATTGGTATAGAGCCGCACCTCCGCCATGCCCCATTCGACGGCCTGCGCATCCACAAACCGCAACAACTCGATCCCGAGACCCTGACGTTGGAAAGGCGGGGCGACCGCAAGACTGAAGATCAACAGGTGGTCCGCGTGCCGTTCGAAGACGGCGACCGCGGAAATCGCGACATCATCGACGCGAAGCCAGACTTCGTCTCGCGCGATGCGCGGCTCGTAATCCGCTGTCACAGGCAAGGGTGGCCCGCCGAGCAAGGCCGTGTAGGGTGCGTAGGCTGCCGCGGTAATATCCCGGACGGCCGCCAGGTCGTTGACCGTCGCCGGCCGCATCCTCGAGAAACCGGCGACAGCGCTTCCCCGACCGGCGCCCGACACGTTCACTCGGCCGCCTCGACCTTTTTCATCGGACGACGCTCCAGAAGCTCCTTCAGGAACTGGCCGGTATACGAACGCGGCTCCTTGACCACATCCTCCGGCGTGCCCTTGGCGATGACTTCGCCACCGCCGTCGCCGCCTTCGGGACCGAAGTCGATGACCCAGTCGGCCGTCTTGATCACCTCGAGATTGTGCTCGATGACAACGACCGAATTGCCCTGGTTGACGAGTTCATGCAGGACTTCAAGAAGCTTTGCCACGTCGTGGAAATGCAAGCCGGTTGTCGGTTCATCCAGGATATAGAGCGTGCGCCCAGTCGAGCGCTTCGACAGTTCCTTGGCGAGCTTGACGCGCTGGGCTTCGCCGCCGGACAGCGTGTTTGCCTGCTGGCCGACCTTGATGTAGCCCAGGCCCACCTGGTTCAACGTCACCAGCTTGTCGCGCACCGCAGGAACGGCAGCGAAGAACTCCACGCCTTCCTCGACGGTCATGTCGAGTACGTCGGCGATCGACTTGCCCTTGAAGTGCACGTCGAGCGTTTCGCGGTTGTAGCGCTTGCCGTGGCATACGTCGCAGGTGACATAGACATCCGGCAGGAAGTGCATCTCGATCTTGATGACGCCGTCGCCCTGGCAGGCTTCGCAGCGCCCGCCCTTGACGTTGAACGAGAAGCGACCGGGCTGGTAACCGCGGGCCTTCGCCTCCGGCAGGCCGGCAAACCAGTCGCGGATCGGGGTGAAGGCGCCAGTGTAGGTTGCCGGGTTGGAGCGCGGTGTACGGCCGATCGGCGACTGGTCGATGTCGATCACCTTGTCGATATGCTCGAAGCCATCGATACGGTCGTGTTCGGCCGGGTTTTCGCGCGCACCCATGATGCGACGGGCAGCCGCCTTATAGAGCGTCTCGATCAGGAAGGTGGACTTGCCACCACCGGACACACCTGTCACCGCCGTGAAAATGCCGAGCGGAATGGATGCCGTGACATTCTTCAGGTTGTTGGCGCGGGCACCGACGACGGTGATTTCCTTTTTCTTCTTCGGCTTGCGGCGTTCGCTTGGAACCGCAACCGACAGCTCGCCGGAGAGATACTTGCCGGTCAACGACTTCGGATTGGACATGACATCGGCAGGCGAGCCTTGCGCGATCACCTCGCCGCCATGGATGCCGGCGGCCGGGCCGATGTCGACGACATAATCGGCCGTCAGGATAGCATCCTCGTCGTGTTCGACGACAATCACCGTGTTGCCTATATCGCGGAGATGGCGCAGCGTCTCGAGCAGGCGGGCGTTGTCGCGCTGGTGCAGGCCGATCGACGGCTCGTCGAGAACGTAGAGCACGCCCGTCAGCCCCGAACCGATCTGCGACGCCAGCCGGATGCGCTGGCTTTCGCCACCCGACAGCGTGCCGGAATTGCGCGAGAGGCTCAGATATTCGAGACCGACATCGTTGAGGAAGCGAAGGCGGTCGCGGATTTCCTTGAGGATGCGAACGGCGATCTCGTTCTGCTTGGTGTTGAGGTGCGAAGGCAGAGCCTCGAACCAGTCACGGGCGACGCGGATCGACATTTCGGTGATCTGACCGATATGCAGCGTGTCGATCTTGACGGCGAGCGCCTCCGGCTTCAGGCGGTAACCGGCGCAGGCCGGGCAGGGCGCTGCCGACATATAACGCTCGATCTCCTCGCGCGCCCAGGCGCTGTCGGTTTCCTTCCAGCGGCGTTCGAGGTTGGGCACGATGCCCTCGAAATTCTTGGTAGTGTTATAGGAGCGCGCACCGTCTTCATAATGGAAGACGATCTTCTCTTCCGTGCCGTGCAGGATGGCCTTCTGCGCGTCGGCGGACAGTTCGCTCCAGCGATTGCCGAGCTTGAAGCCGAAAACCTTGCCGAGCGCTTCCAGGGTCTGATTGTAGTAGGGCGACGAGGATTTGGCCCACGGCGCGATGGCGCCGTCGCGCAACGTCCTGTGTTCCTCCGGCACGATCAGCGCTTCGTCGATCTTCTGCTGGCTGCCGAGACCATCGCAGGTCGGGCAGGCGCCGAAAGGGTTGTTGAACGAGAACAGCCGCGGCTCGATCTCGGAGATCGTAAAGCCGGAGACCGGGCAGGCGAATTTTTCCGAAAACAGCACGCGCTCGTGGGTTTCGTTGAGCGACTTGTTGGCCGAGCCGCCGGCGGCGGTCTCTTCCGGCGGCAGCGGCTTGTCGGCGAATTCGGCAACAGCGAGGCCGTCGGCCAGCGTCAGGCAGGTCTCCAGGCTGTCGGCCAGCCGCGATGCAAGATCCGGCCGCACGACGACACGGTCGACGACGACGTCGATGTCGTGCTTGTACTTCTTGTCGAGGGCAGGCACCTCGGCGATTTCGTAGAAGGTGCCGTCGACCTTGACGCGCTGAAAGCCCTTCTTCATCAGCTCGGCGAGTTCCTTCTTGTACTCGCCCTTGCGGCCGCGCACGAGCGGCGCGAGGATATAAAGACGGGTGCCTTCGCCGAAGGCGAGAACCCGGTCGACCATCTGGCTGACCGTCTGGCTTTCGATCGGAAGTCCGGTCGCCGGCGAATAGGGCACACCGACGCGCGCGAACAGCAGGCGCATGTAGTCGTAAATCTCGGTGACCGTGCCGACGGTCGAGCGCGGGTTGCGCGACGTCGTCTTCTGCTCGATCGAAATGGCAGGCGACAGGCCGTCGATCTGGTCGACGTCCGGCTTCTGCATCATCTCGAGGAACTGGCGCGCATAGGCCGACAGGCTTTCGACATAGCGACGCTGGCCTTCGGCATAGATGGTATCGAAGGCGAGCGACGACTTGCCGGAGCCGGAAAGCCCCGTCATCACGATCAGCTTGTTGCGCGGCAGATCGAGATCAATGCCCTTGAGATTGTGCTCACGCGCGCCACGAATGGAGATGGTCTTGAGTTCGCTCATCGGAAGCCAGCTTTTGCATGTCGGTTGAAAGCCCCCTATGTAATGACGCTAACGCCCATGTCGAGGCGCAATCGGCAAAACTGGTGGCCATTTCGATTCGGTTGACAGGATCATAGGGAAATACTAGAACAAATAAAGAACAAACATTGCGCAAATCGACTAAATCTGTTGTGGATTACGCATGATGCGGGGCGTATCGGCGGCTAGGGACCGCTAAGATGCGCGCTCTTGAAATTCGAAAGCCGTGCCGGTGGCGCGGCAAAACCACGGGAAAAGCAATATGGCTGGTAGCGTCAACAAGGTGATCTTGGTCGGAAACGTCGGGGCAGACCCGGAAATCCGGCGCACGCAGGACGGCCGGCCGATCGCCAACCTGCGCATCGCCACATCGGAGACCTGGCGCGACCGCAACAGCGGCGAGCGCAAGGAAAAGACAGAATGGCACACCGTCGTCGTCTTCAACGAAGGCCTGTGCAAGGTCGTCGAGCAATACGTCAAGAAGGGCGCCAAGCTCTATATCGAAGGCGCGCTGCAGACCCGCAAATGGCAGGACCAGACCGGCAACGACCGCTATTCGACGGAAATCGTGCTGCAGGGCTTCAACTCGACGCTGACCATGCTTGACGGTCGCGGCGAGGGCGGCGGTGGTGGCGTCAGCCGTGGCGGCGGTAGCGACTTCGGTGGCGCCAGCAGCGGTGGTGGCTACGACGATTACGACCAGCCGTCGCGCCAGTCCTCCGGTGGCGGTCGCTCCGGCGGCGGCCAGGGTGGTCAGGGCAGCCAGGGCGGCGGCAACTTCTCGCGCGATCTCGACGACGACATCCCATTCTGAGCCACGCTTCGAGCGCAGCGATCTACGGGCGCCTATGGCGACCGTAATCGGCCCGCGCAGTCATCTGCAGGCTATGTCATCACACGCAAGAAGGGCCGGGAAACCGGCCCTTCTTGCGTCCAAGTGGATGGCCAAGGAGATGGGCGCTGCCGCCTGCTCTCCAAAGCCGAAGCGCTGGAAACGTCACGATCGTCTCAGATCGCCATCGCCGATTTTACACCATCGACGACGAACTGCACCGCAAGTGCCGCAAGAATGACCCCGAGCAAACGAGTGAGGATCGCCCGGCCGGTGACGCCGAGAAAGCGGTCGATGCGCTCGGCGATGACAAGGGCGAGGAACAGGCTGAACATCGACAGCGCGATGACGATCAGGAGCTGCGTGCGCTCGACCGCGGTCGGGAACGAGCCGGCGAGCAGGATCGTCGCGGAGATCGCACCAGGCCCGGCAATCAGCGGCAGGGCCAGCGGGAACACGGCGATATTGTGAATGTGGTCCTTGACGGTAGCATTCTCGCCGGTCTTTTCCTTTCGCTCCTGACGCTTCTCGAAGATCATCTCGAAGGCGATCCAGAACAAGAGCAGACCACCGGCGATGCGGAAGGCGCCGATGGAGATGCCGAGCAGGCCGAGAATGCCGTTACCGAAGACGGCGAAGGCAGCAAGGATGAAGAAGGCGATCAGCGAGCCGCGCGTGGCCACCTGAAAGCGCTCCTGCCGGCTGAGGCCGACCGTGAGGCTCAGGAAGATCGGAGCCAGCCCCGGCGGATCGAGCGTGACGAGCAGCGTTGTGAGTGCGTTGACCAAGAGGTCGACATTGAACATCCGTTTCCCCTTCCGGATTATCATGCGCGCCCCGAGTTTTCCCGGTGGCAGGACGGCATTGTTAGGCAAGCAAGGGGGGCTTGGGAAGGGGTCGGTGGCCAAAGCTTGAGCAATAGCTTAATGAGGATGTGACTGAACCTTTTCACAGCCGTTCAGGCCCGGCAGCCGACTTTGTCGCCAGCACTTCCGATTTCCGCTGCAATGCCCTAGAAAAGCCTGTTCCGACGGCAAAAGACTGTTCACAACCACGGGCCAAAATTGGCGCTTCCAGGCGCATTCCGCTATAAATATCCGACTGATTCTGAACAAAGATCGTGATCACAATTGACTGAGCAAAGCACTCCCGGCGGCGGAAAGACTCCGCCAGGCATCGAGCCGATTTCCATCATCGAGGAAATGCAGCGGTCCTATCTCGATTACGCCATGAGCGTCATCGTCAGCCGCGCGCTTCCAGACGTGCGTGACGGTCTGAAACCCGTTCATCGCCGCATCCTCTACGGGATGAGCGAGCTCGGCATCGACTGGAACAAGAAGTACGTCAAATGCGCCCGCGTCACCGGGGACGTGATGGGTAAGTATCACCCGCACGGCAACTCGGCGATCTACGACGCGCTGGCGCGCATGGCGCAGGACTGGTCGCTGCGGCTGCCCTTGATCGACGGTCAGGGCAACTTCGGCTCCGTCGACGGCGACCCGCCGGCGGCAGAACGCTACACCGAATGCCGCCTGCAAAAGGCCGCGCACTCGCTGCTCGACGACCTCGACAAGGAAACGGTCGATTTCCGCGACAACTACGACGGCACGCTGAGCGAGCCGGTGGTGGTGCCCGCGAAGTTCCCGAACCTGCTCGTCAACGGCGCCGGTGGCATCGCGGTTGGCATGGCGACCAACATCCCGCCGCACAACCTCGTCGAAGTCATCAACGGCTGTATGGCGTTGATAGACAATCCGGCGATCGAACTGCCGGAGCTGATGGAAATCATCCCGGGGCCGGACTTCCCGACCGGTGCGCTCATTCTCGGCCGTTCGGGCATCCGCTCGGCCTACGAGACCGGCCGCGGCTCGGTCATCATGCGCGGCCGTGCGCATATCGAGCCGATGCGCGGCGACCGCGAGCAGATCATCATCACCGAGATCCCATTCCAGGTGAACAAGGCGACGATGATCGAGAAGATGGCCGAACTGGTGCGCGACAAGCGCATCGAGGGCATCTCTGACCTGCGCGACGAGTCCGACCGCCAGGGCTACCGCGTCGTCGTCGAGCTGAAGCGCGACGCCAATGCCGACGTGATCCTGAACCAGCTCTACCGTTACACGCCGCTGCAGTCGTCCTTTGGCTGCAACATGGTGGCACTCAACGGCGGCAAGCCGGAGCAGATGACGCTGCTCGACATGCTCAGGGCCTTCGTCTCCTTCCGCGAGGAAGTCGTTAGCCGGAGAACGAAGTACCTGTTGCGCAAGGCGCGCGACCGCGCCCACGTGCTCGTCGGTCTCGCCATTGCGGTTGCCAACATCGACGAAGTGATCAAGCTGATCCGGCAGGCGCCGGACCCGCAGACCGCGCGCGAACAGTTGATGGAGCGCCGCTGGCCGGCGCATGACGTCGACAGCCTCATCCGACTGATCGACGATCCCCGTCACCGGATCAACGAAGACAACACCTACAACCTGTCGGAAGAGCAGGCTCGCGCTATTCTCGACCTGCGTCTGCAGCGCCTGACAGCGCTCGGTCGCGACGAAATCGGCGACGAACTCAACAAGATCGGCGAGGAAATCAAGGATTACCTCGATATCCTGTCGTCGCGTCTGCGCATCATGACCATCGTCAAGGACGAACTCACCGCCATCAGCCAGGAGTTCGGCACGCCGCGCCGCAGCGAGATCGCCGAAGGCGGTCCCGACATGGATGACGAGGACCTGATCGCCCGCGAAGACATGGTCGTGACCGTCTCGCATCTCGGCTACATCAAGCGCGTGCCGCTGACGACCTATCGTGCGCAGCGCCGCGGCGGCAAGGGCCGCTCCGGCATGGCGACGAGGGACGAGGATTTCGTTACCCGGCTATTCGTTGCCAATACCCACACGCCAATTCTGTTCTTCTCTTCGCGTGGCATCGTCTACAAGGAGAAGGTCTGGCGTCTGCCGATCGGCACGCCGCAGTCGCGCGGCAAGGCGCTGATCAACATGCTGCCGCTGGAGCCTGGCGAACGCATCACCACGATCATGCCGCTGCCCGAGGACGAGACCACGTGGGAAAACCTCGACGTCATGTTCTCGACGACCCGCGGGACGGTTCGCCGGAACAAACTTTCCGACTTCGTCCAGGTCAACCGCAACGGCAAGATTGCGATGAAACTCGAGGAAGATGGAGACGAGATTCTCTCTGTCGATACCTGCACCGAGCATGACGACGTCATGCTGACGACGGCGCTCGGCCAGTGCATCCGCTTCCCGGTCGACGACGTGCGTGTGTTTGCCGGCCGTAACTCGATCGGCGTTCGCGGCATCAACCTTGGCGATGGCGACCGCATCATCTCGATGGCGATCCTCGGCCATGTCGATGCCGAGCCATGGGAACGGGCTGCCTATCTGAAGCGTGCAGCCGCCGAGCGGCGGGCAACCAACGGCGATGAGGAAGAAATCGCGCTGGTCGGCGAAGAAGTCACCGAAGGTGGCGAACTCAGCAACGAGCGCTACGAAGAACTGAAGGCACGCGAGCAGTTCGTGCTGACGGTTTCGGAGAAAGGCTTCGGCAAGCGTTCGTCGTCCTACGATTTCCGCACTTCGGGTCGCGGCGGCAAGGGCATCCGCGCCACCGACACCTCGAAGACGGCAGAGATCGGCCAACTGGTCGCGACCTTCCCGATCGAAGACAACGACCAGATCATGCTCGTTTCCGACGGTGGCCAGCTGATCCGCGTGCCGATCAATGGCGTCCGGCTTGCAAGCCGCGCCACCAAGGGCGTGACGATCTTCTCGACGGCCAAGGACGAAAAGGTCGTCTCGGTCGAGCGCATCAGCGAGCCGGAAGGCGACGAAGAGGGCGAGGAACTGGTGGCCGCGGAAAACGGCGCACCGGAAACGCCTGAAGCCGAAGCCTGATAGACAGCTTCAATCGACCGAAAAGCCCGCCAATTGGCGGGCTTTTCTATTTGAGTACGACACCTCACGGCTGGCGAATATAGGTTCTCAGGCCGCTGGCGAGCGCGTCGAAGACAACGCGGCAACGGGGCGCGGTCTTCAGGTTCTCATGCATGACGAGCCAGGTCTCAAGCTTCATTGCAAAACCGGCTGCCAGAACCGGGAGAATATCGGGATCACGGGCGGCAAGCGCGTTCTGGCAGATGCCGATGCCGAACCCGGCGCGAATGGCGGCAAGCTGAGCCAGGTTGCTATCGGCCTTGAATGCAAAGCGCACTTCAGGCAGTTCTGGCGTGCGGGCGATGATGGCGCGGATTGCCGCCGTCTCACGATCGTAGCCGATCAGGCTATGTCGGCTCAGATCGGCAAGCGTCTCGGGTATGCCGCGCCGGTCGAGATAGCGCCGATGGGCATGAAAGCCGAGCGGCACCGCACCGATGTGGAGCGCCACCAGCGCATCCTGGGCCGGCACTGCCATGCGCACTGCAATGTCTGCCTCCTGCCGCAGGATGTCCTCGATCGCATCGGAGGCCGACAGTTCGACGGTCAGATCCGGATATTGCGCATGCAGTTCTGCAAGGATCGGCGGCAGCACCTCGATGCCGATCACTTCGCTCGCGCTGATGCGCACCGTTCCGCTGACGGTGTCCTGTTGGCCGGAGGCGGCGCGAAGCAGGGCCGCTGACGTCGCCGCCAGCGTTTCCGCATAGGGTTGCAGCGCCCGGGCGGCATCGGTCGGCAGCAGGCCCTGTGGAGAGCGGGTGAAGAGCGGAAACCCGAGCATCTCCTCCATCGCATCGACATGACGCCCGACCGTCGGCTGCGTCAGGCCGAGCTCGCGTGCGGCCCCTGACAGCGAGCCCTCCTTCAGCACCATCAGAAATGTCCGGTAGTAGTCCCAGCTTGGCTCAATCTTGCTCATACATAAAAGTATAGCCATGAAACGGAAAACGACAATTCCGTTTATCTGCGCGTTGCAGGACATTGTTGCCATCAGAACCGATGGAGACAAGCAATGACCGACAATCTGGATAAGGCAAGAACAGTCCTGGTATTGGGCGCAACGGGCGGCATCGGTAGTGCCGTTGCTCGCGGCCTCAGCCAGCGCGGATGGAAAGTGCGCGCACTCAACCGCAATGTCGCCAAGGCTGCCCAGAAGGCGCCCGCGTACGAGTGGATCGCGGGCGACGCGATGAAGCGACTGGACGTGCGCGCCGCCGCCGAGGGCGTCGAACTGATCGTCCATGCCGTCAATCCACCTGGCTACCGCAACTGGGGCAAACTGGTCCTGCCAATGCTCGACAACACGATTGCCGCTGCAAAAGCGGAAGGCGCCCGCATTCTTCTTCCTGGAACGATTTACAATTTTGGCCCCGATGCTTTCCCTGCGCTGACCGAAGACAGCCCTCAGCACCCACATACGGACAAGGGCATCATCCGCAAGGAGATGGAACTGCGGCTCAAGGCTGCGTCAGAAGGCGGTGTCGGCGTGATCATCCTGCGGGCAGGGGATTTCTTCGGTCCTGATGCCGCCAACAACTGGTTTTCGCAAGGGTTGGTCAAGCCCGGCAAGCCACTAAGCGCAATCAGCTATCCCGGAAGGAAGGGTATTGCCCATCAATGGGCCTATCTCCCGGACGTGGCCGAGACGATGATCCGTCTGGTCGAGCGCGCCACGGACCTGCCGGCCTTCGCCGTCTACCATATGCGCGGTTTCATCGATGATGACGGCACGAAGATGATCTCGGCCATCCGTCGCGTTGCAGGACAGCAAAGAATTCCGGTACGCGCATTCCCATGGTGGCTGGTGACGCTCACTTCCCCCTTCGTGCCGCTCTTTCGAGAGTTGCGAAAGATGCGTTACCTCTGGCGCAAGCCGCTGCAGATGCCGAACGACAAACTGCTGACCTTACTTGGCGAGGAGCCGCATACGCCGATCGATGAGGCCGTGGCCAAGACCCTGAAGTCGCTTGCCTGCCTGCCGCAGGCTACCGGACACATCGGAGCCGACGAGGCGTTGGCGCCTGCGACGATGGCAGTCAGTTCCTGAAGACCAGACAGGCGCCACCATTTTTCCGGATGGTGGCGCAAAGCGCATTGGCTTCCGCCTGGCTGTCGCGGCCGATGCGGGCGGCATAGCGAATACGGCGACCGAAGCTGGCGTTGCGTTCACGCAGCAGCAACGCCTTCTCGCTGCGAATCGGGGCCGGCAACCGCTTGGCGGCGTTGACGAACAGTCGCTGCGCAACCGACTTCTGAAAATGAGCAGCAAGCTGCACGCCCCAGGGGGCCCACTCCGCCTCGTCGATCACATCGATCTCGCGCAGCTGGCGCGTGCTTGCCAGCGCCACGCAGCCTTCGAGGAAATTCTTGTTCTTGTCGAGCGTCAGATCGAGCGTCTTAGGGGGATTGTCCCGCCAGTCCTCAACGCTATAGGCGGTGATCGCCAGCACATAGTTGCGCGTCTCGGACGGCAGCCAATCCACCTCGAGAAAGCGCTCAAGCCCGTTCTCACCGGCATTGTAGGCAGCGGCTGCAAAACCGAGATTGCCGTAGCGCGCCTTGAGCTCCCCAAGATACTCCGCCGATTTTCCAAGGGCGGCAACAACGTCGAAACTGTTGGACAGGCCGCGCATTTTCGCCGTGCCCGGCATAAACTGCGCGATGCCCTCGGCCCCTTTCGGGCTGACTGCATTCGGCCGAAACAGGCTTTCACGCCAGATCAGACGCGCAAAGAAGGCCGGTGGCAGATCATTGGCAGTGGCGTAGTGATCGATGACGCCGCAGACGTCGCGCTCAAAGCGTTCCTTGCTGACGCATAACGATTTGGCAGGATCAGTGGCGGACCGGCCGACATAGATGCATTTGGCGCGCACCGGCAAATCATCGATGCGGGCATGGGCAACATCCGGACGCGCTATGCCGACAGCAAGCAGCAGCGCCAGCAAACATCTGACAGCAAATGCAAGACCTTCTGAGCTGCCGTTCCCCATACCGTGTCGCCCGTAATGCCTCGCCGAAACTGACCAGCTTCCTACATAGCATCTTGCGGGGCTCGGAAAAACAGGTCCTTCAGGCGGGTGAGCCGGTCGGCAGCACCAACTGCATGAAGGTCAGATCCAGCCAGCGCCCGAACTTCGCCCCCACTTCACGCATTCGACCGGTTTCGGTGAACCCCAGCTGCTGGTGAAGCCGGATCGAGGCGGTATTCTCGGATTCTATCCCTGCCACCATCACATGCTTGTCAAGGCGTTCGGCCTCAGCGATCAGGGCGATCATCAACTTGCGACCGATGCCGTCGCCACGGCTTTTGCGATGGACATAGACGGAATGCTCGACCGTGTGCCGGTAGCCGTCAAACGCCCGCCAGTCGCCGAAGGAGGCGTAACCGACGATGTCGCCAGAATCGGATACCGCTGTCAGCACCGGGTATCCGGCATCGCTTCGCGCCTTGAGCCATGCAGATCGATTGGCGACATCGACAATCGTCTCGTTCCAGATGGCGGTCGTGTTGGCTACCGCGTCGTTGTAGATGTCGCAGATGGCCTGGAGGTCATCTTCCCTTGCTTGCCTGATCAGCATGTTGCCCCGCATATTCGTACACTATATGACTATGCGATGGATACTAAAGTGTACAGCCTGGATCAACGCATCAGTGATCGCATTCGCCTCGAACGAGAAATCCGCGGCTGGTCGCTGAGCGAGCTGGCTGAGCGCTCCGGCGTCTCCCGCACGATGATCCACAAGATCGAGCGCGCAGACAGCAGCCCGACAGCAACGTTACTTGCACGGCTTTCGGGGGCTTTCGGCCTGACCATGTCGACGCTGATTGCCCGCGCCGAAATTCAGGAAGGCCGCCTTTCGCGGCGCGCGCTTCAGCCGGTCTGGAGGGATCCGCAAAGCGGATACATCAGGCGGCATGTCTCGCCCCACTCGGACCTTCCGCTGGAACTGATCGAGGTCGAACTGCCTGCGGGCGCAGACGTGCCCATGCCGGCGGCCGCCTATGCCATGTTCCGCCAATTGATCTGGGTGAAGAACGGTGCCTTGACCTTCACGGAAGGTGAGGAGACGCATGTGCTGGCAGCCGGCGATTGCCTCGAACTCGGACCGCCAACCGACTGTATCTTCCGCAATGGCGGCGAGGCGCCATGTGTCTATGCGGTGATCCTGATCAAGAGCCGCTAACGGCAGCCGATCGGGCTTGGTAGCACCCGGTTGTTGCGAACACCTGTTGAAGCGGTGGGCGACCAGGTGCAAACGCGCGTTACAAACGATCAAGCCCCGCCGACCAGCGGGGCTTGAGGGATGCGGCGGTATCAGGCGACCTGTTCAAGAGACGGGTAGTCGGTATACCCCTTGGCTCCACCACCATAGAACGTCGCCTGGTCAGGCGCGTTCAGCGGAGCGTTCTCCTTCAGGCGCTCGACGAGGTCCGGATTGGCAATGAACGGCTTACCGAAGGCGACCAGATCGGCCTCGCCGTCTCTGACCGCTTTTTCCGCGAGATCGCGGTCATAGCCGTTGTTCGTCATCCAGGCGGCCTTGCCACCGGCCGCAGCGTAGACGGCGCGCAGCGCGTCGTAGTCGAACGGACGTTCCCCCTGCTGATGGTCGCGCGGGCCGCCGGTCGCACCCTCGATGATGTGGATATAGGCGAGGGGATAGCGGGCCAGGTTCTTGACGACATAGCTGAACAGCGGCTGCGGTTCCGGATCGAAGGCGTCGTTGGCGGGCGTCACCGGCGAAAGCCGGATACCGACACGACCGGCCCCGATCTCAGATGTGATGGCCTCGACCACCTGAAAAAGGAAGCGCGCACGGTTCTCGATCGAGCCGCCATAGGCGTCGGTGCGCTCGTTCGAGCCGGACCGCAGGAACTGGTCGATGAGATAGCCATTGGCGGCGTGTATTTCGACGCCGTCGAAGCCGGCATCGATGGCAGCGCGGGCCGCCTTGCGATAGTCCTCGACGATCCCATCAAGCTCGGAGATTTCGAGCGCACGTGGCTCCGAGGTTTCAGCAAACGAGCCGGTCCCGTCAGCATTGATCAGGTACGTCTTCGACTTTGCGCGGATCGCCGAAGGCGCCACCGGCTTGCCGCCGCCCGGCTGCAGCGTGTCATGTGAGATGCGACCGACGTGCCACATCTGCACGACGATGCGACCACCTTTGGCATGAACCGCATCAGTGACCTTGCGCCAGCCATCCAGCGCTTCCGGCGTGTAGAGGCCGGGCACGTCGGCATAGCCTTGGCCCTGCTGGGTAATCGCGGTTGCCTCCGTGATCAACAGGCCTGCCGATGCGCGCTGTTCGTAATAGGTGGCGTTGAGCGTGTTGGGCACGGCCTTCGGCGAACGATTGCGTGTCAGCGGCGCCATGACGATGCGGTTTTGCAGCGCGATGTCACCAACGGTGATGGGGTCGAAGAGGGTAGCCATTGCAGGTCCTTTCGGTTTCAGTTTGGTCTTTGGGAGGAGGTGGTCACAGGCTGCCGATGTCCTTGAGGAATTCGGCAATTGTTTCTTCGTTGCGCTTGTAGAAGACCCACTGGCCGAGACGCTTGGTCGTCACCAGGCCGGCGCGCTGAAGGATCGCGAGATGCGAGGATACGGTGGATTGCGACAGGCCGCAGCGCTCGAATTGGCCGGCGCAGACGCCCATTTCGAACGGATGCTCCTGCGTTGGGAAATGCGCCTGCGGCTCCTTCAACCAGGCAAGGATGTTCACTCTTGCGGGGTGCGCCAGGGCCTTGAAGATTTCGTCTCGATCCATCGTTCATCACCATATCGTGGTTTATCGATAATTGTATCGCCAATTATCGATATACAAATCACAAGGACGTGAACGGGAAAATGGGCAAAAAAAGAGGGCCTCAAGAAAACTTGGGCCCTTGTAGTTGTGAAGGTAATTAGAACCTCCAGAGGGGAACAGCTGCTGCGGTGGCGGGGAGGAGAAAGCCACCAAGAATGCATCAGCTGCATTTTGATATGGGAAGCGAAGTACCAGCTTTCAATAGCCGGCTGTGAATTTCGTCACGGCTCGCCCGTGTCCTGACAGTAGACAAAAAAAGAGGGCCGCAAGAAGACTTGGGCCCTTATAGTTGTGAAGGTAATTAAACCTCCAGAGGGGAACAGCTGCTGCGGTGGCACTGGGAGGAGAAGCCACCAAAGATGCATCAGCTGGGTGTGGTATGCTGCTTTTTTGAGCGGGCAGCAATCATTTAATATGCATGTCAGCCATGTCATGTGCGCATCACTGCCCAATTCTGCATCGCAAGAACAAAGTGCGGCACACTGAATGCACCGCACTGCAGAAATTACATAGACAAATCAGACGGATATGCTTATGCCTGGCAGATGCTCACAAATTGAGCAATGGCGCGATCGGCGTCAGAAGCTCCAATTGCGGGCCTTGGCGACGATGTAGTCGCGGAAGACCTTAAGCTTGGCGGCATTCTTCATCTCGTCCGGATAGCAGAAATACGTGTCGAAAGATGGGATATCGGCACTAATCGGAAGTTGTATGAGGCCCGGGTCGCGGCCGACGATATAGTCGGGCAGCATCGCGATGCCGATGCCGAGAAGGCAGGCGCGCTTGATCGAGGTCTGGCTGTTGATCTGCAGATGCGAGGTCCTTGGATTGTCGGAATCGCGACCGGCGATTTCGAGCCAGTTGACGTCAAGCAAGTAGTTCGGCGCAGGCTCACCGAAGGTAATGATGCGGTGATTGTCCAAGTCGTCAAGCGACTGCGGCTCGCCGTGCTTGTTGATGTAGGAGGGCGCCGCGTAGACGTGCATGTGCACGGTGAAAAGCTTGCGCTGGATCAGGTCGGACTGTTGCGGCTGGCGCAGGCGAATGGCGCAATCGGCATGCCGCATGTTCACGTCCAGCTCCTCGTTGTCGAGGATCAACTGAACCTGAACGTCCGGATGCAGCGACATGAACTCCTGGATCTTGTCGGTGAGCCATCCCTGGCCAAGGCCGACCGTCGTCGTGATGCGCAGCTTGCCGCTCGGCTTGTCCGTCGTCTCGCTCAGCTGCACCTTGACGCTTTCGAGCTTCATCAGCACTTCGTGCGCGGTGCGGTAAAGGATTTCGCCCTGCTCGGTGAGGATCAGGCCGCGCGCATGGCGGTGGAACAGCTTGATGCCGACATCCTGTTCGAGCGAACTCACCTGACGGCTGATCGCCGACTGAGAGAGATGGAGCTTGTCTGCCGCATGCGTGAACGACCCAGCCTCGGCCGCCGCGTGAAAAATGCGCAGTTTGTCCCAATCCAGCGACATGAAGTCCCCCATATGAAACCACCCCGGGGGACGGGATCATGTCCTCCGGGTGCGGCTGATGTATCTGTTCCCACACGGGAAAGGCTCCTTGCGGGATGCCTCCCGATTCGCAGCTTCTATTCGGCTGCAATTGCGACGGGCATATGACCCGCCAGGTATTTCTCGGCCTCGAGCGCTGCCATGCAGCCCATGCCGGCAGCGGTCACCGCCTGGCGATAGATATCGTCCGTGACGTCGCCTGCGGCAAAAACGCCGGGCACGTCCGTCGCCGTCGAATCAGCCGCTGTCCAGAGATAGCCGTTCGACTTTTGCCGAAGCTTGCCCTTGAACAACTCGACAGCCGGCGCGTGACCGATTGCCACGAAGACGCCGTCGGTCATCATGTCGCTCAATTCGCCCGTCTTGGTGTTGCGCAGCTTGACGCCATTGACCGACGCCGGCATTGGCGGCTTCGGCGCAGAACCCAGATATTCGACGACCTCATGGTCCCAGATGATCTTGACGTTGGGCTTGGCGAACAGGCGTTCCTGCAGGATCTTTTCGGCACGGAACGAATCGCGGCGGTGGACGACCGTCACCGTCTTTGCGAGGTTGGAGAGGTAGAGTGCCTCTTCGACGGCCGAATTGCCGCCGCCGACGACGATCACGTCCTTGTTGCGATAGAAGAACCCGTCGCAGGTGGCGCAGGCCGAAACGCCGAAGCCCATGAAGGTCGGCTCGGTTTCGATTCCGAGCCACTTTGCCTTGGCCCCGGTGGCGATGATCAGGGCGTCAGCCGTCCAGTCATTGCCGCTGTCCGTCTTGATCCGGAACGGACGAGCAGAAAGGTCGACATCCGTCACCAGATCGTTGACGATCTCGGCACCGACATGGGTCGCCTGCTTCAGCATCTGCTCCATCATCCAGGGACCCTGGACCGGATCGGCGTAGCCCGGATAGTTCTCCACATCGGTGGTGATCATCAACTGGCCGCCCTGTTCCATACCGGCTATCAGAACCGGTTCCAGCATCGCACGCGCCGTGTAGATGGCAGCGGTGTAGCCGGCTGGGCCGGAGCCGATGATCAGCACTTTTACATGGCGGGCAGTCATGGTCTCGTCCTTCGCTCACCGGTCGGCCAAAGGGCCATTTCCGGTTCCGTTACATCGTGGGCAAATAGTGCCATACTTTAGGGATTCCCCCCCGGGAGTTTCAAGGGCGGCAGCGGTAATACACACAAGTGCTTGAGCCCGTTGAACCGATTTGACACCAGATCGGGCATTTTTGCACCGCTCGCACCGCAACCGCACAAGTCACAAGCACGTGATCACATAGCCGCGGCAACTTGATCGGGTCCCCAGGTGTCACATGGACAGACGCAATACTCCGGCGCCGTCGGTACTCTCCCGCACCCGACGCGCGAACCACGACAGGCGCAAAGGCGCGGATGAAACGATTTAACCCGGTACGACTGCCGGCGAAAGCCGGTTTTCGCGCGAATAGTCAGCGCGGATGCTTGTTGTCGGACCTGTTTGGCGATATTTCACGCGGATTCACTTTGCTGGAGAGGCATATGGGGTTGAATGCAAGCCGCGTTTGGCTCGACCGCGAACTCGCCGCAGGCGGCAGTTCAAGATCGCAGAAAAGCCTTCTCCCTGATGTGAGCACCGGATCGCATATGCATGTCCCCAATTCTGCAGAATTGTGCTGCGAAAGCGCCGGGCTCGTGCTGGCCGAGCAAGGATGCGGACGCGGCACCGGCCGCACCATGTCGGTCGGGCGGGCTGTCTCCGGCCAATCGGTCATCTGCCCATCCTGAAATCATAGGCTCGGTGGCGACGCCACGCCGGGCGCAAAGACAAGAATACTGCTGTTTCGACTTAGCCTGTGCGCAAAAGTCGCCGTGTGAAAAGGACGAACCTTCATGACGAAACAAGTCGAGCTCGACGCAATCGATCTCAAGATCCTTCGCGAGCTCCAGCGTGACGGCAGGATGACCAATGTGGACCTCGCGCAACGCGTCGGCATTTCAGCGCCGCCCTGTCTCAGACGGGTGCGCAAGCTTGAGGAAACCGGCGTCATCAAGGGTTATTACGCGCTTCTGAATGCGCCAGCCCTCGGCTTCGATCTCGTCGCGTTCTGCATGGTCGGCCTCAAGCGGCAGTCCGAGGCGGATCTCAAGGCGTTCGCCGCGGCAACCGCCGAATGGCAGATCGTGCGCCAGGCATGGACCGTCTCGGGGGAAAGTGACTTTCTGCTTCACTGCGTTGCGGAGAACCTGACGGCGTTCCAGGATTTCGTCATTGAAGTTTTGACGGCCAACGAGCGGGTCGATACGGTGCGCACGATGTTGACCATTCGTCAGGTCAAGGATATCGGGCTGGTCCAGATCTAGGATCCAGACGACTTGAGGATCCGCAACGGCAGCGAGGCTCCCTTGGAGAACGCAGACACGACCGGAGTTGAGTGGCGTCATCCATGAGCAAACTTCCGCTTTCAGCCTTCGTCATCTGCCAGAATGAAGAGGCCTATCTCGGCAATTGCATCGAGAGCCTCGAACAGTGTGCCGAGATCGTCATCGTCGATTCGGGATCGACGGATGGTACCGCCGCCCTCGTGCAATCCTTCGTCGACAAGGGCTGGCCGATCCGCTTCATGCACGAGCCATGGCGAGGTTATGCGGGCCAGAAGCAGTTCGCGCTAGACCAATGCACGCAGCCATGGTGCTTCAACATCGATTCCGACGAGCGTCTGGATGAATCGCTGAAGGCGCTTCTGCCCTCGCTTCTCGATGCCAATGCCGAAACCGTCGGCTGGCGTGTGGCGCGCCGCCCGTATCTGATCGGCTACGGATACACGCCGGAACGGGTGCACGAGCGCCGCAATCTGCGCCTGATCCGCAAGGGCAGGGGACGTTACGACCTCAATCAGAAAGTGCACGAGGGTATCGTGCCCGACGGCCAGGTGGGCGTCGCACGCAAGGGCAGCCTGCTTCACTATCGCCCGCTTGTCATCGACGAGCAGATTCTGAAAGAAAACAAATATTCGACGCTGAAGGCCGATCAGCAATTCGCCGCCGGAAAGCCGCCGCGGCCTTACAAAATGCTGGCGAGCCCGCCGCTCTATTTCTATCGTCTCTATTTCCGCAACGGGCTTTGGCGCTGCGGCTTCCCCGGCTTCATCGAAGCCATGACCGGGGCCGTCTATGCATTCCTGACCGCCGCCAAGATCTATCAGAGGCACGCGCTGAAGCGCCATCCGAACCATGACGACATGGATCGGCAGCGCCGCAAGCCGTGAGGTTCCCATGAAAGTCATGCACTACCACTTCGGCAAGGATGGAGGCGCGGAACGCTTCTTCGTCCACCTCGTCAACTCCCTGGCTGAGCGCGGTGTCGAGCAGACGGCCGTCATTCGTCCGGGACGGCTCTGGCGCAAGGACATCGAAGGCGCGACCCGAATTGTGGAAAGCAATTTCCGCAACCTCTCGCTCGACCGCATCCTGCTGCCGATGAAGGTCAGCAGCATGGCGCGGCGCGAGAAGCCGGACGCATTGTTCGCGTGGATGCCACGCGCGAGCCGGCTGATGCCGAACTACAAGGGATGCATCAAGATCTCGCGGCTCGGCGACTATCCGCTCCGTCTCGACTATTTCCGCAACACCGACTGCCTCGTCTGCAACACGCCGGGTATCGCCGAACACGTCCGCAACATCGGCTGGAAGCGCGATGTCGAGGTGATCTCCAACTTCACCAACACCGAACGTGTCGCCGCCGTCGACCGAGCGACGCTGGACACGCCGGACAATGTGCCGGTGGTGATGTCGATGGGTCGATTCGTTCCGCGCAAAGGTTTCCATACGTTGATCGAGGCGATCGCAAAGGTGCCGGATGTGCACCTCTGGCTGATCGGCGATGGCGAGCAGCGCGAAAACCTGGAAAAGCTTGCCGCGGACCTCGGTGTGACAAACCGTGTTCGCTTCGCCGGATGGCAGAAAGACGTGCGTCCGTTCCTGGCCGCCGCAGATATCTTCGTGATGGCGTCGAGCCATGAGCCGCTCGGCAACGTCGTTCTCGAAGCCTGGGCGCAAGGGACGCCGGTGGTTTCCAGCCGCTCTGAAGGTCCGCAATGGTTCATGCGTGACGGTGAGAACGGCCTGATGGTCGATATCGGCGATGCCGAGGGTTTCGGCCGCGCCATCGAGCGCATAGCAAACGACCGTCAACTCGGCTTGCGCCTGGCAGAACGCGGCCACGAAACCCTGATGAATCAGTTCTCGAAGCAAGCAATCACCGACGCGTACATGAAGCTGTTCGCCTCAAGGAAATAGCCGCCTGAACGCTCAGGCGGTCAGCGCATCAGCCGCTCATACACCCGGTTGATGGCGCCGGCTTCACCTTCGATCGCAAACGAGGAGGCGGTGCGCGCAAGGCCATTCGCGCCCGCCGCAATGCGTCGCCGGTCGTCATCCATGAAGGCGGCCGTCGCCTCGACCATGGCCTGAAGGTTGTCGGCCGGCACGATCGTGCCGGTTTGCGTGGTGCCGGTCGCGACCAGTTCAGAAAATGCGCCGACATCCGCGGCGACGACGGGAACGCCCGTTGCCATGGCCTCAAGCGGCGTCAGGCCGAAACCCTCCCAGCGTTGCGGCGCAACGAAAAGATCAAGCGCCCGGTACCAGTCCGGAATGTTGGTGTGCTCACCGACGAACAGGATACGTTCGGCAAGTCCTGCCTTCGCGACGCGTTCCTTGAGCTCGTTTTCAAACGCCACGTGCGGCCCAGTGGCGCGGCCGGCAACGATCGCGCTCCAACCAGGGCGGCAGGGTAGGAGTGCAATCATGCTGTCAACGAAAAGATCCGTGCCCTTCTGCCGACGGACGCGTCCGAAGCAGCCGACGAACTTTTGCGCCGGGTCGACGCCAAGGGCCGCTTTTGCTTGCGCCGGATCGACGGCAGGGTGGAACCGCTTGGTATCGATGCCGTGGAGGATGACGTCGTTAGGCACTTCGAGATAGGCGGCGGTCTTGCCACTGGTCGCGATCACCGCGTCCATCCGACCGATCAGGAATTTGCTCCAGCCCGTGTGGCGGCGTTGCGATGCCGAGGTGAAGGCGATCTTCAACTTCATGCGCAAGAGATCGCGCAGGATGATCGCCGGCAACATCTCCACATTGCGGCGCGCGTGCCAGACACGACAACGCCGGCCAAAAGGCGCCTTCCAAAGATGCAGGAGATCGAGAAACCGGATCGACGGCAGGCTCTCGGGAAGGCCCGGGCCAAGCACCGCAATCTTCTGACCCAGCGCGCGCTGGATCGGAATCAGTTGGATGATGGTCGAGGTAACGCCCGAGAGGCGCCGCTTGAAATTGGGAGCGATGACCTCGACGTCCCGGATATCGGCCACGGAAGCGCTCTCCTTGGGCATGCGACAAACAATGTCATGAAAGAAGCGGATTGGGGCGAAGCGGAACCGTCGCCCCAAGGGGCCATCAGCCCCAGTTTACCGCGAGGATTTCATATGCCTTCGAACCGCCTGGGGCGTTCACTTCGATGGAATCACCGACTTCCTTGCCGATCAGCGCGCGGGCGATCGGCGACGAAATCGAGATGCGTCCTGCCTTCACGTCAGCTTCCTGATCGCCAACGATCTGGTAGGTCTTTTCTTCCTCGGTATCCTCGTCGACAAGCTTCACCTTGGCGCCGAACTTGATCTTCGAGCCGGACATCTTCGAGAGGTCGATGACCTCGGCACGCGCGATCAGATCCTCGAGTTCGCCGACGCGACCCTCGTTGTGGCTCTGCGCTTCCTTGGCCGCATGGTATTCGGCATTTTCCGACAGGTCGCCATGGGCGCGGGCTTCGGCGATGGCCTCGATGATTCGTGGCCGCTCTTCCTGCTGGCGCCAGCGCAGCTCCTCCTGCAGGTTGACGAATCCACCCTGTGTCATCGGCACTTTGTCGACCATTTCAATGTCCTTCATCAAGAACGAGGCGCCGCTTGGGGGCGGCGCCAACGCAAAAGAAAACGGTCTCCGGCACGCAAGCGCCGGAACCGTCCGAAATATCCGAACCGTTCTTATAGCAGAAAGGAAACTGCCAATGCCAGATTTTTCGCCATGATCCACCGTCCGCTTGGGACAGTACGCAACCTGTAGGCGCCGGTGGAAAATCCATATCGTGAAAGAATCGGCTTTACCTCAACCGCGATTGAGGTCGTAACAGTTTCGTTTCCCGAATGACGAACAGACGGAAATGACAGCAATGAGCATGACAAAAGACGGTCGCATCACCGAAAAATCAGCCCCGCCCCAGGAGGAAGAAGGGCGTTGGGGCGAGTTGTTGCAACCCAACCATCTGGCGGCGACCGTGACGCTTTGCCTTGGTGTCGCGCTGTTCGCCTTCAACGAGTTCTTCATCTCCACAGCCCTCCCGACGGCGGTCGAGGAATTTGGCGGCGCGGCGTTACTCTCCTGGGCGTTCACGCTCTATCTTGTCTTTGCAATCATCGGCGGTGCATTGGCGGCAAACCTCAAGGCGCGGTTCGGCGCCCGCAACACGCTGATCGCGGCAGCACTTGTCTTTGTCACTGGCACGGTGGTTGCGACGCTGGCAACGAGCATGCCGCAGGTCCTGGTCGGACGGTTGTTTCAGGGGTTGGGCGAGGGCGTCATCGCCGCCATCTGCTATGCGTTGATCCCTGAACTCTTTCCGCCGAGGCTCGTCCCGAAAGTCTTCGGCGCCGAAGCGATCGTCTGGGCAAGTGCGGCGTTCAGCGGCCCGCTCATTTCAGGATTTCTTACCGAACATTGGTCGTGGCGCGCGGCGTTCTTCGTCAATATTCCCGCTGCCGCCATCTTCATCGCGCTTGTCGTCGCCATCGTGCCGAGGCAATCGGCTTCGGTGCGCAGCTCACAATCTATCCCTCTTCTTCGGCTTATGGCGTTCGGGCTCGGCATATTGCTGATCTCGGTTTCGAACATGCTTCAGAACGGATTTGCCATGGCGGCCCTGCTGGTCGTGGCGATCGCTATCCTCATCAACACTGTTCATCTCGATCGTCGCTCCGAACATTCGATCCTGCCGCTTGGGGCCTTTGCGATCGGACGTCCGCTCGGCACCGGCCTCTGGATCATCCTGCTGATGCCGTTGGCGCAGGCCTCCGGTTCCGTCTACCTTGTCTACGGCCTGCAGCACCTGTGGGACTTCAGCCCAACGGCAGCCGGTTTCTCCAGCGCGTTGATGGCGATGTCGTGGAGCTTGACAGCGATCCTGGTTGCTAGCCTTCGCTCGCATGAAGCGCGTGTGCGGCTGATCTCGGCGGGCCCCCTCCTTCTTTGCCTCGGTCTCATCGGACTAACGGTGGCGATCGCAACAGGTGAACCTCGGCTGGTCTTTGCAGGGCAGATTGCCATTGGTGCCGGTTTCGGCGTCTGCTGGGGCACCCTCAGCCAATTGCTGATGGATGTTTCGCCAGCGGCAGAAAGAGACAAGACATCGGCGCTGCTGCCGACGCTGCAATCGGCCGGTTATGCAATCGGTGCGGCCGTCTTTGGACTGACGGCCAACCTGCGCGGCTTCGATGAAGGTGCACGGGTGGCGGTCATGCGTGACGCGCTGCTGGCGGTCTTCGTCATCGCTTGCGTGATTTCGATCGGATCGCTGTTATTCGGCATCAGGACTGTCCGGCTTGCGCGCAGTCGAAGGTCAACGCGCTCAAAGGCGCGGACACAACGTCCCGTGGCCGTTGACTGATCACCAGGCTGTGCACAGGGCGATGACGGCTTCTACGGGGCGGCGGAACACGCCCGCCCTGTGGCGGCCGATTAGAGCGTCCTGTTCGCGGCCACGGCCATCGGAAGGCGCGATCACCGCCAGCAACTCGCCGTTGTCAGAGCGCACATGAACCTTCAGAGATCCGTAATCGGCGTCACGGCCGATCTTGTCGGCAATTCGCTGGCCGTAATACAACGCGGAGCCCTCGTCGAAGTGGCTGATGCCATCCTCGTCGACAAAACGCTCGTCGCCCCAATACAAATCAAAGAAATACACCTGCACGATGTTGCCCCATCCCATGCGCAGTGCCGGATGTTTCCGGCTTGGGAGCGCATGTGGGCATCTAACCATCCGCTGGCCGAATGCAGGCTGAACCCGGCATTCACTTGGCGTTCACAACCATGACGGCGAGGTTGCGCACTCGGTGCGACTTCGACTGGAGCAGCTGCTCATAAGCGCGGTGCCGGATTCGTGGGGACTGCACCGGCCCATAGGCAGAAGGCCAGAACTGCGCGCATACAGACATGCGCGCAGTCGTTGTTCGATCAGGCCTTGAAGTAGCTCTGGAGCGGGCGAACCTCGAGGTTGCCGGCCTTGAGTGCCTTGATGGCGCGTGCCGCCGCCTCTGCGCCGGCCATGGTGGTGTAGTAGGGCACCTTCTGCATCAGCGTTGCACGGCGAAGCGACTTGGAGTCGGAGATCGCCTTGTTGCCATCGGTCGTATTGATGACGAGCTGGACCTGGCGGTTGCGGATTGCGTCCTCGACGTGCGGACGGCCTTCCTGGACCTTGTTGACCTTGATCGCTGCGATGCCGTTTTCACCGAGGAAACGGGCGGTCCCACCGGTCGCCATCACCTTGAAGCCGATGTCGACGAGGATGCGGATCGCCGGCAGAACGCGGGTCTTGTCCTCGTCGCGGACCGAAACGAAGACCGTTCCGTCGCGCGGCAGATCGACGCCGGCGCCGAGCTGCGACTTGGCGAACGCCAGCGCGTAGTCGGTATCAAGGCCGATGACTTCGCCGGTCGAGCGCATTTCCGGGCCGAGCAGCGTATCGACGCCGGGGAAGCGGGCGAACGGGAACACGGCTTCCTTGACCGCAATGTGCTTCAGGTTGCGCGGGTCGGGCTTTTCGCCATAGGCGGCAATCGCCACATCCAGCGCTTCGCCGGCCATGATGCGGGCGGCGATCTTGGCGATCGGGGCGCCGATGGTCTTGGCAACGAAGGGCACGGTGCGCGAGGCGCGCGGGTTGACTTCGAGGACGTAGATCGTGCCGTCCTTGATCGCGAACTGCACGTTCATCAGACCGCCGACATTGAGCGCCTTGGCCAGCGCCGTGGTCTGGCGCTCCAGTTCGTCGACCATCGCGGAGTCGAGCGTGTGAACCGGCAGCGAGCAAGCGCTGTCGCCGGAGTGAATGCCGGCTTCCTCGATGTGCTCCATGATGCCGGAGACGAACACGTCCTTGCCGTCGCAGAGGCAGTCGACGTCCACTTCGGTGGCGTTGGTCAGGTAGCTATCGAACAAAAGCGGGTTCTTGCCGAGCAGCGTGTTGATCTGGCCGGTCTTGTCGTTCGGGTATCGCTGCTTGATGTCTTCGGGAACCAGGCCTGGAACCGTATCGAGCAGGTAGGTCTGCAGCATGCTTTCCGAATGGATGATCTGCATCGCCCGGCCGCCGAGAACGTAGGACGGACGCACTACCAGCGGGAAGCCGATTTCGGCGGCAACGAGGCGCGCTTGTTCGACCGAGTAGGCGATACCGTTGTTCGGTTGGTTGAGGTCGAGCTTCATCAGCAGCTTCTGGAAGCGATCGCGGTCCTCGGCCAGATCGATCATGTCGGGTGCGGTACCGAGGATCGGGATGCCGTTCTTTTCCAGCGCTTCGGCCAGCTTCAGCGGCGTCTGACCGCCGAACTGCACGATGACGCCGACAAGCTCGCCCTTTTCCTGTTCGGCGCGCATGATCTCGATCACGTCTTCGGCCGTGAGCGACTCGAAGTAGAGACGATCCGAGGTGTCGTAGTCGGTCGACACGGTCTCGGGGTTGCAGTTGATCATGATCGCTTCATAACCGGCGTCCTTCAGGGCGAAGGCCGCGTGGCAGCAGCAATAATCAAACTCGATGCCCTGACCGATCCGGTTCGGGCCGCCGCCGAGGATGACGACCTTCTTGCGGTCGGAGACATCGGCTTCGGATCGGGCCGCGCCCACGAAGGGCGTCTCGTAGGTCGAGTACATGTAGGCGGTCGGCGAGGCGAACTCGGCCGCGCAGGTGTCGATGCGCTTGTAGACCGGGCGGACATTGAGCGCGTTGCGCAGTTCCGCGACTTCCTTCGGGCGCTTACCGCCGAGTGTCGCGAGCCGGGCGTCGGAGAAGCCCATCGCCTTCAGCATGCGCAGGTTCTCGGCGTCCTGCGGCAGACCGTGCTCGCGGATGCGCGCTTCCATGTCGACGATCGCCTTGAACTGGGCGATGAACCACGGATCGATCTTGCTCGCCTCATGAACTTCGGCTTCGCTCATGCCGAGACGCAGCGCCTGGGCAACCATGCGCAGGCGGTCCGGCGTTGGTGTGCCGATGGCAGCGCGGATGGCGTTGCGGCCGTCGCCGTTCTCGTCCATGTCGGGAATTTCGATTTCGTCGAGACCGGTCAGGCCGGTCTCCAGGCCACGCAGCGCCTTCTGCAGCGATTCGGCGAAGGTGCGGCCGATCGCCATGACTTCGCCGACCGACTTCATCGCCGTGGTCAGCACCGGCGATGCGCCCGGGAATTTCTCGAAGGCAAACCGCGGGATCTTGGTGACGACGTAGTCGATCGACGGCTCGAACGATGCCGGCGTCGCGCCGCCGGTGATGTCGTTTTCGAGCTCGTCGAGCGTGTAACCGATCGCAAGCTTGGCCGCGATCTTGGCGATCGGGAAGCCGGTCGCCTTTGAGGCGAGCGCCGAGGAGCGCGAAACGCGCGGGTTCATTTCGATGACGACGAGACGGCCGTCCTTCGGGTTGACGGCGAACTGTACGTTCGATCCGCCTGTTTCAACGCCGATCTCGCGCAGAACCGCGATCGAGGCGTTGCGCATGATCTGGTATTCCTTGTCCGTCAGCGTCAGCGCCGGAGCAACGGTGATCGAATCGCCGGTGTGCACGCCCATCGGGTCGATGTTTTCGATCGAGCAGATGATGATGCAGTTGTCCGCGGTGTCGCGGACGACCTCCATCTCGTATTCCTTCCAGCCGAGAACCGATTCTTCGATCAGCACTTCGGTGGTCGGCGAGGCGTCGAGGCCGCTGCCGACGATGTCGAAGAATTCCGTGCGGTTATAGGCAATGCCGCCGCCGGTGCCGCCGAGCGTAAACGACGGGCGGATGATCGCCGGCAGGCCGACATCGTCGAGCGCCTGCGCGGCGATTGCCACGGCATGGTTCATGTAGCGCTGCTTGCGGTCGCCTTCGCCGAGGTTCCACTGGTTTTCCAGTTCGTCGAGCGCCTTGTCGAGATCGGGGCCGGAAAGGCGGCTCTTCAGTTCGGCACGCTCCGCTTCATGCACCTTGCGGTCGTGATCCTTGATGTCGGTGGCGTTGGCCAGACGCGACTTCGGCGTCTCCAGGCCGATCTTCGCCATCGCTTCGCGGAAGAGCGCGCGGTCTTCTGCCTTGTCGATCGCATCCGGCTTGGCGCCGATCATCTCGACATTGTAGCGGTCGAGAACGCCCATGCGGCGCAACGACAGCGCCGTGTTGAGCGCGGTCTGGCCGCCCATGGTCGGCAGCAGCGCGTCCGGGCGCTCCTTGGCGATGATCTTGGCGACGACTTCAGGGGTGATCGGCTCGACGTAGGTCGCGTCCGCCAGGCCCGGGTCGGTCATGATCGTTGCCGGGTTGGAGTTGACGAGGATGACGCGGTAGCCTTCCTCCTTCAGCGCCTTGCAGGCCTGGGTCCCGGAATAGTCGAATTCGCATGCCTGACCGATGACGATCGGCCCCGCGCCGATGATGAGGATCGATTTGATATCTTGGCGCTTCGGCATGGTCGGTCATCCGTTTCTAGCTGCGCGAAAAACCGGCCAAGGTGGGAGGTCACCGGCCGGGCACGCATTGATGGTCTTTTCAGGCTAGAAGCGGCTTATAGGCAAATGTATCCGCAAGCGAAACCCCGAAAATTCCGGAATCGACAGGAAAGCCGACATATTTCGGCATGCGCTTTCGCAAGGGATTGGATGGCCGCCCGAAAGGCGCATCGAAAGCGTCAAGCCCGGTTCGGCACCACCAGAACCTTGACCTCTCCGGCAGCAGGCGGATGCGCAATGACGCTGGCCGCCTCATCGAGCGAGACGCGCCGCGAGATCAGTTTGTCGATCTCGATTACGCCCGAGGCGACGAGGTCAGCAGCACGGCGATGAACGAACGGATTGATGAAGGATCCAAGCACGCGCAATTCCCTGAAGAGAATGTCGAACGGTTCGATTTCGACCGTCTCTCCCCGCGGCATGACGCCGAGAATGACGACGGTGCCGCCCGATTTGGCGAGCCGCGTCGATTGCTGCACTGTCTCGGCGACACCCGCGCATTCGATCACCACATCGACGCCGCCGGGCACAAGGCCTGCCGGACCGGCAATGGCTTCGACGATGTCGCTCGCGGAGGGATCGACGGTTGCCGTTGCTCCAACCTCCTCGGCGAGCCTGCGCTTGGCCGCCTGCCGCGTCGAGAGAATCACGGTCGTCGCACCCGCCAACCGCGCGAGCTGGACGGTCAGAAGGCCGATCACACCGCCGCCGAGAACGACGACAGACGATCCGGTACGGATGCCGGAGAGATCGATGCCATGCAGGCAGCAGGCGAGGGGTTCGCAGAAAGCGCCATGCACCGGATCGAGGCTGAGCGGGATTTCATGCGCCTGTTTTCGCGGAACGGTGACATAGTCGGCAAAGCCGCCATCGCGGTGGATGCCGATTGCCCTGAGCGCGTGGCAAAGGTTGACCCGGCCGGCGCGGCATTGCGAGCAGCGTCCACACGAAATGTTCGGATCGCCGGTGATGCGGGCACCGATCGCGATATCGCTGACATGATCGCCGATGGCTTCAACGATACCGCAGAACTCATGGCCGAGCGTGACGGGCGGTGTCGACGGAAACTCGCCGTGCAGGAGGTGCCGGTCCGTGCCGCAGATGCCGCAAGCCTCGACACGAACCAGAAGGTCGCCGGGACCGGGGGACGGAATGTCCACCTCACGCACGAAAAGATCGCCGATCGCCTCAAGCCGCAGCGCCTTCATGACCATGCCTCATTCACCGGTTTCCGTGGGGCGAATAGGATCGCCAAAGCGGGACACGGTCAAGGACCCTGCGGTGATTGCGGTCAACCCCGGCGTTGCCGCACGGCCGCAGCATAGGTTCGATTGACCGGCGCCTCGTTTCCATCCCCAAGCTGGATCGTCAGACGGCCGTTGTCACGCACGCACAAGCCGCGCGACGTGCGCGTCCGCCACCCATGAAATCAAACTGGTTGGCGGTTTCAGTCCAATTCACCTGCTGTCGATCTATGTGCTGTTTGGAAGCTGGCAAGCGATTGCGGCTGCCCGGCGGCACGACATCGCTGCGCATCACCGCCATGTGGCCGGCATGTATCTCGGCGGCATCGTCGTTGCCGGCCCCTTCGCGATGCTGCCCGGACGGCTGATGCATGCAAGCCTGTTTTCCGGGCTTTCGAACTGGCAGGCAGGAGCTACTGCAGCGGTGTTGGCTACGTTGCTGGTCGCCGCAACCGGCCTGGCGATCCGACAGGGCCGCCTTTTCGGTCTGCGCAAGTCCTCGAAAAGATTGGCATGATCGCAACCTTGCGGGCCCGATTGCGTTTTACAACTGCATTCGGCCCGACATATAAATGATCTGACCGATATTGCGTATCGACCCATGCCGGGAGGACAGATCATGGAATGGAAAGGCCGCCGCCAATCCGGGAACGTTGAAGACCAGCGCGGGGCAAGCCCCGGCGGCGGTCTGGGCGGTAATCCATTCGGCCGCGGTGGCGGCTTCCGCATGCCCGGCGGGGGCGGAGGCATGCGTGGCGCCGGCGGCGGCATGAGCTTCGGCACCATCATCTTTCTCGTCGTGCTCTACTTCATCCTGAAGGCGATGGGCATTGATATGCTGCAAGTGCTGGGCGGCGGTGGCGGTCCGGTGGCCCAACCGGGCTTCGAGCAGAGCGACGGCTCGCCGGCACCGCGCGGATCGGCGCAGGAAGAAGAGATGAAAGCCTTCATGTCGACGGTGCTGGCCGAAACCGAGGACACCTGGAACGGCATCTTCCAGGCCAGCGGCGAACAATATCAGGAGCCGAAGATGGTGCTGTTCAGCGGCTCCGTACGCTCGGCTTGCGGCTTCGCTTCTGCCGCATCCGGGCCGTTCTACTGCCCTGGCGACCGCAAGGTCTATCTCGACATGGGCTTCTTCGACGAGCTTGAACAGAAGTTCGGCGCATCCGGCGACTTTGCGCAGGCCTATGTCGTTGCCCATGAAGTCGGCCACCACGTGCAGAACCTCATCGGCGTGCTGCCGAAGTTCAATCAGATGCGCCAGTCGATGAGCGAGACCGAAGCCAACCAGATGTCGGTTCGCGTCGAGCTGCAGGCCGATTGCTTCGCTGGCGTCTGGGGCAAATACACCCAGCAGAAAGGCTTGTTGGAGCAGGGCGATCTGGAAGAGGCGCTGAACGCTGCCACTCAGATCGGCGACGACACGCTGCAGAAGCGCATGCAGGGCTATGTCGTCCCGGAAAGCTTCAACCACGGCACGTCGGAGCAGCGCATGCGTTGGTTCAAGCGTGGCTTCGACAGCGGCAAGATGTCTGCCTGCGACACCTTTTCCGGTCAGGTCTGATCTCAGACTGCGAGGGCAAGAACCGAAGGGGCCAGCAAAGATTGCCGGCCCCTTTCGTTTTGCACGCTAATGGCGCTCACTGTCCATATGGGCAAGCTGCGCCTCGGGATACCGCGCGCCTGAGGCCGCATCCCTCGGCACCGCCCGTTCGATGGCCACCAGATCCTCCGGCGTCAACCGAACAGACTGAGAGCCAAGCGCTTCGGCCAATCGGTCGCGCCGGCGGGCACCGATCAACGGCACGATATCCTCGCCTTGCGCCGCAACCCAGGCGATGGCAATCTGCGCGACAGAGGCGCCTTTGGCATCCGACACGCGCTTGAGGGCGTCGACGAGGGCCAGGTTTCTGTCCACATTGCCTTCCTGAAAGCGCGGGCTGGCGGCGCGAAAATCACCGCGCTCGGCGGCGCCCTTCTGCCAATGGCCGCTGATCAGGCCACGCGACAGCACGCCGTAGGCAGTGATGCCGATACCGAGCGCCCGGCATGTGGGCAGGATATCATCCTCGATGCCGCGCGAGATCAGCGAATATTCAATCTGCAGATCTGAAATGGGATGCACGGCTGCGGCCCTTCGAATGGTCTCCGATCCCAATTCGGAGAGCCCGATATGCCGGACGTAGCCGGCCTTTACCAAGTCGGCGATTGCTCCCACCGTTTCTTCGATCGGCACGTCCGGATCGAGGCGGGCAGGGCGGTAGATGTCGATATGGTCGACACCGAGCCGCTGCAGGGTGTAGGCGAGGAAGTTGCGAACCGCCTTCGGTCGGCAATCGTAGCCTAGCCAGCTGCCTGCGGCGTCTCGCAGCGCACCAAACTTCACGCTGAGGGTAACCCGATCTCGGTCCTGCCCCTTGAGCGCTTCACCGATCAACATCTCATTGTGGCCCATGCCGTAAAAGTCGCCGGTATCGATGAGCGTCATTCCGGCATCGAGCGCCGCATGAAAGGTGGCGATGCTTTCCGTCCGGTCAGAAGGGCCATACATGCCGGACATTCCCATACAGCCAAGGCCAATCTTGGAAACCGTTGGGCCGGCCTTTCCGAGTGAAACCTGATCCATACTCATTCTCCTTCGAGGGGCGCACCGTGCGTCCTTTTTCTTCCCCCATTGTTACGCCCGAGACAATCGTGCGATAATCCTGGACACTGCGAACAAGCTGTCCGGTATTTTGCACAATGAATGATCTTCCGCTGGCTGACCTCGATGCCTTCAGCGCCGTCGCACGCGAGCGAAGCTTTCGCGCGGCCGCCAAGAAGCGGGGCGTTTCCGCTTCGTCGCTCAGCGAAGCGCTGCGGCGGCTCGAAGCCAAACTGGACGTGCGTCTGCTCAACCGCACGACCCGCAGTGTAACACCAACCGAGGCAGGCATGCGGCTGCTCGAACGCTTGCAGCCGGCACTCGGCGAAATCGCCGGCGCGCTCGATCAGGTGAATGAACTGCGCGACAGCCCGGCCGGCACGCTGAAGCTGAACGTGCCTTCAGTCGTCGCATGCGAAATCCTGCCTTCGATCGTCGGGCGCTTCCTGAGGGCAAACCCAGCCGTTTCGCTTGAGGTGACGGCAGAGGACGGGTTCGTCGACGTTCTGGCAGCCGGCTTCGATGCCGGCATCCGCTACGAGGAACGGGTCGAGCGCGACATGATCGCCATCCCGATCGGACCGCGACAGCAACGCTACGTCACGGCAGCGTCGCCGGCGTATCTTGCGCGACACGGAGTGCCTCACCATCCGCACGATCTGCTGGAGCATGCCTGCATCCGACACCGCTTTGCGAGCGGTGTCGGCCTCGGCTGGGAATTCGGCGACGGCGAGGCAGCAATCACGATCACGCCGCCTGCCATTGTCACCGCGAACGCCGTCGACCTTGAAATTGCGGCCGCGATCGAAGGGCTCGGCATTATCAGGACCTTCGAGGAATTCCTGGCGCCGCATCTAACATCCGGTCGGCTGGTGACGATCCTCGATCCATGGGTGACGACCTTTTCAGGTCCGTTTCTCTATTACGCCAGCCGTCGTCACATGCCGGCGCCACTTCGAGCCTTCGTCGACTTTCTCAAGGCAGAGCAACGGTCACGGTTGCCCTGACGCGACGCGTTCCACAGGGGGCAATGGATCAACGAACCCGATCGTTCTCATAAAAAACTTTGAGATGTTCACGTATTGTTTCGATTGAAATCATGCGTTACACCTAAATTGGTAACGTCGTTCACGTTCTGTCTCCGCGCTGGCGACGGATAGCGCGAGGAAAGTTTGATGCTCGACGAGAAGTTCGTGCGACGCGGCCTGCTCCTCGTCTTCCTCATCCTGTTTCTCGACATCATCGGCATCGCGATCATAGTGCCGGTGCTGCCCACCTATCTGGAGGAACTGACCGGCGCAAATGTCAGCGACGCGGCGATCGACGGCGGCTGGCTTTTGCTGGTCTACGCTGCGATGCAGTTCCTCTTTGCGCCCTTCATCGGCAATCTCAGCGACCGTTTCGGGCGCCGGCCGATCCTGCTTGCCTCGGTGCTCACCTTCGCCATCGACAATCTGATCTGCGCCCTTGCGACCAGCTACTGGATGTTGTTTGTCGGCCGCGTTCTCGCCGGTATCAGCGGCGCCAGCTTCGGCACCGCCTCAGCCTACATTGCCGACATCAGCCATGATGGAAACCGCGCCAAGAATTTCGGCTTGATCGGAATCGCGTTCGGGTCCGGCTTTGCATTGGGGCCAGTCATTGGCGGGCTGTTGGGCGAATTGGGACCGCGCGTGCCGTTCTATGGCGCCGCGGCACTTTCCTTCATCAACTTCGTGCTGGGCGTTTTCCTGCTGCCGGAAACGCTGGACAGGGCGAACCGTCGCCGCTTCGAATGGCAGCGGGCCAATCCGCTCGGTGCGCTCAGGCAGATGCGCAACTATCCCGGCATCGGCTGGGTCGGGCTGGTCTTCTTCCTGTTCTGGATGGCACATGCAGTCTATCCGTCCGTCTGGTCGTTCGTCTCGTCCTACAGGTACGGTTGGAGCGAAGGCGAAATCGGTCTGTCGCTCGGCATCTTCGGCATCGGTGGCGCCCTGGTGATGGCGATCGTGCTGCCGCGCGTGGTGCCACGGCTCGGCGAATGGAGGACGGCCGTCCTTGGCCTGACTTTCACGGCACTCGGTGCCGCCGGCTATGCCGCCGCATGGCAGGGATGGATGATCTATGCCGTGATTATCGCCACCGCCCTCGAAAGCCTCGCCGATCCGCCTCTGCGTAGCATCGCCGCAGGTCATGTGCCTCCGTCGGCACAAGGCGAGTTGCAGGGCGCGCTCACCAGCATCGGGAGCATCACGACGATCATCGGCCCGCTGATCTTCACCCAGATCTTCGCCTACTTTACAGCGCCCACCGCCACCGTCTCTTTCGCCGGCGCACCCTATGCACTTGCCAGTTGTTTCGTGGTGGGCGCGCTTCTTGTCTTCTGGTTCAAGGTACCGAAGCGGCTCGCGGTTGCGGCAGAAGCTATTGAGCCTGTCGAACCGTCGATCGAAGAGCGCTATGCCGACCACGGCGCCATGCACCGAAATTGATCAATTTTCTTGATCCTTCGATGAAAAATTGAGCAGCCGAAGCTTTGTCACTGGTTCTTTTGACGGCCGTGTTCTATTTCCGTCATCCTTCCCTCCGTTCTGACCTGCGGCGTTTCGGCCGCGTCGACATCCAGGAATCCGTCATGCAGACCGCCAATGCGAGCCCGCCCCCGGTGCAGACCGACAATTCATGGCGCACCCATTATCGGGCAAGCCTCTATCTCGGCGTGCCCTTCATCGGCGCGCAGCTGGCACAACTTGCGATCAACACGACCGACGTCTTGATGGTGGGCAAACTTGGCGCGACGCAGCTCGCGGCGATCATCCTGGCAACGCAGATGTACTTCACCGTCTACATCTTCGGCAGCGGCTTTGCCAACGCCGTGGTGCCGATGGCCGCGCAGGCGCAGGGCAGGGGCGACAAGGTTTCGGTCCGCCGCTCCGTGCGCATGGGGCTCTGGGTGGTGCTCTGTTACGGCGTCCTGACGGCGCCGGTACTCTGGCTTGCCGAACCGATCCTGCTGCTTGCCGGCCAGCAGCCGGAGGTCGCAGCCCTTGCCGCCGAGTATCTGCACATTGCACAATGGGCGATCTTCCCGGGTCTGATCTTCATGGTGCTGCGCGCGTTCCTGAGCGGCCTGGAGCGGGCAGGGATCATTCTCTATGTCACCCTGGCAACGCTCGTCCTCAACGCAGCACTTTGCTACGTGCTGATCTACGGCCACTTCGGCTTCCCGCAACTGGGCATCTTCGGTGCAGCCGTCGCCGCCCTTGGCGTAGCGGTCCTCGGCACGGTGCTGACGGTCGCGTATATCAAGAGCAAACCGGAACTGAACCAGTATGAGCTGTTCGTGCGCTTCTGGCGCCCGGACTGGCCGGCATTCAGGGAAGTTGTCTATCTCGGCATCCCGATCTCACTGACCATTCTTGCCGAAGTCAGCCTGTTCACCGTCGCCTCGCTGCTGATGGGAACGATCGGCACGATCGAGCTTGCGGCCCATGGCATCGCGCTGCAGTTCGCATCGCTCGCCTTCATGATCCCGCTCGGAATTGCCCAGGCGGCAACCGTGCGCGTCGGCCTCTCCTACGGCCGCGGCGACATGCTCGGCGTCCGGCGCGCAGCAATTTCGGCACTGGTGCTTGGATCCGTCTTCGCGACCGTCGGCAGCGCGATCTTCGCACTCTTCCCGAGCCAACTCGCAGCACTTTATCTGGACACCAGCAGGCCGGATGCAGCCCAGGTGCTTGCCTTTGCCGCTCCGCTCATCGTGATTGCCGGCGCATTCCAGCTGGTTGACGGACTGCAGGCGATTGCCGCCGGCATGCTTCGCGGTCTCAAGGACACGAAAGTGCCGATGGTCCTGGCGATGATTTCCTATTGGCCGATCGGGTTCGTTTGCGCCTGGGCCTTCGCGTTTCCGCTCAATTTCGGCGGAACAGGCGTCTGGTTCGGATTCGTACTTGGCCTTGCCGCTGCAGCGCTGTTCCTGAACTGGAGGTTCTTCCGCATGATCCGAGCGCACAAGGTGTCGGCGGACTAGGCAGCGTCAGCTTCCGCACAAAGAAAAGCCGGACGGGCAGGGGATGCCGTCCGGCTTTAGAAAGCGACCGCTTCAGGGGAAGAATGGCGGGCGCTTATTTTGAAACTTCTGGAGGAAAGTTTCTGTATTTTACTAAACGTTGAACCCGCCGGTCTCGTTGGAGCCCATTCGATCGCGCTGGAGGTCGCGTATCGTGCGGGCAAAATCGACGAGGAAGACGAAACTGATTACCGCCGCGGCGGTCATGAAGACTGTCGCCATAACATTTTACCTTTAGCCGAAGATCTTACGGTTGCCTGAACGGTCGCGCTGCTCACGGGATTCGTCCCGGAGTGCATGTATGGTCGCAAAGATCATTGCGAAAAACATCGTCATCGAAAACAGAGCAAGTCCCATAGCCGTCATCCTTTCAGGTCGTAAACGGCAGTATCTTCAAAAAGGTTCCGTTCTTTCTTGCTTCACACTACAGTCTGCGATGTGAAACGCTCTTGAACATGGCATTCATCTAGCATTCATTTCTTTGGCGCCGCTGTTTCCCAGGGAACAGGGTTGCTGTCCTGCACAACTCTTGCGATCCGTCGCCGTCCATGACAAAAGGCTTCACCAAACGGAAACAGGTGCGATGACGACGGCATTCTACCCCGGCTCTTTCGATCCGATGACGAACGGGCATCTCGACGTACTTGTTCAGGCGCTGAACGTGGCGCGCAAAGTTATCGTGGCGATCGGCATCCATCCGGGCAAGGCGCCGCTCTTTTCGTTCGACCAGCGCGCGGACCTTATTCGCGAGTCGCTGCTCGAATTTGTGCCCGAGCGCGCCGCCGACATCGATGTCGTCTCCTTCGACAACCTCGTGGTCGACGCCGCGCGGCAGAGCGGCGCAAAGCTGCTTGTGCGTGGTCTGCGTGACGGCACGGACCTCGACTACGAGATGCAGATGGCAGGCATGAATCGGCAAATGGCGCCTGATGTTCAGACCCTGTTTCTGCCGGCGGGCACCGCATCGCGGCCCATTACGGCCACATTGGTCCGCCAGATCGCGGCCATGGGCGGTGACGTCAGCGCCTTCGTGCCCAAGGCGGTCCACGCCGCGCTGCAGGCCAAACGCAAGGCCTAGAGCCGCCACACTCCATTCACCACTCAGGGAGAAACCATGAAAATCCTCCACCTCGCTTTCGCCGGTGCCCTCACGCTTGCTTCCTTTGCGGGAACCGCATTTGCGCAGTCGGCTGACAACTTCCTTACCATCACGTTGAAGGACGGTCCTGTCGTCGTCGAGCTTCGCCCTGATATCGCTCCGAAGCATGTCGAGCAGATCAAGGCGCTGGCAACGGCCGGCGAATACAACAACGTCGCCTTCCACCGCGTCATCAAGGGCTTCATGGCCCAGACCGGCGACGTCCAGTACGGCGACATGGAAGACGGCTTCCAGCCCCAGGCTGCTGGCACGGGCGGCTCCTCCAAGCCGGACCTGCCGGCGGAGTTCTCGGACGTCCCGTTCGAGCGCGGCACGGTCGGCATGGCGCGTTCGCAGGATCCCAACAGCGCCAACTCGCAGTTTTTCATAATGTTTGCCCCGGGCGACTTCCTCAACGGCCAGTACACGGTCGTCGGCAAGGTCGTCTCCGGCATGGAGAACGTCGACAAAATCAAACTCGGCGACGACGCCAATAACGGCTCCGTCACCGATCCCGACCGCATGATCAGCGTCAAGGTCGGCAAGTAAAGTCAACAGAAGGAGAAAACCCATGGCCGAGATCAAAGATCCGGAAAACACGATCATCATGGAGACCACCAAGGGCAAGGTCGTCATCGAGCTTCTGCCGAATGTGGCTCCGGGTCATGTCGCCCGAATCAAGGAACTGGCACGCGAAGGCGCCTATGACGGCGTGGTGTTTCACCGCGTGATCGAGGACTTCATGGCACAGACCGGCGACGTCCAGTATGGCAAGACCGGCGGCGAACACTTCAACCCGTCGCGCGCCGGCATGGGCGGTTCGTCCAAGCCGGACCTGAACGCTGAATTCTCGAACGTCAGCCACATCCGCGGCACGTGCTCGATGGCTCGCAGCCAGGCGCCGAACTCGGCCAATTCGCAGTTCTTCATCTGCTTCACCGACGCTCCGTGGCTGAACAAGCAGTACTCGGTCTGGGGCCAGGTCATCGAAGGCATGGACAACATCGACAAGATCAAGCGCGGCGAGCCGGTGCGTGATCCCGATACCATCGTGTCGCTGCGGGTTGCCGCCGACGCCTGATTTGCGCTAATGCACAAACCCGCCCCGGTCGCGCCTGATGGCCCCGGGGCGGGTTTTGCTTTTTTTTCAGAAACGATCATGCGCGTAGACCTGTTCGACTTCGACCTTCCGGAAACCTCGATTGCGTTGCGGCCCGTAAGCCCGCGCGACAGCGCCCGCATGCTCGTCGTCGACCCGAACGCATCCGAACTGCTGACCGATCACGGCGTGCTTGACCTGCCGTCGTTCCTGCGCCCCGGCGACGCCTTGGTGTTCAACGACACGAAGGTCATTCCGGCGCAACTCGAAGGCATTCGCCGCCGCGGCGAAGAGATCACCACGCCGGTTTCTCTGACCCTGCACATGCGCGTCGCTCCCGATCGCTGGAAGGCGTTTGCCCGGCCGGCGCGTCGCCTCAAGGTTGGAGACCGCGTCGCCTTTGGCCATGGCGGCAACAACTGCATGCTCGGCACACTCGACGCGACCGTCGAGGAAAAGGGCGACGCCGGCGAAGTGACGCTGCGCTTCGATCTCTCAGGGCCGCTGCTCGACGAAGCGATCATGGCTACGGGGCATATTCCGCTGCCGCCTTACATCGCCTCGAAACGCGCCGAGGATGCGCAGGACCGCACCGACTACCAGACGGTCTATGCCCGCGAGGAGGGCGCCGTTGCTGCGCCGACAGCCGGTCTGCATTTCACAGAACGGCTGTTTTCCAAGCTGAACGAACTCGGCATCGAGCGCCATTTCGTGACCCTGCATGTGGGAGCTGGGACATTCCTGCCCGTCAAGGCCGACGATACCGATGACCACGTGATGCATCAGGAGATCGGCCATGTCGACGCTGAAACTGCCGCGCGCCTCAATGCCGTCAAGGCGAGGGGCGGCCGGATTGTCTGCGTCGGCACCACGTCGCTGCGGCTGATCGAAAGTGCCGCCGACGAACATGGCGCAATCCAACCCTGGTCCGGGCCGACCGGCATCTTTATCACGCCCGGCTACCGCTTCCGCGCCGTCGACATGCTGATGACCAATTTCCACCTGCCGAAATCGACACTGTTCATGCTGGTTTCGGCCTTCTGCGGCCTGGAGACGATGCGCGCAGCCTATGCATACGCGATCGAGACCGGCTACCGCTTCTATTCCTATGGCGATTCCAGCCTGCTTTTCCGGAAAGACTAGATGACCGAAACCTTCCAGTTCAAGCTGCACGCAACCGACGGCAAGGCGCGCCGTGGCGAGGTTTCGATGCCGCGCGGCACGATCCGCACGCCGGCCTTCATGCCTGTCGGCACCGTCGGCACGGTCAAGGCGATGTATCTCGACCAGGTCAAGGATCTCGGCGCCGACATCATCCTCGGCAACACCTACCATTTGATGCTGCGCCCAGGCGCCGAACGCGTGGCGCGACTTGGCGGCTTGCACAATCTCATCCGTTGGAAGGGCCCGATCCTCACCGACAGCGGCGGTTTCCAGGTGATGTCGCTTGCCGGCCTGCGCAAGCTCGATGAGCAGGGCGTCACCTTCAAGAGCCATGTCGATGGCGCACTCTTCCACATGTCGCCGGAACGGTCGATCGAGATCCAGGGGTTGCTCGACAGCGATATCCAGATGCAGCTGGACGAGTGCGTGGCATTACCGGCCGAGCCCAAGGAAATCGAGCGCGCGATGGAAATGTCTCTGCGCTGGGCCGAACGCTGCAAGGTCGCCTTCAGCGATCAGCCGGGCAAGGCGATGTTCGGCATCGTTCAGGGCGGTGACATTCCTGAATTGCGCGTACGCTCGGCAGAAGCTCTGAAGGGGCTTGACCTCAAGGGTTATGCCGTCGGCGGACTTGCCGTCGGCGAACCGCAGGAGGTGATGCTGAGAATGCTCGACATCACATGCCCCGCGCTACCAGTGGAAAAGCCGCGCTATCTGATGGGCGTCGGCACGCCGGACGATATCCTGAGATCGGTTGCCCATGGCATCGATATGTTCGACTGCGTCATGCCCACCCGCTCCGGACGCCACGGACTGGCATTTACCCGCCATGGTCGCATCAACCTGCGCAACGCACGCCACGCCGAGGACATGAGGCCGCTGGACGAGCAATCGTCTTGCCCGGCGACGCGCGACTATTCGCGCGCCTATCTGCATCACCTGATCCGCTCGAACGAATCGCTCGGTGGCATGCTGCTCAGCTGGAACAATCTGGCCTATTACCAGGAACTCATGGCGGGCATTCGCCTGGCGATCGAAGAAGGCCGCTTTGCCGACTTCATGGCCGAGACCCAGGAAACCTGGCGGCGAGGGGACCTGGCGCCTCTTTGAGGCCCGGAACAGTTCAGATCTCCGGCCCTGGCGCCGCCTGAAGCATCATCACGCCATTGATCTTGTAGCTCCCGTCGGGCTGCTTCATCAGCTGGTAGACCGCCGTCCAGTCCTTGCCATCTGGTGCCGAGATCAGCACCTCCTGAATGACCTGGTCGCCCGTCACCTTGGAGCGGCCAAATGCAAAATTGCCCGGCCGATAGACCGGCTGGTAGCCGCGCCTGACCATGTCGAAGAACACTGTCTTGTCGGGAAATTTTCCGCGAATGGCCGGCGAGGCGAAGGAGTAGGCGGCCTCCGCGTCGTCATTGAGAAAGGCCGCAATCTGGTCCTGGATGATCGAGCGCGCCGTATCAACAGGTTCGTCCGCCCTACATAAGCTCGCACCTGTCAGTTGCGCTGCGACACCAAGGGCAATGGCAAATGTCCTGATCATCACAGATCTCCGCCAGACGTTTTATTCCAACCTTAGAAAGCATAAGACGTTTGTGTGCTCTGGAAATGGGGCGAACGGTCGCCAAATGCATTTGCATTTCATGACAATGGTCAAAAATCACGCCCATTCAACGTGTTAGTCCGTGCATTTATACAAACGTCTTTAAACATCATAACTTAGTGATATTCGCAATTAAGCCGCGATAACACGTTAAGGCAATGATGTTACCGCGCATCTCGCTTCGCCTGGGCGACCGCACCGGCCTTTCTCGCCCGTCCTCGTTCCATGGGCCGCATGAGGCTTTTGCGCCTCGAACTTTCTATGGATTGCATTCCTTCCAGCGCACGACGCGAATTGTACGTTTCGTCCCGTTCTGTCTCGGATGCCTGCTTGGCCGCAAGCGCCGCACGCATGTTGGAGACCAATTGGGCCTTTCCGAGCATTTTACGACGCCTTGCATGCTCTCCGTTTAGCCGGCGCATGCTCATGGCCAGTATTTCGAGCTTGGCCCTTGTACCGATATCCTTTCGGGTGGGTTCCGCGCCTTTGGGGGCGGACTTCCCTCGGATCTCACGTCGTTGGCGATGAGCTTCGGCTTGTGATCTGTCGCGTCTCTCGCGCACTTGCTTCACGAGTTTCAGCAGGTCTTCGTCGGAAACGCCTTGTACCGCGGGATGGTGTGATTGGCGCACCAGATGCCACTCGTCCTCAGTGAGCAGGCGCTCCTCTTGCTTTCGCGAAATTGCCATTCGAAATACTCCTCCCAATTGTCTTTCCAAATGAATGAGTTCACTCGTCACTACCAAAAGGGCTATTTGCGCCGAGAGTACTGCCATAGGAAACTTGAGGTCGCTTGTGTGGAGTCAGCAACATCGGCGTTCGGATTTTGATCTCAAGGCGTAGGAGATGCAAGTCTGAGCGTTGGGGCGAGGGGGTACGCTGTACTGGGCACATAAGTCTTGGCTACATGGCTTAAACCAAGCGGCGTCCCCAAACTCCGAGGCGTTTCAGGTTTTGTAGTCGTCCTGCTTCCAAAAGCTCGCCGGACGACCACTGCTTCGTCCCGGCAAGCTGCAGGACTTCCGTCAAATGGCGGATCGATAGACGACCATCGCAAGGTTTCGTTCGTAGCTCACGCGCACAGTGCATGATGACGGCCAGCATTTCAGATCCAGCGCTGCATTACGGAACTCCTCGCTGTGGCGCCGATTGCTCGGCCGGGATCGCTTCTTCGAAACAAGACCGGCCGGACCATCCTGGTCATAGGCCTGCAGCAGCCTGTGGACCTGACTTCGACTGAGGTCGAGCAGTTCGGCAGCGTGAACAACGCTCAGGCGCTCGTCACGGATCTTCTGGATGACTTCGAGGCGATGCAACTCTTTCTGCGACATGGTGATCAAACAGGACATCACGACTCCGACCGCTCATGGTCTCGACCAGGCTGAAGATCGTCATCCTTGCTCCCAACGTTGGCTTTGACCAGTGCGTCGAGAGGCGAGACTGTCGCATCACTAACTGGCTTATATGTCGCATTTCTAAAATGCCTTGTGAGTTCATGGCGAACTGCGACTTTTGCGTGCAACGCTAACCGACACGTCGCATTTGCGCGAGCAGTTTCTTGCGGAAGACTTCCGCGGGCGTTCGGTAGCCTAAGCACTTCCGCGGTGTCGAGTTGAGCCGATCGCAAATGTCCTTCAGTTCACCGTCGGTGATCGAAAGCGGATCAACGTCTCTCGAAAGCCATTTGCGAACACGACGATTTGTGTTCTCGACCGTGCCCTTCTGCCAAGGCGACTGTGGGTCGCAGAACCATGTCTGCGTTCCAATGCCAGCCTGCAGATAGGGCCATTCGGTGAATTCCGTGCCACGGTCAAAGGTAATCGACCGGCGGGCGAGGTGAGGCAGGGTTTGCAACACCTGGATCAGCCCGTCCATGATCGGTCGAGAGTGCTGGTCGTTGTTGCGCAGGAAGACGGCAAAGCGGCTGACGCGCTCAACCAGTGACGTCACGTTGGCCTTGCCGAACTTCTTGCGAAACTGAATGAGATCGCACTCCCAATGACCGAACTGCTTGCGCTCGGCGACGGTGTCCGGACGGTGGAGGATGTTGAGTTCCGGGCTGAAACGGCGGCCATAGCGTCGCCTAGCATGCCGCGGTCGACGCCTTGCACGTCGTTCCGGCAGATGCCGCCATAGCTTGATCGCTTGGCCGTCTGCCGAATA
>NZ_JABWDU010000029.1 GCF_013371465.1 Ensifer oleiphilus | reverse complement strand
GATTACTCGACGATCGAAGCGACGATGCCGGCGCCGACGGTACGGCCGCCTTCGCGGATAGCGAAGCGCAGCTTTTCTTCCATCGCGATCGGAACGATCAGCTCAACGGCAACGGTGACGTTGTCGCCAGGCATAACCATTTCCGTGCCTTCCGGAAGCGTCACGATGCCGGTAACGTCCGTCGTGCGGAAGTAGAACTGCGGACGGTAGTTCGTGAAGAACGGCGTATGACGGCCGCCTTCTTCCTTCGTCAGGATGTAGGCTTCTGCCATGAACTTCTTGTGCGGCTTGACCGAACCCGGCTTGCACAGGATCTGGCCACGCTCAACGCCGTCACGGTTAACGCCACGGATCAGCGCGCCGATGTTGTCGCCGGCCTGGCCCTGGTCGAGCAGCTTGCGGAACATTTCAACGCCCGTAACCGTCGTCTTCGACGTGTCGCGGATACCGACGATTTCAACTTCTTCGCCAACCTTGACGATGCCGCGCTCAACGCGACCGGTCACAACCGTACCACGGCCCGAGATCGAGAACACGTCTTCGATCGGCATCAGGAACGGCAGGTCGATCGGACGCTCAGGCGTCGGGATGTAGGCGTCGACAGCAGCCATCAGCTCGCGGATCGCGTCTTCACCGATCTTCTTGTCGGAATCTTCAAGAGCAGCAAG
>NZ_JABWDU010000028.1 GCF_013371465.1 Ensifer oleiphilus | reverse complement strand
CCCCAGGCCTTGTCCGATCCCGCCCCGCCTTCGATGACGTCGTTGCCGGCGTCGCCGTAGATCAGGTCCTCGCCGCCGTTGCCGAACAGCATGTCGGCACCGGCACCGCCGTGGATCTCGTCATTGCCCGATCCGCCCGAGGCAACGTCGTCGCCGTCACCGCCCGACAGCACATCCTCGCCGTCCTCGCCGCGCAGCACGTCGCTGCCGGCATCCCCCGAAAGGATGTCGCCACCGCCGCCGCCCAGAAGCACGTCGGCAACCGCACCGCCCAGCAGCACATCCGCCGCAGACGTTCCGATCAGCGTGCGCGCCGCAACCGGCAACGGCGTCTCGCCACCGTCCCCATCGCCCGAACCGTCACCGTCGTCGTCGCCATCGTCGTCACCGCCGCCGACCGTATCATCATCATCGTCGTCCCCATCATCGTCGGGGCCGCCGGTGTCATCGTCATCGTCATCCTCGTCGTCCGAACCTCCGTGAACCTGCAGGGTCGGCAGGCCACCGCTGGAGAAGGTGATCGAGTGCGTGCCGTTGGTCAGCGTTGTCATGCCATCGGCTTCGGTGGCCGTGTAATCTTCGAGGTTCGCGCCCTCAACCAACTCAATCACGTCCTGAGGCCGCATTGTTCCAATAATCGTATCGTTGCCGCCATTGGAACGGAACAGGATGCGGTGGGCTGACTGGAGGCTGCTGATATCGACCGTGTCGTCCCCAGCCGTGCCATCAATCGTGATCGTGTTGACGCTGAGGCCGGTCGACGAGAAATCACCGATTGTCAGGACGGTATCGTCGCCTGCACCCGTATTGATGACGATCTCTTCGATGTCGTTGAGTTCGGCAACGATCGAAACGGCATTCGTGCCGTTGC
>NZ_JABWDU010000027.1 GCF_013371465.1 Ensifer oleiphilus | reverse complement strand
ATGACGATTTCCGTCGCCGCGTTGAGGCTGCCCACGGCGTTGCCGGCGACAGCCAACCATTCGGTGCGGGTATAGACCCGGAAGGTTTCGTTGGAAGCGTCGCCGTTGATGACCACTGTGTCGCCATTGGCATCTTCGCTTTCGCCGTTGATGACGTCACGACCCTCGAGAACATCGACGGTGATCGTGTCGTCGCCCGCCCCGGCGTTGATCGTGTCCGTGCCGCCCTGCCCGTTGATCTGATCGGCAAAGGTCGACCCGGTCAGGGCGTTGCCTGCGCCGGTGCCGTTGATGGCAGCCGGAGCCGGCGTATCGGCGAGGATGAAGTCGGCGATGCTGATGTCGTTGGGATCAACAGCATCGACGAGGATCGTACCGATCGTGGTCGTGCCGGCGGCGTCCCGAATGGTCAACAACGTATCGTCCGTTCCGGGAACGACCACACGGGTTTCCAGCACGCGGGTCGCGAAGTTGGCTGCCGTGATGCCCAAGCCGCTCAGGTCGATGAGATCCTGGCCACCGCCGGCAGGGTTAGCATCGAACGAGTTGATCGTGTCGTCGCCGAAATTGATCGTGTCGTACACGTAGACATCGTTGTCGCTGTTGTCGTTGAAGGTATCGTTTCCGGCACCGCCACGCAGTCTGTCGTTTCCGTCGTCACCGTCGATGATGTCGTTGCCATCACCGCCGGAAAGCGTATCTGCACCGTTGTTGCCGAGCATGTTGTTTGCAAGCCCATTGCCGACGGCGGTAATGGCACCGCCACCATTCTTGGTGAGGTTTTCGACATTGGCGCCGAGCGTGTAGTTGGCGAGCGTCGTCTGGACCGTATCCGTTCCGGCCGAACCGACAGCCGTCTCGTCGACCACGTCGCCGACATTGTCGACGACATAAATGTCGTTGCCGGCACCGCCGCTCATGGTGTCGGCACCAGCGGCGCCGTCGAGCGTGTTGTTTCCGGTGTTGCCGACGATGATGTTGTTCGCGGCGTTGCCGGTACCATTGATGTTGCCGGCGCCGGTCAGGGTGAGGTTCTCGAAATTGGCGCCCA
>NZ_JABWDU010000026.1 GCF_013371465.1 Ensifer oleiphilus | reverse complement strand
GCGCGCAGGCCGATCGGCCGATCCTCGAACCAGATCTCGCCGTTTTGCAGCGTGACCGACAAGGCATTCGACTGGCCGATGAAGCCGTAGACGAAGGGCGAGACCGGATGGTCATAGATCTCGTCGGGGGTGCCGACCTGTTCGATCGCGCCCTTGCTCATGACGACGACGCGGTCGGCCAGTTCGAGGGCCTCTTCCTGGTCATGGGTGACGAAGATGGTGGTGTGGCCGGTGCGGTCGTGGATCTCGCGCAGCCAGCGTCGGAGTTCCTTCCTCACCTGGGCATCGAGGGCGCCGAAGGGTTCGTCGAGCAGAAGCACGTTGGGTTCGACCGCCATGGCGCGGGCGAGCGCCACGCGCTGGCGCTGGCCGCCCGACAGCTGCGCCGGGTAGCGCTTCTCAAGGCCTGAGAGCTGGACGAGATCGAGCAGGTCGAGGGCGCGCTTACGGATTTCTGCGGCCGGCGGCCGGCGATTGGCCGGGCGGACCTTCAGGCCGAAGGAGACGTTGTCGAGCACGGTCATGTGCCGGAACAGGGCATAGTGCTGGAAGACGAAGCCGATGTTGCGCTCCTGCACGGTCTTTTGCGAGGCATCGTCGTCGCCGAAGAAGATGGTGCCGTCGGTCGGGCTTTCGAGGCCGGCAACCAGCCTGAGCAACGTCGTCTTGCCCGAGCCGGAGGGGCCGAGCAGCGCGATCAGCTCGCCCGAGCGGATGTCGAGCGAGACGTTGTCGAGCGCCGGAAAGCGGCCGAATTCCTTGCGTATGTTCTGAACGCGGACTTCCATGACGATCCGGACCTTTCAATGCCTGCGGCTGGCGGCGATCTCGGCGCTGTAGCGAAGCTCGAGCGCCGTTTTCAAGACGAGGGTGACCAGCGCCAGCAGCGCCAGCAACGTCGCAACCGCAAAGGCGGCGACGAAGTTATATTCATTATAGAGGATTTCCACCTGCAACGGCATGGTGTTGGTCTGGCCGCGAATATGGCCCGAGACTACCGACACCGCACCGAACTCACCCATGGCGCGGGCGTTGCAGAGGAGCACGCCGTAAAGCAGCCCCCATTTGATGTTGGGCAGCGTCACATGCCAAAACGTCTGCCAGCCCGACGCCCCCAGGGACAGGGCGGCCTCCTCGTCGCTGGTGCCCTGTTCCTGCATCAAGGGGATCAGTTCGCGGGCAACGAAGGGGAAGGTGACGAAGACGGTGGCGAGCACCAGCCCCGGCACGGCAAACAGGATCTGGATGCCATGGCTCTGCAGCCAGGGACCGATGAGACTGTGCGAGCCGAACAGAAGCACGAAGACCAGGCCGGAGATGACGGGCGAGACCGAGAACGGCAGGTCGATCAGCGT
>NZ_JABWDU010000025.1 GCF_013371465.1 Ensifer oleiphilus | reverse complement strand
CGGCGCCACAGCGAGGATTTCCGCAATGCGGCGCTGGATCTGATCCGCGAACGCTATCTGGATTTTGGTCCGACGTTAGCGCGCGAGAAGCTCATCGAACTGCACCGGATTTCTGTTGCCAAGGAGACGCTGCGGCAATGGATGACCGAGGCTGGCATCTGGATCTCGCGTCGGGAACGCAAGAAACGGGTTTTCCAGCCACGCGGCCGGCGCGACTGCTTTGGCGAACTGGTGCAGATCGATGGGTCGCATCACTGGTGGTTCGAGAACCGCGGCCCCAAATGCGCCCTGCTCGTCTATATTGATGACGCCACCGGCAAGCTTTTACATCTTCGCTTTGCTGGATCGGAGAATACATTCGACTACCTGCATGCGACGAAGGCCTACCTGCAGCAATGGGGCAAGCCGCTGGCGTTCTACAGCGACAAGCATGGCGTTTTCCGCTCGCTCCATGCGTCGGAGAAAGACCGGACGAGTGGCCTGACACAGTTCGGCCGGGCGCTTTATGAACTCAACATCGACATCATCTGCGCCAACACCCCGCAGGCAAAAGGCCGTGTGGAACGGGCCAACCAGACGCTGCAGGATCGGCTGGTCAAGGAGATGCGGCTTCGCGGTATCAATACGATCGAAGATGCCAATGCCTATGCGCCTGAGTTCATCACGGATTTCAATTCGCGGTTCGGCAAGCCACCGCGCAACCCGAAGGACATGCACCGGCCGCTGGCCGACCATGAGAACCTTGATGGCGCCATGTGCCGCAAGGAAGTCCGAACCCTGTCGCAATCCCTGACGCTACGCTACGACAAGGTGCTGTTTATCCTCGATCCGACAGAGATCTCCAGACCTCTGGCCGGCCAGAAGGTCATCGTCTGCGACTATCCGGATGGGCGGCTTGAGATCATGCACCAGAGCTTTGCCCTGCCCTACAGGACCTTCGATACGTTGCGCTCGGTGCATCGTGCCGAGGTCGTCGACAACAAGCGGCTGGACGACATGCTGTCAATTGTCGCCGAGATGCAGGCAGGGCGCGAACAGCAGCGCAGCAAAGGCGGCCCTCGCCGCACCGGTCAGACGGATCATATGTTTGGTATTCGTGACGGCAGCAAGGGCAATGGCTACCAGAAGCGCGGCCGCAAGCCCCGCCCGAGAACGGATTTCATGAACGATCCGGCGGTGATTGCGCGACGAGAGAAAGCGTTGATGAGGCAGCCAGCGGCGGAATAAAGAGCGTCAATGCACGCCGATGTCGCTCTGCGTATCCGATTCCAACTGCAGGCAAGCTGGCCAAAGTGGCGTCTTGTGGAAGGCTCCATTCTGGAGGAGCGAGAGCCCTTCTCGTGCCTCATAGAGCACACCGAGCCAGCACAAGCGTCGAAAGACGCCATATTGGAGATCGGATTTCAACTTCCAGGCTTCTATTGTCATTTCGGTGTCCGACAGAGGCGCCAAGTCTGGATAGAGGATCTTCACAACGTCTATTGGCGTGCACCCTTCTCTGGCTTTGATATTGAGAAGATTGAGGAACATGCGCCACCAGCGTAACCGCGCTCGGACCTCCTCTTCCCGCTCGGTGGTATGGACATACGAATAGAGATAATCCGTGGCGACCAGATCGAAGAAGGCTTGCGGGTTCACCAGGAATTCCCGGCCGCGTCTGGTTGGCAGCAGCACATCTTTTTTCCGGCGAAGAAGCTTCAGATGACGGGTCATGTCGCGCACGACCCAAAGCGGCGGCATGTCGCTTTCATTGAGCACCTTGTTCATGCTGTAGAGGTCTTCGGCTGTGAAGCCTGGCCAAAGGAAGTGTACAGCGGCCCAATGCACGAACTTGCGGTTCATGGCGCCGGTCGCCGTCAATCCTATGCCGCCCTCACCGTCAGCATAGGCAACCGAAAGAAGCATACCGCGAAGAAGTGGGGACAGTGCGGCGACATCGACGTCACCATGCAGCTTGATTTCCGGAAGCATCGTGCGGCTGTGATCCCTACCTCGCCCTATGCAGGTGCAAGCGAGTATCAACCGGCGACAAAACAATTGCTACTGAGAAAGCTAAAGCCGAAGGGGAGTGTCATCACCCGCCCCCGCTCCGCCCTTTCAACCCGGACCAGCCGGTCGGATCGGGGGCTGACTGGCAGAGCAAGCCGGCGGGCAGTGTCGCATTTCGAAATGGCTGGCAACGTCGCGCCTCTAATCAGCTTTGACAT
>NZ_JABWDU010000024.1 GCF_013371465.1 Ensifer oleiphilus | reverse complement strand
GTCTATACCCGCACCGAATGGTTGGCTGTCGCCGGCAACGCCGTGGGCAGCCTCAACGCGGCGACGGAAATCGTCATTACCCGCAACGGCACGAATGCCGTTTCGATCGTTGCCGAACTCAACGACATCGAAGAGATCGTCATCAATACGGGTGCAGGCCCGGACACTGTGTTGACGATCGGCGATTTCTCGCCGACGGGCCTCAGCGTCAACACGATCACGATCAACGGCGATGCGGGCGACGACACCGTAGACTTCAGCGCACTGCAGTCTTCGCACCGTATCCTGTTCCGCACCAATGGCGGCAACGACACGATCGTCGGCAATCTCAGGCCGCAGGACGTGGTGGAACTGGCGCCGGGAAGCAACATTTCCGACTACACCATGACCACCAATGCGAACGGCACGAAGACGTTCTCGAACGGCACGCACTCGATCACCTTCGCCGGTGCGGTGCCGCCGCAATTCCAGAATACGCCGCCGACGCCCGGCAACGATGAAGGCGTTTCGGGTCGCTTCGAATACACCGCGAACGACCTTGCCGGCCTCAAGAACCTGGTCAACGGGCTGCCGGCCTTCGACACTGACGACGACACCAACGACTTCTCCGGTGTCCGGACACTCTCCGGTCACGGCAACAACGAAGACAATCCGACCTGGGGCTCGGCCGACACGCCGTTCATCCGCATCACCGATGCGCATTACGGCGCCTACGACCCGACGACCGGCAACAACAACATCAATCCGATCTTCTCGGGGCTCGACCCGCGCAACATCAGCAACATCCTCGGCAGCCAGGAACTCGACCTGCCGAAGAACGACAAGGACGCCAACATCTTCTTCATGGCGTTCGGCCAGTACTTCGACCACGGTCTCGACTTCCTCGGCAAGGGCGGCAACGGCACGATCCGCATCGGCGCACCGGGCAACGGCGCACCGGGATCGGGCAACCCGGCCGATCTTACCCGCGGGACGGTAAGCTCGGTCGTCGACGGCGTACCGCAGCACCTGAACAAGACCTCGCCCTTCGTCGATCAGAACCAGGCCTATGGTTCCAACGACCTGGTCGGCCAGTTCCTGCGGGAAGGCAATGGCTCGGGTGGACTGGGCGCGCACTTGATGAAAGGCGCGGCCGACCCGTCGAATGACGACTTCTCGCTGCTGCCGACGCTGCGCGAGCTGATCCTGCATCACTGGCAGAACAACACCGTGTTCCATTCGGCATCGCTGCCGGGCGGGCAGGTGGCGTTCCAGACCTACTTTGCCGGGTTGGTGACCAACGGCGTCATCAACGAAGCGATGCTTCCGGCCATGACGTCCAACTTCATGGGCAGCACCCACGCGCTGCTTCTCGACACCAACCCCTTTATCAAGCTGCTCGATCACTATGTGGTCGGCGACGGGCGCGGCAACGAGAACTTTGCGCTGACCTCGATGCACACCATCTGGGCCCGCAACCACAACTTCCATGTGGAAGGTCTGGAGGCGGCCGGCTTCCAAGGAACGGCGGAAGAGCTGTTCCAGGCGGCCAAGATGATCAATGAGGCCGAGTACCAGCGGGTGGTCTTCGACGAGTTCGCCGACATGCTGCTCGGCGGCATGCGCGGCCTCGGTAACCATGGCTTCCTCGAGTACAACCCGGATGCCACGGCTGGGATCTCGCATGAGTTCGCCGCCGCCGTCTACCGCGTCGGACATTCGCTGATCGGCCAGACCATGACCGTCATCGGTCCCGACGGGCAGCCCAAGCAGGTGGCTCTGTTCGATGCCTTCCTGAACCCGAGCAATGAGGCCGGCGTCTTCACCGGTCCCTTGCCTCCAGGCTACGTGCCGCAACCCGGCTACGAACAGCTCGGCGTCAACTCCATTCTCGGCGGGATCATCACCCAGCAGGCCGAAGAGGTGGACTTCAATATCGTCGACGCTGTTCGTAACGACCTCGTTCGCATCAATGCCGATCTGTTCGCCTTCAACGTGGCGCGCGGATGGGATGTCGGCCTCGGGACGCTGAACCAGGTCCGCATGGATCTGGCGGCCTCCCAGGATCCCTACGTCTCGGAAGCACGCGGCTTTGCCGGCGACATGTCTGCCTACACGTCCTGGGAGGACTTCCAGGCACGCAACGGGCTGAGCCAGGCGGTGATCAACCAGTTCCGCCAGGCCTATCCGGACCTCGTGCTGCAGCCCGGCGATATCGCCACGTTCCAGTCGATCAACCCGGGTATCCAAGTGGCAATGCAGGCCGATGGTACCGGCGTCGTCAAGGGCATCGACCGCGTCGATCTCTGGGTCGGCGGCCTTGCCGAAAAGCATGTGAATGGCGGCATGGTCGGCCAGACTTTCTGGATCGTCCTGCACGAGCAGTTCGATCGTCTGCAGGAAGCCGACCGCTTCTACTATGCAAGCCGCTTCGACAACTTCGACTTCTACGAAAACTTCATCGACGGTCAGGAGTTTGCCGACATCATCGCTCGCAATACCGGCATGACGGATCTTCCCGAACATGTCTTCCAGACCAACGAACCGGACGATGGTGATGATGGTGCTGGCAACCCGGATGATGATGAAGACGATGGTGATGACGACGGCGACCCCGTTGGCGGCGGCGATGACGGCGACGACGACGAGGATGACGACGGCGACACCGGCGGCCCCGACGATGATGGGGACGACGATGATGATGATACGGCCGGCGGTGACGACGATGACGACGATGATGACGCTGGCGGGGACGATGATGACGACGATGATACGGCCGGCGGCGGTGACGACGATGGCGACGACGACGGTGACGGTTCGGGCGATGGGGACGGTGGTGAGACGCCGTTGCCGGTTGCGGCGCGCACGCTGATCGGGACGTCTGCGGCGGATGTGCTGCTGGGTGGTGGCCTTGCCGACGTGCTTCTGGGCGGCGGCGGTGGCGACATCCTGTCGGGGGATGCGGGCAGCGACGTGCTGCGCGGCGAGGACGGCGAGGATGTGCTGTCGGGTGGTGACGGCGACGACGTTGCCTCTGGCGGATCGGGCAATGACGAGATCCACGGCGGTGCCGGTGCCGACATGCTGTTCGGCAATGGCGGCGAGGACCTGATCTACGGCGACGCCGGCAACGACGTCATCGAAGGCGGGGCGGGATCGGACAAGGCCTGGGGCGGTGACGGCGACGACACCTTCCTGGCAACGCTCAACGACGGCTCCGACAGTTACTGGGGCGGCGAGGGCAGCGACACGCTCGACTACTCGACCGCCACCAGCACCCTGACGGTCGACATGGGCACCGGCTTCATGGGCCGCGGCCAGGTCTTAGGCGTCGAGGTGGGAACCGACACGGTCTACGGCTTCGAGAACTTCATCGGCGGCTCCGGCCATGACGTGATCACCGCATCCAATGCCGTCAACATCATCGACGGCGGCCTTGGCGAGGACGTCTTCCGCTTCACCTCGGTGGCAGCGGCAAACGGCGACACGATCTACGGCTTTACGCCGGGAGACCGGATCGACTTCTCCTCGATCGACGCCAACACCGGACAGGCGGGCGTGCAGGGCTTCACGCTTTCGGCCGGAACGACGCTCTCGGGCGCCGGCCAGATCGTGGTGACGCATGAGACACAGGACGGCGCCGACGTCACCGTGATCCGCGGCAGTGTCGATGCCGACCCGGATGCCGACTTCGAACTGGCGATCGCGGGCACGCACAACCTCAAGGTCGCCGACTTCAATGGTGTCTCCTGAGCATGAAGCGGAGTTCCCGGCCGGTCGCTGACCGGCCGGGACAGCATGCGGGCGGACAAAAGGGGATCTCATCATGAGCAAGAAGAAAGAGCCGCAACACAAGATCGGCGGCATGCGCGGTATCCTGATCTATCTCTTCGGCCTATCGGGCATCATCAACATCCTGGCGCTGACCGGCGCCTTCTACATGCTGCAGATCTACGATCGGGCGCTGACCAGCGGCAGCATCTCCACGTTGGTGGCGCTGTCGGTGCTGGCGGTCGGGCTCTATCTGTTCCAGGGCCTGTTCGACGTCATCCGTTCGCAGATCCTGGTCCGGCTCGGCGCCCGGCTCGACAGCCAGCTGGCGCCGCTTGCCCACAAGGTGGTGATCGAGATGCCACGCTTCGGCTATTCGACGGCGGAGGCGACGGAACGCGGCCGCGACGTCGACACGCTGCGCGGGTTTCTCTCGAGCCAGGGGCCGGTGGCGCTGTTCGACCTGCCATGGATCCCAATCTATCTCGTCTTCGTCTGGATGCTTCATCCGGTTCTCGGTTACCTCACGCTCGGTGGCGCGCTGGTGCTGGCGGTGCTGACGGTGATTGCCGAGGTGCTGACCCGGCGCCATTCCAGCTCGATGATCAAGGCGTCGGTGGCGCGCAGTTCGGTGGCCGAAAGCAATGCCCGCAACAGCGACGTGCTGCATGCCATGGGCATGACCGGACGGGCGGTCGATCGTTTCGAGAAGGCCAATCGCCGCCATCTCGACTGTCAGACCAAGACGTCGGATATCGGCGGCACGCTGTCGGGCCTGTCGAAGGTGCTGCGCATGATCCTGCAGTCGGCGATCCTCGGGGTTGGCGCCTATCTGGCGATCCGCGGGCAGATGTCGGCCGGTTCGATCATCGCCTCGTCGATCGTGACCGCGAGAGCACTGGCGCCGGTCGACATGGCGATCGCGCAATGGAAGGGCGTGGTGGCGGCAAGGCGCAGCTATCACCGCCTCAACGAGACGCTCGGCGTGCTCGACGAGCGCTCCGGCAGCCTCGACCTGCCGGCACCCACCGAGAGCTTGAGCCTCGACAAGGTGACGACGGTGGCACCGTCGACCGGGGCGGTGCTCCTGAGCGAGGTGAGCCTGGAACTGAAAGCCGGCCAGGCGCTGGGGCTGATCGGGCCGTCGGGTGGCGGCAAGACGACACTGGCGCGCGCCATGCTCGGCATCTGGCCGGTCTTACGTGGGGCTGTTCGCATCGACGGCGCCGATCTCAACCAATGGCCCGA
>NZ_JABWDU010000023.1 GCF_013371465.1 Ensifer oleiphilus | reverse complement strand
TCGGCATGCGAAATCTTGCTCCGACTAAGGTCTGAGAACAGTGGAGACCAAAGTATTCCGGTCCGACTGTCCTTTAGTCGCGAAAATCACGCGACCTTGTTCTCTACGCCGACCGCGGCTTCGATGCGTTAATGGCGACCAGTACCAGTAACGCGACCTCTGTTGGCGGAAAGACATGTGTCCTTCCGGGGGGATCGCTGTGTCTCGACGGAGGGGAAAATGGCCGCGTTCAAGCTCAATCTTCAGGACATGATGTTCATTCTGCGCCAGATCAAGATCGCAGAAGGCAACTCGACCGCGCATTCCGGCGCGAATGCCCAGGACCTTAGGGAGATCTACGTCGATGCGGCCGGCAATGTCGTTCCGGCAGGCACGCCCGGTGCGCAGCTCGCGATCCCCGACCCCCATGTTCCGAACGGCCTTCGCACGGTCGACGGCACCTACAACAACATCGTGCCCGGTCGCGAGACCTGGGGTTCCGCCGACCAGGCGATGCCACGGCTGCTGGACGCCGAGTATCGCAATGACACCGATGGCGACAGCATCGACGTCAACGGGCCAGCGCCCGGCGGCGTCTTGACCGGCGGCAACTACGGCACACCGGGCAATGTGGTCGATGCCGATCCGCGCACCATCTCCAATCTCATCGTCGACATGTCGATCAACAATCCGGCAGCCATCATCGCGGCTTTGACCTTCGCCGGCTCGGAAGACCCGCAAGTCGATATGGAGCGTTTGCTTGCCGCTCGCGTGACCCAGCAGCAGGCTGATGACGCCGTTGTCGCTGCACAGAATGCACTCAACGACGCGAACACAGCCCTCGATCTGGCTGTCGCCGGCTACACGCCGGGCAATCCGGCCAGCATCGATGCCATTCAGGACGCGGCGAATGCCGTGACCGCCGCCGAGGAAGCGCTGGCATCAGCCGAAGTGGTTGCCCAGGATCCGTCCGCGGCGCTTGAGGCCGTTGCAGCCGAACTGGGACTGGTCATCGGCGATGAAGGAAACCTGTCGATTCCCAACGTGGCGCCGGACGAGGGCCTTTCCGCGCCCTTCAACGCCTGGATGACCTTCTTCGGTCAGTTCTTCGACCATGGTCTCGACCTGATCACCAAGGGTGGCAACGGCACCGTCTATGTACCGCTGCAGGATGATGACCCGCTGGTGCTCGGAACCGATGGCGTGGCTGGAACAGCCGACGACCTGCCGGCGCATTTGCGTTTCATGGTGCTGACGCGCGCGACGCCGGACGGCGATTCTCATACCAACACGACGACCCCGTTCGTCGATCAGAACCAGACCTATACCTCGCACGCCTCGCATCAGTTCTTCCTGCGCGAGTACGCAACCGTCGGCGGTGTGCCGATGGCCACCGGCCGCCTGCTTGATGGTTCGGCAAACGGCTTGCCGACCTGGGCCGACATCAAGGCGCAGGCCGCAGACGTGCTCGGCATCCAGTTGACCGACGCCGATATCTTCAACATTCCGCTGATCCGCACGGACGCCTATGGCGAGTTCATCCGCGGACCGAACGGATACCCATTGCTGGTCACCGGACTTGGCACGGACGGAATCCCCAATACGTCCGATGATCTCGTCACCGAGGGCAATCCGGCAAATCCCGTCAATACCTTTACGGCAGGCGCGATCCGTATCGGCCATGCCTTCCTCGACGATATCGCCCACAATGCCGTTCCCGTATTCGATGCGCTCGGCAATCTGGTCGCAGATGCCGACAGCGACACCGGCAATACCGTGGCGTCCAATCCCCAAACCGGCCGCAATACCGAGTATGACGACGAACTGCTCAACCGCCACTTCATCACCGGCGACGGTCGCGGCAACGAGAATATCGGTCTGACGACCGTGCACCACATCTTCCATTCCGAGCACAATCGCCAGACGGATATGCAGAAGATGACCATTCTGCAAAGTGGCGACCTCGCCTTCATCAACGAGTGGCTGTCTGTTGATATCACCCAGACGGAGCTTGATGCGTTGCCGGCAACCTTCCCTGCCGACCCAACTGAGCGGGCAGAGCTTCTTGAATCCTTCGCGTGGGATGGCGAGCGCATTTTCCAGGCTGCCCGTTTCGCCACGGAAATGCAGTACCAGCACCTGGTGTTCGAAGAGTTCGCCCGCAAGATCCAGCCGGCGATCGACCCCTTCGTCTTCAACAGTGTCACCGACATCAACCCGGCGATCTTCTCGGAATTCGCCAACACGGTCTACCGCTTCGGCCATTCGATGCTGACCGATGAAATGCCGCGCCTCGATGCAAATGGCGAAGTCATCAATCCGGAAGTCGGGCTTATCGAAGCCTTCCTCAACCCGGTCGAGTTCGATCTCGACGGCACGATTTCACACGATGCTGCCGCTGCGGCGGTCGTGCGCGGCATGACGATCGAACGCGGCAACGAAATCGACGAGTTCATCGTCGGATCGCTGCGCAACAACCTGCTCGGTCTTCCGCTCGACCTGGCGACGATCAACATCGCCCGCGGCCGAGACACCGGTATACCTTCGTTGAACGAAGCCCGCGCTCAGCTTTATGCGGCAACCGGCTCGACCTTCCTCACGCCCTATGACAGCTGGGTGGACTTTGCCGCCAACCTCAAGAATCCGATCTCGGTGGTGAACTTCATCGCGGCATACGGCCTGCATGCTCTGGTGGACGACGAAACAACACTTGCCGGCAAACGTGCCGCTGCAATGGCAATCGTCTTTGGGGAAGACCAGGTGATTGCCGACGCCAACGCACCGGGCGGGACGCGCACGATCGTCGTGCCCTCGGATCGCCTCGATTTCCTCAACAGCACCGGCGACTGGAACATTGGCAACAGCGGCCTCAACCTTATCGATCTGTGGATCGGTGGTCTGGCCGAAAAGAAAATGCCGTTCGGCGGCATGCTCGGCTCGACCTTCAACGCCATCTTCGAAGCCCAGATGGAAAACCTGCAGGACGGCGACCGGTTCTACTACCTGACCCGCACGCAGGGCCAGAACATGCTGAACCAGCTCGAGCAGAATTCCTTCTCGAAGATGATGATGGCCAACACCGAACTGGCACAGCCTGGGGCGGACGGCATCCGCGGCACAGCCGACGACATCATCGAACGCCATATCGGCGTTGACTCCTTTGCCAAGTACGACTTCGTGCTCGAGGTCAACCAGGCCAATCAGGCTGAGCCCGATCCGGAAGGCAACGACCCGGCGCTCGAAGCAATCGGGCTCGGTAAGGTCGTGCGTGACGATCCGCGCACGGCGGCAGTCGAAACGAACTACCTGCGCTTTACCGGTGGCGAACATATCGTCGTCGGCGGCACCAATGGCGCCGATACGATCATCACAGACTTCGGCGACGATGCGATCTGGGCAGACGACGGCAATGACCGCGTTGAATCCGGCGCAGGCGTCGACCTCGTCAACGGCGGCGGCGGCGACGATATCCTGACCGACAGCGGCGACACCGGCGACTTCATCAAGGGCGAGGAAGGCAACGACGTCATCGCCAACTCCAACGGCATCGACATCCTGATGGGCGGCGATGGCAAGGACGTCGTCTTCGTCGGTGTCGACGATACCGAAGTGTTCGCTGGTGCGGGTGACGACTTCGTCCTCGGCGGCGAAGGTGTCGACCTCTTGATGGGCAACGAGGGCGACGACTGGATGGAGGCCGGCGGCGGCTTCGACACCACGGCCGGCGACAACTCCGAACTGTTCTTCAATTCGGCGATCAAGGGCCATGACGTCATGTTCGCCGGCAACGAGGAACACGACTTCGACGGTGAATCCGGCGACGACATCATGGTGCAGGGCGAAAGCGTTATGCGCAACGAAGGCATGTTCGGTTTCGACTGGGCGATCTTCAAGGGCATGGCGCTCAACGGCTACGCCGACATGCGCATCCCGATCTTCACCACCGAGGCGGAAGACATCCTGCGCAACCGTTTTGACAAGGTCGAAGCCCTCTCCGGCTGGGACCGCAACGACACACTGCTTGGCGACGACCGTGTTCAAGGCGACATTCTGCCCGGCGACACGGTTGCGACCACAGAAGGCATCTTCTTCAACGACGAGCTGTCCCAGGCGGGTGTCAACCGCATCGAGGGCCTGCGCGCCTTGCTCGGCAACCTCATCACTGCAGCGCCCGTCGGCGCGACGGCAGCCCAACTTGAGGCACTGTCGGCCTTCAACTCCGGCAACATCCTGCTCGGCGGTGGCGGCTCCGACAGTCTGCGCGGCAATGGCGGGGATGATTTCCTCGACGGCGATGCCTGGCTGAACGTGCGTATTCGCATCACGGCACCAGGGGCGCAAAACACGCCACAGAACCAGATTTCCTCCGTCGACAGCCTGAAGCATGTCTTCACGGTGAACGACGCGGCAGACCCGAGCTGGGTTGGAAAGTCGCTGTTCGACCTGATGATCTCCCGCACGATCGTGCCGACGCAGTTGCACATCGTTCGTGAGATCGTTGAAGACGATGGCATCGGCGATGTCGACACCGCCTTCTTCAACGACACGTTCCTCGACGCCAACGGCAACGCCAACTACACGGTTGTCCGCAATGCTGATGGCTCGACCACGATCTCGCATATCAACGTCAGCAACGTCATCGATCCGCTGACCGAGCGCAATCTCGTCTCCGACGGTATCGACAGACTGCGTAACGTCGAATGGGCCGAGTTCACGGACGGTACGCGCATCTTTCTCGCCAACGAAGCGCCGACGGACATTCGCTGGAACGCCATCAACCCGAACAACACCGACTTGCCCACGGGGGCGATCGCGAACCTGGCGACGGTCGATGACGACAGCACGGCATGGACCTATTCGCTGCAGCCCGGAAGCAGTCCAGGCTTCACGGTTTCCGCGGCCGGCGTCGTCAGCCGCGTCGGGGCGATGGCGGCCAACACCACCTACACGCTGGCCATCCGCTCGACCGACGATTTCCTCAACACCTATGACGAGACGTTCACCATCAGGACGGGCAGCAATGGCGCCGACAATCTGACAGCCTTTGCGACGGCGGGTGATGACGTTCAATATGGCGACAACGGCAATGATACGCTCGTTGGCGGTGCCGGCGACGACTCGCTCTTCGGCCAGGACGACAACGATGTCCTGTCCGGTGGCCTGGGTAATGACCGGCTGCACGGCGGTACCGGCGATACGGACACGGCGTCTTATGCCGGTGCCAGTGGTGCGGTCACCGTCAACCTGACGACCGGAACGGCTACCGGTGCCGATGGCGACGACACGCTGATCGACATCGAAAACGTCACAGGCAGCGCCTTTGACGATACGATCACCGGTAATGCAGGCGCCAATACGCTGACGGGCGGTGCCGGCAACGACACCTACTTCGTCGGAGCCGGCGATACGGTGGTCGAGGCTGTCAACGGCGGCACGGACACGGTCAACAGCGGGGTCAGCTTCACC
>NZ_JABWDU010000022.1:0-3299 GCF_013371465.1 Ensifer oleiphilus | reverse complement strand
TGGCGGAAAGATATCCTTGGAGAAAATAAGTTTGCATCGCCTTTCGAGGTTGATGCCTGTTCTGATTACATTGTGAAGAGAAGATATGTCTGGAAGCTTCCAGGTGTTGAAGATGACCGAAAGGTTGTTGGAGACGTCCGAGCCCAGTCCTTATGAAGCCATTGAAGGTCTAGCCGACCGGATATGGAAGAGGGTCTGGAGGTAGGAAGGAAGCCTTGTCCTATAGGCATGATCATTGTTTGGGTGCTCACTTGTGAGTGCCCTTCTGGTGTTCATGCTGGATTGGTGTTGCCTGACCGCGCATCACCGGACAGATCTCGAGAAGCTGGTCTTAAGATATGGCGCAAGCGAACCGCTCGGCGTGGTTCCAATAAAGCGACCGTATCGAACACGTCGATGGCATCTGGATTGGATTGGGTTGTAAAAGGTAACCCGGTCTGCCGCATCCCCTTCGGGGATGGTGGCTTAAGGATGAGCATTGGCAATGAGAACGATCAAGTGAAAGAAGGGCATTTGGTGGATGCCTTGGCATGCACAGGCGATGAAGGACGTGATACGCTGCGATAAGCCGTGGGGAGCTGCGAATAAGCTTTGATCCATGGATTTCCGAATGGGGAAACCCACCTTAAATACTTGGAAAATTTAAGTCGTGCTTCGGTACGGCTTAGGTTTCCAAGTATTGTTTAAAGGTATCTTGCTCTGAATACATAGGGGTAAGAAGCGAACGCAGGGAACTGAAACATCTAAGTACCTGCAGGAAAGGACATCAACCGAGACTCCGCAAGTAGTGGCGAGCGAACGCGGACCAGGCCAGTGGCACTGAGGAATAAAGTGGAACGACATGGAAAGGTCGGCCGTAGAGGGTGATAGCCCCTTACACGTAGAACACTCAGTGTCCTTGAGTAAGGCGGGACACGTGAAATCCTGTCTGAACATGGGGAGACCACTCTCCAAGCCTAAGTACTCGTGCATGACCGATAGCGAACAAGTACCGTGAGGGAAAGGTGAAAAGCACCCCGACAAGGGGAGTGAAATAGAACCTGAAACCGGATGCCTACAAACAGTCGGAGCCCGCAAGGGTGACGGCGTACCTTTTGTATAATGGGTCAACGACTTAGTGTGACGAGCAAGCTTAAGCCGATAGGTGAAGGCGCAGCGAAAGCGAGTCTGAACAGGGCGTTCAGTTCGTCGCATTAGACCCGAAACCGAGTGATCTAGCCATGAGCAGGTTGAAGGTTGGGTAACACCAACTGGAGGACCGAACCCGCATCTGTTGCAATAGATTGGGATGACTTGTGGCTAGGGGTGAAAGGCCAATCAAACTCGGAAATAGCTGGTTCTCCGCGAAAACTATTTAGGTAGTGCGTCGACCGAATACCCTCGGGGGTAGAGCACTGGATGGGCTATGGGGACTCACCGTCTTACTGATCCTAACCAAACTCCGAATACCGAGGAGTACTAGTCGGCAGACACACGGCGGGTGCTAACGTCCGTCGTGAAGAGGGCAACAACCCTGACCTCCAGCTAAGGTCCCCAAGTCATGGCTAAGTGGGAAAGGATGTGAGGATCCCAAAACAACCAGGATGTTGGCTTAGAAGCAGCCATCATTTAAAGAAAGCGTAACAGCTCACTGGTCTAATTAAGGGTCTTTGCGCCGAAAATGTAACGGGGCTAAAGCCATGCACCGAAGCTGAGGATACGTCTTAAAGACGTGTGGTAGCGGAGCGTTCCGTAAGCCTGTGAAGGGATACCTGTGAGGGGTCCTGGAGGTATCGGAAGTGCGAATGTTGACATGAGTAACGATAAAGAGGGTGAGAGACCCTCTCGCCGAAAGACCAAGGGTTCCTGCTTAAAGTTAATCTGAGCAGGGTTAGCCGGCCCCTAAGACGAGGCGGACACGCGTAGTCGATGGGAACCACGTTAATATTCGTGGGCCTGGTGGTAGTGACGGATTGCTTAACTTGTACGCTCTTATTGGATTGGGTGTGCAGGGACGCGGTTCCAGGAAATAGCTCCACCGTATAGACCGTACCCGAAACCGACACAGGTGGTCAGGTAGAGTATACCAAGGCGCTTGAGAGAACTATGCTGAAGGAACTCGGCAAATTGCACGCGTAACTTCGGAAGAAGCGTGACCCTTTTTTACGCAAGTGAGAAAGGGTGGCACAGACCAGGGGGTAGCGACTGTTTATCAAAAACACAGGGCTCTGCGAAGTCGCAAGACGACGTATAGGGTCTGACGCCTGCCCGGTGCTGGAAGGTTAAGAGGAGGGGTGCAAGCTCTGAATCGAAGCCCCAGTAAACGGCGGCCGTAACTATAACGGTCCTAAGGTAGCGAAATTCCTTGTCGGGTAAGTTCCGACCTGCACGAATGGCGTAACGACTTCCCCGCTGTCTCCAGCATAGACTCAGTGAAATTGAATTCCCCGTGAAGATGCGGGGTTCCTGCGGTCAGACGGAAAGACCCCGTGCACCTTTACTATAGCTTTACACTGGCATTCGTGTCGGCATGTGTAGGATAGGTGGTAGGCTTTGAAGCAGGGACGCCAGTTCTTGTGGAGCCATCCTTGAAATACCACCCTTATCGTCATGGATGTCTAACCGCGGTCCGTTATCCGGATCCGGGACAGTGTATGGTGGGTAGTTTGACTGGGGCGGTCGCCTCCGAAAGAGTAACGGAGGCGCGCGATGGTGGGCTCAGACCGGTCGGAAATCGGTCGTCGAGTGCAATGGCATAAGCCCGCCTGACTGCGAGACTGACAAGTCGAGCAGAGACGAAAGTCGGTCATAGTGATCCGGTGGTCCCGCGTGGAAGGGCCATCGCTCAACGGATAAAAGGTACGCCGGGGATAACAGGCTGATGACCCCCAAGAGTCCATATCGACGGGGTTGTTTGGCACCTCGATGTCGGCTCATCGCATCCTGGGGCTGGAGCAGGTCCCAAGGGTTTGGCTGTTCGCCAATTAAAGCGGTACGTGAGCTGGGTTCAGAACGTCGTGAGACAGTTCGGTCCCTATCTGCCGTGGGTGTAGGAATATTGACAGGATCTGTCCCTAGTACGAGAGGACCGGGATGGACATATCTCTGGTGGACCTGTTGTCCTGCCAAGGGCATAGCAGGGTAGCTATATATGGAATGGATAACCGCTGAAGGCATCTAAGCGGGAAACCAACCTGAAAACGAGTATTCCCTTGAGAACCGTGGAAGACTACCACGTTGATAGGCTGGGTGTGGAAGTGCGGCAACGCATGAAGCTTACCAGTACTAATCGTTCGATTGGCTTGATCGTTCCCATTGCT
>NZ_JABWDU010000021.1 GCF_013371465.1 Ensifer oleiphilus | reverse complement strand
CCGGGCACATTTGCAAGAGGGAGGCTGAACCCCTACCCTGAAAACCGGCGTGTTGCACTTCAGTTAGGATCTCCCGAACAGGAACATAGAGAAGAAATGCATGGAGGGTCAGAGCGGACCTTCGCTTGCGACTTTCGGCCGATCGCACTTTTAGGTCGAGCCGGTGCGTCGATGCCCACTGACGCTTATTCCTCGACAAATGCCCGGCTGAATGAATCGATTATCGGCTTTGCCAGATACTCCAAGAACGTTCGCTCTCCCGTGTCGACGAAGACCTCCACAGGCATGCCCGGCCGCAATTGCTCCGTCTCGACGTCCTCGGGCATGGGCTGGACGATTTGCAAGAGCGCGCGATAGTAGGGTTGCTGGGTTGCGGGATCCGTGAGGCGGTCGGCGGATATATGAACAACGCGCGCGGGGAGTTCAGGCGTAAGGCGCGCATTGAGCGCGCTGACTCGCAGCCGCGCGGATTGCCCTGTGGTCACGACGTCTATGTCCTGCGGGTTGAGTCGTGCATCTATAAGGAGGCCGGTGTCCGTTGGCAGGATTTCCATAACTTTCTCGCCGGTACCGATGACGCTGCCAATTGCGTTGTATTGTGAGGTGATTACGATGCCGTCAATCGGCGCTTTGACGACGGTACGATCAAGCACCGCTTTAGCCGCCTCCAATTGCTCCTCCACGTCAGCGAGCGAGACACGCGTTTCATTAAGGGCAGTCACGGCCTGTTCAACACGTTGTGTCTTCAGCCGCTCGATCTGCTCGTTGGCCTCGGCGATCTGGGTGGAATTCGTCGCAAGCTGTGCTTCGATAGCGCCCGCTTGCCCCAGGAGATCCGCTTCCACCCTGAGCAGCTGAGTATATTCCGAGCGGTTCGTGAGCCCTTGGTCGAGCAGCTTCTTTTTCCGCACCGCTTCCTCGGCGACGATCGTGGCCTGCCTTCCGATCGCTTCCTTTTGCGCCGTCAGGCCCGATAGGGCCTTTTCCAAAGTGAGGACCCGCTGTCCAAGGATTTCGGTCTCTGAACGAAAGCGTGCCAGCCTTGCATCAAACTCCTTTTCCTGTTCGATGGCTGCCGCCGCGGCATCGGGCGCGTGCGCGAACGCGCTGCTGGCAACCGCGATCGCAAGCCGCGAGACACCGTCCCTCTCGGCTTCAAGCCTGGATGCGCGCGACCGGAATGTCATCCATTGCTTGACCAGCCGGTTCAGCTGCGTTCTTGCCGCGGTGTCGTCGAGAACTATCAACGTTTGCCCGCGAACGATGCGATCACCTTCCTTGATGCGGATCTCACGAACGACACCCCCTTCAAGATGCTGAATTAGAACATTGCGTCCGGATGCCGCGAGATGGCCCGCGGCGACCGTGGCACCGGCGATCGGCGCCGTTGCGGCCCAAAATCCTGCGCCGCCGAGGAACAGGCCGATCAACGCATATCCAACGACCGCAACCGTTCCCGTATGTGAGCGCAGGGTCCTTTCCCAACTGCTGGAGGTAAGCGAATTCATGAGGCGCCTCCTTCAATTGGAACTGAACCCGTGGCGCGTACTCTCGGAATCCTGACCGGCTCCACGGATGCGGTTAATCTTTGCAGGACCTGTGCTGCGGGACCATAAGCTTCGATCCCACCCGCTCTTAGAACCATGACTTTGTCGCAGGTTGCCGCAACAGAAAGGCGATGGGTTACCAAAATAATCGTGGTTCCATGCTCGCGCGCAACCTTCAGCGCACGCGCAAGTGCCGCCTCGCCTTCCGCATCGAGGCTTGAATTGGGCTCATCGAGGACAAGGATCCGCGGATCACCGAAGAACGCGCGCGCCAAGCCGATGCGCTGTCTTTCTCCCCCTGATAGCACCGACGTACTCGCGTCTAGTTGGGTCTGATATCCACTCTTGTGCTGCAAGATCAGTTCGTGAACCTGTGCCCTGATGGCAGCGTCCACTATCTCCTCATCGCTTGCCGGCTCAGAGAACCGGCTGATATTCTGCGCGATAGTGCCTGGCAACAGCTGGATGTCTTGCCCGAGATAACCCATCGCACCACCGAGTTGATCACTCTTCCATGCGCCGATCTCGGCACCATCGATCCGCACCGTTCCGCTCGATGGCTGAATGGCTCCAACCAAAAGCCGCGTCAACGTCGATTTTCCGGCGCGGCTTGGACCGATGATGGCGACGCATTCACCGGGAGCAACCTCGAAGCTCAGGCGCTTAAGAAGAGGTTCCGCACCCGGTTTCGTGCCTGCGGGCGCATAGACGAGGTTTTCGACCGCAATCCTACCGACCGGTTTAGGAAGCGAAATGCTGTTGTTGGCCTCTAGTTCCTGACGTCGCAACGTCTCCGACAGGCGGTGCCAGGCTCGCTGCGCGTCCCCGACCTGCCGCCATCCGGCCACAAGTTGATCCAGGGGTTGGAGCGCCCGACCCGATATGATCGAAGATGCAAAGATCATACCGGCAGTCATCTCGTCCCGTAGAACGAGGTACGCGCCAACGCCCAGTATAGCCATCTGCAGAATCATGCGAACCGACCGTGAAGCGGCACTGAATATGGCATTCCTGTCAGCAGCTCTATCCGACAAGATCGCTGCCTCACCGACCACACGGCCCCAAGCCTCCGTAACGTTCTGAATCATTCCCATGGCGCGCAAAGTCTCCGCGCTCCGAGCAAGGGCCTGGGCTGATAGGTTCGCGGCGGCGGACCGCTCCGCAGCGGCGGCGCTCAAATCCTTGTTCGCAAGCTGGTTTAATACAACAACAAGGACCATTACGCCTGCACCCACTAAGGTCAGGGCAAAAAGAGCGGGATGAACGAACCAAAGCAGGAGTATGAAAAGGGGAGAAAAGGGCAGGTCGAACAGCGTCGCAAGTCCACGTGAAGCGATGAACCCGCGCACGATGGCCATGTCACGCAATGGCTGCACGTCCCCCGCACTCGCGCGCGGACCGGAAAGCGCAGCTTTCAATGCGGAGGCGGCGAACCGTGCTTCAAACCGGGCTGCCACGCGTTGCGAGTAATAAGATCGGACGACCTCGATAAGTCCAAGAAACACAAGCGCGCCCACCCCCATCAGGGACAAGTATAGCAAGGTGTCGAGGCTGGCAGCGGGCAAAACCCGATCGTAGACCTGCAACATGTAGATGGGCGATACGAGCATCAAGAGGTTGATCACGCCCGAGTACAGCGCAATCTCAGCGACTGCGCGTACCGTTAGGGCGCGTACGGAATTATCTTTAATTGTTGCGGGCAGCATCTCGCTCACGAAATAGCGCGGATAAAACTGGCGGTATTACCCTCGTGAAAGTAGTCCGCCCGACACGTGTCGGGCGGCGCAGGCGGGGAGGTTCAGACTAGCCCGCCGATCGGCTCGGGCTCGAACCACGTGTCGCCTGGAAGATGTCCGGAATTGGCGATGATATCGTCGAGGGAGATTATGCCGTTGGCGAACCCGATATCTTCCACCGCGGTGAATTGAACGATGTCCCCGTTGGTCAGGTGCGAGATCGTAAAATGGTCGCCCTGGCCAAGGATTTTGTAGTCTGCCGAGCTGCCCGAGAACACGATGATGTCGTTGCCGTCTCCTCCATTGACATAGTTTCCGGCTCCCCCGACGAAATTAATAGTATCGTTAAGCGCCGTTCCGCCGTAGTAGTCTGCGCCTTGGCCAACGGTAACCGTCTGCCCTTTTGTGGGATCGCCGGGACCGACTCTGATGGTCACCTTCACACCTTCAGGCGTCATGACCGCACCACCGTTATCGCCGTCATGCAAGCCGTAAATCAGTGTATCTGTTCCGACAAAGCCGGCGTCCGGAGTATAGGTAAAGGTTCTCGTCTGCTCGTTCCATTCCACAGAGCCGTGCTGTGGCTGGGTCCAGATATGTTGTACGACGTTGGCTCCAGCAGGAATGATATCGTTGTCTTGCTGATTGAGATCGATAGCCGTCCCAGATGTCGTGCTGACGACATCATCCGTTCCAATCCAGCGGTTCTCATGAAGCGAACTCAGTGACCGCCACTGCTCTTCACCACGGAACCAGACACCATGGATTTCCGATAGGATGTCGGTACCGTATACGTCGCTAACGACGGTCGTCGTACCATCTGCATTGCGGACAAATATATAGTCGGACGCTTTACCGTCGTAGTCGACTTGATTGTATCCACCGCCTTCGCCGAGCAAGGTATCGTCGCCACGCCCACCGTAGAGGGTGTCGCTACCCTCCCCCCCGTGAATTACATCACCGGCCTGCGTACCCTCCAAATAGTCATCGCCGGCCGTCCCCCAAACGTCATTGGAGCCACGATTGGAATGAAGTCTAGTCAAATCGTACCAGGCAGCTTCGGCCAGGAACCAAACTCCCTTTATGCTCACGAGCGTATCGTCGCCGTATTCCGAGTTGTGCACGGCGGTTGTGCCGTCGGCGTTCCTGCGGAACACGTAGTCGGTCGCGTACCCGTCATAGTTGACCTGGTCGTTGTCGCCGGCGCCACCATCGAGGATATCGTCGCCAAGACCACCATAGAGGATGTCGTTGCCCCCGGAGCCATACAGTTTGTTGCCGGCATCGGAACCGTTCAATTCGTCATTGTTGCGCGATCCGACAACACCTTCAATCGAATCGTACGTATCACGATCCGCGTCACCACCAACTCCTTGGCCCGTCTTGAGATTGACTTGCACCGCAAGCAGCGAGTGCTCATAGGAAACTGTATCAAAGCCCCCCCGCCCGGAAAAATTCTGCTGCCGCCCATTCCCAACAAAGCGATCATCCGCCGCGCTTCCGGTGCCCTCCAGGCTGTTCAGGTCGAGTTTGGATCCGTCTGCGAAGACGATCGTTTCTATTCCCTGCCCGTTCGTTCCCCCGAGCGTGTCTTTGAGCAGGATCGCACCACCATCACCAGCCCCGGGTTCGCTTTCTGCGACCACAACGTTGAGATCGCTACCGTTGCGAACAAAGGTTATCTCGCCGAGTGCGACATCAGTTAATCTCAAAGTGTCGTTGGCCCCGCCCCCCACCAGTTCGATAATCGTATCGTCTCCGTCCCCACGCGCATAGGTATAGGCATCGCTACCTGTTCCGCCGCGCAGAGTATCATTTCCAAGCTCACCAGCGATTTCATCCGCGCCGGCGCGACCGTCAATGACGTCGTCTCCGGCTGCGCCGTAAATCAGATCGTTGTTCACACTGCCAGTAAGAACATCGTCACCGTCAGTTCCCTGTATCGGATCTTCCTGTGGAGGAACGGCTGGATCCTTCTGAAACTGATTCAAGTCAATTTGCGGTCGTGTACCGGAGTAGAAATCCGGCGGCACAAGGTCGCTGCCGTAGGTCGAGCTTATCTGGTTCGTCTCTTCCCCGACGACTTCGACGTTTGCAGGAGTATAATAGATGCGCTTCAGTAGGTGATCATAGGTGACTTCCCGAGTGACACCATCGTCCTGAATTGCTCTTGTGGTTTTCACCAGGTGTTCTTCGAAACTTGGCTTGTTGCTCGGTAATAAGATCCCAGCATCACCACTTTTGAGGCCGAACACATCTAAGCCGTCAACCCGGACACCCGGCACGTCTCCACCCCATACCGTCACCGAGGAAGCTTCATTGCCGAACAGCTTGATGTCTCTTTGAATATTATAGCCGGACGTTTTTGTCTGTGATGTGGCCCAGTAGACCTCATACCCATCGTCAGTGGAATATCCCCTCGATGTGTAATCGAATATCCAGTCGCCTTCCGGATAATCTGTTCTCTCCTCCTCAATGTTGAATAAATTTAGGTGATTATCACCTAGCTTAATTTTATCGTTCTGATCTACATTGATGACAATTGTGGTTACAATTGCCTCTTGGAATATAGGAAACGTACTGCGAATATGATCTCGAAGAGAATCCTGATCCAGGTTTTTCAGGAGTTGGTCGCTGACATTTGGTGCATCGACAAACAAAACTGTCCCGCCCACTGTGAACGTCAAGCTGTCATTTCCTGCCCCGCCCCATATCACAGCTCGTCCAGTGTTATTCTGGATGGCAATCTCATCGTCTCCACTGCCGAGTGAAACGATGTCATAGCCTGCCACGATCTCAACCGTGTCCCGCCCGTCACCAGCAAAGATGGTGTCGTTTCCCCCATCGACGTGTACTATCCTACCTGGCTCAACTTCCTCGAACTCTCCGGCGGTGATAACATCATTACCGTCCCCACCGTCGATATAGTCCGAGCCGTGTCCGCCTATTATGCGGTCGCCCTCTCCATAACCGAAGATCGCGTCGCGCCCATCTCCGCCCTTCAGTTCGTCGACATAAAAGCCGCCATGAATTCTGTCATTTCCGCTGCCCCCGTCGGCGCTATTGCTACCGCCATCGAACGTCATGATCACATCATTGAGATCGGAACCCAAAAGTGTGTCGCTGTGCTGGCTCCCACCAATTACATTTGCGACCTCTCCCCAGGAAACCTGGAAGTTTCCGTAGGCATGCGATCCCGCACCTGTCGTTGCAGCAGCAGCGAATGCGATGGTCACGTCTTGATTCCAACCGCCGCCGAGAACCGGATCGTTGATCTTGTTGCCGACCAAGAGCGCGATTTGATCCAAAAAACTGGTGGCAGAGTAAAAGTTCGGATCCAACAGCTGATCCCAAAGTGCGTCGGCCGTTCCCTCTGTCTCGGCCAAGGAAAGAGGAATGTACGCCGTCCAAGCTTGAGGGGGCAAATTGTGTGCGGCAAAGACGTCGATATGATACTGCGTTATTTGAGATCTTCCGATCATGCCGTTACTGCTCTGGAGGCGTGCATTAAAATCGGCCTGCATCAGGTCGAGACTGATCTGCGCGAGATCGCCACTCGTGAGACTGATGTTCGCGATTTGACTTGCCTTGTGCACCGCGAACGCGTTGGCCACCGCCCCGGCGAGGTTGGAATTTGTGACAACACCTTGTGCTAGCGCGGCGTACCGATCGCCCTTTTCTATCAAATACTGATAATAAGAAATCCGGTCCCCTGCGTTTGTAAAAGAGCGAAGCGTAGCAATATCATTATCGTTCAGCACTGCATTCTCCATTCAAATTCGTATTTTTTTGCCAGCAATTAAGTTTCTTTGTGATTTTCTCTTTAATATTCTTCCATGCCGGCAGGCGTTCTCGGCTGAACCCTGCCGTTACAAGAAATCCCTTCCATTCAAAATTCATCTGACACCGAGGCGATTCCTTCGCGCGGTTGGGACTACAGTCCAGGACCACCTCTTCCCCAATCTCGGCAGCGAAGACATCGTTGTTTTCAAATGGTGAGGTTGAAGTGGCCTTGGTCTCAAATTCAAGCAGCCCGCTCGCCGAAGCTTTGTGGGGCACGGTCTGCTTTCCGTACCAATCAAGCTTGTAGGCGAGAAGTTCGGCAGGAGATCGGCTTTCCTCGAACTGAATGCCAAACGTCACGACATCGGGAGATCCTACCTGCGAGAAGGCCTGCAGGTTTTCCATAGACTTGTAGTTGAAGCCGGGATAGTCGACCATGAAGGATTCCGCAGTTGCCTTCGTGTAATGTCCATCCTTCGGCGGCGGCATCACAAAGTACCCTCGTGGCACCACCAACACTATGTTTCCTACGCTGGACTTTACAGTAACTGGTTGGTCTGGATTTTGTTCGCCGCAACCAGCGAGAAGCAAGGCAAAAAAAATCGCGGAGAAGCCACTCGCCCTAGTTAGCATGACCGGAAACCACACGAATTTCCACGCGAAGCCTCACTATTGCTTTGTGATGGCAGGAACCAAATTTGCCTTAACGGACAATCGCTTAAATTCCCGCCAAGACGTCCTTCATCCTCGATACCTTTATGGATTTGATGCGAGACCCTGGCAACAATCGGGAGCCGAGAGAAACTTATCTCGGACGGCAAGACATGGAGTAGCAAAGACGGCTCCAACTGGCACGCTAACCGGCCAAAAAGTGGTCGCTGGGTTCCTAAGATGGGAGATTTCGGCCACACCTTCGGAAGGAATTTTGCACGCTCACCACTGCAGCCTGAGAGTGCCCCAATATGCCCACCCGGTTCGCGCACGCGCAACCTATGATAGCGCCCCTTTTGGTGTCAAGTCGATCCGATACACCTCGGACCGATATCGGAACGTGAACGGGTTCCGATCGATACATTATGCGATCTTCTGTAACGGGTGGGTACATTCTATTCTCAAGTGCGACATGCCAATGATTTCAATGGCTTCACCTTGGAGATTTTGGCATGTTCCGACGC
>NZ_JABWDU010000020.1 GCF_013371465.1 Ensifer oleiphilus | reverse complement strand
CATCTGACGGAAGGTCGCCGCAAACGCCGCCCCCGCGGCTCGAGGAAACCGCGCGACGGCACTTTTCCTGCTGCCTGACGATCCAGGAACACAAAATGATCCTGACTGCCATCGAGAAGGGTGTGCCTCAAGAGCGGCTGGCGCGAGCATTGAACGTGAACATCCACAGCATCCAGCAGAAGAAGAGCTTGCTTGACGGCATTTGTCCCGAAGCAATCGACCTTCTAAAGGACAAGCATGTCCCAGTGAACACCATTGGTCAGCTGAAGAAAATGAAGCCGATGCGCCAGATTGAATCGGCGCAGTTGATGACCGCGATGAACAAGTATTCAATCACCTATGCGCGTTCGCTGGTCGCGGCCACGCCAGAACGATGCTCGTTCGGCCGAAGAAGCCGATCCGCGGCCTCAGCGGCGATCAGATCGCGCTCATGGAAAATGAAGCAGCCAACCTCGAATGCGAGTTTAAGACGATCGAGCAAGACTATGGTGCCGATCACCTCGACCTCGTTTTGACCACCGGATACCTCACACGTCTGCTCAGCAACGCCCGGGTTGTGCGATATCTCGCCCAAAAGTTTCCGGACATTCTGGCGGAGTTTCAGAAGATTACGGAACTGCGAAAGGCAGCCTGATCGCAAGGCCCGCGACTTCTCGGCCGCTCCGAGTTGGCAATGAAATAAGAAAACTCAACTCTCTTTCGCCTTGAAGGCAATCGAACCAGATTCCGTTTGCACGACCGTTAATTAAGCGAGAGCATTAATTAACGACAATGCTGTTTCGTTTATTAACGCGCAATGCTATTTAACTTCAGCACAACACTCGACGCGGGAAGGCCATGTTCAGCAACGACCCCAACAATCGTGGCGATCTCAGATGTTGTCGACGAGGCTCACGCGAAGATCGTTTATGACGGTGGCGAGGCCTGGTGCGCCAATCAATGGCACCACACGTACCGCCGACAATTTTGGGATGGCCCGGTCAAAGATCGCGAGATTTGTATGCCCATTCAGGCGGGATGGGTAAATTATGCCGTCCGGCATGGATCGGTGCTGATGGAAGGCAAGCGACCACGCCCGCGCAAGAGTTTGGCGAGAAGATTTCGTGACATCTGTTGGCACACCCATCCTGATCGCGTGATCCGCGCGGAGATCAATAACACGGAGACTTGCAATTGTCTCGATCTCTGCATAGCGCCGCGTGTAGATCTCCTTCTCCTCTATCGGGAGATCGCCCACAAGACCATCGCGCCTATCACGCAGGACCGCCTCCAGGAAGCAGACCTTGAGTGTGTCCCCTAAATAGACGACGGCAAACCGCCTTCCCGGGTCACGCCGGCGGGGATCACTGAACCGGCTCGGCGTCTTTCCATGTCCTAACGGGTCGGGAAAGGCGCTCGCATAGATACGTCCAAATCGACGACCGGCAGGAATGGTTTCGATGTCGAGAAAGGAATTCTCGAAACCCGGAGGCGGCTTGATTGCGGCCATTCAGAGAAAATCACCGCGGGCGACACTCTCAGCCGCTGCAACCACTTCATCGTCCTGACCGCGTTTCAGCGCATCGAGAGCCTTCCGGCCATCCAAAGCGCCGTGTGGCGTGACAAGGAAGCGATAAACCGCCCATGCACCGCCGAGGATCTCGTGCAGTTTCGGAAGTACGGCATAGGGCCGGCCGTCCCGATCGAGTTGCCATGACGGAAAACGGAAGCCCCGCTTGGCTCCGTCGAGACCAAGAACCTGGCCGTTCTGGCGCTTTGTGTTGACCGTGACACGCGAAACGCCGAGCAGGTCCGCGAACGTTTCGGCGCTCAGCATATCATCCTCCGCGAGAATCTCCGCCACCCGACGCCGGCCGCGCTCCCGTGCAGCAGTCAACGCTGCCTGGAGCTCGTCATCCGGCTCTCGTGCCTCCTCTACCGGAAAAGCATCCTGATGAGACAGTGGTTCTTCTTCAACAACGGAAATCGTCTGCGCTCCGGCCAGCGGATCCACGACGACACGGAAACTGACCTGATGGCCGGCCTTTCGGCTCAGCTTAATCGCCTTTGCGTATTGCCTGATCAACGCCTTCTCGAAATCTGCCTGCCGCGGCAGCTTCATCGAGAGCGCAATGTTGGAAGAACCGGTTCGGGGCTCGTTGGGAACAGTTTTCGTAGTGGTCATGGGCTTCAGCCTCCTGCGCTACAATTTAGGCAAAATGCAGAAGTTCGTCAAGTTTGTAAAGTTCGTAAACATCCAGCAGCAGTCGGGCCCGTGCAGGTTCGAGTCCTTCCGGGCCCACCATATCACCGTGACGAGGGCCAGCGGGTCTCTAAGTTTCTCATTTCGCTTATCTTTCGATCTCGAAAAGCCCAGCAAGTGAATGCCTCGTTTGACATGCCATGAGCGGTACACGAGAACCCTGAGAACTGGCAGGGCATCCCTAATTTGAACCCTACGTGACATCGACGAACCTGCCAATCGACCGGAGATACGCGACGATCTCGAGCCGTACGAAGTCGCGGTCGCGGTCGATACAATCGCCGCGCCGTTTTGGAGCGCCGTCATCAACGGGTGCGTCGCCGTGCCGATCATGGTGGCGATGATGATGGTGGTCAGCCGGCACGCCTTGATGAAAGAATTCACCGCGCCACCCCTGCTGAAGTTGGGAGGGTGGGCCGCTACGACCGCGATGGCAATCGCCGTTGCAGGCATGGTCCTCTAACGGGCGTTGCGTCCATCCTTTCGGCGAACTGCCCTCGCAGACGCTCAGGCGGTAAGCTTGCCGATGAACGCCGCGCCAAGGCGGATGTTCATCAAGCCCTTTCATGCTGCGGTCGGATCCTCGCGGCGCTCTCGCGCCACCTCGAACAGCGCCTTATTGTTTAATAGCAGAAAGGCCAGGACCGAACCGGCCAGACCTTCGAGCGCTGGCACCGGCACCAGGAACCCCGCGGTCATGACACTTCCGCTGCCGATAGCGGTTCCGAGCAGCCATGCGACAAAGTTCTTTGCCCTGAAGCTGCCGGAGCAGTCTGCCAGTCGTTCGGGCGCCGCGCGATGGAGCACATAGGCGCAGATGTAGACGCCCGCGACCGGGATGGCCGCGACCCCCATCCACACGAGGAAGGGAACGAAGTAGTTCGACGCGTTGAGATACGCGGCGAGCCAAGCACAAACAAACCCGATCAGGCCCAACTGCCAGATCGGTCGTTTCGTAAACACTGTCGCAAGAGTGAGCGTGGACGAGTAGAGGTTGCCGGTGTTGCTCGACCAGGTCGAAAGGGCAAGTACAACAAGCGCAAGGCTCGGCAATCCAAGTTGCATCATGACGTCCATCGTGTCGGCGGAACTGACTACAAGGGCGGGGATCGCAGCCATCAGCATGATCAGCGGATAGCCGATCGCCAATGCAAGGACGGAGCGCGCAGCCGCCTTCCCGTCCCGCGCATACCGCGTGAAGTCGGGCGCAAGCACACCGGCCAAGATAACCGAGCCGACCACGGCCGACAGGCCGTCGGTGGCCGTCAACGAGCCGTCACCGCCTTTCGAAATCGCCGAGCCGATGGTGTCGTCGCCGATCGCCAGAAACAGCACATAGAGCATGAAGGCTGAAAGGATCGGAACCATCACGGATGCGAAGCGCTCCATGATGCGGAAGCCGAACGTGCCGGTCAGCGTCATCAGCATCAGTGCCACCGTCGAATAGACGATCGGTGAGATCGAGACGCCATAGGTGGAAGCGACTGCACCGCTCAGCTGGGCACTCAACATGTCCGCGACGTTTGCAAACCAGCCGATCAGCATCACCGCAAACATCAGGTTCAACAGCTTGCCGCCGAAATTGCCGAACACCATGGTGAGCAGCACATAGGTCGAAACACGAAGACGCGATCCAATCAGGGAAGTCACGAGCGCCACAAGCGCGGTAATTCCGCAACCAAGCGCGATGATGAGGCTACCCTTCGCCAGCCCCTGCGCCAGTACGATCTGAGACCCCATCGTAAAGACCGGCAAGGTCAGGCCGAGTGCAATCAGTACTGTGGCGATCTTCAGCCCTGACAGCGTCTCGGCCTCAGGCACGGGTCGAAGCAGGAAGTCCTCGATGAGGTCATTATCGCGCATGTTCCACCCTATGGCTCTGCGAGAGAAGGCGCGAGACCGCCTCTTTGATGCGTGCCAATTCGACGCCGTAATTGTTGGCGGCCTCCTCCATGCTCATGAAGTCGTTGACGACATCATCGGCAATGCGCATCGGATCACGCTCGCGTGGATCGCCCCAGCCGCCGCCATTGGCCGTGTACATCGAAATCATCGTCCCGGCCTTTAGCGGGCCGATGTCTCCGACGCGATCGTCATAGGTGCGCTTAACACCATTCGGCTCGGTGACGACAGTCCTCGATTGTCCGGCATCGCCACCGCCCGCCAGTCCCCAAAGAGGATTGGCATTGTTCTCCGTGGAAACCTGCAGGTACGCCTTGTCTTCGGTCACGACGAGCTCGCGGATGACGCCGAAGCCGCCGCGGTATTTTCCGACCCCGCGGTTTTCGGGGTTGAAGGTGTATCGCGTGAAGCGGACCGGATAGCTCGCCTCCAGAACCTCGATCGGCGAGTTTGGCGCATCGCCGTTGCCGAGGAACATGATGCCGCTCGGGCCGTCGTCAAAGGGGAACGCCCCGCCGCCGCCATCAACCGGTTCGGCGCAGATGAAGGATTCACAGTCGCTCTCGCCGGTTCTGACCAGGTGGTAGGCGTACATCTGGTAGCTCGGAGCCGGGATGCGATCGGGGATCGCCGTGGCCAGAGCCTTGAGAACGACGTATTCCACCAGCTCGGCCACATATCCGTAGCTGTCGCACGGTGCGGGGTATTCCGGGCTGACGATCGAGTTTTTCGGCGCCTTGACGGTCGCAATGCGCAGATGCCCGTCATTTGTCGCGTCATCTGGCATCGTCACGCATTTGAGAACGGTGGCGCAGAGCGCCCGAGTGCCCACCAGCGGGTGGTTGACCGGGCCTCTTGCTGCCGCATCCGACCCCTCGAAGTCGATCTCGATGTCGCTGCCTCGGATCGTTACCGTTGCTGCGATACGATGCCGTTTGTCGCGGTCTACGCCGTCATGATCGAGAAAGGCCTCGCCATGGTAGATCCCGTCGGGAATTTCGCCGATTTCGCGCCGCATCCGCGCCTCGGAGTTCTCGAAGATTTCTTCGATTGCCGCTTGCAGCATCTCGACGCCATAGCGACGGCACAGTTCCTGAAACCGCATGGCACCGGTGTTGCAGGAAGCGATGAGCCCGTTGAGGTCGCCGTTGACCGCTTCCGGCGTGCGAACGTTGCGCAGGATCAGCCTGAGCATTTCCTTGTTGAGGCGGCCGGCTTCATAGAGCTTAAGATGATTGAAGATGAGGCCTTCCTGGTGCACGTCTGTGGTCGAAGGGCACCAGCCACCGGGAGCGAACGCACCGATGTCGGCCCAATGCGCCATGATCGCGGTAAACGCCACGAGGCGCCCCTCGAAGAACACCGGCATGTAGAGGACGGTATCGCTGATATGCGTTCCGGTGTCGTAGGGTTCATTGGCGAGAACGATGTCGCCCTCCTCGAAGCCCTCGGCTCCAAACACCTCTAGCCCCTTTTGGACCGTCGGCGGCAGGCAGCCAAGGAAGCCGGCAAGTGCCGAGCCCTCACCAACCAGGCGGCCGCGGGCGTCCATGAGCGCAACCCCGAAATCCTGGACCTCGTAGATCAGCGGCGAATGCGCTGTCTTGATAAGGCTCGTCTGCATTTCACCGGCGGCGGCACGCAGCGCGTTGCGGATCACTTGTCTAGTAATTGGATCGATGCTCACTTCAGCTTCTCCAACATGAGGTTGCCATAACGGTCGACGGTTGCCTGCTGTGCCGGGTTGACGATGACGGTGCTGTTCCATTCCTCAATGACTGCCGGCCCCGCAATCCTGTCCCCGCACCGCAAACGCGAGCGGTCGTGCAGCTCGAAGCGCAACCTTTCGGCCTCTCGCCCGAGATGAATGTCGCGGGTACCGATCAGGCTCGCCTCGTCCGCGGCATGGCGCGCCGGCACTTCGCTCAACTGCGGTTTCCCAGTTTCGCCGATCGCCGCAAGGCGAACTGCGGTTATCTCCAGCGGGCTCTCAGCCAGGATGTGCCGGTATTGGCGCGCATAAGCTTCTTCAAATCGGGCCCTGAGACCGGCAAGGCCTGCGAGGGACGATGCAACATCACCGGTGGGAACCGCGACCTTGATCGTGTGCGCCTGTCCAGCATACCGCATTTCGCAGAAACGCTCGATGCGGATCGACGCCGCTGTCGTCGTTGCAAGGGCGGCACGGGCCCGCTCTTCCATCTCCTCGAAAGCATGCGCCAGCAATGGCCCGGCCTCGTCGAGGGGGGTCAGGAGCGTGCGCGAGACATCTTCCCGATAGTCGGCGTTGAGCAGGCCCCAGGCGGAAAACACCGCCGGCATATTCGGGACGATCACGGACTTGAAGTCGAGCTCGTCGAGCAGGCCTCCTGCAAAGAGGCCACAGCCGCCGCCGATGCAGAGCATGGAGAATTCTCGCGGATCGAAACCGCGTTCGATCGTCACCTGACGAATGGCGTAGGCCATGTTTGTCGTGGCGATACGCACGATGCCGGAGGCCGCCTGCTCGCAGCTGAGGTTCAGGGGCGAAGCGATCGCAGCGTTGATCGCGGCCTCGGCCGATTTCGTGTCGAGCGTGATACGCCCGCCCATATAGACCGCCGGGTCAAAATAGCCGAGTGTCACCAGAGCATCGGTCAAGGTAATCTGCTTGCCGCCGAAGCCGTAGCAGATTGGGCCGGGTTCGGCCTGTGCGCTTTCCGGACCGACACGAAGACCACCTTCTTCGTCAACCGTGACGATGCTGCCGCCACCTGCACCGATCGAGACGATGTCGATGCTCGGCTGCATGATCGGACGGCGGTTGATGCTGACGTCGCTGCGCTCCGAGTACTGACCACCGCAAATGAGCGAGACGTCGAAGGTGGTGCCGCCAAGATCGCCGACGACAATGTTGGCCTCATCGATCAATTGGCTTAGGCGCATGGCACCGATGACACCGCCGGCCGGTCCGGACTGGACGACGCGCACCGGCGTCCGGCTGGCGATTTCCGTGGAGGTAATGCCACCGGTGGACTGCATCACGGTCAGGGCGCCGGCAAAGCCTTCTTCCTCAAGCCGCCGACCGACCTGATCCAGGTAGCCGCTGAAACGAGGTCGGGTGAAGGCGTTGAGAACGGTCGTGCTGGTCCGTTCGAACTCGCGCCTTTCGCGAACGATGTCTGACGAGATCGAGACGAAAACGTCCGGGTAGTGCTCGTTGACGAACCGGGCAGCCGCGCGCTCGTGCTCGGGATTGGCGTAGGCGTTGAGGAAACATACGGCGATGCTGTCCACGCCGTTGCCGACCAGCACCTCGACGGCGGCCTTCAGTTCGCGTTCGTCGAGCACCTCGACGATCTCGCCGCGGAAGTTGATGCGCTCCGAGACTTCCATCCTGAGGTAGCGCGGAACGAGCGGCGTCGCCTGTTTGTAGAACAGGTTGTAGATTTCCACCCGATTGCCGCGTGCGAGTTCCAAGACGTCACGGAAACCCTTCGTGGTGACGAGGCCGACCCGCGCGCCTTTTTCCTGGACGATCGAATTGAGCACCATCGTGCTGCCGTGAACGATCGTCGGAAGAGACGCTGCGTCCGCTCCCAGTGCCCGGATACCTTCTATAAGCCGGCCACTCAGTGTCCCGGCCGATCGGACCTTTTCGGTCCGGACATCACCGGTCGTTTCATCGTGATAGACGAAATCAATGAATGTGCCGCCCACATCGACTGCTAGACGCAATTCAACCTCCCTTGTTTGCAACGGGCAAGGCTCCGCCGGCCACGTCCTTGCGCAGCGCGGATGTAGATAAGCCGTCCCTGTTCCCCGATGAGCCGAATTGACTTCGGCCCGTTTTGTCAGAAAACCTTAGGACAAGAGGCGATGAATGAAATCTCGAATATCGCCGCCGCCGCCGTCTTAAATTTCCTTGCGGGCGGGCAGAAACGCAGATTATTCACAAGGACCTAAAATGACGAAAAAGTCGATCGAGCTTGATCAGATCAACCGCAAGATCCTGATTGAACTCCAGAGGGACGCACGGGTAACCAATCTGGAACTGGCCAACCGAGTCGGCCTGTCGCCGAGCGCCTGCCTGAAGAGGGTCCAGGCTCTGGAAGCAGCAAAATGCATCCAGGGCTACATCATGGCGACCGATCTCGATCGGATCACGCACAACGTCCAAGCCTATTTCATGGTGCACATGGACAACATCCGCCCGGAGACGATCGCCCGCTTCGAACGCGCCTTCCTCGAATTCTCCGAGGTCGTGGACTGCATGCGCGTCGGCGGCGATCCGGACTTCATTGCCCTGGTCGTCTGTTCGGATGTCCAGCAGATCGACCGGCTCATGGACGACATGATGGCGGCCGACATCGGCATCCGCAACATCCGCATGCACGTCATTTTGAACCGGCCTAAATGGTTTGTCGGCTATCCGCTCGAAGCAATGAAGTGGAAGTCAAGCTCGTAAGGCCCCTCACCTTCCCGGCCGCGCCAGCGACCGGGGGCAATGTCGATGATGTCATCCCGATGGAAGTGCAGCTCTCAGCCACCTAAGTATTCCGGACGATACATTATGCGATCCATTTAGCACAGAAGGTACATTCTATTCTCAAGTGCGACATGCCAATGATTTCAATGGCTTCACCTTGGAGATTTTGGCATGTTCC
>NZ_JABWDU010000001.1:1329371-1411418 GCF_013371465.1 Ensifer oleiphilus | reverse complement strand
TAGGCGTCGACAGCAGCCATCAGCTCGCGGATCGCGTCTTCACCGATCTTCTTGTCGGAATCTTCAAGAGCAGCAAGTGCCGAACCCTTGATGATCGGAATGTCGTCGCCCGGGAATTCGTAGGACGACAGAAGTTCGCGAACTTCAAGCTCGACGAGCTCGAGAAGCTCGGCGTCGTCAACCTGGTCGACCTTGTTCAGGAACACCACGATTGCCGGAACGCCAACCTGGCGAGCAAGCAGGATGTGCTCGCGGGTCTGCGGCATCGGGCCGTCAGCAGCCGAGCAAACCAGGATCGCGCCGTCCATCTGCGCTGCACCGGTGATCATGTTCTTGACATAGTCGGCGTGGCCGGGGCAGTCGACGTGCGCGTAGTGACGGTTCGGCGTCTCATACTCAACGTGAGCTGTCGAAATCGTGATACCACGGGCCTTTTCTTCCGGAGCAGCGTCGATCTGGTCGTACGCCTTGTACTCGCCGAAGTACTTCGTGATCGCTGCAGTCAGCGACGTCTTGCCATGGTCAACGTGGCCAATCGTGCCAATGTTAACGTGCGGCTTGTTGCGCTCAAATTTGCTCTTTGCCATGGGTACGTTTCCTGTGGTCAAGTATGATTGATCAGCCGGCGGGGCCGGTTTGTGGAGCCGTTTAAGGGTTTCAAGGGATTTGCGCAAGACTTAATTGCGTGCGCCCGGACCGGCCACGGCGGCCATTTCCTACCGACATGTAAGAACGACGCATCGAACATGCAAGCCAGACCGATTCGCGAATCATTTTTCAGGCCGAATAAAGAGCAAACAACGGCTTACAGACAGCTTTTGAAGCACAACATTAGTCAGGTGAGAAATTTCAGCGCTGCTGGAGCGGGTAGCGGGAATCGAACCCGCGTATTCAGCTTGGAAGGCTGCTGCTCTACCATTGAGCTATACCCGCGGGCCTTCGATCCAGAAGCAGAATGGTGGAGGGAGTTGGATTTGAACCAACGTAGGCGAAGCCAACGGATTTACAGTCCGTCCCCTTTAACCACTCGGGCATCCCTCCATTATTCTGTCGGGATCAAGTCGACCAAGCATTTGAGATCGTGAGACAACCAGCGATTTGTCGTGGCCGCCTCTCGTTCTGCGCCGGGTATATGACGGCCCGCCCTGCTCCTGTCAACACGCCAAAACCGAAAATTTGCGAAATTCTCCACAGGCCCGCTTTATCCACCGCCATCGAATTCCGTTCCCAGGTCAGGCGAAGCGCTCTATAAGGCAGGCATGAGCAAAGATGATACGGGCGACAAGAGCGCCAAGAACACCCATTACGCCACTCTCAGGCGCGCCCACCGCGACGCCAAGCGCGAGCGCGGGGAAATCCCGACACCCAAGCAGGATCGCTGGCGCAAGCAGCCCGGCGACTGGAAGCCGCCAGCGCTCGCACCCGAACAGGTGCTGCTCTATGGCCTTCATACGGTTCGTGCAGCACTCGACAATCCGTCGCGCAAGATCGTTCGTCTGTGCGTGACACAGAACGCAGCCGCACGACTCGAACTCGGCGAATTGTCAGAACTCCCCTTCCCGGTCGAGACCGTGGCGCCGCAGGATCTCGACAAGATCCTCGGTCCTGATGCAATCCACCAGGGCGTGATGCTCGAAACCAAGCCGCTACCGTTGCGCAAGCTCGAAGCGCTCAGCGAATGCCAACTCATTCTCGTGCTCGATCAGGTGACCGATCCCCACAATGTCGGGGCGATCATGCGCTCGGCCGTCGCGTTCGATGCCGGCGCCCTGATCACCACCATTCGCCACAGCCCGACCGAATCAGGTGTTCTGGCAAAGTCTGCATCCGGCGCCCTGGAAATGATCCCCTATATCCAGATCACCAATCTTTCCGACACGATCGAGGAACTGCACCGCCTCGGCTTTCATACGATCGGCCTTGATTCGGAAGGACCCGAGCCGCTTGAGGGCACGTTTGCTGGCGGCAAGGTCGCGCTGGTGCTTGGCTCGGAGGGCAAGGGGCTCCGCCAGAAGACCCGCTCCACCGTCAAGGCGCTCGCCCGGCTCGACATGCCGGGCGCGATCAAGTCGCTGAACGTCTCTAATGCGGCAGCGATCGCCATGTATGCGGCCCGTCAGTTCCTCAGCAAGTAAGCCGGCCTTTTCGGCAAGGCTGGCGAACACGTCAAATGCCCTCTGGCTCCTGGGAGCCGGAGAGTTTGCGGCTAGAATTCAGCGGATGGTCGGCGATATCGGGTGAAACGGCAGGCGCCTGCATCAGCGTCGCGCACACAATAACCGTTTCGCGGCTCCAGAGCATGCTTCTGAGGACGTCAGAACCGAGCCGCGGTTCCTTCGCCAGCACGAAACCATCTGCTCTGATTGCTCGCGGTCGGGCACCCCTCGCGCAGCTTCTTCCAGGTGGTGACGTTGAGGTTCATCTCGCAGCGCGCGAGATAGGAAGTCCCGTCCACGCGCAGACAGGCGGTCTGGCCGAGTTCGTACTTGGAACCGTCGCGATTGCGGCAGGTGCAGCGTGTATCAGGCGGAGCCGCATATCCGACATCAGCGGCCACCAGCGCGACCACCGCAGCGACGACAGCCAAAGCCATTCTCCGCCGGTCTCTCATCGGCACATCATAATACAGATTGCCCCATGCGAAAACGGACAATGCCGGCTGCATGGCAACCGGCACTGTCCGCAATGGGGGCCAACGCCCCTTCATCGAACCACTGACGTGATCCGCTGAACTCTTGACTTAGCTTGCCAGGCGAAGAACGGTGCCTTCGGCAATGGTCTTTTCAGCTTCGGCGATCGCGAACTGCTTGGAGTCGGCGCTGAGGTTCAGGCCTTCGGCGCGGACGAACTCGACGTCGGTGATGCCGAAGAAGCCGAACACCGTCTTCAGGTACGCTTCCTGGTGATCCATGGCCGAAGCCGGGCCGGCAGAATAGTGGCCGCCGCGGGTCGAGGCGACAATCACCTTCTTGCCCTTGGCGAGGCCTTCCGGACCGGATTCGGTGTAGCGGAAGGTTTTGCCGGAGACGGCCAGGCGATCGATCCAGGCCTTGAGCTGGCTAGGGATGGAAAAATTGTACATCGGAGCGCCGATGACGACCGTGTCGGCGGCCAGGAACTCTTCGAGCATCTCGCGGCCGATCGTGACTTCGGCAGCGAGGCCGGCGTCGACGCCGGCGAGATCGGCAGGTGCCATGATCTGTGCGCCGGTCAGATGCGGGATCTGGCTGCTTGCGAGATCGCGGTAGGTCACCTTGGTATCCGGACGGTCTGCCTGGATCTGGGCGGTAATAGCTGCTGTGAGGCGACGGGAGACGGAATGATCACCGAGGATACCCGAGTCGATATGAAGGACGTTCATGGGAAGCACCTTTGTGTTGGCGTTGCGGTGCATCACATATGATTTGAAAACAATCGCGCGATAAGTCAGCGGTTATTTGACATACTGTTTCCAGATGGAAACAATGAAACCAGCGATCCGGCGGTGGAGACCAAAAACAGATGCAGGACCTGAACGACCTCGCCCTCTTCGCTGCCGTCGTGCGCAACAACGGCTTCAGTGCAGCGGCGCGCGATCTGAATATACCCAAATCCAAGCTGAGCAAACACGTGGCACGCCTCGAAGAGCAGCTTGGCGTGCGGCTGTTGGAGCGTTCGACGCGCAAGCTCCGCGTCACGGAGATCGGCCGGGTCTTCTATGAACATTGCCAGAGCTTGCTCGATGGCGTCGCAGTCGCTGAAGCCGAGATCGCCGCCGTCAGGGCCGAGCCGACCGGCACGGTCCGCCTCGCCTGCCCGCTCGGCTTCACACCGATGCTTGCTGACATCCTGCCTGCGTTTCACCGCCGCTACCCGGGCGTTCGCCTGCTGATTACGGCGACCAATCGGCGGATCGACCTGATCGAGGAGCGGATCGACGTTGCATTGCGTGCTCGCGATCAGCTCGACACCGACAATCAACTGATCATCCGCAGGTTTGGCGAGGTCCGCCAGAGGCTGGCGGCAAGCCCCACGCTGCTCGCCCGCTTCGATGACGTCACGATCGACAATCTGAGCGAAATGCCGACGCTTTCGATGAACGAGAGCCACGCAACCGATGTCTGGCGCCTTGTCGATACCGAGGGAAATACCACGGAAATTTCGCACCGACCGATCATCGGCTGCAGCGATTTCCTCATCCTCGAGCGCGCTGCGATCGAGGGCATGGGCGTCGCTCTTCTGCCCGACCACATCTGCGAACGCGCCTTTCGGGCCGGCGTGCTTGCCCCGGTGCTGCCGGAATGGAGTTCGGGCGACGTCGTCGTCCACCTCGTTTTCCCCTCGCGTCACGGCATGTTGCCGGCGACCCGCGCCCTGATCGACTATCTGGCCGACAATCTTCTGAACGCCATGCAGAAATGCCGAGAGATTGTTCCCAAAGGGGCCGGTTCGTTCGAGATCTGAGCCCGCAAGCCGTTGTACAGGCACTGCAAAGCGCAATGCTTCGCGTGACCAGACGATATTGCCCAGGGCGCGTTGGGATGCGCCAAGCGTTCCGTCGGCTTACCGCGCGGGCGTTCACCAAACATCGTCAATGTGCCGGATCGCGGCATTACGAATTCAATATCTATCGGGAAAAAGTGGTGCCCCCACCAGGACTCGAACCCGGGACCCCCTGATTACAAATCAGGTGCTCTACCAACTGAGCTATAAGGGCACTTTCAGCGGTGGGAGTTATCACAATCTCACAGCGTGTAAAGCAAAATTGCGAATTCTCCCAATTTTTCAGATGCGTTCGGCGCCACGCCGTGCCAGAAACGAAGCCTAGGCTCGGCCATCGCGGCTATGCTCAACCTGTTGAACGGACTGAAAATTCATGGCCCGCACGTTCACTTCTCTCGCGTTCCTTGCCTCACCAGCTGAAGAGGCGCAAAAGGCAGCGGCAGATCTGAAGGCGATTTACGGCGACCATGATGCCGACAAGGCCGACGTTATCGTCGCACTCGGCGGCGATGGCTTCATGTTGCAGACGCTGCACCAAACGATGAACTCGGGCAAGCTCGTCTACGGAATGAACCGGGGATCGGTTGGTTTTCTGATGAATCGCTACAGCACCGAGAATCTTACTGCGCGGATCTGCAACGCGGTGGAAAATGCCTTTCGCCCGCTGGAGATGCAGACCACCGACGGTGCAGGCGCGACGTTCAAGGCACTTGCGATCAACGAAGTCTATCTGTTCCGGCAATCCTACCAGGCCGCCAAGCTGCGTGTGGTGATCGACGGCAAGACCCGGCTTGAAGAGCTGACATGCGACGGTCTGCTGTTGGCCACACCCGCCGGCTCCACCGCCTATAACCTCTCCGCCCATGGACCGATCCTGCCGCTGGAAGCCCCTCTTCTGGCACTCACGCCCGTCAGCCCGTTCCGTCCGCGGCGGTGGCGCGGCGCCCTACTGCCGAACCATGTCACCGTCGAGATCGAAATCCTCGAGGCTGACAAGCGGCCGGTCAACGCCGTTGCCGACCACCAGGAAGTCAAATCGGTGGCGAAGGTGCGCATCGCCGAATCGGAAAACATGACCGCCCGCATCCTGTCCGATCCCGATCATTCCTGGTCGGACCGCATCCTGGCCGAGCAATTTTCGAATTGAACCAGCGGCTCCGACGCGCGATATGCTATGATCCCTGCGATCACGGGCCGCCGGGCAGAGCGTCAATTCTAGAACAAACACCTCATCGCGGTTCGAACAGGAAATCAAGAGCGATGCACAAGTCCCTCCTCCTTGCGCTTCTTCTTGCCGTGACCGGCGCGAGCGCCCTTGCGGAGGATGCGAACGTCGTTTCGCCACAGGTGACCTTCGTCACCAGCACCGGCTACTGGGAAGAAAGTGGTGATTCGCTTTCGGCACTGGACCCGAGCGATCCGCAGGCAGAGCCCGCCACGGAGTCGAAGAACGCCGAGGGCGCACCACGGCGCGGCTACTACAAGCTGATCGCGCTGAGGCAACAGGACGGCACGGCACAGATCCATCTGCAGCAGATCGCGGCGACACCCGCTGGACCGGAAGTCATCTCCTCCGCAGAACTCGAGGAGTTTTCGTCGCTGAAGGCCTATGTCACCGACATCAGGCCGGAAACCTCGACGGGGGTGACCGCACAGCCCGGCATGTTCGCGACCGTCTATTTGAAGACCGATCCTGCCGCCCGCGAACCTGAGACCTGGACGGTTCTGATCGACGACCTCGGCGATATCAAGGTGGAGCGGGCATCGAACTGATGCCATGTCGCGCAACAGGCGTGCAGCCGTCCTGAGACCAAGAGATGAGCAAAGACGGGCATCAAAGGCAGCGCGCGCTGCAAAAAGCTCCCATGCGCGAGACGCCAAAAACAAAGGCCGGATGAAAACACCCGGCCTTCTTCGTCTCGTCTATGCTTCGTCATGCAGGCAAAGCGCCGCCGACAATCGGTGCTAGTTCAAATCATCCACAGCAGCATCCGCACCGCCGCTGACGCGGTGGGCAAGGGCTGCTTCCATGAACTCGTTCAGTTCGCCATCAAGGACATCGCCCGGCGCCGTGCTTTCGACGCCGGTGCGCAGGTCCTTGACCAGTTGGTAGGGCTGCAGCACGTAAGAGCGGATCTGGTGGCCCCAGCCGATATCGGTCTTGGAAGCCGCTTCAGCGTTGGCCGCGTCTTCGCGCTTCTTCAGTTCCGACTCGTAGAGACGGGCGCGCAACATGTCCCAGGCCTTGGCCCGGTTCTTGTGCTGCGAGCGTTCCTGCTGGCACTGCACGACGATGCCGGACGGCATGTGCGTGATACGCACCGCCGAGTCCGTCGTGTTGACGTGCTGGCCGCCGGCGCCCGACGAGCGATAGGTGTCGATGCGGCAATCGCTCTCGTTGATGTCGATCTGGATCGAGTCGTCGACAACCGGGTAAACCCAGATCGACGAGAACGAAGTGTGGCGACGCGCGTTGCTGTCATAGGGGGAGATGCGCACCAGGCGGTGAACGCCCGATTCGGTTTTCAGCCAGCCATAGGCGTTGTGGCCCTTGACGAGCAGCGTCGCCGACTTGATGCCCGCCTCTTCGCCGTCCTGAATTTCCATCAGTTCGACCTTGTATCCCTGGCGCTCGGACCAACGGGTGTACATGCGCAACAGCATGTTCGCCCAGTCCTGACTCTCCGTGCCGCCGGCACCGGAATGCACTTCGAGATAGGTGTCGTTCTGGTCGGCTTCACCCGAAAGCATCGCCTCGACCTGTTTCTTGGCCGCTTCGTTGCGCAGCTCGCGCAGCGCCTGTTCGGCATCGGCAACGATGGCGGCGTCGCCCTCTTCCTCGCCGAGCTCGATCAGTTCGATGTTGTCGCGGAGCTGCTGCTCGAAACGGCGCAGACCATTGATGCCATCGTCGAGCTGCTGGCGCTCGCGCATCAGCTTCTGCGCTTCGGCCGCATCATTCCACAGCGACGGATCTTCCGCCTTGTTGTTCAACCAGTCCAGTCGTCTTACCGCCTGATCCCAGTCAAAGATGCCTCCTCAGCAGGCTTATGGCCTGCTTGATTTCGTCGACAATGTTCTCGATTTCGCTGCGCATGATCCTGCTTCTTGTGAACCCGATTTAACGTGAGCGTCAAATAGCGATGCCCGCCGCTGATGTAAAGGCGGCGGGCATTGCGAGACGAAGGATAGGGCCTAGAACAGGCCGTTGGAACCGGAGGTGACGGCCTGGTTGGCCTGCGGAGAATTCTTCAAGATTTCCTCCGGCGGCACGTACTGGTCGAGACCGCCGATGACCGAGAAGGTGTCGGCCGGGCCGGTGCCGGGCTTGAAGGCTTCGATGATCGTGTCCGGCTCGCCCTCATAGGCGGCCATGCCGGTCTTGCGGTTGACGGCGATCATGTTCATGCCTTCCGGCACCACGAATTTGCCGGGACGCGTACCTTTCACGGCTTCCTGCATGAAGTTGTTGAAGATCGGCACGGCAAGGCTGCCGCCAGTCGCGCCACGGCCGAGCGGGGCCGGATTGTCGAAGCCGAGGTAAAGGCCTGCGACGAGATCGGGCGTATAGCCGACGAACCAGGCGTCCTTTTCGTCGTTGGTGGTGCCGGTCTTGCCGGCGACCGGGCGATCGAGCTTGATCTTGCCGGCAGCGGTACCGCGCAGGACCACACCCTCCATCATCGAGGTGATCTGGTAGGAGGTCATCGGGTCGAGGACCTGCTCGCGGTTATCGGTGAGCACGGGCTCTTCCTGCTCTGCCCAATCGCCTGCGTTGCAATTGTCGCAGGTCCGATCCTCGTGACGGAAGATCGTCTTGCCGTAGCGGTCCTGGATCCGGTCGATCAGCGACGGCTTGATCTGCTTGCCGCCATTGGCAAGAACCGAATAGGCCGAAACCATGCGCAGAACTGTCGTTTCACCCGAACCCAGCGACATCGCCAGCAACGGCGGCATCTTGTCGTAGATGCCGAAGCGTTCGGCATATTCGGCAACGATGTTCATGCCCATGTCGTTGGCGAGGCGAACCGTCATCAGGTTGCGGGACTTCTCGATGCCGAGACGCAGCGTCGACGGGCCGGCCGAGCCACCGCCATAGTTCTCCGGGCGCCAGACCTGGCCGCCGGCGACGATTTCGATCGGCGCGTCGAGAATGACCGATGCGGGCGTGTAACCGTTGTCGAGCGCAGCGGCATAGACGAACGGCTTGAACGAGGATCCCGGCTGGCGCATCGCCTGGGTCGCACGGTTGAATTCCGACTGACCATAGGAGAAGCCACCGACCATCGCCAACACGCGGCCGGTCTGCGGATCCATGGCGACGAGACCGCCCTGAACCTTCGGCGGCTGACGCAGGCGATATTCGCCCTTCTCTGCGAGCGGCTCGACATAGACGACGTCGCCTGGGCCGAGCACACCTTCCGGCGACTTGGCGGATTTGCGTTCGCCGCCGGCAGAGCGATAGGCCCACTGCATATTCTTTGCGGAAATATGCCCGGTGACGCGCTCGGCGATGATCTTGCCGGATGCTTCCTTGTCCGGCTGGATGCCGATCTCGACACCTTGTCCATCGGCAGACAGCACGACTGCCAGCTTCCATTCCGGTACGTCGGCCAGGGCAACGACCTTGCCAAGCGGCTCACCCCAGTCGCCGCCGATCTCGATCGACTTGACCGGACCGTGGAAACCGCGGCGCTCGTCATAGCTGAGCAGCCCTTCCTGCAGCGCCTTGCGCGCAGCGATCTGCATGCGCGGATCGAGCGAGGTGCGAACCGAAAGGCCGCCTTCATAAAGCGCGTTGTCGCCATATTTCTGGATGATCTGCCGGCGCACTTCTTCTGCAAAGAAATCGGAGGCGAAAAGATGGGCACCACCGCGGCGCGGATTGACGCCGAGCGGCTGCTTCTTTGCGTCTTCGCCGTCGGTCTTGGAGACGTAACCGTTCTCGACCATGCGGTCGATGACCCAGTTGCGGCGTTCGATGGCGGCATCCGCCTTGCGGAAAGGATGATAGTTGGCGGGCCCCTTCGGCAGCGCCGCAAGGTATGCCGTCTCGGCAATGGTCAGTTCCGTCACCGACTTGTCGAAATAGGTGAGCGCCGCGCCGGCGATGCCGTAGGAGTTGAGGCCGAAGAAGATCTCGTTGAGATAGAGCTCGAGAATGCGGTCTTTGCTATAGGCCTGCTCGATGCGGAAGGAGAGGATCGCTTCCTTGACCTTGCGGTCGATCGTCTGGTCCGACGAGAGCAGGAAGTTCTTGGCGACCTGCTGGGTGATCGTCGAGGCGCCGACAGGGCGGCGACCCGAACCGAAATTCTGGAGGTTGACGGCAATGGCACGGGCCAGGCCGGTGATATCGACGCCGGGATGCTGATAGAAATTCTTGTCTTCAGCCGAGATGAACGCAGCCTTGACGCGGTCCGGGATCGCCTGGATCGGCAAATAGAGGCGCCGCTCGCGGGCGTATTCCGCCATCAGCGCGCCATTACCGGCGTGAAAGCGCGTGGTCACCGGCGGCGAATACTTCGCCAGCACCTCGTAATCCGGCAAATCTTTGGTGACGCTGCCGAGATAGATGGCAACGGCCGCGGCGACACCGAGCAGCAAGAACGCACCAATGCCGAAGAAATATCCAATCAGTCTGATCATCAGTCAGATACCGGTACCTTATTATCGTCCAATTGCCAGGCCGCAAAACCAATCAGGACGCTTCCCGTCCCATCGGTCCGCATTCCGTCGGCCTGGCCAAACGCTTCCATCAGAAATCGTCTGGCATCGCGGCTACACGCGCCCACCCAGCTCCTCATATGGCGAGGGGCACCGGGCATCAACACTGTTTCCCAACAAATCCGGGCGCAATTCGGGATAGGTCCCGGATTGTGCGTAAAATAGGGCTTGTTACCGATTATCGAGTGCGCATCCTGTTGAAAAGCATATCGCTGTTACCAGAGCGACACAAATCACTTCCTATGCCACCCCGTCAAACAGCTTGTCGCGGCCAAACCTTAGCCGCCGTTTGCAACAGCCTGATCACGGTAGCGCTTGATGGCAACCGCAAGAAGGCCAGATACTTTCTTTCGCCATTCCGGATCCAGCAGCAGCTTCTCGTCGTCCTTGTTCGACATGAAACCGAGCTCAAGCAGGATTGAGGGAACATCCGGCGCCTGCAGCACGCGAAAGCCCGCATGACGGTGCGGATTGTTGATGAGGTTGATCTGTCCTTCGAAAGACGACACCACCGTGCGCGCCATATTGACCGAGAAAGCCTGGGTTTCGCGGCGTGTCAGATCGATCAGAATATCGGCGACTTCCGCCGGCTCACTCTGGAGCGGTACGCCAGCGATCTCGTCGGAGAGGTTTTCGCGCTGCGCGAGGTCGGCAGCCAAATGGTCGGAGGCCTTGTCGGAAATCGTATAGACGGTCGCGCCACGAATGTCCTTCTGCCTGAGCGTATCGGCGTGGATCGAAATGAACAGATTGGCGCCTTTGTTGCGGGCGATCTGCACCCGCTGCGGCAATGACAGGAAGACATCCTTGTCGCGCGTCAAAAAGGCTTCAATGCCGCTTTCACGGCTGAGGGTGGCAACCAACTCCTGCGCAAAGGCAAGCGTGACGTGCTTTTCCTCGGTCTTGGTGGCTCCGCCGATCGCTCCGGTGTCGATACCGCCATGACCGGCATCGATGGCAATCACGAAGGCGCCGCCCTTTTCGGCGGGCGCAATCGTCGGCCTGTCCGTTTTTGCCGCGACAACAGAACCCGTCCATTGCTGATCACCCAGGAGCGCATCGAAGCGGGGCTGGTCGACCTTCTCGGCATCGATGACCAGGCGATAGCTCTTGCCGCCCTCCTCCTCGATGACTTCCGCGTTGGTGACCGCGACGGGCCCCTTTGCCGATAGCACAAGGCGAGAACTGCCAGCACCCATGCCGCCATAGCGGATGGCCTCGAACAATCCCCGCGGCTCGAGGCTCTCGGCCTTCAGGCCAAAGGCAGTTTCCGGCAGATCAACGACGACCCGCACGGGGTTTGCCACATAATGAATCGAGAAGTCGGGCTTCCGGTCAAACTGGACGACGACGCGCGTGCGTGCGTCGTCACCGGCAACCCGAGCGCCGAATGCCAGCAAAGGCACGGGCTCGGCCGCATGTACCACCGGCCCGGGCACCATCAATGCCGCTGCCACAAACACTGAGGCCACGACACGCGCGCCACCGCGCAGCAGTGCCGACAACAGTGAAGCGCCCCTATGAACAGCCAAAGGCTTCACCTAGGTCTCTCCGTCAATCCACGAAATCCGAGCGGTCAACGCACCGGGCATCCGCCCGCGCACACCGCGACATCCCTTGATCAATGAACCCTTATGGTTAACCAAAGCTTGACAGCGCTCCTTCAGCAACGCGGACAAGGCATACGATTCGCCGTTCCCCGGCCTACTCTACCGGGGCAAGCGAATCGATCATTATTGTGGCGGCACAGGCTTTTCCCTTGCCAATGTGACATAGAAAACATAAAAGCATCACAAGGAGAAAGTGTTGACGGGATAGAATCGTCGGCCGGGCAGCCGGAGCTTTCCAGAGCTTGGCGCCAGGGAGTGATCGAGCCGGAATTGCCGGTTGAAACCGTATCATCTTTCCGCGGCCGCAAGGTGTTCATCCGCCGTCGCTGCATTTCCTCCCCGTACACTGGATCGCAAATTTCCGGCGGTGGCCGGAGTTCTTAGCGGTGATTTTTCACCGGCAAGCCCGCAAGCGGGCGCATTCATCGGGTCTTTATGAGACCTTTGACATTGGCATTCTTGTTTGGTCATTGATGTTGACTCAGCGGTATCGGTCAGAAGTAGAGAGGCCCCGGAACGTCACCGTTCCGGCTGCCATCTGGCTGCTGCACCATCACCTGCACCAGACAGGACCTTTCACATCCGGCGCAACCTTTGACGCGAGTGGCAGTCTTCCGATGGAAGAACGCCTGCCGCCCGTTCCGTTGTCGCGCCGAGGAGCACAACTTAGATGGCAGAGAAAATGCTTATCGATGCGTCTCACTCTGAAGAGACGCGCGTCGTTGTCGTTCGCGGGAACCGCATAGAAGAATTCGACTTCGAATCGGAACACAAGAAACAGATACGCGGCAACATTTACCTCGCAAAGGTGACGCGAGTGGAGCCTTCGCTCCAGGCGGCCTTCGTTGACTACGGCGGCAACCGCCACGGGTTCCTGGCGTTTGCCGAAATCCACCCCGACTATTACCAGATCCCGCTGGCCGACCGACAGGCGCTGTTGAAGGCAGAAGCCGAAGAAGCGCGCCGCGACGACGACATCGAGCACGTCGAAACGGCAACGCCGACCCAGCCCGCGCTCAGCGTGCCGGTTGATTTGGAGATTGCCGCCGAAACGGAAGTCGTCGCGGAAGTGACCGAGACTGCAGCCGAAGCTGTCGTCGAGACCGAAGCGCCCGCGGAAAAGCCCAAGGCAAAGCCGAAGCGCCCGCGCCGCACCAAGGCGAAGATCGCCGAAGAGGCTGCTGCCGCTGCAGCGACCGAAGAGGCAGATGCGGGCGAAGAAGGCAATGGTGGCGAAATGGCCGCCATGGTCGACACGGATTCGATCTCCGAAGACGTCGACAGCCGTCGTCGTCGCGATGATGACGACGATGATGACGACGGCCACGACGGCGAGAAAGAAATCATCGAGTCCGTCGGCGCTGAAGATGCGATGGAAGAAGTTCCGGATCGTCACGTACGCAAGCCGCGCAAGCAGTACCGCATCCAGGAAGTCATCAAGCGCCGCCAGATCCTGCTCGTACAGGTCGCCAAGGAAGAACGTGGCAACAAGGGCGCAGCGCTTACGACTTATCTGTCGCTTGCCGGTCGTTATTCGGTATTGATGCCGAACACGGCCCGTGGCGGCGGCATTTCCCGCAAGATCACCAACCTGCAGGATCGCAAGCGCCTTAAGGAAATCGCACGTGGCCTCGAAGTGCCGCAGGGCATGGGCGTCATTCTGCGCACCGCCGGTGCCAACCGCACCAAGGTCGAGATCAAGCGCGACTTCGAATATCTGATGCGCCTGTGGGAGAACGTCCGCACGCTGACGCTCAACTCTACGGCCCCCTGCCTCGTTTACGAGGAAGGAAGCCTGATCAAGCGCTCGATCCGCGACCTTTACAACAAGGACATCAGCGAGATCGTCGTTTCGGGCGAGGAAGGCTACAAGGAAGCCAAGGGCTTCATGAAGATGCTGATGCCCAGCCACGCCAAGGTGGTTCAGCCCTACCGCGACGTGCATCCGATCTTCTCGCGCTCCGGTATCGAAGCGCAGCTTGACCGCATGCTGCAGCCGCAGGTGACGCTGAAGTCGGGCGGCTACATCATCATCAACCAGACGGAAGCTCTGGTTTCGATCGACGTCAACTCCGGTCGTTCGACCCGCGAGCATTCGATCGAGGATACGGCACTTCAGACGAACCTCGAAGCCGCCGAAGAAGTTGCGCGCCAGCTGCGCCTTCGCGACCTTGCAGGCCTTGTCGTCATCGACTTCATCGACATGGAAGAAAAGCGGAACAACCGCTCCGTCGAGAAGCGTCTGAAGGATTGCCTGAAGAACGATCGCGCCCGCATCCAGGTCGGCCGCATCTCGCACTTCGGCCTGCTCGAAATGTCGCGCCAGCGCATTCGTGCTTCGGTTCTCGAATCGACGATGCAGACCTGCCCGCATTGCAATGGCACGGGCCACGTCCGTTCGCAGTCTTCGGTCGCGCTGCATGTGCTTCGCGGCATCGAAGAGCACCTGCTCAAGAACACCACACACAACATCACCGTTCGCACGATCCCCGATATCGCGCTCTATCTGCTCAACCAGAAGCGCAGCACGATCATGGATTACGAACAGCGCTTCGGCGTCTCGATCATCATCGAGGCTGACGCCCATGTCGGCGCTCAGCACTTTGCGATCGACCGCGGCGAACCGGTCGAAAACCCGGTCAAGATCGAACAGATTCTGCACTTCGAGCCGGAGCCCGAAGAAGAAGACGACATCGTGATCGAAGAGGATCTCGACGAGGAAGAAGCAGAAGAAGTCGTCGTCGAGCAGCGCCAGGAACAGCCGAAGGCTGCCGCCCAGGCCGACGACCAGAACGGTCGCAAGCGCAAGCGTCGCCGCCGTCGTCGTGGCAAGGGTAGCCAGCAGGCCGACGGTGCTACCGCACAGGACACCGATGCTGCGGATGATGCCGATGACGCCACTGAAGCCGATGGCGACGAAGACGAAAACGATACGGATGCGCTGACCGCCGACGGCGAACAGAAGCGCAAGCGCCGTCGTCGCGGCAAGCGCGGTGGCCGCCGCAACCGTCCGGAACTGGGCGAAGGTGAAGTCGAAGGCGAAGGCGAAGACCAGGCTGTTGCGTCCGCCGACAATGAAGCCGGCGAACCAAGCGACGTCGAAGCAGCGGCAGAAGCCGAGGTTGAAGCGGTCGCCGTTGTTGCTGAAGCCGAGATCATCGCGGAAGTGGTAGAACCGGTCGTCGAGAAGGCCGCCAAGCCGAAGCGGACACGCAAGAAGGCCGTCAAGGCCGAGGAGCCTGTTGTCAGCCCCGACGAGGCAGCACAGAGCGCGGTCGAAGCCCAGCCGGAAGCGGCTGAGCCAGTGCCGGCCGCAATCGAGGAGGCTGCCGCCGACCTCGAAGAAGGCAAGCCCGCTCGGGCGAACCGCGACCTTTCGACGATTGCATCGGAGCCGGTGCTGACCTCGACGGTCACGAACAAGAACGAAGGTCCCGAAGAAGACCAGTCCAAGCCCAAAAAGGGCGGATGGTGGCAGCGCCGCGGCTTCTTCTAAGCCACGCCTGAACCTCGGAAAAACAGAAAAGCCCGGACCTTGCTTGGTCCGGGCTTTTTTCGTTTCGGCTTGGTGACCGCACGTCACCCATTCAGCTGAGAGTTTGAATCAAAGGCCTCTTGATGAGAGTCCAGCAAAGACTACAAGTTATTGAAACTACAGAGGATCACGCAATCCAGCGAGCGATCCGGTCCATTGCCTCGGCCATGTCGCCGGTCGATCCGGCATAGGAGAACCGCATCGTACGGTGGCCTTCGAGCGGATCGAAATCGAAGCCGGGCGTCGCCGCCACGTTGATTTCCGCCAGCATCCGGCGGGCAAACGCCATGCTGTCATTGGTGAAACGGCTGACATCCGCATAGGCGTAGAAAGCGCCATCCATCGGCGACGCAATGGTGAAACCGATTTCCGGCAGCCGCTTCAGCAGCATTTCGCGATTGGCCGCGTAGGCCGCCTTGTAGCCGTCGAGCTCCGCCTGGGCACCGAGCGCCGCCTCAGCCGCAATCTGCGACAATTCCGGTGGCGAGATGTAGAGGCTCTGGGCGATGCGCTCGAAGCCGCGAACCTGCTTTTCCGGCAGCACCATCCAGCCGATCCGCCAGCCGGTCATGCAATAATATTTGGAGAATGAGTTGATGACGAAGACGTCGTCGGTCACCTCCAGTGCGCTTGCCTCTTCGCCGGCAAATGTCAGGCCGTGATAGATCTCGTCGGAGATGAACGCGATGTTCTCAGCGCGGCAATAGTCGGCGAGCGCCTTGAGACCGGCCCTGCCCGTCACCGTTCCCGTCGGGTTGGCCGGGCTTGCCAAAAGAACGCCCTTCAGCGGTCGCCCAATCTTGGCCGCAGCACGCGCCAGATTTTCCGGTGTCAGCGTGAAGCCGCTCTCGGCGTTGGCTTCCACCTCCACGACCGTCAGCCCGAGCGCCGCGAGAATATTGCGGTAGGCGGGATAGCCCGGCCGCGCGATCGCCACGCAATCGCCGGGATCGAAGAGGGCGAGGAAGGCAAGATTGAACCCGGCTGACGACCCGGTGGTCACGGCGATGCGCTGCGGCTCCAGCGCGATACCGTGGCGCTTTTGATAGTATTGAGCGATTGCGGTTCTTAGCGACAACGTGCCAAGCGCGTCAGTGTAGCCGAGCCGCCCATGCTGGAGCGCCTTGCGCGCTGCGTCCAGGGCTGCCTTTGGCGCAGGGTGCGCGGGTTGACCGACGGCCATCGAAATCACCGGGTGCCCGGCGTCGCGGCGGCGCGTCGCCTCCGCCAGCACGTCCATGGCATGAAAGGGTTCGACGGCGCTGCGGTTCGACAATTCTACCAAGGCAATATCCTCCACAAGCGACGCGTATCATCCGGCGCTGATCTTCCATTGGCCCCTTTGCCCGATCGCCAAAAGCTTCACAAGTCCGCGAGCGCCGTATTTCCGCCGATTTTGCCGTTTCGTTTCAGCGGGGCCCACCCTATGCTGCCCGCGTGTTGCGGTGCTGGAGATTCCTGTTGTCTTTTGCAAGCGCGCATTGACGCCGTATCGCGACATGGACGACAGACAGGGCAGGCAGAGACAACGAGGTAAAAATGAATTTCAGCACGAAAATGATTGCCGCCGGAGCGCTTGCCGCGCTCATGGCAGGGGTCAGCTTGCCGCAAAACGCGCTCGCGCTCGACCAGAAACAGAAGGATGAGTTTGGCGCCTTCATCAAGGAATACCTGCTTGCCAATCCAGAGATCATGCTGGAGGTCCAGGAGGCGCTGGCGACCAAACAGCGTGCAAAGCAGCAGGAAGTGGCCGAAGGCGCGATCTCCCAAAACAAGAAGGCGATCTTCAACTCGCAGTACGACATGGTGCTTGGCAACCCTGATGGAGACGTCACGGTCGTCGAGTTCTACGACTACAACTGCGGCTACTGCAAACGCGCGCTGACCGACATGGAAGACATCCTCGCCAAGGACAAGAACGTGCGCTTCGTGCTGAAGGAATTGCCGATCCTCGGCCCGGATTCACTGGCGGCACACAAGGTTAGCGCCGCGTTCCGTCTGGTTGCGCCCGAGAAGTACGGCGAGTTCCACCGCACCCTGCTCGGCAGCGAAGACCGCGCAACCGAGGAAACGGCGATTGCCGTTGCCGGCAAGCTCGGCGTCACCGAAAAGCAGCTGCGGGCCAAGATGGAAAAGGAACCGCATGACGCGGCCGTGCGCGAGGCCTACACCCTTGCCAACGATCTTGGCATCACTGGCACGCCGTCCTACGTCATCGGCAACGAGGCGGTCTTCGGTGCCGTCGGCGCCGAGGAAATCAGTACCAAGGTTGCCAACATGCGCAGCTGCGGCAAGACCGCCTGCTGACCAAGCGCCTTGCACGCCCCGTCCCAACTGTGGACAAATCTCGCGAGGACCCAAAGGGCTTTTCCTCGCGGGACCATCAGTCTATAGGTAACCCACCATCACCGGACCGGAATCCCGCATGCCCACCAAAATTTTCGTGCTGAACGGCCCCAACCTGAATGCGCTCGGCAAGCGCGAACCGGGGATCTATGGCGGCCAGACACTCGCCGACATCGAGGCGATGTGCACCACGGAAGGCAAGACGTTGGGGCTGGAGGTCGAGTTTCGGCAATCCAACCATGAAGGCACGCTGGTCGACTGGCTGCATGAGGCCGGCGAAAAGGCGGCAGGCGTCGCGATCAATCCGGCCGCCTACGGCCATACGTCGATCGCGCTGCACGATGCCATCCGTGCGATCGGTATCCCGGTGGTCGAACTGCATCTTTCCAACATCCACGCGCGTGAAGAATTCCGCCACAAGTCGATGATCGCGCCTGCGGTCAAAGGCGTCATCTGCGGTTTCGGAGCGCAGAGTTACATTCTGGCGCTGCATGCGCTAAAGAACCTGACAGAAACGTCGAAATAAAAAGAACACGAGGCTCATATCCCATGGCTGACAAGAAACCCGGTATCGACCAGGCGCTGATCCGCGATCTCGCCAATATCCTGAACGACACGGACCTCACAGAGATCGAAGTGGAGCAGGAAGACCTTCGCATCCGCGTATCGCGCGCCGGCACCCCGGTCGCCGTCTCGATGCCTGCCTACCAGGCCCAGCCGGCGGCTCACGCCGCGCAGCCGGCCGCTGTTGCTGCTCCGGCCGAAACCAGCCGCACCTCCAAGAATGCGGTTACGGCTCCGATGGTTGGCACGGCGTACCTGGCGCCGGCTCCGGGCGCCCGCCCGTTCATCGAGGTCGGCACCGTGGTCAAGGAAGGCCAGACGGTCCTGATCATCGAAGCGATGAAGACCATGAACCAGATCCCTGCCCCGCGTTCGGGCAAGGTGACCGAAATCTTCGTCCAGGACGCAGCCCCCGTCGAGTATGGCGAGCCGCTGATCGTAATCGAATAAGGCGGCGCTGCGATGATCTCGAAAATTCTCATTGCCAATCGCGGCGAAATCGCCCTTCGCGTGCTGCGCGCCTGTAAGGAACTCGGCATCGCGACGGTGGCCGTCCATTCCACGGCCGACAGCGACGCCATGCACGTGCGTCTCGCCGACGAAAGCGTCTGCATCGGTCCTCCGCCGTCGCGCGATAGCTATCTGAACATTCACCAGATCGTCGCGGCCTGCGAAATCACCGGCGCTGATGCCGTGCACCCGGGCTACGGCTTCCTGTCGGAAAACGCCAAGTTCGCCGAAATCCTCGAAGCGCACGACATCACCTTCATCGGACCGACCGCGGAACATATCCGCATCATGGGCGACAAGATCACCGCCAAGAAGACGGCGCAGGAACTCGGCATCCCCGTGGTTCCGGGCTCCGATGGCGAAGTGAGGCCGGAAAATGCGCTCGAAGTCGCGCGCAAGATCGGCTTCCCGGTTCTGATCAAGGCGACCGCCGGCGGCGGCGGCCGCGGCATGAAGGTTGCAAAGACCGAGGCTGAACTCGAAGAAGCCGTGTCGACAGCTCGCTCCGAGGCGCTTGCCGCCTTCGGCAATGATGCCGTCTACATGGAAAAGTACCTCGGCAAGCCGCGCCACATCGAAATCCAGATCGTCGGTGACGGTGAAGGCAATGCGATCCATCTCGGCGAGCGCGACTGCTCGTTGCAGCGGCGCCACCAGAAGGTCTGGGAAGAGGCGAACTCCCCGGCCCTCAACGTCGAACAGCGTATGAAGATCGGCGAAGTCTGCGCCGATGCCATGCGGAAGCTGAAGTACCGCGGCGCCGGCACGATCGAGTTCCTCTATGAGAACGGCGAGTTCTATTTCATCGAGATGAACACCCGCCTCCAGGTTGAGCATCCGATCACCGAGGCGATCACCGGTATCGACCTGGTGCACGAACAGATCCGCGTCGCATCGGGTGGCGGACTTTCGGTCAAGCAGGAAGACATCGTGTTTTCCGGCCACGCGATCGAGTGCCGCATCAATGCCGAGGATCCGCGTACCTTCGTCCCCTCACCGGGCACGATCACGCATTTCCACGCACCGGGCGGCCTCGGCGTTCGCGTCGATTCGGGCGCCTATCAGGGCTACCGTATCCCGCCCTACTACGACAGCCTGATCGGCAAGCTCATCGTCCATGGCCGTACGCGCGTCGAATGCATGATGCGCCTTCGTCGCGTGCTGGATGAGTTTGTCATCGATGGCATCAAGACGACGCTGCCGCTGTTCCAGGACCTGATCAACAATCAGGATATCGCGAACGGCGATTACGACATCCATTGGCTGGAGCATCATCTGGCCACGACGTCCGAATAGGACTGTGCATTGAAAGGGACGCGCAGCAAGCAACCCGACGTAACACCGGACATGCTGCTGCGCGCCTATTCCATAGGCCTGTTTCCGATGGCCGATTCGGCAGACGACCCGGAGCTTTTCTGGGTCGAGCCGGAAATCCGCGGCGTCATCCCGCTGGAAGGCTTTCACGTCTCGCGCAGCCTCTTAAAGACGATACGCAAGACCCACTTCGACATTCGCTTCAACACTGCCTTCGAGGCCGTCATGGAAGGTTGCGCCGCGCCGGCACCCGATCGGCCGACGACCTGGATCAACAGCAAGATCCGCGCTCTCTACGCCACGCTTCACTCCATGGGCTACGCTCACAGCGTCGAAGCCTGGGAGGACGGCATGCTGGTCGGCGGGCTCTACGGCGTTACGCTTGGTTCGGCGTTCTTCGGCGAAAGCATGTTCTCCAGACGCACCAACGCCTCCAAGATCTGCCTTGTGCATCTGGTGGAACGCCTGCGTTCCAGGGGCTTTGAGCTGCTCGATACCCAGTTCACGACGGAGCATCTGAAATCGTTCGGCGCAATCGACGTGCCGAAGGCCGAGTACGAAATCATGCTCGCCAACGCGATGAACTCACCCGATCTAACTTTTTGAGCGCATCACTGCCATTCGCGACAGCCGATAAACCTGCATCTCGAGGACGCCGTCTTCCGACCACAGGTCATTTGGATCGCCGTGCGACACGCATTGGATATCACATCTTGCGTTCTCAAACAGAGTCACGCTGACGTTCTATCTCTTTGTTTTTCTGAATTTATCGCGGAAGGCTAGCGCGTCCGCGAAACATGTTGACGCCTCAAAGACGGACGCAGATGCTGCAACATACTGCGGCCCTTCCGGGCCTTGCGGTCGAAGCCGCCTTACTTCTTCGAGGCGGTATCCGGCGGTGGCAGGTCCGACGTCGCCTTGCAGGACTGTAGCCAGACGTCATAGACCGGGTGCTCGACGGCATTGAGGCCGGGGCTGTCGGCAAACATCCAGCCGGTAAAGATCCGCCTGATCTTGCGGTCGAGCGTGATCTCGTCGACCTCTACAAAAGTCGTGATCTTCTGCGCTTCCGTGTCGTCCCTGTTGTAGCAGACGCGCGGCGTCACCTGCAGGGCGCCGAACTGGACGGTTTCGCCGATATAGACGTCGAAGGTGGTGATACGGCCGGTAATCTTGTCGATGCCGGAAAACACGGCGACGGCGTTGTTGATCCGCGCGGCCTCGGCGGTGCCGGTCGAGGACAGCATCGGCAGCGCGGCAAGCGCAGCAACACAGAGCCGGCTCGACATCTGACCGATTGTCTTCCGCAGATAAGAACCCGCCATTCCCGCCTGTCTCCCGCGCGCCTTGCATTCACCGTTGATGGATATCAGGCGCTAAACATGAAATGTGGCCGCCCCGTGGTCATTGGACCAATTCGCGGAGCGGCGCGCCTTGTCCGACGACAAGTGTGTCAGGAACCCGGAGTCCAGGCGTCGTAGTCGCCTGTCACACGCGGACGTGCGCCGGTGCCGGCGATCGAACCCTGCGGCCGGTAGGCTTCAGCCGTGCCGGTCGGGTTCGGGCGGTGCGGCTTCTGCCACTCGCGGGCGACGTATTTTTCGTCAGCCGGCGAAACATCGGTGCGGTGGTGCATCCAGCCGTGCCAGCCAGATGGAATCGCCGAAGCGTCGGCATAACCGCTGTAGATCACCCAACGACGCGTGCGGCCTTCTGAGTCCTTGCCGCCCTGATAATAGACGTTGCCGAGCTCGTCTTCGCCGACACGTTGACCGTTACGCCAGGTATGAAACCGCGTTCCGATCGTCTGTTGGTTCCACCAGGTGAAAATCTGCAGCAGGAGCTTCATGGATGCCGTCCTCAACCGACCGTTGGGAAGGCGGCCGGATACCAAAACTATGTCCCCGCTTATGCCCCGCCACTCCAACCTTGTCCAGTGTTTCCGAGGCAAGCCCGGTCATTTCAACGGCATATGGAAACCGAAATGGCTGCGCACGAAACCGAGACGCTCATAGAAGCGATGGGCCGCCGCCCGCGTCGCATTCGAGGCGAGTTGCACCTTTGCTGCTCCCGCCTCACGCGCACGGTCGATCGCATGGCGCATCATGCGCTCACCGATGCCGCGGCCGCGCATGTCTTGCCGCGTCTGCACGGCCTCGACCAACAGCCTTGGCTTCCCGGGCCCCGGAAGCGATGTCAGCAATGTTGTCTGGAAAGTGCCGACGACTTGATCGCCAAGGCGAGCAACATACAGGGATTGAAGCGGAGAGGCTTCGATGCGTGCGAACGCGGCAAGATACTCGTCGAACGCCTCCGGTTCGGTCGTGTCGCCATGTCCGCCGACCGGGTCGGCGGCAAAGAGCGCGATGACGTGTGGAAGATCTGTCAACTCGGCCCTGCGGATATCGAAGTCTGTTGTCGAGTCCATGTGGCCTCCCGGGGCTTGGCAATCGGCGCCAACCGTCACAAGGAGACAGCCTCGTCACAGCCAACGCCGTTCGCAATTATTTCCACAATCATGACAACGCGCCGCTCACAAGCGCCCGCATCGGGAGCAGGCCATCGTCAGGCGAGCGGTTTCTCGAGAATGAGCGCCGGAATCCCCGACTGCTCGTCACCGCAATTGCTGACTTGACCGACTTCGCTAAAGCCATGGGCTCGATAGAATGCCAGAGCATGAAGGTTCTGAGGCTCGACTTCGACCCGCATGCGTTCGGCATCCGGGAAGCAGGTTTCGAGTTCGGCGAAAATATCGCGTCCGATGCCCTGCCCCTGGAGTTTCGGCAGAACGTAAAGCTGGTGGAGCACCGCGGTCTTGGTCTGCGTATCGGACATGGACGCATACCCCATGCCGCCGATACTGCGACCGTCGTCGGCGACGAGGAATTCCGCGTCCTTGCGCTCCAGCCGAGCCTTCAGCGCCGGCAGCGAATGCCAGCGCCCTGTCAGTTCGTTGACCTTCTCGACACCGTAGAACGTGTCATAGGTCGCGTGCCACGTCTCGACGAGCAGCGCGCGAACCTTCTCCAGATCGCGCTCGCTCGCCGTGCGGACGAAGAACATGGCTTATTCCTCGATGCCGAGCTTGGCCTTGACCAGAGCCTGGACGGCCTGGGGGTTGGCCTTGCCACCGGTCGACTTCATCACCTGGCCGACGAACCAGCCGGCCAGCGACGGCTTTGCCTGCACCTTGGCGACCTGATCCGGGTTGGCAGCGATGATCTCGTCGACCGCCTTCTCGATGGCGCCGGTGTCCGTCACCTGCTTCATGCCGCGTGCTTCGACAATCTCAGCGGGATTTCCACCTTCGTTCCAGACGATCTCGAAGAGATCCTTGGCGATCTTGCCGGAGATCGTCTCCGCCTTGATGAGATCGATGATGCCGCCAAGCTGGGCGGGGGAAACCGGAGTCTCTTCAATGGCTTTGCCGGCTTTGTTCAAGGCGCCGAGCAGGTCGTTGATGACCCAGTTTGCGGCGATCTTGCCGTCACGGCCTTCGGCCACGGCCTCGAAATAGTCGGCAATCGACTTTTCGGATACGAGCACGGAGGCATCGTAGATCGACAGACCCATGGCGCTGACAAAGCGTTCCTTCTTGTCGTCGGGCAATTCCGGCAGGTCGGCCTTCAGCGCATCGACAAAGGCCTGGTCGAACTCAAGCGGCAGCAGGTCGGGATCCGGGAAGTAGCGATAGTCGTGCGCATCTTCCTTGGAACGCATCGAGCGCGTCTCACCCTTGTTCGGGTCGAACAGTCGGGTTTCCTGGTCGATGGAACCACCGTCTTCCAGAATACCGATCTGGCGGCGTGCTTCGTATTCGATCGCCTGGCCGATAAAGCGGATGGAGTTGACGTTCTTGATTTCGCAACGCGTGCCGAAGCCCTCGCCGGGGCGACGGACCGAAACGTTGACGTCGGCGCGCATCGAGCCTTCGTCCATGTTGCCGTCGCAGGTGCCAAGATAGCGCACGATCGAACGCAGCTTGGTCATATAGGCCTTGGCTTCGTCGGACGAGCGCATGTCCGGCTTGGAGACGATTTCCATCAACGCGACGCCGGAGCGGTTGAGGTCGACATAGGACATGGACGGATGCTGGTCGTGCATCGACTTGCCCGCATCCTGCTCGAGGTGCAGGCGCTCGATGCCGATCTCGACGTCTTCGAACTGGCCCTGGCGGTCCGGCCCGACGGAAATGATGATCTGGCCCTCGCCAACGATCGGATCCTTGAACTGCGAGATCTGATAGCCCTGCGGCAGGTCGGGGTAGAAGTAGTTCTTGCGGTCGAAGATCGAACGGTTGTTGATCACGGCCTTGAGGCCGAGGCCGGTGCGAACCGCCTGCTTTACGCATTCCTCGTTGATGACGGGCAGCATGCCGGGCATGGCCGCGTCGACCAGCGAAACGTTGGCGTTAGCGGGCTTGCCGAATTCAGTCGAGGCACCCGAAAAGAGCTTCGAATTGGAAAGCACCTGGGCATGGACCTCCATGCCGATGATGACTTCCCAGTCGCCGGTGGCGCCAGGGATGAAGCGTTTTGGATCGGGGGTGCGGACGTCGACAATGCTCATATCATGCTCTTCTTTGAAGCCTGAATTCTTGGTTTCTCGGTAGAGCAATTGCTGCAATGGCGCAAGTTGTTAGGCGCGATCAGCCGCTCCGCGATGGCGTGGCGCACGGTTTAACCGAGGCTTAGCGCTCCGTGTGGCATAAGGCGGATATGCCGCTCGCCGCTACCAGCCTCCTGTGTTTCCTTGTGGTGATCAACGTCACGAGCTTCTGCCAGTTCTGGTATGACAAGCAGGCAGCACGATCAGGCTGGCGCCGCATCCGCGAGCGGACATTGCTGGAAACGGCTTTTTTTGGCGGCAGTATCGGCGCAATGGCCGGTCGCCATGTCTTCAGGCACAAGACGCGCAAGGAGCCGTTTCGAACACAACTCATTCTGATCGTCATTTTTCAGATGATTGCGGCGGCCGCCTGCGCAATCTTTGCGAGCGGATATCTTGACGCCTCCGCCGGTCTCTTTTAGTAGCGATCGTTCGAATGGAGTTTTGATGTTCTCATCGTCTGAGTCCCGGTAAGGGCCCCTGCCCGCTTTCTCCCAAAGATTGCGCGCACGGGCCGGAAACGTAGCCCCGCTTTTCCCAGGATTTGCGGAACGTTTTTTCGCGTTCTAACGAACGCTATTCCGGAACATTCAGAAATGGATATCTCACGCGCTGAGCAGCGCATTCTCCATCATTTGGCCCAGGGCGGTCGTATCGAAATTACCCGCGACGACAAGACGATCATCGATATCAGATGCTTCACGCGCGACGGATGGGTTTATCCGGGCTTCGACCTCGAACTCTTCCGCAAACTGAAGCGCAAGAAGGCGATCTCGTCATCGGCCGGCAAACCTTATCGCATCACCGAGCAGGGCCTGCGCCTGGTGCGATCCGAACTCAACAATCGCTGATCGGGAAAACCGCGAGGATGCCGGACACACCCGGCATCCTCGTTCGCAGTTTCGGCGACTTTGAAAAGAGGTCGCCGATCATGAACGTCTGCCTTAGCGACCTGTCGTCCCGCCCGTTGCGGGGATGCCATTCGGGAAGGCGCGGATACGGTCGCGCCCGTCCGACTTGGCTGCATAGAGCGCCTTGTCCGCCTGCGACAGCAGCGCCTCGAGGCCAGAGCCTGCCGGCGACAGTTGAGCAATACCGATGCTGGCCGTTGCCAAGAGCTTCTCGCCGTTTTCAAGATCGATGCTGAGTGCACGGACTGAAGTCAAGATCCGCTCTGCGACGCGGGCAGCGTCGGCTGGCGTCTGCCGGACGAGAAGGATAGCAAACTCTTCGCCGCCAAGCCTGCCGATGAGATCGTCGGAACGGAGCGCGAGCCGCATCGTCAATGCGACGGCCTGCAACACACGGTCGCCTGCCGCATGGCCGTGCGTATCGTTGATGGCCTTGAAACGGTCGATATCCAGCATCATCGCAAAAATCGGGCCTTTACGCTGCTCTGCCTCGATCAGGGCCGATGAGCGCGCCATAAACGTTGCACGGGCCAGACACTGTGTCAGGAAGTCATAGTCGACCGCGTGGGAGAGCCTGGCGATCAGGTTTCGGCGCGCCGCATCGATGCTTGCCACCGTCAAAGGTCCAAGCGCCAGAAGCGTGATGCCGAGCCGCGTCGAAGTCAGCGTTGCGTCGGCAAGACGATCGACCCCAAGATGCAGAATGCCCGAGGCAACAGCGACCTGGGCCAGCATGCCGACGATTGCCATCAGCACGGCCACCGCAAACAGACGGTAGTCCAGCGCGCACCAGAGCAAGGACGGCACCGGAAACGCCACTGCGCCCGGCCCGCCAATGAGCAGAGCCGCGACACAGGACAAGACCAGCGAGATGATCGGCCATGGATTGACGCCTGCAGCCGCCGTCGCTTTCGCAACCGGCGCCGCCTGAACTCTATCGCCAGGCAGAGGCATCGCCAGGAAAACCGGCAGTATCACCACGTAGTTGACCAGTTCCGTCGTCAACCACCCGACAAATGCGCGCGAGATTGGCTCGCCAAAATAGTACGTCACCGCGATCGAACCGAGGCTCGATGCACCAACGCCCGCCAAGACAGAGATCGAGAACATGTAGAGCACGGCAAGGGGCCTGCGTAGATGGCGATGCTCTTTGGGCAGACGCATGAACAGGATATAGCCGACGACGACGCCGAGGAGGTTGGCGGCATTCAGGGCAATTGCCGCACCGAAGCTCGAGCCCGTCAACAGGTCTGCAAGGACATAGGCCATGGCCGCGGACAACCAGCCCGCCGGCGAAGCCAGCGATGGATGACGGACCAACAGACCAAGCAGGATCGCATTGGCTGGCCATACCGAAGCGAGCATACCGAAGGGGCGACTGAAAATCCCGAGCATGCAGGCGGCAAAGACCGTCAGGCCAAGTCCGACTATCCACAGCAGTTGAAACGATGATCTGGGAAACGCCGATTGCTCGATGGCATTTTCGAATGTCTGCAACGAACGTCCCCTGCGCCGCCACGTAATTTCAATACCCCTAATATTTCATGGGTCGAATGAACGAGACGTGAATGTCCACGGACAAGTTGTCGGCAATAGGGAACCGCTCCGAAATATCATGCTTTGTCGGCTAGCGACCGTAGAGGACGGGATCTGCAACGACAAACTGCTTGCTCAGCCCAATGAACTCGACATCACGGTCGAGCTTCGGCGCATAGGCGGTCGACAGCCAGCTGACCCCATAGCCGTGTTTTCGGAAAAAGCCGATGGCCCCAGCGTTCTGGGCATGTGTCTTGGCTTTCGCCGTCTCGAAGCCGTCGTTCGAAATGCGAAGCTCGATGTCGGCGAGCAAACGACCGCCGAGGCCCTGCGCCTGGACATCCGGATCGATCCAGAGGTCGGAGATAATCTCGTCGAAGTTCTCACGGGCAGCCCAGCCACGTGGTCTGCCATCGACCTCGATCAACGACACGGAGAGCCAGTTCTTGGTGAGAAAGTCCGCAAAGGCGTTTTCCGCCAGACGCCTCATCGAAGCGATATCGACAAGGCCGTTGACCGCCCCTTCCCAGGCGCGCAGGCCAATCGCGGTCAGGGCATCGACCTCATCCTGACGTGCATGACGGATCAAAGGCATGGCGCGGCTCCCTTCTCCGCGTCACTTAACCACGCCGCTGACTGAGAGACCAGTCCCGGCGATTGCGACGCAGCACGCTTGCCGTGCTGCGTCCTCAGCGCGTTACCACCATTTGGTCGGCGTGAAACGACCGGCCGCCTGTTCGATGACATGGGCGGTCTTGAAGAGGGTCTCTTCCTCGAACGGCTTGCCGATCAGCTGCAGACCAAGAGGCAGACCCTTGTGGTCGACGCCGCCGGGAACGGCGATCCCCGGCAGGCCGGCCATGTTGACCGTAACCGTGAAGATGTCGTTGAGGTACATCTTGACCGGATCGGATGCAAGATCCTCGTCGGCGATACCAAAGGCCGAAGACGGGGTGGCAGGCGTCAGGATCGCGTCGACGCCCGCATGGAAGGCCAGTTCGAAGTCGCGCTTGATCAGCGTGCGAACCTTCTGGGCGCGCAGGTAGTAGGCGTCATAGTAGCCGGCGGAAAGCACGTAGGTGCCGATCATGATGCGGCGCTTGACCTCCTGGCCGAAGCCGGCGGCACGGGTCTTTTCGTACATGTCGACGATATCCTTGCCGTCGACGCGCAGGCCGTAGCGGACGCCGTCGTAGCGGGCAAGGTTCGATGATGCTTCGGCCGGGGCGACGATGTAATAGGCCGGCAGCGCGTATTTGGTGTGCGGCAGCGTGATGTCGACGATCTCGGCACCGGCGTCCTTCAGCCAGGCGATGCCCTGCTGCCAGAGCGACTCGATCTCTTCCGGCATGCCCTCGACGCGGTATTCGCGGGGAATGCCGATCTTCATACCCTTGATCGACTGGCCGATCGAGGCTTCGTAGTTCGGCACCGGCAGATCGACGGAAGTGGTGTCCTTGGCGTCGACGCTTGCCATCGACTCCAGAAGGATCGCGGCGTCGCGCACGTCGCGGGCGATCGGCCCGGCCTGGTCCAGCGACGACGCGAAGGCGACGACGCCCCAACGCGAGCAGCGGCCGTAGGTCGGCTTTATGCCGACGGTGCCGGTAAAGGCAGCCGGCTGGCGGATGGAGCCACCGGTGTCGGTTGCCGTGGCACCGGCGCACAGATGCGCCGCCACGGCCGCGGCCGAACCGCCGGACGAGCCACCCGGGACCAGGTCGAGGTTGGAGCCCTTGGCGCGCCAGGGGTTCTTCACGGCACCGTAGTAGGAGGTCTCGTTGGAGGAGCCCATGGCGAACTCGTCCATGTTGAGCTTGCCGAGCATCACGGCACCATCGTTCCAGAGGTTCTGGGTGACGGTCGATTCGTAGCGCGGGGCGAAACCATCGAGAATATGGCTGCAGGCCTGCGTGTGCACACCTTCGGTACCGAAGAGATCCTTGATCCCGAGCGGAATGCCTTCGAGCGCGCCAGCCTTGCCGGCGGCAATGCGCGCATCCGAAGCCTTGGCCATTTCGCGCGCCTTGTCCGGCGTGACGGCGATATAGGCGTTGATCGCTTCGTTGGCGCTATCGATCGCCGCGATATAGGCGTCGGTCAGTTCAACGGCGGTGATTTCCTTGCCGGCAAGCTTGGTGCGGGCTTCGGCGATCGTCAGGCTGGTGAGTTCGGTCATGGTGAAATCGGGCTTTCGCAAATCGGGTACGTCGGGGCGGCGGACGGTCGGATTATTCGACGACCTTCGGCACGAGGAAGAAGTTGCGATCGGTATTGGGAGCATTGGCGACGATATCGTCGGCCTTGCTGCCATCGGACACGACGTCCATCCGCTTCTTCATCTCCATCGGCGTCACCGACGTCATCGGCTCGACGCCATCGACATTCACTTCCGAGAGTTGCTCGACGAAACCAAGGATGCCATTGATTTCGCCCACCATCCGCGTGGCTTCATCTTCACTGACGGCGATGCGGGCGAGGCGCGCGACGCGCTTCACGGTGGCAAGGTCTACGGACATGGTCGTCTCCGGTCTCTGGAACTTTCCCCCGCTATAATGGTGCGCGGCGAGGCGCGCAACGGGGGAATCGCCCTATCGCGCGCCTGTGGCAGTGCTGGCGCCTTCGCCGTCAGACCGTCACGATGCCACCGACGGCCGGCGTCGCGACCTTGGTCGAGGCGCTGTCCATGCCGACGACGAAGTTTTCCGGGGTCTGATCGATGATCGGGAAGGATCCGTAGTGGCAGGGAATGGCCGTCGAGAACTTGAAATATCGCTGGCAGGCGAGCGCCGCGACGGCACCGCCCATGGTGAAACGGTCGCCGATCGGAACGAGGCCGATCTCGGGCTGGTGCAGCTCCTCGATCAGCGCCATGTCCGAGAAGATGTCGGTGTCGCCCATATGATAGAGCGTCGGCTCATCCTCGAAATGCAGGACGAGGCCGTTGGCACTGCCGAGCGAATGGGAAACGCCATCCTCGGTAATCTGCGCCGAGGAATGCAGCGCATTGACAAAAGTCGCGGAAAAACCGGCGAGATGGATCGTGCCGCCGGTGTTTCCGGGTTCCATCACTGAGACACCCTGGCGAGCGAGCCACATGCAGAGATCGAAATTGGCGACGACCACCGCTCCCGTTTCCTTGGCGATGGCGACGGTGTCGCCGACATGGTCGCCGTGACCATGCGTCAGCAAAATGTGCGTCAGCCCCGAGGTCACGTCCTTGCGCTCGCTGTCGAGGAATGCCGGATTGCCGGTAAAGAAGGGATCGATCAGGATCTTCGACGTTGCCGTTTCGATATGAAAGGCGGAGTGGCCGAGCCATTTGATCTTCATGACATTCTCCCAGATGATTTGTGTGTTGATCCAGCTATATGGAACGAAGCGAACCCCTGCAAAGATCGAATCGGCAAACCAAATGACAATTCTGACCATCGAAGAGCTGGCGAGCCAGCTTCAGCCCAACCAGGCGATCGCCGGCCTCGATCTCGGCACAAAGACGATCGGCATCTCGGTGTCCGATCTTGGGCGCCGGATCGCGACGCCGCGCGAGGTGATCAAGCGGGTGAAGTTCGGCATCGATGCGGTGACGCTTCTGGCGGTGGCCGAGAAGGAACGGATTTCGGCCTTCGTGATCGGCCTGCCGGTCAACATGGACGGCAGCGAAGGCCCCAGGTGCCAGGCGACCCGCGCTTTTGTGCGCAACATGGTCGAGAAGACGCCCCTACCCTTCGTCTACTGGGATGAGCGACTGTCGACGGTTGCGGCCGAGCGGGTACTGATCGAGATGGACGTATCCCGCAAGAAGCGGGCCGAGCGCATCGACTCGGCTGCCGCATCCTTCATCCTTCAGGGCGCGCTGGACAGGCTGGCGTCGCTTGCAAGGGATGGCGCCTCGGCCGACTGAGCGGCACCGAAGCGGCGGCGGTACCAGGCTGCAAGCTCGCGGCGCTTGCGGTAGGCAATGATGCCGAGAACGATGAAGCTGTCGACAATGATGGCGCGCGCAACGAGCGGCGGAATGCTTTCGGGGGGAATGCCAAGCACGTTGCCATAGATCTGGAAGACCAGGTCATGGGTCTGGCGCGTCAGCATGAAGAAGCCGAAGCTCATGTCATAATAGGAAAGGCCGTACCAGCCGGCCAAAAGCATGACAGGGCATGCCCACAGGATCAGAAACCACTTCATGCGGCCCCCCTTTCCGATAGGCGCCGATACAGCAATGGATAGAGTGCGCGATCTGCCAATACAAAGACGAGCAGAACCGCCGCAGGGACCACGATATCGAGCGCCAGTCCGGCGAAAAACATCATCATGATGATCAAAAGACCAGTTCGCACCGAACCGCTCCATTCCGGATTTCATTGCGTTACCCAGCCACTGTCCACGCTCGGCCCCGATCGCGCAACGTAAACCATTTGTTAAGGTTAATTTTCACAGGCTCGCCCTGGAGACGCCCCAGGCGGCAAGGCCGAGAAGGTGCTGCACCGATTTCATCCGAAATCGATTCCGGTTCGAAGGTTTATGCAGTAACGGTGGGCCCTCTCCCGCACGGGCCTGTCATGTTCATCGTCTTTGAAAGCATCCTTCCCATCTTCCTTCTGGTGCTGCTCGGCGCATGGCTGAAGCGCACGACGCTGGTCGACCAGAACCTCTGGCTGGGCCTCGAACAGTTCGGCTACTACATTCTCTTCCCCTCTCTGTTGTTTTCCACGCTGGCCCAGGCCGATTTTTCCGGCTTGAAGGCAGACGCTACGGCCATCGCCACGATCGGCAGTGTCAGCCTGATGTCGGTCTTCGTGCTTCTCCTCTGGCCGCTGTTTCGCAACAGAGAGGTTTCGGGCGCCTCCTTCACCTCGGTCTTCCAGACGGCCACACGCTGGAACGGCTTCATGGCACTGGCGATTGCACAAAAACTCTATGGGCCGATCGGGCTGACGCTGACGGCACTGGTGATGACGCTCGTGATCATCCCGATCAATCTTTACAACGTCGGCGTGCTGGTTTGGTTCGGGGGCGGCAACCGGGATTTCCGGCGTTTCTTTGCCAAGATCGTCACCAATCCGTTAATCGTCGCATCGGTATTCGGGATACTGTTCAACCTAGCCGGCATAAAGGTTTATGGGCCGGTGATGACAACCATCGACATGCTCGCGAGCGCCTCGCTCAGCCTCGGGCTGGTGATGGTCGGCGCCGGATTGCGCGTATCCGATGCTCTAAAGCCGAGCGGGTCGGCGTTGCTCGCCGTCGTCCTGAAGCTGATTGTCATGCCGGTGTTCATGGTCGGCGCCAGCTTCCTGCTCGGGATTCGCGGCGATGCGCTTTGCGTCATTGCGCTCGGCGCGGCTGTACCGACCGCGATGAACGGCTATCTTCTGGCAAAGCAAATGGGTGGCGACGCCGAGCTCTATGCGGCGGTGGCGACGGTCCAGACCGTCGTCTCCTTCTTCACGATACCGCTGGTGCTTTCCGTGACGGCTTACGTGGCAGCCGGGTAAAGCAGGTCGAGGATGTAGGCCGAATCGAAGCGCGAATCGAGCATGCCGTAGGTCGACCGCCAGCCGGCGGCAAGGCGCGATTCGAGGAAGGCATCGGCGATGCGGCCGGCACCGAGGCGATAGAGTTCTGCCGCTGCAGCAGCCAGAGCCAGTTGTTCGACCAGCATGCGGGCTGCCCCTTCGTCGCGCTCGCAGAGCGACATCGCCGCACGCAGCACGTCGATGGTCTTGCGGCCGGCGGGCCCGAGGTCGCGGCTCAGCACCGCAAACAGTTGTTCGAAGAGATCCTTGCGCTTCAGCAGCACGCGCAGGACATCCAGCGCCATGACGTTGCCGGAACCTTCCCAAATAGCATTGACGGGCGCCTCGCGATAATGCCGCGCCAGCGCCCGCTCTTCGACGTAGCCATTGCCGCCGAGGCATTCCATTGCCTCGTAGATCAGTGCGGGAGCGATCTTGCAGCACCAGTATTTCGCAACCGGAGTCATGATGCGGGCGTAGGCCGCCTCTTCGGCACTGGCGTGAGCCTTGTCGAAGGCATCCGCAAGGCGGAACGAAAGGGCACTGGCAGCAGCAACGTCGAGCGCCATGTCGGCGAGAACCCGGGTCATCATCGGCTGGCTGACGAGCGGCTTGCCGAAGACCTTGCGGCCACGCGTATGGTGGACGGCTTCGGCGAGCGAGGCCCGCATGATGCCGGCGGAGGCCAGGGCGCAGTCGAGACGCGTCAACGTCACCATGTCGAGAATGGTGCGAATGCCCGCATCGGGCGCGCCGAGCACGAAGCCGAACGTATCGGAAAACTCGACTTCGGCGGATGCGTTGGAGCGGTTGCCGAGCTTGTCCTTCAGACGCTGGAAGCGCAGGCCGTTGGCGGCACCGTCTTCAAGCAGCCGCGGCACGAGGAAGCAGCCGAGGCCGTCACGGGTCTGGGCCAGCATGACGAAGGCATCGCTCATCGGCGCCGACATGAACCACTTGTGGCCGTTGAGGCGATAGATGCCCTCGCCCACGCGCTCGGCGGTCGAGGTGTTGGCGCGCACGTCGGTGCCGCCCTGCTTTTCCGTCATGCCCATGCCGACGGTGACGGCGGATTTCTGCATCCACGGTTTGTTCGACGAATCGTATTTGCGCGACAGGATTTTAGGCGCCCACTCCTTCTGGACTGCCGGCGACGCAGTGATCGCGGCAAGCGATGCGCTCGTCATCGTCAGCGGGCAGAGATGGCCGCATTCCAACTGCGCCGTCAGGTAGAAGCGGATCGCCCTGGTCTTGTGCGACTGGTTGCGCTCGTCGGGCAGGTTTTCCCAGGCTGATGCGTGCAGGCCCGATGTCATGGATCGCCGCATCAGGGCATGCCAGGCCGGATGGAACTCGACGACGTCGAGGCGCTCGCCGCGCGGTCCGTGCGTCTTCAGCTTCGGCGCGCCTTCATTGGCCATGCGCGCCAGTTCCTGCGCCTCAGGCGACGTCACGTAACGCCCAAGCGTATCGAACTCGTCGCGCAGCGCTTTCGTCATGCCCGAGGTGATGTCCACGACCAGCGGATCGGAACGATAGGCATTGATGCCGGACCAGGGCTTGGGCTGGTTCAGCTCGGCGAGTTTCTGTTCGGTCCGGTTCATCTGATTCATGGGCCGGTTCTAGCGCAAGTTTGCCGACCACGAAACGGGGCCAGGGAAAGATAGGATGCCGCACCCAAGTTTTCTGCGGAAGGGCTTGCGCACCGCTTGCCGTGCCGGGGGTCACGTCTTATAGAGCGAGCCATATTCCAGAGCGCAAGGGCGGCCCATGACCACTTTCCCGCATCGCCACCTGCTCGGCATCAAAGGTCTTACGGAGCAGGATATCACCTACCTGCTCGATCGCGCCGATGAAGCCGTCAAGATCTCCCGTCAGAGAGAGAAGAAGACGTCCACCCTTCGTGGACTGACGCAGATCAATCTCTTCTTCGAAGCCTCGACCAGGACGCAATCCTCCTTCGAACTTGCCGGCAAACGGCTTGGCGCCGACGTGATGAACATGTCGGTCGGCAACTCCTCGGTGAAGAAGGGCGAAACGCTGATCGATACGGCGATGACGCTGAATGCCATGCACCCCGACGTGTTGGTCGTGCGCCACTCGTCTGCGGGTGCCGCTGCCCTTCTGGCGCAGAAGGTGTCCTGCTCGGTGGTCAATGCCGGCGACGGCCAGCACGAACACCCGACCCAGGCGCTGCTCGATGCACTGACGATCCGCCGCATCAAGGGCAAACTCTCGCGCATCATCGTGGCGATCTGCGGCGACGTGCTGCATTCGCGCGTCGCCCGTTCCAACATCCTTCTTCTCAACCAGATGGGCGCACGGGTGCGCGTCGTTGCCCCGGCGACCCTGCTGCCGTCGGGCATCGCCGACATGGGCGTCGAGGTCTACCACTCGATGGCCGAAGGGCTGAAGGATGCCGACGTGGTGATGATGCTGCGCCTGCAGCGCGAGCGCATGGCCGGCTCCTTCGTGCCGTCGGTGCGCGAATACTTCCACTATTACGGCCTCGATGCCGAAAAGCTGAAAGCCGCCAAGGACGATGCGCTCGTTATGCATCCTGGCCCCATGAACCGGGGCGTCGAAATCGCGTCGGAAATCGCCGACGGGCCGCAGAGCGTCATCGAGCAGCAGGTCGAAATGGGTGTCGCCGTGCGCATGGCGGTGATGGAAACGCTTCTTCTTTCGCAGAACCAGGGGCCGCGCGTATGACCAGACCGCTCGTTCTTAGAAACCTTCGCATCGTCGATCCGTCCCGCAACCTTGATGAAACCGGCACGATCATCGTCGGCGACGACGGCCGCATCCTCGCCGCCGGCAAGGATGCCCACAACCAGGGCACGCCTGATGGCGCCTTCGTCAAGGACTGCGATGGACTGACGGCCGTCCCCGGCCTCGTCGACGCGCGCGTCTTCGTCGGCGAACCAGGCGCCGAACACCGCGAAACGATCGAATCGGCCTCGCGTGCGGCGGCTGTCGGTGGCGTCACGTCCTTCATCTCGATGCCCGATACCGATCCTGTGATCGACGACATCGCGCTGGTCGAGTTCATGCAGAAGACGGCACGCGACAAGGCGATCGTCAATGTCTATCCGGCTGCAGCGATGACCAAGGGCCTTGCCGGCGAAGAGATGACGGAGTTCGGCCTCCTGCGCGAGGTAGGGGCGGTCTGCTTCACCAACGGACGCCGTGCGATCCACGACACGCTGATGCTGCGCCGGGCAATGACCTATGCCCGCGAATTCGGCGCTGTCATCGCGCTCGAAACGCGCGACAAGTATCTCGGCAACGGCGTGATGAACGAAGGTCTGCTTGCAAGCTGGCTCGGCCTTGCCGGCGTGCCGCGCGAGGCGGAAATCATCCCGCTCGAGCGCGACCTGCGGATCGCCGGCCTCACCAAGGCTGCCTACCACGCCGCCAAGATCTCGGTTCCCGAATCGGCCGAAGCCGTCCTGACCGCCCGCAACCGCGGCGCCAACGTCAGCTGCGGCATCTCGATCAACCATCTGACGCTCAACGAGAACGACATCGGCGAGTACCGGACGTTCTTCAAGCTCTCGCCGCCCCTGCGCCGCGAGGACGATCGCGTCGCAATGGTGGACGCCCTTGCCAACGGTACCATCGACATCATCGTTTCCTCGCATGATCCGCAGGACGTCGACACCAAGCGCCTGCCGTTCTCCGATGCGGAAAACGGCGCGATCGGCCTTGAGACCATGCTGGCTGCAGCACTGCGCCTGCACAACAGCGGCCAGGTTTCGCTGATGCGGCTCATCGATGCGATGTCGACACGTCCAGCCAAGATCTTCGGGTTGGATGCCGGCACGCTGAAGCCGGGCGCCAAGGCCGACATCACGGTCATTGATCTCGAAGAGCCGTGGGTCCTCTACAAGGAAGCAATTGTTTCGCGATCGAAGAACACGCCATTCGAAAATGCACGCTTTACCGGCCGGGTTGTGCAAACCTATGTTGCCGGCAAGCTTGTGCATTCGGCATAGGCGACAGCGGTCGCGCGGGAGGTTTCGGTGGATCTTTTCTCCTGGCAGCTCGGGCTGCCCTCAACAGCCCTGAGCCTCGCCTTCGGCTACCTGCTCGGCTCGATCCCCTTCGGGCTGATCCTGACGCGCATGGCCGGCCTTGGTGACGTTCGCAAGATCGGCTCGGGTAACATCGGCGCGACCAACGTTCTGCGCACCGGCAACAAGAAGCTTGCCGCTGCAACCCTGCTACTTGACGCCTTGAAAGGCACGGCCGCCGCCGCGATCGCGTCGCTTTGGGGCGTGGAAGCCGGCATCGCTGCAGGCCTTGCTGCCTTCCTAGGCCACCTCTACCCGGTCTGGCTCGGCTTCAAGGGCGGCAAGGGCGTCGCCACCTATATCGGCGTACTGCTCGGCCTTGTGCCTTGGGTGGTTCTCGTGTTTGCGGCGATCTGGCTGGCGATGGCCAAGATCAGTCGCTACTCCTCGCTCTCTGCCCTGGTTGCAACCGCGGTCATTCCGGTTGTACTCTATCTGACAGGACACGAGAAAGTCGCTCTGCTGTTTGCGGTCATGACCCTGATCACCTGGGTAAAACATCGCGCCAACATCAAGCGGCTGCTTGCAGGCACCGAGAGCAGGATCGGAGACAAGGGATAATGTTGGACGTCAGTGCAAAGCGAACTGGAGTTGCACTGACCGAACGACAGAAAATTTCCTGGCTGCGGCTGATCCGCAGCGACAATGTCGGCCCCGTAACCTTCCGCGATCTCATCAATCATTTCGGCACTGCCGAGGCGGCACTTGATGCCCTGCCCGAACTCTCGCGGCGCGGCGCCGGAGCGCGGACATTCCGTGTCGCAACAACAGCCGAAGCAGAGCGCGAACTCGAAATCGCCCACCGGCTCAACGCAACCTTCATTGGCATAGGCGAACCGAACTACCCCTTTGCCCTCCGCCAGATCGATGGCGCCCCACCTCTTATCGCCGTCAAAGGCGACCTCAACGCCGCGATGCGCCCTTCCCTCGGCGTCGTCGGCTCGCGTAACGCCTCGGCCAGCGGCGCCAAGTTCGCAGCGATGATCGCGCGTGACGCCGGATGCGCCGGCTACGTGATCACATCAGGGCTGGCACGCGGCATCGACACCTCTGCGCATAGGGCGAGCCTTGAGAGTGGAACGATCGCCGTGCTTGCCGGCGGTATCGACCGGCCGTATCCGCCAGAGAATGTCGGGCTGCTCCACGACATCATGGCGGGCTCGGGCCTGGCGGTCAGCGAGATGCCGTTCGGCTGGGAGCCGCGGGCCCGCGACTTCCCGCGGCGCAACCGCTTGATCGCCGGCATCAGTCTTGGGGTTGCGATCGTCGAGGCCGCCAACCGCTCGGGCTCGCTGATCACCGCGCGCTATGCCGCCGACTTCGGCCGCCTGGTGTTTGCCGTTCCTGGATCGCCGCTCGACCCGCGCTGCCACGGCACCAACGACCTTCTCAAACAGGGTGCGATCGTCACGACCACATCGGATGATGTTCTCGATGGCCTTGCACCTCTCAGCCAGCACACCCTGCCCTTCCCGGCAGGGGCCGGAGAGCCGGCGCATGAGATGCCTTCGGTCCAGCCGCCGCGGCTCGGCGACGGCGACCGCGCGACCATTACCGATGCGCTGGGCCCGACACCTGTCGAAATCGACGACGTCATCCGCCACACCGGGCTGCCCGCGGCCGAAGTCTACCTCGCTCTGATCGAGCTTGACCTCGCCGGACGCCTCAACCGCCATCCATCGGGGCTCGTGTCGCTCAGCATCGAGCAATAAAACTTCTCGATTGCGCACGATTCTGTCGGTGACCGGCGACACGAAAGTACATTCGCAGATACGAAGAAAACGCGACGGGCTCAACCAAGGAGAGATGAAGTTGCACACTCTCGCTGTGGATGCATATCGCCGCCCGGGCGCTATTTTGAATGAAACCCCTTGACCGCGCTCGAATCCCTGTCCATTTCGGGGCATCGATATTCGGCGACGCTCGGTGCGAACAGTGCTGACGCAGGACCAAACCCGGTTGTCTCAGAAAAATGACTATGAATGTTGTAGTGGTGGAATCGCCTTCGAAGGCAAAGACGATCAACAAGTACCTCGGCCCCGGCTACAAGGTTCTTGCATCGTTCGGCCATGTGCGGGACCTGCCTGCCAAGGACGGCTCGGTCCGTCCTGACGAAGATTTTGAGATGTCCTGGGAGGTTGACGCCGCGTCAGCCAAACGCATGAAGGATATTGCCGATGCCGTGAAGGAATCGGACGGCCTCATTCTTGCGACCGACCCGGATCGCGAAGGTGAAGCGATTTCCTGGCATGTGCTCGATCTTCTGCGCAAGAAGAAGGTGCTCGGCGACAAGCCGGTCAAGCGGGTGGCTTTCAACGCCATTACCAAGAAGGCCGTGCTCGACGCAATTGCCCATCCGCGCGAACTCGACATCCCGCTCGTCGATGCCTATCTGGCACGCCGCGCTCTCGACTATCTCGTCGGCTTCAACCTGTCACCGGTGCTGTGGCGCAAGCTGCCCGGCGCGCGGTCTGCGGGCCGCGTCCAGTCGGTGACGCTGCGACTCGTCTGCGATCGCGAATCGGAAATCGAACGGTTCATCTCCGAAGAATACTGGAATCTCTCGGCGCTTCTGAAGACGCCGCGCGGCGATGAGTTCGAGGCACGCCTCGTTTCGGCAGACGGAAAGCGTCTGGCACCGCGCGCGGTCGGCAACGGCGAAGAAGCCAACCGGCTGAAGACCCTGCTCGACGGCGCGACCTATGTCGTCGACAGCATCGAGGCAAAGCCGGTCAAGCGGAACCCCTCGCCGCCGTTCACCACATCGACCCTGCAGCAGGCCGCCTCTTCGAAGCTCGGCTTCTCCGCCTCGCGCACAATGCAGGTGGCACAGAAGCTCTATGAAGGCGTTGATATCGGCGGCGAGACTGTCGGTCTCATTACCTATATGCGTACCGACGGCGTGCAGATGGCGCCGGAATCGATCGAAGCCGCCCGTGAGGCGATCGGAAGCCAGTTCGGCAACCGCTACCTGCCGGAAAAGCCCCGCTTCTATTCCACCAAGGCGAAAAACGCCCAGGAAGCGCACGAGGCCATTCGCCCGACCGACTTCAACCGGACGCCGGACCAGGTTCGCCGCTTCCTCGACGGCGACATGCTGAAGCTTTATGACCTGGTCTGGAAGCGCGGCATCGCCAGCCAGATGGCATCCGCCGAGATCGAACGCACCACCGCCGAGATCACTGCTGACAACGCCGGCAACAAGGCCGGCCTGCGTGCAACCGGCTCTGTCATCCGTTTCGACGGCTTCATTGCAGCCTATACCGATGCCAAGGAAGACGGCGAACAGACCGACGACGGCGACGAAGACGGCCGCCTCCCGGAGATCAATGCCCGCGAAAGCCTGGCAAAGCAGAAGATCAATGCCTCGCAGCATTTCACCGAGCCGCCGCCACGCTACTCGGAAGCAACGCTGATCAAGAAGATGGAAGAACTCGGCATCGGCCGTCCGTCCACCTATGCGGCGACGGTGACGACGCTTCTCGATCGCGACTACATCACCAATGACAAGCGCAAGCTCGTGCCCCAGGCCAAGGGACGGCTCGTCACAGCGTTTCTGGAAAGCTTCTTCACTCGCTATGTCGGCTACGACTTCACCGCGTCTCTCGAAGAGAAGCTCGACCAGGTTTCGGCCGGCGAGGTCAACTGGAAGGACGTTCTTCGCGACTTCTGGAAGGATTTCTTCGCCCAGATCGAGGAAACCAAGGAACTGCGCGTTACCAACGTGCTCGACGCGCTGAACGAGGAACTGGCACCGCTTGTCTTCCCCAAGCGCGAAGACGGCAGCGACCCGCGCATCTGCCAGGTTTGCGGCACAGGCAAACTGTCGCTGAAGCTCGGCAAGTACGGCGCCTTCGTCGGCTGCTCGAACTATCCAGAGTGCAACTTCACCCGCCAGCTTTCCTCCGACGGCAACAGCGACGCCGAGGCTTCGGTGTCGAACGAACCGCAGGCACTCGGCAAGGATCCGCACACCGGCGAGGAAATCACTCTGCGCAGCGGCCGGTTTGGCCCCTATGTCCAGCGCGGCGACGGCAAGGAAGCCAAGCGCTCGAGCCTGCCCAAGGGCTGGACGCCCTCCACCATCGACCACGAGAAGGCCGTCGCGCTGCTTTCGCTCCCGCGCGATATCGGCCCGCACCCCGAGACCGGCAAGATGATCTCGTCCGGCCTTGGCCGCTACGGACCCTTCGTGCTGCATGACGGCACCTACGCAAACGTCGAATCGATCGAAGACGTGTTTTCGATCGGTCTGAACCGCGCCGTCTCGGTGATTGCCGACAAGCAATCCAAGACAGGCGGTCGAGGCCGCGCCGCCGCGGTCGCTCTCAAAGAGCTTGGCGAGCACGCAGAAGGTGGTGCCATCACCGTTCGTGACGGCCGCTATGGACCCTATGTCAACTGGGGCAAGATCAACGCGACCTTGCCACAGGGCAAGGATCCGCAGTCGGTGACCGTCGAGGAAGCTCTCGCACTTATCACCGAGCGCGCCGCCAAGAGCGGTACCGGCAAGGGCAAGGCGACGAAGGCAAAGACGACGAAGTCCTCCAAGGCGGCGACTGACGGCGCAGCCAAGAAGACGACCAAGGCCAAGGCGCCTGCCAAGACAAAACCAAAGACGGCCGCGAAGGCCAAGAAGGACTGACCTTGACCAGAATACCGCGCGACCCGACCCAAAGACCCGGAAAAGGCTCCGGCAGGAAAGAGGGCCGCGCGGCAAAGGCCGCGCCGGCACCGGAGAAAACCTCCATCATCCACGGCGCGGTTCCTCCACGCGACGTGCTGATGCGCTTCATCGCCGAAAACCCGGACCGCGCCTCCAAGCGTGAAATCGCCAAGGCCTTCGGCCTCAAGGGCGACACGCGCGTCGAACTCAAGGCCTTGCTGCGTTCGCTCGAAGCAGACGGACTGGTCGAAAAGAAGCGCAAGTCGCTCGTGCGCCCTGGCGCCCTTCCCCCGGTAACCGTGCTCGATATCACCATGCGCGACGTCGATGGCGAACTCATCGGCCGCCCGGCCGAATGGCTTGATGATGATGGCGTCGCACCGGCGGTGCTGATCAAGCAGTCGTCTGTCGGCAAGGACAAGGGCAAGACGCCGGTCGGCGGCCTAGGCGACCGGGTCCTCGCCAAGATCTTCCCGGCCAAGGACCGCGGCGGCCCTGCCTATACCGCACGTATCATCAAGGTACTCGACAAGCGCAAGGACGCCGTCCTTGGGGTCTTCCGGGCTACGCCGGGTGGCGGTGGGCGGCTGATGCCTATCGAAAAGCGCGGCGAAGAAATCCTGGTCGATCCTGAATTCGTCGGCGACGCCAAGGATGGCGATCTGATTGAGGTCCAGCTGACGCGCCTTGGCCGCTACGGCCTGCCGCGCGCCCAGGTTCAAAATGTCGTCGGTTCGGTCGCCTCGGAAAAGGCGATCTCGATGATTGCCATCTATGCCCACGGCATACCGCATGTTTTTCCGGAGCGTGTCCTGCAGGAAGCAGCAGACGCCGGCCCCGCCACCATGGCGCACCGCGAAGACTGGCGCTCGCTGCCCCTGATCACCATCGATCCGGCCGATGCGAAGGACCACGACGACGCTGTGTATGCCGAGCCTGACCCGTCGGAAGACAATCCGGGTGGCGTGATCGTGACTGTCGCGATTGCCGATGTTTCCTGGTATGTCCGGCCAAAGTCGGCGCTCGATCTCGAAGCGCTGAAGCGTGGCAACTCCGTCTACTTCCCCGATCGTGTGGTGCCGATGCTGCCCGAGCGGATTTCCAACGACCTCTGCTCGCTCAAGGAAGGCGTCGACCGGCCGGCGCTTGCCGTGCGCATGCGCTTTTCCAAGGAAGGCCGCAAGGCCGGCCACACCTTCCATCGCATCATGATGAGAAGTGCTGCCAAGCTCTCCTACCAGCAGGCACAGGCCGCCATCGACGGCAACCCCGATGACAAGACCGGCCCGATCCTTGAGACGATCCTGAAGCCGCTCTGGGAGGGATACCGCATTCTGACACGCGGTCGCGACCGCCGCCAGCCGCTCGAGCTGAACATGCCTGAGCGCAAGATCATCCTGAAGCCCGACGGCACCGTCGATCGCGTCTTCGTGCCGGAACGCCTCGACGCGCACAAGCTGATCGAAGAAATGATGATCCAGGCGAACGTGGCCGCCGCCGAGACGCTTGAGCAGAAGCGCCAGGTGCTGATCTACCGGGTGCACGACCAGCCGTCGCTCGCCAAGCAGGAGAGCCTGCGCGAATTCCTCGCCACGCTCGATATCGCGCTGGTCAAGGGCGGCAACATGCGCTCGAACCACTTCAACGGCATCCTGTCCAAGGCCGAAGGCAAGCCATTCGAAACCATGGTCAACGAGATGGTGCTGCGCTCCCAGAGCCAGGCGATCTACAGCCCCGAGAATATCGGCCATTTCGGCCTGAACCTCTTGAAATATGCACACTTCACTTCACCGATCCGGCGCTACGCCGATCTGATCGTGCATCGGGCGCTGGTCGCCTCACTCGGCCTTGGCGAAGGTGGGCTGACGCCGCAGGAAGAAGCCGTTCTCGACGATATCGCCGCGGAAATCTCCACCTTCGAGCGCCGCGCCATGGCCGCCGAGCGAGACACCGTCGACCGCCTGATCGCCCATCACCTGCACGGACGCATCGGCGAGGAATTCGAAGGCCGGGTGGCCGGTGTCACCAAGGCGGGACTTTTTGTCACCCTGCCTGCCTATGGCGCCAACGGGTTCGTGCCTATATCTACGCTCGGACGAGACTACTTCATCTATGATGAGGCCCATCAGGCCCTTTCCGGCGAAAAGACCGGCCTCGGCTTCCGTCTCGGCGATCAGGTGCAGGTCAAATTGGTCGAAGCCGTGCCGCTGGCCGGCGCGCTTCGTTTCGAGATGATCAGCGAAGGGCGTAAGATGCCGACCGCCACGCGCTCTTTCCACAAGTCGGGGCGCCGTGACCGCTCGGGCCCGCGCAAGACGCCGGGAACACGGCCGCCGCGCGGAAAGCGCTAGGCCACGCGGCAAGCGGCTTCGACAAGGAGAGAATGCAGATGACGGCAATGGACAAGGAAACGCTTCACCTCGGAGGTCATGCCACTGAGGAACGTCCCGTCGGCCGCTCCATGCGCCGTGGTTTTCTGGGCACCTGCCCGGCCTGCGGCAGCGGCAAGCTCTTCCGCAGCTACGTCAAGGCCGTCGACGCCTGCGCCGCCTGCGGCGAGCGCATGGATCACCAGCGCGCCGACGACTTTCCACCCTATATCGTCGTCACGATCGTCGGCCATCTGGTGCTCGCCGGCTACATGATGACCGACATGATCCTGCCACTGAACTCGTGGCAGCACCTTGCCATCTGGACACCGATTACGCTGATCAGTTCGCTGGCACTGCTGCAACCGATCAAGGGCGCCGTCATCGGCCTGCAATGGGCGCTGCGGATGCATGGCTTCGGCGGACAGGAGGATGCGCCCGAAGACGTGCTGCCGGCGCGAGATCCCTCCGCATGACGTCAGGGCGCGAAAGCGTCGCCTTGGCTCCCGCCAGCCCTGAGCGGCGCGTAAGGCCGCGTGACGCGGCATCGATAATGCTGCTTGACCGCGACGGCGGCGGCGTGCGCGTGCTGATGGGCCGGCGCAGCAGTGCGCATGTCTTCATGCCAGACCTCTACGTCTTTCCCGGCGGGCGCAGAGACCCGACGGACCATCGTCTTGCCTTCTCCACCGACCTCCACCCCGCCGTTCTGCAGGCGCTGAAATGCGTCGAGGGCCAGTCGGTCAGCGATGCACGCGCCAGGGCGTTGGCCCTGGCGGCACTGCGTGAACTCTACGAGGAGGCGGGCGTTCCCCTGGGCACGCCCCTTGCCGAGGCGGAAGCGCCGCTACCCTTTCTTCCAGATCTCGCAAACTTGCGCTATATGGCTCGGGCCATTACTCCTCCGGGACACTCGCGGCGGTTCGATACGCGCTTCTTCGCGATTTTCGCGGACGAAGCCAAGGTCGATCCATCGCGGGTTCTGGAAAGCCGGGAGCTTCAGGATTTGCAGTGGATCGATGTCAACGACCTGCCCTCGCTCCGGATACCGGATATAACCGCCATCATCCTTTCGGATCTGCGCAGCGGCCTTGAAGCGGACCCATCGCTCCCCTATGGGCGCTCCGTGCCTTTCTATTTCACGCGCCGTGGGCGGTTCATCCGCACGCTTCTCTAAGGACCACAGTCGCATGTCACAGCCGACGCCCGGGTGCCCAGCACCGGTTGACGAAATTCACTGGCCGTCGCTGATCGCCGCAGTCTCCGCCATCAGCGCGGTCGGGATTGCAATCGGCCTCGGCCTGCCGTTGCTTTCGAGCATCATGGAGAAGCGCGGCATCTCGTCGACGCTGATAGGTCTCAATTCGGCGATGGCGGGCGTGGCCTCCATGGTTGCGGCTTCCTTCACGACCAAGTTCGCGCATCGCCACGGTGTGGCGCCGACGATGCTCTGGGCCGTCCTGCTCGCCGCAATCAGCGCTTTTGGCTTCTACTACATCACGAACTTCTGGCTCTGGTTTCCGCTGCGTGTCGTCTTCCATGGCGCCATTACTGTGCTCTTCATCCTCTCCGAGTTCTGGATCAACGCCACCGCGCCACCAGCGAAACGGGGCTTCGTGCTCGGCATCTACGGCACGGTTCTATCGCTCGGCTTCCTGAGCGGGCCGCTGCTCTTCTCGATCCTCGGCAGTGAGGGTGTCTTGCCTTTCGTGGTCGGTGCCGGCGTCATTCTGCTCGCCGCCGTGCCGATCTTCATCGCACGGGACGAGAGCCCGGTGATCGACGAAAAGCCCGACCGTCACTTCATGCGCTACATCTTCCTGGTGCCGACGGCCACGGCCGCCGTCTTCATCTTCGGCGCGGTCGAATCGGGTGGGTTGTCGCTCTTTACGGTCTACGGGACACGATCGGGGTTTACCGAATCGCAGGCAGCGTTGCTGCTGACCGTAATGGGCGTCGGCAATTTCATCTTCCAGATTCCGCTAGGCATGCTGTCAGACCAGATCAAGGACAAGCGTACATTGCTGTCCGCCATGACCGTCATCGGTCTCATCGGCGCCCTCTGCCTGCCGATGCTGGTGGAAAGCTGGTTCCTGATGGCAGTTGTGCTACTGTTCTGGGGTGGCTGCGTCTCCGGCCTCTATACGGTCGGCCTCAGCCATCTCGGCTCGCGCCTGCAAGGCTCCGACCTTGCCGCCGCCAACGCAGCGTTCGTCTTCTCCTATGCGGTCGGCACCGTTGCCGGGCCGCAGGTCATTGGAGCGTCGATGGATGTGGCTGGCAACAACGGATTTGCCTGGGCGATTGCCGGGTTTTTCGGTCTTTACGTCGCGCTTTCGGTTGTAAGGATCGTTTTGAATCCAAAACGGCCTTGACTTTTCAGCCGCGATTTGTAGTTTCGCGCCAACCTTGCCCGTGGCCCGCACCCGGTTTTCCACGGCGTTCATTTTCATAAAGGCAGGACGACCATGGCAAAAGCCACCACCATCAAGATCAAGCTGCTGTCGACAGCCGACACGGGTTTCTTCTACGTCACGACCAAGAACAGCCGTACGATGACGGACAAGATGACCAAGACCAAGTATGACCCGGTCGCACGGAAGCACGTCGAATTCAAGGAAACCAAGATCAAGTAAGATCTGACGTTTCTTAGGATCAAGGGGCGCCAACCGCACGGTTTGGCGCCCCTTTCCGTTGGTGCACCCTGAAGTGGCCGTCTGGCCTCCCCCTTCGTCTCCCCCGAATGGCAGGAACGAGCCAGCACGAATCGAAAAGCGCCGCCCCTTACGGAACGGCGCTTTGAATGGGGGTCGGCTGGCTTCCAACCGCGGCACGAGGATTCCGCAGGTGTCGAAAGCCAACCGACCGACCCCACGACCCAGGAGATGCGGCGGACCTGAGCATCATGGGGTAACCGAAACTGATGGAAGCGATGCCCCCTCGTTTATCAGCATCACCTGAAAATAGAAAAAAATCAACGAATTCTTAATGCGCGGAGCGGTGTTGCTCGGCGCATGGTTAATTACGTATCGTCCTGGTACATGTAAATGCATGGCCGCCGCCGCCACCAACCGCCTTGGTAGCATCGGCGCGGCGAAGAATACAACTTTAAAGGCATATCGCAAGAGGGATGCGGAATTTCGTCATACCGCCAGCGGGTGATGCCGCCGGCCGTTTCCGGCCGTCAGGCAGCAGCTGCCACCACACGGTTGCGGCCTGCGTTCTTCGCTTGATAGAGGGCCGTATCTGCGCGCTTCAAGAGGGCTTCCGTCGTGTCACCTTCAGGCTTCAGACCGGAAATGCCCATGGAAGCGGTGATCACCAGCGCGCCGTCCGCATGCGGTATCGAGAACGGCTGGCTCTCGATGATATGCCGTAGCCGTTCGGCAACTGCCGCGGCCATCTCCGGCGATGTGTCAGGCATCACGACAACGAACTCTTCGCCGCCGAAACGGCAGGCGAGATCAGCGCCGCGCACCGTTGCGCGGATGCGGCCGGCAAACTCGCGCAGCACCTCGTCACCGACATCATGACCGTAGGTGTCGTTGACCTGCTTGAACCGGTCGATGTCGGTCATGCAGATCGACAGGGGGCGCCCACGCGCTGCAGCACGATCGAGCAGCAGCTTCAGATGATTGTCGAGGTAGCGGCGATTGTGCAGACCGGTGAGGCCATCGGTGACCGCCAGCTCGATCGTCTGCTGTACGCTCTTTCTCAGCATGTCGTTGCAATGCTTGCGCCTGATCTGTGTCAGCGAGCGGGCAACGAGTTCATTGGGATCGACGGGCCGGATGATGTAGTCGGTAATGCCCAGATCGAGCGCCCGCACAATCATTTCGTCATTGCCCTGCTCTGTGATCAAAAGGATCGGGATGAAGCGCGTACGTTCCAGAGACCGCAACTGCGAGCACAACCGCAGAGGGTCGTAGTCATCGAAGTTGGCATTGACGATGACGAGGTCGAAATTGTTCTCGGCGGCTTCGAACAACGCCGCCTGCGGATCGGAGATAACGGAGACCTCCGCAATCGGCTTTAGCGCACGCTGCAGCCGCTCCTGAGAGGATCCGCGGCCATCGACCAGGAGGATGTTGCCCGGCTCGTCCGGGCGATCCTGGCGCGCCAGCTCCTGCAGGCCGATGGTCTGCGCCGTCTGGGCCCGCAGCCGCAGTTCGTCACTGACGTTCTTCAGGCGGACGAGACTTTTTACCCGCGACATCAGTTGCAGATCGTTGACCGGCTTTGTGAGAAAATCGTCGGCACCGGCCTTCAATCCGCGAACCCGGTCGGAAGGCTGGTCGAGTGCCGTCACCATGACGACGGGAATATGGGCGGTACGCGGATTGGCCTTCAGACGCTCGCAGACTTCGAAACCGTCGATGCCGGGCATCATGATGTCGAGAAGCACCAGGTCGACCGGCGTCGTCTCGCAGAGCGACAGCGCCGTATGACCATCGCCGGCGGTGAGCACATCGAAATACTCTGCAAGCAACCGCGCTTCCAGCAGCTTAACGTTGGCAGGCACGTCGTCGACAACAAGAATGCGCGCAGTCATATCAATTTTCCCGCCGTTCAGGCATCGCCAAGGTAGGTCTTGATCGTCTCAATGAACTTTGGCACAGAAATCGGTTTTGAAACATAGGCTTCGCAGCCGCCCTGGCGGATACGCTCCTCGTCGCCCTTCATGGCGAAGGCGGTCACGGCAATGACCGGGATGACGTGCAGTTCGTCATCTTCCTTCAGCCACTTCGTGACTTCGAGCCCGGAGACCTCCGGCAGCTGAATGTCCATCAAAATCAGATCGGGACGGTACTTCCTTGCCAGCTCGAGCGCCTCCATCCCGTTGCGCGTCTGGATCGTCGCGTAGCCGGAAGCCTCAATCAGGTCTCGGAAGAGCTTCATGTTCAGCTCGTTATCCTCAACAATCATTACCTGTTTGGGCATGTCGATCCCTTGCTGCCAGTCGTCTTCTTGCAAGTCTTATCAAGACATCTAAGTTGCAGAGCCAACGACTCGACCCATTTCCTCGAGTTCAACGATAAACCTATTTGGTTGAAAAATAGGTAATTCCGGGCGTAAAAACAGTAGGAGGCCAAGACATTGAAGAGCGCCGACGAAATCGCCATCGACATTCTTTCCTGGCTTGCCGGCGAGCCGGACCTTTTGTCACGTTTTCTGGCGCTGACGGGGACCGATCCATCCTCCTTGCGCAATGCGATCGGCGAGCCGGGCTTCATGGGTGGGCTAGTCGCCTTTCTCATGGACCATGAGCCGACATTGATCGCCTTCTGTGAGGCTACGGGCACCGCCCCCCAGGACATCGTGCGCGCGCATGAGAAGCTCTCCGGTGCCGCCGACCTGCAGGACAGCTGACCGTGAGCAATACCGCCTTCGAAGATGAAATCCGCCTCGGCGACCGTCCGCTTGTCGTCAGCGACATCGACGAAGTCGTGCTCGAATTCCTGAGCCCGTTTAGGGCTTTCCTCGAGAGCCGCGATCATGTCCTCGTGCCGCGGTCTTTTCGGCTGACCGGCAATATCGTCCATCGCACAACGGAGCAGGCGGCGAGCGCCGACGCGGTCAAAGACATGCTCGACACCTTCTACGCCACGCAGGATCGCTGGCAGACCGCTGCGCTCGGCGCCGTCGAAACCCTGCGCGACCTGTCGACCGAGGCAGACATCATCTTCCTGACAGCCATGCCGCCGCGCCATGCTGCCGCGCGCCGCGCCCTGCTCGATCGTCTTGATCTTCCTTACCCTTTGCTCGCCTCCGAGGACCCAAAGGGGCCGATCGTCGAGCGACTGCATGGCGGAAGGGAACTTCCCGTTGTTTTCATCGACGACATCGCCCGCAACCTGCAATCCGTGCAAGAGCACGCGCCGTCCTGCCTGCTGATCAACCTGATGGCGAATGCCGAGTTTCGCGCGCTCGCGCCTGCGCCGGATACGTGCGTTCACATTGCTGCCGATTGGGCTGATGCCGCCATTGCCATTCGCGCGCATTTCCGACGGTAGCGACAGCCAGCCTGACAGGGCCAAGCCCCCAGAACAGCGCTCGAAACCCGACCCGCCAATTGGCGTCGGTAACCTGACATGCAAGGCAATTTCCAACGCGGCCTCCCTTGAGACTCGCCAGCGTAGAGCGTAAAGTCGCAATGTTCAACATTTGTTCCAGATATGCTCGACAGTGGTTCTCAAACTCCAGGCTTCTGCCGTGATTGCCTCAGGGAACAGACCGCAACGGCGCGACGCTGCCTTGCCTGCGGCAGTCCCCGCATCCTGCGTCATACCGAGCTTTACGACCTGACACTCGCCCATATCGATTGCGACGCGTTTTATGCCTCCGTCGAGAAGCGGGACAATCCGGAACTTGCCGACAAGCCGGTCATTATCGGCGGCGGCAAACGCGGTGTCGTCTCGACCGCCTGCTACATCGCCCGAATCCATGGCGTGCGCTCGGCCATGCCGATGTTCAAGGCGCTGGAAGCCTGTCCGCAGGCGGTGGTCATTAAGCCCGACATGGAAAAATACGTTCGCGTCGGCCGCGAGGTTCGCATGCTGATGCAGGAACTGACGCCGCTAGTGCAGCCGCTCTCCATCGACGAGGCCTTCCTGGAACTGAGCGGCACGCAGAGGCTGCACCACGATCCCCCTGCCCGAACGCTCGCGCGCTTTGCCCGCCGGGTCGAACAGGAGATCGGCATTACCGTCTCCGTCGGGCTTTCCTACTGCAAGTTCCTCGCCAAGGTTGCCTCCGACCTGCAGAAGCCGCGCGGCTTCTCGGTGATCGGCCAGGCCGAAGCGCTCGAATTCCTGAGAGAACGGCCAGTGACTTTGATCTGGGGCGTCGGCAAGGCGTTTGCCGCCACGCTGGAGCGCGATGGTATCCGCACGATCGGCCAGTTGCAAATGATGGAAGAGGCCGACCTCATGCGCCGATACGGGACCATGGGCCAGAGGCTCTACCGTCTGTCGCGCGGCCTCGACGAGAGAACCGTCGAGATCGACGGTGAAGCTAAGAGCGTATCGTCCGAAACGACGTTCAACGACGATCTCGCCCGGCAGGATGATCTCGTCACGCATCTGCGCCGGCTGAGTGAACAGGTCGCGCATCGGTTGCGCAAATCCGAACTGGCCGGCCAGACGGTCGTGTTGAAGCTGAAGACCGCGGACTTCAAGACCAGGACCCGCAATCGCCGCCTCGACAGCCCGACCCGGCTCGCAGACCGCATCTTTCGCACAGGGCTGCAACTTCTCGAAAAGGAGATCGACGGCACGAAGTACCGGCTGATCGGCATCGGCGTCAGCGATCTTTCGAGCCCCGATCTCGCCGATCCACCCGATCTCGTCGACCCCGCAGCGACCCGCCGCGCTGCCGCCGAAGACGCCATCAACAAGCTGCGTGACAAGTTCGGCAAGGCAAGCGTCGAAACCGGCTACACTTTCGGCAGCCGCAAGCGCGATCACTGAAGCGCATCGCGATCTCTAGGATTCGCTTGGCGCTTTACGTTCTTGTTTCACGCAATGTCCTTATCGCAAAACCGCTGCACACTTTTGCGCGGCATGCTTTCGTGCGTCATCGGCGGCGGTTTGCCGTTTCCGCGTCTTGTCAGGACGAATTCTTTAAAGATTGCGGTCTAAGTTCGTCGGCCAGTTTACGTGTTGGGATGAGTGTATGGTATCGCGTTTCGCTCTCACGGCCAGCGTCGTCGTCGTCTTGTTTTCGCCTGCCGCCGGTCTTGCCGGCAGCAGCGCACCGCTGCAGATCATCGTCTCGAAGAACCAACAATCGCTCGTCGTCTATGATGGTGACGCGGTGATCGCAACATCTGCGGTCTCCACGGGCAAGGCTGGCCATTCGACACCGACGGGCATCTTTTCGATCCTCGAAAAACGGCGGCAGCACAAATCCAACATCTATTCGAATGCGCCGATGCCGTTCATGCAGCGGCTCACCTGGTCCGGTATCGCGCTGCACGGCTCCAATCACGTACCCGCCTATCCCGCCTCCCACGGCTGTGTACGCCTGCCGAGCAAGTTTGCCGCCAGCCTCTTCAAGATGACGTCGCGCGGCATGCATGTCCTGATAACAGACCATCAGGTCAGCCCCACCGAAGTGTCGAGTGCCATGCTCTTCCAGCGTCAACCGGCACCGGGCGACACCCCCGCGCCGCTGTCGGACGTACCGCTTCGCCCGGCGATCAGCCAGGCCGAGAACGGACCGGTCGAAGTGGCGATGACGGAGATAGCGAGCACTCCGCCAACCGCCGTCGAGGAAAGCCGCGAGCCAATCCGGATGCTGATCACCCGCCGTGGCGATCGCGATATCCGGCGCGACGTCCAGTCGGCGCTGAACCAACTCGGCTATGTCGCCGGAGCAGCAGACGGCCACATCGGCCCGGACACGACCGCCGCCATCAATGCGTTTCAGACTGCCGAGGGGTTGGCCGTCGATGGGAAGCTGACGCCGGAATTGACGGATGCCATCTTCAAGAAGGTTGGACGCGACGCTCCTACCAATGGCATGATCCTGGTGCGGCAGGGCTTCAAGCCGATCTTCGAAGGCGACGTGACAATCGACGGGCCGGAGCAGGCGCTTGGCACGCATTTCCTGCAATTTCATGAGGTTGACGGCGAAAAGACCGAAGGCAAGTGGTACGGCGTTTCGCTCGAAAACCATCTGCCGTCAGCGACGAAAAAGCGGCTCGGCATCAGCACCGACGCTGACTCATCCGCCTTCAACGCCACCCAGCGCACACTTGGTCGCCTTACGGTCTCCGACGACGTGCGCAAGCGCATCGGCGGCCTGCTTGCCGACGGGTCGTCGCTGTCGATTTCGGACATGGAAAGCGGACTTGAAACCGGTGACGGAACCGATTTCATCACCATCACGCGGGCTTCGCCACGAGGCTGAGCTAATGCACGCAGTATCGGGTGCGACCGCCACGTCTGATCGGCGCGCCTTTCCCTAAGGCAGGTCGCGCAAAAGTGAGCCGCTATTTTGCGATAACGACGCGCAAAAACAAGAACTTAAAGCGCTGCCGGCGAATCCTCGAGATCGAGATTCCTTTGGTCATCCCAACGTCGAGCAGCCGCATCGCGGAGCGGATCAGACGAGTTCGACGTCGACCACTCCCGGGGCCGAGCGAAGCGCCGCTGCGATCTCCGGTGAGATCCGGAATTTCTCGCTGAGTTCGACCTCGATCTCGCGCTGGCCGTTGTCCTTGATGACGATGAAGGAAACAAGGCCCTCGCCTCTCGCGTTCAAGTGGGCGGCGATGGACTTCAGCGGTCCGGAATCGCGCACATAGACGCGCAGCGCCTTCTGCATCTGCAGCGATTCTTCCTCGAGCGAGCGTAGCGTCTGGATGCGAAGACCGATACCTTCCGGCCGCTCCTCCGCCTGCACGGTCATGACAAGCGACTTACCGGGCTCGAGCAGGTCGCGATACTGGTGCAACATCTCTGAAAACAGCACGGCCTCGAACTGGCCGGATGAATCCGAGAAGGCGATGATGCCCATCTTGTTGCCGGTCCGGGTCTTGCGCTCCTGCTTGGAGGTGACGGTGCCGGCGAGACGGCCAGCCGTTGCGCCCTTCTTCACGGCGCCAGCGAAATCGCCAAACGTCTGGACGCGCATCTTGGCGAGCAGCGGATTGTAGGTGTCGAGCGGATGGGCGGAGAGATAGAAGCCCAGCACCTGGAATTCCCGGTGCAACTTTTCCGAGGCAAGCCACGGCGTGTAGGCGGGAAGCGAGATCCGTTCCGGTCCGGTTGCAGCACCGGCCCCGAAGATGTCGCCCTGTCCGCTTGTCTTGTTTTCCTGCGCGCGCTGGGCAAAGCCGAGGATACGATCAAGTCCGCCAACGAGCTCAGCGCGATCATAGCCGAAGCAATCGAAGGCACCGGCCGCGATCAGGCTCTCGAACACACGCCGGTTGAGCAGCTTCGGGTCAATCCGCAGGCAGAAATCTTCAAGGCTCGCAAATTCGCGGTCGCCGCGAACGGCAACGATGTGCTCGACAGCCGATTCGCCGACGCCCTTGATGGCAGCCAGTGAGTAATAGATGCGCTTCTCCCCCGTTTGAAAATGCCGGAAGGAGGACTGAACCGAGGGCGCGATCACCTGGATGCCGAGACGCCCTGCATCCTGACGGAAATCGTTGACCTTTTCGGTGTTGGCCATGTCGAGCGTCATCGACGCCGCCAGGAACTCGACCGGGTAATGCGCCTTCATATAGGCGGTCTGGTAGGAGACGATGGCGTAGGCGGCGGCGTGCGACTTGTTGAAGCCGTAATTGGCGAACTTGGCGAGGAGATCGAAGATCAGATCGGCCTGCGGTTTCGACACCTCGTTCTTGACCGCACCGTCGACGAAACGGGCGCGCTGCTTGTCCATCTCCTCCTTGATCTTCTTACCCATGGCGCGACGCAGAAGGTCGGCTTCGCCGAGCGAATAGCCCGACAGGACCTGGGCGATCTGCATCACCTGTTCCTGGTAGACGATAACGCCCTGCGTTTCCTTGAGCAGATAATCGATCTTCGGATGGATCGATTCGATCTCTTCTTCGCCGTGCTTGCGAGCGTTGTAGACCGGAATGTTCTCCATCGGGCCTGGGCGATACAACGCCACCAGCGCGATGATGTCCTCGATGCAGTCTGGCCGCATGCCGATCAGCGCCTTGCGCATGCCGGCACTTTCCACCTGGAACACGCCAACCGTTTCGCCGCGCGACAGCATCTCGTAGGTTTTTTCGTCGTCGAGCGGAATACTGGCGAGATCAACCTCGATGCCGCGCAATTTGACGAAGTCAACTGCGACCTTCAGCACCGTCAGAGTCTTCAGGCCGAGGAAGTCGAACTTTACGAGGCCGGCCTGCTCGACCCATTTCATGTTGAACTGGGTCACCGGCATGTCGGAGCGCGGATCGCGGTACATCGGCACCAGCTTCGACAGCGGCCGGTCGCCGATAACAATGCCGGCGGCGTGGGTCGAGGCATGGCGATAGAGGCCCTCGATCTTCTGCGCGATGTCGAGCAGACGGGCGACGACCGGCTCCTTCTCCGCTTCCTCCTGCAGACGCGGCTCTTCCTCGATCGCCTTTGACAGCGGGGTTGGGTTGGCCGGGTTGTTGGGCACGAGCTTGCAGATCTTGTCGACCTGGCCATAGGGCATCTCGAGCACGCGACCGACGTCACGAAGGGCGGCGCGCGCCTGTAGCGAACCGAAGGTAATGATCTGGGCGACCTGCTCGCGGCCATACTTCGCCTGGACGTAGCGGATGACCTCTTCGCGCCGGTCCTGGCAGAAGTCGATGTCGAAGTCGGGCATCGACACGCGTTCAGGATTGAGGAAGCGCTCGAACAGCAGGGAGAACCGCATGGGATCGACGTCGGTGATGGTCAGCGCATAGGCAACCAGCGAGCCCGCGCCCGAACCACGGCCCGGGCCGACGGGAATGTCGTGCTGCTTGGCCCATTTGATGAAGTCCGCAACGATCAGGAAGTAGCCCGGGAATTTCATGCGCTCGATGACGCTGAGTTCGAACGCAAGCCGCTCGCGGTATTCTTCCTCAGTATAGCCGGGCGCCATGCCAAGTTTGCGCAAGCGGTTGTCGAGGCCCTCCTCCGCCTGCCGGCGCAACTCTCCCGATTCGGCGCGTTCGGCCTCCTCCGGGTCGTCGGAAGCACCGGTGAAGCGCGGCAGGATCGGCCCGCGCGTCTTCAGCATGAACGAGCAGCGCCGCGCGATCTCGATCGTGTTTTCGAGCGCTTCAGGCAGGTCGGCGAAAAGTGCTGCCATCTCCTTCCGGCTCTTGAGATAGTGATCCGGCGTCAGGCGGAACCGGCTGTCGTCGGAGACCATGGCGTTATGCGCGACCGCCATCAGCGCGTCATGCGCGTCGTAATCGGACGGCGATGGAAAGAAAGCCTCGTTGGTCGCGACCAAGGGCACATCGAACTTGTAGGCGAGGTCGATCATCCGGCTTTCATGCCGGCGGTCGAAATTGCCGTGCCGCTGCAACTCGATATAGAGCCGATCGCCGAAGAGCTCATGCAATGCTTCCAGACGCGCCTCGGCCAAGGCGTGAGAGCCTGATTTCACCGCCATATCGATCGGCCCACCGCTTGCGCCCGAAAGCGCGATCAGCCCGTCCGTGCCGGCCTCCACCAGCCACGAACGCGTTATTCTCGTGGCCTGGCTGCCTTCGCCTCCAAGATAGGCGCGGCTGACCAGGTCGACCAATCGCGTGTAGCCGTCGTCGGTGGCAGCGATCAGCACGATGGCGGGCAGCTTTGCCAGTTGCTGTGCGTGGCCGCGGCGGTCGCCGTCGGCCTCGTCTTCCATGTCGATCGACAGCTGACAACCGGTCAACGGCTGCAGGCCGTCTTCGGCCGCCTTCTGGGAAAATTCAAGCGCTGCGAAAAGATTGTTGGTGTCGGCGATACCGATTGCCGGCTGAGCGTCAGCCACGGCCTTGCCGATCACCTTCTTGATGGGCAGCGCACCTTCAAGCAGCGAAAAAGCCGAGTGGACACGAAGATGCACGAACTGTGGATCCGCAGCCGTCTGATCGTTCCGTTCTACGCCGCCTTGATCCGCCATCTTAACACCCTGATTCCTGTCAGGGCGTCAGGATATCCCGCTTCTCATCCGCCATGTCCAGTTTTTGCATCATGGGCCGGTGCTCTTTTCAACGGTGCAGTCCCGGTATGACATCGCGCGACCCCGCGTCAGGGTCACGCCACTTCGAAAACATAGCCTCAGATCAAAGCCCGAGAGCGATGAAGGCAATGCTGGCGACGAACAGGCCCATCGATGTGAAGGCGGCGAGGTCACGAACAAAATCAGTCATAACATGGCTCCTTTTCCGTTATGTTTTTACTTTGTTCCATTTTTGTTCTCACGTCAATCACTGTCGAGCGGAGCACCCGCTTTCCACCGCGCATGGTTAATCGCGACGGCAATCGTCGTTCGCAGTGATTAACCGAATGCTTGAGCACTTCCCCCATCGCGCCTATGACTAGGGCAACAACACGGAGCAACAGCGACATGATTGCACGCCTGACCCTGCCCCTCTTCCTCCTGCTTCCGTCCCTCGCCTTCGCCGCTGAGGCGATCGACCCCGGGCGCATAGTGTCGGCTGCGACCGGCGACTGGGACAAGGACGGTACGAGCGATCTGGCGCTGCTGGTGAAACCTGGCAAGGAGACCGACGAGGACAACGCGATTTACATCTATCTCGCTGGCGAAGACGGCCCGCTGACGCTCAAGTCAGCCATCCCGAACAAGATCTGGGGGCAGTACGACATGGCCGGGCAGGCGCCGACGATCAGTGCGCTCCCGAACGGCTCGCTGGTGATTACCACGCACAACGATGCGATCGGTCGCGACCGTTGGGAACAGAAGCTGACGATTGCCTACCGCAATTTCGACTTCGTTGTCGCCGGCTACACCTACGCCTCCTACGACACGCTTGATCCCAACAACACGTCGCAGTGTGACCTGAACGTGCTGACCGGCAAGGGCAAATCCAACAACAAGCCCGTCACCGTCAAGGGCGAATTGGTGCTCCTCAAAGACTGGAGCGACGACCGAGGGCAGCACGCCTGCGGCATCCAGTAATCGAATCGTTTGTTCTCTCTTTGTTCTTTACATCGACGATGTCTCGCGGCATGCTGCATGTGAACAAACAGGGTGTTCTCATGGCCAGTATCGAAGACCTCAGGGACTTTATCGTGGAAGCCAAATCGAAGGCGTATGTTGGCGGCGGTACCGCGCAGCCGCCTTCGCGCGCAGGGGCGCGCGATATCGGCTATCAACGCGACCGGTGGCGGTATCTCGACAGCTATTTCGGTGGAACGGATTTTGCCGGCCAGGAAACCGTTTGGTTCGGGGAAGATGCCCGCTGGGCCATGAACTACTTCGGTCACGTTATCCGGCCGGATCTGATCGATGCGGAGCGCGCCGGCATCGTCATCAAGACCGCGCTCGGAACCATGTATCGCGAAAAGCGGCATTTCCTCGGCGGAATGCAATATCGGCACGCCTACGGCACCTATATCGACACCAGCCGTGGCGATACGCAGCACTTTTCCGGACGGGAGGTCATCTTTGTCGATGGCGAAGAGGCTTACGAACTCGACTATCGCGGCGGGCTCATCGTGCCGTAGAAAGTGAGCCAGCGCGCGGCATAGAATGCCGCGCTCAGAAACACGCAATCAGGACGCACCAGCACTTTGCTTCCAAAGCATCGTATCCGCCTTCAATGTAGCCACTTGAAAGCCGGATGCTAGAGATCGACCGTCGCATCGAACGCTGGCGTTGTCTGCTTCATGCCCTAGAAAAAGCGCGAAGCGAGGCTTCGCCAGGACATGCGCTGAGGCAGGACGATAGAGCGTTTGCACGAACGCATCTGGGGCGCAAATGCCCTCCGCATCACTTCAGTTCGACGACCTTGCCGTCTTCGATCGTCACCCGCCGATCCATCAGGGATGCCAGCTCGTGATTGTGCGTGGCGATGAGAGCCGCCAGACCCGACTGACGCGCCAACGCCTCGAGTGCCTCGAAAACATAGCCTGCGGTTTCCGGATCGAGGTTTCCGGTCGGTTCATCGGCCAGCAACACCAGCGGTGCGTTGGCGACGGCGCGGGCAATCGCCACGCGCTGCTGTTCACCGCCCGAAAGCTCCGACGGGCGATGATCGGCGCGATGACCGATACGCATATAGTCGAGCAGCGCCCTTGCCCGTTCGGCGGCCTCAGCCTTGCCGAGCCCGGCGATCAGTTGCGGCATCATGATGTTTTCGAGAGCGGTAAACTCCGGAAGCAGATGATGAAACTGGTAGACGAAGCCGATTTCATTGCGGCGGATGGCCGTCCGCCGGTCATCGTTGAGACCGTCGCAGGTCACGCCGTTGACGACGACCTTTCCGCCATCCGGGCGCTCCAAGAGGCCAGCGACATGCAGCAGAGTCGACTTGCCGGTGCCCGACGGCGCCACGAGTGCAACGGTTTCGCCGCTTTTCAGCGTGAAGTCCGCACCCTTGAGGATCGACAGGAAGGTGTCCCCCTGCCCGTAAGTACGCTCGATGCCCGAAAGCTGCAGTGCCACGCGCGCATTCATTCAGTTGTTGTCCTTGTCATTCATACCGCAGGGCCTGCACGGGATCGAGACGCGAGGCGCGCCATGCCGGAAAGATCGTGGCAAGGAACGACAGGCTGAGCGCCATGACGATAACGAGAATCGTCTCATCGGCATTCATATCCGCCGGAAGCTGGCTCAGGAAATAGAGTTCCGGGCTAAACAGCGTCGTGCCTGAAATCCAGGAGAAGAACTGGCGAATGGACTCGATGTTCAAGCAGACGACGACGCCAAGCAGCACGCCGGCGACGGTTCCAGCAGCCCCGATTGCCGCCCCGGTCATGAAGAAGATGCGCATGACTGACCCGGAGGTCGCACCCATGGTGCGAAGGATGGCGATGTCGCTTCCCTTGTCCTTCACCAGCATGATCAGGCCGGAGATGATGTTCAGTGCCGCGACCAGAACGATCAGCGTCAGGATCATGAACATCACGTTGCGCTCGACCTCGAGCGCGGAAAAGAACGTCTTGTTGCGGTCGCGCCAGTCGGTGATGAAGATCTGGCGCCCGGCGGCATCTTCGACCGGCTTGCGCAGTTCATCGACCATATCGGGGTGCTCGACGAAGATTTCGATTTGCTGCGCCAGCCCCTCGGCGTTGAAGAAGAGCTGCGATTCCTCCAGCGGCATGAAGATGATCGACGAATCGTATTCCGACATGCCGATCTCGAAGATCGCCGAAACCGTGTAGGCCTTGACCCGCGGGTTCATGCCCATGGGCGTCACGTCGCCGTTCGGCGATGTCAAAGTGATGGTGCCGCCCACCTGGATGCCGAGCTGATCGGCCATGCGCGAGCCGATCGCAACGCCGGTGCCGGCGGCAAAGCCGACGAGATCGCCGGACTGGATATGGTCAGAGACCGACTTCATCTTGCCGAGGTCATCGGCGCGGATGCCGCGCACGAGAGCGCCAGTGGAGCTGTCGCTGACGCCCTGCGCCAGGACCTGCCCCTCGATGAGCGGGATCGCCATCGTCACGCCCTTCACGCCGGAAAAGCGTGTGGCAAGCTCGGCATAGTTGTTGAGCGGACCATCGATCGGCTGCACGATCATATGGCCGTTGATGCCGAGGATGCGCGAGATGAGTTCGGTGCGGAAGCCGTTCATCACTGCCATGACGATGATCAGCGTCGCAACGCCGAGCATGATGCCAATGAACGAGAAGCCGGCGATCACCGAAATGAAGGCTTCCTTGCGCCGCGAGCGCAGATAGCGCCAGGCGACCATGCGCTCAAAGGCGGAAAAGGGGCGGCTGGCGGACTTTGCGGACTGGCCAGCAGCCTGCACCTGATCTTCCGTCACGGCGGTCATCCTGCCTCCCCTTGCCTCACTTACTTCGTCGCGATCAGCTTGTTGAGGGCCGCCTCGACAGTCATGGTCTCGCGCTCACCGGTCTTGCGATCCTTGAGCTCGACTTCGCCGCTAGCGATCGAACGTGGCCCAACGATGATCTGGACCGGCACGCCGATCAGATCGGCCGATGCGAACTTGGCGCCGGCGCGGTCATCCGTATCGTCGAGCAGCGCGTCGAATCCGGCAGCGCCGAGCTTCGAGTAGAGCGTCTCGCAGGCTGCGTCGCAAGCGGCATCGCCCGCTTTCATGTTGATGATCACGCCATCGAACGGCGAGATCGACTTCGGCCAGATGATGCCGTTGTCGTCATGCGACGCCTCGATGATCGCCGGGACCAGCCGTGTCGGGCCGATGCCGTAGGAGCCCATGTGGACCGTGTGCTCCTTGCCATCAGGACCGAGAACCTTGGCGCCCATCGCCTCGGAATACTTTGTGCCGAAGTAGAAGATATGGCCGACTTCGATGCCGCGTGCCGACACGCGGTCGCCTTCGGCGACTTCGTTGAACGCAGCCTCGTCATGCATCTCCGAGGTGGCGGCGTAACGCGACGTCCACTTGTCGAAGATCGTCTTCAGGCCGGCGACATCGTCGAAATTGGTGTCTTCACCGGGAATGTCGAAGCCGAGGAAGTCCTTGTGGCAGAACACTTCGGACTCACCGGTTTCGGCGAGAATGATGAATTCGTGGCTGAGATTGCCGCCGATCGGGCCGGTGTCGGCGCGCATCGGAATGGCGCGCAACCCCATGCGCGAGAAGGTGCGCAGGTAGGCGGCAAACATCTTGTTATAGGCGTGCTCGGCGCCTTCGCGGTCGAGATCGAAGGAATAGGCATCCTTCATCAGGAATTCGCGCGAGCGCATGGTGCCGAAACGTGGGCGGATCTCGTCGCGGAATTTCAGCTGAATATGGTAGAGATTGAGCGGCAGGCTGCGATAGGACTTCACGTAGGAACGGAAGACGTCCGTGATCATTTCCTCGTTGGTCGGGCCATAGAGCATCGGTCGGTCCTGGCGATCCTTGATGCGCAGCATTTCCTTGCCGTAGGCGTCATAGCGGCCGCTTTCCTGCCAAAGCTCGGCGGACTGCAGCGTCGGCATCAAAAGTTCGTTCGCGCCGGTGCGGTTCTGCTCCTCGCGGACGATCGCATTGACCTTGTCGAGAACCCGCTTTCCGAGTGGCAGCCAGGTGTAAATACCCGAGGACTGCTGCCGAATCATGCCCGTCCGGAGCATAAGACGGTGGGAAACGATTTCCGCTTCCTTCGGATTTTCCTTCAAGATGGGCATGAAAAAGCGGGACAGGCGCATGACGGGTTCCAAAACTTGATGAACGTCGCACTATCGACGGATTCGGGCGAAATGACGTTGAGCTCAGGCACGCCGGTCTCAGCAAAACAGGCAAAGGCGACCATTGCTTCTTGGGGTCGGCTCTCAAATTTCCTTAACCGACAAATCGGCTGGAACCTATCCGAGCCCTGCGTTCATAGCCGCTTCGCGCCCGGATGAAAACCCTGCTTGCTGTGGGAATAGCACAGAGCAGATGGAGAGATCTGAAGGAGAAACCGCAGGCCAAAAGCTGCGTCAAAAGAGCACGCTAGTAACAGGATTGCGACGATGCTTGTCAACGGAGAAATTTTATCCAACTGTAGCAAAAATGCAAAAAAACAGGGTGACATCGCCCAATGTTTGGGCTAATTTCGGCTCACAAAACAGGCATGAAGTCTAAATTCTTGCCGACTTTCGCGGTCAAGTCTTGGGAGGATAAGATCTTAGGCGCGCTTCGTCGCTGCCGCCGGAAACGGATTAAAGATCACGCGATACTTGAAAAACAAGGCTTTCAGCCTTGTTTTTTTTTGCCTTTCGCCAAGCGAGACTGCCGCGAAGCAGCAACACTTTCTTGAACTGTGTCAATTTCTGGGCAGTCAATCGTAGGATTGCCCGGGTTTCACGCCACGGGCCGCCCGAGCGACTTCCTTGGACCCGTGCAGTCGAAAAATGAAAACACTTAACTGGGGATTGTTGGCAAGCGGTCAGTATCGACCGAAAAACACAGACGTTAAGCGTCCGCGCCCATCCCGGTGATCGCCTCAGTAGAACTTCGGATAGAAGCGCGGAATGCTGTCGATGCCGTAGCCGAGCCGCACCGATACGATGTACCAGGCGAGCTGGATGACCGCGGCGATCGCCGTCGTCAACAGAATAACGCGCTTGGCACGGAACCGCGCCGGTGCACTTTCGACGGTGCCGGGAACCACCTCGTTTTCCTCCGCCTGGGTGCGCACGCCAAGCGGCAGCACGGCAAACAGAGTCAGCCACCAGATAATGAAGTAGATGGCAAAGGTGGAAAAAAGCGGCATTTCCGGCTCCTGGTGAGGACCTCGCCCGAAGTGCACACTGGCTCTCTCCGGAACAATCCTCTCGACATTCTGGCCTGCTTATAACGCCATGGATGCGATCACACAAACCGGCATCGCGCGATCAACTGTCACACCTGTTCAAGTTCGATCAAGGTGCCTTGAAAATCCTTGGGGTGCAGAAAGAGCACCGGCTTGCCATGGGCACCGATCTTCGGCTCGCCGTCACCGAGAACGCGTGCGCCGGACGCTTTCAGCGTGTCACGGGCAGCAATGATGTCCTCGACCTCGTAGCAGATATGGTGCATGCCGCCGGACGGGTTTTTGGCCAGGAATGCTGCAATCGGCGAGGCATCGCCAAGCGGCTCCAGCAGTTCGACCTTGGTGTTCGGTAGTGTCACGAAGACGACGGTAACCCCGTGCTCGGGCAAGGCCTGCGGCTCTGTCACCGTCGCGCCGAGCGTCGTGCGATAGCTCGTGGTAGCGGATGCGAGATCCGGCACGGCGATTGCCACGTGGTTCACCCGTCCGAGCATTGCGATCCTCCCACCTTCGTGCCGGTTTCAAGCCCCCGATCTACAACGCCGGGGGCTTGAAGAAAATCAGACCTTGGTGACGAACACTGTGACCACAGGCTTCTTGCCCCAGATCTGGTTGGTCGTGCTGCGCACGGCGCGGCGCACCGCCTCCTGCAGCATGGCCAGATCCTTGCGCTTGGCACGCGGGATGCTCTCTACAGCGCCGAGAACGGCGTCATAGAGCGTGTCTTCCATGTCCTCGCCCTCGTCGTCAAACTCGGGCAGGCCGATGGCAACAAGGTCCGGATCGCCGAGAAAGTCGTAGCGATTGTCGAGCACAACGTTGACGGAGACATGTCCGGCAAAGGAGAGCTTGCGCCGCTCGCCGATACCCATTTCCTCGAAGTCGCCGATCAGCGAGCCATCCTTGTAGATCCGGCCATGCGGCACGGTGTCGATGACCTCAGCCGGGCCGGGTGCCAGGCGCAGCATCTCGCCGTTGCGAAGACGCGGGACGCTGGCGATACCCGACTGACGTCCAAGTTCACCGTGCGCCGTCAGATGTGCCGCTTCCCCATGCACCGGAACGAGGATCTGCGGACGGACCCACTGGTACATCTGCTGCAGTTCGCTGCGGCGCGGGTGACCCGACACATGCACCAGCGCTTCACTGTCGGTAATGATGTGGATGCCCTGCTCGATCAGGCCGTTCTTGATATCGTTGATCGCCTTCTCGTTGCCGGGAATGGTGCGCGACGAAAACACAACCGTATCTCCAGCGGAGAAGGCGACGTTTCGCATCTCGTCGCGAGCGATCTTGGCGAGCGCCGCACGCGGTTCGCCCTGGCTGCCCGTCAGGATAACGACGACCTTGTCGCGCGGCACGTAGCCGAACTCGTCTTCGGCGAGGAACGGCTTGATCCCTTCCATCAGGCCGAGATCTCGGGCGACGGCGACGACACGCTTCATCGAACTGCCGAGAAGAAGCACGTCACGACCGGCCTCTTCCGCCGCTTCGGCGATCGAGCGGATACGTCCCACATTCGAGGAGAAAGTGGTTATCGCCACGCGCCCTTCGGCTTTCGAGATGATCTCGGTCAGACTGGCGGAAACTTCCTGTTCCGACGGCGAGACGCCGTCGCGAAGCGCATTGGTTGAATCGCAGACCAGCGCCAGCACGCCCTCGTCGCCGATCTTGCGGAAGCGCTGCTCGTCGGTAAGCGGACCGAGCGACGGCTGAAGGTCGATCTTCCAGTCACCGGTGTGCACGACGGCGCCGAGCGGCGTGCGGATGATCAGCGACATCGGCTCGGGGATCGAGTGGTTGACGCCGACGGCCTCGATCTCGAACGGGCCGACATTGATGCGGTCGCCCTGCTTGAAGATCGTGATCGGGATTTCACCGCGGCTCCTTTCGAAGTCGCGCTTGGCTTCCAGCATGCCGGCCGTAAACGGCGAGGCATAGACCGGAACGTTCAGCCCCGGCCAGAGATCGTTGAGGCCACCATAGTGATCCTCGTGGGCGTGGGTGATGATGATGCCCTTGAGATTGCGGCGCTCTTCCGCCAGGAAGCTGATATCGGCCAGCACCAGATCGACGCCCGGAAGCTCAGGACCCGGAAAAGTGACGCCGCAATCGACCATTATCCACTGCCGGTTCCCGGGCTTGCCATAGCCGTAAAGGCCAAGGTTCATCCCGATTTCGCCGACGCCGCCGAGCGGCAAGAACACCAGTTCTTCTTCTTGCGCCATGTTTTGATGCGCCCTTGTTTTGATTATCCGAAAAATACGTCGCCGGCGGCGATCGTCTGCATCGTGTCCGAGCCCGTATCGAGCATCAACCGGCCGTCCTGATCAATACCGGCAAAGCGGCCGGAAAGCGACCGATCCGGCAGGTTCACCTTAATGGTCTCGCCGATGCCGCGCGCTGCCGCCCGCCATTGGTCTATGATGTGTGCCACACCCCGGCCCTGGTCCCAAACGGAAAGCGTCTCGGCCATAGTCAGGAACAGGTGGGCAAACAATTCGTCCGGCGATACCGACGCGCCCTCGTTGCGAAGGGACGTCACCGGGTAGAGCGCTTCATCCGGCATGACGGCAATATTGATGCCGCAGCCGATGACCAGCGCGCGACGGCCGTCTGCCAGGCTCTCGCCTTCAAGCAGGATGCCGCAGGTCTTCTTGCCGTCGATGAGAATATCGTTCGGCCATTTGATCTCGACCGGCGCGCCGGCAAGCGGCATCACCTTGCGGATAGCCCTGTGAACCGCCACCGCCACGGCCAGCGGTAGCGAGTGCAGCAGCTCGATGGGCGCCGGTTCAATCAAGAGGAGCGAGGCATAGAGATTGCCGGGCTCTGAAAACCAGGCCCGGCCGCGTCGGCCACGTCCGCCTGTCTGGCGTGCGGCGGTGATCCAGAGGTTTCCCCTGTCTCCCTCTCGCGCCCGCGCCAGGCATTCGCTGTTGGTGGAACCGACTTCATTGAGCGCGACGTGCCGGAAATCGTCGAGCGAACCCCGGCCGCCGCCTTCAAGGCCGATCAAAAGAAGGTCCGAGCCGCGACTTCAGCGGCTTCGCCGAGCGGACCGCCGATGAGGACGTATCCGAGCACGAACAGGCCCGAGAGACCGAAGACCAGGCGAAGCTCGCCGGCCGTGCGGGCAAACTCGCCCTTGGCATCGTCGAACCACATCACCTTGATGACGCGCAGGTAGTAGTAGGCGCCGACAACAGAGGCGAGCACGCCGATGATGGCGAGCGCGTAGAGATGCGCTTCGATCGCTGCCATGAACACGAAGTACTTCCCGAAGAAGCCTGCCATCGGCGGAATGCCGGCGAGCGAGAACATCAGGACGGTGAGCACCGTGGCCATGAAAGGATTGGTCTGCGACAGGCCCGCGAGATCGTCGACGCTTTCGACATTCTCGCCGTCCTTGCGGCGCATGGCGAGGATGCAGGCAAAGGTGCCGAGCGTCATGACCATGTAGATGAGCATGTAGAGCAGAACGCCGCGGACACCTGCCATTGAGCCGGCAGCAAGACCGACGAGCGCGTAGCCCATGTGGCCAATCGATGAATACGCCATCAGGCGCTTGATGTTCTTCTGGCCGATCGCCGCGAAGGCGCCGAGCAGCATCGAAGCGATCGAGATGAAGACGACAATCTGCTGCCACTGCACGACGACAGGTTCGAAGGCGTTGATGACGATGCGAACGAAGATGGCCATGGCGGCAACCTTCGGAGCAGCGGCAAAGAACGCGGTCACCGGCGTCGGTGCGCCTTCATAGACGTCCGGCGTCCACATGTGGAACGGCACGGCCGAAATCTTGAAAGCGAGGCCCGCCAGGATGAAGACCAGGCCGAAGATAAGGCCAAGCGACGGCGTGCCGGTCGACGTCAGGGCGGCCGCAATCTCGTCAAAGCCGGTGTGGCCGGTGAAGCCGTAGACCAGCGACATACCGTAGAGCAGCATGCCCGAGGACAGCGCGCCGAGGACGAAGTACTTCAGGCCGGCTTCCGTCGAGCGGATGCTGTCGCGGTTGATGGCGGCGACGACATAGAGCGCCAGCGACTGCAGTTCCAGCGACAGGTACAGCGACATCAGGTCGTTGGCCGAGATCATCAGCAGCATGCCGAGGGTGGCGAGCACCAGGAGCACCGGGAACTCGAAACGGTCAATCTGCGACGAACGGGCATGGCCGACCGTCATCACCATGGCGGTAATGGAGCCGATCAGCGCCAGCACCTTCATGAACTTGGCGAACGGATCGGACAGGAAGGCGCCGCCGTAAGCTTCGCCCTCGCCGGTCTTCAGGACGAGCCAAAGGCCGGCGATGATGAGAAGGGCAACCGCAAGGCCGGTGACGGTCGAGGTCGACTTTTCACCGGCAAACACGCCGATCATCAAGAGCGCCATCGCGCCGACCGCGAGGATCAACTCGGGGATCGAGAGCTGCAGGCTAGCGAGGAGGGTTTCAGCAGTCATGTCCAATCACGTCCTGTGGTCATTGCACCGAAAGCGCAACGTTTTGCGCTGCCTGCAGGGCTGCGGTGTAGTTGTTGACGAGCAGATCCACGGAGGCTGCCGTCGCATCGAAGACCGGCGCCGGATAGACACCGAAGAATATCGTCAGGATCACCAGCGGATAAAGGATCGCCTTCTCGCGGCCCGACAGATCGAGCAGAGCCTTCAGGCTTTCCTTTTCCAGGGCACCGAACACGACACGGCGGTAGAGCCAGAGCGCATAGGCCGCCGACAGGATCACGCCGCTTGTAGCAAAGAACGCGACCCAGGTGTTGGCGCGGAAAGCACCGACGAGGGTCAGAACTTCACCGACGAATCCGGACGTACCAGGAAGACCGACGTTCGCCATGGTGAAGACCATGAAGGCGACGGCATACTTCGGCATGTTGTTGACGAGGCCGCCATAGGCCGAGATCTCGCGGGTGTGCAGACGGTCATAGACGACGCCGACGCAAAGGAAGAGCGCACCCGAAACGATACCGTGCGACAGCATCTGGAAGATCGCGCCCTGAACGCCCTGCGTGTTGGCCGCGAAGATGCCCATGGTGACATAGCCCATGTGCGCGACCGACGAATAGGCGATCAGCTTCTTGATGTCGGTCTGCATCAGCGCCACCAGCGAGGTGTAGACGATGGCGATAACCGACAGCGTGAAGACGAACGGCGCAAAGTAGTCTGAGGCCAGCGGGAACATCGGCAGCGAGAAGCGCAGGAAGCCGTAGCCACCGAGCTTCAGAAGGATGCCGGCCAGGATGACCGAGCCTGCCGTCGGCGCCTGAACGTGTGCGTCGGGAAGCCAGGTGTGTACCGGCCACATCGGCATCTTCACCGCGAAGGAGGCGAAGAAGGCCAGCCATAACCACGTCTGCATTTCGCGCGGGAAGTTATAGGCGAGAAGTTCGGTGATGTCGGTCGTGCCGGCCTGCCAGTACATCGCCATGATGGCGAGCAGCATCAGCACCGAGCCGAGCAGCGTGTAGAGGAAGAACTTGTAGCTGGCGTAAACGCGATCCTTGCCGCCCCACACACCGATGATGATGAACATGGGAATGAGGCCCGCTTCGAAGAACACGTAGAACAGCACGATGTCGAGCGACACGAACACGCCGATCATGAACGTTTCCAGGATCAGGAACGCGATCATGTATTCCTTCAGGCGCTTTTCAACCGAGAACCAGCTGGCCAGCACGCAGAATGGCATCAGGAAGGCGGAGAGGACGACGAACAGCACCGAGATGCCGTCGACGCCGAGATGATAGGAAATCCCGGTACCGAGCCAGCCGTGCTTCTCCGTCATCTGGAAGCCCGGGTTCGAGCTGTCGAACTGGTACCAGATATAGACCGAGACGGCGAAGGTGAAGAGCGTCGTCAGCAGCGATACGTTCAGGATGTTGCGGCGGCCGTAGGCGCTGTCTTCTCTTGTCAGCAAGAGAAGCAGGACGCCGACGAGCGGCATGAAGGTGACCGCGGAAAGTACGGGCCAATCGGTCATCAGAAGGAACTCCCGAGCATCATCCATGTAACGAGCGCAGCGATGCCGATGAGCATGGCGAACGCGTAGTGATAGAGGTAACCGGTCTGCAGCCGGACAACACGATCGGTGACATCAAGCACGCGTGCCGCAATCCCGTTCGGGCCGAGGCCGTCGATGACCCGGCCGTCGCCTTCCTTCCACAGGAAGACGCCAAGGCGCTTGGCCGAACGGACGAACAGGAAGTCGTACAGCTCGTCGAAGTACCACTTGTTGAGCAGGAACTGGTAGAGGCCGCGATGCTGCTCTGCCAGATACTTCGGCACGTCAGGACGGCGGATATACATGTACCAGGCCGTCAGCAGACCGAGCGCCATGGCGCAGAACGGGCTCCACTTAACCCACGTCGGAACATGGTGGTATTCCTCGAGAATCTCGTTCTCGGCCGAGGTGAACAAGGCACCCTGCCAGAACTCGGCATAGTGGTGACCGAAGAAGTAGTCATGGAACAGGAAGCCTGCCACCAGGGCACCGATGGCCAGGATGTAGAGCGGTACCAGCATGACCTGCGGCGATTCATGGACGTGGTGCATGACATCCGAGGAAGCGCGCGGTTTGCCGTGGAAGGTCATGAAGGTCAGACGCCAAGAATAGAAGCTGGTGAAGAGAGCCGCAATGACCAGCATCGCGAAGGCGAAGCCGGAAACCGCGCTATGAGCCGCGAACGCCGATTCGATGATCGCGTCCTTGGAGAAGAAGCCGGCCGTACCGATGACGGTACCGGGAATGCCGACGCCGGTGAGCGCGATGGTACCGATGAACATCATCCAATAGGTGACCGGAATATGCTTCCGTAGGCCGCCCATGTAACGCATGTCCTGTTCGCCATCGACTGCGTGGATAACCGAGCCTGCGCCCAAGAACAGCAGCGCCTTGAAGAAAGCGTGCGTGAACAGGTGGAAGATGGCCGCGCCATAGGCGCCCACGCCGAGTGCCACGAACATGTAGCCGAGCTGCGAGCAGGTCGAATAGGCAATGACGCGCTTGATGTCGTTCTGGACCAGACCGACGGTCGCGGCAAAGAACGCCGTGATCGCGCCGATCAGCGTAACGACGGTGAGCGCATCCGGAGACAGTTCGAACAGCGGCGACATGCGGGCGACCAGGAAGACGCCGGCAGTGACCATGGTTGCCGCATGAATGAGCGCCGAAACCGGGGTCGGGCCTTCCATCGCGTCCGGCAGCCAGGTGTGCAGCAGGAACTGGGCCGACTTGCCCATCGCGCCCATGAAGAGCAGCAGGCAGGCAGCGGTGATCGCATCGGCCTTGTCGAGGTGCATGCCGAACAGCGTGATGACCGCCTCCCCTGCTGCGGCACCTTCGGCCGGCAAGTAGGTCTGGGCAGCAGCGAAGATCGTCTCGAAACTGACCGAGCCGAACAGCACGAAGACAAGGAAGATGCCGAGTGCGAACCCGAAGTCGCCGACGCGGTTGACGATGAACGCCTTCATCGCGGCAGCGTTCGCCGACGGCTTCTTATACCAGAAGCCGATCAGCAGGTAGGATGCGAGACCCACGCCTTCCCAGCCGAAGAACATCTGCACGAGGTTGTCCGACGTGATCAGCATCAACATCGCGAAGGTGAAGAGCGACAGGTAGGCGAAGAAGCGCGGACGATGCGGATCGTGGTGCATGTAGCCGATCGAGTAGACATGCACGAGCGTCGACACCGTATTGACGACCACGAACATGACCGATGTCAGCGTGTCAACGCGGAAAGCCCAATCGACGTCGAAGCTGCCGGACTGGATCCAGCGCAGCACCGAAACCTTGATCAGCTCCTGCTCGCCGAGCGCGACGTCGAAGAAGACGAACCACGACAATGCGGCGGTGATGATCATCAATCCGCTAGTGACAAATTCGGAAGCCTTGGCGCCGATCGAATTACCGAAAAGGCCGGCGATCAGAAAGCCGATCAAAGGCAGGAAGACGATAGCCTTGATGATGGTATCCATAGCCCAATCAGCCCTTCATCATGTTGACGTCTTCAACTGCGATCGAGCCGCGGTTGCGATAGAAGACGACGAGAATTGCAAGCCCGATCGCAGCTTCCGCGGCCGCGACGGTCAGAATGAACAGGGCAAACACCTGGCCGGTGATGTCGTTCAGGAACGACGAGAAGGCGACCATGTTGATGTTGACCGCAAGCAGGATCAGTTCGACCGACATCAGGATGACGATGACGTTCTTCCGGTTCAGGAAGATGCCGAAGACACCGAGCGTGAACAGGATGGCGCTGACGGTGAGATAGTGGGAAATTCCGATTTCCATTTTTTAGTTCCTCGACCTCGCGTCCGAATTAAATGCCCTGCCCGGGCTTGACCGTGACCACCTCAACGGCGGTCTCGGGCGTGCGGGCAACCTGCTGCGGAATGCTCTGGCGCTTGATGTTCGTGCGGTGGCGCAGCGTGAGAACGATGGCGCCGATCATGGCGACCAGCAGCACGAGGCCCGCGATCTGGAAGAAGTAGACATAGTGGGTGTAGAGCACGTCGCCGAGGGCGGCCGTGTTCGTGCGATCGGCAATCGCCGGGATTGGCATCGAGATCCCCTTGGCGATCTCCGGAGAGAAGGTCGCGCCGCCGACGACAATGATCAGTTCGGCAGCGAGGATCAGACCGATCAGCGCACCGACCGGGGCATACTCAAGCACACCGGCGCGCAACTCCGCGAAGTCGATGTCGAGCATCATGACGACGAACAGGAAGAGAACCGCAACCGCGCCGACATAGACCACGAGCAGGATCATCGCCAGGAACTCGGCGCCGGCCAGCAGGAACAGGCCCGCCGAATTGAAGAAGGTCAGGATCAGGAACAGTACCGAATAAACGGGGTTCCTGGCCGCAATGACCATAAATGCCGATGCCACCGCGATGAAGGCAAAGAGATAGAAAAAAAGAACCTGCAGACCCATGATCGGTGCCTTCTTCGTCTTGCACGGCGTGAGGCTCTTGCAACCCCACTCCACTGGCAAAGCCGGACGCGTGTCCGGCCTTTGCCCCAAACTGTTTCACATGTGCCGCCGTTCAGGGGCGGCACCACGCAGCGGCCTCAGCGATAAGGCGAGTCCATTGCGATGTTGCGTGCGATTTCCCGTTCCCAACGGTCGCCATTGGCGAGGAGCTTGTCCTTGTCGTAGTACAGCTCTTCACGCGTCTCGGTGGCGAATTCGAAGTTCGGACCCTCGACGATGGCGTCTACCGGACAGGCTTCCTGGCAGAAACCGCAATAGATGCACTTCACCATGTCGATGTCGTAGCGCACCGTGCGGCGCGTGCCGTCGTTGCGGCGCGGGCCGGCCTCGATGGTGATCGCCTGGGCAGGACAGATCGCCTCGCAGAGCTTGCAGGCGATGCAGCGCTCTTCGCCGTTGGGATAACGGCGCAGAGCGTGTTCGCCGCGGAAGCGTGGGCTGACCGGACCCTTTTCAAAGGGATAGTTCAACGTCGCCTTCGGCTTGAAGAAGTAGCGCATCGACAGAAAGAACGCGCCGACGAATTCCTTGAGGAACAGCGAGCTGACGGCGTGCGAAAGACCGGCCATCATTTACCTCCAGACTTGCTGGCCTCAGAGCGGCCAGCGGTATGCAACCAAGCGAAAGCCAGCATCATGCGGCTCCCGTCAGCTTGAGAACGAATGCAGTGATCACGACCATTGCGAGCGAGATCGGCAGGAAGACCTTCCAGCCGAGACGCATCAGCTGGTCGTAGCGGTAACGCGGAACGAAAGCCTTCACCATCGCGAACATGAAGAACACGAAGGATGCCTTGAGAACGAACCAGATGATCCCGGGGACCCAATTCAGGAACCAGACGTCAACCGGGGGCAACCAGCCGCCAAGGAAGAGAATGGTCGTCAGCGCGCACATCAGGCAGATGGCGGCATATTCGCCGAGCATGAACATCATGTAGGGCGTGGAGCCGTACTCGACCATGAAGCCGGCGACGAGTTCGGATTCCGCTTCCGGCAGATCGAAGGGCGGACGGTTCGTTTCAGCGAGCGCCGAAATGAAGAACACGACGAACATCGGGAACAGCGCCAGCCAGTGCCAGTCGAGGAACGATGCGGGCAGACCCAGGTTCGTGCCGATACCGTTGCTCTGTGCATTGACGATATCCGTCAGATTCAGCGAACCGACGCACAGCAGAACGGTGACGATGACGAAGCCGATCGAGACTTCGTAGGAAACCATCTGTGCCGCGGAGCGAAGTGCACCGAGGAAGGGATATTTCGAATTCGACGCCCAGCCGCCCATGATGATGCCATAAACCTCAAGAGAAGATATGGCGAACACGAAGAGGATGCCGACGTTGATGTTCGCAATCACCCAGCCGGCATTGAGCGGGATAACCGCCCAGGCGGCCAGCGCCAGCGTCACGGAGACGAGTGGTGCCAGCAGGAAGATCGCCTTGTTGGCGCCAGCCGGAATGACCGGTTCCTTGAAGACGAACTTCAAAAGATCGGCGAAGGACTGGAAAAGACCCCAGGGGCCCACCACATTCGGTCCACGACGAAGCTGTACTGCCGCCCAGATCTTGCGATCAGCGAGCAGAATGTAGGCGATGAAAAGCAGCAGCGCGACCAGCAGCAGCAGCGACTGGGCGACCATGATGATCGCAGGCCAGACATAGGTCGAAATGAAAGCGTCCATGATACTCTATTCCCTCGCGCTCATTCCGCCGCAGCTTTGAAGTTGTTGCGTGCCAATGCCGAGCATTCGGCCATGACGGCGGATGCGCGCGCTATCGGGTTCGTCAAATAGAAGTCTTTGACCGGAGACGCAAACACGGATTTGCCCATCTCACCGGCTTTTTGAGCAAGTGCGGCAATTTCGTCGCCACTGCCGACGGCAATCGCGTCGACATCGGCGAAATGCGGGTGTGCGGCATAGAGCTTCGAGCGCAATTCGCCAAGCGAATCAAAGGGCAGCTTCTTGCCGAGAACGTCGGAAAGCGCACGGATGATCGCCCAGTCTTCACGCGCGTCGCCCGGGGCGAAGCCGGCACGGTTGCCGATCTGGACACGGCCCTCGGTGTTGACCCAGGTGCCGGACTTTTCGGTGTAGGTGGCAGCCGGCAGGATAACGTCGGCAGCATGGGCGCCGTTGTCGCCATGCGAACCGATATAAACGGTGAAGCCGGCCTTGCGGTTCGCCAGATCGATTTCATCTGCGCCGAGCAGGAAGAGAACGTCGGAGGCGGACACCATTTCGGCCGCCGTCCTGCCATTCTTGCCGGGTACGAAACCGAGGTCGAGACCACCAACGCGCGACGCTGCGGTGTGCAGAACGGCAAAGCCGTTCCAGTCCGCGGTGACTGCGCCAACTGCGGCTGCGAGCTTGGCGGCTGCAGCGAGAACGGCTTGACCGCCCTCCCCTGCCACTGCGCCCTGGCCGATGATGATCATCGGGCGCTGCGCCGCCTTCAGGGTCGCTGCGAACTTGCCCTTGCCGGACAGGAGTTCGGCCAACGTGTCGGTGCCTGCGCCGAGGTATTCGTATTCGTAGCGCAGTTCGCCCGGCTCGCCGATGACGGCGATCGGGAAGTTGCCCATCCGGTAGCGCTTGCGGATGCGAGCGTTGAGAACGGATGCTTCGAAGCGCGGGTTCGACCCGATGACCAACAGCGCGTCGGCGCTTTCGATGCCCTGGATCGTCGGATTGAAGATGTAGCTGGCGCGGCCGAGCGACGGATCGAGTGCGGCGCCATCCTGGCGGCAGTCGACGTTTTCGGAACCGAGCGAGGTGAGCAGCTCTTTCAGCGCATACATTTCTTCGACGGAAGCAAGGTCGCCGGCAATGGCGCCGATCTTGTCGCCGGAGCTCGCGGCAACGGCGGCCTTGATCGCTTCGAACGCCTCACTCCAGCTGGCTGCCTGCAGGCGGCCATCCTTCTTGACGTAAGGACGGTCGAGACGCTGGGTCTTCAGGCCGTCCCAGATGAAGCGGCTCTTGTCGGAGATCCACTCTTCGTTGATGTCCTCGTTGACGCGCGGCATGATGCGCATCACTTCGCGACCACGGGTATCGACGCGGATGGCAGAACCGAGCGCGTCCATCACGTCGATGGATTCGGTCTTGTTCAGTTCCCACGGACGCGCCGTGAAGGCGAAGGGCTTGGAGGTCAGCGCGCCGACCGGGCAGAGGTCAACGACGTTGCCCTGCAGCTCGGAGGTCATCGCCTGTTCGAGATAGGTGGTGATCTCGGCATCTTCGCCGCGGCCGATGAGGCCAAGCTCGGCAATGCCGGCGACTTCCGTGGTGAAGCGGACGCAGCGCGTGCAATGGATGCAGCGGTTCATCACCGTCTTGACCAGCGGGCCGATATACTTGTCTTCGACCGCGCGCTTGTTTTCCTGGTAGCGCGAACTGTCGATACCAAAGGCCATCGCCTGGTCCTGCAGGTCGCATTCGCCGCCCTGGTCGCAGATCGGGCAGTCGAGCGGATGGTTGATCAGCAGGAATTCCATGACGCCTTCGCGCGCCTTCTTGACCATCGGCGTGGTCGTGAAGACTTCCGGCGTCTCGCCGTTCGGGCCGGGGCGAAGGTCGCGCACGCCCATGGCGCAGGAGGCGGCAGGCTTAGGCGGCCCTCCCTTCACCTCGATCAGACACATGCGGCAGTTACCGGCGACCGACAGCCGCTCATGGAAACAGAAGCGCGGAACCTCGGCGCCGGCCTCTTCGCACGCCTGAAGCAGCGTGAAATGATCCGGGACCTCGATCTCTTTTCCGTCGACTTTCAGCTTTGCCATCTTCGTACTCAATCCTGTCTTCCATCCGTCCACCTTCCAGGCGACGGACAATTCCAACACAGCCACGCTGCTTGCCGGTGGTGACCTCTTGAGGTCACCGCCTCTTATTCTTTCGCGCCTTTCAGCGCCTTTGCCTGCTTTACCCAGTCGTCGCGCAGAATGCGTCCGCCGAAGCCCAGTTCGTCGTCGAAGCGGGCAACATCGGCTTCGCTCCACGCTGCAATATCGGCGAACCGGCGAATACCCTTGCCGTTCAAGACCTGCTCGAGCTTCGGCCCGACGCCGGAGATCCGCTTGAGGTCGTCGTTGGCACGGGTCTTGGGCTTGGAAGCGGCCTTCGCCTTTGCAGGCTCGGCCGATGTCTTCTCAACCTGAGGCTTGGATACCGGGCTCTTCTTCGCCGCAACTGGCTTCACGGCCACTTGCGGCTCTGCTTCTGCACGAACCGGAGCGACTTTGCTCAAAATGGCATCAGCCGGAGCGCCCGTATGCGGCTGGACCGCCACAGCCGACCCCTTCTGCAACACCTCGACAGCACCCTGCATCGCGCCGAGCATGACGCCTGCGATGTGGCTCGACAGACCGAAGCCGAGTGCGGTTGCAGCAGCAATGGCCCCTGCCGGATGTGCCATCAGCGGGTGCAACGGAACCTGCGGCATGCCCTTCATCCATTCGGCCATGCCGAACGGATCGGCCGGATCGCCGCCAAGCGGACGAGCCGAAGAAATGCCGCTGTCGGCTTCTCCCCTCACCTGTCCATCCTTGCGCGCGCCGGCCATGGCCCGTTACTCCGCCGCTTCCAGCACCGCGCCATGCGACGTGGCGTTGCGAGTGTATTCGTCGATGCGCTTTTCGATCTCCGGACGGAAATTGCGGATCAGGCCCTGGATCGGCCAGGCGGCCGCATCACCCAGGGCACAGATCGTGTGACCTTCGATCTGCTTGGTCACGTCGAACAACATGTCGATCTCGCGCTTCTGGGCGCGACCCTGGACCATGCGTTCCATCACGCGCCACATCCAGCCGGTGCCTTCGCGGCACGGCGTGCACTGGCCGCAGCTCTCGTGCTTGAAGAAAGCCGAGATACGGGCAATTGCCTTGATGATGTCGGTGGAGCGATCCATGACGATGGCCGCAGCCGTACCGAAGGACGACTTGACTTCGCGAAGCCCGTCGAAATCCATCGGGCAATCAATGATGTCTTCCGCCTTGACCACCGGGCACGATGCGCCGCCGGGGATGACGGCGAGCAGGTTGTCCCAGCCGCCGCGAATACCGCCGGCATGCTTGTCGACGAGCTCACGGAAGGTGATGCCCATCGCCTCTTCGACCGTGCACGGCTTGTTGACGTGGCCAGACAGCATGAACAGCTTGGTGCCAACGTTGTTCGGGCGACCGATCGCCGAGAACCAGCCGGCGCCGCGGCGCAGGATCGTCGGCGCAACGGCGATCGACTCGACGTTGTTGACGGTCGTCGGGCAGCCATAAAGGCCCATGTTCGCCGGGAACGGCGGCTTCAGGCGCGGCTGGCCCTTCTTGCCCTCAAGGCTTTCGAGAAGTGCTGTTTCTTCACCGCAGATGTAGGCACCCGCACCATGATGGACGTAAATGTCCATGTCCCAGCCGAGCTTGTTGTTCTTGCCGAGCAGGCCGGCATCATAGCACTCGTCGATCGCGGCCTGCAGCGCCTCGCGCTCGCGGATATATTCGCCGCGCACGTAGATGTAGGCGGCGTGCGCACCCATGGCGAAGCTGGCGATGACGCAGCCTTCGATCAGGGTGTGCGGATCGTGACGCATGATGTCACGGTCCTTGCAGGTGCCCGGCTCGGATTCGTCGGCGTTGACGACCAGGTAGTGCGGACGTCCGTCGCTTTCCTTCGGCATGAAGGACCACTTGAGACCGGTCGGGAAGCCTGCGCCGCCACGTCCACGAAGGCCCGAGGCCTTCATCTCGTTGACGATCCAGTCACGACCCTTTTCAAGGATCTGCTTGGTGCCGTCCCAATGGCCGCGACTCATCGCGCCCTTGAGAGACTTGTCCTTGAGGCCATAGATATTGGTAAAGATGCGATCTTCATCTCTGAGCATGGTTCACCTCTTTACCGCGGCTTCTTGCCGAAAACTTTGATGTATTCGGCTTCGCCACCCTTGGCGAGCGCCTTGGCCTGCTTGACCCAATCGTCACGTTCGATCCGGCCCTTGAAATTCAGATAGCCGTCGACCCACTCGCGTTCGGCCTTCTTCCACGACGCGACTTGCGCGAAAGTGTAAATGCCGAGTTCGTGCAGCGTGCCCTCGATCTTCGGGCCAACGCCGGAGATCAGCTTGAGATCGTCGACAGAAACCGGCCTGGCGATGCCTGCCGGGCGGTTCTTGTCTTCGAGCGATGGCTTGCCGGAAACCTCAGCCGCCTTGGTGGGCTTCGACTTGTCGATGGTGTCGCCTTCGACCTTGGCGTTTTCGGCCGCTGCCGCCTTTGCCGTCGCCGGCGTCTTCACGGCGGCGTTGGTTTCGCTGGCATCGGTCTTGACGCGCGCGGCATTCGCCGGCGGAACACTGACAGCAGGCGCGTCACTGGCCTTCTTGTCACTCGCGGGAGCCCTCTTCACCGGTGCGTCCGGCGTCGTCAGCGTCGTCGGGCCACCTTCCGGCGCGGAGAACACGCGGTCGATCTGCGGACCGGTGGCGACTTCAGCGCCCTTGCCTGCTTCGAAGCGGTCGATAATCTGCTCGAGTTGCTCGGGCGTCAGGTCTTCATAGGTGTCCTTGAAGATCATGACCATCGGCGCATTCACGCAGGCGCCCTGACATTCCACTTCTTCCCAGGACAGCGTGCCGCTCTCGTTGAGAGTGAAGGGGTCGTGCGCGATCTTGCTCTTGCAGACGCGGATGAGGTCTTCAGCGCCACGCAGCATGCACGGCGTCGTGCCGCAGACCTGAACGTGAGCGCGCGTGCCGACCGGCTTCAGCTGGAACTGGGTATAGAAGGTCGCGACTTCGAGCACGCGGATATAGGCCATGCCGAGCATGTCGGCGATCGATTCGATCGCGGCCTTCGTTACCCAGCCGTCCTGCTCCTGCGCCCGCATCAACAGCGGAATGACCGCGGACTGCTCGCGGCCTTTCGGATACTTCTGGATTGTCTTTTGTGCCCAGGCGGCATTCTCGCGATTGAACGCGAATGCGGCCGGCTGGACATTGTCTTCGGCTAGTCGACGAACAGACATTCTTCACGACACCTTATCAGTTAATCGATCCACACCGCGACTTCGTCACCGAAACGAACTCGCAGGCATAGGCCGACTGGTCTTTTTGTAAAAATACGATGTAGCGCGTGCCATTGGCCACGGCTGCCTTGATCTCGTAGCCGTTGGCCACGAGCTCGGCCATCGAGCCCCCACGCATTCCGGCAGACGCCTCGCTGTTGGCGGAATCCTGCGCGGATGCCGCCGGTGCGAGCAAAAGAAGTCCAGCCGTTGCCAGGGGCGCGAAACGCATCAGCGATCCACCTCACCGAACACGATATCGAGGGAGCCCAGCACGGCCGAAACGTCGGCAAGCTGGTGTCCGCGACAGAGGAAGTCCATCGCCTGCAGATGCGCGTAGCCCGGGGCACGGATTTTGCAGCGATAGGGCTTGTTGCTGCCATCGGAGACGAGGTAGACGCCGAATTCGCCCTTGGGCGCTTCAACGGCCGCGTAAACTTCTCCGGCCGGCACGTGGTAGCCTTCGGTGTAGAGCTTGAAGTGATGGATCAGCGCTTCCATCGAGCGCTTCATCTCGCCACGCTTCGGCGGAACGATCTTGCCGTCCATCGACGAGACCGGGCCGACCTTGGCATCGCCGAGAAGGCGATTGACGCACTGGCGCATAATCTTGGCCGACTCGCGCATTTCGATCATGCGGATGAGGTAACGATCGAAGCAGTCGCCGTTCTTGCCGATGGGAATGTCGAATTCCATATCCGAATAGCATTCGTATGGCTGCGAACGGCGCAGGTCCCAGGCAGCGCCGGACCCGCGAACCATCACACCCGAGAAGCCCCAGGCCCAAGCGTCGTCCAGCTTGACCACGCCGATGTCGACGTTGCGCTGCTTGAAGATGCGGTTGCCGGTCAGCAGCTCGTCGATATCGTCGACGGTCTTCAGGAACGGGTCGATCCACTTGCCGATGTCTTCGACCAGCTCATGTGGCAGATCCTGATGAACGCCGCCGGGGCGGAAATAGGCCGAGTGCATGCGCGCGCCGCAGGCTCGCTCGTAGAAGACCATCAGCTTTTCACGCTCTTCGAAGCCCCAGAGCGGCGGCGTCAACGCGCCGACGTCCATGGCCTGCGTCGTCACGTTCAGAAGATGCGACAGGATACGGCCGATTTCCGAATAGAGAACGCGGATCAGCTGGCCGCGGATCGGAACTTCAGTGCCGGTCAGCTTTTCAACGGCAAGCGCGAAAGCGTGTTCCTGGTTCATCGGCGCGACGTAGTCGAGCCGATCGAAATAGGGAATGGCCTGCAGATAGGTCTTGGTTTCGATCAGCTTTTCGGTGCCGCGATGCAGCAGGCCGATATGCGGGTCGACTCGTTCGACGATTTCGCCATCAAGCTCGAGCACCAGACGCAGAACGCCGTGCGCCGCCGGATGCTGCGGACCAAAGTTGATGTTGAAATTGCGGACGTTATGTTCGGTCATACCGATTGCTCCAGGCCGGACGGCACCCTCAAGGGGTCGCCGCGGGCCGCCTTAGTCTCACCGTGCTTTCGCCTTCTCGTCGCCGGGCAGGACGTATTCCGTCCCTTCCCACGGGGAGAGGAAGTCGAAGTTCCGGAATTCCTGCTTCAGTTCGACGGGCTCATAGACGACGCGCTTGGCTTCGTCATCATAACGAACCTCGACAAACCCGGTAACCGGGAAGTCCTTGCGCAGCGGATGCCCTTCGAAACCGTAGTCGGTCAGAATGCGACGCAGATCCGGATGGCCGGTGAACAGGATGCCGTACATGTCGTAGGCTTCGCGCTCGAACCAGTCGGCGCCCGGAAAGACGCTGGTGGCCGACGGCACAGGTTCACCTTCACCGGTCGCAACCTTGATACGCACACGCAGATTCTGGCGCGGCGACAGCAGATGGTAGACGACGTCGAAACGATCCGGCCGCTGCGGCCAGTCTACGCCGCAAACATCGACAAAGTTGATGAAGGCGCACTGCACGTCATCACGCAGGAACGTCAACAGCTCGATCAGATTTGCAGCCGTCGTGGTCAGCGTCAGTTCGCCGTAATTGATTGCAGCGTCCGAAATCAGCTGACTGCGCGTCTCGCGCAGATAGGAGGCAAGCTCGTTCAGGGCTTCACTCATGTTCAGAACCCCCTACCCTTAGCGTTCGATCGTGCCGGTCCGGCGGATCTTCTTCTGCAGCAGAAGCACGCCGTAAAGCAGCGCTTCTGCCGTGGGAGGACAGCCTGGCACATAGATATCAACGGGCACGACACGGTCGCAGCCACGCACGACGGAATAGGAATAGTGATAGTAGCCGCCGCCATTGGCGCACGAGCCCATCGAGATCACGTAACGCGGCTCCGGCATCTGGTCATAGACCTTGCGCAGCGCAGGCGCCATCTTGTTGGTCAGCGTGCCCGCGACGATCATCACGTCGGACTGGCGCGGCGACGCGCGCGGCGCAAAGCCGAAGCGCTCGGCGTCGTAACGCGGCATCGACATCTGCATCATCTCGACGGCGCAGCAAGCCAAGCCGAACGTCATCCACATCAGCGAACCGGTGCGCGCCCAGGTGATGAGCTCGTCGGTCGAGGTGACCAGAAAACCCTTGTCGGCGAGCTCATTGTTGATCTCGCCGAAGAATGCATCATTGCTGCCGATCGGCTTGCCGGTCGAGGGATCGATGATCCCCTTCGGCTTGGGCGCAACGAGCGTGGTGCCGGATGCTAGTTCCATTCCAGCGCTCCCTTCTTCCATTCATAAATAAAGCCGATCGTCAGCACACCGAGGAAGACCATCATGGACCAGAACCCGAACCAGCCCAGCTGGTGGAACGAAACGGCCCACGGGAAGAGGAAGGCGACTTCCAGGTCGAAGATGATGAAGAGGATCGACACAAGATAGAAACGAATGTCGAACTTCATGCGCGCGTCGTCGAACGCATTGAAACCGCATTCGTAGGCCGACAGCTTTTCCGAATCAGGCGCCTTGAACGCCACGGCGAAAGGGGCAATCAAAAGTGCCACACCGATCACAAGTGCGATTCCAATGAAAATCGCGATCGGAACATAGGAACCGAGAAGTTCAGTCATTGTTATCCGTCCCTGCCTGCGGGAGGGCGCATGGGAGAGCGCCAAACAACAAATCTCGCAGGCCGAAAAATATGTTGCAACGCCAGAGTGGTTAGCGCAGCCCGCGCCTGCGCGCAAGCCTTCGAGGGGCATTTAAACCGGTTCGCGACACAGGATTGGACGACGTGCCGCGACAAAGCGCCGATTTGCAGGGATGGGCAGACTTTACGGTAAAATCGAAGCTCGAAGGACAGATTGCCGCACTGCAAAAGAGGCTATTTGCAGTCATGTTATATCGGAGGGATCAAGGGGTAAATC
>NZ_JABWDU010000001.1:673793-1329274 GCF_013371465.1 Ensifer oleiphilus | reverse complement strand
ATGGCGCGAGTGACGGGGCTCGAACCCGCGACCTCCGGCGTGACAGGCCGGCACTCTAACCGACTGAGCTACACCCGCGCATATGACCCAAGGGGTCAGTATTACCACCATCGGCATTTCCTGGAAATGCCTCAAGCCAAACCATGTCAAGAATGGCGCGAGTGACGGGGCTCGAACCCGCGACCTCCGGCGTGACAGGCCGGCACTCTAACCGACTGAGCTACACCCGCATCATCTTGAAGTGGCTGGGGCGTTTCCGCCCCGGCACCGAAGCGGGCTTGCCCGTTCGATGAGCGGCTAACTAAGCGGTTCGCATTTGGGTGTCAAGCGTGTTTGGAGACAAATCCATGACAGAGCCAATTTTGATCCACAGGCAAGATCAAAGCCGGCTCTCCCCTCCCCTATAATCGCAAGCTCGCTTCCCTTTCCACGGTCGGGCGTTCCGCCATGAGGAGAACCGGTAAGCGAATTTTATGCCAACTCTCGATGACAGGAACCTATAGGCCAGGCTCGATCGGGTTTTCTGGCCAGGAGAGACCCGCGAAGCGATGCTCACGCATCAATCAAGGATCTCGACACCGGCGGAAAGTCCGGGAATCCTGCCGAGGGTGGTCCGTGGCAACCCTCTGGCGTCGTTGGGATGCCGTGCTCGGCGCATCAGCACCGCCCTCAGCCAGAGGCCAGCCATGAACCGTCCTGCAGGTTCCCATCATCGAGACTCGGGTATTGGTCACTGATCGAGGGATTCGAGCGAAAGTCGCCATGAGGCCAATCGTCGTTTCCCACAGTCGCCGTTCTTCGTTTTTTCCACAACGCGAAAACCCGACAACTCCTGCACTTCTGCCGTCCGTTGCAAAAAAAATCGAAAAAACGATGGAAATGCTCTTGCGGTTTTTTTCGGTTACGCCTAGATCACGGCCACCGACGCGGCGGACACATCCGGTCCGAACGCTGAAGGGCGATTAGCTCAGTTGGTAGAGCGCCTCGTTTACACCGAGGATGTCGGGAGTTCGAGTCTCTCATCGCCCACCATTTTCTTCCCATGATAAATTGCTGATAACAAACCGGAACGCGCGCTTGCTGCCGGCCATGCGTTCTCCAACAGTGCGCGATGAACGTTCGGCGTCTCGTGTGCTGAATTGTTCAAAAACATCGTGCTCTTGGCACTGCTTGCAAACTCAAACGGCGGCAATCGCTTTGACGGCCAGTCACGTGGCGGAACTGATTCCGTTGCGCGCGTCCTTGCTCCGGCGGCGCCGTGCGCATGAGCGCCTCCAAAGCGTTCCATCTCAAACGGGACCGATTCGTAAAAGAATCAGCTACGCACCGCGATACTGTTCGTCGCTGACATGCTCAAGCCAGTCGACCGCCTTGCCGTCGAGCGCTTCCTGAATGGCGAGGTGAGCCATGGCGGTGTCCGGTGCAGCGCCGTGCCAATGTTTTTCGCCGGGCGGAAACCAGACCACATCTCCGGTGCCGATCTCGCGCACGGGCCCACCCCAGACCTGCGCCAGACCGCGGCCTGATGTCACCACCAGGGTCTGGCCGAGCGGGTGCGTATGCCACGCAGTCCGCGCGCCGGGCTCGAACGTCACGTTCACGGCGCGTACGCGCGCAGGCTCCGCCGCTTCGATCACTGGGTCCTGCCTGACCGCTCCGGTAAAATACTCCGCCGGAGGCCGTGTCGAGGGCCGCGAGCCGCTGGGTATGATCTCCATATGCCGTTCCTCCAGTTCTTCGTGGCGACCATTCGGCAATAGCATGCCGATTCATGCAAGCGTCAAAGCCTGTGGATGGTCACTTCTGGGCACGCCGCTCGGGCGATATCACAAAGATGCTCGTGATGTGTCAGGTAGATCACCTGCCCGACGCGGGCCATGTCCGCCATCAACTCGAAAGCGCGACCGGCGCGACCGTCGTCAAACGTTTCCATGATGTCATCAGCGATGAAAGGCAAAGTTTCACGCGCTGCGGCAACCTCATGGTAGCCAGCGATCCTGAGCGACAGATAGAGCTGGAAGCGCGTGCCCTTGGAGAGATCGCGCGCCAGCTTGGATCCGCCGGCAGTGGAGTTGGCAATCAGGAATTCCTGGCCCTTCTCGGCCTGCGCCGACAGGCCCGTGTATTCTCCACCGCTGATGCGGCTGAAGGTTTCCGAGGCGCGCCGCATCATGGCACTGCGGTGGCGCTCGCGAAAGAGCCGGAGCGCCTGTTCGGCAGCGATCAGGCCTGCCCTCAGTCTGAGATGGCCGAGCGCCTTTGCCTCGATCTCCAAAAGCAGCGTGCGGCGACGTTGGTCGAGGGCTGCAACGGTGTCATCGCCGGCGATATTTGCAAGCGCTGCTTCCTTCGTTCGCATATCGGCATGCAATTCGCTGACATCTCGGTCGCTTTCTTCAAGAACCGCCTCGACACGAACCAGTTCCAGCCGCACCACCTCGTCATCAAGCGTGGCCAGCAACGCCAAAGCATCGTCGATGCTGACAACGCCAAGGCGTGATATCAGGTCGCTCTCCGCCTCGGCGATGCGCTGGCACAGCCTCTCCTGTTCGCGGGAAGCGTCGAGCCGCAGGCCTGCTTCATCCAATGTCTCGCAGTCGAAGAAATCGAGCACGACGCGCTTACGGGCAGCGTGAAGCTCCTGCTCGGCAGCGACCTTGCGATTCTCCTCCTCAAGTCGGTCACATTCCGCCAACAGCGCTGCGCGTCGAGCCTCGTGTTTTTCAGCGTCAGCAATACGCGCTTTCATGGCGGTAAAGGTCGCAAGCGTATCGTTTACGTGCGTAGCACCGGCAAGGTCTGCGATGGCGGTCTCAAAGGCCACTTGGTCCTTGCGCATGCCGGTGACGCGGTGTTCGAGATCCGCCTTGCGCTGCACCAGCTTGTCGAGATCCTGCAAGACGGCGAGCATGGGCGCAATCTCGTCCGGCAGCGGCCGCTCAAGTCGACCGGCAAGCCAGGTGGCAGACAGCAGATCATCCCATTGCGCCTGCCAGGAGGACAACGCGTCTTCGGCCTCTGCCAAGGTCGATAGCCGCTGCTCCAGACCGTCGCCGGCACGCCGAGCGGCCTCGCGCGCCGCTTTGCCGGCGGCGAAAGCCGACTGTGCCTGCGCGAAAGCATTTTCGGCAAAGGCCATGAGATCATCGAGCCGCTGCGGCAGACGTTCGGTCAGTCCGATCTCGGCAAGTGATTCCTTGAGTGTTTCACGCGCGTCGTTCGCGTCGGCCTGGGCGCGATCGAGCTCCAGCCGCGTAGAGCGCTGCTGCGTGCGAACATCGAGCGCCACGAGCCGAGCTGCAAGCCAAGCCTCCAGCTGCGTCAGTTGCGTAACGTTAGGCAATCCACAGGCGACGGCAGCCATCTGAACGGCCTCCAGCAACACGGACGATTCCCCGGCGACGGAAACCCGCTGTTCCCGAAGCGCATCGAGCCGTGCCCGGCGCTCGGCGATCGACAAGGCGAGCGAGCGCATATCTGCGACCTTTGCCGCCTCGGCAAGCCGCAACGCTGTTGCATCGTCGTCGCGACCCAAAGCGTCTTCAAAGATCACCGCGGTCGTTGCGTCCAGCCGAACCTTATGCTGCTCCCAGGTTCGCTGCCGATGCTGGCGAAGCTCGGTGAAAGCCCTATCGTCAATGGCGCCTCCCGAAGCCATCAGGGCGTCGAGACGGGCCTCCTCTCCAGCCAGCTGCTCGGTCTCGCCGCTGACGCGATCTGCAAGGCGCAGGTGCCTTTCGTTCAGTGCCGCGAGCTCCCGTCGCCAGACCTCCATCGTACCGGCGGCCGGCACCGGCAGGCCGAGCAGATCATCGGCGCTGCCGGAATACGGCCTCAAAGCCTCCAGCTTATCGGCAAGCTCGGCATCCAGGCGCTCGAGCGACTGCCTTGCGGCATGGAGGCGTAGACCGCAATCGTCCTGCCGAAGGCGCCGAAGACGCTCGGCAAGCACGGTCGGATCGCCACCTGGGCCGCCTTCGGCCTGGATCCGTGCCAACTCGCCGACCGTCTCCCGCTCCGCACGCCTTGCCGCATCCGCCTCCTGTCGGGCCGATGCCACACGCTCCTGCAGCGCCGAATGCTGCCGAGAGAGTTCCTGCAGACGGGCGTTTGTGGCCGCCGGCAGCAGAAGCGACGCCGGATCCCGGTCGCTGGGCTCTCCAAGCCGGACAAGGCAGGCGGCAATTTCGGTGTTCGTCCGCGACAGTTCGTCGATCCGTGCCGGCATGTCGCGCGCCGCGGTCACATACCGCGCATCGAGCGCCGTCTCCTGCAGCACATTCAAACGTTCCATCAGGACGAGGGCCGCCGCGTCACGTGGCAGGTCATCCAGTTCTTCCTGCCGGCGCCGTGTTTCGTCGTCGAGCTGACGCAGCCTGTTGGCGATTTCGATGTCGCGCCGGCGCAGTGCCGGCAGCTCTGCTGCCCACTCGGCCGGCGCTCGCGGCAAGGCCGGCGCCTTTGCCAGCTCGGCTCGCAAACCATCAAGTCGCCTGAAGAGCGGTAGGGCATCCATCTGTGCCTTCAGCCGATCACGCTCCATGCGCAGCTCGACGCGGCGCGCCATGGCCGCGTCGTGACGCTCACGGGCCGCCAGAAGCGTCTTGCGCAACGTCGCGTATTCGCGAGCATTGACGTCCAGCCGACTGCGCTCGACCTTCAGCGCATCGAGTTCAGCCTTCAGGTCGGAAAGCTGATGCTTGCGTGCCTGGGGTCGGTAAAAGGCATCCGCCTCACCGCGCAGGGTAGACAGGATGACGGCGCTATCGGGCAGACCGGAACTGGCGGAAAAAAGCAGCGAGCCGAGTTCACCCTCACTCTTCAGGATCGCCTCCCCGCCCTGCTCGATGCTGTCGTCGTCGAGCGAAAACATCATGCGATAGGTCGCGCGGTCGATCGAGCCGAGCGAGGCGGAGAACAAATTTTCCGGCAGCGGCTGATCGTCGGTGCCCACCAGCGTATTGGTCTTGCGCTTTACCCGGAAGGCGTGGTGCGTGCGACCAGCTGCCTCGATCGTGCCGCCAACCCGCATGGTCGGATAGGGGTGCAGAAAGCCGTAGGAACTGTAATGCTCGATGCCAAAGAGCAGGTCGAGGAAGCCGGAAAACAGCGTCGACTTGCCGGCCTCGTTCGGTCCGTAGACGATATGCAAGTCTGGCGTGCCCGATGCCGCCGGACCGAAATCGAGGCGGCGCTCGGTAAATTTGCCGTAGCGCACCAAATCGAGTTCCCGCAGCCGCATCAGCGAGCCCCCTCGCCCGAATTGCCGTGGAGGTGCGCGAGCACCTCGTCTGCGCCGGAGACGCCGGCATCGAACGCCAACCGCTCCACCGACGCCTCATCCGGCGCCAAAAGCTGGCGCAACTCCGGCGGCAGTTGCTGCAGCAACTCCTCGACGGCGGCGCGCACGTCCTGACGGTAGCCATGGGCCGGCAGGACGTCGCTTGAGACAAGCGCCGCCAATTCGTCGACCGGGTCAGCCATCACCGTGCCGGTCTCGGGATCGGGACTGCGGCATTCGAGCTCGATCTTCTCGATCCAGCACCCGCCGATGCCGGCAGCCACATTCTCGATCTCGCCCTGAAGCAGATCGCCGTCACGGCGCAGGCGCCAGGCAAGCGGTGTCGCACCGGTCAAGGCCAGCCGCAGGATAACGTGATCGGCAGCGGCAGCATTGCGAGCCCGCAGGAAGGCGTTTCGGACCGCATCGAGCATATCGCTCCATTCGGAAATGCCTGTCAGGTCAAGGCTCATCCGCTCGAAAGTGGCAAGGCCGATCGCCCGCTCCTCGATCGTCAACCGCCCCTCGTCGCTGACCGTCGCGAGCGTCACGCCCTTGGCTCCGGCTTCGTTGATGTCGCGCCCCTGCGGCATGCCGGGCATGACGACAAAGGGTTCGCTGGCATGGACCTGGCGCTGGTGAACATGGCCGAGCGCCCAATAATCGAAGCCGTGCGCCTGGAGATCGGCCACGCTGCAGGGCGCGTAAAGGTCGTGGCCGGCAGCACCGGCAAGGCTCGTGTGCAGCATACCGATATTGATCGCATCGGCAGCGGGCATCTGAAAGGACGGCAGCAGGCTTTCCGGGGCGTGCGGGCTCGCAAAACTCATACCGTGGATGTAGACGTCGCGACCGCTCTCCAGCGTCTTTGCCAGAACGGGCTTGCTGCGGCCCTTGAAGACATGCGTCGACGGCGAGAGCGTCAGCTCGTTCGTCACCTGCGATTGGGCATCGTGGTTGCCGCGGATGATGAAAACGCGGATGCCGGCTTCGTCCAGCCGGCGGAGCTCGCCCGCAAGGAACAATGCGGTGTTCATCGACGTCTGGCTGCCATCATAAAGGTCGCCGGCAATCAACAGCGCATCGACCTCTTCGGCGATGCAGAGGTCGACGATCCGCACAAGCGCTTGTCTGGTTGCGCCGCGCACGATGTCGGCCAGATCGGCGTTTCGAAGCGCCAAGCTGCGTAGCGGCGAATCAAGATGGAGGTCGGCGGTGTGAACGAAACGGAAGGGCATGGGCGACCATGGCCCGCGACAGCGGCACCCGTCAATGCACCGGCGACCGTCAACCACGCGAACGCGCCCATCCCACACGGTTATTTCAGGTCACCCAAGTAAAGACAGTCCTAATACATGTGGACTGCAGTTTCGGCATGAAACGATCGTTCGAAAAAGCGCGTGCTCCTATGTGCAAATATCAGCTTATACTCACTTTAATCGATTAGCGCTTTTGTAATAACTTGTTGGCTAGGTTTCGCGCGGCTGCATTTTGCGTGCGGTCAAGCACAGGAATGACTCCCTGCTTCGGCATCCGCTCCGTCATGACGATGAAGAGTCGGAACGACTTATTCATGCACAAGCTTTTACGGACGCCGTTCCTCCGGAGTTATTCATGTCGCGCCTAAAGATATCACACACCCTTATTGCCCTTTTCCTGTTGGTTGGCCTCATCGTCACCGTGTTGGCGGTCGCCTCGCTCGGCGGCATCAAGATGATGAACGAGCGCAACAACGAGATTGCCACCACCTGGCTACCGCGCGTCTCGCTTTCGCGTGCGCTTGAAACCCAGCTTTCGGACACGCGCATGTCGTTTGCCCGGCACCTGATCTCGCTGACGCCTTTCGAAAAGAAGGCAGCCGAGAAGGTCATCGGTGAAACCGTGGCCGGGTTCGGCAAGCTTTCAGACGAATACGCCGCACTCATGGTCACCGACGCCGACAAGGCGTCGCTCGAAAAGGTAAAGAGCGCCTACGAGGCCTATCTCTCCGTCTCCGCCGGCATGGTCAAACTCTCCAACAATCTCGAAAACATGAAGGCGCAAAGCGTGTTCAAGGTCGAGATGCGCGAAACTGAACAACTGGTCGATCAGGCGATCAAGGACATGCGCGCGCTTAACCTTGCCGGCGCCGACGCTGCCGTTGCTGCAAGCTCCGCCACCCACGACCAGATCCGCACGATCGAAATGGGTGTCATCGCGGTTGCCGCCTTTATCGTGCTCGGCGCCATCCTCTACGCAATCCGCGGCATCGCTCGCCCGATCCAGATCATCACCCGCTCGATGGCAGGTCTTGCAAACGGCGACACCGCGACCGCCATTCCCTATGGCGCGCGCAAGGATGAGATCGGCGAGATGGCCCGCGCTGTCGAGGTCTTCCGTGAGGCGGCTATCTCCAATCTGCAGCTCGAGGAAGATGCCAAGGTGCAGCGTTCGCAGGCTGAGGCCGAGCGTCGACGTGTAACGGAAGAGGCAGAAGCCGCCGCGCAGCTCCGCCTGCAGGAAGCGACGGCGGGTCTTGCGACCGGTCTTCGCCGCCTGGCTGCCGGCGATCTGGCCTTCCAGCTCAACGAACCTTTTGCCCCGGATTTCGAACAACTGCGTCACGACCTCAATCAGGCCGTTGCCCAACTGGCCGATACGCTGGCGGCCGTCTCCTCCAGCTCCAGCAGCATCGACAGCGGCGCACGCGAAGTCAGCCAGAGCGCCGACGACCTGTCGCGCCGCACCGAACAGCAAGCCGCTTCGCTGGAAGAAACAGCCGCCGCCCTCGACCAGATCACGGCCAATGTCGGCAGCTCGTCCAAGCGAACCAACGAAGCCCGCGCCATCGCCAGCCAGGCGAACGAAAGCGCCCACAAGTCCGGCGCCATCGTCTCCGGTGCGGTCGATGCCATGGGCCGTATCGAGCATTCGTCGAGCCAGATCTCCAACATCATCGGCGTCATCGACGAGATCGCCTTCCAGACCAACCTGTTGGCGCTGAATGCCGGTGTGGAAGCGGCGCGCGCCGGTGACGCCGGCAAGGGTTTTGCCGTCGTTGCCCAGGAAGTGCGCGAACTGGCGCAGCGCTCGGCCAATGCCGCCAAGGAAATCAAGGACCTGATCCGCAACTCGGCCGTCGAGGTGCAGAGCGGCGTCAAGCTGGTGCGCGAGACCGGCGAAGCGCTGCGCACGATCGAAGGTTTCATCGTGACGATCAATCAGCACATGGATGCGATCGCTGTTTCGGCGCAGGAACAGTCTGCCGGACTTTCCGAGGTCAACACCGCCGTCAACCAGATGGACCAGGTAACCCAGCAGAACGCCGCCATGGTCGAAGAGGCGAATGCCGCAAGTGCGACGCTCGCACAGGAGGCCGGTCGTCTGCGCGAGCTTATCGCCCGCTTCACGCTGGCAGAGAATTCGGGCTACGGCTACGCGGCTTCGGCCGGTTCATCCCGCTGGGCGGCATAGTCCGAACGAGCGAAATTCTTGCTCTTGCAAGTGAAACGGCCTCCGGAAACGGGGGCCGTTTCTTCGTTGCCGAGGCCGTTACCGTGAAATGGCAGAGGTTTTAGTCGACAAATGTAGCAATTGTAACTATCAATAATGTTGCTGCCATTTGACATGGCACCTCACAATTTTCCAACGAAGATCATGAAGAAGACATTCGAAGTTTCCGACAGGCTGTTTGAGCTTTATCACCGCGTCCACCGGCTGGTGAACGAGTCGATGACGGAGGAAGGCGTTTCGCTGGCGCGGAGCAAATTCCTGTTCTTCCTGAGCAAGCTCGGCCCCTGCCGCTCTACGGACATCGCCTGCGCGCTGAACTTCGCGCCGCGCACCGTCACCGAAGCGATCGATGGCCTCGAGCGCGACCGGCTCGTGGTGCGCAAACCGGATCCCGAGGACCGCCGCGCCAAGATCGTCTCGATCACCGATACCGGCCGCGTCATATTGGAAGCGGCGGAACACCCGCGCAAACAGCTGATCGAGGAAATCTTCTCGGCACTCGACGACAAGGAGCTCGACCAACTCTTCGATATCGTGGGCAAGCTCGTCGACAAGACCGACGAGATCCGCAAGCGCAAAGATGAGGCGGAAGCGGCACAGATCGCGGTCGCTCGCTAGACGCTTTTGCCCGCCATTGCGGTTCGCTGAAACAGAAAGAGGCCGGGACGTCATGTCCCGGCCTCTTCCGTTTTTCTCCTGGCCTGACGCTTACATCGCGTCGATGGCACCGATGGAGAAGAACAGCGTTTCGCCGGAGGAATCGTCGACACCGTCATTGTCGGTGACAACATAGCCGTTGCCGGCTGCATCGACGGTAAAGCCTTCGACCTTGTCGACGACGTAGCCATTCAAGGCCGTCAGGTCGGCAATGAGGTCGCGAACCTCTTCCTTCTTGACGACGGGTAGCTCGTCGCCGAGCGCTGCCGGCTTCAACTCGGCAAGCGCGACACGGTAGAGCTTCTTCAGCTTGGCTGCCTGGCCGATCAGGTTGTCGCGTTCGAGGATGTAGGCATAGTCGCCGTGCACCGAGATTTCCGACAGGCCGACCCAGCCACCATCAGCCTTTTCGAGCGGATAGCGGACTGCACCCCATTCCTCGCTTGACGGCTTGTAGGAGACCAGCTTGACGAAGCCCTTCTCGTCGTCCTTCCATTCGCGCTGGACGGCCATCCAGAGAACCTGATCGTCGCCTTCGCCGACGACCGTAACGCCTTCAAAACCGAAGCGGGTTTCGCCTGCACGCAGAGCTTCAGGAAGAGCGATCTCCTTCTTGATTTCGCCCTTCTTGTTCACCTTCAGCAGCGCGTGGCTGTAGAGCTTGTCGGCGTTGCCTTCAGACGCGAGCCAGAAGCCCCCTTCCCCATCATTGGCGATGCCTTCGATGTCAAGCTTCTGTGCCGGCGCGCCATCGCGGGTGATGCGCAGCGTTTCGGTAATCAGCGCCGGCTTCTGGGTCGCGTCGATGGTGAAGATGGTCGGCTGCGACGCATAGACGGAATCATTGACCGCGTGCAGGAAGCCCGGCTTGTCGGCAACCGCTGCCAGGCCGGAAAGTGCGCCGAAGCCGACGGGCAGACCATCCTTGGCGGCCGAGCGGATCTGCGGATAGGCAGCCTCGCCTTCACCGCGCTCATAGATCATCACATGCGAGCGGGCGCCACCGTCCTCGCCGAGGTCGACTTCGTTGGCGGTTGCCAGCAGGTTGCGCGACGGGATCGCGATAGCACCTTCCGGCGAGATGCCCGACGGCAGCAACTGCAGCAATTCCGGGTCGGCGCCTGTGTCCTTGTAGACGCCGACGACGGATGCGCGCTCGGCAAGCACGAAGAACAGATTGTCATCGCCGAACTTGGCGGCCTCGAGGCCCTCCGGCTCGACACCCTTCGCCGACGAACGCTTCTCGGGATAGTGCCCGATCGACGCAATCGCGTGTTCGAAGCTTGCGGCCGATTCGAACAGGACCTTGCCGGTCGTATCGAAGATGGTGAAGCCGCGCGAACCGCCCTCATAGTCGCCTTCGTTGGCAACCACGATGCGGTTGTCGTCGAGCCACTTGACGGCATCGGGCTCGCGTTTGCGCCCGGGCTGCTCGTCCTTGAAGCCGATCGCACCGTCGCGCTTGGTATCGATGTCCTTGAGGTCAACGCTGCCCGCGGAGAAATGCGTCTTTACCGTTCCCGACTTGCCGTCGATGATGACGATGTGGTTGTTCTCCTGGAGCGTCAGCGCGATCTCGTCCTTGCCGTTGAAGGAGACGAATTCAGGCTCAGGATCATCGCCGGCAACGTCGGCGAGACCGGTCAGGCTGACATGCTTGATCGTCGCACAATCGGCAATGCCGTCCTTTAGCGACAGGATCACCAGGTCGCCGGCAGGCATTTGCGGGATCTTGCCGTCGTTGACCTCTTCATCGCGCTCGTTCTCGATGGCGATTGCGGCGAGTGTCCGGTCCTTGTTGACCGCGACCGAGTCCGGCTGGCCGCCGAGATCACAGGTTGCCTCGACTTTCTTGGAGGCGACGTCGACCGTGGCGAGGAAGCCGGAAGGCTTGGTGAAGCTCTCGCGCGTATTGACGGCGACCAGTGCCTTGGCGCCGGCGACGGTGACCGACGTCGGCTCGCCAGTGAAGGATACGATGCCGGCAGCCTTCGGCGCCTTGGCGTCGCTGATGTCGATGAGGCCAATGCGCTTGCCGGGGCTATCGGAATAAATCAGCGTGTTGCCGTCTTCAGTGGCCGTGATGATTTCCGCCGATGTCGTTTCCTTGCGGGCGTCACCTTCCAGATTGTCGGCAACGGCGAAGGATGCGATGCGGTTGAACACCGGTTCGGCAGAAGCCGGAAAAGCAACGGACGCAAGAAGCATGGCGGCAAGCGCCGTTCTGCATGATGAAATGGTCATGAAATCCCCCATGTCGAATATCCAAAACAAGGGGGTTCTGCGGGATGGCGATGACAGGCGCATGACAATCCCGCAGCTTTGTTGTGCAGTTTCGGTTTACGCGCTCGCACGTTCGCGTTTCATCTCGTGGCGCATGATGAAAAGCGACGCTCCCAGGATGAGGACGGCTCCGAGCCAAAGGTAGCCCGTCGGCGCATAACCGAAGACGAGCCAGCCGGCGAGAACGTTGAGCGGCAACTTGAGATCGTCGAAAGGCTGGACATAGGCAGCGTCGGCGACGGTGTAGGCGAGCGTCAGCAGATACTGTGCCATGACCGTCAACAACCCAGCGAGAACCAGAAGCACAAGGATCGTGCCACTCGGCACGACGAACCCGGCCGACAGTGCCAGCACACCATTGATCGGCGTCAGCAGCACAAGCAGCCAGACCGTGATCGTCTCTGGGCGTTCGATGGACGTCAGACTCTTGGTGATCAGCGACGACGCGCCCCAAAGGAGCGCCGAAAGAATTGGCAGAAATGCAGCCCAGGTGAAGCTCTCCGACCACGGCTGCAGGATGATGACAGCCCCCGTGAAGCCGACGGCAGCCGCACCCCACCGCGCCGCACCGACACGTTCACCCAGGAAGAGGCGCGCACCGAGAATAATGAAGAACGGCGATGTCATCACCAGCGCGATGGCTTGCCAGATCGGAACGGCGGCCAGGCCCGAGACCCACGTCCCGACACCCAGCGCCGCAAGCGCAACGCGAACGACGTGGCGCCAGGGATAGTCAGTGCGCATCGCCGAAAGACCCGCCCGCAACAGGAACGGCAGCGAGAAGACGAGCGCGAAGGCATATTGCCAGAAGGCAGTCGACGTGGCCGAAAAACCGAGCTGCATCGTCATCCATTGCGTGGCGACATTGAGCAAGGCAAAGGCGACGCCGGCCAGCATCATAAAGGCGGCGCCGGCCATGGCACGGGAATTGAAAAATGCTCGGGTAGTCTGATTCATGTCCTTCATCCGCAATCAGGGACCAACATAAATCAGGACGCATGAGCGCAGGGTGCGGCGACGGACAACGCTGCCCTTCGCACCCCCGATCATTCTCTTTCATCCGGACTGTGACCGTCGGCTCCGGAATTACACCGGATCTGCTGACCTTCCGACGAACAGACGCCTGAAGCGCTCGCGGGCTTGAGCCGAAGCCCTTACCGCCGGTGGGGACTTTCACCCCGCCCTGAGAACAGGCTGAGCCGTAGACCAAAGACTGCGCTGCTGCAAGGCCACCCGGAAATGCAGAAGGGTTCGGCGTGAGCCGAACCCTTCAAGACTTGGACTGCCGGCCTCGTATCCGGCCGTCAAGCAAACTTATCAGCCGTTAACGGCATCCTTCAGGCCCTTGCCGGCCGTGAACTTCGGAACGTTACGTGCCGGGATGTCAACTTCAGCGCCCGTGGACGGGTTGCGGCCCTTGGAGGCTTCGCGACGCGAAACGGAGAAGTTGCCGAAACCGACGAGGCGAATGTCGCCACCGTTCTTCAGTTCAGCCTGAATGGTCTCGAAAACTGCATCAACTGCGGAAGATGCGTCGGTCTTGGAAAGTCCGGCCTTCTCAGCAACGGCAGACACGAGCTCATTTTTGTTCATGTTTCCACCCCTTTCAAAATGGTTCGAAACGACTGTGTTTTTAAGCCGCGGCGGCTTGCGCATCGCTCGCGTCTTGCCATTCCCAATTGCGCCTAATCCCTTGGAATGCAAGGCTTGCGGCATGCTTTTACAACAAAAAAGACCGGCCAGGGGCCGGTCTTCCTTGTTTTTCTGCCAAATGAGCCTGGGACGAGCACAATTGCACCCGCCGGCCCTGTCGGTCAGTGGGCGATGGAAGCGCCCGCTTCGTCCTGCGAATCAACCGCGGCGACGGTCGCCGGCTCATTTGCCGGGTCCCATTCGATCGGCTCCGGGACGCGGATGAGAGCGTGTTCGAGCACTTCTCCCATGCGCGAGACCGGGATGATCTCCAGCACGTTCTTCACGTTATCCGGGATCTCTGCCAGATCCTTGGCATTCTCTTCAGGGATCAGCACCTTCTTGATGCCGCCTCGAACGGCCGCGAGCAGTTTTTCCTTCAGACCGCCGATAGGCAGCACGCGGCCGCGAAGGGTGATCTCACCCGTCATCGCCACATCCTTGGAGATCGGAATACCGGTCATCACAGAGACGATCGCCGTTGCCATGGCTACACCGGCCGACGGGCCATCCTTCGGCGTTGCGCCTTCCGGCAAGTGCACGTGGATGTCGCGCTTGTCGAACAGCGGCGGCTCGATGCCGAAGTCGATCGCGCGCGAACGGACGTAAGACGCCGCCGCCGAAATCGATTCCTTCATCACGTCCCGCAGGTTGCCTGTAACGGTCATGCGGCCCTTGCCGGGCATCATGACGCCTTCGATCGTCAGCAGTTCGCCGCCGACCTCTGTCCATGCAAGTCCCGTGACGACGCCGACCTGATCGTCGCGCTCGGCTTCACCGTGACGGTACCGCGGCACACCCAGGTAATCGGGGATGTTTTCAGCGGTGACGGCCACGGACTTGGCCTTGCCCTTGATGATCTCGGTGACCGCCTTGCGGGCGAGCTTCATCAGTTCACGCTCGAAGTTACGAACGCCCGCTTCACGCGTGTATGTCTGGATGATCGCCATCAGCGCACCGTCAGTGACCGAAAACTCCTTCGGCTGCAGCGCATGATCGCGGATCGCCTTCGGCAACAGGTGCCGCTTGGCGATCTCCAGCTTTTCCTCTTCGGTGTAGCCGGCAATACGGATCACTTCCATGCGGTCCATCAACGGCGCCGGGATGTTGAGCGTGTTGGCCGTGGTGATGAACATCACGTTGGACAGATCGTATTCGACTTCCAGGTAGTGATCCATGAAGGTCGAGTTCTGTTCCGGATCCAGCACCTCCAAGAGGGCCGAAGATGGGTCGCCGCGGAAGTCCTGGCCCATCTTGTCGATCTCGTCGAACAGGAAGAGCGGGTTGGACTTCTTCGCCTTCTTCATCGACTGGACGACCTTACCGGGCATCGAGCCGATATAGGTGCGGCGGTGACCGCGGATTTCCGCTTCGTCGCGAACGCCACCCAGAGCCATGCGCACGTATTCGCGGCCGGTCGCCTTGGCGATCGACTTGGCAAGCGAGGTCTTGCCGACGCCCGGAGGGCCGACGAGGCACAGGATCGGGCCCTTGATCTTGGTCGAGCGCGCCTGAACCGCCAGATACTCGACGATGCGTTCCTTGACCTTGTCGAGGCCGAAGTGATCGACGTTAAGCACTTCCTCGGCATGGTTCAGGTCGGTCTTGATCTTGGACTTCTTGCCCCACGGCATGCCCAGCAGCCAATCCAGATAGTTGCGCACGACCGTAGCTTCCGCCGACATCGGGCTCATCTGGCGCAGCTTCTTCAGCTCCGCATCAGCCTTTTCCCGCGCTTCCTTGGACAGCTTGGTCTTGGCGATACGCTCTTCGATTTCGGCCATCTCGTCGCGGCCGTCTTCACCGTCGCCGAGTTCCTTCTGGATCGCCTTCATCTGTTCGTTGAGGTAGTACTCGCGCTGGGTCTTTTCCATCTGGCGCTTGACGCGCGAGCGGATACGCTTTTCCACCTGCAGGACCGAGATCTCACCTTCCATGAAGCCGAGCGCCTTTTCGAGACGCATCTTCACGCTGGTGGTTTCCAGCATCTCCTGCTTTTCGACGATCTTGATCGACAGATGCGAAGCGACGGTGTCGGCAAGCTTCGAATAATCTTCGATCTGGCTTGCGACGCCGACAACCTCAGGAGAGATCTTCTTGTTGAGCTTCACGTAGCTTTCGAATTCGGAGACGACCGAGCGGCTGAGCGCCTCGATCTCGACCGGGTCTTCCTCCGGCTCGTCGAGCGCCTGTGCAGTCGCTTCGTAGAATTCTTCGCGTGGCGTGTAGCTGTCGATCTTGGCGCGCGTGCGCCCTTCGACCAGCACCTTGACGGTGCCGTCGGGCAGCTTCAAAAGCTGCAGAACATTGGCAATCGTACCAACCTGGTAGATTGCAGAGGGTTCCGGATCGTCGTCCGTCGCGTTGATCTGGGTGGCAAGCATGATCTGCTTGTCGGTCCCCATGACTTCTTCCAGAGCACGGATGGACTTCTCACGGCCGACGAAAAGCGGCACGATCATGTGCGGGAAGACTACAATGTCGCGAAGCGGCAAGACCGGGTAGGTCGCGCTTTCAGTCGCCGGAGACGTTTTGCTCGTCATGTCATTTCCTTTCCGTCCCGATTTCGGGCCCGTTCCCGGGAGCCACAGCGGCACTCCCGGTTGTCATGTTTTCCACATGAAAGTGGAGTGCTAGAGAGTCCTTTTCAAGGCTCGACGCGACATCCACCATCATTGGCCGGGTCCTTCTGACTACGCTTTGTTGCTGTTGCGTACCTTGCGACGGAAAACGAGGCTTCAAGGGTATGCAACGGCCGAGGCCCGTTACTGAATCGTCACATCATTGCGTTGTTAAGACACTTTAGCAACAACCGAATTGTTAAATCGCGCGCCGCCGAAGCCATCTCAACAACTAAGTGTGGGGTCATGAAAAAGCCCGCACGAGGCGGGCTTTTTCAAATCTGATCTGTGGTTCGCACTTAGGCCGAGACGTTGGTCTTTTCTTCCGAGCGCTCGGAATAGATGTAGAGCGGCCGTGCGGCACCCTTCACGACCTCGTCGGAAATCACGACCTCGCGGACGCCTTCGAGCGTCGGCAGCTCGAACATTGTGTCGAGCAGGATCTTTTCCATGATCGAGCGCAGGCCACGGGCGCCGGTCTTGCGCACGATGGCGCGGCGGGCGATCTCGCGCAGCGCGTCCTCGTGGAAGGTCAGCTCGACGTCTTCCATCTCGAACAGCCGCTGGTACTGCTTGATCAGAGCGTTCTTCGGCTCGGACAGGATCTGGATCAGCGCGTCTTCATCGAGATCTTCGAGCGTCGCCAGAACGGGCAGACGGCCGATGAACTCCGGGATGAGGCCGAACTTGACCAGGTCTTCCGGCTCCAGTTCGCGCAGAACCTCGCCGACGCGGCGGTCTTCCGGCGAACGGACGGTTGCGCCGAAACCGATCGACGTCTTCTCGCCACGGGCGGAGATGATCTTGTCGAGGCCGGCAAACGCACCGCCGCAGATGAACAGGATGTTGGTCGTATCCACCTGCAGGAATTCCTGCTGCGGATGCTTGCGGCCACCCTGTGGCGGCACGGAGGCAACGGTGCCTTCCATGATCTTCAGCAGCGCCTGCTGCACGCCCTCACCCGAAACGTCGCGGGTGATCGACGGGTTGTCGGACTTGCGCGAGATCTTGTCGACTTCGTCGATGTAGACGATGCCGCGCTGGGCGCGCTCTACGTTATAGTCCGCAGCCTGCAGCAACTTCAGAATGATGTTTTCGACGTCTTCACCGACATAGCCGGCTTCCGTCAACGTCGTTGCATCAGCCATCGTGAAGGGCACGTCGATAATGCGCGCAAGCGTTTGCGCGAGATAGGTCTTGCCGCAACCGGTCGGACCGACGAGCATGATGTTCGACTTCGCCAGCTCCACATCGCTGCCCTTGGCCGCGTGGGCCAGGCGCTTATAGTGATTGTGCACGGCGACCGACAGGATGCGCTTTGCCTGCTGCTGGCCGATGACGTATTCGTCGAGGACCTTGATGATTTCCTGGGGGGTCGGAACACCATCGCGGGACTTGACCATCGAGGTCTTGTTCTCTTCGCGAATGATGTCCATGCAGAGCTCGACGCATTCATCGCAGATGAAAACCGTCGGTCCGGCAATCAGCTTGCGGACTTCGTGCTGGCTCTTGCCGCAAAACGAACAATAAAGCGTATTCTTCGAGTCACCGCCGTTGCTACCGCTGACCTTGCTCATTTCCATTTCCTTCCAGCACGCCGGATATCCTCGAAAAGATACCACGGACCACTCAATTCGCCCCGCGCAAAGATCTGCGCTGCATTAAGAGGGCTTCCGGGAGTACCCACCGTATCAGGGCATTTTGCCCAAGATTCGGCCGCAACGACTCTCCCACCTAACTCTGAACCCTATGCCTTCACAGCTCAACATAGCATTAAGGTTCATCTTAGCGGCTTTACCCCCTCGATAAAGCCCTTTCACTATTACAATTGTGTCACAATTGCATCTATCGTGACACAAAAGCGCGTTATCACGCCTGCTCTGCAGCCTCGATCGCCTCGCGCGACGTGATGACCTTGTCGATCAGACCCCAGTCGAGCGCCTCGTCGGAACTCATGAAATGGTCGCGATCGAGCGTCTGTTCAACCTCTTCATAGGTCCGTCCGCAATGCTTGACGTAAACCTCGTTGAGGCGGCGCTTCATCTTGAGGATGTCCTTGGCGTGGCGCTCGATGTCGGAGGCCTGGCCCTGGAACCCGCCGGAGGGCTGGTGCACCATGATGCGCGAATTCGGGGTGGCGAAACGCATGTCCTTATGGCCGGCAGCCAGCAGAAGCGAGCCCATCGAGGCGGCCTGGCCGATGCACAGCGTCGAAACAGCCGGCTTGATGAACTGCATGGTGTCGTAGATCGCCATGCCGGCGGTCACGACGCCGCCCGGCGAATTGATGTAGAGCGCGATTTCCTTCTTCGGGTTTTCCGCTTCAAGGAAAAGAAGCTGGGCGCAGACGAGGGTCGCCATCTGATCTTCGACCGGGCCGGTCAGGAAGATGATGCGCTCTTTCAGAAGGCGCGAAAAGATATCGTAGGAACGTTCGCCGCGGTTGGTCTGCTCCACAACCATCGGCACCAGCGCCATGGCGGTATCAACTGGATTTCTCATATCGAACCTTCATCAATCGGGCCCGCAAAACCTTTGCGAGCCGGGAATCACAGGATTGGCCTTCTGCTCCTACATAGAGTGTCAACACCCTTCACTTCAAGTCGCGAACGTCCGATAACCTTAATCGGCGGCGCCCTTCCAGCCTAAGAACAGCAGTCCTCCACACGTGATTGCTGATAGAACATTTTTTCGCCACCGCCTTCGCCGACGCCTTAGCTTTTGCGCTTTGCGCACAGCATTCGCCGCCGCGCGGTAAACGAACGGTAAACCCGTGCGCGCCGGCAGGGACGTCAGAGCTGAGATTCGATCGGCAGGATGCGAATGAGCCCGGCGATGAAGCGCCGCAGCAGACTGGCATCCGGCTCGCCCCGCAACAATCGCTCCGTCCCGTTGGACCGGTCGCGCCAGACAAGCCGCGCGCCTTCGAGGCCGAGCCTGTAACTGACGGAAGGCGCCGTCTCCTCCTCGAACATCTTGACGAGTTCACCCGCAAGCGCGGCATCCGTAAACACCACGCCCATTTCGGTATTCAGCGATGCCGACCGCGGGTCGAAATTCATCGAACCGACGAAACCGTTGAGACCATCGACGACAAAGGCCTTGCTGTGAAGGCTGGCGTTGCGCCGGCCGAACAGGGACATCCGGTGGCTTTCGACGGTATCGCCCTGCTCTTTCAGTTCGAAGAGCTCGATGCCGGCACGAACGAGGCTTCGGCGATATTTCACATAGCCGCCGTGAACGGCGGCCACGTCGGTGGCGGCCAGCGAGTTGGTCAGCACAGCGACCCGCGCGCCATTCTTCACCAGAGCTGTCAGTTCGCGTGTCCCGGCGGTGCCGGGAATAAAGTAGGGCGAGATGATGCGCAGATCCCTCTTTGCCGCCTGGATCAGGGGGAAGAGTTCGCGCAGCAGCCAGTTCTGCCGCTTCTGCATCAGGGCCTTTTCGGGCGGATCCGCCTCGAGACGGACATCGTCGATCCAATGCAGCGTCTTCGATCCGCTAAAGGACGCCTCGCCCCCCATCACATCGGCCACGCGCTCCAGGTAGAAACGAGCGGCGGGTGTTCGCGCATGCGTCTCGAGCGCGTCCCTAAGGGCAGGCAGGTATTGTTTGCGCGGGGTGCGCAACTTGCCGATCGGCAACACGGATGTACTGTTCCAATAGCGATCGAACATTGCCGATGCCTGCTCGACCACCGGCCCGATCATCCAGACATCGAGGTCACGAAAGTTCGAAAGTTCTGCCGCATCGAAATAGGCGTCACCAATATTGCGGCCGCCGGCGATCGCCACACGCGCATCGGCAACCCACAGCTTGTTGTGCATCCGGCGCGTGGCGCTGAAGGCGCGGATGGCCATCTCGAAACCGCGGCGGATGCGGTCGGTGCGGGCACGGCTGGGATTGAAGAGCCTCACTTCAATGTTCGCATGGGCATCGAGCGCGATGCACATCCGGTCGTGGATGCCGGCATTGATATCGTCGAGCAGCAAGCGGACGTGGACGCCGCGATCCGCTGCCGCCAGGATTTCCCGTGTGAGCAGGAGACCGGTCAGGTCGTCCTTCCAATAGTAGTATTGCAAATCGAGGCTTCGTCCGGCCCTTCGCGCTGCATGCGCCCTGACGACGAAGGCTTCGATGTTGTCTGAGACGAGCGATATGCCATTCTTTCCGGCATGGGCACCAAGCAACGGGAAGATGGCTCGGTCCAGTTCGGTCTCGGCGTCGGCAACCGGAAGCGTTGAAGACGGGTCCCCGTGCGGACGCCGACCGAAGCGGCCATAGACATAGAGGATCGCTGCGCCGGACGCGCCGCCGATGGCGACAACGGCAACAATGACAAAGGACAACATCACCTGCCCGCCAGAAAGTGTCTCAGACCGATCCGGCCCGGCTCACTTCTATCCGTTCGTTGTTATGGTCTTCCCGCTTGCCGACCTTCAGATCGATCGATGCCTTGACCGGCAAATGATCGGAAGCGACGCGGGCCAGTGGAGAATCGTGCACGGCGACCGATGTCACCAGGCTATGGGGATTACCGAGAACGCGATCGAGCGGCAACAGCGGAAAACGGGAAGGAAAGCTCGCGACCGTTGCATGTGATGGGTCAAAGACGGGGCTGAGGAATGATAGCGACGAGCGTTTGCCCATGCGCCACTCGTTGAGATCACCGATCAACAGGGTCGGTCGCCCGCCCGCATCGGATGCAGCCTCGATGATCGCCTCGGCCTGCTGGGCGCGGGAGTGCCGCAACAAGCCGAGATGGGCCGCAATCACGCGCAAAGGCCCCATCTTGAGGTCCAGATCGACCACAAGCGCTCCGCGCGGCTCGACGCCGGGCAGCTTCAGTTGCTGGACATCGGAAACCGCACCTTCACGCAGAAGCAGCACGTTGCCGTGCCAGCCATGCCCTTTTGTGGAAAAGCCGGAGATCGGGACGGACACCAGATGCGCCTCGCGTCGCAGATGCTCGAGGTCGAGGAGCCCGGCACGCTCACCGAAGCGCTGGTCAGCCTCCTGAAGGGCGACGATATCGGCGCCGAGCTCGCTGATGACCTGGGCTGTACGCCCCGGGTCAAAGCGGCCGTCGGTGCCGACGCATTTGTGGATGTTATAGGAAGCGATGACGATATCACCGCGGCTGACCGCCGCCTCACGGCTGACGACAGTGGGTCGCCGCTTGCGGATTGCCGCTACGATGCCCGCCGATAGACTGGTCTGGTTTTTTGCCATGCCGCTCCCTGCTTGCTGCCGCATCATGCGCAAATAGGTCGCCAGACGCCACTGAAAAAGGTTTCAGACGAAAACTTGTTCCGCACCGAAGGGCAATAACAGTGCTTTTCGAACAGCATGACGTGCACATGACAACTCGAAAACTCAGCCCTTATTGCTGCCCCAAGCTCCAGCCGTAGAACGATATCCGCCTTGTTCTTAGGGCTGGAAGGCGAAGGTGCGCGATTGCCGCAAGCCGTCGCGCAAATGCGATCCGTCAATCCACAGGGCCAGAAAACAGGATCAGGTTGCCGTCGGGATCAAGGACGATGAAGGTTCGCGCGCCCCACGGCTCCGTCCGCAAGACGTGATGAAAGCGCACCCCGGCCGCTTGATAGTCGAGGAACAGGCGCTTGATTTCGTGCGACGTGGCAACGGTCAGCGACGCGGAAAGCAGATGCCCGCGCTCCCTGACGTCGCCGACGAAGACGGGCTCGCAGACCAGTCGCAAGGCGAGCAACGCATTGTCGCGCTTCACCTGACCATAAAAGGGCGGGTCGCCATAGACGAAGTCGACGGCAAAGCCGAGCTTGTCCGTGAAAAAGTCGCAAGACGCCTTGATGTCGGCGACAAACAATTGTGCCGAGGTCGATCGCAGAACAGGGCGCGGTGCTTGTTGTTTCACTTGCGTGGTCATTGTCAGGGCTCCTGATTTGAGCGCCTGCCAGCCGTCAAAACCCATCTGGCGCGCGACAAGTTCCTGGGCGTCGGCGAGCTTGAAGTTCGCCTTCAAGATCTCCCGGTCATCCAGATCGCGAAAGCGCGGCAAAGCAGCCCTGATCTCGGCCGCAACCGGAAAATATCCGTCGCGATGCCATCTCAGATACTGTTTGGCCTGCTTCTTGAGGTTTTCGAGGTTCGGCATGGGCGCAACGAGGGTCTATCGACAGTAGGTGCGCGTTGCCCTTTCGACCTTGCACCGATGCGCCCTACGCAGCGACATAAGTTTGACCCGCAGTCAGCCATTTTGTCAACGCAGCGATACCGCAAGTCGAAGGCAGACTGCGACGACCGCCTGGCAGCGTCGTTGGTCGCCAATCCGATACAACTTTTGCTCTTGCAGGCGGAACCACGCCGCCCTTACAAATGGTCGCCGTCCCCGCCTTGCAAAGAGCCAGCGCCATGCTACCCAAGCCCGCCATCAGCATTGACCGCGCCAAGCGGCGCGTTTCGATCGACGTACACCATCCGGATTTCTATCGTTCGCCATCGTCGGCCTATGCCGAGATCCATGCGCATTGTCCGGCATTTTACTGGAATGAGCGGGAACAATGGTATTTCGCGGGCTACGACCAGGTGAACGCGTTGCTGCGCGACCGGCGTTTTGGACGGCAGATCCTGCACGTGGCCACACGCGAAGAATTGGGCATACCGTCACCCAAAGCACATTTGAGGGATTTCGACGCACTCGAGGAGCATTCGCTGCTGGAACTGGAACCGCCCGCCCACACCCGGCTGCGCACGCTCGTCAACCGCGCCTTCGTCTCCCGGCAGATCGAGCAGCTACGGCCGGATATCCAACGGCTGTCGCACGTGATAATCGACGGCTTCGAGCGTGACGGCGAAGTCGAGTTGCTGAAAACCTACGCTGAAACAATCCCGGTCACCATCATCGCCCGCATGCTCGGCATCCCCGTGGAGGCCACACCAAATCTTCTCGACTGGTCGCATCGCATGGTGCGCATGTACGTTTTCAATCCGAGCCCCGAAACCGAACACGATGCCAACCAGGCATCCGCCGATTTTGCCGATTACCTCAGGACCATCATCGCCGAGAAGCGTCGCGCGCCGGCCGACGATCTCCTGACGCATATGATCACCTCGGAGAAGGACGGCGAGCGACTATCAGAGGCGGAACTGGTCTCGACGGCGGCGCTGCTTCTCAACGCCGGTCACGAGGCGACCGTGCATCAGATCGGCAACGCGGTCAGAACGATCCTGCAGTCGGACCACGCGCCCGAAGATCTGTTCGCAACCGAGGCGACGACCGCGCTTGCGGTGGAGGAATGCCTGAGATTTGCCGCACCGCTGCATATCTTCCAGCGCTTCGCGCTATCGGATCTCGATCTCGACGACGGGATTTCGCTACGCAAGGGCGACAAGATCGGTTTGATGCTTGGTGCTGCCAATGTCGATCCCCGAAAATTCAGTGACCCGCTCCACTTCAAGCCCATGCGCAATGAGGGCGCCAACGTCTCTTTCGGCGCGGGCCTGCATTTTTGCATCGGGGCGCCGCTCGCCCGCCTCGAACTCAACCTGTCGCTGCCGATCCTGTTTCAGCGGTTGCCTGGGATGCGGCTGAAGCATGAACCGGAGGTCCGGGACAGTTTCCATTTCCATGGACTGGAACGACTGGACCTCGTCTGGTGACGGCTCGCGCCGCGCCGCTCGCGAAAGACAAACGGCTTGGAGCGCGAGCCCGGCCGAGCGTCAAACAGCCTCCGCCCGCTCGATACCGTAGCGGGTCGCCGGCCTGTTATGCGAAAGATTGGGCGCCAGGACCAGGCGCGCCTTGGTGAATGCGTCCCAATCGTCAGCGTCGGGCAGCGATGGAATTGTGATCAGCTCTCCCCGATCGAAACCGGCAAGCGCCGCATCGACGAGATCGGTGACGTCCATCACCATCGACGGATCGAGCCGGTCGATCGAGCCGCCCGCGCGATCGAAGATCTCGGTGCGGGTCAGACCGGGCAGCACCGCCTGAACCTTGACGCCCCTGACGGATGCTTCCGCGTTGATCGACTGTGTCAGGTTCAGCACAAAAGCCTTGCTCGCATTGTATGTTCCGTTGAACCGCTCGGGCACGAGCGCCACGACGGAGGCGATATTGATGATCGCTCCTTTGCCGCGTTCCGCGAACGTCTGGGCGGCGGCAATCGCCAACCGGTTCACGGCGACGACGTTCAGCTCGATCATCGTTTCCAGGTAATCGATATCGTCGGCAAGCAGAGGTCCCTTGGGACCGATCCCGGCATTGTTGACGAGAAGTTCGATTGCCGCGTCGTCGCGCAGCCGCCTCTCGACTGCCCTAACGTCATCCCGTTGCGTCAGGTCCGCCTTCAGCACGTCGACCGTCACGCCGTATTGCGCCTTCAATTTTGCGGCGAGATCGGAAAGACGCTTTTCGTCGCGCGCCACCAGAACCAGGTCGTGGCCGCGCCGTGCCAACCGGTCCGCATAGGTCGCGCCGATGCCCGAAGAAGCGCCCGTCACCAGCGCCTTACCCATTTTCTCCACTGCACTCATTGCCGGTTTCCTTGTTTCGAATTCAATTTAGTGGTATATGCCACTAAATATACAGCAAACTGGACGCTGCGCAAGAGTGGCGCTACCAAAGTCGAAAGCGGGCGCCACGGCCGCGACGGAGAAAACGATGGACGACACGCCGAAGGTCTGGGACTTCTGCACCAACAGCGCATTGAAGCGCGCCTCACGCCAACTGGGGCAGCTCTATGAGGATGTGCTCTCGCCGAGCGGATTGCGCGGTACGCAATATTCGCTGCTGAGCCAGATCGCCCACAGCAAGAATGCCTCGCTGCGCACACTCGCGGATCTGTTGGTGATGGATCTATCGGCACTTGGCCACACGCTGAAACCGCTGATCCGCGATGGTTACGTCGAGCTTGTGCCGGACGCGTCGGACAGGCGGGTGAAGCGCGTTCAGCTGACGCCGTTCGGGCTGAAGAAGCAGCAGGAGACGACAGACCTTTGGCGCAAGGCGCAGGCGCGCTTCGAAAATGCCCTCGGCAAACAGGAAGCCGAAGCGCTGCGCCGAGCGCTGAACGGGATCTCGGAAACGTCGTTCGCCGAAGCCTTCACCCGAGCATCTGACGGCACCGAGCCGGGTGCAGGCAAATAACAGGCTGATCAGAGCCGGATGACGTAATCCTTGCGGGTGGTTTCTACGACCTCCCAGGTGCCCTTGAAACCGGGCCGGAGGATCATGCTGTCGCCGGCGCGCAGATGCGCGGCCTCACCGCCGTCCTCGGTCACGACCGAGTAGCCTGACAGGATGTGGAAATATTCCCATTCGTCATAGACGATCCGCCATTTGCCGGGCGTCGATTCCCAGACGCCTGAATAAAGTCCGCCATCGGCCTCTTCGACGCTCCAGGTCCGAAACCGGGGCGTACCGCTGATCAGGCGGTCCGCAGCGGGCTCTCCGACTTCGGGCTCGACCGTCGCCAGGTCGAATCTTTTCATCTTCACCATCAGGCATCAACTCCATAAGGGGACGGTGCAATCCGTCCCCCATTTTCATGTCACTCTCAGATCTTTCCGAGCGACTGTTCGAGATCGGCGATGATGTCGGAAACATCCTCGATACCAACAGACAGACGCACGACGTCGGGGCCGGCACCCGCTGCCACCTGCTGTTCCGGCGTCAGCTGGCGGTGGGTGGTCGAGGCCGGATGGATGACCAGCGACCGGGTGTCGCCGATATTGGCGAGGTGCGAGAACATCTCAAGCCCTTCGACGAAGCGCTTTCCTGCCTCGTAGCCGTCCTTGAGGCCGAAGGTGAAGACCGCACCGGCGCCCTTGGGAGCATAGCGCTTCTGCAACGCATTGTTCGGATCGTCCTCAAGGCCGGCATAGTTGACCCAGGACACCTTGTCGTGGCCCTTCAGCCATTTCGCAACGGCCAGCGCATTGTCGCAATGGCGCTGCATGCGCAGCGGCAGCGTCTCGACGCCGGTCAGGATCATGAAGGCGTTGAACGGCGAAATCGCTGGGCCGAAATCGCGAAGACCGAGGACACGGGCGGCAATCGCAAAGGCGAAATTGCCGAACACCTGGTGCAGCACGACACCGGCATATTCCGGACGCGGCTCCGACAGCATCGGATATTTGCCGGACTTCGACCAGTCGAACGTGCCGCCGTCGACGATGACGCCGCCCATCGAATTGCCGTGGCCGCCGATAAACTTGGTCAGCGAATGCACGACGATATCGGCACCGTGCTCCAGCGGGCGCAAGAGGTAAGGTGTCGCCATCGTGTTGTCGACGATCAGCGGTAGCCCATGCTTGTGCGCTACCTCGGCAATCGCGGCGATATCGACGAAGGTGCCGCCCGGGTTGGCGAGACTTTCGATGAAGATCGCCTTGGTGCGGGCATCGATTTTGGCCTCGAAGCTAGAAGGGTCGTTCGGATCGGCCCAGCGCACCTGCCAGTCGAAGGACTTGAAGGCATGGCCGAACTGATTGACCGAACCGCCGTAAAGCCGGTTGGCGGCGACGAAGTTGTCGCCTGGGCTCATGATCGTGTGAAAGACGAGAAGCTGGGCGGCATGGCCGGACGCGACCGCCAGTGCCGCGGTACCGCCTTCAAGCGCCGCCAGGCGCTCTTCGAGGACCGCCTGCGTCGGATTCATGATGCGGGTGTAGATATTGCCGAACTGCTGCAGGCCGAACAGGGCCGCCGCATGGTCGGTGTCGTTGAAGACGAAGCTGGTCGTCTGGTAGATCGGCGTCGCCCGGGCGCCCGTCGTCGGATCTGGTTGCGCTCCGGCGTGGATTGCGAGCGTGCTGAAACCAGGATTGTCTTTCGTCATTCATCCCTCCCATGACCAGGATGCCGCACCTCCCGTGGAGACGCCCAAAGGCACCCTATCTGTTTGATTCCAGGCATCGTGCGCGTCGAAGATCGACTTCGATTGCGGCTTCATGCGCTGGAGCGGCGGCACTATCCCAGAGCTGCCACGCATGGTCAAAGAAAGATTTTTTCAAAACTGACGGTTGAGCGAAACATCGCTGCAGCCGATACCGCGTCAACCGATCAGGCGCGGGTATTCCATTGCCGGACAACGATCCATGACCACCTTGATGCCGGCGGCCTCCGCATTGGCGGCGGCAGCGTCATTCCTCACCGACAGCTGCCCCCAGATCACCTTCGGCAAGGTCTCGAGCGCCCGGATCTCATCGACGAGCGCCGGCAGGGCGTCGGCGGCGCGGAAGACGTCGACCATGTCGATCGGCTCCTTGACGTCGGCAAGTCGGCCGACGACAGGCTGGTCGAGGATCGTCTTGCCAACGTGGCCCGGATTGATGGGGATGACGCGATAGCCTTTGCGCAGAAGGAAAGCCATGACCCGATGGCTCGGCCTCTCTGCATTCGGCGATGCGCCAACGAGGGCGATCGTCTTCGTCGAACGCAGGATATCGGCAAGGTAGTAATCCGGGTAGGCGTCATGGTTCATGGTGCGATCCGAACTCATCTATTAAAAGCGTCTATCGTTTGCACGGTGGCGGCGCGTGTCAATCGAACACCCGATTACGGCGGCGACGCTGCCCGTGCAACACTCCTGCCAGTTTCCGGTTGCTTTTCCCGTACAGTGGCGCGACAAGGCTGGCAACGGCCTGCACCATCGTCCGAGGTTTCATCTTGCCCCTTGATGTCATTGCGCTCGTCCTTTTCGGGGCGTTGTTGCACGCGACCTGGAATGCCCTGGTCAAGGCGGGCTCGGAAAAATCGCTCGATGCGGCCATGATCGCGCTCGGCGCGGCCGTCGTCGCCATGCCCTTCCTGCCGTTCCTACCCTTGCCGCAGCCGGAAGCATGGCCGTACATCCTGGTTTCGGCACTTTTCCAGTTTGCTTATTTCCAACTGGTCGCTGCCTCCTATCGTGCCGGCGATATCGGTCTCGTCTATCCGCTGATGCGCGGCGTTGCTCCGTTGATCGTCGCCTCCACCAGCAGCCTCATCATCGGTGAGCAACTGACGACCGGCGCCATGGCGGGCGTTCTGACGATCAGCGTCGGCGTTCTGACGCTCGCATTCGAATCGCGAAAGGGCGGCAAACACGCGATAGTATTTGCACTGCTCAATGCCTGCGTGATCGCATGCTATACCTTTGTCGATGGGATCGGCGCCCGCGTTTCGGGCAACGCCATCTCCTACACGCTGTGGATGGCGCTGCTTCCTCCGGTCTTGCTCTTTACTTGGGCCTTTGCCCGGCGGGGCGTCAAACCGGTCGCCCGCCACGTCTACAAGAACTGGTGGCGCGGCCTCATCGGCGGCGCCGGCTCCATTGGTGCCTACGGTCTGGCATTGTGGGCGATGACGAAGGCGCCGGTCGCTTCCGTCGCCGCCCTGCGCGAAACCTCGATCCTGTTCGCCGTCGTCATCTCGGTGGTGTTTCTGAAGGAACGCGTCAGCGTCTGGCGCATCGCGGCGGCTTGCGTCATCGCGCTCGGCGCTCTTCTTTTGAAACTGGCCTGACCGCTATTTCCTATCCCACTCCGGCATGCGCTTGTCGAGAAAGGCGCCGATGCCGTTTTCGGCGTCTCCGGCCAGCATGTTTTCGACCATGACGCCGACGGCGTAATCGTAGGCCTCGGGAAGGCTCATTTGCGCCTGGCGATAGAAAGCCTCCTTGCCGATCTTCAACGCCTGCGGGGATTTCGAGGCGATGACGGCCGCGTATTTGTCGACGACCTGGCGCAGATACTGTTGCGGCACGATGCGGTTGACGAGGCCGAAATCCTTGGCGGTCGATGCGTCGATCGTCTCGCCGGTCAAAAGCATCTCCATGGCCTGTTTGCGGTGAGATGCACGCGACAGCGCCACCATCGGCGTCGAGCAGAACAGGCCGATATTGACGCCGGGCGTGCAGAAGGTGGAACTGTCGGTGCAGATCGCCAGATCGCAGCTCGCCACAAGCTGGCAACCGGCCGCCGTCGCCAGACCATCGATCTCGGCGATGACCGCCTGGGGCAGCCGCGTGATCTTCATCATCAGGTCTGCGGCAAGGCGGATGGTCGTTTCGAAAAACGCCCTGCCGCCGTCGGCATCTGCCCGATGCGCCGTCATTTCCTTGAGGTCATGCCCCGCCGAAAACAGTTTGCCGGATGCCGAGAGCACGACCACCCGGATTTCCTTGGAATGGGCAACGGCGTCCAGCGCCGTGTGCAAAGCCTCCATCAGCTCGATCGAAAGCACATTGGCGGGTGGGTTGTTGAGCGTCAACCGGAGAACCGGCCCCGAGACCTCACGCAGCAGCAATCCACTCGGCTCTTCTTTCCGAAATGAAACAACGTCCGCCATGTTTTTCTCCTGCTGTCCTATCTCATTCAATCGATGGGTACGTGGTACGCCGCTGCCTGCGCGCTTTCAAGTCGGCGATATCAGAAGCGCCTAAGACCTTTTTCCGCCTTGCGCAAACGCACATACCGGCTTCACTTGGCGGAAAAGCTTGCACAAAGGAAACCTGACGATGACGATCCAGCCCATCATGACAGTCGAAGAGCTGAACCGATTTCTGGACACGGACTTCCCGCAGGTCCACACGGACGGTAAGGTCTTCCATGTCACTGACGCGGGCCCCGGGTTTGCGACGATGCGGCTCGATCCGAATGAACGTCATATCCGGCCGGGCGGCACCGTTTCCGGCCCGACGCTTTTCGCGCTTGCCGACGTGTCCGCCTACATCGCGCTGATTGCCCATATCGGCCCGGTGGCGCTGGCCGTAACCACCAGTCTCAACATCAATTTCCTGCGCAAGCCGGAGCCGCAGCCGCTCGAATGCACCTGCCGCATTCTCAAGCTTGGTAAGAGATTGGCTGTTCTCGACGCCTCGATCGCCATGGTCGACAGCGACGATCTCGTGGCCCATGCGACGGCGACCTATTCGATTCCACCGCGTTAATTTGAGGTATCAATATACCACATGCACAACACATTGTTTTTGCTTATCTTTATTTCAAGCTTGCGAAATCGACATTATTGACGCCGGTTTAGCGCCTGCGTATAAGCACCCTCAGATCGCGGTCCCTCTCGGGCCGCTTTCTTCTTTTGGCCGAACTACGGTCAAAACCAAGCAACAAGAAACGCCCAGCGGTTCGCCGTTCGGGTCCAAAGAAAGAGTTTTGTTATGGGAACCTTCGTTCAGAAGCCTGCAGAGGTGGAGAAGAAGTGGATCATCATCGACGCCGAAGGCCTCGTTGTTGGTCGCCTTGCCTCCATCATCGCGAACCGCCTGCGCGGCAAGCACAAAGCCACCTTCACGCCGCATGTTGACGATGGCGACAACGTCATCGTGATCAACGCCGAGAAGGCCGTGCTCACAGGCAAGAAGTACACCGACAAGAAGTACTACTGGCACACCGGCTACCCCGGCGGCATCAAGGAGCGCACTGCGCGCCAGATCATCGAAGGCCGCTTCCCGGAGCGCGTCCTCGAGAAGGCCGTTGAGCGCATGGTTCCGCGCGGCCCGCTCGGCCGTCGCCAGATGAAGAACCTGCGCGTATACGCAGGCACGAACCACCCGCATGAAGCACAGCAGCCGACCGTCCTCGACGTCGCCAAGCTGAACAGCAAGAACACAAGGAGCGCCTAATGGCCGACCTTTCCGCTCTCAAGGAAATCGCCACGACTGCGGAACCGGCAGCTCCGGTTCACGTCAAGAAGGTCGACGCTCAGGGCCGCTCCTATGCGACCGGCAAGCGTAAGAACGCTGTTGCCCGCGTATGGGTCAAGCCCGGCTCGGGCAAGATCACCATCAACGGCAAGCCGTACCTCGACTACTTCGCTCGTCCGGTTCTGCAGATGATCCTGCAGCAGCCGATCGTCGCAGCTGCCCGTGACGGCCAGTTCGACATCGACGCGACGGTCGCCGGTGGCGGTCTCTCCGGCCAGGCCGGTGCCGTTCGTCACGGCATCTCCAAGGCACTCACCTACTTCGAACCGGGCCTGCGTCCGGTCCTGAAGAAGGGCGGCTTCCTGACCCGCGACAGCCGTGTCGTTGAACGTAAGAAGTACGGCAAGGCCAAGGCCCGTCGTTCGTTCCAGTTCTCCAAGCGTTAATCGCTGGAAGACACTGCATTTTGGAAGGCCGGGTTCGCCCGGCCTTTTTTTTGTGTCAAATCGGAAGCTCGGTCGTCGATTTCAGCTCGCGCAGCACGAAGCTCGAAACCACCGTGCGCACATGCGGATTGCGCATGAGATAGCGCGTCATGAAGGCGTCGTAACTGTCGACGTCGTTTGCCCGGATCTTCAGCATGTAGTCAAAGGTTCCCGACAGCGCGTAGCACTCCATGATCTCCGGCCGGTCGCGCACGACCGCCGAGAAGGCGGCGATCGCCTCGTCGTGATGATCTTCCAGCGTCACATGGGCAATGATGCACAGCTTCAGATCCAGCTTGCCCGGATCGAGCAGCGCCACCCGTTTGCGGATCACGCCGTCCGCCTCGAGTTCCTGCAGTCGCCGCCAGGTCGAGCTTTGCGACATGCCCGCCCGCTCCGCGAGCTCCGACAGCGACTGGCCGCTATCGGCCTGAATCAGCCGCAGCAGCTTACGCAAGGGCTGGGAAGTTTCCTTCAAATCCGACGACATTCCGAAATTTCCTCCCGCAAGTGCGCCCTCCACCGGCAACTGTGAAACAAATACTCGCTCCATTCGCGATACAATTGCAACAACTTGGTGTTTTGGCGAAGAGGAGACGTCATGCCGAAAGAAAGCAGCTACACCGCGAAACTGCCCGAGCCGGACGGCAGCTATCATTACACGCCCGAGGAGGACGCGATCTGGGGCGAACTCTATCAGCGCCAGATAAAGCTGCTCGCCGACAAGGCCTGCGACGAATATCTGGAGGGTACACGCAAGCTCGGCCTTGGCCCCGACCGCGTACCGCAGTTGCAGGACGTCAACCGCCGCCTGCAGGAAACCACCGGCTTCGGCGTCGAAGGCGTGCCAGCACTGATCCCGCCATCGCGGTTCTACGAACTTCTGTCCGAAGGCAAGTTTCCGCTGGCGACCTTCATCCGGCGGCGCGAGCATATCGACTACATCGAAGAGCCCGATATCTTTCACGAGGTCTTCGGCCACTGCCCGCTTCTGACCAACCAGAGTTACGCCAATTTCGTCCGCCGCTTCGGCGAAAAGGCTGTCGCCCTCGGCAAGGGTTATTCCTGGCACATGTTCCGGATTTTCTGGTTCACCGTCGAGTTCGGACTGATCAACACACCGCAAGGACGGCGCTGCTATGGCGCCGGCATCGTGTCTTCGCCGAACGAGACCCGCACGGCGATGGAACCATCGGCAAGCGAATTCCGCCCGTTCGACCTGATGACCGTGCTGCGCACGCCCTATCGCATCGATATCGTTCAGCCGATCTATTATGTCATCGACAGCTTCGCGCAGCTCGAGGCGATCATCGAGGAAGATATCGGTGCGCGCATCAACGAGGCCAAGGCACTTGGCGACTTCGCGCCGACCTACGAAGCCAAGGCTTCCTGACAGAAGTACGGCGCCGCGCGTCGAATATGACGCGTGGCGCACCGTAATGCTATGAACGTGCTGCATAATTTTACCCTTGAATCGAGATCGATTTACGGGTGCGAATAGATTTCGCCGGCAGGGACTTGCCTTGCCGGCGACGATTGTCCAACCTCTCGCGATACACGGGAGGCGGGATATGGCGAACAGGACGATCGATCACGCGTTGACGGCGCGCTCACTGACATCGGCGGCATCGGACCCGACGCATGCCGGCATTCTCTCCTTCATGCGGCGGAAATATTCAAAGCAGCTGAAGGACGTCGATGCCGTCGTCTGGGGTATCCCCTTTGACGCCGCCACCTCCAACCGTCCCGGTGCCCGCTTCGGACCGCAGGCGATCCGTCGCGCATCGGCGATCTTCGACAACGACCCGCAATACCCGTTCGAGCGTGATCTCTTCGCCGAGATGGCGACGATCGACTACGGCGACTGCCTGCTCGATTACGGCAACCACTCGAAAACACCGGCAACGATCGAGCGTGAAACGGCAAAGATCCTGAAGAGCGGTGCCTATCTCCAGACGCTCGGCGGCGACCATTTCGTAACCTATCCGATCCTCAAGGCGCATGCAGCGATCCACGGCCCTCTCGCCCTCGTCCAGTTCGACGCGCATCAGGATACCTGGCCGGACGAACGCGGCCGCATCGATCATGGCTCCTTCGTCGGTCGCGCCGCCCGCGCCGGCCTCATCGACACAGACGCGTCGATACAGGTCGGTATCCGTACCCATGCACCCGAGGACTGCGGCATCCGCATTCTCTACGGCTACGACGTCGAGGAAATGAGCGTCACAGATATTGCCGACGCCATCATCCAGCAGGTCGGGGAACGCAAGGCCTATCTGACCTTCGACATCGATTGCCTCGACCCGGCCTTCGCGCCCGGCACCGGCACGCCGGTTGCCGGCGGACCTTCCAGTTCAAAGATGCTTTCGGTTCTGCGCAAGCTGGGTGCGCTGACGGTCGTCGGCAGCGATGTGGTCGAAGTCGCACCCGCCTATGACCATGCCGATATCACCGCCATCGCCGGCGCCACGGTCGCCATGTACATGCTGGGCCTGCATGCCGAAAAGCTGGCGGAGCGTTCGACGCTCCGCTGATCGCGCGCACCGTCAATCGAGATCGAGCAGGCCCGCATCCTGGCGCTGGCGAAGATGCTGGTCGACAAGCGCGCGTTCGGGACACGTATGATAGTGCCCGTTGCAGGCATCGCGCAGGCGCGCCAGCGCTTCGAATGTCGGCGATGTCGGCAAACCCGCAGCCTCGATCAGGCTTGCGGATAGAAAGCCGACGTCCAACGGCTTGGCAAAGGGCCGCATATCGATGCCGCGCCCGTAGGCATAGACCGAATAGTAGGTCTTGTAGGCGAGCGATCTGAGGTCGGCAAAGATATTGCCCTTGGCTGCGCCGGCCAACAAATAGTCCCTGGTGGCAGCGGCTTGGTGGTCGCCGTAGTCGAGAACAACGCTACCGTTCGGACCCGGCGTCTCCTGGCGTTTGCGACGAAAATCCTGGAGGTCTTGCTTGGCCAGCGCCACGCGCCGCAGATATTCGTCAGCCTCGGCATCCGAGGCGAAGGCCTTTTCAGGCAAGACGTCCTTCGGCACGAGCGCCATGTCATAGGGGCCATGGGGGAACAGTGTCTGAATGGCCACGAAGAGTGGACGCCGATCCTTCTCCCGGTGGTCCCGGACAATCCGTTCGACGACATCGAAATAGAAACTGTCGCGCACGAAATGCGACTTTGGCTTCATCGCATCGAAGTCGACAATCTCCTGAAACCCGATCGATGTCAGGAACGGCCCTTCGTTGACGAAACTCGCCTGCATCGGCATGACCGCCACGGTGCGATAGCCGCAGCGGGCAAGCAGACTAGGCAGGCTCGCCTTGACCCTGCCCTCAAGAATCTCCGTCACATAGGGGCTCTGCCAGCCGAAGTCAGCGCCGGACAACCCGGTCATGACGGAAAAGTTCGTGACCCAGGTGCCGCCACCGAACGTCTCGACCTGCAAAGGGTGCACCTGACCGTCCTGCGACTGGAAAGACGCACTCATCCACTCCGGGACGGCCACTTGCGGGAAGTAGGCGGGATTGGTCTGGCTCTCGCTGAGCACGACAAACAGATCAGGTTTACCGGTTGCCACACCGCAACTGACGTCGTCGCGCAGACTCCCTTTCGCCTCAACGTTCTCCAGCCGATCGGCAAGGACGATGCGACCGAGCGGAAACTCAAGGTCGCCGACCGATACGAAGAAGGACGAGGCATCGTAACCGGAGATGTAATGGACATAATCGGGCTCGTCCCTCATGTCGGGATAGAGAGCCACGACCCCGGCCGCCGCCATGAAAAACAGGCCGGCGCGCATGCCGAACGAGCGAGCTGACCGGCGATCGCCGCAGAATGCCACGATCAGGAACACGAGTGCGGCGCCCAGCACCGCCACCCCTGCGATCAACACATGGAAATAGGAGCCGACCAGAAAGGAAAGTGCCGATCGATCGAGGCCGGTGAAGGCAAAATCGAAGACGTGCAGGGAAAAACCCTTGAGGCGGAACTTGACCTCCGACATCGCTGCAATGAGCAACACCATGGTTCCGGCAGCCCAGAGCGAAAATCTCGGCCGACGCGAAATCAGGAACAGGAGTGCGGCGATCGCCAGCGTCACGGCGACAAGAAACGGCACGAACCGCCAGCGCGTGTCGAAATAGTGCAGGGCCAGGAGCAGCGCCAGGAATGCCAACGAAATCGTCAGCGGATGCCGAAGCACGCCCCCGATCCGATCGATCAGGTTTTTCACTCCGCAGCTCCAATACGACAGGTTTGTGACACGTCATCAGATGCAGAATCGCACGCCACAACGCAACTGCTCAGTTGCGAATCTTAAGTTGTGGTTAACTATGCAAAGTCAGGTGTGGCGGCGGCGAACCTTCGCCCTCAGGCCCAGCACGGTTGCAGGCCCCGAGCGGCGCTTATATAGGAAGACTCCCACGGCGCCGTCTTCACCTCGTCCGCGCAGACGACCGTGTTGAGAAACTGAATCAAATCTGTGTCAGATTGATTCTGCATCAGCTCGTAACCTTCTGGAAGAACGGGAAAATCATGAAACCGAAGATCTTCATCGATGGCGAACACGGCACCACCGGGCTGCAGATCCGCACCCGCATGGCCGGCCGCAGCGATCTCGAACTCCTGTCGATACCGGAAGCCGAGCGACGCAACGCCGCGATGCGTGAAGACCTTCTCAACAGCGCCGACATCGCGATCCTATGCCTGCCGGATGACGCCTCACGCGAGGCTGTCTCCATGGTTTCCGGCAATAACCGGGTGCGCATCATCGATACCTCGACCGCACATCGCATCGCTCCGGATTGGGCCTATGGCTTTGCGGAGATGGATAGCGCGCAGCCGGCCAAGATCCGCGACGCCCGCCATGTCGCCAATCCCGGTTGCTACCCGACCGGCGCCATCGGCGTCATCCGGCCGTTGCGCCAGGCCGGCATCCTGCCCGACGGATATCCGGTGACGGTCAACGCGGTGTCGGGCTATACCGGTGGCGGCAAGCAGATGATCGCGCAGATGGAGGACGAGGCGAACCCGGACCACATCAGCGCGCCGCATTTCCTCTATGGCCTGACACTGAAGCACAAGCACGTGCCGGAAATGAAGATGCACGGCCTGCTCGACCGCGCACCGGTATTTGCGCCTTCGGTCGGCAAATTCCCGCAGGGCATGATCGTGCAAGTCCCGCTCTATCTCGACGATCTCGCCTCCGGCGCGACGATCGAGAGCATTCATTCCACATTGCTGGAGCATTATGCCGGCCAGTCGATCGTCGAGGTGGTCCCGCTTGCCGCCAGCGAAACGCTCGGCCGTATCGATGCCACGGAGCTCGCGGGTGCAGACACGATGAAGCTGTTCGTGTTCGGAACGCCGGGCGGAACCCACGTGAACTTGGTCGCCCTGCTCGACAATCTCGGCAAGGGCGCCTCCGGTGCGGCCGTCCAGAACATGGATTTGATGCTGTCCGCCTGATTGCCGACAGCCGTCGTAAACGAAAAAACCCGGCGAGACGTTCGCCGGGTTTTTCGTTCCGATTGTGCGCTTTTAGCTGCGCAGCTCGATTGCGGTCGGCTTCGGATATTCGCCGATGAAACCGCGCCAATGGGCCATGGCGAAGCCGAGTACCACCAGCGCTCCGCCCTGATGCAAGACACCCCAACCGACCGGAACCTGCAGCAACAGCGTGGTGATGCCGATGACCGCCTGAATGCAGACGAGCACGAACAGCAGGACCGCGCGACGCGCATGGGTGGATTGAGGTGCGGCCTTAACCGAGGCGATGACGTGCATCAGCGCCAGGGCGAAGAGCACGTAAGCGCCGATCCGGTGGATGAACTGCACGGTCTTGGGGTTCTCGAAGACGTTGATCCACCAGGGATGCTGCAGGAAGAGGTCGGATGGGATCAAGGCGCCATCCATCAGCGGCCAGGTGTTGTAGCTGAAACCCGCATCAAGGCCGGCCACCAGTGCGCCGAGATAGATCTGGAACAAGCTCATGATGGCGATGATCGCCGCCATCTTGCGCGAGCGATCCGTCGGCGCGGCGTCGCCCGAATGCGGACAAAGGCCGCGCTGGATCCACATGCAGGCGGCAAAGATCAGGCAGGCGATGACCAGGTGGGTTGCGAGGCGATACTGGCTGACATCGGTCCGCTCCACCAGGCCGGAGGACACCATCCACCAGCCGATGAAACCCTGGAAGCCACCGAGCGCCAGAATGCCGAGCAGCGGCCAGCGCAGCCGGCGTTCGACCCGGCCGGTAAACCAGAAGAAGGCAAGCGGAACCGCGAAGATCACACCGATGGTGCGCGCCAGGAGCCGGTGCGCCCATTCCCACCAGAAGATCGTCTTGAACTCGCCGACGGTCATGCCCTTGTTGATCTGCTGGTATTGCGGAATGCGCTGGTAGAGCTGGAATTCTTCTTCCCATTCCGCCGCCGTCAGCGGTGGGATGACGCCGTGGATCGGCTTCCATTCGGTGATCGAAAGGCCGGATTCGGTCAGGCGTGTCGCGCCGCCGACAAGCACCAGCGCGAAGAGCGTGAAGAGAACGACGACGAGCCAGCCGCGGATCTGCCGGCGGTTGCGATCGGTCCTGCCGATCTCGCTTCGGAGCATCTGTTCTGTCGCCAATTCGACGCCTGCCATGGTTTTCCCTCTGGTACCGCGGGGTTGGCGGCAGGGGGAACGAGCGGTTCATCGCCGCGCCTGCCGGAAAGCCGTTGATTTGCACCAGAGCGGCATGCAAAACAAGGCCGAACCCTTTGCGGCATGCCGTCGCGGCCGGATATCGCACCCTTTGAAAGAAATGAAATGCCCGTACGTCTCAGAAAGCTGATCGGCACGATCCTGATCATCATCCTCGTCATCGTCTATGCACTTGCCGCCGTCACCTTCGCGTCGCTGTTGCTGGGCGCGGCCCCGTGGTGGGTGCACCTGATGTACTTCTTCTTTACCGGCCTGCTCTGGGTGCTGCCGGCCATGCTGATCATCAAATGGATGGAAAAGCCGGCAAAGGACCGCTGAGCCGCAAGGGGACACCGATGAAGGTTGCGATCATTTCCGATATCCATGGCAACGACCTCGCGCTGGAGGCGGTGCTTGCCGACATCGACAGGTTGGGCATCGCCGACATCGTCAATCTCGGCGACCATCTAAGCGGTCCGCTCAATGCGGCGCGGACTGCCGATGTCCTGATGGCGCGCGACATCCCGTCGATCTCAGGAAATCATGACCGATACCTGCTGACGCTCGACCCCGCCGACATGGGGCAGTCCGACCGCGCCGCCCACGCGGAATTGCAGCCTCGGCATTTCGAATGGCTGGCGACGCTGCCCGCCACCCGCGTCTATCGCGATGCGTTCTTTCTTTGCCATGGCACGCCTGCGAGCGACGAAGCCTACTGGCTCGAAGCATTGACGGCCGACGGCGTCGTCCATCAGGCGGCGCGCAACGCCATCGAAGCCGTCGCGACAGGCATCAAACAGCCGGTCATTCTCTGCGGCCACACACACATCCCCCGGGCGATCCGACTTGCGGACGGACGACTCGTGGTCAACCCCGGCAGTGTCGGCTGCCCGGGCTATGATGACGATCGTCCGGTCGCCCACAAGGTCGAGGTCGGCTCGCCGGATGCGCGCTACGCCATCATCGAGCGCTCCGGCGATGATTGGAGCGCGACGTTCCGCACGGTCCCTTATGACCACCAGGCGATGTCGAGGCTGGCTGCGCAGCGAGACCGCCCGGAATGGGCAGAGGCGCTTGCATCGGGCTTTCTCTAGCCACCCTGGCTTCATGCTTTGCTAACTGCATTCGCTGGTTCTTGCCCGAAGGCGCCGGCGATATTTGAGGTATTAAGCGGATCGTAGCGGAGTTACCAGTTCAATGGCTTCCGAAACCCGCATCCGGACGGCTCTGCCGATGATGAACACCGAACTCACCATAGGCCGATCAGGCCAGCGCGGCGCACAGGCTGCGTCGAGGTCCGACGCCGTCGTGAGCCGGTTCGAAATCTCAGTCCATGATACGGTGGCATCGCTGGAGCAGGAATGGCGATCGCTCGACGCCGATGTGCTCAATTCGCTGCATCAAAGTTACGACTGGTGCGCCGCCTGGGCGCAAGTTCATGACAGTGAACTGCTGATCATTCGCGGCACTTTCGATGGCGAGTTGCTCTTCATCCTGCCGTTGGAGATCGTGCCTGGTCGCCTGTTCAACACGGCTCGGCTGATCGGTGCACCGCACAGCAATCTCAACACCGGGCTTTTTGCAACGGACACACTGCCCTTCTCTTCGGCCGAGTTTGCTAATCTGTTGACGCGCGAGCTCAATCATCATCTGCGCCACAAGGTCGATCTCGTGACGCTCGAAAAGGCGCCACACGACTGGCGCGGAACCGCAAGCCCGTTGGCAAGCCTGCCCGGCGTCAAGCACCAGAATGCCTCGTTTCAATTGCCGCTGCTTTCGAGCTTTGAAAAAACGCTCGCCCAGGTGAATGCGAAGCGCCGGCGCAAGAAGATGCGGATTTCAGAGCGGCGGCTGGACGCGCTTGGGGGGTACGACTACGTCGTTGCCGAGAACCCGCAGGAAGCAGAGGCGTTGCTCGACATCTTCTTCCGTCAGAAGGCGGTCCGATTTGCGGCTCTCGGTCTTCCCGATGTTTTCCATGACGATCGCACACGCGCCTTCTTTCATGCGATCGCCGGCCGCCGTGGCGTCGCCGACGATCGCTTGCTCGAGCTCAATGCCATCCGCCTCAGAGGGGAACATGGCGGCCGTATCGTCGCCGTTGCCGGCCTTTCGCGAAAGGCGGACCATGTCATCTGCCAATTCGGCTCGATCGACGAGGAATTGGCGGGCGATGCCAGTCCCGGCGAGCTTCTGTTCTATAGAATGATCGAGAGGCTCTGTGGAAAGGATGCGACACTCTTCGACTTTGGGGTTGGCGACCAGCCCTATAAGCGCTCGTGGTGCACCATTGAAACTCCGCTGAGGGATATCCTCTTGCCGCTGACGCTGCGCGGTCGCTTCGCTGCCTGTTATCACCGGGCCGTGGTGCGGGCAAAGGCGACGGTCAAGGCGAACAAGGCCGTCTATGCCTTCCTCCAGCGCGCGCGCAGCCGCAAGACGCACACCAACCGCCAGATCAACGAGGCGGATAGCGCTTAAGCGGCACCGGTCCTGCGACGCTCAATTCGCGATCTAAAACATGTCGCGCAAAAGTGTTCCGCGGTTTTGCGATAACGACATGCGTGAGACCAAGAACGTAAAGCGCTTTAAGCGAATCTGACAGATCGCGACGCGCTTTGAAAAGCGGCGCGGTAGCTGCTCACGCCGCATGGCGATCGGTATAGTCGGGGCCTGGCTCACCGCGCCCGGTCATCAGCACGATGTCGCGATAGCCAGCCTCGCCGAAACCGGTCAGGACTTCGACGATCCTTTCGTCGCTGACGGCCGGCGCCGACAGGATGATCTCTGCGCCGCCGCGGCGGGCAATCTTGTCCACGGCGCTCTCGTCGGCCGGCCCGCATTCGACCAGCACCAGATCATAGGCATTGGTCAGCGCATCGATGATCATCTGCAGCCGCTCAATGCCGCGCATCGCCAGAAGCGGATCGGCATCGCCCTGCGGAATGATGTGCGCATCGGAGAAACGGTCGGCATGGATGGTTTCAGTGAACGGCACCTCGCCGGCCAGCAGGTTGGTGATACCAGGAAGTTGCGCCGATCGTGCCATCAGGCGGGTCGGGCAGGCAGAGCCCGTCAGGTCGATCAGCACGACCTTGCGATCTTCTTCGGCGATCAGGCGCGCCAGCATGACCGTCGCCGTCGATCCTTCGTCGCCGCCCGGTGAAACCGAGATTGCGATCCGAACTTCGTTTTCACGCAGGTGGTCGGCAACCGCTTCGATCGAGAAGTCCGGTTCGGCCGTCTCGACATCGGGCGCGCTCACGGCATCCCCCGCTTCGGCTGCAACAAGCGGCGGCAGGTCGATGGCATCGTTCAGTGCAGGCGATATCACCGGCTTGGCGTCGCCAGCATCCGCCGCAGCGACGGCGGCGATTGCCGGTCGCGAGCGGACCGGCGGCCGCTCGCGACCGGTCGACACCGGCCGCAACGCGCGACCGCTGAAAAGCTCCCCGAGCATGATGATGATGCAGCTCAAGAGAAAGGTGGCAAGGGCTGCAACGATGGTGATGGGCATCACCTTGGGGAAGCTGGCGCCCGTGGGGACGACCGCGTTCGAAATGATGCGTGCATCTGCGGGCGTTGCGTCGACCGTGCGCGATGTTGCCTCGCGGTAGCGTGCCAGATAGGTCTCGAGCAGTTGCCGCTGGGCGGTTGCTTCACGCTCAAGCGCGCGCAGGCCCACTTCTTCCTCGCCGGCCCGGGCCGATTTGGCCTTGAGTGCGTTCAACTGCTGCGTCAATTGCTGCTCGCGCAATTCGCCGACCTGCGCTTCATTTTCAAGGCTGCCGAGGATTTTCCGCGTTTCCGAGCGGATTTGCGCCCTGATACCCTCGACTTGCGATTTCAGTGCCTTCAAGCGCGGATGGCCGTCGAGCAGCGTCGTCGAAAGGTCGGCCACCTGGCTCTGCAGATTGGCCTCAGTCTCCTTCAGGCGCTGGATCGTCTGCGAGCCGATGACGTCGGCAATGGTGTCCGCATCGCGGCCGCTGGCGAGCGCCGCACGCACGCCCTCGGCGCGCGCCTCGGCATTGGCCCGCTCGCCCCGCACACGGGTCAGCTCGGTCGATATGTCGGTGAGTTGCCGCGTGGCAAAATTCGTGGTCTCGCCGGTCGGCAGCAGATCGGAAGACGAACGATAGGCCGCGACCTTGGCTTCGGCGTCCCTCACCTTCTCGCGCAAGTTGGCGATCTCCGGCTCCAGCCAACGGCTGGCCTCGGAATTGGTGTCGAGCTTGGCGCCGCTTTGCAGCGACAGGAAGACCTTGGCCATCTCGTTCGGGATCGCGGCCGCCAGCTGTCGATCCTTCGAGCTAAAGGCGATCGCGATCACCCGCGATTTCTCCACCTGATAGACCTGAAGCTTCGACGTGAACTCTTTCAGCACCCGCTCTTCCGGCGGCATTTCGAGCGGATTCTTCCTCAAGCCAAGCATGACCATCAGATCGGAGACCGCGGAAGGATCGGCCGAAGGATCGAACTCCTTCAGCTCGTAAAGCTTCATGTTTCGCGCAACCTGCTTGATCAGGTCGGCCGAGCGCAGCACCTGAACCTGGCTCAAAATGCCGGATTCGTCGAAGACGCGGTCGGACCCGGTCTGCGCGTTCTGGTTCGAGCTGCTGAATTCCGGTTCCCGTGATTCGATGAGGACGCGTGTTTCGCTCTGATAGTCCGGCGCAATCATCTTTGCGGCGCCGAAAGCGAGGGCTGCGACACAGGCCGTGGCGAGCAATACCTTGACGCGTCGATCCCACACGGCGCGGAACAGCCCGCCGAGATCGATATCCACATCCTGTTGTCCGCTGCCGTTTCCCGACATGCTTCTGGCTCCGAACCTTATAATCGCGCTGGAGGGTAAATGAACATGGTAACGCAAGGGTTAATGGTCGCTCAACCTCTGGGCGATCGGCCCCTCCTCCAAGTCAGGCAGTCCCATTCGAAATTCTACCGCGAGTTTACCAGCTATTAACCCTAACGGATCGATAACGGCGAAAGAGGTGGTCGTTTCCGGAGCCCAAGAGCAGCATGTCAACCGCAGGTATGAAGACGGGTCTCGCTATTGCGGTGGCAGCACTGTCGATGTTGCTCGGCGGCTGCGCAAGCTATCAGCCGGCGCCCAAGGCGTTCAGCGAGGCGACGATCCAGCCCTATCGGCTTGATAGCGGCGACCGGCTGCGCATCAACGTATTCGAGCAGGCGGGCCTCAGCGGTACCTATACGGTCGATCAGGCCGGCTATGTTGCCTTCCCGCTGATCGGCACAGTCGCCTCGCGCGGCCACACACTGCCCGAACTCGAAGGCATGATCGCAGCAAAGTTGAAGCAAGGCTATCTGCGCGATCCGGATGTCACCATCGAAGTCGATCGCTATCGTTCGGTCTTTATCATGGGGGAAGTCGGCCAGGCTGGGCAGTATGCCTATGTGCCGGGAATGACGGTGCAGAACGCGATCGCAGTTGCCGGCGGCTTCTCGCCGCGCGCCAACCAGGCAAGCGCCGACGTCACGCGCAAGATCAACGGCCGCATCATCACCGGTCGCGTGCCCATCACCGACGCCGTGCTGGCCGGAGATACGATCTACATTCGCGAACGGTTGTTCTGATCTCGATGCAGCTGCAGCATCCCTTGCGCATCATTCACTGCTTCAGATCGCCTGTTGGCGGAATATTCCGCCATGTGCGTGATCTGGCGGAGGCGCATGCGGCAGCCGGGCATGAGGTCGGCATCCTCTGCGACAGCACGACCGGTGGAGCCTACGAGGACTCACTTTTCGACGAAATCCGGCCTCATCTGGCATTGGGTCTCGTGCGCATGCCGATCCATCGCTCGATTGGCCCAATGGACTTCGCCGCGCTCTGGCGCGGCTACAACGAAATCAGAAGTTTGCGACCGAATGTGCTGCATGGGCACGGCGCCAAGGGTGGCGCCATCGCCCGCCTCATCGGTTCAGCCTTGCGGGTGAACAGGTATCGCGTAGCCCGCCTCTATTCGCCTCACGGCGGCAGTCTCCACTACAGCCCTAGATCACTCGCCGGGAGAATAGTCTTCCCGCTGGAACGACTTCAGGAACGCTTGACCGACGCCCTGGTTTTCGTCTGCGATTTCGAACGCCAGACCTATCTTACCAAGGTCGGAAAGCCACGGGCGCGCTACGAGCTGATTTACAACGGCATCGACGATCGCGAATTCGAGGCCGTAGAGGCGTGCCCGGACGCGGTCGATTTCCTCTACATCGGCATGATGCGGGACCTCAAGGGTCCCGATCTGTTTGTGGACGCCTTCGCCCGCACCGAACGGATGGTCGGCCGCCCGCTTTCGGCCCTGATGGTCGGCGATGGCCCGCAGCAGCAGAAGTATCACGACTTGACGCTTGAGCAGGGACTGGGGAGGCGGATCGCCATGCGACCTGCCATGAATGCCCGCGACGCCTTTGCGCTGGCGCGAAACATCGTCATTCCGTCCCGGGCGGAATCGATGCCTTACATCGTCCTAGAGGCACTGGCGGCGCAAAAACCGGTGATCGCCAGTCGGGTCGGCGGCATACCGGAAATCCTCGGCGAGCGCAGCGCCGCCCTGGCGAACCCGGCAGACGCGCAGTCGCTTGCCACAATCATGGCTTCGGCCGTCGTCGAGAAGGACTGGCCCGCTCGCGTCATGCCTGCTCCGAAGACATTCAAGTCCCGGTTCGCCGCCTCGGTCATGACGGCCGAAGTGCTGCGGCTCTATGGGGATTTGTGCCGAAACCAATCGGCCGAGGCCCCTGCGAAGGCTGCAACGTAAGCGTTTCTTAGTGGCTTTCTGCTATCCCGCCTGAGGACTTCAGTGCCGGAAGGAAGCCATGAACGAGTTTAAGCGGTCGGAAGCCTTCGACCCGGAAGCGCTTCGCAAGAAGATTTCGGAAATACGCACCCGTGCGCCGGACGAAATGGCCGGCGGCGAGACGTCTGCGGAACTCAACCCCCTGGCCCGGCAGATTGCCGAACAGTTCCGCGCGGACACCTATTCGCCGGCAATGATCATGGGGCTGATGCGGCTGTTCGAATTCTGCGCGCTTTTCGCCATCGGCTACGCCATCAATGCGCTTTATGTGCAACCGGGCTTCGATCAGCTGCCGCTGTATCTTGCGATCCTCGTTGGCGGCTCCGCGCTCGCCGTTGCCGCCATGCAACTCGCCGACACCTACCAGGTCCCCGCCCTTCGCGCCTGGCTGCGGTTCACGCCACGCATCCTCGCCTCCTGGGCAATTGCGTTCGGCGGCATTGCCGTCGCGCTCTTCTTCCTCAAGTCCGGCCACCAGTATTCGCGTGTGTGGTTTGGCGGCTGGTTCGTCGCCGGTGCGGTCTTCCTCGTCGCGGAACGGGCTTTCATCGCCTATTCCATCCGACACTGGGCCCGCAACGGCACGATGGAGCGTCGTGCCGTCGTCGTCGGCGGCGGCCAGCCGGCCAAGGACCTGATCCGCACGCTTGAACACCAGACAGACAACGACATCAGGATCTGCGGCATCTTCGACGACCGCGACGAACGCCGGTCTCCGAATGTCATTGCCGGCTACCCCAAGCTTGGAACCGTCGATGAACTGGTCGAGTTCGCGCGCCTGGCGCGCATCGACATGCTGATCATCTCGCTGCCGCTGACCGCTGAAAAACGCATCCTGCAACTGCTGAAAAAGCTCTGGATCCTGCCGGTGGATATCCGACTGGCGGCGCATGCCAACAACCTTCGCTTCCGGCCGCGCAGCTATTCCCATGTCGGCGAAGTGCCGATGCTCGATATTTTCGACAAACCGATCGCCGATTGGGATTCCGTTGCCAAACGTGGCTTCGACATCTTCTTCAGCGTCGTCGCCCTGGTGTTGCTGTGGCCGGTCATGCTGGGCGCTGCGATTGCGGTCAAAGCCACATCGCCCGGCCCGATCATCTTCAAGCAGAAGCGCCACGGCTTCAACAACGAGACCATCGAGGTCTACAAGTTCCGCTCGATGTACACGCATTTGGGCGACCCCACCGCCCGCAATGCCGTGACGAAGGGCGACCCCCGCGTTACTGCGGTCGGGCGTTTCATCCGCAAGTCCTCGATCGACGAGCTGCCGCAGATCTTCAACGTGCTCAAGGGCGAGCTTTCGCTCGTCGGCCCGCGTCCGCACGCGGTGCTGGCACAGACGCAGAACCGTACCTATTCGGATGTCGTCGAAGGGTATTTCGCTCGCCACCGCGTAAAGCCCGGGGTTACCGGCTGGGCACAGATCAACGGCTGGCGCGGCGAGATCGACAATGACGACAAGATCCGCCTGCGCACCGCCTTCGACCTTCACTACATCGAGAACTGGTCGCTGCTCTTCGACCTGAAGATCCTGTTCCTGACGCCGTTCCGGCTGCTCAACACGGAAAATGCCTATTGAGCACCGTCGACACATCACAGCCGATCGTCTTTCGCCCGCAACTCGCCGCGCTTTCGCTCTTCGGCTCGTGGCTGGTTGCGCTTGCTGTGTTCCTGTCGGGTTTCGTAATCGCCGAACCGGCACCCTATGAATTGTTCATGGTGGCCCTCATCGGCCTCTGGGCACTCTTCGGCCTCAAGATCTCTCGCTATGTCGCGCCGCTCCTGACATTGCTGACCCTTTTCATGATCGGCGGGATCCTGTCGCTGACAACGATGGTCGATCTGACCGAGGGGCCGATGTACATGGCGGTCTCCGGCTTTCTGGCACTGTCCGCCATCTTTTACGCCGCCATCATCGAAGATCGCTACCAGCGGCTGCGGCTGATCTTCAACGCCTGGGTCGCGGCCGCCGTCCTGACTGCCCTGCTCGGCATCCTCGGCTATTTCGGCGCGATCCCGGGCGCTGAAAACTTCACGCTCTACGATCGCGCCAAGGGCGCTTTCCAGGACCCGAACGTGTTCGGACCGTTCCTGTCGGTTCCCGCGCTCTATCTGATCCACGGGTTGCTGACGCAGCCGATCCACAAAGCGCCGCTAAAGATCGCCGCCCTTCTCGTCCTGGCGCTCGGCGTTTTCCTGTCGTTCTCGCGTGCTGCATGGGCGCTCAATCTCTTTTGCGTGCTTGCCTTCGTCTTCGTGATGCTGCTCAAGGAGCGCAACGGTCTCTTCCGCCTGCGCATCCTCGTCATCGCGCTGGTCGGCGGTGTGTTTGTGGTCGGCGCCCTGCTGGTTGCGCTGCAATCGGAGCAGGTTGCCACGCTTTTCTCCAGCCGCTCGCAGCTCGTACAGGACTATGACGGCGGCCATCTTGGCCGATTCGACCGTCACCGAATCGGCTTCCTGATGTCGATGGAGAAGCCGCTCGGCATCGGCCCGATGGTCTTCAGCACGATCTTCCCCGAGGACGAACATAACGTCTGGCTGAAGTCGCTCACATCCTACGGCTGGCTCGGCTTCTTCAGCTACGTCACGCTCATAATCTGGACGCTGTCGCTCGGCTTCCGCTTCCTGCTGCTCGAGCGTCCCTGGCAGGTCTACTTGATGATCGCCTGGGTCGCACTGATCGGCCATGTCGGCGTCGGCAATGTCATCGATACCGACCACTGGCGTCATTTTTACATGCTTCTCGGCATCATCTGGGGATGCGCCGCCCTCGAATACCGCCATCGTCGAGCAATGCGGGCCGGATGGCAGCCATGAACATGGAACTTCCTTTGTCCAATCGCCCCTCCCCCGCGCCCTTGCGCCTGCTCGAAGTGCTTGAGCCGAGCGGTGGCGGTTCCGGCCGGCATTTCATCGATCTTTGTCGCGGCATGCATCTGCGCGGCCATCATGTCGAGGCGGTCTATTCCCCGGTGCGAGCCGAGGAAAGTTTCGTCCGCGAACTCAAGGCCGTGGGCCTGCCCGCGGTCCACGCCGTCGATATGAAACGTGCCCCGGGGCCCTCGGACGTCCCGGCCTTTCTGGCGCTGCGCCGGATCATGCGCCGTCATGGCCCATTCGATATCATTCACGGCCACAGCTCCAAGGCCGGGGCACTGACGCGGCTGCGCTTGCCCGGCCACCACGTACCCCGTATCTACACGCCGCACGCCTTCCGCACGCTGGACCCGACACTCGGGCGCGGCGGCAGGCTGATCTACGGTGCGATCGAATGGGGTCTCGCCTGGTTCTATACCGATCACCTCATCTGCGTTTCCGACGACGAGCTTTCCCACGCCCGGTCATTGCATATGCCGGACGAGCGGATGTCGGTGATCGTCAACGGCGTCGCGCCGCCGTCACCCGATATGGCATCAACCATCCGTGCCAGCTTCGGCATTGCTCCGGATGCATTTGTCTTCGGATTCATCGGCCGCCTGACGGCTCAGAAGGCGCCGGAAAGGCTCGTTGCCGCCTTTAGGAATGTCGCCGCGACAGTAAAAAACAGTCACGTCGTGATGGTTGGTGCCGGCGAGATGGAAAGCATGGTTCGAAAAGCGATCTCTGAGAGCGGGCTGCAGAACCGGATGCATCTGACATCCGCATTCACAGGCCCGCAAGCGGCCCCGGCATTCGACGTGCTGGTCATGCCGAGCCGCTACGAAGCGATGTCCTATGTCATGCTGGAGGGCGCGGCCGCCGGCAAACCGATTATCGCCACCGATATCGGCGGCGCTCGAACCGTGATCGAGCACGGTCGCAACGGTTTTATCGTGCAGAACAGCGACGATGTCTCCGAACTCGCCAAGACCATGGTTGCGGCAGCCGCGCCCTACACCTTCGCCAGGCTTGCAAAGGCAGCCGACAGGCTGAAATCACGCTTCACGCTCGATACCATGCTCGATCGGACGGAGATGCTTTATCGGAAGCTGGCGGAGCGTCGGCGCGTCAGCGCAATGGCCTGACAGGTGCCGCCAGGAAGGGCACGCGCTCTTGAAAGAAATGATCCCATGCGCCTGTCTCCATCAATCTGGAGACGCCCCTTGATCACGAACTGGCCGGCCGAGATGAATTTCTAAGCGGTCAGCAGTTCTCCGTTTGCACATTCGCCAAGAGCAACGCCGTGTCCTCGACGCAAACCAGCAATTCCATCAATCGCCGAGCGCGCGCCCGACGCACGCCCTTCACCTGCGGGGCGATGTGGCAAATTTCTGCAGCGCTGGTCCTGCGCATCCAGCTGCGGTGATCGCGCCTGAAACGGAGGAGAATGCCCTACCCCTCTTGATCGGCTTACGCTCAGACGGTATTCGGATGCGTATGCTCAGCTCACCAACGTATCGCTAAACAATGTCGGCCCTGCATGACGCGTCATACAGGCGGGATATCGACGGCTTGCGCGCGGTCGCCGTTCTGTCAGTCGTTCTCTATCACGCCTTTCCGACGGGTAAGCTGAAGGGCGGCTTTATCGGCGTCGACATCTTCTTCGTCATCTCAGGGTTTCTGATTACGGGAATTCTGTTACGCGAGCTTCAGGCCGGCAATTTCTCGATTGCGCGCTTCTATGGCCGCCGGGCCTTGCGCATTTTTCCGGCGCTGATCGCAGTGCTGGCAGCCTGCCTGGGCGTCGGCTGGTTGTCGCTCTTTTCCGACGAGTACGCCCAGATCGGCAAACACGTTGCAGGAAGCTCGGCATTTGTCGTCAATCTGCTGCTGTGGCATGAAGTCGGCTATTTTGATATTTCATCGACATTGAAGCCGTTGCTGCATCTATGGTCGCTTGGCATCGAAGAGCAGTTCTACATCGTGTGGCCCGTCTTTCTTTGGCCCGCCTGGCGCATGCGGCTCTCGTTTCTCAGGCTATCCATTGGGGTGGCGTTCCTTTCCTTCGCGTCCGGCGTCTACTTCACATTTACCAACCCGACGATTGCCTTCTATGCGCCACCGACCCGCTTCTGGGAGCTGATGGCCGGTGGCATCCTGGCCTATTGCTGCACCAAAGGGATCTTGCCGGGCGACAAGCAGCGCGACACCTTTTCGATCGCTGGTCTCGTGATGATCGTCGTTGGACTGCTCGTCGTCAAAAAATACTATGCCTTCCCTGGCGCCTGGGCACTTCTTCCCGTGGCGGGCGCGGTGTTGTTGATTGCAGCCGGACCAACCGCCATCGTCAACCGAACGATCCTTTCCAACCGCATAGCCGTCTGGTTCGGACTGATCAGCTATCCGTTGTATCTCTGGCATTGGCCGATCCTCGCCTTCCTGCGTATCGGCAAGGCCGACGGAACGTATCGGGATATAGCCTGGGAGGCGCGACTGATTGCCGTCGTGGCGGCCATTACTCTGGCCTGGGCGACATACAAGTTCATCGAGAAACCGATCCGCTATGGCGGAAACAAACGGGTTTGGTTGCCAGCGCTATCGGCAGGCATGGTCGCATTGTTCGTCGCGGGCACCAGCGTCCACGCGCTGAACGGCATACCGAGCCGCATCGAGCTGTCCCCAACGTCAGCGGACGTGCTCTTCGCCCGTTATCCGCATCCCATGACGAACGAGGCATGTTCCACGATCTATCCAGAATTGGCTGGAGCCTGGAGTTGTCTGCTCTCGAAAGAACGGGAGGCAGACATTGCAATCATCGGCGATTCCCACGCGCACCAATACTATCAGAGCCTAGCCAGGAAACTGCCCGATCTCAGCGTTCTCAACACGAGCACACCCGACTGCCTCCCGCTTTCCGGCAATGCAAATTGTGAAAAAGTCGCCGCGCAGACCTTCGCATTTCTCAAGTCCAGCAGTTCGATCAAGACAATCGTTCTTGCCGGTTACTACAGCGTCCTCGCCGCAGGCATGAAGCACGAGAATGTCGAAGGCCAGAGAGTGGCCGGTGATCTCACGGCAGCGCAGCGCGCGAGATTTGAGGCGTCCGGCAACAAACTGCTCAAAGGTTTGATCGCGCAGGGAAAACGCGTGATCGTCCTTGGTGACATCCCTGACATGATTTTCCAGCCGCGCGACTGCGTGGCATTCGACAATCCCATTATGGCATCGTTGCGGGGCAGCCTGAACGCCAAATCGATCGACCAGTGCGCCATTCCCGAAGCGGAGTTCCGGCAGCGCATCCAGCTCTTCGACCGTTCGCTGTCCGCCATCCTGGCCGATCACCCGGAGGTGATACGGTTCGACCCGCGGCCATTGTTCTGTGATGGAACCGTTTGCCGGGCTTACAAGGCCCCACACTTCCTCTACTGGAACAGCGATCATCTGACGATCGAAGGCGCCGACCTTGTCATCGACGCCCTGCTGGGTGCCGTCAAGGTCTTCGCGCCGTCCGAGCCTGCGCGACCCGGAACCGAACACTCCTCTTGATTGAAGCAGAGAGGCTCCTTGCGCCTACGTCGGCCGTCGCCGCCGATGTTTCACGACGCTCTGTGCCACCCACCCAGACTTGCCCAGGTCATGATCGAAAAGACAGTGCCAACCTGCACGCCCCTGGGCGTTGATCCCTTGCGAGAGAAAACGACAAATCCCTCAAACAGCTTCGACGAGGTAAGAAACCAAGCGGAAGAGCGACAGGTTGATTGGTTCTTGAGCACCTTGCGTCGCGCTGCGTCGCGAGAGTGATTTGTTCCGGTTACGCTTGGGGGTGCAATGCCTCAGAAACCTAAGTCATTGCGCTCAAAGGGAATTTTGGTCGGAGCGGCGGGATTCGAACCCACGACCCCTTGACCCCCAGTCAAGTGCGCTACCGGGCTGCGCTACGCTCCGGACCGAGGAAATCCCTATATAACCACCGCTTAGAGCGCAAGCGGGAATTTCGAACTCGGAGCGAAAAAGGAACAAACAACGTGGATAAGCCGGATATCGCGTGAGGCGGCTCAAACGATCGGGCCGGATGTACCGAGATCTCGACCGTCGAATCCGCACTCAGGGAGATCATGCTTTCGGCTCGGCGGCCGCGGGCAAGAACGCCCTTCCTGCCTTGCGTTCTCGCGCCGCGCCTCAAGTACCGGAACCGCGTCCTCAGCCACCGAAAACAAAGTCGTTGACTTCTTCCCACAACAAGAACATTTGTAGAACAAATTGGAGTTTGCGCGATGTCAGAGAAATTTATCGTCATGCCGTTCAAACGCGCTCGCGGTGGCTTGGCGCCATGCGAGATGCGCGCAGCCACCACGGCAGCCGGCGCGGAGAAGGTCGCGGCGGCCATGGCGCCGCGGCATATCGGCGTCGCCGCCTACGCCGTCCAGGTGGACGAAGAAAGCGGTGAAATGAGCAGTCCGCGCCTGCTTGTCCAATTCGGCGAGATTGCGGATCTGAACGCTGCCTGAGTTGCCGAAGATGGTTGACGGCACCTGACGTTGCGTGATGGCAGCATGCCGACGCAGGAGTGCGCCGGTGTCGCAGCTCAACGGCCCGATCGCTCCAGTCTCGCCCGACCGGGACCGACCGAATGAGCCTTAGCCCGTCCCGCGAGGCCTCAAGGGACGAGTGGAACGGCCTTACGCACGCTCGTTGCTGAAACCGACCGTTTCCCCCCCGCGCGATGCAGCGACGGGGACGCTGTGCGCTGGGGCATGTTCTGGCCTCAGGGATCGAAGGCACGGTGCATGCTAGAGTCTGTCAGGCTTACATTGATTCATAACCTTCGTGCCTGAGATAGTTTGAGCATTCCTGCGGGCTGAAGACGATGAGAAGTTCTCCGATACGCCTCCATGTTGTTTCGACGGTTCGCTCGTCGGTCTTTTTGACGAGTGTCTTGAGCTTTGCGAACATCATTTCGATGTATTGAGGTCTGGGTTGTCAGGCGGCAGGAGAGGAGGTGGGCACCGACTTTGCGGATAGCATCGCATTTCGATTCCGATTAGCGCCGACAGACTCTAAGGCAGACAGCCCGCCCCCCCCCGCATTCGTCATCCCGAAATAACGATCGCCCTCAGACAAGATTCCGTGCGCTTTCAATGCCGGTGCACAGCTGATGGCGGTCGCTACGCCGCCCGCCGATGATGGCTGCCGCGCTGCCGTCACGATTGAAGGCCCCGAGGACGGCTCGCCGCCGAACTTTGCCGAGGGATGCGGTTACCGGGCCTGGTCGAGCAATCGCTTGCATTCCAGGAGATCGTAGAGTGCCTCCTGAAGCAGCGCGCGGTCTTCCTTGCCGACGGAGGACGATTTGCCGAGGGATATTTCCGGAACGTCATCATTGCCGCCGCCGAAGGAGAAAAAGCGGCGGCTCGCAGGCGCCTTGGCGCGGCCGACAATCTGATCTTCTTCGGACAGGCCGGCCTTCGGCGGTGGCGGCTCCTCGTTGCTGGATGCGGCCAGGGCCTCGACGGTCGCGAGATCGCCGCTGGCAATCGCCGCCACGAACTTGTTGCCGTTGGTCTTCAGCAGCTTCTGCACGCCCTTGATGGTATAACCGTGATCATAAAGCAGATGACGGATGCCCTTCAGCAGATCGACATCCTCGGGACGATAGTAGCGCCGGCCGCCGCCACGCTTCATCGGCTTGATCTGCTGGAACCGTGTTTCCCAGAAACGCAGGACATGCTGCGGCAGATCGAGATCGTCGGCGACCTCGCTGATGGTGCGAAAAGCGTCGGGGCTTTTTTCCATTTCGTTCCCATTCCATGTCATGCGACTCGGGGCAGGCCTGTGTCGCAATGAACCGATGCGTGCGATGATCGCACGAATCGGCTCCATTTCAACGGCTTATGGATGGGTTTTCAACCACATTGTGGTTGCCGACCCCCGCTTACGATACGGGAGAGGCCGGCTTCTGCTTGGCCTTGCGGCTCAGATGCGATTTCAGCACGCGCTGCTTCAGGACATTGGACGCCTTGAAGGTCATCACCCGCCGCGGCGAAATCGGTACTTCCTCGCCGGTCTTCGGGTTGCGGCCGATACGTTCGTTCTTGTCACGAACCTGAAACGTCGCGAAGGAGGACAGTTTCACGCTCTCGCCACGCACGATTGCGTTGCATATTTCGTCAATGACGGTTTCCACCAGCTCGGCAGACTCTGTGCGCGACAGACCCACCTTGCGAAAAACCGACTCAGCCAAGTCTGCTCGTGTTACTGTTTTTCCGCTCATCTTCCCCCACCGATGTCTGGCACGCCGATCAGCGATCGAAGACTATTGCCCTTGTCATTTCCGGTCAAGCGCCTGCGTTGCCTCAGCATTTTTTACCAGCGTATCAGAACGGAGCCCCATGTGAAGCCACCACCCATGGCTTCGAGCAGAACGAGATCCCCCTTCTTGATCCGTCCGTCGGCCGCCGCGGTGTTCAGGGCGAGCGGAATGGAGGCGGCAGAGGTGTTGCCATGGAGATCGACTGTCACCACAACCTTATCGAGAGGGATGCCAAGCTTCTTGGCCGAACCGTCGATGATGCGGCGATTGGCCTGATGCGGCACGAGCCAATCGATATCCTCGGCTGTCGTTCCTGTTGCCTCGAAAGCGGCCTCGATCACGTCGGTGATCATGCCGACAGCGTGCTTGAAGACCTCGCGCCCCTCCATCTTGAGATGGCCGACAGTGCCTGTCGTCGAGGGTCCGCCGTCGACATAGAGCTTTTCGCGATGCGCCCCATCAGAGCGCAGCTTGGCCGTGAGTATGCCGCGATCGGCAATCGTTCCCTCGCCTTCCTGCGCTTCCAGGATGATCGCACCGGCGCCATCGCCGAAGAGCACGCAGGTCGTGCGGTCAGACCAGTCGAGAATGCGCGAGAATGTCTCAGCGCCGATGACCAGCACACGCTTTGCCAACCCGCCGCGGATGTAGGCGTCCGCCGTCGTCACCGCATAGATGAAGCCGGAACAGACGGCCTGCACATCGAAGGCAGCGCCATGGTGCATGCCGAGCCGGTTTTGAATGTTGACGGCCGTTGCAGGAAACGTGTTGTCGGGCGTCGAGGTCGCCAGAATGATCAGATCGAGATCAGCGGCTGTCAGACCGGCATTGTCGAGCGCCGCGCGTGCAGCGGCTTCGCCCAACGATGCCGTGGTCTCGCCTTCGCCGGCAATGTAGCGCTGGCGAATGCCGGTGCGCTGCACGATCCACTCGTCTGACGTATCGACCTTGGATTCCAATTCCTGATTGGTGACAACGCGCTTCGGCAACGCTGCGCCAAAGCCGCGAACGACGGAACGGATCATTTATTCAAACCTCATCATTCATGCCGGCGGGAAGTACGCTCGACGGCTCGGCGCCGTGGTACTTCGCCAGATCGATCTCGATCTTCGCTTTCAGGCCGTTTTTCACCATGTCGTAGCCGACATCGATCGCAGCGGCGAAGCCTTCGGCATCGGCCCCACCATGGCTCTTGATCACGACACCATTGAGGCCGAGAAAGACGCCACCATTGACCTTGCGCGGATCCATTTTTTCGCGCAGTCGATCGAAAGCGCCCTTGGCCAGGATGTAGCCTAGCTTGGCCATCAGGGTGCGCGACATGGCAGCACGCAGATATTCACCGATCTGTCGTGCCGTTCCTTCGGCTGCCTTGAGCGCGATATTGCCGGAGAAGCCTTCTGTGACGACCACGTCCACAGTGCCACGTCCGATATCGTCACCTTCGACGAAGCCGTAATAGTCAAAGCCTTCGATATTGGCGTCACGGATGAGCCGCCCGGCTTCCTTGACTTCTTCCTGGCCCTTGATTTCCTCGACGCCGACGTTGAGCAGGCCGATGGTCGGCCGCTCGATTTCGAACAGCGCGCGCGCCATGGCGCCGCCCATCAGCGCAAAGTCCATGAGTTGCTGCGCGTCGGCACCGATGGTCGCACCGACGTCGAGTACGATGCTCTCCCCTTTCAGGGTCGGCCATATCGCCGCGATTGCCGGGCGCTGGATGCCCTGCATTGTACGCAGGCAGAAGACCGACATGGCCATCAGCGCGCCGGTGTTGCCGGCCGACACAACGACGTCGGCCTCACCGGCGTTGATCGCATCGATCGCCCGCCACATGCTCGACTTGCCGCGGCCTCGCCTGAGCGCCTGGCTCGGCTTCTCGTCCATGCCGACCGCGATCTCGCAGTCATGGAAGGTGCTGCTGGCCTTGAGCTTGGGATGTTTGGCCAAGATATCGGCGCACTGCGCTTCTATGCCGAACAGGACAAACCTTATGTCCGGATGACGTTCAAGCGCCCTTGCGGCGCCCGGGATGACGACTTCAGGACCATAGTCGCCGCCCATCACGTCAAGAGAAATTCTGACCACGCGTGTCTTATCCTTTTTTCCTGCCACACAACACGTGCTGCCGTGGCGCACGCATTCGAACGCAACGACGTTACATATTGCTTCTGACGCTTGAGCCAGACACGCGGCGGAACGCTGCGGAGGCTCATTTGGCCGGAGTCGGGCCAAAATACTGCTTTTCGCCCGCGTGACAACCGAATTGTAGGGGTGGCCTTGGTGGCCTCAGTCCTTTTTCCAGTCCTTCAGCGCTGCAAACGGGTTCGGCTTCTCGTCGTCTGCCGCCGTGCTTTCGATGCGCGCGCCAAAAGTGACACCCGGTTTGCGGGGATAGGGCTCGATCGCGAGCGCCACATGCTCGCTGACCACCACGCCGGCATCAATCGTGTCACCTGTAAAGGTGTCGGGGATGTCGGGGCCATCGGGGCTGAGGATCATCTCACCGCCATCGTTGCTGGCCTGGCGGGCGAGCCGCGATCCTTCCGGCACGAAGATCGCCTCGATGGGCTCTTGAATGTCGGCCTCGACGGGCTCGAGCGTCACGACGCAGGACTGGACGATCCGGGCGGTAACGTCTCCCTTGATCTTGACACCGTCCCTCTTCCAGCGCGCGATCTGCAGATCGGCCGAAAGCGACAGGACTTCGCGCACGTCCCAGAGTTCAGCGAGCGCCTGCCGTTCGCTCTCGTTTGCCGAGAGACGGACGGTTACGGCATTGGCCGAGATATGCCCGACCTTTACCGGGTAGGAAAATGCCGGTCGGCTATCGTCTTTCATGATCAGGTCCTTCCTCGCGCGGGCGCCGTTACCGGAGCGCTCTTCTCGCGGATAGTGCCACACACCGGGTCGCCGGGTGCGGCATCGATGGCCGTCTATTACTCTCCGGCGGCAGGAATGTGCAACTGGCCCGTTTCGACGCGCTCTTCCGGCTCTGCAGCCAGCCGCGCCTCGGCGGAGAGAAGATAGGCCGCAAGGCCGTCCATCGCCGGCTCGCCCTCTTCACCTTTCGGATAAAAATTGCGCTTCAGTGCCGCAGCGAGCGAGACCGCATCCCGACCTTCGAGCGCCACCGCGTAGGATTCGAGCCGACCGTAGAACATGCTGGCCAGCTTCTTCATCTTCTTCGGCACGCCCGCATCGCCGACGCCGAGCTCGCGGATCGAATGATCGACATCCTCGAAGAAGGCGTCGACGATCTCCTGCGCGATTTCCTGGCCCGTGCGGGCCGACCCGCGCGTGCGGCGGAAATAAAGGATCAGCACTGCCGATAGCATCTCGAAGCGCCCCATAACCGTATCGGGCACGTCGAGGTCGGTGTAGAGGTGCGGCTGACGCGCCGCGGAGGTCAGCAATGCATATTGCCGTTCGACAATCGCAATATTGCCGCTTTTTCTTTTGAACAGTCCAAAAATCATCACAAAGCCCAGCTTTGGCTTTCTCGAAATGCGCGCAAGCGCCCATGACGGTTGTTGCATGATAGCCGAAGCTGGTTTACCGAAGCATGCACGAATTGCAATGGCGGATCTGCCATCGTTACTCCAAAGGGAGCTGTCGTTGACGAAGCGGTTTTTCAGAACAAATTTGAAGGTCCTTGGCCGTGCTGCGGCCGTAGCGACTGTTAGCACCATTGCTCTCTCCGCCTGCCAGTCCGCTAATGTCGGTGAAGTTCTCCACCAGGGTTATGTGGTTGATCAGGAAACGCTAAATCTCGTTCCTGTCGGGTCCAGCCGTGAACAGGTCCTGCTTTCGCTCGGCACGCCGTCGACGACCGCGACCTTCGACAACGAGGTATTCTACTACATCTCGCAGACCCGCAAACGCCCGGTGGCGTTCATGAAGCCGCAGCTCGTCGACCAGTCTATCCTGGCCGTCTATTTCGACAAGGAAGGTACGGTCAGTCAGCTCGCGCACTACACGCTCAAGGACGGCAAGGTCTTTGACACACTGTCGCGCACGACACCGACCGGCGGCAAGGAAACGAGCTTCCTTGGCCAGCTTCTCACCGGCCCTGGCGCGGGCAAGGCTGCAGCGCAAAATCTCTTCAAGAACTTCGGCAACTAAGCCGAGGTTCACCACACAAAAAGGCCCGCGGAACATGCGCTCCGCGGGCCTTTTCGTTTCAGGCTTCCGTCAAGCCAGGACGGCCAGCAGCAGCAAGGCCACGATGTTGGTGATCTTGATCGCCGGGTTGACCGCCGGGCCGGCCGTATCCTTGTAGGGATCGCCGACGGTGTCGCCGGTTACCGATGCCTTGTGAGCTTCGGACCCCTTGAGATGCCGCGTTCCGTCCTTGTCGACGAAACCGTCCTCGAAGCTCTTCTTGGCATTATCCCAGGCGCCCCCACCCGAAGTCATCGAGATCGCGACGAAAAGGCCATTGACGATGACGCCGAGCAGCGATGCGCCGAGGGCCGCAAAGGCGGATGCCTTGGAACCGGACATGAGCAACACGCCGAAGTAGACGACAAGCGGCGCCAGAACCGGCAACAACGAAGGGACGATCATTTCACGGATCGCCGCCTTGGTGAGCAGGTCGACCGCGCGACCATAATCAGGCTTCTCCGTGCCAGCCATGATGCCCGGTTTTTCGCGGAACTGGCGGCGAACTTCCTCGACGATCGAGCCTGCTGCGCGCCCGACGGCGGTCATCGCAATGCCGCCGAAGAGATACGGGATAAGGCCTCCGAAGATCAACCCGGCAACGACATAGGGGTTCGAGAGATCGAAGGAGATCTGACCGACATCGGCGAAGTACGGATATTTGTCGCCATTGGCGGCGAAGTAGCTGAGGTCGTTGGCGTAGGCCGCAAATAGAACCAGCGCGCCGAGACCGGCCGAACCGATGGCATACCCCTTGGTCACGGCCTTCGTCGTATTGCCGACCGCGTCGAGTGCATCGGTCGACTTGCGCACTTCGGGCGGCAGATGCGACATCTCGGCGATGCCGCCGGCATTGTCCGTCACCGGACCGAAGGCATCCAGCGCGACGATCATGCCGGCAAGGCCGAGCATCGCAGTCACTGCAATGCCGGTCCCGAACAGACCAGCCAGCTGATAGGTCGAGATGATGCCGCCGACGATGACGATGGCCGGCAACGCCGTCGATTCAAGCGAGACGGCCAGCCCCTGTATCACGTTGGTGCCGTGGCCCGTGACCGACGCCTGTGCAATGGAATTCACCGGGCGCTTGTTGGTGCCGGTGTAATACTCGGTGATAACCACGATCAGCGCCGTCACCACCAGGCCGACAATACCGCACAGGAACAGGTTCCAGCCGGTGATGTCCTGACCTGCGACCGTACCGATAGAGCCCCAGCCGATGGTCAGCGACGTAGCGGCGCCAAGCCCGACGATCGACAGCAAACCAGTGACGATCAGGCCGCGGTAGAGCGCACCCATGATCGAGTTGTTGGTCCCGAGCTTGACGAAGAAGGTACCGATGATCGAGGTGATGATGCAGGTTGCGCAAATCGCCAGGGGATAAACCATGACGGTCGAGAGCACGGGCGTGCCGGCAAAGAAGATCGCAGCCAGAACCATGGTTGCAACCACCGAGACCGCATAGGTCTCGAACAGGTCGGCCGCCATGCCGGCGCAGTCGCCGACATTGTCGCCGACGTTGTCGGCGATGGTGGCAGGGTTGCGCGGATCGTCTTCCGGAATCCCGGCTTCCACCTTTCCGACGAGGTCGCCGCCGACGTCCGCCCCCTTGGTGAAGATGCCGCCGCCGAGACGGGCGAAGATCGAGATCAGCGACGCGCCGAAACCGAGCGCCACGAGCGCATCGATCACCTCACGCGATCCGGGCTCGTGCCCGAGCCCCGCCGTCAGGATGAGGTAGTAGACAGATACGCCGAGCAGGGCGAGGCCGGCGACGAGAAGACCGGTGATGGCACCGGATTTGAAGGCGATATCGAGGCCGGATGCGAGGCTGACAGAGGCGGCCTGTGCGGTGCGCACGTTTGCGCGAACCGAAACGTGCATGCCTATGAAACCGGCAGCACCCGAAAGCACTGCGCCAACGAGAAAGCCGATAGCGGCGGCGGAAGAAAGAAGAACCCAGGCGCCGATGAAAACGACGACGCCGACGACGGCAATGGCCTTGTACTGACGGGTGAGATAGGCCTGCGCCCCCTCACGAATGTAGCCTGCGATTTCTTGCATGCGGGCGTTCCCCTGGTCGGCGGCAAGCACCGACTGTGTTGCCCAGATGGCGTAAGCCACCGCGAGCAACCCGCATGCGATAACGCCCAATAAAATGGTCATTTCGCATTACCCTCCGTTTCAACCCGCGGACTCACTCCCGGCCGCAGGCCCCTCAAATCCGCGAATCACGCACCACCTCCTCAAGCAGCACCCCTCACGGCGAGGCCAGAGTGCGGTTGCAACGAAAGATCGTCAAGCCCCGGAAATCTAACTATCGAGGGGCCGCTGGGAACGGAAGATTTGGGAGAAAAAGGCGGTTCAGGCCGCAGCCTTGGAGCGCGTGCGCATCAGCAAAAAGAGCAGCACCAGGCAGACCGACGTCACCGGCCAGACGACGGCGTTCAGCATATCCCAGCCATAGACCGAGAGGACCTTGCCGGAAGCAAAGGACGACAGGGCGACGGTGGTAAAGAGAATGATGTCGTGGAACGCTTGGACCTTGTCGGCCTCCTCGCGGCGATAGCTCCCGGCGACAATGGCCGTCGAGCCAATGAAGCCGAAATTCCAGCCGAGACCGAGAAGCACCAGTGCGCCCCAGAAGTTCCAGAGTTCCAGACCTAAATGCGCGATAGCGGCGCAGGCCATAAGCAGGAGCAGTCCGCAGGCGACGATGCGCTCGGCGCCGAAGCGGGTGATCAGCCAACCCGTAAAAAAGCTTGGCGCGAACATAGCGAGCACGTGCCACTGGATGCCGAGCGTCGCGAGTTCGGTTGAAAAGCCGCAGAAGACCACCATGGCGACCGGCGCGCCAGTCATCATGAACGTCATCAGCGCATAGCTCGAAATACCGCAGATCATACCGGTGATGAAGCGCTGACTGCGAACGATCTCACCGAGCGGGCGAGCGGCCTGGCCGTGTTGCTCGCCGGCCAAGCTTCCCTGCTCCGGCAGGCGCAGCGGCGCGAAGAAGACTGCGGCCAGCAGGCAGATCGGCAGCAAGGCGATGAAGGCGCCGACAAAGGCGACCGGCGCGAACAGATCTCCAGCGAAAATGACGATCTGCGGGCCGAGAACTGCAGACAGGATGCCGCCACCCAGGATCCAGGAGATCGCCTTCGGCTTGTAGAACGATGGGGAGGCATCGGCAGCCGCAAAGCGGATTTTTTGCGTAAAGCCGTTGGAGGAGCCGAGAACGGCAAGGCCGAAGGCAAAGAGCCAGAAACTTTCCCGGAACAGCGCAACCGCAGCGATTGCGGCGCCGACGGAAGCGATCCCGGTCCCGACCATGAAGGCGAAACGCCGGCCGATCAGCCGTGAAAGGATCGCCACGAGGACGACGCCGAGCGCCATGCCGACGTTGTAGGCGGTGAGCGGCGCAGTCGCCAGCGACTTGTCGTCGGCCAACAGCTGATAGCCGGCAACACCACCGACGGCAAAGCAGATCGGTCCGACGACGCCAAGGATCGCCTGCGCCGCTGTCAGCAGGAAAACGTTGCGGCGCGCCTCGCGAAGGGCGGAGCCCATGTCGTCGACGGCAGCCGCAACCATGGCCGCGCTACTTCTTGGTCTCGCCGCGAACCTGCCGGGCAATCCGGTCAAGAACGGCGTTGACGAGTTTCGGCTCGTCGTCGCCGAAGAAGGCCTTGGCGATTTCGACATATTCGGTGACGATCACCGCGACAGGCACATCCTTTCGTTCCAGCATCTCGAAGGTGCCGGCGCGCAAGATGGCACGAACGGTGGAATCGAGCCGCGACAGCGCCCAGTCGTCCTGCAATGCCGAGCCGATCAACGGGTCGAGCTTGCGCTGATCGCGCACGACGCCGGCAACGATCGAGCGGAACCAGGAGGCGTCCGCCTTCAGGTAGGTATCGCCGTCCAGTTCCTGGCCGAGGCGGTGCATTTCGTACTCTGCGACGACTTCGAGCACGCCGGTGCCGCCGATGTCCATCTGGTAGAGCGCCTGCACGGCCGCAAGGCGCGCCGCGCCGCGTTGGTTAGCCTGCTTCAACGGCTGATCCGAGGGGGTGTTCGTCACTGTTCTGTGCCCAATTTCTTCTTCAGTTCAATCATGGTCAGCGCAGCACGTGCGGCAAAGCCGCCCTTGTCGCCTTCCGACCGGCGCGCACGCGCCCAGGCTTGATCGTCGTTTTCGACCGTCAGGATGCCGTTGCCGATGGCAAGGCTTTCGCTGACGGCGAGGTCCATGATCGCGCGCGAGGATTCGTTCGCGACAATATCGAAATGATAGGTCTCGCCACGAATGACCATGCCGAGCGCGACGAAGCCATCATATTCGACCGCGCCTTCGTCCGCACCATCAAGCGCCATTGCGATTGCCGGCGGGATTTCGAGGGCACCGGGTACCGTCACGATATCATAGGTCGCGCCGGCTGCATCCAGCGCATGTTTGGCGCCATCGAGCAATGCGTCGGCCATATCGTCATAGAAGCGTGCTTCCACAATCAGGATGTGGGCAGCCTTGGTCTTCGCCATGGATCACCTGTCTTGAGATTTCCGCGCCGGAGCGACCGGCTGAGGCGGCGGTCAAACCATGACCGGCGCCGAATGGCAAGCAAATTCGGCTGTTGGCGCCCTTTTGCCGCGCTGCGCGCGCCCAAGCAGAGAGCGTGACAGACGGCGTGGAACGCTCGTGTCACGCTTGAGGGGGTAGCCAGGCGTTTCCGACAATGACAATAATCAGGTCAGACACAACGCCTGATCGGGGACAACGCCGCTTAGGCAAAGGAAATCGAGCGAAAGTTGTCTCTAATGCATGATGTCGATCCGTCGATGTCGATCCGCCTGCCCCGTATGCCTCAGGCCGTCGTCTTTGACATGGATGGCCTGTTGTTCGATACCGAGGCGCTCTATCGCGATGCCATGCTCGCCGCCGCGCAGGTGCTCGGCCGGACAATGCCGCTTTCGCTCTACCTTGCATCGATCGGCCTGTCGGGCGAAGCGACAAGACAATCGCTCGGCGAATATTTCGGGCCGGATTTCGACTTCGATTGCTTCTGGAAACAAGCTGCGGCCACCTTTCATGCTCGCACAACGACCGAACTGCAGTTGAAGCCGGGCGTGGTCGAGCTCGTCGGCTCCCTGGAGGAGCTCGGCATTCCCTTTGCTATCGCAACATCGTCCGGGCATCACGATGTCCGGCGAAACCTCGGCCTTCACGGGTTGTTCGACCGCTTTCCGGTGGTCGTCGCCCATGGCGACTACCAACTGGGCAAGCCGCATCCCGAACCTTTCCTGACAGCTGCCCGGCGGCTCGATGTCGCGCCCGAGCTTTGTCTGGCGCTGGAGGATAGTCATAACGGCGTGCGTTCGGCGTCATCGGCCGGCATGATGACGATCATGGTGCCGGATCTTCTGGCGGCAACGGAGGAGATCCGCGGCCTCTGCGTCGGTGTCGCAGGCAATCTTGGTGACGTTCACGCCGCCCTCCTCCACCATTCGCGGGGCGCCCATGTTCCCAACTGACGGCAGCCTTGCCACACGCCCTTGCCCACAACCGACCTGCAAATGCTCCCGCAGGAATGGACGGCCGCCGCCCGACACCTGAAAGTTTGGCAATTGACCGAACGTCAATCGCTCGACACGGATGATCGGGAGAGGTCGTCCGCTGCGGCGACGATAGCGCCGGGGAGGAACTTATGGCGGACAACGACAAACCGATCATCAACCCAAGGGACCTTGCCCTCGACCATTGGTCGGAAGGCACGTTTTTCGAGTCCCGCGACACGTCTTTTGGCAAACGGCTGGGGCTGAAAGACCTTGGCGTCGGCTACGGGGAAGTGCCACCGGGAAAATCCGGATGCCCCTTCCACAACCACCACGTGGAAGAGGAGCTGTTCATCATCATCGAAGGCGAAGGCACCTACCGCTTCGGAACGGAGCGCTACGCCGTAGGTCCAGGCGACATTCTGGGAGCGCCGGCGGGCGGCCCTGAGACAGCGCATCACCTGATCAACACCGGAACCGTGCCGCTCAAATATCTGTCGATTTCGACGATGGCCGCAACCGAGATCTGTGAATATCCGGATTCCGGCAAGTTCGACGCCAGGACGCGCACAGCCGCCGGCGAACGCCGGTTCCAGTTCACCGGCAGGCCTGAAAGCGCTGTCGACTACTGGGACGGCGAGCCCGGTATCTGATCATCCCACCTTCCAAATCAATAGCAGCGGATAAAACATGCACAGTGTTCCTATCATCGAGACCGAACGCCTGGTCCTGCGTCCCTATCGACGCGACGACTTCACGGCCTATGCCGCCCTGTTTGCCGACAGTGAGGTAACGCGTTTCGTCGGCGGCGTTCCCTATACGCGTGAGCAATCGTGGACGCGATTCTTGCGCCAGGTCGGCATGTGGCATTATTTCGGCTTCGGCTTCTTCGCCATCCAGGATCGTGCAACCGGCACCTTTCTCGGAGAAGCAGGCTTTCACGACGTGCATCGGCTGATCACGCCGTCGCTTGAAGGAACGATGGAGACCGGTTGGGCGCTCTCCCCCAAGGCGCACGGCCAGGGGCTTGCAACCGAGGCAGTCAGCGCCGCGCTCGAATGGGCCGATCGGCAGTTTCCCCAAGTGCGAAAAACCTGCATCATCGATGTCGGCAACCGTGCCTCTGTCCGTGTCGCCGAAAAGCAGGGTTTCAAGGAATTCTGGCGCACGAGCTATCACGGCACGCATGTCATCATGTTTGAACGGCAGCGAACGCTTGCTGTCGCCACGGCCCGTAAATCGCCAATGCCCGCGCATTTGGAGACCTAACAATCCTCAATTGTCGTTTTGATGAAAACGCCATCGAAACGTCTAGATTGCAGGCAAGATTGCAAGGCATCGGGTGCAGGCGAACTACGACAGGCAACACCACCCGATCATACAAGGGAATCCAACACATTTTGCTGCGGGTAAGTCGCCCGTAATGCAGCCTGCTGGCGACTGCGACACGCATCTCAGCAGGCCCTCCGGAAACCCGCATCGAGTATTGTGTTCGGGTATCAGGTTACTGGTCACTGCGCCGCAAACAACCAAGGAGCATGATCATGAATCGCATTGCAAAGCTTTCAGTCATTGCTGCATTCTCGTCCCTCGCCTTCGCAGCCATACCGCACGCTCAGGACGCCAAAATGGAATGGCCGGCTGAAATCGAGCAGACGGTGCGCGACTTCAAGGGGGACAAGTTCACCGTCGTCGATATTTCCACGCTGAGCGAGCAAGATCAGACCCGCCTGTGGGTCGAGCGTGCTACGGCCGAACAACGCGCAGCCCTGCAAGCTGCGGTCAACGGCAACGCGGAATTGGCCGCGCAGCTTAAGGCCAAGAACGTCGAAATGGGTAATATAGGAGGCGCTCAGCAGGGTGCCGACGGAAGCCTGACCATCTACATGCGTTGAATTCGCGTGCAGTCAACGAATATGAAGCGCACCATCTCCACACTTGAGATGGTGCGCTTTGTCGGATTCTGGCGGCCGCGCCGTCTATTCGGCCTTCGGTGCCGGAAACTCCGCAAGGCGAGCGGCGTAGCGCGCCATCGTGTCGACTTCGAAATTGACGAAATCGCCCGCCCGGCGTTCCCCCCAGGTCGTCACCTCGAGCGAATGCCGGATCAAGAGGACGTCAAAGTCGGCCGCATCGACCTTGTTGACCGTCAGCGATGTGCCGTCGAGCGCAACGGATCCCTTCGGCGCGACGAACTTGGCCAAGTGTGCGGGCGCGCGCAGCCTGAACCGCACGGCGTCGCCCTCGGGCTCGACCGAGAGGATCTCCGCCTTGTCGTCGATATGACCGGAAACGAGATGGCCACCGAGTTCGTCGCCGATCTTCAATGACCGCTCGAGGTTGATCCGCGTGCCCTTTTTCCAACCGGCGATGGTCGTCAGGCGCAAAGCCTCTTCCCAGGCCTCGACCTCGAACCAGCGTTCGTTGCTGCCGCCATCCGGCAGGGCCGTCACCGTCAGGCAAACACCGGAATGGGCGATGGACGCCCCCATGTCGATGGTTTTCGGATCATATGCGGTGGCGACGCGTAGCTTCACGCCTTCCTTCAGCGGCGTGACGGCATCAACGGTACCGATATCAGTGACAATGCCTGTGAACATCAGTTCTCTCTTTCGTATTCTTCGAAAAGATCGTCGCCGTATTGCGCGGAACGAACGAGCTTAAAGCCGGAGGGCACGGATCTCCGATCAAATGGGGATGCGATGCCGTTTTCGCCAATGGTTTGCGGGCCGGTATAGATCTGAATGCGATCGACCAGCCCAGCGTCCAGGAAAGCGCGAGCGGCAACCGCCCCCCCCTCGACGAGCAGAGAGGAAATGCCGCGCGAGCCGAGTGCCGTAAGCAGATCGGCAACCGTTCCGGTTTCCAGCACCTCGACACCGGCGGCCTCCAGCGCGGCGCGCCGGCCAGCCCGCTCCAGTTCCGATTGTGTCGATGACTCTCCCGACACGACAATGACAGGGGTTTGCTCCGCCGACCGCACGAGCTTCGATCCTGGCGAAAGGTCCAGTCGCCGATCGAGGACGATACGGATGGGCGAGCGATCTTCAAGACCTGGCAAACGCACGGTCAATTCCGGATCATCCGCGGTCGCGGTACCAATACCCACGAGGATCGCGTCGGTTTGCGCCCTGAGGATCTGGACCTGCGCCCTGGAAATCGGGCCGGTAATACGGAGCTGTCCGGCACCGGTTCGGCCGATCATGCCGTCGGCAGAAACGGCAAGTTTGAGAGTCACATGCGGGCGCTTGCTGACCTGCCGCGTGAGATAGGCTTCGAGCGCGCCGCGACCCTTCTGCGGCAGAACGCCGACATCGACCGCGATGCCGGCATCACGCAAACGCACGACGCCGCGACCGGCGACGCGTTCATCGGGATCGAGGATCGAAATGACGACGCGGGCAATGCCGGAGGCGACCAGCGCATCGGCGCAGGGCGGCGTCTTGCCGTGATGGGAGCAGGGTTCAAGGGTGACATAGGCGGTCGCGCCGCGTGCCCGCTCGCCCGCTTCGGCAAGTGCCTGAGTTTCGGCGTGGGGCCGGCCGCTTCTTGCCGTGACCGCACGTCCGACGATGACACCATCCTGGACGATCAGGCATGCGACGGAGGGGTTGGTGGATGTTTGGCCGAGATGCTGGCGTGCCAGCCGCAACGCCGCCGCCATGAACCTCTCGTCCTCACGGGTGGGGTTGGCCATGGCGATCCGGTGCGCCTTCCTATTCGCCGGGGTCGCGCGCAATCTTGGCGCTTATCTCGGCGATGACCTTTTCGAAATCTTCGGCGTGGGAGAAGTCCCGATAGACCGACGCGTAGCGGACGAAGGCGACATCGTCGAGGCTCTTCAGCGCTTCCAGAACCTGCAAGCCGATCTCTTCCGAAGGGATCTCGGTCTCGCCGGAACTTTCGAGCCGCCGCACGATGCCGGAGACAGCCCGCTCGATGCGGTCACGATCAACAGGACGCTTTCGGAGCGCGATCTCGAAGGATCGCAAGAGCTTGTCCCGGTCGAAAGGAACCTTCCGACCGGTCTTCTTGATGATCATCAGCTCACGCAGCTGCACCCGTTCGAAGGTCGTGAAGCGACCACCGCAATCCGGGCAGATACGGCGACGACGAATGGCGTTACCGTCCTCTGCCGGACGGCTGTCCTTCACCTGGCTGTCTTCGGAACCGCAATAGGGGCAGCGCATGATGAGCCGATCACATGTAGCCGTACATCGGGAAGCGACCGGTGAGCGTCATCACCTTCTCGCGCACGCCCGCTTCGACGGCGGCATTGCCTTCGTCGGAGTTGGCGACCTTGAGACCATCGAGGACTTCGACGATCAACTCACCGATTTCCTTGAATTCGGCTTCCTTGAAGCCGCGTGTCGTGCCGGCCGGCGTGCCGAGACGAACGCCCGACGTGACGAACGGCTTTTCAGGATCGAACGGGATGCCGTTCTTGTTGCAGGTGACGTAGGCGCGGCCAAGGGCTGCCTCGGCGCGCTTGCCGGTCGCGTTCTTCTTGCGCAGGTCGACGAGCATCAGGTGGTTGTCGGTGCCGCCGGATACGATGTCGAGGCCGTTGGCCTTGAGCGTCTCGGCAAGCGTGCGGGCGTTTTTGACGACCTGAGCCGCGTAGTCCTTGAAGGACGGCTGCAACGCCTCACCGAAGGCCACGGCCTTGGCGGCGATAACGTGCATCAACGGGCCGCCCTGGAGACCCGGGAAGACCGCCGAGTTGATCTTCTTGGCGATGTCCTCGTCATTGGTCAGGATCATGCCGCCGCGCGGGCCGCGCAGCGACTTGTGCGTTGTGGTCGTTGCAACGTGGCAATGGGGAACCGGCGACGGATGCTGGTCACCGGCAACGAGGCCGGCGATGTGCGCCATGTCGACCATCAGGTAGGCGCCGACTTCATCGGCGATCTCGCGGAAGCGCTTCCAGTCCCAGATGCGGGAATAGGCGGTGCCACCGGCGATGATCAGCTTCGGCTTATGCTGGCGCGCCTTCTCGGCGACATCGTCCATGTCGAGCAGGTGATCGCTTTCGCGAACGCCATAGGATACGACGTTGAACCACTTGCCGGACATGTTGACCGGCGAACCGTGCGTCAGGTGACCGCCGGAATTGAGGTCGAGGCCCATGAAGGTGTCGCCCGGCTGCAAGAGCGCCAGGAATACGGCCTGGTTCATCTGCGAGCCGGAGTTCGGCTGCACGTTGACGAACTTGGCGCCGAACAGCTTCTTGGCACGCTCGATCGCCAATTCCTCTGCGATATCAACGAACTGGCAGCCGCCGTAATAGCGCTTGCCCGGATATCCCTCGGCATATTTGTTGGTCATGATCGAGCCCTGAGCCTCGAGCACGGCGCGCGACACGATGTTCTCGGAGGCGATCAGTTCGATCTCGTGGCGCTGGCGACCCAGCTCCTTTTCGATCGAGCCGAAGATTTCCGGATCGCTGTCGGCGAGAGAGCGGGTGAAGAAGGCGTCATTGTTCTGTGCAAGCATCGGCGCGAGGCTCCTCTCAAAGGTGGCAGTTCTTTAGCTTCCTCGCACGGCGAGAGCAATATCCGCTGTGCGGTTTGCGTCATTTCCCCCATCTGCCGCGCCTAAACACCGCAGCCCTGGACCAACGAAAAAGCCGCGCTGCCAGGGGAAGCGCGGCTTTCTCAAACAATTGTCTCGACTTTGCTTATTGCGGCAAAGCGTCCGACTCGACCGAGCCGGCCGATTGTTCGACGCCGTAAGGCGTCTGCAGCGCCAGTTCGGTCGCGCCATCGCGCTGATAGATGTCGTCGCGGAACTGCACGACACCATCCTTCGCCGACCAGGCGGTGATGTAGGTGAAGAAAACCGGGACCTCTTCGGCCAGCGTGATCGGCGTGTTGACACCGGTCTTGATCGTGGCTTCCATCTGCTGGCGCGACCAGCCGGGGGTTTCCTTCAAAAGCCAGCTCGAAAGGTCACGAACGTTCTGGACGCGAACGCAGCCTGACGATTCGAAGCGCATCAGCTTGTTGAACAGGCCCTGCTGGGGCGTGTCGTGCATGTAGACCTGATGTTCGTTGTGGAAGTTGATCTTCGTAGACGACATCGCGTTGATCTTGCCCGGATCCTGACGGAACATCAGGTTCGGTGCCTTTTCGGCATTCCAGTCGACCGTTTCCGGCGACACTTCGCCACCGCTGCCGTCGAACAGGCGAATGGCGTTGCGCTTCAGGTAGGTCGGATCCTTGCGCATCAGCGGCATGATATCCTTCTGGATGATCGAGCGCGGCGCAGTCCAATAGGGGTTGAGGATGACCTCATAGATCTTGGAATTCAGGATCGGCGACTGGCGGTCGATCTTGCCGACAATTGCGGTGTGGCGCAGGGCGACGCGGCCGTTCTCCACAGCTTCGATATAGGCGGCCGGAATGTTCACCATCACGTAGCGGCGACCGAGGTCGCCGGACATCGACTGCAGGCGCACGAGGTTGGTCTGCAACTGACCGAGACGGGTGGTCGCCGGTACGTTGATTGCCTTCAGCGTGTATTCGCCGATGACGCCGTCTGCCGGCAGGCCATGGCGTGCCTGGAAATGCTTGACCGCGCCATCGACGTAGGAATCGAAAGACGACGAGATGCCTGCGGAACGCGGCAGATCGCCGGAAACCATCAGGCGCTGACGCAGTTGCTGCACCGAGGGATCCGTAACACCGAGTTCGAGCTTGACGCTGGTTTCCACCATCGGCCAACCGCCCGACGAGACGATGTTCTGATAATCGAAGATCGCCTGCTGGACATGGTTGATCGTCTCCGGGCCGAAGACCGGTGTATTGGACACGACTGTGGTCGCCGTGCGCGACGCCTTTGCGTCGTACTGGTCGTCCCAGGAACCGCGGCGAGGCGAATTGATGATCTCGTTCAGGGCGTCCTGAGCGCCTGCGGCTCCCGCCCAAGCGACGGCACCGAAGGTTGCGGCCGAACGCAGAAATGCGCGGCGCGAGAATGCATCAATTCCATTCTTCTTTGACATATTCCTACCATCCCAATGCGTTGGCACGCGCCCTATGCGCAGGCACGCATGTTGCCGGAGCCCTAACACGATCGTGGTTAACAAAGGTCAACCAACGAGCCACCCTGCCCTCACATGATTTCACGATACCGCGAGCGAGGACCCTCATCCGGCAGGCGAACGCAAAACGAATCCACGTCGATGAAAACACGTGGCCGCACCTACCGCATACCCTCGTCGCTGTCACAGCAATATGGCCAATTCGTGTCTCGGACTGCCGCCGAAGGCATGTGGCACGCCTTTTGCTTCAAGCCACTGCGGCCTTTCTGCAACATCGCGGGCGTGGAAAAACGGCAAAGGCCGACACGCAGGGATTGCGTCCGGCTCTTTGAACTGGAGATGTGCGACGCCTGTTACAGGCGGTACATGATCGAGTCGTTCCAGAAGCGATCAAGGCGCTGCAGCAGCTTGTTCATCTGGGTGAATTCGTCGGAACCGATGCCGCCGACCTTCTGGATCGAGCCGATATGGCGCTCGTAGAGCTTGGCGACGGTTTCGGCGATTTCCTGGCCGTCTTCCGTCAGGCTGATGCGGACCGAACGACGGTCGACACGCGAGCGCTGGTGGTTGATCAGGCCGAGATCGACGAGTTTCTTGACGTTGTAGGAGACGTTCGAGCCGAGGTAGTAGCCGCGGGAGCGAAGTTCGCCGGCGGTCAGTTCGGAGTTGCCGATGTTGAACAGCAACAGAGCCTGGACAGCGTTGACGTCGTCACGACCCTGGCGGTCGAACTCGTCCTTGATGACGTCGAGCAGACGGCGGTGCAGGCGCTCGACGAGGTGGAGGGATTCCATGTAGAGACCGCGGATGGTTTCTTCCTGGGGGTCTCGGGGCGCAGCGACCTGCGGCTTCATCTTCGTGTTCATTTGACTGCCTCACTGTTTTGTTTGGCGGTGTCTGTTTGTCTTCCCGCCTTGAGTGAGAACCTAGCGAATACGTCTAAAATTCTACTTAAACCGCAGCCTTAACATGAGCTTACCATTCGGCGAGCCTGTCTCAGGGTGAATCAACTCTTACCTGCCGTGCCTGACGGTAGCGTTGATAGAACAGCGCGGCCCGGAAAAGGATGAAGGTAGCGGCGACGGCAACGTGCAGGGCAACCAGCAGCGGACGGTTGCCGAAACTGACAGGATAGAACTCATACATCGCGATCTCGATCGCTGCCGCCACCACCCAGACCACAGGGCCCCAGGAGACCAGCAGCCACAGCCCAAGTGCTGCTACCGGATAGACGACCGCGAGCGCGGTTGCCGCAGCCCGCCACTCCGGCGTCAACAGATCGAAACGGCCGGCACCGCCATGGGAGAAGCCGATCAGCATCGCCCAATAGTTCAGCGCGAACCAGAAACACGAGGCAGACACCAGCCGCAGGAACAGACCGAAAAGGATCTCGGTCAGCGATGGTTTCGGCACATGGGCAGAATCATGAAGCATGGGCGGCAAGATAGGGCGGGTCGACGCCATCCGCCAGCACGAAGGAGCCCCCTCCCCTTTTGTGTATTGGTGGCGAGGAAGAAATGCCGCAGGCCGGTTGTACGCGGCACCGTTTCCAAGCGCGGTACCCACATGATAAAGCGCATGCCAGCTCAGAGTTTCCAGGGAAAGGCGCGACGCGATGAACGACAGGACGAATCTTGTGGACAGGATTACCGGGCACCGTCGCATGCGCCGCAACCGCAAAGCCGACTGGACGCGCCGATTGGTGCAGGAGAACCGCCTGACGGTCGACGACCTGATCTGGCCGATCTTCATCGTTCCGGGCGAGAACATCGTCCAGCCGATCGATGCCATGCCGGGCGTCAACCGCATGAGCATCGACAAGGCGGTGGAAGCGGTGAAGGAAGCCGCCGATCTCGGCATTCCGGCAATCGCAACCTTCCCCAACATCGATCTGTCCCTGCGCGACGAGACCGGCTCCAACAGCCTTGCCGCCGACAACCTCATCAACCAGGCGACGCGCGCCTTCAAGAAAGCCGTGCCCGAGATCGGCATCATCACCGACGTGGCGCTCGACCCCTTCACCAGCCATGGCCACGACGGCATCCTGCGCAATGGTGAAATCGTCAATGACGAGACGGTCGAGATGATCGCCAGGGCAGCCGTTGCCCAGGCCGACGCCGGTTCCGACATCATCGCCCCCTCGGACATGATGGATGGCCGCATCGGCGCGATCCGCCAGGCGCTCGACGCCGCAGGCCACCAGAACGTCGGCATCATGGCCTACGCCACGAAATTCGCTTCCGGCTTCTATGGGCCCTATCGCGAGGCAATCGGCACCGGTGGCCTGCTGAAGGGCGACAAGAAGACCTATTACATCGACCCGGCCAACGGCACCGAGGCGATCCGCGACGCCGCACTCGACGTCGAGGAAGGCGCCGATATGCTGATGGTCAAGCCGGGCCTACCTTACCTCGACATCTGCTGGCGCATGAAGGAGGCCTTCGGCCTTCCGGTCTTCGCCTATCAGGTCTCGGGCGAGTACTCTCAGGTCAAGGCGGCCGCCGCCAACGGCTGGATCGACGGCGAGAAGGTGATGCTGGAAACGCTGCTCGCCTTCAAGCGGGCCGGCTGCGATGGCATCCTCAGCTACTTCGCCGTCGAAGTCGCCAGGATCCTGGCCAAGGGGCGGTAGGGCCGACCGTTGCAAACTCCAGGCGCCGTATGGTGGGCAATGCTTGTTTTGCCCGCAATGGCAACCCATATCGAGCTTGCAACCATGCGAGGCTATCAGAGATGACGATGCACAACGAAGAACTGCGGCTGCCGAGCAACGACTGGCGCGCCTACCAGGGTGTGCTGTCACGGCGGGTGTTCGCCTTCATTCTCGACTATGTCATCATCGCGCTGTTGTGGATCCCGGCCGCCGTGGTGGTGTTCTTCCTCGGCATTCTTACGCTCGGCCTCGGGTTCCTGCTCTATCCCGTGCTCTTCGCACTGGTAGCGATGCTCTATTTCGGCATCACTGTCGGCGGCCGCGAGCAGGCATCCCCCGGCATGCGGATGATGGGACTGGCGATTGCGCGCACGGACGGACGCGCGATGGATTTCCTGACGGCGATCGTGCATCTCGTCATCTTCTGGATCGCCAACGCGCTGTTGACGCCGCTCATTCTGCTGATCGGGCTGTTCACGGATCGCAGCCGTCTGCTGCACGACCTCTTGATCGGCACCGTGACGGTCCGTCGCGACAGTTACTGATCCACGCCCGAAGCAATCGACGACGGACAATCCGCGCGCCAGGGGTAACCGCCCCAAACGTGTGAGTTGACGTTTTCCATTCTTCCGCCATGCTACTGTCATGAACAACCGCGCCAAGAGTGACCGCCGCACTCGATGAACACACAGACCACACCGTCTCCGCAATTTTATCTCACTGCGCCGGCAGCCTGCCCTTATCTGCCGAACGAGATGGAGCGAAAGGTGTTTACCCACATGGTGGGCGAGCGCGCGCCTGAGCTCAACGACCTCCTGACCCAGGGCGGCTTCCGTCGTTCTCAGAACATCGCCTACCGGCCCGCCTGCGAAACCTGTCGCGCCTGCGTTTCCGTTCGTATCCTTGCGAACGAATTCTCGCCCACCCGATCGATGCGCCGCGTGCTCTCCACCAACAGCGATGTGATTTCGTCGGAATATCCGGCCGAACCATCGAGCGAGCAATACAATCTCTTCCGCCGCTACCTCGACCAACGGCATCAGAAGGGCGGCATGTCCGACATGTCGGTTCTCGACTATGCGATGATGGTCGAGGACACCCATGTCCACACCAAGATCATCGAATACCGCTTAAGGGTCGAAGGTGATGGTATCAGCGAGAAGGCTCGCGGGCCGCTGATCGCAACCGCGCTGACCGACCGGATGGGTGACGGGCTTTCGATGGTCTACTCCTTCTTCGACCCGGCCTATGAAGACCGCTCGCTCGGCACCTTCATGATTCTCGACCACATCCGCCGCACCAAGGAACGGGGCCTCCCGCACGTCTATCTCGGCTATTGGGTCAAGGGGTCACGCAAGATGGGGTACAAGACGAAATTTTTGCCGCAGGAGCACCTTATGCCCCGTGGCTGGGAGCGCTACGATGGTCCTGAGCCTGCTTCAGAAACGCCTTCCACCGAAACGGATTGAAAATTGAGCCCTTCCTCTGATGCCGCGCTGCACAGGCGCGGACTTGCCATCACCGGCCTTGGCGGCCTTGCTCTCTCCTTCGACATTCCGCTCATCCGATCCGCCGGTGGCGAAGTCTGGTCGCTGCTCGCCGTGCGCAGTCTTTCGACTTTCGTTGTCGGGCTGATCGCGTGGTTCGTGATCAACCGTGTATTCCGTCGCAAGATCTCGCTCATTCCGGGCAAGGCTGGGCTCGTTGTCGGCCTATTCTACGGCATCAATTCCTGCACGTTCCTGCTCGCCGTCTTCAACACGTCGACGGCGAACGTCGTCTTCATCCTTGCGTTCACATCGATGTTTGCGGCCCTTCTCTCCTGGATATTTCTGAAGGAACGCCCCTCCAACGCAACACTTGTGACGATGGGGGCAATGGTGTTCGGCGTCGGGCTGATCGTGCAGGACGGGCTTGAGAGCGGCCATCTCTTCGGCGATGCGATGGCGGCAAGTTCCGCCTTCCTGCTTGCGAGCGCAATTACCATCAGTCGGGCAAGTGGCCGCGATATGGCTCTGGTGCCGTTGGTGACCGCCATCTTTCCGGCCGCAGTGGCGCTTCTGCTGCTGCCGGCTGGCGGCTTTGCAATCGCGGCTCCCCAATACATCCTGTTCAACGGCCTGGTGATGATCCCGCTGGCGTTCTTCTGCCTGGCCACAGGTCCGCGGTTCCTGTCGGCACCGGAAGTGGGCATGTTCTATCTGCTAGAAACCATCCTGGCGCCGATCTGGGTCTGGCTGGTCTTTGCCGAAAGCCCGACGGCGCAAACGCTTGCGGGCGGCGCTGTCCTGATCCTTGCGCTCATCGGTCATTCGCTTTGGCAGATGCGCAGCCGAGCCGCCCGCGCGGCATTGCCCTGCCCGGAATAGACGGCCTCGAAGCGTCGGTGGCATTGGACGACGGATGTCGTCAGGCCGGCGCCCCGCCTGCCTCCAACGATTTCGAAGCGTGAATGTGCATCGACCAGAGCTCGCGGTTCATTTCGATCCACGCAGCAGCGATATCGAGAGGCGCGGGATTGCCGCACACAGCCTCCCCGCCGCCGGCGGCCAGCCGCGAAACCAAGCGGGCCTCCTCCAGGATGCGCAGATGCTGCTCAAGCGCATCAGGCGTCACGGCAACGGCGGCTGCGACCTCGACAACCCGAGTTTCGCCCCCGAGCAATATTTCGAAGATGCGACGGCGAATCGGATTGGCCAGGGCGAGGAGAATATCGTCGAGGGCAGCGGAATTCGGCATGGTCTTCATCCTGTTGGGATGGTTATTGATCCACGACCGCACGTTGCTTTCAAGCGCCGAAAACGGGGCATTCGACTAAATTTCAGATTGCTTACGAAGCACATGCGGATCGGACTGCGCAGCGAAGCCGCGCAGGCAGCGATGGATCAGCCGCTGAATTTTCCGCTGCGCGGGAAGCCCTTCGGCACCACGCGGCCAGCGGAGGCGCGATCGGCCAGCCACTCGATCAGCTCGTCCCTGCTCTTGGTAAAGACGCGGCCGGCGCTGTCTTCCCAGACAAGGCCGTCTGCGAGTGCAAAACAACGGATATCGGAAATGCCGCCATCCTTGTAGCGTTGCAGGCGGACGCCCTTGCCTCGCGCCATTTCCGGGATCTGCGCGAGCGGGAAGACCAGCATCTTGCGGTTCTCGCCGACGACGGCAACATGGTCGCCCTTGACCGGAATGACGAGTTTGGTCTCATCAGGCATGGCGACGTTCATCACCTGCTTGCCCTTGCGGGTGTTGGCAACGATATCGCCTTCTGCAACGACGAAGCCATTGCCGGCCGCCGAAGAAACGATCAGCTTCCTGACCGGATCATGCACGAACGCCGTCAGAACATCCTGATCGTTTTCCATATCGACGATGATGCGCAAGGGTTCACCATGACCGCGACCGCCGGGCAGCTTGTCGCCGCCGAGCGTGTAGACCTTGCCGCCGGTGGTGAAGACGAGGATCTTGTCGGTGGTCTGGGCCGGGAATGCGACTTTCAGCGCATCGCCTTCCTTGAACTGCAGCGTCGAGGTATCGGAGATGTGGCCCTTCAGCGCGCGGATCCAGCCCTTTTCCGAGATGACGACGGTGATCGGCTCCTTCTCGATCATCGCCTGCTGGATGGCTTCGATATCGGCCTCAGGCGCATCGGCAAAAGTGCTGCGACGCTTGCCGATCTCGGTCGCCTTGGCGAATTTCTTCTTCACCTCGCCGATTTCCCAGGCGACGGTCTGCCACTGTTTCTCTTCGGAGGCGAGCAGAGCCTCGATCTCGGCCTTCTCCTTCGACAACGCGTCGAACTCGGTGCGGATCTCGAACTCTTCCAGCTTGCGCAAGGAGCGCAGCCGCATATTGAGGATCGACTCGGCCTGAAGGTCCGTGAGCGAAAACCGCTCCATCATCACGGCCTTCGGCTCATCGTCCTCGCGGATGATGCGAATGACCTCGTCGATATTGAGATAGGCGACGAGGTAACCGCCGAGGATTTCCAGGCGGCGATCGATTGCCGCCAGACGGTGACGCGAACGGCGCTGCAGGACGTCGCGGCGGTGGGCGAGCCACTCCGAAAGCACTTCATTGACGGCCATGACGCGTGGCACGCGCCCCATCGACAGAACGTTCATGTTCAGCGGAATACGGCTTTCGAGCTCGGTCAGCTTAAAGAGCGATTCCATCAGAATGCCGGCGTCCACGGAACGGCTCTTGGGCACCAGTACGATGCGGATGTCTTCGGCCGATTCGTCCCGGATGTCTTCCAGTAGCGGCAGTTTGCGCGCGACGAGCAACTCGGCGATCTTCTCGATCAGCCGCGACTTCTGGACCTGGTACGGTATCTCGGTGATGACGATCTGGTAGCCGCCTCGCCCGAGCTCCTCGGACGCCCAGCGCGCCCGCACGCGAAAGCCGCCGCGGCCGGTGCGATAGGCTTCCGCCATACTCGCGCGGCTTTCGACGATGACGCCGCCGGTGGGAAAGTCCGGCCCCTCGATCCCGCCCTTCTGCGGATTGGCGGGATCGTAGAGAAGGTCTTCGACCGTTGCCTCCGGATGGCGGATCAGGTGCAGCGCCGCATCGCAAAGCTCATGGGCGTTGTGCGGCGGGATCGACGTTGCCATGCCGACGGCAATGCCGGTCGCGCCGTTGGCGAGCAGGTTGGGGAAGGCTCCCGGGAGCACGGTCGGCTCCTGGTCTTCCTCGTTGTAGGTGGGACGAAAGTCCACCGCGTCCTGATCGATACCCTCAAGCAGAAGCGAGGCGACATCGGTCATCTTCGCTTCGGTGTAACGCATGGCGGCGGCGTTATCGCCGTCGATATTGCCGAAGTTTCCCTGGCCGTCGACCAGCGGATAACGGATGGCAAACTCCTGGGAAAGCCGCACCAGCGCGTCGTAGATCGAGGCGTCGCCATGGGGGTGGAACTTACCCATGACGTCGCCGACGATACGGGCGCATTTCTTGAACGAGGTGTTCGGCCTCAGCCCCATCTCGCTCATGGCGTGAACGATGCGACGATGCACCGGCTTCAGGCCGTCGCGGACATCCGGAAGCGCGCGATGCATGATGGTCGACAAGGCATAGGCCAGGTAACGCTCTTCCAGCGCCGCCTTCAGGTCAACCGGCTGAATATGATCATCCCCGCCAGACGGGGGAGTAAGGCTTTGTCCCATATGTTCTTGCTAGCGCAACAAACCCGGAACATCAAGGATTTCAGGGCATCGCACTGTGGAGAACCGCATGGCGCCACCCATACGCTATTGAAGGGCGCAGACCCGGTCCTGCAATGTTCGTGCAACGTCCGGACGGTTATGCCATGGGTGAGCGAACGCCGTCGGTAACGTCCTGGAAAGCATGCGGGCGGGGAAGCCCATGTGATTTCATCGAGCGAATATAATTTCGCCCTGTTTCGTACTAGGTTCGGCTGCTGTTGATTTGGATGATTTGCGAGGGGGACATTGCGGGACGCGAACTGACGGGAGGATGGAGCCCCAGGGCATGGCATATTTCGCCGGCCGATAGGGCTATCTGCCTCAGTTGACGCAGCTTGCCGATATGAACCAGACTAGCGATGCCGCATCCTCGACACAGCTAAACAATCAGATATTTTCACGAAGGAACTCCACAATGATGCATACGCGCAAGATCCGCCTGATGATGGCCAGCGCCGCACTCCTGACCCTCACCGGCCCGGCCTTCGCGCTTGACGGTGCGGACCTGATGAAGAAGCTCGAGGCGGCGACGAGTTCGAACGGCACCACGCTCACCTTCGACAAGGCTGAAGTCAGCGGCGACACGGTGACGGCCTCGGGCGTCCAGATCAAGCTCGCAGGCCAGCCCGGCGACGCGTTGAAGATCGGTGACATCACCTTCGAAGGCGTCGAGGAAACCGAAGGTGGCGGCTACTATGCCGAGACCGTTTCCTTCCCTGACGTCAACGTCGTACAGGATGAGGGCAGCCTCGCCGTCAAGGACATTCTCGTTTCGGGTCTGTCCATTCCGGCCAACCCGGCAGGCGGAACGCTCGACGATATCCTGCTTTACGAAAGCGCGAGCACCGGCCCGATCACGGTCAGCGCCAAGGGCAAGGAAGTCTTCTCGCTGGAAAGCAGCGAAGCAAACCTCGCCCGCCAGGAAAACGACGCCGGCTTTGACTTCGATGCAACCGCTGCCGGCCTCAAGGCAGACCTTTCGCAAATCGAAGACCCCAAGACCAAGGAAGCCATCGAAAAGCTTGGCCTGACCAAGCTGGACGGCGCGGTGACGATGAAGGGCAGCTGGGAAGTCGAAAGCGGCAATGTCGCGCTTGAGGAATACGCCTTCGACTTCAAGAATGTCGGCCGGCTGAACCTCGCTGTCGACATCTCGGGCTACACGCTTGCCTTCATGAAGTCGCTTCAGGAAGCCATGAAGAGCGCCGAAGCGAACCCCAACAAGGAAGAGGCCAATCAGGCGATGGGCCTCGCCATGATGGGGCTGATGCAGCAGTTGACCTTCAACAGCGCCGAAATCCGCTTCGACGACGCCTCGATCACCAAGAAGGCACTCGACTATGCGGGTTCGCAGCAGGGTGTGACGGGCGATCAGCTGGCACAGTCGCTGAAGGGCCTCGTTCCGTTGATGATGGCACAGCTCAACGTGCCGGAACTGCAGAACCAGGTATCGTCCGCGGTCAACACCTACCTCGACGGTCCGAAGAGCCTGACGATCAGCGCAGCTCCGGAAAAGCCGGTTCCGTTCCCGATGATCATGGGCGCGGCCATGGGCGCACCGAACACGATCCCTTCGGTGCTCGGCGTCAAGGTGACGGCAAACGATTGATCGGTAAAGCTCCGGTCTGACAATCAGCGCCGGCGACTTCGCATGACCTGTCGGTCGACGAAGTCGCCGGCGTTTGTGTGTTCAGCACGCAACCCAGCCTTCCGACACGTTGAGGGAAGGCCGCCGACACGGCGTCACAGCCTATAGCCCCAAGCAACTACTCTCATTCGGCCAAGCAGCCAGTCACATTTCGGATTTTCTCGTCGGACGCATGTCATATTCCTGTCGAGCGGTCGTTTTCGGTTGAAAACCTCTGTCTCAGCGGTCCGTTTTACTTGCCCCGTCTTGCGCCTCGAAGGCTGCACCGCCAGTATTGCCCCCTGATCTGCTTCGAACGGCGACAGCTTTTTCTCGCATGTCCCATACGCATGAAACGTCAACGGCGCTTTGCCTGACCATTTCGTACTGCACGCATTTTTCGACCACACTGTAATACCGACTGAAGAACAACTCTGATCCCGGCAGCATTGAAAACTGTCATCTTGCAGAACAGGCGCGGGATAGAGAACAGCAGACAAATATCGAGAGCCCCACTCTCGGCAACATTCGTCTGAATGCCGAAACGCAAGCGCATCTATTCCTTTCTTTTCGACAGATCGGACGTCAATGGCTGGATGGTTCCATCAACCGATAAAGTTCAGAGAAGAGCTGTCGGAAGAAAGATTTGAGCCTGCGCGCGCCGACTTTTATTCGGGGCCACCGGGCAAGCCACTCCGACTTCTGCTGCAGGCAAGAACGGATTTCCTGTCGATCTGGCGCAACAACGACTTCACGGAGAAGGTTTCCCAGATCCGGCTGATCGGGCGGCAGGTCATCCTGGTCAACTCGCCTGATCTGATCCGCCAGGTTGTCGTCAAACGGCACGAGAACTTCGAACGCAAGAGCCCGCAGATGCGCCGGGCGCTCGAATTCCTGCTGGGCGACGGCCTTTTCATCTCGGACGGCGATATCTGGAAACAGCGGCGTCCCCTGGTCGCCGACATCGTCCATGCCAAAAGGGTGCCGGCCTTCGGTCCCGTCATGGAGCGCACGACCAGCGAACTTGTCGAGCGCTGGAACGGCATGCCGGACGGTGCGCAGGTCAACGCCCTGCACGAAATGGCTGGACTGACCGCCGAGATCATTGCGCGCAGCGTCTTTGGAAACCAGCTCGGGGACGACAGCGCCGCGGCGGTCACCGACAGCTTCACCAGCTACCAGTCGCTGGTCGATTCGATCAATCTCGGCTACTTCCTCGGCTTCGACGACGGGCTACCGATCTTGCGAACACCGACGCTTCGCCGCTCGGTCAAGCGCATCCACCGTATCATCGACAAGGTGGTCGAGGATCACCTCGAAGGCCGCGGCGACCACAACTCCATGGTAGAGCTGTTGATCCGTCGGCAGCAGCGAAATCCCGAACTCAAGCTCGACCTGGTTGCCCTGCGCAACGAGGCGGCGACGATTTTCATGGCGGGTCATGAAACGACGGCCGCCACGCTCACCTGGGCCTGGTACCTCCTGTCGCGCGCCAAATGGGTGGAAAAGGCGCTCCATGAAGAGATTGGCCGCGTCTGCGGCGACCGGGTTCCGACGATCGACGACGTGCCGCAACTAGAACTGTGCAAGGCCATCATCGAGGAGACGCTTCGCCTCTACCCGCCCGTCCCCATTCTGGCCAGACAAACGCGTCAGGCAGAAATGATCGGCGATATCACTGCTGAACGCGGCTCGCTCGTGCTGATCGTGCCTTGGCTTCTCCACCGGACGGAGAGCCTGTTCGAGGACCCGCATCATTTCCGCCCGGACCGGTTCATGGGCGGGCGTCGCCCGACACCCTATAGTTTCATCCCGTTTGCCAGTGGACCGCGCGTCTGCCCCGGCTTGCATTTCGGCCTCACGGAAGCAATCCTGTGCCTGGCAATCATCGCGCAGCAGTTCCGGGTGGCGGTGGTCGATGGGCACAAGGTTGAGCCCATATGCCGCCTGACGCTGCGACCGAAGGGCGGGCTTCCGGTTACCCTCCATCGACGGCAGAGGCCACTCTATGACCGTTGAAGAACCGCGCCAAGCCGAAAGAATTACCAAGCGCAAGGCATGGACATTCGCCAGCCAAGAGCGCCCCTCTCTTGCAGATGCCTTTTCCGGCCGGGAGGGCTTGCGTGCCTTCTGGCGCTACTGGGTGACCGACAATCTTTGGAACCTCGCGCACCTCAGCGGGCATTTTGGCATGAAGCTCCTGCCGATGGATGCCTGTTCCAAGCTGGGTGCAGCGCTCGGCCTGTTTGCCATGCCGCGCTTCCACAAGGTGGCGTCGCGGCGCGCGCAAGAAACCATCCGCGCCCTTCGGCCGGACCTCAACGAGGTCGAGCAGCAGGCGCTGTTTCGCGAAAACTGCCGGGCACAGGGCCGGCTGATGACCGAATTCTCCGTGGTGAACCGGTTGCAGACCAATCCAGACCGGTTGACATTCCACGGTCTCGACATCATTGATGATGCTGTCAAGGCCGGTCCCGTCATCATTGTCGGCATGCATCTCGGCAACTGGGAAGTCGGCCCGACTGTGCTGCAGCGGATCAACGTCCGCCCCCATGCCTTCTACCTCCCGCCCAGGGGCCGAGCCAAGGCCTGGATCGCCGAGCGCGTTCGCACCAAGGCGGGTTTGCGGTTCCTGCCACCCGGGGCCGAAGGCATTCGCCCGGCAATCAAGATCCTGAAGAACGGCGGCGTCGTCAGCACCTTCTGCGACGAAGGTTTTGGCGGCTTGATCCGCGGACCGTTCTTTGACAGGAAGCCACATCTTGAAGGCAACCTGGCCATTGCCATTCGTCTGGCGCGCATGACCGGGGCCACCATCTGCCCGTGGTACAACCTGCGCACCGACGGCTTCCGCTTCGAATGTCGGGCACTGCCCACAATAAAGCTTCCGCCCGAGGACCGCCCCGGTGCGCGGCAGCTGGATGACATCCTGATGTTGAACAACGCGATCGAACCGATTATCCGGGCCAATCTGGACCAGTGGTACTTTCTCGACAATAGCCTTCGACCCGAGTGATCCGATCGGAACCTGACAAGCCCGGTCCTCAAGCCAGGCTTTTTCGCGCGAACACGTTCCATGTTATGATAGCCGCGGCTTGATGCACGAGCGCCGTCGCCTATCTACATTTCTCTGAAGACAAGACTTCATCCCGCATTCCTGCCCGATCACACGGAAGGAGAACGTCATGGGACTGAAACATGCGGATATCACCGCCATTCTTGGCCCGGTCGACGAAACGCTGATGGCGGAGCTGCTGGCGACGGGAGCCAGTGCGGCGGAACTCGCCGAAGCAATCGCCTGGGTGAACAACGACGAGGCGCTGATCGGCGAAGGACGGCATCTGCCGGCCGGACGCGTCGCTGCCTTGATCGACATCCTGACGCCCGATGATGGCGAAGAGTAACGTGTTGAGCGGCAGCGCTTCCGATGTGGGCGCCACATTGACGATCGGTAGCGTCAGGGCCCATTTCGATCGCGGCCGCGTGACTGCGAGTTTCGTGCTGAGGGAGGCCGACAATGACAGCCAAGGAAGTCAAGTTCAGTAGCGACGCGCGCGACCGCATGCTGCGCGGCGTCGATATCCTTGCCAATGCCGTGAAAGTGACGCTCGGACCGAAGGGACGAAACGTTGTTATCGAAAAGTCCTATGGCGCTCCGCGGATCACCAAGGACGGCGTTTCCGTCGCCAAGGAAATCGAACTCGAAGACAAGTTCGAAAACATGGGCGCGCAGATGCTGCGCGAGGTGGCATCGCGCACCAGTGATGTGGCTGGCGACGGAACGACGACGGCAACCGTGCTCGCGCAGGCGATCGTCAAGGAAGGCGTCAAGGCGATAGCTTCCGGCATGAATCCGATGGACCTGAAGCGCGGCATTGACCTCGCCGTGGACGCGATCGTCACTGAACTCAAGGTCCGCGCCCGCAAGATCGCCAACAACGAGGAGATCGCGCAGGTCGGCACCATATCTGCCAACGGCGACGCCGAGATAGGCCGATATCTCGCCGAGGCAATGGAAAAGGTCGGCAATGAAGGTGTCATCACGGTAGAAGAGGCCAAGACTGCCGAGATCGAGCTCGAGATCGTCGAGGGCATGCAGTTCGATCGAGGCTATCTCTCGCCCTATTTCATCACCGACCAGCAGAAGATGCGGGTCGAATTCGAAGATCCCTACATCCTCATCTACGAAAAGAAGCTTTCCAACCTGCAGGCGATGATCCCGATCCTCGAATCGGTGATCCAGGCGAGCCGCCCGCTGCTCATCATTGCAGAGGATGTCGAAGGTGAGGCTTTGGCAACGCTTGTCGTCAACAAGCTGCGTGGCGGCCTCAAGATCGCTGCCGTCAAGGCGCCGGGTTTCGGTGACCGGCGCAAGGCGATCCTCGAGGATATCGCGGTGCTGACCGGCGGCACAGTCGTTTCGGAAGACGTCGGCATCAAGCTTGAGAATGTCACGCTCGAAACGCTCGGCCGGGCCAAACGGGTGATGATTGAGAAGGAAAACACCACCATCGTCGACGGTGCCGGTAGCAAGGCCGACATCGGCGGCCGCGTCAGCCAGATCAAGGCGCAGATCGAGGAAACAACCTCCGACTACGATCGGGAAAAGCTGCAGGAACGGCTTGCCAAGCTCTCAGGCGGCGTGGCCGTTATCCGGGTCGGCGGCTCCAGCGAGCTGGAGGTGAAGGAAAAGAAGGATCGGGTGGACGACGCGTTGCATGCCACCCGCGCGGCCGTCGAAGAGGGCATCCTGCCGGGCGGCGGCGTCGCCCTGCTTCGGGTGGTCGGCGCTTTGGACGACATCAAGGTTGCAAACCAGGACCAGCGGGTCGGCATCGAGATCGTCCGGCGCGCAGTGGAGATGCCGGTGCGCCAGATTGCCGAGAATGCCGGCGCCGAAGGTTCGATCATCGTCGGCAAGCTGCGTGAGAAAACCGACTTCGCCTATGGCTGGAATGCACAGACGGGCGAATACGGCGATCTCTTCAAGATGGGCGTTATCGATCCGGCCAAGGTGGTGCGCGCGGCACTTCAGGACGCCGCCTCCGTTGCCGGTCTTCTGGTCACCACCGAAGCGATGATCGCCGAGAAGCCGAAGAAGGATGGCGCCGCACAATCGCCCAACGGCCAGGGCATGGACTTCTGAGAAGCAGCGCCAAGCGCCATAGGTTGCGGACCGGCCAGCTCAGGCCGAGGAGCGGGACAGCGGCGAACTCAGGCCGCAGCCCGGCAGTGACGTGCGACCTCGGCAACGGCAAATTCGCCAATCGGCAACAGCTCCGCCTTTCCGGCTCCGTCCTGCGCCTGCACCGTCATTGCCTGCAGGATGGCGCCGATAAAACGAGCAAGCCCGCCCGCATCCGTGTGCTCCCGCAATTCGCCTTCTTCGAACGATCGGCTGACGTTCCTGGAAGCGAGCCGCAAGGGCGGCGGCCCCCTGCTCTCACCGAAAACGGTCAGAACCATGATGCAGGACCAGACCGGCCCCAAGGCGGGAACGCAGGGTCCGCGCTGGGGCTTCGGCTACGGCTGGGCCGTGCTTGTCGATCCCGCCGCGGCCGGCACACCGCACTCAAAGGGCACGATCCAATGGGGCGGCGCCTATGGACACGACTGGTTCGTCGACCCGGTCGAAAACATCACCGTCGTGGTGCTAACCAACACGGCGTTCGAAGGCATGTGGGGCCAATTTACCCGCGATGTGCGCGACGCCATCTACGCCAAACGTTAAGCGCCTGGGGGCTATGCCCTAAATGAAAAGACCCGGCTGTGAGCATCACGGCCGGGTCTTCTATTTCTCAGTCCGTCTGGACCTTAGTCCTTTTTCTGCGGGATCGGGCGGAGCGCCAGTTCGCGCAGCTGTGCCGGTGTCGCTTCGGACGGTGCGCCCATCAAGAGGTCGACGGCCTGCTGGTTCATCGGGAAGATCGAGATCTCGCGGAGGTTCTTGGCGCCGACGAGCAGCATGACGACGCGGTCGATGCCGAAGGCCATGCCGCCGTGCGGAGGCGCGCCGTACTGGAACGCACGGTAGAGACCACCGAACTGCTCTTCCACTTCCTGCTGCGACTTACCGGTCAGCTCGAACGCCTTGACCATGACTTCCGGCAACTGGTTACGGATCGAGCCGGACGCGATCTCGAAGCCGTTGCAGACCATGTCGTACTGGTAGGCCTTGAGCGACAGCGGATCTTCGCTGTTCAGCGCTTCGAGGCCACCCTGCGGCATCGAGAAGGGGTTGTGGGCGAAGTCGATCTTCTTTTCGTCTTCCAGCCATTCGTAGAACGGGAAATCGACGATCCAGCAGAATTCAAAGCGGTCACGGTCGACGAGGTTGAGTTCCTCGCCTGCCCGCGTGCGGGCTTCGCCTGCGAACTTGTAGAATTTGGCGGGATCGCCGGCGACGAAGAAGCAGGCATCGCCGTCATCGAGGCCAAGCTGCGTGCGGATCGCGTCGGTGCGTTCCTCGCCGATGTTCTTGGCAAGCGGGCCGGCGCCTTCGAGCTTCTCACCTTCCTTGCGCCAGAAGATGTAGCCGAGACCCGGCTGGCCCTGGCTCTGAGCCCAGGCGTTCATGCGGTCGCAGAACGCACGCGAACCACCGGTCTTGGCCGGAATTGCCCAGACTTCGACCTTCGGGTTCGAAGCGATCATGTTGGCGAAGACCTTGAAGCCGGAACCGGCAAAGTGCTCGGTCACAGCCTGCATCTCGATCGGGTTGCGCAGGTCCGGCTTGTCGGAGCCGTACTTGCGGATCGCGGTGTCGTAAGGGATGCGCGGGAACTTTTCCGTGACCGGCTTGCCGTCGGCAAACTCGACGAAGATGTCGCGGATGACAGGCTCCATCGTCGTCCAGACGTCTTCCTGCTCGACGAAGCTCATTTCGAGGTCGAGCTGGTAGAATTCGCCCGGCAGACGGTCGGCGCGCGGGTCTTCATCGCGGAAGCAAGGCGCGATCTGGAAGTAGCGGTCGAAACCGGCAACCATCAGGAGCTGCTTGTACTGCTGCGGCGCCTGCGGCAGGGCGTAGAAGCTGCCGGGATGGATGCGCGACGGAACGAGGAAGTCGCGCGCGCCTTCCGGCGACGACGCCGTCAGGATCGGGGTGGTGTATTCGGTGAAGCCGACTTCGCCCATATGGCGGCGCATCGACGAGATGATCTGCGTCCGCTTGACGATGTTCTTGTGCAGCGTGTCGCGGCGCAGGTCGAGGAAGCGGTACTTCAGGCGTACGTCTTCCGGGTAGTCCGGCTCGCCGAAAACCGGCAGCGGCAGTTCCTTGGCGGCCGAGAGAACTTCGATCTCCTGGGCGTAGAGTTCGATTTCACCCGTCGGCATGCCCTTATTGACGGTGTCGTCCATGCGGGCCTTGACGAGGCCGTCGATGCGCACGACCCATTCGCCGCGAACGGTTTCGGCCGCCTTGAACGCAGGGCTGTCGGGATCGGCGACGACCTGGGTGATGCCGTAGTGGTCGCGCAGGTCGATGAAGAGCAGGCCGCCATGGTCGCGGACGCGGTGGACCCAGCCGGAGAGGCGAACGGTGGAGCCGACATCCGACTTGCGGAGGGCGGCACAGGTGTGGCTGCGGTAGCGGTGCATCGTGTTATCCCGGAATTGCAAAGCGCCGCGCAGGCCGAAACGGCGCGCGGCAACATGATCAAAATCGGGCGGAAAAGCGCATGATGCGCCGGCTTTGTCAAGCCGAGACCTCTGCGTTCCCTTCGGGAAGCGCCGGCGACGACGGACAAATTCGCCCCTGTTCACAGACGGAAGACAAGGCTTTGGCCAAACGGCGTGAAAAGAACGGTTATCGTCACAATTCGCGACTGTGCGCCGTCTGAATGCGCCGCTACACATATTGTGTCCGCCTCCATCCCGACTCGCGAACACCATTCGGAAGTCGCCTGCCCCATGTCGCAAATTCGTCCGCTCATTCCGCTTCTTGTCACCGCAGGCATCCTCATCGGCGGCAACGGACTGCAAGGCACGTTCATCTCGCTCAGGGCGCTCGAAGAAGGCTTCTCGACATCGCTGATCGGCGTCATCGGCGCCGGCTACAATATCGGCTTCGCGCTTGGCTGCGTCTATGTCACACGCATCCTGCGGTCGATCGGCCATATCCGCACTTTCTCGGCGATGGCAGCAATCGCATCGGCGGCGGCGATCGCCATGGTGCTCGTCATCAACCCGTTCATGTGGTTCCTGATGCGGCTGGTCGCCGGTATCGCCTTCGCCTGTCTTTTCGCCACCGTCGAGAGCTGGCTGAACGCCAGCGTCACCAATACCAATCGCGCGCGGACGCTGTCCGTCTATCGCCTGGTCGATCTCGGCTCGGTCACCGCGGCCCAATACATCATTCCCGGCATCGGGATCGGCGGCTTCGAACTCTTCGCGATCATCTCGATGGCATTGACCCTGTCACTCGTGCCGATTTCCTTTGCCGACCGGTCGAGCCCGGTGGCGCCGGAAGCGATCCGCTTCGACGTCAAGGCGCTGTGGAATATCTCGCCGCTTGCGACCGTCGGCTGCATCGTGGTCGGCCTCACCAACGCAGCCTTCCGGTCGCTTGGCCCGATCTATGCTCAGGGCATCGGCCTGTCGGTGACGGCGATCGCCACCTTCATGAGCGCCGGCATTATCGGCGGCGTCGTCTTGCAATATCCGCTCGGCCACTACTCCGACCAGATCGACCGGCGCCTGATCATCCTGATTGCCACCTTCGGGTCGCTGCTCGCCGGCCTTTTCCTTGCCTTTGGCGCCGGCAACGACGAGTGGCTGAATTTCGCCGGTATCTTCCTGTTCGGCGCTTTCGCGATGCCGCTCTATTCGCTTTGCTCGGCTCATGCCAACGACCACGCGGCGGAAGGCCAGCATGCGCTTGTCTCCGCGGGCATGCTGTTCTTCTGGTCGCTCGGTGCGATCATCGGCCCGCTGTTCGCCTCCTTCCTGCTCGAAATCTTTGGCCCGCAGGCGCTGTTCATCTATACCGCCGCCATCCTCTTCCTCTTCATGCTCTATACAATCAGGCGCATGACGGCCCGCAGCGGCGTGCCGACGGAAGCGCGTGCCATGCCCTTCCGCAACCTGCTGCGGACCTCGTCCTTCTTCAACAAGCTCGCAGGCGGCAACCAACCGCGCAAGGACGACTGACCCCCTGCGGCAAGATGCGCCTGCGCGGGCGAATTGCTGATTGCGACGATCAGGTTTAGAACCTGATCTGTCGTCCTAACCAGTTGCCGAGATTGCCAGAATGTCCCTGATCAGCCGCCGCACGTTTCTCCAGGGCTCCGCCGCTTTGGGTGGCGCCTTCGCGTTCGGCGCGGGCATGGCTGCACGCGCTGGTGCTGCGCCCGATCCGCAGATCCTCACGGCGCAACTGATCGAGGCGCAGATCGCCGCAGACGGCGTTACGCCCAAGGTCATGACCTATGGGCTCGGGGACGCCGCCAATAACGGCATGCCGCCGGGCCTGCGGATGCGCATGGGCGAGCCCTATGCCGCGCGACTGATCAATGGCCTCGACGAACCGACAACCGTGCACTGGCACGGGCTTCGCATCCCCAACGCCATGGATGGGGTGCCCGAGATGACCCAGCCTTATGTCTATCCGGGCGATCCCTTCGACTACGTCTTCACGCCGCCGGACGCCGGCACGTTCTGGTACCACCCGCACTGCAACACGCTGACCCAGATGGGTCGCGGACTGACCGGCGTCATCGTCGTCGAGAACCCTGACGATCCTGTGTTCGACGCCGAGATCGTCTTGAACCTGCGCGACTGGCGGCTCGGCAAGGGCGGCGCCTTCATCGACCCGTTCAAGCCGAGGGACGCGGCGCGCGGCGGCACCTACGGCACGGTGCGCACCGCAAACTGGCAGCAGGAGCCGAGCTACGACGCGCCTGCCGGCGGCCTCGTGCGCGTCCGGATCGCGGCGACCGATGTGACGCGGATCTATACGCTCGGACTGGAGGGCGCCGACGCCATGGTCGTCGCGCTGGACGCCAACCCAGTCGACAAGCCCTTCCCGCTCGACCGCTACGACGTCGGCCCCGGCCAACGCATCGATCTCGTGGTCAGAATGCCCGACAGCGAAGGCACCACCATAAAACTCGGCAATCTGCGCGGCTCGCATCCCTGGACGATCGCAAGCTTCCGCGCGACAGGACCGTCCCTGAAGCGCGACATCCGCGATGTCGCAACCCTGCCCGCCAATCCGATCGCCGAGGCGGACCTGTCTGTTGCCACGCGCATTCCTATCGACCTGACGGCCACCGCCGAACACAAGGCGGCACCCTCGATCTGCGGCTCGCTCGGCTACACCTTCTGGGCGATCAACAAGGTGCCGTGGCCGGGCGACACGCCCGATCCGATCGCGGCGATCGAGGAGTTGAAGCTCGGCAAGAGCTATGTGCTGCAGATCGCCAACCGGACGCCCCACGCCCATCCGATCCATCTGCACGGCATGAGCTTCCGCATTCTAAGCTCGAACAAGCGGACATTCCTGCCGCCGCCGACCGACACCATCCTGCTTTTGCCCGACGAACAGGCGGAGGTCGCGCTTGTTGCCGACAATCTTGGCGACTGGGTGTTCCATTGCCACATCATCGAGCATCAGAAGACCGGCATGACCGGTTATTTCAAGGTGGTCTGAGAATTTCGATTGTGACGGATGGCACGAAGGGCTACACGAAAAACCTAGCCGCATTTTTGCCACAGTGATTTAAATCCGATGATTGAAACAACCGCAGATCTAGAGGCCGCCTGCCAGCAGCTGGCCCGCTCAAGTTATATTACGATCGACACGGAATTCCTGCGTGAGACCACCTTCTGGCCGGAGCTTTGCCTCATCCAGATGGCGAACCCGGATATGGCCGTCATCGTCGATCCGATGGCAAAGGGCATCGACCTCGCGCCATTCTTCGCGCTGATGGCCAACCCTGATGTGATCAAGGTGTTCCATGCCGCACGCCAGGATATCGAAATCATTTTCCATCTCGGCAACCTGATCCCGCACCCGATTTTCGACACCCAGGTCGCCGCCATGGTTTGCGGTTTCGGCGACAGCGTCTCCTACGACCAGCTCGTCAACCGCATCAAGGGCGAGCAGATCGATAAGTCCTCGCGCTTCACCGACTGGAGCCGCCGGCCGCTGACCGAGAAACAGCTGGATTACGCGCTCGCCGATGTCACGCATTTGCGGGACATCTACCAGCATCTGAATGCACAGCTCGAACGCGAAGGCCGTTCGCTGTGGCTTTCGGAAGAGATGGCCATTCTCGAAGCGCAAGATACCTACGACCTGCACCCTGATGACGCCTGGCAGCGCCTGAAGATGCGTGTCAAGAAGCCGATCGAACTCGCCGTTCTGCAGAAGGTTGCGGCCTGGCGTGAGCGTGAGGCGCGCAATCGCAACGTTCCCCGCGGGCGCATCCTCAAGGACGATGCCATCTATGAAGTGGCGCAACAGCAGCCGAAGGATTCCGAGGCACTGGCGCGACTGCGAACCATTCCGAAGGGCTGGGAGCGCTCAAGCGCCGGCGCTGCGCTGACCGAGGCGGTCAACGAAGCGCTTGCCATTCCCAAGACCGACCTGCCCCGGTTGCCGCGACAGAACCACACACCCGAAGGTGCTGCCGCTGCCACTGAAATGCTCAAGGTGCTGCTGAAGCTGATCGCCGAGAAACAGGGCGTGGCTGCCAAGATCATCGCCAACAGCGACGATCTCGACAAGATCGCCGCCGAGGGCGAGAAGGCCGATGTCGGCGCGCTCAAGGGCTGGCGGCGTGAGTTGTTCGGCGATACGGCACTGAAATTGATCAACGGCGAAGTGGCTCTGCGCTTCGTCGACAAGAAGATCGAAGCGATGGAAATCGGCGACTGAAAACGATCGGGCGGCAACAACTTTCCGCCCGAATCCGGCTCTAGCCAAGGCCCCTTAGCAAGGCCGATTCGCAATCAAACGACCGCGAATCGGCGCGCTGACGCGACACGGTACAACGACGTTGGCCGACGTGCCCCTTCTTCCGCTATCGGGTTTCGAGGCCTTTCCGCATGCGCTGGCGTTTCTCCACTTTCGAAGGACTTCTCCTGCTGCTGGTCGTCGCAGCGGCCGGTGCCGTCTACGCGGGGATTGTCTATGGGACGGGTTGGCTGATCGGCGCGACCTATGCACTGTTCATGTGCACGCCGATCATTGCATTCGAGCGACGCATCATTTTCCGGCGCCTCAATCGACGGATCCATGCCTTCTCAACACCGGTCTTCTTCGTCGCCTCGCTCGCGATCTATTTCGTGCTGCTCGATATCGGTTACGCGGCCGCCGGTCTGATCATGGGGATGAGCGGCGTGATGAACGATCACTGGATGGAGGCGATGGTGCCGTCCAAGACGGTTCTGCTCTTTGCATTAGCCATCTCGGGCTCGCTCGTCTTCATCCTCAGGGTCCGTGAACTGCTCGGGCGCGACGTCTTCCTAAGCCTGCTGACTGGGCGCTACCGCAGGCCGATCCAGGAAGAGCGCGTGTTCCTATTCATCGATCTCGCCGGCTCGACCTCCTATGCCGAGCGCAACGGCGACCTGCGGATGCAGGAATACCTCGGCAAGCTGTTCGCGACGATCGCAGATCCGGTCCTGCGCTATCGCGGGTCGATCGACGACTATGTGGGAGACGCCGCAGTCATCACCTGGCCCTTCGACCGGGCCACAAACAACGCAGCTTGTATCCATTGCGTCTTCGACATTCTGGAGATGATCGACGCGGACGCGCACCGCTGGCAGAAGGAATTCGGCGAGGTTCCGCGCCTGCGTGCGGCTCTCCATGGGGGGACCATCGTCGCGGCTGAAATCGGCCTCGACCGCCACAAGATCACCTATTTCGGCGACACGGTGAACACGACGGCCCGGCTTGAAGGCTTCTGCAAGACGCTGAACCATCAGGTCCTCATTTCCGCCGACCTCGCCCGCAAGATGCGGCTGCCTCATTATGTGCGTGCCGAGGATCTCGGTGAGCACGCCGTCAAGGGACGCGGGCAGAAGCTCGGCGTGCTGGCGCTCCGCGCCGGGGGTACGCCGACGCCGCAGCTGGCCAGCCAGCCTTCACCCGTGTAGCTTCGCCCCCTTGGTGATCTTGTCGACCAGCTTCTTGTCGGCATGAACGGCAATGCCGGCAACCTTCGCGTCGCCGGGACTGGTTTCAGCGAAGGCGGCGCGGTTGGCACTGTCGTGACCGGTCGAGAACATGGCATCAACATAGACAGACGTTTGTATTTGCCTTTCGATCGCGCGGCGTTGAATGTTGCCGAGCGTCGCACCATCTGCCGATAACACGATGATCGGTTGAACGCTCAGTGCGTTGTAGACGTTGCCGGCGCCATCGCGGTAGACTTCACCGATGATTGCCGGCTTCTGTCCGGCGATGCCGGTGGCCAGAAATGCGGTGACGTTCAGCTTCTGCCAGGTGGCCAGATCCTCGCGCAACACGATCGCAAACTTGGTGTCGAACATGACGGGTTTCTCCATTTCAGGACATCAGGGCGTGCCCGGAGAGGCCTTAACCGAAGACGCGGGTATCGATCTTGAACGATTGTGCGGATCACCGGGCGATGGCATCCGCGTCGCAGCACCTGTGGACGGCATCGAGCGGATCGAGGCGCGGCTGCACGGCAAGGTCTTCGAGCCGCATCGCCACGACACCTACGCGCTTGGCGTTACCCTCGGCGGCATTCAAACCTTCCAGTATCGCGGCGAGAGCCGATACAGCACGCCGGGAAGCATCATCATCATCCATCCGGACGAGCTGCACGACGGCGGCGCAGGAACGGAAGCAACGCTTCGCTATCGGATGATGTATCTGCAGCCGGAGCGATTGATTGCGGCCCTTGGCGACAACGGCGCAGCCTTGCCTTTCATAGCAGCGCCCGTTGTAGGCGATACGGCCCTGCGCCAAGCGATCGGCGAGGCCGTCATGGACCTTGACTGCGGCATCGACGAACTGGCGCTGGACGACATTCTGACGCGTATCGCCGAGGGGCTGTGTCGCCATGCCGGCACGACGGCAAAGGCCGCCGGCCGATCTGCGAAACGGGCAGTGTTCGAGGCGACGGATTATCTCAGGGCCAATCTCGATCGCCCGGTCGGGTCACAGGAACTCGAATCCGTCAGTGGCCTTGATCGCTTCACGCTCGCCCGCCAGTTCCGCAAGGTTCTCGGCACCAGCCCGCACCGCTATCTCTTGATGCGGCGGCTGGAGCAGGCGCGTCGGATGATTGCGACCGGCCACAGCCTGGCGGGTGCGGCGCTCGATAACGGCTTTGCCGACCAGGCCCACTTCACCCGCCACTTCAAACGCGCTTACGGCGTGACGCCGGGTCGATGGGCGACGCTTGCCCTTGCCGGCTGACGCCGATGCCCTGTCATCAAAGCTTCACAGCGCTGTAAGCCAGATATCACCCAACCGTCATCAAAGCCGCCTATCGGGTTCGCGTACTCTGGCATCCAACCCATGGTGACTTTCATGACCAAAACGCTTCTCGCCACCGCGGCGCTCACCCTTTTGATGACGACGGCCGCTTTGGCTGAAGAAAATGCCTTTCCAGCAACCTTGAAGGCACACGCGATCCTGCCGGCAAACACGATCCTGGCGGCACCGTCGGACGCTCCGGAGTATCTCAAGACATCCGGCAAATTCACCACCGCCGACCGCAAGCGCGCTGACGCGCTCGGCACCGTGCCCGGCAAGGATGGCGTGCGCACGACAGGCCTTTCTCTGCCCTTCAACGGTCAGCCGATGCAGGGCTTTTCCGGCATCAAGGCGATGGAAGACGGCACCTTCTGGAGCCTTTCCGACAACGGTTTCGGCAGCAAGCTGAACTCGACAGATGCCATGCTGATGCTGCACCACGTGAAGATGGACTGGGACGCCGGCAAGGTCGAGGCGCTGAAGACCCTGTTCCTCACCGATCCCGACCGCAAGGCCCCCTTCCCGATCGTCATGGAGGGCTCCAACAAGCGCTACCTGACAGGCGCCGACTTCGACGTCGAATCGATCCAGCCGGTCGCCGATGGCTTCTGGGTCGGCGAGGAGTTCGGTCCCTACATCCTGAAGTTCGACGTCGACGGCAAGCTGACCGACGTCATCGCGACCACGGTGGACGGCAAACCTGTCATGTCGCCCGACAATCCGACCCTGACGCTGCAGGGCGACCCCTCGAAGAAGACGCCTGCCTTCAACCTGAAGCGCTCCGGTGGCTATGAAGGCATGGCCCTTTCGAAGGACGGAGCCAAGCTCTACGGCCTGCTCGAAGGCCCGATCTGGACCGACAGCGAAACCGTCGAACAGGCGGATGGCCGTCCGGCGCTGCGCGTCATCGAGCTCGACGTCGCCACCAAGGCCTGGACCGGCCGCAGCTGGCTCTATCCGCTTGCCGAAGGTGGGGAAGCGATCGGCGACTTCAACATGCTCGACGACAGAACAGCTCTGGTGATCGAACGCGACAATGGCGCCGGCACGCTCGACAAGGCCTGCGCCGACCCCAAGGACCCGAAGCCCGATTGCTTTGCCGTCGGCTCGAAGGTGAAGCGCGTCTACAAGATCGCCTTCGACGACAGCAATGTCGGCAAGGCCGTTCGTAAGATCGGCTACATCGACCTTCTGAAGATCGCCGACCCTGATAACAAGAAGCGCCAGGGCGGTGGCGACGGCTACTACGACATGCCGTTCGTGACGATAGAAAACGTCGATCGCGTCGACGACACGCACATCATCGTCGGCAACGACAACAACCTGCCGTTCTCGGCCGGCCGTGCGCTCGACAAGGCAGACGACAACGAGTTCGTTCTGCTCGAGGTCGGCGACTTCCTGAAGGCCGAATAGACAAAAAGGGCGCGCGGATCTCCGTCCGCGCGCCCTTCAACTGAGATCGAGAAGCGTTCAGCTCTCGAAATGGAATGCCAATCTTCTGCCGGTCAGCTTGCCGAGCTGTTGCAGCCGCCCGTCGAGGCGCTCGCCGGCAAACTCCGAATAGGCCGCAGGCACGACGATCTCCAGATCGATATCCGGCAATGACGATTTGCGGAACGTCAGGTTCTTCGCCACACCCGGCATCGAAGCAGAGAAGAGGTAGGCGACGCGCAAAAGGCCGCCAAGCAGCTTTGCCAGTTCCAGCAGCCGCGGCGTGGTAATCCCGGTCAAGGCGCCGGTCGCACCATCATCGTTCAGGCCTTCGAAGCGATAATAATTGGCAAGCGCGATATAGGCCCGCCCGGCATGGGTGATGCCGGAGAAGGTCGAGTGGGCGATGATGTTCAGCGCCTGCAGGCCGCGATAATCCGGGTGTGCACGCCAGCTGATATCGGCAAGGAGGCAGGCCGCCTGGCGATAGCGGCTTTCCTCTTCGGTTTCCTCGACGCCGAAGAACGGCACCATGCGGCCGGTCCAGTCGGCAAGCTCACGGGCATGCTCGGGCGAACGCGCCCGCAGGATGGCGATTTCGCCGGCAGCGGTCAGCAGCGGATCCTGCGCCCGTTCGTTCTCGTTCAGGAGCGAGAAGAGATAGCCTTCGCGCACGCCGAGCGCCGAGAACGAAATCCGCTCCGGCTTCATGATCGACAGCGCCTCCTGCATCACGATCGCGCCGAAAGGAAGCAGGCTGCGACGGCTCTTGGAGATCGTCGCATAGGCCGACGGCTTGATGTTCTTCGGCTCGATCACTTCCGGTAGCAGCGCCATCGCCTCGTCGTAGGAAATCTCATAGCCCTGCATCATATGCAGTGGATAGTTCCGGATTTCCATGTGCAGCTTGGCGATCGAGCGCCACGTACCACCGACGGCATAGAAAGTGCGGCCGGCGCCGGCTTTCAGCACCGGTGTGCTTTTCATGAATTTGCGCACCCAGGTGCGGGCCCTCGGCAGCGAGCCGCCGCTGTGCTCGAAGAGGCGGATACCGCCGAGTGGGAGCGTGATGCCCTTGCCGATCGTCTTTCCGCTGACCTCATCGAGTTCCAGCGAGCCGCCTCCGAGGTCGCCGACCACGCCATCGGGATCATGATAGCCGCTGACGATGCCCATGGCGGAGAAGTAGGCTTCTTCTTCGCCAGTGAGGATGCGCACCTTGTGACCGAGGATGGCCTCGGCCTTGGCGATGAAGGCCGGACCGTTGCTCGCCTCGCGGGCGGCCGCTGTCGCCAAGACATACATGGAGGTCGCGCGCGCCTGCTGCGACAGCGCGTTAAAGCGATGCAGCGCCCTGAGAGCACGCTCGACGCTTTCTTCGTCCATGCGTCCGGTGGCATCGATGCCCTTACCCAGACCGCACATGACCTTTTCGTTGAACAGCATGGCCGGAGCGCGGCTCAGGCCTTCGTAGACGACAAGGCGAATGGAGTTCGAGCCGATATCCACAACGGAAACCGGGCGGATACCGGGCAGACGCCCCTGCGCTTCAGATTCGACCATGCAAAACCAGTTTACTTGCGCCAGCTGCTCTTCCAGCCGGCAATCAGCTTCGGTGCGCTGGACTTCAGGGCTTCACCCCGGCCGGAGAGGCTGGGGTTGGTCATGAAATAATGCTGCGCGTTGAACGGCTCGGCGTCCTTGCCGACTTCCATCCGGCGAGACGTGCCGTCCGGAAGAATTTCGTAGCTCTGCTGGTTGTCGATGAGATTGCCCAGCATGATCTGCGAAAGAACCTGTTCGTGCACAGTCCGGTTGATGAGAGGCACAAGCGTCTCAACCCGCCGGTCCAGATTGCGCGGCATCATATCCGCCGAGCCGATATAGACAAGCGCATTCTCCGATGGAAGACCATGACCGTTGCCGAAGCAGAATATGCGGGAATGTTCGAGGAATCTGCCGACGATGGACTTGACACGAATATTGTCGGAAAGGCCCGGAACCTGCGGCCGCAAGCAGCAGATGCCGCGCACGACGAGGTCGATTTCGACGCCTGCCCGGCTGGCCTTGTAGAGAGCATCGATGATCTCGGGGTCGACGAGCGAGTTCATCTTCATCCAGATCGCCGCCGGCCGCCCTGCCTTGGCGTGCTCGATCTCCTCCTCCACATGCTGGAGGATGCGGGGGCGCAGCGTGTGCGGCGAAACCGCCAGCTTCATCCCGGCTTCCGGCTCGCCGTAGCCGGTGATGAAATTGAAGATGTTCGCCATGTCGTGGGCCATGACGGGATTGCACGTGAAGAATGACAGGTCGGTGTAGATCTTCGCCGTGACCGGGTGATAGTTGCCGGTGCCGAGGTGGCAATAGGTGCGCAACCGGCCCTCCTCGCGGCGCACGACCATCGACATCTTGGCATGGGTCTTGAGCTCGATGAAGCCGAAGACGACCTGCACACCGGCGCGCTCCAGGTCACGCGCCCAGCGGATGTTGGCTTCCTCGTCGAAGCGCGCCTTCAGCTCGACCAGCGCCGTCACCGACTTTCCCGCTTCGGCCGCGTCGACAAGCGCGCGCACGATCGGGCTGTCGTTCGAGGTGCGGTAGAGCGTCTGCTTGATCGCCACCACTTCCGGATCGCGAGCCGCCTGCAGTAGGAACTGCACGACGACGTCGAAGGATTCGTAGGGGTGGTGGACCACCATGTCCTTTTCGCGGATCGCGGCAAAACAATCGCCGGCGTGCTCGCGCACGCGCTCCGGGAAGCGCGGATTATAGGGCTCGAAGCGCAGATCGTCGCGCGGCGCCTTGGTGATCTCCGACAGCGTGTTCAATGCCAGAAGACCGGGCAGCACGGCGACGCGGTTTTCCGGAACGCTCAATTCCTGAACGACGAACTGGCGCAGCGAAGCAGGCATTTCCGAATCGAGTTCGATGCGGATCACCGAGCCGCGGCGCCGGCGCTTCAGCGCGGTTTCAAAGAAGCGCACCAGATCTTCCGCCTCTTCCTCGACTTCGATGTCGCTGTCTCGAATGATGCGGAACGTGCCGGAACCATTGACCTCATAGCCCGGGAACAGCCTGTCGATGAACTGACTGACCATGTCTTCGAGCGTGATGTAGCGGATGACGTTCTTGAAATCGGGCAAACGGATGAAGCGGTCGAGCGCCACCGGCAGGCGCAACAGCGCCGTCATCGGCTCGCGGCCGGTCTTGCTGACGAGCTGCAGGCCCATCGAGAAGCCGAGGTTCGGGATGAACGGGAACGGATGCGCCGGATCGATCGACAGCGGCGTCAGCACCGGAAAGATCAGTTGGTCGAACTCGTTGGCAAGCCAGCTCTTGTCCTGCGCCGACAGCGACGCCGGCCGGACGATCAGAATATCTTCCTTGGCGAGATATTGCTGCAACACAGCAAGCGAGGCCTGCTGCTCCATCTGCAGGTTGTCGATTTCCTTCAGGATGTCTTCGAGCTGCTCGGCCGGCGTCTTGCCATCGGGCGACCGCATGGCCAGCCCCTGGCGCACCTGGCCCTCGAGGCCGGCGACGCGCACCATGAAGAATTCGTCGAGGTTGGCGGCCGAGATCGACAGGAAGCGAACCCGCTCCAACAGCGGATGCGCCGTGTTGAGCGTCTCTTCAAGCACGCGACGATTGAACTGCAGCCAGGAAAATTCGCGATTGATGAAGCGCTCCGGGCTGGAGAGCAGATCGATTTCCTCCGCCGTCTGTTTGTTCTCGTTCACCGCAGACGTCGCATTATCCATTGCCGATCAGACCCCATTTCTCCGCAGGCAGGAACTATAACAGTTTGACGACAGAACTGTGACAGTTCGATGCATCGGTCAAGGACGTCGACGCCGCAAGAGGTCGGCCATGGACCATCCTATAGGTTTCTATCATCGAGGCCTGGTACTAATCGGAATGGCGTTGATTCCCGAGCTCTTCCAGGACTTCGGCGGCAAGCGACCGGGTCAGCCTGACGCCTCGGGCAAGCGCCAGTCGGTCGATGCGCTCGACGATCGTCTGGGCCGCCTCGAGCGAGCGCTCCATGCGCTGGACGATATAGCCGACGAGCCTTTCATCGATCAAAAGCTGGCGATCGGCAAAGAGCTTGATCAGCACCTGCGTCAACAGTTCGTCGTCAGGCTCGCCGATCTCGACGACAGTCGCCGCCTTGAGGCGCGAGCGCAGATCGGGAAGAACGACCGGCCAGGACATCGGCCAGAGCCGCGAGGTCATCAACAGACCGGTGCCATGCTCACGCACGCTGTTGATGACATGAAACAGCGTGGTGTCGTCAAAACCCTGGCGGTCGGCGTCCTCGAACAGAACAGGACCTTGGGCAGCCATCAGCGCCGCGTCTGATCCTGCGACCGGGTGGATCGTTCGCGCGCCGGCCCTCTCCTTCCAGATGCTGGCAAGATGCGATTTGCCGGAGCCGACCGGCCCGGCGATGATGACAACCGGCGACGGCCAGTCGGGCCAGTGATCGACGATCGCAATCGCCGCGCTCAACCGATCGGAAACGAGCAGATCCTCACGACCCGTTGCCGGGTCGTGGTCGAATGCCAAGGGCAGTTGTTCGAAGGGACGTTTTGTCATGCTGTACTCGGGACAAGGAGGGGACGATCAGCCGGGCCGATTGCCATCAGCCGGGCTGATTGCCCTTTGTCTTCTTCACCGCGACCTTCCCATGCCCATGGTAGAGGTCGCTATCAAGGTATCGCTGGATGCCGAAGCGAACAAGCACGCCGATGGCAGCGGCCGCGGGAACGGCAACCAGCAGCCCGACGAAACCGAAGAGGGCGCCGAAGGCAAGAAGGGCGAACATCAGCCAGACCGGATGCAGGCCGACGCTTTTTCCCACCAGCTTGGGCTGCAGGATGTTGCCTTCGAGGAACTGGCCGCTGAAGAAGATGGCGGCGACAAGCCCGATCCAGAGATAGTCGGGCCAGAATTGCACCAGCGCCACGCCGACCGCCAGCACCAGCCCCACCATCGAGCCGACATAGGGGACGAAGCTGATCATGCCGGCAAACAGGCCAATCAGCAGGCCGAAATTGAGACCGACGAGCGACAGGCCGATGCCATAGTAAAGGCCAAGGATGATGCAGAGCGAACCCTGACCGCGAACGAAGCCGGCAATCGTCGTGTTCATGTCGCGGGCGATCTGGCGGACGACGCCGACGTAATCGCGCGGTACCCAACTGTCGACCCTGTCGACCATCCGGTCCCAGTCGAGCAGCAGATAGAAGGCAACGACAGGCGTGATGACGAACAGTGACAGGATGTCGAGCAGCGCCATGCCGGAATTCCAGAGCTGCTGGAAGAGTGTGCCGAGGAAGCTGGCGCCCTGCTCCAGCAGTTTGGCCGAATTCTGCTTGATCGCTGTCATCTGGTCCGCCAGCCATTGCGGCAGCAGCGTCGACTGGCTGTCGGTCAAGAGTTCCTGCAGCTTGGTGATATAGCCCGGCATCTTCTGGATGAAATCGGCGGCTTGCGTGAAGATCACGGGAATGATGATCATCAGCGACAGGGCAAAGATCACCACGAAACCGATGAGGATCACAACCGTCGCCATCAGCCGGCTAAGACCGAGGCGCTCGAGGCGGTCGGCGACCGGGTCGAGGAAATAGGCAAGCGCCATGCCCGCCAGGAACGGCAGCAGGATCGAGCTGAAAACCATCAGGAAGGCGATGAAGGCAGCAAGCACCAGCAGCCAGAAGATCACCTGGCGTTGTAGTCCCGAACCGCTGACTTTTATGTCCATGGTGTTCCCCGTAACACGCCACGCATGCCTTTGCCGCATCCTATTCTGTTTGAGGAGATAGGGGGCTCAGCGCGCAGCGGTCAAGTCTACGCGCCTCAGAGGCCCCCAAATTGAACTCTCGACCGCTGTCTTGCCGGTGGGATATGGGCAAAATGTTGAAAAAAGGCCGAGAAGACTGGCTGTCGGCTTGCACTCCCTTGCCCGCCGTGCAATTCGCATCCGCAAAATACCTGTCGCGCGACCAGCCTTGGAGAACCAGCATGAGCCAGTCGGGAAAGAACGGCCTCACCTATAGTGATGCAGGCGTGGATATCGATGCCGGCAATCTGATGGTGGAGAAGATCAAGCCGCATGTGCGCTCGACCCGGCGCCCCGGCGCCGACGGCGAGATCGGCGGCTTCGGCGGCCTCTTCGATCTCAAGGCGGCCGGCTTCACAGACCCGGTGCTCGTTGCCGCCAATGACGGCGTCGGCACCAAGCTCAAGATCGCCATCGACGCCAACAAGCACGACACCGTCGGCATCGACCTCGTTGCCATGTGCGTCAACGACCTGGTGGTCCAGGGCGCCGAGCCGCTGTTCTTCCTCGACTATTTCGCGACGGGAAAGCTCGATCCGGATCAGGGTGCCGCAATCGTTGCCGGCATTGCCGACGGTTGCCGCCAATCCGGCTGCGCGCTGATCGGTGGCGAGACGGCAGAAATGCCGGGCATGTACTCGGGTGGCGATTATGACCTTGCCGGCTTTGCCGTCGGCGCCGCCGAACGCGGGCAGTTGCTCCCGGTCGGCGACATCGGCGAAGGCGACGTCATTCTCGGCCTTGCCTCGTCGGGCGTTCATTCCAACGGTTATTCGCTCGTGCGCAAGATCGTTGCTCTTTCGGGCCTTGCCTGGGACGCGCCCGCGCCCTTCGGCGAAGGTACGCTCGCCGACCTCCTGATGACGCCGACCCGCATCTATGTGAAGCCGCTTCTGAAGGCGATCCGCGAGACCGGCTCGATCAAGGCGCTGGCGCACATCACCGGCGGCGGCTTCCCCGAGAACATTCCGCGCGTGCTGCCGAAGCATCTGGCAGCCGAGATCGACCTCGACGCCATCAAGGCACCGAAGGTGTTCTCCTGGCTTGCCCAGACCGGCGGCGTCGCGGCCAACGAAATGCTGCGGACCTTCAACTGTGGCGTCGGCATGATTGCCGTCGTTCCGGCAGCAAAGGCGCATGAAGTGACAGCCGTGCTTGAGGCAGAGGGCGAAACCGTCTTCACGCTCGGTCGCATGGTCGCCCGCACTGAGGGCGCACATGGCACGATCTACAAGGGCAGCCTCGCCCTATGACGAACGACGTGACGGCAGGCCGGAAAAAAGTCGTCGTCTTCATCTCGGGCGGCGGCTCCAACATGCTCGCGCTGGCCAAGGCCGCGGGTGAGCCTGGTTTTCCAGCCGAGATCGTTGCAGTGATCGCCGACAAGGCAGACGCCGGAGGGCTTGCCAAGGCGGCAGCGCTCGGCATCCCGACCCATGCGTTCCTGCGCAAGAATTTCGATAGCAAGGACGCGCACGAAGCGGCGATCCTTGCCGAACTCGATCGGCTGTCTCCTGACATCATCTGCCTTGCAGGCTACATGCGGCTGCTGTCGGCGACCTTTATCCAGCGCCACGAAGGCCGGATCATCAACATCCATCCGTCGCTTCTACCGCTTTTCCCGGGTCTCCACACCCATCAGCGCGCCATTGATGCCGGCATGAAAGTGGCGGGATGCACCGTGCATTTCGTGACCGAAGGCATGGACGAAGGCCCGATCGTCGCGCAGGCGGTGGTGCCCGTCGTCGACGGCGATACTGCCGACGCGCTGGCCGCCCGTGTGCTGACGGTCGAGCACAGGACGTACCCGATGGCGCTCCGGCTGCTGGCCGAAGGCAAGGTCCGTATGGAAGGCGGGCGCGTCGTCACCAGGGATGTCGAGCCCTCGCCCGCATCCTCCATCCTGATCTCGCCGGCCGCCTGAGACCGGACTACTTCGCGGAAGCCAGCCTCCGGTCGAGCGCGTCGAGCACGCGACGGGTCAGCGCCGGATAGTCCTCGTCGAAATGGTGCCCGCCTTCGATGGCGACGACATCGACACCCGTGCCCTTCAGGTCTGGGCAGGCATCGTCCTCTTCCTCCGTGCCATGGATGCATTGCACCAGCGATGGGTCGATGCGCTTGATATCGTCGATAGGATCGCCGGCATCGCCCTGCCCGGATGCGCCGAGCCAGCCAAGCACCGAGATCTTGTAGTCGACCCGATGCGACAACGCCATCAGCGTGACCTGCCGCACGCGGGCGCGCTCGGCCGGCGGCAGCAGGTTGAATGTGCGTGGCAGGATATCGGCGCCGAAGGAGTAACCGATCAGCAAGACGTTTCGCACGTTCCAGCGCTTGCGATAGTAGTCCATCACCTTGGCGAGATCGTCGGCGGTCGCCTGAGGATCGCGCTCGGACCAGAAATAGCGCAGAGAATCGATGCCGACGACAGGGACGCCCTGCTGCTGCAGGACATCGCCAACCTGCTTGTCGATGTCGCGCCAGCCACCGTCGCCGGAATAGATCACCGCCATGGTGTCGCGGGTGGGCTTGGTGTCGAGCACGGTCAGCGGCAAGCCGAACGGATTGTCGGACTTAGCCTCGTTGTCGATCAGATCCGTCAGGTGGCCGGAAAGGGTCGCGTAGGCTTCGTCGTCACTCTCTTCCTGTGTGATATCGGCGTGTTTTTCGATCAGCGCTGCCACGTGGTTTCGGCCGTCATCGGATGCCGTCGGCGTAAAGACGACGGAGATCGGATCCGGAAGCGCGCCGTCCGTCAGGCCGTACACCATGCGGTCGCCTTTCCGAATTTTCTCTGCCGGTGTGCAGAGCTGCTTCGTCAACGCTATGCCTTCCTCAGGATCGACGGCGAGCGTCTGGCCGATGGTCGCGGCGGGCGTCTGGGCCGCAATCGCCAGCGCCATGGCCCCGCCTGCGCCGACGCCGGCAACGATCGGCGGCAGATAGGCATCGCTCTTCAGAGACCGCTGAACCTGCTGGCTCAGCGCCTCGATATCCGACACCGTGTAGATGCAGTCGCCGTCATCCTTGCCGAGAGCGGCGAGATAGGCCTTGAGATCGATGCCTATGACGGCAGCCTTGTCGTCGACAAGGTCCCGCGCGACCGCGTCTTCCTTGTCGCTCCAGCCGTCCGCACCAGACAGGAGGACAACGAGGGCGGATACCGCGTCCTTCGGCATGAGGATATGCGGTGCCGGGATCATGCCTGTGTCGTAGGTCGCCGGCTTATCCTGCGCCACGGCCGGCGCAAGTCCAACCGTCGCCAACAGCATGGCTCCTGCCAGAGGCTTACAGAAGTTCTGGATCCGCATCATTTCTTCATCACTCCCTTGAAGCCACCGCCGATCAGGAATGTCGCATCCATCAAGGCCAGGATCGGGTTGATACCGCCACTTGCCACGAGGTAGCGCGGCTGCCAGTGCGGGTGGAACTTCGACTTGAAGGCGCGTAGCCCCTTGAAGTTGTAAAAGCGCTCGCCGTGTTCGAAGAAGGTCCGCCCTGCCCGGTCCCAGACCGGAGCGATCTGGCGCGAAGACATGCCCGACAGCGGCGCCATGCCGAGATTGAAGGTGCGGTATCCTTCCGCCTTCAGGTGTTCCATCACCTGGGCAAAGAGGAAGTCCATCGATCCCTTGGGTGCATCCGGTGCAAAGCGCATGAGATCGACCGTGCCTTCCTGTTTCGTCGCCGTCACCAGGATGTTGGCAAAGGCGACGATCCGCCCCTCATAGGTCAGGACCGCCACCGGCTGTTCGGCCAGGTAATCAGGGTCGAAGGCACCGAGGGAAAAACCCTTCTCCTTGGCGTTGTGATGGGCGAGCCAGGCATCGGAAATCGCGGTCAATTCGCCCATGATCGCCGGAACGTCCGCCGGCGCAACCATCTTGAACTCAAGCCCGTCCCGCTGGGCGCGGCTGACCTGTTGGCGAAGATTGGCCCATTTGCCGCCCTTCATCTCGAACCGAGCGAGATCGACATGGGCGAGTTCCCCGAGCCTGAAGGCACGTAGCCCCGCATCGGCGTAGTAGGCAAGCCCGAGCGGCGAAACCTGATAGAACACCGCGCGGCAGCCGCTGGCGCGGGCCGTCTCGATGAATTGCCAGATCAGCTCCGGCCACGCATCGACAGGACCCACCGGATCGAACAGCGCGATCCACGAGCGGGCGCGCTGGCCATACATGATGAAGGCGCGGCCATCGGCGGAAAACATCAGGCTCTTGTCGCCCATGCGCACCAGATTGGCATCGGACATGTCCTGCGCCTCGACGATCGCCAATGCCCGCTCCATGGCATCATCGCTTGCCGGCTCGGCGCCAGAGGCCGCCGGACGCATCAGGCTCCAGATGGCAATGGCGCTGGCGCCGATCGTGACGCCGAGCAGCGCCCGCAGGCCGCGGGGGGCTTCGGCGGAGAATTCGAACTGCCACCAGAGTTCATGGCTGTAGTCGACGTCGCGATAGACGAACATGAGAACGACAAATCCGCCGAGGCAGATGACGCCGAGCGCCGTCAGCCACGGCAGCGTCAGCGCCTGGCCGAAGAGCGAAGCTGGCCGCACGAACAGGCGGCGGCTGGCAATGAGACCGACGAGGAAGAAGGCCAGCATGCCGGCCTCGACCAGCGCGATCGCCTTGATCAGCGAAAGCAGCAGCGCGGCAACGGCGATTGCGACCGACGCCCACCAGGCGCCATCAAGCCGCTGCGCGAGGCCGCGCGAGACAATGACGAGCGCCAGGCCGAGCAGGCTCGCCAGAAAATGCGCGCCTTCGACGATCGGCAGCGGCAGCAAGCCCTCGAGGAACGCAAGGTTTTCATCCGGCGTCGGTGTGACGCTCGACAGCACCAGCATGATCGCCAGCACGATGCCGAGCGTCGCCAACAAAAGCGGCGTGATGCGCCCTCCGATACGGCGCACGCTGGACGCAACAGGATGGCCGGACAGTTGGCGCAGTTCGATGCCGACGACGACGGCGATCGCGATTAGCAGCGGCAGGACATGGTAGATGACACGGTAGAGAACCAGCGCACCGAGGATCGTGTCGACATCGGCGCTGTGGCCGAGCGTGGCGATGATGATCGTTTCGAAAACGCCGAGCCCGGCCGGCACATGGCTGAGCACGCCGATGCCGACGGCCAGCGAATAGATCGCCAGAAAGGCGGGCCAGCCGATCGTGCCTGCGGGAAGCAGCACGTAGAGCACCGTGGCCGATGCGGCCAGGTCCAGTGCCGTGACAAGGAACTGGCGTGAGGACGTGCGCGAATCAGGCATCCGCAGCGCAAAGCGCCCGATGGTCACTTCATGCCCGTCTCGCCCTTTGACGAAGACGGCAAGCACGGTGCCGAGGATGGCAACGGCAATCATGCGCAGCCAGAACGGGTCCAGCCCTGTCAACGGCGCCACATATTCGCCGACGGCGAGCAGGCTCAGGCATGTGACCGTGAGAAGCCCGAGGCCGAAGGCAAGCGTGACGAAGGCGATGATCCGGGCGATGTTTTCCGGTTCGATGCCCAGGCGCGAATAGGCGCGGTAGCGGATGGCGCCGCCGCTCAAGGCGCCGAAGCCGGCCGTGTTGCCAACCGCATAGGCGCAGGCCGCCGTCAACGCGACATCGGCATAGGGAAGCTTTCGCCGGACATATTCCAGCGCACCGACATCGTAGAAGGTAAGAGCGAAAAAGCTCAGGGCGGTGAAGAGAATGGCCGCAACGACGGAGGTCCAGCTGGTATCGGCAAGCGCCTGGACCACGTCGTCATATTGGACCTCGGAGGTCAGATGGAAGATCGCAAGGCCGAAAAGGCCGATGACCAGCAAGGTTGCGAGCGCCTGAAGGTAGCGCCGGTTACGACGCAGGAAGGGCCTCCATCCTGCCTCGACCTGCTGATCGTCGTTGGCTGCACGTTCCGTGAGGGAGGACGTCATGGGTTGCCCATGTCATTGATGAAGACATCAGCGCTGTAGCCTACCGGAGAACGATCAAAAAGTGAAATATCCGTAATGTATTGTTTGCTTACAAAACAAGATCTTATGCCGTAAGCACGCCACGGTTCAGCTGCGCCCATTGCAGCAGCATGATGGTTTTGGCATCGCAGATCTCGCCGGTGGCAATCATCGCGACCGCTTCATCGAAGGGAATTTCGAGAACCTCGATATCCTCGCCCTCATGCGCCAGGCCGCCGCCAACACCGGCCTTTTCCTCCACGTCGATCAACCCGACGAAGAAGCTGGTGCGCTCCGTCAATGAACCAGGGCTCATATAGGCATCGAAGAGATGCCTGGCCGCATCGACGTGATATCCCGTTTCCTCCAACGCTTCGCGGCAAATGGCGACCTCCGGCGTATCGTCGTCGAGCAGGCCCGCCGGCGCTTCGATCAGATAGGCGGGATCGCCCTGCAGCAACACCGGCACGCGCAACTGACGAACGAACACGACGCTCCGACGCTTGGGGTCGAACAGCAGGATGGTCGCGGCGCGGCCGTGATCATGCACTTCACGCTTCACCGTCACGGTGCCGCCGTCGGACATATCCTGTTCAAGGGTTATTTCCTCAAGATGAACAAAGCCGTCCGACAGCGTGCGTCGGTCGATGATCCTCACACGCGGATCGTGATGTTTCGTCATGGCAGTGTCCTTGATCGGGAGAGGAAATATGCGGTCGCGCTCGACCGTCAATGGATATGTTCCGATGGCGCGCAGCTTTCGCGCTCCATCTGCAACGTCGTGTGGTGTAGATCGAACTCGTCGCGCAGGCGCTGCTCGATCGCACGCCGTACCGTCTCGCCGTCGGCATCCTCGGCCAGAACGACATGTGCCGTCAGCGACGGCTGGCTCTGGGTAATCGCCCAAAGGTGCAGATCATGGACCGAGGCGGCGCCCGGTACGGTGGTGATCGCCGCATGGACATCCGCCAACCGCATGCCCGGCGGCACGCCTTCCAGGAGAATGTTGACGCACGCCTTCAAGAGCACCCAGGTGCGTGGGAAAACCATGAAGCCGATGCCGACGGCGAGCAGCGAATCGACCCACTGCCAACCGGTAAACCAGATGATCGCCGCACCCGCGATTACCGCTACCGAACCGAGCATGTCCGACCAGACCTCGAGATAAGCACCCCTGACGTTGAGACTTTCATCCTTGTGGCTGGTCAGAAGCCGCATCGAAATCAGATTGACGATGAGGCCGATGACGGCAATCAGCAACATGCCACCGGACTGGATTTCCTGCGGCAGCGACAGGCGCTGCCAGGCCTCGTAGAGAATGTAGAAGGCGACGGCGAGCAACAGCAGCGCGTTGAAGGCCGCTGCCAGGATCTCGAAGCGGGCATAACCGTAGGTGCGCAGCAGATCGGAAGGCCGGCGGCCGACATGGATGGCAACCAGCGCGATCGCCAGCGCTGCCGCGTCGGTCAGCATGTGCATCGCATCCGAAATCAGCGCCAGGCTGCCGGTCAGAATGCCACCGACGACCTCGGCCAGCATGAAACCGCCCGTAAGCCCAAGCGCACCCCAGAGGCGCGAGACCGGCGTGTTGCTGACATCCGCATGTTGATGGTCGCCGCTCATCGATGCATCCCGTGGCTAGGAGGCTGGACGGACCCAGACCCTGTTGTCGTGGAAGGCCGCGCCGCCATAGGGCGCAACAGCGTCGGCGCCGGTCAGCACGTTGATGCCCTCGCCGTCGAGATGGGCGCTGTTCGGCCACAGGCCCTCGGCGATCACCACGCCGCGCCGCGCGCCGCCACCAACTGTGACGTGCAGGCGCACCTCGCCCCGTTGATTGCCAAGCTTGACGATGTCACCGTCGCCGACACCGAGCGACGCAGCATCATCCGCATGCATCATCACCAGCGGGCGCACTTCCTTCTGGATCGAGGACGGGGTCTCGGCGAAGGTGGAATTGAGGAAGGAACGGGCCGGCGATGTGGCGAGACGGAAGGGATGGTCCGCATCCGCAACTTCGATCAGATCGACATGGTCGGGGAATTCCGGCAGCGCCGCATGCGGCCCCTGCAGACCCATCGACTTCGGCGGACGGTTCGGCGCCGGCGTGCCGGTCCAGTCCGCCTTGAAGCGGAACTTGCCGTCGGGATGGCCGAACCCGTTCAGATAGTGCGCGTCCTCGAATGCCGGCTGACAGTCGAGCCATTTCTCGCGCTTCATCTCGTCATAGCCGATGCCGTAATTGGCGAGCAGCAGGTCGATATGCTGGCGCTCCGTTAGCCCGAAGCCGGAATGATTGGCGACGCCGAGGCGCTTGGCCAGTTCCTCGATGACGAAAAGATTGGTGCGCACGGTCGATGGCGGCTCCACCACCTTCGGCCCGATCAGAATGTGCTGGTGACCGCCGCCGCGGTAAAGGTCGTCATGCTCCAGGAACATCGTTGCCGGCAGAACGATATCGGCGAGTTGCGCGGTGTCGGTCATGAACTGTTCGTGCACCGCGACGAACAGGTCGTCGCGCAGGAAGCCGCGCTTCACCAGCCGCTGTTCGGGCGCGACGTTCACCGGGTTGGTGTTCTGGATCAGCATCGCCGTCACCGGGCCGCCATGGCGCAGCGCCTCGGCATTACCGGTCAGCACCCGCCCGATCTGGGACTGGTCGAGCATGCGCACATCCGGGTCATGGAATGCAGTTCCGACGAGTTCGCGCTTGTCGAGCTTGAAGATGTCGTTGTTGGAATGAAAAGCACCGCCGCCTTCGTGCTTCCACGAGCCGAGCACCGTCGCGATCGAGGCGGCGGCATGGATCGCCACCGAGCCGTTGCGCTGGCGCGTGAAGCCGTAGCCGAGACGGAAGTACGTTTTCGGCGTCGTGCCGACAAGTTTGGCGAACGCCTCGATCTCCTCGGCGGAGAGCCCCGTTATCACTGATGCCCATTCGGGCGTGCGCGACTTCAGATGCGTTTCGAGTCCTGCCGGATCGTCGGCGAATTGCGCCATGTAGGCGCGGTCGGCATAACCGTCGCGGAAGGCGACATGCATGACCGCGCAGGCGAGCGCCGCGTCCGTTCCCGGTTTCAGCACCAGGCCCATATCGGCCTGCTTGACCGTGGGGTTGTCATAAATGTCGATGACGACGATCTTGGCGCCGCGTTCCTTACGGGCCTTGACCGCGTGGGTCATGACGTTGACCTGGGTGGCAACCGCATTCGTGCCCCAGATTACCACGCAGTCGGATTTCGCCATCTCGCGCGGATCGGGACCACGCAGCGAACCCGTTGCCATCGAGAACCCGGTCCAGGCCATGTTGGTGCAGATCGAACCGAAGAAGCCGGAATAGCGCTTGGCGTGGCGTAGGCGGTCAATGGAATCGCGCTGCACCTGGCCCATGGTGCCGGCGTAGAAATAGGGCCATATCGCTTCGGCGCCGTACTTCTGCTCGGCCTTGACGAACTGGTCGGCGATCTCGTCGAGGGCCGCCTCCCAGGAAATCTCCTGCCAGTTGCCGCCGCCCTTGGCGCCAATGCGGCGCTGCGGCACCATCAGCCGGTCGGGATGATAGATGCGCTCGGAATAGCGCGCGACCTTGGCGCAGATGACGCCCGCGGTGTATGTGTTGGTGGCGGCGCCGCGCACGCGTCCGATCCGGCCTTCGGCGGTCAGATCCACTTCCAGTGCGCAAGCCGAGGGACAGTCGTGCGGACAGACGGAATGGCCGATCGACTTTTCTGCTTTGATGGGGGTCGCAACGTTCATGGCTTTTCTATATGGCATCGACAATCGGGCTCAAAGAGCCAAACGCCCATCCATCGAAACAATTGATAACAGCCATCGGCGGCCCTCATGAACTATCGGCATATCTACCACGCGGGCAATTTCGCCGATGTTCTCAAGCATGCGGTGCTGGCCCGGCTCGTCACCTATCTCCAGCAGAAGGAGAAGGCGTTCCGAGTTCTCGATACCCACGCGGGCATCGGCCTTTATGATCTGTCGAGCGAAGAGGCGCAAAAAACCGGCGAATGGCGCGACGGCATCGGCCGGCTGCTCGAGGGTGACCTTCCGGCGCCGGTCGCCGCCATCCTCGAACCTTATCTCGCCACCGTTCGCGAGCTGAACCCCGATTCGGAACTGACGCGTTATCCCGGTTCGCCGAAGCTGGTCCGCATGCTTTTCCGCCCGCAGGACCGCTTGTCGGCGATGGAATTGCACCCGGACGACTATGAGACGCTGCATCGGCTCTTCGACGGCGACTTCCAGAGCCGCGTCACCGAGCTTGACGGCTGGCTGGCGCTCGGCGCCCACTTGCCACCAAAAGAAAAGCGCGGCCTGATCCTCGTCGACCCGCCGTTCGAGATCGAGGGCGAATACGAGCGGTTGGCCGACGGTCTCGCCAAGGGCTATCGCCGTTTTGCCGGCGGCACCTTCTGCCTGTGGTATCCGCTGAAGAAGAACGCCCCGATCAAGGCGTTTCATGAGGCGCTGAAGGCACTCGATATCCCGAAGATGCTCTGCGCCGAACTCTCGGTGCGCAGCGACCGTGACACCACTGGATTGTCCGGTTCGGGTCTGATCATCGTCAACCCGCCCTTCACGCTCAAGGGCGAACTCGACGTGCTGTTGCCATTTCTGAAAACCCGGTTGGGACAGGACCGTTTCGCTTCTTCACGCTGCTTCTGGCTGCGTGGCGAAGAAGCAGCAACCCGGGCTCTTGACTGAAAGGCGCAGAAAGCCGCAATCTTGCGAGACGATCCAGGGAGACGCCCATGACTCGCAAGTTCGCCGCAACCCTTCTGGCCTCGCTTTCCTTCGCCGCTGCCACGGCGCCCGCCGCCACGGCGGCCGACTATCTCGGGACTTACCGCGACCAGCCGGCGTCCTATAGTGCTGGCGTCTGTGGCGACGCCTCGGTTCTGGGCTTCATCACCTCCCGGTTCGAGTACAAGGCCGCGAATTATCTGCACGCCAATCTCTCGATTGCCGAGATCCGCAACATGGGCCAGAACCGGCTTGAGCTGCGGGATTACACACACCGTGTCGAGCGCGAATATTGCCGGGCGACGGCCGTCATGACCGACGGAGAGCAGCGGTCGCTCTATTACCTTATCGAGCGCAACTGGGGCTTTGCCGGCATCGGCCGCAGCATCGAATTCTGCGTCGGCGGGCTTGACCCGTGGTACGTCTACGGCGCCCATTGCGCTTCGCTTCGCTGACCATGCCCGCAGATTGCCGACAGCGCCGGCTGCTGCCGGCGCTTTTCTTTGTGTTGACACTTGCCAGCTGCAGCGACGACAGCGCGCAGAAGAAGCCACCGACACAAGCTCCGGACCAAGTAAAAGCCGATGCTGTCATCCCTGTTGGCCAGGGCTTTGACTTCTATGTTCTCTCACTCTCCTGGTCGCCAACATGGTGCGACGACAACGACCCGTCCGGCAAAACCGGTCAATGCAAGATAGGCAGCAATCGCGGGCTGATCGTGCATGGGCTGTGGCCGCAGAACGACCGAGGCTACCCCGATTTCTGCCCGACGCGGCAATCGGATCGCGTACCGGAGACACTTGGCCGCCAGTATCTCGACCTTATTCCGTCCATGGGGCTGATCGGGCACCAATGGCGCAAGCACGGCACGTGCTCTGGTCTCAGCCAGCAGGACTATTTCGCCGTCACCCGGGCGGCGCGTGAGCGCGTCGTCCTACCGGAGGAACTCAGGGCACCACGTCGGGAAATTTCGCTTTCCGTGAGCGCGATAGAGGCGGACTTCGTGGCCAGAAATCCCGGCATGACGTCCAACGCGGTCGCTGTTACCTGCGAGGGCAAGCGGCTGGAGGAGATCAGGATCTGCTTTGACAAGGGGCTGAATTTCCGCCCCTGCCCGGAAGTCGATCGCCAGGCCTGCCGAAGGGACACCGTCATCCTGCCGCCGGTGTCCTAGGTCGATGCCGGGGGGCACCGTACGGGGCCTGCTATTTTGAAACAGCGCCTGGCCTTCCGTTCTTCTGTTCGGCAGCCATGCGCGAAAGGGAAAGATGCTCGATGAAAATACTCTACTCACCAACGTCACCCTACTCCAACAAGGTCCGCATGGCTGCGCATTACGCCGGCTTTGCGGTGGAGAGCGCCCTGACCGACACCAATGCCAACTCGCCTGAGCTTATCGGCAGCAATCCGCTCGGCAAGATTCCGACGCTGATCACCGGCGAGGGAAAATCGATCTACGACAGCCGTGCGATCATGAACTTCATCGACCGGGAAACGAAGGGTAAGCTCTACCCGAAGAATGGCGGGAAACGCACGGACGTCGACATTCTCGAGGCGCTGTGTGACGGCATCTGCGACTGCCTTCTGGCCATCGTTTACGAGAAGCGCATTCACCCACCGGAAAAGGTGCATCAGCCCTGGATCGATATGCAGTGGACCAAGGTCGAACGCGGCCTCGACCACCTGAACGAAAACCTGCCCAAGACCGGAGCCAAGCTGCATGCCGGGCATTTCGCGCTCGCGGCATTGCTTCGTTACGTCGAGCTGCGCTTCAGTGGAGAATGGCAACGCGGCCGCGCCAAGCTGAAGAACTGGCCGAGCAAATTCGAGAAGCACTTTCCCGAATATTCCAAATTCAAAGCATGAAAAAAGGCCGGGTCTCCCCGGCCTTTTCCTTGATCCGGCAGAAGCCGATCAGAACTTGACGCCCATACCGACGCGCACGCTGTGCTCGTCGTAGCCGGACGATACGTTGGTACCGCCAACGTTGAAGTCCTTCGAGCCGTAGTCGGTGTAACGGTATTCGACGCGCGCGGTGATGTTGTCGGTGACGAAGGTTTCAGCACCGGCACCGGCCGTCCAGCCGACCATGGTGTTCTTGTCCGAACCAGCCGAGGTCGATGCCTTGGCCTGGCCAACAGCGAGACCTGCCGTACCGTAGAGCAGTACCGGGTTCAGATCGACACCAACGCGAGCGCGCAGCGAGCCGTTTACGCCCTGCTTCATGCGCAGGTTGCCGCTGGTGGAGTCCTGGCCGGAGTAACCGACGTCGGCTTCACCGCCGTATACGATCTGGCCGCTCTGCATGTTGTAACCGCCGTAGAGACCGCCACCGAAACCAGCTGCGGTGTTGTTGCCGGTTGCATCGGCCTGGCCATGGTGCCAATCAGCCGTACCGCCGACATAGGCGCCCGACCAGTTCTTGGCTGCCGGCTCGGTGTACTCGGCTGCCGGAGCTGCCGGAACTTCGTCGATCGCGTCTGCAGCCTGGGCGGCCTGGAAGGCGATGAGGGATACGGCCGAAGCCATGAGGGTGGTGATGAGCGTACGCATAAATATTCTCCTTTACGAACCGATGCCCTAAGGGTTGGGATCCCTCAATGAAACATCGGACAACTTTCAATTAACCCGCCCGGTTGAGCTGAAATTGGCCAGCAAATGAGGATTCACAAGAGCCAAAATGTGAAATTTTGGTGGCACAATCACGTCCAAAATTTGATGTTGCTTTCACGCCACAGGGATTTTATTAACCATCTTTCAAGATTAACGAAAGCTATACTATATAAACTCAAAATAATACAATTTACGCGAATTCCATTAATTTTTGCGAAATGAATCATCAGGGAGAGTTTCAGGGCGGCGTTTCTTGCCTATATCTTCGTCCGCTGGCACGAAGATTCGAAAAGCGGGATGAAACGTTGAAGAAAGCACTGAAGGTGGCACTCGTAACCGGTGGCGCCAAACGGATCGGCAAGGCTATAGTTGAAGACCTCGCGGCGCACGGCTTCGCGGTCGCCATCCACGCGAACGGTTCGCTCGATGAGGCAGAGGCACTTGTGGCCTTACTGTCGAAAAAAGGCGTCGTCGCCGCTGCGGTGAAGGCAGATCTTACAGAGACTCAGGAAACGTCGGCGCTGATGGCGCAGGTCAACGGCGCGCTCGGACCGATCGACCTGATCGTCAACAATGCCTCGCTGTTCAAGAAAGACAGCCTCGACGCTTTCGACGAAACGGTATGGGATCGGCACTTCGCCTTGCATGTGAAAGCCCCGTCCCTGCTCACGCGAGACTTTGCCCGTCAGCTGCCGCGCGGCGTCTCCGGCCTCGTCGTCAATGTGATCGATCAGCGCGTCTGGTCTCCAAACCCGCGCTTTTTTTCCTATATGTTATCAAAGTCCGCTCTGTGGACGGCAACACAAACGATGGCTCAGGCGCTCGCGCCGGATATCCGCGTCAACGGCATCGGCCCCGGCCCGACCTTGCCCAATGAACGACAGGATCCGCGCGATTTCCAGGCACAGGTCGACGCGCTGATTCTCAGGCGCGGCCCGGCGCTCGGCGAATTCGGGCGGACGATCCGCTTCCTGTTCGACACGCCGTCGATTACCGGGCAGATGATCGCGCTGGACGGCGGCCAGCACCTCGCCTGGGAAACGCCTGATATCAGGGAGATAGTAGAATGAACGGACGCGTGCCGACCGACGGCGGCATCCTCTATGACGGCAATGACGCCGAAGACGACGACGACCTGATCGAGGTCGCCGAAGGCGCATCCGCAGTTCCGGCCATCGAGTGGGCAGAGAACCGCAACGAGGTCGAGGGCCTCAAGGGCGCCGAACTGATCCAGGCCTTCGTCAAGCGGCTCCCGAACGGCCCCGGTGTCTATCGCATGTTCAACGAGGACGGCGACGTCCTTTATGTGGGCAAGGCACGCAGCCTGAAAAAGCGCGTCGGCAACTACGCGCAAGGGCGTGGCCACTCCAATCGGATTTCGCGGATGATTCGCGAGACGGCGAACATGGAGTTCGTCACCACGCGCACGGAGATCGAGGCGCTTCTGCTCGAAGCCAACCTGATCAAGCGGCTTCGGCCGCGCTTCAACGTGCTTCTGCGCGACGACAAGTCCTTTCCTTATATCCTTGTCACAGGCGACAGCCGCGCACCGGCCCTTTACAAACACCGCGGCGCGCGCAGCCGGAAGGGTGACTATTTCGGCCCCTTCGCCTCGGCCGGCGCCGTCGGGCGCACGATCAACTCGCTGCAGCGCGCCTTCCTCTTGCGAACCTGCACCGACAGTGTCTTCGAGACGCGGACGCGTCCCTGTCTTCTGCACCAGATCAAGCGCTGTGCGGCGCCCTGTACGGGCGAGATCAGCAACGAGGGCTATGCCGAGCTGGTATCGGAGGCCAAGGACTTCCTGTCCGGCAAGAGCCAGGCGGTCAAGGCAACGATTGCGGCGGCAATGGGCGAGGCCTCGGAAAACCTCGACTTCGAGCGTGCCGCCCTCTATCGCGACCGGCTCGCCGCCCTCAGCCACGTGCAGAGCCACCAGGGAATCAACCCGGCCGGCGTCGAAGAGGCTGACGTCTTCGCGATCCACCACGAAGGCGGCACCTCCTGCATCCAGGTGTTCTTCTTCCGCACCGGGCAGAACTGGGGCAACCGCGCCTATTTTCCAAAGGCGGACCCGTCGCTGTCGACGGCAGAAGTGCTTTCGGCCTTTCTCGCCCAGTTCTACGACGACAAGCCCTGTCCGCGGCAGATCTTGCTCTGCGAGGCGGTCGAGGAACAGGAACTGCTCGGTCAGGCGCTGAGCGAAAAGTCCGGTTACAAGGTGGCAATCCAGGTGCCGCAACGCGGCGAGAAGAAGGATCTTGTCGATCATGCGCTCGCCAACGCCCGCGAGGCCCATGGCCGCAAGCTGGCGGAAACCGCGTCTCAATCGCGATTGCTCGACGGCTTTGCCGAGACGTTCAAGCTCGAACGCACGCCGCGCCGGATCGAGATCTACGACAACTCGCACATCATGGGCACGAATGCCGTCGGCGGCATGGTGGTCGCCGGCCCCGAAGGCTTCGTTAAAGGCCAGTACCGCAAGTTCAACATCAAATCGACCGACATCACGCCCGGTGACGACTTCGGCATGATGCGCGAGGTGATGACCCGTCGCTTCTCGCGTTTGCTCAAGGAAGAAGGCAAACCGGACCGCACAATCGAGATTGCCGAGGATGCCGCCTTCCCCGCCTGGCCTGATGTCATCCTGATCGACGGTGGCCAGGGACAGATGACGGCCGTTCGCGCGATCCTGAAAGAACTCGATGTCGAGGACTGCGTGACGGCGATCGGTGTTGCCAAGGGCGTCGACCGCGATGCCGGGCGCGAGCGTTTCTTCGCGCTCGGGCGCGACAGCTTCACGCTGCCGCCGCGCGATCCGGTGCTCTATTTCATCCAGCGCCTGCGCGACGAAGCGCACCGCTTTGCCATCGGCTCGCATCGTGCCCGACGCAAGAAGGAGATGGTGAAAAACCCGCTCGACGAGATCGCCGGCATCGGGCCGACGCGCAAGCGCGCCCTGCTTACGCATTTCGGCACCGCCAAGGCCGTTTCACGCGCCGGCATGAACGACCTGATGGCGGTCAACGGGATTTCTGAGGCAGTCGCGCGGCTGGTCTACGAGCATTTCCACGAGGACGCGGCAAAATGACCAGCGAGAATTCACCCGGCGTTCAGGTGGGATGCGCCAATTATGACACCCTTCGCACAATGATTTGTTGACCTGAGGGCCGCAAAGTCATTCTGTACCTCCGAGGAAGACAGAGAACCCGAATCCATGCCCACGCCCGTCGCCTACAGCATCCCCAATCTGCTCACCTATTTCCGAATCCTGATCGTGCCGCTGATCGTGCTCTGCTTCTTCATCGAGGGCCGGCTGCACAGTTCGGATTTCGCGCGATGGACGGCGGTCACTCTCTTTGCCATCGCCTCGATCACCGACTTCTTCGACGGCTATCTCGCCCGCATCTGGAAGCAGACGTCCAACATTGGCAAGATGCTCGACCCGATCGCCGACAAGCTGCTGGTCGCGTCCATCCTCTTGCTCGTGGCCGCTGACGGCACAATTGCCGGCTGGTCGATCTGGGCCGCGATCATCATCCTGTGCCGCGAGATCCTCGTTTCGGGCCTGCGCGAATATCTGGCGGCGCTCAAGGTTAGCGTCCCGGTGACACGCATTGCCAAGTGGAAGACGACGATCCAGATGGTGGCGATCGTCTTCCTGCTGGCCGGCCCCGCCGGCGACAAGATCCTGCCCTATACGACGGAGATCGGTATCGGCCTGCTGTGGATTGCTGCGGCGATCACGCTCTATAGCGGTTACGACTATTTCCGCGCCGGCCTGAAGCATGTGGTCAACGAATGAGCACCGTCAATCTCGTCTATTTCTCCTGGGTGCGCGAACGCATCGGCAAGGGTGAGGAAACGCTGGAGGTTCCGGCTGGCGTCGTCACCATCGCTGACCTGCTTGCGCATCTGAAGACGCTGGGGGAAGAATACGAGACGGCGCTCGAGCACCAGAATGTCATCCGTGCCGCGATCAACCAGGAACATGTCGAGCATGGCGAACCGATCGCCGGCGCACGCGAGATCGCCCTCTTCCCGCCGATGACCGGTGGCTGACACCATGGGCGCGCCCATCACCGTGCGCGTTCAGCGCGAGGACTTCGACCTGTCGGCCGAGGTTTCCCGTCTTTCTTTCGACCGCCCTGAGATCGGGGCGGTCGTGACGTTTTCGGGCCTCTGCCGCGACGAAGCCGGCACGCTTGCCGCTCTCGAGCTCGAACACTATCCAGGGATGGCGGAGGCGGAAATCACCCGCATCTGTGAACTGGCGATCGAACGCTTCGGGCTGCAGGCGGCAACGGCGATCCATCGCTACGGCCGGATCAATCCCGGTGAAAACATCGTACTCGTGGTCACCGCCTCGCCACACCGCCAGGCCGCCTTCGACGGCGCCAATTTCATCATGGACTTCCTCAAGACCTCGGCCCCCTTCTGGAAGAAGGAACATCTGGCCGATGGCACGAGCGGCGGTTGGGTCAGCGCCAAGGATGCGGACGACACAGCCCGCGACCGCTGGAAGCGCTGAGGCTCAGCACCTCAGGAGATCACGGGATGGCTTTCTCCTGCCGTGTCACGGCCAGCACGACGACGAGGAAGCCGAAGATCGCAAAATCCCGCCAGAGAATCGGGCCGTAGGCGCCCCACATCGTTTCGAGCAGGCCAATCGCCGCGGCACCGAGGGCTGCATAAAGCGGCGAGGTCTGGCCGCCGATTGCCGCGATGAAAAGCACCTTGACGCCGAAGGTGAGACCGGTGCCGAAATCCATGTTGCCGTAATAGGACGCGGCCAGGATACCACAGCATGCCGCAATCAATGATGCGGCGCCATAGGCGGCGATGTAGACGCGGGCGGCATCGATGCCACAAAGGGCGGCGGCATCACGATCCTCCGACACCGCCCGCCAGGAGCGGCCGGCGCGGCTATGCGCCAGAAACCAGTGGCCGGCACCGACCAGCGCCACCATCAGCAGCGTGTTGAGCAACTGGATCAGCGTCAGCGTCACCGGAAATTTCGGATCCGACCAGAAGTCGATGTTGCCGTTCAGAAATGGCGGCAGCCAAAGGCTCTTGGTGTCCGACGCCAGCCGCGCGATCTCCATCAGCACCAGCAGACAGCCGAGCGAGGCAACGACGACCGTGTTGGCGGAGGAGAACGCCAGCGGCCGCATCACATAGCGACCTGCGACGAGCCCTGCCCCGACGCCAAGCGTCAGACCGGCGGCAGCACCGATGCCAAGCGCCGCCGGCAGCACCAGCCACAGCTGATTCCAACCGAAATCGGCAAACAGCACGAACATCTGGCCGGAAAAAGCAAAGAGAGCCCCATAGGTGAGATCGGCCCTTCGGGTCACGGCAAAGGCAATGGCATAGCCGAAGGCCAGCGCGGCATAGAGCGCGGCGATCGGAACGGCATTGGCGATCTGCTGCAGGAAATAGAGCATGGCGCATCCGGAACGTGACAACATCAATATAACTGGTAAAATGACTTTTACTAGTTAGGAATCACCGATGACCTTCACCTGGACAGCACACCGATTTGCCGGCGGCGCGCTGGCGCTGGATGTCGCCAATTCCGTCATCCTGCGCTTTGATCCGGCGAGGCGCATCGATCGTTTTGCCGACGCCCCGGCGCTCGACGCCTTCCCTGCCGCGGCCAATCGATTCTGCGCCGAAAGCACGCGCTTTGGCGCGCTTCTGCCTGTGGCCGAACGCAACCGTGCAAGACTGCTGACGTTGCGCGAGGCGACGGACCGGCATTTTCGCGCGCAGGTGGGAGCCAAGCAGCGGCCTGATTTGATGGCCGACCTGCTAGAGGCAATCGCCTCGATACTGCGTGGTAGCGGCAACGGCGAAACGGCAATTGCGCTTGACACGGCAACGGCCCACTCGGCCCTCAGCCTCGCCGCCAATCCCGAGCCCGACCGCCTGAAGATCTGCCCCAATTGCGGTTGGCTGTTTCTGGACAGAAGCCGCAACCGTAGCAGGACCTGGTGCGACATGGCGGTCTGCGGCAATCGCAGCAAGGCGAGGCGCCACTATCACCGCAGCAAGGAGGAGGCACAGGAATGACGAGGACGATCGCAATACTTGCCGCGATGATGGCGCTGCTACTGATGGCGGGCTGCCAACGGGAGACCGGCCCGGATCCGTTGAAGCTGACGGGCAAGATGTTCGTCTTCAACTACCGACTTGCCTATGCGACCTATATGATCACGCTGAGCAAACTCGAACCCGTGCCAGAGGGTAGCATCGTCGTGGCAACCTTCGAGAACCCGGCAGGTGGCGAGCCATTGACCCTGACACGCAAGTTGTTTCCGAAGCTGGAAAAAGTGGTGCTCGAAAGCCCCGATATCACCTGCGTGAAGAAGGAAAAGCCCTATGCGGTTACGATCGAGGTCAAGGGGCCGGCCGGCCAGGCGCTGCAGACACTGGAGACCACCGTCACCTCCGACATCGATCAGGACATGCTGCCGGCGAAAGCGCTGGTCGACGGACCGGCCTATGACAAGAACCCCGCCGTATTCAGGGACGGCAAGGCGCCGGCGCATTTTGAAACCGCGAAGTGTCCGACATGAAAAAACCGGAGCGTTTCCGCTCCGGTTCCATCAAATCAATTCAAGCCGTTACGGCCGGAAATGCAGATCCTGATTCAGCCGACGATTTCGGTGCCGGAGAACCAGTATGCGATTTCTTCAGCAGCCGTTGCCGGAGCGTCCGAACCGTGAACCGAGTTTTCGCCGATCGAAAGAGCGTGAACCTTACGGATCGTGCCTTCGTCAGCGTTTGCCGGGTTGGTGGCGCCCATGATTTCGCGGTTCTTGGCGATGGCGTTTTCGCCTTCGAGAACCTGAACGATGGTCGGGCCCGAGGACATGGACTCGACGAGTTCGCCGAAGAACGGACGTTCCTTGTGAACGGCGTAGAAGCCTTCGGCTTCGCGGCGGCTCATCCAGACGCGCTTGGAAGCAACGACGCGCAGGCCGGCGTCTTCGAGCATCTTGGTGATGGCGCCGGTCAGGTTACGCTTCGTTGCGTCCGGCTTGATCATCGAAAAGGTACGTTCAATCGCCATTGGCTCAATTCCCTTGTTTTCTTGAGAAGTGGCGGTTCATTAGCCGCCAATCCCGCGCAAAACAAGGGGGTTCGCTCACGATTCGCAGGCAGCGCTCAGGGTTTCACGCCGCTGTCACAGAGCGTCCGATGCCGTCATGCAGGTCGAGGCATCGCTCGAACCAGTCGGTGACCGGATCGCCCGGCGAAAGCAGCCGTTGCGGCGAAACGATGCGCGCCCACTGCAGGGCACCAAAGACGATGTAGTCGGCAAACAGCGGGAGCTCGCCACCGAAATAGGGCTGAAACTTCAGCATATGGCGCAGCGGCTCAAGCTTTTCGGCGAAGGTTGCAAGGGCAGCCCTCCCGGTCTCAGCCACGGCTTCAAGCGATGTGCCGAACCGCACCTCGCGGCTTTCACGGAAATAGACCCGGTCGACGGGGTCGAGGCTGTCGTGAATATCCGTGATGATGATGCGGGCGATCGCCGGATGCAGCGTGGTCTGCGACCAGCCCTCGACGAAGCGAGCCATGGCGACGCCACCCGACCCGCCAAACAGCGATGGCCGATCCGGGTAATTCTCCTCGAGATAGACGGCAATCGAAAAACTGTCCTGCACCAGCCGATCGCCGTCGCGCAGGAGCGGTACGAGCCTGGTGGCCCCCTCCTCCACCTTCGGGATCTCGGTGAATCCGACCGGGACGACATCGAACTCGAGCCCCTTGTGCGCAAGCGAAAGCTTGGTCTTCCACACGTGTGGCGAGAAGGGACGTGCCCTGTCGGTACCGCAAAGAGAATAAAGCTTCCTGCTCACGTGATCTCCCGGCGAGAATGAATTGGCTCGTTCCATTGGATGCCAGTCAGGCCGCACGATCAAATCATTAAATTTCATGGGTGGCATTCGCCACAGGAATGCGGATCTGCGTTAGCCTTGCCACTGAAAAGGAGAAACAGATGCTCGATCATTTTCGCATGTTCGCCGACTACAACAACTGGGCCAACGGTCGGCTCTACGCGGCGGCGGCAGAACTGTCCGACAGCGAGCTGCGGCAGAGCACAGGCGCCTTCTTCGGTTCGGTAATTGCGACGCTCAATCATATCCTCGCCGCCGACCGGATCTGGATGAAGCGTTTCACCGGCGAAGGCGACGCCCCGACCGTGCTGGACGCAACACTCCATGACGACTTCGCCGAGCTTGCCAGTGCGCGCGAGCGGGAGGATGCACGCATGATCGCCTGGATCGACGGGCTGGATGAGGCGCGGCTCGTGGCCAAGTTCACCTACACGCCCCTGAGCAATCCCGTCAGCATCACGCAAACGCTCGGACCGACGCTTGCCCATGTCTTCAACCACCAGGCTCACCATCGCGGCCAGGTGCATGCGACGCTGACGGCACTCGGCCGCCCGTCAGTTGTGCTGGATCTCGCGTTCTTTCTGCGGGCCGAAGGCGAGAAGTGGGCGGGATAACGCGGCTCCCAGCGCGAGCGGCCGCAGACGTTCGAGCGGCAGGCTCCCGCTCGCAGCCGTCTTGAGCAGCCGGCCTTGCAGCAGCCATGCGGCAAGGCCAAGCGCGATGCCGCCTGCGATCGACATCGTGGAGAACAGGACTGTCGGAAGCTGTCCCTGCAGCGGCGCCAGCAACAGTTCCGGCACGAAACGATGCAGGATGTAGATATGGAAACCGGCAGCCGATAGCGGCAGCACAAGCTGTGCGGCCCAGCGCGGCACGTTGACGCGGGGCGCATAGACCAACGCGACGAGCACGGCGATCAACAGCAGGTATTTGATCTTCGTACCAATCCACACACCTTCGTAGAGACCAAAGAACAGGAACGCACCCGTCCCCGCCGACACCAGCAGCAGTCGCTGCAGATGCGTTTCGGCGATCGCCGCGCACCACCCGATTACCGCGAGATAGAAGATCCATGGCAGGGTAAAGATCTGGCGGTTGCCGATTGGCCACAAGAGCGGCAATGCCAGCCGGGCGGCCAGCGCCACACCGAGCAAAAGCATGCCCGCCGCAAAGGGTTGCAAAGCTGCAATCCGCCGCAAGCGCGGGATTGCAAACAGCGCCACGAAGACCAGCATCATCTGGCAATAGGCTTCGATGAACCAGTAAAGGTAGGGCACCATCCCTCGGGTCTCTGGATCGGCAAATCCGAAATTCCCGACGAGAAAAACGGACGCCCAGGGAACCTCACCCCAAACGGCAGCATAGACGCCGACGATGAGATAATAGGGCACAAGAATCTGTACGAGCGGCCGCAGAATGGCAAGGCCGTCACCGGCCAGAAGCGGTCCCATCTGAAACCGGGCAAGGCTGAAGCCGGCAAGGATGACCATGGCAGCCGACCCGCCGGGCAACGGCCACAGGGTCTCGTGATGAACAACGACGAGCAAAATCGCCAAGGCGCGGATGATAAGATCCATTCCAATCCGCGTGGTGGCCGTCTCTCGCCTTTCCAGCGCGGCGAGCGTTGCGATCGGCATGGCCTCCCACATTTCCGGCGCTTGGCCGAGCGCTTTTTCGAGACCGATCGAGAGCTGCACGAAACGTAGCGAATCCCCGCCAAGCGAGAGGAAACTGTCCTCAGACTTCACTCTCGCGGGATAGAACACCTGCCGGAACAGGCTCTCGATGCCTTGGCGATCACCGTCGCCTGCCGCGACCGCCTGCTTTGCGGCCAGGTTCAATGCGGTGTAGTCGACCTTGCCAGACGGCAATCTCGGGATATCCGGCACATGCGTGGCCCTGATATGGGCTAGTGTCAGGCCGCTCGCCGCGACGAGAAGGCGTCGCACATCCTCGGGTTTGCCCTCGCTCTGGAAAAATGCATGCAGCCCTTCGTCATCGCCGACGATCGCCGCCACGATGCCGCGCCGCTCCAGAGCCTGCTCGAGGGCATCGTGGCCGATGCGCAGGCCGGCAATCTTCGACATGCGTTTCATGCGCCCAACGATACGGAAAAGACCATCTGCCTCGCGAACCGCCAGGTCGCCCGTATGCAGTTCCGTGACGTCAGCGCCGCGGGTCAGGTCCTGGCGCGACGAGGCATAACCCATCATCACATTGGGGCCGCGATAGACGAGTTCGCCTGAGACACCTGCACCGGTAATCGGTCGCCCCTCTTCATCCTCGATCGACAGGGCGCCTGCGGGAATGGCGATGCCGATCCGGTCTTCGTTGCCCGCAAGTCGAGACGGAGGCACATAGGCGATGCGGGCCGTCGCTTCCGTCTGCCCGTACATGACGAACAGGCTGGCGCCCTGGGCGCGAAGATGCTCGTCGTAGGCACGGACGCGCTCGGGCGCCATACGTCCGCCGGCAACCGTCATGAAGCGCAATCGCGGGAACGCACGATCACGAAACCCGACCTTTTCCAGAAGTTCATAGGAATAAGGCACGCCGGAAAGATTGGTACAGCCGCTGGCGGCAAGACCGTCGAGGAACCCCCGGTCAAGGATCGAGCCGTTGGGAATGTAGAGGCTGGCGCCGACGCTCAGATGGGCATTCAGCACGGAGAGGCCGTAGGAGTAGTGCAGCGGCAGGATCAGGCAGCCTCGATCATCTGCAGCAAGGTCGAGATATTCGGCGATCGAGCGGGCATTGGCCGCAATATTGGCGGTGGAGAGCCGCACCGCCTTGCAGCAACCTGTACTGCCCGAGGTCGACAGCAGGACGCTGAGATCCGGATGAAGGGGCTCATCGCTGCCGCAAAGATGTTCCGTTCGCCAGCGGCCGTCGATGCGGCGATAGGCGCAGTCCGGCTCGAACATGTCGGCCCAGGCTGCAGCACCGGCACCGCGCGGTGCCTGCATGGCAACCACATGTCCGGCCCTGAGCGCCGCCAGATAGGCAATGATCGGGTGTTCGGAAAGCTCAGATTCAAGCGTTACCAGCGAGCGGATGCGCGGAAACAACGCAGCCTGACGCTCAACCCTCTCATGCAGTTCGCGGTAGCTCACGAGCCGCTGGCCGGGAAGGACCAGAGCGGCACGCTCGCCCCATCTCGCCAGATCCGCCATGAACGAAGGGGGCATTGTCGAACCGCCACTCTGCATTCGAGCCTCCCGCCCGATTTAGCAAGGCGGCATATAATTGCTGACTGTCTCCGTCAACTATAAACATGAACGAAAATAGCAAGTTTCAGCACCCCTGCTCCGATCGGTTGCGTCAGCCCTGCCTTCGGTGGGATTTCGGCAACCATACCGCGCGGATTCGGCCAATGCTGCGCTGTCTTCAGACTCCCTTAAATGCGCCCAGCCCATAGTGCCTGCAGATCCGATAGAGGCATCGAGGACGACCACGGAATGACCAGGCAAGCCGCCGCGAACACCAGCCGAACTCAGACGAAAAGCACCGCCATCATTCTGAAGGTGGCGCAGTCCATGTCTCAGCTTGGCATCGCGGCGCTGCCGCGCAATTATGAGCTTGTCTATGAAGCCTTGTCCGGCCGGTTGCCGCAGCTTTCGCGCGACCTTGCAGCGCTCGGCGCCACACCGAAGCAGGACGCCCTTGACGAACTCGGGCTCAAGCATCACCTCATAGCCCATGGAGCGCTTGCTGCCGACAGAGCAAGGGCAACGGCGCAGGAAGAGCTCAGCGACCTTGCTCTGCAGCTGAGGCACAGCCTTGCGCAACGACATGCCTTCAGAAGTCAGCTTGACCGCTTCAAGGACCGCCTCGCCTGCGATCCGGTTGCGGGCCTTACGGAATTTGCCGATGACGCCGCGCGGCTGCGGGATGCGGCCGGCTTGCTGATGAATGAGGAACAGGCGTTTCTGACGGCCTTGCAATCAAGTGCCGAGCGGTTTGCGGTGCTGGAAGGCGCGTTCGCAGAAAGCCGCAAGCCGCTGACCCGAGACCCCGTCACCGGCCTGCCCAATCGCCAGGCGCTGAACGCACGCTTGAAAACACTGCTTGAATCCGAAGACGAAAAAGAGCCGGTTGCCCTGATCGTGGCCTCTGTCGAAGGGCTCCGCGGTCTCGCCGAGCAGCACGGCGCCGCCACCGCGGAAAAGGCGCTCGGCAAGCTTTCGACGCTGTTTCGCAAGTCGATCAAGAAGAGCGACTTCGTTGCGCGCGTCGGCGGCCAGGAGTTTGCGTTCCTCTGCAGCGATGTCACAGAGGAGAATGCCCAAGCGATTGCGCAACGCATTCGGCAATCGGTGGGAGCGTTGCGCATCGCCCTGCCCGGCCGTGCCTTCACCGCCGAAACGCTTTCGCTCGCGGCCGGGATCGCAGTGGCCCAGCCGCTGGCAACGCCGACTGATTTCATGCAACAGGCGGAACTGGCACTTTCAGCGGCGCGCTCTGGCTCGCGATCGGGTGTTCTCGTCTATTCGGCGGAGCTTGGCGGCAGGCGGCCCAGGACCTATTCGCCGCACGCTGCCTGAGGCACGTCACAATCTCGAGACCTCGCTTGTTGTGCTTCAAGCGGTCGGTTTTGCGTAACATGCCTTGGCCGCGTGCGTCTTTGCCTATGCGGCCTCTGCTTGCCGCTCATGGCCGATCATCCGGCTCGCACCGATTTCGCAAGCCTTGTCACCGAGCAGACCGAGAAGGCGATAGAGATCAGTGCGCTCCGCATCATCAAGCGCCGAGAAAAGCTCTTCGATCATCTGGCGGCGGGGCTGGAGCGCCGCCTCCAGACCGGTCCGGCCGAGATCGGTAATCGAAATGATCTTCGCCCGTCGATCCTCGGGGTCCGGCTCGCGCACAACCATGCCGTCCCGCTCCAGTCCGTCGATCGCCTCGGTCACCGTTCGCGGGGCAAAGCTGAGCGCCGAAGCGATGTCGGCACAGCGGCAAGGGCCGAGTTCACTGAGGTAGAACAGGAACTTGCTGCGCGCGAGCGACACGCCTTCTTCACTCATCGACGCGTTCACCAGGCGATGGACGCGGTGATAGAGTTCGAAGAGCCGTTCCGCGACCTGAATTTTTTCTGTCATGGCAAATCACCTCATTGGCAACGCCAAAACGAGATAACCCGGCCCCGCTTGGCGGGACCGGGTTATCTGGTCGTCCGTTGGGCGTTTGTTATTGGCTGTCCTGGCTGGCTTTACCGAAGGCCTTCGCGTGGCCGTTGGCAATCGCACCGGTCGCGGCGGCATCAACCGACTTGTTCTCGATGCCGGCGTAGTAATCACCGCTTTCTGCCGTGCTTGCGGACACGCCGGTACCGGCAGAAGCGGCAGCGCGACCGGTAAACAGCGGCGCCGGGCTGACACCTTCATAGTAGCTGCCGCCGGCAAAGGCCGCGGATGCGCCGGCGAGCGTCGCTGCTGCAACGAGAAGCGTTGCGATGGACTTGGTCATGGGTCTGTTCCTTGATGGGGATTGAGCGTCATAGGGCCGGAGGCCCCATGACCGGCGGCAGAGTGCGCCTTAGCGGGAGATGCCCTGGTAGTATTCGCCTTCGCCGCCCTGAGCGACCCGCGGCTTGGCGTCGTAGTTGTAGACCGAGCCGGTGGCCGTACGGTCGATATAGCCGGCTTCCGAACCGCGGATGTTCAAGGTGGAGCTACCGACGGCCTGGGGCGCGCGTTCGGTAAACAGCCGGGTCGGGCTGATGCCTTCGTAGTAACTGCCACCGGCAAAGGCAGCGGAGGCGCCACCGATGACGGCAGTTGCAACGAGGGCTGCGGCGAGTGCGGTGTGAACAGTGGTTTTCATCGTCTTTACTCCTGGGAGGCTCGTTCGATTGAACGAGGGTTTTGTCAAAACTACGTTTGGCCGGATCGGTCTTTCCTGGAACGCGGTGGCCTTGCCGATGGCGTTCAGTCGATCGAGGCGGTCGGAAGAGCCTTTCGCTGCCCTTCGATTAAACAGATGGTCCCTCACGATGAGGATGTGTAGTATCGATTGTCGGAACGCGTTGTTCATGAATTGATAACAATGGCCCCTTGAAAACTGCGAACCCCACCTCAAGACGCAGGCTCGAAACGGCAGCCGCCGGACAGCTCTTGCCTTCCGCCCTGACTCCGGGCAAAAGGCCGCAATGATCCAGATTTCCGGCCTTTCCGCCCGCATCGCGGGCCGTCTCCTCATCGAAAACGCATCCGTGACGCTGCCTGCAGGCACGAAGGCCGGGCTTGTGGGGCGAAACGGCGCCGGCAAATCGACACTCTTCCGCATTATCAACGGTGAGTTCGCGTCAGAGGCCGGCACGATAGCGCTGCCGAAGAACGCGCGCATCGGCCAGGTGGCCCAGGAAGCGCCGGGCACCGAGGAGCCGCTGATCGAGATCGTGCTCAAGGCGGACAAGGAACGCACGGCGCTCGTCGCCGAAGCGGAGACCGCGACGGATCCACATCGCATCGCCGAAATCCAGACACGGCTGGCCGACATCGGCGCACACTCGGCGGAAGCGCGTGCCGCGAGCATTCTCTCCGGCCTCGGCTTCGACCATGAGGCGCAGCAGCGCCCCGCCTCCTCCTTCTCAGGCGGCTGGCGGATGCGCGTGGCGCTGGCCGGCGTGCTCTTCTCCGAGCCGGACCTCTTGCTGCTCGACGAGCCGACCAACTATCTCGACCTTGAAGGCACGCTCTGGCTCGAGGATTACATTCGCCGCTATCCGCACACGGTCATCATCATCAGCCACGACCGCGACCTGTTGAATACGGCTGTCAACGCCATCGTGCATCTCGACCAGAAGAAACTCACCTACTATCGTGGTCCCTACGACCAGTTCGAGCGGCAGAAGGCGGAAGCCGACGAGCTGCAGATGAAGGCGAAGGCCAAGAACGACGCGGCGCGAAAGCACCTTCAAAGCTTTATCGACCGCTTCAAGGCGAAAGCCACCAAGGCCCGTCAGGCACAGAGCCGCGTCAAGGCGCTGGAGCGCATGGGCACGATTGCCGCCGTGATCGAGGATCACGTCCAGGGCTTCTCCTTCCCCGACCCGGAAAAGGAAGCCGCTTCGCCGATCATCGCCGTCACCGGCGGCACCGTCGGATACGAGCCGGGCAAGCCGATCCTCAAGCGCCTGAACCTCAGGATCGACACCGACGATCGCATCGCCCTGCTCGGCTCGAACGGCAACGGCAAGTCGACCTTCGCCAAGTTCATTTCCGGCCGGCTTGCACCTGAATCCGGCGAACTGAAGATCGCCCCGAACCTCAAGGTCGGCTTCTTCGCGCAGCACCAGCTGGACGACCTGATCCCGACCCAGAGCGCGGTGGAGCACGTACGCCGCCGCATGCCGGAAGCGCCGGAAGCAAAGGTGCGCGCCCGTGTGGCGCAGATGGGCCTGGCGACCGAGAAGATGGAAACGCCCGCCAAGGACCTGTCGGGCGGCGAAAAGGCACGCCTGCTGATGGGGCTTGCCGCCTTCGACGCACCCAACCTCCTGATCCTCGACGAGCCGACCAACCATCTAGATATCGACAGCCGAAATGCGCTGATCACGGCGCTCAACGACTATTCCGGTGCGGTGATCCTGATCTCGCACGACCGCCACCTGATCGAGGCGACCGCCGACCGGCTGTGGCTGGTGCGGGACGGAACGGTGACAAGCTACGATGGCGACCTCGAAGACTATCGAAGCCTGATCGTGGGTGGTCCGAAGGCGAAGGAAGACAAGTCCAAGTCAGTCGGCGCGGACGATTCGCTGTCGAAGGCGGACCAGCGCAAGGCCAATGCGGACAAACGCGCCTCGCTCGCCCCGTTGAGGAAAAAGATCAACGAAATCGAATCGCTGACGGCAAAGCTGGAGAAAGTGATTCAAGCGCTCGACGCCGAACTCGCCAATCCTGCGCTCTATGAAAAGACGCCGGCAAAAGCCGCGCAGAAGGCCAAGGAACGCTCGGACGCGGTTGAGAAACTTGCGCATGCCGAGGAACAATGGCTCGAGCTCTCTTCCGAATACGAAGAGGCGATGGCCAGTTGATCCAGCGCGTTAGGACTGGCTCTTGCGGCATGTGATCGCCGGTCAGCCGAGTTCGAAGGTGGTGATGCCGTAGATCCGGGCAAGTGGCAGATCCGGTGCGGTACCTCGATACATCCGCGCCGTTTCGAAAACCGGTTTCATGTTGTAGCGCTCACAAAGCGCCCGTGCCGAGGCGTTCGGCTCGGGAATGTCGAGATAGACCTCCTCGCCTTTCACCGTCGCGGCCAGCTTTCGAAACACCAGGTCGGCCACCGTCTCGCTTTCGGAAAAGAGCGGACCGATCTTGTAGCCCTGACGGCAGGATCGTAGCGTGCCATAGCCGGAAACCGCACCGTCCCGAAACAGCACGATGCTTCGACGCGTCCGGCCAGGTCTCAGCCATTCGGTGAGAAAGGCGTCGCGCCGGGCCGGCATGAAGCGGCGGTCGTAGTCGATCAGCATCGGCGTGTGGACCGGCGCGACCTCGATCAGCTCCGTGCCTGGAGGCTCGACCACGTCGACGATGCCGCCATATCGGATGTTTGCGTGGGCGAGAACGAAGCCGGAGCGGCAATAATTCTCCTGTTCGGCAACGACGCCATCGAGACCGACGACGCGCTGCCCGGCCGCCGTCAGGGCTCGCTGCCACATCTGCCAGCCGATGCCCTGCCGGCGAAACTCCGGGGCCGTTATGTAGAAACCGAGAAAAGCGTAGGCCTCGTCATAGCGCACCAATGAGATGGAGGCTGCCAGCCTGTCCTCGCGCTCTGCGACCCAGTACCCTTCCGGGTCCGCCGCCCAGAAAGCCGCCGCATCGTCGAGCCCCGGGTTCCAGCCTTCGCGCGCCGCCCAATCGATGATGGCATCGAGCTCGTCGCGGCTCGCTTGGCGGATGTGCTGGTGCATGGTCTCTCCTCGTGCTGCCTGTTGCCACTCGTGTCGCGTTTGCTGACCGTGTTGATTGGCATCATGGATTGTAGAAGCTAGGGCACGGGAGGGCCGGAGAGAATGGGGCCGCTGCCGTTTGTTTGCCGTTCGGCAAACGGGACCAGCTTTTCCAGGCAGCGCTTGCCCGCGCCGCGCAATCTGCTACAAGAACCGGCAATAAATCATACTAATATGAGCGAAACACCATGCCTCCAATTCAAATCGCGCTTGTCGGCGTCGGCAAGATCGTTCGTGACCAACATTTGCCTGCCATCGCCAAGAACGGCGACTACCGGCTGATTGCCGCGGCGAGCCGCCACGGCACCGTCGACGGCATCGATAATTTCAAGTCAATCGAAGCAATGCTGGAGGCCGTTCCCGCCATCGATGCGGTGTCGCTCTGCATGCCGCCACAATACCGATACGAGGCGGCGCGCACTGCCCTTGAAGCGGGCAAGCACGTCTTCCTCGAAAAGCCGCCGGGCGCCACCTTGAGCGAGGTCGCAGACCTCGAAGCGCTCGCGGCCTCCAAGGGGCTTTCCCTGTTTGCGAGCTGGCATTCGCGCTATGCGCCTGCCGTTGAGGCGGCAAGGTCGTTTCTCGCGGCAACGACAATCCGCGACGTGAAGATCGTCTGGAAAGAGGATGTTCGGCAGTGGCACCCGAACCAGGAATGGATCTGGGCAGCGGGCGGCCTTGGCATTTTCGATCCGGGTATCAATGCGCTGTCGATCGTCACGCACATTCTGCCGCGACCAGTGTTCATTACCGCTGCGACCCTGGAGTTCCCGGAAAACCGCGACGCCCCCATCGCCGCCACGATCGCGTTTACCGATGCGGACAAGCTGGCGGTTTCGGCAGAATTCGACTGGCGCCAGACCGGCAAGCAGAGCTGGGACATCATAGCGCAGACCAGCGCCGGCGAAATGGTGCTGTCGGAAGGTGGCGCGAAACTATCAATCGACGGCAAGATCGTGCACGAGGAACCGGAGCAGGAATATCCGATGCTCTACAAGCGTTTCGCCGAAATCATCAGGGCCAAGACATCGGACGTCGACCTCGCGCCACTGCGGCATGTCGCCGATGCGTTCATGCTCGGCCGTCGCAAGTTCGTTGAAGCCTTCCACGATTAGCCGCCGAAAGACAAAGCCCACGGTTTGGCGTGGGCTTTGTCACAGTCAAGCAATTCGGGTGTGCTGGTCAGGCCTTCTTTTCCCATCGGCCATCGCGGTTCTGCTGCCAATAGGTGAGGCTATGGCCCTCACCCTTCAGCCGTTTCCAGTGCCCGCGGGCGGCTTCGAGCTGTTGCTGGTCGTAGCCGTCGAACATGAAGACGATTCGCTCATAGGTCTCGATCGGTGGCGGATTGGCTCCATCGACAAGGAAGCGAACCGTAGCGGCGTTGTGGTTGCCTTCGTCGGCGACAAGTAAAACCGGTTGCTCGGCAGCAAGGTCCCCGGCATCGGTCCCATGCGGCAGGAAGCTCTCGTCCCGGTAGACCCAGAGATGCGTGTCGAGCGCATCGCGCCTCTCGGTGTCGACCGTCTGCACCACCACGCGCCAGCCGCGCTCGACGCTCTTGTCGAGAAGCGGCGGAAGCGCGTCCTCGAGCTTCGATTCCGTCAGGTGATAGAAAAGGATCTCGGTCATACCGATCTCTCCACGGCCTTCGTCACGGCTTGCGTTGCCGCTCAGGACTCGTAGCTCGCGCGGACCAGTTCATCGAGCAGGCGAACGCCAAAACCCGACGCCCACGACTGGTTGACTTCGTCGGTCGGCGAACCCATGGCCGTGCCGGCGACGTCGAGGTGCGCCCAGGGCGTATCCCCAACGAAGCGCTTCAGGAACTGAGCCGCCGTAATCGCGCCGCCATACCGTCCGCCGGTGTTTTTCATGTCGGCAAACTTGCTGTCGATCATCTTGTCGTATTCCTTGCCAAGCGGCATGCGCCAGAGGCGCTCCTGCGTGGCAATGCCGGCGGCCAGCAACTGGCCCGCCAGGCGGTCATCATTGGAAAACAGGCCGGCGTGATGGGTCGCAAGCGCGACCATGATCGCGCCGGTCAGCGTTGCGAGGTCGATCATCGCCTGCGGCTTGAAGCGGTCGTTGCAATACCAGAGCGCATCGCACAGCACGAGACGTCCCTCGGCGTCGGTGTTGATGACCTCGATCGTCTGTCCGGACATCGAAGTCACGATATCGCCCGGGCGCTGCGCGCTACCGTCAGGCATGTTTTCCACAAGCCCGATGATGCCCACAACGTTGACCTTGGCGTGCCGTGCCGCCAGCACGTGCATCAAGCCGGTGACGGCCGCGGCGCCACCCATGTCGCCCTTCATCTCTTCCATGCCGGCCGCGGGCTTGATCGAGATGCCGCCGCTATCGAACACGACGCCCTTGCCGATGAAAGCAACCGGGCGTTCCTTGGACTTGCCGCCCTTCCACTGCATCACGACCAGTCGCGGCGGACGCGTCGAGCCCTGGGCTACACCGAGAAGTGCGCCCATTCCCAGCTTTTTCATTTCCTTTTCGGTGAGGATTTCCACCTCGACGCCGAGCTTCTCCAGCTCCTTCGCCTTGGCTGCGAACTCCAGCGGGCCGAGGACGTTTGCCGGCTCGTTGACCAGGTCGCGGGCGAGGAACACGCCCTCGCCGACCGCCTGCGCCGTCGCAAAAGCCTTCTTCGCCGCAATCACCGCGCCGGTCACAATGGTGACCTTTACCGGCTTGCCCGCGGGCTTAGCCTCGTCGTCGGCCTTTTTCGTCTTGTACCCATCGAAACTGTAGGCGTTCATTTCCATGCCGAGTGCGAAGTCGGCCGCCGCCTTGCCGCTGACTTCGAGATCGGGCACGTCGATGAAGATCGTGGCCTTTTCCGCCCCACGCAATTTCGCCGCTGCGGCGCCGCCTGCCTTCAGCCAATCGTGATCGGTCAATGCATCAGGGTTACCGAGGCCAAGCACCAGGATCCGGTCTGCGGGCGAGCCATGCGGCGCAAGGATATCGAGGGCGGAGAATGCCTTGCCGCTGAACTTCTTGATCTTCGCCGCCTTGGCCAGAACGCCTTCCGGATCGGCGACATCGGCGCCCGCTGCCAGTCCAACGGTCGCTTTCAAAAGGACTGCGACACCACCCGCCGGGCGATGAGACTTGGCGAAGGTGAACTCAAATTTCATAGACATTACAAAACTCCGGGCATTTCTCGGTCTTAGGCGCTCGCACCTGTTACCGGGCGGTTACAGTGACAAACATTCGCTCCGTCTGCCGCCGTCAAAGCTGTGGTCGGCACCCTTCTCGCTTTTCAACGGCTTGGCAAGATGCCCGCAGATGTTTACATGCGGTTAACCGAGGTTCTTCGCCTTAAATTATCCCAGTTGCTTTACAATTCGAGCAATGGCGGACGCGAGACGGAAACACGGTTCCCGCTGATGGCGGCGGTAGAAACAAGCGTTTCGATGCGGCGGCGCGGCACGGAAACATGAGCAGGAATTTGGACCGGAAACGGACATGAAGCTGATCGAACGCTACATTTTCCGGCGTGCCCTGACCATGTTCCTCGCGACACTTTTGCCGTTGCTCGGCATCGTGTGGACGACGCAGGCCCTGACCAACGTCAATCTGGTGACCGATAGCGGGCAGTCCGTCTTTGCCTTCCTCAAGCTGGCAACGCTCATCCTGCCGTCGGTGGTGCCAATCATCCTGCCGTTCGCGCTCGTCATCGGCGTTACTCAGACGCTGACGACGATGAACACCGATTCGGAGTTGACGGTGCTGAATGCCGCCGGAAGCTCGCGCATGACGATCATCCGTCCGATCATCCTTCTCGCCGCCGGCCTGAGCGTCCTCTCTTTCGTGGTCGACAATTTTGTCGAGCCCTATTCGCGCGTCGCCGTGCGCAAGATGCTGGCAACGGCCAATGCGGACCTGCTGTCCTCGGTCGTCCAGGAGAATGCCTTCCGCAAGATTACCGACGGTCTCTATGTGCAAGTTGGCGGCCGACGCGGCGGTGGCGTTCTCGAAGGGATCTTCGTCGCCGATTCGCGCAACCCGGCTTTCGAACTCGTCTATTATGCGCGCGAAGGTGCCGTGGACGAGAAGAGCTCGGCGCTCGTGATGAAGGACGGCGAAGTTCAGCGAAAGCTGCCCGACGGCGGCGTGTCGATCATCAAGTTCGATTCCTACGCCTTCGATCTCGCCGACATGACGAAGACGACGCGCGAAGCGACGATTCGCGCCAAGGATCGCGACCTTCCCAATCTTTTCAACCCGGACCCCAACGATCCCGTCTATCAGGGTAACCCGCTTGCCTTCACCGCCGAGCTGCACCGCCGCCTGACGGAATGGACGTTCCCGCTGCTGTTCGGCCTGGTCGCGCTTGTCTTCTGCAGCGATGCCCGCTCGCACCGCGAGGCGCGCGTCCACCCGATGGTCAGCGCCCTCGGCTCCGCCCTGGTAATTCGCTGGATGACTTTCTATGCGGGCAACAGTGCCGAAGATTCGGTCTGGTTCGTTCCGCTGATGTATGTCGTTCCCCTTGCCACTGGCGCGCTTGCCATTCATCAGCTCGCCAGCAACCGTCGCCTCGACATTCCCATGACCTGGCAGGAAAAGCTGTCCGAGCTGATGGTGCGCCTTCGCCTCGTGCGACCGGCCTCCGACGGGAGCAACGCATCGTGATCTTCACCACGCTCGGTCGCTACTTCCTCACCCGTTACGCAGTCACAACCTTCTGGTTTCTGGTTGGCATCTTTTCGCTGGTCTTCATCATCGACTTCAGCGAACAGGCGAGCCGCCTGTCAAACCTGCCGCATTATTCGATAACGGCCGCGTTGCTGATCAGCGCCTTCCGGATCCCGACCATCCTGCAGCAGACCGTTCCCTTCGTCGCGCTTTTCTCTGCGATGGCCGCCCTGATCTCGCTCAACAGGCGTTACGAACTCGTCGTCACCCGGGCTGCGGGCATTTCGGTATGGCAGTTCCTGCGTCCGTTGGTCCTTGGCGCCTTCCTGTTCGGCGTGCTCGCCGTGCTCGCACTCAACCCGCTGGCAGCCTGGGGAGCCAAGAAGGAAGAGGCCATGCTTGCCGCCCTTGGTTCGTCGCGGACCTCGGATGCCGGCTCGATCCCGTGGCTCAGACAGATCTACCAGGGCACCGATACGATCATTGGCGCCCGCTCGGTTCAAGACGGCGGCACGACCCTTATCAACGTCACCGTCATCCACTTCGATCCACAGGGTTCGATCATTCTGAGACAGGATGCCGCCTCGGCGAAACTCGAAGATGGTTACTGGCTTCTTAACGATGTAGCGGAAACACGCAGCGGACAGCTGCCTCGTCGTCTGCAAACGGCACAGCTGCGCACCAATCTGAAGCCCGAGTTTGTTCAGGAAAGGCTTGCAAAGGCTGATTCCATTCAGTTTTTCGACCTCCCTCGAAAGATCGAAGTGGCTCGCTCCTTCGGCTTTTCGACCAACGGCATGGAAACCCAATTCCACTCGCTTTTGTCCTTGCCGCTGCTGCTTGTCGCCATGACGCTGATTGCCGCGTGCGTGTCGCTGAAATTTAGCCGGTTCAACCAATCCCGCTCGGTAATTCTCGGTGGAATCCTATCGGGCTTCGTGCTTTATGTCGTCACCGTGCTTGTCAAAGCATTCGGGAGCAGCGGTATTGTGCCTCCTTTCGTTGCAGCCTGGTTGCCAGTTGTTGTAGCGATGGCGCTGGGCTCGACGATTCTTTTAAACCAGGAGGACGGCTAGTGGCGGCAGGCAACCGCAAACGTACAAAGCTGATCAACGCTGCCCTGTTCGCAGGCGTGGCGCTGCAGACACTTGCCATGGGAATGAGTGCGCCCGCGCTCGCGCAGCAGACTTCGGAGCGCCTTGATTCGTTGCGCCCGAACATGCCGGAAGATGCCAAGCTGCTTCTGTCCGCCAATGAGCTTGTCTACAACAAGGACGCCGAGAAAGTGATCGTGCGCGGCAACGTGCAGATCGACTACGGCGGTTACAAGATGGTGGCCCGGCAGGTCGAATACGACCAGAAGTCGGGCCGCATTCATGCCACCGGTGAAATCCAGCTGATCGAGCCGGGCGGCAATGTCGTCTACGCCGAAAAGATGGATGTGACCGACGACTTCGGCAACGGTTTCGTCGATGCCATGCGCATCGAGACGACAGATCTGACGCGGCTTGCTGCGACCAGCGGCGAGCGCCGGAACGGCGAAGAATTCATCCTCAACGAGGCCGTCTACACGGCGTGCACACCGTGCACGACGAAGCCCGATCATCGTTCGCTGTGGCACATCAAGGCGCAACGCGTCGTCCAGAACGGGCGCACGCGGACGATCAGGCTGGAAAATGCCCGGTTCGAGCTATTTGGCAAGCCGATCGCCTATATTCCGGTGATGGAGCTTCCGGACCACACGGTGAAGCGCAAGAGCGGCTTCCTGTTTCCAAAGTTCCGCTACACGCAGAAGCTCGGCGCCGGCGTCGGCGTTCCCTATTATTGGGCGATATCGCCCCACATGGACGCGACTGCCACATTGACCGGCCTTAGTCGGCAGGGCTTCCTGCTGGAAGGCGAGTTCCGCCAGAGATTCCACAACGGCCTTCACACCCTGAGCGTTGCCGGCATCAGCCAGCTCGACAGGAGCCGGTTTACGCCCGGCACGGTCGATGCGCTCGAAACCAATCGCGGCATGATCGCCTCCAAGGGCGATTTCGAGATCAATCCGCGCTGGACTTTCGGCTGGAACGTCCTCGTTCAGTCCGACAACAACTTCGCCAAGACCTATGAACTGTCGACGTTCGACGGAACGACCTACGTCAACCAAGCCTACCTGACCGGCCTTGGCAAGCGGAACTATTTCGACCTGCGCGCCTTCTATTTCGACATTCAGGACGCGGACGCAAACAGCGTCGCCGAAAACCAGCAGCCGGCAGCACAGGTTCTGGACTATTCCTACAAGGCACCTCAGCCAGTACTGGGCGGCGAACTTTCGGGAACGGTGAACCTCACCAACATAAAGCGCAACCGGCTAGACCTCGATTCCATTCCGGGCGTGGTCAATCGGTACCGTGGTCTCGAAGGAACATCGCACCGCCTGACTGCGGAACTCGAATGGAAGCGCACCTACATCGCTCCGGGCGGGATCGTCCTGACGCCGTTGCTGGCCGCTCGCGGTGACGCGCTCGGCCTGAACATGACGGACCCCGGTGCCGGCTATACGGGGGACTACAACAACAGCGATGCCGCAACGCGGCGCATGCTGACGGCAGGTCTCGAGGCGCGCTACCCGATCCTGTTCGTGGGCGACAATAGCAGCCACGTCCTTGAGCCGATCGCCCAGGTCTATGCCCGTCCCGACGAGCAATATGCCGGCGGCCTACCCAACGAGGATGCGCAGAGCTTCGTCTTCGACGCGACCAACCTGTTCGATCGCGACAAGTTCTCGGGCTTCGACCGCATCGAAGGCGGCACTCGCGCCAATGTCGGTCTTCGCTATACAGGGACATTCGACAGCGGCTACGGCTTGCGCGGCATCGTCGGTCAATCCTACCATCTCGGCGGCCTGAACTCGTTCGCAACGGACGACCTGGTCAAGGCGGGAGCGAATTCGGGCCTCGAAAGCAAACGGTCCGACTACGTCGCCATGTTCGGTATCGATGCGCCGTCTGGCCTGATGGCAAATCTTGCCGGACGTCTAGACGAAGAGGATTTGGCGCTGCGCCGCGCCGATGCCACCGTCGGCTATCTCGGCCTGACCTGGCAGGCAGCCATGACCTATACACGCATCGAGGCGCAGCCGCTTTATGGCTCGCAGAGCGATCAGGACGAAATCCAGACCGCGGCCGCCTACAGGTTCCATGATTACTGGTCGGTCTTCGGCGCGATAACCTACGACATCAACAACGATGTCATATCGCGCAACGGTTTCGGCATCACCTATGACGATCAGGACACGCTGTTCTCGCTCGTCTACAAGCAGGAACGCGATACCGACAGTACGCTTGCGAACGACTGGTCGATTGGTGCCCGCATCAGCTTCCGTACACTCGGCGACGTCAATGTCGGCGACACCAAGTTCGAAGAGCTGGACTACTATTGATACACTTTAGCCGGAGGGGCATTCGCCAAAGGATTGCCCCTCTGCCGGCTATCGGGCCAGCCAAACGGTCTTGTCATCGTTTGGCCGCATGTATTATGCATTCCCTCCGACAAGATAGAACAACGGCGTGAGCCGGGATGCGGATCGAAGCGCAACGTTTCGACCGCGCCAAGGACAGGAAAAGATGATGGGCGGGAAAATGTCGATCTTGAGGACGCTTTCGGTAATGGCTTTGGCCGGCAGCCTGAGCATCGCCGTTTGCGCCAGCGCGCAGGCTGCGAGCCAGGTGAAGGTAACGGTCAACAACACCGTGATCACCTCCGGCGACATTGCCAAGCGCGTCGCCTTCCTTCGCCTGCAACGCCAGGGCGGTGGTGCAGAAGAAGCCAAGAAGCAACTCGTCGACGAAGTATTGAAGCGCACAGAAATCGCACGGATCGGCCAGTCGGTCAGCACGCAGGACGTGGACGCGGCCTTTGCGCGCTTTGCGGCCGGCAACAAGCTCTCTCCCGAGCAACTCGGCAAGATTCTCGACCAGGCCGGTGTTGGCTCAGACCACTTCAAGCAGTTCATCGCGGTGCAGATGAGCTGGCCGCGCGCCGTCAATTTCCGCTTCGGTAGCGGAAGCCGGCTGCAGGGTGCCGATCTCGTCAAGCGGATGATGGAGGGTGGCGGCAACAAGCCCGTCACGACGGAATACTATTTCAAGCAGGTCATCTTCGTCATTCCGGAGAAGAAGCGCGGCGCCATCACCGGCAAGCGTCAAGCGGAAGCCAACGCAGCGCGTGCCCAGTTCCCGGGATGCGATACGGCAAAGGTTTTTGCGGCGAACTATCGCGACGTTTCCATTCGCGATCTCGGCCGCATGCTGGCCCAGCAATTGCCGGACGAATGGAAGCCGCTTGTCGAGAAGGCCGGCGACGGCAACACGACGGGAACGCGCGTGACCGAAAAGGGCGTCGAGTTTCTCGCCATCTGCAAGAAGCGCCAGGTCAATGACGACACCGCCGCCGAAATCGTCTTCCGCGCCGAGGACCTCGGCAAGAAGAAGGCCGGCGGCGAAGATCCGAACAGCGAAAAATATCTCGAGGAACTGCGCACGAAGGCGCAGATCGTCAACAAGTAAGATCAGCGGGCAAACATGCGCGATACGACCGGCGGGCCCCTCGCCCTGACCATGGGCGATCCTGCCGGGATCGGGTTGGACCTTAGCCTGACCGCGTGGCTTGGTCGCCGCGAACGCTCAACCCCGCCGTTCGTTTTCATCGGCGATCCCGCCGCCCTGGCCGCCAGAGCCGACTTGCTCGGCCATGAGGTCTCGATCCGTGAGACCGATTGCGCGAACGCAGTCGCCCATTTTGATGGTGCCCTGCCCGTTCTGCCCGTCCGCTGCATGGCTCCCGTCATCGCTGGCGAGGCCGATTCTGCCAACGCGCCGGCCGTAACGGGTGCCATCGACACCGCGGTGCGGCTGGTCATGAATGGCGAAGCTTCGGCCGTGGTCACCAACCCCATTGCCAAGGCCGTGCTCTATGTCGCCGGCTTTCGCTTTCCGGGCCATACCGAGTACCTGGCGGATCTCGCAGAGAGGGCCACCGGCGAACCCCTGTTGCCGGTGATGATGCTGGCCGGCCCCAAGCTTCGGGCCGTGCCTGTCACGATCCACATACCACTGAAAGACGTTCCGGCCCAGCTCACAGCTGACTTGATCTACCGGACCTGCACAATCACCGCCACCGACCTTCGCACGCGCTTCGGCATCCACAAGCCGAAGCTGGCGATCGCCGGGCTCAATCCGCATGCAGGTGAAGGCGGTGCTCTGGGCACCGAGGACGATGCGATCATCCGACCTGTCGTCGAGCGGTTGCGCGCGGAAGGCATCAACATCACCGGGCCGCTGCCCGCCGATACGATGTTTCACGACCGGGCGCGCGCGACTTACGACGTCGCGATCTGCATGTACCACGATCAGGCGCTGATCCCGGCCAAGGCACTTGGTTTCGACGACAGCGTCAACGTCACGCTTGGCCTTCCCTTCATCCGCACGTCGCCCGACCACGGTACCGCTTTCAGTCTCGCCGGCAAGGGTGTCGCCCGTGACGACAGCCTGGTCGCGGCCCTGACGCTCGCGGCAGAGCTTTCCAAGAATACCGCAGGAGTTATCGTCTGATGGCCGCTCTCGACGGACTCCCGCCGCTCCGGGACGTAATTCAGCGCCATGGCCTCGACGCCAAGAAGGCGCTTGGGCAGAACTTCCTGCTCGACCTCAATCTCACCCAGAAGATCGCCCGGACGGCCGGTGCGCTCGAGGATGTGACGGTCATCGAAGTCGGCCCAGGGCCCGGCGGCCTGACGCGCGCGATCCTGGCGCTGGGTGCTAGGAAAGTCGTGGCGATCGAGCGGGATTCCCGCTGCCTGCCAGCACTTGCCGAAATCTCCGATCACTATCCGGACCGGCTTGAGGTGATCGAAGGCGATGCGCTGAAGATCGATTTCGAGGCGATCAGCGGTGGCGGCCCCGTCAAGATCATTGCCAACCTGCCTTACAATGTCGGCACCCAGCTTCTCGTCAACTGGCTCCTGCCAAAGACGTGGCCCCCCTTCTGGCAATCGCTGACACTGATGTTTCAGCGCGAGGTGGGCTTGCGGATCGTCGCTGATGCGGACGACGACCACTACGGCCGCCTGGGTGTCCTGTGTGGCTGGCGGACGAACGCCCGCATGGCCTTCGACGTGCCGCCCCAGGCTTTCACGCCACCGCCAAAGGTAACGTCTTCAGTGGTGCATCTGGAGCCGATTGCCAATCCTATCCCGTGCGCGGTGACCTCGCTCGAAAAGGTCACCCATGCCGCCTTCGGCCAACGTCGCAAGATGCTCCGGCAGAGCTTGAAGCCACTCGGTGGCGAAACGCTTTTGGCAAAAGCCGATATAGACCCGCAGCGGCGCGCGGAAACCCTTTCCGTGGACGAATTCTGCCGGCTGGCAAACTGCCTCTAAGCTCTCGCGCACAAGCGGGTCTTTTTTTGGGGGCTGGATGGAGGACGTGAGCGCTTCCGGTGAAACGGAATCACCAAGACGCTCTATCTCTTTGTTTCCACGCGCTTCCTGACGCAAAGCCGCATTAGCATTTTTCGTGAAGAATGATCAGGCGCATCGCCTTGCGCGCACGCTTGTGGGGCACCCGCTCCAGGGTGAACGGCCGGCATTACCCGGCCGTCATTGCGATCTCAGAACGGATTTTCCGTCAGAAGCCCATTAACGAATTCGAACAGGCCAGGGCGCCGGTCCCGACGCAGGCGTTCCGCCTCGACGATCGCGCGCACTGACGAAAAGGCACGGTCGAGATCGTCGTTGAGAACGATGTAATCGTATTCGCGCCAATGTTCGATTTCAGCACGCGAATTGGCCAGGCGCGTGGCGATCACTTCCTCGCTGTCTTCGGCCCGGCGATGCAGCCGCGACTGCAGCTCCGCCATCGACGGTGGCAGGATGAAGATCGAGACGACGTCGCCGGCCATCTTCTCCTGAAGCTGCTGGGCGCCTTGCCAGTCGATATCGAAGAGCATATCGCGGCCGGCGGCCATCGCCGCTTCGACGGCATCGCGCGGCGTGCCGTAGAAATTGCCGTGAACCTCAGCCCATTCCAACAGCGAGTCGGTCGCCCGCATTGCTTCGAACTCGCGGATCGACTTGAAGTGATAGTGCCGGCCATCAATTTCGCTTGGACGACGCTGACGCGTGGTCACGCTGACCGAGATGCTCATTTCGGGATCGGCTTCCAGCAGGTTGCGCGCGATCGTCGACTTTCCCGCCCCCGAAGGTGAGGAAATGACCAGCATCAGCCCGCGGCGGGCGATCTTGATGGGCGAAGGTGTCGCCGATTTCATACGTTACTCCAGATTCTGAACCTGTTCGCGGAACTGATCGATCACGACTTTCAGCTCGATGCCGGCGGCAGAGACCGCAGCCGCATTCGACTTGGAACAGATCGTATTCGATTCCCGGTTAAATTCCTGTGCCAGGAAATCAAGCTTGCGGCCGACCGGCCCGCCTTTCGAAAGCAGGTCGCGGGCAGCGACAACATGAGAGCCAAGCCTGTCCAGCTCCTCTCTCAGATCGGCCTTGGTGGCAAGCAGGGCCACTTCGGCATAGAGCCGGTCGCGATCGAGCGAAGAGCCGTTGCCCACCACCAGCGCCACCTGCTGCGTCAGCTTTTCGGCTATTGCCGCCGGACTGCGCGAAGGATCGGCTTCGACGGTTGCCGTCAACGTCTCGATGGTATCGACCTGCCCCAGCAGGATCTGACAGAGCGCACCGCCCTCTTCCTCGCGCATATCGCGCAGATCGCTCAGAGCAAGCTTGAGCCCCGTCATGATATCGTCGTCGAGGGCGGCACGTTGCGCTTCGCTCTCCTCGGGCTCACGGAAATCGACGATGCCCCGGATCGCCAGCAGCGTGTCGAACTTGAGCGGCGCGGGGTCGACGAGGTCGCCGAGTTGCTCACGCAGACCTAGGACAGCCGTCAGCGCCGCCTGGTTCACCACCGCTTCAACAACGTTCTCCGCTCCGCTGACGGACAGGCTGACCTGCAGATTGCCTCGGGAAAAGAATTCCGCAGCAAGCCGGCGTACACCCGGCTCGAACCGCTCAAGCCCCTGCGGCAAGCGTAGCCTGACATCAAGGCCCTTACCGTTGACGGAGCGCAATTCCCAAGCCCAGCGATGGCGGCCGCTGCTGCCTTCTCTCCGGGCAAAGCCGGTCATCGATTGGAGCGGCATCCTCACCTCCGTTGCATTTTCTGGAGAAGCAATAAGGCGACGGCGCGGTATCCCGCAAGGGATATCCGCGCCGTGATAAATCCGTCCACAATGCAAGGCTGTTGCTACTGGGGCTGCGCCGCCGTCCCCGCGTCCTGCGCGGCCTTTGCCGCTTCGGCTGCCTTCTCGGCCTCTACCTTGCGCCAGCGGCGAACATTGGCGTTGTGTTCGTCCAACGTGACGGCAAAAACGTGGCCGCCCGTGCCGTCGGCAACGAAGTAGAGCTCCGGTGTGCGCGACGGATTGGCAACGGCCTCAAGCGCCGCGCGACCCGGGTTGGCGATCGGCGTCGGCGGCAGACCCTTGATGATGTAGGTGTTGTAAGGCGTATCCTTGTCGAGATCCGACTTCAGGATCGGCCGGTCCGCCGGTTTCCCGTCGCCGCCGAAAATTCCGTAGATGATGGTCGGATCGGATTGCAGGCGCATGCCCTTGTCCAGCCGGTTGATGAAGACGGAGGCAACACGCGGACGTTCGTCGGCGCGGCCGGTTTCCTTTTCCACGATCGAGGCAAGCGTAACGAACTCTTCGACGGTCGAGACCGGAAGGTTCGGATCGCGCTTCTCCCAGATCTGGTCGACCAATGCCTTCTGGGCGGCCGCCATCTGCTGGACGATTTCCACACGCTTGGTGCCGCGGGTAAATTTGTAGGTGTCCGGCTTCAACGAGCCCTCGACAGGCAGTTCCTTCGGCAGATCGCCGACGAGGACTTCGTCAGCGGACAACCGGCTGAACATCTGCTTGACGGTCAGACCTTCCGGCAGCGACACGGAATAGAGAATGGACTTGCCGGATTTCAGCAGCTGCATGATCTCCTGCATTGAAGACCCGGCCTTGATCTCATATTCGCCGGCCTTGAGCGTGTCGTTGTCGAGGTAAGCCTCCGAGACGAACCTGAAGACGCGGCCATCGGTGATGATGTTGCCACGTTCGAGACCGCTGGCGATCTCGCTGATACCCGCGCCGCTTCTGACGATGAAGTTCTTGTTGGCCTCCAATGGGCCTGCCTTCTCGTACTGGTGCATGGCGTAGTAGACCGCACCGGCCGCTGCGAGTGCGGCGAAAACAATAACGGTCATGACGAAATTCAGGAAGATCACAACCTGGCTGCGCGCCTTGCGCGAACGCTTCGGCGGCTGCGGCGCCTTCTCGGGCCGCAAGGCTTCGCTGGCCGATTTCGGAATGATCGGCCCGTTGTTCCCGGTGTCACTGCGGCCGAATTGCGCCGCGCCGTTCTCGTTTGAGTCGCTCACGATTGTCCCGAACCCGAAATTCGCATCCTCACTCTAGCTGCCGCGGTGCGAATTTCGGCCTGGACCGTGGCAGGTATAAATCAAATCGTTTGAGCCGCAGCCCGCCCTTTGGGCCGGCAGTGGAATAAATGGTTTCGGCGCACCTGCCAGTCAACGGCATTTTCGCTCGACGACAGCCAGCATGCGCGCGGCAATAGCGATACAACAGACTGTCAGATGTGCCTTGCGCGAACATAGCCGTCAGGCAGTGCCAATCCCTTCAGAAAGGCGGCACGTCCTCCTGCTACATGCTTGTAGCGAGCAATGCGGCAAAAGCAGGATCAACGGGGCTGTGACGAACATCGCCCCGTTGATAACCTCGGCAATATCAGGCGCCGGTGTAGCGGCGCAGAACCAGCGAGGCGTTTGTACCACCGAAGCCGAAGGAGTTCGACAGAGCGACATTGATCTCGCGCTTGCGGGCAACATGCGGCACCAGGTCGATCTTGGTCTCGACGGAAGGATTGTCGAGGTTCAGCGTCGGCGGCGCGATGTTGTCGCGGATCGCCAGCGCCGAAAAGATTGCTTCGACCGCACCGGCAGCACCCAGCAGGTGACCGATTGCCGACTTGGTCGACGACATGGAAATCTTCGAGGCATGTTCGCCGACGAGCCGCTCGACTGCACCCAGCTCGATCGTGTCGGCCATGGTCGAGGTGCCGTGGGCGTTGATGTAGTCGACGTCGGCCGCCGTCAGTCCGGCGCGCTTCAGCGCCATCTGCATGCAGCGGTAGGCACCATCGCCATCTTCGGACGGCGCCGTGATGTGATAGGCGTCGCCGGAGAGGCCGTAGCCGACGACTTCGGCATAGATCTTCGCGCCGCGCGCCTTGGCATGTTCCAGCTCTTCCAGGATCACGATGCCGGCGCCTTCGCCCATGACGAAACCGTCACGATCGACATCGTAGGGACGCGATGCCCTTTGCGGATCATCATTGTGCTGCGTCGACAGCGCCTTGCAGGCGGCAAAACCGGCCAGCGAAATCCGGCAGATCGGCGATTCGGCACCACCGGCCACCATGACGTCGGCATCGCCGAGCGCGATCAGGCGCATCGCATCGCCGATGGCATGCGCACCGGTCGAGCAGGCGGTCACGACAGAATGATTAGGGCCGCGCAGCTTGTGGCGGATCGAAACCTGGCCCGAGGCAAGATTGATCAGGCGGCCGGGAATGAAGAAGGGCGAGATGCGCCGAGGGCCCTTGTCGCGCAGCGTGTAGCCACCTTCGACAATGCCTTCGAGACCGCCGATGCCCGAGCCGATCAGGACGCCGGTCGCAATCTGGTCTTCGTCGTTTTCGGGTTTCCAGCCCGCGTCGGCCAGCGCCATGTCGGCAGCGGCCATCGCGTAGACAATGAAGGAATCAACCTTGCGCTGTTCCTTCGGCTCCATCCAGTCATCGGCATTGAAGGTGTTGTTCGAGCCGTCGCCGAATGGAAGGCGGCACGCAATTTTCGCGGGCAGATCTTCGACTTCGAATTCCGTGACCCTGCGCGCAGCGTTGTCGCCCGCGATCAGGCGCGCCCAAGTTGCCTCGGTACCGCAACCCAAAGGAGATACCATGCCGGTACCGGTGATAACGACACGTCTCATAGTCCGCGACCCACCCTGACTGTTCAATTTCAGAGCCGGATCGGACCACGTGTGACGAACCCGATCCGTGCATCCATTTTAAGTTCTTGTAGCAACGATCAGAGGGAAATGCCGGACCGCATTGCTGATCGAGAACCCCGCGCTCAGCACGGGACCGCCCACTTTCCCTGGGCTGGTACGGGCCGCTGAACGCGGCCCGTCTACGGCTTGGCCGTGAAATATTAGGCCTGGGCCTTTTCGATGAACTTGACTGCGTCGCCGACAGTCAGGATCGAATCCGCGGCATCATCCGGGATTTCGACGCCGAATTCTTCTTCGAATGCCATGACCAGTTCGACGGTGTCGAGCGAGTCCGCGCCGAGGTCATCGATAAAGCTTGCGCCTTCGCTGACCTTTTCGGCGTCGACGCCAAGATGATCAATAACAATTTTCTTTACGCGTTCTGCGATATCGCTCATGTCGGAGTTCCTCGACCTTCGTTTCTCTGGGCGCCTTTCTGGCACCGGTACTCTCAATACGCCTGATAGACCAAGACGGTCCAACGGGCAATCCATCCAACCAGAACCGCGGCAAACCCAAGGCAGCCAAGGCTGCCGGACACCTGGCGGGGCCGGTCGACTGCTAACAGTCATGGCCCGATTAACACGGTTTAACTCTGCCGCAAAGTGCGAAAATGCCTGACAATCGCTTGCTCAACATTGAATTTCAGGCATTTGGCAGGGAGATACCGGAGCATTGCGGGCCGGGATCGCGCCGGTTGGCGTGGACGGCATGCGGGGCCCCGGACACCACGTCAGATCATTGCCATGCCACCGTTGACGTGAATGGTCTGGCCGGTGACGTAGCCTGCTTCGTTCGAAGCGAGGTAGACGACGGCAGACGCGATCTCACCACCGGTTCCCATGCGCCGCATCGGGATCGCTCCCATGATGGCGTCCTTCTGCTTGTCATTGAGCTTGCCGGTCATGGCGCTCTCGATGAAGCCGGGCGCAACGCAGTTGACCGTGACGTTGCGGGTCGCGATTTCCTGAGCGAGCGACTTCGAAAAGCCGATCATGCCGGCCTTCGAGGCACAGTAGTTTGCCTGGCCCGGGTTGCCGGTGACACCGACGATCGAGGTGATGTTGACGATGCGGCCGAAGCGGCGGCGCATCATCGGGTGGGTCAGTTCGCGTGTCAGGCGGAACACGGCGGTCAGGTTGACCTCCAGCACATTGTCCCAGTCCTCGTCGCTCATGCGAACGAAAAGGCCGTCCTTGGTGATGCCGGCATTGTTGACGAGGATGTCGACGCCGCCCAGTTCAGCCTCGGCCTTTTCGCCCAGCGCCTTGACTTCGGCGCGGTCGGACAGGTTGGCCGGGAACAGCTGGACGCGCTCGCCGAGTTCGTTGGCAAGCGCCTCGAGTTTTTCGACGCGCGTGCCGTGCAGGCCGACGATTGCGCCCTGGGCGTGCAGCATGCGGGCGATTTCTTCGCCGATACCACCGGATGCACCGGTTACAAGAGCCTTACGGCCGGAAAGATCGAACATCGGATTGATTCCTTATAACTGGAGCACTCAGGCCAGAAGCGCCGAGAGCGCGGTGTCGATATCGGCAGGCGTGTTGACGGTAATGCCGGTGACGGACTTGTCGATCCGGCGGGCAAGTCCGGTGAGCACCTTGCCGGAACCCACTTCATAAAGTGTGGTGACGTTGTTGGCCGCGAACCACTCAACCGTCTCGCGCCAGCGAACCTGGCCCGTCACCTGCTCGACGAGGAGGCGTGCGATCTCTTCGGCGTCACCGACCGGAGCGGCCAGGACGTTGGCGATAACAGGCACGGACGGATTGTGCTTTTCGACCTTGGCAAGCGCCTCGCGCATCGCATCGGCCGCCGGCGCCATCAGGCTCGAATGGAAAGGCGCAGAAACCGGCAGCAACAGGGCGCGCTTTGCACCTTTTTCCGACGCAAGTGCCGCAGCCTTTTCGACGGCAGCTTTCTCGCCTGATATCACCAGCTGACCGCCGCCATTGTCGTTGGCGATCTGGCAGGAGCCAAGTGCGGAAGCTTCGCGGCAGACCGCATCGACATCAGCATGCTCAAGCCCGATGATCGCCGCCATCGCGCCCTTGCCGACGGGCACGGCCGCCTGCATGGCGTTGCCGCGGATGCGCAGAAGGCGCGCCGTGTCGGCAATCGAGAAGGTTCCGGCGGCACAGAGCGCCGAATACTCGCCGAGCGAATGACCAGCCACGAACGAGACCTTGCTCTTCAGATCGAGGCCCTTGGCTTCCAGAACCCGGATCACCGCCATCGATACGGCCATCAGCGCCGGCTGGGCGTTGGCCGTCAGCGTCAGTGTTTCTTCGGGGCCGTTCCACATGATCTCGGAGAGCTTCTCGCCGAGCGCGTCATCGACCTCGGCAAAGACTGCCGCTGCTTCCGGAAACGCGTCAGCCAGATCCTTGCCCATGCCGACAGCCTGGCTGCCCTGGCCCGGGAACGTGAATGCAATACTCATGGGATTGTCCCTTCCCTAGTTTTCCTCTCCATTCACATTCCTGAACGGTGAGTCAAGCGCGCAGGCCCGGCTTTGCGGGCTTCAGGCGGCCTTTTGCCCTTGATCTTCGCCAATCAAGGCGTAAGTTTGCCGCGCATCGCCGCCCTGCCCGCGCAACCTCCCCTGGGCTTGCGGCCTTCAGCCATTTCTATCGCGGGCACCCCTCTTGCCGGGTCGAGACCCGCCATCCACAAGGACCATCACGCAATGCGTTACAACACGCTTGGCCGGACCGGCATCAAGGTTTCCGAAATCTGCCTGGGCACAATGACCTGGGGCTCCCAGAACTCAGAAGCCGAGGCGCACGAGCAACTCGACTACGCTTTCGGGAACGGCGTGAACTTCATCGACACAGCCGAACTCTACCCGACGACGCCGCTGTCCTCCGAAACCTACGGCGACACGGAGCGCTTTATCGGCACGTGGCTGCAAAAACGTGGCCGCCGCGACGACGTCGTTGTCGCCACCAAGGTCGCGGGCTCCGGCCGACCCTATATCCGCAACGGCGGCCCGATCACCCCCGAGGGCATCGACGAGGCGGTCGACGCCAGCCTCAAGCGTCTGAAGACGGATTACATCGACCTCTACCAGATTCATTGGCCGAACCGCGGCCACTACCATTTCCGCAACGCCTGGTCCTATGAGCCAGCCAAGCAGAACAAGGCCCATGTGGCCGCCGATCTCCAGGCGATTCTCGAAAAGCTCGACGATGTGGTGAAGGCAGGCAAGGTCCGCGCCATCGGCCTGTCGAACGACACCGCCTGGGGCACGATGAAGCTGATCGACATGGCCGAACGGAACGGACTGCCACGCGTCGCCTCGATCCAGAACGAATACAATCTTCTCTATCGCGCCTATGATCTCGACCTTGCCGAGCTTTCGCATCACGAGGATGTGGGACTGCTCGCCTACTCGCCGCTCGCGGCCGGGCTGTTGACTGGCAAGTACCTCGACGGCGCCAGGCCGACAGGGTCGCGCCTTGCGATCAACGGCGATCTCGGCGGCCGCTTCACGCCGCACCAGGAGCCGGCCGTCGCCGGCTACGTGGCTCTTGCCCGCGAACATGGGATCGACCCGTCGCAGCTGGCGATCGCCTTCTGCCTTTCCCGCCCGTTCATGGCATCCGCCATCATCGGCGCAACCTCGATGGAACAGTTGAAGACGGATCTCGGTGCGGCAGGAATGACGCTGTCGCAGGACGTCATGAACGGCATTCGTCGCCTGCACCGGCTCTATCCCATGCCGATCTGAGCGCGAAACTGCCCATGGCCGTGCCCCAGACGAAAGCGGAACTGCTTGATGCCATCGAGACGGGGTTCGCAAAGCTCAAGCGCGAACTCGACGGCATAGCGCCGGAGCGATTCGCCGAGCCTTCGCTCGACGGCCACGCCAAGGGCACGATGATCAGTGTGGGCGACCTCGTCGCCTACCTCACCGGCTGGGGCGAACTGGTGATCAAATGGATCGAACGGGACGAGCAAGGTCTACCCACAGATTTTCCGGAGACCGGATACAAGTGGAACGAACTCGGCCGGCTCGCGCAGAAATTCTATGGCGACTACCGGGCGCTTCCGCCCGCCGAACGCCTGTCGCGTCTCACAGCCAGCAAGAATAGATTGGTCGCGCTGATCGAGGCGCGCGATGACCAAGCGCTCTATGGTCAGGCGTGGTATGGGAAATGGCCGCTCGGCCGGATGATCCAGTTCAACACGTCCTCCCCCTATGCCAATGCGCGACGCCGTTTGCGCACGTGGAAGAAGGCCAAGGGAGCGGCCTAAAAGGCAAAGCGCGGCGAAAAGACCGGCCAAGCCTTGCCTTTCGCTGAAATATGCGTATAAGCGCGCTGTTCGAAATGCCCGGTCTTCTGGCTGGTGGCTGAACGGAGGGCCGGCTTCCTCGAGGGGAGCCGTTAGGATTGCAAGTCTTTCCGGCCTCCCGTGTCTCCGCTCTCGACCGTCTCGATACAACACTTTCTTGCCGGCTGTCCGCAGCCACTAAGAACAGTCGTTGAGGCTTAGCCGCCGATGTCCGGGCTGATTAACGCAAGAAAGGCAAGCCACAATGGCTCTTTATGAACACGTATTCCTGGCCCGCCAGGACATCACGCCCCAGCAGGTCGACGGTCTCGTCGAGCAGTACAAGGGCGTTCTCGAAGCAAACGGCGGCAAGGTCGGTCGCGTAGAGAACTGGGGCCTCAAGTCCCTCACCTACCGCATCAAGAAGAACCGCAAGGCTCACTACGTTCTTATGGACATCGACGCTCCGGCAGCGGCGGTTCACGAAATCGAACGTCAGATGCGCATCAACGAAGACGTCCTGCGCTACATGACGATCGCCGTCGAGAAGCACGAAGAAGGTCCGTCTGCCATGATGCAGAAGCGCGACCGCGACGACCGTCCGCGCCGCGATGGCGACCGTCCGGAGCGTGGCTTCGGCGACCGTGGTCCGCGTCCGGACCGTGGCGACCGCGAAGACCGCCCGCGTCGTCCGCGCGAAGACCGCGCGTAATCAAGAAGCTTTAGGAGATTAAAGACAATGGCTGAAGTTTCTTCCGCTCCGGTTCGTCGCCCGTTCCACCGTCGCCGCAAGACCTGCCCCTTCTCGGGTGCAAACGCTCCGCGGATCGACTACAAGGACATCCGTCTTCTGCAGCGCTACATTTCCGAGCGCGGCAAGATCGTTCCTTCCCGCATCACGGCCGTTTCCCAGAAGAAGCAGCGCGAACTCGCCCAGGCGATCAAGCGCGCCCGCTTCCTCGGCCTGCTGCCCTACGTCGTTTCGTAACAACGGCTGACCTTCCGTTGGTCGCCTGACTCAACGGAAACTGACTCTCGGGCAAGGCGCTCCCTTTACGTGACGCCTTGCCCTCTCCCTTCCGCGTTGGGCGCGGATCGGAACCCTCGTGTGGAAACACACAGAAATCCCATGTTGGGGCTGAGCCTTGGCCATCCCCTAACTGCACGAAGCAGGACAGCGAACGTGAATACCGTGAACAAGACATCGCTGCTAACAGGCGCTCTCGCCGGTGTTACCGCTGCCCTCCTGTCGATGGGCGCGAACACGCAGTCGTCGCTTGCGATCGTCCTCTATGCCGCGTCGGCGCTCCCCATTCTCATTGCCGGCCTCGGCTGGGGCAATGCAGCCGCAATCACGGCCATCATCAGTGCCGGCGCGACCGCTGCCGCTCTGATCTCGCCCTATTTCGCGCTGCTGATCCTGGTCGTAACGCTGATCCCGGCCGGCTGGCTCAGCCATCTCGCCAATCTTGCGCGCCCGGCGACGGAGCTCGGCGGCCCGGATGGCGCGCTTGCCTGGTATCCGCTTTCCGACATTCTCAGCCACCTCGCCGGCCTGGTGACCGCGGGCATGATCATCGTCGGCTTCATCGTCGGATACGATTCTGGTGTGTCCGACCGCATGGTCGACATCGTCATCGAGGCGGTGAAGGCACAGGAACCCCTCTACAACCCGGACGCAGCGGCGATTGCGCAGATCAAGTCGATCTTCACGCTGGCGCTGCCCCTCATCCAGGGCGCCGTCTGGGTGGTGATGCTGTTTACCGCCTATTACGTTGCCACCCGCATCGTGCAGATGTCGGGCAAGTCGTTGCGGCCGCGCGAGGACATTCCCTCGACGCTGCGGATGCACCGCAACGCGATCTTCATCTTTCTCGGCGGCCTCGTCCTGACCTTTTTGGGCGGAGCGCCTGCGACAGTCGGCGCACTCGTCTGCGGAACCTTCGGCGCGGGCTTCCTGCTTGCCGGTTTCGCGTCTTTCCATTTCCGCACGCGCGGCAAGTCCTGGCGGCTTCCCGTGCTGTGGATCGCATACCTGTCGGTGCTCGTGTTCACGATCCCGGCAATCTTCTTCCTCCTGACGGGACTGACCGATACGCGACGCACCATCGCGGTCACCCCGGTGGGAAAAAACTGACCTCACCAAACCTGAACTCTGAAAGGACAAGATCATGGAAGTCATTCTTCTCGAACGTATCGCCAAGCTCGGCCAGATGGGCGAAACCGTAAAGGTTCGCGACGGCTTCGCACGCAACTACCTGCTGCCGCTCGGCAAGGCACTGCGCGCCAACGCTGCCAACAAGACCCGCTTTGAATCCGAGCGCTCGACGCTCGAAGCCCGTAACCTCGAGCGCAAGTCGGAAGCCCAGAAGGTTGCCGAGAAGCTCGAAGGGAAGTCCTTCATCATCGTGCGTTCGGCTGGCGAAACCGGTCAGCTCTACGGTTCGGTTGCCGCTCGCGACATCGTCGACGTTCTGGCTGCAGAAGGCTTCAACATCGGCCGCAACCAGGTCGATCTGAACCACCCGATCAAGTCGATCGGCCTGCACAACGTTACGCTGCACCTGCATTCGGAAGTCGAAATCGCAGTTGCAGTCAACGTTGCCCGTTCGGCTGAAGAAGCTGAGCGCCAGGCAAAGGGCGAAAGCCTGACCTCGGCCGATGCCATCTACGGCGTTGACGAAGACGCGCTGAAGCCGGAAGACTTCTTCAACCCGGAAGCCGACTTCGACGGCGAAGAAGAATAAGCCTTACTGGCAATTCTGATTGAGAGAGCGCGGATTCCAGGATCCGCGCTTTTTCTTTTGCGCCGTCTAGGCTTCAGCTATGGGCAAGCTCGGCCACGGGGGCGGCGTTCTTGTCGACGCGCACGACGACGGAAAGGCCGGGCGACAGCAGATCGGCAAGCGGCTGGCCAGGATCGAGCGCGATCCGCACACCAACGCGCTGGGCGACCTTGGTGAAATTGCCGGTGGCATTGTCAGGACGGATGATGCTGAACTCGGAGCCGGCGGCCGGCGAGAAGCGTTCGATATGCCCGGTCAGCATGCTCTTCTGCAGCGCATCGACGGAAATAGTCACCGGCTGACCGGCCTTCATGCCATCGAGCTGCGTCTCCTTGAAATTCGCCAGTACCCACACGTCGTGCGGTACGACGAACAGCAATTGCGAGCCGGGCGTGACGTATTGGCCGAGGCGTGCGCCGATCTCGCCGAGCTTACCATCCCGCGGCGCAACAATCCGGGTGTTTTCGAGATCGATCCGTGCCAGTTCGACGGCGGCCTCGGCGCCGGCAACGGCGGCCTGCAGACCGGCGCGGGCACCGAGCGTGGTGGCCAGCGCCTGACGTGACACCTCCAGGCCGGCCTCCGCCTGATTGACAGCTGCTATCGCTTGCTCGAACGCGGCTTTCGACTGGTCTGCATCGCTGCGGGTCGAGATGCCCTTTTCCGCCAGCGGCCGGATTCTGCCCCAGGATGCCTCCGCTCTGTTAAGCGCCGCTTTCGCACTGTCCAATTGCGCTTCACTTGCCGCGATACCCGCCTTGGCCGACAGTTCCTGCTGACGTGAATTGGCAAGCGATGCCTTCTGGGCGGCAAGCGCAGCCTCAGCCTGTGCCAGCTTCTGGGCGTAGATGCGGTCGTCGATCTTGACGAGCAATTGGCCGGCCTTGACCTCCTCGTAGTCGTGCACCGGAACCTCGGCAACATAGCCGGACAGTTGCGGGCTCATGATCGTGAGATAGCCCCTGACATAGGCGTTCTCGGTCATCTCCACGGAGCTGTGGAACGGCGGCAGCCGCCAGGCATAGAGAACCAGGGTCAGGCCCGAGAGGCCGGCAAGCAGAACGATGATCGTCGTGGATGAGCGCAAAAATTTCAGCATGGTGATCAACTCTGTTCGTCAGGACGTGAGCGCGGTTGCGGGAGACGCCAGGTCCGCCGCAATCCGCTTGTAAAGAATATGCGCCAGCAGGCCGGCCAGCGCGCAAAGCGCGATGATCGACGCCAGCAGGAAGGCGTCGTTGTAGGCAAGAATGTTCGCCTCGCGGGTGACCTGCTGTCCGAGCAGCGCAACGCCCTCGCCGTCCAACAGGGTCCTGTCGCCGATCACTCGGCGATAGGCTCCAGCCAATTGGCTGATGCGCTGGGCAATGAGCGGATTCGACATCACCACCTGCTCGGCCAGTACATTGGAGTGAAACTTCTCGCGCAGGGTGACGAAACTTCCGAAGGCTGCGGTGCCGATCAGGCCGCCGATGCTCTGGGTGAAGAGAAAGATGACGATGAAGCTGAGGATGTAGCTCGGCCCCTTCATCAGCGCCGCCTTGAAGCCGCTGGACATGGCCGGCGGCAGAAAAAGTGCTGTTCCCCCGGCGATCATCGCCTGGCTCAGATACATCTGTTCGGGCCGCGTCAGATTTGTCGCCTGGCTGTCGATATAGGCGCCTGCAGCAAGCAGGCTCAGGGCCAGGATATGCACGAATTCGGCATGAGCAGGGTTCATAAGCGCTGCGCACAGGATGCCGCCAGCGATCGATGCGCCAAGAATGACCCAATAAAGCGTCGCGACCTGTTCGAACTGCAATCCAAGTAACTGGTAGAAGTTTGCCGCAATCGCCGACTGCTCGGAGGCGACCAGGCGAAAGACCAGCAGCACCGCGGTAAAATGCAGGATCTCCTTCGAGGCGAGCCATCGAATGTCGATCAGCGGCAACTCGCGATTGAGTTCGATCATCACCACCGCCGTCAGGGCCACGATGGCGACGGCCAGAAGCACGCCGAGCCAAGGCGCCTCGAACCACCAGTAGAGCCGGCCCATCGTCAGCACGATGGCAATGCAACCGAAGCCGATGGCGACCAGCAGGTAGCTGAGGATATCCGTTCTCTGGATCACCTTTGCATGCGGCACCGGAGTCAGTGGCATGAGATAAATAATCGGCAGGGCCATCAGCGCCAGCGCCATCTCAAGCGTATACAGCCCATGCCACTGCCCATACTCGATCAGTGTCGGCGAGATCAGCCGGGTGATCGGCGCCGAGATCGTTGTGCATGTCAGCGCCAGAGCAAGTCCGACCGTCAGCTTGCGCGCCGGCGGGAAGGCCTCCAGCATATAGAGGAAGCCGAGCGTCGACATGGGGGCAGCGGCAATGCCGCTGATGAAGCGAACAACGATCGCCGAATGGAGATCGGAAACGAAAACGTTCATCAACGAGACGATCACGAAACCGAGGATGCCGATTTCAGCGAAACGGCGCAGACCGTATTGTGCGCGGATCTTGACCAGCGCGATGGAGAGCGAAACATTCGGCGCCATGTAGGCCGCCGAGAGCCAGGCGGCCTCGATCGAGGTCGCCGAAAGTGATCCCTGAAGCTGGGTGAGATTGGCCAGTGCCAGGTTCATGCCCAGGCCCTGGGTCAGGAACAGCAGCGCCGAACAAACCACGTAGGTCGCTGACCTGGCAACGCTCACCGGCTGCGGCGCGGGCGGCGTCGCGACGCTCGGCGCCGGGAGCTGCGAGACTTCGTCTGCGCCTGCGGGCGCCGACGCATCGCCTTCGACGATGGCGGTCCGGTTGTCATTGGCTGCAGCGCTTGCGGCGGCACTCATCCCCATCATTCCTTCGCAAGCGATTGAACGTTGTCAGCGATGGTGCGGACCACCTTCAGCGCGGCAGCGACCTCGTCGGCGTCGACACCCAGCAGCACCTCTGCCCGGATTTCATCGGCAAGCCGCAGGATCTCGTCGGCGATCGTGCGCCCAAGCTCGGTCATGTGGACCTGCTTGGCCCGGCGGTCCGTCGCCTCGACCCGGCGCTCGATAAAGCCCTGTTTTTCCATGCCATCCAGGAGGCGTACGATCGTTGGCGTCTCGATGTCGAGCTCGTCGGCGAGCTCCCGCTGGTTCAAGCCATCCTTCTTCGTCAGCGCAAACAGCGCCCTCGCCCGTGGCAACGTCAGACCACGCTCCTTGACGCGGGCATCGAATACCGCCCGCAGCTTGCGATTGACCATCGCCAGGGCGTCGAACAATTCGCGATTCACGGTCGGTTGATACATAGTAACTTTTCCATATTAGTAGCATGCTAATTATATTGCTGCTATCTAATCCATCCTGCGGCTTTTTTCAAGATGCCGTTTTGAGCGCAGCGGCAAACAGCGATAGAATTGGCGCAATCGCGGGTCGCAGCGATTCGCAGCGTCAACGTCGTTTTTCATGCGAACTTTATTTTTTGTGCTTTTGCGACGTCAGCCTGTGGATCAGTCGAACAACGGGCATAGGCAACGGGTTGCAACACATGGCCAGCGACTGTGTCCCTCATGCACTTGACCCGCAGAGTCGCAGATATCAAACCGGGTGCACACCAGAAAAGGCAGAGACGAACCACCATGAACGACGCAGCGCGAAAGCTAGCCCCTATCGGCAAGGACCAGTCGGACCAGCATTATCGCGAGGCGCCGAACAACCTTGAAGCCGAACAGGCGCTGCTCGGCGCGATCCTCGTCAACAATGATGCGTTCTACCGTGTCTCGGATTTCCTGAAGCCGGTTCACCTGTTCGAACCGCTGCATCGCCGCATCTACGAAGTTGCCGGCGACATCATCCGCATGGGCAAGACCGCCAACCCGGTGACGATCAAGACCTTCCTGAAGGCCGACGACAAGGTCGGCGACCTGACGGTCGCGCAGTATCTAGCGCGCCTTGCCGCCGGCGCCGTCTCGATCATCAATGCGGAAGACTATGGTCGCGCCATCTACGACTTGGCGCTGCGCCGATCGCTGATCACCATCGGCGAGGACATGGTCAACATCGCCTTCGACGCGCCGCTCGACATGCCGCCGCAAGGCCAGATCGAGGATGCGGAACGGCGGCTGTTCGAACTTGCCGAAACCGGCCGCTACGACGGCGGCTTTCAATCCTTCAACGACGCGGTGGCGCTCGCGATCGACATGGCCGGCCAGGCCTTCGAGCGTGACGGCAGCCTGTCGGGCATTTCCACCGGCATCCTGTCGCTCGACGCCCGCATGGGCGGTCTGCAGCGCTCGGACTTGATCGTGCTCGCAGGACGCCCCGGCATGGGCAAGACTTCGCTTGCAACCAACATCGCCTACAACATCGCTGCCGCCTACGATCCGGAGGTCCAGGCGGACGGCTCGTTCAAGGCGAAGAACGGCGGCGTCGTCGGCTTCTACTCGCTCGAAATGTCGTCCGAACAGCTGGCCACCCGTATCATTTCCGAGCAGACCGAAGTCTCGTCCTCCAAGATCCGCCGCGGCGACATCTCCGAAGCCGATTTCGAAAAGCTCGTCGCCTGCTCGCAGATGATGCAGAAAGTGCCGCTGTTCATCGACCAGACCGGTGGTATCTCTATTGCCCAGCTCTCCGCCCGCGCCCGCCGCCTGAAGCGCCAGCGCGGCCTCGATTGCCTGGTGGTCGACTATATCCAGCTCATGACCGGCTCGGGCAAGTCGAGCGACAACCGCGTGCAGGAAATTACGCAGATCACCACCGGCCTGAAGGCGCTCGGCAAGGAGCTGAACGTACCGATCATCGCGCTGTCACAGCTCTCCCGTCAGGTGGAAAGCCGCGAAGACAAGCGCCCCCAGCTCTCCGACCTGCGTGAATCGGGCTCGATCGAGCAGGACGCCGACGTCGTGCTCTTCGTGTTCCGTGAGGAGTACTACGTCAAGAACCTCGAGCCCCGCGACGAGTTCGACCCGAAGTACGACGAGTGGAAGATGAAGATGGAGCAGGTGAAGGGCACGGCCGACGTGATCATCGCAAAGCAGCGTCACGGACCGACCGGTACGGTCAAGCTCGCCTTCCAGTCGGAATTCACCCGCTTTACCGATCTGGCCGATCCGTCGTTCACCCAGTACGAAGAACACTGAGAAAACTTGGGGGCGTCCTTACGCCCCCAAAGCCATTCTAAGGATCGCCACGGTGACGACGCCGGCCGCGACCGCGGCGAGCAACGGCAGGCGCACGGCAACAAGTGCAGTTACCACCGTCGCGATCGTTTCCGCCGGACCTGTGACCAGCGCCGTCGGCGCGATCACCGCCATCAACACCGCCGGCGGGATGGCCTCAAGCGCGCGCCTCTGTGTCTCGCCGATCGTTACGAACCGAATGAGCACCAGCCCGCCGATGCGGGTGGCGACAGTGGCGATCGCCATCGCGACGATGGCAAGAAGCATGTTCGGATCGACAGTCATGCGAGCGCCTCCTGACGACGGCCTGCAAGAAGCGCGACCGCGACCCCGGCGGCGGCACCGGCGGCGATGTACCAGACCCCAGGCAGAAGCTGATGCGTCAGCACTGCGGCAGCCGCACTGGCTGCCAGCACCGCTCCGGTCTCCCGGCCTTTCCAGAAGCCCATGACCAGCACGATAAAAACTGCCGGAAAAGCGAAGTCGAGCCCTGTCACTTTGGGATCGCCGAGGAAAGCGCCGAGCAAGGCGCCAGCAAGACTGGTCGACACCCACACGAGATAAAAGGGCACCGCCAGTCCTGCAAACCACGCGGGCGTGAGCTTGCCCTCTTTCGCCCGCATCTCCGCCATCGCCCAGATCTCGTCTGCGAGCAGAAGCATCGAGGCGTATTTCGCCGGGCCCGAGAACCCTTGCAGCTTTCCGCCGAGCGACGCGCTCATCAGCACGTGTCTGACATTGACGAGCAGGGCCGAAAACGCGAGCGCTGCCCAGGAGGCCGGATGCGTCCAGATATCCATCGCCACGAATTGCGAGCCGCCGGCAAAAACCAGCGCGCTCATCAACGTCACTTCAGCGCCCGAAAGCCCCTTGCCAGCGGCAACCGCGCCGAACACCAGCCCGATCGGCATGACAGCCACGATCAGCGGCGCCATCGCCATGGCCCCGGCTCTAAAGTCTGGAAGGAATCCCGTATCGCTCAATGCTCTTGTCTCCCGATCGATGACGAATGGAGGACATTTAGGTTCGGCCGAGCGGGCCGTATTGAACGAAAGTGATCAACCGGCGCGAAAGGCGCCAGGCGTCACGCCGGTTCGTGCCTTGAAGTGCCGGGTAAAGTGCGCCTGATCGGCAAAGCCGCATTGATAGGCGGTATCGACCGCCGACCAGCCGTGCCGCAGCAGCGTCTTTGCCGCCCGCACGCGCTTGTCGGTGAGGAAGGCATGCGGCGTGATGTGAAACTGCCGCCGGAAAGCCCGGATCAGATGCGCGCGACTGAGGCCGGCGACCCTCGCCAGCTCCTCCAGGCCGATATCTTCAGCGTAGTTCTCGGTCAGATAGTCGCGGGCCTGCTGAACCGCAGACTGTTCCTTCGTGTCGACCGGCGCGATGATCGAACTGCCGTGCCGCTCGAACATCGTGGCAAGCACGCCGAACATGCGTTCCTCGGCTTCGAGGGCGCCGGTCGCATGCTCAAGGGCCTTGTGCGCGTGGTAGAATGATTGGGCTAAATCAGGGTCGCGCAGCATACGCTTTGAAAAGGACGGCGTTCCCTGGAACGCACGCCCGGTGACGTCTTCCAGGATGTTCACCAACAGGTCGGTGCTTGGATAGACCATACGGTAGCGGTAGCCACTCCCGCCTGGGTGACCGTCGTGGATCTCGTCTGGATTGATGAGGTAGAAATCGCCTGGGCCCGCTTGCGATCTTTCACCCCTGATCTTGCTGATTTGCGATCCAGCTTCGATCGCGCCGATACTGAATGTGTCGTGCGCGTGCGGCGCAAACTCGTGCGTGATGAAGGTCGCGGTCAGACATTCCATGCCATCGAACCTGGGGTCCCGCCAGAAGCGGGTCCGCTCCGCGCCCTCCAGCGGCATGGTATCAAGAGCTTGTTCCTGCGAAATCGTGTGCATGGGGCAATCCTAGCGTCCGCAACGGCAACCGTCTTGCACAAAAGTGCTCTTCGCTACTACCTCCCGACCGAATGCCGCCATGCCGCAGGACGGCATTTGCGGGCGAGGATGGTTGACTGTATTGCTCTTTGATCGTCCACGCAGAGTGTCAGGCATGCTCAGTTCAGAATTTCTCTCCGCCTCCAACCGGCTCACGATCGACCTCAACGCATTGGCAGACAACTGGCGTTCGATGAATGCCCGCTCGGGCAAGGCACGCGCCGCCGCGGTGCTGAAGGCCGATGCCTACGGCCTTGGCATCGAGGGGGCCGCGCCTGCGCTTTACGCCGCCGGCGCCCGCGATTTCTTCGTCGCCAATGCGGAGGAAGGCGCCGACCTGCGACCCCTGTTGCCCGAAGCCCGGATCTACATCCTGGCCGGCATGTGGCCCGGCAACGAGCCGATGTTCTTCGACAACGATCTGGTGCCGGTGATCAATTCCGAGGAGCAACTGGCCGTTTTCATGGCAGCGCTGTCCGAGCGCGGCGACCATCCTTGCGTGCTGCATGTCGATACCGGCATGAACCGGCTGGGGTTGTCGGTCGAGGAGGCCGTTGCTCTTGCCAACGATCCGGCGCGCCCTGCCAGCTTTTCGCCCGTCCTGATCATGAGCCATCTCGCCTGCGCCGACGACCCGGACAACCCGCTCAACGGTTACCAGCTCAACCGTTTCCGCGAAGCCACGGCCGCATTCGAGGGCGTCGACGCGAGCCTTGCCAACTCCGGTGGCGTGTTTCTGGGCAGCGACTATCACTTCGACCTGACGCGCCCGGGCATTGCCGTCTATGGCGGCGAAGCGGTCAATGACGTTGCCAATCCGATGAAGCCGGTGGTGACGGCCGAAGCCCGGATCCTTCAGGTGCGCACTGTCGCCTCCGGTGGTCACGCAAGTTACGGCGCGTCCGCCCGTTTCAATCGCGACAGTCGCATCGCGACAGTTGCTGTCGGTTATGCCGACGGCTACCACCGGTCTGTCTCAGGCGGTGGCGTGACACTCAGGCAAGCAACGCCTTCGGGCGCCTTCGGCTTCCTGCACGGCCAGAAGGTGCCGCATGTCGGCCGGGTGACGATGGACCTCAGCCTCTTCGACGTGACCGACCTTCCGGAAAACGCTGTTCGGGCGGGCGACTATATCGAGCTTTTCGGCCGGCATATCGCCGTGGACGATGTGGCGCGCGCCGGCGGCACGATCGGCTACGAGATGCTGACGAGCCTCGGCCACCGCTACGAACGTCACTACGTCGGCGCCGTCTGAGGCGACCTTCACACGGATACTTTACAGTCCGTCGCCGAAAATCACCTTTTGTTCCGCGTTTCGCGGCATTATGTGGAGGCAAAAGTGATTCTCTGATCACCGGCCGCATCGCCGTTGGCGATGCGCTGAAGTTTCCGCACTGTGAAAGTTACATCCGATGGCGAAAGCCCGCACCCAATTCGTCTGCCAGAACTGCGGCACTATCCATACCCGCTGGGCCGGCAAGTGCGAGGGCTGCGGCGAATGGAACACGATCATCGAAGACGACCCGACCGCAGGTATCGGCGGAGGCCCTTCGCGTGCGCCGAAAAAGGGGCGCCCCGTCGCACTCACCACGCTATCCGGCGAAATCGAGGACGCCCCGCGCATCCAGACCGGCATATCCGAGCTTGATCGCGCGACCGGCGGCGGCTTCGTTCGCGGCTCCGCTTTGCTCATCGGTGGCGATCCCGGCATCGGCAAATCGACGGTGCTGATGCAGGCGGCAGCCGCCCTTGCCCGCCAGAAGCACCGCGTCATCTACGTCTCCGGGGAAGAGGCCGTCGCCCAGGTGCGCCTGCGCGCCCAGCGGCTGGGTGCCGCCGACAGCGATGTGCTGCTCGCGGCCGAAACCAATGTCGAAGACATTCTGGCAACGCTTGCCGAGGGCAAGCGCCCCGATCTCGTCATCATCGACTCGATCCAGACGCTCTGGAGCGACATCGTCGATTCGGCCCCCGGCACGGTCACCCAGGTGCGCACCGGCGTGCAGGCGATGATCCGTTTTGCCAAGCAGACGGGCACCGCCGTCGTGCTCGTCGGCCACGTCACCAAGGAAGGCCAGATCGCCGGCCCCCGCGTCGTCGAGCACATGGTCGATGCGGTGCTCTATTTCGAAGGTGATCGCGGCCATCACTACCGCATCCTCAGAACAGTGAAGAACCGCTTTGGACCCACCGACGAGATCGGCGTCTTCGAGATGTCGGACAAGGGGCTGCGCGAGGTCGCCAACCCATCGGAATTGTTCCTCGGCGAGCGCAACGAGAAATCGCCCGGTGCTGCCGTCTTTGCCGGAATGGAGGGCACGCGGCCGATCCTGGTCGAAGTGCAGGCGCTGGTGGCGCCGACCTCGCTCGGCACGCCGCGCCGCGCCATCGTCGGCTGGGACTCGGCTCGCCTTTCCATGATCCTTGCCGTACTCGAAGCCCATTGCGGCGTGAGGCTCGGCCAGCACGACGTCTACCTCAACATCGCCGGCGGCTACCGGATTTCCGAGCCTGCCGCCGACCTGGCCGTGGCTTCCGCACTGGTTTCGTCGCTTGCCGGGCTTGCCCTTCCGGCTGATTGCGTCTATTTCGGCGAAGTCAGCTTGTCGGGCGCCATCCGGCCGGTTGCGCATACCGCTCAACGCCTCAAGGAAGCCGAGAAACTCGGTTTCTCGCAGGCTGTTCTGCCTGCTGCCTCGACCGAATTGCCGAAAAATGGCAATGGCCGGTGGAGCGAGCTGGAAAGCCTGCCGGATCTGGTGGCGCGCATCGCGGGATCGCGAAACGCGCTGAGGCCGGCAGAGGACGCAGATTGAAGGTGCGGGTGCTGCAAGCGGCTCCACGAGGCGGCTTCTGAGCAGGCTCACAACAATGCCCTGGATATCAGGCAGGGCCGACGGCGGATAGGCTTGAGGAGACCCGGACGAACCGGGTTCGGAGTAAGGACAAAATGCCCATTACAATTCTCGACGGTATCGTTCTCGGCGTCGCGCTGTTTTCAGCAATCCTGGCCATGGTACGAGGCTTCTCGCGCGAGGTCCTGTCGGTTGCAAGCTGGGTGGGCGCTGCGGCAGCGGCCTACTTCCTCTACCCGCACCTCTTGCCCTATGCCAAGCAATACACCAGCAGCGATACGGTCGCGCTGATCGGCTCGGCGGCGGTGATCTTCCTGGTCGCGCTCATCATCATTTCCTTCATCACCATGCGGATTGCCGATTTCATCATCGACAGCCGCATAGGCGCGCTCGACCGCACGCTCGGCTTTCTCTTCGGGGCCGCACGCGGCATCCTGCTCGTGGTTGTCGCCATGCTGTTCTTCAACTGGCTGGTCGCTCCGCAGCAGCAGCCGGGTTGGGTTACACAGGCGAAGTCCAAGCCGCTGCTCGACAATCTCGGCAACAAGCTGATCGCGCTCCTGCCCGAGGAAGCCGACGCCACCATCCTCGACCGCCTGCGCGGCAAGGACACGACTGGTGAAGGCGAAGGCGAGACCCCGGCCGGCACGCCCGGACAGGCACCGTCGGGTTCGCCCGACCAGGCGCCGGTTGACGACGCCCCGGCCACCAACGGCTGAGACATGGAAAAACTGCCGACAAAGCCCGCTGCGCGGGCTTTGTCCTTTTGGGAATAACGCTTGTGTCCGTTTTCAGCTAATATCGCTTGAAGACGGCGGGCCTGATCACGATATGCGCACCGGCACGGAGCAAAGGCGACTGTGATGACCGATCTGAGATCCAAGGAAATCCATGACGAAATCGATGGCGATACCCTGCACGAAGAGTGCGGTGTGTTCGGCATCCTGGGGCATCCGGATGCCGCGGCGCTGACGGCGCTCGGCCTGCACGCGCTCCAGCATCGCGGCCAGGAGGCCGCCGGTATCGTCACCTTCGACGGCAAGCAGTTCTGCACCGAAAAGCGCATGGGCCTGGTCGGTGATCACTACACAGACCCCGCGACCCTCGCAAAGCTACCGGGCTTCATGTCCATCGGCCATACGCGCTACTCGACGACAGGCGAAGTGGCGCTGCGCAACGTCCAGCCGCTGTTTGCCGAATTGCATGAAGGCGGCATTGCGATCGCCCATAACGGCAACTTCACCAACGGCCTGACGCTGCGCCGCCAGATCATCTCGGACGGCGCCATCTGTCAGTCGACGTCGGATACCGAAGTGGTCCTTCACCTCATCGCCCGCTCAAAGCACGCTTCGACCACCGACCGCTTCGCCGATGCGATCGCGCAGGTCGAAGGCGGCTACTCGATGCTGGCGCTGACCCGAACCAAGCTGATTGCCGCCCGCGACCCGCACGGCATCCGTCCGCTCGTCATGGGCGAACTTGATGGCAAGCCGATCTTCTGCTCGGAGACCTGCGCACTCGACATCATCGGCGCCAAGTTCGTGCGCGACGTCGAGAATGGCGAAATCATCATCTGCGAGATCCAGGCCGACGGATCGATCTCGATCGATGCCCGCAAGCCGGTTGCCCCGCAGCCGGAGCGGCTCTGCCTGTTCGAATACGTTTACTTCGCCCGTCCGGATTCCGTCGTCGGCGGCCGCAACGTCTATGTCGCACGCAAGAACATGGGGCAGAATCTCGCAAAGGAAGCGCCGGTTGAAGCCGATGTCGTCGTGCCGGTTCCCGATGGCGGCACGCCCGCTGCGATCGGCTACGCGCAGCAGAGCGGCATTCCCTTCGAGCTTGGCATCATCCGCAACCATTATGTCGGCCGCACCTTCATCGAGCCGACCCAGCAGATCCGCGCCTTCGGCGTCAAGCTGAAGCACTCGGCCAACCGTGCGATGATCGAGGGCAAGCGTGTCGTGCTCGTCGACGATTCGATCGTGCGCGGGACGACCTCGGTCAAGATCGTTCAGATGATCCGCGATGCCGGTGCCCGCGAAGTGCATGTGCGCGTCGCCAGCCCGATGATCTTCCACCCGGATTTCTATGGCATCGACACGCCGGATCGCGACAAGCTGCTCGCCAACCAGCATGCGGACCTCGCCTCCATGTGCCGCTTCATCGGTGCTGACTCTCTCGAGTTCCTGTCGATTGACGGCCTCTACGAAGCCGTCGGCGGTATCAAGCGCGATCCCAAGTCGCCGCAGTTCACCGATCACTATTTCACCGGGGACTATCCGACCCGCCTTCTCGACCAGGAAGGCGCCAGCAATGTCCGCAAACTCTCGGTTCTCGCCAGCAACGGATAATCAGACAATAAAATGACGATCAATTTGAAAGACCGGGTCGCCGTCGTCACCGGCGCATCGCGCGGTATCGGCTATTTCACGGCCCTCGAACTCGCCAAGGCTGGCGCCCATGTCGTCGCCTGCGCCCGCACCGTTGGCGGCCTCGAAGAGCTTGATGACGCGATCAAGGCGGTTGGCGGCTCGGCGACCCTCGTTCCCTTCGACCTTGCCGACATGGCCGCAATCGACAAGCTCGGCGGCGCCATCAACGAGCGCTGGGGCAAGCTCGACATCATGGTCGCCAATGCCGGTGTGCTCGGCACCATCTCGCCGATCGGCCATGTCGAGGCCAAGGTGTTCGAGAAGGTCATGAACATCAACGTCAACGCGACCTGGCGGCTGATCCGCACGCTCGAACCGTTGCTGATCAAGTCCGATGCCGGACGTGCGCTTATCCTTTCTTCAAGCGCCGCCCACAAGTGCAAGCCGTTCTGGGGCCCCTACTCCGCCTCCAAGGCCGCCGTCGAGGCGCTCGCGCGGACCTGGGCCGGCGAGACGCAGCGTCTGCCGCTGCGCATCCTCTGCGTTGATCCGGGCGCTACCCGCACCGCCATGCGCGCCCAGGCGATGCCTGGAGAGGACCCGGAAACCGTGCCGCATCCCTCCGAAGTCGCAGCCAAGCTCCTGCCGCTGCTCGGCCCGGACCAGACCGAGACCGGCAAGCTCTACATCGTTCGCGAAAACAAGATCGCCGACTACCGCCTGCCGGAGTAACGATCACCACATCGCCAAAACCAGAAAGGCCACCGTGTTTCCACGGTGGCCTTTGTTTTTGCGCTGACAGTCAGCTTCAGTCGACCTTGTCGCCCGGCAGGCCGTCGCCGCCATGGGCAGGATGGGCAGGCCAGTCGCCGCCGTACTTGCGCTGCCAGGAGCGCGCGCCGAACGGAAGCGTGATCAGATAACCGAGAGCGGTCACCGCCATCGTCTCCCATGTGTAGGTCATCAGTGTCGCGACATAGAACACGACGACGAGAATGACCGGCAGCACCAGATCGCGGCGCACGCGGCTTTCCGACTTGCCCGACCAGACCGGCAGACGGCTGACGAGCAGGAAGGCGATCAGTACGGTGTAGCCGGACGCAATCAGCGCCATGGTGCGCTCAGGCGCCAGGCCCAGCAGGCCGAGATAGACCGGCAACAGCACCAGCATGGCGCCGGCCGGCGCAGGCACGCCGACGAAATACTCCGATTGCCACGCCGCCTTGGACTGGCGCTCGGCCATCACATTAAATCGCGCCAGCCGCAGACCGCAGGCGATCGCGTAGACCAACGCCGCAATCCAGCCGATCGAACGAGCCTGATCGAGGATGAAGACGTAGAGAACCAGCGCCGGCGCTACGCCGAAGTTGATGATATCGGCAAGCGAATCCATCTGGCCGCCGAAATTCGACGTCGCCTTCAACAGGCGGGCGACGCGGCCGTCGATGCCGTCGAGAAAGGCCGCAAGCAGCACCATGGCAACGGCGAGCTCGATGCGGTTCTCAAAGGCGAGCCGGATGCCGGAGAGACCCGCGCAGATCGCGAGCACGGTGATCATGTTCGGGATCATCAGGCGCAGCGGTATTTCGCGCAGTCGCGGTCCGCGACCGGTGTCATTGGAACCGTTGGCGTCACCCGCCACTTGCGGCGGTTCGGCTGGGTTTTCCTGTTGAGGACCTTCCATAGGGGCTCCTTATGCGCGACGGCTGATGACCGGGCCCTTGGCCGAACCGAATTCGGCAAGCACGGTTTCACCGGCAATCGCGGTCTGGCCAAGGCTGACGCGTGGTTCGACACCCTCCGGCAGGAAGACGTCAAGGCGCGAGCCGAAGCGGATGAGGCCGAAGCGCTCGCCGGCGTCGAGCGATGCGTTTTCATACTTCCAGCACATGATGCGGCGGGCAACGAGACCGGCAATCTGTACGACGCCGATTTCGCCGTGCTTTGTCTGGATGACGAGGCCATTGCGCTCGTTCTCGTGGCTGGCCTTGTCAAGCTCGGCGTTGACGAACTTGCCGGCGCGGTAGGCGATGCGGCGGATGGTGCCGGTCATCGGCGCCCGGTTCACGTGGCAATTGAAAACGTTCATGAACACCGAAATGCGCAGCATCGGCTCGGAACCGAGACCCAGCTCTTCCGGCGGCGTCACCATGGCGATCGACGAAACGCGGCCGTCAGCCGGGCTGATCACCAGATCGTCGTCGATCGGCGTCATGCGCTCGGGATCACGGAAGAAGTAGGCGCACCAGGCGGTGAGCAGAAAGCCGATCCACATCAACGGCTCCCACAGGAAGCCCAGCACCAGCGACACGACGAAGAAGATCGCGATGAAGCGATAGCCTTCCTTGTGCACCGGGACCAGCGTGTTGCGCACCGTATTGACCAAGCTCATGAACTCTACTCCAGATTTGCTGTGGAACGTGACCTAGCGCGAAATGCCGCCCGCGGCAACGTCGCCCGCCCGACAGCGACAATACGCGTCGTGATCAGCCAATGCGCATGCCGTCATAGCGCCGGCTCGCCACGCGTGACGATGCCCAGATCATCACTCTCGCGTACACGCTTCAATTGCTCTTCCGCCTGGGTCGCCTCACGCTGGCGGCTCCACATGGAAGCATAAAGTCCGCTGCGATCGATCAGTTCCCCGTGCGTGCCCCGCTCGGCAATGACGCCATCCTTCAGCACGATGATCTCGTCGGCATTGATCACCGTCGAAAGCCGATGAGCGATGACCAGCGTCGTCCGGTTGCGGGATACGACATCGAGCGCCGACTGGATTTCCTGTTCTGTGCGGGTGTCCAGCGCAGAGGTTGCTTCATCGAGAATAAGGATCGGCGGCGCCTTCAGGATCGTACGGGCAATGGCAACACGCTGCTTTTCGCCGCCGGAAAGCTTCAGTCCACGCTCGCCGACCATCGCCTGGAAGCCTTCGGGAAGCGATTGGATGAAGTTAGCGATCTGTGCCGCCTCCGCCGCAGCCACCACCTCTTCCTCACTCGCCGACACACGCCCGTAACGAATATTGTAGGCGATGGTGTCGTTGAACAGGACCGTATCCTGCGGCACCATGCCGATGACCGCGCGCAGGCTCTTCTGTGTCACATCGCGCACGTCCTGCCCGTCGATGGTGATCGTGCCCTGCTGCACGTCGTAGAAGCGATAGAGAAGCCGCGAAAGCGTCGATTTTCCGGCGCCCGAAGGGCCGACGACGGCAACGGTCTTGCCGGCCGGAACCTCGAAGCTGATGCCCTTGAGGATCGGCCGCTTTGGATCATAGGCGAAGTGCACGTCCTTGAAGGCGATTGCGCCGCTGGCAATGGCAAGCTGGCGCGCATCCGGGCGGTCAACCACTTCGGCTTCCACGTCGAGCAGATCGAACATGTGTTCAATGTCGGTCAGGCCCTGACGGATCTCGCGATAGACGAAACCGATGAAATTGAGCGGAATGGCCAGCTGGATCAGCATGGCGTTGATGAAGACGAAGTCGCCTAGGGTCTGTTCGCCGCGCTGCACGGCAAGCGCGGACATGATCATCATGACGGCGGTGCCCGCACCAAAGATCATCGCCTGGCCGAAGTTGAGCCAGCCGAGCGAGGTCCAGACCTGGGTCGCCGCCTTCTCATAGCGTTCCATGGATCTGTCGAAGCGCTTGGCTTCCATCTCTTCGTTGCCGAAATACTTGACGGTCTCGAAGTTCAGTAGCGAGTCGATGGCCTTGGTATTGGCGTCGGTGTCGCTGTCGTTCATGGAGCGACGGATGGCGATGCGCCAGTCGCTCGCCTTGACCGTGAACCAGATGTAGAGACAGACGGTGATGGCCGTGACCAGCAGGTAGCTGAAACCGTAGCCCCACCAGAAGATCACCGCGGTCAGCAGGAATTCGATCAGCGTCGGAACGCTGTTCAGAATGGTGAAGCGAACGATCGTTTCGATGCCCTTGGTGCCGCGCTCGATCACCCGGGACAGGCCGCCGGTGCGGCGTTCCAGGTGAAAGCGCAACGACAGCTGGTGCATATGCACGAAGGTCTTGTAAGCGAGCTGGCGAACCGCATGCTGGCCGACGCTGGCAAACAGCGCGTCACGCAGCTGGTTGAGCCCCGCCTGCAACAGGCGCGCAAGGTTGTAGGCAAGCACCAGCATGACCGCGCCGCCGAGGAACTGCGGCAGAAAGCCCAGCGCGTCCGGCTTGTTGTTCAGCGCATCCGTCGCCCATTTGAAGAAATAGGGAACGAGGATCAGCACGACCTTGGCAATCACCAGAATGATCGTCGCCCAGACGACCCGCAGCTTCAGATCGGCTCGATCCGAAGGCCACATATAGGGCCACAGGTTGACGATGGTCCGAAACGGGTTGCTCGTATCGGCGGAAATCGTCTTCGTCTGGTTCGCAGGTGCCACGTCTTGATCCGCTTTCACTCTTCGCACACGCTGACGGACGGTCTGACCATCATGGCTGCGTAATTATGGCTTAGAGCCCTGAACCTTGGAAAAGGATATCGGGCCACTTCGTCGCCATCCAATGAAAAGCGGCGTCTCGTTGAAGACGCCGCCCTGTTCGACAGATAGGTCTCCGTCGGCGCCACCGCAATGCAACGGGCGCCGACGAACGGTCTATTGCTATTGTTTCATATGCTTCTTGTGAATTTCCCGCGATTCTTCGTCGGAAAGTGCCTGGTCCGGAACGCCGAAGACCTGACCCGGACGGATCCGGTCGGGGTTTTCGATCTGGGCCTGGTTGGCGAGGTAAATCGTGGTGTAGCGAACGCCCGCACCGTAGACGCGCCGTGAGATCTGCCAGAGCGTATCACCACGGCGGATGATGACCGAACTCTTGCTTTCCTTCAGCGGCGCCTGCTCCACCGTTTCCGGCTGGGTCGGGCTTTCGGTGGAAGCCATAGAAGGCTGTGCAGCGGCGACGTCATTGGCGATCGCGCTACCGGCCCCCTTGACCTTCGCCGCACCGGAAGCCTCGGCGACCTCGCCCGACACGACCGGCTCAGCCGCGGCAGTCACCGCCGGCGTGGCGCTGCCGCGCTCGGCGAGGATGGCGCCGACCGATGCCTCGACCTTGCCAAGCGCCGCAGCGACGCTCGAGGCATCCTGCGGAGCATCCTTCAGCACCGCCAGCGCGTCGGCTGCAGCCTTCGCCGTCCGGGCGACCTCATCACTCAGCGCCTGATCGGAATTGTCAGTGAGCCTGAAATCAGCCAGCGACTTCAGGGAAAATTCGCTTGCAGAACGTGCTGCCGCGAGTTGCTCGCCCGTCGGCACCTTGCCGTCGGCGAACAGCCCCTTCAACAGCGCAAGCGCCTTGCCGGCTTCCGCACGCAAGCCGTCGAGGCCGGCCGTTGCGGCGGCCGAAACCGGACCGGCAACGGCTGCGACTTGGGCACCTGCCGGCCGGTCGAACGGTACGGATGCGCGCATGACAACCTTGCTTGCGTCTTCGCTCAGCATGTCGGCACGGATGATGTGGCTGCCAACCGAAAGCTCGATCTCGCCGTCGACGACAAAGTGGCCCTTGTCGTCGGCCTTCATTTCACCGAGCAGCTTGTCATCAGCATAGATGCGAACCAGGGCACCGGGCTTTGCGCTGCCTGCGACGAACATCTTCGCACCCTCGATCTCGACGGCGGTCACCTGCAGCCCCGTAGCCCCGTTCGGCTTTGCCGTGTTGGCCGTAGCATCGCTCGTCGCCTGCGGTGTTGCCGACGCCACGTCGGCAGACGTCGCGGCAGCCGGCTGCGAGGCGGGCGTGTCGGTCGTCTGCGTGGCACTCCCAAGAGCGTCGGGCGTGGTGAGCAGGCGGCTGGCCTCGCCCGGCTTGGAGACCATAGCAAGCAGTTGGCCGGTGGCATCCTTCGGGACGGAAACCGTTGCGACCTCTTGCGAATTCCTGGCGACGCCGTCTTCACCGACGGCGCGCAGGGTCAGTTGATAGTCACCGGCCGGAAGCGGCGTATCGAAGACAGCGGCGAAATCGCCGGTCACGCCGACGTCAGCCGTTCCGACGACGGTGGTACCGTTGAGAATCTCGAGCTTGGCGCCCGGTGCGGCATGGCCGGCAACAACGGTCGATCCGTCGGGTTCGACGCGCAGAACGTCGAAACCGGGAATGGATGCATCCTCGACCGGCGGCTTCGCGTCCACAGCGCTTGCGACCGGTTGCGGCTCCGCCACCTTGCTGGCGTCATCGGGCTTCGCGGCAGTCTCGGCGCTTGCAGCCGGCGTGGGCTGAGGCCCGCCGGTCGAAGATGCCGTCTCACCGGTTTGGGCCGGGGCGTTTGCCGTGCCATCGGCTGACGCTTCCTTGCCGCCACGCAAATTCGGTTGAACTACAAAAACCATCAACGCTGTCGCTGCCGCAAGGACAGTAAGGGCCACCCAGCCGGCCTTATTCTTGATCATGCCACTCTCCACAGGAGCGGAGCGGTGCCCCGCGCATGCCCTCTCATCGGCCTAAGGCGCGGGGCTTGCGCAATCATTATAGCGCAACTGCGAGCAACCCGCCCAATTTCTTCAATCGATCCCTGAAATTGCTAGCGTTTCCTAGTGTAGCAGACAAGAAGCCGCCCCTTCTGCAAGTGCCGCGAACCCGGCTTTCCCCTCATTTTTCTTGACCCTTGCTGCGCTGCAATGTTTTTTGACCGGATGAACACTGAAACAAGCACGATTCGATCCATCTGCGTCTACTGCGGCTCGCAGCCGGGACGCGACCCAATTTACATGGAAGCCGGCCGCGCGCTCGGCCGCTCGATCGCCGACCACGGCCTCAGGCTGGTCTATGGCGGCGGCACCCGCGGCATCATGGGAGCAGTCGCAAGCGGCGTGCTTTCCAATGGCGGCGAGGTCACGGGCATCATCCCCGAATTCCTGATGGACAAGGAAGCAACCCGCCATTCGCTCGGCCAGCTCAACGAGCTGATCGTGACCGCCGACATGCACGAGCGCAAGCACACCATGTTCGAGCGAGCCGACGCCTTCGTCGCTCTGCCGGGTGGGATCGGCACGCTGGAAGAGATCGTCGAGATCATGACCTGGGCGCAGCTCGGGCGGCACCGCAAACCGATGGTCTTCGGCAACATGAACGGCTTCTGGAAGCCGATGCTGGATCTGTTGCAGCACATGCGCGACGAAGGCTTCGTGCACACCGCCCATCTCGTCCAGCCGCTCGTCGTCGAAAAGGCCGAGGATATCGTGCCGGCGATCCTTGCGGCCGCTGGCGGTGCAAACGGTCGCGAGGGCGAAGCCGAGATCATTTCGCGGCTCTAGGCGCGGACTCATTTCGTCGCAGAATCAAAAAAGGCGCGTCTGCCCGGGCGCGCCTTTTTCATTGGGTCGGATTTGTTACTCCGCCGGGCTGACCTGTTCGGCCCGACGGGCGCGGCTCTGTGCCAGCATGGCACCGGAGTAAATCACCAGCGCCGCCCAGATCAGGCCGAAGGCGATCAGCTTTGCCGTGCCGAAGGGCTCGTGGAAGACGAAGACGGCGATCAGGAAGATCATCGTCGGCGCGATGTACTGCATGATGCCGATGGTCGACAGCCGCAGCAGCTTGGCGCCGTTGGCATAGATCATCAGCGGAATGGCGGTGACAACGCCGCACGACATCAGCCACAGCACGTCAGTCATGCCTGTGTCGCCGAAGTGCCCCTGGCCGGTGGTCTCGAGCCAGATGATGTAACCGATTGCAGGAATGCTGAGCAGCAGCACTTCTAGGAAGAAGCCCTGGTTCGGCCCGATCGGCAGCGTCTTGCGGAAGAAGGCGTAGAAGCCCCAGGAGAGGCAGAGCCCGATCGACACCCAGGGCAGACCGCCGGCATCGAACGCAAGCACGGCAACGGCGGCTGCCGCCAGCGCGATCGCCACCATCTGCGCCGGGCTCGGCTTTTCCTTCAGAAGCAGCGCACCGAGGAAAATCGAAAACAGCGGATTGATGTAATAACCGAGCGCAGTCTCGATCGCCCGGCCCGCGCCGATCGCCCAGACATAGATGCCCCAATTGATGGTGATGAGTACGGCCGTCAGAGCCGCCATGCGCAGCATCCGCGGCGAGCGAAGCGCAACCTTGACGTCTTCCGTGCGCCCGAGCCAGACGAGCACGAGACCTGCGAGCGGAACCGACCAGACGATACGGTGCGCCACGACTTCCGGCGCAGGGATATGGGCGATCGCCTTCATGAAGAAAGGCAGGAAGCCCCAGAGCAGATATGCCGTCAGCGCAAAGGCGAAGCCTTGGGCGGAATCGGTGTTTTCTGCGGGTACTTTCGCGTTCGGCTCGGCCATGATGTTTTTCCTGATGTATTCGCCGGAGGCTGTCGTGGCGACGCGCCCGCTCCGGTCGCAATGAAGACGCAGCCTTGCAGGCTGACAAACCCTTCCGTAGGGCGTCGTACTCCAATGCCCCTCAATGCACCAATTCATTTCCGTGAACGGATGGTGAATTTTGCTCATACTTTGGGCAGGAGCACCCATCATGGGCGCGCCCTGCCCGTTCTGTGCGGTGCGACGCGTTACTCCGCGGCGATCAACCCGACATGGTCGCGGTTCTTCAGGAGCTTGAAAATGATACTGTCCATCAGCGCCTGGAACGAGGCGTCGATGATGTTGTCGGAGACCCCAACCGTCCACCAGCGCGCGCCCGTGCCATCGGTCGATTCGATCAGAACGCGGGTGATCGCCTCGGTCCCGCCGTTGAGGATACGGACCTTGTAGTCCGCAAGCTCCAGGTCATCGATCTCGGACTGGTACTTGCCGAGATCCTTGCGCAGCGCCAAGTCGAGCGCGTTGACCGGGCCGTGCCCCTCGGCAACCGACATCATCGTCTCGCCATCGACGACGACCCGGACGACTGCCTCCGAGACGGTCTTCAGCTGGCCGTTGGCGTCGAAGCGGCGCTCGACCATCACCCGGAAGCTTTCGACGTGGAAGAAATCCGGCACCGTTCCGAGGATGCGGCTTGCCAGCAGCGCAAAGCTCGCATCGGCGCCTTCGTAGGCATAGCCCGTCGCCTCGCGCTCCTTGACGATCGCGATCAGCTTGTCGAGCTTGGGATCGTCCTTGCCGACGACGATGCCGCGGCGCTTCAAGGCGTTGATGAAGTTCGCCTTGCCGCCCTGATCCGACACCATGACCTTGCGGAGATTTCCGACGCTTTCGGGAGCAATATGCTCATAGGTGCGCGGATCCTTCAGGAGCGCCGAGGCGTGAATGCCGGCCTTGGTGGCGAACGCCGAAGCGCCGACATAGGGCGCCTGCATATCCGGTGAGCGGTTCAACAGCTCGTCGAAGGCATGCGAGAGCTTGGTCAACTCCAACAGGCGGTCGGCATCGATCGCCGTTTCGAATCGGCTCGAATAGATCTCCTTCAGCGCCAAAGTGGGGATGAGCGTCACCAGATTGGCGTTGCCACAGCGCTCGCCGATACCATTCAGCGTCCCCTGGATCTGGCGAACACCGGCCTCCACCGCCGCGAGCGAATTCGCGATCGCCTGGCCGGTATCGTTGTGGGCGTGGATGCCGAGATTTGCGCCGGGCACGCCGGCGGCGATGACAGCCGAGACGATCTCGCGCACCTCATGCGGCTGCGTGCCGCCATTGGTGTCGCAAAGCACGATCCAGCGCGCACCCGCTTCGAAGGCTGCCTTGGCGCAGGCAAGCGCATATGAGCGGTTCGCCTTGTAGCCATCGAAGAAATGCTCGCAATCGACCATCGCTTCGCGGCCGGCACCGACGACGGCTGCGACGGACTGGCTGATATTGTCGAGGTTCTCCGCGTTGGAACAGCCGAGCGCTACGGCCACGTGGTAATCCCAGCTTTTGGCGACGAGACAGATCGCGTCGCTCTTTGCCTCGAGCAGGGCGGCAAGGCCCGGATCGTTCGAGGCGGAAACGCCGGCGCGCTTGGTCATGCCGAAGGCGACGAAGGACGCCTTCTTCGTGCGACGGCGCTTGAAGAACTCGGTGTCGGTCGGGTTTGCTCCTGGATAACCGCCTTCGACATAGTCCATGCCGAAGTCGTCGAGCAGCGTGGTAATCGCGATCTTGTCCTCGACGGAAAAGTCGATGCCGGGCGTCTGCTGCCCGTCCCGTAGCGTCGTGTCGAAGAGGTAGATGCGTTCCCTGGTCATGGCTCGTTTCCAATAATGCTCAGTCGTTACTCGGTCTTGCCTGCAAACTTGTCTGTGGCGCGGATCAGCCGGTCGAGGATACCGGGCTCGGAATAGGCGTGCCCTGCCCCCTCGATCAGGTAGAACTCCGCCTCCGGCCACGCCTTGTGCAATTGCCAGGCGTACTTGGCGGGGCATGGCATGTCGTAGCGTCCCTGGACGATGACGCCGGGAATGCCATGCAGGCGATGGGCGTCGCGCAGCAGCTGGCCATCCTCCATCCAGCCGGCATTGACGAAGAAGTGGTTCTCGATGCGGGCGAAGGCATCGGCGAACTCGTCTTCTTCGAAGCGGCCGCTGGTCGACAGTTCGGGCAGCAGCGTAATCGTCTCGCCTTCCCAGATGCTCCAGCTCTTGGCCGCCGCAAGCCGCGTCGCCCTGTCGTCGCTGGTCAGCCGCCGGTGATAGGCATGCATCATCTCGTGGCGCTCGTTTTCGGGAACGGGCGCAATGAAGCGCTCCCACTTGTCCGGAAACATTTCCGAGACGCCGAACTGATAGTACCAGTCGAGTTCCGCCTTGGTGAGTGTATAGATGCCGCGCAGCACCAGTTCGGTGACGCGCTCGGGGTGTTTCTCCGCATAGGCGAGCGCCAGCGTCGATCCCCAGGAGCCGCCGAACACCAGCCATTTTTCCGCGCCCGCCATTTCACGCAGACGCTCGATATCGGCGACGAGGTGCCAGGTGGTATTGGCTTCGATCTCCGCATGCGGCGTCGACTTGCCGCAACCGCGCTGGTCGAACAGCGTCACGTCGTAGAGGCTGGGATCGAACAGCCGGCGATGGTTGGGCGAGATCGTGCCTCCGGGCCCGCCGTGCAGGAAGACGGCCGGCTTGGCGCCTGGCGTCCCCACCCGTTCCCAATAGACCGAGTGACCGTCGCCGACGTCGAGATGGCCCGACGCATAGGGTTCGATTTCAGGATAGAGCGTACGCAAGTCAGCAGTCATCATCAGTCTTTCATCGGTGGCCAGTGCACCGTATCGTAATCGGGATGCTGGCGGTTTGTTTCGAGCACGAGCAGATGCCGGGTGGCGGAAAGCTCGCTGCCATCGTCGCTCTGCCTTTCGGGAAGTTTCGCAAGCCGCGAGAACCACACCATCCGCGATTCCACCCCCGACTGATAAATTGGCGGCAGGTCGTCGGGATCGTCGAGCGAACCAAGCACGATGTTGAGGAAGTCCTCATCCGGCATGTCATAGAACAGCGGCGTTCCGCAATCGTGGCAGAAGCCGCGGCGCACCAGGTGCGAGGAGCGGAACCACGAGGGCTGGCCGCGGGTAATGTCGAAATTGTCGCGGGCGATATTGGCGAGCGGCATGAAATAATTGCCGGCCGCCTTCTGGCACATGCGACAATGGCAGATATGCGCATCCGCCAGCACGCCTTCGGCGCGGTAGCGGACCGCTCCGCACTGGCAGCCGCCGGTAAAGATGCGCGAAATCGTCATTTGAACACTCCGGGCTCATGCCATTGCTCGGTCTCGTGATCGGGGTGCTGGAAGGAGATGATACTCTCCTGCCTGCTGTAGAAATCCGGATCTGTCAGCGCTGGCTGATCGAAGATGGTCTCGACCCAGGGAAGCCGCGAGGCGTAGTTGACCTGGATCTGCGGCGCCAGATCGCTGCGATCGTCGAAGGTGCCGATGGCGATCTCCATGCCGCCGGGATGGCGATAGATCATCGGCGTGCCGCATTTCGCGCAGAAGCCGCGATCGATATTGACCGAGGACTGGAAATAGCTCGGGGCGTCGCGGGTCCATTCGACGCCGTCCTTCGGCGCCGTCACCAGCGCGGAAAAGAAGGAGCCGAACTGCTTCTGGCACATGCGGCAATGGCAGATCGACGGACGGCCGAGCTGACCGCGGATGCGGAAGCGGACAGCACCGCATTGGCACCCGCCTGTTCGAACAGTCTCCGTCATTTCTTGTCCTCCGGGGGCCAGGTTTCGGTGTCATGATCGGGATGCTGGTAGGAAACGAGATCGGCAAGGAATGAAGCTGCCTCGGCATCGGCCAGCGTCTCCTCGCCTGGAAGCTCCGGAACGTCGTCGACATAGGGCAGCTTGCCCTCGACGCCCCACTGGATGGTCGGCACGATCCCCTGCGGCTCGTCGAAGGCGGCAATCGCCAGTGCCATGCCGTCGGGCGCCTCGTAGGTCAGCGGCGTGCCGCAATCGCCGCAAAATCCACGCCAGCCGAAGTTGGACGACTGGAAGCGCTTGCGCTCGCCGCGGGTCCAGGTCACGGTTGCGCCGCGCACCGACACCAGCGGCAGATAGAAGTTCCCGCTCGCCTTCTGGCACATGCGGCAATGACAGACGGACGCGTCGCCAAGAACGCCCTCGACGCGAAAGCGCACGGCACCGCATTGGCAGCCGCCGGCATAGTGTGGTCGGTTGTCGAGGCTCATCGCCGCGTCTCCTCAAGCCGGCGCATGGCAGACCGCTTCGATGTTGTTGCCATCAAGATCGAAGACAAAGGCGGCGTAATAGTCCGGGTGATAGTGCGGCCGCAGTCCCGGCTTGCCGTTGTCGCGGCCGCCGGCGGAGAGCGCCGCTTCATGGAAAGCATCGACCTCGCTGCGGCTGCGTGCAGTGAAGGCATAGTGCCGGCCGGGACCGGCCGCGGCCTCATGCAGCCAGAAGACTGGCCGCTCGCGACCGTAGCCGCCAACCTTGACGCCGCCGGTATGCTCTGATGGCACCATCATCAGGAAGGATGCTCCAAGCGGGGCGAACGTCTTGTCATAGAAGGCCTTCGCCTTGTCGAAGTCCGCAACCGAAATGCCGGTATGATCGATCATTGCCCGAACTCCTCCTTCATGCCCCTTGCCTCACGCCACCAAACTGCGAGCGCCGTTCCCTGCCTGACATCGGTCGACCGACCACGACAGCACGGATTGGCAAACGATTTTCATCGCTTCACATCCCACGTCGTCACGCGTTCGCCGGTCGCCGGGTCCTTGCCATCCTTGAGCTGAATGCCCTGAGCCAGCAGATCGTCGCGGATCCTGTCGGCCGCAGCGAAATCCTTTGCTTTCAACAGTTCCAGGCGTGCACGCACACGGCCATCAACCTCGTGAACGACGGCCTCGTCGAGTTCGACGGCCTGCGGCACGATGCCGAGCAGCGACGCACTTGCGGCAAAGCTACCTCTGAGTGCAGGGTCGCCGGCAGCCTTCTGCGCCAGAGCATGGAGCGCCTGAACCGCCGCCACCGTGTTCAAGTCGTCCGACAGCGCCGCGACGATAGCCGGGTCGACCTCGCCCTGGACGTCACCCGGCACCGGCCATTTCGACAGCAAGTGCTCGGCTTCTTCCAGCCGCTTGATCGAAAAATCGATCGGCTCGCGGTAGTGGGTCATCAGCATGGCAAGGCGCAGCACGTCGCCCGGCCATTTGCGGCCGCCGAATTTTTCGGTGTGCAGCAACTCATAAATGGTAACGAAGTTGCCTTCGGACTTCGACATCTTGCGGCCTTCGACCTGCAGGAAGCCGTTGTGCATCCAGACATTCGCCATCACATCCGTGCCGTGGGCGCAGCGCGACTGGGCGATCTCGTTTTCATGGTGCGGGAAGATGAGGTCGAGCCCGCCGCCGTGGATGTCGAAGATCTCGCCGAGGTAGCGTCCGCTCATGGCCGAGCACTCGATGTGCCAGCCGGGACGGCCCCTGCCCCATGGGCTCTCCCAGCCCGGCTCGTGGTCGGCCGAGAGTTTCCACAGCACAAAGTCGCCCGGATGCTTTTTGTGGACTTCGACGGCAACGCGGGCGCCGGCCTGCTGCTCGTCGAGATTGCGCTTGGAAAGCTGGCCGTAGTCCGGCATCGACTTGGTGTCGAACAGCACTTCGCCGCCGGCCTTGTAGGCATGACCCTTGGCGATCAGCTTGTCGATGATGTCGATCATCTGCGGAATGTTATCGGTCGCACGCGGCTGCACGTCAGGATCGAGGCAACCGAGCGACTTGGCATCTTCGAGGAACTGCGTCTCGGTCTTCTCGGTCACATGCCGGATCGCCTCGTTCAAGGGCAGGCCGGGATAGTCGCGCAACGCCCGCGCGTTGATCTTGTCGTCGACATCGGTGATGTTGCGGACATAGGTCACCTTCTGCTCGCCAAAGACATGACGCAGCAGCCGGAACAGGATATCGAAGACGATGACCGGACGCGCATTGCCGATATGGGCATAGTCGTACACGGTCGGGCCGCAGACATACATGCGGACATTGTCAGGATCGATCGGCTTGAAATCGACCTTCTCCCGCGTCAGCGTGTTGTACAGCTTAAGTGTCGGCACTCCGCCCATTCCAAATCTCCAATACGCATGCAACCGTCAGAAATACGGCGCCCGGGAGGCCCGCGCGTTTGTCATCTTGGATTTCGGCAGACGAAAACGGCCAGGCCAGCGGAGCGCTAGCGAATAATCTTCCGGCAGATAATGCAGGTAACCGTTTTCATGGGCTCACTTATCGCGCTTCGCATGGCGTCGGTCAAGTGGTCAGCGGCCTGCCAAGCACAGCCGACTATCAAGGCACTGATATGGTCATGGATTTGTCATGATTTGGCTTATCTGGGATCGCCACGCGGGAAGGAGATTCGCGGTGCAGCTTGGCCCTGCACCCTGATTCCTGTCTCCGGAGAAGCCGAGGAGGAGCATCGTTGTCGTTTACGCAAGCGAGAACGAGGCGTTTCCGGCCCAGGATAAGCATCAAGGAGTGCATGCACGTGAAGGCCGCCAAGACCACCGATATCGCCAAGACATCCGCCGATCTGGTTCAACAATATCGCCCGCTCGGCCTGAAAGCCGTGCTTGCCGCTGCCCTGCAGATAAAGGCAAAGCCCGCGGTCAAGCTGAAGAAGCAGCCGGCCTGAGAACTGACGGGCATCAGAACAGGGACATTTGCCCGTCGTCGGACTTGTCCCCGTTCTTGTCGTTCTTTGCCGTCGCCTTGGGCACCAGTAGCGGAACAACCGCTTCCTGAATATCCGGCCCGGCGTTTGCGACCTTGTTGACCTTGTCGGAAACGGGGATCGCCTCGAAATAATCTTCCGGCGCAGGCGTCATGAGATCGAGGACGTCGCGCGGCTCCTGCGTCTTGCAGTCCAGCCAGCGGGCGAAATCTTCCGGATGAATCACGACAGGCATGCGATCGTGGATGGGCGCAATTGCCGGATTGGCGCTGGTCGTCAGCACCGCAGCCGTGTCGACCTCTGAACCGTCGGCGGAAGACCATGTCTCCATCAGGCCGGCAAAGGCGACGATGCCGCCCTTTCGCGGGCGAATCCAATAGGCCTGCGAGGCCTCGCCGCTGCCCTTTGCGGGGCGATGCCATTCATAGAAGCCCGATGCCGGAACCAGCACGCGACGGTGGCGCATCGCGGCGCGAAACGATGCCTTCTCGATCGCCGTCTCGGCGCGGGCGTTGATCAGAAGCGGAAAATCCCTGGGGTCCTTGACCCAGCCGGGCGTAAAACCCCAGCGGACAAGAAGCGCCCGGCGCTCAGGCAGGTTGCTGCCCGGCCCGCCGCCATCTGCAGCCATGACGACGATGATCGGCTGCGTGGGTGCAATATTGAAGCGGGCCGGAAAATCATCGCTTTCCAGCAGGCCGAACAGCTCGATCAATTCTTCCGGCGTCGCCGTCAGCGCAAAACGTCCGCACATGACATGGATGTGGCACTTCACGTAGGATGGGTCAACGATACCGATCGAAATTGATTCCATCATGCCGAAACAGCCCGAACTCGCCTCCTCCGTCATTCTCGAACGCGATGGCCGTTACCTGCTGGTGCGACGCGCCAATCCGCCTTCGGCCGACATGTACGCGTTTCCGGGTGGCCGCGCCGAGCCGGGTGAAACGCCGCAAGAGACGGCCCTGCGTGAATTGCGGGAAGAAACAGGCATCGACGCACGCGAACCGGTGCTGTTTGAAACCTACGATCTGCCCGGCAAGGAATCGGAAGGACGGCACTTCTTCCTCTCCGTTTTCCGAGCGCAGGCGGACGCTGGTGCCGTTGCCGTTGCCAGCGACGATGCGGCCGGGCTCGGCTGGTTCACGCCACAGGAGATCTTTGCGCTTCCCATCCCCGACAGTGTTCGTGAATGCGTGGAAAAACTGGCCGCCGAGGGCCGGCGCCTTGAAACAGCCGCCGATTCGGACTTGATGGAATGATGACATTCGGCCCGATCATTGCCCGCCTTACTCTGACGACACTGATCGTCGCCACGGCAACCGCCGCAGCGGCGCAGAAGACGGCGTCACCGCCGCAGGATAAGGCGCAGGTGCAAGGCCCCGCGCCCGTTGCGGTCGAGGAGAAGCCAACGCCCTATGACCAGCGACTGATTCGCCTCGCCGAAGTTCTCGGATCGGTGCACTATTTGCGCAATCTCTGCGTCAAGGAGCCCGAGGACGTCTGGCGGCGCTCGATGCAGGAACTGATCGACAAGGAAACGGCCAATGAAGCGAAACGACGCGAGAGGATGACCGCCGCCTTCAACCGCGGGTATCGTACTTTTGCCTCCGTCTACACGACCTGTACCCAGCCAGCGATCGTCGCCGAACAGCGATATCGTGCCGAAGGAGCAACACTTGCGTCAGAAATCGTCGCCCGCTTTGGAAATTAGCGATAAATTAACCTCTTTTCTCACGACCCCGTGTCGTTTCGGGAAAAGGCTGCTAATTTCGTTAAGAGAGTGGTAAGAAGTGACAACCGGGTCACGGTCGTTCAGTTGAGGTTCAGCCGAACGACGTTAGAGTGAGCCACTTGCAGCAATGGAAGTCGCATGGAACGAATGATGGAACCAAGCCTGACCGACATCGATGACATGATCGTCCACGAGAAAATGCAGGCAGCGCTGGAACACCAGAACGAAGCCTGGGCGGACGGCATGGCTGATGGCATCGAGCCAGAGATCATCGCCGATGCGGCCATCGCTCTAGCCATGCGGGAAACCGTTCGGCTTCATGGTGAAGACGGTGCGGAAGCGATGCTCAATTCGCTTCGCGAGCGCATGCTCGCCGGTGAATTTTCGCCCCAACGCTCGCTTCAGTAATTAGCAGGACTGCCCCTATGAGCCGGAACCATGCCAACCGGACCTTTCCGGTTCGCCTTGTTACGCTGCTTCTGGCCGGTGTCGCATTCTGCGCTCCGGTGATGACGGCGCCTGCGTTTGCGCTCAGCGAATTGCAAGATGAACCGAAAGCCGTCGCGAGCGACCAGAACACGCCCCCTCCGCCGGCCGAGCCTGTAGAGGAAGAACCGGACCAGGAAGAAAAGCTCCCGCTCGAAATTCCGATGCCGGACCCGCTGATCAAAAAAACGGTGACGATAACGAGGGAAGATCAGGCCGTCGAAGAGCCAAAGACGGTCGAGCCGATCGAAGTCCTGAGCGACGTTTCCAAGATACCGGCCCCGGTGGCGCGCATGCGCGAACTGATCGTCGAAGCTGCGGCCTCGGGCGATATCGAGCGGCTGCGTCCGCTTCTCGGCAAGGGCCCTACCCAGACCCAGGTTACCGGCGTCAGCGCCGATGAAGACCCGATCGCGATCCTGAAGAGCCTGTCGGGCGACCAGGACGGCGTCGAGATCCTGGCGATCCTGCTCGACGTGCTTTCGACCGGCTTCGTCCAGGTCGACAAGGGCACGCCGCAGGAAGCCTATGTCTGGCCCTATTTCGCCGAAAAGCCGCTTGCATCACTGACAGCTCCGGAAAAGGTCGACCTCTTCCGGTTGGTGACGGCGGGTGATTTTGCCGACATGGAAGAATTTGGCAGCTACAACTTCTACCGGGTCGGCATCATGCCCGACGGGAAGTGGAAATTTTTCATCGCCGGCGACTAAAGCGCTTCTTCTTTAAACGGAAGCATCCTGCCGAAATTCCTCCGGCTCTTCTGGTTGGCTGAAAACGACCGCCCACTGTGTCGGATGGCTTGTCCGATGGATCGGCATCGCCCTGCGCCATCCTTCGTGCGGACCGGCCATTTTGAGCCAACAGAATCGCTTCCGTTTGAAGATGAAGCGCTTTAAGCGCCGCCGACACGCTTGCCGTTCATCCCTGAACATCCTACCTGTTCGGCAATGTGAACAGGATTCGAGCCATGCCCAGAGTTCGCCTTGACGACCGCGCGATCGTCTCCGTTTCCGGCAAAGACGCGGAAGACCTCCTGCAGAGTCTGATCACCACCGATCTCGATGCCCTCACCCCGGATGAGGCCAGACCTGGAGCGCTTTTGACGCCGCAGGGCAAAATCCTGTTCGATTTCATGATTTCCCGCGAAGGCGACGGCTTTCGGCTGGAAACCGCCGCCGAGCAGGCCGAGGCGCTGTTGAAGCGGCTGACCATGTACAAGCTGCGCTCGGCGGTGACGCTGGCGCTCGACACGGCGACCCCCACCATCGTTGTCTTCGACGAGCCGCAGGCTGACGGTTACCGCGACCATCGCTTCGAAAAGGCGGGTGCTGCGGTGTTTCGCTCGTATGGCGAAGCCGATACGGACGCGGCGTCCGCCACCGACCTCGATCAACTCCGGATCGTCTCCGGCATTGCCGTTTCCGGCCCCGATTACGCGCTGCAGGACGCCTTCCCACACGATGTGCTGATGGACAAGAACGGCGCTCTCTCCTTCCGCAAAGGCTGCTATGTCGGCCAGGAAGTGGTTTCGCGCATGCAGCACCGCGGCACACCCCGTCGCCGCGTGGTGATCGTCGCCGGCGTGTCGACGCTTCCGCCAAGCGGCACGGCGATCACCGCCGACGGCAAGTCGATCGGTGCGCTCGGCACGGTGCGCGGTGCATCGGCGCTCGCGATCGTGCGGATCGATAAAGCAGGCGAAGCGATGGCGAACGGCGTTGAGCTTCTGGCGGGCGACGTCCCTGTCACGTTGACACTTCCGGAATGGACCGGGCTTGCCTTCCCAACCTCAGCCGATGAGGCAAGCGCATGACTTCGGCGCGTGCCTGGCAGCGCATGCTTTCCGGCCGGCGGCTTGACCTGCTCGACCCGTCGCCGCTCGACGTCGAGATCAGCGACATCGCCCACGGCCTTGCCCGCGTTGCCCGCTGGAACGGCCAGACCGCCGGCGACCACGCCTTTTCCGTCGCCCAGCACAGCCTGATGGTGGAAGATATCTTTCGCCGCAGCTACAAATGCAAAGCCGACGACTGCCTGTTCGCACTTCTGCATGACGCACCGGAATATGTGATCGGCGACATGATCTCTCCGTTCAAGGCCGTGGTCGGGGGCGGTTACAAACTGGTCGAGAACCGGCTGGAAAGTGCCATCCATCTGCGCTTCGGGCTGCCTGCCCATTGCTCGAAGGAGCTCAAGGACCGGATCAAGAAGGCAGACCATGTCGCCGCCTATTTCGAGGCCACCGTGCTTGCCGGCTTTTCGACCGAAGAAGCACGAAAATTTTTCGGGCAGCCACGAGGCATTACCCGTGACAGCCTGCTGATCGAACCCTTGCCTGCCATCGAGGCCCAGCGGCTGTTTACCGAGCGCTTTGCTGCACTCGAAACGGAACGCGCCAAAGCCAGGATGGATGCCTGAATGTCCCACATCGTCGTATCGCCGCTGGCCCGAATAGCCGAAATGGCTGTGCGCCACCGCTGCACCGAAATGCTGAGCCTCGTTGCCAAAGGCCAGGACTTCCATCGTCCGGCCGTTATCTCCAAGGCACGGCACCTGACACTGGGGATGAACGATATCAGCTTTGCCGGCACCGGCGGGCTCATCGCACCGCAGGAGGAGCACGTCCAGCAGATCGTCGCCTTCGCCAAAGGCTGGGACCGCACGCGTCCGATGCTCGTTCATTGCTGGATGGGCGTTTCAAGATCGCCGGCCGCCGCCCTTATCGCCGCGCTTGCCGTCGAGCCCGAACTGGACGACCAGGACCTGGTCGAGCGGCTGCGGCTTGCCTCGCCCTATGCGACGCCGAACACGCGATTGGTCGAAATCGGCGACGCCGTCCTGTCGCGCGGTGGACGGCTGGTTGCTGCCGTACGCTCCATCGGGCGCGGTGCGGACACGGACGGCAATGTCCCTTTCGTGCTGCCGCTTGTTGCCGAGGGAGCCGGTGTTGGCGTCTGAGATGCAGGCAGTCACGGTCGAAATTGGTCTCAACGCGGCCATCGTCGCCGTCGTCAATCGCAGCCCACGCATTCTCGCCATCAACGAGGCGGACGGCGACGCGCACGACAGCCTGCCGTTCGGCCCCTTCGATCCCGCCCGTCACCGCACCTTCGAGACCAGCCTTCGCGACCGGGTGGAAAAGCGCACGGCGCTCAAGCTCGGCTATATCGAACAGCTCTACACCTTCGGCGACCGCGGGCGGCAACGACTGCCGGGCGAAGAGGGCAAGCATATGGTCTCGGTCGGCTACCTCGCGCTGACGCGAACCGATACCGAAAACACCGAGCGGCTGGCCGAGGCCGGTGCGCATTGGCGCGACTGGTACGGCTATCTGCCGTGGGAAGACTGGCGACAGGGCCGCCCTGTCATCCTTGACCAGGTGATCTTGCCCGCGCTCTCCCGCTGGGAGCTTGGCCCATCCGATGACGATCGCATGGCGCCCAGCACGCAACGACGCGCGCGCATCCGGCTTGCCTTTGGTCTTGGCGATTTCCCCTGGGACGAGGAGCGCGTGCTCGAGCGCTACGAACTGCTCTACGAGGCGGGTCTCGTGCGCGAGGCAGCGATCGACGGCCGGAGCCGGGAGCAGGACGGCGCCGTCGCCGGGCAGGCCATGCGCCACGACCACCGCCGTATCGTCGCGACCGCGATCGCCCGCCTGCGCGGCAAGATCAAGTACCGGCCGGTCATCTTCGAACTGATGCCGCCCGAATTCACTCTCACCGATCTGCAGGCAACCGTGGAGGCGATTTCCGGCCGGCACCTGCACAAGCAGAATTTTCGGCGCCTTGTCGAAGGCGCCGAGCTGGTCGAGCCGACCGGCATGACGCTGGCGTCGACCGGCGGAAGGCCAGCCGCACTCTTCCGCTTCCGACGCCAAATCCTTGACGAGCGCCCCGCACCCGGCCTCAAAGTGGGCGGTCGCTCGTCGTCCGCATAACACTCCGGAAGCGGCCGAGCAGTCTTGCTGGCGATAAAATGGCTGTCGCGGGGTTAAATGCGGGCTGCATCTAACACTTCGGCCAGTGGGCGCTATATTCCTTCACTTAGATAAAGTGCCGGCTCTGCCGCCGAGGAAGAATAAATGTTGCTTGCGCTTGCGCTGCTCACCAGCCTGCTGACGGATCAGCATCTCCTGCCGAACCCGCAGGGGAACAACGCGGTCCCCGACTATTTCAACAACCGTTCGGACCAGCCTGTCGTGCCGAACCCGCAAGGGAACAAGGCGATCCCCGACTATTTCAAGAACAGCCCGATGGGCGGCGGCCAACCTGGGGTGACGATCTGCAATCTCAACGGCCAGGACATGCGAGGGCAGTTCAAAATCTGCCGCTATGACTGCGGCACGGAGATCACCATCGACCAACGCGTCGTCTGTCCGTTCATTCAGCAGCGATAACGCCGGACTCAATTGCGCGACGGTCGCTGGACAGTTCTTTAAACCGGAATCGATTCAAGGCCTTGCCTGGCACGCCTCAAGCGCTTTGGCGACCGCTACGCATCACGTGATTTAGCGCTTGATCGCGATGTCGAGACCGATATCGAGCGTCGGTGCCGCCATGGTGATCTTGGAGGTCGAGATATAGTCGACGCCTGTCTCGGCGATGGCGCGGACCGTGTCGATCCTAACGTTGCCCGAAGCTTCCAAACGCGTGCGCCTGGGATCGGCGGCATAGGCACCGCCGGAAAGCTGCCAATGGGCGGCATTGATGGCCACGGCTTCGCGCAGGCGCTCAGGACCCATGTTGTCGAGCAGGATGACGTCGGGTGCTGCCGTCAGCGCCTCACGCATCTGGTCGAGGCCATCGACCTCGATCTCGATCTTGACCAGATGACCGCAATAGGCGCGAGCGGCGTGCACGGCACCGGCAACGCCGCCGGCGACAGCAATGTGGTTGTCCTTGATCAGCACGGCGTCGTCGAGGCCGTAGCGATGGTTTGAACCACCGCCGAGACGAACGGCGTATTTCTCCAGCGCCCGCAGCCCAGGGATCGTCTTGCGCGTGCAGCAGACTTTTGCACGGGTGTGGGCAATCTCGTCGGCAAATTTCGCCGTGTAGGTGGCAATGCCCGAGAGATGCATGAGGAAGTTCAAGCCGACACGCTCGGCTGAGAGAAGCCCCCGGGCGCGACCGGAGATCCGGGCAATCGCCGTTCCCGGTTTCACGCGGTCGCCGTCGGCAACCAGAGCCTCGAAGACGATGGAAGGATCGACGAGCCGGAACGCCGCGCGCGCCAGCTCGAGCCCGGCGATCACGCCTGGATCCCGCGAATTCATGCCGGCCGTTGCCGTCAGTTCCGGCCCGATGGTCGACAGGGTGGTGATGTCGCCGGCGCGGCCGAGATCTTCGAGCAAGGCGGCACGCACCTGATCTTCGACCATCAGGGCGGGCAGTTCGGGGCGAAGGGCTGCGGTCATCTGGTGGTTGTTCCCTGTCTGTATTCTCAAGGCCGCGGCCATGACGTCGTCATGGTCAGGCCGTTTCGGTTTCCGCCACCTCGGCCGCCACGCGGTTGGCCTCGGCGAGCGTCAGGTAGGTGCGGCGGCGCCATTCCGGCTGCTCCGAAGGGCAATCGGCGCGATAGTGGCCGCCGCGGCTCTCGGTGCGGCGAAGCGCGCCGACGGCAATCAGCTTGGCGGTGGTCAGGATGTTGGTGAAGCGCATGCGAGCGTTGTCGCGCTCGAGCGCCGAGATTTGTCGAATTGCCCGCAACAGGCTTTCGCGCGTCCTGACCACGCCGACGCACTCGCTCATCAGACCGCGCAGAACCGTGAGCTGCGGGCTGTCTTCCACCGTGACCGGATCGTCGTTCTCGCCGGCATTGTCGCCCCATTGGGTCAGTTGCGGCGTCGGCAGTGTGCCCTTGATGTTTTCCGCGATGCGCGCGGCAAAGACCACGGCCTCCAGCAGCGAATTAGAGGCGAGACGGTTGGCGCCGTGCACGCCGGTCGATGTCACTTCGCCCGCCGCCCAGAGGCCGTCGATCGAAGTGCGCCCCTCGGCATCCGTCAACACGCCGCCCATGTGGTAATGCACCGCAGGCACGGCGGGGATGGCTTGCGTCACCGGATCGATGCCGGCACCGATGCAGGAAGCATAGACAGTCGGGAACATGTCCGGAAAATGCTTGCCGACCGCCTTGGTGCAATCGAGAAACGCGCCGCGCCCGGCCTGGACCTCGGCAAACACGCCACGCGAGACGATGTCGCGCGGGGCAAGCTCGCCATCCGGGTGAATGTCGAGCATGAAGCGATGCCCGGCCGAATTGACGAGATGTGCGCCATCGCCGCGCAGGGCCTCGGTCGCCAGTGGCGCCGGATCCTTGCCGATGTTGATGGCCGTCGGATGGAACTGGACGAATTCCGGATCGGCGATGATCGCCCCTGCCCTGGCCGCCATTCCGAGACCCTGGCCGCAGGCTTCCCATGGGTTGGTCGTCACCGCGTAGAGGTGGCCGATGCCGCCGGAGCAAAGGACCACGGCGCGCGCCGGGAACGAAACACGTTTCTTCGACTGGCCGGCATCCGGCCTGGCGATGACGCCGGAGATGAAGCGGCCCTCGCGCACCAGCTCTTCGACCACGTAGCCTTCGATGACGCGGATCGACGGCGTGTTGCGCACCGCCGTGATCAGCGCTTCCATGATCGCCTTGCCGGCCATGTCACCCTTGACGCGGACAATGCGGCGCTCCGAATGAGCGGCCTCGCGCGACAGGATCAACTTGCCTTCGAGATCGCGGTCGAAGGGGACGCCATATTCGAGGAGATCGTGGATGCGGGCCGGGCCTTCGGCCACCATCATGCGCGTCATCTTCTCGTCGACGATGCCTGCTCCCGCGGTCAGCGTGTCGGCGACGTGTTTTTCAAAGGTGTCGCCCGGGCTCATCGCTGCGGCGATGCCCCCTTGCGCCCAGGCCGACGAGGCGCCGTGGCCGATCGGTGCGGCGGCAAGAATGGTGACCGGCCGAGGGCTGAGCTTCAGCGCGCAGAAGAGGCCTGCAAGGCCACCGCCGACGATGACGATGTCGTCAATCCCGTTGAAGGATTGCGGGCGGAAATGATCTCTCAGCATGATACGGCTCTCCTCCAGCGCATGCTTGTATGCCGGGCCTTTCGCCCGGCAGGTGTTATTGCTTGAGGTTGACCATGCGCTCGACTGCAAGGCGCGCCCGATCGGCGATCGCCGGATCCACCAGAACCTCTTCCGTCATCGTCAGCAGGCTGTCGAGGATCTTCGGCAGGGTGATACGCTTCATGTGCGGACAGAGGTTGCAAGGCTTGATGAACTCGACCCCCTCGATCTCTGCCTGGATGTTCGACGCCATCGAGCATTCGGTGACAAGCAGCACCTTCGACGGGCGATTGTCCTTGACGTAATTGATCATGCCCGATGTCGAGCCGGCGAAATCGCAGACGGCGATCACATCCGGGTGACACTCGGGATGGCCGATGATCTCGATGCCCGGATGGGCTTCCTTGTAGGCGAGGAGTTCAGCGGCGGTGAAGCGCTCGTGCACCTCGCAGTGGCCCTTCCAGGTGAGGATCTTCTTGTTGGTCTGGCGCGCGACGTTCATCGCCAGATATTCGTCGGGAATGCACAGCACCGTGTCCGAGGCGAAGCTTTCCACGACCGCAAGCACGTTCGACGAGGTGCAGCAGATATCGGTTTCGGCCTTCACGTCGGCCGAGGTGTTGACATAGGTAACGACGGGAACGCCGGGGTAGCGCTGCTTCAGCAGCCGCACGTCCGCTCCGGTGATCGATTCCGACAGCGAGCAGCCGGCCTTGCCGTCCGGGATCAACACCGTCTTTTCCGGGCTCAACAGCTTCGAGGTCTCAGCCATGAAGTGGACGCCGCACTGGATGATGATTTCGGCATCGACCTTGGCGGCGTCGCGGGCGAGCTGCAGCGAGTCGCCGACGATATCGGCGACACAATGGAAGATATCAGGCGTCTGGTAATTGTGCGCGAGGATGACGGCGTTGCGCTCCTTCTTCAGCCGGTTGATGGCGTGAACATAGGGCGCATAGACCGGCCACTCGATCGCGGGAATGAAGTCCTTCACCTTCTCGTAGAGGTGCTCCGTTTCGCGCGCCACTGCCGGCGTAAAGGCAAGCTCGGGTCTTTCGATGATGCCGAAGCGCTGGGCGGCGCTGACAAAAACCGGGTTCGCCACGCCCTGCGTGCGGGAATCAAGCTGCGTCATCGAAGTCTCCTCTCCGCCCCTCTCTCGGGCGGCTCTTCAATTATGCTCAACTTGAGCATAATTGAACCAAAACAAAAGCGGCAAAGCCGCATGGGTTGATTTAGAAAGTTTTGTGACAGATTTCAAGAACGGAACGTCGCATTTCGCGACGTTCCGTTCACGGTTTTCTTCAGGCCATGGCCGGACGGAGAACGGCTTTCTCCTCGATCGGCCAATGAACGACGGCGGCAAACAGGCCAAGCGCCACGCCCAGCCACCACACCGGATCGTAGGATCCGAAGTGATCGTAGAGATATCCGCCCATCCACACGCCCAGGAACGAGCCCACCTGGTGCGACAGAAAGACGATGCCGCCAAGCAGTCCGAGATGGCGCGTGCCGAACATGATGGCGACAAGCGCGTTTGTCGGCGGCACGGTCGAAAGCCAGAGCAGGCCCATGACGATAGCAAAGACGATCACCGACGTCGGCGACTGCGGTAAAAGCAGGAACGCGGTGACGGCGACAGACCGGGCAATGTAGATCCACGCCAGGAAATAGGGTTTGGAGTAGCGTTGCGCGATGAAGCCTGCCGATAGCGAGCCAATGATGTTGAAGAAGCCGATCAGCGCCAGCGCGATCACGGCGTAACGGGCGTCGATACCGATATCGCCGATATAGGCGGGAAAATGCGCGGTGATGAACGCCACTTGATAGCCGCAGACGAAGAAGCCCGAGACCAGCAGCAGGTAACTCTTGTGCCCGAGCGCCTCCTTCAGAGCCTCACCGATCGACTGCTTGTACTGCGCCTCCGACTGGCTGCCGGAGGACGAGTTGCCGCGCAAAGGAATGGCAAAGAGCGGTACGAGCAGCATCAGGATGCCGAGATAGACGAGGCTGTCGGACCAGCCGTAGGCCGAGATCAGCCCCTGGCTCAGCGGCGCGAACAGGAACATGCCGGCAGACCCTGCCGCCGTGCAGATACCGAAGGCCATCGAGCGCTGCTCGGGCGTGACGTTGCGGGCAAACGCGGACAGCAGGATGCCGAACGAGCCGGAGCCGACGGCCATGCCGATCAGCACGCCGCCACCGATATGCAGCCAGATCGGCGCGTCGGCATGGGCCATGATCAACAGGCCCGAGGCGTAGAGGAGCCCGGACATAGTCAGCACGCGCCAGGTGCCGAACTTGTCGGCGATCGCGCCGAAGAAAGGTTGGCTCACACCCCAGCAGAGGTTCTGCAACGCCATCGCCAGACCGAAGGTCGTGCGGTCCCACCCGGTCTCTGCCAGCATCGGCAGCTGGAAAAAGCCCATCGCCGAGCGCGGGCCGAAGGTGAGCATCGCGACGATCGAGCCGGCGACGATGATCAGCCAGGGCATTTCCTGGCGAACGCTGGACGGCGCAGATGCTCCCGATATGGCGGACATGGATCTTCTCCTGATGACGAGCCAAGATCCTACGCGGGCGCTAAAATAGATAAAAGCCAATTAAATTGACGGCGCGATCACTGGAATTGATGGCCCCGGAAACCTTCATCCGTTTGCCTGGAATCTCTGGCGGAACTGCCGCGGTGTCATGCCCTTCTGCGCCTTGAATTGCCGATTGAAATTGGCGATCGAGCGATAGCCGACCATCTCCGACACATGGGCAACGGATTTCTCGGTGCCCGAAAGCAACGCGCAGGCCTCGCCGATCCTGAGACGCATCAGATATTGCGAAATCGGCATATCAAGATGCCGCAGGAACAACCGGTGCAGGCCCGAGAGGCTAAGGGCGGCAATATCCGCAAGCTCCTCTATGGAAGGGTTCTCGGCATAGCTGAGATGGATGTGGTCGAGCACGCGGTCGAGGCGACCGCGATCGACTGCCCTTCCCGAGGCAGCGACCACCCTCTCAGACAACCGTGTCGCATGCTCATCGCGCGCAAGGATGGTCAGCAAGGCGAGAACATCGGGCAGTCGCTCTTCAGGTGCAAGGGTTCGCAGCCGCTCGAACAACGGCCGGATGCGATGCGCGACTTCTTGCGAGAACTGAAGCCCGGGCGCCGAGCGATCGAACATCGCCCGCACAGGGCCGAGCTCGACGAAACCGTCCTGCATCCGCTCCACCCATTCCGGGTGAAACCAGAGCACCAGCGCCACATGGGGCGCCACTTCATCGACCTTGGAGGAAGAAAGCCAGGTATGCGGCAGGTTCGACCCGACCAGAACGAGGTCGCCATCGTCGTAAGTACCGATGTGATCGCCGACGAAGCGCTGACCACGTGAATTCAGAGTCAGGGTCAGCTCGAACTCCGGATGATGATGCCACTGGAAGGGGATGCAATCATCGAGCCGGCGATCAAGCATGACCGACGATGCATCCGTCGGCCGGACAATCTTCTGAAGAACGGCCTTCATATTGCATCCACCCTCCTGATGGCGCCAGATTAGTATCAGTTTTTGCCTGTGGAAGGCAACACTGCCGCGGCGAAACGCTTAAACTTTCGGCATCGACAGACAGAGGCCGACGCAGAGGAGCCAACGGCATGCTCAGAGACAGCCACCCCACCGCCGCCGCAGAAACGCAGTTGAAGGACATCAAGAAGCGCCTACCCTTGCGCGTGCTCTCGGAAGAGGACTGGCAGCACTGGATCACCAGGGGATACGTCATCGTTCGGCAGGCCGTTCCGGCCGCCAATGTCGAGCGGCTTGTCGATCTGCTCTGGCGCTTCGACGAGAAGGATCCTGCCGATCCCACGACCTGGTACGCGCCGCAGCGCCGCGAGCACAAGATGAAGGAACTCAACAACACCGGCATGCTGGAAATCTACAATCACCAGTATCTCTGGGACAATCGCCAGGAGCCACGCATCTATGGCGCCTTCGTCGATATCTGGGATCGCGAAGACCTTTGGGTGACGATCGACCGGGCCAATCTCAACCCGCCAAAGAAGGTCAAAGGCAATCCCAACGGGTTCATCCACTGGGATGTCGACACCTCGATCCGGCCACTGCCGATCGGCGTCCAGGGCGTGCTCAGCCTGAAGAAGCAGGATGGCGACGTCGGCGGCTTTCAGTGTGTTCCCGAGTTGTTTGAGAATTTCGAGGTCTGGGAGAAGACCCAGCCCGCAGACCGAGACTCGATGCACCCGGACATGTCCGGCCTTGCGACCACCAACATCGAGATGGAGGCCGGCGACCTGATGATCTTCAACAGCCTGCTTGCCCATGGCGTGCGGCCAAACCATTCCGATGGAAGGGTGCGCATGGCGCAGTACATTTCCATGCATCCGGCCGAATGGGACAACAGAGCCGAGCGCGAAGAACGCGTGCGGCTCTGGCGCGAACTCGACCATCCCAAGCGCGACGCCTTTCCGGGCGACCCGCGCGAATGGGAAAGGCGCAATGCGACGCCCGCCAACCTCTCGGACCTCGGGGCAAAACTGCTCGGTGTCACGCCCTGGTTCTGAGGCAAACGCTGCAGAGCGCTTCTTAAGCGGAGGCGCGCACCTTCATCGGCCAGCGCTCCGCGCGCCGGCTGACGATCCGGGCCTCGTCGCCAAGCTTCAAGGTGCCCTCGCCGCGCGGCACGACGTTCCAGCCGAACAGCACGCCGGCGACGCGACGGTCGGCCGACATGCGCTTTTCGGCAAGACCCTGGACCGGATTGCCGCCGATGCGCTCGCCGGTAATCTGGTCCTGGGTGGTCATGATGCAGCGCGCGCAGGGCTTGACGAAATCGAAGCGGATGCCGCCGATCTCCAGGCTCTCCCAGAAATCCTCGTCCCAGGCCTCGTCGCAATCGAGCAGGATGTTGGTGCGGAACCGATCCATGCCGACGGGTTCCTGTCCCTTCTGCACGAGCGTCCTGTTGAGATCGGCAAGCGAGCCGGTGGTGGTGATCAGCACGGGAAAACCATCGGCAAAGCCGACGGGGGCTGCGGTGCCGGCCCATTCCTCACCGACGAAGCGTTCCGCCGACGCATCCATGTGCGCAAGCTTGACGGGCCGGCCGAACCAGGTCGACAGCGTCTCGTTTGCAGCATCGTCCGCCACCGCTGCATCGACATCGCTGGCCCAGACGCGAACGCCGAGCCGGTTGTCCGGATCGAAGCGCACCGACAGCGTCTTGTCACCCATCTTCAGGTGCACGCCACCATCGATGTGGCTCGCCTCGATTTGCGCCAGGACCTGCAGTTCGCGCTGGGTGATGAAGCGCCCGTCAGGCTCCACCAGCATGAAACGCCGATCGCCCTCGAAACCGTCGAGCTTGACGGTGACCGTCTCAAGCGGGATCGCCCTGCCGCTCTTCAGCGGATGAATGTTCAGTCCGGTCACCTTCATGGCAATTCCTTCGTCTTCAGAAAATGATTCAGACGCCTGACGATCTGATTCACCAGGCCGTAGTAATCTGTTGAAAGGCTTAGATTTCATCCAGCATCATGGCAAGCACATCGCGCAGCCGTTGCTGGCGTTCAAGCGCCAGCCTGCGGCCGGCGGCCGTCTGAAATCCATCGGCGAGCTTGAACAGCTTGGTTTCGAAATGGTCGATGGCGAAGGCCTTGTCGTCGAGCTCGCGGTCCTCGGCCAAGGGATCGAGCGGATCGTAAAGACCACTGCCCATGCGCCCGGCGATGTAGAAGCAGCGGGCAGCGCCGACCATGCCGATCGCGTCCAGCCGGTCGGCATCCTGCAAGGTTTTCGCCTCGATCGTCTCGGGTGCGATATTGGCAGAAAAGCTGTGCGTGAGGATCGCATGGGCAACGGACGCAATGTCTTCTGCCGTCCAGTCGAGACCGCGCAGAATGCTCTCGGCCTTTTCCGCGGCCAGCCTCGAGGCCTGCATGCGATGCGGCGAATTCTTCTCCACCGAAACGCAATCATGCAGCAACACGGCAGCGGCAAGCACGCGATCGTCACCGCCCTCCTCCACTTGGATCCGGGCCGCGTTCTTCCAGACGCGGATCAAATGGGAGGCGTCATGCGAACCGTCGTCTGCCGCAAAGGCATGCGGCAGGAGAATGGCGGCGAGGTCGGCGTGCGGCGCAAACGCCGCGGCGAGTGCAATATCGCGTGTCATCGCTGGCTCCTACTGCGGCTGTGTCGGCGCAGCGGATGGCTGCCGCGTCACACCGGCGCCCGACAGGATTTTCTGATAGAACAGCCCGATGCCGATCAGGACGCCGCCGAGCCCGATGAAGGACAGTGCGCGCAGAAAACCTTCGAGATTGGACATGTCGATCAGGAATACCTTCAGAACGGCGATGAAGACAAGCGCGGCCGAGGCGATGCGTATGCTCTTGGCATTGAAGCGCGAGCCGACCACCAGCAGAGCAACGCCCAGCAAAAGCCAGACGACCGAATAGGTGTAGGTCTCTCCCTGCAGGAAACCTTTCCAGTCGACCACGTTCTCCCCCTGCCAGAGGCGACGGACCGAAAGCGTGGCCCAGGCGAAGGCGAGGATCGCGCCGCTGACGGCGAGCGCCATGACATAGGGCAGCGGGCGTTTTCCGCGCGCGTACCAGGCAAGGCCGGCATAACCGATGCCGGGTAGGAGATAGCCGATCAGCAGCAGGTCGAAGAACGGGATGCGCCCGAGAAGCTCCCCGCTGAAATAGGGGTTGAGCCCGAAAAGGTGGGCCGAGAGAACCGAGAGCATCGAGAACACGCCGAGCCCCATGCCGCCATAGCGGAAGACAGGGCTTGGCGACTTCATGTCGAGCGTCATGAACACTCCGGAGGCGCCGATCGCCAGCAATGTGTAGATCGACTGTTCGCCGAGCGTCGGCACGGCGCTGTCGAGCAAGCCGCCATTCATGGCATGACGAACGAGGATCGCCAGCGTCAACAGCACGAAGAGGCTCGCCAGCGCCTGCAGCACGTTGCGCACCCGCGCATCCGGCCATGAGCGAACGAAATAGGCGGAAGCGACCAGCAACAGCGCCGGAATAGCATAGCCCGGCAACAGCGCATTGACGACCGGCGTGGTCCCGAGGTTTTCCGCGCCGACGATCGTTGGCTCCCAGGCGATGCGGCCGAGAGCGACGATGGCCGCAGCTGCGGTTATCCAGGGCAGGATCGACCAGTTGCGAATGCGGGTCGCGCCGGCATAGGCGGTTCCAAGCAGCGCGATCGCAAGCGTCGTGACAAGGCCGTCGGTCCAGGCGTGCAGGGCAATGACGAACAGCGCGAAGGAGCCGCCGATGAGAAGGCTGGCAGCGATATCAAGGCCTTCGCTTTCGCCATCACGGCGATAGAGCCAGTCGGCAAAGGCAAGCAGACCACCGCCGACAACCAGCGCAAACAGGCCGTGCGGCAGGTCGAACGCGTAGTTGCCGGTCATCAGGAACGACATCGTCGTCAGAGCAACCGGGACAACGGCAGCAATGCCGGCCCAGAGAATCGCGAGTTGTGGATGCTCGCGCAGACGGCGAGCAAGCACGAATGCACCGAACAGCACGAACAGCGTTGCCAGCAGCAGGGCCGTCAGGGTCGCGGTGCGGCTGGGCAAAACAATCTCGGGCGCGACACCCGCGAGCGAAGGATCGAGATAGGCAAGCACGCCGCTCAGCGCCGTCAGGCTGCCGATGCCGGCGATGGCGCCGAGAGCAGACAGAAGTGCCGGATAGACGGCATTTGCCCGCCACGCCCCAAGCGCGGCCAGGGCAGCGATGACCACGAAGAACTGCTTGACGGGGTAGCTTACCGCGCTGACGGCCGGGCTGATGAAGATCAGGGCGAGCACGGTTGCGACTATCGCCGCAGAGACGCTGATCGCCGCGTAGGCCGGCGTGAAGAGCTTCTCCCACGGGCCTGCGACCGCAACAGGACGATTCGTCACCTCAGGCAACGGCGCGGTGAACGCGTCCACGTCCGTTTCCTCTGCACCCGGCCAGACGACGCCAACACCCAGCAGCATCACCAGCAGCGCAAAGGCGACCGGCATCGCGTCGAAGGGCGAGACGGCAGTGACATAGGCGAGCCCCCAGAGCCCGATGCCGACATTGGCAAGCGTCGGCACGACCATCCAGCGCCGCAGCCGCGACGCCAGCAACGTCGCCAGCCAGACGATCGAAAGGAATCCGAAGAGCACCCACGGGCGTGGTTCATCGCTCGAGACCAACAACGGTGTGATCAGCGAGGCAAGCAGACCAAGGCCTGCCAGGGCCTGCCCATGCAGCAGCGACAAGCCGACGGTCGCAAGCGAAATCATCGCCAGCAGCACGAAGGCCGTCGTCGTGCCGATATAGCCATAAATCTCATAGGCCGCGTAGGCGACACCAAACAGCGTGACGGCACCGGCGGCCGTGAGAATGCCGGGAATCATCGCATTCTGGAATTCATTGGCGATGACGGGTACGGCGCGACGGCGGATGACCTCGCCGGCACCGGCGAGCAGCAGTCCGAAGAGGGCTGCCAGCGTCAGGCGGACGGCCGGGCTCAGCAGGCCGGCGTCGATAGAATACTTGACCATGAAGACGCCGCCGAGCGCGAGCGCAATACCGCCGACCCAGACCGCCCAGCGGGCACCGAGGCGGCTTTCCAGGCTTTCCACCTGGCGCGGCTGCGCGTTCTCGACCGAAGCCGCCTCGACGTTCGCCGCCAGGGCTTCGCTGGGTGCGCTTTCAGTGTTCAGCGCTTCGGCATTGCCGAAGATTCTTGCCCCTTCGCGCGCGCTTGCCGAGAGCGCTTCGACGCCTTCATCATCCTCGATCGTGGCTTCGGAAGACCGCTCCGAAACTGCGGCAGCCTCAACCGACGCAGCAGCATCTACGGGCGGCGCAAGACGCTCGCCCGCGCTCAACTGCGCGATCTCCTTCTTGAGCGCGGCGACTTCGCGGTCCAACCGTTCTGCTGTTTTCCGACCACCGAAAAAGGCAGAGAGCGCCAGAGCAAATGCGACTAAGGCAATCAGTTCAATCATGTTTTCCCCTGGCGGCAATATTCGCAGGCCGACCGCGACCATACAGAATTTTGCACGGCCGCCAAAGGCATAGACGGTTGAGAGCTCCGATCTCTTCGCGCAATTGGATAAATTCTGTGCGCGCATTCGAAATCGAACGCGGACAACCGGCGATCATCGCAATATCGAATCGGGGTGGCAGCGAACGCCGCTATCGGCGCAGGTTGTCGATGGGGAAGATCGCGCAGGTTTCCGTACCATGCGCCAGGAGCTTGCCGCCGGCGTCGCGTAGCCAGGCTTCCGAGGTGGCGATGGTGCGGCCGCGATGGACGATCTTGCCTTCGCAAAAGACCTCGCCCATGCCGGGCAATAGCGGGCGCACCAGGTTCACCTTGAATTCGACGGTGGTGTAGCCTTCGCCGGGCTTCAGGGTGGTGAAGACCGCACAGCCGAGCGCCGAATCCATCACCGTCGCCGTCCAGCCGCCGTGCACGGTTCCGAGGGGGTTCAGATGCTCGTCGGTCGGGAGCCCCTTGAAGACCACCCGCCCCTCCTCTACCTCGGTCAGGCCGAACTTGAGCGTCGCCGACATCGGCGGCGCGGGCAGATCGCCCTTCAGAAGATCCTGCATCACCTTGAGGCCGCCGTCGCGCGCGACCCGATCCAGAGGAAGCACGCCGATGCCGGAAACGGGCATGCCGGGGAAAAGCTCTTGAAACATGGAATACTCCTCATTCACGCGGCTGAGGAAGAAGGCTTCAGCGCCTTCAGCGCCGCGTTGACGAAACCATCGCGTGCGGACGAAACCTTGAGGCCTCGCGGTTCATAGACATGGCGATTGAGAAAGAAAGCCGTCAGCCGGAAGGCAGCGGCAAGGCTGTCGTAATCGGCAGCACTTCGCGCTTCGACGGCGAGAAACGCCGGCAGTGCCAGCATGCGGTCGGCATAGGGTATGCCCGCCGCGCGGCAGACAGCCCGCCCCGACTTCGGTGACACATAGGCGAGATCGTCGCGCGCGCCGGTCGCCACGCACTCGGTCAGGTCAAGCCCGAAGCCGAGGTCGTTCAGGACGGCCAACTCGAAACGGACGAAGAGTTCACCGGCATCGGCCGGATCCTCGAGGTGATCGACGATGACAGCCAGAGCCTCATAGAGATGCGGATGCGGATCGCGCTCCGGCAGCAGGCGCAGAAGCGCGCCCAGCGCCTGGATGCCATAGACGGATGTCGCCGCCTCCATCAGCCGCGCGGCGCGCAGTTCGAGCGGCTCGATGCGGAATTCGCCCATATGCTCGTCGAGTCGCGCCCGCCAGGTCAATTCAACGGTATTACCCGGCTGAAGGACAGGCTGCATGGCCCGGGAGCGGCCGGACCTGACCATACCGAGATGCCGGCCGCGGGACGCAGTCATGACTTCGGCGATGGCAGAGCTTTCGCCGTGCCGCCTGATCCCGAGAATGATGGCCTGATCGCTCCATTGCATGAAAATGGCATACACCCGCGATGGAAAGCGGATCAAGCGATGATGCCTGAACTGGGCCCGGACGAAACGCTTTCGAGCTGCACGCAAACTGTCGCCTTTCGGATACACTCTCCGATTGCCTCGATTTCGCCATACCCGCGCCTCCCCGCGGCCATGTTCGGCGTTAGAACGGCAATGCACGGCGGCAACGTCCGCTCCTTCCCGAAATGCAATCAGCAGGAATATTGACCCGATTATGTGTGTGTCCCGGAACAGCGCCGGCCGCTTGGCGCAGCTCTTCGCCCTCCTCCTTGCCACATCCACGCTCGCAGGCTGCGTGACCAGCGGCGGACCGGCGAAGCCGAAGGGCCCCGATCCCTACTATGTCGCGATGTATGGACCGAAGCCGGACGAAAAGTTTCCGCTCGACGCCATCGATATCAGCAAGGTCGACACGCGCTACCTGCGTCAGCAAGTTGCCTACGCGACCCATGAGCCGCCCGGCACGATCGTGATCGACACCCAGAACCGCTTCCTCTACCTGGTTCAGGATGGCGGCATGGCGATGCGCTACGGTATCGGCGTCGGCAAAGCCGGTCTGGAATTCGAAGGTGAAGCGCGTATTGGTCGCAAGGCCGAATGGCCGCGCTGGACGCCGACCTCGAGCATGGTGGCACGCGAACCGGAACGTTACGGTCCGCTTGCCGGCGGCATGGAACCGGGCGTGCGCAACCCGCTCGGGCCGCGCGCGCTCTATCTGTTCCAGGGCGACCGCGACACCCTGTTCCGGATCCACGGCACCACCGAAGCATGGTCGATCGGCAAGGCTGTATCGAGCGGCTGCATCCGGCTCTTCAACCCCGACATTATCGATCTCTACAACCGCGTCCCGAGGGACTCGCGCGTCGTCGTCCTGCAGGCACAAGCGCCGGTGAACGAGATGCTCGCCCCGATGTCGACGCCGGCAAACGCCGGCGAACCGCTGATGTACTAAACCCGTCGCCGGGCGCCTACCAGGCGTCCGGCGTGCGCACCATGTGCACGATGTTGGCGGGGTTCATGATCCAGCCGCCGCGAAAGCCTTCGCCGAGATCCTCTACTGCGTCGCAGCGCACAACACCTTTTTCGGCAAGCCCGCCGAGTGCTGCCTCATGGTCGTCGGTGAAGAGTTCGAGCCACACCTCCGCCTGGCTGTAGTTCGGCGCCTCATCGATCCATAACCGGTTTGGGCCGAGGATGAAGCCCTTGGCCGGCGCCTTCTCATCGAAGGGCTCGAGGCCGACCGTGTCACGGTAGAAGGCGATGACCGCCTGATACTGATGCGACGGCACCTTCATCGCAATATTGATTCCACCTGTCATTGCCATCGCCTGATCTCCCTTAAAGCCCTGATTCCGTTGCCGGCTGCCCGGACAATTCGCTGACGTAATAGCCCTGGCGCAGGTTGATGCCGTATTCGAGCCAGGCCTTCATGCAGGCCAGCATCTGCGACCAGCCTTCGCAGTTCATGTAGGAACTCTTCTGTCCACGGGCATTTTCGCGCCAGCCGGTCTCGGCGATCGTCACCATCGTGGCGCCGTCGTCGAGCGGCTTGAAACGCATCTCGACACTGGTGCGATAAGGCTCCTCGCCCTTCTCCACCATGGCATCCCAGCGAAAGACGATGCGTTCGTGAGGCTCGATCGCCTCGACCTCGATCGGCACATTGCCCCACCAGGTCACCGTGGTGCCGGCAACCAAAGGCCCGCTGACCCCACCAAGGGTGACGAAATATCTGCTGATCTGATCCGGATTGACCACGGCGTCGAAAACCTCGGCGACAGGCCGATCGATGCGTCCATTCACCCGAAATTCGAAAGACATGACCTCTTCTCCCATTGTGCTGATGCAGCATATGTTATAAAAACATAACATGTCAACCGATTCGAAAGACGACCTGGTTTTCAAGGCCCTCGCGAACGGCTTGCGCCGCCAGATCCTCGACGCCCTGAAAGATGAACCGCAGACAACCGGCATGCTCTGCCTGCGGTTTTCCAGCCTCGACCGCTGCACCGTCATGCAGCATCTGAAAGTTCTCGAAGAGGCCGAGCTGGTGATCGTCCAGCGCGAGGGCCGCGAGCGCTGGAACCATCTCAACGCCATACCGATACAGGCCATCCATCAACGCTGGATCAGCCAGTATGCTGGCCACGCCATGTCGATCCTTTCCGCCTTGCAGCAAGGGCTCGACCGCCCCTCGGAATGACGCTTTCGGCTTTCCATCGCCCTGCTTTCTTCGTATGAACGCGCGACAACGCAATCTGGGGATATCGTCTTGCGCTACCTCATCACCGGCACGGCCGGCTTCATCGGCTTTCATCTTGCCAAGCGACTGATCGACGAGGGACATTTCGTCGTCGGCTTCGACGGCATGACGCCCTATTACGACGTGGCCCTCAAGGAGCAGCGGCACGCCATCCTCGCCCGTTCGAACGGCTTCAAGGCTGTTGTCGGCATGCTCGAAGACCGGGATGCGCTGAACCACGCCGCAGAACTCGCCGAGCCGGAGGTCATCATCCACCTGGCGGCCCAGGCAGGCGTCCGCTACAGCCTGGAAAATCCCAAGGCCTATGTGGATTCAAACCTTATCGGCTCGTGGAACATGCTGGAACTGGCGCGTGAAATCGGCCCCAGACACCTGATGTTGGCTTCGACCTCGTCGATTTACGGCGCCAATGAAAAGATCCCGTTCGCCGAGACCGACCGAGCCGACGAGCCGATGACGATCTATGCGGCAACGAAGAAATCGATGGAGCTGATGGCGCACAGCTATGCCCATCTCTACAAGGTGCCGACGACGGCCTTCCGTTTCTTCACGGTCTATGGCCCCTGGGGCCGGCCCGACATGGCACTGTTCAAGTTCATCGATGCCATCCACAACGACAGGCCGATCGACATTTACGGCGAAGGCCGCATGAGCCGGGACTTCACTTATATCGACGATCTGGTGGAAGGCATTCTCCGGCTGTCCCATGTCGTTCCCGCCGAGGAAAACCGGGTGCCGTCCGAAAAGGCTGCGGACACGCTGTCGCTGCAGGCGCCTTTCCGTGTGGTCAATATCGGTGGCGGCCAGCCGGTCGAGCTGATGACCTTCATCGAAACCATCGAAAAGGCGGTCGGCCGCCCGGCGCTGCGCAACCTGTTGCCGATGCAGCAGGGCGACGTGCCGCGCACCTACGCGTCTCCGGATCTCCTCGAAGCGCTCACCGATTTCAAACCGTCGATTTCGGTGGAAGATGGCGTTGCCCGCTTTGCGGCATGGTATGACGAATATTACGGTCGCCCTGAAATGGCTGGCTCACCGGCACGCCAAGCCTGAGCCGATCGGCGACGACCGCCGTCCCCAATACTCTGCATAAGCGAAGCTCTCGCAACAAAAGGAAGAGCAGATGAAAGTCACGATGATCGGCGCCGGTTATGTCGGCCTTGTATCGGGTGTGTGTTTTGCCGATTTCGGCCATGACGTGGTCTGTCTCGACAAGGACGAAAGCAAGATCGACGCCCTGATGCAGGGACGGATCCCGATCTTCGAACCGGGTCTCGACCATCTCGTCGCCAGCAACGTACAGTCCGGCCGCCTATCGTTCACCACCGATCTCGTTTCGGCGGTTGCCGACAGCGACGTGATCTTTATCGCCGTCGGCACCCCGTCGCGCCGCGGTGACGGCCATGCGGACCTCTCCTACGTCTACGCCGCAGCGCGCGAGATTGCCGTCAACCTCAAGGGCTTCACCGTCATCGTGACCAAGTCGACGGTTCCGGTCGGCACCGGCGACGAGGTCGAGCGCATCATCCGCGAAACCAACCCGGACGCGGATTTCGCCGTAGTCTCCAATCCGGAGTTCCTGCGCGAAGGTGCTGCGATCGAGGACTTCAAGCGTCCCGACCGCATCGTCATCGGCCTTGCCGACGATGATGCGCGTGCACGCGAGGTCATGACCGAGGTCTACCGTCCGCTCTACCTCAACCAGGCGCCGCTGGTCTTCACCTCGCGCCGCACCTCCGAACTGATCAAATACGCCGGCAACGCGTTCCTCGCGATGAAGATCACGTTCATCAACGAGATGGCCGACCTCTGCGAGAAGGTCGATGCCAATGTGCAGGACGTCGCCCGCGGTATTGGCCTCGACGGCCGCATCGGCGGCAAGTTCCTGCATGCGGGTCCCGGCTATGGCGGCTCCTGCTTTCCGAAAGACACGCTGGCGCTGGTCAAGACCGCCCAGGACTTCGACAGCCCGGTGCGCCTCGTCGAGACCACCGTCGCGATCAACGACAACCGCAAGCGCGCCATGGGTCGGAAGGTGATCGCGGCTGCCGGCGGCGACGTGCGCGGCCGCAAGGTCGCCGTGCTTGGCCTAACCTTCAAGCCGAACACCGACGACATGCGCGATAGCCCGGCCATCACGGTGGTGCAGACCCTGCAGGATGCCGGTGCCCATGTGGTCGGCTACGATCCGGAAGGCATGGAAAATGCCAAGAAGCTGATGGACGGGCTCGACTTCGCCAAGGATCCTTATGAGGCCGCCACTGACGCCGACGTGCTGGTGATCGTGACCGAATGGAACGAGTTCCGCGCGCTCGATTTCCGGCGGCTGAAGGCCGTGATGAAGGAACCGGTTCTGGTCGATCTCAGGAATATCTATCGGCCGGACGAAGTGGCAAAGCACGGTTTTGCCTATGCCAGCATCGGGCGACCGAGCTGAAACCGTCAGACAAGAAGACATATCTCGCCGGGTACTGCACCCGGCGACCAGCTCCGGCAGGCGGCAATAGCGTCACGCCTTCGGTACGGGCTGAGGCGGCAGCGCCTCCCAGCTTTTCCCCGCAAGGATGACGCAGCTTCGGCCGGTCACGTCGGTGACAATAAGGGTCCAGGTGCCGCTGTCGGCGGCATAAATCTCCATCACCGCGTGCGGGTTGATCAATCCGATCCCCGCAGGCTTTTCCTGATACTGGCGCAGGAGAAATTCGATCACTTCAGATCGCTGTGCGCAATTCGCGACAGCTTGCGAACTTGCCGGGTTTGGATGTGCCGTCACTGCGGCCGCCAATATGACGGCTCGAGCGAGGCCACGGATCACATTGCGTCCCATGACGCACCTCCTTTCGCCGGGAAACCCGGCGGAAAAGGAGTTTCCGCTGACCTCGTCCGCCGTAGACCGGCATGGTTATGATCGGCACTTGCTCGCGACACGATACAGGTGCCGCCACGAGATCAGTATGGCGGCACGCCCGATATATTACAATTACCTAATTTATAGAGAATAGCCCGGTAGTCCGTACGACTTCCGGGCTACCCGCATTATTTGCGCTTCATCGCCTCCATGAGCGCGGCGCCGAACGCGCCCTGTGACGGTTGCGGTTGCGGCTGCTTCTGCGGCCGCGACGGTGCATTGCGATTGCCGCTGGTGGGCGAAGGTGCCCTCGCCTCGCGGCCCGTGTCGGCACCTGCGTCCTTGCGCATGGTCAACCCGATGCGCTTGCGCGGCACGTCCACTTCGGTCACCCGCACCTTTACGACGTCGCCGGCCTTGACCACTTCGTGCGGGTCCTTCACGAACCGGTCGGCCAGTTGCGAGACATGGACGAGGCCGTCCTGATGGACGCCGATGTCGACGAAGGCGCCGAAGGCGGCAACATTTGTCACCGTTCCTTCGAGCTGCATGCCGACCTTCAGGTCCTTGATGTCATCAATGCCCTCGGCGAATGTTGCGGTCTTGAAGCTCGGGCGCGGGTCGCGGCCCGGCTTTTCGAGTTCGGCCAGAATGTCCTTGACCGTCGGCAGACCAAAACGGTCGTCGACGAAGACGCGCGGGTCGAGCCTTTGCAACGCCGCGCTGTCGCCCATCAGCGAACGAACGTCCCGCCCGCAGGCAGCAACGATCTTCTTGGCGATCCCATAGGCTTCCGGATGGACGGAGGACGCATCGAGCGGCTCCTTGCCATCAGGAATGCGCAGGAAGCCGGCGCACTGTTCGAAGGTGCGGGCGCCGAGGCGCGCCACGTTGAGCAATTCCTTGCGGCTGGCAAACGGTCCGGTGGCATCGCGATGCGCAACGATCGCTTCCGCCGAAGACTTGCCGAGACCGGACACACGCGCGAGCAACGGTGCAGACGCCGTGTTCACATCGACGCCGACCGCGTTCACCGCGTCTTCCACCACCGCATCCAGCGAGCGGCTGAGCTTCGACTGGTCGACGTCGTGCTGATACTGACCGACGCCGATCGACTTTGGCTCGATCTTGACGAGTTCGGCCAACGGATCCTGCAGGCGCCGGGCGATCGAGACGGCACCACGCAGCGAAACGTCGAGGCCCGGGAATTCAAGTGCTGCCGTCTCCGAGGCGGAATAGACCGAAGCACCGGCTTCGGAAACGATGACTTTGGTCGGCTTGGGCGCCGGCAATTGCACGAGCATGTCGGCGACCAGCTTTTCCGTTTCGCGGCTGCCGGTGCCGTTGCCGATCGCGATCAATTCGATCTTGTGCTTGCGAATCAGCGATGCGAGTTCCGCCTGTGTGCCGCGGACGTCGTTCTTCGGCGGGAATGGATAAACGGTCGTCGTCTCCAGCAGCTTGCCGGTGCCATCGACAATGGCGACCTTGACGCCGGTGCGAATACCCGGGTCCAGGCCCATCGTGGCGCGCGAGCCCGCAGGAGCCGCCAGCAGCAAGTCCTTCAAGTTGCGTGCAAAAACGTGGATCGCTTCCTCTTCGGCGCGCTCGCGCAGCTCGCGCATCAGGTCGAGCGAGAGCGACATGGACAGCTTCACGCGCCAGGTCCAGCCGATGACTTCCGACAGCCACTTGTCGCCCGGCAGTTGACCGCCGACTGCATAGGCGGCGGCGATCATACGCTCCACCGGCTTGATCGGGGACGTATCGTCCTGATCGACGACGATGTCGACTGACAGCACCTCTTCGTTCCAGCCGCGCAACATGGCCAGCGCCCGGTGACCGGGCGTCGTCGCCCAGCGTTCGGAATGGTCGAAATAGTCCGAGAACTTGGCGCCCGCGTCCTGCTTGCCGTCGACGACCTTGGCCCTGAGGAACGCCGCCCCCTTCATATGGTTGCGAAGGCGCCCGAGCAGGTCGGCATTCTCCGTCATGCCTTCGGCGATGATGTCGCGGGCACCGTCGAGTGCGGCCTTCACATCGGGCACCTCCGCAGTCAGGAACGCGCCGGCGCGATCAGCCGGTGCGATCGTCCGGTCGGCGAGAATGGCTTCGGCAAGCGGCCCAAGGCCACGCTCCCTGGCGATTTCAGCCTTGGTGCGCCGCTTCGGCTTATACGGCAGATAAATATCCTCGAGCTCGGCCTTGGTTTCGACAGCGGCGATCTTGGCTTCGAGTTCGTCGGTTAGCTTGCCCTGTCCGCGGATGGATTCGATGATCGAACCCCGCCTTGCCTCCAGTTCGCGCAGATAGGTCAACCGTTCGGCCAGCGTTCGCAGCTGCGTGTCGTCGAGGCCGCCGGTCACCTCCTTGCGGTAACGGGCGATAAACGGCACCGTTGCGCCCTCGTCGAGCAGCTCCACGGCGGCGATGACCTGAGGGATCGTCGCCTTGATCTCGCTGGCAATGATGGCGGCGATGGGTTTTGCTGGGCTGGCCATGGGGGATCCGTCTTTCCTGTTTTCAGTGGGCGACCATAAAGGCGCAGGCCTTCAAGGCCAAGTGAAGGCCTGCGCGGCAAAACCGGAACTCCACAGGAGAGAACACGCCGGCCATGAAACGGTCCATGCGAGGTGTCATGGACATTGGCATTTATGCGTGTCGCCTTTCCGGAGGCGCGGTGCCTTCGGGCGGCATGCCCTATATATCCACCGGCTCGAGCGGCGGACGGGTCTTCTCGAATTCGATCAGTTCCCGCTCCTTCGCCTCGATGTAACCGCGCGCGAAAGGCACAGCTTCAAGCGACGGCGACAGCTGCAGCTGGAAGATGAAGTGTTTATCATACAGGAAGGCCGCTTCGGACGCGGCAAGATAGAACTCCCACATCCGGAAAAAGCGTTCGTCGAACAGTTTTACCACCTCTTCGCGCCGCGCTAGGAAGCGCTGCCGCCACGCTCTCAATGTCCAGGCATAGTGCATCGGCAGGATCTCGACATCCTTGACGAGAAGCTGGGTCTTTTCGACCGACGGCAGGACTTCGGAAAGCGCGGGAATGTAACCGCCGGGGAAAATGTACTTCTCGATCCAAGGATTGGTCGCCCAGGGTTTGCAGACTTGCCCGATCGAGTGCAGCAGCATGACACCATCCGGCTTCAGCAGCTCCCTGACCTTGCGAAAGAACCGGCTGTAGTTGCCGATGCCCACATGTTCGAACATGCCGACCGAGACGATGCGATCGAACTGCCGCCCCTGCACCGTCCTGTAATCCTGGAGTTCGAAGCGGACGCGATCGGACAGGCCGCGCTTGGCTGCCCGCTCACGCGAGATTTTCAGCTGCTCTTCGCTGAGTGTGATGCCCGTCACCTCGACGCCGGAGGATTCCGCCAGATACATGGCCATCCCGCCCCAACCGGAGCCAATCTCAAGCACCTTCTGACCGGGCTCCAGCAGCAGCTTGGCAGTGATATGGCGCTTCTTGGCCAGTTGAGCTTCGTCGAGCGAGATGCCCGGCGGCTCGAAATAGGCACAGGAATATTGCCAGTCCTGATCCAGAAACAAATTGAAGAGCTTGCGGTCGAGATCATAGTGATGGGCAACATTATGCCGGTTGCGATTGACCGGCATTCGGCTCATCACCTGCTGGCGCAACACATGCTGAAGCGCAACGAGCATGTTGGAAACGGTCGCTGCATGCTCAAGGCCGTTTACCTTGGCTATCGAGAGCACGTCGAAGATATCGCCGTGCTCGATGATGGCCCTTCCATCCATATAGAGTTCGCCAAAACGAAGGCTCGGATCGACGGCGATCGCCTTTTCAGCCTCTGCATCGACAATACGGACCGTTGCCGGCTTTCCCGAGCCGTCGCCCAGAATGACCTGTTCACCGGAAGAAGAGAACACCGTCAGATTGCCCTTACGCACCAGACGGCGAAGCAAATTCAACAATGCCGCATTCATATCCATCCCCTGCCAGACCGACACATCTGTCCTGGCGCAAGGGCACGGCGGCGTGGCCGGGTTCTATCGGGGCTTCCGAGGGGCGATGCGGCATGGCGCGGAACACGGGGCATGACGCGGCGTACGTCCGGAAGCGACGAAAGCCGGTTCGATCTTGGCCTCAGGGCGCCCGGCAACAATCCCGCGCTCCTCGTGCGCGCGTTGCCGGAAACCGCCGATGCCAGCCGCCATCGGGCTCCAATCCATCAGAACTTCCACTAACGTAGTAAGCTTCAATCGATTGGCAATGGGCCTTTTATGCGCCCTCAAAGATTTGTTTGCTTAGCAAATCGGCCGGCATCGCATCAGCTCCGACGATCCCACGCCCTGGTAGCGAACGGCGATCATGGGGGCGGGTGAAATCAAGCAAGGGGCCGGCGGGCACGATGTGGGTCGGATTGACATGCGTGATGCCATAGTAGCCTTGCTTGATATGGTCGATGCGCACCGTCTCGGCGATCCCCGGCCATTGGTAGATTTCTCTGAGATAGTTTGACAGTACTGGATAGTCTTCGATCCGTCGGATGTTGCACTTGAACACGCCGTGATAGGCCGCGTCGAAGCGCACCAATGTCACGAACAGACGGATATCGGCCTCGGTCAGATATTCGCCGGCGATATAGCGATTGGCCGTCAGGTGGCGCTCGAGTTCATCCAGCATCTCGAACAGGTTCGCGACCGCCTCGTCATACGCACCTTGTGTTTTGGCAAAACCGGCGCGATAGACGCCGTTGTTGACGCGTTCGTAAATCGGGCCATTCCAGCGATCGATTTTCGCGCGCAACCCATCCGGGTAGAAATCGAGACGGTTGCCGGTGAGTTCGTCGAAGGCCGAGTTCAGGATGCGGATGATGTCGGCGGATTCGTTGTTGACGATACGCCCTTCCTTCATATCCCAGAGGACAGGAACAGATACCTTACCGGTATAGGCAGCGTCACTCGCCGTATAGAGTTCGTGATGGTAGCGGATCAGACCGACGCGCGCGCCGGCATCGACAGGCTCGTCATAGACCCAGCCGTCGTCGCCGAGAATGGGGCTGGACACCGTCAGACCGATGACGTCCTCCAACCCTTTCAGATTGCGAAAGGCGATCGTGCGCGACGCCCAGGGGCAGAGATAGGAAACGAACAGGCGGTAGCGACCGGCTTCCGCCGGAAGGCCTGGCTGCCCGTTCGGCCCGGTGCCACCATCGGCCGTGATCCAGCTGCGGAAACGGGTCGGCTCGCGATGAAAGGCCCCACCCTTCATCTCGCTCGCGGCGACGTCGCCCTTGACCCATTTTCCATCGACGAGCTGCGGCATGACTTCTCTCCTGAACCTGCGGGAACGCCATTTCCCTCTCACGCGCACGCGAGCCGGTCAATTCGACCGTGGGGTGACAGATCGTTCGCAATATGACGACCACGTGCAAAGAGCAGCGGCGTCACCACAGGGGTCGACAGTGCCGAAGATCTTGAATTGGCGCGGGAGAGTTTCTCAGGCTATGTCTGGACCAACCGTGCCGAGACGATCGGGCCGCTGCTGGCAGAAGGACGGCTTCCATCTTGATGGCCCGGAGAATGCCTGCGAAGCGGGGTTCACGTTTCAAATGAAAACGCTCGCCAGCGAGGCTGGCGAGCGGCGTCAATGCAGTTTGTGAAACGCGCCGATCAGCGCGGGAACTCGAGACCCATTTCACGGAAGCGCTCGGGATCATCGCCCCAGTTTTCCCGGACCTTCACGAACAGGAAGAGGTGCACCGGCTGCTCGAGGATCTCTGAGATTTCCTTGCGCGACGCGGTAGAGATCGCCTTGATCGCATCGCCGTTCTTGCCGAGCGCAATCTTCTTCTGGCTTTCGCGCTCGACGTAGATCACCTGTTCGATACGGACGGACCCGTCCTTGCGCTCTTCCCACTTCTCGGTTTCGACATGCGAGGCATAGGGAAGCTCCTGGTGCAGGCGCAGGAACAGCTTTTCGCGGGTGATTTCGGCCGCGAGCTGGCGCATCGGCAGGTCGGAAATCTGATCCTCGGGATAGTACCAGGGACCCTCCGGCAGCGTCTCGGCAAGATAATCCATCATGTCCGTGCAGCCAGAGCCTGTCAGCGCGGAGACCATGAAGGTGCGCTCGAACTGGATCGTCTCGTTGGCCGCCGCCGCAAGCTTCAAGAGATCCTCCGGCCTGACCTGGTCGATCTTGTTCAAGACCAGGATCTTCGGCTGGTGGACTTCCTTCAGGCCCTGCAGGATCGTTTCCGCATCGCCCTTCAGGCCGCGCTCGCTGTCGATCAACAGCATGATCACGTCGGCATCCTTGGCGCCGCCCCAGGCGGTCGTCACCATGGCCCGGTCGAGCCGGCGCCGGGGCTTGAAGATGCCGGGCGTATCCATGAAGACAATCTGTGCGTTGTCGTGGATGGCAATGCCGCGCACGATCGCCCGGGTCGTCTGCACCTTGTGGCTGACGATCGAAACCTTGGCGCCCACGAGGCGGTTGACCAGCGTCGACTTGCCGGCATTGGTGGCGCCGATCAGCGCCACGAAACCCGAGTGGGTCGGCGCGCTTTCGGCGGCCGTATCTTTTTCCATATCCGTCATGTCTTCCGTCATTTTCCTGCGGAGATTTTCCGCCACACGCCTTCGCGTTCCAACAATTTCGTCGCGGCCACCTGCTCGGCGCCGCGCTTGGATCGATCCGTCCCCGTCTCAGGCGCAACGCCGGCGACCTCGACGGTCACGGTGAAGCGCGGATCGTGGTCGGGGCCGGAACGGTCATCCGTCCGGTATGTCGGCGCGATACCAAACTTGGCATGCGCCCATTCCTGCAATTCGGTCTTGGCATCACGACGGGCGCCGTCGGCGCGGGTCGCCCGCTCCTTCCAGTGAAGCAGCACGAATTTGCGCGCCGCTTCCAGCCCGCCGTCGAGATAGATCGCGGCAATGAGCGACTCTACCACATCGGCGCGCACATTCATCATCGCCTTGCCGGTGATTTTCTTCACGTCAGAACCGGTGCGGATAAACTGGTGCAGTTCCAGCTCGTCAGCGACCAGGGCGCAGCTCTCGGCGCTGACGAGCTGGTTCAGCCGCACCGAAAGCTCGCCCTCGTTGGCGTCGCGAAATGTTTGGAACAGAAGCTCGGAGATGCAAAGCCCCAGCACCCGATCTCCGAGGAATTCGAGCCGCTGATAGTTCGAGCCCTTGGCATTGCGGGCGCTGGAATGGGTCAGCGCCCGGTCAAGCCGTTCCTTCTCGCTGAACTGATAGCCAATCACGGCCTCGAGCTTGGCCCGATCCTCCGCGCTTAGCGACCGCGCCTTCATCATTCAACCGCCTTGAACAGACGGTCGTAACGCAGGTTTGCCGGCCACTTCCAGATCTCGCGGAACGAAGTGTCGTTGCCGAGCGAGAAGAAGATCAGGCTCGCGCGGCCGACAAGGTTTTCGGCGGGCACAAAGCCGACGTCGAAGCGGCTGTCGGCCGAGTTGTCGCGATTGTCGCCCATCATGAAGTAATGACCTTCGGGCACGATAAACTCGCGGGTGTTGTCACCGCGTGAATCCGGGAACTGATCGAGCGTGTCATAGGAAACGCCATTGTCAATGGTTTCGCGGTAGACCGGTACGTCGCCGCCGGTGTCGTACTGGTCGTCCGCGCGGAAGACACCGTCGGGTACCCGGTCGATGGGCTTGTCGTTGACGTAGAGAATGCTGTTGCGCACCTGGATACGATCGCCCGGCAGACCCACCAGACGCTTGATGTAGTCGATATCGGGGTTCGGCGGGAAGCGGAAGACGACGATGTCGCCGCGCTCAGGCTCGCTGGCGAAGATTCGGCCCGAAAACAGATCCGGCGAGAACGGCAGGGAGTACTTAGAGTAGCCGTAGGCAAACTTGTTGACGAAGATGTAGTCGCCGACAAGCAGGGTGGGCATCATCGAGCCGGACGGAATGGTGAAGGGCTGAAAGAAGACGGTGCGAATGACCACGGCCAGGAGCAGCGCCTGGATGATGACCTTCACATTCTCCCAGAGACCGCTCTGCTTCGCTTCTGTCTTTTCTGCCACGCTGCTGTCTTCCTTTGTCATCGACACGCTCGGCGTGCCGCTCAATCAACTGTCGTTTACGCTTTCGGTTCCAGCCTTGAAGGCGGATGCGCGATTTCGTGTCCATGCCGCAAGGGCACCCTGCCCCAGCAATCGGGCACTTCAGGATTTGTCAACGGAATGCTCTAAACCGTTCCTTCTGGCGGGGCAACGGGGAGTGCTTCGATAATCACGAAGGCCTGCGCCAGCGGGAAATCGTCGGTGATCGTCAGATGGATTGCCGCGCGATGCCCCTTAGGCACCATCGCCTGAAGCCGTTCGGCAGCACCGCCGCTCAAATGCATAGTCGGCTTGCCACCGGGCAAATTGATGACGCCCATATCTTTCCAGAAGACGCCGTGCGCTATCCCCGTACCGAGCGCCTTGGAGCAGGCCTCCTTGGCCGCAAAGCGTTTGGCATAGGAGGCGGCGCGGTTCTTTCGGCCCTCGGACTTGGCGATCTCCACTTCGGTGAAGCAGCGATTGACAAAACGCTCGCCGAAACGCGCGAGCGAATTTTCGATGCGCCTGATGTCGATGAGGTCGCTGCCGATACCGATAATCATGGTGCGGACCCTTCGCCGGGCGAGCGTGCGCGTCGACGGCGGGACTGGAAAAGACGGGCGGCCTGATAGGCCAGGGGATAGAAGATCAGGGCGCCGGCGACGGCAAGTGGAACCGATCCGATCAGCATCGGCTTGAACACGGGGCCCCAAAGGGCCGAAAACTCCAGGTGTTCGATCATATGCGCGACATCCGCGCCAGTCGCCACCTCTGCCGCCTGCTGACCGATGATGACGCTGCCAAGCTCGTAGGACGCCGTCAGGATCATCGGGATCGTCACCGGGTTGGCAAGCGCCGTCGTGATCGCTGCAGCAAGCAGATTGCCGGAGAACACGGAAGCAAGCGCGACCGCAATGATGATATGCAGCCCGAAGAAGGGCGTGAATGACGACGCCGCACCTGCGGCAACCCCGACCGCGATCGAATGCGGTGACGACGACAGGCGCAGAATACGCAGCGCCATGTATCGCGGGCCGCGCCGAAAGCCCTTGCGCGGCCAAACAAGCGCGCGAAGCCTTTCGGAAATCGTTACCGGTTTTCTACGTCTGAATAACATTATGCCGTCATGACCGCATCTTGACACCGCCAGTCGGCACAAGACGGCGTGTCCGCCTGTTTGAAGGCCGCAAGATAGGCGTCATGCCTGCTGCTTGCAACCCGGTGGCGTGTGGTGCAGCGATCACGAATGAGCCATTCGCTTGACGCATGGCTCGCCATTCCCACCCTCATGCGGGAACAGGCAACGGCTTAGTAGCCGTTGCGGAACAGGCCGCGATCGATCTGGCGCTGACGGTATTCGAGATCGATGCGATCGACCGAACCGTTGAGATAGGCAAGCTCGCGCTCTTCCTGAGTGGCAACGCGCAGAGCGCGGGTGATCTTCTTCAACTGATTAAACATGGCAAACCTCTTCGTTTACCTCCCGATGCAGAAGATAGTTTAGAGGTCACTGTTCCACCAGAGCCATGAAAAGACGGCAGCCATGCGCAACAAGCATGCCTTGCCGCTTTTCAAGCCTTGGCCTGCCTGATTTCAAGGCAACTGCGCAAATCGGACGCGCATGCCGAGCCGATGGCAGAGCGATGACGACGACCAGCGCCCCTTCATTCGAAGAGGCGCTTGACCGTGGAAATGCTCGGCAGTTCCTTCAACTGGGTAATCAGATGGTTCAGCTGCCTGAGGTCCCAGACCTCGAGATCGAACTGCAACTCGCTGAAGTCCGCCGCCACGCGCCCCATGGAGAGCGAGCGGATATTGACGTCGCTCGTTGCGATCGATTGCGCGACCTCCGCCAACGTGCCGGGTTCGTTCAACGCGCTGATGGCGATGCGCGCCATGAAACGGCTGCTGTTGGCCTCATCGAGGTCCCAGCGCACGTCGATCCAGCGTTCCGGCTCGTCGTCGAATTTCTGCAGGATCGGCGACTGGATCGGATAGATGGTGATCCCCTTGTCCTTCTCCATGATGCCGACAATACGATCGCCGGGGACGGCGCCGGCTGCGCTGAAATGCACACCGGCATTGCCCGAGAGCCCGCGGATCGGCAACGCTTCCGGACCTTCCGCCTGCGCCGGCTCGCCCGCTTCCTTGGATCGACCAGGCAACTTGAAGACCATGCCGGCGGCGCTGCGCATGTTGAACCAGCCGTCGTCGGCGTTCGGCTTGACGGTAACGCGTTCATCCTGGTGGTCGGGGAACACCGCACGCAGCACATCGAGCGACGACAGCTCGCCGCGCCCGACCGATGCGATCGCATCCTCGACCTCTTTATGTCCAAGCCGATGCAGTGCGGGCTTCAGGGCCTCGCGAGAAAACGTCTTGCCGGCGCGCTCGAAGGTTCGCTCGAGAATACGGTAGCCGAGACCTGCATATTGCTTGCGGATGGCGGCCCGTGTCGCGCGCCGGATGGCGGAGCGCGCCTTGCCGGTGACGACGATCTCTTCCCATGCGGGCGGCGGCACCTGGATGCCCGAGCGGATGATCTCGACTTCGTCGCCGTTGTTGAGGCGCGTCACCAGCGGCATGATGCGGCCATTGATCTTGGCACCGACGCAGGTGTCGCCGATGTTGGTATGGACCGCATAGGCGAAATCGATCGGCGTCGCGCCGCGCGGCAGCGCAATGAGCTGCCCCTTCGGCGTGAAGCAGAACACCTGATCCTGGAAAAGCTCGAGCTTGGTGTGCTCGAGAAACTCCTCCGGATTATCGCCTTCGGCCAGCGACTCGATCGTGCGCCTGAGCCAGGAATAGGCATTCGATGTCGGCGACAGGGCAGTCTCTGTCGACGCCCCCTCGCCGTCCTTGTAGAGCGAATGGGCGGCAATACCGTATTCAGCGATGTCGTTCATCCGCCGTGTGCGGATCTGCAGCTCGATGCGCTGACGCGAAGGGCCGACAATGGTCGTGTGGATCGACTGATAGTCGTTCTGCTTCGGGGTCGAGATGTAATCCTTGAAACGACCGGGCACGACCCGCCAGCGCGTGTGCACGATGCCGAGCGCGCGATAGCATGACGGGATATCGTCGACGACGATTCGAAAGCCCCAGACGTCGGATAGCTGCTCGAAGGACAGGGACTTCGACTGCATCTTGCGGAAGACCGAATAGGGCTTCTTCTGCCGCCCTTTGACCTGTGCGCCTTTCAAGCCTTCCGCCTGGAGCAACTCGGTCAGTTCGTCTTCGATCTTCTTGATCAGGCCCTCGTTGCGCTCGGACAATTCTTCCAGGCGCCGAGTGACGGTCTCGAAGGCCTCCGGATTTATGTGGCGGAACGAGAGGTTTTCCAGTTCCTCGCGCATATCCTGCATGCCCATGCGCCCGGCGAGCGGCGCATAGATGTCCATCGTCTCCTCGGAGATGCGGGCGCGCTTCTCGGCCGTCATATGGTCGAGCGTGCGCATATTGTGCAGGCGATCGGCGAGTTTGACCAGGAGAACGCGCACGTCGTCGGAGATCGCCAGCAACAGCTTGCGCAGGTTTTCGGCCTGCTTGGCTTTCTTGGTGACAAGATCGAGTTTCTTGATCTTGGTCAGGCCCTCGACCAAGGCGCCGATATCCTCGCCGAAGAGATCGTCGATCTCCTGCCGGGTCGCCGTCGTATCCTCGATCGTGTCGTGCAGGAGTGCGACCGCGATCGTCGATTCGTCCAGATGCATTTCCGTGAGGATCGCCGCCACTTCCAGCGGGTGGGAAATGTAGGGGTCGCCGCTTGCCCGCTTCTGCTGCCCATGTTTCTGCATGGCGTAGACGTAAGCCTTGTTCAGCAGGGCTTCATTGACGTCGGGCTTGTACTTCTGAACGCGCTCAACGAGCTCGTATTGGCGCATCATTCGCGGGCGGCTCCGTGGGAAAAGACAATAAAAAAAGTGCGCCAATCATACGAGTGGCGCACTGCTTTGATAACACGCGGGAACGTTTGTTCCGTTACGGATCTCAGTAGTCGTCGCTCTTTTCCGGGGGCACGAGGCCCTCGATGCCGGCCAGCAGCTCTTCTTCCGACATGCGGTCGAAGGTGATTGCTTCCGGCTGATCGTCGTCTTCCGCCGTCGCGGCAAACGTCGTATCGGCGTCGGCCTGAACCAGCGAAGCCGGATCGGGCTCGGGCTCGTCCACTTCGACATGCTTCTGCAGCGAATGGATCAGGTCTTCCTTGAGGTCGCCGGGCGAGAGGGTCTCGTCGGCGATTTCGCGCAGTGCGACCACGGGGTTCTTGTCATTGTCGCGATCGATGGTGATCGCTGCGCCCTGCGAGATCAGGCGGGCGCGGTGGCTGGCGAGCAGCACGAGTTCGAAACGGTTGTCGACCTTGTCAATGCAATCTTCGACGGTGACGCGGGCCATTGCCTGTCCTTTTGGGCTCAAAGCGCGGCGATCATCGCCGCAGCACGGATTAACGACACGAGACCGGAACGGCCGCCGGATGACGGCCTCATCGGCTCCGATTTCTGGAATTAGCCGCTCGGATACAATCAAAACAACAGGAGTTCAAGTTTTTCCTGCACTGAGCGCTCACATCACCCCGTGTTGCATGGTAAAATGCCACGCGGACGGGCTAGACTTCGCGAATACATATCCTGGTTGCACTTCCAAATGCCGACCGGAAACGTCTGGTAGAAACTGCAGACTTGCGATGTGGACGAACTGCAGCAACTGCTAAAACTAGCTATATTCGCGGGAAGCCGCTTGGAATAATGCAAGTGGTTAACTACATTATTTGCAATATCAGCAATTATTAATGTAATCGACGTATTTTCGCGCATTCGCCGAAGGGTCGCTTAGCCGAGCGAGATGCGCACTAAAAAGGAATAACGATGTTTGATCCACGCGAGAAGATCGCTCTTTTTATCGACGGCGCCAATCTCTACGCCGCTTCGAAGAGCCTCGGTTTCGACATCGACTATCGCAAACTGCTCAAGGCATTTCAGAAACGCGGCTACCTGCTGCGCGCCTACTACTATACCGCCCTCATCGAGGACCAGGAGTATTCTTCAATCCGTCCATTGATCGACTGGCTGGACTACAACGGCTACAAGGTCGTTACCAAGCCCGCCAAGGAATTCACCGACTCGCTCGGCCGCCGCAAGATCAAGGGCAACATGGACATCGAACTCGCGATCGACGCGATGGAACAATCGGAAACCGTTGATCATCTGGTGATCTTCTCGGGCGATGGCGATTTCACCACCCTTGTCGAGGCCCTACAGCGCAAGGGTCGGAAAGTCTCGGTCGTGTCGACGATGTCGACCCAGCCGCCAATGATCGCCGATGACCTGCGCCGCCAGGCCGATCACTTCATCGACCTTGTCACGCTGCGCGCGGAAATCGGCCGCGACCCGTCCGAGCGCACCCCCCGCCAGCATATCGAGCCAGTGGCAGACCCCGTCGAGAGCTGAGCGAACCCCGCCACCCGCCAATCAGTGAAGAATGAGCCGCGTCCGCGCCCTGACGAGCGCGGGGCTGCGTTCAGCCACGGTCCTTGAGCAACCGGCTCTTCTGCCTGTTCCAGTCGCGTTCCTTGGCGCTTTCGCGCTTGTCATGCAGCTTCTTGCCCTTGCCCAGCGCCAGCTCAAGTTTGGCCCTGCCCTGATCGTTGAAATAGATCTTGAGCGGAATGAGCGACATGCCTTCACGGTTGACGGCACCCTGCAGCCGGTTAACCTCGCGCTTGGACAGCAACAGCTTGCGACGACGACGGGTCTCATGGTTGAAGCGGTTCGCCTGCAGGTATTCCGGTAGATAGGAATTGATCAGCCAGATCTCGCCGCCCTCGTCGGTGGCGTAGGATTCAGCGATGTTTGCCTTGCCTTCGCGCAGCGATTTGACCTCGGTGCCGGTCAGAACCAGACCGGCCTCGTAGGTATCGACGATCTCGTAATTGAAGCGGGCCTTTCGGTTCTCCGCCACGATTTTCTTGACCGTGCGCTGGCTTCCCTTGGGTGCCATCAGTTCATCAATCCTGCATGCCTGAGCGCCGCGTCGATTGCGGCTTCCGTGGCTGGCTCGAGTGTCGAAAGCAACGGCGAACGAACCGCGCGGCTCATGCGTCCGAGACGGTTAAGCGCATACTTGGCGCCGCAAAGGCCAGGCTCCATGAAGATGGCCTTGTGCAGCGGCATCAACTTGTCTTGATAGTCAAGCGCCTTCGCATAGTCGCCGGCAAGCGTGGCCTGCTGGAATTCGGCACAAAGCCGCGGCGCGACGTTTGCCGTCACCGAGATGCAGCCGACACCGCCATGGGCATTGAAGCCGAGCGCGGTGGCGTCCTCGCCAGAAAGCTGTACGAAATCTTTGCCGCAGGCCATGCGCTGCTCGGATACGCGTTCGATCTTGCCGGTCGCGTCCTTGACGCCAACGATCGACGGGTAGGCCTTGGCAAGGGCTGCCATCGTTTCGACGCTCATGTCGACGACAGAGCGGCCGGGGATATTGTAGATGACGATCGGCAGCTTCACGCTTTCAGCGATCGCCGAAAAGTGGGCGAACAGGCCTTTCTGCGTCGGCTTGTTGTAGTAAGGCGTGACGACAAGCACCGCATCCGCACCCGCCTTTTCGGCGTGTTGCGCAAGCTCGACGGCTTCGATGGTGTTGTTGGAGCCGGCGCCGGCAATCACCGGCACGCGCCCAGCGGCCGCCTTGATGCAGAGTTCGACGACCTGCTTGTGTTCGGAATGCGAAAGGGTCGGGGATTCACCAGTCGTGCCGACGGGCACGAGGCCGGTGCTGCCCTCTTTTATCTGCCATTCCACATGCGCGACGAAACCTTCCGCATCCACAGCGCCAGAGGCGGTGAACGGTGTTACGAGAGCGGGAATGGAACCCTTGAACATGCACAACTCCTGACGGCTCAAAGACGCAAGCACACTCACGCTTTGGCCGTAATCGACGGTTAAAAAACTGCCGCACCATAATCATGTGAGGGGGCTGCGGCAAGCGCCGTGACACGGCATTTCATGCCGGTTTTCACGTAAAAGCTTGACGTTCAAGCCGCATAATCCTTGTAGCCTGCCATCCGGTGGTGAAGGTGCCGGGAGGTGCAATTGCGATGATCGGTAAATCCCGGTAACCTTTCGTTAGGCAATCCGGCGGCAAATGAATGCGAGACACGGGGAAACACGGGGCTCTTGATGCGCGGATTAATTCTTCTGCCTGTCGCCGCCATGACCGGCGCAGCGCTTCTGGCCTCGTCGGCCCTTTCTTCCGAGCCCCCGAACAAAGTGCCGGTACCAGGCGCCAAACCGGCTATCTCCGACAAGGCTGAGCGCGTATCCGGCAAGGACATCACCGGCGCGATCCCCGCGACGGCATCGCCGATCCAAGGTGAGCTGAAACTCGGGCTGGATGCGCTTTCCAACAAGGACCCCGCCACGGCAATCGCCGTTCGAAACCGCATCGCTGACGGCACGCTCGACCGTCACATTCTGACCTGGGCGATCGCCGTCTCGGGTCAACGCGACATCCCCTCCTTCGAAATCGCCAGTGCCCAGCGTGAACTGCAGGGGTGGCCCGGCCTCAAATCGCTGCGTGCAAACTCCGAACGCGCGCTCTATCGCGAGAACCCGCGGCCAGCAGACGTTCTTGCTGCCTTCGGCCAGACACAGCCTGAGACCACGGAAGGCACGATCATCCTTGCCCGCGCGCTTGTGGCCCAGGGGGAAAGTGCGGCGGCTGCCACGCGCTTGCGCACGCTCTGGTTCAAGCAAGGCCTCGACAAGGATGTGGAGACCCAGATCCTTTCCGAATTTTCCGGCTTGCTGACAGTCGGCGACCACAGACGGCGAATGGCGATGCTGCTTTATCGCAATCGCGTCGAGCAGGCCGAACGCTTCAGCGATCTCGGCAAGGCTCAGTCGCTCTATCACGCCTGGGCGGCAGTCAACCGTGGCAGCGCCGATGCCACGGCGCTGATATCGGCGGTCGACCCCTCTTGGCATAAGGACCCATCCTATCTGTTCATCCGCATCGAGAACCTCCGCAAGCAGGATAACTATGCCGAGGCCGCCAAGCTGCTGGCGACGATGCCGAGCGAGCAGGACGCGCTGATCAATCCCGGAGAGTGGTGGACCGAGCAGCGGATTATCAGCCGCGGGCTGCTGGACAAGGGGGATTTCCGTGGCGCCTATCAGGTTGCCGCCAACCACAGAGCAACCGAAGCGACCGATATCGTCGATGCGGAGTTCCATGCCGGATGGTACGCACTGCGTGGCAACGAGAACCCGGCGGCCGCCGCGCGGCATTTCCGACGCATTCTCGATGTTTCCACCAGACCGCTTTCCGCATCGCGCGCCTGGTACTGGCTTGGACGATCGGCGGAAGCCGGTGGACCGGGCAATGCCAAGGACTATTTCGCCAATGCCGCCCGGTTTCCAGGCACGTTCTTCGGCCAGCTCGCGGCCGCACGGCTCGGCCGCAAGGTCCTCAACGTGACCTATCCCGCGCCCTCGGCTGAAGACCGCGCCCGTTTCGAAAGCCGTGAAGCAGTTCGCGCCATCTCACGGCTCGAAGCCGCGGGCCACAGCTGGCGCGCCGACAGTATCTACCGAGCATTGGCTGAGGAACTGACGAGCCCCGGCGAGTTGGCCATCCTTTCGGCCCGCGCAGAAAAAACCCGCAATCACCAGCTTTCCCTTCAGATCGGCAAGACGGCCTTCGGCCGCGGCATCGACGTCGCAGCGCTTGCCTTTCCCGTCGGCGTCATCCCGCCGACCGCCAACATCGACGGCTCGGGCAAGGCGCTCGCCTATGCGATCGCGCGCCAGGAAAGCGCCTTCAATCCCGCCGCCGTCTCGACGGCCAACGCGCGCGGCCTGCTACAGCTGCTGCCGGGAACAGCCAAAGGCGTGGCGAGCCGCTACGGTCTTGCCTATTCCAAGGACCGGTTGACGAGCGATGCCGGATACAACGCCACCCTCGGCGCGCATTACCTCGGTGAACAGATCAACAGCTTCGGCGGGTCCTACATTCTCACCTTCATCGCCTACAATGCCGGCCCGCGGCGGGTCCCGGACTGGCTAAGCCGCTATGGCGATCCCCGCGGCAAGCCAATCGACGAGGTCGTCGACTGGATCGAGCGCATCCCGTTCCAGGAGACGCGCAACTACGTCCAGCGTGTCATGGAAAACTACCAGGTCTACAAGGTGCGGCTCGGCCAAAGCGCTGATATCGTCGAAGATCTCAGGATGGGACGTTCACCGTCTTAAAGCGCGTCGCGATCTTTCAGATTCGCTTGTCTCGCTTTAAGTTCTTGTTTTGACGCATGTCGTTATCGCAAAACCGCGGAACAATTTTGCGCGATATGCTTTAGCAACAAGAGACGGCAGTGCCCCCTGGTAAACGCCCAAGACCGGCGTGCACTCAAGCCACTGCAGCAAGACATCTGCACGGTCAAATCCATGCTCGGCGAACTGGGGGCGCGCCATTTTTGGCCCCCCTGTTTACGCCCGCCGCACTGACAAAGGTCGTGCCATCATGGCATGGCGACCCAAGCCCGGACACTATTGCGTGTAGCGATCTCTAGGGTTCGCTTGTCGCGCTCTAGGCTCTTGTTGTTACGCATGTCGCTACCGCAAAACTGCGGCACACTTTGCCCGACATGCTTTAAAGTGTTTTAGGCTCAAACGGGGTCACCGAAACAACTCTATCTCTTTGTTTTCACGAATTTTCTGACGAGAAAGCTCTTCGCACTTTCCCCAAAAGCGCTCTATTCTTCCTTTGACGACAGAGTAAAGGTCAGGAGCCATCGGGCATGGACAGTTTTAGCGAGCACTTTTTTCCATCGAACGACGGCTTGCGGCTCTACGGGCGTATCTATGGTCACAGATCACTCGAAGCTGGCGGCTCTTTGCCCGTCGTTTGCCTTGCCGGCCTCACGCGCAACAGTCGCGATTTCCATTGCCTCGCACTGCATCTCTCATCCCCGGTCGGCGGCTCGCGCACTGTCGTCTGCCTCGACTACCGCGGCCGTGGACAATCGGAGCGCGATCCGGACAAGAGCCACTACAGCATTCCCGTCGAAACCAACGACGTTATCACGGCCTGCCATGCGCTCGGAATTGAGAGAGCGGTTTTCATCGGAACTTCCCGCGGCGGCTTGATACTGCATCTGCTCGCACAACAGATGCCGTCGCTCATTGCAGCCGTCGTGCTAAACGATATCGGCCCCGTGATCGAACGTGGCGGATTGCTGGCAATCCGCGACTACCTCAATAACGGCAGCAGACCGCAGACCTGGGAAGATGCGCCGGCTCATCTTCGGGCCTTGCACGGCACCGAGTTTCCGGCACTTGGCGAAATCGATTGGCGCGACATGACGAACGCCATTTACCGCGATGAAAACGGATATCCGGCCCCCGACTTCGATCAGGCAATTGCAAAGCAGCTGCTGCCGCTCGACGCCAGCACTCCCCTGCCCGATCTCTGGGAGCCCTTTCAGGCGCTCGGCCAATACCCTTTGTTACTCATCCGAGGAGAAAATACGCGGTTGCTGGCCGAAGAAACAGCCACCGAAATGCACCGTCGGCATCCAAAAATGACTTTGGTTACCGCATTTGGTCAGGGACACGCACCACTGCTGCATGTCGGCGACCTCAAGCAAGACATCGCTGAATTTCTGGAGACTACTGCATAACTCCATAAATCGGAATCGATTTACGGAGAAAATTATGCAGCAAATGTAAAGCGTTACAGCGTCCTTTGCGCGTCATACTTGACGCGCGGCGCTGTAATGTAGGCGGTGCTCAAGGAGGGTCGTGACATTCATCGCAACGAAGCCGGCTCCACCGACCTTTGCACAAAAATGAAAAAGCCCGGCTCGAAAGCCGGGCTTCTCTAATCTGACCGAGGTCAGATCAGATTAGAAGTCGCGCTGCAGGCGGACGAAACCAAATACCTGGTCTTCGGAACCACCGTTGATGGTGTCCTTGTCTTCGTACTGAACCGACACGCGGGTCGCCAGACCTTCGGTGATCGCGTAGTCGAGGGTCAGACCAGCGCGCCACTTGTCGAGGCCGCTGTCGAAGTCGTTGCCATTCTGCAGATCGCCGAAGTACTGGGCACCGGGGGTGATCTTCAGCTTGTCGGTTGCCTTGAAGGCGTACGACGCAGCAACGGTCCACTCGGATTCAGCCCAGTAAGCGTTCGGGTTGGAAGCCCAGATACCAGCGAGCTGGAAGGTGCCCGGACCGAGGTCTGCCGAAAGCAGAGCGCGGATCGCGCCTTCTTCAAGTTCGGTGTCGAAGCCGCCGAGCAGGTCGAAGGAAACGCCGCCAACCGAAGCCGAAACGATACCTGCAACGCCGAGGCCGTTAGCCTTGGTGGTAGCAGCTTCGAGTTCGTCGAGCGAGATACCAGCCTGGAACGAGCCACCGTCATAGAGGTAGGCGATCGAGTTGAACTCGGTGTTGTTGCCGAGCGTGTCGGTTTCGCCGTTCAGACCCTTATCCCACCAGCTGTAGAAGAAGCCAGCCTTCAGGCCGCCGAGCTGGATGTAGGCTTCATCAACGTCGATCAGGCTGTCGCCAGCGTCGCTGTCTGCATCAGCATTGAACTCAGCAGCGAAGAAGCCGGTGAGCGTGCCGTACTCGGTGTCGCTCTTGGCATCGAACGAGATGTAAGCGCGCGAGAATGCATCCCAGTCAGAGGTTGCCTGGTTACCAGGCACGCTTGCCGGGTTCCACTTGCTCGTAACCTTGTCACGACCGAAGTCGGTCTGGAAACGAACGAAGCCGCCGATCTTGAGGCAGGTTTCGGTGCCCGGGATGTAGAAGTAGCCAGTGCCGAAAGCGTCGCAAACGCGAACGTATTCCATGGGCTCCGGCTCGGCTGCGACGATTGCGTCGGCTGCCTGTGCGCCGGATACTGCTGCGAGAGCTGCAGCGGAGCCGAGAAGAAGGCTCTTGATGTTCATTTCTGACCTCCAGTCAAAAGTTTCAAACGGGTCTGGGTATTTTGCTGAAGGACAGCGTTCCCTGCCCCATCCCCAACGTTCAAGAAGTCGGACGATCAACCGCCCTTGCTTCCGGAGTTGAAAATACAAGACGCGGTCATCGGCGCAACGTCCAACTGGCGAGATCAGGTGCTTTGCATCGCCCTTCGCAGAACCCTGTTGCTGAAACGACACAAAATCGCCGCAGGCGGCCCGAGGAAATTAACAAAGGATTAAGAAAGCTCTTTATTCCCTTGGGTTTAGCCTATGCGAAAGGAACACTGCCTGTTTCAGAAAGAGGCAGAATGCGGCCGAAATTAAGGGGAAAGGCCCATCCGGGCATCAATTTGCTTGGAATAGACCCCGTGCTGCGTCGTCCTATTTTTCAGAATCGAGGTTGCCGACGGCTCTGGCCGCGACCGAATTCACAAGAATCAAAAGCGAGATTCGCTGGCAACCACTCGCGACGTCTGATTCTCGATCGGAAGCGACGGGCTCACCGAAAGAAGAAGTTTCATGAAGACGAACGCATAGCGCACCAGGAATTCATGCCGGCTGATGATCGAGCAGATGCCACACGAGAAGTCCGGGATGCGTCGAAGCAACAAGCCGCTCACTTATACCAAAGCTCATTGGTCAGACCCATGCGCCCAGGCCCACATGCCGATGCACATGATTTTGGATGGCTGGTTCTGGAGCTTTTGCCATGCGCTCGACCACGACGAGCTTTGCCGACGCATACCGGCCCGCCTTGTCCATAATGAGGATAGCATAGGCATTGTCGGCGCCATGGCGGGATATCTCGACCAGATGCTGGTTCATGGCGTGGGCATCACACCAAGGCGTGACCAGGGCTGCGGCCTTGCCGGGCCTCGGGCAGATCGCACCTGGGATGGAGGCTGGTCGTGTGGGGCAGCGTTCGATGGCTTGAGCCAAAGCCGCACGCTGATCGTGGTTCAACAGCGACGACTTGTCGGGAGCTTTGCCCGTTGGCCAACCCGTCGAGACTGCGTGCATTGAAGCACATCCCCACAGTCACGCACGATCTGCAGGGTCACACTGCCCAATCGGGCGGCGTCTTAGCGCGAACCGCCGTCATGGATTGAGGCGAGAGCCAAGAGCCGACGAGCTTGGCTGGCATCCTTTGTCTGTCGGGCAGAAGACGCAGCCTCCATCAAAGTCCGCCCGCAAAGAAGCCGCTGAACCCTTCGCAATCCTCCCGTTTGCACTGCCGCTTCAGATTCGTCGGGTTTTGCGAATCCCGTCAGTCAATAGCAGTGAGGTTTGGTAATATCCGTGGTTACTGCAGATCGTACGCGCCGCTTCCGCTCAAGAATCGATACGAAGATGCCGCCAAGCGGGATATCGCGTCGGCGCCGGACCCCGTCTCCACAAGGGGCATAATAATCGCGCTGATAACTCCGCTCGCTGAGCCGATGGCGTGAGCGGATTAGGAGACGATTACGTCGCCAAATTCTTCCACAGCTTCTGCGACCAGATTCCAGCTCGCGCGCGCTTATTGAATGCCTCGGGCAATACCGGGGTAGGCAATCTTCGTTTCAGGTTAGCCCTGCAATCGGCGCAGAAGCACACCCAATTGTTCGGCCGACGGGCAATCCTCAAGGAATCGCCGAATAGGGACGCTACCTCCGCCTCGGTTTCTCACCTCGCTCGGGCTGGAGCCGAAGGCTCGCTTGAATGCACGACTGAACTCCGCCCCGTCGCTGAAACCACGCTCTTCAGCGATCTGGAATATGAGGCGCCGATCGTTGGGATCGGTCAGCGCGGCACAGGCGCTGAGCAGCCGACGGTGCTGAATGAAATGCATCACCCCGCCGAAGGGCTCGAAAAGGTTGTAGAGCCGCGTGCGCGAAATGCCGAGCTCCCTGCGCACCATCTCGCAACCGAGTTTCGGGTCGAGCAACCGGCTTTGTATCAGTTGCCGCGCTCTTTCGAGAAGGACATTGGCGATCGGCCCCTCCGCCGCTTCGATATGCTCGGCGGATGGCGACACACAAGCAAGGATCATCGCGCGCGTGGCTGCGACAAGTCCAGGAAGATCGGCCTCAGTGAGCATCGGCAGACGCTTGGCCACATCGACAAGATAGTCCGAGAGCAACCGCCCCATGCCGGTCCCAACCGCGGAAAATTCTGCCGAGCCAAGGATGGCCGCCGTCTCAAGGGAATGGTCGCGCGGCACAAAAAGCATGAGCATCTCGCTTTTGTCGACCACACCGGCAAAGGAGCGACCAAGCGAATGAATCTGTACTTCACCCGGACCCGCCGTAAACGCACTCCTTGCCGCGTCGGTCCGGATCGATCCGGACAAAAGGACGGTCATTGTCCAGTGGTCGACGGGATCCCGCCGAACATGTCCAGGCAGACTGGAAAATGCGAGGCGGTCGGTGCTGATTTCTGCAAGGACAAGACTGCCGAGGTCCCAAAGTTTCTGTCGCCCCTGGAAGTCGCTCGTCGTTTCGTCGATCTCGGTTAGTTCAAGCATGGGCGAGAAGCTGTTGCGCCACGCGGCAAATTGATCCGATCGTGGTAGGCCAGCGGTCGAAAATTCGAAGGACGGTAAAAACTGTGCCTTCTTCTTCACCGGTTTCGCGCTAACCGTTTCGCAAGCGGATGTCTCGTGCCGCTCGTCGTCAAGTCGTCTCTCAAGCAACGGGGCATACGTCATGGCACTTTCAGTTGTCATCGCGTCACCTTCCAGTTGGCCGATGGCAAGACGCGATCGGCCGCAGAACGTCGAAGAACTCTCGATTACTGAAAATAAGTCGTCTTTGACCCCACCCCCCGTCGCTACATCATGGTGCTGCAGCCAATTTTCGCCCGCCTCATAAGCGCAGTTGGTACGCAGCCTGCCTGCCTAGCATTTTACACCATCGATTTCGGCTCATCGCGCTGAGGTCGTCGAGCCGGCTGTTTGTTTTCCACGGGTGTCTAAGGCGATTTGTCATTTACCCGCGACAGATATCCCCGCCAGGCTCTCAGCCGACGTCTCCGCATATTGGACGTGCCCCTCTCCGGCAGTCGCTTTGCCTCCCCCCTGTAACCTAACCTTTTCGGCCGTGCTTCTCAACCGTCAGATGCAGGGTTACTTTATTAGCATCGCTACGACGTGGCTTTGTTCGCGACAAATCGATCACGCGCGCGCCTTCACGACCCACTCTCCGTTGCGGCCTTTGAACTGCTCGACAGCAATGTCGCGATCCACTTTCCAGACGGCGTGCCCGCGCAATAGACGATGAACGCGATCAGCATCGGCACGCCTATGAAGGCACCTGCGATACCCCACATGAAACTCCAGAAAAATACCGCGAAAATAACGGCAAACGGGGATATTGACAGCGAAGCTCCCGTCAGCCTCGGCTCCAGGTAGCTGCCGATGATGAATTGGATGACGTTGAGGCTCGCAAAGATGACCGCCGCGGTCTGCCACGAGTCAAATTGGGCGATGGCGAACAGCGTCGGAAGTGCTGTGGCAACGAACGGCCCGAGAAAAGGGATGTAGTTGAGAGCGAATGCGATCGCGCCCCACGCAGTGGCAAGCTCAAGTCCCGCGCCCAGCGCAAAGAGCCATACCACCAACCCGGTAAGAATGCTGGCAAACGTCCGGACGATCATGAAGCGGCGCAGCTTTGCTCCGATCACCCGGTTGGCAGCCAGGATGCGCATTCCGTAAGGCTGAGCGGCGGGCTGGAGCAGGCGTGCATTGAAATCTTCAACCTCGAGCAGGCCGAGCATGATGAAGATGAAGACCAGCAAGGCGAAACCGGCGAAGCTGTTTAGTCGCCCGGCCATACCCTGCACAAAGCGGACCAGCCAGGTGACATCGAAACGGTCTGCCAAGGGGCCGGCGACGGCGACGCCATGCCCTTCCAGCCATGTTGTCCAGTCGACATAGATCGCCTGGAAGCGGTCAGCGTTGACGAAGAGCCACTGAGCAAGCTTGCCGAACCCCCACGCCACCGAAGACCCGATGACGACGATCACGACCATCGTTGCGACAAGTGTGATCAGAAGGGCCAGAAGCTTTGGCAACCAGCGCTGTAACGTGGCCTGGAACGGCCAGACCAGCGCAATGGTCAGCAAGGAAAAGATGAGCGGCGCAAAGATGGATTGCGCGAAATAAAGCAAAGCAAGTACCAGGATACCGGTCGTTGCCGAACCGATCGTGCGACTGCCACCTGCTTCCACCATACCCGCCCCTAAAACTTGTTCCGATTTCCCGAGTCCGCTTCAGGGAACCAGGAGGTTGTCGTCGCACGAGCCGACCCAGAGAGCAGGCGTGGCGCGACAGAAATCCCGCCCCGCGGGAACCGCGCCAGTGTCCTGACCCGCCCCCGCGGAACGCGCGATAAATTCGATCAATGAAAACTAGCCGGCCGCGGCGGTCTTTTCCAGCGCGTCGCGCAAGACCTGTTCCTTCGTTTCGTCGAGCGAGGTCTTGAGCACGACACCGCCGTAGGGTGCCAGTTCCTTCAGCACCTTGTCCGCGGTCATCTCCTTGATCAGCACGAACAACGCCCCGTTGCCGGGCTGAAGATTGGCAGCGAGATCCTTCATGAAGGCGTCGTTGATACCGACGTCGGTCAAGGCGCCACCAATGGCGCCGGATGCAGCGCCGACCGCGACGCCCACCAGAGGATTGAGAAACAGAACACCGATCAGCAGCCCCCAGAAACTCCCCGACGCTGCGCCGGCGGCGGTCATGTTGACCATCTGGTTCAGCTTGATCTTACCGCCTTCGGTCTTCGTGGCGATGACAGCATCCCCGACCTTAATCAAGTATTCCTTCTGCAGTTCGAACAAGCGCTGGCGCACTTCCTCAGCTTTCGCTTCGGTTGGGTAAACAACTGCAATCAAATCCGACATGGTTACTCCCCTTAAACAACACTCTTAAAAGAAAAAATGAAATCAAATCATAGCCGGGAATGTATCGACGGAATTAGCATAAAATCCCGCGGCTTGGCATTGCGTCTCTTTCTCTTGCCCTCGTGGCTGCGCCTCGGCGCTCATCGCACCGGGCACAAAACCGACGGAGGGTCCATACTTGCACCAAGGCCGGTCAACATCCCACTTACCGTCACGCCCCGGCCGCAACCGGCTCGGCCTTGGCAGGCTCTGCCCGGTCGGGCTCAGCCTCGGCGGGAATGCGAAACCACAAGACGTAGAGCACCGGCAGAAAGATCAGTGTCAGCGCCGCAGCCACCACCAGACCGCCGATGACGGTAAAGGCAAGGGGCGACCAGAACGGATCGCGGATGATCGGCAGCATCCCGAGGACGGTCGAACCTGCCGTCAGGAAGACCGGCCGCAAACGCTGCCCAGTGACGTCGATGACACTCTGCCAGGTCCGGCCTTTTTCTTCGATCGCAAGGTCGATCTGGTCGATCAGCACCACGGAGTTTCTGGTGATCATGCCGATGAGTGCGATCATCCCGAGAACGGCGATGAAGCCTACCGGTGTATTCGTCAACAGCATGATCAACACCACGCCGATGAGCCCCAGAGGCACGACGCTGATGACAAGCAGCAGCCGCTGAACGCTCTGCAACTGGAACATGAGCACGATCAGGATGATGACCCCCATCACCGGAAGCATCTCGACGACCGACGCAAGCCCATCGTCTGCGCCTTCGACCGCCCCGCCGACCTCGATCTGGTAGCGCGGATTGGCCTGGCGCAACTCCTCGATCTTGCCTGCCGCAGCCTCAACGACACTGGCGGCCGTCACGCCCGAGGCCGTGTCCGCCTGGACGGTGATGTTGGTCGAGCTGTCATGACGCCAGATGATCGGTTGTGTCGTCTGGTAGTCGATCGTGGCGATGCTGGAGAGCGGCACCGTATGATTGGGGCCGACCGGGATCTGTAGCGACCGGATCGTGCCTATATCGACGCGCTCCTCTTCCGTTGCCCTGGCAACGACGTTGATGAGATAGATCGAGTCGCGCACCTGTGTGATCGGAAGGCCGGAGGCCGTCGCAAACAGGGTCTGGGCAATGACGGAGGAATTGAGCCCCACCAGCCGGGCGCGGTCCTGGTCGACATCGATGACAATCTTGCGGATCGGTTCATTCCAATCGAGATTGGGCTGAACCACACCAGGCACCTTGCTGAGCGCATCGGCAAGCTGCCAGGCGACGTTGCGGACACCGGGAATATCCGGTCCGATCACGCGATACTGAACGGGCCAGCCGACCGGCGGCCCCATTTCCAGCGGCGAGACGCGCACCAGGATATCCGGCAGCCTTTCTTCGAGTGCCTCCTGCAGGCGTGCCTGCAACGCCTCGCGTGCGCCAACGCTTTTGGCGATGACGATGGCCTGGGCGCGGGACGGCGCCGGAGGCTGCAGCGCCATAGACAGATAGAAACGAACCGGGTCGGAGCCAATGTAAAAGCTCCAGTCTGCCACATCCTCGTCGGCGGCGAGAATCTCCTCGGCCTTCGACACGTAGTCGGCAGTGGCCTCCTGCGATGCGCTCTGCGGCAGCGTCAGTTGCAGGATAAGCTCGGGCCTGTCGGACGCCGGAAAGAACTGCCGCTTCATGGCAGACGATCCCATCAGCGCCACCACGAACATTGCGACAGTGGCAAGGACCACCACAAGGCGCATCTTCATGCAGGCATAGAGGAAATTCTTGAAGCCTCGCAGCACCGCGCCATCGGGCTTGGGACCGGTTGCGGTTCCCGATTTAAGAACGGCAAGACCGATGATCGGGGTCAAAAGCACGGCCACCAGCCAGGAGACGATGAGCGCGAAGCCGATCACCAGGAACAGCGATCGCGCATATTCGCCCGAAGAACTGCTTGCGAAGCCGACTGGAATGAAGCCGGCGATCGTCACCAGGGTGCCCGCAAGCATTGGAAATGCGGTCGACGTATAGGCGTGAGACGCTGCCTGAATGCGCTCATAGCCCTGCTCGAGCTTCGCCATCATCGTCTCGACGGTCACCATGGTGTCGTCGATCATCAGCGTCAGAGCGATGATCAGCGCGCCGAGCGAGACGCGCTGCAGCGCGATCCCGGCAATATCCATGAACAGGAAGGTCAAGGCCAGGACAAGCGGAATGGAGACGGCAACCGCGATGCCGGCGCGCACGCCAAGAGCGAGGAAGCTGACACCGAGAACGATCACGACCGCCTGACCCAGCGATGTGGTGAAGCCACGAATAGCCGTCTTGACCACGGTTGGCTGGCTCGCCACATGCGAAAGGTTGATACCGATCGGCAGATCGTCCTCCAACCCTCGCATCGTTGCATCGATGTTTTGGCCGAGTTGCAGAATGTCGCCGCCCGACGCCATGGAAATGGCGATGCCGATTGCCGGCTTGCCCTTGACGCGAAAGCGTGGCTGCGGCGGGTCCACCGTTCCCCGTACCACGCTGGCTATATCGCCCAGGCGCACGAACCCAGACGTCGTCGGTATGTTCAACTGGCGGAGAGTGGCCTCGTCGGCAAGGCTGCCGGACACCTGGAGAATGGTGCGATCCTGAGGGGAGGTTATGAGGCCGGCAGGCAGAACCGCGTTCTGCGCCTGGATCGTACCGATCACAGTTGCCGCACTAAGGCCGAGGCTTGCCAGCCGCTCGGTCGAGAACTCGATGTAAATCGTCTCGTCCTGCGTGCCGATGAGCTGAACCTTGCCGATATTTTCAAGCTTGAGCAAGCGATTGCGAGCCTCATAGGCCCAATCGCGCACTTCGCGATCGCTGAAGCCCTCCGAGGTGAGGCCGTAGATGATGCCGAACGTATCGCCGAAGTCATCGTTGAAGAATGGCCCCCGCACGCCAGCCGGCAGCGTCGACACCATGTCACCGACTTTCTTTCGGGCCTGATACCAGGATTCGCCCACCTGGTCAGGCGGTGTCGCATCGTCGAGCGTGACGTAGATGACCGACTGGCCGGCCGCTGTCATGCTGCGCAGATTGTCGAGGTTCGGCACTTCTTCCAGCGTCCGCTCGAGACGGTCGGTAATCTGGTCGATGGTCTGTTCGATCGTCCCGCCCGGCCATGCCGCGGAGACGATCATCGTCTTGAATGTGAACTCCGGGTCTTCGTCGCGACCCAGATTGACATAGGCAAGAATGCCCGCAAGAGCGCTCAGAAGCACGAGAAAGATGACAAGGCTCTGCCGCTGGATCGCCCAGCCCGATAGGTTGAAGCCCTCGTTCATTCTGCGCTTCCTTCAAGCAAGCGGACAGGCATGCCGGGACGAAGCTGCTGCACCCCGGCAACGACGACGTGGTCTCCGCTTGAAAGACCCTTGGTCACGAGGAAATCCTTCGTGTCGAAACGATGCACCTCGACCGGCACAAGCTTGGTCGTCTTGCTTGCGTCGTCGACGATCCAGACGGCGCTCTGGTTGCCCTCGCTGAACAGCGCCGAGATCGGCAGCCGCGCCGCCGGCTCGCCGGAAAGCCGGATCGAACCGCGTACGGCACTACCGAAACGGAATTCATCTGGCGCGGTGTCAAGCCCGACGCGCACCGTGAAGTTGCGCGTGATTGGATCAGCTGTCGGCGAGATCTCCCGAACCGTTCCCGTTGCTTTGATGTTGGGATTGCTCAGCAGTTGCACGTTGACGCGCGCGTCGCCTCCGGTGGACTGGATCGTGGCCTCGGGCACCTGGAAGACGGCATCGCGTGTTCCGAGCTGCGCAACGCGCACCACCATCTGCCCACCGCCGACAACCTGTCCCACTTCGCCGCCGACCGCGGTGACGACGCCGGCAGCGTTTGCCTTCAGTATGCGGTTGTCGAGATTGGTCTGGGCGATCCGCAGGCCAGCCTTCGCGGCATCGACGCCAGCCTGTGCCATGCTCGCCCGAGCAGTCGCGGCCTCCAGGACCTGCCGGGTCGTGGTGCGCGGGTAAAGTTGCTGCTGCCGTGCCCGGTCGGCCTCGGCATTCTGGAACTGAGCCTCGGCCGAGAACAGGTTCGCTTCGGCCTTGCGCACCGCGTCCTGAGCATCCTCGGCATCAAGGCGCGCGAGAACGGCCCCGACATCGACAAGGTCGCCGACCTCAACGTCGCGCTCCCGGATCTCGCCGCCCTGCCGGAAGCTGAAGCTGGTTTCGGTGCGTGGCCGAATCTCGCCGACAAGCGATCCGTACGTATCTTCGGGATTGAACGAAACGGCCACGGTTCTGACAGGCCGTGGCGGCCGCTCCGCGACGTCGTCCTCGCCCTGGCAGCCGACCAGAAAAAAGGCAGCCAGCACCGCGGCAGACACTCCGAACGCAGCGCGAGATCTCGATGCAGCAGGACGTATTTTCATGCGCTATTTCCCCGAATGCTTTACTGGCGCGACGGTTCGCCGCCACGCGTGGATGATTGAAGAAATAAAATAAAACCAATTTGATAATGGCGGCTCATAGAGCGGGATGCATCATGTCTTACGCGGTGAGCGTTGAAACCGTTCGACGACTGAGATCGCAGCGGAGGGCCGGAGCCGGCGATCACCCGCGCCAGGAACGACCTGGCCCGCAGAGCCGCATTTGCGAAGAAACGAGGCTGCGAGAAACCGCGCCCGTCGTTCATCAATGCGTCTGTCATGGTGATCAATGCGAAAGGTGGAAGTCGTGAGTAGGAACCCAAGTCATGATGCTCCCTTAAACGCCCGGATCCGCTCGCCCCTCTCCCTGGAGGCCGAAGGCGCACTGTTCCGTCCAGAACTATAGTGCGCATCAAGAAGCGAAGTGATCAGCATAGAATCCCGCAAACAGGCATGCCGTCCAGATATTCGGGTCGCCTGCGGAGAAGAGTTCGTCTCGCACAGGATTGAAACATTGTAATTTTTTCATCCGAACGACACAAAACGCCGGATACGGAGAATGCACACGGAACTCATCTTCCGCACCCGGCGCGGATAGCTTAGAACTACGAACTGCTTCGCCCCGTGCGCATAGCCCGCGCGAGAGCGATCCGAACCAATTGTCTGCGAGGCGCTTTGCTGTTCACAGATCTGGAGAGCTTGCCGGTGGAGTTGAGACGAGCCGTGTCCTCGATGCGATTTTCCGTCATCGTGATCATGCTTTTGGCCCTCGCCGGCTGTGGCGGACCACGTGCAGTGCTCGGTCTTCCCGTGGCAGCTTCATCCGGTGCAGAGCCCAAGGCAATCGTGCCGATCTTCGTCGCAACCACACGCGCGCCATCCGGCAATCTTTCGCTGCCCTTTTCCGCCGAGCGGTCGAAGAAGCTGAATTTTGCGAAGCTCGATATCGGAATTCCACAAAACCATGTTGCCGGAAACGTCGAGAAAAGTGGCCGCGTCCCGGATCCAAAACAGCATTTCTCGGCAAGGACGTTCCAGCCGATCGACCAGCGCCAGGAATTCGTCAGACAATTGAACGTGGCGCTGGCGCGGCGCGCGCCCGAAAACCGCGAGATCTTCATCTTCGTCCACGGTTACAACAACAACTTCGCCGACAGCGTCTTCCGCAATGCTCAGATCATCTACGACTACAACATCAAGTCGGTTTCGCTCCACTACGCCTGGCCATCGGGAGCGGCAATCCCTCTGTATGTGTTCGACCGCGACAGCGCCCTGGTCGGTCGGCGCGGACTTGCCGAAACAATCGAGATCGCTGCACAGACCAATGCCAAGAGGATCATCCTGGTCGGTCATTCGATGGGTGCCTATGTCGTCACCGAAGCCTTGCGCGATCTGGCCCTCAGAGGCCGCACCAGCACTTTGAAGCGCCTGGGCGGCGTGGTCCTGGCAGGGCCGGATATCGACGTCGATGTGTTTCAGAGCCAGCTTGAAGACATCGGCGACATCCCCCGGCCGTTCACGATCGTCGTTTCACGGCGTGATCGCGCGCTTGGAATTTCGCGGCGCTTGGCAGGCGGTCACCCACGGGTCGGTAGCGGTGCCGATATCGAAATGCTGCAGGACAAGGAGATCGCGGTAATCGATGTTTCGGACGTCGACGGCGGCACGCACAGCGTCTTTGCCACGTCGCAGACGCTGATGGATGTCGTAAACAACGATGCCTTGATGCGCAACGTGCTCAGGGAGGAAGGGGCTCCGGCGGGACAGACCATGCTCGCCGACGGCGCATCCGTCATCGAGGGCGCAGCAAGGCTGGTGATCTTTCTTCCGAGCCGACTTCTCGGCGGGATGGCGCAAGCCGCCGCCGGGCAGTAACCGAACTTTGTGCAATTGGCTCGCTGCGGCTCCGCCCTTACGACGAGCCCTTGCCTTTCAGCCCGCCGTCAGTCGCAGAGTGCCGAGCAGATACAGAACAATCACGTAGCAGAGCACCTGAAGCGCATAGGTCTGGCCATTGCCGGTGTAGATCCTGCGGACCAGTCCGGCCAAACCGATGGTTAGACTGCAGACCCCGTCCCACACGAAGTTGGCAACCGGTGTCACGAGCGGCGCAAAGACGAGCCGATAGAAGCCGTAGAAATGCGAGGTGCTCACCGGAATGGAGCGCCCCCAACCGGCTCTGTAGATCAACAGGAACAGCGCGAGCAGAACGACAGCGGCCGCCACGCTGAACGCCATGACGGGAACTGGGTTCCAGTAGCCATAGATCGTCTCGAGCGACATGCCCTGCCAAACCAGCGTTGAAGCAAAATAGGGGTCAATGGCCGCGGACACGGGATCCATCAGCAGCTTCGGGAAGAAGGACAGCACGAAAATTGCCAAAATCAGGACGAACTGCGGGACGAGCAACGGCCACGGCGCCTCCCGCACCTCCTCATAAGCGGTTTTTTGCGGTCCGAGGAAGATCGAATAGGCCAAGCGAAACATGTAGAGGAAACCGATAAACGTCGCCAGAACGCCAACGATTGCCAAGCCATACCAGCCCCTGTCCGTCATCGCGCTCAACAATAACCATTTGCCGCCGAAGCCGGCCAGTGGTGGCAGGCCGGACATCGAGATCAGGGCAATGACAACGGCTGCAAAAGTGAGTGGCATCTTTCGGGCAAGGCCGCCGGTCTGATCGAGCAACCTGGTGCCGGTTGCCAGGATGACGCCGGCGGCGGCGAGAAACAGGATGCCCTTCACCATCAGATGGTTGGCGACGAGATAGAACGCCGTTACCCAGCCGAGGTGACTCATCAGCGCGATCGCCGTGATGATATAGCCGATCTGACTCATGCTGGAATAACCGAGCATGCGCTTGATGTCGCTCTGCTGAAGCGCCATGACGGCACCCGCAATGGTCGTCAGAAGCCCGATCCACCCCATCACATGCGCCATCTCGAGCCCGACTTGCGAGCGAATGGCAAGATAGGTGACCATGAACAGGCCGAAGACAGCGACCTTGCTGATGACGGCAGACAGCATTGCCGACAGATCATCATCGGCCTCGGCGTAGGCCCCCGGCAGCCAGACATGAACGCCGACGGCGCCGGCCTTGATCAGGAAACCGATTGCCAGGAGCATGAAGGCCGGAGCCGCATCCGGGCCGGCCGTGGCAAAAGCCGCGAGCGCGGTGGTGCCGTTGGCGGTGGCGGCAATGCCAAAGCCGGCGAGCAGGCAGAAGGCCGACACCAGCGAGAACAGCAGGAACTGCAATACATAGGGATGCGCCTCGCGCCTCTGCGCGATCAGGAAATAGGAGGAAAGCGTAATCAATTCCCAGTGGAAGAAGAATTCCAGGCTGGTGGCGGCGCGCAGCAGGCTGGCGATCGACAGCAGCAGGATGGCCATCATCGGATAGAACCCGCCACGAGCATCGGAGCGATAGAGGCTTGCGAAGGCGATGACCAGCCCGCCGGCAAGAAGGAGCACGGCAAACAGCCGGCGCAAACCGTCGATATCACGAACGATCCACCAGCCGACAACCAGCACGGCCGCCAACATCAGCACGCACTTGGCCCGCCCGGGAAGCCAATCGAGCATGTAGAGACCCACCCCGACGACAAGCGGAGCAACCAGCAGCAGCGACGCCGCACCGGCCAGGCTCGCCGCAGCATAGCCGCCCGCAAACAGCAAAGCCGCGCAGACCAGCACGGGCACCAGCCGACCCGGCGTCGGACTGATCTTCGTTTCGCCCGGCAGCGGGCGCGTTGCCTGCTTGAACCAGCGGAACATATAGGCTGCCTCGAGCAACGACCCGACCAGGATGACGGCAATCCATATGTATCGCTCGCCCGCCGCTGCCTGCATCACGAGTTCCCATTTCGCCCAGAAGCCGGGAAATGGCGGCAAGCCGGCAATCGCGACTACGAACACCGCAAGGATGGAAAGCAGGACGGGATTGCCTGCGACATCGGACCAGCCGTCGACCTCGCGCCTCTCGACAATCCCGGCGAGCCAGAAAAGGCCGGCCTTGGCAATGAGATGGTTGATGAAAAGGCCACCGACGACCAGCGGCAACGCCTGTTCAGCGCCAAGCTGTTGCAGCAACGCGAGTGCAAGCGTGAGAAGGCCCATTTGCGCGATCGAGGAATAACCGAGCATCCGTTGGACGCTGGTTTGCCTCAATCCGACAAGATTGGAGAAGAGGAAGGTTATCCCGCCAGACAGAGCGAGCATTCCGAGATGGTCTTCAAAAAGCGGCAGCAGCTTGAAGAGCGCGAAGAACACGCCGGCCGATACCCCAACGGAGACAAGTGCCGCAATCCCGCTGTTCGCAGTCTCGTAGACATCGAGCCCCCAACCATTTGCCGGGAATGGCTTCAGCTCGAGCACCAGGCAGGAAAGAACAAGCAGCAGCGCCGTTACCCCGATGGGGCCGATGATCAATGCTCGGTTCGCAATCATGTCATCGATGTTGAGCGTACCTGTCACATGGTAGAGCAGACCCGCGCCGAGCAGGAAGAAGGACGAGGCGAGCACCGTCGCCATGATGTATTTGAAGCTCGCAGCAAGCGCTGCCGGCGTCCGCTCGAATCCGAGAAGCCCATATGTGCCGATCGATACGATCTCCAGAAAGACGAACTGGTTGAACAGATCGCGGGTCATGACCATGCCGTTGATGCCCATGGTCAGGATCAGGTACAGCAGCAGGGCCGGATAGCTCGCGTGCAGACGTCCCCAAAGATGCCAGGCGCCAAGCATTGCAACGACGTTGACGCAGACGGAGAAAAATCCCTCCCACGGACCGAAACGCAAGTTGATCGAGAACGGCGGCACGCTGCCGGCGGTCAACACCTCGATTGTCGATCCGCCATGATGGACGCTCCACAGGCAGACGCCTGATATGACCGTCATTCCCAACAGGGCGATGATAAACCCGACCGCCGGCAGCGGCTTGGCGATTTTGTACAGAAGGGGAATGAGAAAGCCGCCGCCGAGGCCAAGCAGAAAAATGTTCAGCGGCTGGAACAGGCTGTCTACCATTTCGACTCCGTCAGCGCGTCGATCGAAAGGGTTTTTCGCGTGGCGTGAAGCCGGATCGCGAAGGACAGCATGATCGCCGTCACCGAAAAGCCGATGACGATGGCGGTCACGACCAGGGCGGCGGGGATTGGATCGACCGTGCGCGTGGCCGCTTCCTTTATGCCGAGCGCCTCATCGATGATCGGTGCGGTGCCGCCGGTGATGTAGCCTGTCGCCACCAGAACAATGTGCATGCCGGTATCGATCAGCGAAAAGCCGATGATGATGCGCAGGATGTTGCGATGCCTCAGTATGCCCCAAAAGCCGATCAGCACGAGGAGAAACCCGGTCGTGAGAAGTATCTGTGATATCGGCACTCCCATGCTGACCCTTGCCTCCCATGGCTCAGTTGCGGAACCGGTCGATGATGACACTCAATTCCGCGCCGACCTTGATACCGAGAAGGATCGATATCAGCGGGATAGCCCCGGCACTCACTAGTGTCCCGAAGTCGCCAAGCGGCAGAATATGGCTGTCGAGAAAGCCACCGGCGAAGACCATGCCCAGGATACCGATGCAGACATAGAAAACGCCGGCAAGCGTTTCCGTGATGCTGAGAAAACCATGGTGGAGAGGCCCAGTGGGATAGGCGAGCATCATGAGCATCACGCCGGAGGCAACCACCGCCCCTCCCTGGAAGCCACCGCCTGCCGAAAGGTGACCGTTCATGATCACGTAGATACCGAAAAGGAAGATGAGCGGAAGCACCACCTCGGCACCGTTGCGCACCAGTTCGCTCGGCCCCTGCCCTTTGCCGCCCATTGCGGACATCAAGTGCGGCTTGTCACCCGGTTCGCTTGCCAGAATGACGCCGACACTCGCCGCCACCATGAAAAGTACCGCGACCTCACCCAGCGTATCGAAGCCCCGAAACGAGATCAGAATGCCGGTGACGACATTGGCGGCACCGAGGTCTGCCGGAACCTCGGTCAGGTAGAACGTCGCCAGAGCCGACAATGTCTGGCGCTCACTATAACCGGCGACCAGCCCGGCAAAGATGACGCCAAACCCGGCGACAACGAACAGGATGAACAGGCGCCTCATGAGGAACCCTTTGCCGCGGAGGCGTCATTCTCGTCCCGCAGCGCGTCAACGACTGTTGTGCGAGCCATCGGCGTGCGGATCGAATGGGCGGCGCGTGACAGCGCATGCGACGACAATGGATTCGTCATCAGAACGAAATACGCGATGATCAGCAGTTTCAGAGACCAGTCGGGGTGGTAAATGCCGAGACCGGCAAGAACCAGGATGTTGCCCAGCGTCGAAGCCTTGGTTCCCGCCTGGATGCGTGTGAAGACATCGGGCATGCGCAAAAGGCCGACACCCGCGGAGAACAGGAAGAATGCGCCGGCGAGGATCACGATACTGCCGATCAGTTCACTCATCCGTCACGTCCCCGCCGGTTTTGCGGATCGCATAGAGGAAAATCAAGGTCGCAAGGCCCGAGCCGATTGCGGCCTCGGCCATGGCGACATCAGGCGCGGCAAGGAGAACATAAGAGGCGGCAGCAAACAGGCTTGCGAGCCCGGCGCTGACCATCGCAGCCATGAGGTTGTTGAGCACGACTGCAAGAACGCCGCTCACCAGAATGCTGCCACAGACCAAAAGGATCAGCGTTTCGAGCATGATCAGGGCCCCTTCTCCAGATAGCGAGCAATGGCGAGGACCGCGAGGAAGCTCAGCAACCCATAGACAAGGGCGACGTCGATGTAGACGAAGCGCCCCGAAATATGGGCGTAGAGCGCAATCAGCGAGATCGTCACCACCGACAGCATATCGATGGCAACGACCCGGTCGATCGTGGTCCGCCCGACAACCAGCCGCACCACCCCAAAGACGATGCTGAAGAAAATCAGAACGACAGCGATCTGCAGGATGATCTCAGCCAAAAACCGCTCCCAGGTGCTTCTCGAAGGGTCCGATGATCATTCGGGTCGCCTCATCCGGGTCGGTGGTCTTCACGTCAAGCCAGTGAATGAACAACGCATCGCCCTGCAGGTTCATGACAAGCGAGCCGGGTGTCAGCGCGATCGAATTGGCCAAAGCCAGGCGGCCTATCGGCGACCTGAGCGGCATCTTGACCTTGACGATGCCGGGGCGGATATCGATCCGCGGCGAGTAGACGTAGCGCAGCATCTCGATATTGGCTTTGACCAGCTCGACCAGGAAGACGCCGGTGTAAGCGAGAAAATGGAAAGCCTTGCGCGGCGTCAGCCCAATTCTCCAGACATCGCCGCGGCGCACGAATATCGCGGCCAAGGCCAGCGAGGCCAGCGCGCCGGTGACGACGATCGGCGGCTCGACGGAGGAATTGATCACCAGCCAGACAACGAACAGAAAGCCCCAGAGAACGATCAGGCTCTCCGGAAATCCCACTGGTTGTCGCTGCGTTGTTCCTTGGTCTTCTTGCATCGCGCAGGCTTTCGGCAGGTGATGAAGGATTGGTAGCGCGCACTCAAGGCAGGCAACTCAACTCACGCTCCCCTACCGGCTGGCCTTAATCCGAATGGCGCGCATGAGGCGGTCCGGATGGGCATTGATGCATTATTTCGGTAGCTTAGCATCGCCTGGGTCGAACTGTGATCGGCACTGAATCCAGAAACTTTGCTTCTGGTCCGATACGCCGCCGCATCCTTGCGCTTTTCGACACCCAAGGTCGCCTGCGGCAGCCAACACCTCTTGACCCGCCCTCAAAACGGGGAAATCAATCGCTGACAATACCAGCAGCGAACCGGCAACGCGCCGCGCGATCAAATGGTTCGGTCGTCGCAGCCCGCTGCGTTGGAGGGCCTGTTCGGGACAACTGCGGTTCGCATCGCCTGCATCGATGCGGTCTGCGTTACGGCAAGACCGCGCCCGGGATCCGGTAGGGATAGGTGATAGGGGATAGGGCAAGCGCCATGGCGGAGGAAACGATCGCATGAACAGACGCGTCATGACTGCCTGCCAGCCGGAGCGAATGCCACAAGCGGGCTCGCGTCGGCCGACCGAGCGGCAAGCCTCCACAGGTTGCGCAACACGGATGCGAGGCTCATGAACGAAAAAGCCCCGGAGAATGCTTCTGCCGTTCCCGTCGCCCCGACCGCTGCCAGTTTCCATCCCCTTAGCGCAGCCGAAGCCAAGGTCGTTGCGCACCTGCAGCTCGGCGACTTCGACAGGCTGGGTGACGGCTTGCGGCCGGAGCGGGAGGACCCCGAGCGGATCGTGCGCGCGGATCTTCTGCGACTGCTCATTCTTGGCAAGGACGGCCTGCGTCTGCACGAGAAGGGGCTGCGGTTGAGCGGAGCCTGGATCACCGGCATTCTCGACCTCGAGGGATGCCGAATTCCCCGCGACATCGGTCTTAAGGATTGCCACTTCGAAGCATCCCCGGTGCTGCGCTCCGCCATCATCGACAACCTGTTCCTGGATGGCTCGGCCCTGCCTGGATTGCAGGCCGAGCGGCTCGAAGCACGTGGCTGCCTCTCCCTGCGCAGCGCAACGATAACCGGCGAAATCCGGATCCCGGGCGCGCGCATCGGCGGCAACATCGAGGCGGACGGCGCGTCGATTTCGGGATCTTCAGGAATCGCGCTTGACGCTGGTGGACTGGAAACCCGAGGCGGCATTCTCCTGCGCGGCGCGAATGTGCGCGGCGGGATCAACCTTTCGGCGGCTCGCCTCGACGGCGACGTCAACGCGATGGGGGCTAACATCGAGCGCCCCGGCGAAATTGCCTTGAACGGCGACGGGATCGTGGCAGGGGGCGACCTTGCCCTTCGAGGCGCCACCATCATCGGTGAAGTTCGCGTGCTGGGCGCCCGCTTCGGTGGAGACGTCGATTGCACCGCGACGTCGCTCTCGCAGCCCGGCGGCTATGCCTTGAGCCTCAACCGCACGACGATCGCTGGCGCGTTCTTCCTGCGGCAGAACGCGTCCGTTGTCGGTACGCTCGACCTGACGGCCACGACGATGGGAGCGATCGACGACGAACAGGCAAGCTGGCCGCAGCGCGGTGATCTGTTGCTGAACCGTTGCCAATACGGCGCCTTCATCGGCGGCCCAGTCGATGCGGCAAGTCGGCTCGACTGGCTGTCACGGCAAACCCCGGATCGATGGAAGGCGGATTTCTGGCCGCAGCCGTACGAGCAGCTTTCAATGGTGCTGCGAGAGATGGGCCATGACGAGGAGGCCCGCGCCGTTCTGATCACCAAGGAGCGCCTGCAACGGCGCGCGCGCCGGGCACGCACCCGAAGTCCGGTGTTGCGCGCCATGCTGGCCACCATAGACGCCATACTGGCAGGAACACTCCGCTATGGGCGCCAGCCACTGCTGGCACTCGTCTGGCTTACGCTTTTCTGGGCGATCGGCACGGGCGTGTTTGCTGTCGCCTTCCAGAATGGCGCGATGAAACCGAACAGTCCGGTTATCCTGCGGTCGCCTGAATGGACAATGTGCGATATCGAGCGGAGCGAAAGCCGCTATATGCCGTCAAGTGCACAGGTCCTGGCCGGACGTGCGGATGCCGGGGAGAACCAGCTCTCCTGTTTTCGCAAGCAGCCGGAAGCTGCCAGCTACCCGGAATTCAATCCGACAATGTATTCGCTGGATGTTCTCCTGCCGGTGCTGTCGATCGGACAAAAGGAATTCTGGCGAGCGAACTCGTTGAAGCCGACAGGCACATTCACCTTGAGATACTACTTTTTCCAATCGGTCATAGGCTGGGCCTTGAGCCTTCTGGCCGTGGCCGGGTTCTCAGGGCTGGTCAAATCGAAATAGGCTGATCGCGGGCAAGCGGATCGATGCGGCCCGCTTCAGGCCGACGCCGCTCGCCGCTCTCGAGCCGAACAAGACGGGCGGCGAACACCCCCCGTCCTGCTGCAGCGCCGCGCGCCTTTCTGGATGCGCAAAGGGCGCGGCAGCGCTTTGATTGCGGCATGTTCTGTCCCTGAAACAGCGACGGTAACTCAAGCGGGCTGCAGCGAGCGAACGGCAGATCAGTCGCCCGAGGTTGCTCCCCCGAAGATCAGAAGCGCCAGATCAACGGTACGATGAAGACGGAAACGACGAAGAACCAGATCAGCAGAGGCAATCCGAGCTTCCAATAATCGGTGAAGGCATAACCACCCGGCCCCATCACCATCAGGTTGGTCGGCGTTGCAATGGGAGTGAGAAACGCGCCGGCGGCCGCGACAGCGGTGCTCATGAGCACCGGACGCGGGGAAATGCCCATGGCCGTCGCTGCCGCCACGCCGATCGGGATAACGATTAGTGCGGTTGCGGTGTTGCTGATCAATTGTCCCATGATCGCCGTCAGGACGAACAAGCCGGCGAGCAGTGCGATAGGGCCGGCATCCCCGACGAGGTTGACCAAATGCTCGGCCATCAGTTTTGCTGCTCCCGTTTGCACCATGGCAGTGGACAGCGGCATCATCGCGCCAACGAGGATCACAGTCGTCCAGCCGACAGCGCGATAGGATTGCTCGACACTCATGATCCCCGACAAGATGATCGCACCGGCGGCGAGCAGGCCGGCCACTGCGGGCGGCACAAGGCCCGTCGCGAGAAGCAGAACCATAGCGAACAGGATGATGACCGCCTGGCGTGCGCCCGGTCCCATCGGAACAGCTTGACGGCGGACGAGCTCCGGCGAATTGACCACCAGCACGTCCGGATCATCCAGGTGAACGTCGAGCGCCTTCCAGGTTCCCTGCAGAAGCATCGTGTCACCGGCCTGCAGCACCATGCCGCCTGCATCCTTGGTCGCGCTTCCGGCTGCGATTTGCGCCCCGGCGCGCTGCACCGCCAGAACGATCAAGTCGCCGCTGTCGGTAACCATGCCCGGAAAGACCGTTTCGCCAATGAGCCCCGAGCGTGGCGGGATGACGACTTCAGCCAGGCCCGAACTGCGATTGAAGAGCGTTTCCTCGCCTTGACCTGCCACCTTCTCGTCGCGAAAGGCGAGATGCATCTCGGCGGCGAATACGGCCGCACTTTCAGCCTCGCCGCGTACAAGGAGATGATCCCCCTCGGCCAGTTGCTCCCGCCTGATCGGACCGGCCGTTTCGCCCTCCTGAACGGCAACGAGTTGCAGTCCTGGGTAGGCAGAAAGATCAATCCCGGACGATGATGCGCCCACGAAGGGCGAGCTTGCGCGCACCCGCATCTGATAGATACCGCTCGCCAGGCCATATTGCTCGACGAGCGTCTTGGCATGCTGACTGAAGTCGGCAGGCATGGTTGCACCGTTGCGCTCGGGCAGAAGCTGCTTTCCGAAAAGCACGATAATCGCCATCGTCCCGGCCAGAAGCGGAACGCCCACAAGGGCGAACTCGAAGAAGCTGAAACCACGCCCTTCCGCATCGATGGCCGCTTCCGACACCAGCACGTTTACCGGCGTTCCCGTCAGCGCGAGCATGGAGCCGGCGTGCGCCGCAAAGACGAGCGGCATGAGCAACTGCGAGGAATTCCGCCGAAGGCGGACAGCGATGACGACCACCACGGGCAGAAGCGCCGCGACGGCACCGTTGACGCTGATAAGCGCAGTGAGAAGCGAGACGAGCACCATGGTCAGTAGCAGGAGGCGCGTACGGCTTTCTTCGCCGGCGCCGCGGATCAGCAGTTGCCCGGCCCAGGCCGTCACACCGGTGACCTCTAGCCCCGAGCTGACGACGAAGAGCGATGCGATAAAGATGACGGCCGGATCACCAAATCCGCCAAGCGCCTGACCAAGTGTGAGAACGCCAGTCGCCCACAGCGCCAATGCGGTCAGCATCGCCACGAAGACAACCGGTAGCTTGTTCCAGACGAACAGAACGACGGCAACGGCGATGATGGTGGCGGTGTATGCTATCGGGCTCAATCGCTCCGCTCCTCATTTGGCCCCTTCGGGCCGTCCAAACCACACAGCCGCGCTGACCACGCAACGTCGACATACGCAATGCGTCCGGGGAGTTCGCCTCGAGAAGCCATCTGCCTCCGAACCTGACGTGGCCGTGATGACTGTCAGGTCAAGGATCGGCCGCAGGGCGCCCTCGTCCACAGGCGAACAGCCCATCGAAACAGCTAGTCATCCAAGGTCGCCATAAGGATACCCAAGCGGCAGCCTTTCTCGTACTCCTTGAGATTGACGTACTCCTTGATGGTATGAATCTCGGCCTGGCCGGCACCGATCGTGATTGTCGGCACGCCGTGCTTGTCGAGCCAATTGGCGTCCAGGCCGCCATTGGAAAAGACGTAAACCGGCTCGATGCCGAGGATTCCCATCGCCTTGGTCGCGCGCTTTACAATGGGTGTGTCCTTACCCAGTTCGAACGGCGGGTAAGACGGCTTGTGGCTGAATTTCACCTCGGCCGTGTCGCCCTTGTCGTCCGTCACCTCGCTCTGCGCCTTCGTGAAGGCTTCCTTATAGCCGTTGGCGATTTTCGTCGCGAAAGCAGCTTCGGGGCTGCGCGCCTCGCCCTTGAGGAAAGCATAGTCGGTGACGACGTTGGTGGCGTCGCCGGCAGGCTTGTCGTTCTTGCCGCCGAAGATGCCGATGTTGCTCGTGCCTCGGCCGTCCGGCTTGACCACCTTGCCGAACCAACCGTTGCGCTTCGCCTCGGCGAGCGCCATCGCTCCGACCAGCGTCGCCGAGATACCCTTCTCCGGCGCAACGCCCGCATGCGACGCCCTGCCCGTGATCTCGACTTCCCAATTCTCCTGCCCGACCGCACCCACGATCAGATCCGAAGCCGATTGGCCATCGACGTTGATGCACATGACCGCGCCATTGAGATCAGCGGGGTTGAGTTCCCTTGCACCATGGAGCCCGCTCTCTTCACGCACGGTGAACAGCAGGGTGATCGGTGGATGCGGCAGCTTGTGCTTGATCAATGTCTCCGCAACAACCACAAGAAGGGCAACGCCGGTGCGGGCGTCGCCGCCGAGCGCGGTTGTGCCGTCAGATACGATGCGGTCACCCTCACGCCGCGGCTTGGCGCCGGCACAAAGCGGCACCGTGTCGAGGTGCGTGGAAAAGAGCAGCCGTGGTCCGGGCCGTGTTCCCGGAATATCAACGATCAGATTGCCCGTTTCGGTCGGCAGCGGAATGCGCTTGTTGACGTCATCGAAGCGAATGGCAGACTCCGGCACCCCGATTTTCTTCAGGGCGTCACACACAGCCAGACCGATGTTCTTTTCCTGTCCGGTAACGCCCTCTACCGAGAGGAATCGCATCAGATGTTCTTCCGCTGCGGCGACGTCGAGAGGAATTGAGATGTTGCTCATGATATCCATCCGATTGTTTGCATAGTGTTTCGATCAGACTTTCCGAAGCCCCCTTACAGGCCCCACGGCAGGCCAAGTGCCTTCCAGACCGCAAAGAGGCCCGTCCAAAGCACGAACATCAGCACGACATAGGGGAGCATCATCGAGACGATCGTGCCCACACCGGCAGACTTGTCATACTTCTGGGCGAAACCGACAACGAGCGCGAAATAGGCGTTGAGCGGGGTGATGGCGTTCATCGGAGAGTCGCCGACGCGATAGGCGGCAAGCACGGCTTCCGGCTCAACGCCGAGCTTCATCAACAGCGGCACAAAGACGGGAGCGAAGATTGCCCATTTTGCAATCGCCCCTGTCAGCAGCAGGTCGATGATCGCGACCACGACGATGAAGCCGATCAAGAGCGGCAGCGGCCCGATATTGGCAGCCTGCAGGGCGCCCGACAGGCTCAATGCCATGACCGTGCCGATGTTGGTGTAGGTGAAATAGGCAACGAACTGGCTGAGAACGAAGAAGAGGAAGATGGTTCCGCCCATGTTCTTGATCGATTTCTCGATCGCCGCAATCACCTCCGCCAAGGTTCGCATCGTTCCGGCACCGATGCCGTAGGTCCATCCTGTCACCAGAAAGATCAGCATGATCAGGGCAATCAGACCGTTCATGAACGGTGAATTGCCGATGAGTTCGCCGGTGGTGGGATTGCGCAGCGGCGCGCCGCTTGGGATGGTCAGAAGGAGGAACACCGCAAGGAGGGCGAGGAGCCCGTAAAGAGCAAACCGCAGGCCGCGCGATTCCTGCTCGGAGAGCGTCGCCCCCTGGTTTTGAACACCGCCTTCGGCGGCTTCAGGATTATACTCTCCCAGCCGCGGCGCGATGATCCGATCAGTGATGAAAGCGATCACGACCGTCAGGAACACCACCGAAGCGATTGAGAACCAAAGATTGGATGCCAGGCCGATCGACCGATTGGGATCGACGAGATGAGCCGCATCGTTGGTGAATTCGACGAGGACGGCATCGAGAGGCTTGATCAGCATGTTAACCGTGAAGGCGCCGGCCACGGCGGCAAAGCCGAGCGCAAGGCCTGCAAGCGGATGTCGACCGACAGCCAGATAGGCAACGCCGGCAAGCGGTATCAGCACCAGATAGCCGGCGTCAGCCGCGATGCTGGCAAGGATGCCGACGAAGGCCAGAATATAGGTCAGCGCCCACCGCGGCGAGACAATGACGAGCTTGCGGATCAGCGCGGTGACCAGACCGGATTCCTCGGCGACGCCCGCGCCGATCATGGCTGCAATCATCAGCCCCACGGCGGTGAAGCTCATGAAATTGGGAATGAGCGAGGAGTAGAGAAAGCGGATGCCTTCCACATTCAGCAAGCTGCGGATCGCCGTCGATGCCTGTTCGATTTCGTGCGTATCCGGGTTGATGCGCTCGTAGGTGACCGCCGCTCCGAAAGCGCCGAGCACGGCCGAAAGGACGATGACAATGCCGATGAGAATGAGGAAGATGACCACAGGGTGGGGAACCATGTTGCCCACCTTCTCGACGGCGTCGAGAAATCTCTGCATCGTGGTCTTTGATGCGGCATTGGCAGTGGCCATATCGTGCCTCCGTTGAGCCAAAGGGCGCGTCCCGAGAGGACGCTGGAATCTAGCATTTCGGGTCGCGTGCTCTCTTGGCGGTGGTTGGACACCGATTTGGCATGCACCCCAGCCCGACAGCCGCGGCCGCCGACCTGATGTCTTATCCGGAACGCCCGGCTAGGCTCCCCGGCCTGAAGGCCATCATTCCGCACCAATCACTTTTCAGGGAAGCCGACGACAGGAGCCGCGCGGGAAGAGCCCGCGTCACAGAACCGGTTTGAACGATCCTCGAAGTGTGCTCCGCAGCCGCGGAGCACGATTGATCGTCATCGCGACACGCCGGTTCAACGTGGGCAGGGCGCAACATATACACGGCCGGTATTACGATCTTGGAACCGGCATTGGCCCGGCTGGCCAGCCACATTTCCTATGATCGCCCCTGACACGCCACCGATTGCGGCGCCGACGGCCGCACCACGGACGTCGTTTCTCACAGCACCACCAACGACTGCACCGGTTGCTGCACCGATACCGGCACCCTGTTGAGTCGATGAACAGCCAGCAAGCGCCAAACCTGCCAAAATGCACAGCAGCAACTTCTTCATCACACTCCCCTATGTAACGCCCACAGATCTGAAGGTCGCGGCAGAAGCCATACACGCCATCACTAAAGCATTATGTCGCTCAACACCGCCTGTGATCGGCATAGAATCCCAAAACTACGCTCTGAGTTCAAATCTCTTGGCTGCACCACAGAGCTAACGGACTGCAGATACTGAAGGAATTGGCGCGTAATACCAATCCTCACTGCTGTTGACTGACGGGGCTCGCAAATGCCGGTGAATCTGAACCGATGATGCAAACGGGAGGTTTGCGATGGGTTCAGCGGTTTCGTTACGGGCGGACTTTGATGGGCAGAGGCTGCGTCTTTTGGCACGACAGACAAGGATGCCAGCCAAGCTCGTCGGCTCTTTGCGCTTGCCTCGATCCATGCGGCGGTTCACGCTCAGATGCCGCCCGATCGGGCAGTGTGACCCCGCAGATCGTGCGCGACTGGGTGGTGTGTTCAATGCACGCGGTCTCGAGCGGCTGACTCGGAAGGGCAGACATCTGGCCAACAGCCTTTATCGTCTTCTGGAATCTTAGCCGAATGTGTCCCAAAACATTTCCGGGTCACACGACTGGGTCACAGCGACAACAAGCCCTTTCATTAGGGACTATTTTAAAGCTCTGCAAAGGCGGGGGAAATTGGGGTCATCTGTGACCCAAAAGAACAGTGGCGGAGAAGAAGGGATTCGAACCCTCGATACCCTTCCGGGTATACTCCCTTAGCAGGGGAGCGCCTTCGACCACTCGGCCACCTCTCCGTTAGCGCCTGACTAGTGTCAGACCGCGGGCAATGCAAGATTTTTTTGTCGGTTTCCGGGAAATGAGCGAATTTTCATGTGGGCACCCGAAGAATGGACCTCGTCACGGCCTGAAGAGACGCCTCTTCGCCGGCAGCGCCCCACCGACGCGGGCAACGCGAGCGGTGACCTGATCAGGATCAGGGACCTGCTGCCGGGGATCAATTCATGACTTCCGAGAGAGCCTGTCGATCGCATCGAGCGTCGCCGCTCCAAAGTCCCCATCGACGGGACCGCTGTAAAAGCCGCGGTCTTTCAACAGCGCCTGCATTTCCTTGCGGAAGGCAGGTGTGAAATTGCTCGGCTGGGACTTCAATTCCTGAAGCTTGGCCGGATCACCACCCTCGACGCTGGCCGCCGCCCAGCGCACAGCCTCCCTCGCATCCGCCTTGGTGCCGAGCCCATAGTCATAAAGACGGCTCAGATTTCCCATCGCGTAGGCACTGCCGGCATTCGCTGCCATTTCGTACCATATGCGCGCCTGAGCATAGTCCTGGGCGACGCCGGTGCCGACATCATAGAACCAGCCGAGCAACGCCATCGAATAGGAATCACCGACATTGGCTGCTTTTTCATACCAGGTCTTGGCTTCCACATAGTTCTGCTCGGTGCCAAGCCCGTTCTGATAGGCCCAACCGAGTGACGACATCGCGTTGACGTCGCCGCTTTCGGCTGCCTTCTTGTACCAGGCGAGCGATTGCGCCAGGTCCTTCGACAGGCCAAGCCCCTCTCTATAGAACCATGCGACGGTCGCCATGGCATTGGCGTAGCCTTGGTCGGCAGCCAGTTGATACCACCTTGCCGCTTCCTCGTAGTCCTGGGCAATGCCGCCGTAACCCTCGCGATAAAGCCAGCCGAGCGACGCCTGGCCATAGGCATTGCCGGACTTTGCCGCCTGCTCGAACATTCGCTTGCCCTGATCGACATCGACGGCCCCGTCGGTGCCGTAGACGGAGAACCAGGCCAGGTTGGTCAACGCATACATATTGCCGCCGTCGGCGGCCTTTTGGTAATTGCGGCGCGCCTCAATGTAATCGCGTCCGGCGTCCTGCGCCCGTCCCAGCATATTGACGAGCATCATGTCGTCGGGGTTCTCGTTGACCGCCTGGGCGCAGGCCGTCAGGGCACGGGCCGAATCGAGCTTCAGGAAATTCACACCAACGAAACCGGGCATGGACTGCGGTTCGCCTGCCAGCAGATAGCAGTCGCGCGAGGCCTGCGTGTCCTTGCCGGTCTGCGAGATGTTGAGGCCCTTTTGCGGCTCGAGGGCCGCGATCTGCTGCTCCGCTTCCCGCCTGTGCTTGCTATCGGGATAGCGCTCAAGGAACCGTGTGAGTGCTGCGGCATCGGTCGATTGCTTCAGGGCGTCCCAGGCGATTTCGTCAGGCGTCACGCTCGATGTCTGTTCGGCCTCCGTCAGAAGCTTCAGCTTCTTCTCCGCCAGCATCTTGTAGACCGGATCGGATCCATGCTTGGCGAGGAAGGCGGCAATCAGATCCTTGTCGGCGAGATCGCGGATATTCTGCCAGTCGGCGGCAGCGGCCGACTGGCTGTTCGGCGAGAGCTGCTCGCCGTTGTTGGTGATGCTGATGTTGACTTCCTTTATGTTCAGGAAGATTTGCGCGCCACCGAGCGATCCATAGACAAAGGGCTCCTGGCCGCGGTTGGTGACCGAAACCACCTCATCGCGCACCTTGCCCAAGGCGATGCGCACGTCGACGCCCGGCTCGGTGAGATATTTGGCAAGTGCAGTGGCAAAGGGGCTGTTCTTGCCCTCGCCATCAAGGGCCACTGTGCCGGCCTTGGAGGCAAAAGCGACCAAGAGGTCGGCCGATTCCGGTTCAACTCGCGCGAGACCTCGCGAAACTGCGCGCGTCGAGATCGAGCGCGTCATGCTCTGCTCGAACGGGTTGTTGCGACAGGCGTCAAGAATCACCAACTTGAGCTTGGTCGCGCCCTCGAGCGATCGCTGAACCCGATCGAGCCCGACCGCCTCGTCCTCTATGTCCTTGTCCGTCTGCAATTTTACGTCGGTCGGCAGCAGAAAATTCTGGCCGTTCATTTCCATGCCGTGGCCGGAATAGTAAACAATCGCCACATCGGCGCCCGTGGCCAGGTCTTCGAAATCCCGCAGCGCCTTGACCATATCCTGGCGCCCGACATCGTGGACCGTGGTGACGGAATCGAAACCGGCCTCCTCGAATGAAGCCTTCATCAGTTCGACGTCATTGGCGGGGTTGTTGAGTTGCGATGTCGCCTCATACTTCTCGTTGCCAATCAACAGGGCGACGCGTTTTGCGGCCAGGACATCGGTCGGCGCAAAGGCCAGCACGGCCACGAAAAGAATGACGAATGACCGCCACCGCGAGAGTTGCCCCGTAATCATGCTCTTCCCTCCGGCGCTGCCTTACATCCTGGCTCTTCGGGAGCAGGAGACGGGAGGCGCACAACCCCATTGCCGGCACTTCGGGACGATGCCACCGCCCCACAGTCATGCCCTGATGAAACTATTACGTATGAGCCAAGGGCTTTCAATGTCTCCGATCGCCATATTTTTTGAGCCTCGTCTTTCGGCCTGCGCCGCAAGGTCGAAGCAAGTCGGCAACCTTAACTCAGACGCCGCATCTCTTGCGCAGGGTGATTCCGGGCGGGCTCGATGCGTCGCCTGCGCCAAGGAAAGGCTATGCGTTCTCGGAGCTTGCCATGTCGATGAAAATGCACGTCGCGGAAGCGAAGCCAGGGCAGCTGGCAACCACGTATCAACATTACTTCATTGAGCGTCCCTGCCGAATTCTGATCATTGGCCAGCACCTCAAGGCAAAGACCAAATATCAATGTCTGCTGCGTCACATTTCGATCGCCGGCGCCATGCTCGACTTCAATGCCGCGCTGATGGTGCCGAAACACTTCTTCCTCGAGATTGACGGATTCAAGGAAGAGATCGGCTGCTCTCAGGTTCACCGCAACGGCGCTGAGCTCGGCGTGCGCTTCAACATGCTCCTCGCTCCCGACTTCGTCAGCCGACTGATCCGCATGCAATTTTCAAGCGGCGGTTTTTGAGCGCGACCACCTTCCCCCTCAAAGAAAACAACCGAAGTTAGATTTTTATCGATCTCCTTCAGGGGATTGCAAACTTCTGCACCGAGACTGCACTCGACTTACCTCGGCATTCACGCGAGGATTAAGCGTGGACAAATGAATTGCCCACGATCTAAGGCCGAATGATCGCATTTCGCGATCCGGCGCAGGCGGAGAATGACAGATGCAGCAGACGATGTATTCCTGCGTGCCCTCGCCGTTCTACGAGCGTCGCTACGAACGCTTTTCCATCGGCCATGCCGCCACCCTGACAACGGTACAGCCGGGGCTTGGCAGCGTGTCGGTCCGCACCTGTCGGATGATCGACATCTCCCGCGGCGGCGCCAGCTTTGCCGTGCAGACCACGATCGGCCTGCCGCAGCACTATTATCTCCACATCATCGGCACGTCGCTTCGCATCGGCTGCGCCGAGGTCTATCGCAATGGCGAGCGCATCGGGGTGCAGTTCATCAAGCCGATCGAACAGACCCTGCTGCGCGAAATCATCCGCCAGGAATTCTTTACCGGCCAGAACGCCAAAGCACCCAAGCGCCGCTAGCTCTTGCCCTGCCGGCTTGTCGCCCGTCAAAGCGCCACAGTCTGCCTCGCCCTTTTTTAATCAAGGCCTTCCGCCTCGCCAGAGCGTGCGTTGCAGAGCTGCGTGTCTGCCTTGGCGGGCAAACGGCGCTGCAACCACTTTGTGTTGCGGCATCGTTTCGCCCTCAAATCGATTCCGATTTAGGAAATTATGCAGTAAGTTCCGCGAACTTTGTTCGAACGGGGCCCTATATCCAGCATGTCCGCCTTTACTCGTTTCACGCCACTCATCCAATCCCTTCCCTCCACAATTCCGTTTGTCGGGCCCGAAGCCATCGAGCGCCAGCGCGGACGCGCCATTGCGGCCCGTATTGGCGCAAACGAAAGCGGCTTCGGGCCTGCCGAAAGCGTCGTGCAGGCGATGCGGGAAGCGGCGACCGGCACGTGGAAATATGCGGACCCGGAAAACCATGATCTGAAGCAGGCGCTGGCCACTCGGCTTGGCGTCTCTGCCGCCAACATTGCGATCGGCGAAGGCATCGACGGGCTGCTTGGACAGATCGTGCGGCTTGTGATCGAACCCGGCATGCCGGTCGTCACCTCGTTCGGCGCCTATCCGACGTTCAACTACCACGTCGTCGGTCACGGCGGGCGGCTGGTGACGGTGCCCTATGTCGGTGATCGCGAGGATCTCGACGGCTTGCTTGCTGCCGTCAAGAAGGAAAACGCTCCGCTCGTCTACTTTGCCAACCCCGATAATCCGATGGGAAGCTGGTGGCCGGCCGAGCGTATCGTCGAATTCGCCAAGGCGCTGCCCGAAACCACGCTGTTCATTCTGGATGAGGCCTATTGCGAGACGGCGCCGGCCGAAGCTCTGCCGGCGATCGACGCGTTCATCGACATGCCCAATGTCGTGAGAACCCGGACTTTCTCCAAAGCCTACGGGCTTGCAGGCTCGCGGGTCGGCTATGTTGTCACCACGCCCGGCACCGCCCAGGCGTTCGACAAGATCCGCAATCATTTCGGGATGAACAGGATCGGCGTTGCGGCGGCAGTCGCGGCACTCGCGGATCGGGATTATCTGGCAACGGTCACGGCACGGATTGCGCATTCGCGCGAACGCATCGCCGAGATCGCCCAAAGCAACGGCTTGTCGCCGCTCGTGTCGGCAACGAATTTCGTTGCGATCGATTGTGGGCGCGACGCGGTCTATGCGCGCGCGATCGTCGACACGCTGATGAGCGACCACGGCATCTTCATCCGCATGCCCGGCGTCGCCCCGCTCAACCGCTGCATTCGCGTCAGCACCGGCCCGCAAGCGGAGATGGATTTGCTGGAGGCAGCCTTGCCGAACGTTCTGGCGAAACTGGCTGGCGGCCAGTAGGTCATATATCCGGCGCCTGCTCGCCCGCGGGCGCCGCTGGAGGGGAGCGCAAGCCCCGCCTGTTTCTCAGTGAACCGTCATCCATTCGCGGGCGGCGCGAAGAGCGGCCGCCAGATCAGCCTTGCTCATGGTCATCGAAAGGTCGGCGCGCAGATCGACGGCGCGATCGCAGCCCTTGATGGCGGCGATGTTCAGCCATTTGTGGGCGGCCACCAAATCCACCGGACGACCGCGGCCGGTCGCATAGGCCAGACCCATCTCGCAGAAGACGTCCGCCTGGTTTTCACCACCCATCGCGGTATTCGAAGCAACCTGCATATCAAAGCGTGCCATTTTATTGTCCCTGTTTTGCCTGGTTGGTTTTCCGAAGCGGCCCGCCCTTTAGAGGCGGACCATGCTCCAGATCAGCATTTGTTTTTGGTCCCTGTTCGACCGTGCCTCTTTAAGGGCCTTTCCGAACCGCGCCGTCTTTTGCAGCGTCATCTTCGGTCATTCGGCGGGGTGAATTTCTCCGCTCGTCTTATGGGTCTTACTATGCGGCACGGGCTTCAATACGCGCTTAAAATGCATGATTAATTTGAGACAAACAAAGTTCAAACACTTGGTAAACTTGAGTTTTTGTTAAACATCGAAAGGCCGGAAATTCGGCGCATTCGCATAAAAATTTACGAAATATTCAACCGCCGATTTCAACCAAATGGTAACCACGAAAAAAGGACCCAACCCGCAGATGCTGTGTTTCCTCGATTTTTCTCCGCCGGAAACCGGCAAAGAAAAAGCATAAATGGGTGCGTTCAAGCCAGTTTACCTTTACGTACGCGTAAGCTATCTTGCCCGCGGCGGTGAGGAGACTGCCTTTCAAACGAGGATATGTGCAGAGATGCCGGCGAAGCGGACCGCGCCGGCGACTTCTATCTGGAGGAATGAATGATACGTACCTTGATCATGACAGCGGCTCTCGCTGTCGGCGTTGCCGGAACGGCTGCTGCCGCCGAACCGATCGTCGGCAACTGGAAGACCGCAACCGGCGCGACGGCCGAAATCGCCCCTTGCGGCGGCGCCTACTGCGTCACGTTGAAGACCGGCAAATTCGTCGGCAAGCGGATCGGCAACCTGACCGGCACGGGCGGCAACTATTCCGGGGAAATCACCGATCCGGAAACCGACAAGACCTATAGCGGTTCCGGTGCGGTCGACGGCAACTCGCTAAAGATGAAGGGATGCGTGCTCAAGGTTCTCTGCAAAACGCAGACCTGGTCGCGCCTCTAGACCGCCGGGCCTTCAGAAGGGCGCACAAAGCACGCTCCGGTACTTGAATTCCAGAATACCCGATCGGCCCTCGGTGAATCTATTGAAGAGCGGGATTCTCCAGGAACGATCCTTCTAAAATGGGTGCCCCTCAGATGCCCTCCGATCATCGACAAGCCCGCCGAGATTTTCGGCGGGTTTTGTTTTTGCAAGGACGGGCCCATCGAGCCGTCAACCCAACGCCACCCACTGCCTGACTACCGAGTTTGCCGCGCCCTACCCGCGAGAATGACGGCGACATCAATCGCAAGATGAACGCCAGATGAACGGCGATATCAGCAAGAGTTCAGTTTGGTTGTGCGAAAACCCACTCAATCGATTTGAACCGCCTCCAGACCAACGGAAAGAACCATGGACATTCTTGCTCGGCGCCTCACCATTATCAGCCTCCTGATGGTTGTTTTCGCCATGACCCTTGCCGCCGCGGTCAGTGCAGACACCGAACGTCGCCGCACCAACACCTATCTCGGCTCGCTGACCGATTGCACCGCGCATACGGCGCAATACTGCCAAGCCAAGCTCTAACGGAGAGACCGACATGCTGGCCGCCCTTTCCACTTCCGCCTTTCTCTCGCTGCGCGTTCTTGCACTTGCCAGCCTGCTGATGACGCCGGTTGGGGCACTCGCCTATAGCAAGGCCAACGGCCTCGGCATCGGCAAGCAAGGCGCCGGCCTCGTTCTCTTCGTGACGCTGCAGCGTCAATCCATGAGCTGACCCAAGGCGCCGCCGGCGCCTTTTATTTTGCCTTCCTCTCTTGCATCGCCAAGCGCCTTCCTGTCCTTTCACGCGTGAAAGGATCCGCCCTCCATGCCAGCCTATGCCATCTACTCGCTTGCCGCCCTTGCCGAGATTGCCGGATGCTTCGCCTTCTGGGGCTGGCTGAAACTCGACAGGCCGATCTGGTGGCTGATCCCGGGCGTGGCGTCGCTGGCGCTGTTTGCCTGGCTGCTGACCTTGATCGACAGCGAGGCGGCCGGCCGCGCCTATGCCGCCTACGGCGGGGTCTATATCGCCGCGTCGCTTCTATGGCTGTGGCTCGCAGAAGGCATCAAGCCCGATCGCTGGGATTTGACCGGAATGACCGTCGCCCTCGTCGGCAGCGCCATCATTCTCGCCGGACCGCGCTAAAGTTGTTCTGATTGGCGCGGTTGTGCATGCCCGCATCTTGTCGTTTGCTTGTCAGAAGCCTCAGCCTATAATGCGACATGAACAAGCGAATCTCTTCACACTCCGTCCTTTCCGTCTCTACACCCGACCCGTTCGAGCCGCAGTTCTTCGAAGATCCGGCGGCCGCGGTCGATTGCCTGGAGGCGCTTTACGATCGCAATACCCGGTTCCTCACAGAGGCTTTCGAGGGGCTGGGCAAGAACGGCGTTCCGATGACGCGCTATCGCGCCTGCTACCCGCAGGTCAGCATCGAAACCAGCAGCTTCGGCCATGTCGATTCCCGCCTGTCATACGGATATGTCAGCGCGCCGGGCGTTTACACCACGACGATCACGCGACCGAAACTGTTCCGGCACTATCTGAAGGAACAGCTGGGGCACCTGATGCGCAATCATGGCCTCGGCGTCACCGTGTCCGAATCGTCGACCCCGATCCCGCTGCATTTTGCGTTTGGGGAAGGCGCACATGTCGAAGCATCGGCCGGCGATTCCATCGATATTCCACTGCGCGACCTGTTCGACGCACCGGACCTGACGACGACTGACGACGAGATCGCCAACGGCTCCTATGAACCGGGTCCGGGCGAACCATCGCCGCTGGCACCGTTTACAGCCCAGCGCATCGACTATTCGCTGGCCCGCCTCAGCCACTACACGGCAACGAGTGCGACGCATTTCCAGAACTTCGTGCTGTTCACCAACTACCAGTTCTACATCGACGAGTTCTGCGCCTGGGCTCGCCAGCAGATGGCGGAAGGCGGCAACGGCTATACGGCCTTCGTCGAACCCGGCAACATCATCACGCCTGCCGGCGCCGACAAGCCCGAAACGGATTATACGCTCGCCCGTCTGCCGCAGATGCCCGCCTACCACCTGAAGAAAAAGGGCCATGGCGGCATCACCATGGTCAACATCGGCGTTGGACCGTCCAACGCCAAGACGATCACGGACCATATCGCCGTGTTGCGCCCGCATGTCTGGCTGATGCTCGGGCATTGCGCCGGCCTCAGGAACAGCCAGCGCCTCGGCGATTATGTGCTTGCCCATGCCTATATGCGCGAAGACCACGTGCTGGACGACGACCTGCCGGTCTGGATTCCCCTGCCGGCACTTGCCGAGGTTCAGGTGGCGCTGCAAGACGCCGTCGCCGAAGTCACCGGCTACCGCGACTATGACCTCAAGCAGATCATGCGCACCGGCACCGTCGCCACCATCGACAATCGCAATTGGGAACTGCGCGACCAGCGCGGACCGGTCAAGCGTCTGTCGCAGGCGCGCGCCATCGCGCTCGACATGGAATCGGCGACAATCGCTGCCAACGGTTTCCGCTTCCGGGTGCCCTACGGCACGCTGCTTTGCGTTTCCGACAAACCGCTGCACGGCGAGCTCAAGCTTCCAGGAATGGCCACGGCGTTCTATCGGACGCAGGTCAGCCAGCATCTGAAGATCGGTATCCTGGCCCTGCAGAAGCTGGCTTCGATGCCGCCCGAAAAGCTGCATTCCCGCAAGCTCAGAAGCTTTTACGAGACGTCGTTCCAGTAAACGGCAACGACGCTTCCGGCTTTCTCCACAGTTGCATCGTGTCCGCGACAGCGGACGCGAGGCATGGCAGGTGGGAGTTGGCGCTGGCCAATTGCTCCTGCGCCATACGGCAAGGACAAGAACGACGACAGCATCGGCTGTCTCAGCCGCGTCGGCCGAACCCTGGATCGATCGATTGGCCTGGGATCACACGGACTGACCCGGGCTTAGGAACCGGGCCTATCGGCACCGACGAGCAGCTTGAGCTCCCCCGGATGGATCCTGAGCGCAACGTCGCGCCCCATCGGCAGAAGCTCACCATCGATCACGCAGTTGATCTTCCGATCGACCTTGGGGAAATGCAGATCCAGTGCATGGCCGCGCATTTCGGTGATGACAGGGTTGTCGCGGAACTTGCCGCGCAGGACGTCGAGCGCCAGCTTGGCAACGCCGGGCGGACTTAGAGGCGGCGCGGTGTAGAAACCGAGGTGGCCGGCCGTCACATCATCGGCATACATCAGTGTGTCGCGTCCGAACGGATTGTTCGACACCGACACCGCCGAGACGTGGCGGCTTTCATGATGGCCATCCACGTCGAACTCGATCTCGAAATCCGGCGGATTGAGGATGACCCCGACGGCTGCCCGGGTGCTGGCCGTAATCTTACCCAGACGCGATCGAAAGCTGAACGACTCACGGTAGCGCACCATGCGAGCGTGCAGCCCCATCGAGAACTGGTGCACGAAGGCGCGGCCGTCGGCGCTGCCGATGTCGCCATCGATGATGGTGCCCTGCGCCAGAACCTCCGGCGCCTTCCAGATATCGAGCGGCAATTTCAGCGTGCGGGCAAAAAGGTTCATCGTCCCGGCAGGGACGACGCCAAGCGGCATGCCGGTTTTCCAGGCGACACCGGCGGCTGCGGAAATCGTACCGTCGCCGCCGCCAGCGACGATCGCGTCGAGATCGTCGCGCCTGCAGGTCTTTTCGAGCGCCTCCTGCATCTCGGCACCCGAGACCGTCGCGATCTCGATCTGGTGGCCGGCATCGCGGAAAATCGCCTCAACCCTATCGCCGTAGGCCGTCATGTCCGTCGTTCGGAAGGTTCCACCGTCCCGATTGAAGATTGCTTTGAGTTTCATGAAAGGCTTGCTGGCTCCATTGCCGTGACACGGGGGCGGCCACCGCGATGAGATAAGCGCAATCGGCGCCGTTTCCAGTCCCTTACAAAAACTTAACCTGCCGCCTGCAGGAGACGGGAGCCCGGCTCCGCCAGCGCCGACCTGCCTTCAGCCCTACTCCGGCAGCTTCAGCGGGCCGCCCGTCTTGATCGAGCGGATGGCGAAATTGGAGCGAATGTCCGTCACGCCGGGCATGGCCAGCAACGTCTCGGTCAGTAGCGTCTCATAGGCCGAGAGGTCTTCCACGACCACCTCGGCCAGGAAATCGGCATTTCCTGAAATCAGGAAGCAGGACACGACCTCTGGAATGGCAAGCAGTGCTTCCTGCTGGCGCTGGGCATTCTCCCGGCTGTGCTGGCCGACCTTGATCTCCACGAAAACGGTCAGCCCAAGCCCAACCTCCTTACGGTCGATATCAGCCCGATAGCCACGCAGGATTCCAGATTTCTCCAGATTGCGGATGCGCCGCAGGCATGGAGACGGCGACAGATTGACACGTTCGGCAATCTCCACGTTCGTTGCCCGCGCATCCTCCTGTAGGATCTTGAGAATCGCGAGATCGAATTTATCCAGATTTGGCATAGACGACATTCCATTGAGGCCATATTGGCATATGATTGCGCACAATAGGCCATTCCAAGCACAAATCGCAAGGACATGCCCTGCCCCCGGGCAGTAATATTCTTCCCAGCCCCGACAACTACGGGCATCCAATTCGGGAAGGAAAATCAGATGGTTGCGCTCACACTCGATCGCGGCAGCGCCGCACCCGTCGCCACGGGCTATGCCGGTGCCTTCATCACAGTGCTGATCTGGGCCGGGTGGATTCTTGCGACACGACACACCGCCGGCACCGCGCTCGGCACGATAGACCTTGGCCTTATCCGCTACGGCATCCCGGCGCTGATACTCGCACCGGTGTGGCTGAAGACCCGTCTTCTACCGGCCAAGCTGCCGGCGCTTCTGCTGATCCTGATGGTCGCGGGTTCCGGCGCGCTGTTCTTCCAGGTCGCAGCCTTTGCCATTCATGCCACGCCCGCCTCTTCGGTCGGCGTTCTGCTCGGCGGCTCGATGCCGTTGGCAACGGCGCTGATCGGCATCACCGTCTTCGGTGAGCGGCCCGACCGCATGCGTATCGTCGGCTTTGCCGCGATCGTCGCCGGCGTCGCTCTTCTGCTTGCCCGGAGCCTGGCCGGCATCACCGGCACCGGCTGGGCCGGTTACGCGCTGCTTCCGGCCGCAGCCACACTCTGGGCAATCTATACCCACGCCTTCCGGCGCTCCGGCCTCAGCCCGCTCGAAGGGAGTGCGCTGATCGCGGTCTGGTCGTTCCTGATTCATTTGGCACTTGCCGGCATCTTCGGCAGCACGCTTGCCAGCGTTCCATTGAACGAGATCGCCCTGCAAATCACCAGCCAGGGCCTTCTCTCGGGCCTCGTCGCCATGCTTGCCTATGGTGTGGCGGTCCGCAGCCTCGGCGGAACCCAGGCCGCCGCCTTCACCGCGCTGACCCCGGTGCTGGCGATGATCGGCGGCGCCGTCCTTCTCGGCGAAGAGATCGGCCCATTCGAGATCGTTGCCGCGATCATCACGGCAGCCGGCGTCGCGCTCTCGACCGGCATCCTTTCACCGCGCAAGCCGTAAAAGGGCGGAACGAAAAATGGCCCGGAAGCGACAGCTTCCGGGCCATTTTGTTTGTTGGCGCCGTCATTTTCAGCCGTGAACGATCTCGCGATGCTTCTGAAGCCGGTGGCCGTAGGCCTGGCTGACGCGGTCGAAGATGATCGCGATGCCGACGATGGCCAGGCCGTTGAAAATGCCGAGCGTGAAATACTGGTTGGCGATCGCCTTCAGCACCGGCTGCCCAAGCCCCTGAACCCCGATCATCGAAGCGATGACCACCATGGCCAGAGCCATCATGATGGTCTGGTTGATGCCGGCCATGATTGTCGGCAATGCCAGCGGCATCTGCACGTTCTTCAGTTTCTGCCAGCCGGAAGAGCCGAAGGCATCAGCCGCCTCCAGCACATCCTTGTCGACGAGGCGGATGCCGAGGTTGGTCAACCGGATCATCGGCGGGATCGCATAGATTACCACCGCGATCAGCCCCGGCACCTTTCCGATGCCGAGCAACATGACCACCGGGATCAGATAGACGAAGCTCGGCATGGTCTGCATCACGTCGAGGATCGGATTGACCACATTCTGGACGCGGTCAGAGCGCGACATGACAATGCCGAGCGGTATGCCGATGGCGATCGACAGCACGGTACAGACGAAGATCATCGAGATCGTCTTCATCGTATCGTCCCACATGTCGAAATAGCCGATGAGCAGCAGCGTGCCGACGCAGCCAGCGACGATCTTCCAGTTCCGGCTGGCAAACCAGGCGAGAGCAGCAATCAGCAGGATGATGATCGGCCAGGGTGTGCGCGTCATGAAGCGCTCCGACTGGATCAGAAAGAACTGTAACGGCTCGAAGAACGCTTCAATGCCGTCGCCATAGGCGCGCGTGAAGGTGCGAAACCCCTCGTCGATCGCCTTTTTCAATGCCCGCAGGCGGTCGTCATCCATATGTGGAAATTGGGTCAACCATTCCATTTCATTCCCCTTCACTCTTCCACGGTGGCGACCTTGTTTTTGTTTTGCGTCCACCAACCATCAACCAAAGGGCGGCGCACGGAACAGTGAGCCGCCCGATTTAATCAGTCGATGGCAATCAAAGCGCGGCCTTGACCTTCTCGGCAATGTCCGGGGAGACCCAGGTGGTCCAGATATCAGGGTTTTCCTGGAGGAAGTGCTTCGCACCTTCCTCGCCGCTTGCCTGATTGTCGGTCATCCAGGCCATCAGCTTATTGACAGTGTCGTTGGTCCAGGCGCGCTTGTTCAAGTAGTCCATGGCCGGACCGGCGCGATCGGCAAAGGTCTTGGTTACCAGCGTCTGGACCTTGTCCTTCGGCCAGTCGTTCTTCTTCGGATCCGGGCAATCGGCAACCGTGTTGCAGCGTTTCCATTCTGCAGCATCAGCCTCAACGCCGTGGCCGAGCTTCACCATCTCGTACTTGCCGAGAAGTGCCGTCGGTGCCCAGTAGTAACCGACCCAACCCTGCTTGCGCTCGTAGGCCTTGGCAATCGAGCCATCGAGGCCCGCAGCCGAGCCGGTATCGACCAGCGTGAAGCCGGCCGCCTCGCCGCCATAGGCCTTGTAGAGCTGGGTCGTGACAACCGTGCCGCCCCATCCTTGCGGGCCATTGAAGACGGCGCCCTTGCTGGCGTCTTCCGGATCCGGGAAGAGATCCTTGTGCTTCAACACATCGTCGATCGTCTTGATATCGGGGTTGGCGTCGACGACATATTTCGGCACCCACCAGCCCTGCACCGCGCCATCGGAAAGCGCCACGGCGGCACCGACCAGCTTGCCTTCTTCAAGGCCGCGATTGACAACATCAGGCAGCAGATCCACCCAGCCTTCCGGCGCAATGTCGGGCTGGCCCTTTTCGATCATCGAGGTGATCGTCGGCACGGTATCGCCGACGACAAGCTCGGCGTTGCAGCCATAGCCTTCCGTCAGAATGATCTTGTCGACACTCGCCAGAACCTCGGCGCTCTGCCAGTTCATGTTGGCGATCGTCACGTCGCCGCATTCGGCTGCCGAGGCCGTGCCGGCAAGGCCAAGAAGGCCGGCGGCCAGGCAAGTCGTTGCAAGAAGCTTGTTCATTTCTGTTCCCTCTGTTCTGGCGGTACGTCCCGTCGGACGACCGATCTCACCGCAGTGATCGGCCGCGTGTCAACAGGCTCCGGTCCAACGCAAAAACAACAGGGACCGAATGGCCTGCAGATCCGTCGACGCGCTTGGCACGACAACGACACCTCCAGGCTATCGGGTCTTTCCGGCAAGGACTTTCCCATTTGCGTCAACGATTGCCTTTCCTAATGTTCCCGCCGTTGCCGGCGCATGGGGGAAGGAAAGACCACGTCCGATCAGGACGACTTGCTGCGCTTGTAGTAGCGCGAGACGCGGACGCGGTTGCCGCAGCGGGCGGCCGAGCACCAGCGTCGACGGGCATTGTTGCCGATGAACAGCATGACGCAGTCATCGGCCTCGCATTTGCGGATGAGCCTGGTATCCGGCCCCGCCAGCAACAGGGCTGCATCCTCCGCCAGGAATCCCGCGAGCTGAACACCCGGCGACCCCGCCCTTTCGCTGACCACAGCAGGTGCATCGCCCCATTCGAGCTGCCGGGTGACCGATGCCGAGCGCATTGCCGTGTTAAGTCCGGCGATATCGCCGGCCGGCACATCCCGACCTTCCATCAGGTGCCGTATTGCCGAGGCCACATGGTCACGTACAGCATGAACGGGCTCCAATTGCTCCGCACCGAACTGGTCGAATCCGACGGGCAAGGACTTCGGCAACCGCCCGGCCTGCTGCCGCAGCCACCCGGCAAGCCCTTGCGTATTGCCGATCAAGTCCACGCGCTGCTCCCCCATCAACGGACGCGTGTTGACGAGGTCCAGCGCCAGGGGTTCTCCAACGAAAGGGGTCGTTTCCATCTCAAGTCCATTCACATAATGCGTGATTTCGACATTGACACATTAGTTTTTCCGGCGCAATTCTAATGCATAAGTTTTAAAAACAGGAGTGTTGAATGCGTGCGATCAGCGTCCCCGTCCTTCGTCATCGCTTTGCGGTCGTTGACGGCGTCAAGATCTTCTACCGGGAAAGCGCGCCGGGGAATGAGGATGCGCCGACCCTGCTCCTGCTGCACGGGTTTCCGTCTTCCTCCCATCAATACCGTCGATTGATGGATGTGCTTGGCGGCCATTATCGCCTGATCGCACCGGATTATCCGGGCTTCGGCCACAGCGATGCACCCACCTCGACGAACGAAGGCGGCAGTTTCGTCTACAGCTTCGATCGTCTCGCCGACCTGATCGAAGGTTTTGTCGATACCCTCTCGCTCCGGCACTTCTTCCTCTATGCCTTCGATTTCGGCGCACCGGTCGGCTTCCGGCTGGCAAGCCGGCGCCCTGAGCTGATCGCCGGGCTGATCGTCCAGAACGGCAATGCCTACTACGAAGGTCTTTCGGACGCGGCGCGCGATTTCATCGCGCTCAGGCCTGAAGATGACGGCGCAACAGATCAGATCCGGCAGTTGCTGTCGCTGGAGATGACGCGCGCGCAATATGAAGGCGGCACATCCGATCCGGAACTGGTCGCACCTGACGGCTGGATGATGGACCAGCATTTCCTCGACCGGCCGGATCGTCGCCAGCCGCAGATCGATCTCGCCTTCGACTACAAGAGCAATCTGACACGCTATCCGGAATGGCAGCAGTGGTTGCGCGACGCTCGTCCGCCTGTCCTCATCACGTGGGGGCGCAATGATCCGTTCTTCACCGAAGCCGGTGCCCGCGCCTTTCTGGTTGATGTGGCGGACGCAGAGCTTCATCTGTTCGATACCGGGCATTTCGCTCTTGAGGAGCGCCTGCCCGAGATCGCGCCGCTGATTGCCGAGTTCGTCGATCGGATATCGGCGCGCAATTGACATGAAAAAGGCGCCGTGCAAGTGCGCGGCGCCTCCAGATGCTTGTTGTTCCGAGGTTGAGTTTCGCACAGTCGCGCGAAAATCCATGCTTACATGTTGGGGTAGACCGGCCCTTCGCCACCCTGGGGCGGCACCCAGTTGATGTTCTGGTTCGGGTCCTTGATGTCGCAGGTCTTGCAGTGCACGCAGTTCTGCGCGTTGATGACGAAGACAGGCTTGCCGTCCTTCTCCACCCACTCATAGACCCCGGCGGGACAGTAGCGCGTCGACGGGCCGGCAAAGACGTCGAGTTCCGACGTCTTCTGCAGCTCCGGGTTCTTCACCTGCAGGTGGATCGGCTGGTCTTCCTCGTGGTTGGTGTTCGACAGGAACACCGAGGACAGACGATCGAAGGTCAGCACGCCATCGGGCTTCGGGTAATCGATCTTCTTGTGTTGAGCTGCCGGCTCCAGGCTCTGCGCATCGGTCTTGCCGTGCTTCAGCGTGCCAAACAGCGACAAACCGAAAAGCTGGTTGGTCCACATGTCCAAGCCGCCGAGCGCCACGCCGAGCGCCGTACCGAACTTCGACCACAGCGGCTTGACGTTCCTGACGCGCTTCAGATCCTTGCCGATGTCGGTCTGGCGCCATTCGTTCTCGATCTCGACCGGCTCGTCGTTGGCCCGACCGGATGCGATCGCTTCCGCCAGCTTGTCGGCCGCCAGCATGCCCGACAGCACCGCATTGTGGCTGCCCTTGATGCGCGGCACGTTGACGAGGCCGGCCGAACAGCCGATCAGTGCGCCACCGGGGAACGACAGCTTCGGCACCGACTGGTAGCCACCCTCGGTGATGGCGCGGGCGCCGTAGGACAGCCGCTTGCCGCCCTCGAAGGTGCTGCGGATGGCCGGATGGGTCTTGAAGCGCTGGAACTCCTCGAACGGGAAGAGATAGGGGTTCTTGTAGTTGAGGTGCACGACGAAACCGACGGCGACCATGTTGTCTTCAAGATGGTAGAGGAACGAGCCGCCGCCCGTCTTCATGCCGAGCGGCCAGCCGAACGAATGCTGCACCAGACCCGGCTTGTGGTTCTCCGGCTTGACCTGCCAGAGCTCCTTGAGGCCGATGCCGAATTTCGGAACGTCGCGGTCTTTGGAGAGATCGAATTTCGAGATCAGCTGCTTGGCGAGCGAGCCGCGCACGCCCTCGCCGATCAGCGTGTATTTGCCGAGGAGCGACATGCCGCGGGCGAAGTTCGGGCCCGGTTCGCCGCTCCGCTCGATGCCCATGTCGCCGGTGGCGACACCGATCACAGCGCCTTCGTCGTTATAGAGCACTTCGGTTGCGGCAAAGCCCGGATAGATCTCGACGCCGAGCGCTTCGGCATGGCCGGCAAGCCAGCGACAGACATTGCCGAGCGAGACGATGTAGTTGCCGTGATTGTTCATCAAGGGCGGCATGGCGAAGTTCGGCAGGCGGATCGAGCCCGCGGGGCCGAGCAGCAGGAAATGATCGTCCTTGACTTCTGTCTTGAACGGATGATCCGCCTCGTCGCGCCAGCCTGGCAAAAGCCGGTCGATGCCGATGGGATCGACGACGGCGCCCGACAGGATATGCGCGCCGACTTCGGCGCCCTTTTCCAGAACCACCACGGAAAGCTCGGGATTGATCTGCTTCAATCGGATCGCGGCTGAAAGACCCGCGGGCCCCGCGCCGACGATCACCACGTCGAACTCCATGCTCTCGCGCTCGGGTAGCTCTTGTCGCTCGCTCATTCCGTTTCTCCAGTCCCGCCGGTCTTCTGCCAGCTCAGTTCCCAGGCCATATCATCTCGTCATGGCAAATGCCGTTTGGCTTGTCGAGCCGGGATGCGACAGACGATGCCCGCTTTTGCGCATGAGGTCATGAGTTTAGCACAAATGTCTATATGACGTGAACGTAAACGTAAACATGTCATTTTGCCGATGTCATTGTGGGCTGCCGGGCTTGCAGCCTTGCTTTTGCCGAATAGCCATGTCACGAGGCCGGTCATTCGACTTTCCGGCGGAAGACGCCGGCAATCCCAACCGCAACCGGCATTTCGGCAAGGCGCCCACGGCGCCGGAACGGCATGCCTTTCGCTGCATTCCAGGCGTCGCCGACCTCCCCGGCAAGAGCCTTGAAAACGGCGTACGGAAAAAAGCCGTGTCGCTTTGCGCAGCCCTGGACAGGGCATGGCGCAACGACACCAAAGACACAAGACGTCAGGAGACATCAAATGGCCAGAGCACTGGGCTTCGATTTCGGCACCACCAACTCGGTCCTCGCTGTTTCGGCAGGCGACACCACCCATTCGATGAATTTCGACAGCCTGGCGGGCAGCACCGACGCGATGCGCACGGCACTCTCCTTCATGAAGGATGCGAACCTCGGCGCGTCAGCGTTGAAGGTGGAAGCCGGACAGGCGGCCATCCGCTCGTTCATCGACAACCCCGGCGACTGTCGCTTCCTGCAGTCGATCAAGACCTTCGCCGCAAGCCCACTGTTCCAGGGCACGCAGATCTATGCCAAGCGCCACAGTTTCGAAGACCTGATGCGGGTGTTCCTGACGAAGCTGAAGGATTATGCCGGCGACGATTGGGCGAGCCAATACAGCCGCATCGTCGTCGGAAGGCCCGTTCGCTTCGCAGGTTCCAGCCCCGACCCGGCATTGGCGCTCGAGCGCTACAGCGCTGCCCTTGCCGAGTTCGGCTTTCCCGAGATCCATTATGTCTACGAGCCGGTGGCGGCGGCATTCTATTTTGCCCAGAACCTCAAGCGTGACGCCACGGTGCTGGTGGCCGACTTCGGCGGCGGCACCACCGACTATTCGCTGATCCGGTTCGAGACCAAGGCGGGACGGCTGACGGCGACGCCGATCGGTCACTCGGGCGTGGGCATCGCCGGCGATCATTTCGACTTCCGCATCATCGACAATGTGATCTCGCCGCTCATTGGAAAGGGGAGTCTGTTCAAGAGCTTCGACAAGCTGCTTGAAGTGCCGTCGAACTACTATGCGAATTTCGGCCGCTGGAATCAGCTTTCCATCTTCAAGACGTTGAAAGACTTCACGGAATTGAAGAAGCTGGTGCGACAGAGCCTGGAGCCGGAAAAGCTCGAGGCCTTCGTTGACCTGATCGAGCATGACGAGGGTTACCCGCTCTACCAGGCGATCTCCGCAACGAAGATGCGCCTGTCGAAGGAGGAGGAGACCGAGTTCTACTTCTCGCCGCTCGGCGAGATGTCGCGCCGAACCGTGCGCCGCGCCGATTTCGAAACCTGGATCGCCCCTGAGCTTGCCCGCATCGAAGAGGCGCTCGACGAAGTCCTGACGACGACGGAGACGCCGCCTGAAAGCATCGACAAGGTGTTTCTCACCGGCGGCACTTCGTTCGTGCCCGCCGTGCGCAACCTGTTCGAGCGCCGCTTCGAAAAGGACCGGATCGAAAGCGGCGGGGAACTGCTGTCGATCGCCCACGGTCTGGCGCTGATCGGCGAGCATGACGATATCGGCCACTGGACCGCGAATGCGGCATGAAGCCATTGGACCGACTTTTCTGACGTGCTAGGTTGGCGCCCATGATCTCTGCCGACAACCTCTCCCCCGGCCAACTCGCCGCCCTGCTCGCCTTCCATGCGGATGCGGGCGTCGAGTGGTTGATGGAGGAGGAGCCGGTCGATCGCTTGGCCGAGTTCGAGGCGATGAAGGCCGCGCGATCCGAATCGCGCCAGCAGGCGAGTGCGAGCCAGCCGCCGGCCCGTTCGGAGGCTGCGCCTCCAACGCGGCAACCGGCCAGCGCAGCCGGTGGCCACGCCCGCGAATCCCGCGCGCCTGCGCCCACCGCAAATGCCCCGGCGGTCGCCATTCCGGATGCCCAGGCCGTCAAGGAAGCGCAGTTTGCCGCCGAATCGGCACGCTCGCTTGCCGAGCTGCGGCTCGCCATGGAAGGCTTCGTCGGCTGCAATCTCAGAAACAGCGCCCGCAATCTCGTCTTTGCAGAAGGCGACCCGTCGAACGGCGTCATGATCGTCGGTCCCATGCCCTATGCGGACGACGATCGCGACGGCCAGCCCTTCTCGGGCCGGCTTGGCGACATGCTCAACCGCATGCTCGCCGGCATCGGATTGTCGCGCGAGGGCGTCCTGCTCAGCAATGTCGTGCCGTGGCGCCCGCCTGGCAACCGCGTGCCGACCGCGCGCGAAGCCGATATCTGCCGCCCCTTCATCGAGCGCCAGGTTGCGCTCGCCGAGCCCAAGCACCTGTTGCTGCTCGGCAATTTCACAGCGCGCTTCTTCTTCGGGGGCAGCGATACCATCCACCATCTGCGCGGCGAATGGCGCGACCTGCAGATGGGCGGACACACGGTCCAAACCCTTGCGACCCTGCACCCGCAGGACCTGGTGTCAGCGCCGATCAACAAGCGTTTTGCCTGGCAGGATATGCTTGCCTTCAAGGCCCGTATCAACGGCTGACGGCCGGCCTCCCCTTTCATGAACAAAGTGTGAAGAAAGCCATGCGGTTTGCGCATATCTGCGCAGCGTTCTGATGCATTGCAAAATCCATGTTGCAGCGCAATATATCGGAACGGGAGGAATGGAATAAGGAACAAGAACCATGACTGCCCGCTTTCGCCCGATCCACAGCAGCTTCGAGACGCTCCGTCACACGGGCGCTGCTCTGCGGACGCCGTTCAACCGTTTCGGCACGGCAGCCAACGAGCAGATGACTGCAATCGGCCTTGCCCGGACCACGCGTCCGTCGCAGCTTTTCGCCGACTTCATCCAGCGCTGATCCCCACGCGGTGCGCCGAGGCGTGCCCGCGTGAATGAGACGACGCAAAGACCAAGGAACACGATCATGACGAAGCCCATCGCAAGCCTCAGGGTCCTGTTCGATTCGATCGCCGATATCGGCACAGCCGTTCGTGCCTCGCGGGAATTCACCGCGCTCAGCACGACCAAGGACGCCCGCCGCGCCCATCGCTCGGCAATCAGCCCGCTGTTGCCGAACTGATAGCGCCACGGGGGACGGACCGTTACCGTCTTTTTGCTATCGGCTGTCGCAATCGACAGCGCCTTGAAAACTGGATAGAGCCACACTCGTTTCGAGTTTGAAGCGATCGGTCCATCCGGCATCACCGCCTGACTGCCCTCGCTCCACATCGCGCCTTCGTTGCCAGCCATCCGGTTGGTCAACTCGGCGCGTATTTGTTTTCAGGAGCGCCGATGCTGGCCAGTCTCGCTTCCGTCCTCAGCCTGATGTTGTCCACCCTGTTGATGATGGTGGCCTTCGGTCTTCAGAGCTATGTCATCCCGGTCCGATCCGTCGCCGAGAACTGGTCGACACTGACGGTTTCGGTCATTGCCACCGGCTACACGGTCGGCTTCACGCTCTCCTGCATCATTACGCCGAAGTTCGTGTTGCGTGTCGGCCATGTCCGCGTCTTCACCGCACTGATCACCCTGCTTTCGATTGCCATCCTGCTGTGCGGCCTTGTCGTCGACTGGCGTCTCTGGATCGTCTTTCGCGCCATCTCCGGCTTTGCCATTTCCGGCAGCTATCTCGTCATCGAAAGCTGGCTCAACGAAAGGGTAACCAACGAGAACCGCGGCATGCTGTTTTCGCTCTACCTGATCACCACGATGGTCGGCACCATCGGCGGGCAATACATGGTGCCGCTCGGAGACCCGACCAACACGTCGCTCTTCATCCTGTGCGGCGTGCTGTTCTCATTGGCGCTGCTGCCGACGGCGCTGTCCTCGTCGCCGATGCCGGCACCACCGGCACAGGCGCGGTTCGACATTCCCGGGCTGTTTCGCCGCTCGCCGGTGGCCGTGGTCGGCGGCTTTCTCGCAGGCGCCCTTTCGGGCGCCTGGCTCAACCTCGGCGGCGTGTTCACACAGAAAATCGGCCTGTCGACGGCCGAAGGCGCCACCTTGCTGGCGTCGCTTTTGACCGGCAGTGCCATTTCGCAGATCCCGATCGGCCGCGCCTCCGATCGCATCGACCGGCGCATTGTCATGGCCGGCTGCGGCATTGTCGGCGTGATCTCCTGCCTGGTGATGTCCGCGTCCATCGGCAGCAGCCCGACGGTGCTCTATGTCATCGCCGCCTTCGTCGGCTCGGTGCTGTTCCCGATCTATGCGCTCAACGTCGCGCATGCCAACGACCTCGCCAAACCGGACGAATATGTCGAGATCTCCTCAGGCCTGATGATCACCTACGGCCTTGGCACGATCTCCGGCCCGCTAATGGTCGGGCCCGTGATGGACCGTTTCGGACCGGCCGCCCTGTTCATCGTGCTTGCGTTCTACTTCGCTCTCTATGGAGGTTATGCCGCCTGGCGCATCCTGCGGCGCGGCCAGCACGAGGGACTGGTCGCCAAGACCGACTTCCAGGCGACCACGGTGGTGCCGACACCGGGACCAGACGTCACAAGCCCGACCGCGCAGCAGGCATCGCAGGACGGGCTGATCGCGGACGACACGGTGCCGGCCTGGGAACGCCAGCCTGAATAGGCGCGAGCGTCAGCCCTGCGGCGTGACGTGCTTGCGCGCGCCCTTGCGCTCCAATCCAAGACGATGTTCGCGCAGGATGATGAAGATGCCGGCGCCGACGACGATGGCGGTGCCGATCAGCATCGTTCCCGTTGGAATGTCTTCGAATAGAAAGTAGCCGATGATCAGGCCGAGCACGATCGACGTGTATTCGAACGGCGCGATCGTCGACATGTCCGCATGGCGGTAACTTTCGGTCAACAGGAGCTGCGCCACGCCGCCGCAAAAACCGGCGACCATCAGCAAGAGGAACGCCTCCTGCGAGATGCTCGGCCAGCCGAACGGCAGGGTGGCCAGAGAAAAGACCGAGGCTGAGAGCGAGAAGTAGAGCACGATCGTGTGGGTGCGCTCGGCCTTTACCAGCTTGCGCACCAGCACCATGGCGATCGCGCCGAGGGCCGCCGAAAGCAGGACCGCCGCCGCCCCGAGCGCCTCGGATGATCCCAGACCACCATCGCGAAACAGCGTCAGCCGCGGCCAGGTGATGATCATGACGCCGACCAGGCCGATGACGACAGCAGACCAGCGGTAGAGCCGGACGGTCTCGCCGAGAAAGATCGCGGCAAAGGCAACCGCGATCAACGGCATCGCATAGCCGATGGCGATGGCTTCGGGCAGCGGCAAATGCACAAGACCGTAAAATCCGAAACTCATCGCCAGGATGCCGACGAAGCCGCGTGCGATGTGGCTACCAATATCCTTCGTCTTGAAAGCATCGCGCAACTGCCCGCGAAAGGCGAGATAACCGAGGATCGGCACCATGGCGAAGGCGGATCGATAGAAGGTGATCTGGCCGGTGGCGATATCGGTTCCCGCGGCCTTGATCAGGGTCGACATGCAAACGAAAATGACGACCGAAAGGACCTTGAGCAGGATCCCTTTCATCGGGTTTTCGACTTCGGCATCCATGGAAAGCACTTTTCGGGCCTGCGCGGGCAAGGACCGCAGCGGCGACAGTTTGGGAGATTTGGGTGAGGAGCTCACCGGAGAACCGTGTCACTGTAGCCGTGCTGCCCGCGAAAGTCGGATCAAACTTCTTGATGACTTGTGTTTTTTCTTGATGAATTCGCAGTCGTTGCGGCAACCGCAAAGATTTCTTTAGCGAGGTCGAAAAAAACCTTTCCGGTTTATTTCTTGTTAGTCCCACTTCGATACACGTCAAAGCGATAAGGGAGCGGGAAGAATACCGGACACCATGTCTTTTCTGCCGGAAGTGCGGTCGCCGGCATCACAATCGTGTGGCATATCCGGCTTTTCGCCCTTTGGCCTTTTCACCATCACAAGCGCCCTCTACAAATCCACCAGTAGCAAGGCGCGAGCGGGACTGACCATGCGGACAAATACTGGCCAGATCATTCATCTGGAAGACTACCGGCCGACCGACTTCGTTCTTGAAAGAGTGGATCTGACCTTCGAACTCGACCCGAAGGAAACGAAGGTCGAAGCGCGGCTGATCCTGCACAGGCGGGAAGGCGTGGACGCATCGGCTCCCCTGGTGCTCGACGGCGACGAACTCGTCATGACTGGCCTGCTCGTCGACCAGGAAGAGCTTGCAGCGGCCCTCTACGACGTGACAGACGACACGCTGACGATCCGCGGCCTGCCCGAGACCGCACCGTTCGAAGTGACCATCACCACGATGCTCTCGCCCGAGACCAACACCAAGCTGATGGGTCTCTACCGCACCAACAGCGTCTATTGCACGCAGTGCGAGGCGGAAGGCTTCCGCCGCATCACCTACTTCCCGGATCGTCCCGATGTTCTTGCCGTCTATACGGTCAACATCATCGCCGACAAGAAATCCGCTCCGCTGCTGCTCTCCAACGGCAACTATCTCGGCGGCGCCGACATGGGCGACGGCCGGCACTTTGCCGCCTGGTTCGATCCGCACCCGAAGCCCAGCTATCTCTTCGCGCTGGTTGCCGGCGATCTCGGCGTGGTCGAAGACACGTTCACCACGCTGTCCGGCCGCGAAGTCGCGCTGAAGATCTACGTCGAACATGGCAAGGAGCCGCGCGCGTCCTACGCCATGGATGCGCTGAAACGCTCGATGAAGTGGGACGAGGAGGTCTTCGGCCGCGAATACGATCTCGATATCTTCATGATCGTCGCTGTCTCCGACTTCAACATGGGCGCCATGGAGAACAAGGGCCTTAACGTCTTCAACGACAAGTACGTGCTGGCCGACCCGGAAACGGCGACGGACGCCGACTACGCCAACATCGAAGCGATCATCGCCCACGAATACTTCCACAACTGGACCGGCAACCGCATCACCTGCCGCGACTGGTTCCAGCTCTGCCTCAAGGAAGGCCTGACGGTTTATCGCGACCACGAATTTTCCGCCGACATGCGCTCGCGCGCCGTCAAGCGCATTGCCGAGGTCCGGCACCTGAAATCGGAACAGTTCCCGGAGGATGCAGGCCCCCTCGCCCATCCGGTCCGGCCGACCAAATACCGCGAAATCAATAACTTCTACACGACAACCGTCTATGAGAAGGGCTCCGAGGTCACCCGGATGCTCGCCACCCTTCTGGGTCGCGACCTGTTCAAGAAGGGCATGGACCTCTACTTCGACCGCCACGACGGCCAGGCAGTTACGATCGAGGATTTCGTCGCCTGCTTCGCTGAGGTCAGCGGCCGCGATCTCGGCCAGTTTTCGCTCTGGTATCACCAGGCGGGAACACCGCTGGTGACCGCCTCCGGCGCCTATGACGCCGCCAAGCAGACCTTCACTCTGTCGCTCGAACAGACCCTGCCGCCGACGCCGGGGCAGAGCGCCAAGGAGCCGATGCATATTCCGTTGCGCATGGGCCTGCTGCTCGATAACGGTGCGGAAGCCGACCTTTCGAGCGTGTCGGGCGCCGATATCACCGGCGACGTGCTCCATCTCACGGAGCGCAAGCAGACGGTGGTGTTCTCCGGCATCACCTCGCGCCCGGTTCCATCGTTCAACCGCGGCTTTTCTGCCCCGATCAACCTGCATATCGAGCAGTCCGACGACGATCTGGCGCTGATCGCCCGGCACGAGAGCGATCTCTTCGCTCGCTGGCAGGCCCTCAACGCCATTGCGCTTGCCAATCTGGTATCAGCGACGGCCGACGTTCGTGCTGGCAAATCCGTCACTGTCGAAAGAGCCCTCATCGATGGCCTTATCGGCGCGGCCGCCGACGACAGGCTGGAGCCGGCATTCCGCTCGCAGGCGCTGTCGCTGCCGAGCGAAGCCGACATCGCCCGCGAGATCGGCGCCGACAACGATCCTGACGCTATCCATGCCGCCCGGCAGCAGGTCCTCAAGGCGATCGCCGTTGCCGGTCGCGAGACCTTCCTTCGGCTTGCGGACGAAATGGCCTCAAAGGCTGCCTTCAGCCCGGACGCGGAAAGTGCGGGACGCCGCGCTCTGCGCAATGCCGCCCTCACCTATCTCGTCCATGGCGAAGACAAGCCGGCGCGGGCGGCCGAAGCCTTCGCGGCCGCCGACAACATGACCGACCTCAGCCATGCGCTGGCACTGCTTGCGCACCGGTTCCCGGACGCAACCGAGACGGCGCAAGCGCTGGCGACGTTCCGTCAGCGGTTTGCCGACAATGCGCTCGTCATCGACAAGTGGTTTGCGGTTCAGGCGACGATCCCGGGCGCCGGCACGCTCGATCGCATCAAGACCCTGATGACGGAGCCGCTTTTCAATGGCAACAACCCGAACCGCGTGCGGTCGCTCGTTGGCAGCTATGCCTTCGCCAATCCGACAGGCTTCAACCGCGCCGACGGCGAGGGTTATCGTTTCCTCGCCAAGCAGATCCTCGACATCGATCCGCGCAACCCGCAACTCGCAGCGCGCATCCTGACCTCGATGCGTTCCTGGCGCTCGCTCGAAGACGTGCGCGCCGGCCACGCCCGCAATGCGTTGAAGGAAATTGCAAGCGCAACCAAGCTTTCAGCCGATGTCAGCGACATCGTCGAGCGTATGCTCAAGGCCTGAAAAGCCTGGGAAAAACAGCTGCTATCGAGGGGCCGGGCCGCTTGTGCGACCCGGCCTATTATTTTCCAACGATAAGAAATGGTTAAGAAATCTTTACCCTTTCCTCTGGACAAGGCGAATCGCCCTGTGATTCATTGAGTCAGATTCGGGCGAGCGGCGCGGCGAATCATCAGAGGGTTACACATTGGGTAAGATGGCGGACGCGCGACCAGCGAGCGCAGCCGACGGGCGGTTGCGACTCAGGTTTCCAGGCTTTGGCAGCCTGGACCGCGAGTTCATCTCGCAGGCGAAGATTTTCGCCGAGCCGACGTCGCAGCGTCTGGCGAGTGCTGAGCCTATTCTCAAGCGTTCCATCCCGATCCTCATCATCGCGTTCCTGATCATCGTCGCCGTGTCACGCATGTCCGGCATCATGGACGAGCACAGCCGGATGGAGGACAGCTCACGCCAGACCGTCGGGCTCGCAGCCGCCACCGCTGTCGCAGCATTTCAGGCCGATGGCATGACGCTGTTCGACGAGGGCCGCCGTTTTGATGCCGAGCAGCGTCTGACGCAGTATTTGCCCGCGGCCATGCTCGATCCCGGCATGTTCCTTCTCACCGTGCGCAAGGACGGCCGGATCTTCGCAAGCACGCCGGATGGCGTGCCGCTGATCGGTCGGACGCTTGCCTCTGTCGCACCCGATATCGCCACGCTGCAGTATTACGGCGAGCATTCCAGCGTCATGAAGACGGCGATCGACGGCATCGACCATATCGTCGCGCTCGCGCAGTTGCCCGAAGCAGCGGGCGTCATCCTGGCGGCAACGCCGGTCACCCAGCTGGAAACGGCGTGGCGCGACGAGGTTTCGCTGAACGTGACGCTGTTTGCCGGCATTTCGGCGATCCTCCTGGTGGTGCTTTACGCCTACTACATCCAGGCCAAGCGTGCTCGCGACGCCGACTCGGTGTTTGTCGAATCCAACCTGCGGGTGGAGACCGCGCTGTCGCGCGGCCGATGTGGTCTGTGGGATTTCGATCTTGCCAACCGTCGGCTGTTCTGGTCGCGATCGATGTATGAAATGCTGGGGATGCCCGGCGAAAGCAGCGTGCTTTCCTTCGGCGATGCCGCAAGGCTGATGCATCCCGACGATCGCGGCATCTACGGCGTTGCCCGTACGATCGCCCGCGGCGATGTGCGCCAGATCGACCAGGTGTTCCGCATGCGCCATGCGGACGGCCACTATGTCTGGCTGCGCGCCCGCGCCGAGATCATTCGAACTGTGTCCGGCCGCGCCCATCTCATCGGCATTGCCATGGACGTCACCGAACAGCATCGGTTGGCGCAGCGCTATGCGGAAGCCGACCAGCGCCTGGCCGATGCCATCGAATGCACGTCCGAGGCCTTCGTGCTCTGGGACAAGCAGGATCGGCTGGTCATGTGCAACACGCACTATCAGGAAGCCTACAAGCTGCCGGACCATGTGCTGGTGCCGGGCACGGAGCGCATCGCCGTTCATGCGGCAGCAGCCCGCCCGGTGGTGGAGCGCCGCATCGCGGATCCGGATCGAAGCAACCATTCTCAGACGACCGAGGTGCAGCTTGCCGACGAGCGCTGGCTGCAGATCAACGAACGGCGCACGCGCGACGGCGGTCTCGTTTCTGTTGGCACCGACATCACGCTTCTGAAGCGCCACCAGGTGCGGCTGCGCGAATCCGAGCGCCGGCTGATGGCGACAATCGGCGATCTCTCGGCTTCGCGGATGACCCTGGAACGACAGAAGACCGAACTGTCGATCGCCAACGCCAACTACCAGGCAGAAAAAGAGCGGGCCGAGGCAGCAAACCGCGCCAAGTCGGAATTCCTGGCCAACATGTCCCATGAGCTGAGGACGCCGCTCAACGCCATTCTCGGTTTTTCCGAAATCCTGCAGACCCAGATGTTCGGACCGCTCGGCTCGGAGAAGTATGACGAGTACTCGCGCGACATCCACGAGAGCGGTAAACACCTCTTGAACGTCATCAACGACATCCTCGACATGTCGAAGATCGAAGCCGGTCACATGCGCATCAGCCGCGAGACGATCGATCTCGCACCGCTGATTGAGGAGACGATACGTTTCACCACAATCCCGGCGCAGCAGAAGAACATCCATGTCGTGCAGCATATCGCTTCGGGCCTGACCGTGGTCGCGGATCGACGGGCGATGAAGCAGGTGTTGCTCAATCTCCTGTCGAACGCGGTCAAGTTCACCAATGAAGGCGGGCGCATTTCGTTGCGCGCCCGCAAGGTCACCGGCGCGGTGACGCTGACGATTGCAGACTCCGGCATCGGCATACCGCGCGACGCCCTGCAGAAGATCGGCCAGCCTTTCGAGCAGGTGCAGAGCCAGTACGCCAAGAGCAAGGGCGGCTCCGGCCTCGGACTGGCGATCTCGCGCTCTTTGACGCGCCTTCACGGCGGAACGATGAAGATCCATTCCGCCGAGAATGTCGGCACCATCATTTCTCTGCGCATGCCAGATCGCAACAGCGACCCACAGCCCTACGCCGAAACCACCGACTGAAAAATACGCCTGACAGACTTCGACAGCCGCTTGATATCGGCCTCCAGCGTCTTCAGGTCGGGATAGTCACCCGCCCGGCAGACAAGGTCGACGAGGCCGGCCGGCGCTTCCTTGGGGTCGAACTCTCCCTCGATGCACAGCCGCACGATCTGCGACAGCTCGGTGAAGAGGCTCAGCGCCTCCATCGTGGTATCGACATCGTTCGGATTCATCATCGCGCCGCCAAGCACCTTCAGGGCATCGGCCGTGTGAGCGCCGGCTGCAAGCGGTGGTACGCCCTTGGCGGGTGCGATCAGCGCCAGATACTGGGCGATGAACTCGATATCGACGAGACCGCCGGGGATTAGCTTGAAATCCCAGATGTCGCTTGGCGGCTTCTCGCTGTCGATCATCTCGCGCATCGAAATCACGTCGGCGCTGATCTTGGCGACATCGCGCTTCTGGCCGAGCACTTCGGCGAAGATGGCGTCGGCTTGTTTCTTCAGGCTGTCGTCACCGCAGATGCAGCGCGCCCGGGTCAACGCCAGATGCTCCCAGGTCCAGGCCTCTTCGCGCTGATACTTGGCAAAGGCGTTGATGCGGGTGGCGACCGGGCCCTTGTTGCCGGAGGGCCGGAGCCGCATGTCGACCTCATAGAGCACGCCCTCGGCCGTCGGCGCCGAGAGCGCTGCGATCAGGCGCTGGGTCAGCCGGGTGAAGTAGCGCGTCGGATCGAGCGGCTTGCCGCCGTCCGATTCCGCGGCGGCGTCGTCATAGTCGTAGAGCAGGATCAGGTCGACGTCGGAGCCCGCCGTCAGTTCGTGACTGCCGAGCTTCCCCATACCGACGACGACAATGCGCCCACCCGGAAAATCACCGTGGACCGAGCGCACCTCTGCAAGCACCGCGTCCACCGCCGCAGCGATGATCAGGTCGGCAAGATCGGTAAAGGCGCGGCCCGCCTGGGCGCCAGAGATAGAACCGGTCAGCAGGCGAATGCCGATCAGGAAACGCTGTTCTGCAGCGATGATGCGCAGACGGTCGAGCACTTCTTCATAGTGACGGGCGCCGGCAACGAAGTTGGCGATGCGCGGCGCCAGATAGTCCCTGGTCGGCAACTCCGCCAGGAGGCCGGGATCGAGCATGCCGTCAAACACATGCGGCCGCGCCGCGATGATCTCGGCCAGCCGCGGCGCCGAGGACATAATGTTGACGATCAGCGACAGGAGCCGCGGATTGTTGCCGAGCAGCGAAAACAGCTGGATGCCGGCCGGCAGGCCTGAAATGAAGTGATCGAAACGCAGGAGCGCCTCATCGGCCCGCCGGCTCTCGCCGAAAACGCGCAGGAGCTGCGGCGTCAGTTCCGTCAGCCGCTCGCGCGCCTCCACCGACTGCGTCGCGCGGTAGCGGCCGTAATGCCAAGTGCGGATCGTGTGCGAGATGTCGGACGGCCGCTGGAAACCGAGTTTCCTTAGGGTCTCGAGCGTATCGGGATCGTCGCGCTGGCCGGTGAAGACGAGGTTGCCGGTCTCGCTCGAAAGCTTCGCCTCCTGCTCGAAGAGCTGGGCGTAGCGCCGCTCGACTGTGCGCAGGACCTTGGACAGCGCCTTGGAAAAGCTGGCCGTATCCTCGAAACCGAGCATGAAGGCGATGCGCTTCAACTCAGCCTCGGTCTCCGGCAAGACATGAGTCTGTTCGTCGCGCACCATCTGGATCCGGTGTTCGACATCGCGCAGGAACCAGTAGGCTTCGACCAGTTCGTCCGCCGTCGTCTCGTCGATCCAGCCGGCCTTGACCAGCGCATGCAGCATCGGCTCCGTCGCCTTCAGCCGCAGCTCGGGCATGCGCCCGCCGGCGATCAGCTGCTGGGTCTGAACGAAGAACTCGATCTCGCGGATGCCGCCACGACCGAGCTTGATATTGTGACCTTTCACCGCAATCTCGCCGTGACCCTTGTGCGCGTGGATCTGCCGTTTGATCGAATGGATGTCGGAGATTGCCGCGTAGTCGAGATACTTGCGGAAGACGAACGGCGTCAGTTCCTTCAAAAATGCATCGCCGGCAGCGACGTCCCCGGCAACGGGACGCGCCTTGATGAAGGCGGCGCGCTCCCAGTTCTGCCCCCTGCTTTCGTAATAGAGCATGGCCGCCTCGACCGGGATCGCGAGTGGTGTCGAGCCGGGATCCGGGCGCAGGCGCAAGTCGGTGCGAAAGACGTAGCCGTCGCCAGTGCGCTCCTGGAGGATGCGAATGAGGCGTCGCAGCAACCGGCCGAAGGTCTCTGAGGCGTCATCGCGATCGACGACGATGCCGGACTGCGGATCGTAGAACACCACGAGATCGATGTCGGAGGAGTAGTTGAGCTCGAAGGCGCCGAGCTTGCCCATGCCGAGAACGACGACGCCGGAGCCGGCGCTTGGCGCAGTGACGTCCTTGAGTGCAAGCTTGCCGGCTTGATGGCCGCTCAGCAACAGATGATCGATCGTTGCAGAAACCGCGGCACCGGCAAATTCGCTCAGCCAGCGCGTCGTCTCGCGACCATCGAAATGCCGGGAGAGGTCCGCCAGCGCTACGGCAAAAGCAAGCTCTCGCTTGGCCTTTCGAAGTCGCGTCATGACCTCGGTATCGGGCAACGCGACGCCCGGCTCAGCCGGCACCCAGGCGTCCCGAGCCCGCCGAACCCGCTCGGTCAGAAATTCTTGCAGCGGTTCGGTCAGGATCTGTTCGAGTATGCCGGGCTGGCTGCCGCCGGTGTCGCGCAGGAACGGCGACAAGGCAAAGGCAGAGACGATAAAGGCCTTGAACGGTGTTTCGGACGCTAGCAGTCGGCTGATCTGGTCATGCCCCTTGGCCATGTCCTTCAGCACCGACAGCGCGGATTTGGCGTCGGCCTGGCTTGCCGGTTTGATCGGCGCCGTCTCCATGCCCCACCAGTGCCCTGCCATCGTGTCCTGCATGCCGTTTCCCCCTGTTCTCCGCAAACCGGTCTATCAGGTCGCGGACGCCGGGAAAACCATATGTACCGTCAGTCCCTTGCCGTTATCGCCGCCCTCAGGATCGGTTGCGGCCAGATTCAATGCGCCATGGTGCATCTCCATCACGGCCTCCACAAGCGACAGTCCGAGGCCGGTACCCGGCTTGGAACGGCTCTCGTCCAACCGGACGAACCGCTTGACGACTTCCTCGCGCTTGTCTTCGGGAACGCCCGGGCCGTGGTCGGCAACCGAAAGAACGACCTTGCCATCGCGCCTGCCGAGCGAGACCTTGATCAGCGGATCGGCGCCGCCTTCAGCGTACTTGATTGCGTTGTCCAGGAGGTTGCCGAGCGCCTGGCCGACAAGCTCGCGGTTGCCGGAAATGACCATGCCCGGCGCGACATCCGCTTCGAGCCGCAGGCCGACATCTTCCGCGACCGGCTCATAGAGCTCAACGCAGTCCGACACGATCTGCGAAAGGTCGACCTCGCTCATCTCGGCGGCGGCCGAGCCCGCTTCGACACGCGAAATCATCAGAAGCGCATTGAAGGTGCGGATCAGCTGGTCCGACTCGCCGATGATTTCTTCAAGCGCACCGCGCTGACTTGTGCCCTTGCGCGCCAGGGCCGCTTCCGCCTTGTTGCGCAGCCGCGTCAGCGGCGTCTTCAAGTCGTGGGCGATGTTGTCCGAGACCTGGCGCAGGCCTTCGTTCAGCTTCTCGATGCGCCCGAGCATTGCGTTCAATGATTCGGAAAGCCGGTCGAATTCGTCGCCGGAGCCGCTCGTCGGCAGACGCTGCGACAGGTCGCCCGCCATGATCTTGGTGCTCGCCTCCGACATGCGGTCGATGCGCTTCAGCGCATTGCGGCCGATGGCAAACCAGATAATAAGCGCGCCAAGGCCCATAATGCCGAGCGCCACCATCAACGCCTGGCGCACCAGGGCACGGAACTTCTGCGGTTCCTGAAGGTCACGGCCGACGAGGATGCGAAGACCGTTGTCGAGCATCAGCACGTGGGCGAGCGCCACGTGGCTGTCCTTGCGGCTCTCGTCGGTATAGCGCTGATAGGCGAACGGCTTCTCCGTCCAGCCTTCGCGATCGAGAAGGCCTGGCTCAAGGCTCGCCACATTGCCGGCAAGGATTTCGCCGCTCGGCCCGGCGATTACATAGAGATTGGCACCAGGCTGGCGCGCGCGTCTCTCAAGCGAGCGCAAGAGACCATTGATCCCGGCGCGAGTATAGACCTGCTCGATCTGCGTCACCTCGGCGGTCACCGCGTCGCGTGTCTGCTGCTGCAACAGACGCTCGGACATGCCGGTGACGTAAAAGACCAGAAAGGCGGCGCAGAGCGAAAAGAGGATGAGGTAAAGCGCGGACAACCGGACGGCTGTCGTCCGGAACAGGACGCCGAGCTTGCTCATGCGCTGGCGGTCCGGTCATCCTTGATCATATAGCCGGCGCCGCGCACGGTCCGAAGCAGCGGCAGGTCAAAGTCCTTCTCGATCTTCGAGCGCAGCCGCGAAACGTGCACGTCGATGACATTGGTCTGCGGATCGAAGTGATAGTCCCAGACGTTTTCGAGCAGCATGGTTCTGGTCACGACCTGGCCGGCATTCTTCATCAGATATTCGAGCAGCCGGAACTCGCGCGGCTGCAGCGGGATTTCCTTGCCCTGGCGACGAACCGAGTGCGAAAGGCGGTCAAGCTCGAGATCGCCGACCCGGTAGACCATGTCCTGATCCGGCGCGCCCTTGCGGCGGCCAAGCACTTCGACGCGCGCGAGAAGCTCGTTGAAGGCATAGGGTTTCGGCAGATAGTCGTCACCGCCGGCACGAAGACCAGTCACCCGATCATCGACCTGTCCGAGCGCCGACAGGATGAGCACCGGCGTGTGAATACCCTTGCCGCGCAGCTCAGTGATGACCGACAGGCCATCGCGGCGCGGCAACATGCGGTCAACGACGAGAACATCGTAGCTGTTTTCGCTGGCCATGAAGAGACCGCTTTCGCCGTCGCTCGCATGGTCGCAGACAATGCCCGCTTCCCGGAACGCCTTTGCGAGATAGGCAGCAGCCTCGATATCGTCTTCAATGATAAGAATCTTCATACGCGTGACCATAGTCCCGGACCTCTGTCTGTCTCAACCGGTTTCGAGTTTTCTGATAACCGGAATGGCGATCACTTCGCCCCAAACGGCGAGCGCCGCGAAATCGCTCGGATATCGCGGCGCCCCGGTCATTCATTCGCTGCCGCGATCAGCCCTGATCGATGGGAAGTGCCACGAAGCGGCTGCCGCTGTCGGCCTCGATCTGGAAGAGCGCCTTGCTGCGGCCGTCCTTCTTGGCGGTGCTGATCACCTTGAGGATATCGTCCGCCGACTTCACTTCCTGATTGTTGACGGAAACGATCTTCTCGCCCTGCTTCAGGCCACGATCGCTGGCATCCGAGTCCTCGTCTACCGAGGCGATCGTCACGCTCTGACCGTCGTCCGACGGAACCACGGTCATGCCGAGGTCGGCCAAGGCCTGCTCGCTCGACGGCTGGGCTTCCTCGGACTGCGTACCGGAATCCTTGGCCGCTTCCTTGTCGTCCTTCGGCAGCGTCCCGATCTCGAGCTTGACGGTCTCGGACTTGCCGTTGCGCCACAGCGCGACATCGACCGTGGTACCCGGGCGAATGCCGGCGACCTTGCGGGCAAGATCACGCGGATCCTTGATGGTGTCGCCATTGAGCGCGGTGACGACGTCACCCTTCTTGATGCCGGCCTTTTCGCCAGGCGAGCCGGCCTGCGGTTCGACGACGAGGGCGCCGTTTGCTTCCGAAAGGCCGAGCGATTCGGCAATATCCTTGCTCACCGGCTGGATCTGAACCCCGAGCCAACCACGCGATACCGAGCCGTCCTTCATCAGGTCGGCAACAACGTCCTTGGCGACCGATGCCGGGATGGCGAAGGCGATACCGACATTGCCGCCCGACGGCGAGAAGATCGCGGTGTTGATGCCGACGACTTCACCCGAAAGGTTGAAAGTCGGGCCGCCGGAGTTGCCGCGGTTCACCGCAGCGTCCACCTGCAGGTAGTCGTCATAGGGGCCGGAGCCGATATCGCGGCCACGGGCCGAAATGATGCCGGAGGTCACAGTACCGCCGAGACCGAAGGGGTTGCCGACGGCAACGACCCAGTCGCCGACGCGAACCTGGTTGTCGTCTGCCCAGCTGACATAGGTGAACTTGCGCTTGTCGTCGACTTTCAAGACGGCGAGATCGGTGCGGCTGTCCTTGCCGATCAGCTTGGCGTCAAGCTCGGTGCCGTCGTTGAGGATGACCGTAAACGCAGAACCGTCGGAAACGACGTGGTTGTTGGTGACGAGGTAGCCGTCTTCAGAGATGAAGAAGCCGGAGCCCTGAGACGTCGGGCGCAGGCGACCTTCGCCATGCGGGCCGCGACGGCCGGGGCCACGCTCGGCACGCTCATCGCCGCGCGGGCCGCCGAATTCCTTGAAGAAGCGCTTCAGCGGGTGATCGTTCGGGAGCTCATCGAAACCGCGACCGCCAAAGTCGAAGCTGAAGCCGTTGCCATCGTCGGAGACAGGGTTGGCACGCGACTGGACGCGGACGGAGACGACGGCCGGCGACACCGCGTCGACGACATTGGCAAAGCTCGGCACCTGGGGCGCATCGACCTTCACGGCTTCGGCGAAGGATTGGCTGATCGTCGCCGGCAGGCCGGAGGTCAGCATGACAGCTGCAAGACCCGCAATGGTCGAGGTCTTCAGCACAGTCTTGATGGAGGGACGCAGGGATTTGGTCGTAAACATCCGTTTTGCCTTTTCTCTTCCTTGAAGCCGCAGACAAGCAGCTTCGACATCGTGATTTCGAAAATCGCCGCGGGGGTGGCGATCTCGCTACTGGCTGACTGGAGGAACAGCCGATGACGAAAGATGTAACGGATGGGACCTTACTGAGTTCTGTCCGGAGAATGAATATTTGGTAATGTTGGCAAAGGGCACCGAAAGCGGCAGGTTGCCCGTCGGTTCTAGGGCTGAAGCAGCTTCTTCAGCTTTTCCTTCTCGTCGTCGGAAAGCGGCGTGCCGCGCGATTGGCGGCTACGCTTGAGCGCGGCCACCAGCAGCGTCATCGCGCCGATGAACAGAAGCAGGATCGGCATGCCCCACAGGATCATCGTCTTGGTTTCGAGCCGGGGTTTGAGCAGCACGAACTCGCCGTAGCGCGAGACCACATAGTCGATCACCGCTTCGTCGCTGTCGCCATTTGCCAACCGCTCGCGCACGAGGACCCTGAGGTCCTTGGCAAGCTCGGCATTGGAATCGTCAATCGACTGGTTCTGGCAGACCATGCAGCGAAGTTCCGCCGAGATCGCCCGCGCGCGCGCTTCAAACGCCGGATCGGGCAGGACCTCATCCGGATTGACTGCGAAAGCCGGGCCGAGCGTCGCCAGAAACAGAAAGAATGCGAGCAGCAACCGGTTCATTCGGCCGCCCCCACGGGAACCGTCTTCGGTCGCTTGGCGCGGGTCGGCGCACCGACGCGCAGGCGGCGATCACTGAGCGAGACGAAACCGCCCGCCATCATGAACAGCGTGCCGCCCCAGATGCACAGGATCATCGGCTTCCACCAGATGCGCACGACGATACCGCCTTCGCTGATCTGGTCTCCGAGCGAGACATAGAGCTGGCTGAGGCCAAATGTGCGGATGCCGGCTTCGGTCGTGGGCATGCGCCGCGCCTGATAGAGCCGCTTCGACGACCAGATGTCGGCGACAACGACGCCACCGCTCATGATGGTGAAATGGCCTGACTCCTCGGAGTAGTTTGGACCGCTACCGTTGCGCATGCCATCGAAACGCAGGGTGTAGCCGCCGGCATCCACCGTCATGCCCGGCTTCATCTCGACGACAGTTTCGGTCTCGAACGCGGTGACGGCGACGATGCCGATCAGCGTGACGCCAAGACCGATATGCGCAAGTGCCGTGCCGAAGGCCGAGCGCGGAAGGCCGGAGAAACGTCGCCAGGCGACGTTGCCCGTCACCTTGCCGAGCCCTGATCGCAAGGCCAGATCCGTCAGCGAGCCGACGATCAGGTAAACACCGAGAGCAATGCCAAAGAGAGCGAGGATAGGCCCGCCGTTCATGACGTAATAATAGATGCAGCCGACGACGAGGCCGACGGCAACGGCTGCAAACAGCCGCTGGGCGACGCCCATCAGATCACCGCGCTTCCACGCAAGCAGGGGGCCGAAGGGCACCGCAAACAGAAGCGGCAGCATCAAAAGCCCGAAGGTCATGTTGAAAAAGGGCGGCCCGACCGAAATCTTGTCGCCGGTCAGCGCTTCGAGCACCAGCGGATAGAGCGTGCCGGTGAGCACGGTTGCCGTCGCCGTCGTCAGGATGAGATTGTTGAAGACGAGCGCGCCCTCACGCGAGATCGGCGCAAAAATGCCGCCGGCCTTCAGTCGCGATGCGCGGAAGGCAAACAGCGAAAAGGCGCCGCCGATGAAGAAGACGAGGATGGCAAGAATGAAGATGCCGCGCGTCGGGTCAGTCGCAAACGCGTGAACCGAAGTCAGCACGCCGGAGCGCACGAGGAAGGTGCCGAGCAACGACAGCGAGAAGGTCATGATCGCCAGCAGCACGGTCCAGATCTTCAGCGCCTCGCGTTTCTCCATGACGAGCGCGGAGTGCAGCAGCGCGGTGCCCGCAAGCCACGGCATGAAGGAGGCGTTTTCGACCGGATCCCAGAACCACCAGCCGCCCCAGCCAAGCTCGTAGTAGGCCCAATAGGAGCCCATCGAGATGCCGGCCGTGAGGAACGTCCAGGCAGCAAGGGTCCAGGGGCGCACCCACCGTGCCCAGGCGGCGTCGATGCGCCCCTCGATCAGGGCGGCGATGGCAAAGGAGAAGCAGACGGAAAAGCCGACATAGCCCAGGTAAAGCAGTGGCGGATGGATGGCGAGGCCGACGTCCTGCAGGATCGGGTTCAAATCCTTGCCCTCCCCCGGCGCCGGGATCAGGCGCGCGAAGGGGTTCGACGTCAGCAGGATGAACAGCGTGAAGGCCACGGCAATCCAGGCCTGGACGGCGAGCACATTCGCCTTCAGCGTTTCCGGCAGATTGCGACCGAAGGTAGCGACGAGCGCCGAAAAGAACACGAGGATCAAGAGCCAGAGCAGCATCGATCCTTCATGGTTCCCCCACACGCCGGAGATCTTGTAGATCAGTGGCTTCAGCGAGTGCGAATTCTCCCAGACGTTGCGGACCGAGAAATCCGAGGTCACGTAGGCGAAGGTCAGGACCGCGAAGGAGAAGGCAACGAGCAGGAAACAGGCAACCGCCGCGCTTGAGGCAAGCTCCATCAGGGCGCGATCATTGAGCCTGGAGCCAAGGATCGGCAGGGCGGCCTGCACGAATGCGGTCGCCAGCGCCAGAACCAGTGCATAGTGTCCAAGCTCGATGATCATCGAACGGTTTCCTTCCCGCTGAGTTCGACACCCTGGGCCTTCAGGCGGTCGGCGACATCCTTCGGCATATAGGTCTCATCATGCTTGGCAAGCACGGAATCCGCAACGAAGACGGAGCTGCCGGCGACGAAAGTGCCTTCGGTGACAACGCCCTGCCCTTCGCGGAACAGGTCCGGCAGGATGCCGGTATAGGTCACGGGCACCTGGCCGAGCGTATCGGTGACGGTAAACGTCACGGTCTTGCCGTCGCCACGCTTGACCGAGCCGGCCTCGACCAGGCCGCCGAGGCGAATGCGGGTTCCGGGCGGCACATCGGCTTTCGCGAGATCGCTCGGCACGTAGAAATAGGCGATCGCCTGGCTGAAGGCGAACATCACCAGGAGGACAGCGAGCGTCAGAAAGCCGACACCACCGCCGATGATCGCCAATCGCTTCTGTTTGCGCGTCATTGCGTTTCTCCGTCGGTCGTGATCCCGAGTTCGCGGGCCAGCGCAAGCAGCTGTTTTCCCTGTTCGCCGTCCGCCGGGAAGGTTTTCTGGCTTTCCTTTAGGGCGGCAGCGGCCTGGTCTCTTTGATCGAGCACAACATGCGAGCGGATCAACCGCGCCCAGCCTTCGGGGTTGGCAGGATCTTCCTTGAGGCGGCTTGCGAGGCTCTCGACCATGCCGCGGATCATCTCCTGGCGGTCGCCTGCGCTCATGTCCTGGGCGGCGGCGATATCGTCGGCGCTCGGATTTCCGGGTGCAGCGGCAGCAACATTTCCGGCATTGCCACCCGATAGCTCGGCCACGTGCTGCCTGACCAGCGGCACCCACGGGGCATCCGCCGGAGAACCGGCGATGAGCCGGTTGAAGGCAGCCAGCGCCTCATTCTTCTTTCCTTCCTGCTTCAGGCCGAGGGCAAGATAGTATTCGGATCGCGGATCGTTCGGGTCGATGGCGAGAGATCTGCGCAACGCTGCCTGCGCCTCGGTCGTCACCAGCCCGCCCGACAGCGTGATCAGAGCTTCGGCATATCCGCCGAGCCTGGCCGGCGTCGGCCCGAGCAGGCGGACCGCACTGTCATAGGCGGCCACCGCCTCCTCGACACGACCGTTGCGCATGTAGATCGGTGCAAGCACTTCCCAGCCGGCGCCATCGTTCGGGTTCTGCGCCAGATGGTTTTCCGCGCGCGCGATCAGAATGTTGATATCGGCGCCGGGATCGGCAAGGCGTGCGGCCAAAGGCTGCGCCGGAACACCCGGACTGCCGGTGAACAAGTAAAGACAGAGCCCGATGGCAGGAAGACAGAGCAGCACGAAGGCTTGCGCCAGGAAGTTGACGCCGCGGCGCTCCGTTGCGACCGGCTCCTCGGCACTGTCGATCGCGCCGGCAGCGAGCAGCCGGCGGGCGACCTCGGCGCGGGCGAGCTCGGCATCGTCGCCGTTGATCAAGCCGCTCTCCTGATCGCGCGTCAGCTCATCGAGCTGGTCGCGATAGACTTCGATATCGTGGCTATGGGGAGACGATGCAGGCGCGGCCGCCCGCAACAGCGGGAGGATGAGCACGACGGCGACAGCCGCCGTCAGCGTGGCGACGAGGATCCAGAACAACATGGATGCTCAATACTATGGCACCCATGCCATTCCAACTCGAAAACCTGCAATGACAGATATTTGAGGCGTTTCGCCGCAACTGGAAATCCTGTCAGCTCAGCGGCGTCCAGCTGCCGTCGGGATTGCGGCAGGCGGCACCGCGCGCCGTCGTCGGCTGTCCCTTGACGGTTACGGTGTGGCTGTACTGCCGGCAGTTCTGCGAACCCACCTGATAGGGTGCGTTGGCAACGACCGATCCGGAGACGCTCCGCCCCTGCCAATTGACCGGCTGACCGCCCGGAGCGGCTTCCAGCGCGCGGTACTCGGCTTCGAGCGCGCGCTGGCGGTCCGACGCTCCGATATCGAGATTGCTGAGCCGACCGATCACGCCCCCCTGAAGGGCGGCGATGTACGTCGTCGAAGACACGCTGCGGGTTGCGGTCGTGCCGAGCCCCGCCGCCGCGGTCTGTCCGCCCGACGTGGTGCTGCAACCGGCAAGAGCCATCGCCGACGCGATCACCGCGATCCTGCCGCTGACGACAATAGTTCGTGTCATTTCTGCCTGGTTCCTCATGATCCGCGACATGTACTCTCTACTGTGGGCGCCCCGACTGTACCGACCGTCAAGGTCGAGTGAAGACTTCCCTTTGATTTTCTTTTGGCATCCCCTGTTGACAGAGGCAACGGCCAGGGCCGCTGGCGCGATACTTTCGCGCGCCAGTGTGACACCTAAACCGCAGCCGGCAGCACCAGCTCTGCACGCAGCCCGCCCTCGTCCCGACGCGACAGCGTCAGGGTACCCTGATATTCCCGCACGATTTCACTGACGATCGACAGTCCGAGGCCCGTTCCCGGCTTGCTTTCGTCCAGCCGCTTGCCGCGTTTCAACGCCAATGCGATCTGATCGGGATCAAGGCCAGCTCCGTCGTCGTCCACGTCAAGCACGATCCATTGCCGCCCGGTCTCCTTCGCATGCTGTTCGTTCGTCGCCGGGCGAACATTGAGCCACACCTCGCCCTTGGCATGGCGGGCAGCATTTTCGAGCAGATTGCCAACGGTTTCCTCGACATCCTGGAGCTCCATCGCAAGCACCAGGCCCGGTGGGTTGATCGACAGATGAACTTCCTTTTCCGGATTGAGCTTGCGCATCACCCTGACCAGCCGCTCCAGAGCCGGCTGGGCTTCGGTGCGTGCAAGAACAGACTCGCGTTGCGCGGCGATCCGGGCGCGGCTCAGATAGGATTGGACCTGCATCTGCATTGCGTCGACCTGGGTGCGAACGAGTTCGCCGTGCGACGCCTCGAGCACCCGGGCCTCGTTGAGCAGGACCGCGATCGGAGTCTTCAGCGAATGAGCAAGGTTGCCCACCTGCATGCGTGCGCGCTCGACGATGCGCCGATTGCTGTCGATCAGCGCATTCACCTCGTTTGCAAGCGGCTGGATCTCGCGCGGAAAGGCACCATCGAGCCTCTCGCTTTCGCCGGCCCGAATTTTCTCGAGAGAACGGCGAACCTGGTCGAGCGGGCGGAGGCCGAAGAGAATAGTCAGCGCGTTCATGCCGAGCCCACCCAAACCGAAAATGGAAAGAGCGATCGTCAGATTGCGGGTGAAGCGATTGATGTCCGCTTCCAGCACGTCGCGGTTGCCGGCAACACGGAAACGAGCGGTGTGGCCCTGAATGTCGAGAACGACCTCTGTTTCGGCCACTTCGACCTCGTTTCCGAAGGGATCCTTGGTGGTGTAGAAGCGGACATAGCCGGTATCGAAGGGGACCTCATCGACGCTGGCGATCGGCAGCTTCGCATTGCCGAGCGAGGTCGAGATCAGCGGCGGCGTGTCAAACTCGCCGATCGGATCGACGATCCAGTACCATCCGGTCTGCGGCTGGGAAAAGCGCAGATCGCCGAGCTGGGGGCTGCCGGCGAGCACTGTCTTCTCATTGACCGAAATCGAATTGACGACGTTGAAAAGCTGGGCGCGCAGCAGGTCCTTGAAACCGCGCTCCGATCCCTGGCGATAGAGGGCGGAAATGACCACCCCGATCACAACAAGGGCGACGACGGCCCAGACGGTCGAAACCGCCAATACGCGGGCCGTAAGAGATCTAATTGCCATTGCCGGGCGCTTGCATGCGGTATCCCAGGCCCCGCACCGTCTCGATCAGGTCGTTGCCGATCTTCTTGCGAAGACGGCCGACAAACACTTCGATCGTGTTGGAATCGCGGTCGAAGTCCTGGTCGTACATATGTTCGACCAGTTCAGTCCGCGATACGACCTGGCCCATGTGGTGCATGAGATAGGAGAGCAGCCGGAACTCGTGCGACGTCAGCTTCAGTGCGGTCCCGTCGACGGTTGCCTTCGACCCCTTGGTGTCGAGCCGCACGGGACCGCAAACGATCTCCGAGCTGGCGTGGCCTGCCGCCCGGCGGATCAGCGCGCGGATGCGGGCAAGCACTTCCTCGACGTGAAAGGGCTTTGCAACATAATCGTCGGCACCGGCGTCGATGCCGGCCACCTTGTCGCTCCAGCGATCACGTGCCGTCAGGATCAGCACCGGCATGGTCTTGCCGCCGCCACGCCATTTTTCGAGAACGGTGATGCCGTCCATCTCAGGCAGGCCGATATCGAGGATGACGGCGTCATAGGGCTCGGCTTCGCCGAGATAGTGTCCCTCTTCGCCGTCATAGGCCTGATCGACGACGTAGCCGGCCTCCTTCAGCACTTCGGCGAGCTGCCGGTTCAGGTTGACGTCGTCCTCGACTATCAGAATGCGCATTCGTACCCACTTCCCCTCTTTCGCAGCGTCGTCACGCGCGAATTACATCGGCACCCTTACGGTCACCTTTTTCGGTCGCCCGCCATTGCCTGGCACAAGCACCGTGATCACGCATTGGCCGTCGGAGGTCGGTTGCGCCGAAAGCAGTTCGCCGCCGGTTTCCGAAACGACTTGCTGTGCAGCGGCGCTGCAATCGCCGGCCACACGGACGACAAGGTCCGTGGGCCTGCTGACCTCAGGCGGAGCAAAGCCCGCAAGGCCTGCGGCAAGCGCGGCTATGATCACTGGTGAAGACATGAACGCACTTTCGACTTGGGAAGCATCATGGCAAAAGCAATAACGGATAGAGGCTGAATGGCAAATGAATGTCGGCCGCCCAGCCGGGCGATCAGCTATCCGTGAATGCCGGTATCCACGGCGAACCGACCGCAAATTGCAATGATTCCCTTAAAGACGAAACCCGGGTGGGATCAATCCATCGCCTGACAACAGCCGTGCGAAACCCTGATCCGCGCCGTGCGGAGGCGACAACCGGACGAACGCGTCGATGTTCGCGCCTCTCCACGTCGGTGATTTTCATCGTGATCGGATATTCCCCCGCACGCAAAAAGGCAGGCGGACGCGGTGGGAGGGATACCGCGTCCGCCCGTCGCGCGGCGGCAGCAAAGCGCGCCTGCGCGATGGCATTGTGCAAATATCTCGGGCGGTGCTGGAAAAGGTCCAGCGTCGACGGAAATATTAGACTCTACTTACGCACGACGAACTCGGCAACAGATCACGAGAACTGCCGCGACACAGCCGCTGTCTCGGGCGATCAGTCATTTGTTAAGGCCCTTTTGCTATCGTCCGATAATGGGTCGAGGACGAGATGGGCGCAGGCTGCTTCGCTCGACTTACGGCGGGACTTGAAGTGGGCTCGAATATCCGAGTCCTTTGAATCGCTTGCCCGCACATCTTCCAAAGTTGAGTCCGAACCCTGTGAGGTTGAGTGAGCGCGGTCAGGCGAGGAGTCTGTTCCCTCATCTAAGCCTCTGCATTTGTTTGGCGTTGCAGCGCGAACCGCAGGCGTTCGGCCGTGTCGGTCGGACAGCGTTGTCTCGTTACGCATTCCTATCGCAGCCCTCTGAACGCCATTGCCTCAGGAACTTGCCCCCCCGCTCAACTCGTGCCCGCCGTTGTGAGTGAAAGACAGCTGTCGCTCGACAGCTTCGTCCGACCAAAGGAGCGCCTCTCCTACTCAGCCGGCGCCGAAATGCCGCGCCGCCCCCAACCGCCTGAACGCAACTGTGGATCAGCTGAAAATAAATCGATTTAAAGATTTTTAAATCGTTTAGATGATTTAACCTACTGATTTACAAAGCGTTTACGATGTGAAATTGTCCGCTCATCAACTTGTCATGAAATTGCAACAGGCCCGGGAGGATCGGATGCAGACGCTCGTAAACAACCAGCAGGCATCGCAGCAGTCCAAGGTACCGCAGTCGCTGCTGGACCGTTTCGAAAGCGAATGGCGCGAAATGCGCACCGCCAGCCAGACGACACCGAAGCCCGTTCAGCCGGCTGAATAAGCGCGCTGATGGGCGAGCACCGCCCGTCGATAATGCAGCACATCAAGCTTCGAGCCGCCCACGGTTAGCGCCGCGGGCGGCTTTTCTTTGTCATTCGCCGTGGGCAAAAAATGCAGCCGGGTCCTTGGGGCGTTCTCGCACTCAGTGCGTGATCAAGCCGCATCCGACTCGCGCTCCGAGACAGAAATTGACGGCCACCCGGAGGTGAAATAGCGTCGTGACCTTGTCGCCAGGACACCGTGCAAAACCGCTCCGTTCAGCCTCTGGGTGTGGCGATTTCCTGCCTTTTGGCCAATCGGAAAAACCGTGTTACTCTTTTTTTCATGCTGACCGACGAGATTGAAAAACTGGCGCTAAGCCTGCCGGGAACGGAAGAAAATGCCCATTTCGGCACGCGGGACTTCCGCGTGGGCAAGCGCATCTTCATGTCCCTGCCAGAGGCGGGTCGGGCGGTCTTCAAGTTTACGCCGGACCAGCAGCGCATGCTTTTGGAAATGGAGCCAGGCGTCTGTGCCGCGGTACCCGGCGGTTGGGGCGACAAAGGCTGGACCTCGCTCTACTTTGTGGAGGCCGACGAGGATCTCATCCGCCAGTCGATGGAAACCGCCTGGCGCAACGTTGCACCTAAAAGCCTGGTGAAGAAGAACGGCCGCCATTGACACAACTGGCGTAGTGGCTTCCAGAGCCGCGGGCGGATACCGCCTTAGAGAATATGGTCGAACAGCGTGACGGGCTTGCCGTGATACTCCGTCTGCGCGAACAGCTGCATTCCCAGCTTCTCGACGATCCGGATGGACGCCAAATTGGTCGGACTGACGATAGCGGTGACGCGACGCCCGGCGTGATGGTCCCTGGCCCAGCCGAATGCCGCCTGCGCCGCCTCGCTGGCATAGCCGCGCCCCTGGGCCTCAGGCGCGATCGTCCAGCCTGTCTCCATCGTGCCGGTCAGTGGGGGCGAAATCTCGCGGCGCAATTCCTGGAAGCCCATCTGCCCGACAAAACGCCCGGAGCTTTTCTCTTCGATCACGAAATAGCCGAAGCCGAAGAACTGCCAGCCGCCTTCCTGGCGCAGGAAGCGCGTCCACATCTGCTCGTCGGAAAAGGGGCCCGGCGCAATATGGCGAAGGATCTCGGGATCGAGCCACATCTGCCGATAGGGCTCGAAATCCTCCAGTTGCGGTCTGCGGAGAATGAGACGGTCGGTGCTGATCATCGGAATGCCTAGGAACGATGGAGGGTCACCGATCTCTAGTCGTTCCTAATGGCACCCGCAATGGCGCAACTCTGTCAGATCGATTCCGGTGGAACGTCTAAGCAGCTGTTAACCTGAGCTTTTCTCTCCGACTTCCAGCGGCCAGGTCACCAGATAATCCTCGTAGTCCTCAATGTCGATGCCGTCTTCGGCGACGGTGCGGCCACGCACGGAAATGCCAGCGGCGTGCACCGTCTCGGCATCGCCCGAGAGCAGCGGATGCCACCAATAGAGGTCGCGACCTTCTGCCACCAGCCGATAGCCGCAGGTCGGCGGCAACCAGGTAATCTCGCGCACCGCATCCGGTGTCAGCTGAATACAATCCGGCACCGTCGCCTGACGGTTCGGATAGTCCTTGCATCGACAGCTCTCACCGTCGAGCAGCGTGCAGCGGATCGAGGTCCAGGCGATCTCGGCCGTCTCCCAGTCCTCAAGCTTGTTGAGACAACAGAGCCCGCAGCCGTCGCAGAGGCTTTCCCACTCCGCGTCATCCATGTCGTCAAGGCTCTTCGCCTTCCAGAAAGGCATTTCGCCCATCATCATCACACTTTCGTCAAATCGGTCGCGCTACTGCGCCGCAGTTCTTATCAGACGTGCAAAGGTCGCAGTAGCGATTTGAGTTGCTCCCTGCTCTGTCCTTCAATCGGCGACGATCGATGGAAACATTGCAGAAGAGAAATTTCGCAGAAAATTGCCGGTTTTTTAAGGCCACCGGCGCGATATGCAAGTAGAGTGAAATTTGGCGCCGTGCAAATATCGCGGGGCGCCGGCATGATGCCAAAAGCCTTCAGGACGTTGCGACCGTGCGGGAACCGAGGAAAGACGATAACCGGCCGAAGAAACGGCACATCTTTCTGAGAATCGATTCCTGGATCGATTCGACGGTCTGGAATGCCGGATTCAAACTCTCACAATGGTGGGAAGACACAACGATTTTCTTCCGCCGCTTTCGCGTCACCGGCTGGAAGAAAGTGGTTTTCGAGGTGCTCGGCGAAGGCATGACCTGGGGCACTGTCGGATCGGTGCTGATGTTGGCGCTGGCGCTTCCGGCCTTCGAGGAAACCAAGGGTAACTGGCGGGCGCAAAGCGATTTCGCCGTCACCTTCCTTGACCGCTACGGCAATGAAATCGGCCATCGCGGCATCATTCACGAAGATTCCGTCCCGATCGACGAGCTGCCGGATCATCTGATCAAGGCGGTACTTGCCACCGAAGACCGGCGCTTCTTCGACCATTACGGCATCGATTTTCTCGGCCTTGCCCGCGCCATGACCGAGAATGCGCGCGCCGGCGGTGTCGTCCAGGGTGGATCGACGCTGACGCAGCAGCTCGCCAAGAACCTGTTCCTGTCGAACGAGCGCACCATCGAGCGTAAGATCAAGGAAGCGTTCCTCGCGATCTGGCTTGAATCCAACCTGTCGAAAAAGGAGATCCTGCGGCTCTATCTCGACCGCGCCTATATGGGCGGCGGCACCTTCGGCGCGGCAGCAGCGGCACAGTTCTATTTCGGCAAGGCGATCACCGACGTCAACCTAGCGGAATCCGCCATGCTCGCCGGCCTGTTCAAGGCGCCGGCCCGCTACGCGCCGCACGTCAACCTGCCGGCCGCCCGCGGCCGCGCCAACGAGGTTTTGACGAACCTCGTCCAGGGCGGACTGATGACCGAGGGACAGGTGATTGCCGCACGTCTCAACCCGGCAACTGTCATCGACCGCGCCCAGGTGAAGGCGCCCGACTTCTTCCTCGACTGGGCCTTCGACGAAGTGCAGCGCATCGCCCGGCCGTTTGCCCAGCATTCGCTGATCGTGCGCACCACCATCGACATGGGGCTGCAGAACGCAGCAGAGGATTCGGTCGAGTCCAGCCTTCGGCAATATGGCGAGAGCTTCCATGTGAAGCAGGGTGCACTGGTGATGGTCGAAAACGGCGGACCTGTCCGGGCAATGGTCGGCGGTCGCGACTATGGCGAGAGCCAGTTCAACCGCGCGACCCGGGCGCTGCGTCAGCCGGGCTCTTCCTTCAAGGTCTATACCTACGCGGCAGCGATGGAAAAAGGCATGACGCCGGAAACCATCGTCGTCGATGCGCCGATCACCTGGCGCGGCTGGTCGCCGCAGAACTATGGCCGCAGCTATGCCGGGCGCATCACCATCCTGACGGCGATTGCCAAATCGATCAACACGATCCCGGTGCGTCTCGCGAAAGACAAGCTCGGAACCGACCTGATCGTTGAGACCGCCAAGAACATGGGTATCGAGACGCCGCTTCGCGCCGACAAGACGATGCCGCTCGGCACCTCCGAAGTAACTGTGCTCGACCAGGCGACCGCCTATGCCGTGTTCCCGGCGGGCGGGCTGCAATCGCGCCGGCACGGCATCAGCCAGATCCTGAACTACGACGGCGACATCCTCTACGACTTTTCCCGCGACGAACCGCCGGCCAAGCGCATCCTGTCCGAGCAAGCCAACGCCTCGATGAATTCGATGCTGACGCAGATCCCCGTGATCGGCACGGCCCGCAAGGCAGCACTCGACAACGGCATCGTCACCGGCGGCAAGACGGGCACCACCCAGGCCTACCGCGATGCCTGGTTCGTGGGATTCACCGGCGACTATACGACGGCGGTTTGGTTCGGGAACGACGACTATACCTCGACCAACAATATGACCGGCGGGTCGCTGCCGGCCATGACCTTCAAGAGGCTGATGGACTACGCCGAACAGGGGATCGAGCACCGCCAGATTCCCGGAATAACCAACCCCGCGCCTGCCCCGAGCAAGCAACCAGAGGTCGCCAACGCCAAGCCGGATGAAAACGCCCTGCCGCCACTTGTGCGACCACGCTCTCTTTCGGCTGATGTCACGCGGTTGCTGCGTTCCGTGGGCGAGACCTTCGAAAAAGCCCCCGCCTTGAAGGCGCCGGAGAAGAATGGCGGCAAAGTGGCCGTCCTCGGCGCCGCCGACGGTGGGTCTGCCCAAAAGGGTCTCCCGAATGCCGCCAGCAACTGAACGCGCTCGAACCGTTTATTTGAGAGACCGGATCGATGCTGGCGGCCAGGTAGACGCAATGATCGCCGTTGCGTCGCGCGCTCGTATGGGCGAGACATGGGCTGCGCTGCGTCGCGTGGCGATGCACAACCGTATTCGATAGAGCCGCCATTGTTCCGAATTCCCCTCCTCGTCGCCCTTGCCCTTGCCATCGCCTTCGGCGGCGGCATCGCTTCGGCCGTCTGGGCGCTGAAAGCGACGGTCGGTTTCGGTGCCATATCGATCGGTCCGTGGATTGCCTTTCCCGAGGCACAGACCGAGAAGGCCGACCCCTATGCCAAGGCGCACCGCGCCCGGGCCGGCGACCTGCTCTACGGCGGCGCCGAAGGGCTGATGTTCATGGCCCAGGTCGATGACAAGGGGGACAAGCTCTCCGCGGCCTGCTCCTACGATGTCTCGGGGATGACGCCGCAGGCACGGTTCTGGACGCTCTATGCCGCGAATGCCGACGGCGTCCCGTTGCGCCCCGGCTCGGATCTGCCTGCAGCGCTCAATTCTTGGACGGTGCTGCGCGCCGAAGACAGCTCCTTCACCATCCATGTCTCGCCGAACGCCAAACCGGACAATTGGCTGGCCTTGCGACATTCCGGCACCTTCCGGCTCGTCCTGACACTGCTCGATACACCAACTGCAGGCTCCTCCGGCCTCATCGATCTCGCCATGCCGAAGATCGTGAAAACGGGATGCGGCGATGCGTAGTGTTCTGTTCGCTTCCATCCTCGGCCTCGTGGGCGCGGCTCTGCTGCACATCATCATCGTGCTGGTGCTGCCGCAGTTTACCGGTCGTGACGCCTACACCCGTGTGCTCGGCCTTCTCGAGATGGACAGCTTCTTTTCCTTGACGAGCACCCCTGGGCCGACGGGTCTCAGCAATGACGATCCTTACCTGCGAACGGCGGTTTGCAGCTTTTCCATCGCCGATGGACCGGCGCGTTTCCTCGCCAGCGGCTCCGTTCCCTTCTGGTCGCTCGCCGTTTTCGACAGCAGTTCCAACGAAGTCTTCAGCATGAACGACCATACCGCCGTCAATGGCAGGCTGGATCTTGTCGTCGCGACGCCGATCCAACTGGTGGAGTTGCGCAAGGCGCCGCCGGAAGCCCTGGCGCAATCGATCATGGTGGAGATGAAGGAAGAGGATGGCTATGCGGTGCTGCGCGCCATGGCGCCGCTTGACAGCTTCGAGGACCAGGTGCGGAATTTCCTGGCGGAATCAAGCTGCGAGCCGTTCCGGCGCTGACGCATGCCACGCAAAAGCTGACAGCATTTTCGCGACAACGACGTCATGTAAAAACGCGACCCTAAATCGCAACAAGCGAACCAGAGCGATCACGCATCGGGCCGCGTAATCTGGTCGTCAGAAGATCCGACCTTCAACCTTGCCGCTTCTATTCAAATGTCGTGAAGAAGATGATCGCGTCCGCACATACGGAGCGTTGTCGGCACGAACAAAGCCGTGCTTAGGCCGGCCGATGGGGCCGACACATGGGCGGTGGCTGGAAGCCTACTGCTTCTTGATCCGACGTCCGTCAGGCGCGGTTGGCTGCGGGTCGCGGCCGTCGAGGCGCTCGTAGCGGATGCCGGTAAACAAAAGCACTTGCGCTCCGCCCGATATGACCGGAGGCCTGCGTGGTGGCATTTGGACCTTGCGGTCCTGCATTCTGATCACGTCTGCCATGCTCGTCTCCATAAAGGCTTGAGACGGATGAACTACCGTACAGATTTCACCCTGCCCTTTCGGGGCCAGCGCATTTTCCCAGGCATAACCCGGACAGGCGCGCTTTTCTCATCTTCTCCTTCTTCCGGTCGCCCGGAGGTTGCGGCTTGCTCGAGTGGTACAGACCAATCATAGACGGTCCGCTTCGATTGAGCCATAGGCTGGTTAACAGATGGTTAACGCCGCATCCGCGCCCCGAACCTAGGGGCAGTATGTCCCCCGGAAAAACAAAACACTGTATCCGGGGTAACAGCTTCGGCGGACGGGGGACGGCTAGCGCCTGGACAGCAGGCCGAAGAGGAACGAAACACCGGCAACGGTCAGAAGTGTCGAAATCGGTTCTTCGCGGACCCGCTCGCGCACCCGCTCCGTCATCAATTCCGCTTCACCCTGCACCACCGCCTTGGCACCCGTGCCGATCGCCGAAACGGTTTCGGTCAGTCGGCCAATCTCGGCGCGCAACTCGGCAATCTGCGCCTCCAGTTCGACCCGGGCAGCCGATGCTTCCACTTCACTTTCGACCGTGTCAGCCACCGCCTGCAGTTTTTTTTCTACCATTGCAACGCTCCTTCTCTTGCCCGGTTTCAACGCATCGAAACAACAATGGTTCCGACGGCAAGCCGAAAGCCCGTGCGAAAAAGAAAACGGGCGACCGAAGGGCCGCCCGTCCGAAGGGAGGGCACCCCCCCGCGCTCTTGATATCACGCACATCACTCTACGCAGGATGGGTCCATCGCCTGGCATCGAATGGCCGGGGCTGGGCGCACGACACCATAACCATCCTCGAAATCTTCCCGGACGCGCACGCCGTCGCGATCGCGGCGACGCTCCCATTCGCGGCGGTTGTCGCCACCTGCCTGGTCATCCCAACGTTCACCATCTCTTCGGTTCCGCTCCCAGTTCTGGCGATCCCGATCCCGCTCGCGCTGCTCGCGCGCCTGGTCGCGCGTCCACTCGCGCTCCTGCCGGGCTCGGTCGCGTTCCCAATCGCGGCGATCACGGTCGCGTTGACGCTCCCAGTCCCGCGGGCGGCGGCTATCGTCGACCCAATCCGGCCCACGGCGCCACCGGTCACGGTCGCGATAGAAATCACGGCCGCGATAGTTTCGGTCCCAGTAGCGATCAAACTGGAAAACCACCGTCGGGATACCGAGCGGTCGGTAATATTGCGGTTCGACATAGACCCTGTTGCGGCGATAGTTCGCCTGCACATAGCGCCCAGCCACCCAGCCGCGGCCACCATAAAAGGAAACGTCGCACCAGGGCAGATCGGCAAGGCAGCCGTGAATTTCAACGGCTTCGCCGGCCGGGATCATCGACACCGCCGGATAGCGCGTGCTGGGACCGGACCGCATATTGACGTTGGCAGTTGCAAATCCCTCTGCAGCCTCGGCGATCGCCGGCGCCAGGAAAAGCGCGCATATGGCGGCCGCGCGCAACACTATTTTCTTCACAGTAAGCTGTCTCCCATCGGAAGGCCCCTCTTCACTAAGCCTTCTTGCGTCGGCGGGCGTCCGGAACCCTTCACCGTCACCGCGATCACTTAAAGCCGCTTGTGGATTTTTTAAGGCTGGAGGCGGTCGAACCCACAGCAAGCAGGGCTTTGCCGTCGAAACCGCACAAAATCGTCGGCCGCTTGCGCGCCGCAAGCCTGAATAAAGCCCCAACCTCCATAGTTAACAGTGCGCTAACGCTTTTCTTTTATTTTTAGTGACGTGTGCCGTTCCGGGTCGCCGGCAATGGCAATCATGTTTTGCGTGCAAGGATTTATCGTGACGGATCGCTTTCGTGAGTTGGAAAGGCCACAGACGGGCCGCTTGAAGGACGTGGTCCTGATGGCAACCGTCAGCGGTTTCGAGAGCCTGCGAATTCCGCGCAAATCCGACATGAAGCAGTTTTCCGAATTGTTCGAACCGCTGTTCCTCGGCTCCAGCAGCGAAGCGCGTCGTCAGGCCGCCGCCGCGCTGTCGCAATGCCCCCATGTTCCCGAGCCGGTCGCAGCGTTGATCGGCAGCATGCCGATCTCGATCGCCGCCATTTTCCTGACCCGCTCGCAAGCGCTCTCGGATCGAACGCTCATCGGCATCATACGCCAGCAGAGCCCGGCGCATGCCAGCGCGATTGCGCGACGCGCCGCCCTGTCCCCGTCCGTCATCGATGCCCTGGTCGAACACCACAATCCCGCCGGCCTTTCCGCCCGCCCTGACGTACAGCAACGACCGGCCGCGGCGCCCTCGGCTCCGGCCGAACCGGAGGCCGAGGCCCAGGCAGATCGGACCGCGCGGGAAGAGAGCTTGCGCGCCGAGATCAAGGCACTTGCGCGTGCTGGTGCGCGCGAAATCGCGTCCACCATCGTACCGATTAGCGGACTGCACAGCGCCCTGCTGGTGCGCTTTGCAAGGAGCGGTGAGATCATTCTGTTCTCGCGCGCGCTGGCGACGGCGCTCGATGCAGGCGGCCCTCTGGTCGAGCGCATTCTTCTCGACGTTTCCGGGCAACAGCTGGCGACGAGCCTGATTGCCCTTTCGCTCCCGACCGAAGATCTCATCTTCGTCCTGCAATCGCTCTATCCGCATCTCGCCGAGGGCATCGGCGGGGTCAGCCGTGCGGAAGCCTTGACCGGCACCATGGATCCGAAGTCGAGCAGAGAGCGGCTTGACGCATGGCTGCAGTCGGACGCGCGGGATGAGGCGCCCGCCGTGCGGCACCAGAGCTATCTCGCCGACGACCACGCCAATGATGCCCGTCAGCCCGCCATCCGCAAGGTCGCCCAGGCCATCGGCGGCGCCAAAGCGCAACGCGTGTTCGGCCGCCGATAGTTTTCAGTCGCAGCCAGCTCTGCGCGCGACCGAGCGAACTCCATTCCAAGTGGAGAGCCTAGCGCCTCTGACGGCTGCTTCAAGAGAGGCTTCTTCCCTCGTCCGGCACCACATCGAACAGATCGGCACGATCATCCAGTTCGATCTCGACGATCCAGCAATCCGGATCGAAGCGGATTTCGCGGGCAAGTGCATCCTCCACCGCATCGCCGTCGCGATCCTTCAGCCGCGTCTCGAACTTGCGGCCGGTATCGGCGTCGTCTTCGAAAAAATTCTGCGGTGCCGGCGCAAACAGCGTCTCGGTCCCCATGCGTGTGCGCTGGCGGATGAAGATCGCGCCGGCGTCCTCCGCCCCTTTGCGCAGGACGGCCGCATACCCGCCGAGCGCGAAGGCACGGCGCAGCAAGGCAGAGACGAAGATGTGGGATTTGAGGCGCATGGAGAGGCTGTACACGTGCGGCGGCGGGCTTGCAAACCGGGATGAGCGGCGAGGAAGCACCGCGACCTCCCAAGTCCTTGGCTGGCACGCTTGTGCGACACATCGAAGACGCCGTGCCACGGGCACCTGGGTTGCCTGACTTTGCTTGCGACGGCTCGTCAGAGGGCGCCGATTTCCTTGAGCTTTTTCAGCACTTTGGGATTGGGCTCGCCCGTCTGCGGCAGGCGGTAGTGCTTCTCGAAATGGCGGATCGCCGCGCGTGTCTGATCGCCGGCAACGCCGTCGACGACGATGTCGGCATAGGCGAGATTGCTCAGACCCTTCTGGATGTTCAGCACCAGTTCGCTGGAAACGGGGATTTCGGCCCGCGGGATCAGCATCTTGTCCGTCTCGGCTGAACGGATGGCGGCTGCAACCGGATCGACATCGGCACCGGCCTGTTTCGGGTCGGCGTAGGGCCGGCTTGCAGGCATGGCGGCTGCCAGCTTCGGGCCCGACGTGGCGCGCAGCGTGCGCAGCAGTTCAGCGCTCGCGATCCCCGTCTGCGGGTGCCCGGCTTGTTTCTCGAACCGCAGGATGGCGGCCGACGTGCGCGGACCCGGGCGCCCATCCGGCACGCCATCGTAGAGACCGATGCGGTTCAGTTCCTTCTGGATGTCGGCTACCAGCGGCGAAGCCGACGTGTCCGGTACCGAGGCGACCCGTTCGGGCGACGGCTTTTCGGCAGGCGCTTCGGACGAGGCGGCTGCGATCACGTCTTCGACGTTATCAGTGTCCTTGTCGCCCTCGCGCTTGATGACGAAGGTCGTGACATTGCGCGGTTCGATCTCGGCGCCCTTGGCGACGGCGATACGCTCGGCCGTCTCGGGGCTGACAAGCGGTACGCGGGTGCGAAGCAGAGGTGATGGATGTGAGCCGTGCTGATACCACATGGCGTTGGCGGCAACGAACGAGAACACAACGGCAAAGGCAGCCGTACCGCCGGCACTCAAGGGGTGGCGGGCGACCAGCCGACCGGCAAGCGCAACACCTCGGCCGGCGAGAGCCAGCCCACGCATGGCAAGGCCTGGCGCGGGACGCGCCGCCTTCTTGCGTTCAGGCTGTTTTCGCTTGCGCGGCGCCATATCCCCGTTCCTCGTTCAAACCGGTCCTTTCGAATCGGTCGCCATCGGCAACCGCCTGCGTGTCGTTATCTCTTAGCCGCGGCGGAAATTCGACAGTCACGGCCGAGCGTTGTTCTTCGCGGTTGGCCTCGACGATGCCGGAGCCGTCACAAGGCAGAGTGACGGTAATCACCGTGCCTTCGCGTTCACGGCTACGGATCGAAATCTCGCCGCCGTGAAGCGCCACAAGCCCCTTGACCAGCGACAGACCGAGGCCGGTGCCCTCGTAGCGGCGGGTGTAGTCGTTCTGGATCTGGACGAAGGGCTGCCCCAACATCTGCAGTTTGTCGGCGGCGATGCCAATACCGGTGTCGCTGACTGTCAGCTTCAGGGAAGGACCGTCAAGCTCGGCGTCGATCGTCACCATGCCGCCCTGATCGGTGAACTTGATGGCGTTCCCGACAAGATTGATGAGAACCTGCTGGAAGGCGCGCTGGTCGGCATTGATCTCGCCGACGTTGCGGGTCACGCGGCTTGCCAGCTTGACGCCCTTCTCCTGCGCCTGATGCGACAGCATTGCTTCGCAGGCGGAGACCGCTTCGACCACGCGGAAGGGTTCAGGAACCAGTTCGTAGCGGCCCGCCTCGATCTTGCTCATGTCGAGCATGGTGTTGACGACGGACAGAAGGTGTTCGCCCGACTGGTGGATCAGGCTGACATATTCGCGCTGGCGGTCGTTCTCCAGACGGCCGAAGTATTCGCCGGTCAAGACGTCGGAGAAGCCGAGGATGGCATTGAGCGGCGTACGCAGCTCGTGGCTGACGGCGGCAAGGAAACGGGTCTTGGCATCGTTTGCCGATTCCGCTTCCGCCGTTCTCGCCGCCGCTTCGGCGCGCAGCCGCGCTTCCTGCGAGACATCGCGCGACTGCGCAAGGATCGCCTTCAGACCGCCGTCGCGATCGAGAAGCGGTGCGAGCTCACAGCACATATGGACGAATTGCTCGCCTTCCGTCGGCTGCGACCGGCGTTCGATGCGAATGTTGACAGTCGCCCGCTCGCCGCCCTGGCGCAGAATGTCGATCGCGCTCACGAACGTGATGCGGTCGGAGACGTGGATCTGCTCGATGAAGCCGCGGCCAGCGGGGTCGCGCATCAGCGTCAGATGTTCGGCGGCATCGCGGCCATGCACGGAGAGAACATTGCCGCGCAGGTCGTGCACGGTGACGAGACCGGCGAAAAGATCGTAGGCGGCTGAAAGATCGGGAAGCTCGTATGTCGCCGCATCGAGATCAAGCGTCTCGGCACCTTGCTTGCCACGCCCACGCGCAATGGCAGCCGCAGCGGCCAGCAGCGAGGCGGACGCCCACAGCGCAGTGCCGAGCGGCAATGCGGAAGAAACGGGCATGGCGAGCGCGAGCGCAAGCGGGACTGCCGGAAGCGTGGTCAGAGACACTGCAGCCACCGTGCGCAGACGCTTGAGGTCCCGGCGGCCGACGGCGGAGCCGGCCTCGCGGCGGGGCAGCCATAGGGCAGCGGCCTCGTCCACGCGGGACGTCCATCTGCCAACCATGTCACGCAATACGCTCACGCCTTACCCTGCCACATTTGTTGTTCTTGCGAGACTGAGCGTGACCGTTTTCCGCTTCATGCGGGCCGCCATTCGAACTGCCTCGTGACATGTCGGAATCTCGCATCCCCGGCTTAATGAAAGAATAAACGGGACAGTCTCGAAACGGCGCCAAACCCTCGAAAAATCCCGTTTTGAGGCAATTCGTGCGACCTTCATTTCTTGTGGTTAACGGGGCGTAAGCAACGGATTTTCGTGCATTTTCCGCCTCTTGTTAAGGATTTGGGCAGGGCGACCTGGTGCCGTTGCCCACGCTTGCAGGCTTTGCCGGCGGCCCGTCGCCACGATCCTTAACGGCAAAAGCTAAAATGCGACACAAATGCCCGGCAAATCCTCAAAATCGGGAATTTCATTAAAATTCGAAACAAATGCTGCGGGTTTTTGAAAAGCGGTCTTGTGATTCCCTGCCTAATGTCTGTCTCAACAAAGGGCCGGACGACGAAAGACGGCGGTCCACATGGAAACGACGGCGGGCGTGAACGGGTATCAGGGGATACCGCGGCGCTCCAGGATGCCGAAGGCGGAAAAACCGGCTAGAAGACCGGCGGGCGCGGCAGCCGAATACAGGATGGGCAGAACATGTGGTTTCTCATCAAGGCGACATTCTGGTTTTCGATGGTACTGGTGCTGCTGCCGTTCCTCGATCCGTCGAGCGCGCAGAAGCTGGAGCACGGACCGAAGGTCGAGCTCGGCGATACTTTTTCTGCCGCCAACGAGGCTTTCCAGTATATCAGTGCGATCTGCATCCAGAAGCCCGAGGTCTGCGAGAAAGGTGCTGAAACCTTCGTCGCTCTCGGCCATCGGGCTCGTGAAGGCGCCCGCATTGCCTATGAGTTCCTCGACACGCAGTTCGCCGAAACCGATGCGATCAAGCCCGACGCCAAGGTAACGACCGGAACCGTGGGCCAAGCGGCCGAGGTCGCCGACCAACTCGCGGCTCCCATCGAGCAGACCGCTGCGGATGCAGCTCCAGTTTTCAAGCGCACCCCGGTTCCGGAAAAGCGCCTCGACCCCAAGGCGTCACACGTCCAGTAAGCATTTCTTCCGGTGACAGCGGGTCGACCCGACCGCCGCCGAGACATCCTTTGACACTGCCTGACTTGCCGCCTTCTTGCGGCCGCCGCGAGGAACCCATCCCCTCGCGGCGTTTTCTTTTTCGGGCTGCAACCGAAGAGCGGTCCAGAGACAGGCTCGCACAAGACATGGCTGTTTAGGTCCCCGCACATTCAGCGGAGACTGCCCCGATGCAGATATACGGGTTCTTTTCAAATGTGGGCGCCACACGTGCGACCACAAACGGATCTCCAGTCGCCACCGACGCGGCACCGCTGGCGCAAAAGAACGGCTCTCCTCTTCTCAATCTATTGCGCGCAGATGACGAAACCGCTGCCAGCCGCAAGGCCGTGGCCAAGAAGAAGCTGGACGAGTTGAAGGAACAGCTGCGAATGCTGCGGTTTTGGGCTTCGGACCCGGAGACGCTCGCCAGGCTTGCAAAACAGCTGGCGCGGCAGCTTGGCGCAGCCGCCCAGCAATTCGCCGGTGGCGGCTCGACCGGTATGATGGGCGGAGGCGGCGACGCTGCCGCAGGGGCTGCATCCGCAGCAACAACGGCCGCCACGGCTGCGATGCAGGCAAGTACAGCCGAGGCGGCAAACGCCGAAGGCGCAGAAGGCAACGACCACGACAAGACAGAGCCTTCGTCCTTTGCCGAGCGCGCCTATCGCGAGTTCAGCTCCGACGGCTCGCAGGACCGTTCCGACGCAAGCACGATGGCGGAGTTCAAGGCGCTCGCCGAGCAGCTCAAGCAAGTGCTGAGGAAGGCGGAGCAGGATCTGCGCGCCAAGGGCGCCGGCGACGATGCGGATGACGCGAGAAAGGCGAGCAATGCCCTCGCCACCTCGATGGCATCTCTCGACGCGGCAGGCACAGCCGGTGCGACTGCCGGTGCCGTCACAATTCCCACAAGCGTTTCGATCTAGCGCAGCAGTTTCGAGCGAATTGCGCATTGATGCATCCGAGTGGCGATTCGCGGTTCTCATCTGTGCTACCATCGCCTATATGAACGTCACGCCGATCGCGATGCCTTCAGGGCTGGCGAGGATCGCGCGGTAGAGGCATCGCTCTCGAGCGGCGACGGGCGCCGCCTGATGGTGCCGACAATCGGACCGGACCATGACCACGCTTGACCAGATTATCGATGACTTCGCCTTCCTCGACGAATGGGAGGATCGCTACCGCTATGTGATCGAACTTGGCAAGGCTCTGCCCGAGATGCCGGAAGCCAAGCGCACCAGCGAGAACAAGGTGCAAGGCTGCGCCAGCCAGGTCTGGCTCGCCACCCAGGCGACCGGCGACCCGGAAGATCCGGTGTTGATTTTCGAAGGCGAATCCGATGCGCACATCGTGCGCGGATTGGTCGCCATCGTGCTTACGATCTATTCCGGCAAGCATGCCTCGGAGATCGCCAGGCTGGATGCGATCGATACTTTCAGCAAGATCGGCCTGATCGAGCATCTGTCGACGCAGCGCGCGAACGGACTGCGCTCGATGATCCGGCGGATCAAGAATGAAGCCGAAACGCGCCTTGCCGCTTGAGGTTACGGTCGTTCCCATCGCTTCAAGCAAGTGCCGAACCTTGCACGAATAAGGAGCCGCCGCCGACCGACAGGCGTCGGTAGCGCGGCCCTTGTCGCGCCCACTCGCTGACATTGCCCTGTGGACACTGAACGTGACGCGCGGCGCAATCACCCGGCCGCAGGATGCATCTCGCTCCCTGGTCGCGACCGGTGGATGCTTGCATAAGTTATTCGTCTCGTTCCATTTGCGCGGCAAACGCAGATGCCACCGAGCGCTCGATCGCCTCGAGGAATACATCAAAATCGGCGACATCCCGTCGATCCTCGACAACGCAGCAGGCGTGGCGGACGGTCGTCCGGTCTCGCTCGAAGGCGTTGGCGATCTCGCTTTGCGGCATTTGCAGGACGACATGGCAAACATACATGGCGATCTGGCGCACATGACACCTGGCACGCCTTGCATCGCGAAATAGCGGCAGCCTGTCGGCTGACAGGAGCACGGCGTCCGCCGTCAGATCTTGCACGAGGCGGCAGGTCAACCGCGTGCACATCGCACGTGCGCCGCCCTGCCCGGTCGGCATCGCCGCAACGCGCCGTGTCGGCAAAGCGGCCGTCTTGAGATGATGGACCACGCCGCGGCAATATTCATTTCGCGCATCGCCTTTGATAATGGCCATATGAAAACCCCTTGTATAGGAACTAATTCCTATACTCATTTATCGAAAGGGGGACAACGAAATTTTCCGCTCACTTTTCGGCCCGCTATCACGCCGCAGCTCCGAGAGCCGAGCTTCGTGAATAGGCACATTTTCCCAGGCCAAAAAACATAAAGGCCGGGCAACAGCCCGGCCTTTATGTGATCTTACGCTCCGCCCCTCAAACCAAACCAGCGCCAAGCGTGATCACGGCGATGGGCGGCGGCCTGCTTACTTGCCGCGACGCTTGCGACGCTGGCCGAGGCCCATTTCCTTGGCAAGGCGCGAACGTGCCTCAGCATAGGCAGGAGCAACCATCGGGTAGTCGGTCGGCAGGTCCCACTTCTCGCGATATTCTTCCGGCGACAGGCTGTGGTGCGTCATCAGGTGGCGCTTCAGCGACTTGAACGTACCGCCACATTCGAGGCAGGTGATCTGGTCGTCCTGAACGGACTTGCGGACCGAGACGGCCGGCTTCGGCTTTTCAACGGGGACGACTACCGGTGCAGGTGCCGCCGTGTTGTTGAGAGCCGAATGGACGTCGGCGATCAGCGTGGAGAGCTCGGCGGCCGGAACGACATGGTTGCTGACATAAGCGGAAACGATCTCGGCCGTCAGTTCAACCAGAAGTTCATGGCTCGCGCCAAGCGTTGTTTCAGTCATTTCTTTCTCCTATCGGAATTCAGCACAAGCCCGAAATGATTCAGGGGGAGGAATACATGCAAATGCCGTCGGGAAGCCTTCGCTGCCTTGGGATAGACCATCAATCGCACAGCAAGGACAAATTCTTGCCGCAATATCAAGAGTTGGAATTTTGATCACGAAACCTATTGCCGAGTCGTTGGAACAGCCAACCTCTCAAAGCAACAGCCAATATTCACAACTCAAGCTGGAATTTCAGCTCTAAGTATTTTCCACGACGACACTTTACATTTACTCGATTAACACTGATCAGCGAAAATTCCAAACATAAATTTGGCCGTCGTTAGCAACTTTATTTCGAAATTGCTAACGTGGTTGGGTTCTATCGCAATGTTCTGAAATACAAAACCAGAAACGTTGCCGTTCAATGCCGGCGCGGCTCTTGCCTTTGTGGAAGCTGATCTATGACCGACTGCTTTGTCAGCCTGTAACCCGACTGATGAGCGGCCTTTGCCAATAGATGGGCGGAAATGGGGGCTGTCAGTACGAAGAAGAAGCATCCCGCCAACGCCCGAAACAGTATTGCCACATCGAGCGAGTGCAGTCCCGCGGCCAAAAGCAGCAGGCCCGAGCCAACTGTCCCGGCCTTGGAGGCCGCGTGCATGCGGGTGTATAGGTCTGGGAAGCGCACGATGCCAATCGCTGCGAGCAAGGAAAAGACGGCGCCGCCGACAAGCAGTACGGCAACGGAAAGCGTGATGATCGTCTCGAAGGTCGCTTCCATCAGCGTGCCCCCTTGCGTTTGCGCCTGGTACCTTTCGCCTTCGACGACCGGGGCCCTTTGCCTGCATCTGGCGCAGCCTGCTCCAGCGCGCCCTTCTCCGGCGACAGACCGCGCGCCAGAACAAAGCGGGCAAAGGCGATGGTTGCAAGGAAGCCGACCAGCCCGAGGGCAATGGCGATATCGATGTAAAGATTGAAGCCGGTGCGGATGGCAACGACCGCGATCAAACCGATGGCGATTGCCACGAGCATATCGAGGCCCAGAACGCGATCGGGGAGCGTCGGGCCGCGGATGATGCGCCAGACGGTCACCAGCAGCGCCATGGACAAAAGCACAAGTGCGAAGCCGGTGGCGGCCGAAAGTATCTGGTCCGGCAGCTTCATTCGAATGCCTCCTTGATCCGACGTTCGAAACCATTGGCAATATCGCGCCTGAGGCCGCCGGGATCCGCACAATCGAGGGCGTGAACATAGAGGGTCTTGCGATCCTCGGAGACGTCGACGGAAAGTGTACCCGGCGTCAGCGTGATGAGGTTGGCCAGCAGCGCTATCTCGAAGTCGCTCTTGACGGTCAGCGGGTAGGAGAAGATGCCCGGCTTCAGCCGCATTTTCGGCTGGACGACCATGAACGCGACCTTGGTCGCCGAAACCGCCAGTTCCTTGAAAAACAACGCGGTCAACAGCAGGATCTTCAGCGGCCGAACCGGAAAGGTGACAGGCCGCAACTCGCGCCGGATCAGCCACAGGGACAGTGCGCCGACGGAAAAGCCAAGCAACAGGTTCGGCACGCTGAGGCTGCCACTGATCGCGGCCCAGATCGCGGTGAAGACCAGATTGATCCAGAGGAACTTGATCATCGGGCGGCTCCCGGGAAGACCGAGTTCAGATATGATGACGGTTCGGAGAGGCCGGCGGCTGCGCTCTGGATCGTTGCCAGCAGTGGTTCGGGATAAAGGCCGATCGCAAGCGTCAGCAGCGTCAGCACGCCCAACGGCAGGAGAATGGCCACCGGGATCTGCGCCTCGTCCGCTGCCCCCTGCCCTCCGGCCGTGTCCCGCCAATAAGCAAGCAGGAAGAAGCGGCCGGTCGCGATCGTCGTCAGGAAGCCGGTGACGAGCAATGCCGCTGCAAGCCACCAGGCGCCGATGTCGAGTGCTGCCTTGACCAGCATGACCTTCGGCCAGAAGCCCGAGAACGGCGGCAGGCCGGACACGGCAAAGGCGAGCATCAGGCTGATCGCGGCAAAGCCCGCGTGGCGGCGGTAAAGACCTGAAAGCGACGACAGCGAGAAGCTGCCGCCAAGCTTCGCTGCGACACCCGAGGCGAAGTAGAGCGCGGTCATGACGAGCATCGAATGCAGTGCATAGAAGATCGCGCCGCCGATGCCTCCCGGCCCGCCAACGGCGATGCCCGCAAGGATCGAACCAATGCCGGAGATCACGAGATAGCCGAGCATGCGGCGGAAATCCGACTGTGCGAGCGCTCCGAACACACCGACGAGCATTGTCAACGCCCCAACCACCGCGATGACGAAGCTGAGTTCTTCCCGCTCCATCGGCAAAAGCATCACTGTCACGCGGATCAGCGCGTAGATGCCGACCTTGGTCAACAAACCGGCGAAGAGTGCCGACACGACGACGCGCGGCGTGTGATAGGACGCCGGCAGCCAGAAGTTGACGGGGAATGCGGCCGCCTTCATCCCGAAGGCCAGCAGAAACAATGCTGTCAGTGTCATCAACGGCGCGGTACCGCGCAGGCCTTCCGCCTTGCGGGCGATGTCGGCCATGTTGAGCGTTCCGAAGCTTGCATAGAGATAGCCGGTGGCGACCAGGAACAGCGTCGTTGCGACGAGGTTGAGGAAACCATACTTCACCGCGCCATCGATCTGCTCGCGCTCGGAGCCGAGCACGATCAGGCCGAAGGACGAGATGAGCAACACCTCGAACCAGACGTAGAGATTGAAGATGTCGCCGGTCAGAAACGCACCGGAGACGCCGGCCATCAGCAGCATCAGGAAAGGATAGAAACCGTATCGCCGGCCGCTGTCATTGATGTCGCAGAGCGAGTAGACGCCGCCGGCGAGCGCCACGACGGACGCCGCAAGTGCAAACAGTGCGCCGGTGAGATCGACGGTGAAGGCGATGCCGAAAGGCGGCAGCCAACGCCCCATCACCATCGTCACCGGGCCGCTCACGATCACATGGTGCAAAAGCAACGCGTCGATCACCACCAGGCCCGCAAGGCCCGCAATGGCGATGAACGGATGCAGGCCGATCGGCCGGCGCAGCATGACGAGCAACGCGCCGATCGCCAGGCACCAGGCAACCGGAAGGATCACCAGCCAATCGGCTGCCGCAACCGGCTCGAGAACGAGGGCAGCAGAAAGATCGGCGGGGGGTGAAGTTGAAACGGCCATGGGTCTGTCAGTATCCAAGCGGCGGAGCCGGCTCTTCTTCCGGCTCGGCGACGCGCATCTCGTCGGTATTGTCGGTCGAAAGGTCCTCGTAGGCGCGCCAGGCCAAAACCAGCAGAAAAGCGAAGAAGGAGAACGAAATGACGATCGCCGTCAGGATGAGAGCCTGCGGCAGCGCATTCGCCGCCGGTCCAGCGAGCGCATCGGCGCCCTCCTCAATGACGGGCGGCACGCCGCGCGTCAGCCGGCCGCCGGTAAAGATCAAAAGGTTGACGCCATTGCCGAGGATCGCCACGCCCAGCAGGACGCGAATGATGAACTTCGACAGAAGCAGATAGATGGCGACGGTGAAGAAGGTGCCGACCAGCAGCGCAAACCAAGCCTCCATCATTCGCCTCCCCGCTCTTCGAGCGACAGGGCGATCGAACTGATGGCTCCGACGACGACGAGATAGACGCCGCAATCAAACAGCATCACTGTCGATAGCGGCACTTCCACGCCGAGCAAGGAGGGATAGATCCAAAGCCCGGTCATGAAGGGAACGCGGGCTGCGATCGAGATCAATCCGGCGATAGTGGCCGCAAACAACCCCGCACCGGCGATCGCCATCGGGTGGAAGTAGATCGCTCGACGCACGGTCTCGACGCCGCAGGCGATACCGTAGACCGCCAATGCCGACACGGCGATCAGTCCGCCGATAAAGCCGCCGCCCGGCTCGTTGTGGCCGCGCAGCAGCACGAAGATCGAAAACAGCACCATCAGGCTGGTCAGAAACGGTGCGACGGTCCGGAAGATCACCGATCTCATGCGCGTTCCTCCGCATCCGGGTCATTGTCGGCGATCCGTCGCAACGCGCCCGCCCTGAGGCGAACCAAGGACAGGATGGCGAGACCGGTCACCATGACGACGGCGATTTCGCCGAGCGTGTCCGTGCCGCGGAAGTCGACGATGATGACGTTGACGACATTGGCGCCATGCGCGACCGTCTTCGAATAGAGATTGAAGAAGTCGGTCAACGTGGCGTCGAAGGGCACGCCGGTCACTTTCAAGAGCATCAGCCCGAAGCCGATGCCGCAGGCGAGCGCGATTGTAAGATCCGGCACCGTCTGCGCGAGCGGCCGGTGGTCGGAGGGTGAGAGCCTCAGTCGCGTCATCACCAGTGCCAGCACGACGACCGACAGGGTCTCGATCATGAACTGGGTAAAGGCGAGGTCCGGCGCACCATAGAGCAGGAAGATGACGGCGACGGCAAAGCCCTGAATACCGAGCGAGACGATCGCGGTCAGCCGGTCGGAAGCGAGCACGACGGCGAAAAGGCCGATGACGGCAATCGCCATGATCGCAAGCTCGTGCACCGGTACATCAGCGGCGAAGAACGGTGCGCGCGGCAGTTCGCCGTAATAGAGCGGTGCGCCCAGCAGCACGGCGGCGACCAGCACGAATGTCGCCGTCATATAGACGTCGAGCCGACCGGATTGCAGCCGGCGGGTCAGCGCGACGGAAAAGCGTACAAGCCCGCGCATGAACTGGTCGAACCCAAGATCCGGTCCCCAGCCGATATCACTGAGAATGGTGGCGATGAAGGCGCGCAGGCGGGCAAGGTTGAGATAAAAGATCACGCCGAGAGCAATGGTGACGCAGGACAAAGCCAGCGGCATACCGATATGGGGGATCGCCGAGATCGTGATCTGCCTGGGCTCGCCGGCAATCGCCGTCGCCATCGGCGACGACACCAACTGGTGGGTGAGGTTGGACAACAGCGCAGCCGACAGTCCCTTTGCGGCGAGGAGTGCCGGCCCGAGCCAGAGGAGCAGCGGCGCCTCATGCGCTGACTTCGGCGTTTCGATCTTCGCTCCGATGAAAGGCTTGAGCGCGACGGCAAACGCGACGGCAAACATCAACCCGTTGCCGAGGATGGCGAGTGCTGCGAAAACCATCGCGCGCCTGTCAAGACTAGGCAGCGCGTAGTAGATCTCCTCCTTGGCGAGGAAACCGAAAAACGGCGGCAGGCCGCCCATGGAAAACGCTGCGGCGAGTGCGATCACGAATGTCAGCGGCATAGCGGAGCGCAGTCCGCCGAGCTTGGTGACGTCGCGGGTCCCGGTTTCATGGTCGATGATGCCGGCGACCATGAACAGCGCGCCCTTGAACAGCGAATGCGCCACCAGATAGAGCGCCGCCGCCTCGATCGCATGCGGGAAGCCGAGCCCGGTCAGCATCACGAGCAGACCAAGGGATGCCATGGTCGTGTAGGCGAGCATCAGCTTCAGATCGGTCTGGCGGCAGGCGAGAACTGCGCCGATGACGAGCGTGGCACTGCCGAAAAGCGGTAGCAACAGCTGCCATTCCGGCGTTCCGCCGAGGACCGGGTTGAGGCGCATCAGCAGGTACACGCCGGCCTTCACCATGGTCGCGGAGTGCAGGTAGGCCGAGACGGGCGTCGGCGCCTCCATCGCGTTGGGCAACCAGAAATGGAAGGGAAACTGGGCGGACTTGGTGAACGCGCCGCCGAGCACCAGCAGCAGGGCCGCGAGATAGAAGGGGCTCGCGCGCATCTCCGGACCGAAGGACATCAACAGCGAAAGCTGGGTGACGCCGGTGACATTCCAGATGACCAGCAGGCCTGCGAGCAGAAACAGCCCACCGCCCCCGGTAACCACAAGCGCCTGCAGGGCGGCACGCCGGGCGGCCTCTCGCGAATGGTCGAAACCGATCAGCAGGAAGGAGGTAATCGAGGTCAGTTCCCAGAAAACGAAGAGCATCAGAAAGCTGTCGGACACGACGAGCCCGAGCATCGATCCCATGAACATCAGGATGAAGGAGAAGAACCGACCTTGCTGCGGATGCCGCTTCAGGTAGCCGCCGGAGTAGAGCACGATCAGCGTGCCGATCCCGGCGATCAGCAAGACGAAGGTCAGGGACAGGCCATCGATCAGCCAGGAGAAGCTGACATTGAACGAGGGGATCCATTCATAGCCACCGGTCACGATCTCGCCACGCGAGACTTCAGGCCAAAAGCGCATGAAGTGCAGGACGATCGCCGCCGGAAAAAGCGCGAGAATCCAGGCGGCGTTGTGTCCAAGCAGGCGGGTGAGCAGCGGCGCAACAAGCGCACCGACGAACGGAAGCGATAAGGCCAGCAATGTCAGGGCGGCAACATCCATCGTCCGGGCGCGCTCCTTTGCGATTTGATTGTCGGATCAAACGAATACCCGACATAAAAGATGGGTACACGCGCCTCAAGCCTTATTCGGGTAAAATCGACGTTATGCGCCGTTAAGTCCGGCAAAGGCCCGGGAAACCTCCGTTTTCCTTGCGAGATTTGTGGCCGCGGTCGCTCGCCAGGGCAAAACCATCCGACGCCTGGCAAGGCACCTGTACGGTACCGGTCATCGCCGCCGACCACGATTAACGTGTTGTTGGCAACGTCCGGCGGTATCGGTCGCAAGACATGGACCGCATCTGGTATTTCATCGTGATGCAACGGCCGACACCTCTGGCGTGCGCATTTGAGAGATCGTCACGTGCGGCCTTGTTCGGGGGCCAAGGCCATACTTCCTGCTTCCTGGCGTGCACGTCTTGGTCTAGATCGGTCGCTATCGCTGATTGATTAACGCAACGAATTGCACAGCGCTTCTCTCGAGCTCACGAGGTCTGGCTTGGAACGGTCCTACATTGTGGCGGTGACCAGTGTGCTCGCGGCGCTGGGCGCGATCCTGCCGATCGCCGCCGCGTTCTATCTCTCCTGGTCGGTCGCCACCAGCAGGGAGGAGGCCCGCCTTACCGGCCTCGCCGAGTATGCGATCAAGCGCGCCGATGCGGCGTTCGGTGAAGCGACGACAGCACTCAAGACCGCCGACGGTTTCGCATTCGCGCCCTGCTCGCAGGAGCATATCTCGGCGATGCGCACACTTGTCGTCACCACGCGCTCTATCGAGGACATCGGCTATTTCGAGAACGACCAGCTGAAGTGCACCTCCTGGGGCAAACCGGAAACGACGATCGCCCGCCAGCAAGTCGACTTCACCACGGCCAGCGGTATCGGCGTGGCGGCGCGCGTTCACCCGACGATCAGCAACGGCCAGACGATGCTCGGATTTCGTTACCGATCCTACAGCGTCCTGACTGATCCCGCTCGGCTCGTCGACGTGCTCATCTCCCCGGATACCCGCCTTGCGATCGCCAATGAGGCCGGCATCCTCGTCAGCGGGTTGAACAATCCGGACCCTGCACTGATCAAGCGACTGATCGCGCATCCGCAGACCGGCGCCGACGCCGACGGGGATGATCTGTTTGCCAAATCGAACAGCTCCAACTGGATTGCCATAGCAACATCGTCGCGAGCATCGCTGCTGAACGATCTCGGCCGCGAACGGCTGCTGCTCCTGCCGCTGGGCGCGATTGTTGCAGCATTGATGGTTGGCCTCGTTTTCTGGCTGTCGCGGCGGCGCCTGTCACCGCTCGGCGAACTCTCGATCGCCGTCCAGCGCCGAGAATTCATCGTTCACTACCAGCCACTCATCGAGATGAAGACCGGCATCTGCGTTGGTGCGGAAGCGCTTGTGCGCTGGCGCAGGCCCGACGGCTCGCTGGTCAGGCCCGATACCTTTATCCCGCTCGCGGAGGAAAGCGGCCTGATCCAGGCGATCACCGATCAGGTTATTGACGGTGTGATCCGGGACCTCGGGCCAGTCCTCCTCGCGGACCGCTCGCTGCACATCGCCATCAATCTGTCGGCCGAAGACATCAAGTCCGGGCGTGTCCTGCCCGTCATCCAGGACGCACTTGCAAGCTCCGGCGTGCTGACCGAACAGATCTGGCTCGAAGCCACCGAACGCGGCTTCATGGACGTCAAATCCGCCCGGGCAACGATCGAGGAAGCCCGCCGGCTTGGCCATTCCGTCGCGATCGACGATTTCGGCACCGGCTATTCCAGCCTGCAATACCTCCAGGACCTGCCGCTCGACGCATTGAAGATCGACAAGTCATTTATCGATACCGTCGGGCTCGTCTCGGCCACGAGCGCCGTTACCCCTCATATCATCGATATCGCCAAATCGCTGAACCTCTACATCGTCGCCGAAGGTATCGAACGACAGGAGCAGGCGGATTATCTGCTCGAACGCGGCGTGCACTACGGCCAAGGCTGGCTTTATTCCAAAGCCTTGCCCGCGCAAGAGTTCATCGCGTTCTACAACGAAAGCAAACGCGTTCACGGTGCCGGCCCGGCCGTGATCCGGCGAGACTTCAGCATGGCTCCACCGGCCGTCGGCGGTGATTGAGACCGCATCCGGATCACATCTGATCGAGTTGCAGTTCGGTTGTCAGACGCATCCCTGCCCAATGGCCACCTCCCGGCACGCGAGCGTGATTTGCGGCGCGCCGTCGGCGATCCTATATAGTCGTCGAAAAATAACAGGGAGATCTTCGATGAGAGACGCAAGGGCGCCGAAAGTGATCAAGACCGATGCGGAGTGGCGCGCGCAACTGTCGCCCGAACAATACCGCATCACCCGTGAGCACGGCACCGAGCGCGCCTTCACCGGTCCCTTCCTCGCCAACAAGAAGGAGGGAACCTATGAATGCGTCTGCTGCGGCCGGGCGCTGTTTCGCTCCGACAGCAAGTTTGATTCCGGCTGCGGCTGGCCGAGCTATTTCGCCGCGATCGACGATGAGGCCATCCGCGAGATCGAGGACCGCTCACATTTCATGGTGCGCACCGAAATCCGCTGTGCGGACTGTGACGCCCATCTCGGTCACGTCTTCCCCGACGGCCCGCCGCCCACCGGCTTGCGTTACTGCCTGAACGGCCACGCAATGACGTTTACCGAGGATTGACGCAAACGGAAGGCTGCGGTTTTAGCCTTGCCGCTGTTCCGATAGAAACAGCGCTTCATGCACGGATGTGCTATTTAATATTCAGGCCGTCGAAACAAGTCGGGAGGAGGTCCGCATGCGTCGCATTCTGGCTGCATTCGTTCTTCTCTTCCCGGCTGCCTTCCCGGCCGCTGCCGACAATGACTGGCATGCCTACGCCAATCCGCGTTTCGGCTATATCCTCGACATTCCGCCAGGTTTCGAACCACAAGGTGACACCGACAACGGCGACGGCGTCAGCTTTCATGCCAACGACAACGGCGCCACGCTTGCCGTTTTCGGCAGCGAGCTTGTCGATGGCGATTTCGAGATCGACGTCAACGACCGGATGGCGAGCGAACGGGAAGACCAGTGGCGGATTTCCTACTCGCGCGTCACCGCAGCCTGGGCAAGTTTTTCCGGCGTGCGCGGCGAAGAGGTATTTTACACACGCGCCATTGCGCTCTGCGACGGCAGCGCCGCCTATTTTCGCCTTCAGTACCGCAAGAGCCGGCTGACCAGCTTCGATGGTGTCATCTCGCGGATGGCGGAGGCCTTGCGCCCCTCGGAAGGCTGTCAGCAGACGCCGGTGGCGGCAGCACCCGTGGCCGCGCCGAACTGAGCCGCGCCAATGGCGACCGTTTCCGACCAAAACGGAGAGGCTCTATCTCCTTGTCTTTACGCATTTCCTGACGGAATGCCGCGTCTTATTTTTCCTGGAAGAGCTCTCGCTGAACTGGATCAGGACATCGCCGTGCCGGTCAGACAGTTGATGACGGCCGAATAGTGCACCGCGGCACCGGTGACGACAAAAGCATGCCAGATGGCATTCTGGAAACGCAGCTTCTCCCAGACATGGAAGATCACGCCGGCGGAATAGATGATGCCGCCGATGAGGATCAGCACCAGCGTTGTCGACGACAACGCCGACAACAGCGGCCCCACTGCAAGGACACCGCTCCAACCCATGGCGAGATAAAGCAGGATCGCCAACCGGTCGAACCGACCGGGAAAGAGGCACTTGATCCCCACGCCGAGCGCGGCAATCGCCCAGATGCCGATCAGCATGGCAAACAGAAACGGATCGTCCCAGCCGCGCTGCAGGAAGGGCGTATAGGTCGCGGCGATCAGCACGAAGATCGACGAGTGGTCGAAACGGCGCAGAAACCATTTGGTGCGCGAAACCGGGTAGAGATTGTAGAGGAACGATATGGACAACGTCGCCAGCAGCCCGGCACCGTAAATAGCAGCCGCGGCAAGCTGGCCGGTCGAACTCCAGAGCATCGCGTAAAAGATCAGAGCGGTGACGCCGACAAGGGCCGCGGCAAGACCAACGCCATGCACGATACCATCGGCGATCAGTTCCGATCGATCATAGTTCCACTTGACGCCGGCGAATTCCACGTACCCCACCTCCGACCTTCTCTCGCCCTCAGGCGGCGGTCGTCTTGCTGATAGGCCTCATCCTGCCACAGCCAGACGCCGCGGCAAAGGGCTCCGCGATGACGAAAGCATCAACTTTTGCAACGCATTACAACAGTGACATGATGTGTTTGCGAACACGGCCTCCCTTGTCCGCAGCACGGGCAGCAACCACATTGGCGAGGAATACGGGTAACCAAGCGTCCATGGGGAGGAGTGTTTATGACGGTGCTACGCACGCCAGAACTGGCCGAGGCCGAAATCCTCACGCGGCTTTGCCTTCGCTCCAAGGCGGTCTGGGGCTACGACGAGGCGTTCATGGCAGCTTGCCGGCCTGCCTTGACGGTAACGGCGGTCGACTGGCAGCAATCGGATATCCAGGTTGCCGTTGACGGTGGCAAGATCGTGGGCGTCGCCCAGGTGATGTACCACGGCGACGCTGCCGAACTCGACAAGCTGTTTGTCGATCCGGACGCGTTGGGTGGCGGCATCGGCCGGAGGCTCTTTGGCTGGAGCGTGCAGACCGCCCTGAGCAAGGGAGCGAAGGTCATGACGATCGATGCCGATCCCGGTGCCGCCGATTTCTATCGACGCCTGGGCGCCGTCGATGACGGCACTGTCGCCTCGACGGTCATCCCTGGGCGGTTCCTGCCGAGATTGAAGCTGGGTCTGGCGAACGTCCCGCCGCGTTGACGCGCAAGACAAGACAGTTCCCGGGCGCAAAGCATGCCAATCGTAGAAGAGCCAATCGTTGAACTGGGCGGCACCTTACTTTGCCCCGGCTGAAACCTCGGCCGCGCATTCCTGACAGAGCGGCGTATGCGGCACGGCATCCAGCCGTTCAGAAGATATCGGCAGACCGCAACGCACGCAGGTCCCGAAGGTGCCGGACGCGATGCGGTCGAGGGCCGCGTCGATCCCACGGATCTCCTCCTGGCCGGCAAGGCCAAGACCCTCCAGCACCTCGTCGTTCTCCCGTTCTGTTACCCGATCGGGCACGTCGGCGTTCATCGGCTCATCGAGATCATGCTCGATCTTCACCAACCGGCCATAGAGTTCACGTTTGCGGCTGGTCAACCGTTCACGAAAGTCGTCAAGCGCAAGCTTGTCCATCAGATGACTCCTTGAAGTCGTGGCACTTCAGGCGCGCCACGCTCCTGTTCTTGTTTGTTGGCGGCTCACCGGTCGACGAGAACGGCGCAGGGGCAATGGCTGACGACCCGGCTGGCCGTCGACCCGATGAAATAATCGATGAGGCCCGGCCGGTGCGAGGCGATGATCACGAGGTCGGCGTTTTCTTCCTTGGCGAGCGCGTTGATCGTGCCGGCGGCGCCGCCGGTGCGGATTTCAATGCGTCCGTTGATCCCGTGCTTGGCTTTCAACGCCTCCAGTGTCTTTGTCGCGTGCTTGCGCGATTCCTCGACCATCTCCAGCGGGAAATCGACGATCATGTAACCCTGGGCATAGGCGTTCAGATCCTCGACAACATTGAGCAGGACAATCTCGCCCCCTTCATCGATCAGCTTTTCGGCGACGCCAAGCACGGACTCGCCATGTTCCAGCTGATCCATGGCAATAGGGACGATGATCTTCTTGTACATGCTGCACTCCTTTACGTTGCCTACCCGGACCGCCGGCGCCGAAACGCGGGCGCAAATCCCTCGCCTTCGAGACTGAGCCCAGAAGGCTCTTGCGGCATTGATTGAAATCAAATCGAAAGCGCGGCGATCGCATTGCCCTACACAATTGAGCTAGGGCGATAACGGCCACTGTCAACGCTCAGCGAACACAACATCAAGCAACTGACAGTCTTTCGTGAACGCCAAGTTCGGCCCATATTCACCCCGCAGTTTCAACGAAACTGAGGATCCGGCAGGGCCTCCAGTTTCGACGCCCGAGGAAGCAAGATATGACGCCCAGCCAGAACGCACCGCTTGTCGATATCGCAGCCGATCATGCATTGGCGATGCCCGCACATGTCGAGCATTCGCACCTGGTGGTCACGGACCTGCCGATGGTGTCGCAATGGTATCAACGCATCATGGGGCTGAAGCCACTTGAAACGAGCGCCAGCGGCGAGACGCTGGGTGTCGGACGCCGCCCGTTACTGACGCTCACCACGGCCGGCAATGCCGCAAAGGCGCCGCGCAACGCACCGGGCCTCTTTCATACCGCCTTCCTCGTTCCCAACCGTCAGGAGCTTGGCCGTTGGCTCGCCCACGCCGCCCACAACAATGTCCGCCTGCAAGGCGCCTCCGACCATCTGGTCAGTGAAGCAATCTATCTCGCCGACCCGGAAGGCAACGGCATCGAGGTCTATCGTGACCGGCCGCGGATCGAGTGGAACTTCAAGACCGATGGAACGGTCGGCATGGATACGCTGCCGCTCAACCTGCAGGCGCTTTATGACGAGGCGCCGAAGGACGACTGGAGCGGCCTTGCCGATGGCACCGGCATCGGACACATCCATCTGCAGGTATCGGATATTCCCGAGGCCGATGCGTTTTTCCGCGACGTGTTGGGGCTAGGGCTGATGGCGCGCTATCCGGGCGCAAGCTTCTTCGGCTCGGGCAAATATCACCACCATGTCGCCGCCAACATCTGGAACTCGCGCGGTGCGCCGAAACGCCAGGCCAACATGACTGGCCTCTCCGACTACACGATCCAGTACAAGAATCCGGCAGAGCTCGCCGCAGCCCTCGGCAAGCTCGACGAGATGGGCATTTCGGTGAGCAGAAACGGCACCACCTACAGCGTCGTCGATCCCTGGGGGATCGGGCTCAAGCTCGCAGCCTGAGGCCGCTTTCTTCCTCCAACGCCGCCATCAAGGTCGCAGGCAAGATCGAGCACCAGGGATAAGAACGCAAACCCTGCCCGTCCGACTGACAGGCAGGGTCTTCCGGCCTATGATGCCCCTTTGAAAATGAACGGACGCGGCCCCGGGACGATTTCCCGAACTACCGCCATGATTGTGCATCCGACGTGCTGCCACAGCCTGCGTCATCACGCCGCTGGAAAGACCTTGGATAGTCGCTCAATAAACTTGAGTAAAACAGTCGTATAATTTAACCGCATCGCCAAGGGCGCACCAACGCCCGGTGTATGCGGAGTTAATAATATGAAAAACAACACTATTTTAGCGCTTGCTCTCGCAAGCGGCACGATGCTTTCGTCCCCGGCCCTTGCCGTGGACTTCCGGCCACAGGCTGAAATCGAAGGCGGGTTCTTCAGCGGCGGCTCGGCTGCCAGCGGCGGATTCTTCCTACCCTTCGTGCTCGACTCCGGCAATGCCATTTTCATCGATACACGCGGGACGATAGAAAACGACAAGGTTCGGCAAGGCTCCATCGGCGCGGGTTACCGCTTCCGCGCCAACGACCAGTGGGTCATCGGGGCGTATGGTTATTACGACTATCTGAAGAGCGAGCACGGCAATTCATTCAACCAGGTCTCATTGGGTCTCGAAGCGCTCAGCGGCGACCTCGAGATGCGCAGCAACCTCTATCTGCCGATATCAGGCGCCAAGACGTTGAGCGCCTTCAACGCGGCCTATGTTCGTGACCATGTGCTCGTCTTCCAGGAAGGCAAGGAGCGCGGCCGACGCGGGCTCGACGCCGAGATCGGCGGACGTCTTCCGGTCTTCGACGAAGGATCCGACGTGCAGCTGAAGGTTTTCGGCGGCACGTACTGGTATGGCGGCAAGAACCTCGGCGACATGTTCGGCGCCAAGTTGCGCGCGGAACTGACCTTCGCCGACCTGCCCGGTCTTTCCGAAGGTTCCACCGTCTCGCTCGGCGTCACCGGGACCTATGACAACGAGGACAAGCTCAAGGGCGCCGTCATGGCGCGCCTGCGGATCCCGTTCGGGGCCACGGCCAAGGCAGGCGATGCCTTCGATCCGATGGTGCAGCGCGTCGAGCGGTCAGCCAACATCCGCACCCATGCCGGTGCGACCGGCGATGTCGAAGCGGCACAGTTCGTCGTCAACGGCCGCAACACCGGCAAGGTCGTCAACATCTCCTCGGCCAACGGCGACGCAGCCGCGATCAACGCTCTCATCGGCACGGCCGGTGCTGATGCGCTCATCCTTGCCGACGGCAATCTCGGCCTCAACCAGTCGCTGTCGCTCGGCTCCGGCCAGGCGCTCGTCGGCGGCGGCGGATCCATCGCGGTGCGCGGCGCCAGAAGCGGCGCCACTACGTCCTTCACCAACCAGGGTGCTGCGACGACGCTGACCGGCTACAACCCCGCACAGGACGTCGTCACCATGGCATCCGGCAGCAGCATCGCCTCGCTGTCGATCCGCGGCGGCCTTGCCGGCATCGCGGCAACCGATGCGGCGAACGTGACGATCGACAATGTAGACATCTCCGCCACCAATCATGACGGCATTCGCTTCGCCCGCGTCAACGGCGCGGTGGTTCAAAACAGCCGTATCCACGATCTCTACATCTGCGAGAACAACACGTCCTGCGAGTTCTCGGTCTATAATCCCAACAAGGCGCCGTACGCGGCCGTAAGCGCGGTCGGCAGCAAGAACGTCACCGTGCGCGACACGACGATCGACAAGGTCACCTATGGGGTGTTTGCCGGCGGCGAGTTCAAGAAGCTCAACCGCACCGAATACGAGCTCATCACCGGCACGACGGATATCGCGCTTGAAAACGTCACCATCAGCAATTCCCGTCGCGAAGGCGTGCTGCTCGTCGCCGGCAAGGACATCAAGCTCGACCGTGTGACGATCGACAACTCCAAGCAGGACCGCGACATGGACCTGGTGGTGCTGCAGGGCACGTCGAATGTGTCGATCAACGACATGCGGCTCGCCGGTGGCATCAACGGCCTGATGCTGATCTCCAGCCCGAACCTCGATGCGACCACTACCAACGTCAACGTCAAGGGTCTGAAGATCGACGGCACGCGCAACGCCGGCATCTTCTTCAACCCGGTTTCGGGTATCTCGCTGCAGGACGTGAGCGTGACCAATGCCGGCACCTATGGCGCCTACATCTATGGCAGCGACTACGAGTTCCTGGGCGGCCCGGTGAGCAATATCGTGCTCAACAACATGACGGTCGACAAGGCAGGCAAGGCCGGACTCTACTTCTCGGGTCCTGCCGAAAACCTCAAGGGCAACGTCACGGTGACCAACACGCCGAAGGATTGCCTGCTCGACAACGGTTGGACGGCCGGATCGATCACCCAGCCGGCCAGCTCGGTCTTGACCGTCAACGGTTCACCGCTCGATCAGCGCAACGCCACCAGCCGTTGCCGCTAACAAAACAGCCACGCCCTCGATCTCGGGGGCGTGGCCTCTCGCCTGAATGAAGGCTGCGCCCCCTATAGCGGCCGACGGCACTCGAAGGTGACAACCTCGTCGCCATCCTTCGGCGCACGACCGAAGTCGTAGTCCCCGGAAATGACGAGATCGATATATCCGGCGGCACGCAAGGTGAGCGCCATTTCCTCGATCCCCCACCAGCGCATGGTGAAGAATTCGAGTTCGCTCGACGCCAGCCGGCCCTCGCACCAGAGTTCGTAGCGCAGATGCGAGACCGTCGTCTGGGCGATGAGGTCGGCCTTGACCCGCTGGCTGGTCAAGGTCAGCAGATCGCCCGCCTCGGTCTGCCAGCTGCGGATCGTCGGCTGGTTGTCGGCGAAAAGATCGTGCGGATACAGATCGAAGATCAGGCGGCCACCCGGTCGGAGATGATCGAGAAAGCGTTTGAGGATCGCGGTCGCGGTGGCATGGTCGGCGATCAGTTGCATGGAGCCGGCAGGTACGACAATCGCCTCGAAGCGCTCCTCGTAAGAAAACGCATCGAAAGTCTGCTGTGATAAAGCGGGTGTCAGCGCGCGTTCGGCACAATGCGCCCGGCAATAGTCGAGCATGTCTTGCGAGGCATCGAAACCTCTGACGTCAAGGCCGGCTTCAAGCAAGGGGATCAGCGCACGACCGTTGCCGACGGCCGGTTCCAATATCGGGCCGGAACAGCCTTGCAAGCGTTCGCGATAGTACTCGACGTCGCCGAAGGATTTCCCAATATATTTGTCTAAATTATAAACATGAGAGGCAAGCTTGCCATAAGTATTGTTCAACATGCATTCGTCCAAACTGCTGAATAAAGCGAAACGCCTATCCTATACAGCAGCTTGCTCCAACGCGGTGTCGTGTAATTGCAACGTCGATCGCTTTTGTGATGCGGACCGACATCGTGCATCGCATCAACGGCGCAGACATGTTTGGGGGCGAGAACGGTCTGAAACGGGCCGGCCGGATGAACTTGCCATAGACCCAGCCCTCGACGCCGTTCATGCAACGGCCGTCCCGGATCACCGGGACGGGCCCGAAAACTCAACCGGGCATGCGGCAAACGGCACCGACGAGCTTCAAGACCAAGGGTCGGATCGTCAGCACGCAAAGGAAGGCCACCGGCATCGCCAACACATAGGTGCTAAGGACACGGGCGGGGTAGCCGGTATCGAAGCCGGTGTTGACGCCGACGATGACGCAGCACATCAGGAACGCCATGATCGCCGACATGAAGAAGGCAAAGGCGATCGGCACCGCACGGGGCGGCAATTTGCGGCTCCGCGCGACCCGCAGCGGGGGTATCTTATCTTCCATGACGAAGATCTCCGTAGCTTGTCCGCAAGGAACATCCGTGCGGTATGGCCGGCACTATACGGATGGTAACGCGCGCAGGTAGACCATTGCAGCCTTGTTCAGAATTAGGCAAAACCATCGAATGAAAGAACGCATTCGATGGATGTCATTATGGATACATTGCGCGGCGTCGAGAGTTTCGTCCGGAGCGTCGAGGAAGGCAGCATCGCCGCGGCGGCGCGCAAGCTCGGCATTACACCTGCCTCGGCGAGCCAGAACATCGCCCGGCTTGAGCGGGCGCTCGGCACGCGGCTGCTCAGCCGCACGACACGGCAATTGGGCCTGACGGAGAGCGGCCGGGTCTATTTCGACCGGGTGCGCGGCGTCGTTCACGATCTCGAGCTTGCAGCCGTTGCGGTAGCATCGCTGAATGCGGAGCCGCGGGGATCACTGAAGATCGCGTCCTCAGTCGCCTTCGGCCGTCACGTGGTGGCGCCGCTCGTGCCATCTTTTGCCGAGCGGCATCCCGAGGTCTCGATCGAACTCGTGGTCACCGATCGCGAAATTGACCACATCGGCGAAGGCATCGACATCAGCGTGCGCTTCGGCCTGCAGCTGGAGCCGGGGCTGATTGCCCGCAAGCTTGCCTCGGTGCCGATGGTCATCTGTGCCTCCCCCTCCTACATCGAGCGGCACGGTCGGCCCGAGAGGCCGGAAGACCTGATCCAACATCATTGCCTCGTCTACCGCTATGCCGGGCACGGGCGGATCTTTCGCTGGGGCTTCGTACGGGACGGACTGCGCTTCGAGCCCGATCTGAAGACAACGATCGTCAGCAACGATATCGACACGCTGGCCGAAATGGCGATCGCCGGTGCCGGCATCACGCGGCTTGGCGCCTTCATCGCGACGGACCTGATCGCCCGCGGCTTGCTTGTGCCGCTGTTCGGCGGCGCACCTTGCGAAGGTGTTGCCAACACTGACCACGAGCCGTTCGACTTCTACGCCTGCTTTGTCGACCGACAGGCGGAGACACCAAAGGTTCGCGCCTTCATCGAGCATGCGGTGCAGTCGCTCAAGGGCCGGTGGTAGCCGTGACGATGCCGGCAGCCCGGCGTCAGGCGGGCACGGCGTGCTCGGCGCTCTGCACGGCGGCGTCCTCGGCGAGCTTTGCTTCGCGGCGGAGCTTGAGCTTGTAGCCGACCTCGACGATCGCGTGGATTGCGGGTACGAATTCCTGCCCAAGCTCGCTCAGCCGGTATTCGACCGACGGCGGCGATGTCGGCATGATCCGCCGTTCGATCGCGCCCTTCTCCTCCATGTCCTTCAGGCGCGTGCTCAGCACCTTCGCCGATATCCCGGGGATATCGATCTTCAGCTCGCTGAAGCGACGCGGGCCGCCGCTCAGATACCAGATGATGTTGGGCGCCCAGGCGCCGCCGAGCATCACCATGCACTCGCCTACCGGGCAGGCCGGCGGTAGGGCGACAGCCCTATTCTTTCGAATTTTCAAGCTCATGGGCAAAATTCTCCAGTTACCGTGGGGAAACCGGAAACGTCGGTAACATAAAGTTATCTGATATACAAAAGTTATCGCTTGAGGTTAGGTTCCGCCGTCTTCGACAGAGACCACCATTGCAAAAGGAATTTGACCATGAAGCTTTATTACGCTCCCGGCGCCTGCTCGCTCTCGCCCCATATCAGCCTGCGCGAAGCCGGCGTCGACTTCGAGATCGTCAAGGTCGACACCGCCACGCACCTCACCGAAAGTGGCGCCGATTTCAAGGCGATCAATCCTAAGGGCTATGTGCCGGCGCTGGTGCTGGAAACCGGCGATGTGGTCACGGAGGGTGCGGCCGTCGTGCAGTACATCGCTGACCGCTTTCCGAAGGCAGGACTGGCGCCCGCCAACGGCACCCTTGAACGCACGCGACTGCAGGAGCAGCTGAACTTCATCGCTTCCGAACTGCACAAGGCGTTCTCACCGCTGTTCAGCAAGACGGCGAGCGCCGATGCCAAGGAAGCCGCCGCGGCACAGGTCACCAAGCGGCTCGGCAACGTCGAATTGCTGTTGTCCGATGGCCGCGCCCATGTGCTCGGAGAGACCTTCTCCGTTGCCGACGCCTATCTCTTCACCGTCGTCAACTGGACCAGTGTCACCGGAATTCCGCTCAGCGCCTTTCCCCATCTGACCGCCTATATGCAGCGGGTGGGCCAGCGCCCGGCGGTGCAGGCGGCGATGAAGGCAGAAGGGTTGATCGCGGCATGAGCGGCACTCACGACGATGCCCGCTTTGCCGCCGTCATCGATGTGCTCGGGCGTTATTTCGACGGACTTTACCACAGCGACACGGCGATGCTGCGCGAGGTGTTTCACCCGAAAGCCCACTACGCCACGGCGACCGAGGGCACCCTGCTCGAACTCGACATGAACACGTACTTTCCTATCGTCGACAAACGTCCTTCCCCGGCGAGCCGCGGCGAACAGCGCGCCGACAGGATCGTCTCGATCGAATTCGCCGGGCCGGTGACAGCCTTTGCCAAGGTACAATGCGCCATCGGCGAGAAGGCGTTTACCGATTTCCTGTCGCTGATCTTCGTCGACGGGCGTTGGCAGATCATTGCCAAGGTCTTCCACTACGACATTCGACAACCAGGCTAAGGAGCCAGCAATGCCCTATGTGAACATCAAGATCACCCGCGAAGGCGCAACCCCGGAACAGAAGGCAGCCCTCATCAAGGGCGTCACCGACCTGCTCGTCACCGTGCTCGACAAGAACCCGGCCACCACCTTCGTCGTCATCGACGAGGTCGCCTTCGAAGACTGGGGCGTCGGCGGCCTGCCGGTGGAGGAATATCGCAAACAACTGAAAGCGAAGAGCTAGCGTTCCTCAGACGCCACGGCCAGCCCCGCGAACGATCGAAAGCTTGCCGTGTCGCCCGCACTGCCTTCTCCTCACCTGTGAGGAGAAGGCGCTTGCTGACAGCAAAAACCTTTCCGCTTGATCGCCGCAGCCGGGCTCTCTATCTCATTGTCTCCCGCCGCCTAAATCCCGGAGACATGCCTTGTCCGTTTTCAAGAACCTGCCCGAAGCTCCCGTCGCCGCGAAAAAGCCGGTGACCGATACGCGCCACGGCATCACCCGCACCGACGACTACGCCTGGCTGCGGGACGACAACTGGCAGGCGATGTTCAAGGATCCCTCGATCCTCGCCCCGGAAATCCGCACGCACCTGGAGGCAGAAAACGCCTACATGAATGCGGCGATGGACGACACGAAGGCGTTGCAGAAGACGCTGTTTGCCGAAATGCGCGGCCGCATCAAGGAAGACGACAGCTCGGTGCCGGTAAAAGACGGCCCCTTTGCCTATGGCAGCCTTTACGTCACCGGCGGCGAGCAGCCGCGCTACTTCCGCATTCCGCGCGACGCCAACGGCAAGGACGAGACCATCAGGCAGGTGCTGCTCGACGGCGACAAGGAAGCCGAGGGCAAGTCCTATTTCCGCCTCGCCGGCCTCGACCATTCGAGCGACCACGGCCGCGGCCTTTGGGGCTATGACGACAAGGGGTCGGAATATTTCACGCTGAAGGTGCGCGACCTCACGACCGGCGAGGATCTTGCCGATGTGATCGAAAACACCGGCGGCGGCGGCGCCTGGGCACCTGACGGTAAGAGTTTCTTCTACACCGTACTCGACGACAACCACCGCCCGTCGAAGATCTTTCACCATGTGGTGGGCACGGCGCAGGCCGACGACCGGCTTGTCTATGAGGAGAAGGATCCGGGCTTCTTCATGTCGGTCGGCGGCTCGCTTCTCGACGATTTCATCTACATCGACATCCACGATCACGAGACCAGCGAGTACCGGCTGCTCTCGACCAAGGATCTCACGGCCGAGCCGAAACTGGTCGCCGAGCGTGTCACCGGCCTCGAATACGAGATGACCGAAGGCGGCGACGTCTTCTACATCCTGACCAACGCCGACGGCGCCAAGGATTTCAAGATCATGGAAGCGCCGGTGAATGCGCCGGGCAAGGAGAACTGGCGCGAGCTCGTGTCAAATAAGCCCGGCACGCTGATCCTCAGCCACATGGCCTATGCGCGCCATCTCGTCTGGCTGCAGCGCCGCGAGGGACTGCCCGAGATCGTCGTCCGTGACCGCAAGACCGGTGAGGAGCACGCGATAGCCTTTGCCGAGGAGGCCTATTCGCTCGGACTTTCGGGCGCTGCCGAATACGACACCGACGTCATCCGCTTTTCCTATTCGTCGATGACGACGCCGTCGCAGCTATTCGACTACGACATGGCGACGCGCGAGCGCACGCTGCTCAAGACCCAGGAAGTGCCGTCCGGGCACAATCCCGACGACTATGTCACCCGCCGGGTGTTTGCGCCCTCCTGGGACGGAACGAAGGTGCCGGTGACGCTGCTCTACCGCAAGGATACGCCGCTCGACGGCTCGGCACCGTGCCTGCTCTATGGTTACGGCGCCTATGGCATCACCATTCCAGCCGGCTTCAACACCAATTGCCTGTCGCTTGCGGACCGCGGCTTCGTCTATGCCATCGCCCATGTCCGCGGCGGCAAGGACCGGGGCTTCTCCTGGTACGAAGACGGCAAGATGGCCAAAAAGACCAACACCTTCAAGGACTTCATCGCCGCCGCTGACTATCTGAATCAGGAGAAGTTCACGTCCTACGCAAACATCGTCGCCGAGGGCGGCTCGGCCGGCGGCATGCTGATGGGCGCCATCGCCAACATGGCGCCGGAGAAATTCACCGGTATCATCGCGGCCGTCCCCTTCGTCGACGTGCTGAACACCATGCTCGACGACACCCTGCCGCTGACCCCGCCGGAATGGCCGGAATGGGGCAACCCGATCGAAAGCCGCGAATTCTACGACATCATCGCCGGCTACTCGCCCTACGATAATGTCGAGGCAAAATCCTACCCGGCGATCCTGGCGCTCGGCGGGCTCACCGACCCGCGCGTGACCTATTGGGAGCCGGCGAAATGGGTGGCGCGCCTGCGCGAAAAGACCACCGGCACCGCGCCGATCCTGATGAAAACCAACATGGACGCCGGTCACGGCGGCGCCTCCGGACGCTTCCAGCGGCTGGAAGAGATCGCCTTCGAATATGCCTTTGCCATCAAGGTCGCCGGCAGGATGCAAGGCTAAGGAGAGGCCGATGCCCGTTCACGTCGCCCTCCTTCGCGCCATCAATGTCGGCGGGACCGGCAAGCTGGCGATGGCCGATCTCCGAGCGCTCTGCGAGGAACTCGGCTTCGGCGACGTGAAGACCTATATTCAGAGCGGAAACGTGCTGTTCCGCTCGGACTTGTCGGCGCCGGAGGTGGCGGCAAAGCTGGATGCGGCGCTTGGCGAAAAACTCGGCAAGGCGCCGGGCGTGATGGTGCGCAATGCCGGGCAGTTGCACGCAATTGCCGAGAACGCCCCCTTCCCCGATGCCAAGACCAACCTCTTGCATGTTGTCTTCCTGCCGAATGCAGCGGCAGCGGATGCTCTCGACAACCTCGTCGCGCCCGACGGCGAGGAGGTCCGGATCGCCGGACACGAGATTTACGTGCACTATCCCAACGGTTCCGGGCGGTCGAAGATGAAGCTGCCGGCGCTGAAGCCGGGGACGGCGCGCAACCTCAACACCGTTCGCAAGCTCGCCGAACTGGCGCAGGCGATGGAAGCCGATAAGGCCTGATGCTCAGGAGGCTGCCGGCTGGAACAGCAGCCGGATGAAGGTGCGGAAGACCAGCAGCTGAGCGGGCAGGTTCTTCGGCTCCTTCAACGCCTTTGACAGGATGATGCCACCCTCGATCACCGTCGAGACCATGTCGGCGAGTTGGTCGACATCCAGCGGCTCGCGTGGCCGGTAGACCTGCATGATATCGCGGAACATCGCGCCGAAACGGCGACGCCACATCAGCGCCGCCTGCCGGTTGATCTCCTGGATATCGCGATCGAAGGCCCGTTCGTGGCTGCATATGACCGCGACCAGGCAGCCGGGGTGACCGTTCGGAAGATCGGAGAGCAGCTCCGACAGGAGCTTGAGGCCGAGCAGGAACGCCTGAAGCGGATCATCCGCAAGCTCGCGCGCCCGGCTGAAGATCTCGTCGTAGATCCGCTCGTCGTTCTCGACGTAGCGTTCGAGCAGCGCCTTCGCCAGCTCGTTCTTGTCGCGAAAATGATAGAAGAAGCCACTCTTGGTGATACCGGTTTCAGCGATCAGCTCATCGATCGAGGTCGCGGCAAAGCCCTTCGCCAACACCGAGATTTCGGCTGCGTCGAGGATCTTGGCGCGTGTTTCCTCACCCTTTCGCATTAGCCGTTTCCCTACCATCGGTACAGTTTTCGCCAACGAACCCAAGACCAGCGAGTAATGCCGCGGCAAAACCCTACCGTTAACACAATGATTTTACTGAGATATTTATGTATATTAGCAATAGTATACCTTAAGTCGCCTAGTTTAGAAGATGATAAACAGGCAGAAATTTAACCATCCTTGCGGGAATGGGAGCGCTCCGCCGGGATCCAACGAGACCAAAACGGGTGGAGACCGACATGGCCAAATACCGACGCAGCCTGCCGCTCATGAAGGGTGGAACCTTTCTCAGCGACGGCGGCATGGAAACGACGCTGATCTTTCACGAAGGCGTCGCGCTTCCGCACTTTGCCTCCTTCGTCCTGCTGTCGACGTCCGAGGGACGACGGCGGCTGCTGAACTACTACACGCGCTATCTCGACATCGCGCAGCACCACGGCACCGGCTTCGTGCTCGACACCGCAACGTGGCGGGCGAGTGCCGACTGGGGCTCAAAGCTTGGCTACGATGCCGGGGCGCTCGCCGAACTGAACCAGGATGCGGTCTACCTGCTGACGGAACTGCGTGCCGAATACGAACGACCGCAGGCACCGATCGTGCTCAGCGGCGCGATTGGGCCGCGCGGTGACGGCTACAAAGCGGGCCGGATGAGCCCTGATGAGGCCGAGGACTATCATGCCGCACAGGTCGCTGCCTTTGCCGTCAGCGATGCCGACATGATCTCAGCCTACACGATTACCAACATCGACGAGGCGATCGGCATCGCCCGCTCGGCGCAGAGCCACGGCATGCCCTGCGCCATCTCGTTCACGGTTGAGACAGACGGGCGGCTGCCGAACGGCCGCACGCTCAAGGATGCGATCGAGATCGTCGACGCGGCAACCGGCCGGTTTCCGCAATACTACATGATCAACTGCGCCCATCCGGATCATTTCGAGGCCAGCCTGGATACCGGCAGCGCCTGGGTCCACAGGATCGGCGGCATCCGTGCCAATGCGTCGGCGAAGAGCCACAGCGAGCTCGACGAAAGCGAGACGCTCGATGCGGGCGATCCTGTCGAACTCGGACAGCGGTATCGGACGCTGACGCATCGTTTGCCGCGGCTGCGCGTTCTTGGCGGCTGCTGCGGCACCGACCATCGCCATATCGCGGCGATTTGCGAGGCCTGCCTTTCGCCAACGGCGCTGAGCGCCTGAGACGAAGCGGCACTCGCCCTCCCGGCCCTCCCGCGAAAGACCTCTCGCGGGAGGGCGCCGCCTTGCCAGCCAACCCTCGCGAAATTGAGATGGCTCGTGTAGACTTGGTCCGAAAGGGCGGTGGCCGGAATGTCCCGGCGGGTGCCGCTAACCGTTGAACCATGAACTACGTGCCGCCTTCGCCGAGCGCCGAAACTGACGCTTTCCGTTTCGACAACAGTTTTGCGCGACTGCCGTCGCAGTTCTTCGCCCGTGTCGATCCGACGCCGGTTGCCGAGCCCTGGCTGATCAAGCTCAACCGGTCACTTGCCGAAGACCTCGGCCTCGACGTCGACACCATCGAGCGCGACGGCGCCCAGATCTTTTCCGGTAACAGCGTGCCTGCCGGCGCTGCGCCACTTGCCATGGCCTATGCCGGCCATCAGTTCGGCACCTTCGTGCCGCAGCTGGGCGACGGCCGCGCGATCCTTCTCGGCGAAGTCATCGATCGGAGCGGGCAAAGGCGCGATATCCAGTTGAAGGGACCGGGACAGACGCCCTTTTCGCGCCGCGGCGATGGTCGGGCGGCACTTGGCCCGGTGCTGCGCGAATACATCGTCAGCGAAGCGATGTTCGCGCTCGGCATCCCGGCGACGCGGGCGCTTGCGGCTGTCGTGACCGGCCAACCTGTTTATCGCGAGCGGATCCTGCCCGGCGCCGTCTTTACTCGTGTTGCTGCGAGCCATATCCGGGTCGGCACCTTCCAGTTTTTTGCCGCGCGCGGTGACATGGCTTCGGTGCAGGCGCTGGCCGACTACGCGATCGACCGCCACTACCCGGACGTCAAGAATGACGAGCGCCCCTATCTCGCCTTCTTCAAGGCTGTGGTGGCGCGGCAGGCGGCGCTGATTGCCCGCTGGCTGCATGTCGGTTTCATCCACGGCGTGATGAACACCGACAACATGGCGATCTCGGGCGAAACCATCGACTTCGGCCCTTGCGCCTTCATGGATGCCTATGACCCGAAGAAAGTGTTTTCGTCGATCGATCAGTTCGGGCGCTACGCCTATGCCAGCCAGCCGGCGATCGGCCAGTGGAACCTGACGAGGCTTGCCGAGACGCTGGTGCCACTCTTCGACCCGGTGGCCGCGACAGCGGTCGACCTCGCCAACGACGCTCTTGGCGAATATGGCGCGATCTTCCAGCGGCATTGGCTCCAAGGCATGCGCCGCAAAATCGGGCTTGCCGGTGAAGAGGAAGGCGATCTTGACCTCGTGCAGGGCCTGCTGACCGCCATGCATCAGGCGGATGCCGATTTCACCCTTGCTTTCCGCAGGCTTTGCGAGTGTGCGGTCAGCCCAGGTGCGGATACGGCCCTGATCTCCCTGTTTGCCGAACCCACCGCCGTTACGTCCTGGCTCGCCGACTGGCGAAAGCGTCTTGAACGGGAGCCGGGAACCACGAACGAGCGCACCGTTGCAATGAGGGCGGTCAACCCGGCCTACATCCCGCGCAATCACCGGATCGAACAGGCGATTGTTGCTGCGACGGAGGATGCCGACTTCTCCCTCTTCGAAGCGCTCGTCGACGTGACGTCAAAGCCCTACGAAGACCAGCCACGTTTTATGTCCTATGCTGATCCGCCGCAGCCGGATGAGGAAGTGCGACAAACCTTCTGCGGCACCTGAGAACAAGTCGACAAGTGCGCAGCGCTTGCCTGCCATGGTCGTTGGCTATGACTTCCGGCCATAGGCCGAGAGGAATATCCGCACGCTTTCCTTTGCGTGCGAGTGGAGAGCATCGGCATCAGGAATGGCCCGGTCACCGAGCAGCATGGCGTCGTTCACGGGCTCGCCCATGACCAACCAATTGAAGAAGGACGCGGCGGCACGCAGGTCATCCGCCTCGACATCGCCGCTCTCGCGGTAGTGGGCAAGGGCTTTCGTGAGCCTGTCGATCGACCGACCCGGCCCTTTCGCGTGCAGTCTTTTTCCCAGTTCCGGAAAGCGTTCGGCCTCACCGATCACCAGGCGTCGCAACTGCATCAGCCGCGGCGTCATGACGATCGCCAGCTGCTGCTCGGCGAAATCCTTCAGAAAATCCATGATCGGGCGCCCATCGACGGGATCAGCGACCTGCTCTTCCAGTTCATCGCCGGCCAAACCCGTCATGCCGGTGACGATATCGAGGAACAGCGCTTCCTTCGTTCCGAAATGGGCATAGACGGTCTGCTTCGACACGCCGGCCATCGCCGCAACCTCGTCCATGTTCGTCGCAAGAAAACCGCGCTGGAGGAAGAGCTCGGCGGCGGCGGCCAGGATGGACTGGCGCTTTTTCGTCATCCGCATCTCGACGGGGTTCGTCATTCTCAACCACCACCCTTTCATGTGCGTCCACGATCCCGGTTAGCACGACCGCATTGACAAATCAAACTGGACGGTACAGTTTGATTTGAGTTTGAAGGCGGAGATTGCAGGTGCGTAGGAGCGAAAGCAGGACTTTGAATGCGCGCTGCAGCTGCGGCCAGGTGCACATGCGCGCCACCGGCAGGCCGATCGTCGCAACCGCCTGTTATTGCGAAAGCTGCCGCAAAGCAGGCGAATTGTTCGAGGCGCTTCCAGGCGCAGCGCCGGTGCTCAACGGCGACGGCTCCACGGACTTCGTTCTGTTCCGCAAGGACCGGATCGACTGCGTATGCGGCGCCGATCGGCTGTGCGAACATCGGTTGACGCCGACCTCCAAGACCAGGCGCGTTATCGCCACCTGCTGCAATACACCGATGTTCCTCGAGTTTACCGGTGGCCATTGGCTGACGCTCTACCGGCAGCGCCTCGACCAGCAGGACCGACCGCCTTTACAGATGCGGGTGATGACGCGGGATCGCCGGGCGGGCGTCGCCATCACGGACGGCCTGCCCAGCTACGCCGGGCATTCCGGAAAGTTCATGCTGAAGCTCATCGGTGCCTGGGCCGCAATGGCGTTTCGGTCCCCTGACATCGACTATGTGAAGGGAGCGCTTGATGGCCACGGAACGTGAAAAGATCGAGATTCAGAACATCGTTTCGCCCGGACACATCACCCGCGTCGACAAGGTCAAGTATGATGCCATGAAGGACGCGCTCCTCACCGCCCTGTCCCGTGAGCAGACGCCCCTTACGGTTGCACAAGCAAAACAGAAGCTCCTACCGTTGCTGCCGGACAATCTCTTTCCAGGCGGCGAGAAGGCTGGCTGGTGGCTGAAGGCGGTCCAGCTCGACCTCGAGGCCAAGGGCATTTTGCGCCGGAAAAACACCAAACCGCTACGCCTTCGGCTCGCCTAGACAGCCCTCACCGACCCTTCCCTCAATCGTCTCGCTGCGGGCAAACCGTTGCCTGCCGCGCAACGGCTGAAGCGGCGAAGCTTCGCTCAGCTGCCCGGCGCGCAACTTCATTGCGGACACCTTAAATTTTTGCGCTGCGAAATTGTGGCTATTGAAAGGCACGGCCGGCGCGTTAGGTGCTAGGGGGCGGGCAGTCACGAGACTGGCCCAAGCCCGATCTGACGGCCGCGGCCTTCCTCGCGACCGCCGACCCCGAAATCGATTTTTCCCGCGTGGCCGTTCGTCCGGGCCGCCAAAATGAAAAAGCCGTGCAGCGGCGCCGTTCTTCAATTCGGGAGTTCCCACCATGCTTATTCTGACTGCCATCGTTTTCGCCCTTATCGGTCTTGCGCTCGGCGGCGGCGGAATCGAGCTCCTGATGCTTGGCGGCAGTCCCTATTATCTCATCGCCGGTATCGGCTTCCTGCTGACGGCCATTCTTCTCTTCAAGCGCAACGCCGCAGCGATCTGGCTCTATGCGCTCGTCATCCTCGGTTCGCTCGCCTGGGCCGTCTGGGAAGTCGGCTTCGACTGGTGGCAGCTCGGGCCCCGTGGCGGCATCATCGTGCTTCTCGGCCTGTGGCTGATGCTGCCGGCAATCCGGCGTCCGCTCGGTTTCGAGAGCCCGACAGGCGAACGGTATGCCGCCGGTGCCTGGCCGCTGGCGCTCGCCGTCATCGTTTCGATCGGCATTGCCGGTTATTCGATGACCCAGGACCCGCACGATATCCGCGGCGACCTGCCGAGCGACGTGGTCACGGCCAATCCGCCGCTTGGCGGCAACGTACCATCAGGCGAATGGCATCAATACGGGCGCACGCCCTTCGGCCAGCGCTACGCGCCGCTCGATCAGATCACTCCCGAGAACGTCGCAAGCCTCAAGCTTGCCTGGCAATATCAGACGGGGGACGTCAAACGTCCGGAGGACGTGGGCGAGACCACCTATCAGGTGACGCCGATCAAGGTGAAGGACACGCTTTATGCCTGCACGCCGCACAACTGGGCGATCGCGCTCGATGCGGCAACCGGCGAGGAAAAGTGGAAGTATGACAGCAACTCCGGCATGAACCCGGACCGCCAGCACCAGACCTGCCGCGGTGTCACCTACTGGGCCGATCCGGCGGCGACCGCCGGCAGCGTCTGCGCCGAACGGGTCTATCTGCCGACATCGGACGCGCGACTGATCGCGCTCGATGCGGCGACGGGGGCCGTATGCACCAGCTTTGCCGACAACGGCGTGCTGCAGCTCGAAAAGGGCATGAAGTACAATCCGGCCGGCTATTACTACTCGACCTCGCCGCCGGTCGCCGTCGCCGGCAAATTGATCATCGGTGGCGCCGTCAACGACAACTATTCCACCCAGGAACAATCCGGCGTCATCCGCGCGTTCGACATCAACACCGGCGCCCTCCTCTGGAACTGGGACAGCGGCAACCCTGACGTGACGACGCCGCTGCCTGAGGGGCAGACCTACAGCACCAACTCGCCCAACAGTTGGTCGGTATTCAGCTACGACGAGGGCCTCGGTCTTGTCTACATCCCCATGGGCAACCAGGTGCCGGATCAGCTCGGCATGGGGCGCAGCGAACACGTCGAGAAATACTCCTCCTCGATCGTCGCGCTCGACATCACGTCCGGCGCGGTGCGCTGGGTGCGCCAGACCGTACACCACGACCTCTGGGACATGGACGTGCCAGCGCAACCGGCACTGCTCGACATCACCAAGGAGGACGGCACGGTCGTGCCGGCGCTCGTCGGAGCGACGAAACAGGGCGATATCTACGTGCTCGATCGCAGGAGCGGCGAGCCGATCATTCCGGTCGAGGAAGTCGCAGCACCTGCGGGTGCTATCCCGGAGGATTTCACCGCGCCGACCCAGCCGGTCTCAGGCCTCACCTTCATGCCAGCACCGCTGCAGGAGCGGAACATGTGGGGCGTGACCATGTTCGACCAGCTCGCCTGCCGCATCTCGTTCCGCTCGCTGAAATACGAAGGTCGCTACACGCCGCCGTCGTTGGAGGGAACGCTGGTCTATCCCGGCAATTTCGGCACGTTCAACTGGGGCTCGGTCGCAGTCGACCCGGAACGGCAAGTGATGTTCGGCATGCCGACCTACCTCGCCTTCACTTCGCGTCTCGTTCCGCGCGACCAGATCCCGCCGAAAGGCCAGGATGAAAAGGGTTCCGAGCAGGGCCTCAACCGCAACGACGGCGCGCCCTATGGCGTCTTCATGGGTCCGTTCCTGGGCCCGCTTGGCATCCCCTGCCAGGCGCCGCCATGGGGTTACGTCGCGGGCGCCGATCTCAGGACGGGCAAGATCGCCTACAAGCACAAGAACGGCACCGTCGAGGACATGACGCCGCTGCCGCTGCCCTTCAAGGTCGGCGTTCCCGGCATCGGCGGACCGATGATCACCAAGGGCGGTGTCGCCTTCCTCGGAGCGGCGGTGGACGACTATCTGCGCGCCTATGACCTGACGACGGGCAAGCAACTCTGGGAAGCACGCCTTCCGGCCGGCGGTCAGTCGACGCCGATGAGCTATACGGTCGGTGACAAACAATATGTGCTGATCGTCGCCGGTGGCCACGGCTCGGTTGGCACCAAGCCGGGAGACTACGTCATCGCCTATACCCTGCCCTAAAGCGCGAGAAGACACCCCTAATTCTCGCTATTGGGTTGTATCGGCAAGCCCCACACAAGCCACCGAAAGCAGCTTCCCCCGGACAGAAGATTCCGGGGGATTCCCATGAAGATCGACAACAGCATCTCGAACTACTACTTCTCGCAGCGCCGCGCCCAATCGGGACCGGTCGCACCACTCGAGGAAAATGGCAACACCGATGCGCGACCGCGGCTGTCGCCGACCGTTGCGCCGGCATCCACCTCAGCCTCGCTGTCGAACGCCTTCTGGATCAGCGCGACCCGGGAAGAGGAAGCCAAGCCTTCAATCGGAACCGGCGAACAGGGCGATACTGTCGGCGACGAGTTCCTGAAACGCGCCAAGATGAGCTTCGCGGAGCAGATTCGCGCCCAGATCCTCGAAGCGCACGGCATCACCGAAGACGAACTCAAGGCGATGGACGCGACACAGCGCGAAGCGATCGAAGAAGAAATACGCAAAGCGGTCGAGCGCGCGATGGGCATCGACCAGCAGCGCGATGATACCGCATCCGATATCGCCGACGGAAGCCCTGCAGCCTGAAATAAGCCCGCCAACAACTCTCAACTTTTCCTTGAATCGGCGCACCCGGCGGAACGCGGGCGCGTCACCTATTTGGTCGGCCCGACCGGCGCTGGAAAGTCGACGGCGTTCAAGCTGGTGCCGAAATCGATCGAGCCAACCAAGGGTCGGATCTATATGGACGGCCAAGATCTCACGGACATTTCTCGCGCCGACTGGTTCGCAAAGGTCGGCGTTGTGCCGCAGGACATCGTGATGCTCAACGAAAGCCTTGCCATCAACATTGCGCTCGGCCGGCCGCAAGACCATGACCACCTTGTCGCGGCTGCCCGCAAGGCGGCCATCCTCGACTTCATCTAGGCTTTGCCCGCGGCGTCGACACGTCGGTCGGCGAACGTGGCCTCAAGCTTTCGGGCAGCGAGCGTCAGCGTATCGCCATCGCCCTCTACGACGATCCCGAATTCCTGTTTCTCGACGAAGCCAGTTCGGCGCTCGACGAGGCAACCGAGCGCGATATCATGGCGCATATCTGCGAAGTCTGCGGCCAGGTGACGGTGATCGCCATCACCCACCGCAAGAGCGTCATCGGCGTCGATGACCAGGTCATCCGGCTGAAGAAGTGACGCGCGGCGGAGACCGCTGCGGCCAATGCCGACCTGGCGACCTCCGGCTAAACCATCTCCGCCGCCAACCGGCCGACATCGGCAAAGACGGTGTTCAACTCGGCAAGCGGCGCCGTCGCCTCGGCGATATAAACGGCGATCACCAGCGGCCCCCTGCCCTTAGGCCAGACGATCGCGATGTCGGACGCCGAGCCCGTGGCATTCGTTCCCGTCTTGTCGCCGACAACCCATCCCTTCGGCAGCCCGGCACGAATGCGGTCATCGCCGGTGGTGTTGGCAACCATCCATTCGATCAGAAGCTTGCGCGACTGTTCAGCGAGTGCCGGGCCGAAGGCGAGATTGCCGAGTGTCTCCAGCATTGCCGCCGGCGTCGTCGTGTCGCGTGGGTCGCCCTTCTTTGCTTCGTTCAGTGTCGGTTCGTTGCGATCAAGACGGGTGGTCTCGTCGCCGATCGTGCGCAACCAGGCCGTCAGCGCCGCAGGACCGCCGAAGCTTTCGAGCAAGAGGTTCGCCGCAGCGTTGTCGCTTGTCGTCATCGTCGCAGCGCAGAGCTCTGCAATTGTCATGCCCTCGCCGCCGACATGTTTCCCGGTCACCGGCGAATGGGCGATGATGTCCTTCTGCGCAACGACGATACGGCGATCGAGCTTTTCGGCGCCCTGATCCGCGCGGGCCAGAATGAAGCCGGCGGCAAGCGTCTTGAAGCTCGAGCACATGGCGAAACGCTCATCCTCGCGGCAGCCGAAGGAGATGTTGGTTTCCATGTCGAGGACGGAAACGCCGAGCCGACCACCGGTACGCTTTTCGAGCTCGGCCAGTCGTGCATCGACATCCGCGCCGACAGAAGGGGCGGCTTTTCCCATCGAGCCAAAGGCGATTGTGGGGCACAGAAGCGCCGAGCCGACGAGCAGTTGACGGCGATTGATGAGCAGCGACACGTGTTCCTCCGTCGAGCGGCGCGCATACATGACGACACTCTAACTGACTGTTGCAAAAGAGGCATTCGAGCCGAAATCAAGCCGAATCGAATGCTGCGCAGATCGCTAGGCGCCGATTGTGGCGTCCTTGTGCCACCCCTTTCAGAATGAGCAGACGTCCCGAGCGACCCGTTTCGACGGTTGCAGTTGCGCCGGACGAGATGGTATGAAACCGCAGCAAACAGGGAAAATGATCCGTGCGCCTGATCCGTTAGCGACGCTCACCGGCAAGAAAGATACACCGACGCCAAGGTCGCTTTGCGGCTCCGCTTGGCGTGGACGCTCTTTTTAGGCCGATGAGGACGCCAACTCTTGAACCATCGTTCTCCGGCCGTTTGCAGGATCCTATCCATGACGACGACCCATTCACCCTTACCAGGAACCGGTAGTCTGCGCGCCGGTCCCTTCGAGCTCGGCTATCGCGTCGAGGGCAGCGGCACGCCGCTGCTCATTGTCGGCAGCGCCGTCTACTATCCCCGGACATTCTCGCAGCATCTGCGCCGGCGGATGAAGCTCCATTTCATCGATCACCGCGGCTTTGCGCCGGTACATGCGGCCTATTCGCGCGATGATATCGACTTCGAGACGGTGCTCGGTGATATCGAGCGCCTGCGCCAGCACCTAGGCCTCGATCGCTTCGCCATCCTCGGCCACTCCGGTCATGGTTATATGGCGCTCGAATATGCCAAACGCCATCCGCAGCATGTCAGCCATGTGGTCATGGTCGGCACCGGACCCAGTCATTCCGCCGAGCACATGGCGTTCGCGGATCGACGATGGGAAGAGCTCGTGGCGCCAGAGCGCAAGGCGATCTTCGGGCGCGAGATGGCCGAGCTTGGCGCCGATATCGCCGCCCGACCCGAGGAGCGGTTCAAGTCGCTGCTGGTCCGGCTCGGCGCCAAGAGCTGGTTCGTGCCTGCCTTCGACGCGGCCCCGCTATGGCGTGATGTCACCGTCAACAATCCCGTCTTCGACCATCTCTGGGGCGAGGTGTTTCGCGACATCGATATCCGCACCGGGCTCGACCGGCTTGCGATGCCGGTGCTCCTTGCACTCGGGCAATCCGACTATCTCGTTGCGCCTGCCGAAGCCTGGGATGCCTATCGCGGGGATTTTGCAGATCTGACCGTCCGCATGTTCGAGAAAAGTGGCCACACACCGCAACTGGAGGAAAGCGATCTCTTCGACGAGACGCTGCTTTCCTTTCTCGCGCGGTAGCCCGGATTGCCAACGGAAAGGCCCGACCGGGCCTTTCCTCCCGGGCCTACATTGACCATTTCCGGAAAGCGATTATCTAATGCTCCAGAAGCTATAGATTTGGAGCATCGGCATGTATTCGATCGGCGATCTTTCCCGTCGCACGGGCGTAAAAATCCCGACAATCCGCTACTACGAGCAGATGGGTCTGATTGCAGCGCCGGAACGCTCGGAAGGCAACCAGCGGCGCTACGAGAAGCGCGAACTCGAACGCCTTGCCTTCATCCGCCATGCCCGCGATCTCGGACTGTCGATCGAATCGATCCGCGATCTGCTGGCATTAAGCCAGCACCCGGAGCGCCCCTGCGGCGAAGCCGACCGCATCGCCAAGGAACATCTGATCACCGTGCGAGAGAAGATCGCTCAGTTGCAGAAGCTGGAGCGCGAACTCGAACGCATCGTCGCCTGCAACGGCGACCACACGATCGGCGACTGCTATGTCATTCGCGCGCTTGCCGATCATTCGATGTGCGGGACCGACCATTGAACTTCGATAAGGAAGAGCCGATTGAGGGCGACTTCGAACATCGGCCTCCTCGCCTATCCCCAACCAGATGCAAAAATCCCCGTTGACAAACGTTCAGAAACGGACAATCTACGCACATGATCAAGAACGCACCCATCTGCCGCGTGTATTTTTGGCTGTTCCCATAGGAGCGGCCTGCTGATCATATTCAACAAGGCCGCCATCAGGCGGCTTTTGTTTTTCACGGCACCTGATGGCGACAGAACCATGAGGAGCCGACATTGTTACAGACCGCCATCCCCTCCCTTCATCCGCTGCCATCGACGCGCCCGCCGATGGTGACGATCCGTTGCGCCAAGCAGCGCGACCTGCCCGAACTGCGCGAAATGATCGCCGAGCTCGCCGCCCATCATGGCGACGCGGCGCCGATCACGCCGGAGCAGCTCGAGCGCGATCTCTTCGGCCGCAGCCCCTGGATCACGGCGCTTGTTGCCGAAGCCGGCAACCGGCTGATCGGCTATGCCATCCTCGTGCCGGTATACCGGGCTGCGGAAGGCGCGCGCGGCATGGAGCTGCATCATCTCTTCGTGCGCTCCGACAATCGCGGCACCGGCATCGGCCGCCACCTCGTCGCCAAGGCCCGCGAGCAGGCCAAGATGGCCGGTTGCGACTACCTCTCGGTCAGTGCGGCGACCGGCAATTTCAAGGCACATCATTTCTACGAATCCGAGCGTTTCGTCCCTCGTCCGGTGACGGGCATGCGCTATATGCAGAAGCTTGGCTGAGGACCAGACCATGCGGCTTGCAATCGTGCTTCACGAAGGCTTTGCGGATTGGGAATGCGCGCTGTTGATGGCGACGGCGCGCGCGCATCTCGGTGTCGATATCGAGGTCGTCACCCCTGATGGCGCGCCGGTGACGTCGATGGGTGGCCTCGATGTCTCCGCCCATCTGTCGATCGACGCACTCGACCCCGCGGGCTTCGACGGCCTGGTCATCTGCGGCGGCGCGATCTGGGGTACCGCCGATGCCCCCGATCTCGGTGGAACGATCCGTTCGTTTCATCGGGAAAGACGGTTGGTTGCGGCAATCTGCGGCGGTGTCGATGCGCTGGCCTCGAGCGGGATTCTCGACGCCACTGACCACACTGGGAACGGCGCGGACAGTCTTGTCTCGCTCCGCGGCTATCACGGCCAGGGCCATTATCGCGATCAACCGCAAGCATGCAGCAGCGCGCGCGTCGTCACGGCGGCCGGCACCGCACCGGTCACCTTTGCAGTCGAGATCTTTCGCGCAGTTGGCCTCGGCACGCCCGACTTCGACGGCTATGCGGCACTCTATGGCCGCGAGCATGCGGCCGTCACTACGGCCGCTTGAGCGACCCGGCCGTCACAGCCAGGTCGAAATCTGATCGAGAGGCTTCTTCACCTTGCCTGCGACGGGCACGGTCGCATCGGGTGCGGGATAACCGACCACCAGGATCAGGAACGGCTTTTCGCTGTCCGGCCTCCCGCAGATGTCGTTGAGGAAATTCATCGGAGCAGGCGTGTGGGTCAATGTCGCGAGGCCGGCGTGGTGCAGAGCGGTGATCAGGATGCCGGTGGCGATGCCGACGCTCTCGTTGATGTAGTAGTTCTTCTTCATGTCGCCCGGATTGGGACCGCCGCGTTTCTGCGAGAAGATGGTAATGAGATAGGGTGCCGTCTCCAAGAATGGCTTTTCCTCGTCAGTGCCGAGCGGTGCCAGCGCATCGAGCCACTCCTGTGGCGCCTTCTGCTGGTAAAAGACGCGCTCCTCCTCTTCGGCCGCTTCGCGTACCTTCGCCTTGATCTCGGCGCTCTCGATGACGGCAAAGTGCCAGGGCTGGTGGTTCGCGCCGCTCGGGGCTGTGCCGGCCGCCAAAAGACAGGTCTCGATCACGCCGCGCGGCACCGGCCGTTCGCTGAAGTAGCGCGTGGTGCGACGACGATTGACGTCCTCGTAGAACTGCTCCGCCCGCTCCGCCATCTCCTCCGGGCTGCGCTCGATCCATTGGTCGTAGGGCAAGGTCTCATGGGTACGCATCGTCGATCTCCTCCTCTTTCCGGGAAGAGTTAGAGCGCGCCGGCGACCCGGAATCAAGCGGGTCCTCCCTGCCCTTCAAAGGGCAGGAATGGCCTTGAGGTAGGCGGCGATCGCCTCCCGATCGGCAGCGGTCAGCTTCGCCATGTTTTTCTGAACTTCAACCATGGTGCCACCGACGGAATCGAATTCCGGCGTGAAGCCAGTTTCAAGATAAGAGGCGATGTCGGAGACGCTCCAGCCGCCGATGCTCTTCGAACCGGGCGTGATGTTGGGGATGCGTCCCTCGCCTTCCGGGTTCGGCGCGCCGGCCAGCCACTGCGCCGGCTCCAGGCCGCCAAGGGCGTTTCGCGGCGTATGGCACTCGCCGCAGTGGCCCGGCCCTTCGACCAGATACTGGCCGCGCGCCAGCTTCGGATCAGCGTCATCGATGGCGACGCGCGGCGTGTCGGTAAGGAACAGCAGCTTCCAGCCGCCGAGCGCCAGCCGTATATTGTAGGGGAACGGCAACTCGTGGCCAGGGGCAACATCGCTCGCCTTCGGCAGCGTCTTCAGGTAGCCCCAGAGGTCATTGATGTCCTTCGGCGTCATCCGCGCATAGGAGGCGTAGGGGAAAGACGGATAGAGGTGTTCGCCGTTTCTCCCGACACCGCGCGTCATCGCATTGCCGAATTCGGCAAGCGTCCATGAGCCGATCCCGGCCGTTTCATCCGGCGAGATGTTGGGCGCGTGAAAAGTGCCAAATGGGCTCTTCAGCGGCGCGCCACCGGCAAGAACGAGCCGTGCATCACCCTCACTGCCCGGCTTTGCATGACAGCTGACGCAGCCGCCAGCCCAGAAGATCTGCTCGCCGTTGGTGAGATCCGGGTCACCCAAAGCCTCCCAATGATCCGCTGGCCAGGGCGCCGGCTTCGTCAACCACCAGAAAGCCGCACCGCCGACGAGGCCCAGAAACACGATCCCTGAGACAAGCTTTCTAATTCGTCGGCCCATCAAACTGCCTTTTCAACTGCACAACCCTCATCCGTGAGCTTCGCTCACACTCCAAATAACGCGGTAAACCGCGACCTGTCGTGGCGTCCCGGACGTCACGACAATAGTCTCAGTGCGCCGGCGAGAGCCGGCGCATCATCATCAGTTCTCCCTGAAGACCCGTTGTCAGTTCTTCTTCACACGATAGATCTCGTGACAGCTGCCGCAGTCCTTGCCAAGAATGCCCATGGCAGCGCCGACGCCGGCCTGGTCAGCCGGAAGCTGGGCGAGCACGGCATCCGTGTCAGAACCAAGCTTGGCGGCCTTGGCTTTGAAATCATCCATGTTTTCCCAGATCTTCGGGCTTGCTTCCGTCTCCATGCCGGTTTCCGAGCCGGCGGGGAAATGGTCCGGGAATACCTTGACCGTCTCGGAGATGGTCGTCAGCGATGCCTTCACGATTTCGGCGTCATAAGGCTTTTCGCCCTTGGCGATGCCCGCCAGCGCGCCCGTCGCGGCGCCGACCTTCTTCATCAGTTGCTGACGGACCTCTTGCGGCTCATCGGCCGCAGTGACGGCGGTAACGCCGAGACCTGCAAGGGCAGCGGCAAGCATAAGGGCGCGTATCTTCATCGTGATCTCCCGGTCAGTCGAATCCGCTTTTGCGGCCTTCGTGTTGAATGCGCCGGCATGATGGCATTTTAGCTATTCGACGGAAGTAACATTTTTTTGATGTCCTTGTCGCAGCAGCATAATTTGAAACGGACGCGGCGATTGACAATCGCCTCGTCCGTTCCCTTCTTATAACATGAATACAATAATCATGTTTATACTTGCCGCCCGATCAGCTCCCTGCCCAGCCCTGCCAGACCGTGAGTGCAGCTACCAATACGAGGATGATGCCGGCCACTCGGCCGATCAGGACGGTGGCACCGGGGCTTCCGACGAGGAAATCGCGGCCGCGGCCGGCGGCCAGCGCCAAACCGCCGTAGACGGCAAGCTGGGTCACGGCGATCATCACCGCCATGACAGCGGCCTGCGACCATATCGGCCCGAATTGGGGTTTGAGAAACTGCGGATAAACGGCCAGCATGAAGAGATAGGCCTTTGGATTCATCAGGCTGGTGAGAGCCCCCTGGCGAAAACTCGCCCAGCGCGACAGCCGTCCGGTGGCGTCGATACCGCCGATGGTGATGGAACTGCGGATAAGGGAATACCCGATCCAGGCGATGTATGTGGCGCCGCCGACCAGCAGAACATTGAAGAGTTGCGGCACCAGATGAAGGATGACACTGACCCCGAGCGCGGCATAAAGCGTGTGCAGCACGCCGCCGGCCATGATGCCTGCCGTCGCCGACAGGCCGGAGGCTCGGCCGCCGGTCAGCGAGTTCGCCAGAACGAAGATCATATCCATGCCCGGCACGATGATGATGCCGAAAAGAAGGGTGAAGAAAAGCCAGAGATTTTCCGTGTAGCTCATGTCAGTTGTCCGAGGTCCGTTCGATCGTTGCCTAAGCGGATTGCTTATTTTTCAATCCGTTGCCAGCTGTTATAACCGTCGCCAACTGACAGGGTCTTGTCAGGAGCGTTTTGAAATGGCGGAGTTTCTTCGATGCGCAAGGCGTCACGCCTGTTCGAGATCATCCAGATCCTGAGGCTGGCCCGAAAGCCGGTGACGGCCGCTGACATGGCCGAGACGCTGGAGGTGACGCCGCGCTCGATCTACCGCGATATCGCAGCACTTCAGGCCATGCGGGTGCCGATCGAAGGCGGGCGCGGCATCGGCTACATCCTGCGCCCCGGCTTCGACCTGCCGCCGCTGATGTTCTCGATCGAGGAAACCGAGGCGATCGTGCTGGCGCTGGCGCTGCTGGCGCGCACCGGTGACGAAGAACTGAAGGCGGCTGCCGGCCGCGTCAACCAGAAGATCACAGGTGCTGTGCCCGAGCCTCTCAGGCTCGCCTTTCGCAGCCAAGCGCTGCATGCGTGGGGAACGGTGGCGCCCTCGCCCGCCGGCATCGATCTGGCGCTGGTGCGCCGGGCGATCCGGGATGAGCGCAAGCTTGGCGTCGACTATCGCGACGAACTTGGCCGCGCCACCGAACGCACGATCCGGCCGATCGCGCTGATCTATTATTCGGAGACCGCCAATATCGTCGCCTGGTGCGAGCTGCGCCAGGCCATCCGCAATTTCCGCGCCGATCGGGTCGAACATTGTGAAGCGACCGACGACTTTTTCCCGGGCGAAGGCGAAGGCCTGCGGGATCTCTGGATCAGCGGCTGGCGGACGCAGCCAGGCGGGGCCTGACGGTGGTCAATCCCAACGTCCGATCCGTTTCGCGGCCATAGCCGCGGATTTCCAATCGGTCCGCATGGATCTCGACGATCGCATAGGCCGTCGTATCCGGAGTTTCGACCATGCCCTTGATGTTGACGAAATGGGTGCCGTCGACGATGCCGTAGTTGCCGTCGTGGTTGTGGCCGCAGAAATAGGCGGCGACGGTTTCGAAGCGGCAGAAAAGGTCGACGATGCGTTCGCTGTCCCACATGTTGTGGGCATTGGGCGGATAGACAGGATAGTGGCCCATCACGACGACCTGCTCGCCGGCAGCTTCCGCCTTGCGCAATTCCGCTTCCAGCCAGGCGAATTGCTCATCGCCAAGTGCTGCATTCCAGGGCTGGGCGTTATCGGCCCCTTGCGATTTCAACGTCTCGATCCACCTCTCGGCGACGGCAAGACGCGGATCGCCCGGTGGCGGGGCGAAGAGGCTGACCTCATTGCCATCGAGCAGCACGAACCGGAAGCCGGCCGCCGCAAATGTCTGATAGGGGCCAGGCATGCCGACCCGGGCGAAGACGTCGTCGAGCCGCTCCGGTTCGACGCGGAAATCGTGATTGCCGAGCAGGAAGTGCCTGGGATGACGAAGCCTGTCGTAGAGCGGCAGGATGGCATCGAAGCTCTGCCAGTCGCGATCGATGATATCGCCGAGCGTCACCACGAAGGCGAGGTCTTCCGCATTGAAGGTCTCGATCGCTTCGGCGAGCTTCGTCAGGCTGTTGGCATAATAGCGGCCGAGGACGAGGTTCGGTTCCACGGCGGCGTATTGCGGGTCGGCGATGACGCCGAAGCGGAGGAGAGGTTGTGTGACTGCGTGCATGACGCCCCTCCCTAGCGCCGTGCGATGACACTTTGGTGACGGAGCCGCCCACGTCACGACCGGATCAAACGAAAAGACCCGGCGCAAGCGCCGGGTCCCGAAATCGAATGGTGGAGAGGCTTACTTGGAAGCCGCTTCGTACATTTCCAGCACGTAATCCCAGTTGATCAGGCTGTCGACGAACGCTTCGAGGTACTTCGGACGCGCGTTGCGATAGTCGATGTAATAGGAGTGCTCCCAGACGTCGACACCGAGGATCGGCGAAGCGCCGTGAACGAGCGGGTTTTCGCCGTTCGGGGTCTTGGAGATTTCGAGCTTGCCGTTCTTGACCGAAAGCCATGCCCAGCCCGAACCGAACTGGCCGGTGCCGGCTGCGATGAAATCGGCACGGAACTTGTCGTAGCCGCCGAGGTCCGATTTGATGGCCGCGTCGAGCTTGCCCGGCAGGCTGGTGCCGCCGCCGCCCTTCTTCATCCACTTCCAGAAGTGGATGTGGTTGTAGTGCTGGCCGGCATTGTTGAACAGCGGCTGGTTGGTGCCATAGGACTTCTTGACGACTTCCTCGAGCGACAGGTCGGCGAGACCGGCTTCCTCGGCAAGCTTGTTGCCGTTGGTCACGTAAGCGAGGTGATGCTTGTCGTGGTGGTACTCGAGCGTTTCGCGCGACATGTAGGGCGCCAGCGCATCGTAGTCATAGGGAAGGTTCGGCAATTCGAAAGCCATGTGGGCATCTCCTCTTGGCATGGGATTTCGTCAAAGAAATCTGTGAGCGGGAACATAGGCACCGGCCGTGATGGAGGCAACCGATGCAATGCCAAATTTTCCTCAACCCACGGAATATACTTTCAAGATCATTTTGAAAGCGCCGATGTCCCGGGCACATTGGCGCCACGTTTGGCGGGCAGCGTGCGCGCACTGCAACCATTCGAGATCAAGGACTGAACATGCCGCATCGCTCGATCCTCACCCTTGCCCTTGTCGCCGCGACCGGATTTGTCGCGACCGGCGCCCATGCATCCTCCAGCGATGCCTGGGAGGAATTCCGGGCGGACGTTTCGGAGAAATGCATTGCGGCCGGCCCTTCGCTCGACAAGCCGGTCGTCGTCGTCGATCCGTTCGGATCGGAAAGCTTCGGTCTGGCGCTCGTCTCCGGCAAACCGAAGGGCGCTGAAAATGCGGTGACCCAGATTTGCGTCTACGACAAACAGAAGAAGACGGTGGAAATCGGCGGCGAGCTGGCAGGTGACACGGTCACGGTGGTGGCACCGCCAGCGGACAAATAGCTCAGACACCTTCGAAGAGGGCGGATCGGCGACGGTGCATGCCGAGCCGTTTTCAGTCGGGGGCCGAAGCGTGCACGACATTGTTGCACAGCCTCGAAACCCCTCTCCCGCAACCAGGGCCCGGGCAATGTGGCCCACGCCGAGCGCTGACGATCGCTTATCCTTGAATCCGGCCTCGTTGCGGAGGCCGGCCATTCCTCAGGCGTCCTGGCTGGAATGCGCCCAATCCATGTAGAGATCGCGGGCCTTGGCGGCGATCGGCCCCGCCTGCAGGTCGCGGTCGTCAAGGCGGGTGACCGGCAGGACTTTGGAATAGTTGCCCGAGGTGAAGATCTCGTCGGCAGCTTCGAAATCGGCCATCGACAGCGTCGCCTCGACAACCTCGAGGCCGGCCTCGCGCAACAGCTTCATGACGCGGAAGCGGGTGATGCCGGCAAGGAAGGTACGGTTGGCAGCCGGCGTGAACACGACGCCATCCTTGACCAGGAAGACGTTGGAAGAGCCGGTTTCGGCAATATTGCCGAGCATGTCGCGCACCAGCGCATTGTCGAAGCCGCGCGAGCGCGCCTCGGTCAGAATGCGGGCATTGTTGGGATAGAGGCAACCGGCCTTGGCATCGGTCGGCATGGATTCGAGCGTCGGGCGGCGGAACGGCGAGAGCGTCAGCGACGAGCCACCGTGGCCGTTGCCCATCGGCGCCTCGAACAAGCAAAGCGCAAAGCGCGTCGAGTCCGGATCGATGGCGACGACGCCAGCCGCGCCATGCTCGGCCCAGTACATCGGCTTGACGTAGAGCGCCGTCTGGCCGTCGAATTTCTTGGCGCCTTCCCAGGTCAGCGCCTCGATCTCTTCCGGCTTCATGGTCGGCTTCAGGCCGAGCGCCGTCGCCGAGCGGTTGACGCGCTGGCAGTGCAGGTCGAGGTCCGGCGCGATGCCGTCGAAGAAGCGGGCCCCGTCGAACACGGTCGAACCCAGCCACATGGCATGGGAGGTCGGGCCAATCAGCGGCGGATTGCCCGACAGCCATTCGCCATCGACATAAGTCCAGGTCACTGATCGGGGGGATGTATCGACGGCCATCGGCGTCTCCTTCACGTTTTGTCTTCCGTATCTTCCGCCATAGCTCGAAAAAGCAGCATGGGGGTGAATGGGTACATCAAAAAATGTCATGGCGTCCATTCTGGAACGGTCGGGAGCCGCATGTCAGAATGCCAGTCGACAGCCAAGGAGCCCTGCCCCGATGAAAGCCATGTACTACGACGCCTTCGAGAAGACGCCCGAAATCCGCTCGCTTCCCGATCCGACGCCGACCGAGAACGGCGTGGTCGTCAAGGTCGAGGCGACGGGGCTCTGCCGTTCCGACTGGCACGGATGGATGGGGCACGACGCCGACATTCGCCTGCCACATGTGCCGGGCCATGAGCTTGCCGGCATCGTGACGGCCACCGGACGCGGCGTGATGCGATACAAGGTGGGCGACCGGGTGACGGTGCCGTTCGTGTCCGGCTGCGGCCGCTGCGGCGAATGCCGTTCGGGCAACCAGCAGGTCTGCGAGGCGCAGTTCCAGCCGGGCTTCACCCATTGGGGCTCCTTCGCCGAATATGTGGCACTCGATTTCGCCGACCAGAACCTCGTGCACCTGCCGGAGAGCATGGACTTCAAGACCGCCGCAAGCCTCGGCTGCCGCTTCGCCACCTCGTTTCGCGCCGTCGCCGACCAGGCACGGGTCAAGGGCGGCGAGTGGGTGGCGGTTCACGGCTGCGGCGGCGTCGGCCTGTCGGCGATCATGATTGCCGCAGCGCTCGGCGCGCACCCGATCGCGATCGACATTTCCGAAGAAAAACTCGCCTTCGCCAGGACGCTCGGGGCGGTTGCCACGGTCAACGGCCGCGACACGGACGATGTTGCGGGTGCGGTGAAGGAAATCACAGGCGGCGGCGCCCATGTCTCGATCGACGCACTCGGCCATCCCGTCACCTGCTTCAACTCCATCAAGAACCTGCGACGGCGCGGGCGCCACGTGCAGGTGGGCCTGATGCTCGGCGACCATGCGACGCCCGAAATCCCCATGGCGCAGGTGATCGGCCACGAGCTCGAGATCTATGGCAGCCACGGCATGCAGGCATGGCGCTACGATGCCATGCTGTCGATGATCGCCAGCGGCAAGCTGCAGCCGCAGCAGCTGATCGGGCGCGAAATCTCGCTCGAAGAGGCGGTCCCTGCCCTCGTCTCGATGGACCGCGCCACCGATCTCGGCATCAGTGTAATTACCCGGTTCTGAGAGTTGCGCTTTCAAAGGCTATTTGCTTTTGCGTGCGGATGCGATTTTGCCCTTAAGTCACAACCGGTTTCAGGGCAAAATCATCGCACGAAGAATCACGACGAGGTCCTGTCATGGCGCTAGCGGCAGCTGCCACCGGGGAAGAACTCTACAGCCCTGTCCTCAAAGCCAATCCGGCCCATCCGAGCGGATGGCCCATCCGGATGATCATCAGTTCGCAGACGGAGGCCCGGCACAACCGGGCGCTCTGGGCACCGACGCACCTGATCTCGATGCGGGCGCCGGCGAGCCGACTTTTGTCGATGATCGAGCTGCCGCCGGAAAGGCATCTGGAACTCTATTTCGGCGACGCCACCGATCCCGACGCGCCCGACGCCGCCAAGCCCGAGGCAATCGAAGCGGCCTTCAATTTCATCGACAGTTTGCCTGCGGACGCGCATCTGCTGGTTCACTGTCTGCGCGGCATCGGTCGCGCGACGGCGCTCAGCCTTGGCATCCTTGCCCGCTACATGCCGCCTGAGCAGGCAGCCGCAGCGCTGCATGCGTTACGTCCGGAGGCGAAGCCAAACCGACATGTGGTCGGCCTTTGCGATGCGGCACTCGGGCTGAAAGGCAGGCTTGCGAAACAGGCCCTGCGCTTCCCCGCGAAAGTCTGGAAACCCGGCAAAGGCTGATGCTGACGGCGCAATGTCGTTGTGCGATGCACAAATCTTTGACATGATTGCGCAAAAGAACGGATTTCGCAGCGTACCTCGACCGGTACAATGCGGTAAGTCTTTGTTTTCGGACACGCTTTGATGGGATCGAAGATCCTGTTTGCCACGCAGCCGGAGACGATGGACGGGAGGAAAGAATGTCCCACGCGGCCTATGTATTCGATGCCTATGGCACGCTTTTCGACGTGCATGCCGCGGTTCGGCGCCATGCCGCCGAGATCGGCCCGGACGGACAGGCCTTCTCCGAACTCTGGCGCGCCAAGCAGCTCGAATATTCCTGGGTGCGTTCGTTGATGGGCGCCTATCAGGACTTCTGGCAACTGACCGAGCAATCGCTAGACTACGCCTTTTCCCGGTTTCCATCCGCCGACCGCAAGCTGAGGAAGCCGTTGCTCGATGCCTACTGGACGCTCGATTGCTATCCTGAAGTTCCCGCCGTCCTGAAGGGATTGAAGGAGCGTGGGGCGCGGCTTGCAATTCTCTCCAATGGTTCTCCCGATATGCTGGCGGCAGCCGTGCGCAATGCGGCGCTCGAAATTGTCATCGACGACGTGTTCTCGGTCGATACTGTCAAGACCTACAAGGCGGCGCCGGCGGTCTACGATCTCGTCACCACCCGCTACCGGCTCTATCCGCATGCAGTTTCCTTCCAGTCGTCGAACCGCTGGGACATTGCGGGCGCGACGAAATTCGGATTCCGCACGGTCTGGATCAACCGGGCCGACATGCCCGACGAATATCGTGACCAGGGGCCGGCTTTGATCCTGCCCTCGCTCGAAAGTCTGCAATTCGGTATTTGAGGATTTGTCTCGATGGCTTGGTCGGCGTCGCAATACCTGAAATTCGAAGACGAGCGCACGCGGCCGGCGCGTGACCTGCTGGCGCAGGTTCCGGAGCTGCCGCCGGGCCCCGCCTTCGACCTTGGCTGCGGACCTGGCAACTCGACCGAACTGATCCAGCAACGCTTTCCAGATGCCTCGCTTTCCGGCCTCGACAGCGATGAGAACATGCTGCTCGCCGCTGCCAAGCGGCTGCCGGGCCTGACCTTCGAAAAGGCCGATCTGGCCATCTGGGTGCCGCCGAAAGGCGCCTCACTGTTCTTTGCCAATGCCGTGTTCCAGTGGTTACCGGGTCACCTCGACATTCTTGAACGCCTGACCGCTTCCCTTGCGCCCGGCGGCACGCTTGCGGTGCAGATGCCCGACAATATCGACCAACCGACCCATGTGCTCATGGAAGAGACAGCCCGCAGCGCTGAATTCACTGACGCCTTCGAAGGCCGGACGATCCGCCGCAATCCGCTGCCGGCGCCCTCTGTCTATGTCGAGCGCCTGTCGCAACATGCCGCCCATGTCGAGGTTTGGCACACGATCTACTATCACCGGCTGGCGAACGCCGAAGCGATCGTCGAATGGGTGAAGGGCACGGGCCTACGCCCCTATCTCGATGCGCTGCCGCCGGAGCGGCGCGACGCCTTTGCCTCAGCCTATACCGACCGGATTCGTGACGCCTATCCGGCCATGAGCGACGGCCGGGTACTTTTGCGCTTTCCCCGGTTCTTCGTTGTCGCCGTCAAGGCCGACTAGGTCCGATCAGACACTGCGGCTTTCCAAGCCCGCGCGTGGCTTAGGCTTCAGATCCTCTCAGCCAGGAAGTCGATAAAGGCGCGAATGCGGGCGGCCAGATGTTCGTGGCCGGCATAGACGGCATAGACCGTCTCGATCTCGTCGGGCCGGTACTCCTCCAGCAGCGCGACCAGGCGGCCAGCCGCCAGATCCGGCTCTGCGTGGAAACGGCCGATCCGGCCGATGCCGACACCGGCGAGGCAGAGTTGCTGGACGATCGCACCGCTCGAGACCTGCAGGTTTCCGAAGACGGACAGAAGCTCCACAGAGCTCTGACCGGGGACGCGAAAGGCCCACTCGTCGACGCTGCGGCGGAAGTTGAAACGAATGCAATTGTGATTTTCCAGGTCCGCCGGCGTCTGCGGCACACCGTGTTTGGCGAGATAGGCCGGAGAGGCGATCACCACCGGCCGGCTCTCCATCAGCTTGCGCGCCTTCAGCGAGGAATCACGCAAGGGGCCGGTTCGGATCGCCACGTCGGCCCGTTCGCCGACCACGTCGATCAGGCTGTCCGTCAGGGTCAGATCGAGGCGCACTTCCGGATAGCGCTCAAGAAATGCCGGCGCGAGCGGCAGGATGTAGCGCTCGCCGAAGCCGACCGATGCGTTGATGCGCAAAAGCCCGCGGGGTGAAAGCCGGCCGCCGGCGGCCACCAGTTGCTCGGTCTCGGCAATCTCGGTCAGGATGCGCTGGGCGCGCTGCAGATAGACTTCGCCCTCAGGCGTCAATTGCAGGGTGCGGGTCGAGCGCACCAAGAGGCGCGTGCCCAGCCGATCCTCGATCCGTGTGACCAGCTTGCTGACGGCGGATGGCGACAGCCTCAGCCGCCGGCCCGCCGCGGAGAAACTGCGCGTTTCGCAGACGGCGACAAAGACCTCCATCTCACCGGCACGGTTGTCCATCAGCCACCTTTGAACTCAATTCATAGACGTTTATCCGATTATACGGATTATCGCGCAAGCTCTCCACCCTCATATTCCCCCCGAACACATCAACGCCAAAGCGCCCGGTTTCTCCCAACCGAGCAGGAAAAGGTCTTGTCATGCCCATTGCGCTCTTTGCCTTGACGATCGCGGCCTATGCGATCGGAACCACCGAATTCGTCATCGTCGGCCTGTTGCCGACAGTTGCCGACGACCTCCACATCACCCTGCCGCTTGCCGGCCTCATCGTCAGCGTCTACGCGCTCGGCGTCACCTTCGGCGCGCCGATCCTGACTGCGCTGACCGGCCGGATCGAGCGCAAACCGCTGCTCGTCGGCCTGATGGCGCTGTTCATCGTCGGCAATGCCGCGGCGGCGCTGTCGCCGAGCTACGAGCCCCTCTTGATCGCCCGCGTCATTTCCGCTTTTGCCCACGGCGTCTTCTTCTCCGTCGGCTCGACCATTGCCGCCGACCTCGTGCCAGAGGATCGCCGCGCCTCGGCCATCGCCATGATGTTCATGGGCCTGACGGTTGCGATCGTCACTGGCGTGCCGCTCGGCACCTGGATCGGCCAGACTTTTGGCTGGCGCGCCACCTTCTGGGCTGTCACCGGGCTTGGCGTCATAGCGCTTGCGGCCATCGCAACGCTGCTGCCGAACACGCTGACCAAGGCGCCGCCGGCACGGCTGATCGATCAGGTCCGCGTTCTCGGCTCCGGCCGGCTGCTGATCGTCTTTGCCATGACGGCGCTCGGCTATGGCGGCACCTTCGTCGCCTTCACTTTCCTCGCGCCGATCCTGCAGGAAATCACCGGCTTTTCCGCGGGCGCCGTCAGCCTGATCCTGGTGCTCTACGGCGTGGCGATCGCGATCGGCAACATCGCCGGCGGCAAAATCGCCAACCGCGATCCGGTGAAGGCTCTGGTCGGCCTGTTCCTGGCGCAAGCCGTCGTGCTTGCGCTCTTCACCTTCACGGCCACCTCCCAGGCCCTGACGCTGATGACGCTGGCAAGCCTCGGCTTCCTGTCCTTCGCGACCGTACCCGGCCTGCAGCTCTATGTCGTCCAACTTGCCAAGCAGCACCGCCCCGGCGCTGTCGACGTCGCCTCGGCCCTCAACATCGCCGCCTTCAACCTCGGTATTGCCATCGGCGCCTGGCTCGGCGGCGTCATCGTCGCCTCGTCGCTCGGTCTCGGCATGACGCCGATGGTCGGTTCGGTTCTGGTGATCGGCGCGCTGCTTTTGACGCTTCTGAGCGGCGCGCTCGACCGCAAGGCAGAAACCGTCGCCCAGCCGGCTTGACCAGGCGGTCATCTGGCCCACCTATATCCACGCCTCTTTCGCGCCCGGCCGATGGCCGGGCGTTCTTTAAAAAACAAGGAGTTCCTCCATGCATTCGGTCAATTCCAACGGCGCCAACATTCCCGCGCTCGGCTTCGGCACCTTCCGCATGCCCGGTGCCGACGTGCTGCGCGTGCTGCCGGAAGCGCTGAAGCTCGGCTTCCACCATGTCGATACCGCCCAGATCTACGGCAACGAGGCCGAGGTCGGCGAAGCCATCCACAAATCGGGCGTCGCGCGCGCCGACATCTTCCTGACCACCAAGGTCTGGGTCGACAAATATGCCCATCGTGACTTCCTCGCCTCCGTCGACGAGAGCTTGACCAAGCTCAAGACCGATCACGTCGATCTGCTTCTCCTGCATTGGCCGGGTGGCAGCGACGTGCCGATGGCGGAGCGCATCGGCGCTCTGAACGAGGTGAAGAAGGCCGGCAAGGTCCGCCATATCGGCATCAGCAACTTCAACACCGCCCAGATGGAAGAGGCCGTGAAGCTCAGCGACGCTCCGATCGCTACGAACCAGGTCGAGTACCATCCCTATCTCGACCAGACGAAGGTGCTCGACACAGCCCGCAGGCATGGCATGTCGATTACCGCCTACTACGCCATGGCCAACGGCAAGATCCCCAACGATCCGCTTCTTAAGGAGATCGGCGCGCGCCACGGCAAGACTGCGGCACAGGTGACCTTGCGCTGGCTGGTGCAGCAGAAGGACGTGATCACGCTTTCGAAGACGGCGACGATCGAGCGGCTGAAGGAAAACTTCGACATCTTCGACTTCGCGCTCGGCGATGGCGAGATGGCGGCGATCCACGGCCTCGCCCGCCCGGATGGCCGCATCGTCAGCCCGGAAGGCCTCTCGCCGGTCTGGGACAAGGCCGCCTGACAAATGTTTGCCGATCCGCCGCCGGTCGAGTTCCCAACCGGCGGCGGATGATCTATGCAGAGCCCTGAGGGATCGACGCTGATCCCTCAGGGGACATCGATGCCGATCTCCCGCAAGACGCACTGTCTGGGAGGGGCTGATGACGTCGAAAACCGTCGAGGTGGGCGACTTCGCTCCGGACTGGCCGGCCATCATCGCCGTCGTGCTTGGGGTGACCGCCTTTTCCGTCGCTCAAGGGCTCACCTATCCGCTAATTTCGCTGTCGCTCGAAGGGCGCGGTGTGTCTGCCGCCACGATCGGCCTCAACGCCATGGGCTTCGCCGCCGGGCTTGCAGCGGCGACCCTGCTGCTCGGCAGGCTGACAAAGCTTGCCTCTGCCGACAGGCTGATCATCGCCAGTCTCTGCGGCTGCTCGCTGTGTCTGGCAACGCTTGCGTCGACCTCCTCGCTTCCTGTCTGGTTCATCGCCCGCTTCGCGCTCGGCTTTTTCGTCAGCATGGTGTTCATGCTCGGCGAAGCCTGGCTCAACACCGCCTGTCCGGACCGGTTGCGCGGCCGGGTCTCCGGCCTCTATGGCGCCGGCATGTGCGGCGGCTTTGCCGCCGGGCCGCTGGCGATCCCGCTTCTCGGCACCAGCGGCGGCCTCGGCTTTGCGCTGCTGGCGATCTACATCACTCTTGTCGCCTTCCTGACCGGACTTCTGACGATGGGCGCGCGGACGCGGCCTGAGCCGTCGTCGACGCGCGATCTCTTCGCCTTCTTCCGGCATGCGCCGATCCTGATCCTGATGGTACTGATGTTCGGTTTTGCCGATATCGCGGCGATCTCGGCGATGCCGGTCTATTTCGTCAAGACCGGCCATAGCCAGGCCTTTGCCGCCTTGAGCGTCACCGTGCTTGCCGTACCGACAGCGCTGGCGCAACCCTTCGTCGGCGTCCTGCTCGACAAATTGCCCCGTCGACGCGTGGCGATCTCGGCGGCGGCGGTGGCGGCAACCGGCTATCTCGCCATTCCGCTGGTCACGTCAGCGCCGCTGCTGCTGGCGCTGTTCGCCGTGATCGGTGCTGCCAGCTTCGCGCTTTATACGGCGGCGCTGACCATGCTCGGCGAAGAGTATCGCGGCAGCATGCTGGTGGCGGGAAGTGCCGCCTTTGCGCTTGCCTATGCTGCCGGCAGCGCGGCCGGATCGGGCGCCACCGGCTTTCTGATGTCGTTGATCAATCCCGCCGCCGGTCCGCTCGGTGTCGGCGTGGTGCTGGTCGTTTCCACGCTGATCTTCGCCGCCGCCGGCAGGCGATAGGGGCTGCCGTCAGCGTTCGCAAAGACGCGCGAGCGCCTCGCCAAAGAAGCGCGCCGCCGGCCCGAGCGGTTCGTCGATCCGGTGCACGAGATAGGCTTCCGCTGCCACCTGGCTGTTGCGCCCGAGCGAGGCCGTCAGCAAGCGGACAAGCCGCCCCTCGGCGAGGTCCCGCTCCACCTGCCACAGCGGCAGGCGGCCCCACCCGAGACCCGCAAGGATCATCGCATGTTTGGCATCCTGGCTGCCAACGCGGCAGGTCTGCGGCGACAGCACGCCGAAGTCACGCCCCTCGGAGCGCTGCGAAGGATCCGACAGGACAATCTGCAGATGGTCGGCAAGCTCCGGGCTGCCGAGCACGCCGTTCACGGCGCTAAGGCCGAGGGGATGCTGGGTGGACACCACCGCTGTCAGGTGCACGTCTGCTAGCGCCTGCCGGCCGATGGCAGGGTCGCGAAAATCCTCCCCCACCATGATGCCGAGCGTGAAGCGCCGTTCGATCAGGCCATCGAGCGGCCCACCCAGCGGCGCGACCGCGAGCCGGATGGCGACGGACGGATAGGCGACCCGCATTTCCGTCAACGCAGTGCCGACCGTCGCGATCGGGAACAGCGTGTCGACGATCAGGGACAGTTCCAGTTCGATGCCCTTGCCAAGGCCACGGGCGCGGGCGCGCATGGCATCGACGCGCAGCAGGATATCGCGTGCATTGGCAAGCAAGGCGCGCCCTTCCGCCGTCAGCACCGGCCGATGGCCGGAGCGGTCGAACAGGAAAACGCCGAGCCCGGCCTCGAGATTGGCGATGGCGTGGCTGACGGCGGACTGGACGCGCGAGAGCCTGGCGGCCCCTGAGCGGAAGCTGCCGCTTTCGGCCACCACCACGAATGTCCGCATCTGGTCGAGCGTCAAGGCATCAATCATGATCGATCCGATAGATCAGTTTGATGCATTTTATCTCACTTTTTCAGATCAATCAAAGCCGCCATTCTCGTTGTCATCAACAGCATCGCCTGAGCCGCGAGCCGGCGCAGGCAGAACAAGGGAAAACGAAATGGCCAAGATCCTCGTGCTTTACTACTCCTCCTACGGCCACATCGAGACGATGGCCTCAGCCGTTGCCGAAGGCGCGCGCGCTGCAGGCGCAAGCGTTTCGTTGAAACGGGTGCCGGAGATCGTTCCCGAGGCTGTCGCGATCAAATCCGGCTACAAGCGCGACCAGGAGGCACCGGTGGCAAGCGTTGCGGAACTGCCCGACTATGACGCAATTATCCTGGGAACGCCGACCCGCTTCGGCAACATGGCCGCGCAGATGAAGAATTTTCTCGATCAGGCTGGCGGTGTCTGGGCCAAGGATGGCTTGGTCGGAAAGATCGGCAGCGTCTTCACCTCGACCGGCAGCCAGCATGGCGGCCAGGAGTCGACGATCCTTGCGACGCATACGGTGCTGCTGCATCTCGGCATGGTGATCGCCGGCCTGCCCTATAGCTTCAAGGGCCAGATGCGCATGGATGAAATCACCGGCGGCTCGCCCTATGGCGCCTCGACGCTCGCCGACGACGGCAATGGCGGCGACCGGCAGCCGAGCGCCAACGAACTGGACGGCGCGCGCTTCCAAGGCCGCCACGTCGCCGAACTGGCCTCGGCACTGGTCGCCGGCAGGGCACGTGTGGCGGAGCTCGCCTGATGTCGGCCGTTGTTGCTTTTACCCCTGAGAGAACCGACTGGATCGCCGTCACGGCCGTCGTTGTGGCCGGCATGGTTTCAGCGATGCAGGTTGGCAAAGGGCTAATCGCCGGCCCGCTCTTGCAAGCCGATCTCGGGCTTGACCTGACCGCACTCGGCTGGATCACGTCCGTCTTCGCGATCGTCGGCGTTGTCGGCGGGATGCCTGCGGGCGCAATGGTCGCCGCAATCGGCGACCGGCGCATGCTGGGCATCGGGATGGGCATTCTCCTTATCGGCATCCTGATTGGCGCCGCCAGCCCGAATTTCACGCTGCTTATCCTGTCGCGCATCTTCGAAGGCTTTGGCTTCCTGCTGGTTATCGTGACCGGTCCGGCAATCCTCATGCGCATCGTCGCCTCGACGAGGCGCGATCTCGTCTTTGCGTTCTGGAGCTGCTTCATGCCGGCCGGCATGGCGATCGCCATGCTCTCCGGCCCGCTGTTTCAAAGCTGGCAGGCGATCTGGTGGATCAACGGCGTCGTCGCGCTCCTTAGCCTGCTGACGGTTATCACAGCGGTATCGCCCGCCACGGCTGGGCCGTGCGCCTCCTCCGGCGGCTTGCGGGCGGACGTGAGCGCAACACTGACAAGCCGTGGACCTCTCCTGCTCTTTGCCCTTTTCACCCTCTACAGCCTGATGACATTCACGCTGTTCAGCTTCCTGCCGATCCTGCTCGTCACGCGCATGCATATTTCACTTGGGACAGCAGGCTTGCTCAGTGCTTTCATCACCCTTGCCAACGTTATCGGCAATCTTGCCGCAGGCACCATGCTGTCCCGGGGCGTCGGCCGTGGCGGTCTGGTCATCGTTGCTGCAACGCTGATGGGTGCATCCGGCCTGTGGATCTTCCTGTCTCAATCCGGTGACACACTGACCTTTGCACTGTGCGTCCTTTTTTCGGCTATCGGCGGCCTGATCCCCGCCACGTTGATCTCGACGGTCCCGATGCTGTCGCCCCGCCCGGCACTCGCACCGATGGCGATGGGGCTGTTAATGCAGGGGAGCAATCTCGGGCAACTCATCGGCCCGGTCGCTGTGGGAGCCGCGATCGAAGCTTATGGCTGGACGTCGGGCGCGGCCTTCATCGGGGCAGGCGCTCTCTGCTGCATCCTGCTTGCCACCATCCTCGATAACGCCCTTCGTACCAAGCCGCGGGAGACCGCATGATGGAACATCTGTTCGACACCCTCTATGGCGTCGGCGCCGAGCGGCTGAGCTTCGCACCGGATTTCACCGGTCGCGCCTTCGTCCTTCGTCGCCCGGATGGCAACCTCATCGTCTACGCCTCACGACGACTGGCAGAAGAGGCTGACGGACTGCTGTCGACGGGGGCTTTCGCCCGGCAATATATCAATCACCATCACCAGGCGATGCCGTCCTGCGATTGGGTTTGCGAGCACCTCAGCGCGCCGCTGTTCGGGCCGGAACGGGAGCGCCGGCAGATCCTCCCGCATTGCCGCATGGTGGGTGGCTTTGGTGATCGTGAACTGCATTTCCCCGATTTCGAAGTGATCCCCACGCCCGGCCACACGGCAGGCTCGGCCTGCTTTCTCTGGGACGATGGCCGGCGTCGCTATCTCTTCACCGGCGATACCATCTTCCTGAAAGACGGACGATGGATCGGCGCCGTTTTGAACAGCAGCGACAGGGCCGCCTATCTCGACTCGCTGGCACTGATCAAGACGCTGGCGTTCGACGTGCTGGTGCCCAGCCTAGCGAAGGGGCAGCCGTTTCACCAAACCGATGCCCGGGAAACGGGACGCCAGATCGATGCGATGATGCACCGGCTGGAACGCGGCGCGGACGGCTGAGCGTGGATCGAGGATGGACACGGAGGCAACAAAAAACCCACCGGCGCCAGCGCCGGTGGGTTTTCGTTCGATGCACCCGAAAGGGATCAGACGAACTGGCTGAGGCCCGGGACCGAGGCGACGACTTCGTCGACGACGTCTGCGCCAGCCTTTTCCTTGGCGAATGCAATGGTTTCCTTGGCGAGCGAAGTGATCTCGCCCATGCCGAGGCCCTGGCTCATCAGCTGCTGGCCGAGCGCCATGACGCCGCCGCCGCCGATCGCCGACATCAGGCCGCCGAGCAGGCCGCCGCCGCCCGTGCCTTCGCCATTGTACTGTGCGATCAGGTCGGTCGCGCCCGGGATCGATGCGATCATCTGGGCAACCGGGCCATCGGCCGCTTCGCGCTGCAGGAAGCCGAGGATCATGCCGACAGCCTTTTCAGCCGTCGCAGGCTCGAGGCCGACATTCTCCGCTACGCGCGTGACCAGTTCATTCATGGATAACTCCCTCGTTGCATTTTGACGTTGACGTCAAGGTAAATGATCACGTCTCAAATAACAAGCGAAGATGGGATGGAATGCCGGGCAAATCACCAGCTTTCAAACAGCGCTTAGCACTTCGCGCCGGCGTTCATTTCCGCGGGTCGGCATGATCGTTTCACGCTCGCGGCCGCTTGGCAATGCGACCGATCCGCCCCTCCCCTTTGCGCAACTTTCGCGGTTGCGCGCCGCAATCGCCTTGTTGCCGGGTAGAGCGCCACCGCCTATAACAGGGTCGAGCCACATTTCGATGACGGGCCTCGGCAGGTTAGCCGCGAACCGCCCGCTTTCATTGATGAAACGGAGATGAAGCCCACATGGTGGAAGAAGGCAAGCTCTTTATCGGCGCCAGCCGCAAGCCGGATGATTCGATCAACAAGGGCGAATATCTCGAGCTGAAATTCGGCAACCGCCACGGGCTCATCACCGGCGCAACCGGCACCGGCAAGACCATCACCCTGCAGATCCTGGCCGAAGGCTTTTCGAATGCCGGCGTTCCGGTGTTCTGCGCCGACGTCAAGGGCGACCTTTCGGGCATCGGCGCGATCGGCGAGCCGAAGGACTTCATCACGAAGCGTGCCGAGCAGATCGGCTTGCCGACCGCCCCTTACGAGTTCCAGGAATTCCCCGTGATCTTCTGGGATCTCTACGGCGAGAAGGGCCACCGCGTCCGCACCACCATGTCGGAAATGGGCCCTCTCCTCCTGTCGCGGTTGATGAATGCGACGGACGCGCAGGAAGGCGTGCTCAACATCGCCTTCAAGATCGCCGATCAGGGTGGCCTGCCGCTGCTCGACCTGAAGGACCTGCAGGCGCTGCTCAACTACATGGGCGAGAACGCCACCCAGCTTTCCAACCAGTTCGGCTTCATCTCCAAGGCCTCGGTCGGCTCGATCCAGCGAGAGCTTCTGATCCTGGAACAGCAGGGCGCCGAACATTTCTTCGGCGAACCGGCGCTGAAGATCACCGACATCATGCGCACGACCAATGACGGGCGCGGCGCGATCTCTGTGCTGGCCGCCGACAAGCTGATGATGAACCCGCGTCTTTACGCGACCTTCCTGCTCTGGCTCCTGTCCGAGCTGTTCGAGGAACTGCCCGAAGTCGGCGACCCCGAAAAACCGAAGCTGGTGTTCTTCTTCGACGAGGCGCATCTGTTGTTCAATGATGCGCCGAAGGTGCTGACGGAACGCGTCGAACAGGTGGTGCGCCTGATCCGCTCCAAGGGCGTCGGCGTCTATTTCGTCACGCAGAACCCGCTCGACGTGCCGGAAACGATCCTCGGCCAGCTCGGCAACCGCGTCCAGCATGCGTTGCGCGCCTATACCCCGCGCGACCAGAAAGCGGTGAAGACCGCCGCGGACACCTTCCGCCCCAACCCGGACTTCGACTGCGCCACGGTCATTACCAATCTCGGCACCGGCGAGGCGCTGGTCTCGACGCTCGAGGGCAAGGGTGCGCCGTCGATCGTGGAACGCACCCTTGTGCGCCCGCCACAATCCCGCGTCGGCCCGCTTTCGGCGGAAGAGCGGCAGAAGGTCCTGGATGTCAGCCCGGTTCGTGGCCAGTACGACGAAGATTTCGATCGGGAATCGGCCTATGAAATGCTGACCGCACGGGCGAAGAAGGCGGCGGAAGCGCAGCAGCAGGCAGAGCCGGAACCGGTAGAGGCCAATACCGGCGGCAGCCGCTGGACGCTGCCGGGCTTCGGCGACGACGAGCCGGCGGCGCCTGCTGGAAAGCAGGCACGCCCGAAGTCTTCCGGGTACCAACGCGAGACGGTGGTGGAGGCGGCGATGAAATCGGTTGCCCGCACCGTTGCAACACAGGTGGGCCGGGCGCTGGTGCGCGGCATTCTCGGAAGCCTGAGCAGACGCTAACTCCGTAGGCCAAGACGACACGAAGGACGAATTCCGCACGCCCTGGTCCACCGGATCAGGGCGTGCCCGCATCTTGAAAGGAGCATCCCATGGACGTGAAAGATTCGAACGGCGCCATCCTCAATGACGGCGACAACGTCACCCTGATCAAGGATCTGAAGGTCAAGGGCACCTCGACCACGCTGAAGCGCGGCACGGTGGTCAAGGGCATCCGCCTCACCGACAATCCCGACGAAGTCGAGTGCCGGGTCGAAAAGATCAAGGGGCTGGTCCTGCGCACCGAATTCCTGAAGAAGGCTTGATGTAGCCGTGGGCACGTGAGGGAAACGGATAACCTTCCCTCGCCTTCAATGCCGCGCGTATCTGTATCTGGAGAACAGTAAAGCCCGGCGGGATGGTTCCCGCCGGGCTTTGTCGTTTCGTGAGAAACCAGTGGCTCAGGCGACGGTGAGCTTGACGTCGATATTGCCCTTGGTCGCGTGGCTGTAGGGGCAAACGATATGCGCCTTCTGGACGAGGTCTTCGAGCACTGCCTTGTCAACGCCCGGCGACGAGATTTCGAGTGCTGCGTCGATGCCGAAACCGGCGCCGTCTTCGCGCGGGCCGATTCCGACCGTGCCGGTCACGGTGGTGTCTTCGGGAAGCTTTACCTTCTCCTTGCCGGCGACGAACTTGAGCGCGCCGAGGAAGCAGGCGGAATAGCCGGCAGCAAAGAGCTGCTCGGGATTGGTGCCGCGGGCGCCGTCACCGCCCAGTTCCTTCGGCACGGTAAGCGTGACGTCGAGAACGCCATCGGCGCTCTTGGCCTGGCCGGCGCGGCCACCGGTTGCGGATGCAGTGGTACGATAGAGAATGGGCATTGGCGGTGTCTCCAGTACGTTTTCAATGTCGATGCAGATATGTATCGCAATATTAAATTGCACGCAAATTAATTTTGCAAATTGCATTTTCGGCCCAGATTTGCGACAATAGGGACATGACGACGAAAGCGGCACAATCCGAAGCGATCTCCGACGAAGCGCTGACGCTCGGCAAACAGCTCTGTTTCGCCGTCTATTCCGCCGCCCACGCCTTCACGCGCGCTTACAAGCCGCTGCTGGATCGTTTCGGCCTTACCTACCCGCAATATCTTGTGTTGCTGGCGCTCTGGCAACGGGACGGGATGACGGTCAAGCGGATCGGCGAGGAGATCGGGCTGGATTCGGGAACACTGTCTCCCCTGCTCAAACGACTGGAGGCGGCAGGCTATGTCGGCCGCCAGCGCGATCCCGGTGACGAGCGGCAGGTTATCGTCAGCCTGACGGACAAGGGCCGCGACCTCAAGACCGAGGCCTTCGGTATTCTGGCGGATATCGGCAAGGCATCGGGTTGTAGCCTGGAGGAAGCCGGCGAGATCCGGGAAACCCTGCATCAGCTGACGCGACGGCTTTCCTCAAGCGAGATGGAAGGCTGACCGCCACCGGCCGCGCCGACGGCGACGCTCAGGCTCCATGCGTTTTGCGGCTCAGACATTGCGTGGCGCGCACCTCTCATGCGCCATGCAAAAACTGGGCACCATCGCTCGGGCACCCGGTCCATCTTGAAGCATATCTCGGCAAGGCCGATCAGACGACGAGGATCGGCGCCTTGCCGCGCACGCGATCGTAGAGATCCATGACATCCTGGTTGAGCATGCGCACGCAGCCGGATGACACGGCCTTGCCGATCGACTTCCATTCGGGCGAGCCGTGCACGCGATAAAGCGTGTCCTGCCCGTTCTGGAAGATGTAGAGCGCGCGAGCACCCAGCGGGTTGTTGACGCCCGGCGCCATGCCGCCGTTGCTGGCGGAGAATTTCGCCAGTTGCGGCTGACGGGCGATCATCGAATCCGGCGGCGTCCAACGTGGCCACTTTGCCTTCCACTGGATGACGCCACGGCCGGACCAGGCAAAGCCCTCGCGACCGAGGCCGACGCCGTAGCGCAGCGCGCTACCGCCCGGCTGGATCAGGTAGAGAAACCGGTCGCCGGTATCGACGACAATGGTGCCCGGGCGCTCGCCGAAGGGATCGCTGACTTCCTGCCGATAGAAACGCGCGTCGATCTGGCGGTAGGGCACGGCCGGAATCTGGTAGCCGCCATCGTCGACCGCGGCGTAGATGTCGCCATAATAGGCGCTCTGCGGCGGCAGGCCGGTCGGCTGCGGGCCTTCACTGATCGGACCTTCCAGAATGCCCTCGGCACGCGGATCGACCCAACGCCCCTCGAGAGCGGGATTGCGAAACACCGGCGCGGTTTCCTGACGGAACCGGTCGGTGTTCATCGAGGACGTACAGCTTGCAAGACCTGCCGAAGCAAGGGCGATGCCTGATGTACGGAGGAACTGGCGGCGGGAAAAAATGACTGAAGAGGACATCGAACTCTGAAAGGCTTGAGTGCGGCGACGAACTGGAGTGCTGCACGAAATTGATTAACGAAACGATTCGCGCAGACCCGCCCAATTTAAGAATGCTGGCATCTACGGCTGGAACGAGGCTTGTGTCAGCAAACGTCGGATCACGTTTCCTTCAGTGTCAAGATGAACGCCCGGCGCAACTCAGATGCCGTCGGCGTTCACGTCGGTCTGGCGGAGCAATGCCTCGAACTCCGCGGATGCCAGCGGGCGGCTGAAGAAGTAGCCCTGGATCTCGTCGCAGCCGCTGTGGCGCAGGAACTCCACCTGCGCCTGGGTCTCGACCCCTTCGGCAATCACCCTCAGGCCGAGATTTTGCGCCAGCGATATGATCGCCGCAGTAATGGCCTTGTCATCGACATCGGCGGGGATGTCCTCGACGAAGGAACGATCGATCTTCAGTCGACGCACGGGAAACCGCTTCAACGCACTGAGGCTTGAATATCCGGTGCCGAAATCGTCGATCGCCAGATGCACGCCGATTGCCTCCAGCTCGTGCATCGTCGCCAATGCACCCGGCACGTCCTGCATGATCAGGCTCTCCGTCAGTTCCAACTCCAGGAACCGCGGCTCAAGGCCGACCTCTGCGAGAACGGCAGCAACGTGCGCCGCCCAGTTTCGCTCGCGGAACTGCCGCGCGGAAACATTGACGCTGACGATCAGCAACGGCAGTCCGTCCTCGTGCCACGCCTTGCATTGACGGCACGCGGCGCGCAGCACCCAGTCGCCGATCGGCACGATCAGCCCGGTCTCCTCCGCCAGCGGAATGAAATCGCCCGGCGAGATCATGCCGCGCTCGGGATGCCGCCAGCGAAGCAGCGCTTCAGCCGCAAAGACCCGACCGGTCTCGAGATTCACTTGCGGCTGGAAATGCAGCAGGAACTCATCGCGCGCGATCGCCTGGCGCAGTTCCGCCTGCTTCAGCAGTTTTTCGTGGGCCTTGTCGGCCATTTCCTCGGTAAAGACCTGCAGGTTGTTGCGGCCGAGCTCCTTGGCCCGGTACATCGCCATATCGGCGTTGGCGAGCAACTCACCGACGGTCTTTCCCTGGTTGGGGAAGCAGGCAACGCCCATGCTGCAGGATATCTGCAGGCTGCGGCCATTGATCTCCATGGGCGCCGCAATCGCTGCTCGAATATCCTCAAGGCGCGCGAGCACAATATCGCGCTCGCACGGCAACCCGTTCAGAAGAAGGATGAACTCATCGCCACCGACCCGCACCACCATGTCGGACTTGCGCACCGATGCGCGCATGCGCGTGGCAGTCACCTTGAGCAGTTCGTCGCCCGCCGCATGGCCCAGCGTGTCGTTGACGAGCTTGAAGTTGTCGAGGTCGAGGAATGCAAGCACCGCCCACTGCCCCGTCCCGCGTAGGGCTTCAAGCGCCTCGGCGACCTGCTCTTCAAACAGCGCCCGGTTGGGCAAGCCGGTCAGCGCGTCGTGGTGAGCCATGAAGCTGATTCGGTCTTCAGCCTGCTTGCGCTCGATCGCAATGCCTGCCAGATGGGCGGCCATGGCGATCAGTTCCTTCTGCTGCTCGTCGGGAACGCATACGGCCTCGGAATACAGCGCAAAGGTGCCGAGCACCTTTCGCTCACGGGAATGGATCGGCGTCGACCAGCAGGCCCGGAATTCATAGGGCCGGACGATCTCGCGATAATCCTCCCACAACGGATCGTCGAAGATATCGGCAACGATCACCTGTTCTCCGCGCCAGGCGGCCGTGCCGCAGGAACCGGCTTTCGGCCCGATCTCCACACCGTGGATCATGCCGCAATAGGTTTCGTCCAGGTTCGGCGCTGCACCATGCAGCAAGCGGCGGCCATCGCTCGACAGCATGAGGATAGACCCTCGGATGCGCGGCACCAGAGCCTCGATCAACAGGATCAGTTCGCGGAAAAACTCGTCGAGCGGCCGACCATTGGCGATCATCTCCAGCAGATGCGCCTGCCCTTCGAGCAAGCGTTCCGCCGCCTTTCGGTCGGAGATGTCGCGCGATACGCCGACGATGCCGACGATCTTGCCGCTCTTGTTGCGCAACGGCACCTTGGAGGTCATCAGCCAGCGATCACGGCCCTTTGTGACCATCGCACGCTCTTCGATCCCAAAGATGGGCTCGCCCGTTTCGATCACCCGGCGCTCGACCTCGGCGATGGCCATGGCCAAATGCTGCGGATGCAGATCGAAATCGGTCTTGCCGATGATGTCGCGAAGCGATTCCAAGCCGTTGTCAGCGACGGTGACCTGGTTGGCAATGAGAAAACGGCCGTCGGTGTCCTTGGCGTAGATATAGTCGGGCACGTGATTGATGATGGTTTCCAGCCAGTAGTGCCGGTCGGCAATATCAGGGTCGGCGGGAAAGATCCGGCTCATCTCGTCGGCCAGACGCGTGCTCGCGTCCATCAGACGGCGCGTATTCTCGTTGCCGCCCGCATTGAGGGCAGCATAACGCGGATTGCGGGAGGTGTTCTTCGCCAAGCAAGGCCTCCGGAAGCACAATGTCGAGATCGTCAGACTTTCCCCAACCCACGATAGGCGGCCAAAGGTTAGCCTTCCCTAAATAAGACAGGAAAAATCATGCGGAGGTTGCATCTGGCACTCAGCATAGCCGGAAAGATGGGGCGACGCGAGCCGCCCCATGCCAAATCAGGACAGGACCCTGCGCATTGGCGCAAACAGCATCAGCGCCTGGTCCAAAACGATCATCACGACGATCGCGATACCGGTCAGCGGGAAAGCGAGGCCGAACAGCAGCGCCATCAGCCACAATCCCGCGTAGATGCTGCGGCGCGGCGGCATCGGCGGCACTCCAATGCGCCCGGCCGGGCGTCGTTTCCACCACATGACGACCGCCGAAAGCGATACGAATACGATCGCAAGGCAGGTCGTGAGCATCAGCAGCTGGTTGAACAGCCCCCATTCCTGCCCCTTGTGGACATTGATGCTCCATTCGATCGCCTTGCCGAGCGGCGGGTACTGGCCAAAGGCGATATCGACCAGCGGCTTGCCGGAGTATTGATCGATATGGATCGTGCGTTCGCGCGAAAGGTCGGCCGGAAAAATGGCTGCGGTGTAGACGCCGGTCTCGTCGCCGGGGATGGCCAGTTCATAACCCGGCAGCATGCCGGCCTTGTCGGCAATCGCCACGGCCCTGTCGATCCCGATGGAGGGGACAGAACCGCCATCCGTGGTCGACAGGGGCACCGGCGCGTTTTCCACCAGCCACCCGGCCTTGGAGAGCACGTCGGTCGAAACCTTCGTCGAGGTCGGGACATCGTCCCAGAGCTGGACGGGGTAGCCGAGGCCGGCCGCCGTCAGCTTGCCATTGACCGTCGAGCCCCAATAGCCGGACCAGAGAAGTCCGGAGAAGGCGAGAAAGACGATCAAAAGCGCCGAGACAATGCCTGTAACCGCATGCAGGTCGCGCCAGAACACCCGTCGCGCCGGCGTGCCGCGAACGGTGATCACGCCCCCGGTCTGCTGCCGTGGCCACCAGAGATAGATGCCCGTAAAGACAAGCAGAATCGCAAAGCCGGCGACGATTTCAATGATCGTTTCGACGCGCTTGCCGAAAAAATCCAGGCTGTGCAGGTCCTCGACCACCCGGTTGAACTCCTCGCTCGGGGCGACCATGTCGAGTATGTCGGCGGTGTAGGGATCGACGTAAACCATCATCCTGCCGGCGCCAACGCCCACGGTCACGCGTGCCGATCGGTCGGTGCCACCAGGCGTGCGGTAGGCAACCGCCGCGCTGCCCGGCACCGCCTCGACGGCATTGGCAACGATCGCCGAGGGCTGCAGCGGCGCCTCCCCGACCGGAACGATATTGCGGTAGGCAAACAGCGTGTCGTCGATCTCGTCGTTGAAGAGATAAAGTCCGCCGGTCACGGCAAGGCTGATCATGAAGGGAATGACCAGCAGGCCGGCGAAGAAATGCCAGCGCCATATGGCGCGGTAGAGCGAAATGCCGCGCTCGGCGACATCAGGCAGTCGCGCGGAGCCGGAAAGAGATGCAGTCGTCATGGGTGTCCCCCGGGAAGGGCCGACAGGAAGAGCCAGCAACTTCCCCTTGGCTGATGTGTGGATATGGTGGCTGAACCGGCCATGGAAACGAACGCGCCCAACGAGACATTCTCGATGATGGTGCGGCGGCCTGGTGTTCAACCCCTCAGGCGCAGATCAGGCGGGAGATTGAGGAGGCGCGCGCGGCCCCAGGCCGGCCAAAAGCACCGGCCTTGCGAGCAGAAGCTCGGCCGCCAGCGAGGAGCGCACAAAGATTTCCGAAGAGAACCTGCCCCGAACCGACTGCGGCGTCGGCAGCGCCACAGGTGCGGCGAGGCAACAGGACTGGCAACCGTGGCTCTTGGTGCCGCCCTTGCCATCGGGCTCGTCGTGGCCGGTCAGGCAGATATCCGGCAGCGAGCCGTCGGGCAACACGTAAGCCGCCATCCCCGCCGCGACCGGCATGGCAGCGCCTGCAGGTGGCTGGACGAGGACGGAAACGACGAACATCAGCGCGCATAAAATGCGCACTGGCAGGTCAATCCTTATCCACGCTTGCCGCGATCGCGCCACTCAAGCCCCCAAAACCGTTGCCGGGATTGCTAGAGCGCGAACACTTGAAAGACAAGCGGTCGCGGCGCCGCAGCGATCGTTTCATCAAAAGAATTCATGCGGGATATCAGCGCATGCCGCTTCTTGTTCGACCCATGAGTGCTTATGACAAGGGCAGGCAATCGGCGGGAGGAAACCGGACATGCTGACGATCTATGGCGTCTATCGCTCGCGCGCATCGCGCAATTACTGGATGGCGGGAGAGCTGGGCATTCCCTTCAAATCCGTTCCCGTGAAACAGGCCTATCGGCTGGCCGATCCGCTGGCGGACGATGCGCCCATCAACACCAAATCGGCAAGCTTCCTTGCCGTCAACCCGATGGGCCTGATCCCGGCGATCGAAGACGACGGCCTTGTCCTGACGGAATCGCTTGCCAACAATCTCTATCTCGCCCGCAAGTATGGCGGGCCACTTGCCCCAGCCGACATTAGAGAAGAAGCTCTGATGGGCAACTGGACGATGTGGGCGGCCACCGAAGTCGAGCCGCACGCCGTGCGCATCATTCTGACCTACGACGCCGGCACCGAAACGACCGATGAAGGCAAAGCCAAGGTCGCGGCGGCTGTTGCCGCATTGGGCAAGGCATTCGCCTTTCTCGAAAAGCATCTCGATGGCCGTGACCATGTTGTCGGAGACCGCTTCACCGTTGCCGACCTCAACGTCGCCGAGGTCTTCCGCTATGCCATGAGCCAGACGCAATTGTTCGACCAGCATCCCAGGGTCAAGGCATGGCTTGCGCGCTGCCAGTCGCGCCCGGCCTTCAAGGCGATGATGGAGGCCCGGTCGCAGGAGGCGGTGTAGCTTTCCGCATCAAGCCTCAGGAGTGCCGAGGCAAATCAGCCTTTCGCCGGCACGGGTTCAAAATTGGCACGTGGCGCCTTGAGGTCGAGCAGTCGCATGCCCTCTTCGACCTCGTCGCGCACCCAGCGCTTGAAGGCGGTCGTAGCCTTGCTCTCCCGCCTCGAAGGCGAGCTGACGAAATAATGGCCGTAGCCGGTCCTGGCCCGGATGCCAAAGGGAACGACGAGGCTGCCTTCGGTCACGGCGAAACCGGCAAGCGTCTGCCAGGCGAGCATAACACCCTGGCCGGCGATCGCCGCATCGAGTACCAGCGAGGCCTCGTTGAAGGTGTGGCGCACCCCCAGTTCGGCACCGGAAAGCCCGACCTCGCGCAGCCACACCTCCCAGGAGAACATCGAATGGCCGTCGATGACCGCCGGGATCTTTAGAATATCTGCAGGCTCGCGCAGGTTTTCGGCCATCGCCGGTGAGCAAACCGGGAAGACTTCCTGCTCCAGCAACAACTCCGATTTGACCCCGGGCCAGCGCCCTTCGCCGACGCGGATACCGACATCGACATCCGAAGTATCGAGATTGACCAGCCTCGTGGTCGCGTCGATGCGCAGCCTGATATCAGGATGGCGCTCGGCGAAACGGTTGAGCCGGTAGACCAGCCAGCGGGCAGCGAAGACCGGAGCAACGGAAATCGTCAACACCGATTCATCCCGCCGTCGTGCCGAGGCAACAGCCTCGGCGAGCTCGCCAAAACCACTGCTCAGCCGCGTCAGAAACAGCCGGCCGAAATCCGTGGGGACCAGCCCGCGCGACGTGCGCTCGAACAGGATGCGTCCGAGCTGCGCCTCGGTCTTGGCGATCTGCTGGCTGACGGCCCCTGGTGTCACCGCCAATTCCTCGGCGGCCGCGGCCAGCGACCCCAGCCGACCGGCCGCCTCGACCGCGCGCAAGCCGTTCAGATGAATGGCATTCAGTTCCTTCATATAGTTTTTCTAAACCTGCCGCTCGGCAATCTCAATTGAAACTTTGGCCAAACAGGCGGATGCTTGGAAACATCGAAAGGATGGTCCGCCATGCTGAAGATTTTCTCCTTGTTGAAACCGACCCGATTTCTGACCGATACCCGCCAGGACGCCTTGCTCTCCTGGGCGCGCGATCCCTTGCGACATCCCGATCTCGAACGCATGGACGGGCGCGAACTCGGCGACCTGCCTTTTCCCGGCTGGCCGTGGCCGAAGGCTGTGGAGTGCAGCGGCGATTGCGTGCCGACAGGTGGTCGATGAGCCACCGACCCGCCGCGCACAACGGCACGCCGGTCGCGGACCTTGACGGGCCGTTTGCCCGCGTCGTGAAGCTCGCCGAAAGCACCGGCCTGCCGGAGGTGTCGCTCGGGACTTCCTATGGCACGCCGGCTCTGCTGGTGAAGGGCAAGAGTTTTGTGCGCCTGACGGATGCCGAAACGCTCGTGGTCATGTGCGCGCTCGAAGAAAAGGAAATGCTGCTCGAACTCGAACCGGCCCTCTTCTTCGAAACCGATCACTACAAGGGATGGCCAGCGATGCTGGTGCGTCTTCAAGCGATCGACGACGCCAGCCTCACCCAAAGGCTGATCGCCGCCTGGCGAGAGAAGGCACCGCGCCGATTGTCAGCCGACTTTCCGGCCTAACGCGCAACGCTTGGCCTTCCAGCCAAAGCGAGCAGACTGGTCATTTGCCGACGCTGTATATGAGGCTGACCGTTCCGTCCGGGCGGGACTTCGCATCGCTGAGCTGCAGACGATGCCGCTGCGCGACCGTTGCGAACAGCGCCTTGCCCTCCCCCACGACCAGCGGATGAATCGTCAGGCGCAATTCATCGATCGTGCCCCGGTCAAGCAGGCCGGACACCGTCTGCGCACCACCGACGACATAGATCGTCTTGCCGGGCTTGCGCCGTAGAACCTCGACGTCGCCCGCGTCGCGCAGCACCGTCGTGTTCGCCCAACGCGCACCGTCGAGCGTGTTGGACAGCACATAATGCGGCGTGTTCAGGGCAAAATCGGCATACTCGATCTCCTCCGATGTCGGGAGGTTGCCGGTGAGTTCGAGCGGGCTGCGCGGATCGGCCTTGATCGCGCTCCAATATTGCTCGTAGCCTGAATACATGCCGCCTCCGAGCACGCAGGCATCGATTTCGGGCAACAGGTCAAACGTATCCGACCAGGAATCCACCCAGTCTGCATAGCCCGTGGGACCATCGATCATGCCATCGATGCTCATTTGCATACCGGCAACAACCTTGCGCATTTCGGCCTCCTCTTCGTTCCTCTCACCAAGGACGGGTGGCGTGGCCGAATGCCGACACAGTGCCTCAGCATTTTTCAGGAGGCCGACGAAACAGCACAAAGGACGATGAAGGCGGCGGCAGGCAAACCACGCGTTTAGGCGTGAAGCTTCAGCAAGGAGCCGTTGCGGGCGAAGAGCGGCATCGCGCGCTCTTCCAATTTTCTCGTACCGGCTATACCGATGCTCAATCCTTGCCGCACAGGTGCCCGTCAATGATCGTTCGCGACCGCCCCAGCCTTCTCAAGCTCTTCTTCATCCTGCGCGGTTCGGTCATCCAGCGGATCTTCCCGCAGGTGCTGTTCGTCTTTGCACTCTCTGCCGGCGTCGTCTGGTCGCACCAGGCCTTTCCGGCGATGGTGCCGAGCGTCAACAGCGGACCGTTCGCGCTGCTCGGCATCGCCCTTTCGGTGTTTCTCGGTTTTCGAAACAATGCCTGCTACGACCGCTGGTGGGAGGCGCGCAAGGATTGGGGGCAATTGATTTTCGTCTCCCGCGATCTTGCCCGCCAGACGCTGCTCCTCGACGCGCGTGAGGCAGATGGCGTGAACAACGCCCGCATGCGTCTAATCAATCTGGCCATCGTCTTTGCGCAGACATTGGTCTGCCATCTGCGGCCCGGCAGCGAGCCTGACAAGGCGTTGAAGAGACTGCCGCAAGAACTCTTGCCGGCCTACAAGGCCAGCCGAAATGCCCCCGATCTGCTGCTGCGCGAAATCGGCGCCATTCTAGCTGGGTTGCGCGCCACCGACAGGATCAGCGATATTCAGTTGATGATGCTCGACAGCACGGTCGGGCGGATGTCGGCGGTGCTTGCCGCCTGCGAGCGTATTCGCAACACGCCGGTGCCCTTCGGCTATACGCTGCTTCTGCACCGCACCGCCTATCTCTTCTGCTTCCTGCTGCCCTTCGGCTTTGCCGATGCGCTGGGATGGGCGACGCCGTTCGTCACCGCACTGGTCGCCTACACCTTCTTCGGCCTCGACGCGCTTGGCGACGAACTGGAGGAGCCGTTCGGCACGCTGCCGAACGACCTGCCAATCGTGGCGCTTGCCGACACGATCGAGATCAATATGCGCGAGGCGCTTGGAGAAACCGACCTACCCGAGCTGCCGAAACCGAAGGATTACATGTTGATGTAACCGGGTGACCTCCCAGGATAAGCATCGGCAAGCGGACGGAGCACGCAAGAATCGCTAGCCCGGAACCTTAATCCTTTAGAAAAGCCAGAACCCGAGCAACCGCCGGCCGTTGCGTCATGCGGTTGCGGTGATCGACAATTTTCGGAAACCGCGCCGGGTCGACGCCATCCGGCTCGAGCCAGCCGGCGATGGTGAAGAGGTAGGGATCGGCGATCGAGTAGGTTTCGCCGGTGACGAAGGGGCCGGCGAACATGGTGGTCTCGATCAGTTCGAAGCAATCCGTCATGTTCGAGGCGACCTTGGCTCTCATCGCCTCGTGCGCCGCCGGGTCGTCCGCCCAGCGCGAGCCGCGGCGGCCATGGGCATGAGCGACATGCACGGTGGAGCAGAGGTAGCTCAGGAACGACTGGATTCGCGCAAATTCAAAGGCATCGTCGAGCGGCGCAAGCCTTGCCTGTGGAACACTCTGGGCAATGTAGGTCAGGATTGCCGGGGTCTCGGTAATCGTGCCGCGATCGGTAACCAGTGCCGGAACGCGCCCCTTCGGATTGACTGCGAGATAGTCGGGCTTGGTCTGCTCCGCCTTGGAAAAATCGACCGGAACGGCGCTGTAGTCGATGCCAGTCTCTTCGAGCGCTATGTGGGAGGCCAGCGAGCAGGTTCCCGGGGTGTAGAACAATTTCAGCACGTTACGCTCCTTGCTATCCAACGGCGACCCTGCCGCCGCCTATCGGCCGCAGAAGAAATGAAGTCGTCCCGGTTGACAAGCCAAATCCGACTTCAATAGAACGTGATTGTAACGTTATAACATAATTTTGGAGTTGCTCATGAAGACCTTCATTTCCACCTTGCTTGCTGCCGGCCTGCTGGCCACCGCGGCCACGCCGGCATTTGCACACGGCGCCTGGATCGGCGAGCGCTGGGGTGATCTTGCCGTCATATACGGCCACGGCCCCGCCGACGAAGCCTACGATCCGGCAAAGGTGAAATCCGTTTCGGCGCTCGGCGAAGACGGCAAGGCCCTGCCTGTCACGATAGAGCCGGCCGGCACCCATGCGCTGCTCAAACTCGACGGCGAACCGGCCCTGCTCGCGCTTGAATTCGACAACGGCTACTGGAGCGAGGGTGCCGACGGAAAATGGGTCAACAAGCCGAAGAGCGAGGTCCCAGGCGCCAAGCAGGCCAGCCACTCGGTAAAATACAGCATCGCACTCGTCCATGTGCATGGCGACATGCCGGCCTTCCCGGCCCAGCCGCTGCAGATCGTGCCGCTCGACAATCCGATCGGGCTGAAGCCGGGCGAAAAATTTCGCGTCCGCCTGCTGCTTGACGGCAAGCCGCTCGAAGGCAAGGAAATCACGATCGACTACGCCGGACTGCCGGAGCTCGTATCCGAAAAAACGGACGCGAAGGGCGAAGCCGAAGTGACCCTGCGCAATGCCGGCGTCAACATTCTCGCCGTCAGCCACGCCATTCCGGTCGACGGCGACCCGGCCGCCGACAAGAAGGGCCTGACGGCAACGCTGACCTTCGTCGCCGAGCCGCACGTGCACGAATAGTCACGCCTTTCCGCCTGACGGAACGTGCCTGGCCAAGCCGCTGAGAGGCGCGCTTGCGACTTGCGTCCCGGCAATCGAGGCCCCGGTAGACCATGCCCACCGGGGCCGTCTTCACTCAGGCGACCCGCGCTTCACTGCAGCCGGGCACGTCTTCAAGGCTGTAGTAAACCGGAATTCCACGCTCGTTAGCGATGCGGACATCGTTGTCCGCCCCCTTGCTGTCACCCGGAAGGCGCAGCACGGCATCGCAGAGCGCCAGCAGCCGCCCGGCGACGGGATGGAAGATCTCCTCGTAAAGGGCGTCACCGATCCTGGCGCCGCCGGCGGCATGCCAGACCGGCAGCGCCACCCATTCCCCGATCATTGGCACGTGACCGGCTTTGAACAGAGCGTAGGACGGTTCCTCCAGCCGTTTCAAATTTTCCGCCATCTTGGTCGGGTCGTCGCCTGTCCCCGAGCGATAGGGACCTGCAATCAGGATCAGCATGATTTTCTCCATACTTTTGCACGATATATCCAGATTATTCTGGAATATTCATGATAATTCGTGCAATATCGTGAAGAGTCAAGGAGCGAAATGTATGTTGACCGCACAGAGACGGGCGTTGATCTCGGCACGGCTGGAGCGCGATGGCGAGCTCGTCGCCAAGCGTCTGGCCGATGAACTACAGCTTTCCGAAGACACGATCCGCCGCGATCTCCGAGAGATGGCAGCCGAAGGATTGCTGCAGCGGGTGCATGGCGGCGCGCTGCCGCTGGTGCCTGCCCTGCCCAGTTTTGCCGCCCGGCAGGAGATTGCCGGCGACGTCAAACGCCGGCTCGGCCGCCAGGCGGCCGGACTTGTGTCTGCGGGACAAACGGTCTTTCTCGATGGCGGCACCAGCAACGCCGAAATCGCCCGAGCGCTGCCGCGCGAAATGCGGCTGACGATCGTCACCCACAGCCCGACGATCGCGGCCGAACTCGAACGGCACGACGCAGACGTTATCCTGATCGGCGGCAGGCTCTACAAGCACTCGATGGTGGCGACAGGTGCAGCCGCGGTCGCAGCGATTGCCGCTATCCGCGTCGACATGTTCTTCCTCGGCGTCACCGCGATCCACCCGGTCCACGGGTTTTCGACCGGCGACTACGAAGAGGCAGCGGTCAAGCGCGCTATCCTCGCCCAGGCGGCGGAGACCTTCGTCGTGGCCACCTCCGAAAAATTCGGCGCGGCCTCGCCACATCACGTCGCCAACGTCCAAGACATTGCCGGGCTGATCGTGCCGGAAGACATGAATGAAGATGCCCTCAAGCCCTATCGCGACAAGGGCGTGACGCTGCTGACCGCCTGAGGGCGGAATATTGGCCGGCGCGAGAGCTGTGCGAAGGAGGCGTGACCGGGATCCCAGTCAGCGCATCCTTCCGATGGATCAGGCGGAGAAGGCGTCCGTCACCCTGACGTCGCCGACCGCGATGCCGTTCCAGTTCTTCATGGTGTGGTTGGCCTGCGCCATCAGCGCGGCCTGTACTTCGGGCTCGTCCCGGAAGTAGCGGGCAAGCGTGGCGGTAACCATCGCCTCTGCCGCGCGGGTGGCGCCGTCCTCGCATTTGACGGCGATGGCAATGCCCTTCTCCGGGATCGCGGCGCAGAACACGCCTTCGGCACCGGTCTTGGCAAAGATCCGACCGGGCGCCGTTTCCATCAGCCGCGTGCAACCGCGCTTGGTGCCGGCGACGTAAAAGGGCTCGGCCATGCAGGCCTCGATCAGCCGCTTCGATGCGCGCGCGCGTTCGGGCGCGAGACCGACGCCTGTCGCCATCTTGGCGAAACCATGCGCAAGCCCCTTCAGCGGCACGGCATAGGTCGGGATCGAGCAGCCGTCGACGCCGCAATTGTCGCGGCCGAGGATCGCGCCTGTAAGACTTTCCATCGCGCCACGGATTTCCTGCTGCAGCGGATGGTCATAGCCGACATAGCCCTTCACCTCGGTGCCGGAATGGCTGCAGGCACAGACGAAGCCGGAATGTTTGCCGGAACAATTGTTGTGAAGCGCGCTCGGCGCCTCCATCGAACGGGCTTGACCGATCAGCGTCTTCTGGTCGGACGACCAATGGGCGCCGCATTCGAGCGCCGAGACGTCCCGCCCCGCTGCCGCCAGCATCTTCGTGGCAAGCGCCACATGCTCCGGCTCGCCCGAATGGGACGAGCAGGCAAGCGCCAGTTCCTTGTTGCCGAAGCCGTAAGCATCGGCCGCTCCGCTTTCCATCAGCGGCAGCGCCTGCATCGCCTTGCAGGCCGAGCGTGGGAACACGCCGCTGTCGGTATCCCCTAGCGAAAAGATCGTCCGGCCATCAGCGTCCACGGCAATGACCAGACCGCGGTGGCGGCTTTCGACCAGATTGCCGCGTGTGACTTCGACGAGAACGGGATTCGACATGCCTTGCCCTCAAATTTCCTAGATTGGTGCATGCATTTAGCAGGAATCGAACAACAGGAAACCGGGGCTTACATGAAATTCGTCCGCAGGCTCGTTGCCGCCTTTCTGGTCATCTATCTCCTGCCGGCGCTCGCCTCGGCCGGATGGTGGTATATGAAGGAGCGCCCGCAGAGCTGGCGAGACGCGGATTGGTCGTCGGCGGGCATTCTGCCGCAGCCGGCACAAAGCCCGGATGCGGCCGTCTACATCTTCTCCGCCACCACGGGCGGCCTGAAAGGTGCCGTCGCCAGCCACGCCTGGATCGTCACCAAGGAACAGGGGGACGACGGCTATAACCGTTACGACAAGGTCGGCTGGGGCAAGCCGATCCGCAAGAACGCCTATCCGGCGGATGCCCGCTGGTACTCGAACGAGCCGCGACTTGTTGCGACCGCAAGCGGTGCCGAAGCTCGCAGATTGATCCCGAAGATCGAAGCAGCGATCGCGGCTTACCCCTATTCATCGGCAGGCGGCTACCGGATCTGGCCGGGGCCGAACTCCAACACCTTCGTTGCCCATGTGCTGCGCTCTGTACCGGAGCTCAATGCGGTGCTGCCGCCGGACGCGGTTGGGCGAGATTACCTGCCGGAGGGGAAACTGTTCCAGATCGACGCCGATGGGCGCGATCTGCATGCGACGCTCTATGGCCTTGCGGGTATTTCGGCGGGCATGCGCAGCGGCCTGGAGTTGCATTTCTTCGGCCTCGTTGCCGGTCTCGACATTGCCAATCCAGGCATCAAGATCCCGGCACTCGGGCGTTTCGGCATCTGACGGCACCCATTCCCAGGAATATCAGACCGGGATGCAATTGAAGAATTGGATCGGACATTGCATGGTCCCGCCGCCATTGCGACAAGGACCTCCCCATGCATGAAATTCCGATCAGAAGCTTCGCCGTCTCCGTCGTCATGCTGCGCCAGGCCGGCGACACGCACGAGGTTCTACTTCTGCGCCGCAACGGATCGCTCGAAGGAGAATGGTGCCAGATCGCCGGCGCGATCGAGGCGGATGAAACCGCCTGGCAGGCGGCGCTGCGCGAGGTCAATGAGGAAACCGGGCTGCGCCCGACCCGGTTTTACTCCGCCGACATTTGCGAGCAATTCTATGAGGCCGACCGCAATGCCATCAGCCTTCTGCCCGTCTTCGTCGGCTACGTGCATTCTACGGCGATCGTAACGCTCAATGCGGAGCACAGCGATTTCAGGTGGCCTACCTTCGACGAAGCTGTTCGATTGGTGCCCTTTGCCGGGCAACGGAAGGTTCTGAGGCACATTCAAGAGGAATTCGTCGATCGCGAACCGAGTGCCTGGCTGCAAATCCGCGAAGCGGAAGTGGTAGCCGCCAACGGCTGAGGGCGGTCACCTACAGGGTGGCAAAAAATGGAAAAGGGCCGCGCTAGGCGACCCTTTCCATGAGTTTTGGCCAAGTGGCTGGCCCGGGTTTGGGACCCGAAGGAAGGCGGGGATCAGGTCGAAGGTTGCCTCGACGTGTTCACCTCTCCCATGCCTGTCACGACGACCGAAATCTCATTAGACATTGGATCACCTTCCTTTCTGTTCGTTACCGATCGTTCCAAGGTAGGTGATTTTCGCGGGATTGCAAGATCGACGAAGGTCGTACGTCAGCGCATCGTCATGACGATCTTGCCGATGTGATCGCCCTCTTCCATCATCCGGTGTCCGTCTGCCACTTGTTCGAACGGCAGCACGGCGTGGATGACCGGCGCCACTTTTCCCGCCTCCAGCAACGGCCAGGCGGATGCCAGCAGCCCGTCGCGGATCACTTGCTTCTCCGACGCCGTGCGCGGGCGGAGTGCCGAGCCCATGACGTGCAGGCGCTTGGTCAGGATCGGGGCGATATTGGCGGCCTCGACTTTGGCTCCGCCAAGAAAGGCGATGATCGAGAGCCGCCCGTCCTTGGCAAGCGAGCCGATGTTGCGGTCGAAGTAGCGGCCGCCGACCATGTCGAGAATAACGTCGACGCCGCGGCCGCCGGTTTCCTCAAGCACCACCGACCTGAAGTCCTCGTCGCGATAATTGATCGCGCGTTTCGCGCCGAGCGCCTCGCAGGCCCGGCACTTGTCGGCGCTGCCGGCGGTGACGAAGACCTCTGCGCCCAATGCTTTTGCCAGCTGGATCGCCGTGGTGCCGATGCCACTCGAACCGCCATGAATGAGGATGGTCTCCCCAGCCTTAAGCCCTGCCATATCGAAGACATTGGCCCAAACGGTAAAGAACGTCTCCGGCAACGCCGCCGCCTTCACCGCGTCATACCCCTTCGGCCAGGCAAGCGCCTGCGTCGCCGGCACCGCCGCATATTCGGCATAACCACCGCCATTGGCGAGCGCGCAGACCTTGTCGCCGATCGAAAAACCTTGTGCGCCTTCGCCGAGCGCCGCCACTTCACCGGCGACCTCCAACCCGAGAATCGGGCTTGCTCCCGGCGGCGGCGGATAGTCGCCCTTGCGCTGGAGCACGTCGGGCCGATTGATGCCGGCGGCTTCGACGCGCAGCAGAATGTCGCCGGGTTTAAGCGTCGGCAGCGGTCCCGTCTTGAGCTGCATGTTCTCCGGACCACCGGGGGACGGAAGATCGATGAAGGTCATTTCAGCTGGAAGGGACATGGATATACCTCAAGGATTTTAAAGCGCCAAACCTAGCGCTCGACGCGTCCTGCGGGAAGACCGATCTCGGATCTGTTAGCGCCCCCCCGCCCGTTGACGGGTGATGGGCGGTCAGACGCCGAGCGCCTCCAGAACGAGGCCGCTGGCGCTGGCCTTGGCGCGGGACTTGATCTCTGCGATCCGCGCGCTGACGGCCTGGCCGTCCGAGAAGACGAAGCCCTCCGGCAGCCCGAGAACGGCGATCGAACAACGCATCAATGGAAAATCCTTGGCCGCGCCATCGCGGCCATGACCGCTGATGCGTCCCTCGGCCTGATGCTCCGGCAGGTAAAGCTGGCGCACATCGGAGGCGAAATCGTCCAGCAGGCGGTGAAGGACCGTCTGCAGATCATCGACGGAGCAACCGCTGATGCCGACGAAGAAATCGTCGCCGCCGACATGGCCGAGGAATTTTTCCTCGCCGATGAAGTGCCGCCGCAGAAGGGCTGCGAAAAGGGTGATCGCCAGATCGCCCTTCTGGAAACCGTAGGTATCGTTGAACGGCTTGAAATTGTCGAAGTCGCAGTAGCAGAAATAGCGCGGCTGATCACCGTCGAGGATCGCATCCTGAACGTAATCGCGGATGGCGCGGTTACCGGGCAGCCCGGTCAGCGGGTTCTGCTCCTGCGCCGTCTTCAGCTGCTTCTCGTTGATGATCTTCAGGAGGGACGACGCCGAAAGGATGCCGGCGTAGCGCATGTTCTCGGTCAGGATCACGCAGTCGCTGCCGTCCATCCCAGCAAAGATCTTCAGCATCTCGTCAGCTGGCGTATCGAGATCGGCGATCGGCGCCGGGCTTGCGAAATGCGAGATGCGGCGCTGATAGAGCCGGTTCTTCAGGAGGTCGCGGCCGAAGGGATGATAGATCATCTCCTTGACGTGGTACTCATGCAGGATGCCGCGCGGCTCGCCATTGGCGTTGAGCACCGGAAAGAACGCCTGGCGTGGATTGAGGCGGAAGAGATCGAACACGGATTCGAGCTCGTCGCTTTCGCGCACCGCCGGCAACTGCTCGATCTGCTTGCGGATGAGGATGCTGTCGAGCGTCGCCGACGACCGGTGGCCGCCGCCGTTTAAGGCCAGGTGTGGATAGGCCGGCTGCAATTCACTCAGATGCGTCGTCGGCCGGGCGATGAAATAGCCCTGCACCAGGTCGCAGCCGAGATCGCGGCAGGTCTGGAACTCCGCCTCGGTCTCGACACCCTCGGCAATCACCCGGGTGCCGAGCACATGGGCGGTGTTGACGGTGTGACGCACGAGGTGGCGCTTGCGGGCATCGGCGTCGATGCCGGAAATGAAATGACGGTCGATCTTCACGTAGTCGACGGGTTGATCGCAGAGCAGCTTCAAGCCGTTGAAACCGGCACCGAAATCATCGATGGCCAGCTTGAAACCGGCCAGCCGCAGTTCGCGCACCAGCGCCGAAAAATCCGGCATCTTCCCGCTGTCGAAACGTTCGGACAGCTCGAAACACAAGGACGACGGCGCGATGTTGGCGCGTTTCAGGTGGTTGACGAGGCGCTCGACGATGGCGTTTTCACCGCCGACAAGGCGGGAATCGAAATTCAGGAACAGGGTGCGAGTGGAAAACTCCGGCAGCGTCGCGAAGGCGGCGACTGCTCGGCTGTTGATCATATGCTCAAGCGCCAGCAACTGGCCGGCCTCCTCGGCCTTGTCGAGCAATTCCAAAGGCGAGGTAAAGCCCAGCTTCTGAAAGCCGCGCATCAGCGACTCATAGCCGAAGACGGCACCGGTTGCCGCTTCGATAATCGGCTGGAAGGCGCTTTCGATCACAAGCTTTGCAAGCGTTACGATCTGGTCGTCGCCGAACCGGCGAAGCGAGAGAATTTCGGCGGGGGCGGCGGACATGCCGGGCTCCAGAAGATTGGGAACGGACGATCGGACGGCCGCAGGATGGCGGCCAACGGTCAACGAAGTCTTTCCCCAATATGAAGCTTTGATGAAAGCTATGTGACAGCTTCGCCAGTGCTGGTCATTGTCGAACTCTCTAATAAAATCAGCAGTTTCATCAAATTTTCCGCAACTGCGAAAATGGGCCGCAGCAGGCTCGGTCGAATGCGATAACGGGCGCATGCCGCGACGGAAAAGGATCGCGGAAAGCGCAAGCATCATCGCGCGCCCGTCACGCAAGCGGGACGGGCGTCATGCCAGGCGGAGACAGCGCCACGGCTGAGATGGCGATCGGCCTTGGGGTGCGTCGTTGCACGGGCGGCCCTGTACAGTCGCCCGTGCAATGCGCCAGCCCATCGGCACGCTCTGCCTTCAATCCCACTCGAAAGCGGCGAAGGCGCGCGGGTGGTGTGACTTAGCTCTTCGCCAAAACCCCAAAGGCGATCAGCGACAGGCCCTGCATCACCAGATCGACCGCCAGGAACAGGCCGAGAATCCAGAGGCTGTTGACCGGCCAACCGGCGGCGATGATCAGGCCGGCGACGAGCGTCACCAGACCCCCGAGCGCGACCCATCCCCAGCCCTGGATCGGCCGCAGCTTGAAACTGACCCAGATGCGGAAGCAGCCGGCGACGATCAACGCTATGGCCATCAGGAAAGTGAGCACCGACGAGGCCAGCACCGGATTGATGAAGGCGAAGAGCCCGGCAATGGCGTAGCAGGCGCCGCTCAGGACCCAATAGAGCACGCTGTCCCAGCCCTTGACCTGAAAGGCATGGGCGAGATTGAACAGGCCGCCGATCAGCATGATCAGTCCGACGTAATAGACCGAGGCCACTGTCGCCATCAGCAGGTTGCCGAAGGCAAGACCGCCGCACATGATCAAGAGCACGCCGAGCGCGACGAACCATCCCCATTTGCCGGCAACCGCCGCCTTGCCAGCCGGATCGAATGCATAGGTCATTTCAACCTCCAGTCCTTCGACTATCCAGAACGCCACCACCGGATTGAGCCGGATTTCTCTGCAAAAAGAAAGAGAAATCATCGCAGATTTTTATTGATTGATGAGTCAATCAAAAATAAACTGGCTATCGTCAAGGGAGAGACGGATGCCCAAGGTCGGAATGGAACCGGTGCGCCGCAAGGCGCTGGTGGACGCGGCGCTGCGCGTGATCGGCGACCAGGGCACGCTTGCCGTCACCATGTCCGACATCGCCCGTCGTGCCGGCGTCTCCCCCGCCCTTGCCCATCACTATTTCGGCAGCAAGGAGCAATTGCTGATCGAGACCGTGCGCAGCCTTCTAAGGCAGCTGCGCGACGATACGGTGACGGCGCTAAACGTGGCGCCAACGCCGCGCGAAAAACTGAGCGCGCTGATCCGCGTTTCTTTCCAGGCAAGCCAGTTTGCGCCCGACACCGTCGCCGCATGGCTTGCCTTCTATTCCGAAGCGCAGCGCTCGGAGGACGTGCGCCGTTTCCTCGTCGTCTATGCCCGCCGGCTGCGCTCCAACCTGGTGGCAAACCTCAAGGCGCTTTGCTCCGTCGATGACGCGGAACGCATTGCGGAAGGCGCAGCTGCGATGATCGACGGGCTTTACATCCGCCAGAGTCTGCGCTCCGCGCCGATCGGCATCGAAGCCTCGATCGCGTTGACCGAAGACTACGTCACCTCGCATCTCGATCAGCTCCACCGCCAAGGACGGGCCAAATGACCGCCAGACCGAACATCCTGATCATCATGGTCGACCAGCTGAACGGAAAGTTCTTTCCCGACGGCCCGGCGGATTTCCTGCATGCGCCGAACCTGAAGACCCTTGCCGCCCGTTCCGCCCGCTTTCGCAACAACTACACCTCGTCGCCGCTTTGCGCGCCAGCCCGCGCCTCGTTCATGGCGGGCCAATTGCCGAGCCGCACCCGTGTCTACGACAATGCCGCCGAATACCAGTCGTCGATCCCGACCTATGCCCATCATCTGCGGCGCGCCGGCTATTACACGGCTTTGTCCGGCAAGATGCACTTCGTCGGACCAGACCAGCTGCATGGTTTCGAAGAACGCCTGACGACTGACATTTATCCCGCCGATTTCGGCTGGACGCCGGACTATCGCAAGCCCGGCGAGCGCATCGACTGGTGGTATCACAATCTCGGTTCGGTCACCGGTGCCGGCACCGCCGAGATCACCAACCAGATGGAATATGACGATGAGGTCGCCTTCCTCGCCAACCAGAAGCTCTACCAACTGTCGCGCGAAAACGACGACGCCGGCCGCCGTCCCTGGTGCCTGACCGTTTCCTTCACCCATCCGCACGACCCTTATGTCGCACGCAAGAAATTCTGGGATCTCTATGAGGATTGCGCGCATCTTCTGCCCGAGATCGGCATGCTGCCGGAGGAAGATCAGGACCCGCATTCCAGGCGCATCATGCATTCCTGCGACTACGTCAATTTCGACCTGACGGAAGATAATATCCGCCGCTCGCGACGCGCCTATTTCGCCAACATTTCCTATCTTGACGAGAAGGTCGGCGAACTTCTGGACACGCTGACGCGCACCCGGATGCTCGACAACACCTTGATCCTGTTCTGCTCGGATCACGGCGACATGCTCGGCGAGCGAGGCCTGTGGTTCAAGATGAACTTCTTCGAGGGCTCGGCCCGCGTGCCGCTGATGGCCGCCGGCCCCGGCGTGACGCCCGGGCTGCACCTCGCTCCGACATCGAACCTCGACGTGACACCGACGCTTTGCGAACTCGCCGGCATCTCGATGGACGAAGTGAAGCCCTGGACTGATGGTATCAGTCTGGTGCCGGTCATCAACGGCGAGGAGCGCACCGAGCCGGTGCTGATGGAGTATGCGGCGGAAGGATCCTATGCGCCGCTGGTCGCCATCCGCGAAGGCAAATGGAAATACATCCACTGCGCGCTCGACCCGGACCAGCTCTATGATCTCGAAGCCGATCCGCTTGAGTTGAAGAACCTGGCCACCAATCCCGAAACGCCGGTGCAGGCAGCAACGCTGCAGGCGTTCCAGGACATGCGCGCCGCCCACTGGGATATGGAGGCCTTCGATGCCGCCGTGCGCGAAAGCCAGGCCCGGCGCTGGGTTGTCTATGAGGCGCTGCGGAATGGCGCCTATTATCCGTGGGACCACCAGCCGCTGCAGAAGGCATCCGAGCGCTATATGCGCAACCATATGAACCTCGACAATCTTGAGGAATCCAAACGCTATCCGCGGGGAGAATGACAATGAAAGCCCAACCGCAAGCCTCGCACTTCATCGACGGAGAATATGTCGAGGACATCGCCGGCACCGTCATCGAGAGCATCTATCCTGCGACCGGCGAAGTGATCGCCCGGCTGCACGCGGCAACGCCTGCGATCGTTGAAAAGGCGATTGCCGCGGCCAAGCGCGCCCAGCCCGAATGGGCGGCCATGAGCCCGACCGCGCGCGGCCGCATCCTGAAACGCGCCGCCGAGATCATGCGCGAGCGCAATCGCGAACTTTCCGAGCTCGAAACGCTCGACACCGGCAAGCCGATCCAGGAGACGATCGTCGCCGATCCGACGTCGGGCGCCGACAGTTTCGAGTTCTTCGGCGGAGTCATCGCTACAGCACTCAACGGCGACTACATCCCGCTCGGCGGCGACTTCGCCTATACCAAGCGCGTGCCCCTCGGCGTGTGCGTCGGCATCGGCGCCTGGAACTACCCGCAGCAGATCGCCTGCTGGAAGGGAGCACCGGCGCTTGCTGCCGGCAACGCCATGGTCTTCAAGCCGTCGGAAAACACTCCGCTCGGCGCGCTGAAGATCGCCGAGATCCTTGTTGAGGCCGGCCTACCGAAGGGCCTCTACAACGTCATCCAGGGCGACCGCACCACCGGGCCGCTGCTCGTCAATCACCCCGACGTCGCCAAGGTGTCACTGACCGGTTCGGTGCCGACGGGCAAGAAAGTAGCGGGTGCTGCTGCCGCCGAACTCAAACACGTGACGATGGAGCTTGGCGGCAAGTCGCCGCTGATCGTCTTCGAAGACGCTGATCTCGAAAGCGCCATCGGCGGCGCCATGCTCGGCAATTTCTATTCGACCGGTCAGGTCTGCTCCAACGGCACCCGCGTCTTCGTGCAGAAGAGCATCAAGGACGCATTCCTCGACCGCCTCAAGGCCCGCACCGAAGCCATCATCATCGGCGACCCGATGGACGAGGCGACCCAGCTCGGGCCGATGGTGTCGGGCGCACAACGCGACAAGGTCTTCTCCTATATCGAAAAGGGCAAGTCAGAAGGCGCGCGTCTCGTCACCGGCGGCGGCATCCCGAACGCGGTGAGCGCCGAGGGCACCTATATCCAGCCGACCGTCTTTGCCGACGTCACGGACGACATGACAATCGCGCGCGAGGAAATCTTCGGCCCAGTCATGTGCGTGCTCGACTTCGACGACGAGGCCGAGGTCGTCGCGCGCGCCAATGCCACCGAGTTCGGTCTTTCGGCAGGCGTCTTCACCGCCGACATTACCCGCGCCCATCGTGTGGTCGACCAACTCGAGGCCGGCACGCTCTGGATCAACACCTACAATCTCTGCCCGGTCGAGATCCCCTTCGGCGGCTCTAAGCAATCCGGCTTCGGACGCGAGAATTCCGTGGCGGCGCTCAATCACTACAGCGAGTTGAAGACCGTCTATGTCGGCATGAGCCCGGTGCAGGCGCCGTACTGAAATTAGGGCCTGCCCCTCACCCTCTCCCCGCAAGCGGGGAGAGGGGACTTGCCACACGAGACGTTCGAGAGTGCACGAAATGGTGCGGCAACGTCCCTTCGCCCCGCCCGCGGGGAGAAGGTGCCGGCAGGCGGATGAGAGGCGCATCCCTCGCCGCACCGATGAGGGGCATGCCGCGGACAGCCAGGTAGAAGAAAGAGCACGACCATGCAGGCAGATTACATCATCATCGGCTCCGGCTCTGCCGGTTCTGCGCTCGCCTACCGCCTGTCTGAGGACGGCAAGAATTCAGTGCTCGTGCTCGAATATGGCGGCTCAGATATCGGGCCGTTCATCCAGATGCCGGCAGCGCTTGCCTGGCCGATGAGCATGGACCGCTACAACTGGGGTTATCACTCCGAGCCCGAGCCCAACCTCAACAACAGGCGCATCACCGCGCCGCGCGGCAAGGTCATTGGCGGCTCCTCCTCGATCAACGGGCTGGTCTACGTGCGCGGCCATGCCGAGGACTTCAATCGCTGGGAGGATCTGGGCGCACGCGGCTGGGCCTATGCGGACGTGCTTCCCTACTTCAAGCGCATGGAACATTCCCACGGCGGCGAGGCCGGCTGGCGCGGCACCGACGGACCACTGCACGTCAAGCGCGGGCCGGTGAAGAACCCGCTGTTCCACGCCTTCATCGAAGCCGGCAAGCAGGCGGGCTTCGAGCTCACCGACGACTATAACGGCTCCAAGCAGGAGGGCTTCGGCCTGATGGAGCAGACCGTCTGGCAGGGCCGCCGCTGGTCGGCGGCCAACGCCTATCTCCGGCCGGCGATGAAGCGGCCGAACGTTTCGCTGCTGCGCTGCTTTGCCCGCAAGGTGGTGATCGAGAATGGCCGGGCGACCGGCGTCGAGATCGAACGCGGCGGTAAGATCGAGATCGTCAGGGCGAACCGCGAAGTGATCGTCTCGGCCTCCTCCTTCAACTCGCCGAAACTCCTGATGCTGTCGGGCATCGGTCCGGCGCAGCACCTGAAGGACATGGGTATCGAGGTCAAGGTCGATCGCCCCGGCGTCGGTGCCAACCTGCAAGACCATATGGAGTTCTATTTCCAGCAGGTCTCGACCAAGCCCGTCTCGCTCTATTCCTGGCTGCCCTGGTTCTGGCAGGGGGTCGCGGGCGCCCAATGGCTGCTGTCGAAAGGCGGGCTCGGTGCCTCCAACCAGTTCGAGGCCTGCGCCTTCCTGCGTTCGGCGCCGGGCGTCAGGCAGCCCGATATCCAATACCATTTCCTTCCGGTCGCCATCAGCTACGACGGCAAGGCGGCGGCCAAGAGCCATGGCTTCCAGGTGCATGTCGGCTACAACCTGTCGAAGTCGCGCGGCAACGTCACCCTGCGTTCCTCCGACCCCATGGCCGATCCGGTCATCCGCTTCAACTATATGAGCCATCCGGAGGACTGGGAGAAGTTCCGCCACTGCGTGCGCCTCACCCGCGAGATCTTCGGCCAGCAGGCTTTCGACCAGTATCGCGGGCCGGAAATCCAGCCGGGCGAGAAGGTGCAGACGGACGACGAGATCGACGCCTTCCTGCGTGAGCATCTGGAAAGCGCCTATCATCCCAGCGGCACCTGCCGGATGGGCGCCAAGGACGACCCGATGGCCGTGGTCGACCCGGAGACGCGCGTCATCGGCGTCGACGGTCTGCGCGTGGCCGATAGCTCGATCTTCCCGCACGTCACTTACGGCAACCTCAACAGCCCCTCGATCATGACCGGCGAAAAGGCCGCCGACCACATCCTCGGCAAGCAGCCGCTTGCGCGGTCCAATCAGGAACCCTGGATCAACCCGCGCTGGGCCGTCAGCGACAGATAAGGATTGCTCGATGGCGCCACCTGAGCGCCATCGCCGCCACGATTCCGACAATACGACTGCAACCGACCCGCGGCTGGTGCGGCTTCACACGCCCAAAAGCAGTGAACGACGGCTTCAGAGAAAGCCGATCCAACGGCCGGCCAGCAGCGCGCCGGGCCAGACCAAAAGCGAAATGCCGGCAGACAGGCGGACAGGCCCGGCAACCCGGCCGCCAGCTTCAGCCACCCGCCAGGCATTACTCGATTGCAGGAGGATGGCATTGACCGCGCCAACGGCCAGCAGTGCCAGCTTTGTCAGGAATGCCGGATTGTCCGCATAGGCCGACGGCCGAACGCTGAAGAGACAGAACCCGGTCGCGACTGCCAACACCAGACCGATCGCCGCCGCGCGCGAGAGGAAGGGGCCAAGCACGTCCAGCGACGTGTTGCTGAAGAAGCCAAGCAACCGCAAATCGAGCGGCACGATCGCGCCGACCAGAAGCGCGATCGCCAGGATATGGGTGGCGTTGACGACGAGATAGAGGATCGCGGATCGACGCATTGCCGACGCGAGCGGCCAGGCCGCGATCGCCTCAAGCAGCTCGGCCGCGCTCATCCACCGGTCCGGATGCGGTCCGGATAGATATCGAAGGACTTGCCGGCAACGCTGACGCGGACCGCCTTCAGGCGCTTCTCGCTCGGATCGAGCGAGCGATTGCCGAGAACGACGATCTGATCGCCGACCTTGGCGACACCTTCGACAAAACCGGACCGCTCCGTCTGCCTGGGATTACCCAGCTCGACACGCCACAGCCCGTCCTTTTCGGTTTCGACATGAAGCGTCGGGTGCGGCGGTGCCATCGAGATTTCGCGGATCGTGCCTGAGAGCTCGATCTGGTCGGCTTCGGCCCAGGACCAGCCGTGATGGGCATAGGCGCTGGTGACCAGAAGCATCGTGATCATGCTTCCGGCAAGAACGTGGCGAGGAAAGAACGCGAACATCGGCCACTCCTTCATTTGCCTCGGAGAACTGGAGATTGAACCCGAAGCGGCGGATGGGAAAGCATCTGTCGTTCAATAATTCTTGAGCGAAGGGGGCGGCGTTCGGCGGACCGATGAAGGCCAAGTCACAAACCAAGAACTGATGGTTGCATGATCGCCGTTCAACAGCTTAAAATTTAGCCATTCTTAATCTCCGCCTGTTATGTCTATATCAGACGGAGTGAACGCTTGGCGGATGTGCCATGACGGCAATCGGCTGCAACGATTTTGCGTGCTCCATCGGACCATCGTCATCTCCCTTGCCAAGGCAAGCACGCCAACTGATGGCTAAGCGGTGCGTCCGCAGCCATCGGACGAGGACGAATTTGCCTTGCGGGCAACCCAAGAGCGTTCCCATGACAATCAAAGCACGCCTGCTTATTTGTTTGTCGCTGCTCGCCGTGGCCATGCTGGTCATGATCGTCACGGCATTCAATGCAATGACATCGATTTCCAAGCGCACAGAATCCATCGTTGCCGATCGACTGGTTCCCGTCGACCAGTTGAAGACAGTGTCGGACATGTATGCGGTCGAGATCGTCGACACCACCCACAAGGTGCGCAGCGGCGCTCTCGGCTGGAGCGCCGGCAAGGAAGCGATCACCGCCGCCCTTTCCACGATCGACACGCAATGGCGCGCCTATGAGGCGACCAGGCTGACGCCGAAGGAAAAGACGCTCACGGAGAGCTTCGATAACGCGCGGGCGGCCAGCGACGCTTCGATCCGCGCGCTCATGCAGATCCTCGATCGCCAGGACAAGGCGGAACTCGCGCGCTTCGTCGATACCCGGCTCTACCCCGCAGTCGATCCCCTCGCGGTGCCGATCAGCGAACTGATCAAGCTTCAGCTGTCCGAGGCAAACAACGAACTCAGGGCAGCGATCACTGAAAAGAATGACCTGACGCTTTGGCAAGCGGTGATAGCTGGCCTCGCACTCGCCACACTCGCAGCAACGGTGTGGTTCGTCATCTCCGGACTTTTCCGACCGTTATCGAAGCTGCGCGAAGCCATGCGGCAGCTTGCCGCCGGCAACCTCAAGACGTTGATATCAGGTGAAGGGCGACGGGATGAAATCGGCCAGATGGCAGGTGCCGTCGGCGTGTTCCGCGACAATGCGCTTGAACGCCAAAGACTGGAACAGGACGCGGAGGCGAACCGCTCGCTTTCGGAGCGCGAGCGCGAACAGCGCGAGGCGCAAAAGGCCCGGGAAACTGAGGAAGTGCAGGCGGCCGTCGAAGCACTGGCCTTCGGTCTCGGCCGCCTTGCCGAAGGCGACCTGACCTATCGCATCCGCACGGCGCTTGCCGAGCGCCTCGACGCGCTTCGCACCAACTTCAACAGTTCGGTCGGCAATCTGGAAGATGCACTGCGCTCCGTCGGCGACAATGCCCGCAGCATCAATGCCGGCGCCAGTGAAATCCGCTCCGCGGCGGGCGACCTGTCGAAACGAACAGAACAGCAGGCAGCCTCCGTCGAAGAGACGGCCGCTGCCCTCGACCAGATCGCAACGACAGTCGCCGACGCAAGCCGGCGCGCTGAAGAAGCCGGAAGTCTGGTGACCAGAACCCGCGGCGCGGCGGAGAAATCCGGCGAAATTGTCGGCAATGCCGTCACTGCCATGAGCGGCATCGAGGCCTCTTCTCGAGAAATCTCCAGCATCATCGGCGTCATCGACGACATCGCCTTCCAGACGAACCTTCTGGCGCTGAATGCCGGCGTCGAAGCGGCCCGTGCCGGCGAGGCCGGCAAGGGCTTTGCGGTCGTCGCCCAGGAGGTGCGCGAACTGGCCCAACGCTCGGCCCAGGCTGCCAAGGAGATCAAGGTCCTGATTGCCACCTCCGGCGCCCAGGTCAAATCCGGCGTCAGCCTGGTCCGCGAGACCGGAATGGCACTGGAGGGCATCATTGCCGAGGTGCAGGAGATCAGCGCGCATGTGACGGCCATCGTCGAAAGCGCCCGCGAACAGTCGGCCGGTATCCAGCAGATCAACACGGCGGTCAACTCGATCGACCAGGGCACCCAGCAGAATGCGGCGATGGTGGAGCAGTCGACGGCGGCAAGCCATAGCCTCGCCCGCGAGGCCGGTGCGCTCAACGATCTGCTGATGCGCTTCAAGACCGGCAACGGCCAGGCGCATCCGGCGCATCTCGTGGCGGCTTCCTCCGCCGAACAGGCAACCTCTTCGCCAGCGCGCACGCTCAACCGTCGGCTTGCCGCCGCATACCGCAGCCCTGCGGCCGAACAGGGGAAGGGCTGGGCAGAATTCTAGTTGGCGAGGATGCCCCGTCACCGATTGGAGCGCGGACCGAAAGGCCCGCGCTTTTCATGTAATGGCCGGGTCAACGGCTCAAAGGCAAGTATAAAGTCTAGTAAATTACTAGCTTATCTTCCGTTTTTCGCTGCTTTTCGATCTGAGAGGCAGATTTGCTCCAAACGCCCAGCATTAGAAACCGCTATTTCTGTCCCTTCACACGCGCGGCTGCGATATTCCGACTAAGTTGGAACAGGACGCAGCCATGACCACGTCACCCCGCGATGCCACCGCAAAAGCTTTGAACGAAGCACTTGAAGGCCTGGACCTCGCAGGACGTCTCGCGTTCGTGGCTGAGCTTGAAGGTCGCGCCGTCTTTACCACATCGCTCGGCATCGAGGATCAGGTGATTACCGCCGCCATCGGCACGAACGACCTTTCCATCGAGGTCGCAACGCTGCAGACCGGCCGCCTTTTCAATGAAACCGTGGCGCTGATCGACAAGACGGAAGAGACCTACGGCATCCTTATCAAGCGTTTTCACCCGGAAAGTGCCGATGTCGACGCCTATACCGCGCAGTACGGCGCCAACGGCTTTTACGACAGCGTCGAAGCCAGGCATGCCTGCTGCGACGTGCGCAAGCTGAAGCCGCTGGCGCGTGCACTCGAGGGCGCCGGATACTGGGTCACGGGACTTCGCCGCGGCCAGTCCGGCAATCGGGCAACGACGCCGTTTGCCGAAGCGGATAATGAGCGCGGCCTCATCAAGATCAACCCGCTCGCAGACTGGGACATCGAAACCATCCGTGCTTACGTTGTCGAGAATGGCGTTCCGGTAAACCCACTGCATGCCCGCGGATATCCCTCGATCGGCTGCGAGCCCTGTACCCGCGCCATCAAGCCGGGCGAGCCCGAACGGGCCGGCCGCTGGTGGTGGGAAAACGACGAGAAGCGCGAATGCGGTCTCCACGTCCCCGAGGCAGCCACTTCTGCCATCCCGAATACGAGCAACGTCGCCTGAGGGCAGGCGCACTCCTCAAAAGACAAGATCCTCCCGGAGACTGAAATGCCTCTTACCCATCCGGAAACGGAACTGCACAACCCGCAGAGCACCAAGCCGCCGCTTGACCCGCATCTGAAGGCGCTGGAAAACGAAGCGATCCACATCTTCCGCGAAGTGGCCGCCGAGTTCGAGCGTCCTGTCATGCTCTATTCGATCGGCAAGGATTCCTCGGTGCTGCTGCACCTGGCGCGCAAGGCCTTCTATCCCGGACGCGTCCCCTTCCCGCTGTTGCACGTCAACACCGGCTGGAAATTCGCCGAGATGATCGCGTTTCGCAACGAAATCGTGAAGCGCTATGACCTCGACCTGATCGAGCACGTCAATCCGCGCGGTGCTGCGGAAAACGTGACGCCGTTCAGCCACGGTTCGGCGCTCTATACCGACATCATGAAGACCGAAGCCCTGCGCCAAGCGCTCGACGCCGGCCAGTATGATGCCGCCTTCGGTGGCGCACGCCGCGACGAAGAGGCTTCCCGTGCCAAGGAACGCATCTACTCGTTCCGCACCCCCGACCACCGCTGGGATCCGCGCAACCAGCGTCCCGAGCTCTGGAACGTCTATAACGGCATGGTGCGCAAGGGTGAGAGCGTACGCGCCTTCCCGCTGTCGAACTGGACCGAGGTCGACATCTGGCGCTACATCCAGGCCGAAGACATCCCGATCGTGCCGCTTTATTTCGCCAAGAAACGCCCGGTCGTCGAACGCGACGGTATGATGATCCTTGCCGAGGATCCGCGTCTCGAACTGCTGCCCGGCGAAACCAAACGCGAGGAAGTGATCCGCTTCCGCACGCTCGGCTGCTTCCCGCTGACCGGCGCCATCCGCTCCGAAGCCACCTCGCTCGACGACATCATCTCCGAACTTGAAACCGCGACCGTATCCGAACGTCAGGGCCGCGCCATCGACCGTGACCAATCCGGCTCGATGGAAAAGAAAAAACGCGAAGGATATTTCTGATGACCGCACCAGCAACCGCGAATGCCGTTCAGGAAGACGCAGCCGGCCAGGTTCTGGCGTTTCCGGCCGCCGAAACGGCACGCGCCACGCGCGACAGCCGGCCCCTTCGCCTCATCACCTGCGGCTCGGTCGACGATGGGAAATCGACGCTGATCGGCCGGCTGCTCTGGGACACCAAGGCGGTCAAGGAAGACCAGGCGGCGACTCTCAGGCGTGATTCCAGCGGCAAGCAGAACGATCTAGGCCTGCCGGACTTCGCGCTGCTGCTCGACGGTCTCCAGGCCGAGCGCGAACAGGGCATCACCATCGATGTCGCCTATCGTTACTTCTCAACCGACCGGCGCTCCTTCATCGTCGCCGACACGCCCGGCCACGAGCAGTACACCCGCAACATGGCAACCGGCGCCTCGACGGCCGATCTCGCAGTGCTTTTGGTCGATGCCCGCGTCGGCCTGCTCGAGCAGACCCGGCGCCACGCGACCATCGCGACGTTGATGGGCATCAAGCAGTTCGTCCTGGCCGTCAACAAGATCGACCTTACGGACTATGACCGGGCCCGGTTCGAACAGATCAGCCACGAGTTTCGTGAGCTGGCGCTGTCGCTGGGCGTGCGCCAGGTCACGGCTATTCCGCTTTCGGCGCTGAAGGGCGAAAACGTCGTTTACGACGGTCGAGCCTCCATGCCCTGGTACGACGGCCCCACACTGGTCGAAGTGCTTGAGCTGGCGACGACACGGTCGTCCCAGACGGTCGGCTTCCGCCTGCCGGTGCAGCGCGTCTCCCGTCCGGGCGAGAGCTTCCGCGGCTACCAGGGAACGGTTGCCGGCGGCTCGGTGAAGCCGGGCGACAGCGTCGTCATCCTGCCTTCGGGCATGGTCGCCAACGTCACCAAGATCGTCACCTTCGACCTCGTGCGCAATGCGGCGGTGGCAGGCGACGCCATCACGCTGGTGCTCGACCGCCAGGTCGATGTCTCGCGTGGCGACATGATCGTTGCCATCGACAGCCAGCCGCTGACCGGCCTTGCCTTCGACGCCCAGATCGTTGCGCTGCAGGCGGACGGCATCCAGCCGGGCAAGCGTTACTGGCTGAAAAGCGGCAGCCGTCGCCAGCGCGTCCAGGTTCAGCCCGCAAGCCAGCTGGACCTGAAGACCGGCAAGTGGGAACCGGCCGAGCAACTGCCGATGAACGCCATTGGCAAGGTTCACCTGGCCTTCGACGAACAGGCGATCTTCGACCCTTACGAGCAAAACCGGACGACGGGCGCCTTCATCCTGATCGACCCCGACACCAACAACACGGTGGCCGGCGGCATGATCACGGCCAAGCGCTCAGCGCTCGGCGGCATTCATACCGAAGATGCGCGCGTAATCCTGTCGCTGCCCGCCGATCTTGCCGACCAGTTGATGGCAACCGAGCTGTTTGCGGCTCGGCGTGAGGATGCGGAAGTTCGCCGCGTCAGCGCAGGCAAGGCAAGCGAGATCATCGATACGATCGACGGGTGACCGGCAGCCACCCATGACCAGAAAAGGGCCCACGAGGCCCTTTTCTTTTCGACCGATCTGCACGACGCCCCGGTGAATTGCGCCAACGCATCTTCCCGAAATTGACTGCTGCTCTACCTTCCCTGGACCGGGAAGGAGGAGCGGCCATGATGCTGGACCATGAACGGGAAGACGCACCGCGACGGGGCTTTCTTGGGCGGGCCGTGACGATCGAGGCTTTCGCGCGGAAGTACCGGCTCGACGCGGAGGAAACAAGACGGCTTCAGGGCCAGTTCGGCCCGACAGCCGGCGAGATCGAGTTGCTGCAGGCTGCGCGGCGCAATGGCATGCCGGAGGAATAATATCGACTTGCGCTCTAATGCTTTAAAATTGCCGCGTGTTTTCGTCCCTCAATCGATTCCGATTTAAGGAATGCGGCATTCACGACCGCTGCTCGATGCTCGGAAGAACCATCGTCAGCGGCGCAGGATCGGCGTGCTGCCAAAGCTGGTAGCCGACCACGCTGCCGAGAATGGCAGACCATATGGCGATCTCGCGGAATGTGAATATCGGTTCCTTCAACATCTGAGCCTCACGGAGAGAACGATTCTTGAAGGCAATATCGCCCTTGTTGTTCACTCCGATAAGACGTCGCCGAGTGAACAGGCCGTTTCCAATTGAACAGCAACTGGCCCGATCACGAGGTGCGCATGCGGTTCCTGGCCTCTGCGCTCGAAGCATGCCTTCATCGCAGCCTCTTGCCGATCCGAAAGATGTCATCGCTCGGATAACCGCCCGCAAACGTCTGCCGGGCCACCCTGTGCCGAAACAGCACACAGAATACAATTGCTTCACCTTGAGCAGCGGCCATAAAATTTGAGGGTTTAAATATGCCGATGCATTTGTAAGTTGGCCGCATCGGTCATGATGATCGATAGGGCTGTTTCACCGTTTCCAAACGTCGTGGGACAGTCCGCCTGACCACTGCTCCTTCCAGACATTGATCGCACGACAAAAAGGGCCCTTGCGAGCCCTCTCCTGTCATTCAAGACATGTTTCCCGATCAGCGGACGCTGACCGCCGGCTCGCTACTCCCGTCTTCCGTACCGGGTGCAAAGCAATTGGCAAGCAGCGCGCCGGAAATGTTGTGCCAGAGCCGATGCCGACCTCGTACGGGCGCTTGGCGACTTCCTTGAAATCGTCGAGCGAAATCGTGAGCCCCATACCGAACACGACGATGCCGAGCAACGTGACGATGTAGGGCGCGATGAGGGCTGTCCAGGCGCTAGACCTGGTTGCTTCGGCGCGCGTCAAAAGACCTGCCGCGTGCCGCAAACATCGTGCCGATCACGCCCTGACAGCCGACACAAACGAGACGCATCTGGACATCAGCCGCATCATGCGGATATCAGGCAGGTCTGACGCGACAACGCGCAGGATCTCAAGGAGACGAAGATGACCACGGACAAAAAACCGGAAACGGCCGTGACTATCGAAAAGCGCGCGAATGGCAAATGGTGCTTTGTCGTAAAGTATCGCGGCGTCACCCATCCGGCGCAAGGCAACTTTTCCTCGATGCTGCAGGCGCAAGCAATCGGCCAGTCCGTGCTCAAGGCTCTGGAAAAGCAGGGCTGAGCAATCCGGCTGAGATATAGCCGGCAGCAGACCTGCCCGCACCGGTCAGACTGGCCCCGCTACTCGACCCGGCTGGACGCGCCGACCCCGGAAACGGCACGGAATCGCTGCCGTTTTTTTCCTGATTGAAAGCATCAGTGTGCGGACGTCGTCTGTGGAAGGGAGCCGCGACTATTCTGTCGCCGATCGGATGATGTTGCAGAGACCATCGCGCACGATGTCCTTGGAGGTCATCTGCCCGGCCTGAATATCGAAGATGGCATCGACGCGTGTGCCGGCGCCGCGCTTGCGAGCGACGACCCGCAACGTTTGTATGCGGCCGGAACCGGTCGTTTCCTGAAATGCGTCGACGGTACCTAACGATTTATCGACCTTGATGCCCGAGAACCCTTCGGCGGCAACGCCTTGAGCCAATCGCTGCAAAGCGGTTTCAGGTTTCAGCTTGGCGAATTCCTGCCAGGTCTTGTAGCTGATGGCCGTGACCAACGGCACACCGGATACCTTGAAATTCTTTTCGCAACTCTGTGCCTGCGCCAACCCATGGCTCGCCAGAACCATCGCCGATGCGGCTATTGCCCGCCTGATCAACATTCCCCCACCTTTCGATAAGCACGATGATGTAGCGACCGAGACTACAACCCTTAGTTATGGGGAAACAAGCCGAAGATCGAGTCACGCACGGATATTCGACAAACGGCGCAATCGGGCTGCAAAGTGCGCGCCCTCCTCCATGGCCTGGAGGAAATGTCGGGTGAGAAAGCGGATGGGCTGCCTGCGCAGAATTTGGAGCGGGCCTATCCGCGTGCGAGACGAGCCTTCTGCAAGGCAACGACTTGCGTGCCCTGAAAAAGCATGCATTGCCGCGCATCGAAATGCGGTCCGGGGCAGAATGGGGAATTAAAGGATTTATTTAGCTGGTCGGAGTGAGAGGATTCGAACCTCCGACCCCCACGTCCCGAACGTGGTGCGCTACCAGACTGCGCTACACTCCGTGACCAGCGGCGCCTCTATAGAACAGGCATTTGGATTGCACAAGCGCCTATTGCGAAAAACATTCTCGGTCACGACAATAAAGACTAGGACCAGTGGAAAACTGAGGCGGGAACCGTGATCCGCCTTCTCTTTGCTACGGCCTTCACACCAAATATCGGCCACAATCGACGACGATCGCTGCCGAGCGAGACGCCCCTTGACGGGGATTGTCTGCGTTGCTTGTCTAATGCGCCGGCTTCAGGGGATTGCCCGCCATCGCCAAGGAGTACGTCAATGCCGCCGATCCGATCTGTTTCGCTTGCCGCGATCGTCGTTGCCGGCCTCGTGCCCGGCACGGCGGGTGCCGATATTGCAGCCCCCTGGGGTTTCGAAGTGGATCTATCCTTCTCACAAGCCGCAGCAAGCAAACTTCAGGCGCTCAAGGAAGGGGTCGTGATTGCTGCCTATTACTCCGGCGAGCCGGCGCCGGGCGCCGAAGAGCACGCCGACCAGATCGGCATGATCGATCTCGGCGAAGACAGGACCGAACGAGACGGCGAACCGGCGACGGTGGCAATTCCGGGCAAGGGCGATATCGAAGCAAAGCTGCATTGGGTCAAGGACGGTGAGCCTCTCGTCAACATCAACGTCTACTCCGCCCGTCGCAGCGGCCCGGACAACCTGCTCGACTGCGATGTCTACGACGGCCCGCTGAAGGCGATTGCCGGGAGCGCTACCAAGATCGGCTGCAAGTTGATCGGCGAATAGGCCGCACAGCAGAGCTGCCCTCGCCGGACGCATCGGAGCAGAGCGCGCCCGCGCAGCACGCAAAGAGTGTTAACGCCCCACCAGGGGCATTGCTCACCAGACCTTTCGAGAAGAGCTGTTCGAATCGGTTTGCCGCAACCGTTCCCATGTGCATGGCGGCGGACGAAGGGGCCGGAAACCACTCTAGCCATTCAGTTTGCCGTGAGGCTGCGAGGCCAAGTAGGGCCTTTCTGCAACGCTTCGCATTTTCCTGAAATAGAATGCAGACAGCGGATTTTCTTTGCAGGCTTTTGGCGCTAGAGGCTCAGCGGAAAGCGCGCAAACTCAGGGGATTGAGGCCGGCGCGCCATGCCTATTTCCGAACGAGAGCCAAAGGGACGAAAACATGAACTTCCGCATGATGACGGTGGCAGGCGTCGCGCTTGCGCTCGCAGGCTGCACCACGACGACGGCGATTTCGAGAAACGCGGTCGAATCCCGCTGGCTCGGTCAGCCGGCCGGCGGCTTCTTTGCCCAGTTTGGCCCTCCGCTCTCCGACGTCGAAAGCGGCAGCTCCACCGTCTACAACTGGAAGGGCGGCTACAAGACCCGCAAGGTTCCGGCCCAGTATGAAACCGGCAAGGACGGCAAGCGCGGCAAACGCATCTCCTCGGCCCGCACGGAGTATCTGAGCTGCTCGGTGCAGCTGACAGTCTCTTCCGACTACGTCATCCGCTCGATCCGCCTCCTCGGCGACCACAAGCGCGCCGACGGCCCAAGCTGGTGCGAAGAATTCCTCGGCGGCGCTAAGCAGGAAAAGGCGGCTACGCCGGCGAGCTGATAGTAAAGCGCATCACAAGGAAGACATTCCAGACCCGCCAGCGTCCGTTGGCGGGTTTTGTGTTTCGGCGCAGCTAGCGGAGTGAACGACCCGCGCAGCGCGGGCTGACTCCGCCGAAACGACCATGCTCGTTTCCGGCAGGGACAAATACCCGCACAAGAGCGCCAACCTACCTTGAGCAGATGAATAACGGTGGCTGGCGGGTCTCTGTCCCGGTGCCGCGCGATTTCGTCAAGGTGATAGGCAGGACACGACTGAAGCGTTCTCTCGACACTCACAGCCAAGCAGAGGCGACCAAGCGGAAGCACGCAGTCGTTGCTGAGTTCTTACAAAGTATCGAGGAGGCACGCTCTGGGCGAGTCAGCCATACCGCCATCGAGGGCAGCAGCGTGAGCGCCTCCAACAAGCAAGACGTGACCAGCTTGGCGCTCGACCTTCGGAGCATTCTGATGATCTGGTTCATCTCAAGTGTCCTGCTAGGCGTGTCGCCCTAAGCACTGAAAGGATGTCGACTGCTCACCTCGCGATCGTCGGAACCTCCTCCTTCGCATCAAGCACTTGTACAGTTCGGATGAACAGCGAGCGAAATTTCTCCCAGAAGTTCCCACCAAGCACTGGGAAGCTTGCCAGGAAGATCAAGTCGCCTATCAATTGGAGTTGCCAAAGGTTGGGACGAAGTGCGGGCCATGCAGCGTCAATATAAGGTTCGAGTACTGCGGCCATCAGTGGGACGAGGAACATCACCAAGCCGATATTGTAGCGCAGCGGCCCGACGATGCTTTCAGGCGGGAGGCGAAACGCTCCGAAGATCGCCCCCTTGAGCTGCTGAAACCCCGGTTTTCCCATGACCGCCACGGTCATCAATATGACCACCTTGTTCCAGATGAAGATTATCCCGGTGGCTGTCGCGATGGTCGCGGCAGAAGCCCCGGCCCACGCCAGTGCTGGTACTAACAGCCACGCAGCTCCTACTAAACAGAGCAACAGAATGCCGAGTTTGAATCGCCACGTTGCCTTGCCCGGCTCGATACGTTCCGCAGTGTGGCCTGCCATGGTTCAATCTCCCTAGCGTGTCTTCCGCTCCAGTTCCTCTTGAGGGAAAGAATGCGGGACTACAGGTGATCAGTCCAGCTCGTACGGTGGGAACTTCTCCAGCTCCTCTGCCACGTCTGTTGATTTCCACTGATGGGTTGGATGCCCCTCCCACCGGCATCGCAGTGTGCCACGATGTTGATGCGTTACGTCATCAACAGAGGACGAGGAGGCATCCATGCAGGAAGTTAGCATCGTCGGTGTCGACCGGCTCTGCGATCTCGCGGCTGGACATGGTGAGGACGGAAGGCGCAGTTTGAGGTACATAACGCGGTACAAGCCGAGGCACGCGCCGCCTTCTAAGTCATTGATTTATATGGCATAAAAATATGTGGCTGGGGCGCCAGGATTCGAACCTGGGAATGCCGGTACCAAAAACCGGTGCCTTACCGCTTGGCGACGCCCCAACAGAATTGCCGAGAACATTCTCGCCAAATCGAGCGCCTGATTATCAAAGCTCGTGCCGCGTCACAATGATTAAGTTTGCGGTTTGCGCGGTTTTGTTCGGCTTTGTTCACGCGCGTGCGCCGCGCCTTCGGCGAAAGGCCGGCGTCTGACGCCGAAGCGCCCTTCCCTTCGCCACCATCCCCTCCTATTCTCCGGCGTGAATGGAGACCTCTATGAGCCAGTTTCGCGCCCGTCCGCCTGCCGTGCCCAGCATTCTTCTCGACGACGCGATGGTGCGCATTACCCGATGGGACTTCGAACCCGGCGCCGATACCGGTCACCATGTCCATGGGCTCGGCTATGTCGTCGTGCCGATGACCGATTGCCAGTTCCTGCTGGAAGAAGCGGGCGGCAGCCGCCGGGTGGATATCGCCAAGGGGGCTGCCTACCGGCGCGAGGCCGGCATGGCGCATAATGTCGTCAATGCCGGCAGCGAGCCGATGTCCTTCATCGAGATCGAATACAAGTGAAGGCCAGGAAAAGACGCATGCATGGCCCCGACTTCGATCTCGACTTCAAGCCGGCGCATGGAGAGGCCGTCACAGTTGCCGACGGAATCCAACGCATTACCGTCAACAACCCAGGGCCATTCACCTTTCACGGCACCAACAGCTATATCGTCGGCGGACGCTCGGTGGCGGTCATCGATCCAGGGCCCGACGACGAAGCGCATTTCCGGGCGTTGATGTCGGCGCTTGCGGGCCGGGAAGTGACCCACATCGCCGTCAGCCACACGCACCGCGATCACTCGCCGCTGGCACAGCGCCTCAAGGCCGCGACGGGCGCAACGATCGTCGGCGAAGGGCCGCATCGGGCCGCCCGCCCCTTGCATGAAGGCGAGATCAACCCCTTCGCCGAAAGTTCCGACATGGAATTTTCGCCCGACATCGTGCTTGCCGATGGCGGGCGGATCGAAGGCGACGGCTGGGCGCTGACAGGGCTCGCCACCCCGGGCCACACCGCCAACCACATGGCCTTTGCGCTCGAGGGCACCGGCACCGTCTTTTCCGCCGATCACGTCATGGCCTGGGCGACGACGATCGTCGCGCCACCGGATGGCGCCATGGCGGACTACATGCTCTCGCTGGAGACATTGCTTGAGCGCGACGACCGGCTCTATCTGCCCGGGCACGGCGGCCCCGTCATCGAACCGGCCTCGTTTCTCAGGGGCCTGCGCGCCCACCGCCGAATGCGCGAACGTGCGGTGCTAGAGCGCGTACGTGCCGGCGACGGCAAGATCCCCGACATGGTCAAGGTGATCTACGCCACGACAGACGTCAGACTGCATGGCGCGGCCGCCCTCTCCGTGCTGGCGCACCTGGAGGATCTGGTAGAACAGGGGCGTGTCGAGACCGACGGGCCGCCTTCCCTTTTTGGCGACTATCGGCTGGCGCCCGGAGGTACCGGCTGACTATGCGGCAGCAACCCCATGGCTACCGCAGCGATCCGTCGGTGCCGGACTTTCCCGACGATCGTCCGGTGATCGTCTTTGACGGCGAGTGCATATTCTGCTCGGGCTGGGTGCGCTTCATGCTGCGCCACGACCACAAGGCACGCTACCGTTACCTGACGGCGCAGTCGCCGCTCGGCGGGGCGCTCTACCGGTACTATGGCCTCGATGACCACAATTATGAGAGCAATATCCTGATCGAGGATGGCATCGCGCGCTTCAAGTCCGACGGATCGATCCGCACGCTTGCAGGTCTTGGCCTGCCGTGGTCGCTGATAAACATCTGCCGTATCCTGCCAGCCGCCCTTCGCGATCCGCTCTACGATCTCGTTGCGAGAAACCGTTACCGGATCGCCGGGCGCCGCCAGACCTGCATGGTGCCAACAGCGGAAGAGCGCGGGCGCTTCATCGCATGAAGAGCAACGCCGCTGAAAGCCTGGCCCATCGGCAAAGCCTCTACCGACAGGTTCTCGGCAAGGATTGGGATCGCCTGCCCTCAGCGATCCGCAGCTTGCACGAGATGTCGGAGGGAAACGCCACATTCAGGGGACGTGCGGTCGTCGAACGCGGCCGGGGGCCATTTGCCCGTCTCGCAGCCTCTATCGCCGGTTTTCCCGCGGCCGGGGAGGATGTCCCAGTGGAGATCCGCTTCGCATGCGTCGATGGTCGCGAGGTGTGGACCCGGCGCTTCGGCGACAAGGTTCTGCGCAGCTCACAGCGGCCAACGGAAGGCCGCGAGGAACGATTGCTCGCCGAGCATTTCGGACCATTTCGCATCCTCTGCGCCCTAGAGCCCGAGGAAAACCGCCTGCACCTGAGGGTTCGAGGCTGGTCCTTCCTCGGTCTCCCGCTCCCGCTATTCCTGGCGCCGGGCGGCCGGACGTTCGAGGAGGATCGCGACGGCCTGTTTCACTTCCATGTGGAGGTCGAAAGTCCGATGACCGGGTTGATCGTACGGTATCGCGGCTGGCTCAAGCCAGCGGACCAGCCGACAGCGCCGATCGCGAGAGAAACGCTTCCCAAGTCCGATAATCTCGGCGCCCTCGCGCACGACTGAGGCGTTCGGCCTGTCCTGATCAGTCGCCGGCAATGCCGAGCAGCTCCGCATCGAGAGCGCGCAAGAACTGGTCGGCGAAGGCAGCGCCGATGCCGAGGTCGTGCTGGCCGTAGCGGGACGCGACGCGCAGATCGACGAAGGTCGTTTCCGCTTCTTCGCGCAGGCGGATCAGCACGTCGAAACGAAAACCGGCGATCAGTGTGCGCCATTCTCCCTGGAGCACGACATCGCTGGACCGCCGTCCCGGAATGGCGCCTTCGAGCGCGATCTCCGGCCGCGATTCCGGCACGGGTACATTCTCCGGCTCGACAGCGGCGTCCGCCCCGGCATTCGGCCGGACCGCCAGATCCTCGAGATCGGCGCGGGTATTTTCGACGCCGAGTTCCTGGGTAATCCCGACACGCGTTTTCTCGACGACGTTGCGCACGCCCTGGAAAACGCGGTCGAGAGCGCCGTCGTAACGCCGTCCGGTCAGGCCGGGATAGGCGACGATCTGCGCTTCACGATCTTCGGGAGTGACGGTCGGGTTGCGTTTCAGCCAGCTTTCCTCCGTCTGCGGTACTTTCAGCCAGGGTGGCGGCGTCACCGTATCGGTGCTGACATCATAGATCGCCGGACGAGTCAGGTATTGTTCGACACCAAAGCCGATAAAACCGAGGGTCGGCGCGGCATAGACAAGGGCGGAAGCCGAGGCGAGCCCGCCGACCGCGGCGACCTGCCAAAGTCGCGCGAGCCCGACGACGGCAAGTAGGACCCCAAGCAGAGCGAAAACACCGGAAAGGCCGACCAGGCCGAGGAAGTGCGGCGTCGTCAACGGGCCGAAGCGATGCGCAGCCAAGGACAGGGCGAAGATCGCAAAAGCGATGCGGGCAAAGCGGCGCGCCCAATGGGCGGCATGGGAATAGGGGCGCTCGTACCGGACCATCATGTAACGGAATCAATCCCCTGCATCGAAACAGATCCGCATTCTTAGACCATGGCCGGGGCCGTGAAAACAGGCAATAGAATTGACAAGGAAGCATGGGGTGGGCGCGTCAGGACCCTTGCCGCAAAATCGCCATTCTCGTTAACCACCTATCAGACATTAGGAATATGCCCCACGGCGGCAAAGACCGCAGGGAACAGTCAACCGGAGGCAATGGCCGACGGCTGGGAAGTGATCCAGCACGGCAAGACGGAGAGACATCATGGTCGCATCGCAAGCAGCCGTGGCAACTGCCACCCACGCAGCACCGCCCTCACCGGCTGACACCGGCATACCGATGGCGCTGCTGGAGCTTGAGCTTTCCCTCGACGGATTCTCCGGCAGCAAGGATGATTTCACCGCCTTCATCCGCACGGTTGCCGACAATGTCGGCGGCGAATTCCTCTTCGCGCTCCCCGCCTCCGGCCTGATCGAGAATTGCCTGAGTATCGCGGTCCTTCGCCTCGGCGAAACGGAGGGCGAAACGTCGCCAATCCTGTTCGTCTGCCTCGAAGAGGAAGGCTCGACGATTCGGCTCGAGCATCCGGGCGAGGCCACCCAGGACCTGAAAAGCTTTGCCGAATCCTTTGTCGGCGTGCTCGAGCGGATGTAAAAATCGAGGCGTACGGAAACGGATTGACGGCTGTCCGCCGGCAGGCCCACCATGGTTCCATGCGATTGAATCGTGAATACAAAATCCTTGTGGTGCGCACATGCCGGAACGCCGGCGTCTGGCCGAGCGTTGCGCCGACGTTTCGGTCGGCGATTGCACGCTCCGCCCTGCCGGTCTTCTTGGCAATACCCGAAAAAATCAGGGTGGACACGACAGCCCGCCATGCGGCAGAGCTCTGTTCTGCAGGCGGCGGTAAAGAGCTGAGCGACGCGGCATGTCCGACCTCCTGACAAGGACGAGGTCAGCGCACAAGCAAAGACGGTCTTTCGCCGAGCCGATCTGCATCCGCTCAGGAGGCATGAATACGATGAAGACCAAACTGCTGACCCTTTGCGCCGTCGGGCTTTTGCTTGCGGCCTGCCAGACGATGACCCCGCAGGAGCGGCGCGCCGCCGATGGCAATACCTGCGCCTCCTACGGCTTCCGTCGAGGAACAGACGCATTTGCCACCTGCCTGCAGCGCATCGAGCTTGACCGCCGCGCCGAGTCGCGCGCCTTCCGCTATAACAACGATGCGATGATGTGGGGCTGGAACCGCCCTGTTGTGATTGCGCGCCCGGTCATCGTGCAGGCGAATTAAAGTCAGAAGCCATGTGGCGACGCCCCGAGGTACCTCCGGGGCGTCGATCCTGTAGGCTGCGTCGGACGGCCCTACGCCTTGCCGTTGATAGCCGCCTGTGCGGCGGCGAGTCGGGCGATCGGCACGCGGAAGGGCGAACAGGAGACATAGTCGAGGCCGGTTTCTTCGCAGAAGCGGATCGAGGCTGGATCACCACCATGCTCGCCACAGATGCCAAGCTTCAGGCCGTTCTTGGTCCTACGTCCGCGCTCGGCCGCGATCTGGATCAGTTCGCCGACACCGTCGAAATCGAGCGAGACGAAGGGGTCCTGCTCGATGATGCCCTTCTGCTGATAGGTCGCGAGGAACTGCGAGGCGTCATCGCGCGAAATGCCAAACGTCGTCTGGGTCAGGTCGTTGGTGCCGAACGAGAAGAAGTCTGCCGCTTCAGCGATCACATGGGCGCGAAGCGCCGCGCGCGGCAGCTCGATCATTGTGCCGACGAGATAGTCGATGTCGATGCCGGCTTCGCCGATCACCGCCTTTGCCACAGCATCGATGCGCTCCTTGACGTAGTCGAGTTCGGCACGCAGGCCGACGAGCGGCACCATGATTTCAGGCACGACGGGAGCACCGGTTTCGCGTGCGGCCTCAACCGCTGCCTCGAAGATGGCGCGGGCCTGCATCTCGGCAATCTCCGGATAGGAGATGGCCAGACGACAACCACGATGGCCGAGCATCGGATTGAATTCGTGCAGCTGGTCGACACGTTGGCGCAGGGCTGAGGGATCCAGCGACAGGACGCCGGCGACATCGGCGATTTCCTCATCGGTCTTCGGCAGGAATTCGTGCAGCGGCGGGTCGAGCAGGCGGATCGTCACCGGCAGCCCGTGCATGATGGAAAACAGCTCGACGAAGTCCGATCGCTGCATCGGCAAGAGCTTGGCAAGCGCGAGGCGTCGGCCGGCCTCGTCTTCCGCCAGGATCATCTCACGCATGACATTGATGCGGTCGTCCTCGAAGAACATGTGCTCGGTGCGGCAAAGGCCGATGCCCTCGGCGCCGAAGGAGCGGGCAGCGCGCGCATCGGCCGGCGTTTCAGCATTGGTGCGCACCGTCATGCGGCGGCTGGCATCCGCCCAGGCCATGATCTTGCCAAAATCGCCAGAAAGCTCCGGCTGAAGCATGGCGATCGCGCCTTTGAGCACCTGGCCGGAAGAGCCGTCGATGGTGATGATGTCGCCCTTCTTCAGCGTCACGCTCGGCGTGATCAGCAATTCGTTGCGCAGGTCGACGCGGATGCCGCCGGCGCCTGAAACGCAAGGCGTGCCCATGCCGCGTGCAACCACTGCGGCATGGCTGGTCATACCGCCACGGGTGGTCAAAATGCCTTCGGCGGCGTGCATGCCGTGAATGTCTTCCGGGCTGGTCTCGATGCGCACGAGGATGACCTTGCGGCCTTCCTTGTCGGCCTGAACGGCCTCTTCCGAGGTGAAGACCATTTCGCCTGTCGCAGCGCCCGGCGACGCCGGCAGGCCGGAGCCGATGATATCGCGGCGCGCATGCGGATCGATCGTCGGGTGCAGCAATTGGTCGAGCGAGGCGGGATCGATGCGAGCGACCGCTTCGTTCTTCGAGATCATCCCCTCCTCGGCCATATCGACGGCAATCTTGAGCGCAGCCTTGGCTGTGCGCTTGCCGGAGCGCGTCTGCAGCATCCAGAGCGTACCGCGCTCGATGGTGAATTCGAGGTCCTGCATGTCGCGATAGTGGCGCTCGAGCTTGTCGCAGATGGTGCGGAATTCGGCAAAGGCCTCCGGCATCAGCTTTTCCAACGACGGCTTGTCGGAGCCGGAGGCAATGCGGGCAGCCTCGGTGATGTTCTGAGGCGTGCGGATGCCGGCAACGACATCCTCGCCCTGGGCATTGACGAGGAACTCGCCGTAAAGCTCGTTCTCACCGGTCGACGGGTTGCGGGTAAAGGCGACACCGGTCGCCGATGAATTGCCGAGATTGCCGAAGACCATCGCCTGGACATTTACCGCCGTGCCCCAGGCCGCGGGGATCGAGTGCAGATGGCGGTAGGTGATGGCGCGCGGGTTCATCCAGCTGGAGAAGACGGCGCCGATGGCGCCCCAGAGCTGGATTTCCGGATCCTGCGGAAATGGCTCACCGAGCGCTTCCTCGATCGCTTCCTTGTAGCGGCTGATGACATGCTGCCACTCGACCGCGGAAAGCTCGGTATCCTGCTCGTGGCCAAGGCGTGCCTTCTCGTCTTCGAGGATCTCTTCGAAAACATCATGGTCGACGCCCATGACGACGTCGCCATACATCTGGATGAAACGGCGGTAGCTGTCCCAGGCAAACCGCGCGTCGCCGGCGTCGTGACCGAGCGCATGCACCGACTGATCGTTGAGGCCGAGATTGAGAACAGTGTCCATCATGCCCGGCATCGAGGCGCGAGCGCCGGAACGCACCGAAAGCAGCAGCGGACGGTTGGTATCGCCAAAGATCCGCCCAGTGACTTCCTCCATCCGGCGAATGCCTTCGCGCACCTGATCGTGCAAGCCTTCGGGGATTTCGCGGCCATTGTCGAAATAGCTGTTGCAGGCCTCGGTGATAATGGTCAGCCCCGGCGGCACCGGCAGACCGAGGCTGCACATTTCGGCAAGGTTCGCACCCTTGCCACCCAGCCGATCACGATCACCCGCCCGCCCTTCGGCCTTGCCTCCACCGAAGGTGTAAACCCATTTCGTCATGCCTGCTCTCCACCCAGAAACAGTCTTTTATGACGATTTACAGTATATGCTTCGGCCTGGAAATGCACCCGCCGAAGATTTATGCTGCAGCGCATCATTTTTGCGACGGCCGGACGCAAGGCGCCGCAGGCCGCGGCTCAACGGATCGTCACTCGCACCATCTCCCCCTTGATGCGAACCTGTGGCCTGGCGCCGGGGATCGCCGTTCGCGAACTGTCCACCCAGGACGCTGTCGCCGTCACCTGATAATCGATGAAACTTGCCGCATCGAAGCCAAGATGGACATCGAGTGCCTTTCCGGAGATCTCGACGGTCTCTGACTGCCGGGTCTTCTCGTAGATCAGCCGCGCCCGCAGGGCGTCCACATCGAGCCTGACCTGTCCGACGTGCCCGTCGATCGAAACATCCGCCGCCTTGCCCCTGAGTGCGACACTCGAAAACTCCCCCTCAAGCTTGGCTTGAAACGCCGGTTGATCGATAGAGATCGATGCTCCCTGTTTGAGGTTGGCGCGAAGCTGGGTCTTGCACTCCTCCAGTTCCGGCCAGGACGGCGCGGCCACGTCGACGTAGAGGGTGGCGCCTTCGACGCGCATCCGTGTTTGCGCTACGCAGTCGCTGTAAAACCAGCTGGAATAGAAGGGCGCAAACCAGCCGGAACGGCGGCTCTCGACCGACGCGCTGTAGGGCAAGGTGTCGTCGCTGGTGAGTTCGATTGCGCTTGCCTCGCCGCTCGCGACAATTGCCGTGACACCGGTGATATCGATGTCCGTCGCCGATGTCTCGGCAGTGCTCGCCATGGCGACGAGAAGGATGGGGGCAAGGACCATTGCAGGCAGTGCGATCGACATGTGACGCTCCGTTCGTTTGGTCCGGCACCATCGCCGGACGGGAACAGCTCGCCTGAAATCGACCTCAGCCGCGACCTCGATCGCGTTTCGGGTCGACCACGAACGCAATCAAGGGCATCATCGAAGCGTCCACACCTCCTCCGAAGAATTCATCCCTCCATGCTCTTTATACCTCTACCCTTCGTCGTCTCCCTCCTGTTGACGATCGTGATCGTCCGCATGCTGTCGCAACGGGACGAGACCATGACGTTCGAGCAACGCCTGTTCCTCCTGCTCGTGTGCGCCTATGCGCTGCAATCCGTGCTGATCGGCATCCGGTGGGGCTACGACATTCGCGCCATCCTCCCGGCTCAGGCGATGCTTGCGACGTTCAACGCGGCGCTCGCCTGGGTTTGTTTCAGCAGCCTTGCAAGCGACAGCCAGCCACGCCTCAGGCAAATCGGCTGGCATCTTCTGCCCGCGTTCATCGTCGGGGTGATGATGTTTGCCTGGCGAGATGCGGTCGGCACCGCGATTATCCTGTTCTTTCTCGGCTACGGCATTGCTTTGCTGTGGCTTGCGCGGCTCGGGCCGAACGCACTGGTCACGTCCCGCCTCGACGGTGTGCTTCGATCATACCGTGCGCTGCAGATCACCGGGTGGGCGCTCGTCGCGTCAGCCCTCAGCGACGTCGCTATCGGTTTTGACCAGACGCGCAACGGCGGCGCCTACTCCGGCGCAATCGTCGCGGCTGGCAACGTGCTCGCCCTGCTCATTCTTGGGTCCGCCGCCTCTATCGCCAGCTTCGACACATCCACAGACAGCGAACGGCAGGACGAAGAGCCGCTGCCCGAAGAGCGCGCTGCAAGCGAAGAGGACGCACAAATCGTGCAGAGCATCGACGAGTTGATGCACAAGAAGGGGCTCTACAAGGATCTCGAACTCAACCTCTCGCGGATCGCGCGCAAGCTCGGCGTACCCGCACGGCGTATTTCCAACGCCATCAACCGCATCCACGGCATCAGCGTCTCGCAATACGTCAACACCTACCGGGTCGAGGAAGCCTGCCGGCTGCTTCAGACGACAAATGAGGCGGTCACGCAGATCGCCTTCGAGGCGGGTTTCCTGACGAAATCCAACTTCAACCGCGAGTTCCTGCGCGTCACCGGCAAGAGCCCATCGTCCTGGCGCGAAGAACATCGCGTCAGCGAGCTTCGAAGAGCAGCATGACGTGAAATGCATGCGTGCGTTGAAAGCTGACGCCATCGCGCATCGCCGAGGGAAAGCCGACACCAAGTCCGCTTAGGTCGACACTTGGGATGAGACGAGGGGTAACCGACGGAACGGGTGGTCTCATTCTCGAATTCGAGTGACCTACACCACTTCCCTCAGGCGCTCGGCCGTCTGCAGATCGACGGAAACAAGCTGGGAGACGCCCTGCTCCGCCATGGTCACGCCGAACAGACGATTCATGCGGGCCATGGTGATCGGATTGTGGGTGATGATGACGAAGCGGGTCTCGGTCGAAGCCGCCATCTCGTCCATCAGGTTGCAATAGCGCTCGACGTTGTGGTCGTCGAGCGGCGCATCGACTTCGTCGAGCACGCAGATCGGCGCCGGGTTGGTCAGGAACACGGCGAAGATCAGTGCCATTGCCGTCAGCGCCTGCTCGCCGCCCGACAGCAACGTCATCGTCTGTGGCTTCTTGCCCGGCGGGCGGGCGAGAATCTCAAGACCCGCTTCGAGCGGGTCGTCGCTCTCGATCAGTTGCAGTTCGGCCGTGCCGCCACCGAAGAGGTGGGTGAAAAGCCGCTGGAACTGGGCGTTGACCACGTCGAAGGCAACGATCAGCCGCTCGCGGCCCTCGCGGTTGAGGTTCTGGATGGCGCTGCGCAGCTTGCGGATCGCCTCGATGACGTCGTCGCGTTCCTTCAGGAGCAGAGCGAGCCGGTCGGAAAGCTCCTTCTGCTCCTCTTCTGCGCGCAGGTTGACGGCGCCAAGGCGCTCGCGCTCGATCTTCAGCCGTTCAAGTTCGCGCTCGACATTGCGCATGTCCGGCAACGCCTCGTCGACGGCAAGTCCGGTCAGCCGCATCACTTCGTGCGGGGCGCAGGAAAGTGCTTCCTGGATGCGGGCCTCGATCTCGACGCGGCGCTCGCGGCCCGAGACCAGCCGCTCCTCGGCGCGGCCGCGCTTTTCGCGCGATTCTGCCAATTCAGAGAGCGCGGTGGCGGCCATGCGATCGGCTTCGCGCTGGCGGCCCTCGGCCTCGGCCAGGATATCGGCGGCCTCGCGGCGCGAAGCCTCGGCCTTCTGCAGTTCGTTCATCAGCGCGCGGCGCTTGTCGTCGAACTCGTCGGGCGCGTCCATCAGGTCTTCGACCTCTTCGCGCGCTTCGGCCTCGCGGTCCCTGAGGGTGGCGATGTGCTCGTCGGCGCTGGCTGCCCGCGCCTTCCAGGTCTGGCGCTCGCCTGCAATCGCCGTGATCCGGCGCTGGCGCGCCTCGTTCTCGCGCGCAAGGCCATCGTGGGCGGCGCGCCTTTCGGCAACCGCGGCGCGATCCGTTGCGACATCCGCAGTCTGGGTGCGCAGTTTCAGCTCGAGTTCGGAAAGATCGGGTGCATCGGCAAGCGCGTCGTTGGCCGTCTCGATCTGTCCGGCCACCTCTTCCAGCTGGCTTTCGAGTTGGCTCTTGGTTTCGGCAACGACGGCGCGGCGGCGCGAGAGATCGCCGGAGGCGCGCTCGGCAGCAGCCAGCGCATCGCGCGCTTCGCCCAGCTGGCGGGTGATCATGCGTTGCGCGTCGCGGGCAAGCCGCAGCCGCTCGTCCTCGGCGCGGATGCGCGAACCGGCGGCGGCAAGATCGGCCTCGGCACGGCGCAGCGCCTCACCGGCGTCGTCGGCTTCAGCATCGAGTTCGGCAAGGCGGTTCTTCTGGGCGAGCCTCAGCGCCGCAGCGCTCGGCGCTTCGGACCCGGTCACATGGCCGTCCCACCGCCAGACGGAACCCTGCTTCGTCACCAGGCTCTGGCCGGGCTTCAACAACGGCATCAGCCGCTCGGCCTCGGCCTCGCTGTCGACGATGCCGATCTGGCTCAAGGCCCGTGTCAATGCCTGCGGTGCGCGAACATGCTCGATCAAGGAGCGCGCGCCCTGCGGCAGGGCGGCATCGCCGGAATGGTCGCCCGGAGTGCGCCAATGGGCGGGAGCGGCACTATCGAGCGGCGAATCAAGATCGTCGCCGAGCGCTGCGCCAAGCGCCGTCTCGAAGCCGCGATCGACCTTCATCTCCTCGACGACAGCAGGATAGTCTCCACCCCCGGCTGCTTCGAGCATGCGGCGGATCGTGCGCGCTTCGGTCTCGATACCGTTCAACACTGCCCGCGCCCGATCGACCGGCGGACGGGCGTCGGCCTCGGCGCGGCGGGTTTCGGCCAGCGCCTCCTCGATATCGGCGACATTCGCCTCGGCCTCTTCGAGCGCGGCCTCGGCCACCTCGACCTGGCCCTGCTTCTCGTGCGGGTCCGGCAGCGTCGACATCTGCCGGTCTAGTTCGTCGAGGTCACGGGCCTGATCGGAGAGCTGGCGCGCCAGCCGCGCCTGCCGCTCGGAGAGATCGCGCAGCGCACGTTCGAGCTGGTTGCGGCCGGCCTGCGCCTCGGCGCGCTCGGCCGTCAACCGGCTCAGATCGGCTTCGCTTGACGATAGCTTTTCGTTCGCCTCTTCGAGCCTTTCGCGGGCTTCGCTTGCCCGATCGTCGGCCTCCGCCAGCAGTTCGCGCAGTTCCTCGTCTTCTTCGTCGAGGCGAGCGAGAATGCCGGCATTGTCGGCGACCAGCCGCTCTTCGCGGGCAATATCTTCAGCCAGCTGTGCAAGGCGGCGCTGCAACTCGTCGCGGCGGCGCAGGATGCGGCCGGCATCTTCCTCCAGTTGAGAGCGGGCGATCTGCAGTCGCTGCAAAGCGGCCGCCAGTTTTGCCTCGTTCTCGCGCAGCTCCGGCAGTTTCAGGCTGGAGATCGCCTGATCCTTGGCCGCCTGCATCTGCGCCTGCGCCTTTTCAGCAACCAGCGCCGTCACCTGGTTGAGCTGGCTGGTCGCCTCGGCTTCGGCCTCCTTGGCCTGCACCCAGCGGATGTGGAACAGGATCGCCTCATGCTTGCGGATGTCGGCGGACAGCATCTTGAAGCGATTTGCCTGGCGGGCCTGCCGCTTCAGGCTCTCGATCTGGCTTTCCAGCTGCGAGGTGACGTCGTCCAGGCGCTCAAGATTGGTCTCGGCCGCCTTCAGCCGCAGCTCAGCCTCGTGCCGGCGCGAATGCAGGCCGGAAATGCCGGCCGCCTCTTCAAGAAGCTGGCGGCGCGCCTGGGGCTTCGCCGAAATCAGTTCGCCGATGCGGCCCTGCCCGACCATCGAGGGCGAGCGGGCACCGGTGGAGGCGTCTGCAAACAGCAGTTGCACATCCTTGGCGCGCGCTTCCTTGCCGTTGATCCGATAGACGGAGCCCTGCTCGCGCTCGATGCGACGCGTCACCTGGATTTCGTCACTGTCGTTGAACGCGGCAGGCGCGGTGCGATCGCTGTTGTCGAGGAAGAGGCCGACCTCGGCGGTGTTGCGCGCAGGACGATTGCCGGAGCCCGAAAAGATCACGTCGTCCATGCCGGACGCGCGCATGTTCTTGTAGGAGTTTTCTCCCATCACCCAGCGCAGGGCTTCGACGAGGTTCGACTTGCCGCAACCATTCGGGCCGACGATGCCAGTCAGACCGCGCTCGATAATGAACTCACTGGGTTCGACGAAGGATTTGAAACCGAGCAGGCGAAGCTTGTTGAACTTCATGCGGCCGACGCTGGCGCCGAACGCCCCTCGTCAGCAGATCGTCGGGCATAAAAAACGGGCGCACGGCTGCCGCCGTCGCCCGTTTTCAGGAAAAGCGAAGGATCAGAGCTTGCTGTCGATGAGGGCCGACATAACGTCAACCGACATATCCCCAGAATAGTGCTCTCCATTGACGAAGAAGGTCGGCGTCGATTGTACGCCAAAGTCCTTTGCGCCCTTCTGCATAACTGCGTTCACATCATCCAGAAGTTTCTGGTTCGTCAAGCAGGACTCGAAGCTCTCCTGTGTAAAACCGGCAAGCTTGGACATCTGCAGCAAGGCATCGCGGCCGTTCTGGGCAGCGGCCCACTGCTGCTGCTGCTTGAACAGCATCGAGATCATCGGGAAATACTGACCCTCAGGCGCGCAACGCGCCAGCATGAAGGCGGCAGCCGCACGCGGATCGAACGGGAATTCGCGCAGAACGAAACGAACCTTGCCGCTGTCGACATACTTGGTCTTGATCGTTTCGAAGGTGTTGTTGTGGAAGGCGGCGCAATGCGGGCAGGTCATCGACATGTATTCGACGATCGTGACCGGGGCGTTGGCATCGCCGATCGCCATTTCCGGCAGGGCACCTGGCTCCATCAGCTTGGCCGTGTCGACGGAACCTTCCGATGAGGGAAGATCGACCTTGGCTGCCGGAGCGGCCGTCGACTGGGCGACTTCGGTTGCGGCGGGCTTGGCTTCCGTGGACGTGGTCGCAGCAGCCGTCGTCGAAGCGGTGGTCATCGCGTCGGCTGGCTTAACATCGGTCTTGGCAGCCGTTTCCGTCGTTTCGGTCGGGGTCGCCGAAGCCTGCTCCTTCTTCTCGTCGCTGCAGGCGGCAAGCACGAGAGCGACGGTCGCGATGGCAACACCGCTGAGCAGGCGTTTGGAAAGGGTCATTGCGGAAGCGGACATGAATTTTACCCGTGTTCGGAGGGATTTGCAGTGCGGATTCGATATCTTGCCGCGCGCAGGGCGGCAAGAGGCAGCTTCTCAACAGAATTCAAAGAATTGTGACCGGCTGATGGTGCGGCCTAACGTCGGCGTGGCGACATGACCGCGGTGCCCAACCGCCGCAGCGCCGCCTTCAGCTCCTCGCTCTCGATACCCTCGACCATGGTTTCGAGTTTGCGGGCCGGTTCACCTGTGAGCGGTCGTGGCGTGCGATTGCGTCTGGTCGGCGGCGAGACCGGTTTTTGCACGATCCGTAGCTGGCCGATTGCGTAAAAACCGAAGAAGCCGTTGATGCGCTGGATCAACTCGCCCTGCGCATGGGTGAGGAAAAGTGCGCGCGCGCCCTCGCAGGCAACCGTCAGAACGCCAGGCTGGTGCCCGCCCTCGCCGGCAATTTCGGAAGCGCGGCGCGGCCAGGCGATCTTTTCCGGTCGGGTGCAATCGGCAAAATCAGCGCCGGCGATCTCATCCCAGGAGCCGAGCAGCATGGTGTTGATGCCGGCGCGCTTGGCGAGCACCGGATCGATCAGCCCGTTGGCGACCTCTGCGATCTGGATCACACCCCGGCGGGACTTCTGTTCACTCACGAACGCGACTTTCTGTATGCAATGTCGATTGAGCCTTGATGCGCCGGCTCGCCTTCGCCAAGTATAAGCCGGAAAAGGAACCTCCGGCAAATCATGGACAATACGATCACGGCGGCGAAGGCCGCCCCGCTCCTTCTTGAATGGTACGACCGGCACCACCGCGAACTTCCGTGGCGGGTTTCGCCGTCGATGGCGCGCCAAGGTGTGGTTGCAAATCCCTACCATATCTGGATGTCGGAGGTCATGCTGCAACAGACGACCGTGCAGGCGGTGAAGGCCTATTTCGAGAAGTTCCTGGCGCTATGGCCGTCGGTCGAAGATCTCGCGGCCGCCGACAATGAGGACGTGATGAAGGCCTGGGCGGGGCTTGGTTATTACGCCCGCGCCCGCAACCTGAAGAAATGCGCCGAGGCCGTGGCGCGCAATCATGGCGGCCATTTCCCCGACACGGAGGAAGGACTGAAGGCCCTGCCCGGCATCGGCGATTACACGGCCGCCGCCGTTGCCGCCATTGCGTTCAACCGCCAGAGCGCCGTGCTCGATGGCAATGTCGAGCGCGTGGTCTCAAGGCTCTATGCGATCGAAACGCCGCTGCCGGCGGCAAAGCCGGAAATGCGCGGCCTCGTCGCTGCCCTGACGCCCGCCGACAGACCCGGCGATTTCGCCCAGGCGATGATGGATCTCGGCGCAACGATCTGCACGCCGAAGCGGCCGGCCTGTTCGCTCTGTCCGTTCCGGCCACACTGTCTGGCGCTTTCCGTCGCCGATCCCGAGACCTTTCCGCGCAAGGCGAAGAAGAAGGACAAGCCGCTCCGGCTCGGCGCCGCCTTCGTGGCGATCGATGCCCGCGACACGGTCTATCTGCGCAAGCGCGGCGAGACCGGCCTTCTCGGCGGCATGACAGAAGTGCCCGGCACCGCCTGGACCGCGCGCCAAGACGGCGACACATCGGTCGCGGCCCAGCCCTTTGCGGCGGCCTGGGAAGACTGCGGCACCATTAGCCATGTCTTCACGCATTTCGAGTTGCGCCTGTCGGTCTACCGGGCCAATGTCGCGCGCGCCGAAACCGGAGACGACGGATGGTGGGAGCCGGTCTCGTCGCTGAAAGCCCAGGCATTGCCGACGGTTATGAAAAAAGCGATCGCCCAGGCGATACCGGACGCGTTCAAGGCCGAGCGCTGAGAAGATCGAAAGAGGAAGAGTGTCATGAGCAGCATCGAAATCCGCCATATCGTCTTCGACATCGGCAAGGTGCTGATCCATTACGACCCGAACCTGCCCTTCAGCCGGATCATTCCCGACGAAGCCGAGCGGCAGTGGTTCTTCGCCAACGTCTGCACCCACGACTGGAACATCGAGCAGGACCGCGGCCGTCCCTGGGAGGAAGCGGAAGCGCTGCTGATCAAGGATCATCCCGAACGGGAGGAACATATCCGTGCCTTCCGCAAACATTGGCAGGAGATGGTGCCGCACGCCTATGTGGAAACGGTTTCGCTGATGGAGAACCTGATCGCCGAAGGGCGCGACGTGACGATGCTGACCAACTTCGCCTCCGACACTTTTCGCGAGGCACAGCTGCTCTATCCGTTCCTGACGATGCCGCGCGGTGTCACCGTGTCGGGCGACGTCGGCCTGATCAAGCCGGATGTGGCGATCTACGAGACCCATGCCCGCGCCTTCGACCTCGAGCCGTCGGCGACACTGTTCATCGACGACAGCATGCCCAATGTCGAGGGTGCGCGGCTCGCCGGCTGGCACGCGGTGCATTTCACCGACCCGGAAAAGCTGAAGGCCGATCTTTCCGCCTACGGCATCCAGCGCTGACAATCCGCTCGCCTCCGTTCCAATTTCACCACAAAGCACCAATACCACCTTTGATTGCACACATAGAAGGTGGATACATGGTCGATTTCGACTTGGAATGGGTTCGCGACAACGATGGGCTCGATCGGTTTGTTGCGGAAATATACGCTACCGCGGACGCGGATTTCCGTGCCGCGGTATCACTTGAAGACTACAGGCATCAGTTCGAGCAGGGCTCTGTCGTCCTGGGACGGCGCAACGGCGGCATCGTCGCCTGGGTCCAGATCTGCGAAAGACGTAAGGAAGACGAGCAGCCTGGCAGGCGTGTCGCCTTCCACGCAGCAGACGAGGAAACCGCCTGCCTGGCCCAACTGCTGCTCATGGCAAGGGCGGATTCCGCCGCAGATGGCATCTACTGGGCGGCGACCACGGGCGACATTCAGGAACGCATCGCCGCCGACGTCGGGGCCACGGTCCGTCAGGATCTGTTCGGGATCTGGCAAGCGCCAAGACATCGCTGGCGCAGCCTGGATGACCTCCCGCCCGGCTTCCACCGTACAAGTCCGGGCGCCCCTGCCGGATACCCTGCTGTCGCAGTATGCGCAGTTCTACACCGCTGCCGGGGTCAAGCAATGCGGTGAAGCCGGCTGCACGACGATCTGGGACGAGGCGATGATCGCCGAAGAAATGGCTCGACGCGACGCTAGCCTTTACACCGAGGCGCTCCTACGGGCGAAGGGGCTGACCGCCGAAGCCTATGCCTTTACCTGGCGCGACGGAATGTGCATCTCGCTCACCCATCGGGATGCAGGGAGCGCGGAACTATCGACGCTGATCGCTTCGCTGCTTCAAAGAGTGCACACGATCGATCCCGTCATCGGCACGGCCATGTTCCACCTTGATGACGAAGACGTCGCGACAGTCGGTCCTGCTCTCGTAGAGGCGGGCTTCGAGGAAACCGGACGACGCGCCATCTACCATTTGCTCCCTGACACCGAACCGGCGACCGTCCCGGGATAACCGGAGTTCCCTGAGGCGGCGATAAACATACAAACGCCCGGAAGCCTTGCGGATTCCGGGCGTTTAAAGCGTTCCTTCCGGGACTGAAGGTACAAAAACCGGTCAGAGCGCTTTCGAAGGACCTGGCGGAACTGGTTGATCAGTTCAGTTTTGCCAGGTCATTTCGAATGACGGTTCTGAGTTCGTCGATGGGCTTCAGGGTGTTCCCTTCTTCGAAGTGCCAGAATGTCCATCCGTTGCAGGCATCGAGACCCTGGACCTTGGCGCCCAGGCGATGAATGGAGCCGGCCTCGCCGCCTGAGGCGAGCGTGCCGTCGGCGCGCACGATGGCGCTGTGGCGTCGCTTGGCGTCGGTGAGCACGGTGCCGGGCTTGATCAATCCGCTTTCGATCAGCGTGTTGAAGGCCACGCGCGGCTCTGCCTTCTTGCCGGTCAGGACCGACAGCATGGCCTTGCCGAGCGGCTCGACGGCGTCGATGCGCGCCGATGCCGCGTCGATGTAATCCTGCTCGCGCTCGATGCCGACGAAGTGACGGCCGAGACGCTTGGCAACGGCGCCTGTCGTGCCGGAGCCGAAGAAGGGATCGAGGATCACGTCGCCGGGCTTCGTCGAGGCCATCATGATGCGGGCGAGCAGCGCTTCCGGCTTCTGGGTCGGATGCACCTTCTTGCCGTCGTCGCCCTTGAGGCGCTCGTGACCCGAGCAGATCGGGAACAGCCAGTCGGAACGCATCTGCACGTCGTCATTGGCAGCCTTCATCGCATCGTAGTTGAAGGTATAGCCTTTGGCATTGGCGTTCGGCGTCGCCCAGATCAGGGTCTCGTGGGCGTTCTGGAACCGGCGGCCCTTGAAGTTCGGCATCGGGTTGGTCTTGCGCCAGATGATGTCGTTTAGGATCCAGAAATGCAGGTCCTGCAGGATGGCGCCAACGCGGAAGATGTTGTGGTAGGAGCCGATGACCCAGAGCGTTCCTGTCGGCTTCAGCACGCGGCGGCAGGCCAGCAGCCAGGCGCGAGTGAAGGCGTCATAGGCTTCGAAGGACGCGAACTGGTCCCACTCGTCATCGACGGCGTCGACGACTGACTGGTCGGGACGGGTCAGCAGGCCGCCAAGCTGAAGATTGTAGGGCGGGTCGGCGAAAACGACATCGACCGAATTGTCGGGAAGCGCATTGAGCGCGGCCACGCAGTCACCCTTGATGATGGAATCGAGCCAGCCCAACGGACGGGCGGCGCGGGAGACTTCGGCAAGCGAAACAACTGATGACATGGACAACTCGCAAATACGCTTACTCGGGACGGACTATGGAGCGTATGGTTACCGAAGATGGTTACCAAAGCCTGAAGGCCGCCAGGAAAAAATCCGATTAACGATGCGAGGCCAATCGCTTCGCCTGCCGAGGGCCGTCAAGCGGCGTGGAAGGCGCGACTGTCGACCGGGGCCTGGTGTCGCTCGTTCAAGCCATAGTCACGCACCACCGAGGCGATGCGCAGGCGGTAGTCGGCAAAGACGCCTTGGCGGCCTGCGTCTTGGGCGGCGCGGTGCTCAGCGCCATTGCGCCATTCCTTAACGGCCGCCTCGTCGCGCCAGAACGACAGCGACAGCACTTTGTTCGGATCGGCGAGGCTTTGAAAGCGCTCGATCGAGATGAACCCGTCGATGCCATCGAGCAGCGGGCGCAGGTCGGCGGCAATGCCGAGATAGGTCTCGCGACAGCCTTCGGCCGGCAGGACTTCGAAGATAACGGCGATCATGAGTTCAATCCCTTCCAGCCGATGACGAAACGTTCTTCAGGAAGATACGATCCTCCTTCAGGATAAACCGTTCCTTGCGCGCGAACGCATAGTTTTCGCGACCGAGGGGATCGGCAGCAAGCCGGGCGCGATAAGCCTCGTAGGCCGCGAGGCTGTCGATATTGTAGATGCCGTAGGCCGTCGTTGCCGAGCCTTCGTGCGGCCCGAAGTAACCGATCAGCTCGGCGCCGCAGCGCGGGATCGCCTCGCCCCAGTTGCGGGAATAGGCGGCGAACTCCTCTTTCTTGAAGGGATCGATCTCGTAGCGGATGAAACAGGTGATCATCTTCGGCTCCTCGTGTGTGCGTTTCGATGAAGCCACTATGCCCGCTTGCCGGTCATCTATGCTTCGACTACCATCGAAGTATGAAAGAAGGTCCAGACATCGCTCTCATCGGCTCGCTGATCGGCGATCCGGCCCGCGCCAACATGCTGACCGCGCTGATGGGCGGGCGGGCGCTGACACCGACCGAGCTTGCAGCGCACGCCGGCATCACGCTGCAGACGGCAAGTTCGCATCTCTCCAAGCTCGAGGCCGGCGGGCTCTTGAGCCAGCGCAAGCAGGGCCGTCACCGCTACTACCAGCTCGCCGAAGACGAGGTCGGGCTGATGCTCGAAAACCTCATGGGATTTGCAGCCGGCCGCGGCATGAACCGCCATCGCCCCGGGCCCAAGGATCCGGCGCTGCGCAAGGCCCGCGTCTGCTACAACCACCTCGCCGGCGACTACGGCGTGCGCATGTTCGAAAGCCTGATCGCGGCCAAGCAGATCGAGGTCGCGGGCGACGATCTTGCCTTGACCGATGCCGGCCAGATCCGCATCGAGGCACTCGGCATCAACTACGCATCGTTGAAGAAATCCCGCCGCCCGATCTGCCGGACCTGCCTCGACTGGAGCGAGCGACGGTCGCATCTTGCAGGCTCGCTCGGCGAGGCGCTGCTCACGCTGTTTATCGACAAGGGTTGGGCGAAACGCGAGACCAACAGTCGCGCTATCCGTTTCACCGATAGCGGTGAGAAGGCCTTTTCAGACCTGTTCCCGCAATAGGCAGGGATCCTCGGCTGCGCGCACGAGCACATCGCTGAAGCCACCTCCGGCAACGCGGCTGCAGAGGCTCGCCCATTCACATTCAGCGCAGGCGGCTGCCGCCTTCCCGTCCGCGAAAGCCGAGCGCAATCGTCTCAACCTGTCGGCATCGAACATCAGCACCGATCCGCGCACCACCTGCCGGTCGAGAATGTCCGAAACTGCAGCGAGCGCGAGGCTGTCGCGCTGTGTGATGCTCTCTTCCCGGCAATGGGCGCCGGCTTCGCACAGCATGGGCGCGCAGATATCATCAGGGCCATCGACGACAGCTATGGCTTCACCGGCGGAAAGGCGCTCTGCGATCCTGACATAGTTGCGCGTGAACGAGGGCGTGTAGCCCTCGCCCACGAAGGTCAGCAGGCATAATAGGTGATGCCCGCGCAGCCGGACGGTCAAATGAGGTTCATCGGCTTTTGCGCATAACGCTGGACGGCCTTCAGTACGGCCGCCGCAAGCGCCGACTTCAGCGCCGCGCCGAGCACAAAGGGTGCTGCTCCGAGGGCGATTGCCTGTTCGAAGCCGATCAACGTCGCAAGCCAGGCAGCGCCGACAACAAGGCACAGCATGTTGGCGGCGAAATGAGCGGAGAAGCTCAGGATAACGCGATCACCGGTCCAGCCGCGCTGTGCGAGCCATCCTGCAAGCCCACCGACCAGGGGAAAGGCCGCGAGATAGCCGGCCGTCGGCCCGGCGAAATGCGCAAGACCGCCAGCGCCGTTGGCCAGAACCGGCAGGCCCATCATGCCTTCGGCGAGCCAGGCAAGGATCGTGGCTACGCCGAGCCGCCAACCATAGACGACGCCGATCATCGTCACAGCAAAAGTCTGCATGGTCACCGGCACCGGGACCATCGGCACGCTGATCTGCGAGGACAGAGCAAGAAAACCGGTTCCAAGCAGCACAAAGAGGGCCTTTACAGGCCAGGTTTTGCCATCGAGGCGGAGCGGATCAAAGAGGGGCGCGTGGGCGGAAGCGAGATTGGACATCTGGGTCTCCGTGGTTGTATTGGAATTATAGATAATTCATGATTCTATCTATAATAATCACTCCGATATCGCTGAGTAGCGAACCGGTCAATCCGAGGAAACAGCACAACGTTTGGCAAGATCACACAATCTTGCCATCAACACCCTGATAAATAACGAAATAGAATTATAGATAATTTCGCAACCGACCGGCGGTCACGAAGCGACGATTGCGCTCGAACGCCTATCCGACGATCGAAAACGCCTCTCGCATCTCGCCGGCGGCGGTCTTGACCGGAGTCCTGCCGATCCAGCCGACATGGCGTTCGAGGATTTTGGCAGCCTCGTCGCCCCGCCCTTCCCGCAAGGCGGCAAGGATCGCGCGGTGATCGTGATCGGTGCGCGCTTCCCAGCTGCTCCGCCAGGCCGAAAACAGAAAACGGGCGCTGGCGGCGTGAAGATCATCGATCGAGGCCAAGAGCCGCGGCATGCCGCAGGGCTCCAGGATCAAACGATGGAAGGCGCGATTGGCAGCCTCCCACGAGCGAACGTCGCGTGACGTATCGGCCGCAGCCGTGGCCGCCTCAGCACGATCGAGGATGGCAGCGGTCAGGTGCGGGATCGCATGGCGCAATGCCAGCACTTCGAGGACGGCACGCATTTCGGCGACCTCGCGGACTTCCTTGAGATCGAACGCCGCCACGCGGAAGCCGCGCCGCGGCTCGCTAGCGGCAAGCCCCTGCGCCTCCAGGAGCCTGAACGCCTCGCGCACCGGCACATGGCTGGCGCCGAACTCCTCGGCGATGTGGTCCTGGCGCAGGCGCTCGCCGGGCGTCAGCGCACCCGAGATGATCCTCTCGGCCAGTGCGCGGCTGATGCGGCTTGCGATCGTATCGTCCCGTTGCTTGTCCATCGGCTACATCTAGAGGGGCCGGCAGGGCCTGTCGAGCAAGCGACGGCGGCCTTTCGACGATTTCCAAAGGTTGAGATTTCGGCCGCCATCGTATAAACCTTCGGCGTACAAAAGCACGCGCCGCGAAAGAGACCCTCCCCCTGCCTGCGGCGCCTCCTTCTCCCAGGGAACTGACCCAAATGAACGGTATCGATCTCATCATCTTCGATTGCGACGGCGTTCTCGTCGATTCGGAAATCATCGCCTCGGATGTCGAAGCGGCCCTTTTGACCGAAGCTGGCTACCCGATCAGCGTCGAGGAAATGGCAGAGCGCTTTGCTGGCATGACCTGGCAGAACACGCTGCTGCAGATCGAAAAGGAAGCGAGCGTCCCGCTCTCGGCCCAGCTCATCAGCAAGGTCGATATCATCCTCGACGAGCGCCTGACGCGCGACCTCAATATCATCGACGGCGTCAAACCTATGCTCGCGCAGCTGACGCTGCCGCATTGCATCTGCTCCAACTCGACTTCGGCGCGGCTAGCAATGATGCTTGGCAAAGTCGGCATCAAGGACCATTTCGGTCGCCACATCTATTCCGCCCGTGATCTTGGCGCCGACCGGGTCAAGCCGAAGCCGGATATCTTCCTGCATGGCGCCAAACAGATGGGCGTCGCCCCTTCCCGCGTCCTCGTGATCGAGGATTCCGTGCACGGGATCCATGGCGCACGCGCGGCCGGCATGCGCGTCGTCGGCTTCACCGGCGGCTCGCATACCCATCCCTCGCATGCCGACCAGTTGACCGAAGCGGGCGCCGAAACGGTGATTTCGCGCATGTCGGCACTGCCGGGTGTGATCGCCGCTCTTTCCGAGTGGTCGGAATCGCTGACGGCCTGATCCGGGTAACCCGGACTCAAACCGGCCGCAAACCCCTTTCGCCGCGGCTTTACACCGGGGCGGGAAAAAGCTCTCGGCCATCACGGCGGGCGTCCGATTAGGCGCCGAGGGACACGATGTCACATTGATGTGCGATCGCCGTCCCTCCGAAGATCTCCCCGGTTTTCGCACCGCGCACGAGGGCCATATCAGCCAAGCCCCACAAGGGGTATTTCTAGGAGGAAACACCATGCGTCTTTCAATGTTGACGGGCCTGACCCTGGCAGCCAGCGTTGCCTTCGGCCCGCTCGCCTTTGCCGATATCACCGTTGGCGTCATCACGCCGCTGACCGGCCCGGTCGCGGCCTATGGCGAGCAGGTCAAGAACGGCGCGGAAGCGGCCGCAGACGAGATCAATAAAGCCGGCGGGATCAATGGCGAAAAGATCGTCTTGAAGATGATGGACGACGCCGGCGACCCGAAGCAGGCCGTGTCGGTCGCAAACCAGGCAGCCGGTGAAGGCATCCGCTTCGTCGTCGGCCCGGTGCTTTCGGGCACGTCGATCGCGGCTTCGGACGTTCTCGCCGAAAACGGCATCCTCATGGTGACGCCGACGGCAACCACGCCTGACCTGACGACGCGCGGCCTGTGGAACGTGCTGCGCACCTGCGGTCGCGACGACCAGCAGGCCGAGGTCGCGGCCGCCTTTGTGGTCAAGAACCTCAAGGACAAGAAGGTTGCCGTTCTGCATGACAAGGCTCCCTACGGCAAGGGCCTTGCCGACGGCTTCAAGAAGGGCATCAACGCCGGCGGCATCACCGAAGTCGTCTATGAGGGCCTGAACCCGGGCGACAAGGACTTCAGCGCCATCGTTACCCGCCTGAAGGCCGAAAAGGTCGATGTCGTCTATTTCGGCGGTTACCATCCGGAAGGCGGCCTGCTCGCTCGCCAGATGCGCGACCAGGGTGTGACCGCACAGATCTTCGGCGGCGACGGCCTGTCGAACACCGAATTCTGGGCAATCGGCGGCGAAGCTGCTGCAGGCACGATCTACACCAATGCCAGCGACGCCACCCGCAACCCGGCGTCGGCTCCGGCCGTCGAGGCGCTGAAGGCGAAGAACATTCCGGCCGAAGCCTTCACTCTCAACGCCTATGCCGCAGTCCAGGTGCTGAAGGCCGGCATCGAGAAGGCCGGTTCCGCCGAAGATGCGACTGCCGTTGCGACCGCGATCAAGTCTGGCGAGGCGATTGACACGGTACTGGGCAAGCTCACCTACGGTGAAGCTGGTGACCTCACCTCGCAGGCCTTCTCCCTTTACAAGTGGGAAGGCGGCAAGAGCGTCGCTGCCGAATGATGTTTTAGAAGTCGCCGAATGAAAACGCCGGGGCAAGCCCCGGCGTTTTTCGTTTCAGGCAGCGGATACTGCCGCTTATTTCTTGCGCTTGGCCGGCGGGCCTTCGTCGAAGCCGACGTAGACCTTGGCGTTGGAACCGGAACCAGCCGGCAGTGCGACGTCCGTCTTGGTGAAAACGAACTGGGTCGAACCGCTTGCGGGGACCTCCACCACGTGCTGGACCAACTCGGAATAGAGCGTCTTTTCTTCATCCGTTGCCGCCACGCGGATCGGCATGGTGACCTTGCCCGGGCCGCCGGCCGGACCGCTGACGACGCGGCCTTGGACGACGACGGTGACCGTCATGGCAGTCTCACTCAGCACGCATTGCCGCGTCGTATCGGCAAGCGACACCTGATAGATGACCTTGGTTGGATCGTCCTTACCACCCTTTGCGTAGGTCCGGAACGACGAGGTACCGTCTCTTAAGATTACCTGCGGGCATGCGGCCTGGACGACGGCCGGTGTCGGGGCGGCGGCGCTGCCGCCCGCATCGATCGCTCCACCGGATTGCGTCTTGTTACAGCCGGCGAGGACCGCGAGAAACGATATTGCGAGGACAGGCCGGTATACTTTGCCAAACACGTTGAACAACCTCTGCTGAACCGGTTGAAACTCCTTGACCGAAATCTCGGCCGGAAGGCCTTTCATGGCCTTCGGGCATCGTCTATAGCAGCGGCGAATTGAAAAATCGATTGGGTCAACCGCCTCGATCGGAATTTTCCGAAACGATGCTGAGACCGGAAATTGCACGGGTGACAAGAATGCGTGGGGACTTTGTCAAGGACTGACGCAATAAGACAGACGCACCGCGGCCGGTTCCCATAGGGTCGCCGCGATCCGAAGGCAAGACGAAGGACTAGGATGGTGAAGTATATCTCGACGCGCGGCGAGGCCGCCCCCCTCGGCTTTTGCGATGCACTGCTTGCGGGCCTTGCGCGCGATGGCGGCCTCTATCTTCCCAAGGAATGGCCAACGCTGTCGAAAAAGGAGATTCGGGCGCTGCGCGGCAAATCCTATCAGGACATCGCCTTCGCCGTCCTCGAGCCTTTCGTCCACGGTGAGATTCCCTCGGCCAAATTCCGGGAGATGATCGACGAGGCCTATGCCACCTTCCGTCATCCTGCCATCGCTCCCCTCGTCCAGACGGGGCCCAATACCTTCATCATGGAGCTGTTCCACGGCTCGACGCTCGCCTTCAAGGACGTGGCGATGCAGCTGCTCGCCCGCTTGATGGACTATGTGCTTGCCGAGCGTGGCGAGCGGGCGACCATCGTCGGCGCGACCTCGGGCGATACCGGAGGCGCTGCCATCGATGCCTTTGCCGGGCGCGAGCGCACCGATATCTTCATCCTCTTCCCGCATGGCAAGGTTTCGCCGGTCCAGCAGCGCCAAATGACGACCTCGAAGGCGGGCAACGTCCACGCCATCGCCGTCAAAGGCAATTTCGACGACTGCCAGGACCTCGTCAAAGGCATGTTCAACGATGTCGCCTTCCGCGACGGCGTCAAGCTTTCAGGCGTCAACTCGATCAACTGGGCGCGGATCATGGCCCAGATCGTCTATTATTTCACCACCGCCATTGCGCTCGGAGGGCCGGACCGCAAGATCTCCTTCACCGTGCCGACAGGCAATTTCGGCGACATCTTCGCCGGCTACGTCGCCAAGCGCATGGGCCTGCCGATCGATAAGCTGATCGTTGCCACCAATGAGAACGACATTCTCGCCCGCACCTTGAAGACCGGCCGCTATGACATGCGCGAGGTCAAGGCGACCACGTCGCCGTCGATGGACATCCAGATCTCGTCGAACTTCGAGCGGCTTTTGTTCGAAGCCAACGATCGCGATCCGGCCGAGGTCCGCTCGGCCATGGACAGCCTCAAGCAGTCCGGCTCCTTTGCCATCCGCGAAAAGGCGCTGAAGGCGATCCGCAAAGAGTTCCGCGCCGGCCGCGCTTCCGAGAAGGAAGTCGCCAAGACAATTGCCAAGACCCTGGAAGACACCGGCTACCTGCTCGACCCGCACAGCGCCATCGGCGTCTTCGTCGCGGCCAAGCACGAGAAGACGTCGGCCCCGATGGTGACGCTTGCAACCGCCCATCCCGCGAAATTCCCCGACGCCGTAAAATCGGCAAGTGGTATTGACCCGGCGCTTCCGACGTGGCTTGCTGACCTGATGAACAGGGAGGAGCGTTTCGATATCCTGGAAGCGGATCTGAAGAGCGTCGAGAGCTTTATCGGCGAACGCACCCGCCTCCAGGGGTAAGAACGAGAAGAAACGTATGATGAAAGTTGAGTGCACCCGGCTCCCTTCCGGGTTGACGGTGGTAACCGAGCATATGCCGCATCTCGAAAGCGTGGCGCTCGGCGTGTGGATCAAATCGGGTTCACGCAACGAAACCGTGGGTGAGCATGGCATCGCCCATCTGCTAGAGCACATGGCTTTCAAGGGCACCGGCCGACGCACCGCCCGCCAGATCGCCGAGGAAATCGAGAATGTCGGCGGCGAAGTCAACGCCGCGACCTCGACCGAAACGACCTCCTATTATGCGCGTGTTCTCAAGGACCATGTGCCGCTGGCGGTCGATATCCTTGCCGACATCCTGACCGAGTCGAGCTTCGACGAGGAAGAGTTGCGCCGCGAAAAACAGGTGATCCTGCAGGAGATCGGCGCTGCCGACGACACCCCAGACGATGTCGTCTTCGACCGTTTCGCCGAAACCGCCTATCGCAACCAGACGGTCGGACGTCCGATCCTTGGCACACCCGAGACGGTGATGTCGTTCTCGGCCGACCAGATTCGCCAGTATCTCGGCCGCAACTACACCACCGACCGGATGTTCGTCGTCGCGGCCGGCGCCGTCGAGCACGAATCTTTCGTGCGCCAGGTCGAGGAACGCTTCTCGAGCCTGCCGCGCACGCCGCTGGCAACGCCTGTTCTCGAAACAGCGATCTATACCGGCGGCGAAAGCCGCGAAACCCGCGACCTGATGGACGCCCAGATCCTGCTCGGCTTCGAGGGCAAGGCTTATCACGCCCGCGACTTCTACTGTTCGCAGATCCTTGCCAACATTCTCGGCGGCGGCATGTCTTCGCGCCTGTTCCAGGAAGTGCGCGAGCATCGCGGCCTATGCTATTCGGTCTATGCCTTCCATTGGGGCTTCTCCGACACCGGCATCTTCGGCGTGCATGCGGCTACCGGCGGAGAAAACCTGCCGGAACTGATGCCTGTCATCGTCGACGAACTGCGCAAGTCTTCGATGAACATCGAGCAGCAGGAAATCGAGCGCGCCCGCGCCCAAATCCGCGCACAGCTGCTGATGGGCCAGGAAAGCCCGGCCGCACGCGCCGGCCAGATCGCCCGCCAGATGATGCTCTACGGCCGTCCGATCCCCAACGATGAACTGATGGAGCGCCTCTCCGGCATCACCATCGAGCGCCTGACCGACCTGGCAGGTCGCCTGTTCTTCGACACCATCCCAACGCTGTCGGCCATCGGGCCGCTCGAACAGCTGGCCCCGATGGACGACATCCTGTCGTCCCTGACAGGAAAGTCCACCGTCGCGCACGCCGTCGCAAGCTGAACCCGCCACCGGGTTTCGACCGGGCGAACGATAGCGCCCGGTCGGCGAAGTGTTTGCGACTTTTCGTAAAATCGGATTCGATTTGTGCGCAAAGTTGTGCAACGCTCGGATTTGCGACAGCGCAAGGGGCACTGTGCGCCGGGCGGTCAAGAAACTCCGCGCGTTCAACTGGAAGGCCTCGGAGGCACATATGACACGATCGGTTTTTCGGTTCCTGTCGCGGCAGCCCGAGACGATCGAGATCGCCAATCAGGATTACCTGCTCCGCCTCCCCCGTTACGCCGATTATCGCCAATGGTATCAGCTTCGCAGCGAGAGCCGCAGCTTCCTGGAACCGTGGGAGCCGAGCTGGCGCGCCGATGAAATGACGGAAAGCGCCTTTCGCAGCCGCGTCATCCGCAACGAACAGGAATTCGCGTCGGGCCAGGCCGTGCCGCTTTTTCTTTTCCACAAGCCTGCGGAAACCCTGCTTGGCGGTCTCACGATCGGCCACATCCGCCGCGGCGCCGGGCAAAACTGCATGATCGGCTACTGGATGGGCGAGCGCCACGCCGGCCACGGTCACATGTTTGCCGCCCTCAAGCTTGCAATTCCCTACATCTTTTCGAGCCTTGAGTTGCACCGTATTGAAGCAGCCTGTATTCCGGAGAACTCAAGAAGCATCCGGCTCCTTGAAAAGGCCGGTTTTGAGCGTGAAGGCTACTTAAGACAGTACTTGAGGATAAACGGGCAATGGCGTGACCATGTGCTTTTCTCCCTCCTGTCCGACGATGCCGTACCGAACAGGAAATTGCCCCTTTGATGCCTCTAACCCGCTCGCCCTTCGCATGGTCAGTCTCGAAGCTGGCAGCGTTCCTGATCACGCTCACCACGCTTTTCTGCGCCTTTGGCGGCATTGCCCATGCGCTTGAGCCGGTCAAGATCTCGCGTGAGGACACCGCACTCGACCTGACCGCGACGACCGAGATCTATAGCGGTCGCAGCGAAGCCTTCCAGGTTTCGACGGCCCCGGGCGCCGACGGCATTGTCCGGCGTATCGAAGTGCGCTCCAGCACCGAGAACCACCAGGGCGACTGGGCCGTGTTCGCGCTTGCCAACGTTTCCGGCGAACAGCTCGACCGGGTGATCGTCGCGCCGCATTTCCGGCTGGTGAACTCCAAGCTGTTCTGGCCTGACCTGGGGTCGCAGCGCATCCTGTCGATCACGCCGAGCGAGGGCTTTGCGCTCGAACGGCTGCCGAGCGACGATTCGGACGTGTTCCAGATCACACTCAACCCGGGCGCCGTCATCACCTTCGTCGCAGAACTCGCGACGCCTGAACTGCCGCAGATCTATCTCTGGCAGCCGGACGCCTACAAGGACACGGTCAACGCTTTCACGCTTTATCGCGGCATCGTGCTTGGCATCGCCGGCCTTCTCGCGGTGTTCCTGACGATCCTGTTCGTGGTTAAGGGAACGTCAATGCTGCCGGCGACGGCGGCGCTCGCCTGGGCGGTGCTTGCCTATATCTGCGTCGACTTCGGCTTCCTCTCCAAGCTCATCAGCGTGACGGCCGGCGACGAACGCATATGGCGCGCGGGCACCGAGGTGTTCCTCGCGGCAGGCCTCGTGATCTTCCTGTTCACCTATCTCAATCTCAATCGCTGGCACCAGCACCTGGGTTATGCGACGCTCGCCTGGATCCTCGGCCTCGGCCTGCTCTTCGGCGTTGCCGTCTATGATCCGGCCATCGCATCGGGCATCGCCCGCTTGTCCTTCGCGCTGACGGCAACCGTCGGCATCGTGCTGATCGCCTATCTCGGCTTCAACCGTTACGACCGCGCCATCCTGCTGGTGCCTGCCTGGCTGCTCATTTTGGTCTGGCTGTTCGGCGCGTGGCTGACAGTCACCGGCCAGCTCGCCAACGACATCGTCCAGCCGGCACTCGGCGGCGGTCTCGTCCTCATCGTGCTCTTGATCGGTTTCACCGTCATGCAGCATGCCTTTGCCGGCGGCGCCTATCAGCAGGGGCTGTTTTCCGATCTTGAGCGCCAGTCGCTGGCGCTCACGGGCTCGGGCGATACGGTCTGGGACTGGGATGTGGCCCGCGACCGGGTCGTCACCATTCCCGACATCTCGCTGCAGCTCGGCCTGTCGATGGGCTCGATGCACGGCCCCTTGCGCAACTGGCTGCCGCGGCTGCACCCTGACGATCGCGATCGCTTCCGCGCTACACTCGACGTCCTGCTCGAACATCGCCGTGGCAAGCTCAACCACGAATTCCGCGTGCGCGCCGAGGACGGCCACTATCACTGGCTGTCGATCCGCGCCCGTCCGGTTCTCGGCGCCAATGGCGAGATCATCCGCTGCGTCGGCACGATCATCGATATCACAGAGCAGCGCAATTCGGTCGAACGTCTGCTGCACAACGCGCTTCACGACAATCTGACCGGCCTTCCCAATCGTCAGGTCTTCCTCGACCGCCTGCAGTCGATCCTCCTGATGGCCGACAGCACGACGACGGCGCGCCCGACCGTGCTTGCCATCGACATCGACCGCTACAAGCAGGTCAACGACCTGCTCGGTATTGCCGCCGGCGACAACATCCTGATTGCGCTGACGCGCCGGCTGCGCCGGCTGCTGCGTCCGCAGGATACGCTCGCGCGCCTGGGCGGCGACCAGTTCGGGCTGATCCTGATGTCGGAACGCGATCCTGCCAAGGTCGCCGATTTCGCCGATGCGGTCAGCAAGGCGATCATGGTGCCGCTCAACTACGGCAACCGGGAAATCAACCTCACCGCCTCGATCGGCCTCGTCTCCTGGCTCGACCAGGAACAGAGCGCCGCCGGCCTGATCGACGACGCAGAGCTGGCGATGTTCCGCGCCAAGAAGGAAGGCGGCAACCGCGTCGAGCCTTTCCGCCCGGCCTTCAGGACCTCCGGCTCGGATCGCATGCAGCTCGAAGCCGATCTCAAGCGCGCGATCGAGCGCAAGGAATTGTCGCTGGTCTATCAACCAATCGTGCGGCTCAGCGACGCCGAGATCGCTGGCTTCGAGGCGCTTATGCGCTGGGACCACCCCAAGCGCGGCAACGTTTCGCCGACAGAGTTCATCCCGATCGCCGAGAATTCCGACCTGATCAACCAGCTCGGCATGTTCGCCTTCGACAAGGCAACCAGCGACCTCACGGAATGGCAGATCCAGACCGGCGACCTGCCGATCTTCGTGTCGATTAACCTTTCCAGCGCGCAATTGCTCAACAACGAACTCTATGACGACATTCGAGCCGTTCTCAACAAGAACCGTTGCGACCCGACCAAAGTGAAGATGGAGCTGACGGAATCTCTCGTGATGGAGAACCCGGAACAGGCGCGGCTGGTGCTTGAGAAGTTGAAGGAAGCCGGGCTGAAGCTGGCGCTCGACGACTTCGGCACGGGCCATTCGTCGCTCTCCTATCTCACCCGGTTCCCCTTCGACACGATCAAGATCGACAAGGCGCTGGTGCGAGACCCGAGCGACAAACGCGGCATTCTGTTGCGCTCGGTGATCACAATGGCGCGCGAACTTGAAATGCAGGTGGTGGCCGAAGGCATCGAGTCCGAGGAAGACGCGATCCAGCTCGCGCAGATGGGTTGCGACTATGGCCAGAGCTTCCTGTTTGGCCCGCCGATCGGCTCGGAGTCCATCCAGCGATTGTTGAAAGAGCGGTTTCCTCTGATGAAGCGGGCTTAGGCCCGCAAAGGGCGGACCAACTGCGGGCTGCGGATAGGACGCAGCCCGATGGCCACACGGGCCAATCTGGTCGACGTGCAACACCTACATTGATTGTCGGTATTCTCAGCGCCTGGTTTCAGGCGTGGCCGGCTTCGATCGACAGCATCGCCGGGCTGACACCCATCAAGGCGAGAGCGCGATCGTATTTGTCGCCAAGCGCCTTGTCGAAAATCAGTTCGTCGCGCGCAGGGCAGGTCAACCAACCATTCTGAGTGATTTCCGCTTCGAGCTGACCAGGCCCCCAGCCTGCATAACCCAGCATCATGGTGGCGCGATGCGGCCCCTCCCCGCGTGAGATCGCGCGGACGATGTCGAGTGTCGCGGTCAGGCAGATATCGTCGCTGACAGGGATGCTTGAATCGCTCAAATAGTCATCAGAGTGCAGGACGAAACCCCGTCCGGTCTCGACCGGCCCACCAGCCTGGATCTGGAAGTCACGCGTCATCGCCGGCAGGCGGATTGCCTCATCTTCGTCAAGGATGTCGAGGTGCATCAGAACATCCGGGAAGGTCAGTTGCTGCGGCCGATTGAGGATAAACCCCATGGCGCCGTCGTCCGAATGGGCACAGATGAAAATGACGGTGCGGGCAAAATTGGTGTCAAACATCCCAGGCATGGCGATCAGGAACTGACCGTCAAGGAAACCGCGTTCCCGCTTCTTCTGTGCCATGGTTATTGCCATAATGCAGACAGCCTACCAATTCGTCGCGAAATGAAAAGCGCTTCAACGTCGCGACCGCCAAATAATGCACGTAGCGCGTTTACCGTGCCCTGCCTGATCAAACATTTATGATCTCCGCGCCCAAAGGGGCGTCTGGAGCGCTGCCAGTAAAAGCGATATTGCTTTGGGCATGATCAAGCGCCCCACATATGAGAACATGGTCCAGCGCATCGGCAGGGCAACCCTTCTCGTCGCATTTTTTCTGCCCGCCGGCGCCCAGGCTGCGACCAGCGAATGGATGACATCGACAGGCGGCATGATCCGCCTCGTCGCCGCACCGCCGCAACGGGACGGCACGATCCCGGCAACGCTCGAGGTCAAGCTGAACCCCGGCTGGAAGACCTATTGGCGTGAGCCAGGCGCCAGCGGTATTCCGCCGCAGATCACCCTTGATCCGATTGAAGGCGTCGTCCTCGAGAACATCGGCTTTCCCGTTCCCAAGACCTTCGACGACGGGGTTGTGCACTATGTCGGCTATGACAAATCCGTTGCCTTTCCGCTGACGCTGAAGCGCGTGAACGGTGACGGGGATGTAAACATCCGTGCCTCGGTGTTTCTTGGCATCTGCGAAGACATCTGCATACCGGTGCAGGGCGAATTGAACCTCACGCTCAAGCAGGGCGAGTTCGACAACCCGCTTGATGCCGCCCGCATCGATGGTGCGGTCGCCGCCCTGCCAGAACCTCCCTCCGAGAATTTCAAGGTTGCAACAGTCGTCTATGACGAGCAGAAGGCCGTGGTGCAGCTCTCGTTGCTGTTACCGCCGGATGCGGCCAAGGAGCCTCCCGAACTGTTTCTTGCCGGCGCCTCCGGCGTCTCCTTCGGCAAGCCTGTGATCACCAATGCGGAGGGCCCAGAGATCAAGGCGGAGATCCCCGTTCGACTGGCGGCCAAGGACAAGTCCCTCAAGGGGAAGCCGATCATCCTCACTGTGCGCGCCGGGGACCGCAGCATGGAAACGACCCTTGCCTTTGATTGATGCGCCTCTATAGTCCAGGCGTTTCAGGCGGTTGCGTCTAAAGACGACCGCCGGAGACAGCCGGACGCAAGACAACTCGAAGCCGCGACAACGCCTTTCCGCAATGCAGGTCTGGCCGTGCGCGCAACGCAAGGAGAATGCCGTGACCATCGCCGTCGGAGACAAGCTGCCCACCGCAACCTTCAAGGAAAAGACCGCCGATGGTCCGGTGGAAGTGACGACCGAACAGCTCTTCAAGGGCAAGCGCGTCGTGCTCTTTGCCGTTCCGGGCGCTTTCACGCCCACCTGCTCGCTCAACCATCTTCCCGGCTATCTGGAAAACCGCGACGCCATCCTGTCGCGCGGTATCGACGATATCGCCGTGGTTGCCGTCAACGACCTGCATGTCATGGGTGCCTGGGCGACGTCGTCGGGCGGCATGGGCAAGATCCATTTCCTCTCCGACTGGAATGCCGCCTTCACCAAGGCGCTCGGCATGGATGTCGACCTCTCCGCCGGAACGCTCGGCATCCGTTCGAAGCGCTATTCCATGCTCGTCGAAGACGGTGTGGTGAAGGTGCTCAACCTCGAGGACAGCCCGGGCCAGGCGACGGTTTCGGGTGCCGCCGCAATGCTGGAACAGCTCTGAGCACAGAAACAAATGCAAATGGAAACGGGCCGCAACGGCCCGTTTTTCATTTTACAAGAAGAGAATCCGGACGGCGTCCCTTCTTGAAGGGCTCCATGCCCTTGCGGGCGAGTTCGTCGGCGCGTTCGTTTTCCGGATGGCCGGCATGGCCCTTGACCCAGTGCCAGGTCACCTTGTGGCGGCGGTTGGCGGCGTCCAGCGCCTGCCAGAGTTCGCCGTTCTTCACCGGTTTCTTGTCCGCGGTTTTCCAGCCGTTCTTCTTCCAGCCGTGGATCCACTTGGAGATGCCGTCCATCACATATTTGCTGTCTGTGTGCAGATCGACCTCGCACTCGCTCTTCAACGCGTCGAGCGCCGAGATCGCCGCCAGCAGTTCCATGCGGTTGTTGGTCGTTTCCGCCTCGCCGCCGCACAGATCCTTTTCCACATCGCCGTAACGCAAGACCGCGCCCCAGCCGCCCGGCCCGGGATTGCCCGAGCAGGCACCGTCGGTAAAGATATCCACGTGTTTCATGCGGAGGCCCCTTCGATCCGCAGACCATATTCGGCGCTGGAAACGATCGCCCGATGGAAGCGGATCTTCGTCAGGTACTCGAGCGGATCCTTCTTGACGACTAGGGCGCCAGCCGGCGTCATCAGCCAGTCGTAAAGACGCGTCAGGAAGAAGCGCAGCGCCGAACCGCGGCAAAGCAGCGGCAGGGCTTCGACCTCTCCTGCCGTCAGCTTGCGCACGCTCTCATAGCCCGAAAGCAGCGCCATACCCTTGGTGATGTTATAGGAGCCGTTCTTCTCGAAGCACCAAGAGTTGAGGCAGACCGCCACGTCGTAGGCGAGATAATCGTTGCAGGCGAAGTAGAAGTCGATCAGGCCGGACAGCTGGTCGCCGAGGAAGAAGACATTGTCCGGAAACAGATCGGCGTGGATGACACCGTCCGGCAAGGTCTTCGGCCAATGGTTCTCGAGATGGGCGAGTTCGGCTGAAATCTCGTCCTTGAGACCGGTCTGCACCTCATCGGCGCGCGCCTCCGAGTTGACCCACAGCGGCCGCCAGCCACCGACCGAGAGCGCATTGGGACGTTTCAGGTCGAAGCCCTGGCCGGCCAGGTGCATCTCAGCCAGTGCCTTGCCGACCTCGCGGCAATGCTTAGCCTCGGGCTTGCGAAGCCACATGCCTTCGAGGAACGAGATCACGGCGGCCGGACGACCGGACAGTTCGCCAAGGAGTTCGCCATCGGCGCGCGGCAGAGGCAGCGGGCAGGAAAGCCCACGGTCGGCGAGGTGGTGCATCAACCCGAGGAAAAACGGCAGGTCACCCGCGTTCACCCGCTTCTCGTAAAGCGTCAGGATATAGGCGCCCTTCGTTGTGTGCAGCAGGAAGTTGGAGTTTTCGACGCCCTCGGCGATGCCCTTGTAGGACGTCAGCTGGCCGACGTCATAGGCCTCGAGAAAGGCGCTCAGGTCGTCTTCCGTGATATCGGTGTAAACTGCCACGGTTGTTCACTTTCAAAGATGGGCGGGCAAGATAGGCTGGCAAGATAGGTGGGTTATTCGCCGTTGACGAAGGCCATGTCGGCCGCGGTCAGCGGCACATGGCGGATCTCGCGGTTGACGAGGAAGTTCTCGTTTTCCTCCACCGTGTCGGCAAGTTCGACGACGGCATCGTAGCGCTCGCGGAACGCCTCGATGATCTCATTGACGATCACCTCCGGCGCCGATGCCCCTGCCGACAGGCCGACTGTGGAGATTTCGCCGATCGTGTCCCAATCGATTTCCGCCGCCCGTTGCACGAGAACGGACTTTTTCGCCCCAGCCTTCAGCGCCACTTCGACGAGGCGCTTGGAGTTCGACGAGTTCGGCGCGCCGACGACCAGAAACAGGTCGCAGCCGGGTGCCGCCTGCTTCACCGCTTCCTGGCGGTTGGTGGTGGCATAGCAGATCGAATCCGCGGCCGGCGCCGTCAGATTGGGAAAGCGCTCGTGCAATCGCTTGATGACGCCGGCGGTATCGTCGACGGAGAGTGTGGTCTGGGTAACGAAACCAAGATTGTCCGGATCAGGCGGCATGTAGACATCCGCATCCTCGATGGTCTCGACCAGGGAGACTGCACCTTCCGGCAACTGCCCCATCGTGCCGATGACTTCGGGATGGCCGGCATGGCCAATCAGTACCACGTGGCGGCCCAGCCGATTGTGGCGCATCGCCTGCTTGTGGACCTTGGAGACCAGCGGGCAGGTGGCATCAAGATAGAACAGATTGCGCGTGTCGGCGTCCGCAGGCACCGATTTCGGCACGCCGTGAGCGGAAAACACCACCGGCTGCTTGCGATGTTCCGGCGGGATCTCGTCAAGCTCCTCTACGAAGATTGCACCCTTGGCTTCGAGCCCTTCGACAACATAGCGGTTGTGAACGATCTCGTGACGCACATAGACCGGCGCACCGAATTCCTTCAGCGCCAGGACGACGATCTGGATCGCCCGGTCGACGCCGGCGCAGAAGCCGCGCGGCCCGCAAAGGCGAATGGTGATCGGAGATTTTGCCGCAGATGATGCCATGGATCAGGATGCCAGTAGAACGAAAACAAGGGCTGCTGTTGCCGAACCGCCCTGGATCAGCAGGATGCGCGGCTTGACCGACCAAGCGCCATATATAGCGGCAACGATCACGCACACAAGGAAGAACACCTTCAACTCGAAGGCAAATGACGCCTCCGGCTGCAGGACAGACCAGAAAAGCCCGGCTGCGAGAAAGCCGTTGTAAAGCCCCTGGTTGGCGGCAAGTACCCGTGTCGCCTCGGCCTGCTCGGCCGTCATGCGGAACACTGAGCGGCCCGGCGGCTTTGTCCAGAGAAACATTTCCAGCACAAGAAAGCCGAGATGCAACAGCGCCGTCAGCGCGATCAGGATCGCCGATATCAAAGCCATTCCCCATATCCCCAACTGCGTCGTTCAGGGATAACACGGCGCCATCGGGTCGCCTATGGCTTGCGCCGGATGACGAAGACACCGCTGACAACCACCAGCGCCGCGGCAAGGCCGTACCATGTCAGGGCATATTGCAGATGACTGTTGGGCAAATCGAACTGGGTGACGCCGCCGATCGGCAGGCCGCCCGGATTGGGCGTCGCATCGGCATCGACGAAGAACGGCAGGACCTTGTCGGCGGGAAACCCGACCGACGAAGCCATCGCGTCGAGGTCCTTCCAGTAGAAGATGTTCTTGGCAATATCATTGTCGGGAACGATCGACGACGGCTTTTCGCTGAGCTTCGGCCTTGCAAGGCCGTTGATCGCAACGGAGGCCGGGAGCTCGCCGGCAAGCCGGGTCGAGGAATCTTTTTGCTCGAAGGGCACAAAACCACGATTGACGAACAGGAAACGACCGTCATCGAGCCGCAATGGCGTGAAGATGTAGTAGCCGGTGCGGCCGTTATAGGTCGCAAAGAAGTGCCGCTCCTTGCTGTGGTCGAACCCCCCGGGAACCGAAACGGTGCGGTAATCGATGTCCCCGCCTTCAGCCAAAATCTTTTCGATCTCGGCAATCGTCACCGGCGGCGCCGACCGGTGCTCGGCGATAGCGGCAAGCAGGCCCTCTTTCCAGTGCAGCCGCTGCATCTGCCATGTGCCGAGAGAGATGAGGATGGCGAAGGTGGTCGCAATCAGGATGAAGGCGCCGATACGCCCGACAAGGCTGGCCTTCTTTTTGGTCAAGACTTCAGCCACGATCGATCTCGCCCGGCCGCGCGTTGTTGCGGTATTGCAGGTTGATGAGGATGCCCTTCAGCATGCGCGTCAGGCCGAGGCTAAAAGCGATCGCCAGCGGTATCCAGAGCAGGAAATGCAGCCACAGCGGCGGATTGAAGTTGACCTCCATCCAGAGCGCTGCGCCGACCACGATGAAGCCGACGATGAGGATGACGAAGACGACAGGCCCGTCGCCGGAATCGGCAAAGCGATAGTCGAGATCGCAGCTGGCGCAGGCGGGCTTGACCTTCAGGAAACCGTCGAACAGCTTTCCCTGGCCGCAGCGTGGACACAGGCCCTTGATGCCTGTCATGACCGGATCGACCGGCGGATAGAGGGCTTTGTCGTCACTCACGGATTGATCTCGATTGGGGTGTTGTTGGGAACCATGTCCCATATCTCATCCATTTCGGCATTGGTAACCGCAATGCAGCCGTCCGTCCAATCGAACATCTGCGTCATAAACGCCAGCCAGCCGAAATAATTGCGCTGGCCATGGATCATGATCATGCCGCCGGGATCGACGCCCTTGGCTGCCGCTGCAGCGATGTCTTCGGGCCTGGGATAGGAGACATGCATAGACAGGTGATAGCCGCTCTTGTCGTTGCGCCAGTCGAGAACATAAAGGCCCTCGGGCGTTCGCCTGTCGCCTTCGCGCTCCTTGTGACCGATGGGATTGCCGCCAAGGGCGACCGAATACTCACGCAGCATCTCATCCCCACGGTAGAGCTGGAGGATGCGTTTTTCCTTGTGCACCACCACGTGATCGGCAACGTCACCGGCCAGTGCAGAAAAACACCCCGCCAAGAGCCATACCGTTGCGACGGCAACCATGCGCATTTTGATGTCCATTCCCCCTCCCGATACAACCATAAGACAGACAAAAAAATAAGGCGGCTGCATGGTCGCAGCCGCCTCATAGACAATGAGCTGAGCTCTTGTCGTCTTACATGTGAGCGATCGGCGCGCCCCAACCACCCCAAATGTAGATGGAGAAGAAGAGGAACAGCCAGACGACGTCAACGAAGTGCCAGTACCACGCGGCCGCTTCGAAGCCGAAATGCTGCTTCGGCGTGAAGTCGCCACGAAGCGCACGCAGCAGGCAGACGAGCAGGAAGATCGTACCGACCAGAACGTGGAAGCCGTGGAAGCCGGTCGCCATGAAGAAGGTCGCACCGTAGATCGAGTCCTTGAAGGCGAACGGGGCGTGGGCGTATTCGTAAGCCTGGACGTAGGAGAACAGCACGCCGAGCACGACCGTCAGCGACAGGCCGTAGATCAGGCCCTTGCGGTCGTTGTGCAGCAGTGCGTGGTGCGCCCAAGTGACCGTTGTGCCGGAAAGCAGCAGGATGACGGTGTTGTAGAGCGGCAGGTGCCAGGGGTCGAGAACCTCGATGCCCTTCGGCGGCCAGACGCCACCGGTAAAGGCGGTGCGGGTTGCCTGGATGGCTTCGCCCGGGAACAGGCTTGCATCGAAATAGGCCCAGAACCAGGCGACGAAGAACATCACTTCCGAAGCGATGAACATGATCATGCCGTAGCGCAGGTGCAGCGAAACGACGCGGGTGTGGTGACCCTCGTGTGCTTCCTTTACCGTGTCCGACCACCAGCCGTACATGGTGTAAAGCACGACGGCGAGGCCGATGAAGAAGACCCACGGATTGGCAAGCTCTGCGCCGAACAGCTTGAACGAGCCGCCCGAGAGATAACGCATGTAGCCGACACCGCCGAATGCCATGACGAATGCGCCGATCGAGGCAAGCAACGGCCAGGGGCTCGGGTCGATGATGTGGTAGTCGTGATTCTTCTGATGCGCATCGGCCATGTCAGTAATCCCCGATAGGTCTTTCTCTTGTCGCCCTTCCGGCTTAGCCGAAACGGGCCTCCAGTCAAAGTTTGTTCTCAGTTTCGCCCGTCTTCACCTGTGCGACCGGCTTTGACGGCTCGCGCGGGTAGAAGGTGTAGGAAAGCGTCAGTGTCTTTATATCCTTGGTCTCGACCGCCTTGACCATGTCCGGATCGACGAAGAATACCACCGGCATCTCCATCTCCTCTCCCGGCTGCAGGGTCGTCTCGGTAAAGCAGAAGCATTGGACCTTGTTGAAGTACGCACCGGCCTGCATCGGCGTGACGTTGAACGTCGCCTGGCCCGTCGTCGGCTTCGATGAAAGGTTCTTGGCGCGGTACATCACCTGCACGGTCTCGCCGATACGGACATCGATGTCGCGCTGCACCGGCTTGAACTCCCAGGGCAGGCCGCCCGACGTGTTGGCGTCGAAAGTTACCTTGACCTTTTCGTCGAGGATGACGTCCGATGCCTGCTCGACGCGCTGCGTCGTGCCGTTATAGCCGGTGACGCGGCAGAACATGTCGTAGAGCGGCACGGCGGCGTAGGCCATTCCGGTCATGCCGACAACAAAGGCGACGCAGGTGCCGACGATGACACCGTTGGACCGCTGCTTCTGCTCTGGGTTCTGAGAAGTCGTCATGCTGCGGCTCCTCAGTTGACCATGCCGTTGCCGAACTTGATCAGCGTGACGACGTAGAAGAGGACGACAAGGCCAGCCAGGACGACACCGAGCGCAATGTTGCGGCCGCGGCGGGACTTCTTCTGGGCTTCGTTCAGCTTGACGGTTTCCATCAGGCAACACTCCCGGCATTCAGCCAGATATTGACGATCAGGTGATCCGCCATCAGGGCGGAGAAGATCACGAACAGATACATGATCGAGAAGGCGAAAAGCTTCTTTGCGGGCAGCATGCGCTCATCGGTCTCTGGCATGCGCAGAACGCCGATCGAATACCAGATGAAGCCGAGACCAAGGGCCGCTGCAACCGCGCCGTAACCGATGCTCGCAAAACCGAGCAAGGTGGGACAGATGCCGATCAGCGCCGTCAGCACCGCATAGATGACGATCTGCTTCTTGGTGGTCGCCTGGCCGCAGACGTTGGGCAGCATCGGCACGCCGACGGCGCCATAATCGCCCATTTTGAACAGCGCCAGCGCCCAGAAATGTGCCGGAGTCCACAGGAAGGTGATGAGGAAAAGCACGATGCTTTCGACCGAAACACCGCCGGTGACGCAGGCCCAGCCGATCATCGGCGGGAAGGCGCCGGCAGCGCCGCCGATGACGATGTTCTGCGGCGTCGAGCGCTTGAGCCACATCGTATAGATGACGGCGTAGAAGAAAATGGTGAAGGCGAGCAAACCGGCTGCGAGCCAATTGACGGCGAGCCCGAGGATGATCACGGAAAAGGCTGAAAGCGTCAGGCCGAAGGCGAGCGCTTCTTCGGGCAGGATCTTGCCTGCCGGGATCGGGCGCTTGGCCGTGCGGGTCATGACTGCGTCGATGTCGGCGTCGTACCACATATTGAGGGCGCCGGAGGCGCCGGCGCCAACAGCGATACACAAAATCGCGATGAAACCGATGAAGGGATTGATGTGTCCGGGTGCAAGCACGAGGCCCGCAAGTGCCGTGAACACGACGAGCGACATGACGCGAGGTTTAAGAAGCTCGAAGTAATCGCGCGCAGAGGCCTCGGACAGGCGCGGCGCGCCATCCATGCCCATTGCTTCGTGATTGTCGATGACCGTCATGTCTCGTCCTTGATCGTCTTTTGCCCATAGGGGCCGTCTTTTGCCGGTTCTCCGGCGGGGTGAAGCCGCCGGAACCGGCGGCTTCTGTTTCTTTCCCATCACTTGATGCGCGGGAGCTGTTCCCACTGGTGGAACGGCGGCGGCGAAGACAGCTGCCATTCGAGTGTGTTTGCACCCTCGCCCCACGGATTGTCGCCTGCGACGCGCTTCTTGGCGAAGGCTTCGGCAACACCGAAGAGGAAGATCAGCACGCCGACGGCTGCGATGTACGAGCCGTAGGACGACACCATGTTCCAGCCGGCGTAGGCGTCCGGATAGTCGATGTAGCGGCGCGGCATGCCGGCGAGACCGAGGAAGTGCTGCGGGAAGAAGATCAGGTTCACGCCGATGAACATGACCCAGAAGTGCAGCTTGCCGACGAACTCGGAGTACATGTAGCCGGTCATCTTCGGGAACCAGTAGTACCAGGCAGCGAAGATGGCGAACACGGCGCCGAGCGACAGAACGTAGTGGAAGTGAGCAACCACGTAATAGGTGTCATGCAGCGAACGGTCGAGGCCGGCGTTGGCGAGCTGAACGCCCGTAACGCCACCGACGGTGAACAGGAAGATGAAGCCGATCGCCCAGACCATCGGGGTCGTGAAGCGGATCGAGCCACCCCACATCGTCGCGATCCACGAGAAGATCTTCACGCCGGTCGGAACCGCGATAACCATCGTCGCGAAGACGAAGTAGCGCTGCGTGTCGAGCGACATGCCGACGGTGTACATGTGGTGTGCCCACACGATAAAGCCGACGGCGCCGATCGCGACCATGGCGTAGGCCATGCCGAGGTAGCCGAAGATCGGCTTGCGCGAGAAGGTGGAAACGATGTGGCTGACGATGCCGAAGCCCGGCAGGATCAGGATGTACACTTCCGGGTGACCGAAGAACCAGAACAGGTGCTGGAACAGGATAGGGTCGCCGCCGCCTTCAGGCGCGAAGAAGGCCGTGCCGAAGTTGCGGTCGGTCAGAAGCATGGTGATGCCGCCTGCCAGAACCGGCAGCGAGAGCAGCAGCAGGAAGGCGGTGATCAGAACCGACCAGGCAAACAGCGGCATCTTGTGCAGCGTCATGCCCGGAGCGCGCATGTTCAGGATCGTGGTGATGAAGTTGATCGCACCGAGGATCGACGACGCGCCGGCAATGTGCAGGCCGAGGATCACGAGATCCATCGCTGGCCCGGGCATGCCCGACGTCGAGAATGGTGGATAGATCGTCCACCCGCCCCCTGCACCATAGGCGCCTGCCGGACCTTCGACGAACATCGAAAGCAGCACCAGCAGGAAGGCCGGAATGATCAGCCAGAAGGAGATGTTGTTCATGCGCGGGAACGCCATATCAGGCGCGCCGATCATGATCGGAACCATCCAGTTGGCGAAGCCGCCGATCAGCGCCGGCATGACCATGAAGAAGATCATAATGAGCGCGTGCGCGGTCGTGAACACGTTGAACATGTGCTTGCCGCCGTCGATGGCAGCGTCGCCCTCGAAGCCGTAGACCATCTGCGCCAGACCGTGGAAGATCTGGATGCCCGGCTCCTGCAGCTCGGCGCGCATGAAGATCGACAGCGTGCCGCCGATGATGCCCGCGAAGATCGCGAAGATCAGGTAGAGTGTGCCGATGTCCTTGTGGTTGGTCGACAGAAACCAGCGCTGAAAGAAGGTCAACGGCTTATGCGCGTGGTCTGCATGACCATGATCGGAATGATCATGGCGTTGGTCGTGATGAGCGGCTGTTCCAGCCATGGGTCGAGCTCCCCTTACCGATTACTGTGCGGCGTTGGCAGCGACGTCAACGGCCTTCGCCGCGCCGTCGATGGACGCCATGAGCGCCTTGTTCGCATCGCCGATGTTGGTTGCGGCGGCTGCGAGCCAGGCGTCGTATTTTTCCTGCGAAACAACGCGTACGGCGATCGGCATATAGGCGTGGTCCTTGCCGCAGAGCTCGGAACACTGGCCGTAATAGAGACCTTCGCGGTCAGCCTTGAACCAGGTTTCGTTCAGGCGGCCGGGAACGGCATCGATCTTAACGCCGAAGGCGGGCATCGCGAAAGCGTGGATGACGTCGGCAGCCGTCACGAGCAGGCGAACGGTCTTGCCGACCGGAACGACGACTTCGTTGTCGACGGCGAGAAGGCGCGGATATTCAACCTTGTCTTCCTTGCCGAGGCTCGCACGGTCCTCTTCCTTCATCAGCAGACTGTCGAAGGAGAGCGGGCTTTCGCCGACTTCATATTCATAGGACCAGTACCACTGGTTGCCGGTCGCCTTGACCGTCAGATCCGGATTGGCCGGCGGCGTCAGCTGCGCGGTCAAAAGCTGGAAGGACGGGATCGCCAGGAACAGCAGGATGATGACCGGACCGACGGTCCAGACAACTTCGATAGCGGTGTTATGGCTGGTCTTTGAAGGAACCGGATTGGCTCTCTCACGAAATTTGACCACCACGACAATCAGCAGCAGGAGGACAAAGAGAGTGATCGGAATAATGAACCACAGGGTATAGCGTTCAAACCACGTGATTTCTTCCATGATGCCCGTCGCAGCCTGCTGAAAGGTCATCTGCCAATCGACAGGCTTGTCAGCGTAGGCGCTCGAAGCAAAAAGCAGACAGGCAAGCGCTGCCATAACTGCATAGGCCTTGTTTTTCACAATATGTCTCCCCAATGCGCTTGATCAGGATCAAACCGGAACGCAGAATCCCTGCGATACTGCTGCGCTTCAAACCACAGTTTGCCCAATGCCGCAACATCTGTGCAATCAACCCCATGCGGCATTTTTGCACAAATGCGACTTTTCTCACAGGCACCCCTTAGAACCCCCAGCGAATCGACTTATATGCCTCGATCTGCGCCGCTGAGGGCGCTCTTACGCCATGTCAGTGTGACAATGGCGTTCCGCGAGCCCAATTTCCGCCATATGGCGCTGGAATGTACCCCGCAGGGCTTTTCATTTCTCCCCGCGCGCTTCAAGAATAGCCCTGATGATTCGACGTTTTGAGGTTTACATGGGCCTGCCCCTCTTCTCCCGACTGTCGGCTCTTGCCGCTCTCGGACTTGCCGTCCTCGCCCTTCCTACGGCGAGCGCTGCCCAACAACCCGCTGGCGCGCCCGGAACGGTCAAGTCCAACCACGGCGCCTGGTCGATCGTCTGCGATCAGCCGGCAGGTGCATCGACCGACCAGTGCGCCCTGATGCAGAACGTCATCGCCGAAGACCGACCGGAAGTCGGCCTGTCGGTCGTCGTGCTGAAGACCGCCGACCGGAAGGCGAAGATCCTGCGCGTTCTGGCGCCGCTCGGCGTGCTCCTGCCCAATGGTCTTGGCCTCAATGTCGACGGCAAGGATATCGGCCGCGCCTATTTCGTGCGCTGCTTCTCTGACGGCTGCTATGCCGAGGTCGTGCTCGAGGACGAACTGTTGAAGACCTTCCGCTCCGGCGCGACGGCAACCTTCATCGTCTTCCAGTCGCCGGAAGAAGGCATCGGCATTCCTGTCGACCTCAAGGGTTTCGGCGAAGGCTACGACGCCCTGCCCTGATGGCACTGGACAGGGAACGCTTTTCAAAGCCGCGCCTCGAGCGCGGCTTTTTTTGTTTCTGCTCCGAAGCCAACCATAGGCAAACAAAAGCCCGGGTGCTGGCCCGGGCTTCCAATGTCCAAAGAACTGCAATCGCTCGCGGTCAAATAATGTCGGTCGCGGCAATCTTGATGCCGAAACCTTCGAGGCCGACATAGTGGCGCTCGCGCGAAGCAAGAAGACGGATCGAGCTGATGCCGAGATCCTTCAGGATCTGCGCGCCGAGGCCGATTTCGAGCCATTCGCTTTCGCGGGCCTGCGCCTCGTCATGGGCTTCGCGGTCATGCTTGCCCTTGCGGGCGGTGTGCGACACGCCGACGCCGACCGAGCCTTCGCGCAGGTAGACGATGACGCCCCTGCCCTCTTCGGCCATGCGCTTCATGATCCGGTCGATCTGGCAGTCCTTGCCGAAAACGTCGGCGCCGACATTTTCAAGGTGCAGGCGGACCGGAATGTCAACGCCGTCGCGGATGTCGCCGAAGACGACGGCGAGGTGCTGCATCGGATCCCAGGGCAACGAGTAGGAATGTCCCTTTGCCTTGCCGTAGGGCGTGTCGATGTCGAAGGAGCCGCCCTGCTCGATCAGCGTTTCCTTGCGCTGGCGGTAGGCGATCAGATCGGCGACCGAGACCTGCTTCAAACCGTGCTTTTCAGCAAAGGCGCTGACCTGCGGGCCGCGCGTGACGGTGCCGTCGTCATTGACCAGTTCGCAGATGACGCCGATCGGCGGCAGGCTTGCGAGCTTGCAGAGATCGACCGCGGCCTCGGTATGGCCCGAACGCATCAGGACGCCGCCTTCGCGGGCGACGAGCGGGAAAATATGGCCGGGGCGGACGAAATCGGTCGGTCCGACATTGGGGTTGGCGAGGTTACGCACGGTCAGTGTTCGATCGTCGGCCGAGATGCCGGTGGTCGTGCCGTGCTTGAAATCGACCGAGACGGTAAAGGCCGTCGTGTGCGCCGAATCGTTTTCCGCCACCATGGCGTTGAGATTGAGGCGCTTTGCCTCTTCGCGCGGCATCGGAGTACAGACGATGCCCGAAGTATGGCGCACGATGAAGGCCATTTTCTCCGGCGTGCAATGCACGGCAGCGACGATCAGGTCGCCTTCGTTTTCGCGGCCGTCATCATCGGTGACGACGACGATCTCGCCGGCTTCGAAGGCACGGATGGCATCAACGACACGCTTCTGGTCATAGGACATCTTGTTGTTCCCAAACTATTTGAGCCGGCCGGTCTGGCCGCGGTCACGCAGGTAGTGATCTGCAATGGTGCAGGCAACCATCGCCTCGCCGATCGGGACGGCGCGGATGCCGACGCAAGGGTCATGACGCCCCTTGGTGCGCACATCCACCTCGTTGCCGTCGCTGTCGATCGAGCGGCGTTCGGTGAGGATAGAAGAGGTTGGCTTGATGGCAAAGCGGGCGATGACCGGCTGGCCGGTCGAGATGCCGCCAAGGATGCCGCCCGCATTGTTGGAGAGGAAGACCGGCTGGCCGTCTTCACCGATGCGCATCTCGTCGGCATTTTCCTCGCCGGTGATTTCAGCAGCACCAAAACCGTTTCCGATCTCGACGCCCTTGACGGCGTTGATCGACATCAGGTTCGAAGCGATGTCCTGGTCGAGCTTGGCATAGATGGGCGCACCGATGCCGGCCGGAACGCCCTCGGCCACCACTTCGACGACGGCGCCGATCGACGAACCCGATTTGCGGATACCGTCCAGGTATTCCTCCCAAACGGGCACGATCGCCGGGTCCGGCGCGAAGAACGGGTTGTTGTTGACCTCGGCCCAATCCCAGTTCGCCCGGTCGACCTTGTGCTTGCCGATCTGCACGAGTGCCGCGCGCACGACCAGCCCCGGCACAACCTTGCGGGCGACACCGCCGGCGGCAACGCGTGCCGCCGTTTCACGCGCCGACGAGCGGCCGCCGCCGCGGTAGTCGCGAATGCCGTATTTGACGTCATAGGTGTAATCGGCATGCCCGGGGCGGTAACGCTTGGAGATTTCCGAATAGTCCTTCGAGCGCTGGTCGGTGTTTTCGATCAGCATGGAGATCGGTGTGCCGGTCGAGATCATCGTCTCTCCGTCCTCATCCAGCATCACGCCGGAGAGAACCTTGACGAGATCGTCCTCACGGCGCTGCGTGACGAAACGCGACTGGCCGGGCTTGCGCTTGTCGAGCCAGGCCTGCAGTTCGGCCAGCGTGAAACGAATGCCGGGCGGGCACCCATCCACCACGCAGCCAAGTGCTGGCCCATGGCTTTCGCCCCAGGTGGTAACGCGGAAGAGGTGACCGAAAGTATTGTGCGACATGAGGCAACCGAACTCTGAGAAGCAACGGACGTACATGTTTCATGTACGGGCGCCACTCTCTTAGTGGAAAGCCGGGACAGGGGAAAGTCCTTCCGACGCGCGCCAGGATTTTGCCAACGCGTCAGGAGGCGAGCTTGAGCCCGCGCTCCGTCGCGAACGCCAGGAAACTCTCTGCGCTCAGCGGTTTCGAGAAGGCATAACCCTGCAGCAGGTCGCAGCCGAGAATGCCGAGCATTTCGGCATGGGCCATGGTCTCCACACCTTCTGCCACCGTCTCGATGCCGAGCGAGCGGGCGATATCGATGATCGACCGGATCAGCGCCTGCTCCGTGCGGGCGCTGAGCACGGGAACCACGAGCTGACGGTCGATCTTCAGCCGTTTCGGCTTGATCTTCAAGAGGCTGACGATCGAGGTATGGCCCGTGCCGAAATCGTCGATCTCGATGTCGATGCCAAGCTTCTTGATGCCCTCGATGTTGGCCGTGACGATGTCGTCGCTCTCATCGAGGAAGATCGACTCCACCAGTTCGAAGGAAAGCTGCCCCGGCGCGATGCTCAGGCCCTCGAGCGAGGCGAGCAGCCGTTCGTCCTGCAGGCGCTTGGCCGACACGTTGACGGAGATCTTCGGCACCCTGAGGCCGGCGGCTGCCCAGCGCATCTGGTCGGCCAACGATTTTTCGAGGACGAGCCGGTCGAGCGCCGCGGTCACGTTCAGGTCATCGGCGATCGCCAGGAACCTGTCCGGCGTCAGAATGCCGTGACGGGGATGACACCAGCGTATGAGCGCCTCCACACCGGAGAGCGCCAATGTCGCGGCGTCGAATTGCGGCTGGTACCAGGGAACGAACTCGTCGCGCTCGATCCCCTCGAGGATCTCGTCAGCAACGCGCTTGGCGGTGACGACTTCGGCCTGGAGGATCTGCGTGAAGAACTGATAGCGGTTCCGGCCATTCTCCTTCGCCCGATAGAGCGCCATGTCGGCATTGACGAGCAGCTTGCGCGCATCGCCATCCGCCTGGCGCGCCACGGCGACGCCGATGCTGACGCCGAAGCGGCAGGGAAACCCGTTGTAATCGACAGGCTGGCGCATCTCCGCGATGATCCGGTCGCAGAGCGCCGCAAGCGCCGCATCGCCCGGCGCGCCGGTTACGACGACGACAAACTCGTCGCCGCCGATGCGCGCCACGAGGTCACCCGGCCCAATGTTGGAGCGCAGGATCTCCGACGCATGAACCAGCATCGCGTCGCCGGCCGCATGGCCGAGCGTGTCGTTGATCTGTTTGAAGCGGTCGAGGTCGATATGAAGGATGGCGATGTGTTGCGGCGTGTCGGTCCCCGCACCGGTCAGCCGTTCCAGCGCCTTGTCGAGCATCCGGCGATTGCCGAGCCCTGTCAGCGGATCGTGCAGCGAATTGTGCTCGATGCGGATCCGCGCCTGCTCCAGCTCGGCGTTCTTGGCGTCGGTCATTGCCTTGGCTGCGCGCAATTGTTCGGTCATCACCACGTCGTCGGTCACGTCGAGCGCGATACCGACCAGTTTCCTGCGCCCCTCCGGCGACACATGCAGCTTGCCGACCGAACGAATGTGTCGAACGGCGCCCTCGGCCAGAACCACGCGCGCCTGGTGGACATAGGTTTCGCGCGCGCCGATCGCCGTGTTGACGGCCAGCAGTGCCGACCCGCGATCGTCGGGATGAAGGGCACCGAGCCAGGTTTCCTCGTTGGTGGCGCCATCGGTATAGACCAGCCCGTAGAGCTGGTGCATGCGCTCGTCCCAATAAGCGACGTTGTTGTCGAGATCCGCCTCCCACATGCCGCAACGATAGCTGTCAAGCGCGAGGTCAAGCCGGCGCGACAGCTTCTCCAGTTCCTGCTCGCGCTCGTAAAGCCCCTTCAAGGCCCGCTCGAGTTCCAGGTTCTGCTGATCGACCTGAGCCTTGGCGGCGCCCAGACGTTCGTTCTTCAACACGTCGTCGGTCACATCCCAGCTGATGCCGGTGATCTTCGAGCGACCGTCGACACCCTGATGGCCGGAACCGACATTGCGGATGTGCCGTATGCTGCCGTCGGTCAGCACGACGCGATACTGGGAACGGTACTCCAGCCCCTCGTCGAGGCTGCGAAAGAGAGTGTTGGCGGCAATGCCGGCATCGTCTGGGTGGACGGTCGAGCGCCATTCCTCGTAGGTCGGCTCTTCTTCATGGACGGTCAACCCATGCAGATGGAACATGCGGTCGTCCCACGACCGCTCCTGCGTTGCCTGATCGATTTCCCATATGCCGATCTTGGAGGCCTCGAGCGCCAGATTGAGACGATGCGAAAGCGTCATCACCTCACCTTCGCGCGCCCTCAGCTTGGCGATGTTGCGCTGGCGCTCGTTGACCAGACCGCCGGTCAAAAGAATGGGAATGACGACGACGGCGACCGCCGCAGCAATGGCCAGGCGCAGGTCGGTGCTGTTTTCCGGCAGCTGGTCCCAGCCCCCAATCGGTGTCGCCGCCAGCTCCCACACGCCGCCGGGCAGGACAAGTTGACGCCTGGCCGGCGCCACCCGAAAAACGCTGTCACTGCCGAAGAAGGCATCCTGGACGCGCTCCGGTTCCGAAACGTCGCGGATTGCGAGATGCACGTCGACATGGCGGTGATCGCCAGTCGATTCCGGCGTTTCAACACCGTCGTCAAGCAGGCGGGCCGAGCGATAGAGAGCCTTTTCGTCAAGGACCGCCTCGACATAACCCCACCGCTCCATGCGCCCCTGGATCTTGGCGAAGACAGGCAGGAAGAGCTCAAAGCCGTTGCGCCCGCTCGGCAGGCGAATGGGGCCGATCATCACCGGCTTCACGGTGGACGAAGCCCGCTCCACGGCACGCCGCGTCGCACCGAACTTGTTGAAATCGGTGCCGACGAACCATTGCTGGCTTTCGCGGGGAAAAGCGATGCGCACAACACCGCCCGGCGCGGCCGACACCCGCACCATCTGCGGGTTCTGCAGCAGCAACTTGGTCGACATGACCGTGAAATCGTCCGCGGTCATCTCGGGATGAACGCCGATGCTGTTGGCGAACCCGTTGAGGGCGGCAATATTGGTATTGACCTCCGACTGGAGGCGATTGGCGATGAGGTTCAGCTCGTTCTCGACGTCGATCCTCAGATCGCTTCGGAAGTTTTCAAGGTTTTGGCGCTCATAGATGTGGCCGCCGCTGAACACAACAATGCCCGCGATCGCAGCCGGTATCAGCGACGGTTTCGCAAATCTGGCTGCCGCCCGAATGCGTTGGCGCAGAACGTCAACAATCTTCACTCTATTCCCCTCGATCCCCAACCGAAGGTAGCGAGCGAGTCTTAAGATTGGCTTTCGTGACATTTCTTTGGAAAACCCCATAATTCATGGGGATACAATACGGAAGCGTCGCCGATCCCACCGGCTGAACGCTTGAAAACTGCACGTTTGGCGTTCAGTCTCCCCCAACCGGCCGGGCACCCCCCAAACGAGGGAAATGCCTGTCAAAAGCGACGGTACAAGGCAATTTTTGCCACAATCGGGGATCAAATGGTGATGACAAGAAGAATCGCAGATATATTGAAGAGGGCAAGAAAGATGCGTTTTGTCATTGCCGCGCTCATGGCCACCGCCGGCTTGCTTTCGCCTTTGTCGGCTCTTGCCGAAAGCGCCGACGTCGAGGCCGTCATCACTGGCGTCGATACCGACCGCCTCAGCCTTCAGCTCGACGACGGCAAGAGCTATCAGGCACCTGAAGAGTTCAACTTCGAAGGCCTCACCGCCGGCGTCAAAGTTCTCGTGTTTTATACAGAGGTCGATGGCAAGCGTGTGATCAACGACCTCGAAATCGTCCAGTAAGACTTTTGAGAACCACGTCCCGCCCCATGGGGGCGGGGGTCCTGATCCGGCGTTGCCGAAGCATTTCCAGGAAATGCATGAAGACAATGAGAGAGCCGCTTCCACGGCTTTGCTAATGCGCGATGCGCCAGAACCTCAGATCCAGCCGATGGTATTGCCGGCAATCCGCAACAGACGATCCTGCGGGATGGCAGCCGAAGCCGCCTCGTCTTCGTCCATCTCGCCAAAAAGCTTGAACAGCGCGCGGATGACGCCACCATGGCTGACGCAGACCGTCGGCCCGTTCACGTCCTTGAGCCAGGCCGCAATCCGCCAGGAGAGGATCTCGTAGCTTTCGGCATCATCACCGGGCGGAATGAAATCCCATTTCACCTTGCGTCGCTCGGCGATACGCTCCGGCACGGAGCGCTTCAGCTCCGGTAGCGTGAAGCCTTCCCAATCGCCGAAGGAGACTTCCTTCAACCGGTCGTCGGTGCGGTAGAGGGTGGGGTCAAGCCCCATGGCCCGGCGCAGGCGCTCCATGGTCTCCCGGGTGCGACCGAGAGGACTTGCGACGAAGTCGAACTGCTGAGCGTCAGCACCGAGGATGGCTGCGAGCGCCAGCCCGTTTCCGGTCGCCTGCTGGCGGCCGGTGTCGTTGAGAGGGATGTCCTTCTGCCCCTGGAGGCGGCTTTCCGCGTTCCAGTCGGTTTGTCCGTGACGGATCACATAGATCAGCACAACATTTCGCTCCGGGCAGGAGGCTGTTCGGGCCTGATGGTGACGCCGATCAATCCTTGATGACGGAGATATCCGGGGCGTCGACGGCCTTCATGCCGACGACATGGTAACCGCTGTCGGCGTGGTGGACTTCACCCGTGACCGAGCGCGACAGGTCGGACAGCATGTAGAGGCCGACATCGCCCACTTCCTCGATCGTGACGGTGCGACGCAGCGGTGCGTTGTACTCGTTCCACTTCAGGATGTAGCGGAAGTCGCCGATGCCGGAGGCGGCCAGCGTCTTGATCGGGCCGGCCGAGATGGCGTTTACGCGAATGTTCTTCGGGCCAAGATCGACCGCCAGATACTTGACGCTCGCTTCAAGCGCCGCCTTGGCGACACCCATAACGTTGTAGTTCGGCATCACCTTCTCGGCGCCGTAGTAGGTCAGCGTCAGCATCGAGCCGCCATCCGTCATCAGCTTTTCAGCGCGTCGGGCCACCGACGTGAACGAGTAGACCGAGATCTGCATCGTCTTGGCGAAGTTTTCCGGCGACGTGTCGACATAACGGCCAGTCAGTTCGTCCTTGTCGGAGAAGCCGATCGCGTGCACGACGAAGTCAATCTTGCCCCAGTGCTTTTCAAGCGCGGAGAAAACCTCGTCGATGGACGCTTCGTCGCTGACGTCGCAGTGGCCGGCCATGAAACCGTCGATTTCGGCCAGCAGCGGCTCGACGCGCTTCTTCAGTGCATCACCCTGATAGGTCAGCGCAACTTCGCCGCCCTGGGCGTGGATAGCCTTGGCAATCCCCCATGCGATCGATCGGTTGTTCGCGACGCCCATGATGACGCCACGCTTGCCCTTCATCAAACCCGATGCCTGAGCCATGCATTGTCCCCAATACTAAATGCCGGCATCGACGACGCCGACGCCAGACTTAACAAAATTCAAAAACGCCTGACCGGCGCTAGCGGCGCACGTGCGGCAAATTGTCGAGAATTGCCTATGGCATAGCCGCTCCGGTGGTTCAAGCGCGGCCGGGATCAGGAACTGTTAGTCCCCGTAATATTGGGTCAGTGTGTCAGCAAACCGTCACAAATAGAGGCCATCGCGCAGCGATTTCATCAGATCGGTGACTTTCTCATCCGGCGTGTCACGCAAGACGAGCCGCAGTTCGACCAGCAGATTTCCCCGCGCGCCATAGGAACCCGGCAGCCCGAAGCCTTCGACGCGAATGACCTTGTCCGACCCGGACCAGGCCGGAACGACAACGGTCACCTCGCCGATCGGCGTGGAAATGACATGCTCGCAACCGAGCACCGCGCTCTGAAGGTCAACAGGCAATGTCGTCAGCAGGTCCAGTCCATTGGTTCGGAATGCACCGCTCTGGTCGACACGCAAAGTGACGACGACATCGCCGCGTGTCATGCCGGTGACGCGATACCCCTGCTCTGCCAACCGGACCGTCTGCCCGTCAACGGCGCCCGGCGGTATCTGAACCTTGACGGTTTCGCCATCGGGCAGCTCAAGCGACAGGCGCTGGCGATCGATCAGATCCTGGATGGTGACGGTCAGATCGACAGCAAGATCGGGGACCTTGTCGGCGGTCTTGGCCGCCCGGCCGCGAATGCGCCGGACAATGGCGGCCACCAGCTCGGCGGCGGGTGCCGCAGCGCGCTGCATCAACGGCGGCTCCGTCCTGGTGACGGCCTCCTGCTTCGGCTCGTTGGCCGGTTCTGGCTTCGGCTCTGACGGCGCGGAGGGTCTCTCCGGTGCCCGGGCCGCCGTCGGCTTGGCGGCAGGCCTGGCGTTTCTTGCCCGCGTCTCCGCACCGAAAATCTGCGAGACCGCCTCCTCGGCGGTTTCGGCGTCGACCGGCTGCTCCTCCGGTTCGGGGCCGCGCATCTTCGCCTTCATTGCCTCCATGCGACGTAACTCGGCTTCGCGGCGAGCATAGTCGTAGCGGCTTCTCAGCTTCGGGTCGCGCAGCAGTTCATAGGCCTTGCCGGCCTCGGCAAAGCGTTCGGCGGCAGTCGGGTCGTCCTGATTGTGGTCGGGATGGATAGCCTTGGCGACCGAGCGCCACGCCGCCTTGATTTCATCCTGACCGGCGGTGCGCCGGACGCCGAGGACTGCATAGGGATCACGCATGGTTTGCTACCATCTTCTCTGATCGGCGGCTTCTCCCGGATGCCCGCCTTATGCCTCAAACCGGGGATCACGCGCCGTGGTGGCATGTCCCGCTCAGCGGCGAGGATGGGCAGAACTTGCTAAAGATCGGTTAGCCGCGGCGACGATGAAGCAGGCCAAGACGGCGATCGGGACGTTCCGTCGGCGGTTTGCCGAAATGTGGTTAACACAGGATTTCAGGCGCGCGGGCCGAAGCTGGTGAGGTACCACTCGCCATCGCCGAGCTTGCAGGTGCTGCCGTCGAACTTGGCAATGCCCTCATAGGAATGGCGGGTCGTGGTGAAGCGGCGGCAGAGCATGCCGCTGGCATTGTCTTCCTGAATGCTGCTGATGACGCCGGCGCTGCCTGAGGTCGAATTCGCCCAGGGAATAGGATTGAGCGCGCCATGCCCGAGTTCGGCCGAGGTGACGGCATTGCGCACCAGGACCGCATCGGAAAGACCATCGGAGGTTTTGGCAACGGGAACGGTACCGGTCGAGACGGTGCGATCGACGCTGCTGCCGAACAGATCGAGGCCCGCTCCCATGCAGCCGGACAGGATGAGCACCGGTAGGCAAATTGCCGCGCCACGCATCACCGCGAAGGAATACCCCTTCTTGCCATCGATCCACTTTGCTATGTCTTGCACGGCAATCCTGTCAGACTCGCAAGAGCCGCACGTTTCCCGAGGAAGTCAACAAGCAGGCTCTGACATTTTCGATGCGGAAACACCGCTCGGGCTCATCCCGAAGCGTTTCCGCGCCAGACATCACGGCGTTAGAAGGCAATATGGCGGTGAATGAGTTAACAAGCGGTGACTTCACGGAAGCAAACGAGCCCTTTTCCCTTTTTGGCACATGGCTGAAAGACGCGGAAGGCAGCGAGATCAACGACCCCAACGCCGTGGCGCTGGCAACCGTCGACCCTGACGGACTGCCGAATGTCCGCATGGTTCTGCTCAAGGACTTCGACGAGCGCGGCTTCGTCTTCTATACCAATTTCGAAAGCCAGAAGGGCCGCGAGGTTCTGAGCGCCCGCAAGGCTGCCATGTGTTTCCACTGGAAATCACTCCGGCGTCAGGTGCGGCTGCGCGGACCCGTCGAAATAGTCTCCGACGCAGAGGCGGACGAATATTTCAAGTCGCGGCCGCGCGGCAGCCGCATCGGCGCCTGGGCCTCGAAGCAGTCCCGTCCGCTGGAAAGCCGGTTCGCGCTGGAAAAAGCGGTTGCCGAATACACCGCCCGCCATGCACTCGGAGAAATCCCGCGCCCGGAATACTGGTCCGGCTTTCGCATCCGCCCGACCTCGATCGAATTCTGGCACGACCGGCCGTTCCGCCTGCACGACCGCCTGGAGTTTCGGCGTGAGACGCCTGAGGGTGGCTGGGAAAAGGTGCGGATGTACCCCTGACGGACACGTTCCGGCGGCTAACTGCGGGCAAGCCGGAACGGAATGCCTGAAGCAAGGGCCGAAACGTAGCGGGCGCGCTGGAAGTGGCCGTTGAGCGAAATGCGCGGCAGGGCGTGCAACGGCGCTGCTGTTGCGACAGTGCCCGGCATTGTGGTGACGGCGACCGCAAATCCCAGATCGGCGACAAGTCGTTGATCGCGCGGGGAGACAGCCGGGCGGTCGCCGTAGGGATAGGCGAAGCTGCGCGGCCTTTTGCCTGTAATGGCTTCGACGCGAGCAGCGGATGCCTCGATTTCCTCGGCTGCCTGCTCATCGCCGAGCCGCGCGACGGCACGATGGCTGATGGTGTGCGCCCCGAGGCTCGCGAGCGGGCTTTCGACAAGACGGCGCAGGCCGGCTTCGTCAAGCGTCAGCGCTTTGGTGATGGCCACAGCATCGATCCCGTGCTCCAACGCGATTGCGTCGAGGGCGGCAACCGCGATGCTTTCCTCAACACCGTGGATGTAGGCGGCCATCCGCTCAAACACCGCCTGCTTTTCCACGGTACTTTCCGTTTTCAGCATCTCCATTCCGCTGCCGAAATCGAACCGGAGCCGGCTGGTGGCCGATAGCAGATCGGCCAGCGTTTCCCACCACAGCGTATGGGTACGATCGACGAAGCCGCCGGCAACGAAAACGGTGAACGGCACGTCATGCCGCGTAAAAACCGGCAGGGCATGATCGAGATTGTTGCGGTAGCCGTCGTCGAGGGTGAAGCAGGCAAACGGCGCGCCGTCCCTGTCGGCAAGCGCCTTTGGCACATCGTCCAGCGCGATGAAGCGATAGCCCTCCCGCTTCATCTGCTCGAGGGCTTTGTCCAGAAACTTCGGGGTGATTTCCAGATGAGCGTTCGGATCGAAGGCACGCGCAATCCTTGGCCGAACGTGATGCAGGGTGAAGATGGCGCCGCGCCCGCGCGCATCCGACATCAGGCCGGCGCGGTTTAGGCCGCTTGCAAGCTCAAGCCCGCCGGAAATTGCCGCGCGTCGCACTCTCGTCTTTATCCCTGCGGTGATGCCGCCTGCCATATCGGTCCGTTCAAATCAACCATCGACAACCACTGAAGACGCCTTGGACCGCGATCGATTTATCGAGGAGATCGTGTGGAGGCTTCAAGCGCTGGTGTGTCCTTCACGCGTCCTATCAGACGCACCACCATGGAGGTTAACGGCACGAGCGTTAAACCTTGCTGAAGGGCGATGACGTTAATTTTTGGTTTACCACCCCGACGAAAGTCGAAGGAAAAAATCGCATTCTGCCTCAAAGTTGCAGCAAAGACACGGCCTTGTCGCAAAACGACACAGCTGCGCGCCTGCCCGACGGCGCTTTTCGATGGGGACAGACATGAAGATTATCCGCTGCCTGCTGCTGGCGATGTGCGCTCTCGCCTTGGGGTCTGCGACCGCTTTTGCCGGCAGCGCATCCCTCGTGCTCGATGCGCGCACCGGCAAGGTCCTGTCGTCGGAGAATGCGGATACGCTCAACCACCCGGCGTCGCTCACCAAGATGATGACGCTCTATCTCACCTTCGAGGCGCTGCGTCGCGGCGACATCAGCTGGGACAGCAAGATCAAAGTGTCGAAGGCGGCCGCCGCAAAACCGCCGATGAAGCTGGGCCTGAAGCCGGGCAGCACGATCACCGTGCGCGAGGCGGTCTACGGCATGATCGTTCGCTCGGCAAATGACGCCGCCGCCGCGATGAGCGAAAAGCTCGGCGGCTCGGAGCAGAACTTTGCCAGGAAGATGACCGCCAAGGCGCGCAAGTTGGGCATGAGCCGCACGGTTTTCATCAACGCCTCGGGCCTGCCGGCCAGCAAACAGGTGACGACCGCGCGCGATATGTCGACACTCGCCGTGGCGCTGATGCGCGATTATCCCCGGGAGTATCGGCTGTTTGCCACGCCGAGCTTCACGTTTCGCGGCCGCAAGATCCGCGGCCACAACAATCTGATGTATCGCTACGACGGAATGGACGGCATCAAGACCGGCTACACCAATGCCTCCGGCTTCAACCTCGTCAGCGCCGTCAGGGACGGCAACCGCCGCGTCATCGGCGTCGTCCTGGGTGGGCGCACGGCGCGCAGCCGCGACGACAAGATGGCGGCCCTGCTCAACCGCCATCTCGGCAAGGCATCCACCGGGCGCCAACTGGTCGCTGCCGCCAAGACACGCAGCGCTGCCCCCGCGGAGGTCGAGGTCGCATCCGCCGCCACGATGTCGGACGTGCCCATGCCCTATACGGCACCTCATCGCGCCAAGGGCGATAGCGTTGCGGCCCTGATCGCCGCATCGTCCACTGCGGCCGTTCCGGGGGAACGCCCCACGGCCATGGCCGAAGTCGAAATCACCGCCGCCGTTCCTGCTGCCGGAGGCTGGCAGATCCAGATCTCGGCAGCCCCTTCTGCTGACGCGGCCCGTGCTCTGCTGGCGCAGGCACAAGCGGCCGGAGGCGACAGGCTGGCGCATGCGTCCCCCTACACGGAGGCCGTCGGCAAGGGTGCCGGAACGGTTTATCGCGCTCGCTTCGTCGGTTTCACCAGCCGCGAAGCGGCGGCCGAAGCCTGCAGCGCGCTGAAGAAGCGCTCCTACGATTGCATGCTCCTGCCATCGCGAGGGTGATCGATGCCTGATTCCGCCCTTGCAGCGCTCAGGCGGGGATGCGGCGGACATAGAATTTCGAGTCGATTGCCATGAGCGGGAAGGTAACAGGCAAATCGTCCCGGCCGATCTCGACGAAACCGTTCTTCTCGTAAAAGCGATGCGCCGCGAGGAATTTGTCGGTGGTACCGAGAAAGACCGCACGGATCCCGGCACCGCTCGCATGAGCAAACAGCGCCTCGAGCAAGCGCAAGGCCACGCCGTGCTCGCGCCCGCGATAGTCGGGTGCAACGAACATCTTGCGAAGCGCCGCATCTCCGTTGCCGATATCCTTCAGGCCCAACGTGCCGACGATATCGTTGCCGGCGGTAGCCACCCAGAAGCCGCCCTTGCCCGATTGGTAGAAGGTGGGGATCGCCCGCAGATCCGGCTGGTCATCCGCCGTGATTGCGATGCCGAATTCGATACTCTGTATCGGCACGATGACGTCGATGACGGCCTGCTCATCCGCCTTGACGAATGGCCTCACATCCAAACGCATTGTTGACCGTTCATCCATGCAAGTCTCCATATCCTCGGCGGCAATCATGCACGCGCGGCATTAAGTCCTGAGATCAAAGCCGATCTCAGGAGAAAAATTGTGCCGTAGGGCCAAAAGGCAAAGCGCCAACATTCGGTGGAGACTTCGTGAGGATTGACGAAGAGGCCTTAAAGCACATCACGCAAAATTGTGCCGCGGTTTTGCGATAACGACATGCGTAAAAACAGGAGCTTAAAGCGCGCCAGCGAATCTGAAAGATCGCGACGCGCTTTATGCCTGTGTGCCGCCGACGGTGATCTGGTCCATGCGCAGGTGCGGCTGGCCGACGCCGACCGGGACCCATTGCCCGGCCTTTCCGCAGTTGCCGATGCCGGTGTCGAGCTTGGTGTCGTTGCCGACCATCGTCACCCGCTTCATAGCGTCCGGGCCATTTCCGATCAGCATCGCGCCCTTGACCGGCGCGCCGATCTTGCCGTTCTCGATCATGTAGGCCTCGGTGCAGCCGAAGACGAACTTGCCGGAGGTGATGTCGACCTGACCGCCGCCGAAGGAAACCGCATAGATGCCCTTGTTCACCGAGGCGATGATTTCCTCAGGCGTCCTGTCGCCAGAGAGCATGTAGGTGTTTGTCATGCGCGGCATCGGCACATGGGCATACCCCTGGCGCCGGCCGTTGCCGGTCGGCGTCATGCCCATCAGGCGAGCGTTCTGGCGATCCTGCATGTAGCCGACGAGCTTGCCGTCCTCGATCAGCACATTGTAGCCGGACGGCGTTCCCTCGTCGTCGATCGAGATCGAGCCGCGACGGGCCTCGATCGTGCCATCGTCGACGACGGTCACGCCCTTGGCCGCCACCTGCTCGCCGAGCAGGCCGGCAAAAGCCGAGGTCTTCTTGCGGTTGAAATCACCCTCAAGGCCGTGGCCGACGGCTTCGTGCAGCATGACGCCCGGCCAGCCGGAGGCAAGCACCACATCCATTGTGCCGGCCGGCGCGTCGATCGCGTCGAGATTGACGAGCGCCTGGCGCAGTGCCTCGTCGGCGCCCTTCTTCCAGTTTTCCTCGGTGATGAAGTCGCCGAAGCCGCGACGGCCGCCGATGCCGTAGGAGCCGCTTTCCTGGCGGTCGCCGTCACCGGCAACCACGGAGATGTTAATGCGCGTCATCGGCCGGATGTCCTGGACCCGATGACCGTCGGCGCGCAGGATGTCGACCAGCTGCCAGCTCGCGGCAATCGAGGCCGTCACCTGGCGGACCTTCGGGTCGCGCGCACGCAGATAGGCGTCGATCTCCTGCAGCAGCGCCACCTTCGCCTCGAAGCTCGGCTCGCCGATCGGGTTTTCGTCGCCATAAAGCTTCTTGTTGGTGCGCTGGGGAGCCGCGGCATAGGAGCCGGCATAGCCGCGCGTCACCTGACCGACAGCATCCGCCGCTCGGCCAAGCGCTGCCAGCGACAGCTCGCCGGCATGGGCATAGCCGACCGATTCGCCGGCCACCGCCCGCAGGCCAAAACCCTGGTCGGTGTTGAAGCTGCCGCCCTTCAGCCGGCCGTTGTCGAAGGAGAGCACTTCGGCCTGGGCATGCTCCAAAAACAGTTCGCCATCGTCGGCGCCGGCAAGCGTCTCCGACAGAACCTTGCGGATCGCTGCCTCATCGGCATCGAAGAGGCTCATCAGATCGGTGTTCATGGTCGTGCGCTCCCGCGTCGTGAAATTCGATGGCCTTCATTTAGGAAGGCGCGCGGTCCAAGCCAAGGAAAATATCGATCACGAGAGCGATGCGTTCCAGCCCTCGAGGCGTTCGATGCGCTCGACGCCGGTGAAACGGGCGACGCGTTCGAGTTCCGCGTCGATGCGCTCCATGCGGCCGGAGGATGCCTTGACGCCGCGCTCCAGCCAGAGCCGGCGTACGTCGAGGCTGCCGCGCTTGCGGTCGGCCTTCATGTCGATGCGGCCGATCAGCCGGTCGCCTTCGATCAGCGGGAAGACATAGTAGCCATATTCCCGTTTCGGCTCGGGCACGAAGATCTCGATCCGATAGAAAAAGCCGAACAGCCGCTCGGTGCGATTGCGGTCGCGCAGCAGGGGATCGAAGGGGCTCAGGACACGAACGCGGCCGGGCGGGTCGGGAATGTCACTGAGCGTGTCGGGAAAGCCGGCAAGCGCATAGGATAGGCGTGGCTTGCCGCCGTCGAGCGGTTCAAGCGCCACGTCGATCAGTTCGTCGCGGTGCTCGGCCACCCAGGCCTTTGCCTCATCGGGAGAAACCAGGTCCCAGAAGGCGGCGATTTCGCCGTGGGTGGCAAAACCCAGGCGCTCCAGCGCGCTGCGGCAGGCCCAGTCGATGAACTCGTGATGCTCCACTTCGGCACCGTGATGGTGGGGCGGTATCACCCGCTCGGTCAGGTCGTAGACCTTCTGGAAATTCTCCCGTCGGGCGATCGCCAGCTTGCCGGTGCGCCACAGGATTTCGAGTGCGGTCTTCGAAGGGTGCCAGTTCCACCAGCCGCCCGACGTGTGTTCAGCCTCTTTGAGCTCGCGGGCAAGCACCGGGCCGCCCTGGGCAATGCGCTGATAGGTGTCGTCGCAACTTTTCTCGAACCCCTCGCCGCGCCATTTGCTCCAGCGCTCGACGATCGTTTCGCCTTCCCATTTGAAGCGGTGCTTCCAGTAGCGGTAGAAGCTGCTGGGAATGATCGATGCATCATGGGTCCAGTGCTCGAACAGTTCGCCGTCGACTTCGAGCAGCGATGTCAGATGTTCGCGCCGGTAGGTCTGGTTGCGCGAAAACAGGATCTGGTGGTGGGCGCGCTCGACCGTCGCGATGCTGTCGACCTGCACGAAGCCGATGTCGTGGATGAGCTTCAAGAGGCCGTCCTTGCCGAGCGCGCGGTGCGGCGTGCCGGAAAGGCCCTGCTTCGCGAGAAAGATGCGCCGCGCATCGCTATTGGAGAGCCGAATCGTCATGGGAGAAAGAGTAGGCTTTTATTCCCATATTTCAAATGGGGAGCTTGCTGCGATGCAGCATTGCCCTTCTGCGCCGTCTTGGCCTATAGAGCAGACCGCAAACCGCGAGGGACGGGATGGACATCCGCTTTACCGATTGCTCGGTCCGCTTCGGCGAACGGGTGGCGCTACAGCCGCTGACGCTTGAAATCACGGAACGGCGTGTCGGCATTATCGGCCTCAACGGCTCCGGCAAGACCACCTTCGCGCGGCTGATCAACGGCCTCGTCAAGCCTTCCGCCGGCCAAGTCACCGTCAACGGTCTCGATACAGTCAAGGACGAGCGCGCGGTGCTTTCCGAAGCCGGCTTCATCTTCCAGAATCCGCAACACCAGCTGATCATGCCCGTCGTTGCCGACGACATCGGCTTCGGGCTGAAGAACCGCGGCCTGAAGGGCGACGAGATCGATCGACGTACGCAGGCCGTCCTGTCGCGTTTCGGCGTCGAACACCTGGCCCGGCGCCGGGTTCATGAGCTTTCCGGCGGCGAGACCCAGTTGATCGCCATGGCGAGCGTCGTCGTCACCGACCCGAAGATCCTCATCCTCGACGAGCCGACCAACCAGCTCGACCTGCGCAACCGCCGGCGGGTTGCCGACACGATCGCCGCGCTGGACGAAGACACGCTTGTCATCACCCACGACCTGCCGCTGGTCGAAAACGTCGAGCGGCTCTTGCTCTTCCATGAAGGGCGGCTTGCGGCCGACGGCGCCCCGCACGAAACAATCCGCCGCTACCATGAGATTGCCGGATGCTGACGAGCCTGCACATCGAGGGCGACAGCTGGCTGCATCGCCTTCCGGTGCGCGCTAAGCTTTTGCCTTTGGTGGCGCTGAGCATTCTGCTTTTCCTCAGCGGCTCGCTGCCTGTGCAACTGACTGCGTTCGTGATCTCGGGTGGGCTCTATCTCTCGGTCGGCATTTCCTGGCGCGAAGCGCTGAAGCGCGTCGGCTTCGTCTTCTTCACCATCTTTTTTCTCGCGGCTGTGAACCTCTTCTTCCTCCCATTAAGCGAAGTCGGCGTGCTGACCCTGCGGCTGCTGGCGCTGGTGCTGTTTGCCGCCGCCGTGACGGCAACGACGACGATCAGTGCTTTCATGGACGAGATCACCGTGCTTTTGTCGCCGTTCGAGCGCCTCGGATGGGTGCTTGCCGCCGATGTCAGCCTGGCGCTGGGGCTCGTCCTGCGCTTCGTTCCCGACATTTTCGCGCGATACCAGGCCATCCGCGAAGCACACCGGGCGCGCGGGCTGCCGGTGCGGCCGTTGACGATCATCGGTCCGCTGATCATCCTGACGCTCAAAGATGCGGATACGATCGCTGCGGCGATTGACGCCCGCGGTTTTCGTCGCCAATAAATTCGCATACCCTAATAAACAAGGAACAGGAACAGCATGAACACCAGAGACCTCGTCCTTATCGCCCTCTTTGCCGCGATCGTCGTCGCGCTCGGCCTCATTCCGCCGATCACGCTCGGCTTCATTCCCGTGCCGATCACCGCACAGTCCATGGGCGTGATGCTTGCCGGCTGCATCCTCGGCGCCAAGCGCGGCGCGCTGGCCTTTCTGCTCTTCCTGCTGCTCGTTGCGATCGGCCTGCCGGTGCTGTCAGGCGGTCGTGGCGGTCTCGCCGTGTTTGCCGGCCCGTCCGGCGGCTTCATCCTCGGTTGGGTCGTGGCCACCTTCGTCACCGGCCTGATCGCGCAGCGCTTCGTCCGTGAGGGCCAGCCGGAACTCCGCCAGTTCATCGGCTTCTTCCTCGCCTCGATTATCGGCGGCATCGTCGTGCTCTATGCAATTGGCATGCCGTGGGTATCCGCCATCACTGGCACGCCTCTGCTGGCCGTTGCGACCGGTTCGCTCGCCTTCCTGCCCGGCGACCTCTTGAAGGCTGCGATCGCGACGCTTGCAGCACGGGCCGTTTTTGCGGGCTATCCGCTGCTGCACGTTCGCGCCTGAGCAATGCCTTTTGCCGCCGCGCTTGCGCGCCACACGGACCAAAATCCGCATGCCCCGGCCTTCCACATGGAAGGCCGGGTTTTCACATTCCGGGAGCTTGCGCTTTGCGCCGGCCAGCTCGTTTCAGCGTTCGGGAAACTGACGGTAGACGCACGGAGTGAAAACGCACTGCCCGGCACCACGAGGCTGATCGCCCTCGAGATCGGCAACCATCCCCTTTTCACAGCAGCCTTTCTCGCCGCAACATCGGGCGGCCATTGCGTCGCATTGATCGATCCGCATCTGCCGGAGGCGACGCGCGCGGCGATGCGGGAGCAATTGCGCCCCGACATCGTCGTTTGCGCCGACGGCGACGGGCTGCTGCTGGGCGCACCCCTTGCCGGAAACGACAAGGCCTTCATCGCCGGTTCCGGCGACAACACGTCGCCGCTTGTCATCGGCGCCGACGAAGAACCGTTTCTCGTCGTCTTCACCTCCGGCACAACAGGCATGCCGAAAGCGATCGTGCGCGATCGCGGCTCCTGGCGGCGCAGCCTGAAGACGGGGCAGGATTTTTTCGGCATCGGCAGCGATACCCGCACCTTCGCGCCCGGCCCGCTCGCTCATGGGCTAACGCTTTATGCCCTCGCCGAAACCCTTGTCGCCGGCGCCGAATTCATCGGCATGGCGCATTTCGATGCGGCGCGCGCTTCCGAAATCATCAAGTCGCTGGAAGTCAGACGGCTCGTGCTGGTGCCGACGATGCTGCGGCGGCTCTGTGCGTCGTCCTCAGTTTTGACCTCCGTCCAGAAGATCACCGTTGCCGGCGCCAAGCTGACACCGGCCGACCGTGCCGCCGCGGCGGCAACTTTTCCGCTGGCCGACATCGTCGAGTATTATGGCGCCTCCGAGCTCGGGTTCATCAGCGTTGCCGGCCCTGGCGATACCGCATCGGCAACCGCCGTCGGACGGGCCTTTCCCGGTGTCGGCCTCATCGTACTTGACGAGAGCGAGAGGCCGCTGCCAGCAGGCGAGACCGGCACGATCTTCGTCGACAGCGACCTGATTGCCAGCGGCTATATCGGCGCCGGCGACGGCGCGGGCCTCCGGCGCGTCGGCAAACTCGCAACCGTTGGCGATCTCGGTTTCCTGAATGCCGACGGCACGCTGCATCTCGTCGGTCGCTCCGGCGGCATGGTGCTTTCCGGCGGCAACAACATCTATCCGCAGGAAGTCGAGGCGACGCTTGCCGGGCATGTCGATGTGCATGCGGCCTTCGTTCTCGGCCTCGACCATCCCGACCTCGGCAGCGAGTTGGTCGCGGTCATCGAGCCCAACGCTGGTGCAATCGACCGGGCGGCCCTCGCCCGTCATCTCGATATCCATCTGCCGCGCTATAAACATCCGCGGCGAATCTGGCTTTGCCGTGCCTTGCCCATGACACAATCTGGTAAGGTGGCGGCCGGCACCCTCAAGCAATGGATTGTGGATGGACATGACGCCCTCGAGCCCTTCGTCTGACCCAGAGCGCATCCCGGTGATCGTGGCGGCCCTGCGCACGCCTGTTGGACGCGTGCGTGGCGTGCTCGCAGAGGTCGAGCCGGCACGCCTCGCCGCGCCCCTCATCAACCGCATCCTGAGCGACGTCGGCCTGGCTACCGATGTGGTCGACGACGTCATCCTCGGCAATGCCGCCAATTGCGCCGGCAATCTCGGGCGGCTTGCAGCACTCGAAGCCGGGCTTCCGGTATCGACATCGGGCCTGACCATCGACAGGCAATGCGGCGCCGGTCTGGAAGCCATCATGCTCGCCGCACGCCTCATTCAGGCGGGCGCCGGACGCTTCTATCTCGCCGGCGGCACCGAAAGCGCCAGCCGCGCCCATATTCGCCTGAGGCCGCCAACAGCGCCGGGCGAAGAACCTCAACCGATCAAACGCTCGCGCATGGCTCCGGACGAGATCGGCGACCCAGACATGGGCGTTGCTGCCGAAAACGTCGCCACCGCCTGCGCCATTTCCCGCGAAAGACAGGATGCTTTCGCGCTCGAAAGCCAGCGACGTGCTGTGGCCGCCCAGGCCGCTGGCCGGTTTTCGAATGAAATCGTACCGATCGAAACGACAGCCGGGACCGTCGATACGGACGAATGCCCGCGCGCCAATGCGTCGCTCGAAACCTTGCAGCGGCTGAAACCCGTCTTTGTCAAGGATGGCACGGTGACGGCAGGCAATGCCTGCCCGATCAACGACGGTGCGGCGATGGTTCTGGTGACAAGCCTTGCCGAAGCGCAGCGCCTCGGCCTTCCCTTTGCGCTCGAATTCGTCGACGCGGCAACTGCCGGCGTGCATCCCGACCTGCTCGGACTTGGTCCGGTGCCGGCGATGGACAAGCTGAAAGCGCGCAATCCCGGGCTCGATGCCGACGCGGTCGACTTCATCGAATTCAACGAAGCCTTCGCCTCGCAGGTTCTCGGCAGCCTCGATCAACTCGGGATCGCACCTGAGCGGGTCAATTTCGATGGCGGCGCCATTGCGCTCGGCCACCCCTATGGCGCATCCGGAGCGATCCTCGTGGTCCGGCTTTTCACGCAGATGCGGGCGGTCCCACAGGAAACGCGGGCGCTGGCGATGATGGGCATCGGCGGCGGCATGGGCACTGTCGCGCTGTTTCGCAGCCGGCGGCCCGTCAGTTAATTTTGTCAGAGAATGTAGCTGCCGAGCCACTCGCGGGTTGCGGCCGGCACCGGCAGCGGCGTGTGCCGCTCGCGATCGACGGCGACCCAGACGACCTCGAGCTCGGCCGCAAGCTGGCCGGCCGCCTCGACCCGCACGGCAAAGCTCACCGAGCTGCCGCCGATCTTGGCGACGGTGACGATGAAGCGCGCCGGCTCGTCATAGCGCAGGCCGCGATGGAAGACGCAAGCCGAGCGACGAACGAGATAGGCCGGCTCATGAGCGACCGACGGCCGATGCCGCCAGAGATGGGAAAGTGAGGCTTCGGCATGGGCATAATAGGCGGCATTGTGCATGTGGCCATGCATGTCTATATCGCGAAACGGAATGCGGATTTCCGTGACGTTGTCCCTCTCCCTGCCGTCCATGCGAGGCCCTCTTAAAATGCGCTCCACCCTCGTTAGCCAGTTCGGCGATCCGCGACAAGTGATTGCGCTCGTCGATGCCGAGCGCATCCCGCCAGGGCCTGGCGAGGTCGAGATCGCGCTGTCCCTTTCGGCGATCAATCCTTCCGATCTCATTCCCGTCACCGGCGCCTACAGCGCCCGGACCACCCTGCCCTTCGTACCGGGCTTTGAAGGTGTCGGCACCGTTACACGCGTCGGCGCCGGCGTTACGAGCTTGAAGCCCGGTGATCGCGCGATCCCGATCGGCGCAAGCGGTCTCTGGCAGGCGTATCTGGTGCGACCCGCCGAATGGTGCTTCTCCGTGCCCGACGATATCGACGACCGCCAGGCGGCAACCAGCTACGTCAACCCGCTGACGGCAATTCGGCTGATCGAAGCGCTGAAAGCCCATTTCGGACCGATAGCCGACCGCAGGATCGGCGTCACCGCCGCGGGTTCGGCCATCGGCGGCATGCTGATGAAGCTCATCGCAGGCGAAGGCGCAAGGCCGGTCGGGATCGTGCGCAGCGAACGCAGCGCCGAGCGACTGGCGGCCGATGCGGCCGGCGAAATCGTCGTCGCCGATGACAGGCACATCCCTTCAGGCCTTGCCTTCGACGCCATTCTCGACGCGGTCGGCGGCTCGTTTGCCGGCGACCTTATCGGCCAGACGTTGCAGCCCGGCGCGGCATTCATCCAGTATGGCGCGCTCAGCGGCGTGCCCGTGCCGATCCCGGCGATCCAGGCACGGCCGGACGTGCGCTTTTCTTTCCTCTGGCTCAGAACCTGGGTGCACGCCGCCCGGCGGCCTGCCATCGAGGCGGCTTTCGCGCAGAGCTTTGCCGGACTTCGAACCGGACTTTTCTCAAGCCGGATTGCGCAAATCTATCCGCTCAGCGGCCTTGATGAAGCCCTGGCACATCAGGCGGACCCCAAACGCGACGGCAAGCTGCTCCTCGACACGCGCTGTTGAAAATCAGGACTTTCCCTTGGGCGTGCCATGGACCTTGGCCGGTTACAGCACTAGTTTCGGCGGATGACCACGCTGCTCTATGAAAATCCGGTCTTCCTGGAACACGAGGTTCCGGAAGGCCATCCCGAACGGCCGGACCGGCTGAAGGCTCTGAACCTTGCGCTCGAACATCCGAATTTCGCCGACCTCAAACGCGTGAAGGCGACGAAGGCGAGCGAGGACCTGATACTGCTCGTCCATCCGGAAGAGCATCTACGCACCGTGAAGCGTGCCATCCCCGACGAAGGCATCAACGATCTCGAAGCCGACACCTATGCCAGCCCGATGAGCTTTGAGGCGGCGCTGACCGGCATCGGCGGGGCCGTCGAGGCGGTGGATGCGGTGTTCACCGGCAAGGCGGACAATGCCTTCGTCGCCGCCCGCCCGCCCGGCCACCATGCCGAGAAGAACAAGGCCATGGGCTTCTGCTTCTTCAACACGGTAGCGATTGCCGCCCGGCACGCGCAGGTAGCCCATGGCGCCGAACGCGTTGCCATCGTTGATTGGGACGTGCACCACGGCAACGGCACCCAGGACATCTTCTGGGATGACCCGTCGGTGCTTTTCTGCTCCACCCACCAGATGCCGCTCTATCCCGGCACCGGTGCCAAGGACGAGACCGGCGTCAAGGGCAACATCGTCAACGCACCGCTCTCGCCCAATGTCGGCAGCGAGCATTTTCGCGAGGCATTCCGGTCGCGCGTCTTGTCGGCGCTGACCAATTTCCGGCCAGATTTCATCCTGATCTCAGCCGGTTTCGACGCCCACCACCGCGATCCGCTGGCGCAGATCAACCTCGTCGGCGAGGATTTCGACTGGGCGACCGGCCGCCTGCACGAGATCGCCGACCGCAGTGCCGGCAACCGCATGGTCAGCCTGCTCGAGGGCGGCTATGACCTGCAGGGGCTGGCCGAGTCGGCCGGCATGCATATTTTGAGATTGATGAGAGGGTAACCATGACCACCACCACGCAACCGGACGTTCCGGCCCTCTCCTTCGAGCAAGCCGTCGAAGAGCTGGAGCGCATCGTTTCGGCGCTGGAGCGCGGCGACGTCGCGCTCGACAAGTCGATCGAAATCTATGAGCGCGGCGAAGCGCTGAAGAAACACTGCGAGGCGCTGCTGAAAGCGGCCGAGGACCGGATCGAAAAGATCAGGCTCGATCGCGCCGGCAAGCCGCAGGGCGTGGAACCGCTCGACGCGGAGTAACCGGCGCGGGATTGGTCAACGTCTGGAAACGCTGCGTCTTCGTCTCGCCCCTACCCGCTGCCCGAGTTCGGGGCTAGGGTCAGGCCATACGAACAACGGGAGCGTGCACCATGTCCTTCTTTCCTGGCCCCGACCCGCTCGCCGGCGACAAACCCGCCTGCGACGCGATCGAACACCTGATCATTCCGCGCACCAGCGACATCGGTGGCCTGGAAGTTCGCCGGGCACTGCCGACCGCCAGACGGCGCCTCGTCGGGCCGTTCATCTTCTTCGATCGCATGGGCCCGGCGCTCCTGCGCGCCGGCGAAGCGATCGACGTTCGGCCGCATCCTCATATCGGCCTTTCCACCGTTACCTATCTGTTCGACGGGGAGATCAAGCACCGCGATAGCCTCGGCACCGAAATGGTGATCCGGCCGGGTGACGTGAACCTGATGACCGCCGGCCGCGGCATCGTTCACTCCGAGCGCTCGCCCGAAAACCAGCGCGGGCATGCGCGCTCCATCTCGGGGCTGCAGACCTGGCTGGCGCTGCCCGACCACAAGGAAGAAATCGACCCGATCTTCGATCACACCGAGCGGCACAACCTGCCGCAGCTCAGCGACGGCGGCATCGATGCCCGGGTGGTCATCGGCAGCTTCGAAGGACAGAAATCGCCGGTCTCGGTCTTTACCGACACGATCTACGTCGACCTCAACATCGCACCCGGCAAAAGCGCGCCGTTTGCGGCCAACTGGGAAGAGCGCGCGCTCTATATCCTCTCGGGCGAAGCGATCATCGCCGGCGACCACTTTGCCGACAATCAGTTGCTGGTCTTCCGTCCGGGCGACGAAATCACCGTCACCGCCGGTCCGCTCGGCTGTCATATCATGCTGTTCGGCGGCGCTGCGCTCGGCTCGGCCCGCCACATCTGGTGGAATTTCGTGTCGTCGTCGAAGGACCGCATCGAGAAGGCCAAGGAGGAGTGGCGCACCGGCCGCTTCGATATCGTGCCCGGCGACGAGGAGGAATTCGTGCCCCTGCCGGCCGGCTAACGGCACGGGATAGTCGTGAACGCTTGCCGCCCTGAAGCGACAGATTTGTCGCTTCAGGTTGCCGCATGTTTCCTTAAATCGATTTCGATTCAGGGAATCATGCAGTAGTGTCTTGGATGACGACGCAGGAAAGCCTACTTTTGCATTCAGCAACGATTGCGTCTAAAGAGCCGCTTTAACTATACAACCAACTATTCGCGCACCCGATCCGTGCGGTGCGCATGAGGCATGCAGAGTGACACAACTGCCAACCACCCCAATGCCGGCAACTCCCTTGCTCGACAAGGTGACCTTCCCCGACGATCTGAAGAAGATCGACGACCGGGATCTGCCGCAGCTTGCCGGCGAAGTTCGTGCAGAGATGATCGATGCGGTCTCGCGCACCGGCGGCCACCTCGGCGCAGGCCTGGGTGTCGTCGAATTGACGATCGCCATCCACAAGGTGTTCAACACACCGCATGACCGGCTGATCTTCGACGTCGGCCATCAGTGCTACCCGCACAAGATCCTGACCGGCCGTCGCGACCGCATCCGTACGCTGCGCCAGGAAGGCGGCCTTTCCGGCTTCACCCGTCGCGCCGAAAGCGAATACGATCCCTTCGGTGCCGCGCACTCCTCGACGTCCATTTCCGCCGGCCTCGGCATGGCGGTTGCCGCAGACCTCGACGGCATCAACCGTAACGTCATCGCCGTCATCGGCGACGGCGCGCTGTCGGCCGGCATGGCCTATGAGGCGCTGAACAATGCCGGCGCGCTCGATGCGCGCCTGATCGTCATCCTCAACGACAACGACATGTCGATCGCGCAGCCGACGGGCGCAATGAGCGCCTATCTCGCGCGTCTCGCCTCCGGCCGCACCTATATGGGCATCCGCGAAGTCGGCAAGAAGCTGACGGCCTATCTCGGCAAGACGGTAGATCGGGCAATCACCCGCGCCGTCGAGCACGCGCGCGGTTACGTCACCGGCGGCACGCTGTTCGAGGAGATGGGCTTCTACCATATCGGCCCGATCGACGGTCACTCGTTCGAGCACCTGTTGCCCGTGTTGCGCAACGTGCGCGACAACGCCAAGGGCCCGGTGCTGATCCATGTGGTGACACAGAAGGGCAAGGGCTACCCGCCCGCCGAAGCCGCCGCCGACAAGTATCACGGCGTCAACAAGTTCGACGTCATCACCGGCGCGCAGGCCAAGGCAAAGCCGAATGCACCCGCCTACACCTCGGTCTTCGCCGAAGCGCTGACACAGGAAGCCGGTTTCGACGACAAGATCGTTGCGGTCACGGCCGCCATGCCGTCGGGCACCGGTCTCGACAAGTTTGCGCTGGCCCACCCCAAGCGCTGCTTCGACGTCGGCATTGCCGAACAGCATGCCGTGACCTTTGCGGCCGGCCTTGCCTCCGAAGGCTACAAGCCGTTTGCAGCGCTTTACTCCACCTTCCTTCAGCGCGGCTACGACCAGGTGGTCCACGACGTGGCGATCCAGGGCTTGCCGGTGCGCTTCCCGATCGACCGCGCCGGCTTCGTCGGCGCCGACGGGCCGACCCATGCGGGCTCCTTCGACACCACCTATCTTGCCACCCTGCCCGGCTTCGTCGTCATGGCGGCAGCCGACGAGGCGGAACTCAAGCACATGGTGCGCACGGCCGCAGCCTATGATGCCGGTCCGATTTCGTTCCGCTATCCGCGCGGCGAAGGCGTGGGCGTAGAGATGCCCGAGCGCGGCCAGATTCTCGAAATCGGCAAGGGCCGTGTGGTCAAGCAGGGCTCGAAGGTGGCACTGCTTTCGTTCGGCACCCGTCTTGCCGACTGTTTGATGGCTGCCGAAGATCTCGATGCGGCGGGCCTTTCTACAACCGTTGCGGACGCACGCTTTGCCAAGCCGCTCGACCATGACCTCATCCGCCAGCTTGCGCGCCATCACGAAGTGCTTGTTACCATCGAGGAAGGCGCTGTCGGCGGCTTCGCCAGCCACGTACTGCAGTTCCTCGCCGAAGACGGCCTGCTCGATGGCGGCCTGAAGGTTCGCCCGATGGTGATGCCCGATATCTGGATGGAACAGGCCAAGCCCGAAGCAATGTACGCCGCCGCCGGCCTCGACCGCGCCGGCATCGTTTCGACCGTATTCAAGGCGCTCGGCCAGAAGCAGGATATCGGACTTGGCGCGGCTGGCTAAGCCTGCATAGTCTACGACTACCGCAGAGCGCTTCGCGATCTTTCAGATTCGCTTGGCGCGCTTTATGCTCTTGTATTTACGCAAGTCTCTGGCGCAAATCCGCTGCACACTTTTGCGCGACAGGCTTGAGATACAAAAGACCCCGGCGAAGAACCGGGGTCTTTTGCCTTCTTGTCGTGCTTCGGCGACAATCAGAATTCCTGCCAGTCGTCCTGTGCCACTGCCGCATTGCCGCGTGATATCGGACGTGCGGCACTCGCCGCGCGCACCGGTGCCGTTGGCGCAGCCATCGTACGCGCCATGGCGCGCAGGTCGCTTGCCGCAGTCGCGCCACTCGTTCGACCCGGCAGGGTGAAGCGGGCAATGAGCTCGCGCAGGCGTCCGGCTTCGTTGGCAAGCTGAGCACTGGCGGCGTTGGCCTCTTCGACCATCGCTGCATTCTTCTGCGTCACCTGGTCCATCTGGTTGACGGCGGTGTTGACTTCGCTGAGGCCCACCGACTGTTCGCGTGCCGAAATGGCGATCGCGTCCATGTGCTGGTTGATCGTGGCGACGTGGCCACCGATCGCCTTCAGCGCCTCGCCGGTATCACGCACCAGCTTGACCCCACCTTCGACCTCGACGCTGGAATTGCGGATAAGCTCCTTGATCTCCTTGGCGGCCTTGGCCGAGCGCTGGGCAAGTTCGCGCACCTCCTGGGCGACGACTGCAAACCCCTTTCCGGCATCGCCTGCCCGCGCAGCCTCGACGCCGGCATTGAGCGCCAGGAGATTGGTCTGGAAAGCGATCTCGTCAATGACACCGATGATGTTGGAGATCTGGCCGGAGGAGCTTTCGATCCGGCGCATCGCCTCCACGGCGCTTGCGACAACGACACCGGATTTGGCGGCGCTTGAATTTGCCTCGCCCGCCACGACGCGCGCTTCTTCAGCACGCCGGGTCGAGCTTGTGACATTGGCAGTGATCTCATCAAGGGCAGCTGCCGTCTGCTCCAGCGAGGCGGCCTGCTGCTCGGTACGCCGCGAGAGGTCGTCGGCGCTCTCGCTGATTTCGCGCGAGCCGCCATCGATCGAGCCGCTGGAATCGGCGACCGCCGCCAGCGCATCGCCTAGCCGCGACACGGCCGAGTTAAGGTCATGGCGCAGCTGCTCGAAATCCGGCGCAAAAGGCTCCGACAGTTGGAAGGCGAGGTCACCGGCCGCCAACCGTTGCAGGCCGCCGGCAAGGCCGGAGGTTGCCTGGCGAAGGCGTGCCTGGGCGGCAGCTTCGGCCTCCTCCTGCAGGCGTGCGCGCTCAGCATCGGCACGGGCGCGGCTATCAGCAGCTTCCGCCTCCAGCCTCTGGTTGGCGATCGCCGCCTGCCGGAAGATTTCGACAGCACCAGCCATCTCGCCGATTTCGTCCTTCCGGCCGGCATAGGGGATGGCGGACGCAGTGTCACCTTCGGCGAGACGCGTCATCGAACGGGTGGTGGCGACGATCGGTTTGGAAATTGTCCGGCCGACGAGGAAGACCGTGGCCGCGATGATGGCGATGGCCGCAAGGACAGCAGCGAGTGCGACCTTCTCTGCGAACTGCTGCATCGCTGCGCTTTTAGTCTCGGCATCGGCCTTCTCAGCCTCGATCGCCGTCGCCATCTGCTCGAAGATCGGCTCGATGGCGGAAAAAGTCTCGGACATCCGCTTGCGCAAGACCGCATCGTTTTCGGCCATCGCGGCATAATCCGAAAATGCGTCGCCGTAATTCTTCAATGCCGCCAGGATCTTCGCCTGGTTATCCTTGCCACCGAACGTCTCCGTCGGGAAGCCTGCGAAGACCTTCACCTCTTCGGCATGCTTCTCGACGTATTTGTGATCGCGCCGCATGATGAAGTCTTTCTCGTGGCGGCGCATCGTCAGCATGCTTGCCTTCAGCCCCTTGTCCGAAACGGACTTCAGCGCTTCCTCGATCGTGTGGACCGCAGCCCGCATCGCGCCTTCCTTGCCGGCCGACGGTTCAAGCCCAAGCATGCGGTTGGCGTCGGCAACAGCCACGAATTCAGTGAGGTAGCGTTCGTAACCCTCTGAAATCAGCTTGAGTTGCGCCCGCGTCGACTGGCTGTCGAGCAGGTTGCCGAGCGCGGCGATCGTCTCGTTTGCCTTGACGGCGACGTCCTGATGCGAAGCGGTGTACTTCTCCTCTCGCCTAAGCAGAAAGTCCTTTTCCGCGCGACGGTTCTGCAGGAATTGGCTTTCAAGGACCAGGAGCGCCCTATCCGCGTCGCGATAGACCTGCACCTGCTCGCGATACCCCTCCTCGATATCCCGCTCGACGATGAAGATGCCGACGATGGCGAGAATGCCGGCGACGGCGATCGGCACCAGCAAGCCGATACGGTGCGAAAGCCTGAGATGAAAGCGGGGCATGCGGAAACTCCTTGCGCCAGACGGCGTCAGGTCGGGGGATGATCAGATGTGTCGGGAGGTCCGATTAAGGGGCGGAGATCCTGCTTCATGCAGGTTGCGACATTTGGTGAAATTGCCACGCATCATTTAAGGAGACGTGAATATTACCCTGTTTTCTTCGGCGTCTTTATTGCTCGATCTTTCCCGCCGCAAAGCCCGCTTGGCAGCGAAGGGGCTTGCCATAAGGCCGGCGAGCCTCCATGAGAAGCACATGTCAGAAGATCGCCAGAATGAAGAACACAAGAACAGGGTCCGCCTGGACCAGTTGCTGCTCAACACGGGACTGGTCGCCAGTCGCGCTCGCGCCCGCGACGCGATCCAGCGCGGCACCGTAAAGGTCGACGGCCGCACGGTCACCAAGCCGTCGTTGGCCTTTGCCGAGAGCGTGACCATCACCATCGACGATCCGGCGCAGGATTATGTCTCCCGCGCGGCGCTGAAGCTTGTCGCAGCGCTCGATCATTTCGGGCTCGATCCCACGGGCGAGAGCTGCGTCGATATCGGCGCGTCGACCGGCGGCTTCACCGAAGTGCTGTTGAAGCGCGGCGCCGAGCATGTGGTCGCCATCGATGTCGGCCATGGCCAGATCCATCCGCGCATCGAGAGCGATCCGCGCGTCACCAGCATCGAGGGCCTCAACGCCCGCGCGATGACCGAGGACGACATCGACAACCGCGATGTGACCTTCATCGTATCGGACGTGTCGTTCATTTCGCTGAAGCTCGCCCTGCCGCCGGCACTCGAAATGGCGCTGTCTGGCGCGCATTGCATTCTGCTGGTCAAGCCGCAGTTCGAGGCCGGTCGCGATGCGATCAGCAAGGCCGGTCTGCTCAAGGATCCTGAGAGCGCGCCGGCCGTTGCCGCCGAACTCGAGCGCTGGCTGGTCGAGGACATGGGCTGGCAGAGCCTTGGCCTGATCCCCTCGCCGATTGCAGGCGGCGACGGCAACGTCGAATTCCTGCTGGCCGGAAAAAAGCCATGAGCACGCAGACCCTGACGATCGCCCGCCTTGGCGCGCAGGGCGACGGCATCGCCGAGACCGAGGACGGTCCGGTCTATGTCCCCTTCACGCTGCCGGGCGAAAGTGCTGCCCTTGCGGTCAACAAGTCTCAGGGCACGCTGATCTCGCTGCGCGAATCCTCGCCTGATAGGGTCGCGCCGCACTGTCGCCATTTCGGCCCGGATGGCGAGAACGGCACCTGCGGCGGCTGCACGCTGCAGCATGCCGCCGATCCCCTCTACCAGACGTTCAAGCGCGACCTGGTGATAAACGCCCTGAAGTCGAAGGGGCTGAAGCCTGAAGTCGCCCCGTTGATCGCAGCCCGTCCGGGAGAGCGCCGCCGCGCCGTGTTTACCGCCCGCAAGACCGAGAAGGACCTACTGCTCGGCTTCAACCAGGCGGAGAGCCACCACATCGTCGCGATTTCGGAATGTCCCGTCGCGAGCCCCGGCATCGTCTCGCGGCTCGCCACCGTCAGCAAGGTCGGTGCGGCCATGGCGGTCAACGCCGAACCTTTCCGCATTACCGTTCTCGAAACGCTTACGGGCCTCGACCTCTCGGTCGACGGCATCAAGGGATTTGGCGACCGCGAACGCCGGCGCACGGTCGAGACGGTACTCGGCGAACGCGGCATTGCCCGCGTCAGCCTCAACGGCGAGATCATCGTCGAACCCACCAAGCCGATCATAGAATTCGGTGGTATCGCCGTGTCGCCTCCCCCTGGCGGCTTCACCCAGGCGACACTTGCGGCAGAAGAGGCGATGGCTGCGCTGGTGCTCGATCATATCGGCAAGGCAAAACGCGTTGCCGACCTGTTTGCCGGCAGCGGCACATTCGCCCTGCGCATCGCCCGCAAGGCGCGGGTGCACGCGGTCGAAGGCGAAGACAAGGCGCTGAAGGCGCTCGACTTTGCCGCCCGCAACACGCAAGGGCTGAAGCCGGTGTCAATCGAGAAGCGCGATCTCTTCCGCCGGCCGCTCATGGCACAGGAACTGAAAGTCTTCGACGCCATCGTCTTCGACCCGCCGCGCGCCGGCGCCGAAGTGCAATGTCAGGAGATCGCCCGTTCCGGCGTCAAAAAGGTCGTCGCGGTCTCCTGCAACCCGATCACGCTTGCCCGCGATCTCGCAATCCTCGTTGCCGCCGGCTACCGCATCACCTCGGTCACGCCGATCGACCAGTTCCTCTGGTCGGCTCATGTCGAGGCCGTCGCGACGCTGGAGAAATAGAAAAAGGCCCGAACTTCCGGGCCTTTTCTCATCATTCGCGTTGATATCGCAGCCTTATGCCGCCCGTCGACGGGACGTTGGTGCCGGAGCATAGGCGCTCTGGGTGTTGCCAAGGTTGAACTGCGCGAGAAGCGCGTTGAGCGAAGCGGCTTCGGAGGCGAGACCATGGCTTGCCGCCGTCTGCTCTTCCACCATCGCCGCGTTCTGCTGCGTGCCCTGGTCCATGGTGTTGACCGCCGTGTTGATCTCCTGAAGACCGGTCGACTGTTCGCGCGTCGCAGTGACGATCGCGCTCACATGCTTGTTGATCTCCTGCACTTCGGCAACAATCGTCTCCAGTGCCTTGCCGGTATCGCCGACCAGCGTCACGCCGTTGCGCACCTGGTTGCCCGAGGTGGTGATCAGCGCCTTGATCTCCTTGGCGGCATTGGCCGAGCGCTGAGCGAGCTCGCGTACTTCCTGGGCGACGACAGCAAAGCCGCGGCCCGCATCGCCTGCCCGCGCCGCCTCGACGCCGGCATTCAGTGCCAAAAGGTTGGTCTGGAAGGCGATCTCGTCGATGACGCCGATGATGTTGGAGATTTCACCCGAGGACTTCTCGATCGCATGCATCGCCACAACGGCGTTGGCAACGACCTCGCCGGACTTTTCGGCACCCGCCCGCGTGCGGGCGACCAGCGCGCCGACTTCCTCGGCGCGACGGGCGGAGTCCTTGACCGTGGTGGTGATCTCTTCGAGCGCCGCTGCCGTTTCTTCGACGGAGGCTGCCTGCTGCTCGGTGCGACGTGCGAGATCGTCGGCGGCCGAGCGGATTTCCGTCGCGCCGGCATCGATGCCGCGGGCATTGGCGCCGACGGCGCAGAGCGTGTCGTGCAGCTTGGCGACCGAGTTGTTGAAATCGGCGCGCAGGCGATCGAGACGATCGGCAAACGGATTGTCGATGCGGTAGGCGAGATCGCCGTCGGCGAGACGACCGAGGCCGGTTGCAAGGCCATCGACGGCCTGCTGCACTTCGGCTGCGTCACGGGCATCCCGCGCCTGGCGTTCCAGACGCTCGCGCTCCGACAGCGAACGGTTCGCATCCGCTTCGTCTTCGAGCTTGAGCTTGGCGATGGTCGCATCACGCAAGACCTGCAGCGAACGGGCGAGATCGCCGATCTCGTCCTTGCGCTCGGCTTCCGACAGATCGACATCGGTCTTGCCGGCTGCGATTTCACCGGTGACGCCGATGACCGCTGCAACGCGCTTGCGGAAGCGGGTGGCGAGCGTCCAGCCGACCAGGATCATGATCAGGGCTGCGACGGCGATAACCGCGACGGAGATCATTGCAAGCTGCGAGAGACCGGCAAACACGGTCGCCTGCGGCACGGATACCACGACGTACCAGGTGGTATCCGGCAGAAGCTTGACCGGCACGGCGACGGCGATATGCACCGAGCCATCCGTATGCGTGAGTTCGAGCGCATGTTCGGTCTTGCCCAGAAGCTGCCCCCAACCGCCGGCATCGAGCCCGGTATCCTTCAGCGATTTTCCGAGGAATTTCTCGTCGGGGTGGCTGATGATGCTGCCGCCCTGGCTGACCAGCGAAACGAAGCCGGTGCCGAACGGCGCCAGTTTGCCAAGTTCCTTGGAAAGCTGGCCAAGCGCCATGTCGACGCCATCGACGCCGACAAAAGCATTGTCGAGCTTCAGCGGCACCATGATCGACGTCATCAGCACGTCCTGGCCGTTGATCTTGTAGAAGTAGGGCTCGGTGATCATGTCAAGGCCGGTCTTCTTGGGAACCTGATAGTAGTCGCCGGCGCCGGGCTTGTCGTAGTCGACAAGCGCCTCGTGGACGATCTGGTCGCCGGAGCGCGCGATGTAGGGGATAAAGCGACCGCTGGCGTCATGGCCCGGCTTGCCGACATAATCCGCATCCTTGCCGTCGAAGGCGTTTGGCTCCCAGGCGGTGCTGAGGCCGACGGCCAGAGGATTGTCGGCGATCAGTGTCTTCAGCAGCGCGACCGTGCCCTCGCGAGATGTGGTGCCGCTTTCCTTCATGGCATAGAGAGCGGAGCGCATGTTGCCGGCGAGCGTCTTCGTCTCTGCGAACCTCGCCTCGACATTGGCAGCGCTTGCATAGGCGGCGTTGGTCATCTCCGCGATGCTGCGCTCTTTCAGCTGCTGGTAGGATAGCCAGAACACGATGGCAGCCGTGACCATACAGGTCAAAAGGCCAGTCATTACGATGGCAAACATGTTGCGTGCGGTCGCAGTCTTAAGAATCACCGTTCGTCTCCCTTCGCGCGATCGCTTGAAAAGCGGATCACGAGCAAAACTTCGAACGCGTGATGGAAAAGCCAAAACACGCGCAGCGTGAGGCAGGTGTCTGGAACACAGCGCGGCGGTCCTGAGGCGACCTTTTCAGGAGATGGACCCGATCGGCGGATGTGCGGTGCGAAGTCATTTCGCGGCAATCGGACGGTAGGCCCCGACACTTTATCAAAACGTAAAAAAGGAGAGTTCGAACAACGAATTACGGTTCCAGCGCCGGATTTTCGAGAAGCGGCGTCAAAACGCAAAGACCCGGGGTTGTGCCCCGGGTCTCATTTCGCATCTAAGATGTTTTACTATGCGGCGCGACGGCGCGGTGCTGCGGCCGGCGCGTAGGCGCTCTGGGTGTTGCCGAGGTTGAACTGGGCGAGAAGCGCGTTGAGCGAGGCTGCTTCGGACGCCAGGCCATGGCTTGCCGCCGTCTGCTCTTCCACCATCGCCGCGTTCTGCTGCGTGCCCTGGTCCATGGTGTTGACCGCCGTGTTGATCTCCTGAAGACCGGTCGACTGTTCGCGCGTCGCAGTGACGATCGCGCTCACATGCTTGTTGATCTCCTGGACTTCGGCAACGATCGTTTCCAGTGCCTTGCCGGTGTCGCCGACCAGCGTCACGCCGCTGCGCACCTGGTTGCCCGAGGTGGTGATCAACGCCTTGATCTCCTTGGCGGCATTGGCCGAACGCTGCGCCAGCTCACGCACTTCCTGGGCAACGACGGCAAAGCCCTTGCCCGCTTCCCCGGCGCGCGCCGCTTCGACGCCGGCATTCAGCGCCAGGAGGTTGGTCTGGAAGGCGATATCGTCGATGACGCCGATGATGTTGGAGATTTCGCCAGAGGACTTCTCGATCGCATGCATCGCCACGACGGCGTTGGCAACGACCTCGCCGGACTTTTCAGCACCCGCCCGAGTGCGGGCCACCAGCGCGCCGACTTCCTCGGCGCGGCGGGCGGAGTCCTTGACCGTGGTGGTGATCTCTTCAAGCGCTGCTGCCGTTTCTTCGACGGAGGCTGCCTGCTGCTCGGTGCGGCGGGCGAGATCGTCAGCGGCCGAGCGGATTTCCGTCGCGCCGGCATCGATGCCGCGGGCGTTGGCCCCGACGGCGCAGAGCGTGTCGTGCAGCTTGGCGACCGAGTTGTTGAAGTCGGCGCGCAGGCGATCGAGACGATCGGCGAAGGGATTGTCGATCCGGTAGGCAAGATCGCCGTCGGCAAGACGACCGAGACCGGTTGCCAGACCATCGACGGCCTGCTGCACTTCGGCTGCCTCACGCGCATCCCGCGCCTGGCGTTCCAGACGCTCACGCTCCGACAGCGAACGGTTCGCATCCGCTTCGTCTTCGAGACGAGCACGTTCGACCGCATTGGCCTTGAAGACGGCGACGGCCGCGGCCATCGAGCCGATCTGGTCGGTACGCTCTTCACCGGGAATTTCGACGTTGTGGTTGCCCGAAGCGAGCTTTTCCATCGCGCCGGTCATGTCGGTAACGGGGCGGATGACCAAACGGTTGAGGAAGGTTGCGAGGAAGACGAGCATGACGCCGACAGCAAGAATGGTCGCAACGGTGGCGGCAATGCGGAACTGATCGATCGCGGAATAGGCGACATCGGCGTCGATGACGAAGCCGACATACCATTCGACCGAAGGCAGGCCCTCAACGGGCACGAAGCTGACGATCATCGGCTTGCCGTCGAGTTCGGTGTTCATGATGCCGGAGCTGATCGTCGGCGTGTCGATCGGGAAGGCATCGGAAAGCGTCTTGGTGACGAGCTTGGAATCCGGGTGGACGAGGATCTGACCGTCCTTGCTGGCGAGGAAGGCAAAACCTTCACCGCCGACGTCGATGCCCTTGACCATCGAGACCAGTGTTTCCAGCGAGAAGTCGCTGCCGGTGACGCCGTAAAGCTTGCCATCGCGCTTGACCGGAACGGCGGCGCTGATGATGAGGTCGCCGGTCGAGGCATCGACATAGGGCTCGGTGAGGACGCGCGCGTCGGCCTTGACCGCCTGCTGGTACCACGGACGCTGGCGCGGATCATAGCCGGCGGGCATCGGATTGTCAGGCCAGGTGATGAACTTGCCGGCCTCGTTGCCGACATAGGTCGAGATGAACTCGTTGGTCAGCACGTCGTTCTTGAGGATCGGCTGGACGCCGTTGTCATCAGCCGCGCGGCCGGCGGCATCTGCCACCATCGCCGTCAGCGTGACGCGACCGTTCAGCCACTTGGCGACGCTCTGGGCTGCCTGGACGCCGGAGGAAGAGATGTTCTCTTCGACCGCCTTGGTGGTGGTATCGTACTGAAGCGAGTCGATATAGACGGAAAAGCCGGCGAAGGCGGTGACAACGACACCGGACGCGGCAACAAGAATACGCGTCATGAGGTTCGATCGATTGGACAAGATGGGCTCCTAGCAGGGGCCGGCGTACTTCGCCGGACATGAGCTCTCGATGATTTTCACGCGCAGCATCGTTCAGCCGCCGGAATGGCGGTTGGTCAAGCCTCGGGAAAACGTTGAACATGCCTAAAAGGCGGGGCCGGCCATGCTTCATGCGGCCGGGGCCCCCCGGAGGGTGGGCCTATCGCGCCGCACGCTAGCGATTGCTATTTAAGAAGCGATTAAAATTGACATATGCGAGTTCGGGATACCGGCAGCAACGGGATCTTCACAATGGGCCGGCTAGGAAGCCGCCCCAGTCTTTCCCATGTCGGGCGCTGAAAACGTCGTCCGGCAGAGACTTAGCGGCGCATGAAGGCTTCGAAAGCCGCCCTTGCCTCGGCGCTTTTCAGCTGTGCCGCGAAGTGCTTCGCCTCTTCGTCGATACGCGCGAGCACGTCGCTGCGGTCACCACGGACTAGGTCGCGAGCGATGCGCAGGGCCTCCGGTGGCTTCTTGGCAAGACGCGTAGCGAGCGATAGCGTCTCGTCTTCGACGGCATCCTGGCCGACGATCTTCCAGATGAGGCCGGCCTCGAGCGCATCGCGCGCCTCCAGCGGCTCGCCGGCGGCAAGCAGTGCGAAGGCCCGCTGGTGTCCCATGATGCGCGGCGCGATCAGGCTCGACGCCGCTTCCGGCACGAGGGCCAGATCGACGAAGGGCGTCTTGAAGACAGAGCGGGCGGACGAGATCGTCAGATCGCAATGCAGGTGGATCGTCGTGCCGATGCCGATCGCAAGCCCGTCGACACCGGAGACGACCGGCTTGGGCGCGCTCGCCAGGGCTTTCAGAAAATCGATGACCTCCGTGCCCATCGAGCCGCCCATGGCAAATGCCAGAAAGTCGGCCATGTCGTTGCCGGCGGAAAAGCACCCGTCCGTGCCGAGAAACACGGTGACGCGAACGGCCGGATCGCTGCCTGCAACAGTCAGCGCGTTCGTCATCTTCGCGTACATGTCGCGTGTGATGGCATTCTTCTTTTCCGGCCGGTTGAGGCGGATGACTTGAACGCCTGGATAGGCATCGGGACGTTCGACGAGGACCTGGTCGGTCATGATATTTCCCCTCAACCCAAGACGGCTCGCGCGGCAGCGAGGCTGTCGGCGCCGGTAACGACGAGATCCTTCAAGGCGGAGGTTTCCGCCAGCATGTTTTCGGCGGCGAACCGGCTGAGCGCGATGCGCTGCTCATCCTTGCCATCAGACGTTTTGGCGAGACCACCCTTGGCGAGGTAGGCACCGGTCAAGGCAAGGCCAAAAAGGCGCTGATAGGCAGTCGCGCCAGCCAATGCCTCGGAGAGCTTGCCGGCTGACACGGCCGCAAGCAGCCATTCCGTCGCATCGGAGAGATCGTCGAGCGCCACATCGAGGCGCGCTGCCGTCGCGCCGAAACCTTCGCGGTTGGAAGCGCGGACGGCGGAAGCGATCTCGCGCAGTTCAGCGATGAAGCCGCGCACATGCGCGCCGCCCGAAAGCGGCAGTTTGCGGGTGACGAGATCGATCGCCTGGATGCCGTTGGTACCCTCATAGATCGGGGCGATGCGGGCGTCGCGAAGATAACGGGCAGCACCGGTCTCCTCGATGAAGCCCATGCCGCCGTGAACCTGTATGCCGAGCGAGGCGACGTCAACGCCGGCATCGGTGGCGAACGACTTGGCGATCGGCGTCAAGAGGCTGGAGCGTTCCTGCCAGTACGTCGTCTTGTCGCCGTCAGCGTGGCCCATGTCCACCGCGTGGGCACAGGCATAGGCGATGGCGCGCGAGCCTTGGGTCAGAGCCTTCATGGTCAGCAGCATGCGGGCGACATCCGGGTGCTCGATGATCGGGCTCATGCCCTCGCCGGACCAGCCAGGCGCCTTGCCCTGAGTGCGTTCCTTGGCAAAGGCGATCGCCTTCTGCGTGGCGGCATCGGCAATCGCGACGCCCTGCATGCCGACCGCAAGCCGGGCGTTGTTCATCATCGTGAACATGCAGGCAAGGCCGCGGTTTTCCTCGCCGATCAGATAGCCGATCGCCCCCTTTTCAGCGCCGAACTTGCCGTCGCCGTAGATCATCGTGCAGGTCGGCGAACCATGAATGCCGAGTTTGTGCTCCAGCGAATGGCAGAACAGATCGTTGCGCTCGCCGAGCGAACCGTCGGTATTCACCAGGAACTTCGGCACGAGGAACAGCGAGATGCCCTTGGTGCCCGCAGGCGCATCCGGCAGCCGTGCAAGCACGAGATGAACGATGTTGTCGGTAAAGTCGTGTTCGCCCCAGGTGATGAAAATCTTCTGGCCGAAGATGCGATAGGTGCCGTCATCGCGGCGCTCGGCCCGGCTTTTGAGAACACCGAGATCGGAGCCGGCATGCGGCTCCGTCAGGTTCATGGTGCCGGTCCATTCGCCGGACACCATCTTCGGCAGATAGGTCCCCTTCAGGGCTTCGGAGCCGTGCTTCTCCAGCGCGTCTACGGCGCCCATGGTGAGCGTGGGCCCCAGCGCAAAAGCCATCGAGCCGGCGTTCCACATTTCCATCGCGGCGACATGGAGCATATGCGGCAGGTTCTGGCCGCCGAATTCTTCCGGCGCCGTCAAGCCGTTCCAGCCGCCGCCAATCCAGTTGTGATAGAGATCGCGCCAGCCATCCGGGGTCTGGACCTTGCCATCGACGAGGCGGGAACCCTGTCTGTCGCCGACGTCGCCGAGCGGCGCCACTTCCTCGGTCGCAAACCGTCCGGCTTCCGACAGGATCGCATCGACGAGATCTTCGCCAAGATCGCCAAGGGCGCCGCTTTCCAGCGCGCCGGCCATGCCGGCCACGTGCTTCAGCGTGAATGAAATCTCGTCAACGGGTGCCTTGTACATGATGATCCTCCCAGATACCGGGCGCTTTCGCAGCTGCCGGCGCATCTTCGTTTGGCCGAACACTATTGATTTTTACGTAAACGTCAACGTCAATTCAGCCCGCATGGCGATGGCTCCCGGCGCGGACGGCACCGTAACAAAACTGTCATCAACGGCGCATAGAAGCCAGTAACGATGGCCCTCGCCAAGGCGTTCACATGAACCTGATTTCTCCCGAAATACCCGGCCTCGTCTGGGCCTACCGCTTCCTGCCGGGCGAAAGCCGATGCCAACGCATCGCCAACGACGCCTCGATCGACGGCCTGCTCAAGGGCGACGGCTGGATCTGGCTGCACCTGGCGCTTTCGGACGCGCGCACGCCGGCGCTGATCGAGCGGATCGGGAACCTTCCGCCAGCCGCTGTGACGACGCTGACCAGCCACGACACCCAGGCGGCCATCACCGTTTCCGACGATATCGTGCATGGAACTCTCGTCGATTTCGAGCGCACCTTCGACGCGGTGACGAAGACGATCGGCTGGCTGCATTTCGCCGTCAACGACAGGGTGATCATCACCACCCGGCTGCACCCGCTGCGCAGCATCGACCGGGTGAAGGCGGCCGTCGAGAAGAGCACGAAATGCGCGCGGCCCATCGATCTCTTTGAAATGCTGGTGGTGGAATTCCAGCGCACGCTGATCTCGCTGGTGCTGGAACTCACCGAAGAGCTGAATGTCATCGAGGACCATGTCTACGGCGAGGCCGGCCACCGGCAGCAGCCGGGCCTGGCGCCGTTGCGTCGGACGGTCGTTCGCCTTCACCGACATCTGCGCACGATCCTCGCTCTGCTGCGCCGCGCCGGGGCGTCGGAGGAAGACGAGGTGCCGCCCGGCTTCATCGACGTCACCGAGCGCCTTTCGGATCGGCTGGAGTCTGTCGATCGCGACGTCTTCGCTCTGCAGGAGCGTGCGCGCCTGCTACACGAGGAGATCGACAGCAAAATTTCATCCGAAACCAACCGGCACCTCTACATTCTGTCGCTGATGACGGCCTTCCTGCTGCCGCCGACGCTGGTCACCGGCTTCTTTGGCATGAACACGGGCACGCTTCCCTTCGCCGACGGCAGCGGCACGCTCTATGCCGCGCTGTTCATCGCGCTTTCCATGGGCCTTGCCTGGTGGATCCTCCGGCGGATCGGCATTCTCTGATCTTGCCGCACGAGAAAGGCCGGACGATGCCCGGCCTCCGTCGATGTCTCTCTTTCCTGCCTGCTTAGCTGTAAGGCGAGTAGCACTGCCGGCGCGGCGCGCCATAGGGCTGGTAGGTGTTGTCGTAGGCACGATAAGAGCGATAGCGGTCGTAGCACCACTGCACGTGGCGGCTGCCATAGGCTGGAGCGGGACGCTCGTAGCGCGGCGGCTGGGCGATCGCGCCACCGATGATCACGCCTGTACCAAAGGCGGCCATGGGGTACCACCAGCCATTGTAGTAGCGATAGCCCGGCCGGCGATAGTTGTAGCCGCGATAGCCGTTGTAATAGTAGTAACCGCCGCGGCGTTCGTAGCCGGGTCGGCGATACTGAATCTCGGTTGCTTCGCTCTGCCGTTCGACACGCGGCGGAGCCGGCATGAAAGCCTGGGACGGTGCGGCCGAAGTCGCCAAGACTGCCGCAGCAAGCACTGCGGAGAACCACTTGCCTGTCATTTTTCTCACATAACCCTCCATAAGAGTACCGTGCGCCGCCTTGGATGCCAGCGCGCCACCATCACAACCGCCAGTTTTGCGCGATTTCATCTTTGTGTCGATACGGATCCCGCCGATGGGGCGATCGCAAGCAACGAAATCCTGCCACAACGCCTAAGTCACGGGTTTTGTTCCATGTTCCGATACAGGAAGTTGAGGCTCCTGCCGATGCGACGCCCATGGTGAACGCTGTTTTCAAGATTGTGACAGAGGCCCTGTCGAGGTGCGGAAACAGTGCCTCCCAGGGATGGCGACGACAACAGAAGCACTCCCTTATATACAGCCGCAAGTCTCTATACATTCGCCCCAGTCTCAAGCACAGTCGGCTCGGGGACTGGGATTTACGATCCATTAACTGTAGAGTCGGCAATCTCACTGAATGGCAAAGCGGCATATCTCCACGTTACGGATGATTCTGCGCCTCGCGACCCTTCTGGGTCTGGCTTTCGCGGCGGCAAACGCACGCGCCGGCGAGTTGGAGCCCTGGAAGACGAAATCGAACGCCATCATCGTCGATGCCTACGAGATGAACAGCATCGACTGGGAAGAAATGCTTGCCGACAAGCGCATCTCGGGCTTCATCGCCAAGGCTTCCGACGGCTTGCCGGAAAGCTTCTCCTGCACCGGCGATCATGGCGGCGACACGTTTGCCCATTGCAAGACGATGTGGCGCAAATACGCGGTCAGCCGCGAGCTATACCAGACACGGCGGATGATCGCCCGCGCCCATGGGCTGCTCTGGGGCGCCTACCATCTCGCCCGCCCCGGCAACCCGGTCGATCAGGCCAACCATTTCCTCGACTATGCGGAGCCGCGTGACGACGAGCTGATGGTGCTCGATCTCGAAGGCATCGACCCGGACAAATACATGTCGCTCGAAGACGCGGCGATCTTTGCCGGCCACATCAAGACACGCACGGGCCGCTACCCGATGCTCTACACCAACCACGTGACGGCGAAATACATCGCGGCCAACCGCTCCAAGCATCGGCTGCTGTCGCGGCTGCCACTCTGGTACGCGCGCTACAAGCCGGATATCCGCCAGGTCTTCCCGATGGGCAACTGGGACAGCTACGCGCTATGGCAGTTTTCTTCGGGGATCAATTGCGGCAAGCGACGCTGCCCCTATCGGGTGCCCGGCACGCTCGACGACATCGACGTCAACGTTGCTGCCATGTCGAGCGCCGCCTTGCGATCGATATGGGCGGGTGGTGTCCTGTTGCCGGAAAAACCGATGCCCCTCGTTCTCATAGCCAAGGCCTATGACGGGACCGGCGCATCCGTCGCTGCCCAGGCAAAGGCCGCAATCGAAAGCCAGCCTCTGCTCATCAGCCGCGCGGAAGCCGAAAGCGCTGCGGGCGAAGGCGTCGACATGATGGCGACCGGATCCATCGATTTCGGCCGGCACGATCGCGCGTTGCGGCTCGCAGCTGCCAGCCGCTGACGGCCCCGCCATAGGTCACGCGCCGTCGACGCCATTCAACACCGCATCACGCTTCGATCTGCACATCTCCCAACGGTCGCGAGCAGCAGGCAAGGATGTAGCCCTCGTCGATTTCGTCGTCGAGAATGCCGCCATTGTGGTTCATCTCGACCTCGCCTGCGACCTTCATCACCCGGCAGGTGCCGCAGATGCCGCCTTCGCAGGCCGCCCCGATCCTCACACCGTTGGCGCGCGCCGCCTGCAGGATCGTCTGGCCGGGCTTGGCCTCGATCTCCTTGCCGCTCATGGTGAAGACCACCTTGGCGCCCTGCGCGTCGCCGTCGCTTGCCGCCCCTGCCCTGACCGCAATCTCCTCAGCTGCCGGTGCTGCCGCCGGCTGGAAGCTTTCCTCGTGATAGCGGCTCATGTCGAAGCCGGCCGCCTTCAACAGTTCGCGCACGCCGCGCATGAACGGCTCGGGGCCACAGCAAAACACCGTGCGGTCCATGAAGTCGGGTGCCAGCAGCGGCAGCTTGGCGCCGTCGATGCGGCCACGCAGGCCGTGCCAGCCATGCCGGGCCTCATGCCCCTCGACCAGGAAGCCGAGGTTCAGCCCCGACATCTGGCGGGCCAGCACTTCAAGTTCCGAGCGGAACAGAAGATCGTCCGGCCGGCGGGCGCAGGAAATGAAGGTGACGTCGGTCTCCGGAATGCAGTCCGCCATCCACCGCGTCATCGACATCATCGGCGTGACGCCGGAGCCTGCAGAGATGAACAGGTATTTTTCACCGGGATGGCGCACGAAGCTGAAATCGCCGAGCGGGCCGAAGGCCTTCAGCCGCATGCCGGGCTTCAGGTGATCGAACATCCAGCGCGTGCCGATGCTGTCGGCCTGCGCCTTGACGGTGACGGCGATCGACAACGGCCGGGAAGGCGTCGATGACAGCGTGTAGGTGCGCATGACCGGCTCGTCGTCCGTGACCGGCAGTTCGAGCGTGACGAACTGACCGGGCAGGTAGCGAAACCAGGCCGGCTTCTCGGGCCGGAAGGTAAAGGTCATCACATCAGCGGTCTCGACGACCGCGGATATGCATTCGAGCGTGTTCTGCCTGTCGATCCAGACATGGAGCTCATCGAAGTGATGGAACGAGGATGCCATCTGCATGTCAGGCGACCCTAAAGAGCGGAGCAGCTTCGCCCTGCAGGCGCTGTTCCATGAACTTGCAGTACCATTCGACGAACTGCATCACGCCGCCTTCGTGATCGGGCGAATATGGCCCCGACTGGTAGGCCGGCGAGCGGATACCGAAAGCATTCTCTTCGACGATCTGGCGATCCTGATCGTTGGTCTCGGTCCAGACGTGCGTCAGTTCTTCCAGATTGTAGTCGACGCCCTCGACGGCATCCTTGTTGACCAGCCATTTGGTCGTCACCTGCGTCAGCTCGGGCCCGAGCGGCAGAACCCGGAAGGTGATGGCATGGTCGGCCAGCACATGGTTCCAGGTCGACGGATAATGGAACAGGAGCAGCGTGCCGATATGCTTCTGGCTGACGTCTGCCGATAGTTGCCGCCGCACGGCGCGGGCGCCGGACATGGTGTAGCTCTCGGCGTCGTCGATCAGCGGCATGCGCGCCGAGCGGAACTGGCCTGTCTCGGACATGCGGAACTCGCTCGGAAGCCCGGCCGCTTCGCATTTTGCCCAATGGGCGGCAATGACAGGATCATCCTTGGCGCCTTGAACGCCGGTCGCCGTCGGGGCTTCCGGATAGGTGCGGCAAAGCTCGGGATGGTTGGCGGCGCAATGGTAGCACTCGCGGTTGTTTTCCCAGACGAGCTTCCAGTTGCCCTTCTCTATGATGGTGCTTTCGAAGGCGACCTTGGTTTCGCCGAGGCGATGCGGCGCCAGATAGGGCGCGACCATGTCGCGGAACGGGGCGAAGTCCATCGGCTGTTCGGACAGGTTGATGAAGATGTAACCGCCGACCGTTTCGCAGTGGATCGGCTTCAGGCTGTGGGCGGCCTTGTCGAAATCCTCGCCCATCTGGCGGGCAAAGAGCAAGGTGCCGTCGAGCTCGTAGGTCCACTGGTGGTAGGGACAGACGAGCTTGGCCGATGAGCCCTTGTGCTGCGAGCAGACGCGAGAGCCGCGGTGACGGCAAGAATTGTGCAGCGCGCGGATCGTGCCCTGCCGGTCGCGGACTATGACGACGGGGTAATCGCCGACCTGGACGGTGAAATAGTTGCCGGCGCGCGGGACCTCGCAGTCGTGGCCGATGAACAGCCAGTCCTTGTACCAGATGCTTTCGAGATCCTGCCTGTAGTAGTCGGGGTCGATGTAGAAGGCCCGGTCGAGGCTGTAGCCGTCGCGTCGACCCTTCAGCTTGCGGAGCATATCGCCCTTGATGTCCATGTCCTGTCCTCGTTGGCCTTGTTTCGGAGAGGCAGGACTGGAACCCGCGCAGGCGCATTGCCTGTGCGATGACGGCTCCGATCCGGCTGCCCGCCGCAACCCGTTACGGTCTATTCGTGTCAAGGCTGGTTTCCGGGCTCAGGAGCTATCCGCAAGGACCAGCCCGGCGCCTTCCCGGACGGAACCGTCCAGTGGTTTTGTGCCGAGGCTTTCGCTCCACCACCGTTGCGGGGGCAGCGCCGGGATTTGACCGGCTTCCCAATTCTCCACCTTCCCTAAGAGGCGGCACCTTGAGTAGACATATCTAATCGCGGAAGCCGTCGTCGCAGCTGCCGATTAACGACATCCGGTTCCAGAAAGACGACACAGCGCATCGCGTGTCAGAAACACCACAAGTCCGGTCATTTTTCATTATAAACAATGAGATAGATCAAAGATTGGGCAGTTGTCGCTTTTTCCGGCAACGCCTGCTCGAAAGCGCGAAGCCTTCGCCATTTTGCGACATCTATCGCGTCCTCGGCCCATCGATCCTGCCGGGTGCAACGAAATCTTCCATTAACCATAATGCATTAGCGTCGCCTGACGGAGAAACCGACCGAACCGGCAAACAGCGCATTGAAGTCCATGGCAAAGCTCAAATACTACGACGCCGCAGCCGAGAAGCTGCCCACGATCGCTCCGAAGGCAGCGGTCCATACCGAATTCCTACGCACCGGCCGCATCGAGAGGCGGCAATGGTCGCAGCGCGAACGGCGCTATCTGAGCTACGACGAGGTTGCCCAGCGCACCGGCCACAAGCTGACGACCGCCGGCGAAACGACGCACAAGCGGATGAACGGCTTCCATACGTCCATCCAGTTTCCCAAGATGATCTTCCACCGCACGCTCGCCGGCCGGCCGCATCTGGGCTATTGCCATGTGACGGCGGCGAGAACACATCTCGCCCAGTCCAAGGACGTCACCTGGTCCTTCTACTTCGCCAACTTCTTCTGTGATCTCGGCGACGAAAAACACTTCTTCGAACGCATCCAGACCGGCTATTCCCGGATGTACTTCGCCGTCGCCATCGAACCCGATGCGCAAGAAGGACAAATGACGATCAATCGCAGCGTCAGCGACAACGGCTTGCTCTTCCGTACCGATGACCCGAAGGTCGCGCTCAAGAACGTGCTGATGCTCGGCGCACGCGACGAGGCGTTGCGGCGCATCATCCGCAGCCTCTGAACCACCGACGCGCCTCCCCTGAAGAAAATCGTTCTGTTTTTCCCGGCGCTCCTTTAAGGAAGCCTCGGAAAGGGAAGCGACATGGCCGAAATCATTGACACACGGACCGAGCCGGAACGCGCGATCGAGCGTGCCTGCGCTGTGCTTGCCGAAGGCGAGCCCGTCGCCATTCCCACCGAGACGGTCTACGGCCTGGCCGCCGATGCCACCAACCCGGATGCGATCAGCCGCATTTATGAGATGAAGGGGCGCCCTCGCTTCAACCCGCTGATATCGCACGTGTCGGACATGGCGATGGCTGAAGCCCATGTGACGTTCGATCCGTTGTCGCGACGCCTGGCCGAAGCCTTCTGGCCCGGCCCGCTGACGCTGATCCTGCCCCAGCGCCCGACAAGTTCCGTGCATGCGCTCGCATCGGCCGGTCTCGACACCCTGGGCATCCGCATGCCCGATGGCTTCTCCCGTCGGGTGATCGCCCGTTTCGGCCGGCCGCTCGCAGCCCCGAGCGCCAATACGTCAGGCAAGATCAGCCCGACGAGCGCTGCCCATGTCAACGCGGATCTCGGCCCACGCCTCAAGCTCATTCTCGACGCCGGCTCGGCGGAGATCGGGCTTGAATCGACAATCATCAAGGTCGAGGACGGGGCGTTGCGCCTGCTGCGCCCAGGCGGTCTCGACGTCCTCGCTATCGAAAATCTGACCGGCCTTTCCGTGTCGAGACCCGAAAGTGCCGGCGCGACAATCGAGGCTCCGGGCATGCTCGCCTCGCACTACGCGCCGGGCGCGGCTGTCCGGCTCGACGCCGGCGACGTGCGCCCGGGAGAAGCCCTGATCCGCTTCGGCAACGCGGCACTCCCCGGCGAAGAACATGCGGCAATCGTGCTCGATCTCAGCCCGGCGGGCAGCCTGCGCGAGGCGGCTGCCAATCTGTTCGACTACATGAAGAAAGCCGATGCCAGCGGCGCCGCGACCATTGCCTTCGGCCCCATCCCCCCCGAAGGTTTGGGTGAAGCGATCCTCGACCGGCTGCAGCGCGCGGCCGCCCCCAGAGACTGACCAAGATACTGAGCGCCAGCAGGCGCATTTGCGAAGGCAGGGCCATGACGACGACGCTCCCCTCTCCAGAACTGATCGCCTCCTTCATCAACATCGTCGGCAGCGCCAATGCGCTGACGAACCCGGCGGACCTTGCCCCCTACCTCGTCGAATCCCGCGGGCTCTACAAGGGTACCACGCCCATGGTGCTTCGCCCCGGCACCGTCGAGGAGGTGTCGCGCATCATGAAGCTTGCCAGCGCGACGCGCACGGCAATCGTTCCTCAGGGCGGCAATACCGGTCACGTGGCGGGGCAGATCCCGCGCGAAGGCAAGGCCGACATCGTCCTGTCACTGCAGAGACTGAACCGGATCCGCGACATCGACCCCGTCGGCAACGTCATCGTTGCCGACGCCGGCTGTATCCTCGCCGATATCCAGAAGGCAGCCGACGACAACGACCGGCTGTTTCCGCTGTCGCTGGGGTCTGAAGGGTCGGCCCGCATCGGCGGCAACCTCTCGACCAACGCCGGCGGCACGGCGGTGCTTGCCTACGGCAACATGCGCCAGCTTTGCCTCGGCCTTGAGGTGGTGCTGCCGACCGGCGAGATCTGGGACGGGCTGCGGCGGCTGAAGAAAGACAACACCGGTTACGACCTGCGCGATCTGTTCATCGGCGCGGAAGGCACGCTCGGCGTAATCACCGGTGCCGTCCTCAGGATGTTTCCGAAGCCGCTTGGCCACCAGGTCGCCTTTGCCGGCGTCGGCAGCGTCGAGCATGCGTTGGCCCTCTTCGATAGGGCATCAAGCCTCTGCGGGGCGGCGCTCACCGGCTTCGAACTGATGCCACGGCTCGGCGTCGAGTTCACTGCCAAGCATATCCCTGGCGTGCGCGATCCGATGGACACCGTTCACCCCTGGTACGCGCTCATCGACATTTCCACCTCCGACACCGCCGAAAGCGCCGAGCGCATGGTGCACGACCTGCTTGAGCAGGGGATCGTCGGCGGCCTCGTCGAAAACGCGGTGATTGCTGCGAGTGAAGACCAGCGCAAGGCCCTTGGGCACATGCGCGAAAGCATGTCGCCGGCACAGAAGCCGGAAGGCGGCTCGATCAAGCACGACGTTTCCGTTCCCGTTTCAAGCATTCCCGCCTTTATGAAAGAGGCCGACGTGGCCGTCATGCGGGCGATGCCGGGAGCGCGCATCTGCTCCTTCGGCCATATGGGCGACGGCAACATTCACTACAACATCTCGCAGCCCGTCGGCGCCGACAAACAGGCCTTTCTCGATCGCTGGCGGGAAATGAACGCGATCGTTCATGGCATCGTCGCGAAATACAACGGCTCGATCTCGGCCGAACACGGCATCGGGCAATTGAAACGCGACGAACTCGTCGAGGTTCGCTCCCCGATAGAGATCGAGCTGATGCGCCGCATCAAGCACGCCTTCGATCCCGCAGGCATCATGAACCCCGACAAGGTGTTGCGGGCGGACTGACGGCGCAGGGCCTACCGCCCGCCGGACCTCAGCTGCGCGAGTGAAAACAACGCATCGGCGCTGATGCCGCCGCCGCTGCCGCCCGTCAGGATGGCGAGCCCGGGAGAGACGTCGGTATTGTTTTCGACGTCGTACAACGCGGTGAAGCGCTGGAGCAGCTTTTCAAGCTTGTCCGGATCCTGGAGATCCTTGATATCCATCGTGCGTTCGATGTAGGCGGCCTGCATCTCGATCTTGGCGCTCGCCATGCCTTCGGGCATGCTGTAGGCGGTGCGGATCACCTGCATCAGGGCGTTGTCGGCGAGCAGATCGTAGGGCGTCGTGATTTCCGACGCCTTGCGCTTGAAATAGAGCGCCAGACGAACACCTGCATTGTCCGCGCCTTCGTTCTCCTCGAGCGTCTGGTTGAGGTAGAGATCGATGGTGGTGATCAGACCGCGCCGTGTCTGTATCTGCCCGGCCTCGCCACTGACGATCTTTCCGTCCTTGTCGAAATTGAAGGCGGACACGATCTCGCGATACTTCAAGCCGTTCGGATCGGTGTTGATAAAGCTCTTGCGATCGTCGAGGTCGGACGCGAACATCTGCTTGAGGTAGTCGGTCTTGACGCCCTCAGGATCGATGCCGGCGCCAATGAGCACGATATCGACGAGACGCTTGTCCTTCAGAAAATCGTCGAGCGTCTCGACCTTCTGGATCTGCGTCGTATAGTACTTGCTTTCCTCTTCAGCCTTCGTCTTGGCGGTTTTCTTTTCTTCCTCCGTGCCAAAACGCGACTTCTCGACGATGTAGGCCTTGGCCATATTGACGATATCGGCCTCGTTCTGCGCCAGCTTCGGCGCGCCGAGCGTGCCATCGGGGTTGAAATTGAACGCCTTCACCAGCTTGGTGTAACGCTCGTCCCGCAGGGAATTGGCGTAGCTTGCCGGATTGTTGAGATCGCTCGTCAGAATCTGCTTGAGCCTGCGCGGCGTCAGATCCTCTTTTTCAAGACCAAACGCGCTCAACACGAACGACCGCAATTCGCTGTTGCCAATGAGATCATCGACCGTTTTCAGCGTCTTGATCTGCAGTTTGTACCGGCCGATCTTGGACTCGTCGTCTTCATCGTCGGCGTCGTTGTAATGGACCATGTAGCCGTCGGTGGTCGTCTTGGTCTGCGCCGCCGTCTGTGGCTTGGTGTCGGCCGGCAACGTGCCGTCGGGTTTGAAATTGAACGCGGCAAGCAGAGCCTTGTAGGCCTTGTTGTATTCACCACCGAACTTGTTCACGTAGCTGTTCGGATCGTTGATGTCGCTGGTGAGAATGTTCTCGATCGTCGCGCCGACGGCTGTCGGAGGCAGCCCGAAGGCCGTTCGGACATAGTTGAGCATGCGCGTGTCAGCCACGAGTTCGGCCACCGTGGTGATCGAACCGATCTTCTGTTCGAAGTAATCCCTGTTGAGCACGGCGCCCGACGGCGTCAGGCGCGGGCTGCTGAAGATATAGGCCTCATTCAGCATCTTCTTCTTTTCGTCGGTGATCGCCTTGCCGCCCGCCGGCACACTGCCATCGGGCTCGAAGTTGAATGCGGCGTTCAATTGGCGATACGAGTCGAGCATGCTGATCTGGCGCGTCAACAGGCTCACTTCGGTTGAAAGCTGCGAAGCCAACGCATTCGACTGATCGCCGCGTGGCGGCAGTTTGGTGTCGAGATCGGCGACAATGGCGTTCTTTGCGTCGATCTGCGCCTGGATCGCCGGCTTGTCAGCCTCCGCGGCAGCGGCAAGTTGTGCCGTCAGCGTGGTGATGTCTTTTACGGCTGTCTCACGCGTTTCAAGGTCGGTCAGCGTCTTTTCGGCGTCAGTACGCCGGGTCTGCGCCGCGGTCTGGGAGTTGGCGAGATCGGCCGGCTCGCTGGTCAGTGCGTACCGCACCTGGTCGTAGGAATAGTTGCGCTTGTCGATGTTGAAGATTCCGAAAGCGTAGGAACGCAAACGTTCATTTCCAAGAAATTGATCGACGTTGGTGACAAGGTCCATCGCCGCATTGAAGTAGGCGTTGTCTCCTTTGAGAACAGTGTCGAGATTGGAGACACGTTCGTTGTAGAGACCGATCAACGCGTCCTGCTGCGCCGTCGTCTGTGCGGTGGCCGACGATGTGCTGAAGTTGAACGCCTCGGCAAAGTTGCGGTAGCGCTCATCAGTCAGGCGGTTGGCAAAGCTGTCCTTATCCTTGAGATCGCTTTCGAGCACCTGGCGCATGAAGGCCTTGGCATAGGCCATATCCTCAAGCCCATGCGCCTTCATCGCATAGGCATAGAGGCGATAGTCGTCGAGGAACGCATCGACGGTTTTCACGCTGCCTATATTTTCCTTGTAGTACTGGGCCTCGCGCGCGACCAGCGGCTGATCGGCCACGCGATTGAGACTGGTCCTCAAATCGCTCGTGATCCGGCTGTAGTTGAGATAGGTCGAAACCATGCCTGCTGCCCCGTCGCTTAACTCAAGGGGCAGGTCACACCGTCCCCCGAAACAGAATTCTGACACGGCATGATTGCACGACAGGCTTGTGTGTGGCTTTTCGCCGGCGCTCCGCGACGATGCGACAAATGCCGATGACCCTGTTGACGAAACAGAAACCTTGGCCGGTCGGCTTTTGCTAACCATCGAAAAACGCAAAGTTTTCTTAACCGCGATTTTTAAGTCGGTCGGAAGGGGGGCCGCCTATTCTGCGGCCCATAGAGGACGAAAAGTCCCGAAGAGAAGACCGGAAATCGGCTCTCAAGGAAAAACAAGGGCGATTGAAATGCGCAATACACTCTCTCAACCCGCATGGGTCGAAAATACGCTCCGGCTCGATCCGAAGCGTTTTCCTCAGCAGGCAAGCTACGTCCTGCGTGGCCACACAGGCAATGTTACGATCAGCCTGGACGAGCGTGGCGCGGTTCTGCGCAAGGTGCTACCATCAAGCGGCCTGCCGCTTTCGATCGCACTGCCGGCGCGGGCATTCAAAGGGGTCGCGGCACGCGCGATCGACCACGGCGACGGAGACGTTACAGTGACGCTTGAACTTCATCATGACGATCCGGACCTTTGCGTTCCGCTGCTCGTCGCACATGATCTTTCCGACATAGCTGCCGATTGGCGCGCCTGGGCCGAAGCCTATCGCATCCCGATGCTGATGGTCGAAGCCGATGGTGTTGCCCGCGCTTTGGAAGAGCATCTCGGCGAAGTGCGCACCGCGCCGATCAAGCCGCGACGCCGCCATTCCTTCTTCGCCGACCGCCGGCCACGGTTCTTGGTACGTCGCTCCACCGGCCGGCTTGGCGTTGCCATGAAGATCGACGGGCGAGAAATCATCGCCCGCAGCTAAGTGTTTCCGAATTCCTCCAGTGCAAAAACCGGTCGTTCCCTGCGGCCGGTTTTTGTTTGCGGCCTAGGCCAAATTGCCATCGTAAAAACCGGGATGTTCCTTCGGAAACAGCCGCTTCGCCTTCTTCGTGCCATATCGGGCCCATAGCCAAGGTCAGGACGAAGGAGATACCCGATGCGCAAACATATCGCCGCCACTATTGCCGCAGTCGCCGCCATTTTCCGCGCGCGTGCCAAGGCGAAGAAGCGCAAGGCCGTGACGGAAGTCAGCTGGGCTTAATTCCTTCCCAGCCTTGCCGACGCATCGGCAAAGACTAAAAGCGTGCCTCAAGCAGATTGCATAGCCTGCCCGATCCTCCGCCAAGACGGAGGATTTTTCATATCGCGCGAACGAGCAGAGCCGCGACGAGCCCGGCGAAGATGATCAGCCCCACGACACCGTTGAACTTGAACAAGGCCAGGCATTGCGCCGGGTCGTGAATGTTCAGCACCAGGATCTGATAGATCAGCAGCACGGCAGCGACAAGCAAACCGAGATAGGCAAACAGCCCCGCGCCAGCCGCGAGGAACGACAGCAGCATCAGCACGATGGCAAGCCCGTAGAGCCCGATCAGCCAGGGACGTGGGTTGTCGCCGAAGCGGCGAGCGGTCGACCGCACGCCGATCAGTTCGTCATCTTCCCTGTCCTGATAGGCATAGATCGTGTCGTAACCGATCGTCCAGGCGATCGCCGCGCCATAGAGCAGCACCGGCGCCAGCGAAAGCGTTCCGAACTCCGCCGTCCAGCCCATGATCGCACCCCAGGAAAATGCAAGGCCGAGGAAGAACTGCGGCCAGTCGGTAAAGCGCTTGGCAAAGGGATAGATGGCGACAAGTCCGAGCGACAGAATGCCGAGCGAAATGCTGAAGGCATTGAACTGCAGCAGGATCACCAGCCCTACGAGCGCCTGCAGCACCATGAAGGCCTTTGCCTGAAAGCGGGAGACACGTCCCGACGGCAATGGCCGCGAACGTGTACGCGCCACTTCCATGTCGATGTCGTGGTCGATGATATCATTGAAGGTGCAGCCAGCACCGCGCATGGCGATGGCGCCAGCGATGAAGAGGAAGCAGTGAAAGGCGAACCGACCGGCCGAGAACTGCCCGGTTGCGGCCGCTGCGCCCGAGGCCAGGGCGACCGACCACAGGCATGGCCACATCAGCAATTGCCAGCCGATCGGGCGGTCCCAGCGAGCAAGTTGCGCATAGGGCCAGAGCGCGCGCGGCAGCGCGCGATAGACCCAGTTGTTCGACGGAGCGTCGTGGACGCGCCCGGAATCGGCGGAGGACGTGTTCATGCCCCTGTTTGACGCCACGCGCCGGGACGGTCAAGCGGTTCGATGCCGCACCGTCCCGAGGCGGAGTGGCGTCGGTCAGTGAAGCGTGAAGTCGAAGCGGTAGGTTGCCGACAGGCCGACGAGGAACTGGTTGCGGCTACCGCGTTCGCGCACGAGGCTGGAATCGGCGGCCGAGCCCATCAGGCGGCGATATTCCGCATAGGCGCCGGTTTCGAGTTTCTCGGTTGCCTGCCAGTTGATCGCGGCACCGACACCGGCGGAATGAATGCCGCCGTGCGGATTATAGGGGCTAAGGCCTGACGCGGCCGATTCGGCATCGTTCACACCGTAATAGGCGCTGAAATAATCGCTGGTGGCAGCCGTCATCCGCGGACCGGCAGAAATGCGCACATTGCTGCTGATGTCGGTAAAGGCGTCGGCGGCGATATCGGCGACAATGCCGTGATGGCTGCGAATGCCCTGGCGGACCTCCGCGCGCACGCGCATCCAATCGGTCGGATACACTTCGGCGAAGCCGCCAAGCTCCCCGCCGAACTTGACCGGAGCCAACCCGTTAAGATCGCTGGATGTGCCTGAATCGCGTTCGAAGATCAGCTTGCCTGCGACACCGGCGCGGAACCCGCCCTGATCGAGCAGCGCGTAGGACATGTTGTCGTTGCGCGAGGAGAAGCGAACGGTGCTGCCGGCCTTGCCGAGCGATACCAGCGGTGCGGCCTGGAACATGCGCTTGGAGGCGCCTTCATACTTCGGGCCGAGAAAGCCGGTTGCACCGACCTTCAAGTACCAGTCGCCGGACCAGAAATACTGGCCGTCACCTGCCGAGGCGGTGCCTGCGGACAACAAAAGGGTTCCAGAAAGGAGGAGAAGAGAACGGATACGCAAGGAACAACTCCGGAAGAATCATTCGCCGGGGCGAAGTTTGAACCGTGCCCCATGCGCGCGACAATGGCGCAATCTGAATGGGCACAGGGCGACTTATTGCCCCTTGTTCCTACGATTCCGTTAACCAGGTCAATTCAGCTCCCGTTTCCCATCACGGCCGCAGCTATCGCCCCTGATACATTTTCAGGTAGTGGCTGGGGGCACTTCCGAGCATGCGCCGAAACATTGTCGTGAAGGCCGCGACGTTCTCGTAGCCGGCATCGAGCGCGACGTTGGTGATCGGTTCGCCGTCCGCCAGCCGCGGCAACGATGCGAAAATGCAGGCCTGCTGGCGCCAGGTGACGAAGCTGACGCCTGTCTCGTTGCGGAACATCCGCGTGAATGTCCGCCGGCTCAAACCCAGCCGATCGGCCCATTGGTCGATGTTCGCGGTCGCCGATGGCGCCTCCAGGAACTGCCGGCACAAAAGTGCCAGCTTCTGCTCGCGCGGAAAAGGCAGGCCCAGCGGCCGTTCATGCAGAAGGGCGATCTCTTCCAGCAGAAGATCCATGATCAGCTGTTCCCGCCGCTCGGACATGGTCTCGCTCTCGACGCTGACCAAGGCATCGACCAGCGTTCCCGCAAGCGGCGTGATCTCCATGACCATCGGCCGCTCGGCACGCAGCAACGACGGAGTGAAATAGATCGAGTGCATGCGCACATCGCTGATCATCTCGGTCGAATGCTCAACCCCGGCCGGGATCAAAAGCGCGTGTCCCGGTGGAACGAGCCAGCGGCCGTGTGCCGTGCGCACAAGCACAACCCCCTGCCGCGCCCACCACAATTGCGTGCGGGTGTGGCTGTGCAGCGGAACGGTCAGCCCCGCTCCATAATCGCGGCCAAGGGCGAGGACGGCAGAGTTTCCGGCCTCGATCCAGTCCAGGTTTCTGAAATGGTCGACGTCGGGCAGTTCGGGCAAGTTTACTCGATGGATCGGCATTGGCCCACTCGCGAAAGAACTCGACCACATCACAAAAGCAGGCCATGAGCAAGATCAGTAGAGATATCCGTCGCCGCACACAACCATCGAGACGGCAAGGAAACATCCATGGCAACGGTTACTTCAACCGGGGGCATAACCCCGGAAAAGACGGCATTTTCCGTCATCCTGGCAGTGAGCTTCTGCCACATGCTGAACGACATCATGCAGTCGCTGCTGACGGCGCTCTATCCCTTGCTCAAGGCGAACTATTCGCTCGATTTCGTGCAGATCGGCCTTCTCACCTTCACCTTCCAGTTGACGGCCTCGATGCTGCAGCCGGCCGTCGGCATCATCACCGACCGCTGGGCGCTGCCCTATTCGCTGCCGGTGGCAATGCTGTCCACCTGCTCCGGCCTGATCCTGCTCGCCAACGCCCATGACTTCTCGATGCTGCTTCTGGCTGCAAGCCTGATCGGCGTCGGCTCGGCAATCTTCCATCCGGAATCCTCGCGCATCGCACGCCTTGCCTCCGGTGGACGGCATGGCCTGGCGCAATCGCTGTTCCAGGTCGGTGGCAATGCCGGCAGCGCCATGGGGCCGCTGCTTGCCGCCTTCATCGTCCTCCCCTTCGGCCAGGGCAGCCTCAGCTGGTTCTCGATCGTGGCGATTATCGGCTTCTTCGTGCTCTCCTGGGTCAGCACCTGGTACGTGCGCCACCGCCGCTCGTCGATGAGCAAGCCGGCGCCGAGCCGCGCGCTGCCACTGCCGAAGAACCGCGTCATTTGGGCCGTTGCCGTCCTGGTGCTGCTGACGGCCACCAAGAATATCTACATGGCGAGCATCTCCAGCTACTTCACCTTCTTCGTCATCGAGAAGTTCAGCGTTTCCGTGCAACAGGCACAGCTGATGCTCTTCCTCTTCCTGGGCGCAGCCGCTGCAGGCACCTTCCTCGGTGGTCCGATCGGCGACCGCTACGGCGCACGCTTCGTCATCTGGTTCTCGATCCTCGGCGTCATCCCGTTCGCGCTGATGCTGCCCTATGCGAACCTTTTCTGGACGGGCGTTCTGTCGATAATCATCGGCTTCATCTTCTCCTCCGCGTTTTCGGCGATCGTCGTTTTCGCGCAGGAACTGGTGCCTGGGCGTGTCGGTCTGATTGCAGGCGTCTTCTTCGGCTTCGCCTTCGGGTTCGGCGGCATGGGTGCAGCTCTTCTCGGCGTTTTTGCCGACCGGCAGGGCATAGAGTTCGTCTACACCATCTGCTCCTACCTGCCGCTGCTGGGCATTCTGACGATCCTGCTGCCCAAGATGCCTGCGCGCCGCTAGCGCGTCGTGATCTTTCAGATTCGCTTGGCGCGCTTCAAGGTCTTGTTTTCACGCATGTCGTTATCGCAAAACCGCTGCATACTTTTGCGCGACATGCTTAGCGCGCACATCGAGCGTGTATTTTTCAACGGGCGCCGCCATGCGGCGCCCGTTCTGTTTTTTCTGCGTGGCAATGCCATGCGCGAGTCCTGCTATTTCCCGCAGCCCTGCGTAATCATTCATCAATTTTTGCGCGCTACGGTCGCTGAATGGGGCTTGGGCAAGGGTAGACAATGCGAAGGCGATCGGCGATTCCTGCCTTTTTGACGACGTTGCTTCTGGCAACGGCGGGGCAAGCCGAAACGCTCAACCTGCTGATCTGGGAATCCTATATCGATCAGGCAATCCTCGATCGCTGGACAGCGATAACTGGCGTCGGAATCCACCAGGTCTATTACGACAGCGGCGACACCCGCGATGAGGTGCTGGCCGACCCGAACAGCATCGTCGATCTGGTGGTGACCGGGGAGAACGGTGCTGCACTGTTCGGGCGCAAAGGGGTGCTGGAAGCGGTCGACGAAAGCAATGTCGCCTCGCTCAGGGACTATGATGAAAGCTGGCGCACGCGCTGCTCGAACCACGGCCTGCCGTACCTCTGGGGCACGATGGGCATTCTCTATCGATCGGACGTGCTGCCTGAAGCGCCGACATCCTGGCGAGACCTGATGCAGCCAGCGCCAGCGCTCCACAAACACGTTGCGATGTATGACGATCACAACGAGGCTTTCGTTGCGCCGTTGATGCTGCTCGGCCAGTCGATCAACACCAACGAACCCGAAACGCTCAAGACCGCCTTCAACATGATGAAGCAACAGGCGCCGTCGGTTCTGACCTATGAATACGTTATCAGCTCGATCCAGAACCAGGCGATCGGCAAGGATATCCATCTGGCGCTCGGCTATAGCGGCGACCAGCACGTCCTGAACGAAAAGGCCGGCACGCCCGGCGTCTGGCGCTATGTCGTGCCCAAGGAAGGCACGCTTTCCTGGCTCGACTGCATGTCGGTCGTCGCCAAATCGCCGAACAAGGCGCGAGCGCTCGCTTTCCTCGACTATATCGGCTCGCCCGGAAGCGCTGCCGCAAATGCGCAGACGCTCAACATGCCGACGCCCAGCAAGGCCGCCTTTGCGCTCCTGCCGGAAGCGACCCGCGCGGACCAGGCGATCTACCCGTCGCCGGACATTCTGGCCAAGAGCCAGTACCAGCAGGAACTGTCAACGACGTCGGTGCAGTTGCGCCGGCGCATCATCAGCACATTGGCGAATTTCCAGTGACCCTCGGCAAGCGCGCACTCATCCTGATCTTTCCCGTGGTGCTGGCCGGCTACCTGCTGGCGGCGGTTTCGGTCCATGTCACCCAGAGCCGCTCGATCCGGGCACTCGAACACGCCAAGCTGTCGCAGCGGTTGGAGCACGCCGCTGCCGTATTCCAAAACGAGATCGGCCGCAGCAAGGGCTTCCTCAATGCGCTCTTGAACAGCAATTCGCTGCGGCAGTACATTTCGGAAACCGACAGGAACTACCGGGCCAATGCGCTCGGCGTGCGACTGCAGGAAAGCGTCAAGTCGCTCTCTGACGATCCGATGGGCTACGTGTCGCTGGCGATCCTGACGTCGGACCTGCAATCCGAATACTATTTCGAAAACAGCTGGGATCCCTTCGCCGAAATCGACGAGGCACAACTCAACCTGTCGCGGCGACTGATCCGCGAAGAGAAGCTCGCCGACTGGACCTATCTCTCCGACGCCGGGCAGAAGGCCCGTATCGTCTATTCGTATTTCCTCGATCCCGTCACGTTCACGCGGCCGCTACCGAGCAAGAAATCGGGTGCGCTGCTGATCCAGGTGGCAATCCAGCCGGACCGTTTCCTCGACATGCAGGAAACCCTGAAGCAGGAATACGGCGCCGACGTCGTGCTTCAGCCCTGGCCGCTGGCGGTCACTGACGACCTTTCCGCAAGCGTGCACCTCGGACCATCGCTCTATGCGACGCTGACGGTCTCGAGCGATCATTTCGACCAGCTAATGGCACAGCAGAAGCTGCTGCTGGCGCTTGGCGCCGTGGCCATGAGCCTGTTTTCCATCTGGCTGATCATCGTGCTCATCCGGCGGTTCATCACCGATCCGATTGCCACGCTCGACGCCAACGTCATGGCGGTCATGGTCGGCGCTCATGACGAGATCCGCAACATGGCCGAGAAGGGCGAGATCGGTCGCTTGACCGAAAACATCAGAGAGCTGCATCGCCAGTCGGAACAATCGCTGAAGCTGGTGCAACGCAGTTCCTGGACCGACACGTTGACCGGCATCAGCAATCGCGGCCATTTCAACGCCGTTGCCGCCGGCATCGTGCGCGAGGCCATTGTCTCGGGTGAAAAATGCAGCCTGCTGTTCATCGACATCGACAACTTCAAGTTCGTCAACGACAAGCATGGCCATGAGATCGGCGACGAACTCTTAAAGACGCTGGCGACGCGGATCGCGATGAATGTCGAAGCGATCACCGAGCGGCGCGGCCAGAAGCCGGCAATTCTCGCACGGCTCTCGGGCGACGAATTCGCGGTGCTCGTTCGCTCCCGACCGGGCGACGGCACCGTACGGGAAGTCTCTGCCGCCATCCTGGCGCTGTTTGAAGACGGCTTCGAAGTCTCGGGCAAGAGTTATCCGGTCACAGCCAGCATCGGCGCTGCCATCTGCCCCGATGATGCGACCAATCTCGCCGAGCTGATCTCGAATGCGGATGCCGCGATGTATCAGGCAAAGACCAGCGGCAAGAACCGCTCGTCAAGGTTCTCGCGCGCCCTTCACGACAAGCGCACGCGCCTGCGCCAGATCCAGGACGAGTTGCGCTCACTCGATCCCGACGAACAATTCCATCTGGTCTACATGCCGATCGTCAATACCGATGGGCGTGTGACCGGCTGCGAAGCGCTCTTGCGCTGGTATTCGCCAGTGCTTGGCAACGTGACGCCCGACGAGTTCGTGCCGATCGCCGAAAGCTCCGGCCTCTTCACCAAGATCGACTGGTGGGTAATCAACCAGGCGATGTCCGACTGCCGGCAGCTGAAGGCGCTGTTCGGTCCCGATACGATCCTGGCGATCAATATTTCCTCTGCCGAACTGCATTCGAAGGCGATTGCCGACTATTTCTCCGATTGCCTCAACCGCCATGGGCTGCAGCCGCAATCGATCGAGATCGAGCTCACCGAGACATTCGCGGTGAAGTTCAGCGACCAGCTTCGCCGCAACATCGACGAGCTCCGCCAGAAGGGCTTCCGCCTGTCGATCGACGATTTCGGAGCCGGATACACCTCCGTCCAGCAGATCATCGAATACACCGCCGATACGATCAAACTCGACCGGGCGCTCGTCTCGAACCTGACCGCATCACAATCGCTGCCGGTTCTAAGGGCGTTGATCGCGCTCTGCCACGCCAAGGATGTGGCCGTGGTCGGCGAAGGCGTCGATACGCCGGAGAAACTCTCGATGCTGACGGCTGCAGGCTGCGACCTGTTCCAGGGTTACCTCATCAGCAAACCGCTGCCGCTCGAAGATCTCGGAATCTGGGCGCTGACGCGCACGGCCCGCTACGGCAACGAAAAGGATGATCGCAAGAACCAGCAGGCGATCGCCTGAACGCACATTCGCGCGTTTCATCATGCGGCGCCTCCGGTCGTTGCTTTGCCACGGGAATCGTGCGCCATCCCCCCCTGACCCCTTGACCTGACAGCCGCCTCGCCTTAACCGCAACGCAACAATTTCACAGCATGTCGGGAGCAGGCAATGAAGGTTCTTCTGATCGGATCGGGTGGACGCGAACATGCACTGGCATGGAAAATCGCGCAGTCGCCGAAACTGACCAAGCTCTACGCTGCGCCCGGCAATCCCGGTATTGCCGAGGAAGCGACCCTCGTCGCGCTCGACACCGACAATCATGTTTCAGTCGCTGACTTCTGCCTGGAAGAGGCGATCGACTTCGTCGTCGTCGGACCTGAAGGTCCACTTGTGGCCGGTCTCGCAGATGTGCTGCGCGCCGCCGGCATCGCGGTTTTCGGCCCTTCCGCTGCTGCGGCCCAGCTTGAAGGATCCAAGGGTTTTACCAAGGACCTCTGCGCCCGATACGATATCCCGACCGGCGCCTATGGCCGCTTCACCGACGCCGAAGCCGCCAAGGCCTATGTGCGCGACCAGGGCGCGCCGATCGTCATCAAGGCCGACGGCCTTGCCGCAGGCAAAGGCGTGACCGTTGCCATGGAACTCGACGAAGCGCTCGATGCAATCGATGACTGTTTCGACGGCGCCTTCGGCGCGGCCGGCGCGGAAGTGGTGGTCGAAGCCTTTCTCGACGGCGAGGAGGCAAGCTTCTTCTGCCTGAGCGACGGCAAGACCGCCCTGGCGCTCGCCTCGGCGCAGGATCACAAGCGTGTCGGAGACGGCGACACCGGCCCGAACACCGGCGGTATGGGCGCCTACTCGCCCGCGCCTGTGATGACATCCGAGATGATCGAACGCACGATGAAGGAGATCATCGAGCCGACCATGCGCGGCATGTCCGAAAGCGGGTATCCCTTTTCCGGCGTGTTCTTCGCCGGGCTGATGATCACCGCCAAGGGACCGGAGCTGATCGAATATAATGTGCGTTTCGGCGACCCGGAATGCCAGGTGCTGATGATGCGCATGAAGAGCGACCTGCTGCCGCTGCTCTATGCCGCGGCAACGGGCACGCTCGCAGGCATGGAAGCCGAATGGCGCGACGAGACGGCACTGACCGTGGTCATGGCTTCAAAGGGCTATCCGGGCAGCTATGACAAGAACACGCCCATCGAGGCGCTGCCTGCAGCCTCGACGCAGACCAAGGTGTTTCATGCCGGCACGGCGATGAAGGACGGCAGCCTGGTCGCAACGGGTGGGCGGGTACTTAACGTTACGGCGATCGGTGAAAACGCGAGCGCTGCCAAGGACCTCGCCTACGCCGCCGTCAACGGCGTTTCCTGGGACAATGGCTTTTATCGCCACGATATCGGCTGGCGGGCGGTTGCCCGCGAGAAGGCCTGACCGTCATCGGCAAATACGCCGGATCATTCAATTTTTACCAATTCTCCTGACGGGAAAGTAAGACAGAACGCATATTCTCGCCGAGAACAAACTCGGAGAGAAGACCGATGCGCCTGTTGCTGATCACCACCGCCGTTGCGCTTGCAGCCGGCAGCGCCTGGGCATCGTCGATCGACACCATCGTTTCCGGCCAAGCGGTCAACTCCAGCGTGGCGGCGGTGACTTGCCCGCAGTGCCCTCCCCTGCAAAACAGGAAGAAGGTCACCTATGTGGTGCCCGAAATCGACAAGGGCAGCGCCAAGGTCGAACTCAAGAAAATCAATGGCGAGATGAAGCTGGTGCGCACCGAGGCCTGGCTCGGCGGTTCACCCGTTGTTTTCGTCAGCAAGCCATCCGAGGATCTGCTCAAGGCGGCATCCGGTGAAACCGCGCAGGCTGATATGGCGACAGCCGCGGCCCTCGGCGACCTCGCAGATGCGAGCGATCTTGGCGTGGTCGCATCCACGATCGACGAGACTGCCAAGACTGCCGCGGTTCACACCATGACACAGGCGGCACCTGCCGTCGCGGCAGCGGCGACCGGCGAAACCTCACGGCAATTTGATCCGACCGGCCTCGAACTTCGGTTAAACTGAAGGTCTGAACGGGAAAGTTCCCTGCCCCAGTCAGCCGCCCCCTGCATTCAAAGGCTGACGGGCGATTCGCTGAAGAAGCGAGAGATTGCGTCCCTGAGAGAAGCAGGGGCGCAATCTTTTTATTCGGGCTTTCCATCGGGGTCGCGCACCCCATCAACCCGTTCCATCAACGCTTCGATCTCCCGGTCGGAATAGACCTCGATACCGTTCCTTGCGAGCAATGCGGCCGTCACCCCTTGTCCTGCGTGGCGGGCGCCGGAGAACGTTCCGTCATAGACGAAACCCGATCCGCAGGACGGGCTGCCGTCGATCAACAGCGCGAAACGACAGTCTGTTTCACGCGCGAGCGATAGCGCATTTTCCGCGGCGGTAAGAAACTCGCCGGTCACGTCGCGGCCAGTGTTCTCGACCACCGCCGCGTCACCGTCGAGCACATCCCTGCCCGATTTTCCCGACGCGATTTCGGCCGGCGGGCGCGGCACCGGCATACCGGCCGACATCTCGGGACAGATGGTGACAAGCCTGCCCTCTTCGCGCCAACGGTCTATGGCCGGGTGGAGAAGCGGCTTCGACGCGCCATCGTAGCGCACCGCGTGGCCCATGAGACAGGCGCTGACGAGGATCTTCGCCGTCATGCGCCCCTCCCCGTTATCCCGCAATCTTGGAGAAGTCGGCAACCGTGCCGGTCGCCGAGCGGATCAGACCGAGCAGTGCCAGCCGGTTTGCGCGGATCGACACGTCATCGTCGTTGACGAGAACATCGTTGAAGAACCGGTCGACCGGCTCGCGCAACTTCGACAAGGCCTGCATGGCGGAGCGGAAGTCTTCCCTCTCGATCGCATCGCGCGCCTCGCCGGAGCCGAGCTCAACTGCGGAATGCAGTGCCTTTTCGGCATCGAGACGGAAGAGGCCGGCATCAACTGCGTCGGCGACGGCAGTGCCCTTCTTCTCTTCGGCGGCCAGGATCTGCGTTGCACGCTTGGTGCCCGCGAGCAGGTTCTTGCCCTCCTCGTCGGTGATGAATGCGGTCAGCGCCTCGACACGGCGCGCGATCATCAGGAGATCATCCGCATCCGGCGTCAACACCGCATCGATCAGGTCGTGGCGGGCGCCGAGATCGCGCAGATAAACCTTGAGACGATCATGGAAGAAGGACAGCAGGTCCGCCGACACGTCGCCCGTCAGTGCCGGCTTCTGCGCCCTGAGAGCGGTCAGCGCGATCTCGAGGAACGGCACGAGCGGCAGGCGGGCCTTGCCTTCGAGGATAAGGCGGATCACGCCGAGTGCTGCGCGACGCAGGGCATAGGGATCCTTGGAGCCGGTCGGCTTTTCGTCGATTGCCCAGAAGCCGACAAGCGTGTCGAGCTTATCGGCAAGCGCCACGGTCACGGCGACCGCATCAGTCGGCGCACGGTCCGAGGGGCCGTTCGGCTTCCAGTGATCTTCGATCGCCGTGGCAACAGAGGCGTCTTCGCCCTGCAGCAGCGCATATTTGCGGCCCATGATGCCCTGGAGTTCGGGGAACTCGCCGACGGCTTCGGTGCGCAGATCGGCCTTCGCCAGCACCACGGCACGGTCGACCAGTCCGGCGTCAGCTCCGGTCACCTTGGCAAGCTCTGCGGCCAGCGCGCGGATGCGGGCGACGCGTTCGCCCTGCGTGCCGAGCTTGGCATGGAAGGTCACGTTCAGCGCATCGAGTTTCGCCATGCGCTGGTCGAGCGGCTTCATGAGATCGAGGCCGAACTTTTCGGCCGACGGCTTCAAGGTCTCGAGATCCGGCAGGTTGCCCTGGTCGCGATGCCAGAAATGGGCGGCGTCCGACAGGCGGGCGCGCACGACCTTGCCGTTGCCGTGCACGATCTCCTTGCCGCCGTCCTTCGCCTCGATGTTGGAGACGAGGATGAACTTGTTGGAGAGCGTGTCTGCGCCCGGCGCGCGGGTTACGAAGCACTTCTGGTTGGTCTTGATCGTCAGGCGAATGATTTCCGAGGGGATTTCGAGATAGCTCTCCTCAAAACGTCCCATCAGCACCTGCGGCCATTCGACGAGGCCGGAAACCTCCTCGAGCAGACCTTCGTCCTCGACGAGTTCAAGCCCGTTGGCGAAGGCGACGTTATGGGCGTCGGCGAGGATCATTTGCTTGCGGCGCTCGCCGTCGAGCACGACCTTCGCCCGCTCCAGCTTCTCGGCATAGTCGGCAAAGCGGCGCACGGTGATCGCTTCAGGCGCGTGAAAACGATGGCCATAGGTGATGTTGGAGGCGACGATGCCGTCGACCTCGAACGGGATCACATGGGTTTCGTCGGTTTCCGAGCCGAAGGTGCAGACGATCGACTGTAGCGGACGCACCCAGCGAAGGGCGCCCGGCCTGGCCGAGGCGGCACCGGAGCGCATCGGCTTTGGCCAGGGAAAGTTGCGGATAATGTCCGGCATCGCCTCGGCGACGATCTCTTCGGCAGGACGGCCCGGCTTGACGATGTGGGCGACGTAGAAATCACCCTTCTTCGGATCGTTATGGACATGCGCCTCGCTGATCGAAGACAGGCCGGCGCCACGCAGGAAGCCCTCGATCGCCTTTTCGTTGGCGTCGGTGCGCGGGCCCTTGCGGTCCTCGCGCACATCGGCGGAACGGGCGTTGAGGCCGCGGATATCGAGCGTCAGCCGGCGCGGGGTCCAGTATTCGCGCGCACCCTCATAGGTCAAACCCGCTTCGACCAGTGCGTCGGTCAAGAGCTTCTTGAGGTCGCCGGCCGCCTTGCGCTGCAGGCGGGCAGGAATTTCCTCGGAGCGGAGTTCGATAAGAAGATCGGGCATGGGAGATGACTTTTTCTGTTCCGGACGGTTGCCGCCGACTTAGCAAGCTCTGGTGAAAATGTCACCAAGCCCGACGATGAATTTGACCCGCAGCAAGGAGGCTCGTGGCGAGATTACCAGCCACCGCCGCCACCGCCGCCGCCGCCGCCACCGGAAAAGCCGCCGCCGGTGGAAAAGCTTGACGACGAGGATTTCGGCGGGGGCGGCAAGGACGCGGTCATGGTGTCGGCCATAGAGCCCGCAAAGCCGCCGATGCGATCGCCGAAAGAGGTCGAGCCGAAACCGTCGCCATGGTACCAGGCGGGCTGGTAGGCCGCCGCCGCAGCAGCCCCTGCGGCAGCGGCCAGCAGCCAGCGATCGAAGGTTTGCGTCCAGGGCTTTTCGACCCCGAGGGCAACGGCATAGGGCAGCAGCGTCTCGAAATGCCGGGGCGACATTTCGGGTGCCCCTTGCATGTTCATCCGGTCCTTCTCGGCAAGCGTCATGTATTGCCGGAGGCCGTCGATGCCGTCCATCATCCGCGTGCCGAGCGGGGTCGGCGCGCCCATCAGGAAGAAGAACAACACGTTGACGAGCACGATGCCGCCGATTGCAAACAGAAGCGGCAACTCGTCCGTCTCCGCGGCGGAATAGAAAACCACCGCCAGAATGCTCGAAAAGATGGTGAAGGCGACGAAGCCGATGAAGGCAATCACCACGATCGACATGATGCGGCTCATCAGGCTCTTTTCGCGCCGCAGGGATTTGCCGAAGGAAACGGCGAGGATCGAAATGACGAAGGCGATGAAGACCGGCACGATCACCAGCGGGATGCTGTCCTCGCTCAGATCGCCGAACACAAACACCGCAGCGATTGCCAGAACCGAGAGCAGCACGCCGGCAATGATGTAGCCGGTGTTTTCAAGATAATATTTGCCGCGGTGCTCGCGCTCCATGGCATTGCGAAAATCGGTACCCGTTGCCTGCACCTTCGTGCCGTTGGCCCGATCGATCTTCAGCTTGCCGCCGGCAGCATTGACGGCCTTCATCAGGCTCGCCTCGCCGGTCGGCAGCTTTTCACTGCCGCCCTTGCCGGTTGCGGCAATGACGATGGCGCTCTTCAGGTCCTCAAGGACGACATGGCCCTTGACCGCAAGGCTCAGCGCGGAAGCCGACAGCGCGGTCCAGCCCTCACCCGAAAAGCCCCTGTTGTCGATGTAGTTGACCAGCGCCGGAGAAATGCCTTCGGGCGCATCCCAACGCGGCACCATGACGCCGCGTGCCGGGTCTCGCCCCACCTTCAGCCAGGCGCGGCCATAGTAGAGGGCCACCACCACAAGACCCGCTGCGGCGATCAGAAGCGCCATATGATCGCGCATCCACCAGGCGTTTTCCTGGCTGGAGGAAGGCTGTGCGATGCTGCCTTTCGGCATCTTGACCGCGATCGTCAACCCCTCCTTCGGCCCCAGCCGCCGGGTGGTCGCAAAGAAAATCTCGCTGCCCTCCTCGGATGCCCGCGCGTCCTTGCCGGTCGCGCCGTAGCCACCGGTGAAAACATCGAGCGCCTCGGGTCGCACACCTTCCGGCAGATTGACGGTGGCACTCGCCTCATCGATCGGGAACGCCCATTCGGTACCGGTCACGTTCCAATAGAGTTCGTCGTGATCCTCGAAGAAGCGGATCTGCCGGCTCGTCTCGTAGGTGAACTGAAACGTATGCTCTCCGTGCGGCAGAAACACCTCCGCCGAGCCGGTGTAGATGCGGATGCCGCCCGAGATAGATTCGGTACGGTAGGGTTCCTCTTCTCCATCGCGCTCGACCGAAAGCAGCTTGAAATCCACCTTGCTGCGACGACCCTTGGCGTCGGTGAAGGTCAACGGCAGGTCACGAAAGATTCCCCGCCGGATCTGGTTGCCCTCGGCATTGGCCGTGATGGTCTCGGTAACCGTCAGCGTGCCGTCCTTGGCGACATCGATCACCGAATGATAGGAGGAAAACACTTCGTCCGCCCGCCCGGCACCCGCCGTCGCCAGCAGGAGGAACAACATGCCAAGCAGGGCGACGAAACGGGCCATACGGTCTCAGACCTTTCGATCGATATCGAGGAGCAGTTTATTCCCGCGCAATATCACGGACGATCGCCTGTGTAGGCGACGCCGAGCGATGCCAGCGCATCCCAATAGGCCGGATAGGTCTTGGCGACGCAGCCGGGGTCCTCGATGGCAATGCCGTGGATCTTCAGCCCGGCAAGGGCAAAGCTCATGGCGATGCGGTGATCGGCAAACGTGTCGATGGAGGCCGGCAACGTTTGGCCGGCAAGGCCGGGATCGGAGGAGACGATGAGATCGTCGCCCTCCTCGTGCGCCAGTCCCGGGCGGATGGCGGTCAGGCCCAGCGACAAAGCGCGGACGCGGTCGCATTCCTTCACGCGCAGATTGGCAAGCCCGACGAAGCGCACCGGCGTCTCGTTGAAGGCGGCAAGAACCGCGATCGTCGGGATCGCGTCCTGCATCTGCGAGCCGTCGATGACGGCCGGAAGATGCGGGAATTTTGAGATGACGTCGTGGGCGCGCGCATCGGGTTGCGAAAACACCGATGCGGGCACGCCGATATCGATGGCGCCTCCGGTCAACACTTCGGCGGCCCAGAGATAGGTCGCAGCGGATGCATCCGGTTCGATGGCGAAATCGGCAGCGCGATAGCCCGTCGGCGCAACCTGCCAGACGGATGGGCTCAATTGCTCGACCTCGGCGCCGAAGGCGCGCATCGCCGCAACGGTCAGATCGATGTAGCCACGCGCGCCGATTTCGTCGCCGGCAAGCTCGATGCGGACAGGGCCCTTGGCGCCGGGGGCAGCCATCAGCAGCGCCGAGACGTATTGGCTCGAAAGGCCGGCATCGATTTCGATACGGCCGGCGGGGAAGCCGCCCTTGCCTTTGACGGTGACCGGCGGGCAGCCGGTTTCCGACGCCACCTCGACGCCGAGCTTACGGAGCGCGTCGACAAGCGGCTTAATCGGACGCTTGCGCATGTGCTGGTCGCCATCGACGACCACCGGGCCGTCGACGAGAGCGGCAGCCGCCGTCAGGAAGCGTGTCGCGGTTCCCGCATTGCCGAGGAACAGCGGTGCCGACGGCGATGCCAGCCGACCGTTTCCGGTGACGACGAATGTGGTGTCATCAGGCTCATCGACTTGGACGCCCATCGCCCGCAGCGCATCGGCCATATAGCGCGTGTCGTCGCTCTTCAGCGCGCCGGTCAGCCGGCTCGTGCCCTTGGCAAGACCCGCAAGAAGCAGCGCCCGGTTGGTGATCGACTTCGAACCCGGTGGGCGGACGTGACCGCGCAAGGGATGGTCGGTCGGCAGGATGGTCAGCTTCTTCACGGTGTCACTCATGCTTAGGTCTCTTGATGCAAATAACGCCGCGCGCTCGGCTTCGGCAGGTCTCATATCATCTGGTTGAGGTCTCGGGTAACGTCCCGATCAGAATTTAACTTGCGGCACCGCACGGTCCGCCTCGTTGGCGATCTCGAAATAGCCGGCCTTCACGAAGCGGAAAGCATTGGCGATGAGGTTCGACGGGAAGCTCTCGACCTTGACGTTGAGGTCGCGCGCCGCACCGTTGTAGTAGCGGCGCGACATCTGGATTTCGCCTTCGATCGTCTCCAGCGAGCGCTGCAGCTCGGCGAAGTTCTCGTTGGCTTTCAGATCCGGATAGGCTTCGGCAAGGGCAAAGAGTTTGCCAAGCGCCTGCGACAGGGCGCCTTCGGCCGCCGCCCGCCCCTCGACATCGCCTGATGGCACCGCCTGGGCGCGGTTGCGCATCGCGATGACCTCCTCAAGCGTCGACTTCTCGTGCGCGGCGTAGCCCTTCACGGTCTCGATCAGGTTGGGGATGAGGTCGGCGCGCCGCTTCAGCTGGACGTCGATGCCCGACCAGGCTTCCTCGGCGATCTGCCGTGCCTTGACGAGGCCGTTATAGACGAAAACCAGATACAGGATCACGACGACGCCGATGGCCAGACCAATCATGGGATACCCTCCAAAAAAGCTCGGCAGAGATTACTGCATAATTCCTTAAATCGGAATCGATTTGGAGGCAAAATTATGCAGCAAGTTTAGAGTGTTACAGCGTCCTTGGCGCGTCATGCCTGACGCGCGGCGCTGCAACACCGGCTCTCCAGCTTCAAAGACCTTTCTTAAGCATCCGGGTGGAGAAACGCCCACCTCCCCAAATGCCACTCCAAAGCGCTGAACACACTGTTCACCACCTCGGCACATCCCTGAGCCAAAAGACTTCGATTCCTGTTCCATCGGGAACGGCGAGGAACCGGACGATCGGCGATAGTCGGCCCATCGTACAACCCCGGATATGAAGTGAAGACCATGAAAACGCTCGCAACCCTCACCAACGTGATCGCCTTCCTGGCGCTCTTCGTTGCCTATGCGAACGTTGGTTCTTCCGAGAAACCGTCAGGCGTTCGCAGGGCGCTTCAAACCTATTCCGGCCAACTCTACACCGAGGCCTATCCGACCCAGAAGCCGTTCTGCAAGAACAGCATCAAGGCCGGTGAGGTCGCATGAGATCGAATGCTGCAAAATCCGCTCCGCAAGCACGCTCGCCGCTTCGTCGGCGCCAAGATCGGTGACGTCGAACTCGATCAACTGATCGCATTTTCCCTTCAGCAGAACGTGCCGGCTTCTCAGATCGATCAACACCTGCGGATCGGTCAGCTTGTGGGCCCTTGAGCGACCCGCCCGCGTCAAACGCTTCAGGTTTTCCTCCATCGAACAATCGAGAACGACGGCAACGAAACGGGCGCCGCGATCGCAGGCAAGTCTCGCATAGTCGTCGAATGCGCGGCTGTCGAATTCGTCGTCCGACAGCGCATCGGTGAAGAGAAAGTTTTGGCCGGCATCGGCCCGGCGCACGTGATCGAGCACGGCAGTTCTGATCGTTGCCCGCAGCGAGCGATAGAGCGGCGTGCCCCTGGCAAACAGTGCCTCGGCAGGATTGATCAGCGTGTGATTGTCGGCAAGCCTCGCGCCGACGTGCTCGGCGAGATGGCGCGCTATGGTCAGCTTTCCGGTGCCCGGCCAGCCGTTGATATGAACGATGAGGCTGGCTGGCGCTGTAGTCAAGCAGCGTCCCGGTTGAGGTTGGCGCCGCCGGCGTCGGTCAGGAGGAACGCCTCGCCACAGGCCTTGGCCAACGTGCGCACACGCAGAATGTAGCTCTGGCGCTCCGTCACCGAAATCACCCCGCGCGCGTCGAGCAGGTTGAAGACGTGGCTCGCCTTGATGCACTGGTCATAGGCCGGGAAGACGCACTTGTGCAGGTGGGTGTTGGCACCGTCGCCCGGGGCGCCGGCTGCCAGAAGCGCCTGGCACTCCGTTTCCGCATCGATGAAGTGCTGGTGCAGCATGGCAGTGTTGGCGTACTCGAAATTGAAGCGCGAATACTCCTGTTCCGCCTGCAGGAACACGTCGCCGTAGCTGATCTTCTCGTCGCCTTCGCGGCCGTTGAAATTCAGGTCGTAGACATTGTCGACGCCCTGGACGTACATCGCCAGACGCTCGAGACCATAAGTCAGTTCACCGGAAACCGGCGAGCATTCGATGCCGCAGACCTGCTGGAAATAGGTGAACTGCGACACCTCCATGCCGTCGCACCAGCATTCCCAGCCGAGGCCCCAGGCGCCCAGCGTCGGGCTTTCCCAATCGTCCTCGACAAAGCGGATGTCGTGCAGCAACGGGTCGAGGCCGATCGCCTCCAGCGAGCCGAGATAAAGCTCCTGCAGGTTGGACGGGTTCGGCTTCAGGATCACCTGATATTGATAGTAGTGCTGAAGACGGTTCGGGTTCTCGCCGTAGCGACCGTCAGTCGGGCGACGCGAGGGCTGGACATAGGCCGCGCGCCACGGACGAGGGCCGAGCGCACGCAGCGTCGTTGCCGGATGGAACGTACCCGCGCCCACTTCCATGTCGTAGGGCTGCAGCACCGCGCAACCCTTGTCGGCCCAATAGTTGTGCAGCGTCAGGATCAGGGCCTGGAACGAGCGCTTGGGGTTCATGTGGTCGGGCAGCGAGGCGGTGGTCATGGGGAACGTCCGAATTCTTCACGAAATGAGAGCCGGACAGGTGCCACGCCGGGCGGCAGGGGTCAAGCGCCCAAGGCGACCTGCGTGCACGCAAAAGTGCGCGAAAAATCTCAGTCGTCTTCGCGCTTCAGCCGGTATTCGCCGGTCTCGGGATCCTTGACGAGGGTTCCGCTCGCGCCCGTCTGCTGCTCGCGGCGCGTTTGATCGCGCTGACGCGTCAGTTTCTGGGCATCCGCAATGAATTTGCGGTAGCCGATCCATAGAACGAAACCTGCGATCAGGAGCAGGATAAGCTGCGGCATTTTTCCTCCCAGCCATTCAAAGTGCTACAGCGACCATTGCGCGTCTAAAGCAAGACGCGCGGCGCTATAGGCCGGTCGCGGCTCAAAGCCCGAAACGCGCCCACAATGCCCTTTCCTCTACTGCTTCGGCAAGACCCGCCATCGCAGAGGCCGCGATCGGCGCGGCGATATCGCCGGCAATCGACGCACCCGTCTGGCGGCGCCCGAAAAGACTGCGCGCCGGCTGGATCAGTTCGAGCCGCGCCTTCTCGCCATAACGCTTCTTCACTTCGCCGCGCAGGTCGCCAAGGCCGTCGATCAGGCCGAGTTCCAGTCCGCGCCGACCGGTCCAGAACAGACCGGAAAAGACATCGGGGTGGTCGGCCAGCAATTGCCCGCGGCGGGCCTTCACCATCTGGATGAAAGTGTCGTGGATATCGAGCTGAAGGCTTTTCAGGAACTCGATGTCGCGTTCCTTTTCCGGCTGGAACGGGTCGAGCATGACCTTGTTCTCGCCGGCGGTATAGACACGCCGCTCGACGCCGATCTTCTTCAACAGTTCCGGGAAACCGAAACCGCCGGAAACGACACCGATGGAGCCGACGATCGACGTCGGGTCGGCGATGATCTCGTCGCCGGCAAGCGCGATCATGTAACCGCCGGATGCGGCCACGTCCTCGACGAAGATGAGCACGCGCTTCTTCTTTTCCTGCGCCAGATCACGGATGCGCTGGTAGATCAGCCGCGACTGCACAGGTGAGCCGCCGGGCGAGTTGATCGAAATCGCAACGGCCGGCGCTTCCTTTACGGCGAAAGCCTTCTCCAGCAGCGGCGCGGCAGAAGCAATATTGAGCGCCGGGCGAAACTGTCCGCCGCCGGCCATGATGGCGCCGTGAAGCCGCACGACCGGGATCGCAATGCCATCCCGCCGAAAACGCTTCGGCATCAGCCTTTTGAAGAACCCGGCCATGTCAACTCCTGCAATACGAACTCTTGTTCCTGCATGTATGCACTGGTCGCCCAAACGCAATGCCGCATACGGTAAATCAACGGCGCCGATAGGCAGCGCGCCCATTGTTGAGGTCGTCGACATCCCTGGAAAAGCGATGCGTGCCCTCCTCGTGCACGATTAGCGGCGCCCGCAGCACCAGCCGCTTGCGGCTCTGCTTGATCGCAGTGACGAGGATGCGCACGGCGTTTTCCCCAATGCGCGGATGCAGCGGTGTTATCTCGATGCCGCCGAAACGACGACCGCAGGCGGCGATGATATCGGCGATCGATTCCGGCCGGGCGATCAGCGACAATTGCCCGCCCGGCTTCATGATCGCGCCCGCCGTCTTGATCCAGATCTCGAAGAGGTCATCGCTCATCGCGTGCGCCTCGGCCTTCAGGCTGTCAGGCGTGCGCCGGTCGGACGCATCGTTGAATGGCGGGTTCATGATCACGTGATCGAAGACATCATCGGGCAGACCGGCGGCCCGGCGCGCGCGCCCGGCAAGCGAAACGTCGGCCTCGATCACCGAAACCCGCTCGGCGAAACGGCCGTTTTCCGGAAGCGCGAGGCTTCGGCGCGCGAATGCCGCCATGGTCGGCGAGCGCTCGACCAGCACCACCTCGGCCAGATCCAGCCGCGAGGCGACCGCCATGCCGGCAGCCCCCGCTCCGGCGCCAAGATCGGCGACACGGCAGGCGCGATCGGCAGCGACCAGCGAGGCGAGCATCATGGCATCCATACCGGAACGATGACCCTGCCCCAGCGGCTGCACGACATGGAACCTGCCGCGGTGGAACGCGTCGACCGTCTCGGCCCCGACAAGCGCAACGGGTTCTTCGCTCATGGCCGATCGTCACCCACCGGGGCCAACGAGCCGGCGATCATGTCCGCAACTCCGCTTCCAACCCCGCTTCGACGAGGATGCGGCGCGCGGCATCGGCATCATCGTCCGGCACGAGGAAACGGCGCGGCAGCAGACCCAGCGATCCCTCCAGAATGCTCATGCCCTGATCAGCGATCAGGCTGTTAATACCGGCGTCCTTCATCAGGCTCTCGGCAAAAGAGAGCAGAACGACGTCGTTGGTGCGGATCAATTCCTTCATCCAGCGGTTTTTCCTGTCCTATTTCAGCAAGCGGGACAATTCGCCTCTTGCCGCACGTGGCCCCCCTTCCTATTGTCGAAAGCGACAATGAAAACAGGAGTCCCGGTGTTGGGCGTAGTGATACCGCTGGAAGACAGCAAAAACAAACAGGCGTCCGTCAAGCCGCTCGTTGATCTGACGTCTGCCGACATGGAACGCGTCAACCAGCTCATCCTGTCGAGGGCCGGCTCCGACGTCCAGATGATTCCCGAGGTTGCCAACCACCTGATCTCGTCGGGTGGCAAGCGCCTGCGCCCGATGTTGACGCTCGCCTCCGCCGCAATGTTCGGCTACGAGGGCGACGCTCACGTCAAGCTCGCCACCAGCGTCGAGTTCATGCACACGGCAACGCTGCTGCATGACGATGTCGTGGATGAAAGCGATCTGCGCCGCGGCAAGTCCACCGCCCGCACGATCTGGGGCAACCAGGCAAGCGTGCTTGTCGGCGACTTCCTGCTCGGCCAGGCCTTCCGCATGATGGTCGATGTCGGCTCGCTCGATGCGCTCGACGTGCTTTCGACCGCAGCCTCGGTGATCGCCGAGGGCGAAGTGCTGCAGCTTTCCGTCGCCAAGAACATGGAGACGACCGAAGACGACTATCTCCAGGTCATCCGCGCCAAGACGGCAGCGCTCTTTGCAGCGGCCGCCGAAGTCGGGCCGATCGTCGCCCAGACCAGCAAATCCGACCGCAATGCGCTGAAATCCTACGGCATGAACCTGGGCCTTGCCTTCCAGCTCGTCGATGACGTGCTCGACTATGGCGGCTCGGCCAGCGAGCTGGGCAAGAATGTCGGCGACGATTTCCGCGAGGGCAAGATCACCCTGCCGGTGATCCTGTCCTATCGTCGCGGCACGCCGGAGGATCGCGCCTTCTGGCGTGAGGCGATCGAAGGTGGCGACAGCAGCGATGCGAACCTCGAAAAGGCGCTCGGCCTGATCAAGCGCTATGGCGGCTTGAGCGATACCATCGCCCGCGCCCAGCACTACGGCACGATCGCGCGCGATGCTCTCGCACCGCTGCCGGTTTCGCCGTGGAAATCGGCGCTGGTCGAGGTCATCGACTTCTGCATCGACCGGGTCAGCTGAGGCGACCTTCGGCCGAACCGGGACATTCAAGAGGAATTTCTTGCCGCATTGCGCCAAAAAAGCCATTCTGTTCCTCAAGAGTTGTGCCGGGCAACACGTGGCTGATTCCAAAACAACCCTCAGTCGTGCGCAAGGCCGAGAGATCGGCAATGAAAGGTTTGACATGCGGCAAAAGACGATCCTGCGCCTCCTCAGCGGCGCCGCACTGATGGCTCTTGCCACGGTTGGCGGCAGCTACCAGGCTTTCGCCGAGGAAAAGGCCGCCGTCGAGGAGACCGAGCCTTTCGACATCACGACCGTCAACACCTTTGCCGGCGCGTTTCTCGCTGCCCGCACGGCCGACACGGATCGTGACTTTGCCGCGGCCAACGAACTTTACCGCATCGCCCTGCAGTTCGAGCCCAACAACAACGAGGTCAAGCAGCGGCTGATGATCACGCTGCTGATGGCCGGCAAGTTCGACGACGGCGCCAAGATCGCCGAGCAGTTGAAGTCCGATCCGGCCGTCGAGCGCATCACCACCGTGATCCGGGCGATCGAGGCGATCCGCAAGCGTGAGTACCGCAACGCGCAGAAGCTTCTCAACTATGAAGGCCCGAACGATCTCGACCGGCTGATGAACGGCCTGCTTTCCGCTTGGGCCAAATTCGGCCAGGGCAAGCCCAAGGAAGCGTTGGCTCAGGTCAACGGCCTTGAAGGGCCGGAGTGGTTCCGCGTGTTCAAGAACTACCACGCCGGCGCTATTGCCATCGCTTCCGGCGACAAGGCCACCGCACGCGCCAAGCTCAACGACGCGATCCTCGATCGCGAAGGCGGCAGCGCTGCGCCCGACACGTTCATGCGTGCGGTCGAGGCCCTGGCACGCTTCGAGGCGCGCGAAGGCAACAAGCAGAAGGCCCTGGACACGATCGCCGTCGGCGAGAACATGGTCAACAACTACACGCCGCTCGAGGCGCTCAGGAAGAACATCGAGACCGGCATACCCCAGGAACAGCAGGTCAAGAACGCATCTCAGGGGGCGGCGGCCGTGCTCTTTTCCATCGGCGGTGCGCTCAACCGTGATGGCGCCGAAGACATCGTCTCGCTCTATCTCCAGACGGCCCGTCGTCTCGACCCGGATAGTGCCGACATCCTGGTGATGCTGGCCGGCATCGCCGAAAACCTGAAGAAGCCGAAGGAAGCAATCGAGCTTTACCAGAGCGTGCCCGAAGCCTCGCCGATGCGCAGGCTTTCCGAGCTGCAGCTTGGCCTCAGCCTTGCAGGCATCGGCAAGGTGGATGAAGCCAAGAAGCACCTGAAGGCGCTGATCGACGTCGATCCGAAGAACATCCGCAACTATCTCGCCTATGGCAGCGTGCTTTCCGATGCCAAGGATTACAAGGAGATGGGCGAGCTTTACGACCGGGCAGTCGACCAGATCGGACCCGTGCCTAAGCGCAGTGACTGGACAGTGTTCTTCCAGCGCGGCATTGCCTACGAGCGTCAGAAGCTGTGGGACAAGGCTGAGCCGAGCTTCCGCAAGGCTCTCGAGCTCAACCCGGATCAGCCGCAGGTGCTGAACTATCTCGGCTATTCCTGGGTCGACATGAACATCAACCTGGAAGAAGGGCTCGACATGATCCGCAAGGCGGTCGAGCTGAAGCCGGACGACGGATACATCGTCGATTCGCTCGGCTGGGCCTACTTCCGCATGAACCGCTTTGACGATGCGGTGGTCGAGCTTGAAAAGGCTGCCGAACTGATGGCCGGCGATCCGACCATCAACGACCATCTCGGCGATGCCTACTGGCGCGTCGGCCGCAAGCTGGAAGCCGTGTTCCAATGGACGCAGACGCTTGAGCTGAAGCCCGAGGAAGCCGAGATCCCGAAGATCAAGGCCAAGATCGAAAACGGCTTGCCGGCGCTGAAGGAAGAGGTTCCGGCCTCCGCCGACGCCAAGGAGACCGCGCCGAAGAAGGTCACCCCGGAGGCGCCTGCGCCGGACAAGAAGTCCTGACACCACCATGCCTGAAGGCGAGATCGCGGGCTTCGCGCTGACACGGGCGGCGCCCGCCAAGATCAATCTGGCGCTGCATGTCGTCGGCCAACGGGCCGACGGCCACCATTTCCTCGAAAGTCTCGTTACCTTTGCCGATCAGGGAGACCGGATCGGCCTCGCGCCGTCAAACGAGGACCGGTTCACCCTCTCCGGGCCATTTGCCGCCGAACTCTCGACGACGGGCAACGACCAAGACGGCAATCTCGTGCTCAAGGCGCGGGATCTGCTGCGCCAGGCGCTCGCCTTGGAGGGCGTCGACGCCGCCCCGGTGCACATACATCTCGAAAAGAACCTGCCCATTGCGTCGGGAATCGGTGGCGGGTCCGCCGACGCGGCTGCAACACTGAGGGGATTGCTCGATCTTTGGCACGCCCGGATCGAGCCAGTTTCTCTCGCGACCTTGGCGCTCAAGCTTGGTGCCGACGTGCCGATGTGCCTCGAAGGCCAACCGCTTGTTGCCCGCGGCATCGGCGAGGCGATCACCCCCGCTCCGGAGCTTCCCGCCTTCCCGATCGTGCTGGTCAATCCGCTGGTCGCCGTCTCGACCCCGGTGATCTTTCGGACGCTGCAGCAGAAGATCAATCCGTCGCTTGCCATCCCGGAAGGCCTCGAAAGCCACGCGGCCTGGCTCGCGGCCATGGCGACCCTGCGCAACGACCTGGAGCCGCCGGCTCGCCTGTTGCAGCCTGTTATCGCCGACGTTTCCAACGCGCTGGCAACGACAGGCGCCGCGCTGGTTCGGATGTCCGGCTCGGGCGCCACCTGCTTCGGCCTGTTCGATAGCGACGAAAGCGCGCAGCACGCTGCACACACTCTTTCTGCCGCCCACCCCGAATGGTACGTTCTCGCCGCAAGAACCGTGGGCAGGGGGAATTAGCATGGCCGGGACCAACGACAATCGCCCCTTCATTCCCGTCGGCATCGCCATTTTGACGGTCTCCGACACGCGCACGCCGGCCGACGATAAGTCCGGCGATACGCTTGAGGCGCGCGTCCGCGACGCCGGCCATCGCCTCGAAGCACGCACGATCGTGCCTGACGATCGCCAAAAGATCCGCGAACAGGTGGAGGCCTGGACGCTTGACGATGCAATCGACGTAGTGATCACCACAGGCGGAACCGGCTTTACCGGCCGGGACGTCACGCCGGAAGCGCTCGAGCCGCTGTTCGAGAAGCGCATGGATGGCTTCTCGGAAGTCTTCCACCGGATCTCCTATGAGAAGATCGGCACCTCGACGATCCAGTCGCGAGCGACCGGCGGCGTCGCCAACGCCACCTTCATCTTCGTCCTGCCGGGTTCGCCGGGCGCCTGCAAGGATGCGTGGGACGGCATTCTCAAGCAGCAACTCGACTACAGGCATATGCCGTGCAATTTCGTCGAGATCATGCCACGGCTCGACGAACATCTGAAACGGGGCTGAGTGGCCCGGTCTGCGCCCTACGGCGCGCTTTGAAGGACGCCGGTGGACATGCGGCAATCGACAATCCGTCGCCGTGACGCAAGCCTGTTCCCTGGGGAACTGCGAAGCGCCGGCCTGCCTGCTAATGCTTCATCCGTCAGCCCGCCTTGAAGGACAGCAACGAGACCCGAGCAAATCCTTCGGACGGAGCAAAGACGAACCCATCGCCGATGTCCCCCGGCGAGGGGAACAGAACATACGACGCGCGGCTCGCCCGGTCGCTCGGACACGAATTTGCTAGCAAGGATATTTGGTAGCTGCTTGGAGGTGCCGTCCGTAGGACTGGCACCTTTTTTGTTGACGCCGAGCATGCCTTGAAGCACGCCGCGTTCCTTCAGATCCGCCGCGCCCACTGCAAACTCGTGCTCTTTCGAATGTCTTTGCCGCAAAGCGACGGCAGACTTTGGCACAACAGGCTTCAGGCATCCTGCCTGTTGTCGACCGCAACCCAGGCCGGAACCAACTCCGTTGCCAGCTTTCGAACGCTGCGGACATTCGCCACCTCGCTCAGTTGCATCTTCCCGCGCGCGACCGCCAGAGCGTCGCCCTTGCGCACGAGGAAACCAGCCTCCAGCGGCTTCACCCGCCGCGCCAGACGATGCAGCAGCGGTCTGCGGTGCATCCGCGACGGAGAGAAACGGGCCGGTCCCTTGTGAAGGGATACATATTCGACGAGTTCGTCGACCCAGCGCCCGATCGGCCGCGCACCGGGCTCAAGCAGCATCAGCCATTCGCCACGCGCCGAGCGCACGATTTCGCCCAGATCCCAATCGACGCAGAAGCGGCAGCCGGCGGCGTCTGCTACACGCACCGACCCGTCCTTCGAGCCATGATCGAGGATGATAACATCGCTGACCAGTCCCTCCACTGCGCCCGCCACGAGCACGGATAGCGTCTGCGCCAGTTCCGCCTCGTTGTCGCGTGTTTCCATGATGATCGTCAGCATAGTCGTTCGTACCGCATTGCAGCGTAAAATGCTACAACCGTATGGCATGACCACTCCCGCCCTGTTCGTGATCCGTCTCAAGGCTTTCGCTCCGAATTGAGGGTGCCACGATTTTTGTTCTTGAATTGTTCCCGCATTCGCGATAGGAAAATAATCAGAACAAAACGGGATCAAACATCTGATCCCTCGGAGATTCCGATGAACGAGCTGTCTCAGATCAGGCAGGGTGCACTTGCACCTGCCAATACGACAGAGGTTGCCGAAGCGTTGATGAGCGCAACCGGTCTCCGGATCGAGGTTGACCGTCGCCGCGGACGTGGCGCGGGGCTGAACATGTCGGGCCGGTTCGAACAGCAGGCGCGCGAGGCCTTCGACGACGGCTGGGAGAGCCTCGAAGACTTGCCCCCGTTCAAGACCGAAGTGCAGGTGGAAAAGCCGCGCTCGGTCATCAGCCGCAACGATTCTCCCGATATCTCCTTCGATCGCTCGATCAATCCCTATCGCGGCTGCGAGCACGGATGCATCTATTGTTTCGCCCGTCCGACGCACGCCTTCATGGGGCTTTCGGCCGGGCTTGATTTCGAAGCGAAGCTTTTTGCCAAGCCGGACGCACCACGCCTGCTGGAGCGCGAACTCGCCCGACCAGACTACAAGGTGCGCCCGATCGCGATCGGCACCAACACCGATCCCTATCAGCCGATCGAGAAGGAATGGCGGATCCTGCGCCAGATCCTCGAAGTGCTGCAGGCGGCCAACCATCCCGTCATGATCGTGACCAAGTCGGCGATGGTGACGCGCGACATCGATCTGCTTGCCCCCATGGCTGAAAAGGGACTGGCACGGGTCGGCATTTCGGTAACGACGCTCGACCGGAAGCTGGCGCGCACCATGGAACCGCGCGCTTCGACGCCTTCCAAGCGATTGGAAGCGATACGCTCGCTCACTGAAGCCGGCATTCCGACCGGCGTCCTCGTCTCGCCGATCATCCCGGCGCTCAACGACCATGAGATCGAACGGGTGCTGGAGGCTTCCCGGGCAGCGGGAGCGCTGGAAGCGACCTACGTGCTGTTGCGCCTGCCTCTCGAGGTCAGCCCGCTCTTTCGCGACTGGCTGCTGCGCAACTATCCCGATCGCTATCGGCATGTGATGTCGCTCATCCGCTCCATGCGCGGCGGCAAGGATTATGATGCCGAGTTCGGCAAGCGCATGAAGGGTGCCGGACCCTATGCCTGGCAGATCGGCCGAAGGTTCGAACTTGCGGCCAAACGCCTCGGTCTCAACCTCAACCGCCGTCAGCTGCGCGACGACATCTTCGTCCCGCCGCTTGGGACCGGTGTCCAGCTTTCGCTGCTTTAGCGGCAACAGGTCTTGCGTATGTCTTTGGAGGCAGAAGGTTTGTTGATGGATAGATCAGGGCACGGGGGAAACAGCCGGAAGATTTCATGATTTCAATGGCTGGCCGACGAATGCCGGCACGTCTTGGCTCTGAAGCGGCGGCGTGGTTCCCTAAATCAACATTGATTTAGCAAGCTGATCACGCAGCCGGCTCGGGCAGGCGGTGTGCGCGTCATAGGGGCGCACGCGAAAGAAGCAAATTCCGGCGTCTCCTTTGTGCCTCAGGATGACGCTGGCATACCCCCCGGCTGCTGCCGCACTCAGATCGGGGGACTTGAAGAGAATCGGTCGATCATGCGAGTTTCGCCGCATGTCACATCGCAGATCGACCGATTCTCCCCTTTTCCCGGATCTTATCCTCGGACCTGATTTCAGCTTTGAACTGGCTGCAAGGAAGGATGGCGCCTGGCCTGTCGCCGGCGCCGACGAAGCAGGGCGCGGACCGCTTGCCGGCCCCGTCGTTGCGGCTGCCGTCATTCTCGACCCCGACGCGATCCCCGAAGGTCTGAACGACAGCAAGAAGCTGAGCGCAGCTCAACGCGAAAAACTGTTCGACGAGATCCTGGAAACCGCCACGGTTTCCATCGCCTCTTCCTCGGCCACGACCATCGACACCATCGACATCCGCAAGGCGAGCCTCGAGGCGATGCGCCGCGCCGTCGACGGCCTGTCTCTCGCCGCCCGCTTCGTCCTGGTCGACGGCCGCGATGTGCCGCCGGGCCTCCAGTGCCACGCCAAGGCGGTGGTCAAGGGTGACGCCCGCTCCCTTTCGATCGCGGCCGCATCGATCGTCGCCAAGGTGACGCGCGACCGCATGATGGAGCGTGCCGATATCGCCCACCCAGGCTACGGATTTGCCGTCCATGCCGGCTACGCAACGGTGGTGCATCGCAAGGCGATCGATGCCAAGGGTCCCTGCCCGCTGCATCGCATGAGCTTTCGCCCGCTGCGCAAGGATTGAAGTTTGTCTTCAGTGGAGCGCGACCGATTGAAAAGCTGCAACCGACGCCGATCGCCCGCGTGCTACGAAGCAAACCGGGCCGAACCGGGCGCCGTCGGGTTGCCTGCCGGACAGGTGCCACCGGGGCAGAGGGATTGAGCGGCGGCGGCGCAGCCTTGTCAGGCTGCCCTTGCTCTCCAGAGATCCAGAGGATTTCTCATCAGCCGGCGGAGCGAGAAAGCCCTGCGGCATAATTCCTTAAATTGGCAGCGGTTTAACGGGCCAATTGTTCAGCAGATTTAAGATGTCATAGTGTCCTCGATGCGTCGGACTTGATGCGCCGCGCTATCTGTCTGTGCGATCCCGGACTATGAACGGTGCGCCGTTGACAGCCGGGCCGGCAGCGGCAGGAAGGATGAAGCGACGCGTTTTTCCACGCCTGCCGCCTGACGCCCCTGCCGTCTCGCATTCTTCCTCGAAGTATCCACCTCGCCGCTTGCACATTTGCGCTCAGTTCGCCGGAAGGATTGCGCGGATGGGCAAAGCCCTTCGCCGCGAACACGACCGCAACGGCAGTCGGTTCTTCCTCAACCCTATTCCGCGCCGAGGTTCATACACCTTTGCGAAGCGGTATTAGGAACGAAAAAACCCCGCACGAAGCGGGGCTTTCAAATCGTAGCTTGCAGCCGAGGCTTAGTTCAGGCGCGACTTGACTTCGCCAAGCGCCTTCTTGAACAGCTCGCTCTGTGCACCGGCGTCGGCCTTGGCAGCAACAACCTTTTCGGCCGCACTGATGGCCAGATCGACGGCAGCCGAACGAACGGCGTTGATCGCGTCGCTTTCAGCCTGCTTGATCTTCTGTTCCGACAGCGCGGTCCGGCGGGCGACGAATTCCTCCGTCTTCTGCTTGGCTTCGGCAGTCAGCATTTCGGCTTCGCGCTGAGCGGCCGCAACGATACCGGCAGCTTCCGCTTCGGCATCCTTGCGCTTGCGCTGGTATTCGGCAACGAGAGCCTGGGCTTCTTCGCGCAGGCGCTTGGCTTCTGCCAGTTCGTTGGTGATCTTGTCGGCGCGGGCGTCAAGCGCCTTGCCCATCATGCCCGGCACCTTGAGATAGGCAATCAGGACGAAGAACAGGATCAAGCCTACGAGGGCATAGAAGGTCGCATCAAGATGCATGGTTCAGTGCTCCTCAGTTACCCGATGCCTTGACGGCAGCGACGATCTCAGCCTTGGTGACGGTACCACCGATGAGCTGCTTGACGACAGCGATTGCAGTTTCCTCGGCGATTGCGCCGACGTCTGCAAGTGCCTTGGTCTTGATATCGGCGATACGGTCTTCCGCAGCGGCGATCTTCTTGGAAAGATCGGCCTCGACAGCGTTGCGATCGGCGACGGCCTTCGACTTGGCAGCTTCGCGAGCGCCGTCGGCAATCTGATGACCCTTGGCCTTGGCGGTTGCCAGTTCCTGCTCATAGGATGCGATGGCAGCGTCAGCTTCGCCCTTCAGGCGCGACGCTTCGTCGAGATCCTGAGCGATCCGGTCGTGACGGGTTTCCAGAATTCCGCCGATGCGCGGAATGATGACCTTCGACATCAGGAGATAGAAGAGGCCAAAGGTGATCGCGAGCCAAAGCAGCTGCGATGCGAAATGGGTCGAATCAAAGGGCGGGAACACGCCGGAGCCAGCCTCGCCTTCGTGGGCCACACCCGTTTCGGTGTGCACCTCACCGGCCGCAGCGGCATCGTGTGCTTCGGCGCCTTCAGTGGTGGTTGACTGCTGGGCATAGGCCGCGGTCACAAACATGCTCACCTCCAGGTGCACTCAAGAATATGCGCGGCCGCGGCCCTTTGACGGGCCGCGGCCGAAACTCCAGCCGTTATTAGACGGCGAAGAGGAGGAGCAGGGCTACGAGCAGCGAGAAGATGCCCAGAGCTTCCGTAACGGCGAAGCCGAATACGAGGCGGCCGAACTGGCCGTCAGCAGCCGACGGGTTGCGCAGCGCGCCAGAGAGGTAGCTGCCGAAGATGTTGCCGAGGCCGAGAGCCGTGCCGGCCATGCCGAGGCAAGCCAGACCTGCGCCGATGTACTTTGCTGCTTCCGCTTCCATGATTGAACTCCTTCGAATGGTGTTGCGGCTTAGGATTGCGCTTCCGGCGGAGGACCGGCCGGAAGCAAGCGACTGTATTCCTTAGTGGCTTCCGGGATGGACAGCGTCGTTGAGGTACATGCAGGTCAGTACCGCGAAGACATAGGCCTGGAGGAAGCAGACGAGGAATTCAAGACCGGTGATAGCGACGGTCATGATGAGCGGCAGGATCGCACCACCGATGCCGAGTGCGCCAAGCGCGCTCAGGGAGGTAACGAAGCCAGCGAAAACCTTCAGCGTGATGTGGCCGGCCAACATGTTGGCGAAGAGACGGACCGAGAGGCTGATGGGACGGGAAAGGAACGAGATGATTTCGATCGCCACGACCAGCGGCAAAAGCACGCCGGGCACGCCGTGGGGCACGAAGAGCTTCAGGAAGCCGAAGCCATGCTTGTAGAAACCATAGAACACCACCGTGCCGATAACGAAGAGCGCCAACGCAAAGGTGACGATGATCTGGCTGGTGATGGTGAAGAAGTAAGGGAACATGCCGAGCAGGTTCGCCGTCAGGATGAACATGAACAGCGAGAACACCATCGGGAAGAACTTCATGCCGCCGTTGCCAGCGCCTTCGCGCAGCATCGAAGCAATGAATTCATAGGACATTTCCGAAACCGACTGCAGGCGCGTCGGGACCAGCCCGCGCTGCGATGTCGTCAGGTAGAGGAAACCGGCCGCAGCACCCACGGTCGCAACCATGAACAGCGACGCATTGGTGAAGGAAAAGTCAATTCCGCCAATTTCGATCGGGACGATCTTGTTGATCAGGAACTGGTGGGTCGGATCGTTTGACACCGCGCTTCTCTTTCGTTCTGCCCGCCTTGAGGGCGGATACCGTGTTTTCCGGGCGACGCCTCAGGCGCCATCTCCGTCCGTCTTGTCATTCCCCGAACTGCGCTTGACCGAGTCGAGTGTTGCCACCATCCCCGCCGAACGAAGTACATTCAACACACCGGCGCAAAAGCCAAGGAGCAGGAAAATGATCATGCCCCACGGCCCTGTACCCGCAAAGTGGTCCAAAAGATAGCCCAGAAACGCCCCGACAACGATGCCAGCGATGAACTCGCTGGAGAGCTTCATTGCCGCCGCATAACCTTTGCGGCTTTCGGCGGCTCTGGCCTCGGCACCATCCGGCTGACTGGGTCGCTTGGACTCAATCTTTTCACCGAGTTGCTTCAGCCGCGCTTCCAGACTTTCCTCGGGTTTCTCCGTCACGTGGCTCTCCCATTGTTACCCTACACGGTCACGACCGTGATTTCGGTCACACAAAAGGCTGCTGTTCAAGCCACGTTTCAGCCCCATTTGAAGTCGCGCGCAACATAGTTTTAGGCATTCGCATAGTCAAGGCGTGCGGAGCGCTTCGACGTGGACAATATTTCGCAATGATTTCATTATCTTGACCGCATTCCGCACCGGCAACTGGCAGACAAAGGCAGGAATCGGCAGATCGCGGGCCAGAATCTCCGGCCCGCGATCAATGCTCCAAACGCTGCAGGATCAAAGCCGGCTTGCGTTAGCTCCAACCGCCGCCATAGGTCCGGTAGAAGATGTGCAGGCCGATCTTGCCGACGCGCTTCATCGTCTTCGCCCAGGCGGGGTTCACGTAGGTCGCGTGGTAGTGGGTGGCCGAGCCGACTTCCGGCAGCCAGATCTTGCCGGCGGTGACGGCCATCGCGACATCCTTGGCTTCGTTCCAGTGCGACCTCGAATAGACCAGGTCGCGGATCATGTCGCAGGCGAAAGAAAATTGGCAGCGGTTGCGCCAGGCTTTGTTCTGATAGACGACACCACAGATCGTCTTTGGATAGGTCGGATTGCGGACACGGTTGAGAATCACCTGCGCGACGGCCGCCTGCCCTTTCAACGGTTCGCTGCGCGCCTCGAAGTAGATGCCTTCGGCAAGGCAGGTCTGCTCTTCCTTGCTGAAGACTTCTGCCGGCAGCGGGGTGGCGGCCCAGGCATGATCTTCCGGAGCGATGTCGGGAATGAAGCGGCCGGCGTTCTTGTCTTCCTTGAGGATCGAATCGAAGGGTGATTCACGCGCATAGTCCGGCTCGGGCCGGACATAGGCAGTCGCAAGAATGTCGGGCTTGTCGTTGGTGACAAGCTTGGCCAGCATCGGCGAGAGGCCGGGCTCGATCTTTGGCGGCCTCTTCTTGTAGAAGGCCGTGGCGATCTCAATCTCCTTGCCTTTGATCTTCGGCTTGGCGAAGACCATCTTTTCGGCGCCCTCGAAATCGGGCTCCATCAGCGAACTCGTGCGCTGCAGGATCGAGCCGGCCGAAAAATCCTTGGGCGGAGTGACGGGCGTGACGGCGACGATACGGCCCTTCTTGCCCCGGCGGTTGACGCGATCTTCGTCCGGCGTGCCGGCGTGCTTGCTTTCGGCGGTCAGAGCGACACGGCTGCCATCGGGAAGTTCGATACCGGCGCCGCCGTCGAGCGCGCTCGTGGTGATCGGATCGGCAAAAACCATCTCGACGTCGTGGATCGATCCCGCCGGCGACGGCGTCATATACATCCGCCAGCGTTCACCACCGCGATTGATACCGGAGAGGAAGGTCGCCAGGTCGGAATAGGCGGCAACCGTGGGGAAACCGACATAGACCGCAAGTCCGATGAGGGCCGGAGCCAGCCAGGCGGAGACGTTCATACGAGATTCGCGACGCAGTTTTTGACTCTTACGCACCAACCCACTCCACGCAACGCTTATCGAAGGCACGGCGCCGCCCTCGCCGGCGATGGGCCAGCGGACAGATTCCGCGCGGGGACGCTAGGACAATGAAGCTGCCGGACGCATGGCCGGCAACGCTTCGTTCGAGCCTTGAAAATGAAGCATTAACCTTGATGTTTGGTTAATGCGCCTTCACTGAAAGACAGTGGTGGCGGACTTTTGGCCCGATAGTCGCTTTCGCAAACGGTGACGTCAGATGATGACGTGCGAGCCGAGTTCGACCACGCGGTTGGTCGGCAGGCGGAAATAGTCGGAAGGGTCGATCGCCGCATTGGCAAGCGCGATGAACAGGCGATCCTGCCAATGCGGCATGCCCGATTGCGCGTCCGGCACCAGCTTGCGCCGGCCGAGATAGAACGATGTCGACATGATGTCGAATTTCAGCCCAGACTTGCGGAAGAGGCCGAGCGCCTGCGAGACGTTCTGCGTCTCCATGAAGCCGAAACGCATCTCGAGCAGGGTGAAGCGCTCCGACAACGGCTGCACACTGACGCGTTCGGTCTTGGGAACCTTCGGCGTGTTGGCGGTGCGGATCGTCAGAATGAAGTTCTGCTGATGCAGCACGTGATTGTGCTTGATGTTGTGCAGCAGGGCTGCGGGCGTCGATTCCGGGTCGCTGGTCAGGAACACCGCGGTGCCGGGTACAGAAACCGGGGCGTGTTCGCTCTTGCGCTCGATGGACTTGACGAAGCTCGCCAGGGGAATGTCGATATGGCGGGTCTTGGCATGGAGGATTTCCGTGCCGCGCTTCCAGGTCCACATGATGACGATGAAGGTGGCGGCGATCAGCACCGGCACGTAGCCGCCATCATGGATCTTCAGCATGTTGGCACCGAGGAACACGAACTCCAGCGCAAACAACGGCAAAAGCACCGCGCCGGCCCAAAGCGCCGACCAGTTCCAGCGCGCGCGCAGGAACTCGAAGGAAAGGACTGTCGTGACCACCATCGCGCCGGTCACCGATATGCCGTAGGCGGTGGCAAGCGATTCCGACGAGCCGAAGACGAAGACCAGCGCCATGACGCCGAACATCAAGAGCGTGTTGACGTTGGGCAGGTAGATCTGCCCCGTATGGGTTTCCGAGGTGTGGAAGATCGCCATGCGCGGCAGGAAGCCGAGGTGGATCGCCTGGCGCGTCAGGGAAAACGCGCCGGTTATCACCGCCTGGCTGGCGATGATCGTCGCGAAGGTCGCGAGGATGACGACCGGCAGCAGCGCCCATTTCGGGAACATCAGGAAGAACGGGTCCGACATCGCCTCGGGGTTCTTCAGAATGAAAGCGCCCTGGCCGAGATAGTTGAGGGTCAGCGCCGGAAAGACAACGAGAAACCAGGCCCACTGGATCGGCCGGCGGCCAAAATGGCCGAGATCGGCGTAAAGCGCTTCCGCACCGGTTACCGTCAGGAAGACGGCGCCGAGCACGATGATGCCGACATAGCCCTCGTTGAACATGAAGCTGGCGGCGTAATAGGGATTGAAAGCCTTGAAGATCGACAGATCGTCGGAGATGTGGACGAGGCCGATACCGCCCATGACCAGGAACCAGACGAGCGTGATCGGGCCGAAGAAGTTGGAGACGGCTGCCGTTCCCTTCGACTGCACCGCAAACATCAGCAAAAGAATGACGACCGCAATCGGGACGACGTAGTCCGACAGCGCCGGGGTCACGAGCTTCAGACCCTCGACGGCCGAAAGCACGGAAAGGGCCGGCGTGATCATCGCGTCGCCAATAAAGAGTGCGGCACCAGCAATGCCCATGAAGAACAGGATCGCCGTGTGGCCGTTCCCCGTCTTCATTAACAGCGCCAGCAGCGAGAGCGTACCGCCCTCCCCCTGGTTGTCGGCGCGCAGCAGAAACAGCACATATTTGATCGTGACGATAATCGTCAGTGTCCAGATCATCAGCGAGATCAGACCGATGATTTCGACATCGGTGACGCCGTCGTGGGACACCGGACGCAACGCTTCGCGAAACGCGTAGAGCGGGCTGGTGCCGATATCGCCATAGACGACGCCGATGGAGCCGAGGCCGAGGACGAGCAGCCGGCGCAGGTCTTTCGACCCTTGTGTGGAAGGGGCATGCGGTTGGGTCATGCGTGTCCTACTGGCCGTCAGAGCCAGCCTTTCCAGCGAAAGAAGAAAAAGGGTATCACGGCGGATATCACCATGGCGGCAAGCGCCAAGGGGTAGCCAAGCTGCCATTCGAGTTCCGGCATCACGCGAAAGTTCATGCCGTAGACGGAAGCGACCAGCGTTGGCGGCAATAATACCACCGAAGCGATCGAGAAGATCTTGATGATGGCATTCTGCTCGACATTGATGAGGCCGAGCGAGGCGTCGAGCAAAAAGGTGATGTTGCCGGAGATGAACGACGCATGCTCCGACAAGGTCTGGATGTCGCGCGAGATCGAGCGGCAAAGCTCGCGGCTGTCCTTGTCCGCCTGAACCTCGGGAACGGTGTAGACGAAGGTCAAAAGGCGCGAGAGAGAGGCAAGACTGTCGCGGGTCTTGGCGACCAGCCGGTGATGACCAGCCACGTCGCGCAGACGCGCTTCGAGAAAGTGCGGCGGCCGCCGCTTGACGACGGCCTTATCGCCAAACACCTGCAGCGACAGATCGTCGATCTTGCCGACGGCCTGCTCGAGGATTTCGGCGGTGCGGTCGGCAATCGTTTCAAGCAACCGGGTCAGCATCACGACGCCGTTCGGACAGCCGCCGGGAATCCGGTGCATTGCCGCCTTGAAGAGAGCGAAAGCGCGTGGTTCGGCGTAGCGGATGGTCATCAGCCGTCCGCCATGCAGGATGAAGGCTACGTCGGTCAGATCCGGGATATCGGTTTCAGAGCGATAGACCAGCGACGCTGTCATGAAAACCGCATCAGCCTCGGTATAGAGGCGGCTCGACGGCTCGATGTCCTTCAAGTCGTCGCGTGTCGGGATGGAGATGCCCAGAAGCTTCTCCATCATCAGATCCTCGGCCTTGTTCGGCTCGACGAGATCGACCCATACGATGTCGGGACGCAGCGCAACCGGCTCGTCGGCCACCGACAGGGTGACGATCTCTCCATTGGAGCAATAGCCCGTGATCATTCAGGCGCCCTTCCCGCAGCTGCGGTCCCGGGTGGAGGTGTGAACCCGCGCGAAAGTGAGCAACCGCATCGGCGCCACAGTATTCCCACTATCGAAATCCATCGGATGAAGCGTTCCCAGTCAGGACAAAATCCTCAACTCGGTCATCGCGGGAGGACAAGGTCTCCGGCGAGAGGGCGCTAAGTTGGGCACCTTCGCAAGTGCGGCACGGCATATGGCGCAACACAGACGCAAAATCAATGCCCCCTCGACACATGACACAGGCGCCGTCTACCGTTCCGGCGCCACCCTACTGCATGTTTCGCCGAATCGAAATCGGGTTGCGGACAAAATTGTGCCGCTATTCGAGGGGCTTCGGAGCCGACCCGCACTATGTCGCGCTGACGGGTTGGCCCCACTGAAGGGGCCGGGGACGACAGCCTATTCGAAGACGATATTCGGCATTGCCCGGCTCTTGTCTTCTCGTGCTGCCGAGACTTCGTGCCAGACCTTCGTCGCGATCTCACGATAGATGCGGGCAATTTCCCCTTCCGGATCGGAAACGACCAGCGGTGTCCCTGCATCTGAGGTTTCCCGAATGCCCATGGTCAGCGGCACTTCGCCGAGGAACGGCACGCCGATACGCTCGGCTTCCTTGCGGGCACCGCCATGGCCGAAAATATCATAGCGCTTGCCGGTGTCCGGGGCGACGAAATAGCTCATATTTTCGATAATGCCGAGCACCGGCACTTCGACCTTGCGGAACATCGCGAGCCCCTTGCGGGCATCGATGAGCGCCAGGTCCTGCGGCGTCGAAACGATCACCGCGCCGGCGAGCGGAACCTGCTGCGCCATGGTCAACTGCGCGTCGCCGGTGCCTGGCGGCATGTCGACCACCAGCACATCGAGATCGCCCCAGGCGACTTCGCGCAGCATCTGCAGCAGCGCCGACTGGATCATCGGGCCGCGCCAGATCATCGCCACTTCCTCGTCGACGAGGAAGCCCATGGACATGACCTTGAGCCCATAGTTTTCCATCGGGCGGATCATTCGGCCTTCGATCTGCTGCGGCCGGCCGGAAATCTTCAGGAGGCGCGGCATCGACGGGCCATAGATGTCGGCATCGAGCAGGCCGACCTTGAGGCCATTGGCCTTCAGCGCCAGCGCCAGGTTCACCGATGTCGTCGACTTGCCGACGCCGCCCTTGCCGGAGGCGACGGCGATGATCGCGCCGACGCCAGGAATGCCAGCCTTGGCCGGCGCGCCGCCTGCCGGGCGCTGACTATGAGAATGGCCGGCATGGTCATGACCTGCTTGAGCACCGGCCGGTTGCGGACGCTGCACGGGGGCAGCCGCGGGTGCCGCCTTGCGGTCCGCGGTCAAGGCAACCATTGCGGCGCTGATGCCAGGGATTTCGCGCACCACGCGCTCGGCTGCAGCCCGCATCGGCTCCAGCTCCTTGGCGCGGTCGGCCGGCACGGTGATCGAAAAATAGGCCTTGCCATCCGAAATGAAGACATCCGACACGAGCCCAAGCTCGACGATGTTTCCTTCCATATCCGGACCGCGCACGGTCCGCAGTTTATCAAGTACCACGTCTCTGGTGACTTCCGGCATCGCGCCCTCTCATTCTATTGTCCTCTTAGATAATCGAGGCCGGGCGCTTCGCCAATGCGACATAACGGAAAAAGCAGAGCCGCCACTCATCCCTTGTGTCCGTACATCCGGGATCACAATGGAATAAGTAGCGGCCCTTTTTGTCGCGACCTTCTTGGGCGCTGTCTTGTTTTAGTCCCCTCTGGACATGTCCCTAACTATGCAGGATGCGTGCCAGATTCAAAGTGAAACTGAACATATAATGTTTTCAGTAAGATAACGGGATTATCATATGCCGACACCCATGAGAGCATCTGCCCAGTTTATGAGCAATGATCTCAAAATCGCACAGGATGACAGCATCTGCGTCAGTGCAGCAAATCTGGGGCGGCTGCGCGCACGCGCGAATTCGACGCCCCAGAACCACGGCTAGCTGATGTAGCCCTTCTTCATCGCCTTGACGACGGCCTGCGTGCGGTTCACCGCATCGAGCTTTTTGGTGACGTGGTTGAGGTAGTGGTTCACGGTGTGCTCGGAGAGGCCGAGGATGCCGGCGATCTCGGCGCTGGTCTTTCCAGCCGCCGTCCAGCTGAGGCACTGGATCTCGCGCTCGGAAAGGGACGCACTGGTGTTCTTCCAGACCGAGCCGATCTCCGCCAACCGGTTGTAGATATGGATTGCGATCATCTGCAGTTCCATGGTCACGGTCATCGGCAGTTCGGCTTCCGGCCCCATCAGGATCACGGCGCCGCGACCACCTTCGGCGTCGTGCACCGGGAAATAACTGGCCTGGAAGATGCCATTCTCGCGCAGCATGGCAATGTATTCGCTGGCCGAATCCGGCTTGCCACCCTCGCCTTCCCAGGCTTCGAGCGTCACCTGAAAAGGTGTCGTCGTTTCCCGCAGACGTTTGACGCCGGTGCTGAAGCGCAGCATCGAGAGGCTGTCATACTTGTTCAGCAGCTCGGCAGGCATGTTGGAGATAACGGTGGTTGCAGCCAGGCGGTCCACATCGATGGACGGGATCGAACAGATGAGAAAGGTCTTGAACCCAAACATCTGCGTGACCCGCCGCATATAGCGGATGATATCGAACTGGGTCTCCAGTTTTGCGATCTCAGACGCGAAATCACCGCCCCGGGGCAGATCTGCGTCAGTCGTCCCGGTGGTCATCGTATCCTGCATTCGCGCGTTCCATGGCATTCATCAATTATCAAATAGACCTACCTGCAGGCCAATGCCAACAGATGATCGAGATTCCCTGCCCTACGCGCCTAAAAGCCTGTGTATTTCCAGACGAGCGAACTGCGCCATGCCGCAGCATCCAGCTTTGATGTGCAGAAAGTGCCAGTTCTCAGTTGATCAAACCGGCGCGCATGGCCTTGGCGACCGTCTGCACGCGGTTGACCGAATCCAGCTTTCGCGTCGCTCGGTTGAGATAGTGGTTCACTGTGTACTCCGACAGCGCAAGGATCCGCGCCATCTCGCTCGTGGTCTTGCCTGCGGCGGCCCAGCGCAGGCACTCCACCTCACGGCGCGACAGGCTTCCCGACCCCCGTCGATCGCGCTCGCGCACCTCGACGAGCTTGCTGAAAAGGATGCCGGCCCACAGATTGAGTTCCTGCATTTCATCGTTCGACACAACAGGGCGATCGCCGCCAAAGGCAATGGCAGCGCGGTGGCCGCCGGCGTCATGCACAGGCAGGTAAATCCCGCGCGGCATGCCTGCCTGCTCGAAGACGCAGATCGCCGCGTCGCCCTTGCCGTCGGCGCGCCGGCGCGCCAGCTGGTGGGCGTCGTAGGTGAAGGGTATGGTGCTGCGGCGCAGGCGCTGGATCACAGGGCTGCCATTGATCAGGCCAGCGCTGTCGTAACCTTTCAGGAACTCGACCGGATAGGTCGTCATGATCGCGTTGGCCTCAAGGCTGTTACAGCCGGTATCCGGAACGGCGAGCACAAGGAACCCACGGAAGCCGTAGGCGTCCGCAACCTGCCCGATCACCCGTCTGATATCGTCCTCGCAACAGATTGGCCCCCTCACGGACCGCCCGTCAGGGAGCATCAACGACGCCATATTCGCGCTGAAATCGATCATCTTCCGCCCTTCTCCACATCCGGCTCCGGGGAGGAGCACGGCCGCTGACGCCGCATGAAGATCACGTCAAAATTATTCTTAATGACAAAATCAAACCTGGTCGCGGTCAACCGCAAAGCTAACCTGATATATTAACGTTATCGAGGTTGGAACACCACGTCCAGTCGATGTTTCTAATTTACCGTAAAGTGAACTCAAGGTCCACCGCGGCCCGGACCGAGGCGAATCGCGGCCTCCTCCCCGATCGCCGCCGCCGCCGCCCGCACCGCCCCCGACCAGGCGGTCAACTGCTCCATGCTCACCCTGTAGGCCGGGCCCGTAACCGAGATTCCAGCCGTCAGATCGCTGCCCGACACACGGATCGGCGCCGCGACGCAACGGATCTCTATCTCATGTTCTTCCCGATCGAAAGCGTGTCCGTCGCGGCGGATGTCGGCAATCTCCGCCAGCAGCGTTTCGGCTGAGCGATGCGTATGCGGTGTGAACGCATGGAACGCCATCCCTGCGACAAGACGCTCCAGTTCCGGTTGCGGCAACAGCGACAGCGCCGCCTTGCCGATCCCCGTGCAATAGACCGGAGAGGCCTTGCCGATCTGCGAACTCATGCGCACCGTTTGCCGGCTTTCGACCTTGTCGACATAAACGATCTCGGCTTCCCTGAGGATGCCGAGATGCACGGTTTCTCCGGTCAGCTCGTGCAGTCCGCGAAGATGCGGTTCGGCAACATCGCGAAAACGGTTTCCGGACCAGGAGCGAGAGGCAAGCGTCAACATGCGAAGGCCGGGCTCGTAGGAGAGATCGCGACGCTGCACGAGCAGCCCTTCCTCGACGAGGTGGCTGAGCAACCGGTGCAAGGTACCGCGCGGCTGGCCGGATGTCGCCAGAATATCGGTGAACCGCTGCGGCCCGTCCGCCATTACCACCGCCTCCAGGACGGCCATGGCCTTGCCGAGCGTACCGGTGCCGGCCGCCTCGCCATCCGCAATCCCTGTGAGTTCTCCGCTCATGCCGCCCGCTTCATTCCCGCCCATACGGGCACTAGGTCCGCCAATCCGATCTTGACAAAATAACCGTTCTCGCCCGATAATTCCATATAATAAAATCGAGTTCCAAATATCGGAACAAAGAAGTCGACAAGCGCGCCGGTGCGGCGCGAACGGGGAGTGTCGATCAGATGCCGTTGCCTGCGGCCCAGTTTCACGACCTCAGGGATCGCCGTGTCCTAATCACAGGCGGTGGCACCGGCATCGGTGCAGCACTCGTGGATGGTTTCGTTCGTCAGGGCGCACAGGTCGCCTTCGTCGACATCGACGCGGCGACAAGCCTGGAGCTTGTCGACAGGCTCTCGGTCGAGACCGGATACAGACCGCTCTTCATTCACGCCGATCTGCGCGATATCGACGCGGTGAGACGGGCCGTCGAAACGGTTGCGGCGACGCTCGGCGCGCTGCACGTGCTCGTCAACAATGCGGCCCGCGACGACCGGCAGCAACTCGAAGATGTCACCGAAGAGAGCTGGGACGAAAGCCAGGCGGTCAATCTCAGGCACCTGTTCTTCATGAGCCAGGCGGTAGCGCCGCACATGCGGCAGGCCGGAGGCGGATCGATCATCAATTTCTCGTCGATCGCCTTCCTGCTGAACATGGCGGAGATCCCGGCCTATGCGACGGCCAAGGCCGGCATCGTCGGGTTGACGAAGTCGCTCGCCGGCAAACTCGGCCCCGACAATATCCGCGTCAATGCGATCCTCCCCGGCATGATCGTCACCGAGCGCCAGAAGAAGCTCTGGCTCGACGAAACGGCAATCGCAGCGATGCTCGATAAACAATGCCTGAAACGAAGCCTGACCGCCGACGACCTCGTGGGCCCATGCCTCTACCTGGCTTCGAACTGTTCCATGGGCATGACAGCCCAAACGATGATCATTGATGGAGGCGCACTTTGATGACCGCAGCCTATTATGCCGCAGTCGACTGGGGAACCACGAGCTTTCGGCTCTGGATCATTGCCGAGGACGGCACGGTGCTTGCCGAACGTCGCAGCGGTGAAGGCATGACCACGGCTGCCAAGACCGGCTTCCCGGCCGTCCTGGAGGCGCATCTGGCCGCGGTGGCGGCGCCTGCGCACCTGCCGGTGATCATCTGCGGTATGGCGGGCGCCAAGCAAGGTTGGGTGGAGGCAGGCTATCTCGACACCCCGGCCGCCCTCTCGACGATTGCCGCAGGTGCCGTCGCGGTGCCTGATGTCGACCGCGACATTCGCATTCTTCCGGGTCTCGCCCAGCGCGATCTGCAGCATCCCGACGTGATGCGCGGCGAGGAAACGCAACTGCTCGGTGCCGCCGGCAACCTTGGCGATGGCCGGCATCTCGTCTGCATGCCTGGAACCCACAGCAAATGGGTGCGCCTTGAGGGCGGCAAGGTCACAGGTTTCTCGACCTTCATGACCGGCGAGTTGTTCGACGTGATCTCCAAGCATTCCATCCTCAGTCACTCTGTCGCGGATGCGCAGGTCTTTTCCGGCGAGCATCCGGCGTTCCTCGCAGCCGTTGCTGCGGCCTGCGCCAACCCGGCGCTCGCCACCAACCTGATGTTCGGCGTGCGCGCCGGTCAATTGCTTCACGGCGCAACGGCGACCGACGCCAAGGCAACGCTCTCGGGCACGCTGATCGGCCTCGAGATCGCCGGCGCACTGGCAGCGGCCGGTGCGGTCGACAGCGTCTGCCTCGTTGCCTCCGGCTCTCTCGGCGCGCTCTACCGCGCCGCACTTGCAAGCCTCGACCTTAGCCCGCGGATCGTCGATGCCGACGAGGCCGTGCGCGCCGGCCTTTCGACTGCCGCTCAGGCAATCTGGCCCCTCTGACCGAAAGACTGCTGATATGAACCGTATCCCCTTTCCACCGATGAAATACCCGCTGGTCGCCATTCTGCGCGGCCTCAAGCCAGAGGAAACCGAAGGCGTTGTCGGCACGCTGATCGAGGCGGGCTTTACCGCGATCGAGATCCCGCTCAACTCACCCGACCCGTTCCGGTCGATCGAAACAGCGGTGAAGATGGCGCCGGAAGGATGCCTCATCGGTGCCGGCACGGTGCTGACAACGGCGCAGGTCGAACAGCTTGCCGATGTCGGCGGAAGGCTGATGGTCAGCCCGAATGTCGAACCAGCAGTCATCCGGCTGGCGGCGGAAAAGGGCATGGTGACGATGCCCGGCGTCTTCACCCCGACGGAAGCCCTTGCCGCGGCCGCGGCGGGCGCCACCGGCCTGAAGTTCTTCCCGGCAAGCGTGCTCGGCCCGTCCGGCATCGCCGCGATCCGCACCGTTCTCCCGACGGATGTCGAAGTAGCAGCCGTCGGCGGCGTGTCGGAGGAGAATTTCGGCGACTACGCCAAGATCGGCATCAGAAGCTTCGGGCTCGGATCGAGCCTCTACAAACCGGGCATGAGCGCTGCCGACGTCGGCAAGCGCGCCATCGCGACAGTCCGGGCCTATGACGCCGTCTATGGAGCACGCTGATGAGCGATACCCTACCCTTTTCCGGCAGCATCCTCTGCCAATCGGCCTCGATCCTTGGAGAAGGCCCGACCTATGACCCCGGCAGCGGCACCGCCTGGTGGTTCAACATCAAGGGCCAGGAACTGCATGAGCTGCACCTCGAATCCGGTCGCAAGACGGTCCATGCCCTGCCGTTCCTCGGCAGCGTGCTTGCGGTCATCGACCCGTCCCGGCAACTGATCGCCTCCGACCAGGGGCTGTTCGTGAGGGATACGCAGACGGGCGTCTTCAGCCTGCTGACGACGCTGGAAGACAAGCCCGGCAATCGCTCGAATGACGGCCGCGTTCATGCTTCCGGTTCGCTGTGGATCGGCACCATGGGCCGCAGCGCCGAAAAGGAAGCGGGCGCGATCTATCATGTGGCCGGGGCAAAGGTGACCAAGCTCTATGATCGGGTCACCATCCCCAACAGCATCTGCTTTTCGCCTGATGGTACCGTTGCCTATTTCGTCGACACCGACATCAACCACCTGATGCGCGTCGACATCGATGCCGAAACCGGACTGCCGACGGGCGAGCCCAGCCTGCTCGTCGACGGCAGCGGCGAGAAGGGCGGCATCGACGGCTCGGTCTGCGATGCCGATGGCCTGATCTGGAATGCGCGCTGGGGCAGCGGCACTGTCGACGTCTACCGCCCCGACGGCGCAAGGGTCGCGCGCTATGCGATGCCGACGACGCAGCCGAGCTGCACTGCCTTCATTGGACCGAAGGCCGATCGCATGCTGGTGACGTCTGCCTGGCAGGACCTCGATGAAGCGGCGCGCGCGGCCGATCCGCATGCCGGTAAGACCTTCGAACTCGGCGTCAGCGTCAAGGGCCGCTTCGAGCCGTCGTTCCGGCTCTGATCGAAATCCCTACAGCGCAGCGCTTCTCGTTAGACGCGCAAAGGTCGCTGTAGCACTTTGAAGTGCTGCATGTTTTTTCCTTAAATCGGATAGGATTTGAGGAAACATGCAGTAGCGAAACGCCAAGAAAAAGTCATACAATTCATCCACGCGATCAATCGCATGGTGAGGAGGAAGCTCGCATGAGCGACAAGAAGAAAGAACTGCGCAGCCGCCACTGGTACGGCGGCACCCACAAGGACGGCTTCATCCACCGCTCCTGGATGAAGAACCAGGGTTTCCCGGACCACGTCTTCGACGGGCGTCCGATCATCGGCATCTGCAACACCTGGTCGGAACTGACACCCTGCAACAGCCATCTACGCATTCTGGCGGAAGGCGTGAAGCGCGGCGTCTGGGAGGCTGGCGGCTTTCCCGTCGAGTTTCCGGTGTCCTCGCTCGGCGAAACCCAGATGCGGCCGACGGCAATGCTGTTTCGCAACCTGCTTGCCATGGATGTCGAAGAGGCGATCCGCGCCTACGGCATCGACGGCGTCGTGTTGCTCGGCGGCTGCGACAAGACGACCCCCGGCCAGTTGATGGGGGCGGCGTCCGTTGACCTGCCGACCATCGTCGTTTCCTCCGGGCCGATGCTGAACGGCAAATGGAAGGGCAAGGACATCGGCTCCGGCACCGATGTCTGGAAGTTCTCCGAAGCGGTGCGCGCCGGCGAGATGAGCGTTCAGGAATTCATGGCGGCCGAGAGCGGCATGTCGCGTTCGCCCGGTGTCTGCATGACCATGGGCACCGCCACCACCATGGCTTCGATCGTCGAAGCGATGGGCCTGTCGCTGCCGACCAACGCTGCCCTTCCCGCCGTCGACGCCCGCCGCATGGCGCTGTCGCACATGACCGGCAAGCGCATCGTCGAAATGGTGCATGAGGACCTGCGCCTTTCGAAGATCCTGACCAAGAAGAATTTCGAGAACGGCATCATCGCCAACGCGGCAGTCGGCGGCTCGACCAATGCGGTCGTGCATATGCTGGCGATCGCCGGCCGTGCCGGCGTCGATCTCTGTCTTGAGGACTTCGACCGCGTCGGCGGTCAGGTGCCCTGCATCGTCAACTGCATGCCGTCAGGCAAATATCTGATCGAAGATCTCGCCTATGCCGGCGGCCTGCCTGCCGTCATGAAGCGGATCCAGCATCTGCTGCATGCGGATGCGCCCACGGTTTTCGGCATGCCGATCAGCCGCTACTGGGAAGACGCCGAAGTCTTCAACGACGACGTCATCCGTCCGCTCGACAACCCGTTGCGCGCGGCTGCCGGCATTCGAGTGCTCAAGGGCAACCTTGCACCGAATGGTGCGGTCATCAAGCCGTCGGCGGCCAGCGAACATCTGCTGGCGCACGAGGGTCCTGCCTACGTGTTCGAGACGATCGAAGACCTGAAAGCCAAGATCGACGATCCGGACCTGCCGGTGACCGAGGATACCATTCTGGTGCTCAAGGGTTGCGGCCCCAAGGGCTATCCCGGCATGGCGGAAGTCGGCAACATGCCGATCCCGCGCCGGCTGGTCGAAAAAGGCGTGCGCGACATGGTGCGCGTTTCGGACGCCCGCATGTCGGGCACGGCCTTTGGAACCGTCGTTCTGCATGTCAGCCCGGAATCGAATGCTGGCGGGCCGCTGGCGATCGTCAAGACCGGCGACCGCATCCGCCTCGATGCACTGAAGGGCGAACTCAACCTGATGATCAGCGAGGAGGAATTCGCAGCCCGCATGGCCGCATGGCAGCCGCCGGAACAGAAATGGACCCGCGGTTACTACAAGCTCTACCAGGACACGGTTCTGCAGGCGGACAAGGGCGCGGACCTCGATTTCCTCGTTGGCGGCAGCGGCAGCGAGGTTCTGCGCGAAAGCCACTGAGACTGTCGTTGCGCCAAGCGACGCTGCAACGGGAACCCCGCCACGCCGGCGGGGTTTTCCTTATCCCGCCATCGGTCGTCGTCCGATCCGCACCTCGCCGGCCGGCGCTGACGAGCGCAGGCGCGACCACGTCTCGTAGCCATAAATGGCAAGACCGACCGCAATGAAGAGTTCCTTGTATTCGGTCGGATCCCAGATGCGCACGAGGTCGTGCGCCTGCAGCACGAACAGTTCCTGGATCGCGACGATCAGAGCGGCGGTCGCGGTCAGCAGGATGAACTCCCGCCACAGCCCACCCCGCAGGGCGAGATCGGCGATCACCAGGAGGATGATCACCGTCATCATCACCATCATCTGCGTGGGCAGCATGCTCCAGTTGTCGCTGTTGAAGGCCGCCATCGGTGCGCTCGCCGCCAGCACCAGCACGCTGGGCACGAAAGCTTCCAGCCGCCCGAGCGCAAAGCCCTTGCGAAGATAGAGCCAGATAAAGGGCGCGAGCGTCAGCAACGCGAAGCTGCCGGTGTAGTAGAGCAGCTCTGAAAAGCCGGTGGAGATGTTGTGCAGGTTCAATTCCTGCTGCTTGTTCAGCCCCAGCAATGCGTCGGGCGTGGACAGGCTGAAAACACGCTGCATCCAGGATATCTCTTCCATACCGACAACGAAGAGCACAAGGCTGAAAGACGCGGCGACGCCAGTTGCAAGCCATGCGTTGCGGCCGGCTTCGCCGCGCGCCTCACGCAATTGACCTGTCGCCACCAGCGCGAAGAAGCCACTCGCGGCGAAGATCAACAGGGCAGAAAGCCACTCGAAGATGTTGTCCTCGCGGGCAAGTGCGCTGAAAGTCACGGCATCGACGCTGAAAAGCAGGGCGGCGGCGGCCGCAAAGGCCAACGTGGCGATGCAGATCGACAGTTCGCGGTGCGAAGCCACGCGAAGCATAGGCGTGCCCAGCCAGGAGGCATCACGCGTAAAGCCTTGAATGGCCGCAAGCGAAAGGCTGAGCGCGACCCATGCATGCCATAGATTATAGGGCTCGACCCGCGGCATTCGCTCCGAGAAGTAACGCACGCCGAACAGGCTGCGCTCAATGCCGACAAGGCAGACCATCACCAAAACAGAAAGCAGGGAAACGGAGAGAAATCGCCGCGGCAGAAACATTAGGAAACGTCCAGATCAACAGGATGGGCTATCCACGATAAGATCCGTTTCTGGCCTTCGCCAAGTATCGCCAAGAACGCTCAAGATTGTGTGAATGTAAAGAAGCAATCAATAAATCACTAAAATACAAAGCCTGAATGATGACATCGGATATCGGCCGAACGAATGACCACAACCGCCGGAGATATTGATCTGCGACCATCGGAAGCTGCAGCATGACTACCGGAATTCCGAAGCGATCAATTCATTTTTTTTGGAACCGTCTCTGCAGCCGAGCGTTGCTTTGATATCACCGGTGCGGTGGAAACCTGGCGATAGTCAGGACCGCGCCTTGATCGACAACGTCAAGGAAAGGCAGTTTGACATGACCAAGAAACTTGTATCTTCCGTTGCGGCCGGTGCGCTTATCGCAAGTGTTGCATTCGCGCCGATGGCTTTCGCCCAGGACGCCGCTCAGCCGAAGCCGGCCGAGCCGCAGACGATGGAAATCCAGCCAGCTCCGGGCACCGAAGCGCCTGCAGACCAGGCTCAGACGACGCCGCCTGCGACCACCGAGGCCCCCGCCGACATGGCGCAGTCTGACGGCACCTACATAACCGAGCAGGCCGCCGACCAGATCGCGACCAGCACCTATGTCGGCCAGACCGTTTACAACGCCGGCGATGAGAAGGTAGGCGAGATCAACGACCTGATCATCAAGAAGGACGGCGGCGTCGAAGCCGCGGTGATCGGTGTCGGTGGCTTCCTCGGTCTTGGCGAGAAGAATGTTGCGGTCCCGTTCGACCGCATCCAGATCTCCGAGCAGGCCAACACGGATGCCCTGAAGCTGACGACGACGGAAACCGCCGAAACCTTGAAGGCGGCTCCGGAGTTCAAGACCAAGGCGCAGCAGGTTGCCGAGCAGAACGCCAACCAGCCGGTTGACACCTCGACGACCTCCTCGACCACCGGAACGGCACCGGCGACAGCGATTGAGCCGGCACCGGCTGAGGGTACCCAGCAGTAAGCTGGATCGACACGACCAGGAGATGGGGCGGCGGTGAAAACACCGCCGCCCCTTTTTTACACAAGCAGGCCGTAGCGTAGGGCGTCATAGATCCCGGCATGGATGTTGCGGCTGGCGACGGCGTCGCCGATGCGGAACATGTCGAAGCCGGCGCCCGGATTGCGCAACGGGATCGGGTTTTCGCCGCGAAGCAGCGCCTTGTAGTCGACGGCGCCCAGATTGCGCGAGAGCGGCTTCAGTTCACGATAGAGATCGTCCATCGGCACGGTGCCGTGCTCGACCACCACCTGGGCCACCCGCCGCTCGCTTGATGCAGTGTCCGAAAATTCGGACCCAAGCGTCGCCACAAGCCCATTGCCGTCCCGGCGAACCGATTTAAGACGGGTGTTGATCGTCACACGCACATTGTGATCCGCGAAGGTCCTGGCATAGGGCACATGGTTCATGCCGCCGACTTCAGGCGCAAACATGCGCTCGGGCGACACGATCTCCAGCTCGACGCCGGCGCGCGCAATGAGTTCGGCTGCGGTCATGCCGCTATGGGCGCCGTTGTCATCGTAGAGCAGCACCGGTCCTTCCGGCTTGACCGCGCCGGCGATGATATCCCAGCTCGAAACAACCAGATCGTCCCCCGCCTCCAGAGCCGGGTTTTGCGCAATGCCGCCGGTGGCGACGACGACGAGATCGGGCGAACGCTCCTGAATATCATCGACGCCGGCAAAGACGTTGTAGTGGACAGGCACGCCGAGGCGCTCCAATTCCGACAGCCGCCAGTCGACGATGCCGATCAGTTCCCGGCGCCGCGGATTGCGCTGGGCGAGCAGGATCTGCCCGCCGGCCTGGCCGGTCGCCTCGAGAATCTCGACGCTGTGGCCGCGCTCAGCCAGCACGCGGGCCGCCTCGAGACCCGCCGGACCCGCACCGACAACGACGGCCTTTCGCTGCGGTCCCGTGCTTCTTGAGATGACATGCGGCACGATTGCCTCCCGCCCGGTCGCCGCATTGTGAATGCAGAGCGCACCGCCGCCCTCATAGATGCGGTCGAGACAGTAGGTCGCGCCGACGCAGGGACGGATTTCGGCCTCCCTGCCCTCCTTGATCTTCCTGACGATGTGCGGGTCGGCGATATGGGCGCGGGTCATGCCGACCATGTCGAGCTTGCCCTCGGCGATCGCATGGCGGGCGGTCGCGACATCGGCGATGCGGGCGGCATGAAACACCGGAAACTTCGTGGCCGCCCTGACTTCGCCGGCAAAATCGAGATGCGGCGAGGCTGCCATACCCTGGATCGGGATAACCTTGGTGAGCGGCGCATCATGGTCGATATGCCCGCGGATGATGTTGAGAAAATCCACCTTGCCGGAATCCGCCATGCGGCGGGCGATCTCGATGCCTTCTTCTTTGGAAAGCCCCTTGTCCCAATCCTCGTCCGCGACCATGCGCATGCCGACGATGAAATCCGACCCGACGGATTTGCGGATCGCGTCGAGCACCATGTGGGTAAAGCGCAGGCGGTTGTCGAGCGAGCCGCCGAAATCGTCGTCGCGGTGGTTGGTCGCCGGCGACCAGAACCCGTCCATCAGATGGCCATAGGCCTCCAGCTCGATACCATCGAGGCCGGCCGCCTGCATGCGGGCGGCGGCTGTCGCGTAGTCGCCGACAATGCGCTCGATATCCCAGTCCTCGATTTCCTTCGGGAAGGAGCGGTGCGCGGCTTCGCGCACGGGCGAAGCCGAGAGAACCGGCAACCAGTCGCCCTTGTTCCAGCCGGTGCGGCGGCCGAGATGGGTGAGCTGGATCATGACAGCGGTGTCGTGCTCATGACAGTCGTCGGCGATCTTCTTCAGCCAGGGCACGATCTCGTCTGAATAGGCATGGAGATTGCCGAAGGCCGGCGGCGAATCTTCCGAGACGATGGCGGAGCCCGCAGTCATGGTCAGCGCCATGCCGCCCTTGGCCTTTTCAAGATGGTACAGACGGTAGCGATCCTTAGGGATGCCGTCTTCGGAATAGGCCGGCTCGTGCGCCGTCGACATGATTCGGTTCTTGAGCGTCAAGTGTTTCAGGCGGTAGGGCTGGAGCAGCGGGTCTTTCGGCAACGTCATTTCTGTTTCCTTGAGCGTCCCTCGTCCTCGGGTGGACAGGAAACACTGGATCACTTCTGTCTTGTGCAGTCCGAGAAGCTGGCGGGCCTTCAGTACCAGGCGTCCGCCATGTCGTTCTTGCGGCGAGAGACATAGTCGGTCAAAGCGTCATCGATTGCCACGTCCAGTGGCGGCGCATCGTATTCGGCCAGCGTCTTCTTCCAGCTGCGGTTGGCGCGCGTCGCCATGTCGGTGCCGCCCTCCTCCGTCCACTTCTCGAACGGTTCGTTGTCTGACAGCCCTGAATCCCAGAAGGCCGTCTGGTAATTGCGCATGGTGTGGTCGCAGCCGAGAAAGTGGCTGCCCGGCCCGACCTGCAGAAAGGCATCCATGGCGAGTGTGTTGTCGTCGACGACGACGCCGGCGAGATAGGCGTGCAGCGCGCCGCAGAAATCCGTGTCCATGACGAACTTTTCGTAGGACATGGCCAATAGCCCGTCGACGAAGCCGGCCGAGTGCAGGATGAAGTTGGCGCCGCAATGCACGGCCGACAGCATCGACATGACGCCCTCCTGCATCGCCTGGGCATCCGGCAGCTTGGAATTGGAGAAGTTGCCGGCACAGCGCAGCGGCAGGCCGAGACGGCGTGCCAATTGGCCGACGACCATGCTGCCGATCGCCGGCTCCGGGGTGCCGAAGGTCGGCGAACCGGAGCGCAGCGACATGGACGACAGGAAGTTGCCGAAGATCACGGGTGCGCCCTTGCGCTCCAGCTGGGTCAAGGCGCAACCGGCCAGCGTCTCGGCATAGGACTGCGCGATTGCCCCGGCATTGGTGACCGGCCCCATGGCGCCGCCGAGGATGAACGGCACGATCACCGCCGCCTGGTTCGCCCGCGCATAGGCGCGCAACGACTTCGTCATCGTCCCGTCCCAGACGAGCGGCGAATTGACGTTGACGTTGCCGAGGATGACACAATTGGCATCGACGAAATCGCGCCCGAAGAGAATGCGCGCCATTTCGATCGAGTCTTCGGCGCGATCTTCGGCGGTGATCGAGCCCATGAAGGCCCGATCGGAATACTTGATGTGACTGTAGACCATGTCGAGGTGGCGCTTGTTCACCGGCACATCGACCGGCTCGCAGATCGTACCGCCGGAATGGTGCAGCCACGGGCTCGACTGCGCCAGCTTGATCAGATTGCGGAAGTCTTCGATCGTGCCATAGCGCCGGCCGTTGTCGAGATCCGTGACGAACGGCGAACCATAGGCCGGCGAGAACACGACGTTGTTGCCGCCGATCTCGACGCTGCGGGCAGGATTGCGGGCATGCTGGGTAAACTGGCGCGGTGCGGATCGCACGATTTCTTTCAGCATGCCCGGTTCGAACGTCACGCGACAGCCGTCGAGTTTTGCACCGGCACGCTTCCAGTGATCAAGAACTGCCGGATCGTCTCGGAACTCGATGCCGACTTCGGCAAGAATGCGGTCGGCAATCGCCTCGATCCGCAGAAGGTTTTCCTCGCTCAGGATATCGTAGGTCGGAATGTTGCGGATGATATAGGGGACTCCAAGATCCCTGGCGGCGGCACCACCGCGATGTGGCCTTGAGCCTCTTGTCCGTCTTGGCGCTTCGCCCGTTGCCACAGCTGCCATTTCCATCGCCGTTCTCCCATCATTTGAGATGATGGTATTGACGAAAAATCACATTGTAACGCTGGAAAAAATTGAGCCATGCGATAAGCCTAAGTTATGGAAAATCTGCGCCGCCTGCTCCCGTCCGCAGCCAGCCTCATCGTGTTCGAGGCCGCTGGTCGCCATCAAAACTTCACCCGCGCTGCCAACGAGCTCGGCATGACGCAAGCGGCCGTCTCCTACGCCATTCGCGGATTGGAGGAGCAACTGGGCGTTCCGCTCTTCCACCGCGTGCACCGTGCCGTCGAGCTGACCGAAGCGGGAGAGAAATTCCATGCCGACGTGTCCGTCGGCTTGTCGCGTATCCAGAAATCCGCGGAAGACATCCGCTCCAAGGGGCGCGAGACCAATGTGACGCTTGCGGCCTCGACGGCCTTTGCCTCGATGTGGATGCTGCCGCGCCTCAATCGCATGCGCGAGGATCTGCCGGAGATCGATCTTAGGATCCAGACGAGCGTGCGCGACCTCGACCTCGATGAGGAGCCGATCCCGCTCGGCATCCGCGGCGGCGACCCGAGCCATTGGCCGCGCTACCATGCGGCCCTTTTGGCAGAGGAGGTCGTCAACGCGGTGGCGACGCCTGCCTACATCGAGCAGCACGGACTGCCCGGCACGCCGGCCGATCTGCTGCGCCACAACCTCATTCACCTGGAAGAACCGGTGCGGCGCGCCTGCGACTGGACCGAGTGGTTTGCCAGCGCCGGCCTTTCCTATCCGCCACAGGCGCGACGGCTTGCGATCAACGACTATGTCCTGGTGATCCAGGCGGTGCTATCGGGCGAAGGCGTTGCGCTCGGCTGGGAACATCTGACCGATCCGCAGGTGCGCTCCGGTGCCCTGGTGCCGGTCGGCAGTCACGTGCTGAAGACCGGACTGGCATTCTACGTCGTCTGGCCGCGCTCGCGCGAGCTGAACAACCAGGCGCGACGGGTCAGGGACTGGTTGCTGGCGGAAGGCACGCGAAACCGTGCCGAGAGCGCCAGGGGCTGACGCCCAAATTTACGCGAGGATCTAAAGCTGGGCTGCAACGCCGCGATAGCGGTCCGAGAGGTAGCGCATGGTGGCAACGGCATCAGCCGGCTTGCCGTAGAAATAGCCCTGGCCCATGCCGCAGCCGAGCGCCTTCAGTTTCAAGGCTTCGGAAAAATCTTCGATACCCTCGGCGACGACCTGAAGCTCCAGACCTTCGCACATCGAAACAATCGCCTTGATGATGTGCTCGGACGCCCGATCGACCGAGATTCGCGACACGAAGGCGCGGTCGATCTTGACCTTGTCGAACGAGAAATCTCGAAGGCGCCCAAGGCTCGACTGGCCCGTGCCGAAGTCATCGAGGGAGACGCGGACGCCGGCTGCCCGCAACTCGGTCACGATCTTCTGGGCGGTCTCCGCGTCGGCCATAACGGCGGTTTCGGTGATCTCCAGTTCCAGCCGTCGCGGGTCGAGGCCGATCTGGTTGATGATCGTCAAAAGCCGCGAGCTGGTGGCCGGATCCATCAATTGCGCCGACGACAGGTTGAACGACAGGAACAGCTCCTTCGGCCAGGAGAGTGCCGCGTGGGCCGCCTTGCGCAACAGCGTCTCGGCCAGCGATTCGATGAAGCCGCGCTCTTCCGCCAGAGGCACGAAGACCGCAGGCGAGACATAGCCGAGATCGGCGTCGCACCATCTGGCCAAGGCTTCGAAGCCAACGACTGCGTCGTTGCGCAGGTCGACGATCGGCTGGAAATGCACATCGACCTCGTTGGCGATGATTGCGTTGCGCAGAGCCTGCTCCAACTGCGTCGCCCGCTTCATTTCCTGGGCGATTTCCTGGGAATAGACGGTGATCTGGCCGCGACCGCGGCGCTTGGAACGATAGAGGGCCGTGTCTGCGCTCTTCAGCAGGTCTTCGAACACTTCGCCGGCAAAGGGATAAACGGCAAAACCAAACGAGGCCGAGAGGCGGACGTTGCGATCACCGAGATCGAAAGGCGCCGACAGCACCTCCTTCAACATCTGGCCGACCTTCTCGGCTCCCTTGCGCTCGAAGACGAGCGGCAGGACGAAGGCGAACTCGTCGTTTTCAGAGCGGATGATCGTCGCGCCCTCGGGCGCACAGGCTTGCAGCCGGTGGGCAACCTGGCAGAGGATCTCGTCGCCGGCCCGTGGGCCGAACAGGTCGTTGATCGGCTTGAAGCCATCGATGTTGGCAAGGCCGATCGTAAAGGGAGCAGGGTCGCTGGCGCGCTCCTCCGCCAGGTCGCAAACGGTCTTGCGGAGTTGGCGCGCATTTCCAAGCCCGGTCAACGGATCGACCGAGCTGGCGACAGCCGGTGGCTCCTTGCCGACGCGATGATATGGGGTTTCGCCTGACATCATCGGCAAGTCGCCCAAGCAGAAAGCGAACGGGCAGAGCAACCGACCACCTTAGCTGGCGCCGCGCGGCCACCTGCGGTGCGGAAATGCGCCTCCGGCAGGGTATGGGCTTGGACGGCTGTGGGGCTGCGATGCATTAGGATGGGGCTCTACGCTCTTGTGCAATTCGATGCAGAAGATCGCAATCGGGAGTTAACAATCCGATATCGCGTCGCTCCAACATCTGCCATCGAGATCCCCAATTCTAGCGAGTTGACACGATTTTCGTTCAACCTGTCGTTCGTATCGCCTTTATCGGCATGAATTTTCGCAACACGGCCTCGATCATGTCGGGGCTGACCGGCTTCATGATGTGGTCGTCCATGCCCGATGCCTTGCATTGCTGCAGGTCGATATCCAGCGCCTGTGCGGTCACCGCGACGATCGGGGTCTTCTGCCCCTTGGTCTTTTCCGCGGCGCGTATGGCCACCGCCGCATCGAAACCGTTCATGACAGGCATGGACACGTCCATGAGAACCAGCGCCGGCTGCAGCTCGTGCCAGAGTTCGACCGCCTCGCGCCCATTCGCGGCAATGCGGTGGGAGACCCCGAGGCCTTCAAGAATCTGGGTGAAGACGAACTGATTGATCTGGTTGTCCTCGGCAACGAGGACATCGACCTGCGACACAGGCACGGTCGCGGCGCCTTCGTCCTCAAACGACAGCGACCAGTCCGGTTGCAACAGCGGCGAGGCTTGCGGGCGCTCGGCGCAAACGCGGAACACTTCGGCCAGCAATGCGGCAGCGTCCTGATCCGCTTCGATCGTAAGGACGGGGCAGTTGCGCCAGGCCGTGGGCACATGCTGACCATCTGGAAAAGCACCGTCGAGAAGCAGAACGTCGAGCTTCAGACCGGCGCTCTCGGACGCCATGCCGAAGGCGGTCAATTCGTCGAGATTGCGCACAGCGCACGCTTCCAGGCCAGAGCCGCGCAGGCGCGTCACCAGGCGATCTTCCGTCAACCGATCGGCCGTCGCAAGCAGAACACGCGAGCCCCGCGCGGGGAGCGTCTCGATCATCGAGCCCGCCTCCACCAGCTGCTGCACGTTCAGCGCGCGAAAGGGATCATAGAAATTCTGAGCGGGCGCGAAAATGCTGTAGTCGCTGATCTGGAGACCGCCCGAGGCAACAGAGCCGTCCTCGGAGCCGTTGTACCAGCCGGCGATATCGGTCACGTCGTTCATGCAGGTCACGACAAAATGGCGGCCGGGCATGCCGACGCGATACTTGCGGGTGAGAACCCAGAGATCGCTGCCATCGGCGCGCACGATATGCTCGGCTTCTGAATGCGGCTTGCCGGTTTCAAGCACGTGCCGATCGGACTGCTCGAACCGTTCGGCAAGGTCGCTTTCAACCAGATCCCAGGCCGAACGCCCGAGGATCGCGTCCTGGGACAGATCGTGGATCAGGCAGAACGCCTTGTTGACGGCGATGTAGTTGAGGTTGCGATCCTTGACGCAGATCGGATTGGGCTGTGCGTCGAGAATTTCTTCCGTCAGTTCGACCCTTTCGAGATCGGTCTGCAGCTGCTCGTCGCGCTTCTTCTGATCGGAGACGTCGGTAATCGACAGGATGCCGATGCCGCTGGAGAGACGCCGCTTGCGCATCGATACCCAGCGCGTGCGGCCGGCCCTCTCGACATTCTCGTAGCGCTCGCGCCAATGCAGCGCCATATGCTCGGCAATCCAATCCTCACGGTTCGTCCTGCGACGGCTTTTTTCGGGAACGGTGCCAGGGCGAACACCGGTGTCGTAGACCGCGCCAAGGAAATCGCGCAGCCGCGTTCCGGGCAGCAGCATCTCGGATGGAACGGGAAAATATTGCAGCATCGTGCGGCTGGCAAAGAGGATGGTGTCGTCCCGACCGCAGACAAGCATCGCAAAGCCGAGCGCATCGCAGCTCGACTCGAGAATGATCCTGTTGATGTCCGCGCCGTTCGGCGCCCCATCGTTCATTGCGCTGTCCTCACTCGCCCCTGCGGCGGTTTCAGTTCGGGACATGCTGGGATTGCCTGGGAAGGCAGGCCTTCGAGCGGGGTGACACGACGTCCAGCAACGCCGCAGTGCTTCGAAGACAAAACCCGTGATCATTCAGGTTGTTGTGGAAAATCGCAGCAGAATATTAAGGGGCAATTAAATCCGCACCTCATTTTTGGGTGCACCAAGTGGTTGCACAACCAAAGCTCGGAGATCCAGGCAAGCGGACGGGGACAGACCTTTATTTTCGCTTCCGTTCCGTCGCCGAATCCGGGAAAATAGGCGATGGCCATCAAGCAGCTCTCCGAAACCCTCATCAATCAGATCGCCGCCGGCGAAGTCATCGAACGTCCGGCCAGTGCCGCTAAGGAGCTGATCGAGAACGCGCTCGACGCCGGTGCGACCAGGATCGAGATCGCCACCGCCGGTGGCGGCAAGACGCTGCTGCGCGTGACCGACAATGGCGCCGGCATGCAGCCCGCGGATCTGGAGCTGGCCGTCAAGCGGCACTGCACGTCGAAGCTGGACGACAACCTGTTCGATATTCGTACGCTCGGATTTCGCGGCGAGGCCCTGCCCTCGATCGGGTCGGTCTCCCGGCTTTCGATCACCACCCGAACGGCCGGTGCGGCCGAGGGCGCCGTCATCACCATCGCCGGCGGCAGGACGGATCCCGTGCGCCCGTCGCCTGCCAATACCGGCACGGTCGTCGAAGTCCGCGACCTGTTCTTTGCGACGCCTGCCCGGCTCAAGTTCATGAAGTCGGAAAAGGCCGAGGCATCCGCGATCTCTGACGTCGTGCGGCGCATGGCGATTGCATTTCCGAAGGTGCGCTTCGTGCTGTCCGGGTCGGATCGCACGACGCTGGAGTTTCCGGCAACGGGCGACGACCGGCTCGCGCGCATGGCGCAAGTGCTCGGCAAGGACTTTCGCGACAACGCCATCGAGATCGACGCCGAGCGCGAGGACATAAAGCTGACAGGCTTTACAGGCGTGCCGACCTACAACCGCGGCAACTCGCTGCAGCAGTATGTCTTCGTCAACGGGCGCCCGGTCCAGGACAAGCAACTGCTGTCTGCCATTCGCGCGGCCTATTCCGAAACGATCCCGCATGGCCGCTATCCCGTGGCGGTTCTGTCGATCACGCTTGACCCGGCGCTCGTCGACGTCAACGTGCATCCGGCAAAATCAGATGTCCGCTTCCGCGATCCAGGCCTCATCCGAGGGCTGATCATCGGCGCGATCCGCCAGGCTCTGGCGCGCGAGGGCGACCGGGCGTCGACGACGGGCGCGAGCGGAATGATGCAAGCGTTCCGCTCCGGGCAGTATCGACCGCAGCAGCCCTGGAGCGCGGAGACCTCTCCTTCCCGGCCGACGCATTTCGATACCATGCTTCGCGGCCTGTCCGAGACGCCGCAGGCGAGCTTTGCCGCCTTCTCCGCCCCGTCGGCCCGCACGGCATCACTTTCACCCGAACCTCAACGGACCGTCGCGGACGCGCCCGCGCCGCAATCGTTTCCGCTTGGTGCCGTGCGCGCCCAGCTTCACGAAAACTACATCGTCGCGCAGACCCAGGACGGCCTTGTCATCGTCGACCAGCATGCCGCGCACGAACGTCTCGTGTTCGAAACCATGCGAACGGCGCTTCATTCTAAGCCGGTTGCCGCCCAGTCGTTGCTGATCCCGGAAATCGTCGATCTTTCGGAAGACGATTGCGACCGGCTGATGACGCATGCACACGAACTGGGTCGCCTCGGTCTCGGCATCGAGCGCTTCGGGCCAGGGGCTATCGCAGTCAGGGAAACGCCGGCGATGCTGGGCGAGATGGATGCCGCGGGCCTCGTGCGCCAGCTCGCCGACGAGATTGCCGAATGGGATACGGCCAACGGGCTTTCAAGCCGTCTTGAATATCTCGCCGCAACGATGGCCTGCCATGGCTCGGTCCGCTCGGGCCGCCGGATGCGCACCGAGGAAATGAACGCGCTCCTGCGCCAGATGGAAGCAACGCCCGGCTCCGGCCAGTGCAACCACGGCAGACCCACCTATATCGAGCTGAAGCTCTCCGACATCGAGCGGCTGTTCGGCCGGAGCTGACCGCGGACGATCGGGAAGGCGAAATGCGCTGGCATTTTGGCGAACGCCGGGCTAGATCAGAGACCAGACCAAGAAGACGGAATGGGCATAGACGATGATGAACCGGTTTGAAGGAAGCGCCTCGCGCGAAGCGAAGATCCGTTATCTCGACGGCGACTTCCAGATCGTTCTTGCCGGGTCTCACGTCATCTGCGCGATGACGGGCAAGACCATTCCGGTCGACGAATTGCGCTACTGGAGCGTCGCTCGCCAGGAGCCCTACATCGATGCGGAAGCATCGCTCGAAGCCGAGAAACGCGCCGGCGCCCTGCCGAACCAGCGCCGCTAAACCATTTCCAGGAAAATTACTTCTGCTCTGCTTCCCGCAGCTTTCGGGCGCGTGCCGCCGACAGCGCTGATGTCACGATCTTTGCCGGTGCCGTCGGATCGTCGAAGCGCACGTCGATTTCGATCACCCGACTGGCTGCCGCCAGCTCCGCCGCCCGGCCGTGGCCCGGCTCAAGACGAACCATGTCCTTGGCGGTAGTCACGAGGGTGCAGCCGAGTGCCGCGGCGCGGTCGAGCAGGTCCGATATCTCGTCCTCCGAGAAATGATGATGGTCGGGGAAACTTCGGGTTTCCTCGATCACGGCACCGGTTTCGCGCACGGTGCGATAGAATTTCTCCGGGTCGGCGATGCCGGCCCAGGCCAGCACCTTGACGCCGTTCAGCGAGCCGTCGTCGAGGCGCACGACCTCCGCTTCGTAGATCTGCTTGCCTGCCCGCGCGGCACGGCGGATCAAGGCGTCGGCTTCGGCGCCGCCTCCGATCTTCAACAGGGCCGTCGCATGGCGCAGCTGCTTGGAGATGGGTGCCCGCACGGGCCCCGACGGGACGAGGTACCCGTTGCCGATGCCGCGGCGGGAATCGATGACCAGAAGGGCAAAGTCGAAGGCGAGACGCGCGCTCTGGAAACCATCGTCCATGATGATGATGTCGACGCCCTCGGCGACCAGCCGGCGGGCGCCATCGACGCGGCGACGGCAGACGACCGTCAACGCCTCACGCGACAGCAGCAGTGGCTCATCGCCGACGTCGCGTGCCCTGTGGTGCTCGGGTTCGACGACCGTCGTCACATCGAGTGAACCGCCATAACCACGACTGAGGAATCCGGGCTTCAGCCCCTTCGCCTTGACGGCGCGCGCAAGTGCGATCGCCGTCGGCGTCTTGCCGGCGCCGCCGACGGTAAAATTACCGATGCAAATGATCGGGACCGGCACGGAAGCGCGACGGGCGCGGTCCATGCGCAGGCCGGCAACGCGTCCATAAATCCAGGAAAACGGCCACAATGCCCGGGCACGCCAATCCGCCTTGGTCCACCAGAACGGCGGCGCTTCCGATACCATAGTTCTTTCCGTAACCCCGTCTGGTCCTTCCGGGAAGGACGATGCACATCGTGGCTATCGCTGCCCAAAAAACGGCGACGGCATTGTTGGCCGACAAAAAACGTCAGAACGCGGAAAAAGGCAAGCGGCACAAGACACTATGCGGTTCCGTCAGACCTCTCGCCTAACTCAGGGTGCTGCTCTCCACGGCAAGGCGCCGTTCAAGCTCCTCGATCAGAATGTTGGGGAGTGAAGGGCAATGCCCGTCACCCCGCGACGCTAGCTCGGCAAAAAACCTAGAGGACGGCTTCAAGCTCGGTGATGTCGGCCAAGCAATGGTCCGACGCTGCGGCGAGCGACTGGCGCGAGCCGGTGCCCGTGAGCACCGCCACCGTCATGCCGACGCCGGCGCTGCGGCCCATGTTCATGTCGTGATTGTTGTCGCCGACGACCACGACCTGTTGCGGCTCGAGCCCGGTGGCGGCGCAGAAGCCGAGCACCATGCCGGGCTCCGGCTTGACGCCATAGCCGCTGTCGTAACCGGCTATGTAATGCAGATAGCCGTCGAAGCCGAAGCGGCGGGCTGTCTCGCGGATCGAGCGCTCGTTGTCGCTGGAGGCGACACCGAGACGATAGCCCTTGGCATGCAGGCCGGCGAAGAACGAACCGAGGTCGGTGACCGGCACCGCATATTCGGCGGAGCGGGCAAACAAGCCGTCGAACAGCGTCGTCAGCGCTTCCACGGTGAACGGCGCACCGGCGTTGACGAACCCGGTCGCGATCTCGACGGTGTTGCCGGCGGCAAGCAGGCTGTCGGGCAGCACGTGGCCGGTGTCCGCATCCATGCCGCCCGCCTTCAGCAGCGTGCGGGCCAGGGCCTCATCGCCCTTGGCGGCGATCTTCGCCAGCTCGTAGTTCACCGGCACCCAACTCTTGGCATAGTCGAGCAGCGTGCCGTCCTTGTCGAACAGGATGCCGGCAATGGCTGTCGGTGCGCTCATGGTGATCTCAAGTCTCCCGGTGCGGTCAAAGGTCGTTGCGCGGCTCGAGCCGTGCCTTGACGACGAGCGGATTGATATAGGGCTCGAGCCCCTTCATCGTCGCCGACAGCGCGCCGCGCATTTCTTGCACGGTTTCGAGGCCGGCATCGATCATCGAGCGACGCATGTCGTCGTTGGCGAGCAGATAGTTGACGCCCTTGGCCAGCATCTCGACATCGCGGACGATCTTGGCGCTGCCGTTCTTGGCGAGCATCTGATAGGTCTCGCGAAAGTTCTGGACGTTGCCGCCAGAAAGAACGGCGCAGCCGAGCATGGCCGGCTCGAGCGGGTTCTGTCCGCCTTCGGCAAACAGCGAACGGCCGACAAAAGCCACTTCGGTCAGGCGCAGATAGAGCCCCATCTCGCCGATCGTATCGCCAAGGAAGATATCGACGTCGGGTGTCAGCGGGTCGCGGCGGGTACGACGCGCGACCTTCAGCCCCTTGCCCGCCAGCGCCGCCTCGATCGCATCGCTGCGCTCGGGGTGCCGCGGCACGATGATGGTCAGCAGGCCGGTGCGTTCCTTCAGCGCGCGATGCACGACGCCGGCCGCAGCCTCTTCGCCGTCGAAGGTCGAGATCGCGGCCCAGGTCTTGCGGGTGCCGATCTGCTGGCGATACTCCTTCAACGCTTGCGGATCGTGCGGGGGTGCGTCGGTATCGACCTTCAGGTTGCCCGAGACCATCACCGGCAGGGCGCCCAGCGTGCGAAAGCGCTCGGCGTCGACATCGGATTGCGCGATGACCAGCGCGAGGTTCTCAAACAACGCGTCGGCGAGCGCCGGCCGTTTCTTCCAGCGGGCGAATGTCCGGTCGGAAAGCCGTCCGTTGACCAGAACCTGCGGGATGTGGCGCCGCCCGAGTTCGAGGATCGTCATCGGCCAGATCTCGGACTCGGCGATGATCGCCAGATCCGGCTGCCAGTATTCAAGGAAGCGGTTGACCGCCGGCTTGAAATCGAGCGGCACGTACTGGTGGATAACCGCCGAACCCAGGCGCCCGGCCGCGACCCGTGCCGAAGTGGTCGTGCCGGTCGTCAGGACGACGTTGATGCCGCGGCGATGGATTTCCTTGATCAGCGGGATGACCGCATTCGTCTCGCCGACGCTTGCGGCATGGAACCAGACGAGCGGACCCTGCGGCCGCGGCACGCTGGCATAACCGTAGCGCTCGCGGCGACGGACCGGGTCCTCCTTGCCCTTCGCGGCGCGCAGGGCAAGATAGGACCACACGAACGGATAGATCGCCGAACCGATCCAGCGATAGCTCGAAAGCGCCAGTCGGGCGCGAAAGCTGCTCATGGCTTCAGTCCCCCGCCCGATGCAAAGCTCGGGCGAAGGTCAGACGCAGCGAGCGCGCAGGAACGCGCCACGCATGCCCTCGGCATCGGCATCAATCGTTTTCCGGATCGAGCAGGCGATGCATATGAACGATGAAATACCGCATATGCGCATTGTCGACGGTCATCTGCGCCTTCGACTTCCAGGCAATGTGCGCGCTTTCGTAGTCAGGAAAAATGCCGACGATATCGAGCTTGTCCAGGTCACGAAAATGAACATCGGTGAGCGTGGTCAGTTCACCACCAAAGACCAGATGCAGACGTTGTTTCTTCTCGGAGTCGTGAGCCATTGGAGTTCCATTTTCTTATAGGATATGGGCGTTGGTTTGCGGCATTCGGCCCGAAAGGTCAATGGCCCTCAAGGGTCCTGGACGCGGCAAGCAATCCCGGCAACGCCGCCTTCGACGCCGCGCAAAGAAGGCCATGAACCACATTGGGGCGATTGTAGGACAGAGCCTGGGATTGAAGTGTATTGAGCCCTCCGCCCGCCCTTTCAAGGATGAGATCAGCGGCGGCGAGATCCCAATCATGGGAATTCTTCTTGACCACCGTGCCGTCGATCCGGCCATCGGCAACCATTGCCAGCCGGTAGGCCAGCGACGGTACATGCGGCACCCGAACGATGCCGTTGCGGAAGGAAGGCGCCAGGCTCGAAACGATGTCTTCGGCGACCGCCACGTGCAGGGCATCGCCGTCCTGGACGTCACGCACACGGATGCTCGCGCCGTTCTTCAGCGCCGGGCCATTCAAGGTTGCCTCATAGACCTCGTCGAGCGCCGGCGCATAGAGCACGCCGGCGACAGGCAGACCTCGGTGGACGACAGCGACACTCACGCACCAGAGATCCTTGCCGGCGATGAAGGCGCGGGTGCCGTCGATAGGATCCACGACGAAGACCGCCTCGCAGGACAGACGGCTCTGGTCGTCGTCGGTCTCTTCCGAGAGCCAGCCGTAGTTCGGGCGAGCGAGAAGCAGGCGTTCCTTCAGAATATCGTTGGCGGCGATATCGGCCTCGCTGACCGGCGAACGTCCCTCGTTCTTCCAGCGTACATCGGGCTTGTTGCGGAAGTAGCGCAGCGCGGTCTCGCCCGCGGCGATCGCGGCGGAAAGGATCAGATCCAGATCCTCCTTCCACGTCGCGATCGATGGTGCTTTGTCTGACATTCAAATCCTTATGCGCCGGCATGTCGCCGAACGCTTTTGTCATGGCATCGACGTGCGCAGCTTACAGACCGGCGAGCGTCATGCCTTCGATGGCGAGCGTCGGCGCGGCAACCCCGAACTTCCTGTCGATGTCGTCGGCCGGCGTGATGGCCATGAACATCTGCTTGAGGTTCGAAGCGATCGTGACTTCAGACACGGCAAAAGACAATTCGCCGTTTTCAATCCAGAAGCCCGAAGCGCCGCGGCTGTATTCGCCGGTCACCATGTTGACGCCCTGCCCGATCAGCTCGGTGACGTAGAAACCGGTTCCGACGCTACGGATCAGCTCTTCGCGCGAAATCGAGCCGGGCTCCAGTGCGAGGTTGGTCGAGGCAGGATTGACCGTCGGCCCACCGCGCACGCCGCGACCGTTGGTCTCAAGACCGAGTTCGCGTGCGGCAGACGTCGACAGAAACCAATGGTTCAGCACGCCATCCTCGACCATCGTCAGCCTCTCCCCGCTGACGCCCTCGCCGTCGAAGGGACGCGAAGACGAGCCGCGCACGATAAGGGGATCGTCGGTCACCGACAGGCCGGCCTTCATGATCTGCTTGCCCATCATGTCGCGCAAGAAACTGGTCTTGCGCGCGACGGATGCGCCGTTGATGGCGCCGGCGATGTGACCGACAAAACCGCGCGCCATGCGCGGATCGAAAACGACGGTGACGTTCTTGGCGGTCGGCACCTGGCGGGGATTGATGCGCGCGACGGCACGCTCGCCCGCAACCCGTCCGATGTCATCGGCGGCACGCAGTTCGTCGAAATAGATGCGGCTGTCGTAATCGTAGTCGCGCTCCATCTTCGTGCCTTCGCCGGCGATCGCGCTCACAGAGCGGCCGAAGCGTGTTGCCATGTAGGAGCCGGAGAAGCCATGCGAGGTGACGAGCACCAGCCCGCCCATGCCGGCCGACGCACCCGCACCGCTGGAGTTGGTAACGCCGGAAACCGCGAGCGCGGCTTCCTCGGCGGCAAGTGCCGCTTCTGTCAGGGCGTCCGTCGAAACCTCGCTGGTGTCGAAGAGTTGGAGATCCGGGTAGGATTTCGCCAGGCGATCCGGATCGGCGAGCGAAGCGAAGGGGTCTTCCGGCGAGGCCTTGGCCATCGCCACGGCCCGTTCGGCGAGCACCTTCAGTTCGAAACCGGGATTGGCCGATACGCTGGCGACGCGGTTGCCGACGAAGACGCGCAGCGAGAAATCGTCGCTTTCGGATGCTTCAGTCGCCTCGACCTTGCCGAGGCGAACCGAGACGGAGCGGGAGCGGCCGCGAACGACGACGGCGTCAGCCGCATCGGCGCCTGCCTTGCGGGCAAGGTCCACCAGTTCGGCGGCGCGTTTTTCGAGGGAGGCGGAATCGATCGTTTCTGACATGATGTGGCCTTTCATTCCTGCCCCATTTATTGTGCACTGAAGCATGCATCAAGGGCATTGGCATGATTCCCGCCCAGACACCGCAATGTTACTCCCGCCGAAACCTTCGTTTGCCCAAGGCAGGACGAGGCGATATCGAAAGCCGCACGCATGACGACGACCCCGATCCTTTACACCCAGGCGCTGATGCTGCTCGGTGGCGCCGTGTTGGCGGCACCTCTGTTCAAGCGCCTCGGGCTCGGCACGATCCTCGGTTATCTCGCAGCCGGCATCCTTATCGGCCCGGTGGCGCAGCGGATTACCGAAGGGGAAGAAATTCTGCATGTGTCTGAACTGGGCGTCGTCTTCCTGCTGTTCATCATCGGATTGGAACTGAAGCCGTCACGGCTCTGGCAGATGCGGCGCGACATCTTCGGTCTTGGCACCGCACAGGTCATGCTGACCGGCATCATCCTTTCCTACGGGATTGTCTTGACCGGCCTGCTCGACTGGGGCGGGAGCATCGTCGCAGGCTTCGGCCTTGCCCTTTCCTCTACCGCCTTCGCCATGCAGATCCTTGACGAGGGCAACGATCGCAACACGCGCTTCGGCCAGCGCGCTTTCTCGATCCTCTTGCTGCAGGACCTGGCGATCGTGCCGCTGCTCGCCCTGATCCCACTTCTGGCAGCGCAGGCACCGGAAGATACAACGCCACCGCTCGAAGATTTCGCCATCGCGATTACCGCGATCGCCATCCTCTTCGCCGCGGGCCGCTATCTGCTGAACCCGCTGTTTCAGATCATCGCGCGCACCGGTGCGCGCGATGTGATGATTGCCGCGGCGCTTCTGGTCGTCATGGGAGCGGCGACGATGATGCAGCTGGCCGGCCTTTCGATGGCCATGGGCGCGTTCCTTGCCGGGGTGCTTCTGGCCGAATCCTCCTATCGCCACGAACTCGAGGCCGACATCGAGCCCTTTCGCGGTATCCTGCAGGCGCTGTTCTTCATGGCCGTCGGCCTGTCGCTGCAGCTCGACATCATCATCGACAAGTACCTGGTGATCATCGTCGCCGTGCCGCTCCTGATGCTGGTGAAGAGCTTCGTGCTCTACTGGCTCTGCCGGCTGGCCGGATCCCATCACAACGATGCTGTGCGCGTCTGCCTGCTCTTGCCGCAGGGCGGCGAGTTCGGCTTCGTGCTGTTCACCGCGGCTGCCACCGCGGGCGTCTTCTCCCAGGGCAACGCCTCGCTGCTCGTTGCCATCGTGACGCTGTCGATGGCGCTGACGCCGATCGCCTCCATGCTCGCCCCGCGCCTGATGCGCGAACAGGACGAGATGGCCGACGAGATGGAGGAGGATTTCGAAGGGGCCGACGCCGACGTGCTGATGATCGGCTTTTCGCGCTTTGGCCAGATCGCCGCGCAGATCCTGCTGGCCGGGGGACGCGACGTGACGATCATCGACCACTCCGCCGCCCGTGTTCGCCAGGCTGCGACCTTCGGCTTCCGGATCTACTTCGGCGACGGCAACCGGCTCGACGTGCTGCGCGCCGCCGGCATCGAGCGGGCGAAACTCGTCGCCATCTGCACTCAGAAGAAGGAAACGACCGACCGGATCGTCGATCTGGTGCAGGCCGAATATCCGGATGCCCGTATCTTCGCCCGGTCCTATGACCGGCTGCACACACTCGAACTGCGGGCAAAGGGCGTCGACTACGAATTGCGCGAGACCTTCGAGTCCGGCCTGCTGTTCGGCCGAAAGACGCTGGAGGCACTGGGCGTCGGCAACGACGAGGCGCTCGCAATCATGGACGACATCCGCAAGCGCGACGAAGCGCGTCTCGTCCTGCAGGAGGCCGAAGGCATTACCGCCGGGCGTGACATGCTGCATTCGCAACCCGTGCGTCCAGAACCGCTGGTCAAGCCCAAGCGCGATGTCGATCATTCCTCGGAAACCGGCGAGAGCATCCTGCCGGGGCTGCCTGTCGATGTGCGGGAAAGTGCATAAGCGCATTTCCAGGAAAAGCGAGACGCGGTTCTCGGTCCTGAAAATGTGTGAAAGCAACGCGTGCGTTCTTTTGACGTACGGCTGTGAGCCTGAAACGCGGGTGTCAGGACCGAAGCGGTGCAGCGGCCTCACCCGGAGACGCTTGCCACCTTCATTCGCTCTTCAAGCGTGCGCTTGAACTGATCCTTGATACCAGCGGTGGCCGCCAGGATCTCTTTTGCGCGCAGAAAATCCATCACCCGGTAGCGGCCGACATCGGGCCGCAGCAGGATATCCGGCGCGCCCTCCTTCAGCTTCATCGCAATGATCGACTGCATCATCAGCTGGCTCGCCCCGAACAGGCTGTCGATACGGCTCGGGATCGTCTTGCCGTCACCATCAGGGCCGCCGACGACGTCCACGCCGACGACGATTTCGGCAAGGCCGCGCAGATGGTCGAAGGGAATGGGATTGTAGATACCGCCATCGATCATCACCCGTCCTTCGATCTTCACCGGCATGAAGACCGCAGGCAGCGCCGCCGACGCGGCCAGGGCCTTCTGCAGATCGCCCGTCTCGCAGACGTGCTCCGTCTGGCCGTAATAGTCGGTGACGACGACCTTGAGCGGCACGCCCAATTCCGAAAACGTCGCAGGGATGCCTGCGGGCAGGAACGCCTTCAAGACGCGTTCGACGTTGAACTGACCGAAACGGAAACCGTTGGTCATCGCTTCCGACCAACTTGCCGGTCGCAACTGCCACAAGCGATTGACGACCTCGCGGCGGTGGCCAACCGTGGCCAGCGTGTGCTCGCGGATTTCCTTGCCGCTGACGCCCGCCGCCATGCCGGCACCCATGATGGCGCCGATCGACGAACCGGCGATGACGACAGGGCGAATGCCCAACTCGTTGAAAGCCTCGATGACATGGATATGGGCGAGCCCACGGGCACCGCCGCCACCGAGCGCCAGCGCGACCGACGGCTCGCTCGCGCTTGCAGGCGAAACATTCACGGTAGATACGTCCTGCTTCATCGACGTGCGCCCCAGTTCAATCGGCAGTCTAACTGTGCAAGCGAATCAAAAGTGTGACGTCAGGCGCCACGGAAGCGGTAGAAGTGCATGCGTGTGTCGCCGAATACCCTGACGTCCAGCCGCTCGAAAACGGCTGTTGGCGCCGGCTGAACGTCTGCACGTTCCTCCAGCACGACCAAAGCATTGGGAACCAGCCAGTTGCCGAGAGCCGCCGATTCCAGCGCCTTTTCTCCCAGTCCCTTGGCATAGGGCGGATCCGCAAAAACCAGGTGGAACGGCTCCATCGTGCCGACGGAACCGAGACTGGTCGCATCCCTGCGGAAGACCTTGGCACGGCCCTGAAGGCCGAACGCCTCGATATTGTTCTGCAGCAGGCCCCTGCCCTCGACGCCCTGCTCGACGAAGAGCGCCTGACGACACCCCCGCGAGAGCGCTTCGAGCCCGACGGCGCCGGTGCCGGCAAAGAGATCCAGCACCCGCGTGCCATCGAGAGCCTCCGGATAGGAATGGCTCAGGATGTTAAACAGACTCTCGCGCGTCCGATCGGTCGTCGGACGGATGTCGTTCGACTTGGGCGTGGCGAGACTGCGGCCACGGAACTCACCGCCGACAATGCGCACGACCGCTTAGTTTCCTCTGCCACGCGGCTTGCCGCCAGCCGGACGTCCACCGCCACCAGGACGGCCGCCGCCAGCCGGTTTGCCGCCACCGGGCTTACCGCCACGCGGACCGCCGGAGCGTTCGCCAAAAGACTTGCCGCCCGACGGTTTGCCACCGAACGACTTGCCGCGGGGCTTGTCGCCGAACGGACGGTCGCCGCCTTCGCGACGTGGCGGACGATCGCCCTCGGCGCGCGGGGCTCTCGGCTTGTCGGAATAGCTGCGTGGGCCACCTTCGGCGCGGGCGGGCCGATCTCCAAACGAGCGGTCGCCCCCCTCGCGGCGCGGCGGACGATCGCCCTCGGCGCGTGGAGCTCTCGGCTTGTCGGAATAGCTGCGCGGGCCGCCTTCGGCGCGGGCAGGCCGATCGCCACGCGGGCGGTCGCCATCTTCGCGACGCGCCGGGCGGTCGCCGTCGGCGCGCGGGAACCGCGGCTTGTCGGAGAAGCTACGCGGGCCGCCCTCGGAGCGGGCTGGACGATCGCCGCCTTCGCGGCGGGGCGGACGGTCACCATGATCGCGCGACCTGCGGTCGCCGGCATCGCCCGACTTGCGCCGGCCGAAACCGCCATCGCGGCCTTCATCCTTGCCGCGGCGTGCGGGTTCGCTGGCGCTGATCCACTCGCCCTCTTCGTCCCGGCGCTTGACCGGTGCGGAAGACGCCGGACGGTCAAAGTCCCGGGGGGCACCGCCCTTGCGGTCGGGGTCGAACTTGCCCGATGATTTCGTCGCAAAGCCGTCCTTGGTCCGGCCGTAGCGCTTGGTATTCGGAGCGCCTTCAGGACGCTCACGACGGGCCGGCTTTGCCGAAGCATCGCCTTCCGCCGATTTCGGCTTCTTCTCGGCCAGCGGACGCGCGCCGGGCGCCATCCAGACATTGGCCGTGCGGGCGCGCTGTGCCGGGGTACGCTTCGGCCGGTCTTCGAACTTGGCGTCGCCACGGTCGTCGCGCGGGCCACCCTTGCCACGGGGAGCATCCTTGCCGCGGCCACCGTCGCGGCGGTCGTCACGACGGGTGTCTAGACGGGAAAGCGCACGCTCACGCTTGTCTTCCGGCTTTTCCCAACGATTGGCACGTTCGGGCTTGCGCGTGTCGGAGGCTTCGCCTTCTGGCGCTTCGTTCGCGACGGTTGCGGACGGATCATTATAGAGCGGCGCATCGAAGTTCGCCTTGGCGTCTTCGATCAGGCGAGGTCCGAGCTGGTCGCGCAGCGTCCGGCCACGAATTTCCTGCACGTGTCTTTCGGGCAGTTCGCCGAGCTGGAACGGGCCGTAGGAAATGCGAATGAGGCGATTGACATCGAGGCCGAGCGCGCCGAGCACGTTCTTGATTTCGCGGTTCTTGCCTTCGCGCAGACCCATCGTGATCCAGACATTCGAACCCTGCACGCGGTCGAGGGTCGCTTCGATGCCGCCGTAAAGCACGCCGTCGACGGCAATGCCGTCCTTCAGCTTATCCAGTTCGTCCTGGTCGATTTCGCCATGGGCGCGCACGCGATAGCGGCGCAGCCAGCCGGTCGACGGAAGTTCGAGAACGCGGGCAAGTCCGCCGTCATTCGTCAGCAGCAACAGGCCTTCGGTATTGATGTCGAGGCGGCCGATCGACAGCACGCGCGGCAGCTCGTCGGGCAGATTGTCAAAGACCGTCGGGCGGCCTTCCGGATCGGCATTGGTGGTCACCAGTCCGGCCGGCTTGTGGTAGAGCCACAGGCGTGTGCGCTCGATGCCGCGGATCGCATGTCCATCCACTTCGATATGGTCGGCAAGCGTCGCGTTGACGACGGGCGTGTCGAGGACGACACCGTTGAGACTGACCCGGCCTTCCATGATCATGCGCTCGATATCGCGGCGCGAGGCAACGCCGGCGCGCGCCAGGATCTTGGAGATGCGCTGCGGCTCGTCGGCGCTTGCAGCGGCGGGCTTCGGGCCTGCCTTGGGCCGCCGCGCGGCACCGGCCTGAGGCGCTGCCGCCTTCTTGCCAGCGAATTGAGGTTTCTTGTCCCGGCCGGCGGGCTTGCCGCCAGGCCGCGTGGGCTTGTCTTTGGATGTCATTTGTGTTGCCTGCCTTTTGCGGCTGTCCTATCAGGTCAAAGCCCGTGGGTTAAGAGAAATTATTGTTTGAGCGATGGCTGATACGACACGCTTCATGGATGCGGCCCTGGAAGAGGCCAAAAAAGCGGGCCAGCGCGGCGAAGTGCCGATCGGCGCCGTCATCGTTTTCGATGGCGAGATCATCGCACGCGCCGGGAATCGTACCCGCGAACTCAACGATGTAACCGCCCATGCCGAGGTCGTTGCCATCCGCGAAGCGTCCATCGTGCTCGACGACGAGCGGCTGACCGGCGCCGACCTCTATGTGACCCTGGAGCCGTGCACGATGTGTGCGGCGGCAATCTCCTTTGCCCGCATCCGTCGCCTCTATTATGGCGCCGAAGATCCCAAGGGCGGCGCTGTCGACAGCGGCGTGCGCTTTTACGGCTCGCCAACATGCCATCACGTCCCCGATGTCTATTCCGGGCTGGCAGAGCGCGAAGCCGCGGACATCCTCAGGGATTTCTTTGCCGGGAAACGCTGAGACGAGCGAGCCTCTCAGCCGGCCGCAAAGGCCTCGAGTGCCGGGCCTGCGAGCCGATATCGCGTCCACTCCGACATCGGCTCGGCGCCAACAGCCTCGTAAACGCGGATTGCCGGCTCGTTCCAGTCGAGAACGCTCCACTCGAAACGACCACAGCCTTCTTCGATGGCGATCTTGGCGAGATGCTTCAACAGCATCTTGCCGGCGCCGGAGCCGCGGCAATCCGGTGTGACATACAGATCTTCGAGATAGAGCCCCTTGCGGGCCTGCCAGGTGGAATAGTTGTAGAACCACATGGCGAAACCGGCCGGCTTACCGTCCTTCTCGCAGATCACCGCGCGGGTGAGCGCACCCGGACCAAAAAGCGAGGCCTGTATCAAGTCGACCGTCGCTTCGACCGCGTCCGGTTCTTTCTCGTATATGGCAAGTTCGGTGATGAAGCGCAGAATGGTTTCGGCGTCTTCCGGGAGGGCGTCGCGAATGCTGATGGTCATGATTTAGAAGGGCCAGTACCACTTGCTGCCGCTATTCTTGACCTGCGCTTCCTTCTTGCGACGGCGCTCCTTGGTCTTCTCCGGCTCGCCGAGATCGGTCTCCGAACCTTCCGGCAGACGGCGGTATTCGAGCGGCGGATCACTCAGGAAACGGCGCTTGTCGGAGTAGGCGCCCATCTCGATCTTGCGCGCTTCACGGTAGGCTTCCTGCTGCTCCTTGGCCGAAAGACGGCGGCCATTGGCGCTGGCCTTGGCGAGCGGCGAAACATAGTTCGGGTTATTCTTGTTGGCGTCGGCTTCTTCGCGCAGGCGGTTGCGTGCTTCTTCCGGAGACTCGACCCACTCCGGATTCGCTTCGCGGGTGGCAAGCGATTTCTGCGGCTCCACGAGGGCGGTCTGCTGGCCGGACGGCGGCAGCACCAGGCCTGGGCGGGGCTGATACTTGACCGGAGCACCGCTCTTGGGAGCAATGCTTACAGCGCTTCCGAGATCGTCCATCAGCTGCTCGCCGGCGGTCTTGTCGGTGCCGTAGGTCGGGCCGCCGATGCAGCCGGAAAGCACCAGGCCGCTCGTCATAATGGCGGCAACGCTAGCAAACAGTCGCAACTCTCGCGTCATTTCCATGAGATTCCTTCCAGCCGGCCACCGTCACGTGCGCGGCCACTCAGCGCCCATGGCGGAGAAATCCGCCAAATTTCGGGCAGGTTTTACCGGATGAATGCGGTAAGCGCAATTCATCCGGTAAATGATCCCTTAAGCCTTGAAGCCAAGTTCCCGAAGTGCGGCAGCATCACGGGCAGACACCTCAGGGTAGAGTGCGTCCGAACCGACATCGGTCGTGATCCGCCAGGAGCGGGCGCACTTGCGGCCGACGGCCGCCTGCGGCACGACGCCGACCTTAGCGACCTCGGGCAGACGGAACGCATCCGCAGGACCTTCGCCCGCTTCGACGGCGATCGACGAGGTGATGCAGATCTCGGCGAAGTCTTCGCCTTCGAGCGCCTTCAGCAGCTCCGGATCGGCGATGTAGACGACGGGAGCCGCCTCAAGCGACGAGCCGATGCGCTTCTCGCGGCGCTCGATCTCCAGCGCGCCGGTCACGACCGTGCGCACTGCGCGGATCTTTTCCCACTTCGCCTCAAGCGCGTCGTTCTTCCATTCCGCCGGGATTGCCGGGAACTGCTCGAGATGAACGGAGACCTGATCGGGCTTGCGCGACAGCCAGGCTTCTTCGCAGGTGAATGGCAGCATCGGCGCCAGCCACAGCACCAGGCTATCGAAAAGCTTGCGGATGACGGCGAGCGCCGAACGCCGACGAAGGCTCGACGGTGCGTCGCAATAGAGTGCATCCTTGCGCACGTCGAAATAGAAGGCCGAGAGTTCGACATTCGAGAAATCGATCAGCGAGCGAGCGATCCGCTTGAAGTCGAAAGCGTCATAGCCTTCGCGAACGACCTGATCGAGCTCGGACAGGCGGTGCAACATCAGCTTCTCGAGCTCGGGCAGATCGGCGTAATCAACCTCTTCGCCCTTGTCGTGCGCCAGCGTGCCCAGCATCCAGCGGATGGTGTTGCGCAGCTTGCGATAGGCGTCAATGTTGGTCTGGATGATCGTCTTGCCGAGACGCTGGTCTTCCCAGTAGTCCGTGGTCATGACCCAGAGACGCAGGATGTCGGCGCCGGCATCCTTCATCACCTCCTGCGGCGTGACGGTGTTGCCCTTCGACTTCGACATCTTCTCGCCCTTCTCATCCATGGTGAAGCCATGGGTGACAACGGCGTTGTAGGGCGCACGACCGCGCGTCGCGCAGGATTCGAGCAGCGACGAGTGGAACCAGCCGCGATGCTGGTCGGAGCCTTCGAGATAGACGTCGGCCGGCCACTTCAGATCAGGGCGATCCTCGAGCGTGAAGGTGTGGGTCGAGCCCGAGTCGAACCAGACGTCGAGGATGTCCATGACCTGGTGCCATTTTTCGTGGTCATGGTCGTTGCCGAGGAAGCGGTCCTTGGCGCCTTCGGCAAACCAGGCATCGGCACCTTCAAGCTCGAAGGCTTCGAGGATGCGGGCGTTGACGGCTTCGTCGACGAGGATTTCGCCCTGCTCGTCGGCAAAGATCGCGATCGGCACGCCCCAGGCTCGCTGGCGCGACAGCACCCAGTCCGGGCGCCCTTCGATCATCGCGCGCAGGCGGTTCTGTCCGGCACCCGGCACGAACCGGGTGTCGTCGATGGCCGAAAGCGCGCGCGAGCGCAGGGTCGTGCCGTCGCCGAAACCCTTATCCATGTAGACGAACCATTGCGGCGTGTTGCGGAAGATCACCGGCTTCTTGGAACGCCAGGAATGCGGGTAGGAGTGCTTCAGGCGGCCGCGCGCAAACAGCGCGTGGCGGCCGATGAGCGCCTTGATGACGCGATCGTTGGCGTCGCCCTTCTTGCCCTTGTCGTCGAGAACACGTCCGGCACCGCCTTCGGCGTCCGGGCCGAAGCCGTGGGCGTCGGCGGTGAAGTAGCCGGCGTCGTCGACGGTGAACGGGATGGCCGACGAGATGCCACGCGCTTCGAGCGCGCGGGCATTGTCCATCCAGGCGTCAAAGTCCTCACGGCCGTGGCTGGGCGCCGTGTGGACAAAGCCGGTGCCGGCGTCGTCGGTCACATGATCGCCGTCGAGCAGCGGCACCTTGAAGGCGTAACCGCCACCCAGACCGTGCAGCGGATGGGCGCAGGTGACAGCGGCCAGTTCATCGCCTTCGATATCGCGCACGAAATTGAAGGTGAGCTTGGCCTTGGCGGCGGACTCGTCTGCCAGACGCTTGGCGAAGATCAGCTTTTCGCCGGGCTGTGGGCCAAAATCGTTTTCGGCGGTTGCAACTTCGTAGAGGCCATAGGCGTAGCGCGAGGAGAAGGCGATGGCGCGGTTGCCAGGGATGGTCCAGGGCGTGGTCGTCCAGATCACGACGAAGGTGCCGGCCAGATCTGCCGGACCTTCGGTGACCGGGAACTTCACCCAGATCATGTCGCTTTCAACGTCGGCATACTCGACTTCGGCTTCGGCCAGCGCCGTACGCTCGACGACCGACCACATCACCGGCTTGGAGCCGCGATAGAGCTGGCCCATCTTGGCGATTTTCATCAGTTCGCCGGCGATGCGCGCTTCGGCGTGGAAGTTCATCGTCGTGTACGGGTTGTCGAAGTCGCCTTCGATGCCGAGGCGCTTGAACTCTTCCGCCTGGATCTCGATCCATCCAGCGGCAAAGTCACGGCATTCCCTGCGGAACTCGTTGACCGGGACCTCGTCCTTGTTCTGGCCCTTCTCGCGATACTTCTCCTCGATCTTCCATTCGATCGGAAGGCCGTGGCAATCCCAGCCGGGCACGTAGTTGGCGTCGAAACCGCGCATCTGGAACGAGCGGTTGATGACGTCCTTGAGGATCTTGTTCAGCGCGTGGCCGATATGGATGTTGCCGTTGGCATAGGGAGGGCCGTCATGCAGCACGAATTTCTCGCGGCCCGCGGCCGAGGCGCGCAGCTTCTTGTAGAGGCCCATCTTCTGCCAGCGGGCAACCGTTTCCGGCTCCTTCTGCGGCAGGCCGGCGCGCATCGGAAATTCCGTCTGCGGCAGGTAGAGGGTGGAGGAATAGTCGATCTTCTCAGCGGTCTCTGTCATGGTCTTTGCAATCATCTTTTCCGCGCGGATCATCGCGCATACGAAAGGGTGGTATCCGGCGCACGACCCGGAAATCGGGATGGATCTTCGGAAAGGATCATGCGCAGCTTCAAAGTGTTAGAGCGACCCTGGCGCGCCCAGGACGCACGGCGCTCTAGAGATGACTGGGGCGTTGGAAACGCCGAAATCCCGGACCTTCCGGCGGCCTAGTGCGCGCGGAAAGCCGGGCCAATAATTCGCTGATCGATGGTCAGTCGACGGTGCCGGGTCATGTTGGCCGGTTGTTTAAGGCGTTTTCGGCCTTTTGAAAAGGTCCGCCGCTTCAGCGCGGCGGATTTCTTTCAAGCAAAGTTGATCCGGCGATCGATGTCGCTCAGGGGCACAACGCCGGAGAGCAATGCCCTCGCCTCTTCCTCGTCCTGTCGGATCTGCGCCACCAGCGGGTCGAGCCCGTCGAACTTCAGTTCGTCGCGCAGGTGGCCGAAGAACGAAACCGAACAGACCTCGCCATAGAGATCACCGGAGAAGTCGAAGACGAAGGTCTCGAGCAGCGCCTCACCGTCGCTATCGACTGTCGGGCGGCGGCCGAAGCTGGCAACGCCGTCATAAAGCGAACCGTCGGCCCTGCGGAAGCGCACGGCATAGATGCCGGCCCTGAGCTCGACCTCGGGTGGCAGCCGCATGTTGGCCGTGGGGTAGCCGAGGGTCCGCCCGAGCTTCTTGCCGTCGATCACCTCCGCCTCGACCGTGTAGCGGTAGCCGAGCAAACCGGCTGCGTGGGAGACGTCTCCCTGCCCGAGCAGCGAGCGGATGAAGCTCGAGGAGATTACCGAGGCGTTCTCGTCGCGGAAGGCATCGACCAAAGTCACGCCGAAACCATTTTCGCCACCCGCAGCCATCAGAAAGGCAGGGCCGCCTTCACGGCCCTTGCCGAAATGGAAATCGAAGCCGGTAACCACATGCGAGGCATGCAGCCACTCCAAGAGGACCCGATGGATGAAATCGGAAGCGGAGAGTTCGGAGAAGGTGCGGTCGAACGGATATTCGATGACGGCGCCAAACCCCATGCCTTCAAGGATACGGGCCTTGAGTGGCGCCGGCGTCAGCCGGAACACCGGCGTATCCGGCCGAAACACCGTGCGCGGATGCGGCTCGAAGGTCAGCACCAGCGCGGGCACGCCGCGGGCCGCGGCTTCCTCCAGCGCTCTTTCAAGCACGGATTGATGCCCGCGGTGCACGCCGTCGAAGTTGCCGATGGCGACAACGCCGCCGCGCAGACGCTCGGGCAGCGGATCGCGGGTTTCGTTGCGATGAAAAACCGTCATCTCAGTCTTCCCGTCAGGCGAGCCTCGGCATCCACCACTTCGGCGAGGCACCTTCCTTTTTCAGGAAAGCGGCAAGCTTCGCCTCGTCGGTCCGGCTTTCGTTCATGTATTCCTGCGCGTGAATGCCGGCACTGATGTAGAGCAGATCGAAACCGGCATCCTGGGCGCCCTTGACATCGGTCGGCATGCCGTCGCCGATGGCAATGACCCGCGTCAGATCGAGCCCGCCGCGAACGGCCTTGGCCTCCGTCAGCGCCGCACGATAGATGGCGATGTAGGGCTTTCCGGCGATGCGCGCTTCGCCGCCCAGTTCTTCATAGAGCTTGGCGATGGCGCCGGCGCAGGGGATCAGCCGATGTCCGCGCTCGACCACCAGATCAGGGTTGGCGCAGATGAAGGGGATCTTGCGCTTGGCAAGGCCGGTCAAGGTCGCACGGTAGTGTTCCGGCGTTTCGGTTTCGTCGTCGTAGAAGCCGGCGCAGACGACGGTCTTGGCATCTTCCGACGAGACGATCTCGGTTCCGAGACCTTCGAGCAGCGGCAGATCGCGTTCGGCGCCGATGAAGAAGATCTTCTTTTCGGCCGCAGCGATCAACGTGCGGGTCACATCGCCTGATGTCACGATGCGATCATAGGCTTCGTCGGGAACGCCAAGCCCGCGGATTTGTACCTTGACGCTCGGGCTCGGCCGCGGCGAATTGGTGATGAGCACGACCGTCAGTCCTGCGGCGCGCGCCTCCGCCAATGCCTCGCAGGCCGACGCAAACGCCTGGACGCCGTTGTGGAGAACACCCCAGACGTCACAGAGCACGACGTCGTAGCGCCCTGCGATTTCCCGAAAACTGTTGATCCTTGCGGCCATGCGGGCTTCCTGCAAACTCGGTTTCCGGCTTGCATCGCAAGGAAGGGGCGAGAATACAAGCCTCGGCCCACGAAAAACGCCGCCATTCCCAAGGATTCGACGCCCGCTCGCTACACGCACCGAGAACGCGGCTCGCAGTCTATCAGACGTCGGATGTAAACCGCGGCACCAAGGCCCAAATTCCGACGACTTCATGCAATAGGCAAGCGAACCTTCCGGCTCGGCCGCCGTTCGTTGCCCTTCATGCGCCGCCGATAACCATGTCGTCTGAAATTTTTTGAACGGCCAATCCTTGACTCACACCGGACCCAGCCTTATCTCGGCCTCGCTAGCACTCGACAAACGAGAGTGCTAACACCCATCCATCGGGTCGATGAGCGATCCGTAATGTCATTTGATCGAGGGATTAGACTAATGGCAAGCACCAATTTCCGCCCGCTGCACGACCGCGTTGTCGTCCGCCGCGTCGAGTCTGAGGAAAAGACAAAGGGCGGCATCATCATTCCGGACACCGCAAAGGAAAAGCCGCAGGAAGGCGAAATCGTCGCTGTTGGCTCGGGCGCCCGTGACGAAAGCGGCAAGGTTGTCGCACTCGACGTCAAGGCTGGCGACCGCGTTCTGTTCGGCAAGTGGTCGGGCACCGAAGTCAAGATCAACGGCGAAGACCTTCTCATCATGAAGGAAGCCGACATCATGGGCATCATCGGCTGATCAGCCGTCGTCCACACCTTTTCATGACAACCAATGGGCAATGAGCCCGGGAGTTTTCTCAAATGGCTGCAAAAGAAATCAAGTTCGGCCGCACCGCGCGCGAAAAGATGCTGCGTGGCGTCGATATCCTCGCTGACGCCGTAAAGGTCACGCTCGGCCCGAAGGGTCGTAACGTCATCATCGACAAGTCCTTCGGCGCTCCGCGCATCACCAAGGACGGTGTATCGGTCGCCAAGGAAATCGAACTCGAAGACAAGTTCGAAAACATGGGCGCCCAGATGGTCCGCGAAGTTGCTTCGAAGACCAACGACATCGCTGGCGACGGCACGACGACTGCAACGGTTCTCGCCCAGGCGATCGTTCGCGAAGGCGCCAAGGCAGTTGCTGCCGGCATGAACCCGATGGACCTGAAGCGCGGCATCGACCTCGCTGTCAGCGAAGTCGTCAAGGATCTCCAGGCCAAGGCCAAGAAGATCAACACTTCGGAAGAAGTCGCACAGGTCGGCACGATCTCGGCCAACGGCGAGCGTCAGATCGGCCTCGACATTGCTGAAGCAATGCAGAAGGTCGGCAACGAAGGCGTTATCACGGTTGAAGAAGCCAAGACCGCCGAAACCGAACTCGAAGTCGTCGAAGGCATGCAGTTCGACCGCGGCTACCTGTCGCCCTACTTCGTCACCAACCCGGAAAAGATGGTTGCTGACCTCGACGACGTCTACGTTCTCCTCCACGAGAAGAAGCTCTCGAACCTGCAGGCCATGCTCCCGGTTCTCGAAGCTGTCGTTCAGACCGGCAAGCCGCTCCTCATCATCGCTGAAGACGTCGAAGGCGAAGCCCTCGCAACGCTCGTCGTCAACAAGCTGCGTGGCGGCCTGAAGATTGCTGCAGTCAAGGCTCCGGGCTTCGGCGATCGCCGCAAGGCCATGCTCGAAGACATCGCCATCCTGACCGGTGGTACCGTGATCTCCGAAGACCTCGGCATCAAGCTCGAAAACGTCACGCTCGACATGCTCGGCCGCGCGAAGAAGGTTTCGATCTCCAAGGAAAACACCACGATCGTCGATGGTGCTGGCCAGAAGAGCGATATCGAAGGCCGCGTTTCCCAGATCAAGGCTCAGATCGAAGAAACCACTTCCGACTACGACCGCGAAAAGCTGCAGGAACGTCTTGCCAAGCTCGCTGGCGGCGTTGCCGTGATCCGCGTTGGCGGCTCGACGGAAGTTGAAGTGAAGGAAAAGAAGGACCGCATCGACGACGCTCTGAACGCGACGCGCGCTGCTGTTCAGGAAGGCATCGTACCGGGCGGCGGCGTTGCCCTGCTGCGTTCTTCCGTCAAGATCACCGTCAAGGGTGTGAACGACGACCAGGAAGCCGGCATCAACATCGTTCGTCGCGCTCTCCAGGCTCCGGCCCGCCAGATCGCTGAGAACGCTGGTGACGAAGCTTCGATCGTTGTCGGCAAGATCCTCGACAAGGACCAGGACAACTTCGGCTACAACGCTCAGACCGGCGAATATGGCGACATGATCGCCATGGGCATCATCGACCCGGTCAAGGTCGTTCGCACCGCTCTTCAGGACGCAGCTTCGGTTGCTGGCCTCCTCGTCACGACGGAAGCCATGATCGCCGAACTGCCGAAGAAGGACTCGCCGGCAATGCCGGGCGGCATGGGCGGCATGGGCGGCATGGACATGATGTGATAAGGCGCCAGCCTTATCGCGGACCTGTTCAACCAGTTCCACGATGATCCATCCGGATCGGAAAGGGCGACCCTCGGGTCGCCCTTTTCTGTTTGCAAGCAATCAAACGCCTGCATCTGGCGCGCACGCCAAAGCTGTCCGCACGAAAAATTACCCGGCGGCTGCAGTGGCACTAAAAAAGCGTTGAAGTCGAAAAAAAACGAACTATAACAACGCCCCAAGTGGACAGAGATTCACGAGAGACTGGATGGCGGGCCTAAAGCGAGCAAAAAATCGCTCAAACTTTTCATATTAACTGTGTGTCCAAGCTCTCTTTGAGAATATCACGCAAAGCATATAAGTATTTCATCGCAAATTAAGCCGGCCTTTCCTGCGAAATCATTTCGCTTGGCGAGCTACGTCACAGTTTGGTGACCTTTCCGTACAGAAAGACGCAAACGACTTATCGTGCGTGTTCTTCTTCCTATGGGGTGATGGCTGGCGAGGGTTGTATAGTGGGGATGTGCCTGCCTGGTCGAACAACGACAGTCGCCAGGGGCCGTGCTGGGGTAGACCGTGTTTAAGATCACGAGAACAAATTCAGTTCCCCTCGGTGTCCCGGGACAAATGCATTCCGGGCTTCCGCATCAGGAATTCCTGGAGCAGTTCTGCATGTCCGAGCGCTGGTCGGGAGACCTGTCGACGGGCCTGTTCCAGCTCGGCGAAAAGGCATCGGCCATCCATGGCCTCAGCGAGAGCGAATGCGGGCTGCTCAATTTCGTACGGTGCTACGACCCGGCCGACCGCAATCACGTGCTGGAGCTTTTCGAGCAGGCGGCAACGAGTTGCTCGTCCTTCTGCTTCTCCACGACGATCAGCCTTGAATCCGGCCACAAGCAGCCGGTGTTCTGCATCGGCGAATCCTCGGGCCTTGAGGAGCGCTACTCGGGCACGATCCACGGCATCTTCTTCTTCCCACGCTTCCTCGTCGAAGGCGCAGGCAAGGCTCTGCTGCGCCAGTAGGCGCGTCTCGTCATTTTCGGACGGCTTGGCAACCGCGGGAGCGGCCCCCCCCCCCCGAGGGTAGGGCGCAACGGCGCCTCTCAGGCCGCCGCCACCTTGGACTTGCCCGAAACGAGGCTTGAGATCGGCGCCGGCCGGCCGAGCAGGTAGCCTTGCGCTTCGTCACAGCCTTCCGCCTGGAGGATGTCGAGCTGCTTCTGTGTCTCGACGCCTTCGGCCAGAACGGGAACGGAGAGGCTCTGCCCGAGAGCGAGGATGGCGCGGACGATTGCCTTTGCCTGCGGACTTGCCTCAACTTCCCACATGAAGCTCTTGTCGAGCTTAATCTTGTCAAACGGGAAGGACCGCAGCGTCTCGAGCGACGAATAGCCGGTGCCGAAGTCGTCGATCGCGATGGTGACACCCAGTTCCTTGATCTGGCGGAGGGTGAGCAGCGCACGCTCCTTGTCGTCGATGATCGTCGACTCGGTGATCTCGAGTTCGAGCCGCTTCGGGTCAAGGCCGGTCTCGGAAATAACCGCTTCCACCAGGCTGACGATGTCGCCGTTGGCGAGCTGGACCGGTGAGAGATTGACGGCGATCTTGTGGGCACTTTGCCATCCTGCCGCTTCACGGCACGCTTCGCGCAGAACCCATTCGCCGATCGGCAGGATTGCGCCGCACTCTTCGGCAAGCGGAATGAACTCGTTCGGCGGCACCATGCCGCGCTCCGGATGGTTCCAGCGCAGCAGCACTTCATACCCGATGACGTCGCCTGACATCACCGACTTCTGCACCTGATAATGCAGTGCCAGCTGTCTCTTATCGATCGCATCCCACAGATCGTTGGCAAGGCTGCGTCTTTGGCGCGCCGCCTCATCCATCGATACCTCGTAGAAGCAAACAGTCTGGTTGAGCGCCGCCTTGGCTCGGTACATCGCAAGGTCGGCATTGTTGATCAGCGTTTCCGCCGTCTCGGCGTCCTGCGGATAGATGGCGACACCCATGCTACCGCCAGACTTCAACTCGAAATCGCCGAAGCGCATTTCCTCATGCAGACTCTTTTCGATGCGGCGGACAAAATCGTTAAGTTCCGACAGCTCTTCGAAGCGCTTGACGGCCGCAAACTCGTCGCCGCCGAAGCGCGCCACGAATTCGCCCTCCTGGAGCAGCGATTTCATTCGCTGCGCGATCGTGACAAGCACAAAATCGCCGGCGGCATGGCCGTGCAGGTCGTTGACTTCCTTGAACTTGTTGAGGTCGAGGCCGATGACGGCAACCTTGCGAGAGAACCAGGCAGCCGCGTCGAGTTCTTCTTCGAGGTAGCTGCTGAACTGCAACCGGTTCGGAAGGCCAGTCAGGCTGTCGTGGCGGGCGAGGAAGGAAATCTGTTCCTCGCTGTCGAGGCGCTCGGTGATGTCCTCGTAGGTGCTGACCCAACCTCCGTCGGCAAGGGTGCGGTGCTTGGTCAGGATGGAGCGTCCGTTAGGCAACTTTTCGACGATGTCGCCACCGCCCTTGCCGACCATATCGACGCGATGCTTCTGATAGAGTTCGTCGGACTTGGCCCGCGCAATTGCCGGATCGGAGTACGTGCGGGCAAAGACCTCGTCCAGAATCTGATGGAACGTCAGTCCCTTTCCGGCCAGCGTTTCGGAGAAGCCGAAGATTTCGCGGCAGCGCCGATTGGACAGCAGCAGACGGTCGCTACTGTCGAAGAGGCAGATACCCTGCGACATGTTCTCAAGCGCGATGTCGAGGTTCATGCTCACTTCCGCGATGTGATCCGCATCGGCCCTTTGCTTGGTGATGTCCTTGACGATCTTGATGAAACCCGCATGGGTTCCATCCTCGTGCAGGAACGGATCGAGCACGACATGCGCCCAGAACCGGGTGCCATCCTTGCGGTAGCGCCAGCCTTCGCACTCGAACTTGCCGTTGGCGCGGGCTTCGTCGAGTGCCCGCTGCGGCAGCCCGATCCGCTGGTCTTCAGGCGAATAGAAGCATGCGAAATTCCTGCCGATGATTTCGTCGGCGGTATACCCCTTGTTGGCTTCGGCTCCGGCATTCCAGCTCGCAACGTTGCCTTTCACGTCGAGCATGTAGATCGCGTAATCCTTCACGCTGCGAACGAAGCGGGCGAATTCGCGTTCGGAAGCGGCGGCCGAAAGCTCGGCATGGTGTGCGAAGCCCGCGGCAAGCAAAACCATCGTCAGCAGGAAGAAGGCGGTTCCGGCGATGACGAAGGCTAGGAAATGCGGCTGTATCATGCCCTGGGGCGGCGCCAGCAGAAAATCGGCCTCGATCGTCACGGCGCCCATGGCGGTGAAGTGCAAGGCAACGATGCCGAGCGTCATGAACAGCGTTGCCAGAATCTTGGCCTTCAGCGGTCGACCGGCGAGCGCGATGGTCCGCAGTGCGCCGATATCGAACAGGGAGCCGGCCACGATAGAGGCAACAACGAGCGTCCAGTCCCAGCGGATGCGGCCGGGAACATCGAGTGCCGCCATGCCGAGGAAATGCATGCAGGCCACACCGAAGCCAAGAACGATGCCGCCGATGATCCAGGAGACAGGTCCCTGTGCATAGGTGGCGATCAGCAATGCCATCGTCGTCAGAATGACCGCGACGGCGAGCGACAGGGCCGTCAGATCGATCTGATAGCCGAGCACGACGCCAGGATCATAGGCAAGCATGGCGATGAAGTGGGTTGCCCAGATGCCGAAGCCGCTGGCTATGCCGGCAGCCACCGCCCAGATCGCCCTCGCCTTGCCTGCGGATGAACGCCCTCGCTGCAGCAAGGTCACGGCACCGTAGCTTGAAAGGAAGCAGATGAGGGCAGCGAGCACGACCAGCTTGAGATCATGCTCGACCACGAGGCAAGTGAGAACCTTGAACATCGCCAAACGCCTAAATGAAACTTCTGGTCCGAAAGTGGATTCCCACTTCCGGTTCATCGCTTCTGTTGGCGTCCCGCCATTTAAGGAATGGTGAAGGTCAGCACGCAACCGCCGTTTCGAAACGGGACGATGCTTTCGTCCTTAACGAAGGTTGAAACGGCACCGCCTTGTGGTTGAACATTCAAACCGGCTCAATGAGACCGTGACGGTGATGCGGCTAAGCCTGTGCCAAAAGCGCCTTCAGATCCGATTGCGGATCGGCAATGGCGGCCCTGTCCGGATGGATGCCCGTTTCCAGCAGTTTCTTGCCGGTGACATAGGCTTTGGCATCGTTGATGGCGTCGACGGCTATGAGCTTTCCTTCGCGGAAGTACCAGACCGAAACACTGCCTTCGCGCTGGCCGGGGCGAACAATGGTTTCGTCGTGACCGAGGCCAAACCCGGCGATCTGTAGTTTCACATCATACTGGTCCGACCAGAACCAGGGTTTTGGCGCATAGGGTTCCGTCCCGCCAGCAATGACGGCGGCAACAGCCTCGGCCTGATCCACGGCATTCTGCACCGATTCCAGGCGGATACGCATGTTGTCCCAAGGCTGGACGGCGCAATCGCCCATTGCGAAAATCGCCGGGTCGGCGGTCCGCCCATGGCTGTCGACAACGATTCCGCCAGCGGTTTCGAGGCCCGCGCCATGCGCCACGTGATCGTTGGCGGTGACGCCGATGCCAACGATGACGAGGTCGACCGGCAGCACCGAGCCATCGGACAGTTCGACGCCGGTCACGCGGCCATTCTCGCCGATGAGCCGGTTCAAGCCCGTTGCCTCGCGGACGTCGACACCGCGCGACCGATGAATTTCGCGCACGATGCCCGAGGTTGCCGCGGACGCCACGCGTTGCAGGATGCGGTCGGCCATCTCGATAACCGTCACCTCGAGCCCGAGCGTGCGCGCGACCGCCGCAGCCTCGAGGCCGATATAGCCGCCGCCGACGACGAGCGCCCGCCTGCCGGGCTTCATCTCTCCGGCCAGGAGATCGGCATCCCTGAAATCGCGGACTGTGAAAACACCGTCCAGGTCGCCACCGACCGACGCCGGCAAACGGCGTGGGGTGGCGCCGGTTGCAAATGCCAGCGTCTCGTAGTCAAGCGACGTTCCGTCGCTCAGTGTCACGCGGCGGGCGACGCGGTCGAGTTCCGTTACCGTGGTCGATAGCCTGACGTCGACATTGTGCTCGCCGTACCAGGCCTCGGGTCGATAGAGCAACCGGTCGAGGCTCATCTCGCGCAGCAGGTATTTCTTGGACAATGGTGGGCGCTGGTAAGGCAGGCTTGCCTCGGACGAAACGATGGTGATCGGTCTTTCGTCCTTCAACGCCCGCAGTTTGGCGACCAACGCAAAGGCGGCCTGACCACCACCGATTACAACAAGCCTTCCGGTCACGCTCTCACCCGTCATTTATCCGTCTGTACAACAAGGCGTAGCCTTTCCGCCCGAGCCTCGTCAACTCGAACGAAGGGCCATACCCGGCGATCACTCGGCTTTGGCCGGTATTTCCATGCCCTTTTGCGCTGCAGGACGCGCCAGGCCGCGCTCGACCCAGGCCATCACATTGGGGAAGCTCCTGTAGTCGAGTTCGTCAGCACCGCCATAGAACCTGCGCGCGCCCTCGACCCAGGGATAGGTGGCGATATCGGCGATGGTATACTCCTCACCCATCAGCCATTGCCGCCCCTGAAGCCTGCCCTCCAGAACGCTGAGCAGCCGCTTCGATTCATCGCGGTAACGTTCGACCGGATAGGAATTGTTGGCCACCTTGTCGGCAGCGAATTTGAAGAAGTGGCCGAACTGGCCGAGCATCGGGCCGATGCCACCCATCTGGAACATCACCCAGCAGATCGTCTCATAGCGGGCGGCCGCGTCGGAAGGCAGAAGTTTCCCCGTCTTTTCCGCGAGATAGAGAAGGATGGCTCCGGATTCGAAGAGGCCGATCGGTTTGCCGCCAGGACCTTTCGGATCGATGATCGCGGGGATACGGCCATTGGGGTTGAGGGACAGGAATTCAGGCGACTTCTGGTCGTTTGTGTCAAAGGAGATCCGGTGCGGCTCATAGGGCAGGCCGAGCTCTTCGAGCGCAATGGAGATCTTCACGCCGTTCGGCGTCGGCAAGGAATAAAGCTGGATGATATCAGGGCTCTTCGCAGGCCAGCGCTTTGTAATCGGAAAGGCGGAAAGATCGGCCATCAAATGCTCCTCGAAACGAAAGGTGCAAGCGGCGCCCGCCGCCTGCGCCGCGTAGATAAGGTCATCCGCGCGCATTTGTCAGCCGGTGAGGCAAAATTTACCGCGCTGCTTTAATCGCCTCGTCCGGAAGAGGACGATGCGGCCCGCGCTCGCGGGCGGCGATCAACGAGGAAAACATGATTGAAAAATCCGCCCGCTGGCTCGCCCTTATCAGCCTGCTGGCCTTTGCCCAACCGCTTCGCGCCGAAGAGACGAACAAGCCGAAGTTCGGCCCCATGGCCGTGCCGGTTACCGTCGATAACGGCCATCTGCGGATGTCGGCGGCCCCCGACTATTGGGCGATGGCATCGTTCTACGTACCCCAGCAGACATCGAGTGCCTGTTCTCTTGCCTCGCTTGCAATGCTGACGAACGCGTTGCGCGGTCTGCCCGGCGGGTCGCAAGACAATCTCGTCACTCAGGACGGACTGCTGGAAGCCGTCGACAGCCGCAAATGGCGCGAGCAGACCAAGGAGGACGGTGATGGCGTGCTTTTCTCCGAGCTTGCCGCGCAGACGGGTGCGAGCCTCAGAGCATTCGACATCAAGGCGACCGTTTCCGCCAACCATGTCGGTCCCGATGCGAACGCCACGCTCGACGCATTCCGCAAGGCGCTCATCGAAAACGAAAAGTCGGCGAACGACATGATCGTCGTCTACTTCAACCAGGGTGTCGTCACCGGCGACTGGGATGGCCCGCATGTCTCGCCGGTCGGCGCCTATGACGCGACGCACGACCGTGTGCTGGTGATGGACATCGATCGCGAATGGTACGTGCCCTACTGGACCGCGGCCGAAACCCTGTTCAAGGCCATGCAGCGGCCGGCGCCCGCCGACCAGGGCGTGCTCGCCGGCGAGACCGGCGGTTGGGTGCACGTCTCGAAGGGCTGATAGCTGCCGGCCGGAAGCATAGAGGCGCGGCGCACTTCAGAGTTCAAACCGCGTCGCGCACGGCCGAAAGGATGCGGCCGACGACCGGGTCACTGTCGTGCACCGGCTTGCGGGCGCGCACCAGGCAGGCTTCCGACCGGAGGATGACCCCGTCGGCCAAGATCTTCAGGTGGTTGGCATGCAGTGTCGAACCGGTCGAGGTGATGTCGACGATGATGTCGGCAGAGCCGGAGGCCGGCGCACCCTCGGTCGCCCCGAGGCTTTCGACGATCCGGTAGAGCTGGATGCCGTGGCTGCCGGAAAAATGGTTCTGCGTCAGCCGCCAGTATTTCGTGGCGATCGCCAGGCGACGCCCGTGGCGGGCTCGGAAGTCGGCGGCGACGTCGCCGAGATCGGCCATGGTGTCGACGTCGTACCAGATCTCCGGAACGGCAACGACGACATCTGCATGGCCGAAGCCGAGGCGGGCGCAGAACTCGACGCGGGCGTCGGCATTGGCAAGGCCCTCACGCACGAGATCTTCGCCGGTGACGCCGAAATCGATCGAGCCGTTGCCGAGTTCGCGCGAAATCTCGGAGGCGGACAGGAAGGCGATCTCGACATCGTCCCAGCCTTCAACCCGGCCGCGATACGAACGGTCGTTGCCAACGGCGACGATCTTCATGCCGGCCCGCTCGAAGATGGCGGAAGCGTCGTCCTTCATCCGCCCCTTGGACGGCAGAGCGATGGTGATGGTCATGCGGCACCTCCGCTGGCAGCGATCGCCGCTTCGATCCGGTCGAGCCAAAGTGAGAAGCCGACTGCGGGGATATGCTCCTTGGCGCCAAGCAGGGTCAGCAGCCGGTCGAAGCGCCCGCCGCCGGCAAGCACGGCCGGCGTGCCCTCGGCTTCGACCTCGAAGACTAGGCCGGTGTAATAGTCGAGCGGGCGGCCGAAGGCGGCACGGTAGCGAATGACGGAGACGTCGGCGCCGACAGCGGCAAGCGCTGCCACGCGCGCGTCAAAGCGCGAGAGCGCACCATCGAGCGTCAAGCCGGACTTCTCGGCAAAGCGGAAGAGCGCTGCCGGCGCCTCCGCAAGCGGCATGTCGAGCGCCAGGAATTCGCGCACGAGGTCCAGCGTTTCCGGATCGAGCCGGGTGTTGGCCAGCTCCATCTTTTCCTTCAGGCGCCGGGCAATGTCCTGCGGAGAGCGGCTGGCATTGGTGGAATAGCCGGTCGCCTCCATGGTTTCGCCGATATGGGCGACAAGACGCGCCTCGTCGTCGAGCATGCCGGCGATCGCCAGGCGCTCGACCTCAGGGCCGAAGACGCCGGCGGCCTTCGGATCGGCAAGTTCGGCCAAAAGCTTCTGCAGATGTTTCGGATCGCCGAAGGCATGGATCAGCCGCTTCTGCCAGCCGCCCGGCAGGCCGCAGGCACCGACGACCGCTTCGAAGACCGCCTGGTCGCCGAGCGTGACCGACAGGCGCCGTCCGGGAAGCCGATTGGCAACCACGCGCATGGCATTGCCGACCGCACGCGCGTCGGAGGCGGCGGTATCGGTATCGCCGAGATCCTCGATGCCGGCCTGATAGAATTCATTGCCGCCCTCGCGGCGCTGGCGGAACACTTCGCCGAGATAGGCATAGCGCTTGGGCGTGCCGGTCGCTGTCTCGATGTGACGTAGGCAGACGGGGATGGTGAATTCCGGCCGCAGGCAGAGGCTCTCGCCGGTCTCGCTCTCGGTCATGAAGATGCGGCGGCGAAGGTCCTCGCCGGCCATGGCGAGAAACGGCTCGGCCGGCTGGATCACTGGCGTATCAACCCGAAGCGTGCCAAGACTTTCAAAGTCGGCAAGCAACTCGGCGGAAAAGGCGGGAAGGTTGATCAGTGGCATTGCCGTCAGCCAACCCTTGCCCGGTCCTCGGCCTGTGCCGCGAGCATTTCACGCACCGTTTCGACAAGCTCGCCGGTCGGCACTGAAACCTGGGCCACCCGGGCCTCGCGCCAGGCCGCATTGTCCTCGATTTCGCCCGACAGGCGCTTGCCCTCGATCAGGTCCTTGATCTGGACGAGGCCGGCAGCGCGCTCGTCACCACCCTGGATGATCGCCAGCGGCGCACCGCGACGGTCGGCATATTTCAGCTGGTCGCCGAAATTCTTCTTGTTGCCCTGGTACATTTCGGCGCGAATGCCGGCATGGCGAAGCTGCTGCACGAAGCGCTGATAGTGGCCCATGCTGTCGATATCGCGATCCATGACGCAGACGACAACCGGAGCGACAACCTCGGCCGAACCGAGCTTGCCAAGGTTCTTGAGCGCGGTCATCAGTCGCGAGACGCCGATCGAGAACCCTGTGGCCGGAACCGGCTGGCCCATGAAGCGCGACACGAGACCGTCGTAACGACCGCCGCCGCCGACCGAACCGAAGACGACCTTTTCGCCCTTCTCGTTGGTGACGGCAAACTGCAGCTCAGCCTCGAAAACCGGGCCGGTGTAATATTCGAGGCCGCGAACGACCGAAGGGTCGATCTTGATGCGATCGGCCTCATAGCCGGCGCTGACGACCAGGCTGCGGATGGTGTTGAGTTCCTGAACCCCCTCGCCGCCCTTGGCGGTGCCTGAAACAAGCGCTGCGAGTTCGTCGGCACTTTCGGCATAGTTCTGGATGCCGACGAAGAACAGGACCTTGTCGATCTGCTCGCCGGTAAGACCGGCGCCCTTGGTGAAGTCGCCGCTCTCGTCCTTGCGGCCTTCGCCGAGCAGCAGGCGCACGCCTTCGGGCCCGAATTTATCGAGCTTGTCGATGGCGCGCAGCACCGTCAGGCGGGCATTGGCCTTGTCGTCGCCGCCAAGCCCGATCGCCTCCATGACGCCGTCGAGAACCTTGCGGTTGTTGACCCGGATCACATAGTCGCCGCGCTTGATGCCGAGCGCTTCCATCGTGTCGGCCATCATCATGCACATTTCGGCATCCGCCTGGACGCCGGCGGCACCGACGGTGTCGGCATCGAACTGCATGAACTGGCGGAAGCGGCCCGGACCCGGCTTCTCGTTGCGGAAGACGTATCCGGCGCGATAGGTGCGGAAGGGCAGTTGGATCTCGTTGAAGTTCTCGGCGACGTGACGGGCAAGCGGCGCCGTCAGGTCGTAGCGCAGCGACATCCACTGGTCGTCGTCATCGGTCAGCGAGAACACGCCCTCGTTCGGGCGGTCACTGTCGGGCAGAAACTTTCCGAGCGCATCGGTGTATTCGAACAGCGGCGTTTCGACCGGATCGAAACCATAACGCTCGTAGACTTCGCGGATCTTGACGATCATTTCGTCGGTAGCGCGAATATCGTTGGCCGAACGATCGACAAAGCCGCGCGGCAGGCGCGCCTTGAGCTTCTGCGGTTTCTTTTGTTTCTCGGTCATGGGGAACATTCCGGGCTATCAGCGAGTTTGGAGCTTTCCCTACCGGATCGGTGCATGGGCGGCAAGGGTTTGCGCGGCGCAAAGCGCCTGCGAGCATGCGACGGACTTGTGGCGCTGGGGCAGCACGTCTTCTCTTTGCCCCAGACGATCCTAGATTAAGGGCATGCGTTACGCAGCCATCATACTCCTGCTTGTTGCAGCCCTGCTTTCCGGCGCGCCTTCGGCGATGCTGCAGGCGCAGGACCTGGCGACCGGTTCCGCACCAATTGCCCATCGGGTGTCGCAGATACAGGCCTTTCACGCTGATCATGAGATGGCCTGCGACGACGCCGGATCATGTCAGGACAAATCGAAGAAGCAGGTCCATCCTTCGCTCTGTTCGGCCTGCGTTGCAATCGAGCCGGTCACGTTGACATTCGAGCGGGCGGGGATGACATCGTCACGCCTGCCCGCGGCATCCGAACCGGTATTGCGCGCCTGGAGTGCTCCCCGTTTCACCGGACAGGTCGGCTAGTTTGATTTAGCCCTGATGAACTGCCGTGGGGAAGCCATCCTGAGAGCGGAATGGGGATGGATTTCGTTGTAGTCCTCGATCCATCCGTCGATGAAACGGAGCGCCGTTTCGGCGTCCGGTAGTGCCGATATGCGGATGTAATCCCGTTTCAGAGTTTTCACGAATGCCTCGGACATGCCGTTCGACTGGGGGCTGGCCACCGGCGTGAAGCAGGGCGTCAAATTGAGCGCCTGGGCAAACAGCCTCGTGTCGCGCGCTGTATAGGCCGAACCATTGTCCGAGAGATGCTCGATAGCATGCGGGGCTCGGGTTGCGCGGAAGCGTTTCTCGACCGCCTCCAGCATCATGTCGCGTACGTCCGAGCCTGAGATGCCTGCATTGGCGACCGCCGTCCAGGCGATGATTTCCCGGTCAAAGGCGTCGATGATGAAAGCGAGACGAATGACCTCGCCATTCCAGCAAGTGAACTCCAGGCCGTCGGAGCACCAGCGCAGGTTAGAGCGCATGACCATGACCTTGCCGTCATGGATGCGGCCCTTGCGAACGGCCGTATGCTTCTCCAGCAACATGGCGTGGTTGCCCATGATGCGGTGAACCCGCTTGGGGTTGACGACAGGCTTATCGGCGGCTCGCCTTTCGCGATTGAGGAGCGCGGCGATCCGCCGATAGCCATAGGTTGGCCTCTGATCCACCAGCCTGCGAATGACGGGCAGAAGCTCTGCATCCTCGGCCTTTCGATAGGGCCCGCGCGGCTTTGATCTGCCTTTCAACCGCTCCACGAGGTTGGAACGGGAGACGCCCAGCGTGTCTGCGACGGCTTTCATCGGGAACCGTCCTTCGGCAACAAGATCGGCCGCGATATCCGTTTTTTTGAGTCTGCTTTGGAAAGGGCTTCGCGGAGGATTTCGACCTCCATCGTCTTGCGGCCAAGCATGCGCTCCAGCTCGCGGACGCGATCCTCCAGCTTCTTCACTTCCGAATTGCCGACAACGGGCTCGCCAGAATCCACCGCTGCAGCACCTCCCTCGCTCAACAGCCTGCGCCACCGGTAAAGCAGATTGGGCGCAACGCCATGGCGGCGAGCGGTGGAAGACACCGTCTCGCCCGGTTCGAAACTCTGCTCAATGATCGTCAGCTTCTGCTCGGTTGTCCACCGCCTGCGGTGAACATCACCCGTCAGCAATTCAACGTGTCGATACTCGTTAGACATAAGCCTGTCCTCAAGCCTGTGCTTGAGCCTTTCTGCTTATGCCGACTGTCCGGTCGAATTGGGGGGCAGTTCAGCGCCATCACAATCGCACCACGCTCGCCACCGCCCAAGTCCTTCCCGCGCGTACGACCGTCATCGTGGCCCGACTGCATCAGTATCGGCTGCGCGGACGACACGAAAATCCATATGACAAGCCGCGAAAGCGGCCGACATCTCGGCGCGTGCATGGCTCATGCCGCCGTCGTTCGAGATGACAATGCAAGGAAGAAGGAAACCAAATGTCTTTGAAAACGATCATCGCAGCCCTGACGCTGACTGTGTCGCTCCAGGCTCCCATAATGGCTCAGGACCACAGCAACATGCATCACGGATCGGCTGACGCGGCGACCCCGGCGGGCGACACCTCCCCCTCCAGCAAGGCCTTCGCCGAGGCGAATGCCCGTATGCACAAGGGCATGGACATCGCCTTTACCGGCAATGCCGATGCCGACTTCGTGCGGGGCATGATCGCCCATCATCAGGGCGCGATCGACATGGCCAAGGTCGAACTCGAATACGGCAAGGACGAACAACTGCGCAAACTGGCGGAAGACATCATCAAGGCGCAGGAGGGCGAGATAAAGATGATGAAGGAATGGCTTTCCAACAACGGTGGCTAAAGCCGTTCCTGGAAAGACGCAAATTCAAGGTTGCGGGCGCGCTAGCGCCCGCCGCATGCCCTCGACGGTCACGCGGCAATGGCAGCCTTCGATATGGTCGTTGACAAGACCCATGGCCTGCATGAAGGCGTAGATCGTCGTCGGGCCGACGAAGGTCCAGCCGCGCTTCTTCAGATCCTTGGAGATGCGCGTCGAGGTCGGTGTCGTCGGGTTGGCGGCGATCACCTCGTAGCTGACAAATGCGAGCCGCTCGTCGACACCCGGTTCGTGCGACCAGAAATAGGCGGCAAGCGAGCCGAACTCGGCTTTGAGTTCCTGGGCGCGCCTGGCATTGTTGATGGTCGAGACGATCTTGCCGCGATGGCGCACAATGCCGGTATCGCCAAGGCAGCGCTCGATGTCGGCCTCACCGAAGGTCGCGACCTTGTCGAAATCGAAGCCGGCGAAAGCGGCGCGGAACGCTTCGCGCTTTCTCAGAATCGTCAGCCAGGAAAGACCGGATTGAAAGCCTTCGAGGCAGATTTTCTCGAACAGGCGGCGGTCGTCGGTGACAGGCCGTCCCCACTCCTCGTCGTGATAGCGCCTGTAGTCGTCGAGATTGCTCTGCCAGGCGCAGCGCCCGAGGCCGTCATCGCCGATCATTATGCCCTTGCTCGTCATCATCCGCCTCGTTTCATACTGCTCTTCACGCATTTACCATTCGCAAACCAGATTCCTAAAGCGACGGATAACCCTACCCAAAGCTTTATCGCCGCTTGGCGCCTTTGACGGACCGCCGTTTACCATTCCGTGGCGCCGCGATGACACGATCGCGGCATTGTCAAGGCGCATGCCGACCGTGCTTCGCACCCGTTTTCCGGCTGGCCGCGCCCCTTTTTGATACGTTTCGGCGAAAGGTAGCGAGTCCGTCCGATGTTGAAAAAATCCCTTCTTATTGCCGCGTCCATCTTCACCCTCGTCGCGGGCCAGGTGGAAGCCCAGGACCGGTACCAGAACCGGCCGCCGGTGATCGTCAGCCCCGACCTGACCGCCCCCTGGGTGATGCAGCTCGGCGGGCAGCCGCAGCAAGCGCGCCGGGTCCTCTACCGCCAGCAGATTCCGGCGACCACCCGAAAACAGTATTATCAGGGCCAGACGGTGCAACCGCAGGCCAAACGCCGCGTTGGCGCGCCGCTGGTCCAGCCGGTCAATGCAACCCGCGCCGCCCAGCGCCCGGTCAAATCGAAGTTCGATCCCCAATACCTGCCGCAGACGGTCGCCTATGACGGCAAGGAAAAGGCCGGCACGATCGTCATCGATACCAACAACCGCTTCCTCTATCTCGTCACCGGCAACGGCCAAGCACGGCGCTACGGCGTCGGCGTCGGCAAGCCGGGCTTCGAATGGGCGGGCGCCCACAAGGTTACCCGCAAGGCGGAGTGGCCGAGCTGGACGCCGCCGAAGGAAATGATTTCGCGCGAAGCGGCCAAGGGACATTACCTGCCGGCACGCATGGACGGCGGCCCGGAAAATCCGCTTGGCGCCCGCGCCATGTATCTTGGCTCGACGCTCTACCGGATCCACGGCACCAATGCGCCCTGGACGATCGGTTACGCTGTATCGTCAGGCTGCATCCGCATGCGCAACGAGGATGTCGTCGATCTCTATGAGAGGGTGAACGTCGGCACCAAGGTTATCGTCATATAATTGACGCCGACGATAGAATATTTCCCTCTCCCCGAACGTCTTGCTGTTGCCTGGCCGTGATCTTCAGGCAACAGACAGGCCTTAAAGATACAAAATCCGTGATCACGTTCGATCTATCGGATGTATCCCGGGCTTGAACTTCGGGCCGTTTTGCATAGCCTGCTTACAACGAGGGCTTAGAGGGAATCGTATATGAAACGTCATGCCAGCAATTTGGCCGCGATCGTCATCGCGACCAGCACTATTCTTGCCGCCGCCAATGCCCAGGCTTTCACGCCAGCGCCGACATCCTCAAGCACTCCCAAGAGCAGGGATGTCGTTCTTGTGGCGACACAGAAGAAGCCGCCGAAACAGTTCTGGCGCACAAAGGTTCGCTTCAGCACCGACGAAGCCCCCGGCACGATCATTGTCGATACCAACAACAAGTTTCTCTACTACATCGACGGCCCGAACCGCGCGACCCGCTACGGCATCGGCGTCGGCCGCGAAGGCTTCGGCTGGTCGGGCGTGGTAAAGGTCGGCCGCAAGGCGGAATGGCCGAGCTGGACGCCGCCGAAGGAAATGCGCGTACGCGAGGCGGCCAAGGGTCGCATCCTTCCGGTCACCCAGGAGGGCGGCATCGACAACCCGCTCGGCGCCCGCGCCATGTATCTCTACAAGGGCGGCCGGGACACGATCTTCCGTATCCATGGCACAAACCAGCCGTGGACGATCGGCCAGAACATGTCTTCGGGCTGCATCCGCATGATGAATGACGACGTCGAGCATCTCTATGACCGCGCCGACGTCGGCACCAAGGTCATCGTCATCGGCCCCGGCAGCAAGACCGGCGACACCTACTTCAACGACCGCGGCGTCGACATCTTCCGCCAGATCTTCGGCGGTTGATCCTCTCGCCAGAAACACGAATGCCGGCATTGCAGCGATCTTAGCGCGTCTAAACAGACGCGCGGGGCTGCAATGCCGGCATTTTTCGTTCTACAATCCGGTCGGCTTCGCTCCGCCATAGGCCCAGTCGAGCAATTCGACCGTATGAACGATCGGGATTTCCGTGCCGGTGGCGATCTGGGTGATGCAACCGATATTGCCGGTGGCGATGACGTCGGGCTTCGTCGCGGCAAGGTTCTTGACCTTGCGGGCTTTCAGCTTTTGCGAGATCTCCGGCTGCAGGATGTTGTAGGTGCCGGCCGAGCCGCAGCAGAGATGGCCTTCGGCCGGATCGCGCACGACAAACCCCGCCTGCTTCAGCAATTGCTTCGGCGCCGTGGTGATCTTCTGGCCATGCTGCATCGAACAGGCGGAGTGATAGGTCACCGTCATGCCGCGCGGGTCCTGCGCCGGCAGGTCGAGCGTCGACAGGTACTCGGTAATGTCCTTGGCCATCGCCGAGACCCTTGCCGCCTTTTCCGCATAGGCGGGATCGAGGCGCAGCATGTGACCATAATCCTTTATCGTCGTGCCGCAGCCGGATGCGGTAATGATGATCGCATCGAGCCCCCCCTCGTCCGCGACCTTGAGCCAGGCGTCGACATTGTGCCGGGCGGCGGCGAGCGCCTGTTCTTCTCGCCCCATGTGGTGCACGAGCGCGCCGCAGCAGCCCTCGCCGGGAGAGACGACCACCTCGATGCCGAGACGGGTGAGCAGACGGATCGTCGCCTCGTTGATCTCAGGCTTGAGGACCGGCTGGGCGCAGCCGTTCAAAAGCGCGACGCGGCCGACGCGCTTGCCGCTGGCAGCGTGCGTGCCGGGCATTGCTGTCGCAGACGGTTCCGGCACCGCCGTCGGCGCCAGATCGAGCATCACGCCAAAGGTCTTGAGTGCCGCCACCCGTTTGAGCACATTGGCGAAGGGTCGTCCGAGGGCGGCCGCTTTCAAGGCGAAGCGAAAACGCGAGGGATAGGGCAGAACCTGCGCAAGGACCGCGCGGGCCAGCCTGTCCTTCAACGGCCGCTTGTAAGTCTTCTCGATGTGGACGCGTGCGTGGTCGACCAGATGCATGTAGTCGACGCCCGACGGGCACGTCGTCGTGCAGGCGAGGCAGGACAGACAACGATCGATATGGGTGACGGTCTCCATGTCGGCCGCCCGTCCGTTCTCCAGCATGTCCTTGATGAGATAGATGCGGCCGCGCGGGCTGTCGAGCTCGTCGCCGAGCGTCACATAGGTCGGACAGGTGGCGGTGCAAAAACCGCAATGCACGCACTTGCGCAGGATGGCCTCGGATTCGGCCACATGCGGATCGGCAAGCTGCGCGGGCGTAAAATTGGTCTGCAAACGCTTACTCCAATGTCGGGGCCCTGCCCCAGATGCGCATCACGATCCCCCAGGGATCGCTTGCGGCTTCAGGCTCATGTTTTCGCGCGTCGTACCTGCAAAGCCGCTGCAGTTTGCATGGCATGCCCTTAGATCATCCAGCTTTCCGGATTGCTGATCGGTTCTTCCCGGGCGGCGCGCTGCAGGCCGACGACACAGCGCACGACGATCCAGACCGCGGTGGCGATAAACCCGAGGAACCCGATCAGCAACACCATCAACAAGGCGGAGATGACGCTGAACAACACTGCGATCCAGAACGTCCGGATCGCCCACATGTAATGTGTCTGGACCCAGGGCGCCCCCTTGCCGCGGTTGAGATAGGCAAGCACCACGCCGATAATAGCGGTGATGCCGACGGCGAAAGCGACGAGGTAGAGCACATAGATGACCTGGACGTTGATCTTTCCAGGCTCCAGCCAGCGATCGGTCTCTCTGGGAAGCGGAGCCTGTGGACCATTGTCACTCATCGATACCTCCCTCTCTCGTCATTTGCTCATTGCTCAGGAGACGATCTGCATGCGGCCGGGATTGAAGATCCGCTGCGGGTCGAATTTTTCCCGGACGCGTTCGCTCAAAAGTGCCACGGGCGCCGGCTGCGGTTCGAACGACGGAATGGCCGCACGGAAGCCGTCGTTGGCGCGAACGAGGGTCGCATGGCCGCCGCCGAGCGCCTTGATGTAGCGGCGCACAAGCGCCGCCTCGGGATCAGCTTCCATGCGCAACCACACAAGTCCGCCCTGCCAGTCATAAAAGGCATCGACCCCCGTCTGCAGGCGCAGGGCCGCCACCAGCTGGTGGCCGGCCGAGGGCGCCACCGAGACGCGCCAGAGGGGTCGTTCCGTACCGTCGGCATAGGGTTTCACATCACGGATCTCCGACCAGAGCACTGCCGTCCGTTCCCCGTCGAGCCGCGTGACCGCGCCAAACCTTTCGAGCGCCTTTGCCAATTTTTCGGCGCGGATCGAGACAGACGCCGGCAAACCCTCGAGCCGAAGCACGGTCGCGGCGCCATCCGGCAAGCAGCCACCAATAAACCGGCTGCGCACGCTCTCGGCCAGATGCGCAGCACCGGAAACCTCGACCGTTTGCGCCATGGCTTCCGCCATCACAGCCGCAGCCTCGGCATCGTTCAAGCCTGATACCACGACTGTTTCAGAGGACGGCGGCTTCGGCAGCACGCGAAATGTCACCTCGGTCAGAATGCCGAGCGTGCCGTGGGCGCCGGCGAGCAGCTTGACCAGGTCGAGGCCGGTCACATTCTTCATCACCCGGCCGCCGGCCTTGATCGCGTCGCCGCTGCCATTGACGAAACGGACGCCGAGCAGGCTGTCGCGCGCGGCACCGGCGATGATGCGCCTGGGGCCGGAGACATTGGCCGCAAACACCCCGCCGATCGTCGGCTCGCCGGTCGTTGCAAAGACCGGGCGATGGTCCATCGGCTCGAAGGACAGCATCTGACGGTTTTCGGCAAGTGTCGCCTCAATCTCGGAAAGCGGTGTACCCGCGAGCGCGCTGACGGTCATTTCCGCCGGATTGTAGCTGACGATTCCGGTGAGACGCCGGGTGGACAGCACCCGGTCGGCACGCACGGGATTGCCAAGGCCGGATCGCGTACCGCCACCGATCACGGCAAGGGACGCCCTGTCTGCGGCCATCGCCCGAACAACGGTCGCGATCCCCTCTTCGCTTGCGGGTTCAAAATGCACGATCATGCCGCGGGGCGTCCTTCGAGCGGAAAGACCTTGGACGGGTTCAATATCCATTGCGGATCGAAGGCGGCGCGCGCCGCCATCTGCTGGTCGAGATCGGTCTGGGTGAACTGGTGCAGCATGAGGTCGCGCTTCTCGATGCCGACACCATGTTCGCCGGTGAGGCATCCGCCGGCATCGACGCAAAGCCTGAGGATATCGTTGCCCGCACTTTCGGCGCGCGCCGCATCCTCTGGGTCGTTGATATTGTAGAGGATCAGCGGGTGCATGTTGCCGTCGCCGGCATGAAAGACATTGGCGACGCGCAGGCCATAGGAGGCGACGATTTCGCCGGTGCGGCGCAGAACGTGGGACAGTTGGCTGAGCGGCACCGTTCCGTCCATGCAGATATAATCGGCAATGCGGCCCGTCGCACCGAACGCCGACTTGCGCCCCTTCCAGATCAGCGCCGCCTCGAGCGCCGACTGGCTTTCCTTGATGGTGGTGACGCCATGGCGACGGGCAACGTCGATGATGCTGGCGAGCATCGCGTCCATCTCCGCTTCCGAACCCTCCACCTCGACGATCAGAAGAGCCTCGACATCCAGGGGATAGCCGGCATGGGCAAAGGCTTCGCAGATCTCGATCGCCGGCTTGTCCATGAATTCCATGGCCACGGGAATGATGCCCGATCCGATGACGTCGGCGACGCAGGCGCCGGCAGCCTCCGACGAGGCAAAGCCGAACAGCACCGGGCGGGCGCCTTCGGGCTTGGCGATCAGCCGCACGGTTGCCTCGGTCACGATGCCGAGCTGCCCCTCCGAACCACAGATGAGACCGAGCAGATCGTAGCCTGCGGCATCGAGCGCCTTGCCGCCGAGATCGATGATCGTGCCGTCGAACAGCACCATTTTTACGCCGAGCAGATTGTTGGTGGTGACGCCGTATTTCAGGCAATGGGCGCCGCCGGAGTTCATGCCGATATTGCCCCCAATAGTGCAGGCGAGCTGCGAACTCGGATCGGGAGCGTAGAAGAAGCCGTCGGCGGTGACGGCTTCGGAAATATTGAGGTTGGTCACACCCGCCTGGACCGTCGCGGTGCGATTGAAGAAATCGATATCGAGGATCCGTGACATCTTCGAAAGACCGATCACCACAGCGTCTTCTTGCGGGATGGCGCCGCCGGAAAGCGAGGTACCCGCGCCCCGTGGCACGACAGGAATGCCGTAACGGCTGCAATATTTGAGCACGGCTGCGACCTGCTTGGTGGTCTCGGGCAAGGCGACAAGGAGCGGCATGCGGCGATAGGCGATGAAGGCGTCGGTCTCGAACGGCTTCAATCCGCGTTCATCGCTAATCAGACAGCCCGGTGGCAGCAGGTCGGCGAGATCGGCGGCGATCTCGCGGCGTCGGGCTATGACGGCCGGTCTTGGCTGCAGAAAGCCGATCGTTTCCGCCATCAAATCCTCCGCCCGGATGTCAATTGGTTCATTTTCTTTACCACTAGGACTGCGCCCTCGCAAATGCTATTGAGCTTTTCCATTTCGGAAACAATGGCAACGATTGATGACGAATTTAGGCGATCTTGAGATTTTTGCACGCGTCGTTTCCACAGGCAGCATGTCGGCAGCGGGCCGGACGCTCGGCTTTTCGCCGGCGGTCATCTCCAAACGCATCAAGCGGCTGGAAGATCGGCTCGGCACGCGGCTCTTGCAGCGCACCACCCGGCAGATCTCGCTGACCGAGGCGGGGCAGGGTTTTTACGACCGCGTGCTCGGGATACTGACGGGTATCGAGGAGGCGGAAGCCTATGCGTCGGGGCGCTCGTCGCAGGCGCAGGGCGTACTTCGCATTTCGGCGCCGACATCCTTCGGACGCATGCATATCGCACCGCATCTGACCGGTTTCATGAAGGACCATCTGGATCTCAAGCTGCATATCGTCTTGACCGACGACTTTACCGATATCGTCGCCGACGGCTTCGATATGGCCGTGCGCATTGGTGAACTCACCGATTCGAGCCTGGTCGCGCGCAAGCTCGCGCCGGTTCGCCGGCTGCTCTGCGCCTCGCCGGACTATATCGCCCGCAACGGCGCGCCGACCGAAATCGGCGACCTTGCCCGGCATTTCTGCCTGCCGGCCCACAACAACGACAACTGGAAGCTCGAAGGCCCCGAAGGCTCGCTGGTTTGGCATCCCGAGGGGCCGCTCGTCACCAACTCCTCGGAAATCGTCCGGGCGGCGGTGATCGCCGGCGCTGGCATTGCGCTGCGCTCCACTTGGGATATCGGCCCGGAACTGCGCAGCGGCCAGCTGGTGCAGGTGCTGCCGCAATGGGAGGGCTCGAAGAACCTGACGCTTTCGGCAGTCTATCCGAGCCGACAGTTCCTGCCCGCCAAGGTGCGCCTGTTCATCGATTACCTCGCCACCCTTTACGGGCCTGTCCCCTACTGGGAGCAGTAGGGGCTATTTGTGCTCGCTGTCGCCGTGATGGTGGCGGATGCGTCGGACGATGAACCAGACGCCGGCAACCGCGAACGGCACCGCAAGTCCGGTCAACAGACCGGGATCGATCGGCAGTTCGTGGCTGACAGCCTTGGCGAGATAGCCGAACAGACCAACGACGTAATAGGAGATGGCCGCGACCGACAGGCCTTCCACAGTCTGCTGCAGCCGCAGTTGCAGCTTTGCGCGCCGGTCCATCGAGTTCAACAGCGCGCTGTTCTGCCGTTCCAGTTCGACATCGACCCAGCTGCGCAAAAGGGCTGTGGCGCGGGCCAGCTTGCGCGACAGGTTTGCCTGCCGCTCTTCGACCGACTGGCAGGTGCGCATGGCCGGCGCCAGCCGGCGCTCGAGAAAGGTACCGATGGTCTCGTAGCCGGGGACCGCCGTCTCGGCGAGCGTGCGAATGCGTTCCTGGACGATGCCGTAATAGGCGCGGCTGGCGCCGAAGCGATAGAGGCTGAGCGCAGCGCCTGCCTCCAGATCGGCTGCAAGCCTTGTGATCTCCGCCAACATGTCGTCCGCCTCTTCGCGAACGTTCTCCTTCATCCGCTGCGTGATAGCTGTCAGGCCATCTTCCGTGCGGCGGATTTCCGGCGACAGCGACTGCGCCAGCGGCAGCCCGACCATCGCAAGCGTGCGATAGGTTTCGATATCGAGCAGACGCTGGATAAGCGCGCCGGTGCCGGCCTCGGTCATGCCGCGGTCGATCACCAGGATCTGCGTCAAGCCGTCGCCGTTCTGGCGAAAGTCGGTGACGAGGATCGCCTGGCCATTCTTGGTCTCGCTGTAACAGAGGCTGGTCGGGTCGAAGACCTTGATTGCTTCGCGGGTCTCCGGCGTGTCGGCGCGAATCTCGAGGCGAATGCCCGAAATGAGCGAGCCGGGCGGCGAAAAGCCATCCCCGAACGGGTGGATCGCCACCTCGCCGCCAAACTGTTCCGGCGCCGGACCGTCCCAGAAATAGGTCGAAAACTCCGTGTGCCGCTCCCAGCGCAGCGTGCCCTGCCCCCAGGCCATGGCGTGGTGGTTGGCATCACGCCCGGGCGGGGCGATGCCGCGCGAGCGCGACAGTTCCGACAGAACCGCATGATCGACGATCGAGCCGCCCTCGGTCATAAAGGCGAGCTGAAAGATCACGCGCGGCGTCGCCACCAGGGCGTAAGGCCGCGAATGGACCTCACCCAGTGCCTGCGCCCGCATCGGCGCGACCGGAAATGCAAAACTTCCCTTAGCCATGAAGCGCTTTGTCCCCCTCACGCGTTCATCATCACTTTCTTATCAACCGAATGAGCAAAAGCAAAAGGACGCATTGCCGCACTTTGACTTTTGTCAGGCCCTACGAGTGAGGGTTAGCGAAGTGGACAAGGAAATTGACCAGTTGCCTGCCGATGCCTAGATTGCGGCGCATGGGAGACCCAAGCGTGACCGAAGACCAGATCGACCTCTATGCCCGCATCAGCCACAGCCGCACCGCGGACGAGGTCGTCCAACAGATCGAGCTTCTCATCCTCGAAGGCATCCTGCGTGACGGCGATCGGCTGCCGGGCGAAAGGGAGTTATCGAAGCGCTTCGACGTCTCTCGGCCGATCCTGCGCGAAGCATTGAAGGAGCTGGAGACGCGCGGCCTCGTCGAGAGCCGCCACGGCGGCGGCACCTTCGTTGCCGATGTCGTCGGCGAGGTCTTTTCCAAGCCGCTGATCGAACTGATCGGCCGGCACCACAAGGCGACGCAGGACTATCTGGAATATCGCCGGGAACTCGAAGGCCTGACTGCGGAACTGGCAGCGGCCCGCGCCACCGATTTCGATCGCGACATCCTCACGCGCATCATCGAGCGCATGCGAACCGCACACCGCGATGGCAATTTCAATGACGAGCTGGCCTCGGACGTCGAGCTGCATCAGGCGATCGGCGAAAGCGCCCACAACGTCATCCTGATGCACACGCTGCGCGCCTGCTACCGACTGTTGACGCAGGGCATCTTCTTTCACCGCAATTCGGTCTTCGATGCACCTGGCGCCCGCGACCGGCTGCTGGCGCAGCACGAGGCGATCTACGACGCGATCATGGCAGGCGATCCGAAGGCAGCCAAGGCCGCTGCCCAAAGCCACATCGATTTCGTCGCCGCGTCGACCCGCGAGGCCGAGCGCACCGGCGAGTGGGCCCGCATCGCGAGGCTGCGGCTGCAGCAACGCGACCAGGCGAGCTGAAGCCCAAGCCAAACGCCCGGTTGCCGCCCAGTTGGAAAGGCCGGCGCGGAAGCACCATATTCTGTCGCATAGGAACCACAGTTTGCAACGATGCTGGCCGCATATCCGGCAACCGATGCGGCGCGACATTTACACGCAACGCTGCGCTGGCATACTGGCCGGTAACCCTAGGGAACACTGATTCGCTAAGAGGAGAGCAAACGACCTTGAACTTCCTGAACCGGCTCGCATCCGATGTGCAGCTTATGCTGCGTCGACCGGCGCGCATGCAATATGCGGCGCTCTGTTACCGGGTTCGCAAGAAGTCCAAGGCGCTCGAGATTCTGCTGATCACCAGCCGCGACACCGGCCGCTGGGTCATTCCCAAGGGCTGGCCGATGCGAGGCAAGCGCGCCCATGAAGTTGCCGAGCGCGAAGCCTATGAAGAGGCCGGCGTCAAGGGCCGGGTACAGAAAGCTCCGGCCGGCTTCTATCTCTACAAGAAGCGCATGGATCATGGCCTGAAAATCTCGGTCAAGGTCCAGGTGCATGCCCTGGAGGTCGACGACCTCTGCAAGCACTTCCCCGAGGAAGGCACGCGGAAACTGGAATGGGTCGGCTACCAGGAAGCAGCTAGCCGCGTCGCCGAGCCGACGCTGAAGGATCTCATCCTTGCTTTTGGCAGCCGAATGGCCACGCCCCCCTCGCCCGCCCCGAAGGTGGTCAGCGGCTAGCCCCAGCGGGCGATCTTGCCGTCACCTTTTGCACAGCTTTGCAGACCAACATCAATTCCGCTTGAATGCGTCCCACAGTGGCAGTAGTGGCCACTGTGACAAAGGAGATCACCATTGGCAAAGCCGCGCATGCGCCTTGAAAAGCAGACGCTCGACAAGGACCTCGACAAGTTCAGCCTTGCCGAGGAGGCGTCGCAGCAGGTGATGCGTGGTCTGGCCGCACCTGGCCTCGCCTTCCTGTTCCTGCTGCTCAGCATGGCCTTTGCCGCAAGCTTCGTGACGAACTCGGCAACGGCGCCGATCATCATCGCCGCCGCCGCCATTGCCGGCTACATGGCGATGAACATCGGCGCCAACGACGTGACCAACAACGTCGGCGCGGCGGTCGGCGCCAAGGCAATGTCGATGGCGACGGCGCTGACGATCGCCGCCGTCTTCGAAATCGCCGGCGCCATGCTGGCCGGCCGCCAGGTAACCCTGACCGTCGAGGCGGGCATCATCTACGGCGAGCATATTCTCGGGCCCGAGACGATCGTCTGGGTGATGATGGCGGCGCTCGCCTCATCGGCCGTCTGGATCAACATCGCCACCTATTCCGGCGCGCCGGTGTCGACCACACATTCGATCATCGGCGGCATCGTCGGCGCAGGCATCGCTGCTGCCGGCGTCTCCAGCGTGCAATGGTGGCCGCTAGCCGGGATTACCGCGAGTTGGTCGATTTCTCCTATCCTCGGCGGCGTCATCGCCGCCGCCTTCCTTGCGTTTCTCAAGGAATTCATCATCTACCGCGAGGACAAGATCGCTTCGGCCCGGCGCTGGATGCCTGTGCTTCTGGGTGTGACGGCCGGCAGCTTCACCACCTATCTCGCCGTGATCGCGCTGGTTCAGGTTGCTGCAATCTCGTTGGCATCAGGCTTCGGTCTCGGCATTGTCGTCGGCATAGCCACCTATTTCCTCAGCAAGCCCTGGATCCGGCGCCAGTCGGAGGGGCTGGACAATCGCAACCAATCGCTGCGCAAGCTGTTTCGTGCGCCGCTGATCCTGTCGGCGGCACTGCTCTCCTTCGCGCACGGCGCCAACGACGTTTCCAACGCCATCGGCCCGCTTGCGGCGATCGTCTCGGCGCTTGATGGCGTCATCACCACGCAGACGTCGCCGACGCCGCTGTGGGAACTGGCGATCGGCGCCATCGGCATTTCCATCGGCCTGCTGCTCTACGGCCCGCGCCTGATCCGCGTCGTCGGCCAGGAAATCACCCGCCTAAACCCGATGCGCGCCTTCTGCGTTGCGCTCGCAACCGCGGTCACGGTGTTGCTCGCGTCTGCCTTGGGTCTGCCGATCAGCTCGACGCATACGGCGGTCGGTGCGGTCTTCGGCGTCGGTTTCTTCCGCGAATGGTATACCCGCCACTCGAAACGGCGGCTCGAATATGTCCGCCAGAAGACCGGCCAGGCAGACTTCATGGAGCAGACCGAGACCAACTTCGCCGAGGTTCGCCGTCGCCGTCTCGTCCGGCGCTCGCATTTCCTGACGATCATTGCGGCATGGGTCATCACGGTGCCGGCATCCGCTGCTCTTTCGGCCGCCGTCTATCTCTTTCTTTCCGCCATTTTCATGTGAAGGTATTCCCATGCGCGCCAATTTCCGCATGCAACGTCTTTTCGTTGAGCACCCCCTTCTGGCCGGCTCGACACAGGAGGCGACCAAGGAGCAGTTCAACTACCTGATCAACGTGCTGCGCTACGAGGAAGGTGCCTCCATTCTCGTCTTCAACGGCCGTGACGGCGAGTGGCGGGCCGAGCTTTCGCTTGCGAGCAAGAAACGCCTGATGCTGACCGCCGTCGAGCAGACCCGGCCGCAGCCGGCCCCTTGCGATCTCGTCTACCTCTTCGCGCCGCTCAAGGTCGGCCGCCTCGACTATCTCGTGCAGAAGGCTGTCGAAATGGGCGCCGGCGTCTTGCAGCCGGTAATGACGCAACACGTCCAGGGCAAGATCGGCAATCTCGACCGGGTGCGCGCCAATGTCGTCGAAGCCGCAGAACAATGCGGCGTGCTCGGTATTCCCAGTGTGGAAGAGCCGCGGCGGCTTGAAGACCTGCTGCAAGGTTGGCCTGCGGATCGTCGCATCATTTTCTGCGATGAAGGCAGCGACAGCCAGAACCCGCTGCCGATCCTGAAAGGCATATCGGAAAAGAAGCTGGCGCTGTTGATCGGGCCTGAGGGCGGCTTTTCCGACGGCGAGCGGAGCCTGCTGCGCAGCCTTGATTTCGTCACCGCCATACCGCTCGGCCCCCGCATTCTGAGAGCCGATACCGCGGCGGTTGCGGCGATGGCCGTGATACAGGCAACGGTCGGTGATTGGCATTGACCGGTCGCCTGCAAGCAAGCACGGCGCATACTTTTTTTGAATAGATCTTGAAAGAAATTGACTTGCACCGCACCTGATTACGGTTCAAGCAGCCACCATCCACTTCCGCTTTCCGGCGGAACCGCTCAAGCAAAAGAAGACGCTCATGGCCCGAGATACCACCGACCAGACGCCGGTAACCTCTGTCGCTGACCTGACCGCTTACATCGCGGCGGGCTCGAAACCGGAGGAACGGTTCCGGATCGGAACGGAGCATGAAAAATTTGCCTTCTTTAAGGCGGACAACAGCCCCGTGCCCTATTTCGGCGATGCCAGCATCCAGGCGCTGCTCGACGGCATGGCCGCAAAGAGCGGCTGGGAGCCGATCATCGACGAAGGCAACATCATCGGCCTTGCCGAGCATTCCGGCAACGGGGCGATCTCGCTGGAGCCGGGCGGCCAGTTCGAGCTTTCCGGTGCGCCGCTCGAAAACCTGCACCAGACCTGCAAGGAATCGAACCAGCACCTTGCCGTTTTGCGCGAAGTGGCCGAGCCGCTCGGCATTCGCTTCCTCGGCATCGGCGGCAGCCCGAAATGGACGCTTGACGAAACGCCGCAGATGCCGAAATCGCGCTACGGCATCATGAGCCGCTACATGCCCAAGGTCGGTACCCAGGGCCTCGACATGATGTATCGCACCTGCACGATCCAGGTGAACCTCGACTTCTCCTCGGAAGAGGACATGCGCCGCAAGATGCAGGTGTCGCTGAAGCTGCAGCCGCTGGCGACCGCCTTGTTTGCAAGCTCGCCCTTCACCGACGGCAAGCCGAACGGGCTTCTGTCCTGGCGCGGCGACATCTGGCGCGACACCGACAACCAGCGCTCCGGCTTGCTGCCGGCAGCCTTCAGACCAGACTTCGGGTTCATCGACTATGTCGAGTGGGCGCTCGACGTGCCGATGTATTTCGTCGTTCGCGACGGTCACTATCACGACTGTACTCATGTCACCTTCCGCCAGTTCATGAACGGGGCGCTCAAGGGCGAGATTGCCGACTGGCAGCCGAACATGGGCGATTGGACCAACCATCTCTCGACGCTCTTCCCGGATGTCCGCCTCAAGCGCTTCCTGGAAATGCGCGGCGCCGATGGCGGCCCCTGGCGCCGGATCTGCGCGTTGCCGGCCTTCTGGGTCGGCCTGCTCTACGACGGCGAAGCACTCTCCGCCGCAGAAGAACTGACGCGCGACTGGACCTTCGAGGAGGTCGGCGCCTTGCGTGACGCGGTTCCCGCCCAGGCGCTCAACGCCAAATTCCGTGCCGGCAACCTCTATGATATCGCCCGTGAAGCGGTATCCATCTCGCGGGGTGGCCTGAAGCGGCGCAACCGTTTGAACGGCGACGGCATCGACGAAAGCCAGTTCCTGGCACCGCTCGATGAGGTGCTGGCCAAGAAGGCGACGCTCGCAGAAGATCTGCTGTCGCTCTACAATGGCCGCTGGAACGGTTCGGTCGATCCGGTCTTTGCCGAATACCAATACTGAGACTGTAAGTCTGGGATCAAAAAGCGGTTTCCCACTTCACATTTCCCGTTATAGTGCAACGACATACGTCGTTTGGCCGAAGGGAACCGGGGATGGCACCGCTTTTTGACATGTTCACGCAGGCTCAGAACGGACAGGCGACCGAGCTGATGGCCCGGCAATTCGGGCTTGCCCAGGAGCAGATGGCGAAGGCCACCGCTGCGCTGCTGCCGGCCTTTTCCGCCGCCTTCAAGCGCAACACGACCAACCCTTACGATTTCGGCGCCCTGCTGACGGCGATGTCCAGCGGCAACTATGCCAAATATTTCGAGGACGTCAGCCAGGCGTTCACGCCGCAAGGCATGGCCGACGGCAACGGCATTCTCGGGCAGCTCTTCGGCTCCAAGGAAATGTCACGCGCGATCGCAGCCCAAGCGGCCCAGGTCACCGGCATCAGCCAGGAGATTTACAAGCAGATGTTGCCGGCCATGGCGGATACGCTGATGGGCGGCCTGTTCAAGCAGGCAACTGGCCAGTTTGCCGGGGCGAATGCTGCCTTTGCCAACAACCCGATGGCGACGATGATGCAACAGTGGATGGAGGCGTCCGGTCTTGCCAGGAAGCCGGAGCCGCAGGCCAACCCCTTCGACAATCCCTTTACCCAGGCAATGCAGGGCTTCTTCGGCGCCGGCAAGAAGGAAGAGACTGCCAAGGCGCCCGACTTCTTTGCCGATAATCCCTTCCTGAAGGCATTCCAGGACATGATGCAGCCAACAGGGGCCAGCGCGACAGCCAAGCCGGCTGCGGACAACCCGGCCGCCGCCCAGTTCTCGCAGATGATGAACAGCATGTTCGACAGCGGGCTGGAGATGCAGAAGGAATATCAGAAGAACATCGAGGCGCTGTTCGACAGCTACAAGTCCGGCACCGCCAACAAGGGCTGAACCCGGGCACTTCCCACAGATTCAAACTGCGCGGACAAGAAAAAGGCCCGGTACATGTCTTGGTTCATGTACCGGGCCAAGCGGCAGGGTCTATTGGCTCTACCCTGCGGGGAACGTTTGGGCGCGCGATGGAAGCGGCAGCACCGAAACTTTCGAAACTCGGAGCATGATCCGCATTGGCGGCAGCTTGCGCGGATCATGCTCGATTGGCGCATCCCAAGCGGCGGGATGCGCCATGGGGAAATCAGTCGTGACGGATCCCCTTGTAGAAGAGGCTCACGCGGTTTCGCGACGCGCGCGTCAGATAGCTGCCGGGATTGTCGAAGAAGGGCGAGGTGATCGCCTCGCGGACATCTTCACGCCGCAGCCCCATATCGAGCAGATGACGGTCGTCCAGCTCATTCAGACGCGCGATTTCGCATCGGTTCCTAAACAGGCGCCATGCAGCCGTCATCACGCCGACAACGCCAGCGGCACGGGAGGCAGAGGACTGCTTTCCTGCAACGAGGTCGAGATCGAGGACGTGGTCGGTCGTGCGCATGACGGCGCTCCTTTTTTCAGGCACGAAGAGACCCGTCCCCTGCGCGAGGTCATACGCAGGGGTGGGCCAGCGAACTTGGGGTGAACCGGCACTTGTTGCCGGCCGGGGATCAATGAAATTTGCCCCTGATAGATCGCAAATCCTTATTGATCAGTCCAACGAATGTTTTTAATGATATTCATCAAACAATCTTATGGGTGTATCACGGCCATGTCCGCACCACTTGATATCGATCAGCTGCAGACCTTTGTCGCGATCGCCGACACGGGCAGCTTCACCAAGGCCGCCGACCGGGTTTTCAAGACACAGTCGGCCGTATCCATGCAGATGCGGCGCCTGGAGGAGCGCATCGGCAAGCCGTTGTTCATGAAGGACGGCCGCGGCAACCGGCTGACGGTCGAGGGCGATCGGCTGCTCAATTTCGCGCGCCGGATGATTCGCCTCAACAACGAGGCGATGGCCTCCTTCGACGACAATCGCCTGGAAGGCACGCTGCGCATCGGCACGCCGGATGACTACGCCGACCGCTACATGCCCGAGATCATCGTGCGGTTTGCCAAGACGCATCCGAACGTCGAGCTCTACATCATCTGCGAGCCGTCGGTCGACCTTGCGGAGAAGATGGCCAAGGGCGATCTCGACATCGCGCTGGTCACGCACAATCCGCGCGCCCGCGCCTCGGACGTGGTGCGCACCGAGCCGCTCTGTTGGGTCAGTTCAATCAACCATCCGCTGCCGGAAAACGCGCCGATCCCGCTTGCGGTCGGCCGACGCGACTGCCAGTGGCGCCAAGCGGCCTGTGCGGCACTCGACGCGACCGGCAAGGAATACCAGATCCTGTTTACCAGCTGGTCGTCGACCGTGGTCGCCGCTGCCGTGCTTGCCGGCATGGCGGTTTCAGTTCTGCCGGAATCAGCCCTTCGCCCAGGCATGAAGGTGCTGACGCTTGCTGATGGCTTCCCAGCGCTTGCGCCAGTACAGATCGGCATCATGAAGCGCCCGGGTCTTTCACCGTCGCTGTCGAACGCGATCACCAACCACATCACCGCCTGCCTCGACAACATCACGCCGATCACCGTCAACGATGACATCGATGGCGATATCAAGGGCTTTCCGCGCTATCCGCGCCTGCGACAAAGCCATATGCTGCCGGGCTGGTAGGCCCTCGGCGGACAAAAGAAGCGACCGCGCATCCGATGGCACGCGGCCTTTTTGTTGCGACGCTGAGATCGGGAGGCGGGAGAATTATCGTCCCCGTCGTTCCGAACCGATTGCTCGACTGCGCCACTCAGGCGAGCTTGGCCTTCAAAAACTCGACGGTTCGGCTCCAGGCGAGGTCGGCTGCAGCCTTGTCGTAGCGGGCGGCTGACGTATCGTTGTTGAAGGCGTGGTTGACGCCGTCATAGACATAGATCGTCGCGTCCTTGCCATTGTCCGTCAACGCCTTGCGATAGGCGTCGATACCCGCATTGATGCGCTCGTCAAGGCCGGCATAATGCAAGAGCAGCGCGGCCTTGATCTTCGGCACGTCCTCGGCCTTGGCCTGCGCGCCGTAATAGGCGACGCCAGCCTTGAGATCGGGTGAATTGACCGCAAGCCGATTGACCAACCCACCGCCCCAGCAAAAGCCGATGGCCCCGACCTTGCCGGTCGACTGCGCGTGCTGTTCGAGAAACGCAACGGTTGCCACGGCGTCCGCATTGGTTTCACCGGCATCGAGCGCACCGATCATCTCGCGCGCCTTGTCCTCATCAACAGGCGTGCCGCCGGATGGCGACAGGAAATCCGGCGCGAGCGCGATGAAACCTTCAAGCGCCATGCGGCGGGCGACATCGCGAATATGCGGATTGAGCCCGCGGTTCTCGTGGATGACGATGACGGCCGGCAGCTTTCCCGTCATGTTGGCCGGGCGGACCAGATAACCCTTCATGTCGCCATCGGCACCGGGATAGGAAATGTCCTCGCCGACGATGCGGTTGTCCGTATCGGCGACCACTTCAGCCTTGGCACTGCTGGCGGCAAGAAGCGGTGCGATGGTGGCGGCGGCCGCGGCCGAGCCGGCAAGTCCCGTCAGCGTCTCCATGAACCGGCGGCGATCCAGACTGAGGTGCGTGTACTCGTCATAAGCGTCGATCATTGCCTGCGTGATGACAGGTTTGTTCATGACGGCCTCCTTCGGTTTCTTTCCTCTGCGGCAGCCCAACGGACAACCGCCCGCGACAGAATAGGTCAGCGGGCGGCTCCGGATATACAAACTTGCGTTACCGCGCACGCGTGGCGAGACGCACGCTTGCCTACGGAGGGATCAGTTGTTGAGGTCCAGCACGATGCGGCCGTCGATCTTGCCTTCCTCCATACGCTGGAAGATGGCGTTGATGTTCTCGATCTTGTCCCAGGTGAAGTGGGACGCGACCTTGCCTTCGCCGGCAAACTCCAGCGATTCCTCCAGATCCTGCCGGGTTCCGACGATCGAGCCGCGAATGGTGATGCGCTTCAGCACCGTATCGAAGATCGGCACGCACATCTGGCCCGGCGGCAGGCCGACGAGCGCCATCGTTCCCTTGGAGCGCAGCATGTTGAAGGCCTGCTCCATCGCCTTCGGGGCCACCGCCGTCACCAGGGCGCCATGCACCCCTCCGGTCGCCTTCTGCACCTGCTCGACCGCATCCTTGTCGCGCGCGTCGACGACCAGATCGGCGCCAAGCTTTCTCGCCAGCGCCAGCTTGTCGGGGAAGATATCGACAGCGGCGACGTGCATGCCCATGGCCTTGGCATATTGAACAGCCATGTGCCCCAGGCCGCCGATGCCGGAGATCAGGGCCCATTCGCCGGGCCGCACTTCGGTTTCCTTCAAGCCCTTGTAGACCGTGACGCCGGCGCAGAGGATGGGAGCAGCCGGCCCGAATTCAAGCTTGTCCGGCAGGCGGCCGACGAAATCAGGATCGGCGAGGCCATACTCGGCAAAGGTGCCGTTGACGGAATAGCCGGTGTTCTGCTGGCTTCCGCAAAGGGTTTCCCATCCGGTCCGGCATGGCGTGCAGCCACCGCAGGCGGTGTGCAGCCACGGCACGCCGACGCGATCGCCCTCCTTCAGCCGCGTGACGCCGGAGCCGAGCTTGGCGACATAGCCGACGCCCTCGTGGCCCGGGATGAACGGCGGGTTGGGTTTGACCGGCCAATCGCCGTTCACCGCGTGCAGATCGGTGTGGCAGACGCCGGTCGCCTGAAACTTGATCAGCACCTGGCCGGGGCCGGGCTCCGGTATCGGCATTTCCTCGATCACGAGCGGCTTGCGGAATTCCCGCACCACGGCGGCTTTCATCGTTGCGGTCATATCGATCTCCGATGCTGTCTGTTCGACGTCGGCGCAGAGGCCCATCACCAGGCGCGCCAGGCGCTTGTGACAGAGCTACGCTAACAACGACCAGACTATCCGCAAAGTAGTGACGGGCACTTGATGCGCATCAAGGCGCGAAGTTCATCTTCGAAAGTGTCTCAGATTTGCGCCTGTCGTATTGGACCGGCGCAGATGCCCAAAGGGCTCCGCTTCTCATGACATGCGCGAGGGGTGGGAACCCGTCAAGGTGTCAGCTGTTCGCCATCCAGACGGAAAGCCAGATCCACATGCCGCCGAGCGTCGCCACGCCGACGATGAACAGCGGTCGGCGGTAGCGGATACGGTTGCTGGTGACATGCACGAAGGCATGCAGGTAGCGCGAGGCGATGAACAGCCAGGCGAGCACCAGCGAGACGATGTTATCCGCCTCGGTGATGTAGAGCAGCACGCAGCAGATGTGGAACAGCACCGGCAGCTCGAACTGGTTGGCGATGCTGTTGCGAACGACCAGGCTTTCGGTGGGCTCGTCGCGGTTCTCGCGAAACTGCGAGACCTGCGCCTTGCCTGCCTTCACCAGGCCGACACGGCGGAACGACAGAAGGGCGTAGAGGACGAAGACGAGCAGCACATGCGCCACCATCGGCCAGAAGATCTCAAAGCCCGTCATCGCTCTTACTCCACTCGAAACAACCAACTCAGGAAAAAGCAGGGGCACTGGGCGGCGCCGCATATGAGGAAAAACGGGGGCGCGGATGGCGCCCCCGAGCAGAAGCTTAGTGCGAGCCCGGATAGTTCGGGCTTTCGCGCGTGATCGTGACGTCATGCGCGTGGCTCTCGCGAAGGCCAGCGCCGGAGATGCGCACGAAGGTGGCGCGCTCCTGATAGTCCTTGATCGTGGCACCGCCAACATAGCCCATCGAGGCCTTCAGGCCGCCGGCGAGCTGATGCAGGACGCCGGAGACCGGACCCTTGTAAGGCACCTGGCCTTCGATGCCTTCCGGAACGAGCTTCAGCGTATCGCGAACCTCGGCCTGGAAGTAGCGGTCGGCCGAGCCACGCGCCATCGCGCCGACGGAACCCATGCCGCGATAGGCCTTGAACGAGCGGCCCTGGTAGAGGAACACTTCGCCCGGGCTTTCGTCGGTACCGGCAAGCAGCGAGCCGACCATGACGGCGGAAGCACCGGCGGCGATCGCCTTGGCAAGGTCGCCCGAGAACTTGATGCCGCCGTCGGCAATGACCGGAATGTCCGCCGCCTGGGCAGCCTCAACGGCCGACATGATGGCGGCCAGCTGCGGCACGCCCACACCGGCGACGATGCGCGTGGTACAGATCGAGCCCGGGCCGATACCGACCTTGACCGCGTCTGCGCCGGCGTCGATCAAAGCCTTGGTGCCGTCAGCGGTGGCGACATTGCCGGCCATGATGCGAACCGAGTTCGACAGCGTCTTGACGCGGGTGACCGCATCGAGAACGCGCTGCGAGTGGCCGTGCGCCGTATCGACAACGATGAGGTCGACGCCGGCGTCGATCAGACGCTCGGCACGCTCGAAGCCGTCATCGCCGACCGAGATGGCGGCGGCGGCGCGAAGACGACCCTGCGCATCCTTGGAGGCGTTCGGGTTCAGCTGCGACTTCTCGATGTCCTTGACGGTGATGAGGCCGACGCAACGGCCGTCGCCGTCGACGACCAGCAGCTTTTCGATGCGGTGCATGTGCAAGAGGCGCTTGGCTTCCTGCTGGTCGACGCTTTCCTTGACGGTGATGAGGTTTTCACGCGTCATCAATTCGTAGATCTTCTGGTTCGGATCGGAGGCGAAGCGCACGTCGCGGTTGGTCAAGATGCCGACCAGACGGCCCTGCTTCTGGCCGCCATTGCCGCCGTTCTCGACGACCGGAATGCCGGAAATGCCATGGATCTTCATCAGGCCGAGAGCATCTGCCAGCGTGCCATCGGGACCGATGGTCACCGGATTGACGACCATGCCGCTTTCGAACTTCTTGACCTGTCGGACCTCTTCAGCCTGTTCGACCGGCGTCAGGTTGCGGTGGATGACGCCAATGCCGCCGGCCTGTGCCATGGCAATCGCCAGGCGACCTTCGGTCACCGTATCCATGGCCGAGGAGAGGATCGGGAGGTTGAGGTCGATATCCTGGGCGATGCGGGTCGAGATATTCGTCTGTCCCGGCATGACTTCGGAATGCCCGGGCTGGAGCAGAACGTCGTCGAAGGTCAGAGCCTCCAGACCGGTTGCCGTTTCGATGATACGCGCCATGGCCAATTCCCTTCAATAACGAAAATCCCCGGGAAACGGGCTGCGATTTGCCCACCGGGTGACTTCAAAGCTTGTCTTGGAAGTTGGCGAGGGCTCGTAACACGGATATGTCAGGATGAAAATAGCAAAGCCCGGGAAATGTCCCGGGCCACACCCATTGTTGTTGCAGAGCAACATTTTGGCCGTCGAAAGCTCAGATATCGAGCTGATAGCTTGCCGGCACGAAGCGAAATCCCTGGTCCTTCGCCTCGACGAAACCGACGGCGGGAAACGGCATGTGATAGCCGATGAACGGCAGCCGTTCGCTCGCGATCATGTCGAAAACCTTGCGGCGGGTGGTAGCGGCAGCCGCCTTGTCCATGTCGAAACGCACCTCCCAGTCCGGCCGCTGCAGCGACAGGACATAATGATTGGCGGTATCGGCCGTCAGCATCATCGCCTTGCCAGCCGATTCCAGACGAAACACCATGTGGCCGGGCGAATGGCCGAAGGCGGCGATCGCCGAAATACCTGGAGCAACCTCCGCGCCGTCACCGATGAACGTGGCCTTTTCGGCCAGCGGCACCACTTTTTCGAGGACGCCCTTGTGACCGCCTTCTGCCGGCGTTCCGACCCGGGCCGGATCCTTCCAGAAGGCATATTCGGCTTCGCCGATGATATAGCGCGCATTGGCAAACGCCGGCTTGCCGCCTTCCATCAGCCCGCCAATGTGGTCGCCGTGCATATGGGTGAGCACGACGGTCGACACGCCCTCGGGCGTGTAGCCGGCGGCCCGGATACCGTCCATGAGACGACCGGAACCCGCTTCGCGTCCCCCCTCACCTAGTCCGGTGTCGAACAGGATAACCTCTGTCCCGGTATCGACAAGAACAGGCGAATAGCTGTTGACCAGTGTATCGGTCGGCAGAAAATTCTGCGCCAGCAGTTCAGCCACCGCCTCTTCCGGCTGGTCGGTGCCATAGGTCTCGTGCGGCTTGGCAGAAGCGCGCGTGCCGTCGCAGATCGCCACGACCTTGAACGCGCCGAGTTTGAGCGCCCGGATGGGCGGCTGTGCTTGCTGCATGTTCTGATTGTCCGTCTTTTCCTGGGCCACTGCGAACCCGGTCATGATTGAGGGCGCCGCCAATACACCCATTGTGCCCGCCGTCATCAAGGTGCGGCGCTTCATTGACATGTCGTTCGTCATCATTTTCTCCCGAAATCGCAGCTACGTTCCATCACCCGGCCAGAACTAGCGTCTTGACAGCAATAGACAGGCGGGACCACAGGCATTTGATCTGCAATCGTCGGTTTGGTCCCGACAAAGCCATCGGAAGCGCTAGCTTGGAGCCCAAGCTGACGCCGCCCACTCCCAAGGCACTTTCGCATGAACCGTATCGTCCCGATGATCCTTGCCGTCGCGCTCTTCATGGAGCAGATGGATTCCACCGTCATTTCCACGTCGCTGCCGGCCATTGCCCGCGACATCGGCGTCGGGCCGATCACACTCAAACTGGCGCTCACCGCCTACATGGTGTCGCTGGCGATCTTCATTCCCTTGAGCGGCTGGATGGCCGATCGCTTCGGTGCCAAGAAAATCTTTCGCGCGGCGATCCTCGTCTTCATTGCCGGTTCGATCCTCTGCGCCATCTCCAACAGCCTGCTCGCCTTCGTGTTGTCGCGGTTCCTCCAGGGCATGGGCGGCGCAATGATGACGCCTGTCGCCCGCCTGGTGCTGGTGCGCAGCGCGCCGCGCAGCGAGCTCGTTTCGGCGATGGCGCTCTTGACCATCCCTGCACTCGTCGGGCCGCTTGCCGGCCCGCCGCTCGGCGGCTTCATCACCACCTATTTCTCTTGGCACTGGATCTTCCTGATCAACGTGCCTGTCGGTATCGCCGGCTACATCCTCTCCGGCATCTACCTGCCCCACATGGAACCGCGCAATCCGCCGCCGGTCGACATTGTCGGCTTCCTGCTCGGCGGCATCGCCGCATCCGGCGTCGTCTTCGGCCTCTCGGTCATCAGCCTGCCGGCACTGCCGCCGATCATCGGCATCGGCTCGGTCGTAACGGGCGTGATCGCCAGCCTGCTCTACATCGCCCATGCCAGGCGCCATCCCCACCCGATCCTCGACCTCAAGCTCTTCCAGGACAGCGCCTTTCGCGCCGCCCAGATCGGCGGCACGGTGTTCCGCATTTCCGTCGGCGCCGTGCCCTTCCTGATGCCGCTGATGCTGCAGGTCGGCTTCGGCCTCAACCCGTTCCAATCCGGCATGATCACCTTCATCGGCGCCGTCGGCGCGATCACCACGAAGTTCTATGCGCGCCGCGTTCTCGCCTTTGCCGGCTTCCGAACGACGCTGATCATCGCCGCCATCATCGCGGCCGTCACCACCTTTGCCAACGGCTTCTTCACGCCGGCAACCCCTTATCTCGTCATGATCACGATCCTGCTGATCGCCGGCTTTGCCCGCTCGTTCTTCTTCACCAGCGTCAACGCGCTGTCCTTTGCCGATATCGACGACGCCGATGCCAGCAAGGCGACGTCGATGAGCGCCGTCCTGCAGCAGATCAGCCTGGCGCTCGGCGTTGCCGTTGCCGGCGCGATCCTCGAAATCGAGACGTCGCTCAGCGGCGGACCGCTGCAGCTCGACAACTTCCACACCGCCTTCATGATCATTGCGATCGCCAACCTTCTGGCGGCAATCCCGTTCCTGACGATGGCGAAGAATGCCGGCGCCTCGGTCTCGGGACACAGGCTGCCCGTGCGCGAGATCGAAACGTCGGCAGGAAAGTAAAAGCGGGGCGGGTTGGTCTAAGGGCTATTCGGGGCGCTCGCAGACCGCCGACAGCTTGTTGCCGTCGAGATCGCGGACCCAGGCGCCGTAGAAATGGGCGTGGAACGGCCGCAGGCCCGGCGCTCCCTCGTCGATGCCGCCCTGTGAGAGCGCTGCCGCGTGGAAGGCGTCGACCGCCCCGCGCGTTTCCGCCACGAGCGCGATCGTCACACCGTTGCCAAAGGTTGCCGGCTTACCATTGAACGGCGTCACCACCCAGAACCGGCACCTGACATCACCATCGGCACCGTAGCCGATTTCCGTCTCGTCCTGCCGCTGACGACGGTATCCGAGCGTCGCCAGAACCGGGTCGTAAAACGCGCCCGCGCCGTCTAGATCGTTGGTGCCGACCGTCACGTAGAGCAGCATGGCTCAGTCCGCCGCCTCGTCTTCTGCGGGCTCATCGGCGTCGGTCGCACGGCGCCCCTTGAAGCCCTTGGCAAGCAGGAACATTTCCACCGATTCGGCGCGCGAAGACGCAGGCTTGATGTGAATGACCTGACGGAAGTTCTGCTTGAGCATGTTGAGCAGGTCGCGCTCGGTGCCGCCCTGGAAGGTTTTCGCCAGGAAATGCCCGCCCTCGGCCAGAACGTCGACGGCGAAATGCGCCGCGACCTCGCAGAGATGCATGGTGCGAAAATGATCCGTCTGGCGATGCCCCGTCGTCGGCGCCGCCATGTCGGAGATCACAAGATCCGGCGTACCGCCGATCGCTTCCATCAGCTTTTCAGGCGCTTGCGGGTCGAGAAAATCCATCTGCAGGATGCGCACGCCGGGCAGCGGATCCATCTCCAGGAAGTCGATCGCGGCCACACGCGGGTCGCCATCGGTCGAGTTGGTCACCTTGGCGGCGATTTGCGACCAGCTGCCGGGGGCGGCCCCCAGGTCGATGATGCGGCGGGCGCCATTGAGGATCTTGTGCTTCTCGTCGATCTCCAGAAGCTTGAAGGCGGCGCGCGCGCGGTAGCCTTCGAGCTGGGCGCGCTGGACGTAAGGGTCGTTGATGTGGCGCTCGATCCAGCGACGGGACGACGCCTTGAGCTTGCCCTTCTTGACCTTCTGGCCAAGCTTTCGGCCGCTGCGGTTGCCGCCAACAGGAGGTTTCGTCATATGTTTTATCCTTCGTGGCGGCGACGGTCGCGCATCGCTTCGGACGCGCCGGGCCTGCCGTATCTGCAGATGTTATCGCACAATTGCCTAAATCGATTTCCGATTGAAGGAATTATGTGGTCGAGCTGCGCTGATGCCTGCGCGGCCGCGAGCGACGCCAGGCGCCATCGTCGGCCATCATGTCGGTGAGCAAGCCTTCCCGCAGCCCGCGATCGGCAACGCGCATGCGTGTCGAGGGCCAGCGGCGGCGGATCGCTTCGAGGATCGCGCAACCGGCCAGCACCAGATCGGCGCGATCGGGGCCGATACAGGGGTTTGCCGCCCGCGCATCAAAATCCCATGAAAGGAGCCGCGCCTGCATGGCGGAGACCTCGTCATCGGACAGCCAGAGCCCGTCGACGCGACGGCGGTCATAGCGCGGCAGATCCAGGTGAACGCCGGCCAGCGTCGTCACCGTGCCCGAGGTGCCGATCAGATGGAAGCCGCTGCCGGCAATGCCGGTTGCCAGCGCCTCGACCGGCGGACTGTCGAAACGCGACAGCATGCCCTCGACTTCCTGAACCATGGCTTCGAAGCTTGCAGGCGTCACATGCTGGCCGCCGTGGCGCTCGGAAAGGGTCACGACGCCGACGGGCAGCGAAGTCCAATGGGTGATGTGGTTGGCGAGCCGGTTGGACCTGTTGTCGCCGATGCGGATGACGGCGATCTCCGAGGAGCCACCGCCGATATCGAAGAGAACAACGGAGCGCGTCTCGCGATCGACCAGCGACGAGCAGCCGGACACAGCAAGCCGCGCCTCCGTCTCGCGGTTGATGATCTCCAGCTCGAGCCCCGTTTCCTTGGCGACGCGCTCAAGGAAGCTCTCGCCGTTTTCGGCCGCACGCGCGGCCTCGGTTGCGATCAACCGGCTGCGGCGAATGAGACGCCCGCCCAGCTTGGTGGCGCAGACCTTCAGCGCCTCGACGGCGCGGTCCATCGCGTCATCGGACAACCGGCCGCTGGCGCCCAGTCCCTCACCAAGCCTGACGATGCGCGAGAAGGCGTCGACCACCCGGAACTGGCCGGGACGGGTCGGCTGCGCAATCAGCAGACGGCAATTGTTGGTGCCGAGATCCAGTGCCGCATAAAGCGGCGCCGGCGGCTCGCTGGCGGCAACGAAGGGTGCGCGAGGCTGGTCGGAACGCGACGGCGCTTGTCCGCCAGGCTGAGGCGCAGCGGGCCTGGATACGGCCGCCCCGTCATTGGGGCGCGACTGCGCCTGCTGCCGCTCGCCCGAGGTGAGTGGCCGCCCCTGAATGCCACGACGATGCCGTGCCTTCTTGCTGCGCTTGTGCCCTTTCCTGTCGCCCATTGCCGGGTCGACAAGCTGCACATCGCGGCTACCCGCAGATGCGGGTGCAGCCTGAGCCTGCTGTTTTGCGGATTTCGAACGACGACGCCGTTTGCGCTTGCGCGCCGGTTCCGCATCGTCTGGTCCTGCGGGACGCCCTGCCATGCCGGCACCGCCGGGTTGGCTGGCAATTGCAGACGGCGAAGCAGACGACTTGCGCCGTTTCCGCTTGCCCTTGCCGTTGCGCGGAACCATCTTGTGTCCATCGCTACGGCCTGCTGCCGACGCCCCGGATTCGGACGGCTTTTCGCCGTGATCGGGGTCTTTCACTTGTCTCAACCATCGCGCCGCGCAAAGCCTTATCGGCCGCTCAAGGCGCTTTCTCGATTTTTCGTTGGGGCGACTGTACCAGCGCCGCCCCCATTCGCCAAACTTTTTTTGAGAAACGGCTTGTGCACAACAATTCGGACGAGCGGCCGGTCCGGCCTATCCCCCCCGCAAACAAGGCAAGTTCAGCGCCAAGCCGTCCCGTTCCCTCCACCGCCGCGAGACAATCTTCGCTTCATGCGCGATTTTTTTTTGCAAAAGGTATTTGCATCGGCCGCTGATTTGTTTATAAGCCCGCCAACCAACCCGACGGGCTTCGCCCCGACGGCGGCTTTGGGGAATAGGTTAACGGTAGACCCACGGACTCTGACTCCGTTAGTCCTGGTTCGAATCCAGGTTCCCCAGCCAACTTCTTCGAAAAACAAATTCAGTAACATGGTCGTCTCGGCAAGTGTGTCTTTCGCGCGCACTGCGCTGCCGCCTTGAGCGCTTTTTTTTCAAAAAGACACCACCGCGTACGCTGCCTTAACATCTGACGCCCTTGCAAACTCGATGCGCCTTCAGATTGCATTAACGATGTTTGCTTACTCTTCGGTAGGGTTCTCAGCGGGGTGGGCAGATGTTTCGGGCGAACAGCTTTCTTGTTTTTCTTTTGTCGAGCGCACCGCTCGCGGCGGCCGCCGATATTGACGGGCCGCTGGTCGGGACGGGCGACTACTATGAGGCGCCGGTCGAACAACCGTCTCTTGGCGTCACGGGATACATCGAAGGCGCCTATGGAAGTGTCGTCGATTCTCCCGGCGATATCGATGCCGACGCATGGGCGCTGCGGGGCGCCGTCAACTTCGACGCGGGCGGCGGCTTCAATCTCCAGACGGATCTCGGCTACACCAGCGCCTCGATCGAGGACGCCAACACGAATAGCTACAGCGGCACCCTGCACGGCTACTACCGCGACAGTGCCTATGCCGTCGGCGCGTTCGTTCAGGCGGCGCGTCTCGATGCAGGGTTCGACAGCCACATCAACGACTATATGGGCGGCATCGAAGGCGCTTATTTCCAGGATACGTGGACCATTCACGGCGCGGCCGGCTACGGCCAGGCGCGGTGGGAAGGTTTGGACGCCGATCATTACATGGTCGCGCTCGGCGCCCGCGTCTATGCGACCGACCATATACGTTTCGATCTCGACGGCGCGCTCGACCGCATCACCGACAGCGGCATCGACTACGACATCAGTAGTCTGAAGCTGACGGCCAACTATCGCCCTGCATACTTCCCGGTCACCCTGTTCGGCGGCTACAAATACGCCAACGAGGAGGTTTCCGGTTTCGGCTCTTCGGTGTCGGGAGACACGGGCACCATCTTCGGTGGCCTGCGGTTCTCCTATGGGACGAACAGCATCAAGGAAGAAGAGCGCCTGGGGCCGATCTGGTCGAACAACAGCCGGTCATTCTGACCGCAGCGCATTTCGGTCTGTGGCAACGGCTTCGGCGTCCATCAAGGGCGTCGCATGGCGATGATTTTTGACTGAGCCAGGCTTGCCACCAAGGCCGGGGCACCATCATCTGGAAGATGCTTGGCAAGCCCCGGGGCCGCAGGCTCCGGCGCGACAACCCCTGCGAACGCGACCGCCTCTAACCTTCGATCATCGTTTGTGCGCCACGATGTAGGGGCGATTGTCATTGCCCCTGGTTGCGTGGCCTTCCGTTGCAACGACGTCGAAGCCCGCAGCACGGATGCTCCGGCACAGGTCCGCAGCCCGAAAGATGCCGGCATAGGGCGCCTTGCCGAGCGCGCGCATCGCGGGCAGCAGGGCATGCCGGATAAGCGGATTCATATCCCCGACGCAAGGTGTCTTGGAGATGAACCGGCCGTTCCTTGCAAGCAGGGCGTGGATGCGGCCGAGCGTGCCGGGCAGGTCGCGCACCAGGTGCAGATAGTTGAACCCCATGACGACATCGAACTGCATGTCGGCGGGTGACAGCATATCGGCGGTCGCGTTGCAAAAGCTCAAGCCCGCGACGGGGTCGGCGGCACGTTTTTCCTCGGCAATCGCAATCATTCCGGTCGAAATATCCGTCGCGACATAGCTGAGCACGTGGCCAGCCAGCCGGAGCGCCGTGGTTCCTGTGCCGCAACCCAATTCCAGAACCCTGTCGCTTGATCTCAACAGAGCGCGAGTTCGCTCTAACGTGCGCTCATATCCGGCCTGGTCGACAATCTTGCCGGCTGCATACCTCCGTGACGTCCGGTCCCAGAAGCGGGCATCGGTCTGCGTGCTCATGGCGGGTTCTGCCTTTCCGATGCGGAGTTGGTCGGTGCGTGGAAATTGCTCAACCAGCCATGGGCATATCAAGACCACGTGAAGCGGATGTGTAGATTTGAATGAAAGCGCCGACATCTTGTCAACGCCGCTTGCAACTGCCACGCTAGTCCTTGCGTGATTCACCGTTACATATGGGAGGGCACATGGCTCATAAGTTCGAGATCTACAAAGACAAGGCTGGCGAATACCGGGTTCGCTTCAAGTACAACAGCGAAGTGATGTTTTCGACCGAAGGCTACGCAAGCAAGGCCAGCGCTCAAAACGCCATCGATTCGATCAAGAAGAACGGACCGGACGCACCTGTTGAAGACAACAGCCAGGCCTGAAGCCCGTCGCGATCTTTCGGATTCGCTTGGCGCGCTTTAAGCTCTTGTTCCTGCGCATATCGTTATCGCAAAACCGCGGCGCGCTTTTGCGCGGCATGATTTAAACCGTACAGTCACATGAAGGCCCCGCCGATGAAGATTGGCGGGGCCTTTCGTCGTCCAAGCCGTCGACGTGGCCAAACACCTGATCCGGGCGCCGATTTCAGGCTGGATGGGCAAGCAGCGGTGAGCGATGCTAAAGCAGGCCGCGCCTGGCGAGGTTGCGCATCAGCGCGGCCGTGCCGAAGGTCCAGGGCGGACACTCCGTCGACAGGCGCACAGTGTTCGTCAGGCTGCCGAGTTCGGCGTTTGAAATCGTCACTCGGTCGCCGATCTTGTGGGTAAAACCCTGGCCCTTCTCGTCGCGGTCTTCGACCGGCGCAAACAGGGTGCCCATGAACAGCATCAGTCCGTCGGGATATTGATGATGCGGCCCTATGGTCTGGGCGACGAGGTCGAGAGGATCGCGACTGATCTCCGCCATGCTGCTCGTTCCCTTCAGGCGGTAGCCATCGGCCCCCTCGACCAGCAGTCCGAGTTCGGCCCTGCGCACATGGTCGATCGTATAGGTCTCGTCGAACAGGCGGATGAAAGGCCCGATGGCGCAGGAGGCGTTGTTGTCCTTCGCCTTGCCGAGCAGCAGAGCGGACCGGCCCTCGACGTCGCGCAGATTGACATCGTTGCCGAGCGTCGCGCCCTTGACGGCGCCATCTGAAGCGACGGCCAGCACAATTTCCGGCTCCGGATTGTTCCAGCGCGAGATTGGATGGAGCCCGACCTCCGCCCCTGAGCCGACCGAAGACAACACTTGCGCCTTGGTAAAAACCTCCGCATCCGGACCGATGCCAACCTCGAGATATTGCGACCACACGCCCTCCTCGATCAGCGCCGCCTTGACGCGGGCAGCCTCGGGCGAACCGGCCTTCAGGTTTCGCAGGCTGTCGCCGATGACAGCAGTGACGCGTGCGCGGATCGCCTCGGCGCGTGCGGCATCGCCAGCGGCCCGCTCCTCGATGACCCGCTCGATCATCGAGCGTGCAAAGGTGACGCCGCAGGCCTTCACCGCCTGGAGATCGCAGGGGGCAAGCAGCCGATTTCTCGAGCCGTCGCCCTCGCCCGCGAGCAGATCCGTCACCGACGCAAGCCGTTCACCATCCCGCTCATGGATATGGGCGACGGGGTCTGGAAGCTCCAACAGATCGCGCATGGTGGGCGCCGGTTTCGAGGTGATGTCGACAATCGCGCCATCCCTGATGGTCACCAGCCCCGGCCCATCGATATCAGATCGCCAGACACGCCCGACAAAGGTTCCGCTTCGGTATGCCTCAAGCGTCATGATCGCCCTCCCCTAAAGAGACGACTTTCTTGCAGCGAAAACAGCGGCCTGTAAAGCGCATGCGATCCGGGCGGTTGTACCCGATGGAACATTGCAAGTTTTCGCGCGTTTTTATGGCAGAACGCGTCCAGTCGAGCATGCCAGGTTCGCAACGACAGTTTGCAGCCGCACAATCCGGTCCCCGGTCTTTGCCGAGGCCGTTCCGGCCAGACAATACCCATCGCCGGAGGACGCCCAGAAAGGATGTAAACGCGATGAATCAACATGAAGAGTTCAAGGAAAAGCCGCTCATCGACCCGGTGACAGGTCAGCCGACACCGCTGCCAAACGATCCCGCGCCGGTCCGCTCCGGGCGGAGCAGTTGGCCGCTCGTGATCATCCTGCTTGCCGGCCTCGTGATCGCTTTGATCGCCTGGCTACCAGCGGAACTGTCGCGCGATACGACCGATACGGCGACGCCACCGGCCACGGCTGACCAGTCGACAACTGGCCAGACGGTGACCCCGCCAGCAACGGATACGACGACCACGCCACCGGCCGATACGACCACCGCACCGTCAGGCGGAACGATGACCGCTCCGGAATCAACGCCGCAGCAGGGTACGACGCCGCCGGCAACGGATGGCACGGCAACGCAGCCGGCACCGGCGCAGTAACGGTTCTTTCGCCACGCTTTGCCTTCGCCGGAAGTAGTCCTTCCGGCGAAGGTTTCATATGGCGTCGTTCACCATGACGTGAGGCTTCGATTTGGCCCTGCGAAGCACCAAATATGCCGGACGCGACCTGAAAGTTGCGCTGGTTGATGCGACGCCGGCCGAGGCTTCGCCGTAGCCAAATGTCAGAATTGAGCTTTCGTCGTTACGCCCGCAACCATCGCGTCCCATCCCGCCGCACAACAGTCGGCGATTGCCATGAGGGTCTGGCGCGATGCCCCGTCGCGCGCGTGGATCGACATTCCGTGCTGGATCGACGTTACATAGGCCGCAATCGCATCGCAATCGGTTCCCTCGGGAAGATCGCCGTCCGCCACCCCCCGTTCAAGCCGGCTCTGCAAGGCCACCTGTTTTTCCAGCCGACGTGCCTTCAGGCCATCGCAAACGGCCGTGTCGCCCCCTTCCATCTGCGGGGCCGAAAGCACGACCATGCAGCCGCGCGGTTCTGCCCATTGGGTAAAATTCTCGGCCGACCGCTTCAAGAGGTCGTGGACCGCTTCCCTTGCAGTCGGCGCATCGTCGAGAAACTCCCAGATGCCGGCGCCGTCGGTGCGGCCATAGAGATCGACAGCCTCCAGGAAAAGTTTCGCCTTGCTGCCGAAGGCGGCGTACAGGCTCGGCGGGTTGAGCCCCATCACCCGTGTCAGGTCGGCAAGCGACGTGTTGTCGAAACCCTTGTCCCAGAAGATTTCCATGGCACTTCTCAGCGCTTCATCGCGCGAGAAGGTGCGGGGTCGGCCACGGCTGGACATCGCCTGAACTCCATTTTGTATCGGTCAATACATAAATTACTTGACAGGATGAAGCAAGTCGCCATCTTTATATGTATCGATCACTACAAATATGGAGTTGGACGTGTCGAACTTGAAGGACAGGATAGCGTTGGTGACAGGCGGCGCGCGCGGCATTGGTGCGGCGATCGCCAGGCGGCTGGCAAGCGAGGGCGCCATCGTCGCCATCACCTACGGCCAGTCACAGGCCAAGGCCGATGCACTGGTTGCCGAAATCGAGCAGGCGGGCGGCAAGGCGCTCGCCATTCGTGCCGACAACCGCGATGGGGAGGCGGTGGGAGCCGCCGTCAAGGCGGTCGTCGAGCGGTACGGACGCATCGACATTCTCGTCAACAATGCCGGCATTTATGAAGCGACCGCCATCACGGAGGTAACGGCGGACGATTTCGATCGCACGGTCGATATCAACGTGAAGGCGGTGGTGCTGGCAACGAGCGCTGCCGCAAGGCACATGCCGGATGGCGGACGCATCATTTCGGTCGGCAGCAATCTGGCCCAGCGCGTCCCCTTTCCAGGCATCAGCCTCTATGCGCTCAGCAAGTCTGCGCTTGTCGGCTTTACCAAGGCGGTCGCGCGCGACCTCGGGCCGAAAAGCATCACCGTCAATATCGTCCATCCCGGCTCGACCAACACCGACATGAACCCGCAGGATGGCGCGCATGCAGATCCACAACGCGACCTGATGGCAATCCCTCGGTTCAACGATGCCAGCGAAGTGGCGGGTCTTGTCGCCTGGCTCGCAGGACCGGACGCGAGGGGCGTAACCGGCACCGAATTCACCATCGACGGCGGCACCAACGCCTAGGCAGCATCTGCGCGAGGGCAGATCAAAGGCAAAGAGGCCGGACGCGATGCTTCCGGACTCTTGTCGATCGCAGAAACGATCAGGAGAAGAAGCGCTCCGGCCGATAGGGCGCGATATCGATCACCGTCTTCTCCCCGGTCATGGCTTCGGCAAGTGCCCGACCGGTGACGGGCCCGAGCGTCATGCCGTGATGGGCATGGCCGAAGGCGAACCATAGGCCTTGGTGCCGCGGCGCCTTGCCGATGATCGGCATCATATCCGGCGTGCAGGGCCGAGCGCCCATCCACGGCTCCTCGTCGCGGCGTTCGGCCAGCGGGAAGAACTCGCGCGCGACGCGCTCGGCGCGGGTGAGTTGCACCGGTGTCTTCGGCGCATCGCGCCAGGCAAATTCCGCACCTGTCGTCAGGCGGATGCCGCGTTGCATCGGCGCCAGGAAATAGCCTTTCTCGGCATCCAGCACCCAGTTGTTGAGCTGAGCGCCCTCCTGCATGCCGTAATGCATGTGGTAGCCGCGCTTGACGGCAAGCGGGAAGTGGTAGCCGAGCTTGCGCGTTACGGTATCGGCCCAGGGACCGAGCGCGACGACCACCTCATGCGCCTCGAGCGGACCTTCGGGCGTTGCCACCCGCCAGCCCGGGCCTTCGAGGATGTGCTCCACCGTCGCGGCGTCGCCGGAAACAAGACGACCGCCGAGTGACTGGAAATAGGCGAGATAGGCCATATTGAGGCTGTGCGGATCGCGGATCGACCAGGGATCGCTCCAGCGCAGGCCACCGACGAGATCGGCCTTGATGGACGGCTCTATCATCTTCAATTCGCTGGCCGAAAGTTTCTGGTGGTTGACGCCGAAACCGGCCGACAGTTTTTCGGCGTCCTTGTAAGCGGCGTCGCGCGCCTTCTCGGTGCGGAAGACCTTCATCCAGCCGTCCTTGCGGATCAGGTCGCTTGCGCCGGATGCGTTGATGAGATCCTCATGCTCGACGATCGAATGCTCGATCAGCGGCGCATACATGTGGGCGATACGCTGGTGCTGGGTGAAACCCGAGTGCCACCAGTAGCGCGCCAGGAACGGCACCAGGCCCGGCAAGGCGCGGATGTGGTAATGTGCGTCGATGGTGTTGTTCAGCGCGTAGCGGAACAGTGCCCCGAAATCATGCGGGAAACCGTAGGGAAACACGCCTTCGCGCTGGATGAGGCCAGCATTGCCGTAGGATGTTTCCTCGCCTGCGCCGCGCCGATCGAGCAGCACCACCGACTTGCCGCGCCGTGCCAGATGGATGGCGGTCGATATGCCGACGATGCCGGCCCCGAGAACCACTACGTCAGTCTTCATGTCCCGCTGCCTCGCTCCTCGATCAACACAAGCCACGGCAGCATTCACCGCCGAGCCAAAACGCTACTTCTTCTTCAGGCCATTCATGATCTGCTCGAGGTAGCCGAGCAGAACCGCCGAAACCACGAAGGCAAGATGCATAATCGTCGCCCACATCAGCTGCTGGTCGGTATATTGCTGCGTATTGAGGAAGATCTGCAGAAGATGGATCGACGAGATCGCGACAATCGACGAGGCAACCTTGATCTTCAGGCTGCCGGCATCGAGTTTGCCAAGGAAGGAGACCTCGGCGTCACCCTCGTCGAAGCGGCTGACGAAATTCTCGTATCCCGAGATCATCACCATGACGATCAGGCTTGCCACCAGCGCCGCATCGATCAGCCCGAGCATCGCAAGGATCATCTGGGCATCGTCGTAGACGAAGACCATGCCGGCAATCTTCGCGAGCTTGTACATGAACGAGATTCCGTAGAGTCCCAACGCTGCAACAAGCCCGAGGTAGAAGATGACCAGCAGCCAGCGACTGGACAAGATGATCCGCTCTACGAGGAGCTCCAGCGATTTCATGATGTTCGCATTCCTTTGGTGCGCGTCAGATCCGTTTCGGCATGAATAGCCAAGCGCATCTGTGAGGGCAAGGGATGTCGCGGACGGCAACCGAACACGAAAAAGGGACGAAGCCTTTCGACATTCGTCCCTTGTTCATGTCCTGGAAGAGGATGGCCTCCTGATCAGGTTCTACGCATCAAACCTGCGACCAGCGAGATCACCAGGAAGGCGAGGAAGAGGAAGAACAGGATCTGCGCGATACCTGCAGAAGCGCCAGCAATACCGCCAAAACCAAGTACACCGGCGATAATCGCCACCACCAGAAAGACGAGAGCGTAGTAAAGCATAGGATATCTCCTTGTGTGCGTCGCTGGAGAAGAAACGTCATGATCCGGGATTTTGTTCCGGCGCGTCCGTCGAGAACGGAAAAATCTTCGACCCTACCAAAAGAGCATCGAAACGATCTATTAACCATGACCAGCAAATCAGTCTCGAAATGACACAGCCGAGACGAATTCCGCCAGGAACCTTCGAGATAGTCCTACGTTGTCCCCTGAAGGAATAAAGCAGGTTCGACATGAAGATGCCAATGTCACATATCTGGAAGTCCGCCGCTGAAACAGCACGCCGAAACGCTGAGCGGCCGGACAGTAATCTTCACATCGGTAGAACGATGCGTGATCTCTACGCACACAACGCAGACAAACCGAGCAGAAACCTGGACAGTCTTCTTGAAAAGCTGAAAAAGACCGAGCCCAAACCGAAAAGATAGTTGCTGAGAAACGCTCTTTTCAAACACCACAAAAGTAAAAGCCGCTGCGATTGATCACCGCGGCGGCGTTAGTTTTTCGTTCTGCATCACTGTCAAACTCTGTTGCCGGCGGCGCAGACGGTTGCACGTCTCGATGGCAACTTCAGTTACGGAGTTTGGGAGCATCGTCCGTGCGCGCGGCAACAGCGTAAGCGCCGTCGTCGGCGAACACCTTGACTTCGAGCTGGCGCGATGGCGTGATCCGCCACTCAATCGTCGCATCTTCGACGAACAGCGCCGGATCGACTTCGGCGCATTTACCGTAGGCGCTCTTGAACACCTTCCCGACCTCGTCGATCGATGGCGAAAGCAATTCATGACATTCTTCGACGGTTTCGAAACCGACGACCGGCGTCGGAACCTCACGGCAGGCGGCTTCGCCCTGCATGCAGCCGACGAGGACCATGATGGCAGCGATATGTTCCATTCGCATGCTCCTTGATCAAAAACTCCATAAGCAAACGATCATGGACCCTACGAAGTTCCATCGTGCGGGCCGAAATTTGGTCGTAACCTTCGTAAGCCCGCGAACTCGGTGCGGCATTTCACATCGGGACGACGGCTAACGGCCCAGGAATTGTCGGGGCATTGTCGGGCGGAGCAAGCGTCGGGCACGTCTGCGGGCAATTGCCGCCGACCACCCGCCAGAACGCCTGATCGACGGCAGCTTCCAAGAAGAATTTGCCCGATGGAACAAATCGGCGTGATCGTCGTTTCCACAGCAATAACAAGCGCTGCGCCCGCGGCGATACCACACAGGGAGACATTGATGAGCGGTGCATTCCGGCCCGTTGCGAGCAATGCAAGGGCGGCTAAGATAGTCGTGAAGCCTAGGTCAGGGCTGGCGTCGATTCCGAGCGCGTGCCTTTGCGAGCGGCCTCATTGTCGTCATTCTGTTCGTCCTCATTCCCCGCAACCGGCCTAGGCTGAATGCATCCTTCAATGTTCAACGAAGCAAACCTCGGATAGGAACGCGTCATGAAGAAGATACTTATCGTAGCAAGCCTGATCCTGCCCCTCGCGGCCTGCACGCAAACGGAAAAGGGTGCGGCGATCGGCGCGACCGGCGGTGCAATCATCGGCGGTGCCGCAACAGGCAATGTCAGAGGCGCTGCAGTGGGTGCCGCCATCGGCGGTGTCGCCGGCGCGCTTATAGGCAATGCCAATGAGCCTGGGCGCTGCATCTACCGCGACCGCTACGGCCGCCGCTACGAAGCAGCCTGCTAAGGCGAAAACGTTTCGAAAGAGCGAGGGAAACGGGCTTCGGCCCGTTTCTCATGTCGTGGGCTCATACCTTGGGCGGAAGCTTGCCGTTAGCCTGCATACACGCCTCGGCATCATCCAGCTTTTGCAAAAGGTCGATGAAAAGGTCGGGTACCGGCTCCTGTTCGATAGCCCGATAGAGCGCCTTCAGTTTCGAGCCAATCAAGCCGTTCGGATCCAAACCGCTTGCGGCCTTCGCCGTTCCGCCCTCCGTAGCACCGCGTTCGTCCACAGGGTCTTCCATCCCACATATCCCCACGTCGCAAGGCGCTCGAAACACCTCGAGCGCGCATCGCTGTTGCCAGCTTCCCATAGGCCGAAAAACGTGTTCAAAACATTCACGTCTTTCGCGGGATGTCCATTGTCCTCAGAAAACAAGCGAATCACATCAGACCCAAGGAAGTACTTGATGTCACTTTCGACCCGTATTGCGCCACACCTTCCCTTTCTCCGCCGTTACTCCCGCGCCGTGACAGGTTCACAGGCTGCCGGCGACGGTTATGTGGCAGCAGTCCTGGAAGCGCTGATCGAAGACATCAGCCTTTTTCCCGACAGTTCCAATGACCGGATCTCCCTCTATAAACTGTTCTGCTCGCTGTTCGAGAAAGTCTCCATCGACCGGACCGAGAACGTCTCTCCCTTCGCCTGGGAGCAACAGGCAGCCGCCAATCTTTCGCTTATCGCGCCCGCAGCGCGCCAGGCCTTTCTGCTCGTCTCGGTCGAGGGTTTCTCGATTGCCGATGCCGCCGAGATCATGGGGCAGAGCCAGGCGGCGTTTTCCAAGCTGCTGACGGTCGCTTCGGAAGACATCTCGCGCCAGGTGGCAACCGAAGTCCTGATCATCGAAGACGAGCCGCTGATCGCACTCGATATCGAAGACATGGTGACGAGCCTCGGCCATCGCGTGACCGGCATCGCCCGCACGCACAAGGAAGCTCTGGACCTCTATCACAAGACGGCTCCGAAGATGGTTCTGGCCGACATCCAGCTTGCCGACGGCAGCTCGGGCATCGACGCCGTCAACGAGATCCTGAAGGACGCGGCAGTGCCGGTGATCTTCATCACCGCCTTCCCCGAGCGGCTGCTGACAGGCAAGCGGCCGGAGCCGGCCTTCCTGGTGACCAAGCCTTTCAATCCGGATATGGTCAAGGCGCTCATCAGCCAGGCCCTGTTTTTCGACGAGCACGCCCGCTCGACGGGCAGATAAGCGCACGCACCACAGGCATTACGCCGGCAGCTGCCGCTCGGGCGGCTGCTCGCGCACCTCCTCGAAAATCGTCATGGCGATGAGCGATAAGGGCAGCGCCAGCATGGCGCCGACCGCGCCCCACATCCATGTCCAGAAGATGATGGCGACGAAGACGAGGAACGGGTTGACCTCGAGCCTGTTGCCGAGGATCGAGGGTATCACCAGGTTTTCCATGACGAGATGCACCACGAAGAAGGTGGCGGCCGGCGCAAGCGCCAGCAGAATGGCGTCATGCGTCATCAGCCCACCGACGAGCAGCGCCAGCGTCATCAGTGTCACGCCGAGATAAGGTATGAAGCTGGAGACGAAGGCGAACAGCCCCCACAGCGGCGGCATGGCCAGGCCGCCGACCAGCGCGATGATCATGGTGACGACACCGAGGGCGAGATAGATCAGGCTCGCAATCGAAAAATACTGTGCCAGCGCGCTTTCGATCGCGTTCATGATGCGGATCGTGCTCAGGCGTCTTTCCCGGCTGGTAAAGGCAAGAATGATGGTTCTGCGCAGATGCAGGCGCCCCAGAAGGAACAGCCCGAGTGCTGCCAGAAAGATCAACGTCTGAACCAGAGCGGGCGTCAGCCCGCCGGCGACGGCACCGAGCACGGGCGCGGCATTTTTCATGACGGTATCGGCGAGTGCGTCGCTGCCTGTGCCTTTCGCCACGGCGACGCGCAACCATTCGAAACGCTCGATGAATGGCAGCACGCGCTCGACCACCCCTTCCGCCAGGGCCGGCGCCTTCTGCGCCAGGTCCGTGATCGGTCCAAGCAGGACGCTGACCACCGACGCAAGACCAAGAACGAAGACGAGCGCCAGCAACAACCCGCCCATGATCGGCGGAAGGCCGAACTTTGACAGGCTGTCGGCCGCGCGCCCGAGCACGATGCCGACAACGACGGCCAGCGTGATCGGCATCAGGATCGTTTCCATCGAGTAGACGGCGGCAGAGCCGGCAATCACGAATAGGCCGATGATGCTCCAGGCGACCATCAGATCGATGCCATCCCGCTTCGGCTCAGCAGGCAAGGCCGCTTCAGCCGTGGCCGTTTCCTCCTCGGCGATGCGTTTCAGCTTGTAGTAAGCAGCCGTATGGCCGGATGTGTCCAATGCCGTCCCTCGCCTCTTTTTGTCGCGCGCACGCCAGTCTGCGTACCCTGTCGTTCAGTGTCGTTCGGGTGGGAACACGTGCAAGGTCAGCGACAAAAGCCCGAGACCGAGAACGATGACGAGCAATGTGTGCGCAACACCGGTGGCGGTGTCCGGGACGAAACCGAAACCGATCAAGAGACCTGCGAAAGCAAGCACGCAAATCCGCGGCAGCCAGTAGAGCATCGAACGCCCTCCCATTTTTTGTGGAACCGAAGGTAAACGTGCGGACTGGCGAATGGTTCCTGCGCGGCGGGGGAACAAGGGCAGGCCCGTCAAATGAAAAACGCCGCCGTGCACAGGGCACGGCGGCGGAGATGCAATGTGGCGGCAAGTTCGCCAAGGACTTTTGCGCGGCAGGCGTTTAAGCGGCGGCTGCGACGACGATGACTTCGACGAGATATTCCGGGGTTGCGAGCTTTGCTTCGCCGGTGGCGCGTGCCGGGGTGTTGCCCTGCGGTGCCCAGGCATCCCAGACCGAGTTCATCTTCGGGAAGTCGGCCATGTCGGCGAGCCAGATGGTGGCCGAGAGGATGCGGGTCTTGTCGGTGCCGGCGAGCGCCAGAAGACGGTCGACTTCGGCAAGCGCCTGCTTCGTCTGGGTCACGACATCGTCACCGGCATTGCCGACCTGGCCGGCGAGGTAGACGGTGTTGTTGTAAACCACGGCCTGGCTCATCCGGGGGCCGGTTTCGAAACGCTTGATTTCCATGATCGTGTTCCTGAAGTTGGGCCGAACGCTGAATGGTCGGCCGAAAAGCGGCTGCCCGCCGCCGGAAGGCGAGAAGTGAATGGCGGCGCGAAAGCTCTACACCATCGGCCCCTCAAGGCCAAGAAGCCGGAGAATTCTTTCCCCGGCCTCGCTTTGTCAGACAACGCCGAGATGGATCAGGCGGCCTGCTTCTTGGCAAGCCGTGCCTTGATGCTGGCAACGTCGGCGCGCGGCGTCGCGGCAAACAGCGTCTTGGTGTAGCTGTGCTTGGGGTCGGCGAAGACTTCGTCGCGGCTGCCGTATTCGACCGCTTCACCAAAATACATCACCATCACCTCGTCGGCGATGTAGCGCACCACCGAGAGATCGTGGCTGATGAACACGTAGGTCAGTTGGAACTCGTCCTGCAGATCCGCGAGCAGGTTCAACACCTGCGCCTGGACCGACAGGTCGAGCGCCGAGACCGGCTCGTCCAGCACCAGAAGCTTCGGGTTGAGCATCAGCGCACGCGCAATGGCGATGCGCTGGCGCTGGCCGCCCGAAAACATGTGCGGGTAACGATTGTAGTGCTTCTCGTCGAGACCGACCTTCTTCAGCATCGCCATCGCCCGCTCGCGACGTTCGTCAGCGGGGGTCTTGGTGTTGATGATCAGCGGTTCCGTCAAGATGTCGCCGATCTTCTGGCGCGGGTTGAGCGAGCCATAGGGGTTCTGGAAGACGATCTGCACCTTGCGGCGCATCTCCGGCGTCAGGTCGCCCTTGGTGATATCGACCTTGTTGCCATCGATCAGCAGATCACCCGACGTAGCCGGGTCGATCAGCGTCAGGATGCGGCCAAGCGTCGACTTGCCGCAGCCGCTTTCGCCGACGATCGCCAGCGTCTTGCCCTCTTCGACCGAGAAACTCACGCCCTTGAGCGCATGCACGGTCTTGGCCTTTTTCATCAGGCCGCCGGGGATATGATAGTCGCGCACCAGGTTGCGCGCTTCGAGAACAACGGTCATCGGGCGGCTCCTTGAAGGCTCTGCTCATCGACAAAAAGCTCGGAGATGGTCGGCAACCGGTCGCCGGTCGCGTTGTCCGGCAAGGCTGCCAGCAGCGCGCGCGTGTAGTTGCTCTTCGGCGATTCGAACAGCGACAGCACGTCGGCTTCTTCCATCTTGCGCCCCTTGTACTGCACGACGACGCGGTCGGCAGTCTCGGCGACCACGCCCATGTTGTGCGTGATCATGATCAGGCCCATGCCGTGCTCGGCCTGGAGCCGCATCAGGAGGTCGAGGATCTGCTTCTGGATCGTCACGTCGAGCGCGGTCGTCGGCTCGTCGGCGATCAGGAGCTTCGGGTTGCAGGCAATGGCGATCGCGATCATCACGCGCTGGCACTGACCGCCCGACATCTGGTGAGGATAGTGCCCCAGCCGCTCGCCCGGATCGGGGATGCCGACCGCCTCGAACAGTTCGATGGCGCGCTTGCGCCGTTGAGCCTTGTCGAGACCGAGGTGGATACGCAACACCTCCTCGATCTGGAAGCCGACCGTGAAGCACGGATTGAGGCTTGCGACCGGCTCCTGGAAGATCATCGAGATATCCTTGCCGATGATCTTCTTGCGCTCTGCCGGCGCCATGCCGAGCAGGTCGCGACCGTTGAACGTCAGCTTGTCGGCCGTGACCTTGGCTGTCCATGGCAGGAGGCCCATGGCCGCCAGCATCGACACGGACTTGCCCGAACCGGACTCGCCGACGATCGCCAGCACTTCCTTTTCGTGCACCTTCATCGACACGCCGTCGACGGCGCGGAAGGGACCGGTGGCCGTCTGGAATTCGACGACCAGGTTTTCGATTTCGAGAAGCGCCATGATCAGGACCTCTTCAGCTTGGGATCAAGCGCATCGCGCAGGCCGTCACCCATCAGGTTGATCGCCAGAACCGTGATCAGGATCGCGATGCCTGGAAGGGTGACGATCCACCAATGGCTGTTGATGAACTCGCGCGCTTCGGCGAGCATGGTGCCCCATTCCGGTGTCGGAGGCTGGGCACCCATGCCGAGGAAGCCGAGGGCGGCAGCGTCGAGGATGGCGCTCGAGAACGACAGCGTGGCCTGGACGATCAGCGGCGCCATGCAGTTCGGCAGGATCGTCTTGAACATCAGGCGGCCATGGCCGGCACCGGAAACCTTGGCTGCGACCACATAGTCTCGGCTTTTTTCGCTCATGACGGCGGCACGGGTCAGGCGCACGAAGTGCGGCTGGAAGACGAGCGCGATCGCGATCATGGCGTTGACGAGCCCCGGGCCGAGAACAGCCACCAGCACGAGAGCGAGCAGCAGCGACGGGAAGGCGAGGATGATGTCCATCACACGCATGATGACGGTATCGACCCAGCCACGGAAATAGCCGGCAATGACGCCGAGCGCGATTCCGCCGACGAGCGACAGTGTCGTGACGATGACGCCGACAAACAGCGAGAAGCGCGTGCCGTAGATCAGGCGCGAGAGCATGTCTCGGCCGACCGCGTCGGTTCCGAGCAGGAATTCGGCGCGGCCACCCTCCTGCCAGACCGGTGGAACCTTCACGGCGTCACGATACTGCATGACTGGATCGTGCGGCGCGACCCACGGCGCGAAGATCGCCAGCAGAACAAGGAACAGGAAGACCACGAGACCGATGACGGCACCGCGGTTCTCGGAGAAGTAATACCAGAACTCGGCCAAGCGCGCCCGGCGGGACGGATCGGTCGAAACGGCGTTTGTTGCAGCAGCTTGAGACATGACGCCCTCCTTAATGCCGGATGCGCGGATTGATGAGACCGTAGAGCAGGTCGACGATGAGGTTGACCAGCATGATCACCGCAGCGATGACCAACAGGCCGCCCTGGATGACGGCGTAGTCGCGACGCGATACCGAATCCACCATCCACTTGCCGATGCCCGGCCAGGAGAAGATCGTCTCGGTCAGGATCGCGCCGGCGAGCATGACGCCCACCTGCAGACCGATCGTGGTGATAACCGGGATCATGGCGTTGCGAAGCGCATGCACGCCGACGACACGGAAGGTCGAGAGGCCCTTGGCGCGCGCCGTGCGCACATAGTCTTCGGAAAGCACTTCCAGCATCGCCGACCGGGTCTGGCGCGCAATCACGGCCAGCGGAATGGTGCCGAGCACGATCGTCGGCAGGATGAGATGGCTCACCGCAGACTTGAAGGCGCCCGCCTGCCCCGACAATAGCGAGTCGATCAGCATGAAGCCCGTAACCGGCGGGAAGAAATACATCAGCGAGATGCGGCCCGAAACCGGCGTCCATTGCAGGATGCCCGAGACCAGCATGATCAGCAGCAGACCCCACCAGAAGATCGGCATCGAGAACCCGACGAGGGCGGTGCCCATCATTGCCTGGTCGACGGCCGAGCCGCGCTTGATCGCAGCGATCACGCCGGCCGGAATGCCGAGCACGATAGCAAACAGGATTGCACAGAGCGAAAGCTCGACGGTCGCCGGGAACAGTTCGAAGAACTGGTCGATGACCGGCTTCTTCGTCACAATCGACGTGCCGAAGTCACCATGGAGCACACCCCAGAGGTAGTCGAGATACTGGATCACGATCGGCCGGTCGAAACCGAGCGCGTGCGAAATTTCCGCATGCCGCTCCGGCGACATGACACGCTCGCCCGAAAGCAGGGCGACAGGATCGCCCGGAAGCATGCGAATGAAGGAGAAGGCAATGATGGAGACCCCGATGAAAGTCGGGATCAGGACCGCCAAACGCCCCAAGAGAAATCGAAACATGTTTTACCCCGCGCCATGTTGCCGCGCCGTTGTATCCCGGCGCTGGCACCACTGCATGTTTTCCCGACCCCTTCGGATTTGAGGGTAGGTACAGGCAGCAATTCAAACGTGCCTACAGCGATCATGGCGCGTCTGACAAGACGCTTAGCGCTGCAGTAGATGCAAAGAGGGGCGTTTGCCCGTGGCAAACGCCCCCTTTCGGATCAGTTTATTAGCTTACTCGACAATATCCACGCCGTCGAAGGCAAAATCGCCGAGCGGGCTCTGGACGAAGCCTTCGACATTCTTGCGCATCGGAACGACCGACAGGGAGTGGTCAAGCGTTGCCCAGGGGGCTTCGCGCTTGAAGACAACCTGCGCCTCTTCGTAGAGCTTGGTGCGCTCTGCCAGATCGGACGTGTCCTTGGCCTTCTTGACCAGGGCGTCGAATTCCGGGTTGCACCACTGAGCGCGGTTGTTGCCGCCCACAGCGTTGCAGCCGAGCAGGGTGTCGAGGAAGTTGTCCGGGTCACCGTTGTCGCCGGTCCAGCCGAGGATGACGGCACCGTCACGGTCCTTTGCCTTCGACTTGTCGAGGTATTCGGCCCATTCGTAGGACACGATCTCGACCTTGACGCCGATCTTGGCGAAGTCAGCCTGCATCAGTTCGGCCGCGCGACGGGCGTTGAGCATGTAGGGACGCGAAACCGGCATCGCCCACACCTTCATCGACAGATCCTTGACGCCTGCTTCTTCGAGCATCTTCTTGGCTGCGTCGAGGTCGTAGGTGTCGTCCTGGAGCGTGTCGTTGTACGACCACATCGTCGGCGGGATCGGGTTGGTTGCCGGCTGAGCAGCGCCCTGGAACACCGCGTCGACGATCGCCTGCTTGTTGATCGCCTTGTTCAGCGCCTTGCGAACTTCCGGCTTGTCGAACGGAGCCTGCGTCGTGTTGTAGGCGAGGTAGGCAACGTTCAGACCGGCCTGTTCCATCACCTTCAGGTTCGGATCGGCTTTCATGGCAGCCACGTCGGCCGAGTTCGGGAACGGCATCAGGTGGCATTCGCCGGCCTGCAGCTTCTGGAAGCGAACCGAAGCGTCCGAAGTGATCGCGAAGACCAGGTCGTCGATCTTCTGCTTGCCACCCCAGTAATCCGGGTGTGCCTTGTAGCGGATCACGGCATCCTGCTGGTAGGCGACGAAGGCGAAAGGACCGGTGCCGAGCGGCATCTGGTTCATCTGGTTCATCTTGCCTTCGGCCTGCAGCTTGTCGGCATACTCCTTCGACAGGATCGAAGCGAACGGCATGGCGATGTTGGCGAGGAACGGCGCTTCCTTGCGCGTCAGGGTGAACTTGACCGTCAGGTCATCGACCTTCTCGACCGACTTGATGACTTCCGGGAAGCCCATGCCGGCTGCGTATTCCCACGAAGCGCCGGTCACGTACTTGTTCCAGGGGTTGTCGGCCTTGAGCTGGCGCTCATAGGAGAACACAACGTCGTCAGCGTTCAGCTCGCGAGTAGGAGTGAAGAACTCCGTCGTCTGGAACTTCACGCCCGGACGCAGCTTGAACGTGTATTCAAGGCCATCATCGGAAATGGTCCAGCTCTCAGCGAGGCCCGGCTCGGTTTCGGTCGTGCCCTTCTTGAACTCGAGCAGGCGGTTATAGACCGTGTGCGCTGCTGCGTCGAACGTCGTGCCGGCGGTGTAGAGGCCCGGGTCAAAACCCTCAGGCGAACCTTCCGAGCAATAAACGAACGTTTTCGACCAGGCGGAGCCGGCCATCAGCGTGGCAAGCGCCGTCGCTGCGAAGAGAGTAGTGAGCTTTTTCATGAGCTTTGCTTCCCAGATTTGTTCTTGTTCTCGTATTTTCCTGACGCGGAATGGCGTTTGCCCCCGGTCAAGGCCGGATGGAACGACATTTGGCGTCGCATTGCAATAAGTCGCCGAACAAATTTGTCTATGCGAAAAATTCTACCTGGGGCGGAGCCGGAAATCTGTCCACTGTTTTAGAATACCCTGACATTTCCGGGGGCTTTGTCGGCCCCTCCTCGCCCGGCGCGCCGGGGCCACATCCGTTTTTCGTCGACGGTGCGGGGTGATGGGCGACGGGGAAAGGGGCGTGCGCGGAACGGGCTGGTTGTAGCGGCCGACAGTCCGCCGTGCACCCGCCCTGCGTGTGTTGCCACAGGCGCAGGGTCAGCGATTCGATGAAATCGCAAGAAACGGTCAATCCCAAGATAGTTGGGTAGAAATCACCCGTCCGATTGTGCAATAGAACCTAGACAAAATCTCGGGGGAGACAATCGACGTGCCAAAACGTCCTTGGGAGGGGGCGGCATCCGCCTCACCGCGCTTTCGATCTCGCGGCAAGACCGCCGAGAGACGGTCGTGACGATGCCAATCCGCAATTTCGATGCCGGCTTCATGCGGTTGATTGAGCCGGTCTTGCGCGTAGACTGCCACCTCGCGACAAAGGGGTAGCGCATTCGTGGCAAGTTTGCTGGAAAATCACAGGCGCTACGATCTCCGCAACGATCTGGAGAAAGCGCTCAACCGCGTCGACTTCTTCCGCATCTTTCACACGATGACGCTGCGGTTCGGCTTCAATCATTTCGGCATTCTGCAGCTCGGCAACGAGAACGACGCGTGCATGCTGTCCACCCGGCTTGTCCTGCACGATCTTCCGTCGGGGCTGGCGGAAGAATACGACAAGCGCCACCGCTTCGGCGATTCGCTCTTCTACAAGACCCTGCACACGTCGATTATTTCCTCCGTCTGGAGATCGGGCGACCCCGACTGCGCCAACGGCCAGAACCTGCTGGTCCAGCTCGGCTTCGAACTGCTCTTGAGCGTGCCGGTGCACGCGGCGGCGACGGGCGCGCGGTATGCCGTGCTCTTCTTGGGCGATGGCAACGATATCGCCCGCTCCGAGCATTTCGAGCTGACCTATGATGCCATCTGCGCCTTCGACTACTTCTATCGCATCGCGCTTTCCAACAAGGCCGGAATGGGCCTGACGCCGCGCGAAACGGAGATTCTCAAGTGGATTTCCCATGGAAAGACGGCCAGCGAGATCGCACTGATCGTCTCGGTCTCGGAACACACCGTGAATTCGCACACGGCGACGATCCTGAAGAAGCTGGATGTCGTCAATCGGACACAAATGGTGGCGAAGGCGATACGCGAACAGATCATTCAGTGACGCCGGTCGACGGGACGATTTGAACATGGCTGCGCTGCAAGGCGGAACCGCTGCAATCGGACGCCGCAGAAACGACACATACTCGCCACCAAGCCGCTTGCCGATAGCAGGCGCGCACCGCAGAATGGCTCCCGGTCACTCAGGTACTTGGACGATCATGACACAAAAAGCCCATATCCTGCTCGTTGACGACGACCCTGCGGAGAACCTCATTTTGCGCGGGCTGATCAGGAAGGTCAGCACTATCCAGATTGAATTGCATTACTGCCAGACGATCGAAAGCGCGCTCGAATTTCTACGGTCGGGAAAACCGGTTTCGATGGTGTTGATGGACAACCGCCTTCAGCCGCAGCGCGACTTCCGCGAAACGGTACCGGCGCTCCGGCACCAGGGCTTCATCGGCCCGATCGGTGTTATCTCGGGGTCGCTCGTCGAGCCCTATTTCCAGAACCTGGAAGAATACGGCGCGGATTTCCGCATCGACAAGTCAGAGATCGATCCGACGGCAATAGAGTTCATACTGAGGGAATATCTGGCGCCGAACTGAAACGGTGGCCGGCGGCGGCTCTGACCCGCGAAATCATGCGGCAGGATCAGGCGTTGCAGCGCCGGGCGTCAGGACACGCGGCGCCGCGAAATTGGAGATCAGGCCGCAGTCGTCTGCGGACGCTTGGTCTCTTCGATGCCAAGCAGGAAGTTGATCTGGGGACGCGCCTTGACCAGATCGTCGATGGTGTAACCCTGCAGCACTTCGAAGAAGGCGTTCAGAGCCTTGCGCAGAGCGGAGTTGAGACCACAGCTGTCGACCAACGGACAGTCGATTTCGCCGGCCTCGAAGCATTCGGCCATGGCGAAACTGTCTTCCGTTACCTTGACCACATCGAACAAAGTGATGGCCGAAGCGGGCTTCGGCAGGCGTACGCCGCCGTTTCGGCCACGCACGGTTTCGACCAGACCGGCACGCGTCAACGGCTGAAGGATCTTGAACAGAAACAACTCGGACACGCCATAGGCCCTGGCGATTTCGGGAATGCGGCTGAGCTTCTCGCCGTTTGCAGCGCAGTACATCAACATGCGAACTGCGTAGTTCGTTTGTTTCGTCAGTCGCATAATTCACTCCGGAATCGAGAGGTTTATCGAACATTCATATAGGACGGATCGTAGTTTGGAACAATTCCAAAAAACCAAAAAAGTCACATCTGCTTGATCGTTAACCGTTACCCGATTGACTGTTGGTGAGCTGCGGATCAAAAAGATGAGCGATTTTGTTTACTTAGCTCAAACCAAAAAATGGAGGAAACCATGTCCGTTTCAAGAGCTGCAATGGGCGTATTGTCCCTCACCGCAAGCCTGCTCGCGTCCACGGCCGCCTGGGCCGATGGCGAGGTCAACATCTATTCCTATCGTCAGCCCGACCTGATCAAGCCGCTGCTCGATGCCTTCACCAAGGAAACCGGCATCACGACGAACGTGCTCTTCCTCGACAAGGGCCTCGTCGAGCGCATCCAGGCCGAAGGCGCCAACTCGCCGGCGGACGTGATCCTGACTGTCGACATCAGCCGCCTCACCGAGGCCAAGGACGCAGGCGTGACACAGCCTGTTGTCAACGAGACGATCAACAAGGACATTCCGGCGCATTTCCGCGATCCTGAAGGCAACTGGTTCGGCCTGACCACCCGCGGTCGCGTCGTCTACGCCTCCAAGGACCGCGTCACTGAGAACGACATCACCTACGAAGAACTCGCCGATCCGAAGTGGAAGGGCAAGATCTGCACCCGTGACGGCCAGCATTCCTACAATATCGGCCTGTTCGCCTCGATGATCGCCCACAACGGCGAAGCTGCGACCGAGAAGTGGCTGACGGGCCTGAAGAACAATCTGGCGAAGAAGCCCGACGGAGGCGACCGCGACCAGGCCAAGGCGATCCTCGCCGGCGAATGCGATCTCGCGCTCGGCAACACCTACTATGTCGGTCTGATGCTGACCAACGAGAAGGAGCCGGAGCAGAAGGAATGGGCAGCGGCCATCAAGGTGCTGTTCCCGAACGCCAAGGACCGCGGCACGCATGTGAACATTTCGGGCATGGCGCTCGCCAAGAACGCTCCGAACAAGGACAACGCGCTGAAGCTGATGGAATTCCTGTCGGAAGGCGAAGCGCAGAAGATCTATGCCGAGCAGGTCTACGAATATCCGGTGCTGCCGGGTGCCGAGCCCTCCGACGTCGTCAAGTCCTTCGGCACGATCAAGCCGGACGAGCTGCCGCTGGCCGAGATTGCCGCCAACCGCAAGAAGGCGTCGGAACTGGTCGACAAGGTCGGCTACAACGACGGTCCGCAGGACTGATCGAAAGCCTTTACATGAAGTGGAAACAGCGGGCCGAGTGCCCGCTGTTTTCGTTTGGTGATATCGCCGTGCCGTGTGTGGCGAAGCCGCTCGACTGGCCGAAGCCCTACTGCCCCTGCACCTTCAATTCGCCGGCATAGTCGAGGATCGCCTTGCGCCGTTCCGGCGTGCCGGGATGGGTCGCAAGGATGCTGGTATCGGAACTGTCGCCAAGCTCCTTTTCGAGCAGGTCGAAGAACCGGGCGATCGCCGTCGGATCCCGCCTGGCCTTCAGCATCAGTTCCACCGAGTGCCGATCGGCTGCCGCTTCCGCCGCCCGCGAATAGGAGAGCGTCAGAAGGCCGGCGCCCTGCACCAGAATATCCTCAGCACCGGAGCCGATGTCGCCGCCGATCATCATGATCAGCCCAGCAACGCCAGCCGCCCTGTAGATCTGCCGCAGGCTGTGCTCGAGCTCGACGTGACCGATCTCGTGCGCCAGCACGCCGACGATCATCTCGGTATCGTCGCCGGCAAGCTCGACCAGCTCATCGGTGACGATCAACGTGCCATCGGGGAGCGCGAAGGCATTCGGGCCGATGGAGCCGCCCTTGCGGTAGTTGAGCGTGTATCCGCCCTCGCCGCGATCGGACAGCCGCGCGATGGCATCGAACCCGTCGCGGATCTTTTTCTGGCGCTCGGCCGCCAAGGCGGAGGTGTCGAGCACCGTGCGGTCCATCGTCTCCAGCGTACTTGCCGACATGATCTTCGGCACGATCGGTGGCGTCACCAGCACGGCGATCTCGACCAGCGCCGGGACGGCATAACGATAGATGGCCATACCACAGAGCACGGTCGCCAGGACGACCGCAATCAGGCGCGGGTGGAACCGCTCCCATTCGTGGACGAGGCTGGTTTTTCCCTTGGTCTTGAGGAAACGATCGATGGCATCATTGTCGGTCGTCTCGAACAAGGAACCATCGGGAAAGCCGACGCGGCGCGGAATGGCGCCGACACGCGCGGAGATATCGATGGCGGCAAACGCGCCGGCTGCGAGTTCGGCCCCGGCCTCATCCGAAGCCTTGAGGCCGCCGCCCTCTTCGATCAGCCGTGAGGGCACCGACCGGCTGGAACCGGCCGGATGCCACTCGCCAACAGCGATGTCGATGCCGCTAGAAGCCAAAGTCGAAGCCTTCGAAATCCATGAACTCCGACCCGACGGCCGAACCTTCCTGCGCGATCTTGTCGAACATCTCGCCGACATTGCCCTCGAAATGCACACCCGTATGGTCATTGACATAACGCGCCATGCGAACTGCTGCCCAGGGACGCATCAGACCCAGCGTGAAGATGGTGGCGATCAGGTTGGTGGTCGCGATCCAGGCGTAACGGCCCCGCGACAGGTCGCTCGTCAGCTGATGCTTGCCGTCGAAGGTCGTTGCCGACCAGGCGACGTTGCGAACGCCAGCACGGTAGAACAGAGCCGCGACCCCGAAGATCGAAAGGAATGCGATGTAGCCGATGACGAACAAGGCGATCATCGAAAACTGCATTCCCGGTGTTGCCTCATAGGAACTATCGAACAACGACAGGATCACCGCCAGATTGAGGAACCCGATAAAGGCAATGATCAGCAGGCCGGCCACGATGATGGCGGCCGACAGGAACCAGGACCTGTAGATCGCCCCGACGGCAGGATCGGTCGCAAATGCCCGTTGCCCGTAACGCAGGTTGCTGCCGATATAGCGATACGACCAGCGGCTGGCGAGCGGCACGAGAATACCGAGCGTCAACACCGAAATGACCGGACCGACAATAAAGGCGAGAAACGCGCCACCGACGCCGCCGACGAAATCGAACCGCACATTGCGATAGCTGGTCACGCGCGCACTGAAGCGCAGGCCCCTGACCACCAGCCACGGCACGAAGGCCACAAGCAGCAGTGCAAGGATGATGCCGGCGATCGGCACGAAGGTCAGCATGACGTTGTAGAGGATCAGATAGGAGAAAACGATGATCCGGCCGATCAGGATCTGCTTGCCCTTCGCATGATATTCGAAGGCACGCCCGAGAAGCACCGTGTTGCCGTAGAAATAGCGGTTGCGACGGACCTTTGCCCAGGCGGAATAGATTCCGAGCGTAATGATCGTCAAAAGCACGTTGACGATCCAGATGCCAAAATACTCTTTGCCGCTGCCGGTAAACGACAGGCGGTGGAAATTGTCCGGTACTCGCTGCGTCAACGTTCCTTGCATCGACGCCGTGTCGGCCACGACCATGATAAAACCTCTCTCAATGAAATCAGAGTGCGGCTGCCCGCTATCAAACAGGCGCCGCGTTGCGACAGGATGACGTCATTTGTGAACCCAGCGAACTGTGGCTATCCCCCCGGATGAGCCTTCCATGCAAAAGAACGGTCGAAATACCTGCAATATTCGATCAAGACGCGAATCAATTCGCGACGACCTGAGACATATCAAATTAGTTGCAACACAGAACTGACTGCAACAGGAAAGAGCTGCCTGAAGGGTGTCCGGGCAAGCAACAAAAAAGGGCCTCCCGAAGGAGGCCCTGGAGGCGGGAGGATCTTTATCCCGTTGTTACTTCATCGTCGGCATGACGAATTCGGCACCGTCCTTGATGCCCGACGGCCAGCGCTCGGTGATCGTCTTGGTCTTGGTCCAGAACTTGATCGAGTCCGTGCCATGCTGGTTGAGGTCGCCGAAGGACGAGGACTTCCAGCCGCCGAAGGAATGGTAGGCGAGCGGAACCGGGATCGGAACGTTGACGCCGACCATGCCGATGTTGATGCGCGAGGCGAAGTCGCGGGCGGCATCGCCGTCGCGGGTGTAGATGGCGACGCCGTTGCCGTATTCGTGCTTCATCGGCAGGTCGAGGGCTTCCTCGTAGTTCTTGGCGCGGACAACCGAAAGAACCGGTCCGAAGATCTCGGTCTTGTAGATGTCCATGTCGGGGGTAACGTGGTCGAACAGGCAACCGCCGACGAAGTAACCGTCCTCATAGCCCTGGAGCTTGAAATCGCGGCCGTCGACGACGAGCTTTGCACCCGCCTCGACACCACTGTCGATCAGGCTCTTGATGCGCGCCTGGGCTTCCTTGGTCACGACTGGGCCCATGTCGGCCTTCTCGTCGGTGTAGGGACCGATTCGCAGGCTTTCGACCATCGGCGTCAGCTTGGCGATCAGGCGGTCGGCGGTGTCTTCACCGACCGGAACGGCAACCGAGATCGCCATGCAGCGTTCGCCGGCCGAGCCGTAGCCGGCACCCATCAGCGCATTGGCGGCCTGGTCGAGATCGGCGTCCGGCATGATGATCATGTGGTTCTTGGCGCCGCCGAAGCACTGGGCGCGCTTGCCGTTCATGGCAGCCGTGCCGTAGACGTAGCGGGCGATCGGCGTCGACCCGACGAAGGAGACGGCCGAAATGTCGGGGTTGGTGAGGATCGCGTCGACCGCACCCTTGTCGCCGTTGACGACGTTGAGGATGCCGGCCGGCAGGCCTGCCTCGATCATCAGTTCAGCCAGACGGATCGGAACGGACGGGTCACGCTCGGACGGCTTCAGGATGAAGGCGTTGCCGCAGGCGATCGCCGGCGCGAACATCCACATCGGGATCATGGCGGGGAAGTTGAACGGCGTGATGCCAGCGCCGATGCCGACGGCCTGGCGGATCGAGTACATGTCGATACCCGGACCGGCGCCTTCGGTGAACTCGCTCTTCTGCAGGTGCGGAATGCCGATGACGAATTCGCAGACTTCCAGGCCGCGAACAAGATCGCCCTTGGCGTCTTCGATCGTCTTGCCGTGCTCGCGCGACAGGATCTCGGCAAGCTCGTTCATGTGGGTGTTCAAGAGTTCGACGAACTTCATGAAGACGCGGGCGCGGCGCTGCGGGTTGGTCGCGGCCCACTTCGGCTGCGCGGCCTTGGCACTGGCGACGGCAGCGGCAAGTTCCGCGTCGCTTGCCAGCGCCACGGTGCCCTGCACTTCGCCCGTTGCCGGGTTGAAGATGTTGCTCGTGCGGCCGCTGGTGCCGGCAACGCGCTTGCCATCAATGAAATGACCGAGTTCGTACATGGATGTCTCCTCCTGATCTTGATTGTGGCGGCATGATCACACTACGATTTGAACAAAGCAATTTACGATATTTAGCAACCGTTGTGCGTAAATTGAAGTCCATGAGGATCTGAAACATGAATTGGGACGATGTGAGAATGTTCCTGGCGGTGGCTCGCACCGGGCAGATCCTTGCCGCTTCGAAACGGCTCGGCCTCAACCATGCGACGCTCAGCCGGCGGGTGACCGCGCTCGAGGAAACGCTGAAGACGCGGCTGCTTGTACGCCGGCCGAACGGATGCGAGCTGACGGCCGAGGGCGAAATCTTTCTGGCGGCCGCTGAACGGATGGAAACGGAAATGCTCGCCGCACAGTCGCAGATCGGCCGCATCGACACGGCGATTGCCGGCACCGTGCGCATCGGCGCGCCCGACGGCTTCGGCGTTTCCTTCCTCGCGCCACGCCTCGGCCGGCTGACCGCGCGCTATCCGGAACTGAAGCTGCAGCTCGTGCCGGTCCCCCGCTCCTTCTCGCTGTCGCAGCGCGAAGCCGATATCGCCATCACCATCGAACGGCCAGAACAGGGACGACTGGTCTCATCGAAACTGACCGACTATACACTCGGCCTCTATGCATCGACGACCTATCTGGCGCAGCACGGGACGCCGAAGACGATCGACGGCCTCAAGCACCATCGCCGCATCGGCTATGTCGAGGACCTGATCTTCACCCCGTCGCTCAATTTTTCCGCCGAGATCATGCGCAGCTGGGATGCGTCGTTCGAAATATCGAGCGCCACCGGCCAGACGGAGGCCGTGCGCTCCAGCGCCGGCATCGGCATCCTGCACAACTACATCGCCCGGCACACGCCGGAACTCGAACGCATCCTGCCTGAAACGACGATCCGGCGGGCCTACTGGACCACCTACCACGAAAGCGCCCGCGACCTGGTGCGCGTGCGCACCGTCGCCGCCTTCCTGCAGGAACTGGTGACGGCCGAGCATCAGATGTTTGCTTGAGCGGGCAAGGTGCCGGAGATCAGACCTATGCAACTATGAGTGTTGACGCAACAATTGCACGGTATAGTATGGATGGACTGATCTTGAGCAGGACTCGCGGCGGGCGTCATTTGCGTCGGGACCGAGGGGCAA
>NZ_JABWDU010000001.1:0-673694 GCF_013371465.1 Ensifer oleiphilus | reverse complement strand
ATGCCACGGCGATGCGACAACGAGAGTTGCCGTACGCGTCGCGCGGAACGGGCCGAAAGGTCACGCTGCGGGGAACAGTCCCGACACGTCCGAGACAATATCGCTAGCTGTAACCTTTACCATCAAGGGTACCTGTTGGGCGGCTGGTAGCATTTATTTCACGGGCGGGCCGGAGCCGGATCCGTCTTCGACCTTGCCAGGCGGGCGAAAAACCGTAGCCTTGCCGGAAAGAGAGGATGACGATCATGACAAGCAAAAACGTGCCAACTCGGCGCGGGCCGGTCGGCAGAGGCGCAAGCTTCTGACTCTGATCGGACTGTCTCTGGCAGGACTCGCGGCGGGCGTCATTTGCGTCGGGACCGAGGGGCAATGCCACGGCGATGCGACAACGAGAGTTGCCGTACGCGTCGCGCGGAACGGGCCGAAAGGTCACGCTGCGGGGAACAGAAACCGTCGGACGGGTCAGGCTTACCAACAGGACCCTAAGGACGCCCTTGAAGTCACCACTTCTTAAAGCCGTTTGGAAACACGATAACATCGAAAGTGCGTGGCGTGTCATCCAGGAAAACGCACGGACGTCACAATCGGAATCTGTACGCAAGGAAATAGCCGACTTTGCGGATGATTCCGGCGCAAGAATACGTTCTCTTTGCAATCGGCTAGCACGAGGGAAATTCGAGTTTGGTCAATCGACAGGAATCCCCCTCCTCAAGCTGGATTCTCGAGGGCAAAAAACGGGTAAGTTCCGCCCCCTAGTGCTCGCAAATGTCGAAGCCAGAATTGTTCAGCGCGCGGTCCTCAATGTTCTTCTAACCGTCCCAGCAATTAAGAACTACGTAGAGACACCTCATAGTTTCGGCGGCCTCAGGCGTAAGATCGTTGCGGACCAGAACAAGCGTGACAATCCCACAGCGGTACCCGCCGCCATCAAAGAAGCCCTCAAATCTGTAAAAGGCGGCGCACAATTCTATGTGGCGGCTGACATAAGAGCATTCTTTACGAAAATATCGAAGCCCGATGTTCTGGCGATAATCAGGTCCGCGGTGAATGACGATTTGTTCGTGGACTTCGTCGAGAAGGCGATCACTACTGAATTGTCGAACATGGCAAAGCTTAGCGAGAAGATTAACGACTTCCCAATTTACGACATTGGCGTCGCACAAGGGAATTCCCTGTCACCGCTCCTGGGCAACATCATTCTTGCTGATTTTGATCAGCAGATGAACAATGGGGACTGCCGTTGCATCCGGTACATCGATGACTTCCTTGTCTTGGCGCCGACCGCAAAAGCAGCGAATGCCAGGCTAAAAAAGGCAACAGCAATCCTCGATAACCTCGGGATGGAGCTTTCACCTGAAAAATCTTCAAAAGGCGCGATACCGTTAAAGAACGGATTTGTTTTCTTGGGCGTAGAGGTACAACCAGGGATTATTCGTCCCAGCACAGCCGCCCAAAGGCGCTTCCTAACGTCATTGGAGAGCACGTTCACGGAGAGCAAGAAAGCGCTCTTCGCAGTTCAGGACGGCAAATGCCTCAAAAAGGCCAATAGCGTCATCGGAACCCTGAAAAGGGTCGAGGGGATAATTGATGGTTGGGGCAAGCACTACTGGTTTTGCAACGACATTCCGCTCTTCCGAGAGATCGACCGTAAGGTGGATACTCTGGTCCGCGATTATTTAGGAGCTTATCGTAGCACCCGCGAAAAGACCTCCGCTTCGCGACGACGGTCGCTGCTAGGGCTTCCAACACTCGAAGAGCAGGACCGCAGCCCGTTCGAGTATCCGAGGACACCCACCGCCTCGCTGTTGACGCCTATCCCGGCAAAGTAGGCACCGCGTAAATCACGCAGACCCGGCGCAGGATCGTACCGACCTGAGGCTCAAAGCCGCAAACCGGCCGAGCAAGGAAAGCTATTCTAAGAGAAGAATGGTACGGTTGGGGGGTCTCGAACCTCCGACCTCAGGTGCCACAAACCTGCGCTCTAACCAACTGAGCTACAACCGCACAAACAAGCGACATCAGTCGCTTGGCGGCTCACATACGGAGACTTCCGTCGCATTGCAAGCCTAAACTTGAGATTATCCTGCAAAAAGACCGGATGGCAAGCCACCCGGTCCCATTCAAACCCAGCGCGGCCAGGGGCCGGCGCGGATCAGGCCTTCTTGAAAGACGAGATCGCCTTTTCAGCGGCGTCCTTGCCCGGCTTTACAACATTCTCTGCAACCTTCTTGGTTGCTTCCTGCATCGACTTGGTCTGCTCGACGGCAAGTTCGGCCTGCTTGCGGAAGAACGAGGTCTGCAGTTCGACGAATTCGGACAGCGACTTCACGCCGAGCAGCGCTTCCATGTGCGAAAGCGAGTTTTCGGCATTGGTGCGCAGGGCGTCGATGGCCTTCAGGCCGAGCTCGACGCTGCCGGTCTGGGCGCTTTCAAGCGTCGCTTCGACGGTCTTGCTTGCTTCCTCGGCAGCGGTCTTCATCTTGGAATAGGCGTCCTTCGACTGGGCGGCGCCCTTTTCCGCGAAGTCGCGGAAGCTGTCGGCAACCTTTGCCGGGTCGAAAGAGGAGAAGGAAAATGCGTCGTCGATCTTCTTGGTAGCCATGAAAGCGCTCCTTGGTGTCAGGGCCCTCATTTGAGGCGCCGTTGATTGATGCACCTTATATAATCGATATTCTTGTGCATTGCAATAAAATTGTGCAGTGCACAAATTCACCTACGTTAACCCTTCGCGGCGAAAGGGGTGAGCGAGAGGCCCGGATTGCTGGACCCTCAGCCGCTCGGCGGGTATTAATAGAGTGTTAACGTACCCGCGACCCGTCAATAGGCCCGTCCATGCCCGCAAGACAGTACCCCTTCATCGACATTGCCGTGCACGAGCGGGTGCGCGAACATTTTGCGCGCGGCGATGCGGCGATCCTGTTTTCGCGAGATCTCAGCCGGGTTCTATGGGCGAACGATCAGGGTGCGGCCTTCTTCGGCGCCGACTCGATCTACGACTTCATCGAAACGGGGCCCAACCCGAACGACCTGTCGGCGCGCCAGCTGAAGGCGGCAGCGACGCAGCTCGTTTCGGTCGGCGACCGTCGACAGCTCTTGATGCGCATTGCCGCGGGCTTTCGAAGCGTGCCGCTCAATACGGCTGTCGAGCTGATCCGAGTCCGGCCGGACGAACTCGGCGTGCTGTTCACAGCCCCCCATTCCGGCAAGCCGCTTTCGACGGAAGATCGCGCGGCGCGCATGATTGCCGGGCTCGACGGCCCGGACACCCACATGGCGGTGCTCGATGCCGACGGCGCGATTGTCGCGCAGTCACCGGGCTTTGCCAATCTCGGCATGTCCGGCGAGACGCGCCGCCAACTCGTCATGGCAGTCGCCCGCGACCACGACTGGCTGATCAAGCGCCCGGTCGCCACGGCAAAGGGACACCTGCCCGCTGCCATCGGCAAGATCGCCGACGAGCCGGCGCTGCATCTTCTCTTCGCGGTGGAAACCATCCTCGGCAACCTTGATCCGGATGAGGCACCGGCCGAGGCGGCGCTGACTTCGGCAGCTGTCGTTGGTGTCGTCGAGGCCGACGGTGTCAGCGATATCGCGCCTGTTGCCGCCGAAACGGACGCAGCCGGGGCTGCCAACGTGGTGGAAGCGGTCGACGAGCCGCCGGTTCCCGACGATGCGATGTCGGCGGATGAGCAGGTCATCGCCGAGGACGAAATCGAGCCGCCGCTTGCGGAAGCCGACGATACCGTCGGTGCGACTGAAGCTGACGCCCCCTCCCCCATTCCAGAAGTCGACGGAACTGGCGAGACGCCCGTGGAAACGGCGCCCGCGGTAACAGCGGATGATGCTCGCGAACAGACCGATGCTGTCGAGGAAGCGCCGGCCCAACCGCCGATCACCGACACGGCACCTGCTGCCGATGCGCTGCCGACGGAACCCGCTGAGCAAATGGACGCCGACAGCGCTCCGCCGCACTTCGCCTTTGCCACCGGCGGACGGGCGGTGCGGTTTGTCTGGAAGATCGACGCAGCAGGACAGTTCAGCGAAATCTCGGAGGAATTTGCCTCGGCCGTCGGGCCCAAGGCTGCCGATGTGATCGGCGTCAGCTTCGCCTCGCTTGCCGCCCGCTACGGCCTCGACCCTGACAACAAGATCAACGAACTTCTGCATCGCCGCGACACCTGGTCCGGCAAGACGATCTTCTGGCCGGTCGAAGGCACGAGCCTCAAGGTGCCCGTCGATCTCGCCGCCCTGCCGACCTATTCGCGCTCGCGGGAATTCGACGGCTTCCGCGGCTTCGGCATCGTGCGCGTTGCAGACGCGATCGAAGACGAAAACGCCAACGGCCTTTCGCTCGACCGGGACGACGATGTGCCGGAGGCCGACCATATGGCCGCCCCAGCTGCCGCGGATGACCTGCCTCTCGCCGAAGAGGCGATCACCGAGGTCCAGAGGGGCGGCGACAGCGAAACGGACGAGCCCTCGCTTTTTGCAGACGAGCCGCAGGCGAGCGAGACGGCAACAACCGACCAGCCTCAGCTGTCGACCGATCCGTTCCTTGGCGAACGGCCGGCGCTTCGCATCGTCGAGACGCCAGGGCGACGGGCTTCCGATAAAATCATCGAGCTCGAGCAGCATCGCCCGGCCGGGTCGAGCGCCCTTACCCGCGGCGAGCAGGCGGCGTTTCGCGAAATCGCGCGGCAGCTGGGCGAGAATTTCGTGGCGCAACCGGAGGCGGAGGACACGACGTCGAATGAGGCTTCGGCCGCCGCGACCCACGGCGAAATCGAGCAGCCGGTATCAGAGCTTGACCACGAAGCAGATTTCGAGGCGGCGCCTGCCACAACCAGCGAGCCCGAACCGTCGCTTGCGACGCCGACATCGAGCGAAGTGGCTGCGGCCGAACCCCGCTCCGACGAACTCGCCGAAGCGGGCATCGATCCGGCGGCAATCGCAACCGTCGGCTTCAGCGGCGAGATCCTCGACAGCCTGCCTGTCGGCCTGCTGGTGCATCGTGGCGACGAACTGTTGCACGCCAATCCGGAATTCCTGCGTCTGACCGGCTACGACACGCTCGACGACTTTCAAGAGGAAGGCGGCATCGACGCGCTGTTTGCCAATGACGAAGAGGTGGGCGACGCGGAGCCCGATGGTACGATGACGCTGATCCGCAAGACCGGGCAACTCGTACCGGTCACCGCGCACCTGCATTCGATCCGCTGGGACGGCAAGAGCGCGCTGATGCTGGCGCTCGCCTCGACCGAAGCCGCGCAAGCCCACGAGAGCGAAGGCGGCCCGACTGAAACCGTTCTGCCTGCTGCCGTCGTCCCCGACGAACAGGTCGGCAAGCTCAAGACCGAAATTGATGAGCTGCGCTCTATCCTGGAGACGGCGACCGACGGCGTCGTCATTCTCGGGCATGACGGCGATATCCGCTCGGTCAACCGCTCGGCGAGCGCTCTCTTCAACTACGATGAGAGCGAAATCCGCGGCAAGCCGTTCGCGGCGCTCTTTGCCCATGAGAGCCAGAAGGCTGTTATCGACTACCTGCAGGGCCTGTCCGGTCACGGCGTTGCCAGCGTACTCAACGACGGCCGCGAGGTGATCGGCCGCGAGGCAGCGGGCGGTTTCCTGCCGCTGTTCATGACCATCGGCCGCCTGTCCGCCTCCAACGGCTATTGCGCCGTCATCCGCGACATCACCCAGTGGAAGCGCACCGAAGAAGAGTTGCGCAACGCCAAGCGCGCGGCCGAGACCGCAAACGCCCACAAGACCGAGTTCCTGGCGCGCGTCAGCCATGAAATCCGCACGCCGCTCAACGCGATCATCGGCTTTTCCGACATGATGGCCAGCGAGCATTTTGGCCCGGTCGGCCATCCCCGCTACATCGAATACGCCGGCGACATCGGCCGTTCCGGCCGCCACGTGCTCGACATCGTCAACGACCTCCTGGATATTTCCAAGATCGAGGCGGGCGAGATGGATCTCGACTTCGGCTCGGTCGAAATCAACGATGCGGTTTCCGAGGCGGTCTCGCTGGTGCAGCCGCAGGCCAACAGCCAGCGCGTCATCATCCGCACGTCGCTTTCGGCAACGGTGCCGAGCGTGGTCGCCGATAGCCGTTCGATCAAGCAGATCGCGCTCAACATCCTGGCAAACGCCATCCGCTTCACGCCATCGGGCGGTCAGATCGTCGTATCCACCTCCTATGAAGCGAACGGCAGCGTCATCCTTCGCATCCGCGACACCGGCGTCGGCATGACGCGCGTCGAACTCGATCAGGCGATGAAGCCGTTCCGGCAGGTGACGACAGGCGGCCGCAAGCGCGGCGACGGCACCGGCCTCGGCCTTCCACTGACCAAGGCCATGGCTGAAGCCAACCGCGCGCAGTTCGCCATCACCTCGGCACCGAACGAGGGCACGCTGGTGGAAATCTCCTTCCCGTCACAACGCGTCTTGGCGAACTGAGGACAGATGCTGTAAGGAAATGTTGACTTGGGGAAGCCAGTTTGCTGGCGTCCTCACGGCCATTCCTACTGCACGGTCTTCTCCAAGAAGCGGAGCCGGTTGTGCAGCGAGTTTCAAGCGTTGCAGTGTCCTTAACGCGTCCTATCCGACGGGTGGTGCTGTAGCCGTACCGCTCCGGGTTCGATCGATTGCAGTCAACGTCACAAAGCCTCAAGCGGCGCCGCACCGGCGCGAGAACCGGTCTTTCCCATCCGCTGCTCGCCGTGTGGGCCGGAGGTGCCTCGCTGATCGTGCTGATGCCGATCCTCGCCATAGCGTGGCTGGCGATCTCGGGCGGCGCGGCCGACTGGCCGCATCTCATGCAAAACGTCATCCCGCGTGCCACCATCCGCACGCTGCTGCTGATCGGGCTGACAGGGGCGACGACTGCCATCGTCGGCATCCTGACCGCGTGGCTTGTGGCAAGCTGCGAGTTTCCGCTGCGCCGGTTCCTGTCTGCAGCACTCGTGCTGCCGCTTGCCATTCCCGCCTATCTCGCGGCCTATGCCTTCGGCGAGCTGTTTACCTTTACCGGCCCGGTGCAGGGACTGATCCGCGCCGTTTTCGGCTTCAAGACCAGCCGTGACTACTGGTTTCCCGATATCCGCTCGCTCGGCGGCGCCGTTATGGTGCTGAGCTCCGTGCTCTACCCCTATATCTATCTCGCCTGCCGCTCGATGTTCCTGATGCAGGGGCGCGCGGCCGCCGACGTTGCCCGCACGCTTGGAGCGGGGCCGCTAAAGGTGTTCTTCCGCATCCAGATCCCGATGGCGCGGCCGGCGATCATGATCGGCCTGACGCTGGTGGCAATGGAGACGCTCAACGATATCGGCGCCGTCGAATTCCTCGGCGTGCAAACGCTGACCTTCTCGATCTTCGACACCTGGCTCAACCGCGGCAGCCTTGCCGGTGCTGCCCAGATCGCCTGCATCATGCTCGTCTTCGTGATCGGCCTGATGATGATCGAGCGGGCGGCCAGGCGCCGGCAGCGTTTCTCCAGCCAGAAGACGACGTCGGCGGTGCATGACGCCTCCAGGCTTTCGCTTTCCGGCTGGAAGAAGTGGGCCGCGACATCAGCCTGCCTGCTCCCGGTTCTCTCCGGATTTGCGGTACCGTTTTTGATTCTCGGCAATTACGCTCTGAAGCGCCTCGATCAATTCATCGAGCCACGGCTCTTGAACGCGCTCTTCCACAGCATCCTGGTGTCCGGTGCCACCGCATTGGTAACCGTGCTGCTCGGCTTCGTGCTTGCCTATGCGGCCCGCACCGGACGTTCGCGCTTCACCGACACGGCCGGCCGCCTCGCCTCCTTCGGCTACGGCGTGCCCGGCACGGTCCTTGCCATCGGCGTGCTCTTTCCGCTGGCAGCGCTCGACAATTGGGTGGACGCCGGCTTTCGCAGCACCTTCGGCATCTCCACCGGCCTGTTGATGACCGGAACGGGCTTTGCCATCATCTATGCCTGCACCGTGCGGTTCCTCACCATGGCAGAAGGCACGCTGGAGGCGGGCTTCCAGAAACTGTCGCCGCATCTCGACATGGCCGCGCGCGCGCTCGGCCGCACCGGCGGACAGACGCTGCGCACCGTGCTTCTGCCGATGATGCGCCCCGCCGTGCTGACCGCAGCACTGCTCGTCTTCATCGAGACCATGAAGGAACTGTCGGCGACGATCATGCTGCGCCCATTCAACTTCAACACGCTTGCAACCCTGGTCTATGAGGACGCGTCGCGGGCGAAGGTCGAGGATGCGTCGGTGGCCGCGATGATCATCGTCATCGCCGGCATGATCCCCGTTATCCTGGTGTCGCGATCGATGGAACGTCGGCCCTGATGCCATTCCAGGAGAAGTGCGGAGCGGTTCTCTCCGCCTGAAGCGCGGCAAAACCCGGCCACGCTCAAGGCAAAAAAAGAGGCGGCTGGGAGGCCACCTCGTTAATCGAATGCTAAACCAACAAATGCTCGAGAAGTAATGACATCATGTCTGCGGCGGCATCGCTGCCAGACGCCGACCACTCATCGGCCGGCCTCAAGTTGGGATGACCATGCGCCCCCAATCCTTAACAAGACCTTACCAGCCGATCCGACAATTTTAGGGATTTATCAGCAAGTCTGAAGCCTTGGTTAATTCCGAAAGCGCGAACAGGTTAACGCCCTTCAATTTTTAAGGGCATCGAGCCCGGCGAAAAGATCGAGCGCCTCCGGGTTGGCAAGCGCCTCCTTGTTCTTGACCGGGCGCCCGTGCACGACGTCGCGGACAGCCAATTCGACGATCTTGCCGGATTTCGTGCGGGGAATATCGGCGACGGCAATGATCTTCGCCGGCACGTGGCGTGGCGATGCACCCGTGCGGATGCGGGTCCTGATCGCCTTCTCAAGCCGCTCATCGAGCGACACGCCGGACGCCAGGCGCACGAACAGCACGACGCGCACGTCATCCTCGAAATCCTGGCCGATGCAGAGGGCTTCCGCGACCTCTTCCATCTGCTCGACCTGATTGTAGATCTCGGCCGTGCCGATGCGCACGCCCCCGGGATTGAGCGTCGCGTCGGAGCGGCCATGGATGACGATGCCGCCATGCGACGTCCATTCGGCAAAATCGCCATGGCACCAGACGTTGTCGAAGCGCTCGAAATAGGCGGCGCGGTATTTGACGCCTTCGGGATCGTTCCAGAACATGACCGGCATCGACGGGAATGCCTTGGTGCAGACCAGTTCGCCCTTCTCGCCGCGCACGGAGCGCCCCTCGTCGTCCCATACGTCCATCGCCAGCCCGAGGCCCGGGCCCTGGATTTCGCCACGCCAGACGGGCTTCAGCGGATTGCCGAGCACGAAGCAGGAGACGATGTCGGTGCCGCCGGAGATCGAGGCAAGCTGGAGATCCGACTTGATGCCTTCATAGACGAAGGTAAAGCCTTCGGGCGACAGCGGGGAACCGGTCGAGGTGAGCAGGCGCAAGTGGGAAAGATCGTGGGTCTTTGCCGGCTCGAAACCACCCTTGCGAACCGCATCGATATATTTGGCCGAGGTCCCGAAGACGGCGAACGCTTCTTCCGCCGCATAATCGAAGAGCACGTTTCCATCCGGGTAGAACGGCGAGCCGTCGAACAGGCAGAGCGTCGCGCCGACCGCCAGACCCGAGGCGAGCCAGTTCCACATCATCCAGCCGCAGGTGGTGAAATAGAAGAGCTTCTCGCCATCGCCGAGTCCGCAATGGAAGCGGTGTTCCTTCAGATGCTGCAGCAGCGTGCCGCCCGCGGAATGTACGATACACTTGGGAACGCCCGTGGTGCCGGAGGAGAACAGCACATAGAGCGGATGGCTGAACGGCAGGCGCTCGAAAGTGAGTGGCCGGGCTTCGAATGGGGCAATGAAGTCCTCAAGCGTCACACCTTCGGCAATAGAGGCGGCCAGCGACCGCGCCTCGCCCGCATAGGGAACGATAAGCGCCGGAACGCCGAGAGCCGCGGAAACCGCGCGAACTTTCGCGTCAACGTCCTGGCGCTTGCCGTTGTACCAATAGCCATCGCAGGCAATGAAAAGCTTCGGGCCGATCTGGCCGAAGCGGTCGAGAACCCCCTGCTCGCCGAAATCGGGAGAACAGGACGACCAGATCGCACCGATCGACGCCGTCGCCAGCATCAGCGCAATCGTTTCGGGCATATTGGGCATCATGGCGGCGACGCGGTCGCCCTTACTGATGCCGCGTGCTTCCAGCGCCTGCTGCAGTCGCGAAACCAGCGCGCGCAGATCGTCCCAGGAAAGCCGGTAGCTGACCTTGTCTTCACCACGGAAAATCAGCGCATCGTCGCTGCCGACGCGGCGCAACAGGTTCTCGGCGAAATTCAGCTTGGCCTCAGGAAAAAACCGTGCGTCGAGCATGCGGTCGCCATTGACGAGAGCCGTCGCGCCACGATGGCCGATCACCTCGCAATGCTCCCAGACCGCCGTCCAGAAATCGCCGCGTTCGGCAACCGACCAGGCGTGAAACGCGTCATAATCGGCAAAGTCCTTGCCGAAGCGCTCGCTGCACCAGGCGATGAACTGCGCCATCGGGCCGTGCTCGCGAATTTCTGGACCGGGAACCCACAAAGGTTGCTCAGACTGCATGCTTTCCTCCACTCCTACTCCACGCCTTCTATATCATGCTGCAACGCAAAATAAACAGCAGGAGAACCTCCGCGGGCATCGCATTGGCGACATTTCCATGTCCGCTGCATTTGATTTATGCAAGCCGAAAGCCTATCCAATCTGCGTGATCCCAAGCGATGGGCAACCAGGCGGAAATGACAAGAAAAATCCTGCATATGTTGGGTCGACCACGCCTTTGGTCGCGGCTTCGCCGTCGCCATTTCCTCTGGCCCGCGGCGATCGGCATCGCGCTTGCCGTCGGGTATAACGCAGCCTTGCCGCTGGTGATCTCGACCACGGACGTGCGGCCGACGATGGAGCGCATGCTCGACGCCTGGTCGGGTGGCAAGAGCAGGATCACCGGCGAGCCGGACATCCGTTTCTGGCCGAACCCGACGCTGACACTATACGGAGCCACGATCGAGACGACCGACGGCACCCCGCGTACACTCGCGCGGATCGGCAGCATCACCGCAGCCTTCAGCTTGCTCTCCGCACTTCGCGGCGAACCGGCACTTGAAGATATCCGCCTGATCGAGCCGGTGGTGACGTTGGAGCGCGGCGCGGACGGCACACTCAACTGGGACCGGCCGCGCTGGCTTGCACCGCGCGAACCCACCGCAGTCGGCGACGAAACCCCGTTCGGCGACATCACGATCGAAAATGGCCGCTTGCAGGTGTTCGACCGGACGACCAATTATGCGCGCGAATTCCCCGGCATATCCGGCACCGTGAAGTGGCCCGCCTTTGCCGGGCGGCTGAACGCGCAACTGTCGAGCGTCATCGGCGGGCAGACCGTGAGCTGGTCGCTCGCCTGCGACGAGCCGCTGACCTTGCTTGCCGGCCGGAACACCACGCTCAAGACGTCGCTGACCTCGGCCCCGCTCAATTTTTCCTTCGACGGCGTCGGCAACCTGTCGATGAAACCCTTCGCCTCGGGCCGGCTCCAGGTTTCCACAGCGTCGCTGCCCGCACTTGCGGCCTGGTTCGAGGGTGCTTCGCACGAAGGGCTGCCTGAAAGCAGCTTCAACCTCAATGCCAATGTCACCACCGGCGACGCGACGCTGAAGCTGGACGACCTGCAATTGTCTCTTGGCGGGGCGACGGCAACCGGTGTGCTCGACGTTGCCATCCCTGCCGACGACACGCCGCGCGTCGAGGGCACGCTCGCCTTCGACAGGATCGATCTCAACGGGCTGCAACCGTTGTTCGCCGAGCTTCCCGTCGATCCCGAGGAACTCGCCAGACATATGACGGACGCCTTCGCCCGCACCTGGCGCGTCGACGTTCGCCTGTCGACGCAGGAGGCGGCGATCGGTCCGCTGCGGCTGACCGACGTGGCCGCCGGCGTCATGGTCGATCACGGGCGTGCATCGCTCGATATCGGCGACAGCACCTATGCCAATGGCAGGCTCAGCGGCCGGCTCGTACTGTCTGAAGCGGGCCTTGCGCGTGGCGGTAAGTTGGCGCTGGTTCTGAAGGACGCTGATCTTGCGGCGGCGGCCGCCGACTTCGGCTTTGTCGGCCCCGTGCCCACGGGACGAGGCAGCGTCAATCTCGACCTTGCCACCGACCATCCATTCTGGACGCGGCAGGCGGCCGACGCATCCGGGCGCCTGACCTTGTCGCTCGCCAACGGCAAGCTCTCGGAGTTCGACGCCAACGCCTTTTCGGACCTGGTGCGCAAGGGAGAGTTCTTCTCGCTCTTGCAGGCGAGCAGCGGCACGTTCGATTTTCAGCGCGCCGACATCGAGGCGCGCTTCAGCGACGGGTCTGCCCGGTTGAACCGCGCAACCTTTACCGGGCCGGCCGGCAGCCTGTCTATCAACGGCGTCATTCCCTATCGCAGCGGCAGCCTGGCTCTCGCCGGGACCTTTACCGACACAGCCAACGCGGAACAGCGCTTGCGGTTCTTCGTCGGCGGTTCCTGGCCGAATGCGGTGATCTCGCCGCTTTCTGTTCTCGGCGAGCCCAACTGAAGCGGCCGGCGCTTGACGCACCGGCCGCTGCCTCGAAAAACAGAATAAGCATTATTGCGCGAAAGCGGCGCGCTCGTCCCTCTCTCGCTGTGCTTCGCGCTGCTTGGTGACAACGGATGCGACGATGACGCCGATGGCGACGATGCCGATCAGGATCGTGCAGATCGCGTTGATTTCGGGCGTCACTCCAAGGCGAACCTGACTGTAGATCTTCATCGGCAGCGTGGTCGCCCCAGGTCCCGTGGTGAAGCTCGAGATCACGAGATCGTCGAGCGACAGCGTGAAAGCCAGGACCCAGCCGGAAAACACCGCCGGCGCGATCACCGGCAGGGTGATCGCAAAGAAGGTCCTGACCGGGGTCGCGCCCAGATCGAGCGCTGCCTCTTCGATCGACTGATCGAAGCTGAGCAGCCGCGACTGCACGACGACGGCAACAAAGCACATGGTGAAGGTGATGTGCGCGAGCGTAATCGTCCAGAAACCGCGGTCGAGCCCGATGGCGACGAACAGCAGGAGCAGCGACAGGCCGGTGATGACCTCCGGCATGACGAGCGGCGCGTAGACCATGCCCGAAAACAGCATACGGCCGCGAAAGCGCGTGTAGCGCACCAGCGCGAGCGCCGCGAGCGTTCCAAGCACCGTGGCGCAGGTGGCCGAAATCAGCGCGACGCGGATGGTGACCCAGGCTGCGTCGAGGAGCGCCTGATTGTGCCAGAGCTGCGCGTACCATTTGGTCGAGAACCCAGCCCAGACGGTGACGAGCTTCGATTCGTTGAACGAGAAGATCACCAGAAGTACGATCGGCAGATAGAGAAAGCCGAAGCCGAGCACGATAGACGCGATGTTGAAGCGTGACCAGTTGCCCATGACCTATCTCCCCTCGCCGTCGGCTTTGGCCTGCGCGTTCTGGAAGAACACGATCGGTATCACCAGGATCAAGAGCAGGATCGTGGCAACCGCCGAAGAGACCGGCCAGTCGCGGTTGGCGTTGAACTCGTTCCAGAGCGTCTTGCCGATCATCAGCGTTTCCGATCCGCCGAGCAGATCGGGGATGACGAATTCGCCGACGGCCGGAATGAAGACGAGCAGGCAGCCGGCAACCACGCCTGCCAGCGACAACGGGAACGTCACCTGCCAGAAGGCCGCGAAAGGCGTGCAACCGAGGTCCAGTGCCGCTTCCGTGAGCGTGTGGTCCATCTTCTCCAGTGACGAGTAGATCGGCAGTACCATGAACGGCAGGTAGGAATAGACGATACCGATATAGATCGCCCAATTGGTGTTGAGGATGATCAGCGGCTGGTCGATGACGTTGATGCTCATCAGGAACTGGTTGAGCAGCCCTTCCGGCTTCAGGATGGCGATCCAGGCGTAAACGCGGATCAGGAAGCTGGTCCAGAACGGCAGGATCACCAGCATCAACAGCGTCGGGCGGATCGATTTCGGCGCCTTCGCCATGCCATAGGCGACGGGATAGGCGATCATCAATGTCAGGATCGTCGAAATGCCGGCGATGATGACGCTCGAGACATAGGCGTTGAAATAGAGAACGTCCTCGGTCAGCCAGACATAGTTGTCGAGCGAGAACTCCCGCGCCTTTTCCATGATGCCGGAAAGGCCACCGAAGAGGTCGAAAACCGGCGTGTAGGGTGGCATCGCCACCGCAGTCTGCGACAGCGAAATCCGGAAGACGATGAAGAAGGGAATGAGGAAGAAGAACAGCAGCCAGGCATAGGGGATGATGATGACCAGGCGGCTGAAGAGGGCTGATGCAACGCGCGCCATGGCTTCAATCCTTCAAGACGACGCCGGCGTCTTCGCCGAACGAGATCCACACCTGCTGGTCGTAACCGAAGGGGTCTTCTACGGCGCGCACCGCATTCAAGGACGATGCCTTCACCACCCTGCCGTCCTTCAGCCTGATGTGGAAGACGGTCATATCGCCGAGATAGCCGATGTCCCAGATCTCACCTTCGACGGCGTTGACCGGCGCGTGCGCGGGAGGCTGGCGGGTGACACGGATCTTTTCAGGACGAATGGCGACGGCCGCCTTGGCGCCGACGGCAGGCTTTTCCGGCGACGCCATGCGGATCGGAAAGCCGTCGCCGGTTTCGATCCGGAGATAGCCGTTTTCGGCGGCCGAGACCGCTCCGTCAAAAATGTTCACATCGCCGATAAAGTCTGCGACGAAGCGCGAATTGGGCGCTTCGTAGATTTCTGCCGGTGTTGCCACTTGCACGACCTTGCCGTGGCTCATGACCGCGATGCGGTCTGCCATGGTCATAGCCTCTTCCTGGTCGTGCGTAACGACGACGAAGGTCAGGCCGAGCTCCTGCTGCAGGTCCATCAGTTCGAACTGGGTTTCCTCGCGCAGCTTCTTGTCGAGCGCACCGAGTGGCTCGTCGAGCAAAAGCACCTTCGGCCGCTTGGCAAGCGAACGCGCGAGTGCGACGCGCTGGCGCTGGCCACCGGAGAGCTGGTGCGGCTTGCGCTTGGCAAACTTCTCGAGCTTCACCAGCTTAAGCATCTGGCCGACGCGCTCGGCGATATCGGCTTTCGGCATGCCGTCCTGTTTCAGGCCGAAGGCGATGTTGGTCTCGACGGTCATATGCGGAAACAGCGCATAGGACTGGAACATCATGTTGACGGGCCGCCTATAGGGCGGGATGCCGGCAAGGCTCTGGCCGTCGAGAATGATCTCGCCCGAGGTCGGCTGCTCGAAACCGGCGAGCATGCGCAGAAGCGTCGACTTTCCGCAGCCGGACGCACCGAGCAGCGCGAAGAATTCCCGCGTGTAGATGTTGAGCGACAGATCGTCGACGGCGGTGAAATCGCCGAACTTCTTGGTGACGTTCTTGACGGAAATGAATGGCTTGGAAGCGGGATCCGCCCAGGGGGCGAAAGAGCGCCTGATACTGCCGAGTGACTTCATCATCTATCCCCGAATGATATAGCCGATGGGCACTCTCGTTTTCCCCGGTGCCCCCTTAAAGAAAATTGCCCGGATTTTGAGGTCCGGGCAATTCGTTTCGCTCTTACTGGCCGGTGACGACCTTTGTCCAGAGCCGGGTCAAGACCCGCTGCTGCTTCGCCTCGAACGGCGTCACCGTGAACAGTTTTTGCATCACAGCGTCAGTCGGATAGATGGCGGTGTCTTCGAGAACCGCCTTGTCCAGGAACTGCTGCGACGCCTTGTTGCCGTTGGCGTAGAAGACATAGTTCGATGCCTTGGCGACGACCTCCGGTTTCATCATGTAATTGAGGAATTCATGGGCTTCGGCGACGTGCGGAGCGTCTGCTGGAATGGCGAGCATGTCGAACCACATCTGCGCCCCCTGCGAAGGGATCGCATAGTCGACGGTCACGCCGGCCTTGGCTTCGGCGGCACGGTCCCGTGCCTGGAAGACGTCGCCGGAAAAGCCGACGGCCAGGCAGATGTCGCCATTGGCGAGCGCGTTGATATATTCCGACGAATGGAACTTGCGGATATTGGGGCGAACGCTGGCAAGCAGTTCGGCCGCCTTTTCAAGATCCGCCGCTTCATGGCTATCCGGATTGAGACCGAGATAGGCGAGCGCCGACGGCATGACGTCCGTCGGGGAATCGAGAACATGGATGCCGCAATCCTTGAACTTGGCGGCCAGCTCCGGCTTGAAGATGACGTCCCAGTTGGGCTTCTCGTCGCTGCCGAGAATTTCCTTCATCTTGTCAACGTTATAGCCGATGCCGGTGGTGCCCCACATGTAGTCGATGGCGTATTCGTTGCCCGGATCGTACTTGGCCGTACGGTCCATGATCACGTCCCACATATTGGTGAGGTTCGGAAGCTTGGATTTGTCGAGCTTCTGGAATACGCCGGCCGCGATCTGGCGCTGCAGGAAGGTCGCCGTCGGCACGACGACGTCATAGCCCGAGCCGCCTGCGAGCAGCTTGGTTTCAAGAATCTCGTTGGAATCGAAGACGTCGTAGACGACCTTGATGCCGGTTTCCTTAGTGAAGTCTTCCAGAATGCTGCTGTCGATATAATCCGACCAGTTGTAGACGTTGACCACCCGCTCCTGCGCGGAAGCGAGCATGGTCGACCCGGCCAGCATGACCGTCGCCATGGTTGTAACGATGAATTTGGACATGCAGTTCCCTCGTTATTATCGGTCCGGACAAGGCCGCCCCGTGACACGGATCCAGGCCCATTCTGGATCGCTCCCGGGCGAAGTTAGGCATGTTTCTCGACAACCTCAAGCGGTTTCGTGCCGGAAACAGGCGGACCTCTTCGCCGTTGCCATTTTAGCAAGCCAAGGAAAATCGGGCACTTATGGCGAAGAGGGCGATCCCCGCCATCGACGGGGCCCGGCGACCGACGTTAACCATGGCGGCAACCAGCTGGAACAGGCGCGTGTTTACGATTGATTAACCATAACGGGCATGCGATTTTTCCTCAGGTTGTGTATCAGCGTCTGGGTAGTGTCATGAGTGGACGGAACCGCAGGATCGATCCGAGAGAGTTGAAGCGCCTTTCGATCCTTGAGCCGCAGAAATCGATCGGGGCGATAGCGGTCGATTGGGCGATCATCGCCGCGGCCATCGCCGCCAGCGAAATCTCCGGCAATATCCTCGTCTACCTTCTGGCCGTGGTCGTGATTGCCGGCCGCATGCACGCGTTCGGTTGCCTCGTTCACGAGGCGGCGCACTACCGCATCATCAAAAACCGCAAGCGCAGCGACTGGATGAGCGATCTGCTGCTCGCCTGGCCGATGCTGGCAACCGTCGACGGCTACAGGCAGAACCACATTGCCCACCACCAGCATGCCAACACCGACGACGATCCGGACTGGACGGCCAAGCTCGGCATGGCGCAGTTCACCTTCCCGCAGAAGGTCGCGCGCGGCGTGCTGCAGCTCGTCGGCTACCTCGTCGCCATCAACTCGATCCGCGACATGGTGCATATGGCCAAGCGCATGTCGAAGAACGATCGCTCGACGCGGGGGTACAAGTTGTTGCGCCTCGGCTTCTATGTCGCCGCCGCGGCCCTGTTCAGCCTTCTCGGCATCTGGCGCGAATTCGCACTCTACTGGCTGGTGCCATTCTTCACCGTCTTCTGCCTGTTTCTCTATGTGCGCAGCGTCGCGGAGCATTTCGGCAACATGGACTATTCGGACGAGCTGACGAGTTCACGCACCGTTTATCCGCATGCCTGGGAAAAGCTGTTCTTCGCTCCGCACAACATCAACTACCATCTGGAGCATCACCTCTATCCCGGGGTGCCGTTCTACAACCTGCCCGAACTGCATGCGATCCTGATGCGCGACAAGGCCTATGCGGGCAAGGCGCACATTACCCACGGCTACACGACCGGCCTGCCGGCCGAATGCTTTTCGCCCAGCGCACCACTGCTACCGAGCCACCACCCGGTCAGCTACTGAAAATCCAGCTCCCTATTGAAAATCAAAGACGCTGAGGCCGGTCGCCATCTCGTCGAGCCCGAGCGGGCGCGTCACGGGCGGCTCGGCGCGCGCAAGACAACCCTGCCGCTCGCAGAGGCGACAGGCCGCTCCGATGGCGATCGCCGGCGAACGTACCGCCCCATAGACGACGTCATCGGCAAAGGACGCCTCGCAGCCGATCAACAGCGCCGTGCGGCGAACCCGTTCTTCAAAACCCGCCTGCGGACCGTCGAGCGTGCGCGACATGGTGAGGAATGCCAGCCCTTCGGTCGTCTCCACACGATCGACAAGGATCTGCCCCGGCACCGAGAAAGCCGCATGGATATTGAGCTTCGGACAGCCGCCGCCGAACCTTGCCTGCGGAAAACCCGATGCGCCGGAACGACGCAGTCGATGGCCGGCATTGTCGATCTCCATCAGGAAAAAAGGAACAGCGGCAGCCCCCGGCCGTTGCAGCATCGTCAGTCGGTTTGCGGCCTGTTCGAACGAAACCTGAAAACGCGCGCGCAGCACGTCGATATCGTATCGTGCCCTGAGGGCTGCGGCATGAAACGCCCCGTAGGGCATCATCAGGGCATGGGCGGCATAGCGGGCGAGTTCGAAGCGGCCGATGCGGCGCGCCTCGGCGGTCGCCAGACGCAGCGTCTCAAGCTCCTGAACGATCGCCTCGTGACAGGCGATCGAGGCGACCTCCATGGCGATCTCGCGCAGTTGGTCATGGGGCGACAGGCGCTCGGAGATGAACAGTCGCATCGAATGGCGGTCGAAGCGGCGGCGCAGATTGGGCATGGCGTGAACCGGCAGATTGCGCACGACAAGGCCATGCTCCTTCTTCAGCCAGGCCTTGAGCGCACCGATCAGGTCGTCGCCGGGTGAAAGCGCCGCATGAAACGCCTCGGCCACCTCCTCGATCCTCGCGAAATGATTGGGTCTGGCTTCGAGCGTCTCGCGCACCTCGTCCATCGGCAGGCGCGCGCCCGACAGCGCCTCCATGTGCCCTTGGCCTGCAAGGAGATCAGCAAGGTCTTTCAACCGCGCCGCCTGCTCGCGGTAGGCGCGGTAGAGCTTGACGACGCCGCCGGCCGCATTAGGCGCCGCCTCGGCAACTTCGATCAACTCCTGATCGCCCGGCAACTCTGCCGCCAACAGAGGATCGGCAAAAACCTCGCGCAATTGCGCCAGTCCGCCACCCGTTTCGCCCTGCAACTCCTCGAGATCAACCTTGTAGACGGACGCGAGCTTCAGCAGCAGTTGGACGGTGAGAGGCCGTTGATTGCGCTCGATCAGATTGAGGTAGGACGGCGAGATGCCAAGCGCTTCCGCCATGGCCGTCTGCGTCAGCGACAATCCGTTGCGGATGCGGCGGACGCGTGGCCCGGCAAAGATCTTGTTCTCAGCCATTTGTCACTACCTTTACAATCCTGACGCCGGTTGAAGCTTTACATAATTTACAAATTTACTGCAGGCGATTGTCAAACACAAGACAAGATAACCCTTTTGAAACAGCGACTATCGCAATTCTGATGGCTCTATTGCGCAACGCAATGTAAAAACTGTCACATCAACTCGGAGATAGAAGAGCCATACGACAAAAGTCGAATGGTGAATGAGTTCCAGCAGGAGGAAGTAATGACTGATTTTTACAAGCTCGTTCCCAGTGCCCAGCAGGGCCGCTTCGATGGCATCGAACGCCCCTACACCGCCGAAACCGTGAAGCGGCTGCGCGGCTCGGTCGAGATCCGTTATTCGCTGGCGGAAATGGGTGCCAACCGCTTGTGGAAGCTCATTCACGAGGAAGACTTCGTCAACGCGCTCGGCGCACTCTCGGGCAACCAGGCCATGCAGATGGTTCGCGCCGGCCTGAAGGCAATCTACCTCTCCGGCTGGCAGGTCGCGGCCGACGCCAATACAGCGTCGGCGATGTATCCGGACCAGTCGCTCTATCCGGCAAACGCCGCGCCGGAACTGGCCAAGCGCATCAACCGCACCCTCCAGCGCGCCGACCAGATCGAGACCTCGGAGGGCAAAGGCCTTTCGGTCGACACCTGGTTCGCCCCGATCGTTGCAGACGCAGAAGCCGGGTTCGGTGGTCCGCTCAATGCCTTCGAGATCATGAAGGCCTTCATCGAGGCGGGTGCCGCAGGTGTTCATTACGAAGACCAGCTCGCGTCTGAAAAGAAGTGCGGCCATCTCGGCGGCAAGGTTCTGATCCCCACAGCAGCCCATATCCGCAACCTCAACGCGGCACGGCTTGCAGCCGACGTCATGGGCACGCCGACGCTAGTCATCGCCCGCACCGATGCGGAAGCCGCCAAGCTTTTGACCTCGGATATCGACGAGCGCGATCGGCCCTTCGTCGACTATGACGCCGGGCGCACGGTCGAAGGCTTCTACCAGGTGAAGAACGGCATCGAGCCGTGCATTGCGCGCGCCATCGCCTATGCGCCGCATTGCGACCTGATCTGGTGCGAGACCTCAAAGCCCGATCTGGAACAGGCCCGCAAGTTCGCCGAGGGCGTGCACAAGGCGCATCCGGGCAAGCTGCTCGCCTACAACTGCTCGCCGTCGTTCAACTGGAAAAAGAACCTCGACGACGCGACGATCGCCAAGTTCCAGCGCGAACTCGGTGCGATGGGCTACAAGTTCCAGTTCATCACGCTCGCCGGCTTCCACCAGCTGAACTTCGGCATGTTCGAGCTCGCCCGCGGCTACAAGGCCCGGCAGATGGCCGCCTATTCGGAGCTGCAGGAGGCGGAGTTCGCCGCCGAGGTCAACGGCTACACCGCGACCAAGCACCAGCGCGAAGTCGGCACCGGCTATTTCGACGCGGTGTCGCTCGCCATTACCGGCGGTCAGTCGTCGACGACCGCCATGAAGGAATCGACCGAGCACGACCAGTTCCGCCCGGCCGCAGAGTGAAGGACCGGGGAGCGTGGCAATCCCTGCCCGCCGCGCTCCCCGCGCAACCCTACAGAAACCGCCGACACCAAGGAGAACTCCAATGACAGTTCAGACACGCGTCAAGGAACGGGCCGAGGAACAGTCTTCGGCCATGACCCCGGACCAGCAAGCCGCGATCCGCATGGTCGCCAACGACCTGCACCGCCTCAACCAGGCGGTCATGAAAGCCGTCGACGCCGGCGTCTCGGTCGAGCTCGTGCGCTCCGCCCGCCACCACGGCGGCGAAGGCAACTGGGGCGACCTGCTGATCCCCGTCATCGTCACCCAGGGACGGGCGTGATGATGGCGCTTGCGGCAACGATCGCGTTCATCGCGTCTCTGTGCACGGCCGGTCCGGGCGTAGGGCCGGCCATACGCGTAGCACGCCCAACGAATACACCTTTAACGGGAACAAGCCGGCAGTAATGTCGGCTGTTCGCTTCTCACCCTCCGGTCTGCCCCGCAAAATACCATTTCAAGTTGCTTCCAATGCGAGCCTCGCCTATATTAGCTTCGACTATTGCGAGCGGGGGCACGCATGTTGCAGCCGGGACATTCCGGAACGGAAGAGCTGACTGACCTGATCTACGGCGCCGCCTTCGGCGAATGCAGCTGGCAGGACTTTCTCGATCGGCTGGCCAATACGCTGCCCAACGGCCGATCAGCGCTGCACTATCACGATCTGGCAACACCCCGCAGCTATGTGCCTTCCGTCTCCGGGTTCGACGCCAAGGATATCGAGCAGTTCAACCAGCACTTTGCCGCGGTCAATCCCTGGATCCCAAAGGCGATGCTCGTGCCTGCAGGCCAGGGCATCTGCGGGGAGCAGATCGTCGCGCGCGGCGAGCTAATCAAATCCGAATTCTATAACGACTGGCTGAAGCGACAGACCGGATGCGAGACCAGCGTCGGCGTGACGATCATCAGAAGCGCGACCCGAACCTTCATGCTCTCGACCTGCACCTCCTCCACAGACGCAGACCTCAACCAGCGGGCCGCTGAGCAATATACGTACCTGGCGCCGCATTTGAAACGGGCCTTCGACCTCCTGCGCAAGCGCGACATGATGGCATCAGGGCATGGCGAGGGCCGGGATTTGCTCGATAGCGTCGGCGTCGGCGTGATCTATGTCACCGAAAATCTCCGGATCCGCTCTATGAACGAGAGCGCCGAGCGGATGATCTCCAACAATGCACCTCTTCGGATTTCGCCCGGTGGGCGTGTGACGCTGCCGAGCGCGGGATCGGCAGCCGCTCTCGAATTGTTGTCCTTGCGGGTCAATACGCATGCGGAGCCGCATGTCTCCCTCGTCAGGGCCACAGATGGCGCGGCCTATCGCATCACACTGGTGCGACTGCGCTCCGATATCTTCGTTGAACTTCTGAGCGGACCAACAGTCGCGGTTCTGATCGAGCCGGCGACATCGCTTCTGCCTGCGGAACGAAGGGAGCATCTCAGGGACATTCACGGTCTGACGCCCGCGGAAGTTCGCATCGCGTCGGGCCTCGCGGCCGGCCTGTCGCTCCGCGAGATGGCCCAGGCCAATGGCGTCAGCTACGAGACCATCCGCACGCAGCTGAAGAGCATCTATACCAAGACCGAAGTGAACTCGCAGGCAGCGCTCGTCAGCCTGTTGATGCGCTGACCGCGTCAACTGCGGCGCGGGCGTTTCCCGGCGAAGATGTCGGCGTGACTTTTCAGCAGCTTTGTCATTCGATCGACGACGGTGCGGATCTCCTGGCGGTGGCGATCCTCGTTGTTCATGACGATCCACTGACGATGCCGAAGCGCTGGGATCTCCTCGCCCGTCCGCTCCAGCAGCGGATCGAGGTCGCCGACGAAACAGGGCAGCACTGCGCAGCCGGCACCCGCGCGCGCAAGGTCGAGCAGGGAGCGAGGCCGCGTCACCGTCGCCACAATGCGACCGGTCGCGTGCTCATGCGGCCAACGCAGATAGGACGAGATCGCGTCCTCCTCGCCGACGGCGACCCATCGGCCATTCGACGCCGGCAATGCATTCTTCTGCCGATAGGCCGCGTAGGCGACGTCGCCCACCGGGCGGGCGGCCAGATAGCTTTCCTCCGGCTCGAAGGCGCGGATGCCGATATCGCTCTCGCGATAGGCAAGGTTTGCGCGCGTCTCTCCAACATTGATCGCCAGGCTGAAACCGTCACGCTCGGTACAGAGCGCCGGAAAATTTTCGGCAAGCAGCCAGGATACCCAGGTTCCCGCGGTAATGCGAACGACCGCCCCCTCACCTTCCCGTCGCCAGCTCTCTACGCGGCGGGCGGCAGTCTCCATCTCCTCAAGCTGTTCGAACAGCAATTGCCCGTCGCCGGTCAGCTGATAGCCGGTCTGGCTGCGCACGAACAGGCTGCGCCCGGTACGCTCCTCGATCTCGAGCATGCGCCGGCCGACGGTTGCCGGGCTGAAGCCCAGTGCCTGCGCGGCACCGGTCAGGCCGCCGGTCCGCGCCACGCTCATGAAACAGCGATAGATATCCCAATCCATGTCTTTCATAGATGAAAAACATAGGCCGATATCTTGCGTATGTAAAACAGCTTTTGCTGCATAAAAGAGAGGATGCCACTCGATGAGGAGCATCACCATGGACACACTGGCAATGGCCTATCTGGCCGATATGACGATGAAGAGCCGCCGATGGGACGAACATTTCGACCCAAAGCCGCCCGGCTTGTTGCGGAGGATGCTTCGCAGCTGCATGGCCGCGTTTGCGGCTAGCAGAAAGGTTGAACGCACCGAGGAGACTGTTCAAACGAAATGCACCGCGCAACCGGTGTGTTGCGCGGTGCAGTGCTAGGATGACAAAGCCGTTGCGGTGCTGAGCGATCAGGCCGCGCGGTAAGCGTGGATATCGGCTGTTTCCGGCTCCAGCCGGAACTGCTCGACCAGCATCATCAGCGTGTCGGCCTGGTTGGATAGCGCCAGGCTCGTTGCCGTTGCCTCTTCGACCATAGAGGCGTTCTGCTGGGTCATCTGGTCCATCTGATTGACCGATCCGTTGACCTCGTTGAGCGCCACCGCCTGGTCGCGGCTCGCGGTCGCGATCATTTCGACATGCTGGCTGACGGTGACGATCTGGGCGCTGATCGAGGCCAGCACCGCGCCGGTCTCCTTGACCAGCAGCGAACCGGAATTGACCTCGTCGGTCGATTTGTTAATGAGGCCCTTGATTTCGCGGGCCGCCTCGGCCGAGCGTTGCGCCAGTTCGCGCACTTCCTGCGCCACCACCGCGAAGCCCTTGCCGGCTTCGCCAGCGCGCGCTGCCTCGATGCCCGCGTTTAGTGCCAGGAGGTTGGTCTGGAAGGCGATGTCGTCGATGACCTCGATGATCTGCTCGATCTGGCGTGACGCCTCTTCGATGCGGCCCATGGCGGCGATCGCATTGGTGACGACGGTTGCCGAGCTGTCGGCGCTCTTCTTGGTCTGCGTCACGGCAACGTTGGCTTCGTTCGCACGCTCTGCGGAAGAGCGAACCGTCACGGTGATCTGGTCGACCGCAGCCGCCGTCTCTTCGAGCGAGGCAGCTTGGGCTTCCGTCCGCTTCGACAGCGAATCGGCAGCGTGGTGCATGTCGGCGCCACTCTGCTGGATCGCCTGTGCATTGCCGCGGATCTGCGCCAACGTGTCCTGCAGGCGGATCAGCGAGCCGTTGAAGTCGGTGCGCAACTGCTCGAGACGGCCATGGAACGGGACGTCGATCTGGCGCGACAGGTCGCCCTGTGCCAGACGGCCAAGGCCGGCGGCCAGTTCGCTGACGGCAAGGTCGATCTGACGGTCGAGTTCGCGCTTTTCGGCATCGTTGCGGGTCCGCTCAACTTCGGCGCGGGCGCGCTGTTCTTCGCTTTCGGCCTCGATGCGCACCTTCGAGAGCGCATTTTCCTTGAAGACGCCGAGGGCGCGAGCCATGTCGCCGATCTCGTCCTGACGGGCATCGCCGTCAATCGACGTATCCAGGCGACCGTCCGCCAGGCGACGCATGGCGGCAGTGATCTGGCCGATCGGCTTCTTCAGCGTCAGCGTCAAGGCAATGCCGGCAAGCAGCGCAATGACGACGCCTGCAACGGTTGCGGCAACGGAGATCTGGTTTGCTTCCTGGCGCTCGGTGCCTGCGGCAACCTTCTGCTGTTCGGCAAAACCGGTCAGATCGCTCCAGATCTGGTTGATCGACTGGCCGGCAGCATCGAAATCGGCCGTCCGCTTCACGGTGATTTCGACCAGCGATGCCGCGTCCTTCTTCATCACCGTGATGATCGGCATCAGCGTATCGGCAATCGCGTCGAAAGACGCGCCTTCGCTGGCGACACCACGCAGGGTCGCCATGTTCTGCTGAACCGCCAGGAACTTGTCGAGCAGCTTCTGTCGGTTGCTTTCCGTCGTCGTGCCCATGAAGGTCGCCGCGGAGATCTGGATATCGGTGATCGAGCTTGAAAGCCGGCGTGTGGCTGTCAGAACGGATTCTGTGCTGACGATCAACTGGTCAAGCTCGGCGAAGATCCGTGTCGCATCGCGCATCTTGCCGACCGACGCGGCTTCAAGACGGAAGCTCGCAGTGCGGAAGCGGTCGACGTATTTCGAGATGCCGGCAAGCGTTTCCGGACCGGCGGGCGCCTTCAGAAGTGCGCCGATCTCGCTCGATGCGGAGGTGATCGTCTCGGTCAGCGACTTCTCGTCCTTCGGCAGCAGCCGGAAGATGTCGCGCTCGGTGCGACCGATCATAGGGAACCGTTCCTTGACCGCCTTGAGCTTGTCCTCGATCGTAGTCGCCTTGCTGACTTCGGTGCCGAACTCATTGAAGAAGCGGCTGGCGCGCATCAGCTTTTCGGCTTCGCGCAGCATGGTCTTGGCGGCGTTCTCGTTCTTGCGCACGGCATATTGCAGCCGGTTCGATTCATCGTTGATCTTGGCGCGCTCGACCAGCAGGGCATCGAGGTTCGCCATCATCGCGGCGCGCATTTCCTGCTCGCCGACATGCAGCTTCCACAGCCCGTCGATGCGGGCTTCGATGTCGTTGGTTGCGGCGATCGCGGCCGTCAATTCGTCCTGGCCGTTCTGGCCGGCCACCTGCGCGGCGGTGTCGGCAAGGATTTCCTTCTGCGCGGAAATCTTGCCCTGCAAGGCATCGCGCGTTTCTTCGGTGGTCGAGTGCAGGAAATTGTTCATCCCCGCATAGACGTCCTTGAACCCGCTCAGCGTCTGCAGAACACTGTTTGAAATCTCCATCCGGCCCTGAAGCAGGCCGGACGCATAAAGGCCGGTAATGCCGACGGCACAGATGCTGACGACGAAAGGCAGAATGAAGAAAAGGACCTTCGTCTGGATCTTGAAACGGGCAAGAATTCTATCGATGAACATGCAAAACACCTTGGCTCGCAGCTCGCATTCGCCTCCCCCGGCGGCTCGAAGCATGTCTCGCCTTTCACGTCACCGCGAAAAGGACGAAACGATCGAGAGCCACCCGATGCGCAAACAGGCTGATGTTTTTCTGGAAAATCATGCGGCGCACACCGCCAGTCCGTCAGCAATCATTGCGGGACTACGCCACCTCCCCGGTAGCGAAGTCCTGACGGAACTCACTTCGTCGCAATAATCATTTTGAACGATTAAAAATTGTATAAGCGCGCAACACTCGCCAACGAATTTCCGAAGGCGCTCGCGCGCTCAAGGCGCGCCAGAGACTCGGCCGTCAGGCGGCCGACCGGCGGCGTCAATGCCAAAGGGCCGGAAGCGTTGCGAAGGCAGCGACGGCAAAGAAGGCGAGCAGAGCGATGCGGGTGAGCATCACTCTCTGGGCGCGGCTCTCGTCGGTGCGAGCGATCGCGATGGCGCGGGGACGACGGCGTGGCTGGTTCATGACATCCTGTCCTTCTCACTGACCGGCAACGTTCGGCCCGGATAAACCGGCTTGCCAGTCGTCATCATATTGCAGCCATGCTGTGGCGGAGAAAAGCCCTAAAAATGGAAACAGTGTGATTTCCGTTTGCGGAACAGTTCTATCTCGCCAACCGCCGGCTGTGCCGACATTCAAAGAGGTTCAGACATATCCGTTAACAATGGCTGAAGCGGCGCGCCACAAAAGCGGGGATCAGGCCTCCTGGCCGGCCGCAAAACCCGAAGCCCAGGCCCATTGAAAATTGTAGCCGCCGAGCCAACCGGTCACATCGACGCATTCGCCGACGAAATAGAGGCCGGGAACTGACTTCGCCTGCATCGTCTTTGAATCGAGACCGCTGGTATCGACGCCGCCGAGCGTCACCTCGGCCGTGCGATAGCCTTCGGAACCGGCAGGCTTGATCGTCCAGGCCTGGATCGAGGCCGACAGCGCATCGATGGTCTTGTCGGAGAGGTCGGCGAGTTGCTTGCCCGTCAGCTTGGCGGTGTCAGCAAAGAACTGCGCCAATCGACGCGGCAGGATGTCGGCAAGCGCCGTCTGAACCGCCTGCTTGCCGTTGCTGCGGCGCGAGCCTTTCAGGATCGAGGCGATATCGATATCGGGCATCAGCCTCAGAACGATATCCTGCCCCTCGCGCCAATAGGACGATATCTGCAGGATAGCCGGGCCGCTGAGGCCCCGATGGGTGATGAGCACCGCCTCGCGGAAAGCCGTCTTGCCGGAGCGCGCCTCGGCGTCGGCGGCGACGCCCGCCAGTTCGCCGATGGTTTCGAGCTGCACCGGGTCGAGCGTCAGCGGCACAAGGCCGGGACGGGTCTCCACCAGCGCCAATCCGAACTGCTCGGCAATCTTATAGGCAAGCCCGGTCGCGCCCATCTTCGGGATGGACTTGCCGCCGCTGGCGACCACCACGGACGGAGCGTCAATTGCGCCGTCGCCCGTCACCACCCGAAAACCGCCGCCATGGCGCTCGACGCTCTCGATCGTCGTCTCCAGCCGGAGCTCGGCGCCGACCTCGCGCATCTCGGTGAGCAACATCCTGATAATGTCCTTGGCCGAGTGGTCGCAGAACAATTGTCCAAGCGTCTTTTCGTGCCAGGCGATGCCGTGCTTTTCGACAAGCGCCAGGAAATCGCGTGCACCGTAGCGCGCGAGCGCAGATTTGCAGAAATGCGGATTGGCCGACAGGAAGTTCTTCGGCCCGGCATGAATGTTGGTGAAGTTGCAGCGGCCGCCGCCGGAGATGCGGATCTTTTCGCCTGGCGCCTTGGCGTGGTCGATGACGAGCACGCGCCGGCCGCGCTTGCCGGCTTCGATGGCGCACATCATGCCGGCGGCACCTGCGCCAATGATCACCACATCCCTTTTTTCCGCCACGAAACACCTTTGAGCTCTTCAGCGCATTCCTTTCCGGTGAAGGAGGCGAAAGTCAATCGTCCCGCTCTAGCCAATTGCCAATCTCCGGTTATGATGCGCCATCCGAAGCCAAAACCGGTGATTTATGCCCTCCAAGAGAAGTGCTGCCCAACAATCAACGAAAATCAGCAAGACCTCGAAAATACCCGCCGCCCTGCATTCCCTCCGAGGCGTCAAGACCTGGAAGGAAGCAACGGACTGGCTGAAGATCCGCGGGATCGAAGACATCGAATGCATCACGCCCGACCTTGCCGGCGTTCCCCGCGGCAAGATGATGCCGACTTCCAAGTTCACATCCAACACCTCGCTGGCGCTGCCATCAGCCGTCTACCGCCACACGATATCAGGCGAATATCCCGACGAGACCGGACAGTTCCGCTACGATTCGCGCGACAGCGACATCAAGCTCGTGCCCGACCTTTCGACGCTTTCGGTGGTGCCTTGGGAAACCGATCCGACAGCGCAGGTGATCTGCGACATCGTCGGCTCCGAAGGTGAGCAGATCAGCTACACGCCGCGCAACGTCCTGAAGCGCGTGGTCGATCTCTACCGCCAGAAGGGCTGGAAGCCGGTCGTCGCCCCCGAGATCGAGTTCTACCTCGTCGCCACCAATGACGATCCCGACTATCCGCTGCATCCGCCGAAAGGCCGCTCCGGCCGCTCGATCCTCGGCGGCCAGGGCTACTCGATCGCCGGCATCAACGAGTTCGACGAACTGATCGACGACATCTATCACTTCTCGGAGAAGCAGGGCCTGGAGATCGACACGCTGATCCACGAGGAAGGTCCCGCGCAGCTCGAGATCAACCTTCGCCACGGCGATCCGATCGAGCTTGCCGACCAGGTGTTCCTGTTCAAGCGCACCATCCGCGAGGCGGCGCTGAAGCACGGTATCTACGCGACCTTCATGGCCAAGCCGATGCAGGGCCAGCCGGGTTCGGCCATGCACATTCACCAGTCGGTGATCGAGATCAACACCGGCCGCAACCTGTTTTCCAATCCGGATGGTTCGGCCTCCAAGGAGTTCTTCAATTTCATCGGCGGCATGCAGCACTATGTGCCGCGCACGCTGGTGATGATGGCACCTTATGTGAACTCCTTCCGCCGGCTTACGCCCGACATGTCGGCTCCGGTGAACACCGCCTGGGGTTACGACAACCGCACGACCGCCTTCCGCATTCCGGTGTCCGAACCGGTTGCGCGGCGGATCGAGAACCGGCTGCCGAGTTCGGATGCCAACCCCTATCTGGCGCTCGCCGCCTCGCTTGCCTGCGGCTATCTGGGCATCATCGAGGGTCGCGAGCCCTCGGCACCGACGGAAGACACCGCCAACGAAGGCGAAATCGATCTGCCGCGCGGGCTGCTCGAGGCCGTTTCGCTGCTGGAATCGGCGCCCTCGCTTGCCGAGGTGCTGAGCCCCGAATTCATCGCCATCTATGCCGGCGTGAAACGTGGCGAGTTCGAAACCTTCATGCAGGTCATCAGCCCGTGGGAACGCGAGTTCCTGCTGCTGAACGTCTGACCTGAAAGGCTGTCCGATGCCTTGGCAAAGCCCGATCTCGCCCGGTTACTCCTGGTATGAGGCAACCGTTCCGGATCGACCGGAATTCCCGCAGATGCCGGGAACGCGCAAGGCCGATATCGCCGTCATCGGCGGCGGCTACACCGGGCTTCAGGCGGCCTACAATCTTGCCAGGCAGGGCGTCGATGTCACCCTCATCGACGCCTGCCGCTTCGGCGACGGCGCGTCGGGGCGCAATGGCGGCCAGTTCGGCACCGGCCAGCGCGCCTGGGCTGACGAAACCGAGGAAACGCTTGGCCATGAACAGGCGCAGGCGCTCTTCGACATGGCCGAGAACGCCAAGCGGCACGTGCTCGACTTTGCCGCCGAACATGCAATCGACATCGAGTTCATGCCGGGGCAGCTCTCGGTCGGTCACAAGAAGAGCCTGGAGAAGGACTACCGCGACCACGTCGAGGCGATGGCGACACGTTTTGGTTATCCGCATCTCTCGTTCATGGAACGGGAGGAGACGGCAAGTCGCCTCGGATCATCCCGTTATCACTTCGGGATCCGCGACGCTGGCACCGGGCATATCCATCCGATGAAGCTGCTGGTGGGGCTCGCAAAGCAGGCAGGGTTTGCCGGCGCCAACCTGTTCGAGCGGACGAAGGCTCAGAAGATCGAACGCAAGGGATCAGCCGTTGTCATCACCACCGATCGCGGCACGATCACCGCAGACCGGGTGCTTGTCGCCTGCAACGCCTATATCGGCAATCTCGAGCCCGTCAGCGCCAGCCATGTGATGCCGATCCGCTCCTTCATCGGCGCGACCGAGGTTCTTTCCGCTCATCCGAATGTGCTGCCCGGCGGCGAATCGGTCGACGATTCGCGCTTCGTCGTGCGCTATTTCCGCAAATCGAAAGACGGACGGTTGTTGTTCGGCGGGCGCGAAGCCTACACCGCCGACAACCCACGCGACATTTCCACCCATATCCGCCGACAGATCAGCGAGATCTATCCGGAACTCGGCAACATCAAGATCACCCATGGCTGGGGCGGCTCCGTCGGCATCACCATGCCACGCACGCCCTTCTGTCGCGAGGTCATGCCGGGCGTCACCTCGATCGGCGGTTATTCCGGCCACGGCGTCATGCTTTCCAACTATTGCGGCAAGCTCTACGCTGACCTGGCGCTTGGCAAAGAGACGGAACTCGACCTGTTGAAAGCCTTGAAAATACCGGCTTTTCCCGGCGGGTCACGCTTCCGGTCGCCGCTTCTGTTCCTCGCGCTCAGCTGGTACGCGCTTCGCGACAAGCTCTAAGGCGCGTTGCGTGAAAATAGCGTCACGCACGTGCCTTAGGCTTTTGCTTTTATGCATGTCGTGGCCCCGAAACCGCAGGACACTTTCGGGCGACATGCATTAGAACGAGCATTGAAGGCCATTTTATTGCGTCGCACCCTAGCGCCTTTAAATCGATTAGATTATATGTGTCCCTGACCTGAACAAGATCGAGATTATCCTATGAGCAGCCAGATCATTCCCGTCGAACCGTTTGACTACGTCGTGTTCGGGGGCACCGGCGATCTCGCCGAGCGCAAGCTGCTGCCAGCGCTCTACCACCGCCAGATGGAAGGCCAGATCACTGAGCCGACCCGCGTCATCGGCGCCTCGCGCGCCGCGTTGACGCATGAGGAATATCGCAAATTTGCCGCCGATGCGCTGAAGGAACATCTGAAGCCGGCCGAATACAATGAAGAGGAAGTGGCGAAATTCACCGCCCGTCTCTTCTACGTCTCGGTCGACGCCAAGTCGGACCAGGGCTGGGATCAGCTGAAGAAGATCCTGGAAGAGGGCAAGGAGCGCATCCGCGCCTTTTACCTCGCCGTCGGGCCCGCGATCTTCGGCGATATCTCCGAAAAGATCCGCGACCACAAGCTGATCACCAAGACAACCCGCATCGTCGTTGAAAAGCCGATCGGGCGAGACCTGGCGTCTGCGACCGAGCTCAACGACACGATCGGCAAGGTCTTCCGCGAAGAGCAGATTTTTCGCATCGACCACTATCTCGGCAAGGAGACGGTGCAGAACCTGATGGCGCTGCGTTTCGCCAACGCGCTCTACGAGCCGCTGTGGAACTCCGCCCATATCGACCACGTGCAGATCACCGTTTCGGAAGCGGTCGGCCTTGAAAATCGGGCTGGCTACTACGACAAGGCCGGCGCGCTGCGCGACATGGTCCAGAACCATATCCTGCAGCTCGTCTGCTTCGTTGCCATGGAAGCGCCGACATCGATGGACGCGGAAGCCGTGCGCGACGAAAAGCTCAAAGTTCTGCGCGCGCTGAAGCCGGTCAACGCCTCCAATGTCGAGCAGGTGACCGTGCGCGGTCAGTACCGTGCAGGCGCCTCCGCCGGCGGCCCGGTCAAAGGGTACCTCGAAGAGCTCGAAGGCGGCGTTTCCAACACAGAAACCTTCGTCGCGATCAAGGCCGAGGTCAGCAACTGGCGTTGGGCCGGCGTGCCGTTCTACATCCGCACCGGCAAGCGGCTTGCCGGTCGCATGTCGGAAATCGTCATCACCTTCAAGCAGATCCCGCACTCGATCTTCGACAACAGTGCCGGTCGCATTTCCGCCAACCAGCTGGTCATCCGCCTGCAGCCGAACGAAGGCGTCAAGCAGTCGCTGATGATCAAGGATCCGGGCCCGGGCGGCATGCGTCTTCGCAACGTCTCGCTCGACATGAGCTTTGCCGAGGCCTTCGACGTGCGCAATGCGGATGCCTACGAGCGGCTGCTGTTCGACGTCGTGCGCAACAACCAGACGCTGTTCGTGCGCCGTGACGAGGTCGAGGCGGCATGGAAGTGGGTCGATCCGATCCTGAAGGCCTGGGAAGAAACCGGACAGCAGGTGCAGGGTTATACCGCCGGCACCTGGGGTCCGAGCCAGTCGATCGCGCTGATCGAGCGCGACGGCCGCACTTGGCACGATGCGATATAGGTTAGAAATGAGCACGACGCTTCACACATTCGACACTGGCGCTGTCCTCGCTGAAGGGTTGGCGAACACCGTTAGCGCGGCTCTTGCATCCGGTATTGCCGCGCGCGGAACCGCCAGCATTGCCGTTTCCGGCGGGTCTACCCCGAAGGCCTTCTTCCAGGCGCTCGCCAAGAAGGACATCGCCTGGGACAAGGTCACGGTCACGCTGGTGGACGAACGCTTCGTTCCGCCGGAAAGCGATCGCTCCAACCACGCGCTGGTGACGGCCAACCTGCTGCAGGGCCCTGCGGCGAAAGCGCATTTCCTGCCGCTTTACCACGCAGCCGCTTCGGCGGAAGATGCGGCCGTGCTCGCAAGCAACGATACGGCAAAGATCGGCGCGCCCTTCGACGTCGTCGTGCTCGGCATGGGAACGGATGGCCACACCGCGTCGTTCTTCCCAGGCGGCACGCAACTTTCAAGGGCGATCGACGCGACGACGCCACGCGGCGTCATCACCATGGAAGCAGAAGGCGCCGGCGAGCCGCGCCTGACGTTCACCTTCTCCAGCCTTCACGACGCCAGGTTGTTGATCCTGCACATCGAGGGCGAAGGCAAGAAGGTGGTGCTTGCCAAGGCGGAAGGCCCCGGCGACGAGGCCGAGATGCCGATCCGCACCATGCTGCGCCGTGCAGCCTCGCCGCTGCAGATATACTGGGCGCCATAACGGCCGGATCACCGGTTGATCAGGACACTTTCAACCGGTGGCGCCCCACCGGAATGCGAAGGTGTTGAAAGAGTTCATACCGGGGCGTGGCCTGCACGTTCTCCCAGGCAGGCAACGCTCCGGATCGATGACAGGATGAAGATGAGGAGCGTGAGCGCTCCGGAACAGGATTTGCCATGTCCGCCGATTCCCGCATTGCCGCAATCACCGCCCGCATCGTCGAGCGTTCAAAGCCGCACCGAGAGCCCTATCTCGATCGCGTGCGCCGCGCCGCCTCCAGCGGACCGCATCGGAGCGTTCTCGGCTGTGGCAACCTCGCCCACGGGTTTGCCGTCTGTTCCCCCGCCGAGAAGGTGGCGCTCGCGGGCGACCGCGTCCCCAACCTCGGCATCATCACCTCCTATAACGACATGCTTTCGGCCCATCAGCCGTTCGAGACCTATCCAGCGATGATCCGCGAGGCGGCGCGCGAGGCGGGCGGGGTTGCCCAGGTTGCCGGCGGCGTACCGGCCATGTGCGACGGTGTCACCCAGGGCCAGCCGGGCATGGAACTGTCACTGTTTTCCCGCGACCTGATCGCCATGGCCGCCGGTGTCGGCCTGTCGCACAACATGTTCGATTCCACCGTCTATCTCGGCGTCTGCGACAAGATCGTGCCGGGCCTCGTCATCGCCGCCCTGACCTTCGGCCATCTGCCGGCCGTGTTCGTTCCGGCCGGACCGATGACGACGGGCCTGCCGAACGACGAGAAGGCGCGCGTGCGGCAGCTCTTTGCCGAAGGCAAGGTCGGCCGCGAGGAGTTGCTCGAAGCGGAGTCCAAATCCTATCACGGCCCGGGCACCTGCACCTTCTACGGCACGGCCAATTCCAACCAGATGCTGATGGAGATCATGGGCTTCCACCTGCCCGGCGCCTCCTTCATCAATCCCGGCACGCCGCTGCGCGACGCGCTGACGAAGGAAGCGACGAAGCGGGCGCTGGCGATCACCGCCATGGGCAACGAGTTTACGCCGGCCGGCGAAATGATCGACGAGCGTTCGATCGTCAACGGCGTCGTCGGCCTGCATGCGACGGGCGGCTCCACCAACCACACCATGCACCTCGTCGCCATGGCCCGTGCGGCCGGCATCCTTTTGACCTGGCAGGATATTTCTGAGCTTTCGGACATCGTGCCGCTGCTTGCGCGCGTCTACCCGAACGGCCTTGCCGACGTGAACCACTTCCATGCGGCCGGCGGCATGGGCTTCCTGATCAGCCAGCTGCTTCGCGGCGGCCTGCTGCATGACGACGTGCGCACCGTCGTTGGCCAGGGCCTCGACGCCTACAAGATCGACGTCCGGCTTGGCGCGGATGGCGGCGTCGAGCGCGTGCCGACACCAGCCGAAAGCGGTGACCCGAAGGTCCTTTCCACCATCGACCACCCGTTCCAGCATTCGGGCGGCCTGAAGATGCTGACCGGCAATCTCGGCAAGGCGGTCATCAAGATCTCCGCCGTCAAGCCGGACCGCCACGTCATCGAGGCGCCGGCGAAGATCTTCCACGACCAGGGCGAATTGAACGCCGCCTTCAAGGCCGGCAAGCTCGAAGGCGATTTCGTCGCCGTGGTGCGCTTCCAGGGCCCGAAGGCGAACGGCATGCCGGAGCTGCACAAGCTGACGACCGTGCTCGGCATCCTGCAGGATCGCGGCCAGCGCGTGGCGATCCTTACCGACGGCCGCATGTCGGGCGCCTCGGGCAAGGTGCCAGCCGCCATCCACGTGACGCCGGAGGCCAAGGACGGCGGGCCGATCGCCCGCATCCAGGAAGGCGACATCGTGCGCATCGATGCCGTCACCGGCACGATCGAGGTGCTGGTCGAGGATATCGCGCTGAAGACGCGCATTCCCGCCCATGCCGATCTCTCCGACAACGAATTCGGCATGGGGCGCGAACTGTTCGCGCCGTTCCGGGCCATTGCCGGCTCAGCCGACCACGGTGCAAGTGTGCTGTTCAACTGAACGGAGCCTCGGCGGCACCGCCGAGGCGTTCACTTCCACCGAGCCCTCACTGCCGACAATCGCCGTCGGCAGTGCGCCGGCGCGCGAAGGCGCGCGTCACTTCAGTGGTCCCTGATGCATGCCGTTTCGACCGTCATAGACCTGGGCGTCGAGGGTGAAGATGTCGATATCCTCGATGCAGCGCGCATTGAGCGAGACGCGATCGTTCGGATAGCCGCTGCGCATGATGGCGACGCTGCAGGTGGGGCAGAAATGATGCCCCTCGGTCACACCGCGCCAGACATAGGTAGAGAGGCGCCGTTTCTCCGTGATCAGCCGGATCTCGCCGGCATCGACCTTCCAGTGAAGGAAACCGGTGCGCCGGCAAGTCGAGCAATTGCACTCGATCAGCCCCGAAAGCTCCGCATCGACTTCAATGGCGATGTCGCCGCAATGGCAGGAAAGACGGTAGGGTGGCGCCATCGATGGATTGCCTCGCTTCCGGTGAAGACGAAAACAGTTCCAAACTGAAGCACGAAGTCAAGTGCATGCGGCCGCCACCAGGTGATGACTGCCCGTCCCGCAACGATGCATCAACCGCCAGCCCGCTTGGTTTGGGCCGGCGCGCCATACGGATTTCCGCCGCTCAGCGATAGATGTCGAGCGTGCGGTTCCGGTGGTTCGGATGCGTGCTGTAGACGAAAATGCGATTGAGATCGCGGTCGGTTAGCAGTCGCAGGAAGCGCGCTTCGACGATGTTGTTGGCGTGCACGCGCTTGAGCAGGCAGCCGACCATCTGGATGCGGGCGCTTGGAATGTCGAGGTAGAAATTCTGCGGCAGCTGGTACTTCGTCAGGATGCCAAGGACGGCACCGCTTTTCGACAGCTTGATGATTTCGCAGCGGCGGGAGCTCAGCTGCGTCATGCCTTTTTCCGTATATTCGATCCGCGCCTCGTTCCGCGTGTCCTCCATCGGGAACGTCGTTTCGCGATCGTACATGAAAGATTCTTCCCTGTTCAGGAAGTGCTGCTGCATCATCGGTGCCGCGGTCGTCATTCAACAGGCCTCTTAATATCCCCTGTCCATCAGGCTAGAGGAAGAAATTTAACAGAGGGTAGATTGAGAGCCCTGGCACAGAAAAACCCGTCCGAAAATCGGACGGGTCGATGAGGCAAGCGGCGGTGCCTTTTCTCAGGCGCGGTAGCTCTTGCCACCGTCGTCGAACAGATGCAGCTTGGTCTTGTCGGCGGTGAACCGGACTTTCTCGCCGCGATGCACCGGCAGAATGCCGGGGATCTTGGCGATGATCGGCTCCTTCTCGACCAGCCCTTCAATGTAGAGCAGCGTCACCTCGCCGAGCGCCTCGACGATGGCCACCGTGCCTTCGAAAAGGAAGTCCTCGCCGCTCGCCGTCTGCAGGTCTTCCGGACGCACGCCGAAGCTCGCGTTCTTGCCGTTCTCGGAAGCGTTGGTGGCGATATCGAGCGTCACCGACTTGCCGCCGGCAAGCTTCACCGTCGTCTGCGGGCCGGTGGCGGTGATCGTCGCGGGAATGACGTTCATCGCCGGTGAGCCGATGAAACGAGCGACGAACAGGTTCGCCGGGCGTTCGTAAAGCTCGAGCGGCGGGCCGACCTGCTCGATATGCCCCGCCGACAGCACGACGATACGATCGGCGAGCGTCATAGCCTCTACCTGGTCGTGGGTGACGTAGATCATCGTCGTGTCGGCCATCTGCTCGTTGAGCCTGGCGATTTCGATGCGGGTGGCGACGCGCAGTGCAGCGTCGAGGTTCGACAACGGCTCGTCGAACAGGAAGACCTTGGGATCGCGGCAGATCGCCCGACCGATCGCCACGCGCTGGCGCTGGCCGCCGGAAAGCGCCTTCGGCAAGCGATCGAGGTATTTGGTGAGCTGCAGGATATCGGCGGCGGCGCGCACGCGCCTGTCGATCTCCTCTTTGCTCTCCTTGGCAATGCGCATGCCGAAGGCCATGTTGTCGTAGACGGTCATATGCGGATAGAGCGCATAGGACTGGAATACCATGGCAATGCCGCGCTTGGACGGCGGCACATCGTTGACGCGCTCGCCGTCGATGAACATGTCGCCGCCGGTGATCTCCTCCAGGCCGGCGATCATGCGCAGCAAAGTCGACTTGCCGCAGCCGGACGGGCCGACAAACACGACGAACTCGCCCTGCTTGATGTCGAGATTGATGCCGTGAATGACATCGACCGCACCGTAGGACTTGCGGATATCTTTAAGCGTCAGACCTGTCATCGCACCCTCCCCTTCGTCTCTTATGTCTGTCTCAAACCAGGCGCGCGAAGAATGCGCTCCAGGCCGGAAGATTGACCTTGTTGTCCTTGATCGCGGCGGCAAAGCCGTGACCTTCCAGCGCTTCCACCGGCTCCTTCGGCAGATCGGCCGCAGCAGCCGCGCCGCTCATGTTGAAGACGCAGAACAGCTTCTCGTTGCCGTGGCTGCGCACGAAGGCCAGCACCGGCCCATCCGTGCCGCGAAACTCGATCTCGCCCTTGGCAAAGGCCGGATGCGCTTTGCGGAACTGCAGGAAGCGGCGATAGTGCTCCATGACAGAGGCCTCATTGCCCTTCTGCACGGAGACTGCCCGCTTCAGATGCTCGGCCGCCACCGGCAGCCAAGGTTTGGCATCGCCGAAGCCACCGTTGACCGCAGCGCTGTCCCAGACCATCGGCGTCCGGCAGCCATCGCGGCCCTTGAAATCGGGCCAGAACTGAATGCCGTAGGGATCCTTCAGGTCTTCATAGGCAAGCTCGGCTTCCGTAAGTGCCAACTCCTCACCCTGATAGATGCAAACGGAACCGCGCAGCGACAGCAGCAGACTGGCGAGCAGCTTGGCGTAAGCGTCTTGATCGGCCACGCCATCGCCCCAGCGGCTGACATGGCGGACGACGTCGTGATTGGAAAAGGCCCAGCAGGCCCAACCCTCGGGTGCCGCCTTGTGAAAATCACGCAACACCTCGGCAACGCGCTCCGGCGTCGGCGCTTCTGGCGCCAGAAATTCGAAGGCGTAGCACATGTGCATCTTGTCGCCGCCCGAGGTGTACTCACCCGCGATCTCAAGGCCGCGCTGGCTGTCGCCGACCTCGCCGACGGCGGCGATGGCGGGAAACTCGTCCATGACCGCACGGAAGCGCTTCAGAAACGCCAGGTTCTCCGGCTGGTTCTTGTCGTAGAGATGTTCCTGATAATTGTACGGATTGACGGTGGGCGCGGTGGAAGCATTGCGGCGCTCGGGCGCCAGCGCCGGATTGTCGCGCAGTTGCTTGTCGTGGAAGTAGAAGTTGATGGTGTCGAGGCGGAAGCCATCGACACCGCGCTCCAGCCAGAAGCGCTCGACGGCCAAAAGCGCCTCCTGCACATCCGGATTGTGCAGATTGAGGTCAGGCTGCGAGGTCAGGAAGTTGTGCAGGTAGTATTGCAGCCGCGTCGGATCCCAGGCCCAGGCCGAGCCGCCGAAGATCGACAACCAGTTGTTGGGCGGCGTTCCATCGGGCTTGGAGTCCGCCCAGACGTACCAGTCTGCCTTGGCGTTCGTCCGGCTGCCGCGGCTTTCGACGAACCAGGGGTGCTGGTCCGAGGTATGCGACAGAACGAGATCGATCATGACCCGGATGCCGAGGCGGTGCGCCTCGGCGATCAGTTTATCGAAATCGGCGAGATTGCCGAAGATGCCGTCGACGTCGGTATAGTTCGAGACGTCATAGCCGAAATCCTTCATCGGCGAGGTGAAGAAGGGCGAGATCCATATCGCATCGGCACCGAGCGACGCGACATGCGGCAGCCGGGCGGTAATGCCCTTGAGATCGCCGATGCCGTCGCCGTTGGAGTCCTGGTAGGAGCGCGGATAGATCTGATAGATCACCGCGCCGCGCCACCAGTCCTTGTCGACCTCTAATGTGGATCCGCTCATTTCAGTCATGCTCATTGCGTTCAGAAGTCCCTGTGAGATCAACCGCCCTTGACCGATCCCGCCAGCAGACCACGCACGAGGTAGCGCTGCAGGCTGAAGAAAACGATCAGGGGGACGATGATGGTGATGAAGGCCGACGCAGTCAGGATTTCCCAATTGCCGCCGCGAGAACCGAGAAGATTGACCAGCCGGCCGGTCAGGACCAGCTCGTCCTGGCCGGCGCCGAGGAAGACGATGGCTACCAGCAGGTCGTTCCAGGTCCACAGGAACTGGAAGATCGCAAACGACGCCAGTGCCGGAAACGACAGCGGCAGGATGATCTTGACGAAGATGTCGAAGTCGCTGGCGCCATCGACGCGCGCGGATTCCATGATCTCGCGCGGCAGGCCGGCCATGTAGTTGCGCAGCAGATAGATCGCCAGCGGCAGGCCGAAGCCGGTATGGGCAAGCCAGATGCCGACATAGGTCTTGGCCGGTACGCCGAAGAAGGCGCCGACGCCGTTATAGAGTTTCAGAAGCGGGATCAGCGACATCTGCAGCGGCACGACCAGCAGGCCGACGACGACGGCGATCAGGATCGCGCGTCCCGGAAACGGCATCCATGCGAGCGCGTAAGCCGCGAAGGCCGCGATCAGGATCGGGATGATTGTCGAGGGAATGGCGACCGTCAGAGAATTGATGAAGGAAGCACCGATGCCTTCGGCGCTCAGGACCTCGACATAATTGTCGAAGGTGAAGCGCGGCGGGACGGCGGCGGTGAAGAAGATACGCTGGCCACGCGAGCCTTCCATCTTGGTGTCGGAGACGATCTCGAAGCTGCCATCTGCCTGTACCGTCAGTTTCTCGCCGTCATTCAGCTCGGCCGTTTCGCCGGCTTTGAACGCCGTCGGCTTTTGGCTCGAAAAACCGAAGGCGGAGACCTCGCCGGCGGCAGTGCCTTCGAGCACGTCGCCCGAGATCACGAACTTGCCGTCGCGCTCGACCTGCGTGTCAGCGCCCGGCGCGCGGGCGACGATGTTCTGGGTCGAGGTCGACAGTGCCGTCCACCAGCCGGAGACCGCAAGCTGATCCTTGTCGCGCAGCGACGAGATCAAAAGGCCGGCGGTCGGCAGCGTCCAAAGCGCGACCAGGAGAAGGACCGAGAGATGTACGGCCCAGGTGAGAGGGGAGCGCGTCGCCGGGTTCATCTCAGTGCCCCTTCATTTCTTTGGCCGCATTGCGGATGTTCCAGACCATGATCGGGATGACCAGCACCATAATGACGACGGCGATCGCCGCGCCGCGACCGAAGTCGCCGCCGCCACGGAACATCCAGTCGAACATGAGATTGGCGAGCACCTGGCTCTGCCATTGCCCGTTGGTCATCGCCAGCACGATGTCGAAGACCTTGAGGACGAGGATGGTGATGGTCGTCCAGACCACGGCGATCGTGCCCCAGATCTGCGGCACCATGATCTTGAAGAAGATCTGCCAGCCGTTGGCGCCATCGATCACGGCGGCCTCGACCGTTTCTTCCGGGATGCCGCGCAGTGCTGCCGAGAGGATCACCATGGCAAAACCGGTCTGGATCCAGACCAGAATGGCCATCAGGAAAAAGTTGTTCCAGAAGGGCAGCGTGATCCAGGCCTGCGGATCGCCGCCAAAGGCGACGACGATGGCGTTCAAGAGGCCGATCTGCTCGGTGCCTTCGGCACGATAATCGTAGATGAACTTCCAGATAACGGCCGCGCCGACGAAGGAAATCGCCATCGGCATGAAGATCAGGGTCTTCGCTATATTGCCCCACCAGATGCGGTCGGTCAAAGCGGCGATCACCAGCCCGAAGAAGGTCGCAAGCGCCGGAACCACCAGGAGCCAGAGGAAGTTGTTGAAGATCGACTGGCGAAATTCGCCGTCGTTCAGCATCCAGACGTAGTTGCTGGCGCCGACAAAATTCTGGCCGCCGCGGTCATGCACGCTGAACCAGACCGACATGATCACGGGGTAGATGAGGTAGATCGTCAGGGCGAACAGCGCCGGGGCAAGAAACAGCCATGGCCGGATGGCATTGGTGATGCGCAGGTTGCGCGACCCCTCGATGCCGGATCGTCCCTTCGACGGGAAGATCAAATCGAGGAGGAAACTGGTTCCCCAGAAATAGGCCGCACAGCCGAGAACCCCGGCCACCATCGTTGCTACTGCAAAGACGAGCTGTTGCATGACATGTCCCTCCCCTCAAATGCACTTTGCGTGCAGGGCATGGCGATTGTCGCCGTTCTCGTTGGGGTCCCGCCGCACCGAACGTTCGACGGACCCAGAGGACTGGGCGGGCGACGCAGTCGCCGCCCGCCGTCCGGTTTTACTTGATGGCGTCCCAGGCCTTCTGAACGCTGTCGGCCACGTCGGTGGCAGACTTGCCGCCGACGAAATCGACCATGCCGGTCCAGAAGGCGCCTGCGCCGATCTTGCCGGGCATCAGGTCGGAGCCGTCGAAGCGGAACGTCGTCGCGTTCAGCAGGATTTCACCCTGCTTTTTCAGCGGCGGATTGCCGTAGGTGTCGACGTTGACGCTCTTGTAAGGCGTCAGGAAGCTCGTCTGCGCCATCCAGACTTCGTGCGCGATCGGCGTCTTCAGGAATTCGATGAAGGCGCGCGCGGCCGGCGTGTCCTTGGTGATCATCGCCAGCGTGCCGGCGCCCAGAACCGGATTGCCGAGATCCTTCTTGCTTTCGTAAGGCGGCATATAGAAGAAGTCGGCATCCTCACCGATCACAGTGCCTTCAGGGAAGAAGGACGGGATGAACGAGGCCTGGTGATGCAGGTAGCACTTCGGCGGCGACGCGAAGAGGCCCTTCGGGCTGTCGCGGAAGTCGGTCGATGCAACCGCAGCCGCGCCGCCATCGACGAACTTGTCGTTCTTGGCAAACCAGCCGAACTCGTCGATCGCACCAACGACGGCCGGATCGTTGAACGGGATCTCGTTTTTGACCCACTTGTCATAGACATCGGCCGGCTGCGTGCGCAGCATCATGTCTTCCACCCAGTCGGTGGCGGGCCAGCCGGTGGCGCCACCCGAGCCGAGGCCGATGCACCAGGGCTTGCCGCCGTCGGCAGCGATCTTCTCGGTCAGCGCCTTCAGCTCTTCCATGGTTTTCGGCACTTCGTAGCCGGCGTCCTCGAAATTCTCCGGCGAATACCAGACCAGCGACTTCACGTCGATCTTGTAGGGGAAGGCATAAAGGGCGGCGTTACCGTCCTTGCCCTTGTAGGTCGAAAGGTCGACCCAGGACTGGCCGGCCGCATAATTGTCGAGCAGCCACTTCTGGGTGTCATCGCCGAGCGGCGTCAGGTAGCCCTTGGACGCGAGGTCGCCGATGAGGCCCGGTTGCGGCAGAATGGAAATATCGGACGGGCTGCCGGCCTGAGTGTCGATGACGATCTGCTGCTCGTAGTTTTCAGAGGACGAATACTTGATCTCGACGCCGGTCGCCTCGACGAAATAGGCATAGACGCTCTTGAAGAGCGCCTCGTCCTCGCCGCGCCAGGGGCCGAAGATCGTCAGCGTCTGGCCCTTGAGGTCATGACCCTTCTTGAATTCCTCGAAGCTCGCCCAGTTGAATTTGCTGTCTTCGCCAGGCTTGAACTTCAGATCCGCAGCGCCGGCAGCGCCCGCAAACAGCGCCAGCGCGGCCACGCTCAACAGAAATGATCTCTTCACGTTGTTCTCCTCCCAAGATGAACCCGGATCCCGCCGGGCAGATCATCAATGCGCAAAATTCAAAGCGCTTTGAGTTTGCTAACAAACCATTGCGACGCTCCAGGAGTCAAGCGCTTTCGATTCAACGTCTCCTATCCGACATTATTTTGCTTTGCGGCAACTTTTTGCAGCGCGAAGCCGGCTAATTCTGCTTTGTATGATAAAAAACGAGTGCTACAGAAATTGAGGGCGCTGGATGAAACCACAAAAATCAAAGGGATATCCAAAGCGCTTTGGGAGGAAAATTGACCATGGCGGTCAATCTCAAGCAGCTCGCGGAGCTTCTCGGCCTGTCGCAGACGACAGTGAGCCGGGCGCTGAACGGCTACCCGGAAGTCAATGCGGAGACCCGCCAGCGCGTGCTGCAGGCCGTGCGCGAAACCGGCTATCGGCCAAACCGGGCGGCCCAGCGGCTTGCCACCGGTAAGGCCTATTCGATCGGCATGGTCATGCCGATCGCAGCCGGCATCGATTCCGACGTGCATTTCGGGGAATTCCTGGCGGGGCTTGGCGAGGAAGCGGTCAAACACGACTTCCATTTCGTGCTCAATCCCAGCGCGCCGGAAGATGAAGAGACGACCTTCCAGAGGCTGGCGGCCAGCGGCAATGTCGATGCGCTGTTCCTTGCCTACATGCGCGCCAACGATCCGCGCATCGCCATGCTGAAATCGCTGCCTATTCCCTTTGTCGTGCATGGACGTTCGATCGGCGAGACACGGGACTATCCGTTCCTCGACATCGACAATACCGGCGCTTTTTACGATGCGACGCGGCTGCTGATCCAGCTTGGCCACCAGCGGATCGCGCTGATCAACGGGCCGGACTATCTCAGCTTTTCCATTCGCCGCCGGAAAGGCATGGCCCGGGCGCTGGCCGAGCATGGCCTTAACCTCGACGAGGCGCTCGTCCATCACTCGCTGATGACCGACGAACACGGGTACCGGAGCATGCAGAGGTTTCTGCAGCAGCCTGACGCCCCGACCGCGGTCTTATGCTCGAGCACGGTGCTGGCGCTCGGTGCCGTCAGGGCCATCAACCAGGCGGGACTGATGATAGGTCGCGACATCTCGTTGATCGCGCATGACGATGTGCTGCCGATGCTGAAGCCGGAAAACTTCAGCGTACCACTGACGACGACGCGCTCGTCGCTCCGGGCGGCCGGTGGGCGCATCGCGACCCGACTGATCGCCGGCATCCTGAAGAGCGGCGATCATCCCGAGCAGGAACTCTGGCGCGCCGAATTGATCGTGCGCGCCTCCACCGGTCCAGCCCCGCAAAAATGAAATGCGCCGCGAAAGCGGCGCATCATGGGTCGGGCGAGCTTTTGCCGATCAGAAGCGCGGCGGCTTGCGGCCCGCCTTGCGATAGGCGGCAATCACCGTGTTTGCCATCAGCATGGCGATGGTCATCGGACCGACGCCTCCCGGTACCGGCGTGATCACGCCTGCGACCTTTTCCACTTCACCGAAAGCAACGTCGCCGACGAGCTTGGATTTGCCTTCACCCTTTTCCGGTGCGGAGACGCGGTTGATGCCGACATCGATGACGGTCGCGCCGGCCTTGACCCAATCCGCCTTGACCATCTCCGGGCGACCGACAGCCGCGACCAGAATATCGGCATTGCGGCAGACCGCCGGCAGATCCTTCGTGCGCGAATGCGCCGTCGTCACCGTCGCGTTGGCGGCAAGCAGCAAAGCCGCCATCGGCTTGCCGAAAAGGTTCGAGCGGCCGATGACAACTGCGTTCAGGCCCGAAAGGTCCTCTCCGTGGGTCTGGCGCACGAATACCATCGCGCCGGCGGGCGTACAGGAAACCAGACCGCCTTCGAGATCGCCGGTCGCCAACTTGCCGGCGTTGACCACATGCAGACCGTCCACGTCCTTTTCCGGCAGGATCGACTGGATGATCGGTTCGGAATTCAGAGGCTTGGGCAGCGGCAGCTGGACGAGAATGCCGTGAATACTGGCGTCCGCGTTGAGCTTGGCAACGAGGGCCGCCAGATCGTCCTGGCTCGTGTCCTCAGGCAGGGTGTGCTGGACTGACTGGAAGCCGCATTCCTTGGCCATTTTGCTCTTGGAGGAGACATAGGCATGGCTCGCCGGATCGTTGCCGACGATCACCACCGCGAGACCGGGACGCACGCCCGCATCCGCTTCAAGCGCTTGCGTCGCGGATTTTACGGCCTCGATAACCGAAGCGGCGACCTGCTTGCCATCAATCACAGTCGTCACGGCATTCCTCCTGGCTTCCTGTTCGCGGCACACTCTAATTCGCCTCGGGAAAGGCGATTGCCTCAAAGCGCCCTATGCTGTCCCAAACGCATAAATGCAAGGGGCAGGCATCGCCAGACGCACGTTTACAGTGCAGGCAGCGTCATTTCCTCTCATCACTGAAGGGCCGCCTTGATGACACCCGCAAATCCCGAGGTTCAGCGACGCGCGACTTTCTGGCGAGAGTAGCTCTCGACGCGGGACCTGAGCGCACGAAGATCGTCCTGAACCTGGGCGATACCGACATCCTCGTCGGGTTCGAAACCGCGAGGCGAGCGCTTGCCGGGGGGCTCCTGCTTCACCAGTTCGCGGGAAGCGAGATAGGCGGCGGTCAGCGACTGGGCATGGTGCGCCGCCGGCGAGAACGGCGGCGGCAGGTCCATCTCGCGCACTTGCTCCTCCCGCTGGCTGCGTGTGCCGGGCAAGGGATCCGGGTCCGTGCCGGGCTCCGGCGGCTCCGGGTCGACGGTTTCCGTCGGCCCGCCCTTCGGCCTGACAAACAAGCCGTTCAGGCTGCGATAGATCCCGAGCAGGACACCGAGGCCGATACCGGCGAAAAGACCCGCCAGCGTTGCGCCAATGACGATGATCTTGCGAGACGGCCCTTTGGGCTGCAGGGCAGGCTCCGCCCGGGAAATGACGCGGATGTTCTTTGCCGTCAGCTTCTCCTCCTCGCGCGTTTCGCTGGCGCGCTTCAGGAAGGATTCATAGATCTCGCGGGTCGCGGCGGCGTTTCGCTCCAGTTCACGCAGCTCGACCATTTCGCCGGACGAATTGATCTGGCGGGCCTTCTGCGCCGCGAACTGCCGCACGAGATCCTGTTCCGCCCGCTGGGCGCGATCGAGCTCGGTCTGAGCGCCGGCGGCGATGCGCCGCAGCTCGTTGGCAATTTCGGCGCGCGACGATTCGAGCGATTGCACCACCGCAATGCGCTGCGGATGACGGGGGCCAAGGCTGGCGTCGAGCGAGCTCAGCTGCGCTCTGGTCGCCGCATATTGCTTGCGCAGCTCGGCAAGCGCCATCGAACCGACCTCCTCGGGAAAAGCGCCGGTCAGGACATCATCGATCCGGACCCTTCCAGACACCTCGGCTTTCGCCTTGGCTTCGGCAATCCGGTTGCGCGCAGAGGCGACCTGGTCGCTCAGACTGAGCAATTGCTTGTCGGCAATCAACTCGCCGCCCGCGCCGACGATGTCGTTGCGCGCCTTGTATTCCTCAATCGCCTTCTCGGCAGTGTCGAGTTCGGCCTTGAGTTCGACGATGCGCTGATCGAGAGCCGCCGTAGTCTTCTGGAAAAAGCCCGATTGCGCCGCCGTTTCCTCACCGAGGAATGTTTCGACCAGCCGATTGACGATGAGTGCAGACCGCTCCGGGCTTCTGCTTTGCGCCTCGACGATAACGATGAAGGTCTTGGGGTCGCGCCACACGCGGATGGCGTCGCTCAATTTCTGGAGCGTGCGCGGCGAGACTTCACCTTCCGCTGAACCGGTTCCCGAGAATTCGGCATCGTTCTCCAGATCAAGATCGCGCGCAACTTTCTCCATCACCGTGCGGGAGCGCAGAACCTCGAGCTGGCTGTCGACAAGCGCAAGGATGCCCTCTGTCGCCAGCGACTGTTTGGAAAGATCGGAATCCGTCAAGCGCACTTCGCGCGGATCGATATAGAGCCGGCTCTCTGACAGGTAGATGCTGGGGGTCGACAAGGCGATCGCGACGCCGGCGATGGCGCCGAGTATGGTCGTTGCGGCAATGACGAAACGAACCTGCCAGACGGAGCGAAGAACCGCTTTGATGTCGACGAGCGGCCTATCGCCAGGCGGCAACGGTGCGTCTCCACCCGAACCACCGGACGCGTCATCCGCACCCCGGCCAGCCAACCACTGTGCAATCTTGCCGCGCGTATTGCCAAGGCCGCGCTTGCGCGGTCCCCGGCTGGCGGCGCCGCTCAATGCCGGCGTCTTGGGTTGCTGCGTCTTGGGTTGCTTTGTTTTGGATTGCGGTGTCGGACGAGATGCATGTCTTGGCGCGGCATGAGCGGCCGCGTCATCGGCCTCGACAAAACGGTCGAGCAGCGACGAGCCGGAGGATCCGCGACCTTTGGCGTCGGGCTTTTGCACGCGCGCAGAGACCCGCGGGCTCCCTGCTGCGATATCGAGCAACGATGCACGCGGAACCAGGCGTTTTTCGTCGTCGACGTTGAACATGACTTATCCCGCGGCGGCCGAGATGGCGAATTCCGAATAGTGAACTCAACCTAAGGAAACAGGGAAAACAAATCGTTAATTTTGTAGAAAGACCAACCTCGAAATCGGGCAATCTCACGCCTTATTAAGCTTTCCCGTCTATGACGGGTGAGACTACTGGAAGTTCGATCGTGCTCCACCGCATCAAAGCGCTTTATCGTCGCCACGGGGCGCTTATTCACGCCTATCTCTCGATGACGGGAGGCTCGGCGGGGCGGCTTCTGTTGTCGCTCGCCTATTTTATCGCCGTCGCAAATACGCTTTCCATTTCCGACTTCGGGCTCTTTGCCACGGCGTCGGCCGCCGGCATCATGATCTCACGGGCACTCGCCTTCGGCTTCATGTCCCCGCTCTATCGGGTGGCGACGGTCAAGCCGCTGCTGGTCGGCACCTACAGCGCCGGTTTTCTCGTCGGCGCGCTGCTTTCCCTGCCGATGATCGCGTTGATCTGCATTGGCACTTTCCTTGCGCTTTTCTCACGCGACATGTCGGCGGGCACCTTTGCGGCCTTCATGGCCGCGGAGATCGTCTGTTGGCGCGGGCTCGAGACAGCGGTCATCGTCCTCAACGGCCTCGGCCGGTTCGGCCGCGGCGCCTTGCTTGTCGTCATCGCCACGGCAATCCGCACGGCGGCGGCGCTGCTGTTTGCGCTGCTGCAATTCAAGTCGCTTGGCGCCTGGTCACACTTCTATCTGGCGGCCAACGCCATCAGCCTCGTCGTTGCGCTCGCGGTCTTTTACCCAAGGGTGCGTCTCCGCTGGCAACCCCGGCTCTATTTCCGTCGCTGGGCCGATTCGGTCTCGGTCGCCGGTGCCGAAATCCTCTTCTACATCCAGTCGGAGTTCGACAAGATCGCCGTACTGGCGATCGGCGGCCCGGCTGTTTCCGGTATCTACGCGATCCTGATGCGGCTTGCCGATCTGACCGCGCTGCCGGTACGCTCGTTCAACACTTTGCTCGTTCAGCGGATCATGCGCACGCCCGATGCGATCGCCCGCTGGCCCGTTCGCCTGTCGATCGAGTTTGCCGTTGCTGCCGCCTCGTTTGTCGGCATCGCCGCAATGGCGGGCTATCTCCATCTTTTCCCGAACGGCCTTGGACGTAACGTCTCGGCAGCAGCACCGATCGTGGCGATGATCCTGCTGGTGTCGTCGTTCCGCAATCTGATCGAGTATCACTCGGAACTGCTTTATGCGACCGGGCGCACTGTGCGGCGCATGGCGAACCTGCTGGTCGCAGGCGTGGTGAAAGTGGGGTTGCTTGCGCTGCTACTAAGAACGACCACCGATGTCGCCGCGTGGGCGCCATCGCTCAACCTGATCTTCCTGGCTTTGTATCTGCTATCCTTCGGCCTGACCTACACGGCCCTGAGCAAGCCGGCGAGCCGGGTCATCTGACGCGCGCACCTTTCAGGCCGCGAGCTCGACGATCGCTTTGCGGATATCGTCCAGATCGTGACCGACGAACGACTGTACGCCGATGCCGATCTGATGCGGCGCCAGATCGCTCAGAAAATCCCTGAGGCCGGCGATGCCCTGCCGATAGCTGTCGTCGAACCAGAGCACATGGCAGAGCGCATCCGGCGACGGCTTGTGTCCCTGCCCGCCCAGCACCTCGTCGACGAAGCGGCCATAAATCGTGCATTCGGAAAAGGCACGCATCCTCGTCACCGCACGAACCCAGTTGCGGCCGTGCAGCGCTTCCACATGGTCGACCAGCTTGCGGCATATGTCGCTGCGCCAGGCGATCAAGGTGTTGATGTAATCGTTGGCCGGCAGCGCGTAAGGGCCGATGCCCAGGAGCCGATCCGAATGCGCAAGCCACGCCAGATGGTTGGAACGCATGTTCGCATCAATTGCCGCATCCTTGCGATAAAGCGTCAACCGATCCCCCTGCCAGAGCGTGGCGGGGTCGAAATCGCGCAGGAAGACGACGTCGGAATCGACTGCGAACATCGCCGGTTCTTCGATGTGGCGAGCTAGCGCGAGACGCCGAAGCTGCTGCACATGCCAGCCGCGAAGCGGCAGGCCAAAAGGGCTGAGCCAGATCTTGCGGCGCCCGGCAGAAAGCGGGTCGGTGACGGGTCGCAGCCACCAGGGCAGAAGGTCGCGCTCGCTGATCACTTGCCGCCGTGATCCTTCGAGCTGCCGGAAGAGCGCCACGTCGAAATCGGCGACGAGCAGATAGTGGATCCAGTCACCCTGCAGGCGACGATCCATGCTTTCGCACATCAGTCGGCAGCGCTCGAAATCATTGGCGTAGGACGCCGTGACAATGGCGGTTCGCATGGAGGGTGCGGTCAGCATTTTCGCGCTCCGAGGCTCTCGTTTCCGTCGCTTCTTCGAGCGCGCCCGGTTAGTTTGTGCAGGAATACATGCAACAGGAACAAAGGGTTGCCCAGGATATACCGGCGCCACATGCGTTTCGGCTCGATGGCCAGCCGATACAGCCACTCAAGACGGAGCCTGCGCAAGAGCTTCGGCGCACGTGGAAACGCCTGGGCCACGAAATCGAACAGTGCGCCAACGGTGATGACCAGCCGCGCGTCCTGTGGGCCGACATGGGCATCGACCCATTTCTCCTGCATCGGGCTCCCCATCGCCACGAGCAGAATATCGGCATTGCAAGCCCGCACCTCGGCGAGTACGTCTCGCGACCGGCTGCGGTCGAAGAAACCGTCCGAAATCGGCAGGAATTCATGCCAAGGGGCGTGTCTGCGGAAGTTCTCGGCCGCGCGCGCCAGCACGTCCGACCGAGCGCCGATCATTGCGACCCGCATCGGCCGCTCGATATAGGTCAACAGGGCTGGAACGAAGTCGGTGCCGTTGAGATTGGCCGGAAACATGCTGCCATGGAACAGGTAAGAGGCGATATCGACGCCGTGCCCATCGGGGAACACAACCTGACGGCGCAGCACATCGCGATACTCCGCGTCCTTCATCATCAGGTTGGCATTGTTCGCGTTGAGGAAGGCAAGGCTGACCTGACCATTGCCATGAGAAACCGCCTCGCTGGCAAAGGCAAAGGCATTCGCCCAGCCGAGATCGACGACCGGCATGTCCAATATCATGCGCTGCGATACCGAGGCGTTCGCAGCGACGGCAGATCTGGTCATGACCGACCTCCGTCGCGAAGCGTCAATCGTGGCCGCTCCTTCGCGGTTGAGCCACTTGCGGAAAAACGGGGCAACACCGCCCGCATCACCTGCAGCATCCGGGCCTTCTGGGCCTCGTGAAACACTGCTCCGTCCAGGCGCTGCGAGAGGCCGTCGCGCGCGCGGTCGACTTTTTCAGTCAGCAGACGGGCAAACTCGCGAGGATCGTCAGTCGGCGCACAATTTGCCGGGACGGTCTCGATGCCGCGCAAAGAAGCCTGCGTGGCAACCGCCGGCATGCCGAGCTCGAAAGTCTCGATACTTTTCAGCTGCACCCCCGTCCCGCCACGGCTGATCAGTGGCACGACGGCACCGGCTGCAACGAACGCGCGGGCGTCGGGAACACGCCCGACAAAACGAATGCCGGGATGCGAAACGGCCGGCGTCCCCTCCAGTTGGCCGGCGACCGCGATCGACATGTCCCGCGGCAGATACGGAACGACCTGATCGAGGAACCAGTCCAGTCCGATCCGGTTCGGCCGCCAGCTCCATGTGCCGATCAGGCCGAGGTCGTGCTGGCGCTCGACATCCGGCAAAATTGGCGCATCCCAGCTGGTAACCAGCGGCACCACGAACGCCCGGTCGGAAACGGCACGGCCGAATCCGAGACGATCCGCCTCGGCAAAGGTCCACAACGCGACGGCGTTTTGGGCGAGCTGCTGTTCGTAACGCTCGAGATAAGACGCCTCACGCCGGAACAGATACCGCTCGAACGCACCCTTGGCGCGCTCGGCGTTCTCCAGGGCGGAATCGGCTTCGACATTGTGAGCAACGTAAATCGAGGGATAGGGGCGGAAAACCTGCGCGAAGGCGGCCGGCAGCTGCACCGAGTTGAGCACCACGCCGTCGAAGGGCGCAAGACCGTCCAGGATCGACTGGATCCGGCCGGCCGGCACGCCCAGCATCTTGGCTGAAGACACCGAAGTCCGATTGAGAAAGGCGGCTGAAAGCCAGCTCAGCTTCTGCCGGCGGCCGACCTTGGCATTGGTCACTTCCAGTTCGCCGAGCAGATGCATCTCGCAACCGGGGGCGGGCTTGCGTCCTGGCTGAAGGAAGCCGACGACACTGACCCGGTGGCCAAGCGCAAGCAAACCATCGAGCACCGCACGATTGGCGATATCGAAACCTGAAGCAGGTTTGTCGACGGGAACGAGCGATGAAACCAGGATCAGATGCATTTTGCCAAACGTCATGGATGGAGCATTGCCCTCTCTTTAGCAGCGTGGGGTGAAGGACCGCTTAAAGCATTCATTCAAAAGTCGTTTTCCCGGTTCAGCATCTGTTTAGGAAGATTTGCTTTAGTGCTTGCCAGCAATCCGCTTGCACAGGTTTCACGATGACGTCTATCGGCCAGGATACTTCCGTCTATTTCCGGACCGAGCTGGAGGACGCCGGTGACATCGAACTCGTCGTCGTGCTGCCGACCTTTCGTCGGCCGGAACATGTCATCAAAACACTGAAAACAATTGTATCCCAACGGCCTGATGTCGCCTTTGCGACCGTCGTCATCGAGAACGACGATGAAGGTCTTGCAGGTGCCGCGGCGGCGAAAGATTTCTTCCTCGGACATCCCTCGGACTCCATCGTCATCGTCGCCCACCAGCGCGGAAACTGTTACGCCTACAATGCCGGCTGGGCGACGGCGCTCGAAAACTATCCCAACCTGCGTGCCATTGCCATCATCGATGACGACGAGATCGCTGCACCCGAGTGGCTCGATTGCCTCATCACGGCACAGGAAGCGACACAGGCAGACATGGTCGGCGGACCACAGCTGCCCGTTTTCGAGGATGCGAGCGGACAGAAATGGAAGCGGCACCCGGTGTTTACGCCCCATTATGAAGCGACCGGACCCGTGCCGATCCTCTTTTCCTCTGGCAACGTGCTGGTGACGCGCCGGGTTCTGGACGCCATGCCGCGCCCGTTCCTCGATCCCGCTTTCAACTTCATCGGTGGCGGCGATGCCGACTTCTACAGCCGCGGCAAGGAAAAGGGGTTTTCGTTCGCCTGGGCCAAGGAGGCGTGGGTGGCCGAGACGGTGCCGGCGCGGCGCACTAGTGCGTCATGGGTTCGTGCGCGTAGCCTTAGAAACGGGGCGATTTCGACAATGCTCGAACACCGCCGGGATCCAAGCATCGGCGGACGGGTGAAAACCTTCGGGAAATCGCTTGCCCTGCTCGCTGCATCGCTGCCGCGCGGCATCAAATTATGGAGGAAGACCGGTCTCTTCTCAGCCGGGCTTTACCACTTCCATGTGGCCGTCGGCCGGCTGATGGCGGAGTTGGGCCTCGTCAACGAACAATACCGCAATCCGGAAAAGAACTGACGCGAACCTGCCCTTACGGTCAGTGGCCGCTGCTGGCGCTGACGCCGCCTTCCGGCAGCTTGTCGTTGGCAACATTGCCATTCTTGTCGACGATGGCGGTAGGCTTCTGGCGCGGGACGTTCTGGCCGTTGGCCACGCGCTTGACGTCATCCTTGGTCAGATATTCGAGCTGTTCGACCAGGACCTCGGTGATCACTTCGCCGCCGAGCTTCTTGTTGAGCCCATCCTTGACCGTCGACTTGAAGGTCGGCAGATCGAACGTGCCGGTGTCACCAACGTCGATGAACCGCGAGCCGACGAGCATGTCGTAAAGCTCGTCTGTCACCATCTGGCGAAGCGGCGCCCGCAGATTGTTGATGCCTTCCTTCGTTGCCGAGAAGGAAAGCTTCGTCAGGAAATAGCCCTGTACGGCCCCGCCCTTGATGACGGGGACCGTGATCATTTCCCCCGGAACATATTGTTCCGATGCACGCCGCGTTGCTTCCGCATCCGAGACGACGGGCGCCGAAGCGCTCTGCATGGAATAATAGACGGATCCGAGCGTGACGGCGCAGACCCAAACCCCGGTGAGAATGAGCTTAAGCATTAGAAATCGCTGTAGCGGAACTGTGCTTCGGAATATATGCCGTCGGCATCGGCGTCCTGAGCTGCGGTCTTCAGCAGATCGACGACCGATCGCACGGCGTCGAGATGGGCTTCGACCTTCTGTGAATTGACCTCGAGCTTGTCGCGCAGATGACGGGTCTGCGATGCGAAGGCCGGCGAAAACTCACCCGGCAGCGTATCGCGGTGAAGCATCGTCAATTCGTAGAGGCAACGGCTTTTGTGCGCGTTCGACGTCTTGATATCGAACTCCGGATCAACGCCGATCCGGCTGTTTTCATTGTCGATGATCATTTCCAGCCGGCCGAGCACGTTCTGGATCCGGACGTCGTTGGATGCCACAGCTTCCATAAATGAACTCCCAATTAAGCTTGTTTGTTTTTATCGTCTTCAGTCGTATAGCCGGTGAGCGTCTTGCGCTCGTATTCCTGCACGAGGCTTGCGGCCAGGTTTCGGCTGTTGCCATCGAGCGATGCATTGACGCGCTCGCGCGCGTCGCCCGCGGCCAGCTGATCGGCAATGCCGATACCGCCGCTCTTGGAGATGACGTCGCCGATCTGCTCGGCCATCATGCTTTTCCAGATGTCACCGGACGTGCCCTTGCCGAAAACGTTCTCGCTGTCGTTCGGGAGCATGGACTTCACGAAGTTCTGCAAGATCATCGCTTCGAACTTGCGGTAGGTCTCGGGGACCTTCTTCTGTTCGACGCGATTGTTGATGTCGCCGAGGCCGCTCGATCCTTCCGACGCGTTGAGAACGTTGACGGCAGCGGCGAAGCCATTGCCGTTTTCCGCAAGGCTCGTCGCCTGAAAGGCGGCGCGATTGGCCTTGAGCCGGGCCTGCGCTTCCTGCACCTCGGCCGGATCGGCGGCGCGTACGACGTCCATCACCAGATCGCTGGGCGGAGAGATAGCCATGACAATTCCTCTCGACAACGGTACCGCGGCGTCCTTGATCAGGACCGACGCAATCGCGCGTTCAACACTCGATCCGAACGCCCTGCCGATCGGCGAGCATTGCGGATGTCACACTATCGCCGCTCAACCTTACCGGAAGCTGGCGCGTGGCCGGCAACGTGTTGATCAATCAGGTCGTAGATGGAATTGTCGGCCTCTTCCCGGTCCTCCGACTGTCGGGCCTCCTTCATGTTTTCCTCGAGCCGGTCCGCCTTGGCTCGCTCCTTCAGCATGCGCGCTTCGTGCGTCTGCTGAATGCCGAGCAGCATCTGGTCCTTCTGCACAAGGCGCCCGACCTGCGAGGAATAGTGGCCGGAAAACATGCGATGCATCGGATGGCCCGACCCCATGGCATCGACGACGACGTCAATCGTCTCGGCCAGGACGTCGCGCTGGCGCGTCATCTCGACAAAGTCGGCCTCCGCCATCTGCTCAAGATGACGCTGAACGGCGACCAGGCGCTTGAGCTTCTGTGACCGCGTCTTCATTTGCCTAGCCTCCCTGCATGACGGGTGCAAAGCCGTCGCCGAACAGGCGCAGCATTGCGGCGATACCGAGATAGAGCAGGAACATGCCCCCCATGATCAGGTAGGGCTGGGAGATGAAGTAGATCGGGATCTGCGGCGCCAGCTTGTTGACCATGCCGATGGCGACGTTGAACAGGAGGCCGTAGATCAGGAAGGGGCTGGCGAGCCTCACCATGATCATGAAGGTCTGCTCGAGCGAATCCGTCAGGGTGATGAGAACGCCCTGCGGATCGAAGACGCTGCCGACGGGCATGACCCGATAGGACTGGGCGATCGCTTCGAACATCACGTGGTGGAAGTCGAGCATGAACAGGATCATCAGCCCGGCAAAACTGATCATGCTGGTGATCTGGTTTTCCGCCGTGTCTTCGAGCACGTCCGACGATGGCGGCGGGTTGAAGCCCATCAGCATCGTTATCGCCGTGCCGGCGAACTGAAGGCCGAGCACATAGTAGCGCGCCACCAGACCGATCACCGCGCCAACCGCCGTTTCGGCCGCGATCAGGTAGATGTAGGTGTGGCCCTTGCCGGTCACCTGCGGGTAGATATCGGTCCACATGACAGGCAGGATCGCCATGGAGATGGCGACGGCGATGAACAACCTGATCTGCATGGGAATGCGCGCGGTCGAGAACCCCGGCATGATCATGATGCACGCCCCGATCCGGCAGAATGCCGCAAACAGCGCGAGCACCGTGCCCTCGGGGTCGGTTATCATGAAATCGAGCCGATGATCTTGATCTCGAGTCCCTTGGCAAGCTCGACATGCGAGAGCACGGGCAAAGTGGCAAAAAGACGCTCGATGATCATGCGGACATAAGAGCGGGATTCGGGCGAACTTACCAGTACGAAGGGCATGCCGCGATCGAGATGTTCACGGATAACTTTCGTCGCCTGTTCGCTGAACTCTTCGAGATGGCGCGGATCGATGTCGAACTCGACAACCTCCCCCTTGGCATCACGCTTCAGCGCCTGGTGGAAAACCATGTCCCATTTGTTGCCGAGGCGCAGGACACGCAGGATGCCGTTGTCGGCGAGGTCGCCGCACAGCTGCTGCGACATGCGCACGCGCACATGCTCGACGATCTGTTCTGTCTTTCTGACATGCGGCGCGAGTTCGGCCACCGCTTCTAGGATCAGGTGCAGGTTGCGGATCGATACCCGCTCCGCCAGCAGCAGCTTCAACACCGCCTGCAGCCCGGAGTAGGACATGTGCGAGGTGCAGATTTCGTCGGCGAGCTTGCGATATTCCGGATCCAGCCGATCGATCAGCACCTTGACGTCCTTGTACGACAGGAGATGCGGCAGGTTGTTGCGGATCACTTCGGACAGATGCGTCAGCACCACCGAGACGTTGTCGATCGGATGGAAACCTTCGCGCTTGAGGTCCTCGGTGAAGGTCTCGAGGATCGAGACCGCCGGCATGCCGAAGGCGGGTTCGCGGATCTCGTCTCCCGGCACGCTCGGGCGGCGGCCGCCGCCGGTGACAACAAGAACTTCACCGACACGCACCGTGTTGGACGCGATCGTCGTGCCGTGAATGCGGACATGATAGGCCTTGTCGGGGATGCTGATATCGTCGGAGACCTTGATCTCCGGAATGACGAGGCCGTATTGGCCGGCGAACTTGCGGCGCATCTTGCCGACGCGGAACGCCAGTTCCTGGTGGGCGCCGAGCAAGCGGGTCGACACCTGCTTGCCAAGCAGCAGCTCGATCTCGGCGGTCTTCAGCACCGATTTGACCGAGTCTGCTTCGCCTTCCTTGGTCTGCTGGGCAGTCGCTGCTTCCTGCATCCGGCGCGCCTCGTTTTCCGCCGCGATCTGCCGTGGAATGACCCAGCTCAAGAAGGCCATGCCGCCGCCGAGAACCGCAAACGGGAAAAACGGCAGGCCCGGAACCAGCGCAAGCAGGATGATCAGGCCGGACGCGACCATCAAGGCGCGGGGATAGCCGCCGAGCTGCCCGACAACGGCCTGGTCGGTGGAACCGGCGGTTCCGCCGCGCGAAACAAGGAGGCCGGCGGCCAGCGAAACGATCAGCGCCGGGATCTGCGAGACCAGACCGTCACCGACGGAAAGCTTGACGAACACGTCGGCCGCTTCGCCGATCGGCATGTCATGGCGCAGATAGCCGATGATGATCCCGCCGAAGATGTTGATCGCGGTGATGATCAGGCCGGCGATCGCATCGCCGCGGACGAACTTCGACGCACCGTCCATGGCGCCGAAGAACGAGCTCTCCTGCTCCAGCTCACGACGACGATGCTGCGCTTCCTTCTCGTCGATCAGACCGGCCGAAAGGTCGGCGTCGATCGCCATCTGCTTGCCGGGAATGGCATCGAGGGTGAAGCGCGCGCCGACTTCGGCGATACGCGTCGCACCCTTGGTGATGACGATGAAGTTCACCGTGATCAGAATGAGGAAGACGATCAGACCGATGACGAAATCGCCGGACATGACGAGACTGGCGAAACCGGAGATGACGCCGCCTGCAGCACCGTGGCCTTCATGACCGTGGGAAAGAATGACGCGCGTCGTTGCGATGTTCAACGCCAGGCGAACCATGGTCGAAATCAGAAGAATCGTCGGGAAGGACGAGAATTCGAGGGGCCGCTGGATCCACAGCGCCACCATCAGAATCAAAACCGAGAAGGCGATCGAGAACGCCAGCCCCATGTCGATGAGGAACGGCGGGATCGGCAGGAAGAGGATTGCCAGGATCATGACGATCCCGAGCGCAAAGCCGATGTCCCGGCCCTTTGGTGCTACTTTCGGGATGATCAGCGCTGCTTGTTGTGCCATGTCTCTTCCGTCTCTTCATGAGAGGTCGGGCAGCATTCACACGCGCTGCCCCAATCTAAGACTGGAGATAGAGGCCCAAGCTTGCGCGAAGGTGGTAGCGCGAAAGCGCGATCAGAATCCGGACTGTATCCTGGAGAAGACGATGTCGGTGAAGATCGAGATCTGCGCGCCGATGAAGGGCGCGGAAATGGCGACCGTGATCATTACCGCAAGGATCTTCGGGACGAAGGTCAGGGTCATTTCCTGAACCTGGGTCAGCGCCTGAATAAAGGCGATGACGACGCCGACGATCATCGCGGCAAGAACGGCGGGCCCTGAGGCCACGATCACGGTCCAGATCGCAGCCTGCACAATATCGAGGGCATCCGCCTCATTCATTCGGGTATCACTTTACCTTGACGCCTGGGCCGATAACGAGCTCCTTGCCGTTATCGAGCACTGCAATGATTCCGTCAGAGTATAGTTTGACTTCCTTGACGACGCCAGTGACCGTACCGTCAGCGTTGGTGACAGTTTTGCCGATCACCGCATCCGCCTCGCTGAGCGACGTGCGTTGCAGCAGGCTCTCGAGATTCTTGTTGGTCTTGATCGTCTGCTCGACCTGCGAGAATGTCGCAAGCTGCGCGATCTGCTGCGTGGCGTCCATCGGCTGAGTCGGGTCCTGATTTTTCATCTGGGCGACGAGCAGCTTGAGGAAGCTCTCATAATTCAGCGACGCTTTGCTGGCGTCGTTGCCAGAATCGGCACCCGAGACGATCGGGGAGTAGTCCTTGTTGCTGACGCCGCTTACCGCCATGGTGCAATCTCCTTGCGAATCTGCTCGACCGTGGCCGGCGTGATTTCCTGCGTGTTGAGGATGCGGTCTTCGATTGCATAGAGCCCGCGGATTGCCTTCAGCGCCTCGAAGGCGCGGCCATTGGTGACCAGGCCGTCGACCCGCTTCAGCTCAGCCAGGATCTCTTCGTTCTTGAAGCAGTTGAGCAGCATGACGACCGACTTGCGGAACATGGCGGTCGATTGCTCGGCGCCTTCCGGGTTGATCAGGATCATCTGGGCGATGAAGTAGAGCTGCTTCAGCGGCGTGGTCGCATCTTCCGGCTGAAGGACGTGGTTTTCCAGAAGGAAGGTCACGTCATTCAGGAATTCGACGGCGACCTTGCGGTCAACGCGAAGCACCGCGCCGTTTACAAAAATTCTTTCGCCCGATTTCAGCGAGATACGCAGTGTGCTCTTCATTTCAGTCCATCCCTGATGATGGTGGTAATGTCAATTATGCCCTGGAAGTTGGAGGATTCGCGTTTGCGGATCTTTTCCGTCTCGTTGAGTATCCAGATGGCGATCGAAATCAGATTGGCGCGCAGCTCTTCGTTGAGCTGGTTTTCCGGTGCGCGAAGATCCTCGATGAAGCGGATCCAGACGCGCCGGGTAAAATAGATGGCCTCGATGGCCTCTCTCGAATACCCGTTCTGCTGTCTCGCGGCTTCCAGGAGCGCGATCGAGCGATCGAGTACCTGCCGTTCTCGATTCTTGGAGTCGGCAACGCCGTCCTCCATGATCTCGGCATAGGAAAATTGGTACATTCAGACATCCTTCATGTTTGTCCGGTCTCCTCTTCTCAGAGGTAGTTGAGCAAGCTCATCTGCTGCAGTCTCGACGTCAGCGCGTAGGATGTATCGAGCTGGGTCTTCAAGGTGTTCACACGGGTCGCCGTTTCGATCTGATCGATGCCATTGATGTCCAGGATGTGTGTATTGAGCAGCTTCTGTTGCGCCTCGAGCGACGTGGTCGCCTTCTTGACGCGCGATTCCGAGATGCCGAGCGAACTGCGTTCGCCATTCAGGCCGGCAATGGCCTGCTCGACATAACCGAATGCCGCATTGCTGATCGTGTTGCGAACCTGCGAATTGACGTTCTTGTCCATCAGCTCCGACGAAATCACGCTTGCAAGCGCGAACATGCGGAAGCTCTTGGTGTTGGCGTTGGTCGAGCTCTCGATGACCTCGCTCGCGCTGATGCGGCTCGTCATGTTCTGGCTCGACGCATCCGACCAGTTGGCATCCCAGCCAGGGCCGGTGAACATCGGCTCCAGCGTGTTGCTGATGAAATCCTGCATCTGTGCCGGTGTGAACTGGCTCATGTCGGTGAGACTGTTCGCCGACATGTAATTGGTCAGCGCCGTATCGAAAGCGGCCTTCGCCGCAGACGGAGGCACGGAGTTGTATTCGGCCAGCGGCTTGACGTCGGTGTTGATGCCCGAGAATAGAAACTCGCCGTTGAAGGAGGTGTTGGCCGCCGACGTAAAGATCTGAAGGGCGCCGTTCACTTCGGTTTTCAGGATCTTCATCGCGTCGACGCCGTCGTTACCCTTGTAGGTCACGAGTGTATCACGCACCTTCTCGGCCGCCTTCTGCATCGTCTCAAGCGCACCCTGGGACGCCGAAAGGCGCTGCGTGACGACGGCATTGGTGCTCTTCATCGCCGACATCCTGTCCAGCTCGCGCTGGAGGTTGAGCGATCGCGACGTCGTTGCGCCGAGCGTCAACCCAAGATCGTAGTGAATGCCGGTTGTCTGTTCCTGCGAACGCTTCAGCAGCTCGGCTTGAGTCTGCTGAATCGTCAGGCGCATGGCGCTCTGAATCGCCAGGTTTGAAACGAAGGACGTCTTCATGATTACCTCACAGCTTCCATAAGGGCCGCCATCATGGCGTCCACGGTGCTGACCAGCTTGGCCGATGCTTTGTAGGATTGTTCGAGATCGAGCAGCAGCGACAGTTCCTCGTCGATGCTCACTCCCGTCTGCTTGCTCAGTGCTTCCGCCGTGCGTGACAGCAGCGCCTGCTTGCTGTCGTCGGCGGTCGACGCCGTCTTGCGGAACTGCTCCAGCCAGCCAACGGAGCTGGTGGCGAAGTTCATGATGTTGCTGCTGCTGTCGAGGCCGGACAATGGGTCGAACGCCATGTTCTCGCCCATCTTGTTGACGAAGCCATCCAGCAGATCGGTGTAGCCGGCATTGCCGGTCGGGTTGTTCGACGTGCCGTCGAAACCGCCGTCGCGCAACATCAGCGGGTTTGCCTTGGCAAGCGCGTTGACCGTGATCTTCGATGCCATGCCCGGCACGATGCCCACGGGCGGAATACCGGGCGATCCCCAGGTAAACAGGCCGGGTTGGCCGCCTTCCTGGAACAAGGTCACCAGACCGCGTGCAATCTCGTCGAGCTGCGACTGGAATTTCGGCCCGACGTCGTCGCGCAGCTGCACGAGTGCGGCAAGCTTGCCCTTGGCCGTCGTGTCGGCGCCGGTTCCGGCTGCGATCGGCACGCCGTCGACATAGATCTTGTTGCCGACAGTCGTTGCATCATAGGTGTTTTGCGACGCGAAGGTGACGGACCGCGGGATGTTCTCGAACAGAACGGTTCCGTCGGTGGTGAAGATCACGGTGTCGTTGTTGCCGCGCGTCGTCGTCGAGATACCGACGATCTCGGAAACCTGCTTCAGGATCTTGTCGCGCTCATCGAGCGCGTCGTTCGGGTCGGTCCCCTGAGCGGTTGCCGCCTTGACCGCATTGTTGGCCTTCTCGAACTCCGCCAGCAAGCCATTCAGCTTGTCGACCTCCAGCGCGATTTCCTTGTCGGCATTTTCGCGCATGTCCTGAACGGACCTGGACGCCTTGTTCAGAGAATCTGCCAGGTCCCCGGCATCGGACACCGCCGTGGCGGCGATCGACTTGTTGCCGGGGGTCGCTGCAAAGGTCTGAAGGCTGTTGCGGAAGTCGGCCAGCAGCTTGGACGGCGCCGTCTCGTAATTGTTGCCGCCGAGCGCCGACTTCATCAGTTCCAGTCCCTCGCGGAGCCGTGCCTGACCGGAAGCCTCGCCCATGCCGGCGATGCTCTGTTTGAGCAACGCCTCGTTCTGGGCACGGTAGATGGATACGACCTGCGCTCCGTTCGCCGTACTCCCGAGCAGCGCAAGCCGACGCGAGTAGTCCGCGTTGCCCGCATTCGCGATGTTCTTCGACACGATCGCGGTTTGCTGCGCCGTGTTGCTGAAGGCCTGTTGTGCGATGGATATTGCGGAGGACAGCGACATGACGCGGACCGTATCTCTTTCAATTACCGTTTCAGGTTGACCAGAACTTCAAGCAGGTCAGACGCGGTCTGGAACACCTTGGAGTTTGCCGTGTAGTTGCGCTGGGCCTCGATCATCGAGGTCAGCTCGTTGGCGATATCGACGTTGGAGTTCTCGAGCGCCTTGGACTGGATGTTGCCGAAAGCGCCGGAGCCGGCAAAACCGGTGACGATGACGCCGGAATCGGTTCCCTGCGAATAGACGTTGCCAGATTGCGGCAGGAGCCTGTCCGGGCTCTGTACGGTGGCAAGTGCGATACGGAACTTCGGAATGAGGTTGCCGTCGCCGTACTTGACGTAGACGATGCCTTCCTTGTCGATCTCGAAGCCCGACATCTTGCTCGGCTTCGAACCGTCGATGCCGCCGCCGGTGCTGGTGAAATCGCCGCCGAGCTGCGACGTCTTTGTCGTGTCGATCGTCAGGGCGCCGAGATTGGCGCCCGTGCCCGGCAGGTTGTTGATAGGCGTCGTCGTCAGCGTAGCGGGCGTGGCCGAAATGCGCTTGCCGGCCGCATCGAAAGTCATGCTCTGCGAGCCGATCACGCCCGTTGCCGGCGGGCCAGCCGTGTAGGTCGAACGGTCCCTGATCTCAACCGACCACTGGTTCACGCCGGTCTTCTTGTAAACGAAATCGAGGATGCGGGTGTTGCCCTGGCTGTCGTAGACGACGAGCGACGTCGGCTTTTCGTCGCCGATGGCCGCACCCGAAGGAAGGTTCGCTTCCATCGCACCCTTGGTGGAACCGGATGCCACCAGGCCTTCGTCCTTGAGCTTGACTTCCGTCAGGCCGTCGAAACCGTTGACGACGACTGTGGGGTCGGCGCCGGCCTTGTACTCGTATCCCATCAGCTTGAAGCCGGCAGTGTTGACGAGGTTGCCGTCCTTGTCCGGCACGAAAGAGCCGGCGCGGGTCAGGAAGTTCTCACCGCCATTGCCCTGCACGATGAAGAAGCCGCCACCGTTGATCGCAAGGTCGCTCGACGACGTCGTGTAGCTGGTGCCGCCCTGCTGCGAGATGCTGTAGCGCACCTGGGTCTCGACACCGCCGGAATTGTAGTTGCCGCCGCCCGAAGGCAGGATCATCGACGAGAACTCAGTCGAGGCACGCTTGTAGCCCGTCGTGTTCGCATTTGCGATGTTTTCGGCGACTGTGCCGAGACGGTTCGACTGAGCGTTCATACCGGAGACGCCCGTTCGCATGCTGCCATAGAGACTCATATCGGATCCTCATTTCCACGTTGCAGCGACACTAGGAAGCGGGCCTTGCGTGAACCTGTCTTAGGTGCCGCAGTCGACCGCTTGAGCGCGCCTTAGTTCCAGTCGATGCAGTAGCCAAGGAAACGCTTGGAATCGATCGGGTCGAAGCCGAGCTTCTTGCGCAGTTTCTTGCGCAGCTTGCTGATATGGCTTTCAACGACGTTCTCCTCGACGTCTTCGTCGAAGATGCCGTAAATCGCGTTGAAAATCTGAGACTTGGAGACCCGGCGGCCGCGGTTCGAGACCAGGTATTCGAGAATGCGGCGCTCGCGGCGCGGCAAGGCAAACACGTCGCCGTTGATCTCCGGATCACGACCGTCCGCAAACACGCGGATCGGGCCGATGTCGGTGTAGTTGTTGATGGCCTTCAGACGCCGGCGGATCGCCGCCACCCGGGCCAGGATTTCGCGAGGGTGGACCGGCTTGCGAACGACGTCGTCGACGCCGCAGTCAAACAACGCCAGCGTGTTTTCGAGGGAGGGCGTATCGCTGACGGCGATGACGGGCGCCATCGACCGGTCGCGGATCGCGCGCGGCAAGGCAAAGGTGCTGTCACCCTGGCCGATCAGAAACGCTTCGACCGCATCGATATCTGAATCCGCCGCCGCATTCACCCACTCACCGAACTCCTTGGGATCGAAGCCCGTCGAGGGAATTCCTTCTCGCCCGAAAAGCGACGTATAGCCGTCCTTCACGAGTTCTCTATCGTCAACCACTACGATCATTCGTCCGCCTCCGAATCAGTATGGCACCGCACTGATTGAGAGGTACGAATCGAGGGATTCATGAACAACTAGAGGAAGTGAATGGGTGGAATTAATAATTGATTAACCATGTCGCGCCGATTTGATCTACATCTAGTGGCTCGACGTTAACGATCGCACTAAAATAATGTGGAAAAGTTAACGGCCTGCGACAAAACCACTTGCCGTCACATTCTCCGCGCATTGTCGCCACAATGCGGCACAGCCCGAGATCAAGCAATCATTGGTTGTCTATTGGCAGAACTGCGTGGCGTTCGGCGTCCACTTGCCGTAGCCCGTCGCGACCAGATTCGCGATCACCCGGCAGACATATTTCTTCTGCGCCGGGTCGTTGTTCGGGCCGGCGTGATAGCGCGCAACGGCCATGGTCCAGCTCTCGTGCTTCGCGCGGAGGTTGGACAGGAAGCGCGCGGCATATTCGACATTCTTGCGCGGGTCAAGCATCTCCGTCGGCGATGCGAACTGATCGCCATGGAAGTAGTAATTGATCTGCATGCAACCGAGATCGATGAGCTTGGCACCCTCAGCCCGGGCATTGGCAAAGTGGACCAGCACGTCCTGGGTGCTGTTGCCGAAGTAAGCCTTGCCCTCGATGTTCATCGCGTATGGCTGCAGCGATCCCTTGCGGCCCGTCTCCGTCAGCCCGACGGAATAGAGGATGCCTGCCGGGACGCCGTATTTCGACGCTGCCGTGATGATTTCACGCTCGCAGATGCCGGTGTCAGCACTGGCGAATGCGCTACATGTAGACGTGACCAGTGCGAGAACGCTCAGTGCCGGAAACCGCATCATCCGTACCGCCATTGCCAACTCGCCTTTCCGCCATTGAAGCCTGGCTGTCGCCATTCTGTCGCTGCCGCCCCTGGCCGCCCCCGTCCTCGGCGCGCTCGCGGCTCTGCTGGCCCGCCTGAGCCTGCTGCTGCGAACTGCCGCCGCCGGTCGAGGCATCGCTGCCAGAATTGAAGACGACGTTGATCTGATCGACTGCGAAGCCCTGGGCCCGCAACGCCTTGACCATTTCGCTCTGGTCGTCGCGCAGCTGTCGGAAAGCGTCGGCGTTTTCGACCTTCAACTCGACCTGCAACTCGTCGTCCTTCAACCGCAACGTCGCGGTCACAAGGCCGAGTTCGATCGGATGCATCTGGATCTTGAGCGTGTTCAGGGTCTTGCCTGCCTGGGCCCAGGCGCCCGGCTGGCCGAGGGCCGTACTGGGCTGCAACGATTGGGCAAAACCTGCGTCACCGGCGATCGCACTGGTGACATTGGTGGAGTTCGTGCTCATCGAAATGCCGAGATACCGTCGTGCCTCGAGCACGGTGACGTTCTCAGCCTTGGCATTTGACCGCGCTGCGTCGACCGTCGCGTGTTCGCCGTCCTTCGATATGCTCATGGAGATCGCTTGGCCCTTGCCATCGGCGCGGGCAAAGCGAAACAGCCGGTCCGTGCCCTGTTCGCCCTCGGCACCTTCCGCATTCGCGCCATGCGCATCGGCCATATCGCCGTGGGCTGCGCCCTTGGCGTTGCTGTCGCCGATGGCGTGAGCGTCGGCCGGTCCGGCCGCGCCGCCTTGCGCATCCGGACGCGCCGACGGCATCGCGTTGCCGCCGAGCAGCGTCAGCAGATCGTCCATGCTGGCGTTTGGCAACGGCTTGGCATCGGAAGCCGCCTGCCCGTCCGTCGCCTCGCTGTTGCCGTCGACGCCTTGAGGGCCGCCGGCCTGGGATTTGCCAAGCCCGCGCGACAGCGCAGCTATGCGCGCAGCCACGTCGTCCGTGTCGCCGGCCAGGTCGGGCGCGCCCGCATTCTCCCGGGCCAGCGTTGCCCTGGCGGCAGCAAGACGTTTGGCGTCCTTTTCACGCGCTGCGAGCGAGAAGCGCTCGTTCTGAGCATTCTGATTTTCAGGCGTCGGATCTTCGAGATCCCCAGGCGCGCGGTGCGTCGGCTTGGAGATCGAGATCTTTGCGTCACCGCCCTTGATGCCATCGTTGCCGATCAAAGTTGCAGCTCCCGAATGATCGCCCTCTGCGGCATCGCCGCTTCCGGCGATCGAACCCTGTGCGCCCTGACCGTTCGCCTTCTGGCGCCCGGCGGTCGCGACGGCATCCTCGAAGCCACCTGGGGCCTGCTCCTTGCCGCCCGCGCGGGCGCCCGCCTTGCCCGTCTGGGTTGGAGGCGGTGCGCGCAGGCTTTCATCCAGAGCTCTCATTTGCCTTCCCCCCTCAGCAGCGCATCGATCTCGTCGACCTTTGACCGGCCCTTCGCCACAAAACCATCGTGGGCGGGGTCGGAGGCGTCGGCAGTGTCGGCGCTAACCTCTGTCGTCTCTTCCGCTGTCGGGGCGCCGGTCTGCGCCTTCGGTTCCCCGAACGGGCTCATGCCGCTTCCCGTTTCCGCGCCGTCGACGTCATCGTTCGGCGTGACTGGTCCAACCGGTCTAACGGACAACGCTTGCGTGAAGCTTTCATCGTCCGGTGGTCTGACGACCGCGTCTGCAACCGCCTTGGCGGCATCGCGCAGGGCGCGGTCGCGCGGCGAGAGTTCCGCGTCCGGGATCGCGGCGATGCTTTGGGTCGCGGCGAAAACATCGGACGATGGCACCGACGCCAGCCCGGCGTAAAAATTGGCAAGCACGCGCGGCTCGGAGGCGCCGTCGACTGCAAGCTGTTCGGCTCGTTCGGACGCGAGCTTCGCCAGGGTCTGCTTGCCGCTGATGGCGGCGCGCCGCGCGACGCGCAGATAGACCTCCCGCTGGCGCGGCGCGTCCATGAAAGTCAGGACTTCGGAGATCCGCTCATGTGCACCTTCTTCGAAATGCCCCATGGCCAGCTCGACGAAGACATCAGCGAATTGGCTCGCGTAGGGCGACGTCAGGTAGCGGCGGGCGTAGTTCAGCGCGTAGCGGAAGCCCTTCTCCGGCAAGTTCGCCTGCACTGCGAGGTAGACAGAGCGGCGAAGTGCCGCCTCTTCGATGATCGTGCCTGGAGCCGTCAATCGCGCCCAGTCGTAGAACTTCATCGCCCCAACCGGATCCTGCTGCGAGGTGGCATTGCCCAGGATCAGAAACAGGTAGGGACCGACACGGGAGTTGCGGTACTCGGGCGCCGCCTTCGACAGGCTCTCGACGATCAGTCCGCCCTTGCCGCCGAGATACTGGCGGAGCGCATCGGTAACGCGCGAATCGAAATTGCCGTCGACATCGTGGTCGGCGAGATAGTTGAGCGTCTCCGGGTTGCCGCCGCTCATGGCGTAGACGAGCGCTGCATCGACGTTGCGCGGATCACGGAACACGGAGGCGTCTGCGGCCCTGAGCCGCTTGTCGATCGCCCCCAGCATGAAGCGCTGCATCTCGATGGCCGAATGATCGCCGAGCACCACCGAATCCTGCACATATTGCAGCGACCGGATCATCTTGAACGGTGCAAGCTCCTCGAGATCGTTGGCACTGACCAGTCCCGCCGAAAGCGGGATGGCAAGTGCCGACATCATCAAGGCGGATCTCAGGCGTCGCAGCATCGGTCCTAGCCCTTTGCCGACTGCAGCAGGATTTCGATGCGGCGGTTGCCGGGCGCATAGGGATCGCCAGGGATCTGCAGCCGTCTGTCGGCAAAGCCGGTGATCTGGCTGACGCGATCTTCCTTCAGACCGCCGCGAACGAGCATGTAATATGCGCTCTGAGCCCGCGCGGCCGACAGGCGCCAGTTGTCGTAGGTTCCGTCCTTGAACGGACGACCATCGGTGTGGCCGCGGATAGCAACGGCGCCCTGGCGCTCAGACAACAGCCTGCCGATCTTTTCCATGGCCATGACCAGTTCCTTCTGCGGCACGGCCGAACCGACGGCAAACATCTGGGAATCCGTCTGCTCGCTGATCGTCACCAGCAGGCCGCCCTCGGCGGGCGTCACCACGAGGCCTTCAGCCAGTTTGCCGGCATCGGCGCCGAGCTCCTTCTTGATCTCGGCCTTCAGCGCTTCCGCCTGCGCCGCGGCATCCTTTTTCAGGAGCTCGGCCTTTTCGGCATCGGTCTTGCCGGCTTCGGCAGGCTTCGCACCGTCCTCGGCCTTCTGGTCTTCCGCCGTTTTCTGCAGCGGCGCTGAGCCGCTTTCCATGGCCGCCTTGGACGCCAGGGCTACATCTGTCTCGGCCGTGTTGCCGGCCTCCTTGACTTCTACCTGCTTGGTCCAGAAATCCGGATCGAATGGGTCGCGATAGGCTTCGCCGCCCTCCGCACCGGTCGATGGCCCGGATTGCGCTGCGCCTCCGTCACCCTTGACGCTGATGTTTGCCTGCTGGCCCACCTCCTGCGCGATCTCGGAAAGCACGGAATAGGGGTTTTCGAAAAAGTCGGCGTCGGAATACTTCGTTTCCTCGCCCGAGGTCGCCGTCAGCTGGTCGCCGGTCTTGGCAGAGCCACCGGACTTTTCCTGCTCGCCGTCGACCTTCGATCGTTGCTGCGTCTCTTCGCCCTGCGCATCCTTGGCAGGGTCCTTGAGGCCACGTTCGGCGGGCTTCTGGTCGGTCAACTGCACCGGGTTGAAATAGGAGGCAATCGCCGCTTTCGTCTCTTCGTTGGCGGCATTGATCAGCCACATGACGAGGAAGAAGGCCATCATCGCCGTCATGAAGTCGGCATAGGCGATCTTCCACGCCCCGCCGTGATGTTCGCCATGACCGCCGCTGACGCGCTTGACGATGATGATTTCGTTCTTGCCGTTGTGGTGGCTTTCGTCGCTCATGCGAGAACCTTCCGGACAGTGTCGGCCCAAGCCGCCATTCTCGTGACGAGGATCGTGCCATCCATTTCGATGGCGAGATCGACGTCCATTGTTTCAATGTGGCGGAACACCGGCATGTCGTCGCCGAGGCTGCTCTTCAACGCTTCGAACAGGGGAAGCGGGCCCTTGACGGTGATTGCGCACCCTTCGCCGGAGACGATGCCTTGCCGTATCATCTGAGCCATATCGGCAACGGCCCGCTGCAAAAGCGCATCCTCCATGACAGGAGCAAGCACACGCGCGGTCTGGTCGCCCAGGGAAACGGCCAATTCGTCCGTCATCGCGTTGAATCGTTCGGCAACGCGGCTTGCCGCCTCTTCCTCGAAGCGCTTGGTCAGGGCTTCGATTTCGGCTGCGTGGGCAGCCTGGAGGTCGGCAATCTGGTTGGCGTGTTCAAAGGCAAGCTCTGCCTGCGCTTCCGCACGGCCCTGCTCGAATGCTTCACGGCGCTCGGCATCGACATCGACATCGATCTGAGGGACGATCGACCGCGGTGCGGAACGGTCGCTATCCGAATAGTCGATATCAAGGTCGGGAAAATATTTCGGCGGCATCATCGACAGTTCGACTTTCGGCGCGCTGAAATCCTTGAGATAGCGGGACAGCATCGCGCTCATGGCTGGAACCTCGATGCGCGCAGGCCGACAGCCGGCGATCCCCGTCTGCCCGACAGGCGCCGCCTTACGGCGCAGAATTCCCATGATGCTGACACTGCTGAAATGTCTCCCTCGGGTCCGGTCGCCGATAGCGGCGAACCCTGCATGCTTGGACTTACACAGGTCGCGCTCGGAAACTCTCATCCAGGCGGTGGACCGATGCAGGCGGCGGCGCAAATCTCATATTGGCCGGCAGTCAACCGACAGGACTGCGAGGGAAGGCTATTCGGTCAAACTTGTGCGAAAATGAATGTGTTGGACCGCGCCAGGGCAATTAGCGCGGTCCAACCGTTTCCACCGGGTGCCGTGACCGACGACATGGCAGAACTCAACCCGTTCCGGCATCCGCTTCTCAGTGGATGCGGCCGAGCGATCTCAAACCGGCGGGCCAGAGGGCCACCGGTTGGAAAACCTTACTGCTGGAAGAGGCGCAGGATGTTTTCGGAATTGGTGTTGGCGATCGAGAGCGCCTGAATACCGAGCTGCTGTTGCGTCTGCAGCGCCTTCAACCGCGTCGATTCCTCATTCATATCGGCATCGACAAGACGGCCGACGCCCTTGTCGATCGTATCCATCAGGTTGGCGACGAAACTTTCCTGCATGTCGATGCGCTTGGTGATCGCACCAAGTGTCGAGCCGGCATCCGTCAACTGTCCAAGGATCTTGTCGACGACGCGGATCATCGCGTCCATGTCGGCAGGCGTGGTGGATGCGGACAGCTTGATTTCGGTGCCGGTCGGAGGGGCTGCGGGCGGTGCGACGATCAGATAGTACGGAGCCGCGGTGCCGGTCGGCGTTCCCAGGAGCGCGTCGGCATCATAGCCTCTGGTCAGCAGGCCGCGTGCCGAGCTGCCTGAGTCGATCAGCATCGATTGCGCCGTGTCGAAATCAAGCGTCGTAATGGAGACGTTGCCGTTTCCGTCGCGGTTGAAGGAGGCGACGATCGACTTTGTGCCGACGGCGGCGGTATTGGTGTTGTAGAGCCAGTTCTCGCTCGAGAACGACGCCGATTGCGCGGCAGACATGAGCTGGTTCTTCAGCTCGGTGATTTCTTTGTTGATCTTGAGCTTGTCGACACCTGGCTCGCGCGCGGCAACCAGTTTCGTCTTGATTTCCGTGACGATGTCGATGGAAGCTTTCATCGCTTCATAGGCGGTATCGACCTTGGCCGCACCGAGGCCGAGTGCATCCTGTACCGTCGACAGAGCGGCGTTGTCGGATCGCATGGTGGTTGCGATCGACCAGTAGGCGGCATTGTCCGCCGCGGTCTGCACCCGGTAGCCGGACGAGATCCTGTCCTGCACTTCGGCCATGTTCGTGTTGATCGAGCGTAACGTCTGGAGTGCGGCCATGGCGGCCGTGTTGGTCATGATGCTGGTCATTGGTCACTTGCCCCGAATGATTTTCTGAGAACATCCCGGTGTGAATGACCGGCAGCGACGGGACCAGCGTCATGCGAACCGCCCCTGTTTTGCCCTGGGGGCGACCCTTCGCTCTTAACGAATGTGTAACGATTGTTTGGTTAACAAACGGTTAACGCCATTCAGAAGTCAGTAACGAAGGTGAACAAAAATAAGGAAATATGAAGCAGGCGTTAATGGCAGCAAGCCACAGACCACAAACGGAAAAACCGCGCCGCCCTCTCGGGCGACGCGGTTTCCTTGAGTGGATGATCATGAGGGCGAATCCGCCCCCATGTTCGATGCGCTGATTACTTGAACAGCGACAGGATGTTCTGCGAGTTGGTGTTGGCGATCGTCAGGGCCTGGATGCCGAGCTGCTGCTGCGTCTGCAGGGCCTTCAGGCGGGTCGACTCTTCGTTCATGTCAGCATCAACCAGCTTGCCGACGCCCGATTCGATCGAGTCCATCAGGTTGTCGACGAAGTCCTTCTGGAGGTCGATGCGGCTGTCGATGGCACCGAGGTCCGAAGCGGCATCGGTCATGCTCTTCAGCACGGTGTCAACACCGCTGAGGTAGTTCTTCAGCGCGGTCGTATCGGCAGCCGTGATGTTGAGGTTGAGAACGCTGATGCCGGCGATAGCCGTGCCGCCTGCATCCTTAAGCTCTGCCGTCAACAGGCCGCTTGCCGTGTTGGTTTCGTCGATCAGCATGGTCTTGGTCGTGTCGACGTCGAGCGTCGTCAGGCTGACAGCGCCGTTGGAGTCGCGGTTGAACGAACCAACGATCGACTTGGTGCCCGGAGCGGTTGCGCCGGAAGCGGTGTAGAGCCAGTTTTCACCGGAGAAGCCAGCGGACTTGACAACGCTCTTCAGCTGCTCCTGAAGCTGCGTGATTTCCTTCTGGACCTTGGACTTGTCGACGCCCGGCTCGCTGGCGGCAACCAGCTTTGCCTTGATTTCGTCGACGACGGAGATCGCAGCCTTCATGCCGGTGTAAGCAACGTCGGTCTTGGCAGCGCCGAGGCCGAGTGCGTCCTGAACGGTGCCGAGGGCCTTGTTGTCCGAACGCATGGTCGTTGCGATCGACCAATAGGCGGCGTTGTCGGAAGCATTGCCAACGCGGAAGCCCGACGAAATACGGTCCTGCGTCATTTCCATCGAGGAATTGATCGAACGCAGCGTCGAGAGTGCGGACATCGCGGCGTTGTTGGTCATGATAGAAGTCATTGGCTGAGTGCCCCTTGGGAATTCTGGATTGAAAGGGACATTCCGGGATTACCGGGAAACGGCGGCCAGCTTCATGCCTGCTAACGCGTTAATCTTGTTGGTTAACCCGCCGTTTCGATAGGCATAGAAAACACCAAGATGGTTAACGAACGTTGAAGCCGAGACCCAAAAAACCGTATAGCCAAAAGAAAAACCGCGCCTCGATCGAGACGCGGTTTTTCGTATTGCAGACCGGGACCGAAGTCGCCGGTGTCTGGACCGATTAACGGAACAGCGACAGGATGTTCTGCGAGCTGCTGTTGGCGATCGAGAGAGCCTGGATGCCGAGCTGCTGCTGCGTCTGCAGGGCCTTCAGGCGGGTCGACTCTTCGTTCATGTCAGCATCAACGAGCTTGCCGACGCCCGATTCGATCGAGTCCATCAGGTTGTCGACAAAGTCCTTCTGGAGGTCGACGCGCTTGTTGACAGCACCGAGGTCCGAAGCGGCATCGGTCATGCTCTTCAGCACGGTGTCAACACCGCTGAGGTAGTTCTTCAGCGCGGTCGTGTCGGCAGCAGTGATGTTGAGGTTCAGAACGCTGACGCCAGAGATAGCCGTGCCGCCTGCATCCTTGAGTTCTGCCGTCAGCAGGCCGTTTGCCGTTGCAGCTTCGTCGATCAGCATGGTCTTGGTCGTGTCGACGTCGAGCGTCGTCAGGCTGACATTGCTGTTGGAGTCGCGGTTGAACGAACCGACGATCGACTTGGTGCCCGGAGCGGTTGCGCCCGAAGCGGTGTAGAGCCAGTTTTCGCCGGAGAAGCCAGCGGACTTGACAACGCTCTTCAGCTGATCCTGAAGCTGCGTGATTTCCTTCTGGACCTTCGACTTGTCAACGCCCGGCTCGCTGGCAGCAACGAGCTTTGCCTTGATTTCGTCGACGACCGAGATCGCAGCCTTCATGCCGGTGTAAGCAACGTCGGTCTTGGCAGCGCCGAGGCCGAGTGCGTCCTGAACGGTGCCGAGGGCCTTGTTGTCCGAACGCATGGTCGTTGCGATCGACCAGTAGGCGGCGTTGTCGGAAGCGTTACCAACGCGGAAGCCGGACGAAATACGGTCCTGCGTCGTTTCCATCGAGGAATTGATCGAACGCAGCGTGGAGAGTGCGGCCATTGCCGAGTTGTTGGTCATAATAGAAGTCATGAGACTGTCCCTCAAAATTACAAGGTTACATGGTTGGGGACATACCGGACTAAAACGTCTACCGGTAATGACGGACCGGCTTCATGCCACTCGGCTCCGCTCACTCAAGTGAAGGAAACCAAACCCGTCATGTGAGGGTGAATATCACCCCCAATGCTTGCGATTTCATTAAGGCGGCAAGATATTTTCGAAGCAAAATCCTATGGTTAACAGCACGTTACTTTCGCTTCGCCCAAGCTCGCGAGAATGACTTCGGCGACACTGAATTTATTGGAAAACAATACGCTATTCGCCCGGCAATCCCGCCTCGGGCAAGGTTTCTGCTTCAAAACGGTATCTTGGTACATTGACGTTGCACAGGCTTGCGCGGTGACAACGGTTGCGCTTATTCCATGGAGCTTCCCTTGAACGCCCACACCATTTTCTCTTCCGCTTCGCGGCAGTATCAAAAAGGCCAGTACACCGAGGCCCTCGATTCCCTTAATCAGCTGCTCGATCTTACCCGCGATGCCAAGACCTATGCGCTTTTAGCGAAAGTGTTGCTGAAACTCGGCTTCCGGAGCGATGCGGCGCAAGCCTATCAACTGGCGGGTGAAGAAGGCGGATTGCGTTCGGAGCATTTCCTGGCCGAGGCCATGAAGCTGCATTTCGCCTGCGGCAATGACGATCAGGCCTTGAGCCTCGGCCGGCCCCTCCTCGAGCAGGCCAAGACGGATCCCGAGCTTGCCTACATCATCGTGACCTTGTTCCTGAAGCGCGACCAGGCCGACATTCTCGGCCCCTTCAAGTCGACGCTCTCGGCCAGCGCCCGGCAGGAACACCAGGTGCTTGCGGCCAAGCTGCTGACATCAGACGTCGGCAACAACGAAGACCGCGAGATCGTCACCAATCTGTTCCGGCGGACGCCTTCGAACCCGGTCCTCTTGTCCGCCTATCTCGTTTTCATGCAGGAAGTGAACAACTTCAATGAAATCGAAAACTATGCGCAGGCCCTGGAGCGCGTGATTCAGTCGAACAACAGCAAATTCCTGCGCGCGGAAACGCCATTCTACAATATCCACTGGTGCCGCGACGAAAAGCTGAACCGCCTGGCTGCAGCACTCGATCAGCCATTCCCGCCCGGCCTGCCAAAGGAGCGTCGCTCCATGCCGCATAGCTGGGGCAAGAAAATCCGGATCGGCTATCTGTCCAACGACTTCTGGGGCCTGCACGCCACCATGAAGCTGCTGCGGGCCGTGCTGACCGCCCATGATCCTGAAAAATTCGAGATCGTCCTGTTCTGCTACACGCCGGAGAAATATCTCAAGGTCGTCGGCCAAGGGCGGGAAAGCTGGGGCAGGATTGTCCGCGTCGAACACCTTTCCGACGAGCACGCTGCCCAGGCCATCCGCGACGAACAGATCGACATTCTCGTCGACCTCAAGGGACACACGATGAACAGTCGCGTCTCCATTCTCAACCACAAGGTCGCCCCTGTTCAGGTCGCCTGGCTCGGCTTCCCAGGCACCACCGTCAACACCGACCTCGACTACATCATCGGCGACCACTACGTCCTGCCCGATGGCAGCGAGGAACACTACCATGAGCGGTTCTGCCGGTTGCCCGAGACCTACCAGCCGAACGACCCCGCCGGCCGGCCCCTGCCCGCAACGACGAGCCGCGCCGAGATCGGTTTGCCTGAAGACGCGTTCGTTTACGCCTCGTTCAACGCCAACCGCAAGATTACGGTTGAGACGATGAAGGCATGGGCGGAGATCCTTCGCAGAACCCCCGATAGCGTACTCTGGCTCATGTGCCCGAAACCCGAGGCCCAGGCTCATATTCTCCGGCGCTTCCAAAGCTACGGCATCACCACGAAGCGCATCATCTTCTGCGCGAAGGTCGACTACGAAAAGCACCTCGGCCGTATCCCGGCGGCAGATCTCGGCCTCGATACCTTCCCCTGTAACGGCCACACCACAACCTCCGAACAGCTGTGGATGGGCTTGCCGGTCCTGACGCCCAAAGGCACCCACTTCGCCTCACGCGTCAGCGAAAGCCTGCTGCACGCGATCGGCGTGCCGGAACTCGTTACCGCAGACATCGACGCCTACATCGAGCAGGCGGTCGCCCTTTACGGGAACCGCGCGAAGGTCGCTGAGTACAGGCAGCGGCTCACCGATAACAGGATGCAGATGCCGCTCTTCGACTCAGAGCGCTTCTGCCGCCACCTCGAGCAAGCTTATGAGATGATGGCCGAGCGCGCCAGGAACGGCTTGGAGCCCGCGCTCATCGACGTGCCGGCCCTGCCGGCACGAACGGGATCATTCGCACAGTAAATCAAGAACGGCGGAGCAAACCGCCGACACGCCTTGCCTACCCTTAAACCCCGCCCACACGGCGGGGTTTTTTCGTTCGGGACCGCGGGCCGGCAGCGGGCACACCGCGCCCATCGTCTCACGCCTGCGCGGCAATGACAGGGTGACGCCTAGCAGCATCCCGCTTTCAGGTGAGTTCGCTGACGCGGATAAGATCGCCGGAAAACAAAATGCCCGAGCTTCCTTCGTGCGTTCTTTGAAGGCACGTTGCTTAAGACAAACCGATAAAATCGCGAAATCTAGACGGGCTTGACGGAAGACCGGTACGCCGAAACCCTATATGGAGGGGCCTGCATACCGGCAAGGCGATGCCGTTGCCGCAGCCAGGACGGGCAAAACTGCTCAGCTAAATGAGCGCACCAGGCTGCCGACGAGCAGGTTCCAGCCGTCGATCAGCACGAAGAAGAGGATCTTGAACGGCAAGGAGATTGCCGTCGGGGGCAGCATCATCATACCCATTGCCATGGTGATGGTGGCGACGATCAGGTCGATTACCAGGAACGGTAGCATGATCAGGAAGCCGATCTCGAAGCCGCGGCGGATTTCCGAGATCATGAAGGCGGGGACGACGGCGCGCAGGTCGACCTTGTCGTCGACGACTACGGTCTGACCCTTTTCCTTGGCGATATCGATGAAGAGCTGCAGATCCTTGTCACGGGTGTTGGCCAGCATGAATTCACGGAACGGCTCCGCGATGCGCGGCAAGGCCTCCGTTTCCGTGATCTGGTTCTTCATCAAGGGGTCGATGCCATCGCGCCAGGCACGATCGAAGGTCGGCGCCATCACATAGAACGTCATGAACAGCGCCAGCGACACCATGATCATGTTCGACGGCGTCGTCGCCAGACCCATGCCGGTGCGCAGGATGGCAAACGCGATCACGAAGCGCGGAAAGCTGGTGACCATGATCAGGATGCCAGGCGCCACCGACAGAACGGTCAGAAGGCCGAAGGTCCGGATGATCCAGGACGCGGCAGAGCCGTCGATAGGCGTGTTCAGGATGTCAGAGGGAAAACTCTGGGCGCCGGCAATTCCGGACATCGCCGTCATGGCGACTATGAAGGCGATGAGCCGGATCATTTAGCGAATCATTGAATGACGAAGGTTCTGAACATAACGTTGGTTACGCGCCCATCCGAGCGCAGGTCAACCCGTTCCTGGATGTCATCCCTGAGATATTGAAACCCGCGCGGTCCCTGGATCTGCTGCAGCGACACGGTTTTCATATAAGCGGCGATATCCTGGTGGATCTGCTCGGCCACGGCCGGGTCCGGGATACCGTCGAACTGCAACGCCACCTCGAGCCGGACCCAGTTTTCAGAGGGGTAGGCAAGGTTCGTGGTGATCGGCTCCAGCTGAACGACGCCATTGGCCTCCGTCGCGACCTTCGGCACGCCCTCCTCGCCTGTCGCGTTCGGGGCGACCTCCTTCGCCGCGTCCACTTGCTCCTTGGGCGGTGGCGGCGCCAGCATGCCGCCGACCAGCCAGCCGCCGCCACCGGCGACGAGCGTCAGGACAGCAACGATTGCGATCGTGATCACCTTCGACGGTGATTTCGCAGGCGCGGCGGTATCGAGTTCTTCCATCTTGCCGTTCCCTGCCGATCAGATCGGCGAAATCAAATCCATGACCTGCTGACCGTAAGGCGGCTGCTGCACTTCCGTCAGGCGGCCGCGGCCACCGTAGGAAATGCGTGCCTCGGCGATCCGGTCGTAGGAGATCACGTTGTTGGCGTCGACGTCCTGCGTGCGCACGATACCGGCGACATTGAGGATGCGAAGCTCGTGGTTGACGCGTACTTCCTGCGAGCCACTGATCAGGAGGTTGCCGTTTTCGAGCACGCCGGTGACGACGGCGGCGACGAGCAGCTGCAGCTTCTCAGATCGCTCGGTCGAGCCATCGCCTTCGGTCTTGGTGTTCGAACCGTATTTCAGATCACCCGACCAGCCGAAGTCGCTGGCCTCCGACTGACCGCTCGCGCCGATGTTGAAGCCGCTGGTGTTCTTGCGGCTGCGATCGGTCTTGTTGTCGAACGAGGCCTTGTCGTTGATGGCGATCTCGACCGTCAGGATGTCGCCGACGTTCAATGCGCGCGCATCCTTGAAGAGCGCCGACTGCTGATCGTTCCAGAGCGAGAAACCGTTGGAGACCTGGCGTGGCTGCTTCGGATACATCGCAAGCTGCGGCGTCTGCGTATATTGCAGACCGCTGCCGATCGGGCTCATGGCAGGGGCCCGGCCGATCTCGTTGAAAGCCTGGTTCTGACATCCTGCGAGGAGGCCCGCGGCCAATACGGCCGTTAGACGCATTTTCATGATGGTTCCTTCGAGGTGTTCGGATCACTGGCACTCGAGATGATGTTGGTCAGGATGGCCGCCTTCTCATCGCTCATCTCGCTGAGGATCAACGACGACTGGCGCGCCGGTAGCCGCATGACGATGGCGGCGGCAATCTCCGGATTGACCATTTCAAGCTTGCCCGCGGCAGCGTCCGGCTTCATCGTCTTGTAGATGCCGACGAGGCCGATCTCGGCCTGCTTGAGGAAGTCGTTGCGACGCTTCAGCCAGTCTTCGTATTCCTCGCGCCGCTTTTCGAGCGTCGCGATCCGGTCGTCGACATTGGCCTGAAGCGTTTCCAGTTCCTTGCGCTGCAGGACATAGCGCTGGTCGCGGGCAGCGTCAGCGATATTGGTGCAGAACTGCTGGATCTCGTTGGCCGTCGCGTTGCCGGCTGGCGGGGCTGTGACGTCCTGGGCAAAGGCGCCGGGCATCGCCAGCATCGACGCGACGGCGACTGAGGCGAGCAGGATGTTGCGGGATCTTCCGAGAAAGCGGTCGATGTTCATCATTGCAGGACAAGCTCCGCTTGAAGGGCCCCAGCCGTTTTGATGCTTTGCAGGATGGCAATGATGCCATCAGGCTTGACGCCGATGTTGTTGAGACCGGCAACCAGAGACCGGAGGCTGGACCCGTTGAGGATCGCGACCGTGCCGCCGTCGGACTGGGCCTCGATCGTGGTGTTCGGCTCCATTGCCGTCTGGCCGCGAGCGAACGGCAGCGGCTGAACAACCGTCGGCGTCTCGCTGACCTGCACGGTCAAGGTGCCGTAGCTGACAGCGACCTCGTTGACGCGCACATCCTGCCCGATGACGATCGTGCCGGTGCGTTCGTTGATCACGACCCTTGCCGGAACATCGGTTTCGATGACGATGTTTTCGATATCCGCCATCAGCCGCGCCAGATCCGCCATCTTCGGCTTTTCGACGAGAACGGCTTGAGAATCGCGGGCCTCGGCGATACGGCCGCCATATTGCCCGGCGGCATATTTGTTGATCGCGGCGGCCATGCCGACCGCGGTGGAAAAGTCGGGGTTGCGCAATTGCAGCACGAGGTTGAAGCCGTCCTTGAACTTCGACGGCAGTTCGCGCTCGATGATGGCGCCGTTCGGCACGCGGCCGGAGGTGGTAACCCCCTGGTTGAGCGACGCGGCGTCGCCTTGCGCCGTGAAACCGGTGACGACGACGGAGCCCTGGGCCACCGCATAGATCTGACCGTCAGCGCCCGAAAGCGAGGTCATCACCAGGGTGCCGCCGCGAAGCGAGGTGCTGTCACCGAGGGATCCGACCGTGACGTCGACGCGGCTGCCGGGACTGGCAAAGGGCGGCAGGTTCGCGGTGACGAGAACGGCCGCGACGTTGCGGGTGCGCGATTCTCCGCCCTGGGTCGAGATCCCCAGGTTTTGCAGCATGGCGCGCATCGACTGATCGGTGAACGGCGACGAGCGCAGGCTGTCGCCCGTTCCCTGGAGGCCAACGACGAGGCCGTAGCCGATCAGCTGGTTGTCACGGCCGGCCTGCAGCGAGGCGACGTCCTTGATTCGCGACGCGCCAAAGGCAGGCGTCATCGCTGTAGACAGCGCGACGGCCAGCGTCAGGAACCATTTGCAGGCAAGCATTTTCATTTCGCCACCACATGTATCGTGCCGTCGGCCATCACCGTTCCGGAGACGATAACGCCAGTATCAATGTTACGAGCCCGGATCAGATCGCCGATTGCGGCGTCCTGAAGGGGCGAACCGGCCGCGCTGATGGTGAGGCCACCATTGCTGAAGACCAGACGGACGGTGGAGCCGCGCTCGACTGCGTATTGCTCGCGCAGGGCCGAGGCCAGAATGACGCGGCCGGGCAGCAGCGTGCGCTTGCTGACTTTGCCGTCGATCTCGCTTAACGTCCTGATGTAGCCGTCCGTCAGATCGGGGTTGGTCACATCGACGACCTCGAGCCGGCTAGCGTCGATCGCTTCGCCGGGGTAGATCGTCTGCTTGGGGATGACTGCCGTCAGCCGTTCCGCAAAGCCTGCCGAAGGCGACAGGAAAGCGGCGGCAAGCAAAACGCCCGCCACCACGTGCCGCGCGCCTGGCGCGGAACCGTCTTTCTGAGCTGTCATGCCAGCGGCTCGGCGAAACGTCATGTTTGCCCCCTCTTCCGTTACCTGAGGTTCTTGCTCACCGTAGCCGCCATTTCGTCTGCGGCCTGGATGATCTTGGAGTTCATCTCATAGGCGCGCTGGGCCGAGATCAGGTCGGTGATTTCCTTGACCGGATCGACGTTCGACGCTTCGAGATACTTTTGCTTGATCAGCGCAAAGCCCGGATCAGCCGGCGTGCCAACGATCGGCTCGCCGGAGGCAGGCGTCTGCTTGAAGAGGTTTTCGCCCTGCGGCTCGAGGCCCGCTTCATTGACGAAGTTGGCAACCGTCAGCTGGCCGATTTCCTGCATCGCCGGATCGTTGCCGACGCGCACCATGACCTGCCCGGAACTGGTGAAGGCGATTTCGGTAGCGTCCTGCGGAACGGTGATGCCGGGCACGACGGTGTAGCCGTCAATGGTGACGAGCTGGCCCTGGGCATTCTTGTTGAAGGCGCCGGCACGGGTATAGACCGTTTCGCCATCGGGCGTTTCCACCTGGAACCAGCCGCGGCCGACCAGTGCGAGGTCGTAGTCATTGCCGGTGCTGACGAGGCTACCCTGGATATGCAGGTTGCGCACGGCAGCCGTCTGGACGCCGAGGCCGATGATCGCGCCTTCCGGAACGATCGCCTGGTTGGAGCGGTTCGGCACGCCCTGGGCGCGCTCGGTTTGATAAAGCAGGTCGGAAAACTCTGCGCGGGCACGCTTGTAGCCGGTCGTATTGATGTTCGCGATGTTGTTCGCAATCACTTCAAGGTTCAGCTGCTGGGCGTTCATGCCGGTTGCGGCAATGGAAAGGGCCTTCATGTCTCGTTCCTTAGATCTGCATGCGCGCGATTTCGAGGTAGGCGGTCACCACCTTGTCGCGGATCGCGATTGCGGTCTGAAGCGACTGCTCGGCATTCATCACCGCATCGACGACTTCACGGGTGTTCGCCTGGCCGCGGATGCCGTCGAGCGAGGCACCTTCGGCCTTCTTCATGGCGCCGATGGCGTCCGTCGCCATGTCGCCGAGAACCGAGGCGAAGCTCTGGGATTGGGGGGCTGCGGGGGCCGCGGCAGCTGCGCCGAAGACCGACGACGAAGAGGACGTAAGGCGGGTACCCTCGGCCTCTTTCATGACCGAAAATGCGCCGACTGAATTAATTGCGTCGATCATTATTGTGATGCTCTCAACAGGTCGATTGTTTGGGAAACCAGGTCGCGCGACTGCTTGATCGTCTGCAGGTTGGCTTCATAGGCGCGGTTGGCTTCGCGCATGTCGGCCATTTCGACCAGGATGTTGACGTTCGGCATCTTGACCATGCCCTTCTCGTCGGCCGCCGGGTTGCCCGGATCGAACTCGATGGTGAAGTTCGAATCATCCGTGCCGAGCCGCTCGATTTCGACGAGCGACGCACCGCTGGCCCTGTCGACCTCGGCTGCAAAGCTGATGGTCTTGCGCCGGTACGGATCGGCGCCCGGGACGTCGCCCGAGGAGCGTGCGTTGGCGATATTTTCGGAAACGATGCGCAGGCGGGTCGATTCTGCCTGCAGACCGGAGGCCGAGACCTTCATGGCCGAAGTCAAAGGATCCATGGTTGTTACTTCCGTACCGTCATGAGCATCATTCGGTGAAACGCTTTGACGAGCCCGGCACTGAGCTCGTAGTCGCGCTTGATCTCACCTGTCTTCATCATTTCCTGCTCGATCGCGACGCTGTTGCCGGATTGCTGGATCTGAACGCCGTCGAGCATGCCGACCTCGGCCACCTGCGAGGCTTCGAGGCTCTCGGTGAAGTGGGCCTTGTTGGTGGCGGCCATCTGGATGCCGGTGTTTTGCAACACGCTTTCGAACGGCTTGACGTCCTTGGCCTTGTAGTGCGGCGTATTCGCATTGGCGATGTTGCCGGCCACCACGTTCTGGCGGACGGTCAGCCACTGGGCCTGCCGGGACGCGAGTTCGAAAAGCTGAATCGGTTGCATCAAAAGCTCCATGCTTGGTGATGCGAACCTAGGTGGGTAATCTTGCGTGGGACTTGTCGTTGAAAACGGCCTCGTCGCAGACCACGCGATACGCGAGAATTGCGCACGATATTATCCGCCGCGGATGGCGATCAATCCGCAACGGAGAAGGACTTCGACAAAATGTTGTGGCTGTTCAGTCGGCCCGGTAGATGTCGCCGTTCGAGGTGATCATCACCCAGCGGCCGTCACGCTCTTCAAGCGTCGCCAGACGGCTGTTGTCAGGCAGGATCGAGCCGATGCGCACGATGTACATGCCAGCCGTATCCTCGATCAGAGCGCGGCCATTGGCGACATGCATCAGCTTGAAGCCGGATTTGCCCGGGAACGGCTGCTCGAGCCCTTCCTTCGGTGCCGTCCCCTCGGCCGCGGGACCGCCGCCAAGGCTTGGCACCGTGGCAGTCGTCAGTTGGTCGATTGCCGCGACGGTCTCGCCGTCCATGTCGGACATTGCCAGCGGCGAGACGGACAGAACATTGCGCGCCGGCTTCTCCGGCAGATCGCGCGTCGATCCCTGCCACAACGGCGGCATCGTGAACTTGTCCTGGTTGAAGAAGGCATACCAGGGAAAGAAAGTCGCAAGTGCGGCCAGCATGATGCCGGTCGCAGCCAGCGCCTTGTCGATCATCGGCATGCCGCCTTCGCGCTTGCGCTGATGGATCGTTTCGTCCGCGTCGTAATCCGTCACACCCATCACCTCGGCCTCATCCCTGCAGCACCCGGCTGATTGCCCATCGCAGCGGCTTTCAGCGCGCCGGCAAGATCGGAAAATGCGTCCTGCGTCGGCGGTTCACCCGCCGTCTGCGTCAGGACGTCGTAGATGACAGGAACCTGCTTGATCGCCATGTCCAGATCGGGGTCGCCGCCTGGGCGGTAGCCGCCGATCAGGCGCAGGTCGCGCGTTTCCTCGAAGCGGTGGATCAACGCCTTCAGCCGCGACACCAGCTTTTCCTGGTCCGGCGTCCAGGCCTTGCGCGCCAGACGGGAGATCGACGCCAGCGGATTGATCGGCGGATAACGCCCTTCTTCCGCCAGGCTGCGTTCGAGCACGATGTGACCGTCGAGAATGCCGCGGGTCGAGTCGGCGATCGGGTCGTTGTGGTTGTCGCCGTCCACCAGGATCGAGATGATCGCAGTGATGGTGCCGGCGCCCTCGGCGCCCGGGCCCGCACGCTCGAGCAGGCGCGGCAATTCGGTAAAGACCGAAGCGGGATAACCACGGGCGATCGGCGGCTCGCCGGATGCGGTCGCCACTTCGCGGATGGCGTGGGCAAAACGGGTGACACTGTCGACGATCAACAGCACGTTGTCGCCGTTGTCGCGATAATGCTCGGCAATGGTGACGGCAGTCAGCGGCGCCATCTTGCGCAGCATCGGGCTTTCGTCGCTGGTGGCGACAACGGCAACCGACTTGGAGAGATTGTCGCCGAGTGTGTCTTCGATGAATTCGCGCACTTCGCGGCCACGTTCGCCAACCAGCGCGATGACCACCTTGTCGAAAGCATCGGCGCGCGCCAGCATCGACAGCAACGTCGATTTGCCGACGCCGGAGCCGGCAAAAATGCCGAGGCGCTGCCCGAGGCAGAGCGGCGAAAAGATATCGATCGCGCGCACGCCGGTGCGAAAGCCGTGCTCCACGCGCTTGCGGGTCATCGACGGCGGTGCCGTGTTGGAAATCGAGCGGCGAACGTCACCCTGCAACAGCGGACCGAGGCCATCGATCGGCTCGGCCAGGGCATTGATTGCCCGGCCGCACCATTGGTCGGTCGGCGCGATGCGGAAGGCACCCTTGCGGATGACGGTATCGTGGATGCCGATGGGGTCGCCCGGTTCGATCGGGCAGACGACGACGCGCTCGGGCTCGACCCGCACGACTTCGCCGAGATGCGTACCGGTCGAACTCTTGTGCGCCACGAAATCACCAAGCCGGACATGCCGCGACAGGCCGGTCACGGTATAGTGGCCCGGCGAGATCGTCTGGACATGACCGCCCGGCGCGATCGAATGTTCGGGTTTGGCGTAGCGCTCGACCAGGCCGGCAAGGGCAGCCAGCGATGTCGATGCGGCGCTCGTCTTCAGGCCTTCGCGTTCCATACCGTTTCCTGTCACGCCTTAGCGGCTGCCACCGAGCGTCTTGATCGCTTCACTGAGCGATCCTTCGCTGTCACGCATCAGCGCGGTGATGTTGTCGAAGGCGCGGGTGACCATGATCAGCTGCGACATTTCAGCGACGGCGTTGACGTTGGACTCCTCGAGGAAACCCTGCATGACGCCAACATCGAAGCGATCGACGACCGGTTCGGGCTGGACGGTCGGAAGCACGGCGCTGTTGTCGAGGCGAATGAAACCCTTGCTGAAATCCGCCTGGTAGAGACCGAGCGAGGCCACGGCGACACCATTCTGGTGCAAGGCGCCGTCGGCGCCGACGGTCACCTCGCCGCCCGAACCGTTGATCTGGATCGGCGCACCGCCCGCGTCGAGAACCGGATAGCCGCGAATGGTCACCAGTTCGCCGGTTTCGGTCAGGGTAAAGCGACCGTCGCGCGTTAACGCCGGACCGGAGGGCGTGTCGATCTGGAACCAGGCATCGCCCTTGACGGCAAAGTCGAGCGCGGCCCCGGTGCGTGTCAGCGAACCATTGTTGGTATTGAGAAATTCCTCGCCCTTGCTGACGTAGGAAACCTTCGTCGGCTTGGTATCGCCGAGCATCTGGTTGAACTTCACTTCCGTGCCACGGAAACCGACTGTGCCGGAGTTTGCGATGTTGTCGGCAAGGGTGTTGAGGCGCTTTTCAAGCGCCATCTGCGACGAAATCGCGACGTAAAGACCGGTCTGCACGTTCAGCGTCCCCCGAGTTTCAGACTGTTGATGGACAGGAGCAGGTCGGAAGAGATGCCGTAGCCGCTCGACGCACCGAAAACCGCAAGCGGGTCATAACCGTCCGTTGAATTGTCGATTTCCCAGAGAGCCGTAAAGCGATCGAGAAAATCCGTCAGCTTGGCCGGATCCTGGAAGTCCTTGAGATCGATTGCGGCCTCATAGGCGGCCGCCTGACGATCGACTTCGGTTCCGGCGAATTCGTTCGGTAGCTGCAGCGTCGTGCGCACCACCTGCGCCAGTGCCTCGTCGGCAATGATGGCATAGCCGCTGGTAATCGACGGCGCCATCCGCGCGAAGTAGAGCGCAAGGCGCACGCCGGCGTTCTCTTCGCCGGCACTCTGCTCGAGCGTCTCGCGGGCGTATTTGTCAACGACACCCTTCTGGGCACGATCGAAGGACGTGGCAGCCTCGCCCTGGCGGGCGAAATTCAGCGATTCGACCAGCTGCTTGTAGCGGCTGTCGGTCAGCTTGTTGGCGAACGCATCCTCATTGTCCACGCCTTCGGTCAGCACCTTGCGCATAAACGCCTTGGCGTAACCCATGTCTTCCAGGCCGTGCGCCTTGATCGCGTAGTTATATAGCCGCGTGTCGGCGAAGAACTGGTCGATGGTTTTGATGTCGCCGATCTTCGACAGGTAATACTCGGTCTCGCGGGCGACATCAGGTTCTTTGGCGACACGCTCCAGCGACTTGCCCAAGTCGGCTGTGATCAGCTTGTAGCTCGTATAGGTCGTGGTCACGGTCGGATCGCCCTTAGCGGAATGAGACGGGCGCGACTGGAGAGCCGGCCATACCAAATCCTGACCGGATTGGCTTGCGCGAACCTGTTCCATCACAATGATTCCCGCGACCTAGGCGGCCAGCCTCACACAAGGCAGAGACCTTATCCCGATAGACGAAAATGGGATCGTGACGGGTATCGAAAATGAACATCATCATCGGGCTTCTTGTGACTTTCGGCTGTATTCTCGGCGGCTACGTGGCCATGGGCGGCCATATGGAAGTCCTCAACCAGCCTTTCGAACTGCTGATTATCGGCGGCGCCGGCATCGGCGGCTTCATCATGGCCAACTCCATGAAGGTGGTGAAGGATACCGGCAAGGCTCTCGGCGAAGCGTTTCGCCACAAGGTTCCCAAGGAGCGGGAGTATCTCGATACGCTCGGCGTTCTCTACTCGCTGATGCGGGATCTCAGAACGAAGTCGCGCAACGAGATCGAAAGCCACATCGACAACCCCGAGGAATCGTCGATCTTCCAGTCAGCGCCGACCGTCCTTAAGAACAAGGAACTGACGGCCTTCATCTGCGACTACGTCCGGCTGATCATCATCGGCAATGCCCGCTCGCACGAGATCGAGGCGCTGATGGACGAGGAAATCCAGACCATCACCCACGACAAGATGAAGTCCTACCATGCCCTGACGATCATGGGCGACGCCTTCCCGGCGATCGGCATCGTCGCGGCGGTTCTGGGCGTTATCAAAGCCATGGGCGCGATCAGCGAGGCGCCGGAGGTTCTCGGCGCCAAGATCGCCGCCGCCCTCGTCGGCACCCTGCTCGGCGTTTTCCTCTCCTACTCGATCGTCGCGCCCATCGTCGCCAACATCAAGTCGGTGCGTGAAAAGCAGAACCGCCTCTACATCATCGTCAAGCAGACGCTGCTTGCCTACATGAATGGCTCGGTTCCGCAGGTCGCGCTCGAATATGGCCGCAAGACGATTTCCGCCTATGAGCGTCCTTCGATCGACGCGGTCGAGCAGGAAATGATGAACCCCGGCGGCGGCAGCGAGAGCAAGGCGGCTTGATCCGATGATTGCAGGTACGACAACAAACGTTCATCCCTTCGACAGGAAACTGCTGGCGCGCATGACCGGCGCGCTCGGCGACGACCGCGCGATCGGCAGGGTGGCGCTCGATCTCGGCCATGTGTTCGGCGAATTCCTTCCCGACATCTGCAAGGCGGAAACCGGCCTCGACATCGCCATCGCCTATGCGGGCTTCCGCACCGGACTTCGCAACACTCTGATCGCCGAGCTCGGAAACGGCGTGCTGATCGGCGACGTCTCCTTGCGCAACTGGTGCCCCGACTTTCAGATCAGCTGCGACAGCCCGATCATCATCACCATGGTCGAGGCGCTGCTGGGGGCTGAGCCGACGGATATAGAAGAGCCGCAGCCGCGCACGCTTTCCCCGATCGAAATCGACGTCGCCCAACCGATCTTGGAGAAGATTGCCGACGTGCTGCGCACCGCGGTCAACGCGCCGGGCGGCTTCGAGCCGATCGTAGCGCGCGCGCAGAACAGCGCTGCGCGCGGCAAACCCGATCCTGTTGTCGAGGACGTGCATGCGGCGGCAATCGACATGACGATCGGCTTCGGTCCCGTCCTGTCCACCTTCTCGATCATCGTGCCGCAAAGCGTGCTCTTGAAGACACAGGTCGTGTTTCCAAAAGGCGCCGGGCAGAACCGCAAGCAGAAGACCGAATGGACCGAGCAGATGGAGGAGCAGGTTCGCCGCTCCGCCGTCACGATCGAGGCGCGGATCCGATTGGAGAGCCTGACGCTCGAGACGATCAGCCGTCTCCAGGCCGGCGACGTCATTCCCTTCCACGATGCCCAGGACGTTCGCGTCGACGTCAACGCCAACGGCCGCGACCTCTACGTCTGCGAGTTCGGTCGTTCGGGTGCGAAATATACCGTGCGGGTCAAGGATACCCACGGTTCCGAACAGGACATCCTTCGCCACATCATGAGTTAATTCGGCTCGCCGTCGACAGGCAGTAGGCCTGAGGCAAGCTTCAACTGGAATAGTTCGCACATGGCACCCAAGAAAGCACCAATCAACGAACAGGCCGCAGTCGCTGTCGGAGACATGGAACTCGACCAGGCGATCGACGATCTGCGCGGTGTTCTCAAGAAAGACACGAGCGCGCCGGATGGCTTCGGCGCTGAGTTTGGCAGCGAAGATACGTTCGGCGGAACCGCCGAATTCGGCGGCGATTTCGCGGCTCCTGCCGACGGTCTCGGCGCCTTTGGCGGCGACTTCGGCTCGGACACTTTCGGCAGCGACCTGTCGGCTGCCCCTGCCTCCACCGATTTCGGCGGCGGCAGCAGTTTCGGCGCAAGCGATTTCGGCGCACCGGCATTCGATGCCGGTGAAACCGCCACCGATACGCCGCCCGGCAGCGGCATGACCGCCAATCTCGACCTGATCATGGACATTCCGATCGATGTCCAGATCGTTCTCGGCACCAGCCGGATGCAGGTATCGGGCCTCATGAACCTGACGGAAGGTGCTACGATTTCGCTCGACCGGCGGATCGGCGAACCGGTCGAAATCATGGTCAACGGCCGCATCATCGGCCGTGGTGAAATTACCGTTCTCGAAGGCGACGACACCCGGTTCGGGGTCAAGCTCATCGAGATCAAGGGCAGCAAGAAGTCATAGAACCCAATTATTGGGCGAGGGATGAATCCATGATGGATTTCGAAAGTTTTGAGGCTCAGGCACTTTCCAGGCCTCTCAACCAGACGGATAAGGCAGCGGCTGTTCTGCTGGCGATGGGCAAGACGGTCGCCGGAAAGCTGCTGAAGTTCTTCACCCAGAGCGAACTGCAGGCGATCATTGCCTCCGCGCAGTCGCTTCGGGCCATCCCTCCCCACGAGCTGGAAGCGCTGGTCAACGAGTTCGAGGACCTCTTCACCGAGGGCGCGGGCCTCATGGACAACGCCAAGGCGATCGAGAGCATTCTCGAAGAAGGCCTGACGCCGGATGAAGTCGACGGCCTGCTCGGCCGCCGCGCCACCTTCCAGTCCTACGAAGCCAATATCTGGGACCGGCTGCAGGAGTGCGACCCGGTCGCAGTCGCGCTGCAACTGGCCAAGGAACATCCGCAGACCATCGCCTATGTGCTGTCGATGATGCCTTCAAACTTCGGCGCCAAGGTTCTGCTGCAGCTCGCCGAAGAGCAGCGCCCCGACATCTTGAAGCGTGCCGTCAACATGAAGGACGTCAGCCCCAAGGCTGCATCGATCATCGAGAACCGCGTCATGGAAATGATCGGCGAGATGGAAGCCGAGCGCAACTCCGCCGGCCCGACAAAGATCGCCGAGGTCATGAACGAGCTCGACAAGCCGCAGGTCGACACTCTGCTTGCCTCGCTCGAAACTCTCAGCACCGAATCGGCCAAGAAGGTTCGCCCGAAGATCTTCCTCTTCGACGACGTTCTCTACATGCCGCAGCGCAGCCGCGTTCAGCTCTTCAACGATGTCTCGACCGACATCATCACCATGGCGCTGCGTGGCTCGACCTCGGATCTGCGCGAATCGGTGCTCGCCTCCATCGGCGCACGTCAGCGCCGCATGATCGAATCCGATCTGGCCATGGGCGACGCTGGCATCAACCCGCGCGATATTGCCATTGCCCGCCGCTCGATCACGCAGGAGGCGATCCGTCTCGCCGCCAGCGGTCAGCTGGAGCTGAAGGACAAGGAAGCCCGGGCCGCCTGATCCCTTTCGGACGGCGGGATTGTCTCGCCAGGATGGCTGCTACATCTGCCCCTAGAATGACAACGCAGGCCCTCGGGCCTGCGTTTTTGCGTTGGCGGGCTCAACGCCCCGCATTTCCTGTTGACCCGGCATGATTGCCTCGGCGAGGCTCTTGTCTGGCTTGTTTTCCGGGTTCACTACAGGCAGCGCAAGATCAGCGCTGGCTTGTGGAAACCGGTCGGGAGACTTCCTGTCGCATGTCGGACGATCAGGATAAGGACAGTAAAACAGAGCTCCCGTCGGAAAAGAAGATTTCCGACGCCGCCGACAAGGGTAATCTGCCCTTCTCCCGCGAGGCGACGACCTTTGCCTCGACGGTGGCGATCTACATCTTTTTCGTCTTTTTCCTCGCCGATGGTGCAGGTACGGTCGCAGAGGCGCTCAAGGACATTTTCGAACAGCCGGAGGCCTGGCGGCTGAACAACGCCACGGATGTCGTCGCGCTGATGACGCACCTCGCCTGGAAATCGACCGCACTGCTCATTCCTGCCTTCGTGCTGCTGATCGTCTTCGGCGTCGGCTCATCGATCTTTCAGAACCTGCCGCGGCCGGTGCTCGACCGCATCCAACCGAAGATGAACCGGATCTCGCCGATGGCCGGCATGAAGCGGATCTTCGGCGTTCAGGGCCTGGTGGAATTCGGAAAGTCGCTGTTCAAGATCATCGTCGTGTCGATCTTCGTCGTGCTGGTTCTGTGGAACGACTATTTCGCCACGCTCGACCTGATGTTTTCCGATCCGGTGACGATCTTTGCGACGATGACGTCCGATCTCAACCAGGTAATGATCGTCATCATGCTGGCGACCGCCGTCCTGGCGATCGCCGACATCTTCTGGTCCCGCCATCATTGGTACACCGAGCTGATGATGACGAAGCAGGAAGTGAAGGAGGAGATGAAACAGGCGCAGGGCGACCCGATCGTCAAGTCGCGCCTGCGCTCCATGCAGCGCGATCGCGCGCGCAAGCGCATGATTTCATCCGTGCCGCGGGCGACGCTGGTGATCGCCAACCCGACTCACTATGCCGTTGCCCTGCGTTATGTCCGCGAAGAAAGCGACGCACCGGTTGTCGTTGCTCTCGGCCAGGACCTCGTCGCCCTCAAAATCCGTGAAATTGCTGAGAAAAACGGCATCCCCGTCTTTGAGGATCCGCCGCTTGCACGCTCCATGTTTGCACAAGTCTCGGTCGATAGTGTGATTCCACCCGTGTTTTACAAGGCAGTAGCCGAACTCATTCACAGGGTGCACGCGCAATCGCAACCAAAACGGATGACGTAACGCCGATGAAAAAGTGCGAATTCTCCGAGAGACGGGAACAATTAGTAGCCGAAGCGATCCGCCCAGTGGCGACCGAATTGCGTCTCATCGACGCTGCGGACTTCATCGCTCTCCTGCGGTTCGAATCCTATGCCAGCCTCGCTGACCTCGTTGAATCGGCCGCCGAGCTCTATTTCCTGCCCGGGACGGTCAATTTCGGTCTTGGCGGCAACTACAATCTCGACTGGGACAGCGAGCCGGAAATCGTGCTCGATCTCGAGCTCAAGCCGCGCGGCGTGACCATCTACGTGCGGCTTTCTCTCGGCAACGAAACCGCCGGCATCGAGATCAGCCACATCGCTTTCCAGAATCCGTCGGCCGATCCGGACGAGAACACGGCCTTTCTTGCAAAGAGCCTCGCGGACGCGAAGTTCATCACATCGTATCAGCTGCCACTGGCGAGCTGACCCGCTGTGCCATCAGCTGATGTAACCGAGGCGAATGGCCTTGGCGATCGCCTGGATACGGTTGACCGAATCGAGCTTGGTGGTGGCGGCGCCGAGATAGGCATTCACGGTGTGGACGGAAAGCCCCATCCGCTCGGCGATCTCCTCGCTGATGTGGCCGTCGCCCGCCATCTGCAGGCAAGCGATCTCACGATCGCTGAGCGTCTCGGCCTGCACCATGCGTTTCTCGTCGGCGGCCAAAAGGTCGGTCATGATCGTGCAGCTGCGTCCGTGCAGGTCGACGACCTGCTCGGTGGTCGCGTCGACATAGCTGCCGGCAAAGACGACATATCCGTTGCCCTGGGCACCGAGGCGCACGGGAAAGGCGATGCCGGAATAGGGCAGCTTGCGCCCTTTCAGACGATGGCCGAAGTGTCCGAACTCTGACATCTCCGCCGCCTGATGTTCGCCTGAGCCATTCCAAAGAACGGGCAGCAGCGACGTATCGAGATGGGCCGTCAGTTCCTCGCCGTAGACGGTTATGAGATCGTGGGCATTCGCTTCCGAGGAAATGCCCCAGTTGTCGAGCACGCAGGTCATCTTGCGCACCGCGCCCATGCCCTTGCTGTTGAGGCGCAGGACAGCGAAATGCTTGGCGTTGATCTGGCGCTGCATCGCCTGCAACCGCGTGATCAGGGTCGCTGCGCGCGCCGCTCTGCCGCTGCGGCTGTGCCGCTGGTCGTCGTCATTGCGTCCATTGGCGAGGAAATGGGTCATCGGTCTCGCCTCTCAGACCAGGTTGTTTCGGACGGCGTAGGCGATCGCTTCGGAGCGGGTTCGCGTCGCCGTCTTTCGCATGACGCTGGTGATGTAGTTGTTGATCGTGTTGCGGGAGATCCCGAGAATGACGGCAATCTCTTCGCTCGTCTTGCCCTCGGCGATCCAGAACAGGCATTCCAGCTCGCGTTCGGTGAGTTCGAAGTCGCGATCGTGCCGCACTTCCGCGCGCGTGGTGAAACTTGCCAGGTATCCGGCAAGCAGGGTCACATCGCGCAGGTTCTCCTGAGACAGGATGACGTCCTCGGGAACGAGCAGCATCAACGAGAAGCGCAACCGCCCGACATTGAAGGTGACCGCGCAGTACTCGCGGCTGATACCGCGCGGCAGGTCGATGTCGTCGGGCAACGAATAGAACATTGGCTGCAACACCGAGAGGCACTTCTCAAGCTCGGTGGTCTTGGCGTGAAGCCCGATGACGATGGCCGAAAGGCGCCTGACGATATCGAACGGCCAATCGGAGCAGACGACGAAGTCCAGGCCGTTGTCTTGCGAGAGATCGTATCGTGCCAGGAGATAATGGCTCGCGCCGACATACTCGGTCAGGGCCGCAAGCCCGGTTCCCAGGTTGGCGCGCCCGGCCATGTCGCCCAGCCGCCGGAACAACTGGTCACGCGTGAGCCCGCCACCGCGTATGCGTGTCGACGCTGTCGGCAAAGGCCAGACAGTTATGTCTGCTTGCGAAATGTCCATGATGTCAGCCCCCGTGCCGGATTCACCGCCCTGGAACCTGTGCTTGCACTGTCGCCGCCGACAGCCGGCTCAAGCCGAATATCACCACCAGTCGCAATTCAGGACGCGAATCAACTGTTAAAAATGTACATCCGTCCTCAAAAAAAACCACCGCCATCTTCTCGCTATTTACTTCCCCCACCTTTCGTGAAACGATTCGCAAAGATGCCACTTCGACATTTCCGGATCCCGGCATCCCGCAGCACGCTGCCTTGGCACAGCGTTGATATTTAAAAGAGTTTTTGTTTGCGAATTGCTCCTGCTCCGCTGCCGCATCGATTTTGCACAGCGCCGGATGCAGTGCTGAGCACAATTCCAGCGGAAATGTTGCTGCCCGACGGAGTCGGGAGAATCGTCGAATAGACGCATTTTTTACTTTAGAACCACGCCTGTTGCGGAAATGCACCAGTCATTCGACCGAACAATCGAAGTCTTTCACTATATAAAAACGGAATGCGACATCGATTATTATCGCATGATCGGATTTATATTCCGGTTTATCTATGTATTGAGCACGACGGAAGCAGTAAACTAGCCCGCCCTCCGCAGGCCCGCGGCGACGAACGAATCTACAAATTAAGATCTCGTTAAAGTATTACAATCGCGGGTCGCATTCATGACTCTGACGACGACGTAACGATTCTTGCCGGGAATCCTGCGACAGGGCCCGCCGACCGCAGAGACTCGCACAATATTTGCGCCGGACATGTCGGCATCCGCGCGGCCTCCGCATCACCACCGAAACGAAAAATCCCGCCGAAGTGGCGGGATTTTCCTCGAACAGACGATTTCCGTGTGTAATCAGGCGGCTTTCTCGATAGCCCATTTGCGCAGGATCTTGGCAGCGCGCTCTTCGCTGATCTCGACCATTCGTGCAAGGCGCCTTTCCGGCCCTTCCTTGACGCGGCGGTTGAAGGCGCCGGCGTCTTCGCCCATGCTGAGAAGGTCGTCGGTGCTGTCGAAGCCAAAGTCGGAGCCGAAGCCGTCCATGAGGGCGCCGCCGGCACCTGCCGTCGCAGGGGAGAAATCGGGCAGTTCGAGACCGGCGGACTCATTGGCGAGCTGGCCGGAGCTTCCACCAAGGCCAAGCTGGCGAGCCAGCGGCCGCATGCCCATCCAGACGACCAGGAAGGCGACGACGACGAAGGCGAGCGCATTGATGATGCCGCCGAGATTGCGCGTCAGTGTCTCCATGATGCCAGGACCTGAGACGGCCTGGTCAAGCAATTGCGTCTCGACGAAATCCATCGCGTTCAAGGTGACGACGTCGCCGCGGTTCGCATCGATGCCGGCGGCCGACGATACGATCTTCTGCATCTCCTGGAGATAGGCGTCGATCTTCGCCTGGTCGGCCGGTTCGCCGACCATGGCGGCGAGGCGACCGCGGTTGACCACGACGGCAATCGACAGGCGCTCGACCGTGTAGCTGTTCTTTACGGTCGCGATCGTCTTGCTGTTGATTTCGTAGTTGGTCTGTTCTTCCTTCTTCTCGGCCTGGTCGTTCGACTGCGGGCCGGCGCCGCCGCGTGGAGCAGCCTGCGGAATGTTCTGCTGCACGGTCGCGGCATTGTCCGGCTGCTGCTGGCTGGACTTCTGTTCTTCCTTGGTGACGCGGGTGGAACGCTCGACACGCGATTCCGGATCGAACATCGTCTCCTGGATCTGTTGCGTGTCAGTGTTGAGGCGTGCCGTGACGCTGGTGCGGAAGTTGTCCATGCCGAGGAACGGAGCGAGCGCGTTGTCGATCTTCTTCTCAAGCTCGGTCTGGACGTTCTGAACCACACCCAGAGACTGGTTGAGGGCGCTATTGGCCGGATCGTCTCCCGAAGCGAGAAGCTGACCGGTCGAATCGAGAATGGTGACGTCGTCGACGTCGAGCCCCGGTACGGACGAGGCGACCAGGTGGCGGATGGACGCTGCCGCGCTGCGGCCGACCGTGGCGCTGGCGCGGATCATCACCGAGGCGGTCGGGTTCTGGTCAGCCTTGCGGAAGCTGCCGCGCTCCGGCATGACGATGTGGACGCGGGCGGCGGCGATACCGGAGATCTGCTGGATGGTGCGTCCGATTTCGCCTTCAAGCGCGCGAACCCGAGTGACTTCCTGCATGAAGGAGGTCAGGCCGAGCGAGCCGACATTATCGAAGAGTTCATAGCCGGCATTGGCGCTGCTCGGCAGACCGCGCTCGGCGAGCAGCAGACGGGACTTGCCGGTCATGCCGACGGGAACCTGGATGCTGCCACCATCGGCACCGACGTTGAAGTCGATATTGGCCTCTGCGAGCGCAATGCTGATTTGAGTGACATCGCTTCGCTCAAGCCCGACATAGAGCGTCTCGAACGATGGTCTGTTGACGTAGATACCGGCCCCCAGGACCATGCCGACAGCGATAATGCCGGCGGCGGCCAGCGCTATCAGCTTGCCTTGCCCCAGCCCGGCGAGGTTCTTCGTGAACATCGAAAATTGATTCAACAGACTCATTCTGTTTCCGCACCCAGTATCGCAGGACGTTCAAGCCGGTCATCCGACGAGCGCCCTGCGCAGTTCCAACATTCGGGTTTGATGAGTGTCGTGTGCCCCGTAACGACGTCCAATACACACGAATCCATCAGCCTCGATCGGGACCGTAGGAAACGAAACTTGTGCGAACTTGGCTTTTGCCGACAGCTTCGGCGAATTCGGGGGATATTGCTGGCGAGAAATCAGGATGCATCGGCGATCGATGCGGCCTCGATCGCCGAGGCGCCTCCGTCTTGAACGGAGGCGTGGAAACGTTCTATCCGCTTGTTTTCTCGCATTTCCTGGCGGAAAACCGCCTCGCGCGCTTCCCGGAAATGCTCTTGAGCATACCGCTTTCGAGCGTATCCACCGAAAGCGGACAAGATGCGCCGGTATCAAAGTGCCGAAACGTCCTTGGTGTGTCCTTCCGAACGCTCGGCGACCTAGAATGCTTCGAAGTCGCCTGCTGCCTTCGTCAACGGCTGGGAATGGCCGTGACGCAACATGCCGTTGCCGAGCGCCTTCTTCATGTCGGCGAGCTTGACCAGATTGACGGCGGTTGTAACGTCGACGAGGCAGGTATCGGGGATCGCCGCCGTGATCGTATCGATGAACTCGGCAAGTCCGCGGGTCTTCTGCACGGCCAAATCGATGCCCTGCAGCACCATCATCTCTTCGGGACTGTCGAGCGCCGAGGCGCCTCGACCGCCGAGCAGCTGCGGCTCGATCCGTTCGATGAGATAAGCGACGTCGTGAAGTTCGGTGACCACGCGCATCAACACTTCGGGCAGTGATTCTTCCACGTGCGGCATGTGGCCCTGGTAGTCAGTCTGCATTGTCGGTTCTCACGTGGTTTTTCTAGCGATAGTGCAGGTGTTGGGTCGCCTGCGGGACAAACCCCGCAGGATCAAAAGAATTCGATGGAGCTTTCGACCGGACGCGGCGCCACGACCGGACGCACTTCCAGCTGAACGGTGCGCTGGGTTTCCACGCCTGTCAGTGCGTACTGACGGGCGCGTCCCGACGACGGCCAGTATTCGAGCTTGCGGCCGTGTTCGCCGCCCGTGCTCTCGCCGACGATGCGAATGCCTTCGTCGAGCAGGAACTGCCGGGCAAAGGCAGCGTTCTGCTCACCGACATTCGAGAACCGCGCGATGGTCTTGGCCCCGCCGAAGATCTTGGCTTCGAGCCGATCGCGGCGAGCGCCCTGCTTCAGCAGGCCGTTGATCAACAGCTCCATAAGATGGACACCGTAGCGGGTAGCGTCGCCGCCGGAAGCGGGCGATGACGCCGATCCCGGCAGCAGGAAATGATTCATGCCGCCGACTCCGACCACGGGATCGCGCATGCAGGCCGCCACGCAGGAACCGAGAATGGTCGACAACACCACATTGGGATCGTTGAAGACCTTGTACTCGCCCTGGATGACATGCACGCGCTTACCGACGGCTTCCATGTTCATTTCAACGCCCCAAATACGGCTTCGATGGCGGCCTTCATCTTTTCGATGGTGAACGGCTTTGCCAGCACGTTGTTCGCCCCGAGTGCGGCCGCCTTCTGGACCAGCGCGCGGTCGCCCTGCGCCGTCAGGATGATGAAGGCCGCCTTCTTCGTCGCCGGGTTGGAGCGCACGGCCTGGAGCAGGCCGAGGCCGTCCATCTTCGGCATGTTGAAGTCGGAGATAACAAGGTGATGCGGGTTCTGGGCCATGATCTTCATGCCCTGTTCCCCGTCACCAGCAGCCGTGATCTGCTTGAAGCCCAGCTGCTGCAAGGCATCGCCCAGAAGCAGGCGGCTCGTGACCTGATCGTCGACGATCAGTACTTTGATTTTTTCGGCGATGGACATTATTCGCTTCCTTCCTTCCGGAGCGCCGCTGTCTTCAGTATCTCTTCCCCGATGGAACCGAGGGGGAGCTGCGTTTCGACGGCACCCAATTCATATGCAACTCTCGGCATGCCGTAGACGACACATGTCTTTTCGTTTTGGCCGAAGGTCTTTGCTCCGGCATGCCGCATTTTCAGGAGACCGGATGCGCCGTCGCGGCCCATGCCGGTCAGAATGACACCGATCGCATTGCGACCGGCAAGTTCGGCGACCGAATCGAACAGCACATCGACCGAAGGACGATGGCCGTTGACGGGATCTCGGTCGACCAGACGGCAGCACGGTGCCGTCGGATTGGCCACTTGCAGGTGACGCTCGCCACCCGGAGCCAGATAGACCTTGCCGATTTCCAGCCGCGCGCCGTCGGTTGCTTCCTGCACCGTTGGTGCGCATAGGCGATTGAGCCGCTCGGCGAAGCTCTTGGTGAAGGTGTGCGGCATATGCTGCGTGATCACCGTCGGCGGGCAGTTTGCCGGGAACTTCTGCAGCACGGTGATCAGGGCCTCGACGCCGCCGGTCGAGGCGCCGATCGCGATGATCTTGCGGCCTGCCCGATAGTCAGAGGCACCATTGGCATTGGCTGCAGCGGGTGCTGCCGTCTTGTTGCCGGTGATGATGAACTTGCGCTGCGAACGCGCGGCCGCCTTTACCTTGTCGACGAGACCGGCAAAAGGATTGGGGTCACCCGGAAGCGGCTTTCCGACGCAGTCGAACGCACCGATTTCAAGCGCTGCAATTGTTGCCTCGGCCCCCTTGTGCGTGAGCGTCGAGACCATGATGACCGGCATCGGACGCAGGCGCATGATCTTGTCGAGGAATTCCAGGCCATTCATGTTCGGCATCTCGATGTCGAGGGTCACGACATCGGGATCGAGCTGCTTGATCGCCTGGCGCGCCTCCATCGCATCGGCCGCCTGGCCGACGACGGTTACGCCCGGATCGGAATTGAGAACTGCCGTGATCAGGCCACGCATGGTGGCTGAATCATCGACGACGAGAACACGAGCGGGTGCGGTCATACCCGTCCTCCATGAAACTTGCCGGTATGGCGATAGGTGGTGATGCCGATATTGTCGAACTGCGACTTGGCGTCGCCCGACACGCGCTCGGAATGACCGATGTAAAGATGGCCGTTGGTGCCGAGCATTCCGGCGAAGCGCGACCAGATCTTCATCTGGGTCGGCTCGTCGAAATAGATGACGACGTTGCGGCAGAAGATCACGTCGAACGGTCCCTTGAACGGCCATTGCGCCATCAGGTTCAGTTCGTTGAAGGTGATGAGCTTCTTGACGCGATCGTCGATCTGCCACTTGAAGCGGCCGCCGGAATTGACCTCGTCGAACCATTGCTTGCGCATGGCCGGATTGACCGTTTCGAGTGCGGTAGCGTCATAGGCACCGGCCCGTGCCAGCGCCAGGATCTTCGGATCGATATCGGTGGCGAGAATGCGGAAGTCGTAGTCCGCCGCATTCGGCAGCAGCGACAGCACCGTCAGCGCGATCGAGTAGGGTTCCTGCCCGTCCGAACAGGCGGCCGACCAGATGCGCACGCGACCTCCGGCCTTGGCGCGGGCAATCAACTCCGGCAGAACATCCGTCTTCAGATGCTCGAAGTGATGGTTCTCGCGAAAGAAGCGCGTGAAGTTCGTCGTCAAGTGCGAGAGCATATCGCGCCGGGCGGCGGCACCCGCAGGCGAAGAGACCAGCTGGCAGTATTCGCGGAAGCCCTTGAGACCGAGGTTGCGGATGTGCTTCGACAGCCGGGAATAGACCAGGGATGCCTTGGTTTCGTTGAGGTAGATGCCGGCATCGGCGTAGATCATCGCTGCGATTTCATTGAGATCGCGGCGCGTCAGCGGATACTCGCCGCTTGCCAGGCATTCGTCGGGCGACTGCTTCTGTTCGAGAACGGCCTGGTTTCTCATGCTGCTTCCCTTTCTTCCTGCGGGAAGACAGATTCGAGTTCTATTAGGCAGATCAACCGACCTTCGATCGCGAGCACGCCACGGGCGAAGCTCCTTTCGAATTCGGACGAGATGACATCCGGCGTCGGCTGGATCTTGTCGTCGGTGATCGTCAGGATGTCGGAGACGGCGTCAACGAGCAGTCCGACCACCTGGCTCTTCACCTGGGCGACAATGATGACGTGGCGGACGGTCGGCTCGGCCGGCTTCATGCCGAGGCGTGCCGACAGATCGACGATCGGCAACACCGCACCGCGCAGGTTGATGATGCCGAGCATGTAGGACGGCGCATGCGGCATCGCAGTCGCCGGTGTCCACCCGCGAATTTCGCGCACGGACATCACGTTCACGCAGAATTCCTGATCGCCGACGCGGAAAGCGATCAGCTCTCGTCCGTCCGTGGTCAGATTCTTTGCGGCATAGGTCATCACATTCATCCAGCAGCAGCGAGAGACATTTCAGGCTTCAGCGACTGGCCACGCGAGGCGGCCACGATCGTGTCGACATCGAGGATGAGCGCCACCCTGCCGTCGCCGAGAATGGTGGCGGCTGCAATGCCCGGCACGTGCGTATAGTTGGCCTCGAGGCTCTTGATGACGACCTGGCGCTGGCCCTGGATGGCGTCGACCATCAGTGCGCGCTGGCCACCACCTTCCGATTCCACCAGAAGCGCAACACCTTCGACCGGGTTTGCCTGGCTGGCGCGGAAGTTGAGGATGCGACCGACATCGACCAGCGGGCAGAAGGAGTTGCGGATCGAAATCAGCCGCTGGTTGGAGCCGAAGGAATGGATTGCGGCGGCTTCCGGCTGCAGTGTTTCGACGATCGCCGTCAGCGGCACCACCAGCGTCTGGTTGGCGACCGTGACCACCATGCCGTCGAGAACGGCCAGCGTCAGCGGCAGGCTCATGGTGAAGACCGAGCCATGGCCAGGCTTCGACGAGATGTTGATACGGCCGCCGAGCGCCTGGATCGAGCGCTTGACCACGTCCATGCCGACGCCGCGGCCGGAGATGTCGGAGATCTTGTCGGCCGTCGAGAAGCCGGCGTGGAAGATCAGGTTGTCGATCTCCTCGTCGGAGAGATTGGCGTCCGCGGCGATCAGATCGTTGTCGATCGCCTTCTGGCGCACCTTCTCGCGGTTGATGCCGGCACCGTCGTCGGCAAGCTCGATGACGATGCGGCCCGAACGGTGCTTTGCGGTCAGGCGCACGGTGCCTTCGGCGCTCTTGCCGGCGGCGAGACGCTTCTCGGGCGTTTCAAGGCCGTGGTCGACGGCGTTGCGGATCATGTGCGTCAACGGTTCGGCCAGCTTGTCGATGACCGTCTTGTCGACTTCGGTGTTTTCACCCTCGGTGATGAGGCGGACAGACTTGCCCGTCATGTCGGCGATTTCGCGAACGATACGCGACATGCGCTGGAATACCGGCTTTACCGGCTGCGCGCGGATCGCCATCACCGAGTCCTGGATCTCGCGGGTGAGCTGCTGCAGCTCTTCGAGGCCCATGTTGATCGACGAGGTGCCGTTGGCGTCGTTCTCGACCACGCTCTGCGACAGCATTGCCTGGTTGATCACGAGTTCGCCGACGAGGTTGATCAGGCGGTCGACGCGATCGAGATCGACGCGGATGGTCGGTGTCGCAGCGGACGCTGCTGCCTGCTGAGCGGCTGCGGATTGAGCAGCAGCACTGGCGGCGGCGCCGGCCGATTTTTCAGCGGGTGCGCGGGCGGCGGACTGGGCCATCTGCAACACGTTGCTGGCGGTACCGGCAGCAGCGACGGCCGCGTTGCGGATCTCCTGCTGTGCTGCCAGTTGTTCTTCTTCCTCGATCACGCCGATGGGGCCAGCCGGCTCGTCGTCGAGGATCGACAGATCGAACGGTACCGGCTGCATCGGCAGCTCCTCGCCGACAGGGGCGGCATCGCCCGAGACCCGCGAAACGTCGAGGTCGCAATCCCACTCGGCGAATTCGAAAACCGTGCGGATCGCGTCTTCACCCTTGTCCGTCTTCAGCGACACCTTCCAGGAGAAGTAGGCCGTTTCCGGGCTCAGGCGATCGAGCGCCGGGAGCGCGTCCATGTCGCAATGGATGCTCATCTCGCCAAGGCGCGAGAGGTCGCGCAGAAGCAAAGTCGCGTCGTTGCCCTTGGCGTAGAGATCGGATTTCGGCTTGAAGACGATCTCGTAGGTCGGCAAGTCCATCAAGGCCGGCTCGTCCGTCTCGAAATCGTCGAAGGAGAAGGCGACAGGCTGGAAGCCTTCGTCGTTGACGACGGGTGCTGCGGCAACCGGGGCGGCCTTGGCGACCGGCTCGGCTACGGACGATGCCTGGGGCACTTCGCCATTGGCAAGCGCCTCGAGCTCCTTGATCAGCTGGCGGCTGCGCGCCTCGTCGACACTGCCGCCATCGCGGGCAGCGTTCGTCAGGTCGGCGAGCACGTCGGCCGACTTCAGCATCACCTTCAGAACCTCAGGGCCGGGGTCGAGCCTGTTGGAACGAACGCAATCAAGTGTCGTCTCGAACACGTGGGCGAAGGAGACGAGGTCGTCGAGCCCGAAAGCACCGGCGCCACCCTTGATCGAGTGCACCGCGCGAAACACGGCATTGACCGTTTCCGGATCGCGGTCGCCATCATTGAGCTTCAGCAGACCCGATTCCAGTTCGGCGAGTTGTTCCTCGCATTCCTGGAAGAAGATCTCTTTGATTTCGTTCATATCCATTGGAGGCTATCCTCGGACTTCAGGCCGTTACGCGCTCGATTGCATCAATCAGTTTGGTCGGGTCGAACGGCTTGACGATCCAGCCGGTGGCACCGGCCTGACGGGCACGGTTCTTCTTTTCAGCGTCGCTTTCCGTGGTCAGCACCAGGATCGGCACAGCGCGGTAGCGGTCGTTCTTGCGCACGCCCTCGATGAAGCCGAAGCCGTCGAGACGCGGCATGTTGATGTCGGTGACGATGACATCGGGATTGGCTTCCTCAAGAACCTCGAGGCCCTCGACGCCGTCTTCCGCCTGGATCGTTTCGAAGCCGGCATTGTTCAGCGTGACCAGAAGCATGTTCCGGATCGTCCGGGAGTCGTCGACTGTCAGAACTCGCTTTTTCATTCTTCAAATCTCCTTTGCCATCAGGTGGTCGATGTCGACCCCGATGAGCTGTGTCGTTTTCTCGAAAGCGTCCGACACCTTGCTGAAGGTGAAAGACAAATGTTCTTCTTCCCAAGTCTTGGCACCAGCCATCAGGACCTGGACACAAAGCGTTCCCACCCGCTCGACCGCCGAGGCATCGATCGTGAGATCGCTGCCCTTCAGGCCCAAAAGCTTCTCATGCAACGTCGTCGCTTCGTTCAGGTCCAACACCGGAGCGAGGCTGAGCGTCTTGCGGGCGGTCTTCTTGCTGGCCATTCCTGTTTTCCTCGACTGCTAACTCTTGAGTGTCCCTGGGATCAGCGTTGCCAACCGGCGAACTGACGTTGCGGGCCGTCATCGAACAACGGCGTCGCCATTTCGTCTTCGACCGTGGCCACAGGAGCCGCGAGGCGGCGTCCCTGGCTGGCAGTCGGTGTTGGTGAAACCGCGTGGCGACGTTCGACACGGAACCTGCGGATCGTCTCGCCAAGCTCGACGATGACATTGTGCAGATCGTCGGAAGAGCGGACCGTCTCGCCCGCCATCGCCGCACTTGCCTTGACGGCGTGCGAGATCGCCCCGATGTCGGATGTTACGCCCTTGAGGTCGCCGACTTGCTGCTCGGCTTCGCGGGCGATGCCGGAGACCGCGGCATTGATCGATGTGACCTGCTGGACGATGCTGCTGATCGCATCCTGCGTGCGGCCGACGATCTCGACGCCGGTCTCGACCTGCGACTTGGTGCCCGTTACCAGTTGTTTGATTTCGCGCGCTGCCTCGCCGGAGCGCTGCGCAAGCGCGCGCACTTCCTGGGCAACGACGGCAAAGCCACGACCGCTGTCGCCCGCCCTTGCAGCCTCGATGCCGGCGTTCAGCGCCAAGAGATTGGTCTGGAAAGCGATCTCATCGATGACGCCGATGATCTGGCCGATCTTCTCGGCCGATGCCTCGATGTCGGCCATGGCGGAAATGGCCTGGCCGGCGATCTCGCCACTGCGCTCGACGGCAACCCGCGTCTCGTTGGCCTTCATCTCGGTGGCGCTGATGCGGTTCGAGCCTGTGGCCATGCGTTCGGTCATGTCGGAAAGGGCCGCAATCTGGCCCGAGAGGGCATCGGCTTCCGCGGTTGCCTTATCGTAGAAACCGGCGGCACCTTCGCGCAAACGACCGACAAGAGTCTCGGCCGCCTGGCCGCGCTGATCGGCAGACTGCAGGCTCTGCTGGATCGTGTCGAGCGCCGCATTCAGGCTGGCAACGATCGGCTGGTAGGCGTCGGGTGCGTTCTCGGACAGGCGCACGCCGAGGTCCCCCTCGCCCAAGCCCTTGGCGAAATCGCCGAAAAGCGTCGTTACAGCCTGCTCGTCGGCACTGTGCTGGTCGGCGAGCTGGCGCTGGTGCTGCTGTCGCAGGGCGTTGAAGCGGAGCGAGACGCCGATCTCGGTATCGACGAAGACGGTGCGGACAAGCGCCGCGACCAGATCGCACAGTTCCTTGCGTCGTCCTCTGCCCATCGGCAGGAAGGACTTCGGCCAAGCCTCTTCAATGAGGCCGATAACCAGGTGCTCAAGCACGACTGCATGGCTTGCCATCTGCCAACGTGGATCGAGGCCCATGCGGTTCGAAGTATCGGCAAGCACCTTGACGCGCTCAGCATAGAGGCCATCGAAACGCGCGTCGGTCAGCACGTTCCAGTGCGAGGATTGGATGTCCTGCAGCCGCTCGAGCTGCCGGTCGCTATCGAAGTGCCGGGCTGCGTCGGGATAACTCTGCAGGCGCTGGAAAAGATCGCGAAGTGCTGCGTCGATGCGGGGGGAAAGCTTATGCCGGGTGTCACGGACGCGGGAACAGCTCTCGTCGTCGAGCCCGGCAAAACGCAAGCGCTCCAGCAGACTGCCTGCCTGGCCCTTCCTTGCCTGTTCTGACGATGCTTCCTGCCTCAACGCTCAATCCCCGGTTTTTCATGCTTGGAATTCACCTGGGGAGGATCAGGACAGTCCACGGTCCACCGGACGTGCACGCCACATCGATGCGATCAGCCCCCGCCGCTTGGGCGTCTGCTATCGTCCATCCCGCAAGTAAATTCGGTGAAGAATCGATACCGGACCGGAACCGGTACGGCGGGGCGGCATCATGCCTTGAGGAGACTGTGAATTTTTCCCATTCCGACGTGTGGGACAATGTTTATGGTTAATTCCTTGCTTGAAGGTTAACGGTTGATAGCCTGTAACCGGAATCACTAAAATTCGCCGGACGTTTTCGGGCACTGTTTTTGCAGCGCAGCAATGCCGCACTATTAGCCTCGAATTTCAACAGGTTTTCACTCACAAGAGTTTAGAATTGTACTTCTACTTGCGCTCGCGTATCGAAGCGAAAGTGAAGTCGGCGCGGATCGCGCGGAATAAACCTTTGCAGCAAGCAAAGCGCAATCATGATGATGCGCTGACGGGAAACGAACAATGATTGTTCTTGGAATTGGCGCCGCACTCACAGCAATCCTGACGATGATGGCCGTATCCATCGTGCTCAATCTCGAGCATAACCGTTCGGCAAACCGCAGCTCGGTTTTCTGAGCGGAAGAACACGCTTCGTCTTCTCACAGGCGTCTTTCACGCGACGCCGTTACTCTCCCCAAGCCGACCTCGACCTTCGTCATTGCCCTGCTGCACATGGCGTTTCGTCAGCGCGCGCCAGTCTTGCGCATAGCGCACAAAACTCTCCGGCATGGGGCCGGCGAAGGCTTGCGCTCCGGTGCGCACATGGCGGCCGTCGACAAGGCTTGCAGCTCCGAGGCTGGTGCCGGTCACATTGCGGCTGTCAGCAAGGACCGGGCGTCCCGTTGCTGCCTGAAGCATGCGCAGATAGGCAGCGTTTGCGGCAAACGGCCCCTCGACGACAATATCCCCGCGCGCACCGATAAGATCGAGGCAAGTCGCCGTCATCAGGGCCAAATGGAAAGACACGGCGGCAACCTTGGCGGCTGGCGTCAGCTTCTCTTCATCCACCGTCCAACGGGCCCTGGCTGACGGGAAAGGCCCGGAGCCTTCGGGAAGCGAAGGCAAGAGCATGTGCCCGGCCGCAATAACGGCCTGCTCGTCTTCGAACGAGGTGGACGCCGCGCCGTCGCCGAGCAACAGCGAGAAGGCGCGACCGCCCATGAAGCGCGCCGAGGGAACCGGGTCGCCGAGTGCGTTGACGTTGATCAGCGTGTCGCGGCGTTCATCGAGCGTCACCGTGTCAGCGCCGACCGCCAGCATCACCACCCAGGTGCCGGTCGACACGACCGAGAAAGGCGCCTTGCGGGTCAAGAGGTGCGGCAGCAGCGATGCGTTGGAATCGTGGATGCCGCAATAGACGGGCGTGCCGACAGGAATGCCGGTGGCGGCGCAAAGCTCAGGCAGCAACGCACCGACGATATCGTTAGCCTTGCGAACCGGCGCGAACAGTTGGCCCCACCCCTGGCTTTCCACCAGCGTCGAGAACGTGCCGGCCGTCGGGTTCCAGAGATCGGTGTGGCAGCCGAGCGAGGTCAGTTCGTTGACGCGGATGCCGGTCAGCCTGAAAGTCCAGTATTGCGCGTAGGTCAGGATTGTCGTGACCCTGGCGAACGCATCGGCAAAGGTCTGCTGCTGCCAGAACAGTTGCGCGCCAACATTCAGTCCCATCGGCAGGCGCGCCGAACCGGTTTCGGCAAAGGGCGGGCGAACGCGCTCATAAGCTTCCGACAGAGTATCCGGCCCGCCAAATTCGTAGTCGAGCACGGGCAAGGCAAGTCCGCCTGCTTGGTCGAGAACGACCGCCGTCGCGCCGTGGGTGGTGATCGAGATCGCCTCTATGGGGTGTTCGGCATGGAGCGCCTTCAAGCTGTCGAGCACGAAAGCCCAGAGACGGTCGACATCGAAATGCGGGTACGGATAGCCCTGGACGACACCGTTTGCAGTCTTTCGCACAGCGATCTCTTCGAAGCGATCGAGATCAACCGCTGCGACCTTGGCATTGGTCTTGCCGATGTCGATAACGCCCACAATCCGCATCGGGTCAGCTCATGTAAAAGACGGTTTTGAGCGGCACGGCGACCGGCTCGTTATCGCCACGGGTTTCCATGATGTCGGCCATATGGGCCCACCACTTCTGCATCACGGGATGTGAGGGCAGATCGGCCATGCCATGATCGTCCGTGCGCCAGAGAACGCCGAAGAGCAGATCGTTCTCCTCGTCGAGATGAATGGAGTAATCCGTGACGCCCGCATCTTTCAGCAGCGTCACCAGTTCCGGCCAGATGGCGTCGTGGCGCGCGGTATATTCGGCGGCCATTCCCGGGTTGAGCCGCATGCGAAAAGCGTATTTTTCCATGAAAACCTCAGTGGGCGAGACGGCGGCGGGCGCGGCGCCACAGAATGGGCAGGGCGATCACCGAGATCAACAGCAAACCGATGAAGATCGACATGACGATGCCCGGCACGTTCAGCAATCCGAAGCCGAAGGTGACCATGCCCATGATCAAAGCGGCAAGCACCACGCCCGGAATGGTGCCGGAACCGCCGAGAATGCTGACGCCGCCGAGCACGACCATGGTGACCACCTCCAGCTCCCACCCGAGTGCGATCGACGGGCGGGTGGAGCCGAGACGCGAGGTCAGGCAGATCGAGGCAAGGCCGGCCATCAGGCCTGTCAGCAGGAACAGCGTGAACTTCACCCTGCCGACACGGATGCCGGAAAACAGTGCTGCCGTCTGGTTGTTGCCGATGGCGTAGACGGCGCGGCCGAAATTGGTCTTGTGCAGCACCACGCCGTAGATGACGGCGAGCACGACGAACAGCGTGAACTCGAACGAGAACACCCACCAGATATAGCCCTGCCCGAACCAGGCAAAGCTGTCGGGATAGCCTGTGAAGGCCTGGTCGCCAAGGATGATGAAGGACAGGCCGCGAAACAGGCTCATGGTGCCGATGGTGACAACGATCGACGGCAGGCCAAGACCGGTGATCAGCAGGCCGTTGACGACGCCACAGAGAAGGCCGACAGACAGTCCGACCACCACCAGCGCCGGCGTGTCGAAGCCGAGCTGGACCGCATAACCCATGGCCGTCGAGGCAAGTGCTATGATCGAGGCGACCGAGAGATCGATCTCGCCGGAAATGATCACCAGCGCCATGGCGAAGGCGATCATCGCCTTTTCGGTAAAGTTGAACGTCGCGTCGGACAGGTTCCACGGATCGAGAAAATACGGCGAAGCCAGCGAATTGCCGAGGAAGATGAGGCAGGCAACAACGAGCAGCAGGCTTTCCCAACTCTTCAGCAAGCGCGCGCTGCGCCCTTCCAGGCGATCGGGAATGTTGCGGGGGGAGAGATGCGTTTCGGCCATCAGACAGCCTCCGCCTTCTTGAGGATGACGCGGCCCTTGCGCCGTTCGGCACGGGCGTTGACGGCAACGGCCGTGATGATGACCATGCCGGAGATCGCCATCTGCGCAAACGGCGAGATGTTGATGACCGGCAGGGCGTTCTTGATGACGCCGAGGAACATGGCGCCGAGCACCGCGCCCGGCACCGAGCCGATGCCGCCGGCGATCGAGATGCCGCCGATGACGCAGGCCGCGATGATGTCGAGTTCGAATCCGGCGGCAATATCGACATAGGCGACCGCATAACGCGATACCCAGAGATAACCGGAGAGGCCGGCCAGCGTGCCCGAGAGGCAATAGGCGAAGAAGCGGGTGCGCCCGACATCGATACCGGTATAGACCGCGGCATGCGGATTGCCGCCGACGGCAAAGAAGGCGCGGCCAAGGGCGGTGCGGCTCATGACCAGAAACATCGCCGCGATCATGACAACGGAAAGCCAGGAGAGCACCGGAATGCCGGCCAGATCGGCACGTGGAAAGCTCTTGAAGGCATCGCTCATCTGGTGGGCATTGATCCACTTGCCGTTGGTGAGCAGGAAGATCAGGCCGCGATAGATGGTGAGCGTACCGAGCGTGACGACGATCGGCGGGATGTCGAGCTTCCAGACCAGCGCGCCGTTGATCATGCCGAGGACGGCGCCGAGCGCCATCGCCGAGAGGATGATGATCGGGATTGGCAGACCGGGAAAGGCGGCGTTCAGCATCGCCGCGACCATGCCGGAAAGCGCGAGGTTTGCCGCCATCGACAGATCGATGCAACGCGTCAGGATCACCGCCATCTGGCCGAGCGCCAGGATGATCAGGATCGAGGTGTCGTTGTAGACCCGCGCCAGATTGGCCGGCGCGACGAAGGGCGGGAAGCGCCAGGCGATCAGCGCGATCAGCACCAGGATCGCGCCGACGAGCAACAGTTCACGATTTTTCAAAAGCTTTGCCATCATGCGGCCTCCACGATGCCGGCTGCCGCGCGCACCAGCTTTTCCGCCGTCAGCTCGTCGCGCTCAAAGCGGCCGGCGATGCGGCCCTCGCGCATGACGATGACGCGATCCGACATGCCCATGATTTCGGGGATTTCCGACGAGACCATGATGACGCTGAGGCCCTCGGCCGCAAGTTCGCTCATGAAAGCGTGAACGGCGGCTTTGGAGCCGATGTCGATGCCCTTCGTCGGCTCGTCGAGGATGATCACCTTCGGTTTCGTTGCCAGCCACTTGGCGATGACCACCTTCTGCTGGTTGCCGCCCGAAAGCGTGCCGACATCCTGGTCGAGCGAAGCTGCCCGCAGATCGAGCCTCGAGGTATATTCGCGCGCAAGCGCGAACTCATTGGCAAGCTTCAGGAAGCCGGAGCGCGAGGTGCGCGACAAGGAGGGCAGCGTGACATTCTGGAAGATTGGCAGGCCGATAATCGCGCCCTGGCGACCACGCTCCTCGGGCACATAGACGATGCCGCTCCTGATCGCTTCCGACGGGCTGCGGATCACCAGGATCTCGCCATCGAGCCGGATGGCGCCTGCCGACGGGCGGGTGATGCCGATCAGCGACTGCATGAATTCGGAACGGCCGGCACCGACGAGGCCATAAAAGCCGAGGATCTCGCCGCGCCGCAGTTCGAAGTTGATGTCCTCGAATTCGGTCGGGTGGCGGTAGCCGGAGACCGTCAGCACCGGCTCGCCGATGACGACGTCCTTCTTCGGATAGACCGAGCCGACCGCGCGCCCAACCATCATGCGCACGAGATCGTCCTGGGCGACATCGGCAATCAGCCCCTCGCCGACCATCGTTCCGTCGCGAAACACGGTGTAGCGATCGGCGATGCGGAAGATCTCGTCGAACTTGTGACTAATGAACAGGATCGCCTTGCCGTCCGCCTTCAACCGTTCGACCAACGCGTAGAGTTCGTGGATTTCCTTGTGCGACAGCGCCGCCGTCGGTTCGTCCATGATCACGACGCGGGCGTCGACCGACAATGCCCGGGCAATCGCCACCAGATGTTTCTTCGCTATACCGAGATCGCGAAGCCGGATGGTCGGATCGAAATCGGCACCGGCGCGAAGCAGAAGCGCGCGCGCATCCGCATTCAACTTCTTCCAGTCGATCAGACCGAAACGATTGCGGGGCGCATGTCCGAGAAAGATGTTTTCGGCAACCGACAGTTCGTCGAACAGCACCGTTTCCTGGTGAATGGCGGTGACGCCGGCACGCGCGGCGGAAAGCGCTGTCGGGAAGACTGTTTCCGCGTCCGCGACGCGGATGCTGCCGCTATCAGGCTGGTAGATGCCAGTCAGGATCTTCACGAGGGTCGACTTGCCGGCACCGTTCTCACCGACGAGAGCCGTCACGGAACCCGGATAAAGCGACAGCGAAACATCGGACAGCGCCTTGACGCCGGGAAAGGATTTCGAAATCCCCTCGAGCGCGATGGCGGGTTTCATCCGCGATGTGGTCTGGTCCTGCAGCAAGTTCAGTTCCGCCTGATTTGTGTGCCTCACACCGAGCGCACCGCAGTCTGAAAATGGCCCCTCACCCCAGCCCTCTCCCCGCTCTCGGGGAGAGGGGGTCCGTTGGGAACCAGCCACTCACTGGTGGCAGGGGGGACGGGCGAGTATGCCGCTTGTCCCTTCTCCCCGTAAGCGGGGAGAAGGTGCCGGCAGGCGGATGAGGGGCGGATGCGATCAAACGCCCCTCGCCGATCAGAAGATCTTTGCGAACTCTTCGACGTTCGACGCGTCGTAGACGAACGGGTCGGCCATTGCGCCTTCGTTGTTGTCGTCGAGCTTGACGGCGCCCATGCGGCCCATCTTCAGCTCCGCGCCGGGCTTGGCTTCGGCACCGTTGATGAGATCATTGGCGATCATCGTTGCGGAGTAGCCGAGATCGATCGGGTTCCAGATGGCGAAGGACTTGGATGCGCCCGACTTGACGTGGCCGGCCATTTCCGAGGGAAGACCAAGGCCGGTGACGTTGATCTGGCCGATCTTGCCGGCGTCGGTGACAGCCTGAGCCGCGGCGACGATGCCGACCGAGGTCGGCGCAATGATCGCCTTCAGGTTCGGGTAGGACTGGATGAGCCCTTGCGTTTCGCGGTAGGACTTGTCGGCCAGGTCGTCGCCGTAGACGGTAGCAACGACATTGATGCCCTTGTAGTTGCCCTGGACCTTCTTCATTTCCTCGATCCAGACATTCTGATTGGTCGAGGTCGCCGTTGCCGAGAGCACGGCGACATCGCCGCCTTCCGGCAGATTGTCGGCGGCGAGCTTGATGATCATGTTGCCGATCAGCGGGCTCGAAGACGGGTTGAGGTGCATCAGGCGGCCGTCCTTGGCGACGCCGCTGTCCCAGGAGATGACCTTGATGCCGCGATCCATCGCCTTCTTCAGCGCCGGAACCAGCGCGTCGGTGTCGTTGGCCGATACCGCGATCGCATCGACCTTCTGGGCGATCAGCGAGTTGATCACCTCGATCTGGCCTTCAGCGGTCGTGGTCGTCGGACCGGTGTAGATCACCTCGACATTGCCCAGTTCCTTTGCGGCTTCCTGCGCGCCCTTGTTGGCGGCCTCGAAGAAGCCGATGCCGAGCGCCTTGACGACGAGCGCGATCTTCTTGTTTTCCGCATGCGCGGCGCTGGCCATCAACGCCAGCGAAACGGCGGCCGTGACCATCAATGATTTCAGGATCTTCATTTCCACTCCTCCCATGAACCGGGACGCGATCGGGATGACCGCATCGTCCGGTACTGACCTTCTCCAATTCGAACCGGCCCGGCCTTTTGCAACCGGTGTCGATCTTCCCCTCCCCTCGGCCGTCTCAAGCGGTCGAGGATGCAGTCTCAGCATCCGTGCCGGCCCTGGCACTGGCGATCACCAGGCGCACGCCGGCATTTTCGAGCATCGCGGCATGCCTGTCCTCGATGCCCGAATCCGTGATCACAGTGGCGATCCGCTTCAATCCGCACAGGATGAGGCTGGAGCGCTTGTGGAATTTCGAGGAGTCGACCAGCACGACGAGTTCGTCGGCCTGATCGATCAGCTTCTGTTCGGCCTGGATCAGCAGCGGGTCGGCTTCCATCAGGCCGAGCGGACCGAGCCCCTGGGCGCCCATGAACATGCGGCGCGCATAGAAATTGCGCGTCACGTCATTGTCGAAGGGGCTCAAGATGATGTTCTGCTCGCGGTAGATGGTGCCGCCAGACAGCATCACCGTGTTCTTCGAATGCTTGAGCAGATGCTCGGCGATCGGAAACGAATTGGTGAAGACCTGCATCCGGCGATTGGTCAGAAAGTGCACCATCTGGAAGGTGGTCGTGCCGCCATTGATGATGATCGGCTCGCCGTCTTCGCAGAGCGCAACCGCTTCCTTGGCGATCGCCTGCTTCTCCCGCGCATGCAGGCTCTCATTGACCTTGAACGGGCGACCGGCAAGGCCCACGAATTGCGGCGGATTGATCGCCTCGGCCCCGCCGCGCACGCGCCGCAGCCGCTTCTGCACGTGGAGCGCCGCAATATCGCGCCGGATCGTCGCCTCGGAACTGTCGGTCAGATCGACCAGTTCCGGCACCGTGACGACAGGCTTTTCCTGAACCGCCGACAGAATGATCCGATGTCTTTCTTTCTCGTGCATCCGTTCCTCCGATAATGTGCATGCTTCCATCACGACCAAACATTGTCAATCACAATCAATCATATTTTTTCATTGTGCAGTGCGATATGCGCGAATTTGATCGTTTTTGATTGACAACGACTTTCGAGCCATGTGATCTGATGCCAACCACATCTCCACGCGGCCGCCAAGCCGCGAGGCAACGGACCGGGAGGAATTCGAGATGCTCGACAAGCAGCAGGGCGCGGGACTTGCAAACCTTTGGGATGACGCGAAGGCTGCGGGCATGAGCGAGCCAGAGCGTCTGCTCTATCGCTCGAACTTGCTCGGCTCCGACAAGCGCATCACCAATTACGGTGGCGGTAACACCTCGGCCAAAGTGATGGAGAAGGATCCGCTCAGCGGAGAAATGGTCGAGGTTCTCTGGGTCAAGGGTTCCGGCGGCGACGTCGGCACGATCAAGCTTGACGGCTTCGCCACGCTCTACATGGACAAGCTCAACGCACTGAAGGGCATCTATCGTGGCGTCGCGTTCGAAGACGAGATGGTCGGCTACCTCCCGCATTGCACGTTCGATCTTAACCCCCGCGCCGCCTCGATCGACACGCCGCTGCACGCCTATGTGCCGAAGAAACATGTCGATCACATGCATCCCGACGCCATCATCGCGATTGCGGCGAGCAAGGACAGTCAGAACCTGACCGACAACCTGTTCGGCGGCGAGATCGGCTGGTTGCCCTGGAAGCGGCCCGGTTTCGAACTCGGTCTCTGGCTCAGCGATTTCTGCGCGAAGAACCCGCAGGCGCGCGGCGTCATCCTCGAAAGCCACGGCCTCTTCACTTGGGGCGACACGGCCAAAGAGGCCTACGAAACGACGATCGAGATTATCAATGTCGCGATCGGTTGGTTCGAGGAATACAACGTTGGCCCAGCCTTCGGTGGCGCCGTAAAGCCGACGCTCGAGGCGGCCGAGCGCGCGGCAATCGCCAAACGGCTGATGCCGGTGATCCGTGGCCTTATCAGCACCGACGAGAAGAAGGTCGGCCATTTTGACGACAGCCAGGCCGTACTCGATTTCGTCGCCGCGCGCGACCTGAAGCCGTTAGCAGCGCTCGGCACCAGTTGCCCGGACCATTTCCTGCGCACGAAGATCCGGCCACTGGTCGTCGATTTCGACCCGGCAAAGCCGGATGTCGACACGACGCTGGCCGGACTGCCTGATGCGATCACCGCCTATCGCGCGGACTACGCCGCCTACTACGACCGCTGCAAGCACGCGGATAGCCCTGCCATGCGCGATCCGAACGCAGTCGTCTATCTCGTGCCCGGGGTCGGCATGATCACCTTTGCCAAGGACAAGGCGACAGCACGCATCTCCGGCGAGTTCTACGTCAACGCCATCAACGTCATGCGCGGCGCCTCCGGGGTTTCGACCTATGTCGGCCTGCCGGAGCAGGAGGCCTTCGACATCGAGTACTGGTTGCTCGAGGAGGCCAAGCTTCAGCGCATGCCGAAGCCGAAGAGCCTTGCCGGCCGCATCGCGCTGGTCACCGGCGGCGCCGGCGGCATCGGCAAGGCAACGGCCCACCGGCTGATGCAGGAGGGCGCCTGCGTCGTCCTCGCCGATATCGACGAGACGGCGCTCGCTAGCGCCGAAAGCGAGCTTGCAGCCCGCCACGGCAAGGATTTCGTCCGCTCGGTCAGCATGAACGTGACCAGTGAGGCCGCCGTGGAGGGCGGCTTCGGGGATACGCTTCTCGCCTTCGGCGGCCTCGATATCCTGGTCTCCAATGCCGGCCTTGCCTCCTCCGCCAGCGTCGAGGACACGACGCTGGCGCTCTGGAACAAGAACATGGACATTCTCGCGACCGGCTACTTCCTCGTTTCGCGCGAGGCCTTCCGCATCTTCCGCAACCAGAAGGCCGGCGGCAACGTCGTCTTCGTCGCCTCCAAGAACGGCCTTGCCGCCTCGCCCGGCGCATCGGCCTATTGCACCGCCAAAGCCGCCGAAATTCACCTCGCCCGCTGCCTGGCGCTCGAGGGAGCCGCAGCCCAGATCCGCGTCAACGTCGTCAACCCGGACGCGGTGCTGCGCGGCTCGAAAATCTGGACCGGCGAGTGGAAGGAACAGCGCGCCGCCGCCTACAAGATGGATGTCGACGACCTGGAGGCGCACTACCGCGAGCGCTCGATGCTGAAGCTCAGCGTGTTCCCGGAGGATATCGCCGAGGCGATCTACTTCCTAGCCTCCGACATGTCGGCGAAATCGACCGGCAACATCGTCAATGTCGACGCGGGCAACGCCCAGTCGTTCACCCGCTGAGCCGGAGAGTTTGATGAGCACCATGATCGGCAAAAGCGTCCTCGACGTGGAAAACCAACGGCGCGAGGCGGCTCTTCGCGAAGATTATGCCAGCCTTGGCGAAAGACTGGCCCGCCGCGGCATCGATATCGACACCATCAAGGCGAAGGTCGGCGCCTATGGCGTCGCCGTGCCTTCCTGGGGTGTCGGCACCGGCGGCACGCGTTTCGCCCGCTTCCCCGGCCAGGGCGAGCCGCGCAACATCTTCGACAAGCTGGAGGATTGCGCCGTCATCCAGCAATTGACGCGGGCAACGCCCAACGTCTCGCTGCACATCCCGTGGGACAAGGTGAGCGACATCCAGGAGCTGAAACAGAAGGGCGCGGCCCTCGGTCTCGGCTTCGACGCGATGAACTCCAACACGTTTTCGGATGCGCCCGGACAGGCGCATTCCTACAAGTTCGGATCGCTGTCGCACAGCGATGCGGCCACCCGCGCCCAGGCGGTCGAACACAATCTCGAATGCATCGACATCGGCCGGCAACTCGGCTCGAAGGCGCTGACGGTCTGGGTCGGCGACGGCTCCAACTTTCCCGGCCAGAGCAATTTCACCAAGTCGTTCGAGCGCTACCTTGATGCGATGAAAGCGGTCTATGCCGCACTACCCGACGACTGGCGCGTCTTCACCGAACACAAGATGTTCGAACCGGCCTTCTATTCAACGGTCGTCCAGGACTGGGGCACCAATTACCTGATCGCCCAGGAGCTCGGCCCCAAGGCCTTCTGCCTTGTCGACCTCGGCCACCACGCGCCCAACGTCAACATCGAGATGATCGTCGCCCGGCTCATCCAGTTCAAGAAGCTCGGCGGCTTCCACTTCAACGATTCCAAATATGGCGACGACGACCTCGATACCGGCTCGGTCGATCCCTACCGCCTGTTCCTTGTCTTCAACGAGCTCGTGGATGCCGAGGCCCGCGGCGCCGAGGGCTTCGATCCGGCCCATATGCTCGACCAGAGCCACAATGTCACCGACCCGATCGAGAGCCTGATGACCAGCGCCATGGAAGTCAGCCGCGCCTATGCCCAGGCACTCATCGTCGACCGCGCGGGACTCGACGGCTTCCAGCAGGACAACGATGCGCTGATGGCGACGGAAACGTTGAAGACAGCATTTCGCACCGACGTCGAACCGATCCTGGCCATGGCCCGCCTCGAAAGCGGCGGAGCGATCGCGCCGGTTGCGACCTATCGGGCGAGCGGTTACCGCGCCAGGGTGGCCGGCGAGCGGCCGGCCGTCGCCGGTGGCGGCGGCGGCATCGTCTGACACGCCCCCCCTAATAGCAATCGCTTCGCAGGTCGCCGGGCAGCAACCGCTGCTCGGCGACTGTCTTTTGGATGCAATCTGCGCGCCTTCGCTCAAAAAAACACCGCGCGATGAAATTGCCCCCTATCTGATTTGAAATCCTGGTCTATCTTTCCCTTTACAGCGCCGCGCTTCCTGCGGGCGCGCAAGGGTCGCTGTAGCACTTTGAATGCTGCATGTTTTATCTGCAGATCGGCTAGGATTTGAGGAAACATGCAGGAGGTCCAACGCAAAGGGAACCATTCATGGGTATCGAAAGCATTCTCGTATTCCTGATTGTCGGTGCGATCGCCGGCTGGCTTGCCGGCCTGATCGTCAAGGGGTTCGGCTTCGGCCTGATCGGCAACATGGTCGTAGGCATCATCGGCGCCTTCATCGCCGGCTTCCTCTTTCCCGCCATCGGCATCAGCCTTGGAACGGGCGTGCTTTCCGCGATCCTGCACGCGACGATCGGCGCGGTCATCCTCCTGGTGCTGATCCGCATCGTCAAACAGGCTTGATGACTTAACGCCGCCCATCGATGTCGGACGGCTCGCCCACCCGGCGGGCCGTGCCGAGACCAACGGAAGGAAGACACCATGAGCGAACTCCACACCGACAACATAGAGACGGCGCTGAAGGCGTTCATGGCCGATCATCCCGGCAAGCTGACGCGCGAGCAGGCAATCGCGGCGATCCTCGAAAACTGGTTCACTACCCATGGCTACCTGCCGACACAGCAGGAAGGGACGCGCCCAGAAAATCTTGACGCCTCCAACGACGATTGAGACAGTCTTGCCGTCGGCAGCGCCGCCTCGGCCTGCAGGCGTTCGTCCGCTCTTTATTCCATCCCCAAACCATTGCCAGAGCCTGAAGCCCCATAATGAGCCTTACCTCCGTCAAACAGTTCTTTTCGCAGAACGCGCCGGATATCGACGTCATAGAACTCGAACAGAGCACCGCCACGGTGGCGCTTGCCGCCGAGGGCCATGGCGTCGAACCCGCCCAGATCGCCAAGACGCTCGCATTGCGGGTCGGCGACGACGTGATCCTGATCGTCACCCGCGGCGATGCGCGGCTCGACAACAAGAAGTACAAGGCCCGCTTCGGCACCAAGGCCCGCATGCTGGGCTTCGACGAGGTCGAGGCGGAAACTGGACACCCGGTCGGCGGCGTCTGCCCGTTCGGGCTTGCCAAGCCCCACAGCATCTATTGCGACCTGTCGCTCAAGGCCTACGACATCGTCGTGCCCGCGGCCGGCGCCACTAACGCGGCCGTCCACATCAACCCGCAGCGCATCGTCGAATTGACCGGCGCCGAGTGGATCGACGTTTCGGAAACGTAATCCATGTTTCGGAAGTATGGTCCGTGCCTTGGTATGGCCACAAAGCTTACCTGAAACCCAAGCTGCGCCACGGCAACGATTTGCCGCGACCGCCCCTTCCATAGCCAGGAGCCCATCCAGCATGAAGACACTCGCGTACCCGCTCATCTTCGCCGCCACATTTTCCCCGGTCTTGGCGATGGATCAGTCCCTGGTACGCCAATTCGAAAAGCTCGATCCACAGACCCGGCTGGAGCAGCGCTGCGACACCGAGGCCATGGAGCGCATCAACGCCGACAAATCGACCTTCAAGCCCGACAAGGTGATCGCCTATACCTTCGCCGAACCGGTCATGAAGGAAGACAAGATGAAGGCGCCGGGCGCTGTGTTCCGCAGCAAGGGGGAGTGGTACAAGCTGAAGTTCAAGTGCCTCACCGATGCCGAGCACCTTGATATCCTGTCTTTCGAATACAAGATCGGCGAGCTCGTGCCGCACGAGCGTTGGGACGAGTTTTATCTCTATCCCTGATGGGCCTAGCGACAGATATGCCCTTTGGATCGCATTTCGCTACGTGAAAGAATTTCAGTGATTCAAGCGGCTACATCGGCCCACAGGCTTTCGACGAGCTGCGGCGCTTTACGGGCACCCGCGTTTTCGCCGGAGCACGTTCTGTCGTGCAAAAATGTTCAGCATTTTCGCAATGACGGCATCGCGAAAGAACGAGAGCTTGAAACGCGATACGCGAGCCCAGAAGGTCGCGACGCGCTTTACAGAACAGCCATCAGAAACAGCAGCGAGCCGAGCGACAGCGCTGCCATAATGCTCATCAGCATTTTCATCATGTGATCTGCCATTTCGTACATCCTTGCCTCTACTCCCTCAGGAATGAACGAATGCGTCTGCTTTTGGGGCGCAGCATGCCTGAAACGACCCAGGCTTGAAACGTCCGACTGGCATGATCCCATCGGATCCGTGCACAATCTGCTATCAATGAACGAGGTTGAGCCGACATGGTTAACAATTGGTTAACGACGAGTGTTTCGCCTCGGGTTGAGCTCGAACATTCGGCGAATGACATCCGTGGCAAAGCAGACCGCGCCAACACAGACATCAGACTGCGCAGGACGAGAAAATTTGAGTATAATTGGACCATTGGGAAAATGGTGCCCGGAGGCGGATTTGAACCACCGACACGCGGATTTTCAATCCGCTGCTCTACCAACTGAGCTATCCGGGCATCCTGCCGTTGCGGGCAGCGGTTCCTTTCGGAACCCTCGGGGCGTTGTTTGTGCCCCGGAAGCGAGCGGGGTTATAACATGATGTTCGGCGGTGTCCAGCACCAAATGAAAGTTTTTTGGCAGTTATTTCAAAGAGTGTGGAAAAAGGCAAAAAACTGAGGATATTCAGGCAGATCGGGGTCAACGATCGTCGTCGGCGGCTTTCGACTCGTCGTCTGCCACAGGAATGGCGTAGGAGCCCGAAAGCCAGCGGTTGAGGTCGACATTGCGGCAGCGATCCGAGCAGAAGGGATAGTGCTCGCGGTGCGAGGGGCGAGTGCATTCGGGGCAAGGACGCGGTGCGCGCAGGGGCGCGACATTCGAGCCCGTCTTCTTGTCTTCGTCCGTCACTGCCTTCAGCCTTCCAGCCAACGATTGTGAACGTCGTAACCTTCGCCGACCAAAAGGCCGACGGTCTCATAGAGCGGCAGGCCGACGACGTTGCTGTAGGAGCCGACGAGCTTGACGACGAAGCTGCCGGCAATGCCCTGGATGCCATAGGCGCCTGCCTTGCCGCGCCATTGGCCGGAGGCAAGATAGCTCTCGATATCGAAACCGGAAAGACGCTTGAAGCGGACCTTGGTGTCGACCACCTTCTGACGAAGCGTCCTATCGGGCGTGATCAGGCAGACACCGGTATAGACGCGATGGCTGCGGCCCGACAGAAGATGCAGAGCGCTAGAGGCCTCGCTGACGAGTTCCGGCTTCGGCAGGATGCGCCTGCCGACGCAGACGACCGTGTCGGCCGCCAGGATATAACTGCCATCCCAACCGGCTTCGCCCTTGATCGCAGCCAGCGCCGCCTTCGCCTTCTCGGCAGAAAGACGACGCGCCAGCGAGCGCGGATGCTCGGAGCGCTTCGGCGTCTCGTCGAGATCCATCGGCATCAGGCGCGCAGGTTCGATGCCTGCCTGGGCCAAAAGCTCGACGCGACGCGGCGAACCGGACGCCAGTATCAGTTTTTGAGCCGTTGTCATCGGTACGCGCCGCCACCCCAGAGATATGATAAAGCCACCCGTCGGCGGTTTACTTGAAGCGGTAGGTGATGCGACCCTTGGTCAGGTCATAGGGCGTCATTTCGACGAGCACCTTGTCGCCGGCCAGAACGCGGATACGGTTCTTGCGCATGCGGCCTGCGGTGTGGGCAATAATTTCATGTTCATTTTCGAGCTTCACGCGGAAGGTCGCATTGGGAAGCAATTCCGTGACCACACCCGGGAATTCGAGGACTTCTTCTTTCGCCATGTAGGACTGTTCTTTCTGTGTTTGTTCGGGGATACGGCACGCATCCCGAAAAATTCGCCGGAAACTACACAATCGACGAGGATTTGTGAACCGCTTTGCGCCGGCTTTTCAGCTTTTGTACTGCCTTATACCAACCTGCGCTGATATTGAACTCTTGCGCCGGAGCGATTTCGGTTTCCGGCAAGGAGATAACCGGAACCGGACCAAGCGGTCCGGTGAGGATTGTCGACGCTGCCCGGAGGCCAAAAGCGCCCGGCCCTTCGGCTGGGCCGTGTGTCGGCCACCGGCAGCGTCGCAATCCTCGATCGATGCCGAGGCATCGCCCTGCGGTAGCTCCTTGCTGGATGACCGCGCACGGTCCCACGCAATCGGTCAATATCAGCGCAGGTTGGTATTAAGCCTTTTCGCCCGCGGGCGCCACTACCAGACGGCGATTAATCAGCGTGGCAAGGTGATCTCGAACGGCGCGATAGGCATCGACAATCTGCTCGCGCGTGCCGGTGGCAACCGTCGGGTCCGGCGTCGGCCAATAGACCACATCGACGGCCATGGAGCGTGTCAAATCCAGCGCCAGGTGATGGGCCTCCGGCGCCAGCGTGACGATGAGGTCGAAGTAATCGTCCTCGAGCTCGTCCAGGGTGCGCGGCTGATGCCGCCCGACGGACAGGCCGATCTCATCGAGCACCACGTCGACGAAGGGATCGCGCTCGCCGTGGCGCACCCCGGCGGACGCTACGTAGGTGCCCGCCGGCAGGGCGGCCTTGGCTAGCGCCTCGGCCATCGGCGAGCGGATAGCGTTCATGCCGCACATGAAGAGGACGGAGCGGGGCGTTGTCGGCTGGTGCATCGCGGTTCCCGTCATTCCGGTCTCCGCCGTCATCCGCGCCAGTAGAGCACGCAGACGAGCGTGAACAGACGGCGCGCGGTGTCGAAATCGAGCCGGATCTTGCCCGACAGACGGTCCATCAGCGTCTGCGACCCCTCGTTGTGAATGCCACGGCGCCCCATGTCGATCGCTTCGATCTGGCTCGGCGTCGCCGAGCGGATCGCCTCGTAGTAGCTTTCGCAGATCAGGAAGTAGTCCTTCACGATGCGGCGAAACGGCGTGAGCGAGAGAATATGGGTGGCGACGTCGGATCCCTTCTCGGTGGAGATCGCAAAGACCAGCTTGGCATCCATCAGAGAGAGATTGAGCCTGTAGGGGCCGCCCGCATGTCCGACGGGCTCGAACAGGTTTTCTTCGAGAAGGTCGAAGATCGCAACCGCGCGCTCATGCTCCACGTCCGGCGTCGAACGGCCGATCGTCTCGTCCAGTACGACATCGCAGAGGCGCTGGTTGCGGTCAGCCTTCATCCCGCATCCCCGAGATTGAGGCGGATGGCGACCGAGCGCGCATGCGCTTCAAGCCCTTCAGAGCGCGCCAGCGCAATCGCCGCCGGCCCGAGGATGCGAAGCTGCTCGGCATCGAGCCGCAGGATCGACGTGCGCTTCATGTAGTCGAGAACGCCGAGGCCAGAGGAAAAACGAGCCGAGCGCGCCGTCGGCAGCACGTGGTTTGAGCCGCCGACATAGTCGCCGATGACCTCGGGCGTGTGGCGCCCGACAAAGATGGCGCCGGCATTGCGGATCTTCGCGACCATCGGCTCGGGATCGGCAAGCGCCAGTTCCAGATGTTCGGCGGCAATGCGGTTTGCAAGTGGTATGGACTTATCAAGATCCGGCACCAGGATGATTGCGCCGAAATCGCGCCAGCTCGCCGATGCGGTCTCGGCGCGCGGCAGCGTCTTCAGCTGACGCTCGACCGCCGCCTCGACGGCTTCGCCGAAGGCGGCGTCGTCGGTGATCAGGATCGACTGCGCGCCGACGTCGTGCTCGGCCTGCGCGAGAAGATCGGCGGCGATCCAGTCCGGATCGTTGTCGCGGTCGGCGATGACGAGGACTTCCGAAGGGCCGGCAATCATGTCGATACCAACAGTGCCGAAGACCTGGCGCTTGGCGGCGGCCACATAGGCATTGCCCGGGCCGACGACCTTGGCGACCGGCGCGATGGTCGCGGTGCCATAAGCAAGGGCTGCCACCGCCTGCGCGCCGCCGATGCGATAGATTTCTTCGACGCCGGCAAGACGGGCAGCCGCCAGCACGGCCGGGTTGATCTTTCCGCCATTGGCCGGCACCACCATGACGATGCGCTCGACGCCGGCGACCTTGGCCGGCAGCGCGTTCATCAGCACCGAGCTTGGATAGCTCGCCGTACCGCCCGGCACGTAGAGCCCGACCGCGTCGATCGCCGTCCAGCGCGAACCGAGGCCGACGCCCATCGTATCCTCGTAGATATCGTCCTTCGGCCGCTGGCGGGCGTGATGCGATTCGATGCGAACGGCGGCGACCTTGAGGGCACCCAGCACTTCCGGCTCGACGGCCTGGATTGCCGCGTCGATTTCCTCGGCACTGACGCGCATCTGCGTCGTGGCGAAATCGATGCCGTCGAAGCGGGCGGAATATTCCGCCACCGCCTCGTCGCCGCGCAGGCGGACATCGTCGATGATCGCCTTGACCGCCGCGTTGACGTCCTCGGAAACTTCACGCTTGGTGGTCAGGAATGCCGCGAACTGCTGTTCGAAGTTACCGTCGAGATAGTTCAGCCTGATTGCCAACGCAAAATGTCCTTGTCGTATGCCTTAAGTCGCGGGTTCAAACGCCTTCGGGATGCCGGGGCTTGAAAGCGGTTTCCCATGCCCCGCCGGTATCTGCAAGCTGCACCTCGATGCATTCCACATCAAGGGCGATCGAAGCTTCGCCGGCAAGCACCAGCTCGACTGTGCCTTCGGGCCCTTCGCCAGCAACCGCGAACGTCACCGCCAACAGATCGAGCACGGCCTCGCCATTGCCGCGATCAAAGCCGAGCGAGCGCACGGCACTCACCCGCTTGAACAGAAGCACCGCGCGCCGACGCTCGAAGGAGCGCCGCTTGCCATCGGCCATCTCCCAGACGAAGCGGTTGACGGTGAGCGAAAACTGCTTGCGGCGTGCGTCGTATTCCAGCCCGGAGACCTTGAACACGGCATCCTGGACGTGGGCGGAGACGACGGCCAGATCCTCTTCATCGAGCGCCAGCAGCTTCAGACCATCCATGCCATCCATTCCTTTCGCTTTCGTCGCACATTTTGCGTGCCACAATTGAAATGGACATAGGACGTCGCGCCTGAAACCGCAACGGCATCAGGCGCGACGGGTAAAATCAGTCGCTGACGCGCTCGACGTGAGCGCCGCAACGGGTGAGCTTTTCTTCCAGCCGCTCGAAGCCGCGGTCTAGATGGTAGACGCGCGACACCATGGTCTCGCCTTCCGCCGCCAGACCGGCGATGACGAGCGAGACCGAGGCACGAAGGTCGGTTGCCATCACGGGCGCGCCCTTCAGCCGGCTGACGCCCTCGATCTTGGCGGTCTGGCCCGACAGCGAGATCTTGGCGCCGAGGCGCGCCAGCTCCTGCACGTGCATGAAGCGGTTTTCGAAGATCGTCTCGGTGATATGCGAGGTGCCCTTCGCCATGGTCATCAGACCCATGAACTGCGCCTGCAGATCGGTCGGGAACCCCGGGAAGGGATCGGTGACGATATCGACCGGCTTGATACCGGCGCCGTTGCGCACGACGCGGATGCCACTGTTGGTCTCGGTGATTTCGGCGCCGGCGCGACGGATCGCTTCCAGCGCGGTGTCGAGCAGCGCCATATCCGTGTCTTCGAGGATGACGTCGCCGCCCGTCATGGCCACGGCCATGGCATAGGTGCCGGTCTCGATACGGTCAGGCAGGACGCGGTGACGGGCGCCCGACAACGAGCGCACGCCTTCGATGGTGATCGTTGCTGTGCCCTGACCGGTGATCTTTGCGCCCATGGCGTTCAGGCAATTGGCAAGGTCGACAACCTCAGGCTCGCGCGCGGCATTGCCGAGCACGGTGGTGCCGTTGGCAAGCGTCGCTGCCATCATCAGCACGTGCGTGGCGCCGACGGAGACCTTCGGGAAGGTGTAGCGGGCGCCGATCAGGCCGCCTGCCGGCGCCGTCGCGTTGACGTAGCCGCTGTCGATCTCGATGTTGGCGCTGAGTGCCTGCAGGCCCTCGATGAACAGATCGACCGGGCGCGTGCCGATGGCGCAGCCGCCCGGCAGCGACACGCGGGCCTTGCCTTCACGCGCGAGCAGCGGGCCGATGACCCAGAAGCTTGCGCGCATCTTCGACACAAGCTCATAGGGGGCCGTCGTGTCGACGATGTTGCGGCAGGTGAAATGAATCGTGCGGGCATAGCTTTCGCCCTGGCGCTCGCGCCGGCCGTTGACCGAGATATCGGCGCCGTGGTTGCCGAGGATGCGGATCAGTTGCTCGACGTCGGCCAGATGCGGAACGTTTTCCAGCGTCAGCGTATCGTCGGTCAACAGCGATGCGATCATCAGCGGCAGGGCCGCATTCTTCGCGCCGGAAATCGGGATGACCCCGTGAAGTTCATTCCCGCCTACAATCCTGATGCGATCCATGAGGCCTCTCGAACGGGCTTGGCCCGCCTTTCCAAAAAAATGAAGTGTGTCTGAAGGCGCCTCTTTAGGGGAGACGCCACGAAATTAGAAGTGCCTTGAACGCATGGCAGCCACAGCCGCCTGCTGTTGTGAAAGGTCGCCGAACGGCGCCCTCCCCGTACTAATCGTCCGATTCGTCCGTTTTTGCGGCAGGCAGGCCGATCGCCTCGTCCGGGGCACCAGACCGGCGCGCGCGCATCTGCTGCTTGCGGCGCTGTAGATTGTCGCGCAGCGTCTTGGCAAGGCGCGCCTTGCGCAGGTCCTGCTCGGTCGTATCCTTCTGCTTGCGCTTTGCCGGCGCATTCTCCGGCTCGACCAACGAGGCTTCGCTCTCAGCGCTTTTCTTGTCGTCTATTTGCATGAGGATGCATTAGCGCAAAACCAGGGGGTTCGGAAGCCGAAACGGATTTTCTCACAGAACAACAGCGAAAACTTCAAAATGCTGCTTGCGCTCCCCGTTCAGCTATGGCAATAGCCGCCTCGCTTGATGCGGCTTGTCAACGAACCGGCCGCGAGATGCTGCTATAGCTCAGGGGTAGAGCACTCCCTTGGTAAGGGAGAGGCCGAGAGTTCAAATCTCTCTAGCAGCACCATTCCCCCACATACGTCTTAAAACCTGATCGCTGTTCGGCATCGCTTTGCGACGGAAAGCATTGACGTGTGCATACCCGCCAAGCCTGCCCAGGCATCGACAAACAAAGCCTTGCAATCGTCACATTCAGCTCCTATCTGGCGGAAATCGATATTGCTGACGAACTTTGTGTCGGCGCCCTAAGCGCGTGAGAGACGGACTTCCCTCTTCAAAATCGGTTATCCTGATCCGGAGGTTTGTTCCGGGAATGTCTATTACGAACGATTGAAAGGGAATCGTCATGGCTACAGGCACAGTAAAGTGGTTCAACAGCACCAAGGGTTTCGGCTTCATTCAGCCTGACGACGGCAGCCCTGATGTCTTCGTTCACATTTCGGCCGTTCAGCGCGCAGGCCTTTCCGGCCTCAACGAAGGTCAGCAGATCAGCTACGAGCTGACGCGCGACCGCAAGACCGGCAAGTCTTCTGCAGACAACCTGCAGGCCAAGTAATTTTCGCGGCAGCCGCCGAACGCAGATGTGCGGGCAGCGGTTCTATAGCGAATGGGAAGGTCGGGTTCGCCCGGCCTTTTTTATTGCGCTGATGTCACCGAAGACGGACAAATCTTCCTAAGAACCGGCGGTGACCCAAGCTGAAATATGAAGCGGGCTCAAGGCATTACCACGCCATCAGCTCGACCTCCTCAGCGACGGCGCGACCAGGATTAGGTCACGCACAGGGAACGTTTTGCGCTAGCCGGCGTTACCTCTTCAACGGCAATGACGTGGAGGTTTTGAAATGAAAGGCATCGTTCTCTGGCTCATGGGCGTACCCCTGATCGCCATCATCCTGCTTTATATGTTCGTGTTTTAACCTGTCGCTCGGGCAGGCTGAGCGATGGAGCGATCGAAACGTTCAAGCGGAATTTTAATTTGTAGTTGCAGGCGCCGAAGAATGCGCCTTAACGCAACCTTAAGATTCGCCCCCTAGATTTGACAGCGCGATGATGGACAATCGCAACGCTTAAATCCCCTTTTGAAACCGGCTCGCGCCGGTTTCTTTTTGTCCGGTCTTCTCGTTGACGTTGTCAGACCTTGACGGCCTGTTCGACGAAATCCTCGCTTCCGAAGAATTTCAGATAGCGCTGGACCTCCGCGGCGTCACCGGTCGCCTTGCGAGGGTTGTCCGACAGTTTGACCGCCGGCCGGCCGTCGGCATCACTGACCTTGCAGACGATCGATATCGGATTGAGGCCCCTGATCTCGGTGGGCGCGCAATCGGCGAAATCATTGGTGAGATTGGTTCCCCAGCCGAAGCTCATGCGCACGCGCCCTTCGAAATGCCGGTAGGTTTCGATGATCGTTTCGACATCGAGGCCATCGGAAAAGATCAAGAGCTTTTCGCGCGGATCGCGCCCCATCTTCTTCCACCAGGCGATGATCTTCTCGCCGCCTTCGATCGGCGGGGCGCTGTCCGGGCGAAAACCGGTCCAGTCCGCCACCCAGGCCGGAGCATCGCGCAGGAACGCGGCTGTGCCGAAGGCATCGGGAAGCACGATCAGCAGATTGCCGCCGTAGAGCTGGTTCCAGTCCTGCAGCACCTTATAGGGGGCCTGGGCGAGTTCGGCGTCGTTGCGGGCGAGTGCTGCTGCCACCATCGGCAGTTCATGCGCGTTGGTGCCAAGCGCTTCCAGATCCGTATCCATGGCCAGGAGCACGTTGCTGGAGCCGGAGAAAGATGCCCCAATGCCTTCCTTCAACGCCTCGACGCACCACCGCTGCCACAGGAAGCTATGGCGCCTTCGGGTGCCGAAGTCAGAGATCCTGAGGCTGGGATACTGCCTGAGCCGCTCGACCTTCGACCACATCTTCGCCTTGGCTCGGGCATAGAGCACATCGAGCGTGAAAGGACCGAGCCCCTTCATCGCCGAGCGCGAGCGCAACTCGTTGATGATCGCAAGCGCCGGGATTTCCCACATGGTGGTCTCGGCCCAACGTCCGCAGAAGGTCAGCTCGAACTGGCCGTCACGCCGCGACAGCTCGTAATCCGGCAGCCGGAATTTCGCGAGCCAGGCGAGAAACTCCGGCGAAAAGATCTGCTTGCGACCGTAGAACGAGTTACCGGCAAGCCAGATCATTTCCTTCTTGGAGAACCGCAGTTCGCGGGCGTGATCGAGCTGCTCGCGCAGTTCATGCTCGTCGATCTCGTCGGCGAGCCGCACCGTCTTGGTGCGGTTGATCAGCGAGAAGGTCGCGTCCACATCCGGGTAGAGCTGCCAGATCATCTGCAGCATCAACAGCTTGTAGAAATCCGTATCGAGCAGGCTGCGCACAATCGGGTCGAGCTTCCAGGCGTGGTTGTAGACGCGCCTGGCGATATCGGTCTTGGTCATCTCAGGAATTGCTCCTCCTGCAGTGCCGCGCGTCTTACGAGACGCGCAAAGGTCGCTGCCACACTTTGAATTTCAGCATATTTCCTTAATTCGAATGCGAATTAAGGAAATATGCTGAGGGGGCGCAAGGCTAAAGCATCCGCACGCCGGCTTGTCGCATGCGCGTGATCATGGCGGAGAGCGAGCCGTTCAGATCGATACCCCTGGTGGCATCGAGCACGACCGAGGTCGAAAACCCTCTCGCAACCGCGTCGAGCGCTGAAAAGGCCACACAGAAATCGGTCGCCAGACCGCACAGGGTGACGCTGTCGATACCGCGGTCCCGGAGATAGCCGGTCAAGCCGGTTGGCGTCCGGCGATCGTTTTCGAAGAAGGCGGAATAGCTGTCGATGCCGGTGCGAAACCCCTTGCGGATCACCAGCTCGGCGCGCGTCCATTCCAGCGACGGGTGGAAATCGGCACCGGCGCTGCCCTGAACACAATGGTCGGGCCAAAGCGTCTGCTCGCCATAGGGCATCGTCACCGTCTCGAACGGCGTCTTTCCCGGATGGACGGAAGCGAAGCTCGAATGCCCTTGGGGATGCCAGTCCTGCGTCAGCACCACATGCTCGAATTTCCGGATCAGATCATTGACCACAGGCACGATCTCATCGCCGCCGGAAACGGCAAGCGCTCCACCCGGGCAGAAATCGTTTTGCACGTCGACGACGATCAACCCTTCACCAGCCATCGCTTTTCCTTCGACCGGACCAATTTCTATCGATCACCAAAATCGATTTAAGTCCAAGATCAATCACAGAATTTGGGCGACGGCAACCCGCTTCGGGCGCTCCGTGGCTCGATCCTCGAACGCAAAAGAAAAAGGGCGCCGACCGCGGTCGACGCCCTCTTCGAAATGCACACTGAAACGGATCAGTTGTTGATGCTGTTGATGTTGTCGGCGATCGAGAAGCCGGAATTGGCGATGCCGACCGGCTGCGCAACAAAGTTCAGGAACTTCGAGAAATCGACCGACGGATGGCGCGATGCGTAGATCACGTCGCGGTTCTTGATCGGGAACGTCTGGCCGACGATCAGGCTGTCCGGCTTGCTCATGTCGAAGCGGTAGACGATCGGGTAACGCCCCTGGCTGTCGGTGTTCATACCCTTGCGCAACATCTCGTTGAAGCGCTCGCGGCCGAGAAGGCTCATGACCACATCCGGCTCTTCGTAGCGGAAAATAAAGTAGCCCTTCATATCCAGCGCGTAGTCGGAACCACCGCCGGCCAAGCCCATGGCTTCCAGCAGGTTGAGATCGTTGGCACCGAACTCGACGCGCTGGTTCGCCTTGACGGCGCCGAGGATCGTGAAGCGGCGCGGATCGCGCGCAACGAAAATCTGGTCGCCCGGCTTGACATGGATGTTTTCAGACGGGTTCTCGATGATCGACTTCAGGAGAACCGTACCGGTCTTCTTGCCGCGCACCAGCGTCACGTAGGTCTCGTACGGCTGAGCGACGGGGCCGCCTGCCTTGGCGATGACCTCGTTGATCGTTTCGTCGACGAGGCTGAGCGGGACCACCGACGATTTGCCGACGGCACCCGAAACGGTAACGTTGCGAGACGCGGTGCTCATGCTCGTGACGATGACGTCGGGCTCGACCGCCTTCTGCTTCAGCGCTTCCAGGATTTCCTGGCGCGCCTGTTCCAGCGTCAGGCCGGCAAACTGGACGGAGCCGACATAGGGAATGGCTGCCTTGCCGTCAGGCTGAACGACCAGATCGATGCTTGTCTGCTTGGAATCCTGCGTCGAGAAGAGGCCGTCGCTGCCGGCCTCGAAGATCGACACCTTCAATGCGTCGCCAACGCCGATAACCACCCGTCCGACGCCGCCACCGATGCCAAACCGACGGTTGAGCGTCGACGACACATAGTCGGACACCAAGCGTGCAGACTGGCCGTTCACATCGACGATGTCAAAGACTGTGGCGTTCTTTCGACCGATTTCGGCGCCGGATTGACCAGCATCCGCAACAATGGCCCCGGCCAGCGGCCCCTCGCCCGGAACAGCCTGACATCCCGCAAGCGCGGTAGAAAGCAGAAGGGCAGCTACACGTTTCAACTACGACACTCCGAATTCGGCACAGCCATGATTCTGTTCATAGTTCTGCACCGCATGATCTCCCGGTCGGGAATCCGCCGGTCTCTGAAAAGCACAATAGCCGTCTCACAACAAGTCACTTGCAGACGAAGACAAGCAAAATAATTGGCCCTGCGCCTTTCCGGTCATACCTCCTACACCTTGCCGGGTTTGCCTCCCGATTTGTCTTGGATGAAGGTTCTTGGCATGTATATGTTAGGCCTTTGGACTTGAAAGCTAGGCACTTTAAGTTAAAAGCTGCCTAATGAGGCGGGACGAATATACGTGGGGATAACCCTGGGGCGGGATGATTGGTGGTTGCGTTTTCCGCTTGGAGCCGCAATCGCAGATGCAACTTTAACGTCAGCTTAGAGCGTTCGATCATATATGGCTGTTGAGATTATTGGGCGTGCATGCCTCGCCCCTGGAGCAGAATCGCCTTCGGCGTTGTTCAAACTTCTTCGTCAGGGCAAGTGCACGGTTACCAGCATCCCCTCCGATCGCTGGGACGTTGCACGTTTCTGGCATCCGGTCATGGGGACGCAGGGCAAGACCTACTCCTTTGCTGCTGGCGTGCTCGATCAGCTCTATGACTTCGACCCGGCCGTCTTCGGCATGTCGCAGCGCGAAGCCATGTATATGGATCCGCAGCAGCGCGTGCTCCTGCAGCTTGCCTGGCGCGCGCTTGAAGACGCCAATATCTCCACGACCTCGCTGCTTGGCGAGAATGTCGGCGTTTATATCGGCGCATCGAGCCTCGACCATGCCAATCTGACGGTCGAGGATCCGGCTGCCGCCGGACCGTACTTCATGACCGGCAACACTCTGTCGATCGTCTCCAATCGTATTTCGCACATTTTCGGGCTGAGCGGCCCTAGCATGACCGTCGATACGGCCTGTTCCTCCTCGCTCGTCGCGCTCGATCAGGCGATGCGGGCGCTCAACGCCGGCGAGATCGATACGGCGATCGTCGGTGGCGTCAATATTCTCGCCCATCCCCTGCCGTTCGTCGGTTTTGCGCAGGCGCGCATGCTTTCGCCCGAAGGGCTCTGCCGCGCCTATGACAACGATGGCGCAGGCTATGTGCGCGCCGAGGGCGGCGTCGTATTCGTGTTGCGCCGCTCTGACCGCGCCCGCAAGGAAAAAGACCGGAGCTACGCCCGGATCGTTGCGACAGGCGTCAATTCTGCCGGCCGGACCAACGGCATCTCGCTCCCCTCGCGCGAAGCCCAGGCAAACCTGCTCAGGGCGATCTACGAAGGCAACGGCATCGATGCCAACCAGGTCGCCTTCGTCGAAGGTCACGGCACGGGCACCAAAGTTGGCGACCCGGCGGAAGTCTGGTCCATCGGCACGGTCATCGGCGCCAACCGCCGGGCACCGGTTCCGATCGGCTCGATCAAATCGAACATCGGCCACACCGAACCGGCCTCCGGCCTCTTCGGCATGATGAAGGCGATCCTGGCGCTCGAGAACAACTACCTGCCCGCATCGCTGCACTTCGAGACGCCGAACGAACATATCGATTTCGACGGGTTGAACGTGCGTGTCACGGCCAGTCCGATCGAGCTGTTGCGCGGCAAGCGCGCCCGGCTTGCCGGTATCAACTCGTTCGGTTTCGGTGGCGCCAACGCCCACGTCGTTATCAGCGATCCGGAGCCGGTTTCCGAGGACAAGATCAACAATCCGCCGTCGTCAGGGCATGTCTTCCTGGCAAGCGCCCACACCGCATCCAGCCTTGAAGCCCTGCTGAAGGACTACAAGACGCGTTTTGCCAACGCGTCCAAGGGCGAGATCCGCTCAATGGTCGCCGCATCCGGCGCCAACCGCACGCACATGCGCTACCGGTTCGCGGCCCGTAGCGACCATCCCGAAGATATCGTTCGTGCGATCGCGAGCCATGTGGAAAAGCCGGGCTCGGATATCGGCGAAGTCGGCGAAGCCGTAACCCGGGATGCCAAGGTCGCCTTCGTCTTTTCGGGCAATGGCTCGCAGTGGGCGGGCATGGGCGTCGAAGCGTTCCGTGAAAACCTTCACTTCCGCCAGTGTTTCACGTCGGTCAGCGCGCTCTTCAAGTTCCATTCGGACATTTCTCTGATCGAGCTTCTGACTGATCCCGACCTCGACAAAAAGCTTTCCGATACGAAGATCGCCCAGCCGCTGCTCTTCGCGGTTCAGGCCGCCCTTTCCGATTCGCTTGTCGCGATGGGCATCAAGCCGGTCGCCGTTTTTGGTCATTCGGTCGGCGAAATCGCCGCTGCCTATGCGGCCGGCGCGCTGTCGATGGTCGATGCCGTCTCGATCGTCGCCAAGCGGTCGCTGCACCAGGATCTGCTAGCCGGCCATGGGACGATGGCCGCCGTCATGCTGGGTGAAGATGCTGCACGCGCCTTTGCCGAGGCACGCGGCCTCGACGAGCTTTGCGTCGCTGCCGTCAACGCCCATAATTCGGTGACGATCTCGGGCCCGGCGCATCAGATTTCCGCTTTCCGCGACGCGGCGCGCAAGGCCAAGATCCCGGTCCAGATTCTAGATATCAACTACCCCTTCCACCACCCGATCATCGACCGGGCAAAGGACGCGTTCCTCTCGGACATCCCCGACATCGCGCCCCGCCGGGCGGAAGTCACCTATCTGTCGACGGTGACGGGTGCGGCCCTTGACGGGACGCAACTCGACCCGGACTACTGGTGGAAGAATGTCCGCGAGCCGGTTCGCTTCCAGGCTGCGGCAGAAGCGGCGATCGAGCTCGGTTGCCGGCTCTTTGTCGAGATTTCTCCGCGCCCGATCCTCTCTTCCTACGTCAAGGAAACGATCAAGCAAGCGGCCTCGCCGGGCATGGTCGTGCCGACACTGCTCAGAGACGTCGGAGCGACCGGCCAGGATCCGATCTCGGCGGCCATGGCGCGGGCTGTCGCCCACGGCGCCATCGTCGACACGACACGCGTTTTCGGCAAGCGCAATGCGGCGATCTCGCTGCCGAGCCTGCCGTTCGAGCCGGTCGAACTGCGGCCGGCTGCTACCACCGACGCCACGGACCTCTTCGGCCGCACCGCAAAACCCTATCGCCTGACCGGCTGGCGCAGCGATCCGAACAGCGGCAGCTGGAAGAACCACATCGACGCGCCGCTGTTTCCTGATTTGGCCGAGCATGTCGTCGACGGCAAGGCGATCCTGCCGGGCAGCGGTTTCATCGAAATCGCCATCGCAGCAGCGCAGCAGTTTTATGGTACCGACGAGGTCGAGATCACCAATCTGGAGATCGTCCGGCCGCTGGAGCTCAGCGACAGCCGCATCATGGAGCTGTCGACCGTCCTGTCGCCGGAAACCGGCGACATCGAAATCCGCTCGCGCGAACGGCTGTCGGAAGACGACTGGGCCGTTCACGCGGTTGCCCGGTCCCGCAAGCCGTTGCCGAGTGAAGAACGCCCGCTGCCGTCCTTTGCCGGCATGCAGAAGACGGCAACCGTCGCGCCGGCAAAAGCATACGAAACGGCACGACAGTTCGGCCTCGACTACGGTCCGCGTTTCCAGTTGCTCGCCAAGGCCGTTGCCTATGACGATCGGTTCGTCGACGTCGAGCTGAAGAGCCCGGATAAATCCGGACATCCGCTGATCACCTATGCGCTGAACCCGATCTCCGTGGACGCCACGTTCCACGGCCTTGTTGCGCTTTTTGACCGCTTTACCGGCGACAAGAGCGGTGCGCCCTATATTCCGGTGCGGTTCGGTTCCGTTCGCGTCGTCAATGCCGGTCAGCCTATCGCGCGCGCCACGATCGAGATCGAGCGTGTCAGCGCCAATTCGATCAAGGCCAAGTTCCACTTCTTCGACAAGTCGGGCGGCCCGGTTGCCTATTTCGAGGATTGCCGCTTCCGGCGCACCTATCTGCGCAAGCACAAGACGCTGGACGCCCTCTCGTTCCACTACGAGACTGTGCTTTCCGAGGCGCTCCTGCCGACGGTTGATGCTGGCGTCCAAGCGCCGGTGACCCTTGGCGTCACGACCGCGGCCGATACCGGTATCGACAACACGACGCTGTTGTTCAACGCAGCCATCTATCGCGCCTGCCAGGAAATTGCGCTGAAGCTCGGCAAGGGACGATCGGTCGTGCGCAGCGACAGCCTGCCTGGCGATTTCGCCTTCCAATGTTTCCTGGCGAGCTGCCTCTACGTGCTTGAGGATGCCGGTCTCTGCGAACACAAGGACGGTGTCTGGACCGTCGCGCAGGAATTCAGCCTTCCGAGCGTTTCCGAGATCCTGCGCGAGCTCTATGGCGAGCGCCCGGATCGCGCCGTCGAGGCGGTTCTGATCAACAACGCCTACGCGGAAGCCCTGGCGCGTCTTGATGTCCTGCTGGCGGCTCCGGCCGGTGGCGAAACCGAAGCCGTCGCCAATTCCGGTTTCATCAGCGATGCGACGCTGGACCATCAGGCCGTGCACTCCGAGGCAAGCCGCCAGCGTATGGCGCTCGTTCTCGACGCCGTGGAAGCGACGCTGCGTGCCCAGCCAGCCGGAATGCGCCTGCGCATTGTCGAATTCGGCAGCGTTTCCGCCGGCTTCACCCGTCGCCTGTCGGCGCTTGCTGCCAAACACGGCGCGAGCCTCAGCGTGGTCGAGCCGCGCGACAACGCGCAACGTGGCCTGGAACTCGCCTTTGAAAACGATGCCCATGTCCGCATTCTCAAGAAGGGTGAGCTGGCGACCCACGCGCCATTCGATCTCGCCATCAGCGCATCCGACCGCCTTTACGGTCTGATTGAAGACGATATCGACGTTCGCGCGGCGCTTCGCTCGACGCTGCGGCGGACCGGTGGTCTTGTCGCCGCAGTCGGTGCGCCATCGCTCTTCAACGATTTTGCGCTCGGACTGTCGGACGGCTGGTTTGCCCGCAGCCAGGCAGCCGAATTCCCGATCGGCAATCTCGCAGCCGTGCCGCATTGGCAGAAATGTCTGGTCGATCTCGACCTTCGCGAGATCGACGTTACGGATCGCGAATGCGCCAGCGGCAACATCATCGTTCTTGAGGCACGCGGCGTGGAAACGCCGGTGCCTGCCGAGACCGGTGCCGATGCTGCCGTTGCAGCAGTTGGGACCTACCTGCTGCTCCAGGTCGGTGTGCGCCTGAAAACGCAGCCGTCCACAGGCGCCATCCCGGTCAATCTGACGGGTGACACGTCCACGGATACGGCGTTGCTTCGCGATGCGCTCGCGGCCTACGGCGATCGACCCGTTCGGGCCGTCTTCCTGTCGTCGCCTGCGCCCAAGAGCCGGACAGACGACTCCGCCTCGCTGCAGGCCCAGGTTCTGGCGCTCAGCGCTGTTGCAGAAGTGCTGCGCCAGCATGTCGGCGATACCGATCCAAACGGCGACGCACGGCCCAGGCTCGTTGTTGTCGCGCCTGACGGGGCACCGGTTGCGGCCCGCGTCGCGGGCACGACGGCCGTAAGCTCCGGCACCAATGCCGGCCTTTGGGCCTTCGCCCGCGTGCTGCAGAACGAATACGAGTTCCTCGACGTCCACGCTCTGGATCTTGCCGCAGACAGCGCGACGTCTGACGAGCAGAAGACTGCTGCGGCGCTTCCCTTGCTTGCCGTTTCCGGCGCCAATCGTGAATGGCTGCTGGAAGGGCCGAGCGGATCGCTCTCGGAAATCCGCGCGGTTTCCGGTCCGACCGACAGCGCCCATGGCTCGACGGCGTCCTTCGACGCAGCCACGATCCGTCAACGGGTCGCCTCTCAGGTCGGCAGCATCGTTTGGGAAGAAAGCAATGTGCCGACCGCGGGCCCAGGCGACGTCGTCGTCAAGGTGGCCGCCACCGGCCTCAACTTCCGCGACGTCATGTGGGCCATGGGTCTTCTGCCCGAAGAAGCACTTGAAGACGGCTTTGCCGGTGCGACGATCGGCATGGAACTGTCCGGCCACGTCGTTGCCGTCGGCCAAGGCGTGGACGATCTTTCGGTTGGCGACGCCGTCATGGCGATCGCTTCGGCGGCGTTCTCCACCCATGCGGTCGTTTCGCGCGCCGGTGTCGCCCGGCTGCCGCAATCGGTCAGCCCGGTCGCGGCGGCCACCGTGCCGGTCGCCTTCCTCACCGCCTACTATGCCATGGTCGAACTCGGCCGCATCCAGGCCGGCGAAACGATCCTCATTCATGGTGCGGCCGGTGGCGTCGGCCTCGCAGCACTTCAGGTTGCCAAGCTGAAGGGCGCGAAAGTCATTGCCACAGCCGGCACCCGCGAGAAGCGCCGCTTCCTTTCGATGCTCGGCGCTGACCATGTGTTCGATTCGCGCTCGCTCGGTTTCGTCAACGACGTGCGCGCCGTGACAAACGGCGAAGGCGTCGACCTCGTCCTGAACTCGCTCTTCGCCGAAGCGATGGAGCAGAGCCTGGCGCTCGTCAAACCGTTCGGCCGTTTCCTCGAACTCGGCAAGCGCGACTACTACGCCGACAGCAAGATCGGCCTTCGGCCGTTCCGTCGCAATGTCAGCTACTTCGGCATCGACGCGGACCAATTGCTGGTCAACGCGCCGGCGCTCACCAAGCGCATCTTCACCGAGATCGGCGCGCTGTTCGAGGACGGCAAGCTGACACCGCTGCCGTACCGCGCCTTCGACTTCGACGAAATCGGCAATGCGTTCCGGCTGATGCAGAACGCAGGCCATATCGGCAAGATCGTCGTGCTGCCGCCGGTCGCCGGCAAACACCAGGTCGCAACCCGGCCGCGCGGTGGCGTCAAAGTCGACCCTGAAGGCATGCACCTCGTCGTCGGCGGCATCGGCGGCTTCGGCTTGGCCGCTGCCAACTGGCTTGCCGACAAGGGTGCGAAGAACATCGCGCTCTGCTCGCGGCGCGGTCTTGCCGACGCGGAAACGACGGCGATGATCGAGCTTTGGGCCAAGGCCGGCATCTCGGCGACGGTTCATGCCTGCGACATCACGGATGCGACGACAGCAGACCAACTGCTCACGGAATTGCGGGCGATAGCACCGCTGCGCTCCATCGTTCATGCAGCGATGGTGCTGGACGACGCGCTCATCAGCAATCTCAATCGCGAGCGCAACCGGCCGGTCATCGACACGAAGGCAAAGGGTGCCGCTGTTCTCGATCAGCTGACCCGCGGCGACGCGCTCGACAACTTCATCCTGTTCTCGTCGGCAACGACGCTGGTCGGCAATCCCGGCCAGGCGAATTACGTTGCCGCCAACGGTTACCTCGAAGGTCTCGCCCGCGCCCGGCGCGCCGAAGGGCTTGCCGGTCTTGCGGTCGGGTTCGGCGCGATCGCCGACAAGGGCTATCTGGTACAGAACACCGACGTCAACGATATCCTGGCCAAGCGCATCGGCAAGACGGCGCTGAAGGCGCAGACGGCGCTCGACATGGTCGAAAGCCACCTTGCCGGCGACCCCGGCACGGTGGACGCTGCCGTCGTGATGATATCGGAGATCGATTGGTCGGCGGCCCGCAACCTGCCGGTCGCCCGCAATGCGCTCTTCGAGGTTATCCTGCGCAGCGCCGATCAGCATTCGTCCGGCGGCGAAGGCACCAAGATGGACCTCGTCGCGATGATCGAGGGCAAATCTGCACAAGAAGCCGAGGATATTCTCTTCGATCTGGTCGCAGGCGAAATTGCCGCGATCCTGCGGGTGTCGAAGGATACGGTCACGCGCAGCAAGGTCTTGAAGGAAATCGGCCTCGACAGCCTGATGGCCGTCGAACTCGGCATGAGCTTCCAGCAGAACACCGGCTTCGACATGCCGCTGAGTGGCGTCGCAGACAACACGACGGTTGGCGACGTCGCCCGTAAGCTCTATGAGAAGGTCAGCAAGCGAGACCAGGGCGACGACAGCGACGGTGCGGACGACAAGTTGGTCACCGAGTTGGCGCAACGGCATGTCGGTACGGCAAAGGAAAAAGCACAGAGCCAATGAGCACGAACGGAAACGGTCCCGGCTCGTCCAAGATGACCAGCAGCCTCAAGGAGAACCTGCTGGACCGGATGAGAAACACGCATCAATCCTCCGAGCGCAACCGCATGGCGCGGTCGGAGCGAGAGATGCCGCCGCCGGCCCGCCGGCAACAGGCCCGTTTCGAGGATCTGCCCGAGTACAAGCAGGTTCAGACCCAGAAGTTCGCCAGCGAACAGCTCGGGATCGCAAATCCGTTCTACCGGGCGCATCAGACCGCAGCCGGTGCCACGACCGTCATCGACGGCCGCAAGCTGATCAACTTCGCGTCCTATGATTATCTTGGCCTCAACCGGCACCCTGAAGTGCTGGCAAGGGCAAAGGAAACCGTCGAGACCTTCGGGATCTCCGCCTCGGCCAGCCGGCTTGTCGCCGGCGAGCGGCCTGTTCATGTCGAGCTGGAAGAAAAGATCGCCCGTTTCTACGGCGTCGATGCCGCCGTCTGCTTCGTCAGCGGTTATCTGACCAATGTCGCCGCCATCAGCTGCCTGATGGGGCCGAAGGATCTCGTCGTCCACGACGAGTTCATCCACAACAGCGCACTTGCCGGCATCAAGCTCTCCGGCGCCACGCGGCGACTGTTCAAGCACAATGACGCCAACGACCTTGAACATGTGCTGCGCACGGTCGACGAAGCCCATTCCCTGGGGGTGGTCGGCAAACACGGCCGCGGCCTTGCGGAGCACTTCGGCGTCGATCCGAATGAGATCGACATATGGATGGGCACGCTGTCGAAAACGACGTCCAGCTGCGGCGGTTACATCGCCGGCAGCGAAGCACTCGTTGCCGTCCTCAAGGCGTCTGCTGGAGGCTTCGTCTACAGCGTCGGCCTTGCACCGGTTCTGGCCGCGTCGGCCGCCGCAAGCCTCGACGTGCTTGCGCGCGAGCCGTCGCGCACCGCCGCCCTCAGGCGCAATGGTGCGCTCTTCCTAAAACTTGCCAAGGAGGCGGGTCTGGACACCGGTCTCAGCAGCGGCTTTTCGGTGGTGCCGGTTCTGGTCGGCGATTCCCTGCGCGCTGTTCAGCTTTCCAACGATCTGCTTGCGGCCGGCGTCAATGCGCTACCAATCATCCACCCGGCGGTTCCCGAAGGGTTGGCGCGGCTGCGCTTCTTCATAACCAGCGACCATACCGAAGAGCAGATCCGCAAAACGGTGACCCTGACGGCAGAACGCCTGAAGGATCTGACCGAACGCAATTTCGGCCTTGGCGGCATCGACATCGACCAGATGATGAAAGCGCTCTCGGCGCGTTGACGACAAAGCGCAAGCCCCCTCCTGGGGCCGGATGCCGCGGGCGGGAAGCAGCATGACCCATGTGATCATCACCGGCGGCTCGAGCGGCATAGGGCTGGCGATCGCATCGATCTACGCCAGCCGCGGCGCGCGCCTCTCGCTGATCGCCCGTTCGGCCGAGATCCTGAAACAGGCACAGGATGAACTCGCCTCGAAGGCATCGACAGTCGGGGACATCCGGATCGAGACGGCCGACGTTGCGAGGGAGGACGAAATCGCAGCGGCCATCCATCGCTGCGAAGCCGCATTCGGACCCTGCGACATCCTGGTGACCTCGGCTGGCGTCGTCGAGCCCGGCCGGTTCGAAGAGCTTGGCAGCTCCGCGTTCCAGCGGCAGATGGACACGAATTTTTCCGGCACTGTCCATGCGGTGCGCGCCGTCTACGCCGGAATGACGCAACGCGGGCGCGGAAAAATCATGATGATCTCTTCCGGCGCCGGCCTACTCGGCATTTACGGCTACTCTGCCTATTGTGCGTCGAAGTTCGCCCTTCACGGCTTTGCGCAGGCGCTTCGCTCGGAGGCGCGCGGGCGTGGCGTGAACGTCTCCGTCTGCTTTCCGCCGGACACTGAGACGCCGCAGTTTCAGCGCGAGCTTGCATTTCGGCCCGCCGAGGCGGCAGCGGTCATGGGGACGGTCAGCCCGTGGCCGGCAGAAGCGGTGGCCCGCAAGGTCGTCGCCGGCATCGAGCGCGGTCGGTTCGAGATCTATTTTGGCCTCACGCTTTTTCTTCTCGGCCGGTTCGGCCCGGCCGTCAGACCGCTTCTCAACTGGTGGTTCGATCGGGCGGTGGCCCGCAGTAGCAGTGGAGTATCAAAACACGGCGGGTGACGGCGCTTGTGCGTGCCGACGATAGGTTCTAAGTCTCAGACCGATCCCGGGCTGCATGAGGCGGTGTCGGCGTGCAAGAAAGCATGAAGGTTTCCGCTTGGCGTTGCTCCCCGTTCAATTGCACGACTATCCGATAACGCTGACGATCTGTTGTTTCATCTTGTCCTGCGCGGTGATCTTCTTCACCGACCGCTTCGCACTGCCGAAACGCGAGCGCCGGGCGAACCCTTCCCCCTTCGGGCGCAAACAGGACGTTATCGATGTCCTCGCCCGCTTGCCGGTCATCGCGCTGGTGTTCGCCGGCTTCTTTGCAGGCTCCTGGCGGCCGCTCTATGCCGCCGCCGGCACGATGAGCTTCTTCATCATCTTCACCGGGATTTCGCGGGCCAAGTTCAAGTTCATCCGCGAGCCGCTGATCTTCTCCGATATCGCCCTCGTCGTCGATGTCTTCAAATACAAGACGATCTTCTACGCCAGTTCGCTGAACATCGTGTTCTGGACCGTCGCCTTTCTCTATGTCTTCGGCGTCTCCGGGCTCTACCTGTATTTCGAGCCGACGATCCTGCCGAGCAGCGGTAAGGCCTTCTGGATCCTGTTGATGGTGGCAGTCGCTGCCGGACCGTGGCTTCTCCTGTTCTACGGCCCGGTGAACCGACCGACGGCGGCGCTCGTCCAGCGGCTCGTCAAGGTGCTCGACGTCAAGATGAACACGGTGCGCTTCGGCACTTTTGGATCGGTCATCTTCCGCTTCATCATCTGGCTTGGCGTCAAACGCGAGAAGATCGTCGCCGAACTGTCGCAAATTGTCCGTGCCGCCGTTCAGGACCTGATCGGTGACGACGGCTCGCCGCTGATCGTCGTCTGGCAATCGGAGTCCTTCATCGACATGCGCCATTTCGGTGTCGATACCCTGAAGATGCCGACGCTTGACCGATTGCGGCGACAGGCCGCCCAATGGGGCCGCCTCAGCAGCGTCTTTGAGGGTGGCTATACGCTGCGCACCGAGTTTGCCGTCATCAGCGGCCTCGTGCCCGACGATATCCACGTGGATGCGAGTTACCCCTATCTGCGGGCATCGCACTATTCCGACGTCGTGTGGCCGGGAAAGATGAAGCGCGCCGGCTGGCACACCCATTTCATCCATCCCTACGATCGCACCTTCTTCCTGCGCCACAAGGCGATGCCCCAGCTCGGCTTTGCCGAGTTGACGATGCTCGACGGGTTCGACCATGTGCCCTCGCGCGACGGCCCCTATGTCTCCGACGAGAAGCTCGCGACCAAAGTCATCGATGCCTGTGAGAAGCTGCCGGAAGACACGAGCGGTTTCGTTTTCGTCGCTTCGATGGCGAACCATGGCCCATGGGAGCCGGGCCGCGTTGGCGACCTCACCAATCCGGTGGAAATCTACCTGGCGATCCTGGAGCAATCCGACGCGGCACTGAAGCAGCTGACCGATCGTCTCGACAAACTCGACCGGCCCGTCTGGTTCGTCTTCTATGGCGATCATGCGCCGCTCTTGAAGTCTTTTGCCGACCCCTTCCCCGACCCGCGCACGGACTATTTCATCGTGCCGCTCGCCAAGGCAAAATCGGCGCACCATCGGCCGGCCGAACCGCAGGATGTGGCGGCCTGGGATCTGATCGAAGCGTTGCTCAACCACGCCAACCTCAAGAAAGACACGCTGCGTTAGCGGCGGCGAGATGATGAAGAACGCTGTGCACGACATTCGCGTTTCAGCCGATCGATCAGGCCGGCGGGTCTTTCTGTTCCTGCAGGGCCCTTCGTCACCGATCTTCCGCAAGATCGCCGACCGGCTCGAAAGCTATGGCCATACCTGCCTGCGGATCAACCTCAACGTCGGCGACCAGATCTTCTGGCGGCGCAAAGGGGCCTTCAACTATCGCGGAGCGCTTGCGGACTGGCCCGCCTATCTCGAACGCTTCATCGACACCCACCACGTTACCGACATGATCCTGCTTGGCGAGGAGCGGCCCTACCATCAGGCCGCCACCGCCGTTGCGCGCCGGAACGGCGTCGCGATCTCGATCGTCGAGATGGGGTATCTCAGACCCGACTGGCTGACGCTGGAGCGCAACGGCATGTCGTCGAACTCCCATTTCCCCGCAGACGCCGGCCTGATCGTCGATGCAGCGAAGGATTTACCGGAGCCGGATTGGCGCAAGCACTACACCCAGACCTTCGTGGCCGACGCCAGCTACGATCTCCTCTACAATCTTCCCAACGTCTTCCTGTGGTTCCTTTTCCCGCATTACCGACGTCACGGGATCTTTCATCCGCTCGCTGAATATGCGGGCTGGGTTCGCCGTCTGCTGACCGGCAAGCGGCGCACAGCCGAAGCCGAAGGATGCGTGCGTGCGCTGCTTTCGCGACGGGCGCCCTATTTCGTCTATCCGCTGCAGCTCGAGACCGATTTCCAGCTGCGCGCCCACTCGCCGTTCCATAGCCAGAAGGACGCGATCGACGAGGTCCTGCGCTCGTTTGCAACCCATGCGGCCGGGGGTACCGGACTGGTCTTCAAGGTACATCCGCTCGACAACGACCTCATTGCCTGGCGCAAATTCATCGACGACAGGGCGGCGGCGCTCGGCTTGAGCGGGCGTGTGTTCTATCTCGATGGCGGCAATCTTGATGTGCTCGCAGATGCCAGCGCCGGAATGGTCACGGTCAACTCGACCGCGGGTCTGCATGCGTTGAAACAGGGTCGACCGGTGAAGGTGCTCGGCACGGCCGTTTTCGACATCGCCGGTTTGACGGACCAGCAGCCTCTCGAGGATTTCTGGAAAAAACCGACGCCCCCCGATGCCGAGGTGAGCGCCGCCATGTTCCGTCTGCTTGCTGCTTCGATCCAGGTGCGCGGCAATCTCTACTCCCGGGCGGGAACCGATGCGGGCGCACAAGCGATCGCCGAGCGTCTGCACAAGAACACGGTCAACCTGCCCGGTGCCTTCGTCGATCCGCCACCGCGGCGCAAGCCCCAGAAACGACAACGGCCAGCCTCGCTATCCGCATAGGCTGACCGTTACCGTTTACGAAGTGCCCGCGTTTAGGCGACGCCTGCGCGAAGCAGGTCGTGAATGTGCAGGATGCCGACAGGAAGCCCGTCTTCGTCGATGAGGAACAGCACGGTCACCTTGTGATCCTGCATGAACTCCATCGCACCGCTTGCCAGGACATCACCCCTGATGACGCGTGGATTGCGCGACATCACCGCCTCGACGGTCTGCGCCAGCAGATCGCCCGACATGTGGCGACGAAGGTCGCCATCGGTGATGACGCCGGCAAGCTTGCCGTCCTCGTCGACAATGCCGACAACGCCAAAGCCCTTGGAAGACATTTCGATGACCGCTTCGCTCATCGGGTGACCGACACTCAACAGCGGCACCTGTTCACCCACATGCGCCAGTTCGCGCACGAGGCGCAGCTGTGCGCCAAGCTTGCCACCTGGATGGAACGTCTTGAAATCTTCGGCCGAGAAGCCGCGGCGCTCGAGCAGGGCAATGGCAAGCGCGTCGCCGACCGCGAGCTGCAGCATCGCCGACGTCGTCGGCGCCAACCCATGCGGACAGGCTTCCTGAACCTTCGGCAAAACGATCGGCACTTCGGAATTGCGGGCCAGCACGCTATCACGGTTGGACGAGATCGAAACGATCGGCACCTTGAAGCGCTTGGCGTAGGTGAGCATGTTGGCGAGTTCCGCCGTCTCGCCCGACCAGGACAACAGGATCAGCACGTCCTGCGACGTCACCATGCCGAGATCGCCGTGGCTCGCTTCGGTCGGGTGGACGAAATAGGCCGATGTGCCTGTCGACGCCATGGTCGCGGCCATCTTGCGGCCGATATGCCCGCTTTTGCCGATACCGGAAACGACAACGCGGCCGTGGCTTTCGCCGATGAGTTCGATCGCCTCGACCATGCTTTGGGCGAACGTCGTATCGGCGCCGAGATGATCGGAGAGCGCCTTGATGCCGGCCATCGCCGTCGTCAAAGTCCTGCCGACCGACTCCAATGCAGCCAAACCGCGCCGCTCATCCGCTGATGCGTGTCTCAAACCCATTGTGTTTCCATTCCCGCAAAGACGTTTGCGCCGGTCAGAAGCGGCGTTTCTCAGATCCATTGCAGGCAGATAGGCGCTTTTTCTTGGCAAACCAAGCCGAAGCCGTCGAGTTTGCGCAGGAAATCCCGCAAAGAAGACGTTTTCGTCAGCCGACGCGCTTTTCTTCCGGCGCTTCGAGCGGCATCGACTTGTCGGCCGCAAACTCTTCAAGCGTCATGGAATCGAGAATAGAGGCAACCGCGTCGCGCACGGTCGTCATCGAAACGCGGACCTGACAGGTCTCGGGATCGTTGCAATCCTCGCAGACCTCGTAGGCCGTGCGGCTGGCGCAACGGATCGGGGCGAGCGGGCCGTCAAGCGTGCGGATGACATGGCCGATTCGGATTTCTGCCGCCGGGCGCGACAGCGAATAGCCGCCACCTGGCCCCTTTTTCGAGCGAAGCATGCCGGCGTTGCGCAATTCCAGCAGAATAGTGTCCAGAAATTTTTTCGGGATGTTGTTGCGCTGGGCGATCTCGGTGATGAAAGCCGTCTCTCCGGGCTCCAGTCGCGCGAGGTCGACAAGAGCCTTCAATCCGTACTTTCCCTTCTTCGTCAGCATTCCGGCAAGCTTCCCCTGCGGCTCCCTCAAAAACGGGAATCATCCGCGCAAACGCAATCGTGTGTTTGGCATAGCACAAGAAACGTGCGGCCAACACACAATTGTGGCGCGGAATCAACGCAAAACCTGGTCTTTAAGCTTGCCCGACATACTGGACACGGCCGCTGTCAGCTACGCTGCGGCCGCGTCACCATGACGCTCGGTTGGCATCGTCTGGCGGGCGAGCAGATGGCGGATGGCCGCGCGGGCCTCATCAGCCGAGCGGAACCGCTGCGCGTCCAGATCCCAGACATGGTACTTCACTGCCAGGAACTTGAAACGGCCTTCGTCCGGGACGACGACCCCGACGGCCTCGCCGCCATATTCGATAACCTGCTTGCTCATGCAAATAACGCTCCTTCCACACCCGAAGGCGCGGACATTTCAATTTCGGCAAAGGATGAATTTCGAGAGTTCGAGGATCACATTCGGCAGAGGCGAATGAGACGTTTCTTCACTGTTGCACGACAATGGGAACGCGTGCCGAAGAAGGCGGCAATCGAGACGGTTTCGGACATGTCACACTCCTTTGGCTTGGTCCGGCATCGCAATGCCGGAGCGGTTCATGAACAACCGTGAGGCGGACTCGGCCGCTTCACAGAGCTGCAAACTAGAATAATCTACCAATTCCGTCAATTAAAAAGATGATGTCGCGAAAAATATTTCTCAACCCATCAAATTCTAGGGGGTCAGGATGAAATATCCGTTCTCCCGATCCGAAACCGGAGGCCCTCACTATCTAGGAAGCGTCGAATCAACCTGCAAGGTACGAGGGTGATAAAGACAGCACTTTCGGACAAAAAAGGGGCGGCCCATGAGACCGCCCCTTCACATTTTGTATCCTCGCTCTTGGATCAGGCGGCCGGTGCGCCCGGCTGCGTGGTGCCGGTGCGGGTCGCTTCGCGATCCTTCCACCAGCGATTGAGGAAGAGCAGGATCGGGCCGCCGATGTAGATCGACGACGTCGTCGCGACGATGACGCCGAAGATCATCGGCCAGGCGAAGCTCTTGACGGCATCGCCGCCCCAGATCGCCATCGGCACCAGCGAGAAGGCTGTCGCCATCGAGGTGAAGATGCATCGCGCGATCACCTGGTTGATGCTCATGTCAATGAGATCGGAGAACGGCATCGACTTGTACTTGCGCAGGTTCTCGCGCATGCGGTCGTAGACCACGACCTTGTCGTTGACGGAGTAACCGATCATCGTCAGCAGGGCTGCGATGGCCGTCAGGTTGAAGTCGATACCGGTGAGCGCGAAGAAGCCGATCGTCTTGGTAATGTCGAGCAGCAGCACCGCAATCGCCCCGACGGCGAAGTGCCATTCGAAGCGGAACCAGATGTAGAACAGGATCGCGATCATCGCGAGACCGACGGCAAGGAAGCCCGAACGTGCCAGCTCGGTGCTGATCGTCGGGCCGACGACTTCCGTGCGTTCGAAGGTCACATCCGCGATCGTCTGAACGGCCGCATCCTTGATCTTGTTGAGGGCAACCGTCTGTTCCTGCTCGCCGCCCGGCTGACGCTGGACGCGGATCAGGACCGACTTGTCCTGGCCGAATTCCTGCAGCGCCACTTCGCCGATATTGAGCGATTCGAGGCTGTGGCGAAGCGCCGGCAGGTCGAGCGTCTGCTTGGATGTTGCTTCCACCTGGATGCCGCCGACGAAGTCGATCCCGTAGTTGAGGCCTGGGGTGAAGAACAGTACGACCGAACTGACCGACAGGAAGGCCGACATGCCGATGGCGACGAAGCGTCCCTTCATGAAGGAGAAGCTCGGCAGCTTCGGAACCTTGCCGAAGAGCGAGGGAATCTCGAGCTTCTTCATCTTCCGGCGAACGACGGCTTCACGCATCATCAGGCGCACCACGGTGATCGAGGTGAACATCGAGATGACGATGCCGAGCATCATCGTGACGGCGAAACCCTTGACCGGGCCCGAGCCGAAGGCGAACAGCAGCACGGTGCCCGAAAGCGTCGTGACGTTGGAGTCGATGATGGTCGCATAGGCCTTGTTGAAGCCGATATCGAGCGCCTTCATGGCGCCGGCACCGCCCTCGGTTTCTTCACGAATACGGGCATTGATCAGAATGTTGGCGTCCACCGCCATGCCGATGCCGAGAATGATACCGGCGATGCCGGGCAGCGTGAGGGTGGAGCCGAGCATGGCCAGCACGCCGATCGTCAGGATCGTGTGCAGCACCAGGCCGATGTTGGCGATCATACCCCATGCGCCGTAGAGCACGACCATGAGGGCAACGACGAGGGCGAAGCCGGCGAGGCCGGTGAAGATGCCCATGCGGATGGAATCGCTGCCGAGGTTAGGGCCGACGGAGCGCTCTTCGATCACGGTCAGCGGTGCGGGCAGTGCGCCCGAGCGCAGCAACGCCGAAAGGACGGTTGCTTCCTGTGCGGTGAAATTGCCGCTGATCTGGCCGTTGCCGCCGATGATCGGTTCGCGGATGACCGGCGCGGTCAGGACCTTGCCGTCGAGCACGATGGCGAAGGGCCGGCCGACATTGTCCCGGGTGATTTCAGCAAACTGCCGAGCGCCGAGCGAATCGAAGGTGAACGAGACGATCGGCTCGTTGGTGCGCTGATCGAAGCCAGCCTTGGAATCGGCCAGACGCTCGCCGGAGATGGCGATGCGGCTTTCGACCGGATATTTGTTGCCGTCGTTGGCGCCAGGAAGAATATCGACGCCACGGGGGGCCGGCTGGGTCACGTCCACGGTCTGGTCGAGCATGTGGAAGCTCATCTGGGCGGTCGAACCCAAGAGCTGGCGCAGCCCGGTCGGATCCTGCAGACCCGGAAGCTGGACGAGAATGCGGTTGGAACCGACGCGCTGGATCAACGGCTCTGCGACGCCGACCGTGTCGACGCGGCGGCGGATGATCTCGAGACTCTGCTCGACCGCCTTGGTCATGCGATCGTTGAGGCCGGCCTCCGTCATCGCCAGGGTAATGTTGCCGCCGTTTTCGGTGACTTCGACATCGGAGGCCGAACCGCCGAAACCGAGCGTGCCGACGGGGGCTGCAAGCTCCTTGAGCTTGGGCAGCGCCTTTTCGAGGTCGGCCGGATCGTCGATCTTGACGGTGACGGTGTCGCCGCTAATGCGCGCGGACGAGGCAGGAATGCGCTCGCCGCGCAGCACCCGGCGGGTATCGTCGAGCAGGGTTTCAAGCCGTGCCTTGCGCAGACCGGCGGCATCGACTTCGAGCACGAGGTGCGAACCACCCTTCAGGTCGAGGCCGAGGGTAACGGGCTTGACCGGGAGCCAGGCACCGAATTGCTCGCGTTGCGCCGGCGAGAGAACGTTTGGTAGCGCCGCCAGGCATCCGAAGAGGATGACGGCGACATAGGCGATAATCGCCCATTTGGATGTACGCATGTTGTGGTTCCAAGAGAGCCTGAGCGGGCGCAAAGCACGTCGTCAGGACTTTGTTTCATCGGGGGCACGAACAGGATCGCAACGATCATCGTGCCCGAATATCGGTGACGATCAGGCGCCCGGGGGGGCGCGGATTTGCAGGCCGCGGTTCGGTAAACCGTCGGCAAAGGCAACACGGCCGAAAGCGAGGACGTCGCCCGTTGGCTCGAAGGGCAGCGCCAAGACCGACGCAAAAAGCATCGGCCCCGCGCCGTCGCCGGTCGCGGATTTGGCATCCTTGCGTTCGGCGGTGAAGCGCAGATCCGAAACCGGCGTGGCGCGCGAAATCTGGCGTGCGGCGGGGTGGTCCGAAGGAACGGTGTCGGGCGCGGAGAAATTGCCCGTCTGCTGTTCGGCCGAAAGACGCGAGGAGAAACCCTGCCCGACGACGATCAACTGCATGGCCATGGAGGCACAGAACAGCCACAGGACGGCGATTAGCCGGCCGGCAAACTTGCCTCTGTTGCCACCACACACTGGGTCCATTCGGGACGCCGCCCCTTCCTCGGCGCTTGGCGCCTGAAAGTTCAATTCAGCCGGAATGCAGCAAATCTAGCCGAAGAAAATGGCCGGAATCGAGCACGAGGCGCTCTTAACACCATTGCGGACGCGAAATGTCAAATTTCGCGCCACGCAAAAGGTGTCTGGATCTGCAGTTTACGCGGTTGCACCGGTGGTGGTGACCTGGTGGATCTCGATCAGCGACGGTCCGCTGCGTGCGCCGGCGTCCGCCAGTGCACGCGGGAGATCGGCGACAGAGGCCAGCCTTTCCGCCTCGATGCCATAGGCCTTGGCGGCAAGGATGAAGTCCGGCGCAGACGGCCTGACACCTTCGGGCGTCACCCCGGTCTCGATCATATAGGACTCGATCTCCTGGTAGCCGTCATTGTTCCAGACGAGGAAGACCACCCGTGCCTGGACGTCAACGGCAGAGCCGATTTCGGCAAGCGAAAACTGGAAACCGCCGTCGCCGACAAGGCAGACAACGGGCCGCGACGGGTCTGCCACGGCAGCGCCGACGGCTGCCGGCGGGGCGTAGCCGAGTGCGCCGTAACCGGTTGCCGAGTTGAACCAGCTGCGCTGGCGCGGCGCATCGCAATAGAGATTGCCGGCATAGACGGCCTGGGTGGAATCGCCGACGATGGTGCAGTCGGGCAGCGCCTTGTAGACCGCATCGACCACGGCGATCTCCGCCCGCATCTTCGCCGTCAGTTCCTTCAATGCGGACTTGCGCGCGGCTTCCGCGCGCGCGGCGCCATCCTTCGGCGCGTGTCCCGGCAGGAAGGCGAGAATGCTCGCCGTCGCCGTCTTTGCACCGGACAGGATCGACAGCGCCGCATGCGGCCCGCGAGCGAGCTGTGCCGCATCGATGTCGGTGCGGATCAAGTTGCGCAGGACCGGGAACCCGCCATCCGCATACATGTCGTAATCGGTCTGTCCCATCTCCGTACCAAGCGCAAGAACGAGGTCGGCCTCCTTCAGCAGCGATCGAACCGCCTTGAGGCTCGGGCTTGCGGGAACGCGCAGCGAACTGCCGGCGAGCATGCCGCGCGCATTGACCGTGGTGACGACAGGTGCGCCGATCTGTTCGGCAAGCGCCCTCACCTCCGCCTCGGCGGTAAGCGCGCCGCCGCCGCAGATGATGACGGGGCGGCTTGCGTCGGCACAGAGGATGGCTGCGCGTTGCAGCGTCTCGCTGTCGGAGCGTGGCCGGGTCGCGGCCGCCGAGCGGATCGTCTTCGGCTCGATCTGCGCCGCCATGACATCGGTCGGGATCTCGATATGCACCGGCCCCGGCCGGCCGGACAGAAGTACCGAGAAAGCCCGGTCGACGACAAAGGGCAGATCGTCCGGATTGAGCAAGGTGTGCGAATAGAGCGCCAGCGTCTTGATCATGCCGTGCTGGTCGGGAAGCTCATGCAGCAGCCCGCGACCGTGGCCGAGCGAATCGCGACGGTTGACGCCCGAAATCACCAACATCGGGATCGAATCCTGCCGTGCCTGCGCCATCGCGGTGATGGTGTTGGTCAAACCCGGTCCGGTGATGACAAGGGCGACGCCCGGCTTGCCGCTGACGCGGGCGTAGCCGTCGGCCATGAAACCGGCGCCCTGTTCGTGCCGGGGCGTCACATGGCGGATCTTCGACGCGGCCAGGCCGCGATAGAGCTCGACCGTATGGACGCCCGGAATGCCGAAGACCACCTCAACGCCATTGGCCTCGAGCAGATCGACCAGAGCTTCGCCTACCGTTTTCGTGGTCATGCACGGCGCTCCTTTCGCAGTGTGGCGCGCTCGGCAAGCGCGGTGATGCGGCGGCAGGCCTCATCGATGTCCTTGTCGGGCACGGTCAGGCTCATCCGCAGGAAGTTTTGCGCCTCATCGCCGAAGGAGGATCCGGGCATCACCGCGACCCCCTCTTCCTCCAGCAGCGCCCAGGCGAAGGCTTCGCCCGACATGCCCGTTGCCGACACGTCGATCAGCGTAAACATGCCGGCCTCCGGGGGCAGGACCATAATGCCGGGTGCACTGGCCAGACCATCGACGACGCGGCGCGAGCGCGACTTGTAGCTTTCACGCATCCGCCGCGCCGTATCGATGTCATGGGTCAGCGCGTAGGCCGTCATATCGGCAATGAACGGCTGCACGCCAAAAAGCATGGTTTCCGACACCGGCAGCAGCCGGCTGGTAAATTCCGCCGGGCCGATGGCCCAGCCGCTGCGAAAGCCTGGGGCCGCGTGCGACTTGGAGATCGATGAGACGACGATCGTGCGCTCGGCCAGATCCGGATTGTCGAACGGAGAGGCAAAGACGGCGTCGAACACCAGCTCCTCATAGACTTCGTCGCAGACAATCCAGAGGTCGTGGCGGCGCGCGACCTCGCCGATCTCGGCTATTTCGGAAGCGGTGAGTACGGCGCCCGTCGGATTGTGCGGCGTGTTGAGCAGCAGCACCCGGCATGCCGGCGTGATCGCCTTTTCGATATCGGCGGCCTGCATGTGGAAACCGAATTCCGGCTTCAGCGGCACCAGCACCTGGTGCGCACCCGTCGACTGGATGACGCCCTCGTAGGTGGCATAGAGCGGATCGCCGACAAGAACAGCATCCCCAGCCTCGACCAGGCCCAGCATGACGCTGAAAAGTGCGGTCTGCGTGCCCGGGAAGCAGAGGACGTTTTCCGTGGTCACGTCGTCGCGGCGGCGGCGGTACTTTTCGACAAGCGCGGCCACGACCGCATGCTCGCCGCGGCCGTTGGAGTAGCGATAACGACCGGCGTTCATGGCACGCTGGCATTCGTCGATGAGCGCACGGTCCGGCGGCACGTCCGGCTCGCCAATCGTCAGCTCGATGATATCGGCACCACCCGCCTTCAATTGGCGCGCACGGATGTGCAGCGACCATTTTCCCGAACCGAGGTCTGCGAGCCGATCGGTGATCGAGGCGTAGCGCATGGTGTTCTCTCCCGTTTTCATTGTTTGTCACTGCCGATCGACGCGCCGAGCAGCGCCTCGACCGAGGCCATGGCGATGGCGACCAGTTCGCCTTCGCGGAACAGGTCTCCCGCTAGGCATCCTTCGATCCACAGGCCGTCGACAAGACCGTTGATCGCGATCGCATAGGCGCGGCATGTTTCTGCGTCGGCCGGCTTGTTCTTCACCGCCAGGAAGTCGGCCAACAGATCCTGCAGCGTGTTGCGGAACGTCACATAGCCGTCGCGGTGGATTTCGGCGAGGACCGGGTCGACGCGCACCTGGCTGATGAAGGCCGCCCAGAGCGAGATGCTGCGGCTGTCGGCCACCGGCTCGGTCAGGTTGATGGCGATGAAGTCCCTGAGCCGCGTTTCGGGATCGCCTTCGACATGGGCCGCCTTGTCCGTGAGGGACGCGATCACCGCCCGATAGGCTTCGGCGACCATCTGGTCCTTCGATTCGAAGTAGTGCCGGACGAGGCCCGCCGTCACGCCGGCGCGGATGGCAATCTGGCGCACGGTCGCGCCCTTCAGGCCGAATTCGGAGATGCAATCGAGTGTCGCTTCGATCAGTTCCTGGCGGCGTTCTCCCTCGGGGGCCCGGTGAAACGTGCGGCGATTCATCGGGCCATCCGCTTGGGCATCCGCGCGCGGGGGCTGGCGAACAGGCTCGTCGAATCCTTCGAGCAGAACGGGCGCATGGGAGGCTCCTTGGGGTGAAATCGTGCACGTGGCGGGCGATAAAAAAACGACGATACGCATTATTATACGCTTGAACAATAGCGGCACAAGTGCAACCATGCCTGCCAACAAACACCGTGACAAGCCAAAGATGCTGCGCGGAAAGACGACAGGGGAACTGTTTCATGCCTTCAAAAAAAGCTCGTAGAGCCATGGGAGTGGCGCGCCGATGACGGATGCGGCCCAGGCAATCGCGGTCACTGACCTGCACAAGCGTTTCGGGCCATTGGAAGTGCTGAAGGGAGTTTCGCTCACAGCGAAACAGGGTGACGTCATCGCCATCATCGGCGGCAGCGGCTCCGGAAAATCGACCTTCCTGCGCTGTATCAACATGCTGGAACTGCCGTCGGCCGGCACCGTCAGCGTGCACGGCGAAAAGATCCGGATGAAGCCGGACGGCCGCGGCGGACTTGTCCCGGAAGATCGCAAGCAGGTCCAGCGCCTGCGCAGCCAGCTCGGCATGGTCTTCCAGAGCTTCAATCTCTGGCAGCACATGACCATCCTCGAAAACGTCATCGAGGCACCGATCCACGTGCTCGGCAAGCCGAAAGCCGAGGCGATCGCAACTGCCGAAACGTTGCTCAAGCGTGTCGGGCTTTATGAGAAGCGCGATGCCTATCCGGCCTTCCTGTCCGGCGGCCAGCAGCAGCGCGCCGCCATTGCCCGCGCACTCGCCATCCAGCCGCTGGTCATGCTCTTCGACGAGCCGACCTCGGCGCTCGATCCGGAGCTGGTCGGCGAAGTGCTCTCGGTGATCGGCGATCTCGCCCGCGAGAAGCGCACCATGATCCTCGTCACCCACGAGATGAAGTTCGCGCGCGACGTCGCCAACCACATCGTCTTTCTGCACAACGGCGTCATCGAGGAACAGGGCCCGCCAGAGGCCATCTTCGGCGCCCCCAGATCCGAAAGGCTCAAGAAGTTCATCAGCTCCATTCACTGAATTCAGCAATGCTCAACAACCAAAAAAGGGGAACAGCATGAAGAAGACATTGAAAGTCCTGGCGGTCGCAGCCGCCATTGCAGTCAGCGGAGGGATTGCCGCTTCGGCGGAAGCCCTGAAGGTCGGCGTCGCCGCCGAGCCTTACCCGCCCTTCACCGCGCCCGATGCCAGCGGCAAATGGGAAGGCTGGGAAGTCGAACTCATGAACGCCGTCTGTGCGGAAGCAAAGCTCGAATGCGTGCTGACACCAGTCGCCTGGGACGGCATCATCCCGGCGCTGACCTCGAAGAAGATCGACATGATCATGAGCTCGATGTCGATCACCGACGAGCGGCTGAAGACGATCGACTTCTCCGACAAGTACTACAACACGCCGACCGGCGTCATCGGCACCAAGGGCGTGGACTTCAAACCGACGCCGGAGGGCCTTGCCGGCAAGACGATCGGCGTCCAGGTCTCGACCGTGCACCAGGCCTATGCCGCCAAGCACTTCGCCGCGGCCGGCATCGAGGTTAAGGAGTACCAGACCCAGGACGAGGCCAACAACGATCTCGCCGCCGGACGCGTCGACGCGGTCCAGGCGGACGCAATCGCGCTCAAGGCCTTCCTTGCGACCGACCAGGGCAAGGAATGCTGCGATTACAAGGGTGACGTCGCCGAAGACGTGGCCGTCATCGGCCCGGGCGTCGGCGTCGGCCTGCGCAAGGGCGAGACCGAGCTGAAGGACAAGCTCAATGCCGCGATCAAGGCGATCCGCGACAACGGCACCTATGACACGTTCTCGAAGAAGTACTTCGACTTCGACATCTACGGCGAATAAGGCGCAAGCGGCCGGTAGCCCTCAGGCTGCCGGCCGATGCCTTCGGAGGTCGAAGACGCATGGCATCGGATTCTATCGTCAATTGGAGCCTGCTTGCACTGTCCGCGCCCGGCTGGGGCGGCGTGCTACTGCAAGGCTTCGTCAATTCCATCCAGATCGCCATCGGCGGTTTTGCGCTCGGCCTGACGCTCGGCGTCGGCGGCGCCTTCGGCAAGCTCTATGGCGGGCCGATCCTGCGTGATCTGCTCGAATGCTACACCACCGTCGTCAGAGCCGTGCCCGAGCTGGTGCTCATCCTTCTTCTCTACTACGCCGGCACCGATCTCCTGAACCAGTTGCTCGCACTGTTCTCGATCGGCCCGGTCGACATCAGCGGCCTGATGGCCGGCATCTTCGTCATCGGCGTGGTCCAGGGCGCCTATTCCACTGAAGTCCTTCGCGGTGCAATCAAGGCGGTTCCGGCCGGTCAGATCGAGGCCGCGCGTGCCTATGGCATGTCGCCGCTGAAGGTGCTGCGGCGCATCACTCTGCCGGCGATGTTGCCCTATGCCATTCCCGGCCTCTCCAATCTCTGGCTGATCGCCACCAAAGACACCGCACTTCTGGCAGTCGTCGGCTTCAGCGAACTGACACTGGTCACGCGGCAGGCGGCGGGCACGACCAAGGCCTACCTCTTGTTCTTCCTGGCCGCAGGCGCGCTCTATCTGGCGCTGACGCTCGTTTCCAACGTCTTCATCGGCATGCTGGAACGGCATGCGAGGCGCGGTTTCGCGGAGCAGCGATGACGGATCAAACCACCCACGCCGTCGCCTACACACCCGAGGACCTGCCCACCGCACGCAGCTTCTTCCAACCACATCGCATCGTGATGATGCTGGTCTTTGCCGCCTTCGTCGTCTGCGTCGCCGTCTTCATGCGCTGGGACTGGCTGCCGCGTTACCTGCCACGGCTCGGCTGGGGCATCCTCGTCAGCCTGGTGATGCTGTTCAGCACCGCGATCCTCGGCTTCCTGCTGGCGGTGCCGATCGGGCTCGCGCAGGTAACCGGCCCCTGGTTCTTCAAGCTGCCGGCCAAGGTGTTCTGCACGGTCATTCGTGGCACGCCGCTGCTCTTGCAGCTCTGGCTTCTCTATTACGGGCTCGGCTCGCTCTTCCCGCAGTTTCCCGCCATCCGCCAATCCTTCCTCTGGCCCTATCTGCGCGAGGCGTGGCCCTATGGCGTTGCGGCGTTGACGATATCGTTTGCGGCTTATGAGGGCGAAGTGATGCGCGGCGCCTTTGCAGGCGTTCCCGCCGGCGAACTGGAGGCGGCGAAAGCCTATGGCATGAGCCGCTGGACGATGTTCCGCCGCATCTGGCTGCCGCGCGCCATCCATCGCGCCCTGCCGACGCTCAACGGCGAGACGGTGCTGCAGCTGAAATCGACCCCACTGGTGGCGACGATCACGGTCGTCGACGTCTATGCCGTCATCTCCAAGGTGCGGCAGGAAACGTTCCTGACCTACGAGCCGCTGCTGTTGCTCGCGCTCATCTACATGTGCCTCACCGGCATTCTGGTGGTGGCCTTCCGGACATTCGAAAACCGCATACCAACCCGTGGTGCCTGACATGAAGCTCTCCTCTTCCATCGACAACGCCATGCCGGACCTCGTCGCCATCCGCCACGACCTGCATGCCCATCCGGAACTGGGGCTGGAAGAGACGCGAACCTCGGCCTTCATCGCAAGGCACCTCGCCGAGCTCGGCTACGAAGTGACGACGGGGCTGGCCAAAACCGGTGTCGTCGGGACGCTGCGCAACGGCGGTGGATCACGGTCGATCGGCATTCGCGCCGATATCGACGCACTGCCGATCCTGGAGGAAACCGGCCTCGGCTACGCCAGCAAGACACCGGGGCTGATGCATGCCTGCGGCCACGACGGCCACACGACGATGCTGCTCGGCGCCGCGCGCGCACTTGCCGAACGCCGCAATTTCGATGGCACCATCCACCTGATCTTCCAGCCGGCCGAGGAGAATTTCGGCGGCGCCAAGATCATGATGGACGAAGGGTTGTTTGAAAAATTCCCCTGCGACGCGGTCTTTGCGCTTCACAACGAACCAGGCCTGCCCTTCGGTCAGTTCGCTTTGCGCGAAGGACCTATCATGGCGGCGGTGGACGAGGCGCGCATCACCGTGCACGGACGCGGCGGCCATGGAGCAGAACCGCAGGAGACGGCGGATCCCATTGTCTGCGGCGCCTCGATCATCATGGCGCTGCAATCGATCGTCTCGCGCAACATCCATCCGATGGACCCGTCCGTCGTCACCGTCGGCGCCTTCCATGCGGGTTCGGCCAGCAACATCATCCCGGAACGCGCCGAGATCGTTGTCGGCATCCGCTCCTTCGAACCTGCCGTTCGTGACGAGCTGGAACGCCGCATCCGCATGATCGCCGAGGCGCAGGCAACGAGCTTCGGCATGCGCGCGACGGTCGACTACCTGCGCAGCTACGACGCGACCATCAACCACAAGGCAGAGACGGATTTCGTCCGTGACCTCGCCGTTCGTTTTGCCGGTACCGACAACGTCGTCGATCTCGCCCGCCCCTTCATGGGCAGCGAGGATTTCGCCTACATGCTGCAGGAGCGGCCGGGGACCTACTTCTTCCTCGGCTCGAAAGTGAGCGGCGAGGAGAAGCCCCTTCATCATCCAGGCTATAATTTCAACGACGATCTCCTGCCGATCGGCGCCGCATTCTGGACCGAGCTTGCGGAAGCCTATCTGCCGACCCGCTGAAAGCCGGCCCTCGAGCTTAAAGCACATTCCACTTCTTCGCGCCGGCGCTGACCGGCGTGCCCGCTCCCTTTTGCCGCAAGCGCGACATTGCCGCAGTGTGACAACATGGCGGCCCGCCCATCATTGACCTTTGGCAATTTTGGCGCAGATTCAAGCACATGCTGAAACGCGGGTACAACCACAGGATTGACCCGGTCTGAAAGGCACTGCGCAAGGCCTGGGATCGCAATGATGCGGGGCTGAACGTGCGCAGCAGACCAGAAAGCTGCAGCGACCTCCGTACGTCGGAATCGACGCCCGGCGCTGCGCGTCTGAAAGGATTGTGCCCGTGTTCGAAAATTTCGATGCGACGATACTTGCCCGCATCCAGTTCGCCTTCACCGTCTCGTTCCACATCATCTTCCCGGCCTTCTCGATCGGGCTTGCAAGCTACCTTGCGGTGCTTGAAGCGTTGTGGCTGTGGAAGAAGGACGAGGTCTATCTCGAGCTGTTCAATTTCTGGAAGACGATCTTCGCCGTCGCCTTCGGCATGGGCGTCGTCTCCGGCATCGTCATGTCCTACCAGTTCGGCACCAACTGGAGCGTCTTTTCCGACAAGGCCGGGCCGATCATCGGGCCACTGATGGGTTATGAGGTGCTGACCGCCTTCTTCCTCGAGGCAGGCTTTCTCGGTGTGATGCTCTTCGGCCTCAACCGCGTCGGGCCACAGCTGCATTTCCTGGCGACTGCCATGGTCGCGATCGGCACACTGATCTCGGCCACCTGGATCCTTTCGGCAAATTCGTGGATGCAGACGCCGAGAGGCTTTGAAATCAACGACGTCGGACAGTTCGTACCGGTCGACTGGTGGGCAATCGTCTTCAACCCATCCTTCCCCTATCGCCTGGTGCACATGGTGCTTGCCGCCTACCTGACGACAGCCTTTGTCGTCGGCGCCTGCGGTGCCTGGCATCTCATCCGCAGGACCGCACCGCGCCGCGCGCGAAAAATGTTCTCGATGGCGATGTGGATGGCGGCGATCGTCGCGCCGATCCAGATCTTTGCCGGCGACATGCACGGGCTCAACACGCTGGAGCATCAGCCGGCCAAGGTGATGGCGATGGAAGGCCACTACCAAAGCCACCCGGAAGGGGCTCCGCTCATTCTTTTCGGCATTCCCAATTCAGCCGAGAAACGCGTCGACTACGCTATCGAGGTGCCGAAGCTGTCCAGCCTGATCCTCAAGCACGATCTCAACGCGCCGCTTGCCGGCCTCGACACCATTGCCGAGGAACTGCATCCGCCTGTCGGCATCGTCTTCTGGTCGTTCCGCATCATGGTCGGCCTCGGCTTCGCCATGCTCGGCATCGGGCTCTGGAGCCTGTGGTGTCGGTATCGCGGCACCCTCGACAGCAATGCCTGGCTGCATCGCGCCGCCGTCGCGATGGGACCCGCCGGCTTCGTCGCCGTGCTCGCCGGCTGGGTCACCACCGAAGTCGGCCGCCAGCCCTATACGGTCTACGGCCATCTGCTGACAAAAGACTCGGTCGCACCGATTGCAGCACCCGCCGTCGGCGCTTCGCTGCTGGCCTTCATCATCGTCTACTTCTTCGTTTTCGGCGCCGGCACCTTCTACATCCTGCGGCTGATGGCGCGGCTGCCGCGCGATCCGACGCCCGATCTCGACGAGGGACCGATCCGCACGGCCGGTGCCGCTCTCGCCAATCCCCATGGAGGTCATCATGGACATTGATCTGCCGCTGATCTGGGCCGGTATCATCGCCTTTGCGGTTCTCGCCTATGTCATCCTCGACGGGTTCGACCTCGGTGTCGGCATTCTCTTTCCGTTCTTTCCCGAGAAGCATGATCGCGACGTGATGATGAACTCGGTCGCGCCCGTCTGGGACGGCAACGAGACCTGGCTCGTGCTCGGCGGCGGCGGCCTGATGGCGGTGTTCCCGCTCGCCTACGCCACCATCCTGCCCGCGCTTTACGCGCCGATCATCGCCATGGTGATCGGCCTCATCTTCCGCGGTGTTGCCTTCGAATATCGCTGGCGAACGAGGCGGGCAGAGTATCTCTGGAACTGGGCCTTTGCCGGTGGCTCGATGCTCGCCGCCTTCGCGCAAGGCATCACGCTCGGGGCGCTGGTTCAGGGCATCCCCATCGCCAACCGCGCCTATATCGGTGGGTGGTGGGACTGGCTCACGCCATTCTCGATCATGACAGGCATTGCCGTCGTCGTCGGCTATGCCCTGCTCGGCGCCACCTGGCTGGTCATGAAGACCCATGGGGACCTGGCGGATCGGGCACGAAACCTCGCTCTCAAATGCTCGTTCGGCACCATCGCCGCCATGGGCATCGTCAGCCTGTGGACACCGTTCCTCGAGCCGCTTTATCTGCAACGCTGGTTCGGCTGGCCGACGGCGATCTTCAGCATCATCGTGCCACTCCTGGTGCTTGGCTGCCTCTATTTGCTGATAACGGGCATCAGGACCCGCCATGACAGCAGGCCGTTCCTTGCCGCGCTCGGGTTGTTCGTGCTCGGCTATGCCGGCATCGGCATCAGTTTCTTTCCCTATATCGTGCCACCATCGCTGACGATCTGGGATGCGGCAGCACCCGACGCGAGCCTGTCGTTCCTGCTGGCCGGCGCGCTGGTGCTGGTGCCGATCATCCTTGCCTATACCGGCTACGCCTATTGGGTGTTCCGCGGCAAGATCGACCCGGAGGAGGGCTACCATTGAAAAGCGAAACGGGAACCGGCCGCAAGCTGCTGTGGTTCGTCGGCCTCTGGTGTGCGGGCGTGGCGGCCGTCACCGTCGTCGGGCTTGCCATCAAGTTGATGATCGGCACCTGATTGTAATCATTAGATGACAGGGCAAAAAGCCTCGCTCAAGCTTGGCGGGTTAGCTTTCCTCAACACGTCAGCAGGCGATCGCCGCGGACGGAGACAGGACCGCACCCTCCTCCCCCGCCAAGCGATCGCCTGCTGAGGTGACCACCGTTCCGGTGGCACGTGGTGAGCACCGCCCTGTTGGAATCCCAGCACAGTGCGACCCTGTTGCCTCTTCTCAGATCACCCGCCGTTTGTTAGCAGTGCGCCGCAAGAGCGCCGCATGCCCCTGCGGGGCGCCAGGCATCCCTGCCGCAACCGGACGAGACAGATGCAAAAGACCCCAGCCGAATGCACTGATATGGCGGACGTGCGCGCCGAGATCGATCGGCTCGATCAGGCGCTGATGGCACTTTTCGCCGAGCGCTGGGGCTATATCGACCGGGCGGCGGAAATCAAACGGCCATTGAACCTGAAAGCCGATATCCCGGCGCGGGTGATGGAAGTGCGGGAAAATGCCCGCAAGAATGCGGAAAGCCAAGGCCTCGACCCGGCTTTCTACGAGGATCTCTGGGCGCGGCTGATCAACCACGCCATCGCGCACGAGCAGAAGATACTGGGCGAGACGGACGGCGACGATCAAGCGCGCTGATCGCGCAACTCACGCCAGCCGGATCAGAGGACGCGCCAGATCGTAGCTGTTCTTGCGTGCGAGATGTTCTTCCCAGGCGAATGCACTCTGGACGATCACTTCAAGGCTTGCATGGACTGGCACCCAATCCAGCTTCAGCCGCGCCAGCGACGGATCGGCGACGATACGTGCGATATCGCCCGGTCGCCTCGGCCCATGCTCGACTGCGATGTCATGGCCGGAGAGGCGCCTGATGGCGTCGATGACCTGCAACACGGAAAAACCCTCGCCATAGCCGCAATTGCTGACCAGTGGCTCCCCGCCGGCCCTGAGATAGGCAAGCGCGCGCATATGGGCTTCGACCAGATCCGTGACGTGGATGTAATCGCGCACGCCGGTTCCATCCGGTGTCGGATAGTCGGTTCCGTAGATATCGATCTTTGGCCTTTTGCCGAGGGCGGCCTCGCAGGCGACCTTGATCAGGTGCGTCGCCCCCGTCGTCGACTGGCCGGTTCGGCCCTTGGGGTCGGCGCCGGCAACATTGAAATAGCGCAGCGCCACATAGCGGAATGCATGCGCAGCCGCTGCATCCCGCAGCATCAACTCGGCCATCAGCTTCGACAGTCCGTAAGGGCTTTCCGGGTGGGGTGTCGCCGTCTCGCGGACCGGGTCTTCACCGTCCTGACTACCGTAAACGGCGGCCGTCGACGAAAAGACGAAATGACCGACCCCGGCCTTTATGCCCGCCTCGATCAACGTGCAGGTATTGGCGGTGTTGTTTTGGTAATAGGCCAATGGATGGGCAACGGATTCAGGCACGATCGCAGAGCCTGCAAAATGCACGATCGCGTCAATGGCGTGTTCTTCAAAGATCCGCGCAAGCAAGGCCTTGTCGCCGACGTCACCGCGATAGAAGCGTGCCTCGGGCGGCACGGCCCAGCGAAAACCGGTCGATAGCCGATCGAGCACGACCACATCCTCATGCGCGTCGAGCAACGCCCACGTCATGTGACTGCCGATATAGCCGGCACCGCCCGTTACCAACACGGCCATTCGCTGCGTCCCGTTCCCTAGACCATCGCAGACAGCAAAGCCCATCGATGCTTTCGGAATAGGTAAAGGCGGCACGCCGGCACGGTCGCGTGGGCACAATTCCTTGGTGTAGAGTTAAGAAAGGGTCACGCCGGGAACCCGCGGGCCGCAACACCCACGGGCCGAGGCCAGGACGGAGGCTCAGCGGCCGAGAATGTAATTCTGCAGGCGGCTTGCCGCTTCGGCGACCTGCGCCGGATCGCGCAGGAAGCAGGCACGCATGAACAGCGAACCGCCATCGCCGAAGGCTGTTCCCGGCGCAAGGCCGACACCCGTCTTGTCGACGATGTCGATGGCCGCCGCGCGCGAATCCGTAACGCCGTCGATCTTGAGGAACGTATAGATCGCGCCGTCGGGCTTCAGCGTCTCGACCCGATTGGTGGCAATCAATGCGTCGCAAAGCAGGTCACGGCTCTGTGCCGCCTTGGCGATGTTGGCGTCGACGAAAGCATCGCCCTCGTCCAGAGCCACCACGGCGCCGCGCTGCATGAACTGTGCAACGCCCGAGGTCGCGTATTGCACCAGATTTTCAAGCACCTGGCCGATTGCCGGCGGCGCAACGATCCAGCCGACGCGCCAGCCGGTCATCGACCAGTTCTTGGAGAAGGAGTTGACGAAGATGATGCGCTCGTCATCGTCCATCACGTCGAGGAAGGAAGGCGCCCGGCCGCCAGCGTAATGATAAAGCGCATAGATCTCGTCGGAGACGATCCACAGGCCGTGTTTGCGCGCAAGTCCAAGGATGGCGCGCAGATCGTCATGGCTCGCGGTCCAGCCGGTCGGGTTCGACGGTGTATTGATGAACAGGGCCTTGGTCTTCGGGCCTATCGCCGCTTCGAGTCGCTCAAGGTCGAGCTGCCACATGCCGTTTTCGAAACGAAGCTGCACCGGGACCGGCTTGGCGCCCGACAGTTCGGCGGCGGCAGCAAAATTCGGCCAGGCGGGGGTCAGAAGCACCATTTCATCGCCTGGCGAGGTGATGGCCTCGATCGCAAGCTTGATCGCCTGCATGCCCGAGCCGGTGACGTAGAAATGGTCCGGAGACAGATCCTTCTGGAAGCGGCGCTGATAGTATCGCGACAGCGCCTCGCGCAGCGGCGGAATGCCGCGCTGCCAGGTGTAGAAGGTCTCACCGGCGAGCAGCGCTTCGCTGGTCGCCTCGGAAATGAAGGCTGGCGTCGAAAGATCGCCTTCACCCACCCAGAGCGGGATCAGACCGTCGCGCCCACGGGCATAATTCACAACCTCGACGATGCCGCTTTCCGGCGCTGCGAGTGCACGGGGGCTGATGGTGGTCATGATGGTCATCGACGGGCTCCTGGATCACGACGATCTTGGGACGGATCGTCCACAGGATGATAAACGTGAACGATTCTGATAGGTTAGAGACAGGCGATCGGAAGGCCGCACATGCCTTTCCTCAACCCCGCTCCGCAATTGCCCATCGCTTCTAGCCGCTTTCGCAGCGGCGATCACACGACTTTATCTGACCGGTTTATTGATTTCTGTGATGTTTCGCGGACTCCGCCCCTGGGCGGAGCCCGCGAAAACAAAACTCAGGCGCGCTGTTTCAACAGGTCGCGAATTTCCGACAGAAGCAGGATGTCCTCCGGCGGCGGTGCGGCCGGTGCTGCTTGCTTCTGCTTTTCGAGCGATGCGCGCATGCGGTTCACCGCCTTGATCATCAGGAAGATAATCCAGGCGAGGATCAGGAAGTTGATGAGGACGGTGATGAAGTTGCCATAGGCAAAGACGGCACCCTGCTGACGGGCAGCAGCCAGAGACGTCGCCGTCACATTGGCCGAGAGCGGCAGGAAGTAATTGGAGAAATCGAAGCCGCCGCCCGTCAGAGCGCCGACGATCGGCATCACGAGGTCTTCGACAACCGACGTGACAATCTTGCTGAAGGCAGCGCCGATGATCACACCGACCGCGAGATCCATGACGTTCCCGCGGGCAATAAACTCTTTGAACTCATTCAGCATACGTCTCTCCGTATATCCCCGTTGAAGGCGACCGCCGGCGCTGTCCCGCGCTGCAACCGTTCACGAAATCTAAACCAAAGCCGCCAGCGAAGAAACCTTTCTTTGCCTTTGATCAAATCGCGTGCAAGCGAGTTCTGCGGTCGCGGGCCGCACGCGATCCAAGACTGCAGACCGGCCACGTTTTTCCCAGTCTCGCCTTGGACTTAAGACTGATGCCGGAGGCAATTCTCAACCTCCCGGACTTGGCCTATGCTGACGCCCGGAGGAATGAGGCATGCTCTCGGGTTCGGTCATCTTCGCCTCGGCTTTCGCCTATCTGCTGCTGCTTTTCGCAGTCGCAAGCTACGGCGACAGGCGGGCCAGGAGAAAAAGCTCTGCGGTCAAAGGCAGGCCGCTGGTCTATGCGCTGAGCCTTGCGATCTATTGCACGTCCTGGACCTATTTCGGCGGCATCGGGCTTGCGGCCGAGCGTGGCCTCGAATTCACCGGCATCTACATCGGCCCGATCCTGATGTTCACACTCGGCATGCCGCTGATCCGCAAGATCATCCGGCTCGCCAAGACCGAGAAGCTGACGTCGGTCGCCGACTTCATTGCCGCCCGACACGGCAAGAACCCCGCGGTCGCCGCGATCGTCGCGCTGATTTCGCTGGTCGGCGCCGTGCCCTATATCGCGCTACAGCTGAAGGCGATCTCGAGCTCGGTCGCGGCCATGATCAACACCAGCGACTATGGCATCGGCGCTGGGCAAAGCTTCATCGACCTGCCGCTTCTCGTCACCCTGTTTCTCGCCTGCTTCGCCATCGTCTTCGGCACCCGCCATACGGATGCCACCGAACACCAGGACGGCCTAATCCTGGCGATCGCGATGGAATCGGTGGTCAAGCTGGTGGCGCTGATCACCGCCGGCCTCTACATCGTCTTCGTGATCTTCGACGGACCGTCGCACCTGTGGGCGCTCGCCCAGCAGAGCCCGGCGGTCGAGCAGGCGCTCCACTACGAAACGCCGATCGCGCGCTGGATCCTCCTGATCGTCACCTCGGCCTTCGCGATCATCATGCTGCCGCGGCAGTTTCACGTCACCGTCGTCGAGAACCGCACGGAAGGCGAATTGCGCACCGCCGGCATTCTCTTTCCGCTCTATCTCGTCGCCATCAACCTCTTCGTCCTGCCCATCGCCATCGCCGGCATCCTGACCTTCTCCGGCTCCGGCGACGCCGACCTCTATCTCCTGACGCTGCCGCTCGCCAACGGCCTGCCGCTGTTGACGCTGATCACTTTCATCGGCGGTTTTTCCGCCGCGACGGCGATGGTCATCGTCGCCTCCGTGGCGCTGTCGATCATGATCTCCAACGATATCGTCATGCCGGTGTTCCTGCGCCGAAACCTCGGCCAGCGAGGTGGGCTGCAGGAAAATCTCGCAGGCACGCTGCTCAACATCCGCCGTACGGCGATCTTCGTCGTGCTTTTGCTCGGCTATGCCTATTACCGTTCGGCCGACATCAGCGCCGGTCTCGCCTCGCTCGGCCTGCTGTCTTTTGTCGCGATCTCACAGATGGCCCCGTCGCTGCTCGGCGGTCTCGTCTGGCGGCAGGCCAATGCCCGTGGCGCGATCTGTGGCATGGTCTCGGGTTTCTTCGTCTGGGCCTATCTCCTGTTCCTGCCGAGCCTTGGCGGGCCTGACAACTCGCATGTCGCAACGACGGTGCTCAGCTTCCTGCTTCCCTTCACCGACGTCTTTTCCGGAGCCGACGCCGATCCGTTGGTCAACGCCACGGCCCTCAGCCTGCTGGTCAACCTGACCATGTATGTGCTCGCCTCCCTGACGCGTGCGCCCAAGCCGCTCGAACGGTTCCAGGCCGGCGTCTTCATCACCAGGCGCTCGCGCAGCGAAAGAGCGTTTCGTGGCCGCAAGACCAAGGTTACCGTTCGCGACCTCAAGGCGACGATCGCCCGCTACATGGGCGACGAGCGGATGCAGCGCTCGTTCCACACCTATGAACGCCAGTCCGGCCGCTGGCTCGACGACAATGCTCCGGCCGACATGGCGCTCGTGCATTTTTCCGAGCAGCTGCTCGGCAGCGCCATCGGTTCGTCCTCCGCGCGCCTCGTCTTTTCGCTGGTGCTGCAGCGGGTGGACGACACTTCATCGGATACGGCCTGGCTGCTCGACCAGGCAAGCGAAGCGCTGCAATACAATCAGGATATGCTGCAGACCGCGCTTTCGCAGATGGACCAGGGCATCGCCGTCTTCGACAATGCCAACAATCTGATCATATGGAACAGGCGCTTCCGCCAGCTGCTCGACCTGCCGGAGGCGGCCGGCCAGGTGGGCTTTCCGCTGGCCGACATCGTCGCGATTCTCACCAAGCGCGGTGACATCCGCAAGGAGGACGAGAAGCGACTGATCGCCAACTTCCTGACGCTCGACAAGCCGTTCCTGCTTGAGCTAGGCAACGATCAGCAGATCATCGAAGTGCGCACCAATGCCATGCCCGACAAGGGCATCGTCACGACCTATACCGACATCACCCAGCGCGTCGCCGCCGACATGGCGCTGAAACAGGCCAACGAAACGCTTGAGCTGCGCGTCGCCGAGCGCACCGGTGAATTGACCCGCGTGAACCACGAGCTGGCCGAAGCGCGGGCGGCGGCCGAAGAAGCCAATATCGGCAAGACGCGGTTCTTTGCCGCCGCCGGCCACGACATCCTGCAGCCGCTCAACGCCGCCCGGCTCTACTCGTCCTCGCTTGTCGAGCGACTGGGGGAATCCGACAACAGCACGCTGGTGGAAAACATCGATTCCTCGCTCGAATCGGTCGAGGCCATTCTCGGCGCCGTGCTCGATATCTCCCGCCTCGACACCGGGGCGATGAAGGCACGGCTGCAGTCCGTGCCGCTCAACGATCTCCTGCGCCGCGTCGAAACGGATTTCGCACCGATGGCGCGGGCAAAAGACCTAGAACTGGTGGTGATGCCGACGTCGCTGGTGGTGCGCACCGACCCGAACCTGCTCAGGCGCGTCGTCCAGAACCTTGTCTCGAACGCGGTCAAATATACGCTTCGGGGCAAGGTGCTCGTCGGCGTGCGCCGGCGCGGCAAGATGGCGACGATCGAGGTGCTGGATTCCGGCATCGGCATACCCGCTTCCAAGTTCCGCACGGTCTTCAAGGAGTTCGCCCGGCTTGACGAAGGCGCGCGCACCGCGTCCGGCCTTGGCCTGGGGCTTTCGATCGTCGACCGTATCTCGCGCGTGCTCAACCATCCTGTCAGCCTGCAGTCGAAACCCGGCAAGGGCACCGGCTTCAAGGTCACCGTGCCGCTCGATCCGACCGCTGGAGAACGGGTCACCGTCGGGCCTGCCCCGACGACGAAGGCCAGCGAGGCGCTCAACGGGCTGCGCGTGCTCTGCATCGACAATGAACCGCGCATCATCGAAGGCATGCGGGTGCTGCTATCGGGCTGGGGCTGCGTCGTCACGACGGCGGAATCGCTTACCGCCTGCACTGAGGTGTCGGCGTCCGCGCAGGAGCGCCCGCATGCCATCATTGCCGACTACCACCTCGACGACGGCACAGGGATCGAGGCGATCGCTCGGATCCGGGCGCTGTTTGGCGAAAACATCCCGGCCCTGCTGGTCACTGCCGACCGATCGCCGGAAGTCCGTGGTGCTGCGGAACGCGACGGCGTCGGCCTGCAGAACAAGCCGGTTCGCCCCGCCGCAATGCGCGCGTGGCTGACCCAGCTTTCAACAGCTGCGAAAGCGGCGGCGGAGTAAGCCTGATCCGGCGACTTCAGGCCGCCGCGACCGTGCCTATCTTCGAAAGCTGGATGACCGCCTGCGTGCGGCTGTCGACGTTGAGTTTCAACAGGATCGCCGAGACATGCGCCTTGATGGTCGCCTCGGAAACCCCGAGTTCATAGGCGATCTGCTTGTTGAGCAGGCCCTCGCCGAGCATGCTGAGCACCCGCGATTGCTGCGGCGTCAATGTCTGCAGCCGCTGCAGGAGATCGGCCACCTCGGGCTCATATTCCTGCCCCTGCGTATAGCCGGCCGGCACGAAGACTTCGCCGGCCATGACTTTCTCGATACCACCGCGGATTTCCTCGATGCCCGCCGATTTCGACAGGAAGCCGGAGGCGCCGAGATCGAGCGCACGGTGGATCGTCGCGGGATCGTCATGGGCAGACACCACCATGACCGGCAGGCTTGGAAATTCGGCGCGCAGCGCAATCAGGCCCGACAGGCCGCTGACACCCGGCATGGTCAGGTCGAGCAGCATCAGGTCGGCATCGGGACAATCGGCGGCGGCCTTGCGGGCGGCGGCAAAGTCGCCGGCTTCGACGATGGCAGGCGCACCGGCCATGCCGCTCAATGCCTGCCGCATCGCGCCACGAAACAGCGGGTGATCGTCTGCGATGATGATGGTCATGTCCGGCGTCATGTCGCTCCCTCCCAAGAGCTTCGGCTACAACCCACGTCCCCACGCCGGTTGTCGCCGCACGGTCCGTCCGACCCGTCAGGTCTTCTGCGGCGACGCGGGGTCGCTGCTGCCGTCAAGATCCTTCACGATATCCATGAACTTGCGCATCATTCTTTCCATGATGCCCATTGTCCGGTCAATCTCTTCGTCGGTCGGAAGGTCCGGTTTTGCGACGCCTCCACCGGATTCGACGGCCTTTTCCAACGCTTCCACCCGCTTGGTCAATAGATCGATCTCCAACTCGAAGGCCGTGCGCTCATCGGCGGCCATGCGGCAGACGAGTTGGCCATCCTTCTCCAGGCAGAGCGAGACCTCGCCGGTCTGGGTGTCGAGCCGGGCAATGCCGGTCTCCGACTTCTGCATGGCGTAGCGACCGGGTGTCGGCTCCTGGGCGCGCGCGCCTGCGGCAAGGCCAAAGCCAGCGGCGACCAGCAGAACTGCGATTGCTTTCTTCATCACTTCCTCTCCATTGCGGACATCAGGGCGGAAATCCGCCGGTGAACGACCTTCAGCAATGGACAATTGCCGATATTTGCGGCAAGGCCACGACAAGATATCACGACGGACAAGCGGGCATCATGAGCTCAATCATATACAAGATCGTTCCGGCCGCACTATGGCAGGAAGCCAGGCGCACCGGCCGTTTCAATGGCGCGCCTATCGACCTTACAGACGGCTTCATCCACTTTTCGACCGGTGAGCAGGCAATCGAAACCGCCGCCCGCCACTTCGAAGGGCAGGAAGGCCTGCTGCTGGTTGCGATCGATGGCGATGCGCTGGGTGAAGAGCTGGTGTATGAACCGTCGCGCGGCGGTGCCCTTTTTCCGCATCTCCATGCACCGCTGTTCCTTTCGGCCGTGCTCTGGGAAAAGCCGCTGCCACTCGGCGCCGACGGCCGTCACATCTTCCCGGAACTCGACGCATGAACAATCCCTTTGCCAATCTCGCCCGCCGCGGCCTCTTTCTCTTCGATCCGGAAGCCGCCCACGGCCTGTCGATCAAGGCTCTGAAGACCGGCCTCGTGCCGAGCTGTCCAAGGGGGCAGGACATGCGGCTCGCCCAGACCGTTGCCGGCCTTGTCTTCCCCAACCCGATCGGCATGGCCGCCGGCTACGACAAGAACGCCGAAGTACCGGAAGCGCTGCTGAAGATCGGTTTCGGCTTCACCGAGATCGGCACGGTGACCCCGCGCCCGCAGTCGGGCAACGACAAGCCGCGCATCTTCCGTCTGGTCGAAGACGAAGCGGTGATCAATCGCCTCGGCTTCAACAATGAGGGTCATGGCGCAGCCTTGGCGCGGCTGAAGGCCTGCTCGCGGGATGCGCTGATCGGCGTCAATATCGGCGCCAACAAGGACAGCGCCGACCGTATCGGCGACTATGTCAGCGGCATCCACACCTTCTACGCGGTCGCCAAGTACTTCACCGCCAACATCTCCTCGCCGAACACGCCCGGCCTTCGCGACCTGCAGGCCCGCGAGAGCCTGGCGACGCTGCTTTCGGCGGTGCTTGCCGCACGCGACGAGGAAGCCTCGCGCAGTAACAGGCGCGTGCCGGTGTTCCTCAAGATCGCACCCGATCTGACCGAAGAAGGCATGGACGACATCGCCGCCGAAGCGCTTGCCCAAGATCTCGACGGCCTGATTGTTTCGAACACTACGCTTTCGCGCGATGGTCTCAAGGATCAGGCCCAGGCGAAGGAAGCCGGCGGCCTTTCCGGCAAGCCGCTGTTTGAAAAATCGACGGCCGTGCTCGCCCGCATGCGCAAACGCGTCGGGCCGGACCTGCCGATCATCGGCGTCGGTGGCGTCAGCTCGGCCGAAACGGCTGCGGAAAAGATCCGTGCCGGTGCCGATCTGGTGCAGCTCTATTCCTGCATGGTCTATGAAGGACCGGCGCTTCCCGGGCGGATCGTGCGCGGGCTTTCCGATCTCTGCGATCGCGAAGGCCTGACATCGATCCGCGATCTGCGCGACAGCCGCCTCGATTACTGGGCCGAGCGAAAGGTCTGACCGGCCTTCGCCGGAATTCTGGCAAGAAGAAACAGGCCACGCATCAACAGGAACAGGTTGAGCCCCGCCCATAGGCCGTGGTTGCCAAGGGCGGGCACGAGGACCGCCAGTGCGGCGATGTATCCGCCAAGGGCCGCCAGCATCATGTTGCGCATTTCGCGCGACCAGGTGGCGCCGATGAAGACCCCATCCATCAGGAAGGCGAGCGCGCCGGTTGTCGCCGTCAGCGCCGCCCAGGGCAGATATTCGTAGGCGACCGCGCGAACGTCGGGTGCCGTCGTCAAGAGATCGACAAGCCCGTGCCCGAAAAACAGGAGCGCCGCCGTCGTCAGGGCGGCAAGACCGAGCGACCAGGCCATCGTCAGCTTCAGGGCTCGATCGAAGGCCGGGCGGTAACGGGCACCGATCGAACGACCGATCAATTGCTCGGCCGCATTGGCAAGGCCATCGAGATAGTAGCCGGCGACGAGGAAAATGGTCATCAGCACCGCGTTTGCCGCGAGCGTTACCGGCCCGAAAGCCGTACCGATGCGCGTGATCAGCGCAAAGGCCGCAACCAGCACGAACGAGCGGATCATGATATCGCGGTTGAGCCCGAACAGCGGCCTCAGCCGCTCGCGGTCGAAGATCATCGCCCAGCTTGGCGCATCGTTCCGGTCGAATCGACCGTAGACGATGGCAAAGCCGACCAGGGCACCGACGATCTCGCCGGTCACGGTCGCGATCGCGACGCCGGCAACACCCCAGCCCAGCACCAGCCCGAGCAGGATGGAAAGGACGATGTTAACCCCGTTGATGAGCGCCTGCAGCAGAAGTCCGGTCGTGCCCTGGCCCCGTCCGAGCACGAAGCCGAGGATGGCATAGTTGGCAAGGGCCGCCGGCGACGAGAGGATGCGGCAGAGGAAATAGGTGCGTGTCACAGCCTCCACTTCTGGCGGTGGACCCATCAGCCATAGACCACCGGCAAGCAGCAGCGGCGACAGGGCAACAACCGCAACTCCGGCCGTGAGCGCAATGACCAGAGAACGCCAGAACACGGCCTGCTGTTCACGCCGATCCCCCCGGCCATAGGCCTGGGCGACGAGGCCGGTCGTGGCGGCCCGCAGGAAATTGAACGTCGTGAAGATCAGGTCGAACATGATCGCGCCGACGGCAAGCCCGGCCAGCAGCGTCGCCTGCCCCATGCGGCCGACGACGGCGGTGTCGACCAGGCCGAGCAGCGGCGTAGTGAGAAAGCCGAGCGTCATCGGCAGCGCGATCGCCAGGATCAGCCGGTGGGTGACTTCGAAGGGACCGGCGGGATCGCTCGGCGAAGCGGGAGAAACGGCGGTCATCGGGCAGTCCTGATCGAACGAGTGCGTGACGACCGTTTTAGGGAAAGATCACAGGCGGGCGCAAGGTACTGCGGACGGTCGTCGCAATCAACAACACTGCGACGGCGCAAAAGCCCCTCACCCTCCCTCTCCCCGCCTGCGGCGAGAGGTGACGCGCGCGACCGCCGAACTATCAGTTGGCATGCGCCGCCACCAAACAGCACGACGTCAAGAACGGCAATTGTAGGTTCGAACGAGTGAGGCGGGATTTGCTTCTCCCCGCTTGCGGGGAGAAGGTCCCGGCAGGGGGATGAGCGGCCGAAGTCATTCTCGGGGCTATCAGCCCGACAGCACCATCGCCCAATAGGGACGGTTGCCCGACGCGGCGTTTTGCACCACCGCAACGCCGAGGCCGCGAAAATTGCCGAGCATGTTTTCGAGGTGCTTCGGCGACCGGTACCAGGCGTCATAGGCGCGCTTGGCGTCGTCCTGGCCGACGGCGATGTTTTCGGCGGCCGGCAACGTCACGCCCTGGCCCTTCATCCTGTCGTAGAAACTGTCGTTCCAGCCGATCAGATGCTGCATCTTGCCGACCTTGGCCATCCTGGCGGCCTGGCTCATGGCCGCAGCGGAGGCCGCTCGGTCGGCCACCAGCGACGGCAGACCCTTGCTCTTGCGCAGCGCGTTGACATAACCGAGGCTCGCCGCGGTCTGGTCGCTGCCGGTGCCCGTTGCCGGCGTCAGCACGTTGGAGGTGGTGCAGCCGGCAAGCATACCGAGCGACAGCACAGCGCCGGCGCGCAGAAGAGCGCGCCGCTCGATGAGGAAGAGTTGATCCTTCATGCTCAACGCCGGTAGCTCATGACACGCAGGATGATGAAGGCCGGGATGACGATCGCAGCACCCAGAAGCAGATAGTCGCCGACCCGACCGAGCGCCGAGAAGCCCGTATGCCAGAGGTCGAGCAGGAAGTTGCGGATGCCGAAATAGATGTCGGCAGGGTACCAGCCGAAAACGGTCATGACGAAGCCGACGAGGATCGACACCACGACGAGCTTGACGAGAACGCGCAGCGGCGAATCCCCCAAAAATCTGTTCACTCCGTCCGACATCGGCGAAATACTCCTGTTTCCCTTCACATAAGCTGCCATTCGCACCCTCGCAAGTCACCGGAAAAGGCGGGTATCCGCCCGGCTTTCAGATTCCGCTTGTGTTTTGCCCGGCCCGGCGTCAGAAGCGCTGATCGCAACCAACATCTCACATTGATGACGCTCAACCAGCTCTCCTCCGGCGACCTGATCGCCGACCGCCGCGCCGACTACGCAAAAATGCTTGCCGAGGCCGGCGAGCCCGAGAGTGCGGCCGATCTCATGGGCCAAGCGCTCGAGCGCGTACCCGAGTGGGCTGCCGGCTGGTTCCGGTTGGCGGACTATGAGGAAAAATCGGGCCGGAAAGAGGCGGCGATCGACGCGCTGCGCAAAACCTTGGTCCTCAACCCGAAAGACATCTTCGGTGCCGGACTGAAGCTGGCGCTGCTCGGCGCCACCGAGATGCCGGAACAACCGCCCAGCCTCTATGTCGAGCGGCTGTTCGACGACTACGCCGACCGCTTCGATCATGCGCTGGTCGAGAAGCTCGATTACACCGTGCCGGAAAAGCTCGCCGCGCTCATCGAAAGCGCAACTGCGGGCGCGCAATTCGAGCATGTGGTCGACCTTGGTTGCGGCACCGGACTGTTCGGCGAGCGCATCCGCGAACGGACGGCATTTCTAGAGGGCTTCGACATTTCTGCCAACATGCTGGCGAAGGCCGAGACGAAAGCCGTCTATGACCGGCTGGCCCGGGCCGACCTGTCGTTACCTCCCGAACAATCCGGTGTCTTCGGCAACTTTGCGGCGGCGCGCGCCGATCTTGTCAGCGCCGCCGACGTCCTGATGTATCTTGGCAGTCTCGATGGCGTCGCCGAGATTGTCTGCGAGCTGCTTTCCAGCAGGGGCCTGTTTGCCTTTTCGGTGGAGGATGCCGGCACGTTGGATGGTTTTGTCCTGCGTCCGTCGCTGCGCTATGCCCACAGCGAGGCCTATATCCGCGACCTTCTCGCTTCACACCGCCTGGAAATGGTGGCCGTGGAGCGGACCGTCATCCGCATGGATGCAGGCCAGCCTATCACGGGCATCCTGTTTCTCGCCCGCAAGCCTGCCTAAAAACGCAGGGCTGGTTCGCAAAAATACGTCAGCATTACTGACATATTTTTCTTGATTGTTTTTGTGCGTTGCAGCATTGCTTGGCCATCACAATCGAGGTTTTTGCCATGACTCTGAGCAGCAGCGTTTTCGGTCTTTGGAACACCAGCCCGACCCGGCACACACCGGTCGAGGACCTGCAGGGCATTTTCTCCGGCAGCCTGATTGCAGCACTCGGCCTTTATTTCCTTGCCAGCGCCGGCCTGCTCACCGGCAGCACCGCCGGCGTCGCCTTCCTCTTGCACTATGCGACCGGCGTGAACTTCGGCCTTGCCTTCTTCCTGCTCAACCTGCCGTTCTTCTATCTCTCCTGGAAGAGGCTCGGGCCGGCCTTCACGGTCAAGACCTTCATCGCCATCGGCGTAACCTCGTTTCTGACCGATATCCAGTCGCGCCTGTTCCAGATCGGCGACATCCATCCGGCCTGGGCGGCCCTCATCGGCGGCCTGCTTCTCGGCTACGGCCTCTTGGCACTTTACCGCCACCGCGCCAGCCTCGGCGGCGTCGGCATTCTCGGCATCTACCTGCAGGAACGTTTCGGCGTTCGCGCCGGCCTGGTGCAGCTGGCGATCGACATGGTCGTGCTGGTTGCCGCCTTCGGCGTCACCAGCCCCTCGGTCGTCGCCTGGTCGGTGCTCGGCGCTGTGGTCCTCAACCTGTTCGTGGCCATCAACCACCGCGCCGACCGCTACATCGCACTCTGAAGCGCTGAATCGAAAAAGCCCCGGCATCCAGAACCGGGGCTTTTTCGTTGTTCGATGGTGGGCGGTATCAGGCAGCCTTTGCCGGTGCATCGACCGGATGCTGCGAGCGCAGCCCGACGGCAACGCGGTTCCAGACATTGATGACGCCGATGGCCATCGTGATCTTGGTGATCTCCGCCTCGTCGAAATGCTCCTTCAGCGGCTCGAAATCCGCATCCGGCGCGCCGGTCTGGGCTAGGTTGGTGAGCGCCTCGGTCCAGGCCAGCACCGCGCGTTCGCGGGCGTCATAGATCGGCGATTCGCGCCAAGCGCAGATCAGGTGGATCCACTGCTCGCTCAGGCCGGTGTGGCGCGCCTCCTTCACATGCATGTCGATGCAATAGGCACAGCCGTTTATCTGCGAGGCGCGCAGCTTGATCAGGTGGATCAGGCGCGGATCGAGGCCCGATTCCTTGATGATGTAGCTGTCGAAGGCTGCCGCGGCCTTATAAGCATCGGGGGCGGCTTTGACGAAGTTCAAACGCGGTTGCATGGTCTTCTCCTTCAGGTGGATGGGGATCGGCAGGTGGATGGGGATCAAGATTTCAGGCGCCGGCGGCCGACTTGCGCTCGTTGACCGCGAGGAACGCGTTGGTCCTCGCGGAAATGCTGCCGTCATCCTTGGTTCTGAGGTCTTCCATGATGTCGGCGATGGTCACGCGCCGAAGCTCGGCGCGATAGGCCTGTTCGGCCTTCAGCATCGCGACGTTGATGGTGCACAGCGTCTTCGGCTTACAGGCATAGGGATTGGGGCCACGCAGGCGGATCTCGTTGCAGCGGAACGCCGGCTCCGGGCCTTCGACCGCAAGCACGATATCGAGCAGACTGATCTTTGCCGGCAGGCGGGCGAGACGATAACCGCCCTTGGGGCCTGGGACGGCTTCAAGCAGCCCTGCTCCTGACATCGCCTGCAAATGCTTCAGGAGATAGCTCGCGGACACCCCGTGAAATTCGGCCAGCGCTGCCGCCGACAGCGTGCTGCCGGGCTGAAGACAGCTCAGCATCGTCACGCTGTGGATCGCCTGCTCGACACCGTCCCCGAGTTTCATTTGCCCTCTCCCTATTCATGGATATTTTTTATCCACGATTCGATGAAGAGTCAATCGCCATGCGATCGTGGGTGTCTCGGCCTTCTCTTTTGCCGGATTTGATCTACCTTTGTTCTCCGTGAACAGGATCGATTCCCCACGCCCGCAAGGCGACGCACTGACCTTGCCCGCCCCTTTCCTTCGCTGGTTCGGCGAAAGGGGCTGGCAGCCCCGCGCCCATCAGCTGGAATTGTTGGCACGGGCGGAGGCTGGCGAAAGCACGCTGCTGATCGCGCCAACCGGGGCCGGCAAGACGCTTGCCGGCTTTCTCCCCTCCCTGGTCGATCTCACCCGGCGCGGGAAAATTCCTCCGGGTTCGGCCTTTAGAGGCATTCACACGCTCTATCTCTCGCCGCTGAAGGCGCTTGCCGTCGATATCGAGCGCAATCTGATGAAGCCGGTCGGCGAGATGGGCCTGCCGGTGCGCGTCGAAAACCGCACCGGCGACACGCCGCAGGCCAAGCGCCAGCGGCAGAAGCTCAATCCGCCCGACATTCTCCTGACGACGCCGGAGCAATTGGCGCTGCTGCTCGCTAACGGCGAAGCCGAGCGCTTCTTTCGGGATCTGCGCTACGTCGTCTTCGACGAGCTGCATTCGCTGGTCACCTCGAAGCGCGGACACCTGCTGTCGCTCGGCCTTGCCCGGCTGCGCCGTCTGGCGCCCTCGCTGCAGACGATCGGCCTGTCTGCCACGGTCGCCGATCCCATGGACCTGCAGCGCTGGCTGGCGCCACAGTCGCCCGACACGGTCGCGCACGCCGGCCTTGTGACCGTCAAGGGCGGTGCCAGGCCTCAGATCTCCATCCTGCGCACCGACGAACACGTGCCCTGGGCCGGACATTCGGCGCGCTACGCCATCGCCGACGTCTACGAAGCGATCAAGGAGCACGCGACCACCCTGCTCTTCGTCAACACCCGCAGCCAGGCGGAGCTTCTGTTCCAGGAACTCTGGACCATCAACGACGACAACCTGCCGATCGCCCTTCATCATGGTTCGCTCGATGTCGCGCAACGGCGCAAGGTCGAGGCAGCGATGTCGGAGAACCGGCTGCGCGCGGTCGTTGCCACCTCGACGCTCGACCTCGGCATCGACTGGGGCGATGTCGATCTCGTCGTGCATGTCGGCGCGCCGAAGGGGGCAAGCCGGCTCGCCCAGCGTATCGGCCGCGCCAATCACCGCATGGACGAGCCGTCGAAGGCGATCCTGGTTCCGGCCAACCGCTTCGAGGTGATGGAGTGCCAGGCAGCCCTCGACGCCAACTATATCGGCGCGCAGGATACGCCACCGGTCGGCAAGGGCGCCCTCGACGTGCTTGCCCAGCACGTGCTCGGCATGGCCTGCGCAGCGCCCTTCGATCCGCTGTCGCTCTACGAGGAGATCACCAGCGCCTCGCCCTATTCCTCTCTTCCTTGGGAAACTTTCGAGCGCGTCATCGATTTCGTCGCGACCGGGGGGTATGCGCTCAAGACCTACGAGCGTTACGCCCGTATCCGCAGGACCAAGGACGGGCTCTTTCGCGTTTCCAATCCGCTGGTCGCGCAACAATACCGGCTCAATGTCGGCACCATCGTCGAATCACCGATGCTGAACGTGCGTATGGTGAAGCGCAACCAGCGCGGCTCGCTCGGCCGCGGCGGCATGTCGCTTGGCAAGGTCGAGGAGTATTTCCTCGAGATGCTGTCGCAAGGCGACACGTTCCTGTTTTCCGGCAAGGTGCTGCGGTTCGAAGGCATCCGCGAAAGCGAATGTCTCGTCAGCCAGGCGTTTTCTTTCGACCCGAAAGTGCCGAGCTATCAGGGCGGAAAGTTTCCGCTGTCGACCTATCTGGCCGAACAGGTGCGCAAAATGCTCGCCGACCCGGCGCGGCGCGCGAGCCTGCCTGAACAGGTACGCGACTGGCTGTCGCTGCAAAACGACGTCTCTATGCTGCCGCGAGAAGACGAGCTTTTGATCGAGACCTTTCCCCGCGGCAGCCGGCACTACATGGTGATCTACGCCTTCGAGGGGCGGCTGGCGCACCAGACGCTCGGCATGCTGCTCACCCGCCGGCTCGACCGCGCCGGCCTGAAGCCGCTCGGCTTCGTTGCCACCGACTACTCGCTGGCCGTCTGGGCACTCGACGACCTCGGCACAACGTTCCAGCTGCGCCGGAAAGCGCTTGCTGACCTCTTCGACGAGGACATGCTCGGTGACGATCTCGAGGCCTGGCTGAACGAATCCTTTCTCCTGAAGCGGACGTTTCGCAACTGCGCCGTCATTGCCGGGCTGATCGACCAGCGGCACCCCGGTAAGGAAAAGACCGGCCGTCAGGTGACCGTCTCGGCCGACCTCATTTACGACGTATTGCGCGCGCACGAGCCCGACCATCTGCTCTTGGAGGCAACGCGCAACGATGCGGCAACAGGGCTTTTGGACATCGGCCGGCTCGGGGATATGCTGAAGCGAATCAAGGGCCACATCACCCATCGCCGGCTCGACCGGATTTCGCCGCTCGCCGTGCCCGTGATGCTGGAGATCGGCAAGGAAGCGGTTCAGGGCGAGGCGCAGGACTTCCTGCTATCGGAGGCCGCCGACGACCTGATAAACGAGGCGATGGGCACCGAGCCGCTATAGAATAGCGCGCGTTCGCGCGAACGCGCCAAGGACCGTGAAGAAACGCATGTACAGGCTTGCCCAGGCATTATCGGCTCCCGCAGACAGCACCGTGGTTTCCGCGCGCGCCATCGTCCACGGGGTCGAAGCAATCTGCGATCCGCTCGGCAGCCTCTATCTGCCGGAGACACGGACGCTTGTCGTGTCCGACCTGCATCTGGAAAAAGGGGCGGCCTTCGCGCGGCGCGGAATGATGCTGCCGCCCTACGATACGCTTGCCACCTTGCGCGTGCTCGAAGCGGCGATAACGCGCCATGATCCCAAACTGGTCATCAGCCTCGGCGACAATTTTCATGACCGGGTCGGATCCGTTGCCCTGCCCGAGACGTTCCGGCACATGATCGCCGCAATGGCCATGGGGCGAGAATGGATCTGGATCAACGGCAATCACGACCCCGATGGGGCCTGCGGCCTGCCCGGAATATCGCTGGACGAATTCCAGCACGCCGGTCTTATCTTTCGCCATGAACCGTCGCGAGGCGATGCCGCGGGAGAAATCGCCGGCCATCTGCATCCGGCGGCAACCGTCATCAGGCGGGAAAAGTCGGTCCGACGCGCCTGTTTTGCCACCGATGGAAAGCGGATGCTGATGCCGGCCTTCGGCGTCACCACCGGCGGTCTCGATCTGCGCCACCGGGCAATGACCGGATTGTTCGACCGCGCCAGGCTGGTCGCGCACATGCTCGGCCGCGACCGAATCTATTCGGTCCGCTTTACAAACCTGATCGCTTGAGCATCCGTCAGAATGCGTTGAAGGTCAGCGTCGTCAGAGAGCGGGAGATGCCGGGAACGGTGGCGATGTTGTCGTTGATGAACTTGCCGATATCCTGGCCTTCTTCGATGTAGATCTTGAGCAAGAGGTCGTAGTCGCCGCTCGTCGAATACATTTCCGAAACGATCTCCTTGCGGTAGATCTCGTCGGCAACCTCGTAGGTCTTGCCGGGAGCGCACTGCAACTGGACGAAAATCGGCTTCATGGAGTTTCCTCTGTTTCTGCCTTACAGCGCCGCGCGTCCAATATGACGCGCCAAGGCCGCTGTGGCGCTTTAGACCTGCGGCATGACTTTCTCCTTAAATCGTTCCCGACTTAAGGAAAGATGCAGCAGGCCTTCTTTAGCCGTCCATCGCACAAAAGGGAACGGCGGCCGGCGACATCAAGCGCGTCGCGATCTTTCAGATACGCATGGCGCGCTTTACGTTCTTGCTCAGACGCATGTCGTTATCGCAAAACCGCGACACACTCTTGCGCGACATACTTTAATCCTTGCGGAAAAGCAGGCTTGCGCCCCAACCGGTAATGACGGCGAGCAGCACCGCGAACAGGCCGTAGAAGAACGGTTGCTCATGCGCCGTCTGCGTGATCACCTGCTCCACCCCCGTCTTGACCACGCGCAGCGGCAGCGCCTTGGCGGCGACGAACGTGCCGTCGCGGAAGAGATAGGCGCGCACGACATGCACGCCGTTCGGCACGTTGGCCGGCAGGCGCACGGACGCCTTGAACAGGCTGGAGCTGATGAACTGCACGCCGCCCGGATCGCGCTCATAGACGCCGCTGGTCTCGCGGATGCGGCGGAAGGCATTGCGGAATTCGCCGAGATTGCTGCCGTCGCCGACGAAGCCGAGCGGCACAAGCCGCATATGGTCGACGCCGATGCCCATATTGCCCATCTCGCCCGGGGGCGCGATCGTCTCGATGTCACGCGTCGACGACAGCGAATAGGATTCCGGCACCAGCTCGAAGGTCATGGAGCTGGTGTTCACCCAGATGCCGAAGACTCGCTCCTTCTTGCGCACCGTCGCGTTGTCCTTCGGGCCCTCGAGCGAGACGATGATGTTGTACTTGCCCTGGGCCAGGAGGTTCGGATCGAAGCCATCGACCGCGCCGAAGATCGTCAGGTCGGCGCCGCGGAAATCCGAGGTGATGGCGATCTCGTCGGTCGAGATGCCGATCTCCAGCTTTTCGGTAAAATCGTTGGCATTCTCGTCCTGCAGCTGGGCGAAGGCCGGAGCGGTGAAGGCGAACGTTGTGACAGCAAGGACGATGCGAGCGAGACGGAGCATCAGAAGCCGAACCCCGCAGATACGACGGAGTAGACGTCCTTCGGCGGAATGACGAGCTCAATCGCCAGGCGGATGCCGACTGCAAGCACGAGCAGCGCCAGCAGCGCGCGCAACTGCTCGCCGCGCAGCTTCTGGCCGACCCTGACCCCATATTGCGCGCCGATGACGCCGGCGATCATCAGCACGAAGGCGAGCACGATATCGACGGTGTAGTTGGTCGAGGCCTGGACGATGACCGTGTAGGCGGAGACGAAGATGATCTGGAACAGCGAGGTGCCGACGACGACATTGGTCGGGATGCGCAGCAGGTAGATCATCGCCGGCACCATGATGAAGCCGCCGCCGACACCCATCACCGATGTCAGGATGCCGATGCAGAAGCCCAGCGTCGCGACGGGAATGACGCTCAGATAGATCTTCGATTTCTTGAACCGCATCTTCAGCGGCAACCGGTGCACCCAATTGTGCTGACCGGGACGGCGAAGCGGCGTCGCCTGATTGTTGGCCGCCTTGCGCATGGCGCGCACGCTCTCCCACAGCATCAGGCTACCAACCGAACCGAGCAGAACGACATAGAGCAGCGAGATGACGAGATCGAGCTGGCCGACGCGGCGAAGCAGCGAGAACAGCCAGACGCCGACCGTAGCACCCGCCAAACCGCCGCATAAGAGCACCGTGCCGAGCTTGATGTCGATCGTGCCGCGGCGGAAGTGGGTGATGGCGCCGGAGATCGAGGAGGCGACGACCTGGTTGGCGCCGGTGGCAACGGCGACAACGGGCGGGATGTTGTAGAAGATCAGGAGAGGCGTGATCAGGAAGCCGCCGCCGACGCCGAACATGCCTGAGAGAAAGCCGACGGCCGCACCCATGCCGAGGATGATGAGTATGTTCACCGACAACTCTGCGATGGGCAGGTAAATCGACACGCCGGACCTCGATATGCCAACGGCCCGCAATGCGGGCGAAAAACGTCACAGTGGCAAGCAATTCACCACGGAAGGGGGATTATCTTAAGAAAGCCGACACCTCTCCCGAAGGCGAGGTGGCATAGGCTTCCGTCATGCGCTCCTCAGCCGGAGCTGTCAACCTTTTCAGCAACATGGCGGACAGCTTCGGCTCCGCAGAGCCTGTGGCCCGGTTCTGCGGCTTTATTGCGGCGTCGGACCCTACCGGATCAGGAATTGCGCTTGAGCAATTCCTTCACCAGCTGGTCGGTGATCTCACCAGTCGGCTCCTGGCCGACGGATGTCTGGAAAGCCTTGATCGCGGCAACCGTCTTCTTGCCCAGCTGGCCATCCGGCTTGCCGGCGTCGAAGCCGTTGTTGTTGAGGATCGCCTGAATATTGCGAATGGCCTTGCCCATGTCGATCGAGGCAGTCTTGTTGGCCGGGCCGACCCAGGCATCCGGCACGTCAACCGTGTTCGCCTTGGCGTCGACCGCCTGCGGCTTCCAGGCGTCAGCCTTGGCCTTGGCGCTCGAAAGCTGCTCGGGTTTCATCGCCTTGGCGACTTCGTCGCGCTTGGCGGCTGCGTCGAGATCGCCCTCGCGGGCGGCAGCGGCAAACCACTTGTAGGAGGATTCAAGATCCTGCGGCACGCCATTGCCGCGGGCATAGAGGACGGCGAGGTTGAACTGGCTGTCGCGAACGCCGAGTTCGGCCGCCTTGGCGAACCACTTTGTCGCCTCGGTGAAATCCGGCGCACCATCGCGACCGCTGGCCAGCATGACCGCAAGATTGTGCATGGCGCTGGCGTTGCCTTGGCCTGCGGCCTTCAGATAGAGAACCTTGGCCTTGGCAGCGTCGCGCGTGAGGCCCGAACCCTTTTCGTACATGCTGGCAAGCCGGTAATCGGCCGGCACCACGCCGCCGTCGGCGGCGCGCTGGTACCATTTGGCAGCTTCCGCCAGATCTTCCTTGACGCCGCGCCCCTCGGTGAAGCGCGCGCCGATCTCGTAGAAGGCAAGCGGGTCGCCGCCCTTGGCAGCCGTCACCAGTGCAACCGGGCCGAAACCCTCAGGCAGAACGACGTCGGCCGCCTTGGTGACCGGCGCGAAGGTTCCTGCCTGCGCGGCGTCGGCCGGGGCGGACTGGAAAGTGGAGGCGGCTGCAGCCGCCTTTGTTTCGGGTACCGGCTGAAGCAGCGGAGCCTGTGTTTCGTTTGCCGCCGTCGTCGACGCGGAGATGTCAACGGCCGGCGTCGAGGCGTCGGGCGTCTGAACGGCGGTTGACGGTTGCTCGACGGAATCGAGCGGCGTTTCCGGCAAGGGCTGCAGCGCTTCGACATCGGTCGCAACGACGGCTGCCGCCGGTGTCTGGCCGCCAGCGATCTCAGTCGGCTTGGCGATAGCAGGCTGTTCGACGACCGGGCTTGCGTTCTGCTTGATGATCGCCACCGGTTCGGCAACGGTCGCATCGCTGCCCTTCAACATGGTGCCGACGAGCGGATAGGACATGATCGCCAGCAGTACGGCGCCGACGGCCATCAGGATCGGCCGGCGATGGCGGGCAAAGGCACCACCGATGCCGCTGGCAGCCCCACCGTCCTTGGTCTTGTTGAGCGCATCGGCTTCCTCGACCGCCAGCTGTGCGGCCCGGCGAGCGGCGGCAATGAAGTCGGCCTTGTCGCCGTCAGCAGGCTGTTTGCCGCCACGGTTCATCTGGCCGGCGCGCACGCGCTCGAGGATCTTCTTGACGTCGGGAACGCCAGAGCCGGGCTCCAGCAACTGATTGGCCTCTTCCGGGGCCAGCATTTCGGACGGGTCGATGGACGGGGCGGGCTCGACCAACTGTCTTGTCTGCTCCGGTGCAGGCTCGACACGCTTTGCCGAGAAGCGCCGGGTCAGGCCGGCAAGCAGGCCGGTACGCGGGGCAGCCGTCTGTTCGCGGCCGCCATCGGGCTCGATGGTCGAAACCTGACCGTCGTCTCCGGCAAAGGCAATCGCATGGGCAGACGCGGTGGCGGCCGCAATGACGCCGTCGTCTTCCGCCTGCAGGGCACGGACATTGCGCTGCAGGTCCTGATAGCGGTCATCGAGGTCGGCGCCGGTGAAGGGGTCGTTGAATTCCGGCTGCGCCGCCTTGGGCATGGCAGGCATTTCGCGCGCCACCGGCGCCTCGTAATGCACCACAGCCACGGCAGGCTCGCGTCCCTCGATACGCTCGAGCTTGTCGGCGATATGAACGAGGGTTTCATGCAGTGCCTCGAAGGTGCGCGCCGTGCGCTCCTCGCTGGAGCGGCTCAGATCTTCGAGCGTGCGCAGGTCGTCGGCCAGAGCCGAGATCGCCGCGAGATCGCCGCCGCCTGACGCCTGCGGCATGCCGCGCTTGGAGTAGGCCTCCATCACCGCTTCGGCCGCCTGACGGGCAGCCTCGACGATATACTCGTCGCTGGTGGCGAAATAATCCTCGAGCGCATTCATGCGGCTCTCGAATTCCACAGGCATGACAGCAGTAGCCTCGACGCGAGGCTGGCTGACGAGCGTCGACAGATTGGCAATCTGCGCTTCGAGATTGTGCAGGGCGGCGCGGTCGTCGAAGGGCGCCGCATAAGTCTCTTCCAGCCGCTGCGCGATGCCGGCGAGACGATCTTCGAGCCGGTCGAAACGCGGATCGGAGACCGGATGGGCGTTCATTGTGTCGAGTTCGTCGATGCGGCGCGCGAGGTAATCCAGCCGTTCGGCCAGCGCATCGTTGACGCTGCCCTGGTCGAGGGCCTCGATCTTGCGGGAAATGTCGTTGAGGTAGCCCGTCAGGTCCGGCTGCGCATTGCGGTGGCTGCGCTCCATCATCAGGGAAAGTTGATCCAGGCGCTCTTCGAGGCCGGCGGCCGCTTTCTCGCTGGCGAGATCCTCGACCCGGGCAGCCAGCGCCTCAAGGCGGGCACCAAGACCGGAATCAACAGGACGGGAGAGACCGTCGATCTGGCGCGAGAGGTCGCCGAGCCTGGACTCCAGCCGATTGGTGAACCCGCTTTCAAGGCTGCCGGCACTGCGGCTGTTGGCGGCGATCGCCCGGCTGATCTCGTCCAGGCGTGCATCCAGATCGGCAAACTGCGAGACGAGGCGGCGGTCGTCGGGCTGTATCTGGCGGCCGAGCATCTCGATCGCCTGCGCGACCGCAATCATCTTGTCTTCAAGAACGTCGACGGCAGAGCTGTTGCCAAGTGCGCCGATCTGCGACTTGATCTCGTCGAGCCGATAGGCGAGCGCCACCAGCTCGTCGTCACGGTTCTGGTCGAAAGCGATCAGTCGATCCTCGACGCCGTTCCACCGGCTCTCCATCCGGCGAACGCTGTCTTCGCGCGCCAATCCGTCGATCATGCTGCGCAGGTCGTCGAAATCGCCGCGCAGAGCGTCGGCCTGGGCGGGCGAAGCCTGGCGACCGAGCTGCTGGATGCTGTCGGCCAGACGCTGCATGTCGCCGCGCACGTCCTCGGCAAAGCTGTGATCCTCGGCCTGCGCCTTGATGCCGCGAATTTCGGCGCGCAGGGAGTTCATCTCGCGGGTGAGGCCATCGGTGATGTCGCGTTTGAGGTCCTGGCGCAAGCCGACAAGCGCCTCGGCAATATCGTTGACGGCAGCTTGTGGCCGGGCGACCGGCGCACGCATCGGCTGCGACCTGATATCGTCGACGTAACGCTCGGGCTCGCGCAGAGCGGGGCGTTCCGGCTCGCGCTGCGGCACACGGTCTCTCAGAGGCGGTCGCTCGCGCGACGTGCTCAGCGCCCGCTGGCGCTGCATGATTTCGGAAACGGCATCACGGGGGGATGCGATATCGCGGGGGGCAACACGTTCGCGCTCGACCGGACGAGCCGGCTGTTCGCGGCTCGCACTGTTCATCAACCCTTCGATCCGGGCCTCCAGACCCTCGATCGTGCGGTTCAGGGCGTCCAGCGAGGGTCGCTCGCCATAGCTCTGGGTGCCAGCGCGCTGAGGATTTGATCGCGATCCGTTCATTGTACTCTTCGCCCCTGTCCGTCGGCCATCTCGAAAGTCGCCACGGAAGGAAACGGCTTCCTTCACCCCTGCGGCACTTCCGACGTGGGCAAAGCTACAACAATGCGAGGACCGGACCGGTTGCAGCTTTGACCATCTCAACACGCACCTTTCATTAAACGTGGTAAACAACCGGTTAACCGCCGCGGATTTTTTAACGCTTTGACAGGGGTAGGCGATGGAGAGTGCGGCGCGGCAGCGATTTCAGCGCCCCGCCGGCGACGAACGAAACTTCGATCGAGCGTTATTTTTGACGTTTACGCAAACGTCAAAATTTTGTAGCATCCTGTCAACGATGCGAGGCCGCCCTTCGATGGCGCTGCATCCGGCATGTTGCAACCGGACGTCGGCCACGTGGAGGCGGCGATCCGAAAGCGAAAAAGGCGAGGAAAGAATGCCCACCTATAAGGCACCGGTCGACGATACCCTCTTCATTCTGAACGACGTGCTCGGCATCGAGCGATACAACAACCTGCCCGGCTTTGCCGATGCGACACCCGACATGATCGAGGCGATCGTCGGCGAAGCCGCCAAGCTTGCGGAAGAAGTGCTGTTCCCGGTCAACCTTTCCGGCGACCAGGAAGGCTGCAAGCGCCGCGACGACGGCTCGGTCGGCGTGCCCAAAGGCTTCAAGCAAGCTTTCGATCTCTACCGCGAAGGCGGCTGGCTCGGGCTTTCGGTGCCGGAGGAATTCGGCGGCCAGGGCCTGCCCTACACGCTGCATACCGCCGTCGGCGAATATATGTCTTCGGCCAACATGGCGCTGACCATGTATCCCGGCCTCACCCAGGGCGCGATCGCCGCGATCCTGGTGCACGGTTCGGACGAGCAGAAGCAGGCCTATCTGCCGAAGATGGTGGACGGCACCTGGACCGGCACGATGAACCTGACGGAGCCGCATTGCGGCACCGACCTCGGGCTCCTGCGCAGCAAGGCCGTGCCTGATGGCAACGGCGCCTACAAGATTTCCGGCCAGAAGATCTTCATCTCGGCCGGCGAACACGACATGTCGGAGAACATCATCCATCTGGTGCTCGCCCGCATCGAGGGCGCGCCTGAGGGCGTGAAGGGCATCTCGCTGTTCATCGTGCCGAAGTTCAAGCTGAATGGCGCCGGCGAACCCGGCGAGCGCAATGGCGTTTCCTGCGGCGCCATCGAGCACAAGATGGGCATCCACGGCAACTCGACCTGCGTCATGAACTATGACGAGGCAGAAGGCTATCTCATCGGCACGGAGAACAAGGGCCTCAATGCCATGTTCGTGATGATGAACGAAGCCCGCCTCGGCGTCGGTCTTCAGGGCCTGTCGATTGCCGAAATCGCCTACCAGAACGCCGCCAACTATGCCCGCGACCGCATCCAGGGCCGCTCGCTTTCCGGCCCGAAGGCTCCGGACAAGAAGGCCGATCCGATCATCGTCCATCCCGACGTGCGCCGCACGCTGATGACGATCCGCGCTTTCAACGAGGCCGGCCGCGCGTTTACGCTCTGGACCGCGCTCAAGTCCGATATCGCCCACCGCTCCGACAATGAGGCGGACCGCCAGACGGCCGACGACGTCCTCGGCCTGATGACGCCGATCCTCAAGGGCGTTCTCACCGACAAGGGCTTCGACCACGCGGTGATGGCGCAGCAGATGTTCGGCGGCCACGGCTATATCGAAGAGCACGGCATGAGCCAGTATGTCCGCGATGCCCGCATCGCGATGATCTACGAGGGTGCCAACGGCATCCAGGCGCTCGATCTCGTCGGCCGCAAGCTGGGCTTGAACGGCGGCCGTGCCGTCATGGCGCTGTTCAAGGAAATCGGAGATTTCTGCGAGGAGAACCGCGGCAACGAGAAGCTCGCCACCTATACCAAGGCGCTGAAGAAGGGCCTCAACGACCTGCAGGCCTCCACCATGTGGTTCATGCAGAACGCCATGGCCAAGCCGGACAATGCCGGTGCGGGGTCCACCGACTACATGCACCTCTTCGGTCTCGTCGTGCTCGGCTACATGTGGGCGAAGATCGCAAAGACGGCCGAGGAAAAACTGGCCTCTGGCGAAGCGGCACGCGCAGACTATCTGAAGAACAAGCTGATCACCGCGACCTTCTTCATGGAAAGGATCCTGCCGGAAACGGCGCTGCGCAAGGCCCGCATCGAGACCGGCGCCGATACGGTGATGGCACTCGACGCGGCCGCGTTCTGATTTCAAACTGTTTGACGGGCAGCACGGGATGGTGCTGCCGAAAGGGAGATGAGACATGACGAAAGTCTTCGTTTACGACCACGTGCGCACGCCGCGCGGCCGTGGCAAGAAAGACGGATCGCTGCACGAAGTGCCGTCCGTTCGCCTTGCAGCCAAGATGCTGGAGGCCGTGCGCGACCGCAACGGGCTCGATACGGCGACCGTCGACGACATCATCATGGGTTGCGTCGATCCGGTCATGGATGCAGGCGCTGTGATCCCGAAGGCGGCTGCCTTCGAAGCAGGCTATTCCACCCGGGCACCCGGCATGCAGATCTCGCGCTTCTGCGCATCGGGTCTCGATGCCGTCAACTTCGGCGCAGCGAAGATCGCTCAAGGAGCGGACGACATCGTCATTGCCGGCGGCGTCGAATCGATGTCGCGCGTCGGCCTCGGCATGTCCGGCGGCGCCTGGTTCATGGACCCGTCCGTCAACCTGCCGGGCTATTTCATGCCGCAGGGTGTATCGGCCGATCTGATCGCCACCAAATACGGTTTCAGCCGTGACGACGTCGACGCCTATGCTGTCGAAAGCCAGAAGCGCGCCGCCCATTCCTGGGAAAAGGGCTACTTCAAGAAGTCGGTCGTGCCCTTCAAGGACCAGAATGGCCTGACCATCCTCGATCGCGACGAGCACATGCGTCCCGGCACCGACATGCAGGCGCTTGCCTCGCTCAACCCGTCGTTCCAGATGCCGGGCGAAATGGGCGGCTTCGAAGCCGTCGGCATCCAGGCGCATCCGGAGATCGAGAAGATCAACTACGTGCACCATGCCGGCAATTCCTCGGGCATCGTCGATGGTGCGGCAGCCGTGCTGCTCGGCTCCAAGGCCGGCGGCGAAAGCATGGGGCTGAAGCCCCGCGCCCGCATCCGCGCGTTTGCCAACATCGGCTCCGACCCGGCGCTGATGCTGACCGGCCCGGTCGACGTCACCGAGAAGCTCTTGAAGCGCGCAGACATGAAGCTGTCGGACATCGATCTCTTCGAGCTCAACGAAGCCTTTGCCGCGGTCGTGCTGCGCTACATGCAGGCCTTCGACATTCCGCACGATAAGATCAACGTCAACGGCGGCGCGATCGCCATGGGCCATCCGCTCGGCGCGACCGGCGCGATGATCCTCGGCACGGTGCTCGACGAGTTGGAGCGGCGCGATCTCAACACTGCGCTGGTGACGCTGTGCATCGGCGCCGGCATGGGCACCGCCACGATCATCGAAAGGGTCTGACGATGACAGCGACCCGCCGCACCCTTCTCGGACTGATGGGACTGGGGCTGCTTGCAGTCTCGGCTTGCGTCTCCGATGAGGAAGGCGGCGACAGCTTCACGCTGACCGGTGCGATCACCAATGTTGCCAATGGCCCGGTTCCGGCCGGCACCGTCACCATCCGGCTCGAGGAGCAGGGCGTGATGGATGTGGCCGCCAAGCTGATCGCCGAAACGTCCGTTTCGAGCGACGGCAAGGCCAACCGCGTGCCCTTCGTGCTGCAGCTGCCGAAACCCGAATTCGACAAGGCCGTCGATGCGGGCTTCACCATCCGCGTCGAGCGCGACGGCAGGCTGATCGCCACCAACACCACCAAACAACGTTACAGCGGCGGATCGAATATCGCGCTGCGTATCGAACCCATTCTCTACTGAGGGGGAGAACCATGACGAAATATACCAACTTCAAGATCGAGACCGATGCCGACGGCATAGCCCTTGTCACCTGGGACATGCCCGAGAAGTCGATGAACGTCTTCACCCAGGAGGTGATGGAAGAGCTGAACGCCATCGTCGACGAGACCACCGCCGATGCCACCGTCAAGGGCGTCGTGTTTACGTCGGGCAAGTCTTCCTTCTCCGGCGGCGCCGACCTGTCGATGATCAAGTCGATGTTCACCTTCCAACAGGAGGAAAAGAAGAAGGACCCGGCCAATGCCGCCCAGAAGCTTTTCGACCTCGTCGGCCGGATGACCGGCCTCTTCCGCAAGCTCGAAACCTGCGGCAAGCCGTGGGTATCGGCGATCAACGGCACCTGCATGGGCGGCGCGTTCGAGCTTTCGCTCGCCTGCCACGGCCGTGTCGCGTCGAATTCCAAGTCGGTCAAGATCGCGCTGCCGGAAGTCAAGGTCGGCATTTTCCCGGGCGCCGGTGGCACCCAGCGCGTGCCGCGCCTGACCAATGCGCAAGACGCGCTGCAGATGATGACGACAGGCTCGTCGCTGACGGCAGCCCGCGCCAAGGCGATGGGTCTGGTGCATGAAGTCGTCGACGCCGACAAGTTGGTCGATGCCGCCAAGGCGATGATCAAGAACGGCCTGAAGCCGGTCCAACCCTGGGACGAAAAGGGCTACAAGGTTCCAGGCGGCGGCATCTGGACCCCGGCTTCGGCACAGCTCTGGCCGGCTGCCTCCGGCATCCTGCGCCGCGAGACCTACGGCAACTATCCCGGCGCCATCGCGATCCTGAAATGCGTCTACGAAGGCCTGCAGGTCCCGTTCGACACGGCCTTGAAGATCGAACAGCGCTATTTCACCGAGATTCTGCAGACGACTGAAGCCTTCTCGATGATCCGCTCGCTGTTCGTCTCGATGCAGGAGCTCGGCAAGGGCGCCCGTCGGCCTGCCGGCGTGCCGAAGTCCGAGTTCAAGCATGTGGGCGTCGTCGGCGCCGGCTTCATGGGCGCGTCGATCGCCTATGTGACGGCCGCTGCCGGTATCGCCGTGACACTGATCGACCGTGACATGGAAGCGGCGACCAAGGGCAAGGCCCATTCGGAAGGCCTGGTCAAGGATTCCGTCGGCAAGGGCCGCCTGACCAAGGAAGAAGGCGAAGCGCTGCTTTCCCGCATCACGCCTTCGGCCGATTACAACGACCTGAAGACTGTCGACCTCGTCGTCGAAGCCGTGTTCGAAGACCGTCAGGTCAAGAAGGACGTGATCGAGAAGGTCGAGGCCGTGATCGGCGAAGGCACGATCTTTGCCTCCAACACCTCGACGCTGCCGATCACCGGCCTTGCCAAGAACTCCAAGCGCCCGGGCCAGTTCATCGGCATCCACTTCTTCTCGCCGGTCGAAAAGATGATGCTGACGGAAGTGATCCTCGGCAAGGAAACGGGCGACAAGGCGCTTGCCGTCGCACTCGATTATGTCGCCGCGATCAAGAAGACGCCGATCGTCGTCAACGACACGCGCGGCTTCTACGTCAACCGCTGCGTCTTCCGCTACATCCACGAAGCCTATGACATGCTGATCGAAGGCGTGCCGCCGGCGATGATCGAGAATGCCGCCAAGATGGCCGGCATGCCGGTCGGGCCGCTGTCGCTCAACGACGAAGTGGCGATCGACCTCAGCCAGAAGATCCTGAAGGCCACCATCGCCGATCTCGGCGAAAAGGCCGTCGAACCCAAGCACATGGCGCTGATCAACAAGATGGTCGACGACCTCGACCGTCGCGGCCGAAAGAACGGCAAGGGCTTCTACGAGTATCCGGCCAAGCCGGCGAAGAAGTATCTGTGGCCGGAGCTGAAGACGCTCTATCCGCAGAAGAGCGCCGACAAGATCGACGTCGAGGTGCTGAAGCAGCGGTTGCTCGCAACGATCGCGCTCGAAGCGGCCCGCACCATGGAAGAAGGCATCGTCACCGACCCGCGCGAAGCCGACGTCGGTTCGATCCTCGGTTTCGGCTTTGCGCCCTACACCGGCGGTACGCTCTCCTACATCGACGGCATGGGCGTAAAGGCCTTCGTCAAGATGTGCGAGAAGCTTGCCAAGGACTACGGCGACCACTTCAAGCCGACGGCGCTCTTGAAGGAAATGGCCGATCGCGGCGAGACCTTCTACGGCCGCTTCGACCCCTATGGCGAGAAGAAGCAGGCGGCTTAAACAGCCTCCGACCGGACAGACAGACAGGCTCCTCGCGGAGCCTGTTTTCGTTTCGCGGTATCCCATGCGCCAAGATGCATGGCCCCATGCATCGCCCGCCACCCGTCATCCTCGGGCTTGACCCCGAGGGTCCAGACCACTCTCAGACGCTGACGGATGGGTCCTCAGTTCAAGCCCCGGGGACGACTGAGGGGTGCGCCCAGCTTACCCTTCGCTACCACAAGACCGGCACGTCAGCGCGATTGGCCGGGTCGGCCCAATAGAGCGACGGCAGGACTTTGGCGAGATAGCCGAACTCGGTGTAGCAATGCTGCAGGAGACCAAGGCCTATGGCATCAGGCACCAGATGGCTGGCGCCGGTATCGAGGCCGAGGATGAAGCGGCTGCGCAGCACCGCGCCCTGATCGGTATCGCGCACGACATGAACCATTTGGCCGTCGAGCGGATCGCCGTTCTCATCGATCCGCGCCGTCTCGCCGAAGCCGATGCGTGCGTAGACGGCGGCGGACGCGCGGCCGGCAGCTAATGCCTGCTCGAACGCCACTTGTCCAAAGACCTCGCCAGGCTCGTGAAACTTGATGACGGCCGGCACCGGCGGGATGTCGCCGAGACTTTCGACCGCACGAATGGTCGCACCGACATAGCGCTCGCCCCTGATGCGATGGGCGTCCCAGCCATTGTGAGCGACGTGATCGAGCGGGTGCCACCAGGACAGGTGTTCCGTGGTGTCGAAATGCTTGAACCACCAATCAAGCATTCGTCCCTTGCAGCCGGGAAGCTCGGTCCTGACGGCAACCACCAGGGCGCCCGTATCGAGCCGGCTGACGCCGGTTTCAAGCCGCATCGGCGCAGGATCCAGAAGGTCAGTGATAAAGCCGATACCGGCGCGGGCATGATCGGTGCTGACAGACATGCTTCATCCTCTTTGGTGAGAAAATCATATTTAGGAAACGTTGAACGTTTCCTAAATATCCACTATGCCTGTCGGCGAGATCTGTCAAACGGAGACATGCCTTGCGGACATCAGAGCCGGAGACGCAAAAACAACGGGGCCGGCCGGCGAAGCCGGAAGAGGCGCTCGCCGCGACCGTGATTGCTGCCGCAACGCAACTGATGCTCCAGCGCGGCTATGCCGCGATGACCATGGAGGCAGTCGCAAGGCAGGCCGGCGTCGCCAAGAAGACGGTCTATCGCTTCGCGCCGGACCGGGAGGCGCTGTTCGGCCTGATCGTGAAGAACTGGACGGATACGTTCCTGCCCGCCTTCACCACCGAGGCGGCAAGTGCCGAGGAGGTGCCGGCGATCCTGGAGGCGATCCTGTCGACCATTGCGGAACGGGTGCTTTGCGAGGATGCGATCGGCCTGTTCCGGCTGCTCGTTGATGACATCCCGGCGCGAGAGGACATTCTTTCGATCTATGACCGCAATGGGGTCGAGCGCTCCCGCGCCCTGCTCGCCGACTGGCTCGCCCGCCACAAGGTCCGCGGTCTCATCGACGTTGCCGATCCCACGATGGCAAGCGACCTGATCCTGTCGATGGTGATCGCCGAACCGTTGCGGCGCATCGCACTCGGCCTTGTCGAACCGCTGCCGGCGACGGATATTCGGCCGCGGATCAAGGCGGCACTGGCGCTTTTGCGCCTCTAGCGCTTGGGCGCCATTCCGTAAAAGGCTGCTCCATGCAGCCTATGCGGCGACGTTCGTCCGCCGATGCGCAAGACGCTCGCCGACGATGATCGTCACGCCTGCGACAAAGATCAGGCCGGCGCCGGCAAAGACGTTGGGGGCTGGAATATCGCCCCAGATCAGGAAGCCGAGGCCGAAGGCCCAGACGAGCGACGTGTATTCGAACGGTGCGATCACCGAGATCGGCGCCCGGCGCATGCCCTCGAACATCGCATATTGCCCGATACCGGCAATGACGCCGGTGCCGGCCATCAGGGCAAGGTCGAACAGCGCCGGCGGCGTCCAGTAGAAGCCGACGGCAAGACCGGTCATCGCTATGAAGAAGACGTTAGAGATCGTCATCTGCGTCAGCGTCGTTTCCTGCAGGGCTGTCTTGCGCAGCATCACCGTGCCGATCGCCCAGAAGACGGCGGCCATCAGTGCCAGGAAGACCGGCAGCGACAGCTTCATGCCGGTTCCGAGCGGGTCGCAGGCGATGAGCACGCCGACGAACCCGAGCAGCACAGCGAACCAGCGGATCGGCGGCACGTCTTCCTTCAGGATCGGGACAGCCAAGAGCGTCACCACGATCGGCGCGGCGTAATAGAGAGTCGTCATTTCGGCGAGGCCGAGGTCGCGCGCGGCATTGAAATAGGAAAGCCAGGCGGCGAGCAGCAACAGGTTGCGCATGAACAGCGGCTTGATCACGGGCGACGAGATCGCACGGCGCACCAGCTTGCCCCGGCCGATCACCAGGCAAAGCAGGAGAATGGTGATGCTGCGGGTGAACAGGATCTGCCAGACGGAGTAGCCGACCACCAGCCATTTGACCGACGCATCCTGCAGCGAGAACAGGAAATAAGAGAAAGTCGTCATCACGATGCCGGAAAGCACTGTCTTGTTCATGGAAAGCCCCGAAGGCAGCCGGGAGAGAAGGCGGCAGCGCCCGTCTGATAACGTGCCGCCGTTGTGCGTGGAAGAGGTGCCGACGGGTCGGCTTGTGGCGAAATCTTGTGTGGCACCACGACCAAGGCTTGATGGAGATCAAGACCTGGCATCGTCCTGCGCGCTAGAGAAGCGTCAACGGGGTCGGATCGGCCCCTGACGTTACGCATATTGTCTCAGTCCCGCAGCCACGGGACGATAGGCAGATTGATGCGCAATGGTGTAGATGACGGCTCTATTGCCGCGAAACCGGATCTTTGATGATGCAGCCGCTCGCCTTCACCCTTGCTGCCCTCGTGCTGTTGGCCACACCCGGCCCGACCAACACGTTGCTGTGGCTTTCAGGCGCATCCGCCGGTTTCAAGCGCTCAACGCCGCTGCTTCTGGGCGAGCTCGGCGGCTATCTCTCGGTGATCATCCCTGCCGTGGCGCTGCTGGCGCCGTTTCTGGCGGCGCATCCGCAGATCGGGTTGTCGCTCAGGATCATTGCGGCCTGCTGGGTGCTCTTCCTTGCCTACGCACTCTGGACCGCCGGCGATGACAGCCGGGCGTCGAGCGACATCACCATCCGACATGTGTTCGTGACGACGCTGCTCAATCCCAAGGCTCTGATCGTGGCACTGGTGCTTCTGCCGCAGACAGGACTTGCGGCAACGCTGCCGTGGATCGCCGGATTTTCGCTGCTCGTCGTTGTGGGCGGTTCACTCTGGATCGGCGCCGGAGCCATGCTCGTGCAATTCTCGCGTGGCGCGCGGACCTCGCGTCTGCCGCGCCGCATTGCCGCCGTCTGCTTGGCCGTGTTTTCCTTCGGCATTGCCGGCAGCGCACTGGCCTCGCTCGCCTGACACCGGTCGCCGATCGAGGTCAGGCGGCAACCGCAGCCTCGCCCAGTTCGATGCAAAGCGCCGCGATCAGCTCGTCCCAACCTTGCCGGCGGTATTCCACCTTGTCGAGCCCGTCGAGAAAGGCGGCCTGCTCGGTGTAGATGATGCGCGCGCCGGCGCCGTGCGGCTGAATATCGACCGTTGCCACCGAAGCGGAGATCCGCCGCTCGTTCTCAGCCATGGTATAGGCGGAGACGATGCGCCGGTTCTCGACGATGTCGAGATAGATCGTGTCGTTGGTGTAGAAGGTCTTCCCGTCCTTGCTGAAGCGGCCGCTCTCGCGCCCGCCGACGCGGAAGTCGTGGCTGTACTCCGTGACCGGCCAGCCGTCGGCCTTGACGAACCAGCGGTCGTGCGCTGCCGGATCGGCAAACGCGCGAAAGACCTGTTCGGGCGTCGCCTTGAAAACCCGCTCGATGGTGAAGCTCGCATGTTCTACGGAATTGGTGCTCATGATCTTCTCCTCGCTCCGTCCTGAAGGGGCGGCGCACGCGTTCCGTCGCCCGAATCCGCCCATCGAAAACTGCTTTCATTTCAAAAGCAGTTGCAAGATAATTCCACTGCTGCAATAATGCAAGCAGTTTCGAAGAGGTCCCCATGAAAGACGATCATCGCTCCGGCTGCCCGATCAATCTCTCGCTCGAGGTTTTCGGCGACAAATGGAGCCTGCTGATCATCCGCGACATGATCTTCGGCGGTAAGAGACATTTTCGCGAACTGCTGCGATCGCAGGAAGGCATCTCCTCGAACATTCTCGCGGATCGGCTGAAGATGCTGGTCGATGAGGGCATGCTGACCAAGACGGATGACCCGACGCACAAGCAGAAGGCGATCTACAGCCTCACAGAAATGACCATCGCGCTGGTGCCGATCATGGCGCATCTGGGCGCCTGGGGACGGCTCTACCTGCCTGTCAGCGAAGAGCTGAGCATCCGGGCGGAACTGATGGAAACCGGAGGTCCTGATCTCTGGAGCCGCTTCATGGACGAACTTCGTCACGAGCATCTCGGCCTGACGCTCGACGGCCCGCCGCGTGTGCGCGCCACCCTGCAGGCAGCCTATGAGGATGTCGTTGCAAGGAAGGCCCGGGAAAGCGTTGTCGCCTGACGGCTACAAACCGATGACGGAGAGCATGACGAACGTGGCAAACAGCACGAAATGCGTCATGCCCTCGATGGCATTGGTCTGGCCGTCATTGAGGTTGATCGCCGCAACGATCAGCGTGATCGCCACCATCACCGTCTGCACCGGCGACATCGCCATGATGAACGGCTGGCCGGTGTAAAGCGCGATCGCCTCCATGACCGGTACGGTTAGGATCACGGTGGAAAGCGAGGCGCCCAGCGCGATATTGACGACCGCCTGCATGCGATTGGCGAGTGCCGCGCGCATCGCCGTCATGATCTCGGGCGAGGCCGAGATCGCCGCAACGACGATGGCGGCGACCGCCGGTGGCGCGCCGCTCCCCTTGAGACCAGATGCCAACAGCCCCGACATGATTTCGGCGAGCGCGCCAATCACCACCACGCCGGCGAGCAGGATCACGATCGACGGCAGCACAGGTTCACCGGGTTCTTCTGCTGTGTCGACACCATCGCTCTTCACCCGGGGATAACTGTAGCTGAAGAAGTAGCTGTGCACCCCCACCTGCATGCGCAGGAACAGAGTGTAGAGCATGATCATCGCGCCGATGGTGAAGGCGGAATAGAAATGCCATTTCGAGGCCGGAACGAATTCGGGCACGACCATCGAAATCCCCATCGCCGTCAGGATCATGACGCTATAGGTGCGCGCGGAATTGTCGTTGTAGGGCTGTTCGCCATGTTTCAGCCCGCCAAGCAGTGCTGCAAGACCGAGGATGCCGTTGATATCGAGCATCACGGCGGAATAGATCGTATCGCGCACCAGCGTCGGCGAACTCTCGCCGGTCATCATGATCGCCAGGATGATCACTTCCACCAGCACGGCGGAAAGCGTCAGGATCATCGTGCCATAGGGATCGCCGACCTTTGCCGCCAGAACTTCGGCATGGTGCGCAACCCGCATCGACGCCAGCACGATTGCGGCCACCAGAGCTGCCGCCCCGACAAGGGAAGCGGCCTGCCCCATCTCCAGCACGCGGTGTTCCAGCACAAAACCGGCGACCGCGGCGAGGAAAGCGGCGAGCAGCAGATGTTCGGATTTCAGCACCGCCAACAAATGCGCCCCTCACCGGCTTAACTCAAGCAACCCTAAATCAAGCCTCGACGGCAGGGCCTACGGATTTCTATCATCGAGGCTTGATGTAAGGACTATAGAAGCAGGAAATTCTATTTCAATCGGAGTGGACAAGGATTATTTTCCTCCCTGTTCTTTACCATCCTCCTGCGCTTGGTTAATCTACTCGCGAACAGAGGCATAACGGCTCACCTGCCCGGACCAGACCTTCATGCTGTCGCACAACACTATCTGGCACGCCATCGACGCGTTGGCCGAGTGCCATCAGCTCTCGCCATCAGGGCTTGCGCGCCGTGCCGGGCTCGACCCGACATCCTTCAACAAATCCAAGCGCCAGTCGGCCGATGGTCGCGAGCGCTGGCCGTCGACGGAATCGATCGCCAAGGTGCTGGATGCCACCGGCGCCACCATCGACCAGTTCATGGCGCTGATGCGGCCCGAAACAACCCGCAGCGAGCCTTACAAAGGTGCCATTCCGCTGATCGGCTTTGCCCAGGCCGGCGCCGGCGGCTTCTTCGACGATGGTGGCTTTCCGGCCGGCCAGGGCTGGGACGTCGTCGATTTCCCGGCGGGAGCCGAACGGCGCGCCGGCATCTATGCGCTGGAGATCCAGGGCGACAGTATGCTGCCGCTCTACCGCGATGGTGACGTCCTGATCGTCGATCCGGGTGCACAGGTTCGGCGCGGCGACCGCGTCGTGGTCAAGACCCGCGAAGGCGAGGTCATGGCGAAAATCCTCATCCGGCATACTCCGCGCAACATCGAACTGCTATCGCTCAACCCGGAACATCCCAACCGGAGTTTCGAGATCAGTGAAATCGAATGGATCGCCCGGATCATCTGGGCCAGCCAATAGGACATCTTTCCTGATGCGGCAACAACTGGTCAGTCTTGCGGGCGGGATTGCCGCCCTGGCGCTCTATACCGGCATCCTCTATGCGGGTGCCGCGACCATTCGCGACCGGGAAAGTTCTGCGACGCCCGACTTCGTGCTGGAAACGCCCGAGATGGGTGAGGCGGAGCCGACGGCGGAAGCCGAAGACGTGCCGTTCGATATGACCGACCCTCAGGCAAGCGACACGACGCCCGATGCAGGCGGCCAAGGCGAAAGCGGCTCCCGCTCTGCCGAGACCGCAGCCCGCGCCATTGAACCGCAGCAATTCGGGTTGCCCGACAAAGTCACGACCAAGCCGCTCGAACGCATCGAGCCGCGACAGCCGCTGTCGAACACGAGCAAGGACAAGCCGAAGGCACCGACCATCCTGCAGCAACCTGTAGCGCTCGCCGCCGGTCTTATCCGCTTCGACAAGCTGACGCTCCAGCTCGACGGCATAGAGGCGGAAGCGGCGGAGCGGACCTGCGAAAGCGGCGGCAAGACCTGGCCCTGTGGCATGGTTGCCCGAACGGCGTTTCGCAATTTCCTGCGCGCTCGCGCCGTCAGCTGCGACATTCCCGACGATGGAACCGGTGACACCGTCACCGCGCACTGCACAGTCGGCGGCCAGGACCCGGCAGCCTGGCTCGTCGCCAACGGCTGGGCGACGCCGTTATCAGGCTCGGCGCTCGAAGAGCAAGCCGAAGCGGCGCGCAAGGCAAAGCTTGGCTTCTACGGAGATGACCCGCGCGATTTTCGCCAGACGCCAATGCCGTTCGACGACCCGAGCGCGGCTGCGACGATGGACGAACCGGCACCGGACTTGTAAGGAACCGCGGAGCACACCAGTTCTTTGCAAACATCTGCCGGAAAGCCGTCATGCCCCCCCAGCCTCAGCCAGCACGAAGCCCTTGTCTATGTCATGGTGATGATGTCGGCGGTCGACCGGGAGATGAGCGACGACGAATTCACGCGCATCGGCAGGCTTGTGCAGTTTCTTCCCGCCTTCGAAGGCTTCGACGAGGACCATCTCGTGCTGGTCGGCCATGAATGCGCGGCCCAGCTGGCCGCGCCCGAGGGTCTCGACATCGTGCTCGAGATTGTCCGCGAGGCGCTGCCCGAGCGGCTTCACGAGACAGCCTATGCACTTGCCGTAGAGATTGCCGCCGCAGACCAGCGCATCCGCAACGAGGAAATCCGCTTGCTGCAGCTGCTGCGCGATCGCTTGGGCCTCGACAAGCTCACCTGTGCCGCCATCGAGCGCGGTGCGCTCGCCCGCTTTCGCAAGTAGCGGCAAGCCGAGACCGACGGTTCACGTCAACGTGTCTTGGCGCCACGCTGGCGACCCGTGCTATCGCTTGGCCGGAAAATGACAGCGAGGCGTAACGGATGCAGCTTTTCGGCCTGACCGAGCCACTATGGCGCCTTGGCGCCTTTCTGTCGGTCTTTGTCGCCATGGCAGTGCTCGAACTGCTTCACCCGCGACTGGAGCGGCCGGAGCTGCAAAAGGCGCTGAAGGCGCAGCGCTGGTTTACCAACCTCTCCATTCTGGTGCTGTCGTCGCTCTCGCTGCGGCTGATCTTCCCCGCTGCCGCCACCGGTGCCGCACTCTGGGCTGAAGCGCGGGGATACGGCCTGCTGCCTCTGCTGGACATTCCGCCGGTGCTCTCCGGCGTGATCGCCTTCGTCACGCTCGACTTCGCCATCTGGCTTGAACACGTCGCCTTTCACAAGGTTCCCCTCTTCTGGCGGATGCACCGGGTCCATCACGCAGACCCCGGCGTCGATCTGACCACGGCCTTGCGGTTTCATCCGCTGGAGATCGTCGTCTCGATGGCCTGGAAGATCGCGATCATCGTCGCGCTCGGGGCGCCCGCCGTCGCCGTTCTCTTGTTCGAGATCGTGCTCAACGCCGCTGCCATGTTCAACCACGCCAATCTGCGACTGCCGCCGCGCCTCGACCGAGCGCTGCGACCGCTGATCGTCACGCCCGACATGCACCGCATCCACCACTCGACCGAGCGCTTAGAGTCAGATTCGAACTACGGCTTCAACCTGGCGATCTGGGACCGGCTGTTCTCGACCTATACCGACCGGCCAGGGCGCGGCGACGACGCGATCGAAACGGGGCTCACCGCCTATGGCCGCAGCGCGCCGACCAAGCTGTTGTGGTCGCTGCTCCTGCCGTTCCGGCGCAGCTGATCAATAAATGCCGTTCGGGAAGTAGCGCAGGTAGATTTCGTCGAGCCGTCCGCTGCGTGACAGCGCCAGCAAGGCATGATCAATCGCCTGGGTCAGCGCCGGCTCGGCCTTGCGGTTCATGATCGTCAGACCCTCGCCAAGAAAGCGCTGCGAGAAATAGGCGCCGTCCACCAGCCCGCAGCATCCCCCGGCGGCACTGCCGGACACCCAGAAGGAAAGCTGCATGCCGTCGGAAAAGACAGCCGCCACCTCGCCCTTTTGCAGGGCGGCGAGCATGGCATCGCGATCTGGAAAGACCTTGGCTTCCAGCTTCGGGAAGAAAGCCCTGAACATCACCTCGTGGGTGGTGCCGGAAACGACGCCGACCACTTTACCCTTCAGGCCCGATGGCTCGGAGACGGCGCCGGCCGCCTTTGTGTTGACGGCAAAGCGCGCGGGGAGCCGCATGAAGGGGCGCGAGAAGCCGAAGCGCTGGCGCAGTTCCGGGCTGACGGCGATGCCGGCTGCGACCGCCTCGCCCTGACCTTCTTCCAGCGCCGGCAGCAACTCTGTATAGGTGACCGCCTGGATCTGGCATTTGGCTTCGATATCGAGTTCGCGGCAGATCTCGCGCACCAGGTCGACATGGAAGCCCGAAAGCTTGCCCGACTGGTCGATGAAGTTGAACGGCGGGAAATCCACCGTGGTCAGGAACCTGAGGCGGGCAAGGCCGGTCAGGTCCGGCTTGGCGATGCGTTCGCGCGCGTCGAACAGGTTGGGCAGGTCCTTAGGCTGGGCGACAATGGGCTGGGCGGCAAGCGGCGCCGCGATCAGATAGACGCAGAGAGCCAGCAGTCGGTGAATTTTCATGGGCAAGGGCAAGCGCGTCTCTTCGGGATGCCATGCGGCCTGAAAAGCCGCGGATGATTGATGAGTGATGACAAGATTAGCCGGATGCAGCCGGGCTGGCTACTGGCTTCGGCACCATCACGTTTGGGTCGCTGAACTCAGGCGCGCCTGGCTCAAAGCCCGGCGGGCCAAGACCGAAGAAAAAGTGGAGCGGGTGATCGGGATCGAACCGACGACATCAAGCTTGGGAAGCTGGCGTTCTACCACTGAACTACACCCGCAGCGTTTCGGAAACTTCCTCAACCGCATGCATCTGTCAAGCACCGTTGCGCCGCGCCGACGCGCAACGGCACTTTTTCTGTTACTCCGCGTGGAAATGCTTGGAGAGTTTCAAACCCTGCGCCTGATAGTTGGAGCCGAGGCCTATGCCGTAAAGCCCGTCCGGACGCTCGAGCATGTGCTCATAGACCAGCCGACCGACGATCTGGCCGTGCTCGAGGATGAAGGGCACCTCGTGGCTGCGCACTTCGAGCACGGCGCGGCTGCCGCTGCCGCCGGCAGAAGCATGGCCGAAGCCCGGGTCAAAGAAGCCGGCATAGTGCACGCGGAACTCGCCGACCAGCGGATCGAACGGGGTCATCTCGGCAGCATAAAGCGGGGGAACGTGCACGGCTTCGCGCGACACCAGAATGTAAAACTCGTCGGGATCGAGGATCAGCTCGTCACGGCCGCGGCTATAGAGCGGCTCCCAGAAGTCGAAGACCGCGTGCTGCGCCTTCTTGTCGACATCGACGACGGCGGTGTGGTGCTTGCCGCGATAGCCGATCAGTCCGTCCGGGCCGGTGCCCTTGAGATCGATCGAGAGCGCGATGCCGCCGCCGCTGACATTGGGCTTGTCACTGGCAACGAGCATATCGCTTTCATGCAGCGCCAGCAGTTCCTGCTCGGAGAGCAGCGACTGGCCGGTGCGGAAGCGGATCTGCGACAGCCGCGAACCACGCCTGACGACGATCGGGAAGGTGCGCGGGCTGATTTCGAGATAGAGCGGACCGCGATATCCAGCCGGGATCTTGTCGAATTCCTGGGCGCGGTCGGTGATGACGCGCGTAAAAATGTCGAGACGACCGGTCGAGCTCTTCGGGTTCGCCGAGGCCGACATGGTTTCGGGCAGATCGAGGCTTTCCATCAGCGGCACGATGTAGACGCATCCGGTCTCAAGCACCGCGCCTTCGGAAAGGTCGACGACATGCAGCTTCAGACGGTCGAGCTTGTCGGCAACGAGATGCGACGGGCCCGGCATGAAGCTTGCGCGCACGCGAAATGCCTTGGCGCCGAGGCGCAGATCGAGGCTTGCCGGCTGAATCTGATCGGCATCCAGCGCCTTCTCGCTCTTCAAGCGTCCGGCTTCAAACAGCGCGGCGATCGCGCGGTCGGCCAAAATCCCAGTCTCGCGGCCCATTTCGATCCTCTTTTCAGTTGCGAGACAAAACCAAACTCCAGGAATTGACGCAAGCGCACCCAGGCAGTATTGGAGCTTTATCCCGTGGTGATTTGGCCGGTCGGCTTGCAGCCACGTTAAACAAGTAGCTAAAAAGGCCGGGTATCAAACCGGCCCTTCACGCGGCCGGTTTTTTTGTTTTTGAAGGTGATCGTCACATGAGCAAAAACTGGCGCCCGGCAACCCAACTCGTCCACGGCGGAACGACCCGCTCCCAGCACGGCGAGACATCCGAGGCGATCTTCCTTACCCAGGGCTTCGTCTATGACACATCCGAGGCGGCGGAAGCGCGCTTCAAGGGCGAGACCGAAGGCTTTATCTATGCCCGGTACGGCAGCCCCACCAACGACATGTTCGAAAAGCGCATGTGCATGCTGGAAGGTGCCGAAGACGCGCGTGCCACGGCATCGGGCATGGCCGCCGTCACTGCTGCCATCCTTTGCCAGCTGAAGGCCGGCGATCACATCGTCGCCGCCCGCGCCCTTTTCGGCTCCTGCCGTTGGGTGGTCGAGACGCTGGCGCCGAAATACGGCATCGAGTGCACGCTGGTCGATGGACGCGATCTCGCCAACTGGGAAAAGGCAATCCAGAAGAACACCAAGGTCTTCTTCCTGGAAAGCCCGACCAACCCGACGCTGGAAGTCATCGACATTGCCGGCGTAGCCAAGCTCGCCAACCAGATCGGCGCCAAGGTCGTGGTCGACAACGTCTTCGCCACGCCGCTGTTCCAGAAGCCGCTCGAACTGGGCGCCCATATCGTGGTCTACTCCGCCACGAAGCATATCGACGGCCAGGGCCGCTGCCTCGGCGGCGTGGTTCTGTCCGACAAGGACTGGATCAACGAGCACCTGCACGACTACTTCCGCCACACCGGGCCGGCGATGTCACCGTTCAACGCCTGGACGCTGCTGAAGGGCATCGAGACCCTGCCGCTGCGGGTCAGGCAGCAGACGGAAACCGCGCGCCGCGTCGCCGACTTCCTCGCCGAGCAGCCTGAGGTCGCCAAGGTGATCTACCCCGGCCGCAAGGACCATCCGCAGGCCGACATCATCGCCAAGCAGATGACCGGCGGCTCGACCCTCGTCGCCTTCGAACTCAAGGGCGGCAAGGATGCGGCCTTCGCGCTGCAGAACGCGCTGAAGATCGCCCGCATTTCCAACAATCTCGGCGACAGCAAGAGCCTGATCACGCATCCGGCAACGACGACGCACAAGAACCTGACGGACGAGGCCCGCGAAGAACTCGGCATTTCCGCCGGCACAGTGCGTTTCTCGGCCGGCATCGAAGACAGCGATGACATCGTCGAGGACTTCGCCCGCGCACTGAAGAGCGTAAAGGCCTGACATCGACGAACAAGATGGGCCGCCCGGACAGCGGGCGGCCGCTACTGCCGATCGCGAAAACCCGTGCGCGCGAGCATGATGCGCGACAGCGCGGTGTAGAGGCAGACGACTGCAAACAGCATCGCCAGCACAGAAAACCACGCCGGCAACAGGCAGAAGGCCAGGAAAACGGCAATCGTCTCCGTCGCCTCGGCGAGCCCGGTGGTGAAATAGAGCGACTTTTCCCCCCGCGCATCCGTCGTCATCGACTGCTTCTCGGCCATGATGGCATAGGCAAGAAAACTCGACCCATTGACGTAGAACGAGAAGAGCAGCAGCCCGCCCGCGAGCCCATTGGCCTGCGGGTCGGCGAAGATGAAGCCGAGCGGGATGGCACCGTAGAAGACGAAGTCGAGCACGATGTCCAGGAAACCACCGAAATCGGTCTTGTGCGTCGCCCGCGCTACCGCGCCGTCGAGCCCATCGCAAAGCCGGCTGACGACGATAAGCATGGCGCCTGGAAGATAGAATTGCACGGCAATCAGCGCAGCGGCAACGAGGCCGAGCGTCAGGCCGGCGATCGTGACGGCATTGGCGCTGACACCTCCGCGGGCGAGTTTGGCGCCCACGCGATCCAGCACGGGATCAAGATGTTTTCTCACCGCACCATCAAGCATCGGCACGACCTTCCCGCCGTGTTGCAGGCAACGCATGCAATCCTGCCGTTATTCTTGACGAAACCATCTTGCTGTAGAATACCCTGAAAGACTTGAAACAAGGTGTTGCCCATGTATCGCGCGCTCACTCGCGACATAGAAGTTACGGTGGAGCCGTACTATCTGGAAGAGCAATCTGATCCGGATGACAGCCGCTATGTCTGGGGCTACCGCATCGTCATCGCCAACCATTCGAATGAGACGGTCCGGCTGATGACGCGCTATTGGCACATCACCGATGAAAACGGGCAGGTGGACGAAGTCAGCGGACCCGGCGTCATCGGCGAACAGCCGTTGCTGAACCCGGGCGACACCTACGAATACTCTTCCGGATGCCCGCTCGATACGCCCTCGGGCGTCATGTTCGGCCACTACAGCATGGAGTCGGAAGGCGGAGAACACTTCAACGTGGCCATCCCCGCCTTCTCGCTCGATTCACCAGGGCTGGTGCGAACCCTGAATTGAGGGGTTCTACTGCTGACGCACTTCGCTTGCCTCGAAGCGATAGGTGGTCGAGCAGAACTCGCACGTCACCTTGATCAGGCCGTCCTCGATCGTTCTTTCGATATCGTCGGCATGCAGCCCGGTCAGCACCGACCGGATCTTTTCCCGCGAGCAGCTGCAGCGATCATAGACCGCCTGCGGCTGATAGACGCGAACGCCGCGTTCGTGGAACAGACGATAGAGCAGACGCTCCGTGCCGACCATCGGATCGGTCAGCTCGTCGGCATCGATCGTCTCGACCATGACCTTGGCTTCCGCCCACAGATCGTCCTCGTCGAAGAGATCCTCGTTGTCGTCACCGTCGCCGCCCGAAAGATCCGGCTGGCGCATGCGCTCCGGCGCATCCGGCAGGAACTGCGCGACCATGCCGCCGGCACGCCAGCGATGGCGCGGCTTGCCGTTCTCGTCGCGGTCGAGCAACTCTGCGACGCCGAGGCGCACCTTGGTCGGGATCTGCTCCGACTGGCGGAAATAGACGCCGGCGATTTCCTCGAGCGTAGCGCCATCGAGCGCGACGATGCCCTGGTAGCGCTGGGTATGGGCGCCTTGATCGATGGTGAAGGCGAGAATGCCCTTGCCGAGCAACTCGTGCGACTGGGTGCGTCCATCCTTCAAGGCTTCCGCAAGCGCTTCCTCGTTGAAGCGGGCATAGGCGCGCACCTTATCGGGCGTGGCAAAATCGGCAACGACGAGATCGACCGGACCGTCGCTCTTCGTCTGAACGATAAGCTTGCCGTCGAACTTCAGAGACGTGCCGAGCAATACGGTCAGAACCACAGTCTCGGCAACGAGCCGGGCGACCGGAAGCGGATAGTTGTGGCGTTCCAGGATCGCATCGAGCATCGGGCCGAGCTGAACCGCGCGGCCGCGCACATCGAGGCCTTCCACCTGGAAGGGCACGACGTGATCGTCACCGGCAAAATCGAATTCGCCAAGTCCGGGCGCCATCTCAGTCATCTGCAGCTCCTTACGTAACCGGAGAAGGCCGCGCTGAGGACATGAACATCCCCCCGGCGCAGCCTGCCCGTCATCCTATTTGATCCCGCCATAAACGGATTTGTCCAGCAGGCATGTGCCATTTTCCGGCCCGTCATGCGCTGCCTGTCGTCGAGGTGCGTCCGTGGTTTCGACCCCGGAACGTCCCGCATGCGGCCTAAATCGGGTCGCCTGCGGGATTTTTCAAGAGGCGGATACGCCGGCTAGACGAGCCCCATGCACCACGCAATGATCGACTTCTGCGCATGCAGCCGGTTCTCAGCCTCGTCGAACACCACCGACTGGGGACCGTCGATGACCTCGTCGGTCACCTCCTCGCCGCGGTGTGCCGGCAGGCAGTGCATGAAGAGCGCGTCGTCGGAGGCGTGCTTCATCAATGCCTCGTTGACCTGGAAGGGCTGGAAGACGTTGTGGCCGCGGGCGCGATGCTCCTGGTTCATGGAGATCCAGGTATCGGTGACGACGCAGTGGGCGCCGGCCACGGCCTGCTCCGCGTCGTGGCACAGCAGGATTTCGCCGCCATTGTTGCGTGCCCAGTTGAGGATTTTGTCGTGCGGCTCGGAGCCGAGCGGCACCGCCATGTTCATGCGGTAGCCGAAGCGGGCCGAGCCCTCAATCAGCGAATGCAGCACGTTGTTGCCGTCACCGGTCCAGGCGATGGTCTTGCCCTTCACCGGGCCACGATGCTCCTCGAAGGTCATGATGTCGGCCATGATCTGGCAGGGATGCGTGTCGTCGGTCAGGCCATTGATGACAGGCACTGTCGCGTGTTCGGCAAGTTCGAGAAGCCGGCGGTGATCGGTGGTGCGGATCATGATCGCGTCGACGTAGCGCGACAGCACCTTGGCGGTGTCGCCGATAGTCTCGGCGCGGCCGAGCTGCATCTCCGTGCCGGAGAGAAACAGGGTTTCGCCACCCAGCTGACGCATGCCGACATCGAAGGAAACGCGGGTACGGGTGGACGGCTTCTCGAAGATCATCGCCAGCATCTTGCCGGCGAGCGGCTTTTCGGCGGTTCCGGCTTTGGTCGCCGTCTTTCGCACGCGCGCGTCGTCGATGATCGTCCTGAGATCGGCTGCGGTCATGGCCGAAAGATCGATGAAATGTCTTGTGCCTGCCATCGTACTCAATTCCTGTCCTCAGAATGGCCCCTGAAGCGCGACCGGTGTCGAAGGGCAAAAAGCACTTCGACACCTCGGGTTCGCGCGTGGGCCTTTGGGAAAATCGCTGCCGATTTCCGGGTTCAAAAGTTAGGCTGCGGCAGTGCCGCTCGCGCTTCTCACGGCTTCGGCGGCGCGTTCGATCCGGGCCAGGCCTTCGCGCGCCTCTTCAGCCGTCACGGTCAGCGGCGGCAGCAGGCGCAGCACGTTTTCACCGGCCGGAACGGCCAGCAGCTTCTCGGCACGGATCGCCTTCAGGAGATCGGTCGAAGGGCCTTTCACCTTGATGCCGAGCATCAGTCCGTCGCCGCGGATATCCTCGATCACATCGGGGAAACGATCCTTCAGCGAGGCGAGCCCCTGGCGGAAGACCAAGGAAACGTCGCGGACATGCTCGAGGAAGCCGTCGGCCAGGATGACGTCGAGCACGGCATTGCCGACCGCCATGGCGAGCGGGTTACCGCCATAGGTCGAACCATGGGTCCCGGCAACCATGCCGGCCGCCGCCTCTTCCGTCGCCAGGCAGGCGCCCAGCGGGAAGCCGCCGCCGATCCCCTTGGCGACCGCCATGATATCCGGACGGATGCCCGCCCATTCATAGGCGAAAAGCTTGCCGGTGCGGCCGACGCCGGACTGGACCTCGTCGAGGATCAGCAACAGGCCAAACTCGTCGCAAAGCGCGCGCAGTTCCTGCATGAACTCCTTGGTGACGGGGCGGATGCCGCCCTCGCCCTGGATCGGCTCGATCAGGATCGCCGCCGTCTCGTCGGTGATCGCGTCCTTGACCGCCGCGATATCGCCGAAGGGCACCTGATAGAAACCCGGAGCCTTCGGGCCAAAACCCTCGATATACTTCTGCTGACCGCCGGCGGCGATTGTCGCAATCGTGCGTCCGTGGAAGGCGCCCTCGAACGTGATGACGTGGAACTTCTCCGGATTGCCCTTGGCGTAGTGGTAGCGGCGGGCGGTCTTGATTGCGCACTCGAGCGCCTCGGCGCCCGAATTGGTGAAGAACACGCGGTCGGCGAAGGTGACGGCCGTCAGTCGGCGTCCCAGGCTTTCCTGACCGGGAACTTCATAGAGGTTCGACAGATGCCAGACCTTCTCGGCCTGGGCCTTGAGTGCCTCGACCAGATGCGGATGCGCATGGCCAAGCGAGTTGACGGCGACGCCGGCCGCAAAGTCGAGATAGCGCGAGCCGTCTTCGGCGATCAGCCAGACGCCCTCTCCTCGCTCGAAACGCAACGGCGCACGCATGTAGGTGTCGTAAAGCGGCGTGGTTGCAGTCATGGCGAGCCTCTCCTTCATTGCTATCGGCATCGATCCGCGCCCTGTTGAGCGCGGCAAAAATTAAAAATGCCGCCTTGCGGCGGCGCAGGCACTATTCCTATTTCGCAGCGCAATGTCAACAAAACCAAGCCTTGCAGTGCGGTCGCACGGCCGCAATCCATGCGACGAAAAAATCGCGCGGCGGGGCTTGCAAAAATGCAACGCCCACCGAGCAAGTTGGGGAAAACTAGGAAATCGATTCGGCCTGATTCCGCGGACTCTTGCCACGGAGTCCGGCGGTCAGTAGGTTAACGTTCAATTACTAGACGCATGCGGCGGACCTAGTCACCAAAAGTGTTATCGCGTTGCAGCTCCGGAGTCTGTCCGGAGCGTGGTGAGGGATTCTGTCATCGCCAACGCTGAGAACGGAGAGTGCAGAAATGAACTGGACTGACGAGCGGGTGGAAAAACTGAAGAAGCTATGGTCCGAGGGCCTGAGCGCGAGCCAGATCGCGGCACAGCTCGGCGGCGTCAGCCGCAATGCGGTCATCGGCAAGGTTCACCGGCTGAGCCTGCCCGGCAGGGCCAAGGCTGGCGGCACCACCGCGGCGACCCGACCGAAGCAGCGCCCGGCGACCTCGGCGCCGCGCGCTCCGAACTACGCCGCGCGCGTCACGACCCGCACGGTCACCCGTCCGGCCGGCGCCACCGTGCTCAAGGAAGAGATCGAAGTCGATCTCGTTGCCGAACAGGATTTCAGCATTCGGACGGATGTGGTCGTGCCGATGTCGCGCCGCCTGGAGCTGACGCAGCTGACCGAACGCACCTGCAAGTGGCCGATCGGCGACCCGCTGAAGGAAGAGTTCCACTTCTGCGGCAACGACTCCCCGGAAGCCTCGCCCTATTGCACATTCCATGCACGGCTTGCCTACCAGCCTTCCGCAGAGCGTCGTCGCGCTCGCTAAGGCTTCGAAGACAACATAAAAAGGGGGCCGCGCGGCCCCTTTTTTATTGGATGAATGGCTCAGCTTTCCAGCGAATAGCCGGCGCCACGAACGGTGCGGATGACATCAGGCATGCTGGAGAAATTCAGCGCCTTGCGCAGGCGGCCGACATGCACGTCGACGGTGCGCTCGTCGACATAGATATCGTGGCCCCAGACGCCGTCGAGAAGCTGCGAGCGGGAGAACACCCGGCCCGGCGACGACATCAGGAACTCGAGCAGGCGAAACTCGGTCGGGCCGAGGCGGACCTCGCGGGTGCGGCGGTGCACGCGGTGGGTTTCGCGGTCGAGCTCGATATCGCCGCAGCGCAGCAGCGTCGAAAGCACCTCGGGCTTGGCACGTCGCAGCATCGCCTTGACGCGTGCCATCAACTCAGGCGTCGAGAACGGCTTGACCACATAGTCGTCAGCACCGGTGGCAAGGCCGCGAACCCGCTCGCTCTCCTCGCCGCGCGCCGTCAACATGATGATTGGCAGGCGCTCGGTCTCCGGGCGCTGGCGAAGGCGGCGGCAAAGCTCGATGCCGGAAACGCCCGGCAGCATCCAGTCGAGGATCAAGAGATCCGGCAGGCGCTCCTGCAGACGGATCTCGGCTTCGTCCCCGCGCAGGATCGTATCGACATCGAAACCTTCGGCTTCGAGGTTATATCGCAGCAGGACGCTTAGCGCCTCCTCGTCTTCGACAACGGCGATTTTCGGCAACATCAGGTAACGTCTCCTTACCCAGAGCATCCCGTGTTCGATCGAACGCAACGTGATACTCGAACATATAGCATCTGGAGCATTCCGGGCGCTTTCAAAGGTAGACGCGATAACGGAGTGCAACAGACGCAGCAAAGCAGGGCCGCAACCGAAGCTGCGACCGGATGAGGTTCATAAGCAGGCACTCGAACGTATTTGGGCTTAGTCCTTTACGGCGCCCAGCGTCGACGTATTGTCGTCCTTCGGACGTTCGCCTTCCGGCTGCGCGCCCGTTGCCATGTAATAGATCGTTTCGGCGATGTTGGTGGCGTGGTCGCCGATGCGCTCGATGTTCTTGGCGCAGAACAGAAGATGCGTGCAGGGCGTGATGTTGCGCGGATCTTCCATCATGTAGGTGAGCAGCTCGCGGAACAGCGAGGTGTAGATCGCATCGATCTCCTCGTCGCGCTCGCGAATGCTGTTGGCCTTCTCCGGCGAGCGGGAGGCGTAGACGTCGAGGACTTCCTTCAACTGCACGAGCGCAAGCTCGGCCAGGTGCTCGAGGCCACGCGCCAGCTTGCGCGGGATGCCGGAGCCGGCTACGGCAATCACGCGCTTGGCGTTGTTCTTGCCGAGATCGCCGACGCGCTCCAGATCGGACGCGATGCGGATCGATCCCATGATCTCGCGCAGGTCGGCAGCCACCGGCTGGCGCTTGGCAATGGTGATGATCGCCTTTTCGCCGATCTGGCGCTCGGCTTCGTCGAGGATGGCGTCGTCGGAGATCACCTTCTGCGCCAGTGCGAGGTCGGAATTGACCAGCGCGCGGACGGATTCGCCCACCATCTGCTCGGCAATGCCACCCATCTCGGAGATGCGGCGTGTCAGGTATTTCAGTTCTTCGTCATAGGCGGACATTATGTGCATGGACATAATCTGTGATCCTTGCGGGCGCGTTCAGGAAACGGGGTGATGGCGAGCTTCGGCGATCAGCCGAAGCGGCCCATGATGTAGTCCTGGGTGCGCTGGTCATCCGGATTGGTGAACATCTTGTCGGTATCGTTCTCCTCGACGAGATTGCCGAGGTGGAACATGGCGGTGCGCTGTGAAACGCGCGCTGCCTGCTGCATCGAGTGGGTAACGATGACGATGGTGAAGTTGCTGCGCAGCTCGTGGATCAGCTCCTCGACCTTGGCCGTCGCGATCGGGTCGAGCGCCGAGCACGGCTCATCCATCAGGATCACCTCCGGGCTGACGGCAACGGCGCGCGCGATGCACAGACGCTGCTGCTGGCCACCGGAAAGCCCGGTGCCGGGCTCCTGCAGGCGGTCCTTTACCTCGTTCCACAAACCGGCCTTCTGCAGGCTGGTCTCGACGACGTCGTCGAATTCGGCCTTGGTGCGGGCAAGCCCGTGAATGCGCGGGCCGTAGGCGACGTTGTCATAGATCGACTTCGGGAACGGGTTCGGCTTCTGGAACACCATGCCGACACGGGCACGCAGTTCCACGACGTCGATCGTCGGATCGTAGATATCGTCCTCATCGAGCGTAATCTTGCCGGTGACCCGGCAGTTCTCGATGGTGTCGTTCATGCGGTTCAGCGTGCGCAGGAACGTCGACTTGCCGCAGCCCGATGGGCCGATCAGCGCGGTCACCGTGTTCTCGCGGATGTTGAGGTTAACGTCGAAAAGCGCACGCTTCTCGCCGTAATAGACCGACACATCCTTGCCGATCATCTTGTAGGGCACGGTGTTCATTTTCTGATCCAAGGCTTTTTCGACTGCTGCTTCTGACATGATGTTCATAGTAATTACCTCACTACCAACGGCGCTCAAAGCGACGTCGCAACAGAATGGCGCCAAGGTTCATGACGACGAGGAAGATGAGTAGAATGATGATCGCGCCGGAGGTGCGCTCGACGAAGGCGCGTTCCGCCTCGTTGGCCCACATGTAGATCTGTACCGGCAGCGCGGTCGACGGTTCCATCGGCGAGCCGGGATAGTCGACGACGAATGCGACCATGCCGATCAACAGCAGCGGCGCGGTTTCGCCGAGCGCGTGGGCAAGGCCGATGATCGTGCCGGTCAGAATACCCGGCATCGCCAGCGGCAGGACGTGGTGGAAGATGGTCTGCATCTTCGAAGCACCGAGACCGAGGGCTGCCGAGCGGATCGACGGCGGCACTGCCTTCAACGCCGCGCGGGTGGCGATGATGATGGTCGGCAGCGTCATCAGCGTCAGCACCAGGCCGCCGACGACCGCCGCCGAACGCGGCATGCCGGCAAAGTTGATGAAGACTGCCAACCCCAAGAGACCATAGACGATCGACGGGACGGCGGCGAGATTGTTGATGTTGACCTCGATCAGGTCGGTCAACCGGTTCTTCGGCGCGAACTCTTCGAGATAGATCGAAGCGGCAACACCGATCGGCAGCGACAGCACCAGCACGATCAGCATCATGAACAGCGAGCCAAGGGCTGCAACGCCAACGCCTGCCGCTTCAGGACGGCTCGAGGCACCGAAGGTAAAGATGCCGGTGTTGAAGCTCTTCTTCAGGACGCCGGCGCTTGCCAGCTCGTTCATCCAGGTGACCTGCTGGTCCTTGACCTTGCGCTTGCTCTCTTCGACCTTCAGGTCGATCTGCCCCTTGAAGGCGCTATCGACGTTGGCTTCGGCGAGCAACGTCACCGGTATGGTCTTGCCGATGACCGAGGGGTCGGCGACGACGATGTCGCGCAACAGCGTGCGGGAACTCGCCGACACCATGTCGGTCGCCTGCTTGACCAGCGGACGCTTGCTTGCATCGATACCGAGCTGCTTGATCAGCGCATCGCGCACCAAGAGCGGATAGTTGGCGGTCATCAGCACCTTACCGTCGGTCGTACGCTCACCCTTGGGGTCGATGACCTTTTCGGTGAATTCGATCGGCAGCGTGATCGTCGTCTGCTGGAACGCGGTGTAGCCGTTGGAGAACACGGTCCACAGCAACAGGGCGAGGAAGAACAGGCCGAGGCTGATGGCGCCGATGCCGTAGGCACGGAACCGGCGCTCGGCGGCGTAGCGGCGCTTGATGCCGATATCGCGCTTTGCGGATGCGGGACGGGTGGAGATCCGGACGGCCGGGGAAGCGATGTCGGTCATTCGTACTGTTCCCGATATTTGCGCACGATGTAGAGCGCATAAATGTTGAGGCCGAGCGTGATGACGAAGAGCGTGATGCCGAGCGCAAACGCGACCAGCGTCTGCGGCGAGGTGAACTCCAGGTCGCCCGTCAGCTGGTTGACGATCTTGACCGTCACCGTCGTCATCGGCTCGAAGGGATTGATCTGCATGCGGGCAGCCACACCTGCGGCAAGCACCACGATCATCGTTTCGCCGACGGCACGCGAGGCGGTCAAAAGCAGCGCACCGACGATGCCCGGAAGTGCTGCGGGAAGGATGACCTTCTTGACCGTTTCGGAACGGGTGGCACCGAGACCGAGCGATCCGTCACGCAGCGCCCGCGGCACCTGGGTGATGATGTCGTCCGACAGCGAGGAAACGAACGGGATCAGCATGATGCCCATGACGATGCCGGCGGTGAGCACGCTCTGTGCCTGGATGAAGTTCTGGTAGTTGCCGGTGACCAGACCGTTCAGTTGGGCGGAAATATCGCGCAGGAACGGGCCGACTGTCACGAGTGCGAAGAAACCGTAGACGATGGTCGGGATGCCCGCCAGCACTTCCAAGAGCGGCTTTGCCGTCGAACGCAGGCGCGGGCTTGCATATTCCGCCATGTAGATGGCTGCGAAAAGACCGATCGGCACCGCGAAAAGCATGGCGACGAAGGCGATGTAGAGCGTGCCGGCGAGCAGCGGGATCAGGCCGAACTGGCCGGAGGCGCCGCCGCTGCCTGCAGCCGCAAACCGCGGGTCCCAGACAGTGCCGAAGAAAAACTCGAAGGGCGAGACCATGGTGAAGAAGCGGCCGGCTTCTGACAGCATCGAAGCGATGATGCCGACCGTCGTCAGGATGGCGATCGAAGAGGCGACGATCAGTGCGCCGAGCATGACGCGCTCGACCTGATTGCGGGCGCGGAAACGGGTGGCGATGTTGCGGATGGCATAAACGCCGCCGGCAATGGCGATCAGGAGCACGACCGCGCTCATCAGCCAGCGATTGGTGACGGTCATCGCGTTGAAATGCTGGGCAGCAGTGATCATGTAGGGCTCGCCCTCACCCGCCAGGGCCACGCCCTTGGCAGCAAGCGTGGAGCGAAGATTGGCCGAGCCGCTTTCAAGCGCCTGAACTTCTTCGGCCGTCAGCCGGTTCAGGCCGCCGGCAACCGACTTGACCTGACCAAGTGCCAGCTCGACCGTCGCACCACCCTGCGCCTGCACCGCTTCAGGCAACACCGCCCGGGTGCTGGAGTCGATATAGACAGGCGCAGCGACGAGCCAGGCGCCAAGCACCAAGGCTGCCGGGAGGATCGCCCAGATCGCAACGTAACTGCCATGATAGCCGGGCAAGGAATGCAGATTGGAGAGTTTGCCGCCAGCCTGCGCGAAGGAGCGCGCACGGCCTGCGAAATAAGAAATAAAGCCAATTAAAACAATGAGCAAAAGAAGAAATGAAGTACTCATCGGCACGTCTCCGCGGCGTGGCGCTCAAGGCGCTGCCGGCAGTTCGGATGGAGGCATGCCCCGGCGCGAGCAATGTCGCGCCGGGGCTTGTCAATATCAGAGCATGTTGCCGGCGGCGAAAGCCTTGCGGATTTCTTCGCGCTCGGCATCCGGAGCAGCGACGAGGCCGTATTCGGCAAGCGGGCTTTCCGGGCCGATCATCTGATCGTCGAGGAAGAACTCAACATATTCCTTGAGGCCCGGGATAACGCCGAGGTGTGCCTTCTTGACGTAGAAGTAGAGCGGGCGCGAAACCGGGTATTCGCCGGAAGCGATCGTTTCGGTCGACGGAACGATGCCGTTGACGGTGGCGACCTTCAGCTTGTCGGCGTTGTTTTCGTAGAAGGACAGGCCGAAGACGCCGATGCCGTTCTTGTTGGCAGCGATACGGGCCAGCGTCTCGGTGTAGTCGCCGTCGATGTCGACGGCCATGCCGTCCTTGCGGACTGCGACGCACTTGCTGTGCTGCTGCTTTTCATCGGCAACGGCAGCCTTGATGACGTCGAGGGCGCCGGCTTCCTTGCAGCCTGCAGCGAGGATCTTCTCTTCGAAGACTTCGCGCGTGCCATGCTTTTCGCCCGGGATGAAGGCAGCGATATCGGCGTTCGGCAGAGCGGCGTTGACTTCAGACCACTTCTTGTAGGGGTTGGCGACGAGCTTGCCGTCGACGACGACTTCAGCAGCCAGACCCTTGTAGAGATCGACAGGCTTCAGGGCGAGGTCGGAGTTGCCGGCGTCGGTTGCAAAAACGATGCCGTCGTAGCCGATCTGGATTTCCTGGATTTCGGTGACGCCGGCGGCCTTGCAGGCCTCGACTTCGCTGTCCTTGATCTTGCGCGAGGAGTTGGCGATGTCGATGGTGTCAGGGCCGACGCCCTTGCAGAATTCCTTCAGGCCGGCCGAGGAGCCGCCGGATTCAACAACCGGGGTCTTGAAGTCCGGGAAGGTTTCGCCAAACGTCTCGGCGACGATCTTTGCGTAGGGAAGAACCGTCGAGGAGCCGGCGACCTGAACCTGATCGCGCGCGACAGCCACGCCAGCGAACGCGGCGGATGCGACGAGCGCCGCGACAGTGAGTTTAAGAGCTTTCATAAAAGTTCTCCCGGAATGGGCTTGTGTTGAGTGCGCCAAGCGTTGCAGCGCTCTTCGCCGTCTGATCGGCTGCCCCTAACTAGCCGCCGATAGCCACACCTTTTATGTCAGTTTCGCGAAACATTTATGACAGATCATGTCATTGAAAATCATAATGAAAAATGGACAGTGCGACTTTATCCAGCGCCAATATGTCAAAAACGCACGGTAAACACCGTGCCCTTGCCCAGCTCCGAGTGGATCAGGAGCCGCGCGCGGTGGCGGGTCAGGATGTGCTTGACGATCGCAAGGCCGAGACCGGTGCCCTTTTTCGAGCGGCTCGCCTCGACATTGACGCGGTAGAACCGCTCGGTGATGCGCGGCACATGTTCGGCGGGAATCCCGGGGCCGTAGTCTCTGACGACGACCTCGGCCTGCCCGCCCTCGCCTCCGGAAAGCTCGACATCGACCTTCTTGCCTTCCTGGCCATATTTGCAGGCGTTCTCGATCAGGTTCTCGAACACCTCGGTCAGCTCGTCGCGGTCCCCCTGAACGACAACGGGGTTATCCGGCATCGTCAGCGTGATCGTCACGTCGAGATCGCTCGCAAGGGGCGCAAGACTGTCGCGGACATGGCCGAGCAGCGGGCGCAGGTCGATCGTATCGTCAGGTGCGATGTGGGATTTCAGCTCCAGCCGCGACAAGGACAGGAGGTCGTCGACAAGCCGGCTCATGCGTGTCGCCTGCTCGTGCATGATGCCGAAGAACTTTTCCTGAGCCTTCATGTCGTTGCGCGCCGGGCCTTGCATCGTTTCGATGAAGCCACGCAGCGATGCCAGCGGCGTGCGCAGTTCGTGGCTGGCATTGGCAACGAAGTCCGAGCGCATGCGATCGATGCGGCGGGCCTGCGAGATGTCGCGATAGGTGAGCAGGAAGACCCGGCTCCACGGACCGCCGCCGCCGATTTCGGCGGGCGCCACGCGGACCACGTAGACCGCATCGGACGGCAGGCGCTCGGTGTGTTCGATCTGGTTGATCTTGCCGGTCGCGATCGTCTCGCGAACCATATCGAGAATGCCGGGCGAACGGACGCGGGCTGCGAGATAGCTATCGGGCGGAATGGTGCCGAATGCCTTTTCGGCCGCGATGTTCTGGAAGACGACGGTTTCATCGGCAGCCACCACAAGGACCGGCATATCCAGCGCGTTCAGGGCCGGGATCAGGGCGTCGCTGGCCCGGCCCGTAGCCGCAACGACCTTGGCCGCTTTCGCGGCCTTCGGCAGCGCCGATGGCGCGCTGCGGTTGAGCAGGGCTGCGGCAAGCACGATCCAGAACGGCAGGACAGCGAGGAAATGGATGCCGGCCACTGTTGCAAGGACTGCCAGCAGTGCCGTCAGGCCGAGCAGCCAGCGCTCAGCCTTCAATCGCGGCACGAGCGTCCGCCAGAACGCCTTGGAACCGTCCAGCACCATATCCTCATGAATCACTTTGTTTTCCTCCCGGCCTCAAATGGTCGAGAGATAGCGACGCTTCATGACATGATTTTCACGACGCGCTTGAATCCGCAATGCAATTGTGGCCTCCTCACAGGAAATCGCTCGGGCTGGAGGAAGACCACATGGCGTCAACGCAGGCGGCAACGAAGACTGAAAGCCGGGCGGTGGAACTCGATATCGGCGGCAAGAAGCGGCTGTTCGACGTCGACAACCCGGAATTGCCGAAGTGGGTCGATGAGGCCGCACTTACCTCCGACGGCTACCCCTACAAGAAAAAGCTCGCCGACGACGACGAATACCAGAAGACGCTGGAAAGGCTGCAGATCGAGCTGGTCAAGCTGCAGCTCTGGCAGCAGACAACCGGCAAGCGCATCATCGCGCTGTTCGAGGGCCGTGACGCGGCCGGCAAGGGCGGCGCCATTCATGCCACCAGCAGCAACTTGAACCCCCGCTGGGCCCGCGTGGTCGCCTTGACGAAGCCCACCGAGACAGAGCGTGGGCAATGGTACTTCCAGCGCTACATCGCGACCATGCCGACAGCGGGCGAACTCGTGCTCTACGACCGCTCCTGGTACAACCGCGCCGGCGTGGAGCCGGTCATGGGCTTCTGCACGCCCGAGCAGCACGAACAATTTCTCAAGCAGGTTCCGCGCTTCGAAAAAATGATCGTGCACGAGGGCATTCAATTCTTCAAATTCTGGATCGATATCGGCCGCGAAATGCAGCTCAAGCGCTTTCACGACCGTCGCCATGATCCGTTGAAGATCTGGAAGCTGTCGTCGATGGATATCGCTGCACTCAACAAATGGGACGACTACACCGAGAAGCGCGACCAGATGCTGAAGGCGACCCACACGGACCACGCGCCGTGGACAATCGTTCGGGGCAACGACAAACGACGCGAACGGATCAATCTCATTCGCCACATCCTGTCCAAGCTCGACTACGAGGGCAAGAACAAGGACGCGATCGGCGAGATCGACGACAAGATCGTCGGCTCAGGCCCCGGCTTCCTGAAATAGCCGCAGCCGGCCATCCGGCTTATCGCGCAGGCTTATTGGCCCGGCAGGACGCGGATGGCGTAAAGGTTCAAGCCCTTGCCACCGCCGCTGATGTCGCTGTTGATGACGATCTGCCCGGCAGCGCTTGGCGCAAGGCTACGGTCGAACGTCACCTTGAACAGCATGTCGACCCGCTCATCATGCAGGGTGAAACGGTGTCGGCCGCACTCGCCGAGCGAGGAGAAGTTGCACTCCACCGCGAATTCCGTCGACTTGCCGGGCGTGGCCTGTACCGTCAGCGCCAGCGTCGACGTCTTGCCCGAAAGTTCGGCCAGGATCGCCGCCGGAATCTCGATGGTCACGTCGCCGTCCGCATCGGCATCGCCTGAGGTCAGCAAGATGCGCTGGCCGCCGTCGTCGTTGACAGGCTCGACAGTCGCCTGCGGGCCGGGCGTGATCACCCCTGTCTTGCCGGGCGTGTACACCTCGACCCAATCGCCGCTGAAGCCTTCCTGGGCACCGAGCGTCGGCAGACCGGCAGCCCCGTCGAAATCCTGTGACGCCACGGTTGCCGGCGGATTGGCGACATTGGTGTCGCGCGCAGCCGGCGACTGCAGCAGATTGTTGGTCTCGACCCACCAGACGGCGGCGACGACCGCAGCCAGCAGCGTCGCGACGACCATGGCAAGAGACAACAGGCGCCCGCGTTTGCGTCGGCGCTTGCGTCCGTCCGTTACTCGCAGTTCCGGCGCGACCGCGCCCCTGCCTTCATTCGACTGCCTGGCCGCAACCTCGCCCGCCGCAGCCGTCGAAACAACAGGCCCGTCGCGGTCGGCACGAAGGCCACCAAGTCCACTGTCATTCTGTCCGTCGCGCGGCGCCTGGCCGGAAAAAGCCGGCTCACGGCGGCCGCCCGAGGGCGCAGACGGCTGCGGCTCGGACTTTGCCGCTGCCGCAGCGCGCGGTGCGACGGCATCGTCGAGGCTGACAGACGGGGCCGGCGCCGGGCGCGCCTTCAGGGCCGCGCGTTCCTCGGTCTCGATCGCGTGGATGACCGCTTCCAGCCGATGGCGCTGCTGGGCGACGACGTTCTGATCCTCGATCCCCTGCTTCTGCAGCCCGGCTTCGAGCGCCTGGCGCGCGGATTGATAGATGCGCGCCCGCGTCTCGGCGTTGGTCCTGTCGGAGCGCTCCAGCGCATTTCGGATTGCAGTCTCGAGTCCGCTCACGTCAAATCCTTCTGTGCATACCGGGCCTTACAACTCCGCGCGTCAAATCTGGCGCGCAAAGGACGCTGTAACGCTTTAAATCTGCTGCATAATCCTAGCCTTAAATCGGATCCGATTTAAAGGATTATGCCGTAGCCCCGCCGGCGCTCGTCATTTCGATCGGCGCCTTTTTGTCATCCGCAAGCTCTTATCGGTTAATTCCGGATGCACGCCGTTGGTTTTGTTAACAATTGCGTAACCGTTGCTTTCAAAATCCGCAAGTCCGACGCGCGGGCGACCCCGGCAACGTCGGGGAAAACATCGCGCCGCCACGAAAATCCGCATCTTTGCAAGCGCGCAACTTGCTGCTATCTATTTTGACGTTTACGCAAACGTCAAAAAACTTCACGGGATGGAGAACTCGATGTCGCTGCCGCCAATTCTTTCCGGAACGACGAGACTGCCGGTTGTCGGCGCGCCTTTGTTCATCATCTCGCATCCCAAGCTGACGATCGCGCAGTGCAAGGCCGGCGTGGTCGGCTCCTTCCCGGCATTGAACGCCCGCCCACAATCGCAACTCGACGAGTGGCTTGCCGAAATCACCGAAACGCTCGCCGACCACGACGCGAAGAACCCCGGCCGCAAGACTGCGCCCTTTGCCGTCAACCAGATCGTCCACAAGTCCAACACCCGCCTCGAGCAGGACCTGATGCTCTGCATCAAATACAAGGTGCCGGTGGTCATATCTTCGCTCGGCGCCGTGCCCGAGGTCAACGCCGCCATTCATTCCTATGGCGGCATCGTGCTGCATGACGTCATCAACAACCGCCACGCCAATTCGGCCATCCGCAAGGGTGCTGACGGTCTTATCGCGGTTGCCGCAGGTGCAGGCGGCCATGCCGGCACGCTTTCCCCCTTTGCCCTCGTCCAGGAAATCCGCTCCTGGTTCGACGGCCCTCTGCTTCTCTCAGGCGCGATCGCCAGTGGCGGAGCCATCCTCGCTGCCCAGGCCATGGGCGCCGACATGGCCTATATCGGCTCGCCTTTCATCGCCACGGAAGAGGCGCGCGCCAGCGACGCCTACAAGCAGATGATCGTCGACAGCAATGCCGCCGATATCGTTTATTCCAACTACTTCACCGGCATCCACGGCAACTACCTGAAGCCGTCGATCGTGGCAGCCGGCATGGATCCGGAAAGCCTGCCGGAAGCCGATCCGTCGAAGATGGATTTTGCCCAGGCGACCGAGGGCGCCAAGGCCTGGAAGGACATCTGGGGCTGCGGCCAGGGCATCGGCGCCGTGCGCGAGATCACCTCGGTCGCACATATGGTCGATCGCTGGGAGCGCGAATACGATGCCGCGCGCGCCCGTCTCGGGCTCACTTCCGCGCCCCAGATCGCTACCAACAAGGAATTTTCAACTTCTCGAAACTGATGGCTTGAAATCTTGGCGCTTTGCGTTTATCAGCGCCTCACACTTCGTTCCGCGGTCTTTTCGCGGAACCGCCTCAGGGCCGCTTTAGCTCAGTCGGTAGAGCACATCATTCGTAATGATGGGGTCACGTGTTCGAGTCACGTAAGCGGCACCATTCCTCTTGAGAAAAGTGAACCGAATCAAATCGATGGCGTTTATCGCCCGAATTGAATCCACCTTTCTACCCCCCTAAAATTTATCGCTGCGCGTCACCACCTGCGCCGCAGAGCAATTTTGGGACCGACCAAAACTTCGTAAGTTTCTTCAAAAAATCTCATCATGAGACACTTTCGAGCGGCAAAACTCCACTCCGGCTGAAGGAAAACGAAAACGCTTGTCAGAACGGCTGAGTGCACAAGACTAGGAAGTGGTCGCTTGGGATCACGCGACTTCCGAGATGAGGCCCTCCTCTCCACGTGGTACCAGTTCGTGAATAGCGAAGGGGATTCCCGCGCTCTTGCATTTTCGGACAAGAAACTCTGCTTCTGTACTATCGTGGGTGGAGAGGACTACCTGGTAGCCAAGCTCGCGGACCATTTGCCGGATGAGGTCCATAAACGCACTGGCGTGGATGACGTCGTTATGTTGAAGCGGATCATCAAGAAGCAATCCGCGCCATTTTGACCAAGAAAACGTGGTGCTGGCGGCGAGGAGCGCGCTGACGCTAAGCGCCGACAGTTGCCCTTCGCTAAAAAACAGATTTGGGTTCATCTCCAATTGGGTAACTTTACCATCTGAGTCGGTGCGGACAATCGCGGGCTTAAGTTCGGAACGGGTAGCATGATGCTCCGCTCGATAGATTATCGATGCATCCGTCCAGGTCATCAGGGGTAGCGCGAAGCGCTGTATCGTATCATTCAAAGGCTTGAGGACCTCATCGGCAAATTCTTCAGCGCGCTGCTGCATCTTTTGGCCCACATCTTCCATTCGCGCGCGAGCCTTTTGGGCGAGATCGAGTTCATCTTGGATGATGGCAATGTCTCTAGTGAAACGTTCTGTGACTTGTGGGATAGTAGACAGACCAAAGTTCACCAACGTGGCTGCAATAGAGCGCTCACGCTCCTGAAGCTGCTGGTCATTCCTCCAGACCCTCAGACTATCGATTAACTCGGCATGGGCGAAAGCGATCGGCCCTATACGAACTGATCGCTCTGAAACCCGCGATGAAACCTGCGCAACCCTTGCTGAATCAGGATCACCTGTTTGTCCCGCATCGTTCCATTGTCGTAGCAGGTCCTGTCGCAGCTCAGCCTCCCTATCGAGCTCGCGATTTGAGGTAGACAAACTAGCGTCCTCGTGTGCGATCGCCTCCACGGTCGAGTCGCGACTCAATCGAGCAGCTTCAACTTTTGTTTGATCATCCTGCACTTTTTCGCCAATCAGCGCTGACTCCGCCCGAATCGCCGTGAGCTGCTCGGCGAGTGATATTAGCAATCCATGATCCGGTGCCCAAAGGTCGGGATGTTGGCTCAATATGGAACGCGCAGCCTCGGCGTCTGAAATTGCATTTATGCGCTGGCGATCAAGGTTGCCCTGTCGGGCACGCTCAGCGTCCATCGCGGCCTGCACCTCCGCGAGAAGACTGTCCAACGCGACTTCTGAAGGACAATTCTCGATGCGCTCGTCGAGTGAAGCTAGGGCCATTCTAGCGGCATCGATACCGCTCCCATCATAATGAACGTCAACTGCACCACCGGCTTCGACGAGAGCCTGCAAAAGGTGCGCCTCTTGTTCCTGCAGAACAACTAGACTCGCGCTTAGCTGACCGAGCTCTGTTAGCGCGCGATCCACCTCGGCCTGCCGACGCATCAGCACTTCCTGCTCCGATCGCGCATGTGACAAGTTGGCCGCAAGCGCCGATGCCGGTGCCGTACCAGCACGCGCTTGCGCGTCAGCCAGTTCCTTTAGCCTACCCGGGGGAAAGTGGCTGTCACAGATTGGGCAGGTCTCATCTTCGTGGCTTAGCTGGTGTGCGATCGAGGCGATCGCTTCTGCAAGTAGCCGTCCACGCTCATCATGCCGGCGAAGCTCTGTATTGAGTCGGTCAATCTCGGCCCTAACCAAAGACTGCGCATTGACGATTTCTGATCTGCGTGCCGTGAGCTGTTCGCTATCACGAGCGCTAGTCAGTGAGGTCAGACGAGCAATCTCGGAGCGAGTTTGCGACAGAGCAGTCGAAATCTGGGCGCGCTTTTGAGCTTGGGAAACCTGCGTTGAGGCCCTGCTTCGTTCCGCCCGCAACGCCTTTGCATTATCCATCTCTGACTGAACAGCTTCCCGCCGGCGTTGCGCTCTACTCTCTTCCGCTTTCGAGATGTCCAACTGCCGCTCGATTTCTGCAATCGCTGATGAGGCACTTTGGAGTTGAGCTGCGGCAGCTTCAACGCGTGCCAATGTGGTTGATCGTGCCATTAGCTGCGCCGACAACTGCCTCGACCGTCCAAGCGCGGTGGTCGCATGATTGAGCGCTGCCTCGGCCCTTGCAAGATCATTGACGAGTTGGGTTCGCCTCGCGCCTATCTCTTTAACCAAAGCGGACTTAGCAGCCGTCTCCGCAATCGATCGCTCATATGCTGCAACGATAGCCTCAAGGGCCTTCAACTTTGCCTCTTCGGCTCGATTGTACTCGTCTGCTTCACCGATGAGACTTCCTAGTCGCTGCAAGGCAGCTTCGGGCTCCTCGGCGAGGCCAGCTATTTCCTGCTGGGTGGCCGGTAGTAGTGGGGCCAGTTGAGCGAGGATTTGCTCGCATTCCTCCAGTATATGTTGTGGAGAGAACGACCGTTCCGAACTGGAAAGCCTTGCGAGGCGGTCCCGTTCCTCGATCAAGGACAGCCATGATTGAAACGCATCTGAAGCTTTTTCTAGCCGCTGCGTTCGGTCACGAATCGCCCGCGTAAAGGCCTGACGCGCTCCTTGTCCGCTGACGCGCTCCCGCAAACTGTTGATGCGATCAACACCCGCCGGGCCTTTGAGCGCCTCCCACTGCGCCTTGGGTTCGCGCAGCGAGAAGCGGCGAGTTGAGGCCTGGCCGAGAAAATGCGTAATCGAGAGATAGCCATGCAAGTTGCTGATCGCTGGCCAACGTTCCTTCTTGAGCAGCGCCGCGACTTCATCCTCAGTTGGAAGAAAGCCACACCCGCGGTCGATGGGCTCCCCAGCGGTGAATGCGAGGGCTACTCTATGACTATTCTCAGGGGCGCCTAGCCGCGTGAGCGGATCAGCCTCGCGGCGTCGGCTGTCGGTCCTTATGTCAGAGAAACGACCAACCTGGCCCGTAAGGGCCCACTCAACGCCATCAAAGAAGCTAGTTTTTCCTAGTCCGTTCGCACCCGTAATCAGGGTTACTCCTGGTTCCGCCGGCAACTCAAAGACGTAACTGTCCCCGTAAACCCGGAAGTTCGACAATTCGACGCTGCGCAGGAAAATTTCGCTCATGCTAAACGCTCCAGCTCAATAAGTTGGGCGACTAGACCGTCAAAGTCGAGCTGGGGATTATCCGCTGCCTCCTCCCACCCATTCGGAAGGGCATAGGTAGCGACCGCATCGAGTTGAACCAGCTGTTGGGCACCTGGCCAGGGACGGGCTACAAATGTGCGGGACAGAAATGCTTCAGCGTCGTCTTCGCTGGGTTCATGATCGAAGAGCCAGACCAGCTTTCGACACGTTCTATCGTCGGCCTCAATTTCGGCTGCCAATTGCTTCCAACGGCCGTCGTGAACGCTACCGGTAGGCGCTACAAGAAACAACTGAAGATTAGGGGCTTCTGACCCCAGCCACGAACGGGCGATCGTTGCTTGATTTCGGTATCGTCGCAACTGCGCCTCGATTGCCGGCCGTGTGGCAGGACCTGAAAGCTCGCCTATCAGCAAAGGAACATCATCGATGCGCACGCCGGTAATGGTTGTCGGCAAATCGTTCTCCTTCCGAGAAACTGATGCTCGCCCTACCGCCTCGCTCAACACTTCCGAATTGAAGCGGGCACCAAGAAATTCCTCCGAAAGAGGCCCGGCCTTGGCTCCCATACGGGCAGCCGCTGAGACCAACAAAGTAAGCACTTCTGCGAGTTGGGCCATCACGCTACTCCAAGCTAGCTCGATTGTTGGTGGCGCGCCATTGGATCACCGATCGAAGATGCTGCTGCATACTCTGCTCGCCCGCCTCTAGCGCGATAACAAAAAGCTCGTCCGCTGGGATAACTAACGGCTCTTGATCTGATAGCACGTCACCCACTTTCGCTGGATCGCCAGGTGCATGGTCAAACCTGACATCTCTTTCGGCAAGGCGAAATGCCTCCCTCAGTTGCGCGAGCAACACTACACCGGTTGTCCAGGCTTGCGCTGCCGCAAATCCTGCGGACAGATCGCGGCCCTGAATCCAACCAACGCCACAAGCATGACCGGTCAATCCGCCTCCGGCCATATTGCCAGGAGCAACGGCAATCGGGCTCACTGCGTGCTCTGAGCACACAGCAAAAGTAAGTCCGAAAATCGTTGGTTTTGTCAGAAACGGCCGTAGGCTGCGTGGCCCGACTCTGACGAGCAACTCCGGAGTAATGTTGTCACGGTCTTGTTCCGTGACTAACAGCAGCATGAAACGCCGGCGCGTTGCAGGTTCAGCTTGCAGGACGGGGTGCCAATTCAACCACCGGGACCACAACTGCTCTTTAAGGCGTGCCTCGATCGGCCACCCAATTTCCACATTCGGCGGACCCAGTACATCATACAGTGCGCCATGAAGTTGACGGAGGGTTTCTAAGTCCAACCTCTCAGAAACAATGCTAGCAAGATCGGCTATCGGTGACGTCACCCGTTGGACCACTACAGGCGGGTCGTCCCAGTCATTGACGATGCAACGGGTGCCGATATCAGGCCCGGGAAGCGAACGGCTAGCACAGAGCGATGTCATTGACGTTCGCCATCCCTGTGCGTCCCGGGCATGCAGATGAAAGCTGGCCGCGTGACAGCCCAAGCGAGCTAGGGCCGAGATCAGACCATCGGAATCTGCAGCCGCTACATCTGTATAAACGGACAGGCCATGGTTTCCGCGCCATAGCATGTCAATGTCGGTCGGAGCCAGGTCGCCTGACCAAGTTATGTTGTTCCCCTGCCGCTGCAAGACAATTCGTAAGGTCGGAGGCCCAACCGCCTCCTGTTCGGGAAGCGGCGCTGGCGCAGCAGCTGGCGCAAAAGGCGCGAAACGTGCTCTTGCAGAGGCCGTTAGAGACGGTGATTCAGGTCTAGTGGCAGAAGCCTTTGGCAAAAGCCGTCCAGGATACGTGGCAAGCAGGGCGTCGAATGGCGCAAGGTTCGGGGCACTGTCGGGGCCAAGCCGTAGGAAGCGCCGATATGGCGTAAAGGGGGCTTCCCCATCGAGAGATATGGGACCCGTCGCCGGCACCACGCCATCCGTGAAGCCAACACCGGTCGTGACTGTGATAGCATTGCGTTCGATGTCCCGGTCGGCCTCGATTATGAGGAAAGTTGCGAGACGATTGTGCAGGGCTGTTGTCTTGCGGAGGAGCTGTGCCTCATTTGTGTGTAAACGAATGCGTACATTGTTTCTCAGCGCCTCGACAATTGTTGCCCAGGCTGGGCCTGGGATCAGGGGCTTTACCCTCATCCGGTATGCATCCAGGAGATTGACGTTCGCGCCCGGCGCCCAAGCCTCAACCTCAATTGTGCGGAGCTCCGTCAATGCGTCGCCGAGATCAAGATTTGTGATGAGCTGGCAGATCGCGCGGTGTTCAAGCGCATCGAAGGCCGCCATCTGAAAATCGACGAGACCGCCATCGCCGTTGCCGGAAATGAAGATGCTGGGCTCTTGCATCTGCACGAGCATGGCGCCTGCTAGCGCGCTGGGCTTCCAATATGAGTCGGTGTCGCCGTCCAAGAACGCTTCAAGGCCGAAGCCAATAGCTAGGATAACGACATCGTATATTCTCGAAATAGCGGTCCCAGTCGTTACCACGCGAACAGTGCTAGTTGTGCTTGGCCTCAGCGAAGTGACGGTCGAGTTCGGATGGAAGGTCAGTCTCGTTGTTCGGCATGCCTCGTCAAATTGGTTCCAAAGGGCTCTTACAACGTCGCCCGCCGGGCCGGCCGTCCAATTCATAATCGGCAAGCCCGCATCTTCTTCGTCCGAACCGATGCTTGGCCAGTCGTAAAAGTGAGGGTGAAGATAGCGCGTGCCGTTTTTCTGAAGCTGCAGAATGTCCGCTCGCGCCTCGAATAGGTCGAGCGCCTTCAGGTTAGGGGCGGCCTTGGACAAGGCTACGGCCGCAGTTACACCTGCAGCACCTCCGCCGACTATAGCGATTTTGCCGTCGTCACGAACTGCATTCTGTGAGAGCAAAGCATCTACGAGATTGAGCGCACGTATCTGCTGGGAGTAAACCGTGACCCTGCGTTCGAAGCTCCCAAGTACGAGCACGCTCCTTGTGTCAGGGACCAACGCATCTTCGAAAATCTCTTCGGGTGTCACAGGACGACCGCCCGCTTCGATTTACGGCCTTGATGGCTCACAGCACTGAACCTCCCTGCTAAGTAGTTCTATCCACAGCTAGTTAGTAACGAACACGCTCTGACGGTGGTGGGCTAGATTGGAACGGTGAGCGTCCGCTAGAGTTCGGACCTTTGCGGAATACGTGCCCCCTACGGCTGCTAGTTGACTGGCGGATATCATCGGAGAAATCAGGATTGACCCATCATCTGCGAAACTGATAAGGCCTGCATCGAATGCCGCGTCATATGCGGGGCCAAGGATAAAACCGTTGAACATGTCCCGCTCCTGACGGTGTGTCTGGTTTTTTGATACCCACCAGTAAGCCATTCCGCCTCAGCTCCCCATGCACTGGTTGCTTCTTACACCAACTTCCCTAATAGATGGTACCGCCGAGCATTCGTTTTCGACAGCATCCGGTATTCACAGAGATGCTACGCCAAGGGCAAAAGCTGGAGCGCTCGCAGTCAAGGGCGGCGACTTGCGGCCACGTAAAAGAGTCTCGCGGCGAGACATTTTCGCCGCTGCTTCGTGAAAGACTTTAAGCCCAGTTAGGGTCCCAAGTGTCGGGTGCCTCGCGGAATACCGTTGCGCTCGCACGTGAAGCTCATTGACCAGCCAGCGCCCGAGTGGCTCAGAACAGCCACATCCGATGGATGGCCGTAACCGTTTCCTTTGCCAACCGAAATCACGCACCGGCCACTGCCCCCACGTGGCAAGACGACACTTCCGGCAAATTTGGCGCCGTGGTGGGTGGCAACGATAAAGTCCGGCAGAGCCGACAATCTCGGCCGGACTAGCTCGTAGTCGGCATCGCCCATGAAAAGAACCGTCTTGCCCGATTGCAAGGTAGTTTGAACGCATAGGCCAGTCTGATTGAGATTGCCGGCCGTACCCTTACAGCGCCCGAGCCGCAGGGGCCCAGCTGACACGTTTGAGCTCACGCCCAGAAGGCGATTATTGGTGGCAAGCTTCTCAGCGACCAACCTGGCACCTGGTCCAAGCCGCTGCACCGGTACAATCCATGTGCTACCGACAAGCCCCGGGATGGCGTGGTATCCATGCAGATGATCCCAATCCCAGTGAGATAGGACCACTGGGACATTGCTTTTTTTCAACGTGGGCTTACTGGATGCCGTCTTCTTGTTGTACGAGATCGGCCAACCAGCATCCAAGTGAAACAGTTCATTTCCGTGCTGATCGACAGCGCTACAGAAACTCGCCTGCCCAACATCTCGCACGACGATTTTGTGGGGCGCGTTCGCGCCGCTGAGGAGATTGCGCGCAACGCAGCTTTTCCCGATTGCACTTTCCGGAAACTTGCAGGCCGCCGCAATCGCCTGTGCTAGAACCCGTTCATTTCCGACTGCTGCTCCGACCGGGCTCAGTGGGCTATCGCCCTCCGAGAAGAGATAACGGATTTCGTCCAGAACCAAGGGCACAATTTCTTCATAACCAGCGTCGCCTAGCGAGGACGCCCAAGCGAAAGGGCCTGGCTTCTTTCCTCGTGGCAACAAGGTGATCTGGTACCATTGGCCATCGCGGGCTACACCGACACCTGCAAGATATTGAAAATGCTCCGACGTCGTCAGAAGCTTCAATACAGCGAGCCGAGACCGGTCGGCTCTATCCGCTATGGTAGCGAGCGCGTCCTCGGCACTCATCCTCGCATCAATAGAATCGAACTCGAAAGCCACCCGATTGGCTTTCGGCACGACCAACTCCTCGTTGATCAGAGCCTCTGACCGAACCAATCGTGCGATTAGTCTGACTGGCCCTTCTCTCAAAAAACTCATCACTTAGCCCTTAGCGTTCCCCGCCCACGCTTAGTTTTGGGTATCGCCGCGCGCTCAGCATGGATGCGCTCCAGCAGTTTTTCGGCCGGCTCGTCGTTCTCGTCCTGGGGCTCCAGTTCGCCGCGGAAGGCCTTGGCGAGGATCGCATCGTCCAGCTTGCCCACCAGTTCCAGCGCGCGCTTTGCCTCTGACGCCAGACGGTCGATCCTGGCGAAGGCGGACTCGATGCGGCGGACGATTTCCACCGCCTCTTCGAAGGGAGGGATTGGAACCTCCATCGCAGATAGCTTCGATTTGCTGATAGAGGCGAGATTCGTTGTCTGCTTCCCCTCGTCAAAGAAGTGTTTCTGTCCAAACTCATTCGTGTAGTAAGACAGGAAGCGAGGAGGCACAGTTTTAGGTGCCAAGCGGACCCGGAACACGTGGTTTTGATGGATGCAGTCAGCAATCTGACTATCCCATACCCAACCGCGTCCAAGCTTGTCGCGATCGCCTCCCTCGTTCATGAGAACGTCGCCATCTCGTAGGAAAAGCGCCTCTGCTTCTTTCGCTGTGACCTGGATAGTCTTGATCTCCGCCAGGTCAAGCCAGCCTCTCTGCACATTTGCAACGCGCAGGTACGGCAGTTCCAACAACTGGTCCTCTGGCTTTCGCTTCTTTCCCAGCGTGATACCTGATTTGATGTCGGCGATATCGCCCAGTTGCATAAGCCTCCAATGCGACGGATGGCGTGTCACGGTGAAAGAAGGAGTGCTCAAGGTGTTAAGTTGGGAGATTTGGCCTGCCGTTAACTCCCCGCTGAACGCCTTGCCGAGCATGGCCTGCTTGTAGCGGGAGACGAGGGTTGCAATGCGGGCGAGTTCGGTTCGGGCGCGGGCGGATTTCGCGTTCAGCGCATCCAGCTTGGCTACGATGCGCTTTTGCTCCTCCAAGGGAGCGAGGGGAAAGCTGGTTGACTTCAAAAACTTGAAGTGCCTACTGTACCCTTTGTTCGGCAGATTGACCGCACAAAGTGCTTTGAATGCGAATATTGGATCAATCCCTTCAGGACTGCCAAGTACGCGTACACCATCAGCGCCCTGCACGAAGGGCACATCGATGAACTTTACTGCTCGCGTATGATCTCCGAACACGATAGCGGGTAGCGGTGCTGGCGAGAGTAAGCTTTCGTCGTCCGTATATCCGCCAATCAATGCCTCACCTTGATCAACAACCGCGAACCGCCCTGCCTGTCGATAGCTCTTTTGTGGCAACTTCTTTTGGCTATCTGTGAAATCCGACCAAAACTGATCGAAAGGAATCCAAACCCAGGAGCTTGGTAGCTGCTGTGACGGCCACGCCCCAGAAAGTTGATCATCGCTCATTCCGCCGCCTCCGAAACATCGCTATCCAACTCAGCTGTCAGAACCTCGATCTCCAGCATGGCGGCCTGCAGATGGCCGAGAATCGCCGCAGCGATGTCGTCCGGTTCGGTCAGGCCCTCTTCCGCCTCGTCCTCCGTCTCGCGCAGCCAACCGATATCGAGGCTCTCGCCGCGCGCGGCGATGTCTTCGCGGGTGAACCTGCGCCAGCGGCCCTCAACACCTTCGTCCTTCCCACGCTCGGCACAATAGGGGTCTTTGCCGAAAGCCTTTTCGAAATCCTCGAAATGGGCTTCCGTCAGCGGGGTGGTCTTGCCGAATTTCGGCATCTGTGCGCGCAGATCGTAGATCCACACGGCCTTGGTATTCCCTGTCTCTGTCTTGCCGCGCGTGAGGAAAATGACATTGGTCTTCACCCCCTGCGCATAGAAGATGCCGGTCGGCAGGCGCAAGATGGTGTGCAGGTCGCACCAATCCATCATCATCTGCCGAAGCTGCCTGCCGCGTCCATCCTCGAACAGTACGTTATCGGGCACAACGATGGCAGCGCGGCCGCCTGGCTGCAGCGCGCGGATGCAGTGTTCGACAAAGGGGAGCTGGTAGGAAGAGACGGTGGCGGTGACGGAAAGGTCGTCACGCGTCGGCGCGCCGCCCGCCGGGCCGAAGGGCGGATTGGTGAGAATGAGGTTTGCGCGGCCAAGCCCCTTGCCCTTGTCGGAGAGCGTGTCGCCCAGATCGATATGGTCGCTGTCGATGTCATGCAGGTATAGGTTCATCAAGAGCAGGCGCAGCGTGCCCGGTACGTTCTCCATACCGTGAAAAGCATAGCGCTTCTGGAACTCCTGCTCCTTCTCGCCGAGATCGAAGTAGTTGTCGGTGCGCGCGCGCATGTAACGATCGGCAGCGATGAGAAATCCACCCGTGCCGGATGCAGGATCCTGGATCACCTCGCCGGGTTGCGGCTGCATGAGGCGAACCAGAAGCTCGATCAGCACGCGGGGCGTGAAATATTGTCCGGCGCCGCGCTTGGTTTCCTCCGCATTCTTCTGCAGTAGGCCTTCATAGAGGTCACCGAACTGATCGCGCTCCTCGGAGAACCAGTCGAGTTCGTCGATGGCCGTGACGAGCGTTGTCAGGTTCTGCGGTTCGCGAATGAAGGTCGAGGCGTTGTCGAATATCTCCTGGACCATCTCCGGCAGCGGGCGAGCATCGGCATAACGCTTGCGCTCTTCGGGCGTTGCATTGTCGCCCGGCAGCAGAACGAGGGCGTCGTCCTTGCCGAGACGCGTGCTGACGGTGCCGAGCGTTACCAGCGTCTTCCGATAGAGCTCCAGTTTGGCGAGGCCGTTTGCCTGCACGAGATCCTCCCAGCGCATGGACTTCGGCAGGCTGCCCGTCTCGCGGCTGCGCTCGGCCATCATCTTCAGGAACAGCAGGTAAGTCAGCTCGGTGACATATTGCTGGTAGGTGATACCGTCCTTGCGGAGGACGGTGCAGAGCCGCCAGAGTTTCTGGACGATGGCATTGGCATTCATGGCAGCATTCTCTTCTGACGCGGGATCGGTAGAGTGTTTCTAGCGGGCGGGAGGAATGGGTCAACTCAGGCGGCGGACGGTGCCCAGATCGCTTCGTTGAAGGAGTGCAGGACATCCTCCAATTCGCCATCGAATTCCTGTGATATGCGCTTGAAGCCGCCCTTGTCGGCAAAGACGCCTTGATCGAGTAGGGTCGGATCGGCCACCGGCTTGTCCTTCAGCGCACGACCGATGCGGCGCAGCCATTCTTTCTGCTTCTGGCTCCAAGGACGCGAAGCTTCAATCCTCAGAATCGCGTTTTCGACGCGCGTGGCATAGGGAATGAGCGGATCGCCGATCGCCGCCTGGCGGACGAAGCCTATGATATGGGCGGCGATATCGGTATTGCGGGCCTTCCCGTAAGCGGCGCGCAACATGGCTTCGGAGTAATTCTTCTCGTCGAGCAGGCCTGCCAGTTCTGAGAGCTCCTTGCGGGTGAGGTCGCGCGGTCTTTGGGTGACGGCGATCAGAGCCGGGACTTGGTTCATGTTTTCGCGCACGAAGCGCTCGAAGCCGGTGATGTAATCCTCCGGCGTGGTGTTCTTGCCGAAGATTTCCTCGATGCGGAGCAACTCGTCCTCATGGGTGGAGATGACCACGCCATCATTGTCGCTGCCGTTCCGCACCGGGCGGCGCTCCAGAAGTTCGACCACGCGTGGATGAGATTTCAGCCAATCCTTCAACTCGGCGCCGGAATGGGTGGCGAGGCGCTGCACGGCCATTTCCGGCGTCTCGCCCGTGTGCCGCTCAAAGCTATCACGAGTCTCGTTATCCATGCGCTTTGCCATGGCGCGCATGCGGACGATCACCTGACCCGCGACCCAACTTTTATCTTCGTCTGTTTCCGCCTTGTCGAGGTCAGTGACAAGCTGGCCGAGCGAGGCGTCCGGCTTGACGACAACGGGACGCATGTCCGTCATCTCCTGCAACTCGGCATAGAGGTCCACGGCATCGAAGATGCGGAAATGTTCCTTGCCGATTTCAGGGCACAACCGCGTGGCACGGCCGATCATCTGGTCGTAGAGGATGCGGCTCTTGACCCTGCGCACGAAAACTAGATTGCAGATGGTCGGCACGTCGATGCCTGTAGTCAACAAATCGACGGTGACGACGTACTTCGGGTAGGGATCGTTTTTGAATTTCAGTATCAGGTCGTCGGCCTTGTCGACATTGCCGGTGATCTTCATCACCATGCCGTGCGGCACTGCGTCGTTGCCATATTCTTCTCGCAACTCCCCGACCAAGAGACGGACGATGTCATCCGCATGGGCATCGCGGGCAGCGAAGATCAGCGTCTTGCCCGGTTTCCCCGGCAGTATCTCTGTGGCGATCGCCCGGCAGACGATGCGATTGAACGCCTCCGAGTAAACCCGTTTGTTGAAATCGGCGACGTCATAGTCGAGCGAGACTTCATCCGGGAGCTCGAAAAGGTCGATCTGCCCGGTCGTGCGGTCAATGATCTCGACTTCTTCGCCACCCTCAAAATGAATGCCGGCTTCCGAAAGCGCTGTGGTGATGCGCTTCGGTGGGAGGTGATCGTTGAGGTAGCCTTCCACGACAGCCTGACGGTATCCGTAGTGGAAGACCGGATGACCGAAGATTTCGCGGGTATGAAGCGCAGGTGTTGCCGTCAACGCTATCTTCACGGCATCGAAGTAGTCGAGGATTTGGCGATAGGCTGACTGATAGTCGTCCAGATTGCGGAAGCCGATATCGCTTTCGCGCAGCTCTGCATCCAGTGTGTAACCGCGATGCGCTTCGTCGACGATAATGCAATCAAATGTCCCAGGCGTCGGTCGCTTGCTCGGGTCCGGTTCGTTGAGGATGCGGGCAATCAGGGACTGGACGGTGGCAACCTGCACCTGATCCTCGTCTTCCGGGACCTTTTTCTCCAACCCGGCAACCTTGTAGATCTGGGCGAAGTTCAGCATGCCTTCGATCTCGGTCGTTTCCAAGGCGTCGCTTGTCTGTTTACCGAGTGCCTTTCGATCAACCAGGAAGAGGATGCGGCGGAAGCGCTTGTGCTTCAGCAGGCGGTACATCAGGGCAATGCTGGTGCGCGTTTTGCCTGTCCCTGTTGCCATGGACACGAGGATATCGCGTTGGCCAGCGACGACCGCGTTCTCAATCGCAGCGATTGCGTCCTCCTGGTAGGGACGCATCCTGCCCTTGCCAAAGCTCTCCTCGGCAAGGCCCTGGGCTGCCGCATCGAGATCGGTCGCGAGGATGTCGAGAAGATCCTTCGGGGAGAACCAAGCGGTCAGTGGTCGGGGATGGTTCGTGTCGCGCCGCAGGTCGCAGAACCAGATGCCTGATTTGGTCTGCCACTGGCGGACGAAAGGGCGGCCATTCGTGGCGAAGACGAAGGGGACGAGGAGCGGGTCGGCGAGACCATGTTTCCATGGGCCGTCCGGATGGCTATTCTCCGGCGGCAGCGCAATGGTGCGTGCGTAGCGCTCGGCCTGCTGGAGCGTGGAAGGCACGTCAACGCTCTCGCGCTTTGCCTCGATGATACCGACGCACGTCAAGCCAATGAACATCGCATAGTCAGCACGTCCACCGGCTGCCGGCCACTCGGCGATAGCAAGGTTCCGGCCTTCTTCCGGGCTCGCGCCCAGTTGATACCTGAGACGATCGCTGTCGGCCTCCCAGCCTGCATCTACCAGTTGGACGTCGATCAGGCGGCGGGTCTGCCGCTCGTCGAGTTCCAACCGGCTCGCGGCCTGAAGGCCTGCCTGCTTGAACTCCATCTGCAATTGTTGCGGCTGGGCCTGCGCCGCCTTCTGCAGCTCCGCGAGCTTGCGGGAAAGCTCGGCCTGATCGGCCTCCATCTCGACGGCCGTTTGTTCCCAGACCGCGTTGTCAGCGGCAGCCTGTCGGGCGAGTTCATCGGCTGCGGCACGGGCCTTTGCGAGTTCTTCCGCCGAGGCATGGGCGGCCGCGAGTTGCGCCTCGGCTTCCCTCACCTGCCGACGGAGCGTGACCAGTTCTGCCTGAGTTGCCTGATCGATATCGGCGGAAGCCTTGGGAGGGACGAAGGGGCCGGCTCTAAAGTTCGGATCGCGTCCGTAGGTGCGGCGATACCAGACGCCCAGCGCCCGGCAGAACTTGAGGGCGGCCAGCGCCTCGGTCGGTGACCCTGCCAGATTGTGGGTCGCCTCGTTGCCGCTCTTGCGCACGGCGTGGAAGATGTCGGCCACCTCGCGCGGCAGAATCTGCTGGGTCGCGAGCCGCCGAAGCAGATCGTGCGTTGTCTCACGGGCTGCGGGATCATAGACACCGGAGAGCGCGGCGATCTCCTTGACCATGTATTCGCCGAACTGACGGCTTTTGATCAGCGAGGTATTGGCGTCATCTGCAAAGAAGCGTTCAGCAAGCGTGCCCAGACGCTGGAGTTCGGGACTCAGCGATTTCAGATGGTCGAAATTTACCGACAATGCCCCGCCCAATGCTTCTTACCGCCCACGAGCGGACCATGCCACACGTCCCAAGGGCAGGCAAACTGGAGTTGCAGATTTCTGAAACCATGGTCATCGAACACATTGTCCCTGATAACCGGGAATAAACTCCGCGGCGAATAGGTGATACTCGAAGGCCGATGGAACAACGCAACTCGGCGGCAGCAACGCTGCCTCAAGCCAGCTATTAATGGGATGTTGGCGGCGCATAGGTTGTTGAGGGACAAAACGATGTCCGCGAAAGCCTGGATACGGCTGTGATGCCCACGCAGCCCTGAAAAATGTCTCGCGACGAGACATTTCTTACTAGGCGACCACCCCCTTGGGGCCGATGTGCAGTGCAGTAATCGAGAAGGTTAGACCTCTCCGAGGTTGTCCCCTGGCGCTTACTGTTCACTCCCTTTTGGTTTCCTGCCTGCCCTCAATGGTTTCGGTTGGGAAGCATTACTGTCGGGCTGTGAAAAGAGCATCGCGACGGGCACGTCAAGCGCGCGAGCCAAGGCTTCTATAGTCGCAATCGTGACGTTTTCCATCCCTCGCTCGACGCGGCCCACATAGGCGCGGTCGATCCTAGCTTCAAACGCAAGCCGCTCTTGAGACAGGCCTCGCTCGACCCTGAGCAACCGAAGGTTCCAGCCCATAATTTGCCGTGCATCCATAGCAAGACGAAGCACTATTGACGGCGCGGTAATCGACGGACTGTTGATCTCTGATTAGGAGTTTGGCAGTACTTTACAACCAATCGATGCTCCACAGCGTGGGCCAACGACACTAAGGCAGATGGAGTTGTGAGCGGTATGAACGAGAAGCTGGCGCCTGCCGTGTTAGTAAGCCAACGGGCGAGCGTTGGTCGTCATTGGCTTGTTTTTGCTTTGGCGTGCATCTTCGGCTTAGTGGTCTGCGCTGGCGTACAGCAAAGCTGGGGCGAGGGTTTGGGGGCCATCCTGCCTCCGACTGCTATTGGTTACTTCGTCGTGAAAGGCGGAAGAAGCGTGTCGGGTCTACTGGTGCGCTATTCGATATTCCTGATGGGTTTTTTGTTTGCGATTGCAGGATTGGTTACTTCCGAAATCACCGAGGCGCATGTCAGTGTGGAGACATCATGCCTTACAAAAAATACCTACACTGCTCAGCTAACGGCCGAAAAACGAACCCTGTATTGCAGGTGCATGTCCGATAGTTTGGATGCAGCGCTTGTGTGGTCTACCAGCACAACGTTTCTAGCATTCAAGCCGTTGACTGACAAAATTCAGGACGTTCCAGAGTTGATGACCTTGGCGACAAAGCGCGCCAATGAGTGCGCCACGCAAATCGGAGGCTGAGATGTCTACGGAGCCTGAATACGACCCTGACTGGGATAGTCCGGAGGCCATAGCGAAGTGGCGGGTTCGAGGGATCAGGAACATCCACGAAAGGGCGAAGGAGTTCCACCGTATTAAGGCGGAATTGGAAATGGAAATCAGCAAGGCAGGCAATGCTCTTGGGCGGAAGTATCTTATGCGCGAGGACGAGATTGAGGCCGCGACACAGAGGGCGTACGACGCTCTACAGGAGCGAAAGGCCGAGGACCAAGGCTGATGCCTGCGCGGTAGAACGTGCCAATCTGCCGCCGAGAAAAACTGTCTCACGACGAGACATTTTCGGCAGAGAACCGGCACCGCAGATAAGTCGCCAGGTTCGGAGGGCGTCTCTGAGCCGCTGGCGATAGCGCAACCACTATGGGGAAACTTTTGTGCACGACATGTTCGAGGGGTTTTATCTCCTTCTCTACATCCCAGTGTTGATTTTGAGTTTAGTTTTCTTGCCACCGCGCATTTGTGATTGGTGGATTAAACACAACGACGATTTGATAACTTGGCAATTCGTTCCGCGGCCAGACGAAAGTCACCTCGATTTTAATCACAGGCAAGGCCGCGAACTAGTGGAGAAAATCGGAAACAGGCTTGGGCGATACATAGCTTGGGCGGTGTCCCTCGCTCTGATCTGGCCAGTTGCACTGCTAGCGAAAGAATGCTCGCGGCTGTATTTGCATATGATGATGTGAGCCAAGAACTGCTGCTCGCCCGAGAGTTTGCTATCCTGCACCGCGCAAAATGTCTCATGGTGAGACCATTTCCAGCCATGCGCTTCTCTCTGGCCTCGTGTGCGGAGGCGTGCACTTAAAGGGGAGCCTGGGCTCCTGACCCAAGATGGGGAGAGAACAGGAGGGGGGTGTCTAGTTATATAGTTGCAAGAATTTTGCACCTTCCAGACCTCCTCACAAAAGTCGAGCGATAGGCGGATCATTCTTGCCTCTGCCGCCGGGGTGGATGATTTCGAGAAAGCAGCGGTCGACAAGAACATCACGCGCCGCGCGATATGTTGGGACGCTCAGCCCCATGGATGCAGCTATGGCCTGTGCAAGTGCGAATGTCCCGCCATTTCGGTATCCGTGCGCGAGACGCAACCGGATCAGGAGCGCCATTGCGTTCGGCGTGTCCCAAAGGTGATCCATGTCACTCTTGAAGATGACGGCCGTAGCCTCGCCGCCAGAAACCATAAGGCGGCCCTTTTCCTTGTATCCCCACGCCGAGTGTGAAACGCCTAGCACCTCGTCCATTAGCAGAGGCTCCGCGAACTGCTGGTTAGCATGAGCTATCATCTGAATAAGCTCCTCTTCGGATTTGGCATGGCGGGCGGATCGAAGCGCGCGATGAAAGAGCGAATTGTTCCGGCCGTCCCCTTCGCGGAGAGTGCTGGCTAGCGCTTTCGGTTTCGGCGTTTCGATGGTGTCGATAACAAGTTTCATCGGCGGCAGGCGGTCGAGGTCGTCCATGCTGCCTTGCACGAGCTGGTATCTACCCTTGCGCGCAAGCGATGGCGGGGCCACCACATATCCGTCGCCGAGGATATCAATTGGAACGTGCGCGTCTGGGCGAATGCGGCGACGCTCTCCGCTGTTTTTGTACCAAGCCTGCCAGTTGCCTGACCCGCTGCGGACGATGAAGGGCGTGACCCCGTGCCTGCTGATTGCGTCAGCCAAGACGCGTTCGTCGGGGGTATCCACATCGAGCACGGTGATTTTGTTTCTGCGGCATGCCAGCCCGAGAGCATTATGTCCGCCGAATTTCAATGTGAGCTGGGAGCTGTACTGAGCCCCCAGCTTGAGATAGCCGCCAACGGCTGGCTTTTTCCGACCGTCATCAAGAATGTCGACGGGGAACGTAGCAATGCCATGTTCAGCGTATCGAGGTTGCCACTCTGCAAACGCTCCCATCAGTTAGCGGCCATCCCGCTCGCCGCTATACTCTTGCGCTGGTTTACAGGCTTCGCAGGCCTCCAAGGCTTCAGGTCGTATTTCGCCTTGAGGAAGTTCACGACATGCGATGGCGATGACCCACAACTTTGTGGAGCACCTTGTTCCTGCATCGCTCTGGAACGGTTCGAGGGGGCGATGGAAGCGGGCCGCCAATCCCAGAACCAAACTGCAACCGCCTTCTTCTCGGCAATGCGCTTTGGATCGGTCACCTTCGATCCCTCCAGCTCTGGAGAACCTCGACCGGCGAGCACAGTACATAACGTGCGTGTGTGCCCGGGAACTGCCCTCCGTGGCTCTCCCTCAGTGTGTCGACTTCTAGGCCTCGTATGCGGAGAAGATGCACGTAGGAGCTCCAGCGCGGCCCAGGATGCGTAACTGGAGTGCACCCCACACTTCCTGCGTCTATTAACTGCTCCAGTGCCCAGGCGACCCGACCAAACAGTGTGTGAGACGCCCCGTCAGGAAGCAGCCGTATTGTTATGAAAATCTTGCTCATATGCCTCCCCTGAACCAAAGGAGGGCAACTCGCGCACATGTCCGGTTGCGCGGCGCGCTTCCGAACGAACAGTTACACACGGATAGACTGAAAGAACGCTGTTCGGTAAGATTGGAGGAGCTGGTTTTGACACTAGCGAGAACGTTGACCCGGACTGCGCCTGCCCGCGCAGCCGGGTTTTTCTTTTGTAATGACATGGCTTCCCCCTACGCCATATTGGAACGCGAGGCTTTGGCGTGCTCGATGACGGTCATGATTTCCGAGCGAGGCCAGCGAGAGAGAGAGCCAATTTTCAAGGGTCGAGGTACTGTCCCATCCGCGACCCGGCGCCAAAACGTTGGGACGCTGATTTGCAAGACCTCCGCGCTTTCGCGCACGGTAAGAAGTGGATCTTTGATTTCCATTGCTTCATCTCGATGTTTGTTGCGACGAGATGAATGATATTGCGGCATAGGCAATGGAACCGCCGGTTCTTGCCCGTTTTTAACTCAAAGCCCTGGCTTGATCTCACTTAACCGTCTGTGTTTCCAGCCTTTTTCTCGTTCTATAATCGGCCAACCACTCGTCGAACCATTTGAGGCTCAGGTCGATCCCATTCTGAACGAACAACTTATCCTCGACCTTGGCATCATGTTGCCGCGCCAATCGCTGTGCGCACTTGCGCAGTTCTTTGTCGCCGGGGTAGCGCAATTTCGTAAACTCAGCGTCCGCAAGCCGATCCAGTACCGCATACCGCTCCGCTTTTTTCCAACCTTGTCCTCCCTTTTTTCCGCTCTCCCTGTTCTTCTGCACAAACTGTTCGTGTTTCAACGCAGAACTCTCGTGGCGCATTTTTGCTTGATACTCGCTCCAGAGATAACCCAGCCGAAAGTCGTCTTGATGGGCATAGTACAGCGAATACATATTGGCCGCGTACCACCGTCGGCTAAATGGCCTTGCGAAGCGAACTGCAGCAATCTCAAGAAGATATGCATCCCAGTTTTCCCCATACCGAGCATGCGCGTCCGATAAAGTTTCGGAGCCTAGCGCTTCGATAAGTTGATCGAGCAGTGTATCAGTCAAACGAAAGTCAGGTTTCATCCAGCCGTGCGCTTCGAGCACCCGCATACACTCGGAGAGAAATTCGTCGGATGCGAAAATTTTGAGCTGTCGGGCCGATATTCCGTTAGATTTTTGATCCGGTTCAACGCCTGGTGCCACGTCGGCGAGTTCGTGTAGGGCGACTCCCGAACGCAAATAGGATGAAACCGTTTCCAACTCCGGCTGCTCAGGAAACTCCAACATATCGTCGCACTCCCATGATGGGCGCTGAAGCAGAACCGCCGTCTGGCCCTGTGACGATGAGTGCCGCAGGTGCGAGAACATTTCGCGAGCGTCGTCTGGAGGTATCTCCCAGAAATCACGCCCGATAATTTCGGTCCTGGGAAATCGATCATTTAAAGGTCGCCTGCTCCCGCCCTTGCTATCGCCCACAACTCACCCCCTCGCGAGCTTGACGACAGTCCCGCTCTCGCCTGTGACATACCGCGACCATCGCTCCATCAGCTTGCGACGCTGCTCAAGGAAGTCTGTGCGCCGATAGGCTCGTTCCACTGCGCCGCCGACTACATGGCCGAGCGTGGTCTCGGCTATGTCATGGGGGGTCTCCGTGGCCTCGGCGATCCAATCGCGTAGGCTCGATCGAAATCCATGAGGACGAGCTTCCATGCCAGCACGCTCCATTAGCCGCGACATGGTGGCGTCCGAAATCACGCCTTTCCGGAGACTGGGGAAGAGGAATCCATCCCGCGCGTGCCTACGGGCCTGCTCTATCACCGCAAGGGCAGCATCCGACAGAGGAACACGGAAATCGGCTGTTGCCCCCTTCCGGCCCTTCATGGCCTCACCGGGTATGGTCCAAACGTCACCGTTGATCTGCTCTTCGTGCAAGAAGCGAAGAGGGCCGGACCGAACGCCGGTCAGAATGAGTAGACGCAGTGCAAGGTGGGTAACTGTGCCATCCGAGAGGGAAGCATAGTAGCCCGGGACGTCCCGCCAGGGCATCGCCGGGATGTTCTCGGCTTTGTGCCTTTGCTTGCCGAGGAGCGCGCGCGCCTTGTCTGTTGCCTGCAAGTCAACATTCAGCCCCAGAGCCGCAGCGTGCTTCAAGCAGATGGCCAGTCGATTTAGAGCCTTTCGTGCGGTCTCCGCTTTGCTATGCCAGATCGGCGCGAGCACGTCGCGGATGTCAGTCTGATCTATGTCGACAACCGGTACTTTTCCGAGGCTAGGAAGAACGTGGATTTCCAGTGGGCTGAACCAGCGGCCAGGAATTCCATCGCCTTTCAGCTCGGCCTTTCGGCTCTCGAAAGCATCGCGCGCGATGTCATCAAGACAATGAAGATTACGCGCCGCCTCTCGTCGCTGGCGTTGGCGCTCTTTGATCGGATCCAGACCGCTTCTCACCAGCGCCCGCCAACGCTCAGCGGCTTCGCGTGCCTCCTTCAACGAGACATCCAAGGCAGAGCCGAGCCCCATTTCGCGTCGTCGCCCATGGACGTTCACGCGCAATATCCATTGCGCCCCGCCGTCCTCACGCTTGTGCAACCAAAGTCCACCGCCGTCCGAATACTTACCCGTCGGCGCGTTCTTAACGGCAACAGCGGTTAGTTTGTTGAGCGAGCGCATCACTTCCCATCCACCTTTTAATCCACCCCTAGATTTGGTATGGCCTAAGTTCGGACGATAGAGCGTGAGAGCCCGTAAGACAAGAAGTGCCTTTTCTTTCAACGCCTCGCATGCTTGACGAGATGCGGTGATTTCGCGATATAGAACACTTCAATGCCCGTAAGCGGCACCATTTTCCTTCAAAGAAATGATCACTGTAGCGGGATGAAAGTCTGAAGCTGGCCGAACGCCAGCGCGCCTTGCTGCGAACGAGCGGCTGGCAAGAGGTCCATTTCAAGGAAGCCGAACGATGTCGCTGAAAGTTAGCCGTTTTCAAGTTCACGAGGATGCCGTTCAGGCCAATGTCGCCGGCCGGACCTGTTCCTTGTCGGCGCTTGAGATCGGCGGCGAAGTGCTGGTCGTGCTGACATGGCTCGGCAACAGGGAGGCTGGCCTGCGCCGGCCGGAATACGTGTTGCCGCTCAATTCCATGCCGTATCAGGCGCGCGAGCCGGATGCGCGCTCGCCCTATCGCTGGATCCTGACCGGGACGTTGCCGATGTCACTGTTCGACGGCAGCGCGTCGCGACAGGTCCGCCGACAGCACGGCGTCGGCCCCGGCCCGGCGATCAACCTGCCTCTGCCTGGCACCGCGTCCTGATCGGCAAGAAAGGCGTCGTCCAAACTGCTCCTGCCGCCGATGGCGACAGGTCGCACACCGGGTTTCGGGGCAGTGCCTCGACTATCCCATTGATACCCCTGTTCGCACGGATCGGTCCCAGCGAGAAACGCCTTGGCTCGGCAGGTCGAGCCGTCACGCAGGCAGACCTGGCCGAGCCGGCGCAATCCCACAGCAAAACCATAGCGCGAGACATGGCGAAATACCCGCTTGCATCCACCGGCATGGAGTGATGTCATCGCGCTGTCGCGAACACACAGTCTGATGCGGCTCGTTCTTGTTTCTGCGTGGGGCGCCGATGATTGACAATGCGCGTGTTACGATCTCGTCGGCGCGGACACGGAGAATGATGGCAATAGCGGTGCCTGTTGCCCTGTCGCTGGGGCTTTCCTCTTGCGCCGGAAAACCCAAGGGCGTCATGACCCCGGTTGCCCTGACCGCACAGACACCGAAAACGGCGCAGGTGGACATGCTGGTCGCGACCACAAGGCAACCCTCCGGCGACCCCGCGACACTGTTTTCGGGCGAGCGGGACGCCAACACCTTCATGACCGATGTTTCGGTATCGATCCCGCCGGAGACAGTGCGCAAGCCCGGCACGGTGCAATGGCCGCGCAAGCTGCCGCCCGATCCGGCGACCGATTTCGCCGTGACGCGCGTGCGGGAACTGGACACGCTCGCCGACGGCAAGGAATGGTTCAAGCAGCACAATGTCGGCGGCCACGCCTTCGTTTTCGTCCATGGCTTCAACAACCGCTACGAGGATTCCGTCTTCCGGTTGGCGCAGATCATCCATGATTCCGGCGCCCAGACGACGCCGATCCTGTTTACGTGGCCGTCGCGCGCCAATGTGTTCGAGTACAATTACGACAAGGAAAGCACCAACTACTCGCGCACCGCGCTCGAAGATACGCTGCGCATCCTTTCGCAAGCGCCCAACGTCAAGGACATCACCATCCTTGCTCACTCCATGGGCACCTGGCTGACGATGGAATCGCTCAGGCAGATGGGCATTCGCGACGGCAACGTGCCGTCAAAGATCCAGAACGTGATCCTGGCCTCGCCGGATATCGACCTTGACGTCTTTGCCAAGCAATGGGTGGAGATGGGCAAGAAGAAGCCGAAATTCACGATCTTCGTCTCTCAGGACGATCGGGCGTTGGCGCTTTCGAGCTTCATTTCCGGCGACGTTTCGCGGCTTGGCGCCATCGACCCGTCGAAGGAACCCTATCGTACGGACCTCGAAAAATCCGGCATCACAGCCATCGATCTGACCAAGGTCGAGACCGACGACGGGCTGCACCATGGCAAGTTTGCCGAGAGCCCGGAGATCGTGCAGTTGATCGGCCAACGCCTGATCAAGGGCCAGACACTGACCGACTCGAACATTTCGGTGGGAACAGGCATCGCCGCCGTTGTCGCAGGTACGGCGAGAGGCGTCGGCAATGTCGCGGCGACGACGTTGTCCGCACCGGTCAACATCATCGAGAATCCGCGCCCGACAACGAAGAAAAAGATCGTCGTCGGCGAAACGCTCGCCGGCGAGCAACCGAAGCCGGTTTCCGTCAATTGATCGCCATGGCGCCTGACCGCTGAACGGACCAGGCGCCCTCCTACAAAGTCTCGGATGGTATCAGTCGCCGTCGCCGACGAAGCGGTAGCCGACACCCGGTTCCGTTCGGATGATCTTGGGATCGGCCGGGTCGCGCTCGATCTTGCCGCGCAACTGGCCGATAAAGACGCGCAGATAATGCAGATCTTCGCCGTGCGCCGCGCCCCAGACCGAGGTCAGCAGCGTCTTGTGGGTGACGACGCGTCCGGCATGGTGCGCCAGCATGACCAGCAGATCATATTCCTTCGGCGTCAGACGCACGGGCTCGCCGTCGCGCGTCACCAGCCGCTTGATGGTATCGATCGCCAAGCCATCGGCCGAAAGCTGGGTATGCCCACCCTCCATCTGGATGCGGTGGCGAAGGGCGGCGCGGATGCGCGCGGTCAGTTCGCCGATCCCGAAGGGCTTTTCGATGTAATCGTCGGCACCAAGGTCGAGGGCGGCGATCTTTTCGCTCTCCCGGTCGCGCGCCGACAGGATGATGATCGGCACCTGTGACCAGGCGCGGATATTGGCGATGACGTCCTTGCCGTCCATGTCGGGCAGGCCGAGATCGAGGATGACCACGTCGGGCGCGGTCGTCGCAGCCGCCTTCAATGCCTCCGCACCGGTCAAAGCCTCCAGCACGTCATAGCCGGCGGCGCTGAGCGCCGGTCGCAGGAAGCGCTGGATCTGGGGTTCGTCGTCGACAACGAGGATGCGCTCCACGCTCATGCACGGTCCTTTTCGGATATTTCAGCTTCGGCGGCCGGGAACCGCATGGAGATGCGGGTACCGCGACGTCTCAATGCCGGACTTTCGGCCTTGATGCGGCCACCCATGGCCTCGACGAAGCCCTTGGCGATCGAAAGCCCGAGGCCGGTGCCCGGCGTGCGGCCGTCCACCTTGCCCCGGCGGAAGAATTTTTCGAAGACCTGTTCGAGATCACCTTGCGCGATCCCTTTACCGAGATCGGTGACCGACAAAACGATGTCGTTGCCGTCGCGCCGGGCATAGATGCTGATCGGCTCGTCGCCGCCGTATTTGTTGGCATTGTCGAGCAGGTTGAAGAGCACCTGGCCCAAAAGCACGCTGTCGCCCCGCATCAGCGGCAGTTCGGGCGCGATGCTGGTTTCGATCTCACGGTCCGGAAAATACTTGCGCGCCCGATCGACGGCAGCGCGCACGGCATCGGCGACATCCACCCAATCACGCTTGGCATTGACCGTGCCCGCCTCGATGCGGGTCATGTCGAGGAGATTGGCGACGAAACGGGTGAGCCGCCCCCCCTCTTCCTCGATCGATTGCAAGAGGTCGTCGCGGCTTTCCGGCGGCATGCGATCGCCGAGCTGGCGCAGGCTGGTGACGGCACCGGTGATGGTGGCAAGCGGCGTGCGCAGATCATGCGAGATCGACGACAGCAGGGCCGCGCGAAACCGCTCGCCTTCCAGCTTGGCGGCGTGATCCAGGCTCTCGCGCGACAGGCGCGCCCGGTCGATGGCGATCGCCGTCTGGTCGAGGATGGCGGAAAGCGCCCGCTCCTCGTTGATCTCCAGCGGCTTGCCGGCCTGCGTAAAACCGCAGACGCCGACCACCCCGTGCGGGCTCGTCAGTGGCCGGAAATGGAAGGGGCTGTTGGGCAGCGTGCCGGTGCCGTTGCCCGCAGTCTCCTTCTTGTCCATCGCCCAGCGGGCGGCCATGGTGTCGGTGACATCGAGTTCGGTATCCGGCGGCCAGGCCGCCTTCAGGCGCAGGTCGCCCTCCTCCGGCAACAGCAGCGCGATATTGCGCTTCAGCGTCGTCTGCATCTGGGTGACGGCTGCCCAGAGCACATCGTCGACATTGGCGGTGCCAGAAAGCTTGCGGGAGAAATCATAGAGCGCCTGCGTTGCCGCCGCGCGGCGCCGGGCTGATTTCGCCTGTTCGCGCACCCGGGAGGCAAGGCTGCCTGCAAGGGCCGCTGCGACCAGAAAAATGAACAGCGCGAAGACTTCGTGCGGCTCGGCGACGGTGAAGGTTCCGACGGGATTGATGAAGAAGAAATTGTAGGCAAGCACCGAAAGAAGGGCAGCCGCGATTGCCGAGACGTGACCGGCATAGGTTGCCGATGCCAGCACCGCCAGGAGGAACAGCAGCGAGATATTCGGCAGGATGATGAAGCGCTCGATGAACACGCCGAGCGCGGTTGCTGCCGCCACCGTGGCGGCGGCAATGGCAAGTGCCCGGCCGAAACCCTCGGGCATCTTCCGTTTGACGGTAACGTTTCGCTTGGGGCGCGGCTGTTCCTTGTCGGTCACGAGATGAATGCCGACACCGGTGATGCGCTCGGCCAGCGCATCGGGAAGCGATTGCCGGAAGAGCCGCATCGGAAAAGGCTGGCGCCTGGTGCCGATGACGATCTGCGTCGCATGCTCGCGGCGCGCAAGCTTGAGGATTTCCTCGACGAAATCGTTGCCGACGATGCGGCGGGTCTCTGCACCGAGCTGTTCGGCAAGACGGAAGGTCTCGTCGAGCCTTTTCGCCGCCTCGCCATCGCCGCTTTCGCGGTCGGCCCGTTCGATGAACACGACGATCCAGGGTGCGTTCAGCCCGGACGCCAGGCGGCTGGCGGTGCGTACCACCTTTTCCGACAGCGGATCGGGGCCGATGCAGACCAGGAGGCGCTCGCCGCTGGCCCAGGGTCCTTCGATGGCGTTCTGCTTGAGATAGTCGACCATCTGGTCATCGACCCGGTCGGCGGTGCGCCTGAGCGCCAGCTCGCGCAGCGCCGTCAGATTGCCGAGACGGAAGAAGCGCTCGGTGGCGCGCTTGGCGCTGTCGGGCAGATAGACCTTGCCCTGGTTCAACCGCTCGATCAGTTCGGCCGGCGGCAGGTCGACCAAAAGCACGTCGTCGGCGCGGCTGAGAACCGTGTCGGGCACGCGCTCGCGCACCGCAACACCGGTGATCTGGGCGACGACATCCGACAGGCTTTCCAGATGCTGGATGTTGAGCGCCGTCCAGACGTCGATGCCGGCGGCAATCAGCTCTTCCACGTCCTGATAGCGCTTCGGATGGCGGCTGCCTTCCGGATTGCTATGCGCCAGTTCGTCGACGACGATGATCTTTGGGCGGCGTGCGAGTGCTGCGTCGAGATCGAATTCGGAAAGCACACGGCCGCGATGGTTCACATCGCGGCGCGGCAGTATCTCCAGCCCTTCGACGAGCGCGGCGGTCTCGCCGCGCCCGTGGGTCTCCACCAGACCGATGACGATGTCGACGCCGTCGGACTTCAGCCGACGCGCGCGCGTCAGCATCGTATAGGTCTTGCCGACGCCGGGAGCTGCGCCGAGAAAAACCGTCAGCTTTCCCCTTCGCCCCTGCCCGGCCAGCGCCAGCAGGGCATCCGGGTCGGGACGGCTTTTCGATTCGCGATCGGTTTCAGGCATTCAAGATCTCTGGTGGCATTCTCAGGCTTCGCACTCAGCTTCTCCGGGCATCCAGAGCAAGGTTGAGTTCTAGCACATTGACGCGCGGCTCGCCTATGATCCCGAGCAGACGACCTTCCGTTGTTTGCTCGACCAGCGATGCCACGTCGGCTTCGGCAATCCCGCGGGCCTTGGCCACGCGGGAAACCTGCTCGCGGGCGAAAGCCGGCGAGATGTGCGGGTCAAGGCCGGAGCCGGACGCCGTGCCGCCATCGGCGGCGATTTCGCCGGTGATGCCGCTGGCGCGCAGCTTCTCCACATCGGCGGCGACCCGATCCTTCAGCTTGACCGAGGTCGGGCCGAGGTTGGAGCCGGTCGAACCACCGGCATTATAAGCCTCAGGTCCGGTCGCGGACGGCCGCGGCCAGAAGTATTTGTCGGCGGTGAAATTCTGCCCGATCAGATCGGAACCGACGACGGTGTCGTCGATCCGGATCAGGCTGCCGTTGGCCTGCGCGGGCATCAGGGCCTGGGCAACGCCGGTAATGGCGAAGGGATAGGCGAGGCCGGTGATCGCGGTCAAAAGCAGGGCCATGACGATTGCGGGACGAAGTTGGTTCAACATGATTACACCAGATTGAGAGCGGAGACGACGACGTCAACGAGCTTGATCCCGGCAAAGGGCAGGATCAGGCCGCCGAGGCCGTAGACCAGCAGGTTGCGGCGCAGAAGTGCTGCGGCGCCGACCGGGCGATACTTGACACCCTTCAGCGCCAACGGGATGAGCGCGACGATGATCAAGGCGTTGAAGATGACCGCCGACAGGATCGCCGATTGCGGCGATGTCAGGCCCATGATGTTGAGGGCGGCGAGCGCCGGATAGGTGGTGATGAACAGCGCCGGGATGATGGCGAAGTATTTCGCCACGTCGTTGGCGATCGAGAAGGTGGTCAGCGAGCCGCGCGTCATCAGAAGCTGCTTGCCGATCTCGACGATCTCGATCAGCTTCGTCGGGCTGGAATCGAGGTCGACCATGTTGGCCGCCTCGCGCGCCGCCTGGGTGCCGGTCTGCATCGCCACGCCGACGTCGGCCTGGGCAAGCGCCGGAGCGTCGTTGGTGCCGTCGCCGCACATGGCGATCAGGCGGCCGCCCTGCTGCTCCTTGCGGATATAGCCGAGCTTGTCTTCGGGCGTCGCTTCGGCGAGAAAGTCGTCGACGCCGGCTTCGGATGCGATCGCCGCTGCAGTGACCGGGTTGTCGCCGGTCACCATGACGGTGCGGATGCCCATGGCGCGAAGGGCTGCGAAGCGCTCCTTGATGCCGGGCTTGACCACGTCCTTGAGATGGATGACGCCGAGCAGGCGATTGCCATCGGCAACGGCAAGCGGTGTGCCGCCGGTGCGCGCGACCTGGTCGACAGCACGGCGGAACTCGGCCGGCACGTTCTCGTCGCGAACGCCTGTAAATTTCAGGATCGAATCGACAGCACCCTTGCGCAGCCGGCGACCGGCGAAATCGACGCCCGATAGGCGCGTTTCGGCGGCAAAGGGCACAACGGCGTCGATTGCCAAAGCGCCTGACTGAACCGCGCCGCCACCGACGGTCAGGGCCACGACCTCACGGCCCGACTGCTTGCCGGAAACGGGCAAGGACACGGCCGGCGTCTGGCGACCGAATTCGCCGGTTGCCAACGCGGCAATCGAGCGGCCTTCCGGCGTCTCGTCGGCAAGGCTTGCCAGCAGCGCGGCATCGGCCAGTTCGGCATCTGTCACGCCGGGAACCGGCATGAAGTTGGCAGCCATGCGGTTGCCGAAGGTGATCGTGCCGGTCTTATCGAGCAGCAGCGTATCGACGTCACCTGCCGCCTCGACGGCGCGGCCAGATGTGGCAATGACGTTGAAGCGTACCAGCCGGTCCATGCCCGCGATGCCGATGGCCGACAGGAGACCACCGATGGTGGTCGGGATCAGGGTGACGAGCAGGGCTGAAAGAACCGTGACCGACAGCACCGTGCCGGAGTAACCGGCCAGACCCCAGAGCGTCACGACGGCAACCAGGAACACCAGCGTAAGGCCGGACAGCAGGATCGACAGCGCGATCTCGTTCGGGGTCTTCTGGCGCTGCGCGCCTTCGATGAGCGCGATCATGCGGTCGACGAAGGTATCGCCAGGCGCCGTACCTATGCGCACCTTGATCCAGTCAGACAGCACCTGCGTGCCGCCGGTGACGGCGGAACGGTCGCCGCCGGATTCGCGGATCACAGGTGCGGATTCCCCGGTGATCGCACTTTCATTGACCGAGGCGACACCCTCGACGACGTCGCCGTCGCCGGGGATCAGTTCGCCAGCCTCGACCAGCACAAGGTCACCGACCTTCAGCGACGTGGCGGCGATCGTCTGGGTTTCGCGACCTTCGGCCGAGACCAGCTTGCGGGCCATCAGTTCGGACTTGGTGCGGCGCAGGCTGTCGGCCTGCGCCTTGCCGCGCCCTTCGGCGACGGCTTCGGCGAAGGTGGCAAACAGAACCGTGAACCACAGCCAGGCGGCAATCTGTCCCGTAAACAGCGGACTACCGGTCCCGGTGGCCAGATCGCGGATGAAAAAGACCGTGACCATGGCTGCCACCACCTCGGTGACGAAGATCACCGGGTTGCGGATGAGCTGGCGCGGATCGAGCTTGATGAATGCGGCCTTGAAAGCCGGCAGGAGAATCGCCGGGTCGAGAAGACCAGGGGCGACAGGTTTCGAAGACATGGTCTGTTCCTTCAGAAGGTCTGGCCCGAGAGCATGGCGAATTGCTCGACGATGGGACCAAGCGCGAGGGCCGGGAAATATTGCAAGCCCCCGAGGATGAGGATGATGCCGATGAGCAGGCCGACGAAGAGCGGCGTATGCGTCGGGAAGGTTCCCGTGGAAGCCGGAACCCGGGTCTTGGCGGCGATCGAGCCGGCAATCGCCAGAACCGGGATCGCATAGGCGAAGCGGCCAAGCAGCATCGCGAAACCGAGCGTGGTGTTGTACCAGGGTGTGTTGGCCGAGAGGCCGCCGAAGGCGGAGCCGTTGTTGCCGGTCGCCGAGGTGTAGGCGTAGAGGATCTCCGACAGGCCATGCGGACCCGCGGTGCCGATGCTGGCGACGGCCGAGGGCATTACGGCCGAGATCGCGGTGAAGCCGAGGATCGAGGCCGGCAGGATGAGGATCGCCAGCATGGCGTATTTCATCTCGCGGCCCTCGATCTTCTTGCCGAGCAGTTCGGGCGTGCGCCCGACCATCAGGCCGGCGACGAAGACGGCGAGGATCGCAAAGACGACCATGCCGTAAAGACCGGAGCCGACACCGCCGGGCAGCACTTCACCGAGCTGGATCAGAAGCATCGGAACGAGACCGCCGATACCGGTGAAGGAGCCGTGCATGCCGTTGACCGCACCGGTGGAAATGCCTGTGGTTACGCCGGCATAGGCCGCCGACATCGCCTGGCCGAAGCGGACTTCCTTGCCCTCCATGTTGCCCAGCGAGGCTTCGAGGCCGAGGCCGTGCAGGATCGGGTTGCCGTAGCTTTCCGCCCAATAGATGACGCCGATGCCGGCGATCAGAAGGGTCGCCATGGCAGCGATGAAGGCCCAGCCCTGGCGGCGGTCACCGACCATCTGGCCGAAGGTGTAGACCAGTGCCGAGGTGATCGACAGCATCGCGAAGATCGACAGGTAGTTGCTGAGCGCGCTCGGGTTTTCGAACGGGTGCGCCGCGTTGGCGTTGAAGAAGCCGCCGCCATTGGTGCCGAGTTGCTTGATCGCCTCCTGGCTCGCGACCGGGCCAAGCGCGATCGTCTGCTGTACGCCTTCGAGCGTGGTGGCGCTGACGGAACCATTGAAGGTTTGCGGCATGCCCATCGCCACGAAGGCGAGTGCAACGACGACGGCCAGCGGCAGCAGCACGTAGAGGGTCGCGCGTGTCAGATCGACCCAGAAATTGCCGAGCGTCGCGGCACCGGAACGGGCAAACGCGCGGGTAACGGCAAGCGCGATGGCGATGCCGGTCGCTGCCGAAACGAAGTTCTGCACCGTCAGGCCGGCCATCTGGCTGAAATGGCTCATGGTGGTCTCGCCGCCATAGGACTGCCAGTTGGTGTTGGTAAGGAAGCTGACCGCCGTGTTGAAGGCGAGATCCGCCGGCACGTCGGCAAAGCCTTGAGGGTTCACCGGCAGGGAACCCTGGAACCGCAGGATGGCGTAGAACAGCGCGAAGCCGGCCGCGCTGAAGGCAAGCATCGACAGCGTATAGGCGAGCCAGCCCTGCTCTTTCTTCGCATCAACGCCGGCCGCCAGATAGAGGCCGCGCTCGACGGGCCCGAGCACCGGAGAGAGGAAGTTGCGCTCGCCGGCGAAAACCCGGGCCATGTAGAGGCCAAGCGGCTTGATCGCGAGGAAGACGGCGAGAAAGAGGAGGCCGATCTGCAGCCACCCGATAATAGACATGAGGAATTCTCCACGAAAGACGACCAGACGGCACGAGAACTCGACCGGGCTACGAGGTGTCGACCCGGGTACGAGTTTCGACCTGGGTCAGAACCGTTCCGGTCGAACGAGGGTCACGATGAGATAGACCGTCAGTGCGGCGGCGACGGAGATGCCGACGAAGGCTTCGAACATCGATGCCTCCTAGAGCCGGCTGAGCGTGCGCGCATAGAGCGCAAACACGACAAGGCCGCCGATGCCGGCGGCAAGAAAAAGTAGATCGGGCATGTGCATTCTCCGGGACTGGTTATGGCCGGATGATGCACCCTTAGCGGGTCAATTATCGATTGGGATGGCTTTGCGTGCGCATAAGGAAAAGATAAGGACACTGCCGCCGCCCGAAGGCGGCCGGCAGATCGGCACCATCAGCCCTTGATGATCGGGCTTACCGTCGTTGCGGCTTCGCTTGTCACTTCGCGCATCCACTCGCGCCAGATGGCAACGAGCAGCGCCATCAGCACCGGGCCGACGAACAGGCCGAGAAAGCCCATGGTCTTCACGCCGCCGACAAGGCCGAAGAAGGTCGGCAGGAAGGGCAGCTTGATCGGGCCGCCGACGAGGCGCGGACGCAAGGTCTTGTCGACGATGAAGAGTTCCGTCGTGCCCCAGGCAAACAGCGCGATGCCGTGAACCGGCGAGCCGCTGGCAACGAGATAGACGGAAACCAGCGTGAAGCAGAGCGGCGCACCGCCGGGGATCAGCGCCATCAGGCCGGTGATGATGCCGAGCGTAACCGGTGAGGGAACGCCCGCCAGCCAATAGGCGACACCGAGCACGATGCCCTCGCCGATGGCGATGATGCCCATACCGGTCACCGTCGAGCTGATCGTCAGCGGCACCACGCGCGACAGACGCTCCCAGCGCATCGGGAAGATGCGCTCGCCCAGATGATCGAGCTGCTTGGAGAAGGAATGTCCGTCGCGATAGACGAAAAACAACGTGATCAGCATGAAGAGCAGCGTCAGGAAGGCGTGAAACGCCGACGCGCCGATGACCAGAACGCCACGATAGATATTGCCGATGTTGGAACCGCTGACGAGCTGGACCAGTTCGCCGAGCGCACCGGGATGGCCGACATACTTCACCCATTGCTCGCCGAGCCAGACGCCGGCAACCGGGATCGTCGTCAGCCAGACGGGCACGCCCGCGCCATTGGCATTGGTTTCAACAGCCCAGACCAGCCAGTCGCGCACTTCGTCGACCGCATAGACGGCAGCCACCGAGATCGGCACGACGATGAAGGCGACGACACAGATGATGGCGATGGTCGCCGCAAGGGTCCGGTTGCCGCCGACTGCCGTCAGCAGGCGGCGATAGATAGGCCAGCTGGCAAAGCCGATGACGACGGCGGCCAGCACCGGAACGACGAAACCGTTGAAGAAATAGACGCCGGCAAGAAGCACGAAGACGAGCATCCAGCGCGCAGCGGTGATAGGGCCGACCAGAGCAGAGCGCGACGTCGCCGGATACCCGAAGAGCCGCGGCTCTGCGGGAAGGTTTTCTCGTTCGCGATTGCCCAGTTGCACCAACATTCCTCCGTCTTCAGACGACTTTACAACAAACCCGAGGCCTTGCCAGCCTTCGGCGCCCCAATGACCCCGGTTTACGGTAGTTTCAGGGCCGCACCCGAGGCTAGCGGCGGGACATGACAGAAAAATTTAGCGGCGCGCAAGCTCCAGGGCCTTATTTGATGGCAGAGGTCATTCTGCCGCACGCATCGTGGCGCGCTTGGTCGTCTCGGCGCGGTCGACGAAAACCGAGGCGAGGAAGATGCCGAAACCGGCAACACCCATGACGGCGCCGACGAGGCCGGTCGAGGTCCAGCCGTAACCTGCGGCAATCGACCAGCCGCCAAGCCACGCGCCGAGCGCATTGGCAAGGTTGAAGGCGGAATGGCTGAGCGCTGCGGCAAGCGTCTGCGCTTCGCCCGACACGTCCATCAGCCGGGTCTGCACACCCGGCACGACGGCAAAGCCGCCGCCGATGAAGAGCACGTTGACGATGGCGATCCAAGGATTGCCCATGGTGAAATAGAACAGCACATAGGCGAAGATGTTGAAGGCGAGCGCGATGCCGATCGCCGGCAACAGCGCCCAGTCGGCGAGCCTGGAACCGACAATGTTGCCGAGGATCATGCCGGCGCCGAACACCGACAGCATGATCGGCACATTGGCGACAGAAACGCCAGCGACCTCCGTCAGTGCCGGCGCGATGTAGCTGAAGACGGCGAACATGCCGCCGCAGCCGATGGCGCAGATGCCCAGCATCAGCCACACCTGCAGCTTGCCCAGCGCACCAAGCTCGCGCAGCGGCGTCGCCTGCGGATTGCCCTTGTCGCGCGGAACGTAGGACCAGGTGAGCGCAATGGTCAGAAGGCTGATGGCGCCGACGATGGCAAAGGCCGAACGCCAGCCGAGCGCCTGACCGAACCAGGCGACCAGCGGCGTTCCAAACAGGGTCGCGATCGTCAGGCCCATCATCACCCGCCCGACGGCCCTCGCCCGCTGGTTGGGTGCGGCAAGCCCGGCTGCGACCAGCGCCGCCACACCGAAATAGGCGCCGTGCGGAAGACCGGCGAAGAAGCGCGCGCCAACCAGCGTGTAGAAATCCGGCGCGATGGCGCTGGCGAAATTGCCGATTGCAAACAGAAGCATCAGGACGAGAAGCACCCGGAAGCGCGAAAACCGCGCCGCAAGCACGGCAATCAGCGGCGCGCCGACGACAACACCGAGCGCATAGGCACTGATCACGGCGCCGGCCTTCGGCACCGAAACGCCGACGTCATCGGCAACCTGCGGCAGCAGGCCCATGATGGCAAATTCTCCCGTGCCGATCCCGAACCCACCGACTGCGAGCGCAACCTCGGCAACGGAAATACGGCTCCGGCGCGGATCGACGGCGGAGGAATAGGCTTCGTCACACATGAGCAATACCTGTGTCGTCCACCCTCAAGGAGCGGAACAAATCTGTGGGTGCTGGCAGCAGATATCGGATGGCATCCGATGGGGGTATGCTGCAATGCAATACAGGCTTTGAGCCCGGCTGGCAAAGGCTTTGCGGCACTCATCATACTTTTTCATGCGCGCGTGAATCAGACCGGTTAACCGTTAGCTGAGTTGACGTTTACGTCAAAGTTATATAATTCCGAATCTCGGCTTGAAGAGGTGTCGCAAAAGCATCATCTTCATCGGCAAGAGAAGACCGGGAGGGGTCGTTCTCTGGCCGCAAGCAAGGCCAGCCTGTGGCGACCAGAGGGAGAGAGGTCATGGCGGAACTCAACACGCAACCAGCAGGCACCAGCCCAGAGAAGATCTGGCTGAAGTCCTATCCGCCGGGCATTGCCGCCGAGATCGGCCCGCTGCCCTACAGGTCGATCGGCGATTTCTTCGACCATGCCGTCGCACGCTATTCCCGCCGCTTCGCCTTTACCTGCATGGGCAAGTCGCTGACTTTCTCCGAACTCAATGCCGAATCCGCCAAGATCGGTGCCTGGCTGCAGGCCCGCGGGCTGTCGAAGGGCGATCGCGTCGCGGTGATGATGCCCAACATCCTGCAGAACCCCGTCATCGTATACGGTATCCTCAGGGCAGGCTTCACGGTGGTGAACGTCAACCCGCTCTATACGCCGCGCGAACTGGAGCATCAGCTCGTCGATTCCGGCGCCAAGGCGATCTTCGTTCTCGAAAACTTCGCCCATACCGTCCAGCAGGTTGCGGCCAAGACCAGCATCAAGCATGTTGTGGTCGCCACGATGGGCGACATGCTCGGTTTCAAGGGCGTGATCGTCAATCTGGTCGTGCGCCGGGTGAAGAAGCTGGTGCCCGCCTGGTCGATCCCCGGCCACCACTCCTTCAAGTCCGTGCTCGCCGAAGGTGGTCGCCGGAAGCTGACCAAGCCCAATGTCGCCCCCGGTGACGTCGCTTTCCTGCAATACACCGGCGGCACCACGGGCGTTTCCAAGGGCGCGACGCTCACCCATTCCAACCTCTTGTCCAACATGGCGCAGATGGAAATCTGGTTCGACACGGCGTTCCGTTCGCGCCCGCGTCCCGACAATCTCGTCTTCATGTGCGCGCTGCCGCTCTATCATATCTTCGCGCTGACAGTGAATTCGCTGATGGGCCTTGCCACCGGCGGCAACAACATCCTGATCCCCAACCCGCGCGATATTCCAGGCTTCGTCGCGGAACTCGGCAAGTACAAGACCAACATCTTCCCGGGGCTCAACACGCTGTTCAACGCGCTGATGAACAACGCCGAATTCCAGAAGCTCGATTTCTCGTCGCTGATGCTCACCTTCGGTGGCGGCATGGCGATCCAGAGACCTGTTGCCGAACGTTGGCAGAAGATGACGGGATGCCCGATCGCCGAAGGTTACGGCCTTTCCGAGACATCGCCGGTCGCCACCGCCAACCTTCTCGACTCGACCGAATTCACCGGCACGATCGGCTATCCGATCCCCTCGACCGAGATCGAGATCCGCGACGACCAGGGCAACACCTTGCCGAACGGAGAGGTCGGCGAAATCTGCATTCGCGGACCGCAGGTCATGGCCGGTTACTGGCAGCGCCCGGACGAGACCGCCAAGGCGATTTCCGCTGACGGCTTCTTCCGATCCGGCGATATCGGCTTCATCAATGCCGTCGGCCTCGTCAAGATCGTCGACCGGAAGAAGGACATGATCCTGGTCTCGGGCTTCAACGTCTTCCCGAACGAGATCGAGGAAGTGGCGATGACGCACCCCGGCATTCTCGAATGCGCCGCGATCGGCATTCCCGACGAGCATTCGGGCGAAGCGGTCAAGCTCTTTGTCGTCCGCAAGGACCCGGCTCTGACGGAAGAGGACGTCAAGAAGCACTGCGCGGCCAATCTCACCAACTACAAGCGGCCGCGCTTCGTCGAGTTCCGCACCGAGTTGCCGAAAACCAATGTCGGCAAAATCCTGCGCAAGGACCTCCGGGGCTAAAAGCCACCTCGACTTAAAACGATTTAAAAAATCCTGAAAACCGCCACTCCGGCGGTTTTGCGGGCTTGATTCGGACAATGCAAAGCGAATAGCTACGCAGGCGACTGTCCGACACAAGGAGCCCCGCGATGAAAGCGCTTGTCGATCAACTCAAAGCAACCGCCGCGCAGACCAATGCGACCGATATCCGCGCCGCCTTCGCGAGCGATGCCGAACGCTTCTCGCGCTTCAGCACCTCACTCGACGATCTGCTGCTCGACTATTCGAAATGCGCGGTGAACGAACAGGTGCTCGACGGCCTCGAAGCGCTGGCGAAAGCCGCCAAGGTCGAAGAAAAGCGCGACGCGATGTTCCGCGGCGACATCATCAACATCACCGAAGAGCGCGCCGTGCTGCACACGGCGCTGCGCAACCGCGGCAATCGTCCAGCCATGGTCGACGGCAGGGACGTGATGCCCGACGTCAACGGCGTGCTCGAAACCATGGGCGACTTTGCCGATGGCATCCGCTCCGGCGCGCTCAAGGGCGCAACCGGCAAGAAGATCACCGACGTCGTCAACATCGGCATCGGCGGCTCGGATCTCGGCCCCGTGATGGCAACGCTGGCGCTCGCACCTTTCCATGACGGCCCGCGCCTGCATTTCGTTTCCAACATCGACGGCGCCCATATCGCCGATACGCTGAAGCTCGTCGAACCGGAAACGACGCTGTTCATCATCGCCTCCAAGACGTTTACGACCATCGAGACGATGACCAATGCGGCAACGGCCCGCGCCTTCATCGCCGGAAAGCTGGGCGAGGCCGCCGTCGGGCATCACTTCGCCGCCGTCTCGACCGCGCTCGACAAGGTCGCCGCCTTCGGCATCGACCAGGCGCGCGTGTTCGGTTTCTGGGATTGGGTCGGCGGCCGCTACTCGATCTGGTCGGCGATCGGCCTGCCGTTGATGATCGCCATCGGCAAGGAAAATTTCGGCCGCTTCCTCGATGGCGGCCACGCCATCGACGAACATTTCCGCACCGCGCCGATCCGCCAGAACCTGCCTATGCTGCTGGGTCTCCTCGGCTTCTACAACCGCAACGTTCTCGGTTACCCTTCGCGGGCGATCCTTCCCTACGATCAGCGCCTGTCGCGCTTTCCGGCCTACCTGCAGCAGCTCGACATGGAATCGAACGGCAAGGCCGTCACGCTCGACAGCAAGCCTGTCGAGTTTTCGACCGGCCCGGTCGTCTGGGGCGAGCCCGGCACCAACGGCCAGCACGCCTTCTATCAGCTGATCCACCAGGGCACGGATGTCATCCCGGCCGAGTTCATGATCGCTGCCAACGGCCATGAAAAGAACCTTCGCCATCAGCACGAGCTGCTGATTGCCAATTGCCTTGCCCAGTCGGAAGCCCTGATGAAGGGCCGCACGCTTGCCGAGGCGAAGGCGCAGCTGACCTCCAAGGGCATGGCGGACGAAAAGGCCGACAGAATAGCGCCGCACCGGGTCTTTGCCGGCAACCGTCCGTCGCTGACGCTGGTCTACGACCAGCTCGATCCTTTCGCGCTCGGCCGCCTGATCGCACTCTACGAGCATCGCGTCTTCGTCGAAGGCGCGCTGTTCAACATCAACTCCTTCGACCAATGGGGCGTCGAGCTCGGCAAGGAGCTGGCAACGGGTCTTCTCCCGGTTGTCGAAGGCAAGGAAAGTGCTGCCGGTCACGATTCGTCGACCGCAGGCCTTGTGGCCGTGCTGCTCAAGGCTGCCCGCTAAGAAATGCCGAGACAGGGCGCGGTCAGCGCGCCCTGCCCTCTCACGCGGCGCAGGCCGGCAGTGCCCTGACGCCGGACTGGTGGAGCAGATCCATCACATCCAGTCCCGACAGGATCTGGAAGTAGCTTTCATCGGAGCGGGTGCGGATCCACGCATCGACGGTGATCTTCCGGTTGGCAGGGAACGCGCCCGTCCAGCAGCCCCCTGAAAAACCGACCGAAAGACTGCCGCGCCCTTTCGCTTCGATGCCCCTGGTCGCCGCAATCTTCTCCTGCATATCGCGCAGGCGCTCTGCATCGGCAGGCGTCAATGTCAGGACATAGAGCGTCTGACCATCCCGCATCCGTTCTGTCAGATCAGGCGCTCCGGCATTGCCGGACTGGACCTGAAGCGCGAAACGGCGCGTGTCGAGGGGCGAACCATCCGCCTTCCAGGAGATCCCGAGCGTCGCATCGCCCCGCCTGAGCGAGAGCGCTTCCGGCACCAACAGCGCGACGCGCAACTCCGCCGGATCGGACCTGAGCGGATCGATACCAGACAGTTTTTCAAGCGAGCCGACATTGAGCGCCGCGCAGGCAGCGAGCACATTGAGCGACAGGAAAAGGCAGGGATTCATCAAAATACGGAACGGCATGAAAAGCACCAAAATCACAATTGACGCGAATTAATTATCGTTTTACATTAAAAAAACAAGTGAGCCGATAAGGAATTTTTTAATGACTGGATCCCCGGAGCGGCTGCGAAAGCTGAGCCGCATCATGAAGCTGATGGTCGTCCTGTGCGGCGCGTTGTTCTGCTCGGCCGTCGTCTATGGCCACTGGCAGATCTTCTTCGACAGGGCCGGCTTCGAACAAGGCATCCGCGATGTGGTTTTCCCGAGGGTCTCGGCCATCACGCTCTCCTATCGCGCGATCGCAACCGTCGTCTTTCTCACCGCCTTGAACAATGCGCTTGTGATCGCCGGGCTCGCCTTTGCCTGGCAGCTGTTCGACGGCTTCGAGCGCGGAGAAATTCTCTCCAGCCGCAATGGCGTGCTCTTGAAACGGATCGGCATCCTCTCGATCATTGGATCCGTATGCATGATCATCAGCAATGCGATCGGCATAATGGCCGTCACCTACGACAATCCGGCCGCGACCGGGCACTCCGTCTTCATCGACATCAATGGCGGAACGCTGATCATCATGCTGATGGCCGGGCTGCTTCTTGTGCTTGGCCACGTCATGGTCATCGCATCGGGGATCGAAGCGGAGAACAGGAGCTTCGTCTAGCGGATGCCGATTGTCGTGAACCTCGATGTCATGCTGGCAAAACGCAAGGTACGCTCACGCGACCTTGCCGAGCAGGTCGGCATCACCGAGCAGAACATATCTCTCTTGAAATCCGGCAAGGTCAAAGGCGTGCGCTTCGACACGCTGGAAAAGATCTGCGCCGTTCTCGATTGCCAGCCGGGTGACATTCTCGAATACCGTCCGGAGGAAAAGGATTGAACCGAGCGCGGGCTCTTCTCAGAGCCCGATTTCGTGTTTCCATGGCGGATTGGCGCCGGCTCGCGAAACGGTGACGGCGGCCGCCTTGGCGCCAAGCGCAAGGGCATCGCGGACGGCACTTTCAGAAAGGTTCGCGACGGCATCCTTCGTCAGGAGACCACTCAGTTTCAGCGACGCCAGCACGCCGGCATCGAAGGTATCCCCGGCGCCGACCGTATCGACGACCGTGACACGCTCGCCGGCGACTTCCACCTTGTGGCGGGCGGTATAACCGACGGCCCCGTCGGCGCCTTTGGTGATCAGCACCAGCTTCGGCCCGCGCGTCAGCCATTCGGCGGCAAGATCGTCGTGACTGCCCGACATGCCGAACCAGTCGAGATCCTCGTCAGAGAACTTGATGATATCCGACATTGCCGCCATGCGGTTCATGCGAGCGAGATGCGCTTCGCGGTCCTTGATGAAGCCCGGCCGGATGTTCGGATCGAAGGAAATGACCCGTTTTTCGTGTTCGCGGGTCATCAGCGCCTCGTAGGTCGAGCCGCAGGGCTCCGGGATCAGGCTGATCGCACCGAAATGCAGCGCCTCGCAGAAATCGCCGAGTGCCGGCAAATGATCTTTCGCAATCATCCGCCCGGCCGTGTTCTCGTCGAAGAAGGCGTAGGTGGCATGGCCGTTGACGAGCTTGACGAAGGCGAGCGTCGTGTGCAGCGACAGGGTGGCCGAGGGGGCGAAGTCTACATTCGCGGCCTTCAGCGTTTCGCGCAGGATATCGCCGAACATGTCGTCGGAAAGGCCGGTGAAGAAGCCCGTGGGAATGCCGAGCCGGCCGAGCGCGATCGCCGTGTTGAAGATCGCCCCGCCGGCATAGGGTGCGAAAGCACTCTCGCCCGCGGTCGTATCCCGCGGCAGCATGTCGATCAGCGCTTCACCACAACATACGATCATCGGCTCTTCCTCCTCGGTAGAATTTCAATCGATTTAAAAAATGAAGATCTGGAATTGTGAGGCCCCGGCATGACCAGGGCCTCAGCAGACTTTATGCCAGAGCGCTGACGCCGCCATTGCGGCCCGACCAGGCCAGCGGGTCATTGAGGAAGGCCTCGACTTCGCCCAGCGTCTTGTCGTCGAACAGCGCCTGCTCGCGGGCAACGGCCAGAACGTTGCGCCAGGTGGCGATCCAGTGCAGGTCGACACCCTTGCCCTTCATCTCGCCGACTGCTTCCGGGAAGATGTCGTAGTAGAAGAGCGCAATGCCGTGGTCGACGATGCCGCCGGCAGCGCGAATAGCGTCGATGAACTTGAACATCGAGCCGCCGGCCGTGGTCAGGTCCTCGATGACGAGGACACGAGCGCCCTCCGGCATGTGACCTTCGATCTGGGCATTGCGGCCGTGGCCCTTCGGCGCCTTGCGCACGTAGATCATCGGCAGGCCCAGGCGCTCGGCGAGCATGGCCGCAAACGGAATGCCCGCCGTCTCGCCGCCGGCCACAACGTCGAACTGCTCGAAGCCCGCCTCGCGCAGGATGGATGCTGCGGCAAAATCCATCACCGCCGAGCGGATGCGCGGATAGGAAATCAGCTTGCGGCAGTCGATATAGACAGGGCTCGCCATGCCGGACGACAGCTTGTAGGGCTTGTCGGCGCTGAAGTGCACCGCCTTGATCTCCCAGAGCATCTTTGCGACCAGCTCGGCCATCACGGCCTTGTCGGTAAACGCGTTCGAGAACATCAAACTCTCCTTAATCTCTTCAATCTTTTCGAGCGATCAGACGACGGCCCAGTGCAGCGGGAACATCGGATCAAAAACAGTGACAGGGCCGGCGCCCGTATCGATCTTGGCGGGATAGCTGACGGCATCCACCTGCTTGCGCAGCGTAATCGTCTCGTCGTTCGCAGGCACGCCGTACCAGGCCGGACCGTTCAGCGACGCGAAGGCTTCGAGCTTGTCGAGCGCATTTTCCTCTTCGAACACATGGGCAAGGCAGCTCATGGTGTTGATCGAGGTGTAGATGCCGGCGCAACCGCAGGCGCATTCCTTCAGCGGATCGACATGCGGCGCCGAGTCGGTACCGAGGAAGAAGCGGGCATCGCCCGATGTCGCCGCCGCGCGCAGTGCCAGGCGGTGGTTCTCGCGCTTGGCGACCGGCAGGCAGTAGTAATGCGGCTTGATACCGCCGACCAGGATGGCGTTGCGGTTGATGATCAGGTGATGCGTGGTGATCGAACCGGCGAGATTGGCCTTCGACGTCTTGATGTAGTCGACGCCGTCCTTGGTGGTAACGTGCTCCATCGTCAGCTTCAGTTCCGGCAGGCGCTTGCGCAGGGGATCGAGTACCGTTTCGATGAACACCGCCTCGCGGTCGAAGATGTCGACATCCGAGCTGGTGACCTCGCCGTGAACGCAGAGCGGCAGGCCGATCTTCGCCATGCGCTCCAGCACCGGCATCGCCTCGTCGATGTTGCGCACGCCGCTGTGCGAATTGGTCGTCGCGCCAGCCGGGTAAAGCTTGACGGCCTTGACGAGGCCGCTCTTGTGGCCGGCCTCGACGTCGTCGGGGCTGGTACCCGCCGTGAGATAGAGCGTCATCAGCGGCTCGAAGCGGTCACCGGCCGGAATGGCGGCGACGATCCGCTCGCGATAGGCCGCCGCATCTGCTGACGTGACGACGGGCGGCACGAGATTGGGCATGATGATCGCGCGGGCGAAATGGCGGCTGGTATCGGCGATGACGCCCCTCAGCATGTCGCCGTCGCGCAGGTGAAGGTGCCAATCATCCGGCCGGCGGATAACGAGGTCTTGCATGGTCAGCGTTCTCCTAGGTCAGAGCCCGATGACGGAAACCGCTTGCGCTTTTCCTCATCAAGCCCCCGTGCTCGCGCCCGATCCGCGCGCGCGGCTTTGCAAGCCGGCAGGTGCGGGTGGGGGGCGGTTACTCATGTGGTGAAACCGCGTCTCGATATCACCAATGCAGCCGGGAACACAATCGGCAATCCGACCATCGCTCAGAAATCCGCAAGCACGAGATCGGCTGGCCGCTGATGACCGACGACCCGATGCGCGTTCGGAATATCGTTGCCGAGCGCCTTCCGGCGGGCAGATTCCTCATCATAGCCATGATCACGCCAGCGCTTCAGCAGGCGCCGCTCCAGCTCCTCGATGCCGGGATTGATGAAGATGGAGACGTCGAAGGCGCTATCGAGCTTCGTCCATGGCGCCTCGTCAAGCAGCAGGTAGTTGCCCTCGACCAGGATGATACGGGTATCGGCCGCCAACACCCGCGCCGAGGCGATCGCCAGTTCGCGCGAGCGGTCGAAAACAGGAACCAGCACCTCGCCGTCATTGGCCCTGACGGCGGCAATCGTCGCCAGGAACGACCTGACGTCAAAGGTTTCGGGCGCGCCCTTTCGCGCAAGCAGGCCCTTCTCTTCCAGCACCGCGTTGTCCATGTGAAAGCCGTCCATCGGCAACACCGCTGCCTTTTCTCCCGCAGCGACGAGCGCATCGGCAAGCGCGTCGGAAAGGGTCGATTTGCCGGCACCGGGCGGGCCGGCGATCGCCACGATGAAACGGGCGGCTCCGGCCGCCCGTTCCAGGATCTCTTCAACCAAAGGCGCAACTGTCATGCGGCGAGCGCCTCGCGCGGCGGCTCCTTCGCCCCGGTCATGAAGGCAACGGCATCCGACATCGTATGCTCCTTCGGATTGATGACGCAGAGGCGCTTGCCAAGCCTATGGATGTGGATGCGGTCGGCGACCTCGAACACATGCGGCATGTTGTGCGAGATCAGCACGATCGGCAGGCCGCGCGAACGCACGTCCAGGATCAGCTCCAGCACCCGCCGGCTTTCCTTGACGCCGAGCGCTGCCGTCGGCTCGTCCATGATCACCACCTTGGAGCCGAAGGCCGCAGCCCGCGCCACGGCCACGCCCTGGCGCTGGCCGCCCGAAAGGGTTTCCACCGCCTGGTTGATGTTCTGGATGGTCATCAGGCCGAGCTCGGAGAGTTTTGCCCGCGCCCGCTTCTCCATCTCCGCGCGATCGAGCTTGCGGAAGAGGCTGCCCATGATGCCGGGTTTGCGGATCTCGCGACCGAGAAACATGTTGTCGGCGATCGAAAGCGCCGGCGATAGCGCCAGGTTCTGGTAGACGGTCTCGATGCCGGCGGAGCGCGCCTCCATCGGCGAACGGAAGTTGATCACTTGGCCTTCGAGCCGGATCTCGCCCTCATCAGGCGTAATGGCGCCCGAAATCGCCTTGATCATCGAGGACTTGCCGGCGCCGTTGTCGCCGATGACGGCAAGGATTTCGCCCGGGTAGAGATCGAAGTCGGCATGGTCGAGGGCGGTGACCCGACCATAACGCTTGACCAGACCGCGCGCGGTGAGAATGGGTTCCTGAGCCATCAGCCTGCTACCTTTCTGATCCACTGATCGATTGCGACGGCGGTGATGATCAAGACGCCGGTCAGGAAGACTTTCCACTGCGGATCGGCGCCCAGCATGTTGAGGCCCATGGAGACCACGCCGACGATCATCGCGCCGATCAGGGTTCCAAGGATCGACCCGCGTCCGCCGAAGAGCGAGATGCCGCCGATCACGGCTGCGGTAATGGCCTGCAGATTGTAGTCGGTGACCGCTGCCGAGGGCGAGATCGAGCCGTTGCGGCCGATCGACACCCAGGCGGCGAGTGCCGCGATCAGGCCGGCGAGCGTATACGCGCTGAGCAGCACCCGGCCGGTGCGGATACCGGAGAGCTTGGCAGCCTCCGGATCATCGCCGACCGCATAGAGATGCCGACCCCAGGCCGTGTGATTGAGCGCGTACCAGAGGCCGAGCACCAGCACGACCATCATCACCACGCCGAGCGTGAAGACGGCCGACCCGATCTTGAAGCTGACGCCGAAGACGTGAAGCATCTGGGTGACGGCGGTCACGTCAGCCTCGCGGATCGTCGCGTTGGCCGAGTAGATGAAGTTGGTCGCCATGATGATGTACCAGGTGCCGAGCGTCACGATGAACGGCGGAAGCTTGACCCGGGAAACGAGGAAACCGTTGAGAAAGCCGCAGGCACCGCCGACGAGGAATCCGAGAAAGATCGCGATCGGCGCCGGAAGGCCGTAGGTCACGGCGCTATTGCCCATGATGACAGCGGAAAGCACCATAATGACGCCAATCGAAAGATCGATACCGGCCGTCAGGATGACCAGGGTCTGTGCCGCCCCCAGAATGCCGACGATGGCGATCTGCTGCAGGATCAGCGTCAGCGTATAGGACGAGAAGAACTTTCCGCCGATCGTCAGGCCGAAGATCAGGATCGCGGCTACGAGCACGATGAACGGCACGGCCGCCGGCGTCGAATGCAGGAAATGCTGGATCTTCTGGATCGGCGTCTTGTCATGCGTATCGAACGACGCGACCTGCGTCGAACTGTTGACCAGGACCTTTTCGAATTCCTGGGATGGCTGTGCGGCTGCGTTGGGCTCGCCCATGGACCTTCCTCCGGTGAACCCCACTCCCAAGGGGTTGCGATTCAATCTGGTGCACAGCCCGCCCACCTGTGGCGGGCATAAGCACTCACTCTAGAGCACCCTGTCTTCAAGTGGAATCACGTGAGGGCAGAAAGGTGCTCTAGAATTAAAGTGCTAGAGCGTCCTTTGTGCATTCACAGGAACGCACGGCACTCTAGAAGCTGCGCGGTTTTCTCCGCCTTGTCAAAGACATCGGCGCTTACGCGAAGGGCGGCCGGGGCCGCCCTTCCATTGTTCGGTCATGCGCTCGAAGAGCGGAGGCAATCAGCCCCAGCACTTGTCCGTGCCGACCTTCGTGTCGATCGATTCGACGCCGGCAGCCGGCTTGTCGGTAACGAGCGAAACGCCGGTGTCGAAGAAGTCCTTGCCTTCGGTCGGCTTCGGCTTTTCGCCAGTGTCGGCAAACTTCTTGATTGCCTCGATGCCGAGGGCCGCCATCATCAGCGGATACTGCTGCGAGGTCGCGCCGATGACGCCTTCGGCGACCGACTTGACGCCGGGGCAACCGCCGTCGACCGAGACGATCAGCACGTCCTTCTCCTTGCCGACGGCCTTCAGCGCCTGATAGGCGCCGACAGCGGCCGGCTCGTTGATGGTGTGGATCACGTTGATATCAGGATCCTTCTGCAGAAGGTTTTCCATCGCCTTGCGGCCACCTTCTTCATTGCCGTTGGTGACGTCGTGGCCGACGATGCGCGGGTCATCCTCGTCGCCGATCTTGGCCGGATCCTTCGGGTCTATGCCGAAGCCGATCATGAAGCCCTGGTCGCGCAGGACGTCGACCGTCGGCTGCGACGGCGTCAGGTCGAGGAAGCCGATCTTTGCGGTCTTTGCGCCCTCGCCCATCGTAGCGGCGGCCCATTGGCCGATCAGCTTGCCGGCAAGCAGGTTGTCGGTTGCAAACGTCGCGTCGGCGGCGGTTGCCGGATCAAGCGGCGTGTCGAGTGCGATCACGAGCAGACCGGCTTCCTGGGCCTTCTTGACCTGGTCGACGATCGCCTTGGTGTCGGAAGCGGCGATCAGGATGCCCTTGGCACCATCGGCGATGCAGGATTCGACCGCAGCCACCTGGCTGTCGTGGTCGCCGTCGATCTTGCCGGCATAGGCCTTCAGCGTCACGCCGAGTTCTTTGGCCTTGGCGGTCGCGCCTTCCTTCATCTTGACGAAGAAGGGATTGGTGTCGGTCTTGGTAATCAGGCAGGCACTGACATCGGCGGCCTGTGCCGGGGCAGCGAAAACGACGCCGAGCGACAGCACGCCGAACGCGGCGGAAAGAACAGTCTTCTTCATGCAATCCTCCCAAGGATGAAAAACACGGCCGGCGTACCGGCCCAGGCCTCGCCGTCACAGCATTCTCCTCCGCTGCAACACGCGCTTCCGGATCAAAAACAAACATTAAATTCCGGGGGTGTCAATAAATAAATCAAATTGAATTATTATTTCGATATGGCATTCTCTGGATAACGGCACTCCGTCGCAATCCTGGGCATTTCGCAAATTGACAGGGTCGCCCGGAGGGGAAACAACAGACCCGCACCAAGCGGGCACGGATGCCGACGGGAGGAGACGGTGGCATGTCATTGACGGACGGCCCCGACAGGGGAGCGATGCAACCTGAGGTCATCGACCCGAGCGGCGGGGCGAACCAGACACGCGTGCGCGCCTATAACGAACGGCTGGTGATGTCGCTGGTGCGCCGTCATGGCGGGCTCTCGAAGGCGGATATCGCCCGGCGCTCCGGCCTTTCGGCCCAGACCGTTTCCGTCATCATGCGCGCGCTCGAAAGCGATGGCCTGCTCGTGCGCGGCGAGCCGGTGCGCGGGCGCGTCGGCCAGCCTTCGACGCCGATGCGGCTCAACCCGGATGCGGTGTTTTCCTTCGGCGTGAAGATCGGGCGGCGAAGTGCGGACCTGGTGCTGATGGATTTCGTCGGCAACATCCGCCTGCACCTACACCAGATCCACGCCTATCCCCTGCCCGGCGATCTCGTTGACTTCATCATCAGCGGGATCGAAAAACTCGAACAGCAACTGAGCCCTGCCGAGCGCAAGCGTATCGCCGGCATCGGCATCGCCACCCCTTTCGAGCTCTGGAACTGGGCCGAGGAAGTGGGCGCACCGCGGGAACAAATGAACCGTTGGCGCGATATCGACCTGCAGGCGATCGTGGCGCAGCGCACCCGCCATCCGGTGTTTCTGCAGAACGACGGAACCAGCGCCTGCGGCGCCGAACTCGCCTTCGGCGTCGGCGCCAGCTATCCCGACTTCGTCTATTTCTACATCGGCTCGTTCATCGGCGGCGGTATCGTCATCAATTCCGCGCTGTTTTCCGGCCGGACAGGCACCGCCGGCGCGGTCGGCCCGCTGCCGGTCTCCGGCAAGGACGGCAAGACCATCCAGCTCCTGAAAATCGCCTCGGTGTTCGTGCTCGAGAACCTTTTGCGCGAGCGCGGCATCGACCCCAAGCCCTTGTGGTATTCGGCCGACGACTGGATCGACTTTGGTGAGCCGCTCGACATCTGGATCGACGACAGTGCCGCCGCCCTTGCCCAGGCCGTGGTCTCCGCCGCCTCGATCATCGACTTCTCCGCCGTCGTCATCGATGGCGGTTTCCCCCCATGGGTGCGCGCCCGGCTGCTGACGGCGACACGCAAAGCACTCTACGACCTCGATCTCCAGGGCGTGACAATTCCCGAACTGGTGGAAGGCGTGGTCGGCAGCCACGCGCGCGCCATCGGTGGCGCGAGCCTGCCCTTGTTCTCCCGCTACCTGCTCGACACCAACGTCCTCTTCAAGGAGCTCAGCTGATGCTGAAAGGCATAGACCCGATCCTCAGCCCCGAATTGCTCGCGACACTCCGGGCCATGGGCCACGGCGACGAGATCGCGCTCGTCGACGGCAACTATCCCGGCCAGGAACACGCCCGCCGGCTGGTTCGGCTCGACGGCCATGGGCTGATCCCGGTGCTCGACGCCATTTTGAGCGTCATGCCGATCGACGATTTCGTACCGGCAGCGATCTTCCGCGCTACGGTCAAACAGGATCGGGACGCGCTCGACCCTGTGCACCAGGAGATCATCGATTGCTGCGGCAGGCATGAGCCCAGGCGAACCGTCGTTCCCCTGCTGGGGCCTGAATTCTATCCGCGGGTGCAGGCAGCCCACACGGTGGTGCAGACCAGCGAGCCGCGGCTCTATGGCAATGTCATCCTGCGCAAGGGCGTGATCTATCCGTGACGTCGCAAGACGAACGAAAAAACCCGCCGGCGGAACCGGCGGGTTTTTCGTTTGAAGTCCTGAATGTCTCAGGCGCGGCGTGCGTCGATCGACAGTGCGCCCGGGCCGAAGGCGGCAAGGACCAGGAAGCCACCGGCGACCGAGATGTTCTTCATCATCATCAGGCCATTGAAGACGGTCAGCAGGCCGTTTGCTTCCGGCGAGAAGGTCGGGATGTTGATGGCGCCGCTGTGGAAGACGAATGCGGTCACAAGCGTGAACGCCGCCAGCAGGTAAGCCGCGATTTTGGTCTGGAAGCCGACAAGAACGGCGAGACCCGCAACCAATTCGAAGATACCGGCGAGATAGGCGAGCACTGTCGGCGCAGGCCAGCCTGCATTCGCGATCATTCCGGCAGTGCCGGCGGGATCTGTCAGTTTGCCGAAACCGGCGGTGATGAACATGATCGAAAGAAGAATGCGCCCGATGAGGACGACGACATTCTGAGACATGCGAGGCTCCTGTGAGAAACGAGTGTTGGCAGCAGAAGTATCAGCATTTTCAAATTCATCTAGCCGCGCGACCGGCGACAGATCGTTCACAACCTAGAGACAGCCGGGAATTATCGTCAACCGACATTTGCGTCGCACGGCGATCTGTGCAGTCCTTTTCGTCGCCAGGGACACTGGTCAGGCCCGGAACGTTCTTTTCTGTTGCAAGGAAGGGTCGTGTGGGCGAAGAATTTCAGGCGCGGCAGGGGACGCCGCTCGGGGGCATCTCATGAACGAAATCAACAGGAGCCCGGCCTTCTGGCGCTCATTCGCGATCTTCGAAGGGTTCGACAAGAAGTCCATCGAGGATCTTGCCGAGATCGCCACCTATCGCAAGTGGCCGGCGGGCACGGTGATCTTCCAGCGCGGCGACGAAGGCAACTATATGATCGTGGTCGTATCGGGCCGCATCAAGCTCTCGCTGATCACGCCGCAGGGGCGCGAACTGATGCTGCGCCAGCACGAAGCCGGAGCGATCTTCGGCGAGATGGCGGTGCTCGACGGCCAGACGCGCTCGGCCGATGCCACGGCGCAGACGGCTGCCGAAGGCTATGTGATCGGCAAGAAGGCGTTTCTCGACATGGTCACCACCCGGCCGGCGGCGGCCGAGTCCGTCATCCGCTTCCTCTGCGCGCAATTGCGCGACACCACAGAGCGGCTGGAAACCATCGCGCTCTACGATCTGAACGCCCGTGTTGCCCGGTTCTTCCTGGCGACGCTCCGTCAGATCCACGGCAACGAACTTCCCGAAAGCGCCAACCTCAGGCTGACCATGAGCCAGACGGATATCGCCGGCGTGCTCGGCGCCAGCCGCCCGAAGGTCAACCGCGCCATCCTGTGGCTCGAGGAAAGCGGCGCGATCAAGCGGATGGATGGCATCATCGCCTGCAAGGTCGGCAAGCTCTTGAGCATCGCCGACCCAGAAGAGGATTAGGCGACATGACCATACAATCTCGCCGGCACTTTCGCTTCACACCGCTGGCCGGCGGGATCCTGACGAGCCTGATCGTCGCGCTGGCGCTCTATTTCTACGCGGAACCGGTGTTCGAAACGCAGCGGGAACTGTTCTTCGACAGCCTCACCCAATGGGTGCCCTCACCGCAGTCGCCTGACATCGTCGTCGTCGACATCGACCGCGCAGCCTATCAAAGCAGGCCGGGCGGGGATTGGGACAGGGCGGCAACGGCCGAGCTTCTGTCCGCATTGACCGAGGCCGGCGCCAGTGTCGTCGCCGTCGACTTCGTCTTCAGTTCCGATTGTGCGGCAGACCTGCCGGGCAACGCGTCGCTTTCGCAAGCGCTTTCGAGGGTCCCCGTCGTCCTCGGTTTTCTCATCGCCGACACGCTGCAGGAGCGCCCTCGCCCCGTTCCGCCACTGGCGCTGAGCCGTCCCTTCGCAGCACCCGAACTCTGGTTCCTCGATGGCGCCGAGACCTCTTGTCCCGCCTTCATGGACAATGCCAAGGCGGCCGCGGCATCGTTTCTGGTCGGTGACGAAGACGCTCGCATCCGGAGAGTGCAGGCGTTCGCGGTCCTTGGCGAGGAAGCCTACCCAACGCTCGGCATCGAAGCGACCCGGCTGATGGTCGGCGTGGGAACGCCGATCCTTGGCGGCGACCCGGCCTGGCTACGCCTCGACCATCAAGTGGTGACACTGGACGATACCGGTAGCCTGCGCTTCGTGGCGAGCGATCCCGAGAGGATTGCCGCGCGGACGATTTCCGCGGCCGACATTCTGGCAAGGAAAGCAGGCAGAGACCGGCTTTCGGGAAAACTCGTCTTCATCGGCAGCAGCCTGCCCAATCTCGGCGGCCTCAGGCCCAGCGCCTCGATGCCGCTTGAGCCCTCGGTGCAGATCCACGCCGATATCGCCAATGCCATCGCCACCGGCTTCATTCCGCGGCGCGACGCACGGCTCCCCGTGATCGAAGCCCTGTTCTCGCTTGCCGCCGGAATTGCGGCCGCCTATGGCGCTGCAAGGCTCAGACCGATGACATCGGCAGCGCTCGGCATCATCGCGGTTGCCGTGGTCGTCGCGGCAACGACCGCCATCTACCGAACCAGCGGTTGGCTGGTGGATGCCGTCAGCATTTCGGCAGCACTTGCCGCGGTGCTGGCGGTGACGAGCACGCTGCAATTCGCCCATATCCGACGGGCGGAGGCGACAGCGCGGGAGAAATTCTCGCAATATCTGCCGCAATCCGTCGTCGCACGCTACATCGACAATCCTGGTGCTGCCCGCGTTGCGGGCGAGGAACGGGCGGTGACGGCGCTTTTCACCGACATCGAGAGCTTTTCGACGCTGTCGCAAAAGCTCGGGCCGCGCGACCTCATCGCCTTGCTCGACATCTATTTCACCGAGGTCAACGGACTGGTGGCGCAGTATGGCGGCATGGTCGACAAGGTGGTCGGCGATGCCGTGCACGCCTTCTTCAACGCGCCGGAGGATCTCGACGATCATGTCGACAAGGCGATCGAATGCGCCAAGGCGATCCATGCGCTGACCGAGGAAATGCGCCGGCGACCGCAGTTTGCCACGAGGGATTTCGGCCGCACGCGCATCGGCATCGAGACGGGTCAGGCGGTCGTTGGCGAAGTCGGCGCCGGCGGCAAGCTCGACTACACCGCCCATGGCGACGCAATCAACCTGGCGGCGCGGCTGCAGGAGGCCAACAAGTTTCTGGGCACGGCCATCTGCGTCGGCCCCGCCGCCGCGGCCGAAACCAAGCAGCACCTTCGCTCACTCGGCAGCCATGAGATCCGCGGCTTTGCCCCCATGGAGCTGTTCACGGTGGCCGGTCCTGAACAGGTTTAGCCCCGCAGCAGTCTCAGGACGGGGCGAGATCAGTGTCGCCGCGCGCCGCCGTGAAGCGCTCCGTCGGAGATATGTGAGACGCGCCTAGAGGCCGACACTGGCATAGGCTTCGCGGATGCGCGCCTGTCCCCAATTGACCGGCTCGCTCGGCGCGTCTCCTCGCTGTTTGAATTCGACGCCCTGCCCGGCGGCGACAATCTGCGTGACACCACCCGCCGCGACCGCGACGCTGCCATGCTCGACGAAAACGGCAAAGGCGACCTTGCTCGGGCCGCAGAAGAACTTGGTGCCGCGCACGCCGATCATGCCGAAGGCGGTCCTGACGGCAACATCGACCTTGGGCAGCCCCTCGGGGCGGTCGAACACCATTCGCCCGGTGCCAAGCTCCAGTGTCCCGCCTTGACCGGCAATGAAACGATCGACCAGCAGATCGGTCTCAGCGCCCAGCAGAACGCGGGTGTCGGCGCCCAGCGCCAGAGTGGCGAAACTCTCGGCCTCGGTGCGGACATGGTCGTTGTCGAAGAGTTGCGCTCCGACGGCCAGAGGGTCTTCCTGCTCTGCCTGCCGGCGACGAACATCGCCGCGGATTTCCGTCGCCTTGCCGATCACGGGGCTCGCCATCGTCGTTGCGACGCCGCCACCCATGGCAGCCAGCAACAGGCCGCCAACCACGACGCGTCTCTTCACCAGCACCTGCCGCATCGGCTCCCGGTCCTTCATGGCCCACCTTCCTTTTCGACGTGGTCGTGCCTTCGAACGTCAGACTTTCCCAGAGGATATCCCCGATATCAGGGGAAACAAGCCGCAGGCGTCTTGTGGTCTGCTCGACAGTGTCCGTCATTTCGCCAGAGCCCCCACAATCCGGCTGTTCCCGCCGGAACAGGCAGTGGGAACCCGTCGCGCTAACTTGGCATCAGGAGACGGAAGAGCATCATGGAAAACCAGCGCAAAACAGGCATTCGCATCGTCAACGCATTGCTTCTCGCCATTGTCAGCTTCGTGGCATTGGCAGCGATCGCGCTGCCATCCGCGCGTGCCGCCGATCTGTCGGCCGCCGACATCTGCGACCGTGAAGCGGGCAGTATCTTCGACCTGCAGCGCAATCAGGCCTACCCGGCTGTTGCCACCGAAGATATGAAGATCGGCATCGCCCTTTCGGCCTGCCGTGAGGCCTATAACCAGCATGCCGGTGCCCGCATCGAGTTCCAGCTGGCGCGCGTGCTCGACAAGGCCGGGCAGAAGATCCAGTCGCAACATATTCTCGGCGAAGCGGCAGATCATGGCCATGCACTGGCCATGACCAACTATGCGGTGCTTGTCGGCGAACAGGGCGACATCAGGACCGAATTCGCCCTCAACCAGAAAGCCGCTACAGCCGGCAACATCCTGGCCGCCTATAATCTCGGCGTCGCCTATCGCGACGGCATGGGCACAGCGGTAAACGGCAGGCTTGCGATCGAATGGTTCGAGCGGGCGACACTTGCCGGTGACGACGTCGCCGCCTTCAACCTCGCCGTCATTCTGGATGAAGGCAAGCTGGTGCCGGAAGACAACGCCAAGGCCGTGCGCTTCTATCGTCTCGCCGTCGAGCGCGGCAATGTCGACGCCATGGTCAACCTCGGCCTGATGCTGGAGACCGGCGAAGGTGTTGCCAGGGATCTGCCCGCAGCCCGCGCCGTCTTCCGCAAGGCCGCAGCCGAAGGGGACGCCTATGCGGAGCGCAAGGTCGCAGAACTGGATGGCGCCAGCGACTTCGAGACGGCCATGCTCGACAAGACGAGCCGCATCAAGTGATGCCTTGCGGGGCGACCGGCAAGGGTCGGCCTGCAAAACCTATCGGCCCTGCGCTCTTGAGCGCCTCTCCCGGCAATCCTGCCTCGCCCACGAAAACGCGCGAACAATGCGGGTCCGCGTCGCGATACTTCGGCCAGACGCCGAACACATGCTTTCCATCTCGCGGCCATCGGCCGCCGACGAGCGACCCGCAAATCCCGCCCAAAGATGCAGCTTGACGGCCAACCGGGCACACGACAGCTTGGACGGGAAGACACCCGCGCCCTTGGAAATGCGATGACTAAGCTCATTATCTTTACCGATCTGCACATGGTGCCAGAAGGCACGACCATCATCGGTATCGACCCCTATCAACGACTGGCCAACGGTATCGCACATGTGAACCGCTACCATGGCGACGCCGATCGGGTGATCTTCACTGGCGACCTCGCCCATCACGCCGATCGCATTTCCTACGAGCGATTGAAGACCCTTGTCGATCAATTGAGCCCGCCCGCGGCGATCATGGTCGGCAACCACGACCGGCGCGATGTGTTCCTGGATGTCTTTACCGACGCTGTGATGGACGACGATGGCTTCGTGCAGCAGGTGATCGACTTTGGCGACTGCCGGGCGATCTTGCTCGACACGCTGTTTGCGCCGCCCTACGACTACCCCAAAAGCCATGCTGGGTTTCTATGCCAGAAGCGCCTTGCCTGGCTCGACCGGCAATTGGCGAATGCCGGCGACAGGCCGGTGCTGATCTTCATGCATCATCCGCCACATGCGACCGGCTTTGCCGGCATGGACATGATCCGCCTGGTCAACGAAGTGGAATTCTATGCGCTGGCGAGGAAGCACGGCAATGTGCGCCATATCTTTGCCGGCCACGTGCATCGCACGATCAGTGGCTCAAGCCGCGGCATACCCTTCTCCGTTTTCAAGAGCCCTGTGCATCAGCAACCGATGCCGTTCGATGCGCCCGATGCCTCGCTTTCGGTCGACGAACCCGCCGCCTACGGCATTGCCGTGGTGACGAGGGATGGCGTTCTCGTTCACACGGAAGACTACGAAATCGCCCGCAGAGACGCCGCCTTCGCGTGAGAGGCATTCCGGCCGCCCGACCTTCGTGCTAGGTTGGCCCATGACCCAAACCAACGCCACCGACGAAATCCTCGACTGTCAGAGCTGCGGCGCCTGCTGCGCCTACTCCTCCGACTGGCCGCGGTTTTCGATGGAGACGGACGAGGAACTCGACCTGATCCCGGAAGAGTATGTCGCGGCCGATCTCGGCGGCATGCGCTGCGAGGACGACCGGTGCACCGCTCTTGGCGGCAAGCTGGGCGTGCATGTCGCCTGCAAGGTCTATGCTGTCAGGCCGATCGTCTGTCGCACCTGCATGCCCGGTGACGACGAGTGTCTGATGGCGCGTGAACGGCACTTCGGGAAGGCCGCATAAGACTTCGGATCATCCGGCGCTCAAGCATACATTCCGTATTCCCATCGGTTTGGGGACGCGCCGATAGTGAAACATTCCGGGAATGACGAAATTTGCCGGATGGATGTTCGGCGAAACGACGCGTATTTTCTGCCCACGATACCCAGGGCGCATTGCGCCTTGTCACCGCCTTCCAGAGGACAGCGTTCGATGAGCCAGAACCAGCTTCACAAATCCAGCCCAACCGCCGATCAGGCCCCGGCACCCTTTGCCGATTTCGCGCCGCCGATCCGCGCGCAGAGCACGCTGCGCCAGGCGATCACCGCCGCCTATCGCCGTCCTGAAACCGAAGCCCTGCCGGCGCTCGTCGAGGCAGCGACGCTGCCAGTCGAGACCCAGAAGGCGGCCGCACGGACGGCCCGCAAGCTGATCGAAGCGCTGCGCGCCAAGCACAAGGGTTCCGGCGTCGAAGGTCTGGTGCACGAATACTCGCTGTCGAGCCAGGAAGGCGTGGCGCTGATGTGCCTGGCCGAGGCGCTGCTGCGCATTCCCGACAAGGCGACGCGCGACGCGCTGATCCGCGACAAGATCGCCGACGGCGACTGGAAGTCGCACCTGGGTGGTGGCCGCTCGCTGTTCGTCAACGCCGCGACCTGGGGTCTTGTGGTCACCGGCAAGCTGACGTCGACGGTTAATGACCGCAGTCTTTCGGCAGCCCTGACGCGCCTGATCGCCCGTTGCGGCGAACCGGTGATCCGCCGCGGCGTCGACATGGCGATGCGCATGATGGGCGAGCAGTTCGTCACCGGCGAAACCATCGACGAGGCGCTGCGCCGCTCGCGCGCGCTCGAGCAGAAGGGCTTCCGCTATTCCTACGACATGCTGGGCGAAGCCGCGACCACGGCCGAAGACGCGGAGCGCTACTACAAGGACTACGAGACGGCGATCCATGCCATAGGCAAGGCATCGGCCGGGCGCGGCATCTATGAAGGCCCCGGCATCTCGATCAAGCTTTCGGCGCTGCATCCGCGCTACGTGCGCGCGCAGTCGGCCCGCGTCATGGACGAGCTGTTGCCGAAGGTGAAGGCGCTCGCCGTCATCGCCAAGAAATACGACATCGGCCTCAACATCGACGCCGAGGAAGCAGACCGGCTGGAGCTCTCGCTCGACCTCTTGGAAGAGCTGTGCCTCGACAAGGACCTTAGCGGCTGGGACGGCATGGGCTTCGTGGTCCAGGCCTATGGCAAGCGTTGCCCCTTCGTGCTCGAGTTCATCATCGACCTCGCCCGCCGCGCCAAGCGCCGCGTCATGGTGCGCCTCGTCAAGGGCGCCTATTGGGACGCCGAGATCAAGCGCGCCCAGCTTGACGGCCTGGAAGACTTCCCAGTCTACACCCGCAAGATCTACACCGACGTGTCCTACATCGCCTGCGCCCGCAAGCTGCTGGCGGCAACCGACGTGATCTTCCCGCAGTTCGCCACCCACAACGCCCAGTCGCTCGCCACCATCTACGAACTGGCCGGCAAGGATTTCCAGGTCGGCAAGTATGAATTCCAGTGCCTGCACGGCATGGGCGAGCCGCTCTATGACGAAGTCGTCGGCAAGGGTAATCTCGACCGGCCGTGCCGCATCTACGCGCCCGTCGGTACGCACGAGACGCTGCTTGCCTATCTGGTGCGCCGCCTGCTCGAAAACGGCGCCAACTCCTCCTTCGTCAACCGCATCGCCGACCCCAAGGTCTCCATCGACGAGCTGGTTACTGACCCCGTCGACATCGTGCGCGCCATGCCGGTCGTCGGCGCGACGCATGCGCAGATCGCCCTGCCCGTCGGCCTCTTCGGCGACGCCCGTCCAAACTCCAGCGGACTCGACCTTTCCAACGAAACCTCGCTCGCATCGCTGACCGAGGCGCTGCAGGCAAGCGCCGCCATCGAATGGCGCGCCGTGCCGCAGCTGGCGACGGGTCCTGCCGCAGGCGAGAGCCGTCCGGTCCTCAACCCCGGCGACCACCGCGATGTGGTCGGCACCGTCACCGAAACGTCGGAAGCCGACGCCCGCCAGGCGGCAAGCCTTGCGGCGAAGGCCGCTTCCAGCTGGTCGGCGGTTTCGCCGGCAGACCGTGCGGCCATGCTCGTGCGGGCTGCCGACATCATGCAGGCCCGCATGCCGACGCTGCTCGGCCTGATCGTGCGCGAAGCCGGAAAGTCGCTGCCGAACGCTATTGCCGAAGTGCGCGAAGCGATCGACTTCCTGCGCTACTACGCCGAACAGACCCGCCGCACGCTAGGCCCCGCCCACAAGGCGCTCGGCCCGATCGTCTGCATCAGCCCCTGGAACTTCCCGCTGGCGATCTTTGCCGGCCAGGTTGCGGCAGCCCTCGTTGCCGGCAACCCGGTACTGGCGAAGCCGGCCGAGGAAACGCCGCTGATCGCCGCCGAAGGCGTGCGCATCTTGCATGAAGCCGGCATTCCGGCCGATGCGCTCCAGCTCCTGCCCGGCGACGGCCGCATCGGCGCAGCCCTGGTTTCCGCCCCTGAAATCGCTGGCGTCATGTTCACGGGCTCGACCGAAGTTGCACGCCTGATCCAGGCGCAGCTTGCCGACCGGCTGTCGCCGTCCGGCCGCCCGATCCCGCTGATCGCCGAAACCGGTGGCCAGAACGCCATGATCGTCGACAGCTCGGCGCTCGCCGAACAGGTGGTCGGCGACGTCATCGCCTCGGCCTTCGACAGTGCCGGCCAGCGTTGCTCGGCCCTGCGGGTGCTGTGCCTGCAGGAAGATGTCGCCGACCGTATTCTCGCGATGCTGAAGGGCGCGCTGCACGAACTGAAGATCGGCCGCACGGACAAGCTTTCCGTCGACGTCGGTCCTGTCATCACCGCGGAAGCGCAAGGGATCATCCAGAAACACATCGAGACCATGCGCGGCATGGGTCGCAAGGTCGAGCAGATCGGCCTGGCGTCCGGTACCGAACTCGGTACCTTCGTGCCGCCGACGATCGTCGAGCTTCAAAAGCTCTCCGACCTCAAGCGCGAAGTCTTCGGCCCGGTTCTCCACGTCATCCGCTACCGCCGCGACGATCTCGACCGGTTGATCGACGATATCAACGCGACGGGCTACGGCCTGACCTTCGGCCTGCATACCCGCCTCGACGAGACGATTGCCCATGTCACGTCGCGGGTGAAGGCCGGCAATCTCTATGTCAACCGCAACGTCATCGGCGCTGTCGTCGGCGTGCAGCCCTTCGGCGGCCGCGGCCTCTCCGGCACCGGCCCGAAGGCCGGCGGCCCGCTCTATCTCGGCCGCCTCGTCGCCACCGCCCCGGTGCCGCCGCAGCACAGCTCCGTGCACACCGATCCGGCGCTGCTCGACTTTGCCAAGTGGCTCGACGGCAAGGGTGCCAAGGACGAAGCGGAAGCCGCCCGCACCGCCGGCAGCAACTCGGCGCTCGGCCTCATCTCCGAGCTTCCGGGCTCGGTTGGCGAGCGCAACCTCTATGCGCTTCATCCACGCGGTCGCGTGCTTTTGGTACCGGCCACCGAAACCGGCCTCTACCGCCAGCTCGGCGCAGCCCTTGCAACCGGCAACACCGTCGTCATCGATGCGGCGTCGGGCTTGCAGTCTTCACTGAAGGGCCTGCCGGCCAGTGTTTCCACCCGGCTGTCCTGGTCGAAGGACTGGTCTGCCGATGGTCCATTCGCCGGGGCACTGGTCGAAGGCGACGGCGAGCGCGTCCGTCAGGTCAGCAAGGTGATTGCCGGCCTGCCGGGTCCGCTGGTCCTGGTCCAGGCGGCCTCAACCGACGAGATCGGTCGCAACACCGACGCCTATTGCCTCAACTGGCTGCTCGAAGAAGTCTCCACCTCGATCAACACGGCCGCTGCCGGCGGCAATGCCAGCCTGATGGCAATCGGCTGATCGAGACCGGGTCCACGAGACAAGACTGCCTCTCCCGAACGCGGGAGAGGCGATGAAGGGGCTGGGGTCAACCCGGTGGCGATGGCCCTCCCCTCTGCTCCTCATCTCTGTGCTTGTCACAGAGATCCAGCTGCGCCGCGTCGGCAGCGCGAAAGAACCTTTCAACGCGACACCGCAAACCGAATCTTCTCACGGCGCAGACGCGCCGTGACTGGATTCCTGTGACAAGCACAGCAATGGGGGCTGGTGAGGCTGATGTGCATGCCCGCGTCCGGTTGAAGCCGAACCACGGTGGCGCCAATCCGCACAATCCGTTATCAGCGTTATCCAAACGGAAGCAGCGGATGTTCACCCTCAAGCGCACGGAAACCTCGACGCAGGAAATCAAGAAGAGCCGGTTTGCGGCAATCTGCGCCCCCGTGCCCGACGAGCAGGCGGCAAAGGCTTTTCTCGCGGAGCATTCCGACCCGACCGCCAACCACAATTGCTGGGCCTGGCGCATCGGCCAGGCCTATCGCTTCAACGACGACGGCGAGCCGAGCGGCACCGCGGGAAAGCCGATCCTGGCGGCAATCGACGGCCAGTCGCTCGACCGCGTCGTCGTTGTGGTCACCCGTTGGTTCGGCGGCGTTTTGCTCGGGAGCGGCGGCCTGATCCGCGCCTATGGCGGCACGGCCGCGCTCTGTCTGCGGGCAGCCGAGAAGATCGAGATGATCGAGACGGTGCGCGCCACCATCGCCTGCGACTTTGCCGACCTGGCACTGATCAAGGCCCGGCTGCTTGCCCGCGACGTCACGCTCGTCGGCGAAAGCTTCACCGACAAGGGGCCGGTGATGACGGTCGACATGCGCAAGGATGAGGCAGACGATATCCTTGCCATGGTTACGGATCTCAGCCGCGGCCGTGCTGTCATATCGACCGACGATTGACCGGCTTCCCTTTGGCCGCCAAATCATCATAAAAACAACCGATAAAATCGACAATACTTAGTCCGATAACAGCTTCGCCAAGGAGATGATCAGCATGAAAACGAGAGTTCTGGGCAAGACGGGTGCGACGATTTCCGAGATTGGTTTCGGCGCCTGGCAGATCGGTGGTTCCTGGGGCGACGTCAGCGAGGCGGACGGCAAGCGGGCGCTGAATGCAGCGCTCGACAGCGGCGTCACCTTGGTCGACACCGCCGATGTCTATGGCGATGGCCGGTCCGAAAAGATCATCGCCGCTGTCCTGAAGGAGCGCGGCGGCGAAAAACCGTTCGTCGCCACCAAGGCAGGGCGCCGGTTGAACCCGCACGTGACAGAAGGCTACACCGGCGCCAATATCGAGGCGTTCATCGACCGCAGCTTGAGCAATCTCGGTGTCGAGACGCTGGATCTCGTGCAGCTCCACTGCCCGCCGACGGAGGTCTACTACCGTCCGGATCTGTTCGGCGCGCTTGACCAGCTGATCACCAAGGGCAAGATCCGCCACTATGGCGTCTCGGTCGAGAAGGTCGAGGAAGCGCTGAAGGCGATCGAATATCCGGGTGTCGCCACCGTCCAGATCATCTACAACATCTTCCGCCAGCGGCCGCAGGACCTGTTCTTCGGCGAAGCGAAAAAGAAGAATGTCGGCGTCATCGTGCGCGTGCCGCTCGCCTCCGGCCTACTGTCGGGCAAGATTGGCCGCGACACGGCCTTTGCCGCCGACGATCACCGCAACTTCAACCGCCACGGCGAAGCCTTCGATGTCGGCGAGACCTTTGCCGGCGTGCCTTTCGATGCGGCACTGGACGCGGTCGAGCAGCTGCGCCCGCTGGTGCCCGCAGGCGTGCCGATGGCACAGTTCGCACTGCGCTGGATCCTGGAGCAGGAGGCGGTCTCCGTCGTCATCCCCGGAGCCCGCAATGAGGCGCAGGCGCAATCCAATGCGGCCGCAAGCGCGCTGCCTGCCTTCGACGAGAAAACCAGGGCCGCAATAGCTGCGCTTTACGAGCGCTTGGTCAAGGTTCATGTTCATCATCGCTGGTAGGACGCACCGCGGCTGCCAATGGGCGTGACCGGCGGCAATTGACATGGCCCTGGCGGGCACTGAGACGCGCCAGGGCGAAAGAAGGGACCATGACCGACCCTTTCACGCTGCAGCGATTCGTCGACGCCCAGGACCGCGTTTACGCGGCGGCGCTCGACGAGCTGCGGCGCGGCCGCAAGGAGACCCATTGGATGTGGTTCGTCTTCCCCCAGCTCGCCGGCCTCGGACATTCGCCCATGGCCCAGCGCTATGCCATTGCGAACCTTCCGGAGGCCCGCGCGTACCTTGCCCACCCGATCCTCGGAGCAAGGCTGATCGACTGCACCGAGACCGTCAACGGCATTACCGGGCGTTCGGCACACGAGATCTTCTCCAGCCCCGACGACATGAAGTTTCGCTCGTCGATGACACTGTTTTCGAAGGCCTCGGCCGCCGGCAGCGTCTTCAACCAGGCACTCAAGCTTTACTTCGCGGGGGAAATGGATCGGCGGACGCTCGACCTGCTCGGCCAGCCCCAGGCATGAGCGCGCACAAGCGCAAGGAGCGTCAGGCCCGCAGTCCCGTCAGACGCCGTGCGCGGCGCTCGCCAGGAAGAACAGGATCACGAAAGCGCAGACAGATAGCCCGGCAACAATCACCAGCAGCTCTTTCATCATGTAACGATACATCGGGCACCTCCTTTCCATTCCGCCGTCGCACGGCAAAACCAATGCGACGGATACGGCAACGCTCCACCCGCTGCATGATTTTTTCTTCCAATCGATACCGATCTGAAGACTCACGCAGCCGCGATGCGTCACCCTCTATATGGGAATCGCACGCGGCGGTTTTGACACGCCGACTTCAAAAAATTGTGAGGTCGCTTCCCTTTTCCGGTCGCTGCAAGCGCCTCCGGATCGTATCCGCCCGCCCCTTGCTTAGGCGCGACGCAATCGACTTTTATAAATCACATTATACTAATATATATAGGATTGTCACAGGCGTTTTTGCCCGCCGACCGAAAGACGTATCACGCTCAAGTGGATTAGCTTGGAGAGGTAGACGGAATGGAATGTTGGCAGAACCCCGGGCGCAAACGCGCCGCCACCGCACCTTGCGGCGCTATCACTTGAACTGCCAAGTTATTGAGAAGAATGGCGCACCCGAAGAGATTCGAACTCCTGACCCCCAGATTCGTAGTCTGGTGCTCTATCCAGCTGAGCTACGGGTGCGTCTCGAAGCGGCGAACCGCTTGCGTGAGCGGTTCTCTAAAGAGTCCTTTCGGGGATTGCAAGCGCCGTTCGGCAAAAAAGATTCATTTTTACGACGACAGGGTCCGAAGCTGTGGATTCTCAACGCGAAATCGGCACGCGCCCTCGCCCGCAACCCCCTTCAGTGCCGGGCTTTCGAGCGAAATGCATCGAGAGGAACGGGACGATCCGGTAGTTCGATGCGAAAAAGCGTTCCGGGCGTCGGCTTTTCCACAAGGGCTATCGTGCCGCCATGGGCGAGCACCAATTCGCGGGCAATCGCCAGCCCGAGACCGGTGCCGCCGGAGCGTGCCGAGCCGCGAAAAGCGGCAAAAAGGTTTTCGCGCGCCTTTGGCGGCATGCCCGGGCCGGTATCGTCGACGGAAATGGTGACGACGCTGCCCATCCGCATCGCTGAAACGCTGACGATTCGCGGCCGACCATCCTCCGCCTCGTGATTCGTCAGCGCCTGGACGGCGTTGCGGCAGATATTGTGCACCACACGGAACAATTGCTCGCTGTCTGCGTCGACCTCAAGGTCGTCCTGCACCTGGATCTGGAACTCGATACCGGATTGCGGATCGATCGAAAGCAGTTCGGCGACATCCGAGACCAACGGCTTCAGCGCGACGAAACGGCGATGCGGCTCTGCCTCCGTGGTGCGGCCGTAAGAGAGCACTTCGCGGGTATAGCCGACGGCGCGATCGATCGCCCGCAGCAGCGTCGGCGCGAAGCGCTTGACGACGGGATCGTCGACATCGGCGAGACGGTCGGAGATCAGTTGCGCCGACGACAGGATATTGCGCATGTCGTGGTTGATCTTCGACACGGCGAGGCCGAGTTCGGCAAGGCTCTTCTGCTGCTTCAGCGTCTTCTGCAGCTCACGCTGCATGCTGGCCAGATGCTGGCCGGCGACCGCCAGTTCGTCGCGCCCTTCCGGCGGAACGAGCACGCGCGCCGGATTGGAGGGATCGTCGGAGAATTCCTGCATGCTCGCCGTCATTCGGCGGATCGGCACGATCAGCATCCGGTTGATCGCAAGGAAGATCAGGGTCGCGGTGATCAGCGAGATGATGATCGACAAGAAGAAGACGTTGCGGGAATAGACCAGCATCGCCTTGTGCAGGCTGGCGTCAGCCATCACCAGTTCGATCACCGCGTCGCTTTCACCGAGTGGTCCGTAGACCCGCACCACCCGGTTACCGCCGAACAGCAGCGTATCGAATGCATCGCGGATCGCCGCAAAGGCAGTGAAATTGGCGGTGTCGTATTCGCCTTCAATCTCGGACGGCATGTCGGCGGCGGCGATCATACGCGAGGCGTCCTTGCGGCGAATGACGATTGCCTTGGTGCCCGTCGCCATCAGCGTGTCGTCCTGGACGTTTCGCGGCAACTCGACATTCTGCAGGCCGTCGACGACGACGGCGGCGGCAGCAACCGTGTTCAGCCGGTCCTGCAGCCAGCGAATGCGCATGTTCGCAACCGAGGGCACGAAGATCAGCACTTCGGCCAGCATGACGAAAACGATCGTCAAAAGCAGCAGCTTGCCCGAGAGCCCGCGGAAGAAGCCCGCGGCGGCCCGCGGCGCTTCCCTCCCCATCGTCGGCTGCGCCTCTTCACTCATCGTTCCGAAATTCCCTGTCCGTCAGCCGAAAACCCGCAAGGCCCTGATGGCGGACCGCACGACAGCATTCTTCGCCAGGGGCGCATAATAGGAGATGACCGCCTGTTTTCCAATCTCGGAAAGGGTTGGATAGGGTGCGACATAGCCGCGGACCTGCTTGAGCGTCATGCCATTGGCGACGGCAAGCGACCACATGTTGATCAACTCTCCCGCGCTAGGCGCTGCAATCCCGACGCCGAGGATGCGTCCACGGCTACCGACGACGATCTTGATCAGGCCCGCTTCGACCCCGTCCGTGCGGGCGCGGTCACTCAAGGCAAGGTCGGCCCTGATGACCTCGACTGCACCGAATTTTTCCCGTGCCTCGGCCTCGCTCCATCCGACCTCAGCGATCTCAGGATCGCTATAGGTGACCTTCGGCACGATCGCCCGGTCTTCCCGCGCCGGCAACCGGAACAGCAGTTGCTGCAGCACGAGCCGTGCGTGGTAGCTCGCCACATGGGTGAACTGCAGCCCGCCGGCAGCATCGCCGATGGCATAGACGCGGCGATTGCTGGAGCGAAGGTTCGACCCGACCTCGATGCCCTTCGCATTGTGGTCTATGCCGGCCGCCGAAAGGCCGAGCGATGCGTGGTTCGGCCGACGGCCTGCGGCGATCAAGAGATCACTGCCTTCGACCAGGAAAGCGCCGGTGCCATTCTTGCATCGCAGAACGACCTTCCCGCCACCTTGCTCGACCGCCAGGATCGTCGTTGCCTCGTGCAGGACCACGCCCTCTGCGCGAAGGGCGGCAATCGCGATCGAGGCCAGTTCCGGATCGGCACCCGATAGCGCCCGTCGGGTTTCGATCACGGTCACTTCGGCACCGAGCCGGCGATAGGCCTGTGCCATCTCGATGCCGACCGGACCTGCACCGACAACGAGCAGATGAGCCGGCAGCCGAGTCAGATCGAACAGCGTTTCGTTGGTCAGGAACGGCACGTTGTCGAGACCGGGAATGTCAGGGATCGCCGGCGACGAGCCGGTGGCGATCACGAACCGCCGGGCGCGGATGAGGTGGTCGCCGGCTGCCACGGTGTTTTCATCGACGAACCGAGCGGAGGATTGCAGCACTTCGACACCGAGATCGGTGAAGCGCTCGACGCTATCGTGCGGGGCGATGCCGGCGATGACCTCATGGATGCGGGCATGCAGGCGTTCATAGTCGACCGCGGGCTCGCTTGCCGTCAGGCCGAACCGGCCGGCCGTGCGGATCGCCTGGGCGTGCCTGGCAGCGGCAATCAGCGTCTTCGACGGCACGCACCCGTGGTTCAGGCAATCGCCGCCCATCAGGCCCCGCTCGATCAGGACCACCGGAACGCCGAAGGCGGCGGCACCAGCCGCCACGGAAAGTCCGGCGGCACCGCCACCGATCACGCAGATATCCGGTTTGATGATCTTCGCCACCCTGCCCCATGCCCTTCAAACAGCCTTGCGGCGCGACCATACCCACTTGAAGGCGAGTGGCAATGCCGCAATGAGCGCAAGCGCCACGAGCGCCAGGGTCAGCTTCGGCGTTGCAAAATCCGACAGAGACAGCTCTCGACCGACGGCGGCCGAGCGCGCGATCACCTCGTCGAGCCCGCCGCCGAGCCAGGCATAGGCGAAGGTGGCGGGTACGATGCCGATCAAGGTCGCCATGGCGAACGTCCGCAATCTCACCTCGAAGAACGCCGGCGCAATATTGACGATGAAGAAGGGAAAGATCGGCGCCAGCCGCAGCACGAGAAGGTAGACAAACGCATTGCGGCAGAACCCGTCGGCAAAGCGTGCGAGGAATGGCCCGGCTCGTCGGCGCAAGAGATCGCCGAACATGCTGCGGGCCGCCACAAACAGGAGGCAGGAGCCGAGCGTCGCGGCGGCCACGGCAAGGAGCCCGCCGCCGGCACAGCCGAAGAGAAAGCCGGCAAAGATCGTAAGGACCGAAGCGGCCGGGATCGAAAACACGACCACCGCGATGTAGACGAGGAAAAACAGACCGGCCGCCTGGGCAGGATAGGCTTCGACATAGAGACGCAACGCCTCGCGGTGATGGACGAGTGCGCCCAGCGACAAATAGCGCTGCAGACCGAACGCGTAGGCGGCAAAACCGCCGGCGACGAGAAGCATCAGCAGTACCAGTCGCCACACAATCCTGCCACGGTCTTCGGACGAACCCTCGTCAAGCGCCTGTGATGGCGTTGGAGGGGTATCCCCGGCTCTGTTGGTGGCGCTTCGGTACATGTGATTTCGTTTCTAGGAAAACTCTGTCCTTGCAGTATCGGCAATCCGCGCCGGCGACCAATAACGAATGGTCGCGTCGCAAAACGTCAGCGTGAACGGGCCGGCAAGACAACTCACGTTGCCGTGAGACGAAAGCCGTTCTGGCGGCGGCGGCACCCTGATCGCCGTTTATCCACGAAAAACGCCCGCGGAGACGTCAGTCGTCCGCGGGCGTCCTTGTTCAGTTCATTGCGCGACGACTACGCCGCGCCGATCAAAACTCTTCCCAGTTGTCCCTGGCGACGGCAGCCGAGGATCCGCCGCTGAAGGCGCGGGCGACGTTGCCCATCATTCGGCGCGCTGGCGATTCCACCGGACGGCTGGTTTCCCGCGCCGGTGCGATCGTGCGGGCGGCTTGCGTCCCATCGAGCTTGAAGTAGGCGATCAGGCTCGCGAGGTTGTTGGCTTCCGCCGACAGCTTGTGGGTCGCGGCATTGGCCTCTTCCACCATGGCGGCGTTCTGCTGGGTGACCTGGTCCATCTGGTTGACGGCGGTGCTGACCTCGCCAAGGCCGGTCGATTGTTCGCGGGCGGCCGTGGCGATCGAGTGGATATGGTCGTTGATCTTGAGCACGCGCTCTTCGATCTCGCCAAGCGCCGAGCCGGTTTCCTGCACCAGCCGGACGCCGGTTGCCACTTCCGAGCCGGACTTCGAGATCAGGGACTTGATGTCCTTGGCCGCACTTGCCGCACGCTGGGCAAGCTCGCGCACTTCCTGGGCGACGACGGCAAAGCCCTTGCCGGCATCACCGGCACGCGCTGCTTCCACGCCCGCATTCAGCGCCAGCAGGTTGGTCTGGAAGGCGATCTCGTCGATGACGTTGGTGATCTGGCCGATCTCGCTCGATGCCTGCTCGATGCGGCCCATCGCCTCGACCGCATTGCGCACGACGGCAGCGGATTCGGCAGCGCTCTCCTTGGCTTCGTTGACCATCACGGTCGCTTCCTGCGCCCGCTCGGTCGAACTGCGCACTGCCACGGTGATCTCGTCGAGGGCGGCCGACGTCTCTTCAAGGGCTGCCGCCTGCTGCTCGGTGCGCTTCGACAGGTCATCGGCAGCGGAGCGAAGCTCGGATGAGTTGCCGTTGATCGAGTCCGTGGTGACACGCACTTCGCGCAGCGTCTTCTGCAGCGTCGACAGCGTCTCGTTGACGTTCTTCTGCAGTTCGGCGAAGGCGCCCTGGAACTGGCCGTTCATGCTCTGGGTCAGGTCGCCGCCGGCAAGGCTGGCGATGACGCGGCGCGTTTCGGCGATGCCGGCATCGACGCTGCCGACGAGTTCGTTGACGCTCGAGGCGAAGCGGTTGAGATCTTCGTTCTCGTAATCCTTGCCGATCCGCTTGGTGAAGTCGCCGGCGGCGGCAGCCGAGACGACGACGCCAATGCTCGTCTGCAGGTCGGCGCTCTTTTCGCGCAGCGCCGCTTCCTGGGCGTTGAGATCGCGGACGGCGAGGCCGTTCTGCTTGAAGATCTGTACGGCCGCAGCCATCTCGCCGATTTCGTCCTTGCGGTCGGCAAAAGGCACGTCGGCGGAAAGGTCGCCGCCGGCGAGAAGCTTCATCTTGCCCGTCAGATCGAGGATCGGCCGGCTCAGATGGTTCGTGCCGATATAGAAGGCAGTGCCGATACCGACGGCCAGCCCAAGCCCGGCAATGCCGAGAATGATGACGATGACCGAGCGCTCGAACGAGGCGATGTCGGCCTGGACGATCTCGAGCGTTGCGAGGTTCGCCTCGACGACGGCGTCGATCTCGGCCTGGAAGGCCTTGCGGTTGGCGCGGTTGGCGTCGTTGTTGCCCTGTTCGTTGGCCGCCTTCGGCGAAACTTCCTGGCTCAGACGCGCTGTTTCAACGCGGAACGCCTTGAATTCGTCGGCGCGCTTGGTCAGCGCATCGAACGAGCCGAGCTTGTCGGCCGGCACCAGCGGGCGCCACTCGGCAAACAGCGCATCGATCTTTTCGAGGTTTTTGAGAATGCCGTCGGCAAACGGCTTTGCCTTTTCGATGGTCGGCGCTGCGTAAATTCCGCGCGCTTCCATGACGACGCCGGTGACCAGTCGATTGAGGTGCTCGCCGTTGAAGGCACGCTCTGAGGCGTTCTGATACTGATGGAACCGGCTGTTGTATTGAGAAACGACCAACAGTGACATGCCGGTCACCGCGATCGCCAGGAGGCTCATGACCCCAACGATCAGATTGATCTTACCACGTATTTTCATCCCTGCCTCCACGACACCGCGAGACTTGCCCGGTTATCGGAAGGTCGCGGCTATTGCACCGCGGCCACGCTAAAACATCCATGGTTAATAAAGATCATCGTGGACAGCAGGCATTCTAGGGAGGGCGTGTTAGCTCTCTGTTTACCAGCCTGAGATAGCGCGTCGGGGTGCATGCGCGCGAGATCGAGGTCGCGCCGACACCGGGATTCGATCACTTTTGCCTGTCGGACCGGCCCGCGTGATTGACTTTCCGGGAAATTTGCCTTTATAAGCCGCCCACGTCCGGCCAAGCCTGCCTGCCCGACAGGCGGAGCTGTGTCCTGAACGTAAACGCTCCTTGCTACATGCAAACCCAAGAAGGGCCGCACACCGCGGTATTAAATAAATGAAGCGTACTTACCAACCGTCCAAGCTTGTTCGCAAGCGCCGTCACGGCTTCCGCGCACGCATGTCCACCGCCGGTGGCCAGAAGGTCCTCGCAGCCCGCCGGGCTCGTGGCCGCAAGCGTCTTTCGGCTTAAGCCGAAGTTGCCCGAAACCAGTGTCCGGGCACATGACGTCAGATAAAGACAAAACGACTGTCGGGCGGCTGAAAAGCCGTCCGCAGTTTTTGGCCGTTCGGGCAGGAGAAAGCCGTAGAGGCCCGCTGTTTCTCCTCGAAGTGCTCGACCGCAAAGATCCGGAGGGCGAGGCCCGCGTCGGCTTCACCGTCACCAAGAAACACGGCAATGCCGTCGAGCGAAACCGGATGCGCCGACGCCTGAAAGAGGCGGTGCGGCTTTCCGCCGGGTTTGCAATGAAACCCGGACACGACTATGTGATTGTCGCCCGACGCGATCTCCTGAATGCCCCCTTCGACGCCTTGACCCGGGGGCTTGGCGAGCGCATCGAAAACAAGCCGAAACAGAAGCGGCCGCCGGCCGGTTCCAGGAAACAATGATGGAAAAAAACCGCAACTATTTCGTGGCGATTGGCCTGTCCGTGCTGATCCTCGTCGCCTGGCAGTTCCTCTACGTCAATCCAAAGATTGAAAAGGAACGCATCGCTGCGGAAGCGCTGCAGGCCCAACAGGCTCAGCAGGCCCAATCGCAGCCGGGTGCAACGGCGCAACAGCCCGCGACCGGACAGGCTCTGCCTGGCGGCACAGTTCCCGGAACCGGCGAAAACCGCGACCAGGCGCTGGCCAAGTCGGCCCGCGTTGCGATCGACACGCCTGCGGTTTCCGGTTCCATCAACCTGACCGGCGCGCGCTTCGACGATCTCAAGCTCAAGGCCTACCACGAGACCGTCAGCAAGCAGAGCCCGATCATCACCCTGTTCAGCCCGGCCGAGACCACCGACGGTTACTTCACCGAAATCGGTTATGTCGGCGATGCGGCAAGCGGCAGCGTGCCCGGCCCGCAGACCGTCTGGACGCTTTCGGGCGGCGACAAGCTGACCCCCGCGACACCGGTGACGCTCACCTACACCAACGAGAAGGGCATCACCTTCAACCGCACGATCTCGATCGACGACCGCTACATGTTCCAGGTGGTCGACAGCATCAAGAACGACACGGCTGAACCGGTATCGCTGTCGTCCTACGGCCGTGTGACGCGCTTCAACAAGCCGACGACACCGAGCGTCTACGTTCTGCATGAAGGCTTTATCGGCGTTATCGGCGAGCACGGGCTGCAGGAAGTCGGCTATTCCAAGATCGAGGACGACAAGGCGATCGAGCCCGGCAAGGCGACCGGCGGCTGGCTGGGGATCACGGACAAATACTGGGCTGCCGCGGTCGTTCCGCCGCAGGCAACACCTTACGAAACCCGTTTCTCGCACTTCACCGACGGCCGCGCCCGCTACCAGAGCGACTACAAGAGCGACGCAATCACCATCGCACCGGGCCAGTCCTCCGAACTCAAGAACCTCGTTTTTGCCGGCGCCAAGGAAGTTCCCGTCGTCGACAACTATGAAGCTGCCTATTCCATTCCGAACTTCGACAAGCTGATCGACTGGGGCTGGTTCTACTTCATCACCAAGCCGATGTTCAAAATGATGGATTACTTCTATCGTCTGTTCGGCAATTTCGGCATCGCCATCCTGATCACGACGATCGTCGTCAAGCTCCTGTTCTTCCCGCTCGCCAACAAGCAGTACTCTTCGATGGCGAACATGAAGAAGGTTCAGCCGAAGATGGAAGAGCTGAAGAAGAAGTTCGGCGACGACCGCATGGGCCTGCAGCAGGCAATGATGCAGCTCTACAAGGACGAGAAGATCAATCCGCTCGCAGGCTGCTGGCCGATCCTCATCCAGATCCCGGTGTTCTTCGCGCTCTACAAGGTGATCTACATCACCATCGAGATGCGTCACGCACCGTTCTTCGGCTGGATCCACGACCTGTCTGCGCCGGATCCAACGACGATCTTCAACCTCTTCGGCCTCTTGCCGTTCGACGCGCCGTCGTTCCTGCACCTCGGCGTCTGGCCGATCATCATGGGCATCACAATGTTCGTGCAGATGCGCATGAACCCGACACCGCCGGACCCGACCCAGGCGATGCTGTTCACCTGGATGCCCGTGGTCTTCACCTTCATGCTGGCCTCCTTCCCGGCCGGTCTGGTGATCTACTGGGCCTGGAACAACACGCTTTCGGTGCTGCAGCAGTCGATCATCATGAAGCGCCAGGGCGTGAAGATCGAGCTGTTCGACAATCTGAAGAACCTGTTTACGAAGAAACCCAAGCCGGCGGAGTGACGCCGGCGGACAGAGCGCTTGCAAGGCCCCGGATCGAAAGATCCGGGGCTTTTTCTTTTGGTCTTTATCCCTGTTTGCGACGAGCCTTTGTCGCGAATACCCGAGCGCGCCTGCACATCGCGCCTTATGCTCCGACCATCGCCATCCGGATCCTGACGATGTCGCAGTCGACCCTCCGCCCAGCGACGACGCCTCTCCACAGCCGTACAGGCGGTGTTCTGCTCGTCCTTGGCTCGGCCATCGTCTGGAGCTTCGGCGGCACGCTGGCGCGGTTCCTCGACATCGCCGATGGCTGGACGATCGTCTTCTGGCGATCGACCTTCGCGGCCCTGTTCCTGATCGGTTTCATGCTGGTGCGCGATGGCGCCGCCAACATGGCGCGGCTGTTCCGCGAGATGGGATGGCCGGGCATAGCGGTCGGCTGCTGTTTTGCGATCGCCTCAACCAGCTTCATTCTCGCGCTCGCCTATACCACGGTCGCCAATATCGTGCTCATCCAGGCCGGCGTACCGCTGATCGCAGCCCTCATCGGCTGGCTGCTCTTCCGCGAGCGGATTTCGACCACCACCTGGGCGGCAATCGCCGCCGTCATTGCCGGCGTCGTCGTGATGGTGTCGGATTCGATTGGTGGCGGCGTCTCGCCGGTCGGCGATGCGCTGGCGCTCTTGATTGCCTTCGCCTTTGCCTCGGCCACTGTGATCACCCGCCGCTACGCCCATGTGCGCATGGCACCGGCCGCCTGTTTCGGCACCATCGTCGCCGGCACGATTGCCGCGACGCAGGCTTCCGGTTTTGCCGTCACCACGAGCGAGCTTGCCATCCTTGTCGCCTTCGGCGCTCTCAACTTCGGCCTTGGCCTTGCACTGTTCGTCACCGGCGCACGGCTCCTTCCCGCCGCCCTTGCCGCTCTGCTCGGCACGCTCGAGACCGTGCTGGCACCGCTCTGGGTCGCCGTGATCCACGGCGAGATTCCGCGCACCAACACCATCGTCGGCGGACTGATCGTCCTTTCGGCCCTCGTTGTTTACCTGACGATAGAGCTCCTGCGCGAGCAAATCCGGCCGGTTCGATAGCGGCGGCAAGCCGAAAGCTTGACATCGCCGGCCAAAACCGTGAAGCCAAGTCCAATCTCGACGAAGGAACTGACATCGATGGCCGACACAAAGACAAAAGACGACAAGCCGCTGTTCGGCCGGCCGTGGATTTTCATTCGCGGCGTCCCGGCGATGAAGTTCCTGCCGCCGGAAGGCCCGACCGAAATCGCCTTTGCCGGCCGCTCCAATGTCGGCAAGTCGTCGCTGATCAATGCGCTGGTCGGGCAGAAGGGCTTGGCGCGCACGTCCAACACCCCCGGACGCACCCAGGAACTCAACTACTTCGTGCCCGACGGATTTTCCGGCGAAGCGGGTGACCTGCCGCCGATGGCGCTGGTGGACATGCCCGGCTACGGCTATGCCCAGGCGCCGAAGGAACAGGTGGATGCGTGGACCAAGCTGGTGTTCGACTACCTGCGCGGTCGGGCGACGCTGAAGCGCGTCTACGTGCTGATCGATTCCCGCCACGGCATCAAGAAGAACGACGAGGACGTGCTGTCGCTGCTCGACAAGGCGGCCGTCTCCTATCAGATCATCCTGACCAAGACGGACAAGATCAAGGCCGCCGGCGTGCCGCGGCTGGTTGCCGAAACGCTTGAGAAGATCAAGAAGCATCCCGCCGCATTTCCAGAGGTCCTCTTCACCTCGTCGGAAAAGGGCGAAGGCATCGACGAGCTTCGCGCGACGATCGAGCTTGCACTTTCGCGCTGAGAGCGCAAAGCCCCGACAAGTCTTTGATCTCCGTCACTACCCTGACATGCAAACCGCTCTATCTCTGCCCTGCGGTCGCGCTTTTCCTTGCGCGATGGCGCCAAGGATAGGAGAGACACATGTCCGATTTGATCGTTGTGGGATTCGATACGCCTGACGAAGCCGACAAGGTTCTCGTCAAGCTCGCCGGCCTCAAGAAGGAATATCTGATCGACCTCGAGGATGCCGTCGTCGTCGTGCGCGACGCCGAAGGCAAGATTCACCTGAAGCAGAGCCTCAACCTCACCGCGATCGGGGCGACATCCGGCCTCCTGTCCGGCTCCATCTGGGGCGGGCTCGTCGGGCTCCTGTTCCTCAATCCGCTCGCCGGCTTTGCCATCGGCGGCGCGCTTGGCGCCGGCGCCGGCGCGCTCTCCGGCTCGCTGACCGACTACGGCATCGATGACGACTTCATCAAATCGCTGGGCAACACCATTCCGAACAATTCGTCGGCGCTGTTCGTCCTGGTGCGCAAGGTACAGCCGGAGAAGGTACTCGCGGAATTCTCGGGCCTGCGCGGTCGCGTGCTGAAAACATCGCTGTCTCCGGAGCAGGAGCAGAAGCTCCAGGCGGCTCTCTCCGACGCCCAGACGCCTTCGCCGCAAGCTGGCACGTTCTGACGCGATCTTTCCTGCGGGTGCCAGTCGCCCGCAGGAACAGCCCGCTAGGCGCTGGCCGGCACGAATGTCAGCGCGAAACCGTTGATACAGTGGCGCTTGCCGGTCGGCGGCGGGCCATCGTCGAAGACGTGGCCGAGATGCCCGCCGCAACGATGGCAGTGACATTCCGTGCGCGTCATGAACAGCGACTTGTCGTCGCGCGTTGCCACGCCACCGGGTAGGGATTGCCAAAAACTCGGCCAACCGGTGCCGCTGTCATACTTGGCTTCGGACGAATAGACCGGGAGCGCGCAGCCAGCGCATTGAAAGATGCCCTTGCGCTTCTCGTTGTTGAGCGCGCTGGTAAACGGCCGCTCGGTGTCCTCATGGCGCAGGATCCGGTACTGCTCGTCCGTCAGGATTGCGCGCCATTCGGCATCGGTCCTGGTGACCGCGAAGGCTTCGCCTGAGGCCGCGCGCGCCGGGTGCGGAAACCCTTTGGCCGCCGCGATCGCGATCACGCTCAGCGTTCCGCCGAAGATCAGAAAGTTCCGCCGGTTCACAATCGAACCCTCCTTTTCATGCCCCTGACGCTGCCGACTTCGAAGATAACCACCGGCCGGTCACGCGGCAAAACAAGACCGATCAAAGCGCCGTGAAGGCACCGGGTTGAAAAGGCCACCGATCGCAAGCGATCGGTGGCAGGAGCGCCGGAACCACGGATGAGACTTCCGGCGACGGATCACCTGCGAATGACTGCCGCGGCGATCCGGAGGAAGGGAGCCCTCAGCCCTTGGGCAGCAGAACCTTGTCGATCACATGGATCACGCCGTTCGACTGCTTGACGTCGGCGATGGTGACCGTGGCCGTACCGCCGGTCTCGTCGGTGAGCGTGATCTTGCCGCCGTCATCCTTGGCTTTCAGAACACAACCGCCGACCGTCTTGACGTCATGTTCGCCGCCATCGTCCTTGACCATCTTGGCGATTGCCGAGGACATCGCATCGGCCGAGACGACATGGCAGGTGAGGACCGTCGTCAGCTTGTCCTTGTTTTCCGGTTTCAGCAGCGTGTCGACCGTGCCGGCCGGCAGGGCGTCGAAAGCCTCGTTCGTCGGCGCGAAGACGGTGAACGGGCCCTTGCCCTCAAGGGTTTCGACCAGTCCGGCGGCCTTGACCGCTGCGACCAGGGTCGTGTGATCCTTCGAGTTGACGGCGTTTTCGACGATATTCTTGTCCGCATACATCGCCGCGCCACCGACCATCGGGTTCTCGGCATGAGCGATTGCGGCGCTTGCCGTCAGCAAAGCAATAGTGGCGAACGAACGGAACCCAGAGGTGAACATCTTAAACTTCCTTCCTGTTGAACCTGTCAGGGAGGCGACACACAAGCCGCCCCGTTGAAACTGCCGTTCCCTCCTCGGGAACATGACAAGCAACGGAAGGCTTCGAAAAAGAGTTTCAGGAATTTTTCAGATTGTCGGTCGACCGGGCGAAAACTCGCCCTGAACGCGGCGCAGGCGCGAGAAGAAGAGCGCGTGCGGAGCTAGAGGTCGCGCGCCTTGCCGAGCGCGATGATCGGGCCGGTGGCAGAACCGGTCGGCGAGCCGCCAAGCGGCTCGATGCTGACGGCGAGGACCGAGCCGCGCGAGAACTTCTCGCGCAGCGCCGGGGCAATGAGGATTTCGCCCTCGCCCGTCTGAGGCAGCACGCCAAGCGAAACGGCCGGGTTGTCGCCGTTGATAAGCCAGAGCTCCAGCGATTTCTCTTCGGCCTGCCGCGTGGCAACGGGCGTCACCCGGAGGTGGCCCGTGTCCCGATCGAAACGGGCCACGAGATCGACAGAGATGCCCTTGCCGACCATTTCCGCGACAAGCGGCCGACCGCCCGATGGCGGCGCAAACAAACCGGCCAGCGAGGCGCCCATCATCGCGGCGACGGCCAGCGAGGCGAGTGCCAGGCCACGCCAGAGCGCCAGCGATTGCCATATACCCGCACGCACCGGGGCCACGGCAGGGGACCCGGTTTCGAACAGCCTGCGCTCGATCGCGGCAAAGGTGCGTGCGGGCGGCGCCACGGGGTCATAGGCTTCGTCGAAGGTCGACAGGTTGTTCTGCCAGCGCGTGACCATGGCGGCGAAGTTGCGGTCGGAGGCAAGACGAGCCTCTACCTTGCGGCGGTCGTCGGCGGACAGCACGCCCAGCACATATTCCCCGGCGATTACCTCGTCGCGGCGGAAATCTCCTTTGTCGGGTGTGGACGCTGTCATCGCTCCATGCACTCTCTCAACTTCAACAGGCTGCGCCTCAACCAGGTTCGCATCGTGTTCAGCGGCACAGCATACACTTCGGCCAGTTCCTGATAACTCAGGCCTTCGACATAGGCACGCCGCACGGCATCGGCCCGATCGGTCTCGAGCTCCTGCATGCACGCATCGATCCGCCTGCCCTCCGCTTTCACCACTGCCGTCTTTTCAGGATCGGCAGCAGGATCAGCCAAATCATAGGCTTCGTCAATCGCGTTGGCGACGGGTCTGCGCGCCCGGATCAGGTCGATGGCGCGGTTGCGCGCAATTGCCGCCAACCAGGACATCGGCGTTGACTGGCCTGGAGAAAAACGGTCGGCATGCTGCCATATTTTGACGTAGATTTCCTGCAGCGCTTCTTCCGCTTCACTTCGATCTCTAAGGATACGCAGGCAAATGGCGAAAAGTTTCGGGCTGGTCAGCCGGTAAAGCTCGGCAAAGGCCGCGCGATCCCGGAGCGAAACACGGCCGAGCAGTCCGGAAATTTCCTCGTCGATCATTGCCTACCCGACCCGATGCATTGTTGAGACAGGACATAGGGCACAAATCGCCATCCGCCAGCGGGCATCGTCATTGCTGTTTTATGTTGCTCGTCGATCATTCCATCAGCCGGAAACTTGCGTTACACAGCAGCCGGTATTTTTCGAGGGTCCGCCATGTCCGCCAATGAAAGTGAAATCCAGGCACGCCTGCTGACGCAGGCCCTGCCCTACATGCAGCGCTACGAGAACAAGACGATCGTCGTCAAATATGGCGGTCACGCCATGGGCAATGCCGAACTCGGCCGCGCCTTTGCCAGCGACATCGCGCTGTTGAAGCAGTCGGGCGTCAACCCGATCGTCGTACACGGCGGCGGCCCGCAGATCGGCGCGATGCTGACGAAGATGGGCATCGAATCGAAGTTCGAAGGCGGCCTGCGCGTCACCGACGAAAAGACGGTCGAGATCGTCGAGATGGTGCTCGCCGGCTCGATCAACAAGGAAATCGTCGCGCTGATCAACCAGACCGGCGAATGGGCGATCGGCCTTTGCGGCAAGGACGGCAACATGGTCTTCGCCGAAAAGGCGCGCAAGACCATAAAGGACCCGGACAGCAACATCGAGCGCGTGCTCGATCTCGGCTTCGTCGGTGAAGTGGTCGAAGTCGACCGCACGCTGATCGACCTGCTCGCCCGCTCGGAGATGATCCCGGTAATCGCGCCGGTCGCACCCGGCCGTGACGGACACACCTACAACATCAACGCCGACACCTTTGCCGGCGCCATTGCCGGCGCGCTCAACGCCACACGCCTCTTGTTCCTGACCGACGTTCCGGGCGTGCTCGACAAGGACGGCAAGCTGATCAAGGAGCTGTCGGTGGCGCAGGCGCGCGCCCTGATCGCCGACGGCACCATCTCGGGCGGCATGATCCCCAAGGTCGAGACCTGCATCGAAGCGATCAAGGCCGGCGTTCAGGGCGTCGTCATCCTCAACGGCAAGACGGCCCATTCGGTGCTGCTCGAAATCTTCACCGAGCGCGGCGCCGGCACGCTGATCGTTCCCTGATCGACAGCTCGACACGACGTATGAAAAAACGGGACACAGCCCTCGGCTTGTGTCCCGTTTCGTTTTGGCCCTGGTTCAGGCCTGATAGACGACCTGAGCCTCCTGCTTCAACTTTTCCATCATCGCCCGATAGGGGAACGGCCCATAGCTGACGCGGGCGACGCCGGCTGCAGCCAGCGTCTTCAGGTCAGGCGCACCTGGCCGCATCATCACATTGACCGGCAGGCTCGAGGCGGCGCAGACCTTAGCGATCAGGTCTGCGTCGACCAGCCACGGCACGAAGAAACCGCTGGCGCCCGCTTCGGCAAAGGCCTTTCCGCGCGCAATTGCCTCATCGACGAGGCCGGCATGTTGGGCCGCATCGCTTGCCTGCAGGAACAGGTCGGTGCGGGCATTGATGAACAAAGATACGCCGCGGCGGTCCGCCATTTCGCGGATTGCGCGAATGCGCGCGGCCTGCTTCTCGAGTGCATGCACGCCCGACTGGCCGACCACCTGATCCTCGAAATTGATGCCGATGGCGCCGGCGTCGATCAGACGCGAGACATTGGCCGCCCCCGTTGCCGGATCGTCGGAATAGGCACCCTCGAAATCGACCGTCACCGGCAGTTCCGTCGAGACGACGATCAGTCGTGCGATATCGATCAACAGCGCCAGCGGCACCTTCTCGCCATCGCCGAAGCCATGGGCGGCGGCAATCGACCAGCTTCCGGTGGCAAGCGCCCTGGCTCCGGCCTCGACCACGGCCTTGGCGCTGCCGGCGTCCCAGATGTTGTAGAGCACCACCGGATCGCCCTTGCGATGCAGAGCGGCGAATTCGGCGGCCTTTTCAGTCTGGTTCATTGCATGTCCTCCGCAAACAATCCCACAGGTTTCATCTTGCCCTCGTGCCTGAGCAGCCATTGCTTGCGCCACAAGCCGCCGCCGTATCCCGTCAGCGAGCCATCGGCGCCGATGCAGCGGTGGCAGGGAATGACGATGGCGATCTGATTGGACCCATTGGCTTTGGCGACGGCACGCACGGCCTGGATGGTAGCGACCTCGCGGGCGATGTCACCATAGGAACGTGTTTCGCCGGGGGGAATTTTCATGAGCTTTGCCCAGACAGCACGTTCGAAGGCCGTGCCGCCGAGCGCCAGCGGTGTGCGGAATTCTTTGGTCTCGCCCGAAAAATAGGCCTTCAGCTCCTCCTCCATCTGGTCGATGGGCGCCGTGCGTCCGGGAACGACGGCGGACCGGGTCTGCCGCTTCAGCTTTTCAAGCTCGCTCGGCAGCGCCTTTCGGTCATGAAATTCGAGGATATGCAGATGGGTCCTGTCCGCGACCGCCACCAGCGGTCCGAGCGGCGTGTCGATGCGGTCGGCAAACAGGAGTTCTCGCCCCTGCGCCGTCGCCGGCGCCTCGCCGAGCAATTTGGCGAAGGCGGCGCGAAAGCCGCTCGGCGACAAGTATCCGGCATCGATCTGCGCATCGATGACCCGGCCGCCCTCGGCAAGCTGTCTTGCGGCAAGCCCCAGACGCCGGTGGCGGGCAAGGTCGAGAAAGGTTATGCCGAGATTGCGCTTGAAGGCGCGGCGGACAGTCGACGGGTCATAGCCGCGCCTGACGAGGTCATCCTCCGTCCAGCGCCGCTCCGGTGCTCCCTCCAGCGCCTGCAGGAGATCGTCGACCAACGAATTCCTGGCGCCGACGCTTTCAAGCGGCCTGCAGCGCTGGCACGGGCGAAAGCCGCTCTCGAGGCAGGTGCCGATCGAGCCGACGAAAATGGTGTTCTCGCGCTTCGGTTTGCGGGCGGGACAGGAGAGCCGACAGAAGATGCCGGTCGTCTTGACGCAGACGAAGGCGGCACCCTCGTATTCGGTGCTGCGCGCGATCAGCGCATCGTAGAGCGTTTCATCAGAAGGAAGGTCGAACAACATGCTGCCCTTCTACCATGCCTGCGATTGGGCGGGCGCCGGTTTTCGGGCGTGTATTTTTTCCCGCCGGCCTAGATGAGCACGAGGGTCACCACGCCGAGCACGATCAGCAGGCAGCCGAGAAGTTCGAGACGGTTTATCCATTCGCGGAAAATGAAGAAGGACGAGGCGAATGTGAACAGCATCTCGACCTGCGCCACCACCTTGACGATCGCCGCCTGCTGCAGCGTCATCGCCATGAACCACCCGAAGGAGGCGGAGGCACCGACGAAACCGACGACGAAGGCGGGCTTCCATGCGGCGGCGATCAGCTTCAACTCGCCCGGCTCGCGGAGCACGATCCAGATCAGCATCACCACCGTCTGCAGCAGAATAACGAAGCCGAGGGTGAAACTCGCCTGCATCATGTAATCGGGCGCCGGCAGGCTGGGCGCCAGCGCCAGCGAGGCCGAACGATAGGCGACGGCCGAAAGCCCGAAGAACGTCCCCGAAAGAAGACCGATGCCGGCGGTGCGGCTGAAGACCGACGTGACCAGCGAGCGGGGGCTCAGCGTCGTGCGCGCGACCGAGATCAGCATGACGCCGACGACGGAGATGGCGATCGCCACCAGCGTGCCCTGGCTCGCGTGCTCTCCGAGGAAGATGAGACCAAAGAGGGCGGCCTGGGCCGGCTCGGTGCGCGAATAGGCGGTGCCGACCGCAAAGTTGCGGAAGGAGAAGAGATGGACGAGCAGGAAGGTCGCGGCGATCTGCGCAAGCCCGCCGATCACCGCCCAGAGGAAGAAGGTGCCGTTCGGCACCGGCAACGGACGCCCCACCACCTGCCAGAGCACGAAGAGATACAGAAGAGCAAAAGGCAGGCCGAACCCGAAGCGCACGAAGGTTGCGCCGGTCGTGCCCATGACGCCCTTCAGGTGTTTCTGCATGGCGGAGCGGACATTCTGAAGGAATGCCGCAGCGACGGTGATGAGGACCCAGGTTTCCATGGCTGCGAGCTAGCATGCCGGTCCGAAGATTGCCAAGGACTCCGTACAGCGAAGGCGAATTATCCCAACGCGTCGATATTAGTCCGGCTTTTCCTGAACGTCCGCCAGTTCGCCAGCCCGCCGGAGGGTGAGCGGCGGGCCATCTTCTTCGAAAATCTTCACGCTCTGGTCGTAGGTCGGCGCGATCGTGCCGAGCAGGCGATCCCAGAAGGAGAAGTAGTTTCCGTAGTTGTACCGGAAGCTGGAATGGTGCTGGTCATGGAACGTCGTGCACAACAGGGGCGACGGATAGCGCGCTGTCGACGCGGCGAAATACTCAAAGCCGCAGTGGCCGATCATGCCGTTGAAATGTTCGAACAATCGGTGCCCGATGAGGATTGCCGGCGGAAACGGAACGACGAAAACGATGACGGCCGAAAAACTCTGCAAAAGGAAATTGTCGACGACATCCTCCGAATAGGTGCTCCAGATCGTCGGCGCCACGCTCCTGTGATGAAGGGCGTGCAGCGGGTAGAGCCATCGGGTGTGCAGCAGCCGATGCATGAAATAAAACCAGGTATCGTAGAGGAACATGCAAAGCACGAAGAGCGGCACCGCCGCCCACCATCGCAGAGCCCAGGGCGCGGGCGCCCAGCCTTTCTGCTGAGCGTAAAGACCGATGGTCAGCGGCAGGCACGCGCTGAACATCGACGCAAGGCTCTGGCGGATCTCCGCCTTGCGGCGCCTGTCGGAGCCGCGGCCCTTCTGGATCTTTCGCTCCGGATTGCGCGCGTTGAACCAGGTCAGACCATAGCCGAAAGCAAAATAGGTGACGACGGTCGTTGTGTAAAACCCGAACAGAAACAGCAGATAGAACACTTCGTCCGACATGTGCATCTGCCGTCCCGCGTGAAGAACCGCCCCCAAGCGAAAGATGCCATGCGGTTTTGTCAATTCAAAGTGGAAATGTTTTCGCCGGAAGGACAACCGGGCTGCGACTTTGCATTTTGTCGTTTGCCGCCCATCACCGCCATGTCATAAGGCAGTCATGAAAAAGCTCGATCGCCTGCCGACCCACGACGAATTCTCCCATGTCACCGACTGGGTTTTCGACCTGGACAACACGCTCTATCCGCACCATGTCAATCTGTTCTCGCAGATCGACCGCAACATGACGGCCTATGTTTCGGCGCTTTTGTCGCTGGAGCCGGCGGATGCGAAGAAGCTGCAGAAGGACTACTACCGCGATCACGGCACGACGCTCAAAGGCCTGATGATCCACCACGGCATCGACCCGAACGAATTCCTCGAAAAGGCCCACGCGATCGACTACAGCATCGTGCCGCCGGATCCGACGCTGGGCGAGGCGATCAAGGCGCTGCCGGGGCGCAAGTTCATCTTCACCAATGGCAGCGTCGCACATGCGGAAATGACCGCTCGCGCGCTCGGGATCCTCGATCACTTCAACGATATCTTCGATATCGTTGCTGCCGATTTCGTGCCGAAGCCGGCGGGCGAAACCTATGACAAGTTCATGAGCCTGCACCGGGTCGATACCCGCAATGCGGCGATGTTCGAGGACCTGCCGCGCAACCTGCTCGTGCCCAAGACGCTGGGCATGAAAACGGTGCTCTTGGTGCCGCGCAACTTCGAGTACGAGTTCGCCGAATCCTGGGAGCAGTCGGGCGACGAGGACGAGCAGATCGACTACGTCACCGAGGATCTCGCCGGCTTCCTCAGGCGCGTGATCGCCGACCTCTGACACAATTTGGACAGGGAAAAACCCCTTTCGCGCCAAAGACTTAAATTACCAAAGTTTAACTGGCGCCTGCCGTTCAGCTGCCTATCATTCGTTCAGGGATAACCCGATCGAAAGGAAGCATGATGCGGAACAGAACCTTGGTCCTTGGCGTGACCGCCCTTGCCGTCGCCATCACCGGAATGGCGGCGCCATCCTTTGCCGCCAGAGACAAGATGACGCCCGAACAGCGCGCCGAGCGCATGATCAAGCGACTGGACACCAACAGCGACAACAAGGTCTCGCTCGACGAGTTTCAGGCGCGCATGACCACGAACTTCAAGACGTTCGACACCAATGGCGATGGCCAGATCAGCGCCGACGAGATGAAGGCCAAGCGCGAGGCATTCCGCGAGGCCCGCAAGGCCTGGCAGGATGCCAAGAGCAAGGACGGCAAGGAGCGCGATGCGGCGCTTGCCCATCTCAAGGAAGCACGCCCGGCCATGGTCCCCGGCATGCGGCCCAAGACCTTCAAACGTGTGGACACCGACGGCAACGGCTCCCTGAGCGCTGCCGAGGTCGCAAGTGCCTCCGAAAAAATGTTCAAGCGTCGCGACAAGAATGGCGATGGCGTCATCGATGCCGCCGACTTCAGCAAGAAGGTCTAAGCCAGGAAAATCCAACCCGGATGACGACACTCTCCCTCCCCCGGTGGAGCGTGTCGTCTGCGTGGCGCCTCCCCCTGGCATCGGACACGATCGCAAGGGGGAGGCGTGAATTTCAGCCCCCCCGATACGACAACGCCGCGCGCCAGATATGGCACGCGGCGTTGTTTGTTCCCGAACGAGAAAAGCTCTCTAGCGTCGTCCGTTGGCCATCGGCACCGATTTCGGATCGACGGTCTCGTAGAAACGCGAAATGATATCCCAGGCCTCGTCGGCGGTTTCGACGAACTGGACCAGATCGATATCGTTCGGCGCGATCGTACCGAATTCGGCAAGCGCCTCGAAGTTGACGATCGAGCGCCAGAACTTTTCCCCGAAGAGAATGAGCGGAACCAGCGCCAGACGGCCCGTCTGCATGAGCGTCATGGTTTCGAACAGTTCGTCCAGCGTGCCGAAGCCGCCCGGAAACACCGTGACCGCCTTGGCGCGCAAGAGGAAATGCATCTTGCGGATGGCGAAATAGTGGAAGTTGAACGACAGCTCCGGTGTCACGAAGCGGTTCGGCGCCTGCTCGTGCGGCAGCACGATGTTGAGGCCGATCGACGGCGCGCCGACATCGTCGGCGCCGCGGTTGCCCGCCTCCATCACGCCCGGCCCGCCACCAGTGACGACCACATACTCCTTGTGGTGCAGCTTGGCGGAATGCTCCGAGACGATCTGCGCGAACTTGCGCGCCTCGTCATAATAGACCGAAGCGGCCTCCAGATTCTTGCGCTGGGTATCGTTCTTGGCCGCCCAGGCGTCACCGCCGGGCTCGGGAATACGGGCGCCGCCGAACATCACCACGGTCGAGTTGATGCCGTGCTCTTCCAGCATCATCTCTGTCTTCAACAGTTCGAGCTGCAGCCGCACCGGGCGCAGTTCTTCGCGGCAGAGAAAATCGTCGTCGATATAGGCAAGGCGGTAGGAGGGAGAGGCCGATTGCGGCGTCAGCGGAACGGTCTGCGCCCGTTGCCGGCTCTGCGAGCTGTCGGCCAGCGGATCCCAAACCCCATCCTTACGGCGCAGATTGCGCTTCTTCATGCGTGCCATGCTATCGTCTTTCCCGTCGCGTTCCGGACAATCGGCATCTCGGGCGGACGCGTCCTATCCTGTTTCATCGGTCATGAATGCCCCTGATGCCGGAGTCGTCCGAGCTTGCCAAGCCCTGGCGGAACGGTCGCCGCGAAAAGCGGTTCAACTTTTCCGGAACGGCCTCGGGCACCACGCACTTCAGCCGGCAATGAACACCCATCGCCGCAGATCGCGTCGCTGCTTAATTTTGTCCTTAAATCGATTCCGATTTGCGGAATTATGCAGTAGAGCTTTGCCAGGATAACCGCCGAACTTTAAGGAATTCCGATGACGAACCACGACCTAGCCTCCCTGTCGCAGACGATCGACACCGCTTTTGACGACCGCGATTCCGTAAACACCGGAACGCGCGGCGCGGTGCGCGACGCCGTGGAGACGGCGCTGAACCTGCTCGACAGCGGCAAGGTGCGGGTGGCGGAGCGCGGCGCCGACGGCAATTGGACCGTCAATCAATGGCTGAAGAAAGCCGTCCTGCTCTCCTTCCGTCTCAACCCGATGGAGATCGTGCGGGGCGGCCCGGGAGAATCCGTCTGGTGGGACAAGGTCGCCTCCAAGTTCGACGGCTGGAGCGTCAATGAATTCGAGAAGGCCGGCTTCCGCGCCGTGCCGAACTGCGTCGTGCGCCGTTCGGCCTATATCGCGCCGAATGCCATCCTGATGCCGTCCTTCGTCAACCTTGGCGCCTATGTCGGCGAAGGCACGATGGTCGACACCTGGGCAACGGTCGGTTCCTGCGCCCAGATCGGCAAGCACGTGCATCTCTCCGGCGGCGTCGGCATCGGCGGCGTACTGGAGCCGATGCAGGCCGGCCCGACAATTATCGAGGACAACTGCTTCATCGGCGCCCGCTCCGAGGTCGTGGAAGGGTGCATCGTGCGCGAAGGCTCGGTTCTCGGCATGGGTGTGTTCATCGGCAAGTCGACGAAGATCGTCGACCGCGCCACCGGCGAAGTGACCTATGGCGAAGTGCCACCCTACTCGGTCGTCGTCGCCGGATCGATGCCGTCGGGCTCGACCATGGGCAATGGCCAGCCGGCGCCGAACCTCTATTGCGCCGTCATCGTCAAGCGCGTCGACGAGAAGACCCGCTCCAAGACCGGCATCAACGAACTGCTTCGAGATTGATCGGATGACATCGGAGGGGCGGCAGCCGAACATGACCTGGCTGTTCTTCAGCCCCTCCGGTCGCATCACCCGCCTGCCCTTTTTCCTGTCCTGGCTCTTCTGGCTTCTGGTCGGCGGTTTTGTCGTCGCGCGGATGTTCGCCAACGAAAACCACGACACCGCGCTGGCACTGTGGACGCTGGCGCTGATCGTCTCCGGCCTCGTTTCCACCCTGTCGATCGCCATGCTGGCCATCAAGCGATTGCACGACATCGGTTATCCCGGACCGCTGGCGCTTTGCCTGTTCATCCCGGTCCTCAGCCCCATCGTTTTCATCGCACTCTGTCTCTGGCCGGGCGTCAACGGGCCGAACGAATTCGGCCTGCGCGGCGACGAACCAGGCGCCTGAGCGGCGCACTGTACATTTACGGCCCGAACGGGTATGTAGCGCGCCATGAACAGGCCGGCGACAAGATGCTGGCCGCGGCAATCGGCGCCTGATGACGACCTGATCCAAGGTCTTGTTCGTTTACCGGCGCGAAAACCGAAATCCGAAAGACGAGAGATGACAGAATTCGAAGGGATCGCGCCTGCGATCGCCGAGGCGTTGGCAAAACGCGGTTACAACGAGTTGACGCCGGTTCAAAAGGCGATGCGCGATCCCGAGCTTGCGGGCAAGGATGCGCTGGTATCGGCCCAGACCGGCTCCGGCAAGACCGTCGCCTTCGGCCTGGCGCTGGCCCCGACCCTGCTCGGCAACGAGCGTCGCTTCAGCGCGCCCGGCGCGCCGCTGGCGCTGGTCATCGCACCGACGCGCGAACTGGCGCTTCAGGTCAAGCGCGAGCTCGAATGGCTCTATGAACAGACCGGCGCGACGATCATTTCGTGCGTCGGGGGCATGGACATGCGCACCGAGAAGCGTGCGCTGGAGCGCGGCGCCCACATCGTCGTCGGCACGCCTGGGCGCCTTTGCGACCACATCCGCCGCAACTCGCTCGACATCTCGTCGCTCAGCGCCGTCGTGCTCGACGAGGCCGATGAGATGCTCGACCTCGGCTTCCGCGAAGACCTCGAATTCATCCTCGAGGAATCCCCTGACGATCGCCGCACGCTGATGTTTTCGGCAACCGTGCCGCGCTCGATCGCGACGCTTGCCAAGAACTACCAGCGCGACGCCGTGCGCATCAGCACCGCTTCGGAGCAGAAGCAGCACGTCGACATCGAGTACCGCGCGTTGACCGTGGCCTCGAACGATCGCGAAAACGCGATCATCAACGTGCTTCGCTACTATGAAGCCAAGAACGCCATCGTGTTCTGCTCGACCCGTGCAGCCGTCAACCATCTGACCGCCCGCTTCAACAATCGCGGTTTCTCGGTCGTGGCGCTCTCGGGCGAGCTCAGCCAGAACGAACGCACCCACGCGCTGCAGGCCATGCGCGACGGTCGCGCCCGCGTCTGCATCGCCACCGATGTTGCCGCCCGCGGCATCGACCTGCCCGGCCTGGAGCTGGTCATCCACGCCGACCTGCCGACCAACCCGGACACGCTTTTGCACCGCAGCGGCCGTACCGGACGCGCCGGCCAGAAGGGCGTCAGCGCCCTGATCGTGCCGGTGAGCCAGCGTCGCAAGGCCGAACGCCTGCTCGAAAACGCCCGCATCACCGCCAACTGGGCCCGTCCGCCGTCAGCCGACGAGGTCAGCCGCCGCGACGACGAGCGCCTGCTTGCCGATACCAGTTTTGCCGAGCCGATCCGCGAAGACGAAGAAGAGATCGTTCGCGCCCTGATCGAGCTTCATGGCGCCGAACAGATGGCTGCCGCCTTCGTGCGCCAGTTCCGCTCGGGCCGCTCGGCCCCGGAAGACCTGATCGAGGTTGCCGTCGGCGACAGCCGCGCCAAGCCGCGCCGCGACGAGAAATCCGCACCGCGCGAAGACTATGACGCGCCGCGCGCCGATTTCAGCGATGGCAGCTGGTTCTCGCTTTCGGTCGGCCGCAAGCAGAGCGCCGAACCGCGCTGGCTGATCCCGATGCTGTGCCGTCACGGCAAGCTCACCAAGCGCGACATCGGCGCGATCCGCATGCAGCAGGACGAAACCTTCGTCGAGATGACCTCCGACGGCGCCGAGCGCTTCCTGTCGTCGATCGGCAAGGAAGGCATGCTGGAAAAGGGCATCCGGGTGAAGACGCTTCCGGGCGCGCCGGACCTGTCGCAGCAGCGCCAGGAAAAGCCGAGTTTCTCGAAAGACAAGCCGAACTTCTCCAAGGACAAGCCCGCCTATTCCAAGGACAAGCCGGCCTTCGCCAAGAAGCGCCCCTATTCCGACGACGCGGCACGCAACGACGGCGACTTCAAGCCGAAGCGCAAGTTCGACAAGAAGCCGGCCTACGCCGCCGCCCCGGCCCACACCGACGACAAGCCACCGGAGAACCGCGAGGCTTGGACCAAGAAGAAGGCCAAGCCGAACGCCGGCAAGGACAGCGGTTTCAAGCCGAAGCCCAAGGGCAACAACGCCAAGAACCGCCAGAGCTAAGCTCGATCCAGGCACATCGCCAAAACCAATCAGAAAGCGCCGTGATCCGATCGCGGCGCTTTTTTCGTGGAAGGTTGCCGGCGCTTTCCGCCTCAGGCTTCAAGAAAACGAAGGCCTGCGACGGCGACGATGATCATGGCGATGCAGGTTATCCGCATCCAGGAGACGGGATCGCCGAACAGCACGATGCCGAGCACGGTGATGCCGACCGAGCCGATGCCGGTCCAGGCAGCGTATGCGGTGCCGGCCGGAAGGTCGCGCATGGCGATCGTCAGGAGGTAGACGCTGCCGAGTGCCGCTGCGATGCCGATGACGCTCGGCACCAGTTTCGTCCAGCCCTCCGCATATTTGAGCGCCAGGCCCATGATGATTTCAATCAGGCTCGCCGCTATCAGGATGATCCATGCCATTGCCGTCTCCATCGAAATTTCCATCTGGAGACCAATCTGGTAGGATAGGCACCGAAGAGCAATTACGCACCTTTTGGTAACTATGGAAATGTCGAGAGACCTGCCGAAAGCACCCGCTGCCTCCATACCCGATGTCTTCGACCCGACCTGCTCGTCGCGTCACGCTCTGGAGCTGATCGCCAGCAAATGGGCGATGCTGATCATTTCTGCACTCGAGGAAGGGCCGATGCGCAACGCCGCACTGATGCGCCGCCTCGGCGATGTCTCGCAGAAGATGCTGACGCAGACGCTGAAGGAGCTTGAACGCAACGGCCTCGTCATCCGCGAGGACAGGAAGACGGTGCCGCCGCATGTGGTATACAGCTTGAGCCCGGTCGGCCGCTCCCTCAGCGAAACACTGCTGGTGCTCGATCGCTGGGCCGAGACACATTTCGGTGCGCTCGATGCGGCGCGTGAACGGTACGACGCCGAGCGGGGAAAATAGGTCTATTCGCCGTCGAGCTGCGACTGAGCGATGACTTTCACCACCCAATCGGCAAAAACGCGCAGGCGGCTGCTCAAGTGCCGGTTGGGCGGATAGACCAGATAGATCGGCATCGGGTCGATCTGCCAGTCCGTGAGCACCGGTCGCATGGCGCCGGTCTGCAGATCATCCCGCACCATGAAGCGTGGCGCCTGGATGACACCGAGACCAGCCCGAGCGGCGGCAAGATAGGTGGTCGATTCGTTGGCGGCCACCGCATAACGGCCGTGAACCTCGATCTCCTCCGCCCCGCGCTTGAAATAGAACGGCATCTGCTGACCGGTCTGCGGACGGAAATAGCCGACGACATAACAATTCTTCGAAAGGTCAGACGGGTGTTGCGGCGTCGAGCAGCGGTCGAGGTAATCGGGTGCCGCGCAGGCGATGAAGCTCATGTCGGTGATACGGCGGGCAATCAGCGACTGGTCGGTCAGGGTGCCGGCGCGAATGGCGCAGTCGACATTCTCGGCGACGTAGTCGATCGTTCGGTCCGAGACGCCGAGGTCGATCTGGATGTCAGGGTAGCGCTTGTGAAATTCCGGCAGCGCCGGGATAACAATGAGGTTGGCAATGGCGCTGGCCATCTCCACGCGCAGGCGCCCCTTCGGCAGGGTCTGTGCGCTCGACAGGCTGCCATCGAGTTCATCGAGATCGGTGACGAGCCGAGCGGCGCGTTCATAATAAAGTGCGCCGTCCGGCGTGACGAGAACCCGGCGGGTCGTTCGGTTGAGCAGCTTGGTGCGCAGATGCGCTTCCAATCCCTGGATAAGATTGGTGACGGTTGCCTTGGGCATATTGAGCGAAGCGGAAGCGCGTGTGAAATTGCCGGTTTCGACAACGCGGAGAAACGCGCGCATGGCCGTAAGCTGGTCCATTTTCAATAGCCGTGATTGTTCGAGATAATGAATAGTGTAGTCGGATTGAACTGACTATTCCAGACAGAAGACAATGTTATTCTCCCATCATGGCGGGTTGTCGCCTCATGTGGGATGACCCCGTGGCAAAGGCAAGAGAGATGGGTGAACGCTTTACACTAGAGACGATGCAGACGGGCCAAGGCTCGTGCCCGGCACGTGTCTATAGTGGCGACACGCTGCTCAATCCGCCGCCGGTGGTTCTGCATCTGCATGGCGGCTCCTTCGTCGGCGGCTCGATCGCTGCCGGCGAGCGTGTGGCCAAGGCGCTTGCGGCGGCCGGCGCCATCGTCATCTCGCCGGAATATTCCTCCGCCTGTCTCAATCCGTTTCCCGCGGCACTCGACGTCACCTATTCGATGCTGTCCTCGATGAGGGCGCGTTGCCCGCAGTTCGCCCACAAGAAGTCGATGCTGTTCATCGCCGGCGAAGAGGCGGGCGGCAACATCGCCGCCGGCGTGGCGCTGATGGCCCGCGACCAGTTCCTGACCGACCTCAAAGGGCAAATCCTGCTGTCGCCGATGCTGGATCCGTGCCTGGCGACGGCATCGTTTCGCAAATACTGTCCCGAGACATCGGTGCAGTCGATCGCCGAGGGCTGGCAACGGTATCTCGGTGAATGCGGTGGCTTCACGCATCCCTATGCCGCTCCGGCACACTGCACGCGGCTGGCCGGCCTTGTTCCCGCGCTGATCCTGACCAGCGAGGAATGCCCGATGCGCGACGAGACCGCTGCCTATGCAGACCGCCTGCGCCAGGCGGGTGTGAGCGTTCAATCCCAAATTCTTCCCGGCCGGGCCGGGTGGATACCGCAAAATACCGTGAACGCTGAAACCTGGGCCGCCCAGGAAGAAACGATTACCGGCATCTTTTCCCGCTTCTTTCAACAGGCAGGGGCAAAGCCGGCGGAAATGACGATGCGTTAGCAAAGGGCGACAAGGCCGCGGGCCTTCCCCTTCGTTGACGACAGCAGTAAAGCGCCGGCTCCCAACCGGCAAGGAGAGAAAAATGACATCGACAGTGACCCGCCGGGCCCTCTGGGGCGCCGGCCTGAGCATCCTATTGTCCACTGCCGGCGCAGCCGCCGTTCTTCTCGGCCTGCCCCAGCACTTCGAAGCGGACGCCGCAACCGAAACGGCAGCGGCACCGCCGCCGGCCGTTCCGGTTTCGGTGGCCAAGGCCCAGTCGCGCCGCATCACCACCTGGGAGGACTTTTCCGGGCGGCTGGAAGCGATCGAGCGCGTCGAGATCCGTCCCCGCGTCGGCGGCGCCATTCTTGAAAGCCACTTCCGCGAGGGCGCCCTGGTGAAGAAGGGCGACCTGCTGCTGACCATCGACCCCGAGCCCTATGCGGCAGCCGTCGACCGGGCCGCAGCCCAAGTCTCGGCAGCAGAAGCACGCGTCGCGCTCGCCAAGACAGAACTCGATCGCGGACGAAAGCTCGTCACGACAAGCGCGATCCCGCAGAGTGGCGTCGACCAGCGCCTTAGCGCCTTCGACGAGGCGCAGGCAAGCGTGCGCTCCGCCAAGGCGGCGTTGCGCACGGCCGAGCTTGATCTCCAATACACGGAGGTCCGTGCACCGATCTCCGGCCGCGTAGGCCGGCTGGAAGTGACGGCCGGCAATCTCGTGGCCGCCGGCTCCGCCTCGCCCGTGCTGACGACGCTGGTTTCGGTCGACCCGATTTATGCAAGCTTCAGCGCCAGCGAAGAGGTTGTCACGACGGCTCTTGCCCGGCTCCAGGCCTCGGCCGGCGGCAACGCCATCGAGCGAATCCCGGTGCAGATCGGCACCGCTGCCGACGAGGGCACGCCGATCTCAGGCCATATCCAGCTCATCAACAACGAGGTGGATGCGGCAACCGGAACGATCCGCGTTCGCGCAGCACTTGAAAATGCCGACGGGCGGTTGATCCCCGGCCAGTTCGTGCGCATTCGCATCGGCGAACCCGAGCCGGAAGAAAAGCTTGTCATCAGCGATCGCGCCATCGGCTCCGACCAGGACAAGAAGTTCGTCTTCGTCGTCGGCGCCGACAACAAGGTCGAGTACCGCCAGGTGACGCTCGGCCCGAATTCCGACGGGTTGCGCATCGTCGAAAGCGGCCTGAAGACCGGCGAGAACATCGTCGTCAACGGCCTGCAGCGGGTGCGCCCAGGCGTGCTCGTGGCACCGCAGCAGGTGGAAGAGACGACGGCGTCGATCGCCACCAAGTAGGACATGACGGCACCCGCTTCGGCACGCGCCGAGGCGGGATCGGCCGCCCAGACATCACTTAGCAAATCCCGGTGCGTGGCGAGTGTTCTTGCCGCGATTGCCGGAGGTTTGCCCGAACTCGTCCCAAGGGGGATACGTCAATGAATTTCTCACGCTTTTTCGTCGACCGCCCGGTCTTCGCGGGCGTTCTTTCGGTCCTGATCTTCGTGGGCGGCCTGCTCGGCATGACCGGCCTGCCGATCTCCGAATATCCCGAAGTCGTGCCGCCGCAAATCGTCGTGCGGGCGCAGTACCCAGGCGCCAACCCAGCTGTTATCGCCGAGACGGTGGCAACCCCGCTCGAAGAACAGATCAACGGCGTCGAAGGCATGCTCTACATGCAAAGCCAGGCGACGGCCGATGGTCTGATGACGCTGACCGTCACCTTTGAACTCGGCACCGACCCGGACCAGGCCCAGCAGTTGATCCAGAACCGCGTGTCGCAGGCCGAACCGCGCCTGCCTGAGGAAGTGCGCCGTCTCGGCGTCACCACCGTCAAGAGTTCGCCGGACCTGACGCTCGTGGTGCATCTGCTGTCGCCCAACGGTCAGTACGACATCAACTACCTGCGCAATTACGGCGTGCTCAATGTCAAGGATCGCCTGGCGCGCATCGAAGGTGTCGGCCAGGTTCAGATCTTCGGTGGCGGCGACTATTCGATGCGCATCTGGATCGACCCGCAGAAGGCGGCCGAGCGCGGTCTTGCGGCAAGCGACGTCGCCAACGCCATCCGGGCGCAGAACGTCCAGGCGGCTGCCGGCGTTATCGGTGCCTCGCCATCGGTTCCGGGCCTCGACCTGCAGCTTTCCGTCAATGCGCAAGGCCGCCTGCAGACGCCTGAGGACTTTGCCGACATCGTCGTCAAGTCCGGCGCCGGCGGCGAAGTGACCCGCCTCGGCGACGTCGCGCGCGTCGAAATGGGCGCTGCCGACTACTCGCTGCGCTCGCTGCTCGACAACAAGGCCGCCGTCGGCATGGGCGTCTTCCAGGCGCCGGGCTCGAACGCGATCCAGATCTCGGAAAACGTCCACAAGGCCATGGCCGAGCTGAAGCTGACCATGCCCGAAGGCGTCGACTACGAGATCGTCTACGACACGACGCAGTTCGTGCGAGCCTCGATCGAGTCGGTCATCCATACCCTGCTCGAAGCGATCGCGCTGGTCGTCATCGTCGTCATCGTCTTCCTGCAGACCTGGCGCGCCTCGATCATCCCGCTCGTTGCCGTTCCCGTCTCGATCGTCGGTACCTTCGCGGTGATGTACGTCTTCGGCTTCTCGATCAACGCACTCAGCCTGTTCGGCCTGGTGCTGGCGATCGGCATCGTCGTCGACGACGCCATCGTCGTGGTCGAAAACGTCGAGCGCAACATCGAGCAGGGCCTGTCGCCAATCCAGGCGACCTACCGCGCGATGCAGGAAGTATCGGGGCCGATCATCGCCATTGCGCTGGTGCTCGTCGCCGTTTTCGTGCCGCTCGCCTTCATCACCGGCCTCACCGGGCAGTTCTATCGCCAGTTCGCACTGACGATCGCGATCTCGACGGTGATCTCCGCTATCAACTCGCTGACGCTCTCCCCGGCCTTGGCAGCCCTGCTCCTTCGCGATCACCACGCGCCGAAGGACTGGCTGACCCGTGCCATGGACAAGGTGTTCGGCTGGTTCTTCCGTGGCTTCAATCGGTTCTTCGGTCGGAGCTCGGAAGCCTATGGCCGCGGCGTCGGCCGCATCCTGACGCGCAAGTCGCTGATCATGGGCGTCTATGTCCTGCTGCTCGGCGTTACCTTCGTGCTCTTCCGCGCCGTTCCCGGCGGCTTCGTGCCGGCCCAGGACAAGCAGTATCTGATCGGTTTTGCCCAGCTGCCGGATGCAGCAACCCTTGACCGCTCGGAAGACGTGATCCGCCGCATGAGCGATATTGCGCTCAAGCATCCCGGCGTCGAAAACGCCATCGCCTTCCCGGGCCTCTCGATCAACGGCTTCACCAACTCGTCGAACTCCGGCATCGTCTTCGTGGCGCTGAAGCCGTTCGAGGAGCGCACGACGCCCGAACTTTCGGGCGGGGCGATCGCCATGCAGTTGAACCAGGAATTCGGCGCGATCCAGGATGCCTTCATCGCCATGTTCCCGCCGCCGCCCGTCCAGGGTCTCGGCACCACCGGCGGCTTCAAACTGCAGATCGAGGACAAGAACGGCCTCGGCTACCAGGCGCTCGACGAGGCCACCAAGGCGTTCCTTGCCAAGGCCTACCAGACGCCGGAACTGGCCGGCATCTATTCGAGCTTCCAGATCAACGTGCCGCAGCTCTATGCCGATCTCGACCGCGTCAAGGCGCGCCAGCTCGGCGTCGAGGTGACCGATGTCTTCGAGACGCTGCAGATCTATCTGGGTTCGCTCTACGTCAACGACTTCAACGCTTTCGGCCGCACCTACAGCGTCCGCGTCCAGGCCGATGCCAACTACCGCAGCCATGCCGACGACATCGGCAAGCTGAAGGTGCGGTCGCAATCGGGCGAGATGATCCCGCTGTCGGCGCTCTTGAAGGTCGAGCAGGCGGTCGGCGCCGAGCGGGCGATCCGTTACAACGGCTTCCTGTCGGCCGATATCAACGGCGGACCGGCACCGGGCTTCTCCTCGGGCCAGGCCCAGGCGGCAATCGAGAAGATCGCAGCCGAAACGCTGCCGCCGGGCATCGCCTTCGAGTGGACGGACCTCACCTACCAGCAGATCCTTGCCGGCAATTCGGGCATGCTCGTCTTCCCGCTGGCGCTGCTCTTGGTCTATCTGGTGCTTGCCGCCCAGTATGAGAGCCTGACGCTGCCGATCGCGATCATCCTGATCGTGCCGATGGGTATCATGGCCGCGCTCGCCGGCGTCTGGCTGACGGGAGGCGACAACAACGTCTTCACCCAGATCGGCTTGATCGTGCTCGTCGGATTATCGGCCAAGAACGCGATCCTGATCGTCGAGTTCGCACGCGAACTGGAACTATCCGGCAGCAACGCCGTCCAGGCGGCGATCGAGGCCAGCCGGCTGCGGCTGCGTCCGATCTTGATGACATCGATGGCGTTCATCATGGGTGTCGTGCCCCTGGTGATCTCCACCGGTGCCGGCGCGGAAATGCGCTCGGCCATGGGGGTTGCGGTCTTTGCCGGCATGATCGGCGTCACCGCCTTCGGGATCTTCATGACCCCGGTGTTCTACGTGCTGATCCGCAAGCTTTCGGGCGAGCGGCCTTTGAAGCACGCCGGAGCGCATATCGAAGCGCCTCATCTCGCACCCGGAGAATGAGGTAACCCTGCCCCATATGCGTTTCGGGCGGGCCGGATCCAATCCGGCCCGCTGACGCTGCGGCGCTGCACCTCCGCCCCCGGTGCAGCGCCGCGTTGCATCCTGCGTGACAGCCGCGCAACGATCGGATAAACCAGCACGCTCAATCCCATTGGCCTAAGCGCCACGCAGACGGCATATCGCTACATGACCTCGACCGATCCGATCGCCAATCTCGCCACCCTCATCCGTTGCCCCTCCGTTACCCCTGCCGAAGGCGGCGCGCTCTCCGCGCTCGAAGCGATGCTGAAGCCACTCGGCTTTACCGTCGACCGAGTCACAGCGACAGAAGCGGGCACGCCCGATATCGAGAACCTCTATGCCCGGCTCGGCAGCGATGGCCCACACCTGATGTTTGCCGGCCATACCGATGTGGTGCCGGTTGGCGATGAGAGTGCATGGACCCACGGCCCCTTCTCGGCCGACGTCGCCGGCGGCGAAATGTATGGCCGCGGCGCCGTCGACATGAAGGGCGGCATTGCCTGCTTCGTCGCAGCCGTCGCCCGCCATATCGAAAAGCATGGGTTGCCGAAGGGCTCGGTCTCCTTCCTCATCACCGGCGACGAGGAAGGACCTGCGATCAACGGCACGACGAAACTTCTCGACTGGGCGGCCGCCAAAGGCGAGCGCTGGGATGCCTGCCTTGTCGGCGAACCGACCAACCCGGACCGGCTCGGCGACATGATCAAGATCGGCCGGCGCGGCTCGCTTTCGGGCCGGATCACCGTCCACGGCGTTCAAGGCCATGCCGCCTATCCGCATCTCGCCGACAGCCCGGTGCGTGGCATCCTGCAATTGACCCAGGCGCTGATGGACCCGCCCTTCGACGCCGGCACGGAAAACTTCCAGCCGTCGAACCTGGAAGTGACGACGATCGACGTCGGCAACGGCGCCGTCAACGTCATCCCGGCAAAGGCAAGTGCCGCCTTCAACATCCGCTTCAACGACACCTGGACCGCCGATAGCCTGATGGCAGAGATCATCGCCCGGCTCGACCGCGCGGCGGCCGACGGCGCATTGCGACCAGGCCGCGATCCGGTCCGATACGACATCACCTGGAACGAGCGGCCTAGCCATGTCTTCCTGACACGCAACAATGCGCTGATCTCATCGCTGTCGGGCGCCGTCGAAACGGTCACCGGAAAGCAGCCGAAGCTTTCGACCACCGGCGGCACTTCGGACGCGCGCTTCATCAAAGACTATTGCCCCGTCGTCGAATTCGGCCTTGTCGGCCAGACCATGCACATGGTCGACGAGCGCGTCGCCGTCGCCGACCTCGAAACGCTGACGCAAATCTACGAAACCTTCATCTCCAGCTGGTTCGGCCATGCCGCTGCTTGAGGAGGTTCTCGCCTATATCAAGGGGCTCTGGCTGCTGATCCAGGGCAATGGCGAAGGGTTCCGCTGGCTCGATTTCAGCGAGAGCGGCCTCTGGCGCTCGTTTGCGGCGATGCTCTGGTGCCTGCCGGCGATCGCCGTCACCTGGGCGTCCTGGCGGCTTTATTACCTCTCGGCGATGCCGTCGGGAACTACGGTCGGTTTCGGCTTCGTCGTCAAGCTTCTGGTCGTCGATCTCGTCAGCTGGCTGCTGCCACTCGTGCTGATTTTCATGCTTGCGCGCCCACTCGGTTTTGCCGCCGCCGTCGTGCCGATCGTCGTCACCACCAACTGGCTGTCCGTACCGCTGTCCTACGCGATGGCGGTGCCGGCCGCGATCCGCCTCGTCATTCCCGGCAGCGAGGGGCTGACGAGCCTGATCTGGCTGGTGCTTCTCTTCGTCAGCATTGGTGTGCTCTTCCGGCTGATGCGCATCATCACCGGAAACCAGACCCTGCTGGCCACGGCGCTGACGGCACTCTTCCTGCTGCCGTCGATGATGTTGGGTGAATTGCTGCAGCGGTTTTTCGGCCTGATCCCGAGCTGACAAACAGTACGCCAACCTCGACGTCCGCGCGGCGGTCTCTTTCTCAGTAATCGACCTGCATGAAATAGAGCCCGTCGGGCGGCGCCACCGGGCCGCAGGCCTTGCGATCGCGCGCTTCGAGCGCCGCCTGCAGGTCGTCCGGCGTCCATTTGCCCTCGCCCACCAGCTTCAGCGAGCCGGCAAACGAGCGGATCTGATTGTGCAGGAAGCTCTGGGCCGTGGCGCGAATCTCGATCAGATTGCCGGTGCGGGTCACGTCCAGCCGATCGAGCGTGCGCATCGGGCTCGTCGCCTGACAATGGACGGAGCGGAAGGTGGTGAAGTCGTGATGACCGACGAGCCGCTGCGCGCCTTCGTGCATCGCCTCGTGATCGAGCGGCTTCGTCACCCACCAGGCGCGTTTCTCCTCCAGAGCCAGCCGCGACGGCCGACAGATGATGCGATAGAGGTAGTGGCGACGCAGCGCCGAAAACCGCGCATCGAAGGCGTCTGTGACCTCCTCGGCCTCGAGGATCGAGACGCCCTCGCCGGCCATGCCCAGATGGGCGTTCAGGGCGTTGCGCAGCGTGTGGGGCTTCCACTGGCGCGTGAGGTCCGCATGCGCCACCTGGCCGACGGCATGGACCCCGGAATCGGTGCGCCCGGCACCGCGGATCGAGACGGTTTCCCCGGTCAGGGACAGGATCGCCTTTTCGATGGCGCCCTGGACGGAGGCGCCGTTGTCCTGCCGCTGCCAGCCGACATAATTCGAGCCGTCATATTCGACGGTCAGCCGAAAACGCGGCATCAGCCGATCCTCGTGCCGACGGCAACAGGTGTTCCGCGCAGGAAGTCGGCAAGCCCAAGCGCCTTGCCGCCTGCCCGCTGCAGCCGCGTCGGCCGAACGGCCCCTTCGCCACAGGCAATGGTCAAGTGGTCGTCGAGCATGGTTCCTGCAGGTCCTTCGGCCGCCACACGCTCAGAATTCAGAACCTTAACGCGCTCCGGCTTGCCGGCGATCTCAAGCTCGAACCAGGCACCGGGAAAGGGCGACAGGCCGCGAATGTGGTCGTGCACTTCGCGCGCGCTCTTGGCAAATTCGATACGGGTCTCGGCCTTGCTGATTTTTTGGGCGTAGACGACGCCTTCCTCGGGTTGCGCGGTTAGTGGCAGATCGTCGGCTTCGAGCTTGCCGATCGCCTCCTTCATCAGCGTCGCGCCGACCTGCATCAGCTTGTCGTGCAGCTCGCCTGATGTCATCGCCTCGCCGATCTGCACCGTCTTGGTGAGCGCGACCGGGCCGGTGTCGAGCCCCTTGTCCATCTTCATCACCATCATGCCGGTCTCATGGTCGCCAGCCATGATGGCGCGCTGGATCGGAGCCGCACCGCGCCAGCGCGGCAGCAGCGATGCGTGGCCGTTGTAACAGCCGAGCCGCGTTCCGGTGAGGATCGCCTCGGGCAGCAACAGGCCATAGGCGACGACGACGGCGACATCCGCATCGAATTCGCGAAACGTCTGTCGGTCGGCCTCGTCCTTGAAATTAACGGGGGTCAGCACGGGAATGCCGAGCAGCTCTGCCGCCTGGTGCACCGGCGATTTCTGCAGATCGAGGCCCCGGCGTCCGCCCGGCCTTGGCGGTTGGGTATAGACGGCAACGATCTGGTGACCGGCGCCCGCAAGGGCTGCCAGCGTCGGCACGGAAAACTCCGGTGTTCCCATGAAGATGATGCGAAGCGACAAGGCGCGTACTCCGACCGTTTGAAATCAGGCCCCTTCAAACGGGTTTACGCGCCTCAAATCAAGCCCTTCAATGACAAAGCGCTGCTGCCGCCCTTTGCTCGGGGATCAGATCGCCTTGGCGCCGCGGGTCTTGGCGGCCTTGGTGAACCGGCGGATCACCATGTCGCGCTTGAGCTTGGAGATATGGTCGATGAACAGTACGCCGTTCAGGTGATCGATCTCGTGCTGCAGGCAGGTCGCAAGCAGGCCATCGGCCTTGACGATCTGTTCCTTGCCGTCACGATCGAGATGCTTGACGGTCACCTCCGCCGGGCGCTCCACTTCGGCATAATAATCCGGAATGGAAAGGCAGCCTTCCTCATAGACCGAGAAGTCGTCGGACGAAGCGACAATCTCGGGATTGATGAAGACGTGCGGGGTCTTCTCGTCGCCTTCCTTGGAGACGTCGAGCACCAACATGCGCTTCGCCACGCCGATCTGGATGGCGGCGAGCCCGATACCCGGGGCATCATACATGGTCTCGAGCATGTCGTCGGCCAGGCGACGGATGTCGGCGTCGATGGTTTCGATCGGGGTCGAGACCTGACGCAGGACAGGATCGGGGAGAATGATTAGCGGCTTGATCGTCATATTGCTCCCATAACCGATCTTTCCTTGCCGGTGCAAGAAAATTGGCGCGCACTCCCAAGTGCTCAGCGCCAATGCCCGGATCTCGTTAACCGCTCGACGCGAATGTTCTTGGTTTGATCTAGTCTTCAAAAGAGAATCTGTTAGGCTCGCCGCATGGAACCTGCGCCCATTTCGCTCGATCAGCCCGTTTTTCTCATCGGCACAACACCCGTGACCGTCGCTTATCTCTGCATGATCCTGGCGGCGCTCGCAGTCGGCCTCGTGCTGATGTCGGCTTCTCGGCGGCGCAGGGCGGGTGACGACGAACGCCATGAACAGATGGCCATGCTTCTGGCAGCGCAGACGGAAATGCAGGGCCGGATCGCGGCCATGGCCGACGTTTTCGGCACCCGCCAGGCGGAGTTGAACCAGACGCTGAGCCAGCGGATCGACGGCATGACACATCGGATTGGCGCCTCGATCAGCGAACAGACCAAGGCGACGCATGAAAACCTGCGGCGACTGCAGGAGCGCCTGGCGGTGATCGACACCGCCCAGAACAACATCCAGTCTCTGGCAAAGGACATGGCCGGGCTGCAGGCCATCCTAACGAACAAGCAGACGCGCGGTGCCTTCGGCCAGTCGCGCATGGAAACGATCGTCGCCGACGGCCTGCCGATGGGGGCCTTTGCCTTCCAGACGACACTTTCCAACGGTGCCCGCCCGGATTGCACCATCCGCATGCCCAACGACCAGCCGCCGCTGGTGATCGACGCAAAGTTTCCGCTCGAAGCCTGGAACGGCATGCGCGACGCGGCCGCCCCGGAGCGGCGCCAGCAGATGGTGCAGCTCTTCCGCCGCGACATGGAGGTGCATGTCCGCGATATCGCCAGCAAATACCTGATCCCCGGCGAGACGCAGGAGACGGCTTTCCTCTTCGTTCCCTCCGAATCGATCTTCGCCGAGATTCACGAGCACTTCGAAGCGATCGTCCAGAAAGCGCACCGGCAGCGCATCGTCATCGTCTCGCCATCGCTGCTGCTGCTGTCGATCCAGGTTATCCAGTCGATCCTGCGGGACGCCCGCATGCGCGAGCAGGCGCATCTCATCCAGGGCGAGGTCGCGCGACTGATGGAGGACCTGACACGCCTCGACGAAAGGGTACGCAAGCTGCAGGGCCACTTCGCCATGAGCCAGAAGGATGTCGAAGAGATACTCATCTCCTCGGGCAAGCTTTCCCGCCGCGGCGCCAAGATCGAAGCGCTGGAACTCGAGGCGGAAGGTGCGACGCGACCGGAAGAACCGCGCCACGCCGTCGACGGTCGCGTCGGGCAATTGCGGCTCAGGGTGGTTGACGAGGACTGACGGTCTCGGGCACTCTCCGGCCAAAATCAGCAAATCGACGGGACATCCTCACATGATCACTGTTTTTGGGTCTATCAACATGGACCTGATCGCCACGACCGCGCGCCTGCCCAAACCGGGTGAAACCGTTGCCGGATCGGGTTTTTCGACCGCCGCCGGCGGCAAGGGCGCCAACCAGGCGCTGGCCGCCCGGCGCGCCGGCGCCATCGTTCATATGGCCGGCGCCGTCGGCTCGGACAGCTTTGCCGATGGTGCGCTCGAACTGCTGAAGGAAGCTGGCGCCGATCTGTCGCTCACCAAAACGGTGGACGAGCCGACAGGGACGGCCCACATCCTCGTCGGCGATGACGGCGAGAATGTCATCGTCGTCGTTGCCAGCGCCAACGCGACCGTCAACGAAGCTGACGCCGTTGCCGCAGTCGATGGCATGCACGCCGGCGATACCTTGATGCTGCAGCTGGAAATACCGGCGGCGTCGGTGGAAAAGGCGCTCGGCGAGGCGCGGCGCAAGGGCATCCGCTCGGTCATCAACATCGCGCCCCTGACCCCAGAGGCCGCACGTCTCGGCAGATTGGCCGATATCGTCATCGCCAACGAGACGGAGTTCGAACTTCTGGCCGGCAAGACCGGCATCGAAAGCGCCGAGCGGGAAGAGGCGATGAAGAAACTGCATGCCGAAACCGGTCATACGGTTATCGTCACGCTGGGTGCCGAAGGCGTCGTCGCCGTGCACGAGGGCGAGGTCCATCGCGCCCGCGGCCTGAAGATCGATCCGGTCGATACCGTCGGCGCCGGCGATACGTTCTGCGGCTATCTCGCCGCAAGTCTCGACGAGAAGCTCGCATTTCCCGACGCGCTCCGCCGCGCCGCCGTTGCCGGATCGCTAGCCTGCCTCAAGCGGGGTGCACAGCCATCGATCCCGCTCGCCTCGGAAGTAGAGCCGCGCATCTGACCTCGCCGCTTCGAGCTTGAAGTGCGATCCCTCGTTGATCGCACTTCAAGCTCTGCCTTTCGGCGCAGGCAGCCCATCGCCAGTTTTCTCGTCGCGGCATGCCTTGGCGATCGTTGTGTTAAAGCCGTATGGTGCGACGCGCCTTCCCGAAGCTGCCGAACTGAAAGCTCCACCTCAAGCGGGTGGCCTTGTTGAAAATCCCCCCGTCGCCCGCCTTTGCGCAATCCGGACAGTCTTTGTCGCGGAGGTAAAACTTTGCGTCCAGATTCTCCATGAGCAGGGCATGAATTAGCCGTTGCGTTGGGCCTATCTTAAGATTTGCTCGTCTATTCAAGACCATGAGAAAGCCGTTCCCCAGGGGACGGGCAGCCTCCTTAATGCCGGTCGGCATCTGGCGCTCCATGATGGAGTTTCACCCACATTGTGAAATGCGTTCGCCGCAGGTTTTCGCCTGCGGACCTCCCAGCACGTGAGGATTTCATGTTCAAGTTCCAAGCCAAATCGCTGGCGACCAAGCTGATCGCGGTGACAGGCGGCACGATTGCGCTCGTGTTGCTTGCCTCGAACTTCGTTCTCATCTCCCAGACACAGGACCGCGTCGAAACGCTGGTGCTCGATCAGGCAAGCGGCGAGGCAAAAGCCATTGCCTCCGATATCGCCGGCGGCATCGGCGAGCTCGCAAGCGCGTCGCGTTCGATGGCCGGCATTCTTGGCCGCAGCCACGCAGAAAAATCGATGGAACGCGCTGGCGTGATCAACGTCCTCAGGGCCAACCTCGAGCAGAACCCCTTTGCCTTTGGCAGCTGGTTCGCCGAGGAGCCGAAGGCCTTCGACGGCCGCAAGGAGGAAATCGCCAACAACAAGGAGCTGGGCGCCAACGAAGAAGGCATCTTCGCACCCTATTGGTCGAAGAACCGCAACAACGAGATCCAGTTCTCGACCTTCCGCGCCGACTACGCTGCGGAGTGGTACAGCCTTGCCGCAAAGAGCGGCAAGGGCGCGATCACACCGCCCTACACCGCGCAGGACACCGATGTCCCGACCGCGATGAGCTCGATCGCCTACCCGGTCATGTCTAATGGCAAGCTGGTCGGCGTTTCCGGTGTCGACATTTCGCTCGCTTCGCTGGCGGACGGCCTTTCCAAGCTGAAGCCGTTTGATACCGGCCGCGTCTACCTGCTCTCTGAATCCGGCAAGTGGCTGGTGGCGCCGATCCCGGACCTGCTGCTCAAGGACTATGACGGCGAAGGCAACGAGATCGTCAAGAAAGCACTGGCCTCCGGCACGTCGGGCGTCATCAAGAACCTGTCCTATGACGGCAACGAGCCGTTCGACCGCGTCGTCTATCCCTTTGCCCTATCCGGCGTGAACACCAGCTGGATCGTGCTCGTCGACGTACCGCGCTCGGCGATCAACGCTCCGGTCCGCGACCAGACCTACATGATGATCGTCGGCGGCCTCGTCGTCCTCGGCGCGGTGCTGCTCGGCCTTTACTTCGCTGTCCGTGGTTTCGTTCAGAAGCCGCTGGCAGGCCTCGTCAAGGACGTCCGCAACCTAAGCAACGGCGACTACGGCAATTCGATCACCGGCCAGGACCGCTCCGACGAGACGGGTCAGGTCGCAAAGGCGCTCGAAGGCTTCCGCCACCAGCTGGCCGACACCAAACGCCTCGAGGGCGAAGCCCGCCATGAACGCGAGCAGGCAGAGCATGAGCGCAGCCGTTCCGAGACCGAGCGGGCCTCATCGAGTGCGCTTCAGCGCGACATCGTCGCCCGCCTCGGCAAGGGTCTGTCGCATCTGTCCTCCGGCGATCTCGCCTTCCGCATCACTGACGAATTCCCCGGTGAATATGCCCAGCTGAAGCGCGACTTCAACGCGACGATGGACAGCCTCGAAGAGACGATCCGCACCGTCAACCACTCGGTCGTCAATATCGGCAACGGCACCAGCGAGATCAGCAGTGCCGCCAACGACCTGTCGCACCGCACCGAACAGCAGGCAGCGAGCCTGGAAGAGACGGCGGCAGCCCTCGACGAGCTGACTTCGCAGGTCAACGCCAGCGCCGAGAACGCCAAGGTCGCCGCCAAGTCGGTTGATGTGGCGAGCAGCGATGCCGGGCAGTCGGGTGAAGTCGTGCAGAAGGCGATTGCCGCGATGAAGGGCATCGAGCAGTCGTCGCACGAAGTCAGCCGCATCATCGGCGTCATCGACGAAATCGCCTTCCAGACCAACCTGCTGGCGCTGAACGCCGGCGTTGAGGCAGCCCGCGCCGGCGATGCCGGCAAGGGCTTTGCCGTCGTCGCCCAGGAAGTCCGCGAACTCGCTCAGCGCTCCGCCAACGCCGCCAAGGAGATCAAGACGCTGATCAACACCTCGGCCGGCCAGGTGCGCGAAGGCGTCGATCTCGTCGGTCGCGCCGGTGGCGCCCTCGAAAAGATCGCCGACCAGGTGGTGCAGATCAACGGCCTCATCCGCCAGATCTCGAGTTCGGCCTCCGAGCAGGCCGTCGGCCTCAAGGAGATCAACTCGGCCGTCAACCAGATGGACCAGGTGACCCAGCAGAACGCCGCGATGGTGGAAGAAACCACCGCCGCCGGCATGGCGCTGAACGAAGAAGCCCGTGCGCTGAGCACGCTGGTCGCCCGCTTCCGCGTCGCACAGCGTTCGGGAACGACGGCTCAGCCGAGTTCGGCGGAGATGCTGCGCGGCACGGCCGAGCGCATGCGCACGGCGGAGCGCCCCGCTCCCGCCGCGGCCCCTGCCCGCGACGCCCGTCCGGCCTCGAGCGCAGCACGCGCCAGCTACACGCCGTCGACCCAGCGCGCGTTAACGCAGACCTCCGGCGCCAACGCGCTCGCCCAGGACAATTGGGAAGAGTTCTGATCGGCAGTCCATAAACACAAAAAAACGGCGCCTCTCGGGGCGCCGTTTTCATTTGTGGTCCTGGCATACAACGATCAGATGCGCGCCAGCCGCTCCGTCAGGAGATCGAAGAAACCCTGATCGTCGATGTGGCGCATGACCTTGGCATTGTGTTTGCGGCCCGTCACCTGCCACCAGTCGACCACGGTCATGCCCGTCGTCAGCGGCGACTGAACCTCGATCTCGACATTGCAGTCGCGCCCGATGAAAAGCTCCGGCCGCAGGAGATAGGCGATGACGGTCGGGTCGTGCAGCGGGCCGCCGTCGGTGCCGTATTTCTCGATGTCGAACCGCTCGAAGAACTCCAGCATCTCAGCCATGGCGATTGCCGGCGCGCTGCCGATCTCGCGGATCTTTGCGACGCGCGCCTTGTGCGTCAGCACCCGATGGGTGACGTCGAGCGGCATCATGACGATCGGAATGCCCGAGCGGAAGACGACGTCGGCCGCTTCCGGGTCGACATAGATGTTGAACTCGGCGGCCGGCGTGATGTTGCCTCCCTCGAAGAAACCACCGCCCATCATCACAAGTTCGCGCACCCTCAGGGCGATGTCAGGCGCCTTCTGCAGCGCAAGCGCGACGTTGGTCAGCGGTCCGAGCGTGCAGAGCGTCACCGTACCTTCCGCCTCTGCCCGCAGCGTCTCGATGATGAAGTCGACGCCATGCTGGGCTTCGAGCGCCATCGTCGGCTCGTCGAGATCAGGGCCGTCGAGGCCGGTCTTGCCGTGTACGTGCTCGGCAGTGACGAGCGGCCGGGCGATCGGCCGGTCGGCGCCGGCGAAGACCTTGACGTCCGTCCTGTTGCACAATTCGCAGATGATGCGGGCATTGCGCGCCGTCATTGCCAAGGGAACATTGCCGGCAACGGTCGTGATTCCCAGGAGGTCGATCTCTTCCGGACTCCCGAAAGCGAGCATGATGGCGGCGGCATCGTCCTGCCCGGGATCAGTGTCTATGATTATTTTTCTCGGCGCAGGCACGCTTGTGTTCCTCCTTGGGATTCTCGCTGGCGGACTATGATTTGCGTGCACGCCGGAGGCAAGCGGCTTGCGCTCATTGCGCACAGCTACCATATTAAGGGAAGGATGCTGCTTGGCAGGTCCGGTTAATGGTCGCTTGATCTTACAAGGACTTGGGAATGAGCCGAATTACGCCTTTCACGAGCCCACTGCTGCTGGGTTTCGACACGATGGAAAAAACCCTCGAGCGTATCGCCAAGGGAAATGACGGGTACCCCCCCTACAATATCGAACGCATTCGCGGCGACGATTCGGTCGACGCACCGGAGCGTTTGCGCATTACCCTTGCAGTCGCCGGTTTCTCCGAAGACGATCTCGATGTTACGACCGAGGAGAACCAGCTCGTCATTCGTGGCCGCCAGGTCGACACCGGTGATCGCGAATACCTGCATCGCGGCATTGCCGCCCGGCAGTTCCAGCGCACATTTGTGCTCGCCGACGGCATGAAGGTCCTCGGGGCCGAATTGCGTAACGGCCTGCTTTCGGTCGATCTCGTTCGTCCGGAACCGGTGCGTATGGTAAAGAAAATTAACATTTCAGTCCCAGAGTAGGATAACCGGCGGGATTTTCCCCTGGCCGGCGACCACGGAGTACCACCATGGGACTGAAAGCCATCACCTCGTCATTGTCCATGAACGACCTCGCACATCTCGGCGAGGGCGAAGTCGGCTATATCAGAAAGATGCGATCGGAAGAGGTTTCCCGTTGCTTCCCGGAAGCGCCGGAAATGGGACCGGGCATCGATCTGTGGGCCCTGTTCGGTGCGGACGGCACGCCGATCCTTCTGACCGACAATCGCTCCAGCACCTTCTACAAGGCGGCTGAGGACGAACTGCGGACTGTCAGCCTGCACTGACCGTCGACCGCGGCGACCCTTCGCCACGGGAATGCAAAAGCGCCGCGCGTCAGATCTGACGCGCACCAGACGCTTTCAGGTTACTGCATAATTTGTGAGGTGGACCGTCGCTGAAACGCGGCGGAACGTCAGATAGGCGGAACTCCGCCCTTCCCTGCGTGCCTTGGCCTCGTAGCGCGTGCTCGGCCAGCCGTCGAACGGCGTCAACCAGTCCGACGCCTCTTCGGCCGTCCATTCGAAGGCGGCGTGGTCGCGGCAATGCAGCAGCGTCCAGTTGACGTAGGTATCGATATCGGACGCAAAGCAGAAATGACCGCCAGGCTTCAGCACGCGGGCGAAGCGGTCGAGATTGACGGCTGAGACGAAGCGCCGCTTCCAGTGTTTGCGCTTTGGCCATGGATCCGGATAGAGCAGGTCGATCTGATCGACACAGGCCGCCGGCATCCAGTCCAGCACCTGCGTAGCGTCATCATTGTAGAGACGAATGTTGGAGACACCCTTCTCCTCGATCTGCCCGATCAACTTCGCCATGGAATTGACGAAAGGCTCGACACCGATGAAACCGGTCGAGGGATCTTCGGCCGCGCGGTGGATCAGATGCTCGCCGCCGCCGAAGCCGATCTCCAGCCGAATGCGATCGATCGGCTCGGGAAAGAGCGACTTCATGTCCCGCGGCGCGGCCGCACCGAGATCGAGCTTCAACCTCGGCAGGATCGTTTCGAGATGGGCCGCCTGGCGCTCGCGCAAGGGCTTGCCCTTGCGGCGTCCGAAGAAGGCTTCCGTTGCGCGGCTGCGGCGCGGTTCAGTCATGACAAACTTCCTTCAACGAGTAAGGCGGACACCCCTTTCGGGGGCATCCGCCTTTCAGCTTTAGCGGCCGGACGTTCTGTGTCCGGCAAATGTCGAAGCGTCAAGCCCCGATGGCTTCCTTGAGCGGCTTGACCAGATCAAGCTTCTCCCAGGAGAACGAGCCGTCACGGCCGGCCTTGCGGCCAAAGTGGCCATAGGCTGCGGTCTTGGCGTAGATCGGCTTGTTGAGGTCGAGGTGGCGACGGATGCCGGTCGGCGACAGGTCCATCGTCTTGCGGATCGCATCTTCCACCTGGTCCTCGGAGACCTTGCCGGTGCCGTGCAGGTCGACATAGACCGAGAGCGGCTGAGCAACGCCGATGGCGTAGGACAGCTGGATCGTGCAACGGTCGGAAAGACCGGCAGCAACGACGTTCTTGGCAAGGTAGCGCGCTGCATAGGCAGCCGAACGGTCGACCTTGGTCGTGTCCTTGCCCGAGAAGGCGCCGCCGCCGTGCGGAGCGGCACCACCGTAGGTGTCGACGATGATCTTGCGGCCGGTCAAGCCGGCGTCACCATCCGGGCCGCCGATGACGAACTTGCCGGTCGGGTTGATGTACCAGGTGCAATCGGCGGCGATCTTCAGATCGTCGAGCGCTTCGCGGATATAGGGCTCGACAACCGCACGAACCTTGGCCGAATCCCAGCTCTCGTCGAGATGCTGGGTGGACAGAACGATCGAGACGACTTCCGCCGGCTTGCCGTCGACGTAGCGGACGGTAACCTGGCTCTTGGCATCAGGACCAAGCTTGGCGACTTCACCGTCGCCCTTCTTGCGGGCCGCAGCGAGCAGATGCAGGATGCGGTGCGAATAATAGAGCGGCGCCGGCATCAGCTCAGAGGTTTCGCGGCAGGCGTAACCGAACATGATGCCCTGGTCGCCTGCACCTTCTTCGCCCTGCTTGTCAGACGCGTTGTCGACGCCTTGAGCAATATGTGCGGACTGGAAGTGGAGGAGAACGTCGATCTTCGCCGTCTTCCAGTGGAAACCGTCCTGCTCGTAGCCGATGTCGCGGATCGCCTTGCGCGCGGCGGACTTGAACTTCGAGGGGTTGATGACGTCGTTGCCGTTCTTGTCCTTCTTCAGAAGGCTCGGCGGCAGACGGACTTCGCCGGCGATCACGACGCGGTTCGTCGTCGCCAGCGTTTCGCAGGCAATGCGTACGCCCCAGGGATCGACACCGGTCTTGGCAGCTTCACGGTAGACCAGATCGACGATCTCGTCGGAGATACGGTCACATACTTTGTCCGGATGGCCCTCGGCCACGGATTCACTCGTGAACAGGTAGTTTGAACGCATGCGGGAATTCCCCTCAAGAAGATAAGCGCTGGCATCGTGTTAGTGGTTTTGCGCCCGAAAAACAAGCGAACAACGACATAAATATATCTTTATATCAACAACGGCGCCAATCACTTCGAATATCAGAGGGAAACGGCGGGCAAGAAAAAAGCGGCACCAATGGCCGCTTTGTTTTCCAATTCCGATGGGTTTTGGGACTATTCGCTCTCTGCTTCCGCAGCCAGCGCCTTGACGAGATCGACGAGCTTGCGACGCACCTTGGGATCGGTGATCTTGACGAAAGCACGATTGAGCTGAAGCCCTTCCGAGGAGGAGAGGAAGTCGACGACGTAGTTCGAGCTCGAGGCTTCGGCCAGGCCGGAAGCGCTGGTGTTTTCACCGGGAGCGTCTTCGAAGAAGAAGGAAACAGGGACATTCAGGATGCCGGAAATGTTCTGCAACCGGCTGGCACCAACGCGGTTCGTGCCTTTTTCATACTTCTGGATCTGCTGAAACGTGATGCCCAGGCTTTCGCCCAGCTTTTCCTGGCTCATGCCAAGCATCGTGCGGCGAAGACGAATCCGGCTACCGACGTGAATGTCGATCGGGTTCGGCTTCTTCTTGTTTTCCATCATATCTGCGTTCCTAAACACGCTGTTTTCAATCATCCACGGACTGACAGGGGGACACCGCCCACCGCTGCAACCGCAACGGTGAAGACAAAAGAGTCGCCACAGCAGAAACCGATGGTGCGGACCACTATGCAATTTTAGGGGTTTTAGGTCAATTCTTCCTAATATTAAAACTAACACGCGAGAAGACTGCAACCAGCAGGAGGAAGATTGCGCACAACCCGAAAATTCGGCTACGTATGACCTCATTCGTGGGCGTAGGAAGCCTTCCCGGCAGAATTGTGTCGACCACTCCCCTATAATTGTACGCTAATCCTACCACTAAAACCCCACGTGCATCAACAATCGCTGATATACCATTATTGGCTGCACGGATAAGGGGTACTCCCGTTTCCACTGCACGCAACTGCGCCTGATGGAAGTGCTGGCGCGGGCCTGGCGTGTCGCCGAACCACGCATCATTGGTGATGTTGAGCAGTGCGTCGACGCCGCGTGCGTCCGTGCCGATCTCGCCGGGGAAGATCGCCTCGTAGCAGATGAGCGGGTAAAAGGTGCGACCACCCGGCAAGGTCAACAGGGAGCGAGTCTTGGCGGCCGAGAAGCCGCCCGGCATGGCGGCAGCCACCGAACTCAAGCCCCAGGACATCAGCAGATCTTCGAACGGAAGGTATTCACCAAAGGGAACAAGATGCACCTTGTCGGCGGCGCCGATGATCTGGCCACGCCCGTCGATGACGTAGATCGAATTGTAATAGCGCGGCGGCAGGCCGGCTCCTGCATCTTCCGCGCGCACCGCGCCGGCAATGAGGATCTGCTCGTCGTCGAGGACTTCGGCAATGCGCGCGAGCGCATCGGGGCTGTCTGTGAGGACGAAAGGGATCGAGGTTTCCGGCCAGACGACGATGTCGGGCTTCCTGGCGCCGCCTTCGGCGGGTACTGCGGTCAAGGCGAGATGTTCCTCGAAGATCGCGCCGCGCTCGTTGTCATCGAGCTTCTTGGCCTGATCGATCACCGGCTGGACGAGGCGAACGGCCAACGGCTGATCCGGTCCGGCCGGCGCCGGCAGCGCAAGCCGATAAAATCCGAAGCCGATATGTGCGGCACAGAGCGCGACGGCAAGGCTGAGACCAATCCAGCCGCCCTTGCCCGTCCCGGCAAGGGCCGGGGCCGCGAAGACGAATACCGCCAGCATGTTGATGGTCGCGAGGCTGACGACGCTGGCCGACTGCATCATTACCGGCATCGGCATCGCCGCATAGCCGATAGCGTTCCAGGGAAACCCGGTGAAGATGAAGGAGCGCAACCATTCGGCAAGACCGAAGCCCAATGCCAATGCCGCGATCCTCCCCACGCCATCCGACCACAGGATGCGGGCAATCAGGGTTGCGAGTGCGTAGAACACGGCAAGGCAGGCCGGAAGCCCGACGACCGCGAGCGGCAGCGCCCAGGCGAAGCTGTCCGCCTCCACCAGCAGCACGTTCCCAAGCCACCAGAGCCCTCCGAGGAAGTAACCGAAGCCGAAGGCCCAGCCGATGGACACCGCCGGCCAGAGCCGGCGGATCAACCCGCCATCCGGGTGACCGGTCGCTCCGTCGAGCAGCCAGACCAGGATCGGAAAGGAGAGGAAGGCGGCCGCAAAGATGCCGAACGGCGGTTGTGTCAGAACAGCCAGGAGCCCCGCGACAAAGGCCAGAAATAGCCGGGGCGCGCCCGACAGAAGCATGATCCTGCCAGCCAGTCTTTCCATGCAGCCTCCTGTTGGCGCAGGCCGCAGAACACGGACGCTGCGCGGGAAGAACAACCGAATCAGTTGCCGGCAGTGTTCCAAAAAAGTAGCTGCTTGTCCCCTTTGCAGCACCAGGCGTCGAATTTGATGCACACATTGGACGCCACCGGTCGATGACCGGTTACCGTTCCCGGCGAAGATCGAGATCGAGATCGAGAGCTTCGCTGGGAATGCAGTTGGTGAACAGGGCTATTGTTCGCTGGCCGACGCTTGCTGCGGCTCGGTGCCGTTACCGCGATTGGCGGGCAGCTGTTCCTGTGCCAGTTCGCCCTCCGGGCGCACCACGCGGCGACGGGCCGGCGGACGCTTGCGCATGATGCGCACGCGCTTGACGCGTCGTGGATCGGCATCAAGGATCTGGAATTCGAAGCCGGGAAGCGCCTGCACCACCTCGCCCCGGACCGGAATGCGTCCGAGCGAGGCGAAGATCAGGCCGCCGAGCGTATCGACATCCTCGAGTTGTTCGCGCACGTCGAAATCGGAGCCGATCGCCTCGGCGATCTCCTCCAGCTCGACGCGGGCATCGGCGACGAAGATATCCTCGGAGGTCTTGGCGAACATGACCTCGTCATCGTCATGCTCGTCCTCGATGTCGCCGACGACCATCTCGACGATGTCTTCGAGCGAAACGAGACCGTCGGTCCCGCCATATTCGTCGATGACGAGCGCCATCTGGATGCGGGCCGCCTGCATGCGCTGCATCAGGTCCGACGCGAGCATCGACGGCGGCACGAACAGAAGCTGGCGGATGATGCCCGCCTCCTCCAGCGACTTGCCGAGATCGACACGCGACAGATCGAAGGTCGCCTTGGGCGATCGCGGCGCCTTCTCGGCTGAACCGGACGCGGCAGCGGTCTGTGCCTTGCCGTTGCGACGGCGGTTGCGGGCCTGCTTGGTGACATAGGCGAGCAGGTCGCGGATGTGCACCATGCCGCGCGGATCGTCGAGACCTTCATTATAGACCGGCATGCGCGAGCGGCCGGACTCCTCGAAGATCACCATCAGTTCACCGATGGTGATGCTCTGGTCGACGGCCTCTATGTCGGCGCGCGGAACCATGACGTCCTCGACGCGCACTTCGCGGAAGCGCAGGATGTTGTTTAGCATCGCCCGCTCTTCGGGCGAAAATGCCGTGTTGCTGTCGGCGTCCGTCAGCAGTGCGTCGGCAAGGTCCTCGCGGAGGCTCGAAGGATTGGCGCCACGCAAAATGCGCGCCGCACGGCTCCAGAAGGACGAAGTGGATTTGGTGCCCTCTTGTCGAGTGGCGGTGCTACTACTGCCCGCCTCCGCCTCTCCGGAGGCATCGGCCTCCTCGGTCGCCATTGCGACGGGCTGTGTTTTAAAGTCGCTCATTGGTCCAAACTGTTAATCCGGGGATCGGTCCCCGTAGGGATCAGATAAGCCAAGACGCGCTAAAATGCGAGTCTCCAGGCTTTCCATTCTTTCGGCTTCATCATCTACCATATGATCATAACCGAAAAGATGCAGGAATCCATGCACGAGAAGATGCGTCAGATGCGCATCGAAGGTCTTTTCGAGATCTGCAGCTTCGCGCTCCAGCGTCTCGCGTGCCACGATGATGTCGCCGAGCATCGGTCCCGGCATCTTGCCTGGTGTAATCGGGAAGGCCGGGAAGGACAGGACGTTGGTCGGCTTGTCCTGGCTGCGCCATTCGGCATTGATCGTGCGAATGGAGGCGTCGTCGGTGAAAACCAGCGACAGCTCGGGCTGCATCTTCGGAAACGGCTGGCGCTCTTCCGTCAACAGGAAGGCCGCCGCTGCCTCAAGCACCGGCAACGAAAAGGCGAGAAGCGTGTCTTCGTCGGGCCAATCGCCCTCTTCGACACTGATCTGGATATCCAATGCGGTCATGATCGCAACGACCGCCAATCAGCGGTCGCCCTGCTCGCTTTCGTCGTGCACGGCCGTCTGCGCCTCGTAGGCCCTGACGATGCGCGCCACCATCGGATGGCGCACGACGTCGACGTCCTTGAAACGGATTTCCGAAACGCCTTCGACGCCGCGAAGAATCTGCAAGGCCTCGACCAGACCCGACTTGACGCCGCGCGGCAGGTCGACCTGGCTCGGGTCACCCGTCACGATCATCCGGCCATTTTCGCCAAGACGGGTCAGGAACATCTTCATCTGCATCGACGTGGTGTTCTGTGCCTCGTCGAGGATGACGGCGGCATTGCCAAGCGTTCGACCGCGCATGAAGGCGAGCGGTGCGATTTCGATGACGCCTGCCGTGATGGCCCGCTCCACCTTGTCGCCCGGCATCATGTCGTAGAGCGCGTCATAGAGTGGCCGAAGATAGGGATCGACCTTCTCCTTCATGTCACCCGGCAGGAAGCCGAGGCGCTCGCCGGCTTCAACGGCCGGACGGGAAAGCACGATGCGGTCGACGGCGCCACGCTCAAGCAGCTGGGCCGCATGGGCAACCGCGAGGTAGGTCTTGCCGGTACCGGCCGGACCGACGCCGAAGACGAGTTCGGAACGCTCCAGCGCGCGGATATAGGCATCCTGCGTCGGTGTGCGGGCAACGATCGTCTTCTTGCGCGTTGAAATCTGCGCCATCGTCAATTTGGCTTTTTTCTCCATGGTCGGCAATTGTAGCTGATCATCGGCGGCGACCGCCATCCGGATCGCGCCTTCCACATCCGACGTATCGATCGAGCCGCCGCTCTGCAACCGTCCATAGAGGAAATCGAGGGCGCGACGCGCCTGATTGGTAGCGACGACGTCGCCCGAGATCGCAACGGAATTGCCGCGCGGATGCGCTTCGATCCGAAGCCGCTGCTCGAGGAGCTTCAGGTTCTGGTCGAACTGCCCGAAGAGTTCGCTCGCGAACCGGTTGTTCTCGAAAGTGAGCACGAAGTGATTGGCGTCTGTCGCAGTTGTTTTCGACTGGCGCGATGATGAAGAGATCAGTTCGTGTCCGTTCAAGCGGTTCAGGCTCCTGTTTTCGGTCCTTACCCGATCATCTCGGCAAACAGACTGTTGGATCCTGCCTTGATGATTCGCACCTTGATAATGTCACCGATTTGCGATGCTTTTGCATCAACATTCACGGGCTGAAGCCAGGGCGAACGACCGACGAGTTGCCCGGGCATGCGGCCCGGCTTCTCCAGAAGCAGGTCGATTTCGCGCCCGACGCAGGATTCGGCGAAGGCGCGTTGCTGGGAAATCAGCAAAGCCTGCAATCTTTCCAGACGCTTGGCTTTGACGTCCTCTGGAACCTGTTCGTCGAGTTCGGCGCCGGGCGTGCCCGGACGGGTGGAATATTTGAACGAAAATGCCTGTGCATAACCCACGGCCTCGATGAGCCGGATCGTGTCTTCGAAGTCCTCGTCGGTCTCGCCGGGGAAGCCGACGATGAAATCGCCCGACAAAGCGAGGTCGGGCTGCACCGCGCGGATACGCTCGATCAGGGCGAGATATTCGGCCGCCGTATGCCGCCTGTTCATCGCCTTGAGGATGCGGTCGGAGCCCGCCTGCACCGGCAGGTGCAGATAGGGCATCAGCTTCGGCATGGAGCGATGCGCCTCGATCAGGCTGTCATCCATGTCGCGTGGATGGCTGGTGGTGTAGCGCAGCCGCGCCAACCCCTCGATGTCGCCAAGACACTGCAGAAGATCGCCGAGCCCCCATTCGCGACCATCGGGACCAAGACCATGCCAGGCGTTGACGTTCTGGCCGAGCAGGGTGATTTCGCGCACGCCGGCCTCGACCAGTTTTTGCGCTTCGGACAGAATCTGGGCGACGGGGCGGGAAACCTCCGATCCGCGCGTATAAGGAACGACGCAGAAGGTGCAGAACTTGTCGCAGCCTTCCTGCACCGTCAGGAACGCCGTCACACCGCGCGCCCGGGTCCTGGCCTTGTCGGGCGCCGGCAGATGCTCGAACTTGTCCTCGACCGCATAATCTGTCTGGACGACACGCTCGCCGTTGCGGGCGCGCTTCAGCGCTTCCGGCAGGCGGTGATAGGTGGTCGGGCCGATGACGAGATCGACGGCCGGCGCCCGGCGCAGGATCTCGTTGCCCTCGGCCTGCGCGACGCAGCCGGCAACGCCAATCACCATCTCGCGGCCTTCGAGCGCCTTCGCCTTCTTCAGATCGCGCAGGCGGCCAAGCTCGGAATAGACCTTTTCTGCCGCCTTCTCGCGGATGTGACAGGTGTTGAGCAGGACGAAGTCGGCATCCTCAAGCACATCCGTCGAGACATAGCCGTCGCGCGTCAACGCATCCGACATGCGGTCGCTGTCGTAGACGTTCATCTGACAGCCGTAGGTCTTTACGAAAACCTTGCGGGCCGGCGTGCGTTCGTCGCCCGTTACGGGCGTCGTCAGAAGAGCTGTTTCCTGGGTCATGCCGGTTCTTTAGTGCAAAGCGGGCCGGAATTGAAGTATTTTCACCGGCCGTCCGGTCACGATGCTCTCGGCCCGGCCCGCCCTCGCAGGCGGTCCGACAGCATCGAACGGATGCGCTGCTCGATGATGCGGCTGACTTCCTTGCGATTGGTGTGGTGGTCGTAGTCGACGGCCTCGCCGAAATCGACATCCACCTCGATGGCGCCTTCACGCAAGATGCCGAGCAGATGGGGCGCAAGGCCGGTATCTCCGGGCCATGCGGCGATCGGGCGGTTGAAGCGCCCCATCGGCATTCCGTGAATGCCCGTATAGGAGATAGCCACCGGCTGGACGTGCACCAGACCGGTCGGGGAATGCGGCACGGCAGAGGCGGCAGCGCCGAACAGCGACGTCTTGATCTCAAGCAGGCGGTTGCCGTCCGAGGTCGTGCCTTCGGGGAAGAGCACCACGATCTCGCCGCCGGCGAGCCGCTGGCCGATCTCGCTCACCTGTTTTCCTGTCGCCCGCTTCTGCTCGCGCACGACGAAGATCGAAGCCTGCAGCCGTGCGAGAACGCCGAAGACCGGCCATTCCTTGACCTCGGACTTGGCGACGAAGACGACATCGGCCACCGAAGACAGGACCAGGATATCCTTCCACGAAGCATGGTTGGCGCACAGAAGCAGGGGCCGGCGGCGGTCGGGTATACCGTGCACCCGCACCTTGATGCCGAGCAGGTAGCAGGCCATGCGGTGCCAGTAGCGCGGCAACAGGCGGCGCGGCTTCAGATCCAGCCAGAGGCAGACGATCTGCACCGGCATCAGCACGAGCGACGCAAGCGCCAGCACCAGCGCAAAAAGGGCGATGCGCAGCCAATTGATCATCGAAAAGGATTTCCTGCGCCGTTCACGCACCACTCCGCATGGTTGTGCGAAGGCTTGGCTCATCCGATACGTGCCAAACCAATCGTGTTCGCACTAGCGAAGATCGAGCCGCATGACAAGCGCGGCAGTGCGCTGTCCTGTCTTGTCCTGATAATAGGCACCGCGTTCGCCGACCTTGAGGAAGCCAAGCTTGCGGTAGAGTCCGATCGCGGCCTGATTGGTCTCGTCCACCTCGAGGAAGAGCGTGTCCGATCCCTTGACCGAGGCTTCGCGCATCGCCGCCTGCATCAGCCGCCAGCCGAGGCCGGAGCGGGCATAACGGGGATCGACGCCGATCGTCAGGATTTCGGCTTCGCCGGCAACAGCGCGTGACAGCACGAAACCACCGAAGGCGGGCCGCAACGAACCGTTGGTCTGGCGGGCGACGAAACCGAACACCGTGTCCTGGACCAGCAGAGCATGGATTTCACCATCGCTCCAAGGAGAGGCGAAGCGCTGGCGATGCAGGCCGGCAGCAGCCATGAGATCCGGCTCCTCCAGCGGGAAGATGTCGAACTCGGCACGGCGCGTGAAGTAGTCGGTGAAACTCATCGGGGTCTAGGCTCGGGTCACGGCGAAGCCCGCTTGCGGCTTGGCGTCGGGGCCCCGAAGATATAGGGGCTTCGGCTTGGCCGAGGCTGGATCTGCGCTGGCACCAAGCCGGGCGACCACTGCAATATCGACAAGCTCGGCAGTCTTGACCGGCGTCACGGAGGTCAGGAGTTCGGCGCCCGAACCGGCAACGCACCCCTCAAAACCGGCAAAGCGGTCGCGCGCGGTGATGACCGGGAGCGCTTCCGGCTCAGTGACGGCATGGCCCGCCGCATCGAACGCCTGGAGATAGACTTCGTCGCGCTTGGCGTCGATGGCGACTAGAACCGCTTTGCCCGGCGCCGCGGCACGGGCTTCCTCCGCGAGAACGTGAAGTGAGGAAATGCCGACTGCCGGTTTGCCAAGCGCAAGCGCCAGACCGCGCGCGGTCGCGACCCCGACACGGATACCGGTAAACGATCCCGGGCCGATGGTAACGGCGATGCGATCGATATCGCCAATCGGGCGATCGGCGCTGGCGAGCGCCGCGTCGACGAACTCCATCAGCCGTTCGGCATGGCCGCGGCCGATGTCGGCCCCGGATTGTCCGAGAACGGCGTCAGAGCCACTGTCATAGATGGCAGCGGAACAGCCGGACCCGGAGGTGTCGATGGCAAGGACGATCATTTCAGTTGCAGCAGTTCCAGACGCATCTCGCCGCGTCGCCCCGATGGCATCGCGGTCACGCTTACTCGACAAAGACAGGCGGCCACGGCCCCGAAGGGCGCAGCCGTTCGCCATCGCGATATCAGACGGCTTCGACCGCTTCCACCTCGGGCACGAAGTGGCGCAGCAGGTTCTGCACACCATGCTTCAAAGTTGCCGTCGACGACGGGCAACCGGAGCAGGCGCCCTTCATGTTCAGGAACACGGTGCCATCCTTGAAGCCGCGGAAGGTGATGTCGCCACCGTCCTGCGCAACGGCGGGGCGAACCCGGGTTTCGAGCAGTTCCTTGATGGTGGCGACAATGGTCTCGTCGCCCGGCTCGAAGAACTCGTCTTCCTCATCCAGCTGCTCGGCACGACCGGCACCGGCCATGATCGGCGCGCCGGACATGAAGTGTTCCATGATCGAGCCGAGGATGGCGGGCTTCAGGTGCTGCCACTCCTGCCCGTCCTTGCTGACGGTGATGAAGTCGTAGCCGAAATAGACGCCGCTGACGCCGGGGATCGAGAACAGGCGGGCAGCAAGCGGCGAGCCGGCACGCGCTTCTTCCTCGTCGCGGAATTCGGCGGTGCCGTTTTCCAGCACGACCTTGCCCGGCAGGAACTTGAGCGTGGCCGGGTTCGGCGTGGCTTCGGTCTGGATGAACATGTTTTTCTCCGTCTCGCCGGGATCGGTCCTCAACCGGCTCTTTAGAATAGTTCAAAAGAATATATGATCTTCGTTCCGCCCCCGCAAGGGCGCAAAGGGACGCAGCTCAGCTCAGCGCGTCGATTTCCTCGTCGGTGAGGAGATCCGGGATGACGGTTACCGGGATCGGGAAGGCGGCCGCCTTACCTGCGATCGACGATACCAGCGGACCGGGGCCTTCCTTTGCCGAGCCTGCGGCCAGAACGAGGATGGCGATGTCGCGATCCTCTTCGATGGCCGAATGGATCTGCTCGGTCGCGGCCCCTTCGCGGATGACGATTTCGGGCTCTATCCCGATGCGCTCGCGCACGGACTGCGCCACCTTGGCAAGGGTGGCTTCCGCCTCTTCGCGGGCTTCGGCACGCATAATTTCCTCGACCCCCAGCCATTGCTGGAAGTCGCCGTCGGCGATGATGTAGAGCAAGACGAGACCGCCATTGGAATTCTTGGCGCGCATGCCAGCATAGTGCACGGCGCGGCCGCATTCCGGGGTATCGTCGATCACCGCCATGAATTTGCGGCGGTGACCTTCAAGTCGTGAGAGTCGGGTCGAGACCATGCGGCGAACATTACATTCCAGATTATCCGCCGCAAGGTCTCATTTTCGTCTATTACTGCAGAAACCCGATGATATCGCGAACCTCGTGCATGGTCTTTTCCGCACGCGCCCGAGCACGCTCGCCGCCGTTGCGAAGAATGGCGTCGATATGGGCGGTATCGCCCATCAAGCGACGCATCTCGCCGGTGATCGGCGCGAGAACCTCGACCGCCAGATCCACCAGAGCCGGCTTGAACACCGAGAACTGCTGGCCACCGAACTCGCCCAGAACCTCTTCCTTGGTCTTGTCGGAAAGGGCTGCGTAGATGCCGACGAGGTTGTCCGCCTCGGGACGGCCCTTGAGGCCGTCGATTTCGCTCGGCAACGCGTCCGGATCGGTCTTGGCCTTGCGGATCTTCTTGGAGATGGTTTCGGCGTCGTCCATCAGGTTGATGCGCGAAAGATCCGACGGATCGGACTTCGACATCTTCTTGGTGCCATCGCGCAGCGACATGACGCGGGGCGTAGCGCCGCCGATCAGCGGCTCCACCGGCGGGAAATAGGCGTGAACAGGCTCTTCGCCGACGACGGTGTCGACGCCATAGCCGCGGGCGCGGATGTGCTCCATGAAGTCGATGTTGAACTTCTGGGCGATGTCGCGCGTCAGTTCGAGATGCTGCTTCTGGTCGTCGCCGACGGGAACATGCGTGGCGCGATAGACGAGGATGTCGGCGGCCATCAGGCTCGGATAGGCAAGCAGGCCGAGCGACGCATTCTCGCGGTCCTTGCCGGCCTTGTCCTTGAACTGGGTCATCCGGTTCATCCAGCCGATGCGGGCGACGCAGTTGAAGATCCAGGCGAGTTCCGCATGCTGCGGCACCGCCGACTGATTGAAGACGATGTGCTTTTCCGGATCGATGCCGGACGCGATGAAGGCGGCGGCGATCGAGCGGATCTGCCCCTTCAGGTCCTCGTGCACGAGCTGGGCCGTGATCGAATGCAAGTCGACGACGCAATAGATGCAGTCGTTGTTTTCCTGCAGGGCCACGAACTTGCGGATCGCGCCGAGATAATTGCCGAGATGGAGGTTGCCCGTCGGCTGTACGCCGGAAAATACGAGCGGCTTGAATTCGTTCATGTCGTCCTCAATAGGCTGGTGGAGGGCCCCAGGGCTTGTCGCCCATGTAGCTAACGGCATGGCTTATGCACGTCGGAGGGTGCGCAATCAAGTGGCCCAAATCCAAGCGGCCGACGCCGATTAAGATAGGCATCGCCGGATGGTTCAGGCGTCCGCGTCCGGGGTCGGTGCAGGTTCTGCCTTGGCCTTCGCCTTGCGCTTCATGTTGCGGCGAATCATGCCGAGATTGGCGCCGCCGATGCCGAAGGCGATGGCGAAGTAGATCACCATGGCGACGGCAACCAGAGCGCAGAGCGTCGTCGCGCGCACGATCAGCGGCGCTGCCGACGACACTTCGTAGGCCAGCCATTGCAAGGCAAAGTGCAAGGCGACAGCCATGCCGGCGGCGGCGATGACGAGACGGGGAATGCGGGTCAGAAGCGGGATGTCACGACCCCAGTGGCCGCGCCAGACGAGCATGCCGAAGAGGAGCACGGCGTTGACCCAGCCGGCAACGATTTCCGCCGTTGCGATACCGCTCGCGCCCAGCCGCGGAAACAGTGTCAGTGCCAGCGACACGTTCACGGCCACGGAAATACCGGCAAAGACCATCGGCGTGCGGGTATCCTCGCGGGCAAAGAAGCCGGGGATGAACGCCTTGATCAGTACGAAGGCCGGCAAGCCGAGGCCGTAGATCGCCAGGATATGGCCGACGACCACGGTCGACGACGCCGAGAATTCACCGCGCTCGAACAGCAGCCGGACGATCGGCTCGGACATCACGAGCAGTGCGGCCGCCGCCGGCAATGTCAGGAACAGGGTGAATTCGACAGAGCGGTTCTGCAGGTTCGACGCCTCGTTGAGGTTGCCGGAGCGCAGCGCCCGCGCCAATTCCGGCAACAGCACCGTTGCGACCGCGATGCCGACGACCCCCAGCGGCAGCTGGTAGATGCGGTCAGCATAGACGAGCGAGGAGACGGCGCCCGCCTGAGCCGAGGCGATGTTGGTGTTGATCAAGAGGTTGATCTGGGTGATGCCGCCGGTGATCGCGGCCGGCAGCGCAAGCACCAGCAACCGCCGGACGTTGGACGTCAGCCGCGGCCGGCGGAAGCCGATCTTGATGCCGGCGTTGCGCACGGCCACCCAGACGATCGCCAGTTGCACGAGGCCTGCTGCCATCACGCCCCAGGAGAGGCCGTAGCCGACGGCAATCGGGTCTTGGCCGACGTACCAGGCATAACCGAGGATGCCGATCAGGATGATGTTGAGAAACACCGGCGCGATTGCGGCAGCGAAATAGCGATGCAGCGAATTCAGCATGCCGGCCATCATCGCGGCCAGCGACATGCAGGCGAGATAGGGGAACATGATCGTTGCAAAGACGATGGTATTGCCGAGCTTTTCCGGATCGTTGGCAAAGCCGGGGGCGATCAGGTTGCTGACGATGAAGGGCATCGTCAGTTCCATCGCGATCGTCAGGAACAAGAGCACCGTGAAGAGGACGCCGAAGACTTCCTCGGAGAAGCGCCGCGCGCCTTCCATGCCGTTCGCCTCGATCTCCTTGGCAAAGAGCGGCACGAAGGCGGAGTTGAACGCACCTTCGGCAAACAGCCGACGGAAGGTGTTGGGCAGACGAAAGGCGGTATTGAAGGCATCGGCGACCGGGCCGGTGCCAAGGGCTGCCGCCATGAAGGTTTCGCGGATGAAGCCGAACAGGCGGCTGCCGAGCGTGGCGCCGCCGACGGTTGCAAATTTCTTGACCAGACTCATGTTTCGGCTTTTGTCGTTCTTTGAGCGGAGGACGTGCCTGCGGCAGGCGCGATGATGCCGGACGGCATCCGGTCTCGAACCTCGTCGGCCTCATCGGCCATGACGGCTTTCAGGCGGGCGGCGATGTTCATCTGGCGGTTTTCACTGGTGACCTTCTGGCCGACGAGATCGGTGATGTAGAAGGTATCGATGACCTTCTCGCCGAAGGTGGTGATATGCGCCGAGGCAATGTCGAGCGACAGATCCGAGAGCACGGCAGTGATTTCCGACAGCAAGCCGGGGCGGTCGAGGCACTCGACCTCGATGACCGTGAACTTGTTCGACAGCGTGTTGCTGATCGTCACTTCCGGGGTCACGGTGAAGGCCTTGTTGCGCTTCTTCACCTTGGTGCGGCTGGCGATCACCTCGGGCAGCCGCTTGCGGCCCGACAACACGTCCTCGATCAGCTTGCCGATGCTTGCCGCCCGGCGCGTCTCGTCGCCGTCGACGGGAAACTCGCGGTTGACGAGAATGGTATCGAGCGCCCGGCCGTCCGACGTCGTGAAGATCTGCGCATCGACGATGTTGGCGCCGGCCGCGGCACAGGCGCCGGCGATGACCGTCAACAGCCGTGGGTGGTCGGGTGAAAGCACGGTGATTTCTGTGATCGCATGGAACTGGTGGGTGCGCACCATGGTCGACAGCGCCTTGCCGGCAGCATCGGCCTCGCGGATGAAGCGGGCGTGGCGGATCTGGTCTTCAAGCGCCACCGTTAACAGATAGGGCTGGTAGTGCAGCCGGACATAGGCTTCGCGCTCGCTTGGCGGCCAGTCGGTCAACGCGTCGCTCAGCATCGTTGCGGCATGGGCCGCACGCTCCTTGCGCGACAGCTCGGAGAAGCCGCCGGAAAGCAGGAGTTCGGTTTCGTAATAGAGCGTGCGGAGCAATTGCCCCTTCCAGCCGTTCCACACCCCCGGGCCGACGGCACGGATGTCGCAGACGGTGAGGACCAACAACATCTTCAGCCGGTCGAGCGACTGAACCCGCTCGGCAAAGTCGACGATGGTCTTGCGATCGTTGAGGTCGCGGGTCTGGGCGACCATCGACATCGTCAGGTGCTCGTCGATCAGCCAGGCGACAAGCTCGGTCTGCTTCGGCGTCAGGCCGAAGCGCGGGCAGAGCCGGCGCGCCACCTTGGCGCCGGCGACCGAATGATCCTCCGGCCGGCCCTTGGCGATATCGTGCAGAAGCACGGCGACATAGAGCACCTCGCGCTCCTCGATACCGGGCATCAGCTTGGCCACCAGCGGGTGGGCGTCCTCCTCGATGCCGCGCTCGACCCGCGAGAGAACGTCGACTGCACGCAGCAGATGCTCGTCCACCGTGTAGTGATGATACATGTTGAACTGCATCATAGAGACGATCTTGCCGAAGTCCGGAATGAAGCGGCCAAGCACGCCGGCTTCATTCATGCGGCGAAGAATGAGCTCCGGCTTGCGCCGCGAGGTCAGGATCGACAGGAACAGCCGGTTGGCTTCTTCACTCTCGCGCAGCTGCGGCTTGATCAGGCCGAGCGAGCGCGTCACCTGGCGAAGCGCCGCCGGGTGGAACTCGAGATTGTTGATGTCGGCGATGTGGAAGAAGCGCAGCAGATTGACCGGGTCGCGCTTGAAGACGTCGGGGCTTGCGAGCGCGATGCGCCCACCGTCATCGACGAAGTCGAGCGTGCCCGCGATCTTGCGGCTGCGATGGGTGAAGCGGCCGATGATCCCGGAAAGGCCCGGCGCGTCCTTGGCCTGCTGATCCTCAAGTGCTGCGCAGAAGATGCGGGTGAGGTCGCCGACGTCTTTCGCCACCAGGAAGTAGTGCTTCATGAAACGTTCGACCGCCGAAAGGCCCGGGTGGTCGTGATAACCGAGTGCCTCGGCGATCTCGCGCTGGATGTCGAAGGACAGCCGTTCCTCGGCCTTGCCGGTGAGGAAATGCATGTGGCAGCGTACTGCCCAGAGGAAATCCTCGGCCTTCTGGAACAGCTTGTATTCCGTTCGGGAGAGAACCCCGAGCTTCACGAGATCGGCCGAATCCTTGACCCGATAGAAATACTTGGCGATCCAGAACAACGTGTGAAGATCCCGGAGCCCGCCCTTGCCTTCCTTGACGTTGGGCTCGACGAGATAGCGCGTGTCGCCCGCCTTGCGGTGGCGCTCGTCGCGTTCGGCAAGCTTGGCGGCGATGAAATCCGGCCCGGTGTTCCGCACGATCTCATGGTCGAAGCGCGTTTCAAGCTCGGCCGCCAGCACCTCGGAGCCGCAGATGTAGCGGGTTTCAAGGATCGCGGTGCGGATCGTCATGTCGGCGCGCGAGAGCCTGATGCAGTCCTCGATCGTGCGCGTGGCGTGACCGACCTTGAAGCCCAGATCCCAGAGGATATAGAGCATGAACTCTATGGCCGGTTCGGCCCAGACGGCCTTCTTGACCGGCAGCAGGAACAGAAGGTCGATATCGGAGCCGGGCGCCAGCGTGCCGCGGCCATAACCGCCGACGGCAGCCACAGCGATGCGTGAAGCCGGTGGCGCATTGGCAGCGTCGAAAATCTCGTTGAGCACGAAATCATGCAGCACCGTGATCAGCTGGTCCTGAAGCCAGGAAATGCGCTCGGCGCAGAGAATGCCGCCGCCGTCGCCGGCAAACAGTTCGCGCGCCTTGGCGCGGCCTGCAATATTTGCCTGCTTGAAGGCAGCAAGCAGTGCCTGGCGCATCGGTTCGCGCTGCTCGGCGTGGGCCGAGGCGATGAAGTCGCATTTCGCCCGAAGCGCTGCGACATCGAGAATTTCGGGAAAGGAAGTTTCGTGTCTGCCCATGAAGTGCCGAGGGGCGTCCTGTCCGACTGGTTGCGTGGTCCGCTGCATGAAGAACATTCCTGCATGCTCCCATTCGATCAAGGCCGAACCGGGACCGTACAGTATTTCGAGTTACTACAGGCTCATCGCCACGCCCTCGAAGGGCGCGCGGCGCTGTATAGCCTTTTTCACCGGCGCATGCACAGGAAAAACGGCGCGCCAGTCAACGGGCGCTCAGTTCCTTCTTCAGGGCGTAGAGCGCATCGAGAGCCTCGCGCGGCGTCATATCATCAGGGTTGAGCGCCTTCAGCGCCTCATCAACCCTGGAGTTCCCGGCAGGTTTGGCCTCTTCGCGGCGGATCGCCACCTGGAACAACGGCAAATCGTCGATCAGCTGGCTTGCCGGGTTCTTGCGATCGGCGTCTTCGAGCTTGGCCAGCACGTCCTTGGCCCGCGCCACGACCGAGGCCGGCAGGCCTGCGAGACGGGCGACCTGGATGCCATAAGAACGGTCGGCAGCCCCCGGCCCGACCTCGTGCAGGAAGATCACGTCGCCGTGCCACTCCTTGACGCGCATGGTCGCGTTCGACAGCCGGCCGAGCTTTTCCGAAAGCACGGTCAGCTCATGGAAGTGGGTCGCAAACAGGCCGCGGCAGCGATTGGCCTCGTGCAGATGCTCGACCGAGGCCCAGGCGATCGACAGGCCGTCGAATGTGGCGGTGCCACGCCCGATCTCGTCGAGGATGACCAATGAGCGATCGGTTGCCTGATTGAGGATTGCCGCCGTCTCCACCATCTCGACCATGAAGGTAGAGCGGCCGCGGGCGAGATCGTCCGAGGCGCCGACGCGCGAAAACAGCCGGTCGACGATACCAATATGGGCGCTTGCGGCGGGAACGAAGGTGCCCATCTGCGCCATAATGGCGATCAGGGCGTTCTGCCGGAGGAAGGTCGACTTACCACCCATGTTCGGGCCCGTCAGCAGCCAGATCGATCCGCCCTCTTCGCCAGACGGCGGCGACAGATCGCAACCATTGGCGACGAAGGCGTTGGCCGCCTGGCGCTTAAGCGCCTGCTCGACGACAGGATGGCGGCCACCTTCGATGGCGAACATGCGCGTGTGGTCGACGACCGGGCGGGCATAGTTCTGTTCTTCGGCAAGGATCGCAAGACCGGCCGACACGTCGACGGTTGCAAGCGCCAGCGAAGCCGCCTTGATGACCTCGGCCGCCGAGACGACGTCAGCGGTCATCGCGTCGAAGGCGGCAAGTTCGATCGTCAGCGCCCGATCGGCAGCGTTGGCAATCTTGCTCTCAAGCTCGGCAAGGGCGGTTGTCGTGAAGCGCATGGCATTCGCCATGGTCTGGCGATGGATAAAGCGGGCGCGGCCCTCGTCCGTGTCGGTCATCGAGCCGGCATTGCCCGCCGTCACCTCTATGAAGTAGCCGAGCACGTTGTTGTGCTTGATCTTCAGCGACTTGATGCCGGTCTCTTCGGAATATTGCAGCTGCAGCCCGGCGATCACCCGGCGGGACTGATCGCGCAGTCCCCTGACTTCGTCGAGATCGGCATTGGCCCCCTCGCGCAGGAAGCCGCCATCGCGCTTGAGCAGCGGCAGCTCGTCGGCAAGCATCGCATCGAGGTGGTCGAGAACGGACGCCGGCAGGGCGTCGATCGCCGCGCGCGCCGCCACAAGCTCCTCGGAAAGATTGCCCGAGGCCATCAGCCGCGAGATGGTTGCCGCTGCCCGAAGACCGGCCTGAATGGCGCCGAGATCGCGTGGACCGCCCCGGCCAAGCGCCAGCCGCGACAGCGCCCGCGGCATATCGGGCGCACGCCGCAGAGAATCCCTGAGATCGCCGGCAAAGGACGGCTGGCCGGCCAGGATCTCGATCGAATCGAGCCGCTGGTTGATGCGGTCGGGATCGGTCAGCGGCGACATCAGCCGTTCGGCCAGGAGCCGCGCGCCGCCGCTCGTCACCGTCCGGTCCAGCGCTTTCAACAACGTGCCTTCACGGGCACCAGAGAGCGTCTTGACCAGCTCGAGATTGGCGCGCGTCGCCGGGTCGATGAACAGCGTCGAGGCAGCGCTTTCGCGCTCGGGCGTGCCGAGCGCCGGGCGTTCGGCAAGCTGGGTCTTTTCGACATAGGAGATGGCAGCGGATGCCGCCGCCATCTCGGCGCGCGAAAAGCTGCCGAAACCATCAAGCGTCTTGACGCCGAAATAGCGGGCGATGCGGCCTTCGGCGGTGGCGCTGTCAAACAGCACGGCCGGCTGCGGCACCGCCACCCGGCCGAGCACGTCGAACACGGCACGCAGTTCCGGATCGTGGAAGACGGTGTCGGCGAGGATCAGTTCGCGCGGCTCGATGCGCAGGATATCGGCGAGCAACCGGCTCTCAGCCGTTTCGGCGAGCCGGAAGACGCCGGTCGAGATGTCGATCCAGGCGAGCGCATAGGCCGGCTCCGAACTGCTCTTGATACGCGCGAGCGCCATCAGATAGTTGGTCTCGGATGGCGAAAGCAGCTTTTCCTCGGTGATCGTACCCGGCGTCACCAGCCGGACGACATCGCGGCGCACGACCGACTTGCCGCCGCGCTTCTTGGCTTCGGCCGGATCCTCGACCTGCTCGCAAACCGCGACGCGGAAGCCGAGGCCGATCAGCTTCTGCAGATAATCGTCGGCCGCGTGCACCGGCACGCCGCACATCGGGATTTCCTGCCCCATGTGCTGGCCACGCTTCGTCAGCGTGATGCCGAGTGCCCGCGATGCCTCGACCGCGTCCTGGAAGAACAGCTCGTAGAAGTCGCCCATGCGATAGAACAGCAGCGAATCCGGGTTGTTCGCCTTGATCTCGATGAACTGCTCCATCATCGGCGTTGCCGTGGAGCGGCTCTCCTCGGTCGCCAGTTCAGCTGCAGAAAACACCTCGCCGGAGCGGCTCGATTGGTCTGTCACGAAATTCATGATTGTCCCGAAAAAAGAGATGGCACACTATCGCCAAGCAATTATAGACGACAACCATAAAGAGGCGGCCCGACAGGGTCGCCCACAGGAGGATAGAGGAAACATGCCGGCCACCGACAAGACCGATCGCACAATGACGAGCGTCACCGCGCAGGAAGCGCTCGATTTTCACTCGCAGGGTCGTCCCGGAAAGCTGGAGATTTCCCCCACCAAGGCCATGGCCACGCAGCGCGACCTGTCGCTTGCCTATTCGCCGGGCGTTGCCGTGCCGGTCAAGGCGATCGCCGAGGACCCTTCGACCGCCTACGACTACACCACGCGCGGCAACATGGTGGCCGTCATTTCCAACGGCACAGCCATCCTCGGCCTCGGCAATCTCGGGGCGCTTGCCTCCAAGCCGGTCATGGAAGGCAAGGCGGTGCTGTTCAAGCGCTTCGCCGATGTCGATTCCATCGACCTTGAGGTCGATACCGAGAACGTCGACGAGTTCATCAACTGCGTGCGCTTCCTCGGCCCCTCCTTCGGCGGCATCAACCTCGAGGATATCAAGGCGCCGGACTGTTTCATCATCGAGCAGAAGCTGCGCGAGGTCATGGACATTCCGGTGTTCCACGACGACCAGCACGGCACCGCGATCATTGCCGCGGCCGGGCTCATCAATGCGCTGGCCTTGACCGGCCGCGACTTCAAGACCACCAAACTCGTCTGCAACGGCGCGGGTGCGGCGGCGATCGCCTGCATCGAACTCATCAAGGCGATGGGCTTCAACCCGGAGAACGTCATCCTCTGCGACACCAAGGGCGTGATCTTCCAGGGCCGCACCGAAGGCATGAACCAGTGGAAGTCGGCGCATGCGGTCAAGACCGACCGCCGCACGCTTGCCGAGGCGATCGAGGGCGCCGACGTGGTCTTCGGCCTTTCCGCCAAGGGTGCGCTGTCCGAAGACATGGTCCGCTCGATGGCGCCGCGGCCGATCATCTTCGCCATGGCCAACCCGGATCCGGAAATCACACCTGAAGAAGTCGCGCGCATCCGTGACGACGCGATCGTCGCCACCGGCCGTTCGGACTATCCGAACCAGGTCAACAACGTTCTCGGCTTCCCCTATATCTTCCGCGGCGCGCTCGACGTGCGCGCGTCGACCATCAACGACACGATGAAGATCGCAGCCGCCGAGGCGCTGGCAAGCCTTGCCAAGGAAGACGTGCCGGACGATGTGGCAGCCGCCTATCAGGGCAACCGCCCGCGCTTCGGCGCGCAGTACATCATCCCGGTTCCCTTCGATCCGCGCCTGATCTCGGCGATCCCGATGGCCGTCGCGAAGGCGGCGATGGAGAGCGGCGTCGCCCGCAAGCCGATCACAGATCTCGAAGCCTATGGACGGCAGCTTTCTGCCCGGCGTGACCCGATCGCCTCGACCTTGCAGCGGATCTATGAGCGCGTCCGGCGCCAGCCGAAGCGCATCGTCTTTGCCGAAGGCGAAGAGGTGCAGGTGATGCGCTCGGCGATCGCCTATGCCAACCAGCAACTCGGCACCGCGATCCTGCTCGGCCGCGAGGACCGCATGCGCGAAACGGCGGAGCGCGAGGGCATTGATCTCGACCGCCCCGGCATCCAGATCGTCAACGCCCGCGTTTCCAAGCGGGTCGGCGCCTATACCGACTACCTTTACGCCCGGCTGCAACGAAAGGGCTATCTGTTCCGCGATGCCCAACGCCTGATCAACAACGACCGCAACCATTTTGCCGCCTGCATGGTGGCGCTCGGCGATGCCGACGGCCTGGTGACGGGCGTCACGCGCAACTATTCGACGGCACTCGAGGACGTGCGCCGCTGCATCGATCCGAAGCCCGGCCATCGGGTCATCGGCGTGTCGATCGCACTCTGCCGCGGCCGCACCGTGCTGGTGGCCGACACGGCGGTACACGACATGCCGTCGTCGGAGGAGCTCGCCGATATCGCCGAGGAAGCGGCCGGTCTTGCCAAGCGCCTCGGCTACGTGCCGCGCGTTGCGATGCTGGCCTATTCGACCTTCGGCCACCCCTCCGGCGAACGCTCGGAACGGGTCCGCGAGGCGGTCAATATTCTCGACAAGCGCCGCGTCGATTTCGAATATGACGGCGAAATGGCCGCAGACGTAGCGCTCAATCCGAAGGTGATGGAGCAGTATCCGTTCTGCCGCCTGTCCGGCACGGCCAACGTGCTGGTCATGCCGGCGTTCCACTCCGCCTCGATCTCGACCAAGATGCTGCAGGAGCTCGGGGGCTCGACCGTCATCGGTCCGTTGCTCGTCGGCTTCGACAAGTCGGTGCAGATCGTTTCGATGTCGGCGAAGGATTCCGATATCGTCAACATGGCTGCAATCGCAGCCTACAACGCCGGAATGTGACATCGACGCAAAATGTCCGATTTCGAGACACGCCCTGTCCATCAATGGAGCAGGGTGTGTCGATCCCACGCGGAAAAATCATAGATCTTTACACAAAAGAAGAGCTCGACACCCTTGGGAAAGGGGTCGAGCTCAATACATAATGGAAGACTTACTTCCTATGCGATGAAATAATGTGGAGATAGAGCAAAATGCACGCCAATCTCATTTGAATCTAGCGGCTCTCTCCGTTAATCTTTCTATTATTTCGTCATAAAACCAAAACTCTTCTTGACAAGACTATCGTCTCTTTCGAGGCCGAGAGTCAAATCCATCCTTAATATCTGGTTAATTGCGTCGACTACCTGTCAGGACACCGAAGTCGCGAACCGCCCGGCATCCGCGCCGTAATAATTGAGGTAGCGGCCCGAGATGTTGCTGATCGGCAAAACGATCAGCACGTCGGTGGTGCGGAATGCATGATCGACCACAGCGCCGTCGCCGACCATTGCCCCGAGGCGCATGTAGCCCTTGATCAGCGGCGGCAAGGCGGCCAGCGCCTTCTTCGGATTGATGGCTTCGACCGGCATCATGTCCATCGTCCGGTGCAATTCGGGCCTCGCGGAGACAGCCCATTCCTCGCGCGCACGGATGTTGTGGTGAAGGAAGGAGAGCGCCAGCGCATGCTCGGCCGGAACGGTGCCCGGGAACGATCCGCAGCCGAACATCGCATCGACGCCGTATCGCAATGCGTAGGCCCAGTTGCCCTGCCACAGCAGCTCTACCGTTCGTTTCGTGCGGTATTCCGGCAGCACGCAGGAGCGGCCGAGTTCCATGAAGCGCTTGTTGGAGTGGCGCGAGACAAGGGCTCCGACATCGAACTCCGAAGCGGAGTAGAAGCCGCCCGCCCGTTCGGCCACATCCTGGCGCAGCAGGCGGTAGGTGCCGACGATCTGGTCCTCCGGATCGCCCTCGATCGCCGTGTCGAGCACAAGCAGATGGTCGCAGATCGCGTCCCAGCTATCGACGTCGCGCTTGCGACGATCGAGGTCGGGGCCGACCTGCGCCTTCATCTCGTCGACGAAAACCTTGTAGCGCACAGCCTGCGCCGCATCGATCTCAGATGCGTTGCGCGCAAGGCGGGTCTCCAGATTGGCTATTCGTCCGAGAACGTCGGTCGCCGGGGCGGTCATTGTCTTGCCGACGCAAGCCTGAGAAGTGTCTACCACGCTCGTCGAATCCAGAAGCTCGATCGTCATCCGCGTCATCCCGAATCATTCATATCTGCCGGGCTTAGACCACGTTTCTGCAACAACATAGTGACATGAAAACGGCGCACAACCCCTGCCGGGACGGTGTTACCGTTACGACTTCAGCGCTTACCGTATCGCGAGAAGGCGGCTTATTTCCGCCATCAGCCGCTGCGGATCCGCGGGCTTGGGCAGCACGACATCGGCGCCGGCCGCAATGAGCCTGTCCCTCACCTCCAGCCGCACGTCGGATGTGAGCACGACCACCGGAAGGCGCCGCCCCGGCCCCATGGCCTCGTTCTCACGCAGGCGCTTGATCATCGAGAACCCGTCACCGCCCGGCATGTTCAGATCGGTGACGACGAGCTCCGGCATCGCCTGGGCCGGATCGCCGGCGCCGGACAGGATCTGGTCGACGGCGCCAAAATCCGTCGCCAACTGAACCGTCAATCCAGCGCGCTCCAGCACGGTGCGCACGATCAGCGCATTCACGGGATCGTCCTCTGCCAGGAGGATGCCGCGGGGGCTCTGCTTGGCGGGGGCGATCGTCGGCTCTTCGCGGAGGATCGGCCGGTTGTCGTTGATGGCGTCGCGTTTTTCGATGCCTTTCAGCCGCCCGAGCAGCACCTCGACCAACGACTTCTCGCGCAACGGGCGGATCAGCCAGGCCTCATAACCGTCCATCTGGTCGACCGGATGATTGTTGCGCTCCTCCGGGTTGATCAGATAGGTCCGACGCACGTCTAGGCGTGCCACCGCCGACTGCAGGGCGAGAAGCTGCTTGAACTGACCGGCGTGGCGATGATCGACGATGATGTCGGTCAACGCGGCGCCGCCGGCAAGGACGTCCGAGATGACATTCTGCGCGGCCGCCAGCGTGGTTGCCCGATGGCAGCGACCGCCGAGGGTGGCAATGGTCGAAGACAATGCAGCGGACGCCGGACCATCCGGGGCCATCACAAGCACATGCGATCGGGCGAGCCTGACGCGCCGCTCCGGCGTGACACGCTCGACTTCGGCGAGCGGCAGGCGGATCTCAAAGCGGCTGCCGCGCCCAGGCGCGCTCGACGCCGTCAGGCTGCCGCCGCAGGCCTGCATGATCCGGCGCGAGATCGCCAGCCCGAGCCCCGTGCCCTTGGCGCGCTGCTCGTCATTGCCGGCCTGCTCGAACTCTTCGAAGATGCGCTTCAACTCGTCGCCCGACATGCCCGGTCCGGTGTCGTCGATGAGGATGCGCACGCAATCCTCGACGATGTCGGCGCTGACGAAGACGCCGCCGAGCTCCGTGAACTTCACCGCATTGCCGATAACATTGAACAGGACCTGGCGCAGGCGGGCCGCATCGAACTCCATCAGCGCCGGCACGTCGGCGCTCACGGTTGCGCCGATCTCGACGCCCTTTTCATGGGCGCGATTGGAGAGCATTTCGACGACGCTCTCGATGACGCCGCGCGGATCCTGCCGCGAAGGGCGGAACTGGAAGCGGCCGGCCGAAAGCGACGAGAAATCGATCAGGTCCTCGACAAGCTGCACCAGAGCATGGCCGGACTGCTGCATGCCGGCCAGATAGTTCTTCTGTTCGCTCGACAGCCGGGTCTGGCCGAGCAAGTGGCTCATGCCGAGGATGCCGGAGAGCGGCGTGCGGATTTCGTGGCTGACGGTTGCGAGCAATCGCGATTTCGCCTGGCTCGCCTCTTCGGCGCGGCGCCGTGCGTCCTCGCGTTCGCGCGCGGCGCGTGCCTCCTGGGTCACGTCGCGCGCGATGCTGTGGCGCATCAGCCTTCCGCTTGCCGGATCCCTTGCAATGACGTCGTGCCAATCGTAGAGGCGCAGCCCTTCAGGTGCCGCTATCCGCACGAGATAGTGATTGGGTTCGACCTTCGGCTCAAAACTGAGGCCGATGGCAGCGCAGGTCAGCCCTCTTGCATCGTCAAGTCCGCAGGCGCGATGAAAGGCGGCATTGGCATGCACGATCTTGCCGTCCATGCCACGCATGATCGCCAGGTCTCCAAGCGCATCGTGGATGGTGGAAAGCAGCGCCGAGGTTTCGTGGCGATCCCAGTCGCCGTCCTGCCTGGTTTCCGCACCCGTCCTGTCGCTGTCGACAGCCCTGATGCCATCGGCAATCAGCAGAAGCACGCCGGCAAGGCCGGCCGCTGCAACCGCAGCGGAAAACAGATAGAGACCGGCAGCGATACCGATCGCAAGCACGAGGCCGGAGGCGATAACCCCGAGAGACGCCAGCGAAAGACGGCGCAGGGAGTAAGCCGATGCGCCGTCCTTGGGTATCGCTCCGGGGCCATCCGCCATGGCGCCGGCAGCCATCGCATCGCTGGATCGGGCTTGCGCACCGAAACCGGATTCGATCTGCTCCAACAATCGTGACGGCTCGCTCATGCCACTTGGCTAACACGGCAAGCGTTCCGAATGGCTTCAGCGCATCGATAAAATCTTAAGCGTTGGCCTTTTTCGCCTGCAGCAACTCGTCGAGAATGATCGCACCGGCGCCAACGGTGATGAAACTATCGGCCAGGTTGAAGACTGCGAAGGACCATGTCTGCGTGTGGAACAGGATATAGTCGATGACGTAGCCGAAGATCAGCCGGTCGACGAGGTTTCCCAGTGCACCGGCAATGATCAGGGCATAGCCGAGATGCGCAAAGAACCTGTCCTTCGGTGTGCGCCGCCACAGCCACAGCACGAAGGTAACGACGACGAGGCGCATGCCGACGATGAACCAGCCTTCCATGCCTGACAGCATCGAGAAGGCGACACCGTAGTTGTAGGTGCGGTAAAGCGCCAGCATCGGCACGACGGGAACCGCTTCATTGAACGGCAGATAGGCCTCGACCAGATACTTGATCAGTTGGTCGGCAGCGAGTGCCAAGACGATGAAGACCGCGATCGGCAGCGGCCTCGAAAACAGGACCTGCTTTTCGCTCATGCGCCTGCATCCAGCGCCAGGAGGTGACGTCGCGCCTCAAACAGCATGATGCCGGTGGCGATGGCGAGATTGAGGGAATCGGCACGGCCTGCCTGCGGAATGCGGGCCAGCGCTCCGGCCTCGCGGGCAAGCTCTTCGGGAAGGCCCGCCTGCTCGTTGCCCATCAAAAGCACGACCGGCTTCGACTTGTAGTCGATCGTGCGGTAGTCGACCGAACCGGCAAGATGCGTGGCCACGACCTTCACCCCGGCCTGCTTCTTCCATTTGACGAAGTCGTCGACGCTGGCGCGTACGACCGGCATGGCGAAGACCGACCCCATGGTCGCCCGCACGGTTTCGAGCGAGAAAGGATCCGTCGTCTCCCCGACGAGAATGATGCCGGAGGCGCCGGCCGCATCGGCCGTGCGGATGATCGTGCCGAGATTGCCGGGATCGCGAACGCGGTCGAGCGCCACATAGGTCTCGCCGAGCTCGGGGCGGATATCCTTCAGCGCCCGGTAGCGCTGCTCGAAGATGCCGACGACCATCTGCGGATTGTCGCGCCGGGTGATCGTCGACAGCACCTTTTCGCTGACTTCGAGCACGAGGCCGCCGCGGGCGAAGGTCTTTGCCGCCACCTGTTCCACATGCGGCTTGCCTTTGGCCGCCTTGGCGTAGATCAGCGTCTTGATCTTCCAGCCGAGATCGAGCGCATCGATCACCAGCTTCAGGCCCTCGGCCATGAAGGACCGCGTCTCGTCGCGATGCTTCTTCTGCGCCAGCAGCTTGATGTCCTTGATGATCGGATTGGTGAGGCTGGTGACTTCCTTCACCTGCCCGACACGGCCTGCGCCGTGTTCGCTTCTGTCATTGCTCATTACGGCACCCAGCGGCTGAAGAGAGATGTCGAAAGCGCCCGTCCCGGCTCACGGCCGTCGAGCCCGCCTTCGCGGATGATGAGTTCGCCCGATTCGACCCGACCACCACGGCCGCGCATCGTCTCGCGCATCAGTTCATGGATCGAGTAGAAACTGGCCCGGATCGAATAGGCCGTCAGCACCAGACCACGGGCTTCGGGCGACAGGATTTCGCGGCAGATGTCGAGCATCGCCGCCAGATGGTCGAAAAGTTGCCAGACTTCGCCGTTCGGACCACGGCCGAACTTCGGCGGGTCGGTCAGGATGATATCGTAGCGGCTGCCGCGGCGTTCCTCACGCTGGATGAACTTCATCGCGTCGTCGCAGATCCAGCGGATCGGCAGCTTTTCCGCGCGCGCCAGCGCCTGGTTTTCCCGGGCCCAGCCGATCGCCTTCTTCGAGGCGTCGACATGGGTCACTTCGGCACCGGCCTTGGCCGCGATCAGCGAGGCAACCCCGGTGTAGCCGAAGAGGTTGAGGACTTTCAGCGGCCGGCGGGCCGCCTCGACCTGATCCTTCACCCAGCTCCAATGCGCGAGCTGCTCTGGAAACACGCCGACATGGCGGAAGGAGGTGAAGCGGCCGTGGAAGTCGGTGCCGAGAAGCTGCATCGGCCAGGTCTCGCCAAGAACCGCGCCCGGAAACCGCCAGCGGCCCATGCCGTCCTCGTCGGTATCGCCGGTGAAGATCGCGTCGGCGTTTTCCCACACGCTATCGGGCAGGGTTCGCTGCCAGAGCGCCTGCGCCTCGGGGCGCACGATCCGATAGGGTCCGTACTGTTCGAGCTTTTCGCCGGCGCCGCTGTCGATCAGATGATAGCCGGAAACGCCTGAAGTCTCGAGAATGAGCGGCACATGTTCGCCCGGCTTGTCGCCGGAGCGGCGTGGGATGACGCGGACCGGAGCCTCGTTTTCGGCCTGTGCCCTCGGTGGCCTGTCGCGTGGCTCTGCGGCTTTCGCCGTCGCCTGGACGGGGGCACGCTCCTTGAACTCGCCTGACTTGGCAAAAGGTGGACGCTTCTTTTCAAGGCGGCCACCACCACGCGCCTCGGCTCCGCGGCCCTTCGCCGTCGTCACGGAGGCATTCTTCGACCGCCGGTCCTTTTCCTTCACGCTGAGATCCCTGGGCTTTGTTTTGTCACGAGGCGCTACCCTCCCGAATATCGGATGCAATCGGGCCGGCACCATGAGGTATGCCGCCGCACCCCGGATTTCGAGGCGAGGCATGTTCAGTTGCTGCAAATAGCACCGCTCATGCTCTTGGCAAAGCCGTTTCCGATTTGCCAAGATCAGTGTGGGAGTGAGAGTTGCCTCAATCGATCGCTGGAAATCGAATTCAGGACAGGATTGCAAGGCGAAATCAGAGAATTACATGAACCTTCGCGCGCCCTGCCGGGCGCGTGGCACCATCACTGGGAGGAATGCGCATGGACATGACCGGCGAAGAACGCATCTCGGCACCGCGTGATGCCGTTTGGCGTGGGCTCAACGACCCGGATATCCTGAAGCGATGCATCCCCGGCTGTCAGTCGATCGAGATGAAATCGCCGACCGAGCTTTCGGCCGTGGTCAAGATCAAGATCGGCCCGGTCTCGGCCTCCTTTACCGGCGACGTCATTCTGTCGAACCTCAACCCACCGGAAAGCTACACCATCTCCGGCGAGGGCAAGGGCGGCATTGCCGGTTTCGCCAAGGGCGGCGCGGATGTGACGCTGGTCGACGACGGTAAGGAGACGCTGCTGCGCTACGACGTCAAGGCGCAGATCGGCGGCAAGCTGGCGCAGCTCGGCTCCCGGCTGGTCGACTCGACCGCCAAGAAGCTGGCGCAGCAGTTCTTTACGGATTTCAGCGCCGCTGTCGGTGGACCTGCGGAAGCGGTCAGCTAGAAGGCCACGCCCTCGGCTTCAGTTCTGCGGGGCGGCCAGTGTTGCCTGGGTCGCCAGCTTCTCCGCCTGACTGCGGTGCTTTTCAGCTTCGCGGTGCCATTTCAGCGCCTCGGTCGCCTCATTGCGCGCGCGCCTGCGATATTTTCCCTGGCTGAACCAGGTGGCGGCAGCCCCGAGGATCAGACCGACGACAACAGCAAGAAACAGGAAAACGAAGAAGGGCGCACTCACCGACAGCACGCTGTCTTCGGGCCGGAACGGATTGAGGGCCAGCGTGACGCTCTGACGATTGGCGACGCTGAGCACGATCAGGATGACACCGATCGGGACGAGGAAAACGATGTTGATCAGTTTCTTGAGCATTCGGCGCTCCCGTTTTCCGGATCATCGCACGGGCCTCAGCGGCCGTAGCGACAATCCGGCTTCATGACGATCGGGCAGGACGATCAGTCGTCTTCGTCGTTCATGCCCGGGTTCAGCCGCTCGCGCAGCTCCTTGCCGGTCTTGAAGAACGGCACCCACTTTTCCTCGACGAAAACGGAATCGCCGGTGCGCGGGTTGCGGCCGGAGCGCGACGGGCGGTTCTTGACCGAGAAAGCACCGAAACCGCGCAGTTCGACACGGTTTCCGGCAGCCAGCGCGTCTGTGATCTCATCGAGCACCGCGTTGACGATGTTTTCGACGTCGCGGTGGTAGAGATGCGGATTGCGAGCTGCAACAATCTGCACCAGTTCTGACTTGATCACTGTCGCCCCCTTAAGTTCTTGTTTGTTTTGCTTTTTCGGTCTGCATTGTGATTGCCGCAAGACTGTGACCGGCGCTCATCTGGCGCGGACGGCCACGTTACGGATCAGGCTGGGCATATGCTGCCATCCTCATTGAGCTTCAACCTGCCAAACCGAAACAAGACCGTCAAGAAACAACTTGTCACCCCCGATTTTTTCGAGGCCTTTCATCGCCGGAAAAGCGTCATATCCCAACATCTTGACCCACTCGGAGACGGCCGATCCGAGGCCGAACGGCAGGGTCTGGCGCGGCGCTTCCCAATCAACCACGGCAAGCTCCTTCGACACCTTCCTGTCGGCCAGGAAGGCTCGGATTTCGTCGTCACCACCAAGCTTGTCGACGAGTTTGAGGCCGAGTGCCTGGCGACCGGTGAAAATCCGCCCGTCGGCAAGCAGGAGAGCCTCGTCGCGCGACAGCTTGCGGCGGTCGGCAACGAGGTCGACGAACCAGCCATAGCTGTCGTCGATCATTGCCTGGATCATCGCCTTGGCTTCGTCGCTCGGTGGGTGAAAGGGCGACGGCTCGGCCTTCAGCGGCTTCGACTTGATCGATTCCAGCGAGACGCCAAGCTTGTCCATCAGTTCCTTGACCTGCGGATACTGGAAGATGACGCCGATCGAGCCGGTGATCGAGCTTTCGCCGGCAACGATCGTATCGCCGGCAAGCGCGATCATGTAGCCGGCGGAGGCAGCCAGCGTGCGGATGTCGGAGACGACGGGCTTCTTGGCGGCGACCTTGCGGATCGCCTTGTAGATGACCTCGCCGCCATAGGTGGTGCCGCCAGGCGACGATATCGTCACCACCAGCGCCTTGACGGAATCGTTGTCCTCGATCCGCTGAAGCCGCTCCAGCAATTCGCGGTCGTCCTGGATCAGGCCCGAAATCGTCACGCGGGCGACATGGTCGCGGCCACGTCCTGCGCTATCGGCCCAACCCGACCACGACAACATCACCAGTGCCACGACGGCGAGCAGGCCGGCGACGATCCAGCGCCAGAAGCTGAGCTTCCTGCGCAGTCTGCGGCGATCAGCGATGGCAAGTTCATCCATGTGGGTTTCTCCCGAATTTGTTGGCGCAGCTTCTGTCAGTTTCCGAAGGAACATGCTATTTGCGCGGCAAGTGGCATACTCAATAGACGCGGTCGGTCCCGGTTAAAAGCCGTGCCCGCCGTTTTCCTGTCTTCACGAAGTTTTTTGCGGCAGCATTGTACGGCGGCAAAAAATATCCATATTTGCGACAACTTACACGAATGTATGTAAAACGCGGCTCTCGCGAGAACGCTGAAAAGCAACGGAACCAACAGGTCTTCACATGTTAGATCATGCGCCAGCCCCCGGCTTTTTTGCCGATACGGGTGCGAGCTCGTCGGACGCCTATGCGCTTGCCGCACGGCATTCGGCGCGCGTGAAGCGTCTGAAGATCATCCTGCCTGTGGTCGCCGGCGTCATCGCGGCGATCTTCGCCGCCATTTCCTTCGTGCGTGCCTTCATGCCGGTCGATCTGCAACTCGATAGCGCGACGATCGAAGACGGCAAGATCGTCATGCAGAATCCGGCGATTGCCGGGCGCAACAAGCAGGGCATCAGCTATTCGATGAAGGCGCAACGCGCGCTGCAGGATATCGTCAATCCCGATATCATCACGCTGCAGACGATCCATGCGGAAATGCCGGTGAACGAAAAGCTGATCGCTACGGTGGACGCGACCAATGGCATCTACGATCGCGGCGCCAATACGCTCGACATGAACGCCCCGTTCACGATTACCATGAATAATGGCGTCAACGCCGACTTCCAGTCGGCCTATCTTGATATCAACGCCGGCGAAATGGAAACGAAACAACCGATTGCGATCAGCATGAAGGGCGGTTCGATCATTGCGCAGCGGCTGCGAATGACGGATAAGGGACGCATAGTAACATTTGAGGGCATGGTGAGGGTCAATCTCGAACCCACCTCCATCCGCAAGAACACGAATTAGGATCTGGTGCATCCATGTCGGTACCCGCTACTTTTTTCAGGATTTCAGCCAGCCTGGCCGTTGCCGGCATCGGCGCATTGATGATTGTTTCGGGCGCGTCAGCCCAGGCCACATCGAGCAAGATGAAGGGCCTCGAACTGTCGAACGACAAGCCGATCCAGATCGAAAGCGACAAGCTTGAAATCAAGGATCCGGAAAGCAAGGCGATCTTCACCGGCAACGTCAAGGTCGTACAAGGCACGACGACGCTGCAGGCCGGCAGCATGACGGTCTTCTACAAGTCCGGTGGCGGCTCGGTTTCGAGCGGCGACGCCGACATCGATCGCATCGAGGTCAGCCAGCGCGTCTTCCTGAGCTCCGGCACGCAGCAGGCGACCGCCGACAGCGGCGAGTTCGACATGACCAAGCAGACCTTCGTCCTGAAGGGCGACAAGGTCGTGCTGTCGGAAGGCAAGAACGTGTTCGTCGGTTGCCAGTTGAATGTGCAGATGAACACGGGCGAGGCGCAGCTCGACGCCTGTGGCGGTCGGGTGCAGATCCAGCTCGACCCGAAGTCGCAGAAAAAGAACTGACGTAGATCCGCTCGTGCAACTCCCCTTCCTTCACAAGCGCAAGCGCGTCCGCAAGCCGTCGGCTGCAACGCCTGCCGTCGCCGGCCACGCGGTCGACAAGGCGCGTTACGACGGCACGCTGATCGCCCGTGGCCTGACCAAGGCCTATCGCGAGCGGCGCGTTGTCAACGGTGTGTCGCTGGTCGTTCGCCGCGGCGAAGCCGTCGGCCTGCTCGGCCCCAACGGCGCCGGCAAGACCACCTGCTTCTATATGATCACCGGCCTGGTGCCGGTCGACGAAGGCTCGATCGAGATCAACGGCAACGACGTGACGACGATGCCGATGTATCGCCGTGCCCGCCTCGGCGTCGGCTACCTGCCACAGGAAGCCTCGATCTTTCGCGGACTGACGGTGGAAGACAACATCCGCGCCGTGCTCGAAGTGCACGACAAGAACCTGGAGCGGCGCGAAAGCAAGCTCAACGACCTGCTCGGCGAGTTCAACATCACGCATCTGCGCAAGTCGCCGGCAATCGCCCTTTCCGGCGGCGAGCGGCGACGGCTCGAAATTGCCCGTGCATTGGCCACGGACCCGACCTTCATGCTGCTTGACGAGCCCTTTGCCGGCGTCGACCCGATTTCGGTCGCCGACATCCAGGCACTGGTGCGCCATCTGACGTCGCGCGGCATCGGCGTGCTGATCACCGACCACAATGTGCGCGAGACGCTCGGCCTGATCGACCGGGCGTATATCATCCATGCCGGCGAAGTGCTGACCCACGGCCGCGCCAACGACATCGTCACAAATCCGGATGTGCGCCGGCTCTATCTCGGCGATAATTTCAGCCTTTGACGTGATCCGCGGGCGAATCCGACATCTCGGCCGCGGTCGTGCTTGACCAAACCCCTCCAATAAGCAATTTTTGGGCCAAATGAAAAACCGGGCCGTCCAATGACGCGGCCGGTGGAGATTTCGTCGGGAGTTTCAGGTCCGCATGGCATTGTCGGCCAGCCTTCATCTGCGCCAGTCCCAGTCGCTGGTCATGACCCCGCAGCTGATGCAATCGATTCAGCTGCTGCAGATGACGCATCTGGAGCTCAATCAGTTCATCGCGCAGGAAGTCGAGAAGAATCCACTGCTCGAGCTTCAGGGCAATGACGACGACTTCGGCGGCAGTTCCGAACAGGGCAGCCGCGAAGAGCCAGCGTCCGGATCCGGCGACGATTTCGGTGGAGCCGAGGAAGCGCCCGGCCAGCGGGACCTCTACGACAACGCCATGGCGACCGGGGGCGAGCGGCTCAACGAACAGCTCGACGCGGACTTCGGCAACGTCTACCAGGACGATACGGCGCCGCAGCGCGCCGACGCGCCGGAACTGCTCGGCCAATGGAAATCGATGCCCGGCAGCGGTGACGGCGGCGACTACGATTTCGACGACTTCGTCGCCGGTCGCAAAAGCCTGCGCGAGACGCTTCTGGAGCAACTGCCCTTTGCGCTCTCCGCCGCATCCGACCGGCTGATCGCCCAGCACCTGATCGACCAGCTCGACGAGGCAGGCTATCTCCAGGCCGACCTCAACGAGGTCACCGAGCGCCTCGGCGCGGCGGATGCCGACGTCATGCGCGTCCTCCTCACCCTGCAGCAGTTCGACCCGCCGGGCGTGTTTGCGCGCACGCTCAGCGAATGCCTTGCCATTCAGCTGCGCCTTCGTGATCGCCTCGATCCGGCGATGGAGGCTCTCGTCGCCAACCTGGAGCTTCTGGCACGGCGCGATTTCGCCAGCCTCAAGAAAATCTGCGGCGTCGACGAAGAGGATCTGATCGACATGCTGGCCGAGATCCGCAAGCTCGACCCGAAACCGGGAACGAGCTTCGAGACCAGCGTCAGCGAAGCGATCGTTCCCGATATCGTCGTGCGGGCAGCACCGGATGGAACCTGGCTGATCGAGCTCAATCCGGACGCCCTGCCGCGCGTCCTCGTCAACCAGGCCTATTTCACGTCAGTGTCACGCGGCACCGAAAAGAACAGCGCCGACCAGGCCTTTCTCAACGAATGCCTGCAGACCGCCAACTGGCTCACCCGCAGTCTCGATCAACGCGCCAAGACGATCATGAAGGTCGCCAGCGAGATCGTTCGCCAGCAGGATGCGTTCCTCGTCCATGGCGTCGGTCACCTGCGGCCCTTGAACCTGAAAACCGTGGCGGACGCAATCAAGATGCACGAGTCGACGGTGAGCCGCGTTACCTCGAACAAGTACATGCTGACGCCGCGCGGGCTGTTCGAATTGAAATACTTCTTCACCGTCTCGATCAGCTCGGCCGAAGGCGGCGACAGCCATTCGGCCGAAACCGTGCGTCATCGCATCCGCACGATGATCCATGAGGAAAGAGCCGACGCGGTGCTGTCCGACGACGATATCGTGGACAGCCTCAAGCAGGCAGGCATCGATATTGCGCGCCGCACGGTTGCGAAATACCGCGAGGCGATGAACATCCCCTCCTCCGTCCAGCGACGGCGGGAAAAGCGGGCACTCGCCAAGGTATCGGGCTTCTGAGCCCATCAAAACAGCCACCTCAAAGTTAAGGCGCGTTAACTTTTTTGCGACCTTCGATTGACTCTCCGCGACGCAGGGGATATGAGCCCGCCGCAATTGCCGAGGACACGGTCTTCCTCGGGCGGCCGGTACGACCGGCAGGTGCGACACAGAGGCTTCCGCAAGCGTGAAAGGCTTGGATGACGGGAGCGCTTGGAATAGACTGGCTGCGCAAATCACGAAATAGAGAGGAAACTCCATGAGTGTGCGTGTATCCGGTAAACAAATGGAAATCGGCGATTCGTTCCGCGCCCGCATCGGCGACCAGATCGAACAGGCCGTTACCAAATATTTCGACGGAGGATATTCAAGCCAGGTCACTGTGGAAAAGTCTGGGCCGCGCTTTAGCGCCGACTGCAAGCTTCATCTCGATACGGGCGTGGTTATGCAGGCGAGCGGACAGGCCAACGATCCTCAGGCTGCCTTTGACGCAGCGTCGGAGCGCATCGAAAAGCGCCTTCGCCGCTACAAGCGCAAGCTCAAGGATCACCACAACGGTAATGGTCAAGGTACCGAGGTGGCTTACACAGTGATGGACTCGGTGCCCTTCGAGGATGACGAAGTCCCCGAGGATTACGCACCGACGATCGTGGCCGAGAGTTCGAAACAATTGAGGACGATGTCTGTCGCGAGCGCTGTGATGGCGCTCGACATGACGGATGAGCCCGTTTTGATGTTCCGGACACCCGGCAAGGCAGAGTTGAATATCGTCTACAGACGCAACGATGGAAACATTGGCTGGATTGACGCTGCCAATATCAAGGGATGAGTGGAAAAGGGGAGCGCCGGTGTGCCGGCGTTCCCTCCACTTGGATCAGCGGACAGGCCGGAAAATACGACTTTTCTGTGCATGGGACCCGCCAAGACAAAGATGGTTAGAGCCATTGCGACGCATTTGTGATGATGTTGTCCGGCTCTAACCGGCGAACGAGGACAAAAGAATGGCATTGGCAGGTCTACTGCACCAAAATGCGATCATCCCGGCCATGAGGGCCAACTCGAAAAAACAGCTCCTTCAGGAATTGGCGGCAAAAGCGGCAAAGATCACCGGGCTCCCGGAGCGCGAAATTTTCGACGTCATCCTGCAGCGTGAACGGCTCGGCTCCACCGGCGTCGGCAACGGCATCGCCATTCCGCACGGCAAGCTGAACAACCTGCCGTCGATCATCGGGATCTTTGCCCGATTGGACACGCCGGTGGATTTCGAAGCCCTCGACGACCAGCCTGTCGACCTCGTCTTCCTGCTGCTTGCGCCCGAAGGCGCCGGCGCCGACCATCTCAAGGCATTGTCTCGCATCGCCCGCGTGCTGCGCGACCACGATATGGTGGCAAAGATACGATCGAGCGATTCCGCCAACGCGATCTACACGCTGCTCAACGAGGACACGACCTCGCACGCCGCCTGAAGCGCCCCTCAACCGGCTGTCAGTAAAGCTGACGCCGGTTCAAATGATCAATGAAAATCCGAAACAGCGCGCCCTGGCTCGAAATGCCGAGCCGGCGGTAAATGTTCTTGCGGTGAATGCGGACGGTTCCTTCGGCGATGTTCATCGTCTTGCCGATCGACAGGTTGCTATGCCCCCGCAGGATCAGCCGCACGATGTTGCGCTGCTGCCGGGTCAGGCGGTCGGCACAGAGGCTGTCGAAGGCGGTCTCGATCGCGTCGTCGTCCCGAGGTGCCGCCGCGACGACTTCACTCTGCTGGCGCCAGTTCGACCGCACGGCTTCCCTGACGATCGGCTCGTAGATCCTCAGGCGCTCCAGCTCCGCGTCGGTAAACGGCGCACCGCCGCGACCGCGCATCAGCGAATAGGTCGCCTGGACCTGCTCATCGAGCGGAATGACGAAGCCGATCTCCTCCACCAGAACGCCGCTTTCCATCGAGATGCAGGGATGCACTTCGGCCGAACTTGAAAAGTCCGAATGGAAGAACTGGTCCGGCGCCAGCTCGCGCATGCGCCACAGCCCCGCCGGCTGGCCGCCGCTACAGGCGACATAGAACGGGTCGAGCAGATAGGCACCGCCGAGATAGGCGGAAAGCGCGCTGGCGGAGACCTTGGCGGTATAGCCGTCATGCAGCACGACCGGCCGCTTGTCATAGGGATAGGCGAAGGCGACCGAGAGGTCGAAACTTGCGACCGAGCGCAGCATGCGATCGAGCGCGCTGCCGAAATCCTGCGTTCCGATCAATCCGATCAGGGCCGAAATATCGGCCGATTCCCGAGCCAGCATTAGCGTCGAACTCTCCCCTGCCCGCGTATCCCCCATGGGATATCGACAGCCCCCCCTTCGTCAACAATAATCCATCCCATGAGGACCGAGATCGCCGCACGGAGACCGTGTGGCGCTTGAGCGCAAGGGGGATCAGATGGCAGGCAGACTTTCGGGAAAAGTGGCTTTGATCAGTGGTGGGGCGGGCGGCTGCGGGCTTGCCGCCTCCGAACTCTTCGCCCGCGAGGGGGCGAAGGTCGGCATCGTCGACCTGCCGCGCAGCAAGGGCGAAGAGGTGGCCGCCGCCATCCGCGCGAACGGCGGCGAGGCGATCTTCGCGCCGGCGGATGTCTCCGTCTCGGCCGAGGTGAGTTCCGCCGTCAAGGCGGTCGAAGCAGCCTTCGGCGCGATCACCGTTCTCTTCAACCACGCCGGCATTCTGGCGGTCGGACCGTTCCTCGAAACGGAGGAAGACGAGTGGGACCGGCTGATGGCCGTCAACGTGCGCAGCATGTTCCTGATGACCAAGGCGGTGCTGCCGGGCATGCTGGCCGCCGGCGGCGGCAGCATCGTGTGCACCTCGTCGATCTCGGCGGTTGCGGCAACGCCGATGGAGGTTCTCTACGACACGACCAAGGGCGCCTGCCACATGTTTGCCCGCGCCATCGCCGTCGAATTCCGCGACCGCGGCATCCGATGCAACGCTGTCTGCCCCGGCTTCATCGCCACCGATCACGGCAAGCGCGAACTGGTCGGCCTCAGCAAATACGGCGTCGACGTCTCTGAAGCGGCGATCGCCGCCCAGCAGGGCCGCATGTGCGACCCGAAGGAAGTGGCGAACGCGGCACTGTTTCTTGCCAGCGACGAGGCGAGCTTCGTCAATGGCACGCATCTGTTCGTCGACAATTGCTTCACGGCGGTTTGAGGGAGGGGAGAAACATGCTTCAATCAGGTGGCCACTGGCGCAACTGGGTCGGAAACCAATCATGCATCGTGCGCCAGCGCGGCGCGCCAGAGAGCGAGGCGGCGCTCGCCGAAATGGTTCGCGAGGCGACGTCGCAGGGGCTCAATGTGCGCTGCGCCGGCTCCGGCCATTCCTTCACGCCGGTGGCGCTGACGAGCGGGCTGCATCTGACGCTCTCAAACATGCAGGGAGTCGTCAATATCGACCAGGCGCGCAAGCGTGTCGCCGTGAAGGCCGGCACGACCATCAACCAGCTCGGCAAGGTGCTGAAGTCGAGCGGTCTCTCGCTCATCAACCAGGGTGACATCGACAGCCAGGCGCTCGCAGGCGCACTCACCACCGGCACCCATGGTACCGGCGCCACACTCGGCAATATGGCCTCACAGATCGTCGGCATGCGGCTCGTTCAGCCGGATGGCAGCATTCTCGTCGTCGACGAGACGACGCCGGACTTGCTGGAAGCGGCGCGTGTTTCGATCGGCATGCTCGGCGTCATCTCCGAGATCACGCTGCAGGCAATGGACAGCTACAACCTGCATGAAAAGCTCTGGCGCTGCACCTTCGACGAGATGATCGAACAGCACGACGAACTCGCCGCCAAGCACCGGCATTTCGGCTTCTTCTGGTGCCCCGTCCCCGAAAGCCGGCATTGCTATTGCCTGCCCGATACCGCGTCGGTTTCGACGACGGACATGACTTCCGACGTCTGCGAGATGAAGGTGATCGACATCACCGACCGGCCGCCGATGGAACAGGGCTTCGAGAAGATCGCCTATTCCTCGGAGATCTATCCGATCGAATACGTTCCGAATTTCCACGAGCTGGAATATGCGGTGCCCGTTGCCAACGGCAAGGATGCCGTGAAAGCGGTGCGCAAGCTGATGCTGGAAAAGCATCCGACCTGCATCTACCCGATCGAGTATCGCTTCACGGCCGGCGACACCGGCTGGATCAGCCCGTTCTACCAGCAGGATTCGATCACGCTTTCGGTCTCGGGCGAACCGGGCACGGACTATTGGGAATACTTGAAGGATGTCGACACGATCCTGCGCCAGTACGGCTCGCGGCCGCATTGGGGCAAGCTGCATTTCCTCGGCGCCGACGACGTGAGCGCGCTCTATCCACGGGCCGGTGACTTCCGAGCCTTGCGGGCAAAGATCGACCCGGAGGGACGTTTCCTTAACGACCACCTGCGGCAACTGTTTGGCTGAGACCGGCCTGCGCCGATAGGACTGCGAAAACGAAAACGCCGCGCGTCCTGGGACGCGCGGCGTTTCAGCAATTCAGAGCGTAGCTCAGGCCGCCGGGCTGTCGCCTTCAGCAACGGCTGCCTTCGGGCCGCCCTTGGACACGCCGACCATGGCCGGGCGCAGAACGCGGTCGCCGATGGTGTAGCCGGCCTGAACGACCTGCAGCACCGTGTTGTTCGGCACATCGGCATTCGGGATTTCGAACATCGCCTGATGGAAGTTCGGATCGAACTTCTGGCCTTCCGGCTCCAGCTTCTTCACGCCGTGGCGCTCCAGCGCCGACAGCATGGCGCGCTCGGTCATCTCGACGCCTTCGATCAAGGCGTTGAGGCCGGTTTCGCCGGCTTCCTTGGCTTCCGCCGGAATGGCATCGAGCGCACGGCGCAGATTGTCGGAGACGGCCAGCATGTCGCGGGCAAAGCCTGCGACCGAATAGGACTTGGCATCCTTCACGTCGCGCTCGGTGCGGCGGCGCAGGTTGTCCATCTCGGCTGCGAGCCGCAGATACTTATCGCGCAGGTCGTTGTTCTCCGCCCTTGCAAGCTCCAGCGGATCGGGTTCGGCAACCGGCGCCGCTTCCACAGCCTCGGGCGTAGCGTTGTCTGCCTCGTCGGTCGCGGCAGCTTCGTGTCCGTGCTTGTTTGTTTCGTCGGTCATGACGTTCTCCGGTGTATCGTCTGTCGTGTCTTTCGCATCTTCACGCCCGCGCGCAACGATGGCCGCATGGCGTAAAAATGCCCAGTGACTGGATTTGATGCCGATATCGAGGTTTAGGGCCGAAAAATCAAGGGTTCAATGCTGCCTATAGCCAAATGCGCCATCTCAGCGCGAAAGCCGCGACATCAACTGCGCGGTATAATCGACCATCGGCACGATGCGCGAATAGTTGAGCCGCGTCGGACCGATGACGCCGACGGCGCCGACGATCCGGTCCTCGTTGTCGCGATAAGGCGCGACGATCAGCGACGAACCAGACAACGAAAACAACTTGTTCTCCGAGCCGATGAAAATCCTCACCCCAGGGCCGCTCTCTGCAAGATCGAGCAGTTCGATCAGGCTATCCTTCTTTTCCAGGTCGTCGAACAGCATGCGCAGGCGGTCGATGTCCTCGGTTCCCTCCAGGCCCTCGAGCAGGTTGGCGCGGCCGCGAACGATCAGCCGTGCCGGCTTTTCATCGCCCTCGCTGCCCGACCAGATCGCCAGCCCGCGCTCGACCAGATCCTGAGAAAGCGCATCGAGTTCGCTGCGCACGGTCTGCTTGACCGTTTCGAGCTGCGAGCGCACCTCGCCGATCGTCTGGCCGGCGAGATGGGCGTTGAGGAAATTCGCCGCGTCCGTCAGCTGCGAGCTCGTCACGCCGGCCGGAAGCTCGATGATACGGTTTTCGACCTGATCGTGCTCTCCGACGAGCACGGCCAGCGCCTTGGTCGGCGCCAACCGGATGAACTCGACATGTTTGAGAACGGGATCGTTCTTGGCGGTGATGACGAGCCCGGCGCCGCGCGACATGCCCGACAGCATCTGGCTTGCCTCTGCCAGCAGCGTGTCGACCGGCTGGGCGTGATCGCTGCGCCGTACGTGACGGTCGATCGAGGCACGATCCTCGGGAGAAAGATTTCCGACCTGCATGAAGGCATCGACGAAGAAGCGCAGGCCCGTCTGCGTCGGCAGGCGGCCGGCGCTGACATGCGGCGAATAGATGAGCCCGAGATCTTCGAGATCGCTCATCACATTGCGCACGGAGGCCGGCGACAGCGACATCGGCAGCAACCGCGAAAGGTTGCGGGAGCCTAGCGGTTCGCCGTTGTTCAAATAGGTTTCGACGATGCGACGGAAAATTTCACCGGAACGCTCGTCCAGCGCCGCCGCGATATCGGTCACTCCGGGATTGCGCAGTACCATGTCGCTCCAAGTTCGCAGGCCAATCCTGCCGCCCGAAATATAGTGATGCCGGCGCCCGATAGCAAAAGGGAAAAATCGCCCCGATCGCCTGCTATCCACCGGTTCCCTTTACCTCTGCCATGCTCTAGAAGGCTCACCAGATACGATAGGAGTTTGATGATGCGGCCATCCGGCAGAAAAATCGACCAAATGCGCAAGGTTTCGTTCGAGCGCAATTTCTCCAAGCACGCGGAAGGCTCCTGTCTGGTGCGGTTCGGCGACACGCACGTCCTGTGCACCGCTAGCCTTGAGGAAAAGGTTCCGGCCTGGCTGCGCAATGGCGGCAAGGGCTGGGTGACGGCCGAATACGGAATGCTGCCGCGCGCCACGGGCGAGCGCATGCGCCGCGAAGCCTCGAGCGGCAAGCAGAGCGGCCGCACCCAGGAGATCCAGCGCCTGATCGGCCGGTCGCTGCGCGCCGTCGTCGATCTGCCGGCGCTCGGCGAACGCCAGATCTCGATCGACTGCGACGTCATCCAGGCCGATGGCGGCACGCGCACGGCCTCGATTACCGGCGCCTGGGTGGCGCTGCATGATTGCCTGAAGTGGATGGAAGCCCGCAATATGGTGAAGGTCGAGAAGGTCCTGAAGGACCATGTCGCCGCCATTTCCTGCGGTATCTTCGCCAACCAGTCGATCATCGATCTTGATTACCTCGAAGATTCCGCTGCCGAGACCGACGCGAACTTCGTCATGACCGGAACCGGCGGTATCGTCGAGATCCAGGGCACGGCGGAAGGCAAGCCCTTCTCGGAAGAGGAATTCGCAAGCCTGCTCGGCCTTGCAAAGACCGGCATTGCCGAACTGGTCGCGCTGCAGAAGCAGGCGATCGCAGGCTGACAAAAGGACGGAGACGATGACCCCGGCGCTGGAAGGTATTCTTGAGACCGCGCTCTATGCGCCTGATCTCGACGGCGCCGAGGCCTTCTACGGCGGCGTGCTCGGGCTGCAAAAGATCACCCGCGCCGGCAATCGGCATGTGTTCTTCCGCTGCGGCCCGGGCGTTCTTCTGATTTTCAATCCGGCAGAGACGATCAAACCGCCTCTTTCGCACGGTGCCACAGGCCAGGGCCACATGTGCTTCCGCGTCGCCCGTGAGGCGCTCGACGCCTGGAAGGCCAAGCTGGAAACGGCAGGTGTTGCGATCGAGGCCGATGTTGCCTGGCCGAACGGCGCGCGCTCCTTCTATTTCCGCGATCCAGCCGGAAACAGCCTGGAATGCGCGGAACCGGGCCTCTGGTCCATCGAATGAAACCGGCCCCTGCGCCCGCATCTTTTAAGAGACGACACATCATGCGCACATTGGATGACAAGACACTCATCGTCGCCAGCCACAACGCCGGCAAGATCCGCGAAATCCGCGACCTGATCGGGCCGCTCGGCTTCGAAGCCAAGTCGGCAGCCGATCTCAACTTCGTCGAGCCGGACGAAACCGGCACGACGTTTGAAGAAAATGCGACGATCAAGGCGCTTGCCTCGGCGAAGGCCTCCGGCCTGCCGGCGCTTTCGGACGATTCCGGTCTTGCGATCGACGCGCTTGATGGCGCACCCGGCGTCTACACCGCCAACTGGGCCGAGCGCGAAGACGGCAGCCGCGACTTTGCCATGGCGATGCAGAAGGTCGAGGACGCACTGCAGGACAAGGGCGCCAGCGCACCCGAGAAGCGGACAGCCCGCTTCGTCTCCGTGCTCTGCCTTGCCTGGCCGGACGGCCATGTCGAGCTTTTCCGCGGCGAAGTCGAGGGCCACGTTGTCTGGCCGCCACGCGGCGACCAAGGTTTTGGCTATGATCCGGTCTTCCAGCCGAAGGGGTACGACACCACATTCGGCGAAATGAGCGCAGACGAGAAACACGGGTGGAAGCCGGGCGATAGCGAAGCCTTGTCGCACCGCGCCCGCGCGTTCAAGATCTTCGCCGAAACCTGCCTTGGAGCCTGACGCGGAAACGTGTATGCGGTGTGCCGCACCGTCGCCGTTCCAGTTTACGAGAACAGATCACGTTCATGACTTTGGATCGATCGGGCCAACGTCATCGAGATCCACCGCATGAGAGACGCAACAATGCAGACGGCCACGCTATCGGCGATCGGTGACGGCATGGACCCCGGCTTCGGGATCTATGTGCACTGGCCGTTCTGCGCGGCCAAATGCCCCTATTGCGACTTCAACAGCCATGTGCGCTACCAGCCGGTCGACCAGCCGCGCTTCGTCGCCGCCTTCCTCAAGGAAATGGCAGACGCGCGCGAGCTTTCCGGTCCGCGCACGGTCACCAGCATCTTCATGGGCGGCGGCACGCCGTCGCTGATGGATCCGACAACCGTCGACGCAATCCTTTCGGGCATCGCCCGCGAATGGCATGTGCCTGACGGTATCGAGATCACCATGGAGGCCAACCCTTCGAGCGTCGAGGCGACGCGCTTCCACGGTTACCGCGCCGCCGGCGTCAACCGTGTCTCGCTCGGGGTGCAGGCGCTGAACGATCGGGATCTCAAGGTTCTCGGACGGCTGCACAATGTCGAGGACGCGCTGAAGGCGATCCGGCTGGCGCGCGAGATCTTCCCGCGCATGTCCTTCGACCTGATCTATGCCCGTCCCAACCAGACCGTCGAGGAATGGGAGCGCGAGCTCAAGGAAGCCGTCTCCTATGCTGTCGACCACCTGTCGCTCTACCAGTTGACGATCGAGGAAGGCACACCCTTCTTCGGCCTGCACAAGGCCGGCAAGCTGATCGTTCCGGACGGCGAACAGTCGGCAGTCCTCTACGAGGCGACCCAGGACATCACCGCGTCGATCGGCATGCCCGCCTACGAAGTTTCCAACCACGCCCGCCCGGGCGCCGAAAGCCGCCATAATCTCACCTACTGGCGCTATGGCGACTATGCCGGCATCGGACCTGGCGCCCATGGCCGCCTCAGCGTCGGCGGCGCCAAGGTGGCAACGGCAACGGAGCGCAAGCCGGAAGAATGGCTGCGACTGGTCGAGACCTATGGCCACGGCATGGTCGAGCGCGAAGTGCTCGATCTCGAGGCCCAGTCGGACGAACTGCTGCTGATGGGCCTGCGCCTGAAGGAAGGCGTCGATCTCGCCCGCTGGCAGTCACTTTCGGGCCGCGATCCCGATCCGGACCGCGAACAGTTCCTTATCGATCATGGCTTTATCGAGCGGCTGGGCAACTCGCGCCTGCGCTGCACACCTTCCGGCATGCTGATCCTCGACGCCGTCGTCGCCGACCTCGCCTGTTGACCGTTGCAGGCGGGCGGACGCCCGGCCTGCATCACCCGGCCGGGCCAGGATTCAATCGTGGGTCTCGCCGGAAAGCGGCGTTGCCTGCATCGATGCTCTTTCTTCGAAGGCATCGAACCAGTCGCTTAGTTTCTTGCGGTTACGGAACGACGGCAGGTGGCGAAAAGCCATCCAGGACAAGGTCGTCGCCAGCGCGATATGGCCGATATCGAGCGGCGCATCGACATCGAGCGTCTGCTCCAGCCAGTCATAGGTCTGTTCGCATTTCTCGGCGTAGCCGTCTGCCAGGGCCGGATATCGCAGGGCTTCCGGGCGCCGGTCTGTTTCCCAGCGCAGCCCGATGCCCGCCTGAGCAAGCCCTTGCGCCACGGCCTGCAATCTCAAAGCCCGCCAGCGTGCCTCGCCATTTTCGGGGATCAGCCTGCGGCCGTCATGTAGCGTGTCGAAATAGGCGCAGATGACGTCGGAATCAAAAATCGCCTCATCATCGGGACGCAGCAGCACCGGCACCTTGCCGAGTGGATTTTCGGCATGCACTTTTTCGTTGCGCAGCGTCGGGCTGGTCTCGTGGTGGATTACCTGTAACTGCTCGGCGATGCCGATCTCGTGGGCGAAGACGAGCGCCTTGCGGGCGAAAGGGGAATGGGTCTGATAGTAGAGGATCATCGTGCCTCGCGAGCCTTGTGAAATTGGTGTTCCCGCGAAGATGTATTGCATCACACAAGAGAAAGGCGCTCTGTTTTGCAGCGCCTTTCGCAAGTTTGTTTCGTCGCTCACGATTTGAACGGATCACCCTTTTCGGCATTGAGGGCGATGCCCTTGGCCACGAGCCGCGCCACCTGGGCCTGGTCCACCTCTCCGATCACCTTCATCTTGATAAAGGCCATGTCGCCCTTGCCGCCGCCCTTAGCCAGACGCGGGTCGAGGTCGAGCAGGTCGGCGCCGCGCCAGAAGCCGAGCGTCACGTGGTCCTTGGCCGCCTTGATCAGGCAGACCGGGCCGCCGGCTTCATAGATCGGATGCCCCCACTTCACGCTGTCCTTCGTGCCGCCGGCGGCGAGAATGGCGCCGTGCAACGCCTTGGCCACATCAGCCGGCGTACCCGAGAGGCCTGCGATGTAGTCGTTGACGGTTTTGCTCATCGTCTATCCCCTTAAGCCTGTGTTTCGTCCTTGAACGGGATCAACGCGCGCACGCGAGAATCCCGCAGCCACAGGCCGGCCCAGGCAATGACGCCGAGATAGAAGCCGAACAGCAGATGGGTGAAGAGAGGGCTATCGGCGCGCAGATGGGTCGCCATGGCGCCACCGAGATAGCCAGTGAGCAAAATGGCACCAAGAACCGACGTTTTCGGGATCACGTAGAGCACGGCGCACAGAAGCGTGAGCACGCCGAGCGTACGCGCAAGGCCGACCTCGGCGGGATAGCCGAGCACTGCAAGTGTCTCGGTCACTACGTCCAGCGGCACGAGCTTGATCGCGCCGTCGAAGGCGAGGAACGCAACAACCATACCGCTCAGCACGCGGCCGAGGATCACCATTTTTCCGGCCGGAGCCGGCATGACAAGCGCAGTGTTCATTCGGGGAGGTCTCCTCGTTTCCCGTTATCACAAAACGTTTTCAGACTGTCTTCTTCACCGGCCCGACGATACCCCAGCGGATGCCGAAGGGGTCACGCAGCTGGCCGTAGAGATCGCCCCAGAAGGCGACGCCGAGCGGCATCGTCACCTCGGCGCCGGCAGCAACCGCGCGGTCCCACCAGAATTGCGCGTCCTCGACCACCAGATGCAGGACGACACCCTGCGGCGCGGCATAGGGCATGCCGTGTTCCGGGAAGGGATCGTTGAGCATCAGGGCGCCGCCATTGATCGTCAGATGGCAATGCACCAGCCGCTTGCCGTCTTCGGCGAGCATGCGTCCGCCATCGGTTGCGGCAAAGGCGCGGGTATAAAAATCGGCGGTCGCGTTCGCATCCTCGACACAGAGATAGGCGATCGGTCCGGGCATCGGCGGTGGCGCCGGCGCTTGCCCGTCGACCGTGGACGCTGGGTTGAGATCGACCGCCGCCTTGAGGCTGCCATCCATGTAGAACGGCACGGACTCGTGCTGGTGCGCGATCTTCCAGCCGGTCTCGCCACGCTTCAAGCCAAGCGTCTGGCGGAACCAGACCGATATTTTTCCAGCATCGATCTTCTCGCCGGAAAGCTCGGTGAGCATCGTGACGAAAGCGACGTCGCCGCCGACCGAGATATCGAGATCTACAAAACGATAGCCAAGTGGTCCGCGCCAAGTGGAAAACCACCGTTCGAGCTCGCCCGCGCCGGCATCGGAGGTCCTCAGCGGTGGCGCCAGGGAGAAGAGCACGCAATCGGGCGCGCCGTGGCCGATGACGCGCTGTGCGTCCTTTATCCGCAGGGCATCCGCCCAATCATCGATCACCGCACGGATTTCGGCGACGGCAGCACTTTTGTTGTCGATCACGGACATGATGGGTCTCCTTTCCCTATGCTGGTCGGCGTGAGAGCAACGGCTTCACGCGGCGGGTTTCAAAGTTGCCTGGCTGTACCTTCGAGCTGGGCGGCACATTGGCCCCAACCCTCATGAAAGCCCATCTTTTCGTGGGCATCGCGATCCTCGACGGACCAGTGGCGGACGCGTGCCGTGTAGCGGGTCTTAGTCCCGACATCCTCGAAGGTCACGGTCACGACCATGAACGGTTTGTCAGAGGGTGCCCAGGCGTCGGTGAAAGCGTCTGTGAACACCAGTTTCTCGTTCGGCACCACTTCGAGATAGACGCCGAGGTTGGGATAGTCCTCTCCCTCGGGCGAACGCATGACGATGCGGTTGGCACCGCCGGCACGAACGTCGAGCCTTGCCTCTGGCGTCGTCCAGGGCGACGGGGCGAACCACTTCTTCAATAGTTCGGCGTCCGTCCAGCAGCGGTAGACGAGTTCGCGGGGCGCATCGATCAGGCGGGTGATCACCAGTTCGCGGTCGTCGGCGGCTTTGATGTCGGTGAAAGCGGTCATTGTTTGCGTCTCCGTCAGCGGGTTCAGTCCAAGGACGAAGTTGCAGTCACGGTCCCGACAGCCGCCGAGAGATTTTTATCTTTTTTCTTCTTCGACGTTGTTTCCGCACTCATCCTTGCACAGATGATCGAGCTGCATGCGAATGTGGGAGGCTTCTGCGGCGTTGGTCGCAAGCGCGATCGCACGGTCGAAGGCGACGCGCGCCTCGCGAACCCGGCCGGCCTGCTTCAACAGCGCCCCCTTCAACCCATGGAAGTAAAAGTAGCCGGCGAGTTTTTCGGCAAGCGGTTCTATCAGCGCAAGCGCTACCTCCGGCCCGTCCCGCTTCGAGACGGCGACGGCGCGGTTGAGCGTTATCACCGGTGACGGTTGCAGCCGCTCCAGCGCCTGGTAGAGCAAGTCGATCTCCTCCCAGTCCGTTTCCTCTGGGCGTGTCGCGCGCGCATGCAGCGCGGCGATTGCCGCCTGGATCTGGTAGGGACCGGGTTGGCGATGGCGCACAGCCTTGTCGATCATCGCCAGCGCCTCGGTGATCAGAGGTTTCTTCCAGAGGCTGCGATCCTGATCGTCGAGCAGGATGATGCCGCCATCGGCATCGAAACGCGCCCGTGAACGCGAATGCTGCAGCAGGAGCAGCGCCGTCAGCCCCATCATTTCGGGTTCTGAGGGAAACAGCCGCAACAGCAGCCGCGCGAGCCTGATCGCTTCCTCGCACAGATCGGCCGAGACGCTGTCCGGCCCGTTCATCGCCGAATAGCCTTCGTTGAAGACCAGGTAGATCATGGTTGCGACGGCCGCCAGCCGCTCCGACCGATCGGCCGCGTCGGGTGTTTCGAATTCGATACCGGCGGCGGCGACACGGGCTTTCGCCCGGGTAATGCGTTGCTCCATCGCCGCCTCACCGACGAGGAAGGCACGGGCAATCTGCTTGACCGAAAGGCCGGAGACGATCCGCAGCGCGAGCGCGATCTGCTGCGTTGCCGGTAGAACCGGATTGCTGCAGACAAACAAGAGCTTGAGGATGTCGTCGCGATAGTGGGAGCCGTCCAATCTGTCGGCGAGATCGCTCTCCTGATCCTCTAGATCCGACAGCAATTCCTCCGGCGGCAGAGCGGTTTCCCGCGACTGGCGACGGACCTTGTCGATGCCGCTGTTGCGTCCGACGAAGATCAGCCAGGCGGCCGGATCACGCGGCGGGCCGCTCTTCGGCCACGCCTTCAACGCCCGGATACAGGCCTCCTGAAATGCTTCCTCGGCCGTATCCAGATTGCGGAAATAGCGCAGAAGCGCGCCCATTGCCTGCGGCCGAGCGGAAACAAGTGCGAGGTCGATCCAGGTCGTGTCTGTCATGCGGGAAGCTCACTTGGCTTGTAGATGGCAAGGGGACGAATTTCATAGGAGCCGGTTGCAGGATTGGCAGCACTCAGCTGCCGGGCGAAGTCGAGCGCTTCGTCGAGCGATGCGCAATCGACCACATAGAAGCCGAGCAGCTGCTCCTTCGTTTCGGCAAACGGGCCGTCGATGACGACGGTCTCGCTCGCGCTGTGGCGCAGCGTCGTCGCAGCCGTGGTCGGCAGCAGCCGCGCCACCGGCCCGAGCTTGCCGGCATCGCCATATTTGCGCTGGACGGCGGCAAGGTCGCGCATGACCTTGTCGTCCTCTTCCTTCGACCAGTTGGCGGTCACGTCTTCCTGGTTGTAGCAAAATACGGCGTAAAGCATTGGAACTCTCCTGCTCCTGTTACAAGGACGATCTGAAGAAGAGATAGTCGACAGCATAGACAAAAAAAATACCCGCAACCGCGGGTTCAGACACGAAGATCGCGGCGCGTGCCTGGGCACCGCCGCGATCTTCAGCAAAAGCAGCCGATTTCAGATATTTTCACCGCATTCGAGGTCAGGATCGACGGGTGTCTTGCGACGGAACCGCTGAAGCAGACGGCCATCAATGGCGGCAAGGCCGGCGGCGATCAGCGCCATGCCGAAGAAGTGCTTGGGCTCGAGGCTCTCGCCGAGAAACAGGGCACCGAGCAGAATGGCGCTGACCGGAATCAGGAACGTCACCAGCATCAGGTTGGTGACACCAGCCGTTTCGAGGATGCGGAAGAACAAGACATAGGCAAGCGCCGTCGAGATGAGGGCGATGCCGACGATCGCACCCCACACCTCAAGGCCCGGCGCGGTCAAGGCCCAGGGACGATCGATCAGAAGCGCGATTGGGATCAGCATCATGCTCGACGCGCTGACCTGCCCAGTGGCCGTGACGATCGGCGCGACACCTATGCGCTTGAAACGACGGGCAAAAACGCCGGCGAAAGCATAGGAAAGGGCTGCCCCCAGTACAGCGACCTGCGCCAGCACGTTCGTGCCGAGACCGCCAAGCGCTGCCGGGCCGATCATCACCGCAACGCCGAGAAAACCAACTAGCACGCCGGTCAACTTGTTGGCGGTCAGCTTTTCGTCGTCGGTCAAAAGATGGGCGACGATGACGCCGAAAAGCGGCGTCGTCGCGTTAAGGATCGAGGCGAGGCCGCTGGCGATATGAGTCTGCCCCCAGACGATCAGCGAAAACGGGATCAGATTGTTGAGCAGGCCCATGCCGAAGAAGGCGAGCCAGATGCGCGGGTCGCGCGGCATGGAGCGCCCGGTGAAGCGCAGGAAGAGCAGAAGTGCGGCCGCCGCAAGCAGGACCCGCAGCGCAACGATGGTAAAAGGCGGCAGCGCCGTGACCGCGACACCGACGAAGAAGAACGAGCCGCCCCATAGAAGCGACAGAGTGATCAACATGCCCCACTCGCGGGCGCCCATGACCTTGGCCTGAATCGGCTGCACCATCGTCGAAACCTCAAATTTTGCCAAACTCAATCGTCAAGAAGTGGTCCCTTGACAACAATCCAATATTCTCAGGATATTAGTTGCCCCACAAACGATCATTTCTCGACCCATGATTGAGTTTGACTAAACCATGTCGACACAGCTCCCCTCCCTTTCCTCACTTCGCGCGTTCGAGGCAACCGCGCGGCATTTAAGCGTGACCAACGCCGCACGCGAACTCAACGTCACACCTGGCGCCGTCAGCTTGCAGGTCAGGGAACTTGAGCAGACGCTTGGCGTGACGCTCTTCGAGCGGCGACCGAGGCAGCTATTCTTGACGGAGGATGGCAGCAGCTATTTCGCGACACTGCGGCGGGCTTTCCGCCTGATGCGGGAGGCAACCGAGGAATTGATGGCGCGCAAACGTGCGCCGGTGCTGACGGTGAGTTGCACGCCGACCTTCGCCGCCCAATGGCTCGTGCCGCGCATCGGCGTTTTCGAGCAGGTCATGCCCGGCATCGACATCCGCATCAGCACCTCGAACCGGCTGACGGATTTTCGTAGCGACGGCGTCGACATCGCCGTCAGGCACGGGCTCGGTCGTTACGACGGGCTCGTTAGCGAACGCCTGATCGACGACGATCCGGTACCGGTGATCCACCCGGCGCTCAGACAGAAGCGCGCCCTCGACACACCGGCCGACCTTCGCGATCACGTGCTGCTGCATGACGTGCACCGTCAGGACTGGCGCCTCTGGCTGGATGCAGCCGGGGCCGAGGGTGTCGACGCTGCACGCGGGCCGATCTTCCTCAACAGCAACGGCGCCATCGATGCGGCCAAGGCAGGCGACGGCGTTGCACTGGTGCGCCTGTCGCTGGTTGCCCGCGAAATTGCCGACGGCGTGCTCGTCGCGCCCTTCCCCGATGGCGTCATGACAGGCCTTGCCTATCACCTCGTTTATCCGCCAGCCGCACTCGACCGTCCACCAGTCGCCGCCTTCCGCGCCTGGATCGTCGCGCAAGCTCGCACACAGACATTCGACGAAAAGGCAGGATCGACCTCGAAGGTCGTGCGCTAACGCAAAAAGGCCCGGCAAACCGGGCCTTTCGAGCGTAAGCGCTGCAGACTACTCGTTGATCAGGCGCTTCAAAAGCTCGATCTCGTGGCTGAGTTTGGTATCGCCGGAGATCAACTCCTCGATCTTGCGCACGGCATGCAGAACGGTGGTGTGATCGCGACCGCCGAAACGACGACCGATTTCCGGGAAGGAGCGCGGCGTCAGCGTCTTCGACAGATACATGGCGATCTGGCGCGGCTTGACGATGACGCGGGTACGGCGGTTCGAAACCAGCTCCTGGCGAGAAACATTGTAATGCTTGGCAACAACGCGCTGGATGTCCTCGATGCGGACGCGGCGCGGCTCGCCGGCGTTGACGAGATGGCCGAGCAGTTCATCGACCCGTTCGATCGACAGCTGCGGCTCGAACGAGCGGCGGAAAAGCAACTGGTTGAAAGCGCCTTCCAGCTCGCGGCCGCTGGCCGTAACGTTGCGGGCAACATGGCTCAGGATATCGCCGGGAATATCCAGCGAGGTATCGTCCTGGCGGGCGCAGTCGAGACGGCGCTTCAGCATTTCGAGGCGCATGTCGTAGTCGGGGCCGTCCATCTCGATGGCGACGCCGCCCTGCAGGCGCGAGCGAACGCGGCTATCGAGCGATTCCAGTTCCCAAGGGGCACGGTCGGCGGCAACGACGACCTGCTTGGCGGAATCGAGCAGCATGTTGAGCAGGTGGCAGAATTCGTGCTGGATCGACTTGCCCTGCAGGAACTGCATGTCGTCGATAACGAGAAGGTCGATGTTGCGCAGCGATTCCTTCAGCGACAGCGCGTCGTTGTCGCGGATCGCGGTGGCAAAGCGCCACATGAAGTATTCGGCAGTCAGATAGACGACGCGTGGAGCGCGGGCGCTCTGCAGTGCCTGGATGGCGATCGCCTGCAGAAGGTGGGTCTTGCCGAGACCGACGCTCGAATGAATGAACAGCGGGTTGAAGCGCACGGCACCAGCGCCGGCTTCCGCGATCGTGCGGGCGGCTGCAAGCGCAACGCGGTTGGAAGAGCCTTCCACGAAGCTGTCAAAGGTGTAGCGCTGATCGAGCGGCGAGCCGAAAAGCGGCGCCTGGGTCGGCCGTTGTACGCTGGCAACCGTCGTTGCCGCGACCGAAGCCACGGACTGGGCTGAAGTCGGACGGCGTGCCGGCGTTGCCGGGGTCGTTTCGGTTGCCTGCGGCAGCGCCTCTTCTTGTGAAACCGGGCGGGCGCCGCGGGTCGCGGTCCGCACCAGGATCTCAACCTTCAGGATCTCGGCGTCTTCCTGCTGGAAGATCTGGGTGATGAGATCGAGATAACGGTTGTTGATCCAGGACTTCAGGAATGTCGTGGGAACCGAGAGGCGCACGACGCTCTTGGAAGTCGAATGGAGCTTCAGACGCCCAAACCAGCTGGCGAAGACATCGGGGCCGACCTGGGCTTTCAAACGCGCACTCACCCGCTCGAACAGTGCGTCATGCCTCATGTCGTGCTTATCCCCCGCCGCCTGAGATAGATTGCTTCCGGCCTGAAACGCGTCGCCGTCCTTTTGAAACGCGCCCGCCGCCGTCGCCAAATTCATCTGCATTTTGCCGCCTTCCGATTATGTTCAGACGCCGTCATCTCTGCCGGCCCCATCTCTTATGTCCGGCTGCCACGGCTTCCTCTATCGAGGTCATGCCGCTTAACCGAACGTCACAGTCGCAGTCCAACCGGGCTCCTCATCTCCCGAACGGCTGCGCGCTACGCGCACCTGCCAGACCTTATCGGCCGGCTGATGTCCCCTCGCGCCTCGATGTCAACAAATCCCCCGGTCCGCCCTGGACCGTGCCGGATCCTCCTCCTCGTCAACAACTGTCTCGCACCCTCGTACGAAGCGGACAGCCGAGCGCTGGATTCTGCCTCGCGTCAGGCACCGCTTGCACCTGACTTTGAGGCGCGGCGCCACCGGCAACCAGAAGTCGAAAGGTCCTCGTCCGGAATGGCTGGTCCATCCGGTTTTTCGTTCTCGACATGTCTGATTGAACGACGTGGAGCCGCCCTGATACAGGGAACAGAAAGCCTGAAACCATTTCGTTGAAATGGCCTCCGCACTTCCCTTTACAGATATGGTCCGTGTCCCCTGTGGAGGGCATTTAGGCAGGATCGATGGGCAAGATCAATCGCGATTTTTACGCAACCTTAAGCGCTGCCCGTTGACTCTCATCCCGCCATTTGCTTGCCGCAAACCGAGTCCGGGAAGAATCGCTGTTGAATCAAGGGTTTTGATTTTCAGCTCTTTGATTAGCTGGCGAAAAAGAAAAAAAATAAAAATTCTCTTGACTCATCTTGGGCCCAGAAGACCCCCAGCCAGAGACACCCTTTTGCCAAGGACCTCTCGTAAGCCCCTGAAATAACTATAGAAATTCTGTCATCGCATTGACACGAGAAACGCTACGCAGGTTAACCATCGCGATGACAGAAGTATGAATCGGAAAAGCCCGGCGCAAGGGCCGGGCTCTCAATTAACAGATTTTTATTAGCCGGATTAGGCCGAAAGCGCCTTCACGCGCTGTGCAAGGCGCGAAACCTTGCGCGAAGCGGTGTTGGAATGCAGCACACCCTTGGTGGCAGCGCGCATCAGCTCGGGCTGAGCGGCCTTCAGAGCGGCGGCCGCGACGGCCTGATCGCCGGTTGCGATCGCTTCTTCGACCTTGCGGACGAAGTTGCGGACGCGCGAACGACGGGCTTTGTTCACTGCAGTGCGGCGTGCGATCTTGCGGGTCGCCTTTTTCGCCGAAGTTGTATTGGCCATTGATGCCTCTCTTCGAAAACTGACATGAACTCCGCCCTCGCCGTGCCGGGTCACTGCGACCTGTCATCAAAGCAATTCGGGAGCATTATCGGAAAGCCCAGATTTGGCGTTCCAAACTGAGGGCGGCATATAACGAGAAACAGCCGCCCCGTCAACGCGCAATTTGGAGAAAACTGCGCGTCACCCCTTGATCTACCTGTGTTTGAACTCTGCCTTGCGCTTGGCGGCGAAGGCGGCCATGCCTTCCTTCTGGTCTTCCGTCGCAAACAACGAATGGAAAAGCCGGCGTTCAAACCGCAGGCCTTCGGCGAGCGTGACCTCCAGCGAGCGATTGACGGCCTCCTTGGCCATCATCACCGCCGGCAGCGAAAACGACGCAACCTTCTCGGCAGCGGCGAGCGCCTCCTCCATCAATTTCTCCGGCGCCACCACACGCGAAACGAGTCCTGCGCGTTCCGCCTCGGTCGCGTCCATCATCCGTCCAGTCAGCACCAGGTCCATCGCCTTGGCCTTGCCGACGGCACGGGTGAGGCGCTGCGAACCGCCCATGCCGGGGATGACGCCCAGCGTGATTTCCGGCTGACCGAATTTTGCAGTCTCCGAGGCAATGATGAAATCGCACATCATGGCCAGTTCGCATCCGCCGCCGAGCGCATAGCCGGAAACGGCAGCGATGACCGGCTTGCGGGCGGCCGCCACCTGATCCCAGCCACCGATGAAATCACCAAGATAGCTGTCGACGAAGTCGAGCGTCTGCATTTCCTTGATATCGGCACCGGCGGCAAAGGCCTTTTCCGAACCGGTGATGACGACGGCGCCGATACCCTTGTCGGCATCGAATGCCTTCAGCACCGTGGCGAGCTCGCGCATCACGGTCGAGTTCAGTGCATTCAGCGCCTGCGGGCGATTGAGGGTGATAAGGCCCACGCGTCCGCGCGTCTCGACCAGCAGCGTCTCGTAACTCATTCTCGTCTCCTCCGAATTCGTGTCAGCAGCAGGGTCCGACCGGACCCCTCATGTTCACTTCTGGCAGCGCGGGCAATGGAACGTGGACCGTCCCGCCTGCACGATGCGGGCGACCGTACCGCCGCAACCGGGCGTGCGGCAAGCCTGCCCTTCCCGGTCGTAGACCGAAAAGGAATGCTGGAAATAGCCGAGCGATCCGTCCGTCTGGATATGATCCTTCAGCGAGGAACCGCCCGCCGCGATCGCATCGGCGATGACCTCGCGGATGGCAACGGTCAGGTCCTGCAGCGCCGAGCCTGCCTTGCCATGTCTGTCGACGAGCGCACCGGCCGGCTTCAGCGGCGACAACCCTGAACGCCAGAGCGCCTCGCAGACATAGATGTTGCCGAGGCCGGCAATGTTCTTCTGGTCGAGCAGGGCCGCCTTCAGCGGCTGCGCCTTGCCGACGAAGCGCCCGGCGAGATAGGCGGCATCGAGCGCGTTGCCGGTCGGCTCCTCGCCGAGCCCGCGAAGGAATGCATGGGCCGAGACCGTCTCCCGGCGGGCGAGATCCATGAAGCCGAAGCGGCGCGGGTCATTATAGATGACGCGGGCCGGGCCGGCGGCACCGTCCAGATGAAAGATCACGTGATCGTGTTTCTCGTCCTTGCCGCGCGGGTGGTGAAATTCACCGGGTGTTTCCGGCTGCACACCCTGCTCGATGCGGAACGAGCCTGACATCCCGAGATGGGCGATGATGACGTCGCCCGCCTCCAGATCGATCATTAGGTACTTTGCCCGGCGCGACAGCGAGACGATGCGCTGGCCGCCGACAATCGAGGAAAAATCGACGGGAAAGGGAAACCGCAGATCCGGCCGGCGTAGTTCCGCGTTAACGAGGAGCGCGCCTTCCATGGTCGGCGCCAGGCCTCGTTTCACCGTTTCGACCTCCGGCAGTTCCGGCATCCGTCGTCTCCTCTTTTCTTAACCACCATAAGGCCGCCGGTTGGCATTTCCTTGGCGAGCCACTTATCCTATAGGGGTGCGCTATGCCGCAGCCATGGCCCCGCCCCCGAGATAGCGCGGGTCGGGCGATTTCGCTATGGTGCCGGCAAAATTGGTTCAGGTGGAGTTTTCGTATGACGGATCAGCGGGTATCGGCCAATGGCGGCATGGAAACCTCCTTCGGTTTCCGCAACGTCGGCACGGGCGAAAAGCAGCCGCTCGTCAATGACGTCTTCCACAAGGTGGCCAAGCGCTACGACATCATGAACGACGTGATGTCGGCCGGGCTGCACCGCGCCTGGAAAGATGCGATGATCGCCGCGCTCAACCCGCCGCGCCGCGAGGGCTACAGAACCCTCGATGTTGCCGGCGGCACCGGCGACATTGCCTTCCGCATCATCGAAGCCTCCGACCGCAAGGCCCATTCGACGGTCCTCGACATCAACGGCTCGATGCTCGCCGTCGGCGCCGAGCGGGCGGAGAAGAAGAAGCTTTCGGCCAATCTCGATTTCGTCGAAGCCAATGCCGAGGAACTGCCGTTTGCGGCCAATTCCTTCGACGCCTACACGATCGCCTTCGGCATCCGCAACGTGCCGCGCATCGATGTCGCACTCAAGGAAGCCTATCGCGTGCTGAAGCGCGGCGGCCGGCTGCTGGTGCTCGAATTCTCCGAAGTGGAGATGCCGCTTCTGGACCGGTTCTACGATGCCTGGTCGTTCAACGCGATCCCGAAGTTCGGCAAGCTGATCACCGGTGACGAAGCGCCCTATCAGTATCTGGTGGAATCGATCCGCAAGTTCCCGAACCAGCGTGATTTTGCGGCCATGATCAAGGAGGCGGGCTTCTCCCGTGTCTCCTTCACCAATTACACCGGCGGCATCGCAGCGCTGCATTCCGGCTGGAAAATCTGATCTTATGAGCACTGCAGGAGCATATGTCCGCCTCGCGCGGATCGGCTGGGTCCTCGTGCGCGAAGGCGTCGTCTCGGCGGTGCCTTCAGAACACTTGCCGCCCTTTGCCCGTTTCGGCCAGAAAGTGGCCGGACTTCTTGCCCGCCGCAAGGTGCCCGGCGAGGAGCGCAGCGACCGGCTGTCGCGCGCCGTTGCCCGCCTCGGCCCGTCCTATGTGAAGATCGGCCAGTTCCTGGCGACCCGTCCGGATGTCGTCGGCGCGGAATTTGCAGCCGACCTGTCGCTGCTGCAGGATCGGATGGCGACCTTCCCGCAAAGCGAGGCGAAGGCTGCGATCGAAGGCTCGCTCGGCCGCAAGGTCGAAGACCTCTACGCCGAGTTTTCCGAGCCGATGGCAGCCGCGTCGATCGCCCAGGTGCACCCGGCGATCGTCATGCGCGACGGCCAACCGCATAAGGTTGCCGTCAAGGTCATCCGTCCCGGCATCCGGCAGCGCTTCGCCTCCGACATCGAGGCGATGTATCTGGTCAGCCACATGCAGGAACGGTTCCTGCCCTACACGCGACGACTGAAGCCGGTCGAGGTCACCAAGACGATCGAGCAGACGACCAAGATCGAGATGGATCTCCGGCTCGAAGCGGCAGCCCTTTCCGAGCTCGGCGAGAACACCAAGGACGATTCCGGCTTTCGCGTGCCGAAGGTCGACTGGGAGCGCACGGGCCGCGACGTCGTCACCATGGAGTGGATCGACGGCATCAAGATGTCGGATGTCGACGGGCTGAAGGCATCGGGCCACGACCTCGACGCGCTCGCCGATACGCTCATCCAGTCGTTCCTGCGCCACACGCTGCGCGACGGCTTCTTCCACGCCGACATGCACCAGGGCAATCTGTTCGTCGACGATGCCGGCCATATCGTTGCCGTCGACATGGGCATCGTCGGAAGGCTCGGCAAGAAGGAGCGCCGCTTCCTTGCCGAAATCCTGTTCGGCTTCATCACCCGAGACTACCAGCGCGTCGCCGACGTGCATTTCGAGGCAGGCTACGTGCCCTCGCATCACGATGCCGCAAGCTTCGCCCAGGCGATCCGCGCCATCGGCGAACCGATCCACGGCCAGCCGGCCGAAACCATCTCGATGGCAAAGCTGCTGACGCTCTTGTTCGAGGTAACCGAACTCTTCGACATGCAGACGCGGCCAGAACTCGTCATGCTGCAGAAGACCATGGTCGTCGTCGAAGGCGTGGCGCGCACGCTCAATCCGCGCTTCAACATGTGGAAGGCGTCCGAGCCGGTCGTCGGCAAGTGGATCCGCGACAATCTCGGGCCGAAGCGCATCGTCACCGACCTGCGCGACGGTCTGCATGCAGCCCTTCGGCTGGCCGAAGCAGCACCCGAAATCGCCGCCCGCACCGAGAGATTCTCGAGCGAGATCATGGCCATGAGTGAAAATGGCCTGCGTTTCGACGCCGAGACGGCGCATGCCATCGGAAAGGCCGAGGCGCGCCACACGCGCTCCGGCCGGATTGCCCTGTGGCTGATCGCCGCCACGCTCGTCTACATCGCCTGGCAGGTGACCTGAGCGCCACCTGCAATCCGGTCCGCCCGCCGGCTTGCAATTCCACTGCCGCTTGTTATCGTTGGGGCATGGACAATCGTTCGATGATCGCAATGGTGCTTTGCACGCACGCCCTGGGGTGTGCGGGAGACCATTTGCGTTAAGCGGACTGTCCCCCGACCAACCCTGCCGAGGCGAGCAGGGTGTGGTCCTGTTTCCTCGCAGCTTTTAAGCCAGAGAGGAAACAATGACCGAAGACAACCCCACCCCGACACTCACGATCCGAGCGGCGCGTATCGTCGACTGGGAAGCGATCGCCGCACTGATGAGCCAGCCGGGTATCCGTTCCGGCACGCTGAGACTGCCCTATTTGATGCCGGAGCAGACGCGCAAGTGGCTGGAAAGCCTGCCCGATGACCACACGGCCATCGTTGCCGAGCGCGACGGCCGGATCGTCGGCATGGCCGGTCTGCACCGCAACAAGGGACGCCGGCATCACTCCGCCATGCTCGGCATCAGCGTCGACGACAACCATCGCGGCGAAGGCATCGGCAAGGCACTGCTGACATCCCTGATCGATGCCGCCGACAACTGGCTCGGGATCAGCCGCATCGAACTCACCGTCTTTACCGACAACGAGGCGGCGATCGCGCTCTATCGCAAGACCGGCTTCGAACCGGAAGGCACGCACAAAGCCTATGCGCTGCGAAACGGAGTTCTTGCCGACGTCCTCGCCATGGCGCGCATTCGCGCCTGACCTGGCCCGGACGGTTGGAGGCCGGAAGGCGGTTGCGTTCTGCCGCCGCCAGCAACCCATGTTCCATTCGGAACTGCGCATATTATGTGCCCATGCCATCGTCTTCTCATGGATGAAGGGAGTTCATCCCGATCCCTGGAGGAGAGACGATCATGCGCAAGATCATCATCGCAGCCGCCGTCGCGATCACTGCAGCCGTTTCCTTTGCCGCACCATCGCACGCCGGCGGCGTGACGATCGGCTTCAGCAACGGCCACTATGGCAGCGGCTGGAGCGGCCAGATCGGTTATGTCGGCGGCTACTACGGCGGCGACTATTACGAGTACCGGCCCTACTGCTTCATCAAGAAGGTCAGGCGCTACGATCATTACGGCAACGTCTATTACGAGCGCATCCGCGTCTGCCGCTAATGGCGGCCAAGGAAGAGGGGCACGAAGCCCGGTCGGTTTCGGCCGGGCTTTTTGACGTTTGGTCGTCGCCCTCTCAGATCCGAATTGCTCGCTCTGCCTCCTACCCCATTGACGCCGCGTTGCTGCCGGGCTCCAAAAGCAGCAACGCAAATCGCATGGGAAGGAAGACAACCATGGACCTCGGCATCACAGGCAAAAAGGCGCTCGTGCTCGGCGGCAGCAAGGGGCTTGGACGCGGCATTGCCGAAGCGCTCGCCGCCGAAGGCGTTGTCGTGGCACTGACCGGCCGCGACGCCGGATCCGCCGAAAGGGCCGCCGCAGAGATCAGCCCGACCGCTCGCGGCTTTGCGCTCGATCTTTCCAGGCCAGAGAGCCTTGACGGCCTGCTCGATCGGATCGTCGCAGATTTCGGCGCCATCGACATTCTCGTCCTCAACGGCGGCGGACCTCCGCCGTCGCTTGCATCCGCGATCGAGCCGGACTTCTGGCGCGCGCAGTTCGAAAGCATGGTGCTCGCCGGCATGCGCATCACCGGTCGGGTCCTGCCGGGCATGCGCGAGCGCGGCTTCGGCCGCATCATCGCCGTCGCCTCGACCAGCATCCGCGAACCGATCCCGGGGCTGACCGCCTCCAACGCGCTTCGAAGTGCAGTTGCGGGCTGGCTGAAGACACTGGCCGGCGAGGTCGCCGCCGATGGCGTCACCGTCAACATGCTCTTGCCGGGGCGGCTTGCGACCGATCGCACCTTGAGCTTCGACCGGATGGACGCCGAGAGCGAAGGGGTCGATGTCGCGACGGTTGCCGCGCGCAGCCAGGCCGACATTCCGATCGGCCGCTATGGAACGCCGGCGGAATTCGGGGCTGCCGCCGCGTTTCTGTCGGGGAAGCCGGCGGCCTATATCACCGGCGTGGCGCTTCCCGTCGACGGCGGCCTCAGCCGCTCGATGCTTTGAACTGCTGCACCGTTCGACAGGTACGGCGCTCCGGCGCTTCGCTGTAACGGATGAACTTCACCGCAAATTGATGCGGGTTTCAGGGGATATGCAGTAAACCTGCAGCCGGGCGACGTTTGCCCGGCTGACCATATTGCTGGCCATACGACTGGAACGACAACCATGAAATCACCTTCGACCGGATGGCTGCTCGGGGCGGCCCTCTTTGCCTCGATCGTCCTTCCCGCCGCTGCTGGAGCCGCCATGCTTGAAAAGGAAATGATTGCCGCTGCCCAAGCCGGCAATGCCGCCGGACTGCGAGAACTGATCAAGCGCGGAGCCACGCTCGACGCGCGCGACGCAAGCGGCGCCACCGCCTTGCTCGTCGCAACGCACGAAAACCGCGTCGACGCGGCGCGCGCGCTCATCGAAGCCGGCGCGGATGTCAACGCCAAGGACAACATCCAGGACAGCCCCTATCTCTATGCCGGCGCGCGCGGCCATCTCGAAATCCTGAAACTGACACTCGAGAACGGCGCAGACCTGAAAAGCACCAACCGCTACGGCGGCACCGCGCTGATCCCTGCGGCCGAACGCGGCCACGTCGAGACCGTGAAGACGCTGATTGCGGCCGGCGTCGATGTCGACCACGTCAACCGGCTCGGCTGGACGGCGCTGATCGAAGCCGTCGTCCTCGGCACCGGCGGTGAAAAGCACACGGAGATCGTGCGCTTGCTGATCGACGCGGGCGCGAACGTCAATCTTGCCGACGGCGAGGGCGTCAGCCCGCTGACCCATGCCCGCCAGCGCGGCTACGGCAGCATCGAAAAGCTGCTCGTCGCCGCCGGCGCCCGCTGACTTCAGGAGGGGACATGGACCAGGAAAAGCGCTTTCTCCGCGAGGCTGTCGCCCTTGCCCGCGCCAACATCGCAAACGGCGGCCGTCCGTTCGGCGCGGTCGCCGTTCACAATGGCGAAGTGATCGCCAGCGGCGTCAATGAGATGCTTGAGACCGGCGATCCGACATCGCATGCCGAGATGAACGCGCTTCGGCTGGCAGCACAGCGCCTCGGCTCTCCGCGCCTTGAGGGCGTCGCGATCTATGCCAGCGGCCAGCCCTGCCCGATGTGCCTTGCCGCCATGCGCATGGCCGGCATCACAGAGATCGCCTACGCCCACTCGAATGCCGACGCCGACCCATATGGTCTATCGACGGCGGCGACCTATGCCGAACTGGCGAGACCGTTGGGCGAGCAGGCCATGCGCTTCCGCCATGTACCGCTCGATGACACCGAAGCGACACCGCTCTATGCGGCATGGCAGCACAGGATGAAAAACGACTGACCGTTGCCGGGTGCCGACAAACACTCGCTCCATCGCCCGACACGCCTGCCACGACCACAATCAGAAAGGCCGCCGTTGAAGCGGCCCGCGCGGCGAACCGGGATGGCAAGCGCGCAAACGGGTGCTCGCACACACCATCCACGCTGGTCGATGGACGATTGGTCCACAATCACACCCCTTGTCGCGCACACGCGATAGGTGTATTCGCGCAAACGAGTTTCCCTTCCCTCCCGTCGGCGTTCGTCACCGAACATCGGCGGCTTCCAGCCTGCGAGTGTCTGCGATGAATGCCTATTCCGAACGTACGGGTCGCCTGATTGCGCTGCTCCTCATCGCCGGCTCCGGCGTTGTGACGATCGCCAAGGGCATGAGCCTGACGTTCCTGGCGATCCGCCTGCAGAAGGATTTCGGGCTGAGCCCGGCCGGCATTGGTGCCCTGATCGGTGCCGGCCCGCTCGTCGGCGCGATGGTCAGCCCGTTTGCCGGAACCCTGTCCGACCGCATCGGTCGAAAGGGTGTGCTGACCGCGGCATTGTGCATGGCCGGACTGGCGCTGGCCGGGCTCGGACTGGCACAATCGATCGCCGCCTTCGCGCTGGCGCATGTCGTCTCTGCGGTCGCAGCCGCTGTCTACGAGCCGGTTTCGCGCGCCTTGATGAGCGACACCGCACCGCCGCACCTACGGCTGCGGGTCTTTTCCTGGCGCTATCTCGCCATCAATGCCGGCTGGGCCGTCGGGCCGCTGATCGGCGTCTGGATCGGTGCTGCCTATGCGACGCTGTTCGTCCTTGCCGGCCTGATGCATGCGGCCTTCGGCCTCGTGCTGTTCGTCACCGTTCCCGACGCGAGCGACCGGCCAGCGACAGAGACTGCTGCGGCATCACAGGCGACCGGTGGCTGGCGCGGGCTTGTTGCCGCCTTGCGCGACCGACGACTGGTGTTCTTCGTCATCGGCGGCACCCTGCTTCTCGCCGTACACGGTCAGTGGTCGGTGACCCTGTCGCAATATCTCAACACCGGTTTCGAAGATGGCGTCACGCTCTTCGCGCTGCTGGTGTCCACCAATGCCGCGACGGTGCTGATCGCCAGCACGCCCGCCCGCTTCGTCATTGAGCGGATCGGTGCGCTCAAGGCGCTTTCGTTCGGTTGCCTGCTGTTCCTGCTGGGTGAAATCGGCTTTGCAGCTTCGTCAGGGATGGAAATGCTCGTCGCTTCGATGATCCTCTTCACCATCGGCGAGGTGCTGGTCGTGCCCTCGGAATATGTACTGGTCGATGGCATCTCCGATGCCGGCAATCGCGGCACCTATTTCGGCGCGCATTCCCTGTCGTCGGTCGGCAATTTTCTTGGCCCGCTCATCGGCGGCCTCGCGCTCGGCGCGATCGGCGGCGCCGGCATGTTCCTGTTGTTCGCGCTGTTCTCGGCGGCAAGTGCGCTCCTGTTTGCGATCGGCCACTCCATGCCGCCGCCACGCCCGCAGGCGGCCCGTACAGGCACGGTCGATCGCGGCGCCCTGGGCGGGGATCTCATGCGGCTCGGTCAACTTGCGTAAGGCGAGGCCGGCTCCCGCGGCCTGACACCCGCAGCAACGCCCCGTCCAGGCTCGCTGCTCTACCCAGCCTCCGTTCGCCGGCGGGTGCCTCACACCATCACCGCAAGAGAGCGCTCCTGTCGCTTTCGCTTGCTTACGCCAAACGCTACCATCCCGCAACTTGAGTGATCATCGTCACCATTTCGTCACCGGCACCGCCTACGCACCGCGTCGAAACAGGAGTGAATACAAGATCATGACCGCCGCCACCGAACAAATAGTCCTCAAGCGATCGATCGCTGCAACCATCGTCGTCGGTGCGACAGGCGTGCTCTTCGGCCTCTTGTCCGGATCGGTATCGATCGTGTTCGACGGGGTGTTTTCCGCCGTCGACGCCGCCATGACGCTGCTGGCGCTCGGTGTGACGCGGCTGATCCCGAGGGAAAGCAGCCGCTTTCAGATGGGGTTCTGGCATATCGAGCCGATGGTGCTGCTGCTCAACGCCGGCCTGCTCGCCACGCTTTCCTTCTACGCGCTGATCAACGCGGTCGGCTCACTGCTGACGGGCGGGCGCGAACTCGCCTTCGACTGGGCAATCGCCTATGCCGCTGTCGTCGTCGTCATCTGCGTCGTGATGTTCTTCTACGGGCGGCGGGCGAACCGCATGATCGGCTCCGAATTCCTGGCGCTCGACGTGCGCGCCTGGGCGATGTCGGGCACGATAACCGCGGCCCTGCTCGTCGCCTTCGTCGTCGCGGCAACGCTGGAAGGGACCGCTTACGAAAGCTGGACGCCCTATGCCGACCCGGCGATCCTGGTGGTTCTGACGCTGTGCCTGATCCCGCTGCCGCTGAAGACGGTCTATGCCGCATTGAAGGACATCTTCCTCGTGGCGCCGGTCGAGCTGGACGAAAAGGTGCGCGAGGCCGCCCGCGGCGCTGCCAGCCGCCACGGCTTTGCCGATTATCGCACCTACGTCGCCAAGGTCGGGCGTGCCCGACTGATCGAGATCTACCTGATCGGATCGGCTGAAACCAAATTTGGGACGCTTGCGAGCCTCGATGCGATCCGCGCCGAGATCGGCGAAGAAATTGGCGAAGCCGGGCGCGACCGCTGGCTGACGATCGCCTTTACCGGCGACGTCAAATGGGCGCAATAGCGCCCGACATCCGCGTGCCGCGCGAAACCGAGCCCGCTAGCAAGCGGCGGCGCGGCGGCCGTCCAACAGCTCGGACAGATCGATCCGACGCGTGATCCCGACGGCCTCCAGAAACGCCTCGTCGTGGCTGACAACGATGAGCGCCCCATCGAGGGCCCGCAGCCCCGCCTCCACCGCCTCAATGGATTCGATATCGAGATGGTTGGTCGGTTCGTCGAGGATCAGAAGCGGCGGTGGGCTGTCGCCACCGAGCACGCAGGCAAGCCCCGCGCGCAGCATCTGGCCACCGCTGAGACTGGAGACGCGCTGAAGCGCCGCGTCCGCGCGGAACATGAAGCGCGCGAGCGCCGCCCGGCAGGCATTTTCGCCGGCTTCCGGATTGAGCCGACGGAAATTGTCGCGGATCGATAGTTCTGGATCGAGCAGAGTTACCTGCTGGTCCAGCATGGCGAAGTCCGCCAGGCCCCGGACATTCCCCGACCAGGGCGTAAGCGTGCCGGTGAGCAGCGACAAAAACGTCGTCTTGCCCGAACCGTTGCGGCCGGTGATCGCTACCCGTTCCGGCCCTGATATCGTCAGGGACAGATCGGCGAGCACCGGATGGCCCGGGATGTAGCCGGCGCTGACTTTGTCCACCTGCAGGACAACGCGGCCGGGCGGCAGTCCGGTCGAAGGCAGCCGCACCGAAAACGGCTGCAGGATTTCGATGCGGTCGCGGGCAGCCGTGAGATCGCCGAGCGCCTGGTCGCGCCGGCGTTCGGCAAGGCGCGCATTGTCGCCGCCGGTCTTTTCGCTGCGCTCCTTGCGGGCATCGAGCAGCAGCAGCGGCTCGTCGCCCTGGGCGCGCTTCCGGCGCCCGGCGCTGTCCTTGCGGGCCTTGCGTTCGGCAATCGCCTGCGTCTTACGGTCGACCTCGGCAAGGCGTCGTTCGGCATCGGCGAGATCGCGGCGAGCGGAGGCGAGCTCGATCGCCTTGCGCTCGCGATAGAGGCTCCAGTTGCCGCCGTAACTGGTGGCGCCGAGAGAGGTGAGTTCGACGATCGTATCCATCCTGTCGAGCAACGCGCGATCATGGCTGACGACGATGGCGCCGCCGCGCCAGTTCGCCATCAGCTCGATCACCGCTACCCGCCCGGCGCGATCGAGATTGTTGGTGGGTTCATCGAGCAGGATGAAATCGGGATCGGCAAAGACCAATGCCGCCAGCTTGGCGCGGGTCAGTTGTCCGCCTGATAGCGACGAGAGCGGCGTGCGTGCCTCTGCCTCAAGTCCGAGGCGCGCGAGAGCCTCGGCCAGTCGCGCCTCCAGCGTCCAGTCGGCTATCGACAGCTCGTCGATGCTGGCCGTGCCTTCCTCCGCACGATCGAGAAGCGTCAACGCATCGGCAATGCCGAAGAGGTCGGCAACGGTCTTCTCTTCGCCGACCTGCACCGTCTGGCGCAGGATGCCGAGGCTGCCGTCGACCGAGACTGTTCCGGCCTGCGGCTGCAGCGATCCGGCAATCAGCTTCAGGAGCGTGCTTTTGCCGACGCCATTGCGCCCGACAAGGCCGGAGCGGCCCGGGCCGAAGGTCAGGTTCAGGTCGGAAAAGAGGCTGCGACCGTCAGGCGTGGACCAGGTGAGATGGGAGAGCGAGATCGAAACAGGCATGGATACGGATGTCCCTGATGGCAAAAAGAGCGAGCTTTGCTGTCAGGTGGAAATCCATCGATGCTTGTATCCTTTGGCGATTGCTATCGCCGTGAAGATAGCACTGTTCGTGTCTTCTTCAAGGCGGCGATGCCGTGAAGTGGCCAGGGCGGGTCATTGCCGTCACTCCGGAGCGATCGCGCGGATCTACCAGACGAGACCGTTGAGCGTCATCAGCGCGATCATCAGCAGGGCAAGCACGAGCGATGCCTTGATGGCGGCAAGCGTGTAGTCGTAGCGACGAAAGTGCGAAGCAAGCGTGTGAAACATGGCATTCTCCCTGGTGTCTGACTGCCCGTCGCCCATGAAGGCTCAGGCCACGCGATCACCTGCGTGCAATTTTGTTATCCGTTCGGTTGTCGGCGGCAGCTGTCTTCAAGGATGGGGAACTACTGGACGCAACGCGCCCGATCTTTAGAACCACTCCGATGCAAATCCGAAAGTCGGGACAGAAGCGTCTCAAGCTCGTCACGCTCCAGTGCTGGATAGCGGACCCGCACGACATCTCGAAAGACGTCCTCGATCATCGGAAACTCTGTCGGAAGAATTGGCCGCCCTCGAAATCCGTCGACCGGGTACATGCCGCGATCTCCTCGGTTGGGGCGAAAGCGCAACGATCTCCCAGTCATCGACGCCCGAACGATCGGCCGATGATGAAAAAGAGTATGCGCCTTCGGTCGGCGGATACCAAGGGACAATCGCTTCCCTGAAAGGGGTGGCCTAAGCGCAGCGATCACCAGGCGCGATTTTCTGGCGGCTTCGCGATGCCGAACCGGTTCCACCGCAGACGGCTTTCCTCGCCGGGCGGGGTTTGCGATCCGGGTGTTGCCGCTCCGACCTTACCGCTGGAAATGTGCGCGTGCGCGGCGTGCCGGCCCGGTGCATTGCGCCCGATGAAACGCTCAAGTAGGGTCGCCGCGAACCGCATTCTTCATCGGCAAACCTGCTGGAAGGACGCTGTCGAACAACATGGCTGGACCGGCGCAAAGCGCTGGAGAAGAAGGCGGCCGAAAGGCCGGGACGCGATGACACTGTCGGGCAAGCGCATTCTCCTGATCATCTCCGGCGGCATTGCGGCCTACAAGAGCCTGGATCTGATCCGGCGCCTGCGCGAGCGCGGCGCCATTGTCCGCCCTGTCATGACGTCAGGCGCTCAACAGTTCGTCACACCGCTTGCCGTCGGCGCACTTTCGGCCTCTCATGTCTATCTCGACCTGTTTTCGCGCGAGGACGAGCAGGATGTCGGCCATATCCGGCTGGCGCGCGAATGCGATCTGATCGTCGTCGCGCCCGCCACCGCCGACCTGATGGCAAAGATGGCGAACGGTCATGCCGACGATCTCGCTTCGACGATCCTGCTTGCCACCGACCGCCCGGTTCTGGTCGCGCCGGCGATGAACCCGAGGATGTGGGCTCATCCGGCGACCCGGCGCAACCGCGCGACGCTTGGCGCCGACGGCATCCGTTTCATCGGCCCGGAAGCCGGCGAAATGGCGGAAAGCGGCGAAGCCGGCGAAGGCCGCATGAGCGAGCCGCTGGCGATCGTCGCTGCGGTCGAAAGCCTGTTTGCGGGCGGTCCGAGACCGCTTGCCGGCCGCAAGGCAATCGTGACCTCTGGCCCGACGCATGAGCCGATCGATCCGGTGCGCTACATCGCCAACCGTTCCTCGGGCAAGCAGGGCCACGCCATTGCCGCCGCCCTTGCCAGGCTCGGTGCCGACGTGACGCTGGTGTCCGGTCCGGTGACGATCCCCGACCCCGCTGGGGTGAAAGTGATCCGCGTCGAGCGCGCCGAGGAAATGCGCGATGCGGTGCTATCAGCCCTTCCCGCCGATGTGGCGGTCATGGTTGCCGCCGTCGCCGACTGGCGCGTGGCCAGTGCCGCCGGCTACAAGATCAAGAAGAAGCCCGGCGAAGCGCCGCCGCCGCTCCAACTCGCCGAGAACCCGGATATCCTCAAGACCGTCGGCCACCATGCCGACCGGCCGACGCTGGTCGTCGGCTTTGCCGCCGAGACGGAGAACGTCGCCGACAACGGCCGCTCCAAGCTTGAGCGCAAGGGCGCCGACTATATCCTCGCCAACGACGTGTCACCGGCGACCGGCATCATGGGCGGAGACCGCAACCGGGTGAAGCTGATCTCGGCCGCCGGCAACGACGACTGGCCTGATATGGACAAGGACGCGGTTGCGGAGAAGTTGGCGGCGCTGATTGCGGCTGAGCTGGAGCGAAAAGAGCGGGGTTGATCTGTTGGCTTTAGCGAGGCCCCTCACGCCCTTTTACAGAAAGCCCCTCACCCTAGCCCTCTCCCCGCCAGCGGGGCGAGGGCACGTGCCCCGCGCGAGCAAAGCGCCAGCAGCAGATTATTGGATTCGGTGAGAGTGCGGCATGTCCCTTCTCCCCGCCTGCGGGGAGAAGGTGGCGGCAAACGGATGAGGGGCAGTGGCAGCGTCGCGAGCTATGCGGTCGCCTTCATCCGCCAAACATGCTGGCGGCTCAGGCCGTACGATACTTTCGCACCGGCGCGCCCTGCGTCGAAAACAGTCGCACATCAACACCGTTTTCGCCGACAATCACCGCTGTGCCGTCGGGGATTTCGACCCAGGCGCTGTCATCGTCGTTGAGCGGCTCGGAGACGAGACAGTAGCCGCCGCTCGGGCCCATGGGGGCTGCATAGAGCGTCGGCGCCTTCCAGTCGGAGGCGTAGCGCACCGCGTAAAGATCGTGGCCGTCGGAAAAGGCGGCGGTGAACCGCACCAGAACCTGGCGCTCCAGATGTGCGGCAAGCTGTTCGATGAAGGCCAGCGCCTCGGCGATCGCACCGAGCGGATCGTGGTCGAGCCCGAACTGCATGGCGAGCAGGAACAGAAGCTCGGAATCCGTCGTGCCGGTGCGGGCAGAATAAAGGTCATTGTCGAGCATGCTTTCCATCGGCCGGCGCAGATGCTCGAAATCGCCGATCTGGCCGTTGTGCATGAAGGACCAGCGGCCGAAGACGAAGGGATGACAATTGTCCCGCCGCGTGCCGCCGCCGGTCGCCGCACGCACATGGGCCAGAAACAGCGGCGAGCGGATCTGGCGGGCGATGCTTTTTAGGTTGCAGTCGGACCAGGCGGGAAGAATGTCGCGGTAGCGGCCAGGTTCCGGATGGTCGCCATACCAGGCGATGCCGAAGCCGTCGCCGTTGGTCGCCGTCTTCGCCCGTGTGGCGCAATGGGACTGCTCGATCAGCGAGTGCGCCGGAGAGGTCACCAGTTCCTCGAGATAAAGCGGCTCCCCGCGATAGGCTGCCCAGCGGCACATGCTGACATCACTCCGGTTTCGCCCGCGCATACGGATGCGATTCGTTAACCATGGGGGATGTTCCGACGAAACATGGTAAAAATGCGTTAACAAATTCATCTGGTCGCCAACGAACGTATCTTAGGCGACCGGGTCGCGCTGTATTGACCGAAACACGGGGCAATATCCCTCTATCGCGCTCAAACTCATTTTCGAACAAATATTCCATATTGACAAATCCTGCACATTTCATTTCATTCCGAGCCACGACACAGGTCGCTGACCCCCGGAGGAATGGCATGAGCAGCAAGAAAAAACTGGGCGTCGGCCTGATCGGCACCGGCTTCATGGGCAAGGCGCACGCGCTCGGCTTCACCATCGCCGCGCGGGTCTTCGACCTGCCGTTCGAGCTCGATCTGGTGTCGGTCGCCGATGTGACCGTCGAGAGTGCCGAAAACGCCCGCCAGCGCCTCGGCTTTCGCAAGGCGACGGCGGACTGGCGCGAGCTGCTCACCGACCCGGATATCGACATCATCGACATCACCACACCGAACCTTCTGCACAAGGAAATGGCACTCGCAGCCATCGCCCATGGCAAACACGTCTATTGCGAAAAGCCGCTGGCACCGACGGTTGCCGATTGCGCCGAAATGGTCGCGGCTGCCGAGAAGGCCGGCGTCGTCACCCAGGTCGGCTTCAACTACTTGAAGAACCCGCTGATCTTCCTCGCCAAGGACATCATCGAAAGCGGCGAGATCGGCGAGATCCGTTCGATGCGCGGCGTTCATGCCGAAGATTTCATGGCCGACGCCTCGGTGCCGTGGGGCTGGCGGCTCAATCCGGCTAGCGGTGGCGGAGCGCTTGCCGATATCGGCAGCCACATCATCGCCTCCATGCGCCACCTCGTCGGGCCGATCCGTTCGGTGCTGGCCGAAACCATCATCCAGATCCCCGAGCGGCCCGTCTCTGCCGGCGCGAGCGAGATGCGCGCTGTGGAGGTCGACGACATCACCCGCGCCTTCGTGCGTTTCGAGAATGGTGCCACGGGCAGCTTCGAGGCCAACTGGATCGCCACCGGCCGCAAGATGCAGCACGATTTCGAGATCTACGGCTCCAAGGGCAGCATCGTCTTCACCCAGGAGCGATTGAACGAGATCCGCCTCTACAAGACCGGCGACGATATCCGCACGCGCGGTTTCCGCACCATCTGGGCCGGCCCCGAGCATCCGCCCTATGGCGCCTTCTGCGTCGCCCCCGGGCACCAGATCGGCTTCAACGACCTGAAGGCGATCGAGGTCAACGAATTCCTGGAGGCGATCGCCAAGGGCAAATCGCCATCGACAGATTTCCGCGAAGGCTACGAAGTCCAGAAGGTCCTGTCAGCCACCTACCAGTCGGCAAAGACCAATGAATGGGTGCAGATCGGCTGAGAAAGCCGAAATGGAAGAGGCGACAAAAAATGGAACGCCTGTTCTATCCCAACTGTCACCAATCGATTAGTGTGAGGTCACAAACGAACACGGGTCACACTGGAGACGGACAAGAATGGCAACGCCTGAAACGACGACGGAGGTCCCGCAGGATTTCGAGGCGCTGAAGACGGTCATTCTGGAGCGAAAGGCGCAGCTGCCCAAACGGCTGAAGCAGGTGGCCGCCTATTCGCTCGACAATCCCGACGAGATAGCCTTCGGCACCGCCGCGAGCATCGCCACCTCCGCCGACGTCCAGCCATCGACGCTGGTGCGTTTTGCCCAGCACTTCGGCTTCGAGGGTTTCTCCAGCCTGCAGCAGATCTTCCGTGCCCGGTTGCGCGAGCGCACGCCCGGCTACGAAGACCGGCTGAAGGCGCTCAGCGAAAACGAGCACAGCAAGCTCGAGAGCGGCTCGATCTTCAACGGTTTCGTCGCCGCCGCCCACCGCTCGCTCGACAACATTGCAACCTCAGTCGATCCGGAAGCCTTCGAGCGCGCGGTCGATATTCTCGCCAAGGCCGAGACGGTCTACCTGATCGCTAAGCGCCGCTCCTATCCGATCTCCAGCTACATGGCCTATGCCTTCGGCAAGCTGAAGGTGAAGTATCAGCTGGTCGGCACCGCCGCCGGCATCGACGACGACATGCTGGCGATGGCCGGCAAGAACGACGCCGCCTTTGCGGTCAGCTTCTCGCCTTATGCCTCCGAAAGCGCCGCCCAGGCGCGACTGCTTGCCGAACGCAAGGTGCCGGTCGTGTCGCTGACCGATTCTGCTTTCTCGCCGCTCGCCGAATCCTCCAAGGTCTGGTTCGAACTGGTGGAGGCGGATCACGCCGGTTTCCGCTCGCTTTCGGCCAGCATGGCCTTCGCCATGGCGCTAACCGTCGCGATTGCCGAGAAGCGTCACCGCCTGCAAGAAGAGGCGAGGACCGAATAGAACGGATAGAATGAAAATTCTATATTGACGAAACGCCGGAATTTATGTTTCATACCTGCATCACCCACAGAACGAGAATGGTCGGGGCCGCAAAGGCGTCCGCGGGGAGGAAGCAGTGAGCCAGAACGTTTCGTCACAGGGAGCAAAGCCGCTCGACCTCATCACCATCGGTCGGGCCTCTGTCGACCTTTACGGCCAGCAGATCGGCACCCGGCTCGAGGACGTTTCGAGCTTTGCGAAATCGGTCGGCGGCTGCCCCTGCAACATCTCGGTCGGCACTGCGCGCCTCGGCCTGAAGTCCGCGCTTCTCACCCGCGTCGGCGACGAGCAGATGGGTCGCTTCATCCGTGAGCAGCTCACCCGCGAAGGTGTCGAGACCCGCGGCATCGTCACCGATCCGGAGCGCCTGACGGCGCTCGCCATCCTTGCGGTCGAGAACGACAAGTCCTTCCCGCTGCTGTTCTACCGCGACAACTGCGCCGACAACGCGCTATGCGAAGATGACGTTTCCGAAGAGTTCATCCGCGCTGCTCGGGCGATCCTCGTTTCCGGCACGCATTTTTCCAAGCCCAACACCGATGCGGCACAGCGCAAGGCGATGCGCCTTGCCAAGGAGAACGGCGCCAAGATCGTCTTCGACATCGACTACCGCCCGAACCTCTGGGGCCTCGCCGGCCATGACGCGGGCGAAAGCCGATACATCGCCTCCGATCGCGTTTCGACCCATTTGAAGACCGTCCTTGCCGATTGCGACCTGATCGTCGGCACCGAGGAAGAGGTGCTGATCGCATCGGGCGAAAGCGACCTCTTGCAGGCGCTGAAGACCATCCGGGCGCTGTCGACGGCGACGATCGTCCTGAAGCGTGGGCCCATGGGCTGCATCGTCTATGACGGCCCGATCTCCGACGATCTCGAGGACGGTATCATCGGCAAGGGTTTCCCGATCGAGGTCTACAACGTGCTCGGCGCCGGTGACGCCTTCATGTCCGGCTTCCTGCGCGGCTGGCTGAAGAACGAGCCGCATGTGACATCCGCCACCTGGGCCAATGCCTGCGGCGCCTTTGCCGTTTCCCGCCTGCTCTGCGCGCCGGAAATTCCGACCTGGACCGAGCTGCAGTTCTTCCTGGAGAAGGGCAGCAAGGAACGGGCGCTGCGCAAGGACGAGGCGATCAACCACGTTCACTGGGCAACCACGCGCCGCCGCGAGATCCCGCTGTTGATGGCGCTGGCGATCGACCACCGTAGCCAGCTCGAAGATGCGGCCGCCGGCAATCCCGAACTGCTCGCCCGCATCCCCGCCTTCAAGGTGCTGGCGGTCAAGGCCGCAGCGCAAGTGGCTGCCGGCCGCTCCGGCTTCGGCATGCTGATCGACGACAAATATGGCCGCGACGCGCTTTATGCCGCCGGCGCCCACCGCGATTTCTGGATCGGCAAGCCGATCGAGCTTCCGGGCTCGCGGCCGCTGCAGTTCGAATTCAGCCAGGACCTCGGCAGCCGCCTGATCGACTGGCCGGTCGACCACTGCATCAAGGTGCTGTCCTTCTACCACCCGGACGATCCGGCCGAGATGAAGGCGACGCAGATTGCCAAGCTCCGTTCGGCCTTCGAGGCGGCGCGCAAGGTCGGCCGCGAAATCCTGATCGAGATCATCGCCGGCAAACACGGCAAGCTCGACGACCAGACCATTCCGCGTGCCCTCAACGAACTCTACGATGCCGGCCTCAAGCCCGACTGGTGGAAGCTGGAGCCGCAGGCAAGCCGGAACGCCTGGGCGGCGATCGATGCGGTCATCGAACAGCGCGATCCGCTCTGCCGCGGCGTGGTGCTGCTCGGCCTTGAAGCGCCCTACGAGGCGCTGAAGGAAGGTTTTGCCGCGGCCCGCACGTCGAAGACGGTCAAAGGCTTTGCCGTCGGCCGCACCATATTTGCCGATGCCAGCAAGGCCTGGCTCGGCGGCACCATGACCGACGAGCAGGCGATCGCCGACATGGCGGGAAAATTCAAGGCGCTGGTCGATCTCTGGCTGCAGCTGGGTGAAACAAAAGCGGCATAGGGTTGGGGCGGGCTGACGCGCCTGCCCCTGTCCAGGAAATGATGCGAGTGGGCGAAACGGGATGATTTCGCCACGAGGAGGAAACAGAGTATGAGCCAGAAGACCGTGCGCCTGACCATGGCACAGGCCGTGGCGCGGTTCCTGACCCGCCAGATGACCGTCATCGACGGCAACAAGGTGCCGATCTTCGGCGGCGTCTTCGCGATCTTCGGCCACGGCAACGTCGCCGGCGTCGGCGAGGCGCTGCATGGCATCAAGGACACGCTGCCGACCTACCGCGCCCAGAACGAGCAGGGCATGGCCAATGCGGCGATCGCCTTTGCCAAGGCAAGCTTCCGCCGTCGCTTCATGGCCTGCACCACCTCGATCGGCCCGGGCGCTCTCAACATGGTGACCTCGGCAGCCCTTGCCCATGTCAATCGCCTGCCGGTGCTGTTCCTGCCCGGCGACGTCTTCGCCAACCGCCGGCCCGATCCGGTGCTGCAGCAGGTGGAAGGTTTTGCCGACGGCACGATCTCGGCCAATGACTGCTTCCGTCCGGTCTCGCGCTATTTCGACCGCATCACCCGGCCGGAGCAGATCATCCCGGCGCTGCGCCGCGCCATGCAGGTGCTGACGGATCCGGCCGATTGCGGCCCGGTGACGCTGTCGCTTTGCCAGGACGTGCAGGCGGAAGCCTATGATTATCCGGAAGCCTTCTTCGACGAAAAGGTCTGGTCCTCGCGCCGCATCGAGCCCGATGCCGACGAACTGGCAGCGGCGATTGCGGCGCTGAAGGCGGCGAAGTCGCCGGTGATCATCGCCGGCGGCGGCGTGCTCTATTCTGAGGCCAGCAAGGCGCTGGCCGCTTTCGCGGAAAAGCACGGCATTCCCGTCGTCGAGACACAGGCCGGCAAATCCTCGCTGCCACACAGCCACCCGCTCAACATGGGGTCGGTCGGCGTCACCGGCACGTCGGCCTCCAACCAGCTGGCGGAAGCTGCCGACGTCGTGCTCGCCGTCGGATCGCGGCTGCAGGATTTTACCACCGGCTCCTGGGCGCTGTTCAAGAACGAGGGGCTGAAGATCATCGGCCTCAATGTCCAGCCGTTCGATGCCGCCAAGCATGAGGGACTGCCGCTGGTCGCCGATGCGCGGATCGGCCTCGAGCGCATTTCCACTGGGCTCGGCAATCACAAGGTCGACGCCGCCTGGACCGACAAGGCGAAGGCCGGAAAGACAGAGTGGCTGAAGGCTGCCGACAAGGCGACGGCAACCACCAATGCGGCGCTGCCTTCGGACGCGCAGGTGATCGGCGCGGTCCAGCGTGCCCGCGGCGGAGCGGATACCGTCCTCGTCTGCGCGGCAGGCGGCCTGCCCGGTGAGCTGCACAAGCTCTGGCAGGCGGAAACGCCCGGCGGCTACCACATGGAATACGGCTTCTCGACCATGGGCTATGAGGTCGCCGGCGGCCTCGGCGCCAAGCTCGCGCGGCCAGACAGCGATGTCATCGTCATGGTGGGCGACGGCAGCTACATGATGCTGAATTCGGAGATCGCCTCGTCGATCATGCTCGGCGCCAAGATCACCATCGTGCTGCTCGACAATGCCGGCTACGGCTGCATCAACCGGCTGCAGATGGCAACCGGCGGCGCCAACTTCAACAACTTGCTGGCCGACACCCACCATGTCGAGCTGCCGCAGATCGATTTCGCCGCGCATGCCGCGGCCATGGGTGCGCTGACCCGCAAGGTCGACTCGATCTCGGAGCTGGAATCGGCGTTGAAGGAAACGGCGGGCGAGGCGCGCACCACTGTAATCGTCATCGACACCGACCCGCTGGTCACCACCGACGAAGGCGGCCACTGGTGGGATGTGGCGGTCCCCGAGGTTTCGAACCGCACTCAGGTCAACGAAGCCCGCAAGGGCTACGAGAAGGCGCTCGCCTCCCAGCGCTTCGGCTGAGAGCACCCTTTCGGCGCTCGCGTTTTTCGCGCGGGCGCTTTTGCCTATCGGGCGATGTCCGAACGGATTGAGCCCAGCAATCGGCCCCTCACCCTAGCCCTCTCCCCGCACGCGGGGAGAGGGGACTTCACACGGCACTGTGCATGCCTTTCCCCTATCGTAGAGCGGGAACATGGAGGGCGCGGCATTTCCCTTCTCCCTGCCTGCGGGGAGAAGGTGGCGGCAGCCGGATAAGGGGCCATTGCCCTTCCGCTGCGCATTCATGAGACAAAACGAACGGTCCGCGCCAAGCGGACAATGCTATAGGAAACGACTGACATGATCCGCTACGGAACCAACCCGATCGCCTGGAGCAACGACGACGATCACTCGATCGGCGCGCATCTGACGCTTGAGGATTGCCTGTCCGATTGCCAGAAGATCGGCTTCGACGGTATCGAGAAAGGCCACAAGATGCCTTCCGATCCGGAAGCGCTGAAGGCGAAGCTCGCATCCTACGACCTCGTCTTCGTCTCCGGCTGGCACTCGACCAACCTGCTCACCCATGACGTCGAAACCGAGAAGAAGTCGATCCAGCCGCATCTCGATCTCCTGAAGCACAATGGCTGCAAGGTGGCGATCATCTGCGAGACCTCGAACGCCATCCATGGCGACGACACCAAGTCGGTCGCGAGCGACAAGCCGGTGCTGCCGGCCGACCAGTGGAAGACGTTCGGCGCCGACCTCGAGGCGATCGCGCAATATTGCGCCGATCAGGGCATCGACCTCGTCTACCATCACCACATGGGCACGATCGTCCAGACCGGCGAGGAAATCGACCTCCTCATGCAGAACACCGGTCCGGCGACCAAGCTCCTGCTCGACACCGGCCATGCCTGGTTCGGTGGCTCCGACCCGGCCGAGGTCGCGAAAAAGTATATGCACCGCGTCCGCCATGTCCATTGCAAGAACGTGCGCACGGCGGTGCGCAAGGTCGTCGAGGGCGAAGGCCTCTCCTTCCTCGAGGGCGTGCGCCGCGGCGTCTTCACCGTCCCCGGCGACAGCGAAGGCGGCGTCGACTTTCTGCCCGTGCTGAAAATTGCCGCCGAGCACAATTACGATGGCTGGCTGGTGATCGAGGCGGAACAGGATTCGGCCGTTCGCAATCCCTTCGAGTATCAATCGCTGGGGCTGAAGTCGCTGAAGGCATTTGCCAGGGAAGCGGGGCTCGACAAGTAAGCTTTCGGTTTCCGGGTTTGGGCGTGCCCCTTATCCGGCTGCCGCCACCTTCTCCCCGCTCGCGGGGAGAAGGGATATGCCGCGCCGTTCAACCCCAATCGCGAAGAACGGGCGAGAAAAACTCCAAGATCCCCTCTCCCCGCCTGCGGGGCGAGGGCCAGGGTGAGGGGCAGGGTGAGGGGCATTCTGCGCACTCGGCGCCCCCAAAAAATTTCAGGAGACCATCCCATGCCCAAGCTGCTCGTCAAACCGAAAGCCAAGTCCGGCCTGATGCAGGACGTCACACCGGAAAGTGCGGGCTGGACCTATGTCGGCTTTGCGCTCAACCGGCTGAAGCCAGGCGAGACTGCTGATGGCGAGGCCGGCGACAAGGAAATCTGCCTCGTGCTGGTCTCCGGCAAGGCCAAGGTCTCCGTCGATGGCGACGATTTCGGCGAGCTTGGCGAGCGGATGACGCCGTTCGAGGGACAGCCCTATGCCGTCTACGTGCCGAAGGGCAGCCGCTGGCAGGCGACGGCAACGACCGATCTCGATCTCGCGATCTGCTCGGCCCCGGGCGGCGAGGGTTTCAAGGCCAAGGTGATCAGGCCGGGAACGCACCCGCAGATGACCCGCGGCAAGGGCACCAACACCCGCTATGTCACCAACATCATGCCCGAGGACGACAGCTCCGCGCAGTCGCTGCTGGTGGTCGAGGTGATCACGCCCGGTGGGCACACCTCCTCCTATCCGCCGCACAAGCACGACCAGGACGACCTGCCGGCCGAGAGCTATCTGGAAGAAACCTATTATCACCGCCTGAACCCGCCGCAGGGCTTTGCCATGCAGCGCGTCTACACCGACGACCGCTTGCTGGACGAGACCATGGCGGTGGAAGACGGAGACGTGACGCTGGTGCCCAGGGGATATCATCCGGTTGCCGCCGTACACGGTTACGATGTCTACTATCTCAATGTCATGGCCGGACCGAAGCGGGTGTGGAAATTCCACAATGCCCGCGAACATGAGTGGCTGTTTACCGGCGTTTAGCCGCCAGATCGCGCACCCATCCGCCACGATCTTGGGTGCGCACCGAACGGGCCAGCCTCCCGATAGACAGATCGATGCGATGGACGGATGCGTCCGGCCGCACTAGGTTACGGCCGTTCAGGGAGGCTGTGCCATGCGGATCGACGGACAATGCCATTGCGGCTTCGTGACCTATGAGGCGGAGATCGACCCGGACGATGTCGCGATCTGCCACTGCACCGATTGCCAGCAGCTGACGGGCTCGGCCTACCGGGTGACGGCGGGTACGGCACGCGAGAATTTCCGGCTGACCGGCGGCGAGCCGAAGCTTTACGTCAAAACCGCGGAAAACGGCCGCAAGCGCCTGCAGTTCTTCTGCCCGAACTGCGGCTCGCCAGTCTACACCACCGGCACGGACGAGGATGCAGATGAGGTCGGCATTCGCCTCGGCACGATCAACCAGCGCCGCGCGCTCTGCCCGAAATCCCAGATCTGGCGCTCTTCCTCCCTCCCCTGGATCCACGACGTCGGCACGCTGCCCGGTCACGAGCGGGATTAACTTCGTCAGACGGTTAACGATTTTCCGGCTTTTAGATGCGCCCACGCCCGGCCGATCACCTCCGGCGCCGGCGTCCCCGTCATCTGCGACGGACGCGCGTCCGGGTTGGCAGCGAGATATGCTCTGACCAGGTGGTAGCCGATCGAATAGCCGGCCCAGCGCGGCAGCGGGTCGCCATGACCGTTCCAGCCGAAGAACCAGGCGCTGTGGTTATAGCCGTCGGCCCAGAGCTCCAGTTCGGCCCGCTCGATCAATCTCAACCAGTCTTGCGCAGGGACAGCGTGGTTCCACGGATTGCCGTCGCCACCGTTGATCTCCGCGTCAAAGGCGTCGGCCAGACCTTCGGTGACCAGGACCTCTCCCAGCCTGAAACCATAGCCGCAAGACGCATGACGGAAAGAATGGTGAAGCTCGTGCGTGAGTGTCTTTCGCAACGCGCCTTTGGCGAGGCTGGCCTCGAAGTTGGGATTGTCAGGATCCAGCGTCACAGTCACGAGCCCGCGGCGGTAACAGGCACCCGACAGACCAAGCTCCGGAATCGTTTCACCCGGCCGGCGTTCGATGAGGACATCGACGGGTGCGGACCTGTCGGATGCTGAAACGCTGCCGCCGATACGCTCCGCCGTCATCTGCACGTCAGTGAGAATCGTCTCGCGCCAGGGTGCAAGGGATCCGTCGGCTTCGAGGAAGTGAAGGCGCAGGTCCAGCATTCGGCAATTCTCCAGTCGTCATCGTCTTTCGATGGCGGAATTTACCGATGCGGACGCCGATTGCAACGCCGCAAGGGCGAAAGCATCCGCCCAGGCCAGCGCCTTTTGTCGCGCCGCCCCGGCGGATCCAGCCGGCGGTTTTTGCAGATCCCCATGGCCGGAAAGCCGCGGCCGTTGTAAGAGAATGACAGAAACATCCGACGGGCCGCCTGTGCCCGAGCAGGCGGAGCGATGACAAAGGGCAGCTTCACGATACTCCCCTGCCGCATTGGCGGCGTCGAGGCCGTCGCTGCCTCGTCGGGGCACGTTTTTGCACGCCACACCCATGAGCAATTCGGCATCGGCCTCATCCACCAGGGAGCCCAGAAATCGCTGAGCGGCCGCGGCATGGTCGAAGCCGGAGCCGGCGACATGATTACGGTCAACCCCGGCGAGGTCCATGACGGCATGCCGATCGGCGATGCCGGACGGTCGTGGCGGATGCTCTATTTCGACCCGGTCGTGATCGGCAACGCCATGGAGGACATCAGCCAGGGCCGGACGCGGATTGCGGAGTTCACCGCCCCCGCCTTCCATGATGTGCGGACGTCCAGACACTTTCAGGCGCTTTTCAGCGCAATCACCGCGCGCGATGGCGATCGAGGCGAGATGCTCGACGAGGAGTGCACGCTTTTGCTGCTTGCCGACGTGATGCACGAGCGTGACGGCCAAAGGCATGGCGGGCGCGTGCCGCAGGCGATCGCCAGGGCGCAAAGCCTGATCGACGACGATCCGAACGTCGCCGTCACCCTGTCCGATCTTGCACAGGCGGCGGGCCTCAGCCGGTTTCAGGTGGTGCGCGGTTTTTCCAAAAGCTTCGGGCTGACGCCGCATGCGTATCTCGTGCAGCGCCGCATCGATCTGGCGCGGAGGCTGATCGCGCGCGGTGTGCCGCTTGCCGAGGCGGCGGCGGAGGGCGGCTTTGCCGACCAGAGCCACATGACGCGGATTTTCGTGCGCAAGTACGGCATTTCGCCCGGCGCCTATGCCGAATCCTTCCACTGACCCGAGACTGCGCCTTGCGCTCTCGCTTTTGTGCAGGTCACTGATGCAGGGCCGCTGAGCATTTCCGCACGAACGGCATTGCCGCCTGCAATTCCGTTCAAGACCGAAAGACCCGGATGAGGTTTCTTGCGCGCCAACGCAGGAGTGGCCGAATGACGGAAAAATTTCAAGGGTATCTCTATCTTTCGCTGGCGATGGTCATGGTGGGCAGCACGGTGATCGCCAGCAAGCTGATCGCTTCCGGCCTGCCGCCCTTTGTTGCTACCGCCTTGCGCTTCGCCGTCGCCTTTCCGCTGTTCCTCGCCTTGATGCGCCTGACACAAACATCCTGGCCAAAGCTTGAACGGCGCGAATGGCTGATCCTCCTCCTGCAGGCAGGCGCCGGCAGCGTCGGCTATACGACACTTCTGATCGCCGGATTGCGCTACAGTTCGGCGGCGGATGCCGGCGTCGTTATCGGCACGCTTCCCGTGGTCTCCGCCGCCATCGCCATCCTGCTGCTCGGCGAACGCCCCAGCCGTTCGACCCTGATCGCGATCGGGTTGGCGGCAGCAGGCGTGCTAACGATCGTGCTGCGGCCCGACGACGGTGCGCACCACTCGGCGCTCGGCATCGCGCTCGTCTTTGGCGCGGTGGTTTGCGAAGGGCTGTTCATCCTGATCAACAAGCGTATCCGAACGCCGATCGCGCCTCTCGCCCTCTCGACCATCATGGCCGGCATGGGTGTGGGCGTGGCGATCGTCCCCGCTCTCTTCGAGGCTCCTTCGATGCAGGTCGTCGCGATGCAGTCGCTGGCGGCCGTGCTGTACTACGCCTTGGTGCCAACGATTGCCGGCTTCATCCTCTGGTATGCGGGCTCCGCCAGGGTCAACGGAACGGAAGCCGCGGTCTTTACCGCTCTTGCGCCCGTCTCCGCCGTTCTGCTCGCCTTCGCCCTTCTCGGCGAACCCGTCAGTATCAACCAGCTCACTGGCATCGGCTGCGTGCTTGTCGCCGTCCTCAGCCTTGCCATGCCGCATCTCCGGTCCAAGACGACAGGTCAGACGCAAAGCTGACCCCGTTCTCCCCCTTCATTTCGAGGCACCCCATGCACTTCCAGCATTCAGACAGCATCTGGCGTGATTTTCCCGAGCTTGCGGCGGGTACACTCCACGTCGAAGGTATCAGCAGCGACGTTTCGGTGGCCGATGCCGTGGCCCGATTTCAGGCCATTGCCAGGAACGCCCTCGTGGCAAGTCCGGAAGGCGAGCTTGCGGAAATCCAGGCCTGGCGCCGGACGTTTTCCAGGATGGGGTTGAAGCCGACGCAGTATCGCTGCGCGTCGGAGGCGCTGCTGCGTCGGTTCCGGAAAGAGGGCGACCTGCCGTCGATCCATCCGCTGATCGACCTTTGCAACGCCATTTCCCTCGCCTTTGCCATTCCCATCGCCGTTTTCGATCTTTCGCGCATCGCCGGCAATCTCGAAGTGACGCGTGCAAAAGGGGACGAGGTCTACGCCACCTTCTCCGGCGAGACGGAGCACCCCGAACCGGATGAAGTGATCTTTCGCGACGCGGCTGGACGCGCCCATGCTCGCCGCTGGACCAACAGGCAAAGCGGCCATTCGGCGATCCGCCCGCAGACGACGTCAGCCCTCATCGTCGCCGAAGCGTTGCATGAAACCGCCGCCGCGGATGTGGCCGAGCTTGTTACGGCCCTTAAGGAAGCCATCGGCGTCACCTGGCACGTTCGTCCGACGGCGGCGCTGCTCAGCCGAGGCGCACCGCGCTTTGCCCTTGTTTCCAGCGGACAGGCAGCGCGCAGCGAAAGTCTTTGACGCAGGGCCAAGCGGACATACTATCGCGGCCTCGCAGCAAGCGGCAGCGTGCACGTCGACATCGCGCGCGCCATCGCAGCTCACCGGAAATGCCGCATGGTTACGCCGTTGGATCAAGGCTGAGCTGAAGGTTCATGCAGTCAACAAGAGGCAGCGATGACAGAAGGAATGCGCTCGAAAGTCAGCCTGGTGCGGCGGATGCTGTTCGAGAATGGCGGGCTCGAGGAGATTTTTCGCCACGTGCGCAACCTGGTGGTCGCGACGCTGGTGATCGCCGCCGGCATGCATGCGGTCGAGAACGGTCGCAGCCTCGATATCAAGGGACTGCCGAACACCGCCGTGGCAGGTTACATCGTCTCCACCATCGGCATCGTCCTGTTTCTGCTCAATCTGGCGGATGGCCTGCACCGACTGTCGAAGGTCCGCCGGCATCTGGCGCTGCAAATCCTGCTTCTGGCGATCTATGCCTTCGTGACGCTCCGGGTGACACAGCTGGTGCTGGCGCTGCGCATGTCGACCCTCTGAAGGGACACTCCCTGAACGGCTGGGGATCAGCCGGCGTATCCCGCCGGCTGATATCGGTGTCGCTCACGCCGCCTTGGCGACGTGGTACTCCTTGATGGCGACCATCTTGATCGCCGGGTAGCGCTCGGCCTCGTAACGCAGCGAGAAGCTGTCCTGCGCCAGGAAGACCGGGTCGCCATCGAGATCGCGGGCGATGTCGCCGCGGCGGGCGGTGACGAACTTGTCGAGCTCGGCGGGCTGGTCGGACGAGATCCAGCGACAGACGGAGAAACGCGACATTTCGAAGGAGACCGGCAGTCCGTATTCGCCCTGCAGACGCTCCTTCAGAACGTCGAGCTGCAGCGCGCCGACGACGCCGACGATCGCCGGCGAGCCGTCTTCCGGCGAGAACAGCTGAACGACGCCCTCTTCGGCCATCTGCTGCAGCGCTTCCTTCAGCTTCTTGGCCTTCATCGCATCTTCCAAGCGCACGCGGCGCAGGATTTCCGGCGAGAAGTTCGGCACGCCCTGGAAGACCAGATGTTCGCCCTCGGTCAGCGTATCGCCGATGCGAAGGGTGCCGTGGTTCGGGATGCCGACGACGTCGCCGGCATAGGCCGTATCGGCCAGCTGGCGCTGCGAGGCGAAGAAGAACTGCGGGGCGCTGAGGCCCAGCTGCTTGCCGGTGCGCGCCAGCCGCGCCTTCATGCCACGCTCAAGCTTGCCGGAGCAGACGCGGGCGAAGGCGATGCGGTCGCGGTGGTTGGGGTCCATGTTCGCCTGGATCTTGAAGACGAAGGCGGTCATCTTGTCGTCGGTCGCATGCACAGTACGCGTGTCGGCAACCTGGTCGCGCGGCGGCGGGGCGATCTCGCCGAGCGCGTTGATCAGATCGCGCACACCGTAGTTGCGCAGCGCCGAGCCGAAGAACACCGGCGTCAGATGGCCTTCAAGGAAGGCCTTCTTGTCGAAGGGCTTGCAGGCCTCGATCGCCAGCGACGTTTCTTCGATGAAGGCGTCGCGCTCGTTTTCCGGGAGGCGGTGGGCGACCATCTCTGGACCGTTGACCCGGGTCAGCACTTCCTGGGTGTCGGCCCCACGCACGGTGTTGTCGGCAAGGTGGTAGGAACCGCAGAAGGTCTTCGAGCGGCCGATCGGCCAGGTCACCGGCGCGCAATCGAGCGCCAGCTTCTCCTCGACCTCGTCCAAAATCTCGAAGGGGTCGCGGCTCTCGCGGTCCATCTTGTTGACGAAGGTGATGATCGGGATGTCGCGCATGCGGCAGACTTCGAACAGCTTCAGCGTCCGCGGCTCGATACCCTTGGCGGCGTCGATCACCATGACCGCTGCGTCGACTGCCGTCAGCGTGCGGTAGGTGTCGTCGGCGAAGTCTTCGTGGCCGGGCGTGTCGAGAATGTTGAAGACGTTGCCGCCATATTCGAAGGTCATCACCGAGGTGACGACCGAGATGCCGCGCTCGCGCTCGATCTTCATCCAGTCCGAACGGGTCTGGATGCGATCCTTCTTGGCTTTGACTTCCCCGGCGAGCTGAATGGCGCCGCCGAACAGCAGCAGCTTTTCGGTGAGGGTGGTCTTACCCGCGTCGGGGTGGGCGATGATCGCAAATGTGCGGCGGCGGGATACCGCCTCGGCGAGACTTTCTGCCATATCGTAGAATCCTGTGAGTTGCCGCGTCTTTACAGGCTCGGCCCTCATTATGCAATTGACCGGTGCAGCGAGCGCCCGGCTTATGGATCAATGACCATGCACACGCCCCAGACCAAGCCCGCCCTCACCCTCATCCGCCTGCCGCATGGCGAGGCATTGGACCTGCCAGCCTATGAGACCGAGGGTGCTGCCGGCATGGACTTGCGCGCCGCCGTTGCCGCCGGCGAGCCGATGACGCTTGCGCCGGGAAAGCGGGCGCTGGTGCCGACCGGCTTCATCTTCGAGATCCCGGCCGGCTATGAGGCGCAGATCCGCCCGCGCTCGGGCCTTGCCTTCAAGAACGGCATCACCTGCCTCAATACGCCGGGCACGATCGACAGCGACTATCGCGGCGAAGTGAAGGTTCTGCTCGTCAATCTCGGCGACCAGGATTTCGTCGTCGAGCGCGGCATGCGCATCGCTCAGATGGTGATCGCGCCGGTGACCCAAGTGAGCGTGCGCGAGGCCGGCAGCGCCAGCGAGACGCAACGCGGCGCCGGTGGCTTCGGCTCGACCGGCGTCTAGAGCATTCCCAAAAAAAGTGCGCAGCGATTTTTCGCCCGCAATTGCGTGATCTCGAAAAGCCCGATCAGATAAGCGGCGGCAAGCGCCGCTTCACCGGTGTCGACTTGACGATCGACGTGTTGGTTTGCGCCTTCTCGGCGATGCGATCGAGCAACGTGTCGAGTTCCGCCATATCCCGCACGTACAGCTTGGCGATGAAGCAGTCGTCGCCGGTGACCTTGTCGCATTCGACGATCTGCGGCGTCTCCTGAATCAGCTTTTCGACGATATGCAGCATGCCCGGCATAGGCCGGACGCGGATGATCGCCTGGAGCGGATAGCCCAGCTTCACCGGATTGAGGGCGATGGTGAAACCGTCGAGCACGCCGCGCTCTTCGAGCTTGCGCAGCCGTTCGGCGGCGCTGGGCGAGGACAGGCCCGCCTCCTGCGCCAGTTCCTTCAGCGACACGCGCGCATTTGCGGCCAGGATATCCAGAATGCGGCGATCGAGTTCGTCGAGCATCGGCAACCTCCTAAGCCTAATCATCGAAACTATCTTCGATGATTAGGCAAAATAGCCTAAGCGCCTGTGATCTTCCATATAAACCGCTGATGAGGCCGATTAATCTTGGCGCATCAATCGAGGAGTGATCGCCATGGGCGCAGACATCAAGAGAGGCAGTGTCGAGATGACGGCGGCGATGCTGATATCGGGCACGATCGGCTGGTTCGTGCTGATGTCGGGTCAGCCGGTGACAAGCGTCGTCTTCTGGCGTTGCGTGTTCGGCGCGGTGACGCTGGTCGTGATCGCGGCCATGCTCGGCCTTCTTGACCGGCGCCATTTCACCCGGCGGGTCGTCTTGCTGTCGATTGCCGGCGGCGTCGCCATCGTCGTCAACTGGCTGCTCTTGTTTGCCGCCTATTCGCATGCCTCGATCTCGATCGCGACGATGGTCTACAACACCCAGCCATTCATGCTGCTGGCCCTCGGCGCCCTGTTCCTCGGCGAAAAGATCACCGCGACCAAGGTCTTCTGGCTGTCGATCTCCTTTGCCGGCATGCTGGCGATCATTTCGGCCAAGCCCGGCGGCGGCTTTGCGCCGGAGGATTACCTTGTTGGTATTGCGCTTTCGATCGGTGCTGCCTTCTTCTACGCGATCGCGGCGCTTTTGACCAAGCTGCTCAAGGGAACGCCGCCGCACCTGATCGCGCTGATCCAGGTGATCACCGGCACGCTGATGCTGGCGCCGATGGCTCTTGCCGCCCCCGCTCCTTCCGGCGCCGAACAATGGTCGATCCTGGTTGCCGTCGGCGTCATCCATACCGGCATCATGTACGTGCTGCTCTACGGCGCGATCCAGCGGCTGCCGACGCACATGACCGGGGCCTTGTCCTTCATCTACCCGATCGCCGCCATCGTCGTCGACCGCCTCGCCTTCGGCCATGCGCTGCAGCCGATCCAGATCCTCGGATCGATCGCCATCCTGCTGGCTGCCGCGGGCATGAATCTCGGCTGGAAACTTCGGCTGCCCTCCCCTATCAAGCGGAGAGGCGAAGGGAGAACCGCATGATCACCTGCTACCTGAAATACGTTATCGACCCCTACAAGCTGGCCGAGTTCGAACACTACGCCAAGCTCTGGATACCACTGGTCAACCGGCTCGGCGGCACCCACCACGGCTATTTCATGCCGCACGAGGGCGCCAACAACATCGCGCTGGCGCTCTTCACGTTCCCCAGTCTCGCCGAATACGAGATCTATCGCGAGAAAATGGCGAGGGATCCGGAATGCCTGGAAGCCTTCGCCTACGGCGAAAAGACGCGCTGCATCGTCAGCTATGAGCGCAGCTTCATGCGGCCGATGTTCGAATAGGAAAGTCACGCCGCGTGGCACCGCGAGGTGGCATGCGGCAAGACCTGGTCTGAAGCCTGACGGGCCTTATCCCTCAGCGGCGCGCTTCGGCGGCCATGCTGACAGCAAAGCCGAACAGAGCCGTGCCCATGGCCCAGCGCTGCACCACCATGAACAGCGGACGACCGGCCAGAAAGGTGGCGATGGAGCTTGCGGCAAGCGCGATCATCGCATTGACCGTCACGCTCGTGGCGATCTGGATCGAGCCGAAAATCATCGACTGCGCCAAGACGTTGCCCGCATCAGGGCGGATGAACTGCGGCAAGAGCGAGAGATAGAGGACGGCGACCTTGGGGTTCAAGAGGCTCGTCAGGAAGCCCATCAGGAACAGCTTGCGCGGGCCGTCCTTCGGCAGGGTCTTGACCTGGAACGGCGAGCGCCCGCCGGGCCGGACCGCCTGCCAGGCGAGATAGACGAGATAGGCGGCACCGGCCAGCCGCAGGGCGTCATAGGCGAAAGGCACGGCAATGAGCAGCGCGGTGATGCCGAGGGCTGCGGAGATCATGTAGACGACAAAGCCGAGCGCAACGCCGCCAAGCGAAATCAGGCCCGCGGCCGGCCCCTGGGTGATCGAGCGGGAGATCAGGTAGATCATGTTCGGCCCTGGTGTCAGCACCATGCCGAGGGCGATGAGGGCAAAGCCGAGGAGGTTCTGGAGCTCGGGCATAAGGGCGCCTTTGTTGCGGAATTTCCTACGCCGCCCCGCGCCTCACGCGCAAAGGTCGCCGCAAGGCAAAGCTCTACGCATCTGCCGAACCCGGGCAATGGTGGACTTGTCACCCGATCAATTTTGTCGCGAAATCGTCTTCGACGCGAGGATCCCGATTTCCATTTTCGACGCCCTGCGCTAAAAAACGGCATCGCCACCCTTGAGGAACGATCATGACGCTTGCAGCCCTGCTTGCCTATAGTGGCGCTCTGTTCATCGCGGCCATCATTCCCGGCCCCGGCGTGACCGCGCTCGTCGCGCGGGCGCTCGGCTCGGGCTTTCGCGAGACCTTCTTCATGGGGCTCGGCCTGATCGTCGGCGACATGGTGTACCTGACCGCCGTGGTGCTTGGCCTGGCGCTGATCGCCCAGACCTTCACGACCGCCTTCCTGATCGTCAAGTTCGCCGGCGTGCTCTATCTCGGCTATATCGCCTGGAAGCTCTGGACATCAGGCCTGTTGCCACAGGACATCAAGGCGAAAACGTCGAAGAGCGTGTCGATGTCGTTCCTTTCCGGCCTGCTCGTCACGCTCGGCAACCCGAAGACCATGCTGTTTTACGTGGCGCTGGTGCCGACGCTGATCGACATCGCGGTGATCGGGCCGCGCGAATACGGTCTGTTGCTGATCGCCACATTCCTCGTGCTTTTGACCGTGCTCCTGCCCTATATCCTGCTCGCGGCAAGGGCGCGCACGTTGCTCAAGCAGCCGAAGGCGTTGCAGGCGCTGAACCGCGTTGCCGCAGGCGTGCTCGCCGGCACGGCCGCCTATATCGCCACTCGGGCCGCCTGAAAAAACATTCCCTGGACAGCACTCATGCCGGTCTTTTTTCCTCCGGCGGATCGCCGTGTCGTGGTTACCGTTCTGGAATAGAACGAGCATTGTCCCTATTGTCACAACCAAACAGATCGAACCCAAGGGAGAAACTCAATGTCTGACACGCGCAAGCCCGGCCGCGGCCGCGTCTACTCTTCGATCACGGAAACGATCGGCGACACTCCCATCGTGCGGCTCGACAAGCTTGCCAAGGAAAAGGGCGTGAAGGCCAACCTTCTCGCCAAGCTCGAATTCTTCAACCCAATCGCTTCGGTCAAGGACCGCATCGGCGTCGCCATGATCGAGAGCCTGGAAGCGCAGGGCAAGATCGTACCTGGTCGCACCACGCTGGTGGAGCCGACCTCGGGCAATACCGGCATCGCGCTTGCCTTCGTCGCCGCCGCCAAGGGCTACAAGCTGATCCTGACCATGCCCGAAACCATGTCGGTCGAGCGCCGCAAGATGCTGGCGCTGCTTGGCGCCGAACTGGTGCTGACCGAAGGCGCCAAGGGCATGAAGGGTGCGATTGCCAAGGCGCAGGAACTGGTCGAGACCCTGCCAGATGCCATCATCCCGCAGCAATTCGAAAACCCGGCCAACCCGGAAATCCACCGCAAGACGACCGCCGAGGAAATCTGGAACGACACCGAAGGTGCTGTCGACATTTTCGTCTCCGGCATCGGTACCGGCGGCACCATCACCGGCGCCGGCCAGGTCCTGAAGGCACGCAAGCCGTCGATCAAGGTAATCGCGGTCGAGCCGGAGGAATCGCCGGTCCTTTCGGGCGGCAACCCCGGTCCGCACAAGATCCAGGGCATCGGCGCCGGCTTTGCACCCGCCATCCTCGACACCGGCATCTATGATGAAGTCGTGACCGTCAACAGCGCCGAAGCCGTCGAGATCGCCCGGCTGGTTGCCAGACTCGAAGGCGTGCCGGTCGGCATCTCCTCGGGTGCAGCACTGACCGCCGCCATCGAGATCGGCCAGCGCGAGGAAAACGCCGGCAAGACCATCGTCGTCATCATCCCATCCTTTGCCGAACGGTATCTTTCGACGGTCCTTTTCGAAGGTCTTGGCGCGTAAGCGTCTTGCTATAGATGATGCACGAAAGGGCGCCGCGGCGCCCTTTTTGTTGCTCGAGATTGAGCGGCAGACAGCAGCATGAAAACAAGGGCGGCGAAATGCCGACGCATTCGACGATAGCCTTATGCCGCCGCCTGCAGACGTTCGCCGGCGATCCGGTAGGAGATCGCCTCGGCAAGATGAACGCGACCGACCGTCGCCGCCCCGTCGAGATCGGCAAGCGTGCGCGCAACCTTCAGGACACGGTGATAGCCGCGTGCGGAAAACTTCAGCTTCTCGGCCGCGTCCCGCAACAACTGCAGCCCCGACGCATCGGGCTCGGCAATGCGCTCGATCATCGCCGTCGAGCAGCGGGCGTTGCTTGTGGGTTCACGACTGCCGAGCGCGATGAAACGATCAATCTGCAATTCGCGGGCACGGGCGACACGTTTTGCCACGGCCGCGCTGGCCTCCGCCGCCATCGGCCGGATCAGGTCGGCAGCGCTGACGGCCGGCACGTCGATGCGCAGATCGATCCGGTCCATTAGCGGGCCGGAGATGCGCGCCTGGTAATCGCTCATGCAGCGCGGGCCACGGGCGCAGGAACGCCCGGGCTCACCCGCCATGCCGCACCGGCAGGGGTTCATCGCTGCCACCAGCTGGATTGCGGCGGGATAGCTGACCCGATGATTGGCGCGGGCAATGATGCATTCGGCCGTTTCGAGCGGCTGACGCAAGGCATCGAGCACCTGCGGCGTAAACTCGGGAAACTCGTCGAGAAACAAGACGCCATTATGGGCAAGCGAAGCCTCGCCGGGTTTTGCCCTGAGGCCGCCGCCGATCATCGCCGCCATGGTGGCGGAATGGTGCGGGGTGCGGAACGGCCGCCGATCGGACAGTTTGCCGCCCGGCAGCTGACCGGCAATCGAATGGATCATCGAGACTTCGAGCAGTTCGGCCGGCGTCAACGGCGGCAGGATCGACGGCAGGCGCGAAGCCAGCATCGACTTGCCCGAGCCCGGCGGACCGATCATCAACAGATTGTGGTTGCCGGCCGCCGCCACTTCGAGCGCGCGCTTGGCACTCTCCTGCCCCTTGATATCGGCAAGATCGGGCAAATCGGCAGCACCGGCGCGAATGGCCGGTTCGGGACGGGAAAGCACCTGAGTTCCCCTGAAATGATTGGCGATGGCGATCAGGCTGCGCGGGGCGAGAATATCGATGTCGGCGCCGGCCCAGGCTGCCTCCGGTCCGCTTTCGGCCGGGCAGATCAACCCCTTACCAACCGCGTTGGCGCCGATTGCGGCCGGCAGTGCGCCGGCAACCGCCGCAACCGTGCCGTCGAGATTAAGCTCGCCGATCACCACATAGCCGTTCAGTGCGTCTCCCGGTATCGCGCCAAGTGCCGCCATCAGCCCCAGCGCAATTGCGAGATCAAAATGGCTGCCTTCCTTCGGCAGGTCCGCAGGCGCGAGATTGACCGTAACTTTCTTGGCCGGCAGCGCCAGACCGGATGCATGAAGGGCCGCCTGAACGCGCTCGCGGCTTTCTGCGACAGCCTTGTCCGGTAGCCCGACGATCTGCATGCCGACCCGCCCCGGCGCAACCATCACCTGAACGTCGACCGGCACACCTTCTATTCCCTGGAATGCCACCGTACTGACACGCGCAACCATGACCGCCTCTTCGACAAGGGCGGCCGCCGCGCCGCCGCAACCCTCTTGGTTGCAACGGAAAATCTTGCACGGAACACGCACAAAAACAAGAACAATAATAGAACATCGCTTTCATCGAAGGTCACCCACCTCGGGTGGCGGGGTCCGACCGGAAACCGGATGAATGGTCGAGGCACTGCCCTTGCCTTGCGATCCCTCAGGTCCGCTTAGAGCACGGTCCTGTGTTCGTGCATATCGTTATCGCAATACCGCTCCACGCTTCTGCGCGGCATGTGTCAGGCGCGCTTGCGCTCGATCGCGTCCCACAGCAGGCTGGAAACATCGGCGCCGCCGAACTTCTTGACTTCGCGGATGCCGGTCGGCGACGTCACGTTGATCTCGGTCATGTAGTCGCCGATGACGTCGATGCCGACGAAGAGGAAGCCGCGCTCCTTCAGCGCCGGGGCGATGCGAGCGCAGATTTCCTTCTCCCGTGCCGTCAGTTCGGTCGGCTCGGGCCGGCCGCCGGCATGCATGTTGGAGCGGGCGTCGTGTTCAGCCGGCACGCGGTTGATCGCTCCCACCGGCTCGCCGTCGACGAGCAGGATGCGCTTGTCGCCCTTGCGCACCGCCGGCAGATACTCCTGGGCAATGAAGGGTTCACGGAACATCTGGCCGAACATTTCCAAGAGCGACGACATGTTGCGGTCGTCACGCGCCGAGTGGAACACGCCGGCGCCGCCATTGCCATAGAGCGGCTTCAGGATGATGTCGCCCATCTCTTCGCGGAACCGCGCGATCTCGGCGGGATCGCGGGTGATCAGCGTTTTCGGCATCAGGTCGGCGAATTCGGTGACGAAGATCTTTTCCGGCGAATTGCGCACCCAGGCCGGGTCGTTGACGACAAGCGTCTTCGGGTGCAGGCGCTCGAGCAGGTGCGTCGAGGTGATGTAGGCCATGTCGAAAGGCGGATCCTGGCGCAGCAGGATTACATCCATCGACGCCAGATCGAGCCGCTCGGGCTCGCCGAGCGTGAAGTGATCGCCCTTGACGTCGCGTAGCGTCATCTGCTGCGCAGTCGCGAAAACCTTGCCATCGCGCAGCGACAGCTTCTCCGGGGTATAGTGGAAGAGCCGGTAGCCGCGGGCCTGTGCCTCCAGGCTCATCGCGAAGGTGGAATCGCCTGCGATGTTGATGCCCGACACATGGTCCATCTGGACCCCGACATTGACGATTTTCGCCATCTTCCCGTCCCCATTTGAAAAAGCCCGCAACATGTAGAATGCGGACCCGGCTTAGGCAAGGCTACTCGAAGCCCTCGACGACGCAGGTGATGAGATCATGATCGGACAGTGGGCGGCCGTTTGCGTCGAGCGAGGGAATGATCCGGCTTTCGCCGATCTTCAACCCGCGCGACAGGAACCAGTCGAGCTTCATCGCCCGCTCCGGCCAGCGCGTGATCAGGCTGGGCCGGGTGGTCATCGCATCGAGCGACCCGCCATGGCGGGTGAAGCCGCGTGCCGCACTCATGGCAAACAACCCTTCGGCCTCGAAATTGCCGCCGGCATGGTTGCCGGTGTTGAGGTCGCCGCCGATCAGAACGGGCTTGCCCGGGAAGGCTTCATCGATGGTATCGATGAGTTCCTTCACCTGTCGCTCGCGATAGGGGGCCGTGGTGGCGCTTTCGAGATGGGTGGAAACGGCAACGAAGGGCCCGGCTTCCGTCTCGATCACGGCACCGATGGCAAAACGTTCGCCGACGCGCGGCTGGTCGCCGCCATCCATAAACCAGAGCCGCTCGCCCCAGAGGCGGAGCATGAACGGTCGGCCGAGCGGCACTGACGCCATCAGCGCGTTGCCGTGAAAGCCCTTCTCGTTGAAGTCGTCCTTGCAGAATTCCAACTCCGTATCGGAGCCGAGGCCAAGCTCGATGAACTCGACGCCATAGCCATACTCCATCTGAAGGATGGTAGCGACCTCGGCCGTTGGGTGGCGCTGACCGGTGCGGGCCATGCCATCGTCCATTTCCGAGAGCAGCACGACAGGGGCACCGGTTGCCGCCAGATGGGCCGCACTTTCCGGCGCAAACAGGCAGCGCTCCAGGTTCCATGCGGCAACGGCAAACGGGAAGGCAAGCGGCGCGGTCGATGACGGCGCCCCGCCGATCTCGATGCTGTTCATCTCCGGCAACGCCGCCATCACGGCGTCATGGGCTGCAATCGAACGTTCGATCTTGATGAAGCCGGCGCGGGTTTCCTGCGATGGAACGGCAAGTTGGCTGACAGTCTCTTCGATCACCATGCCGGCTCCAGACTGAGGGGACGTGCGCTTTCGCCACTATTGGCGAAGGACGCGCCGCGCTCCAGTCGCTTGCCGTTTTCGGGCGAGAAGAAATGCAGGCGGTCGGTGGCAATCGTCACGGCGAGATCGCCCGACAAGGAGACTTCGGGAGACAGCGCCAGCGTCAGCGCCTGATCCTCGATGGTGCCGTGAACGAGGCGCTGCGCACCCAGTTCCTCGACATAATCGACCTGGAACAGCATCGCATCCTCGCCGACGCCGGCCAGTCGTAGATCCTCGGCGCGCAGGCCGACGGTCACTGCCCCCCCCTCGGCCGGGGCACGATCGCCAAGGTCGATCCGGTAAGCGCCAATATGCAGGCGCGCGCCTTCGATGCGGCCCTTGATCAGGTTCATGGCCGGCGAGCCGATGAAACTCGCGACGAAGGTCGAGGCCGGGCGGTGATAGACTTCGAGCGGGCGGCCGATCTGCTCGATGCGGCCGCCGTTCAGCACCACCAGCCGGTCGGCGAGCGTCATCGCCTCGAGCTGGTCGTGCGTGACATAGAGCGACGTGGTGCCGAGGCGCTTCTGCAGCCGCTTGATCTCGCCGCGCATGGACACACGCAGCTTGGCGTCGAGGTTCGACAGGGGTTCGTCGAAGAGGAAGGCGGCGGGCTTGCGCACGATGGCGCGGCCCATGGCCACACGCTGGCGCTGGCCGCCGGAAAGCGCGCGCGGCTTGCGGTCGAGATAGGGTTCGATTTCCAGCATGCGCGCGGCTTCCGCGACGCGGGCGTCGATCTCGGCCTTCGGCGTCTTGCGGTTCTTCAGGCCGTAGGCAAGGTTCTGGTAGACGGTCATATGCGGGTAGAGCGCATAGTTCTGGAAGACCATGGCGATGTCGCGCTCGGCCGGATCGACCTCGTTGATGACGCGCGAGCCGATCTTAACCGTGCCCTTCGAGATGCCTTCGAGGCCTGCGACCATGCGCAAGAGCGTGGACTTGCCGCAGCCGGACGGGCCGACCAGCACGATGAATTCGCCGTCCTCGATGTCGATCGAGACGGATTTCACCGCCTCGACGTTGCCGGTATAGATCTTCGAGACCTCGGCTATGGTGATGGCCGCCATGGCTGCCTCCATTGGTAAAATTGCGTTTGAGGGAGCGGCAAAGACGATCCCGCCGCTCAGCTTTCTACTTGTCGCTTTCCGTCAGGCCCTTGATGAACCAGCGCTGGAAGATCACCACGATCAGCACCGGCGGCAGCATGGCGAGGATCGCCAGCGCAAAGGCCTCGTTGTAATCGGGGATGTTCGAGCCGACCCAGACGAGCAGGATCTGCTTGATGCCGCGCACCAGCGTGAAGAAGCCTTCGTCGGTGGTCATCAATGTCGGCCAGAGATACTGGTTCCAGCCATAGACGAACATGATGATGAAGATCGCCGCCATCATCGTGCGCGACAGCGGCACCAGCACGTCGATGAAGAACTTGAACGGCCCGGCGCCATCGATGCGCGCCGCCTCCAGCAGCTCATCCGGCACCGATTTGAAGAACTGCCGAAAATAGAACGTGCCCGTGGCCGATGCCAGCAGTGGCACGATCAGGCCGGTATAGGTGTTGGTCAGCTTCAGCGTGTTCATTACTTCGTAGGACGGAAGAATGCGCACTTCGAGCGGCAGCAGCAGCGTCGTGAAGATGATCCAGAAGAAGAAGGTGCCGAGCCGGAAGCGGAAATAGACGATCGCATAGGCGGCCAGCATCGACAGGACGATCTTGCCGAGCGCGAAGCCTAGGCCAAGGATCATCGAGTTCATCATCATGTTGAGGCCGGTGATCTTGCCGGTGAAGCCGCCCTTGCGGGTGAGCACGGTCTCGTAGGTCTCGACGAAATGGCCGCCCCAGGTGAGGCTGAGGCCGTTGCGGTGGATATCGGCCGCCTCGTGCGTCGAGGTCATGAAGGCGACGACGACGGGCGCCACCATGATGAAGACGCCGAAGAGCAGGATGACGTGGTCGAAGAACTTGGTGCGATACATCGGCCCCGCCTCAATTGTAGTGCACGCGCCGCTCGATGAAGCGGAACTGGAAAATGGTGAGCACGAAGACGATGAGCATCAGGATGACCGATTGCGCGGAGGAGCCGCCGAGATCGTTGCCGCGGAAACCATCCATGTAGACCTTGTAGACAAGGGTGATCGGGTTGTTGGCCGCCTTGTCCTTCACCATGACGTCGATGACGCCGAAGGTGTCGAACAGCGCATATGTGACGTTGATGATCAGAAGAAAGAAGGCCGTCGGCGCCAAGAGGGGCAGGATCACCGTCCAGAAGCGACGGAAGCCGGAGCGGCAATCCATCGCCGCCGCCTCGCGCACCGCCACCGGAATGCCCTGCAGGCCGGAGAGGAAGAAGATGAAGTTGTAGGGGATCTGCTTCCAGACCGAGACGACGATCATCGCGAAGGCGGTATCGAAATAGTTGATACCGACCTTGATCTCCCAGCCGAACCAGCGCGCCAGCTCGACGATCGGGCCGATATGCTGGTCGAAGAACATCATGCCGATGAGGCCGGCAACCGGCGGCGCGATCGCATAGACCCAGATCAGCAACGTCTTGTAGGTGGCATTGCCGCGGATGACGCCATCCGCCTTGACGGCGAGCAGCAGGCCGATCGACAGCGCGAAGAACGTGACGAGCGCGGTGAAGATCGCCGTGAAGCGCGCGATGCCCAGATACTCGCCTGATGTCAGCACGTCGGTATAGTTCGCCATGCCGACGAAGGTCGAGCCGAAGCCGAACGGATCTTCCAGATAGAAGGACGACTGGATCGCCTGGATCGACGGCCAGTAGAAGAACACGAAGATGATCGCCAGCTGCGGCGCCAGAAAGAGATAGGGCAGATAGGGCGAGGAGAACTGCACGCGCTTGGCAGCCTCTTCGCCGCCCTTCGCCTTGCCGCCAAACAGCCGGAGGACGCCAGAACGACGCCCATCCGTTGCAGTCCCTCCCCGCAGCGCGGGGAGGCTTTCCGTTCCAGTTGTCATCGAGATCAGCCGGCCGTCTTGGCGAAGCGGGCGAGCAGGTCGTTGCCTTCCTTCTCGATGGTGTCGAAGGCGTCTTTCACCGTGGTTTCACCGGAGAAGATGCGGCCGTATTCGCGCTCCATGATCTCGCGGATCTGCGGGTAGAAGCCAAGGCGGTAGCCCTTCGACCAGTCACCAGCCGGCAGTATCAACTGCTTGATGCCGACTTCCGCGACCGGCTTTTCCTTGTAGTAGCCGTCCTTCTGGGCAAGCTCGTAGGCTGCCTTGGTGATCGCCACGTAGCCGGTTGCCTTGTGGTAGAAGTACTGGATCTCGGGCGAAGTCAGGAACTGGAAGAAGTCGGCGACGCACTTGTTTTCCTCGTCCGTCTTGCCTGACATCGCAAACAGGGCAGCACCGCCGATGAACGAATTGGTGCCGGCGCCTTCGATGGCGTTCCAGTAGGGCAGGAAGGTTGCCGAGAACGGCATCTGCGCCGTCTTCTGCAGGCCGCCGAACGAACCGGACGAACCGATCCAGAATGCGGCCTTGCCTTCTTCGAAGACCTTCTGGTTGTCGTTCCAGCCGGCGCCGTAAAAGGCGAAGTAGCCTTCGTCCTTCCAGGCCTTGAGCTTGTCGAACATCATGATGAGGTTCGGGTCGGTGACCTTCAGCTTGGTATCGACCACGCTGTCGTAACCGTTGTTGTTGGTGGCGAACTGGATGTTGTTGCGCGAGAAGAAGTTCTCTGTGAACTGCCAGGTCAGCTGCGATTGGACGAGCGGGATGTAGCCGGCAGCCTTCAGCTTGGGTGCAGCGGCCTCGAACTCTTCCCAGGTCTTCGGCGCTTCGACGCCGGCCTTCTTCAGGGCCTCGTCGTTGACGTACATGATCGGGGCCGAGGAGTTGAACGGCATGCCGACGAACTTACCTTCGCTGTCGGCATAGAAGTAGCGCACCCCATCGATGAAGGCGTTGCGGTCGAAATTGTGGCCGGCCTTGATGATCAGGTCTTCGGCGGGAACGACGGCGCCCTTGGCGTTGATGATGGTCGCGGCGCCCGCGTCGAAGACCTGCAGGATGTTGGGCTGTTCGCCCGAACGGAATGCGGCGATGCCGGAAGCGAGCGCTTCCTCATAGGTGCCCTTGGAAACCGGGGTCAGCGCGCAGGCGCTCTGGGCTTCGTTGAACTTCTGGGAGATCTCGTTGATGACCTCGCCGTTGCGGCCGGCCATGCCGTGCCACCAGGTAATATTGGTTGCGGCAAGCGACGAGGTTGCCGAAAAAGCGAGGGTGATGGCTGCGAGTGAAATTTTCTTGAACATGACTGGTCCTCTCCACCGGATTGCGGATGGCAGTGGACTAGTGGCCTTCAGTGACAGGCCGGTAACGCTTTTATGTCGGGACGATTACAAATTCGCGAATATGTTCCACGAGCCGGCGCCGACGGAACAGCGCGATCATTTTCTCTCATTGCCGCCCGTTCAGAATGCATCCGGGAGATGCCGCGGCCAGCGCCAGGGCGTCACAGTAATGATGTCGTATCGGACGGAGAGTCTGGCGAAATCGGGCTGGCGCGCGAGCCAGAGATCGCTGGCGGCGCGGATGCGATGCTGCGCCGTGGCGGTGACTGCAAAGACGCCCGCATCTGCCGAGCGCCTGGCCTTGACCTCGACGCAAGCGATGAGGTCACCTCTGCGGGCGATGATATCGATTTCGCCCAGTTTGGTGCGATGACGCATGGCGATGATGCGGTAGCCCTTCAACAGCAGGCAGAGGGCGGCGCGATATTCCGCGAACCGACCGCGCCTCTGGGCGCTTACCTTCCGCCGATCGGGCCCGTCAGTCGCCATCGCGGTCCTTGAGTTCCAGCAGACGGTCGTAAAGTTCCTTGCGCGGAATCCCCGTCTGTTTTGCGGCTTCGGTCGCCGCCTTGCCGGTCGACATATCGGCGATCAACCGGACGAGCAGCGCGTCGACGTCGGCCGCCTCCGGTTCCGGCGGCGCGTCCGGCGGGCCGATGACGAAGACGATCTCGCCCTTGACCGCCCCGGCGTCGTCATAGAACGCTTTGAGTTCGCCGAGCGTGCCACGGCGGAACTCCTCGAACGTCTTGGTCAGTTCGCGGCAGACCGTCGCCCTTCTGTCTTCGCCGAGCACGGCGGCGGCAGCCGCTACGGTGGCCGCGATCCGGTGCGGCGATTCGAAAAACAACAGCGTCGCCGGGACCCTCGCCAGCTCCTGCAGCCGGTCGCGCTTGGCCTTGTCCTTGGTCGGCAGGAAGCCGGCAAAGAGAAAGGCGTCGTTGGGAAGGCCGGAGCCGACAAGAGCCGCGAGCGGCGCCGAGGCGCCGGGGATCGGCACGACGCGGTAGCCGGCCTCGATCGCCAGCTGCCCTAGCCTGTAGCCCGGGTCGGAGACCAGCGGCGTGCCGGCATCGGAGACGAGCGCCACCGAACGACCCTCTGAAAGAGCGGCCAGCAGCCGCGGGCCGACCTCGTCGGCATTGTGCTCGTGGTAGGCATAGGGCCGATTGACGATACCATAGCGGTCGAGCAGCACACGGGTGACGCGCGTGTCCTCGCAAGCGAGCACGTCGGCGCCGGCCAGTGTTTCCAGTGCGCGCAGGGTGATGTCACCTAAATTGCCGATCGGCGTCGCCACCAGATAGAGTGCGACATCGAGCGGGCGCGCGGGAATGTTGGCATTGTGCAGGCGGTAGCTGCGCTGCTTCTGCCCGTCCGTGGCGTCCGACGTCTTGTGTTTTTCCAACTGCAGCTTCCTGATGACTGTGCCGGCCGACCGGTTTCAGCCTTTATGAGTGAGCCGACATGGCAGGGCAAGGGCGCGACGCGACAGGTCTGCGTGTCATCTGGGGACAGCGCCCGTCAAACCCCTTGCTTTTCAGGCGATGTTTCTGCCATTTTGCCGGTCCACATCCTTCCGGTCGGTCGGCCGGGACACTCGCAGTTGACGCTGCGGCGGGAGCCTCGCCCGCCGAGCAACGGTTGAAAGCGGTAGCATCCCATGCGCATTACTCTCGAGCGGTCCAATCTTCTGAAGTCGCTGAACCACGTTCACCGCGTGGTCGAACGGCGCAACACGATCCCGATCCTCTCGAACGTCCTGTTGCGCTCCGACGGTGCCAGCCTCGAAATGAAGGCGACCGACCTCGACCTCGAGATCACCGAGGCGACGCCGGCGCAGGTGGAGCAGGCTGGCGCCACGACCGTTCCGGCACATCTGCTTTACGACATCGTGCGCAAGCTGCCCGATGGCTCTGAAGTGTTGCTTGCGACCAACGCCGAGGGCACGGCGATGACGGTCCAGTCGGGCCGATCGAAGTTCTCGCTGCAGTGCCTGCCGCAATCCGACTTCCCCGACCTGACGGCCGGCACCTTCTCCCACACGTTCCGCCTGAAGGCGACCGACCTCAAGATGCTGATCGACCGGACACAGTTTGCGATCTCGACCGAGGAAACCCGCTACTATCTCAACGGCATCTTCGTGCACACGGTCGAAAGCAAGGGCGATCTGAAGCTTCGCGCCGTGGCCACCGACGGCCACCGCCTTGCGCGCGCCGACGTCGAGGCGCCGTCCGGTTCCGAGGGCATGCCGGGCATCATCATTCCGCGCAAGACCGTCAGCGAATTGCAGAAGCTGCTCGACAATCCCGATATCGTCGTGACGGTCGAAGTCTCGGACGCGAAGATCCGCCTGACGATCGGCTCGATCGTGATGACCTCAAAGCTGATCGACGGCACCTTCCCGGATTACCAGCGCGTCATCCCGGCCAATAACGACAAGGAACTGCGCGTCGACTGCCAGTCCTTCGCCCAGGCCGTCGACCGCGTTTCGACGATTTCCTCCGAGCGCGGACGCGCCGTGAAGCTGGCGCTGACCGACGGCCAGATGACGCTGACGGTCAACAACCCGGATTCGGGCAGTGCGACCGAAGAGCTGCCGGTCGGCTACGACCACGACCCGCTCGAAATCGGCTTCAACGCCAAGTACCTGCTCGACATCACCTCGCAGCTGACCGGAACCGACGCCATATTCATGCTGGCCGACCCGGGCTCGCCGACGCTGGTGCGCGATCTGGCGGCCGAAGACGCGCTCTACGTATTGATGCCGATGCGGGTTTAGTCGCCCGTGCCGCGATGAAGAAAGCGACCCGTCACGCCCCGCGTGGCGGGTTTTTTGTTGGCGCCGATATGCGTGCGTTGTTGATAAGACGACGCTTTCAGGCGTAGACAGACTTGTTTTTGCCGCAGATGGGATCACATTATATTCACAATGTCCGCGCCCCGCTCGAATCAGCGAGACCGGACGATCCGTATGAGAGGACGACGGTTTTGAGGGGTTCAATGAATTTGCGCGTGAAGGTGAAGGAACGGCTTGGCCGGAAATTCGACGAGGAGATCCGTTTCTTCAAAGGGTGGATGAGCAATGCGAAGGCGGTCGGGGCCATCCTGCCGACATCTTCCGTCACCGCCCGGCGCATGGCGAGCGTCATCGATCCCCATTCGGGACTGCCGGTTCTGGAGCTCGGGCCCGGCACCGGCGTCATCACCAAGGCGATCCTGGAGCGTGGCGTCGCACCGGAAGATCTGGTGTCGGTCGAATACTCCACCGACTTCTACCAGCAGCTCAAGGCGAACTACGCCAACGTCAACTTCATCAATGGCGACGCGTTCGATCTGAAGCACACGCTTGGCGCGATGAAGGACCGAACCTTCGACAGTGTCATTTCCGCCGTGCCGTTGCTCAATTTCCCGATGTACCGTCGCGTCGAGCTGATCGAGGATCTCTTGTCCCGCATGCCGATCGGCCGACCTGTCGTTCAGATCTCCTATGGTCCGCTGTCGCCGGTCGTTGCCATGCCCGACCGCTACAGTATCCAGCATCTCGACTTCGTGGTGCGCAACATCCCTCCGGCCCAGCTTTGGGTCTACCGTAAGGCGCACTGACGGAGCACAACGTTGTTCGGCCTGTATATCACGCACCCGCAGGTGCAGATCGATCCGGCAGTGCCTGTGCCGAAATGGGGACTGTCGGAAATCGGACATGCACGAGCGGAGATAACGGCGCAGCAGCCCTGGGTTAGAACGCTCGGGCGGATCGTTTCGAGCGACGAAACCAAGGCGATCGAGACCGCGAATCTTCTGGCCGGCGCTGCCGGCATCGCGGTCGAAATCGACGAGACGATGGCCGAAAACGATCGTTCGGCCACCGGCTTCCTGCCGCCTCCCGAATTCGAGAAGGCGGCGGACTGGTTCTTTGCCAACCCGGATGAGAGTTTCAACGGCTGGGAACGCGCCATCGACGCGCAGGCCCGTATTTCGGCTGCCGTCTTTCGTATTCTCGATGAACACGACCCTGATATCCCCATCGCTTTCGTCGGCCATGGCGGCGTCGGCACCCTCTTGAAGTGCAAGCTGGGTGCTAGCGCCATCAGCCGGAGCGCCGACCAGAAGGGTGGCGGCGGCGGCAATCTCTTCGCATTCCGCCTTGCGGATCGTGCCCTCACATGCGACTGGACCCCGATGGAATTCTGGCAGGGGTGACCGCGACATGACCGAGACCGCACGTGACCGACTGATCGTCGGCCTGGATCTTCCGACAATCGCAGAGGCCGAAAAGATCGTCACCACGCTCGGTGACGACGTGGCCTTCTACAAGATCGGCTACCAGCTGGTGTTTGCCGGCGGCCTCGAGTTCGCCCGCGATCTGGCCGCAGGCGGCAAGAAGGTCTTCCTCGACATGAAGCTGCTCGACATCGACAACACGGTCGCCAAGGGCGTGGAGAACATCGTCAAGATGGGCATGTCGATGCTGACCCTGCATGCCTATCCCAAGGCGATGAAGGCGGCCGTCGAGGCGGCGAAGGGATCGGATCTCTGCCTGCTCGGCGTCACGGTTCTCACCTCGATGGACGAGCAGGACGTGATCGACGCCGGCTACGAATACGACCCGCATACGCTGGTGCTGCGCCGGGCCGAACAGGCGCGCATCGCCGGCATGGGCGGCATCGTCTGCTCGGCCGAGGAATCCTCAGCCGTGCGCAAGATCATCGGCCCCGACATGGCGCTGGTGACACCGGGCATTCGTCCGGCCGGCAGCGACAAGGGCGACCAGAAACGCGTCATGACACCTGCCGATGCCCTGAAGGCCGGATCGAGCCACCTGGTCGTCGCGCGCCCAATCGTCGCAGCAGCAGACCCGCTCGCCGCCGCCCGCGGCATTCTCGACGAGATGACCGGCGCGCTTTCGCGCTGATCCTGACACCCTCTTGCAACAGGCAGGCGATCCGTCGCGCCTATCGCCCGCTTCCGCAACCGTTGCGCTTGACCTCGCTCTGGATTTGCCGGAAGTAACACCCCCGTCTGCTTTTGATGCCTGAAGACGAGGAGTTCAGCATGGCAAAGGGATACTGGATCGCGCGGGTCGATGTGCGGGACCCGGAACGCTATAAAGACTATGTGGCGGCGGCAAAGCCTGCCTTCGAGAAATACGGTGCCAACTTCCTTGCCCGAGGCGGTCAATTCGAGCGCCTGGAAGGCGGGGTTCGCGCCCGCAACGTGGTCATCGAGTTTCCGACGCTGCAGGCCGCCGTCGACTGTTACAATTCGCCCGAGTACCAGATAGCCGCGGCGATCCGCCAGCAGGTGGCAGACGCCGAGATGGTGGTCGTCGAGGGCATCTGACGCGCGATGCGCGGCAAGCTGTTGCAACACCACCCGCCGCGAGGATTGGCCTTCACCTCTCGCGGCTGTTGGGCTATGTAGCAGATAATTCTTCCAAATGAGATCAGGAGTGCGTTTCCCATGACCTTGTCCAACCTTCCGCCGCTGGTGACGATTTTCGGCGGATCCGGGTTCGTCGGCCGTCATGTCGTGCGTGCGCTTGCCAAGCGCGGCTATCGCATCCGCGTCGCCGTTCGCCGTCCTGATCTTGCAGGCCACCTGCAGCCGCTCGGCAATGTCGGCCAGATCTCCTTCGTCCAGGCCAACCTGCGTTATCGCAAGTCGGTCGACCGCGCCGTCGAGGGCTCCGACCACGTCATCAACTGCGTTGGCGTGCTGTTCGAGAGCGGTCGCAACACCTTCGACGCCGTGCAGGATTTCGGCGCCCGGGCGGTTGCCGAAGCTGCCCGCAACGTCGGCGCGAAGCTGACGCACATCTCGGCGATCGGCGCCGATGCCAAGTCGGAATCGAGCTATGCCCGCACCAAGGGGCGCGCCGAAGCCGCCATCCGCGAAACGCTGCCGGATGCGATCATCCTGCGCCCGTCGATCATCTTCGGACCGGAAGACGGCTTCTTCAACAAGTTCGCCCAGATGGCCCGGTTCGCACCGGCGCTGCCGCTGATCGGCGGCGGCAATACCAAGTTCCAGCCGGTTTATGTCACCGACGTCGCCGAAGCCGTTGCCCGCTCCGTCGAAGGCAAGCTGTCGGCCGGGACGATCTACGAACTCGGCGGACCTGACGTTCTGACCTTCCGCGAATGTCTGGAGATCATGCTGCAGACGATCGACCGCAAGCGCCCGCTGATCTCGGTGCCCTTCAGCATCGCCTCGCTGATGGGCAGCATCGCGTCGATGATCCCCTTCATCGCGCCGCCGGTGACGCCCGACCAGGTGGTGTTGCTGAAATCAGACAATATCGTCTCCGCCAAGGCCGAGTCCGAGGGCCGCACGCTTCGCGGCATCGGCATCACGCCCACGATGCTGGAATCGATCCTGTCGACCTATCTCGTGCGCTATCGCCCGCAAGGCCAGTATACGCGCAGCGGCCGCGCCGCCTGAACCAGCCGCACCGCAAAGTCTTTTCGAGCGCCGCCGGCCTTGCCGGCGGCGTTTTTTGTTGTGTCGTTCAGGCAACAGCGTTGCAGTTCTGCCGCAGTCACAAAAGCGAATGGCATTTACCGCAGATTCAACATGTCCTGATATTGATCAAGACATATCCAACGCATAAAAACCGCCCCGCGCCCCGATCGCAAGGTTCAGTCTCGGCGGCGGCAACATCACTCTCGAAAGGCATAGCGTCCATGGGCAAGTCGATCGCAATCTTTTTTGCGTGTGCGGCACTGATCATTCTGGCTGGCTCATTCATCGCGCCGAATACGGTCGCGAGCAGCCGCAAGGGATGCACGCCGGCCTATGGCGTCGACCCGTGCACGACGGCGTCGATCGACCTTTCCGGCAGGTAAGCCGGCGCCCACCGGGCGAAAAGCTTTGAGTTATTGGCGGGGGCCAGGGACCGCGTGCGTTTCATCTGAAACGCACGCGGTTTTGTTTTGTTACGGCAGCGCGCGTCAAACATGACGCTCGGTGCCTTCGGATCAGCCAAGCATCCAGAGGCCGACGAGACCGGCCGTGCCGACGACGATGCGCCAGATCGCAAAGGGCGTGAAGCCGCGACGCGAGACGAAGTCGAGCAGCGAGCGGACGACGAAGATGCCGGCGACGAAGGCTGCGACGAAACCGACGGCGATCACGGTGAAATCGTCGAACGACAGCGCATCGCGGTTCTTGTAGAGGTCGAGCGTGAAAGCGCCGAGCATCGTCGGCATGGCGAGGAAGAACGAAAACTCCGCCGCCGACCGCTTGTCCGTTCCCATCAGCAATGCACCGGCAATGGTCGCGCCCGAGCGGGACGTGCCCGGGATCATCGCCAGGCACTGGAACAGACCGATCTTCAGCGCCAGCGACGGCGGGTATTCCATGACGTCGGTGTAGCGCGGCGTCAGCGGCAGGCGATCGATCGCCAGAAGGATGAAGCCACCGACGATGAGCACGAGGCAGATCAGCACCGGCGTTTCGAACAGCACGGTCTTAATGAAGTCATGAGCGATCGCGCCGATGACGGCGGCCGGCAGGAAGGCGAGCAGCACCGACACGACGAAGCGGCGGGCCTTGACGCTCGTCGGCAACGCCAGCGCGATCGACAGGAGCCTCTGGAAATAGACGAGCAGGATCGCCAGGATGGCGCCGAGCTGTATCAGAACGGCGAAGGTGTTGCCCGGCGATCTGAACCCGAGGAAATGCCCGGCAAGGAGCACATGCGCCGTCGAAGACACCGGAATGAACTCCGTGAGCCCCTCGATGAGGCCGAGGACGAGCGCGCTGATGATCGATTGATCCGCCATATATAAGAATTTCCTGACAAGTTTTGGAGTGGGAGGAAAAGGCTGATTCGCTTGTGTTTGCCACCACAAGTTCCTATAGCTTTTTCTGATGAGCCGTGGCCAGACGCATGCGCCGCCACGTGGACGTCCCCTGAAAAAAGACCATAAGAAGCCAGATCATCGATGCCGACACTGTACCATCACCCCATGTCATCCGCTTCGCGGTTCGTGCGCCTGATCCTTTCGGAATACGGCTACCAGACGGAATTGACCGAGGAACAGCCGTGGGAAAACCGGCGGGACTTTCTGACGCTCAACCCGGCGGGAACGTTACCGGTCTATGTTGACGACAGTATGAGGGCGCTCTGTGGCGCCACGATCATCTCGGAATATCTCGACGAGACGAACGGCATCATGAAACGAGATCGGCGGCTCCTCGCCGAGGACCCGTTCCAGCGCGCGGAAATCCGGCGCCTCGCCGAATGGTTCCTGCACAAGATGGAAGCCGACGTGACGCGGCCGCTGGTGCGCGAGCGTATCTACAAGCTGCAGATGACGCCGGATCAGGGCGGCGGCGCGCCTGACAGCAAGGTGCTGCGCACCTCGCGCGCCAATATCCGCCAGCACATGAAGTATCTGTCGTGGCTCGCGGGCTCGCGGCCCTGGCTTGCCGGAGACCGGATCTCCTATGCCGACCTTGCGGCTGCCGCGACCGTTTCGGTGCTCGATTATCTCGGCGAGATCGACTGGTCGGACGCGCCGACCGCCAAGGAATGGTACCAGCGGCTGAAGTCCCGCCCCTCGTTCCGCCCATTGCTTTCCGAGCGCGTGCGCGGCGTCACACCGGTTCCGCACTATGCGGATCTCGACTTCTGAGGATCAAGCCGTGCCCGGCAGTGCTGCCAAGGCTGAGAACCAGGAGCGACGGCGGCAGAAGCTGACGGACTTCCTGAAGGCCGAGGCGGCCGAAAAGGGGTTTGACGTCTGTCGCATCACACGGCCCGATGCCATACCGGAGGCGCCGGCGCGGCTCGCAGATTTCCTCGACGAAGGCTTCCATGGCACGATGGAGTGGCTCGCCGAAACGGCGGAGCGCCGCTCCGATCCGCGCACCCTTTGGAGCGACGTGCGCTCGGTCGTCATGTTCGGCATGAACTACGGCCCCGAGGAAGACCCGCGGGGCATCCTCGACCAGCCGGATCGTGGCGCAATTTCGGTCTATGCCCAGAACCGCGACTATCACGACATCATCAAGGGCCGGCTGAAAGAGGTCGCGACCCGCTTTGCCGCGCGCGCCGGCGAGGACGTGAAAGTGTTCGTCGACACGGCGCCGGTGATGGAAAAGCCGCTCGCCGAGAAAGCGGGCCTCGGCTGGCAGGGCAAGCACACCAATCTCGTCAGCCGCGAATTCGGCTCCTGGCTGTTTCTCGGCAGCCTGTTCACCACGGCAGACCTTGCCTTCGACACAGCCGAGCGCGACCATTGCGGCTCCTGCCGCGCCTGTGTCGACGCCTGCCCGACCGCAGCCTTCCCGGCCCCCTACCGGATCGACGCGCGGCGCTGCATTTCCTACCTGACGATCGAGCACAAGGGGCCGATCGACCCGGCGCTGCGTCCGCTGATCGGCAATCGCATCTATGGCTGCGACGACTGTCTTGCCGCCTGCCCCTGGAACAAGTTCGCGCAAACGGCATCCGAGATGAAGCTCAAGGCGCGAGACGACCTGAAGGCGCCGTCGCTCGCCTTTCTTTTGACCCTCGACGACCCGACGTTCAGAACCTTCTTTTCGGGCTCGCCGGTCAAGCGCATAGGGCGTGATCGCTTCGTCAGAAATGTCTTGATCGCAGCAGGCAATTCCGGCGATGAGAGCCTCGTGGACGCCTGCCAGACGCTGACCGGCGATGCCTCGCCGGTGGTGAGGGCGATGGCGGTATGGGCTCTGTCGCGGTTGATTTCGCCCGACGCGCTTGCGGCGTATGAGCGGCAGTGCGGCGCGGAAAGCGACGAGGAAGTGTTGTCCGAATGGCAAATGGCAGGAGTGAGCCGATGCATGTCCTAGTTCTTGGCGCCGGCTATTCCGGCATGGCGATCGCCCGCGCACTGGCCGGCAAGGCCGACAGCGTCACTGGTACGACCCGCAGCGCGGAAAAGGCCGCGAAGCTCGAAAAGGCAGGCATCCGCCCCATCGTCTTTGACGGCGACACGGTCTCAGACGAACTGGCAGCCGCCCTGCGGCAGACGACCCATCTCATCCAGTCGATCGCCCCCGGCCGCGACGGCGACCCGATGTTCCGATCCGGCAGCGCCGACCTTGCCGAGCTTGCCCCTGCTCTTCGCTGGATCGGGTACCTCTCGACCGTCGGCGTCTATGGCGACCATGGCGGCGGGTGGGTGACGGAAGACATGCTGTCGAAGCCGGTCTCGGCGCGTTCGGTCGAGAGGGTCGAGGCGGAAGACGCCTGGCGCGCTTTTGGCGCAAAGCACGATATTCCCGTCGCCGTGCTCAGGCTTTCCGGCATTTACGGCCCGGGTCGCAATGCCTTCTGCAATCTTGCCAATGGCACGGCCCGAAGGCTGATCAAGCCCGGCCAGGTGTTCAACCGCATCCGTGTCGAAGATATCGGCGCCGCCACGTCCTACCTCTCAGAACGGCTGCAAGGCGGGATCTTCAACATCACCGACAACGAACCGGCACCGCCGCAGGACATCGTTGCCGAGGCCGCACGACTGATGGGCGTCGAGCCGCCACCCGAGATGCCGTTCGAAACCGCCGAGCTTTCGCCGATGGCTCGCTCCTTCTATGGCGAGAACAAGCGCGTCTCAAATGCACGCATACGGGAAACCGGCTTCGAATTTTCCTATCCCGACTATCGCGTGTCACTTGCGCAATTGTGGCAGACAGACAGCTGGCGCGGCCAGTGAACAATTGCTGCGCGAAAGGGTCAACATATCCCTCTCGCAATGGAACATTGCCTATTGCATGAACGTTAGTATTGGCGATCTCACGGGGGGCTCAATTGTGACCCTCGTGAGATATTCATTCTATACTTTGCGAATTGTATGCAACCTTGGCGATAGTATGGCATTTTGAACCATCCGGATCCGGACATTTCGTTCAAAACGAAATTTTTAATGATTTTTATCGCGAGGCCAAGATCTCGGCACGCGCGCGTGCCGCCATTGATGTTCAACCGCTGATTCCAAAGAACTTCCGGGCATCGCTTAAACTATTTCAAACAATCTTCGATTTTTAATTTTCGTCCTTTTTCAATAAATCCTAATAGAACGTAAATGGTTGAAGCACGTTTTCGCCATTTTTCGCCCCAATTAGCGATCTTCGAAAGAGTTAACCAAGAGCCACCGCCCAAAGGCTCTAACCGAGGGTCGCCAGTTTGACGCCAGCGAAAATCAAGACTGTTGCTGCGGCAGCGCTGTTCACCGCCGGGATCGGCCTCGTTTCCGTTTCCGATAGCCAGGCAGCAGGCGCCGGCTGTGGTGGCGCCTCCTGGTATGCGCTGACCTCCAAGACGGCTTCCGGCGAACGCATGAACGCCGCCCGCCTCACCGCAGCCCATCGCAGTCTGAAATTCGGCACCAAGGTGCAGGTTACCAACAAGCGCAACGGCAAGAGTGTAATCGTTCGCATCAACGATCGTGGGCCGTTCATCCGTGGCCGTGTGATCGATCTTTCCAAAGCAGCCGCCTCGCAGATCGGCATGATCAGCTCCGGCCACGCCAGCATCTGTTATCGCGTCGTCAATTCCTGATCGCAGGAGACTTCCGCCCGGCATTCTGATGCGGGTGGTTCTGCTTTGAGAAAGACCGTTCCCCGCGTTTAATATTTAGCAGCGTCTTGCTCTTCGATGCCATCGCCGCTACCACGGCGAAAAAGGAGTTCATCGAAGATGCGATTGGGCGGCAGGCTCGCTGGAGCCATTGAGGTTCTTGAGGATATCGAAAAGCGGAAGCGCCCGGTCGCCGACGCACTCAAGGACTGGGGCCTTTCCCATCGGTTCGCCGGCTCCGGCGATCGATCGGCGATCGGCAACATCGTCTATGACGCGCTTCGCATGAAGCTCTCCCATGCCTACCTGATGGACAGTGACAGCGCAGCCGCTCTCGGCCACGCGGTGATGTACCGCCAGTGGGGGTTTTCACCCGACAAGCTGGCCGCGGAACTCGATGGCGACAAGTTCGCGCCCGAGATGCCGTCGGCCGACATGACCAAGGCTTTCGCCACCCGTCGTCTCGAGGACGCCGCTCCCCATATCCAGGGCGATATTCCCGAATGGGTGCAGGCCTCCTTCGAGGAGAATTTCTCCGACGACTGGCTCGATGAGGCCAAGGCGCTTGCCGGACGCCCGACACTCGACCTGCGCGCCAATACGCTGAAGGCGACGCGCGCCAAGGTGCTGAAGGCGCTGGAGCGCAGCGGCGCAGAAGCGGCGACGATCGCACGCAACGGCATTCGCATTCCGGCCGGCGAAGGCGCCTCGCGCCTGCCCAACGTCACCGCCGAGCTCTCCTTCCAGAAGGGCTGGTTCGAAGTTCAGGACGAGGGATCGCAGATCGTGGCCGACCTCGCCTTCCCGCAGGAAGGCGAGCAGGTGCTCGACTATTGCGCCGGCGGCGGCGGCAAGACGCTCGCCATGTCGGCGGCCATGAACAACAAGGGCCAGGTGCACGCCTACGACACCGACCGCAAGCGTCTCGCGCCGATCATCGAGCGGCTGAAGCGCGCGGGAACGCGCAACGTCCAGGTGCACGAATCCACCGAGAGCCTTGAGCCGCTTGCCGGCCGCTTCGATCGGGTTCTCGTCGATGCGCCCTGCACCGGCACTGGAACCTGGCGCCGTCGCCCCGACACCAAATGGCGGCTCAACCAGAAGAACCTCGAAGAGCGCATCGCCCAGCAGGAAGAGGCGTTGGCAAGTGCCGCGCAGTTCGTGCGGCCGGGCGGACACCTGATCTACGTCACCTGCTCGGTCCTTCCCGAGGAGAACGAGGCACAGGTCTACGGCTTCTGCGAGGACAATCCGGAATTCGAGATCCTGTCGGCCGCCGACATCTGGGCCGGACTGTTCGGCACCGACAAGCCGCAGCCGTGGTCCGCCGACATGAAGACGGTGACGCTGACGCCGGCCTCGACCGGCACGGACGGCTTCTTCTTCTGCCTGATGCAGCGCAAGGGCTGATGGCTTTTGACAACAGTCAAAACACGCACATCAGATTGAAAACCTTCTAAACTATACACTTTGACACCAGTTTAGTTTTGGTTCATGACAATCACGCTCCGGCGGGTCGGCGGGGGATTTCTGACGACCCTTGCCGAGCGATGACGCCGTCCCGCGGTGTCCGTTCCGGTCCCGCCGGGAAAAGAACAGGAGAGGGTCATGACCAAGAATTTCATCCGCGCCGCGGCGCTGGCGCTCATGACGGCAACGTCGACGCTGGCCCTGCAGCCGGCACAGGCCGCTACCGATGCGGCCGCCGTCGTCAAGCACTACACCGTCGTGGCGCATGCCAAGTTCGAAGACGCACTGATCACGGCGCAAGCGCTCGACAAGGCGATCGACGCGCTGATTGCGACCCCAAGCGAAGCGACGCTGAAGGCGGCGCGCGAGGCCTGGCTCAAGGCCCGCAACCCTTACCAGGAAACGGAAGTCTACCGCTTCGGCAACGCGATCGTTGACGAGTGGGAAGGCAAGGTCAACGCCTGGCCGCTGGACGAAGGCCTGATCGACTATGTCGACCCGAGCTACGGCAGCGAAAGCGACGAGAACGGCCTGTTCACCGCCAATGTGATCGCCAACAAGACGATCAAGATCGACGGCAAGGACGTCGATGCCACCAACATCACACCGGAACTGCTGGCGGGCACCCTCCAGGAAGCAGGCGGCATCGAGGCGAACGTCGCCACGGGCTATCACGCCATCGAATTCCTGCTCTGGGGTCAGGACACGAACGGCACCAAGGCTGGCGCCGGCAACCGTCCCTACACCGATTACGACACCAAGGCCTGCACCGGTGGCAATTGCGATCGCCGTGCGGCCTATCTGAAGGCCGCCTCCGAGCTGCTCGTTGCCGACCTCAAGGAAATGGTCGCCAACTGGACGCCGGATGGTGCCGCGACCAAGGCCGTCGAAGCCGATCCGAAAGCTGGAATTACCGCCATCCTGACCGGCATGGGATCGCTCTCCTATGGCGAGCTTGCCGGCGAGCGCATGAAGCTCGGCCTGCTCCTCCACGATCCGGAAGAAGAGCATGACTGCTTCTCCGACAACACGCACAACTCTCACCTGCATGACGCGATCGGCATCCAGTCGGCCTATACCGGCGACTATACCCGCGTCGACGGCACCAAGCTGACCGGCGCCTCGCTTTCCGAACTGGTTGCCGCCAAGGATGCGGCTCTCGACAAGGAAATGACCAAGGATCTGGCCACCACCGTCGAGAAAATGCAGGCGATGGCCAAGCGCGCCGAAACCGTCGAGGCCTACGATCAGATGATCGGGGAAGGCAATGCCGAGGGCAACGCCACCGTCCAGGCTGCGATCGACGGCCTCATCGCCCAGGCCAAGACTGTGCAGCGCGTCATCGCTTCGCTCGATCTTGGAACAATTGAGCTTGAAGGTTCCGACAGCTTGGATAATCCTAACGCTGTGTTCCAATGAGTTGAAAAGGCGGGCCGCGTCGCAACAACGCGGCCCGATCCTCAGTCGATGAATGCACGGACTGTCCAATCCCTGTCGCGACAGCTCGCAGCGCTGCTCTGCCTGCTTGCAACATCCGTTGCAGCGTCTGATGACGCCTCCAACCTGCCGCGGACACGCGACGATCTTTCCGAATCCGACCGCAGCCGCGTCGAAACCATCGTCCGGCCAACGACCGACTTCTCCAAAGCCGAGCGATACGAGGCAATGTCCGGTGGCGCCGGGACCTCGATCGCCCCCGTCGACCAGGACAGTTTCACGCTGTTTTCCGCCAATCTTGCCTTCTCGGACGAGGAAGCCTTCAAACTCGGCGATGCGCTCTTCGAGAAACTCTGGGTGTCATCGCCCTCCTCGACCCAGGCGTCGGATGGATTGGGGCCGCTCTACAATGCCCGGGCCTGTGAAAGCTGTCATCCGCGCGATGGGCGCGGCCGCCCGCCGGAGGGCTCGCCTGACGGCACATCGATGCTCTACCGACTGGCGCGCGCGCCAGCTAATGAGCGCGAGCGTGAGATGGTGGCCAACTACGATCTGCCGAACTTTCCCGATCCCATCTATGGTGCTCAGTTGCAGGATAGCGCCGTTCCGGGACTTGCCGCGGAAGGTCATATGAAGATGACCTATTCGGAGCTGCCGGTGACATTGGCCGACGGCGAACTCGTCTTCCTGCGCAAGCCATCCTATACCGTGACCGACCTGGGTTATGGCGATCTCGACCCGACAACGACGCTCTCTCCTCGCGTGGCACCGCAGATGATTGGTCTCGGGCTGATCGAAGCCATTCACGAGGCCGACATCCTGGCGGGCGCCGATCCCGACGATCGTGACGGCGACGGCATCAGCGGACGTGCGGCGCTTGCCCGCGACCGCAGCACCGGCAAGATCACGCTCGGCCGTTTCGGCTGGAAGGCACAAAACCCGACGATACGGCAGCAGACGGCGGATGCCTTCGCTGCCGACATCGGCCTGTCGACGCCGGACGCAGACCGCAGCCACGGTGACTGCACCCAGGCGCAGGCCGCCTGTCTTGCCATGCCCACCGGCGTGCAGGCACGCCTTGGTACGGTTGAGGCGCCCGATCCGGTGCTTGGTCTCGTGACATTCTACACCGCCAACCTCGCCGTTCCAGCCCGCCGCCAGGCGAGCTTTCCGAAGACATTGCGCGGCAAGCAGGTTTTCTACGAAATCGGCTGCACCGCCTGCCATACGCCGAAATTCGTGACGCGCCGAGATGCCGGCCACAAGGCCCAGGCGTTTCAGCTGATCTGGCCCTATTCCGATTTCCTTCTGCACGACATGGGCGAAGGCCTTGCCGATGGCCAGGCCGTGGGCAGCGCAAGCGGCAGCGAGTGGCGCACCCCGCCTCTTTGGGGCACCGGTCTGACGAAAACCGTCAGCAGCCACACGTATCTGCTTCACGACGGCCGCGCCCGTAATTTCACGGAAGCCATCCTCTGGCACGGCGGCGAAGGGCAGGCTGCCCGCGACGCCTTCGCCCGCCTTTCCACGCGCGACCGCCGTGACCTCATCGCATTTCTGGAGTCCCTTTGATGTCCCCCATGCCCTCGCTTGCCTTCGGCCTTGCGCTGACCGCTCTATCCCTGCCCGCGATGGCGCAGGAAGGAAGTGCGCTGTCCCCGCGCGTCGTCAACGAGGCTGCCGTGCCGGCGGTGATGGCGAAGGCGGTCGACGACTTCATCATTCCGGGCTACCGCAACCTGTCGGACAAGACCGCGGCTCTGGCGAAGACGTCGACAGCCCTTTGCAAAACGCCGTCGACGGCGTCGCGGGAGAATGCGCAAGCCGCATTTTCCGAACTGGTGCAGGCCTGGTCCACGGTCGAAATCATTCGCCTTGGACCGGCGCTCGAGCAGAACCGTTTCGAGCGCTTCCTGTTCTACCCCGACCGCAAGAGCACGGGCCTGAAGCAGGTGCAGGCCATTCTTGCCAAGAAGGACGAGACCGCGACCGACGTTGCGTCGCTCAAGGGCAAGAGCGTCGCAGCGCAAGGGTTGGGCGCACTGGAATACGTGCTCTACGGCAACGGTTCCGAGGTCCTTTCAAATAAGGAAGGCGAGTTCCGCTGCCGCTACGGCGTGGCGATCGCGCAGAACCTCGACACGATTGCCAACGAGTTCCTGGCGGAATGGCAAAAACCCGACGGAATCCAGGCCGCCTGGAAGAAGCCCGGCCCGGGAAATCCGGAGTTTCGCGACAGCAAGGAGGCAGCAACCGAGCTGCTCGGCATTTTCGTGCACGGCGTCGAGATGGTGAAGGACCAGCGGCTGAAACCGTTTTATGCCGGAACGGTAGACGGCACGCCGGACAAGGGACATCCGAAGTCGGCGATCTACTGGCGGTCGCAAAACACCATGCCCTCGATTGCCGCCAACTTCGCCGGCCTCAAGACCCTGTTCAAGGTGGCAGACATGGATAGCTTGCTTCCCGAAGACAGCCGCTCGGTCGCCGGATCGGCGAACTTCGTCTTCAATTCCGTCATCGGCATCTCGCAGACAATCGACGGTCCGATCGCCAATGCGATTGCCGACGACAAGAGCCGCGCCAAGCTCGATTTTCTGACCCTCAACACCGCCGATCTGCTCGACCGGCTAAACAGGGATTTCGGCGGCGCCATCGGCCTTGGCGCCGGCTTCTCCTTTGCCGACGGCGACTGAGCCCACGACCTTCCGGCGACGGCATGTTTCCGTAAATCGTGTTCGATTACGGAAACATGCCGCGATTGAAAGTGCTCCAGCGACCTTTGTGCGCCTGAAAAGACTCATGGCGCTGGAGGTGTTGACAATCCCCCTGTTTGGGCGCAAAGCGCTCCCCGTGTCCGCTCTCGCGGGCACGTTTCACCACAAGGATCAACTTGCAATGAACCCCGACAGTCGAAGTCGAGCCTTCATGCTCACGACCGCTCGGTCCTGATTGATCAGGGCTTCGTGGCGGTCGGATGACTCGCCCTATGGAGCCCAAAATGCTGCGCATCTACAAAAGCCAGAACAGCCATCTCGTGCTCGTCGATATGCTCGACGGCCTTGCCTCGCCGACGCCTGTCATCTGGTACGACCTCCTCAACCCGTCGGTCGAAGAGACCCGGCTGGTCCAGGGCCAAATCGGCGTCGAGATCCCGACCCGTGACGAAATGCAGGAAATCGAGCTGTCCGACCGGCTCTACCAGGAAGACGGCGCCCAGTTCATGACCATGACGGCGGTCGCCAAGCTCGACAGCGAATATCCGGTCAAGGTTCCCGTGACCTTCATCGTCAAGGGCGCCACGCTTGTGACCGTGCGCCACGCCGACCCGAAACCCTTCCAGACCTATGCCAACCGGTTGCAGAAGGCCAATGGCCAGGCCTGCGAGACGGGCGAACTGGTAATGCTGGGGCTTCTCGAAGCGATGATCGACCGCACCGCCGACGCGCTGGAGCGGGCCGGCAGCGAGGTCGACGGCATTTCGCGTGACGTGTTCCGCAAGACCAATGCCAGCGCCACCAAGAAGACGCGCGACCTGCAGTCGCTGATCGAGCAGATCGGCCAGAAGGGCGACCTTCTGACGATCGTGCGCGAAAGCCTGGTCAGCATCGGGCGCCTTGTGGCCTATCACGTGGCGCTTGAAGGCATCGGTCCGCGCAAGGCGGCAAAGGAAAGCCGGCAGCGGATCAAGTTGATCCAGCGCGATGCGACATCGCTCGGCGACCACGCACTGTTCCTGTCGAACAAGATCAACTTCCTGCTCGACGCGACGCTCGGCCTGATCAATCTGGAGCAGAACCAAATCATCAAGATCTTTTCGGTCGCCGCCGTCGTGTTCCTGCCGCCGACGCTGGTCGCCTCGATCTATGGCATGAACTTCGAGATCATGCCCGAGCTGCAGTGGCGCTTCGGCTACCCTTACGCCCTGGCGCTGATGGTGCTTTCAGCGATCGTTCCCTTCCTCTACTTCAAGCGGCGGGGCTGGCTCTGAAAGCGTAATCTGCTACATCGTAGCGACAAGGTCCGGCGGCGGATTTCCGCTGCCGCTCCGACAGAATGGCAGGCGGGAATGGCATGGGCGCCACCACGGGTCTGATCGACCGACGCAGTTTCATCACGATGGCCGGCGCCGCCTGGGTGGCGACGCTCGGAGCGCGCAGCACTTTTGCGCTCGAGCGCACTGACGCGGTCTTTGCCTCGGCCTTCATGGCCCCGGACGGAAGCTTTGGCCTTGCCACGCTGACCGAAGCGGGCGAGATCATCGAGCGCACGGCGCTGCCCGCCCGCGCCCACGGCATGGCCTATTCCGCCGCCAGCGAGCGCACGGTCGCCTTCGCCCGCCGCCCGGGCACCTATGCAATGATCCTTTCGGCCGATGGCAGCGCCGAACCGATCGTCATCGCCGCGGCGGAGGGCCGGCATTTCTACGGCCATGGCTGCTTTTCCGCCGACGGCCGCCTGCTCTACGCCACCGAGAACGACTTTGCCGGCAATCGCGGCATGATCGGCATCTACGACGGCACCCGTTCCTTTGCCCGCATCGGCGAATTCCCGACCTATGGCATCGGCCCGCACGACATGACGCTTTCCGCCGATGGCCGGATGCTCGCCATCGCCAATGGCGGCATCGAGACCCATCCGGATTTCGGCCGGACCAAGCTCAATCTGGACCATATGGAACCCAGCCTGACGCTGGTCGACACCGCGACCGGCGCCCTGATCCAGAAGCACACGCTGCCTGCCGACCTCAGCCGTCTCTCTACCCGCCATGTCGATATCGGCCCGAAGGGGGAGATCTGGTTTGCCTGCCAGTACGAAGGCGCGCGCGACGACCTGCCGCCGCTTGTCGGCCACTTCTCTCACGGCGAAGATCTCGCGTTCGTGTCGCTGCCCGAAAGCACGACGGCGGCGCTTGCCAACTATGTCGGCGCCATCGCCGTCAACCGTAACGACGGGCTGATCGGCCTGACCTCGCCGAAGGGAGGCATTGCCGTCACGCTCGACGCCGGCACCGGCGCAGTGCTGAAACAGGAGCGCGTGATCGACGCCGCCGGTGTCGCCGCCGCCGATCACGGTTTTGCCGTGTCGTCCTATGACGGCCGCTTCAAGGATCACCAAAACCCCGTCGCCTGGGACCAGCATATCGTGCGGCTCGCTCGGTCCTGACAGCAGGCGTCAGGCCGAAAACCGACCCTCGCCGGCGAGCTTTGCCAGATTGTCCCATCGATAGGCGGTCTGGTCGTGATTTTCGCCTCCAAGGCTCACCTGGCCCTGGCCGACCGCAACGGCACCCAGGCGCTCGTAGAATGCCCGGTTCGGATTGCTTGACAACACCCAGGCAAACAGCGACGCCGCGCGCATCTCCCGGCAATGGGCGGCAACGCTTCGCACCAGAGCCGAGCCGATGCCCGCCCCCTGGAACTCCTTGAGGATGTAGAGAGCGTAAAGCTCGCGATCGAACCGCGGCGGCATCGAGCGGGCTTTGCCGTAGTTGGCAAAGCCGATCACCCGGTTTGTGCCCATGTCGACAGCAACCAGGTGGAAGACATCCGCGACGCGCATGCGCCTCGCGTGCCGCAAGGCCTGCTCCTCGATGCTCATCGCATCGAGAAAGTCATCGGAAATCAGCCCGCGAAAGCTCGATCGCCAGGTTTCGACGATAACGGAGGCGATCATCATGATGTCGTCCGGGCCGGCCGGACGGATGTCGATGCGACGGAAGCTTTTCATGGCAGAGATATAGGTGACGCCTTGTCACTTCAAAACGTCAGCCGGTGCTGGAAAGCGCCGAAGGGCGCCCTATCTGTCGGCGCATGAACAGAACCCTCGTCTACGCAGTCTTCATCGCCACTGTGCTCGGTCTCGGGCTCCTCATCGGCTACAACAACATCCCCGGCGAATGGTATCAGGCTCTGGCAAAGCCGGCCTTCAACCCGCCCAACTGGATCTTCGCCCCGGTCTGGTCGATCCTCTACGTGATCATCGGCTTTGTCGGCGCGCGGCTGTTTCTCGACCATCGCCGCTCCGCGGCAATGCGATTGTGGCTGGCGCAGATGATCCTCAACTTCCTGTGGTCGCCGCTGTTCTTCGGCATGCAGAACGTCTCGTCGGCCCTGATCGTCATCATCGCGCTGTTGATCGCCGTTGCCGGCGTCATCGTCGCAAGCTGGAACAGGGACCGCGTTTCGACCCTGCTGTTCCTGCCCTATCTCGCTTGGGTGGCGTTTGCGACAGTGCTCAACGGCTCGATTTTCCTCATGAATTGAGCTTGTCGCACCGGTGCGGCCATGCCACTGTCCATCGATCTGGAGGGCACTGGGCCTTCCGCGAAACCAGGGCCGTACAGACTGATGGACGATAGCGATCCCCCAGATTTCCGCAGACGCATCCGGGAGAGCTTCGCGCGGCAGGCGGCGATGGAAACGATCGGCGCTGAGCTGACGCTGGTTGAGCAGGGCACGGTCGAAATCGAGCTGCCCTTCGACGAGAAGCTGACGCAGCAGCATGGCTTCCTGCATGCAGGGGTGATTTCTGCCGCACTCGATTCGGCCGGGACTTACGCCGCCTATTCGGTCATCGACCCGGATGCCTCGATCCTGACGATCGAATTCAAGGTCAACCTCCTGTCGCCGGGGCGCGGCGAGCGTTTCCTGTTTCGTGGCGAAGTCACCAAGCCGGGCACGACGATCATCGTCTCGGACGGGCGCGGCTACGCGATCCGCGCGGACGGGCCGGCCAAGCTGATTGCCTCGATGACCGGCACGATGATGGTGATCCGCGGACGCGAGGATGTCGAAGGATGAGTTTTGCAGTGAAAGACGTCGCCGGCCGCAAGGTTCTCTACGTGATGGCTGTCGATGCCGAATACGGCCCGCATCTGAAGGCGCGGATCGCACCGCTGATGACCGGCGTCGGTCCGGTGGAGGCCGCCGTGACGCTGACGAAGGCGCTGGCCGGGCTTGCCGCCGAAGGCAATCTTCCGAAACTGGTCGTCTCGCTCGGCTCGGCGGGTGCCGCCAAGCTCGAGCAGACCGAAGTCTATCAGGCGGTATCCGTCGGCTACCGCGACATGGACGCCTCGGCGCTCGGTTTCGAGAAAGGGGCAACGCCGTTTCTCGATCTTCCGGCCGTCGTGTCGCTGCCGCTGCGGATCCCCGGCGTCAAGGAGGCGCGACTGTCGACCGGCGCCAACATCGTCTCAGGCTCCGCCTATGACGGCATCGACGCCGACATGGTGGAGATGGAGACCTATGCGGTGCTGCGTGCCTGCCAATCCTTTGGTGTGCATCTCATCGCGCTTCGCGGCATTTCGGACGGCAAGGCAGAGCTCAAGCATGTGAGCGACTGGACGGAGTACCTTGATGTCATCGACGAAAAGCTCGCCGGCGTCATCGACAGTCTCGAGGCGGCGATCGGTACCGGAGAGATCAGGCTCTGAAAGCCCGGGATTGTCCGGGTGCAATCTAATCGTTGCGCTAAAGACGGGCTTTCATTAAAGGCTCGCCATGATCAAGCTTGTTTGAAGGCCCGACATGACCCAGACAGCCCATCCCGACACCGTTCTTATCGTCGACTTCGGCAGCCAGGTGACGCAGCTCATCGCCAGGCGCGTGCGCGAATCCGGTGTTTATTGTGAAATCGTGCCGTTCCAGTCGGCGGAAGAAGGTTTTCAGCGGCTGAAGCCGAAGGCCGTCATCCTCTCCGGCAGCCCGGCCTCAACGCTCGACATCGGCTCGCCGCGCGCGCCGCAGGTGATCTTCGATTCCGGCCTGCCGGTGTTCGGCATCTGCTACGGCCAGCAGACCATCTGCGCCCAGCTCGGCGGCAAGGTCGAGAGCGGCCACCATCGCGAGTTCGGCCGCGCCTTCCTCGAAGTCGAGAAGGACTGCGCGCTGTTTGACGGCGTCTGGTCGCTCGGTTCGCGCCACCAGGTGTGGATGTCGCATGGCGACCGCGTCACCGCGATCCCCGAAGGCTTCGAAGTCGTCGCCACCTCGGCCAACGCCCCGTTCGCCTTCATCGCCGACGAGAAGCGCAAGTACTATGCCGTGCAGTTCCACCCGGAAGTCGTGCACACGCCTGACGGCGCCAAGCTGATTTCCAACTTCGTGCACAAGATCGCCGGCATCAAGGGCGACTGGTCGATGTCGGCCTACCGCGCCAAGGCGGTGGACGCGATCCGCCGCCAAGTTGGCGACAAGAAGGTGATCTGCGCGCTTTCGGGCGGCGTCGACAGCTCGGTCGCCGCTCTCCTGATACACGAGGCGGTTGGCGACCAGCTGACCTGCATCCTCGTCGACCACGGCCTGATGCGCAAGGACGAGGCGAAGAACGTCGTCGCCATGTTCGAAGAGCACTATAACCTGCACCTCCTCCACGTCGACGCTTCCGACCGGTTCATCGGTGAACTGGAAGGCCAGAGCGACCCGGAGACCAAGCGCAAGATCATCGGCCGCCTGTTCATCGAGGTGTTCGAGGAAGAGGCAAAGAAGCTCGGCGGCGCGGATTTCCTTGCCCAGGGCACGCTCTATCCCGACGTCATCGAAAGCGTCTCCTTCACCGGCGGCCCGTCGGTCACGATCAAGTCGCACCACAATGTCGGCGGCCTGCCGGAACGCATGAACATGCAACTGGTCGAGCCGCTGCGCGAACTGTTCAAGGACGAAGTCCGCGTGCTCGGCCGCGAACTCGGCCTGCCCGACAGCTTCATCGGTCGCCATCCCTTCCCGGGTCCGGGCCTTGCCATCCGCTGCCCGGGTGGCATCAGCCGCGAGAAGCTCGAGATCCTGCGCGAAGCCGATGCGATCTATCTCGACGAGATCCGCAAGGCCGGCCTCTACGACGCCATCTGGCAGGCATTCGCCGTGCTTCTGCCGGTGCAGACCGTCGGCGTCATGGGCGACGGCCGTACCTACGAGTTCGTCTGCGCGCTGCGCGCCGTCACCTCGGTCGACGGCATGACCGCCGACTTCTACCACTACGACATGGAATTCCTCGGCCGTGCGGCAACGCGCATCATCAACGAGGTCCGTGGCATCAACCGCGTGGTTTACGACGTCACGTCGAAGCCGCCCGGCACGATCGAATGGGAGTGATCCGGTCATCTCGATGACGATCGACAAACTCTACAACGATCCAGGCCTTGTAGAGTTCTACGACATCGAGAACGGCTGGACTGCCGATTCCGAGTATCTCCACCGCATGGCCACCGGCCGCGCCTCGATCCTCGATCTCGGGTGCGGCACCGGTCTTTTGGCAGCTGCCTTCGCACGAGAGGGCGGCAAGCGGGTCGTCGGCGTCGACCCGGCCGCTGCGATGCTCGAAATCGCAAGGCAGCGACCCGGCGGTAAACGGGTGCGTTGGATCGAAGGCGACGGGCGAACCATCCGCCTCGGAGAAACCTTCGATCTGGTGCTGCTCAGCGGCCACGCCTTCCAGGTTTTCCTCACCGGGGAAGATCAGCTCGCCGCTCTGCGGACCATTGCCGCACATCTCTCGCCTGAAGGGCGTTTCATCTTCGACAGCCGTAATCCTGAAGTCGAGGAATGGAAAGAATGGACGCCGGCCGAATCCGAGCGAACTATCGTTCACCCTGATCTGGGCGACGTGTTCGCATGGAACGACGTCCGGCATGACCCATCTACCGGTATCGTGGAATACGATACGTTCTACCGGGTCGCAACCGACGAGCGCACCTATTCGGCGCAGTCGAAAATCGCCTTCCCGTCATACGAAGACCTCGTCTCGATGATGGACGAGGCGGGCCTCGTCGTCGAACGATGGCTCGGGGGGTGGGATGGCAGGCCGTTCGCGGCAGCTGCACCGGAAATCATTCCCATCGGTCGCAGGCGTTAGCCGCACCCTTCCAAGACGCCGGTCAGGACCGCACCGAATACGGTTCCAGCTGTGTCAATTTTTGCCGGGGTACACCCATGCGCGGTTCGCCAGACTGACTAACCAGTAATGGTGCGCGGCGTCACCGCCGCGCGCAAGAGCCGCATCAGCAGCCTGGCTTCGGGCGGGCCGATTTGGATTCAGAGGAGGTGTGGCGTGAGGCCGTCGAAGGCTACCGCTATGTCATTCACACGGCGTCTCCGTTTCCTCCGGATCCCGCGCAGCGACTACTGGCACACCGATGCATACGAACATCGTGACAACAGATGGGTGGTCGTCTGCTCGCAGGCGACCGCAATTCGCTAGCGATAAGTGCTGCAAGCGCTGTGTCCGTTTGCGGAGAGAGCATCGAAGAACGCATAGAGGGGCGGGCCGAGGCATGGCCCTTTTTGCTGCCCACATCGACCCGCCACTTCGGGGTTGCAACCATGACATCCTCGAAAACAATAGTATTGACTAATCAATCAGTATGCGCTAATGATTTCGTCATGATTGAAGCCGCACCCATTACCACCATCATGCGCGCCCTTGCCGACCCGACCCGGCGTGCCGTGTTCGAGCGCATCGCCAACGCCGACGAGATCACAGTGGTTGAGTTGACGCGCGGCAGCGGCGTGACACAGGGCGCCATTTCGCAGCACCTCAAGTCGTTGAAGCAGGCGGGCCTCGTCACCGAGCGCCCCGAGGGCCGCAACGTCTACTATCGCGCCCAACCGGAGGGCCTTGAGCCACTGGTCGACTGGATGAGCCATTACGGCGTCTTCTGGCGCGAACGATTTGCCAATCTGCGCACTCTCTTGAAGGAGATCGACCCATGAACGAAATCGCGTTGCAGCCCGAAACGCAGGACATCGTGGTCGACGAGGTCTTCCCTCACAGCCCGGAGACGATCTGGAAGACACTGACGAGCGGTGCGTTGATGAGCCGCTGGATGATGGTCCCGACAGGTTTCGAACCGGTCGAAGGCAACCGCTTCACCTTCCAGACGACGGCGGCCGGCGAATGGGATGGCGTCATTCACTGCAAGGTGCTGGAGATCCGAGCCAATGAGCGCTTCGTTTATGCCTGGAAAGGCGGGCACGAAGGCAACAGTGATTATGGCTCCCGCCTCGACACGGTCGTCACCTGGACGCTTTCGAAGGTCGAGGGCGGTACACGTCTCCGGCTCGTCCATTCCGGCTTCGTCACGCCGCGCAACGACACGGCTTTCAAGAACATGAGCCAGGGCTGGACGAAAGTTCTTTCAAAGATCGGCGCCGTCACCGACGAACAGAGCTGATCGCGTCGCGCAGACTGCGCGCCGTTTGCAGGCCGGACCAGCAGAAGGTCGTCTGATCGTCCCGGGAACCGAACGGCGGCGACGCCGCGCTCCCGAAAGGATATCGGCTCCGGGCCTGCCCCAAATATTTGAAGCAGTGGAAGAGAACAGCCGGCGTCGCCGACCGCTGTGGGACGCCTTGTTTTTACGCACCCGACCCAGGAGAAATGAGATGAGCAAGGCCTATATCGGTGGATGTGCCTGCGGCGCGATCCGCTACGAAATCGCTGGAGAACCGATTTTCTCGAACGACTGCCAGTGTCGCGACTGCCAGCAGGAGAGCGGCACCGGGCATGGATCGCACCTGAGCTTCAGGCGGGACGGCGTGAAGCTCGAAGGCAAGGCAGCGCTCTGGGACATGGTCGCCGACAGCGGCAACGTGAAGACGCGGGCCTTTTGCCCCACCTGCGGCTCGCCGGTCTACATGACCTTTGCCGCAATGCCCGACGTCTTCACCGTGCGTGCCGCAAGCCTCGACGACCCGAGCCGCTACAAGCCCGACGCCGTCACCTATGGATCGCGCGGCTATCCTTGGGATCACCTCGATCCGGCGCTGCCGAAGTTCGACACGATGCCACCGAAGTAGCGGTGCCCTTGAAAAAGGGTTGCATGACGATCGATTTGTACCGATCGCATGCCCGCCTCATGGCTGGCGGGCGCTACGATAACCCCCACGCCCCGGCTGGTGTCACGTCGGGGCGATGAAAGGCTGGCTGATCGCCTGAAACACAGCCGTCGCCTCCAGCCTTTCGGCATGCGCTCGCAGGGCAGGATAGTTGGAGATCGCGATCAGCTCGGGATGGACCTCGCACAGGAAACGCAGCACCACCGCCACGGCGATATCGGCATGGCCGATCTGCTCCCCGAACCAGAACTCCGAAACGCATTCGGCCCGGGTGGCCTCAAGGACGGCAAGCGTCGCTTGGATCTGCAGGCGGCAGCGATCGACCCAGAGCGCGGAGACTTCGTTGTGCAGGCGCTTCTCATAGAACAGGCTGACGACCTTGTCGGCGAGCCCGGTTGCGAGTGCCGCAATCCTCAAGGCGCGATGGCGGGTCGGCTCGGACCTTGGAAACATCGCGCGATCCTCAGGAACCAGGCTGTCGAGGTAGTCGAGGATGATGTGGCTGTCGGCCAGTGCAGTGCCGTCGTCAAGCACCAGGGTCGGCACACGCGTCAGCGGATTGTAGGCACGCAACCTCTCCGCATCGCCGAAGGAGGACCAGGGGCGATGCTCGAATTTCATGCCGTAGAGGGTGAGCGCGATGCCGACGCGGCGGACGAAGGGGGAGTCATACTGGCCGATCAGGATCATCTGCGAACTCCCTGTGGTGCGAACGCGACCAGAAGACACCCGCCGCATGGCAAAAGTCAAAGCCTCGCTCCGCCGCCGGCGCTGTGCGTGCTCCCCGTTTCTAGCCACTTGCGAAGCGTATCGGGAATGCCGATAAGCCATCGACACGAGACAAGCGGGGGAGACCATGGACATCTCGGAAATCATCATCGCCGGCGACACCGCGGGCATCGAATGGCGTCTGCCGGTCTTCCGCTTCAAGGGCAAGACCCCTGGCGGGCCCAAGGCCTATATCCAGGCCGCACTGCATGCCAACGAATTGCCCGGCACGGCCGCCGCGCATTTCCTGCTGCCGATGCTCTCCGAGGCGGAGAACAACGGCGCCATTCTCGGCGACATCACCGTGGTGCCGCAGGCAAACCCAATCGGCACTGCGCAGTCGCATTTCGGCGAGTTGCAGGGTCGGTTCGATCTCGGCTCGCGCACCAATTTCAACCGCGATTTTCCGCTGATCGCACTCGGCGAGCGCGATAGTCTTCTGTCCGATCTCGATCGCCATTCGGCGACAGACCGCCTGAAGCGGCAATTGCTGCACATGGCGCTCGGCGCCGAGCTGATGCTCGACCTGCACTGCGACGACGAAGCGCTGCAATACGCCTATATCGACGAAGCCTTTTGGCCGGAGGCCGCCGACCTCGCGGCGGCGCTCGACATGGAAGCAGTGTTTCTTTCCGATGGCGAAAGCTCGGCCTTCGAAGAGGCCGTGGCCTACGCCTGGAAATATGAGACGGCGGGTCAGAAGAAGACCAGCCTGCCCGGGCGACTTTCGGTCACGGTGGAGCTTCGCGGCACGCGCGATGTCTATCCCGATATGGCACGCAAGGACGCCGAAGGTCTGTTGCGCTTCCTCGTCGCCCGCGGCGTGGTTGCGGGTGATAAGGCTGCGGTTCCCGCCTTCGGCGGTATCGTTGCGCCGCTCGACAATATCGAGATGATCCGCGCACCGGAATCGGGCGCCATCCTCTTCCACCGCGACATCGGCGACAAGGTGAAGGCCGGCGACCTGCTGGTGACGATCCTCAATCGGCCCGGCCAACCGGACGGCGCCATCGAAGTTCGCGCACCACAGGATGGGCTGATCGTTACCCGGGTATCGACCCGGCACGCCCGCCGACGCTCGGACCTGATGAAGATCGCCTGCGCAACCGCCTCTAGTGCTGCCCGCAAGCCCGGCCCGCTGGAAGCCTGACCCAGTATCTCTGGTCCGGAACGTCCTCAAGGCGTTCCGGATTTCAGGGTGCCATCGTCGCGGACATCTTCGGGCTATCGAGCAGAATGGTCGAGCGCAGCGTCTTGATCTCGCCGACCTGCTCGAACTCGCTCCACAGCAGCCGCTTGTAATCGGCGACATCGCGCACGGCGATCTTCAACAGGAAATCGAAATCGCCGGCGACGGTGTGGCATTCCACCACCTCGGGCATGCGCGACACCAGCTCGATGAAACGCTGCCCGACCTTGCTGGCCGTTCGCTCCAGCGTCACCTCGAGAAAGGCCTGGAAACCGACGCCCGCCGCCTTCGGATCGACCACGACAGTTTGCCGGATAACGCCTGCCGAATAGAGCCGCGCCAGACGGCGTGAAAGCGGCGCCGGAGACAGCCCGACCCGTGCGGCAAGCTCGTTGTTGCTTCGCGATGCATCCTCGACCAGCAGCCGGATGATCCGTCTGTCGATCGCATCGAGTTCGGTGGTTCCGCGCTCCGCCATCAGACAACCCTCTCCTGCATTTTCCGCGATCTGCGCAAATCGGCAAAAGAAATGCATCGATCTACGCAATTCGATCTATGCGAATATTGTCCCTGTGGCAAATACGTCGTCGATTTTGCGCGATGGTTGCCTTAATGAAGAGGTCAGTCGGGCGGCCGGAGGGCGGCCGCCGGCACGATCTTTCTCGACCGCTCATCGCTACTCTGCCACTGCCAAGGGGGAATTCCGGCATGTTCGACACTCTGACCCGCCAACCCGACGATCCGTTGCTGGCCCTGATCGGGCTCTATCGCAAGGACGAGCGCCCCGGAAAGGTCGATCTTGGCGTCGGTGTCTACCGCGACGAGACCGGCCATACGCCGATCTTCCGCGCGGTCAAGGAAGCGGAGAAGCGCCTGCTCGAAACGCAGGACAGCAAGGCCTATGTCGGGCCCGAGGGCGATCTCGTTTTCGTCGATCATCTCTGGACGCTGGTCGGTGGCGACACGGTCAATCGCAGCCATCTTGCCGGTGTGCAGACGCCCGGCGGCTCCGGCGCACTCAGACTTGCCGCCGACCTCATCCGCCAGATGGGCGGCAAGCGTGTCTGGATCGGCCTGCCGAGCTGGATGAACCATGCCAGCATCTTCAAGGCGGCGGGCGTCGAGACAGCCGGCTATCCATTCTTCGACGTCCCGTCCCAGACCGTGCTCTTCGACACCATGATGAGCGCGCTGCAGGGCGCTTCCGCCGGCGACGCGGTGCTCTTGCATGCCGGCTGCCACAACCCGACGGGTGGCGTTGTGACCGAGGCGCAATGGCTGGAGATTTCCGCGGTCGTCGCCGAGCGTGGCCTGCTGCCGGTGATCGACCTTGCCTACCAGGGTTTTGGCCGCGGCCTCGAGGAGGATGTCGTCGGTCTTCGCCATATCGTCGGCGTCGTGCCGGAAGCGCTGATCGCCGTCTCCTGCTCGAAATCGTTCGGGCTCTACCGCGAACGCACCGGCGCGATCTTCGCCGTGACCACCTCATCCTCGTCGGCCGACACGGTCCGTTCCAACCTCGCGGGTCTCGCCCGCACCAGCTATTCGATGCCGCCGGATCACGGTGCCGCGATCGTGCGCACCATCCTGTCGGACGCAGACCTGGCGCGCGACTGGAAAGAAGAGCTCGAAACCATGCGTCTGCGCATTTCCGGCATCCGCCAGTCGCTGGCGGAAGGCCTGCGCGACCGCTGGCAGGCGCTCGGCGCCATCGCCGACCAGGAGGGCATGTTCTCGCTGCTGCCGCTGACTGAAGCGGATGTCATGCGGCTCCGTAACGAACACGGCATCTACATGCCGGGTTCCGGCCGCATCAACATTGCCGGGCTCAAGACGGCCGAAGTCGGTGACGTCATCGGCAAGTTCAAGAACCTCTAAGGACTGACAGCCAAGATGAAGACCGAGCGACTGATCGATGCAACCGAAGTCCCCACGGAACGCCACCGCCTCTATGAGGACGCGCTGGCGATCCTGACGGGTACGCTGATCATGTCGCTCGGCGTCATCATCTACAGCAAGGCGATGCTCTTGACCGGCAGCACCTCCGGCCTCGCGCTTCTGTTGCAATATGCAACCGGCACGCAGTTCTGGCTGGTGTTCTCGCTCATCAACCTGCCCTTCTACGTGCTGGCGATCAAGCGGCTCGGCTGGATGTTTGCGTTGCGCACCTTCCTTGCCGTAACCCTGGTGGCGCTGTTTTCGAAATTGACGGCGGGATGGGTGGAATTCGCCAGGCTCGACCCGATCTATGCGACCGTCGTCGGCGGCGGACTGATGGGAACCGGACTGCTGATCCTTTTTCGCCATCGCACCGGGCTCGGCGGCATCAACATTCTGGCGATCTACCTGCAGGAGAAGTTCGGCATCCGCGCCGGATATTTCCAGCTGGCCGTGGACCTCGCGATCCTGGCCGCGGCCTTCTTCGTGCTGCCGCCGGCGAACCTCGTTCTGTCCGTGGTGGGCGCTGCCGTCGTCAACATGACGCTCGCCATCAACCACAAGCCCGGTCGTTATGCCGGCGTGACCTGAGACAGTGTCTTCCCTCTCTTGACGAGGGAGGTTATCACTCCCGGCACGAATTTGCCCGCAAGGCAGGAAAGGCACGGGAATGACGGTCACGATCTACGGCATCAAGAACTGCGACACGATGAAAAAAGCCCGCACCTGGCTCGACAGCCAGGGCATCGCCTATCGCTTCCACGACTATAAGGCCGAGGGCATCGACCGCGCCCATCTCGATCGCTGGTGCAACGAGGCTGGCTGGGAGATCGTGCTCAACCGCGCCGGCACCACTTTCCGCAACCTGCCCGACGCCGACAAGCAGAACCTTGATGCCGACAGCGCCATCGCGCTGATGCTGGCGCAGCCCTCGATGATCAAGCGCCCGGTGCTTGAGGCCAACGGAAACCTGCTGATCGGCTTCAAGCCGGATCTCTACGAAGCCCTGTTCGACAAGGCCAACGCCTGACGCCGGGAGCTGCGCGATGTCCAAGACCACCCGCGCGACACAGGCCCTTGCCAAGGCCGGCGTTGCCTTCAGCGTCCACACCTACGACTACGACCCGAACGCCGAGCGCGTCGGCCTGCAGGCGGCGGAAGCACTGGGCGAGGATCCAAGCCGGGTGCTGAAGACGCTGATGGCCGAGGTCGACGGCAAGCCGGTCTGCTGCGTCGTTCCGTCCGATCGTGAGGTCAGCATGAAGAAACTGGCTGCGGCCTTCGGTGGCAAGTCGGCGGCGATGATGAGGCCGGCCGATGCCGAACGGCTGACTGGATATCATGTCGGCGGCATCAGCCCTTTCGGGCAGAAAAAGCCGGTGCCGACAGCAATCGAAGAGGCCGCCCTTTCCGAGACGCAGGTCTATATCAATGGCGGCCAGCGCGGGCTGCAGGTGCGGCTTGCACCCGCAGATGCGCGGGATGTTCTGAAGGCAGCGGCGGCCCCGCTGATTGCCTGAAACACGCCATCAAAACATCATGGATGCCGGCTACACCTCAAATCGTCGAGGTCTTTGAAAGCCCATCCATGCAATCAGGATTGAACCTGCGCCCGAAGCGCTTCGCCCGTCGCCTCATCCTTGCAGTCGCCGTCGTCGCAGCCGTCAGCGTGCTTTATCTCGTGGCACTGCAATGGACGGGCAACTTCCACACGCTGGTTGCGGGCGAGGTCTACCGGTCGGGCCAGCCGAGTTCGCGTTCGATTGCCGCCTATTCCAAGACCTATGGCATCCGCACCATTCTCAACCTGCGCGGCGAGAGCAAAGAAAGCTGGTACCGCGACGAAGCGGCAGCCGCCCAGCGCAACGGCATTCGTCTCATCAATTTCCCGATGTCGTCGTCATCGGCCATCAGCCTGCAGGAAACACGGGCGCTGATGGCGATCCTGCGGGACGCGCCGAAACCTCTCTTGATCCATTGCAAGGCCGGCGCCGACCGGACGGGCCTGGTCTCGACGATCTATCTGCAGCAGATTGCCGGCGTGGACGAAGAAACGGCCGAATGGCAGCTCTCGCCGATCTACGGCCATGTGGCACTGCCCTACTTTTCCTCGACCTTCGCCATGGACGAGACCTGGGAAGCGCTGGAAAAGTCCTTCGGCCTCGACAGCTAAAGATCTACCGCAGCTTGGCGAGCAGCCGCGCCAGTTCCAACGCTTCGCCAGCACTCAGTTTCGCGCCGACATGCGTCTCGATCGCCGCGGAATAGACCTGCCACATGCGCGCCCGCATCTGGCGCCCCTCATCGGTGACGACCACCCAGCGTCCGCGGCCGTCAGCATCAAAAGTCTCGCGACGGACAAGCCCTTCCCGCTCAAGACGGTCGATCAACCGCGAGAGATTGTATTGGGCAAGCAGGGTGCGGGACTCGATTTCGAAGGGGCGCAGCTTGCCGCCATCCGCCCGTACCAGTTCCCAGAGCACGTCGTACCAGCCGAGTGGCGGTAGACCCGCCTTCTTGAAGTCGGCTTCGATTGCCGAAAGCGCGCGCCGCTGTGCGCGCATGAGGCCGATCCAGGCCTGGGTGACAGCCTGCGTCGGATGCGGCTCGGTATCTTCAGAAAAACCGTTCATAGATGTAAATACATCGATCTTGAAATCATTGGCAAGCACACATACATGCAGATGCATCTACTTCACCCAACCAGGAGATCGCCCATGACGCGTGCCCTCACCCTGATCAGCCATCACCTCTGCCCCTATGTGCAGCGGGCCGCAATCGCGCTTGCCGAAAAGAACGTTGCCTTCGACCGCGTCAATATCGATCTGGCGGCCAAGCCCGACTGGTTCCTGAAAATCTCGCCGCTCGGCAAGGTGCCGCTGCTGCAGATACCTGAGACGTCGGGCGATGCCGTCCTGTTCGAAAGCTCGGTTATTTGCGAGTATCTCGAGGAAACGCAAACCGGTGCACCGCTGCATCCGACTGACGCGCTCGAACGGGCGCGCCACCGCGGCTGGATGGAATATGGCTCGTCGATCCTCTCGGAGCTCTGGGGTTTCGAAACCACTGGAGATGCGGACATCTTCGAGCAGAAGCGCAAGGCGGTCGCGGCAAAGTTCGCGACGGTCGAAGCCGTGCTCGGCGACGGCCCCTATTTCGCCGGAAACGACTTCTCGCTTGTGGATGCGGTCTTTGCACCGATCTTCCGTTACTTCGATCTGTTCGACACGCTGGTCGACCACGGGATTTTCAATGGGCTCACCCGCGTTTCCGCCTGGCGGCGGGCTCTGGCGGAACGGCCGAGCGTCAAGGCTGCCGTGGCATCGGATTACGGCGAGCGGCTGATGACCTTCCTGAAACAGCACGACGCCTATCTGCTGCGCGCGCAATAGAGCACGGCTGCCCGCCCCTTCTTTTTCGGCCCGCACCGTCCTATGACGGATGCAAACCCGGCCGAGGAGAAGCGCGCCATGCCTGATATGACGTCAACCCTGACGATACTGCAGCCCTATCCCGGCATCTTCGCCTACTACGACGGTCGGATTGCCGGGACCCGGTTGCATTCGGAGGGACCGAACTGGCTCGACGACGGTGCCTATGCGCTCGGCGTCGCATCCTATGCCATCGTCGACGGCGGCGAGGCGCTGGTCTACGACACCCACATTTCCGTGCCCCATGCCGAGGCGATCCGGACCCATCTCGAAAGCCTCGACGTCACCTCGATCCGGGTCGTTCTCAGCCATTGGCACAAGGACCATGTGGCCGGGAACGCCGCTTTTGCCGATTGCGAGATCATCGCACTGGCGTTGACGGCAGAACGGCTTGCAGAGAACCGCGAAAAAATCGAGACGGCGACGCCGCCGATCCACCCCCTCGTCATGCCCACTCGCACGTTCGAAGGAAGGCTCGTGCTTAAGGTCGGGCAGCGGACGGTGGAACTGCACCATTTCGCCATTCACAGCGCCGACGGCAATGTGCTCTGGCTGCCGGAGGAAAAGCTGCTGCTGGCCGGCGATACGGTCGAAGACTGCGCCACCTTCATCTCCGAGGCCGAGCATGTCGCCACGCACATCGACGAACTGAAGCGGATGCGGCTCTTGCCGATCGCCCACATCTTGCCGAGCCATGGCGACCGCGACCGCATCGCCGCCGGCGGCTACGACGGCACGCTGATCGATGCGAACCGAAGCTATCTCGAACGGTTGCAGACGGCCGCAGCCGACCGAGCGCAGATCAGCGCGCTCAAGGACTTTGCCGCCGTCGAGATCGCTGCCGGTTCGATCCTCTATTTCGCCCCCTATGAAGACGTCCACGACAGCAATGTCGCCAGAATGCGTGCCGCAGCCAAGGCCGGCTGAGGTTTGCAACCGCCAGCCTTCATTTTCGCCGCAAACAGCACTAAGTCTTCTGACATCGATTTCATAACGACAGGCAGATCATGACCTATCCCGCCAACACCCCCACCCCGATCGACCCGGTCAAACTCGACAAGCTCGCGGAAGTCGCCATCAAGGTCGGCCTGCAGCTGCAGAAGGGCCAGGACCTGGTGATGACGGCGCCGATCGCCGCCATGCCGCTGGTACGCGATATCACCAAGCACGCCTACAAGGCCGGTGCCGGTCTGGTGACGACCTTCTATTCCGACGAGGAAACGACGCTGGCGCGTTATGAACATGCGCCGGACGAAAGCTTCGACCGGGCGAGCGACTGGCTGTATGAAGGCATGGCCAAGGCCTTTGCCGGCGGCGCGGCGCGCCTTGCCATTTCCGGCGACAACCCGATGATGCTGTCGGCCCAGGATCCGAGCAAGGTCGCGCGCGCCAACAAGGCCAACTCCATCGCCTACAAGCCGGCGCTGGAAAAGATCTCGAACTTCGACATCAACTGGAACATCGTTTCCTATCCCAACCCGTCCTGGGCGCGGCTGGTGTTCCCGAACGATCCGGAGCCGATCGCGGTGGAAAAGCTGGCGAACGCCATCTTCGCGGCGTCGCGCGTCGATCTCGACGATCCGGTCGCCGCCTGGAACGCGCACAACGCCAACCTGGCGCGCCGCTCGGCGTGGCTCAACGGCGAACGCTTCGCCTCGCTGCACTTCACCGGCCCCGGCACCGATCTCGTCGTCGGCCTGGCCGACGGTCATCTGTGGTGCGGCGGCGCGTCGGAAGCGAAAAACGGCATCATCTGCAACCCGAACATCCCGACCGAAGAGGTGTTCACGACGCCGCATGCGCTGCGTGTCGAGGGGTATGTCTCCTCGACCAAGCCGTTGTCGCACCAGGGCACGCTGATCGACGACATCCAGGTCCGCTTCGAAGACGGGCGCATCGTAGAGGCGAAGGCCTCCCGCGGCGAGGAAGTGCTGAACAAGGTGCTCGATACCGACGAAGGCGCGCGCCGGCTCGGCGAAGTGGCGCTGGTGCCGCATTCCTCGCCGATCTCGGCAAGCGGCATCCTGTTCTACAACACGCTCTTCGACGAAAATGCCTCGTGCCACATCGCGCTCGGACAATGCTATTCCGGTTGCTTCGTCGACGATACCAGCCTGACCCCGGAGCAGATCCGCGCCCAGGGCGGCAATTCGAGCCTGATCCACATCGACTGGATGATCGGCTCCGGCCAGGTCGATATCGACGGTGTGCGCGCCGACGGCAGCCGCGTGCCGGTCATGCGTCAGGGCGAGTGGGCTTGACGCGAGTTGGCGTCATCGGTGGTGGCGGCTGGCTGGGCAAGGCCCTGTTGCTGCCCGCCCTTGCCGATGGCCTGATTGTCGAGGAGGCGCTGACCGTCTCCTCGCGCAGCGGCGCTGTGGCGGGCTTCGAGCCCTGGCCGCATGTCCGCCAGACGAACAGCAATGCTGAGCTTGCCGCCAATGCAGATGTGGTAGTGCTGTCCGTGCGCCCGCAGGATCTTGACGCCATCGCGCTCGACCTCTCCGGCAAACTGGTCATCTCGGTGATGGCGATGGTTTCGCTTGACGACCTTGCCACCCGTTTCAAGGCTCGCCGCATCATCCGGGCAATGCCGAACGCTGCCGCCGAAAAGCGGCTCTCCTTCACGCCTTGGCTTGCCAGCCCCGATGTGACGGATGCGGATTGCGCATTTGCCGATCGGTTCTTCAATGCATCCGGTCAAGCGCGGAGGATCACGACGGAAGCGGAGCTCGACTACTTTACGGCGCTGACCGGCTCAGGCCCGGCCTTTCTCGCCGCCTTTGCCGATGCCATGATCTCCGACGCCGTGACGAAAGGCATAGAGCATGGCATTGCCGAGCGCGCCGTGCGCCAGCTTTTCCTTGGCGGCAGCGCGCTGATGGCTGGCAGCGAGCAGACGCCCGCCGAAATCGTACAAACGTTCCTCGACTACGCCGGTACGACTGCCGCCGGGCTTGAGGCCATGGCCGCGGCCGATATCCGCACGCCGATCGCACACGGCCTGACGGCCGCCGCGGCGAAGGCGGCGGCCGGCACGCGAAGGCAATAGGTCAGCCACAGTTTGCTGAAGCGCCCATTCTGCGCGGCGGAAGCACGTTTCTCAAACATTTCGAGCGAGCCCGCCCCGCGGCAGGCTCGGCCTTTCATGCACGGGCAGGCCGAACCCGAGGCGCCAGTTGCGCCCGCTGGCTCAGCCAGACGCTGACGAGCACAACCAGAATACCGAGCGCCTGGACCGGCGTCAGACGCTCGTCAAGAACGCCCCAACCGAGCAGGATCGCGACAACAGGACTGAGGAAGCCGAGCGGTGCGACGGCCGAAGGCTCGAGGCGCGACAGCCCTCGGAACCAGAGCAGGTAGGTGAAGGCGGCGCCAACAAGCCCGAGATAGGCAAGACCGGTGACATTTTCCGCCGTCAGACCCGGCAAGGCCGGCTCGAAGAACAGCGCGACCGGCACCAGCAGCACACCGCCGGCGGCAAGCTGCCAGGCGGTGAAGGTCAAGGGCGGCACCGGCGGCGCCCAGTGGCGGCTCAGAACCGTACCGAAGGCCATGGACACGGCGCCCGCGAGACCGGCGAGGACGCCAAGCGGATCGAGCGCCGCACCGGGGGTCAGTACCAGAAGGCCGACACCGACAATGCCGGCAAGACCGGCGACGATGCTCAGCGCACGAATGGGCGAGCCGAGAAAGACGCGTGACAGGAGAATGACGATCAGCGGCTGGATCGCGCCGACGGTGGCGGCGACACCGCCGGGCAACCGGTAAGCGGATACGAACAGCATCGCCCAGAAGAACGAGAAATTGAGCGCTCCGAGCAGGAACGTGCGCGGCCACCAGATGCCTGAGGGCAGCTTGCGAACGATGAGCAGAAGCAACAGTCCGGCCGGCAGCGCCCGCAGCATCGCAACCGTCAGCGGATAGCCAGCCGGCAGAAACTCGGTCGTAACAAGATAGGTGCTGCCCCAGACCGCAGGTGCGATCGCGGTCAAGGCGAGGTCGAGGTTGCGGGTCGCGATCATATCTTTACCTCAAGAATCTCTACATCAAGATAAATTGACGATAACAGAGTTTCTCTCTACGTCAAGATACTCTATATCTGCGCCATGAAGGGCGGAGGCTTGGTTATGGATCGTGTCGACAGGATATTGGCGCAATGGCACCGGGAACGGCCTGACCTCGACGTGTCGGCCATGGGGCTTCTCGGCCGCCTCGGACGATTGTCGACCCATATCGGCCGGGAGATCGAGAAGACATTTGCCGAACGCGGCCTTTCCTCATCGAGCTTCGACGTGCTCGCAACGCTGCGCCGCTCCGGTCCACCTTACCGGCTTTCCCCCGGCGACCTTTTGGCGACCACGATGGTCAGCTCCGGCACGATGACCAATCGTATCGACCAACTGGAGAAAGCGGGACTGGTGGAGCGGCTCGACAATCCAGATGACCGGCGCGGCGTGATCATCGCCTTGACCGACGAGGGTCTGAAACGCGTCGACGACGCCGCGACCGCCCATGTGGCCAACCAGCACCGGGTCGTTTCCGAGCTGTCGCCCGAGGAGCGGGCGAACCTCGACGCGCTGTTGCGCAAGTATCTCGCGGCTTTCGAATAGGAACGGGCGAATAGGCCGGGCGGACAGGCCGGCTCAGACCCTTGCTGCCAGCCGGCGCACGCGCGCCAGATGCGCCTTGCGCTTCTCGTCGGTTGCCCGGTCCATGTCGTGCAGGCTGAGCATACGGAAATCGAGGCCCTTGGCGCAGAAGGCGGCAATGCCGCGTTTCAACAGCCGGCGCACGGGATTACCCATATAGAGATGCACCACCCACCAGGGCGATCCCGTCGTCGTCAGCGCCCAGAACAGCTTGATGTTCTTCAGCCGCGGGATGATGCGGCCGCCTGCCGGATCATTGTCGAAGGCGACGCCCGGCACGAAGACGCGATCGAAGAAGCCCTTCAGGATCGCCGGGAAATTGAACCACCATTGCGGAAAGACCAGAACGATCCCATCGGCTGCCTGCAGCCGCGCGATCATCCCTTCCGTCAGGCTGGAGTCGTAGTGGTCGCTGAAGTAGCTGCCACGCTCCACCTTGCTCAGCCTCGGATCGAAATCCTCCCGATAAAGGTCGAGCAGATCGACGGAATGGCCGCCGGCGACAAGCGCCTCATGCGCTTCGCGGGCGACGCTTGCGGCAAAGCTGTCTTCAAGCGGGTGGGCAAGCACGAGCAGAATGCGCATCCATTGTTCCCTGCGGATTAGGATTGGACGTAAAAACGATCTGCCCGACAAATGCTGTGAAAAATCAGTTTGTTGCAACCATATTCGCTCCGCTTGCCAAGAACGATGGTGCTCCAGGACCGCGAAGTCGACCTCGGCAGCGCAACTGTGTTTCGCGCGTATGCGGGATCAGGCAAACCCCGTGCAGCTAGCGAGGTTGATCGGCGCGCGTCGCCACCGCTTCCCGCGCAAGGCCCTCGAAGACGGATGGCGAGCGGCGCGCCGCCCAGGCGGAAATCAGCTGCGCGGCGTTATCTTCAACAGCCTGTCCCGAACGAAGCTCAAGGTCATAGCGCTGCCCCTCGTGGACCCGATGAAAGTCATCTGCGGCGCTGCCGAGCGGCCGGTCCGCGCGCAGCGTTTCTCGCCGGACGAGTTCATCGAGCTCGCAATGAAGCCCGACGAAGAAGACATCAAAAGGCTCGAGCATCAACGCCAGGTCAGACACCCAGCCGGGCTCCTCGAGAATGTGCTCCAGCAGAAGACTGTTGCCGGCCGAAGCGTAGGCGACCAGCGAGCGGTGGAAGCCATCGAAGAAGCGGGCGCGATATTCCTTCCAACTGAAGTCACCGCGCCGGAACCGTTCCATTGGCACCATGCCTGAGTCACGAAGGTGATCGATCGAGACATGCCAGAACGGTTCGCCCAGCCGTGCCTGGACCGCACGCGCCAGCGTGGATTTTCCGCTGCTGGAGGCGCCGTGAATGAAAATGATCTTGGCTCGTTCGACCATGTTTGGCTTCCATCCCGCAGAGTGCTGTGAACGCCGGCGTTATGCTACCTACGTCACAACCAGATGAACGGCAGGCGTATTGTTGCCGGAATCATTCGGCCCACTTCTGTCCCGTTGCGCGACGAAAGGTGTTGAACGCCGCAATCCCAGTCAAAGCTCGCTTGGCACATTGGGCTCCGGTATCGCAAAGCCACTGAACGCTTTTACGGGAAAGCGTTGAAGCGCATCGCGATCTTCCAGATTGGCTTGGCGCGCTTTAAGTTCTTGTTTTCACGCATGTCGCTATCGCAAAATCGCTGCACGCTTTTGCGCGACATGCTCTAGAACAGGCTGCCCTGCTTGGACGGATCGCCGCCACCTGATTTCGGCTGCTTCTTCCTGATCGCCGCCTGCGCCGGCGGCTCCCCACCTTCGCCGGCAACAGCCGAAACGCTGCCGTCGGCAAATTCCAGCGACAGCGCCATTCCCGGCGCAACGGAAGCAGCCTGGCGGACCGGACCACCCTCACCGTCGCGCACCAGAGCGAAGCCGCGTTGCAGCACGTTGCGATAGGACAGCGATTGCAGGATACGGTCCTGCGCGGCGATGACACCCGTTAGCCGGCGGATATCCGTGCGGATAGCCGCGTCGCAGCGGGCGGCGAGACCGGCGACACGATCGGTCGAACGGTGGACCTGGGCGAGCAGGCGCGATGGCAGTCCACGCAGCGAGGCATCCGCCGCCGATACCCGCGACTGTCCCCGGTGGACCTGCCGTTCGACGACCCGGTCCGCACGGCTCATCGCATCGTTGATCCGCTGCCGGCGATCGCCGAGCCTTGCCTTGAGCAGATCCGGTCGCAGTTCGGCGGAAGCGCGCTCGAACAGCCGGCGCTTGTTCACGGTGTTCATCATCAGGCCTCGCCCGAGACCGAGCGCGGCTTCGTCGAAGCGGCGGCGCGGCAGCGCCAGCAACTGGTCGAGCGACGGCAGCGCGCGGGCAAGCGATCGAACCGCCTGGCGACGGTTTTCCATCTGCCTGACCATGCCGGACTGCAAACGCGCCGACAGGCCGGAAATCTCCGCCTCCAGATCGGCCTTGACCGGAACAGCCATTTCCGCCGCCCCTGTCGGGGTCGGCGCCCGCTGGTCGGCGGCATAGTCGATCAGCGTCCAGTCGGTCTCATGGCCGACGGCCGAGATCAGTGGGATCTGGGAAGCGGCAGCGGCGCGCACCACCGCCTCGTCGTTGAAACCCCATAGGTCTTCAAGGCTGCCGCCGCCGCGCGCGACGATCAGGACATCGGGCCGGGCGATCGGCCCGCCCGGTTCGCATTCGTTGAAGCCGCGAATGGCCGCCGCCACTTCGTCTCCAGATCCATCGCCCTGAACCCTGACGGGCCACACGACCACGTGAACAGGGAAGCGATCGGCGATGCGGTGGAGAATGTCGCGGATGACGGCGCCGGTCGGCGAGGTGACCACGCCGATCACCCTGGGCATATAGGGCAGCGGCCGCTTTCGCGCTGCATCGAACAGGCCTTCGGCGCCAAGCTTGCGCTTGCGCTCTTCTAGCAGTGCCATCAGCGCGCCGGCACCGGCCGGCTCCAGCGTCTCGATGACGATCTGGTATTTGGACGAACCGGGGAAGGTCGTGACCTTGCCGGTGGCAATGACTTCCATGCCCTCTTCCGGCCGGAAGCGCAGGCGCGAGAACGTACCCTTCCAGATCACCGCATCGATGCGCGCCCGGTCGTCCTTGAGCGCGAAATAGGCGTGCCCCGAGGAGTGCGGACCGCGATACCCCGAGATCTCGCCGCGCACGCGGACCTGATCGAAGGCCTGCTCGACCGTGCGCTTGATCGAGCCGGAAAGCTCGGAAACCGAGTATTCGGCGAGATTGCTCGGAGAATCGTTGTCGAAGATGGAGCTCATTGCGCCAGTTTGCCGCCAGCGCCTGCGGAAGGCCAGCCTTTGGCGCCACGCTCAACAGACCTTTTGCCATTCCAGGCGCGCTTGCGGCGGATATGGCTAGAGTTGGCCGCGTCGGTTAAACGAAATTTAGCGCCGTTGCGGCAGGATGATCGGCATCCTTCCAGAAACGGAATTTCATGATCGTCATCGTCGCCTTCGTTCTTGGCATTGCCAGCTGCTGCCTGCGCTCGGCGCCGGTCTGCGTGCTCATTGCCGTGGCGCTGGTTGCTGCCGGCGCACTGTCGGGCTCGATCGCCGGAACCGACAATTGGCTGGGGATTGTTGCGGCGATCGGGGGCTACAACATGGGGATTGCGCTGGCGCTGTGCGGCGCCATTGCGCTTGACCTGTCGCGCGAGCGCTAGGTTCGCTCAGCCTTTTCTCTCGAAGAAGTTCTTCGTTTCCTCATCGGCCGGGAAAAAGGATTCAATCAGCACGCCTTCCACCAGAGCGTCCTGCGTCGATCCGAACGTCTGGAGCGTGGTGATGAAGCTGAGGTTCACCGGCCCGACCCGCAACTCGACCGGCAAGACCGGCAGACGGTCGGTATCCGGATAGTTTTCGACCGCACGCTTGACGGCGGGATCGGCCGCGAGTTTCTCCAGCCGCTTGCCAAGACGGCTCCTTGGCCCCTGCAGCCAGGCCTCGGTGCGCACGCGCTGAACGAGGTCGGCCGCGGCCGCCTCCCAGTTGACGACCAGGGAGCGGACGTTTTCCGAGGAAAGAAAAGCATCGAGAAAGTTCTGGCCGGGGTTAAAGGGCACATCGGCGGAGACGGCGAGTGCCGCCAATGCCGGGTTGACGATCAGGAGCGTGTATTCGTGATCGAGCACGAGGCCCGGATAGGGATCGTGGCGGGCAAGGATCAGCCGGATGGCATTGGCGACAGCAGGCGGCATGGCATCGAGCCCCGAGGCCGGGCGCGTCGTCATGCGCGGGCGGAAGCCGGCGGCCGAAAACAACGTTCCCTGATCGCGTGCCGGGATATCGAGCACCGAGGCCAACCGCAGGATCATGCCTTCAGACGGCCTCGAGCGGCCGGTTTCGAGAAAGGAAAGGTGCCGCGTCGAGATACCGGCAGCAACCGCCAGGTCAAGCTGGCTCATGCGGCGATGCCCGCGCCATTCCTTCAGATGATTGCCGAATTCCATCGATGCCGATCTCCGTTGCGCGGGCAGATTGGCGTAGCGGCGAGGTAAAATCCATTACCTCCGGGGTAACAGGATCAATTATGCGACGTAAGATCTGCATTACCCCGAGGTAAGGCGCTCATTACCCCTGAGGTAATTGGTTTCATGATCATCAGGCGGCACCATCCTGCCATCGACAAACCGATGGAGCCTGACATGTTGACCCTTTCCAACCGCAGCCTGCTCAACAAGACCTTCCTCGCCGACGGCGCATTTTCGCTCCTGGTCGGCGCGATCCTGATCCTCGACGCGGCGCCGCTTGCCGCCCTCATCAGCGCGGACGCCACACCCTTGATGATGAAGCTGCTCGGCGTCGGGCTGTTTGCCTGGGGGATTTTCCATCTCGCCGCCGCCCGCAACGGCGGCCCGGTCTCGACCGCCGCCCGGGTCAGCATCGCCGGCGACGTCCTGTGGCAGGTCGCAAGCCTTGCCCTGCTTGCGGTCGCCTACAACTCGCTGACAACAATCGGCGTCGCTCTTGTGATCATCGGCATCGTCGGTGTCGCCGACTTTCTGTTCTTCAAGCTGAAGGGTTTTGCCAGCGAGCGCGCAGCGCTCGCCTAACCCAGCCAAAACGAACAAACCCGCCGGCGCAAGCCGGCGGGTTTTTGTCTTTCAGGAGCCCGCTCAGACCTTTTCCCAGCCGTCCTTGTCGCTGGCGCGATAGATCGCGTCGATGAGCTTCTGGTTCGCCCGAGAGTTTTCGAGCGTCACCACTTCCTCCTGCTCTCCCTTGGCCGCCCGCGCAAACGCTTCCGCCTGCAGCTTGTATTGGCGCGCATCCTGGAAGCGGAAGAGCTGGGACTGGGCGTGGTTCTGATTGGTCAGTTCTACTTCCTCCCGGCCATACCGGTCGGCATTGAACGGCGACTTCACCTCGATGAAGCCCTTGTCGCCATGGAAGACCATGACCTGGCGGGCGGCGAGCTGGGTGGAGATGTAGAAGCTCAGTTCGAAATCGCCGAAATCGGCGCGCACGCTCGAATAGATGTCGGTACCGAATTCCGGGTCGCGGTCGGTGCTTGCCTGCACGCGCACCGGCTCCTTGGCCGTGACGAAGCGGGTGGTGATCGTCGGGTAGACGCCGATATCCGGCAGGCCACCACCTCCAAGCTCGGGAATGTTGCGCATATTGCCGGGGTCGCGATTGAAATAGGTGAAGGCGCCCTGCACATGCCGCAGCCGGCCGATCGCGCCTTCGGCGATGAGCGAGCGGACCTTGCGCCACACGGGGCTGTAGGTGACCATGAAGGCCTCGGCGATCAGCACCTTGTTGCGGTCGCGTGCGGCAATCAGCTGATCGACCTCGGATGCCCTGAGCGCGATCGGCTTTTCGCAAAGCACATGCTTGCCGGCATTGGCAGCCTTGATGGTCCATTCCACATGCTGCGACGTCGGCAGCGGGATATAGACCGCATCGATCGCGTCGGAGGCGAGCATCTCCTCATAGGAGCCGAAGGCATGCGGCGCGGAAAATCGGTCGGCCATGGCGCGCGCCTTTGCAAGGTCGCGGCTGGCGACTGCCGAAACCACGCAGTTTTCGGCGTCCTGGATGGCGGGCACGACGAGATCGCGGCCGATCTTGGCCGTGGACAGAATTCCGAAACGAAACATGGCGGGGCTCCCTGATTAAGCGCCGGAGATTAGCGACGAGGTACGTACCTATCAAGCGGCGATATGCGATAAAAAGGACCGGCGGCAGGTGACAAACTTTGTTCGCCTGCCTTATGTTCCTGCCGGCAATCCTCCCGATCGCGCACTTGCTTTCATCCAGTCCAATGGAGCGAAACCATGGAAAAACGCAGACTTGGCCGTACCGACCTCGCAATCGCGCCGCTCGTCTTCGGCGGCAATGTCTTCGGCTGGACGGCGGACGAAAAGACGTCCTTCGCCCTGCTCGACGCCTTCTTCGATGCCGGCCTCAATGCCATCGACACCGCCGACGTCTACTCCTCCTGGGCATCAGGAAACCAGGGCGGCGAATCCGAGACGATCATCGGCAAATGGCTGAAACAGTCGGGTCACAGCCGCGACAAGGCCGTCATCGTCACCAAGGTCGGCTCCGAGCTTGGGCCGGACCGCAAGGGCCTGTCGCGCCGCTGGATCCTGCAGGCGGTCGAGGATTCGCTGAAGCGACTGCAGACGGACTACATCGACCTTTACCTGTCGCACTGGCCCGATCCGGAAACGCCGTACGAGGAAACGCTCGCCGCCTACGACCAGTTGCTGTCTGACGGCAAGGTGCGCGCCGTCGGCGCTTCGAACCTCAATTCGCTGCAGCTGCGCGAAGCGCTGGATGTTGCCGCCAATGGCGGCCTGCCGCGTTATGCGGTGCTGCAGCCGGAATACAATCTCTACGACCGCGACAGTTTCGACGGGCCGGTGCGCGACCTTTGCGTCAGCGAGGAGATCGGCGTCATCAGCTATTTCGGTCTGGCGCGCGGGTTCCTCTCCGGCAAGTACCGCACCCACAAGGACCTGGAAGGCTCAGCGCGCGGCTCCGGTGTCGAAAAATATCTCGATGGCCGCGGCATGCGGATCCTCGGCGTGCTCGACGAGCTTGCCGAGGAGACCGGAGCGACACAGGCCGAGATCGCGCTCGCCTGGGTCAGAAACCGCAAGGGCATCACCGCCCCCATCGCCAGCGCCACCAATCTCGACCAGTTGACGAGCCTCATCCGGTCAGTCGAGCTGACGCTGAGCGACGAGGCTATGCGCAAGCTCAACGACGTCAGCGAATAGCAAAGGCAAGACGAAGACAATGGAATTGAGCATACGGGCGGCGACCGCCGGCGACGAAACGCACTGGCGCGCCTGTGGGCCGGCTATGTTATCTTCTCTATCCGGCATACTTGAAGAAGTCGATGAAGGCGCGGAGAGCCGGGCGCATCTGCCGCCTGCTGGGATAATAGAGAAACGGGCCGGCATAGGGCGCGCACCAGTCGTCTAGCACGCGGATCAGCCGTCCTTCGGCGATCGCCTGTTCCACGCGCGTGATGAATAGATAGGCAAGCCCTGCCCCGCCTATGGCTGCCTTGATGATCGGCCTGTCTTCGCCGAGGATCAGCGGCCCCTCCACTGCGACCGTCAACTCTTCGCCCCCATTCTCGAACTCCCAGCGATAGAGCGTGCCATTGGAAAAGCGTCGCCGGATACAGCGGTGGCCGGCAAGGTCGCGCGGATGCAAGGGGCGGCCGAAACGCGCGAAGTAATCGGGCGAGGCGACGACAGCGCTTTCCAGTTCCGGCCCGACCTTGACGGCGATCATGTCGGCTTCGAGGCTTTCGCCTAGCCGGATGCCGGCGTCATACCCCTCCTCGACGATATCGGTGAAGCCATCCTCGTTGGCGACCTCCAGCACGATGTCGGGGTAGCGGTCGAGAAATTCTCCGAGCCGAGGCGCGAGGATCAGATCGGCGGCAAACCGCGGCGCGGTGATGCGCAGATTGCCGGCCGGCCGGTCGCGCGCATCGGCGACGGCCTCCAGTGCGTGGGCGATCTCTTCGAGCGCCGGCGCCAGCCGCTCCAGCAGCCGCCGACCTTCCTCGGTCGGCGCGACGCTGCGGGTTGTGCGCGCCAGAAGCCGGACGCCAAGACTGGCCTCAAGGCTGCAGACCGCATGGCTCACCGCCGAAGGCGCGATGGCAAGCTCGCGGGCGGCACCGCGAAAGCTGCCATGGGCGGCAACGGCAGCCAGAACGGCAAGTTGGGAAAGCTGGGTTCGATTCATTGATCTAAATAATAGAACAGCCCGTGAGAATTGACAGGGATTTTCACGCGCGCTCCCGGGCTCTATCCTCTCCCCATCGTCACGGCCAAGCGGCCCCGGCCCGAAGCGGCGCGCGGGCGCACCGCTTCGGGCCGGGCGGACCTGTCACGACAACACCTTTTGCTTCGATCCGTTGACGCGCGCCCCCGGCGCGTCTGGTATCGCCGCCCACACCCCGAAAGGACATGCCATGAAGACCCGCAAACTCGGGAATGAACTGACCGTCTCTGCCATCGGCCTTGGCTGCATGGGCATGAGCTTTGCCTATGGCGGCGCTGACGAGACGGAATCGATCCGCACGCTGCAGCGCGCCGTCGACCTCGGCGTCACCTTCTTCGACACGGCCGAAGTCTACGGCCCCTATGAGAATGAAAAGCTTGTCGGCAAGGCGCTCAAAGCCTTGCGCGACAAGGTGACGATCGCCACCAAATTCGGCTTCCGCATCGAGCCGGGCAAGCCGGCAGCCGAGGCGATCAAGGGCATCGACGGTCGGCCGGAAAACGCCAGGGCCGTGGCCGATGCCTCGCTCAAGAGATTGGGGATCGAGGTGATCGACCTCTACTACCAGCACCGCGTCGACCCCGCCGTTCCCATCGAGGAAACCGTCGGCGCCATGGCCGATCTGGTGCGCCAGGGCAAGGTGCGCACGCTTGGCCTTTCCGAGGCAAGCGCCGAAACCATCCGCCGTGCCCACAAGGTGCATCCGATTGCAGCGGTCCAGAGCGAGTATTCGCTCTGGTCGCGCGACCCCGAAGAGGATGTGCTCGCCACCTGCCGCGAGCTCGGCATCGGCTTCGTGCCCTATAGCCCGCTCGGACGCGGCATGCTGACGGGCACGATCCGCAAGGCGGACGATCTGGCCGCCGACGATTTCCGCCGCTCGCTGCCGCGTTTCCAGGCGGAGAACCTCGGTGCCAATGCCGCCCTCGTCGATACTCTGGAGACTCTCGCGCGTGAAAAAGGTGTGACCGCGGCGCAACTGGCGCTCGCCTGGGTGATCAATCAGGGCGACTTCATCGTGCCCATTCCCGGCGCCAGAAAGCTCAACCACCTGGAACAGAATGCGGCGGCGGCCGATATCGTTCTCACCGTCGACGAACGCGCCCGGTTGGGCGATGCGCTGTCGCCGTCGCTCGTTGCCGGCAAGCGCTACAGCGAGGCTTCGCTGGCGCTCACCAATCGTTGAACGCCGAAACCCCGCCTCCTTGCCGAGGCGGGGCATATCCCCATCGAATTTTGAGCCGGGCGCACTACCTCTTCCGTCGTAACCAACAATAGCGGAGGAGCGGGAATGTCCGACGAGCAGGCGATCAGCGCGGTGGTGCATCTCTATGTCGACGGCATGGCCTTTGCCAACGAGGGTGCGTTGCGCAAGGCGTTTCACCCGGATGCGGCGATCATCGGCAACTACAGAGGCGCGCTCGAATGGATGACGCGCGACGGCTTCATCAAGGCGGTTCTGGACCAGGGAGGCGCACCGCCCGGCACCCAGCCGGAAATGGATGTGGAGATGACCGACATTGCCGGCGATGCTGCGACGGTCAAGGTGATCGACAGCTTTGCCGGCGAGCGCTTTTCCGACTATCTGTCGCTGGTCAAGATCGACGGACGCTGGGTTATCGTCAACAAGATCTACCATCTTCACGGCTGATGACGAGACCGACCCGAGGCTTGCATCCGATGCGGCGTTCCACGGACGCCGCATGCAAAAGGCCGCTGCAAGCAGCGGCCTTTGCGGTGATTATGACTTGAACGGCCTTCAGGCGCGCAACACGCCGCCGGTCGTCTTGGTGACGTTGGCGACGATCTTGGCCGTCAACGCTTCGAAATCCTCGTCGGTCAGCGTGCGCTCGACCGGCTGGATTGTCACCTCGATGGCAATCGACTTCTTGCCCTCGCCGAGCGACGCCCCCTCGAACACGTCGAAGACGCTGACCCCGGTCACCAGCTTGCGATCGGCACCTGAGGCCGCGCGCAGGATGGCACCTGCCTCGACGCCCTTGTCGACGACGAAGGCGAAGTCGCGCTTGACGGCCTGGAAGGGTGAAAGGTCCAGCGCCGGCTTGGTGCGGGTCGCCTTCTTCTTTGGTTCCGGCATTGCGTCGACATAGATCTCGAAGCCACAGAGCGCACCGGAAACGTCGAGCGCCTCGAGCGTCTTCGGGTGGAATTCGCCAAACGTACCAAGCACGATCTTCGGGCCGAGCTTGATCGTGCCGGAGCGGCCGGGATGATACCAGGCAGGGCCGCCGGCTTCGAACTGGACATTGCCCATCGGCACGCCGCAGGCTTCCAAGACCGCGATCGCGTCTGCCTTGGCGTCGAAGACATCGACCGGCTTGCCGCCGCCCTTGGCCGCGTTCGACCAGAGGCGACCGGCGCCATTGAGCGATGCAGTACCACGCCGCACGCCGCCGGCAACGCGGCGCTGCTGATCCGGACCATCACCCTCGTAGGTGCCGGAGACTTCGAAGAGCGCGACGTCGCCAAAACCCTTGTCGGCATTGCGCTGCGCCGCCGACAGAAGACCCGGCAACAGCGACGGCCGCATGTCGGACATGTCGGCCGCAATCGGGTTGGCAAGCTTGAGCGCCGGCGAACCGCCACCGAAGAGCCTTGCCTGATCCTCGGAAATGAACGACCAGGTGACAGCTTCCAGCATGCCACGGCTTGCGAGTGCACGCTTGGCAAGGCGGGTACGGATCTGGAGCGTCGTCAGGATCTTGCCGTTGACGGTGCCATGGCTCGGCAGCGGTGCTGCGACGATATTGTCGACGCCGTGGATGCGCATCACCTCTTCGACGAGATCGGCCTTGCCGTCGACGTCAGGGCGCCAGGACGGCACCGACACGTTGACGCGCTCGCCCGAACCCTCGACGCCGAAGCCGAGCTTCGTCAGGATCGCGACACTCTCCTCGGACGACACTTCAAGCCCGGTCAGGCGCTTGACCTCAGACATCGGGAAATCGACGATCTTCGGCGTATAGCCCGCATAGCCGACGACCTCGGCCTTGGCCGGCGTGCCGCCGCAGAGTTGGACGACCAGCTCCGTGGTGCGTTCGAGACCGGGCACCATGTACTCAGGGTCGACGCCACGCTCGAATCGGTAGCGCGCATCGGTGATGATGCCGAGCGTGCGACCTGATTTGGCGATGTTCATCGGGTCCCAGAGCGCCGATTCGATCAGGACGTCGGTGGTGTTCTCATCGCAGCCGGAGTGTTCGCCGCCCATGATGCCGCCGATCGACTCGATGCCGTTTTCGTCCGAGATGACGACGTTGTTGGGGCCGAGCTTGTATTCGCGCTGGTCGAGCGCAAGCACGGTTTCGCCTTCCTTGGCGCGGCGGACAGTCAAATTACCCTGGACCTTGGCGGCGTCGAAGACGTGCATCGGCCGACCCTGGTCGAAGGTCATGTAGTTGGTGATGTCGACCAGCGCGTTGATCGGGCGAAGACCGATCGACAGCAGCCGCTGCTGCATCCACTTCGGCGACGGGCCGTTCTTGACGCCGCGCACCAGGCGCAGGCCGAAGCCGGGGCACAGGTGACGGTCGTCGCCAAGGTCGATCGTGAGCTTGGTCGTCGTTTCACCTTCGACCGCAAACGACGGTGCCGGCCGCGCCTTCAGCGTACCGAGGCCGGAGGCCGCGAGGTCGCGGGCGATGCCGTAGACACTGGTGCAATCCGGGCGGTTCGGCGTCAGGTTGATCTCGATCATCGGGTCGTCGAGGCCGGCATAGGCGGCATAACTCGTGCCGACGGGCGCGTCATCAGGCAGGTCGATGATGCCGTTGTGGTCGTCGGAGATCTCCAGTTCTTTCTCCGAACACATCATGCCGTGGCTTTCAACACCGCGAATGTTGCCGACGGAAAGCGTGACGGCGATGCCCGGGACGTAGGTGCCGGCGGCCGCGAAGGCGCCGACGAGGCCGGCTCGCGCATTCGGAGCGCCGCAGACGACCTGGATCGGGGCGCCCGAGCCGGTATCGACCTTCAGCACGCGGAGCTTGTCGGCATTCGGATGCTGCTCGGCGGAGACGACCTTGGCGATGACGAAGGGCTTGAAGGCGGCCTTGTCGTCGACGTCCTCGACCTCGAGTCCGATCATCGTCAGGCGCGCGCAGATTTCTTCCAGCGAAGCGTCGGTTTCAAGGTGGTCCTTGAGCCAGGAAAGCGTGAATTTCATGATTTCACCTGTATCCTCGAGCGTTTCCGGCTTAAATCGAAGCGCGGAAACGCTCTATCCCTTTGTTTTTCGCATTTCCGGACGGAAAACCGCTTCGCACTTTTCCTGGAAATGCTCCGAATGCGATCAGGCCGAAAGGCCGCCGAACAACGTCGGCATGTCGAGCGGGCGGAAGCCGTAATGGTTCATCCAGCGGACGTCGGCGTTGAAGAAGTCACGCAGGTCCGGCATGCCGTATTTCAGCATGGCGATGCGGTCGAGGCCCATGCCCCAGGCAAAACCCTGATACTCGTCCGGGTCAAGCCCGCCGGAGCGCAGTACGTTCGGGTGCACCATGCCGCAGCCGAGGATTTCCATCCAGTCGGTGCCCTCGCCGAACTTGACGATCGGGCCGGAGCGGTCGCACTGGATGTCGACCTCGAAGGACGGCTCGGTGAACGGGAAGAACGACGGGCGGAAGCGCATCGTTACCTTGTCGACCTCGAAGAATGCCTTGCAGAACTCTTCCAGCACCCAGCGCATGTTGGCGACGTTCGCGGACTTGTCGACGACAAGGCCTTCGACCTGATGGAACATCGGCGAGTGGGTGGCGTCGGAATCCTGGCGATAGGTCTTGCCCGGGATGATGATGCGGATCGGCGGGTCCTGCGCTTCCATCGTTCGGATCTGCACCGGCGAGGTATGCGTGCGCAGCACCTTGCGCTCACCCTTGTCGTCTTCGTTGAAGAAGAAGGTGTCGTGCATCTCGCGGGCCGGGTGACCTTCCGGGAAGTTCAGCGCCGTGAAATTGTAGTAGTCGGTTTCGATATCGGGACCTTCGGCGATCGAGAAGCCCATGTCGCCGAAGATCGCGGTGATCTCGTCGACGATCTGGCTGATCGGATGGATGCGGCCACGCTCGGCCGGCGACGAGCGCACCGGCAGGCTGATATCGACGGTTTCGCGGGCCAAGCGTTCGGCGATCGCCAGGTCCTTCAGCGCAGACTTGCGGGCGGTGATCGCGTCTGCGACCGTGGTCTTCAGCGCATTGATCTGGGCGCCACGGGTCTGGCGTTCTTCCGGCGTCATCGTGCCGAGCGTCTTCAGCAGCTCGGAGATCGAGCCCTTCTTGCCGAGTGCGCCAATGCGCACCGCTTCGATCGATCCTTCGTCGCCGGCGGCATCGATGTCCGCCAGCAGTGTCCGTTCCAGTGTTTCCAGTTCGCTCATTCTGTCCTGCCTCGATGCGGGAATGGGTTCGGTTCTATATCGGTTGTTGTCTTCAGGATTGTGATTGCGTCGCGCTCGTCAGATAGTCCGTCGCCGCCACGAAACGCACGAGGTCCTGGCCGTTCTGGATGCGCAGGAGGAAGCGCGCCAGCGGCAGCAGTCGCGCGAAAAACGGCATGATCTGCGAGAGAGCGACGGCGGTTTCCGCCGGGGCGGCAAGCTTCCAGGCGACAAAGGCCCGGTCCGGGGTTTCCGGTTTCAGCGCGCGGCTTGCGATCTGCAGGAACAAGAGCCAGACATCACGCGCCTGTGCCATTGCGAGCGGCATGACCGCTGCCGGCTCCTCCTCGAAGTCGAGGAAGCAGAATTCGCCGTCGTCGATGATGAAATCGCGCGGATGCGGACGGCCGTGGCAGAGGCCTGCGGCGTGCAGCCGGCCGAGTTCGGCGGCACAGCGCACCAGAAGCGCATCGTGGCCATCGGCGTCCTTGTCGCGCAAGGCGCCCATCTGCTTGCTGACCGGCAGGCCGAGATGCGACAGCACCAGCGCCGTCGTGCCGCGATAGAGGATTTGTGGTGTCTTGAAGCCGGCGGCGGAGAAAGAATTGATCTGCCGGACCTCGCGGTCGAGCATGCCCTGCGGATCGAGAAGCGGGGCCGGCCGAAGAATGGTGACGCCGGTCAGCCGCGATGCAAGCCACTGCAGGCGCTGACCGATACGGGCCCCGAGGCGCTGGTAACGCTTGATCCAGACCGCGCGATTCTTGAGCTGGCAGTGCTCGACACGGGACGATCCGCCGGCAAGTGCTGCCAGCAGAGCCGCCATGTCGTCGTCGTCCAACTGCGGAACCGCGAGCGGCCCTCTTCGATCGTCGTGCACTTTCGTCTCGCAAAATAAGAAAAACCCGCGCTAGCCCTGCCAGCGCGGGTTTCCCAACAAAATTCAAGAACGGTTTTGGGAAAACGCTGGCTTAACGAACAGCGCTTTCAAACTCGTTGGTCGTACCGGCTTCCTTGAGGTAGGCAAGCGCCTTCTTGGAAGCTTCGACGAGGGCGCCGAATGCTGCCGGCTCATGGATTGCCATGTCGGACAGAACCTTGCGGTCGACTTCGATGCCAGCCTTGTTCAGGCCGTCGATGAAGCGGCCGTAGGTCAGGCCGAATTCGCGGACGGCAGCGTTGATGCGCTGGATCCACAGAGCGCGGAAGTTGCGCTTGTTGACCTTGCGGTCGCGGTAAGCGAACTGCTTGGAACGATCAACCGCAGCCTTTGCGGCGCGGATGGTGTTCTTGCGGCGGCCGTAGAAGCCCTTGGCTGCCTTGAGTGTCTTCTTGTGCTTGGCGTGAGCGGTTACGCCGCGTTTTACACGTGCCATGTCATGATCTCCTTAACGTGTCCAAAATGCCTGAAAGTCTTAGAGACCGTTGGGCAGGTAGTTCTTGATGACCTTCTTGCCATCGGGCTCCGCGAGAACCATGGTTCCACGTGCGTCGCGGATGAACTTGTTGGAACGCTTGATCATGCCGTGGCGCTTGCCAGCAGCAGCTGCACGAACCTTGCCGGTAGCGGTGATCTTGAACCGCTTCTTGGCAGACGATTTCGTCTTCATCTTGGGCATTTTGCTACTCCATTTTCTTAAGAATTCGAAACGGACAGACGAGGTCCATTTCCAGCGTTAAGAACGGCCACGGCATGCCCTGCCGGACCGTTCGGACGGGGGCTTATACCCGGACATCCCCAAAAGCGCAACTGCGGAATCGAAGAAGCGCTGCGGAAGCGACAGGCCGCATCAAACCGGATCGCGCGGACGCTTGCGCCCGCCCACCGTTTCAAAGGTCAGAACCGCCTCCAGCCCGCCGAGCGGCGACTGCCCGAGCGTCAGCGTCGCGCCATAGGCATCGGCGATATCGGCGCTGATGGCAAGGCCGAGCCCGGTGCCGGGCACCTGCCCCGCCTCGCCATCCACGACGCGGCCGCCCCGCTCCATCACCCTTTCGCGATCACCGTCGGCGATGCCTGGTCCGTCGTCGCCGACAACGATATGCAATCGATCCTCGGTCAGCGCTGCGGAAACGCGGATGCGCGAACGCGCCCATTTGGCGGCATTGTCGAGCAGGTTGCCAAGGCACTCCGCCAGATCGGCCGGATCCATATCGAGAGACAGCGCAGGATCGATCGTCACCTCCCAGACGATGCCACGCTCGGCGGTAACCGGCCGCAACACGCTGACGAGCTTGCCCGCCATGCTGGCGACCGATGTGGTTGCCATGCGCTCGACGCCCATACGGGCGGCCTGAAGTTGCCTGTCGGCACGCTGGCGCACGAGATCGACCTGCTGCAAGGCCAACCGGCGTTCTTTGTCGGGCAGGCGTTCGGCAAGCTGGGCAAGCACGGTCAACGGCGTCTTCAGTCCATGGGCGAGATCGCTGGCGCGGGCGCGGGCGCGCTCGACGGCCGTCTCGCGCTCGGCCAGAAGCAGGTTGATCTCGTTGACAACGGGCCCGACTTCGCTGGGGCCGGCCGAACCGAAGTCCCTTTCGCTGCCGGCGCGCACGAGTGCGGCCCGCTCGCGCAGGCTTCTAAGCGGTGCAAGACCGAGTGCGCCCTGCAAGAAGGCAGCTCCGGCGAGCACGGCGGCGGTTGCGAGCAGCATAAGCCGCATCCGCCCGTGAAATGACGAGAGCGCATCGTCGAGCTCCTGGCGACCAAATCCGGCCTGAACGGAAAAACGCTCGGCGTTGGGGCCATCGCCGAGAGCCAGTGTCTGGCTATGAACAAGCATCGGCGCACCGTCAGGACCTTCGAGTTCCACGAAGCCTTCGTAATGGCCGGCGGAGGGGGTCTTGGTATCAATGACGGTATCCCAAAGGGAACGAGATCGGATCGGCGTGCCCGCTTCCGGCGCGAGCTGCCAGTAGCGGCCGCCGGCCGGCAGCGAAAAGCGCGGATCCGCCGGCTCGCGCGGCAGAGCGAGTTCGCCGTCCCTGACGACCACCTGGGCGGCAATCGTATCGACGGTCGTGATCATTTCCGCGCGGTAGCGGCCGACGACATAATCGGTAAAAAGGCGAGAGAGCGAGAACCAGACCACCAGCAGCACCACGCCGACGGCAATCAGCGCGCCGATCGCCAGTCGCAGCCGAAGGGAACGGATCATCTGCCGTCGTCCGGCAGCAGGTAACCGAAGCCGCGCCGGGTCTCGATCGCCGAACTCTCGGTCTTCTTGCGCAGCCGCGCAATCATCGCCTCGACAGCATTCTTGGCCGCGTCGTCCTCTCGCCCCTGCACGTGACTTGCCAGCTCAAGCTGCGTCAAAACCTGGCCCTTGCGCTCCATGAACAGCGCGATCATGCGGTACTCGAGCGGGCTCAACTCCAGAACCTGGCCGTCGAACGTGACCCGGCGCGTCGTTTCATCAAGGGTGAAGCGCCCGGCGGAACGCACGGATTGCAACCGCGGACCGGCGCGCCTGAGCAGCGCACGCAATCTCGCCACCAGCTCTTCGGCCCGAAACGGCTTCGGCAGATAGTCGTCGGCCCCTGCGTCGAAACCGTCGACCCGCTCCATCCAGGAGCCGCGCGCCGTCAGCACCAGCACCGGCGTTTCCAGCCCTGCCTTGCGCCAGCGCTTGAGGATCGACAGGCCGTCCATGCCCGGCAGGCCCAGATCGAGAATGATCGCGGCATAGGCACCGTTTTCACCCTGCTCCCACACGTCGGGACCGTTGGCCAGCGTATCGACGCCGTAACCTTCGGCCTCCAGCTTCGTCACCACATGGGTGGCGATGTTGCGATCGTCCTCCGCCAGAAGAATGCGCATTCTGTCCTCAGAACCCGAAGATGTTCATGAATTTTCCCGTGCGCGCATTGATGCGCAGATTTCGGATAGTGCCCTGCCGGTCGCGCGTGCGCAGCCGGTAGACTTCGCCATTGTTCCTCAGATCCACAGCGATGACCGCGCCGTATTTGTTCTCGTCGACGAGCCGCAGCACTTCCTTCAACGCCAGGATGCGCCCCTTCTCGACGCCATCGCGCGCCCGTTCCTGATCGCTGCGCCGACCGCTGCCGGAATTGTCATCGTCGCCATCATCGTCCTTGTCGTCGCCGCCGCCAGGTCCGCTGTGGTCGTCGTCATCGCCGCCGCCGCGACCGCTGCGGTCGTCGTCGGAATCGTCACCGCCGTGGCCGCTGGACCCGCTGCTGCCGCTGCCGCTGCTGTCGTCATCATCGCGACCGTCCTTGGCAAAGGCGGAAATGCCTCCCACCTGCGGCGCAAGCGACATCAGCAACGAGCAGCAGACCATCGCAATTAGATTTCGTCGCGTCATCGGCATGGTTTGATCCAGTTCCACATTTTCAAGCCTTGCGAAAAACGCCGCGTCCTTCCCGACATCATCCGGCGTCCCTTATTCCCGAGGCGCATTCCCCCCATGCGCTTGTAAGATCCCCTCGCTCGTCTGGCTTCAGACTGATCCCCTGCGCTGCCGAGCGCAAGAGGCCAGACGCGTGGAGCCAGACATGGAAAAGCGCATGACCCCCTGCGTCGGTCCCGGCGCAGGGGGTCATGCGTTCCTTGGGCCAATCCGCTGGGCGGGCGTTAAGCGGAATGAGCCCATCATTCCGGTGCACTACGGGGGCGGATGCACCGGACATTCGTTGTTCAGATCAGCGAGCCGAAGCCGGTTGGATCGAAACGCTGGTAATGGGACCCGGATTGCGGCGGGCATCGCCACCATGCGGCTTGACCGTCACCACACGCACACCGTGTTCGAACTCGACTTCCACCTCAAGCGCACGGCCAAGATTGTCGACTGCAACCAATGAGCCGTCGCGCAGTCCGCGCAGGCTGTCCTCGGAAACGCTGAGTGTGACTTCGTCACGGTCATTGCGGTCATTGTCGCGATCATCGTCCGCATCATCGTCATTGGCATTGTCATGGCCGTGGCGACCGCGATGATCGTTGTCATCATCGTTGTCGTTGTCGTTGTCGTTGTCGTTGTCATCATGATCGCTGCCGCGGCCGCTGTTGCCGCCGTGATCGTCCCGATCGTCGTGGCTGCGATCTTCGCTGCTGCGGTCGTCGCCGCCACGATCATCACTGCCGCCACGACCGCTGTTGTCGTCGTCGCCGCTGGCAAGTGCGGACATGGCAAATGGATGCGCCGGACCGGTGGCCACCAGCGAGAACCCGACAGGCGCCGAGACGAGGCCGCAAACGCCCATGGTGGACACAAGCAAAGCTTTTCGAAGCGTGACGTACATGATTTTCGTCCTTCTCCTGAATTCGATGACGTCAGATTGCCATGCCGCCGCTGACAGCTCGCTGAGGCCGGTTGTCAGCATTCTGTCAGCAAGGCGCAGAGAATGACGCCACTGGGGATCGTTTGGGACATCGGAATGCGCTCAAACGCAAAAAGCCGCCCCAAGGGCGGCTTCCTACCTGATACGGTGCACGGACGATGCGTCCGTCAACGGCGGTCAACGCGGAGCGAGGACCATCATCATCTGGCGGCCTTCGAGCTTCGGCTCGGCTTCGACCTTGGCAATCGTCTGGGTGTCGTCCTTGACCTGAAGCAGGAGCTTCATGCCGAGTTCCTGGTGCGCCATTTCGCGACCGCGGAACTTCAGGGTCACCTTGACCTTGTCGCCTTCTTCGAAGAAACGATTCATCGCCCGCATCTTCACTTCATAGTCATGCGTGTCGATGTTGGGACGCATCTTGATCTCTTTGATCTCGACGATCTTCTGCTTCTTGCGCGCTTCGGCCGCCTTCTTCTGGTTGGCGTATTTCAGCTTGCCGAGATCGAGGATCTTGCACACCGGCGGTTCGGAGTTCGGTGCGATCTCTACCAGATCAAGACCGGCCTCTTCCGCCATGCGGAGCGCCTGGTCGATCGGGACGGCACCGATATTCTGGCCTTCGGCATCGATAAGCTGAACCCGGGGTACCCGGATTTCCTTGTTTGAGCGCGGCCCCTCCTTGACGGGGGCGTCCGTTTTGAACGGTCTGCGAATGGTCGTACTCTCCTCGAGCTGTTTCCGAAATGCGGTTCAATAAATTGTCGGCGCGGCCTTGGCCGAAATGCTTCAATCTGCCGCCGACGGCAATGTGTGAATTGCGACGCGAGAGTCAATAGCATGGCTTGCAGGGAAAATCACCACCTGTCGAAGCCAAGACGAATCTGTTTTAGAAAGAAATTCGCCGCCAATCCGGGCATTTGGAGAGAATTGCGATGCAAACGACGACAGCCGAAACCGAAACGACCTTCATCGAGGTTGGCAAGGATGCCGCCCGTCGACGCATCGCCATGCGGATTCTGCGCGCGCAAATGCCCTCCGAAAGGCCCGCCCTCGTGTGGCTCGGCGGCTACCGCTCCGACATGACCGGCACGAAGGCCGTCGCGGTCGAACACCTGGCGAGAGACCGCGCAACCGACTGCATCCGCTTCGATTATTCCGGCCATGGCGCCTCCGGCGGCGCCTTCAAGGATGGAACGATCTCGCGTTGGCTGGAAGAGAGCCTTGCCGTTATCGACCATGCAACTCCCGGCCAACGCCTGATCCTGGTCGGCTCGTCGATGGGCGGCTGGATCGCGCTCAGGCTGATCCAGGAACTGCGCCTGCACGGCATGGGCGAGCGCGTCGCCGGGCTGGTGCTGATCGCCCCTGCTCCCGACTTTACCGCCGACCTCATCGAGCCCAACCTGACGGAGACAGAACAGCGCTCGCTTGACGAGCGCGGCTATTTCGAGGAACCGTCCGAATACAGCCCCGAGCCCAACATCTATACGCGCGCCCTGATCGAGGATGGCCGCGACAACCGTGTGCTCGTCGGCACGATCACCACCGGCTGCCCGGTCCATATCCTCCAGGGCATGCGCGACCCCGACGTGCCCTACGGCCACGCGCTGAAACTGATGGAGCATCTGCCCGCCGACGATGTCGTCATGACGCTGATCCGCGATGGCGACCATCGTCTTTCGCGCGAGGAAGACATTGCTAAAATGAAGCAGGCAATCGGCAACATGCTGCCTTCGGCTTAAGCCGCAAGGACAGCACGAGACATCTCTTCGACGACCCGTTTTTCGGCTCGATGCGCCGCAGATCGCCTGCTGCGCAGGGCTTTGCGCTGCATTCCGGCAACGGCTTTAACCATAAAGTCCAATGCCCGAATCAGTAGATTGACTCTCCGACCCCAACGCTATTAACTCTTTGTTAACGATTAGAGCAGCGTGAGGCGAAAGACCTGAACAAGCTGCCCGCAACTCAGGATTGCGCGAATACGTCCGAACATGAAGAGTTCGGCATACCGCGTTACGCAGGGGACATGAATGGCGTCTTGGACTGGAGTTAAGGGAAGTATCGCGGCGTTTTGCGCACTTTTCATCTCAGCGAACACGGCAATTCCCGCACAGGCGGGATCCTCTCCTTGGATGCAGACCGGCTCGGCTACTTCGCAGCCTATCGGACATTACGAGTTCTGCCAGAAGCACAAGGGCGAATGCAACGTCAAGTCGAAGGCGACAGTGGCACCGCGCGTCACCGAACGCGGCTGGGCGACGATCCGACAGGTCAACTCCCAGGTGAACCGGGAGATCACACCGGTCACCGATCAGGAGCTCTTCGGCAGGGATGAAGTCTGGGCTTACCCGCAGGACGCCGGCGATTGCGAGGACTTTGTCCTCGAAAAGCGCAAGCGCCTGATGCGCAAGGGCTTTTCCGCAGGCGAGCTGCTGATCACCGTCGTTCGCAAACCCGACGGCGAAGGCCACGCGGTTCTGACGGTGCGCACCGCCCAGGGCGACTTCGTGCTCGACAATCTCGAAAACGGCGTGAAGCTCTGGACCCAGACGCCCTACCGCTATCTCAAGCGTCAGGCTTCGTTCAACAGCGGTCGCTGGGTCACCATCGACAACGGCGCGGAACTGGTCGTCGGCTCGGTCGGCAACTGATAGCGTACCAATACAGTTTCGTGAGAAGGGCCGGTCGAACCGGCCCTTCTTCGTTTCAGCCTGCGCCTGATCAGGCATTGCCGATCAGGATGCCCGCGGCCAGCACCAGTCCACCGCCCAGCACAACCTGGAATGCAGCGCGCAGGAACGGCGTTTCCATGTAGCGGTTCTGAATGAAGGCGATCGCCCAAAGCTCGAAGAAGACAACGACGGCCGCCGTGATGGTCGCCGTCCAGAAATGCGGGATGAGATAGGGCAGCGCGTGCCCGAGACCACCGAGCGCCGTCATGATGCCCGAAGCGAGGCCGCGCTTGATCGGCGAACCGCGGCCCGACAGCTTGCCGTCGTCGTGAGCAGCCTCGGTGAAGCCCATGGAAATCCCGGCGCCGACCGAAGCCGACAGGCCGACGAGGAAAGTCTGCCAGGTGTCCTGAGTGGCAAAGGCCGCAGCAAAGATCGGCGCCAGCGTCGAGACCGAGCCATCCATCAGCCCCGCCAGCCCCGGCTGAACGTAAGTCAGGATGAACTGTCGGCGGGCGGTCTGCTCCTCCTCTTCGCGCACATCGTTCGGCGTGTGCTTTTCGCCCAGCCTGCGGGCGAGCGATTCATGCGATTTTTCCGCGATCGCCAGATCTCCCAGCAGCTTGCGTGTCGCCGCATCCTGGGTGCGCGCTGCCGCTTCGACGTAGAAGCGGTGCGCCGTCTCCTCCATGGTTTCGGCTTCCGCACGCGCCTTTTCGATCGGCATTTCGCCGATCAGCCAGTCGGGCTTGCGATCGGGGAAGTCGCGCACATGCTCACGGCGGATGAGCGGGATTCGGTTGCCGAAACGCTGCATATGCATGTCGATCAGCCATTGCCGGTGATGGCTCTCTTCCTCGGCCATCTCCTCAAACACTTTTGCCGAGTGCGGATATTTTTCCCTGAGCGCATCGGCATAGGCGAGATAGATGCGGCCATCGTCTTCCTCGGAGGAAATCGCCAGCGCCAGGATTTCCTGTTCGTTGAGGGAGAGAAAGGGACGTTTGGAGCGGGAGAAGAGACGGGAGAACATCGACGAAAAACCTTCTTTAGAATTATTCTAAAATAGAAACCCCGAGAATGTGCGTCAAGGCCAAAGCCATGCAATCACGCGACAATCACTCGACAGAGTGTCGCGGCTCGGCCACCATGTACGTGCATGCGAATCCCCCTCCCGTCGCTGGAGCAATCGCCTCCATGAGGACCATCTACCCGCTTTCCGAAAGCAAGGATACGTTTCTGGACCGGCTTGGCGCCCGCATGGCCGCCAGGCTGCAGACGCAGACGCTTGGCTACGAACCCTACACGCCATCCGACCAGGAAACGCTGGCACGCACGCTGCGCCCTGGCGACGTCCTGTTGATCGAGGGCAACCAGAAGGTTTCGGCTGCGATCAAGTATCTGACCCAGTCGACCTGGTCGCACGCGGCGTTTTTTGCCGGCGACCAGATGCCGCTGACGCTCGACCAGGCAACCCTGCCGGTTATCGAAAGGCCCCAGCTGATCGAAGTGAATATCGGCGAAGGCTGCATCGCCGTGCCCTTGAAGAAATATGCGTCTTTCAACACGCGCATCTGCCGACCGGTGGCGCTGACGCCCGACGACCGGTCCGCACTCGTCGGCTTCATGATCTCCCGGCTCGGCATGAAGTACGACCTGAAGAACATTCTCGACATGCTGCGCTATTTCATGCCGGCACCGCCGGTGCCGGTGCGCTGGCGACGACGCCTGCTGGCGTTCGGCTCCGGCGATCCGACGCGGGCGATCTGCTCGACGCTGATTGCCGAAGCCTTCGAGCAGATACGATACCCGATCTTGCCGGAGGTTACGCGTGCACCCGGAAGGGCATCGGCCACCTCCACCTATTCACGCGAAGAGATCCTGCATATCCGCCACTACTCGCTCTACACGCCGCGTGACTTCGATCTCTCGCCGTTCTTCTCGATCGTCAAACCGACGCTCGAATTCGGCTTCGACTACAAGCGGCTGCGCTGGAACGGAGACTGACAGGCAGAAAAACCGGTCAGATGTTGAGGTCGAGCGCCTGCTCGCGGTCTATGAACTCGCGCTGGCGGTCGGTGATGTAGTCGCGCACGATCGGCGCCGCGTCGCGCGAGCGCGACAGCTGCATGTGGAAGACGAGTTGGCTGCCGGTGCGAAACATCATCTCGGCGCTGATCAGATAGAACTCCCACATGCGGGCAAAGCGCTCGTCATACATCGCGATCACCTTGTCGCGGTTGGCCTCGAACCGCGCGCCCCAATGCGCCAGCGTCGTGGCATAATGCACGCGCAGGAATTCAAGATCGGAGACCCACAGGCTGTTGCGTTCGACGACGTCGAAGACCTCGGAAAGCGCCGGAGAATAGGCGCCGGGGAAGATGTACTTGCGCAGCCACGCGCTCGCCATGCCCGGCGGGCTCATGTGACCGATCGAATGCAGCACCGCCACGCCGTCATCCGGCATCAGGGCGTTGAGCTTCTTGAAGAACTCGTCGTAGTGATGCACGCCGACATGCTCGAACATGCCGACGGAAACAATACGGTCGAACGGCCCCTGCACATCGCGATAGTCCTTGAGTTCGAAGCGAACGCGGTCGGCAAGCCCTGCGGCCTTTGCCCTTTGGGTCGACAGCGCCTGCTGTTCCTTCGAAAGCGTGACGCCAAGCACCTCGACGTTTTCGAGCTTGGCCAGGTACATCGCCAGATCGCCCCAGCCGGAACCAATATCGAGCACCTTCATGCCGGGCTCCAGGCAGAGCTTGGAAGCGAGCAGCCGCAGCTTGTTGCGCTGGGCCTTTTCCAGGCTCTCGTCCGGCTCGCGGAAATAGGCGCAGGAATAGAGCATGTTCTCGTCGAGGAACAATTTGTAGAAGTCGTTGCCAAGGTCGTAGTGATGGGCAACGTTCTCCTGCGCCTTGCCCTTGGGATTGGCCTGCTGGCGCTTGCGGAAGCGCATCTTGATCGCGCGCAGCACCTTCTGGATCGGGTAGGAGCCGAGCGACAGACGGTTGATCGAAAACAGCGTCAGGAAATCCTTGAGCGTCGAGCCTTCCTCGAAGCGCATGGTGCCGTCCATGTAGGCCTCGCCGGCAGCCAGTTCCGCATTGAAGACGAGGCTGCGATAGAGCTTCTTGTCGGTGAGCCGCATCGTCACCGCTGGTCCGGGTTCACCGGAGAAAACATGCCTCTTGCCATCGGCGTCGATCACCGTCAGGCGACCCTTGCGAATGAACGACTTCATCATGTGCGACAATGGAAACATGCGGATCCTCTCGTGACAGAAACGTCGTAGCGTCGGCATCCTAGCACCCGTTTTTCGAAATGCTTCCCCTAAATTTGGGGTTGCTTATTCAGCTGCTGTCGCAGCTTCTAGGTACTGCGGCCTCGCACCTCCAATGACCGCGCAAGGACGCCGTGCGCATGGCACTTGACGCCTCGCTCTCCCTTCGAACCGTCAAGGGTCGACGTAGCCATGCCGTAGAAACGACGACGGGGACGGCAGGTAAAACCTGCCGTCCCCGTTTCATGCGATCATTCGATCGTGCCGATCCTCGGACCCGTGTCAGTCCTTGGCGCGCTCCACATAGGAGCCGTCTTCGGTCGCGATGACGACGCGGGTGCCGGCCTGGATATGCGGCGGAACGAGTGTGCGAACACCGTTCGAAAGAACAGCCGGCTTGTAGGACGACGATGCCGTCTGGCCCTTGACGACCGGCTCGGTCTCGGTGATTTCGAGCGTCACGTGGCGCGGCAGGTCGATGGCGATCGCCAGGCCTTCGTGGATCGAAAGAATGCAGGCCATGCCTTCCTGCAGGTAGGCCTTGAGGTCGCCGATATCGTCGGTGGTCATGACCAGCTGGTCGTAGCTTTCCGGGTTCATGAAGTGGAAGCCTTCGCCATCTTCATAAAGGAAGGTGTGCTCGCGGTCTTCGACGAAGGCGCGCTCGACCTGCTCGGTCGTGCGGTAGCGCTCGGAGACCTTCACGCCGTCGGAAATACGACGCATGTCGACCTGGGTGACCGGCGTGCCCTTGCCCGGATGGAAGTTCTGCGCGGTAAGAACGACGTAGAGCTTGCCGTCAACGTCGAGAACGTTGCCCTTGCGGACAGATGAAGCGATGACCTTGACCATTAGTCTTCCTTGTAACAGAGGTATGCGCGACACGGCGCGCCGGGAAAGCCGGCCCCGAAAGACGCGAAAATATGATATCGCGCCGCCACTACCCTAATTTCGTGCAAATAGCCAGCCTGCGCCGGCATTGGCGCGAAGAAAGCCCTGGGGCGCGAAGAAAGCCTGGACCGAACGACGATGTCGCATGCCTCACCCTGGTGGACGCCTGATGTCCATGCCGACCGGCGTCCGTTTCTTCTCGGGCGCAACCGGATCCAGTCGGCTTTGCGCCGGTTCTTCGACGAGCGCGACTTCATCGAAGTCGATACCGCGACGCTGCAGGTTTCGCCCGGCAACGAGGCGCATCTGCACGCCTTTGCCACCCAGGCGCTCAACCACGACGGCTCTGCCCATCCGCTCTATCTGCACACGTCGCCCGAATTTGCCTGCAAGAAGCTTGTCGCCGCCGGCGAGAAACGCATCGCCTGCTTTGCCCATGTCTACCGCAACCGCGAACGCGGGCCGTTGCACCATCCTGAGTTCACCATGCTCGAATGGTACCGCGCGGGTGAGACCTACGAGACGCTGATGCGCGACTGTGCGGAGATACTGGCGCTCGCGGCTGAGACGACCGGTGTGCGCCAGTTCACCTTCCAGGGCCGCACCTCAGACCCCTTCGCCGCGCCGGAACGGCTGGCGGTGGCCGAAGCCTTCGAGCGCTTTGCGGGCATCGACCTCATCGCCTCCATCGCGCCCGATGGTGAAACCGACCGCGAAACGCTTGCCGCCGCCATGATAACGGCGGGCCTGCGGGTTGCCGTCGACGACACCTGGGCGGATCTCTTCAGCCGCGTGCTTGTCGAAAAAGTCGAACCGCATCTCGGCTTTGGTCGCGCCACGATCCTCTATGAATATCCGGTTGCAGAAGCGGCCCTTGCCCGGCCGACCGCGCGCGACCACCGCGTCGCCGAACGCTTCGAGCTCTATGCCTGCGGCGTCGAACTCGCCAATGCGTTCGGCGAACTGACCGACGCATCCGAGCAGCGCCGTCGGTTCGAGATGGAAATGGCGGAAAAGGCCCGTGTCTACGGCGAGACCTATCCGATCGACGAGGACTTTCTGGCAGCGCTCGCCATCATGCCCGAAGCCAGCGGCATCGCGCTCGGCTTCGACCGGCTGGTGATGCTGGCGACGGGTGCGACGCGCATCGACCAGGTGCTCTGGGCACCGGTGGCGGAGACGGCATCATGAACGTTCACCGCCCGATCAAGACGGCCGAAGATCTCGTCGACGCCGGCCTTGTCGAACCGTCGCAGCACGGCGCCGTTTCGCGTGTGGCCGAGCGCTATGCGGTCGCCATCAGCCCTGCGATCGCCAGGCTGATCGACCGCAACGACCCGAACGATCCGATCGCCCGCCAGTTCGTGCCCGATGCGGCCGAGCTGACACTGCTGCCTGAAGAGCGCGAGGACCCGATCGGCGACAAGGCGCATAGTCCCGTCACCGGCATCGTCCACCGCTATCCCGACCGCGTGCTTCTGAAGGCCGTGCATGTCTGCCCGGTCTATTGCCGCTTCTGCTTCCGCCGCGAAATGGTCGGACCGCAGGGGCTGGGCACACTGACACCAACAGAGCTCGACGCGGCGATCGCCTATATCGCCGCGCATGAGGAGATCTGGGAAGTCATCCTCACCGGTGGCGACCCGCTGGTGCTGTCGCCGCGCCGGCTTGGCGAAATCATGGAGCGGCTGAAGCCCATCGCCCACGTCAAGATCGTCCGCTTTCACACCCGCGTCCCGGTGGTGGAGCCGGAACGCGTCAATGCCGATCTGATTGCAGCGCTGAAGGCGGGCGGCAAGGCAACCTATGTGGCGCTGCACGCCAACCATCCGCGTGAACTGACGCAGGACGCCCGGGACGCCTCGGCCCGCTTGATCGACGCCGGCATCGTCATGGTCAGCCAATCGGTTCTCTTGAAGGGCGTCAATGACGATGCGGATGTATTGGCCAGCCTGATGCGCGCCTTCGTCGAAACCCGGATCAAGCCCTATTATCTGCACCATCCGGATCTGGCGCCCGGCACCAGCCATTTCCGGCTGTCGATCGAGGAGGGCCAGGCGCTGGTCGCGTCGCTGCGCGGCCGGGTCTCCGGCCTCTGCCAACCTGCCTATATCCTCGACATTCCCGGCGGCCATGGCAAGGCCGTGATCAGCGCCGCGTCGATCGCGGCAGAGGGCGGCGGATGTTACACCGTCACCGACTTCCGCGGCGAAGAGCACATATACCCGCCAAAGATCTGAGAAAAATTTCAAGACGGCGTCACAGCTGCGCATGGCCGATCGTCAGGTGGTCGTACGCAACGATCGCGGCCATTGGCCGTCTGAACCGTATCCGAGGCCCAGAGATGAATGGCATGAACAGCATCGATATCTTCGAGGCGGCCCGTCCCCGCCTTCTCGGCCTCGCCTACCGGATCCTCGGCTCGCGGGCGGACGCGGAAGACGCGGTGCAGGACACGTTTGTCAAGTGGCAGGAAGCCGACCACGAAGCAATCGAAACACCGGCCGCGTGGCTGACGACCGCCTGCACCCGCCGCTGCCTCGACCTGTTGAAGGCCGCCCATCGCAAGCGCGTCGACTATGTCGGCGCCTGGCTGCCCGAGCCGATCCACACGGCAAGCGACGACAACGCCGAGGAGAAACTGGCGCTGACCTCGTCGCTCACCACCGCCTTCCTCCTGATGCTGGAGCGGCTGACGCCGAAGGAGCGTGCCGCCTATCTGCTGCACGAAATCTTCGGCCAGCCCTATGACGAGGTCGCCGAAACGCTCCACATGCAGGAGGCCGCCGCCCGCAAGCTGGTGTCGCGCGCCAAGACCAATATCGGCATCGAAAAGAACCGCCACCAGACACCGCGCGAGCGCCAGGACGAACTGCTGTCGGCAATCCACGGCGGCAACATCGCCGGGCTTTCGAGCCTCTTGTCTGCCGACGTGCGCCTGACGGCAGATGGCGGCGGCAAGGTGGCGACGGTGCTCGGCGTACTTTCGGGCAAGGAAACCGTGATGGCCTTCATCGCCGACCGGCTCACCGAATACTGGGCGCACTATGTCTGGGACGTGGCCGAGATCAACGGCGGGCGCGGCATTGTGCTCCGGGGCGAGAGCGAAAATGATATCGCCGCCAGCGTTTCCTTCGGCTATGACGGCGACGGAAACGTCAACGATATCTTCATCGTTCGCAATCCGGACAAGCTCACCCATCTTGGTGACGCCGCGGTCCATTGACTCAAAGCATTTCCAGGAAAAGTGCGAAGCGGTTTTCAGCCAGGAAATGCAAAAAAACAAAAAGATGGAGCGGCTGCAAGACCCCGTTTTTGGTCGGGGAACGCTCCACCGATACCGACGGAATTAGGCCGACGCGCGCGCAGCAACGCGATGCGCGACGCGTTCGCCACCCGGCCGTCGTGACGAATAGGAAAGGCGCAGACACATGCTCGACAAGACATCTGAATCCACTGACAAGGCCGATACCGGTTGGCTCGCGCTGCTGTCGGGCGAAAACGCCATTCATTCCCTGGTGCTGAGCGGCGGCGTGGCGCTGCACGCGCTCAACATCTATGTCGTCACCACCATCATGCCGTCGATCGTGCGCGAGATCGGCGGGCTCGAATATTATGCCTGGAGCACGACCGTCTTCGTCGCCGCGTCGATCCTCGGCGCCGCCCTCTCCGCCCGGCTGCTTGCTGCCGTCGGCGCCGGCTCAGCCTATGCGGTCGGCGCGCTCGTCTTCGGGCTCGGTACGCTGCTCTGCGCCTCCGCCCCCGATATGCTGGTGCTGCTAGGCGGCCGTGCGATCCAGGGCTTTGGCGGCGGCCTGCTCTATGCGCTCGCCTACGGCGTCATCCGTCTGGTGTTCGCGCCTGCGCTCTGGACCCGCGCCATCGGCCTGATCTCGGCCACCTGGGGCACGGCAACCCTCATCGGCCCGGCCGTCGGCGGCATGTTTGCGGAATTCGCCACCTGGCGCGCGGCCTTCTGGTCGCTGCTGCCGTTGACCGCACTTCTGGCGGCGCTGGCCTTCTGGACGTTGCCGCGCAACGCTTCGTCTGAAGGCAACCGCACCCCGTTGCCGGTGCTGCAACTCCTGCTCCTCATCGGCGTCGTCCTTGCGCTGTCGATCGCCAGCACGCTGTCGACATCCGTTCAACAGCTCGCTTCGGTCGGCATAGCCATCCTGACGTTCGCCGTGCTTCTCTTCGTCGAACGCCGGGCTGTCGGCAAGCTCCTGCCGACCGGCAGCTTCACCATAACCTCCCCGCTGGCAGCACTTTATGCTACGATCACGCTCTTGATGATCGGCATGCAGCCCGAGATCTACGTACCGTATCTTCTGCAGGAATTGCATGGGCTGTCGCCACTGGTTGCCGGCTACATCGCCGCGCTGATGTCGATCGGCTGGACCGCCGGGTCGATGACGAGCGCGCATTGGCATGGCGACCGGGCGCAACGCACGATCTTCGCCGGCCCGGGCTTCGGCTTTGCCGGCCTGGCATTGATCGCCGTGTTCATGCCGATGGCGGGCTTCGGCTTTGCCGCAATCGCCGCGCCGCTGTCGGCCGGTATCATGGCCGTCGGGTTTGGTATGGGCTTCGCCTGGCCGCATATCGTCACGGCCGTCTACGAACTGGCGCCCAAGGGCGAGGAGGAGAAGGCATCGAGCTCGATCACCACCGTGCAGCTTTTCGCCGCCGCGCTTGGTGCCGCGCTTGCCGGTTTGACCGCCAACCTGGCGGGCATCGAAGCGAGCAGCTCCGATGGGATCGCGCGCGCGACGCAATGGCTCTTCTGGCTGTTCGCGCTGGCGCCGGCGCTGGCGATCCTGACGGCAAGGCGTGTTCGGCGGGCGCGCAGTGCAAAGGCCGGAGCCTGACAGGCCCGGCAAGGCCTGACGTCGCGGAGGTTCGGCAGAGGAGGCAGTCATGGGCGACGGCATCGGCCTGACCGGCGTGCGCGAGACGCTGTTGATCACGCTGCGCGCAAAAGCTGCGGAAAGCCAGCTTGCCGATTCCCTGCTGCACGACCACTTTGCCGCCGATGCCATGCGGCGGTTCGGCCAGGGCACCGGGCATCTCGATGTCGGCCATGACATGGCAGTCGGCATCGCCATGCGCGCCTACATGCTCGACCGCTGGACCCGAGCCTTCATCGACCGGCACCCCGATGCGACCGTTCTGCATCTCGGCTGCGGCCTCGACACGCGCATCTTTCGTCTAGATCCACCAGCCGAAGTGCGCTGGTTCGACGTGGACTTCCCCGATGTCATCGAACTCCGCCGCAGACTTTACCCGGATCGCAGCGGCTATGCTGCAATCGGCGCATCGATAACAGACCCGGCGCTCATGGCACAGATACCGGACGACAGGCCTGCCATCGTCATCGCCGAAGGTGTGTTGCCCTACATCGCAGAGACGGACGTCCACGACCTGCTGCTGCGCCTTTGCACGCATCTGCCTTCCGGCGAGATCGCCTTCGACGCCTACAGCCATCTCGGCATTCACCTGCTACGCTTCAACCCTGCCATCCGCGCGACCGGAGCAGAGTTGCGCTGGGGCATCGACGACCCGCGCGGGCTGGAGCGGCGCGTTCCCGGGCTTTCGCTATTGGAAGAGGTCACGAACTACGATCCGGCCCAGATCGACAGGATGTCGCCGGGCGCGCGCATCGCCATCCAGGTCTTCAGCATCATCCCACTGCTGAACCGGATGGGCCGCTTGCTGCGCTATCGTTTCTGAAGCATTTGCAGGAAAAATGCGAAGCGGTTTTCCGTCAGTTAATGCGTAAAGACAAGGCGTCAGAGCGCTTCCGCGGTTTCGACTAAACCGGAAACGCCCCAGGGGAAGTCGCGGGATAGCGGACCGAACCCACTCCTTTTGGACCTTGTTTTCGAGGCGCCGTTATCCGGAAGCCGCAGCGCATCACAAATGACAAAGGGCCACACCGATGACGGTGCAGCCCTTCGATATCCAGGTGTTGAAAAGACCCGATCAGCCCTGCTTGATCGGCGCGATCGAGATTTCGACGCGGCGGTTCTGCGCCCGGCCGGCTTCGCTGCCGTTGGAGGCAACGGGCCGATCCGCGCCGAAGCCCATGGTGGCCATGCGGCGCTGGTCGACGCCCTGGCTTGCCAGATAGTTGGCAACGGAGGCGGCGCGGCGCTCGGAGAGGCCTTGGTTGTGCGAGGCGCTGCCGGTCGAATCGGTATGGCCATCGACGTCGATCAGCGTCTTGTTGAATTTGCGCAGCACGATCGCTACCGAGTTCAGCGTGTCGTAGAAGGCAGGGATCACCTGGTCGCGGTCGGTGGCAAACGTGATGTTCGACGGCATGTTCAAGATGATGCGGTCACCGGCACGGGTAACGGAAACGCCGGTGCCCTGCAGCTGTGCGCGCAGTTCCGATTCCTGACTGTCCATGTAATTGCCGACGAGGCCGCCACCGAGCGCGCCGATGCCGGCGCCGACGAGCGCGGCGTCGCGTCGTCCCGCTGCACTGCCGCCGACGAGAAGGCCGGTCGCAGCACCAAGGCCCGCGCCGATCAGCGCGCCACCAGCCGTGTTCGACATCTTCTGCTCACCCGTATAGGGATCGGTGGTCGTGCATCCCGAGAGATAGATGGCCGCAACAGCCAGTATGGCGCATTTCTTGATCATAGAATCAATGGTCCCCATTCGTGCTCTAAAGTGCTTCATACTAGCGATTGCGGCAGGAAGATGAAGAGGCGTCCCACTGATGCCATGGTTTGACGACAAATGGCGCATCGGCCGCAACGAAGTCACGAAACGGCCGGACACTAACCGATCCTTCACACGCTCTTGATAACAAGCGCGTTCGGAAAAAATCGAGGCGGACGATCTGATGGCAATCGAGTTTGGCGACACGCAACGCAGTCTCAGCGACACGCTGAACGGCATGATCGGCTCCATCCGCGGCAATACGATCACGCTTCGCGACCTGATGACCGGGATCGGCGAACAGGGCTTTCTGCTGTTGTGCGCACTGCTGACACTGCCGTTTCTGCTGCCGGTTTCCATTCCCGGCGTCAGCACCGTCTTCGGCGCCGCCATCATCCTGATCTCGATTTCGATCACGCTCAATCGCTTGCCCTGGATGCCACAGCGCATCCTCGACCGGCAGATCGAGACGGAAAAGCTGGTGCCGACGCTTCAGAAGGGCGCAGCACTGGTCTCCAAGCTCGACCGTTTCGTACGGCCGCGCTTCGGCTTCCTGACCCAAGGGGCGCTGATGAACCGCTTCAACGGCCTGATGATCATGGCCGGTGGCGTGCTCCTGATGTTTCCGCTCGGCCTCATTCCGCTGTCGAACACGCTGCCGGGCATTGCGATCCTGCTCCTGTCGCTCGGCATCATCCAGCGCGACGGGTTGATGGTCGCCGGTGGCTATCTGTTCCTGATCGCGACCACGATCTATTTCACCGTGCTCGCCTACATGGCCTTTGCTGCCGGCCAGGGCCTGTCCACTTTCTTCGTTTCCTGAAGCCCGCCAGTCTGCATGCGAGCCTGGCGCGTCACGATCGACGCGCCGGTCGCCGGTCCGGCGGAGAGGCCGGAGCGGCGGGATGGGTCAGGCTGCCTCGAAGCTCTTGTAGCTGGCGGAATCGGTCTCGACCCCGAGTTTTGCCATCAGTGCCGTACGATCGACACCGAGGCTTTTGTCGAAGTCGGCGATCGCTGCCGCGACCTTCGGCGCGAAGGCTTCGCTTTCGAATTCGATCATGGTGCAGAAGTTGAACCTTCCGGGGCCCGCATGCTGCTCGAGGAACAGGTCCTTGACGTAGCCTTCCTGGCTGCGAATGACCGCAAGCGTCCGTTCCACCAGGTCCACAAACTCAGCGCGCGCCGCAGTCGGCACAGCAAACTTGTTGATACGATACAGCGGCGCGATGATGTCAGCCTGTGTGCTGCTGCTCATGAAATTCTCCCTCACGTGTCTCTTCAAGCCCCGCCGACGACCATTCGCCTTCGGGAAGAAGCATGCGTACGACCTCAAGCAAAGTTGAGGTCAACAGGGATCGTGGAAAAATCTGCTTTTCCGCCGGACGGCAGGAGAAGCCTAGGAGGCAATGCCCTTCAGCACATTGGCAACGTTGAGCCCGATTTCCGGCACGCCATAACCGCCCTCCATGCAGACGACAACAGGCAGGCCCGCCTTCTTCAGCCGCTCGCCCATGACAAGATAGTCCTCAGACTTCAGCTTGAACGTTGAAATCGGATCGCGCTCGAACGTGTCGACGCCGAGCGAAACCACCAGTGCTTCGGCGCCGAAGGCTGCGATGCGGCGAAGGGCATCGTCCATCGCCGCCGACCAGGCGGCAAATTCGGTACCGCGCGGCAGCGGGTAGTTCTTCGTGGAGCCGAGCCCTGCGCCTGTGCCCTCCTCGTCGGCAAAGCCGAGAAAGTATGGGAAGGCGTCGACCGGATCGCCATGCAGCGAGGCGAAATAGACGTCGCCGCGCTGATAAAAAATGTCCTGCGTGCCGTTGCCGTGGTGGAAGTCGACATCGAGTACCGCGACTTTGGCGGCACCGAGATCGAGCAGACGCTGCGCGGCGCAGGCGGCGTTGTTGATGAAAGAATAGCCGCCGTAGAGATCGATCGCCGCGTGATGGCCGGGCGGGCGGCAAAGGGCGAAAGCGGCGCTCGCGCCGGCGTTGACATGCTCGGCCGCCGAAAGCCCGCAGTCCATCGCCGCGCGCGCGGCCGCATAGGTGCCTTCGGTGATCGATGTTTCCGCGGCGAAGGCGTAATAGCCGAGCGCGCCGTCGATATCCTTGGGCGGATGCTGGCGCATGCGGCGGGCGGGAAAGCTGGTCGGGATCGCCTCACCGCGATAGCCGTCGGCGACCCAGCGCGACCAGGCGGTTTCGAGAAAGTCGAGATAGTCGGCTGCGTGCAACTTGCCGGCCGTTTCCAGCCCGTGGCGCGCAGGCGCGACAACGTCATGGAAGCCCGCTTCCTTCACCGCCGCCAGGATCCATTCGGCCCGAAACGGCGCCTCGAAAGGCGACACGAGTTCCCCGCCGAACAGTTCGGTCCTGGCGTCTCGGAGCTTGTGGTCCTCGGAGAAGAAGATGCGCATGGGGAGGGTCCTGAAGTCAGCAACGAAGGGCGCTAAACTACCCGAGCGTGCGGGCTTGGCAACCTTGACGCCCCCCGTCCAGGTGCCGGAGTGTCCGGTGCCCCTCATCCGGCCGGCCGGCCACCTTCTCCCCGCAAGCGGGGAGAAGGATGCGACCCGCGGGCGCTCGGCCGCAAGCTCAACTCTCAGTCTTTTTCTGAATGACAGGCGCGCCAAATGAGACATTAGCGACCAATTCGCGTCCCTTCTCCCCGCTTGCAGGGAGAGGGCTAGGGTGAGGGGCAATCGCGCAGCGCGCCCCTAAGCCGCAATGCGCTTGTAAAAGAGTGTCGTGGCGCAGAGGCCGCCTTCCGGCCACATGGCGTAATCTGGGATGACGCCGACGCGCTCCCAGCCGAGACGTGGATAGATCGCTTCGGCCTCGCTACCGGTGGCCGTATCGAGCACCAGCAGTGTCTTGCCGCGCAGAGCCGCCTCCTGTTCGACGGCCTGCATCAACAGCCGGGCGACACCCTTGCCGCGGGCGGCGCGATGGACGAGCAGCTTCTTCAGGTCGCCGCGATGCGGCTGGTTGGGCATCTGCGCCACGCCGACCTGGACAGTGCCAACGATCCGCCCTTCGTCTTCGGCGACCATCAGCAGCGTTTCCTCGGCGGCAACCGCATCGGCAACCCCCTGCCAGTAGGCCATGGCCGCCTCCGGCGGATAGGGCTGCATGAAACCGACCGATGCCCCGCCCTCGACGCAATCGGACAACACCTCGGCAAGGGCCGGCACGGCGGAACGGGCCTCGGTTTCGCTGAGAAGACGGATGGTGATGTCGGGCATGGTCAGGTCCTGGTTCGGCTAAGGATGACGGCATAGTGAGCCGGCTCATCATGGGGATTGTGAAAGACGTGTGCCTGTTCGAGCCCCATGAACAGGCAGTCGCCTGCATCGAGCACATATGGCCCGGATTCCATCGTCAGCTCGAGCCGACCGGAGAAAAGCCAGAGATGCTGGGTGATGCCGCGGTCGGCCGGTTGCCGCTCGAACACGACGCGCGCGCCCGGCGGAAACTCGACCTCGACGATATCGACCGGCGAGCCGACGCCATTGGGCGAGATCGAGCGGCGCAGATAGCCGGATTCCGGATCGCGCCAAAGTCTCTGGTCGGCGCGCCGCGCAACCGGCGAAGCCTGCTCGACCTCAAAGGCAAAGAGTGCCGAGAGCGTGGTCGACAGCGCACTGCAGAGCTTTGCCAGCAATTGTGCCGTCGGGCTGACCTCGCCGCGCTCGATGCGCGAGATCATCGCCCGGCTGACGCCCGACCGCGTCGCCAGATCATCGAGCGTCAGGTTCAGCTCGGCCCTGAGCGAACGGACACGTTCGCCGATGGCGTGCTCGAGTGGATCGCCGGTGATTTCCATTATTTGAGATTGCATTTCTCATATAATGGAGTCAAGACCATTACGATCTGAAAATAAAGGCGGCAGATGCCGCTTTGGCGACATCGCGGCGGGGTGCTTTGCGCTAACGTCCGCAACGGGCATGCGGAGCGAAAAGACGTTCCACCTCAATAATTTAGGCGGACCTCACATAACCGGCCGCCAGGACTGACGAAACGGAACGGCAAGACATGGACAAGCAGCCCTCCTCGCTGACCTCGATCGCCAGCATCGTGACGTCGATGACATCCGTGGCGATCGGCAACGGCATGATGCTCGCCTATGTGCCTTTCATGCTCACCCGGTCCGATGCGCCGGATTGGGTTCCGGGTGCGGCTGTCACCATGATTGCCTTTGGCGGGCTTGTCGGCTGCGTCATCGCCGGGCCGATGATCCGCCGTGTCGGCCATGCACGGGCGTTCTCCTGCTCGATGGCGCTCGTCATCCTCTCGGCGCTGACCATCAGCCTCGGCATGCACCCGATCCTCTGGGTGCTCGCCCGCGGGCTTTACGGCGCTGCCGGCAACACCAACTTCATCATCAGCCAGAGCTGGCTTAACCACGCGAGCGACAACCGCTGGCGCGGCAGGGCGATGGCGATGTTCTACATGGCCTATGTGATCGGGCTCGGCACCGGCGCGTGGCTGTTCGGGCAGATTCCGGTCGACGGAAACCTGCCGCCGCTGATCACCATCTTCTTCACCGCCCTTGCGATCCTGCCGATCGGGCTCACCCGCCTGCCGACTCCGCCGGCGCCGGCCAAGGTCAGCATCGACATCCCGATGGTCTGGCGCGCCTCGCCCGTCGCCTTCATCGGCGTGCTTGCCGCCGGCGGCCTGTCGATGGTGGTGCAGGGCTTCACGCCGATCTACGCGGCGGACAACCAGGTGAGCCAAGGCGACGTCGCCAACCTGATGTTCGTGATGCAGCTCGGGCTGATCGCCATCCAGTACCCGATGGGCACGCTTTCGGACCGGATCGACCGCCGGCTCGTGCTGATCGCCACCTGCCTCATCATCGTTATCGCCGGCTTCTTCGCGCTTTCCGCCACCTTCGGCAATCTTCTGCTGCTGATGGTGGTCTTTGCGCTTTTCGCCGGCGCGGTCGAGACCGTCTATTCGATAGCCAACGCACATGCCAACGACCGCACAGATCCAGCGGATTTCGTGCCGCTGGCAAGCACCATGCTCGTCGCCTGGTCGGTGGCCGCAACCCTGGTGCCGATGCTGGTAACGGTGCTGACGCCGGTGTTCGGGCCACGCACCTTCATCTATGCGGCGATGATCGTTGCGGCCCTCTACGCGCTGTTCGTGCTCATGCGATTGAGGAAGCGCGACGAGGTGCCGGCAGGCGAACGCGAGACCTTCGAACTGAAGAGCGCGCAGATCCCGAATGCCGGCGCGCTGATCGACGCCGAGGCCAGAGCCGAATAGGCGCGCAAGCCTTGCGATTTATAGTGAACGAAGCCTTCATTTCCCGCTTTGCGCGGCTTGAAGGCACTGCTATATGCGGCCCATGAGCACAACATCTTCCAAGACGCCCCTGTCGCATATCCGTAACTTCTCGATCGTGGCCCATATCGACCACGGCAAATCGACGCTGGCCGACCGACTGATCCAGTCGACCGGCGGTCTTGCCGAGCGGGAAATGTCCGAGCAGGTGCTCGACAGCATGGATATCGAGCGCGAGCGCGGCATCACCATCAAGGCCCAGACCGTGCGTCTGCACTACAAGGCCAATGACGGCGAGACCTACGTGCTGAACCTCATCGACACGCCCGGCCACGTCGACTTCGCCTATGAAGTCTCGCGCTCGCTGTCGGCCTGTGAAGGTTCGCTGCTGGTCGTCGATGCGTCGCAGGGCGTGGAAGCCCAGACGCTCGCCAACGTCTACCAGGCGATCGACAACAACCACGAGCTCGTCACCGTGCTCAACAAGATCGACCTTCCCGCCGCCGAACCGGAGCGGATCAAGGAACAGATCGAGGAAGTGATCGGCATCGACGCATCGGACGCCGTGCTGATCTCGGCGAAGACCGGCCTCGGCATTCCCGATGTTCTGGAAGCGATCGTCACCAAGCTGCCGGCGCCGAAGAGCGAAGGCGGCGAAACCGCACCCTTGAAGGCGCTGCTCGTCGACAGCTGGTACGACACCTATCTCGGCGTCATGGTTCTCGTGCGCATTATCGATGGCACGCTCAAGAAGGGCATGACCATCCGCATGATGGGCACCGACGCCAAGTACTCCGTCGAACGCATCGGTGTGCTGACGCCGAAGATGGTGGCGATGGATGCGCTTGGACCCGGCGAAATCGGCTTCATCACCGCCTCAATCAAGGAAGTGGCCGACACCCGCGTCGGCGATACCATCACCGAGGACAAGCGCCCGACCGCCAAGGCCCTGCCGGGCTTCAAGCCGGCGCAGCCGGTGGTGTTCTGCGGCCTCTTCCCGGTTGACGCTGCCGATTTCGAAGACCTGCGCTCGGCGATGGGCAAGCTGCGCCTCAACGACGCGTCGTTCTCGTTCGAAATGGAATCGTCCGCGGCCCTCGGCTTCGGCTTCCGCTGCGGCTTCCTCGGCCTCCTGCACCTCGAAATCATCCAGGAACGCCTGGAGCGCGAGTTCGACCTCGACCTGATCGCGACGGCACCTTCGGTCGTCTACAAGCTGTTCATGACCGACGGCACCGAGCGCGAACTGCACAACCCGGCCGACATGCCCGACGTCGTCAAGATCGCCGAGATCCACGAGCCGTGGATCCGCGCAACGATCCTGACGCCCGACGACTATCTCGGCGGCATCCTGAAGCTCTGCCAGGACCGGCGCGGCATCCAGATCGAGTTGACCTATGTCGGCACCCGCGCGATGCTGACCTACGACCTGCCGCTCAACGAAGTCGTGTTCGACTTCTACGACCGTCTTAAGTCGATCTCCAAGGGCTACGCCTCGTTCGACTACCAGATCACCGACCACAAGGAAGGCAACCTGGTGAAGATGTCGATCCTCGTGAACGGCGAGCCGGTCGACGCGCTGTCGATGATGGTCCACCGCATGGCGGCTGAAAAGCGCGGTCGTGAAATGTGCGAGAAGCTCAAGGAGCTGATCCCGAAGCACATGTTCAAGATCCCGATCCAGGCGGCAATCGGCGGCAACGTGATTGCCCGCGAAACCATCTCGGCGCTCCGCAAGGACGTGACGGCCAAGTGCTACGGCGGCGACGCCACCCGCAAGCGCAAACTGCTGGAAAAGCAGAAGGCCGGCAAGAAGCGCATGCGCCAGTTCGGCAAGGTGGAGATCCCGCAGGAAGCCTTCATCGCCGCGCTCAAGATGGGCGACGAATAGGCGGTTCGACTGTCCGCTTCGTTCAGGATACCGAATACAAGTCGGGCGGCCTTTTGGCCGCCCGTTTTTGTTGGACGATCGTGGCTGCGCGCTCGCCACTGCGATCGGGCTGACCCGAAGGTGTTCGCCTCACCCCTGCGCGAGCAAATACCGCTTCGAGATGCGGTCGACCGGGAGACCGCTCTTGAGCGGGACGGCCTTGTCCACCTTGTAGTCGACGAAGCCCATCTTGGCGTAATAGGCGAGACCGCCCGTGTTGTCGGCGCGGATGGTGGCGTTGATCGCTTTCAGACTCAACGCACGGGCATTGTCCCTCGTTGCTGCAAACAGCGCCGATCCGGCGCCGCGCACCTTGGCGTCAGGCCGGGAGAATGTGCCGATATCGGCCCATCCTTCCGGCAATCCGTCGTAGCGCTCCAGCGCCTGGAAGGCGCACGGGCGGCCGTCAGCATCCTCGGCGACGAAGCAACTGACGAAGCCCGGGCCAGCGAGGTAATGCGCGGTAAAGCTTTCGGGCGTGAACGGCGTCTCGTTGGCGGTGGTGCCACCGATCCGAATGATCTCGTTGAGGAAGGCGCAGAGTTCAGGCACGTCGGTAGGGGTTGCCGGGCGCACCTTGATCGTTGTTGTCTCGTCGACCACTAAAAATCTCCCTGTTGAATTATCGCGCGTCGGATCGCGCCAGAATCCGCGCCGGGCTGCCGACGACGGTCGCGCCGGCCGGCACGTCTTTCGTGACCACAGATCCGGCCCCGACGATGGCGCCGTCGCCGATGGTCACACCGCCGAGGATGATGGCACCGCCACCGATCCAGACGTCCTTGCCGATCACGACGGGTCTTGCAATCTCGATGCCGCGGCTCCTGAGCGGCACGTCCTTGTGATGCTCGGCACAATAGATCTGCACCGCCGGGCCGAGCATCGAGCCCTCGCCGATAGAAATGCGACCGCTGTCGAGCATGGTGCAGCCGGCATTGAGATAGACGCGGGGCCCGAGCGAAATATTGATGCCGTAGGAGCAGTGAAACGGTGCCTCGATGAAGACGTCATCGGCAACGCTTGCAAGCAGCCCCCTCAGCTCCGGCGCCATCGCGCCCCTCGCGTCGGGCGCCATGGTGTTGTGCTGGTGCACGGCGGCCCGCGCGCGCTGGCGCAAGTGCTCAAGCTCGGGGTCGAGGCAGCAGTACCAATCGCCCGCCGCCATTTTTTCACGCTCGCTGCCGCTCACGCCTTCGCCTTTGCTTCGGCGGCTTCACGCCGCGCCAGGCTTTCGGCCGGCCACATGGTCTTCATGTCGTAATAGATCTCGAAGGCCGGGGCACCGCCCTCAAGCGACAGCCAGGAGACCTTCGAGCGGGTAAAGATATGGGCATCCGGCGGAAAATCCGACGGGCGATCGAGGCTTGCGATGCGCAGGAAGGCGAGCCAACCGCGCCGGCCGTAATCGCTCCAGAGCGCCGTCTGGCATTCGGCGCAGCGGTAGACGTCGTGCGGACGGCCGCTCCCGGTCGGCAGCGTCACGATGATGGGTTCGCCCGCCGTCAGCTCGATGTTCTCCCGTTCGATGACGCCGTTGACCACGAAGGCGCTTCCGACCTGGCGCTGGCAATCGGTGCAATGGCAACAATTGACGAACATCGGCTTGCGTTTCAGCCGGTAGCGGATGCGTCCGCAGAAACAGCCACCACCCATCCCTTCGTCCATCAGCAGGCCTCCTCCAGCACCTCGTTGCTCGGCGCGGGGACAGAGGCGTCGTCGCGCCTGATGGTGGCGACCCAGGCGCGCGCCAAGGCGAGGCCGGCGGCATTGGCTTTTTCGCCGTGGCGCCGTGCATGGGCAGGGTATTCAGCCAACCAGGTCGGATCGAGGCGATTGATGGTCTGCGGGAACGTGCGGTTCCAGTCTTCGACGAGATCCGTATCGGCCTCGAAGTGGAACTGCGTTCCATAGGCCGCACGCCCGACGCGAAACGCCTGATGTCGCGTCACGTCGTTTTCGGCAAGGTGCACCGCCTCGTCCGGAAGCGTGAAGGTATCGCCATGCCACTGGAAAATCGGGAAGCTTTCGCCGACGGATGCCAGCACCGGATCGCTCTGCCCTTCGGCGCGCACGCGCACCTGGTGCCAGCCGAATTCCTTGGCTTCACCGAGCAGGTTCTTTGCGCCGTAGGCGCGCGCGAGCAGTTGGCTCCCGAGGCAGATGCCAAGCACGGAACGTTCGCTGTCACCGAAGCGACGCATCAGAGCTGCAAGCTGCGGCAGGTAGGGGAAAGCCGCGTCGTCGAGTGCGCTCTGCTCGCCGCCGAGCACCACCAGTGCATCGAAGCCGTCAGGTGTATCCGGAACCGGGTCGCCGGCATAGGCGCGGCGAACCTCGATCTCCGCCTTGACCTCGCGAAGCGCCGTGCCGACCTGGCCGAGTTCGGTCTTCGCCATGTTTTCCACCACCAGTACCCGCATGATGACCTTTCCTTCGCCGTCTCGGCGGAAGATTGATCACGACAGGCGTCTCGGTTCAAGAGGGCCAAGCGCTCGATGCTCGTTCCCCAAAGCAAGCGGGTCTTGACTTCTGCGCCGAACTTTCCGACCTTCTGGACATCATGATGCTCGCGATTTCTTCTCTTCGCTGCTTCCGGGTGTGCCCGATCGCAGGAACCTGACCCCAGCCCGGATGCTTGCGCTCTCCGGGTCAGGGGAGCATTTCGCGTCGGCAAATGAGAACGCCCGTTCCCAGGCCGCGATCCGAGCGCCGAGTTTTTTCCCGATAGAATTATCCCAGAACAGCAACGACGGCGCTCATGGCCCGTCGCAGAGAATGTCAGGTATCATCATGGCGACCACCGCGCGCAACAAACTTCCCGCAATCATCATCAATGCCGAGGACCACAAGCGCCTGACGGCACTTGCCTCTTCCGCCCTCGATCGCATTCCCGAAGTCGCCGAAGCGCTCCTGTCGGAGCTCGAGCGTGCCCGCATTGCCGCGCCAGCAAAGCTCCCGGCCGACAGCGTGCAGATGGGGTCGACTGTCGCCTTCGAAGCCGACAACGGTTTTGCCAAGCAGGTGACGCTGGTCTATCCCGGCGAGGCCGATATCGAAGCCGGGCGTATTTCGGTGCTGACGCCGATCGGCGCTGCCCTGATCGGGCTCTCCGTCGGCCAGTCGATCGACTGGCACGACCGCTCCGGCAAGGTTCACCGGATGACCATCCGCAGCGTGACTTCAGCCGAGAAGGTCTGAGCCGCGCGCCCTGCCCGCCGATGGGGGATACATCGTTTCCCCCAAAACGCGTCGAGGAGGCCGGCCTTTCAGACCGCCCTCCCCGCTCTTCGGATGCCGAAGCTATCAGAACTGCTTGCCGAGCTTGGCGTCGACGGACTGGCTGTTGGCGCCGCGAATGGCGAAGAAGAACAGGATCGCTGCCCAGAGAATGGACTTCTCGGCACCGCCGAGGCCTTCTCCCTGCACGACGCCATGGAAGTAGACTGTAACGAGCAGCACGATCATCGCGGCAAACGAAGCCGGGCGGGTGAAGAGGCCGATGGCGATCAGGATGCCGCCGAAGAACTCGGTCGCGGCAAGCAACGGCGACCAGAAGACGCCGGGGTAAAAGCCGAGGCTTTCGACCATGCCGACAGCGCCGAAGGGATTGACGATCTTGCCGTAGCCGTGGGTTACGAGCAGCACGCCGCACAGGACGCGCAGCAGCGTTTCGGCAAAGGTGTCGAGCGGCAGATAGATCTTTTCAAGCGCCGGCAGGATTGCACGGGGACGGGAAGTCGAAACGGTGGCGTCAGTCATGGTTAAGTCCTCTTTGAGGGGGCTGCGACAATATGTGCAATGCAGCAATGTCTCGCCGGGCGCCTTTTCCTTTGCAAGGGAGCGACTGATAAAAACATGATTAGATCAGTTGACAATTGCGTGAGAGACACGTGACCACCGGCTGCGTCGGATCGGCGTCACGGCGCAACGTGAGAAGGATGATCGTCCGGGAACACGGTAACGCTTGAAACTTCTGCGCAATTTTCTCGGCAGACCGGTTCCGATCTTGCCGGATCATGCAGTATGTTGCGGCGCGCAAACCACCCGGGAATCAGCAATGGACGACAAGCCGCGGATCACCATCCTCTATTGCACGCAGTGCAACTGGCTCCTGCGCGCCGGCTGGATGGCGCAGGAGCTGCTGCAGACTTTCGGCCAATCGCTGGGCGAAGTGGCCTTGATACCCGGCACCGGCGGCAACTTCGAAATCCGGGTCAATGACGAGCTGATCTGGGAGCGCAAGCGCGACGGCGGCTTTCCCGGACCGAAGGAACTGAAGCAGCGCATCCGCGACATCATCGAGCCTGAGCGCGATCTCGGCCACACGGACAGGAGCTGATCCTGGATTTCGGCATTCTTGCTGGCGTTTTTTCGGCAGCCTTCCTCTCCGCGACACTTCTGTTCGGCATGTCGGAGGCGGCGATCGTCGCTGCGGCGCTTCATGGTGAAACGAGCCGTGTCGCCCTGTTCATGGCGGCCACGGCCGGAAACGTGCTCGGCGCCGTCGTCAACTTCGTGCTTGGACGATTTCTGATCCGCTTCGAGGGACGGCGCTGGTTCCCGATTTCGCCGGCGGCGCGGCAAAAGGCGGAGACGCTGTTTGCGCGCTATGGCCAGCCGGTGCTGCTGCTATCGTGGCTGCCCATTGTCGGTGATCCGCTGACGCTGGTCGCCGGATTGCTGCGCATGCCGTTCGCGCTGTTCCTGGTGTTCGTGATGATCGGCAAGGCGCTGCGTTACGGCGTCGTGCTCTGGCTGACGCCCTGACGGTTCAGCTGTGGGCGAAAATGTCGGTCTCGTCCCAGCCGAGCAGATCGAGCTTGCAGCGGGTCGGCAGGAAGGCGAAGCAGGCATCCGCATGCTCCATGCGGCCATCACGCAAAAGGCGCGCCGTCAGCTTTTCGCGCAGCGCATGCAGGTACAGCACGTCCGACGCAGCATATTCGAGCTGCGCCGGCGACAGGACGGCCGCCCCCCAGTCGGAGGACTGCTGCTGCTTGGAAATGTCGACGTCGAGCATTTCCTTGAGATTGTCCTTCAGTCCGTGACGGTCCGAATAGGTGCGGGTCAGGCGGGAGGCGATCTTGGTGCAGAACACCGGCGTCGTCGTCACGCCGAAGGTGTGGAACAGCACGGCAATATCGAAACGGCCGAAATGAAAGATCTTCTGACGCGCCGGGTCTTCGAGCATGGCGACGAGGTTCGGAGCCTCCTTTTGACCGGCGGCAATCCGGATCACGTCGGCCGTTCCGTCTCCCGGTGAAAGCTGGACGACGCAGAGCCGGTCTCGGCGGGGGACGAGGCCAAGCGTTTCGGTGTCGATGGCAATCGCGCCTCGGTAGCGGGCGGCATCGGCTGCGGAAATATCGCCTTCGTGAAACCGTATTGCATTCGCCATCGAAAATCCCCAGATGAAACGGAAGTGGTGTCGCCTATAGCGCAAGTTCGGCCCTGGCGAAACCATCTCATGGCGCCTCGCCCCTGGGTGCTGTCTTTGAAAGCTCGCATTGATGATATCCCGCCGCCCCGCCCTCGCTCTTTCAATCCTTTCCGTGGCTCTCGGCCTCTTCACCATGCCGGCGCTGGCGCAGAATTATACAGATCTGCCGGGCGTGCGCCCGATGGACCCTCTGAACGACAACGGTGACAAGGTGGTGTGCGAGCAGACACTTGTCGATCGCGACTATCCGTTCGAATCGAGCGCGCGCGGCGGACCGCGGTACGACACGATCTACAATTGCCGCCGCGGCGACGGCCCGGTGTTCCAGGGCAGCGACCTGCCGCCTTCGCTCTACCGACAGAAACGCGGGCTCGGCTACTAACGGCCTGCAGCGGTTCGGCTTGGCAAGCCGCCGAATAGTTCCTAGAAAATCAGGCAAGGAACAGTGGAGGCGTTCTGCTTCTACCGAGGAGGAACAATGCCCAACGACACGAGACCGCTCGCTATCAGCGTGCCGGAACCGCGCACGCTCGATCTGATCTTCACGGACGACGCCCTAAAGCAGTTGCATGCGCGCTACCGCATCGTCGAAACCGACCCGGAGGATATCGCCGGCCTTAGCGACGAGGTGCTGTCGCATGCGCGCTACATCATCGGCCAGCCGCCCCTCGATCACGCCACGCTGGCGCGCCTGCCGAAGCTGCGCGCCCTTCTCAATGTCGAGAGCAACCTGATCAACAACATGCCCTACGAGGTGCTGTTCGAGCGTGGCATTCACGTGGTCACGACCGGCCAGGTGTTTGCCGAGCCGGTTGCGGAAATGGGCCTGGCGATGGCCCTCAACATCGCGCGCGGCATCGTCGATGCGGATCTTGCCTTTCGCGAAGGCCGCGAACTTTGGGGTGGCGACGGCAATCGCTCGGCCCGGCTCTTATCCGGCGCAGACATCGGCATCATCGGCTTCGGGGACCTGGGCAAGGCACTCAACCGGGTGCTGTCGGGCTTCCGCGCCAGGATCCGCGTCTTCGATCCCTGGATGCCGGCATCGATCCTCCGGGAAAACGGCGTCGAACCGGCGACGCTCGAGAAAGTGCTGACAGAAAGCGATTTCGTCTTCGTCGTCGCCTCGGTCACCAGCGAAAACGAAGGTTTTCTCGGCGCAAAGGCCTTTGCCGGCATGCGTCCGGGTGCAGCCTTCATCCTGCTCAGCCGCGCCGGCGTCGTCGATTTCGATGCCCTGATGTCGGCCGTCGAAAGCGGACACATCGTTGCGGCCAGCGACGTCTTCCCCGAAGAGCCACTGCCGCTCGACCACAAGGTGCGCCGCCTGCCCGGCTTCCTGCGCTCGGCCCACCGGGCGGGCGCGCTCGACAGCGCCTTCAAGAAGATGGGCGACATGGTGCTGGAAGACATGGACCTGATGGACCGCGACCTGCCGCCGATGCGCTGCAAGCGCGCCGAGCGCGAGACGGTGGCGCGGATGCGCTCTAAGCCGGTGACGGTCAACTGATCCACCGGTTTCAAGTTGATTTCGGCTGGTTCGTTCATTCGCCGATTAACGTGTTTTATGGGAATTGCATATAGCGTTCAACGCAGCGGCGGCATGCATATCATCGATACACGCAAAAGTCGCCGGACTGTGCAAACCGTAGGGTAGAGCGAGACCAGAGGCCCGTAATGGCAGACAAGGCGCCCGACGCTCGACAAAGCAAAACAGGCGATGGCTGGAACAGTTCGCTTCGGTCACTGTTCAGCCTGGTCATGGTCGCCATGCTGATCGCCGTTTCCACGATCCTCGTCGGGCTTGACTATAACCGCTCGCGCAATGCAGCAATCGCGGATGCAGAGGCCAATATGCATGGCTTCATGAACCGGTTGGTCGACCGGCTGGGCGTCCTCTCCGGCGATACCTCCGCGCTCGTCAGCCTCGTCTCCTCGGTTGCCAACTCCTTCCTCGTGCCGCCACCGGAGCGGATGAACGACAAGGTGGCAGTCCTGCGCGAGGGCATTGCCCGTTCGCCGCATATCGACGGGGTCTATGTCGGCTACCCAAACGGCGCCTTCTTTCAGATGGTCGACCTCAAGCAGGTCGCATGGCGCGTGGCGCTCGATGCCCCGCGCGGCGCGGCCATTGCCGTGCGCTCGATGGAGAAGGATGCAAGCGGCAATCCCCTCCAGCGGGTGCTCTTCCTGGACAAGGACGGTACGCAATTCTCCGAACGGCGCGTGCCACCCACAGGCTTCGACCCACGAACCAGGCCTTGGTATCGTGCGGCCGTGAACGGAAAGGCTGCGGTTTCGACCGGCCCTTACGAAAGTGCCACGACCGAAACGCTTGGTATGACGATTTCGCAGGCCCATCGCGGCAATCCGCAGATCGTCATCGGCGCCGACGTCGTCCTCGATACGATCACCGATTTCCTCGCCCGCGAGCGGCTGACGACGGGCTCGGTCTCTTTCATCCTCGATGCCGTCGGTAAACCGATCATCCATTCCGACCGGGTGATGATGCGACGCATCATGGCGGCGCGGGATAAGGATGGCCCGATCGTTCAGGCCGAGAGCGACCCCCTGATCAAGAGCATCCGTCTCAATCCGCCAGCGCCCGGCAAGGCCGACTTCGTCGAAGTCGGAGACCGAACCTATCTCGTCATGGTGACGCCGCTCGAATCCGCGCTGCTTCTCTCCGGCACCCGCGCCGTGGTGGCCGCGCCGCTCGATGAACTGATGGCAGAGGCTAACCGGACGCTCGTGCAGGGATTGGCGATTTCCGCAGCCGTCGTGGCGCTCGCGGTGCTCGCCTCCCTGGTGCTTGCGCATCTGATCACCAAGGGACTGAACCAGCTGACCGCTAGTGCCAACCGGCTGCAGGACCTGGATTTCACCACGCCGATCGACGTGTCGTCGCACGTGAGCGAGATTTCCACCCTCGGCGGCGCGATGAACCGGGCGCGCGACGCGATCTTCACCTTCGCGCTCTACGTCCCAAGAGAACTGGTGCGCAAGGGCATCGAATCCGGTCAGTTCGGTGGCCGCGCGGCCTGGCGCCAGGAGGTGACTGCGCTTTTCACCGATATCTACGATTTCACCACCTTGAGCGAGCAGCATGCGCCGGAAGAGGTGGTGGCGATGCTTTCGGAATATTTCGACATCTTCAGCGAGGTGGTCGATGCCCATGACGGCACGATCATCCAGTTCCTCGGCGATTCGGTTTTTGCCATGTGGAATGCGCCCGCACCGGACGAGCGCCATGCGGAAAATGCCTGTCGTTGCGCGCTGGCGGTCGAGAAACGGCTGCAGGTGTTCAACGACGCGCAGCGCAGGAAGGGATTGCCGGAGTTCCGCACCCGCTTCGGCATCCACACCGGCACCGCCGTCGTCGGCAGCGTCGGCGCGAAGGAGCGGCTGCAATACACGGCCATGGGCGACACGGTGAACGTCGCCTCGCGGCTCGAAGGCATGAACAAGAACTATGGCACGACAATCATGGCAAGCGGTGCCGTCGTCGCGCAGGCGTCAGACGCGATCACCTTCCGGCCGCTTGGATCGGCACAGGCCAAGGGGCGCGCCACGGCGCTGGAAATCTACGAGGTGCTGAGCGCGCGCCGCGTGATCGAGGCGCCGCAGTCGCAAGCGCCCGTTGCGTCATCCTGACAGGGGCTTCAGCGCGCCCGGTCACCGCCGGGCGCTATCTCTCTGGCGCATCACCCAACGGATGCCAGCGGCAACAGCGATGGCGAGCAACGGCCACACCGCCCAGAATACGCCCCGCCAGGAGAGAAGATTGATGGCAACAAGCGCCAATCCGGCGATCGCGAGCATGCCGATCACCCGGTCTATCCTGCTGTTTGCCCGAACCCATTCCAGGGCGGCTGCGACCGCCAACCCCAGAAGCGGCCAGGAGGCCCAGAAGACGCCCCGCCAGCTCAACAGATTGAGCGCAACGAGACCGGCTCCGACCACCGCCAGTAGGCCGAGAAGCTTGCCAGTCACGCTCATCGGTTTGCCGACGGTTTCGACCGGTGCCGCCGTCGGCTGCCTTGGCGGTTCGACCGATCGGCCCCATTCGCCTTGATGTTCCGACCCGCCCGCAGCGTCATCGGCCGCACCGATGCGCACGGCATAGCTCGGCACGCCGCCATCGATGTTCTTGACCTCGAGCTGGCCCAAAAATTCGAAACCGACGGCAACCTTGTTGCGCACCTGGTCGTAGACCGTATTGGAGATCACGATGCCGCCAGCAGGGGCGGAGGCCTGTAGGCGCGCGGCCACGTTGACGCCATCGCCATAGATGTCGTCGTCCTCGGCGATCACGTCGCCGAGGTTGATGCCGATGCGAAACAGCATCGGCGCACTGTCTGCGCTTTTCGCATTATATCCGGCAAGCTCGCTCTGGGCGTCGATCGCCGCGCGCAAAGCCTCGACGACACTCGGAAAATCGGCGATCAGCCCGTCACCCCAGGTATTGATGACCCGGCCGCCATGCGCCTCGATCAGGCGCGTCATGGCATCCCGGTACCGTTTGAGAGTGGCAAGCGTGCCCTCCTCGTCCGCACGCATCAGGCGGGAGTAATCCTGGACGTCAGCGGAGAAGATGGTCGTCAGCTTGCGACGCGTTTCAGCCATCGCGGTTGATCCTCGCTTAAAATCCGCCGCCGCAGCGGATGATGAGATAGTAGTGAGCCTGACACGGATCGCAAGATGCGCCGCCATAAGGGCCTTCCTGAAGGCTGAACGCCTCACCACCGCCAGATGCACCAGATGCTTAGAAACGCCGCCTGTGGCGTGCTGGCAGGCCCGCAAACCCGATGCAGCAACGCAGGCCCAACAGCGCCGTTGCGGGCTCAGGAAATGGGCCACTTTTCCTCAGGTAAACCAGCGGTCATTGCCCATGGCTCAGGCCAAAAGCCAGAAACGAAAAAACCCCGGCAAGCCGGGGTTTTTCAAGCCAAAACAAATGTTTGGCTAAAGGAATGGTGCCCAGAAGAGGACTCGAACCTCCACACCCTTTCGAGTACCAGCACCTGAAGCTGGCGCGTCTACCAATTCCGCCATCTGGGCGACGAGCGGGGGTGTAAAAGGCTCGAGCCGAAGTGTCAACAGGCATTTTGAAGTTTTCGTGTCACGACGCAAAAAAGTCAGTTTGGCGTCGCTCTTGCCCAGGACCTGATTGTGGAAAGTCCTTGAGCGAGCAGCGATTCCGCTTCCGCCGTCGTCTCGGCTTCGACATAGCATCGCATCTCCGGTGCGTTTCCGGATGGGCGGAAGTGCACAGTACGGCCATCGGCGAGGGTCACGCGCAGGCCGTCAATGTCGCTGACCGTGGCCGGACGACCGATGGGAGCGAGGAAGGCGCCGACGTTTCCTGCCCCACCGCGCAGATACGCCATCAGGCGTGCACTGGTTTCCACCGGGAAGTTTTCCAGCCGGTCGCTGAGCGCGACCGGAAGGCGATAGGACGCTGCCAGCGCCGAGAGGGGCATCTGGCGCTCGACGGCGCGCGCAAGCACCGCGAGGATCGGCAGGAAGCAGTCGCGGGTGGGCAGGGCCTTAAGGACGCCATTGCGACCTGAGAAATCGCTCGCCGTCAGCGTACCGCCATTCGCCTCGAAGCCGGCGACCTTCGTCGCACCCTCGCGGACCGCTTGCGCCATTGCGGCAATCACATAGGGCGAGCCGACGCGAGTGCGGATGACCGACAGGCCTTCGGCTCGTTCGAGGCCGGAATTGGAGGTGACCGGCGTCACGGCCACCTGCGCGCCGAGGAACTCGCAGGCGACAAGACCCAACAGGTCGCCGCGCAGCGGTGCGCCTTTCTCGTCGGCCACCAGCGGGCGGTCGCCATCGCCATCGGCCGAGACGATCGCATCCAGGCCATGTTCCGGCGCCCAGGCGGCAAGCCTGGAAAGCGTTTCAGACGAAACGGCCTCGGTATCGACAGGCACGAAATCCTCGGAACGGCCCAAGGCCACCGTCTCGGCACCATAAAACGAGAGCACATCGACCAAAAGGTCGCGGGCGACGGTGCTGTGTTGATAGACGCCGATGCGCAGACCGACGAGCGAGCCTGACGGCAACAGGTCTCTGTTGCGCTGAAGGAACTGGTCTGCGGCCAACGCCGCATGATCTTCTCCGGAGCCGGCCGAAGGCACGGCCTCGCCGGCGATCGCATCGGCAAGGGCGCTGATCGCCAGTTCGTCGTTCTTGTCGATTTCTCCGTCAGGCCTGTAGAACTTGATGCCGTTGCGATCGGCGGGAATATGCGAGCCGGTGATCATCAGGCCCGCGGCCTTATGGACCAGACCATAGAGGGCCAGTGCCGGGGTCGGCACGGTGCCGCAATCGAACACGCGAAAGCCTTCGCCCTTCAGGGCATCGGCGCAAACGGCCGCGATTTCGGGGCTGGATTGGCGAAAGTCGCGGGCAATGAGGATCGGATCCCCCGCCTTCGCCTGCCCGGAGGCGATCAGGTGCCGCGCGAAGGCCTTCGCATAGCGTGCAGACGGCTCGCCCTTCAGCTCTTCCGACAGGCCGCGCAGGCCGCTGGTACCGAACTTCAATTGCATCTCATGCTCCGTGATCGCTGACGACCGGCAATAACAAGAATAACAGTGACATGGCAAACGGTCCGGCGCACCCTACATCCGAATACAGACGGAGCAAAAATCCGGCGGCTGGCCAAACAGATCCGCACGGTTTCGCCATGAATAAACCAAGAAAAAGACACGTAATGTGAAGCAGGGACACAACCTGAAAGCAACCCTTTCGGAAAGTGAGGAAAGCATGACGGGATTTCGGAATTTCGTTATCGGCTGCGCCCTGGCCGCCGCCTCTCTGGCGACCCCGGCCGGACCCGCCCGGGCCATGCCGCTGCAAGCGAGCGACATTCAGATCAAGGTGCAAGGCGACGTCCAGAACGCACAATACTATCCGTACAGGCGATACGGAGGCGTCATGTATCCCAACGGCTGGGGCCGCGGCGGTTGGGGTGGCGGCTGGGGCGGCGGATGGGGGCCCGGCTACTACGGCGGTGGATGGGGATCCTACTACCGGCCGGGCTTCAGCCTCTATTTCGGGCAGAGCTATGGCGGTTACTACAACAACTACCCCCGCTACTACGACGACTACTATCCACGCCGCTACTACCGGGAGCGCTACTACTATCGCGACAACTATGTTCGCCGCGGCTACAGCGCCCATGTGAACTGGTGCCTGTCGCGCTATCGCTCCTACAATCCGGCAACCAACCGGTTCCTGACCTACAGCGGCGTCTATCGCGCCTGCTATTCGCCCTATCGATAGCTCACGCTGAGGCGGCGCAGCGACCGCGTTGCGCCGCTTCCCCCCCCGATCCGGCATAGTGGCCAGCATCCTGGCCGATATCTGGCCGATATCTGGGCCGATATCTGGGAATGACAGGTTAAGCTGCAATTAACCTCGCCATCTTACCGTTTCATACCGTTCGCAACTTTTGCCGGAATGAAACGATGCTGCTGCCCACCCAGCAATCCAGCGCCACCGCAACGACCAATCTGGTCGGCTCGATCCTGAAGGATATCGAGAAGCGTCAGGCGGAAGAGGAAGAAAAGGCCAAGGGCACCAAGGACGACAAGATCCTGAAGGCGCAGGTGAAGTCGGACGACGCCCAGAAAGCGGCCAACACCAAGATCAACGATCACTTCTTCAATCAGGCTGGAAACGATGCCAACAGCAACCGGATGGTGCTCATCCGGGAAGTCGGCGCGTTCTTCGATCTGAAGCGTGAGGACTTCAAGTCCGATTTCGCCTTCGGCAGCGCCTTGGAAAAGATCGTCGAAAACCTGCCGACGGATATGCTTCGCGACATCGAGAAGCAGCTGGGACTGACGAATATCGACATCTCGCTGACCGAGCTCGTCGATGCGATCAAGGATCCGCAGGGTAGCCAGGGCAAGAAGCTGCAGGACGCGCTCGACAGCAAGGGCACCCAAAAGGCCGGCCACAGCAGCGACGCGGCCAAGGCGATCCAACGCCTTGCGGATGCGGCGGAGGTGAAGTCGCTGGATGAGCTGCAGCTGGACAGTCTGACGAGCGATCCGACGCGCGTTGCCGACGCGGAGACCCTGGCCGAGCAGCAGAAGGAACTGCAAGCGCTCGAGGCCAAAGACAATCTGGAAGACGTGCGTGACGCCCGCAAGGTTGAAGCCGAGCGCCCGCTGCCAGTCCGGATCGACGAGATCGGCCTCTACAGTCTCGCCAGCCAGGCGCTGTTCGCCGCCTGATCACTTTCGACGGACAATCCCCAATCTCGCCATCACCGCCTTGGGGATGCCGTAGCGCCGCACAGCATCGCGACTGTCGCGCAGGCCGCAGATCTCGCGCTGGATAAAAAACGCCCAGACGGCGTCAGCCGCATCGTCGAGCAACCGCTCGCGCAATTCCGGTGGGCTTTCCTTCCCCGCGACCGCCTGCAAGGCGGCGATCGCCTTTTCGACCTTGAGGCCGTGCCGCCCGAGCGCGTCGGCGCGCTCCGATAGCAGTTCGTATTCGAGAGCGCTGATGGCGCCGGAAGCGAAATGGGATGGGCTGAGCGATTTTGGAGGGCGAACAGTCATCCGAAACTCCATGGCATGGACTTGGGATAGCGCTGCTCGCCGGCCAGGGTGGACAATGGCGACGGCAGCGCCCGATCTTGCCGCCAGATCGGTCCCGATGCAAAGGGATCGTGCACGACCCTGGCTGGCGGCGACGGCCGCGACAAGGCGTCCCAAGGGCATGGGCCGCCTTGCCGCATGGTTAAGATTTTATAAACCTATCTCACCTAACGTCGAAGCATCATGCCGATTCCCGTATCCGCAGCCAAGCTGCGGCAAGTCTGGCCGATTGGCCGAGACGCGCATGAGGCGCCAGCCCGAATAGAACAGCCAATCTCTACGGCGGATATCGAATTGGTCCGTCGAAACGCATGGAATCTGGATGCCGCCTGCCGACGGTGGCGCTTCAACCCGAGGGTCAAGCGAGAGGGAGACCAGAATGCTGACACCCATTCTCACGGTCAGAACCGCGACCGGGCCAGCCGAAGAGGCGAGCACGCGGCCCCAGCAGCCGTCAGCCCCCCTTACGGCCGCACAACGGGGCGAAGCGATACAGAAGATCCTCGATGCGCTGACCCGGCATCTGGCCGGCCGCGAGATCCTTTCCAAGGACGCCCTCGTGCGGCTGATGGAGGACCTCGCCCGCATTCTGAAATTTCCGCCGCTGCCGCAGGAGGGCGGACGCGACTTCGTGCGTCGACTCGTCACTTTTCTCGAATCCATGCCGATGCCGGAACGCGTGGCGCTTGAGCGGCAGCTGGGCGGGCGGAACCTGGCGCTGCGAGTCGGTATCCTCGCTGATCTGCCGGCCATCCGAAACGGCGCAGCATCGCCGCCCACGGGCGCTGCGTTGCCCAGCCTCCGCAACCCGCCTTTGCAGCCGGCCATTCCGCTGCATCTCGCCGCCGCCCGGAGCCCGGTCGCAAGCGAGGTCGCGTTGCTGCAGTCCGTGCTGAAGAAGACCTTTGGGGTCGGCAGCGAGAATGACGCGTCGGGCCTGGTGACCGAGGAGGCGGAGGCGAGGCTGCCTGCCGAGGGCGAGGCAACGGCACGGCGACAGACCGTGCCGGAGCGATCGGAGCCGAGAACAATACCCGGCCGACCGCCATCACTGGACGGCCCGGAGATCGAATCCCTGACCGCCACCATCAATGGAGAGACCGATCCCGACGTCGTCGATCCGGAGGCCGGCGCCGACAAGGCTCGGCTCGGTGAAGAGGAAAATGCGCCAGCGCAGCCTGCCACGGCCGCCGACGACGGCGATTTGCCGCTAAAGGCCAGGGACGCGGAGCCACGCAACGGCGCTGCGCCGACGGATGCCGGCACCCAGGCGGGTCACGCCGACGAAGACCAGGAGCCGGACGGCACCTATCGCCCACACCCCGATGGCGAGGACCATCTGCAGAACGACAGGGCAGCGACACGCAGCGACCAGAGCCGCACGGATCGTGCGCTTTCCGACGCGTTGAAGGTGATCGTGCGCGACGCGCTGGGTCTGCCCGGAGAACCTGCAGGTGCAGATGCGCCCGAAACGATCCCATCCGAATTCGAAAGCGCCGAGGCGAAGGCAGCGGTAAGCCTCCCGGAAGCGGACGGCGTGGAGCCGGGTCGCCCAAACCCGCTGCGACCACGCGATACGACTGCTGGCGCCGAGCTTGCCGCTCTAAGCGTTGCGGACGACGATACGGAGCAATCCGCCTCGGCAGCCGCAACAGCCACCCAGCGCCCTCAGAAGCCGACTGACGACCAGGCGATGCAGCAGGCAATCGCCAGACTGATCGAGAACGGCTTGCCGCGCGAGGCGATCCCGTTTGCGATGATCCCCTATCCGATCGCCGTTGAGGACATGAGGAACGAGACTGACAAGAGCGAGCGGGACGAAGGCAGAGGCGACGGCGAAGCCGCGCAAGACGACGGCGAGCCCTCAAAGGACGAAACCACGCGGGACAGGCAGCAGACAGAGGACGACAAGAGCGAAGCGGGCGACGAACAGAACGATGAGCCCGATGTCTACGAGCTCTATCGCAAGCTCGGTGGCCTTGGCTGAACCTCGGATGGATCGATAAAGCGCGTCGCGATCTTTAGATCCGCTTGGCGCGTCTTAAGTTCTTGTTTTGACGCATGTCGTTATCGCAAAACCGCGGAACACCTTTGCGCGACATGCTTTGGTTCGGATCGATTCCGGATGAATGACGCGCCGCGTGCAGCCATGCTGCAGCCCAGCGAAACGCTCACAAGCAAAAGCCCGCGGAGATCGCTCTCCGCGGGCCTTCTTATTTCAGACGTCAGGCAACGATTACTCGTTGGTCTGGCGGTTCTTCAGAGCGGCACCGAGAATGTCGCCGAGCGAAGCGCCCGAGTCGGACGAACCGAACTGAGCAACGGCTTCCTTCTCTTCCGCGATTTCCAGAGCCTTGATCGACAGCTGGATCTTGCGGTCCTTCTTGGAGAAGTTGGTGACGCGTGCGTCGACAACCTGGCCAACCGAGAAACGCTCCGGACGCTGTTCGTCACGGTCACGCGACAGATCGGCGCGGCGGATGAACGCGGTGATGTCCTCGTGGCTGACGAGCTTCACTTCGATACCACCGTCGTTGACGGCGATGATCTCGGCCGAAACGACAGCGTTCTTGCGCAGTTCGCCGGAAGCGGCGGCATCGCCGACAGCATCCTTGCCGAGCTGCTTGATACCGAGCGAGATGCGCTCCTTGTCGACGTCGACGTCGAGAACAACGGCGCGAACGACGTCGCCCTTGTTGAACTCTTCGATGACCTGCTCGCCCGGACGGTTCCAGTCGAGGTCGGAAAGGTGCACCATGCCGTCAACGTCGCCGTCGAGGCCGATGAACAGGCCGAATTCGGTCTTGTTCTTGACTTCGCCTTCAACTTCGGTGCCAGCCGGATGGCTATGCGCGAATGCCTGCCACGGGTTCTCGAGCGTCTGCTTGAGGCCGAGCGAGATACGACGCTTGGTCGGATCGACTTCGAGAACGACAACGTCGACTTCCTGGCTCGTGGACAGGATCTTGCCGGGGTGTACGTTCTTCTTGGTCCAGGACATTTCGGAGATGTGGATCAGGCCTTCGATGCCCGGCTCCAGCTCGACGAACGCACCGTAGTCGGTGATGTTCGTGACGGTACCGGAGATCTTCTTGCCGACCGGGTACTTCGCACCGATACCATCCCACGGATCCGACTCGAGCTGCTTCATGCCGAGCGAGATGCGGTGGGTTTCCTGGTTGATGCGGATGATCTGAACCTTGACCTGCTGGCCGATGTTCAGGATCTCCGACGGATGGTTCACGCGACGCCATGCCATGTCGGTGACATGGAGCAGGCCGTCGATGCCGCCGAGGTCGACGAACGCACCGTAATCGGTGATGTTCTTGACGACGCCTTCGACAACCTGGCCTTCTTCAAGGTTCTGAACGATTTCAGAACGCTGCTCGGCGCGGGATTCTTCGAGAACCGTACGACGCGAAACGACGATGTTGCCGCGACGCTTGTCCATCTTGAGGATTTCGAAGGGCTGCGGGTTGTGCATCAGCGGGGTCACGTCGCGGATCGGACGGATGTCGACCTGCGAGCGCGGAAGGAAGGCAACGGCGCCGTCGAGATCGACGGTGAAGCCACCCTTGACCTGGTTGAAGATGATGCCTTCGACGCGTTCGCCGGCTTCGAACTTCACTTCCAGGCGCATCCAGCTTTCTTCGCGGCGAGCCTTTTCGCGCGAAAGAACAGCTTCGCCGAGCGCGTTTTCGATGCGCTCAACGTAGACTTCGACTTCGTCGCCGACCTTGAGCGAGCCGTCCTTGGCCTTCGCGCCGAATTCCTTCAGAGCGATGCGGCCTTCGACCTTCAGGCCGACGTCGACAACGGCGACGTCCTTTTCGATGGCCGTGACGATGCCCTTGGCAACATAGCCTTCGGCCAGATCGGTCTTCGCGAAGGATTCTTCGAGAAGCGCTGCGAAATCATCACGGGTTGGGTTGGTAGCAGACATGAAATCTCCTGCATGCATCTCAAATGGAGACACACATGCGCCGGGGGTTGGTGTTGAAAAGGCCTGAACCCAGTCCGTCCCATCAAAGGGACAATCCGGCGCGTGGACGGGATTTCAGGCTTATGCAAGAAGAGCGATCCTGACAGCGTCGGGGATAGGCTCTTCTTCAGATCTTCTTGATCAGGGCCGCATCGATCAGAGATTTCGCGGCCTGAAACGCCGCCTCTATACTCATTTCAGAGGTATCAAGCAAGTGCGCGTCATCGGCGGGACGCAGAGGACTGTCGGCGCGGCCCATGTCCCGCTCGTCGCGCTTCTTCACATCGTCGAAGATCGCCGCGTAATCGGCGACAGCGCCGTTGCCGACGATCTCGTCAAAGCGGCGTTTCGCCCGCACTTCCGGCGACGCGGTAACGTAGAGTTTGACCGCCGCATCCGGGCAGACGACGGTGCCGATATCGCGGCCATCGAGCACGGTGCCCGGCTCTTTCTTCGAAAACGCCCGCTGCGCCTCGACCAGTGCGCGGCGCACGGCCGGCATGACGGCAATCTTCGACGCCGCTTCGCCAATCGCATGCGCCGACAGGATGGAGCGATCGAGGCCGGAAAGCTCGACCTCGAGCGCCATGCGCTCGGCCACCGCCTCGTCATCGAGCGGCAGGCCGGCGTCGAGCAGGGCTTTTGCCGTCGCGCGGTAGGTCAACCCGGTATCGAGATGGTGAAAGCCGTACTCTTCGGCAATCTGGCGCGAGAGCGTGCCCTTGCCTGCCGCTGCGGGTCCGTCGATAGCGATGGTGAGTGTCATTTTGAAACCTGAATGTGAATGTGGTCGTCGTGCCTTGCGGCACGGCAGCCCTGGAATTTAATCGTTTCCGCCGAAACGCCAAGCCGTTCGGCCAGATGTGGTTCGACAAAGATCTTTGCGACGCCGTAGGCCCGGCCCTCGTCAGACAGCCAGCGGATCGCTTCGCTGGTGCGCTTTTCCTCAAGCGCCATCGGCGACCAGAGCGATTGCAGAGCTGCGAGATCCCAACGCATGGTCACGACATCGTCGCGCCCTTCACACGGCGAAGCAGCACCCTCACGCAGCTGCTCGAAGGCGAAATAACCGAGCGGCGAGCGTGTTTCTCCGTCGCGGAACACGCCGGCGACATCGTTGTAATAGAATGCGATATCAAGCTTGCGGCCATCCGAATGGGAAAGATGCGGCAGCAGCGGAAAGCCGTCAAAGAACGGGAAGTTGCCGTCGAGCGTCAGTGTCGTCGTTCCGGGGAAGGAACTGTTCATATGAGCCGACAATGCCAATGCGGCCGTCTTAAGCTCCGGCACGACATATTGCCGGTTCAGCACGCAGTAAAGCATGGACTGCATGTGCATCGTCGCCCCTTGCTCGGCAAGGCATGGTAGCGGGACACGGCCAAAGACGGGTGCAACCACAGAGGCGAGAGCGCTGCCGAGCCCATAGAGAGGCACGAACATGGCAAGCACGGCAATAGCGCGCCTGGTGCCTCGAAAGCGGCGCGACAGCAGCATGGCGGCAAGCCAGGCCAAGCCACCGATCTGCGTCAGAGCCGTCAACAGTATGACGATCGCAGCATGGACGGACCAACGGATCAGAGGGCGCGGCTGCGCGAAGGATACGCCCGGCTTCTTCATTCGATCGTCGCACCCAATCCCGCCATCAGTTCCATGAAACCGGGAAAGCTGGCAGCGATCATCGTCGCGTCGTCGACGGCGACCGGATGTTCTGTAGCAAGCCCCATGGCGAGGAAGCTCATGGCGATGCGGTGGTCGAGATGAGTGGCGACGGCGGCGCCCGCGGCGTTGCCGAGACCCTTGCCGTCCGGGCGTCCGTGTACGACGAGAGAGGCTGGCCCTTCTTCGCAATCGACGCCGTTGAGCTTGAGACCGAAGGCAACCGCAGCCAGGCGATCGGATTTCTTGAGACGCAGTTCCGCAAGGCCGCTCATCACCGTGCGTCCTTCGGCAAAGGCAGCAGCGATGGCCAGCGCCGGATATTCGTCGATCATCGAGGCCGCGCGGTCTTCTGGCACGGCGATGCCCTTCAGCTCGGAAAAACGGACGCGCAGATCGGCCACGTCCTCGCCGCCTTGATGCCGCGTTTTCAGCACATCGATCCTAGCGCCCATTTCCTTCAGCGTCAGGATAAGTCCGGTCCGGTTGGGGTTCATCACCACATTGAGAAGGGTGACGTCGGAACCCGGCACGACGAGCGCCGCCACCAGTGGAAACGCGGCAGACGACGGATCGCCGGGAATATCGATATCCTGGCCCGTCAGCCTGCCCTGCCCTTCGAGCCGAACTATGCGCTCGCCTTCAGCGCCAGCCTCGACTGTCAGGTTGGCGCCAAAGGCCTGCAGCATTCTTTCCGTATGATCGCGGGTCGGCACCGGCTCGATCACCGTGGTGATGCCGGGCGCGTTCAGGCCTGCGAGCAGCACGGCGGATTTCACGTCGGCCGAGGCCATCGGTAAGCGGTAGCTCACCGGGTTTGCCGTCTTCGGCCCGCGAAGCGTCACCGGCAGTCGACCGCCTTGGGCCGACACCACTTGGACACCCATCTGGCGCAAGGGATCGAGCACGCGGTCCATCGGCCGCATGACGAGCGATGCATCGCCAACGAAGGTCGTCGCAAAATCATAGACGCCGACGAGCCCCATAATCAGTCCGCAACCGGTACCGGCATTGCCGAAATCGAGCGGCGCTTCGGGCTCAAGCAGCGCACCGTTGCCGACACCGTCGACGATCCAGGTGCCGTCTTCCTTGCGCACTGTGGCGCCGAGGGCCTGCATCGCCCTTGCGGTATTGAATATATCCTCGCCCTCGAGCAGGCCGGCAATGCGCGTCCGGCCGGCCGCAAGCCCGCCGAGCATCAAGGCGCGATGGGACATCGACTTGTCGCCGGGGATACGCACTGCTCCACGGAGTGCCCCGGATCTGCAAGCAACGGCAGGCTTTGCGATCACGCCAGCGGACATACAAACCTTCCTCAAACCTGCGGCCGGCAATCCACCGCAACACGCGAAACGGCGATCGGGGTGCGACCATCTTCCGCTCCCGCTGCCTAACACAATGGGATTGCGCGATCATCCTCCCGCGCGCAAGAAAAAGCAGGCGGCGCAGGGCTTTCGAGTTTTATCTTTGACAGATGCAGCCAAGATGATTATGGGGACCGGCTAATCATCATAGGCTTGATATCCTTTCCACCCGCCGGCTTTCCGGCAAGCGCCGGCTCGGCCGGCCATTCAAGAGGCTTTGACTGTGGCAAAAGCGGAACTCGGAACAAAGCGCATTGACCCGGAAACGGGGCGCAAATTCTACGATCTGAACCGTGATCCGATCGTTTCCCCCTACACCGGCAAGTCCTACCCGCTGTCCTTCTTCGAAGAAACCTCGGTCGCCAAGGTGCTGGAGAAGGAAGAGGAAGAGGACGTCGCTGAAGTCGACACCGAGAACACGGAAGTCGAACTCGTATCGCTCGAGGAAGCTGACGACGAAGCAGCCGGCGGCGACGAGATTCCGGATCTGGGCGACGACGAAGTGGAGATCGACGGCGACGACGACGACGACGATACCTTCCTGCAGACCGACGACGAAGACGATGACGACGACATGAGCGACCTCATCGGCGTGTCCGACGACGACGACGACGTCTAAGCACTTAAAATAATACGCGAATGCCTCCCGTCCCCTGCCGAATGGCGTGGACGGGAGAAAATCGGGCCGGTCCTGAAATTATTTCCACCGGCCTGACATTTTCGGCTTGCTATCCGCGAAAAGCAGAAGTAATAAGCCGCCACTCGCCGGGCACAACAGCCCGACAAGTTTCCCGGAACCGGCCTCGCCGGACCCGATATGGGGCTATAGCTCAGCTGGGAGAGCGCTTGCATGGCATGCAAGAGGTCAGCGGTTCGATCCCGCTTAGCTCCACCAAACCCTCCCATCAAATACATCGCCTTGAACTGACCGCTTCACCATATTTGGGCCAAACGACTGCACCCGTCGGCCGATATATTCCCTCGCGCTTTTTTTCTGATACCAACGGGAAAATCGACGGATTCGCTTGGCGATCCGGATTGAATTCACGTGCCGGGGGATCAGATGAGTTTTACCGAAACGACCAGAACGTCGTGGTTTGCGCGCCTCAAGAACGGTGTCATCGGTATCTTCATCGGGCTCATCCTGGTATTCGGCATGATCTGGCTGCTGGCCTGGAACGAGGGTCGTTCGGTCAAGACGTATCGGGCGCTCGTCGAGGGCGCCGGTGCGGTTGTCGATGTCGACAGCGGCGCCGTCGAGGCTGGCAACGAGGGCAAGCTGGTCCACATCGCCGGACGAATCGACCCTGTGGGGACGCCAACCGATAGCCTGCTGGACGTGTCCGCCAATGGGGCTGCGGGTCTGCGCCGCTCGGTCGAGATGTACCAATGGGTCGAGGAAAAGAAGAGCGAGACGCGCAAGACGCTCGGCGGCGGGGAGGAAACGGTCACCACCTATTCCTACACCAAGGAGTGGCGCAGCGACCGCGCTGATTCGGCCGATTTCCGCGACGGCAACGGGCACCAGAACCCGGAAATGCCGCTCTCGAGCGAGCGCTTCACCGTCGAGCGCGCGATGCTCGGCGCGTTTTCGGTCAATGGCAGGGCCGTAGCCGATCTCGGTCGCGACAGCCCGGTGAAGATGGCGGACGCCGATCTGCAGCGCGTGGCCGATGCGCTCGACACCAACCGCCCAGTCAAGACCGACGGCCAGACGATCTTTGTCTCCGCTGACCGCCAGAACCCAGCCGTCGGCGATCTGCGCATCGGCTTTACCCGCGAAGACACGGAAACCGCGAGCTTCGTCGCGGCGCAGAAAGGCGGCAGCCTCGCCCCTTATCGCACATCGAACGGCCGCGACCTGTTCCTGAGTTCGGCGGGCATTGCCAGCGCCGCCGAGATGTTCGACGCAGCCCAGAGCGAGAACACGCTGATTACCTGGCTGGTTCGGGTGGGCGGACTGATCGGCCTGTTCATCGGCTTCACGCTGATGCTGTCGCTCATTTCCATCATCGCCGACGTCATTCCGGTCCTCGGATCAGTGGTCGCATTTGGCACCGGCGTCATCGCGGCGATCCTGACGCTCATCATCGGCCCCCTGGTCATCGCCATCGCCTGGTTTGCCTATCGCCCGCTGCTGTCGCTGGCGATCGTCGCCGTCGGCGCGCTCGTTGCCTTCGGCATCGGCTATTTGCGGGCCGGCAAGGCGAAACCGATCGCCGCTGGCATGCCGGCCTGACGAATGGGGCGGGCGCTGGGCACCCGCCCCCATGCCTTTGCGAAATATTAAGGGATCGCAGGGAAGAACACGGGCCTGATGTTTCTTCTTTCCAAGATCTTCTGGCTCGTCGCGCAGCCCCTTTCCCTGGCGTTCTTCGCCACCTTGGCGGGGCTCGTCGCAACGTCGGCAGGCCTCAGGCGCACCGGCATCGCCTTCGGCCTTTCCGGCGCAATCGTTCTCTTCATCAGCCTGTTCACGACGACGGGATCCTATTTCCTGCAGGTGCTCGAGGACCGCTTCCCTCGGCCGGCTGAGCCACCCGTATCCCTCTCCTGCATCATCGTGCTCGGCGGCGCCTTCGAGAACGAAGTCATGGCAAGCCGTGGCGGCATCGAGTTCAACCAGGCGGCCGACCGCTTCATCGAGACGGCCATGCTGGCCGAGCGCTATCCGGAGGCGCGCATTCTGGTGTCCGGCGGCGATGGTTCGTTCAGCGGCGCCTATGACGGAGATGCCAAGGCATCGGACGCCTTCTTTGCCGCCTTCGGCATCGGCCCTGAGCGGCTGATTCGCGAGGAGCAGTCGAGAACGACGTTCGAAAATGCCCGCAACACGCAGGGACTGCTTGAAGCAAACGGCCTCAGCAACTGCGCGCTGGTGACGTCGGCCTTCCATATGCCGCGCTCGGTCGGGCTTTTCCACAAGCTCGGGCTCAAGGTCATGCCCTGGCCGGCGGACTACCGCACCAGCGGCATGGTCACGCCAGGCTTCGACTTCACCCAGCCATCTCTCAATGCCCAGCTGACGACGACGGCGATGCGCGAATGGATCGGGTTGGCGGCCTATTACTACGGTGGCCGGACCGACAGCCTGCTTCCCGGCCTCTCACCGCCCAACGCGTCCCCCCGTTGACGCGGCGGTCCCGGATGTTCCAGCTTGTGATGCGACAGACTTCCGCGATGCGCCTTTCAACGGAGCGGCCATGACGATCCTCGAAATCCTCGATTATGCCGGCGTCGCCGTCTTCGCGGCCACAGGTGCGCTCTCGGCTTCGCGCAAGCAGCTCGACATCATCGGTTATCTCTTCCTTGCCTCGGTCACCGGCATCGGCGGTGGAACGATGCGCGACGTCGTCCTTGGCGCAACGCCGGTGTTCTGGGTGCTCAAGCCGACCTACCTGCTCGTCTGCGCCTCGGTGAGCGTCGTCCTGTTCTTCACGGCGCACCTGTTCTATTCGCGCTATCGCGTGCTCGTCTGGCTCGACGCGATCGGCATGTCGGCCTATTGCGTCATGGGTGCTGCCAAGGGGCTGGCGGCAACCGGCTCGCCCGCGGTCGCCCTTGTCACCGGCATGCTGACGGCGACCTTCGGCGGCATCCTGCGCGATCTCCTGGCGGGTGAGCCCTCGGTGCTGCTGCGCCCGGAAGTCTATGTGACGGCTGCCCTGATCGGCTCGGGCGTCTTTGTCGTCGCCACCATGTTCGGATTGCCGCTGGCGGCGACCTCGGCGCTTGGCGTGATCTCAGCCTTCACCGTGCGCGCCGGCGCGCTCCGATACGGCTGGACGCTGCCGATCGGCAAGGCAGGCCCCGGCCGCGACCCCGACGATGTGATGTAGGAAAAAGGTCGTTACGACCGTTCGCGCTTGCGGCGGAGCCGAATGACCACGTCGACATGGGCAATCTCCATGCCCTCCGGCGGCTCCGGCAGATTGCCGATCTCGATATTGCTCACCGGGATATCGAGAACTTCGTTCTGACCTTCGATGAAGAAATGGTGGTGATCGGAAACATTGGTGTCGAAGTAGGTCTTTGCACTTTCCACCGCGAGCACGCGGATCATGCCAGCCTCGGTGAACTGATGCAGCGTGTTGTAGACAGTTGCCAGCGAAACCGGCACACCGGCGACAACAGCCTCTTCATGCAGTTCTTCAACGGTCAGGTGACGATCGCCCTTGGCGAAGATCAGATCGGCAAGCGCGACACGCTGACGCGTCGGGCGCAGACCCGAGCTGCGCAATCTCTCTTCCGAACTCACTTCGGTTGCTTTCGTCATCAAGGAGCGTTCCATGGATCCCGTAAAATTTACAATACTTCCGTTGCGATATAACTTTTGCGCGCTGTTCTTTCAATAGATTCTAAGGTGCAGAAAGGCTGGAATGCCTGAAAAACCGGCCTATTTCGGCAAAGGCTGGTATTTAACTCTGGTCGGGCCCACATTGATCCTGTAAGCGACGGCGGAACGATATCGCCACCGAAATGGGCGACGCCGACGTCGGAAACATCGAAAACGGCCATTGATGCGCTTCATTTCACAGCGAACTTGCTCTAAAGCAGGTCTGACAACACTTTATGTTACTCGGGGAAACAACCATTGATGACGACCAGACAATCAAGCTTCAGCTATGAGGAAATCCTGACCTGCGGCCGAGGTGAACTGTTTGGCCCCGGCAATGCGCAGCTGCCGCTGCCGCCCATGCTCATGGTTCACCGCATCACGGAAATCTCCGAAACGGGCGGCGCCTTCGACAAGGGTTTCATCCGCGCCGAATACGACGTCAGCCCTGACGACTGGTACTTTCCTTGCCACTTCCAGGGCAACCCGATCATGCCCGGATGCCTCGGCCTCGATGGCATGTGGCAGCTGACCGGCTTCTTCCTCGGCTGGCTCGGCGAGCCCGGTCGCGGCATGGCGCTGTCAACGGGCGAAGTGAAGTTCAAGGGCATGGTTCGCCCGCACACCAAGCTTCTCCAGTACGGTATCGACTTCAAGCGCGTCATGCGCGGCCGCCTCGTGCTCGGCACTGCCGACGGCTGGCTGAAGGCCGACGGCGAGACCATCTACCAGGCAACCGACCTGCGTGTCGGTCTGTCGAAGGAAAAGGCCGAATAATCCGCGGGTTCTCCGCACCGAATGAGATAAAGAAAAGGTCATTACCATGAGACGGGTTGTTGTCACGGGCCTCGGGATCGTTTCCTCGATCGGAAACAATGCCGACGAAGTCACGGCATCGCTGCGCGACGCCAAATCGGGCATCACGTTTTCTCCCGATTTCGCCGAAAACGGCTTCAAGTGCCAAGTCTGGGGCGCACCGACGCTCGATCCGACCGATCTCGTCGACCGGCGCGCGATGCGTTTCCTGTCGCAGGGCGGCGCCTGGAACCACGTGGCGATGAAGCAGGCGATTGCCGATTCCGGCCTCGAGGAATCGGTCATTTCCCGCAACGAGCGCACCGGCATCATCATGGGTTCGGGCGGCCCGTCCACCCGCACCATCGTCGAGGCGGCGGACATCACCCGCAAGAACGTGAGCCCGAAGCGCATCGGCCCGTTTGCGGTGCCGAAGGCGATGTCGTCGACGGCGTCGGCCACGCTTGCGACCTGGTTCCAGATCCACGGCGTCAACTACTCGATCTCGTCGGCCTGCTCGACCTCGGCGCATTGCATCGGCAATGCCGCAGAAATGATCCAGTGGGGCAAGCAGGACGTAATGTTCGCCGGCGGCCACGAGGACCTGGACTGGTCGATGTCCAACCTGTTCGACGCCATGGGCGCGATGTCCTCCAAGTACAACGACACCCCGTCGACCGCCTCGCGCGCCTATGACGCCAGCCGTGACGGCTTCGTCATTGCCGGCGGTGCCGGCGTGCTGGTGCTCGAAGAACTTGAACATGCCAAGGCGCGCGGCGCCAAGATCTACGCGGAAATCGTGGGCTACGGCGCAACCTCCGACGGCTATGACATGGTCGCGCCCTCGGGCGAAGGTGCTGCCCGCTGCATGCGCCAGGCGCTGTCGACCGTGAAGGGCGACGTCGATTACATCAACACGCACGGTACCTCGACCCCGGTTGGCGACAGCAAGGAAATCGGTGCCATCCGCGAAGTGTTCGGCTCCAAGATCCCGCACATCCAGTCGACGAAGTCGCTGACCGGCCACTCGCTCGGTGCTGCCGGCGTCCAGGAATCGATCTACGGTCTCCTGATGATGCAGGCTGGCTTCATCGGCGAGAGCGCTCATATCACCGAACTCGACCCGGAATTCGACGGCGTCCCGATCGTGCGCAAGCGCATCGACAACGCCAAGATCGACACGGTCCTTTCCAACTCGTTCGGCTTCGGCGGAACCAACGCAACGCTCGTCTTCCAGCGCCACAACGGATAACACCATGACGGGACTGATGAACGGAAAGCGTGGCCTCATCATGGGTGTGGCCAACAACCACTCCATTGCCTGGGGCATCTCCAAGGCTCTGGCAGCCCAGGGCGCGGAACTGGCCTTCACCTACCAGGGTGAAGCGCTTGGCAAGCGCGTGAAGCCGCTGGCGGCCGAAGTCGGGTCCGACTTCCTGCTTCCCTGCGACGTAGAGGACATCGCGTCGGTCGATACGGTGATCTCGGCCATCAAGGAGCGCTGGGGCAAGCTCGACTTCATCGTCCATGCCATCGGCTTTTCCGACAAGAACGAGCTGAAGGGCCTTTACGCCGACACCAGCCGCGACAACTTCAGCCGCACAATGGTGATCTCGTGCTTCTCGTTCACCGAGATCGCCAAGCGGGCCGCCGAACTGATGAACGACGGTGGCTCGATGCTGACGCTGACCTATGGCGGCTCGGTGCGGGTGATGCCGAACTACAACGTCATGGGCGTCGCGAAGGCTGCTCTCGAAGCCTCCGTGCGCTATCTGGCCGCGGACTACGGCGTGCGCGGCATCCGCGTCAACGCGATATCCGCCGGCCCGATCCGCACCCTTGCTGGCGCCGGAATTTCCGATGCGCGCGCCATGCTCTCCTGGCAGCAGAAGAACTCGCCGCTTCGCCGCACCGTCACGATCGACGATGTCGGCAGCTCTGCGCTCTACCTGCTGTCCGACCTGTCGCGCGGCGTCACCGGCGAAATCCACTACGTGGACTCCGGCTACAACATCACGTCCATGCCGGCGCTCGATGCGCTCAGGACCGCCGACGCCGAGTAAGAACCGGCCACGACCATCATCAAAGCCCATGGATCATCCGGTCCATGGGCTTTTTCATGCGCCTTATCCGGCGGTCAGCAGACCCGAAAGCAGCAGGATCGCGACCAAGGCTGCAGCGACGGCAGCGGTCATCAGGCAAACATGCGTCCTGCGAATGGGGTTCGGTATCAGCGGCAGGCGATAAAGACTTCTGAGGAACGGCATCGGCACTTCCGAGGTCGCACCATGTCCCTCCGCCTGCTTGATATCTTTGGCGATCACTTCCGCCACATCCTCGGTCAAAGGCGACCTTCCTGGCCCGAATGGCATAGCACCGCACCTCCGATAGGAAATACCGACTGACACCTCATCGTGTGCCTGTTCGCCACCGATGGCAATGGGATTTGAGGACGGCTGCCTGCCAGTGTTGCAGCTCTTGCAAAAGCAAAAGGCCGAGCGCTTGGCTCGGCCTTTCCAATGGATCAGAATGTCGGCTGGCGATCAGCGCTTGCCCCAGAGAACCTTGAAGCGCGCGTTGCGGCAGGTCTCGCCATATTCCTTGAAGGTCTCTGCAAGGGTCTGCTCGTACTGCAGGCCGCGATTGGCGACCAGCATGACCTTGCCGCCCTGCTTCAGCGCCTTGTGCGCCGCCTTGATGATCGCCACGCCCAGCGACGGCTCGGCGGCATGACCCTCGTGGAACGGCGGGTTCATGACGATGAGATCGTACTTGTCGCGCGGCTCTTCGCTCGTCAGGTCGAACCAGTAGAAGCGTGCCGGCATGCGTGACGCGTTTGCCATCATGTTGACGCGGGCAGCTTCCAGCGCATCGTGATCGGCCTCGAACAGGTCGATGCCCTTGGTGCCTGGCGATGCTTCGGCGAGCTTGACCGCGAGATAGCCCCAGCCGGCGCCGAAATCGGCCGCATGGCCGTTGAAATCGCGCGGCAGGCGCGAGGCAAGCAGCTCCGAACCGGCATCGATACGATCGTGCGAGAACATGCCCGGCGATGCCTCGAACAGGCCGTCGACGCGGACCGGCACCTTGGCAAGCTTCTGAACGGCGTCAGTGACGTCTTCGGGGCGCGTGAACCAGAAGGCGACGCCGTGATACTTCGGCAGGTGGTCGCCATCCCATTCGAACTTGGCAATGCGCTTCCTCAGCGACTGGATGCCGTCTTCCTTGCCGCCGGCAATGACGATGACCGCTCCCTCGCGGGTGCGCTTCAAGGCCTCGGCGATGCGGTCCTCGTTTTCACCCTTGTGCCTGCCGCACAGGATCAGCGCGACATCATAGTCTTCGCCGGTGACCACAGGGGCCACATCGGCGCGCTCAGCCTCCAGGGCGCGATAGAGCGGCCTTAGCGGCTGGACGGCAGCGATCGACGCCCCGAAGCCCTCAGGCAGCCTGTAGCCCGCTTCTGCGCCGAGGAAGAGCACACGCTCGCCCTCGCCCGGCGGGTCGATAACCCCGGTTTCGAACGGGTGGAACAGGGTCTTCAATGCATCTCGGCTCATCGGTTTCTTCCGTCGATCTCGTACAAGAAAAGGGCGCGGAGCGATCCGCTCCGCGCCCCGAATGCGTTCGGGCAGAGACCGCTTATTCAGCGGCTTCGCCGTCACCCTTCTTTTCTGCGGCAACTTCCTTGCCGGTCGCCTGGTCGACGACCTTCATGGAGAGGCGAACCTTGCCACGCTCGTCGAAGCCCATCAGCTTGACCCAGACCTTGTCGCCTTCCTTGACGACGTCGGTGGTCTTGGCAACGCGCTCGGAGGCGAGCTGCGAGATGTGGACGAGGCCGTCGCGGGCGCCGAAGAAGTTGACGAAGGCGCCGAAGTCGGCGGTCTTCACAACGGTGCCTTCGTAGACCTGGCCGACTTCCGGCTCGGCAACGATCGAGTGGATCCACTTGCGGGCCGCTTCGATTTCCTTGCCCGACGAAGAGGCGATCTTCACGGTGCCATCATCTTCGATGTTGATCTTGGCGCCGGTCTTTTCGACGATTTCGCGGATGACCTTGCCGCCCGAACCGATGACTTCACGGATCTTGTCGACCGGGATGTTCATGACTTCGATGCGCGGTGCAAATTCGCCGAGCTGGCCACGGCTTTCGGAAATGGCCTTGGCCATTTCGCCGAGGATGTGGAGACGGCCGCCCTTGGCCTGGTTGAGCGCGATGCCCATGATCTCTTCGGTGATGCCCTCGATCTTGATGTCCATCTGCAGCGAGGTGATGCCGGCGTCGGTGCCAGCTACCTTGAAGTCCATGTCGCCGAGGTGGTCTTCGTCGCCGAGGATGTCGGAGAGAACGGCGAAGCGCTCATCTTCCTTGATCAGGCCCATGGCGATACCGGCAACCGGCTTTGCCAGCGGAACGCCAGCATCCATGAGAGCGAGCGAGGTGCCGCAGACGGTCGCCATCGACGACGAGCCGTTGGATTCGGTGATCTCGGAAACGACGCGCAGCGTGTAGGGGAACTGCTCGGCTTCCGGCAGCATCGGGCGGATAGCGCGCCAGGCGAGCTTGCCGTGACCGATTTCGCGGCGGCCCGGGGAGCCCATGCGACCGGTTTCACCGACCGAGTAGGGCGGGAAGTTGTAGTGCAGCATGAAGCGTTCTTTGTACATGCCGGTCAGGCTGTCGACGTACTGTTCGTCTTCGCCGGTGCCGAGGGTGGCAACAACGATCGCCTGCGTTTCACCGCGGGTGAACAGCGCCGAACCGTGCGTGCGCGGCAGAAGGCCGACTTCCGAAACGATTGCGCGAACGGTTTCCAGATCGCGGCCGTCGATGCGGCTCTTGGTGTCGAGGATGTTCCAGCGAACGATCTTGGCCTGCAGGTGCTTGAAGACGGCGCCGATGACTTCAGCGGCATACTTGGGTTCTGCGCCTTCCGGGAAGAAGTGTGCCTTCACCTTTGCCTTGACGGCGTCGACGGCAGCGTAGCGGGCAGCCTTCTCGGTGATCTTGTAGGCATCGCGCAGTTCGGCTTCAGCCATGCCGAGCATTTCAGCTTCAAGCGCGGAATGATCTTCCGGCTGGAAATCGCGCGGCTCCTTGGCGGCGACTTCAGCGAGCTTGATGATGGCGTCGATAACCGGCTGGAAGCCCTTCTGACCGAACACGACGGCGCCGAGCATGACGTCTTCGCCCAGTTCCTTGGCTTCCGACTCGACCATCAGCACGGCTTCCTGCGTGCCGGCGACGACGAGGTCGAGGGTCGATTCGTCCATCTCGTCGAGATGCGGGTTGAGAACGTACTGGCCGTTGATGTAGCCAACGCGCGCGCCGCCGATCGGGCCCATGAACGGGATGCCGGACAGCGTCAGCGCAGCGGAAGCGGCAACCATCGACAGGACGTCGGGGTTGTTTTCGAGGTCATGCTGCATGACCGTGACGACGACCTGGGTGTCGTTCTTGTAACCATCGGGGAAAAGCGGGCGGATCGGGCGGTCGATCAGGCGCGAAACCAGCGTTTCGTTTTCGCTCGGACGACCTTCGCGCTTGAAGTAGCCACCTGGGATCTTGCCGGCGGCATAGGTCTTTTCCTGGTAGTTGACGGTCAGCGGGAAGAAGTCCTGGCCCGGCTTCGGCGACTTCGCCGAAACGACGGTGGCGAGAACCACGGTTTCGCCGTAGGTGGCGAGAACGGCGCCGTCAGCCTGACGGGCGACCTTGCCGGTTTCGAGCTTGAGCGGACGCCCAGCCCATTCGATTTCAACCTTATGGGTATCGAACATGTTCTGTCCTTCGTGTGCGGCAGACCTTTCCGCGGCTGTTGCAGCGCGGGTGGTCGGAAAACCGCCTGGTATGGCGCATCACGGGCAAGACAACGGGAGGCTTCAAAAGAGACCGGCCGCTTTCCGCTGTGCAAAACCTGGCTGCTCCGCAGCGGGTTCTGCAAGCAGGCGCCGAAGCATCCTGCAATCCTGCCCCATGACGGGCCATCGGTTGATCCGCGGATCCGGCCCATCCGGCCCGCTGGATACCTCTCCATTTGCGCGCCTAGTGCGCTTGCGGAGAGTTTATTTGCCGAGCGCTCTGCGCTCCATAATAAAAAATGCCGGCGGACCGCATGCGATCCGCCGGGCAAGTCGCTTAGCGACGGATGCCGAGGGCACCAATCAGCTTGGTGTAGCGCGCTTCGTCTTTCTTCTTCAGATAGTCGAGGAGCGAACGACGGCTGGAGACCATCGCGAGAAGACCACGGCGGGAATGGTTATCCTTCTTGTGGCCTTTGAAGTGTTCGGTCAGGTTGTTGATCCGTTCCGTCAGGATAGCAACCTGGACTTCCGGAGAACCGGTGTCGCCTTCAACGGTTGCGTATTCCTTGATGAGCTGAGCCTTACGCTCTGCAGCAATCGACATCGGATGATCCTTTCGATTTCGAGGATTTAGGGACGCCTTCAGCCGGGATGTCGTCCAGCTGCGGCCGTGAATGCAATGGGCATGCGCCTTTTGCTGGCGTGCCTATAACCGAATTGGATGAAAAAGGAAAGGGTCATGAAAACGACCCTTCGGCGATGGCCGAGCGCCTCTCAATTGCCAGACGGCCGGGGCCGCATCGGCGCCGACTTCAGCTCGTCGCCGTCAACCGGAACACAGTCGAGATAGGCGGCAAACACCCAGCCGAGCGCTCCGCCGTCGCTTGCAACCAGTGCCCAGCCTTTGCCCTGATGTCGGCGATCGCCGACACGGCGAACCTTGCTGCCATTGTTGAGTGTCATGACGACCCGGCCGTTTGGCTCCGTGCGGACGTTGAGCGGCGTGCCGGTCGGGTCGGCAACAACGCAGGCGACGTCCTGACCGCCGGCGGGTGCCATGGCCGTAAGGCTGAAGGCGCTTAGGACGATGCCGAAGCGAACTGCGCGAACCCGCATTGCCGTGCCTTTCAAAACCACCCCGTCATCATCGCAAGGGTCTCAAGCGTCTGCGTCATCTCCGTCGCCATCTTTGGCATTGCGCGGGATGTTGATGCGCCACTCGATGCCGTCAGGGTGCATGATCCGTTCGAGCTCGGCCTTCAGGGCCATGCCGAGCATGCGCTCCAGCACCAGCGTTCCAAAGCCCTTGCGGCGCGGCGTCGTCGGCGCCTCGATGTCGGCCCCTTCCTCGCGCCAGCGGATGGCAATGCCCTCGTCGGACAGCGACCAGGAGAGCTTGACCACGCCGGTGGTATTGGCAAGCGCACCATACTTCGTGGCGTTCGTCGCCAGTTCATGCAGCGCCATGCCGAGCGTCTGCGCACTCTCCGTGTCGAGCCTCAACGGCGGCCCTGACAACACCACGCGCTTGGGATCATCCGGCGTGAACGGCTGCAGCTGGTTCTGCGCAAGCTCGCGGAAATCGACGCCCTGCGCGGCATTGGCGATCATCAGATCGGTGGAGCGGGCAAGACCGGCGATGCGCTTGCGGAAGGATTCGGCGAAATCAGCGACGCTTTCCGCCGAGTGCACCGACTGGTTCAGCATCGACTGGATCACCGTCAGCTGGTTCTTCGAGCGGTGGGCGACCTCCCGCATGAGAAAACGGATTTCGCCCTCAGCCTTGGTGCGCGACGCAGCCGCCTTGGCAAGCGCGGCAGAGACGGTTTCGACTTCGGCGATAATATGCGGGCGCGGCTCGATGCGCTCGCCGGCGCCGAGGCGACGGGCATCAAGCGCGACGAGCTTCACGCCTTGCGACAGAACTCTTGCGATGGCCAGCGATCCCGCAATGGCGATGCCGGCAAAGATGATGCCACCGAGCGACAACCAGAGAAACGACCACGTGGCCGGCCCATCGACGGTGGCGCGCGGCGCCCAGGCAATGATGCGCCAGCCGGTGATGACGGAAAACTCCGTCGCCACACGATAGGCCGTGCCGTTTTCCGTGATGTTGCGCACGCCGATGCTGATCGCCGGCACCTTGTCGAGGAAGAACGGTTCGCCCGCCTTGACTGCAGCATCGGAGGAAATGATGACCTTGCCGTTGCCATCAACAAGCGCCGCATTCCAGCCGGGCGACAGCGTCTCGCGGTTGACGGCCTTGGCCATGCTCTCGGCGTTCTGCGTCAAGGTCAGCAGATAGTCCTCGCCGGTTGGAAGCTTCGCCGGCAAATAAACGTTGAAGACCCATTTTCCGGCGGTCTGGCCGAAGAAGACGTTGGAAACCAGCGGTGCGCCGTTGTTGGTGAAGGCGCGCTCGACGGATTCCGGATCGGACCCCTTGCCGAGCGGCGTGCCGAAGGGGACCCGCGTGTTCAGGAGTTGGTCGTGCTTGCGGTCGATGACGATCAGATAGGAGCCGGTGTCGGCGAGCGCGGTCGACGCCCTGTGATAGAAGGCTTCCATATTACCGCCCTCGACTGCCGGCGCTGTCGAGAGCACCTTCAGCGTCGTCAACATGCCCTCGACATCGCGCTCAACGATGCGGGTCACCGATCCGGTCGATGCCTGTAGCAGCGCCGTGATCACCTGTTCCTGCGCGTCGACGCTGCGCTTCAGCACCACCAGCGAGAAGATGAACGCCGGCACGATCGCGATGAGAAGCAGCGATGTCAGATAAAATCGAAAGGGCCGCGTCATGCGGTGGCGAATGAAATCGAGAGCTGTCGCAAGGCGACCCACGGCACTCTCCCTCCCCTCTTGCGAAACCTGCGCCAACTGCACCGCCTCTCAATTGCCGAGCCGCGCGTCGCATCGCGGCGCGCGGTGGTCAAGACCGCCGAACGGCGGCCAAGACGGGCGACGAGCGCCCGCTTGCGAAGGCGAAACGGAGCCGCTTCGACGCAGTCGCAACACCTTTTGCGGGATCATGCGTCAGCGATGCGGCAAAGGCAAATGCCGCGATCGAGGAGATCAGCCGACAGAAAAAACCCGCTTAGGCCGGAACTCGCCTTCGGCGATTTCGCCGATGGCAATCAGCTTGCCGCGGGTTGTCGCATAGGCCTCGGGCGTTGCCAGCGGCGCGTCGCGGCCGCGCAGGATGATGGGATTGCCCATCTTCAGCCGATGCGCCTGGTCGTCGCTGACAGCGATATGCGGCAGGCTGGAGAGCGCTTCGCCGGTTTCGATGACGAAGGCGTCGAGGGCTGCGAGCCGCTCCTCTTCGTTTTCGATCTTTTCCAGCGCCACCAGGTCGGCAAGCGGCACCATGTCATCCTCGCCGAACGGCGCGACGAAAGTGCGCCGCAGCGACGCGATGTGACCGAAACAGCCGAGATCGCGACCCATGTCGCGGGCGAGCGAGCGCACATAGGTGCCCTTGCCGCATTCGATCTCGAACTGGGCGAGGTTGGGGGTAGCGCCGAGCAGCGTCAGGCGAAAGACTTCGACTTCGCGCGCAGGGATATCGACGGTCTCGCCTTCGCGGGCGAGATCGTAGGCGCGCTCGCCGTCGATCTTGATCGCCGAGAACTGCGGAGGCACCTGGCTGATCACGCCGGTGTAGTTCGGCAACAGGGCACGGATCGCCTCTTCCGTCGGGCGCGCATCCGAGGCATGCGTCACCTGGCCTTCGAGGTCGTCGGTCGAGCGTTCCTCGCCCCAGGCAACGGTGAATTCGTAAATCTTGCGGCCGTCCATGACATAGGGGACGGTCTTGGTCGCGTCGCCAAGGGCGATCGGCAGCATGCCGGAGGCCAGCGGATCGAGCGTGCCGGCATGGCCGGCCTTCTGCGCCTTGAACAGCCACTTGATCTTGGAGACGGCTTCGGTCGAGCCGAAATCGAGCGGCTTGTCGAGGATCAGCCAGCCTGAAATCGGACGGCCCTTGGGTTTACGCGGTTTGGACATGAACTCTTCTATTCTTCGTCGTCGGTATTCGGATCGAGATCGCGGCTGACTTCCGGCGAGCGAAGGAGGGCGTCGATCTTCTTGTAGTTGTCGAAGCTCGTATCGTCGCGGAAGCGAACCTCCGGCATGTACTTCAACTGGCGCAACTGCGGGCCGAGACGGCCGCGGATGTACTTGGCGTGCTTGTTCAGCGCCTCGATGACCTCGGCATGGTCGGGAACGCCGAGCGGCGTCACGAAGGCGGTGGCGATCTTCAGATCGGGCGACATGCGGACTTCGGAAATCGCGATCAGCGTCTTCTCGATCACAGGATCGCGGACGTCGCCACGCTGCAGAACCTGCGTGATCGCGGCGCGCACCTGTTCTGCGATGCGCAGCATGCGCTGATTGGGGGCAGAGGATGTGGCTCTGGTCATTGGTCAATACCTCAAAAAAATGCGAGCGCCGAAGGATAACCCGGCGCCCGCACAATTTCTAATCGGACGGATCTTACAGCGTCCGCGTGATGTGTTCGACGCGGAAGCACTCGATCGTGTCGCCGGCGCGAATGTCTTCGTAGTTCTCGAACGCCATACCGCATTCCTGACCGACGTTGACTTCCGAGACTTCGTCCTTGAAACGCTTGAGCGTCTTGAGCTTGCCTTCGTGGATAACGACGTTGTCGCGAACCAGACGGACGCCGACGCCACGCTCGACCTTGCCTTCGGTGACGCGGCAACCCGCGACCTTGCCGACCTTGGTGATGTTGAAAACCTCCATGATCTCGGCGTTGCCGAGGAAGGTTTCGCGGCGCTCGGGCGAAAGCAGGCCGGACATCGCCGCCTTAACGTCATCCACCAGATCGTAGATGATGTTGTAGTAGCGGATTTCGATGCCTGCGCGCTCGGCTGCCGAACGGGCCTGGTTGTTGGCGCGAACGTTGAAGCCGATGATGGCGGCATTCGAAGCTTCTGCGAGCGAGATATCCGACTCGGTGATACCGCCGGCACCCGAATGGACGATGCGCGCACGCACTTCGTCGGTTCCGAGCTTCTCCAGCGCACCGGCGATTGCTTCGATCGAGCCCTGCACGTCGCCCTTGATGACGAGCGGGAACTCCTTGAGACCAGAGGTCTGAAGCTGGGTCATCATCTGTTCGAGCGAACCGCGCGAACCGGATTGACGGGCAACCGCCTTGTCGCGGGCAAGCCGCAGACGGTATTCCGAGATCTCGCGAGCGCGGCTTTCGTTTTCGACGACGGCGAACTTGTCGCCCGCTGCCGGCGTACCCGACAGGCCGAGAACTTCAACCGGCATGGAGGGACCGGCTTCCTTGACGTGCTCACCCTTGTCGTTGACCAGGGCGCGCACACGGCCCCACTGGTCGCCGGCAACGATGATCTGGCCCGGACGCAGCGTGCCCTTCTGGACGAGAACGGTCGCAACCGCACCGCGACCGCGGTCGAGCTCGGCTTCAACCACAGTGCCTTCGGCCGTCCGGTTCGGATTGGCCTTGAGGTCGAGGATTTCGGCCTGAAGTAGGATGGCTTCGAGCAGCTTGTCGAGGTTGGTTCCGGCCTTCGCCGAAACTTCGACGTCGAGGACTTCACCGCCCATGGATTCGACGAAGACTTCGTGCTGCAGAAGTTCGGTGCGAACCTTCTGGGCATTGGCCGTCGGCTTGTCGATCTTGTTGATCGCCACGATGATCGGAACACCAGCCGCCTTGGCGTGGTTGATGGATTCGATCGTCTGCGGCATCACGCTGTCGTCGGCCGCAACCACCAGAATGGCAATGTCGGTCGCCTGGGCGCCACGAGCACGCATGGCGGTGAACGCCGCGTGGCCGGGGGTGTCGATGAAGGTAATCTTGTGACCGTTCTGCTCGACCTGGTAGGCGCCGATGTGCTGGGTGATGCCACCCGCTTCGCCGGCAACAACGTTCGCATGACGGATGGCGTCGAGCAGCGAAGTCTTGCCGTGGTCGACGTGACCCATGATCGTGACGATCGGCGGACGCGAAACCAGTTCGTCCTCGATGTCGGAAACGTTGAAGATGCCTTCTTCGACGTCGGACTCGGAAACGCGCTTCACGGTGTGGCCGAATTCGCCGGCGATGAGTTCAGCCAGGTCGGCGTCGATCAGATCGCCGGGCTTCATCATCTGGCCTTCCTTCATCAGGTACTTGATGACGTCGACGGCGCGTTCGGACATGCGCTGCGACAGTTCCTGAATGGTAATGGTTTCCGGCAGAACGACTTCGCGCGAAATCTTCTCGCGGGTCTCCTGCATCTGGCTGCGCTTGAACTTCTCCTGGCGGCGACGCATTGCCGACAGCGAACGGGCGCGCTGGCCGGCATCCTCGTCGGCAGCCGTGGTCAGCGTCAGCTTGCCCTGGCGGCGACCATCGTCACCCTTCGGGCGCGTGACCGGCTTTGCCGGCTCCGGACGCACAACCTTGCCGCGGACCGGACCTGCGCCGGGGCGAGCGCTACGATCGTCGTCCTTTTCGTTGTCAACCTTGCGGCCGCGCAGAGCACCGGCCGGTGCCGGTGTCGGAACGCCGGCTGCCGGTGCGGCAGCGGGCCTTCCGGCCTGCGGACGGCTGTCGGGGCGACGCTCGGTGGAAGCCGGCGCGCGAGCAGCCGCTGGGCGCTCTTCGACAACCTCTTCTGCCTTGGCTTCGGGCTCGACAGCCGGGCGGGCTGCTTCTTCCGCGGCGCGGCGTGCGGCGTCTTCCTTCTCCTGCAGGAGACGGGCTTCTTCCTCACGCTTGCGGCGCGCTTCGTTCTCGGCGCGGACGATCGCTTCTTCCGCTTCGCGGATCTGCGCTTCGGCCAGAGCACGGCGGCGCGCATCGATCTCACCGGCGGAAAGCTGGTTCAGAACGACGCCGACGCGCGGACGGTTCGCCTGGTTGGCTTCCTGGCGGGTCTGATGCTGCTGCGGCTGCGGTGCCGGACGGCCCGAAGGCTGCGGCGGAGCCGGACGCTGCTCGACCGGCCGGGCAGCGGGAGTAGCGGCAACCGGCGTGATCGGGCGCTCGTCCTTCGGGCGATGGAAGGGGCGTTTCTTGGTTTCGACCACGACCGCCTTGGTGCGGCCACGGCCCATGTCCTGACGCACGGTCCCCTGCGAAACCCCGGAGGGCTTCAGGGTCAGCGTCTTCTTGCCTGCTGCGCTGCCTGTCTTGTCGTCGTTGTTGTCGGTCATTCCGTTCCGTTCCTAGCGATCAGGGCCGGATGCGTATCACCTGACCCTGTCTTCCAAATTGTCTCAAACAATGTACGCGATGCCGGATTTTGCCGGTGACGCGGGTCATTGCTGTGGCTTGCCAGCGCCGCCTTCGGCCCGGACCGGGACGGATCCACGGTACTTTTCGAGCATGATTGCGCGCTTCACTACACCCTCACCCGCCTGCCCTGCAAGCGTTGCGGCATGGATAAAAGCATTACTTCCCAAAAGGCCCTCCATTTCCGCCGCCGAAAAGGGGCGGAACGCGGGTATTTCCGTTTCATCTTCAACCACAAAGCTCATTGCCTTGCGGGCCTGGTCAATCTTGCGGACGCCGTCGGCGGCCGCATCGCTCGCATGAAAGACGGCGAGCGCCGCCAATCCACGAACGGCCTGCTCCGTCTTCGTTGCGCCGGAGATGAACTGGGCCGCCTTGCGCGCCATGTTCATCATGCCGGCAAGCTGCTCTACGAGCAGCCTGTCCACGTCGTCGGCCAGCGTCGCATCGACCTTGACGTCGGCCTTCAAGGCACGGGCAAAGAGCTTCTTCGCCATGGCCTTTTCAACCAGCGCCCGCTCCGCCTTGATCCAGCAGCCGCGCCCCGGAAGCTGACGCTTCAGATCGGGAACGATGCGGCCGTCGGGTCCGGCGACGAAGCGGATCAGATCGTCGGGCGAGCCACTCTCGCGCGTCACGATGCAAGTCCGGGTGCTGCCGCTCTTGTCCTTCGGACCGTTGTCCGAAGGCAGAGCGTCAGCGTCAGTCGATGCGGTGGTCGCCATCAGGCGTCCTGTTCCGCGCCTTCGGCAACCTCGATCGCCTCTTCTTCTTCCTGCTCGACGGCAAGATCGTCTTCCGTGATCCAGCCGGCAGCGAGGCGGGCCTGAACGATCATGGCTTCAGCATCGGCGCGCGACACCTCGAACTTCGAGAACGTGCCCTCGAAGCGCTTGGTCTCGCCGTCCTTGCGTTCGCTCCAGCCGACCAGGTCGTCGGCGGCGCAACCGGCAAAGTCCTCGATGGTCTTGATGCCTTCCTCGCCGAGCGCGACCAGCATCGGGCTGGTCAGGCCATTGATCGTGCGCAGTTCGTCGGCAACGCCGAGTTCCTTGCGCTTGGCATCCATCTCGGCTTCGAGCCTGTCCAGGAACTCGCGGGCGCGGGTCTGGATTTCGGTGGCGGTTTCGTCGTCGAAGCCGTCGATCGAGGCGATTTCGTCGAGATCGACATAGGCGAGCTCCTCGACGGCTGCAAAGCCTTCGGAAGCCAGAACCTGGCCGACCATTTCGTCGACGTCGAGCGAGTCCATGAACAGGTTGGTCCGCTCGTTGAATTCCTTCTGGCGGCGTTCGCTTTCTTCCTGCTCGGTGAGGATGTCGATATCCCAGCCCGTCAGCTGAGACGCGAGGCGAACGTTCTGGCCGCGACGGCCGATGGCGAGCGACAGCTGTTCGTCGGGGACGACCACTTCGATGCGCTCTGCGTCTTCGTCGAGAACGACCTTGGCGACTTCGGCCGGCTGCAGCGCGTTGACGATGAACGATGCCGGATCCTGCGACCACGGAATGATATCGATCTTTTCGCCCTGCAACTCGCCGACGACGGCCTGAACGCGCGAACCGCGCATACCGACGCAGGCGCCGACCGGGTCGATCGAGCTGTCATTCGAGATGACGGCGATCTTGGCGCGCGAACCCGGGTCACGGGCGACCGACTTGATCTGGATGATGCCGTCGTAGATTTCAGGCACTTCCATGGTGAAGAGCTTGACCATGAACTGCGGATGCGTGCGCGACAGGAAGATCTGGGGCCCGCGCTGTTCGCGGCGAACGTCGTAGACGAAGGCACGAACGCGGTCGCCGTAACGCATGTTTTCGCGCGGGATCATTTCGTCGCGACGGATGATGCCTTCGCCACGGCCGAGATCGACGATGACATTGCCGTATTCGACGCGCTTAACGGTGCCGTTGACGATTTCGCCGACGCGATCCTTGAACTCGTCGAACTGGCGGTCACGTTCGGCTTCGCGAACCTTCTGCACGATGACCTGCTTGGCAGACTGGGCGGCGATACGGCCGAAATCCATCGGTGGCAGCGGATCGGCAATGAAGTCGCCGAGCTTGGCGTCCGGGTTGCGGTCGCGGGCCAGTTCGAGTGGGATCTGGGTGGAATAGTCTTCCGCCTTCTCGACCACTTCCAGGAGACGCTGCAGGCGGATTTCACCGGTCTTGGAATTGATGTCGGCGCGGATGTTGGATTCCGAACCATAGCGGGAGCGCGCGGCCTTCTGGATCGCATCGGCCATCGCGGCCAGAACGATCTCGCGGTCGATCACCTTTTCGCGTGCCACTGCATCTGCGATCTGCAGAAGCTCGAGCCGGTTAGCACTGACTGCCATCTCATGTCTCCGTCTGGTTGCAGGGGGCCTCAAGCACCGCCCCGGCTTTTTATTCTTCGATAGGTGAATCTTCGTCTTCGAAATTCTCGTTCGCGGCGCGCGCTGCCTTGGCCTTCTTGTCGGCCGTCAGGGCGTCGCGGATCAGATCGTCGGTCAGGATCAACCGCGCTTCCGCAAGCGTGGTGAACGGAATGGTGACCGTCGCTTCCTCGCCATAGGCCGGCTGATCGCGCTCGATCTGGAAACCATCCGCATCCACGGACACGATCTTACCACGGAAACGCTTGCGGCCCTCGACCAGCACCGAGGTTTCGCATTTCAGGAGGTGACCCTGCCAGCGGAAGAAATCCGACTTGCGCACCATCGGGCGATCGATGCCGGGCGACGACACTTCCAGATGATACGCCTTGTCGACCGGATCTTCCACATCGAGAACCGGGGAAATAGCCATCGAGATCGCTTCGCAATCTTCGACGGTCATGGTGCCGTCGTTGCGCTCGGCCATGATCTGCAGCGTCATGCCGTTCTGGCCGGACATGCGCACGCGCACCAGGCGATAGCCCATCGGTATCAGCACCGGCTCGATGATTTCGGCGATGCGCTGATCGAGACCGGTTTCGGTGATCAGGCGGGGTTCATTTTCAATTTCAGCCGTTGTCGGATCGGACAAACGATGTCTCCTCATGGGACCGGCTAATAAAAAAGAGCGGGTCCTGACGGGCCCACTCTTCATCTACCGATCAAGAATTTGAGGCCCATATACGCCTCGTTGCCGCAAATTGCAAGGTGTTCCACCGGTGGCGGTCCAACGCGCCGCACCGGTGCGGGCGGCAGGCAATCGATGCGACGGCAAGTTTCAGCGGCTGGCACTTCGGTCTTCGAGGTTTATAACAGACAACGAACCGCTTCGATATCGCAATCAAAAGACACAAGAGAGAAGACGAGGTGCCCACCCGTATATCGCCACTGGCCCCCTTCAAGCATGACATCTTCCGCACCATCTGGATCGCAAGCCTCGCCTCCAACTTCGGCGGCCTCATCCAGTCGGTCGGCGCCGCCTGGTTGATGACCTCGATTTCCTCCTCGGCCAACATGGTGGCGCTGGTGCAGGCATCGACCGCCCTTCCCATCATGATGTTCTCGCTGGTCTCCGGCGCGCTGGCCGATAATTTCGACCGGCGACGGATCATGCTGATCGCGCAGTGTTTCATGCTGACGGTGTCCGCACTTCTGACCGTGTGCGCCTATCTCGGCATAATCACGCCCTGGCTGCTTCTGCTCTTCACCTTCCTGATCGGCTGCGGCACCGCGCTCAACAACCCCTCCTGGCAGGCCTCGGTCGGCGACATGGTCCCGCGGGACGACCTGCCGGCGGCGGTCGCACTCAACAGCATGGGCTTCAACATCACCCGCAGCGTCGGCCCGGCGATCGGCGGCGTGATCGTGGCGACGGCGGGTGCGGCGGCCGCCTTTGCCGCCAACTCGCTCAGCTACTTCGCCATCCTGTTTGCGCTGGTGCGCTGGCGGCGCGAAGTGACCATGAGCCCGCTGCCGCGCGAAACGCTCGGCCGGGCGATCACGGCGGGCCTGCGCTATGTCGTCATGTCGCCCAATATCGGCAAGGTGCTGGTGCGCGGCTTCCTGTTCGGCCTTTCGGCGAGCGCCATTCTCGCACTTCTGCCGCTGGTGGCACGCAATCTCGTCCAGGGCGGCCCGCTCACCTACGGCCTCATGCTCGGCGCCTTCGGCCTCGGCGCGATCGGCGGCGCCTTGCTGAGCGCAAGACTGCGCGAAATGATGTCGAGCGAGGCGATCGTTCGCCTGGCCTTCGGCGGTTTTGCCTTGAGCACGCTGGTGATCGCCTTCAGCCCCTATGCGTGGCTCAGCTGTCTCATGCTGCTTGCTTCCGGCGCGTCCTGGGTGCTGGCGCTGTCGCTCTTCAACACCACCGTCCAGCTTTCGGCGCCGCGCTGGGTGGTCGGCCGGGCGCTGTCACTCTACCAGACTATGACCTTCGGCGGCATTGCCGGCGGCAGCTGGCTCTGGGGCACGACGGCCGAGCAATATGGCGCCACCAACGCGCTGTTTGCGTCCTGTTTATTGATGCTGGCGGGGGCGGCCGTCGGCCTGCGCCTGCCCTTGCCGGAGTTCAAGTCGCTCAACCTCGATCCGCTCAACCGCTTCAACGAGCCGCTGCTCGAACTGGACCTGAAGCCCCGTAGCGGCCCGATCGTCATCATGATCGATTACGAGATCGACGATGCCGACATTCCGGAATTCCTGGAAACCATGGCTGAACGGCGGCGCATCCGCATCCGGGACGGCGCCGGCCATTGGGCGCTGATGCGCGACCTCGAAATTCCGACGACCTGGACGGAGACCTATCACGTGCCGACCTGGGTGGAATATGTGCGCCACAACCAGCGCCGCACCCAGGCCGACGCCTCGGTCGGCGACAAGCTGACGGCGCTGCATCGGGGTACTGCACCGCCGCGAGTGCACCGCATGATCGAGCGCCAGACGATCGTTCCGACGCACTATGAACGCTACAAGCGCCAGGTGGACGTCGATATGCACTGACGGGACGCGCCCGAAACCGGGCGCGCACCAACCCTTCGAAGCTGGACGACCCGAACGTTCTCAGCCGCCAAAGGAGAGTGACCGCTTATCGAAGCTTCGCCTTCAGCGAGGCATCGGGGAAGCAGGTCGACTTGAGGCCGTTCCTGGCCTGCCAGTCGCCGAGCGAGCGGCGCGTCTTGTAGCCGGCGAGCCCATCGGCCTTGCCGACATCGTAGCCCTTGGCAACCAGTGCCTTCTGCATCGCCAGCACGTCGGAGCGCAGCATGTTGCCGACATCGCCCCAGGGTCCGCGGAAGGCGCCGCCGCCCGAGCCGATGCGATCGGCAAGGTTGCCGATGAACAGAGCATAGAGGTCGGAGTTGTTGTATTCCTTGAGCACGTAGAAATTCGGCGTGACGATGAACTCCGGCCCGTGGGTGCCGGCCGGAACCAGCATCATCGAGGGCGCGGAAAGCTCATGCGACGGGAACGCCTTGCCGGAAATCCGGGTGATGCCCTTGGCCGCCCAGTCGGCCATCGGCCGGGCAAGATCAGGGCCTTCCTGCGCGCAGGAGACGCCCGCCGGGATCGACACTTCGAAGCCCCAGTCGCGGCCGCGCTGCCAGCCCTTCTTGACGAGGTAATTGGCGATGGAGCCAAGGCTGTCTGGAACGGAATTCCAGATGTCTCGGCGGCCGTCGCCGTCGAAATCGACGGCATATTGCAGGAAGCTCGACGGCATGAACTGCGGCTGGCCCATGGCGCCGGCCCAGGAGCCGCGCATCGACGCCTCTTCGACGTCGCCGCTATCGAGGATGTGCAAGGCGGCGATCAGCTCGCGGCGGAACAGATCGGGCCGGGTCGACATGAAGGCCTTCGTCGCGAGCACATCGACGACAGGATAGGGGATTTTGGCGCGGCCGAAGCCGGATTCGCGGCCCCAGATCGCCACGACCACCGACGCGGGAACGCCATAGGTTTTTTCGATCCGCTTCAAGGTGGAGGCGTGGGTGGACGCAAGGCTGCGCCCGGTTGCCGCCAGTCCCTGCAGGCGCTTTTCGGAGAAGTAGCTGCCGGGCGAGGAGAACTCGGCCTGGCTCTGCTTCTGCTCCTTCGGCTTGGGGAAACCGGGAGGTGCCAGATCGGGCAGATCCCAGTTCAGCTTCACGTCGGCGAATGCCGCTTTGAAGGATTGTGCCGAAACGCCTGATTTTTCCGCCTCGGGCCAGAGGTCGCGCTGCAGCCACTGGCGAAACTGGTTTTCGACATCGGCTTTCGAGGCGGCCTGGGCCAAGCCCGCGAAAACGCAGAATAGCACTGTCGACAGTAATAGAAATCTCAGCATCCGGCTTCCCTAGAGCGTGTCGCGCAAAAGTGCGCAGCGGTTTTGCGACAACGACATGCGCAAAAACAAGAACGTAAAGCGCAGTCAGCTAAACTGAAAGACCGCAACGCGCCTTATCGGTTGGATCGCGGGCGGTCGAGGCGAAAGCCCCGGCATGGTCGTGGCGTCAGATCGAAGTGCGGGCGCGAAGGGCCGCAGCCAGCGTGCCCTCGTCGAGATAGTCGAGCTCACCGCCAACCGGCACGCCATGGGCAAGCCGGGTGATCTTCACCTCCATGCCCTCGAGCTGGTCGGTGATGTAGTGGGCGGTGGTCTGGCCTTCGACCGTGGCGTTGACAGCGATGATCAGCTCGCGCACGCCGCCATTGGCAACGCGCTGCACCAGCCCCTTGATGTTGAGATCGTCAGGCCCGACGCCGTCGAGCGGCGACAGCGTGCCACCGAGCACGTGATAGGCGGCGTTCATTGCCCCGGCACGCTCCAGCGCCCAGAGGTCGGCAACATCCTCGACGACGATGATCATCGTGTGATCGCGGCGTTCATCGGCGCAGACGGTGCAGGGATCGATCGTATCGACATTGCCGCAGCACGAGCAGATGCGCACCTTGCGATGGGCCTCGCCCATGGCTTCCGCCAGCGGCCCGAGCAGCTGGTCCTTCTTCTTGACCAGATGCAATGCCGCGCGCCGCGCCGAACGCGGCCCCAGCCCCGGCACCTTTGCCAGAAGCTGGATCAGTTTTTCGATTTCAGGACCGGTGACTCGCTTTGCCATGCGGCGCTTTTAGCCCAAATCGCCGCCGAACGGAATCGCCTAACCGGAATATGAACCGGCCTATGTGACGTGCACAGCAGCACAAGGTCGCGTGGCACGACAGCTCAACGGGTGGCGATGACGACGGCCGCCCCGGCAATGGTTCCGGCGCTCGCGCGGTTGGCGATGCGGACAGCGCGCTTGCTCTTCAGCAGCTTGCGGGCATTGGCCGCCATGGTGACCCAACCGAGATCGACCACGACCAGAACCACAAGCATGGTCGCGACCAGTTGCATCCAGCCGATCACAGTGACGGAGCGCAGGTCGATGATGGACGGCAACAGCGCGACGTAGAACATCATCATCTTGGGATTGCCGAGCGTCACCGTCAGCCCGGCGAAGAACAGCTTGGAGGCTGAGCGCGACTGCGGCAGGCTGTCACCGGGCATGTCCGGCTCGGCCGTCCACATTTTCCAGGCGAGATAGAGCAGGTAGGCGACACCAAGCCACTTGATGGCGACGAACAGCAGATGAAAGCTCTCGGCAATCGCCGCGAGACCCGCCACCGCAAACGACAGCCAGATGGCTTCGCCGATCCAGAGCGCGACGAGGAACGGCAACACGTCGCGTGCGCCCTTCGACAGCACGCGGGCCACAAGGGCCGCGACGCTCGGTCCGGGCGAGCCGGCCGCAACCAGCAAGGCGCCGGCAAACACAAGCAGGGACGTCATGGTCATGCGCGATCCTCCTCCGGAGGCGGCAATTTACCATGCTTTGCCGTCGGCACCAGTGGCGGACGGGCGCGAAATCGTGAGGCATCGATGCGCCGTGCGGACGGACGGCAGGCGCATTGCAGGATTTACCGATCGCGATAGCAACAGACGCTCACCGATATAAGTGAGCCGCCTGTCGCCCTTCATCGATGAAGGAATAAGCGGACTAGAACGGCAGCTTCATGCCGGGCGGGATCGGCAGGCCGGCGGTGAGTTCGCGGGTCTTTTCGGCCTGGACGGCCTCGGCCTTGTCCTTGGCGTCCTTGTGAGCGGCGACGATCAGGTCTTCAAGAATCTCGACGTCGTCTTCCTTGAACAGCGACGGGTCGATCTTCAGGCTCTTCAGCGTGCCCTTGCCATCGAGACGGACGGTGACGAGGCCGCCGCCAGAGGTGCCGTCGACTTCGAGCGCGGCGATTTCCGCCTGCATCTTCTCCATCTTGGCCTGCATTTCCTTGACCTTGCCCATCATCCCCATGATGTCGCGCATCGTCGTCTCCTGTTCTCTAGAAATTTCCGGTCGTTCGTCCGACGGACTATTCGATATCGTCGCCGGGGACGATATCGCCATCGGCAGATTCGGCTGTGGCCGGAGCAACGCTCTCGGTCTCTTCTTCCTCGACGGCGCGGATGCGCACGTCGGTGATCTTGGCGCCCGGGAAACGGGCGAGAATGGCAGCCACATCCGGATCCTGGCGCGCGTCACTGACACGCTTTTCCTGGGCCCGTTGTTCGGCTTCGATCATCGTCGGCTCGCCAGGGTCGCGGCTGTAGCTGACGATCCAGTGAATGCCGGTCCATTCCTTGAGCTTGACGGCGAGTTCGCCCAGCAGCGTCTTCGGCGCATCGTCGGAAACGTTGACGTCGAGACGGCCGGGCTCGATGCGCACCAGCCGTATGAAGCCACGCACCAGCGTCTTCAGTTTGATGTCTTTATTCTTGCCGCAGAGGTCGGCGATGTCGCTGACAGAATTGACCGGCACCGCCGGCTGTGCCTTGGCTGCCGGGGCTGCTGCCGGCCGCTCCTCCGTGTGCCCCACGCTGATCGGCTGCGGGCTGACATCGGGAACGGCGCGCAACATGGTCGCGCCATTGCCGGTCGGCCGTCCGATCGATGTCGGCTGGGCGGCTTGCGCCTGCAACGGTGCGCCGGCTGACGCCTGCATGCCGCCGCCATTGCCACCGCCGCCTGAGGTCGGACGGGCGCCACCGCTGTCGCTGCCGGAAAGTTCGAGCACGCGCCGTGCCGCGTCTTCCGGCGACGGAAGATGGGCGGCATGGGCAAGCCGGATCAATACCATTTCGGCAGCCCCTGCCGGGCGCGACGAACTTTCTGCCTCGGGAATGCCCTTCAACAGCATCTGCCAGATGCGCGACAGCGTAGTGACGGCGACACTGCCGGCAAATTCCGCGCCGCGCATCCGCTCGATCTCGCTCAGGGATTGGTCGTTGGCGGCATCCGGTACGTACTTCAACCGGGTGACGAGATGGGTAAAGTCGGCGAGGTCGGTCAGAACCACCGTCGGGTTGGCGCCGGCCTCGTACTGCGCCGTGAACTCGCCGAGCGCTGCGGCAACATCGCCCCTGACGATATGGTCGAACAGATCGACGATCCGTGCGCGATCGGCAAGGCCGAGCATCGAGCGCACGGTCTCGACCTCGACAGAGCCGCCGCCATGGGCGATCGCCTGATCAAGCAGCGACAGGCCGTCACGGGCAGAGCCTTCGGCCGCACGCGCAACCATCGCCAGCGCTTCCGGATCGAAGGAAACGCCTTCCTTGCCAAGAATGGTCGAAAACAGGCCGACGAGGTCGGAGCCGCTGATGCGGCGAAGGTCGAAGCGCTGGCAGCGCGACAGGACCGTGATCGGTACCTTGCGGATTTCGGTGGTGGCGAATATGAACTTCACATGCTCCGGCGGCTCTTCGAGCGTCTTTAGCAGGCCGTTGAAGGCCTGCGTCGACAACATGTGAACTTCGTCGATGATATAGACCTTGTAGCGCGCCGATACCGGGCGGTAGCGCACCTGCTCGATGATCTCGCGGATATCGTCGATGCCGGTGTGCGAGGCGGCGTCCATCTCGATGACGTCGACGTGGCGGCCGTCCATGATCGCCTGGCAATGTTCGCCGGGAACGCGCAGGTCGATGGTCGGCCGATCGATGTCGGGTGTCTTGTAGTTCAGCGCACGGGCGAGAATGCGGGCGGTGGTGGTCTTGCCCACCCCGCGCACGCCAGTCAGCATGTAGGCTTGAGCAATACGGCCGGTTTCGAACGCGTTGGTCAGCGTGCGCACCATCGGCTCCTGACCGACCATCAGGTCGGAGAAATCCTTGGGGCGATACTTGCGCGCCAGAACGCGGTAGGCGGCTGGTTTCTGTTCGGATGAAATGGACGTTTCGTCGCTCATCGACCCTGCCGCTTAATGAACTCGTGTCCCGACAGGACGGATTTACGGCACCGCGCGTCGCATGGGATGCGTCTGGTCACCGCAACAGCGTGTGGTGCTGCCTGATTGCTGAGATCGGTTTCGATCTCAGCAATCAGGCAGGTGGGAGGCTGGCACGATGACCCGTGCCGGGGCTCGTTAGGGCTGCTTCCTTCCGGACCTGACCCGGTTGGCGAGTGGCTCGTCCACCACCAACCTCCCGGCTCCCATATCGGCAATATCGCAAGCAAATGCAAGCCAAGCCATCAAAAAACTGATATCGATATGCAAAACAAGGCGAATCCGCTCCCGGCCCAAGGAGACCTTCTTGACGACATTCACCCTTGACGAGCGGCTTGAACGCGACGGCATCCCGATCGCCTCGATCGGCCTCTGCCAGATGCGCCTGATGAACGATCGCCGCTGGCCCTGGCTGGTGCTCATTCCCCAACGCGGGGGTATCTCCGAGATCTTCGATCTGTCGCCGCTCGACCAGACGATGCTGACATTCGAGACCAACATGGTGGCAACCGCCTTGAAAAAAGTCACGGGTGCCGAGAAGATCAATGTCGGTGCGCTCGGCAATATCGTCCGGCAGCTCCATGTGCATATCATCGCCCGCAGCGACGGCGACCCGAACTGGCCCGGACCTGTCTGGGGTTTCGGCAAGTCGGAACCCTGGGGCGAGAAGGACCACCAGGCATTTGCAGCCCGCATTCTGGAAAATCTCTGAACATGACGAAATCGATCTTTGACCTTCGAAGCCCCCATCCGGAGCCGAGCACCCTCGTCGCCTTTTCCGAGAACCACCTGGATCGCCAGTCCGAGCACCGCGCCGACGACTGCATCGAAGTTGCGCTCAAGCATCCTGGCGCCCACTTCCTCGCCTTTTCCGGACCGAAGCTGATCGTCAAGCACGACGAGAAGATCATCGATCCGCTGTTTGCCCCCTATGAGCTCGAGGGGCTGGATCCGGTGCTCGACGAGACCATTTTGCTCGGCTACCTGCCAAACGGTGAGCCGCGGCTGGCCGTGCCGACGGGCTTGACCGAGGACAATGTCGCCGAGCCGTTCAAGATCGCCGACGGGCGCACACTCTATCGCCAGCAAATGCTGCCGGAAGAGCTTCTCGGTCAGTTCGCGCAGGGATCGAGCCTCATCACCTGGAACGCCAACAACCGCTTCTGCGGCCGTTGCGCCGGCCCGATGGAGGGCAAATCAGGCGGTTATCGCCGGGCCTGCACCGCCTGCGGCCACATGGTCTTCCCGCGCACCGACCCCGTGGTCATCATGATGACCATCGATCTGGAGCGCGATCTCTGCCTGCTCGGCCGCAGCCCGCACTTCACCGCCGGCATGTATTCGTGCCTCGCCGGCTTCGTCGAGCCGGGCGAGACCATCGAAAATGCCGTGCGCCGCGAAACCCACGAGGAATCCGGCATCCACGTCGGCCGTGTGCGCTACCATGCCTCGCAGCCCTGGCCGATGCCGCACACGCTGATGATCGGCTGTTATGCCGAAGCCAAATCAACAGTGATCAAGCGCGACGAGCAAGAACTCGAGGACGTTCGCTGGTTTACCCGCGACGAAACGGCGGCAATGCTGGAGCGCACGACGGGTGTCGCCGATTCCGGCAACGAGCATATTCCGCCGCCGAAGGGAGCCATCGCCCATCGGCTGATGCGCGACTGGCTGGCCTGGGGCGAGCACGGCTAAGCACGGACCGGCCGATACGAGGAGACTTGCCTTGTCCCGCTCCGAACGGCTGCTCCACCTGCTGCAGGTTCTCAGACGCTACCGACAGCCCGTCAGCGGCCGCCGGCTGGCAGAGGAAACCGGCGTCAGCCTCAGGACGCTCTACCGTGATATTGCAAGCCTGCAGGCCCAGGGCGCTCATATCGAGGGCGAGCCGGGCCTCGGCTACATTCTGAAACCCGGTTTCATGCTGCCGCCGATGATGTTCTCGCAGGAGGAGATCGAGGCGCTGGTGCTGGGGTCACGCTGGGTGGCGAAACGTGCAGACACCCACCTGGCGGCGGCGGCCGGCAATGCACTCGCCAAGATTGCCGCGGTGCTGCCGGCAGACCTTCGCGACGAGCTCGATGCCTCGACGCTGCTGGTCGGGCCGGCCCCGCCAGTAACCGACCGCATCGACGTTTCTCTGTTGCGCAAGGCCATCCGACACGAGCGCAAGCTCGATCTCAGCTATATCGATACGGATGGCGGCGAGACGCGCCGCACGGTCTGGCCGTTCGCGCTCGGCTTCTTCGAGAATGTCCGGGTGCTGGTTGCATGGTGCGAACTGCGCCAGGGGTTCCGGCACTTCCGGACCGACCGCATCCGGCAGGCGGACATCAGCGAGACGCGCTATGGACGCCGCCGGCAGGTCCTGCTTCGGGAATGGCGCGAAACCCAGAACATCGTTCCGCCCTCGGGCAGGCGTGTCGGTTCGGCCTGAGGCATTTCGAGCGAAAGCGCGGCGCGCGTCTTCCATCGACAAAACGCACAGCAAAGACGGCCCAATCAATGCTGACAGAAATTGGCAGCGGCGCACGCTAATCTGCAACTCCCGAAAAGGAGACAGATCATGGCCAAGGCAAATCTCATAATTCTCTATGTCGCCGATCCGCTGGCAAGCGTCGGCTTCTACAGCAAGCTGCTCGACAAGGAGCCGCTCGTTTCCTTCCCGACGTTCTCGTCGTTCGAGCTGCAGGACGGCTTCGTGCTCGGGCTTTGGGCACAGGACACGGTCGCGCCGGAGCCATCAAAGGCAGGCAACCGTGGGGAATTGGCGTTCATGGTAGAGGACGAGGATGCAGTTCGCGCACATTATGAAAAATGGAAGGGCGCTGGCCTGCCAATTGCACAGGAAATGACGAAGATGGATTTCGGACCGACCTTCGTGGCGCTTGACCCGGATGGACACCGCCTGCGCGTGTGTCTCTTTGACGAATAGGGCCAAGGGCGTTGCGCGTATCCCGCCAGCTTGGGTGGCGGGATACGGCGAATGGTGCTGATTAGCGGCCGTAAACGGCGGCCTGGATCTGCGAACGGGAAATACCGATATCGCTCAGGGCGTGGTCATCCAGCGAATTCAGCTCGCGGATCGCACGGCGCATTTTTGCATATTCAACGATCTTCTGACGGATCTTCATTTTTAACACTCCATATGTGAACGAGCGTCAAATAGGCATTTGCACATTATTTAGGTACCACCGCGATTGCAGACTAGGCATGCACCAGGCGCGTAACGGGTTAACGCATTGGTAAGCTTGATCTGCAGTCGGGGGATCGCGCGGCTTTAGAGCACGCCGCGCATCGGGTGCGCCTTGTAGGTGCCGAGAATGCGGACCTTCTCGGAGAAGAAACGCAGCTCGTCCATGGCGTGACGCACACCGACATCATCCGGGTGGCCCTCGATATCCGCATAGAATTGCGTGGCCACGAACTTGCCGCCGAGTTGGTAGCTCTCGAGCTTCGTCATGTTGATGCCGTTGGTGGCAAAACCGCCCATCGCCTTGTAGAGGGCGGCGGGAATGTTGCGCACGTTGAAGACGAAGGTGGTGATGATCAGTTCGTCATCGGCGCTGCGGGAAAGCGTCTGCTCCTCGCGCGACAGCACGACGAAGCGCGTCACGTTGCTTTCCGTGTCCTCGACATTCTCCGCAACGATTTCGAGGCCGTAGAGATCGGCCGCAAGCCGCGGCGCGAGTGCTGCCATCGACCGGTCGCCCTGCTCCGACACCAGCTTGGCAGCGCCGGCCGTATCGCCGGCGACCACCGGCTTCCAGCCATTGGCGCGCACGATCTTGCGGCACTGGCCGAGCGCATGAATGTGGCTGTGCACGGTGCGGATCTCGTCGCGCGTCACGCCCGGCAGCACCATCAGCTGGAAACGGATCGGCATGAAATATTCGCCGACGATATGCAGGCGCGATTCGGGCAGCAGATGGTGGATGTCGGCGACCCGGCCGGCAATGGTGTTTTCGATCGGGATCATCGCCAGATCGGCCTCGCCGTTCTCTACCGCCACGAAGGCGTCTTCGAACGTCTGGCAGGGAAGCGGCTCCATCGACGGAAACATGTCGCGGCAGGCCATGTCGGAATTGGCGCCGTAATCGCCCTGGAAGGAGATCCTGTTGGTCTTCGTGGTCACACTGTCTTCCTTCTCAGGCTTTTTCGGAAAGGATGCGGCGGGCTTTTTCCAGCTCGACCGGCGTATCGACGCCGAGCGGCACGGTATCGACGATTTCGACATCGATGCGCATGCCGGCCTCGAGCGCCCGGAGCTGCTCGAGCGATTCGCGCTTTTCGAGCGTCGAAGGCTTCAGCGCGACGAAGTTTTCGAGCGCCTGGCGTCGGTAAGCGTAAAGGCCGATGTGGTGATAGAGCGGCCCCTCACCATAAGGCGCGGTCGCGCGGGTAAAATAGAGCGCGCGCAGGCGCGTGACCGACAACGGCGAACCGACGACCTTGACGATGTTGGGACTCTTCTTCTCGTCCTCATCGGTGATTGCCACCGTCAGGGTGGCGATATCGGTCGAGGCATTGTCGATGAGCGGCTTCAACGAAGCGCGGATCGGAGCGGGCTCGATGGTCGGCAGATCGCCCTGCACGTTGATGACGAATTCCGCCTCACGGTGCGGATCGGCCTTCGTCAGCGCCTCATAGATCCGGTCTGATCCGGACTGGTGATCGATCCGCGTCATGATCGCTTCGAAACCGGCGTCGCGCACGACATCGAACACGGTCTGGTCGTCGACGGCGACGACGACGCGTCCGACATCGGCTTCCGCCGCCCGCCTGGCAACCTGAACGATCATCGGCAGGCCGCAGATATCGGCGAGCGGTTTGCCCGGCAGACGGGTGGAGGCCATGCGCGCCGGAATGAGCACGATGGCTTTGCCTGAATTTTCGCGTTTCATGATGTGGCCTTCAAGAACCCCGCCGAAGGTGTCAAAAAGTCTCAGTTCGGGGTCCATAATCTCTGTTGCAACGCAGAGCCAAAAGACATAGGTTCCGCGCGATTTCAAGATGGGCCGGGTTTTTGTTTACGCCGGTGGCAAAGGGAGCGTTTGCAGATGAACTCATATGTGAACATGGGCGTGGGTGCCTTTCTGGGTACGGTTTTCGTTCTGATGTCCGTATCCATTGCGTCGGAAGGCATTTTCCATTCCGAGGCTCCCGAGAAGGAAGGCTTCGCTATCGTTGCCGAAGAAGGCACGGCTGATGCCGGCGCGGGCGCCCAGGAAGCGGCTGAAGTCGACATCAAGCCCTTGCTCCTCAAGGCAGACGTCGCAGCCGGCGAAACCGTGTTCAAGAAATGCGCAAGCTGTCACACCGTGGATAAGGGAGGGGCCAACAAGGTCGGCCCCAACCTGTGGGGTCTCGTCAACCGCCCGATCGCCTCGCATGAAGGCTTCAGCTACTCGGCTGGCATGAAGACCTTCTCCGAAGGCGGCAAGGTCGTTTGGGACTACGACCACCTCAGCTTCTTCATCGAAGCACCGAAGAAGCACGTTCCGGGCACCGCAATGGGCTTTGCCGGCGTCAAGAAGCCTGACGAACGCGCCAACCTGATCGCCTACCTGCGCGAACATGCCGACACTCCGGCCGCAATGCCCGATGCAGCGGCTGCTGAAGCCGCTCCGGCTGCCGCTGCCGAAGGTGCCGCCGAAAAGCCGGCCGAAGCGCCCGCAGCGGAAGCAAAGCCGGCCGAGGGCCACGCTGCTCCGGAAGGCCAGCCCGCACCGGCTCAATAAGCCAGAGCGTGCAATCGATCTGATTTCGAGAAGCCCGGCCATCGCGCCGGGCTTTTTGCTGTCTTTGTGTCCGAACGACCAGGCCTACATCAGGAGGTAGGCCCAGACCGAAACGCTGACGACGCCGAGCGCCGTCGTCAGCGTGATGGTCGAAGACGCCAGTGCGTGACCGACGTTGAAATGGTTGGCGATCAGCCAGGCGTTGACGCCGGTCGGCACTGCGGACGTGAGCACAAGTGCCGTCGTCCAGTTGTCGTTGAGGCCGAGCAGGTGACAGGCAGCAAAGACGACACCCGGCAGGACCACGAGCTTCAAGACGCTCGTCACCGTCGCCAGACCGAGATTGCCGACCAGGCCATACTTGTCGAGCGCCATGCCGATCGAGACGAGTGCGGCCGGCGCGGCGACCGCGGCAAGCTGATCGACGACACTCTTGACCGGCCCGCCCAGCGGCTGGCCGACAAGGTGGACGGCGGCGCCACAGGCAAGACCGATCACCAGCGGATTGCGTGCCAGGTTGCGGGCAACGCCACCCAGAAGCTTCAGCGGGCTTTGCCCCGGCTTGCCGCTGACCTTGCGCTCGGCGCGCTCCATCAGCACCGTGCCGGCGATCATCATGACAGGCAGATGAACGGAGAGCAGGATGGAGAGCGCCACGATCCCCTCCTCGCCGACGATGCGCGACACCAGCGGCAGGCCGATGAAGACGGTATTGGCAAAGGCCGAGGAAACACCGGCCAGCACCCCCATGCGCGCGTCGCGGCCAAAGACGAGCGTCGCTGCGAGATGGCCGATGGTCCAGGTGACGGCGACACCGGAGAAATAGGCGACCCAGAGCGGCCAGGGCGAGCCGTCCTTGAAGTCCGCCTCGGCGATTGTGCGAAACAGGAGAACCGGCACCGCGACGCGGAAAACGAAATCTCCGAGCGCGTCGCCGACGGTCGGCTTGAGATAACCGAACCTGACGATCAGCCAGCCGGTGAGGATCAGGATGAAGACGGGCAGGACGTTCAGAAAAATATCGGACATGCATCAGCCTTGCGCTTGGTTCGACAGGAATAGCCCCGTTCGCGTCACCGCCGCAAGGTTGAGCGGCCCGCTGCGTGCATCGGGCAAGGCCGCAGATCATTGGCAAAACGACTGGAACATTCCCTTGCCCGGGGCGTTCCCGAACAGCACCGGGATAAAGCCAATGCCAACTGAGAAGCCCATCTATTCCCACCAGGACGACGATCCTCATCTGAGAGATGACGATCTGGCGGGCAAGGTCCTGCGCTTCATTCGCTACGCCACCTTCATCGATACCACCGATATGGCGGTGCTTGCGCTTGGCGAAATGATCGTGCTGTCGGGTCAGGTTCACAGCGAGTCCGACGTGGCCTGCGCCGGCGATGCGGCAAGATCGGTGATCGGTGTCACGACCGTCGAGAACCGCCTGACGGTGAAGCCCGGCCAACAGACATAATCCCCGCGCCCGGGCGAACGTCAGCAGTGCATCCCGGTTTCAGGTCGTTTCACTCGAGGGCGATCATTGCTTTGGAATCAAAGCGCTGGAGCATGACTGGCGCCTTCTTCTGAACGCGAGGCGCGGCCGTGATCATAGCGCCGAGACAGCAGATAGTTGTCGTTTGCTGCCTTGGCTGGTAAACGGGTCAAGCGCCAACCAAAGCGCGCAGGATTTCTTTGGAGACCGGAATGGGGACCACCGAGTCAGCAACCAGGTAAGCCGCAACAACACTTCAATCGTTGTTGCGGCGTCTGTCCGGTCATTTCACACCACCAATACCAAGGCAGAGTGCCGCCGAATGTCATTCATTTGAGCGGATGTTCCATCGTGCCCAATCATATATCACCAACCTGGACCTATTCGGTGCCGGCAGCGTTGCTGCTGATGGCGCCCTTCGACATCCTCGCCTCGCTGGCGATGGATATCTACCTTCCCATCGTGCCTGCCATGCCCAGCATTCTCGGCACCACGCCTTATATCATCCAGCTGAGCCTGAGCCTCTACATGATCGTTCTCGGCCTCGGCCAGATCGTCTTCGGGCCTATTTCCGACCGCATTGGCCGGCGTCCGGTGCTGATCGCCGGAGCACTGCTGTTTGCGGCCGCCTCGCTGCTGATGGCCGCAACCGCGACCGCTCCGGCTTTCCTCGCGCTGCGCCTGCTGCAGGCGATTGGCGCGTCGGCCGCCCTTGTCGCCACCTTTGCGACGGTCCGCGACGTCTATGCGGAGCGGCCGGAGGGCGCGACCATCTACGGGCTCTTCGGCGCGATGCTCGCCTTCGTCCCGGCCCTTGGGCCGATCGCCGGCGCGCTTCTGGCCAGCCATTTCGGCTGGAGAGCGATCTTCGTCACGCTTGGCATTCTCGCGACCGTCGCGACGGCGAACGCCATGCTGCGATGGCAGGAAACTCGACCTATCGGCGCCGAAAGCCAAAGACGGGCTTTCGGTCCGATCCTCATGGACGGAACGTTCTGGACCTATACGCTCGGCTTCAGCGCGGCGATGGGTTCGTTCTTCGTGTTCTTCTCGACGGCACCGCGCGTACTCATCGATCGGGCGGCCTACTCAGAACTCGGCTTCAGCCTTATCTTTGCAACAGCAGCGATGGTGATGATCGTCACCACCCGCTTTGCCAAGCGTTTCGTGGGGCTCTGGGGCATCGCCGGCAGTCTTGCCCGCGGGATGGGGCTACTCATTCTCGGCGCGGTGCTGCTGGTCGTCGGAGAGAGCGTGGGCGCCCCGTCGTTCTGGAGCTTCGTGCCTCCGATGTGGGTCATTGCCGTCGGCATCGTTTTCACCGGCTCGGTCACCGCCAATGGCGCGCTGCAGGCCTTCGGCCACGTGGCGGGAACGGCCGTCGCGCTCTACTTCTGCATCCAAAGCCTGATCGTCGGAGTGCTCGGCACTGTGGCCGTGGTGCTGCTCGGGGGCGACACCGCTTTTCCATTAGCCGGCTATTCATCAATCATGGCGATCTGCACGCTGATCGCTCTCGGTCGCTTGACACGGCAACGGCCAGCGGAAGCCTGATCCCTTGAAACCGCCGCAGGGCGTTCCGGCCATATCGCAACGCCCTGCGCCACTCCCTCCTCCGCCCGCACCCAATGACGCAAAAACGGGCGCCGGTCAGAGACAAGCACATCGACCAAGAATGCCTCTTGACCTTGCCCCTGGGGCGAGCCCCACAGTCGGATCCATGAGCGAATCTTATCTTCTTGCCGGCCGATTCGGTGCGGCCACGCGACTGTCTCCGAAGGCGCTGCGGCTCTATGCCGAGCAGGGCATTCTCGTGCCCGCCTATACCGATCCGGCGACCGGCTACCGCTACTATGCGCCGGAGCAGGCCGCCCGGGCGCGGCTGATTGCGCGGCTGCGCAGACTTGGCCTTCCGGTCGCGCGCGTCGCCCAATTGATAAAACTCGATGCGGACAGCCGGCTGGTCGAATTGCGGTCCTGGCTCGAAGCCCAAGGCGAGCGCCTGGCTGAACAGACCGAGCTCGTCGATGCCATCGCACGCCAGAGCGACGGCCGTGACGCCCAGTTGATCTCGAGAATTGCCGTGCGCGAGGTTGGGGCCAGCAAGCTGATCTCCTGCCAGCGGCACCTCACTATCGAGGCGCTTGATGGTTTCGTGGCAAGCGCCGAAGCGGATATCCGTGGATACCTCCGCAGTTGCGGCATCGCCGACGGCGGTGCCATGACCGTGCATTTCCACGAGACCGTCAGCCGCGACAGCGAGGGACTGGTGGAGGTGGCGATTGCCTATGAAGGCAGCCTCGAGCCTGTCGAAGATCTGCGCATCCGCTTTCAGGCGAAACGGCGCGAGGTCTTTCTGCCCGTACCGGCGGCTTGCGAGAACTTTCCGCTGATCTTGCGCGTCTACGACGCCATCGAGAGCTGGCTCGACGCGCGAAGCGACATCCATTGCATGGGCAGCCCCTACGAAATCTACCCCGGAAGCGACGGCGCTACCTTCGATGTCGCCTACCCCATCACCTGACTTCACGGACGACGAACAGGACAGACGACCATGATGCATTTCGCCTATACGGGCTCCGGCCCCTATTGCTACGCCAACTCGTTTGCCATGATGTTTGGCGCACAGGCACCCTCCACCGCGGTGATCGAATTTGCCACCGGCAGCCCGTTCGGCATGCAACTCATCGGCGGCACCCTGCCTTTCTTCGACCCCTATGGCTGGGATCCAGAAGCCGGATTCGAGGGCGCGCTTGCAGCTCTCGGCTGGACATCCATCTTGAGCAAGGGTGGCGATGCAGACGACGCGCTTTCCCGCCTGCGCGCAGCCCTCAAGGATGGGCCAGTGTGGATTGGCCCGGTCGAGATGGGGCATCTGCGCCACCAGCCGGGAATGAGCGGACCGATCGATGCCGACCACTACGTCGTGGTGCTCGAGATGGACGAGGACAGCGTGCTGATGCACGATCCGCAGGGTCACCCCTATGCGCGCCTGCCGCTTGCCAACTTCATGGCCGCATGGCGCGCCGACACGTTGAGCTACGGTGATGCCTACACGATGCGGACCGACTTTGTCCGTGTCGCCGAGATGTCGGAGATCGAAACCATACAGGCGTCGGTCCCAGCCGCCATCCACTGGTTGTCGATGGAAACGGACCGGCCCGTTCCCCCGAGAACCCTTGGCAATGCGGAAGCCGCCGAAATGCTCGCCGACCGCATCGAGACCGCTTGCGACAAGGGACTGAGGGCGCACATGATCCACTTCGCCGTCCGCGTCGGCGCGCGCCGCGCCGCCGACGCCGCCGCCTGCCTTGCACGAGCCGGTTACCACCAGGCCGCACGCATCGCCGACGACCAGGCCCGGCTCATCGGCGCGCTGCAGCATCCACTGGTGGCGCGAAAGGATACCGATGCGGCCGCCAGCTTGCGGGCCCTGGCCCCGACCTATGACCGGCTGAAGGTGGCGCTGGAATGCGGCGGCTGATCACCACTCGGCCCGCGACCGCTGTGTCGCGGCCCGAACAGCCGGCAAGCAGCTAGACGAGCAGCTCGGAAAAGTTGCCGGCCCGCTCCGCGTTCTGCCAGCGGAGCGGTTCATAGTGGAGCCCGACCACACCGTTCGCATAGGTGTCCGTGCCCATCAGTTGCAGATCATATCGTCGCGCAAGCCCGGAAAACCAGGCGACGCCCGGAGAGGAAACGGGGTAGACGAAGAAGTGGAAGGTATCGACGACACCAAGGCCAATAACAGTCCGGGCCAGGCTCGCACCGCCCGCGAGGTGGATATCCCCGCCCGGCTGCGCCTTCAGCTGAAGGAGATAGGCGGCAAGCGCATCGTCATCGGCGACAACAACCTGATCGACATTGTTCCATTCGGTCAGCATCTCGGACCCCGAGCGCGAAAAGACCAGCTTGCTATAGTCGTTCATCCGGCGCGCCATCTTGCGATTGGTTTCGGTTCCGACGTCTTCCAAAAGGGCACCCGGCCAATAGGCTGCCATCTCTTCGTAGGTCACGCGGCCGACGAGCACGGTGTCGTAGGTGGCATAGAGCCGATCGATCGCCCGGTACTGGTCTTCGCCGACGGTGCCCATCCAGGCGAGCGGATCGTCGAGGCGTCCATTGAGCGTCGTCATCATCTGCAGGACAATCTTGCGCATACCCGCCTCCCCTATTGGACCTTGCCCTCGACGAGGCCGGCGAGCTGCCCGATCACCGTGCCCCAGCCGTCGTAAAAGCCCATTTCCTCGTGCATGGTCCGGTCGGCATTGCTCCTGTGCATGACGTGGGCGGCATAGTCCGTGCCGTCTGCATGATCCTTGAGCGTGATGATGGCCGTCATGAAAGGGTTCTCGGCGGGGCGCCATCCCACGACCAGCGAATTGGTGAAGACGATGCGCTCGTGATCGTCGACTGCGAGGAAGCATGCGTCCAGATGCGGGGCGAATGCGCCGCCGCCTTCGCTGATCCGGGTGACGAAGGCGCCGCCCGGCCGAAGATCCATATCCACCACCCGGCATCTGGCCGGCGCCGGCACCCACCATTGCTCGAAGCGCGCGGGATCGGTCCAGGCATTCCAGATCATCGAACGCGGCGCCTTGATCAGGCGCGCTATCGTCAGGTCGAGATCGGGATCGGGAGATCGGATCATGTCATTTCTCCTTGTTTTGCGCTGCCATCACGAAGTGCTCAAGCCGGTCGTTGCGACCTTCCCAAAGGAGGCGCTGCGCCGACATCCACGCTTCGATGGCCGCGAACCGGTTCTTGTCGATGGTGCAGGTGCGCACCCGGCCCTGCTTCTCCGTGCGGATCAGGCCGCTGCCTTCGAGAAAATGGATGTGTTTCATGAACGACGGCAGCGCCATGTCGAAAGGCCCTGCCAGATCGCTGATGCTGGCCGGGCCGCTGCCGAGCCTTGCGAGCACGGCACGGCGCGTCGGGTCTGCCAGCGCCTGAAAAATTCCGTCGAGCGGATCCGAATACTGTTCCATAAGGCTAAGTATCACGATCAAATACTTAGCGCAATGGATAAGTATCCTCCCCCGTAATCAGCTCGAAGAGTGAAGCAGCGCCCCCACTGCCAGGGCGGACATCGCCCCCTTAAAGGGAAGCAGCCGGCTGCCCCGCCTTATGGGACCCTGTGTTCCATCTGTGCCCGTCCGGCTTGCCATCGATCGCGTTTCTCGAAAGCGATGCTTCGGCAAGCGGAGCGGGCTGGTGTCACTGAGGGGCAGTGAAGACGGTGCGGATTTTGCCTCAGAGGTTACCGCCGACCTCGACGACCACCTCACCAGCCCCTTCCGCATGCTGGCTGCAACGGCGCTGCCGCCATCGAGATCCGTGGCTGTCGGATCAGTGTTTCGAAGCTTGGCGAAAGGCATCACCTTCGGCCTCGGCTGCGGCTTTCAGTGCATCGGGATCGACGCCCATCATGCGTAGGGCGCGCGCCGCGACGCCTTCACGAAGATCCACAACCCTTGCCACCACATCGGCACCGAGCAACGGTCGGTGGCTTGCCCGGTCGGCAGCCAATGCTTGCATGACATTTTCACCCGAGGGCGCTGCCGCATAGGTTCCACCTTTGCGCGGCAACGGTTCCTGCCCCTGCGCGAGCCGTTCGGCAAGCCGGGGATCGAGACCCAGTGGACGAAGCGCCTCGGCGTATTGGCGCGCAATGGCTTGCCGCAGATCGGACGCGTCGGCACCCACCCGCGCAAATGCGCGGCGCGCCGTGCCATCCGGAAGATCGAGAGCAGACAACAGAAAGTGCTCGGCTCCCGGCTCGCGCTGCTGGTCTTGCAAGGCATGAAATTCGGCACGCTCGCAAAGTGCCTTGATCGTGCCCATGTCGTTGAAACGCTGTTTGATACGGCTAAACATGGAGATATCCTATCAGTCGTTGCCTGTGGCGAGATCCGACAAGCGCTTGTGCGCCGCCTGTTTGGAGATGCCGAGACCTTGCGCAATCCTCGCCCATGACCATCCCTTTTCCAAAGCCGCTGCGACGGCCTGGCGCTCCAGGCTATCTGCCAGCCGTCTGAGAGCGACAACGGTGGCAAGCGTTTCTGCAGGATCGTCAGAGAGCTGAAAGGCGTCGGGATCAATCATGCCGTCAACATTAGTTGACGGGAGGCGGGGCGTCAACCAATGTTGACGACCAACTGACGAGAATCCTCCCGCGGATACGGATTCGGTCCGTTGCACGCCCAACCACAAGTATTATGCATTGCGAATGGACGTTCACGCGGGCAGGTAGTACAATTTTGAGAAGCGTGCACCGCGATCAGCTTTCACGACGTACAAGCCGGCTTCTGTGGCATAGGGGGCTACATGGCGGACGTGGAACAGGGGATTGAAGGCGAGGGAACCTTCGACCCCACAAGCGACGAGATCCTGGAGCAATTGGATCGTATCCGGCGTAGCCCGGAATTCGACGTGCCTGAGCGTGCGCGCAATTTCTTGTCATATGTCGTTCATGAGGCGCTGGCAGGTCGGGCGGAACGGATCAAGGCATACTCGATCGCGACGACTGTGTTTGGCCGAAACACATCATTCAACGCGCAGTTCGATCCGGTCGTAAGGATCGAGGCGGGGCGCGTTCGTCGCGCGCTTGAGCGCTACTACCTTGTCTGCGGGATCGAGGACCCAGTCCGGATTACCATACCCAAAGGAGGCTACGCGCCCAGCTTCAGTCGACATGCAATCGCCAACGCGAACGCGACGAACGCCCCGCCCTACCCCGCCCTGAGCCCAGCCACGCTTCATTACCCTAAACACACCGCCATCGGCCTGATCGTCGCTGCACTGCTCGGCTGCATTGCTGGCCTCGCTGTGCCGACGCTTTGGTCTCGGCATGTGGGTGTCGACGCGTCTCAGCCGGCACAGCCAACGCTGATTGTCAGAACGTTTGAAGATCTGACGGCCGTTGGGAATTCCGCGATGATCACGCGCGGCCTCGGGGACGAGGTCGTTCGCAACATCGCAAAGTTCAAGGAAATCACCGTCATCGCAAATGAACGGCGCGTCGGCGCGGTCGCAGATGCCGCGTCTACCTTCGCGCTGGAAGGAAGGGTACGGATCGAAGGCCAGCAACTGAGGCTGAGTGTGCGGGTGCTGCGTCAATCCGACGGTGCTGTGATTTGGGCCGAAAACTACGATGAAAGCTTGTTGGTTGAGAAAATCATCAGGCTTCAGGAGAAGGTAGCCGCATCGGTTGCGACGGCAATCGCGCAGCCATACGGTATTCTCTTCCAGGCCAATGCCCAGCAAATGACAACAGCGATACCGGACAGTTGGGAAGCTTATGCCTGTACGCTCTCATACTACAGCTATCGCAGCGACCTGAATTCGCAGACGCACCATTCTGTCCAGAATTGCCTTGAACAAGCGACGAAGCATTATCCGAATTACGCGACCGCATGGGCACTCCTGTCGCTCACATATCTTGACGAAATGCGATTTAGGTATCGCGCGAGCCGCACCTCGAACGTCTCTCTGGACCTGGCCTCACAAGCAGCAGCACATGCGGTCGAACACGACCCGCAGAATGTAAGAGGCCTCCAGGCGCAAATGCTTGTGCTGTTCTTCCGCGGCCACGTGGACGCCGCGCTCGCCGTCGGTGCCCGGGCGACTGCGCTCAATCCCAACGATACTGAGCTCGTCGGAGAATATGGCTTCCGGCTGGCATTGTCCGGCCAATGGGATCAGGGCTGCGAGCTTGTTTCCAAGACGCTATCGTTGAACCCTGGACCAGTTGGATATTTCGAGGCGGCAATGGCGGTGTGCCGCTACATGAGGCACGACTATGGCGCAGCGGAGCGTTGGGTACAGATGGCAGACCTGCAGGCCAATCCAATCTACCATGTGATCCTCTTGGCCATTCTCGGGAAGTTGAGAAAAATGGAAGCGGCGGTTCGCGAGCGCCGGTGGCTTGAGACACACGCACCCTCCTTTCTGACGGACATACGAAATGAAGTTGCTCTTCGAGTAAGACGACCCGAAGACCAGCGCCATATTCTCGAAGGCCTGCGGCAAGCGGGCGTTTCGATCCCCCCTGGCCCGGAAGCAAATTCAGGGGGCGGGCCTGTCCCGCGATAGCGTCATCGCAGTTGGTGATGTCAGTCGCCTGCACGGAATGGGCGGGCATTGGCAGCGGGTTCACATAGCATGCGCCCGAACCGCAACTGGCATCGACCGGTGCGACGACAAAGGTAGTCATGGCTTGGCACGTCTGGCGTATGGTCGCGTAACATACCTTTCAAACTCAAAGCTCCGCCGTAAGATGGTATTGACGCGAAAGCTCTCGGTTCTGGAGGGGGCCATGGAAACGCAATCCAGGGGCGGCCTGAAGAATGACGGTCTGCAAGCGGCTTTGAGGCGGTTCCCGGACAAGCCGCTCAGGATCAGACAACTCATGTTGGGCAGCGAAAGCTTCAGGGGGCTTTGCGAAGATTTGGCGCTGGCCGAGAGGGCTTTGGCCACGATCGATACTTTCGAGGCGGATGTTCGCGAAGAGCGCCGCCGCGAGTTCGAAGAACTGATCGTCAGCCTCGCCGACGAATTGAACCAATTTCTGACCTGAAGCGCGTCGCGGATATTTCAGATTCGCTGGACGCGTCTTAAGTTCCTGCTTTGACGCATGTCGTTATCGCAAAACCGTGGCACGGTTTTGCGCGACAGACTCTAGTCGCAGAACGATCTCAACCGATCCCTGTCGAGAATCTCGACGCCCCTTGGGCCAACCAGCCTGATTGCATTGCTGCACTTCAACCTCGTGATTGCCCGAGACACGGATTCAATTGTCAAACCGAGGTAGTCGGCGATATCAGCCCGCGGCATCGGTAGGTCGAATCTGCGCTTGTCCTGGGTGCGCTCGGATATTTCCAGAAGAAACGCAGCAACCCTCTCATGCGAACTCTGCCGGCTTATGACCAGTTGATGTTCTCGAGCCGACCACAGAGCGTCCAGCACAGCGGGCAACAAGGCCGAGCACTGATCCGCTGCGAGATTTGCACATAGGATCCCTGTCGGTCCGATGGCTTCCGCGGTGAACTGGCGCCGGCGCCCCTGTTCGATTCCGAACCACTCGCCCGCAAGGTGGAAAGAAACAATCTGCCGCCTGCCGCACGCAAGCACCCTATAGAGGCTCACCGCGCCGAATGCGACGCGATAGGCCCAATCGCATTTCTCTCCGTCTGAATAAATGGTCTGCCCGTTCGCAAAAATCGCGAGTGGAGATACTTCCTGCTTGTCCGTTCGCATGGCGATTGCAATTGCGGCAGTCATGTGACCTCGACACAGTTGGGTGTGAACTCGAAATGCCGTTTCGGAAATCTCCACATCGTGGCTGCCTTGCCGGCAGCCAGGGGGCTTGGCCTAATCGATTGCCTCGTTGCCAATGATAGTACACCTGCAGTTTCGCAAGGCGTAAGATACGCGAACATACCAAGGTTCCGCTGTCCGCCATCTCGCACACCTTGCGCCTGCAAAAGAAGCACGGTCCTTTTGATTGCGATCAACGAACGACAGGCGGATTGGCGTTACAATTGAAACCGCCTGACAACGACAAGATTGCCGACGCCGATCGACCTCGTTCCGTCGAGTGATGCCTTGGCGCCATCGTTTTCTACAGAGCCGGGGCGTACACGCATGCCGCTTGAATAGGCCGATTGTTGGATGGCGGTATCCGCCGATTTGAAGGCGGGATGTGGAGCTCCGGTACGCCCTGACGCACCCCCGCGGACATCAAATGCGCGGCTGTTCGCAGCGCAATTTTTAGTCGCTTTTTTGTCTAACGAGAGGAGTGGGAGGCCATGAACAGATCCGAGGACGACGAAGCCCTGCTGGAACCAGCCGAGGAAGGAACGAAGAAAAACAAGGGACGGAAGGCACGGCGCAAGCGGTATGAAAAGGAGATGGCCCGCCTTCAAGTAGAGCTCGCGCACCTCCAGGCATGGGTCAAGAAAGCGGGTGCGCGAATTGTCATCATCTTCGAGGGCCGGGATGCAGCCGGAAAGGGCGGCACCATCAGGCGCATAACCGAACGTGTCAGTCCGCGCGTTTTCCGGGTCGTTGCCCTTCCGGCGCCGACCGACCGCGAAAAGTCGCAAGTTTACATGCAACGCTACATCGCTCATCTGCCGGCAGCCGGAGAGATCGTCATTTTCGACCGTAGCTGGTACAACCGCCCCGGCGTCGAGCGCGTCATGGGGTACTGTACGGACAAACAGGCGCGACGGTTTCTTGAACTTGCTCCCCGGTTCGAGGCCGCCATCGTTGAAAGCGGCGTCACGCTTCTAAAGTATTTCCTGACTGTCAGCGAGGACGAACAGGAGCGACGGTTCCGCCAGCGCATCGATGACCCGCTACGCCAATGGAAGTTGAGCCCGATGGATCTCGAATCCTATCGTCGGTGGTGGGACTACACGCGTGCCTATGACGAGATGATTCGAATGACGGACAGTCAGCACGCGCCCTGGTGGATCGTGCCGTCGGACGACAAGAAGGAGGCGAGGATCAACTGCATCAGCCACCTTCTCAAATCCATACCTTACGAGCGCGTGAAATATCAGCCGCCGGCTCTCGGCAAGAGGCAGAAGCGCCCTGACGACTATGTGGAACCGGACGCCCCGAGAAACCTCGTCCCCAACCTCTTCTGATCAAGGCCACCGCCGCACCCGATCCGCGCGGTCGTGTTGGTCACGTAGCGCGGTCGGCCCGCATCCAGACGATCAGCAAGTCGTAGAAAACACTGAGGACGATAGGACCGAGGAAAAGGCCGATCAAACCATAGGAAATCGTACCCCCGACGACTCCCAGCAAAATGACGAGCGTGGGTGTCGACAGCCCCTTCGCCACGAGGATCGGTTTCATGACGTTGTCGATGATGACGAGAGGCAGCAATGCCAGGGTCAATGCAATCGCGGTGCCGAGGGTAAAATGCCAGAATGCCCAGATCACCACCGGCAGTATGACGAGCAACGGTCCGATCTGAACGATGCAGGCCACCAGAACCGCAAACGCGATCGCCCCTGGCGCCGGCACCCCGAAAAGACCGAGGACAAGCGCGCAAAGGATGGCCTGCAACAACGCGATCCCGAGGACGCCACGCGCAACGTTGCGAATGGTTGCTGCTGCGAGCCGGACGAAGCCGATACCCCGCTCGCCACCAATCCGATCTGCGAACGTCTGGAGATTTTCCGACAGTCGCTCGGCAAATCCGAACAGGAACCCGGCGACAAGGACCGAAAAAACAAAGCCGACAAGGTCTGCTCCAAAGCGCGCCAGCTTGGCCAGAAACGAGGTGCCGGCTTGAAGCAGGTGTGGCTCGAACCGGATCAAGAGTGCCTCGATGTTGTTGGCAGCCAGCAGCCATGTTTCGTAAGCGCGCTCACCGACGATGGGCCAGCTTTTTACGGCTTCCGGCGGAACGGGAACAAACGAAGCGCCGGAAGACAACCGCGTCAATACGGCCTGTGAAAGCTCGACGAAGCTGACGGCGATGCCTGCAAGCGGGCCGACGATCAGCACCAGGCAGGCGATGGTCAGAACGAACGCCGCAAGTTTTCGCCTGTTGCCAAGCCATCTGCTTATCCGCTGATAGGCGGGATTAAGTGCGACCGCCAAGACGGCCGCCCACAAAATGATGATGGCAAACGGCGCTATCAACGTCAGGGATAGATAGGCGAAGAGGCCGACAACGGCCAATCGGGCAAAGATGGTGACGCGGGCCTCCATCGACATGCCGTCCGATCCCGACGCCCGCGTATCGGCGTCCTCAGTCGGTCGATCATTCATGCCGCCTCTCCACTCCGTGCAAGGGACAACAGCTAACTGCGTCCAGATGGGCAGTGTTCACGTGTGGCCTATCCTACACCACCGGGGAATGCGCCCTAGTATGATACGAGAACCTACCTCAACGCCGCCGTCCGCCAGCGCTCGCCTTGGCCGGACTGTGGCGAAATCTCCCTGTTACGGATTGACTGCGATCAATGCCTCGAACTGCGAAGCGAGTATTCTGAGGCATGTCCTCTGTCGCTTCCTACATACCCCTGATTTCCGGCCTCTCCGGCTACAGGTCCATGTGGCTCAAGAGCGACGTGTCCGCCGGCCTTGCGATTGCAGCGGTCGGCCTGCCAAGCGCCATCGCTTATCCGGCTCTGGCGGGTTTGCCCCCGGAAACGGGCCTCTATGCCAGCATCGCACCTCTCGTTGCTTATGCCCTTTTCGGACCGTCGCGCAAACTGATCGTCGGCCCGGACGCTGGAACCATGACGGTGCTCGCTGCCGTGCTCACAACGCTCTTTGCCGATCCTGGCCTCACGGCAAGCAGGACGACCGTTGCGGCTCTGCTTGCCATGATCGTCGGCGGGCTTTGCCTTGCAGCGCGTCTGGCACGCCTCGGCATTCTCGCCACCTTCCTGTCGCGGCCGATCCTCACCGGTTTTTTCGCGGGGATATCCCTTTCCATTCTGGTGGGACAGATCGGGCGCGTGACGGGTTTGAAGATCGGATCGGACGGCCTGATCGGACCCGTCTTCGAATTGCTTGGCAAACTCGACGCCATCCATCTACCGTCTCTTGCGCTTGCCGTCTCGGCCTTCGCGCTATTGCAGGCCGCACGCATATTCCGATCCCCGATCCCGGGCCCGATCATCGTCGTCGTGCTCGCCACCACACTCTCGGCGATGTTCGACTTCGAGGCTCTCGGCATTGCTGTCGTCGGCGACATACCCGGCAGTATTCCGCCGCTTGCCATCCCATCCTTGGCCGGAATTTCCTTGCAGCCGCTGCTTCTTGGCGCAGCGGCAATCTTCCTTGTGAGCTTCGGGTCCGGGATCATCGCCGCCAGAAGCTTTTCGGCGCAAACGGGTGAGCGCGTCGATCCGAATCGTGAATTGTCCGGGTTTGGCGCGGCGAACATCGCGGCGGGCCTGTTTGGTGCGTTTCCCGTCACGGCTTCGGACTCACGAACTGCCGTGAACTTGCTGGTGGGGGGCAAGTCCCAGATTGCCGGCCTCGTTGCCGCCGCCGGCCTCCTGGCTACCATTGTTTTTCTTGGCGACTGGCTGCGGATCCTGCCGATCCCGGCGCTCGGAGCCATTCTTGCCGCGACGGCGCTGAGCCTCATCGATACAGACGCCCTAAGACAAACTTGGCGCATCAGCAGGATGGAGTTCGTTTTCGCTCTAATCGCGATGTGGGGACCGATCGGCCTCGGCGTGCTAAACGGTGTTGTCATCGCGATCGCGGCAACCTTGGTCTATCTCTTGCAGAAAAGCATGTTTCCACGATACGCGATCCTTGGGCGCATCCCGGGGCGCGACGGCTTTTTCAAGCTTCACCGCGCTCCAGACGCGCTCGCCGTCGAGGGACTGACAGTCTGCATGATCCAGGGCAGCCTGCTCTTCTTCAATACCGACTACATCGCCGAAAAGCTGCGCGCTCTTGTGGACGATCTGCCAGAGGATACCCGCTGGTTCGTGATCGACGCGAGCGCAATTCCCCAGATCGACAGCAGCGCAGCGATCATGCTGCACGAGGTCCGAGCCTATATGACCGACCGCGGAGTTGCCCTCGGTCTTGCCGAGCTGCACACCGATGCCCTGGAGATGCTTGAGCGATCGGGCCTCATCGAGGAAATCGGCAGACCGATGATCTTCGCAAGCATCGAAGATTGCTATCACGCGTTTTCTCTCGATGGCCCGATATCCCAGTAAGTGTCAGGTTCCAGGAACCGGCCTGCGTCAAAAAGATGGAACGAACGCGGCCGTGTGACTGGCCTCCAGCACAGATGTTGGTTTCCGACGAGCTACTTGGTGTCGTCGGGCGCCCAGTTCAGGAAAAATCCAACATCTCCAGGGACCCCGCCTGGGAAATTGATGATCATCGCCTTCAATTTATAGCCCTGAGGTTTGCCGAACTGCTGGTAGCGCTCGAAGAATTCCTTGGCCTTGCCCTGGAGAGTTTGAGGCCAGTCCTTGTCAGCGCTATTGATGGCACGACCACTATCCGAGCAGAGGTCCGAAGGGAAGCTGTAGACCAGCGCCTCGAACTTTCCGTCACGCACGGCATTGGTGACCAGCCGACGCACAACAGCGATTTCCTCAGGCGTTACGTGATCATGAAGGAACTCGTCGGTGAACTTGGAGAGCTTCTGCTCCTCAATTGACCTTAGCTTGCGTTCCTTGTCCATTTCATCCATTTCGCGTTGCAGCATCTGCATGCGCAGATCCTTGGCACTGATCGGCGCCGCGTTAGGATCAATCTCTTTCTTTTCCATGTTCTTGGCTCCATTTCCTGACTTGAGACGAAATTCAATCTTAGGGATCATCGAAGGGCCGACGCGGCCATGCCGCCTCACCCGACCTCACGAAGCCTGAGCGCCGATCGGGCCGACTTAAGGGCCAGGCCACGATTTGAATAATGCGGGTTCCCGCTTATCTCCGGCCCAAGCCAAGGCGGCATCAAAAGCCAATGATCGGGGTCTGCAAGCTCGATTTCCGCCGTCTCCAACCCGAGATAGGCTCCGGCAAAAACGTCGATTTCCCAGTATGCGCCTTGAAACTCGATTTCGTATCGCGTTTTCTCGATCACACCCAAAGCATGCGCGAGCATCTCTTCGGCCTCCCGACAAGGGATTCGAACTCTTCCCGGCGATAGCGGCCGGTTTCGGCACAGCGCATTCCGCCGCTCGTGCGGACACGAACAATCCTGTTCTTCATCGCCACGAAATAGCCTTGCCGAAGCAGCACCCCTGGGCAGCCTTGTGTCCGCCAGCCCTCGTTCGCAATCAGGAATTTTCGCTCGATCTCGACGGTCATGTCTACCCTTCCGTGCAAGGCATCTGCAGCGATCCTGAGATTTTCCCGACCCAGCGGCACCGGCCCGCACCATCCGCCAACCCAACTAGAAGAACCGGTCGGCGCTCTTGGAAAAGAAACTCAGCACCAGGAACACCTGGATGAGGAGATTGGTAAGGGGCGCGAGCTTTGCGATCGTCGTGACGATGTTGACGACTGCCGCGTGTTTCACCCCCTTGGGCACTAAGACTTGATCAACGGAAAGCGCACGTCGCGACGGCAGTTTTCGCACGTTGAAATCGTACAAAAGCAGGCCCGGCCTGTCATTGATTTGAAACAAACTCCCGGCCCGTCAAACGGCCTGCGCGTGCACGATCCGTCCCCCATCGCCGGCAAGTGGGGCCGCCCTCGCCGGCGCTTCTTTTTCTGACAAGAAGCGAAGATCGTCATAAGACAAGCGCGCCGCGATCTTTACAGATTCGCTTTGCGCCCCCTTTATGTTCCAGTTTTTTACGCATGTCGTTATCGGAAACCGCGGTACACTTCAGCGCGCCATGTTTAGCTGTACGAGTGATTGCCGTTGCGCCCCCCATCACATGCCTTCAAATATCGACAGGCGGCAAAGACGCCGATCCAGCGGAGCTTCGACGCGATCGTCCCGTTTATCGACTGGTTCGGGTGATCCCATTGAGGAGATTTGCAGAAACAAGTCTTTGCAGTCGCAAGACACGAGTCGCCCTCTCTGCGCCTGTTGGCGGTGTTGCGAACAAGCACTCATGCGCCCGCTACCCGCATTCGTACCCGCTTTTCGTCGGGTCTCGGCGGTAGCGATGGGAGCCGATAGGAACCACAATGCAAAAAGCCCGCAGATCACGGCCTTGCGAGTATCTATAAAAAGTCTTGGGAAGAGGTGATGGCGGACAGAGAGGGATTCGAACCCTCGATACGCTTTCACGTATACACGCGTTCCAGGCGTGCGCCTTCAACCACTCGGCCACCTGTCCATCCGTCAACAGCCGATGGTCATGCGGCTGGATGGGAAGGGCCGCGGCCCTTCATGTCATCCGGCGCGAACCGGCGGACGGGCGGGATATATACCGATGATTTGCGTGGGATCAACTGCTTTCTGACAGATTGTTGACATCTTGTATAACTTGGCAGGCCAAGCTCGCCATTGCGCTTGCCGCCGACCGGCCTTATCTCTTGCGGCAGCGTTGTTTGGCGCGTCGCCTGAACGCTGAGCCATCTCGGAATATCACGTTCCCGGACTTCATCGGCACCGCCCGCGAAGGCGACCGGAAGACGGGGTGACGGGTCTGACTGGCAGGCAGAATTTGTGAAACGAGGGATCGATGCGTTTCGTGCTGAGACTGGCAAGCTTTGTTGTCCTGCTTGCAGCCGTCCTTGCCGGTGCGGTCGATGCGATACAGTCTGTCGCCGCATCCGAACTGGTGATGACGTCCCTTGGCGACGATCTCGAAGCGCTCGGCGCCGACACCGCCAGTTGGGTGCAGTTTGCGCAGCGCACCGATACCGGAGCCACGCTCTGGCACTCGTCTCTGCACTGGCTTTTGACCCAGCCCGCTTTTGCGGTGCTCGCGCTTCTCGCCCTCCTATTGTGGATGGCCGGATACAAGAAGCGGCCGGCGGCCGGCCGTTTCGCTGCGTGATCATCGCAGGGCGCTCACCCGCCTCGACGACAAGGAGTTTGACGATGTTCCTGATCGACATGTTCAACAAGAAGACCATCATGCCGGACGCGCAGACGGCGCTGCGCGGGCGCGAGGACGCCATTGCGACCGCCGCCGCCCATTTCGTCTCGGGACACCCGCTCCAAGGCCCCTACCCCGAAGGCGCCGAGAAGATCCTGCTCGGCATGGGTTGCTTCTGGGGGGCCGAGCGGCTCTTGTGGAACATCCCTGGCGTTTACGTCACCGCGGCCGGCTATTCCGGCGGGCTGACCCCGAACCCAACCTATCAGGAAACCACCACGGGGTTGACCGGCCACACCGAAGTGGTTCTGGTCGTCTACGACCCGAAGGTGGTTGCCCTGTCGCGCCTGCTCAAGACCTTCTTCGAGGAGCACGACCCGACCCAGGGCATGCGCCAGGGCAACGATATCGGCACGACCTATCGCTCCGCCATCTATGTCTATGACGATGCGCAGCTGAAAGCGGCGAAGGACGCACGCGACGCCTTCCAGGCGGCGCTGAAAATGTCAGGTCATACCGGCAAGATTACCACGGAGATCGAAATGGCCGGACCGTTGTACTTTGCCGAGGACTACCATCAGCAGTATCTGGCGAAGAACCCTGATGGTTATTGCGGCCTGCGCGGCACCGGCGTCAGCTGCCCGATCGGCGGCTAGGGCACATCGCGCCCCCCCCAACTCGACTGCTGCGCTTCAGCCTTCATTTTGTGCAGGTTGATGTCGCAAGACCGATGCACACTTTTGCGCGAGCTGCGTTGGGCTGTTAAACCGCGCGGCCGGCGCACCGGCGCCACCCTCGGACCCTAAAAGGCTAAGGGAACCGGCATTTTAACGATGCCTGTGAATGTTGGTCGACATTTTTACCATCTGAAAAATTTTGGGTGTTTTTTTGCCGCGACCGTGCAAGGATGCCGCCACCCTAGCCCCCGCGAGAGGGGTGGGTTCCGCAGACAGGCTCCATCAGGGGCCCGCGGGAGGACCCGATAAAGATCAATAGCGACAACAGGGCTGCACGATGAAAAAAACAATTCTCGGTCTCTTTGCCTTTTCCATGATGTCCGCGACGGCTCTGGCCGCCGACATCAAGCCGGCCATCATTTACGATCTGGGCGGCAAGTTCGACAAGTCGTTCAACGAAGCGGCCTTTAACGGCGCCGAAAAATTCAAGACAGAATCGGGCGTCGAATACCGCGAGTTCGAAATCGCCAACGACGCACAACGCGAGCAGGCGCTCCGCCGCTTCGCCAGCGACGGCAACAACCCGATCGTCATGGCCGGCTTCAACTGGGCCGCACCGCTCGAAAAGATCGCCGCCGAATATCCCGACACCAAGTTCGCGATCATCGACATGGTGCTCGACAAGCCGAACGTGAAGTCGATCGTGTTCAAGGAACAGGAAGGCTCCTACCTCGTCGGCGTGCTCGCCGGTCTTGCGTCGAAGTCGAAGACCGTGAGCTTCATCGGCGGCATGGACGTTCCGCTCATCCACAAGTTCGCCTGCGGCTATGTCGGCGGCGCAAAGTCGACCGGCGCTGACGTGAAGGTTCTCGAAGCCTACACCGGCACGACGCCTGACGCCTGGAACGACCCGGTCAAGGGCGGCGAAATCGCCAAGTCGCAGATGGACCAGGGGTCGGACGTGGTCTACCACGCCGCCGGCGGCACCGGCGTCGGCGTTCTGCAGGCAGCGGCAGATGCCGGCAAGCTCGGCATCGGCGTCGACTCCAACCAGAACGGCCTGCAGCCGGGTAAGGTTCTGACCTCGATGCTGAAGCGTGTCGACGTCGCCGTCTACGAAGCCTTCACCGCTGCCAAGAACGACAAGTTCGAGTTCGGCATTTCCAACCTCGGCCTCAAGGAAGATGGCGTCGGCTACGCGCTCGACGACAACAACAAGGCCCTGATCACCCCGGAAATGCTCGACGCGGTCGAAAAGGTCAAAGCCGAAATCATCGCCGGCAAGGTCCAGGTTCACGACTACATGAGCGACGAAGCCTGCCCCTACTAAGGGCTTCCGCCTTCAAATAAGAAAGGCCGCCGTTCGCAAGAACGGCGGCCTTTTTCATTTGCTGCGCTGTGTTGGGCCTCAGTAATGTGGCGGGCGGGTGATCGGCGGCGCGTCGAGCGATTGCTCCTCGAGGCTGAGAAAGCGTTCCGTCAGCCGGTCGAGTTTTGCCCGCGTCTGCTCCACGACCTTCCATTGCTCGGCGAGCTGATCGGAGAGCTCCTCGATCGTCTTGGCCTGGTGGGCCACCGTCTCTTCGAGCCGGGTGATCCGGTCTTCGGCATTGTTCATTACAGCTGCTCCGTCCGGTCCCCGCCACCTGGGCGCACGACATCATGTGGATTTGCCGGCAGATTGGCCAGCGAATGGGCGCTGTCAAGCAGATTGCGCGTCAGGCGCTCGCCGTGGATCCGCTTGTGAGCGAAAATCCCGGATCGCTGGCCGACAGCTTCTTGTGGAGATGCACCATCATGCCGGCGGCAAAAAGCGGCGTCAGCAGGTTGAGGAACGGAACAGCAAGGAAGGCGGCAAGAAGCAAGCCGGCCAGAAACACGGTCGAGCGGTGCTTGGCCCGGAAGAGCCGCGCCTCGGCCGGCGACCGGTAGCGCATGGCGGCAAATTCGAAGAACTCGCGGCCGAGCAGGTAGCCGTTGACGAGGAAGAAGGCGATCAGGTTGACGCCGGGCACGAGCAGCAGGAACAGTGCCAGAATATTGCCGAGGATGACGACGCCGAGGAACTTTGCGGAGCCGACCATCGCCTCGCCGAGCGGCAGGGGCCTGCCGGCAGGCTCGTTCGGATAATCGCGCGCTTCCACCACTTCGGCCACATCATCGAGGAACAGGCCGGCGATCAGCGCTGTCACCGGCGCCAGAAGCAGGGCCAACGCCAGCGCCAGACCGAGGCTCGCGAAGATGCCCAGCACGAAGGTGAGCCAGCCGGCCCATGCGGGTGTACCGGGCATCAAGGCATCGAGCCACGGCAAGGCGAGCCATATGAACAGTTCGCGCAGGCAGAACCACAGTGCTGCGAGCGCGAGAAGCGTCAATCCGAGGACCTTCCAGAACACCGAGCGGGTCTCCGGTGCAAAGAGATTGGCGAGAGAAAGCCGCGCCGCGTCCAAAATCATCAAATCTCTCCAGTGCCGGGCAGGGTTCGATGAGGCATGTAGGCAGAAGCGCTCGCATCGACAAGGCAGGAAGGCCGGCATCACCCGCTTTCGGCAAAATTCCTGCGGGCGAAGACGGACGAACCATGGCAAACGCCATGGGGAGCGATATGGTAGAGCATGTCGCGCAAATGCGCGCGGAGGTCTTGCTATGACGACATGCGCAAGAACAAGAGCTTTCGAACAAGGACCTGCGCGCGCGGGTCGACCGGAACGACCAGCGGCCCACAGGTGGCAGGCGGACAAGGGGAGACAATGACCAGACAGAAAACGCTCGCCGGGCTTTCGGTACTCGTCCAGGACGGCAAACTCGACCCGGTCACGCTTGCCGAGGAAACGCTTGCCGGCATCGAAGCGCATGGCGACCAGGCGGTCTTCGTCGGCCTCACCCGCGAGCGCGCACTGAAGGAAGCGTCAGCCGCCTCGACTCGGCTCCGAGCCGGCCGGTCGCTTGGCCTGCTCGACGGTCTTCCGGTCGCCTGGAAGGACCTCTTCGACGTCAAGGGCAGCGTGACCACCGCCGGCTCGGCTGTTCTGCGCGACACACCGCCCGCCGGCAGCGATGCCGCGGTGGTCGCAGCGGTTGCCGGTGCCGGCATGGTCAGCGTCGGGCGGACCAATATGAGCGAGTTCGCCTTTTCCGGACTCGGCATCAATCCGCACTACGGCACGCCGCACAATCCGGCGTCGACCGATGTTGAGCGCATTCCGGGCGGCTCCTCGTCCGGCTCGGCGGCAGCCGTCGCGGCCGGCCTCGTGCCGGCGGCAATCGGCACCGACACCGGCGGGTCCGTGCGCATCCCGGCGGCAATGACCGGCATCGTCGGCTACAAGGCAACACGCGGCCGCTATTCGATGAAGGGCGTGTTTCCGCTTGCCGAAAGCCTCGATTCGCTCGGCCCCCTCTGCCATACGGTGCAGGACGCGGTCTGGCTCGACGCCGCCATGCATGGATTGACCGCACCGGTGGTGCGCCGCGGCGAGATCGCCGACCTTAAGATCGTCATCCCCGAAACCATCGTCTTCGACGAGGCGGAGAGCGAAGTCGTCGAAGCCTTCGAGGACGCGATCAAACGGCTGGAAAAAGCGGGCGCCACGGTCACGCGCCGCCCCTTCCCGACGTTCAAGGCGGTGTTCGACCTGATGGCCCGCCACGGCGCGCTGGTCACCGCCGAGGCTTACGCGCTGCACCGGGAGCGCCTGGCGGGCCCGCAGGCCGAACGCATCGACCCGCGGGTCGTCGCCCGCACCAGGCTTGGCGAGAAGATCACCATGCCCGACTACATCGCGCTTCTCGACGCCCGCGACCAGTTGATCCACGAAACGGTCGAGAGCCTGAAGCCGGGCGAACTCATCGTCCATCCGACGCTACCCCATGTCGCGCCGCCGGTGGCACCGCTGCTCGCCGACGACGAGCTGTTCTTCAAGACCAATGCCAGGACGCTGCGCAACACGCTCATCGGCAATTTCCTCGATTTCTGCGGCATCTCGATCCCCTGCGGCACCGGCGCCGGAGAAATGCCCGTCGGGCTGCAACTGGCGGCGCCGCACCATCAGGACGACCGGCTGCTGTCGATTGCCCTTGCCGCCGAAACGGTGATCCGGGGAGAGGCATGATCGTCTGTTTCGATATCGGCGGATCGGCGATCAAGGGCGCGATCGTGCATGCGCGCGACCGGATTTTTCCGCTGCCGCGCCGCGCGACACCGCTCAACAATTTTCGCCAGTTCGTCCAGGTACTCGAATCGGTGCTCGACGAGGCCGGCGGCCATCCGGAATGTGTGGCGATCTCGATTACCGGCGTCATCGATCCGGAAACGCGGCGGATCAAATGCGCCAACATCCCCTGCATCGACGGCCGCGAGCTGGTTGCAGAACTCGAGCGTGAACTGCACCTGCCGGTCAAGATCGCCAATGACGCCGATTGTTTCGCGCTTGCGGAAGCCGGCGCCGGCGCCGGGCGCGGCCATCGCATCGTCTTCGGAGCCATCCTCGGCACCGGCGTCGGCGGCGGACTGGTGGTCGGTGGCGAGCTGATCAACGCCGACGGTGGCTTTGCCGGTGAATGGGGACACGGTCCTGCTCTTGCCGCGGAAGCCGGAGAGCCGCCCGTTGCCATCCCCGCCTATGCCTGTGGCTGCGGCCAGAAGCGCTGCGTCGACACCGTCGGCGGCGCGCGCGGGCTCGAACGGCTGCACGAAACCGTACACCGCAAGACCCTGTCGAGCCACGAGATCATCGAGGCATGGCTGAAGGGCGATACGGAGGCGAAGCGCACCGTCGAGATCCTTGTCGACCTCGTCAGTTCGCCGCTGGCAGTGGTCATCAACACGACGGGCGCGACCATCGTGCCGGTCGGCGGCGGACTTTCCAATGTCGAGCCGTTGCTGGAGGAGATCGACAAGGCGGTTCGTAGCCGGATTCTGCGGCAATTCAAGCGGCCGCTGGTCGTGCGCGGCGAATGTCAGGTCGAGCCGGGGCTGATCGGCGCCGCCCTGCTCGGCCTTGGAGGAGAAAAAGCATGAGCGGAATTGGTCTCGAGGTTTGCGTCGACGACGCCGACGGGCTTGCGGCGGCAGTCGAGGGCGGAGCCGACCGGATCGAGCTCTGCGCAGCGCTCTCCGTCGGCGGGCTGACGCCGACGGCCGGATTGATGGCGCTCGCCGGGCCGCCACGGGTGCCCGTCTATGTCATGATCCGACCGCGGCCGGGCGACTTCGTTTTCGGCGCCGGCGATCTCGACATGATGCGCCGCGATATCGATGCGGTGCGCGAAGCCGGGCTTGCCGGTGTCGTGCTTGGCGCTTCGCTCGCCGATGGCCAATTGGATGCTCCGATGCTCCGAAAGCTGACGGGTCACGCCGCCGGCCTCGGCCTCACGCTCCACCGCGCCTTCGACCTGGTGCCGGATTTCAAGGACGCGATCGAACTGGCAGTCGAGCTCGGCTTCGAGCGGATCCTGACATCAGGCGGCGCCAGAAGCGCGCCGCAGGCGATCGAAAAGCTTGCGGAGCTTGTGGCGCTCGCCGCCGGGCGTCTTTCGATCATGCCGGGCTCGGGCGTGACGCTCAATACCGTAGACGCGTTGCTTGAAAACCTGTCGGTCAGCGAAGTGCATTCGTCCTGCTCGATCCGTGAGCCGGCTCACGATCCACGCCTGGTCAGCATGGGATTCGTGGCCGAGGATCGGCGTCGCACGGATGTGGCAACCGTTCGGGCGATGAAGGCGCGGCTTTCGCGGTAGGGCTGCCGGCGCTCAAGGGCGTCACGACGCACCGCAACACCAATGAAAAGGCCCGACGATCGCCTCTGATCGTCGGGCCTTTCTGATTTTGCGCCTCGACGGAGACGCTCATTTTTTTCGTCGTTAATCAGGCAGCGTAGACCTTGTCGCCGCCGATCCAGGTCGATCCCATGGCGAGCTCAGGCGTCAGCAGCACGAAGTCTGCGTCCGCGCCGGGCAGCAGGCGGCCCTTGTGCGAGGAGAGACCCATGGCGTCGGCGGGATAGGCCGATGCCATGCGAAGAGCTTCCTCGAGCGGAAGCCCAAGCTTCTCGTGCACGAAGCGCACCGACGACAGCATGTCGATATCGGCGCCGGCAAGTGTGCCGTCTGCCAACGTCAGACGGCCGCCGTGGCGCAGGATCTCGCGGCCGTTGAGCTCGAAGCTCGTCATGTCCGTCCCGATCGGCGACATCGCATCGGTGACCAGGAAGATCTGGCCGGGACCCATCTTGGCGCGCAGCGCCACACCCATAGAGGCCGGGTCGACATGGTAGCCGTCGGCGATCAGGCCCGCATGCAGAGTTCCGGTCGCAAGCGCTGCACCGACGACGCCCGGCTCGCGGTGGCCAAGGCCGCTCATGGCGTTGAAGAGATGCGTCACCGTCTTCGCCCCCGCCTTGGCGTAGGCGACGGCGGTCTCATAGCCGACATCCGTATGGCCGAGGCTGACGACGGCGCCGGCGTCGGCCAGCGCGCGCACCTGCTCCTTCGTGGCGTTTTCCGGCGCGACGGTGACCATGAGCACACCGAGCGCCCTGGCGCAGTCGAGCATCTCCTTCAGGTCGGCATCATCCATCGGGCGGATCAGCGCCGGATCATGCGCGCCCTTGCGCGCGACCGAGAGGTGCGGACCTTCCAGATGCAGGCCGAGGAAGCCCGGCACGCCAGCCGCCTTCGCCTGAAGGCCGGCGGCAATCGTTGCGGCGCGCACCTCGCGCGTGTCGGTGATCAGCGTCGGCAACAGTGCCGTGGTGCCGAACTTCGCGTGCGCCGAACAGATCTGGCGAATGCCGTCCAACGTCGGCTCTGCGTTGAGCAATGCGCCGCCGCCGCCATTGACCTGCAGATCGATGAAGCCAGGCACCAGCAGCAGACCATGCGTGTCGATGACTGCGGCATCCGCCGGCACATCACCGGCGGCCACGATGGCCTTGACGCGGCCGGCCTCGATCAGGAGGGCGGCGCCATCGTGCCATTCGATGCCATCGAACAGGCGGGCGCCGATGATTGCCTTCTTCTCGGTCATCTCGTCTCCGTTACCTTCTTGAGGCTGGCCGGGGCATCGGGGTTGAGGCCGCGCGAGCGCGACCAGGCTTCGACGAAGCCGTAGAACGGCAGGATCAGGGTCAGCGCGTCGGTGATCGGGTGTCCCGTCTCGACGAAAGGCAGGCGCTTTGCCTTGCCGGCGCGGCTCGACGTCACATGCACCACAGCACCCTTCTCGGCCATGCCGTCGGCGATCTCGGCGACGGAGCCTTCGGCCGCATCGCGCGCGGCAAGCGTCAGCACCGGGAACTTGGCGCCGACAAGCGCGACCGGCCCGTGCAACACTTCGGCTGCCGAATAGGCTTCGGCATGCATGCCGGAGGTCTCCTTGAACTTCAGCGCCGCCTCGCTGGCGATCGCCAGTGCCGGGCCGCGGCCGAGCACGTAGAGCGATTCCGCCTCGCCGAGATCGGCGGCAAACTCGTGCCAGTCAAGCTTCACCGCCTTGGCGAACTGGTTCGGCAGATCGGCCACGGCGCGCTGCAACGCAGCGTCGCCGGTCCATTCGCCGAGAACGGCAAGGCCGGCGACGATGGAGTTGACGTAGGACTTGGTCGCGGCAACGGCGATTTCCGGGCCGGCGAGAATGTCGAGCGGATGGGTGCAGGCCTTCGAGATCGGCGAGGGCAGAGTGTTGGTGAGCGCGATCGATACGGCACCGGCATCGGTTGCCGCCTGCGCCATCGCGACGATGTCAGGGCTTTTCCCCGATTGCGAAATGGCAATCGCGGCCGCGCCACCGAGTTTCAGCTTGGCACCATAGATCGAAGCCAACGACGGCCCGAGCGAGGCGACCGGGCGACCGGCCTGCAGCTCGATGGCATATTTCAGGAACAGCGCCGCATGGTCGGACGAGCCGCGGGCGATCGTTACCAGGAAGGCCGGGTCCTTGGCGCGCAAGGCGGAGCCCGCTGCCTTGAGCTGGTCGGCGGAGCGCTCCAGCAGGCGCTGGGCTGCCTCAGGGATCTCGTCGATTTCTCGGCGCATGTTGGTCTGCATGGTCAATTCCTTATCTTGGCGGTTCCGTCGGTCAAGATTCCGACAGGGTCAGTTCCGCGACAAAATCATAGGCGTCGCCCCGGTAGAGCGAGCGGGTGAATTCGACGACGCGTCCCGATGCGAGATAAGAGACGCGTTCGATGGAAAGGCCGGCAGAGCCCACGGCGACGCCGAGCATGGAGGCATCCGGATCCTTGATGTTGCAGGCGGAGATGCGCTGGACGGCGCGCACCGGCCGCGAGCGGGTCTTGTCGAGCGCTGTGTAGAGCGACGACGTGACGGCCTGCGGATCCGGCAAGAATTCGGCCGAGATGCTCGCACGCTCGATCGCCAGCGGCATTTCGTCGGCGATACGCAGACGCCCGAGCCTTGCCACCAGCGCATCGGCCGGCAGGCCCAGCGCCATCATCTCGTCCGGCGACGGATGGTAGAGGCCACGTTCGAGCCAACGGGCATGGGTGTTCAAGCCACGGCGCGCCATGTCCTCGGTAAAAGAGGTCAGCCGCGACAGTGACTGTTGCACCTTGGAGACCGGCTTGACGACAAAGGTGCCGGAGCCGTGGCGCCGCACCAGCAAGCCGTCGCGTACGAGATCGTCGACCGCCTTGCGAACGGTAACGCGGCTGATATTGGCGTAGTCCGCCAGATCGCGCTCCGGCGGCAAGGCGTCGCCATGATTGAGCTTGCCCGACTGGATCGCGTCTTCGAGGGATTGGCGCAGCTTGAGATAGAGCGGCCCGGAGCCGCCCGCCTGCAGGCCTTCGAGCGGCAGAATGGCGGCGAGATGGTCGGTCATGCGCCAACCTCCTTGCGGGAGCCGAAGCGCTGTGCGGCGAGCGCCACGGCGCCGGTCAGGGCGTCGGCCTCGGCTTCGACGAAAAGCGGCTGGTGGCGCTCGGCAAGCCATGGACGGTAGAGCGGCGCGAGACCGCCGAGAAGGCAGAGCTTCCGCCCTCCGCGAGCAACCACGACGTCAAGCGCTTCGTCGACCGTGACTGCCGCCGTCTTCAGCAAACGCACGGCGACGGGATCGCCCGCCTGCGCAGCTTCAAAGACACGCGGGGCATAGCGGCCGAACTCGCCCGGCTTTGCCAGGCGCGCGAAATCGACGACATTGCTCGGATCATTCTTGAATTCAGCCATGACGCTATCGGTGACAGGCGATGCCTCGTGAATGCCGTCGAACGCAAGCAGGCTTTCCTGCAGGAGGGCATGACCGATGCGTGCACCGCTGCCATGGTCGCCGATCGTGAAGCCCCAGCCGCCGACATAGCTGATCGTGTCGCCGCGGCGCAGGATGTAGATGCTGCCGGTGCCGAGAATGGCGACGGCGCCGTCTTCGTCGCCGAGCGCGCCCTGCAGGGCGATCAGGCCATCCGATTCGATGTCGGCCGCGGCAAACGGCAGGCGGCGCTTCACATAGTGAACCGCATCGCCGACGTTATGTCCCGCGACGCCGACAAGCGCCCGCGCCTGCGTTATACCCGCGGGATCAAGACCGGCTTCTTCGAACGCAGCGCGCGCAGCGCCGGCGATATTGGCGAGCGCCGTTTCGGGATCCGTCAGGATATTGGCGGCACCAGCCTTGCCGCGACCGAGAATACGACCATCCCCCGCAGCCACAGCCGCCCGACAGCTTGTTCCGCCGCCATCGATTCCAATCAGGTAGTTTGGCATGAGCACCTCCGCCCGTTGAAGATACCAAAAAAATACCAATAACCAAGCGCGAATTGGTCTCGACAGTCAATTTTGAAATAACACACTGAATAACAATGGATAATTTCAGCGATTGCTTTTTTCTGGCTTCAAAATGTAAATTCTCCTAGACAATTGGTATTTTTTTGGCATTAATTCGCCCAGAGGAGACACAACCTATGCCTTCAGTGAAGACCGAGGAGCGTCACGACAATGCCAAAGGCCTGGATGTCATGCATCCGGCGCTGGCGCTTCGGCTGCTCGCATCCGGGCAGCAGGCGGCAGCAAAGGTCGTCGACGCTGCGATCGAGCAGATTTCCACTGCTGCGTCCCTGGCCGCAGAAGCGCTTGGCGCCGGACACCGCCTCGCCTATGCCGGCGCCGGCAGCTCAGGCCTGATGGCCATGGCCGATGCGCTGGAACTCCCCGGCACCTATGGTATCCCGCAGGACCAGATCGTCATTCTGCTTGCAGGTGGTGCTGCCAGCCTCAGCGACCTCGCCGGTGGCTACGAAGACGACATGGATCTGGCGCGCGAAGACGTGCGCAAGGCTGGCATCTCTGCGGGCGACTGTCTGGTCTCGGTGTCGGCCAGCGGCTCGACACCCTATGCGCTGGCCGCAGCCGACGAGGCGCGCAAGCTGGGCGCCAAGGTGATCGCCGTCGCCAACAATCCTGGTGCCGCCCTCTTCGAGGACGCAGATGTCGCCATCCTGCTGCAGACGCCGCCGGAAGTCGTTTCCGGCTCGACCCGCATGGGTGCGGGCACGGCGCAGAAGATCGCCTTCAACATGTTCTCGACGCTGGTCGGCATCCAACTCGGCCACGTGCTCGATGGCCACATGGTCAATCTGCGTGCCGACAACATCAAACTGCATGGCCGGGCGGTGCGGATCGTCACCGACATTACCGGCGTCAGCGCGTCCGAGGCCGGACGGCTGATCAATGCCGCATCCGGCTCGGTCAAGATCGCCATCCTGCTCGCCTCGGGGGCGAAGGACGTGGCGGCAGCCGAAGCGACGCTCAACCAGACCAAGCAGAATCTGCGCCGGGCGATCGACATCGTCTCGGCCTGACAAGAACCTGGGATTCAAACCGCGCCAGAACGGCGCATATAAGAGGGAGAAGCTAAATGACCCGTACGACACTGAAGGGCCTGCTGCTCGCGTCGAGCATTCTCGGCTCGGCCGGCCTGGCCCACGCCGAAGACGTGACGCTGACGATCGAAAGCTGGCGCAACGACGACCTGGCGATCTGGCAGGAAAAGCTGATCCCGGCGTTTGAAGCCAAACATCCGGGTATCAAGGTCAAGTTCGCTCCGACCGCCCCGACCGAATACAACGCGGCACTGAACGCCAAGCTCGACGCCGGTTCGGCTGGCGACCTCATCACCTGCCGCCCGTTCGACGCCTCGCTGGAACTCTACAACAAGAAGCACCTGGCCGACCTGACCGCACTTCCGGGCATGGAGAACTTCTCGCCGGTCGCTAAGTCCGCCTGGACGACGGACGACGGCTCGGCCACCTTCTGCGTGCCGATGGCTTCGGTCATCCACGGCTTCATCTACAACAAGGACGCCTTCGACCAGCTCGGCATCCAGATCCCGACGACGGAAGCGGAATTCTTCGCGGCTCTCGACAAGATCAAGGCCGACGGCAACTACATCCCGATGGCCATGGGCACCAAGGATCTCTGGGAAGCCGCGACCATGGGCTACCAGAACATCGGCCCGACCTACTGGAAGGGTGAAGAAGGCCGCGCTGCGCTGATCAAGGGCGAGCAGAAGCTGACCGACGCCGCCTGGGTCGAGCCCTACAAGGTTCTGGCCAAGTGGAAGGACTACCTCGGCGACGGTTTCGAAGCCCAGACCTACCCGGACAGCCAGAACCTGTTCACGCTCGGCCGCGCTGCGATCTACCCCGCCGGCTCGTGGGAAATCGGCCTGTTCAACACCCAGGCCCAGTTCAAGATGGGCGCCTTCCCGCCTCCGGTTAAGAACGCCGGCGACGCTTGCTACATCTCCGACCACAACGACATCGGCGTCGGCCTCAACGCCAAGAGCGAACATGCCGAAGAAGCCAAGAAGCTCCTGACCTGGATCTCGTCGCCGGAATTCGCCGACATCTACGCCAATTCGCTGCCGGGTTTCTTCAGCCTGAACTCGACCGCCGTGAAGATGGCCGATCCGCTCGCTCAGGAATTCGTTTCCTGGCGCGAAAAGTGCAAGCCGACGATCCGCTCGACCTACCAGATCCTGTCGCGCGGCACGCCGAACCTCGAAAACGAGACCTGGGTCGAATCTGCAAACGTCATCAACGGCACGGATACGCCTGAGGTGGCCGCAGAAAAGCTGCAGAAGGGTCTCGACGGCTGGTACAAGCCGGCAAAGTAAGCGCAACTGGTTCCCTCCCTTCACGGGGAGGGTCGGCCCTACGGCGCCAAGCGTCTGTTGAGACGCGCTACCGTCGCCGTAGCACTTTGAATTGCTGCACGTTGTCATTCTCAGATCCGCAGGATCCGAGGAAAGGTGCAGCAAGGGCCGGGCGGGAGGACATTGCCCAAGAAGGCACTCCCCCAGCCGCAGCGTCATCGACCTCCCCGTGATGGGGAGGTCCCCGACGCAGTCGTTTGCAAAAGAACGCGATAGCCTTAACCTTCGTCATGAGCCCGGATCGGGGCAGGCGTTATGCGGCAAGACCGGCCGCGTGGCGTCGACACGCATCATGATCCCTGAGGGAACCGGTCGAACAAGCGGGTACGATCCATGAGCAACGCCACTTCACTGCAAGAGGGACAGCCGACCGCGAGACGGCCGAAACGCTGGCACATCCTCGTCTTTCTGCTGCCGGCCCTGCTGGTCTATTCCGCGGTCATGATCCTGCCGCTGATCGAGACGCTGCGCCTTTCGCTGTTCAACATGGTCGACGGCCAGCCGACCTTTGTCGGCCTGGCGAACTTCCAGGTGTTGTTCGGTGACGAACGCTGGGCACATGATTTCTGGAACGCGCTGAAAAACAACGTCATCTTCTTCATCATACACATGTGCGTGCAGAACCCGATCGGCGTCGCGCTGGCAGCCATGCTGTCGATCCCGAAGCTGCGTTTCGTGACCTTCTACAGAACGGCGATCTTCCTGCCGACGCTGCTCTCCTTCGTTATCGTCGGCTTCATCTGGAAGCTGATCCTGTCGCCGATCTGGGGCGTGGCGCCCTGGATGCTCGATCTCGTCGGCCTGAAGTCGATGTTTGCCCCCTGGCTCGGCAAGCCCGGCTCGGCACTCATCGCCGTGTCGCTCATCTCGGTCTGGCAATATGTCGGCATCCCGATGATGCTGATCTATGCCGCGCTGCTCAATATTCCCGATGAAGTGATCGAGGCTGCCGAATGCGACGGCGTCACCGGCTGGAGCCAGTTCTGGAAGATCAAGCTGCCGCTGATCCTCCCGGCAATCGGCATCATCTCGATCCTGACCTTCGTCGGCAACTTCAACGCCTTCGACCTGGTCTACACCGTACAGGGGGCGCTAGCCGGTCCTGATGGTTCGACCGACATTCTCGGCACGCTGCTCTATCGGACCTTCTTCGGCTTCCAGCTGCAGCTCGGCGACCGCTCGATGGGAGCGACGATCGCGACGGTGATGTTCCTGATCATCCTTGCCGGAGTGTCGCTCTACCTCTTCGTCATCCAGCGCCGCATGCGCCGCTATCAGTTCTAAGGGAGGCCGAGATGCAAGCACGCCACTCCATTTTCCGCACCGGCTTCGTCCACGCAGCACTGATCGCCTATACTTTGATCTCGCTGTTTCCGGTGTTCCTGACGGTCATCAACTCGTTCAAGGATCGAAATGCCATCTTCCGGGCGCCGCTGTCGGTCCCGACACCCCAGACCTTCAGTCTGATCGGCTACCAGACGGTTCTCGGCCAGGGCGACTTCGCCACATACTTCCAGAACAGCTTCATCGTCACGATCGTCGCGATCGCGCTGGTGCTCCTGTTCGGCGCCATGGCCGCCTTTGCGCTCTCCGAGTACCGCTTCCGCGGCAACACGCTGATGGGGCTCTATCTCGCGATCGGCATCATGATCCCGATCCGGCTCGGCACCGTCGCCATCCTCCAGGGCATGGTAGCGGCCAACCTCGTCAACACGCTGACGGCGCTGATCCTCGTCTATACGGCGCAGGGGTTGCCGCTTGCCGTGTTCATCCTGTCGGAGTTCATGCGCACGGTTTCCGACGACCTGAAGAACGCCGGTCGCATTGACGGGCTGTCGGAATACTCGATCTTCTTCCGCCTCGTCCTGCCGCTCATCCGGCCGGCAATGGCAACGGTTGCCGTGTTCACGATGATCCCGATCTGGAATGATCTGTGGTTCCCGCTGATCCTGGCGCCGGCGGAAGCCACCAAGACGGTCACCCTCGGCTCGCAGATCTTCATCGGCCAATTCGTCACCAACTGGAATGCGGTGCTTGCGGCCCTGTCGCTCGCCATCCTTCCGGTTCTCGTCCTCTATGTCATTTTCTCGCGGCAGCTGATCCGCGGCATCACCGCAGGAGCAGTCAAGTGAGTTCAGAAAGCAAACCGGTCCGGGTCCTCGTCGCGGGTCTCGGCAACATGGGGCGCAGCCATGCGCTCGCCTACCACAACAATCCCGGCTTCGAGATCGTCGGCCTGGTCAATCGTTCCAAGGTCGAGCTTCCGGAAGAGCTTCGCGGCTACGAAATCCATCCGGATTTCAACAGGGCGCTCGCAGAACTGAAGCCCGATCTCTGCTCGGTCTGTACCTATTCCGACAGCCATGCGGACTATGCGGTCGCCGCCTTCGAAGCCGGCTGCGACGTGTTCGTGGAGAAGCCGCTGGCAACGACGGTCGCCGATGCAGAGCGCGTCGTCGCGGCAGCCAAGGCGCATGGCCGCAAGCTGATCATCGGCTACATCCTGCGCCATCATCCCTCGTGGATCCGGCTGATTGCCGAAGCCCGCAAGCTCGGCGGTCCTTACGTCTTCCGCATGAACCTGAACCAGCAGTCGAGCGGCCCGACCTGGGAGACCCACAAGTCGTTGATGAAGACGACGCCGCCGATCGTGGATTGCGGCGTGCACTATGTCGACGTCATGTGCCAGATCACCGACGCCAAGCCGGTGGAAGTGCGCGGCATGGGCCTGCGTCTGTCCGACGAGATCGCGGAGGACATGTACAACTACGGCCACCTGCAGGTGATCTTCGAAGACGGTTCGGCCGGCTGGTATGAGGCCGGCTGGGGTCCGATGATCTCCGAAACCGCCTTCTTCGTGAAGGACGTGATGTCGCCAAAGGGCTCGGTGTCGATCGTCATGGACCCGAATGCCAAGTCCGATGACATCGACACGCACACCAAGACGTCGGTCATTCGCGTGCACACGGCGGAAACCGGACCCAACGGCCGCTTCCTGAAGCCGGACGAAGACCTGACCATGGACGGCGAACCCGGCCATCAGGAACTCTGCGATCGTGAACAGGCCTATGTGCTGAAGGCGATCCGCGAAGACATCAATCTCGACCGCCACATGAACGACGCCGTCCAGTCGTTGCGCATCTGCCTTGCGGCGGATGAGAGCGTGCGCAGCGGCCAGCCGGTCAAACTTTAAGAGGGGCAATCAGGTGGGATCACTTCAACTCAAATCCATCCGCAAGGCCTATGGAAGCCATGAGGTTCTCAAGGGCATCGACCTCGAAGTGAAGGACGGCGAGTTCGTCATCTTCGTCGGTCCTTCCGGCTGCGGCAAGTCGACCTTGCTGCGCACAATCGCAGGCCTCGAGGACGCGACCTCCGGCAGCGTCCAGATCGACGGCGTCGAAGTCGGGCACGTGGCGCCCGCCAAGCGCGGCATCGCCATGGTGTTCCAGTCCTATGCGCTCTATCCGCACCTGACGGTGAAGGACAACATGGGTCTCGGCCTGAAGCAGGCAGGCAAGCCCAAGGCCGAAATCGAGGAAAAGGTCGGCAAGGCGGCAAGCATGCTGTCGCTCGATCCCTATCTCGCCCGCCGTCCGGCCGAGCTTTCCGGCGGCCAGCGCCAGCGCGTCGCCATCGGCCGCGCCATCGTGCGCGAACCAAAACTGTTCCTCTTCGACGAACCACTGTCGAACCTCGACGCGGCCTTGCGCGTCAACACCCGGCTCGAGATCGCCCGGCTGCACCGCAGTCTCAAGGCCACGATGATCTACGTGACCCACGACCAAGTCGAAGCGATGACGCTGGCCGACAAGATCGTGGTGCTCAATGCCGGCCAGATCGAACAGATCGGCTCGCCGATGGATCTCTACAACCGACCGGCCAATGTCTTCGTCGCCGGCTTCATCGGCTCGCCGCAGATGAACTTCATCGACGGCGCCCGGCTCGGCGACAAAACCGCCAAGACGATCGGTATCCGCCCGGAACATCTTGGCCTGTCACGCGAGAGCGGCGACTGGAAGGGCAAGGTCGTGCATGTCGAGCATCTGGGCGCAGACACCATCGTCTACCTCGAGTCCGAGCAGGTGGGCCTGATCACCGTTCGCCTGTTCGGCGAACATCGCTACGCCCCGGACGATATCGTCTATGCGACGCCGATGGTCGGCAGCATGCACCGTTTCGGCGCCGACGACCGCGTACTCGCCTGAGACGACAAATCCGGCGACAGAGCCGGATCACAGCTTGGTGATATCAAGCCGCCGTGGTGCCGAAAGCGCTGCGGCGGTTGATTCTTTTCGTGGATTCAACGCGCCGCATCCCGGTGTTGCACTGCGGCGCAAATTAACATACATTTGTGTTTGTATATTAGCGTTCCGGTATTTTCCCTTCCTGATGCCGGTCCTGCTTCCCTTCACTTCCGGACCGCGCAGCCCTGCGACCCACGCTGGCTGCGCACGGTCACCGAATATGGACATCGCTATGCGCATGAACCGACCGACACTGGCCGCCGCCTTGGCAACCGTGATTTTGCTTTCCGGCTGCCAGAAACAAGAAGAACAGGCCGCTCCCGCCTTCCCGCCATCGGCTGTCGCCGTCTTCACGACCGCATCCGAGACCCTGCCGATCACCAACGAGTTGCCGGGCCGCATCACCGCGACGCGCGTCGCCGAGGTTCGTCCGCGCGTCTCCGGCATCGTCGTCGAACGCGTCTTCCAGCAGGGCACCAAGGTGAAGGAAGGCGACGTGCTCTACCGCATCGACCCGGCTCCCTTCCAGGTCCAGGTCGAGAAGGCCGAGGCGACGTTGCGCCGCGCCGAGGCCGTGCGCCTCCAGGCCGAGCAGAAGGCTGCCCGCCAGGAAGCGTTGAAGAAGGCCAACGTCGTTGCCGCACAGCAGTTCGACGATGCATCCGCCCTGCTCGCTGCAGCAGCTGCCGATGTGGCCATCGCTCAGGCCGGTCTGGCTGCTGCCAAGCTCGACCTGCAATATGCCAACGTGACCGCGCCGATCAGCGGCCAGATCGGCCGCGCGCTGATCACCGAGGGTGCGCTGGTCAGCGCCAACAGCTCGGAAAACCTCGCCACGATCCAGCAGCTCGATCCGCTTTATGCCGACTTTACCCAGTCGGCGACCGATCTCATCCGCCTGCGCAAGGCGCTCGAAGACGGCAAGATGTTGAGCGGCGAGCAGGTGGCCGAGGTTCAGCTGATCCTCGACGACGGCACGCCGTACGAACACAAGGGCAAGCTGCTGTTCTCCGAAGCCGCCGTCGATGCGACGACCGGCCAGGTGACGCTGCGCGGCGAATTCCCCAACCCCGACGGCGACCTGCTTCCGGGCATGTATGTCCGCGTGCTGGTCCAGCAGGGCGTCGAAAAGGACGCGATCACCGTGCCGCAGCAGGCTGTCCAGCGCAACAATGCCGGCCAGTCTCAGGTCTACGTCGTCGACGCCGACAAGAAGGTCGAGTTCCGCAACGTTACGCTTGGACGCACCGTCGGAACCCGCTGGCAGGTGACGTCAGGCCTGAAGCCCGGCGAAAAGGTCATCGTCGAAGGCTTCCAGAAGATCGGCCCCGGCGCACCAGTGGAGCCGACCGACTGGGACCCGAACGCCAAGCCTGCGGCCGAAGCAGCGCAGACGACCGCGGCGGCTGACGAAAAGCCCGCTGAAGCCACAAAGTGAGTGCTGATTAATGCCCAGTTTTTTCATCGACAGGCCGATTTTTGCCTGGGTGGTGGCGATCTTCATCATGATCGCCGGCATCATTGCGATACCGCTTCTGCCGGTATCGCAATATCCTGATGTCGCACCGCCACAGATCTCCATCAACACCAGCTATCCCGGTGCCTCCTCCCAGGACACCTATCAGAGCGTCACCCGGCTGATCGAAAACGAGCTGAACGGCGTCGAAGGCCTGCTCTATTTCGAATCGACCTCCAGCGCCTCCGGCTCGGTCGATATCAGCGCCACCTTTGCGCCCGGTACAGATCCGGGACAGGCGGCCGTCGACATCCAGAACCGGGTTCGCCGCGTCGAACCGCGCCTGCCCGATTCGGTCAAGCGCCAGGGCGTGCAGGTCGATGAAGCCGGTTCCGGCTTTCTGATGATCGTCGCACTCACCTCGACCGACGGCTCGATGGATGCCATCGGTCTCGGCGACTATCTCAGCCGCAACGTGCTGAACGAGGTCCAGCGCGTGCCCGGCGTCGGCCGTGCGCAGCTGTTTGCGACCGAACGCTCGATGCGCATCTGGCTCGATCCGGACAAGATGCTCGGCCTCAACCTGACCGCCGCCGACGTGACGAACGCCATCCAGGCACAGAACGCCCAGATCGCATCCGGCTCGATCGGCGCGCAGCCGAACCCGATCACGCAGCAGATCAGTGCTCCGGTCGTCGTCAAGGGCCAACTGTCGAGCGCCGAGGAATTCGGAGCGATCGTGCTTCGCGCCAATCCGGACGGCTCCTCCGTCCGCCTGCGCGATGTCGCACGCGTCGAAATCGGCGGCGAAAGCTACGCCTTCTCGACCCGCCTGAACGGCAAGCCGTCCGCGGCTATCGCCGTGCAGCTGTCGCCGAGCGGCAACGCCATGTCGACGTCTGCCGCGATCAAGGAGCGCATGGACGAACTGTCGAAGTTCTTCCCGCAGGGCCTCGAATATTCGGTTCCCTACGACACCTCGCCGTTCGTCGCCGTCTCCATCGAGAAGGTGCTGTCGACGCTGGTCGAAGCGGTTGCGCTCGTCTTCATCGTGATGTTCCTGTTCCTGCAGAACATCCGCTACACCATCATCCCGACGCTCGTCGTGCCGGTCGCCCTGCTCGGCACCTGTGCGGTCATGCTGGCGATGGGCTTCTCTATCAACGTGCTCACCATGTTCGGCATGGTGCTGGCGATCGGCATTCTCGTCGACGATGCGATCATCGTCGTCGAGAACGTCGAACGCATCATGTCCGAAGAGGGGCTGACGCCGAAACAGGCGACCCGCAAGGCGATGAAGCAGATCACCGGCGCCGTCATCGGCATCACGCTGGTTCTGGCTTCGGTGTTCATTCCGATGGCCTTCTTCCCAGGCGCCGTCGGTGTGATCTATCGCCAGTTCTCGCTGACGATGGTCGTGTCGATCCTGTTCTCGGCGCTGCTTGCGCTGTCGCTGACGCCTGCACTCTGCGCCAGCTTCCTGAAGCAGGTTCCCAAGGGCCACCACCACGCCAAGCGCGGCTTCTTCGGCTGGTTCAACCGCTCGTTCGACAAGACGTCGCATGGCTATAGCGGCATCGTGAAGCACATGGTCCACCGGACCGGTCGCTACATGGTCGTCTACCTCGCGGTCCTCGCCGGTCTCGGCTGGCTGTTCATGAAGCTGCCGTCGTCGTTCCTTCCGGACGAAGACCAGGGTTTCGTGATCGTCATGATGCAGCTGCCCTCCGAAGCGACGGGCAACCGTACGACCGAGGTGGTGGAGCAGGCCGAAAAGATCTTCGGCCAGGAGCCGGCTGTCGAACGCATCATCGCGATCAACGGCTTCTCCTTCTTCGGCACCGGACAGAACGCAGCTCTCGCCTTCGTGACGCTGAAGGACTGGAAGGAACGCGACGCCGACAACGCCGCGCAATCGATCGCCATGCGCGCGACGATGGCGATGAGCCAGATCAAGGATGCGATCAGCTTTGCGCTGTCGCCGCCGGCGATCCAGGGCCTCGGCACCACAGGCGGATTCTCCTTCCGCCTGCAGGATCGCGGCGGTCTCGGCGAAGCGGCGCTCTCGCAGGCCCGCGACCAGCTTCTCGGCCTTGCGGCTCAGAGCAAGATCGTCACCGGCGTTCGCTTCGAAGGCATGCCCGATGCGGCTCAGGTCAGCGTGACAATCGACCGCGAAAAGGCCAATACCTTCGGCGTGACGTTTGCCGACATCAACTCGACGATCTCGACCAACCTCGGCTCGTCCTATGTCAACGACTTCCCGAATGCCGGCCGCATGCAGCGCGTGACGGTGCAGGCGGACGAGGGTCAGCGCATGCAGACGGCGGATCTGTTGAACCTCAACGTTCGCAACGCCAATGGCGGCATGGTTCCGCTCTCGGCCTTTGCGACCGTCGAGTGGGTCAAGGCATCGACCCAGACGATCGGCTACAACGGCTACCCGTCGGTGCGCATCAGCGGCGAAGCGGCCCATGGCTTCTCATCCGGTGACGCGATCGCCGAGATGCAGCGGCTTGCCGGACAGTTGCCGGCGGGCTTCGGCTACGAATGGACCGGCCAGTCTCTGCAGGAGATCCAGTCCGGTACCCAGGCGCCTCTCCTGATCGCGCTGTCGTGCCTGCTGGTCTTCCTGTGCCTTGCAGCCCTCTATGAGAGCTGGTCGATCCCGGTCGCGGTCATCATGGTGGTTCCGCTTGGGGTCATCGGCTCGGTTCTGGCCGTGACAATGCGCGACATGCCGAACGACGTGTACTTCAAGGTCGGCCTGATCGCGATCATCGGGTTGTCGGCGAAGAACGCCATCCTGATCATCGAATTTGCCAAGGAACTGCGCGAGCAGGGCAAATCGCTGATCGATGCGACGCTGGAGGCAGCGCACCTGCGCTTCCGCCCGATCCTGATGACGTCGCTCGCCTTCACGCTCGGCGTTCTGCCGCTGGCGATCGCCACGGGCGCAAGCTCGGGCAGCCAGCGCGCCATCGGTACCGGCGTGATGGGTGGCATGATCTCGGCAACGGTGCTGGCGATCTTCTTCGTTCCGGTGTTCTTCGTGTTCGTCACGAAGCTGTTCGGACGCAAGAAGGCCGAAGCCACACCGGCTGCAGCCGAGACCCCGACACCCGCCGAGTAATACGACAATCGACGGCCCGCCTTCTCGGCGGGCCGTTCTGCAAGGAGGAATGAATGCGCCGAACGAAAGCCGATGCGGAGGCAACCCGGCAGAAGATCCTGAGTGCTGCCGAACGTGTGTTCTACGCAAAGGGTGTTTCCAACACGACACTGGAGGACGTGGCCAAGGAAGCGGGCGTGACCCGCGGCGCCATCTACTGGCACTTTTCCAACAAGACCGATCTTTTCCTGGCCCTGCATGACGCAGTCCCCCTGCCCCAGGAAGACATGATCGCGCAGGAGATTGAGGCCGAGACCGCCGATACGCTGGCAATCGTCGAGGATGCGATGGGCGCCTGGATCGATATTCTGGCCGCCGACGAGCAACGCCAGCGCATCCTCACCATCATGCTGCGCACCAACTACGACGGCGATATGAGCGAGGTCCTGACGCGACACAGGGAACTCGACGAACATCACAATGCCCTGCTCGAGCTGGCCTTCGCCCGTGCCCTTGCCAGCGGCTATATGCGCGACAGCTGGACGCCGACGTCGGCGACCCGCACGCTTCACTGGATGATGCTGGGCCTCTGTACCCAGTGGCTGCTTTTCGGCCGCAGCTTTGACATTGTTGCGGAGGGACGCGATGGGTTGAGGCGACTGTTTTCCAGCTTTCGCACGCCTCGCGCCGCCCGCACCCCGCCGGCACCCCTTAGCTGAACACCACCGTTTTGTGACCGTTGAGCATGACACGCCGCTCCAGGTGCAGCTTGACGGCACGCGCGAGTACTCGGCTCTCGATGTCGCGGCCGCTCGCGACGAAATCATCCGCCGTCAACGCGTGGCTGACGCGTTCGGTCTCCTGCTCGATGATCGGCCCTTCGTCGAGATCGGGGGTGACGTAATGGGCCGTGGCGCCGATCAGCTTGACGCCGCGCTCGTGGGCCTGGTGATAGGGTTTTGCCCCCTTGAACGACGGCAGGAACGAGTGATGAATGTTGATCGCCTTGCCATAAAGGCGCTTCGACAAGGTGTCGGAAAAGACCTGCATGTAGCGCGCCAGGATCACCAGGTCGGCGCCGGCCTCCTGCACGAGATGCAGCAGCTTCTCCTCCTGCTCCGCCTTGTTGGTCTTGGTTACCGGCCAATAGTGATAGGGCACTGCTTCAAGGTCGGCCGTCCGCCGGCTGTCCTCGTGATTGGAAACGATGGCAACGACCTCGGCGTTCAGCCAGCCGACGCGGATCTGATAGAGCAGATGCAGAAGCGCGTGGTCGAACTTCGAGACGAGGATGACGATCCTCGGCCTGCGCGCGACTTCCGTCAGCGTGGTGCGCATCTGGAACCGGTCGATGGCCGGTTGCAGCGCCCGCTCGACGTCGTCCCCTGCCATGCCCTCGGGTGCCTGGAAGGCGATGCGCATGAAGAAGCTGTTGGTGTGCCGATCCCAGAACTGGCTGCTTTCGGCAATGTTGGCGCCAAGGCCGGCCAGTTCCGTCGTCACAGCGGCAACGATGCCCGGCTTGTCGTCACAGGACAGCACAAGGATAAATGTGTTGGTGGCCATGGTCCCCTCCGATCAGCGGCTCTGCCGGGCGCGCTGGCGCCCTTGCCGATTGCTGCGTAGGGGCAGAGCACGAAAGCCGCAACGCCCGACGTGGCAGGCGAATGCGCTTTCTTTCATCGTGATATCAGGACAGACAAAAGGCGGCCGTCGTGGCCGCCTTCTGCAAGAATAACAGCAGATGTCGATGCAAGCTTTCTGATGGAATCCCTCAGAAAAACCTCAGTGCGCTTCGTCCCAGTTCATCGCGGCGCGGGCGTCGACCTTGAGCGGCACGCGCATGTCGAGCGCCGGCATCGCCGCGTTCTCCATCACCGAGACGACGATCGGAATGGTGCGCTCGACCTCCGCATCCTCGACCTCGAAGATCAGTTCGTCGTGCACCTGCAGCAGCATGCGGGCAGAAAGCTTCGCCTCGCTCAGCGCCGGCTCGATCTTGACCATGGCGCGGCGGATGATGTCGGCGGCAGAGCCCTGGATCGGCGCGTTGATCGAAGCGCGCTCGTTGAAGGCGCGATGCGAGGGGATCGACGAGCGGATGTCGGGATAGTGCGCGCGCCTGCCGAAGATCGTTTCGACATAACCGTGCTCGCGGGCAAAGGCCTTGGTGTTTTCCATGTAGTCGCGAATGCCGGGGAAGCGCTCGAAATACTTCTTGATGTAGTCGCTGGCCTCCGACCGCTCGATCGACAACTGGTTGGCCAGACCGAAGGCGGAAATGCCGTAGATGATGCCGAAGTTGATGGCTTTGGCCCTTCTGCGGATTTCGCTCGGCATGCCCTCGACGGGAACGCCGAACATCTCCGAGGCGGTCATGGCGTGAATGTCGACGCCATCGGCAAAGGCCTGGCGCAGCTGCGGGATGTCGGCGACATGGGCAAGCACGCGCAGCTCGATCTGGCTGTAGTCGGCCGAAACCAGCTTGTGTCCGGGCGTGGCGATGAACGCGGTGCGGATCTTGCGGCCTTCGGCGGTGCGCACCGGGATGTTCTGCAGGTTTGGGTCGGACGAGGACAGCCGTCCCGTGGTCGTCGCCGCCAGCGCATAGGAGGTGTGGACGCGCTTGGTGTCCGGATGGACGAAGCCCGGCAGGGCGTCGGTATAGGTCGACTTCAGCTTTGTCATCTGGCGCCAGTCGACGATCTTGCGCGGCAGCTCGTGGCCTTCGGCCGCGAGGTCCTCCAGCACCTGCGCCGAGGTCGACCATTGGCCGGTCTTGGTCTTCGAACCACCGGGCAACCCCATCTTGCCAAAGAGGATATCGCCGAGCTGCTTCGGCGAGCCGACGGTAAATGTTTCGCCGGCCAGCTTGTAGATCTCGTCTTCGAGTGCGGCAGCGCCTTGCGCCAGTTCGCCCGAGAGGCGCGACAGGATCTGGCGGTCGATGGTGATGCCGCGCTCTTCCATATGCGCCAGCACCGGCACCAGCGGCCGCTCCAGCCGTTCATAGACACGCACCAGCCCCTTGGCCGCAAGCCGTGGCTTCAGCACGTGCCAGAGGCGCAGGGTGACGTCGGCGTCCTCGGCGGCATAGGCGGTGGCGCGATCGATATCGACATAATCGAAGGTCACCGACGATTTGCCGCTGCCGGTCATGTCCTTGTAGGCGATCGGCTTGTGGCCGAGCCAGCGTTCCGACAGCGCGTCCATCCCGTGCGTGCCGTTGCCGGCATCGACGACATAGGACATCAGCATGGTGTCGTCGAAGCCCTTCACGGTGATGCCGTGTCGCTTCATGATCAGGTAATCGTATTTCAGGTTCTGCGCGACCTTCAGCACCGACGGGTCTTCGAGCAGCACCTTCAGCCGGCTCAGCGCGTCACGCACCGGGATCTGGTTTTCCGCATGGCCGCCGCCGAGAAGATCGCCGACGCCGGTCTTGTGGATCAGCGGCACGTAAGCCGCGCGGATCACGGTTCCCGCGGGGTCCTTGGCATAGTCGGCAAGCGCCAGCGAGAAGCCGACAAGCTCGGCCTGCATGGCATCGAGCGACGTGGTTTCGGTATCGAAGGCAACGAGGCCCGCATCCCTGGCATCGGCAATCCAGGCGTCGAGCGTGGCCACATCGCGGATCGCGACGTAGCGCGCGTGGTCGATCGCAGCGCTGGCAAAAAGCGCTGCACGCGACTGCGCGAGCGCCTCGGGCGTCGCTTCGCCGGCCTCGCCTGTTGAGACGCCCTCGCCCGCAGGTGCTGCATCTCCGGTGCTTGAGGGCCCCGGGGCGGCCGAGGCCTTGTCGAGATCCGGCCCGCGCGCATCCGCGCCCCACTCGACCGGCACCGTGGCCGGCTCGACTGCATCGGCATCCGTGTCGGTGGCAGCAGCGACACGACGGGTGAGCGTGGTGAACTCCATCGCCTTCAGGAAGGCGACGAGACGCGGCCCATCCTGCGGTTCGAGCTGAAAGTCCTCGAGCGGAACGTCGAGCGGCGTGTCGGTGCGCAGCGTCACCAGCTGTCGCGACAGGCGGGCGAGGTCGGCATTGGCGATGATGTTTTCGCGGCGCTTGGCCTGCTTGATCTCGCCGGCACGCGCCAAGAGCGTGTCGAGGTCGCCGTATTCTTCCAGCAATTGGGCAGCCGTCTTCGGGCCGATGCCGGGAATGCCGGGCACGTTGTCGGTGGAATCGCCGGTCATCGCCTGGAGGTCGATCATCTTCTCCGGCGGCACGCCCCATTTCTCGATCACTTCGGGGATCGAGATCTGCTTGTCCTTCATGCTGTCGTACATCGACACGTTCGGCGTCACCAACTGCATCAGGTCCTTGTCGGAGGAGATGATGGTGACGCTGGCGCCGGCCTGTTCGGCAAGGCGCGTGTAGGTGGCGATCAGATCGTCGGCCTCGAAGCCTTCCTTCTCGATGCACGGCAGGTTGAAGGCGCGCGTGGCGTGGCGGATCAGCCCGAATTGCGGGATGAGATCCTCCGGCGGCGCCGAGCGATTGGCCTTGTAGAGATCGTAGAGTTCGTTGCGGAACGTCTTCGAGGAATAGTCGAAAATGACGGCGAAATGTGTCGGCGTCACACCGACCGACGTGTCGCGCGCATCGGTCAGCAGCTTCCACAGCATGTTGCAGAAACCGGACACCGCATTGACCGGAAGGCCATCGGATTTGCGGTTTAGCGGCGGGATGGCGTGGAACGCCCGGAAGATGAATCCGGAGCCGTCGACGAGGAAGAGGTGATCACCGTTTTTCATCGGCAATGGATAGCGCGGGGTGAGCCAAACGTCCATTGCGGTTTTCCACGCCCGCGACATTCTCACCCCATTGTTGCGAGGGATCCGACAAGGTCCACCCCTTGCACGAACCATCTGTCGTTCGACCGCCCCGACGGCTGGACGCGGACCGATCTGCAGGCTTGAGAATTGGGCATGCGGCACCTATCTCCGACTGCGACGAGGCAGCCGAGCACAACGGTGCGCTGCGTGGTGGTCGGGGCCATGATGACGATGGCGGTCGCGCGTCATGTTCGGTTTCGGCGCGCCGTGGAAAAGCCTTTGGATGCGGCCCAAAGCTTCACGGAAACGTTACGCATTTGTAATGTGCGATTCCTTGGCCCAATCCTTGAAAAGCCACATTTGACTCCTCAAATCTTACTCAACGGCACCGAGTGATGCCGTCTTCTGGTGATTGGCCTGTCCCCCGCCCGCACCAGATGAGGACAAAGGCCTTATCCCCCTCTCCGGGCCTTTGTCCCGTTTTCAGAGAACCGCCACGGCGCCGCCTCCGCGCCGTGGCGGTTTCTCGTTTGTCGGGTCAAATCGTTGTGAGACAAGGCTTTCTCAAGTCCATCGCCTGCTTTGTAACTTGTCTTCGTGCCCCATCGGGCGTACCCATGAGCGTATGGCCTTCAATCGTATGGAATCTGCGACCTACCTGGCCAGCCTGCTGGCCAAAAGTTTCTCGCGTGCGCTCCAGGAGCGCGGTCAGAAGCTCGGCTTCGCGCCCGGGCAGTTTCCCGTCCTTCTGGAATTATGGGCGGAGGAAGGCCTGACCCAGAAGCAGCTTCTCGACAAGCTCGACATCGAACAGGCGACGATGGCCAACACGCTGGCGCGGATGGAGCGCGACGGGCTCATCGTCCGGCGCAAACATCCGCAGGATAAACGCTCGCAGCAGATCTTCCTGACCGAGAGGGCGAGAGAAATCGAAGCCGCTGCCAAGGAGGCGGCGCTTGCCGCGGATCAGTCCTTGCTGTCCGGTCTCAGGCAGTTCGAACGCGAACTGATGCTCGAGTACATGCGCATGGCGCTAGCCCATGCCGCGCGCGACGCCAACACCGCGTGACGAAGCCGCGCCTCTGATCGTCCCATCAAAAAATTTGGCTTAAATCCACCTGCCTGAGGCTTTAAACAACCTGAGCGAGTTCATTCGGACACGCCAGAGTCGCTGCCGCCCGTTGAACGGCTGCGTGATTTCGCTCGCGAAATCGATTCCGATTTGCGACGTCATGCAGTAGGTTCCGGCAAAACTTGAAGCAAGGATATGCATGATGGCAGATATCACCCCCATTCTCGAGCGCGCAGACGCCAACCTGCCGAAGAGCCTGGACAGGCTTTTCGACCTTGTGCGCATCAAGTCGATCTCGACCGATCCGGCCTTCAAGGCCGATTGCCGCAAGGCCGCCGAATGGCTGGTCGCCGAATTGAACGGTCTGGGCTTCACCGCCTCTGTCCGCGACACCCCCGGACATCCGATGGTTGTCGCCCACCACGCCGGCGCCACCGCCGATGCGCCACATGTGCTGTTCTACGGACATTACGACGTCCAGCCGGTCGATCCCCTGAATCTCTGGGATACCGATCCGTTCGAGCCTGGTCTCAAGGAGCTCGAGCCCGGTCGCAAGGTCATCACCGGCCGCGGCACCGCCGACGACAAGGGCCAGCTGCTGACCTTCGTCGAGGCCGCACGCGCCTACAAGGACGTTCACGGGTCGCTGCCCTGCCGCATCACCATCCTGTTCGAAGGGGAGGAAGAGTCCGGCTCGCCGTCTCTGAAACCCTTCCTCGAAGCCAATGCGGCCGAACTCAAAGCCGACTATGCACTTGTTTGCGATACGAGCATGTGGGACCGGGACACGCCGGCGATCTCGGCCGGCTTGCGCGGTCTCGTCGGCGAAGAAGTCGTCATCAAGGCGGCTGATCGCGACCTGCATTCCGGCTACTTCGGTGGTGCTGCCGCCAACCCGATCCGCATCCTCACCGGCATCCTCGCCGGGCTTCACGACGAAGACAGCCGCGTGACCCTTGAAGGCTTTTACGAAGGCGTCGAGGAAACCCCGGCCCAGATCAAGGCCGGATGGGAGACGCTCGGCCAGACGGCCGAAAAGTTCCTCGGTGAAATCGGCCTTTCGATCCCGTCGGGTGAAAAGAACCGCTCGGTTCTCGAACTGACCTGGGCGCGCCCGACCGCCGAGATCAATGGCATCACCGGCGGCTATACCGGCGAAGGCTTCAAGACGGTGATCGCCGCCGAGGCTTCCGCCAAGGTCTCCTTCCGCCTGGTCGGCAACCAGAACCCGGAAAAGATCCGCGAGGCCTTCCGCGCCTATGTGCGCTCGAAGGTGCCCGCCGATTGCACGGTCGAGTTCCACGCCCACGGCGGTTCGCCGGCGATCCAGCTGCCCTACGATTCGAGCCTGCTCAACACGGCGAAGCTTGCCCTCTCCGACGAATGGCCGAAGCCGGCCGTGGTCATCGGCATGGGCGGCTCGATCCCGATCGTCGGCGACTTCCAGAAGATGCTCGGCATGGAATCGCTGCTCGTCGGCTTCGGCCTTTCGGACGACCGCATCCATTCGCCCAATGAAAAGTATGAGCTGCAGTCCTATCACAAGGGCATTCGCTCGTGGATCCGCATCCTGAACGCGCTTGCCGCGTGATATGACAGCGCCGCGCGCCAAATATGGCGCGCGGCATGCCCGCCACCACGGTCACGCAGCTGTCGAGATCAACACGACAAAATCGGCAACCAGCGCTGCGAGTACGCCGCTGCCTGTGACCACCACGCCAATGAAGAAAATGCGCGTCGCCTGATCGTAGACCTTCGGCTGCAGCGAGCGCAATTGGAGAAAATCCCATAGCGCGTGCATCTGCAGGAGGATGCCGATCGCCAAAAGAATGACGGCGGGAAGATCGCCCATATTCCATGGCACCGGATTGGCCGCCCATTGGGTGAGAAAGCCCAGCGAAAACGACAGCACCACACCGACGACGGTCACGGTTCCGTTGCGGAAGACCGGTTCGATCGGCTTTTCCTCGTCCTTCTGCATCAGCCCACTCCGCTTTACCGTGTCGTCTTCGCGATTTCTTGACCAAACACCCGCCTCTGCCGGGGCATCGATCCTTGACCTCACCGGCCTCAGGTGCTTCCCTTTTGCAAAACAAATCAGAATGGGAAATTGGATCATTGGCAAGTGTAAGGACCGAGACGTCGCGTTCTGGGCGCGAAACTGTGAAGAACTGGAGCCGCGATGGTGGCTGCTTTCATGAACAGATGCGTCCAGAGATGGTTGCGACGCCGTCGTCAGAGCCTTCGGCCAGGTTTGTAGTAGCGATCGCGACGCCGGTATGAGCAGGCTGCGCGCGTATTTCTGGCCCATCGTCGGGCTGGCGGCGATCATCTTTTCGGTGCATGCGCTCTATCACGAGCTGAGCGGTCTCTCGCTGGACGATTTCCTCGCCAGCTTCAAGGCGATTTCCCTGAAAAGCTGGCTTCTGGCGATCGGCGCCACACTGGTCGCCTATGCCGCGCTTGCCGGCTACGACAAGCTGGCGCTCGATCACCTCGGTCACCGCATCTCGCTGTGGTTCATCACGGTCTGCTCGTTCACCACCTACGCTCTCTCGCACAATCTCGGCGCCTCCGTCTTTTCCGGCGCTGTCGTGCGCTATCGGGCCTACCGATCGAAGGGGCTGACGCCGGGAGAAGTCGGCGTGCTCGTCGCCTTCTGCTCGTTCACCTTCGCGCTCGGGACCCTGATGCTGTCGGCGATCGTGCTTCTGGTGAAACCGGAAATCATCGAACGGTTCGCCGAATTCCTGCCGGTCGAAATGTCGTTGACGACAGGCGTGCTGATCCTGATCGTCATCGCGCTCTATGTCATCGGCAGCCTCGTCGGCTTCCCCTCGATCCGCACGCGCTGGTTCCAGCTGCATTATCCGAAACCCGCCATCGTGCTGCGGCAGTTGGTGATCGCGCCTGTCGAGCTGATCGGTGCGGCCGGGATCATCTATTTCGCCCTGCCGGAAGCCGGCAATCCGGGTTTCATCGTCATCCTGGGGATTTTTCTGGCGTCTTTCTCGGCAGCACTGCTTTCGCACGCGCCGGGCGGGCTTGGCGTGCTGGAGCTGGTCTTCATCGCAGCCCTTCCGGAAATGGACCCGGCCGACGTGCTGGCGGCCCTTGCGATCTTCCGGATCCTCTACCTGGTCATTCCGTTCATCATGGCGCTTGGCGTCATCCTGGTGTTCGAACGGTCGCGGTTCCTCGCAGAGCGGCGCGGCCCCATTCAGTAAGGTCTGGACGAGGGGTCGTCACGGTGCGTTGCAGACGGACGGAAGCGCCGCTTCGAGCGGCCCCTTCACTTCCTTCAAGCGTGCAGCTTCGATCTGATAGGGCGTGAACGGCGGCACCTGCAGCGACGGATTGATGATCCGCGTCACATAGCAGCCAGCGAAGAACCGGACGCGCGCGCGTTTCTCGATCGATTTCACCGCGACCGGCACCGCCGAGTAGATGCTGCCGGCGCCGGCCTCGGTCTTGACCTTGCCGAGCTTCACTTCGACAGAAACCGTCCGCTCGTAGCCGCGCATGAAAGCCTTGTACCCGCCGGCGGGCTTCGTCTCGCCGAAATAGCCGAAGGCGCGCGCATATTCCTTGCGATTGATGGCGTTGTAGAGCGACCGGACGACAGCGGCACCATCAGAGCGATCGTCGACATAGGCGACGCTGTCTTGCGCCAGAGCTTCGGAATTCACGGCGGCGAGCGTCGAAAAGGCAAGCGCGGCAGCGGACGGAAACTTCATGGGCATTCCTCCTCATCGGCTTTCGGGGCAGCCAACCGAGCACAACATCAAGGCGAAGCCATAGCAGGATTCGCCAAAATATCGATATCGCCGGTCAGGCCGGCGGCAGGCCCGCCTTGCGGCGGGCAACGATGCGCTCGCGCCAGACCGTGAAGATGCCGGCTGCCACCACCAGCACCGAGCCGGCAATCATGTTGGTGGTCAGCGTCTCGCCGAAAATGCTGACGCCCATGACCGACGCGAAGACCAGTTGGAGGTAAGTCAGCGGCTGCACGGCGACCGCGTCCAGCACATCATAGGCGCGGATGAGGAAGTAGTGGCTGGAGGTTCCGGTGAGGCACAGGAGCAGCATCCAGCCCCAGTCCGGCGGCGACAACGTCGCCCAGAAAAACGGACCGACAAGGCTGATCGCCAGGGCGCCGACGATGCCGCTATAGAAGAAGCTCGTCATCGCGCGATCGTCTCGACTGACCAGCCGGGTGACGATGACATAGAGGGCAAAGACAAGGGCTGCCGCCAAAGGCAACAGGAACGCTGTCTCGAACAGGCCCTCAGCGGGTTTCAGGATCAGGAGAACGCCGATAAGCCCGACCGAGATCGCCAGCCATCGGCGCCAGCCGACACGCTCGCCGAGAAGCGGCATCGACAGAAGGGCAACGAACAGAGGTGTCGCCGCAAGGATTGCCTGCGAATGCGCCAGTCCCACCAGCGTGAACGAGGTGATCACCATGACGATCTGCAACGGCAACAGCAGGCCGCGCAGCACCTGCAGCAGCGGTCTTTTGGTCGTGGCCGTCACCTTGAGTCCGCCGGTTGCGCGGACGGCGAGAACGACGGCAAACAGGGCAAAGGCCCAATAGCGGATCATCGCCACGAAGACCGGCGGATAGATACTGCCCAGATGTTTGGAGATGCCGTCCTGGATCGCAAAGATGACGATAGCCAGCAGCGCGTAGATATAGCCGTTTGCCTTGGAGCCCATGTCCGCGCCGATACACCCGGAAGGCCCGCAGGACCAGTTAAATCTGCGCCGACATTCAGAAGACTTCATCGGGGCTTCAGTGATGTCCGGACATGAAAAGAGCCCCGCGCGGGAGGAGGTGCGCGGGGCTCTCAAACTTGACCGGCGACTGGGAGGAGGAGTGCCACCGATCCGCATCGGGCGCCGCGGGAGGAGGTGCAGCGCTTCGATAAGTGTTATAATAATCATGCGTCGCAATATTTCAAGAGTGGATTTGCTGCGCCGCACAATTTTCCTGATGATTTCGGCGCAAGACAGAGGCAGCCGGCCCTGGAGGCGAGGCGACCGCCAGCAGCGAGCCGGCAAAACGCGACGGCGGAACAACTGCCTGCAATCCAATTCCTGCACCCGACACAACGACCCAAACAAAATCGTGATTTCGGGCAAATCGCACCGGGGGTTAGAATTTTTCTGCGAGCGAGAAGGAGAAGTTCATGAAGACGCTTCTAGTGGCCATAGTCGCCATCGGCCTGTCCGCCCCCATGGCAGTTGCGGAATGCGCCTATCACGCCAGGACCAACGCAGCGATCGATACGGCAACAACGACCGCCAGCATCACGACGGAAAGCCAGTCGACCTCCGAAGAGACGGTGCTGTTGAAAAAGACCGATCGTATCGTTCAGGACGAAAAGACCGCTGAATAGCCCGGTATCGACAGGCCCAAGACCGGATCTTCGTGTCGGTCGGTCTCCAAAGCGTCCGCGGCCGTCGATATGGCGTGCGCCAAGGAATGCGTGGACCAATGGATGACGCCTGCAAAGGCGCAGACGTCTGGACCGCAAGAGCCTCAGCGTGGTGGCGTGACGCGATCGGTTTTGAGACCCGATTCCAAGCGTCTCGCCTGCCCACACGGCCCGCGGCGCCAGGGCTGGCGGTATTGCGCGAACGAAGCGGCAACGCTCCGTAACACCAGATCCGGCAAGCTGTTGAAGAGCATGCATATTTTACAATCTCGTTTTTAACCCCCCCTTAAATTGCCGCATTTAAAGTTCACCGCATCGCCGTGGCGGGTCGATCGATCAACTTCCCCGCCCTTGAGATTGCGTTTGCCGCTGGGGCAAAACGACTGGGCACCCGCGATGCGGCATGAGGGGTAAATCCAAACGGCATGGCAGCAAGCGGCAAGTCAGGACAACGGATCGAGCCCTCGTTCGGCGGCAATGCCGACGACGATGATGACGATTTTCGCATCGAGGCCAGCGATCGCGTGACCGGCGGCGGCCGCAAGCCGACCCGTGGAAAATCGGCTCCCGCGCCCAAGAAGAAGACGCAGCGCAGCAAACGTGGCGGATCGCGACGCGGCTCCGGCAATGGCGGCGGTTTCATCGGCCTCGTGCGTACGTTGTTTTACTGGTGCATCGTGCTCGGCATCTGGGGCGCGATGGGCGTCGGCGGCCTCGTGCTCTACTACGGCGCGCGCATGCCGAACGCCGAGAGCTGGTCGATCCCCGAGCGTCCGCCCAACGTCAAGATTCTCGCCGTCAATGGCGACAACATTGCCAATCGCGGCACGACAGGCGGCGAAGCGCTGTCGCTCGAAAACATGTCGCCCTACATTCCTCAGGCGGTGATCGCCATCGAGGACCGCCGGTTCTATTCGCATTTCGGCGTCGATCCGCTCGGCCTGGCGCGCGCCATGCTCACCAATGTCACCACCGGCCGGATGGTCCAGGGCGGCTCGACGCTGACCCAGCAGCTGGCCAAGAACCTGTTCCTGTCGCCGGAGCGCACGCTTGAACGCAAGGTGCAGGAAGTGCTGCTCGCCTTCTGGCTGGAGCAGAAATATTCCAAGGACCAGATCCTGGCGATGTATCTCAACCGGGTGTTCTTCGGCTCGAATGCCTATGGCGTCGAGGCGGCGTCTCGGCGCTACTTCAACAAGTCGGCGCGCGATGTAAACCTCGGCGAAGCGGCTCTGCTGGCCGGCCTGCTGAAGGCACCTTCGCGCCTGTCGCCGGCCCGTGATCCAAAGGCGGCAGAAGAGCGCGCCCAGGTCGTTCTGGGCGCCATGCGCGAGGAAGGCTTCGTCACCGACAGCGAGATCAAGACGGCGATGTCGCAGGCGCCGACCAAGGCCAAGAGCTATTGGTCGGGCGCCGAGCACTATGTCGCCGATATGGTGATGGACCAGCTTCCCGGCATGATCGGCGAGATCAAGGAAGACCTGATCGTCGACACGACGATCGACCTCAATCTGGAAAAGAAGGCGGAAGAGGCGATCAGCGCTACGCTTGACGCCGACGGCAAGAAGCTCGACGCCTCGCAGGCAGCCCTGGTGTCGATCGACGGCACCGGCGCCATCCGCGCGCTCGTCGGCGGCAAGGATTATGCCGAAAGCCAGTTCGACCGCGCTTCCAAGGCCAAGCGCCAGCCGGGCTCGGCCTTCAAACCCTTCGTCTATGCGGCAGCGCTTGAGATCGGCCGCACGCCGATGTCGATTCGAAATGACGGCCCGGTCAGGATCGGCAACTGGACACCTGAAAATTACGACCAGAAATACCGCGGCGAGGTCACGCTCGCCGACGCGCTCGCAAACTCGCTGAACACCATCGCCGCGCAGCTGGTGATGGAGGTCGGCCCTCAGAACGTGGTCAAGGTGGCGCACCGCCTCGGCATCGATTCCGAGATGCAGGCCAATGCCTCGATTGCGCTCGGCACCTCGGAAGTCAGCCTGGTCGAGCTGACCTCGGCCTATGCGCCGTTCATGAACGGCGGCTTCAAGGCGACGCCGCATGTCATTCGCCGGATTTCGAAAGCCGACGGCACGGTGCTTTACGAAAACACCTACGACAACCCGCCGCGCGTGCTCGACCCGGCCATCGTCAGCGAAATGAACCAGATGATGGTCCGGGTGCTGACCAACGGCACCGGCAAGAAGGCGCAGCTGAAGGGCTGGGAAGCGGCCGGCAAGACCGGCACCACGCAATCTTTCCGCGACGCGCTTTTCGTCGGCTATACCTCGAACCTCACGACCGGCGTCTGGTTCGGCAATGACGACGGCAAGTCGATGAAGAAGGTCACCGGCGGCGGCCTGCCCGCCAAGGCGTGGCACGACTTCATGGTGACCGCGCATGAAGGGCTTTCTCCCTCGCCGCTGTTCGGCACCACCGGGGTGCAGCCGGTCTTCGACGACGGCGGCACACCGCCGGCCCCGACCGGAGATGTTCTTTCCGGCGATCCGAACGCCTTTCCGGCACCGCCTGTTGGCGTCGACGGTTCGATGGCCGTCCAGCAGACCCGCCCCTTGCCCGAAGGCAACGGCGGTTTGGTACCGCCGGCCGATGTCGGCGAAACCACCGGCGCCACCAAGCGCACGACACTTTTCGATATCCTGACAGGCGGTTGAGGCGGCGCAAACGGCGCCGTCGCACCGCTTTGGGGTAGTCCCGGCCGTCGGCGAAATGCCGATTGTCCGCTATAGGCCAATCGCAGGCTTGCTTTTGCCCTCAATCGCCCCGCACAATGCCTTGCAGTCCGAAACGCCGGTCCTTATATACGCCGCATCGGCGCAGCCAACGCTGCGAAGAAATCCAAAGACCATCCCGTTAGGGGCTGTCTCACGAATGCCTGACCGGGTTCCGACAGTCCGCTGCAAGGAGAGAACGACATGGCTAAAGTTATTGGTATTGACTTGGGAACGACCAACTCCTGCGTCGCCGTCATGGACGGAAAAGATGCGAAGGTCATTGAAAATGCCGAGGGCGCGCGCACGACCCCCTCGATGGTTGCATTCAGCGAAGACGGCGAACGTCTCGTTGGCCAGCCGGCCAAGCGCCAGGCGGTCACCAACCCGGAAAACACGCTTTTTGCGATCAAGCGCCTGATCGGCCGGACCTTCCAGGATCCGACCACGCAAAAAGACAAGGACATGGTTCCTTACAAGATCACCAAGGCCGACAATGGCGATGCCTGGGTCGAAGCACACGGCACGGCCTACTCGCCGTCGCAGATCTCCGCCATGATCCTTCAGAAGATGAAGGAAACGGCTGAATCCTACCTCGGTGAAAAGGTCGAGAAGGCCGTCATCACCGTTCCGGCCTACTTCAACGACGCTCAGCGCCAGGCAACCAAGGATGCCGGCAAGATCGCCGGTCTCGAAGTGCTGCGCATCATCAACGAGCCGACGGCTGCAGCGCTTGCCTACGGCCTCGACAAGAAGGACGGCAAGACGATCGCCGTTTATGACCTTGGCGGCGGCACCTTCGATATCTCGGTTCTCGAAATCGGCGACGGCGTCTTCGAAGTGAAGTCGACCAACGGCGACACCTTCCTCGGCGGCGAAGACTTCGACATGCGTCTGGTCCAGTACCTCGCCGGCGAATTCAAGAAGGAACAGGGCATCGACCTGAAGAACGACAAGCTCGCTCTTCAGCGCCTGAAGGAAGCTGCCGAAAAGGCCAAGATCGAGCTGTCCTCGTCGCAGCAGACCGAAATCAACCTGCCGTTCATCACGGCCGACGCTTCCGGTCCGAAGCACCTGACGATGAAGCTGACCCGCGCCAAGTTCGAAGCGCTCGTCGACGACCTGATCCAGCGCACCGTTGCGCCTTGCAAGGCAGCCCTCAAGGATGCCGGCGTTTCGGCGGCCGAGATCGACGAAGTCGTTCTCGTCGGCGGCATGAGCCGCATGCCGAAGGTGCAGGAAACCGTCAAGCAGCTGTTCGGCAAGGAGCCGCACAAGGGCGTGAACCCGGATGAAGTCGTCGCCATGGGCGCTGCGATCCAGGCCGGCGTTCTGCAGGGCGACGTCAAGGACGTTCTGCTGCTCGACGTGACCCCGCTGTCGCTCGGCATCGAAACGCTTGGTGGCGTCTTCACCCGCCTGATCGAACGCAACACGACGATCCCGACCAAGAAGTCGCAGACCTTCTCGACCGCCGACGACAACCAGTCGGCCGTGACGATCCGCGTCTCCCAGGGCGAACGCGAAATGGCAGCCGACAACAAGCTGCTCGGCCAGTTCGATCTCGTCGGCATTCCGCCGGCACCGCGCGGCATGCCGCAGATCGAAGTGACCTTCGACATCGACGCCAACGGCATCGTCCAGGTCTCGGCCAAGGACAAGGGCACGGGCAAGGAGCACCAGATCCGCATCCAGGCATCCGGTGGCCTGTCCGACGCCGACATCGAGAAGATGGTCAAGGACGCGGAAGCCAATGCCGAAACCGACAAGAAGCGCCGCGAAGGCGTGGAAGCGAAGAACCAGGCGGAAAGCCTGATCCATTCTTCGGAAAAGTCGCTGAAGGACTATGGCGACAAGGTTTCGGAAACCGACCGCAACGCGATCTCCGACGCGATTGCCGCGCTGAAGACCGCCGTCGAGGCTTCCGAGCCGGACGCCGAAGACATCAAGGCCAAGACCAACACGCTGATGGAAGTGTCCATGAAGCTTGGTCAGGCGATCTATGAGGCCCAGCAGACGGACGCCGCCCATGCGGACGCCGCCGCTGACGCAGCCCGCGACGGCGATGTCGTCGATGCGGACTACGAAGAAGTCAACGACGAAGACGACCGCAAGCGTTCGGCCTAAGTCGCCCTCTTCTAGAGACGGAAAAGCCCGGGGTGACTCGGGCTTTTTTGTTGCTCTTTATCCCCCCGGAGGCTCGCGCCGAACGGCTTTTCCACGGACGGGCGGCAACGGACCCACGCTTCTGAGACGGCCGCCATGGGACAACGTCGCGGGCTGGAATGGCAACGAATGGCACCAGCGAGGCACGGAACCGGCAGAAACGTCATTTTTCCGACAAAAAACCGCATCTGCAGCTCGATGGGCTATGGTATCGCGCTTCAAGGTTTACTAAATCCTGTGGCAAGGTAACCAGGCAGCCGCCGGGCCCCCGCGCTGGCACGCCTTGTCAACAGGACAATCTTTGAAGAATGAAACGTGATCTTTACGAAACGCTTGGCGTTGCCAAGACCGCGGATGAGAAGGAGCTGAAGAGCGCCTTCCGCAAACTGGCGATGAAGTATCATCCGGACAAGAACCCCGGCGACGCCGCCTCGGAAAAGACCTTCAAGGAAATCAACGAAGCCTACGAGACGCTCAAGGATCCGCAGAAGCGCGCGGCCTACGATCGCTACGGCCACGCCGCCTTCGAGCAGGGCGGCATGGGCAACGGCTTTGGCGGTGGCGCCGGTGGCGCCGGCGGTTTCTCCGACATCTTCGAAGACATCTTCGGCGAGATGATGGGTGGCGGACGCCAGCGGCGTTCATCGGGCGGCCGCGAGCGCGGCGCCGATCTGCGCTACAACATGGAAATCTCGCTGGAAGAAGCCTATTCCGGCAAGACCGCACAGATCCGGGTTCCGACCTCGATCACCTGCGACGTCTGCACCGGGTCGGGCGCCAAGCCCGGCACCAGCCCGAAGACCTGCGGCACCTGTCAGGGCTCCGGTCGCGTGCGCGCCGCCCAGGGCTTCTTCTCGATCGAACGCACCTGCCCGACCTGCGGCGGCCGCGGCCAGACGATCACCGACCCCTGCACCAAGTGCCACGGCCATGGCCGCGTCACTGAAGAGCGCACCCTCTCCGTCAACATCCCGGCCGGCATCGAAGACGGCACGCGCATTCGCCTCTCCGGCGAAGGGGAAGCCGGCGTGCGCGGCGGACCGGCGGGCGATCTCTACATCTTCCTCTCGGTCAAGCCGCATGAGTTCTACCAGCGCGATGGCGCCGATCTCTATTGCAGCGTGCCGATCTCGATGACGACGGCGGCCCTCGGCGGCAAGTTCGACGTCACCACGCTCGACGGCACCAAGTCGCGCGTCACCGTCCCGGAAGGCACCCAGGCCGGTAAGCAGTTCCGCCTGAAGGGCAAGGGCATGCCGGTGCTGCGCTCCAGCCAGACCGGCGATCTCTACATCCAGATGCAGATCGAGACACCGCAGAAGCTGACCAAGCGCCAGCGCGAACTGCTGCAGGAATTCGAGCAGATCTCGTCGAAGGACAACAATCCGGAATCCGCCGGCTTCTTTGCCCGGATGAAGGATTTCTTCGACACGCTGAGCGACTGACGCTCAGCGGTCGCCTCCAGGATTATGTCATGGCCGCAAGCTGCCAAAGCCCGGCCATGACGATCACGACGCCTGCGGCGCGAGACAGCGTGCGGCCGCCGGGCAGGATTTTTTCGGCAAGCACAAAAATGGCGATCGCCGCGATCCAGAGCACGTTCATCACGCCGCCGATGAACAAAAGCGCCATCAGCGCCCAGCAGCAACCGACACAATAAAGACCGTGCAGCAGACCGAGCCGGAAAGCGCCGCCGGCATCGCGGCGAAAGCCGCCATGGTTCTGGATGAACAGGAACGGTGCCTGGCACTGCCTCAGGCAGGCGTCCTTCAACGGCGTCCATTGAAACAGCCCGACCGAAATCAGGATGACAGCGCTCAGAATGCGGCTGGCGCTCGCCAGCATCGGCGTCAGCAGCAGCGCTTCCTCCAGCAGCCATTGCCCTGATGTTGCCAGGGCGGCAAACAGGACCCAGGCGGAAAGATAGCCGCCGGCAAAAAAGCCGGTGGCGGCGAATGGCTTGTTGTCGCGTGCCGCCTGCCGCCCGACACGGGCATAGAGCAGGATCATGGGCGCCGCCGAAGGCGTCATCATGCCGATCATCATCACCGCCCACATGACGAAGGCATAGGCGAAGGTCGAGGCACTCCACGGACGGAGGGTCGTATCGGCCATCGACGCCATGGCATCCGGCGTCATGCCCATGTCGCCGCCCGCGGTCATATCCATGGCCATGTCCCCGCCCATGGCATCGCCCGAGGCGGGCATGACCGCCATAGTATCCATTCCGGCTGCCAGCCAGAGGATATAGAGCCAGGTAACCCCGGTCAGTGCCAACAGCGCGATCACGACGATCACCCGGTCGCGCCTGAGAAGCGTTTCGAGCGCGGTGTCGGCCATGGGCGTCAGTGAACCACACCGCTTTCGGTCAGATGCATGCTGGCGAAATGCGCGTGCGAATCGGGGATCGACAGTGCCAGCGGCCCCTTCGTATCGGCCCATCCGCGCCCGACTTCGCAGATATCGTATTCGAAGCCCTGCGGCAGGTTGATGCGCGCCTGATGCGGGCTTCCGGTTACCGGGTTCAGGATCGGCTCGCCGCGCGCCTCGATCCAGCCGGGCACGTTCAGCCGCGCCGTACGGGCGCTCACGTCGACATCGAAATCGATCTCGGCAAAGACCGGGTCGTGAAAGGTTTCAAATGTGGTGGCGAACACCTGGAAGAAGGTCGCGCCCGGCTCGGTATCCTGGCCGCTCATGATGCGCAGCAACGACTCCCGTTGCGCCGGAGTGGCGCGGATATCGACGATCGGCACGACCGCCCCTTTGCCCTCGTGAATTGCGCCCGGCCAGGCCGCGATCAGTCCGCATCGCAAGCCGTCGAGGCGCGTTTCGCCGTGATGACCGGTCTCGATCTCGATCCCGCCGACGGCGCAGCAGTTGCCGTGGGTCGGTAGCGCATTGAACTGACAGGGGCAGCCATAGGCGCAATTGCAGTGAATGAATTCACGACCCTTTATCGTCCATCTGACACTCGACATCGTCTCCTCCCGGATCTGATCGGTGTGAAATCTGCTTCCTTCTCTTCCAATGCCCGGCGATTTATTAGAATAAAAAAATATACTCTTCTCGGTGACCGATGCCAACGCCGGAGGCGGAGGCCAGGGATGGACTTCGCCACCGCCCGACGCCGAACGGCGGGCGGTGGCATCAAGCAGCAATCAGAGCGTGGCCATGCCACCGTCGATGATCAGTTCGGCACCGACGGTAAACGCGGCCTCGTCGGAGGCGAGAAAGACGATTGCCTTGGCGATCTCGCTTGCGTCGCCAAAGCGGCCGAGCGGGATCTGCGCGGCGATCGATGCGACAATCTCCTTGTTTTCCGCCGGCGTCGCGCCGTGACCGTCATGCAACGGCGTCTTGATCGGTCCGGGGCTGACGGCATTGACGCGAATGCCACGGCCGATCAGTTCGCCGGAAAGGGTCTTGGCAAGCGACAGCAAGGCGGCCTTGCTGAGTGCATAGACGCTGGAGGTCGGCATGCCGATATGGGCGTTGATCGAGGTATTGAGCACGATCGAGGCCGGCTTGGAAAAAATCGGCAACAGCGCCTGGATCAGGAAGAACGGACCCTTGACGTTGATGTCAAGCGACCGGTCGAAGCTTGCTTCATCCCAGCTTTCAATCGGCTGGAGCCTGGCGATGCCGGCGTTGACGAAGAGAATGTCGAGATGGCCGAAGGCGGCTTTCACCTGCTCCGCAACAGCGGCCTGGTTGGCGGCGTTGCCGGCATCGGCCTCGATGATGAGAACATCTTCGCCGAGCACCCTGCGCGCTTCGGCAATGTTCACCGGATTGGTGCCGGTAACGGCGACCCTTGCCCCCTCGGCGATGAACTGGCGCGCCGTCTCGAGGCCGATGCCGCTGGTGCCGCCGGTAATCAACGCGTTCTTGTTTTGCAGACGTGACATGATGGATTTCCTTTTGTTGCGTTGGGTTTGGACCGATCGTCTTTGCATCGACCGCTGTCCTTCGATGCCGATAGATATGGCCGAAGATTTCCGTTCGGATTAGTCTGCCAATGATGGAACTCGAATTCGGGAAAACCGAACGATGCTGAAAATCGAAGGAATCGCCGCCTTTGTCGCGGTTGCGGAGGCCGGCTCGATCAGCGAGGCGGCGCGTCGGCTGCGGTTGTCGAAATCGGTGATCAGTGAACGGGTTTCCGAACTGGAACGCAGCCTGAACGCAACGCTCCTGCATCGCACCACGCGCAAGCTGACGCTGACCGAAGATGGCATCGCCTTTCGCGAGCGCGCGGTGCGGATCGTCAGCGAGGTCCAGGCCGCCGCCAGCGATCTGGCCGAGCGCAGGGGAACGCTGACGGGGCCGCTCCGGATCGCCGCCCCCGTCAGCTTCGGGCACCGGCATCTCGGACCGGCGCTCTACCCCTTTCTGGCCGCGCATCCCGAGATCGAACTGACGCTCGACCTCGACGACCGCCGGGTCGACGTCGCCTCCGAGGGGTTTGATGCGATCGTGCGCCACGGCGTCATCGCCGATTCACGACTGGTCGTGTGGAAACTCGCCAAGAGCCGGCGCCTGCTGGTTGCCTCCCCCGGCTATCTCGAGCGCCACGGCACGCCGGCCTCGCTGGCCGAACTCAACGATCACCGCGGCATCTTCTATACCAACCGCGGCGCCTCCGACTGGCGGTTCGAGGGGCCGACTGGCTCGACCGTCATCCGCGCCCGCATGGCGCTCAGGATCAACAACGGCGACATGATCCACGATGCCGCCGTCTCCGGGCTTGGTATAGCGCTGCTACCGGCCTTCCTCTGCGGCCCCGCCGTCCGCGATGGCCGTTTGCGCGAGATCGATATCGGGTTTCGCCCGGAACCGGAGTTCATCTACATGGCCCACCCCGAAGGCCGGCGATCCTCGGCGAAACTCAGGGCAATCGCCGAGCATCTGAAGAAGGCTTTTGGCGATCCGCCGCATTGGGATCCGTGAAACGGCAGGGTTTCGGCCGCGACTGTGTGGCGCTGCCCCAAAGCTGGCGGTTTCTCGACGAAGTCTTGACCAACTCTCGACGACCGAGGGTTGCTATCGGCCGAATGCGTCTTGCAACCGAAAATGGGATGCTTATCTCCCCTCCATGCGACACGTCCTCCTCACCTGGATCACACTCATGACGCTCGGCACAACCGCACAGGCAGCCCCTCTTTCCGCAACCGATGACGAAATCCTGGAAATACTAGCCGCGCGTATCGACGCGCAGAAACAGTCGGTCGGCATCGTCGTCGGCATTATCGATGCCGAGGGAAAGCGGGTCGTGGCGCACGGCCGCCTGGAGAAGGACGACGCGCGTCCGCCCGATGGCAACACCGTGTTCGAGATCGGCTCGGTGACGAAGGTCTTCACTGCACTCGCGCTTGCCGACACGGTCGAACGCGGCGGCGTCCAGCTCGACACGCCGGTTTCGCAGCTGCTGCCGGAAAGCGTTGTCCTGAGGCAGGCAACCGATGGCAAGCCGATCACGCTCAAACACCTGGCGACGCACATGTCCGGCTTGCCGCGATTGCCGGGTAATCTGGTGCCGGCCGACGACAACGATCCCTATGCCGACTATGGCGTCGCCAAGCTTTACGCCTTCCTTTCCAGTCATCAGCCGACCCGGCCGCCCGGCGGTGAGCACGAGTATTCCAACCTCGGCTACGGCCTGCTTGGCCATTTGCTCGCATTGCAGTCGGGCCAGTCCTACGAGGCGCTCGTCAGCGAGCGCATCACTGTCCCGCTCGGCATGGCCGATACCGCAATCACCGCGCTTCCCGAATGGCAGGGGCGGCGCGCAACCGGCCACGATGCTGGCCTGGAGCCGACAAGCGATTGGGACCTTGGAGCGCTACAGGGCGCGGGAGCGTTGCGCTCGACGGCCAACGATCTGCTGATCTTCCTCCAGGCGGCGATGGGCAAGAAACCCTCGACCCTGGCGCCCGCGTTTTCAGCGATGCTGCGCAATCGGCAGCCATTGGGTGACGGCACCGCCGAGCAGGCGCTCGGTTGGGTAATCTCAGGGCAAGGCGACAGGCAGATCGTCTGGCACAATGGCGGCACCGGCGGTTACCGCTCCTTCGTCGGCTTCCGTCCATCGACAGGCGTCGGCGTGGTGGTCCTGTCGAACACCTCGACAGAAATCGGCGTCGACGACATCGGTGAGCACCTGCTCGACCGGGAAAGCCCCCTGGCACACGCCCCGGTTCAGCGCATCGCCATCACGGTCGACCCGGCGACCTACGATGCCTATCTCGGCACCTTTCGGCTGGCGCCCGGTTTCGATCTGACGGTCTTTCGCGATGGCAACAGGCTGTTTGCGCAGGCAACGGGTCAGGGACCGATCGAACTTTTCGCCGAGGCGGAGCACCGCTTCTTTGCAAAATCGGTCGATGCGCAGATGACCTTCAAGGTTGGGGCCGGCGCTCGCGCCGCAAGCCTGACGCTGCATCAAAATGGCCAGGATAGCCTGGCCCCACGCGTCAGCGACTGACGTGTCTCGAATTCGAATGGGAGCCGCCCCCGGCAATGAGCCGGGGGCCGATGGGATCACAAAAACAGAGCAACCGCGAAGTAGGTGAGCGCCGAGATCGCCGCAGCGGCCGGCATGGTCACGAACCAGGCGATGACGATGTTGCCGGCAAGGCCCCAGCGCACAGCCGAAACGCGCTTGGCGGCGCCGACGCCGATGATGGCACCGGTGATCGTGTGGGTGGTCGATACCGGAATGCCGAGCCAGGTGGCGGCAAACAGCGTGATGGCACCGCCGGTTTCGGCGCAAAAGCCCTGCATCGGATTGAGCTTGGTGATCTTCGAGCCCATCGTGTGCACGATGCGCCAGCCGCCGAACAGCGTTCCGAGCGCGATAGCCGCCTGGCAGGTGATCACCACCCAGAACGGCACGTAGAACTCGGAACCGAGATAGCCCTGCGAGAACAGGAGCACGGCGATGATGCCCATGGTCTTCTGCGCGTCGTTGCCGCCGTGGCCGAGCGAATAGAGCGAGGCCGAGATGAACTGCATCACGCGGAATTTACGGTCGACCGCAAACGGCGTCTGGCGCACGAAAATCCAGGAAACGATGAGGATCAACATCAGCGCCAGGAAGAAGCCGATCATCGGCGACATGAAGATGGCGCCGACGGTCTTCAGAAGACCGGTCCAGACGATGGCGTCCCCGCCGGTGCGCGCCAGGCCGGCGCCGACGAGACCGCCGATCAGCGCATGCGAGGAGCTTGACGGGATGCCGAAGATCCAGGTCGCAATGTTCCAGAAGATCGCGCCCATCAGCGCCGCGAAGATCACCAGCGGCGTGACGATGCTCGGATCGATGATGCCCTTCCCGAGCGTCTCGGCCACATGCAGCCCGAAGAACAGGAAGGCGATGAAGTTGAAGAACGCCGCCCACATGACGGCGTATTGCGGCCTGAGCACCCGGGTCGAAACGATCGTCGCGATCGAGTTGGCGGCGTCATGCAGCCCGTTGAGAAAGTCGAAGAACAGCGCAATCGCGATCAGCGCGACCAGCAACGGCAAAGCGAGCGTCGCGTCCATCAGACGTTCTCGATCACGATGCCGCTGATCTCGTTGGCAACATCCTCGAAGCGGTCGACGACCTTTTCGAGTTCGCCATAGATCTCGCTGCCGATGATATAGGCCATCGCGTTGTTGGCGCCATGGCGGCGGAAGAGATCCTTGAGGCCCTGGTCATGAAGCTCGTCGGACCGGCCTTCGATGCGCGTGACCTCTTCGGCAATGGCGATGAGCCGGCCATGGTTGGCGCCAATGCGATCGAGCAGCGGAATGGCCTCGGCGATCAGATGCGCCGCCTGAACGACGATGGTGCCCATTTCCTGCATGCCCGGATCGAAGGTCTTCTGTTCGAACAGCCGGATGGTCTTGACCGTCTTGTGCATCATGTCGATGGCATCATCCATCGACTGGATGAGATCCTTGATGTCGCCACGATCGAACGGCGTGATGAAGGAGCGGCGCACTGCCAGCAGCACGTCGCGGGTAATGTTATCAGCCTCGTCTTCAAGCGCGACGATGCGGTCGCAATGCTTTTCGAGGTCGCTGCCGCCGGCCAGAAGCTTTTCGAGCGCTTCGGCGGCACCGACGACGGTGCGCGAATGATGGGCGAAGAGATCAAAGAAGCGGTCTTCGCGGGGAAGGAGTTTGCGGAACCAAGCCAGCATCACAAATGTATCCGTTCGTGGATTGTCATGCGGCTGTCATATTGTACGCAAGCGATCAAGAAAAGCGCTGAAACGCAGGGATCGTAAGGCTTTCCCCGCCGTTATCGAGCGTTTTTGCCTCGAAGGGTTGATGCCGCCTTTCGCCTTGCCTTGGCGGGCGCTTTCGTCCTACTGCATAATTTCTTAAATCGGCATCGGTTTAGGCCAAGAATTATGCAGCGCGTTTAAAGTGTTACAGCGTCCCTGCGCGTCCTCCAGACGCGCTGTTGCTGGCGCGGACGTCGGATCCGGACCCGAAATGCCACAGAAGGTCTTTCTCAATCGTCTGAAGCTCAGCGAGTTCCGCAATTATGCGGCGCTGTCGCTGGCGCTCGACCAGCGGCATATCGTGCTGACCGGCGAGAACGGCGCCGGCAAGACCAATCTGATGGAAGCGGTGTCTTTTCTGTCGCCCGGCCGGGGCCTCCGGCGTGCCGCCTATGCCGATGTTGCCCGCGTCGGCGCCAGCGACGGCTTTTCGGTCTTTGCCGAAGTGGTGGGCATGGAAGGCCCGGTCGAGATCGGCACCGGCACGGCCGGCACGAATGAGGGGCAATCGCGGCGGCTGCGGCTGAACGGTACCGCGGCGAGCATGGTCGATGAACTGACCGACCATCTGCGCGTGCTATGGCTGACGCCGGCCATGGACGGGCTTTTCACCGGCCCGTCGGCCGATCGCCGCCGCTTCCTTGACCGGCTTGTGCTTTCTCTCGACCCGGAGCACGGCCGACGCGCCAGCGAATTCGATCGCGCCATGCGCAGCCGCAATCGGCTCTTGAGCGAATTTCGCCCTGATCCCGCCTGGCTCACCGCCATCGAAAAGGAAATGGCCGGGCTCGGCGTGTCGATGGCGCTGGCCCGGCAGGAAATGCTGGGTCTGCTGACCGCGCTGGTCGAAAGAAACACCGGCGACAGCGTCTTTCCGTCCGCGCGCCTGGCGCTCTCCGGCTTCTTCGACAATGATAGCCACAGGCCGGCCTTCGACCTTGAAGAGCAGTATCTCACCATGTTGCGCGAGGGCCGGCCGCGCGATGCGGCCGCCGGCCGGACGCTCGATGGACCGCATCGCAGCGACCTGTTGATCCGCCACCGCGAGAAGGATATGGAGGCCGAGCGCTGCTCAACCGGCGAACAAAAGGCACTGCTCGTCGGCCTGGTGCTCGCCCATGCGCGCCTTGTCGGCGACATGACCGGCCACGCCCCCATCCTGCTGCTCGACGAGATCGCCGCCCATCTGGACATGGGCCGCCGCGCCGCCTTGTTCGATCTCGTCGACGGGCTCGGCGGCCAGGCCTTCATGACCGGAACGGACCGTGCAATGTTCGATGCGCTCGGCGAGCGCGGCCGGTTCCTGACCGTGGAGCACGGAAGCGTTTCTGGATGATGGAGCCGATGATGGAAAGTGTCCGCTCATGACCAATACCAGCCTCGACCCATCGGAAATCGCCCGCTATGCGCGCCACATCATCCTGCCGGAACTTGGCGGTGCGGGGCAGCAGAAGCTGAAGGCCGCGCGCGTTCTGGTCATCGGTGCCGGGGGGCTCGGCGCCCCCGTGCTGCAGTACCTGGCGGCCGCCGGCATCGGCACACTCGGTATCGTCGATGATGATGTGGTGTCGCTGTCGAACCTGCAGCGGCAGGTGATCCACCGCACTGCCGATATCGGCCAGGCGAAGGTCGAAAGCGCCACGGCAGCGATCGGCGCGCTCAATCCGCATGTGACGGTCGAAACGCATGGGTTTCGCCTTGCCGCCGACAACGCCGAGACGCTGTTTGCCCAATACGACCTGGTGATCGACGGCTCGGACAATTTCGACACGCGCTATCTTGCAGCCGATACGGCGGCTGCCATCGGCGTACCGCTCGTCACCGGTGCGGTCGGCCGTTTCGACGGGTCGCTCACCGTGCTGATGCCCTATCGGCTGGACAAGGATGGCGCCCCCAACCCTTCCTACCGCGATCTCTTTCCCGAGAAGCCGCCTGCGGGCGTCGTGCCCTCCTGCGCGGAGGCCGGCATTATCGGCGCGCTCACCGGCGTCATTGGAACAATGCAGGCTATGGAAGCCATCAAGGTGATCGCGGGGTTCGGCGAACCTCTCGTCGGCCGGCTGCTGATGTATGATGCGCTCTCGGCGCAGTTCAGCACCATCCGTTACCGCCGGCGCACGCAAGGGCGGGCGGGCTGATGCAGATCATCGGGATCGACGCGACCTTCGATCGCTACGGGGAATTGCTGGACCTGATCCTGAAAGCTTTTGCCTTCATGGACGGGCGGATCGACCCGCCGTCGTCAGCCCATGCGCTGACGGTCGCAGGTCTGAAGCAGAAAGCTTCAGCAGAAATCGGATTGATCGCCCTCGATGGAGCCGAGCTGGCCGGCTGCATCTTCTGCAAGCCGGAGCCCGATTGCCTTTATGTCGGCAAGCTTGCGGTCGCCGCAGCATACCGGGGCCAGGGCGTCGGCCGGCTGTTGCTGGCAAAGGCCGAAGAGGCAGCACGCAGCCGCAACCTTTCCGCCCTGAGGCTGCAGACGCGCATCGAGCTCATCGAAAACCACCGGACCTTCGCCGCCTGGGGCTTCATCGAAACCGGCAGGACGGCGCATCCGGGCTTTGCCCGCCCGACCACCATCGAGATGCGCAAGGCGCTTTGATCGGCCGCGGATCAGTCGCGGCCGGGCAGAACCCGGTCCGGCGGCCGGTGACCGTCGAAGAAGGTACGGATGTTGATCACCACCTTGTCGCCCATGTCTATACGGCCCTCGAGCGTCGCCGAACTCATATGCGGCAGCAACACGACCTTGCCCTCGCCGGCAAGCTTGATCAGTTTGGGATTGACCACGGGTTCGTTCTCGAAAACATCGAGGCCGGCACCGGCGATCTTGCCTTCGCGCAGGCACTTGATCAGCGCCGTCTCGTCGATGATGCCGCCGCGGGCGGTGTTGACGATGTAGCTTTCCGGGCGCATCAGCGCTAGGCGGCGGGCCGAAAGCAGATGATAGGTCGCCGGCGTCGAAGGGCAATTGACCGAGACGATGTCGACGCGGGCAAGCATCTGGTCGAGGCTGTCCCAGTAGGTCGCCTCGAGCATCTCTTCGGTCTCGGCCTTGACCCTGTGACGGTTGTGATAGTGGATCGACAGTCCGAAGGCCTTGGCACGGCGCGCAACCGCGGTGCCGATGCGGCCCATGCCGACGATGCCGATGCGCTTGCCGGCTATGCGTCTGCCAAGCATCCAGGTCGGCGACCAGCCGGCCCATTCGCCCTTGCGGTCGGTGAGGATCTGCGCACCTTCCGCGAGCCGTCGCGGCACGGCGAGGATCAGCGCCATCGCCATGTCGGCGGTGTCCTCGGTCAAGACATTGGGCGTGTTGGTGACGGTGATGCCCTTGCGGGCGGCCGCATCCACGTCGATGTTGTCGACACCATTGGAGAAGCTCGCGATCAGCTTCAGTTGCGGTCCGGCCTGCTCGATCAGCGCAGCGTCGATGCGGTCGGTGACCGTCGGCACGAGCACGTCGGCGCGCTTGACCGCCGCCACAAGCTCCGGCTGGCTGCGGGGCGTATCATCGATGTTGAGCTCGGCGTCGAACAGCTCGCGCATGCGGGTTTCGACGATGTCCGGCAGTTTCCGGGTGATGTAGACCTTGGGCTTCTTCTTGCTTGTCATTGCTGCGATGGGCCTCGTTGACGGGTCCTTAACCAAGTTGGGCGATACTTACTCCCTGTAGCCGCAATTTCTACCAGACCCGGTCGGGAAGACAAACAAAACTCGCTGCGTCGTCCCCGCGATTTACGCCCCGGCCAAGCGCCCTGAGTGAACTGCGCCTTCAAGTTGCCACGGAAAATGAGCTTCGTCATGCGTCACGTCATTTCCAAACTCTCGTTCGCGTTGATCGCCGCCCTCACCGGCGCGCTCATCACTGCTTCGGGCGCCCACGCCCAGGCCGCCAAGGGAGCCAGCGGATTACCGCTGCCGCGATTCGTCAGCCTGAAAGCCAAGAGCGTCAACCTGCGCATCGGCCCGAGCGTCGACTACGCGGTGGCGTTCCGTTACCTCAGACCCGGCGTTCCGGTGGAAATCATTCAGGAATACGATAACTGGCGCCGCATCCGCGATGCCGACGGCACCGAAGGCTGGGTGAACCAGGCGCTTCTGTCGGGTGACCGTACCGCCGTCACCGCGCCATGGATGCGCGGCAAGGGCGAAGGCGTGTTCGTTAACCTTCGGCGCGAGCCACAGAGCACCTCGGCGATCGTCGCCCGGATGGAGCCCGGCGTGGTCATCCGCGTGGGCGAATGCAACGGTGACTGGTGCCACATCGAAACCCAGGGTGTCGACGGCTGGATCGTCCAGAGCGAGATCTGGGGCGCCTATCCGGGCGAAGCCTTCAAGTAAAGGCTGCGCCCTCTTTGCACTTTGAAAGAAAGCCAGGCTCGCCTCAGGCGAGCTCGGCCTGCTTGGCAGCGGCGGCAAGCGAGACCATCGGCCGCGGGCCAATGTGGCCGATGACGATGCCGGCTGCGAGATTGCCGAGCTTGCTGCAATCCTCGAGCGACCGACCGGTGGTGTATCCGTGGAGAAAACCGGCGGCGTAAAGATCGCCAGCGCCCGTCGTATCGACCACCTGGGCGAGCGGCGTCGCACCGACGCGGACCCGTTCCGCGCCACGCACGACGACGGAGCCTTCTTCACTCAAGGTGACGGCGGCAAGCTTGCAGTCCTTCGACAGCTTTTCCAGCGCCAGGTCGAAGTCCTCGGTCTCGTAGAGTGCGAGCGCTTCCTGCTTGTTGGCAAAAACGATGTCGACGGTGCCGGAACGCATCAGCTCGAGAAACTCGTCGCGGTAGCGGTGGACGCAGAAACTGTCCGACAGCGTCATTGCCGTTTCGCGACCGTTTTCATGGGCGATCTTGGCGGCCTCACGGATCGCATCCTTGGCGCGCGGCGGATCCCAGAGGTAGCCTTCGAAGTAGGTGACCTTGGCCTGCGCGACGACGTCGGCTTCCACGTCCTCCGGACCAAGCTCGACGCAGGCGCCGAGATAGGTGTTCATCGAGCGCTCGCCGTCCTCGGTCACGAAGATCATCGAGCGCGCCGTCGGAGGCACGGTTTCGAGCGGCTTGGTCTGGAAATAGACGCCCTGGGCGCGAATGTCGTGCGCGAAGATCTCGCCGAGTTGGTCGTTGGTTGTCTTGCCGAAATAGGCGGCACGTCCACCAAGGCTGGCGACGCCGGCTGCGGTATTGCCAGCACTGCCGCCCGAAGCTTCGACGGCAGGGCCCATGCGCGAGTACAACAGCTCGGCCCGGTCGGCATCGATGAGGTTCATCGCGCCCTTGATGATGCCGTTTTCGCTCAGAAAGCCGTCATCGCAGCGCGCAATGATATCCACGATCGCATTGCCGATCGTCAGCACGTCGTATTTTGTCATGAACTCCGTCCAGTTTCCCTAATGGCCGGTGTTCGTTAATAGCGGTTTTCCAGCCATTTGGAAGACAAAACACGCGCTCGCCGCGATCATTCCGCTGGAAGCGCGCTTGCGTCATAGGCGGCCGCAAACTCCGCACTCGGCGGGATCGGCTTGATGACGTCGATCAGAACGCCGTTGGGATCAGCCGTGATGAAATGGCGCTGGCCGAAATCCTCGTCGCAAATCGCCTTCAGGATCGGCAGGCCTGCTGTCTGGCAGTCGGCATAGACCGCATCGGGATCCTCGACCTCGAAGTTGAGGAGCAGGCCGCGGACGGGCGCCCGACCTTCTTCCGGGATCGTTTCATGGCGATAATCGAGAACGGCCAAATTGACCGTTTCGGATTCGCTCGACTGCAGGTGCACGTACCAATCGCTGGTGAACAGGGCCTGGAAGCGAAAGTTTTCGATGTAGAATGCCGCGGTTGCCGCAACGTCTGATGTCATGATGACCGGATAGTAGCTCGTCGATTTCATGGCTTTTCCTCACGCCTGCATTATCATACAATCTGCATGTATTTTTCTAACTAACATGCAGGCTGAATGTATGCAAATTGAATCTTCTCGCCGCTCCAATCGCCAACGCTCCGATACGACCCGTGCCGCGATCATCGATGCTGCGCACGGCCTCTTTGTCGCGAGGGGATATGCGGAGACGTCGACGCCGGACATTGTCGCTGCAGCCGGCCTGACGCGCGGCGCCCTGTATCACCACTTCGAAGACAAGAAATCGCTCTTTCGTGCCGTCGCCGAGCGCGAAGCACGCGCAGTCGCTGCAAGGATCGAAGCAGCGACAATCGACGGCCTGACGCCCCGCGAGGCGCTCATGACAGGCGCAAGAATCTATTTCGAGGCGATGGCGGAGCCCGGCAGGCTACGCATTCTGCTTCTCGACGGCCCGGCCGTACTGGGCATGCGGACGATGGCCGCGATCGACGCGGCCAATGCCCAGAGAACGCTCGAAGAGGGTCTGGCGGCAGCGATGGCGCCGGACGTCTTCGAGCCGGCCGCATTGTCGGCAACGGCGACGCTGCTCTCAGCTGCGTTCGATCGAGCCGCGCTGGAAATTGCCGATGGGGCTTCGACGCAACGCTACGTCGAAGCGATCGGTCACTTGATCGATCGATTGATCTCCGCCTGAGCCGGACCCCACCCGATCGCGCGCGTCGCAGGCTTTCGGGCAGTCCACATCAGCCCGCAACCGGCAGAACCTGTTGCGGCAGCTCAACCAGCGGCGCCGGGATGTCACAGGTCTTTTCCGGCGACTTGCAGATATCGGCAATGACGCAGCGCTCACATTCCGGTTTGCGCGCCTTGCAGCAATAGCGGCCATGCAGGATCAGCCAGTGATGCGCGTGGTAGAGATATTCGTCGGGAATGATGCGCGAGAGCTTTGCTTCAACCTCGTCCGGGGTCTTGCCCGGCGCCAGACAGAGCCGGTTTGCAATGCGCAGGATGTGGGTGTCGACGGCGATCGTCGCCTGGCCGAAGGCCATCGAGAGAACAACATTGGCGGTCTTTCGCCCGACGCCCGGCAACGTCACCAGCTCCTCGCGCGTGCGCGGCACCTCGCCACCGAAATCAGTGATCAGCTTTTCACTGAGCGCGATGACGTTCCTCGCCTTGTTGCGGAAAAGCCCGATGGTCTTGATGTGGTCACGGACCTTCTCCTCGCCGAGCGCCAGCATCTTTTCCGGCGTGTCGGCAATGGCAAAGAGCGCCCGCGTCGCCCGGTTGACGCCGGCGTCCGTCGCCTGCGCCGACAGGGCGACGGCCACCACCAGAGTGAAGGGATTGACGTGCTCGAGTTCCCCCTTCGGCTCCGGACGCTGGATCGAGAAGCGCCGGAAGATCTCGGAGATTTCCTCACGGCTGTAGAGGCCCGTCGTCCGTGGCGTGCGGCGGCTCGAGGCCGGCTTCTTTTTCGCGGGCTTGCCCGGCAATTTCGGCTTCACGTTTTTCATGATGCATCTATAGTCAATGGTCATGACTGATGGCAACGACGAGAAGTTTGCCGGCGAAGAGCCGGTGTTCAGCGCCGAATTGACCCCCTACCGCTCGCTCGGCTTCAAGGGGTTCAAAGTGTTTTTCCTGATCGCCGGGCTGCTCAGCCTGGTGCATGCAGTCGTGTTCATGGTGATCGGCGCCTGGCCTATCGTGTTCTTCTTCGGGCTGGATTTTGCGCTGCTGTTCGGTGCCTTCTGGCTGAACTACCGCTCTGCCCGCGCCCGCGAAGAGGTACGCGTTTCGCGTACCGACGTTTCGGTACGCAAATTCACGCCATCGGGCCGGATGACCGAGCATCGCTTCAACCCGTTCTGGGCGCGCTTCAACATCGCGCGACACCAGGAGATCGGCATCGTCTCGATGAGCGTCAGCGACGGCGGGAACCGAACCGATGTCGGCTCCTTCCTCAACCGCGACGACCGTGAAACCTTCGCCACCGCGTTTTCCGGCGCGCTTGCCACCGTGCGCCGCCGCTGACGAAACCCGATCAAGTTTCGGGTGGTAACGACACTGCCGGCATGGTTACCTGTGTCACGACAGGAGATGACCGATGAACATAGCGACAACCCTCCCCGCCGACATCACGCCCAAGGGCACCGATTACGACACGGTGAGAAGCGTGATCGAAATGCTCACCGAAGAGTATCGCGAGCAGCCTTCGCTCGACGCGATCGCTCACAGGCTGAAGCAATCGCCGACGCAATTGCAGAAGGTCTTTACCCGCTGGGCCGGGCTTTCCCCGAAGGCCTTTCTGCAGGCGGTCACGCTCGACCATGCCAAGCGGCTGTTGCGCCAGGAAGACATGCCGCTTCTGGAAACCAGCATCGAGGTCGGGCTATCCGGTCCGAGCCGGTTGCATGACCTCTTCGTCACCCATGAGGCGATGTCGCCGGGTGAGTGGAAGGCGCGTGGCGCCGGTCTTACCATCCGTTACGGCTACCACCCTTCCCCCTTTGGCACGGCGCTGGTGATGATCACCGACCGCGGCCTGGCCGGCCTTGCCTTTGCCGATGGCGGCGGCGAGCAGGAGAGTTTCGAAGACATGGCGCATCGCTGGCCGAACGCCGCTTACGTCGAAGACAGCGCGGCGACGGCGCAATATGCGGCCCGCATTTTCGATCCGGAACGCTGGTGCGCCGACCAGCCTCTGCGGATCTTCCTGATCGGCACCGATTTCCAGATCCGCGTCTGGCAGGCGCTGTTGAAGATCCCGCTCGGACGCGCGACCACCTATTCGACCATCGCCGGCGATATAGGTCAGCCGACCGCCTCGCGCGCCGTCGGCGCCGCAGTCGGCGCCAACCCGATCTCCTTCGTCGTTCCCTGCCACCGGGCGGTCGGCAAAAGCGGCGCCCTCACCGGCTATCACTGGGGGTTGACTCGCAAGCGCGCGATCCTAGGCTGGGAAGCGGGCAAGGCCTGAAAACGAAAAAGGGGCGACAGGCGCCCCCTTCATTGTTGTTTCGGACGCGTTCGCCTCAGTGTGCAGCCGACATGTCGCCGAGCACTTCCTTGGAAGCGACGGTCGAATTGGCGTTGAGCTTGTAGACCATCGGCACCCCGGTCGCGAGGTTGAGCTTCAGGATCTCTTCCTTCGTCAAACGGTCGAGAACCATGACCAGCGAGCGCAGCGAGTTGCCATGTGCTGCGACGAGCACCTTCTCACCGGCCAGCACGCGCGGCAGGATTTCCGTCAGGTAATAGGGCCATACGCGGGCGCCGGTGTCGCGCAGGCTTTCGCCGCCCGGCGGCGGGATATCGTAGGAGCGGCGCCAGATATGCACCTGCTCTTCGCCCCATTTTTCGCGAGCGTCATCCTTGTTGAGACCGGACAGATCGCCATAGTCGCGCTCGTTCAGCGCCTGATCGCGGATGGTTTCGAGCGACGGCTGGCCGACCGCATCGAGCACAAACTGGCAGGTGCGCTGGGCGCGGATCAGCGACGAGGTAAAGGCGATGTCGAACTTGATGCCGTAGTCGGCGAGCGCCTGGCCACCGGCCTTGGCCTCTTCGACGCCCAACTCGGTCAGGTCAGGATCACGCCAGCCGGTGAACAGGTTCTTCAGGTTCCAGTCGCTCTGGCCATGCCGGACGAGGACGAGGGTGCCGCTCATATGATTTCCCCTTGAGATGATAGAGATGGTGTCAGTCGAGCCCGAGAACATCGAGCATGGAGTAGAAGCCGGGTTTCTGGTCCCGCGCCCAGAGCGCTGCGGTCACCGCACCGCGTGCGAAAATCGAGCGGTCGGTGGCGCTGTGGGATAAGGTCACTTGCTCGCCTTCGCCGGCGAGAATGACCGAGTGTTCACCGATCACCGAGCCGCCGCGCAGCGTCGCAAAACCGATCGCGCCCTGCGGGCGGGCGCCGGTGTGGCCGTCGCGCACGCGCACGGAATTTTCCGACAGCGCAATGCTGCGCCCCTTCGCCGCCGCTTCGCCGAGGAGCAGCGCTGTGCCGGACGGGGCATCCACCTTATGCTTGTGATGCATCTCGAGGATCTCGATGTCCCAGCCAGCAGGCCCGAGCGCGCGCGCCGCTTTCTCGGTCAGCACACCGAGAAGATTGACGCCGAGGCTCATATTGCCTGACTTGACGATGCGGGCATGACGCGCGGCGGCACGGATTTTCGCGTCGTCGTCCGCTCCACAGCCGGTGGTGCCGATGACGTGCACGATGCGTGCCTGCGCGGCGAGGCCGGCGAATTCGACGGTGCCGGCAGGCGAGGTGAAGTCGAGCACGCCTTCGGCTTCGACGAAGGCTTCGAGCGGCTTGTCGGTGACCGCGATGCCGATCGGACCGAGACCGGCGATCTCGCCGGCGTCACGGCCGATGAAAGGCGAACCCGGACGCTCCACCGCCGCATGCAGGCGGACGCCATCCATGCCATGAACCATACGGATCAGCGTCTGGCCCATGCGACCGGCCGCGCCGACGACCACAAGCTTCATCTCCGTTGTGCTCATCGGCGATTTTCCTTCCTGCTCATGTTTAGATTTCGGCGTCGACCGACGCCTGTGGGACCTTGCCCTGGAGATTGTGCAGGCGCGCGTAGAGGCCGTTCTGTCGGCGCGACAGGTCCTCGTGCGTGCCTTCCTCGACGACGAGGCCATCTTTCATGACGATGATCTTGTCGGCATTGACAACAGTCGAAAGCCGGTGGGCGATGACGATCACCGTGCGTCCGCGCATTGCCTCGTCGAGCGCCTTCTGCACGGCTGCCTCAGACTCGGTATCCAGCGCCGACGTCGCCTCGTCGAGCAAAAGGACCGGCGCATTGCGCACGAGTGCGCGGGCGATCGAGAGCCGCTGCCTCTGGCCACCAGACATCGTGACCCCGTTCTCACCAACTGGGGTGTCATAACCCTGCGGTTGGGTGAGAATAAAATCATGCGCATAGGCGAGACGCGCGGCTTCCTCAATTTCCACATCCGTTGCGTCCGGGCGGCCGTAACGGATGTTGTCGCGGATCGAGCCTTCGAAAAGGTAAGGCTGTTGCGAGACGTAGGCGATGCCGTTGCGCAGCGACTGCTTGGTTACGTCGGCAATATCCTGCCCGTCGATCAGGATCTGGCCGGAGGCCGGATCGTAGAACCGTGGAACGAGGCTGATGACCGTCGACTTTCCGGCCCCAGATGGGCCAACGAGAGCTGTGGTCTTGCCGCCTTCGGCGACGAAGCTGACGCCCTTAAGGATTTCGTCGCCGTTGGCGTAGCGGAAACGCACATCGCGCAGCTCGACGGTTGCGCCATCAAAGGTGAGTTCCTTTGCGCCCGGCTTGTCGCGCTGATGCGGAACGGTATCGAGAATCTCGTAGACCATGCGGGCGTTGACCGCAGCGCGCTCCATCGACACCTGAAGACGGGCCAGCCGCCGCGCCGGGTCGTAAGCCATCAACAGGGCAACGACGAAGGCGAAGAAGGCACCTGGCGGAACATCGTTGTAGATTGCGCGGAATGCGGAATAGGCAAGCACGCTGGAGATGGCCAAGCCGGCAAAGGTCTCGGTCATCGGCGCCGTGCGTTCGCTCAGGCGGGCAATGCGGTTGGCACGATTTTCGGCGCGATCGACGATCGCGTCGACCTTGCTGCGCAGTTCGCCTTCCATCGTGAAGGCCTTGACGATTGAAATCCCCTGGATCGTCTCCTGCATCGCACCAAGGACACGGCTGTTCACATCGATGGCTTCGCGGGTCGCAGAGCGCAGCCGCTTGGAGACATACCGCAGGCCCAGAAGCAAAGGCGGCGCCGTCACAAAGACGATGATCGACAGCAGCCAGTCCTTGAAGAACATCACGCCGATCAGACCGATCAGGGTCAACAGATCGCGGGCGATCGAGGTGACCGTCAGATTGAGCACGTCGCGGATGCCGCTGACGTTCTGGCTGATCTGGGCCGCAAGCTGCGCCGATCGTTGCTCGCTGAAATAGCCGACGCTGAGCGCCATCAGATGCGCATAAAGCCGCTTCTGATAGCGGGCGACGATATTGTTGCCGATCTTCGACAAGGCGACGGCCTGGCCGTAGGTGGCAAACCCGCGCAAGACGAAAGCGCCGAAGATCGAGCCGCAGACCAGCAGCACGATGCCCGCGTTCTTGTTCGCGAAAGCCTCATTGATCACCGTCTCCATGATCGAGGCGGTAAAGCCGGTCGTCGCAGCGACGACGGCCAGGCAGGCAATGGCAAAGAGATAGCCGCGGATGTGATCGCGACCGTTTTCTGCAATGACCCGCTTCAGGATTCCGCTGATGGTGTCGGAATCGACAGCGTGCTGTTTTTTATCGATAGCGCTCAAAAAGCCTGTCTTCCCTGAGCCTGTGCGGTGCGTCGGACGCCGACGCTACCTTTCCCGGGCTCTATAGTGGTTTGGTGCGGCTTTGGCGAGTCTTTGCGCGGCTCGGCCGCTTCAGCTTCTCCAGCGCCGTCCCTCTGTTGCAACACCGAAGTCTCTGGGCGTGCGCGCGAAAGCGGCCAAACCGGAAAGTGCCGCCATCGGATGGATGACCGCGAAGGTCGGAATTGTCTTCATCAAGGCGGAGTGCGGCGCCTTGTCTTCGAAGGCGGCGCGGAATTCCGGTTTTTGCAGCGCTGGCAAGATCTTCTGCGAAATGCCTCCGGCCAGGAACACACCGCCGCGGGCCATGAAGATCAGCGCCATGTCGCCGGCCACGCGGCCGAGATAGGTCGAAAACAACGATATGGTCTCGACGGCAGCAGCGTCGTTGCCGGAGAGCGCGCTTGTCGTAACCTCGGCCGGATCCTTCATCACCGGCTCGTCGCCATTGGCGGCGCAAACGGCGCGATAGAGGTTCATGATGCCGCGGCCGCAGAGGATCTGCTCGCCGGCCATGCGCCCTTCGATCGGCTCGAGGAAAGGCCAGATCTGGAAGTCGCGCTCCGTGCGCGGACCGATATCGACGTGACCGCCTTCGCCTGGAACCGGAAACCAGGTGTGCTGTGCAAACACCAGGCCGCCCACCCCGAGCCCGGTCCCTGGGCCTAGAACGACGCGGGAGGTCAGAGGACGAACGCTACCCCCGCCGATCTGCACCAGATCTTCAGCCGCCGGAGCAGCAACGGCCAGTGCCTGCGCCTCGAAATCGTTGATGATCAGAACATCCTCAAGGCCAAGACTGGTCAGCATGTCCTTCGGGCGAATGACCCAGCCCGCATTGGTCAGCGGGATTTCATCGCCCTTGATCGGTCCGGCGACGGCGAGGATTGCCGAACGCGGCTGAACGGACGTCTTGTCGAGGATGCTCTTCTGCAGCGCTTCCTCGATCGTCTCGAAATCGCCTGTCTTGATCGGCGGCAGTTGCTTCGGCTCAGCGAAAGCATCGAGCAGCAAGGCAAAGCGCGCATTCGTGCCGCCGATATCGCCGATCAGGATCGGAAAGGAAAAGCTGTTGTCACTCGCACCGGGCATCGCACTGTCCATCCTGATCGTCGCCGTGAGGTTTCGAAAATTCTCTATCAGTTGTGGTTGAAGTCGATCAACTGCTCGGCCGTGGCGCGATTGAGCGCCATCGGAATATCGTAGACGATCGCAAGTCGCATCAGCGCCTTGACGTCGACATCATGCGGCATCGCCGTCAGCGGATCGACGAAGAAGATCAGCAGCTGGACATCGCCGGTTGCGATCATGGCGCCGATCTGCTGGTCGCCGCCGAGCGGGCCACTTTTCAGCCGCGTGACATCGAGACCAGGGCAGACGTCGAGAACGCGACCACCGGTCGTCCCGGTGGCGACGATCTTCCACTGCGCAAAGACCGCTTCGTTGGCCTTGGCGAAGATGGCAAGATCGTCCTTCTTCTGATCGTGAGCGATCAGGGCAACGCATTTCCGATCCGCCATGCCGTATCCTCGCCACCGGATTTAAATCGATTTGATGGCCGTATACATGAGCACAGCGGGATTGAAAAGCCGCAAGCCAGGACGCCTATTGCAATGTCGGACGCGGCAGCGGCACCGGCACGTCCGATGGCGGCAAATCGCTTGCGGCATTGCCGATAACCTGCTCGATGCCTTGCTCGGCAGGCGCTGGCGCCGCGGCACGATAGGCCATGCCGTAGGTCGCATCCTGCTCGGAGGCCGGTGACGGTCCGTTCAGCACCAAGGTGCATGCCTTCGGCAGGTCGGCCATGGTCGTCAGGCGGGGCTTCACCGGCTTTTCGCCAGGCTTCTTTTTCGGCTTTGCCCAGGGCTCGTCGGTAAACCACCAGGCCAGCGACTTGTCGCAGCCATCGCCGGCCGGAACGGCCGCCTGATCCTTGCAGGTCGACGACCCCTCAGGGCACCTGATGCGGATATGGAAATGGTAGTCGTGGCCGTAGATCGGCCTGACCTTGCCGAGCGCCGAGCGGTCGCCGCTCCAGGTGTCGCAGAGCTTCTTCTTGATGGCCGGATTGACGAAGACCCGCTCGACCTGAGGGTAGCTTGCTGCCAGCATGATCAACCGCGCATGCGACGGCGTCCAGATCGACGGATCGACGGTCAGAAACTTGTTCTTCTGCAGCATGGATGTCGCGGAAATGTCTTCGCGCTCGCGGCCTGTCAGCGTCCTTTGCGGCATCGGCGTCAGCCAGATATCGGCATCGAGACCGATCTGATGCGAGGCGTGACCGGACAACATGGGGCCGCCGCGCGGCTGCGAGATATCGCCGAGCAACAGACCGGGCCAGCCGACCTTTTCCGCAGCGTCATGGGAGAATTGTTCGATCAGCGCGATCATCTGCGGATGGCCCCAGCGACGATTGCGCGACAGTCGCATCGCCTGCCAGGTCGGGCCATCCGTCGGGATCGCCACGCCGCCGGCAAGGCAACCCTTGGCATAGAAACCATAGGACGAGGGCGCCATCTGCGCCGGCAGTGATTTGGCGCCGAAAAGCGCCTTGGCCGGCGTGTCTTCTGCGCTGGCAACATCGGCGATCAAGACGCTCGTTCCAACCAAAAGCGCCAAAAGCGCCGAGCCACAGCGTCGTATTGCAGCAACCATGTCCAATTCCGTTCCGTTCATTCCCCAACGGCGAACCGCACCGGCAATGGGTGCGATATGCCCGATATCCCCTGATCCTAAGGTGCCGCCTTTGCCTCAGCCTTGCGGATCACCGGGATGTGACGCAAAAATTTCGCCTGATTTGCGGCGGCGCCTGTCATTTGGCCCGATTTCGCCTATTCTCTCGCAAAAGAACATTGAAATATAAGGGGTACCGGCTGGATGCCAAACTTCTGCAGGACCGTGAAACCTGGCCTGGCGGCCTCGCTGCTGACAGCGGCACTTCTTCTCCTTACCCCTGCAGCGAATGCGCAAGAGCAGCCAGTCTGGCGTCATGGCACGTCGTCGATCGGCAAGCTCAAATACGCTGATGGCTTTGCCCGCTTCGATTACGTCAATCCGGATGCTCCGAAAGGCGGCGAACTGCGGCTGTCGGAAAACGGCACGTTCGATACTTTCAACACTATCCTTTCCAAGGGCGAGGCAGCGACCGGCGTTGCGTCGCTGGTTTTCGATACGCTGCTGAAATCCGCCGAAGACGAAATCACCACGTCCTACGGCCTGCTTGCCGAGGGCGTCTCCTATCCCGACGACATCTCATCAGCCACGTTTCGCCTGCGCGCGGAGGCCAAGTGGGCGGACGGCACGCCGGTGACGCCTGAAGACGTCATCTTCTCCCTCAACATGGTGAAGGAACACAACCCGCTTCTGTCCAACTATTATCGCCACGTGGTTGCTGCGGAAAAGACAGGCGAGCGCGACGTCACCTTCCGCTTCGACGAGAAGAACAATCACGAGCTTCCGAATATTCTCGGCCAGCTCTCCATCGTTCCAAAGCACTGGTGGGAAGGGCCGGACGAAAAGGGCAACAAGCGCGATATCTCGCGAACGACGCTGGAACCCGTGATGGGCTCGGGGCCCTACAAGATCGCCTCGTTCCAGCCGGGTGGCTCGATCCGCTTCGAACTGAGGGACGACTATTGGGGCAAGAACCTCAATGTGAATGTCGGCCAGTACAATTTTCGCACGATCAACTATGCGTTTTTCAGCGACAGAAATGTGGAGTTCGAAGCCTTTCGCTCCGGCAACGTCGATTTCTACCGAGATCAGAGCGCCAGCCATTGGGCACAGGCCTATGACTTTCCCGCCATGAAGGACGGCCGCGTCATCCGCGAGGAGATCGAGAATCCGCTGCGCGCAATGGGCGTCATGCAAGCCTTCGTGCCGAACATGCGCCGCGACAAGTTCAAGGATCAGCGGGTGCGCGAGGCGCTGAACTACGCCTTCGACTTCGAGGATCTCAACCGCAATCTCGCCTATAACGCCTATCAGCGCGTCGACAGCTATTTCTGGGGCAGCGAACTTGCGTCCTCCAAACTTCCCGAAGGTCGCGAGAAGGCGATCCTGGAGGAGCTGAAGGACAAGGTTCCGCCCGAAGTCTTCACCACGCCCTATACCAACCCCATCAATGGCGACCCGCAGAAGGTGCGCACCAACTTGCGCAAAGCGCTCGACCTGTTCAAGGAGGCGGGCTACGAGCTCAAGGGGAACCGCCTGGTCAACACCAAGACCGGCGAACCCTTCGCTTTCGAGCTGCTTCTCGCCAATCCGTCCTACGAGCGCACGGTCACGCCGTTCATCAACAGTGCCAAGAAAATCGGCATCGACGCCCGCATCCGCACCGTCGACGATTCGCAATACACCAATCGCGTCAGAAGCTTCGACTATGACATGATCTACGGCATCTGGGGCCAGACACTGGTGCCCGGCAACGAACAGATCGATTACTGGGGTTCAAGCTCGGTCAACCAGACGGGATCGAGAAACTATGCGGGCATTGCCGATCCGGCGATAGACGAGCTGATCCGCAGGATCATCTTCGCGCCCAACCGCGAAGAGCTGGTTGCGACGACCCGGGCGCTCGACCGCGTCCTGCTCGCCCATCACTACGTCGTGCCGCTGTTCTACTCCAAGGCAATTCGCGTCGCCTACTGGAACCACCTCGCCCACCTTAAGGAGCTGCCCTACTACGGCACCGGTTTCCCGGACGCCTGGTGGTCGAAAAACGCCACGGCCAAATGAAGCCCTTGCACTCGGAAGCCGTCTCGATTCCAAATGCAGAAAAACGAATCACTGAAAACGAATATAGGCCCGGCTTGGGCCTGAAAGCCGCAAGGAGACGTGAGGATTGAAACACCATAGGGCGCACGCCGACGCTTCGCGGGTCCGGGCCACCGGCAACACGTCGATCGAGAGGCTGGCCTGATGGGTGCGTATATTCTGCGTCGCCTGCTTCTGATGATCCCGACGATCGTCGGCATCATGGCGATTTCCTTCACCGTCATTCAGTTTGCGCCGGGCGGACCGGTAGAGCAGGTGATCTCGGACCTGACGAACGCCGGCGGCTCCGATCGGCTCAGCGGCAGCAGCGGCGACCTGATGCAGGCCGGTGGCGACCAGGGCGGCCAGTACCGCGGCGCCCAGGGGCTTGACCCGGAATTCATCGCCAAGCTCGAAAAGCAGTTCGGCTTCGACAAGCCGCCGCTCGAACGCTTCGGCACGATGATGTGGAACTACATCCGCTTCGACTTCGGCGAGAGCTTCTTCCGCAACACTTCGGTGATCGACCTCATCAAGGAAAAGATGCCGGTCTCGATCTCGCTCGGCCTCTGGATTCTCTTGTTTTCCTACGCCATCTCTATACCGCTCGGCATCAAGAAGGCGGTGTCTGATGGTTCGACCTTCGACATCTGGACATCCGGTATCATCATCGTCGGCTATGCGGTTCCGAGCTTCCTTTTCGGCATCCTCTTGATCGTCGTCTTTGCCGGCGGATCGTTCCTCGACTGGTTCCCGCTGCGCGGCATCGTCTCGGACAACTTCTGGGATCTGCCCTGGTGGCAGAAGATCCTCGACTATTTCTGGCACATGACGCTGCCTTTGATCACGCTGCTGCTCTCGGCTTTTGCGACGACGACGCTTCTCACCAAGAATTCGTTCATCGACGAGATCAAGAAACAGTATGTGACGACGGCGCGCGCCAAGGGGCTTAACGACCGCCAGGTGCTCTACGGCCATGTCTTCCGCAATGCGATGCTGATCATCATCGCCGGTTTCCCGAGCGCCTTCATCTCGGCCTTCTTCACCGGCTCGCTGCTGATCGAATACATCTTCTCGCTCGATGGGCTTGGCCGGCTCGGCTATGATTCCGTCGTCAAACGCGACTATCCGATCGTCTTTGCAACGCTGTTCATCTTCTCGCTGATGGGCCTGCTCGTCAGCCTGCTCTCCGACCTGATCTATACCTGGGTCGATCCGCGTATCGACTTCGAGCGGAGGGACGTGTGATGAGCACTGTCACCACTGCGCCAGCCCAGGCTGCCTCTCCGCCACGCGGCTGGCTATCACCGGTGAACAAGCGGCGATGGCAGAATTTCAAGGCGAACCGGCGCGGCTACTGGTCGCTCTGGATTTTCCTGCTGCTGTTCGTGCTCAGCCTCTTTGCCGAATTCATCGCCAACGATCGGCCGATCATCGCCTCCTACAAGGGCGAGATCCTGTTTCCCGCGGTGGTAGATTATCCGGAAGAGAAGTTCGGCGGCTTCCTTGCCGAGACCGACTTCCGCTCGGATTTCATCCGCGACGAGATCGAGGCCAACGGCTGGATGGTCTGGCCGCCGATCCGCTACTCCTACCAGACGGTCAACTCGAATATTCCGCACTCGGCGCCGACCAAACCCTTCTGGCTGATGAGCAAGGACGAACGCTGCTCGGCCTATCCGGAAGGTTCGACTGATCGCAACTGCATTGCCGGCAACCTCAACTGGCTCGGCACCGACGACCAGGCGCGCGACGTGACGGCGCGCATGATCTACGGCTTCCGAATCTCGGTTCTGTTCGGCCTGGTGCTGACCATCGCCTCGGCGGTCATCGGCGTGACGGCCGGTGCCGTGCAGGGTTATTTCGGCGGCTGGACCGACCTCCTGATGCAGCGCTTCATCGAGATCTGGTCGTCGATGCCGGTGCTCTACATCCTCTTGATCATCGCCGCGATCCTGCCGCCCGGCTTCTTCATCCTGCTTGGCATCATGCTGCTCTTCTCCTGGGTCGGCTTCGTCGGCGTGGTGCGCGCCGAGTTCCTGCGGGCGCGAAACTTCGAGTATGTAAATGCGGCCCGTGCGCTTGGCGTCGGTAACGGCACGATCATGTACCGGCACCTGTTGCCGAACGCGATGGTGGCGACGCTCACCTTCCTGCCATTTATTCTGTCCGGCTCGATCACCACGCTGACCTCGCTCGATTTCCTCGGCTTCGGCATGCCGCCGGGCTCGCCGTCCCTCGGCGAGATGATCGCCCAGGGCAAATCCAACCTGCAGGCCCCCTGGCTCGGTCTGACAGCCTTTTGCGTCATGTCGGTGATGCTGTCGCTGCTGATCTTCGTCGGCGAAGCGACCCGCGATGCCTTCGACCCGAGAAAGACATTCCGGTGAGCGCGACGATGATCGATCCCATTCTCTCCGTCCGCGACCTGTCGGTAGCCTTCCACCAGGGCGGCAACACCTCGATTGCGGTCGACAGCATTTCCTTCGACATCAAGCGCGGCGAGACCGTTGCGCTCGTCGGCGAGTCCGGCTCCGGCAAATCCGTGTCGGCGAACTCGATCCTGAAGCTTTTGCCCTATCCCTCGGCAAGCCATCCGGGCGGGGAGATCCGGTTCAACGGCAAGGACCTGCTCAAGGCCAGCGATGCGGAACTGCGCCAGGTGCGCGGCAACGACATCACGATGATCTTCCAGGAGCCGATGACGTCGCTCAACCCGCTGCATCCGATCGAGCGCCAGATCGGCGAGATCCTCGAGTTGCACCAGGGGCTCGAAGGCGCCGCTGCCCGTACGCGCATTCTCGAACTGCTGAACCAGGTCGGGATCCGTGAACCGGAGAAGCGGCTTGGCGCCTACCCGCACGAGCTTTCCGGCGGCCAACGCCAGCGGGTGATGATCGCCATGGCGCTCGCAAACCGGCCGGAACTGCTGATCGCTGACGAGCCGACAACCGCGCTCGACGTCACGGTGCAGGCGCAAATCCTCGAGTTGCTCAAGAAACTCAAGGACGAGCACGGCATGTCGATGCTGTTCATCACCCATGACCTCGGCATCGTGCGCAAGATCGCCGATCGCGTCTGCGTGATGACCAAGGGCAAGATCGTAGAGACCGGGCCGACCGCCGAGATCTTCGCCAATCCGCAGCATGCCTATACCCGCCACCTGCTCGCTTCCGAACCGAGGGGCAACCCACCGGCTTCCGATCCCTCGAAGCCGATCGTCATGGAAGCTGATGATGTGAAGGTGTGGTTTCCGATCAAGGCCGGGTTCCTGCGCAAGGTCGTTGACCATGTGAAGGCGGTCGACGGTATCGACTTGCAACTGCGCGCCGGCCAGACGCTCGGCGTCGTCGGCGAATCCGGTTCCGGCAAGACGACACTCGGTCTGGCGCTGACGCGGCTGATCTCGTCCAAGGGGCGCATCGCCTTCGTCGGCAAGGACATCAATGCCTATAGTTTCCGCGAAATGCGGCCGCTTCGAAACCGGATGCAGGTGGTGTTCCAGGACCCCTACGGTTCGCTGAGCCCGCGCATGTCTGTTGCCGATATCATCGCCGAGGGGCTGAAAATCCACGAGCGGGCATTGTCGGACGACGAGCGCGATGCCCGCGTTTCCGCGGCACTCGAGGAAGTGGGTCTCGATGCCGCCACGCGCTGGCGCTATCCGCACGAATTCTCCGGTGGTCAACGCCAACGCGTCGCGATTGCGCGTGCGATGGTGCTGAAACCGAAATTCGTGATGCTGGACGAACCGACATCGGCGCTCGACATGAGCGTTCAGGCGCAGGTGGTCGATCTCTTGCGAGACCTGCAGCAAAAGCACGACCTCGCCTATCTCTTCATCAGCCATGACCTCAAGGTGGTACGGGCGCTGGCCAACGAGATGATCGTCATGCGCATGGGCAAGGTCGTCGAGCAAGGTCCGGCGGAACGCATCTTCAATGCGCCGCAGGAGGACTACACCAAGGCCCTGATGGCCGCCGCTTTCAACCTCGAAGCCGTCAATCTCACCGCCATCCGCCAGTAGAGCTCCCGCCATGCCCGCAAAAAGCCCTGTCATCGTCGATCTGAAGTTCATTCCGGAAGAAGTGGAAACGGCGCTCAAAGGCGCTTTCCCGGATCGTGAGGTGATCAACCGCGCCGACGCCGTCCATGACGATCGTGACCTCTCCGGTATCGACTACGCCGTGGTGTGGAAATCGGCTCCCGACCTTTTTGACAGGGCGCCCGATCTCAAGGTGGTTTTCTCCGGCGGCGCCGGCGTCGACCATGTGCTGACCTTGCCCGGATTGCCGGAAGTACCGTTGGTGCGCTTCGTCGATCGCAGCCTGACGACCCGCATGAGCGAATGGGTGGCGATGCAATGCCTGATGCATCTGCGCCAGCACCGGACCTATGAAGCGCTTGCCGAAAGGCGGGAATGGCGCGATCTCTCCCAGCCCGAAGCGGCGGATGTTACCGTCGGCATCATGGGAATGGGCGTGCTCGGCCAGGATGCGGCCCGCAAGCTTTCGGTCCTGGGCTTCAAGGTCGTCGGTTGGTCACGCAGCAAGAAGGCCGTCGAGGGCATCGAGACCTTTGGCGGCGACGAACTGGATGCCTTCCTGGCACGTACCGATTTCCTGGTCGGCCTGCTACCGCTGACGCCTGAGACCCGGGGCATCTTCAACGCGGGGCTTTTTGCCAAGCTGAGCCGCAACGGCCCCTTTGGCGCCCCGGTCTTCATCAACGGCGGCCGCGGCGGCAGCCAGAACGAAGCCGATATCCTGAATTCACTGGACGCGGGCCTTCTCCACGCGGCATCCCTCGATGTCTTCGAGCAGGAGCCGCTTTCGCCGGTCAGCCGTTTCTGGCAGATGCCGAATGTCTATGTGACGCCGCATGTCGCCGCGTCCTCGGACGTCAAGGCGCTGTTCCGCCACGTCGAACAGCAGATCGCCCGCCTCGAAAGCGGGCAACCGCTGCAGCACGTCGTCGACAAATTAGCCGGCTACTGAGCCGTTGAATCATCAGGGGCGGCGATAGCCCGTCGGCTGTTCGTAGAGCCAGCCGATGCGCTCGATCGACGCTTCCAGGCCCTCGCGCGCAACGGTCATCGTATGGCCATTGGCGTGGATCAGCGTCTCGTCGTCTTCCATCAACGCGACATGTCCCTTCCAGAAGACGAGGTCACCGCGCCTCAACTCTTCACGTGCAATCGGCGTTCCCAAGCCGGCCGCCTGCATGTCGGAATCGCGCGGCGCAAGCTTGCCGACCATCATCATCGACAGTTGCACCAGACCGGAGCAATCGATGCCGAACCCGGAGCGACCGCCCCACAGATAGGGGGTTTCGACAAAGCGGGCTGCGACCGAGACATAGTCTCCCGACACGACGCTGCCGACCTCGATGCAATGATTGGCGATCACCGCCTGGCCGCCGTCGAGCAGGAAATAACGGGTGCCGCGGGTCTCGCGCTCGTCGACGACGGTCAGGCGGCTGCCCATCGACAGCGGGTAGACGGTCGGAAAGCGCAGGTCATGACCGGAATAGACGAAGGTGCGCGGTGCCGAGACGATGTGCGTCGGGCTTTTGACCACGGGTGCCAGGCAATATTCCGGAAGGTAGCCGACATAGCCGTCGAGATCGGCCTTCACCCAGCACCAGCTCTCGTTGGTATCGAGCACACGAACCGATTCGCCGAGCAGCAGTTCGGTATCGGTTCCGCAGGCAAGATCGGGCTTTGCGCGGAGCGGCGTCACCGGCACCGAGACACGGGCAACGCTTCCCTCGACATAGCGCTCGGCGTCGACGACACCGCGAAGGCGGTTTTCTGCGAGGTCGGCTCGATAGGCATTCAGGCGGCGATCGGGAAGTGTCGACATGTCAACTCACTTAGGCTGTTTGCGGCCCTGATCAATGATCAGATCGCCGAATTTTTCAAGATAAAGAGCACCGTCGACTGTCCTTTTGATGACGACGTTGCGTCGATCACGCTCATCACGGACGCGATCGACGAGACCGAGGGCACCCATGGTGTCGAGCGCCCTGGTGATAACCGGCTTGGTGACGCCGAGCGTTGCGGCAAGGCCACGAACGGTGTGAGGCGGCGGCACGAGATAGATCTGCAACAGGATCGCCATCTGGCGCAGCGTCAGATCGCGGCCGTCGACCCGAACCTGCTCCAGCGAAACCGTGTGCCAGAGCCCAAGGGCCTGGGAGGGCGTAAGCTCGACCGGCAATGGCAACTCCTGCGCAGCCGCACATGCCTCAGCCGGATTGGGCTTGAGGATGCATGCAGGCGGTCAAAGGGCTACAGCGACCACTGCGCTTCTGAGGGACGCCCGGTGCTGCGGTGGTTTGCCACCATAGCCGCGGACCGTTACGCAAGCGTTTCTTTTTGACGACCGGCGCGTGTCAGCGCCGGTCGTCCACATCAGCGTGTTACCTGGCGATCTGCCGGATGTGCTGGTAGAGCGCGCGAATAGCCTGGGCCTCTCCGCCAACCGGCGAATGCGGCCGCTCGGACTGCGCCCATCCGAAGATATCGAAATGCACCCAACTCTTGGTGTTGGTGACGAAGCGCTTGAGGAAGAGAGCGGCGGTGATCGACCCTGCCATGCCACCCGAAGGCGCATTCGTCAGATCGGCAATACGCGCGGAGACGTCCTTGTCGTAGCCCATGTGCAAGGGCATGCGCCACATCGGATCGTCGACGCCGAGGCTCGCCTCGGACAGATCGTGCGCCAGTTCGGCGTCGTCGGTGAAGAACGGCGGCAGGTCGGGACCGAGCGCGACGCGGGCGGCACCGGTCAGCGTCGCCATATCGACGAGAAGATCGTTTTTTTCCTCGTCGGCATAGGCGAGCGCATCGGCAAGGATGAGCCGGCCTTCAGCGTCGGTGTTGTCGATCTGCACCGTAAGACCCTTGCGGCTGCGGTAGATATCGCCGGGGCGGAAGGCATTGGCTGAGATCGAGTTCTCGACGACGGGGATAATGACCCGCAGATCGACCTTGAGCTTTGCGTCCATGATCATCAGCGCCAGGCCCATGACGTTGGCGGCACCACCCATGTCTTTCTTCATCAGAAGCATAGAGGACGCGGGCTTGATGTCGAGGCCGCCGGTGTCGAAGCAGACGCCCTTGCCGACCAGCGTTACCTTCTTGTGGCCCTTCTTGCCCCAGCGCAGCTCGAGAAGACGGGGCGCTTCGGCGCTGGCCCGGCCGACGGTGTGCACGAGCGGGAAATTCTGCGTCAGCAGGGCTTCGCCCGAGATCACCGACACATCCGCCTTGTAGTGCGCCGCAAGCGCACGGAACGATGCTTCCAGCGCTTCCGGTCCCATGTCGTTGGTCGGCGTGTTGATGAGGTCGCGGGCAAGAAAGACGCCTGCGAGCTGGCGCTTGATGTCGGTTGCATCGGCATCGGTCGGGATCAGCAAAGTCGGCGGCTCGCCCTTGGCCGACTTGTAGCGCTCGAAGCGATAGGAGCCGAGGCCATAGCCGAGTGCCAGCCGGTTGGCTGTCAGTGGGGCTGTTTCGATATGCCAATTGCCGGCCGGGAGGGCGCGCGCGAGCTTGCCGGTCAGGAACGGCGCCTCGGACGGGTTACTGCCCAGACCGAAGAGCGCGCCGCCGAGATGGCCATCGGAAGACGGGATCAGAAGCACGGCACCCGATTCGGCCTTGAAGCCGGCCTTGCGGGCCCAATCAAGCGCGATCGGATCGATGGCTCCCGTTTCGATATGCGCCGGCGTGACCGCGAAGATCGGCAGCGTCTTGCCGGCGCTGGTGTTGAACGGCGACGGCCGTTCGATGAACTGATAGGGGGCCATGGAAGTCCTCGGCTGACAGAGATGGATTCGCGCAATTAACGCTCTGTTAGGGTTAACAGATTATTGCTGGAGTGAAAGTTGCGCCGATGTTGTTTGGAGTTCTGGTGCGCGAATGCATGCTGGGGACACCGCCTATGGCCAAACACACGATCTCTTCCCGAAATGTCACCCGTCTTATACAAGGCGCCGCGATCGCGATCGTCGCGCTGTCTGTCGCCGGTTGCGCCAACCAGCCGAAGAAGGAACTGACGACCGGTTCCATCTCGCGCACGTCGAAGCCCGCCCAATCGATGACCGCATCGGAGCTGTCGCAGGCGGCCGAAAGCATCGGCCAGGCCTATGAGAAGAACCCCAGGGATCGCGAGGCGGGGCTCAACTACGCCAACCTCCTGCGTATGACCGGACGCAACGAACAGGCCCTCGCCGTCATGCAGCAGGTCGCGATCAACCACCCGCAGGACCGCGAAGTTCTCGGCGCCTACGGCAAGGCGCAGGCAGCCGCAGGCCAGCTGGAACAGGCATTGAACACGATCAGCCGCGCCCAGACGCCGGATCGGCCGGACTGGAAGCTGAAATCGGCAGAAGGCGCAATCCTCGACCAGCTCGGCCGCTCGCAGGAAGCGCGCCTGCGCTACCGCGAAGCGCTGGAACTCAGGCCCAACGAACCCTCCGTGCTTTCCAACCTCGGCATGTCCTATCTTCTGACCAAGGACCTGCGCACGGCCGAAACCTACCTGAAATCGGCAACGGGCCAACCGGGCGCCGACAGCAGCGTACGGCAAAACCTGGCGCTCGCCGTGGGCCTGCAGGGACGCTTTCAAGAGGCCGAAACGATCGCCCGCCAGGAACTGTCCGGCGAGCAGGCCGAGGCAAATGTAACGTATCTGCGCTCCATGCTGTCACAGCAGGGCGCATGGAAGCAGCTTGCCAAGGCGGACGACGTGAACACCAACTGAGCTTTGCCAGTTGGCAGCCGCCAAATCGCCGGCTGACGCACTCAAAGTGCCCTGGCGCGCTGCACCTGCCCCCGCCATTCCCTTGCGTTACCGACGGCCCGGGATGTCAGAATTTGTCGGCGACCTGGATGCCGGCCGGACCGAGGATGACGGCGACGAGAACCGGCAGGAAGAACAGGATCATCGGCACGGTGAGCTTGGGCGGCAATGCGGCCGCCTTCTTTTCCGCCGCGTTCATGCGCTGGTCGCGGCTTTCCTGCGCCAACACGCGCAGCGCCTGCGCGATCGGCGTTCCATAGCGATCCGCCTGGATCAGCGCCTGTACCACCGACTTGACGTCATCAAGGCCTGTGCGCTGTCCAAGGTTTTCAAGCGCAACACGACGCTCGGGCAGAAACGAAAGCTCGGCCGTCGTCAGCACCAGTTCCTCCGCCAGGGCCGGAGACTGGGAGGCGATTTCGTCGGCGACGCGGCGCATGCCGAGCTCCATCGACACGCCGGATTCAACGCAGATCAAGAGGAGGTCCAGCGCATCCGGCCAGGCGCGACGGATGGAATGCTGTCGCTTGGCGATGGCGTTGGCGACAAAGATGTTCGGCGCATAGAACCCGACATAGGCAAATCCGATGGCGAATGCGAACCGCATCATGAAAGGCTTTTCGGCGAAATTGCCGAGCACGAAGATGTAGACGATCGCGATGACCAGAAACAGGAACGGAAGACAGAACCGCGCGAAAAGGAACGTGTTGAGCGCATTCTGCGAGCGATAGCCCGCAGTCTTGAGACGGTTGACGGTATTGTCGTCGACGAGGGCCTTGCGCAGGTTCAGCCGCTCGACGACCTGGCGAACGGACGTGTTGTTCTGTCCGCGCAAACTGGCCTTGCTGTTCGAGACCTCCGTGGCGAGGCGGGCGCGTTCCCGCGCGCGTATCTGCTCACGCTCGGTGGCCACTGATTTCATCCGCTTGCCGAGATCTCCGCGCTCGAAGAATGGCACCACCAGCGAATAGAAGGTCGCCAGCACTGCAAACGAGACGAGAACGGCAAGAATGATGTTGGGATCCGTGAACGTCTTGACCAATCCTTCGCCCATAATTTTTCCTCAGATGTCGAAGTTGATCATATTGCGCATCATCAGGATGCCGATGCTCATCCAGACGAGACCGGCCCCGATGATCAGGTGCCCGCGCTGATCGGTGAACAGGATCATCATGTAGTCAGGCGATGTCAGATAGACGAGGGTCGACACGATGAACGGCAAGGCACCGATGATCCAGGCCGAAGCCTTGGCTTCCATCGACAGGGCATTGACCTTGGCCTTCATCTTCTTGCGCTCTCGCAGGACCTTCGACAGGTTGCCAAGCGCTTCGGACAGGTTGCCGCCAGCCTGAGCCTGAATGCCGATCACGATCGCGAAGAAATTGACCTCCGACAACGGCATGTGATTGATCATGCGGGCGCAGGCTTCGGTGACACTCAGCCCGACCTGCTGCGATTCCACCACCCTGCGGAATTCGCTCTTTACCGGTTCCTGCCCGTCATTGGCGATGAGGCGCAGCGCGTCGTTCAAAGGCAGGCCGGACTTGATCGACCGAACCATGATGTCGAGCGCGTTCGGGAACTCTTCAAGGAACTTCTTGCAACGGCGCTTGATCAGGAAGTTGACCAGCCAACGCGGCAGGCCTGCGGCGACAATGACGCCGATGCCCGCGGCTATGGCCAGACCAGCACCCAGGATCAACGCGACAAAGGCTGCAAAGAGACCGAACAGCGCGCTGAAAACATAAAACTTGGCCAGCGAGATCGTCAGATTCGCCTGCGCCAGCCGGGCCTTCATCGAGGGCGCGGCTTTCGCCGATTTTTCCTGCTGCTTCTTCTCGAGTTCCTTCAGCGAATCCTGGACCGACTTGCGCCGCTTCGACATCTCGTTGACGCGATCGCGGGCGGCCTTGACCTTGACCCGATCTGTTTCGGCCGCGCTCACTCTGCGCACGCGACCTTCCGTCTTCTTCTCGCTTTCGATGCGCGAATACATCACGCCATACGCCAGCGCTGAGGCCGATATCGCGACCAGGGCAGCCAAGGCGAGGACGGGAAGGCCTATGCCGAACATCGCGGATCCTAGCCCTTGTCCATGGCGTCGAGTGTCGCCGCCAGGCGCTTGTCTTCGTTGAAGTAGCGGGCGCGGTCCCAAAAATGCGGACGCCCGATGCCGGTCGAGACGTGGCGGCCGATAATGCGGCCGTTGGCATCTTCGCCTTCGATTTCGTAACGCATCAGGTCCTGCGTGATGATGACGTCGCCTTCCATGCCGACCACTTCCGTGATGTGGGTGATTCGGCGCGAACCATCGCGCAGGCGCGCCGCCTGGATGATGACGTCGATGGACCCGGATATGATCTCGCGGACAGTCTTGGCCGGCAGCGTGAAGCCGCCCATGGCGATCATCGATTCCATGCGGGCGAGGCATTCGCGCGGCGTATTGGCGTGGATCGTGCCCATGGAGCCGTCATGACCGGTGTTCATCGCCTGCAGAAGGTCGAACACCTCAGGCCCACGCACTTCGCCGACGATGATGCGCTCGGGCCGCATGCGCAGGCAGTTCTTGATGAGATCCCGCATGGTGATCTCACCCTCGCCTTCGATATTCGGCGGCCGGGTTTCGAGACGAACCACGTGCGGCTGCTGCAATTGCAGTTCGGCCGTGTCTTCGCAGGTGATGACCCGTTCGTCGAGATCGATGAAGCCGGTCAAGCAGTTCAAGAGCGTCGTCTTGCCCGAACCGGTGCCGCCGGAAATGACGATGTTACAGCGAACGCGGCCGATGATTTGAAGAAGGACGGCACCTTCCGGTGTGATCGCCCCGAATTTCACCAGCTGATCGAGCTTCAGCTTGTCCTTCTTGAATTTGCGGATGGTCAGCGCGGTGCCGTCGATGGCGAGCGGCGGCGCGATGACGTTGACGCGCGAGCCGTCGGGAAGGCGCGCGTCGCAGATCGGGCTCGATTCGTCGACGCGCCGACCCACCTGCCCCACGATCCGCTGGCAGATCGAGAGAAGCTGGGCGTTGTCGCGGAATCGAACTTCAGACTCGATGGTCTTGCCGCCGACTTCGATGAAGGTTTGGCCGGCACCGTTGACCATGATGTCGGCGATGTCGTCGCGCGCGAGCAGCGGTTCCAGCGGTCCATAGCCAAGGACGTCGTTGCAGATATCGTCGAGCAGCTCTTCCTGCTCGGAAATCGACATCGCGAAATTCTTGATCGTGATGATGTCGTTGACGATATCGCGAATTTCCTCGCGAGCGCTTTCCGTATCGAGCTTGGCCAGCTGCGACAGATCGATCGTGTCGATCAGAGCCGAGAAGACCTGTGATTTCGTATCGTAGTAGTCCTCGGTGCGCGCGGGCCGCTTTCTTTGTGCCGGAGCTGGAGATTGCGGGCGTGAGGCGGATGGTTGCGAGTCGGCAAGCACCGGCACCGCGACGCGTTCGATCACCGCCGTTTGCGTGATCGGGGCGATCGGCGGCATCGCAGCACCTGTTGTGCCGCCCTTGCTAGAGCCTTCGTTTCCGCGTTTGCCGAACATGTTCCTGATCCGTCCGTTCTCTGCGCCGTCTATTTTCTGCCGAGCGCCGCAAGCATCTTGCCGAGACCGCCGCGCCGCGCCTTCTTCATCGACGCGCGGCCTGTGAGCAGATGCGCGAGCTGGGAGAAGGTCTCGGCTGCCGCCGACTTCTTGTCGATCTCCGCGATCATGCGGCCGCTGTTCGATGCATTGCCAAACAGGACAGCATCGAACGAAATGATGGCTGCCGCTTCGATTTCCAGCGATTCGCAGAATTCGTTCACCGCGATCTCCGGACGTTTCGGCATGCCCACCTGGTTCAAGACGAGGTGGGGTTGCTTGTCGTTCGGCCGAATTTTCTTCAAGGCATCGAGCAGGTTCTTCGTGTTGCGAAGGCTTGCGAGATCCGGCACAGCGGTAATGACGATTTCATCGGCTTCGCCCAGCACCGAGCGCGTCCAATCCGTCCACATATGCGGGATGTCGAGCACCGAAACCGGCGCGCTGCGTTGCAGGATCTCAAGGATCGGATGAAAGGCGCCGCCCTCGAAGTCATAGGCGCGATCCAGCATCGATGGCGCCGCAAGCAACGAAAGATGGTCGGAGCATTTGGTCAGAAGCCGATCGAGAAAGACTTCGTCGAGCCGCTCGGGCGCGAAAACCGCCTCCGATATGCCCTGCGGGGGATCTTGATCGAAATCGATGTTGGCTGTGCCGTAGGGCAAGTCGAGATCGGCGAGGATGGTCTCCGTCGAAAAGAGATTCGAAATGCCCCAGGCACAATTGTGCGCGATGGCAGACGAACCGCTGCCGCCCTTGGCGCCGATAAACGCCAGGCTGCGTCCCAATGGCTCGGCGTCGGGATCGACGAAAATCGATGCGACCGCGGACAGAACCTCCGGCATTGCCACGGGCGCGACCATGTATTCCGAAATACCGTTGCGGATGAGCTCGCGATAAAGCCCGATATCGTTGTATTTTCCGACGAGGATCACCTTGGTGGTCGGATCGCAGACCGCAGCCAGCGGCGCAAGCTCGCTCAGCAGGAACCGGGGATCGGCCGATGTTTCCAGAATGATCAGGTTCGGCGTCGACACGCTCGCAAACATGTTGGCCGCAGCATCGATGCCGCCGTTGTTGATGCGCAAGCTGACCTTCGCCATACGGCGATCCTGGCCGCAACGCTCCATCAGTCGCTGCATCGCCTCGGTTTCGCAAAACGCGTGGATCGAGATGCGCGGCAGCGGGCGGACCTGCTCGAGGTCACCCGGCTGCACGGTATCGAAGGCGAGGTCGCCGGCCGCGGCGCCCGTTTCGATCCTGTACTCAATGGTGCTCATCTGATGATCCCAACGATATCAATTGACGATGATGACGGGTCCGTCACTCTTTTCGGTTCCGCGCCAGTCCTTGATGACCTGGCCGCGCTGCTCCGCATCGATCGGCGACATCTGGCGCGGGCCGAGCAGATCGGTCGGATTGGAAATCTGGGCCGCCAGGTTGGATTGCGATGCGCAGCCGAAATTGTAGTAGTTGCGGTTCTGGATCGTGTTGAGCGCAACATCCTCAGGCCATTCACCACAGGGGGTCGTCTGGGCGGTGATCGCCACATAGCTTATGCGCACAGGCGCAGCGTCGCCCATCGGACCGGCCTCGTAGCCGGCCTCGATCAGCCGCTTGGCGGGAACGCCTGCGGCAACGAGAACGCTGCGGATCTCCTTGCGCATGGCCTGCGCTGCGTGGCTGTTTGCCGAACCGCGCGGCAGCATGATCTGGACGACACCGGTGGACGAATTGCGATAGTCGGCCGCAAAGCCGCTGATGACGTCGCGCGTGCCCTGCGTCAGCCGGCGATCGCCGGAGGCGATCGGGATATCGATCGTACGCTCACCTTCGGCAAGCACGATCGGGTGGCGGGTGCGGTAGTCATCCGGGATGGAGCCCGTTGCAAGATTGTCCTTGGTGCCGCAGCCGGCAAGCAGCCCCGCGGCAACGACGAGGATTGCAGCATGCCGCAAATGACGGGCGGGCATTCCGGTTCTGTTGAGGGGCATGGCACTCGGCCTTTCAGAATTCTCGTGGAAGCTGCTTCGCGTTTGCATGACCCAGCCTATTTGTAGATGAAGCCTACATTGCCGTGGTAGCGGCCAGCCGGAGCGGATGCCTCCGGGCGCCCGTAGATCCGGTTCACCCGACCAAGGAAGAAGCTGTCCCAATCATTGGCTGCATTGAAATTGTCATCAGGCCTGGAGATCGCGCTTCTGGCCACAGGCCGCACGAGATAGGGTGTTGCGATGATGACGAGTTCGGTCTCGTTGCGGACGAAGTCCTTGCTGCGGAACAGCGTTCCGAGGATCGGGATCTTCGAGGCGCCTGGGACGCCTGACATGGCCTGACGGATATTGTCCTGCACCAAACCGGCGATGACGATCGAACCGCCCGAGGGGAGCTCGACGCTGGTCGATGCCTCGCGTCTGCGGAGGCCGAGGAAGGTGTTGCCTGGGATGTCGTTGGAGCCGTTGCCGGTAACGACACTGCCTTCATAGGTCGGCTCCGACACTTCGGTCTGGACCTGCAGACTGATCCTGCCAGGGCCGAGAACAACCGGCTTGAAGTTCAGGCGAATGCCGTATTCGACGTCGTTGACCTCGCGTTTGACCTTGTTCAGTTTGGTGGTGGCGTCCCATTCGACCTCTTGCATGCCGGGTAGCCGAAACTCGCCGCCAACGTAGAATTTCGCCTCTTGACCCGAAATCGCGGTCAAGCTCGGCTCGGCCAGCGTGCGCATCACGCCGGCCTGCTCCATCGCATTGATGTAGCTTGCGATCGTCGTTCCGCCGATCGAGCCTTTGATGAGCGCGTTTGCGCCGAGACCTATGGCGTCTCCGAGGTTGGCGGGGTTGCGGAATCCGATGCCGCTGTCGCCATCGCGGACGCTGCCGTTGAAGCCAAGTTGCTTGAGGACCTGGCGGCTGACCTCGGCAACTGTCACCTTCAGGGTGACCTGATCATCGCCATCGATGGTCAAGAGGTTGACGATCTGCGAGACTTGTCGATCCTCGGCAAAGATATCGGCATCACCATTGTTGCCCTGCGCCGTGATGTTGCGTGTCGTCGCTTCACCGCCTTGGAGGAAGGCCTTGGCGAGGTCGACGGCGCGCGTCGAATCGAGTGGTGTGCGCACGTTGCCCGTCAGGACGATGTTGTCGGAGATGATTTCGACGTTGATTTCGGCATCTGGAATGAAGCGGCGCAGATTGGATTGCAGGTTGGCGATGTCGCGCTCGACCTCGACGTCAAGACTGACGATCTCCTCGCCGTTCGGCCCGAAGATGAAAATGTTGGTCTGCCCCACGGATTTGCCAAAGAGATAGATCCGCCTGGATGTGCGCGTAACGGCATCGGCGAGCGATGGGTCGGCGACGAGAATATCGTGGGCATCGGCTGGCAGATCGACGACAACGGCCTTGTTCAGCCCCAGGCTGACCTTCTTCTTCGCCCCCGGCCCGCTTTCGACGACTCTGACGACCGAGGAGGAAGCCGCATGGGCGGACGGAAGCGTTGGCAGCGCCATGCCCGAAAATGTCAGGCAAAACGACAGGCACGCCACAACAGACGCCCGAAACTTGTTTCCGATCCGCTTCACCTTGTGCTCCACTCGATCGCTCATTGTTGCTGGCCCTGGCTTGAACCGTCGCCCTTGACGATGGAGCCCGACTTGATGACCTGAATGCTGGGCTGGCCATCACCACTCAAAAGATAATCCGCGGCGTTCGTATCGGGCTCCTGCGCATCCGCGACGCTGCGAAGGGCGAGCGAGATACGCTCAGCCATCTGTTGGGCGACGGTCATGACCTTTGATTGGTCAGGGGTCAGCTCCAGGGTCGCGGTGGTGCCGACCACGGATTTGGAGCCATCGTCCTTCTCCTCGACCTGCTGGTCGATCGCCAGAACGCGGACGTTGCTGAGCACCGTTTCCGTCAGGAAAACATCGTTGTCTGATTTGCGGACCATGATGACGTCGACCCGGTCGTTCGGCAGGATGAAACCGCCGGCGCCTGTCGCTACGGTAATTTCCGTCGCAACCGCGCGCTTGCCGGAAGGCAGGAGCGACGACATGATTCGACTGGAGGAGTCGGCAACCTTCTCGCTGCGCACCGGCTCGCCATTGAAAATCGGCAGCCGAACGACGGCGCCGGTCAGGTCTTCGATCGCCGATGGGCGGTGTTCTTCGGTGATGAGGCCATCGACAACGCCGTCCTTGGGCCAGGCCATCCAGTGGACGGCGTCTCCACCCAGCCGCGATCCGACGGGCAAGCTCTTGCTGGCAACGAGGACATTGACGGTCGGAGCCCGCTCGATGACGGGCTCGGCCGTGAGCTGGGCAGGGCCGCGGGTCAGCTTCATCGCCAACAACCCGGCCATCGCCGCCGACGCGACGGCCACCGTCAGTATGATGATGCGAACCGGTTTCATGATCGTTTCTGTGCCCCGCAGATATGCCGGGATCAGATTGATCAGGAATTGGTGTAATTATGGTTAACAGATCGCTTACAGCTACAGTTAACGGCTGCCTTACAGAGATCGCCCCGCATGGGTACTAGGCTGCGTCAACTGCTTAGCTGGGAAAGCGCCTTGAGCACCAGCGGCGACCCCGGATAGGCGACCAGTCCCCCGATGGCAATTGCAACGCCGTAAGGGATTTTCTTGGCCGTGAACAGCAGACGCGGGACTGGAATCCCAATCGCCAATATCCTGCTCTCCTGCATCCTGAGCAGCAAGATGGCTATCGTCAGAAGACCTCCAAAGAAAGCCACATAGACGAGAAACGCGACGAGCGAACCACCAAGACCAAACCAGACTGCGACTGATGTCAACAGCTTGGCGTCCCCTCCACCCATAACGTTAAGTGCAAACAGAACAAAACAGACGCCAAACACGGCTCCGCCGGCAGCCAAGTGAATCCCAATGTCTCGCAGATCCAGACCGACCAGGGGCGCAGTTGCGAGGAAAGCAACGATCAACAGGACCGAAATACGATTGGGTATCGTCATCGTCAACACGTCACTGATCGCAGCATAAGCCAGGCAGAGAGGCAAAACGACAAAGACAGCTGCCATTGGCATGGATTTCTCCTGTCTGACTGATGGTGCAACCTAGGGCATTATGCGGCTTTGGACGGCTTCCGTCAAAAACAAGAAAGCCACCCCGTGGGAGTGGCTCTCCAGTATTGCACTCGAAGGCTGCGTGCACTCAGAACTTGCCTTCGGCCGTTCCCATCTTGGTGCTCAGGTCCGTAAACAGAGTGTTGAGGTTTCCACCGAGCGTCGTCGCGCCGCCGATGAGGGCAACGGAGATCAGAGCGGCGATCAGGCCGTATTCGATGGCGGTTGCGCCGGACTCGTCCTTCATCAGACGGGCAAAAATCTTCTTCATGATGATTCTCCTACTTCACGTTTGTTGTTCAGCACGTCCGCCAACTGTTGCCGTTGATCGGATGAGCTCAACCTAGTCCTGGCGAATTGCTAACGGCTTAAGGAAGACAGCTACCAAAAGATTAACGGCCAACCGCTGATTTTTGGGTAAACGAATGACAAATGTGCCTGCCTGACGCACACGACCTCGACTTAACGATTCATTCACCAAGAGTGCGGATGATGGGAGGAATACCATCTCGGGGACCTGTCATGATTTTGCCCTTCGCGGCCAACCGGACCGCCATGCCGACGCTTGCGATCTTCGGCATGCTTTCGCTCATAGCGCTTTCGACCGCAAATGCGCAGGACAACATGATGCGCGTCTATATGGACCACGCGCGCGTGCTCAAACTCGACAGGCCTGTGAGCAAGGTCATCATCGGCAATGCTGAGGTTGCGGATGCCACCGTCGCCGACGCCCGCACGATCGTCATTACCGGCCGCAGCTTCGGAACGACCAATCTCGTCATTCTCGATCAGGACGGAAACGCCATCGTCGATGAACAAATTCTCGTGTCGATCGACGAGGCCAACACTGTGCGCGTCTATCGGCAGACATCGCGCACAGTACTCTCCTGTACGCCAAGTTGTGAGCGACATGTAGAGCGCAAAACTGCAAGTAGCGGGAACTGAGCAACCTCCGCAAAACGTTGGAAATTCGTTAAAATACCCGCGATCATCGCAAACGAAATATCAACAGTTGCTCCCTATTTTGCCTCTCCGTCAGACGTAACATGATGGGACGGCGCGATGAGCATCGGGCAGGAAACACTGCAGCCCCAAAAAGGCGCAAAGCCTTCACGAGGCATTTTGGCGCGCTTAGGCCGCGACAGGAAGGGTACTGCGAGCATCGAGTTCGCGATGTTGGCACTGCCGTTTTTCCTGGTGATTTTCGCTTCCATCGAAACCTTCGTCGCCTTCTATGGCGACCAGCTCCTTGCAAACGCAACGGAGACGATGGCCCGAAAGATCCGCACCGGCGAGATTACCTTCAAGCGTGGCAAGCCGGCGACGGACATGGACGAGGCCAAGTTTCGCCAGGCCTTCTGCGACGAGATTGCCGTGTTGATGAAATGCTCGGCGACTGAGGCCACCTTGGCCTCGAAGCTCTACATCGACGTTCGAAGCGTCACGGACCTCACCCAATTCCCGGTGTTTATCCCACGCACGGGCGTCTCATCGTCGTCTGATCTCAATACGGCGGACCTGAAGTTCGCTCCAGGTGGACCGGGGTCCTTCAATGTCATGCGGGCATACTACCGCTGGAGCGTGATCACCGACGTCGTCAGGCCCTTTGTGACCAACCTGCGCCCTGCGGGTGCGAGCATGCCGAAAGACTATCTCATGGTTTCGACAACCACTTTCCGCACCGAAAGCGAATGAGGCGCGTCGTGAGGATTTTAGCGATGCATTGGATATCGGCAGTCCGCCCCAGCTTCTCGAGCTTTCGCTCACTGCTAAAGGATCGCGGCGGTCTCGGCGGCGTCGAGTTTGCCATCGTCACGCCGCTGTTGATCATGATTTACGTCGGCGCATTCGAATTGTCCCTGGGCTTCACCGTGGCAGGCAAGGCCGCGCGCGCCTCAAGCGCCGTTGCCGACCTGGTTTCTCAGCAACCCGACGTCAACAAGACCTACCTCGACAACATGTCGAATGTTGTAAGAAGCATCCTGGCGCCCTATGAGGGCTCCAACTTCACGCTCAAGATCTCAGGCATCGAGGTCAACGAAGCAAACCAGGGGACCGTCATCTGGTCGCGCGATCAGAATGGCGCAGTGCCTTACGCTGCAAATTCGAGCACGACCGTTCCGGCCCAGTTTACTGGGACCAAAGCCTTCGTCATTCGAACGGAACTCGTCGTAAAGCATGGCGTGCTGTTGTTCGCGCAGAGCCTCGCCTCCAGCAACAACACGGTGGATTTGTCCAAGACCGCCTATTTCCGCTCACGCCAGGCCGAAATCATAAAGTGCCCCGACTGCTGATCGCAGCCTACAGCGCCGCGCGTCTTCTCAGACGCGCAAAGAGCGCTGTAGGACTTTGAATTGCTGCATGTTCGTTCCTTGAATCGGCGACGACTTAAGGAAACATGCAGAGGCGAACCCAATTGCAATGCGACTTCGCCGGCGCTATTCCTTCGGGATTGCGCTGGCGGCATCTGCGTCCGCGCTCGTTGCAGCAACGGACCGTAGGCTTTGCCCCGCGCTCCGGCTTACCGGATAGTTCATGGCGCGCGCGTTTCTCTTTGTCCTCGATTCCTTCGGCATAGGCGGTGCGCCGGATGCGGAGACCTATGGCGACCTGGGCGCGGACACGCTTGGCCACATCGCCGAATTCTGCGCGACCGGAGCGGCGGATCGCGCAGGCTTGCGCGAAGGGCCGCTCAATCTTCCCAACATGTCTGCACTCGGGCTCGTGCACGCGGCGAAATTGGCCACAGGCCGTGTGCCCGCAGGCATGCCGGTGCCGGGCCGGGTCTACGGCGCCTATGGCGCTGCCAGCGAAGTCTCGCGCGGCAAGGATACGCCATCCGGCCATTGGGAGATCGCGGGAACGCCCGTCATGTTCGACTGGGGCTATTTTTCGGCCGAGGGCGACGCTTTCCCCGCGGAGTTGGTCGAGGCGATCTGTCGCGAGGGCAATATCCCCGGCATTCTCGGCAATTGCCACGCTTCCGGCACAGATATCATCGCCCGCCTCGGCGAGGAGCATATGCGCACGGGCAAGCCGATCTGCTACACCTCCTCGGACAGCGTGTTCCAGATTGCTGCCCACGAGCACACTTTCGGCTTGGAACGCCTGCTGGAGTTCTGCCAGGCCGTTCGTCGTCTGCTTGACGACTACAATATCGGCCGCGTCATCGCCCGCCCCTTCATCGGCCACAGCGCGCAGACTTTCACCCGCACCGGCAACCGGCGCGACTACTCGGTGCTGCCGCCGGAGCCGACGGTTCTCGACCGTCTGGCGCAAGCGGGGCGTACGGTGCATGCGATCGGCAAGATCGGCGATATCTTCGCCCACCAGGGCGTGACGAAGCTGACCAAGGCCGACGGCAACATGGCGCTGTTCGACGCGAGCCTGGCTGCAATCGACGAGGCGGAGGATGGCGACCTCGTCTTCACCAACTTCGTCGATTTCGACATGCTTTTCGGCCATCGCCGCGATGTCGCCGGTTATGCGGCAGCCCTTGAAGCCTTCGACGCGCGGCTGCCCGATCTCGACCGGAAGCTGAAACCCGGCGATATCGTCATCCTGACGGCCGATCACGGCTGCGATCCGACCTGGCGCGGCACGGACCATACACGCGAGCGCGTGCCGGTGCTGATGTTCGGCCCGGCCGTACGCAGCCGCTCTCTCGGCGTTGCCAACACCTTCGCGCATATCGGCGAAACGGTCGCCAGACATCTCGGGATCGCACCGGGCCTACACGGGAGAAGCCTCATTTGACCGCACATCTGAAGAAGGCGGAACTGCACTGCCACATCGAGGGCGCGACACCGCCGGAGCTGGCACTGCTACAGGCAGAAAAATACGGGCTCGACACCAGCGAGATCATCACTGATCGCGCCTATGTCTGGGCGGACTTTACCAGCTTCGTGAAATGCTACGACAGCGTCGCCTCGCTGTTTCGCTCGCAGGAAGACTATGCGCTTCTTGCCGAAACCTATCTCACGGAACTGGCGGAAGCCGGAACAATCTACAGCGAGATCATCGTTTCGCCGGATCACGGCAACACCATCGGGCTTGGCGCCGACGCCTATCTCGAGGGCCTTGCTGCCGGCATGGAGGCCGCCAAGGCGAGAACCGGGATCGAATCCCGCATGCTGATCACCGGCATCCGCCATCTTGGCCCGGAATCGGTGGTCAAGACGGCCGAGTTTGCCGCCAAAAGAGAGCATGCTCTGGTCACCGGCTTCAATCTGGCGGGCGAGGAACGCATGCACAGCGTCGCCGATTTTGCCCGAGCCTTCGATATCGCCCGCGATGCCGGCCTTGGCCTGACGATCCACGCCGGCGAGCTATCCGGCGCCTTCAGCGTGCGCGATGCGCTCGACCATGTCAGGCCGTCGCGCATCAGCCACGGCGTGCGCGCGATCGAGGATGCGGATCTCGTCAAGCGGATCGCCGACGAGGGTGTCGTTCTGGAAGTCTGCCCCGGATCCAACATCTCGCTTCAGGTCTTCCCGGATTTTGCCGCGCATCCCCTGCGAGCCCTGCACGAGGCCGGCGTTCGGGTGACGCTCAATTCCGACGACCCGCCCTTCTTCCACACCTCGCTTGCCCAGGAATACGACATCGCCTCGGCGGTGATGGGGTTCACCGACGACGACATCAACGACATGACCAGGACTGCTATCGAGGCGGCTTTCGTCGACGAGGCGACACGCCGGAAATTGCTTGCGCTGGTCTGATCCAAGCCCGCGCCGGGCCAAGATGGATGGCGCGGCTGGGGATGAACACAACGAGCCGCCCAACGCCCTTGCGGCCGCGGAGCAATCCATGGAAAAAGGGCGGATACAGAAACTTCCGGGAAGGTGGCCATGGACGGCGTAACAGTGATCGATCATCCGCTTGTGCAACACAAGCTGACCATCATGCGCAAGAAGGAAACCTCGACCGCGGGTTTTCGGCGACTGCTTCGGGAAATCTCGACGCTGCTCTGCTACGAGGTAACGCGCGATCTGGAACTGACGATGGAGCGCATCGAGACGCCGATGCAGGAGATCGACGCGCCGGTGCTGGAAGGCAAGAAGCTTGTCTTCGCTTCGATCCTGCGCGCCGGCAACGGTCTGCTGGAAGGCATGCTCGAACTGGTGCCTTCGGCCCGCGTTTCCCATATCGGCGTCTATCGCGACCACGATACATTGGAAGCGGTGGAGTATTTCTTCAAGGCACCCGAAAGCCTGTCCGAGCGGCTGATCATCGTCGTCGATCCGATGCTTGCGACCGGCAACTCCTCGATCGCGGCGATCGACAAGCTGAAGGAACGCGGCGCGAAGAACCTACGCTTCCTCTGCCTGCTCGCAGCGCCAGAAGGCATCCGCAACTTCCAGGCCGCACACCCGGATGTGCCGATCTTCACGGCATCGATCGACAGCCATCTGAACGAACTCGGCTACATCATGCCCGGGCTCGGCGATGCCGGCGACCGCATGTACGGAACGAAGTAATTTTCCGTTTCTTAACCAGAGCGAAGACTTGACCAAAAACCGCCGGCAAACCGGCGGTTTTTTTGTGCCCTATTAGCCCTTCCCCTGTTCTACTGAACGCTCGATCGGGACGCATGTGTGCGGCCCAAAGCACGGGAGGCCAGGCCATTGTTCGGACGTCTGCTGACATTTGCCGGCGGCATCGCGGTTGCGGCCCTGGTCATTCCAGACCTTGCGAGTTCCTATCTCTCAAGCTCCAAACCCGCCGATACAGGCGAGACGGCGGCAAGCAGCGTCGTTCCAGCAACGACTGCAAAATATACTGCTGGAAAAGGCGTGGTGCTTGAAGCCGACCGCTCGGGCCACTTCTTCGGCGCCTTCCGCATCAACGGCCGCACCGAACGCGGCATGGTCGATACCGGCGCCAGCACCATCGCGATCAATGTCTCGACCGCGCGCAGGCTCGGCTTTTCGCCGGCGACGCTCACATTCGACGTTCGGGTGGGAACGGCCAATGGGGAGGTCGATGCAGCACGGACGAAACTGAACCGGGTTGAAATCGGTGGCATATCCCTGCGCGACGTCGACGCCTTCGTGCTGCCCGACAAGTCGCTTTCCGGAATGCTGGTGGGCATGAGCTTCCTCAGCCGGTTATCATCCTATCGCGTCGAAGACGGCGCTCTGCACCTGGTCAGGTGATCCTTGAAAGGACAGGCGCACGCTGCTCCGGCTGCATGTCGGTGATCGTATAGATTGACCGGATCTCTTGCTGCGCCCGCTTTGCCGCATCCTCGTCCACCGCATGGACAAAAGCGATCGGCTCGCCCTTGGCGACCCACGTTCCCAGCGGTTTCAGCGCGGAAAAACCGACGCGATGATCAATCTGATCGTTCGGATGCGCCCGTCCGCCACCCAGCGCGATGACCGCCATGCCGAGATCGCGGGTCCGGCAGGACTGGAGATAGCCGTCACTTTCGGCTGCCACGGGCAGGATGACCGGAGCCGCTGCAAGATACTGTCCCGGCCGAGCAACGAAATCCGTGGGACCACCGAGCGCATGCACCATCCTGGCGAACCGATCGAGGGCCGCACCCTTTTCAAGCGCCGCGCGGGCTAGCGCCTCGCCCTCAACCGGAGTTGCGGCGACGCCCGCCGCGACCAGCATTTCGGCGGCAAATGCCATGACCACGGCTTCGAGGCGGGTGCCGCTCTTCTCGCCCTTGAGGAAGCCAAGGCAGTTCCAGATTTCAAGCGCGTTGCCTGCGGCATCGGCTAAGGGTTCGTTCATGTCCGTCAGCAGCGCCGAGGTGCGCACGCCAGCACCATTGGCGACATCGACCAGCGATCGCGCCAGAACCTCCGCCTCGCCGGCATCGCTCATGAACGAGCCATTGCCGACCTTGACGTCGAGCACCAGCGATTGCAGGCCGGCGGCAAGCTTCTTCGACAGGATCGAGGCCGTAATCAACGGAACCGAATCGACGGTCGCGGTGACGTCGCGGATGGCGTAGAGCCGTTTGTCGGCCGGTGCCAGATTGGCGGTCTGGCCAATGATGGCGCAACCGATCTCGTCCACCGTCCTTCGAAACACTGCGGCCGATGGCTGGATATCATAGCCGGGTATGGATTCGAGCTTGTCGAGCGTACCGCCCGTGTGTCCCAGGCCCCGTCCCGAAATCATCGGCACGGCCAGGCCGCATGCGGCCACGATCGGAGCGAGCATCAGCGAGACGTTGTCGCCGACACCGCCGGTCGAGTGCTTGTCGACGATGGGGCGACCGACATGGCTCCAGTCGAGCGTTTCACCGGAATCGCGCATCGCCAGCGTCAACGCTACCGTCTCGTCACGGCTCATGCCCGAAAACCAGATGGCCATCGCCAAAGCCGCGACCTGCCCCTCCGAGATCGAGCCATCGGAAAGACCACGGACAAAGCCTGCAATGTCTGCCGCTTCGAGGCTCTCGCCATTTCGCTTGCGACGGATGATCTCCTGGGGAAGCATGCTCAGCTGGCCACCGCGTCCGAGGAAATCATCTCCTTGAGAATGGCCGCTAGGCGCTTGCCGCCGACGGGGGCCATGTCCTTGGTCTCGTGATGGCTGAGTTCGCCACCGGTCATGCCGGCGCCGAAATTGGTGATGACCGAGGCTGCCGCAACCTTGAGGCCCATGAACCGCGCCAGAATGACTTCCGGCACGGTCGACATGCCCACGGCATCGGCTCCGAGCACGCGCGCCATGCGAATTTCCGCCGGCGTTTCGAAGCTAGGCCCGGAGAACCACATGTAGACACCGGCCTGCAGAGGAATTCCCAACCTTTCGGCTGCGGCCTGCATGCGCGTGGCAAGCGCGGCGTCGTAGGCACTGGTCATGCCGACGAAACGATCGTCGCTTTCGACGCCGATCAGCGGATTGTAGCCGGAAAAATTGATGTGGTCTGAAATCCGCATGACCGATCCGGGCGGCAGATCGTCCCTGAGCGAGCCCGCGGAGTTGGTGAGCAGCAGGTTTTCGACGCCGAGGTCCTTCAGGGTTTGGAGCGGCACGCGCATGGCGTTGGCGTCACCACTCTCGTAGTAGTGCACCCGGCCGGACAGCATCACGACCGGAACATCGCCAAGCAAACCTGCGACGAGCTCGCCGGCATGGCCGGAAACGCTGCTGACGGGGAAACTGGGAATGTCGGCGTAGGAAATGCGGGTCGCGCCACTGACTGCTTCGACAAGTGTGCCAAGTCCGGACCCGAGGACAATGCCATAGCGTGGAGACAGGCCACCGAGCCTGTCCCGCAGAAATTCCGCAGCGCTGCTCATCCGAGGATCTCGGTCTCGAAGCTGTGCGGCAGCAGATCCGACAGAGCGAGCGTCTTCTTCACGCCCGTCTCGTCGCAGAGATAGATCCGGGTACTGGCGCCGGAGAATTCCGCAAGCCGCTGCCGGCAGCCGCCGCAAGGCGGGCAGAGCGCCAGCTTCTCGGCAATCACGGCAACTTCCATGATCTTGCGCTGGCCGGCCATGACCATGTGGCTGATGGCCGTGGTTTCGGCGCACCACCCCTCCGGAAACGACAGGTTTTCGATGTTGGCGCCGGTGTAGATCTGGCCGTCTTCAGCACGGATCGCGGCACCCACTGGAAACTTGGAATAGGGGGCGTGCGCCTTGGCCATCGCCTCGCGGGCGGCCTCGAAGAGCTCGTTTTCCATGGTCTTACCGCTCCTTCACGTATGGGACACCGCCGGCTTTCGGCGGAATGGCCTTGCCGATGAAGCCGGCAAGCAAGATGACGGTGAGAATATAGGGTAGCGCCTGCATCAGCTGCACCGGCACCTGGCCGATCAGCGGCAGCGGGTTGCCCTGCAGACGGATCGCGAACGCGTCGAGGAAGCCGAAGAGCAGGCAGGCAAGCATGATGTTGAACGGCCGCCACTTGGCAAAGATCAGCGCGGCAAGAGCAATGTAGCCCTTGCCGGCTGTCATGCCCTTGACGAAGCCGGCGGTCATCGCCAGCGACAGGTAGGCGCCGGCAAAGCCACACAGGATGCCGCAGCAGATGACGGCGCGATAGCGCATCCAGATCACCGAAATGCCGGCTGTGTCGACGGCACCCGGGTTTTCGCCGACGGCGCGCAACCGAAGGCCGAAGCGGGTGCGATAGAGGATCCACCAGCTGAGCGGCACCATGGCGAAGGCCAGATAGGTCAGGATGAAATGCCCCGACAGCAGATCGGCGTAGATGGGTCCGATGAAGGGAACCTCGCGAATGGTGTCCGCGAAGGGAAAGTTGATCGTCTGGAACCGGGCGCCTTCGGCCAGTGCCGGCGTACGCCCGCCCTGACGGAACCAGGCTTCGCCCAAGATGACCGTGGAACCGGCGACGATGAAGTTGATGGCGACACCGGAGACGATCTGGTTACCGCGCTGGGTGATCGAGGCATAGCCGTGGACCAGAGACAGGGCAACCGAGATCAGGATGGCGGCGAGCAGCCCAAGCCAGACGGACTGGGTGATGGCCGCGACCGCGCCGGCGGCAAAGGCGGCGCCGAGCATTTTGCCTTCAAGGCCGATATCGAAGATACCGGCACGCTCGGTGAAGAGCCCGGCAAGCGCCGCGAAAATCAGCGGAACGGAGACGCGGATGGTGGACTCGAGGAGCACGACGATGACGTGGAAGAAATCCATGGCTCAAGCTCCCTTGGTCTGGGCAACGACCGCGGCGCGCCGGCTGGATGTGGCAAACAACCGGGCAATCGCCGGCCGGAACATGTTTTCAAGGGCGCCGGCAAACAGAATGACGAGACCCTGGATGATGACGATCATGTCGCGCGAGATCGACGGCATTTCGAACGAGATCTCCGCGCCGCCCTGGTAGAGAACGCCGAAGAGCACCGCCGCGGGGATGATGCCTGCCGGATGCGAGCGGCCCATGAGGGCAACAGCGATGCCGACGAAGCCTGCCCCCTGGACGAAATCGAGCTGCATGCGGCCCTGCTCCCCCATGATCGGGTTGAGTGCCATCATTCCGGCCAGCGCGCCCGAGATCATCATGGTGATGACGGTGATGCGGCTCTCGCTCATGCCGGCATAGCGCGCGGCCGACGGGCTGTGGCCCATGGTGCGCATCTCGTAGCCGAGCTTGGTGCGCCAGATCAACAGCCACACACCGAAGGCGGCGACAAGCGCCAGTAGGAACGAGACGTTGAACGGTGCGGTCCCAATATCGAGCCCGAAGATCGATAAGAGCCAATCGAGCTTGGGAAGCTGGCCACCCTCGGCAAAGGTGCGCGTCTGCGGCGACATCGAGCCGAGCGGCTTCAACACCCGGGTCAGCAGGTAGACCATCAGGCTCGAGGCGATGAAATTGAACATGATGGTGGTGATGACGATGTGGCTGCCACGCTTGGCCTGAAGCCAGCCCGGCAAGAACGCCCAGGCGGCGCCGAAGAAGGCCGAACCGATGATCGCCAGCGGAAAGACCACGAACCATGGCATCGTCTGGTCGAGCCAGAGGCAGGCGAGCGCGACGCCGATGCCGCCGACATACGCCTGGCCTTCGCCGCCGATGTTGAAAAGGCCGGCGTGGAAGGCGACTGCTACCGCAAGGCCGGTGAAGATGAAGGTGGTGGCGTAGTAGAGCGTGAAGCCGATATATTCGCCGCGGCCGAAGGCACCATTGATCAGGTGATAGGCCGCCTCGAGCGGGTTTTCGCCGACGAGCAGAACCACGAGGCCGGCGACGAGAAAGGCGACGGCGAGATTGACCAGCGGGATGAGGCCGTATTCGACCCAACCCGGAAGCTTTGCATAGGGATTGCTCATTCTGCGGCCTCCTTGCGGCCTTCGACGCCGGCCATCAACAGGCCCAGCTCGCCCTCGGTCGCGTCGGGATCGCGTTCGCCGACCACACGGCCGGCAAACATGACCAGGATACGGTCCGACAGGGCGCGGATTTCATCGAGTTCGACGGAAACAAGCAGGACAGCCTTGCCCTGATCGCGCATCTCGATGATCCGTTTGTGGATGAATTCGATGGCGCCGACATCGACGCCGCGGGTCGGTTGGCCAATGATCAGCACGTCCGGGCTCCGCTCCATCTCGCGGGCAAGAACGATCTTCTGCTGATTGCCGCCGGAGAAATTGGCGGTCTTCAACCGGGCGTTCGGCGGACGGATGTCGTATTCGGCGATCCGCTGCTCGGCATCCTTGCGGATGGCATCGACGTTCAGGAACACGCCGTTGAGGTAACGCTTGTCGTGGTGATAGCCGAGGATGGCGTTTTCGCATTCCTCGAACTTCAGTACCAGGCCGACATGATGCCGGTCTTCCGGCACGTGGGCGAGACCGCGATCACGCAGGTCCTTGGGGTCGACGTGGCCGGTGACGTTGATCGGCTTGCCGTTGAGCAGCACCTCGCCGGAAACGGCGCGGCGGATACCGGAGATCGCCTCCAGCAATTCCGACTGGCCATTGCCGGCGACGCCAGCGATGCCGACGATCTCGCCGGCGCGCAAGTTGAACGAGACATTGTCGACCATGGTCACGCCGCGGCCGTCCTTGACGGTCAGGCCGTTGACGGAAAGCTTGACGTCGCCAGGCTTGGCCTCACCCTTTTCGACGCGCAGCAGCACGCGGCGGCCGACCATCAGTTCGGCGAGTTCCTCGACCGAGGTTTCCGCGGTCGTGCGCGTCGCAACCATCTCGCCGCGCCGCATCACCGAGACTTCGTCGGTGATCGCCATGATTTCGCGCAGCTTATGCGTGATGAGAATGATGGTCTTGCCCTGGCTCTTCAGCTGTTCGAGAACGCGGAAAAGATGGTCGGCCTCGGCCGGCGTCAACACGCCGGTCGGCTCATCGAGGATCAGGATGTCGGCGCGGCGGTAGAGCGCCTTGAGGATCTCGACGCGTTGCTGCAGACCGACCGGCAATTCCTCGATCACCGCGTCCGGATTGACCTCGAGGGCGTATTCGCGCTCCAGTCGTTTCAGCTCGTCGCGCGCCTTGGCAATGCCCTTGTTGAGGATCTGGCTTTCTTCCGCGCCGAGCATGATGTTTTCGAGCACCGTGAAGTTCTCGACCAGCATGAAATGCTGGTGCACCATGCCGATGCCGGCGGCGATCGCGGCATTCGGGTCGCGGATCGTAACCTGTTTGCCATCCACGTGGATTTCGCCGCTATCGGCCTGGTAGAAGCCGTAGAGGATCGACATCAGGGTCGATTTACCCGCACCGTTTTCGCCGATGACGCCGTGGATCGTACCCTTGCGGACTTTCAGATTGATGTTCTTGTTGGCGTGAACCGGACCGAAACTCTTGTCGATCCCACGCAGTTCGATGGCAATACTGTCCATATTGGCCTTGCGATCCCCAAACTGGCCCGCTTCGGTCTTCTTCCCAGAAACCGTGCCGGCGATTTTTTTACCATTTGGTATAAGTTTATCATCGATTTCCCGGCACGGAAGCCCTCAATCGAGATCTCCTTATACTCTCACCGGATCGCTGATGAGAGTCCAGCGTGAATATACACAGGCAGATCAATGGTCGCCGCACCAAAAAACCGGCGGCATTCGATGCCGCCGGTTCAATTTTATGCTGTCGCTTCAAGCCGTTTTGACAGGCCGCAACAGGCGCAGTGCGTTCATAGTCACAAGCACCGTGGCGCCGGTATCGGCCAGGATGGCCGGCCACAGGCCGGTGATGCCAATGATGGTGGTGACGAGGAAAACGGCCTTCAACCCGAGCGCAATAGCGATATTCTGGAAAATGTTTCGCATTGTAGAACGGGAAAGGTCGACCATTGCCGCGACGTCTCCAACCCTGCCGTGCAGCACGGCCGCGTCGGCCGTCTCCAATGCAACGTCCGTCCCGCCACCCATGGCGATGCCGACATCGGCCGCAGCTAGCGCCGGCGCATCGTTGATGCCATCTCCGATCTTGGCGACATTGAAGCCGGATGTCTTCAATTCGCCGACGATGCGCTGCTTGTCCTCCGGCAGCAACTCGGCACGTACCTCCATGCCGAATTGCCGGCCGATCGCCTCGGCCGTGCGGCGGTTGTCGCCGGTCAGCATGACCACACGGATACCGGCGTCGGTCAGCGCCTTGATGCCTGCGGCGGCATCCGGGCGCGGCTCGTCGCGCATGGCGATCGCACCGACGATCTCCTTGTCGGCAACCAGCACCGAAACCGTCTTGCCCTCGTCGTTCAGCGCCGCGATGCGGGCGGTCTGTTCGGGCGACATCGGCACGTGGTCGTTGGCAGCCTGGGGAGATCCGAGGAACACGGCGGCAGTGCCGACAATACCTTCCAGGCCCTTGCCGCCGATGGCCTTAACGGTTGCAATGCCCGCGACGTGCACCTTCAACTCGCCGGCGCGCTGCAGGATCGCCCGCGCCAGCGGATGGCTCGATCCCTGCTCGAGCGCTGCGGCCAAGCCCAGCACCTCATTCTCGCCGCGTCCGAAACCGACGATATCGGTAACCCGGGGCTTGCCTTCCGTCAGCGTGCCGGTCTTGTCGAAGGCGGCGGCGGTAATCTTGCCGACATTTTCCAGAACGGCGCCGCCCTTCAAAAGCAAGCCCCGCCTTGCGCCGGCCGAAAGGCTGGCGGCAATGGCTGCCGGTGTCGAAATCACCAGCGCGCAGGGGCAACCGATCAACAGGATCGCCAGGCCCTTGTAGATCCACGCATTCCAGTCGCCACCACCCAGCAGCGGCGGCAGGATCGCGACGAGCGCTGCGACGGCGACGACGCCGGGTGTGTAGTAGCGCGAAAAGCGATCGATGAAGCGCTCGGTCGGCGCCTTGCTTTCCTGTGCCTCTTCGACCAGCCGGACGATGCGGGCAATCGTGTTGTCGGAGGCGGCAGCCGTCACGCGCACCCGCAAGGCGCCGTCGCCATTTACCGTTCCGGCGACAAGCGCGTCATCCACCGCCTTGTGCACCGGCGTGCTTTCGCCGGTAACCGGTGCCTCGTCGACGGCGCTTTCCCCCGAAAGAATGATGCCGTCCGCCGGGACGCGGTCGCCGGGACGCACCAGGATGACGGAGCCGGCCGCCAGGCTTTCGGCCGGCACTTCATCGACGCGGCCGTCGTGCTCGAGATAGGCCGATTTCGGCACAAGCGCGGTCAGCGACTGGATACTCGCCCGCGCCTTTCCCGCGGCGACGCCTTCGAGCAGCTCGCCGATGAGGAAGAGCAGCACGACCATCGCAGCTTCTTCGGTCGCGCCGATGAAGACGGCACCCACAGCTGCAATCGTCATCAGCATCTCGATCGAAAACGGCGTTCCGGAGGTCGCCGCGGCAAAGGACCGCCGGGCGATCGGCACGAGGCCGACCAGCATGGCGAGCGTGAAGATCCAGGGCTCCGTGGCGGGGACGAGGTGGCCGAGACCGTAGGCGGCGGCGAGCGCCAGAGCGCAAGCGATCGTCAGGCGACCCTTGCCAGACCGCCACCATGGACCATTCGTCGGGCCATGTTCGTGGGCATGGCTATTCACCGGTGCCGACGGAGCCGGGCGAACAGCATTGCTGTTGCCGGTACGATCATGACCGTGGTCCGCATGCGTATGTTTGGCGTGATCATGCCCATGCCCATGATCGTGATCGTGATCGTGATCGTGATCGTGATCGTGATCGTGATCGTGATCGTGGGAATGATCATGGTCGTGATCGCCCAAGCAAGTATGAATGGGCGCAACCGGCGGCTTCTGGTGGGCGGCGATCGGATGCAGCCGGTAGCCAAGCTTTCCGACCTTGCCGACGATGTTCCCGGCGAGCTCCTCATCGTCGACATGCTTGACCGTCATCGTGCCCGCGGCAACGGAGACCGTGACATCCTCGACACCCGGCATGCGCCGGACGGCGGTGTCGATCTTCGATGCGCAGGATGCACAATCCATGCCCTCGACCCTGTAGCGGTTTTCGCGAATATTGCCTGCCATGACCTGCTCCTTGCATATCGTGACGCAAGGCTACGACCTCTAGTGACTAGAGCTGCAAGCACGAATTGAACGAAGGGCGAAGTTTTCGATGGTCGTTACCGTGTCGGATCAAGCCTTGCGGTGCGGGACGCTTTGCTTTGTGGCTTAGGCTTGAGCGTGATCCCGCGGGGTTACGTTGGGGAGGATTTATCGTCTGGCGCGCTTGTTGCTGTCCTGACGGGTTGGTCGTTACCGTTGACGCATGTTTATGGGGTTTACGGTTCGCACGTTCACCTAGCTTTGAAGGTTCGTGTTTTCCTGGCCTTTGTTTCGGGCACACATTCGGGTTAGCGTTGTCTGATTAAGCCCGAACGCAAAAAAGCCCGCCGACCTCTCGGTCTGGCGGGCTATTTTTATGATTTGGTTGCGGGGGCAGGATTTGAACCTGCGGCCTTCAGGTTATGAGCCTGACGAGCTACCGGGCTGCTCCACCCCGCGCCATCGCGGTAAATCCCCTTGGGATTTATCCGCTCTTCCGGGTTTTGCTTTAGCAAAATCCCGTTGTCTGTCTCGATTTTACCTAAACAAAAGGGCCGCTTGTTGGCGGCCCTTGCGTTTCGGCTTGGCCGAGTTTTGTGTCGAGAAGATGTTTTGTTTCGGAATTTATCTTGCGTTTTGCAGACCTGGCAGCGACCTACTCTCCCGCGTCTTAAGACGAAGTACCATCGGCGCTGGGGCGTTTCACGGCCGTGTTCGGAATGGGAACGGGTGCAGCCACCCCGCCAGAACCACCAGGTCGGCAAAGCGCAAGATTTGCGTCTAGCGGACGCAAACCGAATGAGAAGCTGGTGAAGCGTTATGCTTCGTTTTGTTTTGAACACGTCTTTACGGTGCTTTGGGCAGTGTCGGAGCGTTAGCTCCGCAAGGCCAAAGGCCGTCGCGCCTTTTGGCGCGTTAGCTCATCTAGAGATGAGCATGAGCAATGGGAACGATCAAGCCAATCGAACGATTAGTACTGGTAAGCTTCATGCGTTGCCGCACTTCCACACCCAGCC
>NZ_JABWDU010000019.1 GCF_013371465.1 Ensifer oleiphilus | reverse complement strand
TACTTCGTGATCGCTGCAGTCAGCGACGTCTTGCCATGGTCAACGTGGCCAATCGTGCCAATGTTAACGTGCGGCTTATTGCGCTCAAATTTGCTCTTTGCCATTTTCGGCTCTCCGTTTCCTGTCCCCTGTCGGGGAAATCTTATCTATCTATTTCAGCGAAAGGGTATTCCGGTCACTTCTGACCGGAATACTTTGCCTGGATTTCCTGTGCGACGTTCGACGGGACCGGCGAGTAGTGATCGAAGGTCATCGTGTACTGGGCGCGGCCCTGAGACATCGAGCGCAGGTTGTCCACGTACTTGAACATGTTCGCGAGCGGGACGTTTGCATTGATCACGACAGCAACGCCGCGTGCTTCCTGGCCCTGGATCTGGCCACGACGCGAGTTGAGGTCGCCGATCACGTCACCGACGTAATCTTCCGGCGTTACCACTTCGACCTTCATCATCGGCTCGAGGAGCTGAGCGCCGGCCTTCTTCGCTGCTTCACGGAAGCAGGCACGCGAAGCGATTTCGAACGCCAGAACCGACGAGTCGACATCGTGGAAGGCACCATCGATGAGGGTCGCCTTGACGCCCAGCATCGGGAAGCCTGCGAGCGGACCCGAAGACAGAACGCTTTCGATGCCCTTCTGAACGCCCGGGATGTATTCCTTCGGAACAGCACCACCGACGATCTTGGACTCGAACTTGAAGTCTTCGCCATCCGGGTTCGGTTCGAAGACGATCTTGACGCGCGCGAACTGACCGGTACCACCGGACTGCTTCTTGTGCGTGTAGTCTTCTTCGTGCTGACGCGTGATGGTTTCGCGGTAGGCAACCTGCGGCGCGCCGACGGTTGCTTCGACCTTGAACTCGCGACGCATACGGTCAACCAGGATGTCGAGGTGAAGTTCACCCATGCCTGCGATGATCGTCTGGCCGGACTCTTCGTCGGTCTTGACGCGGAACGACGGGTCTTCGGCAGCCAGGCGGTTGAGCGCGAGGCCCATCTTTTCCTGGTCGCCCTTGGTCTTCGGCTCGATGGCGATCTGAATGACCGGCTCCGGGAATTCCATGCGCTCGAGGATAACCGGCTTCAGCGGATCGCAGAGCGTATCGCCAGTGGTGGTTTCCTTGAGGCCTGCCAGCGCAACGATGTCGCCTGCAAAGGCTTCTTCGATGTCTTCACGGCTGTTGGAATGCATCTGAAGCATACGACCAACGCGCTCGCGCTTTTCCTTGACCGTGTTCATGACCGACGTGCCCTTCTCGAGCTTGCCGGAGTAGATGCGGGCGAAGGTGAGCGAACCGACGAAGGGGTCGTTCATGATCTTGAAGGCGAGCATCGAAAGCGGCTCGCTGTCGTCAGCGTGGCGCTCGGTCTCGGCTTCCGTCTTGACGTCGATGCCCTTGATCGCCGGGATGTCCAGCGGCGACGGCAGGTAGTCGACGACGGCGTCGAGAAGCGGCTGAACGCCCTTGTTCTTGAACGCGGTACCGCAGAACATCGGGTGGAACTTCACGTCGATGGTGCCACGGCGAACGAGCGCGCGGATCTGGTCGTTGTCAGGCAGGTTGCCTTCCAGATACGCTTCGGTCGCGGCTTCGTCGATCTCGACAACAGTCTCGATCAGTAGCTCGCGGTACTTCTGCGCTTCCGCCTTCATGTCGTCCGGGATCTCGACGACGTCCCACTGAGCGCCGAGCGATTCGTCGCGCCAGATGAGTGCGTTCATCTCGATCAGGTCGATGACGCCCTTGAACTCGGTCTCAGCGCCGATCGGCAGCTGCATGACGACCGGGATCGCACCGAGGCGCGACTTGATCATCGAGACAGAGCGGTAGAAGTCAGCGCCGGTCTTGTCCATCTTGTTGCAGAAGATCATCCGCGGGACATTGTACTTCTCGGCCTGACGCCAGACGGTTTCCGTCTGCGGCTCAACACCGGCGTTGGCGTCGAGAAGCGCGATGGCGCCGTCGAGAACGCGCAGCGAACGTTCGACTTCGATGGTGAAGTCGACGTGGCCGGGGGTGTCGATGATGTTGAAGCGGCGGGTCTTTCCATCACGGCCCTTCCAGAAGGTCGTGGTCGCAGCAGACGTGATGGTGATGCCGCGTTCCTGCTCCTGCTCCATCCAGTCCATGGTCGCCGCGCCGTCGTGGACTTCGCCGATCTTATGGGACTTGCCGGTGTAGTAGAGAATACGTTCGGTGGTCGTCGTCTTGCCGGCGTCGATGTGCGCCATGATACCGAAGTTGCGGTAGTCTTCGATTTTGTATTCGCGAGCCATAGGGACTCCCTTTCGAAATTGGTCGTCGATTACCAGCGGTAGTGCGAGAATGCACGGTTGGCGTCGGCCATCTTGTGCGTATCTTCGCGCTTCTTGACGGCGCTGCCACGGTTGTTCGCAGCGTCCATGAGTTCGCCGCAGAGGCGATCAACCATGGTCGTTTCATTGCGCTTGCGGGCAGCAGCAATCAGCCAGCGGATGGCGAGCGCCTGACGGCGTTCCGGACGAACGTCGACGGGAACCTGGTAGGTTGCACCACCAACGCGACGCGAACGGACTTCGACGTGCGGAGCAATGTTGTCGAGAGCCGAATGGAACACGGCAATCGGTTCCTGCTTCAGCTTGCCCTGAACGGCATCGAAGGCACCGTAAACGATGCTTTCAGCAACCGACTTCTTGCCATGAAGCATGATGGCGTTCATGAACTTGGTGACAACCAGATCGCCGAACTTCGGGTCCGGGTTGATCTCGCGCTTTTCTGCACTGTGACGACGTGACATACGTTTTGTCTCTCAACTGTTGACTGGCGCCTTAACACGCGGAGAACCTCGCGCAGCGCCGAATTCGTGAAACCCGAAATTACTTCGGACGCTTCGCACCATACTTGGAGCGGCGCTGCTTGCGGTTCTTGACACCCTGCGTATCGAGAACGCCACGGATGATGTGGTAACGGACACCCGGAAGGTCCTTTACGCGGCCGCCGCGGATCATGACAACCGAGTGTTCCTGAAGGTTGTGACCTTCACCCGGGATATAGCCGATGACTTCGAAGCCGTTGGTCAGGCGAATCTTGGCAACCTTACGCAGAGCCGAGTTCGGCTTCTTCGGGGTCGTCGTGTAAACGCGGGTGCAAACGCCACGCTTCTGCGGGTTTTCCTGCAGAGCAGGAACCTTGTTGCGCTTTACCTGTGCCTGACGCGGCTTGCGGATCAGCTGGTTTACGGTAGGCATGTAACCATCCCTTGCAAAATCTTGTCTCGTTACCCTTGCGGGCGGATCGATGCCGTCGCCGGCGATACGAACGCCTGTAAAATGCGCAAACGAGGACCGATCCGCTTTGTCGCGGATGGCCCTACAAAAAGCAGAGGACACACAGTTTCGCGCGTCATGCGTGCAGCATTTTTTGTAGTCAGCGTGCGTTTTGAACCTTGTTTGAGGCGAACTCCAGAACGCGACGTTCCGAACCAGCCAGCCTCACATGGGCTCCGATGCGGCGGGGTGTACTGATTTCAAGGCCGACAGTCAAGGGCAATTAACAAATATTCTCCGGCATACAGGCCAGACATGCCCGGAAAACAAGGCTTTGGCGCGTATCGAGACGGGTCCTGGCGACCCCCAATGCACTTGAACGCCGGCAGCTTCTCGCAGGCTTAAGGAATCGGCAACCAGTTTGTGACGGTTTTCCACCGCAACGATTCTACCCGTCGCCAAAGCCTGTGGCCACAGAGCTATTTCTTTCGCACTGCACTGAAAAGGGCGCTAAACTCAGGCACGCACTCGAAAGGATATTCAATGAGCGTCACGCCTGACAACGACAATGCACCGGACGAACCGATGGTCTTCATCATCATCGGCAAGGCTTATGAGACCGACGGAGACAAAGAAGGTGTCGACATTCACGTGATGTTGCGCGCACCCGACGACGATACGGCCGTGCGCGAGGCGCTGAACGCGCTCGCCGAGGAAGGCTTCCTGGAGGCGGACCTCGATCAGATCGGCACCCTGACCGACGTGCCGAACGAGGAACCGCATGCCTCGGCCTACCAGGGCGCGCTTGAAGGCGAAGTTGCGATCATCCGTTTCAGCTGAGGCCGCCGACGCTCAGGCGTCGCCCTCCCTTGCAGCCTTCGATAATGAAAAAGCCGCCCGGATCGCTCCGGGCGGCTTTTTTAGTTCGGGGAAAAGAGCGCGGAAACCGCCCTCCTCCGATTATTCGGCCGCTGCGTTTTCCTTCGCAAGATCGGCAAGCATCGGGGTAGCAACATCTGCACCGGTGCCCTTGCGACGCTCTTCGAGGATCATCTCGTCGCGTGCCGTGGCGATGCGGCGGATCTGGGTCATCGTTCCGCCGGTACCAGCCGGGATCAGACGACCGACGATGACGTTTTCCTTCAGACCCTGGAGGCCGTCGACCTTGCCGGCAATCGCCGCTTCGGTCAGGACCTTGGTGGTTTCCTGGAACGACGCCGCCGAGATGAACGACGGTGTCTGCAGCGAAGCCTTGGTGATGCCGAGCAGGACCGGATCGCCGTATGCCGGCTTCTTGCCCTGTTCGATCAGGCCGTCGTTGACGTCTTCGAGCTCGATGCGATCGACATTGTCACCGACGATGTAGGTCGAGTCTCCGGCATCGGTGATTTCCACCTTCTGCAGCATCTGACGAACGATGACTTCGATGTGCTTGTCGTTGATCACAACGCCCTGCAGTCGGTAGACTTCCTGGATTTCGTTGACCAGGTAGGAAGCGAGTGCTTCCACGCCCTTGATCGCCAGGATGTCGTGCGGCGCCGGGTTGCCGTCGAGGATGTAGTCGCCCTTTTCGATGTAGTCGCCATCCTGAAGATGGAAGGGCTTGCCCTTCGGGATCAGGTATTCGACCGGCTCGACACCGTCTTCAGCAGGCTCGATCAGCACGCGACGCTTGTTCTTGTAGTCGCGGCCGAACCGGATCGTGCCATCGATCTCAGCGATGACGGCGTGATCCTTCGGACGACGAGCTTCGAACAGTTCGGCAACGCGCGGCAGACCGCCGGTGATGTCCTTGGTCTTGGCGCTTTCCAGCGGCGAACGAGCAAGCACGTCACCCTGGGAAACCTTCGTACCCGGTTCGACCGAAAGAATGGCGTCGACCGAAAGCATGAAGCGGGCGTCACCACCGCGCGACAGCTTCAGAACGGCGCCGTTCTTGTCCTTGATGACGATCGCCGGCTTCAGGTCGATACCGCGCGGCGTCGAACGCCAATCGATAACCTGACGCTTGGTGATGCCGGTCGACTCGTCGGTCGCTTCGAGCACGGAGATGCCGTCGACGACGTCTTCGAAGTGAACGGTACCTTCCACTTCCGTCATCATCGGACGGGTGTAGGGGTCCCATTCGGCAAGGCGCTGACCGCGCTTCACCTTGTCACCATCGTCGACGAAGATCTTCGAACCGTAGGCGACACGCTGCGAGGAGCGCTCCACACCACGTTCGTCGAGGATCTGCACGGCCATGTTACGACCCATGGCGACGAGAATGCCGTCAGAGTTGCGCAGCATGTTGCGGTTCTTGATCTGAACCGTGCCTTCGTAGGACGCTTCCAGGAACGACTGGTCGACCACGGTCGCCGTACCGCCCAAGTGGAAGGTACGCATGGTGAGCTGGGTGCCCGGTTCACCGATCGACTGTGCGGCGATAACGCCAACCGCTTCGCCCATGTTGACAGGCGTACCACGTGCCAGGTCGCGACCGTAGCAGACGCCGCAGACACCAGTCTGGATTTCGCAGGTCAGCGCCGAACGGATACGGATCGACTGGATACCAGCCTTTTCGATCTCGATGACGTCCGGCTCAAGGATCATACGGCCGGCGTCGACGATGCGAGCGCCCGTGACCGGGTGATCGATGTCATCAAGAGCCGTACGACCGAGGATACGAGCGCCAAGCGAAGCCACGACCTGACCGGCATCGACGATCGCCGTCATGGTGAGGCCGTTCTCGGTGCCGCAATCGACAGAGTTGACGATGCAATCCTGCGCCACGTCGACGAGACGACGGGTCAGGTAACCCGAGTTCGCGGTCTTCAAGGCGGTGTCAGCCAGACCCTTACGGGCACCGTGGGTCGAGTTGAAGTACTCGTTAACGGTGAGGCCTTCCTTGAAGTTCGAGATGATCGGCGTCTCGATGATTTCACCCGACGGCTTGGCCATCAGGCCGCGCATGCCGCCCAGCTGACGCATCTGGTTCGGAGAACCACGGGCGCCGGAGTGCGACATCATGTAGATCGAGTTCATCGGCTTCTGACGGCCGTTGTCGTCGAACTCGACAGCCTTAATGCGGGCCATCATTTCGTCGGCGACCTTCTCGGTGGCCTTGCCCCAGGCGTCGACAACCTTGTTGTACTTTTCGCCCTGGGTGATGAGGCCGTCATTGTACTGCTGCTCGTATTCCTTCACGAGCGCTTCAGTGTCGCCGACGATCTTCACCTTGGTGTCCGGAATGACCATGTCGTCCTTGCCGAACGAAATGCCGGCGCGGCAGGCATGGGCAAAGCCGAGCTGCATGATGCGGTCGCAGAAGATGACCGTGTCTTTCTGACCGCAGTGACGGTAGACCGTGTCGATCATCTTGGAGATGTTCTTCTTGGTCATTTCCTGGTTGCAGGTCTCGAACGGCACGTTGACGTTGCGCGGCAACAGCTCGCCGATGATCATACGGCCAGGCGTGGTTTCGTAGATCTTCGAAACCGGGTTGCCCTCGGCATCGACGGTCTTGAAACGGCCACGGATCTTGGCGTGCAGTGTCACGGCCTTGGTTTCGAGCGCGTGATGCAGCTCGCCCATGTCCGAGAACGCCATGCCTTCGCCCGGCTCGTTCTGGTTCAAGATCGACAGATAGTAGAGACCGAGAACCATGTCCTGCGAGGGAACGATGATCGGAGCGCCGTTGGCCGGGTGCAGGATGTTGTTCGTCGACATCATCAGGACGCGGGCTTCGAGCTGCGCTTCAAGCGACAGCGGCACGTGAACGGCCATCTGGTCACCGTCGAAGTCGGCGTTGAAGGCCGTGCAGACGAGCGGATGCAGCTGGATGGCCTTGCCTTCGACCAGGGTCGGTTCGAAGGCCTGGATGCCCAGGCGGTGCAGCGTCGGTGCGCGGTTCAACAGAACCGGATGCTCGCGGATGACCTCGTCGAGGATATCCCAGACTTCCGGCTTTTCCTTTTCAACGAGCTTCTTGGCCTGCTTGACGGTCGAGGAGTAACCCTTGGCGTCGAGACGGGCATAGATGAACGGCTTGAACAGCTCGAGCGCCATCTTCTTGGGAAGACCGCACTGGTGCAGCTTCAGTTCCGGACCGGTCACGATAACCGAGCGGCCGGAATAGTCGACGCGCTTGCCGAGCAGGTTCTGACGGAAGCGGCCCTGCTTGCCCTTGAGCATGTCGGACAGCGACTTCAGCGGACGCTTGTTTGCGCCGGTGATGACGCGGCCGCGGCGGCCGTTGTCGAACAGCGCATCCACGGATTCCTGCAGCATGCGCTTTTCGTTGCGGATGATGATGCCCGGTGCGCGAAGCTCGATCAGACGCTTCAGACGGTTGTTACGGTTGATCACGCGGCGATAGAGATCGTTCAGATCCGACGTCGCGAAACGGCCACCGTCGAGCGGCACGAGCGGACGCAGGTCCGGCGGGATCACCGGGACGACCTTCATGATCATCCATTCCGGACGATTGCCGGAATCCATGAAGTTCTCGACGATCTTCAGGCGCTTCATCAGCTTCTTCTGCTTCAGATCCGAGGTGGTCTCGGCCAGGTCCGAACGCAGATCGCCAGCGATCTTTTCGAGGTTCATCGAAGCGAGCATTTCATAGATCGCTTCAGCACCGATCATCGCGGTGAACTGATCTTCGCCGAACTCATCGACGGCGAGCATGTAGTCTTCTTCGCTGAGGAGCTGATTTTCCTTCAGCGACGTCAGACCAGGCTCGGTGACGATGTAGTTTTCGAAGTACAGAACACGCTCGACATCCTTCAGCGTCATGTCGAGCAGCGTCGAAATGCGTGATGGCAGCGACTTCAGGAACCAGATGTGGGCAACGGGAGCGGCGAGCTCGATGTGGCCCATGCGCTCACGGCGAACGCGCGACAGCGTTACTTCGACGCCGCACTTTTCGCAAATGATGCCCTTGTACTTCATGCGCTTGTACTTGCCGCACAGGCATTCGTAATCCTTGATCGGACCGAAGATACGAGCGCAGAAGAGACCATCGCGTTCCGGCTTGAACGTGCGGTAGTTGATCGTCTCCGGCTTCTTGATCTCACCGTAAGACCAGGAAAGAATCTTCTCCGGCGAGGCGATCGAAATCCGGATGGAATCGAAAGTCTGTGCAGGCACCTGCGGATTGAAAAGATTCATGACCTCTTGGTTCATGCCTGTCTCCTTTACGGGCTTAACGCCCTGAGCTTGGCGGGGTGCCGACAAATCCCGGGCGCCGGCCCCTACCCCATAAACAGCTAAAACCGCATCTGATGCGGCCCCGTTCCTCTCGCTTGCCAATGAAGCCTTGCGGAGGAAGCGGTGCGCGCCGCGACGCGGCACGCACCTTGATGTTTCTTATTCGGCTGCGTCAGGCAGCTGACCTGCACCGAGTTCGTCGACCTTGGTGTTCTCGAGTTCGACCGAGAGGCCAAGCGAGCGCATTTCCTTGACGAGAACGTTGAAGCTCTCAGGAATGCCCGCTTCGAAGGTATCGTCGCCACGGACGATCGCTTCGTAGACCTTCGTACGGCCGGCCACGTCGTCCGACTTCACCGTCAGCATTTCCTGCAGGGTGTAGGCGGCGCCGTAGGCTTCGAGCGCCCAGACTTCCATTTCCCCGAAGCGCTGACCGCCGAACTGCGCCTTGCCGCCCAGCGGCTGCTGGGTAACGAGCGAGTAAGGACCGATCGAACGGGCGTGGATCTTGTCGTCGACAAGGTGGTTCAGCTTCAGCATGTAGATGTAGCCAACAGTCACCTGACGGTCGAACTGATCGCCGGTACGGCCATCATACAGCGTCGACTGGCCGCTGACCTTGAGGCCCGCCTGCTCCAGCATCTCGTTGACGTCGGCTTCGACAGCTCCGTCGAAGACCGGCGTTGCGATCGAAACGCCACGACGGGTCTGCTCGGCAAGCCGTACGATCGACGCGTCGTCGTACTGCTTGATCGGCTCACCCTTCGGGCCCGACCCGATGACGCTGTCGATGGTGTCGCGCAGCGGCTGGATATCGGCACCTGCCTTATAGGCATCGAGCATCGCACCGATCTTCTTGCCCATGCCGGCGCAAGCCCAGCCAAGATGGGTTTCGAGGATCTGGCCGACGTTCATGCGCGAAGGCACGCCGAGCGGGTTCAGAACGACGTCGACGTGCGTACCATCTTCCAGGAACGGCATGTCTTCGATCGGCACGATACGCGACACGACACCCTTGTTGCCGTGACGGCCGGCCATCTTGTCGCCCGGCTGGATCTTGCGCTTAACAGCGACGAAGACCTTGACCATCTTCATGACGCCCGGAGGCATTTCGTCGCCGCGCTGGACCTTTTCGACCTTGTCCATGAAGCGCTGTTCAAGGCGCGACTTGGATTCGTCGTACTGGGCGCGAAGCGCTTCGATCTCGCCCTGAGCCTTTTCGTCTTCGATGGCAAACATCCACCACTGCGAGCGGGGATATTCGCTGACGACGAGGTTGGACAGCTCAGTGCCCTTCTTGAAGCCCTTCGGACCTGCAACCGCGGTGTGGCCGCGCAGCATGTCGACGAGACGTGCGTAGACGTTGCGATCGAGGATCGCCTGTTCGTCGTCGCGGTCCTTGGCCAGACGTTCGATTTCCTCGCGCTCGATCGCCATCGCGCGCTCGTCCTTCTCAACGCCATGGCGATTGAAGACGCGAACTTCGACGACGGTGCCGAACGTGCCCGGAGGCATGCGCATGGAGGTGTCGCGGACGTCGGAAGCCTTTTCACCGAAGATGGCGCGCAGAAGCTTTTCTTCCGGCGTCATCGGGCTTTCGCCCTTCGGCGTGATCTTGCCGACGAGGATATCGCCCGGCTGAACTTCCGCACCGATGTAGACGATGCCGGCTTCGTCGAGATTACGCAGCGCTTCTTCCGAAACGTTCGGAATGTCGCGGGTAATTTCTTCCGGGCCAAGCTTGGTGTCGCGTGCCATCACTTCGAATTCTTCGATGTGGATGGACGTGAACACGTCGTCGCGCACGATACGCTCGGAGAGCAGGATCGAGTCTTCGTAGTTGTAGCCGTTCCACGGCATGAACGCGACGAGCGCGTTGCGGCCGAGCGCCAGATCGCCGAGATCGGTCGACGGACCGTCAGCGATGATGTCGCCCTTGTTCAGGATGTCACCGACGGTGACCAGCGGGCGCTGGTTGACGCAGGTGTTCTGGTTGGAACGCTGGAACTTCTGCAGACGGTAGATATCGACGCCTGACTTCGACGGATCGAGGTCCTCGGTGGCGCGGATAACGATACGCGTCGCATCGACCTGGTCGACGACACCGCCACGACGGGCCGCAATAGCAGCGCCGGAGTCGCGGGCAACGACCGGTTCCATGCCGGTACCGACGAACGGAGCTTCGGCGCGCAGCAGAGGCACCGCCTGACGCTGCATGTTCGAGCCCATCAGTGCGCGGTTGGCGTCGTCGTTCTCGAGGAACGGGATGAGCGCCGCTGCGACCGAAACGAGCTGCTTCGGCGAAACGTCCATCAGGTTGATGTTGTCGCGCGGTGCCAGCATAACTTCGCCGGAGTGGCGGCAAACGACGAATTCTTCCGAGAACGAACCATCGCTCTCGAGAACCGAGTTTGCCTGGGCGACGTGGTACTTCGCTTCTTCCATCGCCGAGAGATAGACGACGTCGTTCGTCACCTTGCCGTCAACGATCTTGCGGTACGGGCTTTCGATGAAGCCGTACTTGTTGACGCGGGCAAAGGTTGCAAGCGAGTTGATCAGACCGATGTTCGGGCCTTCCGGCGTTTCAATCGGGCAGATACGACCGTAGTGGGTCGGGTGAACGTCGCGGACTTCGAAGCCTGCGCGCTCGCGGGTCAGACCACCCGGGCCAAGTGCCGAAAGACGGCGCTTGTGGGTGATTTCCGAAAGCGGGTTCACTTGGTCCATGAACTGCGACAGCTGCGACGAGCCGAAGAATTCGCGGACGGCTGCGGCAGCCGGCTTGGCGTTGATCAGGTCCTGCGGCATGACGGTGTCGATTTCGATCGACGACATGCGTTCCTTGATCGCGCGCTCCATGCGGAGCAGACCGAGGCGGTACTGGTTTTCCATGAGCTCGCCGACCGAACGAACACGGCGGTTGCCGAGGTTGTCGATGTCGTCGATTTCGCCCTTGCCGTCACGCAGTTCGACCAGCATCTTGACCACAGCCAGGATGTCTTCCTTGCGCAGGATACGAACGGTGTCGGCGACTTCGAGGTCGAGGCGCATGTTCATCTTCACGCGGCCGACGGCCGAGAGATCGTAACGCTCGGCATCGAAGAACAGCGTGTTGAACATGGCTTCCGCGGAATCCATGGTCGGCGGTTCGCCCGGACGCATCACGCGGTAGATATCGAACAGAGCGTCCTGACGGTTCTCGTTCTTGTCTACGGTCAGCGTGTTGCGGATGTAGGCGCCGACATTGATGTGGTCGATGTCGAGAACCGGGATTTCGTCGAAGCCTGCCGACAGGATGACGGGAAGCGTCTTCTCGTCGATCTCGTCGCCTGCTTCGAGGTAGATTTCACCGGTTGCGAAGTTGACGATGTCTTCGGCAAGGTAGTTGCCATAGAGGTCGTCATCGGTCGCCTTGAGGGCCTTCAGGCCCTTGTCCTGCAACTGGCGCAGCAAACGCGGCGTCAGCTTCTTGCCGGCTTCGACGACCACTTCGCCGGTGTCGGCGTCGACCATCTCTGTGATCGCCTTCTGGCCCTTCAGCGCATCCGGCTGGAATGGCACGCGCCAGCCTGCGCCGTCGCGCTGGTAAAGCGACTTCGTGTAGAAGGTGTCGAGGATTTCCTCGCCGTCCATGCCAAGCGCCATCAAGAGCGAGGACACGGGGATCTTGCGGCGACGGTCGATACGGGCGTGGACGATGTCCTTCGCGTCGAACTCGATGTCGAGCCAGGAACCGCGATACGGGATCACGCGAGCAGCGAAGAGCAGCTTGCCGGAAGAATGGCTCTTGCCCTTGTCATGATCGAAGAACACGCCCGGAGAGCGGTGCATCTGCGAAACGATAACGCGCTCAGTGCCGTTGACGATGAAGGTACCATTGTCGGTCATGAGCGGCATGTCGCCCATGTAGACGTTCTGTTCCTTGATGTCCTTGATCGACTTCGCGCCGGTATCCTCGTCAATATCGAACACGATCAGACGCAGCGTCACCTTCAGCGGCGCAGCATAGGTCAGATCGCGCTGACGGCATTCTTCGACGTCGAACTTCGGCTGTTCGAATTCGTAGGAAACGAACTCGAGCATCGAAGCGCCGGAGAAATCCTTGATCGGGAAAACCGATTTGAAAACGGCCTGAAGGCCCTCATCAGGGCGTCCGCCCTTGGGCTCTTCAACCATAAGAAATTGGTCGTAGGATGCCTTCTGAACCTCGATGAGGTTCGGCATTTCTGCGACTTCTGGAATTTTACCAAAAAACTTGCGTACGCGCCTGCGACCGTTAAACGAAAGGGTCTGAGCCATCGTCGCTCCTTGTCAATCTTGCATCCGGGCCTGCAACGGACGGGAACCGATGGCCAGTCGACCCCGTCAATCAATGAGTAGTTCAATCTCGTCTAACTTGCGGAAAACACGCAGCGCGGATTGCTGTGCCGATTTCCGTTCGAGACCATCCTCTTGAAGAACCCATTACCCAAAAGCCGTTTTGAGACAGGCTTTTGGGTAATATGTTCTAAAAACGGTCAAAGAGAGGCGGCCGAAACGACCACCTCCCCTTGCAAAATGCCGAATTACTTGACGTCAACCTTGGCGCCAGCTTCTTCGAGCTTCTTCTTGAGGTCAGCAGCTTCAGCCTTCGAAACTGCTTCCTTGACTGCCTTCGGAGCGCCTTCGACCAGGTCCTTGGCTTCCTTGAGGCCGAGACCGGTGATGGCGCGGACTTCCTTGATGACGTTGATCTTGTTGGCGCCAGCGTCAACGAGGATAACGTCAAATTCGGTCTTTTCTTCTTCGACCGGAGCAGCAGCAGCGCCGCCAGCAGCAGCAACGGCTACAGGAGCAGCTGCAGAAACGCCCCACTTCTCTTCGAGCAGCTTGGAAAGCTCAGCAGCTTCCAGGACGGTCAGCGAGGAGAGGTCTTCAACGATCTTTGCGAGATCAGCCATTTTACTTTTCCTTTTGTTCGGTTCGAACTGGTTTTAAATACAACAGCGAAAATCCGCCTTAGGCGGCTTCGTCCTTCTTGGCATAGGCGGCGAACACGCGGGCAAGCTGGCTTGCCGGTGCTGCAACAACCGTAGCAACGCGGGTTGCCGGGGCATTGAGAAGGCCCAGCAGCTTTGCGCGCAGCTCGTCCAGCGAAGGCAGGGTCGCGAGCGACTTGACTGCTTCGGCGGTGAGCGTGGTTGTTCCCATGGAGCCACCGAGGACAACGAGCTTGTCGTTGGTCTTGGCGAAATCCATGACGACCTTAGGAGCCGTGATCGGGTCTTGGCTGAATGCGATCAGCGTCTGACCCTTGAAGAGATCTGTCATCCCTTCCGACTCGGTGCCCTGAAGAGCGATCTTGGCCAGGCGGTTTTTCGCGACTTTGACGGTGCCGCCAGCAGCGCGCATCTTCGAACGGAAGTCGTTCATCTGCGCAACTGTGACACCAGCATAGTGGGCCACGACAACCGAACCGGAAGCCTTGAAGACTTCGTTCAGCTCCGTGACGAATTCGCGTTTTTCCGCTCTTTCCACTGTCTGTCTCCAGTAGGCAGGGTTGCAATGATGCAGCCCCGCCGGGTTTGCCTTTGTCACCAGGGATCATCTTACGAAGATCCCGAGCAACGCTTGAGGATCCTGTCCCTTGGCGTTCCCGGAAAGCCGGGTCTGACACAAGGCAAGCGAGGCTCGAACCGAATTTCGACGCCTCCGGCGTCATTGTGAAATTCAGATCTTACCCGTCTCATGCAGGCCGAAGTGATTAAGGTAAAACCACCCGCAATCTCGGACAGGAGTTCCGGATCGAAATCCGGATTTCCGGCCCCGGAGGGCCGGAAATTCATGCTCGGGCCGAAGCCCGAATTTCTTTAGGCGACGCTGAGCGTTGCCGGGTCGATCTTCAGGCCCGGGCCCATGGTCGACGAAATAGCTACGCGCTTGACGTAATTGCCCTTGGCGCCAGCCGGCTTTGCCTTGACAACGGCGTCAGCGAAGGCGCGGATATTTTCTTCCAGAGCCTTGGCGTCGAACGAAGCCTTGCCGATACCGGCGTGGATGATACCAGCCTTCTCGACGCGGAACTCGACAGCGCCGCCCTTGGATGCCTTGACAGCACCGGCAACGTCCATGGTGACCGTTCCGACCTTCGGGTTCGGCATCATGCCGCGCGGGCCGAGAACCTTACCGAGACGACCGACGAGCGGCATCATGTCCGGGGTCGCGATGCAACGATCGAAGTCGATCTTGCCGCCCTGGACGATTTCGACGAGCTCTTCTGCGCCGACGATGTCTGCACCGGCAGCCTTGGCTTCGTCAGCCTTGGCACCCCGTGCGAACACGGCAACGCGAACCGTGCGGCCCGTGCCGTTCGGCAGGTTGACGACGCCGCGGACCATCTGGTCGGCGTGGCGCGGGTCAACACCCAGGTTCATCGCGACTTCAACAGTCTCGTCGAACTTGGCAGTTGCACGTTCCTTGACCAGCGAAACGGCTTCGGTGAGGCCGTAGATCTTCGTCGGGTCGATGCCCTCGCGGGACTTCTGTACACGCTTTGCAATCTTCGCCATGGTCTTAGCCCGCCACTTCCAGGCCCATGGAGCGGGCAGAGCCCTCGACCATTGCCATTGCGCCTTCGATATCGGCCGCGTTGAGGTCCTTCATCTTGGCCTCTGCGATCGTGCGGATCTGAGCCTTGGTGATCGAGCCAGCCTTGGCCTTACCTGGGGTCTTCGAACCGGAGGTGATCTTCGATTCCTTCTTCAGGAAGTAGCTGACCGGCGGCTGCTTCATGACGAAGGTGAACGACTTGTCCTGGTAATAGGTGATGACGACCGGGATCGGCATACCCTTTTCCATTTCCTGCGTGGCGGCGTTGAACGCCTTGCAGAATTCCATGATGTTAATGCCACGCTGACCGAGTGCAGGACCGATCGGCGGGGACGGATTGGCCGACCCTGCCTTCACCTGCAGCTTGAGCTGGCCTGCAACTTTCTTAGCCATTTCTCTCTGCCTCTCATTGCCTCATTGCGACGTATCGAAACGAGGAACTATTACGCCGGCTTCCCGGCATTCTGCCGATCTGGGATCGGCGGCTGCGGTTGCGTGGTGCGGACCCTTCGACCTGGCTAAGGCCGACATCCTTCCACGCGCATGCGGATTTCTCCGCCAGGGCAGGCCTAAACGACTTGCCCAATCTCTCTTGATCTTCTCAGACCTTCTCGACCTGGCCGTATTCCAGTTCGACAGGGGTCGCACGGCCGAAAATCGACACCTCGACCTTCAGGCGCGACCGCTCCTCGTCGACATCCTGAACGATGCCGTTGAACGAGGCGAACGGACCATCCGAGACGCGAACCTGCTCGCCGATCTCGAACGAGACGGACGGCTTCGGACGCTCGACACCATCCTGGACCTGGCCAAGGATACGATCGGCTTCATGGTCCGGGATCGGAACAGGCTTGCTGTCGGTCCCGAGAAAGCCGGTGACCTTCGGCGTATTCTTGATGAGGTGATAAGCCTCGTCCGTCAGGTTGGCGCGCACCAGGACGTAACCCGGGAAAAACTTGCGCTCGGCATCAACCTTACGACCGCGACGAACCTCGACAACCTTTTCGGTCGGAACGAGGATCTTTTCGAACAGGTGCGAAAGACCCTTTTGCTTGGCCTTCTCCTCGATCGATTCAGCCACCTTCTTTTCGAAATTCGAATAGGCGTGAACAATATACCAGCGTGCAGCCATACTACCCTCCACCCAATCAAGCGCCAGCGTTGAGGACTAGGCCAATCAGCCAACCCATCAACTGGTCCGCAGCAAAGAAGAAGGCAGCGGCAAAAAAGACCATCACAAATACCATCAGCGTCGAGATCATCGTCTCGCGCCTGGATGGCCAAGTTACTTTCGACGCCTCTGAGCGAACCTGCTGCAGAAACGTAAACGGATTCGTTTTGGATGCCATGTAATGCTCACACCATTACGGCGCGTAAAGCCGATGATTCAGCCCCACGCACCGCGTGTCTGTTTGGACCCTACATAAAGACCGATTCCATAAATCACAAGAGGTATTCGGTCTTTTCTGTGAATTTCGATGGTCGGCGTATCCGACCTCCATCCGCCCTACCCGGCTTTAAGCCGCTTGCAAAGGCGAAGGCAATGGCAGGGGCAGCCGGGCTTGAACCGACGACCTGCGGTTTTGGAGACCGCCGCTCTACCAACTGAGCTATACCCCTAGTCGCTCCGTCCGGTCATTCTCGAACCGGTCAGTGCATCAAGTCAGCGGCTTATTATTCAGTTTATCGGGCGATGACAAGCGTCTTTGACGGAAAAGATTCAAATTCTTGTGGCAAAAACCGCAACAGCCCGTGACGTGCCTTTTCACCCCGCGCCGCGCCCTCCGTTGCGCGCTATGTGCGCGCCACAGAAGCGGGAGTCGCGCTGGCTCAACGGCCGCATTACGACGCATTGAGAGGGTTGTCGGTCGCACTGGTGGCGAAAGCGTCGCACGCGCTCGGGGCAGGAACGCGCAGCCAGATGTCCTTGAACGCCTTACTCCTCCCCTCCCATGGAGTTGCAAGGATAAGGCGGACCACCCCCTGCCCGACGGCTCGCCCAAGCGCCTTATTCAAAACGACGAAAGCCCCGCCGTTTCCGGCGGGACTTTCTGAACCGAAATAATCCGGAGATTACTCGACGATCGAAGCGACGATGCCGGCGCCGACGGTACGGCCGCCTTCGCGGATAGCGAAGCGCAGCTTTTC
>NZ_JABWDU010000018.1 GCF_013371465.1 Ensifer oleiphilus | reverse complement strand
GGCCGCAGGTTCAAATCCTGCCCCCGCAACCAAATCATAAAAATAGCCCGCCAGACCATAACGTCGGCGGGCTTTTTGTCGTTCGGCGTTGACGGATCGCGCAGGTGAACTCCTCGGCAGGTAACCAACCGTCACGGCGCAGGTGGATATGAGAACACGTCGATATCCTTAGCGGACGCGTGTCTCGCAAATCTCCCTGATCCGAGGGGCCATCCGGCGGGCCGTATGAGGGTTCGGATGGCTCAGTCTGCAGCTCAACGTCCTCAATCCTTTGGCAATTCTCCACACTATGCCGACGCGTCCTTGACTGTTCTGCTTAAAACCTCAACGCATCCATTCTTGTAAGGATCATCGTGTGCTCTATCGTGAGCGAGGCCAAAACAGTGCATTGGGGAAGACCTTAGCGACGACGAGTTTGCTTGGTTCTTCGGTACATACCCGCACCAAATTGTCGTTGGTACGGTCGTACTTCGGCCGCTTGGGCCCATCCACTCTCAGAGAGAAGCGTCGTCTGTGGTTGGGCATTCTCCGATCGCCTGTGAGCACGCTGCGCTGGCTTGAAAAACTCCATGTGCTCGGCGAGCAATCTCTCGTGGAGACTATACCGTTCGATTTGGCAACCAAGCCTGCACGCAGATTTTTGCTGAATCGGCTCCGACCTGCGCAACGCTCGCGACTGCTTGCCTCTCATTACGACGTCCTCCTTGATACGCTCGGACCGGAAGATGTCCGAGCGTTGCTGACAGACGTTGGGCTCATCCTTTCGGCACCCGTGGGGCGAACTGGCACTCGATATGAACTCAGATTGGAGCGGAGTTCCAGGTGGCTTGCGAAGGAAGGTGAGTTGAGTTGTCGATTGCTTACAGTGGACGGCGGAATCACCGTTGCCACGCTCAGCTTCACTATCGGAAAGATTGTGGACGCAGGTCCAGTCTTCCTCTGGGTGGGAGGACTGCAGGGTTGCCCCAAACAGTACGGAAAAGCATTTACAATTCAAGTAACACGAGATCTTTTCGGACTAAGACCAAAAGACCTTTTGATCCACGCAGTATACCAATTCAAAGTATCTTTCGCTGCCAAAAGCATCCTGGCGGTTTCCAATGTGGGTCACGTTAGTTTCGACATCCGGAGCGGAAAAAGATGGATGGCGGACTACGACCAATTCTGGATCGAACTTGGTGGTGTTGCGCGTGACCGTTACACTTTCGAATTGCCTTCATCTCGCAGCAGGCGATCTATCGAAGAGGTCGCGCCATCAAAGCGTTCGGCTTGGCGGTTACGTCAGGCTCTCATTGATGAGGTGCGCAGCGATATTCACAATTGCACGTCAAGTCGGTTGAACAGTGCAAAAAGATCGTTCAGCTGTAGCAAAAGCTAGCCGTCACGGTGTTTAAGCATGGCATGTTGGCACCTCTGGCGGGGTAATGCTCACCCAATTTTGGCCCCTTGGATTTCATCCGACCATCCGGCTATTGGCAGCGTATCGAGTGGGGAAGTTGAAGAGTGGCGGATGCGATTGCCCGCGTCCGACGAGCCTTCCATCTTCAGCGCTGGAGGTGAAAAAGATCACCAGCGAACCGAATGTCTGGCACGCCACAACTTCCGCGGACCAAAGCGCGTCGCGATCTTTCAGAATCGCTTGGCGCGCATTGGGAGTGCCGCTTTACGTTTCCATAGCTGGTATTCGTGCCCTCTAAGGCGCGCGCATTTCTTCACGCCACGCGCGAATTGCTTCCGCGCCGGCCTTGCCGCCACGCGGACCGTGGATCGTGACTGAGCGGGAGGCGGCGGCGATGGAAAAATCCAATGCCTCGGCAAAAGGCTGGCCCTGGGCCAGACACCATGTCAACGCTCCGCCGAAGGTATCCCCAGCGCCGGTCACATCGACGACATCGACCGGATAGCCGGCTGCTTGCAGGCGCGTCTCGCCGTTGTGTGCCTCAGCACCTTCAGCGGCCAGAGTGCGCACCACCCAACCGATCTCGTGATCCCGTATCCAGCCAGCGATGCGGGAGAGGTCATCATGGCCGAAGGCGGCGCGGAAGCCGACCTGGTTGAAGATGACGACGGCAGCGCCTTTGAGATAGGGCAGATCTTCTGACGTGCAGCCGCCGACATCGAGATCGAAGATTGCGCGGCGGTCGTGGCGCCTGAGATCGGCAACCAGATCGGCCTGCTTGAGGGCGCCTCCGCCCGTCTGGGCATGGAGCCGGCGCACGCGATAAAGTGTGGTGTAGAGGAAGCCCGGCTGGCGCAGGGCAGCAAGCGTTGCCGGCGAGAGCCACATCGGTTGCTCTCCCATCTCCACTGTCAAAACGACGTGCTCACCATCGATGAGGAAGATGAGATTGCGCGATTCCGCGACGGTCCGATCGATCAGCATATGATCGGCGGCGACGCCATTCTCCCTGAGGTCATCGATCAGCCGGCGCGACAGCGGGCTATCGTTTAGCAGGGAAATGAACTGGGTGTCGCCTCCGAGCGCCGCGTGCACGACGGCGGCGTTGGCAATGGAACCGCCGATTTCTGCCGGCAATTCGCGGACCATGCCCTTGTCTGCCCGGCCGGGCCAGCGGTCGGCAGTGTAGTATTCGTCGAGCGCGACATCGCCGATGAAGAAGGCCGTCATTCGGGTTGCCCTTGCATGATCTGTACCCGGCGCGAACCTCCCTCGACCGGCACCCAGGGGCTCTCGCCCAGGCCGCAGACCGCCATCCAGTAATAGGGCGTCGGGCCGGATGCGCCCCGGCAGGCATCGTGCCAGACGCCCCGATGCATCACCACCGCCTTGCCCGGCGTGATGACGAATGCCTCGATGTCGGCGGCAACAGGGGCATTGGCCGTCGACGCTGGCGCCACCGCAAGAACGATCGCTTCGCCGGCGCAGAAGATCGCCTCTTCGGTCAGCAGATGCCGTTCCATCGCCGAGCAAGACCAGGGCGCTCCCGGCGCGCGCGTGATGCCGAGGCGGGGCGAACCTTCTACCAGCGGGACACGGGTGAACCCATCACGCCATCCGTCGCCTGTCGTCCAGATCACCTCACGGTCCTGATCGTCTACGAGGTCATAGACCTTGCCGTAGCGGGCAAAGTTCTCGGATGTGACCGGGCTTGCCCAAACAGTGTCGGTGCTCATGCTGCACTCCGTGCGGTGCGCACAGCGCGCATCAGCCGCGCGACATGGCCGGCCTCGACCCTGCCGGTATCCTTGTGATCGTGCTTGAACCAGCTTCCGACAACGGCGCCGTCAGCATACGCGAGTTGCTCGACCGCATTCGCTTCAGTGAGGCCAGCGCCGATGAGCAGCGGCACGGTTCCACCGGTTGCCGCACGGAAGCGCGCGACCTTGTCCATGTCCGTCGGCTGGCCGGTGGCATCCGACGTCACCACAAGGCCGTCACAGCGTGCCGCACCCAGACGGACGTCGTCTTCTTCAGATCGCCCCGAGAGAACCGGTTGATACTTGAACCGTACGCCACCGAGCAGCAACGCCGACACACCGGCCCGTCGCCCCGCAAGGTCAGCCGCAAACGAGGCATCGCTTTCGGGCGGCAGATGGCCAGCGACGGAATCCACTTGAATGAAAGAGACGGGAAAGCGTCCGGCAAGGGCAAAGGCCCGCGCGTCGTCGCGCAGCACGTTGACGCCAATCCGCGCGCCGAGGACGAGCGCGCACAGTCGCTCGAGCACGCGCTCGACATCGTCGGCATCGCCAAAGTAGTTTTCGACCACCAGCCCGTCGACACCTTCGCCGGCCATGATGCGGGCCTCTTCTTCGGCCTGCGCGCATTTTGCGGCAGGTCCGTCGCCGGTCAGGTGCAACATGCCGAGGATGGGTTTCGGGGTTGTGAAAGTCTCGCCAAAACGGCTCATGTCAGTTCTCCTGGGTCGCGCCGCTGTCATGCGGGCGCGGTGTCGCGCCCCCAGCGCGTTGCGAATTTCATCTGGACGGCCGGCGAGTAGACGATCGACGTGCGTTCGACCAATTGGTCGTCGGCATCGAGCACGTCCCCGCTGGCGCAAAGATAGCCCGGCACGGAAGGCGCCGGGGCAAAGACCTCCCGAAGACGATCGGACGGCGGCACGACGGTGAGCAGCAGTTCCGAGCGAAGGGGATGGCGATCGTAGTCGCGGCGCAGCACCTCGTAGAGGGATTGCGCGCCGAAATCGTAGGCATCGATGCCGGGGTAGAGAGCAAGGTCGAGCTGCGACGTATCGACGTTCAACCAACTGATCGTCTCGCCGTTTGCCAGACCTCGCGCACGCACCAGGAGGAGTTCGCCGTTTTCCACCCGGTGCTCCAGCACCCGTGTCACCGGGCGCTGGCCCTGGCGCCGGGCCAACTCCGTGAAGCTGCCGAAGTTCCAGATGTTGTGGCTGATCGGCCGGTGCGAGACGATGGTGCCCCGGCCGCGCACCTGCTGAACCAATCCTTCCGACACCAGGAGCGCCATCGCGTTGCGGACGGTGGTCCTGGCAATGCCGAACTGATCGCGCAGCTGATTCTCCGAGGGGATGGCTTCCCCCTCGGAAAAGTCACCGCTCAGAATGGCGGCGCGCAAGGCCCGGTAGAGCTGCCGGTAGAGCTGTTCGTTCGAAAAGGAATCGAGGCGAAAGCGTGACAGCCGGTCATCCGGGCTTTCGGTGGTTGCGTTGGCGTCTGGCGTGGAAGGATGGGTCAAGGCAGGCTCCGGCAAGTGGTTACTTCGTGGCTCCGTTTATCTTGAACTCCTCGACGCCCGCCTCTTTCAAGCCGTGGCGGTCGAGGATCTGTGCATAAGTGCCATCGGCCTTCAGCACATTGAGCGTTGCATGCACCGCATCGCGCAACTCACCATTCGCCTTGGCGAAGGCGATGCCGTAGTGGTTGATTTCTCCGACGTCGCCGATCTGGTAGAACTTGCCCGGCTCCTGCTTGATCAGGTCGAGAAGTCCCTCGAGCCCGATGACCGAGGCCTGGGCACGGCCCTGGCGGATCTGCATGATGTGTTCGGCCTGGGTCGGGATCTGAATGACGGTGATCAGCTTGTCGGCCGGGCAGATCGACTTTCCAAGCTCTTCCGCCCAGGTGACCCAGCTCGTGCCCGTCGCGACAGCGACGGTCTTGCCGCAGAGGTCGGCCTCGGTCTTGATCTCGCCCTGATGGTCAACGCTGGAGTAGAAGACGTTGCCGGTCTTGAAATAATCGATGAAGTCGAGCTGGGTCTGGCGCTCGACCTTGTCGGAAAAGGCGGTGATGATCATATCCGAGCGGCCGGTGACGACCTGCGGGATGAGCTGCGGGAACTCGACGTTCTGGAATTCCGCCGTCAGGCCAAGGCGCTCGGCGATCGCCTTGGCAAGATCGATGTCGAAGCCCTTGAGCTCGGTCGAGCCGGCGTCGCTGTATTCCATCGGCGGATAGGCGAGGCTGATGGTGAAGTTCAGCTTGCCGGCCGAGCGAACAGCTTCCGGCAGGGCGGCCGCGAGTTTTTCGTCGGCGGCATGGGCGGCCACGCCGGATGCTAGGCTGATGAATGTGGCTGAGGCGAGCCCCAGGACCATCGGCAGCAGTTGTTTCATTTCCGTTCTCCCTTTTTTGAACTTTGTTGATCAGGCCAGCACACGGCTGAGGAAAGTGCGCACGCGCGGGTCGCCAGGGTCGCTCAGAACCTGCTGGGGCGCGCCCATTTCGCGGATCTCGCCGTCGATCATCACCACGACGCGGTCGGCGACTTCGCGGGCAAAGCCGATCTCGTGCGTGACGACGATCATGGTCGTGCCGCCGCGCGCCAGATTGCGCATCACCTCCAGCACCTCGCCGACGAGTTCCGGGTCGAGGGCGCTGGTCGGTTCGTCGAACAGCATGACGCGCGGTTCCATCGCCAGTGCCCTGGCAATCGCGACGCGCTGCTTCTGGCCGCCGGAAAGCTGCGAGGGATAGCTGGACGCCTTCGCGGCCATGCCAACCTGCTCGAGCAGGCCCATGGCACGGGCTTCGGCCTCGTCGCGGCTGAGACCCCGCACGACCATCGGCCCCTCGATGACGTTGCCGAGCACCGTTCGGTGTGCGAACAGATTGAAATGCTGGAACACCATGCCGAGCTGGCTCTGCTGGGCGCGCAACCGCTTGACCGGCAGTTCCTGAAGGGCGCCGCGGTTGAGTTCATAACCCATGATCGCGCCGTCGACCCAGACATAGCCGCCGTTGGGCGTTTCCAGATGGTTGATGCAACGCAGGAATGTGCTCTTGCCGCTGCCTGAAGGCCCGAGGATGCAGAGCACCTCGCCATAGGCGACTTCAAGATCCAGTCCCTTCAGGACCTCGTGGCTGCCAAAACTCTTGCGGATACCGACCGCCTTGACTGCGAGGCTCATGCTTCCCCCCTTGCGGCGGGCCGCCGCGCCCAGGCCCAGAACCCGCGGCGATCGCTGGTGGCGGTGGCGGCATCGCGGCCGAAGTGACGTTCGAGATAATATTGGCCAATGGAAAGGACGGTGGTTCCCGCCAGGTACCAGACGGCGCAGACGAACAGGAGTTCGATGACGGCGCCGTTGATGAAGTAGATGCGCTGCGCGGCGTTCAGCATTTCGCCCATGGCGATGGTGGCGGCCAGCGAGGAGAATTTCAGCATGCCGATGGCGCTGTTGCCGAGCACCGGCAGGATCAGGCGCACCGTCTGAGGCAGGATGATGCGTCGCATGGTCTGGCCCGGCGTCATGCCCAGCGTGTGGGCTGCCTCCTTCTGGCCGCGGTCGACGGAACCGATGCCGCCGCGCACCACCTCGGTGAGATAGGAGCCTTCATTGACGCCGAGCCCGAGCACGGCTGCCACGAACGGCGTGACGACGTCGACCATGCGCGCATCGATGAGGCCCGGAAGATAGAGGCGCGGAAATACCAGTGCGATGTTGAACCAGATGAGAAGCTGGAGCAGCACCGGCGTGCCGCGGAACACCCAGACATAGAGCCAGGCGGCAAAGCGCAGAATCGGGTTCTCCGAAAGTCGCATGATGCCGAATGCGAAGCCAAGGACGACGCCGAGCGCAAGCGCGCAGGCCGAAATCAGCAGCGTCCAGCCGAAGCCGGTGACGATCACGCCTGCCGTCAGGAACTGGCCGACCACCGTCCACTGGATTTGCCCGACGGCGAAAGCTCGGACGATGACGGCGAGGAGCAGAAGGACGATGCCGCCGCTGACCCAGCGACCGGGATGTCGCAGGCGACGGACGGTGACATCCGGGCCGGGCAGGTCGATCAGCGGCAGGGCTGCGGGTGAAGAGTGAGGCAAATGAGGCATGAAATCCACTTGTAGGGTTAGGCCTACAACTTACTACGGACGCTTTTGCCTAGAGTCAAGCGCCGTTTGTTCGTCCTTTGGCCGGTCGACCTGCGCCATCCCGACGAGGCCGAGTTGGACGCCATGCATGATGCGTTGATGCGTGGCTGCAGTGACCTTGCGTCCACCCACTCGACCATAGGGCTGGATGTTCAGCCTCGTTGGCACTCGCCCGTCGTTCGGTTCGATCCGAGCCTCGCAAAGCTGGTCAGGTCGAGTGCCCAACGTATGGGTGTGAGCGCCCATGATATGGTGTCTGGGGCAGGCCACGACGCCTTTCATCTGGCGCGACAGATACCAACGGTCATGATCTTTGTTCCCTGCCGGGACGGCATCAGCCACAATCCGCGCGAATACGCCTCGCCGGAGGATGTTGCCGCTGGGGCGAATGTCCTTCTGTCTGTCGTCCTGGAGAGGGCCACGTCTCGCGGATGAACCACTCGGATTTCCACCGGGCCCAGGGTGGATGTTTTTTATGACCGCGTTGTCCCGCAACGCCCCAGGTAAACACGCACCGTCGATGTCACCGTGTTAACATGAGTTTTTTAATCCACTATTGCCAGCCGATTGCCAAAGCGCTATTGGGGCAAAAATGGATTGTCGACAGACATGTGAGGGCGGGCGATGGCGGGTTACGACGACGAACTCGTAACGGCGTTTTCCAGCAACGAGCGCCGGATCAAGCGCTATCTCGACGGCAAGACACGGTCGAAGGCGGATTCGGAGGATCTGGCGCAGGAGGCCTGGATCAAATTCGCCCGCAATGGCGCCGCCGCCTTGGCCGCCCCCGTACCCTATCTGATGCGCATCGCGCGAACCCTCGCGGTCGATCACGACCGCGGCCAAAAGCGGCGGTTGACCTCCAACGATATCGATCTTCTCCTGTCTGCACCCGACGAAAGCCCTGGCCCGGACAAGCAGCTCGAAGACCAGGACCAAGTGCGGTGCCTGGTGCAGATCATGGAAGAACTGCCCGATCGGCAGCGCAGAATGCTTGTCGCAGCGCGGATCGAGCAGCGTCGGCATGTGGATATCGCCGCAGAGTTCGGCGTATCGGTGCGCACCGTCGAGCTGGAAGTGCGCAAGGCCGTCACCTATTGCAGCGAGCGCCTCGACACAATAAATCGGGTCTGACGTTTCGGCTTTTCATTTTTCAATCGTTGATAGCTGTAGAGGCAGGGTCAATCAGTGCCCGGTCGGGAATTGTCTTATCGAGGGGAGCGGGTGTTGGACGAGGATTTCGAAGCTCTCAAACGAGAAGCGACGGCCTGGATCGTCCGTATCACATCCGGGGGGGCAACAACGGAAGATGCCGACGCGCTGCTTGCCTGGCGTGCGCGCAGCGCCGCCCATGAGGAGGCGTTCCAGGTTTCCGCCCGGCTATGGAAAAATCTTGGACCTGCACTTGGTCAAAGCAAGAAGGCACATGCGGGCGTCCTGACGAGGCGGTCCTTTCTGGCGGCCGGAAGTCTTGCGGCGAGCGTCGCGGGCGCCGGTCTCGTCCTGTCGGAACTCGGATTTCTGCCCACCGTCGGTGCGATGCTTGCAGACTACGCCACCGGTATCGGCGAGCAGCGGACGGTTCAGCTTCCAGACGGATCTACGATGACGCTCGATGGCGGGACGACGCTTTCCGCCGATTTTTCGTCCTCCGCCCGGCATCTCGAGTTGACGTCGGGCGCTGCCGTCTTCGACGTCGTTTCCGATCCGGCACGGCCGTTCGTGGTCACTGCCGCCAATGGAAAGACGACGGCGATGGGAACCTCGTTTTCGGTGAAGCATGGCGACGACGATATCTCCGTCGAGTGCCTGAGGGGGCGGATTAGCGTGCAATGTCTGGCCGACAGCTATCTCGTGGATGGCGAAGCCATCAGCTACTCGCAGCAGGGCCTCGGCGAGAAAGTGACCACAGATGCCGAAACGGCGGCGGCATGGCGACAGGGGCTGCTGATCTTCAAGGATAGATCACTGGCGGATGTGGTGTCCGATCTCAATCGGCATCGCCGGGGCAAGGTGATGATCGCCAGGAGCGATCTTCGCGCGCGGCGTGTATCCGGTGTCTTCCACCTCAATCGGCCGGACGAAATTCTTGTCCATCTCGAAGAGACGCTGCAGGTCCGGCCCGTCAATCTTGTCGGCGGAATTGTCCTGCTGCGCTAGCGTGCTTCCTGCATTGCAGGACTGCCGAGGCGGCCTATCAGATTGATTTTCCACATTTCCTGCCGCCAGATTGCTTCTGGATCTTCCTGAAAATGCGATAGCCAGTGGCTCCGCCTTAAAAAAATCCGGAAAAATTTCGGGTTCGTGATTTCTGATCGTTCTCCCCAGTAGAGGCCGCGTCATTGGACGGTTCGGCGACGAATGCATGGGGACATGGGAATGGGGCAGTTTACCGCCGCAAGGCGCCACGGTCAGGGCAACTTCCGGTACAGGTGGAGACTTGCCCGCCTGTCCGCGTTGATCGCACTCGCTGCCCTTGCCACCAACCCATCGCCGACATTCGCCCAGGAAGGTGTCACCTATTCGATCCCGGCCGGCTCGCTTGAGCGCGGCCTGACGCGGTTTGGTGCCGCAAGCGGGATCCAGGTTCTCTACAACAGCGCGGTTGCAAACGGGTTGAGCACTGCGGGCATCAAGGGGCAGCTTTCTCCCGAGGCGGCGCTGAGCGCGCTTCTTGCCAATACCGGTCTGACCTATCGCTTCACCGGGCCGAAGAGCGTGACGATCACCAACCCGGCGCAGGGATCTGAAGCGGTGTCCGTCGATGGCGCGACGCGCCTGCAGACAATCACGGTCGAAGGCGGCGAGAATGCCTGGGGGCCGGTTGACGGCATTGTCGCCAGCCGGTCGGCAACCGGCACGAAGACGGATACGCCCCTCATCGAGGTGCCGCAGTCGATTTCGGTGATCACCGCCGATGAAATCAAGAAGCGAGGTGCCGAGTCGATCAAGGAGGCCGTCAACTATACGGCCGGTGTCCACGTCGGTGGCAGCAGCGCCTCGACCCGCGCCTTCGACAATATTGAAATTCGAGGCTTCTCGCCAACGCCGCTTTATCTCGACGGCACCTATCTGCCCTATATCGGCGACCTCGGCGGCTCACCCCAGATCGATCCCTACCTGCTCGAGCGGGTCGAGGTGTTGAAGGGGCCTTCCTCTGTCCTCTACGGCCAGAACTATCCCGGCGGTATCATCAACATGGTCAGCAAGCGGCCGACCGCAGAGCCGTTCCACGAAGTGGTTGCCGGAACCGGTACCGATGGGCGTGCTTACGGTGCGTTCGATTTTTCCGGCCCGATGGCCGGTGACGATGGCATGCTCTACCGGCTGACCGGTGTCGCGACGCGCACCGATACCAATATCGACTACACCAAGGACGACCGCTTCACGGTCGCTCCGTCGTTCGCGCTGGTTGCGGACGAGGACACGTCGTTCACGTTCCTGTCGCACTACCAGAAAGACAACGGCGTCCCCGACTATCAGCCGCTTCCCTATATCGGAACGGTGGAGGCCGGGCCGTTTGGCAAGATCGATCGCGACCTCTTTACCGGTGAGCCGGCTTACAACGGCTATGACCGCGAACAGGCCGTCGTCGGCTACGACTTCAGGCACCGCTTCAACGACGTCTGGTCGCTCCGTCACAACGCGAGATACATCTCCGTCGATGATTCCTATCGCACCTTCTTCAACGGCGGCTATGTCGCGACAGGCGGCGTGACCGACTACACGACGATCAGGCGCAACGCGATCAACTATTCTTCCGACAATCAGGTTTTTGCCACCGACACCAACCTGCAGGCGGAGTTCTCAACCGGCGAAATCGAGCATACGGCCATCATCGGCACCGACTACAAATGGTTCCGCAACGACTACACGGGCCGCTACGGCTTCGGCAACACGACGCTGAACGTGTTCAACCCGGACTATGGATCCTACAGGGAGCCCACGGTCGGTGCCCGCTGGGACAACAGGCTCAGCCAGCTCGGCCTCTACGCCCAGGATCAGATCAAGTGGGACAACTGGATCCTGACGCTCGGCGGACGCTATGACTGGGCGTGGCAAACCGACAACGACATGCTTGCTTCGAGCGTAAGCCGGAAGAAGGACACCGCGTTTACCGGCCGGGCCGGGCTGATTTATCTCTTCGACAACGGTCTTGCGCCTTACGTCAGCTATTCCACCTCGTTCATGCCTTATTCCGGTTTCGACGGGCAGAGCAATCCATTCAAGCCGACGACCGGCCAGCAGACGGAAATCGGCCTCAAGTATGAGCCGGTCGGCTACGACGCCCTCATCACACTCTCGGCCTTTGACCTGAAGCAGCAGAACGTGCCGACCTACGACAGCCTGACCTTCCTGGCTTCGCAACGGGGTGAAATTCACGTCCAGGGCGTGGAGATCGAAGGCAAGGCAACGGTGTTCGACAGCCTCGACCTTATCGCCGCAGCCTCCTATACCGACTCGGTCTACTCCAAGGCAGATGACGGCACGCAGGGAAACAAGGTCCGCTTCATGCCGCCGGTGAATGTCTCTGCCTGGGCGAAGTATCGGATCGAAGATGGACCGCTCGGCGGCCTCGGTTTCGGCGCCGGCGTGCGCCACTCGAGCAGCGGCTACGGAAATGACGCCAACTCGTTCAAGTATCCCTCCTACACCGTCGTAGACGCGGCGATCTCCTACGACTTCGGCAAGAAGGACCCTAAGCTGCAAGGGCTCGAGCTGAACGTCACGGCGCAAAATCTGTTCGACAAGACCTATGTGAGCGGCTGCAGCAATTACAATTCCTGCTTCTACGGCAAGCCAAGGTCGATCTACGCCAACCTGAGCTTCCAATGGTAGCAGCGATGCCGGAGATCCGGGTTCGCCCGCGCGGCTTCCGGCGCAAGCCGTCCGCGTTGGCGTCCGCCAGATCGTTCCTATCGATCGCAGCAAAAGCAGCGCTGGTGCTGCTGGCGTCGCTGTTTGCCTGCGCGGCGCCCGCTTACACCGAAGACGACTTTCCGCGGCACATCGTTCACGCTCTTGGAACAACTGTTGTGCCGAAGGCACCGGAGCGGATCGTGACCCTCGGCTGGAGCAGCGAGGATGCTGTCATCGCGCTCGGCAAGGTTCCCGTCGGAATGCCGCGCTATCGCTTTTTCGACAGCGGCATCTTTCCCTGGAACGAGGAACGCCTGGGAAGCGCTAGGCCATCCCTCCTTGAAGGTGACCTCGACTACGAGGCGATCGCGGCGCTGCGGCCCGATCTGATCCTCGGCATCTATTCCGGCATCGACGACCTCGCCTACGAGCGGCTCTCCGGTATCGCGCCGACGGTCGTCTATCGATCCGCACCCTGGTCGGCGAACTGGAAGGAGCAGATCGATCTGGTCGGCCAGGCGCTCGGCAAGCGTGCGGAGGCCAGATTGCTGATGGACCAGACCGAGGCCGCCCTGTCGGCGATGGGATCGGGCCGGCCGGCGTTGCGCGGCAAGACATTCACGTTCGGAACTTATGTGGTCGGCGGATCCGGCATCGTCGCCTACCTGCCGGATGACCCGCGCGTCGCCGCCCTTTTGGAACTGGGGCTCAAGGCGTCCCCTGGTATCGTTGCACTTTCTGCTGACAATCCCGGCAAGGGATCGGTGGAGGTGGGCATGGAGCAGAGCGACATGCTCGATGCTGATATCCTGATCATGTGGTACGGCGAGGGCGCGCGCGCCGCTGCCGAAGCCCAGCCGTTGTTTGGGACGCTCGAAGCGGTCAAGCGCGGCAGCTACGTCGCATTGGAGGATCCGGTTTCGGTCTGGTCGACGTCAGCTTTGAGCGTGCTGTCCATCCCCTATGGTTTTCCGACATTTCTGCCCCGTCTCGCCGAGGCGGCGGAACGGGCAGGAAAGGAGCGCTGATGTCTCACGACCACGACCATCCCCCCTATGTGGAGGATTACTTCTTCTGCGAAGTGACGACGGTTCTGCGCCTCACCCCGTCGATGATCCGGATCGCCCTTCGCGTCGACGGCGGCGAGCGGCTGATTTCGACCGGTCATCCTGACGAATGGGTGCGGCTTGCCCTGCGGCCGGATCCCGAGACGCCGGTCACCCTGCCGATTCGGGTGGCAGACGGCAAATGGGGGCGACCCGATGGCTCGCAGCATTGCCCGAACCGACCCTATACGGTCCGTCGCTGGGATGCCGAACGCCGCGAGATGCTGATCGATCTCGTCGCCCACGAAGGCGGCGTTGCGGCAAGCTGGGCGATGGGCGCCAAGGTTGGCGATATCGTCGGCATCTGCAACCCGGAAGGCCGTTTCGAGCCACCTGACGATACGAGCTGGATGCTGCTGGTAACCGATATCACCGGGCTTCCGGCCGTCGGTCGGATCCTTGAGGAGCTCGGCACGGATCAGCGCGCCATCGTTCATGTCGAAATACCGTCCGCCGCCGATCGACAGGAGATCGACAGCGTCGGCGATGTTTCGGTGACCTGGCACGAGACGCATGTCAGGGGCGAGGAGCATGGCGGCTACACGCAACTGCCTGGCATTGCACGGGCGATCGAACGTCTGCCCGACGGCCCGGGCTACATCTACATTGCCGGCGAGGCGCGGGCCGCCTCCGAGTGCCGCAAGCATTTTCGTGATGGCCTGGGTTTTGACAAGACGCGGATCGATGCGATCGGCTACTGGATTAAGGGACAGGCGCGCGTATGATCGCCGATGCCAGAGGTCACGCGCACGCCGATGCGGCCGGTAACGCGGTGCCGACGCGACCCGTGAAAATCCGGCCCACCGGCCATGGCGGCGCGAGACGATCCAGGGCATGGCGTCTGGCGTTGCTTGGCCTCGCCGCGGCCACCCTGGTTTTCCTTTGCCTCGCCAGCCTGTTGCTCGGCGCGCGGCACGTGGCATTGCCAACCGTTGTGGATGCGCTCTTCAGCTATGATGCGACGTCTGCCGAACACATTATCATCCGTGACTATCGCCTGCCGCGGACCTTGCTCGCCCTGCTCTGTGGGGCTGCTTTCGGTGTCTCCGGCGCGCTGATCCAGGCTGCAACGCGCAATCCGCTGGCTGATCCCGGGATCCTGGGGGTCAATGCGGGCGCCGCCTTCTTCGTGACGCTCGCTGTCGGGATGTTCGGCGTGCACGCGATTGAGAGCTACCTCTGGTTCGCGCTTGCCGGCGCAATCTCGGTGACGCTGCTGGTCTATGCGGCAGCATCACAAGGACGGGACGGTGCAACACCGTTGCGCCTGGTCCTGTCCGGCGTCGCGTTGTCGGCAGTGCTTGGCGGCATCGCTTCCTCGGTCATGCTTCTCGATCCTCAAACCTTCGACGCTCTGCGGTCCTGGTCCATCGGCTCGGTGGCGGGACGCGGCATGGCGGTGGTGCGCGCGGTCGCCCCCTTCATCATCTGCGGTCTGGTGCTGGCGCTGGGCATGGCCCGGCCCCTCGATGCCCTGGCACTGGGTGATGATCTCTCCCGATCCCTCGGCGCTGACGTCATTCGCACCCGTTTTCTGGTGGTCATAGCCGTCACGCTGTTGTCTGGCGCCGCCACGGCGGCCGCAGGGCCGATCGGCTTTGTCGGATTGATGGTGCCGCATGCGGTGCGCTGGTTTTCCGGGCCTGACCAGCGCCGGATCATCGCTTACACACTCCTTTGCGCGCCAAGCCTGCTTTTGCTTGCCGATATCGTTGGGAGGCTGGTGCTGTTTCCCAGCGAGCTGGAGGTCGGTATCGTCACGGCCTTCATCGGTGCGCCGGTGCTGATCCTTCTGGCGCGACGCACGAAGGCGCGCGGACTTTGACTGAAACCCGCCTGGACCAACCCCGCGATCTCCGTTCGAGTCCCCGCCCATCCGTTCCGTGTGCCGGGGCGGTCGATTTTGGCCGCGCGGTTGCCATTTTCAGGTTGCCCGGCGGGCGGCTGTCCATGCGGTTCGATCTGCGCGGCCTTGCCGTGAGCGCGGTCCTGTTGTTGCTGATCGCGGTGGCCGGCGCGGTGTCGCTTTCGAGCGGAAAGTTTCCCATCCCGCCTGCTGACGTCATGCGCGCCTTGCTGGGCGGCGCTGACGAGAACATACGCATGGTCGTTACCGAATGGCGCCTGCCAAGACTGCTGCTCGCCTGCCTGCTCGGCGGCGCGCTGGGGCTGAGCGGGGCGATTTTCCAGTCCCTGACCCGCAATCCCCTCGGTTCGCCCGACATTATTGGCTTTTCCGCCGGCTCTTACACCGGCGCGCTAATTGTCATCCTGCTGTTTTCCGGCGGATATTACCAAACAGCGGGCGGCGCGCTCGCCGGGGGGATCGCCACGGCTGCCTGCGTCTATCTCCTCGCCTATCGGCGCGGCGCGCAGGGCTTCCGGCTGATCGTCATCGGTATCGGCATGTCCGCGATGCTTGGTGCCTTCAATGCGTGGATGGTCCGTCAGGCAGATCTTCCTGCCGCCATGTCGGCCGCCATCTGGGGTGCCGGATCCCTGAACGGGCTTTCCTTCGAACAGGTGTTTCCCGTCGTTGCAATGCTGGTCTTCATCACTCCCATTCTTGGAGCCCTGTCGCGACCGCTGCGCCAGCTCGAGCTTGGCGACGATGCAGCAAGGACGTCAGGCATAAACGCAACGCGCCTGCGCCTGATGCTGATGATACTTGGTGTCGCGCTGACTGCGCTTGCGACGGCCGCCGCCGGGCCGATTTCCTTCATATCGCTGGCTGCTCCGCAGATCGCGCGGCGCGTTACGCGCAAGGCGGGCGTTGACCTCATTCCGTCGGCGCTGATGGGCGCGCTCTTGCTCGCTGTGGCGGATTGGGTGGCTCAGCATGCCTTCGGCGTGCAACTGCCCGTCGGCGTCATGACGGTCAGCATCGGCGGCTTCTATTTCCTCTGGCTGCTGATCCGCGAGGCAAGACGATGACGGAGCTGAAAGTCACTGGACCGGCAAGGCTTTGCGTTGAGAATGCGACGCTGCGCTATGACGAGCGGATTATTTCGCGGGATCTGTCGGTCGCCATTCCCGACGGGTCCTTCACGATCATCGTCGGACCGAATGCCAGTGGCAAATCGACCTTGTTGCGGGCGCTGGCGCGGGTGCTTGCTCCTTCGGCAGGCGCGGTTGTGCTCGACGGCAAGGCGTTGGCGCAATACCAGAGCAAGCAATTGGCTCGCACCCTTGGCCTGCTGCCGCAAGCCTCGATTGCGCCTGACGGCATCACGGTTGCCGATCTCGTCGCCCGAGGTCGATACCCACATCAATCGCTGTTCCGGCAATGGTCCTGCGCCGACGAAGCAGCCGTTGAAGCAGCACTCGCTGCCACAGGAACGACCCGGCTTTCAGCACGCCCCGTCGATGAGCTTTCCGGCGGCCAGCGCCAACGGGTCTGGGTGGCAATGGTTCTCGCCCAGCAAACCCCGATCCTCCTGCTCGATGAGCCGACGACCTACCTCGATATTGCCCACCAGATCGAACTTCTCGATCTTTGCCAGGATCTCAACGCAAAGGGGCGCACGGTCGTCGCCGTGCTGCATGATCTCAACCATGCCTGCCGCTATGCCACCCACATCATTGCCATGAAGGACGGGGCCGTCGTCGCGCAAGGCGCGCCGAAAGACATCGTCACCGAGCAACTGGTCGAGAATGTCTTTGGCCTGCCCTGTCTCATCATCCCCGATCCAGTCGCAGGTACGCCGTTGATCGTGCCGAAAGGCAGGGGATGAGGACGCAGGTCGGCCAGCGGCTGCGGCCTGCGGGCCGCTTCATGTGGAACCGTGCCGCCTTGGCGTTGGATGTCCGCTTCCGGTAAAGAGTGGATCCTTAACCGTCTGGCGATACGGCGGTGAAAACGGCCAATTGAGCGTCGAAAGCGCGCCGGTAGGCCGGCCGCGCCTGGCCGCGGGCGATGTAGGCGGAAAGATTCGGATAATCGTTCAGCAAACCCGATCCCTCCAACCTGCGCAGCACGGTCACCATAAGGAGATCGCCGGCGCTGAACGCGCCGTCCAGCCAGTCGGCATCGCCCAGCCGGAGAGACAGTTCGCCCAGTCGTTTACGGATGCGTTCCTCGACGACAGGCCGGCGCTCCTCATACCAGGGTTTGTCGCTCTCCAGATATCTGGCGGCTTCGCGCTCGACGATGGGCGGCTCCATTGTGTTGAGCGCGGCGAACATCCACGTGATCGCGCGCGACCGGGCGTTCGCATCGTCGGGCAGCAGGCCCGAATGGCGCTCGGCGATATGGAGGACGATGCCTCCCGACTCGAACAGGGCAAGGTCGCCTTCTTCGTAGGTCGGGATCTGCCCGAAAGGCTGAAGCGCGATATGGGCGGGTTCCCTCATCGCCCTGAACGAAACAAGACGGACGTCGTATGGCTGACCCGTTTCTTCGAGCGCCCACCGAACACGCATGTCACGCGCCATCCCCCTGCCGCGATCGGGTGACCGTTCAAAGGCGGTAATCGTGATCGTCATTGTTGTTCTCCATGGCTTGTCAGTCTTGAAGACGACTGGCGAGATGGGATTCCGACACACCGCCGGGTTATGATTTCACTCCCGCTGTCGATCGCGCTGAATGCAATCGATCTCGCCGTACCTGTAGCATTGGTCTTCTTGTTTGACGGGGACGTGGCTTCCCCTGGCATTTCCGCGGATACGTTCCTGAAGGCATGCCAACGATGAGGATTCCCGACCAGAGGCACGCCCCGTCTTGGACGCGCCGGCAATTTGGCAGCAGCGTGTCAGTTTAGCCGCGCCTCCCCACAAGTCAGATCCGTGGAAGAAGCAACCATCGCCGTTTGCAAGCTAGCGGCCGGTTCGTCCAAAGGACCTGTGCGGGGGGGGGGGGGCGCACAGGTCGAGGGGGCGTTGACTCAGACTTCGAAGATGTCCTCGAAGGATTCAGGGAAGCTCTGCCGGGCGACGCGTTCGTTGATGACGAGCAGGGCTTCGTATGACACCGGATCGAAATCCTTTTCGGCAGCCATGACCTCGCGGCCGAAGAGGAGATTGAGCCGGGCGGCGTCAAGATTGCCGCGCTCGAACGGTTCGGCGCCGAAGTGGTGCCAAAGGGCGTGGAGGAATGCCGCATCGATGCGGTGCGCTCCCGAGCCCGGCCGAGCGTGGCGGGGCAAAGCCTTGATCGGCGTTGCCCCTTTGGGATTGGCGCGGCGGATAACGAACTGTATGCCTGTGCCTGGCATGGCGTAGGGAAAACCCCGGTGTTTCGTCATATCAGGCAGCTTCGCCATTCGTTTCTCCTTATGCTGTCTCGTTTTGGTTGATCTTGTCCTGCGTCTTCGTATCGAAGTCCGAGGCGTCGTGGCGTTCGTGCAATTGCTCGTATGGATCGCCGCTCAGGCGATTGACCATGCGGCCGCGCTTGACCGCAGGGCGGGCGGCGATTTCCGCCGTCCAGCGCTGGACGTTGCTGTAGCTCTGGACATCGAGGAAAGTGCCGGCGTCGCCGTAGGACTGATTGAGCGCCAGGTTGCCGTACCAGGGCCAGATGGCCATATCGGCGATCGTGTATTCCTTGCCGGCCATGAACTGATTGCCTTCAAGGTGGCGATCGAGCACGTCGAGCTGGCGCTTCACCTCCATCGCGTAACGGTCGATGGCGTATTTGATCTTCATCGGCGCATAGGCATAGAAATGGCCAAAACCGCCGCCCAGGAAGGGCGCGGAGCCCATCTGCCAGAACAGCCAGTTGAAGGTTTCCGTGCGGGCGCGAAGCTCGGCCGGCAGGAATGCACCGAATTTCTCCGCGAGATAGAGCAGGATGGACGCAGATTCGAACACGCGAACCGGCGCGCCGCCGCCTTTCGGCGCATGATCAAACAGCGCCGGGATCTTCGAGTTCGGGTTGATTTCGACGAAATCGGAACCGAACTGGTCGCCATCGCCGATGCGGATCGGCCAGGCATCGTATTCTGCTTCAGAATGGCCGGCCGCCAGCAACTCTTCGAGCATGATCGTCACTTTCACGCCATTGGGAGTGGCAAGTGAATACAGTTGAAGCGGATGCTTGCCGACGGGCAGCGCCTTTTCGTGCGTGGCGCCGGCGATCGGGCGGTTGATACTGGCGAACGCGCCGCCGTTGCCTTTGTCCCAGGTCCAGACCTTGGGGAGTTCATAGCCGGCGGGAAAATTATCGGCCGGGGATTTCTCGCTCATAAAATCTATCCTTGTCGTTGCCAGAACACATCCGAGCTACCCGGTGTGACGTCGCTCAATATAGGTCGGCGCTCGGTCTTCACCAGCTCTCGCCACCTGCCGGCATGGTGGATTTTTGAACAAAAGGTGGCCACGATGCAATGGCTGAGGGAACGTCAAGATGGCAACGCGGTCAGCCCGGAGCCGTGCTACCGGTTGAGCGATGCCGACGCAACCTTCCGCAATGATCCAGTTCCTCGTTTTCTCTTGGTTGGCTATCGATCCTTGTCGATGGGATCGACCCACTTCGGGCATCGCTGCCAGAAACAGCTGGAACCGGTGGAGCCGGCAGACAGCATTTACGGTGCAGGGTGAACCTGCTCCTCACATCGATCAAGCGATTCTGATTGGCGTGTTTCTGACCAAGCGATTGCTTCTCACATGATCGTGGCGGTAGCGAGCTTGCGCGGTCCGTCGTGCACGAACGCTGCGATGTGGGAGCCTGCGTGGGCCGAGGTCTGCCGAAAGCAGAGCGCGGATCGTGCCTTCTTCACCTTCGGTGTCGAAGCCGCCGAGCAGGTCGAACGATACAACCGGTGACGGTGCGAGCATTGGCACCGGGGGCACTTTTCACTGGGGAGCTGATCTGGCCCCCCCTGCATCGTGCCATTCGTGGACGTCTATCCGCAGATAGCGCGGACAATCTTGCCCGTCGCCGGGTCCGTTTCGATGGTGACGCGCTCCTGCCGGAAGTCCATGGTGGCCGGATCCCCGGGCTTCAATTGCCTGACGATCGTCGCACCCGTCATCTGCTTTGCGTCCTCGTCGGAAATCCTGTCCTTGCCGGCCAGGGCTTCGGCGGCATCCGGCTTGCAGGGTCCTGCCGTTTGGGCTGCGGTGGATTCCGGCTCCTTCTGGCAACCGGCGGCTCCAAGCAGGAGCAGACCTGCGGCAAGCGCGGCGAAATGACGGGCGTAAATCAAGGGCATCATCCTTTCACTTCTGAAAACGACGAACAATCAAAGGAATAAGGCGGCAGCGAGACCAATGATCCATTGCGGGAAGGTCCGGTTGTGGACAGGCGAACCTGGGATGGCAGCCATTGACGCGTGTCGATTACCGAAAGCATGTCGCGCAAAAGTGTGCAGCGGTTTTGCGATAATGACATGTGTGAAAACAAGACCCTAAGCGCGCCAAGCGAATCTGAAGATCGCCACGCTTTAGAAGTTTACGATCAGGTTTGCCCGAGCGGCGCTCGATTTCGCCCCGTCGGCGAATTCGCCCAGATAGGTCAGCGTCACCTGCGCGGTTGCGGATAGCCTCGCGGAAATGCCTGCCTCCATCACCAAAGCATCGCGCGGCATTGCGACGCCACCGATTGTGAAGAAGCTGCCGCCGGCAAATGCCAGCCGCGCCGAAGGCGTCAGGTCTCCCGCGGCATGCCGCCAACCCAACATGCCGGAGGCAGCGATTGGCAACTCGCTGCCGGGAACGTCTGCCGACCAGCGCAGGCCAACCGTCGAGACCGTCACCGCATCCGAGCCTTCGGCCGCTGAGACCGCGGCCGTGCCGCCCGTCTCGCTGAACGCGTCGGTATCGAGATCGACATAGGCGATGTTGGCGAAAGGCTGGAACTTGATATTCTCCGCCGCAAACGTCCAGGACAGATCGGCAAAAGCCTGGCGGGTGGCGCTGTCGTAGTCCGCGGTCAGGCTCTCGGCGAGGGAACCAAAGGCAACGCCGCGTCGGGTCGAGATTTCGTTATGAGAATAGATCGCCCCCGCCATCAGATCCAGCAGTCCGATTTCGCCGGAGACATAAAGACCGGCATGATAGGAATCCGCGCGTGCTTCCGGTTGCATGGCGAGATGGCTGTAGCCGAGAAGGCCGCCGAGGCGCCATGTGTCGGAGATCGCTGCATCCGCCCCGAACACGACACCCGCGGTTCGACCATCGACGCCGGCCGCGTTGCCGTCATCGGAGAGCTGGTTTGCGGCTGCATAAGCGGATGTCCAGAACACGACGTCGTCCGATTGCCGCAAGCCCTGGCCTTGCGCCGGGCTCTTGCGATCGAGAACCGCCTGTCGCGGAAAACGGCTGTCCCAGAGCAGTTCGCTCTTGAGAGAAGCATGGGCTTCGCCGCTCAGTTGCGAAAAGGCGCTGCCGGCGGATTGCTCGTCCAGTGACACAACGTTTTGGAACAGCGGGTTCGACGGTCCAAGCGCCTCGACGGCATTCGCTGTCGCACGACCGTTCGCTGTCTCCGCCACATCGGCGAAACGAACGTCATTGCGATCAAGGGTGAGATCGACGCTGGTGGCGCCGTAGGTCAGGCTCGGCAACAGGAAGGCAAAGTTGCTGATGACGTCGTCAAACGCGCCGGTGACGCTACCGCCCGTCAGGATGGTGTAGTCTGTCGTTGGGGCATAGGTGCCGCTTCCGGTCAGAATTTCGAGCGTCCCGCCTTCGATGCTGATGGCACCGGACACATCGAGGCGGTCGGAGAGGCCCGTCGTATCGACTTCCACCCGGTAGATTGATCGAGACCCGAATGTCACGTCCCCATCGACGGTGGCGGTCTTAATGCCTGGGCCGGGCGAGAACACGCCACCCGCATTGACCGCCAGTCCGCCGATGACGCCGGTGCCGGACAAAAGGCCGCCATCGAAGACGTCGACGCTGCCCAGGACCACGCCGTCGTTGACGAGCGAGCCGCCTGTGACTGTTGCCGTGCCATTGATCGTGCCCGTGTTGGAGAACAGGCCACCGCTCACCGCCAGTGAGGCGATGGTTCCGTCGTTCGAACCGGCGCCCGAATTTTTCACGACGCCGGCAATGGAGCCGCTGTTGTTGGTGAACGTCCCCCCGGAGCCGACGTCGACGTCAGCGAGCACTGCATTGTTGACGACGCTGCCGCCCGATACCTCAGTCGTGCCGGTGACGGTGCCGCCGCCGTTGTTCGTGAAAGTGCCGGCGGTATTGTTCAGGGACGCGACTGTCCCCGCATTCGAGGTGCTGCCGGCATTGGTCAGCGCGCCGACCGTCGCGCCGCTGTTGTTGACGAAGGCGGCCGCCGCCGCGACGTCTGCTTGCGTCACGACGAAATTGTTCGTCACTGTCCCGCCTGCGACCGTTGCCTTGCCTGCAATCGTGCCGCCGGAGTTGTTGGTAAAGGTCCCTGATGTGTTCGTCAGGGAAGCGATCGTGCCGGCATTGGAAGAAATGCCACTGTTTGCGACCGCACCGGCGCTGGCGCCGGAGGTGTTCGTAAAGCTGCCGCCGGCGCCGACGGTGACGGTGGCAAGCGCCGCATTGTTGGTTACGTTGCCGCCCGAGACCATCGTCTCGCCGGTCACTTCGCCGCCGAAATTGTTGGTGAAGCTTCCGTCCCTGTTGTTGACGGAGGCGATCGTGCCGGCGTTCGATACAGTGCCGGAGTTTGTGACGTTGCCCGCCGTCGCACCGTTGTTGTTGACGAAGGTGGCGGCGGCTTCGACATCCGCTTGCGTGACGACGAAATTGTTCGTCACGGTGCCACCCGAAACCGTCGTTTTTCCCGTGATCGTGCCGCCGGTGTTGTTGGTGAAGTTTCCTGCCGTGTTCGTCAGCGCGTCGAGCGTTCCGGCGTTGGAGCCGGTGCCGGCATTGGTAACGGCGCCGGCGGTTGCGCCGCTGTTGTTGACGAATGTTCCCGCGGCAGAAACGTTCACGTCGCCGACCTGGCCGTTGTTGGAAAGCGACGTCGCCGAACCGATCGCGGCGCTGTCCAGTGTCCCGTTCACCGATACGTTGCCGTTGTTCAGCGTCAATTTTCCGTTCAGGTCGCCGTCGATGGACAGGCCGCCACCGTTCAGGTCGACATCCGAGTTCAAGGCGCCGCCGGCGTTGATGCTGATGCTGCCCGAGGCAATCGTGCTGCCGCTGGTGACGGTGAGCGCACCGGTATTGCTGATCGTGACATTGCCGCCGTCGACGCCGAGTTGGCGAATTGTCGACGAATTCGTGACCTGGGGAGAGCCGTCGTTGACGACAGCTGCATCGCCCGTGCCGGGCAGGGCGGGGTTCCAGTTCGCGCCGTTGCCGAATTCATTGTCCGAACTGCCGGACCAGACGGACTGGGCAAGCGAAGGCACAGTCAAAGCGAGCGTGGCTAATGCGGTGAAAAGGCCGATACGCCGGGAGTGTGTCGCAAGCGGTGTCTTCTGCATGGGGAACTGCCAATGCTATCGAACGCTCGCGAGGTAGCCAGCGATATGGATGACGATACCTAGCTAACCATGGTTAATGATTCTCTACCACAGCTGGCGCGACCGACGGCACGGAGCGCGCAATGGCATCGGATGCATGAGCCGCCGCCGTGTCGGAAGCAAATGCCATCGTATCAACGGTCTCTATTCCGGGATCTGCGAACAGCGACGTCGGTCGGGCGCAGAACGCGCCGTTCTGCAGAGTTTCGGGGGCGATGGCGGGACGGGCGTTTCAGCAGGATGTGCGGGAGGCGGGTGAAGCGCGATGCCGGGGTCATTTCAGCCGCCAATGGCCGCTCAACGTCCGACCGGTCGCACGGAACCTTCAGCCGCAATAGGACGTCCGAGCCCGCTCGTGCGGTTTCTTTGGCATCGAGCCCGGCTGTTCGGTAGTTTGGTCGCCGAAATCTGCCGTTGATTTGAGTGTCTTGCTGGCTGTTGAAAACTCTGTCTCATATTTCCTGTTTGTTTTCAGTGCGTTGTTGTTTCTTGTCAGTTTTTTGAAATTGTCTGTTGACGTGTTCGAGGTGTGGGGTCTATAAGCCCGATCACTGACGAGGG
>NZ_JABWDU010000017.1 GCF_013371465.1 Ensifer oleiphilus | reverse complement strand
GCGTCGGAACATGCCAAAATCTCCAAGGTGAAGCCATTGAAATCATTGGCATGTCGCACTTGAGAATAGAATGTACCGTCTGGGCCAAGCAGATCGCATAATGTATCGACTGGGACGGACGCTTCCGTTTCAGTTAGCGCTTAGCGCTCAGGCGTTTACTCGACTTGCAATTCCGTCCTTCAATGTTATATGTAGGTAATTACCTACATGGAGGTGCGCCTCATGAGCATCACGACCCTTTCCAGCCGAGAACTGAATCATGACGTCAGCAGCGCCAAGAAGGCGGCAAAAAGCGGCCCGGTTATCATCACAGACCGCGGCAAGCCTTCGCATGTCCTCATGACCTATGATGAATTCGAGCGCTTGAGCGGCAAGCACCGTAGCCTTATCGAGGCTCTCGCTATGCCGGGTCTCTCGGCAATCGATCTCGAGCTGCGCCGAGTTGAGATCAGACCTCGCGAAGTGGACTTTTCTTGAAGTACTTGCTGGATACCAACGTTATCTCGGAACTACGCAAGGTCGGCGACGGCAAAGCTGATGCCAATGTCGTAGCGTGGATTGGTGCAGAAGATGCGGCTCGCTTCTTCATCTCGGCCATCACAGTTCTTGAATTGGAGCGAGGAGTGCTAAGCGTGCAGCGCCGGGATGCCGCGCAAGGCGCGCGGCTGCGCTCTTGGCTCGACGGCCAGGTTCGACCCGAGTTCGCAGGTCGCATTCTGACGGTCGATGATACGGTTGCGACTCGTTGTGCGCACTTGCATGTTCCCGACAGGCGCAACGAAGCAGACGCCTTGATTGCCGCGACTGCTTTGGTCCACGACATGGTAATCGTGACTCGCAATGTCAGGGATTTCGAAGGCACCGGTGTTGTAGTTGTCGATCCATGGCAAGGCTGACGATCGTCTCAGCCGCCATACTACCTCCGAACTCAGTCCGCTTCAGTTCGAATGCTTTCAAGGCGCTAGTAATGGCCGCAATGCACGCCGGTCCTAAGTATGTGATCTCGCGCACGGTGCCACAATATACCGAGGCTATCCCCCATTTGCAAAATCGCGGGCAGCCTGAATGAACGCACTGAAGGCAGCCGGCGGGTTCTTCCTGCCAGGGTAGTACAGCGCTAGCGGGGCCAATGAGGGTGTCCAGTCCTCGAGAACGCGCACCAGTCTCCCCGCCGCAATGTCATCACGCACATCCGCTTCCATGACGTATCCGAGCCCAACCCCATTCTGAGCCGCTATCCTGACCAAGCTTGACTCGTCGAGGGTGATCGAGCCTTGCACATCGATCTGAACAGCGTTCCCATCCTTTTCAAATTTCCACCGAAACAAGGCGTTGTTGGGCAGGCGGGCACGAATACAGCGAAACCGGTACAGGTCGGCTGGTACGGTTGGCATGCCATGAATGCGCAGGAAGTCTGGTGATGCGACAACGGCATTACTTCGCTTGGTACCGAGTGGCACAGCGATCATGTCGGTCGGCACCAGATCGGCCGGCCTCAAGCCCAGGTCGAAGCCCGCCGCAACGATGTCAACGATCCGTCCCTCCGTGACCAGATCGATATGTACCTGAGGGTAGCGCTGCATGAACGACAATATGAGCGGTTCCATCACCTCTCGGGCCGCCGTCGCGAAGGCATTGATGCGCAATGTGCCTGCCGGAGTTTTCTGAAGAGATTGGACGGTGAGCATAGCATCGTGGATGTCCATCATTGCCGGTCCAACCCGCTCGGCAAAGGTTTTTCCCGCGTCGGTGAGCGAGACGCTACGCGTTGTACGGTTGAACAGGCGAACGCCGAGACGCTGCTCAAGCTTTGCAACGGCATTGCTTAATGCTGTGGTGGACATGCCGAGCTCGAGCGCGGCAGCCCGAAACGAGCCGAGGCGCGCGATGCTGAGGACGGCGTCCAGATCGATAAGTACAGAGCGCGTCATTATCCCTCTTTTCGCAATTCCTCATCCTCTTTTATCCTAGTTATGGTGTCAACCAAGTCGTCTTAGATTACCGTCATCGACCTCTTGAGGGGGCCGCGCCCTCAGCTGGCAGAGGCTGGACCAGGATTGGAGGAACCAATGACAATCAATCTACCCAAGGCCATCGACGCGTATTTCGAGGCCGACCGGACACGCAGCCCGGATGCGATCGCTGCCACATTCACCGAGAACGGCATCGTTAAAGATAAAGGCCTCACGCACCGAGGCCGTGATGCCATCCGCGCATGGATGGCTGATGAAGCTCAGAAATACAGCTACACGGTGGAACCCTTCCTCATCGCCACCGCAAACGGGAAAACCCAGGTAACGGCCCATGCCGTCGGCGACTTCCCGGGCAGCCCCATTGATCTGCGCTTCTTGTTCGCCCTCGCGAACGACAAGGTCGCCGAACTGGAGATCACCGTATGACACCGTTCCTCACCTTGCAGGGCCGTCGCGCCCTCATCACTGGCGGCACTTCGGGGGGCGGCGCTGCAACCGTGGCGCTGTTCAAGGAGCTCGGCGCCAGCGTAATGACCACCGCTCGTAAGAAGCCTGCCGACTTCTCCGGAGCGGCATTCGTCGAAGCCGACCTGACCACCACGGCGGGGGTTAAGACCGTCGTCGACGCGGTGCAGAGAGAGCTCGGCGGCCTCGATATCCTTGTAAACATGCTGGGCGGCTCTTCGGCCCCGTCAGGCGGCTTCGCCGCGCTCACCGATGATGAATGGGAGAAAGAGTTCAACCTCAACTTCTTCCCTGCAGTCAGACTGGATCGAGCTCTCATCCCCGGGATGATCGCTCAGGGAAGCGGTGTCGTCATCCACGTTACGTCGATCCAGAGAAACCTTCCGCTACCCGAGGCGACGACCGGCTATGCTTCGGCTAAGGGGGCGCTCAACACTTACAGCAAGAGCATCTCTAAGGAGGTTTCTCCGAAGGGTGTCCGAGTGGTGCGGGTCTCTCCAGGTTGGATCGCCGATCCGGGGGCTAACGGTCTCGCGCTGCGCATTGCCGCGGAAGCCGGCATCGAGTACGACGCCGCAGTCCAGGTGATCATGAATTCGCTCGGCGGCATACCGCTTGGGCGACCGGCCAAACCGGACGAGGTCGCCGATCTGATCGCATTCCTTGCATCGGATCGAGCAGGATCGATTACGGGAACCGAGCATGTCATCGACGGCGGGACCGTCCCGACCGCTTGATCGCTCAGGCCAATTCACTCATTGCAGGTCAGGCGGGTGCGTCCCACCCGCCGATCTGCGAGTAGATCGCGTCCCGAAGATGCCGTATGTCTTGGTTCAAGGCAGCGAGTTCCGGTGGTGTCTGCGTCGAGGCTGCCAGCAAGGTATCGCTGAGGCAGCCTGCCCGGTGCTGCAACGCACGACCCTGATCTGTCAGCGCCACCAGAACCTGCCTTTCGTTGTTCAGGTTGCGCGTCCGACTTAAGTGTCCTGCTGCTTCAAGACGCTTCAAAAGCGGTGTGAGCGTGCTGGATTCGAGAGCAAGCTGGTCGGCGATGGACACCACCGTTTGCTCGTCCTGTGCCCAGAGAACATTCAGGACGAGATATTGTGGATAGGTCAGCCCCAGCTCGTCAAGCAGGGGCTTGTATGCGCGCTGGATAGCGATGCCGGCAGTGTAAATCGCATAGCACAGCTGGTCGCGCAGGGGCGGGGGATCGTTATGGCGTTGGGTCATTCTGAACTCCTGTAGACATCAATATAATTGAACTTATCACGAAAACCAATATCGCGATAAGAATCTTGTTGACGTAGATCTGAAGATATGAAAACTTATAGTTATCGCGATAACAGTTATCGAACATTGCAAAGGGAGAGCGCCATGACACGCAAGTCCATCACAACCATTTCCGCAATCGCTGCTGCAGCTTCACTATTGGTTGCTCTGCCGGCGGCGAATGCTGCCGATACGATTCCGAAAGATCAAACCGTGAAAAATGTCGTTCTGGTTCACGGCGCCTTTGCCGACGGTTCCGGTTGGAGGGGCGTTTACGACAATCTGACTAAACGCGGATATCGCGTCACCATCGTGCAGAACCCGCTGACGTCGCTTGCAGACGATGTCGCCGCCACCAAGCGTGCGCTTGAGCGGCAGGACGGTCCGGTCATTCTCGTCGGACATTCCTGGGGCGGAACTGTCATCACGGAAGCGGGCATCGATCCGAAGGTTGCGGGCCTCGTCTATGTCTCCGCTCTCTCCCCTGATGCCGGCGAGACAACGGCTCAGCAGTACGAAGGATTTGCGCCTGCGACCGAGTTTGTCATCGAGACCACGAAGGATGGTTTCGGCTATGTCAGCCCGGAAAAATTCAAGGCCGGTTTTGCGCATGACGTAAGCGATGCCGAAGCCGCGTTCATGAGCGCTTCGCAGGTTCCGATCAACATGTCGGCGTTCGGCACCAAGCTCGAAAATGCAGCCTGGCGCATCAAGCCCAGCTGGGCCGTTATCGCCACCGAGGATAAGGCCTTCGACCAGGCTATGCTGATCCATATGGCTGAGCGCATCAATGCCAAGATCACCAAGGTGTCGGCAAGCCACGCCCTCTTCATGACGCAGCCGGCGGTCATCGCCGACACCATTGATCAGGCGGCCAAGACAGCGTCGGCCAAAAAGCAATGATCGACTTCGCGCTATCGGGACGGTCGAGCGCCCTCCCGATAGCGCTGATAAAATTATCTTAAATGGTTCGGCACGGCAGAAGTGAGATCGGCGGCGCGCCGGATCCCTGACCCAAATACATGGGCTTTTTCTCGCCTCTCGCGTCCCAGACTTCAGCAAATTCATCTCAATCAATTCACGGAGGACCTCACGTGAACCTGAATGCCCATGACAAAAATGTACCTAAAAATATGTCTTTCCCTTACGACATGGTCGGCGCTGTTTTCGACTTTATCGTGTGTGGCGCCGGGTCCAGCGGCTCGGTTGCCGCAGCACGACTGGCAGAGGATGGCAACGCCAGCGTTCTCCTGCTGGAGGCAGGTGGCGATGATCAATCCCAAATGGTATCGAACCCTGCGCAATGGCCGCTCAATCTTGGATCGAGCCGCGACTGGGGATTCGTCGGACAAGCGACGCCTGGTCTGGATGGCCGGCGGCTTCCTCTCAGCATGGGCAAGGGACTTGGCGGCGGTTCGAGCATCAACGTCATGGTGTGGGCAAGAGGTCACAAGGCGGATTGGGACTACTTCGCCGCCGAGGCCGGCGATGACGCCTGGGGGTATGAGTCCGTCCTCGGCTACTATCGCCGGATCGAAGATTGGCAGGGCGCTCCGGACGTACTTCGACGCGGAACAGGCGGGCCCGTCTATGTGGCGCAGCCTTTGTCTCCCCAGCCGATAGCGCAAGCCTTGTTGAGCGCTGCGTCAGCCATGGGCGTTCCGCTCTTCGATTCAACCAACGGCGAGATGATGGAAGCCCCGGGGGGCGCGTCGATTGCTGAACTGCGCATCCGGGATGGCAAGCGGGAGTCGGTATTCGATTCCTACGTCCGCCCGCTGCTGCCACGCCCGAACCTGACCGTGATGGCCGATGCGCTGGTCACGCGTCTCATTCTCGATGGCACGCGGGTGAGAGGCGTGGAGGCTATGATTGACGGTCAGCGGCGCCGGTTTATGGCGCACTGCGAAACGGTGCTCTCACTCGGTGCGGTCCATACGCCGAAGGTCCTTATGCAGTCCGGTATCGGCCCGGAGGACGAGCTGCAGCCGCATGGCATTCCCGTCGTACAGCGCCTGCCAGGCGTCGGTCGCAATCATCAGGATCACCTCGCCTTCGGCTGTACCTGGGCCTACCGCAAACCGGAAGCCGTTGGCGGTAGCGGCTGCGAGGCAAACATCTACTGGAAGAGTGACGCGCGTCTGTCCAGCCCGGACATCCTTCAATGTCAGTTGGAGTTCGCGGTGCCTTCTCCGGCCGAAACAGGTCTCGCAACGCCGGAGTACGGTTGGACGATGTTCAATGGTCTTGCGCAGCCGAAAAGTCGCGGACGGTTGCGGCTTTCTGGTCCCAACGCAGACGATTCCATCTTGATCGAACCGAACTCACTCAGCGAGCCGCAGGACATGGCTGCCGCGTTGGCCGCGGTCGAGTTGTGCCGCGAAATCGGTAACGGCGATGGCTTCAAACCTCTGGTGACAGGCGAAACAGCTCCAGGTGCGCGCGACAAAGCAGGAATGATTGATTTTATCCGACGCTCGGCCGTCACTTACTGGCATCAAACCTCCACCGCCAAGATGGGACGCGACAACATGTCGGTCGTCGACAATGAGCTCAAGGTCTATGGCATCGAGGGTCTTCGCATTGCGGACGCCTCGATTATGCCGCGGATCACGACCGGCAACACGATGGCGCCCTGTGTTGTCATCGGTGAACGGGCGGCCGATCTGATCGCAAAGTCACATGGACTGAGCGCTCAGCGCGAACTCGTCGTTCCGTCTGTCTGATCCTGACAGTCAGGACTTAGCGCTCTATTTTTCAACGCGCCAGTGGGCTACACTCGTCACAGCCGGATTGCTGATCTTGCGTCGAGGTTCATGGAAGAACATGCTGGGAAAGGGGTATCAAGCCGGGCTGCTATCGGGGTGAGTTCGTTGCCCGGAGACGCGACTTTCGACGTGTCGATCGTCGCGGCTGCTGATCGCTAGTCTCCGCTTCTGGTCGGGCGGCCACTTGACCGATATCTAAGTTCCAGCTGACGTTGCCGAAAAGGTCAGCACGTTTGCTGCCGCTCACTCCTCCTCCGTGATCCACGGGTCAGTCCGTCACGCGTCGATCTTGTTGGGAAAGGAGGTCCTGTGCACTGGCCTGTCGACGGCTTGTTGCCAAAACGTTCACCTTTCGGGCCAAAAATATCGTATAATGTCTCGGCTGGAACCGCTGAAGCAGACCGCGGCGACCAGCCGCGGGCCTTTACCATTGAAAAGAGTTGGCGGCCAAATGGCCTGCAGATCAGCGGGGCAGTTGCAACCCCGCTCGCGGCAGCGCGTCCGCGGGTTCGACGACCAGGGCGTGTGCAGCTCTGTTCATCTTGTGAAGGCGCCTCGAAATCGATCTGCGGTTTTGGGCGCAAGTTCGAGCTTTTGGAGTTCGGCAAGCATCGGAGAAGCGCGGCAGATTTCCCGCGCAACAAATCGCGCCGAAGGTCCGCGGCCAGCCGATCGATGATGCGGCTGCGATGATCTCAGCTTGATGCCATCAATGCATCCCCACTGTCGTCCAATCGCCGTTGCGAATGCCTATGTGCGTCTGCCAAAGGCGACGTAAAGCGTCGCCCTTACCCTGAAATCGTTCATTGGCGAGTGAACAAGACTGAACTCGATCCGTCCGGAAACGACGGAACGCGCTCCTCAACTCGCACCACGCAACGATCATATGGGCTTCGACGTCGTAGGCTAGCGCTATGGGCATAATCAGTCTGGAGGTCACCTCACCTGCGGCGTCCGAATAGTTGAGGAACAGCTTTCGTTCCTCGCGAATGGCCTGCCGGACGGTGCTCACATCCACACCCTTGACCGGTGATGGACCGTGCGGTGTCGCGTAAAGGCTGTCGGTAACGAGCGGACCACAAACAGCCTTTGGGATAACATCCTTAATCTTCTCCAAAATCGTTGCAGCTGCGACGTTCAAGCCCACGTCACCCGTCCGCTGCAGGAGGCACAGAGCAACGATCAGAGCTTCAACCTCGTCGATGGTAAACATGAGCGGCGGCAAGTCGAATCCCGGCTCGATCATGTAGCCGACCCCCGCTTCGCCCCTAATCGGCACGCCCATCGCCTGAAGCGATACAACATCGCGGTATATCGTCCGCTTGCAGACTTCGAGTTGCTCCGCAAGCCGCGACGCAGTGCGCGGACGCTGGGCCCCTCGCAAGGCCTGGACAAGTTCAAAAAGGCGGCTCGTTCTTCTCATTTCAGACCCCCTAACAAATTTCACATGGGACTGCTGACAGGGTCATGTCAGCAGTCAGCGTCTATCTAATGTCTGCTCGTTTCAGCGTGGAGAATTGCTGGTGATCGCAAATTGTCACAGCCGCCATCACCTCATCAAGGCGGAGCAGTTTAACCCGCTCACCCGCGTTGTAGACGGCGAATGCGACCTCTTCGCCGGGAACGTGGCCGCCACGAATGTCGTCTTCGGATGCTCGGTCCTGGGCCACCTTCTCGAGCTCCGTGCCCTCCGCACAATCCCCAACACGATTCCACCGAAAGGAATAAGAATGACCATCTTGCCCGCTCGACCTGCCGGTTCGAACACCGTCAATCCGTTCATCATGACTGACGACGCGAGTGCGCTGATCGCGTTCGTCACCGACGTTTTTGGCGCCGTCAATGTGCCTGAGGCGCTAACCGTGGATGCCGACGGACTGATCCTGCACTCCGAGTTGCTCATCGGCGACTCGATGATCACGATTGCAGACCGCAAACCCGACTGGCCCTTCACGCCTGCATTTACACGTGTCTATGTCGACGACGTCTTGGCGACGCTCGCACGGGCGGAGCAACTGGGTGCCCGCATCGTTACGCGGCCGACAGAGTTCTTCGGGGACGTCTTCTCGCGTTTCCAAGATCCTCAAGGCAACCTGTGGTGGGTCTACCGTCATAATCCCGCGGCCGAAACGCAAGACTGGGGGCAGCTGGATGCGGCAGCAGACGCGGATAACAGCTGGGAGTCGTTCACAAGCCCCGAGTTGGAATACATCCACTCAACCCTCGTCGACGCAATGGCTGCACTCAAGGACCCACGGGCGTCATCTAGCTCGTAGAACCCTATACATCGCACCAGTCAGACACCACCGATAGGACACCGAACATGCGCATTCTCGTCACCGGAGCAACCGGCAACGTAGGACGACACCTCGTCAACCAGCTCCATGAAGCGGGCCACGAAGTCCGTGCACTCACTCGCAACCCGGCAAATGCTGGGTTGCCCCCCGGAGTCGAAGCGGTCGCAGGCGACCTGAGTGACATTGGCACGCTCGGAGGTGCTTTCCGCGGCGTTGACGCCGTCCACCTGATCACCTTCGGAGGCGGCGGTCACGGCGACCTCACAAATGGTGCCGAAATCGTGGCCCTCGCCGAACGCAGCGGCGTCCGGCGCGCGACCGTGTTGGGCGGCTGGTCCCCGACGAGTATCGAAAGCGCGCTCAAGTCCAGCAGCCTCGCCTGGACAATCCTGCAACCCAGGGAGTTCATGGGCAACGCCCTGGAATGGGCGAGCGAGATTCGCGCCAGCGGCACTGTGTCGATGCTTGCCGCCTTCCGCAGTGCGGTCGTTCACGAGGCTGACATCGCTAGCGTCGGCATCTGCGCGTTAACCGAAGACGGGCACGGTGGACGGAGTTACCTGCTGACCGGGCCGGAAGCGCTGACCCCGGAGGACCGAACCCGGATACTCGCAAACGCCACCGGCCAGGACATCACCTTTGTGAAGCTCACCGAAGACGGCGAACGCGGAAGGTTGCGAGGCTACGGCTACGACGAAGATTATGTGGAGTTCGGCATCCAGCTAGCGGCCAACCCGCCCGACGAGGCTGGCGTCGTGCTGCCTGCCGTCGAAACTATCACGGGGTTTCCCGCGCGTACCTTCGCCCTCTGGGCTCAGGAGAACGCCGAACAGTTTCGCGCCGCACACTGAGGCATCCGCTGGGTGCTCACGGAGTCTGACCGATGACGCAGGTGAGCGAGCGGCACCCCCCTCCCTCGGGAGCCGCACCCGAATTGGCCCGCTAATTGCGGACACCCGCATAGTGCATCGGCCCGCTAAAACCCAAAGCGTATGACTGCGTCAAGGCAACCGGCCACCTCGCCATCGCCGAGGTCCATCACGGATGGCGGGTGAGCATTGATGCGCGACGCATGCCGTAGAAATCTCCGGCATCCGTGTCGGCTTAGATGGAAAAGGCTATGCGATTGGGTTCGACCGCCATAGCTTCACTACCTACGACAGCGGGAAAGTGGCCTATGCGCTGGAGTTGCTTGGCACCAGCTATTATGATTTTGTCGGCAGCAGCATTAGCTTCTCGTTGACAGGTCCCTCTTGGCGAAGAAAACTGGATCAACCGGATCTCTCGATCCAGGGCAGCGGTTAAAGGCGAAATAGAGCGTCTCAAATCGAGGGCCGTGCGATCAACATCATCAGCGTTTTGTAAAGGGTGAGGGAGGGCATTGACAGAGTTCCGTTCAAGCTCCTAGCCGCGCCTCTGCATAAACATCGTTGTGATCGTCGTTTGCGTGGCCGATCTCATGCTTGGCGGCCCGAACCAGGAAGCCCGAGCGGGTCAGTCCGTGCGCTTCGGCGAATGCATCGATCGCCTTTAGGACGTCTTCCGGGAGGGTAATATTTACGCGAACCACTCTTTTGGCTTCAGCCTTGACGCCAACGAGAATTGCAACACCGTCCTGGTTCTCCGCGTCTGCCATTACCGCTTCCAGTGTGGAAGGTTCGGGAATTGCTTCGCCATCTTCGGCTAGACCTTCAATGTGTAAGGCCAAGGCTTCTTCGGCCATAGCGCGCGCATCGTCGAGGTCGATTCCGGCGGTGATCAGGCCAGGAAAGTCGGGAAAGGACACGCCGTAATCACTGTCGGCATCCTTATGGATCAATCCGATATAATTCCGCATGTTCATTACCTCAGCTTGAGTCCGGCTTGTTTCTCGATGCTCCTCAACGTTCCGATCGGGATCTCCCTTTTCGGATGTGGAACAGTGACGCGGCCAGGTTTCTCGGGATGCTTGAATTGAACATGGCTGCCCTTGGTGGCAACTTCGTACCAGCCATCCTTTCGCAGGGCCGCAATGATATCACCGCTCTTCATTTCCAGGATAATACACACGAATGTGTATTCCCGCAAGTCCGAAGCCTCGGCGACAGTGTCCCACTTGATCCGGAAGAAGATTGGCAAGCCAGGGCATGACCTGCTCAGCACCGTAGATGCCGAACCGCAAAGGCATGGTGAGTGAGATCGGGAAGGCCGAGGCGCGATGCTCCCAGATTGGCTCATAGGCGAGCGAAATCCCATCGCGGTCGATGAGATTGGCAACGGGCGAGGTCTCGTAGAAGATCGTGGTCACGGCGACGCCTGATCAGGAGAAACGGGGCAAGTAGCCGAGATCGTCATCGGCTTCCGTGGCAGGAGGTGGCGCGGCGGTTTTCAGGTCGCCGAGATCGATACCGACCGTTCGGGCCGCGATGAGGGATTTCTCGAGTTGGCAGCTGGGCTTGCCGTTCTCCAAGTCGACGATGAAGCGTTCACCGGTCCCGCAGCGTTCCGCAAGCTGGGTCTGCGTCCAGCCCTGCTTTTTCCTGTGTTCTCGAACACGTGCGCCGAACTCCGCGGCTGAACGGATCATGATACGCTCTCCCTATGTTGAGCTTACCGTACAGGAAGAATCTTTCAGAAACCATGAAAACTTACCGAAGGGGAAGGAATCGCATTCTATCCGGGAAATCCTCCGATCGGGAAGACTAAAATCGCGAACTTGATCGCCATTGAACTTTTGGTAAGCTGACGATGGATGGAGGCGAGACAAGTTGCTCGCCTCGAGTTTTATACGAACTCGTCGGCGAAACGTCCAATTGGCGCTCGTACCGTTCAAAGAACGTTGGAGCCGCGCAGCATCAGTCAGGCCACGCAAGCAGCAAGACATAAGCGCACCCGCAGACGACCAGTTCGGTGCCGCCTGCAGCGATGGTCTCAGCCAAACCGCGTGCATCCGCCATGAACCTGATCGTAAGCTCGATGATTGCCGTCGCTGATCAGAAAATGCTGTGCAATCTTTCGAGATTGCCAAGCTGCAGCTCTGGCTGCGTCAGGTGGTAAGATATCCAAGAAATCTGGCCACTACTTGACGTGGGCATCGTAACGTTGAGCGGGCATTGGTGAAAATGTGGCATCTGACGGCATGACCAGACTCGCGCGTGATCCGCTTTATGGACGTCATCGATTTCCCGCAGAGGTGATTGCCCAAACGGTGTGGCTCTATTTCCGATTTCCCCCAGTCTGCGCATGGTCGAGTATATGCTGGCCGCCCGTGGTGTCATCGTCTCTCACCAAACCGTGAGGCTCTGGGCGGAGAAATTCGGCAGATGCTTTGCCAATGATATCCGGGAGCGATCAGCCGCCAGGCTCGGCGATAAGTGGCCCCTCGATGAAGTTGTCATCGCCATCGGTGGAAAGAAACACTGGCTTTGGCGCGCCGTTGATCAAGACGGCTTTGTTCTTGGCGTGCTGGTTCAAAGCCGCCGCGATGCCAAGGCCGCAGGCGTTTAATGCGAAAGCTTGTGAAAGGCAAAGCCGTTCGCCACGCGTGATGATCACCGACAAGCTTCGATCCTACGGTGCGGCGAAACGTCAAATCATGCCCGGCGTCGAGCATCGTTTGCAAAGAGGCTGCACAAGAATAAGCTCTTAAGCGTCTTGGTTGCTCCCATGCAACTGATCGGGGGGACGGGGTATTTTGGCGGCATCACAGACAACGAGTATTTCGACGTTCTCGAATCCGCCAGCTACTCCGAAGCGCTCACGTCATTTCTGTGAAGTCCGGGGTCGTTTGCGTCTGAGGGACTGCCACGAGACGACGTTCATCAGCGTTGGGTGCAAAGATCGCAGAAGATGTTGCTGGATCGACTCATGGGTTAGGAGCTGCACGTATCATGATGGGTGCTCCACATAAATCCGCTCGCCGGACGCTCCCCGATGTTCTAGTGCCGTGCTTCTTGTGGCCCGCTCACTTCGCGGGCCACAGGTGTATTACGTTTTCCCGGAAAAGGGTTCTAAATGCGCTTAGCAGCCTCGTAGGCGAGGGTGGCCGCCGAGAGGTCGGCCAACGCCGTTCCGACAGCTTTGAAGAGCGTGAAGGAAGCATCGCTCTCGCGGCCAAGGGCGCGGCCAGTCACCAGATCGGAAAGCGTTGCCTTCACGTGATCTTCGCCGATGGCTCCGGTATTCTTTGGTTGGATTAGATCGCCCGCTTCGTGCATGGCTTCGCCTGTGTCTGTATAGACGTCAGACATTGCAACGCAATGGTCGTCGCTCTCGCGCATGGAGGGTGTAAAGGCCCCGATCAAGTCGACGTGAGTGCCCGGGCGCAGTCATTCACCCAGAGCCTCGTCACATTCGGCGTCAGATTGTCCGTGTCGTCAGGTGGCAGAGTAGAGTGGCAAACGGCGAACCTTCAAACGATAAGACCGCTTCAATTTCGTGGCGGCCAGCCATCGTGAACCGAACGTCGGCAGCGTCGCTATGTTCAGCATGCCGCCGCACCCTGGTGGGCAAGCGCCTCCATGGTTGCCGATTCCAGGATTTCGAGCGCCTCACGAACCAGGGCTAGATAAAGTTGACCCGCCTCTGTCAGAACGATGCGCTGGCGAATACGCTCGAACAAGCGTAGCCGCAGGAACAATTCAAGTGACTGTATCTGCTTGCTGACTGCGCTTTGTGTAAGGTTCAGTTCCTCAGCGGCACGTGTAAAGCTCGAATGGCGCGCCGCGGCCTCAAAAATCGTGAGGGACGGGAGCGAAGGCAAAACACGGCGTATGGCTTCTCCGAATGTGTTGCTGACGGTTGGGGACGTTTTGAGGTCCGGACTTCGTGGGAGTGGATGTACCCGTCTGGCGCTGAAGGTCGCATAATGTATCGACCGGAATTTTGCGTCCTGTTGGCTCGACCGGTTGAACAGCAGGCGCAACGGCCATGGCCTGCTATTCAGTGTTCAGTTGCGCGTGTTGGTCGGCGTGTGCAGCGACGCCCCCGCCCTTTCGGCCGCTGCCCGCAAGCGCTTGTCTCTCGTCCACAAAGCCATGCGCTGATCGAGGAGGGCCGAGGTCAGCAACTGGGCATCCGTGTAGCCAATTCCCATGCTAAAAATCGCGTGGTGATCAATCATCATCATGACCTCGTCGTGCGTTGCGACGTGCGCTTCGCGCTGAGCCATCAGGAATTGTATCACGCTGGTGCGATCCCGAAGACTGCCAAGTGCAAGCTCTCCGATCACGGCCGGATGGCAGACGAGACGATCGTCCTCAATAATCCTACGCAGCTCCGCATCGGTGTGCCGGAAATGATCAATCCAAATTGAAGTGTCGGCAAGGATCACTTAGCAGCTGCGCTCCGGCGGCGTGGAGCTGCTTCCGCATCCGGCATAGTTCCACCGAGCGCGATGAGGCGTTTTCCTGACTCCACACGAACAAGCGTCTCCAATGCCTGGCGGACCAGAGCGGCGGTTTCTTTCGTGCCGGTCAGCAACTTAGCCCTTTCCATGAGGGTGTCGTCGAGGTTGATAGTCGATCGCATAGTTCGTTTCCTGATTTGGTGTTACAAATAGCACCGTTTGGTGAAGAAATCTACGCCTGGATTGGCCGTCGGAGTATTGCGAATCCGGAATGCTGACATACTGCGGTACGGGCTCGGACGCGTGAAGCGAATGCGGCTTAGCCAACTACATGCGGCCTCATCGACCGTACAAACCTAAGACTGGGTAGGGGCTTCATCGTCTCGCCCGAGGCGATGTGCCGCCTGCCGTGCTTGCGACCCGTCAGCTTTCGAGCATCTGCCCGGCATCGGCCATGAGATCGCAAGGGTCTTGAAGGAAAGATCAACGCGGCTCAGCACGAGGTGAATTCGTAACGACATCATCTTTACGGGCGTTGTAGAGATGATGTCGTTATTTATTGGAGCAGATAGGAGTTTTCCATGCCCACTTCTCACACACGTAAAGGTCCGGACGCAAGCGTGCCGTTAAATTGCGTATCAAGCCCGCGACACGCAACTTGATCGACCGCGCCGCCGAGTTGCTTGGCAAGACGCGCACGGATTTCATGGTTGAGGCTTCCGAGCGCCGCGCCGAAGAGGTGCTGATTGACCGTTCTGTATTCACGGTCGGCCCAGAAGTCTATGCCGAGTACCTTGCTCGGCTCGATGCGCCCGCGCAACCCAACGAGCGTCTGAAGCGTACCATGTCGACCAAGGCGCCGTGGGACGAGGCGTGACTCTCAGTGCGCCGACACCATTGGCCGACCATCACGAACTGGCCGACTTCAAATCCGGCGTGCCCGAACTGGACGACTGGCTGCGCCGTCGCACGCGTACCAATCAGATAGGGGGTGCATCGCGAACGTTCGTCGTGTGTGTAGAAAACCGCATCATCGCCTATTACGCACTCGCTTCCGGCGCGGTGAAGCAGCCGGAAGCACCTGGCCGTTTTCGGCGCAATATGCCGGATCCAATTCCAGTTGATGTGCTTGGTCGCCTCGCCATTGATGGTGTCAATCGGCGTCCAAAACTGACCCCATATCGGCGTGCAAATTTGACCCCCCATATGCTGTAGATCAGCGCTTGGCCTGCCCGGCGCTGGCCGGGGTTGCAGAGGGTAGGCCGAGTGCGGGTGATGGTCGTCTTCGGCTTCAGCTTTGAGAGCGGTTTTTGAAGCGCCAGGACTCGTTTCCGGTTTCGACGATCTCGCAATGGTGGGTGAGACGGTCGAGAAGCGCCGTCGTCATCTTGGCATCGCCGAACACTGTGGGCCATTCTCCGAACGCCAGGTTCGTGGTGACGATGATCGAGGTGCGCTCGTAGAGCCTACTGATCAGATGGAACAGGAGCTGACCGCCTGCCTGGGCAAATGGCAGATAGCCGAGTTCGTCGAGGATGATGAAGTCGAGGCGGTTGAGATAGTCGGCCGTCCGCCCTTGCTTGCCGCTGCGCGTTTCCGTTTCCAACCGATTGACCAGATCGACGACGTTGAAGAAGCGCCCGCGTGTTCCGTTGCGGATCAGCGCACGGGCAATCGCGATGGCCAGATGGCTCTTCCCGGTTCCCGTGCCGCCGACGAGAACGACATTGCGCTGATCGGCGACGAAGGTGCCGGTCGACAGTTCCCGCACCAGGGATTCATTGACTGGTGTATCGGCGAAGTCGAAGTCGTCGATGTCCTTGGCAAGCGGCAGCTTGGCGATGCTGAGCTGGTAGCGAATGGAGCGTGCCTGCTTCTCGGCGATCTCCGACTGCAGGAGATCGCCGACGATGCGGGGTGGCTCGTGCTGCCGTTTGATGCCGTTGCCCATGACTTCGTCGTAAGCGCTGCGCATTCCATAGAGCTTCAGCGTGCTCATCAGTTCGAGAACCTGCGTGCGTTCCATCAGCTTGCCCTCCTGAGCCTGTCATAGCGGGCGCAGTCGGCAACCGGCTCATGGGTTAGCCGTAGCGCATCCGGGGTTTGCAGGGTTGCGGCCGGAGCCGGATCACGGCTGCGGGCCAGAATGTTGAGGATCACCGATGCCGAACAGACGCCGTGATCCAAAGCCTCTTGGCATGCAGCCTCGACGGCCGCGAGACCGTCGGGGGGGACGCATCCTAGAATGGTGATCATTTGCCGATCACCGTCATGGACACTCTTCAGCCGCCGGCGCACTTTCTCCATCGCTGCGGGCAAGACCCATTCCCGGAACGGCGAACCGTTGCGCAAAGCACCAGGTTTACGAGCCAGAACAGGGACATAATGCCAGGGATCGTAGATCGTCTCGCCACGGCCAAAGCAACGAGGATGCTCACCGACGTTCACGCCATCCTGTCTGACGACGATCTTCTCGGCATAGGCATGAACCTCGACAGGGCGGCCGACAGCCGTAGAGAGGACAGAGTATTTGTTGTTGTCGAAGCGGACCGTGCAGGTCTTCGACACCGAGGCCGGGACGCAGTGGAAACCGTCGAACGGCCCGACGTAATGCACGAGGCTGCCGCGCTCCTCCTCGAACATTTGCCAGATCATCCGCTCGGTCTGCTCGGGATGGCGGTGCGCCTTGGCATAGGCGATGCACTTATCGAGTAGCCAGACGTTCAGCTCTTCCAGGCTTTTGACCCGCAGGCGTGGGGTGAAGAAGCGTTCGCGCACGAGACCAACCTGGTTCTCGACCTGTCCCTTCTCCCAACCGGATGCGGGCGTGCAGGCAACGGGATGAACGAGATAATGGCTGCACATCTGCAGGAAGCGGCGATTGTATTGCCGCTCCTTGCCGACGAACACGGCCTCGACCGCGGTCTTCATGTTATCGTAGATGCCGCGCGTGCAGGTGCCACGGAAGAAGGCAAAAGCCTTGTCATGCGCATCGAAGACCATCTCCTGGCTCTCGCGCATATAGGCCCGGACGAACATCATCCGGCTGTGGCAGAGCCGGACATGGGCGACCTTGACGGTCGTCGTCACACCGTTGATCAGAATGATCTCGTGGCTCCAGTCGAACTGGTAGGCCTCACCCGGCGCGTAATAGAGGGGTACGTAGGCTTCCGCCGTCACCGCTCCCCGGTTCTTCGCCCAGGTCTTGGCGTATCGCCGGATCGCGTCATAACTGCCATCGTAACCGAGCGCCCGGACCTCCTCGTAAATCCGGATCAGCGTCAGCCGTTCTCGCGACGGCTTGCCCTCATTGGTTGTCAGAAACCGCTCGATCTCGGCCTTCCACGCTCCGATTCTTGGCAGCGGTTGCCGCTCTCGTCCATAGGTAAAATCGGTCTCGTCGGAACGCAGAATCTTGCGAACCGTGTTACGCGACACGTGGAGTTCCCGGACGATCTTCTTCACCGACCAGCCTTGCACATGGAAGGCACGTCGAACACGCGCAATCGTATCCACTCGCTTCAACTCCCGCTCCATCCGCCGCCAAAAGCCGGATGGTCAGATGAAATCTGAGGGGGGTCAAAATTGGACGCCGATTACCCCGCCAAGGGGGTCAAATTTGCATGCCGAAACACATTGATGGAGCCCATCAGGGACGTGGAATCGGTAGAGCTTTGGTTCGCGACGCAGGTTTACGCCTACTCAACGCTGCAGAAATCCTGGGCATCCGCGGCGTGCTGGTGCATGCAATTTCCGATGACGCGCTGAACTTCTAACTGCAGCTTGGAACCATTTTGATCACGCGCATGCGTCAGCGCATGCGCGTTTCTGGTGCGTGTTCGCGCTCTATGCTCGTAGGATCGCATAATGTATCGAGCGGAACGTTAGCGATCGTTTCGCTCAACGCTCAAGCCCAGAAAGCCGGTCGAGAGCCTCGTACAGGTCCTGGAGGTTGGTGAGAGCCAGGCGGAACGGCTCCCCAAAGAATGAAGCGTTCGCATTCTTTAAGCCGTTGGAGGGGATCAGAACTTCTTGGCCCATCTCGCTCGCTCCTGAAATCAAAAAATCGCCTAGGGTTCTTCTGGCGGGGACCGAGATGGAGGCTGAGGCGAAGCATGAGGAAGGACCGGCGGCTTCAGCGGTTGGTCGGGGATAGCGATGCTCGTCCGGCATCCGCCTGATGATTTCGTCGGTGCTTTTGTGCTGGTAGTGCGACGCGATTAATCTTCGATACGACGCTTCTCTCCCGGGGGAAGCCCATGCTCGATCAGCCTGTCGAGGTAGTCGCAGTAAGGCCTGCCTTCATAGAATGGGTGGGCCGCCTCTCGGACGTATTCCGCATTCAGGTTTGGAAACTTCTTCAAAGCATCAGAGATCCACATCTTTACTTCATCGGTCTTGCCCGACTTGAGGGCGAGCAACGCTGCCCCAATGAATGGATAGTAGGTTGTGCGTTCGAAGGTCGCGCCTTCCCGGAGATGCATCCGGGCCGTTGAGAGGTCATCGGGCTCGCCTCTCAGCATCAAGCCAATACCGAGTAGTGTCTTGAACGCAAACGTAGACGGATCGTGAGGACTGAGATCGATGGCATTTTTTGCAGCTCTAATCGTCGTATCGGCGTCCCTGAGCCGCACGGCTGCCATTCCATGTGCGAAGTGAAGAAACGCGTAGTTGCGATTTAATGCAAGGCCCTGTTCAGCGACAGGCATGGCCTCAGCCGCTCGCCCGGCAACCGTAAGAAGGAGCGACATCATCGCGTATGCGATATCGCTCCGCCTGTCGATTTCCAATGCCTTCGTGGCGAACGATAATCCTTCCTTGACAGCGGCAGGTACGTCAGCGGCACGTCCCCAAAGGACGAGTGCGTATCGGTGGCGAGCTAAATAGGCGTAGGGAAGTGCGAAATTCGGATCGTGTTCGAGCGCTTGTCGAAGGAATTTCTCGGCAGTGGCTTGAGAGCCTGCTTCGAAGGAAAGCAATTCAGCAAGGCCGCGGTGACAAAGTTCCCAAGCAGTAAGGTTGTCGGTCGATTTGGCGAGGGCGAGGCCCCGTTCGTGCGCTCCCAGTTCTGGTTCGATGCCGGCGATAATTCGGCGCGTTATCTCATCCTGCACATCAAAAAAATCGGCGATCGGACGATCCCACCGCTCGGCCCAGATGTGTGCTCCGGACAGCGCGTCGATTAGCTGTACCGTGATCCTCAACCGATCACCTGACCGCCGTACCGATCCTTCCACGACATAGCGCACACCAAGTTCTCGGGCGATCTTGCGTACGTCCTTGGCTGTTCCCTTGTAGGCGAAAGTCGAGTTGCGAGCGATCACGAACAACCATCGAAAGCGACCTAGTTCCGTGATGACGTCTTCGACCAGTCCGTCGACGAAGAAGTCCTGATCGGGCGTGGCAGAAAAATTCTGAAATGGGAGAACCGCGATCGAAGCCCGTTCCTGCCCAGAGAGCCGAACCGGGCTCGGCGCCGTGCCGTCCACCTCGACCTGCCACACGTCAATCGGTTCGGGGATATTCTTAACGGACTGCGGCCCGAGCCACGTCATCCCAGCCTCTATCTTGCCTCGCACATGATCGTAGATTGCACGAGATATGCAGATGCCTCCTTCGGGTGCGATGGTTTCCAAACGCGCAGTGATGTTGACGCAGTCGCCGAGGATGTCGTCCCCATCGATCACCACGTCTCCCAGATGAAGACCGATCCGGAAACGCAGACGTCGGTCGTCCCCTTGAGGAGACTCGCGCGAGATCAAGGTACGCTGCATTAGAAGCGCCGTTCTTACGGCCAACACTGGCGATGGAAAATCGACTAGAAGCCCGTCGCCCATTGTTTTGACGATGCGGCCACCACCTTCCACAATCGCCGGGTCAATCACATAGGTTCGCGCATCGCGCAGCCGCGAAATGGTGCCTTCCTCGTCCGCCGCCATAAGACGAGAATAGCCGACCAAATCGGCAGCCATTATTGTGGTAAGGCGACGTTCCACGCTTTCCCCTCCGCCAATGGAAATACAGTATCGCCTGATAAGCAAATGCGAAAGCGCTCCTGAACCGCGCCAATCAGTTGTCGGTTTTAGAAATAATGTCCATCCGGTAGAAGGCCGCTCCCGACTTGTGACCTGAGTCGTTGCAACTCCATTCGCTCGCCAGTTGCCCGAGAATGGCGACGAGCGGATCGGGGCAGCGGACCGGTTCTTCGCCAATCTTGGCGCCGACTTCCGCCACGCCGGCAACAAGGCGCTTTATCATCCCGGCGTTTGTGTCGACCGAGGCGAACGCAACGACGCTCGGACACGAATGCATTCACTGGACGATGAACAGCACGAGGCTTGATCGCAATCTCGGCCGCGAGAAGTGGGGCGATGAAGGCTATGCCAGGGAAGAGCTGGTCGCCGAACTCGGAAGCGTGTTCCTTGCTGCCGATCTCGGCCTTGCGATCGAGCCGCGTGAGGATGACGCCGCCCACATCGCCTCATGGTTCCTGCAAAAGCTCAAATGAAGACGTGGAATACCGTGGGGCCGTTTAAGCGGCAGAGTGGCGAGGGATATTCGAGCGCGCCGCCTCGTATCGTTGCACCGAATATCCCCACGGCTGCCACCGTGTGCCAGTCTCTATTCTTCCGTCGCCGTCGGTGCCATCCCCCAAATGAGGGAGGCGACCAAGTTCGGCATCCCGAAAAAAATGCTGCCCGCAGCTGGGCCGCGGGCGGAGACACCGCGACTGCGGTGGGACGGACACAGACATGAGCCTCATGGCGAAACGGAGCGGATTGCCGGGCCTAGGCTTCCCGGATCCCGGCCTATGGCCGTCGCGATGCTAATCCTCTGAGACGAGGCTTTTAACCGGTCAAGCCGCGCGCGAACGGACTCTGACAGCGTTGCTGTCGCCGCCTGGTACGCTCATCATCGTTGGGACAAGTGGCACGCTCCACAGTCACGCGGTCGGCCGGATTAAACGGCGCGGATCGCAGACGCGCCACCTTTCTTGTTCCCTGTGGTAGACGACGAGTTGCCTTTATCTTATCGGTTGCATATGAAAACGAGCCTGGATCACCTGCCGGAGAGAAAGCAGCGCGAGCTTGCCCGCCTCGTGGAGATCGTCCACGAGGAGTTTGCCGATGCGCTCGAGGGCGGGACGGCCCCCTTCAAGAAGCGCGGTCGGATCCTGAAGATCATTCTGTTCGGTTCGTATGCCCGTGGAACATGGGTGGACGAACCGCACACGATGAAAGGATACCGTTCCGACTATGATATCCTTGTCATCGTTAACACCCGCAAACTTGCCGAGCCGGAATATTGGGACAAGGCGACCGATCGGTTGATGTGGGACAAGGGCGTGTCGACGCCGGTCGGGCTGATCGTCCATGGACGGCGTGAGGTCAACACGTTCCTCACCGAGGGGCAGTATTTCTTCGTCGACATCCTGCGCGAAGGTATCGTGCTTTATGAGCTTGACGACCAGCCGCTGGCGCAACCGAAACGGCTTTCTCCAGCTGACGCGCTCAGAGTGGCAAAGGAGCATTTCCGGAGTCGATTTACAGAAGCCCAGTTGATGCTTGTGACTGGTCGATGGCAAGTTGGTCAGGTCTATGATGCCCCCGAATGGTGCCGTCTTGCTGCATTTAGCCTACATCAGGCCAATGAGCATGCGTATTCGACGGCTCTTCTCACTCTCACCAACCACAGCCCGCCGTCGCACAACCTCAAATTCCTTCGCGGACTTGCAGAAGGTCAGGATCAGCGGCTCGTCGAGGCTTGGCCGCGCGACCAGCACCGCTTTATTGCCTGGTACAATACCCTGAACGAGGCCTATGTGAAGGCGCGCTACGCAAAGCACTTCGAGATCAGCGAGGAGGCACTCGGGTGGCTTCTCGACCGGACCGAGCACCTGCACCGCCTCGTCGAAACCATCTGCCAGGAGCGGCTGGCGGAGTTGGCCAAGGCTGCCAGCGCTAGCTGAGCTTTTTCTCTTCGCGGACTGGTACGGCAGTTAGGTGTTTTGATTCCGTCGACAACATCATGCCTTGCGGTGGGGGGACGGAAGGTGTCCCACATCAACTTTGCTGCGTTGCCTCCGCCTGGCGCCCTCAAGATCACCCCGGATCGAACAGGTCAGCGAATTCCTTGTAGCTGTAATAGACAAGCTTGCCTGCCATGATCGGGCGCTTGCCCGAAACGAACAACAGCTGTGCGCGTGCGGCTATGGGCTTTAAAAACAGATTGAGTTGCCCACGCCAAGTCAAATCCAAACTCAAATCACGTCAGTTCCCTGTGAAGCTTCAGCTAACTCCGCCGCCGGCGCAATTTCGGAAGTGACGTATCGACAAGGGAACCAAAATTCTTAGGAGGTGATCGCCATCAGGGATTTGCTGGGGAACAAAACCCATTTTGTCGGCATTTTAGGTGGCGAAATCATCAGGTTAATGTGTCCATGCGCGAACTACTCACCAGCCTTCTCCTAGCTTCCTGCATGCTACCGATCGCCGCTGGCGGCATGCAGCTATCATCGGAACTTGCCGAATCCAGTGTTCCTGGCTCGCTCATCGATCTTAACGATGAACCCCTCTGGTCGTCCGGGGTGAGGCGGGTAGACCCAAGCCAACAGGCATACGAGCGGCTTCCTGCCACAGGCGTCACGAACAACATGGTGGTCGAAGGCAATCTTACGGAGCGCGTGAAGATAACGGTCGGCGGATTTCCCGACAGAGTACATGCTTCAAACGGGCCGAACGCTAAGCCAGACATCCTCGCCGATCTGCAAGCCGCAAAGACGCGGGAATGGTGCAGCACGCGGTATCGATCTTACGATCCTGACGACAATAGCTACCAGCCTTACGGTGGAGGGCCGAGGCGTACATGCGCAACCCCGATCGAGATGCCGATGGCTCCTGGTCGCCAAGTCGCATACATCGGCAGCGCGAACGAGCCTGACGCGAACGCGCGGTGGTGCAGGGAGCGGTACAGTTCGTATCGGGTCGAGGACAACAGCTACCAGCCGTTTTCGGGGGGAAGGAAGCCGTGCCCGGGGCCGCGGTCCCAGTCGGCCAGTAATTCAGATCGGACCGCTGTTGGTTCTTCGGTGATCCAATTTTAGGGTTCCAATTCAGCCCCAAAGGCCGTAGACCCGATGTTTCCGCGAAGGTGGATCAACGCAGAAAGCCTTCCCGTCCGAATTCTTCCCAATCCGCCAAACTCACGTCGGCCTCGTCGGAAGCCGGATTTGCGCTCGTCGCTGACTTCGGGGCGTTCTTCAACGACCGCGTCAACTTCGCTTTGTAAGCGGCCCTCCGTCGGTTTTCGGCTGCAGCCTCTACATCTTCGTCCCGCCACTGATCAACCAGCCCGCGGTCAAGAAGGTCTTCGACCACCCGCGGATCAAAGACGTGGAAGGTGATCTGCCTTGCCCGTCCTGCGAGCCGCACCGTCCGCGTCCCAGCGCTGAGGAGACGACCGTCGGCGAGCCAACGATGCCTCTCGCCCGGCTTGATTGTCAGGATGTCCTGTATCTCGCGGGGAATCACCGGGAGGTCTTCGATGTCCTTCATTGCGGAGGAAACGATGGTCGCTGCGGCGTCGAACTGCGTCTTGTCATCCGCGGGCATCGACAGCATGAGTTCACCCGCCTCCAGAACGAGCGATTTCTTTGAAGATATGGGAAGCCGCGAACGCATTTCTAACAGGATGCCGTGAGCCCGCACGGATGACCCAAGTGTAGCAGCTGGCGGCAGGGTCCAAGTCCTGAGGAGCTCGATATCATTCTTCTGTTGTTTCGGCATGGCACTTAGATGGGTTCTCGCCCGACAAGTTCAACGCAGCAAAACGGTCCTTTTCTGCGAAATGACGTTATCAGACGGCTGCGCCGCATTGGCTACAAGGATGCGAACCAACAGGCATACGGCGTGTTTTCCACCAAATGCCTGTTGAAGTCCGGCTTACCGTCGTCCCACCAGACGGGACCTCTCTCCCCAAGGGCGATCTTGGCATTGCCGACCCGGCTCCTTGCGACGATCGTCGCTATGCTATCGCCCTTGGCATCGCGAACTGCCCGTCTGGCGGACATGAGCTCCCTGACTAGTCGGTCGCGCTCGTCTGCCGGGAGAGCTGGATCGCTTTTCCGCCAAAGGCGGCCACGAACGACGAAGTATCTACCGTCGGGGGTGTCGGGGTAGTTTTGTCGATCATTAGTTCTCGTCATCTGATCCTACGTTGCCACGCGCCATCCGCTTGATGTGTTTCTCTGCGCCGCTATGTGCTGTCGACAAGAACGAGGGAGGATGGAATTTGATCGATCAGCTTGCCGCAATAGGAGTAACATTCGATGTCATTCCACATCTTGGCGCGCTCGTGGGGGCATATTTACTGGCGCTTCCTATCGGATGGGATCGGGAAAAAGGCGAGAGAAGCGCGGGGTTGCGCACATTCCCACTCGTCGCCATAGCCAGTTGCGGATTTATACAGGCCACCGAAAGCCTGACCACCGGAAACCCGGAAGCCACAGCCCGGATCGTCGAAGGGCTGATCACTGGCATGGGGTTTATCGGAGGCGGAGCTATCCTTGTTGTCAAAGCAAGCGTGCGTGGAACTGCTACAGCAGCGAGCCTTTGGGCGACGGGCGCGATCGGCACTTCCGTCGGTCTCGGCGCTTACGACGTAGCAATCGTCCTCGCAGTCATGACGTTCCTTACCCTTCGTCTCAACGTCAATCTCAAACCGGACGGCCCAGAGACCAAACCGGATTGAGTTGCCTTCATCCGCAGCGGACAACAATTATCGCCGGCCCGTTTTCCTTCTTACGACCGCTCCAGGGACTCTCCCTTTCTTCCGTGTGAGCGCGGGAGGCAAGTATGATGCCTAAGGCGTGGCGTCGATAGCATGGGCGAGCGACGATCGTGGGCATTTTATTAAGTTTGTTGGCAAAGAGTTCAATTTACGGGCGATCGTATTCGTAGGGAACGCGTTGATAGCCAACGAACCTCGGAGGCGAGAATGTTTCAGCGTACCGTCCTAGTCGTAGACGATGAGCCGTTGATCCGGATGACATTGGCGGATTTCCTCGCAGACGAAGGATTTGCAGTGCTCGAGGTAGCGAATGTCCTGGAGGCTGTCGCGGTGCTGGGTCGGCATCGGATCGACGCGCTGATCACTGATGTGGACATGCCCGGCGCGTTGAACGGCTTTGATCTGGCGAAATTGGTTCACAGCTACACAGCAGGTGTCGCCGTGATCGTTACCTCGGGCGGCCATACCGCAGCGGAAATCGACGGACATCGCGTCTCTTTTCATGCGAAGCCCTACCGGATGGATGCCATTCTGGAACATCTGGAAGGCCGACAGCATGACCGCTGCCGTCGCGGAGGTCGGGATGCCGAGTGTGAGCAGCGGCACGAAGACGCCTGCGCCCGCCGCATTGTTGGCGGCTTCGGGCCCCGCCACGCCTTCTATGGCGCCGTGGCCGAATTCTTCGGGATGTTTCGACAGTTTCTTTTCGACGAAGTAGAACAGGAAGGTCGGAATTTCCGCGCCGCCGGCCGGCATGGCGCCGATCGGAAAGCCGATGAGCGCGCCCGTATCCAGGCTTTCCAGGAACGTGCCCAGTCCTGCGCCGTCATCCAGAGAGAGCCTTTGACCGGCGTGATCTCTTCCGGGGTGGAGCGGTGGCGTGATGCAAGGTGCAGGGTGAGGCGAGCTTATCCTTGTTGAGCAACAGGAAGCCATTCCTCGGCGCTAAGAGCGGGTCCCCGGCGCGCCTGCCGGCGGGTTGCGATGAGCCTTGTGGCGGACTTTCCGGCCTCAGAAGCGCCGCCCAGCCATCGGGGTGGGCGGCGAAGATAACGTAGCCTTTCGCCGCTGTATCGGGCACGTGCACGGTGTGGATGTGTTTGATCTGTTCCGTGTGGCAAGCTGGGGGACCGACAGTGCTGATTGCGACTTCGCGTCCACCAGTTGGACCAATTTCAATCCAAGGCCCGTGAGCAAGACCAGTAGTAGATGTTTGCGGTTCCGATGAGGATCAGCAACCGAGAGAGTCGCGACCAAAATGTCTCTGTCGGCCTGTGTTGAAACAGCGTTGTCGGCATTGGCGGGTTCCCCTCCCTGGTAATTGAATGCGCTAAAACAATGCCGCTTTCGGCACGACGGTGCGAGGAGAGATATCTAAAAACTGCTTTCAGTCCTTCTGAAGAAACAGAGCGCCTCACTTGTAGGATGATGGCTGCTGAGTTTGCGCAGCAAAGGAAGACGAATGCTCTTAGATTTCAGAGACCCAACATTGTTTCGCCAGGCAGCCCTTGTCGGCGGCGAGTGGATCGAGGCGGACGCGGCCAATGCGATCGATGTAACCAACCCGGCGACGGGCGAACTTGTCGGGCGCGTGCCGAAGCTTGGAGGCAAAGAGAC
>NZ_JABWDU010000016.1 GCF_013371465.1 Ensifer oleiphilus | reverse complement strand
TCCGGGCACATTTGCAAGAGGGAGGCTGAACCCCTACCCTGAAAACCGGCGTGTTGCACTTCAGTTAGGATCTCCCGACCGTGAATATACGCGCAACGAGCCTTTGCCAGGGTTGGTCTGCCCTTCGGCTTGACGGTTGCTTCACGGGAGTTCGGCGCAAGATGCTAGCGAACCCCGTGATTGCCGTCCCGTCTTTTCGGGGACGGCATGCGATGCGCCATTTTGCAGAAATTGCCGGAACAAATCGCTTTTAAGAACTACGCGGGGTCGCCCGATGTCTTTGGCTGCGCGCTAGCCCGACAAAGCGACGCTTCACCTCTTCGAACAGGGCCGGAGGCAACGGGCCGTGGTAGCCGCTTTCCGTGTCGAGCGGTCGGACGTCCGGCCCTGGCCAGGCAAAGCGGTTGCTTTCCGTCAAAACAATCCAGGAGCGTTCGTCATCTAACCCCAATCGACGCTTTGTCGCCGGCGGAATCTCGACGGCATCGGCCGGGTGGGAAGGTGGCGTATGCGTGATCGGAAGCACCCGCACCACCGGCGCTCCATCTTCCAAGGTAGCAATGATGGCAAGAACGAGCGCCGGGCGATCCTTGTCCCCCTCTTCTCGTCCTTCCAAATGCTGCCAGTGCCAGAGATAGGAATAGCGGAAGACCCAGCCGACCTTCGGCTCAGCCGGCAGCATTCTTGTCCTTCGTCAATTCGGCATTGAGATGGTCAAGTCCGGGATCCATCGTGGATTTTTCGACTGCGGCGAGCTCGTCGGCATCCAACGCGCTCGTCAGTTCGACTTGGCGCTCGCGCCGCCTCAATCGAAGATAGTCCTCATAGGCGATCAAAACCGTGCGCGGTCGGCCGTTCTTAGTGATAATCAACGGCTCGCGCACGGCCGCGTCCTGATAGGCTCCAAAATTCTTGGAGACCGCAGCGGCGGTTACGGTGGATGTCATCATGCACCTCCATTTTTCCGTAAAATACGTACTTTACGGAACATTACAAGATACCAACGTCACCAAGAGCTTGAATCGGCCCGAAAGAGAGCAGTGCGGTCGGCCCGATTGGTTGCGGGTTCGAGTCCTGCCGGGAGCACCACCACCCTGATCAAATCTCGGGTGCCGCAGATCTTGAAAAGCAATCCACGCATTCCCAGATGATTTTCCGTCTTCTTTCATCCGGTTAGATAGGAAGGAGGAAATCATGTATCTTCCGGAGATGCCATGGTCTGTGCCGCTGCAGGTAACGTTCCAGAACGGCACCAATCGCACCTTTTCATCGGTATTCGACGCTCTGGATTTTCTGGAGAACGAATGGCCGCGGCGCCGTGGGCAGCGATACGAGCGGGCCGTCGACACCTGTCGGCGCGCGCTTAACCGAAGGACGCCGGTGGCGATCGCACGTGAAGCTTTCGTCGCGGCGTGTCTGGAGGCGGGTCTGCCAGTGAGTGGCGTGGCGTACGCCACCGCGCTCGGCCACAGAGGCGACCACAGTCGCACTGCCGCATAATCCAGGACGGGGAGGCCCAGATGTTTGACCCCCGAGACAGTGCCTGGATGAGCCCGACCGAGTTAGACTACCTGCATGATCGTGTCCCGTGAGGTGGTGTAGCAGGAAGGCGGCCATCAGTGTTTTTCCGGTAGGGTCGGGTTGTTCAAGCTCAACCTGATGGAAAGATCACCGATGACCGACGAGATGATGAACCTGCGCTCTCTTGTTGAGAAGAGCGCGGAAGTGGATTTGCTGCGGGAGATGATCGGCTTTGCTGCCGAGAAGCTGATGGAGCTGGAGGTCGGGGCGAAGACGGGCGCGGCCTATGGCGAGAAGAACGCCTTTCGGCTTGCCCAACGTAACGGCTACCGCGAGCGCGACTGGGAAACACGGGCCGGGACGGTGGAACTGCGCATCCCGAAGCTTCGTACCGGCACCTATTTCCCAAGCTTTCTCGAGCCGCGTCGCATGGCCGAGAAGGCTCTGAAGAGCCGTAATTCAGGAAGCCTATATCCAGGGCGTTTCGACCCGCTCCGTCGACGATCTGGTCAAGGCGATGGGCATGAGCGGCATCTCCAAGAGCCAGGTCTCGAGGCTGTGCGAGGAGATCGACGACAAGGTGAAGGCGTTCCTCAGCCGCCCCATTGAAGGCGACTGGCCGTATCTGTGGATCGACGCCACCTATCTGAAGGTTCGTCGCGGTGGCCGCATCGTCTCGGTTGCCGTCATCATCGCCGTCGGCGTCAACACCGACGGACGGCGCGAGGTCTTGGGCATGGAGATTGGCACGTCCGAGGCCGAGCCGATCTGGACGGATTTTCTGCGCAAACTGACGCAACGGGGTCTCAGAGGCGTCAAGCTCGTCGTCTCCGATGCCCATGAAGGGATCAAGGCCGCCGTCTCCAAGGTTCTATCGGCCACCTGGCAGAGGTGCAGGGTTCACTTCATGAGAAACGCGCTGGCCCATGCCGGAAAGAGCGGCCGACGAGTGGTCTCCGCCTTCATCGCCACGGCCTTCGCCCAGGATACGCCGGAGACCGCAAGCACTCAGTGGCGCAATGTCGCCGACCAGATCAGGCCGAAAGTGCCGAAGCTCGCCCAACTCATGGACACCGCTGAAGAAGACGTGCTCGCCTATATGGCCTTTCCCAGGCAGCACTGGACCAAGCTTCACAGCACCAACCCCATCGAGCGCCTCAATGGCGAGATCAAGCGGCGCACCGAGGTCGTCGGCATCTTCCCCAACGATGACGCCATCGTCCGCCTCGTCGGCGCATTGCTGCTCGAACAGAACGACGAGTGGGCTGTCCAGCGCTCCAGATACCTGACCCTTGAGACCATCGCCGCAATGAGCGATGATCCGCTCATCAGCCTGCCCGCTGCGGCAAGCTGACCCATTCCCGGCTCCGTCCGGAAAGCACGGCGATCGCCGGAGCTACACCACTCCTCGGGACATGATCTATCGCGCGCGGCTGGATAGCGGTTCTGACAACGCCGAACTGCGCGAGCGTCGGAAACGGTGGAAGGACGCTGATCAGCGGCTTGGCTACAGCGCAGTCGCCGCCCTGGAACAGGAGCTCGCAGAGCAGACCGGGGTCCTGGGGCGGGTGCTTTTGATCGCACCGGTCTCCTCGGTGATCGAAGTCGACGCAAAGCTCCACTGCCTGATCGTTACGCACGATCAAGGCCTCAAGCTTGAAGACGCCCCCTGGCACAGCTGCGGATCCTGTTGGAGGACCTCATCCGTATTGCAGGACGCGAAAACCATGAGAAACGATCACGATCAGTGGATGACGAGGTCGGAACCGAGCGCGAAGTTTCAATTTGACGCGGGAGATCGACCAACATGGACCGCGGCAAAACAGCAAGCGTGCGAGACGTTCTGCACCTGGCAGCGCGATACCGGGCCGCCGCCATCAAGCTAGGTGAGGCTCCGGCCAAGCCCAACCAACTGCCCCAACGGCTGCTGGCTCTTCATGCCATCGAGCTCTATCTGGATGCTCTTCTTCTCTCCAAAAGCATCGGTCGTGAGACGATCCGAGTTTTTCAACATGATCTTGGCGAGCGGGCGCGAATAGCAGCGGCCGCAGGTCTGGTTTTGCGCAAACGCACCTTGGCGCACTTGGTAGCGCTCACCGCGGTGAAAGAATATTGCGTCGTCAGGTATGCTCCTGAGCTGACACCTAGGCTCTCGCAGGTGAACCGCGTTATGGCGACGCTCGACGAACTCTCTCAAAAGGTGCCAAAGATGGTAAAGGCGGACCAAGGCCGCCCGTGGGAAGGAGCCTGAGCTGCTGCGAGGCAGAGAACGTTTGGTCAAGATTTCAGATCATTGGTGCGGCGGTAACCGCGAAGGTGGCGCGTTGTTCGGGAGGAGTTCCTGGAGACCCCGAACGCAAACCAGGTGTCACCTGCGTTCGGGCTGCGAACCGTTTTTAGAGCGCGAAGGCTCTCTACGAAGCTGGACGATGGCGTTTAGCATAGCGGTTCATCGCCTCCCGGCGCCACGAAGTCAACCTCCAGCCGGATGTTAATACCGACACGGGATTGGCTTCCACTTGGTACATAATGCGATCGCCTCACAAATGGACTGTCTCTTCCAAATCCTTGGGACAATCATCGCACCGCCTGTGGGGTATTCGACGTTCGCCAGAATGGGCGTCTGATTTCGATGAGCTGGCGTCGGGGATCGCCAGATTTGGCTCTGTCGCGAATGAGCGCGACCAAGTCCGCCCTGATGGTGGCGTCGGACAGGAAGTAGCTGTGGCCGATAAAGCCGTCGCCGCCGGGGTATTCGACGAAATCGACCAGCCTTCCCATATGCGATCCTGCCCATCTGGACGCCGCCTCGCTCCTGTCGCGGGGAAGATTGCCGACGGCGAGCTGACCAAGCCGCAGGGCGCTGCCGGAGATCAGCGTCGAGGCTTTCAACGCCTCGTCCCTTGGCGACGAATAGACCGTAAGGTGCATCGAGCCTTGAGCGGGCAATGTGTTTGGCGTCGATTTGCTCCCAAAGGCAAGATCGGGGTCGGAGACCCAGGCGAACAACTTGGACGACGCCACATCGAGATCGATATCGGGGGCGAAAAACACAGCATTCGCGATCTTGTAGCGCTGCCAGAGCGAGGATCGGCTGACATAGGCTTCGATGGCAAGCTGCTGGACGACGCTCGCCAGCACATCGGTTCCGCGACTATGCGCCAGGAGGTGAAGCCTCTCGACACCCTTCGTTGCGGCGATGACGCGAACGGCCTTCTTGAAGTCCGCAACCGCAAACTCGCTCGATTCACGGTCGATGCTGTAGCCGAAGAACGAGCCGCCGACGCCTCCGGCGGGCCAGGTCAGGACAATGCAGACAAACTGGTTTTGCAGCGAACGGCAGATCTCATCGGTGGCGAGTGCCGCGTCGTCGAAGCTGTTGTTGTATCCGTGAACGAAGACAATGACTTCCTTGCGTCCGGCTGCCGCGAGACGTCGGGCAACTTCAGCCTGCAGTGACGCGACAGCCTGTTCATGTGCCGCAACTGCTTGCGGAGTGCGGTGCAGGCCGTTCGCCGTTGCCACGATCCCGTAGGGTGTTGCCGGAAACCGGCCGGTCTCGGAAACAGCGTCGACCCGGAATTTTCTCTTGCCGGCAGAAGAAGAGCGCCTTGGGGCGATCGATACCGATCCGAAGCTTAAGTAGATCGCCCGCTTGGCGCCGTATGACAGCCTGTTGCCGGAAACGACCGTCGGCGCGCGGTCGGTGATGTAGAGGAGTTCGGATGCCTCGGATCCTTGTTGCTTTCCGACAGGCTGCGCGCCGCGCGACGCCGGTGACGTGGCAGCGGACTGCGCTGTGAGCGATGCACGCTCTAAGGCACAGCCGACAAGGCAGATAAGCATAAAGAGCCCCGCCATTGCCCGACGAAAATCCATCTAGAGACCGTCCAATCCGTAGACCTTGTCGGCCGAGTCAGGAACGGTTCGGGCCGCGACACTAATGCGGTTCCAGACATCGATCGCCATAATCCGAAACGTGAGATCGGAAGCCTGCTGATGCGTCATGGTGCTTCGTCCTCCGCCTGACATGATCGACCGACATGGCCGCTCGTCATCGTGCCGGAAACCCGCCGCGTTCGGAGCTATACATCCGTTTATGCGCCGCCCGATCGCCGACCGCTCCTCTGAGGTGGGGCAGACTGAAAACGGGGATCTTCTTGATGTCATGCGGTCATTCATTCAAGGCTGGCCGACCCGGCTGCGGTCACCCAGCGCCCACTTGGACCAGCACGCCGGCAGGATAGCCGCGGCAGCTTTGCCTTGCACCGAAGACAAAAAGCGTCGGGCCGATGCGCTTTTCGTTGTCGCATCGGCCCGACGGAGCGATCTCAGGCGGCCGCCTGAGGTTGTTGGGCATTCCAGCTCCTGAAGTCGAGCTTACCCAGCTTGGCGGATCCGAGAGGAACCAGCGACTGATCGTCGACGCGCGAACCGAAGTACTTGGCGTCCGGGTCGGCAACGACCTTGCGGCTGTCGCCGACGGCTGCCAGATACTCGGAAATGAAATCGCTCATGGGCTTCTTTTCAGGGCCAGCGATTTCGATCGTCTGGTTCTCGGGTTTGCCGATCGTCGCTTCTGCAACGAATGCTGCGACGTCGTCTGCAGCGATCGGCTGGAACGCGCCGGACGACACCCTTGCGGTCCTGTCGACAGTTGCCTCATCGGCAATGCCGCCGAGGAACTCCAGGAACTGCGTCGACCTTACGATGGTGTAAGGAACGCCGCCGTTCTTGATCAGGCTCTCCTGCGCGACCTTGGCTCGGAAATAGCCATTGTCGGGCGACCGTTCGATACCGACAATGGAAAGCGCGACGTGGTGGCCGACACCAGCGGCCCGCTCCGCCGCAAGCAGGTTCGAGGTCGATCGTTCGAAGAATGAAAGAACGGCACCCGGCTCAAAGGACGGCGAATTGCTCACGTCGAGCACCGCCTGGGCGCCGGTCAGCACATCGGCCAGACCTTCACCCGTCAGTGTATCGACGCCCGTCGAGGGTGCCGATTGCACCACGTCGTGGCCCTTGCTTCTGAGGCGCTCTGCAACTTTTGACCCGATGCGGCCGGTGCCGCCGATAATGACGATTTTCATGGTTCTGCTCCTTGCAAGCTCGTCTTGGGATCGCGTTTGATTGAGAAGAAGGGGGCTACTTCGCGGGCAGCACCATCTCCGTTGCGGTCGTATCGAGAACGAAAACGGCCAAGATTTTCGCCGGATCGCTGTCGCTTGCGTTCGCGCTGACGCGGTGATGATCGCCCGGGACTTCGATCCAGTTCTCACCGGTCTTGTAGACTTTGACTGGACCGTCGTTGATCTGGCTCTTGATGCTGCCTTCGATCACCGTCGCATAGATAAAGGCGCTCTTGGGGTGGGTGTGTGACGGGTTGTGGCCGCCGGGGCCATATTCGACCAGAACGCCGCGCATGCTCTTGCCCGGCACATTCGGAAGCGCGTGGTCGAACACCACGGTGACCTTGGCATTATAGGGCTCGTCGGAGGCCGCCACCGGTCCGGTGATCAGCGTCGCACACAGCAAGCCAATCGCTAGTTTTCGCATGGATTTCTCCTCCATTCACGTTGTTGGCAATGCGTGGGATCGTATGGCGGGCCTGCGGATAGAAACAGATATACGTAGGTTTGCCGCAGCGGCGATTGTGTATCGGCGGCGGCGCGCTCGCGTACGAACCGCCGTGTCGCCGCCTCAGCCGTTCGCGCTTTCACGCTGGCTTCGAAAGATGGAGCGGATGGCATGAAGCAGGTCCAGCTTGCGCCGCTCGTGCTGGTTCGCAGGCAATTGCGAACCTGCTCCGATCGCTTCGCGTTGCGCCAGGTGGGCTGCCAGATCCTCCGCAATTTCCGGGCGCTTCGACAAGAGCGGCGCCAACGCGGCCTGATCGACCTCATAGACGGTAAGGCGGGTGACGGCGTGGAGGTCGTGTCTCTCCTTCATTCCGGCCAGAAGGCCGTCCTCGCCGAAGAAATCACCGGGGGCCAAGCGCGCGATTTCCACATCCCCGCTCTTCAGCGACACCACGCCGTTCTTGATCATCATCAGGCTTTGGAGCGACCGGCCTTCTCTGACGATTTCGGCGCCGGCGGCAAAGCTGCGCGGCGTCGCCGCGGCCGCAAGCGTATCGCGTTCTTCCTGGCTGAGATTGGAAAAGATTGGGATCGCGTCGATCAGGTCCTGTGCCGGTGCGACAGTGTGCTGCAGGTCGGACCTGGCAGGGCTTTGCATGAGCGTGCTCTCGGGCGGTAGAGCCAGTTGCAGCCCGTTTGCCCGGCAATGCCGATAGACCAGATCGATGATTTCGTTGCGCGCCGGGCCGCGCTGTGCCGGGCTGGTGACCCGGAACTGGAGTTCCACCGTGATGGCGCTGGCATCGAGCCCCATGAGCCCGACGGTTGGAGGCGGCTCTTTCACGATCGCGTTGCAACTGTCGAGAACCGCATGCATCACGTCAACGATCATCCGCGGCATGCGCGTCGGAACCACGCGAACCGAGACAATGATCTGGTGGTTCTCGTCCGGCTGACTGATATTGGTCAGCCCCACCTTTGCCAGGACGCTGTTGGGCAGCACGACGAGATTGTGGGCTGCGGTCAGCAAATGCGTCGACCGCCAGTTGCTTGAGACCACCCGGCCTTCCGTTCCGTCACTGAGACAGATCCAGTCACCAAGGATATAAGGGCGACCAAGGGTCAGCGCTATGCCCGAGAAGACGTCACCCAAGGTGCTCTGCAACGCGAGACCGAGAATGATCGCAATGACACCCGACGTCGCCAGCAAGCCCCCGATTGGCACGCCAAAGACGAATGCCAGGATCGAGAGCAGCACGCCGAGATAGACGACCGCAACAACCAGATCCTGGATCAGTCGCGCTTCCCGCGGTCGGCCATCGAGGACAAGGTAAAGCCGGATGAACCCGATCGCCGCCCAGGAGAGATGCACCCACCAGAGCGTCTTTGCCGCCACGAGCAGTGTCTGAGCGCCTTCGAGATCGGTCCGGTCGTAGCGAAACGGATTGAGGCGGGTGTAGGCGAGCACCGCCGTCATCGACGCGAAGAAGGCGATCTGCACGACCAGCCGCGCGGTTGGGCGCGCCCTGCCCTGCAAATGCCAGACGACAATTCCGGCGATGCCCAGAACGCAGACGAGGACGGGCAATAATTGGGGTTGCTGGTCCATTTCCACTCCCTGCGAGGCGACTTTTCTCCCTCCGCGACACTCCCTGCGAGGCCGCCCTTGTCGCCATGAAACGCAAAACCATCGGCCGTGCTCTGCTCCGGGATGGAGAACAAGACGAACCGATGGTCCTTGCGCGCAATCGCTAAGCTTGAGACGTCAGTAATCCCAGAACACCGGAACCCACCGGAAGCGATCGCCGTCGATCGCCACATGCCCGACGGACGGGAAAGGCAGGTGCGTGGCCACCAGCGACGATCCCGTCTCGGCCAGTTCGTTCATGAGACGCACCCGAACGCGAGCTGCCTCCTCGGGGTCGTGTTCAAAACCGTTGAACCAGTCGGGATGGTCGAAGGCGACGGCGAACAGGGCGTCGCCGGCAAACATCAGCCGGTCGCCTCCCGAAGCCACCCGGACCACGCAGTGCCCAGGCGTATGGCCGCCGGTGCGCTCGGCAACCACACCCGGCGCAACCTCGCACCTGTCCTCGAAAGGTCGAAGATGGTTGCGGTACTCGTTCGCAAAGCGTTTGGCCGTTGCCCTCAGCGCATCCGGGAAACCCTGCGGCATGACCGCATGCGAGAAATCAGGCGATTCCCAGAACTTGATCTCGGCGGCGGCGACGTGGATGCGCAGATCCGGACGCAGTTGCTCCTTCACGCCATCAACCAGCAATCCGCCGATATGGTCCATGTGCATGTGCGTCAGAACCACATCGGTCACGGATCCAAGGTCGATGCCTGCAGCCGTCAGTCGCCTGATCAGTTGACCGGCGCGCGGCAGGTTCAAGTCCGGATCCAGGCCAAGCCCGGCATCGATAAGAATAGTTTGTGCGCCGCTTCGCACCACGACCACGTTCAGCGACCAGTCGAAGGCGTCGGCCGGCAGGAACATGCCGTCGAGCCAGGCTGCCCGATCGGCGGCGTCGGCGTTGTGTCCCAGCATCGTGGTTGGCAATGGCAAAACCCCATCGCTGACGACCAGGACCTCGATGTCACCGACCTTGACGGCATAGCGCGATGGAACCAGCTCTTCTGGAGCCGACCGACCGGACAGCGCGGGTTCGACGGTCGTGTTCGTGTGAGATCTTGCTTCTGCCGGCGTCATGATGTCCTCCTGTTTTCCCTGATGAAACGTGTGGTTCTCGGTTGATGTGGTGGACTCTAGGTTCGAGCGACGTTGACGGTCGAGCTATACCTCGGTTTAGGGCGGTTCCGTTCGGTCAACGGCCGGCGTGGGTGTGGCGCGCCTTGGCGCGCCGGGCCAGGCCGAGCTTGATGGCCACGAGCACGGGCGCTGCGACGACGAACAGCAGCGCCACGGCGTTGAACGCCGTGTCGAAAGCGATCACGATGGATTGCCCAGCAACGGCCCGACCGAGAAGCGCCATCGCGGCCCGACCGGCAGGAGCGGCATCCATGCCCCGTGCCGCAAGCATGGCAGTCGTTGCGGCCAGACGTTCCATGACGGCCTGGCCTCCGGCATTAACGCTCGCGCCGAGGACTACGACATTTCCCGCGACATTGTGGTCGATAAGGGTCTGAAGCCCGGCAACACCGACAAGACCGCCAAGCTGGCGCCCGGTATTGAACAGTCCGATCCCGGAGGCGAGGTTTCGCCGGTCGAGATTGCCGAAGGCAATCAAGGTGATCGACATAAACAGGAACCCAAGGCCAAGGCCGCGCAAAAGGATCGCGGCCATCATGTCAGCGGCACCGCTTTCACTCGTCGACCCGGACAGCATCCACATCGCCAGCATAATCATCACAATACCGAAGGGCACGGTCGCGAACGGGGGAAGCCGACGGACCTGCATCAGGAAGGCGGCCAGGAGCAGGGCCGCAACGAAGAGGGCGCCGCTCGGCAGGAGCAGCAGGCCGGCGTCGGTCGGCGTGAAGGCCAGAACGGATACGGCGAACGCCGGGATCAGGAACGCGCTGCCAAACAGTGCCGCGCCGGCGACAAAACTGACGATGAAAGCGAAGGCGAAATCGTCGGATCTGAACAGGGAAAAATCGAACAGGCCGGTGCCCTTGCGCAGCACCTGCTGCCCGAGAAACAGGAACAGCGAGGCTACGCCAGCCACCGAGAGCCAAAGAATGCGCGACTCTTCGAACCAGTCCCAGCGGCTGCCCTGGCTGAGGACATAGCTGAAGCAGAAAAGCGCGACCGAAACCAGTGAAAGCCCGACCCAGTCGAGGGGGCGGTGCCTCGTCGTGGCGGGTGCCGGAACCTCGACCATCAGGAGAAGTCCTGCGGCGGCCAGAGACAGAACGACATTGCAGTAGAAGATCCAGGTCCACGACTGGCTGTCCAGCAACCATCCCTGAAGCGCGGGGGCGACCGTTGCGGGCGCGACCACCGCGCCCATGGCAAACAGCGCCTGAAGGATTGGCTGATGGGCGCTCCGAAATGCAAAGAAGATGGTGGTCTGCCCTGCAACGAGCAGGACACCGCCGGCAAGCCCCTGAATAATCCTGAGCGCAATCAGGAGATCGAGCGACGTCGTCGCGGACGCCATCCCAGACGCAAGCCCCATGGCGAGCGTCGATGCGATGACGAGACTGAGCGGCCGGATGCGGGTCAGCATCGAAGCGGCGACCATGAAGCCGATGAGCTTGAAGGCGGTATAGCCGACGTCGAGCCAGGCGAATTCGTCGGGCGTGGCATAGATGTCGCCGATGATGTCTCCGCGGCTGAGCGAAAGAATGGTGCTCGCAATCGCCTCTGTCAGTGCCGCAAACACGATGCCGGCGACGAGCAGCGTGGCTGACACAAATGTCTTGTGTTTCACCGTGGCGACGATGTGCGTGGTCATGACCCGCTCCCGAGATCCACGTCGACCCTCGCCGACAGCCCCGGCACGAGGCGACCAGTCAAGGGGTTGCGCGCAAATCGGATCTTGACCGGCACCCGCTGGACGACACGGACGAAGTTACCGGTTGCATTGTCCGAGGGCAGCAGGCTGAAGGCCGAACCGCTGCCCGGCGCAAAGCTGTCAACCCTGCCTTCAAGGGTTTGCCCCGGATACCCGTCGATGCTGATCCGGACGCGCTGACCCGGCTGAATATGCTCGAGCTGCGTTTCCTTGAAATTGGCGACAACCCACAGGTCGTCGACCGGAACGATGTCGAGCAGGGACGTGCCGGGAGCGACGAAACGGCCGACGCGAACCTGACGGTTGCCGATGACGCCACCAACCGGGGCACGCACGACCGTGCTTTCGAGATCGATCTGGGAAAGGTCGCGTGCAGCCTCTGCCTGGGCCACGGCTGCGACGGCGGCCTCACGCTGTGCCGCAAGGACTGCAATGCGTTGCTTCTGCGCTTCGATCGTTGCGGAGGCCGCAGAGACGCCCGCCTGCGTTTTCGACCGCGCCGCATCACTTTCGTCAACGTGCGCCTGACTGATGGTATTGCTGCGGATCAGTTCGCGCCGGCGTTCATATGCCTTGGCAGCGAGATTCATCTCTGCGACGGCTGACAGCTTCTGGGCTTCGGCCTGGCGAATGAGGGCGTGCTGAAGCTCCGTTTCCGCATCGACATTGACCAGCCGAGCGCGTGCCGCTTCGACGTTGGCCGCCGCCTGTGCAAAGCGAGCCCGATAGTCCCGGTCATCGATCCGGAAAAGCACATCGCCCGCCCGGACACTCTGATTGTCCTGGACCTCGACGGCCACGACATACCCGGCGATCTTCGGCGCAAGCGACGTCAAGTCGCCACGGACATAGGCGTTATCGGTCGAGGCCTCGTCGCCTGGATGCGCCCAGGCCCAGCCGCCGACGATGGCGACCGCAGCACCGAGGCACAGCAGCATGCCAACCTTCTTCCGCTTGCCGGATCGCTTTCCGGCCGCACCGGTCGAGGCGTTTCCCGTGACGTTGGCAATCCTGTCCTCGATCGTGTCCATGGTCTTGGTTCCTTTGAATTTCTTCGGCTGCGTCGGCGCGCCAGGAGGATGTCATGCACGTCGCTCGGACGCCGCCAGCTTGCGGATATTGGTGCACGCGTTTTTCAGAGCCGGGCCTGTTGGCCGACCCAGTCGCCGAAGCGGATTGCGCCGAGCCGCGGGTTGTTGCCGGGGGTCAGCGATCGGTCATCGAGCAACGCGCCGAAATAGCGTGCGTGGACGTCGGGAACGACCTTTCGGCTATCGTTCGTCGCCCGCAGGAAACGCCGGGCGACCTCATCGAGCGGCATGGCTTCCGGTCCGGCGACTTCGATCGTTCCGTTGATCGGCGCTGCGAGCGCAACATCGGCAAGTGCTGCGGCGACGTCGTCGGAGGCAATGGGCTGGAACAGCGCCGGCGAAAGGCGGACCTCGCCGTCCACGGTCGCCGATTGCGCAATGCCGCCGACGAACTCAAAAAACTGCGTGGCCCTGAGGATGGTGTAAGGAAGGCCGGATGCCTTGACGAGGTTTTCCTGCGCGACCTTCGCTCGGAAATAGCCGTTGTCGGGCAACCGGTCGCTGCCGACGATCGAAAGCGCGATGTGGTGGCGAACGCCGGCCGCCGCTTCCGCTGCCAAAAGATTGCGCCCCGACGTCTCGAAGAATTCGAAAACAGCCTTGTCGTCCCAAACCGGCGCGTTAGCGACGTCGACGACGACGTCGGTGCGATCCATCGCTGCAGCCAGACCTTCACGCGTGATCGTGTTGACGCCAGTATTTGGCGCGGCAGCGAGCACGTCGTGTCCGCGCTCGCGCAGGATCTTCACAACTTTCGATCCGATAAGGCCGGTGCCTCCGATGACGACGATCTTCATGGGTTCACTCTGCTTTGTCTCGACCGCACCATTGCCGCCGATCTGCACTGAGAGTGGCCCTATGCTCTCAGGAAGTCCTTGGGACTGTCTTGAATTACCCTTGTGGATAGCTTGATTGTCCGTCCAAGCGGTTGTGTGATCGTGGCGGGATGCTCCAACCACGTGATGGCGTTTTGGTTATCCGCGGATGGCAATCGCCAGTCAGGGAAGTCGTCCAGGAGACCTGAGGTGCAATTCAAGTTCGCAGACTACCTGCTCGATCCGAAACGCCGGGAACTGACGCTCAGCGGGCAGGTTGTCGCCGTCGGTCCGCAGGTCTTCGACCTGTTGGTGCATCTCATCGAAAATCGAGAAAGAGTCGTCGGCAAGGACGATCTGCTGCTCGCCGTCTGGGGCGGTCGGATCGTGTCGGAATCGACGATCACCAGCCACATAAACGCCGTTCGCAAGGCCATCGGCGACAATGGTGAAGAGCAGCATCTGGTGCGCACGGTCCCTCGCAAGGGCTTCCGCTTCGTCGGCGATGTCAGCCTTGTCGACGTGGGAAATGATGTCTCTGCGCGTGACCTAGTCGCCGTCAATGGCAGTTCCGGAGAAGCCCGCGCGGCGGCGCCGGCGCTCTCCTTGCCCGACAAACCCTCGATAACCGTCTTGCCCTTTCAGAACCTGAGCGGCGATCCCGAGCAGGAGTATTTCACGGACGGGGTGGTGGAGGATATCATCACCGCGCTCTCGCGGATCCGCTGGCTGTTCGTCATCGCACGCAATTCGAGCTTCACCTACAAGGACAGGACGGTGGAGCCGACGGAGGTCGGTCGCGAGCTTGGCGTGCGCTACGTTCTGGAAGGGAGTGTGCGCAAATCGGGAAACAAGGTCCGCATTACCGGACAGCTCGTCGACGCCACGACCGGCGCGCATCTCTGGGCCGAGCGCTTCGAAGGCACGTTCGACAACATCTTCGAGCTGCAGGATGGAATAGCCGAAAGCGTCGTCGGCGCGATCGCGCCGCAACTCGAACGGATCGAGATCGAGCGCGCCAAACGCAAGCCGACCGAAAGCCTCGACGCCTACGACTACTATCTTCGCGGCATGGCGAAGCTGCACAGCGGCACCCGTGAGGCGCTTGAGGCTGCATTGCCTCTCTTCTACAAGTCGATCGCGCTCGACGACGAGTTTGCCGCAGCCTATGCCGGCGCCGCCTGGTGCTTCTTCTGGTGCAAGCTCAACGGCTGGATGGTCGACCGCACGGCCGAGATCGCCGAGGGCGCGCGGCTCGCACGGCTCGCGGTGGAGCTTGGCCGGGACGACGCCGTGGCGCTCACAAGAGGCGGCCATGCGCTCGGTCATCTCACCGACGATCTCGACGCCGGCATCGCGTTGATCGACAGGGCCCGGCTGCTCAATCCGAACTTCGCGCTCGCGTGGTTCCTGGGTGGCGTGCTGCGCGTCTTTCGGGGTGAGACGGAGAGCGCGATGAAGGATCTCACCCATGCCGTTCGGCTGAGCCCGCTCGATCCGGAGATGTTCCGAATGCAGACAGGAACGGCAATCGCGCATTTCTTTTCCGGAAATTACGACGATGCGCTGGTCTGGGCCGAGAAGGCACTTGCGAACCTGCCGAGCCTGCTCGCCGCGGTCGCACTTGCCGCAGCCAGCCATGCGCTCGCCGGCCGACCCGACGAGGCAAGGCGGTACATGCAGCGCCTGAGGCAGCTTGATCCTACCTTGAGCGTTTCCAATCTGCGCGATTGGCTGCCGATCCATCGACCAAACGATTTCAAGCGGTTTGCCGACGGATTGCGGCTCGCAGGATTACCGGATTGACCATGGCCGCTTGCGGCGCGCGTTTGGCGGAGCAACCTTGACGGGTCGCTAACGTGCACGCATTCGGCGCTGTACGATGTTCATCTGGAGTTCGTGGCAGGACGCCTCTCGCCCAAGAAGCAACAGCAGTCTGCGCTCCTCGGCTTCGCCGATGCCCGCCCGCCTGCAGTACTCCGATACGTTCACCAGTGGTTGCGCGCCGGACAGGGCGATCAGATTAGCCTCTGTAAGTGTCATGGAGTGTAATCCGCCTGCGGTCGCGCAATCACCACGTTCGTGATGTCACTGACCGAGCAACGGCCGCCTGCGCATACCGGACAGAGGTTAGGCGATTGAATTGACCGCCGAAACTATACGCAGGTTTGGGGAGACCTGCTCCACCTACCGTTGACCGCACCAAAGCGTGTGCGTGGCGCGCAGATTGACGCACGAACTCGCTTCACAGGACCAGGCTCGGACAGCCCCATACTCAGGTGTAGCTCGACCGCCCAAAAACCCGAACCTAGACTCCGCGATGTAACCCTGACCGGCACATTTCAACCGTGAAAACAGGAGCACATCATGTCCAACGTACAAGCAAGTTCCCGAAAGATCGTCCAGCAGGAAAGGCCCGCAGCGGATGAGCTGGTTCCTTCACGCTATGCGGTAAAGGTCGGTGACATCGACGTCTTGGTCATCAGCGATGGCATCTTGACCCCGCCTGCCGAGTCGATGGCCACCAACGCCGACCCCGACGTGCGGGAAGCGTGGCTGGACGACAGGTTTCTGTCAAAGGTTGCCTTCGATTGGGCGCTGAACGCCGTTGTCGTGCGCAGCGGTGACCAGACGATCCTCATCGACAGTGGTCTGGGGGAGGAGTATCCCGATTTTCCGCGGGCCGGACAGTTCGTCCATCGATTGGAGGCCGCCGGAATCGATCTCGTCTCGGTAACCGACGTGGTGCTGACGCACATGCATTTCGACCACGTCGGCGGGCTTCTCGTCGAAGGCGTGAAGGAGCGCATACGTCCGGATCTTCGCGTCCACGTGTGCGCCGCCGAGACCCGGTTCTGGCAAGCGCCCGACTTTTCGCTCACCGCGATGCCACCGGCACTCGCAGATCTGGCGCGCAAGGCGTCCCGTGAGTTTCTGAACGCGTATCGTGCCAATCTGCGGACGTTCGACGAGCAGGCCCAAGTGGCGCCGGGCGTGGTCGTCACCCGTACCGGCGGTCACACCCCTGGGCACAGCGTGGTCCGCATTTCGTCCGGCGGCGAGCGACTGATGTTCGGCGGCGACGCCCTGTTCCCAGTGTCCTTCGACCATCCCGAGTGGCACAACGGCTTCGAACACGACCCCGAAGAGGCGACCCGCGTTCGACTGCGGCTTATGAAAGAACTCGCCGAGACCGGCTCCTGGCTGGTTTCGACGCATATGCCGTTCCCGTCGGTCGGTCGTGTAGCAACCGCCGGCGACCTCTACCGCTGGGTTCCCGCCTGGTGGGACTACTGACGGACGGCTTCCTTCGGGAGCGAAAAAGGCGACTGATCTGGCGAGGACAACCGGTCGATTGCTGCCCATGGCGCCCCGGGGCGGCAATCGACCATTGGCCCTGATTTGATTGAACCGTTGGCGCTTCCCACTTCCCGTCGACGCGGATGCGATTGCTGAAGGCCATGGGATTAGAGCTGAACACTGAGATGCGCGAGCAGATCCTGCACTGGCTCGCGACGGGGATCCCCTACGAACCCCTCGTGGACAAGGTTTTTGCCGAGCTCTGCGGCCGGCTCGTCTGTTGCGGCGTGGCGCTAAGCAGAGCGACGCTTCATCTTCGTGTGCACCATCCGCAATGGCTGGGTACGCGCCTGACCTGGGCGCGGGGACAATCGGTCGCCAAGGTTGAGACCATCGCTTATGACGTCGAGGCCACCGACGTCTTTCGTCGCAGCCCCTTTCAACTGGCGATCGTCGGCGGACTACGCGTCCGGCAAAAACTGCAGATCGTCGGCCCGCATCGATTTGCGGTTTACGAAGAACTGAAGCTCGCCGGCCACACGGACTACGCGGCATGGCCTCTCGATCATACGCAGGGCCGCCGCCACCTCCTCACCTTTGCCACGGACCGGCATGATGGCTTCGGCGCAGAGGAACTGGCGCTGTTCGACGCGCTTTTGCCCTGGCTGTCCCTCGTCAGCGAAATCCGTGTCAAAAGCGAGCTGGCTCGTACGCTGCTGGACACCTATGTCGGCTCGCATGCCTCCGCAGAAATATTGCGTGGCGCAACCAGACGAGGGGCGGGTGCGACGATCGATGCCGCGATCCTCGTCTGCGATCTGCGGGATTTCACCCATCTTTCCGACCGGCTGCCGCGTGACCAGCTGATCGAGATATTGAACGACTTCTTCGACGCCGTCGGCGAGCCGATCGAACAGCATGGCGGAGAAATCCTGAAGTTTATCGGAGACGGTCTGCTCGCCGTTTTCCCCATGGACGACGCGCAGGCCTGCATGCACCTCATCGCCGCGGTGCGCGAGGCGTATCAAGCGGCATCCCTGCTTTGGCGGCAGGGCGAGCGAATGCGTTTCGGCATGGGCGCCCACCTCGGCGAGGTCAACTATGGCAACATCGGTTCAAGGCACCGCCTCGACTTCACCGTGATCGGCTCAGCAGTCAACCGGGCCTTCAAGCTCGAGGCGCTGACCAAACGCCTGCGCCGTCCCGTCCTTCTTTCAGGAGAATTCGTGGACGCGGCAGCCTGCCATGAGCAGACCGAACGCCTCGGGCGACACACGCTCGAGGGCATAGAAACTGCCATCGAAGTCCATGCCTTACGATTTTGAAGCCACGAGGCTTCGCGTTGAACTTCAGGATCCCCTGGAACGGGTCGCGAGAGGTCGCCGAAACCAAGGTATACCTTTCCCGCCATGCGCCAGGTGCTAGCGTCGTCACGTCGCATGCCGGCCGTTGCTCCCCAAGGAACAGGGTCCCCAGCGTGGCGTCGAAACGGTCCTCCGTTAACGACAGCGTCCGCCGCTGGGTCCTGTTTCGGGGGCTGAGCACTGCGGCCTGAAACCACCATTTGATGCGGCACGACCAGCACAGAAAGGAATGGTCATGACAGCCGAGCAACCCGGTCACGGATACGTAACGACAGAAGACTCGACCAGGATTTTTTACAAGGATTGGGGTTCGCGCGACGGGCAACCGATCGTGTTTCATCACGGCTGGCCATTGAGCGGGGATGACTGGGACAACCAGATGCTCTTCTTCCTCGCAAAAGGCTATCGGGTCATTGCCCATGACCGCCGTGGCCACGGGCGGTCGGAGCAGGTGAGCGGCGGCCATGACATGGATCACTATGCCGCCGACGTAGCCTCCCTCGTGCGGCAGTTGGATTTGCGCAACGCGATCCATATCGGACATTCGACGGGCGGGGGCGAAGCGACCCGGTACGTCGCCCGCCACGGCAAGGGGCGCGTGGCCAAACTCGTCCTGATCGGTGCGGTTCCGCCGCTCATGCTCAGGACGCAGAACAATCCAGAGGGGATTGCGATCGAGGCGCTCGACGGCTACCGCGAGGCCCTCGCCGCCAACCGGTCCCAGCTCTACAACGACATCGCAAACGGCCCCTTCTACGGCTTCAACCGGCCTGGCGCCACGCCGTCAGCAGCGGTCAGCCACAATTGGTGGCGACAGGGGATGATGGGAGCGGCCAATGCCCACTACCTTGGCGTAAAGGCCTTCTCGGAGACCGACTTTACCGAAGACTTGAAGATGATCGACGTGCCGGCGCTGGTGCTGCATGGCGATGACGACCAGGTCGTTCCGCTCGCGATTTCCGCCCCCCGTTCCGCTCGACTTCTGAAGAACTCCACCCTCAAGATTTACGAGGGTTTCCCACACGGCATGGCGACCACCCACGCGGACGTCATCAACGAGGACATCCTCAGCTTCCTCACCAAGTAGGAACGTCGAAGGGCGCCCCCGGCGCCCTTCGACGCCACACGTGAACTGACATAGAGCGGAATTTAAACCGGCTGCGAGTTGAGGCCGCCGCCCAGATCGAAGAAACGGAGGATTTCATGTGTTCCCCGATTAGACGGACCGCAAACTTCGGTGTGCCATGGGAAAAGGCCTACGGCTATGTTCAGGCCGTGCGGGTCAAAGGCATTATTTATATCTCCGGACAGCTAAGCCACGATATCGCCGGCAATCTCGTCGCCCCGGCAAAACTGGATCCAGCCGGAAGACCGGTCGATTTTTCGAACATGGAAGAGCAGATGCGGCAGACATACGCCAATGCCGTCGCCGTCCTTGCCGAATTCGGAGCTTCCCTCGACGATGTGGTCGAAGAGACACTCTACGTGCTCGATGTCGACGCCGCATTTGCGGCTGCAGGCAAAGTTCGGAAGGAGATGTATGGAGCCGAGGTGCCGGCATGCGCGAGCAACCTGATTGGTGTTTCCCGCCTGGCCTTTCCCGAACAACTGATCGAGGTCACCTTTCGGGCGATCGCACCGTGCGTTTCGCTTTGTGGCGTCTGACTACGAACCATCGACTTACTCGCCGCCGCCCTGACCGAACAGATGGAAGGGTCGCAGACCGCCCGGAAGAGCAAACCTTTGTTTTATAGCCACCAAGTCCATGTCGGATAAAATGGGCGGATGTTGTTTGTTGAGACCAAGGGAGCCAAGCGATGCCCGAACGTTCAAACCCCATCGAAGCGGCCACCGACGTGAACGTGGTCCACATTATCGACGACGATGAAAGGATGCGCTCGGCGCTACTGGAACTCTTCGGCTCCTCAGGAATACAGGCCGAAGCGTTCATCGACACCGCGGACTTCGACGAAAGGGGCGATCCGGAGGCCGTCGGGTGCCTGTTACTCGATGTGAAACTCCCGGGCATGAGCGGTATCGAGTATCAAAGGAAACTGTCGGATGCGGGCTTCGACCTTCCGATCGTTTTTATGACCGGCGATGGAGACGTCCGGACAAGCGTCACTGCCATGAAGTCGGGAGCCGTCGATTTCCTGTTGAAACCCTTCGAGGTGAACGACCTGCTTTGTGCGGTCGCCACTGCTTTGGAGGGAGGGAAAAAGCAGCGGGAAGTGGCGGCAAGGAGAAAACATGCCCGTCAGTGTGCGGCCACCCTCACCCCCCGTGAGAGGCAAGTGATGAAGCTTGTCACCGAAGGTCTCATGAACAAGCAAGCCGCCTATGAGCTGGGGATCAGCGAAATCATGGTCAAGCTTCATCGTGCAAGCGCGATGAAGAAGATGGAGGCGCGGACCTTCAGCGACCTCGTCAGGAAGTCGGAACTGCTTCAGTGAAGTCGCGATCGCATCCTTTTCCGGCTGTCAGCGCCACGATGCGTGTCCCCAACAAACGGCGCCTGGACAGAACGGACCGGCTAAACGAACGTATAGTGATGCGCCTGCGTGAAAGACGGTAGTCTTCCATCATCATCCTTCGCCGGCACCTTCGTTAAAAGGTGATGATCGGAGTGCTGCAGTCCCCTCCCCGCGGCACGACCGCCAAAGCCGGTACACCCAGGGGCCGTTTGCCCAAGGGCAGGCGGCCTCCCTTTCCCTGGAAACGGTCGCTTCCTGCGGGCCTAAGCCTTGCTCAATTCCGTCGCAGCTGTTCCGTCTTGCGCACGAGATCTGCAAGTGAACGGCTCTGCATCTTGCGCATGAGGCTCATCCGATGGAGCTTCACGGTCATTTCGCTGATGCCGAGCTGGTATGCGACCTGCTTGTTCATCAGACCACTGACCACCGCGAACATAACCTCCTGCTCGCGCGGAGTAAGCGTATCCGCCAGCGCCTGGATCCGGTTGCGTTCCGCTTCGACTTTGCGCCGCTCGGCGTCGAGTTTAATGGCACGATCCACGGCCTCAAGGAGATCCTGGTCGGAGAAAGGCTTGGTGATGAAATCCATGGCGCCAGCCTTCATCGCTTTGACGCTGGTCGGAACATCTGCATGTCCCGTTAGAAATATCACCGGCAGGCGACTACCGGCAAGTGAGAGATGCTCCTGGAGGTCCAGACCCGTGCCCCCCGGCATCTTGAAATCCACAACAAGGCAACCGGGCGCCCGGATGTCTGCCGTCTCCAAAAACTCGGGCGCGTTCGAGAACACAGTCACGCGCTTTTGGGTCACCATGAACAAATCGAGCAACGCTTCCCGCATCGCCTCGTCGTCGTCGACGACGTAAACGATAGGTTCCGCGGGCTCTTCCGTTTTGGTTTGAGCGTGTTGCATCAGATCGGCCTCTGTTTTGTGCCGCATGCATCATTGACGATCACGACGAGCGGGCGTTCGCTTTGACGGTGCGCGAGCGGGACGACCCTCAGCTCGAGCGGCAACTCAAGTTTCATCGCTTCCCTCCATCTGCCGGTCGCCCAATGCGGCGGCAAGCGTGGCCAGCAGAACCTGCGCGTCGAAGGGTTTTCTAAAGCAGCAAATCCGGTCGCTCACACTCAACTGATCGGCGATCTCGTGCCGTCCGGTCATCAAGAAAACAGGAAGGCCCGGTTCTTTCGTCTTGATCAGGTCCCTCAGTTCGAAGCCATCCATTCCTGGCATGCCGATATCCGTAATGAGCGCATCCAGACCCGGCAGCCCAGCGGATAGAAGCGACCGGCCAGACGGGAAGCTGCGAGCCGAGTAACCGGCCGACTCCAACAGATCCTCCAGCGACTCCAGCAGTCTCGGATCGTCGTCGACGATCGCCACGACCTGCCGATGCGGCGATGCCATCGATTTCACGCCTGTCTTGCGGGCATGAGTGATGGGTATCTTCAAACGTTCGGCGATACGCACGAGGTCGGCAAAGGATCCTGCCTTCATCTTCTGCATCACATTTCGCCGGTGGATCTGTAGGGTCACCTCGCTGATGCCGAGTTCTGCGGCCGCCTGCTTGTTGAGCAGCCCGCTTATCACCAGCGGCAACACCTCCCGCTCCCGCGGTGTCAGGTCGAGATAGCGTCGCCTCAGCTTTCCGAACTCCGCGCGCTCAGCCCGTCTTTTCTCGTCCACAGCGATGGCCGCATGAATGGCCGCCATCAAGTCCGCGTCGGTAAACGGTTTGGTCAAGAAGTCGACCGCGCCATCCTTTATGGCCCGTACCGACGAACGGATGTCTCCGTGACCGGTTATGAACACGATCGGTGGATGCTCGCCTGTTGCAATTTCACTTTGAAGATCCAGACCGTTGATGTCCGGCAATTCGATATCCAGAAGTAGGCAGGCAGGCGCATCCGGCTTTTCCGAATTGACATAATCTCCGGCCGAACCGAAGGCGATCGCCTGGATACCGTGTGAGGCCAACAGCTCGCACAGTGCCTCGCGGATCCGGGTGTCGTCATCGACGATGAAAACTGTGTACTCGTCATTCGTCATGCCTCTGCTTCCACTTCAATCGGCAGGGTAAACGTGAAGGTTGCGCCATTTGTTTCAGTGTTTTGCGCCCATAGCCGCCCCCCGTGCGACTCGATGATCGAACGACAAATTGCCAGGCCCATGCCCATTCCGTTCACTTTCGTCGTAAAGAAGGGTTCGAATATTCGCTCCGGAAACTCGACGCCTGTACCGTGGTCGCTGACCTCGGCGGCGACGAAATCCCCCACGCGACGGACCCGGATGCGAACGACGCGGTCGCGGACCGCAGCGTCCATGGCATCCATGCCGTTGCGAATGAGGTTCACCAGAACCTGTTGGATATGCACCTGGTCCACAGCAACGTACGGAAGGCTTTTCTCGATATCGACGACGACCCGAACGCGACGGCGCATTGCCTCCTCCGCGATGAGATGAACGGCTTCGGCAACGACGGTCACGAAATCGGTATCGCTCTGCGGCTCGACACGCTGCTTGAACAGCGCGCGGATACGGCTGACGACTTCTGCGGCGGACTTTGCGTCGCGGATAATGCGCTCGGCGGTGATCTTTGCCCGCTCGAGATTGGGGGGGGCGGCCAGCAACCAACGGTGACAGGCATTGGAGTTGGCCACGATCGCTGCCAATGGTTGGTTTACCTCATGGGCAATTGACGCCGAGAGCTCGGCCAGGCTCGCTGAGTGACTTGCTCTGGAAAGCCTCTCTTGCGCAAGACGCAACTCGTCCTCGGCCTGAACCTCGCCGTCGATATCCAGGCAAATCACATTCCATTGGATGATCTCGCCCTCCAGATTGCGCATGGCGGCCGCTCTGGTCTCGACCCACCGATAGGCACCGTCAAACCTGCGCAGACGGTGCTTGCGCGCATAGGGTTCACCGGTGGCGAGCGAATGTGCATACCGTTCCCTGACGCCTGCGACATCGTCAGGATGCACCCCGGCATCGAGCGTTGCGTCCAGCCGGGACTTCCCGGTTCCATCCAAGTCTTCAAGATTATAGCCGAGAAATTCCCGCAGCTGCTGGCTGCGATACACCGGCTCGCCGTTTGGCGAGGCACAGTCGATCATCGCGGGCAACGTCTCCACGAGTTGCCACAGTGAACGCTCGCGTTCGCGGAGCGCCTCTTCGACGCGCAACTGGTCGTCGATATCGTGTGACAGCCCGTACCATTGCACAATCTGTCCACTTTCGTCGCGCAAGGGTTCGGCACTGCTCTCAACCCAGCGGTAAACGCCATCCGACCGGCGCAGGCGGAACCTTTTTGAGAAATTCTCGCCCGTCGCAACAGACCGTTTCATTGCCTCTTCAAGGCTGAATGCGTCATCGGGGTGGACGCCCCCCCTGAATGCATCCGCCAGGCGGCCCTTGTCTGGCGGGTCGGAACTTGCTCCATCCAGACCGAGGAAGCACATCAGCCGCTTGTTGAAAAACGTTGGTTCGCCCTGAGGGTTCAGGCGCCAGAGCAGACTAGGAACGATGTCGACGAGCTGCAGAAGTTCTCTTTCGCGGTCGCGCAACGCATTCTGCGCACGCATCTCGTCATCGATGTCGATCGAGATCGCATACCAGTTAAGGATCGCCCCCTCCTGGTCGATCATCGGCGCCGCGCGTCCGTCGACCCAACGGTAGACGCCGTCCGAGCGGCGCAAACGGTACTTCATGGCGTAAGACTCGCCTGTGGCCACGGAATGACGGACCGCATCCAGAAGGCGAGCCGAGTCCTCCGGATGAACGAGCTTGTGCATAGCCGTCGCCAGCCTGCTCCCAGCCGTCGTTTTCAATTGCTCGATATCGTTCCACCCAAAGAAATCAAGCAGGCGCTTGTTGAAAAAGGTCGGTTCGCCGTTGGGGCCCAGTCGGCGGATGTGAACAGGGACCATGTCGACAAGCTGCGAGAGTTCGAGCTCTCGGCCACACAAAGCCTCAACGGTCTTCTTGTAAACATCGATGTCGAGCGCGATGCCGAACCACCCGACGATGCGGCCTCTGGCGTCGCGGGCCGCCCGTGCGGCAGTTCTGGCCCAGACATAACTTCCAGATGCGCGGCGGAAGCGAAACTCGATATTGAAGTCATCTCCCGTTTCCAGACAACGGTTCCACGCCGCAGCCGTGCGCTCGTAGTCGTCCGGATGCAGCAATTGCTTCCAGGCCGTGTAGCCTTCGTCAACCGAGACGTTCAGTTGCTCGGGAGTGACCCCGAGCGAGTTCTGCGCAAATGGATGCAGGTAAATCCAGCGTCCACGCGCATCGAACGCCCAGCCGTTGCCGAATATGCTTTCGACAGCGCGCGCAGACCGCAACGGTTCTGGTTCGCCAGCGGTATCGGATGCCGCAACCATGCGGGGCTCGCGATCCGTCACCAACTCATCGATGTCGACGCTGACGCTGTACCCGGGCTCGGCGCGGGTTTCCGTCCACCGGTACTTGCCGTCGGGCTGCCGCTGTCTGTGCCTCGTGACCTGGGGAACGCCCGTCCAGAATGCACGCGCGGCGGCATGCGCCGCCGCAGTTCGGTCATCGGGGTGAATTTTGCTCAGCGAGCTTGGCAATTCCTGCACGGCCTGCTCCGCCATGTCGGCAAAACGAGCAGCGTCGGCGGACGTTTCGATGTCGATTATCGCGCCGTACCAGCCAAGGACGTGATCGTCACCGTTGCGCAAGGGCTGAGCAGACGTACGGCTCCAACCGTAAGCGCCGCTCGCGCGCAGAGTTCGGTGTTCGATGCTGAAGTGCTGGCCGGTCTCAAGGCACGAGCGCCAGAGCGCGATTGACCGCTCGTAATCATCCGGATGGATCATCCGCCTCCAGCCGAGCGGACCACCATCCGACTGCGAGCCGAACTCCTCGAGCGTCAGCGCCAACCGCGACAGCACCCCAGGGCTGACGCAGGCGATCTCTCCGGCCGCATTCGTCGCCCAGGCGTTGCCGACCACACTTTCGATGATCCTCACCGCCTGCATTGCTTCCTGCCCGATTTCGTCAGGTGATCCGAACGCCTTCGTCATTGCCTTCTCCTGCAGGACGAGGAAAGCCACTATCAGCGCTCTGCATAGCAGTAATTCTCGAGATTCGGACTGCGCGAACCAGCCGCCATCCTATTCTCGCCGCGTCTCGCCTGCATCCTATGGAAATCTATGACAACTGGGCGGTATATTCTAAGCTGTACTTCAGCATAGGCGAAGAGTAACACCCGGCCTCGCCTGCCAGCGTGCACCTCATGGACTTCCATAGGCTGCGGCATGGCCGTGATTGCGATAGGGTTGAGGGAATGACTGGTTCGCCCCGCCGGACTTCGTTTATAGTGGCTTGGTAGGGCCGACAGTGCCCAGGCTTTCTCTGTCCGATCGGAGCAGCCGATGGAATCCGCTTCTAAAGCAATTGGCGAACGTCATCCACAGACAGTCAGCCATCCGGAGCAGGCGCTCGAGCGAACGTCGCCCGGGCCCGCACGAAGTGCGTTGCCGCGTCCGTCGACCGCCGCCCCGTCTGCCGAGCGGTCTTCATCACTATGGCAGCGGTTCCGATCAAGCCGCCCGCAGCTCTTGCATCTCGTGGCGTTCTTCGCCGCCTACGTGCTGGGCTGCGGTTTTGCAAATGTGCTTGCGATCGTCCCGGGCATCACCGTCTCGATCTGGCCTCCAGGCGGCGTGTTCATGGCGACGCTCATCCTCACGTCTCCCTACAGCTGGCCATGGTGGATCATCAGCGGCTGCATTGCCGAGATGTTTGCCCAGCTGGTGTGGTTTCACAGCCCGCTTCCCGCCGGTTTCCTGATCTTCGTCGGCAACGCGCTCTGTGCTTCGGCCGGCGCTATGCTGCTGAGCAGCGCCACCGGTCGCCCTGTCCGGCTGGAAACCCTCCAGCAGGTCCTGGCTTTCGTCATTTTGGGGGCGGGCGTAGCCCCCCTAGCAAGCGCGACCGTCGGGAGTGCAACCCTTGCCTGGTTCGGCGTGAAGTCCCAGACGTTCGCGTCGGTGTGGCCACTGTTCTGGATCGGAGATGCAACCGGCATCCTGCTGGTAGCACCGCCGGTGCTCGTCCTCGTCCGCTCCTGGCGGGGAGAAACCGGCCTGTCGGTGACACACTGGACCGAGGCTGCCGTTCTCTGTTTCATCTTCCTGGGCGTTGCTGCCCTTTCCTTGAGTGCGCGCTTCTTCCCCTCGCCCTACATCATCCTGCCGTTTCTGCTTTGGGCCGCCGCGCGTTTCGAATTCCGAGGTGCCGCGGTCGCCTTGACGCTGCTGGCGCTGATTACGATGGCACTCACGATCTCCGGAGACAGTCAGTTTATCGGTGATCCCGGATCTCAGAGGCAACAGCAGGTCATGCTGCAGCTCTTCCTAGTGATTTCCGCATTCTCGGCGCTCGTCGTTGCGGCCATTTCAAGGCAGCACCAGCTGGCGCTGCTCACAGCGCGCCGGAGCGAACTGCGGCTGCAACGCTTGATCGACGCCGTTCCGGCTCTCATCTGGAGCGCCACGCCCGACGGAACGCCGAGCTATCTCAACAAGTGGGCCACCGACACGACCGGGCTGGCGTTGACGGATCTGATTGCTACCAATGGCAAGCGATCGCTGACGGATATTCACCCGGATGACCGCGCCGCCACCGACGAGGCGCTGAAACGCGCGTTCGAAGAGGGCACGACCTTTGCGGGAAGATACCGTCAGCGGCGCGCGGATGGTCCCCATCGCTGGGTCGAGAGCCGGGCAGCGCCCTTGCGCGACGAAGCCGGAACGATTTTGCAGTGGTACGGCGTTTCGGTCGACATCGAAGAGGCCGTCAGCGCGCAGGCAGCACTCAGCGAACGGGAACAGGAGCTGCTGCAGCTTGTGAACATGGTGCCAAGTCACGTTTGGCGCTTGACGCCTGATGGCGAGCCGACCTTCTTCAACAAGCGCATGGTCGACTTCCTCGGCCTGGACATTCCTGACATCGACGGGCCGGGAAAAACCCGGCTGGCAGCCATGGTCGAAGCCTCCGTGCATCCGGCTGAGGCCGGTGCGTTCGTCGAGTCGCTTCGACGTTGCCTCGATACCGGTGAGGCCTTTGCCATGCGGTATCGCCTGCGCCGCGCCGATGGCGTCTTTCGCTGGATGTCGAGCCGGGCAGAGCCGATGCGGGATCACTCCGGCAACATCGTCCAATGGTACGGCATGTGCCACGACATCGATGACCTGACGCATGCCGAGGACGCATTGCGCCGCAGTCAGAGGCAGCTTCAGCTGATGATCGACGCAGTGCCGGTCCGCATCTGGAGCGCGACGCCATCGACAGGCTCGGTCTACTTCAACAAACAGTTCAGAGACCGTTTCCGCTCGGTTGTCGCGAGCTTCGAGGCGCACGGGGAGCAGAGTATCCAGAGTCTGCTTCAGAAGCTGATCCATCCGGACGACGCTTCAGCCGTCGGGAACACGCTGCAAAGATGTTTCAAGACCGGCAGCAGCGCAAGCCTGCGCTTTCGCTGGCTGGAAATTGAAAGCGGATATCGCTGGGTGGAATGCCGGGTCGAACCGCGCCGCAATCAGGAAGGAGAGATCGAGGAGTGGTATGGCGTTTCGCTGGATATCGACGATCAGATGCGAGCACAAAACGCATTGCACGATCGCGAGCGCGAATTGTCCCTGCTCGTCGACATGGTGCCGGCCTTCATAGCCCGTCAGACCGCCGGCGGTGAATTGAGCTTCCTGAACAAGCGGTTGGTTGACTTTCTCGGATTCGACGCCATCAACGCCGACAAGCCGGGAATAACCCGCGCGGGCGCAATGATGCGTGCTGTCGTCCATCCGGACGATATCTCATCCGTGCGGGAGAATGCCACGCACGGCTTCTCCGCCGGTGAACCCTTCTCCAACAGATATCGCATGCTGCGCGCCGACGGCGCGTACCGCTGGGTGGATGGTCGGTGTGAACCATTGCGCGACCAAGATGGGACTATCGTACAGTGGTATGCCGTTGCCATCGATGTCGACGACGAAGTGCGGGCCCAACAACGGCTCTTCGATCGAGAACGCGAACTCTCGCAGTTGGTAGACATGGTCCCCAGCCCACTCTGGCGGCTAGACCCAGATGGTGAAGCGGTCTTCTTCAGCAAGAGTCTGATTGAATTCCTCGGATATGACGTGAAGGACTATTCGGGGACCGGCGGCGTTCTCGCCGCTGCCATTGCGGCCGCGCTTCACCCGGATGACGCAGCGAAGATGGATGCCACGCTTAGAGAGGCTTTCGTCACCGGCGAGAGCTTCTTCTTAAACTACCGGCTACGCCGTGCCGACGGCGTCTATCGTTGGATGTCGGGCCGCAGCGCCCCCTTGCGGGACGCCAGCGGTCAGATCCTGCAATGGTTCGGCATTTGTCACGACATCGACGATCAGCTCCGTGTCGAACAGGTCTTGCGCGAGCGTGAGCGCTCACTTCGACAACTTATAGAAACCTTGCCTGCGATGGTCGAATGCACTGACCCGAACGGTGATCCTGTCTACCGCAGCGAGCAGCTTCGCGAATATCTGGGATACAAGTTGGAAACGCCGGACGCCTCAGGAGAAGCACGACTGTCGAGCGCGCTTGGTGCTGCCGTCCATCCCGACGATACGCCTCAGGTCCTCGAGAACGGCGGCCATGCCTTGTCCACCGGCACACCCTATGCGCAGAAGCATCGACTTCGTCGGTCGGACGGGGAGTATCGCTGGGTGGAAACCCGAGCAGCGCCCATGAGGGACGCCGATGGGATGATTGTCCAGTGGAACGTCATTTGCATCGACATAGACAGCGAAGTTCGGGCCCAGGAGGACTTGCGGACTGCGCGCGATGGTCTCGCGCGTGCGTCTCAAGCCGCTAGCCTCGCCGAACTTTCCGCCTCGATCGCTCATGAGGTGAACCAGCCGTTGGCGGCGATCGTGACAAATTCGCATGCGTGTCAACGCTGGCTTTCTGCTGAACCGCCAAACCTTGAGCGAGCACAAAGGACGGTGGAACGCATAACGCGCGACGCAAATGCCGCCGCAGACGTCGTGAGCCGCATCCGTGCGTTGTTCACGAGGTCCGTGGAACCCGGGATGAGCACAACGGTGGACAGCGTTGTTACCGAAGTACGCAGCCTTTTGATCGAGGAAGCCATGCGGCGCCGCGTTCGCATACAGGTTGACGTCGAAAGCGACCTGCCTCCGGTCGCCATGGATCGCGTGCAACTTCAGCAGATACTGGTCAACTTGATCCGAAACGGCATAGAAGCGATGGCATCCACTGCTGATCTGCGGCTGGTCAGCCTGCATGCAACCCGTATTGATGACGCGATCCGCATCATTGTGAGCGACCGTGGCGCGGGGGTCCAAAACCCCGACAGGATATTCGAACCGTTCTTCACCACGAAGAACGACGGTATGGGCATGGGTTTGGCGATCTGCCGTTCGATCGTCGAGTCTCACGGCGGACGTCTGTGGGCAGAAATGAACGAACCCCAAGGATCGAGGTTCGTTTTCACCTTGCCGATCGAATCCAGCGCAACGACATGACGACTGCCTTACTGTACCACTTCAGACGAGAGGTGCTGTTTCTGGCAAGCAAAGTTTTCACCCGAAATCGCAAAGCGGAACCCATTGCTCACGCATAATGTCAGCCGTTGTCGAACCTATTTCGCCACGTTGAAACTGATTGCGCCGAACTCGCCGAGCCGAAGGGGGCTCAGCAGTTGCGTTCCGGTCGACACGTTATGCGATCATCGTGGCCCCGATAGTCGTTGTCGAAGTCGAATCTCCCGCAAGCAGCGCTTCATGGTAGCTCCAGAACTCGCTCACAAACCGTTCGGCAAGCACGCTGTCGGAACCTTGGCTGCGCCGGATCGCGAGGAAGCCTGCATCGACGAAGATGGCGAAAGGCCTGACGACAACACCGCGCCCACGGAATTCGGTCGCGGACGATGGGTCGATAATCGCAATGCCCGCCCCTTCGGAGACCAGCGTCAGCGCGGTATGGGAAAGGCGCGTTTCCAACGTCGATGACCGAGGAATGCCGGCCAGCGCCACTTCCACGCGCATGGCAAACAGCGTGCCAGGCTCCAGTGTGATCATGCGCTCATTGGCGAGATCGGCCGGCATGATGCCTTCCCGGTCGGCAAGCCTGTGACCAGTGGGAACCGCGACGACCGCAGGTATCGGACGGGTCTCGATCAGAAACCCGGGACGGTCGAGCGGACCATCGGCAAAACCAAGGTCCACCTGCCCCGATGCGACCGCCTCGATCACCAGAGACGACGGAATACCGTTCAGCGACGCATGAACGTTAGGACGGTCGCGCAGGAACCACGCAAGGAAACGCGGCATAATCCCGTTTGCCAGTGCTGGCATGGCGGCAATGCGGAGCATGCCGGCATTCTGCCGGCTGATCTCTTCGGCAAACGCCTTGATGCGCGACAGGCCGACATAGGCCCGCTCCACTTCCTGGAGCAACGTCAGGGCCTCGCGAGTGGGCGTTAGCTGGTTTCCCCTGCGGTCAAACAGCTTCAGCTTCGTATCGATTTCAAAGTCACGGATCAGCCGGCTCACTGCCGGTTGAGTGATGGACATCAGCTCCGCCGCCGCCGTCATTTTTCCGGTCAACATGACGGTACGGAACGCTTCCACCTGACGCAGGTTCATGGATCACCATAATATTTGGTTATGCTCGCGGCCAGATTACGAATTTGACGGTATTGAAGCAAGCTGTCAAACCCACTGGAAAACAAACCGTGGCGTCTGGCTCGAACCGGCGCCGCACCAAGGGAACAAACTGGTGGGTGCTTTGAGCGCGTATCTCGATCTGATGGGGTTCGCCGAGGGAGCCTGGGGCATGGATATGCTCAAGGCGACAGGCGTTACCCTTTGCGTTGCCCTCAGCGGCTTTGCCGCCGGGGCGGTTTTTGGCTGTCTCTCCGCGGCGGCGTCGTTCTCGTCGCTACGTGCTCTGAGGGCGTTAGCCGATGGTTACACCACCATCCTGCGCGGTATTCCCGACCTGCTCGTCATCTATCTCTTCTATTTCGGCAGCAGCGCGGTTTTAAGCCAACTCGGTGCTCTGTTCGGCTCCGAGGGCTTCATCAGCGCGCCCGTCATCCTGACCGGCGCTCTGGCGATCGGGGTGGTTTCAGGCGCCTATCAGGCCGAGGTCTATCGCGGTGCGGTGCTCGCGCTCTCCAAGGGCGAAATTGAAGCGGCAAGAGCCTATGGCATGCCGAACCACCTTCTGTTTCGCCGCATCATCCTGCCCCAAGCGACGCGGTTCGCAATCCCAGGTGTCGGCAATGTCTGGCAACTGGTGCTGAAGGAATCAGCGCTCATCTCGGTGGTAGGGCTGATCGAACTGATGCGACAGGCCCAGATCGGCGCGGGCTCGACCCGCAAACCCTTCACGTTCTTCCTGACGGCTGCGGTGCTTTACCTGCTGATCAGCTTCGTGTCAGGCGTCCTGTTCCGGATTGCAGAGAAGCGCGCCATGCGCGGGATCAGGCGGGCAGTATGATCGATCTTCCCTTCATCTACGACGCCTTCGTGCAGCTTTGCAGCGGCATCCCGCTGACGCTGCAACTGATGGCGGTGTCCGTCGCATCCGGCGCCGTTCTGGCAATTGCTCTCGCAGCGATGAGACTGTCGTCCTGGCCACCGCTCGACCTCCTGGCGCGGATTTACATCTTCATCTTTCGCGGCACGCCGCTTCTGGTGCAGCTCTATCTCATCTACTACGGCCTCAGCCAGTTTCCCGAACTGCGCAAGACCTTCCTATGGCCGTTCCTGCGGGAGGCCTATTGGTGCGCAGCGTTCGCGCTCGCGCTCAACACAGCAGCCTACAGTGCCGAAATCATCCGCGGCGGCGTGCTCTCAGTGCCCGCCGGGCAGATCGAAGCCGCGCGTGCATATGGGATGAGTGGCCTTACTCTCATTCGCCGCATCATCGCGCCACAGGCGCTGCGGCAGATGCTGCCTGGCTACTCCAACGAAGTGATCCTGATGGTGAAATCGACGGCGCTGGCCTCGACCATAACCATGATGGAAGTCACAGGGCTGGCGGCAAAACTCATCTCGGCGACCTACCGCCCCGTGGAGATCTTCATCGCCGCCGGCGCGATTTATCTGCTGCTCAATTTCATCGTCAGCCGGCTGTTCAAGCTGTTCGAGTACCGGCTCTCAGCCGCGCAGCGCCAACCCATCTACCGACGTGCCGCAGGAGAAAATGCATGATGAACGCAGCCCTCGCACCGGCCGTGAAGATCACCGGGCTCGAGAAGAGCTACGGTGCCTACAAGGTGTTGCACTCCATCTCACTCAGTGCCAACCAGGGCGAAGTCGTCTCGATCCTTGGTGCCTCGGGATCCGGCAAGTCCACGCTGCTTCGCTGCATCAACATGCTGGAAGTGCCGGATGCGGGCGAAATCTCCATTCACGGTGAGAGCTACAGGCTTACGCAGCGTTCGGGCTTTGCCCCGCGCGCCGCCGATCCGAAGCAACTGCTGCGGCTTCGTTCCCAGGCGACGATGGTGTTCCAGTCCTTCAATCTCTGGTCACACCTGACGATCCTGGAAAATCTGATCGAAGCGCCGGTCCATGTGCAAAAGCGCAACCGCGCCGAATGTGTCGCGGAGGCTGAAGCCCTCCTCGAGCGGGTGGGCATTGCCGACAAGCGCAACTTCTATCCGGCGCATCTTTCCGGTGGCCAGCAGCAACGTGCGGCAATTGCCCGGGCACTCGCCATGCGGCCCAAGATCATGCTGTTCGATGAGCCGACTTCGGCGCTCGATCCGGAACTGGTCGCCGAAGTGCTGAAGGTCATGCGCGATCTCGCAGCCGAGGGCCGCACCATGCTCGTCGTTACCCATGAGATGGGCTTTGCCCGCGACGTCTCGAGCCGCGTTCTGTTCCTGCACAAGGGGCTGATCGAAGAGGACGACCGCCCGGAACAGGTCTTCTCGAACCCGAAGAGCGAGCGCTTCCGCCAGTTTATTTCCAAGCACAACGCCTGAAACCAACTTTGAAAAAACGAAGAGAGGAGAACGCATGAAACTGAAGATTATCTTGTCTGCCATCGGCCTGCTGGCAACAGCCCATGTCGCGCAAGCGGAGGACGTGATCCGCATTGCCACGGAAGGCGCTTATGCGCCGTGGAACTTTTCCGGCCCCAACAACGTGCTGGAAGGCTTCGAAATCGACCTTGCGAACGAGCTGTGCGAGCGAATGAAAGCCAAGTGCGAAATCGTCGCCCAGAACTGGGACGGCATCATCCCTTCACTGACCGCGGGCAAATACGACGCCATCATGGCGGCCATGAGCATCACGCCAAAGCGTGAGGAAGTAATGGCCTTCTCCGCCCCCTACGCCGCAGCGATCAATTCCTTTGCGGCAATGGAAGACAGCGATCTTGCCAACCTGCCGGAAACCGGCAAGCCGCTCTCGGTCGATTCTGAAGCCGCCAAACCGGTGCTGGAAGAGATCGCCAAGAAAATCCAGGGCAAGGCTGTCGGCGTACAGGGCTCCACCACGGCTTCCGCGTTCATGGAACAGTACTTTCAAGTTGGCGCCGACGTTCGCGAATACAAGACCACCGAAGAGCACAACTTCGATCTGGCGAGCGCCCGCCTCGACGCAGTCGTGGCCAATGCGACCGTTCTCGCAGCAGCACTCGAGAAGGACGACATGAAGGGTGCGAAACTCACCGGCCCGCTCTTCTCGGGCAAGGTGTTCGGCATGATCGGCGTCGGACTGCGCAAGGAAGACACCGCACTGAAGGCGCGTTTCGATGACGTCATCAAGGCTGCCGTCGCCGACGGCACGGTGAAGAAGCTCTCCGAGAAGTGGTTCAAGGTGGACGTGAGCCCGCAGGAATAAACCTCGACAACCGGCCCGTCCGAGTTTCGGGCGGGCCACGCCACCGGCACACGGACCGAAAAGCATGCGCAGACTACCAGATCAAGACATCGTCATCATTGGAGCAGGCCTTGTGGGCGCCGCCCTCGCCTGGGGCCTTGCGCGCGCGGGTGAGCGGCCGCTGCTTCTGGACGGAGACGATCTGTCGCTGCGCGCATCTCGCGCCAACTTTGCGTTGATCTGGGTTCAGGGCAAGGGGCTCGGCGCTCCCCATTATGCACGCTGGACAATGCGCTCGACCCGCCTTTGGCCGGAATTCGCGGCCGCATTAAAAGAGACTTCCGGCGTCGATGTTGCCCTGAAGCAAAATGGGGGCTTCACCTTTGCGCTGAGCGAAGCCGAGCTGGAACGGACGCATGAAGACGTCGTGACGGTTGCACGAGAACTTGGCGATGATGCCACCGAACATACCCTGCTCGACCACGCAGAGACGGCGAAACTGGTGCCGGCGATCGGTCGGGATGTCGTCGGCTCCGTCTATTCTCCAATGGATGGCGACGTGAACTCGCTCCGCCTGCTCCGGGCGCTTCATATCGGCATGATAAATCTAGGCGCTGCTTACGAGCCGCATTGTGAGATCGACGAAATCACCCCCCGATCGGGCGGGTTCCAATTGAAGGGTTCCTGGGGCGAGGTTTTCGCCGAACGCATCGTCCTGACGGCTGGCGTCGGCAACAGCCGGCTTGCCGCGATGGTTGGTATTCACGCGCCCTCCGTGCGCAGCAAGGGGCAGATCCTCGTCACCGAAAAATGCCGTCCATTCTTCCCCTACACCTCGGCCACGCTCAGGCAAGCCGACGAAGGCGGCGTGATGATCGGCGACAGCGAGGAAACCCACACGGACTCGATTGCGACCAACCAGGACATCAGCGCGGTTCTGGCCGATCGCGCTATCCGGACATTTCCCTGCCTGAATGGCGTCAACGTCCTTCGCTCCTGGGCCGGCTTCCGCGTCAAGACGCCCGACGGTTTTCCCATTTACGAGCAGTCGACCGCCCATCCCGGTGCCTATGTGGCGATGTGCCATTCCGGCGTGACGCTTGCCGCAATCCACGCGCTCGTCGTCGCCGGTGAGATCGCCACCCAGCAGGCCGTACTTGCCGGCAACACATTCCCCGGCAGGAGATTTCATGTTTCGCAGAATTGATAAAACAGCGGATACCGTCGCGATCACGTTCGACGGTATCCCGATGCGCGTCGACATCGAACAGACGGTGGCCGCAGCACTCCTTAGCCAAGGTATCAGCACGTTGCGCACGAGCGTCGTCTGCGATCGCCCACGTGCGCCCTATTGCCTGATGGGTGTCTGCTTCGAATGCCTGGTCACCATCGACGGCATTCAAAACCGGCAGGCTTGCATGACCGTCGTGCGTGACGGGATGGCGATCTCATCGCAAAGCGGTGCCCGCTCTCTGGACGAAGGGTGCTGACGATGGCGCTCCGGAAAATCGAAGACCTTCACCTTCTCGACCGCGAATACGATCTCGCGATCATCGGTGCAGGGCCGGCGGGCATGGCCGCAGCGGCGCAAGCGGCCGCCGCTGGCGCGCGAACGATCCTTCTTGACGAAAACCCCGCCCCCGGCGGCCAGATCTACCGGTCGATCGAAAGGAATTCGCCAGCAAGGCGCGCCTTCCTCGGCAACGATTACTGGAAGGGAAAGGGCGTCCTCAAGGCGTTTCTTCAGTGCGACGCCGCCTACCTATCCCAAGCACTTGTCTGGAGTGTCGAGCAAGGCGAGACCGATGGAAAGGCATCTGTCGAACTGCGCGTTTCGGCCGGTGGCAAAAGCAGCATCGTCCATGCGCGGCGGGTCGTCTTCGCCACCGGCGCGATGGAACGGCCGATGCCCGTAAGGGGGTGGACGCTTCCGGGCGTCATGACGATCGGCGCGGCCCAAATCGCACTCAAATCTTCAGGGCTGGTGCCCGACGGCCGCGTTGTCTTGGCAGGCAGCGGCCCCCTGCTTTATCTCTTTGCCGACCAATTGCTGCAGGCAGGTGGCAACCTCGTCGCAGTACTCGACACCACGCCGCGTTCGAACTGGGCGAAGGCGCTGCCTTTCCTGCCCCCGTTTCTGGTTTCGTCCTATCTGCTGAAAGGCCTGGCGCTGTTGGCGAAGGTCCGGCGCTCGGTGCCGGTTTTCACCGGCGTCGGGACGATCGAGGTCATCGGTCAGGATCGGGCCACCGCAATCCGCTTCCAGGCCAAGGGCCGGACGGAGGAAATCGACATCGACAGCGCCTTCCTGCATCAGGGAGTCGTCCCGAACAACAGCCTGGCCAACGCGACCGGATGTCTTCTTGCCTGGAATGACCGTCAGAAGTGTTTTCAGCCAGAACTTGACACACACGGTCGATCCTCGCTGCCGGCGATCTACGTCGCCGGTGACGGCGGCGGCATAGGCGGCGCGCTTGTTGCGGAGGTCGGCGGGCGGATAGCGGCGCTGGCCGCCTGTCTCGATCTCTTTCCCGAGAAGACGCGCCAGATCGGACCGCTGCTTGCGAAGCACGAAAAGCGGCGCAGGGTCTTGTCGCGCGGGCGCACCTTCATCGACACGCTCTATCAGCCCGCCGTGGCGTTTCGCGCGCCGACCGATCTGGAGACGATCGCATGCCGCTGCGAAGAAGTGACGGTCGGTGCCATCCGTGATGCCGCCGCGCGCAACGTGGTCGGCCCCAACCAGCTCAAGACGATGCTGCGTTGTGGCATGGGGCCGTGCCAGGGGCGCATGTGTACGGCGACCATCACCGAGATCCTGGCTGACGTGCAACAGCGGTCCCCCGCCGATATCGGCACCTACAGGCTTCGCACACCGATAAAGCCCGTCCCCTTGCGCGAGTTCGCCTCGCTCCCCTTCACGCCGGATGCCGTTCAGGCCGTTACCGGCGACCACTCCGACAGAAGCTAACCCCTCATCAAAGGAAACAAAAATGGCAGAACGTCATCTCCGCACACCGATCATGCATCGCGTCGTTGAACACAACGGCATCGTCTATGTCGGCGGCACGACCTGTAACGACGAAAGCCTCGACATGGCCGGCCAGACCCTGGAAATCCTGGCGAAGATCGATCGTTATCTGGCGGAAGCTGGCACCGACAAGACGAAGCTCCTGACGGCCACGATCTTCGTGACCGACCTTGGCAAGAAGCCGGAGATGGATGCCGTTTGGAAGGCGTGGATTACCCCAGAAGAGCTGCCAACCCGCGCGACCGTGGGCGTTGCCGATCTCGGTGGTGACACGCTGATCGAAGTCGTCGTCTCGGCCTACAAGTAGCCGTCGCTGACCGGATCATGCGAGACGACCCTGTCTCGCATGATCCGGCGCGGTCATTCAGGCGCGCTCGGTCGGGACTGAAGCTTGTCGAATGGGGCGACCGCCTGTCGCAGAAGATCTATGAGCTTGCTGGCTGCGAGCGATCGTGGATGGTTCCTCGGTGTAAGCAGCCACAGATCAATCGTCGTTTCCGGAACGATACTGCGCCGCACGAGAACGTCGCTGCCAAAATCGAGCCCGACGAACGAAGGCACGATGGAGACGCCGACGCCATTGGCAACGAAACAACAGGCCGTCTCCGAGAGCGCCACCTCGATCCGGTTTCTCTTCTGCACGCCCTTGATCTGAAAGGCGCGGTCAATCGTCATCAGCGAGCAATCGTCACGCGCCAGCGAAACGAAGATCCGGGCACTCTTTTCGTGAAGACGGGCAAAACCAAGACCAAGGATGCGTCTTACGACCAGACGACCTTTTACGAGGCTTGGCGGACGGCGATCCAACACTATGGCATCTACAACCCTTACACCGGTCGCGGCGCCATCAAGGGCTTGCTTCCGCACGGTCCCCATGACGTCCGAGATGTCCTTGCGACGCATAGCCTCAAGCAAACCGGATCCTGCGAGCAGGCAAGCTACGCCATCCAGGACACGCCGGAGATGGTTGCCAACCATTACGGCCGTTTCTTGCCGCAGGACAAGGCGGCGCTTGCTGCCAGGATTTTAAATCAGGTATGGGAAGCAGCATAGTCTCTGCAATTTTTCCCGACAACTTGATAGGTGTAGCACCCAGTGCTATATGAAGCGATGTCAGAACGGACTTTCAAAACGGCGTGGTTTTCCAAGGCAGCGAAGAAAGCGCGGATCTCCGACAAAGCCCTTTGCAAAGCGATTGAGCAAGTCGCACGCGGACAGGCTGACGATCTCGGTGGCGGCGTGTTCAAGAAGCGGCTCAACGATAACATGCACCGTTCGATCGTTCTGGCGAAAGCCGGTGAATATTGGGTGTTCGCCTATCTATTCGCGAAGAAGGACCGCGCAAACATCGATGACGACGAGCTCATGGCTTTCCGGAAGCTCGCTGAACTCTATCGGCGCAAGACACAGGCCGAGCTTGATGCCGAAATCGGGACCGGCGCCCTATTGGAGATTTGCAATGACGACTAAGCGCAAGTTCAAGAGCGATGCCTTTGAGGCGATCCATAGCGCTGTCGAAGACATGTATGCGGCAGGCACCATCGACAAGAAAACCATGAAGACCTTTGATGAGACTTGCTTGTCCATCCCGCAGGAGCTGACGCCAAGTGAGATCAAGGCGCTGCGCGAGAACAACCATGTCAGCCAGCCAGTCTTCGCGCGTTACCTGAACACCAGCGAGTCGACAGTGCAAAAGTGGGAAACCGGCGCCAAGCGGCCGAGTGGCCCCGCACTGAAGCTGCTCTCGATCGTCCGGAAACACGGTCTCGAGATGCTGTCCTAGAAGGACGACGCCGCGGAAGGGTGCTCAGTTCCAGCCGATACATTATGCGATCTCTTTAGCTCAGAAGGTACATTCTATTCTCAAGTGCGACATGCCAATGATTTCAATGGCTTCACCTTGGAGATTTTGGCATGTTCCGACGC
>NZ_JABWDU010000015.1 GCF_013371465.1 Ensifer oleiphilus | reverse complement strand
AAGCTTTCCGGCCTTGGCCGCGAAGGCTCCAGATACGGCATCGAGGAATTCACCGAGATCAAATATGTCTGCCTCGGTGGTATCGCCTGACGCATTTTCAGTCTGATACAATCAGATCGCGAAACCGGCCGGAAAGTTCTGGCCGGTTTTTTTGTTTGTGGGTACAGAGATTGCAGTCGTGAAAAGAGGAGATGAAGCGATGCCGGCACCGAGCAACCCCTTCAAGGCAGCCCTTCGCGAGCAGCGCTTTCAGCTCGGGCTGTGGGTCGCACTGGCGAGCCCCTATGCGGCCGAGGTCGTCTCCGGCAGCGGTTACGACTGGCTGTTGATCGACGGCGAGCACGCGCCCAACGATCTGCCGCTGCTCTCGGCGCAGTTCCGGGCCGTTGCGGCGTCCGCCAGCCATCCGATCGTCCGTCTTCCGGTCGGCGATACCGCGCTGATCAAGCAGGCCCTCGATGTCGGCGTACAGACATTGCTGATCCCGATGGTCGAAAGCGTCGAGCAAGCAAGAGAGCTGGTTCGTGCGACCCGCTACCCGCCGCATGGCATTCGCGGCGTCGGCGCGGCACTGGCGCGTGCGTCCGAGTTCGGCCGGATCACCGACTATCTCCACACCGCCAACGACCAGATCTGCCTTCTCCTGCAAATTGAGAGCCGCGCCGGTCTTGCGGCGGTCGACGAGATTGCTGCGCTCGAAGGCGTCGATGGCCTGTTCATCGGTCCATCGGATCTGGCAGCAGACATGGGCTATCTCGGCAGCCCGGGGCACCCGGAAGTGCGCGCCGCGATCATCGACGCCTTCGCGCGCATCGAAAAGGCCGGAAAGGCGCGCGGAATCATGACACTCGATCTCGCACAGGCACGCGATTACCGCGATCTCGGCGCCGATTTCATGGCGATCGGGACTGACGTCACGTCGCTGGTTAGGGCGACCCAGGTGCTGCGACAGGAGTTTTCCGGCGAAGAAAGCCCTGAGGTCAACAAGCTGGAATCCGGCTACTGATCGCAGATCGTGGTTAGTAGCGGCATGGAAACGTCCGGGCTCCAGCGTCGGAGTCCGGTAATCCTTCTCACGATCTTTTCCGAGTGATGGTTGGCGATGTCGGCGAGCCGATGATCGAGGAACGGGTTTCGGAAGCGTTCGAGTGTGGTTTCGACATAGTCGCTGGCCTGTTGCCCGAGGCCCTTGTTGGCAAAGGCGGGCACCACTTCCTGCGCGTAAATGTTCTCGAGCCTTCTGGCGATATTGCCATCGGCGAGAATCTGCCGGACCGTCTCGCCGGGATCGCGCCGCTCACGGAGCCAGATGTCGGCAAGCACCGTATGGCCGAGGTTGAGGATATGCAGCTTCAGCTTTTCATAAGGAGCGAGGTCGTTGACGAGCAGCACGCACGCGTGTCCGCACGGCGCCTTCAGCCCGGGTTGCTTCTCGATCGCCCACAAGGCGTAAGGCTCGGCCACGGCACCGGCCGGCTCGATCGGTTCCGAAACAATGCGGTCGACCAGCGTGTTGGCCCAGATGACCTTGTTTTGCAGCCAGTCCGAGAAGCGAGGGTCGCCCACCCGCTCAAGCGCGACCTCCAGCAAGATCGCCTTCAGCACGTCGCCATTGCGCGACACCAGTTCGCAGGGAAGGACGGTGAGCGGTTTGCCGCCGGCATCGAAACGGGCTTTTAACAGCAGAAGAAGCTTGCCGGGAAAGGACCGCGGCACCCGAGCCGACAGATCGTCGCCTGAAATGTCGTAGCCGGTATCGCCGGTGTTCGAGATCAGGAACTCTGCCTCTTCTGCGACGATGTTGCAGACAGCATCCCAATGATCATTGGTCGACAAGGCGCGGGCGACGCTCTTGACCTGCTCCATTCTGTCCACCGGTTTGCCGTCGACAAGCCCACGGATCGCCACCGGATATCCGCCAGGCTGTGTCAATGCGGCCAGGCGTCCCGCTCGCTCGGCCGAACCCGTCGTCTGGACAACCGTGATGTATCCGGGTGCCGCTTGCCGATCGAGCGCTTCGCTGATGAAGAGATCGGCATGCGCCTGGAGAAAGCGGCTCGTCCCAAACTGCACAAACGGTGTCTTCATCACGGCTTTCCGGTAGCTGGCTATGGAATGGATTGCAGCAGCGTCTCGCGCGCCGAACGCAGATGTCGCCTGCAGGCTTCCTCGGCGCGTTTGGCATCGTGCGACCGCAGGGCTTCGATGTAGGCGAGATGCTCTTCCAGCGCCCGTGCGTTTCGCTGCCGCGCGTTGGTCTTGTTCCATTGATAGTGATAGTGGAACACGATCGAGATGATGTCGTAGAAATCCACGATGAAACGATTGCTCGAGGATTTGTGCACCAACAGATGGAAGCGCTCGTCGAGTTCGGAGAATTCCTTGTAGCGGTTGTCGATGTCCGCGAGGATCTCGTGGTGCAGCGCCTCGATCCTGTTCAGCTCCTGCCAGGCCGGATGGTTGTCCGGCAGTGCCACAAAGCTTGCAGCGGAGCGAAGCTCGAACATTTCTCGGACCTCGGTCAACTCAAGCGCAAATTCGCGGGTGAAGCCTTTGAGGATCCAGTGGCTGTTCGGTCGCTTCTCGATCAGCCCGAACCGGCTGAAGCGGATCAGAAATTCACGAACGCTGGTGGTGCCGGTGCCGATCTCGCGCGCCAGTTCCAGTTCGTTGATCTGCATGCCAGGTTCGGCGCCGCCGGCCAGAATTCGGCGCATGAAGCTGCGCTCGATGATTTCGGCGAGCGAGTCGGTTTCTTCCGTCGGAAAGTAATCGTCCGGCTGCGGTTGGCGCAGCACGATCTTCTTGCGTTTGTCCCAGGTGATCAGCTTCGCTTCCTCGAAGCGGCCGAGAATGGCTCGCACCGTCGTCCGGCTGACGCCGAGCACCTGTCCCAGCTCCGGTTCGGAGGGCAGGGAGGATGTTTCCGCCAGCACTTTCAGGCAGCGGTTATAGGCATCCTTGAAGACAGTGTTCTGTTTTGCCATTGCCAGGGTCCGGGCGGTTGAGGTTGCGCGGGCGACGGAGCGCTGATGCGATCAGCCTTCGCCGGCCGCCGATCTAGCCTGCCGCAGCGCACTTGTCTTCGTCTCTCGCACGAAAATCATGACGTTTCTCCAATCTGGCCGCTGGCTCGCGAGCACACTTCGGTCCGCTGCACTTGTCTCGCCGCATAATACCCATTGACGGCAATCTGTCTATTGTGGATAAAAGACAAATAGCCCCGTATCGAAATCGCAGCAATTTTCACGGAGAATTTCAGGGTGTCTGTGCCGTCTTCAATCCTTCTGGCGCCTGAGGACAATGTCGTCGTGGCGACGCTGGCAATCGCGCCCGGAGAAGCTCTGCCGGGCGGCGTCCTCACGACGACGAAGATCGATCCTGGCCACAAGGTTGCGATCCGGCCGATCCATACCGGTGAGTCCGTGGTGAAATATGCCCAGGCGATCGGGCGCGCGACCAGCGACATAAAAGCTGGCGAGCACGTGCATTCCCACAACCTCTCCTTCGATCAGGATCGGCTGGCGATCAGCCCGCAAGGCGCGCCGGAAGAGGCGAGCGCCGCCGACAAGGCGCGCACCTTCATGGGCTATCGGCGGGGAGACGGACGGGCAGCGACACGCAATTACATCGGCATCATTGCCAGCGTGAACTGTTCCACCACGGTCTGTCGGGCGATTGCCGAGGAGGCCAACAGGCGCATCCTGCCGAAATATGACGGCATCGACGGCTTCGTGCCGATCGTGCATGACCAGGGCTGTGGCATGTCGTCGACCGGCGACGGCATGATGAACCTGCACAGGACCCTGGCCGGCTATGCGCGGCACGTCAACTTTGGCGGGGCGCTGATGGTCGGGCTCGGCTGCGAGGTGAACCAACTGACGCTCTATGGACAGAGCGGCGCCGGGCAGGAAAAGCGCCATTTCAATATTCAGGAGGCCGGCGGATCGCGGCGCTCGGTCGAGCGGGCGCTGGGCATGCTCGACGAAATTGCCGCGGAAGTCGGCCGCCAACGCCGTGTCGCCATTCCTGTGAGCGAAATCATCGTCGGCCTGCAATGCGGCGGCTCCGACGGCCTGTCCGGCATCACCGCCAACCCGGCGCTGGGAGCGGCGGTTGACATCCTGGCGGCTGCCGGCGGCACCGCCATCCTGTCCGAAACCTCGGAAATCTACGGCGCCGAACATCTGCTGCGCAGCCGGGCCGCCAATGATGCGGTTGCCGCCAAGCTCGACGGGCTGATCGCCTGGTGGGAGAATTATGTGGCGCTGCACGGAGCCTCGCTCGACAACAATCCTTCGCCGGGCAACAAACGCGGCGGCTTGACCACCATTCTGGAGAAGTCGCTGGGCGCTGTCGCCAAGGGCGGGCGCTCGCCGCTCAATGCGGTCTATGGTTATGCCGAGCGCGTCACCGAACACGGTCTCGTCTTCATGGATACGCCCGGCTACGACCCGGTGTCGGCGACGGGCCAGGTGGCCGGCGGCGCCAATGTCATCGCCTTTACCACAGGCCGCGGCAGCTGTTTCGGCTGCAGGCCGGCACCGTCGATCAAGCTGACGAGCAACACAGCGCTGTTCCTGGCGATGGAAGAAGACATGGACATCGATTGTGGCGTGATCGCTTCCGGGGAGGCGACAATCGCTGGCCTCGGCCGCGAGATCTTCGATCTGATCATCGATACCGCTTCAGGAAAGAAGACCAAGAGCGAGCTCTTCGGTTACGGCGACAACGAATTCGTGCCCTGGCATCTCGGGGCGACACTCTGACGATGTGATTTTGCACATCCTTGGAGGGAGGAGACAAGGGAATGCAGACAAGAAAGATCGGTCGCACCGACCTGGCGGTGACCGAATACAGTTTTGGCGCCGCCGGTCTTGGCGGGCTCTACCGCGAATGCACGCGCGATGCGGCAATGGCAACGTTGGATGCAGCCTGGGCCGCCCGCTTGCGCTATTTCGACGTTGCGCCCTATTACGGCCTCGGTCTTGCCGAGCGCCGGGTCGGCGACTTCCTGCGCGACAAGCCGCGCGACAGTTTCGTCCTGTCGACCAAAGTTGGGCGGTTGCTGCATCCGGTGCCGGAAGCCGAAGTGCCGGATTATTCCTACGTCAAGCCGCTGAACTTCGACGTTGCGTACGACTACAGCTACGATGCCATCATGCGTTCGGTGGAATTCAGCTATGCGCGCCTTGGTCTCAATCGCATCGATATTCTCTATGTCCACGATATAGGCGTCTACACCCATGGCGCCGCCCGCAATGCCGTCTATCTGAAGCAATTGCTGGATTCGGGCCTGAGGGCGCTGGAGGAACTAAAGGCCGGTGGCGTAATCGCGGCCTATGGACTCGGCGTCAACGAGGTCCCGGTTTGCCTCGATGTAATGCGCCACGCCGATATCGACTGTATCCTGCTTGCGGGCCGCTACACGCTGCTCGATCGGTCCGCCGTCGCCGAGCTGCTGCCACTCTGCGAAAAGAAGAAGACGTCGCTCATCGTCGGCGGCGTGTTCAACTCTGGGATCCTTGCGACCGGCCCTGTCGATGGCGCCCATTTCGACTACATGCCGGCGAGCAGCGAAGTGCGCGATAAAGTCGGTGCCATGGAGCGCATCGCCCGCGAGCGGGGTGTACCGCTCGCCGCCGCCGCGATGCAATTCCCGCTCGACAATCCGGTGGTTGCCTCGGTCCTGCTCGGGACGGCGAAGCCGGAGAGCTTGCGGCGCAACATGGACGCGCTGCGGCACAGATTGTCTACGGACGATTTCTCGGCCTTTGAGCCCTACACGCTTGTGGCGCCGGAGCTTGGATTGGAGGCTGTCCGGGCCTGACGCTTCAGGAGCCGTGTCGGCGGTCTTCGCAGGCAAGGCTTCCCGAATTCGACATGCGAAACGCACTATCGGAGGAGACGGTGCAGTCACGCAAATCGCAGCAACGACTGCTTGCAAAGCGGACAGTGTTGTATTAGCGTTTCAATATGTTTTTTATCGATAAAAGATCGATCTGTAAGCACCTGGCTGATCGATCTCCATAAGATGGAACGAGGTGCACTGAGAGGAGAAACCCAATGAGCATAATCAAGCACATTCTTTCCCGTCGCGCCTTCACAGCCCTGGCAGGAGCGGCGATGATCGCCACCATGGCGCCGGCCGCTTCCTTCGCGCAGGATGTCACCATTCCGATCATCGTCAAGGACACTACGTCCTTCTACTGGCAGATCGTTCTGGCCGGCGCACGCGCGGCCGGCAAGGATCTCGGCGTCAACGTTCCCGAACTCGGCGCGCAGTCCGAATCCGATATCAACGGCCAGATCAGCATTCTCGAAAACGCCGTGGCCGGCGCGCCGGCTGCCGTCGTGATCTCGCCGACAGAATTCAAGGCTTTGGGCAAGCCGATCGACGAAGCCGCCAAGGCGGTTCCGATCATCGGCATCGACTCCGGCGCCGATTCCAAGGCCTTCTCCTCGTTCCTGACGACCGACAACGTCCAGGGTGGCAGGATCGCGGCCGATGGTCTCGCCGCAGCGATCAAGGAAATGTCCGGCAAGGAAGAGGGCGATATTGCTATCATCACCAGTCTGCCGGGCGTCGGTTCGCTCGATCAGCGCCGCGAAGGCTTCCTCGATCAGATCAAGACGAAGTATCCGGGCTTTAAGGTCGTGGCGGACAAATATGCCGATGGCCAGGCGACCACCGGCCTCAACATGATGACCGATCTGATCACCGCCAATCCGAACCTTGTCGGCGTCTTTGCCTCCAACCTGATCATGGCGCAGGGCGTTGGCCAGGCGATCGCCGAAAACAAGCTCGGCGACAAGATCAAGGTGATCGGCTTCGACAGCGACGAGAAGACCGTGGGCTTCCTCAAGGAAGGCGTGCTCGCCGGCCTCGTCGTCCAGGATCCCTACCGCATGGGCTATGATGGCGTGAAGACGGCGCTCGCGGTCTCGAAGAAGGAGAAGGTCGAGGCCAACGTCGATACCGGCGCCAACCTGGTGACCAAGGCGAACATGGCTGAGCCGAAGATCGACGCTCTGCTCAACCCTAAGGTCAATTGACGGCAATCGGCGGCAGTCGTGCAGGGTTCGGCTGCCGCCGAGAATACGGGTGCCAGCGGTCGGATACGAGGACCGGCCGGTGGCAGTCCGTCCCATGGGGAGGAGTGCGCAGATGCCAGGTCTTGATGAGCTCAGCCAACACAAGAGTGACGGTCTGAGGACGGCTGCCCGCCATCCGGTGCCGAAGGGCGAACCGATCCTGGAAATGCGCGCGCTGCAAAAGAAATACGGCGCCGTCGAAGCGTTGAAACCCGCCTCCATCACATTCCTGTCCGGAGAAGTTCACGCCATCGTCGGCGAAAACGGCGCCGGCAAGTCGACGCTGATCAAGCTTCTGACCGGCGTCATCCGCCGGACATCAGGGGAAGTCTTCTGGTGCGGCAAGCTGGTCCAGCTCGACAACCCGCAGGAGGCGATCGCGCGCGGCATCAACGCCGTGCATCAGGAGGTCGTGCTTTGCCCACATTTGAGTGTGGCAGCCAACATGTTCCTCGGCGACGAGATCAACAACGCTGGCCTGATGCGCAAGCGTGCCATGACCGAGGCGGCCCAGAGCGTCCTTGATGATCTTGGCTTCAACCTCCCGGCTGCTGCAACGCTCGGCAGCCTGACGATTGGCCAGCAGCAGCTGGTCGCGACCGCCCGCGCCGCCATGCGCGGCACCCAGTTTCTGATCTTCGACGAGCCGACCGCCTATCTGACCCGCCAGGAATCCGCCCAGCTCTTCCGGCTCATTCGCCGGCTACAGGGCGAGGGGGTGACGATCGTCTATATCAGCCACCGCATGGAAGAGGTCTTCGAACTCGCCGATCGCGTTTCGGTTCTGCGAGACGGCACCCATGTCGGCACGCGAAAGATTGGTGAGACCAACGACGCCGAACTGATCACGCTGATGATCAACCGCACGATCGAGCAGATCTATCACAAGGAACATTTTGCGGTCGGCGAGCCGATCATTGAAACTCGTGGGCTAAGTGGTCCCGGCTTCGAGGACGTGTCGCTGACCGTTCGCGCCGGCGAGATCGTCGGCCTCTATGGCCTGATTGGTGCTGGACGAAGCGAGTTTGCCCTTGGTCTCTACGGCCGCCATGCGGCGACCGCAGGCGAGGTCTACTGGCAGGGCCGCAAGGTCAATATCGCCAACGAGCGCAAGGCGATGGACCTCGGCATTGCGCTGGCGCCAGAAAGCCGGCGCGACCAGGGCCTCTGCCTCAACCTGCCGATCGGCCTCAACATCAACCTGCCGATCTTCAATCGGCTGACCCGCGGACTGACGATCAACCGTCAGAAGGAAATCGAGAATGCGGATCGGCAGATCCGGGATCTGAAGATCAAGACGCCGTCGCGCCGCGTGCTGGCGTCGGCGATGTCCGGCGGCAATCAGCAGAAGATCGTGATCGGCAAGTGGCTGAGCCACGGCGCCAAGCTGTTCATCTTCGACGAGCCGACGGTTGGCGTCGATGTCGGCACAAAGGCGGAAATCTACCGGCTGTTCGCCCGGCTTCTGGAGAACGGAGCAGGGATCATCCTGATCTCCTCCTATCTGCCTGAGGTCTACGAACTGTCCGATCGACTGCACGTGTTTCGGCGGGGGCGGCTGGTCGCCAGCCACGATTATCGCGCGGCAAGCCACGAGGAAGTGCTGACGCAGGCGATCGGTGTCTGATCGCGACAATGACAATCAAGGGGAAGCAGGGAGAACGACGATGAGTGCTGAAACGGTCGACAGCGGAACGGGCCCGGCGCCGCGGAAAGGCGTGAGCATCCTGTTCGGCCTGACGCTTCTCGGGCTCCTGCTCTTCCTCTGGCTGCTCCTGGGGCTTGCCACTAACAGCTTCTGGACGCCCAACAATATCAGCAATCTGTTGCGCCAGGGCGCCATGACGGCGATCCTGGCCGTCGGCCAGACCTTCGTCATCATCACTGCGGGTATCGATCTGTCGGTCGGTGCCGTCGTCGGCTTCACCAGCGTTATCGTCGCCTGGCTGCTTGCCGCCGGCGTGCCGCTCTGGATCGCCATCATTCTGACGCTCGCCTTCGGTGTCCTGATTGGCGCCTTCCATGCCTTCGGCATCGTCCGCATGGGTCTGCCGCCGTTCATCATCACGCTCGCAACGTTGACGTCGCTGCGCGGCATCGGTCTCTTGATCACCAACGGCTCGACGATCTCGATCACCAACGAGGCCTTCACCAATTTCTCCCGCGCCGATTTTCTCGGCGTGCCCAGCCTGTTCTGGATGGTGATCGTGGTGGCGATCCCGGCCTACGTCTTCCTGCATCTGAGCCGCTTCGGCCGCTATCTCTTCGCCGTCGGCTCCAACAGCGAGGCGGCGCGCCTCTCCGGCGTCAACGTGCATCGCACCATCTATCTCGCCTATATCCTGTCTTCGACCTGCGCCGCCTTCGTCGGCCTGCTGCTCGCCTCGCGCATCGGCATCGGCAACGCCACGCAGGCCGAAGGCTGGGAATTGCAGGCGATTGCGTCTTCGGTCATCGGCGGCACAAGCCTTTTTGGCGCGGTCGGCTCGGTGCATGGCCCGCTGCTCGGCGCCTTCATCCTCGCCACGATCAACAACGGCGCCAACCTGCTCAACGTCAATTCGTTCTGGCAGCGCATCATCACCGGCGTCCTCATCATCGTGATCGTCTATTTTGACCAGCTCAGGCGGCGTGGCGCTCGCTAGGTGCCGTGCCCTGACAACATGCGGAAAATGCCATGAAAGCCGTCCTCTGCCCCGAACCCGGTCACCTGGAGATCGTTGAACGCGCACCGGTGCCGGACCCGTCGGCGGGCTGGGTGCGTGTCGCCGTCAGCCATGTCGGCATCTGCGGCACCGACTATCACATCTTCGCCGGCAAGCACCCGTTCCTGGAATATCCGCGGGTGATGGGACACGAGATCTCCGCGACGGTGGTTGCCAACGGACCGGGAACCACGATCGCGCCGGGCACGCCCGTGGTGGTCAACCCCTATCTCTCCTGCGGTCATTGCGTCGCCTGCCGCCGGGGAAAGCCGAACTGCTGCACGGCGATCAAGGTGCTCGGAGTTCACACCGACGGCGCCTTCTGCGAGGAGATCCTCGTTCCCGAAGGCAATCTTTATCCGGCATCCGACCTCATGCCGGAGGCGGCCGCAACGGTGGAGTTCCTGGCTATCGGCGCCCACGCCGTGCGCCGCGCGGCTTGCGCGGCCGGCAGTAGGGCCCTGGTCATCGGCGCCGGGCCGATCGGGTTGGGAACGGCGATCTTTTCGCGCATCGCCGGCCATGCGGTGACCCTCATGGATACCAGTACCGAAAGGCTGGCGTTCGCGAGCGATCGGCTCGGTTTCGGCGCCGGCATCGTTGCCGACGCAATGTCCGGTGAGCGTATCGCCGAAGCAACGGATGGCGACGGGTTCGATGTCGTGTTCGACGCCACGGGGCACGGTGGCTCAATGGAGGCCGCCTTCGGCCATGTGGCGCATGGGGGAACGTTGGTGTTCGTCAGCGTCGTCAAGGACGAGATCCGTTTCTCCGATCCAGAATTTCACAAGCGGGAGATGACGTTGATCGGCAGCCGCAACGCCACGCGGGAGGATTTCGATCATGTGGCGGGCGCGATCAGGCAAGGGCTGGTGCCGGTGGAGACGCTGATTACCCATCGAACGACGATGGATGCGGTGGTTGAGGATCTGCCGCGCTGGGCGAGCGAGAAATCCGGTCTGGTCAAGGCAATTGTCCGGATTGCGGCGGCGTGACGGCCCGATTCTGCTGCGATGCGGAAGATCGCGCCGAGGCGCGAGCGCCGTCGGTCGCTTCGGAAAAAGCTTCCGCCCCCGCCAAAAGAACGCGAATTTCTTACGAGAACGCGCCTTTTCCGCCAGCTCCGGGCAAGTCCGTTTGTTAAATATCAGCAATCCGGGGGCATTCTCGCAGAAGTCGCTTGTATCGAGGTGAAACGGGTATACTTGTTGCAGTGCACAAGAAACATGGTAGTCTTGCAGCGATTGCGGACACCAAGACAAACAATCGCAAGCTTGCGTCCGACTGGGAGCGGCGTTGTCGTTGATTGAACCAAGGGGTACGCTTCCTATGTTCTACCAGCTCTACGAATTGAACCATGCCATGATGGCGCCGTGGCGGACGGCGGCGGATGCGATGCGGCTTGCTTTCAGCAATCCGATGAACCCGATCTCGCACACCTATCTCGGTCGCGCGACAGCTGCTGGCCTCGAGGTCTTCGAACGAACGACGCGCCGCTATGGCAAGCCGGAATTCGGCCTTCCCGAAACGCTGATCGACGGCCAGCCCGTCGGGGTTCACGAGCGTATCGTCTGGCGCGAGCCGTTCTGCAACCTGATCCATTTCGAACGCGCTGTTCCCAAGGGTAGGGCTGCCGATCCGAAAGTGCTGATCGTTGCACCGATGTCGGGCCATTATGCCACGCTGCTGCGCGGAACCGTCGAAGCCCTGCTTCCGCATTCCGATATCTACATCACCGACTGGATCGACGCGCGCATGGTTCCCTTGAGCGAGGGGAATTTCGATCTCGACGACTATATCGACTACGTCATCCAGATGCTGCACTTCCTTGGGCCTGACACGCACGTCATCGGGGTCTGTCAGCCGGCCGTGCCGGTGCTCGCAGCGGTCGCGGTGATGGAGGCGGCCGGCGATCCGCTGTCACCGGCCTCGATGACGCTGATGGGCGGGCCGATCGATACGCGCATCAACCCGACCGCCGTCAACAAGCTGGCCGAAGAGCGGCCGATCGAGTGGTTCCGCGACAATGTCGTCATGCCGGTGCCGTGGCCGCAGCCGGGTTTCATGCGCATGGTCTATCCCGGCTTCCTGCAGCTCTCGGGCTTCATGTCGATGAACCTCGACCGTCACCTGATCGCACACAAGGAATTCTTCGCCCATCTGGTGAAGAACGATGGCGATGCCGCCGAGAAACACCGCGATTTCTACGACGAATATCTTGCGGTGATGGATCTGACGGCTGAGTTCTATCTGCAAACCGTTCAGGTCGTTTTCATGCAGCATGCGCTCCCGAAGGGCGAGATGATGCATCGCGGCCGACGCGTCGATACCACGGCGATCAAGAAGGTCGCGCTGCTGACGGTCGAAGGCGAGAACGACGATATTTCGGGTCTCGGCCAGACGAAGGCGGCGCAGACGATCTGCACCAACATCCCCGAGCATATGCGCATGCACTACATGCAGCCTGATGTCGGGCACTACGGCGTGTTCAACGGATCGCGTTTCCGTCGCGAAATCGCACCGCGCATCGTTGCCTTCCAGCGCGAGCATGCCCGCCATACCAACCCGGTAAAGCAGGTGATCAAGGGCGGAAAAACCGCCTGATTGATGAAAATTCGGGCTTTTGACCGCGCAGAGTCAAGGGTTTGTCCGATTCCGGGGAAGGGCGTCTTGTAGTCGATAGCGCGCCTTCCCACATCGTTTTCACCGGGCCGCAATGGGTGGTCCGGTTGATTGCGAGGAATACTGAAGATGAACCAATCTGCTTTGATCCGTCCGGATTGGACGCCTGCGACCATTGCATTGATGGTGCTCGGTTTCGTGGTTTTCTGGCCGCTCGGCCTGGCCATGCTCGCCTACATCCTCTTCGGCGAGAAACTGAAAACGTTCAAGAAAGACGCCAACAGCACGGTCGACGGCATGTGCTCCGCCTTCAAGCGCGGCAATCGCGCCAACTGGACGCAGCCGCATCGCACCGGCAACGTTGCCTTTGATGACTGGCGCGAAGCCGAACTTGCCCGCCTCGATGAAGAGCGTCGCAAGCTCGATGAAATGCGCGAGGAATTCGATTCCTACGTGCGCGAGCTTCGCCGCGCCAAGGACCAGGACGAGTTCGACCGCTTCATGCGCGACCGCCGCAATGGCGGCTCCGGCCCCGTCGCCCCGTTCGAGGCAAACTGAGTGATGAACAGGACATCCGGTGTTTCACATGAAACGCCGGATGTCGTGATCGGCATAAGGCGCCACCTGTCGCTTCAAATGCGCAAACGGCGCCTTGTCATGTCGATCACAAAAGCCGGCAATTCCCTGACCCGCGGCGCGTTTCTGGGAATTATGCATTAGCCGAAAAGGCCGCGAATCGGATAGAAAGCCGTCATGTTCCCTTCTTTCACGCGGCGGCGCACTCCTCCTCCGGCTCCAGTCGACACGACCCGAGAAATCGAAGTCGCGGGAAAGATGCTTCCGCTGACCATCCGGCAGAATTCGCGGGCCACCCGCATGACACTGCGCATCGAGCCCGGTGGCCGCGCGCTGAAGCTGACGATCCCGCAGGGGCTGGCCGATCGGGAAGTGAATGCTTTCCTCAGCCGCCATCAGGGCTGGTTGATGACCAAGCTGGCGCGATTTTCCGGCGAGAGCCAGCTGGAAGAGGGCGGCACGATCCTGATCCGCGGCGTCGCTCATCGGATCGAAAGATCAGGAAAAATCAGAGGATTGACCGAAGCCTTCGTCGTTGACGATGAGGCGATCCTGCGTGTCAGCGGCGGCGAGGAACATCTGCGCCGTCGCATCGTCGATTTCTTGAAGAAGGAAGCGCGGCATGATCTCGATCGTCTGGTCGCGGTCTATGCCGGCCGGGTCGGCCGGCGGCCGAAGTCGCTGAGCCTGAAGGACACGCGCAGCCGCTGGGGCTCCTGTTCGGCCGATGGCGCGCTAAGCTTTTCATGGCGGATCGTCATGGCGCCGCCGAAGGTCATCGCCTATCTCGCCGCACACGAAGTAGCGCATCTCAAGGAGATGAACCATGGGCCGGACTTCTGGGCACTGTGCGAGAAGCTCTGCCCCGACACCAACGATGCCAAGCGCTGGCTGAGGCGCAACGGCACGATGCTGCACGCCATCGATTTCGACTAGATCGTTGTCGGGTTTAGCCGCGGCTGCGGCCAGCCAGAGCAGCCTGGATCTTCGCGTCCGTCTTGTATTGGCTGAGCGCATAGACCGACCAGATCGCCGCCGGCACCCAGCCGATCAGGGTTATCTGCAGGATAAGGCAGATGATGCCGGCAAAAGGGCGGCCGATGGTGAAGAACTGAAGCCAGGGCAGAATGAGGGCAAGCAGCAGACGCATTCGTCTCTCCGTTGTGATAGAATGCATATGGTGAGCTGAGGCCGAAACCGCAATGCCGCACCCTCTGGACGACGGTGCGCAGGGTGGTTTTTGGCTCGACTCCAGCGACATTTCATGCAAGGTCGCTTCTCATGAAAACCGAAGTGAAGATATGCGGCCTGAAGACCGCGGAAGCGGTGGATCACGCGGTGGCGCTCGGCGCATCGCACACGGGCTTCATCTTTTTCGCAAAGAGCCCGCGCAATCTCGAACCCGATGACGCCGGTCGTCTGGCGGACAGGATCCGCGGCAAGGCAAAGATCGTCGCCGTGACCGTCGACGCCGACAATGACGATCTCGACGAGATCGTGGCAGCGCTCAATCCGGACATTTTGCAGCTGCATGGCCGCGAGACACCCGACAGGGTTCTCACCGTCAAGGCGGTCTATGGCCTGCCCGTGATGAAGGCTTTGTCCATCCGCAACGCTGACGATTTGAAAAAGGTCGAGCCTTATATCGGCATCGCCGACCGGTTTCTCTTTGATGCCAAGCCCCCTGCAGGATCGGAATTGCCCGGCGGTAACGGTGTTTCCTTCGACTGGACCCTGCTCGATGCGCTTGACGGCAGCGTCGATTACATGCTTTCCGGTGGTTTGAACGTGAACAACATCGGTGAAGCCCTGGCGCAGACGCGCGCCCGTGCCATCGATACGTCCTCCGGCGTCGAGAGCGCGCCGGGTGTCAAGGATCTGAAGCTCATGGATGCGTTTTTCGATGCCGTTCGCCACGCGGAGGCGGTTACGGCACGGTCAGGGAGCAAGACGTGAACGAGGCGCCAAAACTCAATTCCTTCCGGGCGGGACCTGACGAAGACGGCCGTTTCGGCATTTTCGGTGGCCGCTTCGTTGCCGAAACCCTGATGCCCCTGATCCTCGACCTGCAGGCCGAGTGGGACAAGGCCAAGAACGACCCGGCCTTCAAGGCCGAGCTCGACAATCTCGGCGCCCATTACATCGGCCGTCCGAGCCCGCTCTATTTCGCCGAGCGGCTGACGGAAGAGCTCGGCGGCGCCAAGATCTACTTCAAGCGCGAAGAGCTGAACCACACCGGTTCGCACAAGATCAACAACTGCATCGGCCAGATCCTGCTCGCCAAGCGCATGGGCAAGACGCGTATCATCGCCGAAACCGGCGCCGGCCAGCACGGCGTGGCGTCTGCGACCGTCGCCGCCCGCTTCGGCCTGCCTTGCGTCGTCTACATGGGCGCGACCGACGTCGAGCGACAGGCGCCGAACGTCTTCCGCATGAAGCTTCTCGGCGCCGAGGTGAAGCCGGTTACCGCCGGTAACGGGACGCTCAAGGACGCCATGAACGAGGCGTTGCGCGACTGGGTCACCAATGTCGACAACACCTATTACCTGATCGGCACGGCTGCCGGTCCGCATCCCTATCCGGAAATGGTCCGCGACTTCCAGGCCGTCATCGGCCAGGAGGCGAAGGCGCAGATGCTGGAGGCCGAGGGCCGGCTTCCCGATCTCGTCGTTGCTGCAGTCGGCGGCGGGTCCAACGCGATCGGTATCTTCCATTCGTTCCTCGACGACGAAGGCGTGAAAATCGTCGGTGTCGAGGCCGGCGGCAAGGGGCTCGATGGCGAGGAACATTGCGCGTCGATCACCGCCGGTTCGCCGGGCGTACTGCACGGCAACCGCACCTATCTGCTGCAGGACGGCGACGGCCAGATCAAGGAAGGCCACTCGATTTCGGCCGGCCTCGATTACCCAGGCATCGGCCCGGAGCACTCCTGGCTCAACGATGTCGGCCGCGTCGAATATGTGCCGATCATGGACCACGAGGCACTGGAAGCCTTTCAAATGCTGACTCGTCTTGAAGGCATCATCCCGGCACTGGAGCCTTCGCACGCCTTGGCCGAGGTCATCAAGCGCGCGCCGACGATGGGCAAGGACGAGATCATCCTGATGAATCTCTCCGGTCGCGGCGACAAGGACATTTTCACCGTCGGCAAGATTCTGGGTATGGGGCTGTAACGATCATGACCGCACGCATGGACAGAAAGTTCGCCGATGTGGCGTCGGAAGGACGCCCGGTCCTCGTGACCTATTTTATGGGTGGCGACCCCGATTTCGAAACGTCCGTTTCGATCATGAAGGCACTGCCGAAGGCCGGTGCCGACGTCATCGAACTCGGCATGCCGTTTTCCGACCCGATGGCCGACGGACCGGCGATCCAGCTTGCCGGCCAGCGTGCGCTGAAGGCAGGCCAGACGTTGGCAAAGACGCTCGACATTGCTCGTCGTTTCCGCGAGGAAGACCAGCGTACGCCGATCGTGCTGATGGGCTACTACAATCCGATCTACATCTACGGTGTCGATCGTTTCCTGACAGACGCTCTGGACGCTGGCATCGACGGGCTGATCGTTGTCGATCTGCCGCCGGAGATGGACGATGAACTCTGCATCCCGGCGCTTGCGAAGGGCATCAACTTCATTCGCCTGGCGACGCCGACGACGGATGACCGTCGTCTGCCGAAGGTTCTCGAAAATACCTCGGGCTTCGTGTACTACGTCTCGATGAACGGCATAACCGGGTCGGCCCTGCCGGATCCGTCGTTGATTGCCGGCGCCGTCGAGCGTATCAAGAGCCATACGAAACTGCCTGTTTGCGTCGGCTTCGGCGTCAAGACGGCGGAACATGCAAGAGCCATCGGCGCATCGGCCGATGGTGTCGTCGTCGGAACGGCGATCGTCAATCAGATCGCGTCGAGCCTGACCGAAGAAGGCAGAGCGACGGACGCGACTGTACCGGGTGTCGAAGCGTTGATAAGGGGCCTGTCGGCTGGCGTGCGGTCCGCACGGCTCGCAGCAGCCGAATAATTGCCTATATTAGCGCGCACAACCCGAAGAAAATCTTCAGGAGACTATAAGTGAACTGGATCACAAACTACGTTCGGCCGAAAATCAATTCGATGCTGGGCCGCAGGGAAGTGGCGGAGAATCTCTGGATCAAGTGCCCGGAAACCGGCGAGATGGTGTATCACCGCGATCTCGAGGAGAACAAATGGGTCATCCCGCAATCCGGCTTCCACATGAAGATGCCGGCAAAAGCTCGGTTGAAGGATCTGTTCGACGGTGGCATCTACGAGGCCCTGCCGCAGCCCAAGGTGGCGCAGGATCCGCTCAAGTTCCGCGATTCCAAGAAGTATTCCGACCGTCTTCGTGACAGCCGCGCCAAGACCGAGCTAGAAGACACGATCGTTGCCGGTGTCGGCCGCGTTCAGGGCGTCAAGCTCGTCGGCGTGGTACATGAGTTCAACTTCATCGGCGGTTCGCTCGGCATGGCCGCAGGCGAAGCCATCGTGAAGGCCTTCGAAAAGGCGATCGCGGAGAAGTGCCCGCTGGTCATCTTCCCGGCCTCCGGTGGCGCCCGCATGCAGGAAGGCATCCTTTCGCTGATGCAGCTGCCGCGCACGACCGTCGCCGTAAACATGCTCAAGGAAGCCGGTCTTCCCTATATCGTCGTGTTGACCAACCCGACCACCGGCGGTGTTACGGCCTCCTACGCCATGCTCGGGGATATTCAAATCGCCGAACCCGGCGCCGAAATCGGCTTTGCCGGCAAGCGCGTGATCGAGCAGACGCTGCGCGAGAAGCTGCCAGAAGGCTTCCAGACAGCGGAATACCTGCTGGAACACGGCATGATCGACATGGTCGTCAAGCGCCACGACATCCCGTCGACGCTGGCACGCGTGCTGAAGATCCTGATGAAGAAGCCGGCGGACGCCGTGAAGCTCAACGGCGGCGGCGCAGACCCAGTGGCCTTGCCGGTAGCGGCAAGCGCATAGCATACGATCCTATCGGGGCAGGGCGAGATGACAGCGGTGGAAGCCAGCGAAGCAGGCTACGAGATCGAAAAACTCCTTGCTTTGCATCCGAAAGGCTTCGACCTGTCGTTGGACAGGATAACCCGGCTTCTGGCCGCGCTCGGCAATCCGCAGGACCGCCTGCCACCGATCATTCACGTGGCCGGCACCAATGGCAAGGGCTCCGTCACCGCCTTCTCGCGTGCGCTGCTTGAGGCCGCCGGCCTGAGCGTCCACGTCCACACCTCCCCGCATCTGGTCAATTGGCATGAGCGTTATCGGCTCGGGGTCAAGGGCGGCAAGGGCAAGCTCGTCAGCGATCCGGTGCTGGCCGATGCGGTTCGACGCGTCGCGGAAGCCAATGGCGGCGAGAAGATCACCGTCTTTGAGATCCTGACTGCGGTCACTTTCGTTCTCTTTGCCGAACATCCGGCGGATGTCGCGATCATGGAGGTTGGTCTCGGTGGCCGCTTCGACGCGACCAATGTCATAAACAACCCGGCCGTTTCGGTGATCATGCCGATCTCACTCGATCACCAGGCCTATCTCGGCGATCGGGTCGAGCTGATCGCAGCGGAAAAAGCCGGCATCATGAAGCGCGGATGCCCAGTCGTCATCGGCCAGCAGGAGGAAGAGGGCGTTCGCGACGTCCTGACCTCGACCGCCGAGCGTCTGGGCTGCCCGATGTCTGTCTACGGTCAGGATTTCCTGGCCCATGAGGAGTTCGGTCGCCTTGTCTACCAGGACGAGCGTGGCCTGTGCGACCTTCCCCTGCCGAAGCTGCCGGGCCGGCATCAATATGCCAATGCCGCCGCCGCCATCCGCGCCGTCAGGGCCGCCGGATTCGACGTGCCGGACGTGGCCATCGAGCGCGGCGTTGCCGGGGTCGAGTGGCCCGGGCGGCTCCAGCGTCTGGGCGGCGGCAAGCTTGCCCATTACGGCCCGCAGGATGCGGAGATCTGGGTCGATGGTGGGCACAATCCCGGGGCTGGCCAGGTGATCGCCGAAGCGATGGCGAATTTCGAGGAGCGCGAATCCCGTCCGCTGTTCCTGATCATCGGCATGATCAACACCAAGGATCCGCTCGGTTACTTCCGCGCCTTCCTCGATCTTGCCGAGCAGGTCTTCACCGTTCCGATCCGTGGCTCCGATGCCGGGCTCGATCCCGTGGCATTGGCCCAGGACGCGGCCTCGGTCGGTTTCGAGGCGTCCGCCCTGTCATCGGTGGCCGAGGCGCTGACGGTCATTGCCAATCTGGTCGACGAAGACCCCATGCCGCCACGCATCCTGATCGGCGGTTCGCTCTATCTCGTTGGCGACGTGCTTGCCGATAACGGCACGCCGCCGAAGTGATCGCATACCTTCGACAAGGATAGTGTTCATCTTTGCAAGGCTGATCCGCGCCAAGACCTTCTGCCGCAGCATTCAAGGCAAGAAAAAAGCCCGGAAAGCCGGGCTTTGAAGTCGGTTCGAAATGTTGGCCTTAAGCGGCCGCAGTCGAAATCCAGGATGTCAGGGCCGTCTTCGGAGCAGCGCCAACCTTGATGTCGGCAACTTCACCAGCCTTGAACATCGCAAGCGTCGGGATCGAGCGCACGCCGTATTGCGCGGCCAGTTCCGGGTTCTCGTCGATGTTCAGCTTCACGACCTTGACCTTGCCGGCGAGCTCGTTGGAGATTTCCTCGAGGCTCGGCGCGATCATCTTGCACGGGCCGCACCATTCAGCCCAGAAATCGACAACCACCGGCTCGGCGGCGTTCAGCACTTCCTGCTGAAAATTGGATGTATCGACTTTTACAGTAGCCATTGGCTGCTCCTTGCGTTCGAAATGTCGGTGTCCAGATGTTGTGTCTCATGTGAGACTGTCCCACTGGATTTTCAATATCGGGTATCTCACTTTGTCGCGAGGTCTTCAAGGCTCCTGTCCAGCGCGGCAGCCTCAAGCACGTGGATGGTGGGGCCTTCGGTGAAGATCAGTGCACATTGGAAGCGGTGCGCCGGATAGAGCGGCCGCAACAGCTCGCGATAGATTGCCAGCTGCGCCTTATAGGCGTCGGGAACATCGTCGGGCGATGTGGGCACGCGGCGGTTGGTCTTGAAGTCGGCGATGGTAACGACGCCTTCCACGACAGACAGCCGGTCGATTCGGCCGGAAACGGCAAATTCCCGGTTCCCGAGCTTCAATGTGCCCATCACCGAGACTTCAGCACGGCTGGCGTCGGAAAAGAGCGACTGCAGGTCGGCATGGTCGACCACCTGCAGCACGGCATCACGCAGACGTGCGCGCTGCATTTCGGGCCAGCGCGGCACCGAGCGGGCGAGGTAGCGGTCGGCCGCAGACAGTCGCTCGGAAGCGGCGATCGACGGCAGGACCTGCAGCAGCCGGTGCAGGATGGCGCCGCGCAGCATCGAGATATCGGCTGGCGCCTTCTGCGAAAACAGCGCCGAACCGACGATCATGTCGCCTTCGTCTTCGTCCACCGCAATGCCGACGCCCGATGGGCTGAGCGGCCGCGGCAAACGTCGCGGCGGCGGCAATGGCATGGAAAGAGCGATCGGCAAGCCGGTTTTCGGGGTAGCGGTGAGGTCGGAGCCTTCGTCGCCCGACGGCACATCGCGCGGCACATGCGTTTCCCGCCAGGCGTGCCCCGCCCATTCCTCGTCACCGGCCTTGAAGATGGCGGGGGTGCTGCGACCGTTGTCGTCCTGCGACAGGCTTGCCTGCACCATGGCGTGCCAGGTGTCTGCGCTTGCCCGTTGCCCACGATAGCCGCACACGACCAGCCGGTCGGCAGCCCGGGTCATGCCCACGTAGAGCAGGCGGCGGTATTCTTCCTCGGCCAAGGCCTTCAACCGCTCGCTGTCGGCGGCGACAAACGAATTGGATGCCGAGCCCGGAGCCCGCCAGACGGGCAGGGGATAGCTCGAGCCATCCGGAAGCGGCATCTCCAGGAAGCGGAGATCGGGCACATGCTGGGAGTTGAACGGCTTGCCGCCGCCATCGACCAGAAACACCACCGGCGCTTCCAGCCCCTTGGCCGCGTGCACGGTCATGATGCGGACTTCGTCGCGCTCCTTGTCCTGCTCGCGCTTGACCGTCGGCGCCTCGATTTCGAGCGTCGAGATGAAGGCCTGCAAGCCAGGAAGGCCGCTTCTTTCTTGATCGAGTGCAAAGGTCAGGAACTCGTCGAGAATGTCGCTCACTTCGCTGCCGAGCCGGGCGAGGAAGGCTGCGCGCCCGCCGTGCACGCCAAGCACGCGGGCATAGAAATCATGCGGAGCGAGCTGTTGGGAGAGGGCAGCGTAGCGACCAAGCCTCCTGACGACTTCTTCGTGAGGAGAGCCTTCGTCGGCGCCGGATTGCTGCAACCTCTGCCAGAGGCTCACGCCTTCGTCGCGTCGGGCGGCGAGTTCGAACAGCGTATCCTCGTCGAGGTTGAACAGCGGGCTCTTCAACAATGCCGCCAGCGACAGATCATCCTCGGGCAGCAACATGAAGCGGCCGAGCGCCAGGAGGTCCTGGATGGCGATATGGCTCGTCAGCACCAGCCGGTCGGCACCGGCGACGGGAATGTCGCTGCGGCGCTTCAGGGCACGTGTCAGCGCGTTGACGAAAGCGTCGCGTTTGCGGACCAGCACGATGACGTCGCCTGGGCGCATGGCGCGGCGCACGCCCTTCTCGATGACGCTCTCGTGCCCGATCCAGCTATCGAGCACGGCGGCAATGCGCCGGGCGAGAATGTTGACCGGTGCCGTTTCGGGCGTCGCATCGAAGGGTGCGGTCCATTCGTCGTCTGTCTCTGTCGGCTCGGCGGCAATCACGTCCCAGATGTCGACGGCACCGGGATGGCCGATACGGTTGGAGGCATGCACCACTGCTTCGTTCTGGGCGCTGAGCCCACGCGCATGGACCGGGTTGGCAAAGACCGTATCGACGGCCGAGAGCACGTCGACGGTAGAGCGGAAGGAAAGCTGCAGCCGGATCGGGCTGAAAGCCTTGCCGCCGTCACGCACGCGCCGCTCGGTCTCGATGCTTTCGCGCGAGAAACGTTCGGGACGGGCGCCCTGGAAGGAGTAGATCGACTGTTTCTCATCGCCGACGGCAAACATGGTGCGGTCGGTGCCGCGGGCGCTATCGCCGGAGAAGAAGTCAGCCGCCAGCGCCTGGATGATCGTCCATTGCGTCGGGCTGGTATCCTGGGCCTCGTCGACGAGGATGTGGTCGATGCCCTGGTCGAGCTTGTAGTGCACCCAGGCGCTGACATCGCCGCGCGCAAACAGGCTCGCGGTGCGATTGATCAGGTCCTCGAAATCGAGCTGGCTGCGCGTGCGCTTCAGGGCTTCATAGTCGTTGCTGAGCCGATCGGCGAGGGTCAGCGCCGAAAGCGTCGCTTCGTACATCTGGACGATGCTCAGCCGGTCGGCACAGGCAACCACATGGTCGCGGGCGGCTTCGACGAGCTCAAGCAGGTCTGGTGCTGCCTGAAGCATCGCCTTGTTGACGAAGGCGGAATCGGCGCGCGGCTTGCCGGTACCGGTAAAGAACAGCTCCTGCAGCCCTTCGTAGCGGGCCATCGGATCGACAAGCTTCGCCGTCGTGCGCAGTCCCTCGGCGAAATCCAGCACCTTGGCGCCGCCGGCGCTGGCGGCAATCGAGAGGTAACGTTCCAGCGAGGGACCGTTAAGGCCCGCAAGCGGCCAGACACTCTGAAGGGTGCGCTCGACGCTATCCTCAGGGGCAAGCTTGAGGGCCGCGCGCAATTGGACGGCGATACCGCCATGGGCGTCGGCGTGGTCGAGAAAGGCCTGGATCGCGGTGCGGTTGGAAACGATCGCTGCCACCAGCTTTTCAAGCCCGGTGTCGTCGGCCAGTTCGAGCACGGTGGCAAAGGCATCGGCAAGCGCTGCATCGCCGTCGGCCGTCGTCGCCGTCAAGAGGGCACGACGCGCATCCGCCAGCAGCACCGCTGCCGCCCGGTCGTCGAGTACAGAGAAATGCCCGGCAACGTTTGCTTCCAGCGGAAACTGGTGCAGCAGCGCCTCGCAGAAGGCGTGGATGGTCTGGATCTTCAGGCCACCCGGCGTTTCGAGCGCGCGCGCAAACAACCGCCGCGCTTCCTGCAACTTCAATCGCGTCGGCCGCTCGCCCTCGATGGCCTCGATCCGCTTTTCCAGCGCCTCGTCGTCGAGCGTTACCCATTCGGCAAGGCGCTCGAAGACGCGGTTCGACATTTCGGACGCCGCTGCCTTGGTATAGGTCAGGCAGAGAATGGCCGACGGCCGGCAGCCGGCAAGCAGCAGTCGGATGACGCGCTGCGTCAGCACATGGGTCTTGCCCGACCCGGCATTGGCGGAAACCCAGGCGGAGCGGGCGGGATCGGAGGCGAGCGACTGCCGGCGCGACGTCCAGTCGAGCCAGGCTTCGGGCGTCCTTTCGTCGGGGCCGGCACTTTCATCCCTCATCGCTGTCATCCTCGCTGTCGGCGGTCGACCATTCCGCGACACGGGCCAGATGGTCGTATTCGCCACCATAGTCGCGCTCCTTCTGGACGATGAGGCGCGAGGCAAAGCCGTGCCTGCCCGACATCAGCGCGGTCAGGAGTTTTCTCAGTTCGATCAGGGCATCGTCGGCCAGCTGGTCGGCCGATTTCGTTTCTTTCGCCCGGCTGTTCTCGTTGTTGACCGCTTCCACCTTGAAACGGGCGCCTGGCTTCAGCCTGACATAGAGCAAGGATTGCGGGTGGGCCGGACCCATGCCCTTGAACGCACCGGCCTTCAGCGCTGCAGCTTCCAGCGCTAGCTGCGGATCGAGCAGCACCCGCGCTTCCTTGATCGAAGGGCTGGAGCCGGTCTTGTAGTCGATGATCTCCACGGTGCCATCGGTCAGCGTGTCCAGCCGGTCGGCGATCCCCGTCAGGCGGATGTCGGCGACGCCGACGTCCATCGATGCGGCAACCTCCGTCAAGGGCTTGCGGACAAATCGCGCGCGCTCCCGTTCCCACTTCAGGAACGCCGTGCCGACGGCGGCAAAGCGCGGCCGCCATATGGTGTCGATATGGGCGGGCAGCCGCTCTTCGTCGAAGGCTTCGTTGAGCAGGCGCGCCATCGCTTCGTCGGCAGCGGTAGACTGGATGTCGAACCCGCCGCGCACGAAGCGATCGACGATGCGGTGGTAGAGCGTGCCACGCTCGGAAGCACCCGGATCGCGGTTGAACGGGTCGAGAGGATGCAGCCGCAGGATCCGGCGCGCATAGATCGAATAGGGGTCGCGACGAAGCCGCGAGACTTCACTGAACGAATACTTGCGTGGCTGTAGGTCGACCGGCGGCTTGGGTGCCGGGCGTTCGGCCAGTGCCTGGCGCCCGCCCTTGTCGAGCATGCGTGCCCACAGGAGATAATCGCTGCCGTTCGATCGCAGGGTCTCTGCAAGCCGTTTGCCGCCAAGCGCCAGCAACCGCTGCAGCCATCGCGATGCCACGGTCGGCGCCGATCCCTGCCGCATCGAGCGGGAAAAGATCAGCTTGCGCGTGCCGCAGGCCATCTGGAAGTCGTGGGCAAGCTGGCCGACGCGACGTTCGGGCGGCTCGAGGCCGATCCCGGTTTTCATCGTGCGGGAAAGGAAGGGATCGTTGGCGGTCTGTCCCGGCCAGTTGCCTTCGTTCATGCCGCCGAGCACCACGAGATCCATGCTCTGCAGGCGCGATTCCAGTGCGCCGAAGATGAAGACACGGGGGTGGCGCATCGAACGCGGCTTGACCGCCTCGCTGGCGGCAAGCGCCTCCATGATGTCGCACCATTGCGGCCCGTCGGCATCCATCTGCCCTTCGGTCTCGATGATGCCACGCAAAAGCGTCGCCAGGGCTTCGCCTGCTTCGCCGGACCAGAGGCCGCTCAGGTCGGCACGCTCGTCGCTTGCGACGGCCTCCAGGGTCTGGCCGGTTCGTGTCGCCCATTCGGCAAAGGTGAATGTCTCGGAGAAGGGGCGTCGCCCGTCGGTGCGCCGAACCAGCGCGCCGGCAAGCGGCTCCGTTGCCGACTTTACCCGCATGGCCAGGTCCTTGGCCGCAAGAATGTCGTCCTCGGTGATGCCGATCCGCCATTCCGGCGGATGGCGATCGACTTCGTGATCGGCGACTGCCTGGTCGAGCAGCGGCTCCAGCAACGAAATGTCGGCGATCTGTGTGCCGCTGCGCAGCGCCAGCCGCTCCAGCACATCGGCGCTGCGGCGCAGTTCTGCCTTCGAGAGGCTGAAACGGGAGAGCGGATGTTTGAACAGCGCCACCAGTGGCACCGGATCGCCAGGTCGAAGGCTTGCCTCCAGCAGCAGCCGCATCAGCGTACCGGCGGGCGTGGAGGCGAGTGGCGTACCGGCTGAATCGTCCGCTTCGATATCGAAACGTGCGAGCTCAGCGCCGACGCGGCGCGCCAGATTGCGGTCCGGTGTGATCAGCGCCGCCTGGCTGTCATCGCTGCCCTCAAGCGCCAGCCGCAGCGCGATGGCAATTGCGGTCGCCTCCTCGCGCTCATTGGCGGTTTCGATCAGGGCGACGTCGCCAAAGGCCTGCTGCAATGTCTCGGGCTTAAGCTCGTTGCGGGTCTCGGTCCAGCCGTTCGTCGCCTTGGCGGGCAAGAGCGCGTGCGACAGGATCTCGCTGCGATCGGTCAATCCGGCATCGGCCTGATCGAGCGTCGGTACATCGCGGCGCTCGACCTGCATGCGCTGCAGCAGGCGGTGGAAGCCGTATTGCGGATGGCTGCGGCTTGCGGGGTCGGGCCGGCCGCCGGCGACGGTCTCGCCAATGATCATGCCCCATTCCGCGTCGGTCATCGTCTGGTCGAGCCCAGGCAAAACGATGGTGCCGTTGGGAAGCTTCTGGACCGCGGCGATCAGCGCGGCGGTCGCCGGGATCGAGCCGGTCGAGCCGGCGATGATGATCGGCCCTTGAAGCGCGCCTGCGGCAATGCGCTGCGTCTCGGCCTGCAGGATGGCGTTGCGATGCCGTGCCGGCGAGGACTGCTTGAGTTCCTCCAGCCGCTCCGGCCAGTAGACCCGGGCGATTTTCAGGAATTCGAGCGTCAGCTGCCACCAGAGCGCATGTTCGCCTGCGTCGAGACTGTCGAGCGCTTCCCAGTCGAGTTCTTCCGTCTCCATCGCGTCGACGAGTTCGGCAAGATTGCGCGCCAGCCAGATGGCGTCCGCCGGGCTCGCAGGAGCGATCAGCGGGCTTTCCGCGTGAATGTCGAGCACGACCTTCGGCAGGCGGTTGCGCCAGGCAAGGATCAGCCGGCCAAGCTCGATCAGCCGCGCGGTGCCGGGCAGGGGCGGCGCCAGATCGAGGATCGCCGGCACTTCCGCATCGAAGAAGCCGCTGTCGTCGTCGGTTTCGCCGAGCGCCCGGATCGTCGGCAGGATGGCCGATCGGCCGCCGAGAAGATCGACGAATTCCGAGCGCAGCACGCGGGCGGAGCGGCGCGTCGGTACGAAGATCGTCACGCCGGCAAGCGGCAACGGGTCGGCGGGGTCGTAGCGAAAATCCGGCGTCAGCGTGCCGTCGCAGAGTTTGCGCGCGAGTGTCTTCAGGAAGGGCAGGCCCGGCGGAATGGTGAAGACGTTCGGCTCGCGATAGGACACGATCATCCCCCCGGCTGGTGGCGGCGAATGGCGGCTTCGGCGTCTTCGATAGCCTCCGGCGTGCCGACCGTCATCCAGTGACCGTCAAGTACGATGCCGAACAATCGCCCTGAAGCAATCGCCCGGTCGAAATAGATATTGAGGTTGAACGCTTCGTCAGGCGCGTCGGCGAACAGCTTCTTGTCAAGCGCGATTGCGCCTGCATAAACGACGGGATTGTCCATGCCTTCAGCGTAACGCACCAGGCGGCCATCGGCGCCGAGCGAGAAATCCTTCTTACCGTTGTGCCCCGTGGTATCCTCGTCGCGCACGCAGAGCAGCGCCATGTCCATTCGAGTCGGATCGAAGAATTCGGCGAGCCGCTGGAGATTGCTCGGTTCGTTCTCATTCTCGCCGATCCAGAAAAGATCGGCGTTCATCACCAGAACGGGGCCGTCAGCCAGCAGCTTGAGACCCTTGGCGAGGCCGCCGCCCGAATTCATCAACGCGTCGCGTTCGTCCGAGATCACGACATCTGGAGCCGTGCGCTGCGCCAGATGCGCTTCCATCTGGTCGGCGAAGTGGTGGACGTTGACGGCCGCCGTGGTGACGCCCGCGTCGACCAGCAGATCGAGAACGTAGTCGATCATCGGCTTGCCGGCGATCTTCACCAGTGGTTTGGGCTTGGTATTGGTGATCGGGCGTAGGCGGGTACCGAGGCCCGCCGCGAGCACCATCGCATTGCTGATCGACATTGCTTCTCTGTCAGTTCGCTGATTCGGGACCGATTAGTCCCGTCTTCATACACCAGTCGCGCAAGGGTTTCAGCGCTTCGTGCGTGAGGGCGACTTCGAGATAGGCGAAAGTGCGCGGCATGTGCTTCATGTAGCCGGGCTTGCCGTCGCGCTGCATCAGGCGCACCCAAATGCCGACGAGCTTGCAGTTGCGCTGGGCCGACATCAGATGCCAGTCGCGCAGGAACAGGGCCTCGTCGAACGGGCCGGCGGCGCGACGATCCGCGAGATAGGCGTCCATCATCCGGCTTTCCAGCGCCGGTTCGATCGTCACCCGGGCGTCCTGAACCAGCGAGGCCACGTCATAGGCCGTCGGGCCGATCATCGCGTCCTGGAAGTCGATCAGGCCGACACTCTGGAGGCCTTCCTGTTCGGGACGCCAGATAATGTTAGGAGAATGAAAGTCGCGCAGCAGCAGGTTTGTCTCAGAGGTCTCGATGAGGTCGATCAGATCGTCCCAGATTGCGGCGTAGTCCTGCTTCTCCTGTTCCGTGGCCGGCGCACCGCGTTTCCATGGTAGGTACCAGTCGATCAGCAGCCGCGTTTCGATCATCATCGCGGTGCGGTCGAAATCGGGGATGTGATGCTTGATACCGCCTGCGAGCGCGATGTCGCGTTTGGCCGGCGCGGCGTGAAGCTTGGCGAGTAAGCGCACGCTTTCGACATAGCGCGCATCGATCGGCTTACCGTCGTCGTCGAGCAGGCCGTCGGAACCGAGGTCCTCGATCAGCAAGATCCCCTGGTCCAGATCGCTCGCGTAGATCGTTGGCGCGGCGAAGCCGCGTTCCCTCAGAAGCTCATCGATGGCGACGAAAGGGACGACGTCCTCGGCGATATGCGCGAGCTGCTGGTAGTATTTGCCATCCTGGAGGATGGGCCCGGGCTTGTGCCGCGCGGCGTCCATCAGGATTCTGGCTGGAAGGCCGTCCCGGCCATCGACCCGCTCGTATGCCCTGACCGAGGCATCGCCGCTCAGATGCCGTCGTCGCGCGTCGGGAAATTCGTTGTGGGAAAGGAAGTCGCGGATCGCCAGCGAACGGGCAATGCGTTGTAGGGCACTCTCCGGTCCGGAGACGCTGACCGTCCGCCCGTCCGGTTCGTGCGTAATCGACAGCACAATCCTGTTGGGCGGCAATGCCTCGTCGGCTCGCTCGGGCCATTCGACCAGACAGATCCCGAGAGACAGAGCCTCATCGAAACCGAGTTCGTCGAGTTCGCTGGCGTGGCCAAGGCGATAGAGGTCGAAATGCGCCACGGGAATGCGCAGGTCGTAGCTCTGTACCAGCGTAAAGGTCGGGCTTGGGACTTCGAGACCATCATCGTCGGCCACAGCACGCAGAAAGGCGCGCGCGAGTGTCGATTTTCCGGCGCCAAGATCGCCTGACAGGGCCAGGCAATCACCCGCCTTCAACGCCAGCGCCAGGTCTTCGCCGAGCTGGATCGTGGCTGCCTCGTCCGTCAGGAAGCGTGTGATCGGCTGCATTATTCCGCCGCGACGATTTTCGGGACCTCTGCCGAAGGAATGCGGCAGCTGACTTCGGTGCCTTCGCCTTCTCGGCTGCGGATCGACACGGTGCCGTGGTGAAGGCTGACGAAGCTTTCGACGATCGACAGGCCAAGGCCGGCGCCACCGCGCTGGCCATGGCTTTCGAAGCGGTTGAACACCGTATCGAGCACGTCCTGCGGAATGCCGGGGCCAGTGTCGGAAACGGAGAAGACGAAATCTCCGCCTTCCCGCCGGCAGGCAAGTTCGATCACGCTGCCGTCAGGTGCAAAGTTGGCGGCATTGGTCAAAAGTTTGATGAAGATCTGCTTCAACCGCTGCTGGTCGGCGACCATGCGCCCGAGGTTGTCGGGTGCAGCGACCCGCAGCGTGACGCCGCCCTCGACCAGCCGGTCGGCCATCTGGTGCGCAATGTCGTCGAGGAAGTCGGTGAGATTGATCTCCGACATGTCGAGTTCGACGATGCCGGCATCGACCGTCGCCAGGTCGAGAATATCGTTGACGATGGTCAAAAGCAACGACGAGGAGGTGGCGATATGGTCGACATATTCCGCCTGGCGATCGTTGAGGTCGCCAAAGGCCGGTGTCTTCAGCAGATCGGCAAAACCAATAATGTTGGTCAGCGGCGAGCGCAGCTCGTATGACACGTGGTGGACGAAGTCGTTCTTCAGCGCATCCGCCTTGCGCAGCGCGTCGTTCTTTTCGGTCAAGGCGCGCTCGACCCGGACACTGTCGGTGATGTTGACGAAGGTCAGCATCGTCTGGGCGTTCGGCAGCGGGATGACAGCGAAGTCGAGGATCAGGCCGGTTCGGAGTTCGAGAATACCCCGGCTCGAGGGACGTTCGTCGTCAAAGCTGGTGATGATGTGCGAGAACCGCTTCCAGCCATCCGGCTGGTCGTAGGACATCAGGCAGGCCTGTTCGATCGCGCGGATATGGGTGCCGGGCTTCGCCTCGGTCTCGTTGATGCCCCAGATGGCGCGGAAGGCCGGGTTGGAAAGCCGGATGCGGCCATCGGGACCGAACACGGCCACGCCTTCGGCCAGATGGTCGATGGTTTCCCCCTGGACCTGGACCAGCGTGTTGTAGCGGGTTTCCAGATCGACCTTTTCGGTCAGGTTCTCGAACACCCAGGTCACGCCGCCCTGCGGCCGCGCGGTTGCGAAAACCCGCAAGGTCTGGCCGTTCGGCAGGTGCCAGAGGTCGGATTGCGTATCGAGCGCCTGGTAGACGGAGAGCGCGTTCGCCTTCCACTGTTTCCAGTTGAGCTGCTCGGGCAGCTGGCCGCCGGAGCGCAGGCGGTCGAGCACTTCACCATTGTCAGGTTTGCGCTCGAGGAAGCCCATGTCGAGGTTCCAGAGGCGCTGGAAAGCCTGGTTGTAGAACTGCAGGCGCTGATTGCCGTCGAAGATGGCGACCGGGGTGGCAAGATGGTCGAGCGTTTCGGCGTGGCTCTTGAGCGTGCGGTCGAGTTCTTCCCGGACCGCCTCGACGCCGGAGACGTCGATGGCAATACCGGTCGTTCCGGCCGGGCTGCGGGCGTCGACCACGTCGTAGAATGTACGGTTGCCCTTGACGACGGTCGAAAGCTTGTCGCGGAACGGCGCGTCGAAAGTCGACACGGCGCGGATTTTTTCACGCGCGACGGTTGCCAGCAATTCGCGGCCCTCGGCGATGGCTGCAGCGACGTTGGGCGCCTCTACCGCATCCGCATAGGCCTCGTTGACCCAGCTCAGCGCTCCATCGGTGCCGCGCTGCCAGACCGGCAGGTCGATCGCGTCGAGCAGCGTGCGGAAGGACATCAGCGAGTTGTTCAGGCGATCGCGCTCAAGCTTCAGCTCGGCGAGTTCCGCCCGCATGTTGTTGAGCGCGATGAAGCGCACGAAAGCGCGTCCGCCGGATACGCGGCCCTGCGCCTCAAGTACCTCGTTGCGCTGTGTTTCGAGCACGAGGTCGAAGCTGCGCGCCTGGGTGCGTAGCGCATCGATCGCCTTCTCGAGTTCGCTGGCGGAATTTCCCTTGATCCAGCGGCCGAACGCCAGGAACTCGCGATCGTCCGACGGCGCCCCGGTTTCCGCCGGCAGCTGGCCGAGCATTTCAGCCCGCTCCGCAAGCCCGTCCCAGATGACGATGCGGCGGTTCTTGTCGGCAATGAGGGCCTGGAAGCGCGAAAGGCGCTGATTGGCGTCCGAAAGATCGGACCGAAGCTCGCGGTTTTCAGCTTCGATATTGCCGCGCTGGCGGATCAGCCAGATCGCCGAGATCATCGCCGCGGAAATGACGCCGATGAGGACGGAAAAGGTGATGACTTCCGAGGAGCCGAAGATGTTCGCCTTCTGCGCCGAGACCTGGGCGACCGCATCTGTTGCGGCGAAGAGTGCCGTGCAGGCCATCAGGCGGCGAAGGAGCACCGGGCCTTTGCGGCGACCGCCCGATGAGGTTTCGTGTGCTGTTGTCATGGCGCTGCCGTCCCCGTCTGTCCGAAGGGTGCTGCCGGCCCTGTTGTGCCATGCGCAGTTCCGGCGATACCCTGGAGGGTTCGCGTCAGATCTGATTGCATCCCCGGTCTGTCTCCGTCTGTTTGCCGCTTGCCGACAAGACATCCCACTCGCAATGCCCGAAGGTCCGCACCGGCATCACGAATCAATGGGTTAGAGCATACTTCGTTGACGAATCGTCGGGAAGGGAGCCGCCCAAAAAAGAGGCCGCGTTCTCTTGTCAAGAACGCGGCCACAACATGTTGTGGATTGCCCGGGTAAAGATTAGTACCGGTAGTGTTCAGCCTTGAACGGACCCTGCTGGCCGACGCCGATATAGTCGGCCTGTTCCTTCGACAGCTCGGAGAGCTTCGCGCCGAGCTTGTTCAGGTGCAGGCGGGCGACCTTCTCGTCGAGCGCCTTCGGCAGAACGTAGACTTCGTTCTTGTAGTTCTCACCCTTGGTGAAGAGTTCGATCTGGGCCAGCGTCTGGTTGGTGAACGATGCCGACATCACGAAGGACGGGTGACCGGTGGCGTTGCCGAGGTTGAGCAGGCGGCCTTCCGACAGAAGGATCATGCGGTTGCCCTTCGGGAACTCGATCATGTCGACCTGCGGCTTGATGTTCGTCCACTTCAGGTTACGCAGCGCGGAGACCTGAATTTCGTTGTCGAAGTGGCCGATGTTGCCGACGATCGCCATGTCCTTCATCTCGCGCATGTGGTCCATGCGGATGACGTCCTTGTTGCCGGTCGTGGTGATGAAGATGTCGGCAGACGAAACAACGTCTTCGAGCTGAACGACTTCGAAACCGTCCATGGCGGCCTGAAGCGCGCAGATCGGATCGACTTCGGTCACCTTGACGCGTGCGCCGGCGCCCGAGAGCGAGGCTGCCGAGCCCTTGCCGACGTCGCCGTAACCGCAGACGACGGCAACCTTGCCGGCCATCATCACGTCGGTGCCGCGACGGATGCCGTCGACCAGCGATTCCTTGCAGCCGTACTTGTTGTCGAACTTCGACTTGGTGACGCTGTCGTTGACGTTGATCGCCGGGAACGGCAGCAGGCCCTTGGCCTGGAGCTGGTACAGGCGGTTGACGCCGGTCGTCGTTTCCTCAGTCACGCCCTTGATGGCGTCGCGCTGCTTGGTGAACCAGCCCGGCGAAGCGGCAAGGCGCTTCTTGATCTGCGCGATCAGGATCTCTTCTTCTTCCGAACCCGGATTGGAGAGAACGTCTTCGCCAGCTTCGGCGCGAGCGCCGAGCAGGATGTACATGGTGGCGTCGCCGCCATCGTCCAGGATCATGTTGGAGACGCCGCCGTCAGCCCACTGGAAGATCTTGTCGGTGTAGGTCCAGTATTCCTCAAGCGTTTCGCCCTTGACGGCGAACACCGGGATACCGCTGGCAGCGATCGCTGCGGCTGCGTGATCCTGGGTCGAGAAGATGTTGCACGAAGCCCAACGGATGTCGGCGCCGAGAGCGGCGAGCGTCTCGATCAGCACGGCGGTCTGGATGGTCATGTGCAGCGATCCGGTGATCCGGGCGCCCTTCAGAGGCTTGGATGCGCCAAACTCTTCGCGGCAGGCCATCAGGCCCGGCATTTCCGTTTCGGCGATCGTAATTTCCTTGCGTCCGAAATCGGCAAGACCGATGTCGGCGACGATGTAATCCTGAGTGGTGGTCATGGAATTCTCCAGGCTGATCTCTTCAAGCCGCTCTGGCCCTCTGGCCATCCGGCGGCGCGACTATGCCTCCCGCGCATACCATCGCGGTGAGAGTGCGTCCGATCTATCAGGAATTCCGGGGCAGAGCAACCTCGATATAAAGAAGTCTTTATATCTTTATATTGTCGGTTACATTTCTTCACCGAACTTGTCGCGGACCAATGCGTCGAGCGCATTGAGGGCCTCTTCGGCCTGTGCGCCGCTGGCGGTGACGCAGACGCTGGAGCCGGTGCTGGCGGCCAGCATCATCAGGCCCATGATCGAGGTGCCCCCGACCGTGCTTCCGTCCTTCGATACCGTGATTTCGGCATCATAGGCCTCGACCGTCTGCACGAACTTGGCTGAAGCGCGCGCATGCAGGCCGCGTTTGTTGACGATGACAAGTTCGCGCGTCAGTGACATATCGGGGCGGTGGTCCATCATTTTCCGCTCAGGACACGGCTGGCGACGTTGATGTACTTGCGTCCCGCTTCGGAGGCTTCCGCGAGCGCCTTGTCCATATCGCTTTCGCCACGCACGCCGGCGAGCTTGATCAGCATCGGCAGGTTGACGCCGGCGATGACTTCGACAGTGCCGCTGCGCATCACCGAGATGGCGAGATTGGACGGCGTGCCACCGAACATGTCGGTGAGAATGATCACGCCGTTGCCCTCGTCGACGTTGGTCACGGCGTCGAGGATATCCTGCCGACGCTGATCCATGTCGTCCTCGGGGCCGATGCAAACGGTCTCGATAGCTTTTTGCGGACCGACAACATGCTCGAGCGCATGTCGGAATTCCTCAGCCAGCTTGCCATGGGTGACAAGCACAAGTCCGATCATGGGTATCTTTTCTCCGACTGCACGCGCAATTCACTGATGGTCAGATATCGCAATGCAGCAATTTCGTCCACCTGTTGGGGCGGCCATCTTGGCAAGGAAAAGGCGAAGTGCAAGCCAAAAATGCCGAAAAACCAGCCCCGTTGCCTGCAACTATAGCTAAAATCCTAATTTTTCGGGTAGCAACGCACGCAGAGCAGCAAGCATGTGCACGCCATTTTCAATGGGAACGCGAACAATCGGCAGGCTGCGACCGAGGGGTAGGGGTAGTTCCTCGTTTTCGGGCGGCATGCGCGGATCGAATGGCGCGCTCACCGGCAGGATCGCCCAATCCATCACCGCGGCAGGCACCGTTTCGAGCCTGGCGATGCCGGCGCCGCGGATCTCGATCAGACCTTCGATCGACGCTGGGCACCGGGCGATGATCTGGTCCTGTTCGATCGACAGATCGACACGGTCGTCGGCGACCAGTGCCGCAAAGTGCCCCATCTGACGGGCTGCCGAAATGCAGGCGAGCGCCAGTCTCGATTTGCCGATGCCGGAAGGTCCGGTTACCAGGAAGCCGGCCGTGCCGAGGACGATCGCCGTACCGTGAACATTGTGCCGCGGCGGCGTCACGCGTGCGGCTCGGCGGGCAGGGAAAGAACGAAGCGGGCACCGACGATCTGTCCATCCGGACCCATGACGTTTTCGGCCTTCAGCGTGCCGCCATGCGCTTCGGCGATCTGACGGGAGATCGACAGGCCGAGGCCGGAGTTCTGGCCGAAATCTTCGCCCTCCGGTCTGTCCGTATAGAAGCGCTCGAAGATCCGGTCGATGTCTTCCGCCTGGATGCCGGGGCCATTGTCCTCGACATAGACGAGGCAGCGCGACCGGGAGCGGGTGAGGCGCACGACGATGCGACCGCCCTGCTCGGGCACAAAGGAACGGGCGTTTTCGATCAGGTTGGTGATGATCTGGCCGATGCGCAGTTCGTAGCCGTTGATGGCGAAGCGCGCCTTGGGGCTGTCCTTGCGGTCGACGACGAAATCGAGCAGAACCGGCTTCTTCTTGCTGCGGATCTGGCGGGAGATCTCGACGAGGTCGCCGAGCAGCCTTTCGAGGTCGACCACCTTGGCGTCGCTACGCGCAAGTTCCGCGTCGAGCCGCGAGGCGTCGGAGATATCGCTGATAAGGCGGTCGAGGCGGCGGACATCGTGCTGGATGACGTCCATCAGCCGCTTCTTCGATTCGTCGGTGCGGGCAAGCGGCAGTGTTTCGACCGCGCTGCGCAGCGAGGTCAGCGGGTTTTTCAGTTCATGGCTGACGTCGGCCGCAAAATTCTCGATCGCCGCGATCCGGTCGTAGAGTGCTGTCGTCATCTCGCGCAGCGCCACCGACAGGTTGCCGATTTCGTCCTGGCGCGACGAGAAATCGGGGATCTCTTCGCGTTCCTTGGCGCCACCGCGACGCACCCGGATGGCGGCGGCCGAGAGGCGCCGCAGCGGATTGGCGATCGTCGACGACAAAAGCAGCGACAGAATGACGTTGACCAGGGCGGCGACGCCGAACACGCGAATGATGGCGAGGCGCTCGGCATGCACGATCTTGTCGATGTCGCCCGCCTGGGTGGAAAGCAGCAGCACGCCGAGCACGGCGCGCGAGCGCTGCACCGGCACGGCGACCGAGACGATCAGTTCGCCTTTTTCGGTCACGCGGCGCACGGCGCCGCGCACGCCGGTCAGCGCGTTCATCACTTCAGGATAGATCGAACCGTTGCCGCCCGGCGGCTCCTTGTAGAGCGGCAGGTCGCCCGACTGCAGCAAACGATTGATCCAACTCCCGAACTTTTCCTCGATGCCGGTCGCTTCCGGGTCGACGGGCGGCAGGTCGAAGCGCAGCACCTGGCCGCCGCTATAGAGGTGGCGTGAATCGAGCAGCAGGTCCGCATCGGCGTCGAACAGGCGCGCGCGGGTGCGGGTCGGCGAGATCAAGCGTCTGAGGACTGGAGCAACCCGCTCCTGGATGATCGGAAAATCCAGGTCTTCGTCGCTCGGCAGCGGCGTGATGCTCTGGCCAGCCTGCAGCTCCAGCAGTTTTTCGGGATCGATGGTGATCGAGTTGGTGTCGACGGAGGCGGATGCCGAAATGGCGCCGGCGATGATTTCGCCTTGGGTCAGCAGGCTTTCGACGCGTGCGTCGATCAGGCCTTCGCGGAACTGGTTGAGATACATGATCCCGCCGACCAGGACCACGAGCGCGACGAGGTTGAAGAAGACGATCCGGCGCGTCAGGCTCGAAAAGACCGCGTTGCCGAACAGGCGGCGAATCAGCGTGAAGGAATAGGCCCAGCGCCGGCCGTTGTGGGCCGATGACCTTCCGTCAAGTTCGTCGATATCGCCTTGCAAGACTTCCACCAAGTCTTTCCGCTCCCGCAGCGGATCATCCCCGCCGTATCTTCCGATTGCGGACACGCATTACCCGTATGCCGGGTTTCTCAGGTCCGCCGATGTTCTTTTTTCTGGTCTTCGGTCTCGTGGATCCAATGCCACCGGCCAAGCCAACGGGCGGGCCGAAGCTTGCCCGCCATCGCGTCGGTTCTGAATGCTCCACAAACGACGCGATGGCAAGTGCCGAGACCCCGTGTGGCCTCAGGCCATTTCGCGGAAGCGGTAGCCGACGCCGTAGAGCGTCTCGATCATGTCGAAGTCGTTGTCGACCATCTTGAACTTCTTGCGCAGCCGCTTGATGTGGCTGTCGATGGTGCGATCGTCGACATAGACCTGCTCGTCATAGGCAGCATCCATCAGGGCATCGCGGCTCTTGACCACGCCCGGACGCTGGGCAAGCGAATGAAGAATAAGGAACTCGGTGACCGTCAGGGTCACGGGCTCGTTCTTCCAGGTGCAGGTGTGGCGCTCCTGATCCATGGCCAACTGCCCGCGCTCGAGCGAGCGCGTTGGTGTGTCGGAGGTCTTCGGGGCGCCGGTGGTGCCGCCGGCTGCAGCGGCTTCGCGGTTTGCGGCCCGACGCAGGATCGCCTTGACGCGCTCGACCAGCAACCGCTGGGAGAACGGCTTGGTGATGAAATCGTCGGCGCCCATCTTCAGGCCGAAGAGCTCGTCGATTTCCTCGTCCTTCGACGTCAGGAAGATCACCGGCAGGTCCGACTTCTGGCGCAGGCGACGCAACAGCTCCATGCCGTCCATGCGCGGCATCTTGATGTCGAAGATCGCAAGCTGCGGCGGCCGGGCCAACAGGCCTTCGAGCGCGGAGGCACCGTCGGTATAGGTCTCGACCTTGTAGCCTTCAGCTTCAAGCGCGATGGATACGGACGTCAGGATATTCCGGTCATCATCGACAAGCGCGATGGTCTGCATCGTGTTCAACTCCGTCATTTGAGGCCGATCGCCGGTTTCGTCTTCGAATCCACGGCAACCGCGAGTCACGGGTGCGTTACTTGAGTATAAAGGTGGAACAAATTGTGGCGAAGCCCAAAAAGCCCTCAAGCGTACAGTCCGTCGCTGAGAGGCAGATATGGTGCAGGGAACTCGGTTTCAACCGATTAAAAAAACGATAATTTTCTTTAAATCGATTAATATACTGAAATCATTATTCTTTTTTTGACCTCGCCTTGTTTTTGAGCGAGCATGCAAGTATGTTCCGGCCAAATTCAACGCCAATGGCCAAACACGAAGGAAGCTTGACCATGGAGCAACTCGGCACTCGCAATGCAGCGAACGGCTTGGAAAAACTCGGCTTTACCGACCTGGAAGTGGTTCGGTTCAACTTTGAAGCCGCAGAGCTTTATGAAGAAGCCATCCGCCGCGGCGAGGCTCAGCTGACGGCGCACGGCGCGATCGTTGCGCGCACCGGCCAGCACACCGGCCGCTCGCCGAAGGACAAGTTCGTCGTTCGCGATGCGTCGACCGACGATCAGATCTGGTGGGACAACAACAAGCCGCTGTCGCCCGAGCATTTTGCCGTGCTGCGCCAGGATATGCTTGATCATGCCAAGGGCATGTCGCTCTATGTACAGGACCTGGTCGGCGGCGCCGACAAGGACAACGCTCTGCCGACCCGCGTCGTCACCGAGTATGCCTGGCATTCGCTGTTCATCCGCAATCTCCTGATCCGCCCGAAGCGGGAGGCTCTGGCCTCCTTCCTGCCGAAGCTGACGATCATCGATCTGCCGAGCTTCAAGGCCGACCCTGAACGCCACGGCTGCCGTTCGGAAACGGTGATCGCCTGCGATCTGACCAACGGCCTCATTCTCATCGGCGGTACGTCCTATGCCGGCGAGATGAAGAAGTCGGTGTTCACCGTTCTGAACTACTTGCTTCCGAAGAAGGGCGTTATGCCGATGCACTGCTCGGCCAATGTCGGACCCGAAGGCAATACTGCCATCTTCTTCGGCCTTTCGGGCACCGGCAAGACCACGCTGTCGGCAGATCCGACCCGCACGCTGATCGGTGACGACGAGCATGGCTGGGGAGATGAGGGCGTCTTCAACTTCGAAGGCGGGTGCTACGCCAAGGCTATCCGCCTTTCGCAAGCGGCCGAACCGGAAATCTTCGCGACGACCCGCCGCTTCGGCACCGTCATGGAAAACGTCGTTCTCGACGAGGACCGGGTTCCCGATTTCAACGATGGCTCGCTGACAGAAAACACCCGCTGCGCCTATCCGCTGGATTTCATCCCGAACGCCAGCGAAACCGGCACCGCGCCGCAGCCGCGCACGATCATCATGTTGACGGCCGATGCCTTCGGCGTGATGCCGCCGATCGCCAAGCTGACGCCGGAACAGGCGATGTATCACTTCCTGTCCGGCTACACCGCCAAGGTTGCCGGCACCGAAAAGGGCGTCACTGAGCCGGAAGCGACGTTCTCGACCTGCTTCGGCGCGCCGTTCATGCCGCGTCACCCGTCGGAATACGGCAACCTCTTGAAGGATCTGATCGCCAAGAACGGCGTCACCTGCTGGTTGGTCAGCACCGGCTGGACCGGCGGTGCCTATGGAACCGGCAGCCGCATGCCGATCAAGGTGACCCGCGCTCTGCTCGCGGCAGCCCTTGACGGTTCGCTGAACGCCGCTGAGCTTCGCACCGACGCCAACTTCGGTTTTGCCGTGCCGGTTTCGGTGCCGGGCGTCGACGACGGTATTCTCGATCCGCGCTCGACCTGGGCTGACGGCAACGCCTATGACGCACAGGCCCGCCGCCTCGTCGATATGTTCATCGCCAACTTCGCCAAGTTCGAAGACCATGTCGATGGCAGCGTTCGCGATGCTGCTCCTGGCGCGAAGATCGCCGCCGAATAAACATCGCCGGCTATGATTCACGTGAAACCCGGTCTTCCATGGCCGGGTTTTTCGTTTTCGTGGCGACTGCACAATTCCTTAATTCGAAGTCGATTTTAGGAGAAAATTATGCAGCAATTTTGAAGCGTTACAGCGTCCTTTGCGCGTCACATCTGACGCGCGGCGCTGCAATGTTTTCAAGAGGTTCGCTCTGTGCCATAGATCGGGGCGAGGTGAATCATGGCTAGCGACCCGCTTTACATAAACGACAATATCGTCATTGCCGGCTGGGAATTGACGGAGCAATTCGTGCTGGCCGGCGGACCCGGCGGGCAGAACGTCAACAAGGTCTCGACGGCCGTCCAGCTGTTCTTCAACGTCCAGGCGTCGCCCGCGCTCAACGATCGCATCAAGGCCAATACCTTGAAGCTTGCCGGTCGCCGCGCCTCGAAGGACGGCGTGCTGATGATCGAGGCCAGTCGTTTCCGCAGCCAGGAGCGCAACCGCGAGGACGCGCGCGAAAGGCTGAAGGAGATGATCCTGAAGGCCGCCGAGCCGCCACCACCGCCGCGCAGGAAGACCAAGCCGACGCGCGGTTCGATCGAGCGCCGTCTGAAGGAAAAAACCGGCCGCGGAGAGACCAAGAAGCTGCGCGGACGACCGAGCGGCGACTGATCTGCGGTTGCGAAATCTTTTCAACCGTCTCTTGTCTTTTGCCGCCATGCGCCCTCTCTTATCCCAAGCGACTTTTGCAGAAGGAGGGATCCATGGGCCTTTTCAGTTTTATCAAGAACGCTGGCAAGAAGTTGGGCATCGGCGGTGACGACGATGCGCCGGATACCGAAAGCGTCCAGAAGGAACTCGCTTCGCACGACCTGGGCACCAAGGACGTCCAGGTCGAAGTCGTCAATGACAAGGTGGTGCTGAAGGGTGTCGTCAAGGACCAGACGGCCTTCGAGAAGGCGGTCGTCGCCGTCGGCAACACGCTCGGCGTATCCGCGGTCGAAGCGTCGGAACTGAAGGTCGCGGATGCCGGCGCGACGCCGGCGCCGGCCAAGGCGCCCGTGTTCTATACCGTCAAGAAAGGCGACAACCTCTGGAAGATCGCCGAGGCTCAGTACGGCAAGGGTAAGGGCGCCAAGCACACGGTGATCTTCGAGGCCAACAAACCGATGCTGAGCCATCCCGACAAGATCTATCCCGGTCAAGTTCTGCGCATTCCGGATCTGGACGCCGCGTGACAGCCTTGTCGATGCGATCACTTTTTGGCGTCGCTCTGACTGTGGCAGGTCTTGGACTTGCCACGGCTGGTTTCGCGCAAACGCTGCGCGAGCCGGCAAAGGGCAGTTCGGAGCGTGCAGCAATCCTCGACGCCTTGCGGCCTGCCGTCGAGGCGGAGATGCGCGGTTCGGTCGAATTCGTTGTCACCACGATGCGGGCGACGCCGAACTGGGCCTTCGTGCAGGTCGAGCCGCAGCGTCCGGGCGGCGGCGTCATCGATCTCTCACAGACCGGCTTTCGCGATGATGCCGATATGATGGATGGTTCGACGGTGTTCGCACTCGTCAGCTTCCAGGGCGGCCGATGGAATCTGGTTGATCACGTCGTCGGCCCGACGGATGTCGCCTATGCCGGCTGGGCCGAACGTTACGGCGTCCCGGCAAGACTGCTCGGGCTCGGGGAATGAGGGCAACCGCATGCTGGTTCTCCCCAAGGGCATAAAGCACATTCCCGGCTTTTTAGATCGCGCCCGTCAGGAAGAGATCGTCGAGGCGATCCGCAGCGTGGTCGCCGAAGCGCCGTTGTTCGTTCCACAGATGCCGAAGACCGGTAAGCCGATGTCGGTGCTCATGACCAATTGCGGACCGCTCGGCTGGGTGACAGACCGCGAGAAAGGCTATCGCTACCAGTCGCAGCACCCCGGAACGGGAAGGCCTTGGCCGTCGATGCCCGACGTTCTCCTCGAAATCTGGGATGCGGTTTCGGCCAGCGAAAAGCAGCCGGAAGCCTGCCTGGTGAACTTCTATTCCGAAGAGGCGCGCATGGGTCTGCACCAGGACAGGGACGAGCGCGACCTGCAAACCGCAGTCGTTTCGATTTCGCTTGGCGATAGCTGCTTGTTTCGCGTCGGCGGCAAGGAGCGTGGTGGCCAAACCATGTCCTTCAGGCTTGAAAGCGGCGATATCGTTGTGCTGGGCGGCGAGGGGCGTCTCGCCTTTCACGGCGTCGACCGGATCTATCCCAACACGTCGACGCTGCTGAAGAACGGCGGCCGGCTCAATCTGACGTTGCGCCGGGTCAATCCCTGAGCGACGATAAAGATGTGCCTGCGGGACTGCGCCCGGCCCTGCAGTTCTAAATCCGTGACATCAGCGGTCTGCGGCGCACTCAAAGTTTGCGCAGCGCCACCTTCTCGGTGAGGTGGTTTGGCCCCTTCTGCAAAATGAGGTCGGCGCGTGGCCGCGTCGGCAGAATGTTCTGGTGCAGGTTCTTCAGGTTGATGTTGTGCCAGAGCCCCTCGGCAATCGCCCGTGCCGCATCCTCGCTGATGGTCGCATAGCGATGGAAGTAGGATTCCGGGTTCTTGAAGGCCGTTTCCCTGAGGCGCATGAAGCGGTTGACGTACCAGCTGTGGATCAGGCTTTCCTCGGCGTCGATGTAGATCGAGAAGTCGAAGAAATCCGAGACCATCGGCACGATCTTGCCGTCGGCCGGCAGGTTGCGCGACTGCAGGACGTTGATGCCTTCGAAGATCAGAATATCAGGGCGATCGATGACCGTGTACTGATCCGGCAGCACGTCGTAGGTCATGTGCGAGTAGCTCGGCGCCCTGACGTTCGGCTGGCCCGCCTTGATCGCCGACAGGAAGCGCAGGAGCGCGCCGACGTCGTAGCTCTCGGGGAAACCCTTGCGATCCATCATGTTTTCGCGCTGGAGCACGGCGTTCGGATAGAGGAAGCCGTCCGTGGTGACGAGATCGACCTTCGGGCTCGAGGGCCAGCGCGACAGAAGCTGCGCGAGGATACGCGCTGTCGTCGACTTGCCGACCGCCACCGACCCGGCAATGCCGATGACGAAGGGGGTCTTCGTCTCGGACATGCTGAGGAAGCGCTTGCGCTGCTCGAACAGCATCTGCGACGATTCCACATGGGTCGAAAGCAGGCGCGACAGCGACAGGTAGATTTGCCGGACTTCGCCGAGATCGACCGGGTCGTTCAGCGAGCGCAGCCGCTGCACTTCGTCTGCCGTCAGCGTCATCGGCGTGTCGGCACGAAAACGCGACCATTCCTCGGCGGAGAAGAAATGATAGGGCGAATAGTCCCGTTTCTGAAGATTGTCCGGGAGATCGGCCATTTCGATATCTTGCGCAGCTAGGGTCATGGATCCCGCCGATTAGCCTTTTCCTGCAGACCGGATTGGCTTGTCCGCCGTGCAAGTTCGTCGAGCACATCCTGCAACGGAATGTCTGCAATTTTCAATACGACCATCAGATGATAGAGGAGATCGGCGCTCTCATCGACGAGATTCTGCCGGTCGTTGCGGATCGCCGCGATCACGGTTTCGACCGCTTCCTCGCCCAGTTTCTTGGCCGCCTTCTGCTGACCGTGTGCGACCAGTTTCGCCGTCCAGGATTCCTCCGGCGACGCCTTGGCGCGTTCGGCGACAATGGTCTCGAGGTCGGAAAGGGAAAAATCACTCATAACGAAACCCTGAAAACTCAATCGAGACGCATGGCGATGCCATGTTCGGCCATATAGCGCTTGGTTTCGCCAATGCTATAGGTTCCGAAGTGGAAGATCGATGCGGCCAGAACCGCCGTCGCATGGCCGTCGCGGATGCCGGAAACCATGTGATCGAGCGTGCCGACACCTCCCGAGGCAATGACGGGTGCGCGCACCGCATCGGCAACCGCCCGGGTCAGGTCGATATCGTAGCCGCTCTTGGTTCCGTCACGATCCATCGAGGTCAACAGGATTTCACCGGCGCCGAGATCGACGACGCGGCGGGCAAAGTCGACCGCGTCGATGCCGGTGGTCTGGCGGCCGCCGTGGGTGAAGATTTCCCAGCGGTTCTCTTCGCCGTCCTTCGAGACCTTCTTGGCATCGATCGCAACGACGATGCACTGGTTGCCGAACTTGTCGGCGGCTTCGGCGACGAAATCAGGGTTTTTCACGGCGGCGGTGTTGATCGACACCTTGTCGGCGCCTGCGAGCAGCAGCTTACGAATATCGGCCACCTGGCGGACGCCACCGCCGACGGTCAGCGGCATGAAGCATTGTTCGGCCGTGCGGGCGATGACGTCGAAGATGGTTTCGCGGTTGTCCGAAGACGCGGTGATGTCGAGGAAGCAGAGCTCGTCGGCACCGGCCGCATCATAGGCGCGGGCCGCTTCCACCGGATCGCCGGCATCGATCAGGTCGACGAAGTTGACGCCCTTGACGACGCGACCGTCCTTGACGTCGAGGCACGGGATTACGCGGGCTTTGAGGGTCATCGGCTCATGCCTTTCTCGTAGCGCGGATCAGCGCCAGGGCTTCCTGCGGGTCGATGCGGCCGTCATAGAGCGCGCGGCCGGAAATGGCGCCTTCGAGCTTGGCAGCGTCAGGGGCGATCATTCGCCGGATATCGTCCATCGAGGCGAGACCGCCCGAAGCGATCACCGGGATCGAAACCGCGTCGGCAAGCTCCAGCGTCGAATCCCAGTTGATCCCGGTGAGAATGCCGTCGCGATCGATGTCCGTATAGATGATCGCAGACACGCCGGCGCCCTCGAACTTCTTCGCAAGCTCGATCACGCCGAGTTCCGACGCTTCCGCCCAGCCCTCCACCGCGACCTTGCCGCCCTTGGCGTCGATGCCGACGGCGACCTTGCCCGGAAATTTGCGGCAGGCTTCGATAACAAGTGCGGGATCACGCACCGCGACGGTGCCGAGGATGACGCGGGCAAGCCCGCGCGACAGCCAGTTCTCGATATGCTCAAGCGTGCGGATGCCGCCGCCGAGCTGGACCGGGTTCTTGGTCGATTTCAGGATCGCGTCGACGGCAGCCCCGTTGACCGTCTCACCGGCAAAGGCGCCGTTGAGGTCGACCACATGCAGCCACTCGAAACCCTGTTCCTCGAAGGCGCGCGCCTGCGCGCCGGGATCCGGGTTGTAGACCGTTGCCTGCTCCATGTCGCCGAGCTTCAGGCGCACGCATTGCCCGTCTTTCAGGTCGATAGCGGGAAAAAGTATCATGTAACTATCCGATCAGAGGTCGCTGGCGCTTACGGCTTCCAGCGCAGGAAATTCGAGATGAGGGCGAGGCCGAGTGCCTGGCTCTTTTCCGGGTGGAATTGCGAGCCGGCCTTGTTGCCATTGGCGACGAAGGCGGTGACAGTGCCGCCGTAATCGGCCTCGGCGACGACATCGTCGGCATTTTCCGCTGCCAGATGATAGGAATGCACGAAATAGGCGTGCAGGCCGTCGTCACCGGTGCGGATGCCGTCAAACAGCGGGTGCGCGCGAGTGAGCCGCAGCGTATTCCAGCCTATCTGCGGGATTTTTAAGGACGGATCCGTCGGCTTCATTTCGACGACGTCGCCGGGGATCCAGCCGAAGCCATGTGTCGTGGTCTTTTCGAGGCCACGCGACGACATCAGCTGCATGCCGACGCAGATGCCGAGAAACGGCCGGCCGGCCTTTTCGACGGCCTCCGTCAGCGCCTGCTCCATGCCGTCCACGGCCGCAAGGCCGCGACGACAATCGGCATAGGCACCGACGCCCGGCAGCACGATGCGGTCGGCGGTCGCCACCCGGTCGGGCTTGTCGGTCAGGTCGATCCGGGCATCGATGCCGGCTTCGCGCGCAGCCCGTTCAAACGCTTTCGTTGCCGAGCGCAGATTGCCCGATCCGTAGTCGATAATGGCGACGCGCATCAGCGTTCTCCGTAGGATTCAAAAAGCCCAAGACCCGGGCCGGTGCCTGCCGGCGCCTGCCTAGGCCAGTCGACGGCCGGCCTAGCGACTGCTGCTTGGTCGGCCGAGGGCACGTTTGCGAAGTAGATTTCCTCGGCCGTCTCGAGATCGCGCGCCGGCACGATGGAGCGCAGCGTCCAGTCACGGTTGATGAGCCGGCGAACAATAAGCATGGGGCCTTCCAGCGCGACCAGCAGTGCGAGCGCCAGATGCAGCAGCAGCGCTGCCAGCAGTCCGCCATTGGTCGCCGACAGAGAGATTAACAAGATCTGCAGAACAGCAACTGCGATTCCGAAGAGCCACATCCGCTTGGCAAAAAGCCAGAGCGCCGGAAACAGAAAGGCGCCCCAGGAGAAGCCGTCGGCGACAAAGCGTGCCCGGTCGTCGTCGGCGCGGGCGCCTGGCGGGGTCAGGATCATGTAAGAGGCCATGGTGATCAGCCAGATAATGACCGCTCAGGCAAGCGTACCCTTGGTCGAGGGAACGCGACCGGCCTGGCGCGGATCGATTTCGGTTGCCGTGCGGAGCACGCGGGCGACGGACTTGAAGCAGGTCTCGGCGATATGATGGTTGTTGGCGCCGTAGATGTTCTGGATATGCAGCGTGATGCCGGCGTTCTGGGCGAGCGCCTGGAAGAACTCGCGCACCAGCTCGGTGTCAAAGGTGCCGATCTTCGGCGAGGTGAAGTTGACGTTCCAGACGAGAAATGGTCGGCCGGACACGTCGACCGCGGCGCGGGTCATCGTCTCGTCCATGGCAAGGTCTAGCGAGGCGTAGCGGGTAATGCCGCGCCGATCGCCAAGCGCTTTGGCGATCGCCTGGCCGATGGCAATGCCGGTGTCTTCGACCGTGTGGTGATCGTCGACATGCAGGTCGCCGTCGGTCTTGATTTCCATGTCGATCAGCGAATGTCGGGAAAGCTGGTCCAGCATGTGGTCGAAGAAGCCGACACCCGTCGCAATCTTCGAGGCTCCGGTTCCATCGATGTTGACGGATACGGACACGGCAGTTTCATTGGTCTTTCGCGAAACTTGGCCGGTGCGGCTGGACGTGGCTTCTGCCATCAGGCTCTCCTGTATGCGCTGGAGCCGCTCCTTATCAGGGGAGAGGGAAAATATCCAGAACCGCGGCGGAGATTCGACCGATTCGGGGAGGTGTCTGATTTACGGCAAACTGCGTGGCTCACCGGGATTTGCAATCGCGCAAGAGGCACTTACATAGGCTTCAAGCAACCAGGCTCGTTCGAGCCCCCAACGCCCCTGGTTCTGGGGCCGACAGGTATCTTCAATGAGTGAACACAATCCCTACGGAACGATGCACGCGACCACCATCATCACGGTGCGCAAGGACGGCAAGGTGGTGATGGCCGGCGACGGTCAGGTCAGCCTTGGCCAGACGGTGATGAAGAGCAATGCCCGCAAGGTCAGACGACTGGCCAAGGGCGACGTGATCGCCGGCTTTGCCGGCGCGACGGCCGATGCCTTCACACTTCTGGAGCGGCTCGAAGCCAAGCTCGAGCAATACCCGGACCAGCTTATGCGCGCGGCCGTGGAACTCGCCAAGGACTGGCGCACCAACAAGTATCTGCGCAATCTCGAAGCGATGATGCTGGTCGCCGACAAGTCGATCACGCTGGCGATCACCGGCAATGGCGACGTGCTGGAACCGGAACATGGAACGATCGCCATCGGCTCGGGCGGCAATTATGCCTTTGCCGCGGCCCGCGCCCTGATGGACAGCGACAAGTCGGCCGAGGAAGTCGCGCGCCGGGCGCTCGAAATCGCAGGCGACATCTGCGTCTACACCAACCACAATATCGTGGTGGAGACGCTGGATGCCCAATGACCAGGCCCATGTCAGCTTCGAACGGGTGGCCGATGGCCACCTGCCGATGCTGCATGCCTGGTTGAGCGAGCCGCATGTGCGGCAATGGTGGGGTGATCCGGACAAGGAAGTCGCTTTGATCCGCGACGGTTGCGCGACGGGCGAGGTGGATGGCTTCATCTTCCACGTCTCGGGCGCGCCGGCGGGCTATATCCAGTCCTGGACACCATCCGAATATGACGAAGAGCCGTGGGCGAAGGATCTGCCCGGCGATGTCCCCGGCGTCGATATCTTCATCGGCCCGCCGGAGATGACCGGGAAGGGCGTTGCGTCGCTGGCTTTGCGGGCCTTCGCGCAGACGCTTTTTGCCGCCGGCGCGCCGCGGATCGTGATCGACCCCGATGCCGGCAACAGAAGGGCCGTCAGGGCCTATGCGAAAGCGGGCTTCGTGCCCTTTGGCGAATGGATAGATGCGTCCGGCCGCACGCTCCTGATGGAGCTGACGCGGACCGAGTTTGAGAGGACTACATGAGTATTTTTTCACCCCGGGAAATCGTGTCGGAACTCGACCGTTTCATCATCGGCCAGAATGACGCCAAGCGCGCAGTGGCGATCGCGCTGCGCAACCGCTGGCGGCGCCAGCAGCTCGGTGACGATCTGCGCGACGAAGTCATGCCGAAGAACATCCTGATGATCGGACCGACCGGTGTCGGCAAGACGGAAATTTCCCGCCGTCTGGCCAAGCTCGCGGGTGCGCCCTTCGTCAAGGTCGAGGCGACCAAGTTCACCGAAGTCGGCTATGTCGGCCGCGATGTCGAACAGATCATCCGTGACCTCGTCGAGGTCGGCATCGGTCTCGTGCGCGAAAAGCGACGCGCCGAGGTCAAGGCAAAGGCCCACCAGAATGCCGAGGAGCGCGTTCTCGATGCGCTGGTCGGCGCCACCGCCTCGCCGGCGACGCGTGACAGCTTCCGCAAGAAGCTGCGCGCCAACGAGCTGGACGACAAGGAAATCGAGGTCGATATCGCCGAGACCGGCGCACCGGGCGGCTTCGAAATTCCCGGCATGCCCGGCGCCAACATCGGCGTGCTCAACCTGTCGGAAATGTTCGGCAAGGCGATGGGCGCACGCACCAAGAAGGTCAAGACGACAGTCAAGGCTTCCTATGATGTGCTGGTCAACGACGAGTCCGACAAGCTGCTCGACAACGAGCAGATCCAGCGCGAGGCGGTGAGGGCGGTCGAGGACGACGGCATCGTCTTCCTCGACGAGATCGACAAGATCGCGTCGCGCGAAGGCGGCATGGGCGCCGGCGTGTCGCGCGAAGGCGTGCAGCGGGACCTCTTGCCACTGGTCGAAGGCACGACGGTCGCGACCAAGTATGGACCGGTGAAGACCGATCACATTCTCTTCATCGCCTCGGGCGCGTTCCACGTGTCGAAACCATCGGATCTTCTGCCCGAGCTACAGGGCCGCTTGCCGATCCGCGTCGAGCTGCGGGCCCTGACCAAGGAAGACTTCCGCCGCATCCTGACGGAGACCGAGGCAAGCCTCATCCGCCAGTACAAGGCGCTGCTTGAGACGGAAGAAGTGAAGCTCGACTTCACCGAAGATGCCATCGATGCGCTTGCCGGTGTGGCTGTCCAGCTGAATTCGAGCGTCGAGAACATCGGCGCGCGGCGGCTGCAGACGGTGATGGAGCGCGTGCTGGATGAGATCTCGTTTAACGCTCCGGACAGTGCCGGCCAGGCGGTCACCATCGATGCCGAGTATGTGCGCAAGCATGTCGGCGATCTCGCCGCCAATACGGATCTGTCGCGTTACATTCTATAGCGCCATCGTTCCATCCTGGAACGACCGGACGTGGCGGCAATCCCTTGCCGTCAAGTGACTCATGAAGATGAAAGGCGCCTGTCCCTCGACAGGCGCCTTCATTTTTTCTAACACGGTCGGGCAATCGATTGTGGGGGGAGGCATCTTTCCGACATGATCTTGTCGTAGGAGCCGCGCCGCCGGATAGGCGTCTCCACCGTTGATAGGAAGAAGAGATCGTGCGTTTTACCGCCTGCATGCTCGCTATCGCCACGTTTTGCCTGACCGCAGGCCAGACGATGGCGGCCAATGTTGTTCCGCCGGGCAACCGGAATGTCGAACAACCCGGCATCCCAGGCGCATCCGTTCGCCGCACCAAGGCCGGCCGCACCTCCTTCGACGCCAAATTCGAGAAGGTGCGCGACCTGCTTGCCAACGACAAGCAGCTGATGAGCAAGATCAAGTCGACGTCGCGCGCCTATGGCATTGCGCCGATCCATATGATTGGCGCCATCGTCGGCGAGCACACCTACAATGTCGATGCCTACGACCGGCTGCAGTCCTACTACGTCAAGGCCGCCGCCTATGCCGGCAACAGCTTCCAGTTCGGCTATGACGGCGAGACCGTGGCCGAGTTCGTCGCCCGTCCGCAATTTGCCGACTGCACCGGCAAGAAGAGCTCCTATTCCCTGTGGAGTTGCCGCGAGAGGGTCTGGGACGGCGAGTTCCGCGGCAAGTCCGTCGGCGGAAAGTCTTTCCCGAACAATCGTTTCAGTGCAGTCTTCTTCCAGCCCTTCTTCGCCGGCCAGACCTTCGGCCTCGGCCAGATCAATCCGCTGACCGCCCTGATGTTGACCGATATCGTCGCCAAGACGTCAGGTTACGAGCGGCTTGACGAGACCAATGCCGCCGGCGTCTACGAGGCGATCATGGATCCGGATGTCTCGCTTGCCTATATGGCCGCCTCGATCCGTCACTCGATCGATGTCTACAAGTCCATCGCCGGCGTCGACATTTCAGGCAATCCCGGCATAACCGCCACGCTCTACAATATCGGCAATCCCGATATCCGTGCGGCCGCCCTTGCCGCCCGCAACCAGGGCGGCGAGATCCAGTGGCCGGAGGAAAACTATTACGGCTGGCTGGTGAACGACAAGCTGGCGGAACTCGAAAGCCTGCTGTGATACAGCGGAAGCACCTTCCTTGATTGCGCCGTAAAAACCTGAAATCCTGGCGCAATCGAGAAAGGCAATCACCATGGACATGCGTCCGGAGCCATTCGAACCACCGGCTCCCACTCCTCGGGTCGGCGTGCCGTCCTACCTGAAGATCATCAAGACCGTTCTGCGCAATCCGCTCGAACTCTGGGGCGAGCCGTCGTACACGCTGCCGTGGATCGAGACGAAGTTCATCACCCAGCGCACCCTGATCGTCAACGATCCCGGCCTCATCCGCTATATCCTCGTCGAAAACGTCAGCAATTATGAGATGTCGAAGGTCCGGCGATTGATCCTGCGCCCAATCCTGCGCGATGGTCTGCTGACCGCCGAAGGCGAGATCTGGAAGCGATCGCGCAAGGCTATTGCGCCGGTGTTCACACCACGCCACGCCAAGGGATTTGCCGGCCAGATGCTGCGCCGGTCGGAAGAGTTCGTCGAGCGCTACGCCGCGGCGAAGGTGAAGCCGTTCACCACCAATGTCGCCAGCGACATGACCGAGTTGACCTTCGACATCCTGGCGGAAACGTTGTTCTCCGGCGAGGTCGCGGTCGAAAGGGAGGGCTTCGTCCAAAGTGTCGAAGAGCTTCTGCACCGCATGGGCCGCGTCGACCCGATGGACATACTGCTGGCGCCGGAATGGCTGCCGCGGCTGACGCGCATCGGCGGCAAGAAGGTGATGAACCGCTTCCGCACGATCGTTTCGGAAACGATGGCATTGAGGCGACAGCGCATGGCGACGGACCCCACCGGCACGCCCAACGATTTTCTCACGCTGTTGCTGCAGACCGAGGGCGCGAACGGGCTTTCAACCGAAGAGATCGAGGACAATATCCTCACCTTCATCGGCGCCGGGCATGAGACCACCGCCCGAGCGCTCGCCTGGACGCTCTATTGCGTCGCCAATACGCCGGCTTTTCGCGAGGCGATGGAGACGGAAATCGACGGCGTCATGAAGAGCGGCGCCGACCCGGTCGAGTGGTTGACCCTGATGCCGCATGTGCTGGCGGCCTTTGAGGAGGCGATGCGGCTCTATCCGCCGGCACCGTCGATCAATCGCGCCGCCATCGAAGAGGATGAATGGACGTCGCCGACGGGCGAGCGCGTCAGGATACCCAAAGGCATCGCCGTTCTGGTGATGCCGTGGACGTTGCATCGCCACGTGCTCTACTGGGATCGGCCCCGTGCCTTCATGCCCGAGCGCTTCCTGCCGGAAAATCGCGAGAAGCTGCATCGCTTCCAGTATCTGCCGTTCGGTGCCGGGCCGCGCATCTGTATCGGCGCCACCTTCGCGCTGCAGGAGGCCGTCATCGCTCTCGCCGTCCTGATGCACCGGTTCCGCTTCGACGTCACCGACGAGACGAAACCCTGGCCGGTGCAGCGGCTGACTACTCAACCGCGGGGCGGCTTGCCGATGCGGGTTTCGGCTCGCTGAAGGTCTTGCCCGGAATGGGCGATTGCACGCCGCGCACCGGCGAATCGGCCGGCATCGGCTGTGGCAGCAGCTTCGATGGTTTCTTGATCGTCTTGATTGCCGCACAGGTGGCGTCCCCGACATTGTCGCAGGGCTTGTAGACGACGATCTCGCTGCCGGCGCCATCGTCCCACACCGCCTGGATCGTCAGCGTCTTGGCCTCGTTGGCGGCAAGCGAGATATAGACATATTCGGCGGTTTCGTCGGCGGGCAGGTTGAACGGGATCTGTGGATTGCATTTCGCCAGCGGAAAGCGCTTGTCGAGCGCGTCGGAATTGATGGAGTATCGGATTTCCGATAGCCGGCAATGCATCGTCTGCAAGGCGGTAAAATAGATCAGTTGCCGGTCGTCATAGTTGCGAAACTGGATCCAGCCGGTCTGCTTGTTGGCGTCGAGCATCGCCTTGTAGATCGAGACATCGGGCAGTTGCGGCTTGTATTCTTCTTCCTCGGCGTCCTGCGCGCCGCCCGGCTGCGAAAAGAGCAACCCCACAGCAAGAATGCCGGCGACGGTCGACCCCCTGGAAAATCTCATGCTGCTCCCCCTTCGCATCATGTCGCACCGATGACCGCGAATGTCCTCGACACGATGGCCTTCTCTTCCATTATGTCATATCACCGGATCGATCCCCAATGAACCCGGGGCTGCCCCGGCCGAAACACTGGACTGGTTCGAATTGACGTCCCATTTTCTTCTCGGCATCGATACCGGCGGAACCTACACCGACGCGGTCCTCTTTAGCGAAACGGCGGGCGTGGTCGCCAAGGCAAAGGCGCTGACCACGCGCCACGATCTGGCAGTCGGAATTTCCGGCGCGGTCGAGCAGGTCCTGCAGAAGGCGGACGTGCCGGCTTCGGCCATCAGCCTCGTGTCCCTGTCGACCACGCTTGCCACCAACGCTCTGGTCGAGGGCCAGGGCGGCCGTGCCGGTCTGGTGATGATCGGCTTTGGTCCTGAGGATTTGAAGCGCGACGGGCTGCAGGATGCACTCGGCTCCGATCCGGTCATTTTCCTGCCCGGCGGTCACAACGTTCATGGTGGCGAAACGCCCCTCGACATGACCGCGCTGGAGGAAGCCTTGCCGATTTTGGCCGAGCAGGTGTCTTCCTTTGCGATCGCCGGCTATTTCGCCGTGCGCAATCCCGCCCATGAGCAGCGGGTGCGCGACCGTATCCGCGAAGTCTCGCATCTGCCGGTAACCTGCAGCCATGAGCTGTCGTCCAAGCTCGGCGGGCCGCGCCGGGCGCTGACGACGCTCCTGAACGCCCGTCTCGTCTCGATGATCGATCGGCTGATCGGCTCCTGCGAGGGCTTTTTGAAGTCCCGCGGCATCGATGTGCCCATGATGGTGGTGCGCGGCGATGGCGCCCTGATTTCGGCCGAGGAAGCAAGGCTCCGACCGATCGAGACGATCCTCTCAGGTCCTGCCGCAAGCCTCGTCGGCGCGCGGCATTTGACCGGGCTCGACAATGCCGTCGTCTCTGATATCGGTGGCACGACGACGGATGTCGCGGTGCTCGATCGCGGTCGACCGCGGCTCGATGCAGAAGGCGCCGTGGTCGGCGGTTTCCGCACCATGGTGGAAGCAGTCGCGATGCGCACCTATGGTCTCGGCGGTGATTCGGAAGTTCGCATCAACGATCGCGGGCTGAAGGCGAAGATCGATCTTGGTCCCAGGCGGCTGATGCCGCTCAGCCTTGCCGCCGCGCTGCATGGCGAAGCGGTGCTTTCGGTGCTCGAAAAACAACTGCGAGCGCAGCATGCCGGCCGCAACAACGGCCGCCTGGCGGTTCGCACCGGCCTGCCCGACCATCTGGCAAGCGGCCTGCAGCCGCAGGAGCAGGCGCTTTACGAGCGCATCGGCGCTTCGCCGATCTCGCTTGAAAACCTTCTGACGTCGACGCCGCAGCGCGCAACGCTGGACCGGCTGGTGGCGCGCGGTCTGGTGCATATCTGCGGACTGACTCCCTCCGACGCCATGCATGTGCTCGGCCGCCAGTCGCAATGGTGCAGTGAGGCTGCGCGTCTCGGCATTGAGCTTGCGGCACGCACCCGCGATGGCTCCGGTCAGCCGATCGCCGCCTCTGCCGAGGCGATGGCCGAGATGATCGTCGATCGCGTTACGCGCCAATCGTCCGAAGTCATCCTGCAGGCCTGTCTTGGCGAAGACGGCGCGGGCGCCATCGACCCGGCGGTTTCGCAGGCAGTCGATCGCGCGCTGAGGCGCGCACCAGGCATCGTCCGCTTTTCGCTCGGTCTCGACCGCCCGCTCGTCGGCCTGGGCGCTTCGGCGCCGGTCTATTACCCCGCCATTGCCGACATGCTCGGCACCGACGCGGCAATCCCCAATGAAGCCGACGTCGCCAATGCCGTTGGCGCCGTCGTCGGCCAGGTCAGGGCGTCTGTCACCGTGTTCGTCACCATGCCGGAAGAGGGCATCTTCATCGTCAACGGGGCAGGGGTGAGCGAGCGTTTCCTCGATCAGGACCGGGCCTTCTCAGCCGCGCGCCGACGCGCCGAGACAATGGCGCTCGAGACAGCACGCACCAGCGGTGCTGACGAGCCGGTCTCGATGCTGCGCGAAGAAATCGACGCCCCCGAAGTCGAAGGAAACCGCAAGCTGGTGGAAGCGCGCTTCATTGCACAGGCGAGCGGCCGGCCACGCATTGCTCATGGATGATCTTTTCCATTTTGGAAACAATTCTTCGCATCCTTGCTGAATTGACAGGGAATGAATTGATGAGAAACTGCCGGCCTTTCACGCGCGCGAGTGGCCTGTTTCAAGGAGTAAGATAATGGACCGCATTGAGAAGTTTGGATTGAAGATCGATGCAGGTCTGCATGACTTTCTGGTGAATGAGGCGATGCCGGGCACCGGCGTCGATGCCGAACGGTTCTTTGCCGAGCTGTCTAAGATCGTCCATGACCTCGCACCGAAGAACCGCGCCTTGCTTGCCAAGCGCGACGACCTGCAGGCGAAGATCGACGCCTGGTATCGCGACAATGGCGCGCCGAACGACCTTGAAGCCTATCAGGGGTTTCTGAAGGATATCGGCTATCTCCTGGCCGAAGGGCCGGAGTTTTCGGTATCGACAGGCAATGTCGATCCGGAGATCGCGACCATCGCCGGCCCGCAGCTTGTCGTTCCCGTCATGAATGCGCGCTATGCGCTGAACGCTGCCAATGCGCGCTGGGGCTCGCTCTATGACGCGCTCTACGGCACCGATGCGATTTCCGAAGAGGACGGTGCGGAAAAAGGACGCGGCTACAACCCCAAGCGTGGCGCCAAGGTTATCGCCTGGGCGCGCGACTTCCTCGATGCGAGCGCGCCGTTGGATAGCGGTAGCTGGAAGGATGTTTCATCCTTGACGGTCGCTTCCGGCAGCCTTGTGGTAACGCTTGCCGGTGGGTCGAAGACGAGGCTTCGCAATTCCGAGCAGTTTGCCGGCTGCGCAGGTTCACCCGACGCGCCGTCGCAAATCGTTCTCCGGCACAACAACCTGCATGCCGTCGTCGTCCTCGATGCGACGACACCGATCGGCAAGGATGATCCAGCCCATATTTCCGACGTCATCCTCGAATCGGCGATCACCACGATCATGGACTGCGAAGATTCGGTTGCCGCCGTCGATGCCGAAGACAAGGTGGTCGTCTACCGCAACTGGCTCGGCCTGATGAAGGGCGATCTCGAGGAAGAGGTCGTCAAGGGCGGCCGCAGCTTCACGCGCCGCCTCAATCCCGACCGCACCTACACGGCGCCGTCCGGCGGCACCCTGTCGCTTCCGGGCCGCTCGCTGATGCTGGTGCGCAATGTCGGCCACCTCATGACGAATCCGGCTATCCTTGATCGCGACGGCAACGAGGTGCCGGAAGGCATCATGGATGCGATGGCAACCGCGCTGATCGCGCTGCACGATATCGGGGAAGGTGGCCGCCGCATGAACTCGCGCGAAGGTTCGATGTACGTCGTCAAGCCGAAGATGCACGGGCCGGAAGAAGTTGCCTTTGCCTGCGAAATCTTCTCGCGGGTCGAGGCGGCACTCGGCATGCCGGCCAATACCATGAAGATTGGCATCATGGACGAGGAGCGCCGCACCACGGTCAATCTCAAGGAATGCATTCGCGCCGCGCGCGAACGCGTCGTCTTCATCAACACCGGCTTCCTAGATCGCACCGGCGACGAAATCCACACCTCGATGGAAGCAGGCCCGATGATCCGCAAGGGCGACATGAAGCAGGCCGCATGGATCGCGGCTTACGAAAACTGGAACGTCGACATCGGCCTCGAATGCGGCCTTTCCGGCCACGCGCAGATCGGCAAGGGCATGTGGGCCATGCCCGATCTGATGGCGGCGATGCTGGAGCAGAAGATCGCTCACCCGAAGGCCGGCGCCAACACTGCATGGGTTCCGTCGCCGACGGCTGCCACCCTGCATGCGACCCACTACCACCGGGTCAATGTTGCCGACGTTCAGGCTGGCCTGAAGAGCCGGGCACGCGCGAAGCTCAGCGATATCCTCTCGGTTCCGGTCGCCACCCGTCCGAACTGGACGCCGGAGGAAATCCAGCGCGAGCTCGACAACAATGCGCAGGGTATTCTCGGTTACGTCGTGCGCTGGGTCGACCAGGGCGTTGGTTGCTCCAAGGTGCCCGATATCAACAATATCGGCCTGATGGAGGATCGTGCCACGCTGCGCATTTCCGCCCAGCACATGGCCAACTGGCTGCATCACGGTGTCGTCACCGAGGCACAGGTGGTCGAGACGATGAAGCGCATGGCCGCTGTCGTCGATGGCCAGAACGCCGATGATCCGCAGTATGTCGCCATGGCCGGCAATTTTGACGGATCGATCGCCTTCAAGGCGGCGCTTGAGCTTGTCCTCGAGGGTCGCCAACAGCCGAACGGCTACACCGAACCGGTCCTGCACCGCCGTCGCCGCGAGCTGAAGGCCAAACTGGCGGCCTGATCGGGCCGCCAGCTGAATTCATCGAGGCTGGGTCAGAACTCGGCCCAGCCTTCGGTGGCCAACGCAGTATTGCCTTGCACCAGTGGCGCAACAGGTCGTCTTGCGGCCGGGCGGGCATTGCTGTCAGCGTATTGATGGGCGCCAGCGGCGCGAGGCGCGGTTCTGCGCGCTCCCGATTGGGGCGAGACGCTGGTTTCGCCGGACAGTTGGAACCTGTCGATCAGGGCTCGAAGGTTGCTGCCCTCCTGGGCAAGCGTCGCCGAAGCGGCATTTGCCTCCTCGACCATGGCGGCGTTGCGCTGCGTCACCTGGTCCATCTGGTTGACGGCCGTGTTGACCTCTGCCAACCCGACGGATTGTTCCCGTGCCGATGTGGCGATGGCCGCCATATGTTCGTTGATGGTGATGACGTGCGCCTCGATGGTCTTCAGCGCCTCGCCGGTATCGCGCACCAGCCGTACGCCGCTTTCGACTTCCGAGCTGGAGCTGCGAATCAGTTCCTTGATTTCCTTGGCGGCTTTTGCCGAGCGCTGCGCCAGCTCGCGCACTTCCTGTGCCACGACCGCAAAGCCCTTGCCGGCTTCACCCGCCCGTGCTGCCTCGACGCCTGCATTCAGCGCCAGCAGATTGGTCTGGAAGGCGATTTCGTCGATCACGCCAATGATGCTGGAAATCTGGCTGGATGATTCTTCGATCCGCCGCATCGCCTCCACGGCATTTGCAACGACGACGGCAGACTGCGTCGCGCTGGTCTTTGCTTCGCCGGCAACGTCGCGGGCTTCCTCGGTACGTCGCGAAGAATTGCTGACATTGGCGGTGATCTGGTCGAGGGCTGCAGCCGTTTCCTCCAGGGATGCCGCCTGCTGCTCCGTGCGTTTCGACAGGTCGTCGGCGCTCTGGCTGATTTCGCGGGTGCCCAGGCCGATGTTGCCGGCGCTGTCGGCAACGGCGAGCATGGCATCGTTGAGCTGGCCGGCAGCCTTGTTGAGGTCGTGACGCAATTGCTCGAATTCGGCGGAGAACGGTTCGTCCAACCGGACGGCAAGATCGCCGTCGGCCAGCCGCTGCAAGCCTGTCGCAAGACCTGATGTTGCCTGCACCAGCCTCTGCTGCGCGGCCCGTTCGGCCTCCGCTTGCATTCTCGTGCGTTCGGCTTCTCCGTTGCGGCGGCTTTCCTCGGCTTCCGCCTGCAGGCGAAGGTTGGATCGGGCAGCTTCCCGGAACGATTGGATGGCGCGGGCCATCTCGGCGATCTCGTCCTTGCCGGTCACCGCAGTGCCGTCATCGTCGAGATGGCCGTCGATAAGTTTGCGCATCGCGCCGATCTGTCGGCCGAGTGGGCCGATCACGCCGCGTGAAACAACCAGATACGTTCCGGTTGCCAGCACGAGGACGAGCAGGATGATACCGATGCTGAGCACCTGCACGGTTTCGAACTCACGATGCTGTGCCTGAAAGACCTCATCCGACAAGTGAACTTGCAGATCGGAAATCTCCGAAATGGTCTCGGTCAGCGGATCGATGGTTTCGTAGAGCGCCGTGCGAACGAAGCTGTCGAGCGCAGCCGAATCACCCTCGGACAGGATCTTGGTCAGCGTCGCGATCGAATCCATCGCGATCACCATCTGCTGCTTGGCTTTCTCGACAAGCTTATGTTCCTCTGGTGTCATCGAGGTCGCGACATAGGCGTCCCAATTGGCCGTTATCACCTGACGCGCATTGTTGACCGATGCGAGGCCCGTCGCCATCGTCTCGTTGCCGTTGCGCACCTTGTGCGCCGCATCGACGATGGAAACGGCAAAGGCGTCCGATGTCGCCTTCAGATTCTTCAGCGGCACGATGCGGTCGGCATAGATCGCATCCATCGTTTCGCTGTTTTCTGCGAGCGCATGCTGGCTGTAGACGGCAATGCCGATCGCGATGAGTGACAGCAGTGCGATCGCACTGAGGAGCTTGGTCTTGATCAGCATGTCCGGTCCCTTTGGTTAGGCGTCTATCGGCCACACTTTTTAGTTAATTAGATAATGCTTGCTTAATAACGTGCTGAAATTTCGGTCTTATTGCGCGCTTTTTGAACAAATCGTCGAGGCGGATTCAGATGTCGGCCACCCTGATTTGAGGCGTATGAAGCAGAGCAACTCTGCGTATCAACAACGACGGAATATCGTCGGGGATATGCGGCCAACAAAAAAGCCGCCGAGGGTCCCGGCGGCTCTGATCGCATAATTCAGGTTGCGTTTTACTGCTGGACGACCACGCGTGCGTTCTTGCCCGGACGGACCCGCGAATAGAGATCGATGATGTCCTGGTTCATCAGGCGGATGCAGCCGGACGATGCGGCCGTGCCGATCGACGACCACTCCGGCGTGCCATGCAGGCGGAACAGCGTGTCCTTGCCCTGATCGTTGAAGAGATAGAGGGCGCGCGCGCCGAGCGGGTTCTTCAGACCCGGGCCCATGCCTGCCTCGACATACTTGGCCACTTCCGGCTTGCGCTCCGCCATTTCCTTCGGCGGGTGCCACATCGGCCATTCCTGCTTCCAGGCGATATAGGCTTCGCCCTCCCATGCAAAGCCGGCCTTGCCGACGCCGATACCGTAGCGAACGGCCTTACCGCCGGGCAGCACGTAGTAGAGGAAGCGGTTCGGCGTATTCACAACGATCGTGCCGGGGCGCTCGTTCGTCGAATAGTCGACGATCTGGCGATGGAAACGATTTTCGACCCTGTTGATGGGAACGGCGGGGAGCGCATAGCCGTGATCCTCAACTGCGCCATAATCACCCGAAAAGATCTGGTTAGAAGCGACCTGTTCCGCAACGGGAGCAGGCTCACCGCCAGCCGTCTCGGACTTGGTCGAAGTTGTCGAGCAGCCGGCCACGGCGAGTGTCGCCGCCAGGCTGCACAGGAGGAAGGCATTGCGGAAGCGCATAGGAGTCTCTTAAATAAGAAGCGAAGAAAAACTGGGTCGGCCCGACCGTCAGTGAATCCGGTTATTTTCGATTAGTTGCCGCTATGCAAGGGATTGCGCGGCAACAAGGCGGCGGGAAAGTGTAAATTCCGTGACGCTGGCTTTTTTGCAACAAAAGCGGTGACGCACGAGAGTCTAGGCGAATGACAATTCTCTCAATCCATGGCGACAACCCTCTCGTGGACGGTCGGCAATCGAATCGCGCGCTCATGGTGCGCCGCGGAGTCCAGCGACTTTTCGCCGAACTTCGGCACTCGGTGCTGCCCGAACTCACACTCGCCAGCGGCCGTCGCGCCGATCTCATCTCTTTGTCGGTAAAGGGCGAAATCTGGATCGTCGAGATCAAGACGTCGATCGAGGATTTTCGGGTGGATCGGAAATGGCCGCAGTATCGGCAGCACTGCGACCGACTGTTCTTCGCCACCCACGGCGACGTTCCACTCGATATCTTTCCGGAAGATTGCGGCCTGCTGCTCTCGGATGGTTATGATGGGCACATCATCCGTGACGCACCGGAACATCGTCTCCCACCGGCCACCCGCAAGTCGGTGCTGCAGCTCTTCGCGCGCACGGCAGCACAACGGCTGATGCTGGCGGAGTGGGCTGCCGAGCGCAACGGCGAGCTCGGCAACTCGATTCGCGATATCGTGTCCGGCTCCCGCGACGGGTCCGCCGAAGGCTGATTATTTTGGCGCGCGCTTGGCCAGGATGCGCTGAAGCGTCCGACGGTGCATGTTGAGCCGGCGTGCCGTCTCCGACACGTTGCGCTCGCACATTTCGTAAACACGCTGAATATGCTCCCACCGCACCCGGTCGGCCGACATCGGGTTTTCCGGTGGCTCCACCCGTTCGCCCTGGCGCTGCACCAGCGCTGCGAAGATGTCGTCGGCGTCGGCCGGCTTGGCAAGGTAATCGACCGCTCCGAGCTTCACGGCATTCACGGCTGTCGCAATGTTGCCGTAGCCGGTCAGCATGATCATGCGGGTGTCGTCACGGCGGCTGCGGATCGCCTCGATCACGTCGAGACCGCTGCCGTCGCCGAGCCTCAGGTCGATGACCGCGTATTTCGGCGGGTTGCCCTTTGCCTTGGCGATGCCTTCTGCAACGGACTCGGCGATATCGACGGTGAAGCCGCGCGCTTCCATGGCGCGGGCGAGGCGTCGAAGGAACGGCGCGTCATCGTCGACGAGCAGCAGCGTTCTGTCCGGTCCGATCAGTTCGGCGTCCTGGGCGTGTGTGCTGGGCGATGCTGTCGATTTTTCGGTCATTCTCGCAATCCTTGGGCGAAAATCGGGACGTTTTCACCGAGATTATAGGTTTCCTGTCACGCGGTTCAATAAACTGCCAAACGTCATTTCGCCAGTTTCGTATCCATCAGCGCACGCGGCCATTCGACGCTGACCTTGGCGCCGGGTCCATCCGCGCCGCCGTTCTCGAAGCGCAGGCGCGCGCCGGAGCGCTCAAGCAGGGTCTTGGCGATGAACAGGCCGAGCCCGAGGCCGCCGGCGCTGTCGTCCTTCTGCCGCCGCGTGACATAGGGTTCGCCGATACGCATCAGAATATCGGGGGCAAAACCGTCGCCATCATCGGCGATCGTCACTTTGACATGTTCGGCCGTGTGCTCGACCGTAACCGTTACCTGCTTCTTGGCGTAGTCGACCGCATTTTCGAGCAGATTGCCGAGCCCGTAGAGAATGCCGGCGTTGCGGTTGCCGACCGGCTCGGATGCCTTGTCGCCCTTTTCGACCAGATTGATGTGAATGCCGAACTCGCGGTGCGGCGCCATCACTTCTTCCACCAGCGAGGAGAGCGGCAAGAGCCGCATATGCTCTTCGCTCTCGGAGGACAGCGTCGTCAGGCGTTTGAGAATGTCGCGGCATCGTTCGCTCTGGCTGCGCAACAGGTGCACGTCTTCGCCGAAGCGCGGATCATCGCCGAGTTCGCGTTCCATTTCCTTGGCGACGACGCTGATCGTGGCAAGCGGCGTGCCGAGTTCATGGGCGGCGGCCGCCGCCAGGCCGTCGAGCTGCGAAAGGTGTTTTTCGCGCTGCAGCACCAGTTCGGTCGCCGTCAGCGCCTCCGACAGTTCGCTCGCTTCGAGTGAGACGCGATAGGTGTAGAAAGCGGCAAAGGCCGTCATCGACACGATCGCAAACCAGATGCCGGCCGTCAGCACGCGCGGCATCAACAGGAGAGTTCCCGGATACCAGGGCAGTGGGAAGGGCGAGAAGGCGAGCGCCGTGACGCCGATCACCGCAAGGCCGGCGAGAACGATGCTGTGCGGCTTCGGCTGCGAGGCCGAGGAAATGATGACGGGCACGCACAGCAGCGGCGCGAACGGATTGGCAAGCCCGCCGGTGATGAAGAGCAGGCCGGTCAACTGCGCCAGGTCGAGCCCGAGCAGCGCGAAAGCGGCCGGCGGCCGCAAGCGGTGCGTCGGCGGAAAGCGCAGCGTGAGGTAGGTATTGACCAGGGCCAGGGTGGCTATCAGCACCAGGCATGAGAGCAGGGGCAGCGGAAACTGCAGCCACAAGGTGGTGATGATGACGGCGATCGACTGGCCGCCGACCGCAAGCCAGCGAAGGCGGATGAGCGTCTGCAGCCGCAGGCTTCTGTTGGAGGTCGGATCATTGTGTTCCATCGCCACTGCCGTCATGCGTGCTCTTATTCCTTTAGGGTCCCGTACGGGGTGTTGCCTCATGTACCACGCGGTTTTGCCCGTGTCGTCGGCGCGGCTTCCGCTGGGTTCTCCGGCCACGGGTGCTTGGGATAGCGCCCGCGCATGTCGGCGCGGACATCGCGCCACGACCCGGCCCAGAAGCCCGGCAGGTCGCGTGTCGTCTGGATCGGCTGCCGGCCGGGCGAGATCAGTTCGAGCAGCAGCGGCAACCGGCCATCGCCTATGGCAGGGTGCTTCTTCAGCCCGAACAGTTCCTGCACCCGGATGGAAAGAAGCGGCTCGTCGCCGTCGTAGTGGATCGGATGCCGCTGTCCCGTCGGCGCCTCGAAGTGGGTCGGCGCCAGCTTTGCCAGCTCCCGCTGCCGGTCGTGCGCAATCAGCGACAGCAATCCCTCGGAGAGTGCGCCGGACTTGATGTCGGCAATAGCGGTGATGCCATGCTGGAATGGAACGAACCAGTCCTCAAGGCGCGCAAGCAGGGCTTCGTCGGAGACGTCGGGCCAGGGTTCGCCGATCGAGCGATGCAGGAAGCCGATGCGATCGCGCAACTGCATCGCCTCCTTGGAAAACGGCAGCACAGCAAGACCAAGCTGCCGAACGCCATCGGCAAGTGCGCGCGCCGCACTTTCGCCGGTCGGCCTTGGCAATGGCGCCTCCTCGAAGATGATGGCGCCCAGCCGTGTGACGCGGCGCGCCCGCACCTGGCGGCTCGCCCGGTCGAAGACGCTTTGTTCTTCGCGCACGATCGCTTCAGGCATATGCGCCTCGACGTCGGCGCGCGAAAGCTCGGCTGCCGCCAGTACGCGCTGCCCGCCGGCCCGACCCGTGAGATCGGCGATCACAAGCATGTTTGCCGCCGCGAGCCGCTCGGTTTCGGCGATTTCCGCGCCGCGACCGTTGGCCATCACGAACCGCCCGCGTCCTCCACGTTGCAGCGCGATACGGTCCGGGAACGCGTGCATCAACAAGGCACCGGGCTGGACCGGTTCGTTCGATCTTGGCCCGCCTTTGAGTTCCGCCGCCATCCGGCGGGCGAGGTTGCGGGAGGCTTCGGCCCGTTCGCCGCGCTCCTGGCGAAAGCGTCGCAGCCGGTCTTCCAGGTCGATGGCGTTGCCGCCGAGCCCTTGTTCGGTCAGCATGACCGCCAGCAGGCAGGCGGCCTCGCCCTGGCCTTCCTCGGCTGCCGAGACAGCCATCGCCGCAAGGCGCGGTGGCAGGGCCAGATTGCGGATCTTGCGTCCCCTTGGCGTCAATGCGCCCGAGCCGTCGAGTGCTCCGAGGTCCGTCAGCAGCTTTCGCGCTTCCGCAAGCGTGGTTTCCGGCGGCGGATCGATGAAGGCGAGCGCCGCTGGATCGGTGACGCCCCAATGCGCCATGTCGAGCAGCAGCCCTGAAAGGTCGCTTGCAAGAATCTGCGGCGGCGTGAAGGCGGCAAGGGCCGCGGTCTGGCCGGCATGCCAGAGGCGGATGGCGATCCCGGGCTCCGTTCGCCCGGCACGGCCGGCGCGCTGGTCGGCCGACGCGCGCGAGACGCGCACGGTTTCCAGTCGGGTGATGCCGGTGGAGGCTTCGAACACCGGCAGTCGCTGCAGGCCGCTGTCGATGACGATCCGCACGCCATCGATGGTGATCGAGGTTTCGGCGATCGAGGTGGCAAGGACGATCTTGCGCGTACCCTTCGGCGCCGGCCGGATCGCCGCATCCTGCTCCTTCTGCGTCAGGTTTCCGTAGAGCGGAACCACCGTGGTCTCTGCCCCGAACCGGTCGGCAAGCCGGGATGCCGTCCGAGTAATTTCGGCCTGTCCCGGCAAAAATGCGAGGATCGAGCCCTGTTCACTGCGATGCGCATCGGTGATCGCGCGAACGACGGCGTCCTCGACGCTCTCGCCGCCGCGATCCTGGTTGCGGATGTCGATCGGAAAGCTGCGCCCCTGGCTTTCGACGACGGTTGCATCGCCGAGCAGTTTTGACACGCGCGCCACATCAAGTGTCGCCGACATGACGATGATCCTGAGGTCGTCGCGTAGTGCCGACTGAACGTCGAGCGCCAGCGCCAGACCGAAATCGGCATCCAATGATCGTTCGTGAAATTCGTCGAACAGCACTGCGGAAACGCCTGTCAGCTCCGGATCGTCGAGAATCATGCGGGCAAAGACGCCTTCGGTCACCACCTCTATCCGGCTCTTGGCGGAGATCCGGCTGTCGAGCCGCATGCGGTAGCCGACGGTTTCGCCGACCTTCTCGCCGAGCAGTTCCGCCATCCGGCCGGCCGCCGCCCGGGCGGCGAGCCGCCGCGGTTCGAGCAGGATGATCTTGCCGCCCATCAGCCAGGGCTGGTCGAGCAGGAACAGCGGCACGAGCGTCGTCTTGCCGGCTCCGGGCGGCGCCGAAAGCACGACGGAGCGAGCCTGATCGAGGGCCGCGCCGATCTCGCGCAGGACGTCGCGAACCGGCAAAGCTGGCAGGGTAAGCGTCACGACTTCGTCTCCGCTCCGATATGGATGAGCGCACCACCGGCGGCGTCCGCGTCCGCTCTGTCATGGGTCACAAGAATTGTCGGCAAGCCAGCCGAGCGCGCCTTGGCAAAGACCAGTTCGCGCGTCTGCTGGCGCAAGGCCATGTCGAGCTTTGAAAAGGGCTCATCGAGCAGCAGCAGGCGGGGCTCGGAGAGAAGCACGCGCTGGAGCGCGACACGTGCCTTTTGCCCGCCCGACAAAGTCTCCGGATCGCGGTCGAAGAAGCCTCCAAGACCAACTTCATCGAGCGCCTCTTCGGCCAGTCGGCGTCGGCGGTCTCGGCCACTGATCACCTCGGGGATGGCAAAGACGATGTTGCCGCCGACCGAAAGATGCGGGAACAAGAGCGGGTCCTGGAAGAGAATGCCGGTGTGGCGCCGTTGCGGCGGCAGGCCGATCAGATCGTCTTCTCCGAGAAGAACTGCGCCGCTGGCGACGAAGGCAGGGTCGAGGAAGCCGCCGATATAGGCAAGCAGCGCCGACTTGCCGGCGCCCGACGGTCCCATGATCGTCAGCACGTCGCCGGGCATCACCGTCGCCGAAACGGAAAGCAGCACTCTGCCCGCGAGCCGGATGGTCACATCGGACAAAGTTAGAGCCATCGTCTTGCCCGGTGTCTGCATTCAAATCCTCATTGCCCGTCGGTGGCGGAATAGCAATTGCGGCACCAGCGATGCAACGAGAAAACCGAGGAAGGGTAACAGCGCCTGCAGCAGCGCATAGACGCCGATGACGCGCCGATCGCCGCCTGATGAAAGCGCCACGGCCTCGGTGGTGATCGTCGTCACCCGTCCAGCGCCGATCAGCACGGTCGGCAGGTAGAGGCTGACGGAGACTGCAAAGCCGACGGCAAAGGCGGTGAGACAAGCGCGAAGCAGCATCGGCAGCCGGATGGTGAGGAGGATCGCCAGCGGTGACTTGCCCAGACCGGACGCAATTTGCTCGTAACGCCGGTCGAGCGCCCGCCAGGGCGGCCCAAGTGACAAGAGCACATAGGGCAGAACGAAGATCAGATGCAGAGCGGCAACCGTGGCGATCGACGGTGAAAGCCCCACCATCGCTGCCAGGATCTGCAATCCGAACACGAAGGTTATCTCCGGAACCAGCAAGGGCAGAAAAACGGGCAGCCAACGATCGGCGGAGCGGTGCGCGCTTCGCGATAGCAGCCCGATGGCGATCGCAAGGGCGACGAGCGAAGACAGGAGAGCGATGGCGATGGTGGTTGCCAGAGGTCCGGCGAGCGCCCCAAGCGCGCGGTCCCAGGTTCTGAACGTGAGGCTTGTCGGCAGACGATCGGGAAAGGGCCAAAGGCCTGCGACCGACCACAGTGCCAGCAGTCCGAGACCGATGAAGATGAACGCAGCGGACACAGCCATCACTGACGCTGCGGCCAGGCGAAGAAGCCCGTCGCCGACAAGTCGTTTTCCCGAAGAACTGAGGTGCTGGTGGCAGATACGGCCAAGCCGTTCGACGCCGATCCAGATCGCGATCGCCATCAGGCCGAGCGCAAGCTGCAGAACGGCGCCTGCCGACGCGAGGAAGCGGGTGCCGATGTCGTCGTCGGCGAGCCACCGGGCGATACGCACCGGCAAGGTCGGCGGCAATTGCGGCCCGAGGATCATCGCGACGTCGACGACCGAGGTCGCGTAGACCAGCACCGCGAAAACCGGCAACCGGACCTGCCGGTAGAGCAGCGGCCAGAGCGCGATGGCAAAACCCGACACCCTGCTATAGCCGAGCGCCGTCATCAGGCGCCGCGCATTCGCGACCGGCAACTGCGGCAACGCGGCCAGCATCACCAGCAGCAGAAAGGGGATCTCCTTGGCGACGAGGCCTGACATCATCGACAAGCCGAGCGGATCGTTGGGGATGAGCCAGTCCGGGGGGCGGGTGAAGCCGGTGAGTTCGGGAGAGATGATCCGAAGCAGAATGCCGGACGGCGCGATCAGGAAGGCGATCGCAAATGCCGATGCGGCATGCGGAACGGCGAGCAGCGGCGATAGCAGGTGCTGGATGACGGCGAAGGGCCGCGTACCGGCAAAGCCGGCGACGAAGGTCGCGACCACCGTCAGCGCGATGAATGTGCTGGTCAATCCAGCGACAAGACTGATCAGCGCCGAGCGCAGGATATGGGGTTGGGCGGCAAGCGCCTCGAATTGCTGAAGTGTCGCCTGCGTGCCGCCGAGTGTCGGCAGGTAGCCGAAGGCCGGAAGCAGCGTGCCGGCGAGCCCGGCCAGCACCGGCAGGCATAATATCACCTTAAGGCCGGTGCCGATGCGCGAATGCACGGCGCTTCTCACAGGGGTATCCGTCGGTAGCGCCGGCGCTTGCTGTCAATTGGCGGCGCCATACCGGCGGATCCAATCGGCTTCGATCCGGGTCATCCAGTCCGGATGCGGTTCGGCAAGCGCCGGACCCAGTTGATCTGGCGGCAATGTCGCGACGCCGAGATCCAGCGCGGCGAAGGCTGCACGGTCCGCATCCGGCAGTTTCGACATTGCCAGCACGGTCGGGTCCCCCCAGACCTCGGCATCCTGCTTGCGCAACTGCGCTTCGGGCGAGATCAGGAAATCGGCAAGCAGCAGCGCACCCGCCTTTGCATTGGCATTATAGGGAATGGCGACGAAATGGGTGTTGCCGAGCGTTCCGGCGGGAAAGACGAAGGAGCGCACGCTTACCGGCAACTCGCCATTGGCGATCGCCGCGGAAGCTTCCGCCGGATTGAAGGCGAAGATTATGTCGAGTTCCCCATCCGCCAGCTTCTGCTTCATATCGGGATAGTTCTGCGGATAGGCCTTTCCCTGGCGCCAGAGATGGGGTGTCAACTGGTCGAGATAGGCGAAAAGCGGCGCGACATCCTGTTGAAACGTTGCCTCGTCTACCGGCTTCAGCAGCTTGCTCCTGTCTGCGACGAGTTCGATCAGTACCTGCTTTAGAAAAGATGAACCTATGAAATCCGGCGGCTGCGGATAGGAGAAGCGCCCGGGATGGGTCTGTGCCCAATCGAGCAGCTCTTTTGCCGAGGTGGGCAGCTCAGCGGCCGGCGTGCGGGCCTTGTCATGGAAGAAGACCAGCTTGGCGCCGCCCCACGGACTTTCGAGCCCTTCGGTCGGTACGGTGAAGTCGGTGAGAACAGTGGGTTTCGTCTCGTGGTCGACATAGGCCCAGTTTGGAAGCCGGGTTGCCCAACCAGGGGTGAAAAGCAGGCCCTGCCGCTTCATGGCGGCAAAGTTCTCGCCATTTATCCAGATAAGGTCGACGCTGCCTCCGGCATCCTTGCCCGCCGATTTTTCGGCAAGCACAGTGGCGACGGACTTGGCCGTGTCGTCGAGCTTCACATGCACGACGTCGACACCATAGCGCGCCTTCATCTGTTCGCCCGTCCAGGCGATATAGGCATTGATGTTGGCAGCACCGCCCCAGGCGTTGAAATAGACCGTTTCGCCCTTGGCTTCGGAAACGACCGAAGCCCAATCGTCGATGTCGAGAGCGGCTGCCGGCCCGACAAGGCCAAGTGTCACGGCGACTGCCGCTGCCCATCGTCTTGCCCATCCGGCCATGCCCGCGCTCCTCGTTTGCTGCTTCGGCGCGAAGGTAAGCCAAGGCCCCGCGGCGTCAATGCGCGCCGTCGGCCACGACCGTCACGTTTCGGTGAAACGCACCGGGTGAACGGCGGCATGATTTTCCCCAAAGAACCTGGCGATCGGCGCGATTGTCACCCTTTTGCGCAGGCATCCGGGAGATATCAGGAGGAGCGCAGGCATTTTTCCGGCTGAAGGCCCCGTTTTTTGACCATCTGGACAATGATTCTGGGCATGCCCGCCGCCATTTGCGGGATCGTGCCCGCCCTGTTGATAACCTCCGTTCGAATTTCCCCTTTATTTTCAGTTGATTGTCGTTTCTTGTCAGTTTTTTGAAATTGTCTGTTGACGTGTTCGAGGTGTGGGGTCTATAAGCCCGATCACTGACGAGGGCGGCGGCGCTGCTGGCGACGATGTCC
>NZ_JABWDU010000014.1 GCF_013371465.1 Ensifer oleiphilus | reverse complement strand
CATCTGACGGAAGGTCGCCGCAAACGCCGCCCCCGCGGCTCGAGGAAACCGCGCGACGGCACTTTTCCTGCTGCCTGCAGGATATCGCAACGTCCTGATTTCGTTGGTGATCGTTCGCAGTTCGGGCATTGGGAAGGCGACTTGTTGATCTTCCAACGTGACTTAGGCAACGCCAACGTAACCTCGCTGATCGAGCGCAAGAGCCGTTACACCGTGATGATCAAGAACCCGAGCCGGCACTCACGACCCATCATGGACAGGATCATCGAAACGTTCTCTCCCTTGCCAGCCTTTGCCCGGCAGAGCTTCACCTTCGATCGCGGCACGGAGTTTACCGCTTTCAGGGCTTTGGAAGATGGCATCGGCGCGCGGAGCTGGTTTTGTGACCCCAGTGCACCGTGGCAGAAGGGTGCGGTGGAAAACACCAACAAGCGCATCCGCCGGTTCATGCCAGGCGATACCGATCTTGCAGCCGTGTCGCAACGCAAGCTCGTCCAGCTTGCGCGCCATCTCAACAATCAGCCGAGAAAGTGCCTCGACTACAAGACGCCGGCCGAAGTGTTCCGGGCACATTTGCAAGAGGGAGGCTGAACCCCTACCCTGAAAACCGGCGTGTTGCACTTCAGTTAGGATCTCCCGTGTTGCGTCAATCCCTTGTGAGCCTAGATCCCTCGCCGAGTGCTTGCTTCTGTCCGCAGTCGGAGCTTTGCCGCTGCTCTATGGTGTCTGCCAAGGACCGGCTGGCCAATCTTTGAAGGCGCAGTCACTGCGTGCTGCTGATTGCACAGCGGCCTAAAGCACGCACATCTCCATCTCAGTGCCTGCCGCTTCCGATCGTCGGAGCATACGATTCTCCGGTGCGACGAGCAGTCTGGCGGCAGCGTTATCATATACCGTGAAGGGATGCTTAGCGTCACGTTGCCCGGCCGCTCGCTCCGAGGTTCGGGCCGCCGTGAGGTGGCGGATGGCCAAGCTTTGTAGAGGAACGAGGCACGCCTCAGGTCAACGTGACCGCTTCGCGAAGCCTTTTGCCAGGATGGGCCCGGTGGGCCGTCCTGTCGGGGAACCGCCAGTCTGTTCGAGGGTAATCTCGTAGAGTTGGCTTTCCCGTGGCTTGGGAAGCTCAGCCCCTCCAAGATGAGCGCCGTTCACCCCATCGACAAGACCGAGGGAAACGGGCCCCATCTCTCGGGACGGCAACGTCCACACCTGTATAGTCTTGTCCGCTGGCACGTCGAAGTCCGCCAGCAACCGAATCCGTGCGTCTTCGTTGCCAAAATCCTCCACGACTGCCTGAACGTCACCAGCTTCGTTAATGAGCACGGCGACGACAAGCGGGTCGACGGACCGCGTCAGACTGTAAACCAGTCCGACGGCAAGAATAACGGATGCGGCAATCGCCGAAATTGCCGCGACGCGCCATCCGTTTCTGCTGTTGTCGTTGGCAGAAGCGTTCTCCACCGGGTTGGCCGTGTCGGTATGCAAGGGCAAGCTCGCCTCGATCTTTTGCCAGAGATTTGCGCCCGCGACCACGGGCTCGACAGTCGCATCCAAGGGCAGAAACCGCTCACGGCTTGCAGCAACGGCGGCCCTCAGTTCAGCATCGCGTTCCATCGCCGCTTCGATCTCGACCGCGTCGGCAGCTTCCATCAGGCCAAGCACATATTCGTCCGCAAGGTCCGGTATGCTCGTTCGTTCATAGGTCATGCCAGGCACTCCCTGAGCGCAGAGAGCGCACGCCTGATCCAGGATTTTGTCGTGCCGAGCGGGATGCGCAACCGGCCCGCGATCTCTCCGTGGGAATAGCCTTCCACATAGGCCATGAGAATGCCTCGCCTCTTCACGTCGTCCAAAGCCGCGAGGCATTCATAGAGGCGCGATGCGCGATCAAGTTTTTGCCAGGCCGCCATGACCTCGTCCGCCTGCCCATCCTCTCGCAGGGCGTCCATGTTCTCGACCGTGTATTCCCGCCTTCCGTCGCGCAAAAGGTTGAGCGCTCGATTGCGCACGATGGCATAGATCCAGCCGCGTGCTGAGCCGCGATCGGCTTTGTATTGGTGAGCATGGGTCCAGATGCGGATGAAGGCTTCCTGCACCACCTCTTCGGCAAGCTCCCGTCGCCGAACGATCCGCTGTGCCAGGGCGATCAATTGACCGGCCTCCCGATCATAGATCTCGCGCAACGCAGCCCGGTCGCCTTTGGCGCACGAGGCTAATGCCTCATCGAGATCATTCACCCGAACATTCACCGACATTCCGAACCTTCCCTGCTGGAACCCGCGTCAGTTGCGGCATTTGCTATACGCATGAAAACCGTCCGCGGATGCACCGGACGTTTTATTTTGTGCGCCTGCATCCAAATGCGCTGTTCGAGGTGTCTTCACCAATGGAAGCGTCGAAACCCGCTTGCCGGAAGCCTTCCGCCCCGATCAACGAATGGGAGACAGACATGAAAGCCATCACCTTCACTCTCGCTGCCTGCGCGGCTCTTACGCTGAACGCCGGCAGCGCCTTTTCGGCGCCTGTGCTGGGCCTGACGGGGGCAAAGACGCTTGTTGTTTTTGATACCGCCAAGCCCGAAGTGACGAAGACGATCGATGTAACGGGCGTCGACAGGCTTGCCGGCATCGATTTTCGCCCCGGCACGAAGACGATCATGGGTGTCACTCCGGACCACCAGATAGTCTCGATCGATCCGGAAACCGGGGCGGCCACTGAAGTTGGGAAAATGGACAAGACGCTGACGATGACCGAGGCTCCGGTCATCGTAGACTTCAACCCGTCGGCCGACAGGCTTCGGTTCATGACGGGAACGACCAACCATCGAGTGCATCCCGATACCGGTGCAGTGACTGTCGATGGCGCCCTCGCCTTCGAAGTCGATGACATGCACAAGGGCGAAACGCCGGATATCGTCGCTGCCGCCTATACCAACTCGATCGGCAAGCCGGAAAAGACCGCGATGTACAACATCGATGCGACCATTGGCGCGCTGATCCAGCAGACGAAGCCGAACGACGGCACGTTGAAGGCCATCGGCAAGCTCGGGCTGGCCGGCAAACCGGCCACCTACGCCTTCGATATCCAGGGAACGGCAGACGGCAAGAACGTCGCCTATCTGGTCGCCGAAAAAACCCTCTACACCGTGAACCTCGAGACAGGTGCAGCGACCGAGGTCGGTACGATAACGGGCATCGAGGACGATGTGCGCGACATCGCCATTCTTCCGGCGATGTAAAGCCGATCCGAGAAGGTGGGACTTCGTGTTCCGCCTTCTCGATTTACCGCCCCGAGGAAAATCGGCGAAACGGCTAGAAGACAACATCTCCAGCAAACAGTGCGGCCCAGTCGATGAGCGGCTGGAGAGCCAGGCGCGGGAGATGATAGGCCCATTGCCACGGCGAAGTGGCCCCGGCACCAAGCCCGTCGAGCGCGTGCTTGGTGTTTGCCGGGAAGACGCAAAATGATCGTAACCGCCCGATTGGTACCGCCTGCCGGCTATCGTCGTGATGGCCTAAGACACGTGTTTAACGACGTCGTTAGCGACGTGTCTTAGGCGAGGTATGTGATGCGTGTCGAGATTCTTGGGCAGGAACGACGGCGCCGGTGGCGCAACGAGGAGAAGCTCGAGATTGTCATGTCGGTTGGGGTGTCTGGAGCCACGATAACGGAGGTGGCTCATCGGCACGATGTGACGCGGCAGCAGATTTACACCTGGCGCAGTGAACTGAAGAAGAAGGGGCTGTTGTCGCCGTCCGCGAATGCGGTGTTTGTTCCCGTGGACATGAGTGCCGTGCAGAGCGAGTGCCATGGGGACCGTCAGGACCCGTCTGGGATGATCGAGTTGAGATTGACCTGCGGGCGCAGTCTTCGATTCGACAGTGCTGTGGACAGTGCCACCGTGACGCGGTTTATCCGGGCGGTGGAGGCGGCATGATCGGACCAGGGACTGGCGTTCGGGTGTACCTGGCTTGCGGGTTTCCGGACATGCGTAAGGGAATAGAAGGCCTGGCTGCGCTTGCGCAGGATGTATTGCGCCAGAAGCCGACAGGCGGCGCGGTCTTCGCCTTTCGCGGCAGACGTGGCGATCGTTTGAAGCTTCTTTATTTTGATGGCCAGGGTTTCTGCCTGTACTACAAAATTTTGCAGAAGGGGCGGTTTCCATGGCCTTCAGCAGCAGATGGAACGGCCCGGCTGACAACGGCGCAAATGGCCATGCTTTGGGAAGGGATCGATTGGCGACGTCCGAACTGGGGCGCCCCGCCGGCGCGTGTCGGTTGAATTTATCTCACTGAATCTGCTTGTTTTTATGGATACTCGCCCTGACCTATGCTAGTCAGGTTCACATCGAGCGCGACCCAAAATCTTCCCGACGATCCGGCCTTCCTGAAGGCAATGATCGCCGCCTTGCAGGCGGAAAATGCGAAGATGTCGGCGACGTTGCAGGTGCATGACCAGTTGATCGGGGAACTGCGGCTGCGCATCGCCAAGCTGAAGAAACAGGTCTTCGGCAAGTCCTCGGAAAAGATCGAGCGGGAAATCCAGCAGCTGGAATTGGCGCTGGAGGATCTTCTAATCGCCGCGGCGGAAAGCGGCACGAAGTCGCTCGATGAGGTCGATGCGGCAGTGCCTGCCGCGCCTGTGGCAAGCACGCCCGAAAAGACTATGCGCCGCCGTCCGCGGGTATCGGAAAAGGCAGCTCGCGAGCGCAAAGAACTCGATCCTGGTACCTGCTGCCCCGATTGCGGTGGTGAACTGCGCCTTGTCGGTGAGGACGCCAGCGAAATCCTCGACATGATCGCCGCGCAGATGAAGGTCATCGAGGTTGCTCGATTGAAGAAGTCCTGCCGTTGCTGCGAGAAGATGGTGCAGTTGCCGGCACCCAGCCGTCCGATACCGGGCAGCATGGCAGGTGCTGGCCTTCTGGCTTACATCCTGGTCTCGAAGTTCGACGATCACCTGCCACTCTATCGTCTGAACGAGATCTTCGCCCGCATGGGCGCCGACATACCCGATAGCACGCTGGTCGATTGGTGCGGTCGCGCCATGCAGGTGCTCCAGCCGCTGATTGAGCGGATCGAGACCGCGATCATGGGCAGTGACCTTCTCCATGCCGACGACACCCCGATCCGCGTGCTCGACCGCTCTCTTCGAGACAAGGGGTTAGGCAAAGGCGTGAAGAAGGGCAGGATCTGGACATATGTCCGAGATCAACGGCCCTGGGCGGGCGTCGCCCCGCCCGGTGCGATCTACTACTTCGCCCCGGACTGGAAGCAAGAGCACGTCCATCGTCATCTCCGGCAGGCAAGCGGTATCCTTCAAGCTGATGGCTACAAAGGCTACGGAAAGCTCTATGACCCTGGAGCGGAGGGGACATCTCGCTTCCGAGAGGCAGCCTGCTGGGCGCATTGGCGCCGCGACTTCCACGATATCTGGACCTCGAACAAATCCGAGATCGCACGCGAGGCTCTCGATCGTATCGGCGCGCTTTACGACATCGAACGTGACATTGCCGGCCAGCCTGCCGATATCCGCCTTGGTGCCCGTCAGAAGCACAGCAAGCCAAAGGTCGAAGCATTGCGCGTCTGGGCCGAAACGCAACTGACCCGCATTCCGGGCAAGGGCGATCTGGCGGCAGCTATCCGGTACGGCCTGAGCAGGTGGTCGTCATTCTGCCTGTTCCTGGACGACGGCCGTGTCGCGATCGACAACAATGCCGCCGAGCGGGCCCTGCGCCCAATAGGAATTGGAAGACGCAATTGGCTCTTCGCTGGCGCCGACACCGGCGCGGAGACCCTGGCACGTGCCATGACGATCATCGAGACGGCCAAGATGAACGGCATCGATCCGCAGGCCTATCTGGCCGATGTGCTCGACCGCATCCACGATCACAAGATCAATCGCCTCGACGAACTGCTGCCCTGGAACTGGTCACCTGTCGCCACCATCTGCGCCGAGGCAGCCTGATGGCAACAATCACTCATGTCCGCACGATCAAATATGTCGCTGAAATTCTTGGCGAGGATCCGGAGCTTCTCCGGGCAATCATCTCCAACGATGATAATCTGACCTACGGCAGCATCATCAGCGTCTATAACGGGGATGATGAATCCATCACCGCGCTGACAGACGACGGCATGGAGGAACTGGAACAGATGCTCTCCCACGCCCGCCGTTCACCCGACGAATGGAACGACTTCCTCGACTGCTTTGTCGACGACGAGGAGCTGGTCGCCCGCTTCAAAGCGAAATCTCCGCGGTAACAATCGGTCGGTTACAAATGATCCTCAGAACGACCGACACCGTGTTGAGACAACGCGCGACTTTGCAGCGACAGCCGCGTCGGCACGCGCGGTTCAAGCTGTGGTGCTTCCAGCGGGAGCGGTAACCGTAATGGCCTTCGTCCGAGCACGTGACGGCAAGGAGAAGGAACTTATCCGAGCAACCGAGGCCCTCCTTCCTAAAGTCAGAGAGGAATCCGGCAATCTCCATTGCCAGTTCCACCAGAGTTTGGATGAGCCTCGGGTTTTCGCGTTCTATGAGATTTTCGAGAGTGTCGAAGCGCTCGAATCTCATAAAGTAACTGCCCACGTGAGGCAGTGGGCCGCAGACGTTCAGTCACTGACGGCAGGGCCGATCGAGTTGAAACTTCTTCAGGCGATAGGCTGATGCGACGCTCTTGAACAGCGAACAACGCTGTGAGTGAAGGAAGGAGCCGGGTAATTGATGCCGGTTCTTTTGCAGCCAGTACTCCAGTTGGGCCGAACAGACCAGCGTCTGGCCGGCTCTTTTATCTCGAGTTCCCGAATTCTGCTGGCCGGTCGAAGCCGGGCAGCATGCCGCCGGCCCCGGGGACCCCTCCCCCTCACCTTGAGCCGATTCGAACCTGAGACCGGTGGAGCAAGGCAAGAGCCCCAAGGTTCAGTATCTTTGGAGTTATTCGTTTTTCCAAGGATTTACGACGGCGAGTCCCGCCGCTTCAAAGGGGCTGATGTCGCGCGTAGCTATGATAAATCCCTTAGAGGCGGCAATCGCGGCGATATATCCGTCCGGGGTCGGGAAACCCCTGCCGGCCGCTCTTGTCTTCACCGCCAACCCGGCGTAGTGCCGAGCAGCTTCGACGTCGAACGGCAACACACGATCGCCAAACAGTTCAAGCACGCCGTCAAGCATCTCGGCTAGCGCCTTCTTGCGCCGACCGTCGGGCAACGTTCCGATGCCAAACAGCAGCTCAGCCAACGTCACACTTGACAGGTAAAGGGTTTCAGCAGCCTGCTCGTTCAGCCAAGAGCGGACGGCCAGATCGGGTTGTGGTTTCATCGCCTCGGAGACGACATTCGTATCCAAGACGATCATTCAAACCTCATTGGCTCCGCCGACGCATCATCACGTACCTGGTCAAACACGGCGAAATCATCATTGGTCAAGCCCTGTCGTCGGCCGAGCTCAGCCAAGGCATCGCCCATGCGGACGCGCTGTTCCGGCTTCACTACACTTTCGAGAATGTCGCGGACTTCCGCCTCGGTGCTGCGGCCGTGCATCGCGGCCCGCACACGCAAAGCTCGATGCACCTCGTCGGGCACATTCCGCACTGTCAGAATCGCCATCGTCAAACCCTCGCATTCGCTGTCAATGACAGCAATATAGCTACCATGCAGGCTCACTGCAAGTTTGAGTAGTTGCGCGATTTCGCGAAGCCGTCCGATGGACTATCAGAATATGGGCCTGCGCTAGATAGTTGTGCTTTCTGCCACTAGAGATGCGCCCAGCGTTCGCTTCCCGTTGATACATTATGCGATCTCTTTGGCCTAAATGGTGAACATCACAGCAACAATCCGTGCCGGGCTCGTGGGAGCACGATTCTGTCCGCCCCTACGCCGAGGTCCATGCATATGTCTGCGAACGGCAGCACTGCGCTCTCATTCCCGCTGTTAACGCGACCTTTGCGAAGACCCGAGATCAGACCTTCTGCTTTGATCGGCGCTATGGCTAAAATTGGGCGGAGAGCGGATTACACGGCTGGAGGGGAATGCAAGGAGACTCGCAGTCTCATTCCCGATCAATGCAACGCTGCCGGGTGCGCATATCAGTTAAATCGGTTGGTGAGCTTCCTCATCGTCCAGCTCCAAGAAATGTTAGGCGTTCTTCTCGCTCTCAACCGATAGCCGCATCGCCATCGATAGCTCGTCGCTCGTTGCCAAAGCCCTGTTGAATATCTGGTCCTTACTTGTTTCGGCGGTTGCGTGGATGAGATTAGATCGAAATTATTCGGCCGAGATCACGTCCGTACCATGCAAGCACACTCGACGCGGCCATTGACCGGTACCTTTGTCTATTGCCATATTCGATGAGCACGGTCGCACGAGGAGAAAATGCGATGGTGGACGTTATTAATCAGACCGACCCTGGGAACCACGACTTGCTTGGAGACGGGACGAGCGCCCGCAATCGCTCCAAGACCTCCGTCACAGGCTGCGAGAGATCGACCGTGGCGAACCGTATATTGTGTCCTTGAATACTCATCGCTTCATCCACGTCACCATCTACAGTGGGATGAAGAAACATTCCCGAAGAGGTCAGAGAGAGCAAATCCTCTGCCCGTTCCTGGCTGCGAAGATAGGCGTACATCTGATAGATGTAGCCACTTTTCAGAACGGCGGCGCGGTGTTGCGACTGGCCGAAAACGGACGTGAATTTAGTGTCGATGATAAGCCGTTGTCCCTGTGCAGGACGTTCCAAAATGATGTCAGTGATCATTCCCGGCATGATCGTCGCGATCCCAGAGGTCTCGGAGTCAATCTGCCATTTCAGAGACTTCCCCTGGTAAACCTTCCAGCCGAGCTGTGGCAGCTCGATGGCGTAGAAATTGCCGATCGCTTTCTCAAACAGATGACGGACAAGTGCGACATTTTTATCGACACGGGTCAGCGCATGGCCGCCTGAATCCTCAGTGGGCAGCACCAATTCAAACACCAGCCGTGCGAGAGTCACCATCAGGAGATCGTCAGCATCGTGCCGGCCGATACGGTCTGCACTCAACTCGGCGCGGGAGGGTCGTACGCCGCTCACGCCATGCCGCCCCAGATCGCCAGCCAGACGCCCGCAATCATGGGCTAAAACCCGGTCATCGACACGGGTTGCGAGAGCGTCCAGAGCAGCGCGCACAAGTCGGTTGCGCGGCGTGTCGAATGTGAACTCTTCAAAGCGGCAGGCGACCATGCCCTTGCTCAGTAGATCCCCTGCGAAAGTATCGAGAATGTCGATGCGCCCTCTGACGCGCGCGAGCACAGCTTGTTTTTGCACATATCCCCGGCTCAGATTTCGCCGCAAACGCCGATCGACCGCGTAGCAAAGAATCCTGGCGATCAAAGAGGGGAAGTCGGGTGAGTCTTCCACCGCTGCTTCATGCTGACCATGGAACCGCGCAAGATTGTGGGCATAAAGAAAGAGCAGCCAGATGTTCCGAACGGGAATGCGCCCGATCAGCCGGCGTTCTACTCCTGGCGTTTCAATCGTCGCCGCCTGAATCATAGCTCTGCGAGCAGCTTTTGCTGAGCTGCGCTGACCTTCTCGGATGCGTCGAACCAATACTCTTCGAGCAGCGGCACGATCTCCGTGCGAACGATCTGCCCGAACCAGTCGTGCGCATCGCCTGTCAGAGCGCCTGAAGGCGTGACGTAGCTATGGCCGATCCGGTATTGCTGCCCTAGCGCGCGATCCTGGGCAATTTCCTCGTTGAGCGCGTTCATACGCTTCTCGACAAGCGAGACGAAATCATCCGTCAGGCTGCACTTTTTGACGCACCATTCGCGCCAAAGCCCGTTGAGCTGGGGTTCAAGGCCGACGAACGCAAAGCGGCGGCGCAGCGCCAGGTCGACAAGCGCCAGCGATCTATCGGCGATATTCATTGTGCCGATCACATAGAGATTGCGCGGCACATAAACCCGCTCACCGGGTGAGCGCCGATAGGCGAGTTCCATAGCCTCTTCACGGTACCGCTTGGTATCTTCCAGAAGGGTCAACACTTCGCCGAAAATCTGCGCTGGATTGCCACGATTGATCTCCTCAATCACAAGCACGAACGGCCTGTCCGGTTCTGCTTTCGCGGCCTCCACGATTTCGAGAAACACGCCGTCGATCAGGGCGAGCTTCCCGTCGCCCGACGGACGCCAGCCACGGATAAAATCTTCATACGATAAGGAGGGATGGAACTGCATAACGCGCAGCCGGTCGCGCGTGACTTTCGGGTCTTTCGATCCGAGCAGGACATAGGCAAGCCGTTTGGCGAGCCAGGTCTTACCGGTGCCGGGCGGCCCTTGCAGCACGAGGTTGCGCTTGCTTTCTACGCGGCCCAGAATCCGGTCGATCTCATCCCGCGGCAAGAAGCAGCCATCATCAATGATGTTGTCGACCGTATAGGAGGGCGCTGCCGCTTCCTCTTCGGTCTCAAGAACATCGTTCTCAAAAAGCTCATTGAGATTGTGCGTCTCCTGCTCTGGCCCATACTTCTTCGCAAAGTATGGCTGCCTGATCCAGAAGTCGTAGTCCTGTTTGGCACCAGCAAAGGCGAAAGCGATGAGCCTTCGCGCCATCTCGTCATTCGGATCAGCTTCAACCAATGTCACTCTGTAGGTATAGAAGAACCAGTCGCGCGGCGGATCGAGCACTTCCCAGTCAACCTTGACTGTTTTTCCGTCGCCCATATTCTCGGTGATCGTCCCGATCGCTTTGATGCGCATGCAGGACACCGGCTGGCCGCGGTTATCGAACGGTAGATTGTGCTTGCGGACGAAGGACGCCTTGATGGCGATCTTATCGCCAGGCTTCATGCGCTGAATTTCGTCCGTGAACTTGTTGTGAAGGCCGTTCTGCCAGATGCCTTCAGAGTAAAAGCGTTCCGTCTGATCGTCGTTGCCTCCCCACGCGGCTCCTACGAACCAGAACTGGCGATCCGGATCGGCGAACAGTTCTTGGCCAGTAACGGTGTCCGGTGCTGCGTCCTCATCGATTTCATCATCGGTGCTGAACTGCTTGCGGACTTCCTTGAATAAGGCCAGGGCCTGCGCATGGGTCAGCGTTGTTTCAAGCCCTTCCGGTGTTAGAGCCCACACACCCCGCTTGCTGCCATCGATCAGTCCTGCTTTGGCTAGATAAAAACGCGCCCAGCCAACTTTGTTTTCAAACCTTGATTGGTTGCCGCCCTTGGTGACGGCGTTAATTTCATCCGCTGGAACGTCGAGGTTTTCTTTGATCCATTCAAAAACCTGCTCGGGGTTTGCTTTTCCGCCAAAGGACTGAAGGGCGGAGAGCACGGGGCCGAAGTACCGAACAAAGCGAGGCCCGCCGGGATCATCTTCACCATCGTCGGTCTCGGCGTCCAATTCATCAGGGGCCGTCTTCGCCCATTCAAACACGGCCTGCTGCTGTTCACGAAGGAAGGTCTGCGGATCGTTGACCGGAATGCCAAGTTTCTTGACCGCGGAAATGAACCCGGTGAGGGACTCTCCCTCCAGGTTCCCCGTTTCTAAATTATTCTTGCTCACGACGATGGCCGAGATCAAAGGCCAGCCACGGTCATGGGAAATTTTGACGAGCTGGTCGAGCTGCAAGGGCAATGGACGGCGAGCGATCCGCCATTCGACATTGCTGGCCGCCGCCACATCGCCATAGGTTACAAACCGCCCCTGCCGCGCGCCGTCGAGAATAGCTTTGTAGCTTTTATTTATGTTCAGGCTCATTGATTCCCCCCGTAGCGGCCAATAGTGGTGATTCCTCCTGGTGAGAGCAAGCAAAGGCTTGCTCTATTCTCGTTTTCATATTCTGACGATTTGCCTGCTTCGTCTGGAGCCGTCCGTCACCCTCACCAATGAGGGGGTGGCGGCGGAAACAGCGAAGCACGAACGGGCCTGCTTTGGTGGTGGGCTCCCGAGCCCTCCTTATACCTTGCGCGAAGGATCGTGACCCGCAGGGGCGGAGACTCGCGAACGGGGCTCCGGGCAAAGCCTAGAGCCTGACCGCCTGCGGTCGTGCCTTGCAAATCTCCATAATGTTCAAAATTATGACCACGAAGAACCCTTATGACCAAACAAGTGAACAAACGTTGACTTTGCCTCTGACACCATGGCAAAATGTACAAAATTATGGACATGAGAGCCCCTCCCGTCCATCTGAATGAACAAAAGGTAGCAAAATTGCCACGCACGAGAAGCTATTCAAGAGTGACGCGCCAGGCACTCACCATGCTGGGAAAGCTGATCCGCATCGGCCGGGCCGAGCGCGGCCTAACGGCGCAAGAACTGGCCGACCGTGCCGGCATCAGCCGCACGACCCTGTCCAGTATCGAAAAAGGCGCGCCGGGCCCGGAGATCGGCATCGTCTTCGAAGTCGCCTCACTCGTGGGCGTGCGTCTGTTCGACTATGACGAACGCACGCTGCAAATTCAAAACTCCCGCCTCGACGAAAAACTGACCCTGCTGCCCAAGAGCGTCCGGCACACGGTGAAGGAGGTTGATGATGACTTCTAAGGCGGACGCGACAGAGGCCTTTGTCTGGATTTGGCTACCCGGGGCAACCGAACCAGTGGTCGCAGGCCGCCTCGATCAGGATGGCGAGCGCCTGCTCTTTACCTATGGCGCCAGCTACCGTGGCCGAAAGAATGCCATTCCTATCTACGAGCCCGAACTTCCCCTTCAGGAAGGTGCGATTGCGCCCATCAACGGCTTGCAGATGGCGAGCTGCATCCGCGACGGCTCGCCCGATGCGTGGGGCCGCCGCGTGATCATCAACCGGCTGACGGGCAAGAAGCCCGACGCTGACGGCGTGCCGGAGATCAGCGAACTTACCTACCTGCTCCAGTCAGGCTCCGACCGGACGGGCGCTCTCGATTTTCAGGCATCGGCAACGGAGTATGTCCCCCGCCGCGCCGCACAAGCATCGCTCGACGAGCTCATGGAAGCTGCCGCCCTCGTCGAAAAGGGCGTCCCCCTGACCCCGGCACTCGACCAGGCGCTTAATCACGGCACCTCGATCGGCGGCGCGCGCCCCAAGGCGCTGATCAACGACGACACAAAGAAGTTCATCGCTAAATTCTCGGCGAGTAACGACACCTACAGCGTCGTGAAGGCTGAATTTATCGCGATGAAGCTGGCGAGCGCCAGTGGGCTCGACGTGGCATCTGTGTCGATAACCCGTGCCGCGCACAAGGACGTGCTGTTGATCGAGCGGTTTGACCGCAGGCACACCAAGGACGGCTGGACGCGGCAGGCGATGGTCTCGGCGCTGACAATACTGGGCCTTGATGAGATGATGGCCCGCTATGCTTCTTATGAGGATTTGGCGGAGCTGATCCGCCATCGCTTCACTGCCCCCAAAGATACGCTAAAAGAACTCTACGGACGGATTTGCTTCAACGTGCTGTGCGGCAACACCGACGACCATGCCCGCAACCATGCGGCGTTTTGGGACGGCAAGATGATGACACTGACGCCCGCCTATGACATCTGCCCGCAAAGCCGCACGGGCACCGAAGCCACACAGGCCATGCTGATCAAGGGCGAAGGCCGCGCTAGCACGCTGGCGACCTGCCTTGCGGCCGCGCCGGATTACCATCTCAAAGAGGCGGAAGCCGCCGCGCTGATCGAACAGCAGATCACGACCATTGCCGAACAATGGCTAGCCGTCTGCGCGGAAGCCGAACTGACCCCGGTCGACGGCAAGTTTTTCGCCGGACGTCAGTTTCTCAATAGCTACGCCATAGAGGGGCTCGATGGCCACAAGGCGCTGCACGATGCATTTGGTGCCGCCCGGAAGGCGCTGATCGCCAGCGGAGACGCCTAAAGATGGCAGCACCGCAGCTTCTCAAGAGACGCGCTTTGCCGGGAGCATTTCTCCGCTCCCTCGGCCATGCGTCATGGGCTGCGGAGCAGACCGCCTCAGGGATCAACTTCCTTGGTGGCCACCACCAGGCACCCTTCTCGGCGTGGGCAGGCCCCGCCCGGCTCACCAGCACACTGGGCTTCACCACAATAGCCGTGCCCCTCGCAGATGGACGGGTCGCCAGCCTTGCTGGCGTCACCACGCATGATGCGGCCGGGTTCATATCCTCGGCCAACGAGGCCTTCCGCGCGCACATCCTCCGGCAATGCGAAGCGGTGAAAGATGAGCTGACCGCGCTGTCGCAAGCTGTAAGCCGTCTCGACCAGCCGCGCCGCTATCCGGCGGCCTGTCTTCTCGCCCCTTTCCTGATGCGCGCGACGACCGCCCTTGATTCATTGCCCGCCACGATCCCTGACGGCGTTCTCCCAGATGATCAGCAAAAACGTATCGACACCGTCCGCGCATTCCAGGCGGCACCCGAGCAGGCCCGCCGCGCAGCCATCGCGCGCTTCATTGAGTCTGACTTGGCCGAGATGAAAGGCTTCTTCGACACCATCGAGAAAAATCCGCTGACGCCCGAGCAGCGCCTCGCCGTGGTGACGGATGAGGACGCTACACTTGTCCTTGCGGGAGCCGGTTCGGGCAAAACCAGCGTGATCGTGGCAAAGGCCGCCTATTTGATCGCGCGCGGTATCCGCCAGCCGGATGAAATCCTGCTCCTGGCCTTCGGAAAAGACGCGGCCTCGGAGATGGCGGCGCGCATTGAAGAGCGGGCGGGCGTAGCGGTGGACGCCATGACGTTTCACGCGCTTGGCAACAGGATCATTCGTGAGGTTGAGGGCAAGGGGCCAGCGCTTGCCGAACATGCGAGCGATGACGCAAAGTTTAAAGTGCTGCTGCGCGACATTCTGATCAATGAAGTCGCGGCCACAGCCGGGCTTGGCAAGCTGCTTCTGGATTGGTTCTCTGAGTTCTATTGGCCGTACAAGAGCGAATGGGACTTTAAGACGCACGACAGCTATTACCAGTGGGTGGAGGCCCATGAGCTCCGCACGCTCAATGGCGACCGGGTCAGGAGCTTTGAAGAATGGGAGATTGCCAACTGGCTCTATCGCAACGGCATCGCCCACGAATACGAGCCTTTATATGAGGGCCTGCTCCCCGAGGATGCACGCGGCCCTTACAAGCCTGATTTCCGGTTGACGGAGAGTGGCATCTACATCGAGCATTTCGGCGTACGCAAAACGCGCCAGGCCGACGGATCAACCCGCCTGACGACAGCGCCCTATATCGACCGTGAACGCTACCTCGCCGACATGGAATGGAAGCGCGAACTACACAAGGCGAACGGCACGCCCCTGATCGAGACGTTCAGCTACGAGAAGGTCGAAGGCAAGCTGCTCTATAATCTCAAAGAAAAGCTAGCCCCCTACGTCACGCTCAAGCCCGTAGCCACCGATCAGATCTTCAGTACCCTGGCAGCGATGGGACAGGTCGATGCCTTCACGCAGACGCTGGGGACGTTCCTAAGACACTACAAAAGCGCGGGATCAACCATCGCGCGCTGCGAGGCGCGGGCCGCCTCGTCTGATGATGTGCCGCGCAGCCGCTCATTCCTGAAGATTTTTGACGCTCTGATCGAGGCCTATGAGGCACGCCTTGGCGCCATGATTGACTTCGAGGACATGATCGTCCGGGCAACCGCGCATGTTGAGAGCGGCCGCTATCAAAGCCCTTATCGGCATATCCTGGTCGATGAGTTCCAGGATATTTCTGAAGGGCGCGCGCGCCTGCTCCGTGCCTTGAAGGCGCAGCATGAGGATGCGCGCCTGTTCGCGGTCGGCGATGACTGGCAGTCCATCTACCGCTTCACAGGTGCGGACATTCATTTGATGCGCAACTTTGGCGCGGCGTTTGGCGGCAGCTTTGCCGGCAACAATGCGGTGCATAGCACCATCGATCTGGGGCGCACCTTTCGCAGTGTCGACAAGATCGCCCACCCAGCACGGCGTTTCGTACTCCGCAACCCCGCGCAGATCAGCAAAACCGTCGTTCCTGCGTCGACGACCACAACCCCGGCAATCATGCTTGCCTATTACAAATGGGGTCAGGAAGGCGATGCTCTCAGAGCGGCCCTGGAGCGACTATCTGCCGATGCGGCTCCCGGCACGAGCGTGCTTTTGCTCGGACGATATCATCACGCCCGCCCTCAATCGCTCGCCGCGCTCACGGAACGGTTCCCGACATTGTCGATCCGTTTCATGACGGTGCACGCCTCCAAGGGGCTTGAGGGTGATCACGTCATCATCCTGCGCGCTGTTGGCGATACGATGGGTTTTCCCTCAGAGATCGTGGATGATCCCCTTCTTGATCTCGTCCTGCCGGAACCTGAGAATTTCGAGCATGCGGAGGAGCGGCGCCTTTTCTATGTGGCGCTGACCCGCGCACGACTATCAGTCACCATTCTGGCTCACAAGGAAAAGCCCTCATCCTTCGTGAGGGAGCTGGCCGGGAACCCCGATTACGAGGCCATTGAAATCGGCGAGCCCGGCATTGCCGAGTGGCGGTGCCAGGCTTGCGGCGGCCGTATGCTGGCGCAACCCGAGAAGACGGGCGGCACGTATTTCGCGTGCGAACACCGCCATCTATGCGGCCAGACCCTCAAAGCCTGCAGCGCCTGTGGTAACGGCTTGCCCGTCAAGAGAATGACAGATCCGGAGAATGTGCTTTGTGGCTGCGGCGCGGCGTTCCCAGCCTGTCCCTCCTGCGCTGATGGATGGCTCGTCGAACGCCAGGGACGAAACGGCACGTTCCTTGGCTGCGTGAACTACCCCACCTGCAAGGGCAGGCAAATTCTACGCAGTCGTGAGCGTCCCCATGGCCTCCGGTACCGCCCCAAACGTCAGCAGTCCTGACGGCCAACCGGGGCGCCCTAATGCCGTGCATCATCCTGACCGGAATCATCCGAAGGCAGCGATGCCTCAAGATGCTCCTGCGCCACACTGTTACAAGCATTGTAGAAAAGCGCCTGCGCTTCCCTGCGCTCGATCAGCACGGCGGAGGCGATCCGTTATGCTATGACCCGCTGGACTACTCTCTGCCTCTTCCTCGACGACGGCAACATCGAGATCGACAACAATGCCGCCGAGCAGGCGATCCGGCCGATCGCGCTCGGCCGCAAGAACTGGTTATTCGCTGGATCGGACAAGGGCGGCGAGCGTGCCGCGGCGATCCTGTCGCTCATCCAATCCGCAAAGCTAAACGGTCTCGATCCCGAGGCCTACTCGCGATGTCCTCACGCGCATCGCCGACCATCCGATCAACAGGATCGACGAATTGTTGCCTTGGAGCATTCGGCATCAAGATCGGTAGTATCTTCGCGTCTCTTTTGGGCGTTTAGGATTCTACGCCGCGGGTTGACAATAACCACGCCCCGATCAATCTGCGTGAGCACGCTTGTCGCGCGGGAGGATTCGTCAGCGCCAACCTTTTCCAACAGGTCCTCCAGGCGGGTCGAAAATGTTTTGCCGTGGACAAACACGTCAATGCGCTCCAAATCGGCCTTGCTTTCTAGCGGTGTCATCATTTCCGCTAGTTTTCTCTCAAAATGCAGAAAAGCCGCTACAGTCTCGTAAATCGCTCGCACCATAACTATGGTGCCGAGCCCATGATTGGAGCGACGAAGGCTTTCGGCGGAATCGACTAGATCGAGGCACCGCCAGAGCTGGCTCTGGCAATAGGCGCGTACCTTGTTCGCAAGCCGGAAACCTTTTGGCGGTTCGGGCATCTTGATCGTCTCGACACGCCGCGCACGAAGCGTGTCGATCACCGTATTCAAGCCGGCCACGCCCTCGGGCGAGGTAACATCCTCCGGCACCTCGGCTGGGTCAATCAGCGGCATCTCGCGGACTCCTTCCCCGTGAAACGGATCGAATCACGATTGTCATTTGCCGGCGCTCGCAGGAGACCGGGCGAAAATCGGACAATCGTATTCATGAACTCCTCATAGCGGCCGAGTCCCAGACGGCATTGCTCGTAGTGGAAGAACCCGAGGTGATCGGCCTCCTTGACCCCTTTGCACTCGAGCTTCATTGCCGTGACGAACTTCGTGACGTCGGCCGCCTCCAACGCTGCCAAGGGGACTTCCTCGTATCTTGGGCCAAGCTCGGAAAGCGGCTGGTTGCTGACCATCACGAGGCTGCCGACAACGGCGCCGAACCGCTTGTGTTGTCAAACACCTTTCCTGCGATCGACGACTTCAGCGTCTGCTTCTTCTTGTTCTTCCCGGCGACCGGCCGATCAAGGATTCGAGAAAGGGTCCAGTGTCCCGAGTCCAAGGATTTCATCTGGTAGAAGACGGCGGTCGTAGGCGCATCCGCGTCATCGAGCTCGACGAGGTCGACATGGAACTCGAAACCAACAGCGTAGTTCGCCCCGCCCTTGTGCAGATCGATGACTTTGGAGATACCCCACGCGGTTTGAAAATCGAATCTGTCGTAGGCCGTTCGGCCCCCGTTCTCTCGTTCGGGTACGTTCAACAGATCGTCGATGACTTCTGTCAAGGCTCCTCCCAGCCCGAAACGGAATCGAGCCCACATATTGCGGTTTCACTTTATTGGTGCGTTTCCTTCTTGAAAAGATTTACTGTCGCGTGATTCACAAACTTTAGGTCGACTTCATTGACGTCGCCCGCACTCGTCGTCTGCGAAAAACTAGCGAGCCAGCAATGCCATCCATATTCATCGATGCAAACATTTTCCTTGGTTTTTGGTGTCTTCGAGATGGGCGCCTCCCATCGGAGCTTCTCCTTCCCCTGGTGGAGCTTGGAGATCATCTGCTGGTTACGCAACAGGTCGCGAACGAAGTCGAACGGAACAAGCTTACGGTGTTCCTAAAGAATGTGGGTGAGATGACTTCTCGTATGCCTCCTAGCATTCCGGATCACCTCGTGAAGCACCGTCGATATGGCGAATTGAATACTGACCTTAAACAGATTGATGAGCGGGCCAAAGCCGCACGTAAGGAATGGGACTCAGTCACCGCGGAGCTTGCGTCAGCCATAAGTGAAGGCTCGGATTTAGCCTCTGGAATGCTCGCGCCGCTTTTCAAGAAGGCGGTGGCACCGACCGAAGATCAACTGGTGGCGGCGAGGCTGCGGCGAGAGCTAGGGAATCCTCCCGGCAAGAAAGGTGATCCGCTTGGCGATCAGCTTTCGTGGCAGCAATTTTTGGATGCTGTAGGCAAGCAAAAGACTGTCTGGGTTATCACCAAGGACAGCGATCTGGCGACAATGGTGGGCGGCACCCGTATTTTAGATCCCTTCCTATATCGAGAGCTGAAAGAGAGAGGTGTGGAAAAGATCCATGTCTTCGACAAACTGGCCGCCGCGATGAAATCCCTCAAAGAGGCGGGTGTCGGAGCTCAGAAACTTGAGGACAAAGAGCTTGCCGAACTGGAGAAGCAGGAGGCACAGGACGCTCGAATTCCGTTCCATGGATCGCTCTTTCCCTCTGAAGGTCCATGGACATGCCCTGCATGCCTCCAGCGAAACGCCAACACAAGGATGACCGCACACCCGTCGAGTTACGGCGGCTGGAGTTATTGGATTACCTGCTCTCAGTGCGGCGCCAGGTTCGACACCGGCGAGCCCTACGATGACTAACGCAGAGGTCGCTCGCAAAGATCTCAATGTCCGCTTTCGCGCCAGTTGCCTTGACAGCAGACGGTCGGCCGTCGGCCCCAGAGCCGACTTTCATCTTTCGCCTTGAAGGGATTTGAACCGGACGTCCACTGAACCCGATTGGTTCTTACGGGTGCTCATCCCACGCAACGAAAGAAAGGAACGCAGCCACAAGTCGCACTAGACTCTCCTCTAAGTTGAGGCCAAACTACCTCCGGGATGGGGGAATATTGAATGCGTACTAGGGTTATCTGTGCTGCGGCAGCCCTGCTGTTGACGTCGTGCGGCTCCATTACGCTGCCAGCAGCGGTAAGAATGAATAGCGGCGAAGTGCTAATGGGAACCACGACCGCAGCGCTGTCTGGGGGGACATTCAGCGTCAGCACGCCGACCGGGCACGTTGTCTGTACTGGCAACTACGATGCGTTGGACACAAGCCCCACCATTTCGGCTCCGGTACGGTGCAACGACGGCAGGTATGGTACAATTACCGTGACACGCGCGCCCAGTGGTCGCGCCGGAGCGGGCACTGTTTCTCTCGCCGACGGAACGAGTGGCACGGTTGCCTTTGGCACAGACTCCACAAGTGTCGTCGCCAACAATTCTCAGCCAGAACAAGGCGCCTACGCTGGCGCTTCGCCGTCGTATCTGGCTGGATCCTACCCTCCAGCTCCCTCGTACAGCTCCTATTCTTCATCGCAGGTCTATACTGGGAATTGTCCAACGCCAGAGAGCCTCGATGCAGCCGGCCGGCGCTGTGGAGGCAGAAGCGCAGCCTCGAGACCCGGTGGCTACGACGGCTATGGGACTTGGTCCGCGAGCAGCTATCGTCCCTCGGGAGGATCCACCTTTGTCGGCGGGTACTATCGCAAGAACGGCACGTATGTCCGCTCGCATTACCGAAGAAGGTAAATGTCCCGGAGAAAATAAACCTTCCAGTCAGTACTTGAAACAATTCTCGCGATGCCACCGAAGGAAATGTGGATGCGGCCTCTCGAATGCCCGCGTCGGCACGATCGCCCGCCCGGTCTTGTTGATCAGCCCTTGAATGCTGTCTGGATCGTTGGCGTGCCTGGAAACCAGGATGTCGAGGTCATCGGACAGACTGATCAGGCCACGATCGAACATCCAGTGCGCCGTGCCTGACAGCGCGATACCATTGGTCAGGATGTCGGGTCCATTCGCCTCGACGGGTCTTATGTGCGCGGCATCGACTTCGGCGCGTCCCCCGCCGTTGATGAGCTTCAGGCCTGTGATAGCGCAGCGCTTGTCATAGGCGTGGACGACAAGACGGCGGAACAGACGGTCGCGAACTATTCGTGACGATAGCTGCATGACGCGATTGCGCTCATGCTCGAACACGAACGGCGTTTGAGCGCCTTCCCCCAGTCCTTCAACCGAGCTCCTAGTTTCCAATGCCCCGGTCCGCGGCAACTCTGGCTCTTGCTCGTCAAGACCAATGCCCACTATCCGGTTGAAGTCCGCGTTCGAAATAGGCCTCACCGCAGACTGTGCCCTGCCAGATATCTTGCCCTTTTCGTTTAGAACGCCGCGCTCAATCACACCTTCTGTCCCGCTGAAAGGAACCGGATTGATGAAGTCGAGATAAGTGCCCGGTTCGATGAGCGCGAGATACATGCCCGGCGCCTTCGGGTCCGGGATGACCTCGGCCACCTTGGCGACAGCGAAATAGCCTCGCGTCGCCGCAACCTTCCGCGGCTCGTAGTAGATAATCCAATCGCCAAGGCAGGCCCGCACCCGTCCAAGATATTGGCTTGGAAACTGGTACTGTTCTGCCGGGCTGTCGTCGTAGATCGAATCTGAGCGATGAATGAAGACCCCGAATCCCATCATTGACGCTTAGCACAGCCTGAGCGTTTGCCGATACGATTTCACACGCATCTCTGGGTCGAATTTAGAGTTCGTTTACCACATGGCCTTAGCAGGCCACGCCCCGGCACCCGTGCCGATCAGCGATACGAATTCTGGATCTCATGAAAACCCAATCTGCTTCATCACTTCATTTTCAGCGCAAGATTTCCGACTTCTGCGATGTCCGCGTAGCGCCACTTGTTTCCGGGCAGACCCTTGAGAACATCAAGCCCTATCTCTCCAGCTTGATCCTTTACCGCAAGTATCCGCCGATGCGGATGGGCCGTATAGATTGGCGATCCGTTTCTGATGCCTGCGGCTTGGAAGACGAGATGACCCCCGCGCTCAAGAAGGGCCTGCAATCCGGGCTCGAAGCGATCATCCGCTGGATCGATCAGGAACGACCTGTCGAGCACGACCGGCCGACGCCCACGCCGCCGATCGAGAGCCCCCGCCGCGCGACCCGCGAACCTATTGTGAAGCAAAGCAATACGTCGAGCGCAGCACGACCAACACCGTCGACGCGGCCGAGGGCAGAGCCAGGTGTTCCACCAAGGGCGATCGAGGAGCATCCGGCGCCTCTCTTCGATTGGACTGAAAATCCGTCAGATTTCCAAGAAGCGCTGAACTACCACATGCGCCGACACGGTGACACGTACTGGCATCTTCACCGCGCAGTCGCCGGCGACCACTCGACCTTCGACAATAAGACGCTGCTCAGTTGGACGAACGGCACACGCGTCCCAAGATCGACGGACAGTTTCGAGATCCTCGCCCTCATTGAGAAACGCTACCGGCTCCCTGTGGGATACTTCAAAGAACGGCTGCCGCATCAGTCACGATCAGTGTCCGGGCTTGAGTTGGAGAGTGACGTCAGCCCTGCAGAGCGGCGGCGGCTCGCCTGGCACCTGCCGGATGACTTCAATAGCCTGCCTTTCAGCAAGCGCGAAGAGATCATCGATTGGGTACGCCGCGTGATCATCTCCGGCACCACCGACTATCGGCGCTTCCAGGCGGCAGCGATCCGGCAGCGATATGCCATTCGCTTTCCTGGTATCTCTTATGGAAGCACGCTTTCGCCGCGGCTTGCATCGAGCGATCTTGTATGGGGTGGAGAATCCGATCATGCGGCGATCGAAGATCCGGATCTGCTTGCTGGCGTTGTTGATGCCCCTCCCCGGCTCGCGATGGAGATGGCAAACCTCGTACGCTTCAAGACCGCGACCCTGACGACGCTCGGGTTCCAGCGTAATGGAGTCTGGGGAGAGGAGACGGCTGCCCAGAAGATCGAGCACCTTGGCCTCATGTTCGGTGCCTTGGCAGCTTCACCAAAGAGCGCTGTCAAAGGCTATGGTGTGCCGCTCAGCCAACTGACCTTCGGCCTTCTTGTCTTCCCCGGGATCTGGGATTGGTATTTGCAGTGGCGCGAGAAGCGCCGTGGCTTCTACACCAAATGGGAAGAAGACATGTTGAGCGTGCTTCTCGGCATGGTTCGGCCCGAGACGGGTTGGATGTGGCAACATCCGGAGCTCGTCCAGAATACGAGACCAATCCCCGGCCTGGTGACATCTGCGGAGATCGCTGTGGCTCAAAAGGATTGGCATGCGTCGTGTGACATCGTCTTCAAGCATGCATCGCAACGCTCGAGGGAGATTCAGCGTGTCGCGCGTGTGCACCGCGACCCCTTCGAGCCGATCATGTCCGTGCTCGAGGCCGATAGTCCGCTCGCCGAGTATCGCAAGATCACCGACGAAATCATCAGGCGAATGCCGGATCAGGATCGCTACCCGCGGTCGGCGGCCGAAGCGGTTCGATCCTTCCTCATGCTGCGCCTTGGCCTCCATCTCGGACTGCGCCAGAAGAACCTGAGGCAACTGCTTGTTTGTCCGCGGGGACATTTCCCGACGTCGGAGCGCCGTCTTGAAGACATGAAGCGTGGTGAGATCCGCTGGAGCGAGCGCGATGGCGGTTGGGAAGTTCTGATCCCCTCCAACGCCTTCAAAAATGCGAACTCGTCATTCTTCGGCTCGAAACCGTTCCGCTTGATCCTTCCGAACCTGCAGGACCTCTATCCCCATCTGAACGCGTATATCGAGCGTCATCGTGCCGTGCTGCTCGCTGGCGCCGAAGATCCCGGCACCCTTTTCGTCAAGACCGTCAAAACCAAGACCAAGGACGCGTCTTATGACCAAACGACCTTCTACGAGGCTTGGCGGACGGCGATCCAACGCTATGGCATCTACAACCCGTACACCGGTCGCGGCGCCATCAAGGGCTTGCTTCCGCATGGTCCCCACAACGTCCGAGATGTCCTTGCCACTCATATCCTGAAACAAACCGGTTCCTACGAGCAGGCAAGCTACGCCATCCAGGACACACCGGAGATGGTTGCCAATCATTACGGCCGCTTCTTGCCGCAGGACAAGGCGGCGCTTGCTGCCAGGATTTTGAATCAGGTATGGGAAGCAGCATAGTCTTCTCCGCAATTTTCCCGACAACTTGATAGGTGTAGCACCTAGTGCTATATGAAGCGATGTCAGAACGGACTTTCAAAAACGGCGTGGTTTTCCAAGGCAGCGAAGAAAGCGCGGGTCTCCGACAAGGCCCTCTGCAAGGCGATCGAGCAAGTCGCACGCGGACAGGCTGATGATCTCGGTGGCGGCGTGTTCAAGAAGCGGCTCAACGATAACATGCACCGTTCGATCGTTCTGGCAAAAGCTGGTGGGTACTGGGTGTTCACCTATCTGTTCACGAAGAGGGACCGCGCCAACATCGATGACGACGAGCTCTTGGCTTTCCGGAAGCTCGCCGAACTCTATCGGCGCAAGACACAGGCCGAGCTTGATGCCGAAATCGGGGCCGGCGCCCTACTGGAGATTTGCAATGACGACTAAGCGCAAGTTCAAGAGCGATGCCTTTGAGGCGATCCATAGCGCCGTCGAAGACATGTACGCGGCAGGCACCATCGACAAAGAAACGATGAAAACCTTCAATGAGACTTGCCTGTCTATCCCGCAGGAGTTGACGCCGGGCGAGATCAAGGCGCTGCGCGAGGACAATCATGTCAGTCAGCCAGTCTTCGCGCGTTACCTGAACACCAGTGCATCGACGGTGCAAAAGTGGGAAACCGGCGCGAAGCGGCCGAGCGGGCCCGCACTGAAGTTGCTCTCGATCGTGCAAAAGCATGGTCTCGATATGCTGTCTTAGAAGGACGCTGCCACCTTCGACCCCAAGCGGGCATCAGTGGTGCAGAGACGACAGGTTTGCGCCTTGATTGCGGTCATTCGGGCCGCGCAGCTTCCTCGTCAGACTTGATGGCTTTACGGTGACTTGGTCCCTAGCCTCCGCCGCACCACGTCGATTACTCGTTCGCCGACAAGCCCCAGGTAAACAAGGGGGATCTCGTTAATTGCGTCTCGTCACGCGCCAGAAAATCCGAGCGCGTATTCGGCCTTGACACTCAACTACAGCGCGATTACGGGCTTTGCAGTAAGACGATGCAAAAAGCGTCGCCCAGACGGAATATGGCCGTGGCAAAAGCAACGTTAGACACCAAAAAACTGACCCCCTTTCTTGCGCCGGCCTTGTTGGACAGCTCCGACAAATCCGCCGACGCGGTCCTGCGTGATAGGCTCGGAAAGGCGGCGAGGGCGAAGATTAAAGGGTCTGACGGCGTCGCTCGTCGTGTGATCAGCGACGGCGATGATCAGGTGCGCGACTTCTATCTTCGGACTATTATCTATGAAGAAGTGCGTTCGCCAGCATGGGCCCCGGCGAATACTCTAACTGATAAAACTCATCAATTCATCATCATCGCCGTTCAAGGCGCGCGGGCGGCCTTGAATGCTTCGGACGGCGCGATGCGTGACCGCATTTTGAAGGGCTTGAAACTCGCCCGGCCCGTACCGCGCGCTATCATCGAATCCTTTGTCGGCGACGAGGCGTCGGTCCTGCATCTTAGCGGCGTCCACACCCCAACCGCGGTCAAGCCTAACAGCAAGTCACTGACCGGATCGGCTCTGGAACATGCCCTAGATCCCCTCGGCGACCAGACCTTCGTCCTCTCGGCTGTAAGGAGTCGGCCGAGCGTACCGGGGCTAACGGACGCCAAAAATCGCCCGGTCTCGATTGGCGCCGCTCCCAGCAGCGGACGAATCTGGATTGGACGCCAGAAGTCTCTAGACGAGTTCGTGGAAACGATGGAGCGCGTCTTCCTCCACGCGCAAACGGCACCAGCCTCGCCGCGCTTTGCAATGCTGGCTCAGCAGATCACCGATGTATCGGCTGTACAGGACGCCTACGAGATCAGCGTGACACCCAAGGATCTTCTCTCTGAAGACGTAGTCGACCCGGCCGACTACGCCTTCGCTCGTAAATGGGCCTATGACGCGACCTTCGAAGTAATTCCCCCTGCCAAAGGAGCGGCTTCGGGGCTTTCGTTCACGGTCGAATGCACCCTTCTGGGCGTGGCTCTGGGGCAGGCGGAAATCGCGGTGACCTTTACCGACGGCGTTGTGGGGCTGGCATTGACCTGGAAGAACCCCGCGGCGTCCAGCACGGTAGACCACCAAGAGTGCCGACGAGCGCTGACCGATGTGGACATGGTCAAGATCCACTACGAAAGCGGTCACGCGATTGCGCAGGGTCGTTGCTATTCTAGCCAGTACACGGATCAGCCGTTTGATTGGACATTCCAGTCTTTCCAAGGCTTCGATGTGGAGAAGGAGAAGCCGGCCCTCGTTAAAGGGCAGTCGCTGGCGAGCGCGATCGGCGTGAACGGTGACAACTCGCTGTTCGCATTCGTCTTGGAAAAAGTGTTCGTTGACGCCGCTGGACGGCCGGCAGGTTGGCTCGCGTGCGACGATGGATCGATGGAACTGGCCGACTTTATCCACCTTGATCCCACGAAGAAGGTCGTCACACTGGTTCATGTGAAGGCCTCCGGCAGCGCCAAGGTCAATCGCCAGGCCTCGGTCTCTGATTTCGAGATTGTCGTTTCGCAAGCCGTCAAAAACCTGCGCCACCTCGAGCGCCGCCCCTTGGGGACGGAGTTGACCAAGGGTAAGGGCAAGAAGATCGGCTCGGCGGTCTGGAAAGATGGCGTCCGGCAGAAGAACCGCGACGACTTCATCAAGGCCATTGAGCAGCTTCCTGATCGTTACAAGAAAGTCGCTATGGTAGTTCAGCCTCGGCTGACGCAGTCCGAAGTCACAGCCTGTGAAGCCCTCACGAACGGCAGTAACAGGCTGCTTCGGATGAAGCAGCTGAGCACCCTGCTCTTGGCATCTCGCCTCTCAGCCATGGCCTGTGGCGCCGAGTTGTACGCTGTCGTGGACATTTAGTTGGCAAAGTCACCATTACTAACCGGCTGAGATCCCAGCGGCCACAGCGCGTGCGCCGGAGAACTCTCTCGGGTGCTGAGACGGTTCTATGCCGGAATCTCGAGCAAAAAGGCCGAGGTCTTGAAAGGATTCGAACCATCGACCCGCGCGTTGGTTCGCTGAGCGATTGAAAACCCGATCGCTTGATTTAATCGAAGCGTTGGCTGCGACGCTTGAGTCGCGAGGGGAAGAAAACGAGCCCGCCGTTGCGGGAGGACGATCGAGGCGAGCCCGTGAGGCGTTTTCCGGTCAGACATGCCACTTCGAGACCGCGCTGGCCGGCAGCGTAGGAAGAGGTTCGATTGGCTGGCTGAGTGTCCACTCCCACCAGGCTACGTAGCTTGGAAGCAGCTTGCGTTTCGAACAGACTATCGAGAGGCCGACCGCTCAAAGTGACGAATTATGTTGCCGCACAATAGCTTACCCGCCATGATGCACCAAAATGTTTGCTTGCAGCGCAATCGCGACGGGGTCTGCTACGAATATGCGGGATAATCAAGAAAGTAGTAGCACTGAGCAAACCATAGACATCCTGCTGTACGTGGCACTCGCAGAAGAGCTCGACACGGTAATCGCTTTTCTAGGCGACGGATTCACTGCTCAAGAGCTCGAGGACGTCGCACTCACTTGGTTTTCGGGGAGCATCCAATCTACCGAAGCCGGAAAGCGGTATAGCGTAGCCGTCGTGGCGGCCGGCAAGATGGGAAACACACGATCGGCCAATATCGCATCTGTGGCTATTGAGAAACTCAAGCCTTCCGACATCGTTGTGATCGGCATCGCCGGTTCTTTGTCCAATGATCTTGAGCCGGGCGATGTGTTCGTGCCGGATAGTGTGAACGAGTATCTCGCGAATTCCGCCTCCGTGGGAGAGAAAAGGACCTGGAGCCTCGATACATCCGGGAACCATTTCCAATCATCACAGCGCTTGCTCGACCGCCTGCAGAAGTTCCGACACACGCGGAGAAAACAGTTCGAAGCGTGGAGGAACCAGACGCGACAACGGCGATCTGAGACTATCGCAAAAAGTATCGATGACGCTCTGGTCGAGGCCGGCGTGCAACTGCGCGGCGAATGCAACCTTTTAGTCGGTGATGATAGGAAGCTTGCAAGCGGACCAGTAGTTGGTAAGGGCAAGGCGTTCTTGACTTGGCTGAAGAAACAGGTCGATCGCAAAATCGCGGCGATGGAAATGGAAAGTGCTGGAATTTTCGACGCTGGCAGCATTCGTACGCCGGCGCCAAGAGTCGTGGCCATAAGAGGCATTTCCGACTTTGCAGATGAGCGGAAGGACAAAATTGAAAAAATCGCCAAAAATGCGTTCAGGGCGTTATCAATGGAGAACGCGCTTTCGCTGTTTATCGCAAGCGTGGAGGCCGGGCTTTTCGAACCTGACGTGGGCCGCCAACTCGAATCAGCGAAGCTGACCCAACTCGCCGTTCTTCAATCTGCCGTAAAGTCTGTTCTTGTTATCGGTGGCGTGACCGGAGAAACCGACGACACCGACGCCGAGGCCCCTCGGTTGCACCGGGCATCCATGAAGCTTGGAAAAACGCTTGCTGAAGCCGGTGCTCACTTGGTCGTCTGCAGTCCCTTTCCAGATTCCGCGGACTACTACGCGGCAATGGGATATGCGGACGCGAAAGTCCGAGGCGTTATTCACTTTCATAGTCCGTCGCATCCTGAAGTGGAGAAGAAAAAAGGCCTGCTGAAGAAGATGCTCGGACATCCCGATCTCATCGTTCAAGAGTGGAACTACCCAGGGCCGGAAGTTAATGACGGCTCGTCGTGGTCTCAAGCGTGGCTGCTCGCCCAACTGCAAGCGCTGGAAAAGGTCGATGCTGTTGTCGCGCTCGGCGGAAAGGTTTCAAAGACCGCCAATACGCTGCTGCATCTGGCGGAGGCAAAGAGCCTCCCAATCATCCCATTTTCATTCCTCGGGGGCGCAGGGCAAAGGGCAAACCAACGCCGAGACTGGGCGCGGCTGAACCCGGACATTGACGTCTCATTCTTTGCAGAGGACATAGGCGTCGAGCAGACGATCCGTATCGCTAATATGATGCAGGCGAGGCGTGTCAGCCGTGCATTTTCTACCAAGGGAACACCTCGGACAATCTTCATAAGTCGTGCAAGCCAAGATGCTGGCGTGGCACAAGATTTTGCGAACGCCCTACGTCTGCGGGGCATTGAGGCCCTCATTGGCGACGACGAAGTCCGACCAGATCAAATGGTCCCTGCGTCAATCGAAAACGCGATGCTCAGAAGCAGTATTTGCGCCGTATTGTGGAGCAAACACTATGCACTAAGCCCTTGGTGTTTTGACGAACTGAGCATGGCGCTGAGCCAACATGCATATGGCAATATCGGTCTGTGGCTATTTAATCTCGACGATTCATTGATTGTCCCGGTTCAGGCACGCAAAATGCCGACAATATCTTTACGTGATAGAGAACTGCTCTCGCCGATTGTGGACCAACTGTTGGCTGAGCCTCAACTCAGGTAGAAGCGAGCCGAAGCGCAAGGCCGAACCGGTCGCGGTCCGTCACGTCGGTCGATCAGTGCGTAGGCGGAAACAGCGCACCCAGTCCGCATCGATCAGTCCAGTCAAGAATTATGCCGCTTGCCCCAACGACAGTGGAGGATCGCTTGCCGTTGCGCCGGACCAATTCTGCTTTCGCACTAGACCACGATCCGGGACGGATCGCGATCGGAGAAAGTGCCGCGCGACACCAGAAAGGCCGGCGTGGCGCCGGCCTTCAAGTTCAAGGTGCCTTCCACCGCCTTCAATCGAAGTCGGACATCTGCATCGAGGCTGGCTTTCGGTCGATGGAGGCCAACGGTGCTGCCGCGCCTACGCGCTGTACGGCTTCCAAATCTCGCCGGTGATCTCTTCAAGGGCAGAAACCGCACCTTCGTCGGCCATCCGAAGGACGTGGGCCTGCAGGCCCACGTCGGCGGCAAACTCACGCTTGCGCTGCGCACGGCTGTCGAGGCCGACCGGACCGTCGAGGTCTTCGTCGCGGAAGTCGTTGGCAAGCTTGGTGGTGATCGCTGGCCTCGGTCACGGAGCGGCTGTAGGATTGACCGGCACCATATGCCGAGCCGATGGAGGAGACGACCATGCACTGCATGTGGAAGCCCGTCGCCCGCGGATGAAGGGCACTGCAACGGTGTTTCTCGATAACCATCGTCTTGATGCCGCGCCAGGCTAGGAACACCGGCTGCGGAAAGGCAGCGGTGGTTAACGGTTGATGGAGGGATCCGAGATCGGGCCGCGGCGCACGTCGGGTCTGCAATTTCAGCATGGCGATTGCGGTGCTACCCAATGTTATATCAGTTGAAACAACAGACTGCCGTCCGGCAGCTCGATCGCGGAGATTTATCGGTGGCGAATCCCTACCTTCAGGACGACGGTGCAGCGGTTCTGCAGGACTCGTGGCTCTGTTTCCTGGACATTCTGGGCTTTAAGGAAATCCTTAAAGCCAACGATCATTCTCGCATCCAGGAATTCCATCGGCTGTTGCGCGACGGTAGGCAGATCCTCGAAGGCCCCGCCGATGAGGCCGGCTGGTTCGATCGCGACTTCCATGCGTTGACGTCCTTCACGGACAACATCGCCCTGGGTTTTCCGATCCAGGACGACGGCGAGATGGAGTCGGGCATGGTGTTCGAGCGTGTCGCCCGGTTTCAGTTGCAGATGGTTCTCAGGGGGTTTTTCATCCGGGGCGGGGTCGCCGTCGGTGAAGCCTACGTCGATGACCTCGCGGTTTACGGGCCGGCGCTGCTGGAGGCCTATACGGGTGAATCGGAGTTGGCGCGTGACCCGCGGATGGTGCTGACCGAAAGCGCCAAGACACTCGTCGTCGAGCACCTCGCCTACTACGGAAATGCCGGCCACGCGCCGCAAAACCGTGTGCTGAAGAGGGATCGCGACGGGCAATGGTTCATCGATTACCTGCGCTCGACGATCATCGATGAGAGTTATGACTCACCCCTCGTCGACGACGAAGCTGTTCGAACGCACCGCGACGTTGTCACCGAAGAACTTCAGCGCTTCCGGCATAGCCCGCGCATCTGGAGCAAATACGAATGGGTCGCGCTCTATCACAATGACTTCTGTCGTCAGTATCCGGAACTTTTCGACGAGACATTCATCATCGAGATCGACACGGTACGCGGACAGATCGGCAGCATTGTCGAGGCTTGAGCGAGCGTGTCGGCATTGCCGGATTTGCGCCTGCACCTGGCAAGAGGAACGAGATCGATCTCGTCCGATCGAGCCTGCATAGGCCGTGACCACCTGTGTCACGGGACCAAATCACCTGGCTATGGCGACGGATCTCGCTTCCGACTTTTGAGCTCGGACGAATTGACGCCACTGTCGCTCATCGCGACAGGTCACTGGGTTTTGCCAGCCCCCCCTGAAGCAAGCAACTCACAACATATACAGGGCTCGTGCCCGTATCGACCGGAATGATCGTCAACCCGTCGGCTACAGGAAATGGTGGTTGCGACTTCGGGCTCGAATCGAGCACACATAAGAGGGCAACACGACGGCCGCTCCCTACAGCATAACTTGCTGCCTGCGGGGCGAATTTTTGGCAATCGTCTGGCAAAAGGCGGCGGGTCCGCTCGGACTTCAGTTCGATCCTTATTCCGCGGAATGTCAGATCAACCCTGCCTCCAGTCACGTGGCCTTGGACCTCCAGCTCACTCCCGATCGCAGCGTTCGATCGTAAAAATTGTTGGAAGTCGGCTTGAAACGCGGCCTCGTCGATTGGATCGGGATACCGTTTGTCCTGTACCGCCTGTCCCATAAGATTGCCGACCGGAGTGAGCAAAGCGAGAAGGTCGCGAATATCCGTCTCTGAAATCAGAGGCTCCAATCTTAGACGCTCGCGCAGCTTGATAATTTTCGCGTCAACTTCTCCGTAGCCTGTAAGGGGGTGACGCGACGTGTCAGTCCCATCAAGACGTAGAGTCCGTTGCCCGGCAACGACAACCGATTCCTCGCGGTTCGGCCGCGGCTGAAACTCGGCGGCGTAACGGAATTCAAGTGGTCGGGCATTGAACCCTTGGGAAGCGTGCAGCGCCATCCTGCCTTGCCGCTGGAATACGAATGGTGGTTGTCCGCCAGGACGGAGAAATTCAAAAGTCGGAAAATCCCAGGTGCTTGGCGGCTCGATTGAGACTGGCGCAATCACCAGGCGCTCAGCGTCGTCGGGCCACCGCGACACCCGAATGGTCAGATCGAGATCGTGCACCTCTCCCCCACGGAGACTGTGAAACGTCTCGGCGGCTTTTCCATCGATCGCAAACTCCAGAAATGCAACGGCGATGTCTTCCGGTTTGACGGGCGTGTCCTCGGCGACACGCGATCCATAATAACTTCTGTCCTCGATGCCAATTATTCCCACCGGCATCTCCAACCCCGCTATCGCATCACGCAGTGACGGCATCGCATCGACGTCGAGATCGCCGTCCAAAGGTGCAAGCGCGGCGGCAAGCGCCAAACCATAGTCCGTGTGAGCAGAATCGACCGCGAATTTGCGGTAGCGAAGTCGAGCGGCACGCAAGAAGCGATCGGCGTCAATCGCCGCCGTGTGCACCGCTTCACTCCAGTCGGCGAGCAAACTCAAGATTTCCAGGGCGCTGGCGAAGGACCGCCAATCTTTCGCGATTGCAGCTTTCCCAAACAGCTGAGATGCGGAGGCGACTTCCTGGGCCCGTGCGCGCAATTCCGTCCCACCGGCATAGGTCGGATGGGCGATGATCGACTCGATAGCGGCGATCCTAGAAGGGTAGGCTTGAGCGAGCACGACGTTCATGCTCATCCTCCTCATCTTGTGCATCCGTTGCGGCTGCGTTTCTCCAGGCACCGCTCGCCGCTGAGATCGCCTCTGCGTCTCGCGCCGTGACTGCCGCCTCAAACCGAAGGGCAAATTGCGGCCATTGCAACAAAGTGCGGCGACGGCGTACCCGCACGGTATTGCCGTTGCGATCCAACAGTGCAGTGACAAGGTCGTCGGCCTCCTTCGACATTCCGGCGAGCGAGAAAGCCTCGACGATCCCCAACGACGTTTGCAGATCGGCGTCTACGACTTGGACAGCGGTGTCGTGCAAGGTCTGGGCGTGGGCCTTCACCCCCTGAGGCGCAATCCGCCGAATGAGATCAAGCGCCCTGTCGGATTGATTGTAGCGGTCCACCAGATGCGGGATCATGCGGGCGGCAAGCTTGGCGAATTCCGGATCCGTTCCGAGGCTGTGCGACAAAGACAGGATGCCCGACCTCAGGAAGATCGGGTCGATGCCCATTGCGACCTCAATGAGGTAACACCTTATCGTACCGTTGGACTGGCCAAAAAGGTCGGCCATACCGGCTAGAATGCTCACGCATTCCGTCAGAAAATGGTCCTCGCTCGACTGCATGCGGTAATAGCGAATGAGGTTCAGAATAGCCTGCGCTGCATTGATCCGATACGGTTCTGGAATGATCGAGCGATGAAATGCTGCAACGGTCGATTTGTGGACCACCACATATTGATCCCACAACAGAGCCCCGAACGCTTCGAATAGGAGATCGGGAATGTTCTCCCGGCTTCGATAAGACAGCTCGCCGACCGCTGTCGCAGCGTACGATCGAACGATGGCAGATGGTCCGACGAGGGCTGAGTAAAGGTGGGGCAGCAATTGCTTCAGCCCGTTCAAATCATGCGACAATTCTTTTGTCGCCCCGAGGAGCACGCCGCGAAGATTGTCTCTTCCGTCGGGAATGGTGTCGAAGGTTCCGATGATCTTAGCCACCGCTGGCTCATTCCCGGCAGCCGCCTCGCTCGCCCATTCCACAAACTGTACCATGAGGCCGCGGACCACCATCCGTCGGCTGTTTCGCTCCATCGCCGCGATAGTGTTCTCGGCCGGTTCATTCATGACGGCATCGAGTTCGGTGAGCCGATCGTCAAGCAGGAACAAGGCGCCGATGAACGCATCGAGTTGGTCACGGATGATATTTTCCAGCCCTTTCGGGCCAGAGCGAAAGGCCGAAGTCACCTCGTCCAGGACCCTGTCGTCGCGCTCGACAGTGGGGATCCATACGAGCCGCCGCAGTGCCAAGGAATGTCGCAACGATGTCGCGGCAATTGGTGGATCATTATATCCGACGTCCACGGCGTGCGCATATGCCTTCGCGATACGAACGCGTTGGGGCGCAGGGGCGCCCATCTGCAACGACTGCAGCAGAGCGTCCACTTCTTGGGGCGCGGCATCAAAGGCGCTGTTCAATGCAGCAGCGAGATCTGGTAGCCGATCTTCGCCTTCTCTCAGATCTGACACAAGACTTGGCGCACGCACATAAACCGACACCAGAGTGCGCAGGATTGGTTTTGCGGCGTTCGGATCGGATGCCTGCAATACGTGGAGACCTCGACCCGCACGCTCGAGGGCGGACCGTTTGCCGCCGAGCAGCATTTTTTCGATGACGGCGATGACCTCGTCGGGAAATTGGAGCCACAAGGCTTCCAGAAAAGCGGCATTGCCGGCGAGCCGCCGCTCGCCGTCGCCATAAATAAAGTCCCGGTCATCAGGGCTCGCGAGATCGATGGCGGCACTCAGAATATTAGCGACCGAACCAGCGGGGATGGCGTTGAGCCGCGCCAGCAGCTTTTCAATTGCGACTTGCGACGGATAGCCGGGCTGTAGAATCGAGATCGCCAGTTTGACAATCAACGTGTCGTCGGCTCCCACCGCGGCGAGTATGGTGAGCGCGGGCTCGGCAAACCATCGTTGAGCGCTCGCAAGCGCAAACACATACTCGACGAGTTCCGGAGAAAAGTACTCCGGTGCGAGGCGCGCGCTCTGCGTCACACGCTCGCAATTATCAGATGAGCGGTCTGCGTCGAACGCGCCGATGTCTTCGAGCAAGGTGCGCCCAACCGGTCCGAGCCTCGGTAACAACGCTGCACGCACTGCATCGCGCTCAGCAAGGGCCGTCGCCGACGCCTGCTCATCGGCCTTTACCTCGGCTTCGCGCCTTGTCCTTTCGCGATCACGCTCGGCAATGATTTCGAGAAGATTGGGCAGTCCGATGGGTTTGCGATGGGCACAGTTTTCGCAGTTGCGGTCGTAGAAATCGATAACGGCGTCTCTCAAATCCCAGCTCGACATGCCGCCTTCGGGCGCGAAATCACAGCGCATACCATGGTGGCCTATGGGAAGGCCGGTAACCTGCACAAGCATCCCGATCCCGCCGAACCTCTCGACGCGCGCATGGGCGCAATAATTGCGAACAAGCATCATCGTATCGCGATTGCGCTCTCCAACCTTCACTGCATCGGCGATGTCACGCATTGCGCCTATCCTCGCGTCCAGATTACTTGGTGGAGCCGTCAATCCGGGTAGTGGATGTCACCGATTTGAAGGATTCGAACGCGCCGCATCAAGGCCCCTCTCGTACCCCAACGACTACAACGGCCCGTTGAAGTTTGCGAGACGTCACCGACGATTTCAACGAGATAAGTAGCACGCTGGAATGCCCGAAAACGCGCGCTCCTGCATGCCTTGGGTGGTCGCTCTCCCGACGGTGCCCTCACTGCCGCTATTGTCAGCCGTTAGCTGATGCCGGACGAGACCGTCCGCAAGCAGGGCTTTGATGCAATCTGCAACGCCATGAAGGCCGGACAGGAGCCTCATGGTGGAGGCAGCGTCCTGAGTACGCTGCCTCCACCAGTTGCGGTCAGAGATACCCCGCCGAAGCACCGGCGAAGTCTCGGGGCAACCTAACCTTTTGAAAAACTTATATGGGCTTGAACATGTTTTCCGCGGCCTCCAACCGGAGGCGGGCCCAAAGTCGATGCAACAGTCCAGCTTTACGTGTACATTTCCTTATCTGCGATTCACGAACGGTGCCTCATGCATATTTCCCGCGTTCAGCTTGTAAATTATCGAAATTTCGAGCGCGCAAGTTTTCGTTTCAACAAGGGCATTAACACCGTCATCGGTGAAAACGGATCGGGCAAGACCAATCTCTTCCGCGCGATGCGTCTGATGCTGGACGACGATTTCCTTCGCTGGGCGTATCGCATGGAGGAAAGCGATTTTCATCGCGGGATTGGCAACTGGCGCGGTCATTGGATCATCATCAGCATAGAATTTGCGGAGGTGTCTCAGGACGAAGCCGTACAAGCACTTTTCCTACATGGGACCGGAGTGATCGAAGACGAAGCGATTGCTCGGGCAACCTACAATCTCATTTTCCGACCGAATGCCGCGATCCGGACGCGTTTGGCGCAACTCGATGAAGACGATCACGCGGGTTTGGCTGCGATCTTGAATGCGGTCACGTTGAACGACTACGAAACCGTTTTCACCGGCAAAAGCACCGCGGACTTTTCTGATCCCACCGTGTACCAGGAACTCGTCGGAAATTTCGAGACCGTGCAGTTTCCGGCAGAGCTTCATCCAGCGGCCCTAGGAGCACGGGTTCCAGGCATAATGTCGGTCAGCAAGGAGGTTTGCTTCACCTTCATTCAAGCCCTTCGTGACGTAGTCAGTGAGTTCCAGGGACAGAGAACAAATCCCCTTTTGACGCTCCTCCGCAGCAAAAGTGGGGATCTGGATCCGGCAGTGCTTGCCCCGATCACTGACCGGGTGAACGAACTGAACAGCGAGATCGAAGCAATTCCCGACGTCGGAGAAATCCGGGCCGACATTCGCCAAACGATCCGGGATGCTGCCGGCGAAACTTATTCGCCAGCGAGCCTCGCAGTGCGATCGGCTGTCCCGGGTGAAGCTGATCGGCTTTTCCAATCCCTAAAATTGTTTGTTGGCGAGACGGATGATCAATACGAGGGAGCCATCAACGAGCTGAGTCTCGGCGGCGCCAACCTCATATTTCTCACCCTCAAGCTTCTCGAGTTCAAGTATCAGAAAGCAAAGCAGGCCTGCGCTAACTTCCTAGTCATTGAGGAACCCGAGGCGCACATTCACACACATATTCAGAAGACCCTTTTCGACCGATTGAGCTACCCCGACACCCAGGTGATATACTCCACGCACTCAACCCAAATTTCCGAAGTTAGCAACATTGAGAATGTCAACATCTTGGGCCGGAGCGGTCCGCGCTGCGAAGCGTTCCAGCCGAGTGCTGGCCTGGAAGAACCAAAAATCCGTAGCATTCAGCGCTATCTCGACGCCGTCCGCAGCAATCTACTGTTCGCGAAAAGCGTGATTCTAGTTGAGGGCGACGCCGAAGAAATCCTCGTGCCGGTGCTGGTTAAAGAGGTGCTGGGTGTGAGCCTCGACGAACTGGGCATCAGTCTGATCAACATCCGCAGCACTGGCTTCGAAAACGTCGCAGTCTTGTTTCACGATGATCGCATTCGTCGACGTTGCGCAATCGTGACCGATTTGGACGCCACCTTTTTCAACACTGACCCGCATCCGGACGATCCTGATGCGTTGAAAAAAGCCAAAGAGAAGGCGCTCGGCTCGCAGGAAGCTGGCGTCGCACGACGCACTCGATTGACGGCCTTCAAGGATGGAAACGACTGGATTTCGGTTCACTACGCGCCGCGTACGTTCGAAGTTGACTTCGTTGCGGCCGGGAATGTCGAGCTGACAGTTTCGGTGCTCAACTCCGTCTACAGCGACGCCGCAACCATTGTTGCTGCGACCGCGGAGCTGCGGTCCGGCGATGTGGCAACCTACGGAAAGCGGATCCTCGCAATGGCGAGCTACGCCAAGAAGGGTTGGCTGGCAATTCAGGTTGCCAAGCTGGTGACAGGAACAACGCGAATCCCCAGCTACCTGATTGAAGCGATTTTTACCGCACACAAACCCCTGAGCCGGCGAGTACTGGCGAACATGATTGATCACCGGCTAAAATTTCACACGGATCCGGCCGTTATTTCAGAGGCGCAGGTTCTGGCGTTGCGTGCCCAGGTGGAAGCATTCCGCGCTGGCGATTTGCAGATAGAACCACTTCGAGAAGCGATTATCGGCGCGATGGCGGGTGACGTCATCATCGATGTTCTGGGACACGCTTGATGGTGTTTGTCTGGGAAGACGGCGACCTCAACGAAGAGCAGGTTGACGCAATCGAGCACGACGGAAGCCTATACCTTGCCGCCTGCCCCGGGAGCGGCAAGACCAGAGCATTGACCTATAAAATCGCATTAGAGTTATCCAAGCTCGAGAGCGAACGCCATTGGGTCATTGCCATCACCTACACGCACCGCGCCGCCGAGGAAATCTCCGAGCGGATCGCGCGGTTGGGCGTGGCAACGGACCGGCTCTGGATCGGTACAATCCACTCGTTTTGCCTTGACTGGATCTTGCGGCCTTACTCCGTCTATCACGAGAAACTGCAGAACGGGTTTCGCGTGGTGGACCAGCATGAAACCGAAGCAATTCTGGACCAACTTTGCCATCAGTCACCGTATCAAGTTCGGGCATTCGATTGCAGATATTATTACTCGACAGCCGGGTGCCAGCTGGAGAATGCAAACCCGAACAGGCGCTTGGCTGCCCTTTCCGTGTTGAACGGATACTGGCAACATCTGGAAGAGAACCGGCTGATTGATTTTGAGATGATTTTGGGTTGCGCTTACGACCTCATCATCGCCCAACCCTCTATTTCCCTCCTGCTCGGCAAGCTGTTCAAATACATCTTGATTGACGAGTATCAGGATACAAAGGAGATCCAGTACGCGATCGTCGCTGCGATACTCAACGCGTCAGCTGGGAATACAAACACGTTCATCGTTGGCGATCCCAATCAGGCCATCTACGGATCTCTAGGCGGCTTCGCCATGAGCCGCGTGGACTTCGCCGCTCTGGCAGGCATTGCACTTGCCGATAAAAGCCTTTCGAGCAACTACCGCTCCTCGGACAGGATCGTCGACTACTTTTCAAATTATTGCGTCGTCCCAGCGGTCATCGAAGCGGTCGGTCCAGACAAAGAATATCCGAGCGTGGTCTCGTTCAATCAGGAGACCAATCAGCAGGAGCTGGACGACGAAATCGTCCGGCTCATCCGTTACAATATCGAGACGCTTGGCATTCCCCCTCACGAAATCTGCGTGGTTGGACCGCAGTGGATCCAGCTGGCTGCCGTCACGAGGCGCCTTGTTGCAGCACTTCCTGAGTATAGCTTCGATGGCCCTGGCATGGCGCCGTTCTCTCGTGACCAGGACAACATCTGGTTCAAGGTCTCGCGTCTCGCCCTGACTCGTCCAGATCCACAGCTCTTCGTCCGGCGCACGCGATGGGCTAGGGAGATTTTGGATCACTTCAGGACCGCGGGTGTCGACGTCTCAAAGATCTCGCCGCGTGACCTGCTGCGCCATTGCAATAGCATCGATATCGCTGTGGACGACGGGCTGGAGTATTTGGAGTTGTTCTTCGCGGAACTGCTGTTGGCTATCGACATTGAGATCGATCTTTTCCCACCGCTCCAGGAGCACCACGTCGCGTTTTTTGAACGGTCCCGGGTTCAAATCCAGCGACTGGAGGATGCCGGCGTTCAAGGCGTATCGAGCGTTGCCATGTTCAGACGTGTGTTCGCAACCCGAGCCGGCATAACAGTTTCGACAATTCATGGCGTGAAGGGAGCAGAGTTCGATACAGTGATTGCTTTTGCTCTGCTTGAGGGAATGGTTCCGCACTTCTCAGATCCGAACGCGGCAGAGAGCGCCAGCAAACTGCTCTATGTTGTTGCCTCTCGCCCCCGAAAAAACCTGCATCTGATCGCTGAAACCGGTCGGATCAGCGGGATTGGCGTGCCTTACGAAACCACTCAGGTGCTAGCGGAGCACGGCTTTGCTTATGATCTTATAGCTGGTCCCGGCTAGCCAAAGGTAGTCTGGCTTGAAAAGGTCGCGCCTCCATCACAACACGCTCCACGCCCGAAACCTCCCCCTGCCCGTCATCTCCCTGAGCCCTAGCTCCGTCACGATCCGCCGCGCCGCCTGCGGCGTGACCCCGAGCGTTTTCGTGACCGTGCCGGCATGAACGAGCGGCATCGCCATGACGAGATCGACGAGCTCCGGCAGCTTTGAAGATGTCCGTCTCCCCGACAATTTGCGCTCCATCATTTTTCGTGCGAGCGCCAGCCGGTCATATTCCCTGAGCCCGATCTCGGCGGCCGCGATCAGCCCGTCGGCAATGGCCAGCAACCGGACTTCGCGGCTGCGGTGCCGGCGCCGATCGACGGGGATGGTTTTCAGGCCGAGATTGATGGCGGCGAAATGCGCGCCGGTGGTAACGCCGGCCTGTCGCAGGATCGAGGCGGCGAGATGCCGGCCGAGCCAGGGCGCGTGCTGCAGCACGTCGAGCGTGTTCCAGGCATCGAGGGCAACAACGGCCTGCAGCACCGGCGGCAGAAAATCCGCCTGGCGCAGGACGGTGCGCCATTCCTCCAGCCGCGCGTCCTCGTCCCAGTCGAGATCGTAGACCATGGGGTCACGGTCCCGCGACCGACTTGTTGGTGCGGCCGCCCTCTTCAGCACGGCTTCCGAACGCGCCAGCACCGCATCGATGGCGGCAAACTCGGCGTCGAGTAAGCTGGCACGGTCATCCTCTCCCTCCCCTCCTCCGGCCGCATCGAGAGGCACCCCGATCCTTTCACGTTCAATGACACCGTCCTCGTCACCTGAGAGTGCAGGCGCGTCGGCAACGACGTTGTGCCCGCGCAGGCTGCGGAGGCCGTCGGGGGTGAGCGCCCAGCCGGGCGGGTGCGCGGCGATCCGCCGGCGGCTGCGCAACACGTCACGTGCGATCGTCAGCTCGTGCGTCGGGGTGCGGATGTCGTGACCGGCGTCGTGCAGCACCAGGTCCTCGAGATGCACGAGCTCGCCGTCGATCCACAACGAGGCACAGGCATCGGCAAAATGGGCGCGTTCGAGAAAGCCTTCACCGACGGTGGAGCGGGCGATGCGCTCGTCGAGACGGGCGAGCGCGACACCGGCCTCCGAGATGGGGCGCAGCAGGGTCTGGATGGGCAATCTGGCGAGATCGTAAGGCATTGAAATCATGGTAAATGATTTGCTAAGAGAACTCTATCTCGAAATTAGAGTTCTTCACTTGGTATGCACGCCAGTTGAGGCTGTCACTATCGATAGGTTTCAAGTATCAATAGTGATATGTACAATAAACTTGTACGCATTCGGACTCAATGATATTCTCTCTCAGCGCTCAAAACAGCCGGAGATCGCGATGCCCCAGACCCTGTACAAGATCAGCGAAGCCCGCAAACATTTCGCCGAGGTACTCGACCGCGCCAACCACGGCGAGGAAATCATCATTATGCGCGGCAACGAAGTCTACGCCCGTATCGGCCCGGCCGACGGCGGCAAGCGCCCGTTCGGGCTCTTGCGCCAGCGTGGCCTGCCTGACGACCTTTTCGACGACGTCGACGCCGAACAAACCGCGATCGACGCCGGTGACTGGAACGACGATGTCGGCGTCTGGCAGGGCAAATCCAGCAACCGCGACACCTCCAAATGAAGGTTCTACTCGATAGCCACGCCGTCTACTGGTGGACGATCGGCAGCGACCGCCTCTCCCTGAGAGCGCGATCGCTGATCGAGGACAAGGCCAACACCATCCTCGTCAGCGCTGTCTCCTTCTACGAACTCGACAACAAGATGCGGCTGAAAAAGCTTGATCTGAAGCCACAGGAGTTGCGCGCCGCAGTCACAGCCAGCGGCTTGCAGACCCTCGCCATCACTGATCTGCATGCCGAGCTGGCCGCAAGCTTCGACTGGGACCACCGCGACCCGTGGGACCGACTTCTTGCCGCCCAGACGCGGCTGGAACATAGCACGTTTGTTTCCGTCGACGGCGCTTTCGATGCAGTGCTGCATGAGCGGGTTTGGTAGGCAAGCGCATGAAGATTTTGATCGAGGTCGAGGAGGCGGCAGAACGGCTGGAGGAGCTGATCGATTTGGCGCTCCAGCAGGACGAAATCTATGTGTGCCGGGGCGGACGGCTCGTAGCTCAGCTCACCTCCTTCCCGGGGGCGAACGATGATACTCCCTCAGACGAATTCGCAGAGACACTTACTGATGCAGGGCTAACCGCCGCAAGCGAGCTGCCGCGATGACTGTCGTGTCATCGACATCCATTGACGGCCGCGCCGAAGAACTCGACGCGCTCGACGCCATCCTGTCCTTCGATAGGCGCGATCAGCTCGCTGCGCTCCTCACCGACGACGACGTCGCGACGCTCAAGCATCTGGCCAGCGAAGGCATGGGCGGCAATACGCTACGCGCGCTTGCCTCCGATCTCGGCTACCTCGAGACCTGGTGCCAGCTCGCGACCGGCAGTCCCCTCCCCTGGCCCGCACCCGAAAGCCTGCTGCTGAAATTCGTCGCCCACCACCTTTGGGACCCGGTCAAACGCGCCGACGATCCCAGCCACGGCATGCCGGCGGAAGTGGAAGAGGGCCTGCGCGCCCGTCGGCTGCTTCGGGCCAAGGGCCCGCACGCCCCCGACACGGTGCGGCGCCGGTTGACGAGCTGGTCGATCCTGACCCGTTGGCGCGGCCTCACTGGGACCTTTGATGGCCCTTCGCTCAAGTCCGCTCTGCGCCTTGCCGTTCGCGCCAGCGCTCGTCCGCGGCAACGAAAGAGCAAAAAGGCCGTGACCGGCGATGTCCTGGCCAAGCTGCTGCAGGCCTGTGCCGGCGAACGCTCGATCGACCTGCGCGATCGGGCGCTGCTTCTGATCGCTTTTGCCTCCGGCGGCCGTCGCCGATCAGAAGTGGCGGCTTTGCGTGTCGAGGATCTGACCGACGAGGACCCTGTGCAGGCCGATCCGTTGGATCCTGGCTCCCCTCTCCTCCCGTGCCTTTCGATCCGTCTCGGCCGCACCAAGACGACGACGAGTGACGACGACGAACATGTGCTGCTCATCGGACGGCCGGTAATTGCGCTGAAGGGCTGGCTTGGTGAGGCCAGCGTCAACGAAGGACCGGTATTTCGGCGCATCGACCAATGGGGAAACATCGATCGGCGCGCGCTCACGCCGCAGTCGGTCAACCTCATCCTGAAAAGCCGTTGCAAGCAGGCCGGGCTCGATCCGGCCCTGTTTTCCGCGCATGGGTTGCGATCAGGCTACCTGACCGAAGCAGCCAACCGTGGCATCCCCCTACCCGAAGCAATGCAGCAGTCGCTGCATAAATCCGTGACACAGGCGGCTCGCTACTACAATGATGCGGAGCGCAAACACGGACGGGCAGCGCGGTTGATCGTATAGCCTAATCGTTGCGCGGTTCTAAACTTTAGCCTCGCGCCGACTTTAAACGTTGCAGACAGACCTTCGTTGCTTGCGAAGAGCTCCCTATTACCCTTGGGAAGCCGATCCTTGTTTCGACGACGTCGTCGCAATACATGGAACTCAGAAGGTCATTGGTTCAGCGAGATGTCGATCGTTGCAGTAAAGGTTCTATCGACTGTCAACGCACCTTATGGGACGACCCTTTCGGCTGAGCAGTTGGCATCCAAGATTTCCGATCCCGCGAGCGCCCTCTCTTTTGCCCTCTCGGCATTTTCCTTCTTTTCCGAAGTAGACGAGAAGCCTCAGATCTCGTTCCTTGGCGAGATGCACGTTGATCCGACGATGGCCTCTGACCTGGCGCGGAAATTCTCGGCCCTTGCTGGCTACCCGCTGCCTTTGGCTCGGGTGGCATAATTGGTCGAACGATCAGACAGCAGATGGGACCACCTGTTTGATTAGGCCTGCCACATTATAGACCAAGCCAACTCTGAACTCACCCCGATCGACGTGCTGGCGATGAACACCGTGGCGCAATGACTGGCTCATGCGCTCCGCGCTCGCGGCCATGGCACGCTCGATCTCCACCATCTCGCGCGTCGAATACCGCGCCAATTCTTGATCGGTTTCAGGCTTCAACTCGACCGGTGCCGGCGACGCCATGACAGCGGCAAAGGCATTGCTAAACCCGTCGACATCGTCGATGTAACGATGCAGCGCACGAACGACATCATGGCGATCGAACACACTCGTCTCGCCGGTGATGATCGACAGAACCTGCTCGGGTTTCTCGCGGATCAGGTCAGCATTGGATCGCGCCGCCTTTCGGTCAATCCGTTCACGCGACACGTCCAAGCCGCGCCGATCCATCTGCGATGCATCGACACCCATATGCTCGGTCGGCTCGATCTCGAGCCCACGCTCCAGGTGCGAGCGGTGGTCGACCCGAACATCAAGTCCAAGCCGTACGAGATGCCGGTTTGTGTGATGCTCCCACAGTTGCCGAATGTCGCGAAGCTGCATGTGCGAAGTCGGCTGGTCGTTGTTCAACAGCCACTTGTTTTCACGCTCGATCAGCGTCTTTTCGCCAAGCCCTGCTCGCTCACTACCCGCGTCGTCATCACCACATGCGCGTGAAAATTCCGGATATCACTTTCGCCTTGCGGCTGGTGAATGTAGAAATCCACCGCGGCGCCATAGCGGTTTGCCAGATCCCGCGCAAAGTCGCGGGTGAGTGCCAAACGATCGGCCACGCTCATCTCATGCGGAAGCGCTATCTCGAACTCGCGCGCAACCCGCGCATCCTTACGAACCTCGGCGCGCTCCACTGCATTCCAGAGCGTCGATCAGTCTAATGCCCAAAAGGCTTCCACACCATCGGGAAGAACGATCTTGGAATGCTCGACGCCTCGCTTCTGCGTGAAGTCATGCACGATGCCATCGCGCTCGTTGACGATCTTCGTCGCGGTGCGATAGGCGATGGCGGCAACCGCGCTGCGGCCACCACTTCTTGCGATTTCCGCAACACTGGCACTGCTGATCGACGGCGACAACGCTTCGGCAAAGACTGTCGTCTCGTTCGCAAGGGGTATTTCCCCGAGGAATCAAAGGTACGTTACGCCCATCTCGGCGGCGCCCCGGCACTCAACGGCTATGGCTACACCTTCCGCAACGGTTGACGTTACCGGCCATTGAACCTTTCGACGGGCTACGGCCGGATGACCGGTCGTGGCAAGCCGACCCTGCCTCCCCGGGCAATGCCCATGGCCGATGGTTCCGTCCGGTCTCAGGCAAGCGCGAGATCGACGGCCGCAAGTGCGTGAAGCTCGGTCGTATCGAAGACCGGAACCGGGCTGTCGGCTTGAGAGATCAACAGCATGATCTCGGTGCAGCCCATGATGATCGCTTGCGCACCGCGGTCCACAAGCCGTTGAATGACCTGCCTGTAGGCGTCGCGCGACGCGTCCTCGACACGGCCGACGACCAGCTCCTTGTAGATGATGTCGTGCACGGTCTTCCGATCGGTCTCGTCGGGGACGATTACGTCCAGCCCATGCCGTTCGATCAGCCGCCCTTTGTAGAAATCCTGCTCCATGGTGAAGGCCGTGCCCAGGAGGCCGACGCGGCTGAGGCGGAGCGCCTTGATCTTCTCGGCCGTCGGGTCGGCGATGTGCAACAGCGGAATGGCGACAGCCGCAGACACCGCATCGGCCATACGGTGCATGGTGTTGGTGCAGATCACCAGAAAGTCCGCGCCGCCGGCCTCTAGGCGGCGGGCCGCATCGATCATTTCCCCTGTCAGGGCCGACCAATCGCCAATATGCTGCAGCCGCTCGATCTCGCCGAAATCCATCGACCACATCAGACTTTTGGCCGAGTGCACGCCGCCAAGGCGCACCCGAACTTCCTGATTGACGATGCGATAGTATTGGGCCGAGCTCTCCCAGCTCATGCCGCCGATCAGTCCCATTACCTTCAACGCTATTCCCCCCGATTGCCAACAGATCTCAAGCTCGGCGTGCCCGCGGTTCTGCCACATCCCGCGAGGCGCAAGCAACAGACTAACGGATCTCGTGCCAGACTTCCGCGCCGCAACGGGGACATGTCGGCACGGCCTCTCCAGCCGAAAACGCAAGCACCTCGGCGCACTGCACACAGGCAAGACGGCGTTTCTCCCGAACAGTGGCGCCCGACCGAAACTCGGTCGGCTTGCTGACGTCCCAGGGCGGCTCGATCACCAGCCCCGGCCTCGCCGGCGGATCGTCGAACGTGAAGACCGAAAGCAGCCCGTTGGTTTCGAAATAGGCGGCCCGCACCTGCCCGAGATGCCGCACCTGCTTGAGGCGGAGTTGTTCGAACAGTTCATCGTGACCGACGTTCATCTGCTTCAGCGCCTTCCACAGGATGCCGCCATCGCGCACCACCTCGACGCTGATGCCCTCGATCACGTCCTCAAGCTTGCGGTTGCGAGCGACGATGTAACTCAACGATTTGTCGAGCAGCACGACCACGGTGATGACGGCCATGCAATGGATAAGCGGAACGTCCGGATAGAACATGGCATCGCCGACGGCCGAACCGAGCGCGATCACCAGCAGAAATTCCACCAAGGACAGTTGGCCGATCGACCGGCTGCCGATCCAGCGGATCAGGAACAGTGTGTAGGCGTAGATGATCACCGTCCTCAGCGCGATTTCGAGCAGGAAAAGCGGCGGCTCGTCTCCGATCAGCATCCGGCCGAGATCGAAAGCCACGACGGGCTCATTCATGGGTAACTCTCCTTCAGGACGTGCCGCGAGGGGCGCGCGGCTGCAGCTTGTTTATCTGTGGCGATCGGACGGAAAGACGAGAGGCGAACATCGTTTGGACGGCCGCAACGCATTTAGCTTGGCGATTTTTTTACCGCTGCCAATGAACCAAATCCGATACGAGACGTTTGTCTCTCGGTACAACCACAACGTCAGGAGATCCGCAGATGGATTGGAATCGTGTTGAAGGCAACTGGAAGCAGTTCAAGGGCAAGGTCAAGGAACAGTGGGGCAAGCTCACCGACGACGACCTCGACCAGATCGCCGGCAAGCGGGATCAGCTCGAAGGCAAGATCCAGGAACGCTACGGTATCGAAAAGGACCGCGCTCGCCGCGATATCGACGATTGGTATGGCCGCCAGCCCTAACGGTCAGTGATTTCAAAAACCCCGCCTCGGCGGGGTTTTTCGCGTTTAGTGGCACGGAGAATGGGAACTTTGTCCTGCCCTGAGAGTTTTTGGCAGGGTCGCCAACGCGGCCATGTCGAAACCTCAGGGAGACATCGATCACGATGGCGAGATCAGCGCAAGAGAACAGGCCGACGGTTCAAAGAGATGTCGTCTATGGCTGGAGCAACATCTACGACCTGACCGAGTTTATTCGTGCCTATGATCTGCCGCCGCTGGAAGCGCGGCCGTTGTTTCAGCAATATGGCCCATCGCGGCAGGCCCTCGACGCCGCCATGAAAGCACGCAAAAGTTGCGGTTGACGGCGCTTTTCGCAGACCGGGAAATCCCTTCAAGGAGAAGATATGCGGCTCTTCCAGTGCGGCGCCTGCGGCCAGACGATCCACTTTGAAAACCGCAGTTGCATGCGCTGCGGATCCACCTTGGGGTTCGACCCCGGCGATATCGCGATGCACGCCCTCGTGCCGCTGGACAACGGGTTCTGGCAGACCCACGGCAGATCGTCGACCTATCGGTTCTGCGACAACGCCGCCATCGATGTCTGCCATTGGCTGGTGCCGGCCGACCGACCCGATCGCTACTGCGTCGCCTGCCGCCACAACACCATCGTGCCAATGACAAACAGCGTCGGCCTTGAGCGTTGGCGCAGGATAGGCCTGGCACAGCGCCATCTGTTCTATTCACTTCTGCGCTGGCGGCTGCCGCACCCGACCCGAGAGCAGGATCCAGACGGCGGGTTGGCGTTCGAGTTCCTGGCCGACACCGTCGATGCCTATGGCAACACCGTGCCGGCCCGTACCGGCCACGAGAACGGCCTGATCAGCCTGCGTGCGTCGGAGGCGGAGGATGTGGTGCGCGAAAGTGTGAGGGTTTCCATGAACGAACCCTACCGCTCACTGCTCGGGCATTTTCGCCATGAGATCGGGCACTTCTATTTTGAGCTGCTCATCAAAGAGGAAACGATCCGGGCCGAGGCGCGCAGATTGTTCGGCGATGAATCGCAAGATTATGCGGCGGCACTGGAACGTCACTACCAGCAGGGTCCTCCCGACGACTGGCAGGAGCGGTTCATCAGCCCCTATGCGAGTGCCCATCCCCTGGAGGATTTCGCGGAGTGCTGGGCGCATCTCTTTCACATCGTCGATACGCTGGAGACCGGGCGTGCCTTCGGTATGAACCTCGACCCGACCGGCCATGACGCACTTGAAACGGAGATCAACTTCGATCCGTACCGGGCAGCGAGCGCGCAAGCGCTCGTCGACGCATGGGTCCCACTCAGCGTCGCCCTCAACGCCCTCCAGCGGTCGATGGGCCAGCCCGACAGCTATCCCTTTGTCCTGTCCCAGCCCGTCGTCGAAAAGCTTGATTTCATCAACCAACTGATCCTGCATGCGGCGATGCCAAGCCGATGAGAAGACACGGACCGACGAGGCAGCGCACGGGAGTGACGCCCACGCCAACAGGAGGCAAGCGGAACAAAATCGCATCGTGCCGCGTTGCCCTGCGTTAGCAAGCGCTTGCGGAGGGAATCATGAGCGGCGCAGAAGCATTGGCGGCAGCGCTGGCGGGAGCGGTGGGGTCGCAGACAATTGGATCCAAGGCGATTCTCGATAACCTTCCGATCGCGATCTACACCACGGATGCAGCCGGGTTGGTCACCTATTTCAATCGCGCCGCGGCGGAACTGGCCGGACGCGAGCCGCAGCTCAACACGGACCGCTGGTGCATCTGCTGGCGCCTCCATCGCCCCGATGGCACAGCACTCCCTCTCGATCATTGCCCGATGGCCGAGGCGCTGCGCAGCAAGCGGGCCATGCATGGCGAGGAGCTGATCGTCGCACGGCCCGACGGGGCGATGGTGTCGGTGCTGGCGTATCCGACACCGATCTTCGACGCCGAAGGCGAGATGATCGGTGCTGTCAACGTTCTTATCGACATCGGCAAGCGCAAGGCAGCGGAACTGGAACTGCGCTTGAAGACAGACCGCATTCAGGCGCTCGATCGCATTTCCCGTCTTCTGGCCAGCGACCTCGATGTCGAGCACATCGTGCAGACGGTCACCGACAGCGCCACTGAACTGAGCGGCGCGAAATTCGGCGCCTTTTTCTACAACGTGGTCGACGAGAGCGGCGAGCATTTTGAGCTTTTCACATTGTCTGGCGCACCGCGGGAAGCGTTCGAAAAATTCGGTCTGCCGCGCAAGACGGCAGTGTTCGCCCCGACCTTCAACGGTGAGCGGGTCGTGCGCAGCGACGACATCCGCAAGGATCCGCGCTACGGATTGAGCGAGCCGCATTTCGGCATGCCGAACGGGCATCTGCCGGTGGTTAGCTACCTCGCGGTTCCTGTGATCGCCCGCTCCGGCGCAGTCCTCGGCGGACTGTTCTTTGGCCATGACGCCCCGGGTGTCTTTACCGATGATTCCGAGGATATCGTCGTTGCCATCGCCGCCCATGCGGCGATCGCGATCGACAATGCCCGGCTGTTGGCCGACAGCCAGCGTCAGGTCGAGAGCCGTCGGATCGCCGAGCTTTCCGCCCGCCATCTCGCATCGATCGTCGAATCCTCCGACGACGCCATCGTCAGCAAGGATCTGAACGGCATCGTCACGAGCTGGAACCGAGGCGCCGAGGCACTGTTCGGCTATAGCGTGCAGGAGATGGTAGGAACGCCGATCATGCGGCTCATTCCGAAAGGGCACGAGGACGAGGAACTGCAGATCCTCGACCGGATTCGCAGAGGCGAACGCGTCGATCATTATGAAACCCGGAGGCAACGCAAGGACGGGACCCTCGTCGACATTTCGCTGACGATATCCCCGATCCTTGATAACGATGGACGCATTGTCGGCGCGTCGAAGATCGCCCGCGATATCAGCGAGCGCAAGGCTTCCGAAGTGGCACTCGCCGAGCGCATGCGCGAGCAGGCCTCGCTTTACCAATTTACCGAACGTGTACACCGCGCCCGGTCGATCACCGCCGTCTATGAAGCCGCGCTGGACGCCATTCAAGCGGCGTTGCGCTGCAGCCGGGCATCGATCCTGCTTGTCGATGCAAGCGGCACCATGCGGTTTGTCGCCTCCCGCGGACTTTCGGAGAGCTACCGCGTCGCCGTCGATGGCCACACGCCATGGAGCGCGGAGGCGCTGGACCCCAATCCCATCTTTATCGAAGACGTCGAATTGGCCGAGCTCGACGGCGACCTGCGCAAGGCTGTTCAGACCGAAGGCATCGGGTCGCTCGGCTTCATTCCGCTGGTTTCGGTCGGCCGACTGATCGGCAAGTTCATGACGTATTACGACACGGCACATCACTTCGCCGGTTCGGAAATCGATCTCGCCTTGACCATCGCCCGCCAGCTGAGCTTCAGCGTGCAGCGCATCCGTTCCGAAGAGGCAAGACGGCGGGCGGAAGACCTGCTGCGCCACAACGAGGCGAAGGAACGCGCCAGGGCGACGGAGGTGATGGCGTTGATGGAAGCAGTACCCGCGCCGATCTGGATTGCAAGGACGCCGGATTGCCGGGTCATCAGCGGCAACAGAAGTTCGTTCGAACTGCTCAGGCTCCCGCCGGACAGCAACCCTTCGCTCTCGGCGCCGCTCGACGAACGGCCTTTACACTTCAAGGTCTATTCGCAGGACAAGCTGCTTTCGCCGGACGAACTGCCGGTCCAGCGCGCCGCACGCGGCGAAGACGTACGCAGTTTCGAGCAGGAGATCCGCTTCGACGACGGCACATCCCGGCATCTGTTGGGAAATGCCACACCGCTGATCGATGCCTTGGGGATTCCGCAAGGCGCGGTCGCTGCCTTCGTCGATATCACCGAGCGCAAGGAAAGCGAGCAGGCGATGCGCGATGGCGAGCGGCGGCTGCAAATGGCGCTCGAAGCCGGGCGGATGGGCGCGTGGGAATGGAACTTCGACACCGGCAAGGTGATCTGGTCGCCGGGTCTTGAGGTGCTTCACGGCCTGGAACCGGGCAGCTTCGGCGGCACGCTCGACGACTTCAAGGCGGACATCCACCCCGACGACCTTGCCATGGTCGAACTGGAGATCCAGGCCGCGATAGACAAACGCGAGGACTACCACACATCCTACCGCATCCGCCGTCCCGACGGTTCCATTCGCTGGCTGGAAGCGTTCGGGCGCTTTTTGCAAGGCGCTGGCTCGTCATCGCTCCGCCTTACAGGCGTCTGCATGGACATTACCGAACGCAAGGACGCCGAGGCGCAGCGCAACCTGCTGGTCGCCGAACTCAGCCACCGCGTCAAGAATACGCTTGCGACAGTCACCTCGATCGCACGGCAGTCCTTCGCCATGACCCCCGATCGCAAGGACGCCGAGCAATCCTTCCATGCGCGCATCCGGGCTCTTGCGCAAACCCATACCCGCCTGGCGGAGACCACCTGGAGCGGCGTTTCGCTGGAAACGATCCTTTGCGACGAACTGGCGCCCTACCGGAACGAAAACGCCGGCAACGTCTCCGTCGGCGGGCCGGCGATCAGGCTGTCGCCACGGCACGCACTGGCGCTCGGCATGGCGGCTCACGAGCTTGCAACCAACGCTGCCAAACACGGCGCGCTTTCCGTGGAGAGCGGCCATGTGGACGTCAGCTGGAGCCTCGACGCCGCCAACAAGGCGCTTCACATCGATTGGTGTGAAACCGGCGGCCCCCCAGTGGCACCGCCTTCAAGAAATGGTTTTGGCAGGCTGCTGTTGGAACGCGTCGTCGGCTCCGACCTCGGCGGCGACGTCGACCTGGATTTCGCAAGAACCGGGCTCAGATACACTATCAACATGCCATATTCTGCAGGTGCCGAACAATGAATGGTGGCCAGCGCAGCGTCTTTGTTGTCGAGGATGAGTTTCTGTTGGCGATCCAGATCCAGGACGATCTGCTGGCCGCCGGCTTTTCCGTCATCGGCCCCTTCACCAGCCTGCGCAGTTCGATCGCCGCAGCCAAGCGCGAGACCCCGGAGGCTGCAACGCTCGACGTCAACCTCAACGGCGAGTTCGTCTATCCCGTGGCCGACGAGCTGCTTGCCCGTGGCGTTCCCGTGCTGTTGCTGACGGGTTACGCCGCCTCCGACCTTCCCGAGCAATATCGCAGCCTTCCCCGCCTTTCCAAGCCGTTCAACAGCCGCGACCTCATCCGCACCGTCGAGGCATTGCTCACCGGCAAGGGATGACGACCGGCTCAGGCCGAACGTTTCTTCGCGCGTGCAGCATCTCTGAGGAAGCGCAGTAAACGTTCCTCCTCGGCGCGCAGCAAGGCACTTTGCCGTGGCTGCGCTTCGAGCCGGCGCAGGTTGATTTTGGCCTCCTTGTCAGCCAAGGCGATGATATCAGGATGGACGTAGCTCTTGCGGCAGACAGCAGGCGTGTTGTGCAGTACGTCGGCTGCAGCTTCGCACATACGCTTGACCGAGGGGCGCCGTCCCTCGCCAAGCGCCAGGCGCGCCTCGGCGAAGGCGGCGACGCTTCCCGCCCAGGTGCGAAACGTCTTGGCCGAGATCGGTGCGCCTGCTATTTCGGCGAGATAGCGATTGAGCCGGCCGGAATCGATCGGACGCAAATGACCGTTCGCATCCCGGCTGACGAACAGCTGGCGTCCGGGAAGGTCCGCAATATCCTCGAGCAGTCGCTGCAGCCGCGGGCTGCGCAGCTTGCGAACGACACGCTTGCCACCCTTGCCCAGGAAACGCAGCTCGATGCCCTCGTCGCACAGCTTGAGGTGCCGCTTCAGCAGCGTCGTTGCGCCATAGGTGCCATTTTCCTCCCGATAGGAGACGTTGCCGACGCGCAAGCACGCTTGATCAAGCAGGGCAGCGAGTGCTGCCAGGACCGTGCGGGCATCGTCAAGCGACCCATCCATGTGGCGACGCAGGGCCCGGCGAAGTCTCGGCAGAACCTTGGCGAAGTCGACCAACTGGTCGAACTTGGCGTGGTTGCGCAGTTCCTGCCACGCATCGTGGTAGCGATACTGCTTCCGGCCGCGCGCGTCGAAGCCCGTGGCCTGCAAGTGGCCGTTCTGCTCGGGACAGATCCAGACCCGCTCATAGGCTGGCGGCAGGCCGAGCGCTGCGATACGCGCCCTTGCATCCGGGTCCTTGAGGACGGAGCCGTCCGGAAGGCGATAGCTGAAGCGCTTCCCCTTCCGGTAGCGCTTTATGCCCGGATCAGCGTCGGTCACGTAAATGAGGTCGGGCTCTGGCGACACAGCAGACACGATTCACCTCAAGATCAGATCCGCCCCATGAGCACCAGGATGAGGAGAACGACGACCAAGACACCGAGTATCCCGGACGGACCATAGCCCCAATTCGTCGAGTGCGGCCAACTCGGAAACGCACCGATCAACAGCAGAATCAAAACGATAAGCAGCACAGTTCCCAGCATGATGTCCACCTTTCCTATCGTGTTGTTGCGTGCTCAGGAAATGCGGCTCAGGCACATTGGTTCCACCACCCATCCGGCTGAAGACACACAACTACCGACAGTGGTCCGGCGTGCCCACTCCGGCTACCTATCTGACTGTTTTGTTTCATCAGCGGAAATTCACTGCATTTGGAACCGAACCCTTCCCTCGCGAATTGTAACGGGACAACAAGCCTATGAACGAGGAGGAACGGGACCTGAATATGCTGAACCGGACAGGCGAAACGCTGACGGACGCTGGCAACGACAGTTGGTGGACGGTGCATCGCGGCGACAGTCCCATTGTCGCCACGGCGATACACGACGGGCATGGCTTGCGTGGCGATCTACGGGCACTGATGGCTCTTGCCGATGACGAGCGGCTGCGGGAAGAGGATCCTTACACCGCCCATATCATTCGCGATCTGGCAAACCGGGTAATCGTGCACCGCTCGCGCTTCGAGGTTGACCTCAACCGCGCCCGCGAAAGCGCCGTCTATGTCGACCCATCGCAGGCCTGGGGGCTTAACGTCTGGCGGGAACGGCTTCCGCGCGATCTGCACGAAGGTTCGCTCGTGCTGCATGACGAATATTACCGCATGCTGCGGTCCATGCTGCTGTCGATCGAGCGGCGGCATGGCAGCCTCGTCGTGCTTGACGTGCACAGCTACAACCACCGCCGCGACGGCGCCGGTTCAGTCCCCACCGACCCGGCGGCCGCGCCGGAAATCAACATCGGCACCCATTCAATGGACCGCAGCCGCTGGGCCGATGTGCTTGAAACACTGCTCGATGGCTTCCGTCGTTTCGAATTTCGCGGCACGCGCTTCGACGTTCGCGAGAACGTCGCGTTTCAGGGGCGCGGCGAACAAACCCGTTTCATCCACGAACACTTTCCGCAGACCGGCTGCGCCATCGCCATCGAGTTCAAGAAATTCTTCATGGACGAATGGACCGGCGAGCCGGATTTCGTGGTCCTGGACGCATTGCGTGCGCTGATCGCGTCAACCGTGCCCGACCTCGTCAAGGCGCTGAAGGCGCGCCGATGAAAAGCGCAGCCACGCCCAGGGACCGCGACACGCAGCATCTGCAGCAGGCCGACCTGCCGGCACCCGACGACGCGTGGCTCGACGAAGTGATCGCCTGTCTTGCTGCCGGCAAGGCGGTGCGGCGCGATCTTGCCGAGGGCGGGCGGCTGCACATCGATCGACCGCTGCCCTTTCTCTGCGTGTTCATAGCCGAGGCGAAGCAAGCCGTCGTGGCACGCGAGATCACCCAATCCAATGCATCCTATCTGATCGCACCCGACGCCGCGACAGCCGCACTTGTCGTCGCCGCGGTGGGGCGCGCACTCCGGGATCGGCTCGGCGCTTTCTTCGTGCTGGAGTACGGCGAACTCGACCATGACGATCCTCCCGCCAAGGATGCGCCCTATCTGCCACCGTTCACCATCGAAGTCACCGCCGGCGATAACCCGGCGGCGCAGGCCGCAGCGAAAGCCTTCCTCGGCTCCGTCGGCACGATCGAAGGCAAGTTTCGCACCGCCCACATGAACCTGCTGGAGCCGCATCCGGAAGAGCGCGCCGACAGCAAACCGCTAACGCCGTTTCCGGGTATCAGTGTGCGCTTCGCGCCGATCTATCGCGAACCGGGTACGGGACGGGCCTACCCGGAGCTGCGCGAACGCCTGATCGCCAACATCTTCGATGCCGGTCTGAAAGCGCTCGCGGCGGCCACCGCGATCACGACGGACATAAGCCTTTCGACGCACCGGGCGCTTGGGCGAAAGACGTTCGTGGACACGGTGACCCGCACCGATCGCGCCGTAGACGAGATTGCCTCCAGTTTCGATTTTCTCCTGGCCGTCACGCCGATCAACTCCGATGCCGCCTGGGCAGAATTTGTTTCAAGCCGGCATCAGGTCGCGCCGCGACTGCTTTACAGGCCGCTGACGCTTGAAGTCGAAACGGCGAAGAGGAAGCTCTTCTCCATCGGCTTCGAGCACCTCGAAGACCCGCTGCTCTACGCGCTCTATCGCGAAAAGCAGCAGGAGCTCGACTTGCAGCTTTCGATGATTTCCGCCCGCGAAGGCCGCACCTTCGTCGAGTTCGGCCGCGCGCTTTATGGCCCGGTCGAGGCGAAGCTGCTGGATGTCGCGACAGACATCCTGATGCAGACGCAAAACCGGGTGAGCAAGCCTGGACAGAAGCCGGCGGCTGGCGATGTGGATTGCCACTACGTGCGCAACCGGGCGCAAGTGATGGTCTCGGCCTACAAGCGCCAATACGCCGATTTCAGTGCGTCCGTGGAGCTGCGTGATGACATTCCCGCCGGATTGCTGGTGTCTCGCAGCCAGCTCCTGATCGCGCGCAGCACGGCCATGAGCCGCAACCGTGTCGAGGCTTTGCTCAATCACGAAATCGGCGTGCACCTGCTCACCTACTTCAACGGCACCGCACAGGGGCTCAGACTCTTTCGCTCCGGTCTTGCCGGCTATGAGGGCATGCAGGAAGGGCTTGCCGTCTTTGCCGAATACTTGAGCGGTGGCATGACGCTTTCGCGTCTGCGCCTCATCGCGGCGCGCGTGGTTGCCTGCGCCGCGATGCTGAATGGCGCGGTCTTTCCGGAGACCTACCGGCTGCTCGTCGACCAGCACCGGTTCCAGCCAAATGAAGCCTTCAACATCGCGCTGCGGATCTATCGCGGCGGCGGGCTGGCGAAGGACGCGATCTATCTGCGCGGCTTGCTTCAGCTGCTTGCCCATCTGGCCGCAGGCGGCAGCCTCGAACCCTTCTGGATGGGCAAGATCGCCGCCTCGCATTTTACCGCCATGCAGGAATTGAGCTTGCGCGGCCTGCTGGGTGCGCCGGCGGTGCGCCCGATTTTTCTCGATGACGCCCACGCACGCGTCCGGCTCGACCGGGCACGTGCGGGCATAACCCCGCTCGACATGGTCGCAGAATAGGAGACCTGATGCGCATTGCCTTCTTCGTCAATTCGATAGAACTCGAAACCGCGTCCTACACGACGACATCTCTGGCGCTCGCCGCGCTCTCCCGAGGGCACGAGATCTGCTACGTCACACCCGCGGATTTCATCCTGCGGCCCGACGACAGGCTGATGATCCGGGCTCGCAGTCTCAACGGCACCAAGCCGAAAAAGCCGGAAACGTTCATTTCAGCGCTCAAGGCCGACGATGCGAAGATGAGCGTGGTCGATGTCAGCGAGATCGATGTGCTATTCCTGCGCAATGACCCCTCCGAAGATGCCGAGGGCCGCCCCTGGGCCGCCAATGTCGGTGCGAATTTCGGCCGTCTCGCCTCGGAACGCGGCGCGATCGTCGTCAACGATCCCTCCGGTCTTTCGCTGGCCCAGAACAAGCTCTACTTCCAGGACTTTCCCCAGGCGGTGCGCCCGACGACGCTGATCTCGAAGAACATCGAGGAAATCCGCGCCTTCATCGACGACCACCGAGGCGGCGTCATACTGAAGCCCCTGCAGGGGTCGGGCGGCAAGAACGTCTTCAAGATCAAGTCCAGCGATGAGGCCAATCTCAACCAGATCTTCGAAGCCGTCAGCGAGGTCGGCTATCTCATCGCCCAGAGTTATCTGCCGGAAGCCACCGCCGGCGACATCCGGCTGTTCCTGATGAACGGCCGCCCGCTAGTCCGTGGCGACGTCTACGCCGCCTTCCGCCGTGTGCCTGCGAAGGGCGAAGTGCGCTCCAACATCCACGCAAGCGGCACCGCGGAGGCGGCAGCCATCACGCCCGCCATCTTGGCGATTGCCGAAAAACTCCGCCCGAAACTGATCGACGACGGCATGTTCCTGGTCGGCCTCGACATCGTCGGCGACAAGGTGCTGGAGATCAACGTCTTCACCCCCGGCGGGCTGCCGCATATTCAGGCGCTGCACAAGATCGATTTCGCCGAGGAGATCGTGATCGCGCTTGAAAACAAGCTTGCCATTCGCGAGGCCTATGGTGGCACCCTGTCGAACCGGGCGCTGGCAACGCTTTGATCAGCCGCTTCGCCTGGCCGGTCGGGCCAGGCGAACTCCAAGGCGCTGGCGTCACTCCTGGCGCGATGCCAAAAGCTTGTCGATGCGCATGCCGTCCATGTCGACGATCTCGAAGCGCCAGTCCTGAAAATCGAAGGTTTCGCCCACATGCGGAAGATGGCCGAGGATCTGCAGCGCGAAGCCGGCAATGGTGTGGAAATCGCCTTCGGGACGATCGTGAATACCAAGCCGCTCGAAGGCGTCGTGCGCCGACATCAGCCCTTCGATCAGTAGCGAGCCGTCCGAGCGGGTGACGATATCAGGATCGTTCGCCTCCGTATCCGGCAGGTCGCCGGCAATCGCTTCGAGCAGATCGGTCTGGGTGATGATGCCTTCGAGACTGCCATATTCGTCAACGATGATCGCCAGCCGTACCGGTGCCGTCTTGAACGTTTCGAGGACGCGGAAGACGCGTGCCGATTCGTGCAGCACCAGCGGTTCTCGCATCGCCTTTATCGGATCGAGCGTCTGGCCGTCCAGCAACTGGTCGAGCAGATCCTTCTTCAGCACCATGCCCAGCGGATAGTCGATGCCGCCGCGGCCGATCAGCAACTGCTCATGGTGGCAATCCCGGATGGTGCGAAGGATCTCGTCGCGCGTGTCGTCGGCATCGATCCAGTCGACCTCCATGCGCGGCGTCATGAAATCGGATATCCGGCGGTCGCCGATGTTGAAGATCCGCTCGACCAGTTCCTGCTGGGCAACATCCAGAAGTCCGGCTTCCTGGCTTTCGGCGACGAGCAGTTTCAATTCGGTCGGCGAATGCATCGACGCCTCGCCGGTGCCCGGCCGCAGCCCGACCAGGCGAAGCACGAGATTGCCGAGGCCGTTGAGCGTGAGGATTGCCGGGCGCAACAGAAACAGAAAGAGCCCGAGCGGTCGCACGACCGCAAGGGCCGTGCCCTCGCTGCGCTGCAGCGCCAGGCTTTTCGGTGCCAGCTCCCCGAGCACGATGTGAAGGGCGGTGATGATGATGAAGGAAATCGCCACCGCGATCGCATGCGAACCGAACGATGCCCACGCCATCGGGAGCGCTTTCAACAGCGGCTCGATCAGGTGCGCCAGAGCCGGCTCGCCCACCCAGCCTAGTGCCAGGGACGAAATGGTGATGCCGAGCTGCGTGGCGGCTAGGTTGGAATCGAGATTGTCGACGGCATGCTGGAGCGCGCCCGCATTCATGCGCCTTTGGGCTACCAGTTCCGTCACCCGGCTACGCCGGACGGACACCAGGGAAAACTCGGCCGCAACGAAAAAGCCGTTGGCGGCGACGAGCAGAAACACGGCCAGTATTCCGAGATAATCGAAAATACTGCCATCCGAGCCGGACATAGTCTCCCTTCGGGCGCGGGGCGCCTCGTACTGTTGATACCGCGGTCAGCCTAACATGCTCTTGCCGCACACGTCAGACGGGATGCAGGCATTCTTCATCATGCTGCCTGCATCCGGAAATGCGCTTGCCTCTGGAACATTCCGCTTTCAAGCGGAACCATAGAAGGCAGAAAAGGTGCTTCGGAATCAAAGCACGACAGCATTCTTGGGGCGTTGCTCCGAACGCACGGCGCTCTAGTTGCCGCCTTCAAGGCCCTTGAGCGCTTCCCGATCCACATGCGATACGAACTCGCATGCAAGCAAGGTCTTGCCCGGAATGGCATCACTTTCACGCGCGATGACCGAAACGATACCCATGTCCGCCGTCGGCTGCTCGGCATCGGGCAGAACCCGCGCATAGCCCTTGGTGGACGTGCCGAGAATGCTGCTTTTTTCAGGCTCGAGCTGGTAGCGAGCCGCCAGTTCATCTGCACGCGCGCCTTCGATCAGGACGCCGACGGAGCTCCCGGCAAAGACAACCTCATGGGTCTTGAAACCGTCCTGCCCGATGTCGGACGGCAGTTTGTAGACATAGGCCGTCAGCAACGATGTGTCGGGTTTCGCCAGCTTCTCGGCGGCGTCATAGAGTTCGGTTGCCGATTGCATCGTGTAGGGTGGCTTGCAAAGGGCGCCATCATAAAAGGCCGGAGCGTTTCCGGATGCGAAGGCTGCAGCCGGGCTCAGCAGGGTGACGACGGCGGCTGCCGGCAGGAAAATTCTTGAAAACAAACTGACAACTCCAATTGGCCGGTGATGGGAGGGCCTCCGCGTACGGGGCGCTCCTCGATCGGGAGTTGCAGGCATGATCCAACGCCGCCAAGGATTCAACCGGCCGTCCTGCAAGATCACAACATTCCTAAGCCTTGCTGCCCTCGTTCCCACGGGTCAAACCGTCGCAGCTGATGAGGACGCTGCCTTTGACGGCTTCGTTCGCGAGCCATCCGAATCTGCCCGCACGAACAGGCGTGCGCCCTTAGTTTGCCACCATTTCGAACTCGCCGGCCGACGTTATGTCGATGCCTGCTGGCGCCGGTTGCCGTTGGTCGAAATGCGACGTGAGGTGCGACAAAACGGGACATGCAATATTTTAACTTGATTCTTTTACTCATGTTTCAATACAAGGCCTCGCATTGATTTTATTCAATTCTCGAGGGGTCGGGCATGGGGACTGCAGCAACATTCGAACTTCACACGCTGGCGAGCAAGCACCGCCGGGCGCTGTTGACCGGCGTCACCGCCCTGGCATTGGCGCTGCCGGTGCACACCCAGGCGCAGGACAAAACCGCCCGGCGCGTGCAGGAAGAAACGCCGCTGGAGCGCATCGTCGTCACCTCGACGCGCGGCGCAAAAAAGGTCCTCGACGTGCCGCAATCGATTTTGGTCATCACCCGCGAGGAGATCACCGATCATAACGTCCGCGACATCCAGGACCTGGTTCGCCATGAGCCTGGTATCAGCGTCAACCGCACCACCTCGATCACCAATCCATGGGGCCAGCTCAACAGCTTCACCATCCGCGGCATGGGCGGGAACCGGGTGTTATTGACGGTCGATGGCTCCCGCGTGCAGGAGGGAATCATCGACGGCAGCCGCGATTTCTTCGACATGAGCAATTTCAAATCCGTGGAGATCGTCCGCGGACCGAACTCGGTGCTGTGGGGCGCCGATGCGCTTGGCGGTGCCGTCATGTTCCAGACGCTCGATCCGTCGGATCTTTTGACCGACCCGACCAAGCCCTGGGCCGTGGAGGTCAGGACCGGCTATGACAGCCTCGACAACAGTTGGCGCAAGCAGGTCACCGCTGCCTACGACTTCGGCGACGTAGAAGTTCTTGGCAGCTACGGCCAGGTGTCTTCGAGCGAAGCAGAACTCAGAAAGGCGCGCGCCGACGGCGGCATCTGGGGTTGCTCGCGCCTCACCATCGGTTGCGACCGCCTGTTCCCTGCCGACACCGACGTGGACAACGCGCTTGCCAAGGTTGTCTGGACACCGGACGCCCAGCATACGTTCAAGCTGACCGGTGAGCTTTTCGGCCGCGACACGCGAGTGCTGCAACTCTATGACATGTCGGCCTCCACCACGGGCATTCCGTCTACGACGGCCTATGTGAACGATCCCTACGTTCGCGATCTGGAAATGAGCCGCAAGCGCATTTCGCTCGAACATGATTGGCAGGTCGGGGCAGCGTGGCTCGACAGCATCAACTGGAACCTCACATGGTCGCCGCAGAAGCGCGAGACCGACAGCCGACAGCGCCGGGTCTACTCCAATCGCGTCCAGCTGCATGACCAGTACCGCAACTACAGCGAGGACTTCCTCGAAGCGGATATCCAGCTGCAGTCGTCCTTCGATCTGGGATCCACGCACCACACGTTGACCTACGGCTTTGACGGCGACCGAACCAAGGGTGACTACGCCGGTATCAACAGTACCTACAACTCGCTGACCGGCACAACGACCACGGCGATCAACCAGGGCTTCAGCTTCCCTCGCGTCGACACCGAGCGTGCCGACTTCTATCTCGAAGACAATATCGAGTTCCTGGATGGCCGCCTGACGGTCAATCCCGGCGTGCGCCTTGCCTACTACTCGATCGATCCGACGGGTGATGCCAGCTATCCGGGGCTGCCGGGTTTCCGCCCGCAAAAGCAGGAAAATACCGAGCTGCTGAAACGCGTCGGCGCCGTCTACAAGTTCGACGACACCTATTCCGCCTATGCCTCCTATGGCGAGGGCTTCAAGATGCCGACGTCGGCGCAGCTCTTCCAGTCGAGCACCGACCCATTCACCGGCAGTTCGCTCGTGCCGAACCCCAACCTGAAGCCGGAATCGGTCGACAGTTATGAAATCGGCTTCCGCGGCGAACTGGATCGCGGCTATTTCACCGTGGCAACCTTCTACGCCGACTACACGAACTTCATCCGCAGCCTGCAACCGGTCACGCTGGTTGGCCCTGGAGGCGTCCCGGTCGTGGGCTACACCTCCAACAACGTCGAAGACGTGGCGTTGTGGGGGATCGAATTCGGCGGCGAATACGAAGTTCTCGACTACACGACAGCATCGGCGAACATCACGTGGACGAAGGGGCGCCAGCGCACTTCCGCCGGGGCGGCAGCCACCGCCTTCGATGGGGCCACGCCGCTCACCGCCGTCCTCGGCCTCAAGCATGAACTGCCGGACTACGGCCTTCAGTTCGAGGTCTTCGGTACGTTCGCGGCGGGACGCACGCAGAACAGCGATCCTGCCGATTACCTGGTTCCAGGCTACGCCGTCTTCGATGCCTATGCGAAATGGACGCCAAGGGAAAATGTCGAGTTGACCGCCGGTATCGAGAACATCTTCGATCGCCGCTACTTCCCCAACACGCTCACCGGCTACGATCGTATCGCCCCATCCGTCGCCACAGCCAATGTCAATCCGCTCGAGCTGCAGACCGCTCCGGGGCGCGTTTTCAAGCTCGGCGCGACGGTGCGCTTCTGATCGATGAGCCCGGCATGCGCGGCAACCGCCGCGCATGCCTCCATTCCCAAGGCAGGAGCGCAGAATGTTCAAGATCGCCGGTCAATTCCAGCGCCTCATCGGCCTCTGTGTCCGCTCACCGGGCGGAAGGGCCAATCTTTTGCTGTTCCTGCTGATTACCGCGCTGACGCTCGGTAGCGTCTATGCCAGCGTGCGCCTGGTCGAATGGACCGGCGCCTTTTATTCCGCGCTCGAAAAGGTCAACGGACCCGAAGTCCTCAGACAGATCGGCATCTTTGCCGTCATCATCGCCTTGAATTCGGCCCGGCATCTGTTGGCAGAATATCTGCGCAAGGTTCTCGAGATCCGCTGGCGCCGGACATTGACGGATATCGCCATCGACCGTTGGACAGCCAACAAGGCCTTCTGGCATCTTGCCCAGGCCAAGACCGACAGAATAGACAACCCTGATCAGCGTATCGCCGAGGATTGCCGACTGTTCGTCAGCGGCATGCTCAGCGAGACCCTCGACCTTATCTCCCGCGTCGTCGGCCTTGTTTCCTTCGTCGCCATTCTCTGGAGCCTCTCCAACTTTCCGCTGTCGCTTGCATTCGTCGGTATCGACCTCGAAATACCGCATTACATGGTCTGGGCCGCGTTTCTCTATGTCGCTGTTTGCAGCGGGTTGACGCACCTGCTCGGCCGGCCGCTCAAGCGCCTTTTCTCCGAGCAGCAACACCGCGAGGCCGACTTCCGCTATGCGATGGCCAGGTGGCGCACAAGTTTTGACGAGGTCGCGCTCTCGAACGGAGAAGACGCCGAGAAGCGGATATTCCGTTCGCGCTTCGACGCACTTGCCGCGAACTGGAGAAAGCTGATTACCCGCGAATTGATCCTCGGCGGCTTCACCTATCCGTTCAACCACTCCGTCCTGAGGATACCGCTCTTCATCGCCTTGCCGGGCTATCTCGCAGGCCATGTCGCCTTCGGCGGCCTCATGCAGTTGAGCACGGCCTTCTCCCAGGTGGTCACGACACTTTCCTGGTTTATCTTCTCCTATCGCGACCTTGCCGATCTCGTCGCCACCGCCTCGCGCCTGGATGCTTTCATGCAGTCGGCAACCGCAAGCACCGGCCCTGACGCCAGCATTCAGCGCCTGGAACGAAGCGATGTCTTCCGTCTGAACGCCCTTCTTCTGGATACGCCCGATGGCCGCAGCCTTCTGGCAATCGAGAACCTGACTGTGAGTCCCGGCGAGTCCGTCTGGCTGCGCGGTCCGTCCGGCATCGGAAAGACCACCTTGATGAAAGCCGTTGCCGGTCTCTGGCCACACGGCACCGGTGAGATCAGGCGTCCGCGGGAAGGCTGGATGTTCCTGCCGCAGAAGCCTTACCTGCCACTCGGCACGCTGGTCGAAGCGACCGCCTATCCATCGACGGTCGAACGTTTCGGCGAGGAGCAGATCCGCGCTGCGCTTTGCGATGTCGGACTGGAGCAGCGTGTGGTCGATAACGGGGCTGCCGGTCTCGAAGCGACCGAAGGGCTGTCCGGCGGAGAGCTGCAGCGGCTGGCGATCGCCCGCCTGCTGTTACACGCGCCGCGCTGGGCGATCCTTGACGAAGCGACCAGCGCCCTCGATCCTGCGGCCGAGGCGAAACTCCTGTCACTCGTCCGGCACCGTCTGCCTCAAACCGCACTGATCCTGATCGCCCATCGCGCGCCGCAGACACTTTTCGACATCCGAGCCGTCGATGTGACGACGACACAAGCCTTGGCAGCCGCCTAGCGGCACCACCTATCCTGTTCCCTTCTGCAACCGCGAGACAACACATGACAGAGCCTGCTTCCGCAACCCGCCGCCGCTTCGTTCTCGAAACACCTGATACGGTCGTGCGAAGACTGCCCGATATCGGCAAGCTGATGATCATCGGCAAGCGCAATGGCGTCACCCACGAACGCATCGGCCCGGTCGAGCATGTCGAAGAGGACGGCGCCTTCCTTGTCTGTCGCGGCAAGGACCATGACAGCCGCCTCGATCCGCGGCTCGTTTCGGCTGTCGTCATCGACACGTCGAGCGTCATGCAGGATCAGGTCTATCCGCGTATCGATTTCAACGGTGCCGATGGCGTGCCCGTTTTCAGCGTCGTCGGCTTCGGCGGTCTCGAACCGTTCGAGGCAGCACTTGCGGGTCTTTCGACCGAGGTCGACCCGGTCGAGCGGCCAAAAGCGGAAAGAAACGAGCGGGCCGAGGTCTCAACGGATGATCCGGGCCTGACACCGCTCAATGCAGCCCTCGCCTCGGCCGCGACCATCATCATTGCCTTCGATCAACTGGGCTTCTCGCAGCGCTGGAGCGGCGTCGTCGAGAAGGTCAGCCCCGCCATGGGCTTTATCAACGTGATGACCTCTGACTTCCATCTTCATCTGCTCGGCGGCACCGTCTCGCGTTGGCAGGAAGAGGCGACAGAAGACGAGGCGGTGCTTGTCGCATACAGCAAGGACGAGCGCCCCACCGGGCTCACCCTTCGCGCCAAGACCGCTGCGGCGTTTCGCCCGGCCAACTGATCGAGGATACGGCGTTGACTGCAATCGAACACAAGCCGGGCACATGGATCGTGTCCTCGACTGGCAAGGAAATCTGCCACGACGACCTGATGAACCGTTTGTCCAGCAAACAGGCGGTGCTTCTCGGCGAAACGCACGACCGTTACGACATCCATCGCTGGCAGCTTCACGTCACGGCCGGCCTCTACGCCCACAATACCAACCTCGTCGTCGGTTTCGAGATGTTTCCGCGTGCCACCCAGCCCGTCCTTGACGCCTGGGGCGCGGGAGATCTCGACAATGAGGCATTTCTTGAAAAGGTTGGCTGGCAAACCGTCTGGGGATTTCCGGCTGATCTCTACATGCCGATCTTCGATTTCTGCCGGCAATTCAAGATTCCGATGAAGGCATTGAACTGCCGGCGGCCGCTGGTGACAGAGGTGGGCAAGCTCGGGTGGGAGGCGATCGCGCCGGAAGACCGTGACGGCGTTACGCCGGCAAAGCCTGCGACATCAGCCTACCGGCAATATCTGTTCGATATCACCGGCGGCGGATCGCCGGCGAGAAAAGCCACCTCGGCTGAGGACCCGGCCTTCGACCGCTTCGTGCGGGCGCAGCAGACCTGGGACCGCGCCTTTGCCTGCAATATTGCCGAGGCGCATGGTGAAGGCGGGCCGCTCGTCGTCGGCATCATCGGCCGCGGCCACCTGGAGTATGGTCATGGCACGCCCTATCAACTGGCCGATCTCGGTATCACCGACGTTGCCGTGCTTCTGCCCAGCGATCACGAGCAGATAGTGGCCGCGCAGCGCGACATAGCGGCGGCCATGTACCGGCTGCCGCCAATCGAGCACGCGGTGGCAAAGCGCAATCGCGACGAGGTGTAACGCTTCCACCTTGCCGTCGGGTTTCCCTGTCGTCCAACAGTTGCACCCGGGTGTCGCTCGAAGTCGCTAAGGCTGTCGGCGCGGTTCACTATGTCCTGCATTGCGGTTTGACCCATGAAACCCAGGCAGCGAAATCGAACCGGTACGCTGCAGCCGCTGGGCCGCAGCATGTGCCACAGTTCGAACGTGGCAAAAGGCCGAACAGACAACCCGCTCGAACGCCGTCACTGCTTTGCCGGATTGCTCAAATGCCGCTGCGCCATCAGGGCGGCTTCGACCCGGTTCTTCGTTCCGAGCTTTACCAGCAGCCGGCTGACATGGAACTTGACCGTCTTGATCTGGACACCCATTTCTTCGGCAATCGCGCGATTGGTATAGCCGCGACCGAGCAGACGGAAGACGATCTCCTCCTTGGGCGAAAGCGCATCGATCAGCTTGCCGGCCTTGTGCTCCTCGGTTCTGTTGCGAATAACACCGAAAAGCCGCATGCCGAGATTGGGGGACATATAGGACCGTCCCTCGGCAACCGCGACGATGGCCGCGACCAGTTCCGGTGCCGGCGTGCCCTTCAAGACATAGCCGGCGGCTCCGGCGTCCAGCGCCTCGAGCACGTCGTCGTCCTCCTCCGAGACGGTCAACATCACGACCTTGGTGTCGGGCCACCGGCTGGTAATATCGCGCGCGGCCTCGATGCCGTTGCCCGGCATGGAGATGTCGAGCAAGGCCACATCGGGCGACAAGCTTTCGACAAGACCGAGCGCTTCCGCCTTCGAGCCCCCTTCGCCGATTACCGAAAGACCTTCCTCCAGCTGGAGCGCCTGCAGCACGCCCATACGAAACAGCGAATGGTCGTCGACAACGATGACCGAGGTCGTTTCACTCATCAAGCATGCCCCCTCCAAGATCGAGCGTCATCGTCAATACCGCTCCCGCCGGCCCTGGCTCGAACTCGAGCGTGCCGCCGAGGCTTTCGACCCGCTGGCGCAGACCGTGAATGCCAAGCCCGCCGTCGCTTGTGCCTTGTGGGGCAGGGTCGCCCGGGCGCCTTCCGCCGTCACGCACGCTAAGCGTCAAGATCGCGTCATCGATGCGACAGGTCACCTGTTGATCGTTGCCGGAGGCATGACGGTGGGCGTTGTTGAGCCCCTCCTGGACGAAGCGATAGGCGCAGGTCTTGATGACGGTTGGAAGGGCGATGCGCGCGCCAGCCGTCTCGACGAGCACGGTCGTGGCCGTGCGCGCTTCGTGCAGCTTGACGGCGCGCGCGACCACCTGCTCCAGGTTGAGCCTGTCGATGTCGGGCAAAAGCAGCGAACGGGCGATCATGCGGATTTCGCGAAGTGCCTCCTCCAGGGTCCGGCCGATCGCTTCCAGCGATTGCTCCCGCTCTCCCTTGGTTTTGGCGCGGCGCGCCGGTTCGATCTGCAGGACGGCAAAGCCGATGAGCTGTGCCGGTCCGTCGTGAAGATCGGCGCCGATGCCGCGGGTCAGCTTCTCGTTGAAATCTGTCAGTCGCAGAGAAGCCAGGCGCGCCCGGTCTCGCAGCATACGGATTTCTTCCGACACCCGCTCTGCCTCGTCGGCGCGCTGTTGAAGTTTCTGGCGTTGCCGCTCGATCGTTGCACTGCCGCGATGCACGATGCCGAACAGTCCAAGCATGATCAGGGCGGAGGCACCAGCGACGATGATCCAGCTGCTGAGCCGCACCTCGAAGATTTCCTGGTGCAGAAGCTCGGTATCCTCATGCACCTCGGCAACCGCGACGATCGCCGCACTGTCGGCTCGACGCACCGGGCTGTAGATTTCCAGGTAGCGCGTGCTGAAATGGCGAAGCGTGTGCTCGCCGGCGCTCAGGTCGGCATAATCGGCGGCAACCTCGCCGCTCAAGGCCCGCACGAGCCCCGCCGGCGGGTTGAACCGGCGACCGATCAGCTGCCTGGATGTGGAATAGGCCACCGTCCCGTCCGGGCGCCAGAGCTCGAAATAGGGAAAGCGGCTGCGGAATTGCTCATCAGCAAAAAGATGGTCGAGTTTCACGAGCGTCGCCGGCGACAGTTCCTTCGCCTGATCCAGCTCCTGGGCCATCGGCTCCAGGATGCTCTGCATGAAAAGTGCTGTCGAGGCCGCCCGATCATGGGCTGTGCTCTTTGAGACCTCTTCGGAAATCAGATAGCCGGCGACCGCCGCGGCAAGAAGGATAAGCACGCTGCTTGCCAGCAGAAACTGTACAGACAAGGTCTGGCGGTGAAACCAGACGCCTGGCGACGACCACCGTCCGCTCTCCACCGGATCAAGGTGCCGCTCCTGCGCCGGAGTATTGCCTGCTATGCCGCCCAGAAGATCGGTCAAACTGCGTCGGTCCTTCCTCCGGGTCATGCGCGAAGTCGAAATTGTCCGCGCACAAAACTCAATATGCTGCCTTGCTGCATGATGATCGCAGTATTTTCATAAATTGAAAGAGCGCCAGCGAACAACATCTTTGGGTCGGACTATATCTGGACCTAAGTCCAGTATCCCTTGCGGTCCTATTCTACCTGCCGCGCCGACAGTGGTCTGACTGCCGGTGCGACATTCGTCGGCAATTTCGCCCGACTTTGCGACGTTTCTTTCTGCGCCGTTTCCTCCGAACATCTGAGCATCAACAGGAAGGTCCTGATCGAGGGATCGGACAATCAGACGATGTTGCAGCCGACAGCTGCAGGCGATGCCTGCCGTCGGACGGTGGAACTTTGGCAAAACCGGCGGACGCGGCTGCGTTACGGCCGACGGAGGGTAAAATGGTACAGCTTAACCGAAACGACCTCGACTTCATCCTGAAACAGATCAAGATTGCCGAGGCCCACACGGCGGCTATCGAGAACGGCGCCGACCCCCGGGCAGCGCTCGAACAGCTCGTATCAAGCCCGTTGCTTCCCTACGGCCTGCGCACGGTTGATGGCTCGTACAACAACTTCCAGCCGAACATGACGCATTTCGGTTCTTCGGACCAGGTGATGGCGCGGCTGCTGACACCAAACTATGCGGCCGCAGAAACCAACATCCGCAACGGCCTGCCGACCAGCTACGCAGACCTTAGCGGTTCCGTCTACGACAGTCAGCCGCGCATGATCTCCAACATCGTGGCCGATCAATCCCTGAACAACCCGGCGGCCATTGCTGGCGCGCTTGCCTCCGTCGGTATCACCGGCTCGCAGGCGTTGCAGATCATTGGCGAAGTCATGCAGTTGCAGGCCGTGGCGCGGGCTGCGCATGCAGCCGTCGCCGACGCTGCAGCCGATGCAGACGCCGCTGTCGCCGCTGCCAATATTGTCGTCTCGAACGCCGAAGCCGTGCAGGCGACGGCGCAGTCGGCCTTCGATACGGCCGCCGCCGGACAGGTTGGCGCGGCGCAAGTTCTCGATGCCGCCAACGCAACATTGGCGTCAGCCGTTTCGGCTCGCGATGCACAAGCGCCCGTCGTCACCGCGGCGCAATCCGCTGTTGCAGCCGCGCTCGTCGTCAGCCAATCCGCCGCAGCGGCGGCGGCCGCCGCCGAAGCAGCAAAGAACATCGCCTTTGCCAATCTGGGCCTTGCTCAGCAGGCGGAATCCAATGCGCTCGCAGCCTTCCAGAATGACCCGAGCCCTGCCAATGCCGCAGCCTATGCGGCGGCTGTCGATGCCCGTGAAGATGCACAGATCGCTCATGCCCAGGCGGTCGAAGACCATGAAGACGCGGTCGCTGTCCTCGGGTCAGCCCAGTCTGCCCATGCTGCGACGATTTCCGCCCTGCAGGACGCTATTGCCGAACAGCAGGTGCTGTCGAGCGCGGTCAGCGTTGCCCAGGGTGAGGCTGCAGATGCCGCCACCGCTCTTGCCAATGCCGACGCAGCCTTGAGCACCGCAAGCAGCGACCTTGCACAGGCAAACGACACCCTTGCCGATGCGATCGAGGCGCGCGATGCCATTCCGACTGGGGGCGCCGCAACGGCGGCCGCCGTCGCTGCCGCAGCGGCCGCCGACGCAGCCGTGATTACCGAGGTCACCTCGCACGGCGTGACGATGGACGGCGACAACGTCTTCATCAAGAACATCGCCGCTGACCTTGGCGACACCGCCTCCTTCAACGGGTTCATGACGATCTTCGGCCAGTTCTTCGATCACGGTCTCGACCTCACCTCCAAGGGCGGCAGCGGCAACGTCATCATTCCGCTGCAGCCGGATGACCCGCTCTACGTGCCGGGCAGCCCGACCAACTTCATGGTGCTCACCCGTGCGACCAACGACGCCGTGCACGCCGGCGCCGACGGCCAGGTTGGCACCTCAGATGACATCCGCGATCATCGCAACGAAACCACGCCCTGGATCGACCTCAACCAGGTCTATACCTCCAACCCCTCGCACCAGGTGTTCCTGCGCGAATACGTGCTCGTCGGCGGAAAGCCGATGGCGACCGGCCAGATGCTCGAGGGCGCCAACGGCGGACCGCCGACATGGGCCGACATCAAGGCGCAGGCAAGAGAGCTGCTCGGCATCGAACTCAGCGATCTCAACGTCCACAGCGTTCCACTTCTCGTTACCGACCTCTATGGCGAGTTCGTACGCGGGGCCAACGGCCTACCGCTGATGGTAACGACGGCAGGGCCGGTCGAAGGCAATCTTGTCGTGCCGCTCGATGCCCTGACCAGCCTGAGCGCAGGCCGCGCCTTCCTCAACGACATCGCCCACAATGCCGTGCCGAGCGCACCGATCGACCACGACCGCAACCCGGCCACCGCGCCGGTGGCTGTGCTGCCGGATGCCGACAATGTGGCCGGAAATCCCATCATTCCCAACCAGTTCGGATTCAACCTCACTTATGACGACGAGCTGCTCAACGCCCACTTCATCGTCGGCGACGGCCGCGGCAACGAAAACATTGCGCTGACGGCGACCCACTCGATCTTCCACAGCGAGCACAACCGCCAGGTGGACGAGATCAAGGCCACGCTTTTGGCCGAAGGCGATCTGGCGCTGCTCAACGAATGGCTGCTGGTCGATGTTACAAGCCTGCCGACTGATCTTTCTGGCTTGATCTGGGATGGCGAACGCCTTTTCCAGGCGGCCCGCTTCTCGACCGAAATGGTCTACCAGCACCTGGTCTTCGAAGAATTCGTCCGTGCTGTTGCGCCGCAGATCGATCCGTTCGTGTTCTCGCACTCGGTTGAGATCGACGCGGTGATCTACGAGGAATTTGCCCAGGTGGTCTATCGCTTCGGCCATTCGATGCTCGCCGAGAACGTCGAGATGCTGAAGCTCAGCAACAATGCGGCAACCCCTGAAGAAGTCGGCCTGATCGATGCATTCCTGAACCCGGTGATCTTCAACAGCGCCGGCGTCGACGCTCACGCAGCCTCGGGCGCGATCCTGCGCGGCATGACGCGACAGGTCGGCAACGAAATCGACGAGTTCATGACCAGCGCGCTGCGCAACAACCTCGTCGGCCTCCCGCTGGACCTAGCCGCGCTCAACATGGCGCGCGCCCGGGAAACCGGCGTGCCCTCGCTCAACGAGGCCCGCCGCCAGATCTACGAGCAGACGAACGACACCTATCTCAAGCCGTACAGCAGTTGGGCGGACTTCGCCCAGCACATCAAGAACCCGCTCTCGATCGTCAACTTCATTGCCGCCTATGGCACCCATGACGCAATCATCGCTGCGACGACCGCGGAAGCCAAGCGCGACGCCGCCTGGGATCTGGTCTTCGGCGTTGCTGGGGAAACGGCCGGGGAGCGTCAGGCGAGGCTCGACTACCTGAACTCGACCGGAAGCTGGGCTGCCCGGGAAACCGGCCTCAACAAGGTCGACTTCTGGATCGGCGGCCTTGCCGAAGCGCTGATGCCGTTCGGCGGCATGCTCGGCTCGACCTTCACCTACGTGTTCGAGCTGCAGATCCAGAACCTGCAGAATGGCGACCGCTTCTACTACCTGAGCCGCACCCAGGGCCAGAACCTGCTGAACGAACTGGAAAGCGACAGTTTCGCCGATCTCATCCGGCGCAACACCGACACCGAAGATTCGGGCATGCACACCAATGGCGCCGCGTTCCAGACGGCCGATTACATCATCGAGATGAACCAGTCCCGGCAATACAACGACGGGATCGGCAATGCCGACCCGACGGGTGACGCCGACGTCATCTCCGCCATCACCGGCACGACCTCGCTGGTCGTGCGCGCAGCGAACTACCTCCGGTTTACCGGCGGCGAGCATGTCGTCCTCGGCGGCACCAATACCGGCGAGACGCTGATCGGCGGTGCCGGCGACGACACGATCTGGGGAGACGGCGGCGACGACCGCATCGAGGGCGGCTTCGGTGTCGACCATCTGCATGGTGGCGACGGCGACGACATCATCACCGACAGCGGCACTGATATCGGGGCCGCCGACGTGATCAAGGGCGAGGCCGGCGACGACATCATCAACGGCGGCATGGGCCTTGACCTCATCTTCGGTGGCGACGGCAAAGACGTCCTGACCGGCGGCGAGGATCAGAAGACGATTTCCGGTGGCGAGGGCAATGACTTCATCCGGGCGCCCACGGGCGGCGGGGTCCTTCTCGGCAACGAGGGCGACGACTGGATGGAAGCCCAGGGCAACATGACGACGCTGACCGGCGACAACTCCGAACTGTTCTTCAACTCGCGCATCATCGGCCATGACGTGATGATCGCCGGCGAAAACGACACCGACTTCGACGGTGAATCCGGCGACGACATCATGGTGCAGGGCATCGGCATCAACCGCTCGAACGGCATGGCCGGCTTCGACTGGACGTCGTTCCAGAACAACGACTATGGCGCCGATGCCAACATGAACATCAGCATCTTCGTCAACCAGCAGAACAACATCGTCCGGGACCGCTACGACCTGGTCGAAGGTCTGTCGGGGTGGGATCATGACGACCGGCTCACCGGCCGCGACGTGGTGATCGGCGGCTATGATCCGAACGGCAACGCCTCGCAGGTCGAACCCGATGCGCCGATCGAGAGCTTCTCCAATGCTCTTCTCGAAAAGAACGTCGACCGGATCGCCGGCTTGCGCGACCTCGTCGCCCACCTGCAACGGTTCGAGATCTACAATCCGCACAATCTCGATGCCAACGGCAACCCGATCAACCCCGCAGGCGAGATGCTGCTTGGCGTCATGGATACGTCGGACGGCTCGGACATCATCCTGGGCGGCGGCGGATCCGATATCATCCGCGGCATGGGCGGAAACGACATCATCGACGGCGACAAGTGGCTGAATGTCCGCATCCTCGTCTCCCCCGATCTTTCCCGCGGCCAGATCTGGACGCCGTTCAGCATCGACTCGATCGCCGACATTCAGTCACGGCTGTTCTCGGGCGAGATCAAGCCGAAGCAGTTGCAGGTCGTCCGGGAAATTCTCGACGGCGGCAATGAAGGCGACGTCGACACCGCCGTCTACTACGACGACTTCGAGAACTACGAAATCACCTATAACAGCGACGGCAGCGTCACCGTCTCGCATCTCAACCCGACCGTCGGCATCGTCGACCCCGAAACCGGCAGAAACCTCGAAGCCGAGGGCACGGACCGGCTTTTCAACATCGAGCGCATCCAGTTCGCCGACCGGGTGCTCGATCTGCGCGGGCCCACCGTGGACCTGCACGCCTTCGAGACACAGAACTACCGGGATGCCTTCGCAACGGCGAGCTATGCCAATTCCAACGGATCCATCCCCTGGACCACGGGCTGGGCCGAAGCGACCGACCGCGTCGGAAATGAAGCAACGACGGGCGAGATCAGGATCAACGCCGGGCAACTCGAATTCCGACAGGATGCGGCCCAGGGTGCCACCCCTCCCGGCGCATCGATCACCCGCGGTATCGACCTGTCGACGGTCGGCAACGGCACGGCGACGCTCAGCTTCAGCTACGAGGAGGCCAACCTCGACAACGGCGAAACCCTGCAGGTGCAGTATTCGACTGACGGCACGAACTTCACCACGCTGCAGACGCTCAACAACGCCTCGAACAACGGCACGGCCAGCCTGACACTGACGGGGCCATTTACCGCCACTGCCGCGATCCGCTTCTTGTTCAGCGGCGTCAACGCCGGCAACGAGACGGTGCGCATCGACAACGTCAACGTCCAGTTCACTCGGCCGATCGACGATGGATCGACGGGCTGGACGAGCACCTTCGTCGAGGACCAAGCGGCTGTTGGCATATCGAGCCTCGCCGGAATTGCGAGCAACGAGCAGATCGTCTCGGCACGGGTGGTCCTGACGAACGCTGCAGCCGGCGACGTCCTGACGGCCACGACCGCCAACGGCCGCCCGGCAGGCGTTTCGGTGCAGCAGACGGCGGCCAATGGCCAAATCGTCCTGCAGTTTTCAGGCACCGGCACGGCAGCGGACTACCAGAGGGCGCTGGATGCGGTCCGCTTCGAAAACACCTCCGACAATCCCAACACGACACCGCGGTCTATCGCAGTGACGGTCAACGACGGCATTCGCAACAGCGCGGTCGCGACCGCTACGGTCAACGTCACCCCGGTTCAGGATCCGACGGCCGCCAACGACGACAGCATCGTCACGAACCTGGCGCGCGGCGTGTCGATCATCATTCCGGAATGGGCATTTCTCTACAACGACAGCGATCCGGACAGCGCGCTGGACGTGACGGCAGTGTCCAACGCGAATGGCCTCACGGGCGTCAGCCTCGCCACCAACCCGGGTTCCGTGACGCTCACCGATCCGACCACCGGCACTTCCGGAGGGCAGTTCACCTACACGGCGACGGGAAGCAACGCGGACAACGCCAACGTCTCGCTTAGCTATGACACGGCGGGACCGATCACCAGCGGCAACGGCAGCCAAATCCTGGTGGGCAGCGACACCGCCAACACCTTCAATGCCGGTGTCGGCAACGACGTCATCCTCGCAATGGGCGGAGACGACATCATCGACCAGACCAGCAACGAGGGCCGAGACATCGTCGACGGTGGAACCGGCAGCGACACCTATCGCCTGTCGGGCGTCCAGGGCGCAGAGCAGTTCCGCATCTATGCCGTCACCAACGGCCAGAATGGCGGGCTTGCAGCAAGCCTCAACACCGCGTTCCTCGCTTCGACCGAAATCGTCATCACCCGCACGGTGGCGGGCGTCGAGACGGTTGTGGCCGAACTCGACAACATCGAAGAAATCGTCGTCGGCAATCTGAACGTGACCGCGAACAACGGCAATGGTTCGCCCGATGGCGGCAACAACGGCACGGACACCATCCAGGTCATCGGCAATTTCGACAGCACGAGCCTCAACTACTCGACGATCACTATCGAAGGTTCGACGGGGGATGATATCGTCGACATTTCCAGCCTCACCTCGGCTCACCGCATCGTCTTCCGCTCGAATGGCGGGCGCGACACCATCGTCGGCACACTTCGTGCCCAGGACGTGGTGGAGATTCCGGCGGGTACCGATCCGGCAAGCTATCAAGCGACCGACAACGGCAATGGCACGACCACGCTGGCGAGCGGTCAGCACACGATCACCTTCCACGGTGCAGCTCCTACCCTGGTTCCAGCGAACGACCACGATGATGACGACGATGATACGGCCGGCGGCGGTGACGACGATGGCGACGACGACGGTGACGGTTCGGGCGATGGG
>NZ_JABWDU010000013.1 GCF_013371465.1 Ensifer oleiphilus | reverse complement strand
GCAGCGCCGCCGCCCTCGTCAGTGATCGGGCTTATAGACCCCACACCTCGAACACGTCAACAGGCAATTTCAAAAAAGATGACAGTTTTCTGACAAACCCCGCAAATGCGGGCTTTTTATCCCGAAAAAACTTTGGACCGCGCCCGATCGGCCTGTGGAGACACATTTTGGCCCTCACTTCTTCACAATCCGTCGCTCTAAGCGAGATTATCGGCGCGTCACGCGGGGGGCGCACGGGGTACGCGGGGGGCACGCATATACGCGTGTGCACTCCCCTCCCCTATACTCCCCATGGATTTGACTCCCGTGTGCGAAAGATGCACATCTTCGCGCAACGTATCGTCTGCAAGAATACGGCAAGAGAAATCAGGGGCCCCCAGCTCGGAATGATCACCGACAAGAAAATGGTCCGGTCGCTCGGCGACCAACCGCCGATCCTTGCGGACGGCCGGCGCGCGCCGGACAGGCGCGAGATTTCGTTGCGCTGGCTCTCCGGCACATTTCTGACCGGCATCACCTCCAGCCTGCTCATGGGCGTCGCTCTCTTCGCAGCGCTCGACGGCCGCCAGCAGCTGGCAATCCCGGCTGAAGCCTACGCGGCGCTCGACGCGTCGAACGGCGGCAACGCCCCGGTCACGGCCAAACGCGGCGACCGGATCCTTTCGCCCAACATCGTTGCCAAGCCGGCCGACAAGACCGTTATGGAAGTCTCGACGATGATCCATGACGGCGAGAAGGAAGTGGTGCGCAAGCAGCCCTTCGTTCACGTCAAGATGGCGCTTGCCGCCAACCACCAGGTTTCCGACAGCTATCCGGACTTCGATCCACTGGCGATCTTCTCCACCGACGACGCCGATGCCGAACCGCAGGTCGCGCGCACCGGCACGCTCTACGGCTCGAACGTCGATTCCGAGGTGGCGCTGAAGACGGTCGATTTCCCGATCAATGGCTCAAGCCTCACCTTCGACAGTTCGATGTCGCTCGACGAGGTCGAGGAAAACGTGCGCACCAACGGTTCGGTCCTGACCGAAGGCAGCACCCAGGTCGCTTCCCTCTTCTACGTCGACCCGCAGCGCTTCGCCTCCGACAGCGACGGCCTCGACCTTTTGCAGGGTCTGACGGCACGCATCGTCGAACAGAACAAGAGTGATGCTGCCTACGAGAGCATCAACGAACAGAGTACCGAATACGCCGACGATATCATTCCGGTGCGCCGCAAGACCGGCATCGCGACCGCCATGGTCAATGCCGGCTACGCCAAGGCGCAGGCCGAAGACGCCGCCTCCTATATCGGCGACGCGCTCGGCGCCAAGGAATTGAACGACGGCGACGTGCTGCGCATCGGTATCATCCAGAAGGGCGAAGAAGCCCGCATCGTTCGCGCCACCATCTATTCGCGCAACCGCCATGTGCTGACGATGGCCGTCGACGATGGTGGCCGCTTCGTTCCCGGCGCCGAACCGCCGAAGCTCGATGCGGTTGCGACCGCCTTCGACGACAACGGCACGCCGACGATCACCAGCACCCACGATCTGCCGCGCGTCTATGACGGTATCTACCGCGCGGCTCTCTCCTACGGCATGAACGCCGACATGGTCGGGCTCGTAGTCAAGCTGCTCGCCAGCAATGTCGACTTCCAGGCGCAGCTGAAGCCGACGGATTCGCTCGAAGCCTTCTTCTCGGTCACCGACGATCGCGGCATGGCGACGGCGGAGTCCGAGCTGCTCTACGTCAAGGCGAAGTTCGGCGACGCCGAAACGACCTTCTACCGCTTCCAGGATCCGGACGACAATTCGATCGACTACTTCAACAGCGAAGGCAAGAGCATCCGGCAGTTCCTGCTGCGCAACCCCGTACCGAACGGCCACTTCCGCTCCGGCTTCGGCATGCGCCGCCACCCGATCCTCGGCTTCTCGCGCATGCACACCGGCGTCGATTGGGCAGCCCCCCGCGGCACGCCGATTATCGCGGCCGGCAACGGCACGGTGGAGAAGGCCGGCTGGGATTCCGGCGGATACGGCAACCAGACGCTGATCCGCCATGCCAACGGCTATGTCTCGTCCTACAATCACCAGAGCGCGATCGCCAAGGCCGTCAAGGCCGGCGCGAAAGTGGTCCAGGGCCAGGTGATTGGCTGGGTCGGCACGACAGGTCTTTCGACCGGTCCGCACCTGCATTACGAGCTGATCGTCAACGGCAACAAGGTCGACCCGTTGCGCATTCGCCTGCCGGGCGGCAAGTCGCTTGGCGGCGACGCCATGGCGAAGTTCGAGAAGGAACGCGACCGCATCGACGAGCTGCTGAACAAGGACGGCAACGGCAGCGAAGTCGCCAGCAAGTAACCTGCGCGATCGCGCGGGCACCCCCTCCCCCGCAGCCCCTCACATCATCTTCCGTGCATGACGCAAAAGGCCGCCCCGAAGGGCGGCCTTTGTCCGTTGCTTGCATTTTTACAGTTTACGCGGCTTCCTTTTCAGCGCCGGCACCACGCTTGAAGTTCAGCCGGTCGGAGCCGGCCAGAACCTTGATGGTGGATCCGTCTGGGAACTCGCCCTGCAGGATCTTCTCGGCGAGCGGATCCTGAAGATACTTCTGGATCGCCCGCTTCAACGGCCGTGCCCCATAGGCCGGATCGTAGCCCTTTTCGGCCAGGAACGCCCTTGCGTCGTCCTCCAGCTCCAGCGAGATCTTGCGCTCGGACAACAGCTTGAGCAGCCTTGCCAGTTGGATATCGACGATCGCGCCCATTTCCGAGCGACGCAGCCTGTGGAACAGGATGATCTCGTCGACGCGGTTGAGGAACTCCGGCCGGAAGGCCGACTTGACGACATCCATCACCTGGTCGCGAACCACATCGCTGTCTTCATTTTCGCCGAGCCCGACCAGATACTCCGCGCCGAGGTTCGAGGTCATGATGATCATCGTGTTGCGGAAGTCGACGGTGCGGCCCTGACCATCGGTCAGGCGGCCGTCGTCGAGCACCTGCAAGAGCACGTTGAAGACATCCGGATGCGCCTTCTCGATTTCGTCGAACAGCACGACCTGATAGGGCCGGCGGCGGACGGATTCGGTCAGCGCGCCACCTTCCTCGTAGCCGACATAGCCCGGAGGGGCGCCGATCAGCCGGGCGACCGAGTGCTTCTCCATGTATTCCGACATGTCGACACGCAGAAGCGCGGTCTCGTCATCGAACAGGAAGCGGGCGAGCGCCTTGGTCAGTTCGGTCTTGCCCACCCCGGTAGGTCCAAGGAAGATGAACGAGCCGATCGGCCGGTTTGGATCCTGAAGGCCGGCACGGGCGCGACGAACGGCACGCGACACCGCCTGGACGGCATCGCCCTGGCCGACGACCCATTTCGCCAGTTCGTCTTCCATCCGGAGCAGCTTGTCACGCTCGCCTTCCAGCATCTTGTCAACCGGAATGCCGGTCCAACGCGACACGATATGGGCGATGTTGTCGGGGGTCACGACCTCCTGCACCATCGGATTGGCGTTGGCGTTCTCCTGGCTTTCGGCGTCGGCAAGCTCCCTCTCAAGCTTCGGGATGACACCGTAAGTCAACTCACCGGCGCGCTGGAACTCACCCTTGCGCTGGACGATCGCCAGTTCATTGCGGGCTTCTTCGAGCTGCTTCTTGAGGTCGGCGGCGCGGCCAAGCTTCTGCTTTTCCGACTGCCAACGGGCCGTCAGCGCCGAGGCCTGCTCTTCGAGCGAGACCACGTCGAGTTCGAGCTTTTCCAGCCGATCCTTCGACGACGTGTCGGTTTCCTTCTTCAGCGCTTCCCGCTCGATCTTCAGCTGCATGATGCGCCGGTCGAGTTCGTCGAGCTCTTCCGGCTTGGAATCCACCTGCATGCGCAGCCGCGACGCAGCCTCGTCCATCAGGTCGATCGCCTTGTCCGGCAGGAACCGGTCGGTGATATAGCGGTTGGAAAGCGTCGCGGCGGCCACCAGCGCGGAATCGGAGATCCGCACCTTGTGATGCTGCTCGTATTTTTCCTTGAGGCCACGCAGGATCGAGATCGTGTCCTCGACCGTCGGCTCCTCGACCATGACGGGCTGGAAGCGGCGGGCAAGGGCAGCGTCCTTTTCGACGTGCTTGCGGTATTCGTCGAGCGTGGTCGCGCCAACACAATGCAGTTCGCCGCGTGCCAGCGCAGGCTTCAGGAGGTTGGAGGCGTCCATCGCCCCTTCGGCCTTGCCGGCACCGACCAGCGTGTGCATTTCGTCGATGAACAGGATGATCTCGCCGTTTTCCGCCTGCACTTCGTTGAGCACGGCCTTCAGCCGCTCTTCGAACTCGCCGCGGAATTTCGCGCCTGCAATCAGTGCGCCCATATCGAGCGCCATCAGTTGCTTGTCCTTGAGGCTTTCCGGCACGTCGCCATTGACGATGCGCAGCGCAAGACCCTCGGCGATCGCCGTCTTGCCGACGCCGGGCTCACCGATCAGGACAGGATTGTTCTTGGTCCGGCGCGACAGCACCTGGATCGTGCGACGGATTTCGTCGTCACGGCCGATCACCGGGTCGAGCTTGCCTTCGCGCGCATCGGCGGTCAGGTCACGGGCATACTTCTTCAGGCTGTCGAAGCCTTGCTCGGCATTGGCGCTGTCGGCCGTGCGGCCCTTGCGAATGTCGTTGATGACCTGGTTGAGCTTGGTCGGCGTCACGCCGGCTTTCTTCAGGATGTCGGCGGTGGCGGCCGTGCTTTCGATCGCCAATGCCAAGAGCAGGCGTTCGACGGTCACGAAGCTGTCGCCGGCCTTCTTGGCTGCCTCTTCCGCGCTCGAAAAAACGCGTGCGAGCGGCTGCGACAGATAGACCGACCCGTTGCCACCGGAAACCTTCGGCAATTTTGCGAGCGCTGCATCATTGCCGGCGCGCGCTTCGCGCACATCGCCACCCGCCCGCTCGATCAGCGAGGCGGCCATGCCCTGGTCGTCATCGAGCAGGACTTTGAGCACATGCTCGGGCGTGAACTGCTGGTGTCCCTGCGCCAGCGCATAGGTCTGCGCCGATTGCAGAAAACCGCGCACGCGTTCGGAATATTTCTCGATATTCATACTTTACCTCCATAGCCCACCAGGCCCGTCACGCGGCACCCGCTGGTGTTTCAGGATCAGGCTCCCGCATTCGGCGAACCTGTCATTGGGCGTCGATCCACGCCTTGCGCGGGATCAACATGTCCGAACGGAATATGGGGCAGCGGTTTAGGAAATTAAAGAGCTGATTGCATGTCGCAAATAGGAAATCTTGTCAGCGACGAAAACGACCACGCAACTTTGCGATGCGTGGTCGTTTGCAAGTAGATGTCACGCGTTACCATGATGCGTCGAACGAACGCGCCTCGGTAGTGGCAGACGGATCAGCGATCGACGAACGACGTGCCGAACTCCTTCATCCGCGAGACATAGTATGCCGGCTCGATCAGGACCTCCGGCAGGTAGAGACCCGCCTTAGGCGGCTCGCCGCCGGCAAGGCCGAGCATGCGTTCGACCGCCAGCGCGACGCCGAGCGCCGTCAGCGGCGCCTGTCCCTCAGGATGCACGATCGCATGCCTGCGCGCGAGGCGGGATCCGTCTTTCGACTTGCCGTCGATTTCAAGCGCGATCTCCGTCGAGAACGGCTCGCCGCGACGGCGGCTGGCGGAAACGCTGTAAGCCAGATCCAGACGGATCTCCTTTGCACCTGTCTTGGCGGCCAGCGCCATGACGTCGAAGGGCGAATAGGCGGCAGCATCAAGCTCGACGCCATCGACACTGGTGTAGCGTGCACTCGCCTCCTGCCCGCTCACCCAATGCAGCTTGCCGTCCTTGACCGTGAGCGAGGCCGGCGCCGTGCCGGTGATGCGATTGTAGTCGGCAAGGGCCGCTGGCCCGCCCATATCCTCCTCGTCAAGCAGCACGCCGATGCGGATCGCGTCGACGGTTTCATACGACGAGAGCGCATCGAGCACTGGGAAGATCGCGGCGCCCGCAAGCCAATGGCTGGCGAGCAGGATCGGCGCCTTGTCCGGCGCATGAATGTACTGTGCGACCTCGGGACCGATCTCGAACGTTCCGCTGGAAACGCTGACATATGGGATTTGCTTGTTCTGCGCGTAGCGCATCGACGTCAGTCTCTCGTCCTTGACGAAGATCACGACGGCGCTGAATTCGGTATCGCCGACCAAACCAAGATCGTCACGGTCGAGATCGATCCGCACCCCGGTGGCCGTGCCAACCTCGCTGGCAACAGTTTGCGCCCGTGCCAGATCCCGACCGCCGATGGCCAGCGGCAGATCGGGGTACAGCCTGCGGATCGCCTTGGCCGCCAGCGACCCGACGACACCCGAACCGCCGATGATCAGCACGGGTGAGAACTTGCTCGACATGTTCATATCTCCTAGACGGGAAGGAGGCCGGCATTTTTGCCAACCTACTATCAGTAAGTTACTATTGGTAGATAAGTAGCGAATGTGCCGCGTCAAGGGATGTGGATATTTTATCGCCGGCAGCGCCGCGCGTCTTATCAGACGCGCAAAGGCCGCTGTAGCACTCTGAATTGCTGCCGTTTCTATCCTTGAACCGAATACGATTTCAGGAAACATGCGGCGGCATGAATGACCCGAGGAGAGCAGCCGATGCCAAAGACGGCGATCAGGAAACTTGCCAAGCCCGAGCGGCGTGCCCAGCTCCTTGAAACGTCCAAGGAGATCTTGCGGGAGTGCGGCGGCGATGCTCTTACGCTCGGTCATCTTGCCGAGCGCGCAGGCGTCAGCAAACCAATCGCCTACGAGCACTTCGGTACCCGCGAGGGGCTGCTGATCGCGCTTTCACGCGAGATCGAGACCCGCCATGCCGACAAGTTGAAGCGCGCGCTCGGCAATGCGCCAAATGACCTGTCGTCAGTGGCCGGCACCATCAGCGCTGTCTACATCGGCTGCGCCGTCGAGAATGGTTTGGAATGGCAGGCAATGGCAGGCGCGCTGCGTGGCAATGCCGAGATGGACCGAGTTCAGCAGGAACTTGCCGACGACTATGTCGCGCTCATCGGCGGCGCCGTCGCCCCCTTTTCCAATCTTTCCAAGGATGATCTGCGCCTGCGCTGCGCCGGCCTTGCCGGTGCTGCGGAAACGATTGCCCGCGAATTTGTCCGTGGCCGAGCGACCGAGGAGAATGCGGCAGCCACTCTAGCAGCCTTGATCGTCAACGGCATTGGCGCCTGATGGGCGGCACCTTGAAGCGGTCTTGGCGCGATCGACCGAGTGGCTCATATCAAAGCATCTTACCCGCCTTCAGTGGTGCCACCTGAAAGCTGGATGCTCCAGCTGGCTGCAGCCACCGCTCGATAATCCAGGCAACAAAAAACCCGGCCGCAAGGCGGACCGGGCTTTTGATGTCTGCTTTTCCCGGGCCGCATGCGCGGCCCTGCGAAGACTTACTCGGACGCGGCCAGTGCCGGCGTTTCCGGAGGCGCTTCGCCAGAAGCTTCGCCTTCGCCGGCAGCTTCATCCGTTGCACTGCGGCGCGGACGGCGCGGGCGCGGTGCGCTGCGGCGGCGCGAAGCCGCACGGCCGGAAGCCGCTGGCGTCTCTTCTTCCATGGCCACTTCGGCCGGCGTGCCTTCGATGACGGGCTGCGGGCCCGAACCGTCGATCACCGGCTGCTGTTCGACGACCACCACTGGAGCCGGAGCGGCTGCAACCTGGGCCGGCGCTTCGTCGGCGTAGCCCTGATCCAGATCGTCCTGATCCTGATCCTGGTCCTGGTCGTTGCCATCCTGTCCGCGGAAATCCTGGCGCTCTTCGCGCTGGAAGCGGTCCTGCATCTGGGCCTGTGCGGCTGCGATGATGCGGTTGTAATGCTCAGCATGCTGAAGATAGTTTTCAGCAATGACACGGTCGCCAGAGCTCTGCGCGTCACGAGCCAGTGCCGAGTACTTCTCGGCGATATGCTGCGCGGTACCGCGAATCTTCACGTCCGGACCCGAACTATCATAGGTCCGTGTCAGGGGATTGGATCCCTTGCGGTTATGATTGTTGTTATTTCCGTTGTTGTTATTGTTATTGTTATTATTGTTGTTATTCCGCCCGCGGCCGCGCTTGTTTTGCTGTCCTGGCCTCATAGTACATTCACCCGAATTCTCTTGATAATGATGATCATGTGGTTTCGTCTTCCGGCCGGATAAGTCCGCGCCCGACAGAGCGCGCGCCGGTGAGCCCGCACATTGGCGGCTTCGGCGCCGACTGGCGTCAAATTAACAGGTACCTGCACAAGGCACTGTTGAACCCTAGCAACTCTTTCTTGAGAGCAATCCCCGTGGCCAGGTCATACCGGAACGAATCTTAGGTCCATGACCATCTGCCCAGTGCGCGGGCAAACTAGCCCGCTTCCTCTGGGATTCCAAGCCCTTTCTTTGCGTCTGCAAGAAAGAAGATGCGCAAGTGCAGCATTTTTTCAACGGTCGAAGCTACGCCCGAAGATCAGCACCCGGTCGTTGCCGCCCAGATCCTTGGCTTCTTCGCGCAAACGGAAGTTCTCGGCATTAAACAATGCCGTAACCGCCTCTTTCTGATCGAAACCGATTTCCAAGCCTATCACGCCGTTTGTCTCAAGATGATGACCGGCCTGAAGGGCGATGGCACGATAGGCATCAAGCCCGTCGTCTCCGCCATCGAGCGCTGCGGCTGGATCGTGCAATCGCACTTCCGGCTCAAGCTCTGCCACCACACTGGACCGTATATAAGGCGGATTTGAGACGATGGCGTCGAACCGGCCCTCCACACGCTCGAACCAGTTGCTGCGCAAGGCCTCGAAGCGATCCGATAGCCCAAGCGCCTCGGCATTTGCGCTCGCCGTCGCCAACGCGTCCTGCGATATATCGGTGGCCGTGCCTCGCGCTTCAAGAACGCTGGATAGCAAGGCCAGGCAGATCGCCCCGGTGCCCGTGCCGAGATCGAGGAGCCGGCAGCTCCCCTTCGCCGCAACGGTTTGGCGCAGATAGGGGATCATGCGATCGACGAGGGTTTCCGTATCCGGCCGCGGCTCCAGTGTTTCCCGCGACAGTTTGAGCGGCAGCCCGAAGAACTCCCGCTCACCCAGAATGCGGTAAACCGGCTCGCGGGCAACGCGTCGCTCGACGGCCGCCCGCACCCTGACGGCATCGGCCTCAGAAACCGTATCCCGGCCGCGGGTCACGACATCGGCCAGCGAAAGCCCGAGCAGGCCCGAGACCAGATGGCGCGCGTCGAGCGCAGCATGCTCGATGCCGGCCGCCGTCAGGCGATCCCGGCTTTCCGACACGAGACGCGCGAGCGTGGCCGTCATCTCGGTCAGCCCCGCTGCTCGCCGAGGAGCGCCAGCTGGCTCGCCTGGTAGTCGGCCAGCAACGCATCGACCACCTCGTCGATCTCGCCCATCATCATCCGGTCGAGCTTGTAGAGCGTCAGGTTGATGCGGTGATCGGTAATGCGCCCCTGCGGAAAGTTGTAGGTGCGAATACGCTCGGAGCGGTCGCCCGATCCAACCTGGCTCTTGCGATCGGCCGAACGTTCGCTGTCTGCGCGCTGACGCTCCATGTCGTAGAGCCGGGACCGCAACACCTGCATCGCCTTGGCGCGGTTCTGGTGCTGCGACTTTTCGGAACTGGTGACGACGAGGCCAGTCGGGAGATGGGTGATACGCACTGCCGAGTCCGTCGTGTTGACGTGCTGTCCGCCGGCACCCGACGAGCGCATGGTATCGATGCGGATGTCTTCGGGGCGAACCTCGATGTCGATCTCCTCGGCTTCCGGCAGCACGGCGACGGTTGCGGCCGAGGTGTGAATGCGGCCGCTCGCCTCGGTCTCGGGCACACGCTGGACGCGGTGCACGCCGGATTCGAATTTCAGTCGGGCGAACACGCCGCGGCCGGAAACAGTCGCGATGATTTCCTTGAAACCGCCGGCTTCGCCTTCGCTCGATGACAGCACTTCGACCTTCCAGCCCTTTCCGGCCGCATAACGCTCGTACATCCGGAACAGGTCGCCGGCAAAGAGCGCCGCCTCGGAACCACCGGTTCCCGCGCGGATTTCGAGGATCGCACTCTTTTCGTCGGCAGCATCCTTCGGCAAGAGCAGGATCTGGATTTCCTGCTCCAGTTGCTCGATCGCCTCGATGACGTCGGGCTTTTCCATCTCGGCGAGGTCGCGCATATCCTTGTCGGTCGTCCTATCGGCCAACATGGCATTGATATCGGCAAGCTCGGCCGTCGCCTTTTCGTAGGCGCGGATCTTGGTCACGACCGGCTGCAGTTCGGAATATTCCGACGCCAGCTTCACATAGACGTCGGCTGCCGGTCCCGCCGACATGCGGGCCTCGATCTCGCCGAACCGTCGTTCCAGTTCGCGCATTTTCTCAATGGGAAGCTTTGCCAAGTGTCACTCCAAATGCACTTCGCCTCGCCCGAATCATAACCCGGACGAGGACAAAACCGCTTCAAATCTATCTAAACCGGGATGCCGTTTGCTGCAGCGAAATCGATGAGGATCTGGCGAACCGGCGTCTGGTCGCGCGTATCGTCAAGCGCCGCGTTCAGCACCTCACCGAGCTTGGTAGCATCGAGAGCCAGGAGCATCGCCTTGATCGGGCCGACCGCCGTCGGTGACATCGACACCGAGCGGTAGCCGAGACCGAGCAGCGCCATGGCCGACAACGGCTTGCTCGCCATCTCGCCGCACAGGGTCACCGGCGTCTGATGGCGCTCACCGCCGCGCACGATATCGCGCAGGATGCGGAGGAAAGGGCGGCCAAGCACGTCGAAACGGTCTGAGACGCGGGCATTGCCACGATCGACCGCCATGGCGAACTGGAACAGATCGTTCGAACCGACCGAGACGAAATCCACTTCGCTCATCAACTCGTCGAGCTGCCACAACAGCGCCGGCACTTCCAGCATTGCGCCGAACTGCAGCTTGCGCGGCAGCTGTTCGCCGAGCTTCGACTGGCGCTCGATTTCCTTTTGCAGGAGCTCGCGGGCTTCCTTCAGCTCCGAGACCTCGGTCACCATCGGCAGCATCAGCTTGAGTTCAAGGCCGGCCGCCGCGCGCAGCATGGCGCGCAGCTGGGTGCGCAACAGCCCGGGCCGGTCGAGCGAAAGGCGGATCGCCCGCCATCCGAGCGCCGGATTCTCCTCTTCCGCTGCGCGGAAATAGGGAACCACCTTGTCGCCGCCGATATCGAGCGTGCGGAAGGTCACCGGCTTGCCGCCGGTCTGCTTGAGCACGCTGCGATAGAAGGCTTCCTGCTCTTCCGCCTTCGGCATGGTCGAGGCGATCATGAACTGAAGTTCTGTGCGGAAGAGGCCGATACCCTCCGCGCCCGCCTCGTTCAGATGCGGCAGGTCGACCAGAAGGCCGGCATTCATCTGCAGCGTGATGCGCTTGCCGTCCTTGGTCAGCGGTTCGACATCCCGAAGCGCACGAAACTGCGCCTGACGACGGGCGCGGAAACGCACCTTTTCCTCATAGGCGCGCTGCAGGTCGGCCAGAGGCCGCAGGTGTACCTTGGCGTCATCGCCATCGATGATCACGGCATCGCGGTTTTCCGCAAGCGCCACGGCACCCGCCGCCTGGCCGACCACGGGAATACCCATGGCGCGGGCAACGATGACCACGTGGCTGGTGACGGCACCCTCTTCAAGGACAAGGCCGCGAACGTTTTCGCGCGGATAATCGAGAAGCTCGGCAGCCCCCATCGCACGGGCGACGACCACGGCATCGGTCGGGAAATCGCTCGCCGAGAGCTTGGCGCCATAGCCGGACAGCTGGCGCAACAGCCGGTTGGCGAGGTCGTCGAAATCGTGCATGCGCTCGCGCAGATAGGGATCCGTCAGCCGGATCATCCGCGCCTTGGTCTCGCTCTGCACCCGCTCGACGGCGGCTTCGGCCGTCAGGCCGTTGCGGATCGCCTCTTCCAGCTTCCGCACCCAGCCGCGGTCATGGGCAAACATGCGATAGGTCTCGAGCACCGCGCGGTGCTCGCCCTCCATCGACACTTCGCGCCGCGACAGCATGTCGTCGATCGAGATCCGCAGCGATCCGAGCGCCTCTGCAAGCCGCTGCAATTCCTGGTCCGTATCCTCGTTCAGAAGATTGGTGACGACGATCCTCGGCTCGTGCAGCACGACATAACCAAGGCCGATGCCTTCGCCATAGCTGTTGCCATCGATCGACACCGGACGCGACAGGTCGAGTTCGAGGCCTGGCTTGGTGATCTTCTTCAACTCGCCGGTTGCGACCATTTCGGCCAGAACCATGGCGGTCGTTTCCAGCGCCTCGACTTCGTCTTCCCGGTAGTTGCGCATCGCCTTGTTCTGCACGACGAGAACGCCGAGCGCACGGCCGGTGCGCAGGATCGGCACGCCGAGGAACGAGTGATAGATCTCTTCACCGGTTTCCGGCAGGTAGGTGAAGGCTGGGTGCGCCTGGGCGTCGGACAGGTTGAGCGGCCGCGCGGATGCCGCAATGGTGCCGACGAGGCCCTGCCCCATCTTCAATTGCGCCAAGTGGACGGCGGTCTTGTTCAGACCTTCGGTCGCGTAGAGTTCGAGCACCCCGTCGGAACGCAGCACATAGACCGAACACACTTCCGCGACCATGTTCTGTGCGATCTGGCGCACGATCCGGTCAAGGCGCTCCTGTGGCTCGAGCGGTTCCGCCATCAGTTCGCGCAACCGCTTGAGGAGAACGCGCGGACCTGCGGATAGGTCTCTCATCGCGTGGGGTCCCCCAAAAAAGAGTAGACGACGGCGGCGGAAGAATTCGCAGCCAAAACCGCTGCGAATCCCAAATCAGTCACCTGTCGACTAACTCTTATCGAGACCGTAAGCGGAATGCAAAGTGCGAACTGCCAATTCGGCATAGGGGCCGTCGATCAGGATCGAGATCTTGATTTCCGACGTGGTGATCGCCTTGATGTTGATGCCCTTGTCGGCGAGCGCGCGGAATGCCGATGCGGCAACGCCGGCATGGCTGCGCATGCCGATGCCGATGACCGAGACCTTGACGAGGCCAGCTTCCGACTGGATCACGTCGTAGCCGATCTTGTCCTTGTTGTCGCCGAGCACGCGCAGGGCCTTGTCGACATCGCCCGATGGAACGGTGAAGGTCATGTCGGTCTTCGAACCATCTTCCGAGATGTTCTGGACGATCATGTCGACATTGATATGGGCTTCAGCCAGAGGCCCGAAGATCGCCGCGGAAACGCCCGGCCGGTCGGAAAGACGGCGCAGCGAAATCTGGGCTTCATCCTTGGCATAGGCAATGCCGGTTACGACTTCCTGTTCCACGATTTCTTCCTCATCACAAATCAGCGTGCCGGGCGGATTGAGAAGGTCACCCATGCCCGGCGCATCGGGATCCTCGAAAGACGAGCGCACGAAGGTACGGACCTTGTGCACCATGGCAAGCTCGACAGAGCGCACCTGCAGCACCTTGGCGCCGAGCGATGCCATTTCCAGCATTTCCTCGAACGCGATCTTTTTCAGACGCCGCGCCTTCGGCTCGATGCGCGGGTCGGTCGTGTAGACGCCGTCGACGTCGGTGTAGATGTCGCAACGGTCGGCCTTGACGGCTGCGGCAATCGCAACAGCCGACGTGTCTGAGCCACCGCGACCGAGCGTCGCCAGGCGGTTGTCCGGGCCAAGCCCCTGGAAACCGGCGACCACGGCAACCTGGCCCTCGCCCATTCGGCGGATGATTTCGGCGCCCTCGATGTCGAGGATGCGCGCGGCGCCATGGGCGTTGTCGGTGCGGATCGGGATCTGCCAGCCCTGCCAGGAGCGCGCATTGATGCCCATCGACTGCAGCGCGATCGCGAGAAGTCCGGACGTCACCTGTTCGCCCGAAGCGACGATGGCGTCGTATTCGCGCGCATCGTAGAACGGCGCGTTGCTGCCGGCGACCTTGGGCATGTTCTGCACCCAGCCGACCAGTTCGTTGGTCTTGCCGGACATGGCGGAAACGACGACCGCAACCTCGTGGCCGGCGTCGACTTCACGTTTCACATGGCGGGCAACGTTGTGAATGCGGTCCAAATCAGCGACGGAAGTTCCGCCGAATTTCATCACGATGCGTGCCATTTCGCCTCTACCGGTACCGAATGTTTGCGCGTGAGCGCGTGACAGGAAAGCGCCCCCGTCGGCGCCCGACGGTCAAAAAGCTTGGGAGACTTCTCGGACATCGGCCAATCACCGCTTCGGGGAGCGGAAAGTCGCGGCGTCTCTTAGCGGATCGGGGGGCGGGGCGCAATGGCAAGAAGGCAGGAATAAGGCCAACGGAGCACGCAAGATCGACAGCGCGGGACGGTCGGTGTCCGATCGGTCGGTGCGCAATTGCCACTTGAAATTGCAGCGTCTGCAGCTAGGCTGCTCTCATCGTCGGAGAGGGTCCGCTGATGCAGCCATCGCTTAGCCATGCCGCCGCGCGACACACGCGCCGCTTCGTTCTCGCAATGCCGGTTTTTCTTGGCGCATCTGTCGTCGCGTCGGCCGCCGATTTCGACACGCAGCGCATGGCGCCGGAGCGTGATTGGACGGTGATCATCAGCCCTTATGTCTGGGCGGCGAGCCTGAAGGGAAGCGGCTCGCTTGCCGGCTTCGACACCGATGTCGACGTCCCCTTCTCCGATACTTTGGAGCATCTCGACCTCGCCGCGATGGGCAATATCGAGGTGACCAACGGTCAATGGGGCGTCTATTTCGACGGCCAGTATGTGCGCACCAGCCAGGATGAGCAGGTGCAAGCCCACGAGATCGGCCTCGATATCCGTATGACCTGGCTTGCAGCAGGTCTCTTCTACAAGGTCTACGAAGACGAGCTTGGCGGTGACACGGTGTTCGGCAAGCCCCGCACGTTTTCGATCGAGCCGACCGTCGGCCTGCGCTGGACGAAGCTTGAGGCGGACGTCTCCGCCTTCGGCCTCAACGCGACCAAGAGTGCCAACTGGACGGATCCGTTCGTTGGGGTCCGCTTCAACGGCGACCTCGACGAGCGCTGGAACCTCGTCGGCGAGGTCGATGTCGGCGGCTTTGACGTCGGTTCCAAGTTGAGCGTCAACGCCCAGACCTATCTCGGCTATAGAACCGAAATGCTCGGGCACCCCACAATCCTGCGAGGAGGCTATCGCATGCTCTATCAGGACTACGAGAACGACGACTTCACCGGGGCCAACACGTTCCGCTGGGATGTCAACGAGCACGGACCCGTGCTCGGTTTCTCGATGGTGTTTTAGACCGATCGCTATACGCACAAGGAGTGAAGCCATGACCATCAAGGCAATTCGCACCGCACGAACGCTGAGCACCACCCTCCTTGCGTCCTTGCTCGTCCTTGCCCAGGTGCCAGCAGAGGCATGTACGCGCCTCGTCTATCTCGGCCCCGATGATACGATCATCACCGCGCGCTCAATGGACTGGAAGAGCGATGTCGCGACCAATCTCTGGGTGCTGCCCCGTGGCATCAAGCGCAACGGTCAGACCGGCCCCAACTCCTTCGAATGGACGGCGAAATTTGGCAGTGTGGTCGCAACCGGATACGACGTTTCGACAACCGACGGCGTCAACGAAGCGGGCCTCAACGCCAACCTTCTCTGGCTGGTGGAATCCGAATATCCGAAACTGGACGACAACAGGCCGGGTCTGACGATCGCCGCCTGGGCACAGTATGTGCTCGACAGCTTTGCGACGGTGGAAGAGGCCGTGGCTGCGCTCGAAAAAGAGCCCTTCACCATCGTCACCGAAAACGTGCCTGGCGAAAACCGGCTGACGACGTTGCACCTGTCGATCTCCGACCGCAGCGGCGACAGCGCGATCGTCGAGTACATCGGCGGCAAACAGATCATCCACCATGACCGCAAATACCAGGTCATGACCAACTCGCCGACCTTCGACCAGCAACTCGCGCTCAACAGCTACTGGAAGCAGATCGGCGGCACCGTCATGCTACCGGGAACCAACCGCGCCGCCGACCGCTTCGCGCGAGCGTCCTTCTACGTCAACGCCATCCCGAAGGAAGAGGATGCCAACCGGGCGCTTGCCAGCGTCTTCAGCGTCATCCGCAACGTCTCTGTGCCCTATGGCCTCAACACGCCGGAAGAACCGAACATCTCCTCCACCCGCTGGCGGACGGTGGTCGATCACAAGCGTAAGCTCTATTTCTTCGAGTCTGCGCTGACCCCCAATACGTTCTGGGTCGATCTGAACAAGATCGACTTCTCGGAAGCAACCGGGAAGGTCATGAAGCTCGATCTCGGAGAAAACCAGGACCATACCTACTCGGGCGACGCGACCGGCGACTTCAAGCAGGCCGAACCGTTCAAGTTCCTCGGCGTGGATATGTAGGGGAGTTGCCGGCTTTGCGATTGGCCCGCGCTCCGGGTCGGCAGGCCCGACGCGTCCCCTTGAAAGCTGCTCGCGGCGGTGGTAAACACGCGCTGCAACTCGATTGTGAAAGGAGGGCTACGTTGTGATGACATTTTTCCGGCACCACCGCCAGCGTGGCCCCGTCAACGCCCTGCAAATGCGTTTGCAGGGCTGACCGGTACAATCGCTTCGCGTCTTCGCGAACCTTATCCCTGGTCTGCCCCAGTGTGGTGCGGCTGAAAACCGTTTCGGTTTGAAGGCCCGCGCCGTTTTCCATACCGAGCCGACGCGGCCCGAACATGGCACGATATCGTGCATCGGGCCCGACATTCCACCCAAACCGGCAGACGTTTGCCGCCCGTGGATGTCAGTCGTCGCTCGCGCAGTCCAGAGAACGAACATGGCCTTGATCAATATCCGCAACCTCGCCGTCACCCTCAGCACGGCGCTGTTTTCCAACCTCAACCTTTCGATCGCCGCCGGTGATCGGCTCGGCATCGTCGCGGCCAACGGGCGCGGCAAATCCACCCTGCTCCGGTCGATCGGCGGCAGCTTCGAGCCGACGACCGGTGAGATCACTCGCTCGCGCGGGCTGACCATTGGCCATGTCGAGCAGAATGTGCCGGCAGCGCTTTTGCCCTTGTCGTTCCACGATGCGGTGCTCTCAGCGCTGTCGAGCGAGCAGGCCGACAGCGAGAGCTGGCGCGTCGACATCGTGCTCGACCAGTTCGACGTGCCCGAAGCGCTTCGTCAGCGCACTGTCGCGGAGTTGAGCGGCGGCTGGCAACGGCTGGCGCTGCTCGCACGCGTCTGGGTGACCGATCCCGACGCGCTGCTTTTGGACGAGCCGACCAACCACCTCGACCTCGCCAAGATCGCAAGGCTCGAATCCTGGCTGAACGCTCTGCCGCGCGACGTGCCGGTCATGATAGCGAGCCACGACCGCGCCTTCCTCGACGCCACCACCAATCGCACGCTGTTCCTGCGCCCGGAGCAATCGCCGATTTTTGCCCTGCCCTATTCGCAGGCGCGGGCAGCGATCGATGAACTCGACGCTTCAGAGGAGCGGCGCTACCAGCGCGACATGAAGGTGGCGCAGCAATTGCGGCGTCAGGCGGCCAAGCTGAACAATATCGGCATCAACTCCGGCAGCGATCTTCTGACGGTGAAGACCAAGCAGCTGCGCCAGCGCGCCGACCGGTTGGAGGATGCGGCCAAGCCCGCCCATCAGGAGCGTTCGGCAGGTGCAATCCGGCTTGCCAATCGCGGCACGCACGCGAAGATCCTGGTGACGCTCGATGACGTCCAGGTGGAAACACCCGATGGCACCCCGCTTTTCCGCACCGGAAGACGCTGGATCTGCCAGGGCGACCGGATCGTCCTGCTCGGTGAAAATGGCGCCGGCAAGACACGGCTGGTCAACCTCATCCGTACCGCGATCGAAGAGCCGGCGCGGGCGCCCGAAACACTGAAAGTCACGCCTTCCCTCGTGCTCGGCTACAGCGACCAGGCGCTCGCGGGGCTTTCGGACAAGGAGACGCCGCTTGCTGCCCTTTCGCGCCGATTCTCGCTGAGCGACCCGAAAGTGCGCTCGCTGCTCGCCGGCGCCGGTGTCGGCATCGACATGCAGGACAAGCCGGTCGGCAGGCTCTCCGGTGGACAGAAGGCGCGTCTCGCGATGTTGGTGCTTCGTCTGCGCGAGCCCAACTTCTACCTTCTCGACGAGCCGACCAACCACCTCGACATCGAGGGCCAGGAGGCGCTGGAAGACGAGCTGATGAAAAACGAGGTCAGTTGCCTGCTGGTTTCTCACGACCGCAGCTTTGTGCGCAACGTCGGCGATCGGTTCTGGTTGATCGAAAGGCGGCGTCTGGTCGAGGTGGAAGACCCCGAGGATTTCTTCGCAGCGGCCGCGCAAGGCGACGGGAGCTGATCGACAAGGGGCGCGCGACAGTTGTCGCGCGCCGCCATTTGACGGGCGCGCCTTCGCCGACCCGAGTGACAATCCGCGCACGCAATCGTTTCAAGGGCAAGGTCGTCGATCTCGTCAAAGCGGTAACGGCCGCGCATGTGCGCATCGATCTCGGCGGCGGGGCCATCGTCACGGCCTCGATCACCAACGAGGCGGTCGATGAACTCGGCCTCAAGGTCGGCGGCGACGCCCATGCCGTCATCAAGGCGTCCGACGTGATGGTCGCGATCGACTAAGCGTTCATACCTTCTTGCAGTAATGGGCGGTGCCATTGTCGCCGGTCTCGAAGTCGCCCGGCTGCGGCGGCGCGATCGGCTTGAACAGCGTGCGGTCGGGCTTGAGGTCGATGAGCGGCGTGCCGTCGAGGCAATCGAGCCCGCGCACCAAGAGCACACTGCCTTCGACCGCTTCCAGCTGGACGATCGAGGTACCGATCGGGTTCGGCCGCACCGGCGAACGCAGCGCAAATGTGCCGTGGGTTTCGCCATTGTTGGCCGGACTTTGCAAGACGAGATCGCGGCGGGACCGGTCGAGCCAATAGAGGATCTCCAGCCGCTCGAAGCGCTCGACGCCCTTCAGCGCCTCGACCCAGGGCGCAAAGATCTCGATCCGGCAGATCGGCCCATCATGGCGTCCTTGGCGGGGGCAGCCGAGCCTTGAAACCCATGGCGTCGAAATGCGACCGATGAAGGTCAGGCCGGCATCGGTTGCCTCGGGCGGCGTGATCGAGACTTCGTTTTCTCGGATTTCATTTTCCCGAACCATTCGCATTCCTTCCGTCAGGTCTTGTTTCGTGGTGCGCAGAGGCGGGCGTTGCTGCCCGCAAGCATGCCGATCACCACATCGATGTCATAGAGCTGCTTCAGCGCTTCTGCCGTCAGCACGGCTTCGGGTAGTCCGAGTGCCGCGAGCCTCGATTGGAACACCAGAGCCACCCGGTCGGCCACCTGAAAGGCGTGGTCGGGATTGTGCGTGGACAGAACGATCGAAACGCCCTCGCCGGCAAGCTCGCGCACCCGGTCGAGCACCCGCATCTGGTGGCCGTAGTCGAGGCTCGCCGTCGGTTCGTCCATCACCAGGATCGACGGTTCCTGCGCCAGCGCTCGGGCGATCAGCGCGATCTGGCGTTCCCCGCCACTGATCTCGGTATAGGCGCGGCCTGCCAGATGGCCGATGCCGAGCCGCTCCAGAGTGGCGGCGGTGATGTCGCGGTCACGCCGGCCGGGGGTTGCAAACATGCCGACATGCGGCGCCCGGCCCATCAACACCAGATCTTCCACCGTGAAAGGAAATAGCGCCGCATGCGCCTGCGGCACATAGGCGATGCGCGATGCCCGCTCGCGGCCGGACCAAGAGCCGATTGGCTGGCCATCCAGCCGGATCGAGCCCGCCCTCAGCGGAACGAGACCGAGAAGGCTCTTGAACAGTGTCGTCTTGCCCACGCCGTTCGGGCCGAACAGCACCAGCACTTCGTTTTCCTCGAGCGTGAAGCTGATGTCCTGCCCGACGAGGCGACTGCCATAGCCGAAGGCGATCCGATCGATCTCGAGCCTCATTGCCAGCCCTTTCGCCCTGACGCGAGCAGCCAGAGGAAGAACGGTGCGCCAACCGTCGCTGTGAGGATGCCGAGCGGCACTTCGATCAGCGCAATGCTGCGCGCCAGCATATCGGCAACAAGCAAATAGGCGGCACCGAGGGCCATCGACACCGGCAAGAGCCGGACGAAATCCGGGCCGACGAGCAGCCGCGCCACATGGGGGATGACGAGACCGATCCAGCCGATGATGCCGGTGATCGAGACGGAAGCAGCGGTGATCAGCGTTGCCGCAAGCACCAGCACCACGCGCAACCGGCCGGTATCGATGCCGAGCGATCTCGCCTCTTCTTCGCCAAGCGTCATGACATTCATTCGCCAGCGCAGGAGAAAGAGCGGGATGATGCCGATGACAAGCGCCGGCAGGATGGAAACGATATCGCCAGATGTCACCGAGGCGAGGCTGCCGAGCAGCCAATAGGTGATTGCCGGCAACTGATCATAGGGATCGGCGAGGATCTTGATCAGCGATATGCCGGCACCGACAAGCGCCCCGACCGCTATGCCCGCCAGCACGAGGACGAGTATCGGATCGCGGTTGCGGATCGCTGCCGCAACCGCATAGACCGAGAGCACGGCAATCAGCCCGCCGGCAAAACTCATGAACTGGATGACGCCGACCGGCAGCGACAGGAAGATGCCGACCACTGCGCCAAAACTGGCGCCCGCGGAGACCCCGAGAATATCCGGCGAGACCAGCGGGTTGCGAAACAGGCCCTGATAGATGGCACCGGCCGCTGCAAGGGCCGCGCCGACGGCAAGCCCAGCGAGCACGCGCGGCAGGCGGATGTTCCAGAACACCGTTGCCACCGTCTCATCCGCCGGCGCACCGCTGAGCAATGCCCGGATCTGGCCAAGCAGATCCGACAGCCCGGCGTCGAACTTGCCGACGGTCATCGAGAGAGCAGCAAGCGACACCAAGCCGACGATCGCAAGCAGCCATCCCGGCCCGACCCATCCCCGCCTCAGAACCATTCGCTTTGTCATTGCGCTTCCGGCAGGGCACCCTTGAGCAGGGTCGCGAGTTCCGCATCATCAAGATCCACCTGGTAGAAGAGCTTGTAGAATTCGCGCGCCTCGGCTTTCAGGTCACCCTTGTAGATGTCACCGTAAAGCAGTGCCTCCAGCCAGCGGATACCGATCAGCCGGTTGATGCCGGGTGGCGAATCGAACCAGCCGAACGGCAGCGACGGTGGTATAAACACCTGCCCCTTTTCGACAGCCTGCACCTTGCTCCACACGGGATCTGCTGCAACCGCCGAGGCGAACTTGCGGCTCGCGGCAATGATCACTTCCGGGTTCCAAGCGAGCACCTGTTCTGGCGAAACCTGGGTGAGACTGCCTTTTCCGGAAGAGGCGGCCACATTGACGGCGCCGGCGGCCTCAAGAATTTCAAGATTGATCGATCCGGCAAGGCCGGTCTCCAGGCCATCCGGACCCCGTCCATAATAGACTCGCGGACGCTTGTCGGCTGGCACCGCCGCCATGGTCGCGCCAAGCTCACTCAGCGTCTCGTCGGCATAGTCTGCGAGCTTGCCAGCCCGCTCTTCAGCGCCGAGCATCACGCCGAGGCTGCGCAGGGTCTCCGCACTTTTGCCGAAGGAACCGTCGATCAGCACATAGGGAATTCCGGTCTGGCTCTGCACCTTGTCGGCAAGCGAGGCATAGGTCGCATCCACCGTGCCGACGTCGATGATGACATCCGGCTTGGCCGCAAGCACCGCCTCGATGTTCGCCGTCCCGCCCTTGCCGGTCAGTCGGCCATAGGTCGGCAGACCGCGCACCGCCTCCATCAGGTAGGGCTTTTCGTCCTCCTTCGGCTCGCGTACCCAACCGGCCAGTTTTTCCGGCGCGATGGCGTAGATCAGCACCGATGCCGGCGGACCGGCCGCCAGCACCTTGCCGATATGATCGGGAAGCTCGACCGTGCGCCCGGCCGCATCGGTGAAGGGTTTTGCCTCGATCGCAAGCGGCATGAGGGCGAGAAGGGCGCCGACGGCGCAGCCAAGATATCTGATCATGGTGAAGCCTCTGGATGGAGGTGCGGACGATGGTTCGGCGCGACTATGGCACAGCGTTATATCCGATGGAACATCTCGATTGACAACCCTCTCCGACGCCAAGCTCTTTGCACCGATGTGACCCTTGACTGGGAGATGCGATCGGGCGATATCCGACCCATGTGCGAACATGACGTCCATATCGTTGCGCGTTCGGCCGGCATCCCAACAGGCGGGATGCGGGGGCGATAGAGCACGCTGACGAAAGAGCGTTCGCGCACCTGCAGCCTCGCCGGAAACGGACGGGGTTCTTCTTTTGACGGGTGCGCCGTCCATCGGCATTTTTGATGGAGAATGAAATGGCACAGAATATCTACGACAAACCGGAATTTTTCGAAGGCTACAGCCAGCTCGGCCGATCCGTGCACGGCCTCGACGGCGCGGCAGAGTGGCCGGCGATCCGCGCCGCCCTGCCAGACCTGAAGGGCAAGCGCGTGGTCGATCTCGGCTGTGGCTTCGGCTGGTTTTCACGCTATGCCGGCGAGCAGGGGGCGGCCCGCGTCCTCGGGCTCGACCTGTCGGAAAACATGATCGCCCGCGCACGGCGCGATACGGTCGATCCAGCAATCGAATACGGCATCGCCGATCTCGACCAACTGACACTTGAAAACGGCGCCTTCGACGTCGCCTACAGCTCGCTCGCGTTTCACTATGTCGAGGATTTCGACCGGCTGGTCCGGGCGATCCACGATGCGCTCAAGCCCGGGTCGCACCTGGTCTTCACCATCGAGCACCCGATCTACATGGCATCGCTGAACCCTGGCTGGCAGGTTGGAGAAGACGGTCAGAAACGCTGGCCGGTGGACCACTATTCCGTCGAAGGCCGCCGCACCACGGATTGGCTGGCCAAGGGGGTGGTCAAATATCATCGCACCATCGGCACCACGCTCAACGCCTTGATGCGTGGCGGCTTTGCCATCCGACACGTCGAGGAATGGCACCCGACGGCGGCACAGATCGATTCCAATCCTGATCTTGCCGAAGAGATGGAGCGGCCGATGATCCTTCTCGTGGCCGCTCAACGATAGGTTGCTAGATCTGTCGCGCAGCGACGAGCACGTCGGCGACAAGCATCAGCCTGACAGCTGTTTGCGCATGAGCGCACGTGCCCGGTGAAGCCGCGCCTTGACCGCCTGCTGGGTCACCCCAAGACGGAGCGCGACCTCGCCAACGGTCAGCTCCTGCATATCGCTGAGCAGCACGACATCGCGGTAATGACCAGGTAGCGCCTCGATCGCCGCCGCCAGATCGAGACGCAAGTCCAACTCGGGTCGCGCGACAAGCGCGGCCTGGGCCTCCTTGTCCTCGACAGGGACTGAAATCGACGAGCGGCCCTTGCGCGCGAGCCGCAGGCATTCGCGCATGACGACCGTGAAGAGCCAGCTGGGCAAGGCGGCCAGTGAGCGGATCGCACTGACACGGCGAAAGAGTTGCCAAAGCACCTCCTGCGTTGCATCGTCCTCGTCGCTGGCACGGCAGCGCGATCGGGCATACCGACGAACATCCGGTTGTGTCACTTCGATCAGCCGAATGATCGCTTGACGGTTGCCGAGCCGCGCCTCTTCGAAAACCGTCTGCGATAGTCGTTTGCCTGTCACTTTATCCGCCGCGTTTCTTGCCAATGCCTGCCATTGCGCACATTGGGCAATAGCCAACAATGCCAGTGAGCGCAAAACTCACGCCCAACGCCGCTCCCGCTATTGCTAACTCCGTATCCAGCAATTGAATCGAGGCGGCTGCCGCCAAGATCCCAAGGGTAAGTCTGCCGATGCCCTGGGCTGTACCGATATTCTTGCGATAGAATGCCATTCCGTTGTCCTTTCAAGTTTCTCGATTTGCCTGCGTCGATAAGAGGCGGCGATACAGCGAAAGGATTCGCGACGGCGATCATTTTTTTCCTGACCCTATTGTTGGCCGCATCCCTGGCGGACCGGCACAGGCCAAGCGCAGCTAGTAGACCGGCATCACATTCGCCATCGAGATAAAACTACTTGCGTTTTGCAATCAGTTTCGAGATCATCTTTTCGTCAGTGCGGAAGGTCGCGACCGGCCGGCCAGCAAAAATGGGAGAGACGAGCATGCGCAAGGTCATCATGTGGGACATGGTCAGTGTCGACGGCTTCTTCGAGGCGCCCGGCCATGACATCAGCTGGTTCGTCTTCGAGGACGAACTTGCGGGCTATATCGACGAGACCCAGCGCGAAGGCGATACGCTGCTCTTCGGCCGGGTGACCTATGAGATGATGGCGTCCTATTGGCCAGAAGCGGAGGGCGATATCGCCACCTACATGAACGGCGCCGAGAAATACGTCTTCTCCCGGTCGCTGACGCGTGCTGACTGGCACAACACCACCCTCGTTGCCGGCGATGCGGTTGCCGAAGTCGAGCGACTGAAAGCGCTCGACGGCGGTAGCATCTTCATCTTCGGCAGCGCGGATTTTGCGGCGGTACTGGTGGAAAAGGGCCTCGTCGATGAATATCGCCTCGGCATCAACCCGGTGTTGCTTGGCAGCGGCGTTCCGCTCTTCAAACCCGTGCCGAAGCGCACCACTCTGAAACTCACCCATACGCGGGCGCTCAAGTCCGGTGTCGTCATCCTGCACTACCAGCCGCAGCCGGATGTTTGACCGAACGTCGCTCGGCTGGCGTGCCATTAGCCGAACCTGCGGCAGCCGCCTTGGATGCGCTGTTGTGGTCATGGCCCGCCTCTTGACATCCCTGCCCGATCGTCCGACTTCATCAGGCAGAATGAAGGAGACGGCAGCATGAGCGAGACAGCGCGCACGACGATCGACCAGAGCGAGGTAGACCGCTTTTCGGCCATGGCCGCCGAATGGTGGGATCCGACGGGAAAGTTCCGGCCGCTGCACAAGTTCAATCCGGTGCGCCTCACCTACATCCGCGACCGGGTTGCCGAGCATTTCGGTCGCGATCCGAAGAGCCCGCAGCCGCTAAAAGGCTTGCGCCTGCTCGATATCGGCTGCGGCGGCGGGCTGCTGTCGGAGCCGATGGCCCGCATGGGCGCCGATGTCGTCGGCGCCGACGCTTCCGAAAAGAACATCGGCATTGCCAAGACCCATGCGGCCGGCAGCGGCGTTGCGGTCGATTACCGTGCCGTAACGGCCGAAGCGCTTGCCGAAGCGGGCGAAAGCTTCGACATCGTGCTCAACATGGAAGTGGTCGAACATGTTGCCGACGTCGACTTCTTCATGACCACCTGCGCCCATATGGTTCGCCCCGGTGGCCTGATGTTCGTCGCCACAATCAACCGCACGATGAAGGCGGCGGCACTTGCGATCTTCGCTGCCGAAAACGTCCTGCGCTGGCTGCCGCGCGGGACCCATCAATACGAAAAGCTGGTGCGCCCCGAGGAACTGGAAAAGCCGCTTGTGGCAAGCGGCCTCGAAGTCACCGAGCGCACCGGCGTGTTCTTCAATCCACTGTCCAACCAATGGAATCTGTCGAAAGACATGGACGTCAACTACATGATCGTCGCCAAGCGGCCTCTTTGACCGCCAGGTCGTCGAACTCCAGAGGTCTGGGCTGAACATAAAAAAAGCCCTGCGGCGATGTCTTTCGCCGGAGGGCTTTGCAATTTGAACCGTAGTTGCCTCAGGAGGCCTTCGGCAGCGCCTGCCATTCGTGCCGCAGCAGGGCGTAGATGTATTCATCACCCCATTGACCGTTGAACAGGTCGTTCTGGATCAGATGCGCCTCGCGGCGCATGCCGAGACGCTCGACGACGCCAACAGAGCCGGCATTGAGCGGATCGAGGCGAGCAAAGATCCGATGGAAATTCAGTTTCGAGAAGCCGAGTTCGAGCGCAGCCCGCATCGCTTCTGTCGCATAGCCCTTGCCGGCAAATGCCGGGTTGAAGATATAGCCGGTTTCCGCCTGCCGCGCCGCCTTGCTGGCGAGTTTCAACAGGACCTCGCCGATCAGCGCACCATCCTCTTGCCGTTCGACGGCAAAGACCGCGACATCCCCATCCTCATCGAGACGCGGGTCGCTCGCCTTCGCAAACTTGGTGCGTGCGCCATCCTCATCCAGCGGATCGGCATAAAGATAGCGATAAACCTCCGGCAACCGATGATAGGCATGAAACCCGTCGAAATCGTCGGGCGCAAAATGCCGGATCGTCAGGCGGTCGGTGGAAAGCCGAAGGGTGGAAAGCTGCATTGCTGTCAAAATCCCTCATTGCAAAGACTGCAAATGGGAACCAAGAACCTGTTTTTAAAGAGCGTTTCCGAATTTGTGTAACGACCAGAGAGACGGCTGACGTGAGGAGGCACCCCGCCCCGCCCCGCCCTTTAGTTGACGTCGTCGGGCAACACGGGGAGTGGCGCGATCGCGATGCCCTCTTCGAGAAGCGCGACGGCCTCTTCGACAGTCGCCTTGCCGATAAGACCGCGTTCGTCCGTCTCGCCATAGTGGATCTTGCGGGCCTCTTCGGGAAAACGGTCGCCGACATCCTCGGCATTTTCGCGCACCGTTTTGACGAGTTCGCGGATCTTGGCGACGGTTTCCTTCTGCGCCTGATCCATGACCAGCGCCCGCGTCGCTTCCTTCTTTCGGGCGGTCGCCACCGAAGGGGCCATCAGTTGCTTGGCAACGGACGTGGAATTGCACATGGGGCAGGAAACGAGCTTGCGCTCCATCTGGCCGTCGAAGTCGTCGCTCGACGAGAACCAGCCTTCGAAAGCGTGGCCCTGATCGCAGGAAAGCGTATAGCGGATCAAGCGGCAACGCCTCCCTTGCCGGTCGGCAGGACGTGATCCAGCGCAAAGCTGCGGGCATTCCGGAGGTTCGGGATCTTGGCGCGGGCCGCATGCACGGCTGCAACGTCGATATCCGCGAGCACGATCCCTTCGCCGGCAGCACCGGCAGCGGCAAGCACCTTGCCCCAGGGGTCGACGATCATCGAATGGCCGAAGGTCTCACGCCCGTCCTCATGCACGCCGCCCTGTGCAGCCGCGATAACGAAGAAACCGTTCTCGATGGCGCGGGCGCGCAGCAGGATCTCCCAGTGCGCTTCGCCGGTCTGGCGGGTGAAGGCCGCCGGCACGGACATGACTTCGGCGCCAGCAACTGCCTGCTGGCGGAACAGCTCGGGAAAGCGGACGTCGTAGCAGATGGCAAAACCGAGCTTGCCGAAATCGAGATCGGCCAGGCGCGCCGTCGCGCCCGGCGTGTAGGCGGCGCTCTCGCGCCAGCTCTCGCCATTGTCGAGATCGACGTCGAACATGTGGATCTTGTCGTAGTCGCAGATCTTGTCGCCATCCGGGCCGAACAGGAAGCCGCGATTGGCGATCTTGCCGTCGGCAAGGGCGATGGCGGTCGAGCCGACATGCAGATGAATTCCAAGCTCGCCCGCAAGCTTTGCCGCTTCGCGCACGATGATATCGCTCGCCTCGTCCTTGAGCACGGCCCGCAGGCCGGCGCGGTCGCGCTGCAGAGCCCCGGTCATTTCCGGCGTCTGGACATAGGTCGCGCCATGACCTGCCGCCTCGCGCACCAACCGCGCCATCGTCTCGACATTTCTTGCCGGATCGACACCGGAACACATCTGGATGGCGGCAGCCTTGAAGGTCATTACAATCGGGCTCCTGCGAGCATTCCCGGGAAAGTCCGTACCGGCTTTCCATCAGGGAATTCTTGAAGTACGGCAATGGAGCGTTTCTGTCGCTCCATCCAAAGCGGGAAAGGTCTAGGCGGCCAGCATCTCGTCGAGTTTTCCGGCCCGCTCCAGCGCGTGCAGATCGTCGCAACCGCCGACATGGATGTCGTTGATGAAGATCTGCGGGAATGTGGTCCCGCCGTGCGATTTCTCGATCATCTTCTGGCGCACCTGCGGATCGTAAGTCGCATCGTGTTCGAGGAACGAGACGCCCTTGGTCTCCAGAAGCTTTTTGGCAGCCGAGCAATAGCCGCAGAACTGACGCGTATAAATAACGACCGAAACCATGTTTTCTAACCGCTCCTTCACCGGCAACGACGCCGGACTTTCATTCGTCATATAAGATCGGACATGGCTCTTGCAAAGGTTAAAACCGTGACGTGTCCGGCCCCTGCCCGCTTCAGCGCGCGGGCCGCGGCCGAGACGGTGGCGCCAGTCGTATATACGTCGTCCACGAGCACGATGCGTTTTCCGATGAGACCTCGCTTGCCGCTTTCGGCAACGGCAAAGGCGCCGCGAACATTGTCCACGCGTGCTTTGGCGCCAAGCCCGACCTGCTTGGTCGTGCGCCTGATGCGGCGAAGCGTGGACGGCAGATAGAGGCGTCCTGACAGCGCTGCCACGGCGCGGGCAAGCTCTGCTGCCTGGTTGTATTTGCGCCCCCAAAGCCGGAAGGCATGCAGTGGCACCGGGATGATGGCATCGGCGGAGGCGACCGCGCCGTCGCTCGCCCGGACCATCCATTCCGCCATCATGGGCGCGAGATCGGTCCGGTCACGATACTTCAATCCGTGCACGAGATCGCGTGCGATGCCGTCGTGGATGGCAACGGAGCGCAGACGGTCGAAGACCGGCGGATCGGCGATCGCCTCGGGTGATACCGTCCCCTCCCCATGATCATGGGCAAACGGCAGGCCGAGGATCTCGCAATAGGGCCGCTCGATAAGCTGAAGCGTCGACCAGCAGGGTGCACAGACGGCCCGATGGCGCCCCATCAGCCGGCCACAACCGCAACAGACGGGAGGATAGACGAGGTCGACGACATCGTTGCCGACCTGTCGCAGAAAGGCGAGGCCACCCGCCACTCCAAATTGCCGCTCTTCCCGGTTCATATGGTTGACTTTACCGTCGTGTGGGTTTCTTTGCAGGTCGCTGGAACACGCTGCAGCGCTGCGCGCCATTTCGGATGCGCTGATGTCGCCGCAGCACTTTGAATTTCGGCATGATTTCTCTTTGTGAATCGGTTCCGATCCGGGGAGGCCATCATGCTGCCGGAGCACAGTACCGTGGAAATCATCTTTGACCAGAGCCTCGTCGAGGCGCACCGCCGCCGGGCACTCAACAATGCCGACCCAAAGGCAGCCTTCCTCCTCGATATCGTCGCACAGGAACTGGCCGACCGTGTCAGCGTGGTCGAGCGCCAGTTCGACAAGGCGATGGAATTGCACGGCTACACCGGCGCAACCGCACTGCGCCTGCTGGAAACCGGCAAGGTCGGAACGGTCGAGCGGGTGGAAACGGACCCCGGTTTCGGCACGGCTGCCATGCCGGTTGCGATTTCGCCGCTCGAGCGCGTGCCCGCAGAGCCCGAGACGCTCAATCTTCTCGTCTCTCCCCTTTCTCTCCACCTGACCAACGACACGCCCGGCGCCTTCATCCAGGCGCGCCGGGCACTGAAGCCCGACGGATTGTTCCTGGCGGCGATCCCCGGCAATGGAACGCTGAACGAATTGCGCGAGGCGCTGCTTGCGGCAGAAGCCGAGCTGACCGGTGGCGCAAGTCCACGCGTCATTCCCTTTGCCGACGTTCGCGACATGGGCGCATTGCTGCAGCGGGCGGGCTTTGCCCTGCCGGTGGCAGACGCGGAAACCTATACGGTGCGTTACGATTCTCTCTTCGCGCTCATAAGAGACCTGCGAGCGATGGGCATGACCAGCCCGCTGGCAGCCCGCAGCCGGACACCCGTTTCCCGACGCTTCTTCCTGCGGGCCGCGGAAATCTACGCCGAGCGCTTTTCCGACCCGGACGGTCGCATCCGTGCGACCTTCTCGGTCGTCTATCTCTCAGGCTGGGCGCCGCACGAAAGCCAGCAGAAACCGCTGAAACCGGGCTCGGCCAAGCAGCGACTGTCGGAGGCGCTCGGGACGAAGGAACGACCGGTCTAAAGCGTCCGGCCGACCATCGTCAGCTCATGGCGTTCTGGAATGTCGTCGTCAGCAGTTCGAGGATGGCCGTAAGAGCTGTCTGTATCTGCTCCATCCCGAGAAGCAGGCTGACGGAAACGATCGCTGCGAGCAGACCGTACTCGATCGCGGTGGCCGCGCTTCTATCGCGAATAAGGCGCTTCAACGTGTTCATAGGTACCCAGCCCGGTTGGAACTCGCCTCCCGACCGGCAGACACGCAAGGAACCAGTCCGACGCGCCGCCCAGATCAGCAGCCACTTTTGCTGCCGTCGGCATCGATGATGCAGACAGCGCCCGGCATTTCCTGCAGCACACTGCGGCGCACAGTGTAGCGCTTGGTGGTGCCGTTAGAGGGAATAGAGCCGGTCGAAATATTGTCGTAGTCCATCGGCGTGTTCGCGAGCATTCGCTTGTCCGCCTTCGAAGACAGCATCGGTGTCAGGATAAGGGTCAGCGCAATCACGGCTGTTCCAAACAGCAGCGACAGATTGAGCACACCTGTCCGGCGGGACTGGCTCGTCACCATGTCCTTCTCCTGAACCGTCCTCCAGAAATCGTCGTCAACCATCCCAGCCTCACAAACGCATAAGATGCGGCGAACGGGAGCATCCTTCCCAAGCTTCGTCCTGCCACATTGCCCGAAACCGATACGCCGTTCGCTGAACGCCACGTATCGAAACTGAATTGCAGCTATCTTTGCGGGAGGGAGATAAACGATCGATTAATAATCGGCCGGTTTTTGGGTAGGTTCAGAGCAAATCCATCAGAAATGGGATGAGCGGCTCGTCGGCAGGAGGCATCGGATAGTCGCGCAGGGCCTTGGAACGCACCCATTTGATCGCCTGGCCTTCCCGCCCGATCGCCACACCTTCATAGCGACGGCAGACATAGAGCGGCATCAGCAGGTGGAAATCGTCATAGGTGTGGCTGGCGAAGGTCAGCGGCGCAAGGCAGGCGACCTTGGTCTGGATGCCGAGCTCTTCATCCAGTTCCCGGATCAGCGTTTCCTCCGGCGTCTCGCCGGGCTCGACCTTGCCACCGGGAAACTCCCAGAGGCCGGCCAGAGACTTGCCTTCAGGGCGCTGCGCCAGCAGGATGCGACCGTCGGAATCGACCAATGCGCAGGCGGCGACGAGAACGATCTTCTTTCCGGTGGCACCCATGCGTCAGGCCTTCGGCGTACGGTAGAGATAGTTGTAGACGTCCGAAAAGCCCGCACTGCGATAAAGCGCCAGCGCTGCCTCGTTGTCTGCCTCGACCTGCAGCCAGGCCTTCTTGGCGCCGCGCAGGCGGGCCCAGCGCAGCGACACGTCGAGCATGGCCTTGCCCAGCCCCTGCCGGCGGAAGTGCTCGTCGACGGCAAACAGCATGATGCCGGCAAGGTCGTTGTCCTGGACGACCAGCGATACCGCCGTGGGGCCGCTCTCCACATCCTCAAACAGGAACAGACCGCTTTCCGGCTTGATGGCGTTGATGATCTCGGCAAGTGCGGCCTTGGTTTTCGGGTCGTCCTTGCCGATGCGGATGCGCGCATCGACGAAGCGGCCGACATCCTTGATCGGCAGATGGTCGATACCTTCGCCGAAGTCACGCTCGGCGATGTCAGCCATCATCACGGTGCTGTGGGAAAAGGCAGTCCAGCCTTCGCCGTCCATGTGGGCGATCAGTTGCGGCGGCGTCAACGGCGTCTGGCGCACGGTCAGCGGCCGCCCGTAATCGGCAAAGCGCCTGGCGGCCTTTTCCAGCCGGACCGGGATGTCGCGGTAATCCGAGGGATCGAGCGGGTTGACAGAATTGAGACGCTTGGAATCGTGGCCGGCATTCAGCCGGATCAGCCAGCTGCCGTCATAGTGGACCGATGCTGCCGGCCAGGCGCGAAAACCGACTGCCTCAAGCCGCCGCACGCTCGGAAGATCAACCATCCGCTTGTCCTTGCCTCCAGCCGCGGCATCGCCTGCGCCGGGCTGAGTCTCGTTCGATGTCATCTGCTTACCCCCAACAGGCCAAACCCGGATACCGCCAATGCGAGCCGCTTTCGGCGCCGCGGGCCCCGACAAAACCGCTCACAATGGCGTCAACTCCTGTAGTCGCCGTTGATCTCCACATATTCCTTGGTGAGGTCGCAGGTAAAGACCGTCGCACGCCCCGAACCAAGCCCGATTTCGACGCGGATCGGGATATCCTGCGCCTTCATGACAGCCGTTGCGGCCGCTTCCGAATAGGTCGGATCCCGCTCGCCGTCGACGGCCACCCGCACGTCGCCGAACCAGATCGCCAGCCGGTCGCGCTCGGCCATTTCTCCGGCCTTGCCGACGGCCATGACCACGCGTCCCCAATTGGCGTCCTCGCCGGCAACCGCCGTCTTGACCAGCGGCGAATTGGCGATCGAAAGCGCAATGCGCTTGGCAGCCGCATCGTTTTCGGCACCTTCCACCGTAACGGCAACCATCTTGCGCGCACCCTCGCCGTCGCGAACGACCTGGAGTGCAAGATCGCGCAGCAGGTCGTTGAGCGCCGTGCGGAAGGCGTCGAGCTTCGCGTCGGACGCGTCCGTCACCCTCTGCTGGCCGTCGGCAGCGGCAGCACCGGTCGCAAACAGCATCAGCGTATCAGACGTCGAGGTGTCGCTGTCGACCGTGACCGAATTGAACGTCGGGCCGACGCCGGCCGAAAGCAGCGCCTGCAATGCCGCAGGCGCGATGTCGGCATCGGTAACGACGAACGAGAGCATGGTCGCCATGTCAGGCGCGATCATGCCGGCACCCTTGGCGATACCGTTGATCGTGACCTTGACGCCACCGATCTCGGCGCTGCGCGTGGCGACCTTCGGATAGGTGTCCGTCGTCATGATCGCCTTGGCGGCCTCAAACCAGAAAGCTTCCGTGCCGGCGGTGGCGAGATCGTCGAGCACGCCCGCAAACTTCGTCGCGTCCAGCGGTTCGCCGATGACGCCGGTCGAGGCAAGAAACACCTCGCTCTCGGCGCAACCGACGGCTTTCGCTGCCGATTTTGCAGTCAGTTCCGTCGCTTCGCGGCCCTTCTTGCCCGTGAAGGCATTGGCATTGCCGGAATTGACGACCACCGCACGCGCAACACCGCCGCCCAAGTTCTGGCGGCAGAAATCGACCGGCGCCGACGGGCACTTGGAGCGCGTGAACACGCCGGCAACGGCGGCAGGCTCGTCGAAAACCATCATCAGCACGTCGGTACGGTTCTTGTACTTGATGCCGGCCGCGGCCGTTGCCATGCGAACGCCGCGCAGGGCGGGCATGTCGACAAACGTTTTTGGAGCGAGCGGAGAGACGGAACCGGACATGGGAAACCTGCCTGAAGAACGTGGGATCAAGGTGAAGTTGCGACAAATGCCCGAACGGCTTTCAGCCGTCGGGCATCGACAAGAAACGTTGATCGACGAGCCCTGCCCTTGGACGGGGCCCGTCTGTCGAAAAATTACTTGGCTTCCTGCGCCTTGTTGGCCTCGTCATAGGCCTTCTTCAGAGCCGGATCGGAAATCTCGACACCGGCATCCTTCTTGGCAGCAGCAAGCAGCTCAACGTATTTGTCGCGCATGACAAGCTGACGAACCTGCGGCTCGACCTGCTCCAGTGCCGGCGGGGCCTGCGGGCGCTTGTCTTCGACCAGGATGACGTGGAAACCGAACTGCGTCTTCACCGGCGTCTTGGTGTAGGCGCCCTTGTCGAGCGTGAACACGACCGCTTCGAATTCCGGAACCATGCGGCCCTTGGTGAAGTAGCCGAGGTCGCCACCGTCGTCCTTGTTCGGGTCGGAGGACTTGGCCTTGGCCAGCTCGACGAAGCTCTTGCCGGCGTCGAGTTCCTTGATGATTTCCTTGGCTTCTTCCTCGGTCTTGACGAGGATATGGCGTGCCTTGACCTCTTCCTGCACCGGAACGGCGGCAATTTCCTTGTCGTAGCGCGCCTTCACCTCTTCCTTGGTGATAGCGTCGACGACGTGCTTCTTGAAGAAGGCGTTGTGCAGTTCGCGCTCGGTCAGGTAGGCGAGACGCTGCTTGAAGGCCGCGTCGTCCTGAAGGCCTTCCTTCTCGGCTGTCTTCGACAGAAGCTTGACGTCGATGACGGCCGAAAGTGCTGCTGCGCGCTTCTGCTCTTCCGGCATCTGCTGGAGCTGCGGATCGAGACCGCCAAGGGCGAGATTGAGCTCGGACTGGCGCACTTCCTCGCCACCGACCGTGGCGATGACCGGGTCCGCATCTTCGGCGCGCGCGACACCATGAACGGCGATCGCCGCAACCAGGGCCGCAGCGGCCAGGGTCTTCAACTTCGACATGCTCGTAACCTTTCACCTTTGGCCATCAACGCGATTGCGTCGGCCTCGTGGCGGCTGAACACCACCAGAATGTGGCGGTTCTGTAGCCGTCCGGCCACGCAAGTGCGTTGACATAATTCGACCCCCCTCTTATCTGTCACGCAACCTCGCGTCCAGAACAGTTTCCGGGCGTTTCACGGCATTGCGCGGTTTTGGACGGTGCGGCCAGTGGAACCCAAGGCAACAAAAAAGAAAGGACCATTCGTATGGTCAGTCTCGGCGGCCTAGCCCGCAAGTTGTTTGGCTCCTCCAACGATCGCCGTGTGCGTGGCTACAAGGCCAGGGTGGATGCCATCAACGCTCTTGAAGCCGATATGAAGGCTTTGTCGGATGAGGCACTCGCCGCCAAGACCGTGGAATTCCGCAAGGAGTTCGCAGACGGCAAGACGCTCGACGACCTGCTGGTGCCGGCCTTTGCCGTGGCTCGCGAGGCAGCCCGCCGCGTGCTTGGCCTGCGCCCCTTCGACGTCCAGCTGATCGGCGGCATGATCCTGCATGAGCGCGCCATCGCCGAAATGAAGACCGGTGAAGGCAAGACGCTCGTCGCGACCCTGCCGGTCTACCTCAATGCGCTTGCGAGCAAGGGCGTGCACGTCGTCACCGTCAACGACTACCTGGCACAGCGCGACGCCGCCACCATGAACCGCATCTACAGCTTCCTCGGGCTGACGACCGGCGTCATCGTTCATGGCCTGACGGACGACCAGCGCAAGGCCGCCTATGGCTGCGACATCACCTACGCGACCAACAACGAACTCGGCTTCGACTATCTGCGCGACAACATGAAGTATGAACGCGCGCAGATGGTTCAGCGCGGCCACTTCTTCGCCATCGTCGACGAAGTCGACTCGATCCTCGTCGACGAAGCGCGCACGCCGCTGATCATCTCCGGCCCGCTCGACGATCGCTCGGACCTCTACAACACGATCAACGAGTTCATTCCGATGCTTTCGCCGGAAGACTACGAGATCGACGAAAAGCAACGCTCGGCCAACTTCTCCGAAGAAGGCACCGAGAAGCTCGAAAACCTTCTGAGACAGGCAGACCTGCTCAAGGGTGAATCGCTCTACGACATCGAGAACGTCGCGATCGTCCACCATGTCAACAACGCGCTCAAGGCCCACAAGCTGTTCCAGCGCGACAAGGACTATATCGTGCGCAACGGCGAGATCGTCATTATCGACGAATTCACCGGCCGCATGATGCCGGGCCGCCGCTATTCCGAAGGCCAGCACCAGGCGCTCGAAGCCAAGGAAAAGGTGCAGATCCAGCCCGAGAACCAGACGCTCGCCTCGATCACCTTCCAGAACTATTTCCGCATGTATTCCAAGCTCGGCGGCATGACCGGCACGGCCTCCACCGAAGCGGAAGAATTCGGCAACATCTACGGCCTGGAAGTCATCGAGGTTCCGACCAACCTGCCGATCAAGCGTATCGACGAGGATGACGAGGTCTATCGTACGCAGGGCGAAAAGCTCAAAGCCATCATCGACGAGATCAAGTCGGCGCACGAGCGCGGCCAGCCGATGCTGGTGGGCACGACGTCGATCGAAAAGTCCGAGCAGCTGGCCGACCTCCTGAAGAAGTCGGGCTTCGACAACTTCCAGGTGCTGAACGCGCGTTACCACGAGCAGGAAGCCTTCATCGTTGCGCAGGCCGGCGTGCCGGGTGCCGTAACGATCGCCACCAACATGGCCGGTCGCGGCACCGACATCCAGCTCGGCGGCAACGTCGACATGCGCATCCAGCAGGAACTCTCGGAAGTCGAGCCCGGCCCTGAGCGCGACCAACGCGAACAGGCGATCCGCGCCGAAGTGCAACGGCTGAAGGAAAAGGCGCTGGCCGCCGGCGGACTTTACGTCCTCGCCACCGAACGCCACGAAAGCCGCCGTATCGACAACCAGCTGCGCGGCCGTTCCGGCCGTCAGGGCGACCCGGGCCGGTCCAAGTTCTACCTGTCGCTTCAGGACGACCTGATGCGCATCTTCGGCTCCGACCGCATGGACGGCATGCTGCAGAAGCTCGGCCTGAAGGAAGGCGAGTCGATCATCCACCCCTGGATCAACAAGGCACTCGAGCGTGCGCAGAAGAAGGTCGAAGCCCGCAACTTCGATATCCGCAAGAACCTTCTGAAGTACGACGACGTGCTCAACGACCAGCGCAAGGTGATCTTCGAGCAGCGCATCGAGCTCATGGATGCCGTCAGCGTCACCGAAACCGTGACCGACATGCGCACCGAAGTCATCGAGGACATCGTTTCCAAGCGTATCCCTGAGCGCGCCTATGCCGAGCAGTGGGACGTCGAGGGCCTAAAGGCCGACGTGCAGCAATACCTCAATCTCGACCTGCCGATCGTCGAATGGGCAGCCGAGGAAGGCATCGACGAGGCCGATATTCTCGAGCGCGTGACGGCTGCCACCGAAAGGGCCGTTGCCGATCGTGCCGAGCGTTTCGGACCGGAGATCATGCAGTATGTCGAGCGCTCGGTGATCCTGCAGACGCTCGACCATCTCTGGCGCGAACACATCGTCAACCTCGACCATCTGCGTTCGGTCATCGGTTTCCGTGGCTATGCGCAGCGCGATCCGTTGCAGGAATACAAGTCCGAAGCCTTCGAGCTGTTTCAGGCACTGCTCGGCAACCTGCGCCAGGCCGTGACGGCCCAGCTGATGCGCGTCGAACTGGTGCGCGAGGCAGCCGAGGCGCCGCAGCCGGTTCCGCCGATGATGGAAGGGCACCATATCGACCCGTTGACCGGCGAAGACGATTTTGGCGGCAGCTCCGGTTCGCTGCTGGCTGTCGCTCCGGAAAACCGCAACCCGGCCGATCCGTCGACCTGGGGCAAGGTCTCGCGCAACGAGGCCTGCCCATGCGGCTCCGGCAAGAAGTACAAACACTGCCACGGCATCTACGAAGCCTGATCTGAAAATGCCGCCTCCGGGCGGCATTTTTGTTTGCGGGGCGGGAAAGGCTAATGGCGCCTCGTCTCCCGAAGTAAACTAGGGCTGGCCGAATGACCTGGCGTCGGCCGCTCGCGATCCGGCGAGCCTCTTTTCGGCGCCGGACGGGGTCCATCCGCTCGGCTCCCTCCCCAAGGCAAACCCGCCGACTGAACCGTTTGTTAACGCTGATCTGGCACAAGCAAACCCTGTATTGCGTAATCTCAGGGTGTTCTCGTGTTCATGGCGGTGTGTCAAACAGCCGGACGAATGCTGCCGTCAGCGCTTCGTCACCGCTTGTCTCCGCTAGGGGGCATGCTGGTCGCCGCCCTGACCGAACCCGACCCCAAAAACACGGCACGGCGCATGGCGCTGGTCGCCTTCGCCATCCGCATCCTCAGCGCCGCAATCGCCTTCCTGTCCCAGATCATTCTCGCGCGCCTGATGGGCGAGTTCGAGTACGGCATCTTCGTCTTCGTCTGGGTGCTGGTGATCCTGTTCGGCAACCTGTCCTGCGTCGGCTTCCATTCGGCCGTGATCCGGTTCCTGCCGGAATACCAGGCAACAGCGGCGCTGGACGAAATTCGCGGCCTGACGACCACCGCGCGCATCTTTGCCCTCGTGTCGGCAAGCACGCTCGCTCTCGTCGGGTTTCTGAGCCTGTGGCTGTTTGCGGAACGGATCGAGGGTTACTACCTCGTGCCGCTTTATCTCGGCCTGTTCATTCTGCCGATGATCGCGCTCGGCGACGTGATGGACGGCACCGCCCGGGCCCATGGTTGGCCGCTTTCGGCCATGAGCCCGACCTTCATCATCCGCCCTCTGCTGGTGCTCGCCTTCATGGTGCTGGCAACGACGATGGGCGCGCCGCACACGGCGCGCACTGCCATGGCCGCTGCCATGGCCGCCGTCTATGCGACGACCATCAGCCAGTTCCTCGTACTCACCTGGCGGTTGCGTTCGCGCTACGTCCGAGGACCGCTGCGCATCGAAATGGGACGCTGGCTCACGGTCGCGGTGCCGATCTTCCTGATCGATGGCTTCGGATTCCTGCTGACCAATTCCGACGTCGTCATCGTCGGCTTCTACCTGAAGCCGGACGATGTCGCCGTCTACTTCGCTGCCGCCAAGACGATGGCGCTGGTGCACTTCGTCATGTTCTCCGTCAAGGCGGCGGCAGGTCCACGGATTGCCGGAGCCATGGCCGCAAACGACCGCAGGCAATTGGCCGAGATCGCCATCGAAAGCGCCCGCTGGGCGTTCTGGCCGTCGCTGATGCTCGGGGCAGTCGTCTTGGCGGCCGGCCCGATCCTGCTCTCGCTGTTCGGCCCTGCCTTCGTCGGCGGTTGGCCTTTGATGGCCATCCTGTTCGCCGGCATTATGGCCAAGGCCTTCATCGGGCCCGCCGAAATCCTGTTGACGATGGCGGGCCAGCAGACGCTCTGCGTCATCCTCTACGCTTGTGCTCTGGTGGCAAACCTCGCGCTTAACTTGAGCCTCATTCCTCTTTTCGGATTGATCGGTGCTGCATTTGCAACCGCCGGCGCTATGTTCGTCGAGGCAATGCTGCTTCATTTCGCCGTAAGGCGCACCTTCGGCTTCGCGCTGTTCGCTTTTGCAAGCGGGCGTTCGGACCATGACAACAACGGGGCGATCCATCCATGATCGGCAATACCACTCTTCCCGGTGACGCAGACGACCGAGCTGCCCGCATCCTTGGCGGGCTGGCGCCGATGGGCCATTCCCATCCCCAGGCCGAGCATATGCTTGCGGTCGGACGCCCGGGACGGCATCTCTCGATCTACCCGGCCAAGGCTGGCTATGAATTGCAGGGCGAACTCGACTTCCTGTCGAACCGTGCGCTGGAGCCGAATGTTTTCTTCACCGGCCGTTTCCTGGCACCGGCGATGCCCAGGCTCGAGGAACGCGTGATACGGCTCGCCATCATCAGGGACAACAACGAGCGCCGCAGCCGCATGCGCTTCCTGATGCCATTTTCGATCGAGAAGCCCGGCTTTTCGATCGGCGCACCGATTATCCGCGCCTGGTCCAATCCCTTCGGCCCGCTTGGCGTGCCGCTGCTCGATGCCGAGGATGCGGCCGAAACCATCGACAACCTGTTTGAAGCCCTGACCAATCCGTCGGCAAGCCTTCCCCCCGTTCTGGTGCTGCCGGATGTGCGTCTCAAGGGCAAGTTCGCGCAGCTGGCGCGTGCCGTCGCCATCGGCCGAAACCTGCCGCTGACAGTGACGGACACGTTCAGCCGGCCCATGCTCGAAAGCCTGCTCGATGGCCCGACCTATCTGAAGAAGGCGATCAGCCCGGCGCATTTCCGCGAATTGCGGCGGCAATGGAACCAGCTGGAAAAGCTCGGGAAACTCGCCTACTCCGTCGCGCGCCAGCCGAGCGAGATCCGCATTCGCATGGAAGAGTTCCTGGCGCTGGAAGCGTCCGGCTGGAAGGGCCGCGAGCGCAGCGCCATGGTGCTCGACCGCTTCCGCGCGGCCTTCGCGCGCGAGGCGATAACAAACCTCTCCGAAGCTGACAGCGTTCGTATCCACACACTCGACCTCGACGGCAAGGCGATCGCCTCCATGGTCGTGTTCCTGATGTCGGGCGAGGCGTATACGTGGAAGACGGCCTATAACGAGCACTATGCAAAGTACTCGCCTGGCAAGCTGCTTTTGGCCGAATTGACGGAATGGCATCTCGACGATGCCAACATCGCCCGCTCGGATTCCTGCGCCGTTCCCGATCACCCGATCATGAGCCGGTTCTGGCAGCAGCGGGAAGAAATGGGCACGCTGGTCATCGGCCTGCAGCAGACCCGCGACCGCGACGTTCGCCAGGTCGCAGCGCAATTGCACCTCTACCGCAACACCCGCAACATGGCGCGGATGCTGCGGGAAAAGATCAAGGCGCTCGCCGGGCGTTGACCATCCTCCTCAGGCGACCTTGTGCGGCGGTTCCGCTGCCGCCTGCTCACGCAGGAACCGGCGAATGACCTTGCCAGACGTCGTCAGAGGCAGACTGTCGACGAACGCGATTTCGCGGGGATATTCGTGCATCGACAGCCGCGTCTTCACCCAGTCGCGGATCGATTGTGCGGTTTCTTCGTCGCCAGCCACGCCGGGCCTCAGGACGACATAGGCCTTGACGATTTCCGTGCGCAGCGCGTCCGGCTTTCCGACGGCCGCGGCAAGCTGCACGTCCGGATGCCCGGCAAGGCAGTCCTCGATCTCTCCGGGTCCGATGCGATAGCCTGATGACGTGATCACGTCGTCATCGCGCCCGAAGAAGGTGAAGTAGCCTTCGCCATCCATCACCCCCTGGTCACCGGTCGTCATCCAGTCGCCGATAAACTTTGCGTCCGTCGCCTTCTGGTTTTTCCAGTAACCGAGAAACATCACGGGATCCGGTCTGCGGATCGCCACCTGGCCGACAGTTCCGGCCGGCAACTCCCGGCCATCACCATCGATGATCGCCACCCGGTGCCCCGGCGCCGCCTTGCCCATCGAGCCCGGCTTGACCACGCCGAGATCGGCGGCCGATGAAATGACGATGTTGCACTCCGTCTGGCCATAGAACTCGCTGACCTCGAGGCCAAGGGCTCCCCTGGCCCATTCGAAGGTTTCGCGCCCGAGCGCCTCGCCGGCCGAACCGATGGTTCTGAGATTGAGACGGTACCGCTCGCGCGGCCTGTCGACCGCCTTCATCAGCCGCAGCGCCGTCGGCGGAATGAAGGCGTTGCGCACGTTCATCTCTTCCAAAATCCGAAAGGCGGTGTGCGGGTCGAACTTCTGCGCCGGCGACGAAACCACGGGAACGCCAAGCAGCAGCGAGGGCAGCAGCGCGTTCAGCAAGCCGCCGGCCCAGGCCCAGTCGGCGGGCGTCCACATCCGGTCATCAGGCTGCGGCAGGAAATGGTGGTGAAACTGGAATCCCGGGAGATGGCCGAGCAGCACCCGATGGCCATGCAGCGCCCCCTTGGGCGGCCCTGTCGTTCCCGAAGTGTAGATCATCAATGCCGCATCGTCGGGCGTGGTGTCGGCGGCAACAAAGCCAACGGCATCGCCTGCCGCAAGGTCGGCGAAATCGAGCGTTCCTGGCGTGGGCTCAGCGCCGCTCAGCACGACCAGCGGCAGCCCCGGCAGCCGGTCGCGAATGGCCGCGACACGCTCGTGACCGAACGCATTGGTGACGATCGCCGCCGCACCGGCGTCGAGCAGGCGATACTCCAGCGCCTCGACCCCGAACAGCAGCGCAAGCGGCAGGGCGATCGCGCCCAGCTTGTAGATGGCGGCGTGTGCAATGGCAGTCTCGAACCCCTGCGGCAGCAGGATCGCCACCCGGTCTCCGGGCTTGATCCCCTGGCGTTCGAGCCCGCGCGCGAAAGCCGACGATTGCTGAGAGAAAGCGCCATATGTCAGCGCCTGATGGGCGCCATCCAGGCTGAAATGCTGAAGACAGATGCGCTCCGGCTCACGCGCGGCCCAGGCATCGCTGACGGCCACGCCGATGTTGAACCTCTTGGGGATCTGCCACTCAAACGCGCGGTAGAGTTCGTCGTAATTTTCGATTGTCGGTAACATGGCCCCGCCGCGACAGAATTCTGCTGCACTGCACCTAACATCTTCGTCGGCTTCAGTTCAATCGCCAGCGCGACACGGGCTGTCCACCGACAGGCTCGCGCTTCCTCGTTCGTCGCCTCCACGCATTGCTGCCATCAGCGCGGTGGCTCTTCGGCAAGCAGCGTTCTGACGTGACCCAGAATGCGCCTGAAACCACCGAACCCGCCGCCACCCCGGGCGATCAGCACCGCACCTTGCCATGCGGCCGTTACGATCGCTGCGCGCGCCGACGCTTGCGCCGGCGACCAGCCCATCTCCTCGAGATTGCGCGTCAGCAGCCGTTCGATGTCCGCAAGCAGTGCCGTCGCCAGGTCGCGCATGGGCAAGGTCGTCGCCAGCGGATCGGCCATCGTCTGCCCCACCGGGCAACCGATGATTTCACCTTGCGCTGCGTAGAACATCTCGATGCGGAAAAACACCTGCTCGATCCGCTGCAACGGCGTCAGTTCGGACGCCTCGAAGATCGGCAGCGTCTCCCTGCGGAATTGCGCCACAGCCTGCTCGAACAGCGCCTCGAACAGTGCAGCCTTGCTGGGGAAATGATGGGTGATCTTGCCGAGCGAAATCCCGAGCGCAGCAGTAATCTCCGAGAACGAGGAGGCCCCGTAACCGCGAACGAAAATCAGCCGCCCGGCGGCATCGAGGATTTCCTCGCGCGTACGAAGCCCCTTGTCATAGCCCATGATGACCTACCTCACAGAAGCGATCGATCGACGGAAGAACCAGAAGGTGCCGCCCGGAACAAAGCTGAACAGCATCGCCTTGAACGCCCAGCCGCGCGGCTGATCGCCCAAGGACAGCTCGTTGATGACGGCCCAGATGTAAGTGAGGAAGGCAAGACCGTGCACGGGGCCGAGCACGCGGGTCACTTCGCCGTAGCCCAGGCCATGCTTCAGCGGCACGCCGACGAAGACGAGGAGCAGCAAGGTCGTACCCTCTGCGATCGCCGCGATACGCAGCAGGCGCGAGATCTGTCGGTTGGTTTGGTGTTCGGACATGGCCATTCCTATTTGATGACGGCAATGGAAACGAGGGTGGCGGTGAGTATGAGGCCTGCGATTTGCAGCACACGGATGCGGATTGCGGAGACGGTTTCTCGGCGCAGAGAAGCGACCGTTGCGGCTATGGCGCCGTGAAGCGCCATCATCGCCACGACAAAGGCAAGCTTGGCCTGAAACCAACCCTCGCCAAGCAACTCGGGTCCGCGCAGGAAGAACAGCGTCGCGCCCAGCAGAAGCGTCGCCAACATCGCCGGATTGACCGCCAGACGCAGGCAGCGTTGCTCCACCTCGCTCAACACATCGGCGTCGCCTCCCCGCGCCAGCACCTGCCGATGGCTGGCAAGCTGAACGACCAGCAGACACTGGCCGCCAAGCCAGACAATCACTGAGACGACATGCGCCGCCTTGACCCAGAGATAATAGGGAACAATCAGATCGAGCATCGTCAAATCCAAAACAGAAAGATCATTCTGTTTGTTGCCGAAATCGAATCAGAAGTCACTGCGACAAATCGGCAGTGACTTGGGCGACGTGAGCGATGAGATGACACTGTGCACGAAACGCATGATCGGGGTTCCGTCGATGACGGGAAGCCATGCTGAGGCGTCGTGCGGGGAAAGCTTAAGTGGTGGTGCCCCATGCCGGGGTCGAACCAGCACTCCTTTCGGAACTCGATTTTGAGTCGAGCGCGTCTACCAATTCCGCCAATGGGGCTCAGGGATGTAAGATATCAGCGGCTGGGATTTACACGAAGGTTTTTGCCGCGGTCAACCATCATTTTCAACGAATGCACGCTGGGCAAAAATGTGCACCGGTTTTACGAATGTATCGAACAGGAGAGCAGGAACGCGCAGCACGGCAGGCGATCCCGGGACATCTCGGCGCGGTTTGGCCGCGACAATCACGAAAGCGTGCAAACGTGACGCATGGCAGGCGATTTACAGCGTGTGTCGTCGCACCTAAGAAGGCCTTATTCAGTTGCAATGCAGCATATGTGGCCACTGACCCCTATGCTTTTTTCCGCGTGAGGTACGCATGATCGACGCTTCCACCGCTTCCCGCCATCACCTCGTCATCGCCGTTCTCCTGACGCTCGGCATGGCGGTGACCGTTGGCGGAGCGCTCGGTTTCGAGCATATCGGCGGCTACATCCCCTGCGCGCTCTGCCTCTTGCAACGCGACCCCTATTACTACGGCATTCCGCTCGGCATTCTGGCCGTCATCACCAGCGCCTTGAAGCTGCCCGCCTGGACGACACGCACCCTGCTTCTGGCGATCGGCATCCTGATGCTCGTCGGCGCCGGGATGGGTGTCTATCACTCGGGCGCCGAATGGGGCTTCTGGGAAGGACCGTCGACCTGCGCCACCACGGCGCAAGGTGTGTCGTCCAATGTCGGCGATCTGCTGGGCGACCTTGATTCCAAGCACGGCCCGTCCTGCACGGAGGCAGCGCTACGCGTGCTCGGCCTCTCTTTTGCCGGTTGGAACGTGATCGCCAGCCTGATCTTCGCAGCGATCGCGCTCCGCGGCGCTGCCAAGGCCTGATCCGCGAGGCTGACACGAAGCGGCCGGAAGCGGGCGCGCGTGACCACAGGTCACGCGGCTAGACTCAGCCCCTCATGATGACCTGACGATCCGGAAAGCGATGACCCGCAAACCTCAGGGCTGCAGTTCGACATCCCAGTAGAGATAGTCCATCCAGCTTTCATGCAGGTGGTTCGGCGGGAAAAGCCGGCCGTTGTTGTGCAGGTCCTGCACCGTCGGCTGGTAAGGCTTCTGGTGTGGGAACATGCCGGCCTGCTTCGGCAGCTTGCTGCCCTTGCGCAGATTGCAAGGCGAGCAGGCCGCAACGACGTTGTCCCAGGTCGTCTGGCCGCCATGCGCGCGGGGCACCACGTGATCGAAGGTCAGATCGTCGGGCGTGCCGCAATACTGGCATTCGAACTTGTCGCGCAGGAAGACGTTGAACCGGGTGAACGCCGGGTGACGCGACGGCTGCACGTAGCTTTTCAGGCAAACCACGCTCGGCAACCGCATCGAGAAGCTGGGCGAAGAGACCGAGTGCTCGTATTCCGCAAGGATAATCACACGGTCAAGGAAGACCGCCTTGATCGCGTCCTGCCAGGACCAGAGCGACAAGGGGTAATAACTCAGCGGCCGATAGTCAGCGTTCAAGACGAGCGCCGGTAAGGCCTGCGGTGAGACTGCAATCGTCAAGCGTATTCTCCTGATCGATTCGGCATCTGCACCTTCTATATTAGGCCCGTTGCAACAGGATTGTGAAGCAGGAAAGAAAAAAGCGAACCTTGGATTCGCTTTTTCCTTCAAGGTGTCACAGGAACAGCATCCCGGCGCATTTCCTGCGCGTAGTAGGCCCAGAACAGACGCGCCGCGACGCTGCGCCAAGGGGCCCAGGATGCTGCCAGCGAATCGATCTCGCGGGCGGTCGGGCGCAGCTCCAGGCCGAGCCCGTGGCCGATGGCGTTCTGCAGCGCGACGTCGCCGGATGGAAAGACGTCCGGATGCCCGGCGCAGAACAGAAGATAGACCTCCGCCGTCCACCGACCGACGCCCTTGATCGTCGTCAGCTCGCGGATCGCGTCGAGCGCGTCGACATTGCAGATCGCGTCGAGGTCGATGTCGCCGGCAACGACCGCCTGCGCCACCCGCCGCAGCGCATCGGCCTTGGCTCGGGAAAGCCCGATTGCGCGGCAATCCTCGTCGCTGAGCGAGAGCGCGGCGGGCGCGGTGATCTCGCCGAGCGAGGCTTCCATGCGATTCCAGATCGCCGCGGCGCTCGCCTTCGACACCATCTGCGATACGATGATGCTGGCGAGACCACGGTAGCCGGGGTCGGTTCGCCTGAGCGGTACTGGCCCGGCCCTGGCCACGACATGTTCGAGACGGGCGTCGAGCATCACCAGGCCGGCAAGCCCCGCCTCGATATCCTCATGTGTCCGGATGATCCGCATGGCGCCTCCAAAAAGCGGATGATTTTTATACCGCTTCCATGTCAAAGGGAAACGATGGCAGACACGTCATCCGCACAACCCGTTTTCCGTTTTGCACCGAGCCCGAACGGACTTTTGCATCTTGGCCACGCGCTGTCGGCGATGCTCAACCACGATATGGCGCAAGCGGCGAGCGGACGGTTCCTGTTGCGCATCGAGGATATCGACCGGACACGCTGCCGCCCCGAATTCGAAACGGCAATCTTCGACGATCTCGCCTGGCTTGGGCTTGAGTGGGAACAGCCGGCGCGTCGGCAATCGGACCACCTCGATCTCTACGCATCCGCGCTGAAGCGGCTTGATGACATGGGCCTCGTCTACCCCTCGGTGATGTCGCGCGGCGAGATCAAGGCCGCGGTTGCCGAGGCCGAAACCAAAGGCCGCACTTGGCCGCGCGATCCGGATGGCGCGCCGCTCTACCCAGGTAGCGAGCGCGATCTGGGGCACGACGCGCGCAACGCCATTCTTGCCGCCGACAAACCCCATGCCTGGCGGCTGGACATGCAAAGGGCAGCGCTTGCGGCCGCCGCAACGCCCCTGACCTGGCAGGAGACGGGCCATGGGCCGGAGGGAGAGACGGGCCTCATCGCAGCCGATCCGGCGGCCTGGGGCGACGTCATCCTGTCGCGCTCCGATGCGCCGTCGAGCTATCATCTGTCCGTCGTCGTCGACGATGCGCTGCAGGGCATTACCCATGTGGTCCGCGGCCGCGACCTCTATCACGCGACCTCGGTGCACCGCCTGTTACAGCGGCTGCTCGATCTGCCGGAACCGGTCTACCACCATCATCGCCTGTTGCTCGGCGCGGACGGCCGGAAACTCTCCAAGAGCAATCGCGACACCGGCATCCAGGCCTTCCGCCAGGCTGGCAGGACGCCTGCCGACATCCGCGCATTGATCCTCTGAAGGCGCTCAGTCCCCGGTCACACGCTGTCCCTGGAAGCTGCGCCGCACCATGCGCTTCACCCGATATTTGAGGATGGCGGCGTTGATCTCGGCACCGATGATGAAGATCGCCGCGACCATATAGAGGAACACCAGCACGATCATGATCGAGGCAAGGCCGGCATAGGTCGAGACGTAGGTCGCAAAGGTCGAGAGATAGTAGGCGAAGGTGTAGCCACCGATCGTCCAGCAGAGCAGCGTCAGGAAGATCCCTGGCAACACGTCGATCACCTTGCGATGCCCGTCCGGCAACCACAGATGCGACATGAACAACCCACCCGTCACCACGACCAGCGCCAGCGGCAGGCTCCAGTTGTCGACGGTCGCCAGCACCCCGTCGAGCCAGGGCAGCCATTCGCCGGCATAGCGAAGTGCCAGGGGAACGGCGACGAGAAGGATGCTGAGCGCCGCCAGGATCAGCACCCCGGCAATCACGAAGCCGAGGCTGGCGAGGCGCGTTACATACCAGTAGCGGCTTTCCGTCACCCTATAGGCACGGTTGAGCGACACCCGCAGCGCCTCGACACCATTCGAGGCGAAATAGGCGGCGGCAAGCACGGAGACGGTCAACAGCCCGCCGCGAGGGATGGTCAGCACCTGGACGATCTCGTTGGCGATCGGGGTCGCGATCGATTCCGGCCAGGCGTCGAAGATGAGATGGACGGCGGTCTCGGCAAACTGATCGGCCCCGAGGAAGCTGCCGAGCGCCGTGCCGAAAATCAGGAACGGGAAGACGGCGAGCAGAGAGGAAAGCGCCACATGGCTCGCCATGGCCCAGCCGTCGTCCAGACTGAAGTGCCATAACGCATCGAAAACGACTTTCCAGGTGATGCGTATAAACGATGGCATTTCCACTCCGGCCGAGTGGCACCAGGGTCACCTGCATTCGATGCGGGGCCTCCGATGCCGTTCCATGGCTTTGGCGCTAATCCGACCACGACAACGTACACGGGTTCGGGCTCGCGCAATTCAATTGTATCCCGCCGATGAATATGGGAAACGGGGGCAGGATTTCTACAGGAATCGACAGGATGTCCGATCGCCCCACAATCATTGTCACCGGATGTTCATCCGGGATCGGCGCCCATTGCGCCCGAGCGCTGCAGGCCGACGGCTGGCGGGTGTTCGCTACCGTGCGCCGTGAAGACGACCGTAGCGCCCTTGAAGATGAGGGCATCGAAACCTTCCTGATGGACTATACCCAGCCGGAAACGATCGCCGCCCTGGTCGAGGCGGTGATGGCGCGTTCGGGCGGCCGCATCGATGCGCTGTTCAACAACGGCGCCTATGGCCAGGCGGGTGCGGTCGAGGACCTGCCGACCGAGGCCTTGCGGCTGCAGCTCGAAACCAACGTCATCGGCTGGCACGACCTGACGCGCCGGGTGATCCCCGCCATGCGGGCACGTGGGTACGGCCGCATCGTGCAATGTTCCTCCATTCTCGGCATCGTACCCTATCGCTGGCGCGGCGCCTACAACGCCTCGAAGTTTGCGATCGAGGGGCTGTCTCTGACCCTGAAAATGGAGCTCGCCGGCAGCGGCATCGAGGTCAGCCTGATCGAACCCGGGCCGATCGCCTCCAGGTTCACCGCCAATGCGGTGACCTATATCGAGCGCTTCATCGACCTGAAGAATTCCGTTCACCGGGTCGAGTACGAACGGCAGTTGCGACGATTGAAAGGCGAAAGCAAGCCGGCGGCCGGCAAGCTCGGCCCGGAGGCGGTCTACGCCGTGCTCAAGCATGCGCTGACGGCAAAAAGACCGAAGCCGCACTATATTGTAACAAGGCCCGCCAGGCAGGGAGCGCTCCTGAAGAAGCTTCTGCCGGCAGCCCTGTTCTACCGCATAATCGGCCGCCTAGGCTGACTGTAAACGCAAGGAAGCATTTCGATGTCCAGTTTCTTCACCGGCCTGACCCTGCTCGTCATGGGCCTGGTCGTCATCGTTCTGATCCGCGGCCTCGTGAACATGGCCAAGGGCGGCAGCGGCAACACGTCAAACAAGCTGATGCAGGCCCGCGTCCTGTTGCAGGCGATCGCAATCGCCCTGATCATGCTGACGCTGTGGCTGACCGGCGGCGGCCGCCCGTCTTAAGGAACCTGACGACACCATGGTCAAGCTCAACAAGATCTACACCCGCACGGGCGACAACGGCACCACCGGGCTCGTCTCCGGTCCGCGCCGCCTGAAGAGCGACCTCAGGGTCGATGCCTATGGCGCCATCGACGAGACCAATGCCTTTGTCGGCCTGGCCCGGCAGCACACTGCCGATGTCGTCGATCTCGATGCCACCTTGATGCGGATCCAGAACGACCTCTTCGATCTCGGCGCCGATCTCGCCACCCCCGATACCGGCGAGACGCCGCAGTATGAGCCGCTTCGTATCGTCGCAAGCCAGGTCACGTGGCTCGAAACCGAGATCGACCGGCTGAACGCTGATCTTGAACCCTTGCGCTCCTTCGTGCTGCCGGCGGGCAGCGCCGCATCCGCAGCACTCCACGTCGCACGCACCGTTGCCCGCCGCGCCGAGCGGCAGATGGTGGCACTTGCCCAGATCGAAGCCGAAATCGTCAGCCGCGAGGCGGTCGCCTACATCAATCGGCTCTCGGATTTCCTGTTCGTGGCGGCCCGCTGGGCCAACGAAAAAGGTCACGCCGACGTCCTTTGGATTCCCGGGAAAAACAGATAACGTCCGGGAAACACGCTTCGGGAGACCGCATGTTCATACCGCTTCACGATAAGAACACCCTGAAGTACATCAAGGTTCAGTATGTGACGATAAGCCTGATCGTCATCAACATCGCTGTCTGGCTGATAACCGGACCGATCGCCACCGAAGAGTTCGCCAATGCGACGCTTCTGGGTTTGGGATACATCCCGGCACTCGTCTTCGACTATGCCCAGCTCGATCCGTCGCTGATCATCGTGCCCGATGGCTTCACCTTCATCACCTACTCCTTTCTGCATGGCGACTTCATGCATCTGGCGATGAATATGCTGTTTCTCTGGGTGTTCGGCGACAATGTCGAAGATGCGCTCGGGCATTTTCGCTTTCTGGTGTTCTATTTCGCCTGTGCCGCTGCCGGAGCCCTGGCGCACGGCCTGCTCGACCCGGCATCGGAAGCGCCGCTGATCGGCGCCTCGGGCGCGATCTCCGGCGTGGTTGCCGCCTATTTCCTGTTGCATCCGAAGGTGCGCGTCTGGGTTCTGGTGTTTTTCCGCATCCCCCTGCCCCTGCCGGCGGCCATTCCGCTCGCCTTCTGGATCGGCCAGCAATTCTTCATGCTGGTGGTCGATCCGGGCAGTGGCGTATCGTGGAGTGCCCATGTCGGCGGCATCGTCGCCGGGCTCGTGCTGGTGGTCGTTTTGCGACGCCGCGGCGTCCCGCTTTTTGACCGGACGATCGTCACGCCACGCGCCGTCGAACACAAGGTCACATCCGTCGCCGTCACGCCGCAACCGGTGCCGGAAAGCCGCAAACCGCCGACACCCTGGGGTCGCCCAACGGTGTAAACTGGCGTACCTTGCGGTTACGGACACCACGTTTCCTCATTATTTCAATGGCTTGATATCGGAGTGACGGAAGGGAGTTGCCCGTGATGCCGCACCTGCGAACAGGTCTTGCAACGACACTTTCTTACGTGTACGTAAACGTTATTCCAATTCTCGGGATTATATCGATTTAGCGCCATGCACAGTGATTGTAATTGGAGAAAAAACGCGTATCGATGTCGCCAACCGACAATCAGGCGGCTCCGTTAAGGCGCATTTTCCTGCGAAAGCTCTTGGAGGGAAGAATCCATGAAAATACTTGTGACGGTTAAGCGGGTGGTTGACTACAACGTCAAGATCCGGGTGAAGGCGGATGGTTCCGGTGTGGAGCTGGCGAATGTGAAGATGTCGATGAACCCGTTCGACGAGATCTCGGTGGAAGAGGCGCTGCGGCTGAAGGAAGCCGGCAAGGCCGACGAGGTCGTGGTCGTATCGGTCGGTCCGGCCAAGGCCGAAGAGACGTTGCGCACCGCACTCGCCATGGGCGCCGACCGGGCGATCCTGGTCGAGACCGAAGACCAGGTCGAGCCGCTCGCCGTTGCCAAGATCGTCAAGGGTGTGGCCGAGGCCGAACAGCCCGGCCTGATCATCGTCGGCAAGCAGGCGATCGACGACGATAGCAACCAGACCGGCCAGATGCTGTCGGCCTTGCTCGGCTGGGCACAGGGCACCTTTGCCTCCAAGGTCGAGATCGGCGACGGCAAGGCAACCGTGACCCGCGAAGTCGACGGCGGCCTGCAGACGATCGACATCAAGCTGCCGGCAGTCGTCACCACCGACCTGCGCCTGAACGAGCCGCGTTATGCCTCGCTTCCCAACATCATGAAGGCGAAGAAGAAGCCGCTCGACAAGAAGACACCTGCCGATTTCGGCGTCGACACGACGGCCCGGCTGAAGGTGCTGAAGACCGAGGAGCCGGAAGGCCGCAAGGCCGGCATCAAGGTCAAGTCGGTGGCCGAACTGGTCGAGAAGCTCAAGACCGAAGCCGGCGTGCTTTAAGTTTCAGGAAAGGGAGAACAAAACCATGGCTATTCTGCTTCTGGCTGATCACGACGGCAGCCACCTTTCCGACCAGACCGCCAAGGCGCTGACGGCAGCCGCCAAGATCGGCGGCGACGTGCATGTGCTGGTCGCCGGCACCAGTGCCAAGACGGCAGCCGACCAGGCCGCCAAACTTTCCGGCGTCGCCAAGGTGCTGGTGGCCGAGGACGCAAGCCTTGCCAACAATCTGGCCGAGCCGCTCGCAGCCCTCATCGTCTCGCTTGCCGGCTCCTACGACACCATCCTTGCCGCGGCCACTTCGGCCGGCAAGAACGTGCTGCCGCGGGTTGCAGCCCTTCTCGACGTTGTCCAGGTCTCGGAAATCACCGAAGTTGTCTCTTCCGACACCTTCAAGCGCCCGATCTATGCCGGCAACGCCATCCAGACGGTGCAGACGAGCGAAGCCAAGCGCGTGATCACCGTACGCACCGCCTCGTTCGCCTCCGCCCCCGAGGGCGGCTCTGCTTCGGTCGAGACGGTTTCGGCTGCCGCCAATCCGGGTCTTTCGAGCTTCGTTGCCGATGCGCTGTCGTCGTCGGATCGCCCGGAGCTGACCTCTGCCAAGATCATCATCTCGGGTGGCCGGGCGCTCGGTTCGGCGGAGAAGTTCCAGGAAGTCATCCTGCCGGTTGCCGACAAGCTCGGTGCAGCCGTCGGCGCCAGCCGCGCTGCGGTCGACGCCGGCTACGCCCCGAACGACTGGCAGGTCGGCCAGACCGGCAAGGTGGTCGCCCCCGATCTCTACATCGCCTGCGGCATCTCCGGCGCGATCCAGCATCTCGCCGGCATGAAGGATTCGAAGGTCATCGTCGCCATCAACAAGGACGAGGAGGCACCGATCTTCCAGGTCGCCGACTACGGCCTCGTCGCTGACCTGTTCGAAGCCCTGCCGGAGCTTGCAAAGGCGCTGTGACCTTTCGCCAACCGCGCCGCTGGAGCCTCAAGGAAAAGGACTGGCAAAAGCGCGGACTTGGCATTAACAATCTACCGGGCCGGCCAGACCGGCCCGGTATTTTCGTATATGACGGCGGCACGGCCGCCAAAATTCTTGAAGATGGATGTTCGCCGCGATGATCAAGACGGTCGGAATTATTGGTGCCGGGCAGATGGGCTGCGGCATTGCGCATGTTTCGGCCATGGCTGGATACAAGGTCCAGATCTACGATCTTGCCGCTGATCGCATCGAGGCCGGACTTGCCACCGTCAACGGCAACCTTGCCCGGCAGGTGTCATCCGGCAAGATGACCGATGAGGCCCGCAAAAGCGCGCTGGCCTTGATCAAGGGCTCGTCCGATATCAACGACCTGTCCCAGGTGGACCTCGTCATCGAGGCCGTCACCGAAGACGAAACCATCAAGCGCAAGATTTACGGCCAGGTATGTCCCATCCTGAAGCCGGAAGCACTGCTTGCGACCAATACGTCGTCGCTGTCGATCACCCGACTGGCGTCTGCGACCGATCGCCCGGAAAAATTCATGGGCATCCACTTCATGAACCCGGTTCCGGTCATGAAGCTGGTCGAGCTCGTGCGCGGCATCGCGACGGACGAAGGCACGTTCAAGGCGGCCAAGGAATTCGTCAGCACGCTCGACAAGACCGTCACGGTCGCCGAAGACTTCCCGGCCTTCATCGTCAACCGCATCCTGCTGCCGATGATCAACGAAGCGATCTACACGCTCTATGAAGGCGTCGGCACGGTCGAGGCGATCGATACCGCCATGAAGCTCGGCGCCAACCACCCGATGGGTCCGTTGCAGCTTGCCGACTTCATCGGCCTCGACACCTGCCTGTCGATCATGCAGGTGCTGCACGATGGCCTGGCGGACTCCAAGTACCGCCCCTGCCCGTTGTTGGTCAAATACGTCGAAGCCGGCTGGCTCGGCCGCAAATCCGGGCGCGGCTTCTACGACTACCGCGGTGACGTGCCGGTTCCGACCCGATAAGTCTCTGCCTGTTCCAGAAATTCAAAGCCCGGCGAAACGCCGGGCTTTTCAGTTTTCAGATGATGACGTCCGCCCGCTCAGCTGCCGGCAGCAGGCGCGATTGCCGCTCCGATCAGCGCCTTGGCGTCATCGCTGTCCCACGCGGCCGGGCCATTCATCGAGCCGATCAGGCATCCCTTGTCATCGATGAGCAAGGTTGCCGGCAGGCCGAAGGCTAGGCCTTCCTTTTTCAGATTGTTGAAGACGCCCATCGACGCATCGCGATAGTAGCGAAGATCATGCACCGCGGTCTCGTTAAGGAAGGCCTTCGGCTTTTCGTCGTCGCCGACGTCGATGTTGATGGCGACCACCTCGAACTTGTCGCTGCCGAGCGACTTCTGCAACGCGTTGAGCGCCGGCATCTCCTCGCGGCAGGGCCCGCACCAGGTGGCCCAGAGATTGACGAGCATCGTCTTGCCGGCAAAGGCTGCAACCGTCGTCGGCTTGCCTTCCGGGTCGTTGAAATCGAGCGCGATCGGGCGTGGCGATGCGGCCGGCGACATCGCCGCCACTTGCCCCTTCATGAACGGCGTCAGCGAGGCGACCTTTTCGCCGGTGAACGGGCAGCTGGCAGCAGCCGTTTCGGTCGGCTCGGCATTGCCAGACCCCGTCTCCTTCACGTATACCGCTGCCGCACCGACGATCACGCCGAACACGGCGGCGAGCGCGAACAATTTCACGGCCGGGGGGGATTTCTTCTGGTCGGGCATTTCATTCTCCAAGGCGGGCATTCTTCATGGCTGACGGCAATTCCGAAACGAAATCCTCCAATCAGATGTGGGGCGGTCGCTTCGCTTCGGGTCCGGACGCGATCATGGAGGAGATAAATGCCTCGATCGGCTTCGACAAGAAGCTCTATGGCCAAGACATCCGCGGCTCAATAGCGCATGCGACCATGCTTTCGCATCAAGGCATCATTTCGGCCGAGGACAAAGACAAGATCGTTCACGGCCTCAACACGATCCTGTCAGAGATCGAGAGCGGCCAGTTCGAGTTCTCGCGCCGCCTCGAAGACATCCACATGAACATCGAGGCGCGGCTTGCGACCCTGATCGGGCCTGCCGCCGGCCGGCTGCACACCGCCCGCTCGCGCAACGACCAGGTGGCGCTCGACTTCCGCCTCTGGGTCAAGGAAGAGCTGCAGCGCACCGAAAAGGCGCTGACCGGCCTGATCGCCGCCTTCCTCGACCGCGCCGAGGAGCATGCCGAGACCGTCATGCCCGGCTTCACCCACCTGCAGACGGCCCAGCCCGTCACCTTCGGCCATCATTGCATGGCCTATGTCGAAATGTTCGGCCGCGACCGGTCGCGCGTGCGCCACGCCATCGAGCACATGGACGAAAGCCCGATCGGTGCCGCCGCCCTTGCCGGCACCGGTTTCCCGATCGACCGTCACATGACTGCGAGCGCGCTCGGCTTTGCCGGGCCGACCCGCAATTCGATCGACACGGTCTCCGACCGCGACTTCGCGCTCGAGTTCCTGTCGATGGCATCCATCACGGCCACGCACCTGTCGCGCCTTGCCGAGGAGATCGTCATCTGGTCGACGCCGCAGTTCGGTTTCATCCGCCTGTCCGACGCGTTTTCGACCGGCTCCTCGATCATGCCGCAGAAGAAGAACCCGGATGCCGCCGAACTGGTGCGCGCCAAGACCGGCCGTATCAACGGTTCGCTGATCGCCCTTCTGACCGTGATGAAGGGCCTGCCGCTCGCCTATTCCAAGGATATGCAGGAAGACAAGGAACAGGTTTTCGACGCCGCCGAGAGCCTCGAACTCGCTGTTGCCGCCATGACCGGCATGGTGCGCGACATGACCATCCGCACCGACCGGATGAGGGCGGCCGCCGGCTCCGGTTATTCGACCGCAACCGACCTTGCCGATTGGCTGGTGCGCGAAGCGGGCCTGCCCTTCCGCGATGCCCATCACGTCACCGGCCGCGCCGTGGCGCTCGCCGAACAGAAGACCTGCGACCTCGCCGATCTGTCGCTCGAAGACTTGCAATCGATCCACCCCCAGATCACCGCCAAGGTCTTTGATGTGCTGACCGTCGAGGCCTCGGTCGCCAGCCGTACCTCCTTCGGCGGTACGGCTCCAAACGAGGTTCGCAAGCAGATCGCCTGGTGGCGCACCCGCAACTGATGCTTGTTTCCCGAAACCGCCCGGCGGTTTCGGGGCAATGGCCTGTCTCGGCACAAGGGTCTGAAACACGTCGCAGAATCAGGGTGCACAAGCGCCGGAAAAATCGATAAGACATCGCACCAGCATCAGTCTCCGCGAAGGAAAATCACGATGACATTCACGAAGGCGGCCCGGTTTGCGCTTCTTCTGGCGATCCCCGGGCTGGTTCTTGCCGGTTGTGGACGCAAGGGCGACCTCGACCGACCCGGCTCGACGGCACCGATCAACACCCTGACCCCTGCCGGAACCGTCGAAAAGAAAGAACAGGCTGACGACCGCCGTTTCCTGCTCGATCCCCTCCTCTAGAGCCTTCCGGTTCAGACGGAGTGTAGAAACGCTCTATCTCTTTGTTTCAACGCATTTCCGGACGGAAAAACCGCTTCGCACTTTTCCTGGAAATGCACTAAGCCGAGCCACGCCCCGTGAATCATTTCGAATACCGCGACGGAATTCTCTACGCCGAAGACGTGCCGGTGACCGACATCGCTCGTGCCGTCGGAACACCCTTCTATTGTTATTCGACCGCAACGCTCGAGCGGCACTACAAGGTCTTCTCGAAGGCCTTTGCCGACGTCGATGCGATGGTCTGCTACGCCATGAAGGCCAATTCCAACCAGGCGGTGCTGAAGACGCTCGCGCGCCTCGGCGCCGGCGTCGACGTCGTGTCCGGCGGTGAGTTGCGCCGCGCGCTGGCCGCCGGCATTCCGGCAAGCCGGATCATGTTTTCGGGCGTCGGCAAGACGCCGCAGGAAATGGATCTGGCGCTCGAAGTCGGCATCTACTGCTTCAACGTCGAGTCCGAGCCGGAGCTCGAGGTCCTGAACCAGCGCGCCGTACGCGCCGGCAAGCGTGCGCACGTTTCCTTCCGCATCAATCCGGATGTCGACGCGCGCACCCATTCGAAGATCTCGACCGGCAAGAAGGAAAACAAGTTCGGCATTTCGTGGGAGCGCGCCCGCGCAGTCTACGCCCATGCCGCAACGCTGCCCGGCATCCAGGTCACCGGTATCGACATGCATATCGGCAGCCAGATCACCGAGCTGCAGCCCTTCGACGACGCCTTCAAGCTCTTGCGCGAACTGGTCGACACGCTGCGCAGCGATGGCCATGCGATCGATCATGTCGATATCGGCGGTGGTCTCGGCATTCCCTACAAGGAAGACAACAATCCGCCGCCGCTGCCCGACGCCTATGCCGACATCGTCAAGAACCAGCTGCAATCGCTCGGCTGCAAGATCGTCACCGAGCCGGGCCGGCTGATCGTCGGCAATGCCGGCATCCTTGTGACCGAGGTCATCTACGTCAAGGACGGCGGCGACAAGACCTTCGTCATCGTCGACGGCGCCATGAACGATCTGATCCGCCCGACGCTCTATGAGGCCTATCACGAGATCAGGCCTGTGCGCATTTCAGCGGCCAACGCCCCCCGCATCAAGGCCGACGTCGTCGGGCCTGTCTGCGAGACCGGCGATTATCTGGCCCTTGACCGCGAAATGGCCATGCCGAAGCCGGGCGATCTCTTCGCCATCAGCTCGGCCGGAGCCTATGGCGCCGTACAGGCCAGCACCTACAACAGCCGGCTGTTGATCCCGGAAGTCCTGGTCAAGGGCGATCGCTTCCACGTGATCCGGCCGCGCCAGAGCTACGATGACCTGATCGGGCTCGATTCCGTCCCGGACTGGCTCGACTGACCACCCATGATCGGACGATGATCTGTGGATCGCCCGCGCGGGCGATCACGATTTTGTTGTCGCCCTCGTCTTCGCCACAAACGATGTTATCCTGAGCCTTCAATAGGTCGGTCACGAGCGGTCATGAGCGGCCGAAAGGGAACTTGGGCGGATGACGCAATTCCGGCAGGATGAAACGCCACAACCGAAGTCTTTTGCCAGAACGCTGGCACTGAAGAGATTTGTCGCACGGGCGGTGTTGATCGCCGAGCAGGTTTTGCCGCGCGCCCTCGTTCCCGCTTCGATCGTCCTCCTGTTTCTGTCGGCTGCCTGGCTCGGCCTCTTCCGCATCGCTCCGCTTTGGCTGCATGCGGTCCTGCTCTTGGGCTTTCTCGTCGCCTTCGTCGCTTCTCTCGTTCCACTGACCCGGTTGAGATTGCCTGGCAATGTCGATGCCGACCGCATGCTGGAGGAACGCAACGACCTGCCGCACCAGGCGATCCGCGTCCAGGACGACATGCCGGCAACCGGCGGCGCCTTCGGCCAGGCCCTGTGGCGTGAACACCAGACGCGCATGGCGGGCATGATCCGCGCGCTCGACACAGGGCTGCCGCGTCCCGACATTGCCCGCCACGACCCCTTCGCGCTGCGCGCCCTGCCGGTGCTGATCGCCTGCGTCGCCTTCGCCTATTCCTACTCCAACCGGGCAGGATTGCTATCGGACGCCTTCCACCTGCCGCAGCCTGCAAGCGAAGTCGCCGACATAAGGGTCGACGCCTGGGTGACGCCGCCCGCCTATACCGGGCGCGCACCCGTCTTCCTCACCGGCCGCCAGGGCGTCGCCTCCCCGGCCGACGAAACGGCGGCAATCACCATTCCGCAGTTCAGCGACCTGACCGTGCGCGTCACGGGAGCCGGCACCGACGAAGCCGTCCGCTATTCGGAAAACGGATCGGCGGAACCGATCATCATACCGACGGCCGGCGAAAAACCCGACGAAAAGGCTGCAGCAACGCAGCCGGCCGCACAGAAGGCGCCCGACGCCAATGCGGTGCGCAATCACCTCTACAAGATCGTCAAGGACGGGGAGCTCTCGGTCGGCGGGCAGAAGTGGACGTTCAAGATCACGCCCGACAGCGTGCCGCAGATCGCCTTCGACGGCCTGCCGAAGCCGACGCCAAACGCGTCGCTCGACATCACGTTCCTCGCATCCGATGACTACGGGATCGCCCAGGCCTGGGCCGAGATCAAGCCGCTGGACGAGCCGGTGAAGGACGCACGGCCGCTCTATCCGCTTCCCGAATACCGGCTCGACCTGCCGCGTCGCAATGCCCGCGAGGCCAAGGGAACGACCAGCCGCAATCTCAGTGAACATCCGCTCGCCGGAAAGCGCGTCCGCATCACGCTCGTTGCTCGCGATGCCGCCGGTCAGGAAGGTCGCAGCGTGCCACAGGACATGATCCTGCCGGCACGGCAATTCTTCAATCCTCTGGCAGGTTCAGTCGCCGAACAGCGCCAGGTCTTCGCGCTCAACGCCAACGATCTGCCGCGGGCGATCGACCTCAATGACGCGATCGCCAGTTTCGCCGAGGAAACGATCCCCAATCTCACCCATTTCCTGCTGTTGAAATCGGCGCGCTCGCGCATGGCGCTGGCGCGCAACGACGACATGCTGCGCGATGCCGCCAAACATCTCTGGGAAATCGCGCTTGGCATCGAAGACGGCGATCTGTCGCTTGCCGACCGCCGCCTGCGCGATGCGCAGCAGGCGCTCTCGGATGCGCTCGAACGCAACGCGCCCGACGAGGAAATCGCCAAGCTGATGAAGGAGTTGCGCGAAGCCATGCAGGAGTACATGCAGGCGCTTGCCAAGGAGGCCGCGAAGAACCCGCGCATGGCCGCCAATCCGGATCAGAACAATGTTCTGCGCCAGCAGGATCTGGAAAAGATGATGAACCAGATCGAAAACCTGGCGCGCTCGGGCGCCCGCGATCAAGCCCGTCAGATGTTGTCCGAACTTCAGCGGATGATGAACAACCTGCAGGCCAATCGCGGTCAGCAGCAGATGGGCGAACAGAACAACGCCATGCGCCAGCAGATGGACAAGCTCGGCCAGCTGATGCAGGAGCAGCAACGGCTGATGGACGAGACGTTCAAGCTCGACCAGGCGCAGCGCGACCGCATGCAGCGCGGCGACCCGCTGCAAGGCGAGGACAACGAGCTCTACGGCCAGGAGATGCCACAGGATCCCGGCCAGCGCGGTGACGAGAACGGCGAGCAAAACCCGCTTGACGACATGACGGCCGAGCAGCTGAAGGAGGCGCTGAAGCAGCTGAAGCAGCAGCAGGATGCACTGGGCAAGCAGCTCGGCGAACTGCAGAAGGGGCTCGAAAGCCTCGGCATCAAGCCCGGCAAGGGTTTCGGCGACGCCAAGCGGGAAATGGACGGCGCCTCCGGGTCACTTGGCAAGGGCCAGGGCGAACCGGCCGTCGGCAGCCAGGGCCGCGCACTGCAGGCGTTGCGCGAAGGCGCCCAGGACATGATGAACCAGATGCAGGCCCAGGGACAGGGTCCCGGTCAGGGCGTACCGCAATATGGCCAGAATGGCCGCGATCCGCTCGGTCGGCGCCAGCAGAATGCCGGTCCAGATTTCGGCGACCAGGTCAAGGTGCCGGACGAAATCGATACCCAGCGGGCACGCGAGATCCTCGACGAAATCCGCCGGCGGCTCGGCAACACACTGTCGCCGGAAGCCGAACGCCAGTATCTTGAGCGCCTGCTCGACATGCGCTGACACAGCATCGACAACGGCAGCCGAAAACGACGACGCCCTTGGAGCCAAACCGCGCCAAGGGCGTCTTTGATTGTCAGGTGGGCAGGCCCCTCAGGGTTGCCGCCCCCGCCGTGCCTCCGATCGAGGCGTGTTCATCGCCGGCCGTGTCAGGCAGCAAGCGCCAGTGCCACGGCCTTGCGAATATCGGGCAGGGAAAAGGGTTTGGAGATGACGTCGACGATCTTGTCGGCGAGATCGTCGGCGCGCTCACGTTGCTCGGCGTACCCGGTCATCAGCAGGATCTTCATCGCCGGAAAGGCGGCGGACGCTTGGTGGGTCAACTCGATACCGTCCATCACGGGCATGCGGATGTCCGACAGAAGCAGATCGAAATTCTCGGTCTGCAGGCAGGCAAGTCCGTCTGCGCCGTCTCCAGCCTCCACGGTCTCATGTCCATCGAGCCTCAGGGCCCGCGCGACGAACGAGCGCAATGCATCCTCGTCCTCGGTAATCAGGATCTTCGCCATCATGGCCTCCCGCGTTCGCTGCGACGGCACGGCTCTCGCGAAGAAACCGGCCCATTCCAATGGATACGGCAACGCTCACGAGAAATGTGATGGCAGGCCGCAGCGGCGCGCAAAACCTTTGAGGGGCGAAGCGCGACACGCCCCCAAACAATCAGCTTTTTCTTTGTGTTCGGTAAACGCCGGGCGGCTGGATTTCGGAATGTCGGATCGGCAGGACCGGTTCCGGGCGATCCCCGAGGTCGCTTCAGCGCTGCGATCTCACATGCCGCAGCGCTGCCTATTCTCGCTTTTACTCGGCGTCGCCGGTGACAACGCCGACGAACGGCAATTCGCGGAATGCGTATGCCACGTCCATGCCGTAGCCAACGACGAAATGGTCGGGGCATTCGAAGCCGACATAATCAGCCTCAAGCTCGACCTTGCGCTTGACGCGCTTGTCGAGCAGTACCGCGATGGTGACGTTGCGCGCGCCGCGCTCGTACATCAGTTCCTTGGCAAAGCGCAGGGTCCGGCCAGATTCCAGGATATCGTCGATCAGGAGCACGTCGCGGCCATGCACGTCGCTGTCGATGTCCTTGATGATCTTCACGCCCTGGGAGACCGTGCCAAGCCCGTAGCTCGACAGCGTGATGAACTCGACCTCAGGCGCAAGCCCCGTGTTGTGCATGGCGCGGATCAGGTCTGCGGCAAAGATGAACGAGCCCTTCAACACGGCGATCACCAGCAGATCCTTATGGGGACCTTCGACGATCATGTCGGCAAGCTCGGTGTTGCGTGCGGCGATCGTTTCTGCCGTGTAAAGGGGCTCGATATTCTTTCCGCGAACGACGGGCATGCGGCTTCTCCAGCGTTTCATTCGGAAGACTGACGCCTTCCCTTTCGCGCCCGCTTAGCACAATCAGCGCACGGAGACACCGTTTTCGGCGAAGGAAACCTTCACTTCCGGCATTTTTCCACCTGCATATGGGAGCCTGGTCACGAAGCGACGGCTCTCGCCCGGTGCGATTGCAGCACCCTCCGGCATCAATCGCGTCGCCGTAACCTTGCGGCCGTTGCTCACCACATCCACTACGACCAAAGGCAGGCGCTGCAGGTCGGAAGAGGAATTGTCGATGGAGCCGTAGACGGAAAGCACCCGCATGCCGCCTGAATAATCGAGCGAGGCGGTGACGTCGCTGATGGCCAACGGATCGCGCGCAACCCCGTCGCCGGTCGAAAGCGCGATAATGCCGGCAAAAGCCGCAAGCGCGAAGCCGGCGACGAGCCCGGCAAACTGGCGGGCCGGCATGGCGCGCAACCGCGCCTCGGCGAAGGACAACAGGCGCCTTGCCACGGTCTGCTCGTCGCGAACGACCGTCAGGATCGGGACATGGCGTCGGGTCTGCTTGGTGTCGTTGAAAACCGGATAGGGATTGCGACGGGCCGTCGTTGTAACGGTCTCGAACTCGGCCTCGACGTAGTCGACGCGGCGCGCGGCGGTTGCAGGCCCTTGCCGAGCGCGGTCCGGCGGCAGCAGATCGGCATAGGCCGTGACGCCAGCCATTTTCGTGCGGAATGCCTGCATCGCTTTTCCTCCTGGATCGCGGGACGCGACGTACCGTCCAGACGAAACCATCGGGCAATGCGCCAATCCCGTGCGGTGCAAGAATCTGGGCATTGCATCAAATCTTTCCGACACGTAAACCAAAATGGTTAATGCTTCGCAAAGAGGTCGCGAAACCGGCGTCTTTTCATGAAAAATTAACCGCTGCTTAACCATGGTTCCGCTGGCGGTTTTGCCTTTCGTTGCTTGTCGTCCTATGCGCAGATGACCGGCCTTCAGCAAAACTGCATGGGTCGTGAGAGAGACTGGGCTACCCTTTGATTCATTTTGAGAACGTCGGATTGCGTTATGGTATGGGGCCGGAAATTCTTCGGGACCTGACCTTCGACATTCCGCGTCGGTCGTTCCAGTTCCTGACCGGCCCGTCCGGGGCCGGCAAGACGACGCTACTGCGCCTGCTCTTCCTCTCGTTGCAGCCGACCCGCGGCCTGATCCGCATGTTCGACCGCAATATTTCGTCGATCCCGCGCGAAGAGTTTCCGATGCTGCGACGGCGCGTCGGCATCGTTTTCCAGGATTTTCGCCTGCTCGACCATCTGACCACCTATGAAAACGTCGCCCTCCCCTTGCGCGTGCGTGGCAAGGACGAATCGAGCTACCGCGCCGACGTGCTCGAACTGCTGAAATGGGTCGGGCTCGGTGAGCGCATCAATGTGCTGCCGCCGGTGCTGTCAGGCGGTGAGAAGCAGCGCGCAGCGATCGCCCGCGCCCTGATCGACCGACCGGAAATCCTGCTCGCGGACGAGCCGACCGGCAACGTCGACCCGCCGATGGCCCGCCGCCTGCTGAACCTTTTTCTCGAACTCAACCGGCTCGGCACCGCCGTCGTCATCGCCACCCACGATCTGTCCTTGATGGATCAGGTGGAGGCACGGCGCATGATCCTTTCGCAGGGGCGGCTCGATATCTATGAGTGAGAGCCGCACAAAACGCACCCACGAGGTGCCGCAAGAGCCGGCGGAACCGCAGCAGCAGCCGCGCCGCACCGAGATGCGCGTGCGCCCCATGGGGCCGATCGTACCGTCCACCAACGTCTCGGGACACGCGCTGATGTGCGTCATCGCCATCATGTCGTTCCTCGCCTGCCTGACGCTCGGTGGCGTCAGCATGGTGCGGGCGACCGCGCAAAGCTGGCAGAGCCAGATTTCCCGCGAGATCACCATCCAGATCAAGCCCGATGACAATCTCGATATGGAAAAGGCGCTCGCCGACGCGCGCGACCTGGCCCTGACCTTCAGCGGCGCGACCGGCGGTAACATCGTCGACCGGGCAGCCACCGCACGCCTGCTCGAACCCTGGCTTGGCGAGGGCCTCGACCTCGACGAATTGCCGGTTCCACGCCTCGTCATTATCACCATCGATGAAAACAACCCGCCCGATTTCGCCGCCATGCGCAAGGCGCTGACGGAGATCATCCCTCAGGCCTTCCTCGACGATCACCGAACCTGGGTCGATCGTCTGGTGGCAATGGCCAACACCACGGCGATGATCGGCACGGGCGTGCTCGTCCTCGTGTTCTCGACCATGGTGCTGACCGTCATCTTCGCAACGCGCGGGGCTCTATCCGGAAACCGCCATATCGTCGAAGTGCTGCACTTCGTCGGCGCCGAGGCCGGTTTCGTGGCATCGGAGTTCCAGAAGCATTTCCTGAGGATAAGCCTCAAGGGGGCCGGCGCCGGCGGGCTGCTGGCGGCACTGTTCTTCGCGCTTGCCGGCTACTGGCAATCCCGCACCTTGGCGACGCCGGAAACCGACCAGGCGACGGCACTCTTCGGCACGTTCACCATCGGTTACGGTGGCTATCTGGGCATTCTTGCCATCATGATCGTGATTGCGGTGTTGACGACGCTGACGGCGCGGCTCACGGTAACTCGCACGATCTATGAGATCGACCTGATCCGCTCCGACCCCGGACGCACGGATAGCTACCAAAGCTGACGCACAGATGTTTCGCCTTTATTCGATCCATTCCTTGCCGCAATCTGGCGCTATCTGAAGAGAATCATGATGGCGCAAGGACTTCGCGGGAGCGGGATGGCCGGAGGAGGTAAATGGCAAGGCGGGGCCGAGCAGGAACGCGCACGCCGCGGTCCCTTGCGCAAAATCCTCCGCCGAACGTTCTTCGTTCTGCTTGTGCCGTTTGCGATCATCGTCGCGGCCTTCCTCAATTTCGCCGATACCGTCGCCTCGCTGCAGCCACCCGACAATCCGAAGGCAGAGGCGATCGTCGTCCTGACCGGCGGCTTCCAGCGCATCGACCAGGCGGTCGATCTGCTGAAATCCGGAGCCGGCAAAAGGTTGTTGATTTCGGGCGTCCATCCTGCAACCACCGGCAGTCAGATCCGGCGCAACACTCAAAGCTCGGCCGATCTCTTCAAATGCTGTGTCGACATCGGTCATGAGGCGATCGACACGATCGGCAATGCCACCGAGGCCAGCCAGTGGATCAGCGACCGCGGCTACAAGCGTGTGCTCGTCGTGACCAACAATTACCATATGCCGCGCAGCCTGCTTGAGCTTCGTCGCGCCCGACCGGAGACCGAATTCATCGCCTATCCCGTCGTCAATTCCGATCTCAAAACGACGAACTGGCTGCGCAATCCGATGGTCTTGAAATCCATCCTGCTGGAGTTCGGAAAATATACCGTCGCCTCCGTGCGCGACATCGCCGGCGCCCGCCCGGCGAGCGGTTTGCGCACCGTTCCCTCTCGGGCGACACCGGCCGAAGAGTAGGCGCCCGCTGCTTCCATCAGCAAAGTGAGAACGAGCGGTTTTCCTTCGGCCTTTATTCGTGTACGCAGCGATCCACCGGCCCACGGGCCGGATGTAACTGAACTCGCCTTTCGAGAGCCTGCTGATGATCGTCCTGCGTTCGGTCCTTTTCAATCTGGTCTTCTACGTCAATCTGATCCTGCAGATGGTCGTCTTCACACCGGCCTATTTTCTGGTGTCTCGAAAGACGGCCTGGTTCGTTCCGAAGAACTGGGCGCGCAGCAATCACTGGCTGCTTGAAAAGATGGTCGGCACGACCTTCGAGATCGAGGGTTTGGAAAACATTCCCGAGAGCGGCTACATCTTCGCGCCCAAGCACCAGTCGTTCTGGGATGTTTATGCGCTTCTGCCGTGGCTCAACGATCCCTTCTTCATTCTCAAGCGCGAACTGACCTGGATCCCGCTCTTTGGCTGGTACATCCGCAAGCAGCGCATGGTGCCGGTGAACCGCGCCGCCCGCGGCCGCGCCATGACCGAGGTCATGGATCGTGCCAAGCAGGAAATGGCCTCCGGCCGCGAGCTGATCATCTATCCCGAAGGCACCCGCCGACCGCCGGGTGCGCCGCCGCACTACAAGTATGGCATCGCCCGGCTCTACCGCGACCTGAATGTGCCGGTCGTGCCGGTCGCCATGCACCCCGGCCTGTTCTGGCCGCGCCGCAAGTTCCTGCGCTTCCCCGGTCATTTCAAGGTACGCGTGCTGCCGCCGATCGAAGCCGGCCTCGATCCGGACGAATTCCTCGCCCGGCTGATCGAGGTGACCGAGACGGCAAGCGACGAGCTTCTGATCGAGACCGCCAGGAACAATCCGCATCTGCCGCTGCCGCCGACGGCAAAGCAGCGCCTTGCCGAGTTGAAGGCGATGGGCCGCGGCTAATCCAGCCGCGGTGCTGACAAGCTATGCCGTCAGCATCGCCACGACTTCTTCGAGCCAATGATCGCGAATGCCCATCTCCTTGAGGTGGGCAAGCGTGTTGAACACATATTCGCTGTTCGGGCCCGACTTTCCCGACGAGACGGCCACGATCGCCGCCGCTTCCGGGGCGCTGAGCGCGCCGGCATATTGCACATGGGCGCGATCGATCACGTAGGTCAGCGCCGGGACGCGCCGCCCGTCGGCAAGCTGCACCGGCATCGTCTTTTCCTTGTAGACATGCGTGACCAGCTCGCGCTCGCGCAGATAGTCGATCACCGCGGTCTTCTCGCTGCCGTCGACCCGAAAGGCCGTGCCGATGCAGGAGCCGCCATAGTCCAGCCCGAGCACCAGGCCCGGCCGCTGCTGCGTGCCGCGGTGGACCCACGAGCGCACGCAGAGCGACCGGCGATAGCCAAACGCCCGCGCCGTCGATCGTTCCTCGAACCGGAAGCCCGGGTTCCACATCAGCGACCCGTAGCCAAAGACCCAAAATTCGTCCATATCCACTGTCATTCAATCCGCGCTGTCTGCTCGTCGCCGAATCGTCGGCTCATCGGTGGTCAGCCATGTCGGTTTTTTCTACGGCACAGCATCCCGGCACGGAAGAGACAAGTCGTCCCCGTGCATAGAATGAAAGATAATAGGCAGGACCGGCGGCGCCACCCGAAAGGCGGCCGCGGTCTTAAGTTTTGTGGAGTACGCGCTACCATGACCGCAACCGCAGTCGCCAATCCCTCACCGGTCGCCCGCAAGTTCCGCTGGCTGATCGCCGGCATCGTAATCGTCTGTGCCGCCTATTCAGCCGGCTGGTTCGTCGTGGCCGACCAGGTCGAAAAGCGCCTGACGGCGCACCTGGCAGACGGCCGGGCAAACGGGCTTGGCGGCGAATGCACCAACATGGAAGTGCGCGGCTTCCCCTTCCGCATCGGCCTCTTCTGCGACAAGGTCAATCTCGACGACACTCGCCGCGGTGCCTCCGCCTCCTTCGGGGCGCTTCGCACCGCAGCCCAGGTCTACCAGCCTGGACACGCGATCATCGAACTCGACGGCCCGGCTGAACTGCGCGTGTCGCCCGACCTCAAAGTGTCGGCTGACTGGACGCTACTGCATGCCAGCGTCCGCGCGACACTCTCCGGGCTCGACCGCAGCTCGCTCACCTATGACAACCTGACCGGCACCGTGCGCCTTCCCGTGACCGGCGAAAGCTTCGGTTTCGGCGCAAGCCATGGCGAAGTGCATTTGCGCCGCAACGGCAACGATCTCGATGCGGCCCTGAGCGTCGACAAGCTCGACCTTCGCCCGGAAAGCGGCGCAAGCTTCGCGCCGCCCGCCAACGTCGCCGCCGATCTCACCTTCGTCGACAAGGCAAGCTGGCTGGGCTCGGGCATCCCGACACCGGCCATGCTGCGCGGCAGCAAGGGGGAACTGCGCCAGATGACACTCGACCTCGGCTCCGGCATGAACGCCAAGCTGTCGGGCCCCTTCTCGGTCAACGACCAGGGGCTGATCTCCGGTGAGCTTTCGCTGACGATGACCAACATCGATGCCTGGCGGCAGAACCTCGTGACGCTCATCCCTGACGACGCCAACCTCGTCAACAACACCGCCAACATGCTGAAGGCGCTTGCCAACGGCAAGAACGAGGCGACGGTGAAGCTCAACGTGCGCGACGGCACCGCCTTCCTCGCCTTCATCCCGATCGGCGTGCTGCCGACGCTCTGATCGAAGATGCTCTGTCTGCGGCATGCGCAGGAGAAGCCGGAATAGAAAAAGCCCGGGTCGTGGATCAGTCCACCACCCGGGCTTTCTTGTGACGTAATGACTACTTCTGATCCATCGCGTGGCGGCCGAAGTCGGGCATGGCCGTGTCCTGACCGGCCTGAATGATCGAGCGGCGGATCGCGCGGGTGCGGGTGAAGAGATCGAACAGCTTGTCGCCGTCGCCCCAGCGGATCGCCCGCTGCAGATAGGCGAGGTCCTCGGAAAAGCGCGACAGCATTTCCAGGATCGCGTCCTTGTTGTGCAGGCAAACGTCGCGCCACATGGTCGGGTCGGATGCGGCAAGACGAGTAAAGTCGCGGAAACCGGACGCCGAATATTTGATGACTTCGGATTCGGTGACCGCTTCCAGATCATCCGCCGTACCGACGATGTTGTAGGCGATGATGTGTGGCAGGTGCGATACGATCGCCAGCACCTTGTCGTGATGCTCGGCATCCATCTCCTCGACCATCGACCCGAGCGTTTCCCAGAACCGCCGCAGCCGGGCGATCGCTTCCTCGTCCTGGCCGGCGGGCGGCGTCAGGATGCACCAGCGGCCACGGAAGAGGCCGACGAAGCCGGCATCCGGGCCGGAATGCTCGGTACCGGCAATCGGATGGCCGGGCACGAAATGTACCGTGTCGGGCAGATGCGGCGCCATCTGCGCGATGACCGAGCCCTTGGTCGAGCCGACATCGGTGACGATGGCGCCCGGCTTCAGATGGGCGGCAATTTCCTGAGCGACCGCACCCGACGCGCCGACCGGCACCGAGACGATGACGAGATCGGCACCGCGCACCGCATCGGCAGCCGACAGCGTATAGCGGTCGCCGAGGCCAAGCTCTTCGGCGCGCGCAAGCGTCGCTTCGCTGCGGGTCGAGATCACCAGGGTGCCGGCGAGCTGTTTCTCGCGGATTTCCCGGGCAATCGACGAGCCGATAAGGCCGATGCCGATAAGCGCGATCGTTTCAAACTGCTGTGTCATCATTTCCGTCCCATGAAGTCTGTCAGTGCCGCGATCACGCCCTCATTGGCCTCCTGCGAGCCGATGGTCATGCGCAAGGCGTTGGGGAAGCCGTAGGCTGCCACTGCGCGAAGAATGTAGCCGCGCGCGGTGAGGAACGTGTCAGCGTCGACCGCGCGCTTGCCGTCCTCGTCCGGGAAGTGGATGAGCACGAAGTTGGTCACCGATGGCGTCACGGTGAGACCGAGCGCCTCCAGCGCGCGGCTGACGTGTTCCAGCCAGGTCAGATTATGATCCACGGCCTCAGCGACGAAGGCCTGATCGCGCACGGCGGCGGCCCCGGCTGCAATCGATGCCGCACTGAGATTGAACGGCCCGCGCACCCGGTCGACCGCATCGATCACTTCCGGCGGCGCATACATCCAGCCGATGCGCAGGCCGGCAAGACCATAAATCTTGGAGAAAGTGCGCGTCATGACGACGTTGCGATTGGCCGACACCAGCTCGAGCCCGGCCGCATAATCGTTGCGGCGAACATATTCGGCGTAAGCCGCGTCAAGCACGAGAAGTACGCCCTCGGGCAGACCTGCATGCAGGCGGCGGACTTCGTCGACCGGGATATAGGTGCCGGTCGGGTTCGCGGGATTGGCGAGGAAGACGAGCTTCGTGCGCTCGGTCACGGCAGCGAGGATCGCATCGACGTCGACGGTCGCGTTCCGCTCCTTGACCGTCACAGGTCTGCCGCCGGCCGCGGTAATCTGGATCTTGTAGACCAGGAACCCGTGCTCGGTGACGATGCCCTCGTCGCCGGGCGAAAGATAGGTGTGGCAGATCAGGCCGAGCAGTTCGTCCGAACCGTTGCCGCACAGGATGTTTGCCGGATTGAGGCCGTGCACCGCGCCGATCGCGTCGCGCAGCGCCCGTGCCTGGCCGTCCGGATAGCGCTCCAGATTGAAGGCGGCCGCCTGGAAGGCCTCGATCGCCCTGGGGCTGGCGCCGAGCGGCGTCTCGTTGGAGGAGAGCTTGTGAACCTTGGCGACACCCGGGGCATGCTCCTTGCCGGGCACATAGGCGGCGATATCCAGAATGCCGGGACGCGGCTGCGGGCTCTTGGAGGCAAGGCTCATGGGGTCAGCTTTCAAGGCAGGAAAGAAGGCCAAGCCAATACCGGCGCAATCGGCATTTGTCGAGGGTGGGAAGGCTCCGCCGCAGCGGCGATCACGAGGGCGAGCGCGGCCGCTCCCGTGTGCTCGGAATACCCTGCGGCGCCAGCACCGGCACGAACACGCGGCGCGACGCCCGTGCGGCGACGGGTAGCCCCTGATAGAGCCGTTTCTGCGCCTCCACCACGATCACCCCTGAGAAGACAGGCCAGAGCGACCGGCCGAGCCGCTCGAAGCCGCGCCGCAGGCGCAGGATCATCTTCAGCTTCGACGGCGGGAAGAATAGCGCCTCTGCCGAGGCGCCGGGAGTAAAGTTCGTCTCGCGCAGAAGCGCCGTCAGCTGGCTGCGCGAATAGGGTCGGCCCGAGCCGAACGGCGTATGCTCCATGCGTGCCCAGACGCCACGGCGGTTGGGCACGACGATGACGAGCCGACCGCCCGGCGCAAGCACACGCCAGATCTCCTTCATCGTCTCGCGCGGGCTTTCGGCAAACTCCAGCGAATGCACCATCAGCACCCGGTCGATCGATGAATCGGGCAGCGGCAATTCCTCGTCGAACACCAGCGCCGTCGACGACAGCTCGGCAACCGGCCAGTTCACCGCCCCCTGCCCCGCCGGCATGAAGGCGAAGGTCCGCTCCGTGTCCTTGCGGAAGCGCTCGAGATACGGAACCGCATAGCCAAGCCCGACGAGCCGCTCCTCCGGCAGGCGCGCCCAGACGGAAGACAGCGCCATGGTCACCGACTGTTCCGCCATGCGGCCCAGTTCGGAGTGGTAGAATTCGCGGAGGTCGACGATATCGGTGTGCATGCGCAACATGTTAGCCTTCAAGCGGTAGACTTCAAGGCAAGCCTCGCTACATTCGACGGCAGCCCCAGCTGCGCCGCGCTCCAAGGAGCGTCAAAGCACGCGGCAGCGTTAAACGCGCCGCATGATTTTCGTCGATCCGATCGAATATCATGCAGCCGAAGCCCGATCGGAAGATTTGCCATGGCCGCCCTCGAACTCGACCTTTTTCTTTGCCGTACCGACAATTTCGGCGTGCTGCTGCACGATCCGGCAAGCGGCGCCACCGCGTCGATCGACGCGCCGGAGGAGCAGCCTATCCTGGAGGCGCTGGAGCGACGGGGCTGGAGGCTCACCCACATCCTCACCACCCATCATCATGGCGACCATGTGGCGGCCAACGTGGCGCTGAAGGAGCGTTTCGGCGCCACCATCATCGGCCCGGCGGCAGAAGCGGCCAGTATCCCCGGCATCGATAAGAACGTACGCCACGGCGAGCGCTTCGACTTTGCCGGCCACCCGGTCGACGTCATCGAGACACCCGGCCACACTGCCGGCCATATCTGTTTTTACCTTCCCGAAGACAAGCTGCTCTTTGCCGCTGACACGCTGTTCGCGCTCGGCTGCGGCCGCCTGTTCGAGGGCACCCCGGAGACGATGTGGCATTCGCTCAGCCGCCTTCTCGCCCTGCCCGACGACACCACCGTCTATTTCGGCCACGAATACACGCTGTCGAACGCCCGCTTTGCCGTGACCATCGATCCCGACAATGCCGAGCTGAGGGCCCGTGCCGCCGAGATCGAGGAAACGCGCTGTGATGGCGGCTTTACCGCACCAACGACCATAGGCCTCGAAAAGCGCACCAACCCGTTCCTGCGCGCCGCCGATCCCAAGATCCGCGCCCATCTCCGCATGGACGCGGCTGCCGATGCAGCCGTCTTTGCCGAAATCCGCAAGCGCAAGGACAATTTCTAATGATGGCCGACCGCGAACTGACACCCGCCGCCATTATCGAGATCCTCGGGCTGACGCGCCATCCCGAGGGTGGCTGGTACGTGCAGACTTTCCGCGATGGCAATGGTGGCCCCCGCGGCCATTCCACCGCGATCTACTATCTCTTGGAGCGCGGCGAGCGTTCGCATTGGCACCGGGTGCGTGATGCCGCCGAGATCTGGCATCACTATGCCGGTGCGCCGCTGGAGCTCAGCATCGCCGCCGACGGCGCGCCGGCAACGGTGCTGCGCCTCGGTCCCGGCATTCTGGACGGCGAGCGCCCGCAAGGGCTGGTGCCGCCCAACTGGTGGCAATCCGCCGTCTCGCTCGGCGACTGGACACTGGTCGGCTGCACGGTGGCGCCCGGCTTTGATTTCTCTGTCTTCGAGATGGCGGCTCCCGGCTGGGCGCCGCCTGAGGCTTAAAGCGCGTCGCGATCTTTCAGATTCGCTTGGCGCGCTTTAAGTTCTTGTTTTTGCGCATGTCGTTATCTCAAAACCGCGGCACACTTTTGCGCGACATGCTTTGATCCAACGATCCCGTTTTACTCCGCCGGCTGCGCCGCCGCTCGCCTTTTGCGAAAGATCATGTCCTTGGCGGCAAGCACCGCCCCGCCGGTGACGAAGAGGCATGCCGCCGCGATGCGCCACGATGGTTCGGCAAAACCGAACAGGATGAGGATCAGCGTCGACAGAACCGGCGCTGCGTAGCTGGCAACGCCGAGCAGCTGAATATTGCCGTTCTTGACACCGAAGTCCCAGGCATAGAAGGCAGCGCCCACCGGCAGCAGGCCGAGACCCGCGACCGCCAGCCACTCGAATGTCGTTGCCGGCCACACCGTCGTCTCCAGGCCGAGATGGCACAGGAACGAGAGCAGCGACGTCGCCAAGCAGAAGCCGGTGACGACGTCGGTCGAGACCGCCTCGAAGCGGCGCGTCAAAAGCGAATAGCCGGACCAGGTGAAGGCGCAGAGCAACGCGGCGCCGTAGCCCATGAGATAGGCATCGTCAAAGGCGATGCCGTTGCGGGCGATGATCATGATCGTCCCCATCAGGCCCGAACACGCGCCAGCAACATGGTACCAACGCAGCCGTTCGCCCGGCAGGAGAGCCGAGCCGACAACAATCAGCAGCGGCCAGAGATAGGCAATCAGGCCCGCCTCGACAGCCGGCGCGTTGCGCAGCGCGGTAAAGTAGAGAAAGTGATAGCCGAAAAGACCGGCGATGCCGGTGATCCACACCTTGGCCGGTTGCTTCAGCAGCGCAAGACGCTCTGGCTTCAGCGCGAGAACGATCAAACCCGGAATGCTGCCGATAAGGAAACAGATCGCCGACAACTGGAACGGCGGCATTTTGCCGGACGCTGCGGTAAACAGCGCCAGAAGCGACCACATCAAAATCGCGGTCGCACCGATCAACGTTGCCTTGAACTTCATGTCTTATCCCCTGTGCGGCTCCTTGGCGAAAGCCGGCGCGGATAAAATCACGACTCGCCGCTAAATGTTAGTGCCCGATCGTCACCGACGGGTGGTTTCAACCGCCGAATCGAGTCGCCGAAACCGTCACCGGACCAAGCTTGGTCGGGATGCGGACATAGACCGGCGCATAGACATCGACGGCATCCGACTTGGCAAACCAGATTTCCATGGTCTGCAGACGCCTGAGATACTCGACGTCCTCGCGCCCCTTCTTGTAGCCCGCCCGCGGAACGAAGCGGATGCCACAGACGATCGCCTCTCCCTCGAACCCCTTGGTCTTGAAGGGCCTGGTTCCCTTCGCCGACAGCTTGATGTCCAGACGCGATTCGCCGTCGAAGATCGGCAGGGTGTTGGGGCAGACGCGGGCCTTGCCCGGAATGATCAGGCCGGACAACGGGTCGAGTACGTTGCGCATGTCGCGGGAGGTCACCGGCACCCAGTTCTTTGGCAGCGGCGTGCGCTTGGGCGTCATGCTGGCATGTACGACGTTGCCGTTGGCGTAGGTGACATTGATCGCCCGGCCCTTTTTGCCGCTGCGATAGGACATCGAATACTCGTTTGCGCGCAGATGGTCGCGACCGATGACGCCGGAAACACGGGTCTGGCCCGATGTCCGACTGAAGATGTCGACGAGACCGGCCGAGTGCAGTGTTCCTGAAATCGTGTAGCGATTCTTTTCAAGGGCCGTATGGAATGACGCTCTCGCAAGCGGCAATCCGGCAAGCGAAATGCTGTAATCCGTCTGATGCTCGATATCCGCCGCAAGCGACGCTGTGGAAAACAATGCCGCTGACAAAAGCGCTACCGCGCGAGAACCGATGCGCAACTTCATGCCCTAAGAGATCCATCACTCGAATGTCGTCGCAATGTCTTGGAATGCAGGTCGTTTGCGGCTTTTCTACGCCTTTTCCGGGAGATCCGGCCACCGGCTCCAACGCCGCGCCAACGACCTCTGCTGCATCCACAGGACAACAGATAGCGCATCACGAAGAGGCTTGGAATGGCCGTTGCGAAGCATTATTGTGGCCGCAATCAAGCCTGCCCGATGCAGAAAGGGCCGCAAGAAACGGCGGTTTTCCGAGAATGCAAGAGGTTTGGCTTGACGGGCGGGCTGTCTCTGACTATAGAACCGCAACTTTCCAATAATGGCCAACAGGAACGCGGCCTGGGCTCTGGGCCCGCTACCGCATCGTCCGGCGGCGATAAAGAGAATAGGTGTACCATGTCCCGTAGTTGCGAATTGACCGGCAAGGGCGTCCAGTCGGGCAACAATGTCAGCCACGCCAACAACAAGACCAAGCGCAAGTTCCTTCCGAACCTGTGCAACGTCACGCTGATTTCCGATGCTCTCGGCCAGCGCTTCCGTCTGCGCGTTTCCGCAGCCGCTCTCCGCTCGGTTGAACACCGGGGCGGCCTCGACGCTTTCCTCGTGAAGGCTGACGAGAACGAGCTGAGCATGCGCGCTCGCCTGCTGCGCCGTCAGATCGTCAAGAAGAACGCTGAAGTCGCCGCCGCCTGATCGGCGCCAGCGTCTGTCTTCGACACAACTTTAAAAAGGCTTGCGGGTTTATCCGGCAAGCCTTTTTCTCGTGTGTAATTTGCAGATTTCATCGGCCCGGCATCCAAGCCTGGCTTCCGCGCAACTGGTGGCATCTCCCAGGATAAAAAAATGCTTATCAACCGCACGTTCTTTGTCTACGTCGCACTCATGACCCTGGTGGTCGTTGCTTCGAACTTCCTCGTTCAGTACCCGCTGCCAGGCTCGATCGCCGGCATGCAGCTCGGCGATCTCCTCACCTGGGGCGCCTTCAGCTACCCCTTCGCCTTCCTTGTCACCGACCTGACCAACCGCCATTTCGGCCCGCGCATTGCGCGTCGTGTCGTCGTCGTCGGCTTCCTCGTGGCGATCGTTCTCTCCTTCTTCGCGGCCACGCCGCGCATCGCGATCGCCTCCGGCTCCGCTTTCCTGTTCGGCCAGCTTCTGGATATCTCCGTGTTCAACCGGCTCCGCCGCCAAAGCTGGTGGCAGGCGCCGCTGGCAGGCTCGCTGATCGGCTCGGCGCTCGACACGGCGATGTTCTTCTCCTTCGCTTTTGCGCCGTTCTTCGTGTTCTTCGGAGCCAATGACAGCTTCGCGCTGGAGACCGCACCGCTGCTCGGCATTCTTGCCACAGAGGCCCCGCGCTGGATCTCCTGGGCGCTCGGCGACCTCTCGGTGAAAATCCTCTGCGGCATCGTGATGTTGCTGCCCTATGGCGCGCTGATGAGCGTGATCAAGCCGATGCCGGGCAAGGCTGCGGCCTGATACCATCTGAGATATGAGATTGACGACGGGGCCGAACGGCCCCGTTCTCATTTGATCAGCCTGAATTCCAGCATCAGATTGCGCTCGAGGATCGAATGATTGTCGTCCGAGACGACGATGATGCTGATATCGCCATTCGGGCCAGCGACCACATCGAGGCCTTCCATGTTATCGATCTGATAGCCCATATCGGCGTCGAGAATGACGTCGCCGTCGACAACGGCGCCCGGCCGGATGCTGGCACCGGGGATGCGGCGGATGCGCATGCCGAGCCCGGAGGCGAAGTTGAATCGCCGCTCCAGGAGCAGGAGATCTCCATCGGGCAGAAAAGCGCCGTCAGTGACGGCGTAGGGCTCGGTGCGGACAACTGCGAACGTGCCCTTCATCGGCCCGTCGAGAATGCCTGCAAGAAGATTGTCCGCCTTGTCGACGCTGCGCTCCGACACCGTGACGGCAGCCCCGCCGAGCGGGCCGTCCTTCGGTGAAACAGCCACGGTTTCGAGCCCGCCATTGCTGCGCAGTTCGGTTGCCGGAAACGGCAACGGTATTTTCCCGACCGGCCCCGAAGCCGAGAACCCGGGATCCGGGTAGATATCGATGCGATGGGCCTGCTCGTAGCTGACGATCACCTCGCCTTCGCGTAGCGCAAGCCCTTCCGAATCCACCTTCCACTTCTCCAGCCCGACTGCGCCGCTCCTGTCGGCCATCGGCGTTGCCGTCAGGTCGGCCAGGCCGGAAAGCTTGCCATTGGCATCGCGGGTCACTGCCCCCTCGAGCCAATGGCCGGTATCCATGACCGCAACGAAGGAGGCTCCATCCGGCCGAAAGCGGATCGCCGAGACGGCGCCGAACAGCGCGTTGGACGACGTCATCTCCAAACCACCGATGAATTCGAGCTGGCCGAACCGCGTCTGGTCTGAGCCGACCTTGAAGGCATCGATCTGCCGGCTGCGAATGGGTAGCTTTTCGCTGTCACTGGCGGCCAGTGCCGAGACAGGCGAGGCCAGCAGCGAAAGAACGAGGAGACCGCGGCAAAGCATCTGGGAGAATTCCTTCGGCGGGCCAGGACAGGCAGGAGAAAACGGCGGGCGTGACGCCGCTCTGAGGATGAACAGGGCGACGAAAGGCCGCCCCGGTTTCGCGAAAGCTTATCCTGCGCGGCGCGTGCGTCCGGGACGGCGGCGCATGCTTTCGTCTTCGAACAAATCGGCAAGCTGCTCGGTCATCGCACCGGCCAGTTCGTCCGCATCGACGATCGTCACGGCGCGCCGATAGTAGCGCGTCACGTCGTGACCGATGCCGATTGCCAGAAGCTCGACAGGCGAGCGCGTCTCGATCTGCTCGATCACGGCACGCAGGTGCCGTTCGAGATAGTTGCCCGGGTTGACCGACAGGGTCGAGTCGTCGACCGGCGCACCATCCGAAATCATCATCAGGATGCGGCGCTGTTCGCGCCGCGCCATCAGACGCTCATGCGCCCAGATCAGCGCCTCGCCGTCGATGTTCTCCTTGAGAAGGCCCTCGCGCATCATCAGCCCGAGATTGCGGCGCGCCCGCCGCCACGGCGCATCGGCCGACTTGTAGATGATGTGGCGCAGGTCGTTGAGGCGGCCCGGCGACTGCGGCTTGCCGCCAGCCAGCCACTTCTCGCGCGATTGCCCACCCTTCCACGCCTTGGTGGTAAAGCCGAGGATCTCGACCTTGACGCCGCAACGCTCAAGCGTGCGCGCGAGGATGTCGGCACAGGTCGCAGCGACCGTGATCGGCCGGCCGCGCATTGAGCCGGAATTGTCGATCAGGAGGGTCACGACCGTATCGCGGAAATTGGTATCCTTCTCGCGCTTGAACGACAGCGGCTGCATCGGGTCGATGACGATGCGCTGCAGGCGCGCGCTGTCGAGATAGCCCTCTTCCAGGTCGAACTCCCACGAGCGGTTCTGCTGTGCCATCAGGCGGCGCTGCAGCCGGTTCGCCAGCCGCCCGACCGCTCCCTGAAGGTGCGAGAGTTGCTTGTCGAGGAAAGCGCGCAGGCGGTCGAGTTCCGCCTCGTCGCACAGCTCTTCGGAAGCGATCGTCTCGTCGAACTCGCGGGTGAAGACGGTGTAGTCGACCTTTTCGTTGAAGTCGGCAAAGGGTTGGTTCGGACGCTTGACCTCGCCGGGCGTCTCGCTGTCCTCGTCGCCCTCGTCCTGCAGGTCGTCGTCGGAAATCTCCGCGCCGTCCATCTCGCCTTCTTCCATCTGCTCTTCGGCAGCCTGGTTTTCGTCAGCAGGCGCCGCATCGTCGCCGGCTTCCTCGTCGCTGGCGTTTTCGTCCTGCTCCTGGCTACGCGGCTGATCTTCGTCGGTCTCGCTCTCCTGCTCGTCCGGCTCGATGTCGTCGTCGCCGTATTTCTCGGCAACATCCATCGACGTCAGCATGTCACGCACGACGCGGGCGAAGGCCTGCTGGTCGTTGACCGTCGACGACAGGTTCTTGATGTCGCCGGCAGCCTTTTCCTCGATGAAGTCGCGCCAGAGATCGAGCACCTTGCCGGCGGATGCCGGAGGCCTCTCGCCGGTCAGCTTTTCGCGCACCAGAAGTGCTACCGCCTCGCCGAGCGGCGCGTCGGCCTGCTTGCTGATCGCGCCGAAATTGGCCTTGGAATATTTTTCTTCGAGCATCGAGCTCAGGTTCTTGGCAACGCCTTCCATGCGCAGCGAGCCGATCGCCTCGACACGCGCCTGCTCGACGGCGTCGAAGATCACCCGCGCGTCGGCACCCTGCGGCGACATCGTCGCGTGGATGCGCGCATCATGACAGGCCTTGCGCAGCGCCATGCTGTCGCCAAGCCCACGCGTCACAGCGAGTTCCTGTCGCGTCGGCCGCTTTGAGATTTCCGGCAGGCGGATGCGCTCGCCGGTGATGCCCGGCCGCTCGTTGGCGAAGGCCACCTCCACCTCGGCATCGCCAGCAATCGATCGGATGCAGCCGGAAAGCGCCCGCTTGAACGGTTCGGCGGCATTTTCACGCGTGGTCGGCTTTGCCTTGGAGTTCGAGCTCACGACAGTTCCTTCTTCAGCCAGAGGCGATGATACCCCGGCGGGATATCATCGAATTTGCCACAAAGTCACAGGTCGCCTTCCCTGGGGAGAGGCGACCCATGGATCAGGCGGTGGCTTCAAGCACGATGTTGGCGGCACTCTCCTTGAGCTCGACGCCGAAAGCGCGCTGGTAGTGCTCGGCGACCAGCGCCCGCTCCAGCTCGTCGCACTTGTTGAGGAAGGTTACGCGGAAGGCAAAGGCGATGTCACCGAAGATATAGGCGTTCTCGGCCCAGGTGATGACCGTACGCGGGCTCATCACCGTCGACAGGTCGCCGTTGATGAAGGCGGCACGGGTAAGATCCGCTACGCGCACCATCTTGGAGACGGTTTCGCGGCCCTTGTCGGCGGTAAAGCCCTTGACCTTGGCAGCGACGATGTCGACTTCCTTGTCATGCGGCAGGTAGTTGAGCGTCGTGACGATCGACCAGCGGTCCATCTGCGCCTGGTTGATCTGCTGCGTGCCGTGGTAGAGGCCGGTGGTGTCGCCGAGGCCGACCGTGTTGGCGGTCGCAAACAGGCGGAAGGCCGGGTGCGGGCGAATGACGCGGCTCTGGTCGAGCAGCGTCAGGCGGCCGGAGGATTCCAGCACGCGCTGGATGACGAACATCACGTCTGGACGGCCTGCGTCGTACTCGTCGAAGACGAGCGCGACGTTGTGCTGGTAGGCCCAGGGCAGAATGCCGTCCTTGAACTCGGTGACCTGCATGCCGTCCTTGACGACGATCGCATCCTTGCCGACAAGGTCGATACGGCTGACATGGCTGTCGAGGTTGACGCGCACGCACGGCCAGTTGAGGCGCGCTGCGACCTGCTCGATGTGGGTGGATTTACCGGTACCGTGATAGCCCGAGACCATCACGCGTCGGTTGTGGGCAAAGCCTGCGAGAATGGCGAGCGTGGTTTCGCGGTCGAAGAGGTAGTCAGGGTCAAGGTCCGGCACGTAGGCGTCGGCCTTGGAATAGGCGGGAACGCGCAAATCCGTATCAATGCCAAAAACCTCCCGAACCGAGACGGTCGTGTCGGGGAGGTTGGAAATGTCGAGGTCAATCTTGCTCATCATGTCTCCAGAGCGGCCACCGGCGGCACCCGCGCATTCGCCTGCAAAAGTGCTTCTGTAATAATCCGCGTTGTTAGCAGAAACCAGCCTGTTTTAACAATTGGTAGGCCTGAATTACTGCACGAAAACGCTCCTCCGATCCCCTGTCTCCGCCATTGGCATCAGGGTGATGCTTCTTGACCAGTTCCTTGTACGCCGCCTTGATATCGCTGGCGGTAGCCGAAGCGCTGAGGCCGAGCGTCTCGTAGGCCTTGGCCTCGAGAGTCTTCAGCTTGCGCTGGCGCGGCTCGGGTCGGCCGGCGCGCGCCTTTGCCTCGCTGACGAAGCCGAAGGGATCGCGCATGCGTGCCTGCGCCCCGGCGGAGCCCGAACGGGTCTGCGATTGCGTAGGACCATTCTTGGCGTTCTTGTTGACGCCGACGGTCCAGGTCGGGCGATGTCCCGTTATCGCTTCCTTCTGGTAGCGGGCGACTTCGCTGTCGGAGAGGCCGGAGAAAAAGTTGTAGCCCTTGTTGTATTCCTTCACATGCTCGAAGCAGAACATGAAGTACTGCCCCTCGGCGTTGCGGCCGACGGGTGCGCGATGAACGCCCTTCTTGTCGCAGCCGTCCCACTGACAGGTGGGGGCGGACGGTTCAGCGCGCGGCTCGACTTTGCGCCGTGTCCGAATGCGATCGAAGTATTTTGAATCGAGTCTCATGGCGCTCATTATGGGGGTTGGCCGAGGCCACAACAAGAATTGACAAAGCGGAATGTTACTGGCTTTGTGCGGGCCTTTTGCGCCGCCAAGGCAGCATCGCCGGACCCGACCAGCACAAGGGCATCCAGCAACCAAGGAAATGGGACGGAAGAATGTCGCTCAGGGATACGATCGAACGGAAACTGACCGAAGCGTTCCAGCCCGAACGACTTGATGTCATCAACGAAAGCCACCTGCATGCGGGCCATCAACCGGATTTTGACGGCGGCGGCGAAACCCACATGCGTGTGCGCATCGTGGCCGACGCCTTTGCCGGCATGAGCCGGGTGGCGCGCCACCGCGCCATCAACGACATCCTGAAACCCGAACTCGATGCCGGCCTGCACGCACTGGCAGTGGAGCCTGCAGCACCCGGCGAGCCGACGCGCTGGTAACCATCAGCCGACAGGCGTCTGGTCTTCTGCCGGGCGGATCCTCAGTTTCGTGATCCGGTTCTTAACCCGCTTCATCACGATGAAGCGCTTGCCGTGGAAGGTGAAGGCCTGGCGTTCTTCCGGAATGCTTTTCGATTCGTGGATCACCAGACCCGCAACCGTCGTCGCCTCTTCGTCCGGCAGCGACCAGTCTAGAGCGCGGTTGAGATCGCGGATCGGCACGGAGCCGTCGACCACGATCGACCCGTCCGCCTCCTGGCGAACACCCTGGATATCGAGGTCGTGCTCGTCTGCGATATCGCCGACGATCTCTTCCAGAATGTCCTCGAGCGTCACCAGCCCCTGCACCTGACCGTATTCGTCGACGACGATGGCAAGGTGCAGCTTGCGCCGCAGGAAAGCGTTGAGCTGATCCTTGAGATTGGTCGTATCGGGAACGAACCAGGGTTTCTGGGCGATCTTGACGATATCCAGGTTTTCCGGCTCGACATCCGGCTCGGCAAGCGCGCGCAGAAGATCCTTGGAATGCACCACCCCGATGATGTTGTCGGCGGCACCGCGCCACAGCGGCAGGCGGGTGAACGGGCTTTGCAGGATCTCGCGCACGCAGATCTCGGGCGGGTCATCGGCGTTGATCGCCCGCATGTTGGTGCGGTGGATCATGATGTCGGAGATTTCGAGTTCGCCGAGATCGAGCACGCCGCCAAGACGATCCCTATCGGCCTTGATCACCGACCCCTCGCGGTGCAGCAGGTCGACCGCGCCGCGCAACTCGTCATGCGCCGAAAGCATCGACATGTCGGAGGCAAAACTGACGCCGAAGAGCGAAAGGATGCGGCGCACGATACCGTTGACAAGGCTCGACAGCGGTCCGGCCACGGCAACGAACAACCGCACAGGCGCAGCCACGGCGAGCGCGAACCGGTCCGGCGACGCGATCGCCCAGCTCTTGGGCAGTACTTCGGAAAAGATCACCAACAGGATCGTCATGACGACCGTAGCAATCGCCACGCCCGAATTGCCGAACAGCCCGATCAACAGGCTCGTCGTCAGGGACGAAGCCAGAATGTTGACGAGGTTGTTGCCGATCAAGAGCGCGCCGATCAGCCTGTCGCGGCGTTCGATCAGGCGGTTGACGATGCCGGCCCGTTCGTCGCCGTTGTTCTCCAGCGAATGCATGCGCGAGCGCGATGCCGCGGTCAGCGCCGTTTCGGAACCCGAGAAAAACGCTGAAAACAATAGCAGGCAGAAGACCGCGGCAATCGACAGCCAGTATTCGCCAAGAAAAGCCAGGAATGCTTCACCGGTCATTGCGGGTGCTTTTCCCTCAGGAAGTTCAGGACCTCGGAGGCCGGCACGTCGTCGGCGACGAAGGACTGGCCGATGCCGCGGGTCAGGATGAATGTCAGCTTTCCGCCCTTGACCTTCTTGTCCTGGGCAATCGCATCCATCAGCTTTTCAGCCGGCGGCAGGCTGCCCGGGATTTCGTCCATGCGCGTCGGCAAGCCGACGGCGCGCAAGTGCGCTTCCACACGGGTCGCATCGTCGGCGCTCGCAAGGTTCATGCGCGTCGAAAACTGATGCGCCAGCACCATGCCGATCGCCACGCCCTCGCCATGCACCAGGCGGGCGCTGTCGTATTCGGTGGCCGCTTCCAGTGCGTGGCCGAAGGTGTGACCGAGATTGAGCAGCGCACGCAGGCCGTTTTCGCGCTCGTCCGCCGCCACGACATCGGCCTTGGCCTGGCAGCTGACGGCAATCGCCTCGATGCGAGCCGCACCACCGGAAAACACCGCCTGCCAGTTTTTTTCCAGCCAGGCGAAGAAGTCCGGCTTGTCGATCAACCCGTATTTCGCGACTTCGGCATAACCGGCGCGGAACTCGCGCTCACTCAGCGTGTCGAGCACATCCGTGTCGGCGAGCACCAGATCCGGCTGATGGAAGACACCGATCAGGTTCTTCCCGTGCGGCGAATTGATGCCCGTCTTGCCGCCGACCGAGGAATCTACCTGTGCCAGAAGCGAAGTCGGGATCTGGATGAAGCGCGAACCGCGACGCACGATGCCGGCCGCAAAGCCGGTCAGGTCGCCGATGACGCCGCCACCAAGCGCGATCACCGCGTCGTTGCGCTCGATCCGCGCGCCGAGGATCGCTTCGCACGCGGGAATGAGATGCTCGAAACTCTTGGTCTTTTCACCGGCCGGCAGCACCAGCGACACGGCCTCGATATCTCTCTGCTTGAGGCTTGCCATCAGCGGTTCGAGATAGCGCGGACCGACATTTTCGTCGGTGATGACGGCGACCTTGCGCCCCTTGAGGCGCGACGCGATCTCGTTGCCGGCAGCGGCGATCAGCCCCGGGCCGATCAGGATGTCATAGGAACGATCGCCGAGATCGACACGCACCTTGCGCTCGGCGGCAGGCATCACATGGTTATTCATCGTTGGGGACTTTCCGGAAATCTATGACGGCGGTGAGAACGTCCTCCACCATCGTCTCCTTGTTCACATCGCGCGACATCACCGTCAGATCGGCTTCGGCATAGATCGGGTAGCGGGCGCGCATCAGGTTTTCGAGCGTCTGCTTGGGGTTTTCGGTCTTCAAGAGCGGACGCGTGTCGCGCTTGTTGACCCGTTCCCACAGCACGTCCAGCTCCGCATTGAGCCAGATCGTCAGGCCGCCGCGCTTGATCTGGCGCCGCGATCGCTCGTTGATATAGGCGCCACCGCCGGTCGAAACGACGCGGGGACCGGTGCGCAGCAGGCGTTTCAGAACGCGCGTTTCCAGCGCCCTGAACTCGTCCTCGCCATAACGGGCAAAGAGATCGCTGATCGTCATGCGTGAGACGCGCTCGATCTCGTGGTCGGAATCGACGAAGGGTATGCCGAGTGCCTGCGCCGTAAGCCGACCGATCGCCGATTTTCCGGCGCCCATCAGGCCGATGAAAACGAGATTGCGTTTACCGAGCGCAAGCTTCGCCCGTTCGGCAAGCGTCGCGGAAACCGGTTCGATCACGTCGTTCATTGGACTTCTTGTTCCCCATTCCCTTCCGGTATCGACAAATCGGGGTGGAGCGTCAAGCCGTCGCGGCCCTCCGTGCAAGCTTCTTGAACTTGGCGAAAGGGGCGTTCATATAGATTGGGCATCCGCCAACGGGCCACGCGTCCATCCAGACGCGCAAAAGGCTGCCTTAGCACATTCAACGGCTGCATGATTTTATACCTGGATTCGCTCCGGCTTAAGGACCCATACAGAGGAGACTGAAATGCCCACCCTCTTCCGGTTCCTGTTCTTCTGCGGCGTCATCGCCGGGCTGGTCTACGGCACGATGATCGCTCTCGTCACCTTCGTCGAGCCGGTCGAGCGGAATGTGACCGTGAAGATCCCCTCAGAGCGGGTGAACAAGACACAATGAGCGATCTTTCCGCGGCACATGTCGAGGCCTTCCTCGAAATGATGAGCGCCGAACGCGGCGCCGCCGTCAACACGCTGCAATCCTACGAGCGCGACCTGGAAGACGCGTTGTCCCACATGCGCGGCCGAGGAATGGGCCTGACGGGTGCGCTGACCGACGATCTCCGGCACTATCTCGCCCATCTCGCCGGCCAGGGTTTCAAGCCCTCTTCACAGGCCCGCCGGCTGTCAGCGCTCCGACAATTCTACAAATTCCTCTATGCCGAAGGCCTGCGAGGCGACGACCCGACAGGCATTCTCGATGCACCCAAGAAAGGCAGAAGCCTGCCGAAGACGCTGAGCATCGACGACGTGTCGCGCCTGATCGGTCAGGCAGAGAGCGAGGCCGAGGCGGCGCCCGGCGGACCGGAGCGGCTTTCCAGGCTGCGCATGCATGCCTTGATGGAACTTCTCTACGCCACCGGCATGCGCGTCAGCGAATTGGTGTCGCTGCCTGCAAGCGTGCTTGCCCAGGACGGACGCTTTCTCGTCATCCGCGGCAAGGGCAACAAGGAGCGGCTGGTGCCCCTGTCGCAGGCAGCGATCCGCGCAATGCGTGTTTACGGTTCGGCTCTGGCAGAAGAGTTTGCGAAAGCGGACAAGGGTGAGCGCGAAAGCCCCTGGTTGTTCCCCTCATCGGCCAAAGCGGGCTTCCTGCCCCGCCAGGTCTTTGCCCGCGACCTGAAATCGCTGGCCGCACGCGCCGGCATCCGGGTCGCGACGATCTCGCCGCACGTGCTGCGTCATGCCTTCGCCAGCCACCTCCTTGCCAACGGCGCCGACCTTCGCGCCGTGCAGGAACTGTTGGGTCACTCGGACATTTCCACGACACAAATCTATACACATGTTCTGGAAGAACGGCTGCACGACCTCGTGCAAAACCATCACCCTCTTGCCAAACAGGCGAAAAAACAGGATTAGGACCGCCGGGCAGGCTGGTTTCGGCCGGCAGATCCTTGTCGCAAAACGATCGGAAACGCATCTCATGCACAACTATCTCGATTTCGAAAAACCAATCTCCGACCTCGAAGGCAAGATTCTCGAACTGAAGAAGCTCGCCGGCGAAGACGAGAGTGTGAACACTTCGGATGAGGTCGAACGGCTCGAGACACGGGTCCGCGATGCGATGGCCGAGATATATTCGAAGCTGACGCCGTGGCAGAAAACCCAGGTCGCCCGCCACCCCTCGCGCCCGCATTTCCTGGATTATTCGGCTGAACTCTTCACCGAGTTCACACCGCTTGCCGGCGACCGCAACTATGGCAACGACGAGGCCATCCAGGCCGGTCTTGCGCGCTTTCGCGGCATGCCGGTCGCCGTCCTCGGCCAGGAAAAGGGCAGCGACACCAAGTCGCGCATCAAGCACAATTTCGGCAGCCCGCGTCCTGAAGGCTACCGCAAGGCGATCCGCATCATGGAAATGGCCGACCGCTTCGGCCTGCCGCTGATCACTCTGATCGATACCGCCGGTGCCTATCCCGGCGTCGGCGCGGAAGAACGCGGCCAGGCGGAAGCCATCGCCCGCTCGACGGAAATGTGCCTGAACGTGCGCGTACCGATCGTCACCGTCGTCATCGGCGAAGGCGGCTCGGGCGGCGCGATTGCGATCGCCACCGGCAACCGCGTCTACATGCTGGAGCATGCCATTTACAGCGTCATCTCGCCGGAAGGTGCCGCCTCGATCCTCTGGCGCGATTCGACCCGCGCCAAGGAAGCCGCCAGCAACATGAAGATCACCTCTGAAGATCTGAAGGCACTGGGCGTGATCGACGGCATCATTCCCGAGCCTGTCGGCGGCGCGCACCGCGATCCGCAATCGGTCATCGCCCGCACCGGAACGGTGATTGCCGATGCACTGAAGGAACTGTCCGGACGCAATGGCGACGAATTGCGCACCGATCGCCGACAAAAGTACCTCAATATCGGCCGGAACCTCTGATTCCGGGCGATTGTTCGCTAGAGAATTCGCAACCACAAAGCGGGCTATGGCCAAATCTTGGCCATATTCGTGGCGTCATGAACAACGGTGTGTGCAGGGCGCCCTGCAAGGTTAAGAATTCGTGAAGTATAATGGCTTACTGATTCCCTAAGAGCCCTCCCCGTCGGACGCGGCTCGCACTGACGAGTTTTGGTTTGAACGGGCTTTCGCTGATGCGCTTGAGAAACCTTGTAGCCACCGCCGCTGTTGCCGCTGCGCTTGCCGGCTGCACCAATGATGCCCTGGATACGGCGACGGTCGATCTTTCGACCGTCAAGAACAAGACCGAATACCAGCTTTCCAGCAAGATGGCCGCCAAGATGAGCGAGCTCGGGATGCAAAAGACATCCCCGATCGCGCTGCGCATCTTTAAGGAAGAAGGCACGCTCGAGGTCTGGAAGGCCAATACGTCCAACCGCTTCCAGCTCCTGAAGAGCTACAAGATCTGTGCCTGGTCGGGCAAGCTCGGCCCGAAGGTGAAGGAAGGCGATCGTCAGGCCCCGGAAGGCTTCTATCCGCTGTTCCCGCAACAGCTGAACCCCAATTCGAAATACTATCTGGCGATCAACACCGGTTACCCCAACACCTATGACCGTGCCAATGGCCGTCAGGGTACGCATCTGATGATCCACGGTGCCTGTTCGTCGTCCGGCTGCTACTCGATGACCGACGAGCAGATGATCGAGATCTTCGCGATGGCGCGCGACGCCTTCAAGGGCGGGCAGCAGAGCGTCCAGCTCCAGGCATTCCCCTTCCGAATGACCGCCGAGAACATGGCGCGTCACCGCAACAATCCCAACATCGAATTCTGGAACATGCTGAAGGTCGGCTACGATCAGTTCGAAGTCACCAAGCGTCCGCCGGAGATCAATGTCTGCGAGAAGAAATACGTCTTCAACCAGCAGGGCAGCGGCGCGTTCAATCCAGGCGGCACGTGCCCGGCGATGTCCACCCCGCCCGCGCTGCAGATGGCAATGTCGACGTTCGAGAAGGGCTACAAGCTCGACTACGACAAGGCCATGAAGAAGTATGACGGCATGGTCTGGTATGAGCCGAGCGAGGCCGAGCGCAAGGCGATCGTCGCCAAGCAGCGCGCCGGCCGCGAGCTTGCCTACGCACCGACCGGCAACTCGATCGACGCCGGCAAGCTGATGAAGGCAAGCGACCTCGAAAAGAAGCTGGCCGAACAGAAGGAAGCCGAAGAAACCAAGGTGGCTGTCGAGATCCAGAAAAAGGAGCTCGAAAAAGCAACCAAGGGCGGCACACACGTGCCGGTTCCCGCCGCCAACCCGATCCCCCAGCCGGTATTGCAGGCAGCCGTCGAGCAGCCGGCAAAGAAATCCTTCTGGAGCCTGTTCTCTAAGGGCGAACCGGCAGAACAGGCGCAGCTCACACAGCCGCCCCCCGAACTGCAGGCAGCCGTCCAGCCGCAGGTGCAGCCGGCCGGTGCAGCGGCAAAACAGACCCACTCAGTCGAAGCCCCGCAAGAGGCACAGCCTGAAGTGACCGCCGTGGCCGCGGCAAATGCCGAAGCCACCGTCGCGCCAACGACCGAAGCACCCATTGCGGTGGAACAACCGCCGAAAAAGCGGCCGTTCTGGAAGATCTGGGGCAATTGATGCCTGACGAAGGAAAGACGGTCTACGACCTCAGGGGGCTTAAGTGCCCCCTTCCCGTTTTGAAGGCCCGCAAGCGCATCGCCTCCATGGCCGCAGGTGCACTGCTCGAGATCGAGACGACCGATCCGATGGCCGTGATCGATATCCCGCATTTCTGCCGGGAGGATGGCCATAGCCTCGAGGCGGCTTGCGCCGCTGAGGGCGGTCACCGCTTCCTGATCCGCAAGGGCGCCTGAAGCACAAGGCGCCGTCGGCTCTCCTCCAGACCAACGACGTCCTCACGTCAAGGCACAGGGATGAAGCCGGCTTATCAACTTCATCCCTGCTTCCGATCGACGCCCTTCCTTCACTCCTCGCGGAATGCCCTGAGCATCTGGTCTGTGAATGGTTTGGTGAGGTACGAGATCGCGGTTCTCTCGTCGGTCTGGACGAAGACTTCGACGGGCATACCGGGCATGAGCTTGCGGCCACCGAGCTTGTCGAGCGGTTCGGTGATCTCGACGGTTGCGAGATAGAACGGCTGTCCGGTGTTGCGGTCGAGCGTGGTGGCGGCAGCGATGACGTCGATGCGGCCGTCGAGTTCGGGGGTCGTTCGCTGGTTGAAGACGGTAAAGCGCATGCGGCTCTTCTGGCCGGGCGCGATGCGGTCGATGTCGACAGGCGGAATGCGGATCTCCACCGTCAGGTCCTCGCCCTCGGGCACGATCGACATGGCGGTGGCTCCGGGCGCGATGATGCCGCCGATGGTGTGGACCTGCAGGTCGTAGACGAGCCCGTCGACGGGGGCGCGCACTTCCATGCGCGACAGCCGGTCCTTTGCGGCCACCGCCCGTTCGGTCAGTTCGGCGATCTTGGCCTCAAGCCCGACGATCTGGCCTTGCGTTTCCTTGCGGTTGTTCTGGTCGATCGACATCAGCTTGATGCGCAGCTCGCTGATCTGGCCGAGCGCCTCGGCGATGCGGGCAAGCAGTTCCCCCTTGGAGCCGTCGATGCGGGCCATCTGGCGCAACAGGTCGCGATGCTCGGAGACCGGCACCAGGCCGCTCTTCAGAAGCGTATCGAGCTTGGTGATCTCCTTCTCGACGATCTCCTTCTCCTTGTCGCTGGAACCGGTCTGGGCCTTGAGGCCACGGATCTGCTCCTCGAACTGGCCGATCTGCAGCCGCATCTGCTCTTCCTGGCTGGTGATCATCCGGCGATTGGCCTCGAACAGCTTCACTTCGCTGGCTTTGAGCACCTCTGGAATATCGAGCTCGCCGAAGGAGACGGTGGCGTCGCCGTCGCGTTCGGCCGTCAGCCGGGCGCGCATGGCGTAGAACTGCTGCAGCTGGCCGCGCACGATCGACAGCTCGACCCGGGTCTGGGTCTCGTCGAGCTGCAGCAGCACGTCGCCCTTCCTGACATGGGTGCCGTTCTTGACGGGGATGGCCGAGACGATGCCGCCGTCGCGGTGCTGGATCAGCTTGACCTGCTGGGAGACGGCGACCTGGCCCTGGGTGATGACGGCGCCCGACAGCTTCGCCTGGGCGGCCCAGCCGCCGACGCCGAACACCAGCGTTGCGGCAAAGATCGCCGACACTGCGATGCGCGAGGTGATGCCGAACTGCGGTTTCTCAGCCGGCAGAGCGATCGTGTCGGCCGCCTCTGTCGTGCTCTTGTCCGTGGTCTTCATGGTCTTCTTCTCCCGATAACGCGTGACGACTGGGTTCTGTGGTTGTTCAGACGGTGTCTCTCGACTGGTCCGCCGGGTTTTCGGTTGCGGCCAGGATAAAGTCCTGTTCGGTGAGCTCGTGGCGGCCGGCGATCAGGAACTGCAGATCCTCATCGCGTTCGAGGTCGACGACGGCGCGAACGACCGTGCGCTCGCCGTCGCCGAAGGTCTCGTGATAGAAGGTGATCTGGTGCACCTCGCGTGCTTGCCCATCCTCCAGCAGTCCGCCGAAGACGAGCCCGCCGATGGCTTCGGCGATCTTCGACAGGTCGACGCGGTCGCCGACCTCAAAGTCGCGGATCTCGTCGCGGCCGCTGCCGTCATTGGCCAGCGACGCGGTCGTGCGGAAGACGAAGATGTCGGCGCCATCGCCGCCGGCGAGGAAGTTGACGGCATTGCCGGCGACGAGCACGTCGTCACCCTTGCCGCCGACAGCGCCTTCGATCGAGGTCAACAGGTCCGAGCCGATCTCCACACCCTCAGCCGTACCACGGTCGAGGTCGATCACCACGGCCTGCATCGCTGCCGAGGCGTCGTAGGTATCGTCCGCCTCGTTGCCGTCGATCAGGTCGTTGCCGTCGTCGCCGCTTGCATCCGGCGCGATCACCACGAGGAAGGTGTCGTTGCCGGTGTTACCCTCCAACTTATCACTGCCGCCACCCCCGACGAGAACATCGTCGCCGCCGCGGCCGCGCAGCACGTCGTTGCCCTCGCCGCCCGACAGGATATTGTTGCCGGCCCCACCCGACAGGCGGTCGCCACCGTCGCCACCGACAATGACGTCGAAGCCTTCGATCAGGTCCGAACCGATCTCCTCGCCTTCGGCGATGCCGGCCTCGATATCGGCAAGCACGGCCTGCACCAGCGCCGACATGTCGAGCGTATCGATGCCGTCCCCACCCGAATAGCTGTCATTGCCGTCATTGCCGGCACCTTCGGCCACGACGACGATAACCGTGTCGTTGCCCTGGTCGCCAGAGACGGTATCGTTCCCTTGGCCACCGGCCAGCGTGTCGTTGCCGGCGCGGCCATCGATGACATCGTTGCCATCATTGCCAAAGAGGGTGTTTCCTTCGGCATCGCCCGAAAGCTGATCGTCGCCGGAGCCGCCGATAACGGCTTCGATCCGTTGAAGCGTGTCCGAACCGATCTCCTCACCCGTGGCCGTTCCCTGCTCGAGATCGACGACGATGCTCTCGGTGGTAGCGCTGGCATCGAGCGTGTCGAAGCCGGTGCCGCCATTGTAGGTATCGTTGCCGTCGCTCGTCTCACCAGGCGCGCAGACCGGAGCCTCGACGACGATGGTGTCATCGCCGCCTCCACCGGAGACGACATCGTCGCCCTGGCCGCCGGCCAGCGTATCGTCGCCGTCGCGGCCAGCGATGGCATCGTTGCCGTCATTGCCAACAAGTGTGTTGTTCGCCGCGTCACCCGAAAGCTCGTCGTCGCCGGAACCGGCGATCACGGTCTCGATGCTGTCGAGCGTGTCGGAGCCGATCTCCTCGCCCGTGGCCGTTCCCTCTTCGAGGTCGACGACGATGCTCTCGGTCGTCGCACTGGCATCGAGCGCGTCGTTTCCTGAGTCACCGCGATAGGTATCGTTGCCATCAGTCGTCTCACCCGGCGCGCAGACAGGAGCCTCGACGACGATGGTGTCATCGCCAGCTCCACCGGAGACGACATCGTCGCCCTGGCCACCTGTGAGCGTGTCGTCACCGGCGCGGCCATCGATGACATCGTCGCCGTCATTGCCGATCAATGTGTTGCAGGCGGCGTCGCCCGCAAGCTGGTCGTCACCGGAGCCGGCGATCACCGTCTCGATACTGTCGACGGTGTCGGAGCCGATCTCCTCGCCTGTCGCCGTTCCTTGTTCGAGGTCGACGACGATGGTCTCGGTGGTGGCACTGGCATCCAGCGTATCGGTTCCCGCGCCGCCTTCGTATGTGTCGTCGCCGTCGTCGGTGACGCTGTTGTCGTCATCGCTGTGGTCGTCGGCGCGGGCCTGAACGAGGACGGTGTCGTTTCCGTTTCCGCCTTTGACGGTATCGTTTCCGTTTCCGCCGG
>NZ_JABWDU010000012.1 GCF_013371465.1 Ensifer oleiphilus | reverse complement strand
TTGACCAGTGCGTCGAGAGGCGAGACTGTCGCATCTCTAACTGGCCCAACTGTCGCATTACTAAATAGCCGCTACATAGGAAGATCGCGTAATCAACATTATGGAACTGACATGTTAGCGTGCTGCACCAGCGCCGGTCCAGGCACGACGCCTCGGCTGTAACCGCTGCATAGGCCACTCACGCCGCTGATCGCCATCTCTTTCGGCAGACTTCACCCCCCCGGCGCAGGCTCGAGACCCGCGCACAAGCAGCATGCAACTGCCGGGCCGCGACCGTAGCCGGCAATACGGAACCGAATTCGTGAATTGTGCGGCCGATCCCTTGGCTTGGCAAAGCTCGTCCGATGCGACGTCGTGATGCCCTCAACCGATCCCATGCGAGCCGGTTCAGCCGCATGCCATACCGGCGACGCAGTGCCGGAACATACATTCCTCATCCGGTGTATGCTTCAGTCGCGATCGATCACGATCCGTCTACGCGCAAACGCCGACAACAGCCAGTAGCCAGAGCTGGCCCTGTTCGGATTAGCGGTGCCTGCCTTCGCAGCGGTGCATTCTACCACCGTATTTGTAATGTACCTTTTAAATTTACTTGACATTTCAATCGAAAATGCCGGAATTAAAGATAACAACAAATTCTTGGAGTTCGCTGCATGCTGGCCATTGTCGCCGATGATCTGACAGGCGCCCTGGATGCAGCTGCTCCATTTGCCAGCAGAGGCCTTCATACGGAAATTGCGCTCACCATCGGGGCGATCCCCGCAACCTTGAGCGAGCACCCGCAGGTGATTTCAATCAACGTTGCTTCGCGAGAACTGGACATTACCGGCGCGCAGGACGCAACAGCGGCGGCGCTCGCCGCATTGCCGCCCGGCACACGCCTGTTCAAGAAGATCGACTCGCGGCTAAAGGGCCACATAGAAGCCGAGCTGGACGTTACGCCTTTTCGCTCAGCGCTGATTGCGCCCGCCATTCCGGATTTCGGACGGATAGTGAAAGAAGGCCGAGTGCAGGGTTTTGGCGTCGACACGCCGATATCAATTTCCGAGACGCTTGGCAGGCACCTGGGGAAAATCACTGTCCCCGATGTCGCGACCTCAGAAGAGATGAGCGGCTGCTTACACACATCGCAGGAGCGAGGCGTGGATGTTCTTATCGGCGCGCGCGGACTGGCGGAGGCACTCGCGCGCCAAATGACTGGCGGGGCCAATTCGCTCGCTGCAGAGATCCCGCGAGGGCCCGGGCTTTTCGTCATCGGCTCGCGCGACCCGATCACCCTGGCGCAAATCGAGGAGTTGCGGGCCACACGCAAGCCGCGCTACATGCCCGCGCCAAACGGCCGACTGACCGGCGCGATCGCAGACGAGAGCCTGATAACGTTGGTACAGGCTGTCCCTGGGAGCGTACCGACGAGTTCAAAGGAAGTATCCCGACTTCTGGCAGAAAGCGTATTTCCGGCGCTGACCAGGATCGCTTCCACCTTACTTCTTTCCGGCGGCGCTACCGCGGAAGCCGTGTTAGAGAAAATGGGGATCACCCGTTTCAGACTGGTTGGTGAGTGCATGCCTGGACTGGGCTTGGCCCACGCGGACGGCCGTTGCATCATTGCCAAGTCTGGAGGATTCGGCCAGCCGGGAACGTTGAGGGAGCTTGCGGACAGGATTCTCCGCAGTATGGGATGACAGATGGGACTGGAGAACGGAACGACACGCAAGAGCTTGGCTGACTTCGCCTTCGAACGGATGCACCGCGCGATCAAGTCCGGCGCGTACCAACCCGATGAGCGCCTGCCAACCGAGCACGAATTGGCAGCGGAGTTCGAAGTCTCGCGTCCGGTGATCCGCGAGGCGCTCCAACGCCTGCGTGACCAGGGCTTGATCTATTCGCGCCGGGGCGCTGGCAGTTTCGTGCGAGCCCTCGGCATGAAGGAGCCGCTTGGCTTCGGACAATTGGAGAATGTTGCGGATCTGCTGAACTGCTACGAGTTCCGGCTGACCGTCGAACCGGCCGCCGCTGCCGCAGCTGCGGCCCGCCACGATACCACAAGCCTTGGTGCCATTCGTCAGGCGCTCGAGTTGATGCGGGATGCCACCAATCGCCAGTCGCATCGCGAGGACGCGGACTTCCAGTTTCATCTGGCGATCGCGCGTGCGGCCCGAAACAGCTACTTCTCGACCGCCATGGAAGCGCTCAAGGACCATATTGCCGTCGGCATGAAATTTCATGGCGCGTCGGTCAAGCGCGAGGCGGCCGGCCTTACCCGTGTCTTTGCCGAACACGAAGCAATCGCCGAAGCGATTGCCGCCGGCGATGGCACGAGGGCAAAACAACTGATGCTCGACCACCTGACCGGATCGCGCGAGCGCCTTTTCCAGGCAACCAGATAGCCCCCCAACGGAAAATGCCTCGGCAAATGGCCGAGGCATTTTCCAGTGACGAGCGAATGCAAATCCGCCCGCCTAAAAGGCTGCCCTGTAGACCGACAGGACATCATCGACACTCATATCGATGGGATTGTTGTCCATCAGGCGGCGGTTTGCATGCGCTTCACTTGCGTAACGAGGTAGATCATCCACCGTGGCTCCATGCGCCGCAAGCGACATCTCGATCCCAAGGCTCCTGCAAAAGCCATGCGCGGCGCTCAAGAGTTGAGCTTCCGACAGTGCGTCGCCAAACCCCAGTGCAAGCGCAACCTCATCGGTCTTCTTTGCCGCAACCGACCGATTGAAGGCAAGTACGTGCGGAAAGATGATGGCGTTGGCGAGCCCATGCGGCAAACCGAGCCGCGTGCCGAGCGGATAGGCGATGGCGTGTCCGGCTGCGGTGTTGACAGGCCCCAGGCAGATGCCACCGTAGTAGGATGCGAGCATGAGGCCTTCGCGCGCCTCCGTATCCTGCCCGTCCCTGACCGCACGTGCCAGATACTTGCCGACGAGACGGAACCCCATGCGCGCGAACCCATCGATCATGGGATGCGCGCGCCTGTTGGTGAAGGCCTCGACACAATGAGCCATCGCATCGACACCGGTCGCGGCCGTGACCGCTGGCGGCACCGAATAGGTCAACTCAGGATCGAGAACCGCAAAATCCGCGATCATGTGCGGGCTTTCCACCGCGATCTTGTTGCCCTTTTCAGGGTCGGTGATCAACGAGCGGATGCCCGCTTCCGAGCCGGTTCCTGCGGTTGTTGCGACCTGAGCAAGGCGTGTACGGCGACCGGCGACGCGGTTCGGCCCTGCGACATCGCCAAGGGTCTGGGCCGAATCCCAAAGCACGGCAACGAGCTTTGCCACATCAAGCACCGAGCCGCCACCTAGCCCAACAATCAGGTCCGGCTTGCACTGGCGTGCGACCTCGAGTGCTGCCTCGAGCGTTGCAATATCGGGCTCTCCCGGGATTGCGTCGAACACGGTCACCCGGCCCGAAAGCTTCAGCCGATCGGCAAACCCCGCAGTAATCGGCGTTGCGATCACCAGCGTGGACTGGGCGTCTGCCGCCCATGGGCCGACCTCGCCGACGAGACCGGCTCCGACCGCCAGCCGTCGGGGTTGATGAAGGGTGATTTGGGCGATGGTCATGGCTTGGTCATCCTTACTTGGCGCGGCCACTAACGAGCTTGCGCGCGTAGGCGATGGCAGAGTTCATGTTGCCGTGGTTGGCGATCCCCTTTCCGGCGATGTCGAAAGCCGTCCCGTGGTCGACGGACGTGCGATCGATCGGCAAATCGACGGAGACGTTCACCGCCGTATCGAAGGCGACGAGCTTGATGGGGATGTGTCCCTGATCGTGATACTGGGCGACGATCAGATCGAACGCACCGGAATAGGCGCGGTAAAATACCGTGTCCGCCGAAATCGGCCCATGCACATCGATACCTTCCGCACGCGCTGCAGCGACTGCAGGCGCGATCTGGTCGTCATCCTCGGTGCCGAAGAGGCCGTTCTCACCACAATGCGGATTGATACCGGCAACCGCGATTTTCGGCGCGGCATAGCCGATTCGCTTCAGATGCGCGTCGCCTGCCCTGATCGTCGCCAGTACCCTTTCGGTCGTCGCTCGCCTGATGGCCTCCTGCAGCGAAACATGGGTCGAGACATGAATAACCTTAAGCCGGTCGGAGGCGAGCAGCATGTAGGCCGCCTTCGAACCGGTCAGGCTGCGCAGCATACCCGTATGGCCGTCATAGTGATGACCGGCCAGGTTCAGCGCTTCCTTGTTGATCGGGGCTGTGACGATGCAGCCGATCGCGCCCGCTTCCGCGTCCCGCACCGCTTTCTCGATAAAGCGGAAGGCCGCATCGCCAGCCACCGCACTCAATTGTCCCCACGCTAGCGGCGCGCCCTCGATCGGCAGATCGACCACGTACGGCGCTAGATCGACGTCGATGTTCAATGCGGAGCGCGCTTTTTCAAGCGTGGTCAGATTGCCGTAGATCCGCGTTCGGTTCCGATCTTCAGCCGACATTTCGGCCAGGGCGCGGACTGCGATCTCAGGTCCAACCCCGCATGGATCGCCCATGGTTATTCCGATGATATTGCTCATGAAACACTCCGTCGAGCCGCGCTGTCCCAACCGGGAGCCAGGCGGATATATTTGATCGCGCGCCGATGATAGGTGTAGGCGAGGTGCATGCTGCCGTCGGGACCTTCGAGCAGCCACGGATAGGACATTTCCTGATTGCGGCCGTCGGTCGAATCGTTGGACAGGCAGGTGCCCGGGCCATCTTCGATCGACTGGCCCACCGTAAAGGAACGCCCTCCATCATCGGAGAGGCAGAGCGCCACGGGTGCCCGCGGCACGCCCCAGACCGGAACGCACCCTCCGCTTGGATCCGCATCGGGCCGGCTATCCTCCTCGCCCAGCTCGTCATAGAGCGAGGCGCGGCGATCGCTAGACGAGAACGCATTAACGGGATTGCAGATCATGGCGATCCGACCGTCTCGCAGGCGAGCGGCGGAGAGCGATGAATTGTTGTTCGGCACATCAGTGGCGTGAGGCACGGACCAGCTCCGCCCGCCGTCGTTGCTATCGCTGCGGTAGACGAAATCCGCCTGCCGGCGCCGAAAGAAAGCGGCATATCGATCCTCTCCCAAGGGCACAGGCGACATGTGCACGCAGCCGGTAGACTGGTCGATATCGTCGAGCTGCCAAGTCTGGCCGCCATCGACAGACACACCGACAGCTGCTGTGTCGTGGCTGCCATTCCATTTCTGACCGGGCCGCTGCACACAGCGGAAAATCGGCAACAGCCAAGCTCCGTCGTCGCGAACGAAAACGGGCGCGCGGACGAAGCAACCCCGCGGCAAATCGAGATAGCGACCTTGTTTGGTGACGAGCTTTTGCGGGTCCGTTGGATCACGGAACACCTCAGCCATGCGGATCCGGCATTCGTCCTGATTGCCGGAAGGCTGAGAGGTATGAAAGAGCCAAAGCGCTCCATCCGGCGCGGAAAACAGGACAGGGTTCTGCTCCGAGTGCGAAGGATCGTCACTCAGGCGCTGGGGCGGTCCCCAGGTCATCGCGCCTTCCGTCAGCACCGAGGCGAAGATGGAAATATCCGACTTGCCCTCGAGCGTTCCGCCGAACCAGGCACACACGAGCGTGCCATCATCGAGCAAGTGCAGGAATGCAGCATGGTTCTGGATCATTGGCGAAGGCAGCAAGGCTTCGTCACGCCCGTTGGACACGGTTCGAAGCACGCCATTCATGTTGCGAGCGATTTCATCAGGATGCATTAGGCCCTCCATTCACCCACGAAAATCACCCGCTTTTCAAAGTTGTCAAGTTTGATGATGTTTGTCGAATTAACATGCTATAAGAATAAAATGCTTTATCGTATTGATACTACGTCTTTTTTGTTTAATTCTTATTCTCCATAAATTTTTACATCGCGAATTAATTTGACAAACTTTTCTGAAAGTTGGATGGTCAAGTCAACTTGACACGAGGATGTCGGGGACGGAGGAACTTCATGCACAACGCCAGCAGCCGCCATCAGGCTAAGACGGCCGTCGTCCTTGCAGCGGGAGCAGCCACGCTCGCCGCGACAGATGCGGTAATCGTGCGAGCGCTGAGCGGTGCCGTGCACCCTTTCGTCATCGGATTTTTCCGTGCGTTCTTCGGGGCGCTCATACTCTTGCCCTGGATTGCCCTGCGCCCATCTGTTCTGCGCACAACGCACCCGATGCGCCAGCATGCGCTACGCGCCGCCTTCAAACTTCTGGCGATGATCGCGCTGTTTGCCGCCTTGAGCTGGGGACCGCTGGCCGACGTGACCGCTATCGCCTTCACCTCCCCGATCTTTGTGGTGCTCGGCGCAGCATTGGCGTTGGGCGAACGACCGGGCCCGGCGATGATTGCAGCGGTCGCCCTCGGCTTTGCCGGCGCCATGCTCGTGATCGGGCCGTCGGGAACAGGCTTCACCATGGCGATCTTGCTGGCGCTAGCAGGCGCCATGCTTCAATCAGCGATCCAGTTGATCCTGAAATCCATGTCAAAGGGTGATGCCACGTCGACGCTGGTGGTGTGGAACCTTCTTTTGACCGTGCCGATCGCCTTGCTGTTTGCCCTCCCCTTTTTCGCCATGCCTGGCCCGAGGGAAATGGGACTTCTGGCGCTTCAGGGCATCGTCGGTACCGCCTGCATGGCGCTGATGACGCACGCCTTTTCGTTGGCGCCGGCAACCGTGGTGGCACCGTTGGACTTCCTGCGCCTGCCGCTCGTCGCCTTCGGTGGATTTGCCCTGTTCGGCGAAACCGTCGCCCTGACCACCATCGGCGGAGGCGCGCTCATATGCTGCGCTGCCTTGATTGCCGGACGTTCCGGAAAATTTGGATCCGGCACCAAATCGAACTGAACCAGACTTTCTAGGGAGGAGAATGCAATGAAGAAAACGCTTATCCTGGGTGCGCTCCTGTTGAGTTCAACCATTTCGCCCGTCTTTGCCGCATCGGGGCCGGTCAAGATCGTGCTTGCGGAGGAAGCCGATCTGCTTGAGCCCTGCATGGCGACCCGCTCGAACATCGGCCGTGTCATCATGCAGAACGTCAGCGAAACCCTGACCGAGCTCGATGTTCGCGGCAACAAGGGTGTCGTGCCGCGCCTTGCCGAGAAGTGGGAGCAGAATGAAGACGGAAGCTGGCGTTTTCATCTTCGCCAGGGCGTGAAATTCTCCGACGGTACGACCTTCGACGCGAAGGACGTCAAGCACAGTTTCGACCGCATCATGAGCGACAAGAATGCCTGCGAGTCTCGCCGCTACTTCGGCGGGATGACGGTTACCGCCAATGTCGTCGATGACCATACGATCGACTTCAGCGCCGACCCAGTTCAGCCGATCCTGCCATTGCTGATGTCGCTGGTCACCATCGTTCCGGAAGAGACGCCGCTTGAGTTCATCCGCGAACCGATTGGCACCGGCCCCTACAAACTGACCAACTGGACACCGGGCCAGCAAATCGTGCTGAGCGGGCGTGACGATTACTGGGGCCAGAAGCCGCAGGTGACGGAAGCGACCTATCTGTTCCGTGCAGACCCGTCCGTTCGCGCTGCAATGGTTCAAGCCGGGGAAGCTGATCTCTCACCCTCCATCTCGCAGCTCGACGCAACAAACCCCAAGACCGACTTCTCCTATCTGGATAGCGAGACCGTCTATCTGCGTATCGACCACAATATCGAGCCGATGAACGACGTGCGCGTCCGCCGTGCCCTCAACATGGCCATCGACCGCCAGGCGTTCCTTGGCACCCTGGTCCCGGACAGCGCGCTGCTTGCCACGGCAATCGTGCCGCCGCCGACGCTCGGTTGGAATCCTGATGTCAAGGTCTTCCCGTACGACCCGGAAGGAGCGAAAAAACTTCTGGAGGAGGCCAAGGCGGAAGGGGTGAAGGTCGAGACGCCGATCACCATCATCGCGCGCTCGGCAAACTTCCCGAACGTGACGGAGATCATGGAAGCCATTCAGGCGCAATTGCAAGAAGTCGGCTTCAAGATCGATCTGAAGTTCGTCGAAGTGGCAGAACATGAAGGCTACTATTCCAAGCCTTTCAAGGAAGGTCGTGGCCCGCAGCTCGTCGCTGCAATGCATGACAACTCCAAGGGCGACCCTTCCTTCTCGATGTTCTTCAAATATGCGACGGACGGAACGCAGTCAGGCTTTTCCGACCCGAAGGTCGACGATCTGATCAAGCGCGCCTCGGCCGCCACCGGTGACGAACGCGCCAAGCTCTGGTCGGAGACGATCGCTTACGTGCATGATGAAGTGGTAGCCGACGTGCTGCTCTTCCACATGGTCGGCTTCTCGCGCGTTTCGGAACGTCTGGACTTCAAGCCCACCATGGCGACCAACTCGATGCTTCAGCTTTCCGAGATCGGGATCAAGTGAACCGTTCTGGCCATCACCAGAACTGCCAGTGACAGACGCAATCAAGGCGGCGGGAGGATCCCGCCGCCTCTGCAAGCGAGGGGCACAATGATGAGTTTCATTCGTAAACGCGCCGTGGCCAGCCTTATTTCCCTGGTCGGTCTGATCGTGATGGTCTTCTTCCTGTCGCGTCTGACGGGAGATCCTGCTGCGCTTTTCCTTCCCGTCGAGGCTTCGGCGGAAATAAAGCAGCAATTTCGCGAGATCCACGGCCTTAACGATCCGCTCATGGTCCAGTTTGGCCGCTATGTCGGTGACGTCGTAACCGGCGATTTCGGCGAATCCCTGCGCAAGGCGCGCCCGGCACTCGACGTGGTTCTGGAAGCTTTCGTGTGGACCCTCTGGCTTGCAGCCATCACCATGTCCCTGGTGACCGGCGCTGCCATCGTGGTCGGCTCGCTGGCCGCCTTCCGCGCCGGCGGGTTTTTCGATCGCCTTTCTTCCGTCATATCGCTGATTGGAGCAGCCGTACCGGACTTCTGGCTGGCGATTGTTGCAATCGTGGTTTTCTCGGTCAACCTTGCCTGGCTCCCCACATCGGGCACAGGCTCGCTGCTGCACTGGATACTGCCGATCGGCGTGCTGTTCGTTCGTCCATTCGGCATCATCGTCCAGGTGGTTCGCGGCTCCATGATCAGTGCGCTCTCTTCGGCCTACGTGAAGACGGCCCGCGCCAAGGGCGTCAAATCAGGGCCAATCATCTTCGTCCATGCATTGCGCAACGCCATGCTGCCCGTCATCACCGTCATCGGCGACCAGGCGGCCAGCCTGTTGAACGGTGCGGTCATTGTCGAAACCATTTTCGGCTTTCCCGGCGTTGGCAAGCTGATGATCGATTCCATCCTACAGCGTGACTTCAATGTGGTGCTCGCCGCCATTCTCGTCACCGCGCTCGCGATCTTCGTCATGAACCTGCTGATCGACTTTGCCTATGCAATGCTCGATCCACGCATCCGTCATTGAAGAGTTCAGCCATGACCTTACAGACGACAGATACGACAATCGCCGCCGAGCCGGGATTTGCGGTTCGCATGGCCCGCATGCTGTGGGCCGACAAGTTCGCCCTCTGTGCCGCCATCTTCCTCGTTGTCATCCTCGTCGTGGCGATCGTCGGCCCGAGTTGGCTGGGCGATCTTGCGACCAAGCAGAACCTGCGCGGCCGGAATGCCGCCCCTTTCGAGTGGGAACGCGGCTGGGTCTGGTGGATGGGGGCGGATGCGCTCGGACGTCCGTTGCTCGCCCGAATCATCGTGGCAACACAAAACACCCTCATGGTGGCTGCCGGCGCCGTGGCAATCTCCGCCGTCGTTGGCACGACCCTCGGCCTTGTTGCCGGGTTTTCCTCGCCGCGCATCAACCAGATCATCATGCGGCTCGCCGACGTCATCATGTCGTTCCCGTCGCTTCTGATCGCGGTGATCGTGCTTTATGTGCTCGGTTCGTCGATCCTGAACCTGATGCTCGTTCTCTCGATCACCCGCATTCCGGTTTACCTGCGCACCACCCGGGCCGAGGTGCTGGAGATCCGCGAACGCATGTTCGTGCAGGCGGCCCGCGTCATGGGCGCATCGAGCAGGCGCATCCTGTTCCGGCACATCCTGCCGGTCGTTCTGCCGACGCTGACGACCCTCGCCACGCTCGACTTCGCCTATGTCATGCTGGCGGAAAGCGCGCTCTCCTTCCTCGGCATCGGCATCCAGCCGCCCGAGATCACCTGGGGCCTAATGATCTCCCAAGGCAGGCAATATCTCACCAATGCCTGGTGGCTGTCCTTCTGGCCGGGCCTTGCAATCATCCTGACCACGATGTCGCTGAACCTGCTTTCGAACTGGATGCGTATCGCGCTCGATCCCGTCCAGCGCTGGCGCCTGGAAATGAAAGGCCGCAAGAATGGCTGACCATCTGCTGGAAGTCCGCAACCTCTCGGTCGAATTTCACACTGCCATGGGCGTCGTCAAAGCGGTGCGCAATATCTCCTACCATCTCGATCGCGGCGAGACGCTCGCGATTCTCGGCGAGAGCGGATCGGGCAAGTCGGTTTCCTCATCGGCGATCATGAACCTGATCGACATGCCGCCGGGGCGCATCAGTTCGGGCGAGATCCTGCTCGACGGCGTCGACCTTCTGAAGATGCCGGCACATAAGCGACGCGAGGTGAACGGCCGTCGCATTGCGATGATCTTCCAGGATCCGCTCAGCCATCTGAACCCGGTGTACACCGTCGGCTGGCAGATACGCGAGGCATTGACGACCCATGGTGCAGCGAGCGCCGCTGCCCAAACCGAGGCGCTCCGCCTGCTCACCCGCGTCGGCATTCCCGAGCCGGAAAAGTCGCTCGACAAGTATCCGCACGAATTTTCCGGCGGCCAGCGCCAGCGCGTCATGATTGCCATGGCGCTTGCGCTTCGCCCCGATTTGCTGATCGCCGACGAGCCGACGACGGCGCTCGACGTGACGGTGCAGGCCGAAGTGCTGGCTCTCCTAGAAGAGCTGCAGCAGGAAACCGGCATGGCGGTTCTCATCATCACCCACGACCTCGGCGTCGTCGCCGAGGTCGCTGACCGCGTTGTGGTGATGGAGAAGGGCGAACTGGTCGAGGCGGGAACGGTGCGCGAGGTCTACAAGAACCCTCAACACCCCTACACCCGCAAGCTGATCGCCGCCGCCCCCGGGAAAGGCAAGATGCACAGCCCCGGCGCACGTGGCGAGCCGGTTCTGTCGGTGCGCGAGGTGCGCAAGCACTACGGCAGTTTCGAAGCGCTGAAGGGCATCTCCTTCGACCTTATGCCGGGCGAGACCATGGCCGTTGTCGGCGAGAGCGGCTCGGGTAAATCCACCCTCGCCCGCATTCTCCTCCGGCTGGACGAGCCCGACAGTGGTAGCGCGCTCTGGAAGGGCCGTGACCTTTTCCAGCTATCACCGGCGGAACTCTACAAGCTGCGGCGCGACCTTCAGATGGTGTTCCAGGACCCCACTCAGTCGCTCAACCCGCGCATGACCGTTTACCAGCTGATCTCCGAGGCCTGGGTCATCCACCCGGACATCCTGCCCAAGGCGAAATGGCGCGAACGTGTGGCCGAACTGTTGGTTCAGGTGGGTCTCGGGCCGGAACACATGGGCCGATATCCGCATCAGTTCTCCGGCGGTCAGCGCCAGCGCATCGCCATCGCGCGTGCCCTCGCCCTCGAACCGCAATTGATCATCTGCGACGAAGCGGTTTCAGCGCTTGACGTCTCGGTACAGGCCCAGGTCATCGCCCTGCTCGACAAGCTTCGTAAGGACATGGGCATCGCCTTCATCTTCATTGCACACGACCTTCCCGTCGTTCGGGACTTCGCCGACCACGTCATGGTGATGCAGAAAGGCCATGTCGTGGAACTCGGCACGGTGCAGGAGGTGTTCGAAACCCCGCGCCAGGACTATACCCGCGCGCTTTTGGCGGCCGGCCTTGATCCCGACCCCGATGTTCAGGCGGCCAATCGCGCCGCCCGGCTCGAATGCGCCTCCTGAGGCGCCCCCCAATCCCTGGAGACCGAAATGTCCAAGCAAGCCTTTGTCGCGCTCGTCACCTGCTTCAACGACGATGAGACCATCAATTACGAAGCAACACGCGCGCAGGTGCGTCGCCAGGTCGACGCCGGCAACAACATCATGTGCGCCGGAACCAATGGCGACTTCAGCGCTCTCACCTTCGAAGAGAAGGTGCGCCTGACGGAGGAAGTGGTCGATGAGGTCGGTGGACGCGCCAAGGTGATCGTCAATGCCGGCATGCCCGCCACGTTCGAAACGCTGAAACTTGCGCATGAATTCGACCGCATCGGCGTCGACGGCATCGCCGTGATCACGCCTTTCTTCATCGCCTGCACCCAGGACGGCCTGGTCCGTCATTTTTCGACCGTTGCCGATGCGGTCAAAACTCCCGTCTATCTCTACGATATTCCGGCCCGCACGCAGAACCACATCGAGCCTGAGACCGCACGCACGCTGTCGCGCCACGGCAACATCGCCGGCATCAAGGATTCCGGTGGTGCCAAGGAGACGCTTGAGGCCTATCTGGAAGTGGCCAAAGACGTGGAAGGCTTCGAAGTCTACTCCGGCCCTGATCATCTGGTGCTGTGGGCGCTGCAGAATGGCGCCGCCGGCTGCATCTCGGGCCTGGGTAATGCCATGCCCAACGTGCTAGCGGGCATTTTGGCAGCGTTCAATTCAGGCGACATCGCCGAAGCCAAACGGCAGCAGGCGATCTATTCTGCCTTCCGCACGGATCTCTATGCGCTGGGCTTCGCGCCAGCGATGGTCAAGCGCTCGCTCTATCTGCAGGACGCCTCGGTCGGCGCCAGCAGACAACCCGCTCTTTTGCCCAACAAGGAGCAGGACGCCCAGATCGAGGAAATTCTGCGCCGGTACGAACTCTTGTAACCGGCGATTGCTCCCCACTTCGATCGAGAGGCGGGAACCGCTTAACACAGGCGAAGACTGTAACGTCTGCGTTCAGGAGCCGCGTCAAAATAGAACGAGCCCTGGCGGCTAGGCTAGCAACCAGGGCTCGTTCGTTGACTAAATCTCTGACCTGCAAATATCGAGCGTAGACGCCTCAATATGCCCAGTTTGTTAGCAAATCTCGTCAAGACCAGGTGGAGCCTCGCAGATTAAGTCTACGAGCATCGCTCCGAAAATCAATTAATTCTTAGGGGTTATTTTCGAACCCGCGTCGCGATAACGGCAAAGTGATCGCCCCGTCTCGCACACAATCAGCGCGGCAATGCCGCGTTCATCAATCCCAAAGGCCTGGAGCGTTTCCGACCAGGGCGGGATCGTAGAAGCGTTCTCCCTCTCCGCTTCTACGCGTTTTCTCCCGCAGAACCGCTTCACCCTTGTTCCGGAAATACTCTAGGAGCCGGCCATCAAGCTTTCGGCATAGGCCATCATCAGCGGCCCGACACCTTTGGCGTCATCGGCAACGACAGGCTCCTTGAGGTAGTACCCAGGCGAACCATCGCGATAATTGCCCTCAAAGCCGCCAAGACCGGCGACGTGAACGATGGTTGTAAAACGAGTGACGCCTTTGGAATCTGCAACGATCCGGGTATCCAGGAGGGCATCGAGCGCTCGTCTACCGGCCGCGCCCAAGGTTTCTGTGCTATCCGGCGCGAGCAGACCATGGCGAGCAGAGCGCATGAGTGCGTAGGCGAACATGGCCGATGCTGAGCTCTCCTCGTAATTGCCCTCGAGATCCGGCGCGTCGAGCACCTGCGGCCAGAGACCGGTGGAAGCCACCTGGCGGGTCTTGATCTCCATCAGAAGGCTGCCGGTGCGTTGGCGTAGCGAAGCCGTGGCCTCGTCGGCCGGCAGCATGACCAATGCATCGACCAGCGCCATGGCCAGCCAACCGACCGCGCGTGCCCAGACGGCGGCAGACTGACCGGTCACCGGGTTGGCCCAGCGCTGTTGACGGCTGTCGTCATAGCCATGGACATAGAGGCCGCCCGCTGTTGCCGTTAATGCCAGAGCCGTCGAGAACTGCTGCAGCGCGTCGGCGATCAGGCCGGCGCGGCCGGTGGATTTGCCGTACTCGATCTGAAACGGCAGCCCCATGTAGAGCCCGTCCAGCCATACCTGATGCGGATAACGCTTCTTGTGCCAATAGTTGCCGGCAGCGATGCGGGGATGGCTTGCCAGTTGGCAGGCCAGGCGATCGGCAGCCAGACGGTAGCGGGGATCGTCAGCCCCTGCGGCTAGCGCGAACAAGGCCCGCCCTGCGAGGATGTGGTCGATATTGTATTCGTCACGATCATAACCCGAAAGCGCACCGTCTGCCGCGATCTGCGGATCTGCAAGTCGGTGCAGATGCGCTTTCCAGCGCGCATCGCCTGTCGCTTCAAAGAGATGAATGAGGCCGCGATAGACACATCCATCCTCGTAACACCAGCTCCCCCCCTTGTAGCGGGCATAGCGCTTGGCGAATTCATCGAAATAGTCTGTCGGGTTCACGGGCGGATCTCATTCAAAGGAAAGGGAGACGGAGGCGGCACTGATCAAGGCGGGGTCATCGCAGTCGATTTCGGCTTGCTCGACGACGAGCCCCTCATGGCGCATGGGCCGGACGTGGTCGGCCATGATCGGCGGCGTCGCGATTGCCTCGGGATCGCGCGAAACGATTTTCAGACGGCGGATACTGACGTTGCGTACCGGCGCTTCGGGCAGACCGAGAAACGCGCCTGCGGCGTGGGCGAGCCTACGGATCTCGACGTCCTCGATGGTTACGCCGTCGATGACCGGCGTCGCGGAACTGACGGCGGCCGGCTCACGGCTTTGCACCCAAGGATCGTGGCCGTCGGCATCGCAATGGTAGTGGGCGTTGACCGAGAGCGCGGTTTCGACGCCATCCAGACGCACACGGCGCATGGCGATATTGGTGATCGAGCCGCCGCGACCGCGACGGGTCTTCAGCCGCAGGCCGCGATCCGTGCCGATCATCTCGCAATCCTCGACGCAGACGTCATGCACGCCACCGGACATCTCCGAGCCGATCACCAGCCCGCCATGGCCGCGTTCCATCAGGCAATGGCTGACGCGAACGTTGCGTGTTTCCATCAGGTGATCATCCTCGCCGTTCGGACCACGCTTGCCGGCCTTGACCGCGATGCAATCGTCGCCGACCGAGAAACGCACACCTGTAATCGTGACATCGCGGCAGCTTTCGGGATTGAAACCATCCGTGTTCGGGCTATCAGGTGGAGCGATAATGCTCAGCCCGGCAGCCGTCAGACGCTCGCAGCCCTGCGGATGAATCGTCCAGGACGGCGCGTTGCGGATCGTGAAGCCAAGAAGGGTTACGTCACGGCAGGAAATCAGATGCAGACCGCGCGGGCGCCGCGCGCCATCGCGCGTCTCCTTCGGCCAACGCCACCAGTCGCCCCTGTCGCCGGAGCCATCGAGGATACCACGACCCTCGATCACTAGTTTTTCCACCGCTACCGCATGTATCGGTGCGGCAAAACAAGCCGCAGGAAGGCCTTCCCAGCTGCCGAGCATGCGGCCGCTATGGTCGTGAGCAGGCAGGATCGGCCAACCGGTGCGCTCGGACGGCGCTTGAAGGATCGCCCCTTCCGCAAGATGCAAGGTCCTCTGCCCCCTGAGACCGACCGGCAACGACGTCCATTGCCCCGCACCGAGGTAAAGCGTACCGCCACTCGGGACCGCTGCGATCGCCTCGGCAAGTGCTGCGGCATTGGCGCCAGCACCATCCAGATCGGCGGGCGCGATGTCGGGCAACAGGCCGAAATCGGCGGCATCGATGAGACCAGCGCAGGGCGTGGTCCGGAAGGACACCGGCTGAAACCCTTCCGCCTCGAAGCGGTAACGGCGCGCGGGATGAAGTCCATGCAACAGGGTCACGACAGTGTCGGCGACTCCCTGCTGCAAGTCCCTGGCATCATCCGGCGACGACAGCCGCCAGGCCGTCTTTTCGCAAAGCCAGTAATGTGCACCGGGCGCCGGCAGGCATAGCGCCGCCGTTCGCGCCGAGCGCGCGATGATGGAAGGTCGGATCATGTCTTGCCTCGTGTTCCGTGCCCGTGAGACGGGCGCAAGCCCCGCCGCGGTCGCCCGCGGCGGGCAATGTTGGCGATCAGTCGAATTCGGCGAGAACGTCGTTCACGGTGTCGATGATCTGCTGGGCGCCCTCTTCCGCGGTGATCTGGCCGTAGGCGTATTCCTCAAGCGTATCGATAAAGGCCGCCCGGATTTCCGGATGCTCGTTGAAGGGTGAAACCGACGGCCCTGTCGCGGCCATGACGATGGCGTTGGCGGCACGAACCTCCGCCTCACCCTTGTCGCCAAGCCGGGCAGCGGCGGCCTTCGATGCGGGAAGCCCACGCGATGTACCAAGAGCGTCGATGCCTTCCGGCTCGTTCAGCAGGCAGTTGACGATCTGTGCGGCAGCTTCCGGATTTTTCGAGTTCTTGGAGATCGAGAACACCATGGACGGTTTGCGATAGACGCCTTCGGTCACCGCGTCCGCCAGCTTCAGCATCGGCACCGGTTTCAGGACCTGGCCGTCCTTCAGCGGATCGGCGTACTTGGAATAGGTGGAATCCCACTCATAGGAACCGGCGACCTTGCCTTCGGCCCAGGCGGGCTTTTCGAACAGATTGACGTTGCCGTCGGCTGCCTCTTCCTTTTGAGAACGGATTGCGCCGGTCTCCACCAGCTTGCCGAGGAAGGAAATGCCTTCGGCGAGCTCCTCGGGCGTCCAGGCAACACGACTGCTTGTCTGGTCGACGAGATCCTTGCCTGTCTTCTGCACGACGGCGAGCGTCACCAGCAGCTGGGCGGTCTCCTTGACCGCGTTGAAGGTGTAGTGGTCCTTGCCGAGCTTTTCCTTGATGGTGGCGGTCGCGGCGAAAAACTCGTCCCAATTCTTGGGGATATCGACGCCAGCCTTCTCGAACGTGGTCGCGTTGAAGAAGAAGACGCGCCCCGTCGTCGAGACCGAGAGGCCCTGCAGGACCCCGTTCATCGAGCCGGCCGCGAGATCGCCCTCCGTCCAGTTGGACAGATCGATTGCCTTCAACGTACGCAGATCGGCGAACCCTTCGCCGTTCTTGGAAAACAAAGGCAACCACGGCCAGTTGACCTGGACGATGTCGGCCTCGGTCCTGCCGGCCATCTGGGTCGTCAGTTTTTCGAGATAGCCGTCGAAGCCTGTAAACTCGCCCTTGACCGTGTGGCCATATTTCTGGCCGCAGGCGGCGGTCGCCTTTTGGGTGGCCACGTGGCGGCTGTCGCCACCCCACCAGGCCATGCGCAACTCTGCGGCTTGAGCGGTGGCGCAGAGCGAAAGGGCGCCATAGGCGACGCCGGCTAATGCAGCTATGGTTCTCGCGGTCTTCATGCTTCTCCTCCGTGTTGATACAGGGCTCAACGTCGCCTCCTCACAGCGAGACGTTGCGGCCATCGGTCTTGTCGAAAATGTGCAATCGTTCGAGGTCTGGACGCAGCCGGATGGTCTCCGAGCGGCCCAGCGTCTCGAAATCGGCAGCGCCAACGACACTCACCACCCGCCGCCCCTCCAGGTCGGCATGGAGGTAGACTTCGTGACCCATGAACTCGGCATTGGCGAGTTTGGCGGTGAACGCCGGACCGTCGGCCACCAGTGAAAGGTGCTGCGGACGGGTGCCGACGACGGCCTCTGCCGGGCGAGCGGAAAGCCGCCCCTCCAGATGTGGTCCAATCGGCAGGCTCTGGCTGCCGACCGAAAAGGACGAACCGTCAAGCTTCGCGTCGATGAGGTTCATCTCCGGGCTGCCGATGAACCCGGCGACGAACAGGTTCGCTGGACGTTCATAGAGTTCTTTCGGCGTCGCAACCTGCATGATGTGCCCCGCCTGCATGACGCAGATGCGGTCCCCCATCGTCATCGCCTCGGTCTGGTCATGCGTCACGTAGATGACCGTCGACGACAGACCTTCGGCCTTCAGTTGCCGGTGCAGATCGGTGATGCGAACCCGCATCGAGGCGCGCAATTTTGCGTCGAGGTTGGACAGCGGCTCGTCGAACAGAAACACGCCCGGCTTCTTGATGAGCGCGCGCCCGAGGGCCACACGCTGGGCCTGACCGCCCGAGAGCTGCTTGGGAAGCCGGTCGAGCAACGGTTCGATTTCGAGGATCCTGGCGACCCGTTCGATGGCGGCGTCGATTTCCGCTTTGGGTTTCCCGGCGATCTTCAGTCCGAAGGCGAGGTTCCCCCTGACCTTCATGTGCGGATAGAGCGCGTAGTTCTGGAACACCATGGCAATCGAGCGCTTGCCGGGCGGCAGTTCGTTGACGCGTCGATCGCCGATGACGACCTCCCCGCCCGAGATCTCCTCGAGACCCGCCACCATGCGCAGCGTCGTCGACTTGGCGCAGCCCGATGGGCCGACAAACACCATGAACTCGCCGTCGTCGATTTCGAGGTTGATGCCATGGACCGCCTTGAAGGCGTTGCCATAGACCTTTTCGAGATTTTTCAGTTGAACCTTAGCCATGGTCAGCCCTTGATCCCCCCGGAGGAGATCCCTTCGATGAAGTATCGTTGTGCAGCGAAGAAGACGATCAGCGCGGGTGCGATCGTCAGCACCGACATCGCCAGGATGCGGTTCCATTCGAACGCTTCCGTCGTGTCGATGGAAAGTTTGAGCGCAAGACTGACCGGATACTTGTCCACGGAGGACAGGTAGATCAGCGGCCCGAGGAAATCGTTCATGGTCCACATGAACTGGAACAGGCACACCGAGATCAGTGCCGGAGCGAGCATCGGGACGACGATGTAGATCAGCGTCTGGAGGCTGTTGGCGCCATCGACCCGTGCCGCCTCCTCCATGTCTGTCGGCAACGAGCGCAGGAATTGCACCAGCATGAAGACGAAGAAGGCATCGCCGGCGAGCGCCGAAGGCACCCAGAGCGGCAGGAAGCTGTCGAGCCAGCCGAGGTCGCGGAACAGAATATACTGCGGGATGCGGGTGACGACATTGGGCAAAAGCAGGATCGCGATCACAGAGCCGAACAGGATTTTCTTCAAGGGGAAATCGAACCGGGCGAAGGCATAGGCCGCCAACGTGCAGGAAATAGCGGTGCCGATCACCTTCGGCAGGATGATCAGGAACGAATTCCAGAAGAAGCGGCCAAACGTGTAGGGCGTCGATGTCTGCCAGCCCTTGATGTAGCCATCAGCAGTCGGGTTCTCCGGCAGGAAGCCGGCGCCTGCGAATATTTCGGAATTCGTCTTGAAGCTCGCGCCGACCAGCCAGATCAGCGGATAGAGCATCACGAAGCCGACGACACAGAGCAGGATATAGCGGATCGCCGTCGAGATCAGGCTAAGCCTAGCGCGGCGCATCGCCTGGCGGTCGTTGAAGGTAAGGTCGGTCATCGCAGATCAGCTCCTTTTGTCGCCGGCATAGAAGACCCACTTCTTGGAAGACCAGAACGCAACCAGGGTCAGCACGGTTATGATGGCGAACAGGACCCAGGCGATCGACGAGGCATAGCCCATGTTGAACTTCTTGAAGGCCTCGTCGTAAATGTAGAGTGGCAGGAGATAAGTGGACTTCAGGGGACCGCCCTGCGTGATGATGTAGGGGCCGTTGAATTCCTGGAACGCCTGAACCATCTGCATGATGAGGTTGAAGAAGATGACCGGCGTCAGCAGTGGCAAGGTGATGAAGAAGAAGGTGCGCACCTTGCCTGCGCCGTCGATGGCTGCCGCTTCGTAGAGCGACTTGTCGATCGACTGCAGCGCCGCAAGGAAGATCACCATGGCTGAGCCGAACTGCCAGCAGCGCAAGAGCGTGATGGTGAAAAGCGCGTTGGTCGGATCACCGAACCAATCGACCGGGGAAAGGCCGATCGTCGCCAATGCCATGTTGGCCAGACCTTCCGTGGCGAAGATGTAGCGCCAGAGAACGGCAATGGCGATCGAGCCGCCGAGGATCGACGGAACGTAGAAGGCCGTTCGAAAGAGGCCGATGAACGCCAGCTTGTAGTTGAGGATCGCAGCAATGAAGAGCGCGAAAGCAAGCTTCAAAGGCACAGTCAGAAATACGTAGAGCAGCGTGACGTTCAGCGACTTGATGAAGGTTCGATCGCGCGTGAAGAGCCGCTCATAGTTGGCAAGCCCCGTCCAACGCGGCTCGCTCATCAGGTCGTAGCTGGTGAAGCTCAGATACAACGACCCGATGAACGGGATCGCCGTAAAGACCAGAAGGCCGACGATATAGGGGGTGAGATAGCCCAGCCCCAAAAGACGCTGCATCTTCATGGCCTCCCTCCCGGGCGGCACCTGAGTGCGGTGAATGTAGATGCTATTTTGTACAAATCAGGCTCCCAATTCGGTGCGGGAAACGTGAGCGGCGGCGCCCTACCGTATCCCACGAACCGATCTCCTCCCCAGAAGAAGCGGTTTATGCGGTGACATTCGCGTATTTTCAGATCAGAATGAATTCACAAAGGGAAGGAAAAAGATGGACGAAATCGAAGGTGGAATTCTATCCGCAATCCCGCCTGCAGCATTGACGCTCAATCTGACGCGAGCAGCGATCCGCATGGAGCACTCGCAAACCTGGAGGATCGACAAATCCAACCCGGTCGACGATCTCATCATCTGCCTCGAAGGCCGCGGCCACTACCTGATCGACGGCCAGCCATGCGTCATGGAGCCGGGCGATGCGATGCTGATCAGCGGCGGCCAACGCTTCGTTGGCTGGAACGAGGGACGCGAGACATATATCGGCGTGGCGCAGCACTTTACCCTCGACATCTATGGTCGCCACAACCTGATCGCGCAGATGAACCTGAGACCGAAGCTGCAACTGAGCCGTTGGTCGTTTCTCGAGCCGATCGCCCGCCACTATCGCCAGAGCGCGCCGCCCTCCTCCGTCTCGCTCGGTCAACATCACCTTTTCATGGTCCTGCTCATCGCCTTCATCGAGGATGCCTTTCTCGGCTGGCGCGACCATGCCACCTATCAGCCAGAGGGAGCGGATGCGATCGATCTTGCGGTAATGAAGGCAGCAACGATGATCTCGGCCCATCCGCTCGATCCCGAGATTGCCGCAAAGGCGGTCGACACCTCTCCCTACAACGCCGATTATTTCCTGCGCGAGTTCCAGAAGCGAGTGGGCCGCACGCCGCGCAAGTACCAGGAGCTCAAGCGCATGGAGCGCGCCATGCATTTTCTGGAGGGTGGGCTTTCGGTTGCCGCCGCGGCTGCGGAAGTCGGCTATGCCGACCCCTATTATTTCTCGCGCATGTTCAAGCGCACGCTTGGCCTCAGCCCCCGCGGGCATATGAACAAGGTTCACCAGAGCCGACACGGCGGCTTGCTGCAGCTGGACGAGCCGGAACAGGAAATCCGTCTTGCCACGGCCCGCGCAATGCAGAAGCAACGGGTGTAGAACGATCTATGGTCGCATCGACTTCGCAATTTCAAAACAGCAAGTGCGGATGGGGGCATAGCAAACTGTCCCAGGGCCTGCCGTGGGACGCGACCTTCGTCAGGTTTCCGGCATCTTGAATTCCACGAGCGCACTGCGATTGACCTCGATCCCGAGACCAGGCCCGTCCGGAATGGCGACCACGCCGTTGACGGCTTCGAGTGGCGTCTTCAACACTGCCTGACGGAACGGGTTTTCCGTGCGATCGAACTCCATGATCGGCTCGACCGGATTGGCGCGGACCGGATCAGGCACCATCGCCGCCATGAATTGCAGGGCGGCGGCGATCTGCACGCCCGTTCCCCAGACATGCGGCACGATACGAACGCCATGAAGCGTCGCAAGGCTCGCAATCTTCTGTGCCTCGGAAAAGCCGCCGCAGCCGCAAAGGTCCGGCTGGAGAATGTCAACCGCGCGGTTCTCGAGCGCGGACCACATGCCGTAGCGCGTATGCCAGGTCTCGCCGCCGGCGACCGGAATGGGCTGACCAACACGGACATCCCGGTAGGCGGAGAGCTGCTCGGGCACGACCGGCTCTTCGAACCAGTCGACGTCGTATTCCGCCGCCGCCTTTCCGAGCCGGATGGCTTCGGTGACTGTGTAGCCATGGTTGGCGTCGATCATCAGCCGCATGTCGGCGCCTATCGCCTCGCGCACTGCGCGTATGACGCCCAGGTCCTCGTCGACGCCGAAGCCGATCTTGATCTTGCAGGCGTGGAACCCCTGTGCGCGTCGCTCCGCCATCTCATTGGCGTTGTCGGATATCCGGTCGACGCTGTCGCGCTTGAAGCTACCGGTCGCATAGGCGCGCACGCTTTCGCGCCAGCGACCGCCAAGAAGCACGGAGACCGAGGCACCATAGTGCTTGCCCTTGATGTCCCAGAGCGCAATGTCGATGCCCGACAGCGCGGTGATGGTCAGACCGCGTTGTCCCTGATCACGCAGTGCGTTGTAGAGCACCGCCCAGATCTTCTCGGTCTGTCGCGGGTCCTGACCGATCAGCCAGCTGGAATAGGCTGCGACCACCGCCGCATTGGGCCTGGCCGGGCCGAGACATTCGCCCCAACCGGTCGTTCCGTCATCGCATTCGATCTCCACCAGGACATGGGCGCGCCGGTCAAAGCGCATGGAGGCGCTTTCGAACGGCGTGCCGAGCCGATGCTCCAGGAGATGCGTGCGAACGGCGGTGATCTTCATCGAGTTCCTCCGGGTGCGGCGTGTCAGGCCTTGCGCTTGTGTGCACCGATGAGATTGTCGAGCATCAGGAGCTCCTCATCGGTCAGATCTACAAGCGGCGCGCGCACCGGGCCGGCATCGAAGCCCTGCAGCCGAACACCCGCCTTGATTGCCGAGACGGCGTAGCCTTTGACCCGATTGCGGATCGCCATGAACGGGTAGAAGAAATCCAGCAGAATGCGCTCGCAGGTGGGGCGGTCGCCGGCGCGAAGTGCGACGTAAAACTCGTTGGCAAGGCCCGGCACGAAGTTGAACACCGCCGACGAATAGGTGGTCACGCCGGCACCGAGATAGGCCTCGGCGAAGATCTCGGCCGTGGGCATGCCGCCCAGATACATCAGGCGATCACCCATCTTTGCGGTGACCTGGCGCAGCAGGCCTATGTCGCCCGTGCCGTCCTTGAAGCCGATCAGGTTCGGGCATTCGTCGCAAAGCCGGGCAAGCGTATCGACCTGCAGCACCGAGTTGTCACGGTTATAGACCATGACGCCGATGCCCACCGCCTGGCAGACCTTCTTGATATGAGCATAGAGACCGTCCTGCGGCGCGTCGATCAGGTAGTGCGGCAAAAGCAGGATGCCATCTGCACCGACCTTCTCGACCGAGCGGGCGATATCGACGGCGATATCGGTGCCATAGCCACAACCCGACACGATAGCTGTTTCGCCTGCCGCTTCCTTGGCCGCCGCCACCACGCCCGGGATTTCATCAGGCTTCAGCGAGAAGAATTCCCCGGTCCCCCCTGCCGCGAAAAGCACCGGAGCCTTATAGCCGGCAAGCCATTCGACGTGGGCCTTGTAGCTCTCAGGTGCAAAGCGCCCTTCAGCGTCGAAATGCGTGACCGGGAAGGAGAGAAGGCCGGAGCCGAGTGCAGCCTTGATTTGTTCAGGATTCATGGATGTTTTCCTCTGTGCGTGCTTCAGATGCACACTTAGCCACACATACTACATCTGTCAATAAGTTATCATACAAGTTATATGATAACTATAGTGAGTAGGCGATCAGCGCGCCAGCCATCCACCGTCCACGTTGAGAATAGCACCGTGAACGTAGTCCGCTGCTGCCGAAGACAGGAAGACCGCTGCACCGGCGACGTCCTCTGGTCGACCCCATCGATTGGCCGGAATACGCTCGAGGATGGCCTTGTTGCGGCCGGCGTCGGCACGAAGTGCTTCAGTGTTGTTGGTTTCGATATAGCCGGGCGCGACCGCGTTGACATTGATGCCCTTGGCCGCCCATTCATTTGCAAGCAGCTTGGTGAGGCCGGCGACGCCGTGTTTCGCCGCTGTGTAGGACGGGACGCGGATCCCGCCCTGGAACGAAAGCAGCGATGCAATATTGACCACTTTTCCCAGGCGACCTTTGGCCAGCAACTCCTTTGCGAACGCCTGGGTCGTGAAGAAGAGTGCCTTCAGGTTTACATCCATCACCGCATCCCAGTCGTCCTCGGTAAAGTCGACCGCGTCAGCGCGCCGAATGATGCCGGCGTTGTTGACCAGGATGTCGATACCCTGATCCTGGAATATGTCTCGCGCGGCCATGGGATCGGCAAAATCGAGGGAAAGGCCACCAGCCTTGCCACCGGCCTTGGTGATCAGATCCAGCGTCTCGTCGGGCGCACGACGCGCAGCGCACAGAACCTCCGCCCCTGCAGCAGCGAGCCCGACGGCAATCGCTTGACCGAGGCCCGTGTTAGAGCCTGTGACCAGAGCTTTGCGTCCTTCAAGCGAAAAGGAATTGCTCATTTGAGATCCTCCGGCTGAATAAAGTCCATGTCTGTGTAGTCGACATTGTCGCCGGCCATGGCCCAGATGAAGGTGTAGGAGCCGATACCCGCGCCGGAATGGATGGACCAGGGCGGAGACAGGGCACCCTCCTCGTTCGAAATGAACAGGTGGCGGGTCTCCTGCGGCTCGCCCATCAGATGGAGTACCCGGGACTTCTCATCCATGCCGAAATAGAGATAGGCCTCCATGCGCCGGTCATGGATATGCGAGGGGATGGTGTTCCAGACGGAGCCGTCCTCCAGTGTCGTGTAACCAAGAACCAGCTGGCAACTCTCCATCACCAGCGGGTGGATGAACTGGTTGATGGTGCGCTTGTTGGAGGTTTCCGACGCGCCCATTTTCACCTCCTTGCTTTCGGAAGCAGTGATAAGGCGCGCCGGCAGGCTGCGGTGGGCGGGGCAGGACGTGATGTAGAAACGGCCACCGCCCGCAAAGGTCACGCTTCCCGTGCCAGCACCGAGATAGAGCACATCGCCGCGGTTCAACGTGTAGACCTGCCCACCGGCCGCCACCGTTCCGGTCTCGCCGATGTTGACGATGCCCATCTCACGACGATCGAGGAATGACGGGGTCTTTGTTTCCTCCACCTTGTCCAGCGCAAGCGGCTTTTCGCCGGGCACTGCCCCTCCGATAACGAAGCGGTCATAGTGCGTGTAGATCAGCCGGATTTCTCCGGTTTTAAACATCTCCTGCGCCAGGAAATGCTTGCGAAGCCCCGACGTATCGAGCGTTTTGGCGTATTCCGGATTAACGGCCTGCCTTGTTTCGACGGTCAGCATTAATTTCCTCCATCATGTTGTAGACTACATATCATATATGTTACCGTTATTGTATGATATGTTTGTCGAGGTCAAGATGTCCGCTGAAGCGACGCGAAAATGTTCGGGGTAAGGCGATCATCGGACCGTGGGCGCGGAGCCACGGCTGGAAAGCCGGCAATTCGTCAGGATCAAACGCACTTCGCTGCGCTCGGGTCGGAGCGCCCAGCAACATCTTTCCTGCTGACGCTGGAAGCCAAAAGACAATGCGGAGACCCATCGGACGCGCATTGCCAGACACACGCAGAAGCCACACCCGAGCGACCCGATGCTCCGTTTTCAGGGTGGCGGCTTCGTCAGCAATCCGATCTTCAAGGAGTAGAGAAATGGCATATGTGCCGCATGGCAAGCATCTGGTTGCGGGCGAATGGCTCGCAACGCAGCCTACGTTCCGCAGCGAACCCGCCCACGGCGATGCCTTCGATTTTTCCGTCGGCACGGTCGATCTGGTGAACAAGGCGGCTGAAGCCGCCGAGGATGCCTTCTGGTCCTATGGCTATTCTTCACGCGAGACACGCGCCGCCTTCCTCGACGCCATTGCCGACGAGATCGAAGCCCGTGGCGCCGAAATTACCGAAATCGGGACTTCGGAGACCGGTTTGCCGGCCGGCCGGCTCGAAGGCGAACGCGGCCGCACGACCGGGCAATTGCGCCTGTTTGCGTCCCACATACGCAAGGGCGAATACCTCGACCGCCGTCATGACGAGGCACTACCGAACCGCACACCCCTGCCCCGGCCCGATATTCGCCTCCTGCAGCGCCCCATCGGTCCCGTCGCCGTCTTCGGCGCGTCCAACTTTCCGCTCGCCTTTTCGACCATGGGCGGCGACACCGCCTCCGCGCTTGCTGCCGGCTGCCCGGTCATCGTCAAGGGTCACTCGGCCCACCCGGGCACCAGCGAAATCGTGGCGGAAGCAGCCGATGCGGCTATCAGGAAACACGGGCTGCACCCGGGCGTGTTCTCGCTGATCCAGGGCGGCCGCCGCGATGTCGGCACGGCGCTCGTCACGCACCCGCTCATCAAGGCGGTCGGCTTTACCGGTTCTCTGGCCGGCGGCCGTGCGCTTTTCGATCTCTGCGTTTCACGCCCCGAACCCATTCCCTTCTTCGGCGAACTCGGTTCGGTGAACCCGATGTTCATCTTGCCGGAAGCGGCGAAGGCCCGCGGCGCCGAGATCGCACGAGGCTGGGCAGGTTCGCTGACGATGGGAGCCGGCCAGTTCTGCACCAATCCCGGCATCGCCGTGATCCTATCCGGCCACGCCGACGCATTCGCCGAGGCGACTCGCGGCGTCCTTGGCGACGTCGGTCCGCAGGTCATGCTGACAAGTGGCATGGCGGAGGCATATCGCGAGGGACGCGTGCGCATCGCAGCGGGTGCCGGTGTTCGCGAGGTCCTTGCCACCTCCTGCGATCTTCGCCACGCCACGCCCTACCTTTTCCGGGTTTGCGCCAAGGACTGGCTCTCCAACCACGCGCTCGCCGAAGAGGTGTTCGGCCCCCTCGGCCTTATCGTTACCGTCGAGACGATCGAGGAGATGCTTGCGGTGGCAAGGAGCTTTGCTGGTCAACTCACTGCCACGCTGCATCTAGATGAGGCCGACACGCCAATGGCGCTCAGACTGCTGCCCATCCTTGAGCGCAAGGCAGGTCGCGTGCTTGCAAACGGCTACCCGACAGGGGTCGAAGTCTGCGACGCCATGGTGCACGGCGGCCCATACCCCGCATCCACCAACTTCGGCGCCACATCCGTCGGGACCCTGTCTATCCGAAGGTTCCTGAGGCCGGTCTCCTATCAGAACATTCCCGAGGCGCTGCAGTGCGAGGACCTCAAATCGAGTTAGCACGGATTGCGCCATTGCCTGGCAATGGCGTATCCACAACCAACAGCGGATGACCGACTCTTGCATCGAATGGCTAAGTGTATGACGAAAGCGACAGCCCAAGATACAGCGCCCCTGCAAACCACGACGCTGGTGGTCAAGGTTGCGGATGCGCTTCGCGTCCGCATTTCCAAGGGGCACCACAGGCCAGGCGACCGGCTGCCCTCAGAAGCCCAACTGACGCAAGAGTTCGGAGTGAGCCGCACGGTGGTGCGCGAGGCGATCGCGGCCCTTCGTTCCGATGGGCTGGTGGAACCGCGCCAGGGCGCAGGCGTCTTTGTTCTTGATCCTGCCCTGGCCGAACGCCGTCCATTTCAGAATGTAGACCTCGCCCGCGTGTCGTCGCTGATCGAGATGCTCGAACTGCGTACGGCCGTGGAAGGCGATGCCGCCGGCCTTGCCGCGCTGCGGCGCTCCCCAGGGCAGGAGGAAAAGATCGTGGAGGCGCTCGATGCCTTCCGCACAAGTTCGGCCGAGGGCCGGCCCAGCGCCGAGGCCGATTTCGCCTTCCACCTCGCAATTGCCCAGGCGACCAATAATCCCCGGTTCGGCGAATTCCTGCAAATGCTCGGCCCGACGCTCATTCCCCGGCGGGCTGTCACCGAGAACGGTGAAGAGACGACACTGCCCCCGGCTGACATCGAGCGGCTCGTCGATGAACACGAAGCGATTCTCATCGCGATTCAGGATGGTGATGAGACGGCGGCTCGCGCCGCGATGCGCGCTCACCTGAAAAACAGCCAGATGCGCTACCGCTCCATGCTGCGAACGCCCCGCTGAGCATCGGCGCAAACATCCTGCACTTGCATTCGGACAGATAACCGATAACATGCCAGACAGGTTCAATGCAGGTGCAGCAGAAATGGAAGCCGAGAACAATCACGCCAGAGGCACGTCGCTGGCCGCGAAGATCAGCACCGACCTGCGTCGCGAGTTGACGGATGGCGTATTCAAACCCGGCGACCGGCTTCCGAGCGAAAGCGCGCTGACCCGTGAGTATTCCGTCAGCCGCACCGTGGTGCGCGAGGCGATCGCCATCCTTCGAGCCGACGGCCTGGTGGAGGCACGCAAGGGTGCGGGCATCTTCGCGCTCGAGACCTCAGAGGGCAAGAAACAGCCATTCAAGGACCTGACCACCGAACGGATTTCTTCGGTGATCGAGCTTCTGGAACTGAGGACGGTCTTCGAGGTGGAATCGGCGGGACTCGCCGCGTCACGCCGTTCCGCAGCACAGATCGAAGCCATTCTCGAGGCACACCATCACGTTGGCGAATGCCTGGCGACTGGCAGCCCTACCCGAGATGCGGATTTCGAGTTGCATCTCGCCATCGCCGAGGCCACGCAAAATCGCCGGTTCCCGGAATTTCTCCAGTTGATCCGATCCGGCATCATCCCGCGCGGCGAACTGCAGGGCTCCGCACCCGGCGCGCGCCCGAAGGACTACAACCTCCACCTTCAGGAGGAACACGGCCTGATCGTCGATGCCATCATCGAGGGCAATGCCGAGACAGCACGCGAGCGGATGCGCGCCCATCTTCGCGGCAGTCTTGATCGCTACAAGATCCTGCTGCGTTCACGCACCTTGTCGCCGGAAGATATAAACCTGTCCTAGCTTGTCATACAGATGTAAGTACATGTATGCTGATGATGTCACACATCATCAGCGAGGCCTCCATGTCCCTTCCCGTCTTTCCCGCAACCCCGACCGACACCGGCATCACCCGGCAAGTGTTGTCCCACTCACCAGAGATCATGGTCGTGTCCTTCCGCTTCGAAAGCGGTGCCCAAGGCCGCCTGCATAGCCATCCGCACGTGCAATCCACCTATGTCGCACGCGGCCGCTTTCGCTTTTTCCGCGATGGCGTTCCTTATGAGTTGAAGGCCGGCGATAGTCTCGTCATTCCCGGAAACACCGAACACGGCTGCCAATGCCTTGAGGCAGGAGAGCTTATCGACTGCTTCACGCCAAGGCGGGATGACTTCCTCTGAGCGGAATGGCTTGACAGCACCAACAACCTGTGACAGGTTTTCTTAAGTTGTCATACAGGATAGGAGCCTGTACCGCCTCACCGTCTGGCGAATGACAAACGGAGGAATTATGTCACATCGTCGCATACGCTTCTACGGCGCGGCCGGGCAGGTCGGGACCATTGCGGTCACCCTGCTCGGCCTGCTGCTCCTGACTTTTTTCATCGGCCGGCTGATGCCCGCCGATCCCGTGCGCGCCATCGTTGGCGAGGATGCGACCCGTGAGACCTATGAGCAGGTGTACCGCTCGCTGGGCCTTGATCGTCCGCTTTGGGAACAGTTCTTCTATTACCTCGGCGACGTCTTCACGGGCAACTTCGGAACCTCCATCCGGACCGGCCGACCGGTTATCCAGGACATCCTGCATGTCATGCCGGCGACCATAGAACTCGCCACCTTCGCCATCCTTATCGGCGCCGGCCTCGGCGTGCCGCTCGGTGTCTTCGCCGCCGTCAACAAGGACCGCTGGCCAGACCATGTCGTGCGTGTCTTCAGCCTTTTCGGCCATTCGATGCCGATTTTCTGGACGGGCATGATCGCCCTCATCGTCTTCTATGCTCATCTCGGGCTGGTCGGCGGAAGCGGACGTATGGACCAGTTCTACATTGGTCTCGTGGAGGAACGCACCGGTTTCCTGCTGATCGACAGCCTGATCGCCGGTGAAATGGATGTGTTCTGGTCGGCGGTGAACCACATCATCCTGCCGGCAGCCCTGCTTGGCTATTCCTCTTCCGCCTACATCACCCGTATGACCCGAAGCTTCATGCTCGATCAGCTTGGCCAGGAGTACGTCACGACGGCCAGAGTGAAGGGGTTGTCGCGAAATCAGACGATATGGCAGCACGCCTTCATCAACATCCGTGTTCAGCTCGTGACCATCATCGCGCTCGCCTACGGATCGCTGCTCGAAGGCGCCGTCCTGATCGAGACCGTCTTTGCCTGGCCGGGGTTTGGCCAGTACCTCACCAACAATCTCATTACCGGCGACATGAATGCCGTGATGACCTGCGTGCTGATCGTCGGCGTCATCTTCATCGGGCTCAATCTTCTGTCCGATGTTCTTTATCGTATCTTCGATCCAAGGACACGCTGATGTCTACCCGCACCGCATCCACCTTCCGCCTGCCGGCGCCATTGCTTGCGTTGAAGAACATCGTGCTGTTTCTCCTGAAGAGCCCGACGTCAGCCTTCGGCCTCGCCGTGCTGACGCTGCTCATCCTGGTTGCCGCCTTCGCGCCGCTGATTGCCACGCACGATCCCTATGCGCAGGATCTTGCCCTGACGCTGCAGGCGCCGGGCAACGGGCACCTCTTCGGTACCGACGAGCTTGGCCGCGACATCTTCAGCCGCCTTGTCTGGGGCGCTCGCATCACGCTGACGATCATCTTCCTGGTGTCGATCGTCGTCGGGCCGATCGGCCTCATCATCGGCACGACCGCCGGCTATCTCGGCGGCAAGGTCGATACGGTGATGATGCGAATCACCGACATTTTCCTGTCGTTTCCGGGGCTCATTCTCTCGCTCGCCTTCGTCGCTGCGCTGGGTCCAAGTCTCAACAACGCCATCATCGCCATCGCGCTCACCTCCTGGCCGCCGATCGCACGACTGGCGCGGGCAGAGGCAATGACCTTCCGAAAGGCGGACTATATCTCCGCTGCCAGGCTGCAGGGGGCATCGCCGGCGCGCATCATCGTCAAGTCGATCATGCCCATGTGCCTGCCTTCCGTCCTCATCCGCCTGACCCTCAACATGGCGACCGTCATCCTCACGGCTGCCGGCCTGGGCTTCCTGGGCCTCGGAGCCCAGCCGCCGCTGCCAGAATGGGGCGCCATGATCGCGACCGGTCGCCGGTACATGCTGGACAGTTGGTGGCTTGTCACCTTTCCGGGCATCTCAATCCTCTCTGTCAGCCTCGCTTTCAACCTGCTCGGCGATGGACTGCGCGATGCACTCGACCCCAAGCAGATGAACCGGAGATAACCGCGATGGAAAAGCCCATTCTCGAGGTCGACAATCTCCGTATCCGCTACGGCGGCGCATCGACCGAAGCCGTACGTGGGGTCTCCTTCACACTTGGCCGGGAACGGCTGGGTATCGTCGGTGAATCCGGCTCCGGCAAGTCGACCGTCGGTCGTGCCCTGCTGCGTCTTCTGCCAGGCGCCACGATCACCGCCGACAAGCTGCGCTTTGGAGACCTCGATCTCCTGACGCTTTCGGAACGAGAAATGCTGAAAGTCCGCGGCCGGCGCATGTCGATGATCCTTCAGGATCCAAAATTCTCGCTCAACCCGATCCGGCGCGTCGGCGACCAGGTGGCCGAGACCTATCTACGCCACTTCAAGTGCTCGAAGGCAGAGGCGCGTGACAAGGCGCTGACCATGCTGGAGGCAGTCAAGATCCGTGACCCGAAACGGGTCTATGACCAGTACCCTCATGAAATATCCGGTGGCATGGGCCAGCGTGTGATGATCGCCATGATGCTTTTGGCCGACCCGGACCTGGTTATCGCAGATGAGCCCACCTCCGCGCTCGACGTGACGGTCCGGCTTCAGGTGTTGAACATCCTCGACAGCCTGGTGCGCGACCGCGGCATCGGCCTGATCATGATCAGTCACGACCTGAACCTCGTGCGCAATTTCTGCGACCGCGTTCTCATCATGTATGCCGGCCGCGTTGTCGAAACGCTCGCCGCCCGCGATCTCGACAGGGCTGAACACCCCTATACGCGCGGCCTGTTGGCGGCCCAACCGCGGATCGGTGGCGGGCGTGCGCCCCTCGCCGTGCTCGACCGCCAACCCGAATGGCTGGAGGAGAAAGCCTGATGTCCGTTTCCGTCGAAACTCGCGATGTGTCGATCACCTTCGGCGCAGGCCCTGCCGCAGTCAGGGTCCTGCCGAGCGTCAGCTTTTCCGTCGCCCCCGGCGAATGTTTCGGGCTCGTCGGCGAAAGCGGCTCGGGCAAGTCCACGGTTTTGCGCTGCATCTCGATGCTGACCGATATCTGGACGGGCGACATTCTCATCAACGGCAAGTCGGTTCGCGAGATGCCGCTGATCGAGCGCTGCCGCACGCTTCAGATGGTGTTCCAGGATCCCTATGGCTCGCTGCACCCGCGCCAGTCAGTGCGCACCGTGCTCAACGAACCCTTGGTGATCCATCGTCTCGGCGACCGAGAGGAGCGCATGCGCAAGGCGATCACCGATGTCGGCCTGCCCGTTTCGTTCCTCGATCGCTTTCCGCACCAGCTTTCCGGTGGCCAACGGCAGCGGGTGGCCATCGCCCGGGCGTTGATCCTCGAGCCTTCGCTCCTGCTTCTCGACGAGCCGACGTCAGCACTCGATGTGTCAGTGCAGGCTGAAATCCTTAACCTGCTCCAGCGTCTGCGCGAAGAGCGCGGCTTCACCTACATCATGGTGACGCACGATCTGGCCGTGGTCGACCACATGTGCGACCGGTTCGCGGTCATGCTGCACGGGGAGATCACCGAAGTGCTGCCACGCGAAGCGATCCCCGTAAACGGCGCTACCCACCCTTACGCACGGGAACTTATCGGCGCTTCGCTTGAATACGAAAGCGCACATTGATCGACCTCACGCCGTTTCAGCTCCAATAATCCCGACAAGGCGCCCTTGAAGCTCAAGGGCGCCTTTTGACGTCGGGGGCGATCCAGCGGAACTTTCACTGATGCGGGAAGTCATCGGACGCGTTCACGTGTGCTGCAACCTTGTCGCTATCAGCAAGGCTGAGACCTCCGCGCACGGCCGGATCCGGCAGCCCTCCCCTAACCACAAACGAAGGCTATCACTGGTGTCTGCGCCGTAGTGCCTTGCGACGAAATCTTGCAAGCCGTCTGCCTTTAATGCGTTGCGGATCCCTTTGATCAGAACGCTCGACTGCGCGGGACTGTGCCCCAGCACGATGTGCGCACAAACTCAAAGTCCTCTCGGCGTAGCGCGCACCGATTGGCCCGCCTTCAGCGTCTGTCCTACTCAGGTCGACCTGTCGCACGTGGACAGAGTGACGCCCAACGTGCATTCGGCGCGCCGTTCATTGCCCCCTGGGGATTGGACGTGATCCCAGAGACCCGCGGGCAACGGCGCTCCTTGCACATGCTCGCTCTCGCTCATCACGGCAGAGATCCATGTTTTCGCGTTTGCCGATGAGGTGCCGGTTCGGGTCGCCGACGCGGTTCTGGTCCGACGAACGTGAAAAAGGCACGTGTTGCCACGCGCCTTTTTCCGAACTCGCCGAGAAAAACAGAAAGGATCAGCGCTCCTTGGCAACACCCTCGAAGCGGGAAAGCCAGGGGCTGACGATCATTCCCTTCACATCGCTACGGAACGCGGCCGTATCGACCACCTCCGAGAATGGCTGGATCGACATGACGATCTCGTCCATGTAGGCCTGCACGCCTTCATAGAGCTTGGCCTGTTTGGCTGGGTCGCGCTCGACCAGTGCTTCCTCGATCAGCTTGTTCAGTTTTTCGTCGTAGAAGCTGGTGCGCCAGCTCTGGTAGTTCGTCAGCTTCGCATCGTCGGAGTTATCGGGATTATAGGCGATGGAACGCAGGTTGTTGTCCGGATGCGGTTGTTGACCGCCGCCGCCGCGACCAAGCAGAAGTTCGAAGTTTCGTTCGCGCATGGCGCCGTAGATCTGGTCGCCAGAACCGCTGATGAGCTCGGCCTCGATCCCCGCCTGCGCCAGCGTATTCTGGATGGCGGTCGCCGCCTTCATGAACGGGTCTTCTGAGAGAACCCGGAGCGTGGTCTTGAAACCGTCGGGGTAGCCGGCTTCGGCGAGCAGGGTCTTGGCCTTCGCCACGTCCAGCTTGTAGCCTTGATCCACCAGTGCGCCGATAACGCCGGTCGACAGCGGCCGCTGATGCAACTTGCCGTAATAGGGCATGACGGCCTTGTCGAGGCCCTCGTAGTCGATGAGGTAGCGCAGCGCCTCGCGTACCTTCTTGTTGGCGAAGCGTTCGTCTTTCATCGAGACGCTCAGATAGTAGAATCCCGAACCCGGCGTCGACGCGATGGTAATCGCCTTGTCGGCCTCCAGTGACTTGAGATCCGGAGCCTGGAGGGAATAGGCAACGTCTATGTCGCCTTTTTCCAGCAGCAGCCGCTGGGACTGGGATTCCGGCAGATGTCGCATCAGAACGCGCTTCATCGCGGCCTTTTCGCCCCAATAGTCGTCGTTGCGGGTCAGGATGATGTATTCGTTCGACTTCCATTGGGTGAGCGTGAAAGGACCGGAGCCCGCCGAATTCAGCGTCAACCATGCTGCGCCGAGATCGCCGTCCTTCTCGTTCTCGAGCGCCGTCTTGCTGTCGAGAATGGAGCCGGGACCGTTCTGCGCGAGGATCATCAAGAGCAGGTTCGGGTCATCGGGCTTCGCCAGGTTGATCACGAAGGTGTGGTCGTCTTCGGCAACGAAAGCCTTGTCGGCATCCTCAAGCGTGAAACCACGGGTCTTGAGGAAGGACGACTGCGCCAGGTTGCGGGCGAGAAGACGCTTCAGGCTCCAGGCCACATCGCCGGCGGTGACGGGATTGCCGGAGGCAAATTTCGCATCGCCACGCAGGTGAAACCGGATCGACTTGCGATCGTCGGCAATTTCCCAGCGCTCGGCAAGCCGCGGTTGGACGCTACGATCCTGCGGCGAAAGGACGACCAGCGTGTCGTAGATGTTGTTGAGCACCTGCACGGTCTCGCGGCCGGTGATGGCGGCGGGGTCGAGCGTCAGAATGTTGCTCATGGTCGTGGCGACGACCAGCTGGTCGGCCGGTGTCTCGGCCAGCACGCCGATCGGCGCGGCCGTGGCGAGAAGCGCGCCAAGCGCGGCTGTTACAAGAAAGTGTCTCATGTTTCCTCCTTTGACGGCCATCCCTTTCGGATTTCGGCCTACCAGTTTCACGACCCGCCCGCCTGCTCCTCCGCAGGCGTTGAAACGGATCAGGCTAGAATTGCACCGACGGGGGCTGCGAGTGCCCGTCCGATGGCCGCAGTCGCGGCGGCGTCCAGATGCACGCCATCGATCTCGGATCCGCGCGCGACCGCGCCGGCATCGAAGAACGCGTGGCCGAGCTCGCTGGCGAGCGTGCTGTAAAGCGTGGAAAGTCGTTCGGATTCTGCCACGCTTCGCCCGGCTGCCGGCTGCCCGCCTGGGCCGGCGGAACATGGCGGCGGTGCGACGATCAAGAACTTCGGCTTCGCTCCGCTCGGCTTGTAAGGAAAGGTATCTACGATCTGTGCCAGACGGCGCATGCCCGAAACGGCGCCTTCCGCGCGTCCGCCATGCACCGGCTTGATGTCGTTGGTGCCAAGCATGACGATCACCAGGTCGAGCGGCATGTGGCTGGCAAGCGCTACCTCCAGCGCCTTGGCGCCATTGCGACAGGCTGGGCCGGCATGGTCGTCGTAGCAGGTGGTGCGCCCGCCGAGCCCTTCCGCTATGATCTTTGCCGCGCCGCCAAGTTCCCGATCGAGAACGTCCGGCCAGCGGCTCTCGGGCGGATGGCGAAGACCAGTTGCCGGATCCGCACCCCATGTCAGACTGTCGCCAAAGGCAAGAACGGTCTTCATTGGCCAATCCTCTCGCTCGTCACCGTACGCGGTTGTTCTCGATGAAATCGAAGTCAATGTCCTCGCCGAGCCCCGGCCGATCCGGCACGTGGACATATCCGTCCCGATCCATCGGGTCGGAAAGCGACTTCAGATAGTCGTGGCCGTCGTCATATTCGAGGAACGGGTGCAACAGGCCGCGCTCGTACCAGCGGCAGTTCTTCGTGGCTGCCACCACATGCAGGTTCATCGCGGTGTTGCCATGCACCTCGCATTCCATGCCGAAGGCCTCGGCCAGATGCATGGTCTTCAGCGCGGGGGTAATGCCGCCGACGTCGTTGACGCCGGTGCGCAGGATGTCGCAGGCGCCGGCCTTGATCCACTCGGCGCGATGCCAGTGCTTGCCGGCGGCACTTTCCGGACCGACAACAGGAATGTCGAGATTGTCGGCAAGCCACTTGTAGGAAGAGAGCGATTGCTCGTCCATCGGCTCCTCGATCCAGTCGAAGCCGAGCTTTTCAAGGCCCCGCCCGAGTTCGAGCGCGTCGGTGCGGGAATACCAGTGGAAGGCATCGATCATCAGGCGGATATTCGGGCCCACGGCTTCGCGCACGGCGGCACAGGCCTTGAGATCCATCTTCACGTCAGGTGCCCAACTGACCGGCGGCATCCAGGTGTGCAGCTTGATGCCCTTGTAGCCGCGCTCGACCAACGTCTCGGCGAACCGGCCGTAGTCCTCCGGCGTTGCCAGCCCCCCTTCCAACTCGTCACCACACATGATGGAGCCGTAGGCCAAAACCTTGTCGCGGTAGCCGCCGATCAACTTGTATACAGGTTGATCGAGTGTTCTGCCTGCGAGGTCCCACAACGCGCAGTCGACGACGGCCAACGTACGGTCGGTGAGCTGTGCGGCGGAGCCGCGCTGCCAATGGGCGAGATCCTGCCACAGACGCTCGCGATCCCGGTGGTCCTCCCCGACGAGAACCTTCTTGACGAACTTGTCGATAAGATGCGGACGAACAATTTCGGGCGCGGTGAAGGAGTGACCCTCATGGCCATCTTCCGTGCGCACGGTCAGCATTGCCTGCTCCACCTGATGCGGCGGGCCTGGGTGTGCGTGACCAGCACTGTCTGAATGGCGGCGCGTGGTCGTGCGGAAGACCCGCACCTCGACGTCGGTGATGATCATTGTTCCTCCGGTATGCGAAAATGGACGGCGTCCCGCGCCGCCCTGTATTACGCATACTTAGACAGATACCAGTCTGATTGTCAAATCTGTATAACAGCTTTATTGATGTGACTGACAAGCACCCTATCTTGGGACGCGCCTATGGCATTTGCCCACCGTTTGGCAAAGGGAGGCATAGGTTGCACTTCCCGTCAGCACCGTGAACTGCCTGATTTCCGGTACCGTGCCGGCCTCACACCCGATCTGGAAGTTGCGTTTGGACAGCTGAGGAAGCGGTTGTGGCGTCAAGGTGAGCCGCTGGAAGGGGGCGTGGGCGCATACCCGTACCGGCTGCCGGACGGGACATCCAACGATCGATCGTGATCGCACCTGTGATAGGGTTCGACGGAGACGATCTCCGCCTGGGCAAGGGCCGGGGTACCCTCGCCGGTCTCAAACCAAGACCTCTTGAGATCGGGGTGGGCTTGTAACTGCAGAAGATCGAGATGATCCGTCCGCAATGGTACGGACATTGCCATGGACGCGATCATGACCGAGAGACGAGCGCCTTTACGAACATGCGGCCAATGCTCGAATAACATCCATTCTCCGCCCGGCGGTCAGACGGTCGAAACCAACCGTCCGGCCAGCTGCAGGTAGAAGCAGAGAGACAAAGCAGTGACCCGCTGATCGGTTGAGAACCTGAGCCATATTGCCTGATCGTGCCTTGTCGAACGCAACTTCTGTCCGGAGAGATCGCAGCAGCCGATGATCTGAACCACTGTAGGACCCTAACTGGCACTGCGGTGGCGGCGGCGCCAGTTGGCCAGCCTCTCGCGATCAAACGAGAAGGCTTCGTCGATCACGGTGCCGTCGACCGCTACGGTCGCCGTCCAGACGCGACCGCCGCATCGCAGCGTCAGCCTGAATGTTCCAGCGTGCTCCCCCTGACCGATCTCAACCTGGCTCCTGACTTCGCCGCGGCTGAGGCGGTTCCTCAGTTCCGTTGGGGGAAGACGCAGCGCCGACGACATCGTTGCCGCTGGCACAGAGAAATCGCCAGTGGCATCGCGTTCGACATGCAGAATGCGCCGGCTTTTCAATGTCAGCATTTGACTGCTCTTTCCGATAAAGCATTTTCTTTCGCGCCTGGGCCGGCCCGCTGCAGACGGTCACGCGATGTCTCCAGGCGAACGGCAAGAAAATCGAACAAGGATCCACCGACGCCGCCCGTGGCCGGCATGCTGGCCAACAGCTCGGCGATCTCAAGTGTGCAGTCGCAAAATGTCGGATCCCTCTCTTCCATCTCGATCATAACGCTTAGCCCTTCGCTGTCTTCGATCGCCCCCAAGGGACGCACTTTGGCAAACCTGTCTGGTCCTTGTTAGGCTCGCGGTGGCATGCCCTCGTTGCGCTGACGCAAGCATGATGTGTGGCAGGGGCCACCTCTGCGTCGCCAGGATGACAGCATGCCGCACGGCCGCCGATTTACAGCATCGTTCTTGAGGCCTAAGGAATGCCCAATCAGAGGACATTGATGGAAACACCATGGGTGCGACGCTGCTTCCAACCAGCATATCCGAAGACCTTATAAGGGCGATCGTACACGACTTCTACGACCGTATCCGTCGCGACCCCTTGCTCGGACCGATCTTCAACGGGCGCATCGGCAAGCATTGGGATCTACATCTTTCAACGCTCGTCGACTTCTGGTCGTCCATTGCCCTGAGAACGGGCCGGTATGGCGGCAAGCCTCACGTCGTCCACCAAGGCCTCGAACTTATACCGGAACACTTCGAGCGTTGGCTCTCAATGTTCGAGGCAACCGTTTCCCAACATTGCACCGGTGAGGCGGCTGGCTTCTTTCTCGACCGCGCAAAGCGGATCGCCGAGAGCTTGCAGATCGGCCTCAACATCGGACCGAATGCGATCAAGCTGCCCCCCAAGCAGTTGTAGCCGGCAGGTATATGGCGGAACCGACCGACCACAAAACAGCGTTTGCCGCACCGTGGAGCCATGCAAATGCGATACAAAGCCGATTTCCGACAGAACCCTCAAGACCGCTGACGCCGCCAGGTGTCCGATTGAGACGTAGGCCCGCAAAGGCAGGCTGACGAGATCTCGGTTGGTATGGCGCAACCCCGCGACGACGAAAACGGCGCGTCTCCGGATCCACGACCAGAGATTCGGGGTCCTCACTGGTGTTCACGACATAGCCTGTGAATGCGTCCTTGACGTGCACCGTCGACAAGGCTTGGCACTATTCGAATAGCGGCGCGTTTCTGGTCCAATGACGAGGAAAAAATCTGGCCACGAACCTGCAAGAGCTATAGCCCCGGTCGAACACCCTCGCTCTCATCGCCGATGCCCACGCCTGACCGTCCGAAACACCGCTGCCAAACCTGAAACGGCGATGAAAACGCTGACGACGTCGTCGAAAATACCGAGGGGCTGCTCGATCACGGCGGACAGAGCCGTGAGGCAGATCTCGCCCTGGGAGATAAAACCACTCCGCGCGTGTGGGCGGTTGCGAGAGGAGGCGGCGTCGAATAAGCTCCATCGGCAGCGCGTAGGCGCTCAGTTGGCGAGGAAGATCATGGCAATCGGTACAGTTAAGTTTTTCAATCAGGACAAAGGCTTTGGCTTCATTACCCCTGACAACGGCGGTGCAGACGTGTTTGTCCATCTGTCGGGCGTTGAGGGCGGTGGTCAGCTTCGCGAGGGGCAAAAGGTCAGCTACGAGCTTGGTCAGGACCGCAAGACGGGCAAATCCAAGGCAGAAAACGTCAGACCAGCCTGAGCTTCCTGAAGGTCACACCGGACAGTCATGGCCGAATGCGCTCGGCATGACGACTAGAGCTAAATCGCGCCGCGATCTTTCAGATGCGCTGGCGCGCTTTAAGTTCTTGTTTTCACGCATGTTGTTATCGCAAGAACGCTGCTCACTTTTGAGCGACATGCTTTAATACCGGAAAGAGATCGCCAATTCAGGTGCGTTCAAAACCGAGCACGAAATCGACGACCTTCGCCGATGACATTTCGCATGGCTTCAGGGTGCTCATGGCATCGAGCACATAAAGGTTGAAGCTGACCACATCCGTGCCACCCAGCTCCTCGCCGTACAGCCACAGTCGTTTCCCATCGTTCGAACGCTTGATGGTCGCACACCATGTGCGACCTTGGAAAATTCCGGTCACATATCCTTCGGGAAGCTCCTCGAGCGCTTTCTGGAACTCAAAGTGAGCGTCAGGCGACAGCTCTGAAACCGTCCCGGTCATGGCGCAAGGCATTCGTCACAAATGCCACAACCGTCGCTGTCCATCCGCGAGGCCGAGCGCATCTTTTGACAACACAGGCATATCATCGCGTTCCCCGAGACACATTCATTGGGCTCCGGCGGGATGATTTCGGTTTCGGGATCGGAAACGGCATTGGTTGAGAGCTGGTCCATCTCGAGCCTCCATGTCGACGATGGCACAACAGATAGGAAGCTTACAGGCAGGCGCAAGTGCCGGCGGACGCAGATGATTTCGTCTCAGGCGTACTTGGCCGACAGTATATATAGAGCACGAAGAGACCGCAGTGGCTCGACCGCCTTCACAGCGCCGCGTGGGGTCGTTGAGCTACTCAGATTGCCGGAAATTGCGGATGCGATCGAAAAGGACAGCGAGGATGGTCGCGCCGCCGATGAACGTTCCCTGCCAGAATGCGTTGATGCCAAGCAGCCCGAGACTGTTGCGGATCACCTCGATGAGCGCAGCACCCACCAATGCGCCAAGGGCCGTGCCTGTGCCACCGGCTAGGTTCGCACCGCCGATCACGGTCGCCGCGATGACCTGCAATTCCATTCCGGCGCCAATATTGGTTGTCACCGCTCCGAGCCAGCCGGTCTGGACGATGCCGGCAACGCCGGCCGAAAGGGCCGAAATCATGTAGACGCCGACCTTGATCGGGCGCACCGGAATACCGGTGGCAGTTGCCGCCTGTTCGTTGCCGCCGATGGCGTAGATATAGCGGCCCAGCCGTGTCCACCGCAGGACGAATCCCGTCAGCAGCGTCAAAGCGATCATGTAGATCACCGGGTTGGCGATGCCGAACAACCATGCCCCCCCGCCAAGAGCGAGCAGCTTGTCGTGGTCCGGGCCGAACTGAAAGACGACAGTGTTGTTGGACGCGACCATCGCCAGACTTCGCGCAATCGAAAGCATGCCGAGAGTGACGACGAAAGGGGGAAACCCGACATAAGCGATGAGCAAGCCGTTGAATGCCCCGATCAGAAGTGCCGTCGCCACCGAGGCGGCTATGCCGACCTCGATACTGTAGCCGGAATGCATGACCACCGCGAGCACCATGCTGCACAGGCACAACACCGACCCTACCGACAGGTCGATGCCGCCGGTGATGATAACCAGCGTCATTCCGAGGGCAATAATCGCCACGAAAGTGGCGTTGCGGGTGATGTTGTAGAGGTTCTTCGACGTTGCGAACGAATCCGTCGCGAAGGACAGGAAGATGCACGCCAGGACCACGGCGAGCAACACCCAGAAGGTCTGGTTGGCGAGGACGGCAGCGCCCAGGGTGCGCCGTTTCTGAGCTATCGTTTGGTCGAGCGTCGTTGCCATCGTTTACGCATTCCCTCGATGCAGCCCTGCAGCGCTCATCCTCTTTCGATGGCGCCGGTAATCAATCCCGTCACTTCCTCAGGCGATGTCTGCGAAATAGGCTTGTCGGCAACCTTTCGGCCGCGCCGCATGACCACGACGCGATCGGCAACGTCAAAAACGTCTGGCATACGATGACTGATAAGCACGACCGCAATGCCACGGTCGCGCAGCCCTCGGATCAGATGCAGCACCTCGGCGACTTGGCGCACCGATATGGCGGCTGTGGGCTCGTCCATGAGAACGATCTTCGCCTCGGAAATCATTGTCCTCGCGATCGCGACCGCCTGCCGTTGCCCCCCGGACATCTGTCGGACGAGATCGCGGGGTCGTGTTTCCGATCGAAGCTCCCTGAAGATTTCTCCAGCGCGCCTGTACATCGCCTTATAGTCCAAAACACGGAAAGGACCGAAGCCGCGCCTGAGTTCGCGCCCAAGGAAAACGTTGGCCGCCGCCGAAAGATTGTTGCAGAGAGCCAGATCCTGGTGAACGATTTCGATGCCGTGCTGCCTTGCCTCTATCGGCCGATGCAGCACGATCTCGCTGCCGTTGAGCCGCATCGTTCCCTGGCTCGGACGGAAGTTCCCGGCAATCATTTTGACCAGCGTCGACTTGCCGGCGCCGTTATCTCCCATGAGGCCAACAACCTCCCCCGCCTCCAGCGAGAGCGAAACGTCGCTGACCGCCTGAATGGCGCCGAAGTGCTTGGAAATGTTGGTGATCTCGAGTGTCGCCACCGGCCGTCTCGCCTCCCGAAGCGCGCCGGCACATCAACGGGCGCGAACCTTCCTCAGCCTTCACCCAGCGGTCGACAGTTTATTTACGCAAATCCTTATGAAGCCGTCAATGACGTCCTTTGCGTAGAATTTGTTTTGTATGACAAATACACGTTGCTCTGTATATTAGACATCGGTGGGAGACGAGCATGCTTATCCTTGTCACCGGTGCAACGGGCAAGGTCGGGCGCAACCTCATCGAGAGGCTGCTTGACCAGCCGCGTTTTTCGCAGGCGCAGGTCCGTGCGCTCTGCCATCATCGCCAGCTCGAACGAACCGAGCGGGTGGAACTGATCTGCGGGACGATCGCCGACCGCGACACCGTCGAAACAGCCATGAAGGGCGTCACGCATGTCGTGCACCTTGCGACCTGCAAGGAAACGCCCGAAGCGATCATGGACATCACGGTCAAGGGATTGTTCTGGGTGCTCGAGGCGTTCCGCAGCAGTCCTTCCGCAAGCCAGTTCATCCTCGTTGGCGGAGACGCTGCAATCGGCCATTTCTTTTACCGCCACGATGGCCCGGTGACCGAGAAGACGCCGCACAGCGCCTATCCCGGTTGCTACGCGCTGTCCAAGGTTCTCGAGGAAGTGATGCTCGAGCAGTATGCAATTCAATACGGTACGAACGGTTGCTGCCTGCGCGCACCGTGGATTATGGAAAAGGATGACTTCAAACACACACTGTCATTCGGCGACGATGTGTTTGGCGGCCCAGACTGGAAGACGCTTTTTGCGCCCGAGCAAGCAAGGCGATACGCCGAAACCGGAACCGTACCGCTCCTGCGTGACGCGGATGGCCGTCCGCTCAAACGCAATTTCGTGCACGTAAACGACCTAGTCTCCGCGATCCTGGCGGCAATCGACAACCCGCGTGCCGAACGGCAACTCTTCAATGTCGCGATGGACTGCCCTGTCGACTATGGCGAGGTCGCAAGCTACCTCGCACGCACCCGGGGCCTTGGTTCGGTCGACGTTCCCAGCGCATTCCACTCGAACTGGATGGATAACAGTAAGGCCAAGTACCTCTTGGGCTGGCGCCCTGATTACGATCTCGAAAAGCTTATCGACTCGGCCTGGCAATACGAGCGTCAGCCGAATGATCCTCGTGTCGTCTGGTATCCGGGTTGATTTGTGCCGCGGACAGACGCTGTCCGCTTGTTCAACGGGAGGAAAGAATGAGAAAGACAGTATTGTTGGCCGCCGTTGCCGCCCTGGCGCTCTGCGCCGGTCCGGCATTGGCCAAAAAGCAGCTCGTCATCGTCGTGAAGGGCCTCGACAACCCCTTCTTCGAAGCGATCAACCAGGGTTGCCAGAAATGGAACAAGGAAAACCCGGATTCCGAGTATGAGTGCTTCTACACCGGCCCGGCATCTACATCCGACGAGGCCGGCGAAGCGCAGATCGTACAGGACATGCTCGGCAAGGCCGACACGGCTGCAATCGCCATCTCGCCCTCGAATGCCAAACTGATAGCTCAGACCCTGAAGACCGCCAACCCGACGATCCCGGTCATGACGCTCGACGCCGACCTCGCCAAGGAGGATTCCGCCCTGCGCAAGACGTATCTGGGAACCGACAACTACCTGATGGGCGCGCGGATAGGTGAATACATCAAGAAGGCCAAGCCGAGTGGCGGCAAGATCTGCACGATCGAAGGCAATCCGGGGGCAGACAATATTCTGCGCCGGGCCCAGGGCATGCGCGACACGCTGACTGGCAAGGAGGGGCTGACGGAACTCAAGGGCGAGGGAGGCTGGACGGAAGTCGCAGGTTGCCCGGTCTTCACCAATGATGACGGGGCCAAAGGCGTCCAGGCGATGACGGACATTCTTGCAGCCAACCCGGACCTCGACGCCTTCGGCATCATGGGTGGCTGGCCGCTGTTCGGCGCACCGCAGCCATACCGCGATCTCTTCAAGCCGCTGGCGGAAAAGATTGCCAAGAACGAATTCGTCATCGGCGCCGCCGACACGATCGGTGACGAGGTCGCCATCGCGCGGGAAGGTCTGGTAACGGCTCTCGTCGGGCAGCGTCCGTTCGAAATGGGCTACAAGGCGCCGTCTGTCATGCTGGACCTGATCGCCGGCAAGCCGGTGGAAGATCCGGTGTTCACCGGTCTGGACGAATGCACCAAAGACACGGTCGATACGTGCATCCAAAAGTAGCGGTTTCATCCGGGTACCAGTCGTCGGTGCCCGAATAGAACTTCTGCAACCGGTCGAGCCCGCGTAGCGCTTTGACGGCGCTGGCGCGGGCAGGATAACGCCGTACCTGTTGACGCGAGCGGCTGGTATCGACAGCATCGGAACCTATTGATCGGCAGCCGCGAAACCACAGTTGGTCGCCTTGCCGTGCGGCTTTGGCTGGCCGATTGTTTGAGCCATCGACTCTATGGTGCTTGAGCGCTTCGGTGAGAGACAACACATAGATATCACACTGTGAGGAGCAGAATGACAAAGAGGATCATCTTCACCGGCGGTAGCGGCAAGGCCGGTCGCCATGTCGTTCAATACCTGGTCGAACGAGGTCACGAGGTGCTCAACCTCGACACTCGTCCGCTCGACAATCCCAAAGTCAGGACGCTCATCACCGATATCACTGATAGCGGGCAGGTCTTTAACGCTCTTTCGAGCTACACCGGGCTGCACGAGTTCGACCTGTCCTTGAGGCCGCAGCCGATCGACGCCGTCGTGCACTTTGCCGCCATCCCACGCATCATGATCGCGCCCGACAACGAGCTTTTCCGAGTCAACGCGCTCGGGACCTACAATGTCATCGAAGCGGCTGTGAAACTGGGTATTCGCAAGGTCGTCATCGCATCCAGCGAGACGACCTACGGTCTCGTCTTCGCTAACGAACCCCGCAACCCGGCTTACTTCCCACTCGACGAGGAGTACGATGTCGATCCGATGGACAGCTATGCGCTGTCGAAAATTGTCAACGAACAGACGGCACGAGCCTTTGCGGCGCGCAGCGGCATCGACGTCTACGCCTTGCGCATCGGCAACGTTATCGAGCCGCATGAGTACGAATTGTTTCCCGGATGGTTCGCGGACCCGGGCTTCCGCAAGCGTATCGCCTGGAGCTACATCGATGCGCGCGACCTCGGCCAGATCACGCTTCGCGCGGTGGAAAAGGACGGACTGGGGTTCCAGATTTTCAATGCCGCAAGCGACGACACCTCTTCCGATCTGCCGACCCGCGAACTCATCGATCGGTTCTATCCAGGCACGCCGCTCAAGCGGGAACTCGGTGAATTCGAGACGCTGCTCTCAAACCGGAAGGTGCGAGAAGTGCTGGGGTTTCGCGGCGAGCATGGCTGGAGAAAGTACGTCTCCGCCCGCTGAAGTGCCGGGCGAATATCGGGCACAGCGAGGAAACCAACAGTTCATCGCGTATGCACGCAAGAGATGCGGTCCGCGTGCAACCGCCGGAGCGATTCGATTCTCCTCATGTCGCGATTCGTGGGACAAACATCTGGCAATTGCTTGAACGCCCTACATGTTTTCCTTGTGGCATTCGCGATGCTGATAATCGCAATCTGCTTGCGCTGCCATAAACGCGCGATGTACCGGTTTGCAGGCCGCTAAGGGGCGACGAATGAGAGTTATGACAGTATGCGTGGGGAAAGCAGAGGCACGTCCCGGCAAGAAGATGAAGACGGGGATAAACAAGCATGCAACGAGCAGCGCTATGCTGTTTGGATTTGACGGTCTTGACGGCGACGCTGTCTGTAACCGCAAATATCATGGCGGGCCGGAACAGGCGGTCTATGTCGAGGGAAACCTGACACGGCTCTGGTGGGAAGAAGAACTTGGCAGGCCCGTCGCCCACGGCGTTTTGGGAGAAAATCTTTGCCTTGAAGGGCTCGACAACCGGACCGTGGCTGTCGGCGATCGTTTTACGATCGGAGAGCTTCTCCTTGAGGTGACCGCGCCACGAATGCCGTGTCGAACCTTAAACGACAAAATGGGTGATCCTGGATTTGCCAAACGGTATATCAAGGCCGCACGACCCGGTTTTTATTGTCGCGTCCTCAGACCTGGTCTTGTGGAGGCCGGAACGGTCGTGAAGTACCAACCGTTCCAAGGCGAACGGGTCCTGATGTCTGAAATGATGGGTCACCATGGCAAGAAGGCGTCGACAGATCTGATCGAGCGCTATCGGACCGTACCGGTCCACGCCAAGCTACGTGCTTCTCTTTCGACGGGCACGGTCAAATTCTAGTGGGCGGCTCCGAATGTAGCCATTGCTCGACCCTGTGCCTGGGTTCACAGGGGCGCGCGACACGGCTCATGCGCAATGAGCCAGACGACCTCCTACACTCGCCCGCGCGGTCAATAGTACGGCGAGACGCATACTTGTCGAGGACCGTGGTACGGCTGGAACGAGTTGTCGTAGGCCCTGTAGGAGCGATATCGCGAATAGCACCAGCGCGTGTGCGAGCCACCGCCATAATAGACTTGACGCGAATAGCGTGGCGCATAATAGCGCGGCCGATAGTAGCTTCGACCGTAGTAGTCTGGTTCGTAGTAGCTCGGACCATAATACCGGGGTTGCGCCAACAGGCCGCCGATAACTGCGCCAGCTGCAAGTCCCCCTAGTGCCCATGCCCAATCATCGCCACCATTATGGTGATGACCATTGTAGTAGCCACCGCGATAGCCGCCATATCGGCGATACTGAACCGGTTGAGCTTGCTGCGCCTCAATCTTCGGCGCAGAAATTAAAGGAAATGCGCTGGCCGGCGGAGCGCATGTCAGCGCAGTCACAAGCGACAGAGCAACGATTGCAAACCTTTGCATTGCTTTCACCTTCCCGCTGCAGCGCTGCACGTCGAACTCGGCGCGCCAGGAACACGGCAGCCATTTCGATAACCGCATAATTCTACTCCAAAAGCGGATTGGAGTTGGGAAATTATGCATCGCCAGGAACCATCCATTGCGATTCACCAAGGATTGAAATCCTTCGGTCGAGGAATGCCTGCACTTGGCTTGACACACACCCTTGCGCGCGCCGTGTCCGACGCAGGATTTTCATTATCGCCTCGGCCATCCACAATCATCGGCGAGATGATCCTTTTGGAAACGGGTGCGGCCCTTCACACTCCCCCTCACCTGCACGGCCGACGAACGCGCCATATCGAACACGTCATTGCGGGCGCCTGTCGGATCATATGCGACCGGGAACCTGCAACTCGGATGGAACAGTCGCGCAGCTCCGGCGTTGCTCATCCATGGAAACCCGGAATCACACATCGCAATCACCCTCTCCATGCTGCGAGATCTACAGCGTCGACGAATTCGCGGCGGTTTATGACCTCAGCGCCAAGCGTGCTTTACAGCTCCATCGGAGGTTCGGTCCAACACGATCGAAGCTCGACACGTTGATGCTCGCTATCCGCCGGTCGACAAACGCGAGAAATGGTGCTGCGCCAGTTATCGCAACCCTGCAGGACGTTCTGGGCAAGCGACAGGAGGCCTATGAGCGTGGAGCCGACATCCGCAGCGCAACAGCAAAGGAGTAGCTATATGCTCCCTTCGCCAAAACATCCGAGCGCAGTCGACACATCAAAAAGCCTGACGCGCAGTCAACAGGACGCACTCAGAGCTATCGCGTTCTTCCGCCGTCAGAGAAAACTGGGGACCGGATGGCTTGTTGGTGACAAGCGCCTGTCGGAAAAGCTGGTCGGGCGACTGGAGCAATTGGATCTCGTCGAAGAGAGCGTGGTGCGTGGAGAACCGTCGCTGCAACTGACAATCATCGGACAAGCGATAAGGGCGCGGCTGCTGCAATAGTTTTGTCGCTCGCGATTGCCAGCCGAACGAATGGCTGCCAGCGTGCCCGGCTTGGTTTCATAGGCGATAGGAATGGTCACAGCTCCCAGTCCCGCATGCGATGAGGGCGTCGAAGCAGCTTATCCTTCGGGAACTGCCTCCGATCACGATGGGCCCTTCCCACTCTGCTGCTCAAGTCTCTTCCGTCTGCACAGTCAAATAGCGCGCAGACGGCCTCGGATATCGTTTCGCGGTATTTCGCTTAACCCAGACGCGGGCAGCCCGGCCGGTTGGCAAATGCCACGGTCACAAACCGCCCACGTTGTTGACCGTCAACGACGATTTGTCGGCGCGTCACCGCCTGGATTTCCGGATCACGAACTCCGAGTCTCGAGGCGCGGCGAAGCGCCTGCCGCTCGCTACACCCTGGCCGCTCGTACTCCTCGTCGTAGTAGCGACGGTCTCGGTCTCGGTCGCGGAACTGAACGTCCGGGCGCCCATCCGGGCCGATGTAGAGGTCTAATGATTGCGCCGACGACGTGGATGAAACGGCTGAAATGGCCCCTACTGCTATGAGGCCTGCCGCCAGAATATTGTGAAGGGACTTTCGCATATCCGCCTCCTTGGTGACTTAAATTGATCATTGAGAATGGAACGACCAAGGCACGGTAAGGTTCCCGACATATCTGGCGCTTCAATCCAGCCGCGACGACGACGAACGCGCATGTCACCTCGAAGGCTTTAGCCGCCGTTGGGATCGACGCCTTTCTTCTGCCCTTTCCCGCGCTAAATCTTAGACACAACAACAGCGCCGGCAGGAAATGAACAACGCTTCAGACAACTCAGATCGGATCGATGGGGGAAACGCGACCTCCGGCGCCGGACCAGAAAACGTTGGGATTTCTGTCGAGGCAGTTGTCTGCTCCAAGGACGGCGGAGCAACTGTTGGTCCTGACCCGCAAGTGGATCCTAAAATCACCGCGCCGCCTTCATTGGTGTTCCCGGAAAGCAAGCTCGCGCTTCGCCATCTTGCATCCGCATTTCGCCGTGATCTGGGCAGGATCGGGCGGCGCGCCCTGGCGATTTCACGCGCGCTGATCGAGAGGCTTAAGTCCGCAGCGAACGCTTCGGCCAAACGATTGCCGCCCGATTTGAAGCGGAAAGCGGCTTCCACTCTGTCCTCAGCCACCAGAAATATACCCCGTGCAATAGGCGCCTTCACCCCGTCGACTTGGTTTCGTGCCTTGGCAGCTCCGCTACGGTCATGGAAGATCGCTATTTCGACGGTGTTGCTGAGCTTCTTGATCTCGGCGATCGGGACGATGGTGTGGGCACTGAAGGACGTGCCTTGGAAAGAAATCGCCGATGGCTCCCTGAAACCCGTTGTGGTCCTTGAAGCCGCTGACGGTGATCCGATCGTAAGGCAAGGCGCCTTTCAGGGCCACTACGCCCGATATGAGGAGTTCCCTGTACATTTGGTCGATGCCGTTCTTTCAATCGAGGACCGGCGGTTCATGGATCACTACGGCGTCGATGCAAAGGGGATCATGCGTGCGATCCTCAGAAACTTCCAGGCAGGTACGGTTGTCCAGGGTGGCAGCACCATTACCCAGCAACTCATCAAGCTTCAGTATCTCGAGAGCGATCGGACGCTGAAGCGCAAGCTGCAGGAGTTGGTCATCGCATTCTGGCTCGAATGGAAACTGGGCAAGCGCGAAATCCTGACGCGATACCTGAATTCCGTTTACCTTGGTTCCGGCGCCACCGGAATGCCGGCGGCAGCGCGGATCTACTTCAACAAGGATATCGCCACACTCAACGTGCAGGAGGCCGCCATGCTTGCTGGTCTCTTGAAGGCCCCGAGCCAATTGAACCCGATAGACGATTTTGACGCCGCACGTGAACGAACGACAACGGTCCTGGACGCGATGGTCGCAAACGGAAAGTTGGGGGCCGAGGATGCGACCGCCGCGAAGGCGGAGTTTGCCGAGTTGCACCCGACCAGCCCGACACCGCGCTTGGGCAGTTGGTTTGCAGACTGGATCTCGCCCCAGGCTGGCGAAATCGCGGGAACCTCTCCAGGTTCGACAACGGTGCGCACCACCCTGGTACCTCATCTCCAACAGCTTGCCGAGGATGTGGTTGCCCGTAATCTCGATAAGGATGGGAAAGCGCTGGGTGCGTCGCAGGCAGCGCTTGTGGCTATGACGCCAGACGGAGCGGTCGTCGCCATGGTCGGTGGACGCGACTACAAGACAAGCCAATTCAACCGTGCCGTCTCCGCCAAGAGGCAGCCGGGCTCGACTTTCAAACTGTTCGTCTTTTACGCAGCTCTCAAGATCGGCCTCACTCCGGGTGATAGGATATTCGATGGTCCGATTGAAATCGACGGTTGGTCGCCGCAAAACTCAACCGGCCGCTACCGCGGTTGGGTGACACTTGCAGAGGCCTTCGCCCGATCCCTCAATGGCGCCACCGTTGCGCTGGCGCAGGAAGTGGGCATTGAGAATGTTATCGCCGCCGCCCGCGAGCTTGGCATAGACGCGCCACTTACTTCCGTGCCGGCATTGGCGCTTGGATCATCCGAAGTCACTCTGCTTGACCTGACGGGCGCCTACGCCTCGATCCGCCTTGGAAAATCCCCTGTCGAACCTTGGGGCGTGATCGATTTTCAGGCGTCTGGCCAAGCCAAGTCATTCCGTGTCGGGCCGCAGGTTCCCGCCGCTGTCGACCTCGGCTCCTACCAACAGGATTTGACCAGCCTCCTGCAACTCGTGGTCGAGCGCGGTACTGGCCGAGACGCTTCTCCGGGCGCATTTGCAGCCGGAAAGACCGGCACTAGCCAGAACAACCGCGATGCCTGGTTTGTGGGCTTTACAGAGGACCTTGTTGCGGGCGTCTGGGTCGGTAACGATGACGACAGGCCAATGAAGGGCGTGACCGGTGGAGCGCTTCCCGCGCGCATTTGGCGGGACTTCATGCAGGCTGCAATGTCGCAATCACCCCAAATTGATCCAGACACCGGGCTCATGACAAGCCAGAGAACGCCAGCGGCAGCATCCTGCAACATCAGGGCTTGCTCGCGGAGCTATCAATCTTTTCGAGCTTCGGATTGCACCTATCAGCCTTATCGGGGAGAGCGACGGCTTTGTGAGCGGTAGGCGCCGATTGTCACTTGGATTGGAACCATGCTGTACGAAACGCGTCGCACGCAATCGCGGCGCCATCCTGAAGCAGCTTTCCATATGTCGGTTGACATAAATATCAACGTCGCCATCACTTGACGCGATCGGGTACAGCAATACCTTTCGGAAGGGGAGAACAAGAATGTTCAATGAACCAGCCGATAAGGGTGATGTCGAGGAGGCTCTTGAGCCAGGCTCCCGTTGGGTCATGCCACAAAGGGTCGCGATGGAGGTCCTCCATCCTTCATTGCTGACAGCGCTTGAGCAACGAGGCGATACGAGCGATTTTGAAGGCTATATTGCCCGTGTCTACGACATGCCGCAGGATATAGCGAATGGCTCCTTTCACATCGCCTTCAATCCGATGACATCCGAGGCCGTGGGGCTCCACACCGTCAGTCTTGTATTGGGCAAGAAGTATCAAGAAGAAATCGAACTTGCGATCGGACCAATCTGGCTCGATGCCGGGGAAGAAAACGAGGCGGCGGCGGAACTATACGCGATTTTGAAGGATGTCGGACGTCTGGCGTGAACTCCCAAATCCGCGACGTCTCGCGGATTTCGCCGCATGCGCACATGTCGTGTTCGGGCTAACTTTGAGGATGACGACGGCCCCCGACTGAGCGTGAAGACCAGCTTCGACCTCAAGTGAAGGCGATTGCCGTCAAGACGAACCGAGCTAATCCCAGAAATCGGGCAGCATACATGCTCGTCACGTCAGCGATGGTATACCCGCCATGCAGAACGACTGGTGGGGATGGGATCTTCCTCATCCTCGCCACACGGGCGCTGGCGAATTCGTGGCCGAGCACTCGATAATTGGCGTAACCTGGCCAGTTATCACATCTAAAACGCTTACTTCAGCGAGAAGCAGGTCTACGGGCAATGTGAAAGGGGGAAAAGGGCGGCCAGTGCCGCCCTCGTCATTGCTATGCTGCCTTGGAACGCGCCGAGGTCTTGTTGATCGACGTGACAGCCAAATTGGTGAGCTTGTTGTTTGTCGCCTTCTCCTGATCGAGAATCTCGCTCAGAAGCTTGTGCGCCTCATCATGGCCCAGGTCCTTTGCCCATTCGCGAAGCGAACCATACCGGGCGATCTCATAGTGCTCGACAGCTTGGCAAGCGGCCAAAAGACCGGCGTCAAGCGCAGTCCCTTCAGCCTCTTTCATCAAACCATCGGCCTCCTTGATCAGACCTTCGATGGCATCGCATTTTTCACCGGATGCCGTCTTGCCAATTGACTTGAAGACCTGCTCCAACTTCTTGATCTGCTCTTTCGTTTCCGAAAGATGCTCCTCGGCCGCCTTCCGCAGTTCGGCGTTATTCGCAGCTTTGGCCACCTTCGGAAGCGCCTTGGTGATGGCGTTCTCGGCGAAATAGACGTCCTGCAGCGTGTGTTCGAAAATATCAGCCAGCGATTTCATAAACGTTCTCCCTTGATTGTGTGCAGGAGAGAAAGCATTCAAAGGCGAAATCGTTCCAGTTCGCCTCTCTAAAATACGGAGCGCCGGGGCGACAGGTGGCAAACCGCAGCAATGCCAGCGAGAATGCAGAGCCAAAGTTGTCGACCACAACACCAGTGGCTCTGCGGCCTGGTCTACCTGGTTGACCAACCGGCCTGTCATTCCACGGTCGGGGGAGAAAGCGTGTCGCGGATCTGGTCTATCTTGCCAACCTCGGGTCCAACTCCAAGAATATCCTTGGCTTCGTCAAGCACCTCATCGGTAACGATGCCATCCTTCGTGAAGCCGGTTAGCGCATCGCGCAAGGCCTCGTCGCTAAGGGCCGGGTCACTTGGGATGGCGTCGACGCCGTTCTCCGCTTCGAACTCAGCATAGGCCATCGCGTAGGCAGAAACTGCAGTCATTCGCGGATCGTTCGAGGAAATGTAAGCGTGATAGTTGCGGTTCAGCGAGCGCAGCCCCGGCGTGCCGACGCCGGCGCCGGGAGGCTGCGCCTTGGCCAGCCTTTCCACTTTGGCGGGTTTTCTTGTTGTCTCGGGTGATTTGTCCCGTGTGAAGAGCGACTTCAACGTCGACCTGTCGCTGGCTTTGCTGGAGCGGGAGTCGTTGTTTGCGCGCGCGGCTTCCGATTTCCCACGGTTGGAATCCGAGCCCCCGCCGCGGCTGCCGCCATTTCCGTTGCCGTTGCCGCCCCCACCACCTCCACCGCCACCCGAGTTGCCGTGGCCGTCCTTGGCAAAGGCAGTGCCCGCCGTGCCCACCATCCCGCCTATCGGTAGAGTTGCGGCCAAACTCAGCGCCACGATGCCACGAGCGATTGCTTTGTTGAAAACCATAAGAAATTCCTCCTAGAATCGCCGCGGCACAGGATTTGACGAAGGCCGGGCTTGTGGATGGGCCGAACTTATCTTGAGCAAAAGTGAGCGGCTATGCCCCCCGGACCATTGCTGCAGCCCATAGGACCTTGGTCCGGTCGGGCAGACAGCCAAAGGTCCGAGAAAGAGTGAGAACCGGTCCGCAGCATTGACCGGCCAGTCCAAGCGTTTAGGTTATTATCGGTTTGTTGTACTACAACGACGCTGGCGACCAGCAGTCGATCCGGGAAATCTCTTGCGCGCCAACCAACTCATCAAAAATTGGAACGCCCGTTCGCTGGCGACTCAGTTCCTGTTGATAGGCGGCCTGGTTGCAGTCTCTGCAATGGTGCTGGTCGGTGCGTTTGTTTCACGCCTTATCGAGGAGGCAGTCACCCGGAACTCTGCCGCAACCACCGCTCTCTATGTCGACAGTGTGATCGCACCGCTGTTGCCTGATATGCAACGGACACAGGTGCTTGACGGTGCAGTCGCGCGCGCACTCGACGAAACGCTTGGCCAAGGTGCGCTGGGAGACCGTCTTTTGTCCTTCCGCCTGTGGCGGGCAGACGGGACGGTTCTCTATTCAAGCGACGACGCGCAGATTGGGAAACGGCTCGAACTCAGCGACGAACTTCGGACCGCATTCTCGGGCACCATGGTGGCACTGTTCGATCAATCTGCGGTGCAGCCCGACAGGCGCCCAGCCGACATGCCGATCCTTGAGATCTATAACCCGGTGTTGCAACCATGGTCAGGAGAGGTCGTCGCCGTTTCGGAGTTTCATGAAGTCTCCTACGACTTTCAACACGGCCTCCAGCAAGCGCGCTTCTATACCTGGCTGGCTGTCGCAGCATTTACTCTCGCCTTTTTCGTGGTCCTCTCAGCGATCGTGCTGCGAGGCAGCCGGACGATCGAAAGCCAGCGCCACGCGCTCAAGGAGCGGATCGCTGAGCTTTCGACCTTGCTTGAGCAGAACGAAGGGTTGCGCGTGAGACTGCAGCGCGCCTCACAACGCACGACTGCGCTCAACGAAAGCCATCTGCGTCGCATCGGCGCTGATCTGCACGACGGGCCGGCTCAACTGCTGGCCTTCGCTTCCCTGCGGCTCGACAGCGACGCTTTCACCAACCCAAAATCAGTACGCGCCGCACGCGAGCGCGTCATAGGCGAAATCAAGGAAAGTCTCGATGAAGCGATGCAGGAGATCCGGACGATCTGCAGCGGCCTCGTCCTGCCGCAGATCGAGACCGCGACCCTGCCCGAGATCTTGAATCGGGTGGTTCACGCTCATCAACAGCGAACGGGGACGATGGTGGAACTGTCGATTGTCGATCCACCGGCTGATATCTCACTTTCGGCAAAGATCTGCATATACCGGTTCGTACAGGAAGCTCTCAACAACGCCTATCGTCATGCCGGAGGCGCAGGACAACGTGTCTCACAATCAGTGACGGGTGACTGCGTGACGATCGAAGTCGGGGACAATGGACCCGGCTTCGACCCGGATCGCGTGGAGCCAACCGGCCTTGGTCTTGAGGGACTGAGAGAGCGCATCGAGAGCTTGGGCGGAACCTTTGAGATTATGATCTCTGCCTCCGGCACCATCGTTCGGATGACAATCAGCACTCAGGAGACAAAAGCGGCATGACGACAGTGATACGCGTGGCCGTCGTCGACGACCATCCCTTGTTTCGAGAAGGCGTAACGAGAAGTCTGCTGGAGATCGGCGGCTTCGAGATCGTTGCCGAGGGGAGTTCTAGGGACGAAGCCTTGCTCATTGCCGAAAACCTGCGTCCCGACGTCTTGCTTCTGGACATCTCGATGCCTGGGGGCGGTTTGAACGCGATCCTGCCAATCCTCGAGTTGTCGCCATCGCAAAAGATTATCATGCTGACCGTTTCCGAAACCAGCGAAGATGTCACCGCGGCCCTTGACCGAGGCGCGCTCGGATATGTCCTGAAGGGTGTAGGCGGTCGAGCGCTGGCAGAAATCATTCGCAGCGTTGCCGCGGACGAAAGCTATGTCACTCCCGCGCTCTCAGCCAAACTCCTATCCAACCGCGCACGAGGGACAACAAGCCTAACGACCCTGGTCGCCAGCCTTACCGCGCGTGAACACGAAGTGCTGCAGCTGGTAGCCGCGGGCATGAGCAACAAGCACGTCGCTCGGAAGCTCGACCTTCAGGAGAAAACCGTAAAGCACCATATGACGCAGATCATGGCCAAACTTGGTGTAACGAACCGGACTGAGGCCGCCATGCTACTGCGCGACGCTGCCGATTGGCGCCCTCTCACTGAGTGAGGGACTTAATTCGCTTCATGTCGGCCAGTGTCGCCCTCCGGTTGATGATCATGCGCCCACGTGCATCTTTCATGATGTAGCGGCCGTCACGGATCTCCTCGCTCATGCCATCGGCATGACGCACGCCAATCCTGGTGGTATCGCGGCCGAGAGCTGCCCCCCCATCCCCGGCGCCCGTCGAACTGCCGCGAGCATTGCCGCCGCTCGATTTTTCATTTCCGGATTTGCCCCCTCCATTTCCTCCGCTATTGCCTCCACCATTTCCGCCGCCGTTGCCGTTGCCACCACTGTTGCCGTTGCCACCGCCGTTGCCGTTGTTGTCCCCGCTCTTGGCGAAGGCCTCCTGTGGAACAAGCTGAAGGCGTTGACCTCCAGGGTCGAGCGTATAAGGAAAGGCAACAGCAGACAGACAAACGGCCGTCGAGCAGAATGCGGCAAGAAACTTCCGACGCGTATGCATGGCACTTCCTCAGATCAGACTTTCAACCGGGCTTATACAGGTTGTCGTGATTGGGCATACTCCCAATCGAAACCGGCCGTCTATTGTTGAAGCCCGATCGAAACAACAGGATCGACAAACTCACATGACAGCGCCGGATCGCTGAAGTGAATGTGCCGGAGCACCGGCATACGAATTGTGGCAGGATATCAGTTCGAAACTTCCGCTTTGCCGTCGGGAACCACCCTCTCGTCACATGACATGATCTGCGCTTCAATGTCTCGACACAGACCTTCCAACTTCCCGATCGCCTCTTTTCGCGGGTTTTTTTCCACCTGCAAATTATGAAGATCTACCACCGCCAGGTTGTAGGCATGGCAAAGTTCGAGAACCGCCTCAAGAGCGTGCGTTCTAATCGCCGGTCCTTGCTTGTCCAGCTTAGAAGGAAGTCGGCATAGAGATTTCTTGACCGTCATTTCCGCGACACCTGTCCAACACGCGCCTACTCAGCGTGCGCAACAAGCAGGTTGGTGTCAAAGCGGACTGAAGTCGTATCCGATGTAGGACCAAAGTCTTGCAAGATGCGAAGGCCGGCCCAAGCCGTCGAGTGTGATCGCATCAAGCGAGCAATCGAAAGATGTGGAAACCGCCACCATCACATTGTCCTTCGAAAGTCTGAATGGAATGTTTCGAAGCAAGCACCCAAAGCTCCGATTCGCGAGATGAAGCGAATTTCCGAGGTCAATCTGTTGCCCTGCCGTGAATTGAGAGGCGCCAACCTCGCAACGATATCGCGTGCCCAGATCGGGTTAGTCACCACATAAGTTACAGGAGGAGTTTATATTGGCCACCGCGACGTTTCAGCCGAATACAACAGGGTCAGTTGGGTTCAATCCACAAATAGCGGCGCTTTCCATTTGTGCAGTTTCGGCCATGGCAGCGATACTCTACCTGGCACCTCCCCCAGGCTTGCCCTGGAGCGAACCCGCTGTGGAATTCCCGTCTGAGGCCGCCCCTTCAAAAGGCACGGTTGCCGCAGCGCCCCCGAAGTTCGAGATTGTATTTAGCGACGGTGATCGCGGGCTGATGGTCTATGGCGGTTATGTCTATGTCGTGCGACTCGGTGACAAGCTGCCGGATGGCAGTCGAGCGATCGGGTTCGAAAAACAGGAAGGAAGTTGGTCCGCAATGACACTGTAGGAGGCGCCTCAGGTGCGGGCTCTGTGGATGTTAATGGAACGTTAACGCTCGCATAAGACGCACGGGTCCTGCCCTCCCCGGCGCCATTGCCTGTCATGGCGAACTGGCGCAACCCTTTCGTTAATGACTTGTAAACCAGTGTTTTTGGGTGGTGCATGATGATGAACGAAACGTTGTACAATGGCTTGCCGGAGATCGAGCATGCCCCTATCCCGCAAGAGAGCGCCCCGATCGGCGAGTATGCCGTCCAGGGCATCCCCCTCGTCATTGAGGCCGTCCTCGGTCGGACGCGATTGACTGTGGCGCAGCTTTCCAAGCTGCATCGCGACGATCACATCGATCTCGACACCAATTTTGGAGACCCGGTGGACCTCAAGGTCAACGGCACGGTCATTGGCCGGGGCGAGATCGTTTTCGACGAGTCCAAGACCGCCATTGGCGTCAAGATCGTAGAGATTTCTCACGGAAGGCGCCGGTAACTGACACCAGCCGCTGTCAGCCCAAAGCCAAGCCTGAACTGCCGCTTTTGGTTGCGCAAAGGACATTCGTGGCAGGATTGGAGGACGACGGTGATGGGCAAGAGGTGGCGGTAACAGCCTTCTACCGTGGCAAATTTGGCGAGCGCCTCACTCAGGCGCTGCCTGCCGAAAGGCAAAAGGATCAAGGTCTTCGACGTGCGACTTGAAGAGTGGAAAGAGCGCCGCACGCTGTTGGCACGGCGTCTCAATATATTATTCCTGTGGGCGGCCATCCGGCCCTATCGTAGCGGCAAGGCCACGGGACGGATCGGCGCCGCATCGGCTCCGCGGAACTTCAACGAAGCGCCGACAAATGCGAACTCGTAGACCCGATCTTTCGACAGTCCTTCCAGGTTGACGAGCTCGATGATCGGCGCGCCCTGTTGCGCGAGCAGGTACGTGTGCACCGGAACGTAGTTGTTCTCCGTTTCGGCAGGAAACGCCTCGAAGCTGAGATTGTCGGCGCCCACAACCATCGCACCGCCGACTTCGACCAGGAATTTAGCCGCGTCGATGCTCAGGCCCGGAGGATTGCTCATGTAGGCGGATGCGTTCTCGTAATGCTGCATGCGCCCGGTGCGGATCAAAACCACATCACCCTGTTGCAGTGTCGCACCTTGGGCGTCGAGCGCCTCCTGCAGGTCCTTACGTGTTACCCGGTAATTGTCCGGAAGCATCTGCATGCCCTTGGCTGCCGCGACATCGATCATGACGCCACGTGCGATGATCGGTGGCAGCTTTTCGGCGCCTGTCACGGTCCAGCCCTGATCGCCCAGGTGATCGATTGCAGCGTAGCCGTTCCAAATCTTGCCGTTCAAACCGAAGTGGTTCAGCGCATCGATATGTGTTCCCATATGGGCATACATCGACACGGCCGAGCCGGTGTAGCTGACGTGATCGTTCATTTCCTTGCCGACTTTCATCGGATCGGAAACCGCGGTGCCATGCGGCGTGTGGGTCATCCACATCTGGTATGGCGGGTCGCCCGCCGCCTCCCAGCTTGGCATGCCGATGAAATACTCGACCGCGAGATCGTACGACCTGCCGCCGTCGATCCGCCCCAGAATCGCGGCGCGGGATTGAGGTGTGATCAGATTGAGGCGCCCGATTTCGTCCTTCGGGCCCCAGGGGCTCTTGCCCACTTCCTGCGCGATGGCCGAGCTGCCAAGGAGACCGGCGATGAGGGAGGCAGCCAAAGCGCGGTTGATGATGGTGGTGTCGAACATGATGAACTCCTTCTTCTCGCTTTCCTCGATATCGGGAAGCTGAGTTCATCCTATTGGTAGCTTTCATGCGAATAATCGGTCATATGTTGAAAAGATAATTCACGCTGGAGAAAATATGGATCTCTTGGCCGCCATGCGCTCCTTTCGTCGCGTCGTCGAGTTGCAGAGCTTCAGCAAGGCTGCTGAAGAGCTGGGACAATCAAATGCGTCGATCAGCAAGCAGATCCGGCAGCTTGAGGCGCGTCTGGGCACCGTGCTGATTGTGCGCACAACGCGACGCATGAGCCTTTCGGAGAACGGGCGCAGCTACTTCGCGGAATGTTGCAGGCTACTCGACGAACTCGACCACCTCGAGCGCACGACGTCCGGGGAAGCCGGCGAAATCAATGGCCGGCTTCGTATCAATGCACCCTTGTCCTTCGGACTGACCGTTCTGGCGCCGATGCTTGCCCGCTTCATGATGCATCATCCGAAACTGAAGGTTGACATGACGCTTGACGATCACCTGCTCGACGTCGTCTCGGAGGGGTTCGACGTCTCTATTCGCGTGCGCGCAACACTCACGGATTCATCGCTGATCGCCAAGCGGATGGGCGACGTCGAACAATTCGTCTGCGCGGCACCCGCCTACCTTTCGGCTAGCGGCACACCAACAGTTGTCGGCGATCTGAAGGACCATCATTGCCTGGCCTACCGCCTCGCCGACCAACCCGGTAGCTGGGTGCTGGAAGGTCCTGACGGCGCCACGACCATAGATTTGCCCGCACGCTTCGTTGCCGACAACAGCCTGATGTTGTGCGAGATGATCCAGTCCGGCATCGGCATCGGCGTCCTGCCATCCTTTATCGCCAAGCCGCTGCTCGACAACGGCAAACTCCTGCGGATCCTGCCGCAGCACAAGCTTGCCCGGCGCAGCATCTTCGCGGTCTATCCCACCAACCGCCTGCTTCTGCCCAAGGTGAAGCTCTTCACCGAATTTCTCGCGGGCGAACTTCGGCAAGCAGGTTTCTAACCGTGCTTGCCCGCCCAGCGACATTAGCATTCTCAAACGACCAACCGAGCGCAGCTTGTCGCAGGCGAACCGCCAGGCCTGCCTGTCACGCGCCGACACCGGGCGATCACGCAATTTTGCGTCGCGACGCCTCGCCTCCGCCGCGCTTCGCTCCATAATGGGCGCAAATCAAGCGAGAGATCGTCGATGCATGTCGCGTTATCCAGAGTGTTGCTAACTGCGCTGCTGCTGATGCTCATGCCTGCAGGCGCACCGGCGGCCGAGTTGCCACGATCCGGCGACCCGGTGTTCGACCGCGTCATCGCGCTGGTGAACTCCGAGTTTCACGACGAAACCGGACTGGACCGCTTCAACGAAACTGCGAAGAAAGAAATCGAAGACGTGGGACAGACACTGCCCCAACGCGGCTCGACCGCTCGCGTGGATGCAGCCATCGACGCAACAATTGCAAGCCTGCGGGCCTCACACAACGGCCGCTTCAAACCGGACACGATCGCCTATTTCGAGCTGAGCGACATCTTTCGCTTCGCAATCCGCAACGACCTGCGGCGGCTGTTCCCCCCCGAAGGAGACGTCACTTATCCCGGCATCGGCTTGGTCACGCAAACGATAGGCGACAGACGGTTCGTGAGCGATGTCTATGATGGTTCTCCGGCCGCAACGGCGGGAGTGCTGATGGGCGATGAGATCCTTTCCGTTGATGACTTGCCCTATCGGGAGATCGCCTCCTTTGAGGGAAAGGTCGGACAGTCGGTCGGCATCCGGCTGCGCCGCAAGGCCGACGGGGCTCCAGTAACTGTCAAAGTTGCTGTCGAACGGCTGCCGCCGCTGCCAACATTGGCGAAGGCGATAGCGAACAGTATCGCCGTGATCGAACACGGCGGGAGAAAGATCGGCTATGTCCGCTTCTGGACACTGTCGACGCGCGACGGGCTGGATGTTGTCGCGCGCGAGCTTTACGACGGCCGCCTGAGCGGTGTCGACGGTGTGATTGTGGATCTTCGCGGACGCTGGGGCGGCGGTGCAGCGGACGCGGCCGAACTCTTCGTCGGCGACACGCCATCGTTCCGGTTGATCCCGCGGCATGGGCAGCCGACGCTTGCGAATGTTCGCTGGCGCGGTCCGGTGGTTGCATTGATCGACGAGGGAACGCGCAGTGGCCTTGAGCTTTTTGCCTATGCATTGCGGATCAATGGCATTCCGCTTGTCGGCCAGCGCACCGCTGGCGCCCTGCTGGCAGGCCGTGCCTACATCCTGCCCGACGACAGCCTGCTGGAAATTGCCGTCTCGGATGCGGTCATCGACGACAATGTTCGACTGGAAGGAAACGGAATAGCGCCGGACATTCCTGTCGACCTACCGCTTGCCTATGCCGCCGGCCGAGACCCGCAACGGGAAGCCGCGGTGTCGGAGATGCTTCGCCTGCTTGCCGACGGCAGCTCGAACCGCGTCGTCATGCCAGCCGAACCGTTGCTGACACCGTGATGACGGGCGTCATAGTCGCGTTTTGCAAGGCCGATCAGGCCGCCGCATTCGCCCGGACGATTTCCCGACCAAGTCTGACGACCTCTTCGACGAGCAACTTCAAGTCCCGACGTTTGGTGCGGTGATTGTTGATCGCGACCCGCAGGCAATGTTCGCCGTGCACTGTCGTGTCGGAGAGAACTGCCGTCCCCTCGTCCTGCAGGCGCAACATGATCTCGGTATTGAGCGCCTTCAGTTCGTCGCCCTGTGTTCGCTCGCCGCGATAACGGAAGCAGACGATATTGATGTTGGTCGGTGCCACCAGTTCGAGCGAAGGCTCCGCCTCGATCAAGTCGCTCAGATACTGTCCCTGGGCTATGTTCTGGTCGACGAGCCGGCCGAACTTGGCAATGCCGTGCTCCTTCAGCGCCATCCAGATTTTCAAGGCCCTGAAGCCGCGTGTCGTCTGCAGGCCATAGTCATAGAGCCAAGGCGCTGCCGCCAGACCGCGCGCGGTTGCGACCAGGTATTCCGGCGTCACCGCGAAAGTCCCGCGATGGGCTCCGGCATCCTGGACCAGCACGCAGCCAGCCTCGAACGGCGCGTGCAGCCATTTGTGCGGATCGAGCGCCACTGAATTGGCCTTTTCGATCCCGGCAACGCGAAAGCGGTTCAAAGGCGCAATGGCGATCAGAGCGCCGATGCAGCCATCGACGTGCAGCCAGAGGTCCTCTTCTGCCGCGACTGAAGCGAGTGCCTGCAGATCGTCGATAGCGCCGGTATTGACCGTGCCGGCCGTCGCAATCACACAGGCCGGCTTGAACCCGGACGCGCGATCCTCGGTGATCGCACGCCGCAGCGCATCCAGATCGATGCGCAGCTCGCCATCGGTCGGAATGCGCCGGAGTGCCTGGTTTCCAAGGCCAAGCGTCTCCATCGCCTTGCGGTGACAGCTATGCATCTGGTCGGAACCGTAGTAGCGCAACGGCCGCTCGATTGCTGCGACACCAAGCTCCCTGATATCGACGCCGGCTTTGGCATTGCGCGCGACAGCAAGACCAATGATGTTGGCGACCGATCCGCCACTGACCAGCGTGCCGCTCGCCGAGGCTGGAAATCCCAACATCTCCTTGCACCAATCGACGACCTGCTGGTCCACGAGCGCGGCCGCATGATTGCCGCCGCCAAGGTTAGAGCCCTGGATGGCTGCAAGGAAGTCACCGAGCGCGCCGGTAAAATTGCTCGATCCCATGTACCAGGACCAGAACCGCGGATGAATGTTACCCATGGGATAGCCGAGGATGTTCGCGGCCACCTCGCGGTAGACATCTTCCGTCGGCGTCGGCGCCAGTGGCAGCGCTGTGGCAAACGATGCGCGGACCTCTTGCGGCATTTCCTGCCAGACACGACGGTCGCGAACGCCGCTGACATAAGCGATGGCGTCATCGACGATCCGATGTGATAACGCCCGCAGTTCACTCCAATCTTGTGGATCAAGCGTGTCTTCGTCGAAGCGCTCGTGTTCTTTCGGAGATGCACCCATTCGGTCCTCCCACGCTGCGGTTCTTCATTTCAGGAATTGAGCGGCGCGCCTTACTGCCGTGTTCCTGTGACAATCGTTGCGGTAGCACGTAACTCGACCTTGCCTGCGCGCATGGACTGACTGGCCAATTCAACAACCTCATTTTTGATCGTCTCACGCGTCACGTCGTCTGCTTGAGCCAGTCCGGCGACCACGGGCGCTGCAATTTCGGTCATGAAGGTCCAGTACCGTTCCGGCGTCTCGTGCACCATCGTCGTCGAGATCTCCTGTTCGTCGACATCCTGCAAACCGGCATCAGTGAAGGCCGCCGCCATCATGCCTCCGGCGGCACAACGAAAAAGTCCGGGTGCTCCGGGCATCGGCGTCGGCAATGTCACGTGCCGCGCGATCGTTGCCATGATTGTCGTCGCCCAAGGGTTCTTTTCAGGCCCACTCCAGACGGCCGTACAAATGCGCGCACCGGGTTTCGCCACGCGGGCGAATTGGCCCGCCGCCGCCCCGACATCCGGGAAGAACATGAACCCGAACCGGCACAATACGGCGTCGAAGGAATTGTCAGCAAACGGCAGGGCGCTGGCGTCGCATATCTCGGTCGTGAAATTGCTGAGACCGCGATGTCGGGCATTCTCGGCAGCCACGTGGAGCATGCGCTCGGAAAGGTCCGTTACCGTGACGCGTCCATTCGGGATCAGGGCGGCAGCGGTTAGCCCCGGTTCGCCGGTGCCGGCCGCGACATCAAGGACATGGTCGCCATCCCGAAGCTTGGCCTTGTGGATCATTGCATCGCCGAACGGGGCGAGCCAGCCCAGAACCAACTCGTCCCACTTCTTCCAACCGGCTGAGAACCGATCCCAGATATCTTTCTGTTGTTCACGGATCTGGTCGAGATTGCTGGACATGCACGTTCCTCCCGTGGATGCGCTTCCTGTCTCGTCGCTCGGAACTATGAACTCTCTGGATCAGGATACAATCAATTTCATGCCATTTGAGGCGCCCTCCGCATCGTCACCCGGCCATTCTAAAGAACGGGGTTTCACAGTTCGAATGCTGTTGTCTGAGCAACAGGGACCCCGCAAATTACCTTCTTCTGATTTGCATAACGACAATCGGCGCTAGGGAGACCGAGCTCGGCAGGCTATATTTCCAATGTGGAGATCGTGACGGAGAGATTCGCATCGATGCCGAAGCCTAAGAATGACAAGAACAATGGTCGGGTAGAGGCCAACGACGAACAACCCCTCAGCGCCCAGTTGCGGATGATGCATGCAGCCTTCATGGCTTCGCCCCTCCGAAACCGGATCATCTGGCTCGCCCTTGGCATACTGGCCGTCATCGTTACCACTGCCTTCGGTCAGATCATCCTCAATCGCTGGTACAAGCCCTTCTACGACACGCTGGAAAGGCGTGACCTGCAGGCTTTCCTGCACCAACTCGTCATTTTCGCCCAGATCGCCGGCGCACTGCTCGTGCTCAATGTCCTGCAGACATGGCTTGGCCAGCTTGTCCGGCTGAAGCTACGGGAAGGCCTCACCCTCGACCTCATCAACGAATGGATGAAGCCGGCGCGCGCGTTCCGATTGGCCAATGCCGGTGCCATCGGCATCAATCCCGACCAGCGCATCCACGAGGACGCCCGCCACCTTTCGGACCTCTCGGCGGGGCTGACGATCGGGCTAATCCAGTCCGGCATCCTGCTCGCCGGTTTCATCGGCGTACTCTGGTCGCTGTCGGACGGGTTCGTCTTTCATATCTCGGGCATGGCCATCAACATTCCGGGCTATATGGTCTGGGCAGCTATTCTCTACGCTGGCACGGCATCGTGGCTGAGCTGGCTCGTCGGGCGTCCATTGGTCAAGCTTAACGGCGAACACTACGCCCGCGAGGCGTCACTGCGTTTCTCGTTGATGCGCATTAACGAACATATCGAGGCGGTCTCGCTGTCATCGGGCGAGGCAAACGAAAAACGCCGGTTGCAGGCGGATCTGGCTTCGGTTCTCGAGATCAGCCAAAGCTTGCTGCTTGCCGTCACGCGATTGACCTGGGTAACAGCCGGATATGGCTGGATTACCGTTGTCGCACCGATCGTCATCGCCTCACCCGTCTATTTCGCCGGCGATCTCAGCTTCGGCGGCCTGATGATGGCCGTGGGCGCCTTCAACCAGGTGCACGCGTCGCTGCGCTGGTTTGTGGACAACATTGGCGCCATTGCCGACTGGCGCGCGACATTGATGCGCGTCGCCGCCTTCCGCTCAGCGCTGCTCGTCGTCGACGACCGTCATGAAGGCGACAAGCGCATCGAGTTCGTGACGTCGGACGGTCCCCAGATGATGTTCGATCATATCGAGATCGTCTCCGCCAATGGCTGCATCAAGCTCTCCGAACCCAATGTCACGATCAACCCTGGCGAACGCGTGCTGGTCACCGGCGCGACGGAGGTTGAAAAAGCGCCGTTCTTTCGAGCCATTGCCGGTCTCTGGCCTTGGGGACATGGCCGCATCTCGCTGCCGATCGATGACGGCCTCGTCTTCGTTCCGCGCTCGCCGTACTTTGCACCCGGCACGCTGGAAGAGGTGCTCGCCTATCCGAAGACACCCGACAGCTTCAAGAATGGCGAACTCAGCGGCGTACTCACCAAGGTCGGGCTGGGCCGTCTCGCCGATCGCCTCGATCAGGACATGCGCAAGAAGCTCAATCTGAGCGAAGTGGAAATGCGCCTTCTGGCCATCGCCCGCCTGGGGCTGCACAAGCCGCGGTGGCTGATCATCGACGAGGCCTTGGACACGCTGGAGGACGATGCCTATCGAAAGGTCATGACCTTCCTCGATCAGGAAATGGGCAAGGCGGCAATCGTCAACATCGGCCGCAAGGAGCGCGCCAACGGCTTCTTCACCCGCGTACTGGAACTCGAAAAGGACGCAGCCGGTGGTTCGTTGCGCCTGATCCGGCCAAAGAGCCTGCGTCCCACCAACCCTCAATTGGTGGATTGACTTCGCCGCCCTTAATGCAGCTTATGAATATAAGAACGCATCCCATTGATTAAAAACAAACAGCGCCTTCTTTCGAGGCGCTGTTTGCGTATACACTGCCGTCGCGGCTCTTAGCGCGCACGCAGTTTCATGTGACGGTTGACGTCCTTGTAAAGCAGATAGCGAAACTTGCCGGGGCCGCCGGCATAGCAGGCCTGCGGGCAGAAGGCGCGAAGCCACATATAGTCGCCGGCTTCGACCTCGACCCAATCTTGGTTCAGACGATAGACGGCCTTGCCTTCCAGCACGTAGAGGCCGTGTTCCATCACGTGGGTTTCGGCAAACGGAATGATCGCGCCCGGCTCGAAGGTCACGATGGTCATGTGCATGTCGTGGCGAAGATCGGTCGGATCGACGAAGCGCGTCGTCGCCCACTTGCCTTCGGTGCCCGGCATGGCGTTGGGCGCAATATCGGCCTCGTTGGTGAAGAAAGCTTCGGGAGCAGGAAGGCCGTCAACATATTCATAGGCCTTGCGGACCCAATGGAAGCGAACAGGCGCTTCACTTCTGTTATGCGCCGCCCAGTTGCTGGCGGGCGGAATGAAGGCGAAGCCGCCGGGCAGCATGCGATGTTCCTTGCCGTCGAGCGTCACGGTCAGTTCACCCTCGACGACGAACAGTGCACCTTCCGCACCTTCGTCGAGTTCCGGTCGGTCGCTGCCGCCGCCCGGAGCGATTTCCATGATGTACTGCGAAAATGTTTCAGCAAAACCGGACAACGGTCGCGACAATATCCACAGGCGCGTCCTGTCCCAGAACGGCAGATAGCTGGTGACGATGTCCATCATCACCCCCTTCGGAATCACCGCATAGGCTTCGGTGAAGACCGCACGGTCGGTCAGGAGCTGTGTTTGTGCCGGAGCGCCGCCATGGGGCGCATAGTAGTTACGACCAGTCATTTCCGTCCTTCAGTTCTCAAGCGGGCACCGCCTCCTCACAAGAGCGGCGCGGTTGGGTTCATTGCCAAGGGAATGTCAAAGCAGGGCTGCGCGCAGGTCGCGCGGCTGATCCTTCTCCTCATCGAGATCCAGTTCAGCCTCGACGTGATGCAGATGTTCGGCCATCTCGCGGATCGCCGCGTCGACATCACGTGCCGCGATGCGGTCGACGACCGCCATATGTTCGTCCGGACCGCAATTGTGCAGGTGGTTCGAGCGGTACATGGCCGTGATCAAGGATGTGCGCGAAACCAGGTCGCGCAGGATGCCGAACAGGAAGGCGGAACCGGAGAGTTCCGCCAAAAGCAGGTGGAATCCCCCGGAAAGGCGAACGATTGCAGAGAGATCGCCTGCCCTGCCCGCAACCCGTTCCTCATCGATATGCGAGCGCATGCGCTCGATGTCCTCAACCGAAGCACGCTCGCAGAGGCGCTCGACGACGCGCTGCTCGATTGCTCTTCTGGTAACAAAGACGTCCCGTGCCTCGTCCACCGAAGGCTCGGAAACGAAGGCGCCCCGGTTGGGCATGATTGTGACCAGTCCATCCCGTTCGAGCGCGGTCAGCGCCTGGCGGATACGGGCTCGACTGACGGAGAAAATCTCGGCAAGCTGCTCCTCCTTGAGCCGCGTTCCGGGGCGCAACCGCCGCTCGGCGATGGCGAGCCAGATCTTCTCACAAATGATAGCCGTCGGCGCTCCGGCGGTTTCGTCCGCATTGTACATGAAATCTCCCTTAGCCGTTCGCGTACTCTGGCCGGCCAGCGTTCAAAGTCAATTCCACCCACTGCAGTTTGATATTGACTACAAAATTGTAGACAATATTGTGTACCGTAACTTGATATGCTGTGGCAACCACTTAAACAACGGCCATCGACCGGTTTGACAACCGACCGCGCCTGACCCCGAGAGCTCACTGATGGACTTCGACTTCACCAAACTGCCCGCCCAGGACCGCTACCGGCTGCTGACGAATTTCATCGGACCGCGGCCGATCGCGCTCGTCTCGACGCTGTCGCCTGGTGGCCAGGACAATGCCGCGCCGATGAGCTTCTTCAACGTCTTTTCCCACGATCCGCCGATCGTCATCCTGGGCATTCAGACACGTCCCGATGGCGAAGAGAAGGACACGGTCAGCAACATCCGCCGCACCAGCGAGTTCGTGGTCAACATGGTCGACATGGCGATTGCCGATCACATGCTCATCTGTGGCCTCCCGTTCGAGGCAGATGTCGACGAAGTGGCAATGGCCGGACTGACGGCGGCCGACGGCCTCAAGGTCGGCGCCCGCCGTATCGTCGAATCGCCTTGTTCGATGGAGTGCCGGGTCGAGCGGCTGATCGAATACGACCGCCGGGTGATCGTGTTGGGCGAAGTCGTGCATATGCACGTGCGCAAGGATTGCCTCGATGAGAACGGCCACTATGTCGATCCGTCGAGCTACCAGCCGATCGCGCGGCTTCACGCCAACAACTACATCACCTCGGATCGACAGTTCGAGATGCGGGCCCCCGACATCGCTTCCTTTACCGCTCTCAAAGCGAAAACGGCCTGACCCATGCGCATCCTTCTCGTCAATCCGAACTCCACCGCCTCCATGACCGAACAGGCGCACCGCAGCGCCGAGCGGGTCGCCGCACCCACGACGCTAGTCGAAGCCGTCAACCCGACGACAAGCCCCACCAGCATCGAAGGTCATGCGGACGAGGCAATGGCAGTGCCGGCGATGCTGGCCGAAATCCGGGCCGGCGAGGCCCGTGGCATCGATGCCTATGTCATCGCCTGCTTCGACGATCCCGGCCTTGGTGCGGCACGTGAGATCGCCAGCGGGCCTGTCATCGGCATTTGCCAGGCGGCCATCCAGGTGGCAATGAACATTGCCACGCGCTTTTCCATCATCACGACACTACCGCGCTCCGTGCCGATCATCGAGGATCTGGTCGACGCCTATGGGGCGGGTCATCGGTGTCGCAAGGTGCGTTCGGTCGACATGCCGGTGTTGGCGCTAGAAGAAGATCTCGCCCACACCGAAGAAATGCTCGTGCGCGAGATCCTGCGCGCCAAACAGGACGATGGCGCCGAGGCGATCATTCTCGGCTGCGCGGGCATGTCGGAACTGTGCGACCGCCTTAAGCTTAGAACCGGCATGCCGGTGATCGACGGCGTCACCGCAGCAATCAAGCTCGCCGAAGCCCTAGTTGGCGCGGGGTATTCCACCTCCAAGGTCGGCGCGTACGACTACCCTAGGGTCAAGTCAGCAGCCGTCGCCCGCCCTGTGGATGCTGTGGCTTAACAAACGACACCAAGTATCTGAAATCAAAAAAGCTCCGGAGGCATAACCTCCGGAGTTTTTCTCGTCGAGCCGATGGCGTTTTGCTTACGCGGCCTGTATCGCCTTTGCAGTTGCGACTGCAGCTTCCTCGACACGGTGGCACGCTGCGCGGGAGCCGTCGGCAAAGTTTCGCATCGCCGGGCGTTCGCTCTTGCAGCGGCCGTCAGCCAGCGGACAACGCGGATGGAAGGTGCAGCCCGACGGCGGGTTGAGCGGGCTCGGCACTTCGCTGGCTGTAATGCTGCGGTGACGCTTCGGCTCGGCGATGTCGGGGATCGTTTCCAAGAGGAGCCGCGTATAGGGATGGCGCGGGTTGGCAAACAGCGTCTCCGTGTCCGCCTCCTCGACGATACGGCCGAGATACATCACCGCGATCCGGTCCGACATATGGCGGACGACGCTCATGTCGTGGCTGATGAAGAGATAAGTCAGCCCCATCTCGTCCTGCAGCTTGCGCATCAGATTGAGGATTTGCGCCTGCACCGAGACGTCGAGCGCCGAGGTCGGCTCGTCACAGACGAGGAACTCCGGCTCGCCCGCAAGCGCGCGCGCAATCGAGATGCGCTGGCGCTGGCCGCCGGAAAACTCGTGCGGGAACTTCGAACCATCAGAAGGCGCAAGGCCGACGATGCGCAGCAGTTCACCGACACGCTCCATCACCTCGGCGTCGGAATTGCGCAGCTTCAGTTCGCGCAACGGCTCGGCGATGATGTTCTTCACCCGCCAGCGCGGATTAAGACTGGCGAAGGGATCCTGGAAGATCATCTGTGCCGACAGCGGCTCGCCCGAGCGACCGGGGGCGAAACGAACCTCTCCCTCGGAAGCGCGGTAGAGGCCGGTGACAAGACGGGCCACGGTCGACTTGCCGCAGCCGGATTCTCCGACGAGGCTGAGGCAACCGCCCATCGGCACGGTGAAGCTGATGTCGTCGACCGCCCGTACGAACTGGCGGGGTTTGCGTTCCAGCACCCGGTTCAGCCAGGGGGCCGACACATCGAAGTTGCACGTCAGATCATTGACGGTCAGGGCGTCACTCATAGAACTCCTCCTGCATTGAGCCAGCAAGCACTGACACCGTGGCCGACCGGGGTCGGTTCCGGTCGATCTTCACGGCAACGCCGCCCCGCTTCGGGACAACGCGGATTGAAGGCGCATCCGCGCGGGATGGCGTTAAGACGCGGCATCGAGCCGTCAATCTGGTTCAGCCGCTCGACGCGACGGCCGAGCGCCGGGATCGAGCCCATCAGCCCGCGGGTATAGGGATGGCGTGCGTTGCGCAGCACTTCTTCCACTGGGCCAATCTCCACCAGGCGACCGGCATACATCACAGCAACCCGGTCGGCGGTCTCGGCGATAACGCCCATGTCGTGGGTGACGAGCATGACGGATGTGCCGTGATCGTCGCAGAGACGGCGCAGGAGCGAGGTGATCTGCGCCTGGATCGACACGTCGAGAGCTGTCGTCGGCTCGTCGGCGATGATCAGCTTCGGCTCTGCCGCGAGCGCAAGGGCAATCACCACGCGCTGCCGCATGCCGCCCGAAAACTGATGCGGATAGTGATCGAAGCGGGCCTCCGGCGCTGGAATGCCCACTTCCTTGAGCAGATGGATCGCGCGATCCTTCGCCCCCTGCTTCGACAGCTTCAGGTGAAGGCGGATCGTCTCGACCAGTTGCGCGCCGACGGTAAAGAGCGGGTTCAGCGATGTCAGCGGATCCTGGAAGATCGCGCCGATCTGACGGCCGCGAACGCTCTGCATGTCCTTGTCGGAAAGCTGGTCGATGCGGCGGCCCGAAAGCCAGACCTCGCCACCGGAAATCCGTCCCGGCGGTTCGAGCAGGCCCTGGACCGCAAGGCCGGTCATCGACTTGCCGGCGCCGGATTCGCCGACCACACCCAGGATCTCACCCGGGCGAATGCTGAGCGAAACGTCGGACAGTGCCGCAACGGTGCCGTGGCGTCCGGGAAACTCGACGCACAGTCCGCGTACGTCAAGGACCGGCGATGTTACGGGTTCACTCATGCCGCAGATCCTCCAAGGGGTAGCTGGGTGGGAAGATTTCGCTGATGGGCGGGTGCGCCCAACTGCGCTCCGGGTACTTCGCAATCAACCCGTCAAACTGCTTTTGTGCCTGCAGGCGGGCCGCATCCATGTCAAAACCGGCAACCTTGCCTTCGTGCATCGAGAGGCGTCCGTCGACGAAGACGGTCTTGGTGACGCGCCCGGATCCGCCGACGACGAGCGTCGTGATCGGGTCGATCGCCGGCGCCATATGATGATCCATCAGGTCGAAGACGGCGATATCGGCGCGGGCACCCGCTTCGAGACGCCCGAGATCGCTGCGTCCCAGGGCCTTCGCACCACCGAGCGTGGCGGCATCGAAAAGATCGGCGCAGCTGACGGCTGCGGTATCGCCCTCGACGACGCGGCAGGTAATGAGACCGATGAGCAGGTTCATCAACATGTCAGGCGGCGTGGTGTCGGTGCCCATGGCGATGTTGATGCCGCGCTCCTTGACCGAGCGGAACGAGTTGAGCGTGCTGCCGCCGCGCGCCGAGACCATCGGGCAATGGACGATACTGACGCCGTTGTCGGCATAGAGCTTGAGATCGGTGGCGGTTGCCTGCGTGGCATGCGGCGCGATCAGCCGCGAGCTCAGGAAGCCAAGGCTCGCCATCCACTCCGGCGCCGTCTTGCCGTGCAGGCGGCGGACGGTATCAACCTCCATCGTGCCTTGCGCGGCGTGAAGCCGGATCGAGCAGTCGAGATCGCGGGCGGCGTCGGCCGTTCTTCTGAGCAACGTCTCGGTGCAGGTCTCGACCCTGTCGGGCGCCAGAAGTCCGCGCACCAGACCGCCATGGCGGCCGTCGTGATCGCGGATGAAGCCGATGGCGTCGGTGAGCCCCTGCAGTCCCCTCGCCTCGTCGAAGACCGCCTCCAGTTGGCCCGGCGCCTCCAGCACCATGCCGCCGGATCGATAGGCCGGGCTCAGATAGACGCGAAGGCCGAGATCGCCGGCAGCATCCGATGCCGCTGCGAACTCCTCGACCGTCTCCGCCCACTCGCGGTAAAACAGCGACGCGATCGGCGCCGCCGTCGTGATGCCGTTGAGCAAAAGCTGGGCAAAGGAGAAGCGCTTCTGGAACGCCAGTTCCTCCTGGCTGTACATCTCATAGGGTCCCCGCTCGACATAGGAGCGGGGCCAGACACGACCCTTGGCCCAACCGGGCTGATGGTCGACCGCCAGGATTGTCGTGTCGAGGTCGGACAGCGCATCAAGATCGATCAGGCCGGGGCTGATCATCGCGGCGCCGAAATCGATCCGGCGGGCGACTTCGCCTTCGAATCGCGGGCCGACATAGAGCAGGCTACCACCTTCGATGACGACTTCGCCGTTCGGGATTAGGCGATGGCTGCCATCGCGATGACCGAGCACCCATTGCGCCGTCAAAAGCGTGCGGCTGTCAGCGCGCGCGCCGAGTTTCAAATCCTTGAGATCGATCATGGGATGGCAACCTCCGCGACGCCATTGCGAGCGATGACGCGGCCGCGCTTGACGACCAGCGGTCGCGGCGCGACTTCGACGACGGCATGGGCGAGCGTCTCGCCGACAAGCAGGGTGAAGTCGGCGTTGCAACCAACGTCGAGGCCATAGCCCGCGATGTCCATGACATCAGCACCGCCGGTCGAGCAGACATGAAGCGCATGCTCCAGATCGACGTCGCGCCGCAGGCCGTTCTTCATGCCGAGGATGCGGGCACGATCCATCATGTCGGGCTGGCCCCACGGACCCCAGGTGTCGCGAATGCCATCGCAACCGGCCGCGACCTTCACGCCAGCGTCCTTGAGGCGCATGATCGACGGGACCGTCGAGGACGGCGAGCCCGTCGTGACAATGCGCACGTCGAGTTCGGCGATCTGCTCGATCAGGCCGGCGACACGCAGATAGTCCGGAGCGCCGAGTGCGAAGGCGTGGCTGATCGCCACCTTGCCGTGCATGCCGAGCGCGCGGATGCGCTCGAACATCATTTCCATGCTGAAGGCGCCGAGTTCTCCGGCTTCATGCAGATGAATATCGATCGGCTTGCCGTGCTTTTCGGCAAGACCGAAGACCGCATCGAGGTGCCCCTTCGGGTCGCGGTCGATGCCACAAGGGTCAATACCGCCAAGGACTTCCGCGCCATTGCTCAGAGCCTGGTCGAGAAGCTCCACGGTGCCGCGGCGCGTCACCAAACCCGATTGCGGGAAAGCGACGATCTCGATGTCGATGACGCCGTCGAGCGCCGCGCGCGTTTCGATGATGCCTTCCATCAGCGCCAAGCCGTGGGTGGTATCGATGTCCACATGGCTGCGGATATGGCTGGCGCCGTTTGCCGCCAGCTGGATCGCCTGGCGCATCGACTGGCGATGCGGATCGATACCGATCTCAAGCCGCTTCTCGCGCTCGAAATCGATGCGTTCGCGCAATGTGGCGACCTTGGCGTTTTCGTGCCAGGGCATGCCCCAGACGGATTTGTCGAGATGGGTATGAGCCTCGACCAGGCCGGGGATGGCGACGTGGCCAAGGCCATCCTCGACCGTCACGCCTTCGGCCTGCAGGTTCTGGCCGATCGCTTCGATCTTGCCGTCGCGGATCAGGATATCCGTCGGCGCCCCGCCGTTGGGACGAACGTTACGGATCAGGAGATTGGACATCATTCACCTCAGTTTCGGATTAAGCGCGTCGCGCAGCCAGTCACCCAGAAGGTTGACCGAGACGACGAGAAGGCAAAGCTGCAGCACCGGGAAGAGCACGACCCACCAGACGCCGGAGAACAGGAACTGATTGCCGAGCCGGATCAGTGTTCCAAGGCTCGGCTGGCTCGGCGGCATGCCGATGCCGAGGAAGGAGAGCGTCGCTTCCGTGAGGATCGCCATGCCGAAGTTGAGCGTGGCGGCAACCATGATCGGCGTCAGCGTGTTCGGCAGGATATGGTTGAGCATGATGCGCCGCGCCGGCGTCTTGAGGAGGCGGGCCGCCTGCACATATTCCTTGCCGCGCTCAACGATGGTCTGCGCGCGCACGGTGCGGGCATATTGCACCCAGGCGCTGAGCGTGATCGCCAGCACGAGAACGGCTGCCGAACCGACGTCGCGCAGTTCGGGAGGCAACATCTGACGGGCGACGGCGCTGACGAGAATGGCGATCAGGATCGTCGGGATCGACAGCAGAACATCACCGATACGCATCAGGACGTTATCGACGATGCCCCCGAAATAGCCGGCGACGAGACCAAGGCTTAGGCCGACGGTCAGCGACAGTATCACCGAACAGACGCCGATCAGGATCGAGATGCGCGAGCCGTAGAGAATGGCCGACAGCATGTCGCGGCCCTGGGTATCGGTGCCGAGGATGAAGGGCCACTGGCCATCGGCCTGCCAGATCGGCGGCAGTTCCGAGTTCCAGAGATCAAGCTGCGCCGGATCGAACGGGTTCTGCGGCGATATCAACGGTGCCGCAAGCGCCGCGAGAATGAGGAGCGTGAGGATCAGCGCGCCAGCGATTGCCGACGGGCTGCGGGTGAAAGACCACCAGAGATCGCTCTGGCGCCAGCGCGCGAGCCGGCCGATCTTGGCTGTCGAGGGAGTTTCCTGAGCCTGGTCAGTCATGGAGCGGCCTCAGCGTGTGGCATCGCGAAGACGGGGATCGATAACCGCGTAGGCGATATCGACCAGCGTGTTCAGCGTGACGAAGATGAAGGAGACGATGCACAGGTAACCTGCCATCACCGGGATATCGAGAAAGGTCACTGCCTGAATGAACAGCATGCCCATTCCCGGCCATTGGAACACGGTTTCGGTGATCAACGCGAAGGCGATGAGCGAGCCGACATTCATGGCAGTCATGGTCACGACCGGCATCAGACAGTTACGAAGCGCATGCCGGAAATTGATACGCCACCGCGGCACGCCGCGGGCACGGGCGAACTTCACGAAGTCGGAACGCAACACTTCCATCATCTCGGCGCGAACGAGCCGCATGACGAGCGTGATCTGGTAGAGCGCAAGCGCGAAGGACGGCAACAGCAGAGAAGCGCGGCCGGATGCGGTCAACAGGCCGGTGCTCCACCAGCCGATCTGCACGACGTCGCCGCGACCGAAGGCCGGGACCAGACCGAGCGAGACGGCAAAGACGAGGATCAGCAGGATGCCGACGACAAAGCTCGGAAGCGAGACGCCGATGATGCTGACGAATTGCAGGCCTTCCGAGTACCAGCGGCCGCGATGGATCGCGGTCAGCACGCCGAGCGGGATGCCGATCAGAAGCGACAGGGCCGTGGCGACGAGAGCCAGCTCGATGGTCGCCGGGAAACGTTCGGCGATCAGCGTCATCACGTCCTGGCCGTTGCGGTAGCTGATACCGAAATCGCCCTGCGCCGCGTTGACGACGAAGCGCACATACTGGGTCACGAACGGATCGTTCAGGCCGAGCTTTTCGCGCAGCTCCAGACGATCTGCCTGCGACATCTGTTCGTTGGCCATCAGTTCGACCGGATCGCCGGCGAAACGAAAGATCATGAAGGCCATCAGCGCGACGGCAAGCATGACCAGCACGGCATTGGCCAGCCGCTTGATCAGAAAGACAATCATTGGGTTTCCCGCTCAGTGAGAAACCCCGACAGAGCAAGCTCTGCCGGGGCAATGTGGGCTCAATCGCCTATACGGGTCAGCCAGTGGCGCGGCTTGTTGTCGGCGCGGATGGTGACATCGGTCACTTCCTTGGACATCGCCCAGGCCATCGGCTGCTGATGCAACGGGATCATGATGACCTGATCCTTGGCAAACTTCAGCGCTTCGGTCTCGATTGCCAGACGCTTGTCGCGATCCATTTCGACGGCGGCCTTCTTCACCATGGCGTCGAGTTCGGGATAGGACCAGCCGCCGTAGTTGGCGACACCGGCCGCACCTTCGCGGGTCGAAAGCACCTGGATCAGCAGTGAGTAGGCATCGAGCGTCGGCTCGTTGGCCCAGCCGATCATGTAGGCATCGGACTTGCCGCCGGCACGCTTCGGCGCCTGAACGGCGCGCGGACCGATATCGAGCGTCGGCTTCAGACCAACGCGCGACAGCATCGATACGAGTGCGCTGCAGACGTCTTCCTCGTTGACGCTTTCGTCGTTCATGCAGACGAGCGTGAACTCGGTGCCGACGGCGCCCGCTTCTTCGAGAAGCTTCTTCGACAGTTCCGGATCGTAGGCGGTCGGCACGTCGAGCTCGGCGCTGTAGCCCGGGATCTCGGGCGCAACCATGGTGCCAGCCACATGCGACTTGCCACGCATCACGCGCTTGAAGATCAGCTGGCGGTCGATCGCATGATCGATCGCCTGGCGGACCTTGATGTCGTTGAAGAAGTTGTCGCGGCCGTCGTTGAGCTTGTCCTTGCGGTTGAAGACAAGGTGGATCGTGCGCAGGTCCGAACGCTCGACGACCTTGATGTTCGGATCGCTCTTCAGCCGGTCGAGGTCCTGTACCGGTGCGCCGTCGGTGAGATCGATCTCGCCCGAAAGCAGCGCGGCGACGCGGGTCGCAGCCGACGTGATCGGGGTGAATTCGATGCGGTCGAGATTGTGCTTCGGCGTGTCCCACCAGCCGTTGTTCTTGACGAGCACGGTCTTGCTGTCAGGAACGCGCGATTCAACGATGAACGGGCCGGTGCCGTTGGTGTGATAGGTGGTGTACCCCTCGACCTTGCCGCCGACATCGGTCGGCAGTTCGGACTTGTTCTCGATCAGCCAGTCCTTGTCGAACATGAAGATGTTGGTCATGTCGTTGAGGAACAGCGGGCTCGGCGTGTTCACTTCGATATCGACCGTGTAGTCGTCGACCTTTGTGGTCGAGACATAGGCCGGGATGTTGCCACGCAGCGGCGAGGTCGGGTGGCTGACACGGGCCATCGAGGCCACGACGTCGTCGGCGGTGAAATCGGCGCCGTTCTGGAACTTTACGCCCTTGCGCAGGTGGAAGCGCCAGACTTTTTCGGAAACCAGCTCCCAGTTGGTGGCAAGGGCCGGCTCGACGACGAACTCGGGCGTGTACCGCGTCAGGCCTTCATAGACGTGATTGAGGAAGGCGAGGTTCGATGTGCTGCCGTAGGAATACGGATCAAGCGAGAAGATATCCCGCGGGCTGCCCCAGCGCAGCGTTTCGGCCTGTGCCGTCGAGGCGAGAAAGGCGAATGCCAACCCCGCAAGGAGATGCTTTCTCAGTTTCATGTGGTTCCCTCTGTTTTTCCCATTCGTCGCCGTGCCGATCCGATCGGTCCGCGATCCTTCGATCGCTGGAGGCTGACGACGCTAGATTTGAAGTTGTTGGCGCTAATGTCAACTATTTTGTCGACAATTATGTTGGCAAGAAATGGCAAACTCGACTTTCAAGGGGAAAACCATGCAAATTCAGTGGCTTTGGTGTGTCGAAATCTTGCAATTCTGGCGCGAAAAATTGCCGGCTAAATCGCTTTTCCAGGCAGAATGTCGTATTCGGAGGCCCGACGAACCGACCTCAACGGGTCCAATGCAAACAACAGCAGGGCGGTAGTCCGGGGGAATGTTGCCGCGACATCCCCTCCAGAATACCAAACAGCCCGCCCCACCATGGCCGGGTGACCAGATGGGACGGACTGCTTTTTTAATGGCACCAGCCGACAGATCGCGTAGCGAAGGGCTCAGCTCTCGCGGAACGCCCGGCTGACCTGGTCCATCAGCGGCTTGATGAAATAGGACGCCACGCTTCGCTCGCCCGTGGTGATAAACGTCTCGACCGGCATGCCGGGCATCAGCGAGACGTTGCCGAGCCTCTCTATCTGTTCGGATGTGATGGCGATGCGCGCGACGTAGAAGCTCGCACCCGTCCGTTGGTCGACCGACACGTCAGCTGATACCCGCTCGACCGCGCCAATGATTTCCGGCGTCGTCTTCTGACTGAAGGCGGAAAAACGCAGGATCGCCTTCTGTCCGGAATAGATCTGGTCGATGTCCTGCGGTGCGACCCTGGCCTCGACGACGAGCTTGTCGATGTCAGGCACGATCATCATGATCGGCTCGCCCGGCGCGACCACACCGCCAACGGTATGAACGGCGAGCTGATGGACAATGCCGTTCTGCGGTGCGACGATATCGACCCGCTTCAGCTGGTCTTCGGCCGCCACCTTGCGCTCGACATATTCGCCGATACGGGCATCCATTTCGCGCAGGTCCGTTCCAACCTCCTCGGCCCATTGCTCATCGACCTGAATGATCTGCAGCGATGTCTCGGCGATCTTCTCATGCACGCCGGCGACACCCGCAAGCAGTCGGCCCATCTCGCCGTCGATATCGGTTGCCTGCCGCTCGAGCGTGCTAAGCCGGCTCTTTTCCATCAGCCCCTTGTCATGCAGGAAGGTGTAACGACCAAGCTCCTCGTTGATCAGGACGCGCTCGTGACTGCTGGCGGTGCGCTCTGCTTCCATACCGCGGATCTCGTCGTTCAGCTGCTGTACACGGCGTTCGAGTTGGCGCTTCTTGCTTTCGCGCACATCCCTGCGGCTTTCATAGAGGCGTTGTTCGGCGCGCATCATCGCCGCCACTTCCGGATCATCGACGCGCGACAGCAATGTCTGCGGGAAGACAACACGCTCCGTGCGGTCACGCTCGCTTTCCAGTCGCGCCTTGCGGGCGGCGAACTGGTCGAGGCTCTTCAGAATGATCGCCAGATTGGCTCTGGTCATCGTCGCGTCGATGCGCATGACGACATCTCCCGCCTTGACCCGGTCGCCGTCGCGCACCATCAGATCGCTGACGACGCCACCGACCGGGTGCTGCACCTTCTTCAGGCTGCTCTCGACCACGACTGAGCCTTGAGCGATAACCGCCCCGACGATTTCCGTGCCGATCGCCCAACCGCCAAAGAGCCCGACCAAGATGGCAAATCCGAGCGCGCCCACAATGAGATGGGTGCGGATCGATCGTCTGAGTGTCTGCCAATCGTCCATGTTCATGCCTTTGCTGCTTCTGCGGATTGCACGACCTTGAGCGCACCCGGATTGCCGGTCGTTTGCCTCAGGACCTTGGAGAGAACTTCGTCTTTCGGGCCAAAGGCCTGCTGGCGGCCGGCGGCAAGCATCAGCACCTTGTCCACCGCCAGCAGAGCGCTCGGTCGGTGGGCGATGACGATGACGATGCCGCCGCGCTCCCGGACGCTAAGAATCGCCGAGGTCAATGCCTCCTCGCCTTCGGAATCGAGGTTCGAATTCGGCTCGTCGAGAATGACGACGAAGGGGTTCCCATACAGCGCCCGCGCCAGTGCGATCCGCTGCTTCTGGCCGGCGGAGAGCGGCCGGCCATTTTCACCGACCTCGGTGGAATAACCCTCAGGCAGACTGACGATAAGATCGTGTACTCGGGCTGCGCGGGCGGCGGCGATGATGTCGTCGGGCCCGGCATCCGGATCGAACGAGGCGATGTTCTCGGCGACTGTACCGTCGATGAGCTCGATTGATTGCGGCATGTAACCGATATGGCGGGCAAGCGCTGCTGCCGGCCATTGGTCGGGCGTTGCACCATCGAGCCGGATCGCGCCCCGCGCCGGGCGCCAGATGCCGACGAGCAGACGCGCAAGCGAACTCTTGCCGGAGCCGCTGGCGCCGATGACGCCGAGCCCGGTTCCGGCTTCAAGCGTAAAGGTGACGTCCTGCAGGACGGCTTCCGTCGTTTCCGGCGGAAGAGCGCTGACGCGGTCGACGGAAAGTGTGCTGCTCGGTGCCGGCAGATTCATGCGATCAATCGCGTCGGGCAAGAGCGCCAATGTTTTCTGCAGGCGCCGACGGCTTTGGCGTGCGCCGATGAAGCCTTTCCAGTTCGCAATCGCCAGATCGACCGGCGCCAGCGCCCGGGCAGACAGGATCGAGCCGGCGATGATGATGCCGGGGGTCGCCTGCTCGTTGATGACGAGCCAGGCGCCGACCGCAAGAATGCCGGACTGCAGCATCATGCGCAGCACCTTGCTCAACACGCCGAAACCCGAGGAGATATCGCTTGCCTGTCGCTGCTCGCGGGTGAAGGCACGGTTTTCCTCCTGCCAGCGGCGCCTCAGATGCGGACCCATGCCCATCACCGAGATCACGTCGGCGTTGCGGCGACCGCTTTCGGCCATGCGGTTGCGCTTGGAGGAATGGCGCGCGGCCTCTTCGACCGGCCGTTGCGAAACGAGTTCGGTCAACAGTGTGATGCACGCCAGGATGATCGCACCGGCCAGTGCGGTGACGCCCAGCCAGAAATGAAAGGCGAAGCAGATGGCAATATAGAAGGGGAGCCAGGGCAGATCGAAGAGGGCTGTCGGCCCACTGCCGGACAGAAAGGCCCGGATGGTATCGAGATCGCGCAACGGCTGAGCATAACGCGCACTGATCGGCACCTGCAGCTGCAGCCCGACGATTGCATCGTAGATCCTTGGCGATAGCGCCTGATCGAGCCGATCGGCGATGCGCACCAGGAGCCGCCCGCGCAGCGCGTCGAATAGACCCTGAAAGGCGTAGAGCACGACAACGATACCGAGAAGCGCGACAAGCGTCGGCAGGCTCCGGCTCGGAAGCACACGATCGTACACTTCCATCATGAAGAGCGATCCGGTGAGGTAGAGCACGTTGACGACGGCGCTCATCAGGCCGATGCCGACGAAGGCGCTGGCGCAACCGGCGAATACGCCCTTGAACTGGCTGAAATTTCCATTGGAAGAACTGTCGCGCATGGTCCCTGATCCGTTGAGATCGCGGCGGTAACAGGCAGGCATCACAAGGGGATGACATGCTTGAAGGGACTGAAGCCCGCGCCGCGCAAAAAGGGGCGCACCGGATGGTGCGCCCCTCGTTTTGGTTAGGCGAAGCGGAAGTCGTCGATGACGAAGTTTTCCGTCTTCACACCGTTGAAGGTGATGGACGACCCGTCATCGAACGCGATCTGCGCACCGGCGTCACCATCGGTAAACGCGCCGGAGGACAGGAGCGCCTGGTAATCGGCGAATACATCCTTCGACAGCACGACTATGTCGTCGCCATGTGCACCGGCCTGGAAGTCCAGCACCACGTCGCGACCATCGCCGGCGGCAAACACGAAGGTGTCGGCACCCGCACCGCCCGTCAGCACGTCATTGCCCGTGCCGCCGTTCAGCGTGTCGTTGCCCGCACCGCCATTGAGCTGGTCGTTGCCGGAGCCGCCGCTGAGCACGTCGTTGCCAGCGCCGCCCATCAGGATGTCGTTGCCGGCACCGCCTTCGACCACGTCGTTGCCGTCACCGGCGACCACCCGGTCATTGCCGGCACCTGCATCGACCATGTCGTTGCCATCGCCTGCCAGCACCGTGTCGTTGCCGTTGCCGGCCTCGATCATGTCCTTGCCGTCGGTGGCGACCAGCGTGTCGTTACCATCGGTGCCTTCGACCACGTTGTACTCGGTGTAGCCGTCGACCTTGATCGTGGCCGTACCGGTCGTTTCGCCACCTTGGGCGTCACGCACCGTATAGGTGACGTTGACCGTGGCGGCCTCGCCGTCCTGCAGCGCTTGGAAGGCGGAGGACGGATCGGCGACGAGCTTGCCGTCGACGATCGAGAAGGCCGTAGCCGCCTGCGCGTTCGTCAATGCCAGGCCGGCAACGGCCGTGACCGCGAAACCGACGAGCGTCAACCGGTCGCCTTCGATGTCCGTATCGTTGGCAACGAGGTCGAACGTGGCGGTTTCGTTCTCGGCAACGACCCCCGTATCGGCGACAGCCACCGGCGCATCGTTGACCGGCTTGATCGTGACACTGACAGTGCTTTCGCTGCTTCCGCCCTTGCCGTCGGACACGACGACCGTGAAGCTGTCCGTTCCGTTGACATTGGCGTCTGGAACATAGGTCCAGGCGCCGGTTCTGCCGTCAACAGTGACGCTGCCATTGGCCGGCCCGGTCCCCGTCTTGACGGCGTAGGCGAGCGTATCGCCGTCGATATCGGCTGCCGCGATCGTGCCGCTGACCGACGTGTCTTCGTTCGTCTCGACGGTCAGGGACGAAGCAACAGGCGCATCATTGACCGGCTTGACGGTGAAGGTGGCGCCGGCTTCGCTCGAGCCGCCGCGACCATCGGAGATCTGGTAGCGGAACGAGGCTTCGCCATTGAAGTTGGCGGAAGGCGTGAAGCGAATGCCGCCCTCCTCGACGGTGGCGGTGCCGCCGACGACCGAGGTGACGCCGGTCACCTTCAACTGATCGAGGTCGGCATCGCTGTCGTTGGCGAGCAGGCTCGCAAACGGGATGACGAAGGACGGTGCGTCCTCGTCGATCGCGGCAAGCGTATCGGCTGCAGCAAGCGGGCCACGGTTGACGAGGCCGTTGGCGATCGCTGCCCGGTTCATCACTGTGCCGTCGGCGAAGGTAACGAGCTCGACGCCGCCGCCGGCAAGCTGGCCCTTCAGGGTCAGCTTTTCGCCATTGGCAAACGCGACTTCGACTGCCTCACCGTATTTATGGAGGACCGCTTCGCCGCGGGCGATGTCGTGCAGGACGAGAACGTCGCTGTCTCCTGCTGCCGTTGCCGTTTCGACGATCTCGTCGGAGCCTTCACCACGTCCGTAGACGTAGGTATCGGAACCGTCGCCGCCGACCAGCACGTCGTTGCCGGCACCACCTTCGATTACGTCATCCCCGAGACCGCCGGCAATGATGTCGGCACCCTCGCCGCCCATCAGCACGTCGTTGCCCTTGCCGCCGGCAAGCGCGTCACGTCCGGCGCCACCCAACAGGGTATCGTCGCCGTCACCGCCATCGAGGCGATCGTCGCCGCCGTTGCCGATGAGAGTGTCATTGCCGCCAAGGCCATAGATCGACTCGCCGGCCTCACCGCCGACCAGCATGTCACGGGCATTGGTGCCGTTGATGACCTGGCCGCCTTCGAGGCCCGACTTCAGATCGACGACCGTCAGATCGTCGAAGGTGAGCCCGGCATTGCCCCAGGAATAGAGGCCGAAGGTACCGGCATCGAGACCACGGTCGCCAACTGGATAGGCAAAGAGGGCTTCATCGTTGAGGAAGGCGGTGATCTTGTCGCCGACGACTTCGACGCGCAGCTTCATCGCCTGACCGGGCTCATATTTGCCCGGAACCTGAGCCAGAATTTCCTCGACGCCGTTCTTCATGCGCACGAGGTTGAAGATGCTGCCGGCACCATTGCCCGGGCTGCGGTCGAGCATGCCTTCGGCATCGAGCTCTAGCTTGTAGTAGTTCTTGTTGTCCTTGTAGCGGAACAGGAAACCGAGGCCGTCCTTGTCCGGCGTCTGGATCGTCGCTTCAACCGCATAGTCGGTCCAGGCAAGGGCTGCCGGGTCCTTGAACAGAGCGTAGGTGCCAAGACGAAGGACGTTGACACCATCGCCGAGCGGGCTCCAGCCGCGCTTCCACAGATCCGAGGCGGTAGCACCTGACCAGGTAAGCTCACGGCTTGCAAGCCCCGTCGTCTGCACCAGCTTGCCGTCGGCAAGCAGCCATTCGGATGCCTTGCCATCCGGTCCCATGCCGCCAAGTTCGCCTTCATCGACGATATTGAAACGCGACAGGGCCTGCGGCGACGAGAAGTCTTCGGCAACCAGGATCTTGCTGCGGTCGACGACGGTGATGTCGACACGGTCGGTCGAAACCGAGCCGTCGACCGCCGTCACCTTGAGCAGCAGCTTGTTGACGCCAGTGTCGAGGTTGACGTTGGCAGTCTTGCCGCTGGCGATGACATTGCCGGCAAGGTCGGTCCAGACGTAGTCGACCAGTTGCTTCGGGCCGAAAGAGCCCGAGGCGTCGAGCTTCACGGACGCCTTGCCGTCGCCGTCGATGTCGTAGGTCCGCTGGTCGATGCCGGCCTTTGCCGTCGTGTCTGCCCTGGTGACGACGATGTCGTCGAAGACCGAAGCGCGCTGGCCGCTGGAGTAAAGACCGACCGTGCCGCCGGAAAGCGGTGCGCTGGTGTCAGTGACCGGCCCGGCAAAGACATTCTTGTCGCCAAGGAAAATGTTGATGACGCCGCCGGTGACGGCAACCGTCAGCGGGATTTCCATGTTGTAGGGCGAACCTTCATTCACCGATGCAAGGATGGTCTCTACGCCATTGGCAACCTTGACCAATTGACGACGGTTCGTCTCGCCATCGAGCGTGAAGCGGTAGTGGTTGTTGGCGTCCTTGTAGTAGAAGAGAACGCCGATCGTGTCGTTGTCGAGTTGCGTCAGCGATGCCTCGAAGACGTAATCCGTCCAGGTGGACGAGCCTTCGCCGACAAAGACCAGCTTGTTGCGGGCGGCATCGCTCTGATCGAAGAGCGCTGCCTCCGGTGCGGCAAGCCCGACTGCTCCGGTCGGACGCGAGAAGACCGTTCCCTTGAGCAGGAAGTTGCCGGTGTTGCCGTTAGCAGCCCCGATATCGGTCGCCCAGCCATTGGTATTGCCGTCGTTGAAGGTCTCGACCAGCAGCGTACGGTCGCCGCGGACAATGACGTCTACCGTGTCGCTGGTCTTGATGCCGTTGAAGTCGGTCGTGGTCAGCGTCAGCTTGTGCTTGCCAAGTTCCAGTTCGGCGCGGGCGTCCTTTCCTTCGGCGACGACATCGCCATTTTCGTTGGTCCATACCCAGCTCTTGACGCTTGCCGGCAGCAGCGACTTGGCGCCGGACAGCGCGACATTGGCGGAAGAGGCGCCGGCCGCAGCGTCGGCGATGATGTCGTCACCGGCTTCGGCCATGGCGCGGGCCTTGCCGCCGCTGACGTCGATGTTTTCGAACACTTCCTGATGGCCACGGTAGTAACCGGTCAGGCCGTCACGATCGAGTTCCGGCTTGGTGCGGAAGCCGTCGAGGTAGTCGTCAAAGCCGGTGAAGTAGGTTTCCGTGGAAATGCGGTTGTTGTCGGGGTCAATGGTGATCAGGCGGATGGCGCCGTTGCCGCCGTTGTTGCCTTTGGCCTCGTTGCCGTTGCCGGTGATCTCGCGCGACACGCCGTTCTGGTAGTTGACCAGGAACTGGAACACCGGCTCGCCATACTGGTTGTAGGTGATGTCGGTTTCAGCGCCATCGCCGAAGATGTGACCGGAGAAGGTCATGACGATGTTCGGGTAGCGGGCGAGCAGTTCGCGCGAAACATATTCGCCATCATTGGCGCCGCGCTGGTCGCTGCGCATGCCATAATCGTAGCCGGCACCTTCGTCATAAAGCGGTAGGGCAAGATTGTCCTGCCGGCCGGCATAGCTCGTCAGCGAGTGGGTGGCGAGCATGACGCGATAGTCGGGATGGGCCTCGATGACATCGCCTGCCCAACGGATCACGTCGTCACGCGGGCCGAACTCGAGCGAGATCGACAGCCACTTGGTGCCGTCAGGCGCCGTGAACGTGCTGTAGGTGTTGCGGGCGCTCATCAGTTCCTGATCGTAGGCGCCGCCGAAGGTGCCCGGATTGGTCGCCGTCTGCTTGTCGGGCGAGAAACGCTGATCGAGGTGGATCGACGAGTGGTCTGCGGCATTGCCGCCGTTCGCCTGGTCATGGTTGCCCGGCAGGAGCGCGTAAGGGATCTTGCCGTCGAGCTTGCGAAGGGCTGCTTCTGCAATGTCCCACTGACCGGAAAGGTTGTTCTGGGTGATGTCGCCGACATGGGTCATGAAGACGATGTTGTGGCTCTGGCGGTTGTCGACCAGCCACTGAGTCATGTCGCCGAAGAAGTGCTTGATGCCATCGTTGGACGTGTAGTCCTGGGTGTCTGGGAACACGGCGATCGTATAGGCATTCGCACCAGCGACGCGGACGCGGAAATCGTCGGTGACAACGTGGCCGGCAGGATCGGCTGCCGTTACGCGGACGTCGGAATGGCCGAGTGCGGCGAAATCCAGCACCAGCTTGTTGCCGTTGGTGAGGACGGCATTCAGCACTTCACCCTTGCTGTTCTGCACCGTGAAGGTCAGGTTATCGCCGGAGAAGTGCTGCGACAGGTCGATTGTCACATTGGCCGCATCCGGCGTGACCATCATGTCCTTGATGGCCAAGGTCTTAACGACGGAGCCCGGGTTGGGGTTCGTCGTGTCCTGGCCGACGGCCGGAATGCCGGCCGATGCCGGCGTCGTCGTCGTCACGGTGGTGCCTTGGCCACTGAGGGAACCCTGCCCGAAGGCCGGCGTGGTCGAGCCTTCACCGAAACGGAACTCGGTACCGTTGGAGGTGAGCGCGTCGGTCTTCAGCGCGTCCGGCACGATGCCCTCCGGCTTGGCCTTGCCGAGCGCCGACAGCTCCGAACCGGTCAGGACCTTTTCGATGAAGAGGAAGTTGCTGAGGTAGCCCGATGACGTTTCGCCGTCTTCGTCGGCGAAGATCAGGAAGCCCTTAGCCTTGTCGATGGTGAAGCGGGCAGCCAGCGAACCGGTCATCTTCTGTTCGGCGACAAAATCGCCGTTGATGTATTTCTTCATCGAGACGCCGCCGCTGGTGTCCTTGTCGATCGTCAGGCCGATGCGGTTCCAGGCATCGAGCTTGGCAGAGCCGCGATAATCGCTGTTGATGCCGAGGCCGAAGCTCTCGCCACCGACCTTACCGAAGATGTCGCCGTCCGACGTGTTGGTGACGTCCGTCTGCAGGAACGGGATCCAGCCGCTGGAGCCGGCGGACGGGAAATAGACGTCATAGACGAGGCTGTAGGACGACACGGTGCCGGTGCCACCGGGCGACACGAGTATGCCCTGTTGGGCCTGCACGCGCGGAATGTTCAGGAGCCAATCGGGGGAGGATTGGATCGGAGTCGCAATCGAATTGGGGGAGGAAGTCATGTCGGCTTTCTCTCTAAAGGTGAACGGGATCGGCTCTTGGCCGTGCGTCACCGTTAACCGCCACGCTTACCGCGCAGATGACAGTTGCTTAACAAAACGTAAAACAGCCATAGCGTTTTCCGATGGCTGCCATCGGTTTCATCCCACATCGCCGGGCTCCGGCAGATGTCACGACTGCTTGTGTCATGCGGCTGTCAGCTTCTCCGACAATGATGCCGCATCGATCCAACAGGCCATGCCCGCGGGCAACAGAACCGGAAGCAATGTCGATTACTCAATTGAAAGCCTTTCACATCGTCGCCCTGTCCGGCGGCTTTTCCCAAGCCGCCCGCGACATGGCGATCAGCCAGTCGACCCTGTCGCAGCACGTGCGGGAACTGGAAGCGGATTGCGGCCAGAACCTGCTCGATCGAAAGGCACGCGGCGTCAGCCTCAGCGCCCATGGCGAGCGCCTCTTCGAGATCACCTCGCGGCTGTTCCAAGCGGAGAAGGAGGCCAACGCGTTCCTCCGCGGCGAAGCCGGTGTGAATGGCGGGCATCTGCGCGTTGCTGCCGACGGCCCCATCCTGGCGCTGCCGATCCTCTCGCGCTTGAAGGTCGACCGGCCGAAACTGACCTTCTCTCTTGCCGTCGACAACTCCGCCCGCGTCATCGACCAGATCATCGACTATCGCGCGGACGTGGCGATCACGGCGCAGATCCCCGATGATCCGCGCCTGCACGGCGTTCACTTTCTGAGCATGCGGCTCGGCCTTTGCGTGCCGTCATCCCACCCGTTGGCAGCGCGCGACGGGGTCACGATGAAGGACCTCGAAGGTCTCTCCTTCGTCATGCGCGAGCGCGGCTCGCGCACCCGCGAGATCTTCGAGAAGAACATCGCCGACCACGGCATCTCGATTCATCAGCTTGTCGAGATCTCCTCGCGCGAAGGCGTGCGCGAGGCCATCGCCAATGGCGTTGGCTTCGGGGTGGTTGCCGACCTCGAATTCGGCCACGACGCCAGGCTTTCCTTCGTGCCGATCGATGACGCCAAAGAGGTCATCGACGAATACGCGATCTGCCTCGCCGAGCGGCGCCATCTGCCGCTGATCCGCGGTTTTATCGACGAGGCAAGCCGACTGCATCCCGACGCTGGCGAGACGTTCCATCTGCCGGTGCGTCGCGGGAAAGACATTGCTAAAACAATCACATCGACATCACTGCTGACGCAATAGATTAGCCAGGACCGACACCTAACGTAACGTCAGCCTCAGAGCTTTGCTGCCGTGCCGAAGCCTGTCAGGAAGGATGTAAGATTGTCGGACAGCGCATCGCAGAGGTAGCCGCCTTCCTGAACGATGGCCGTCGGCAGGCCCAGGCCGGCGATCGCCGCACCGATCTTTCCAAAGCCTGGCGTCGACACGGACAGGCCGCCGAAGGGGTCGCCTTCGAAGGCGTCGAGGCCGAGCGCCACGACGAGCGCGTCCGGTGCGTAGGCACGGATGCGGCGGAAGACGAAATCGAGAGCTGCAAGGAATTCGGCGTCGCCGGACTTGCGCTCAAGCGGCAGGTTTAGATTGTAGCCGAGCCCCGGCCCCTCGCCACGCTCGTCGACATGCCCCCAAAAGAAGGGATAGAAGCGCACGGGATCCGCGTGGATCGAGACTGTCAGCACGTCGGCGCGTTGGTAGAAGATGCCCTGCGTACCGTTGCCATGATGAAGATCGATATCGAGGATCACGACGCGCGCCGCATTCGACAGAAAGCGCTGAGCGGCGACGGCGGAATTGTTGAGGAAGCAGAAGCCGCCCGCGACATCCGCAAAGGCGTGATGGCCGGGCGGCCGGCAGAGTGCGTAGGCGGCGCGATCGCCTGACATCACCGCATCCGCCGCATCGACCGCGCTCCAGGCGCTCCAGCGCACGCTCTCCCAGGTTTCTCCGGAGATCGGACAGGCGGTGTCGGCCATATGATATCCGGCCTGCCCCACGGCAGACGCCGGGTATCGCCCATCTCGAGCGAGCGGATGGATGTTTGGGATCACCTCGTCCGAGGCCTCCGCGATCCGCTGCCAGCGAGCGTAGATATGTTCGAGAAAATCCAGATACTCGGGTGTGTGCACGGCGGCGATCGGGCCGAGGCCGTGATTACCCGGTCGAAGGATCGTGCATCCGGCATCGCGGGCGCCGGTGAGTAGCCGCTCGACCCGCTCCGGCTGCTCCGGGTTCGGCTGCGGCGCGCCACTCGAAAGGAAAGCCTTCGGATCGTGTCGCTTCTGTTCCTCTGCATAGAAGGCTTTCATGTTCTCTCCAATTCCTGCGTCTTATGACTTTCATTTTCCGGCGAGTGCCACGAAGGCATCGCCATAGGCGGCGTGGGCGCGGTCTTTCGTCTGCCAGGTGATGCCGAGCCGCTCGTAAAGGCGCTGCGCGGCCACGTTCTCCACGTCCACTTCCAGCCGCAGATAGTCTCCGCCCCTCGCCTTCGACCAGGCCGCCACTTCCCGCAACAGGCGCTCGCCGATACCGAGTCCACGGAAGCGATCGTCAACATAGACATCCTGGATGAACACGCCCGGCCGCCCGCGCCAGGTCGAAAAGATCGGAAAGAACAGGCAAAGACCGGCAAAACCTCCATCCACTTCGGCAATCAGGCTGCTGAAGGCGGCGTCTGGGCCGAAGCCGAACTGGCGATAGTCATCAACCGTGCAAGTCACCTTGCCGGCCATATCGAGCCCGCGGCCCATGGCCTGGATCGTTGCGTGTATCGTTTCCGCGTCGCCGATTTCCCCGGTGCGAATGCGGATATCGGCCGTCAAGCTCTGCGTTGTCGTCACGATCATCCCCCTTGATGCTGACGCCCGGAAGCTACCGGCGATCTCGCCCGAGCTCCGGTGTCAGAATGCCACCTGATCTCCGCCCTTGAGGCCGAGAAGTTCACGTGCTTCCTTAGGGGTGGCAACCTCCAGCGACAAGGCGTCGAGGACGGTGCGGATCCGGTGGACCTGTTCGGCATTGCTGGTCGCCAGTTGCCCACGGCCATTGTAGAGGCTGTCTTCCAGACCCACCCGCACGTTGCCGCCCATCGCCGCCGCCATGGTGATCATCGGCATCTGGTGCCGGCCGGCAGCCAGCACCGAGAACGAGTAGTCGTCGCCGAAGAGCTTGTCGGCGATCCGCTTCATATGCGTCAGGTTCTCCGGATCGGCGCCGATGCCGCCGAGGATGCCGAAGACGAACTGGATGAACAGATGGCCGGAAACCAGCCCACGGTCACGGAAATGTGCCAGCGAGTAGAGATGGCCGACATCGTAGCATTCGAATTCGAACCGTGTGCCGCATCCCTGTCCGAGCCGGGTGAGGATGAATTCCATATCGGCGAAGGTGTTCTTGAAGATCGAGCTGCGCGTCGCCTCCAGCAGCTCCGGCTCCCAGGCATGTTTCCATTCGGCGGGTTTATCCAGTGCGGGAAACAGCGCGAAGTTCATCGAACCCATGTTCAGCGAACACATCTCTGGCTCGGCCCGCAACGATGCAGCGAGCCGATCTTCCAGCGCCATCAAGGATGAGCCGCCGGTCGAGATGTTCACGACCGCATCGGTCGACTGCTTGATGCGTGGCAGGAACTGCATGAACAGCGAAGGGTCGGCCGACGGGCGCCCGTCAACAGGGTTGCGCGCATGCAGATGCAGGATCGAGGCGCCGGCCTCGGCCGCCGCGATCGCCTCGGCGGCGATCTGGTCCGGGGTGATCGGAAGATGGGGCGACATGGTCGGCGTATGCACCGAGCCCGTCACCGCGCAGGTGATGATGACCTTCCTGCGCGACGTCTTGGTTTTCGTCATGGTGTCGATCTCAGCGGTTGACGGGAAGATTAAGCTCGGTCGCAAGCTGCTCGAGCACATCGCCAAGGATGGCAACGATCTCGCCGATCTGCTCCCGGGTGATGATCATCGGCGGGCAGACCAGGAAATGATCGCCTTCGACGCCGCCGCGGGTTCGCCTGGAATAGATGATCAGCCCACGCTCATAGGCGAGATCGACGACCCGCTGGTGCGCATTCAATTCCTTCGGCAGCGGCTTCATCGTTTCGCGATCCGAGACGAACTCGGCGGCAAGCAGAAGGCCCTTGCCCCTGACATCGCCGATAAACGGGAAGCGCTCGGAAAGCGCAACCAGCTCTGCCTTGAGCGCGTCGCCCATGACAGCCGCATTGTCGATGAGCCCGAGGCGATCGATTTCATCCAACACCGCCAAACCGGCAGCGCAGGCAAGCGGATTGCCGGCATAGGTGAAGCCGTGCTGGAAACCACCGGCGTCGAGCACGGGCTGAACCAGCCTCGACGGAGCCGCCATCGCACCGAGGGGGCAATAGCCCGAGGCAAAGCCCTTCGATAGCGCGATCAGGTCGGGCTTGCAGTCCCAATGATCGCCGCCGAGGAATTTCCCGGTGCGGCCCGCCCCGCTCATGACTTCGTCATGGATCAGGAGGATGCCGTATTTGTCGCAGATCTCGCGGATGCGCCGGTAATAGCTGTCAGGCGCCACCAAGGCACCGGTCGACGCGCCGCCGATCGGTTCCATGATGAAGGCAAGCACGCTTTCCGGCCCTTCGGACTGGATCTTGTCTTCCAACATGTCGGCATACTTGATGCCGCGCTGCTCCATCGTCAGGTTGTCGCGGTCGAGATAGGCGGTCGGTGCCGGTACTTTCGGCATTTCGCGCATCATCGGCGAGAACGGATCGGAAAGCGCCGCGTAGCCAGTGATGGCGAGAGCACCAAGCGTGCCGCCGTGGTAGGACGGAAAGCGCGAGATCACCTTCCAGCGGTCCTTCTGGCCGGTCGCCACCGCCCATTGGCGGGCGAGCTTCAGGCAGGATTCGACCGCCTCCGACCCGCCGGAAACGAAGAAGATCTTGTCCATGCCTTCGGGCAGTTTTTCGGCGGCGCGGCGCGCCAATTCTTCCGCCGGTTCGTTTTCGAAGTGAAGGCGATAGGCGAAGGTCACGCGGTCCATCTGCCGCTTCATCGCCTCGAGCACGTTGCGATTGCCGTGGCCGATATTGACCACCATCGCGCCGCTCGAGCCGTCGATCACCCGGCGGCCATCCTGGTCCCAGAGATAGATGCCCTCGGCCCGGTCGACCAGCGGCCGACGCAGACGCGACTGGTAGAACAGGTGTGAAGGGGGCCGTTCGTTGGAAGCTGTCGTCTTGAGCATATCCGGTCTCTGTCAGCGTTTGAGGTAGCGGTTGAGAACATTGGCGGTGACGCGTTCGACCATCGCGTCGCCGCGTTTCAGGGCAGCCACCCATTCGCAGCTGCCGGCGTGGAACACCTCGCCCTTGCCACGCGGGAAATTGACGATCATGCCGCAGCCACGCTTGACCTTGTCGACGGAGGCTTCGCCGGCATCGCCGATCAGCGTTTCCGCGACGAACTTGGCGTCCGCGTCGGAGAGGAACTGATCGTCGGCGGGTATGTCGGCACTTTCTTCCTTCAGCGACGACATGCCGAGCGCCAGGATTTCCAGACCATCGGGGGCACCGCTATCCTCCGTCGGCTCAGGCAGCCCGCCACGGATGATGTAATCGAGGCCGTCGACTTCATAGCCGAAGGCATGGCCTTCCGCGCCGAGGATGTCACCGTAGTAAATACCGGTTCCGGCAAAAGCCCAATGCTCCGGGCGATAGACCGGAAAACCGCGGGCGCCGCGCGGGGCGCAGCCGCCCCAGCCGACATAAAGCCCGCGCGTGGCAATGAGCCCGAAGGTCGAAGAGCCGGGACGTCCGATCTCCTTCGCCTCCCAGGATCCGGACGTGCGCGTCGGCTCAATGGAGCGATAGACCGGGTCCTCGGCGCGCGCGCGATATTTGTAGCACACCTGCCGCTTGCCGCCGTCCTCCAGACGCGTCTGCCACATGAAGTTGCCGGCAAAGCGCGCAGCATGGCCGCCGCGCTCGACGTAGCTGTCGACCGCGTCGCGCATCTCCCAGGTCCAGTATTCGTCATGACCGACGAAGACGACGCAATCGTAACCGTCGAGGATTTCCGGGTTGAAATGCAGCTCGTGTTGGCTGGCGAGATCGACGGCATAACCTTCGCGCTCGGCCCAGCGAAAGAAATGACTGTCATAGCTCGCCCATCCGGAGGAAGCGTATTTCTTGGAATAGCCGTTGGCATAGGCCCATTCCATGTGGGGATAGCGTGGCGCTACCGCAATCGGCGAGTAGATCTCCAGCGGCACCCGCGGTGCGTCAGTCGGGAGCGTGACAAAGCCGCGGCAGAACGGCCGCTCAATACTCACAGTCGTTGCATACTGGTCGCGGTTGGGACCGGTGATACCCTGATAGTGGTTCGATCCGCCCCAGGTGTTGTAGGAGGTCCAGGATCCCGTCGCCGCCACCTGCAGCACGCGGCCCGGCTTGCGTCCGGCCTCAGGGCGGACGATGAAGAGGTGCTGGCAGCGAATGGACGCCCCGTCACGACCTTCGGCCGTCAGGGTGATGCGGTAGGCGCCAGAGGGCCAGCTCTCGTCCACATTGAATTCAAGCGTGGTCTCCCAGCCGCAGCCGACGACGGAACATTGATCAGGCGTGTCCTGCCAGCGGGCGGCGATGCCCCGCCGTGTCATGACGTTCGTTTCGACGGCGCCGTCTCGCACGATCTCCAGCGCGAACTGGGGCGCGGTCGAACTCACCTGAAGCCGGACGGTTGCACCCGGGGGGTAGGCATAGGCGTCTGTGTAACACCAGATCTCGCCGCGCTCGCCATCCATTCCTGGATATTCGTAATAGTGGCCGAGCACCGCTTCGCGGCGCTGCTCCGGCGTCAACCCGAAATCGGGAAACTCGTTGCTGCTCGTCTTCATCGCATCCATCACGCTGCAAGATACTTCTTGAGGAAGGTTCGCGTGCGCTCCTGTTTCGGCTCGCGGAAGATTTCGCTCGGGGCCCCCTGCTCGACAACGACGCCGCCATCCATGAACAGCACACGGTCGGCAACCTCTCCGGCAAAACGCATTTCGTGGGTGACGATCAGCATCGTCATGTGCTCGGCAGCAAGCTGCTTCATCACCGCATTGACCTCGTCGACCAGTTCGGGGTCGAGCGCCGAGGTCGCCTCGTCGAAGAGCATCACCTTCGGCTGCATCGCAAGCGCTCTGGCTATCGCCACGCGCTGCTTCTGGCCACCGGAAAGCCGCGAGGGATAGGCATCGACCTTTTCCGCGAGCCCGACCTTCGAAAGGAGCTCGACCGCCAGTTCGCGGGCAGCCACCTTCGCCATGCCTTTCAGGATGATGGGCCCCATCGTAACGTTTTCGATCACCGTCAGGTGCGGGAACAGATTGAAGTGCTGGAACACCATGCCCATCTGCTGGCGCACCGCATTGATATGGCGCTCGAAGGCCTGGCCGCGCAGGGCCTGGTTGACCTGGACGCCGTCGAGCCAGACTTCGCCGCCATTCAAGGTTTCGAGATGATTGATGGAGCGTAGTAGCGTGCTCTTGCCGGAGCCGCTCGGGCCGATGATGGCGACGATCTGCCCGCGGGCCACCGACAGGTCGATGCCCTTCAGGACTTGAAGCTCGCCATAGGCCTTACGTGCCCCCTTGACTTCAACCATGGGTCGCTCTGCGGTCATCGTGATACCTCCACGTTCTGTTCGACCCGGCGCAGACCCGCTTCGAGCACGAGGTTTAGGATGTAATAAAGGGCGGCAACCGTGATGTAGAATTCGAACGGTCGGAAGGTTTCGCTGATCGCAAGCTGCGCGGCATGCACCAGTTCGGCAATGCCGATGATCGACACTAGCGAGGACTCCTTCAGGAGCACGATCAGGTTGTTGCCCATCGCCGGAATGGTATTGCGCACGGCCTGCGGGACGATGAAGTAGCGCAGCGTCTGAAAGCGGCCGAAACCGAGGCTGCGCGCACCTTCCATCTGGCCGACATCCACCGCGACAATACCGGCGCGCAGAATATCGGCATTATAGACCGCGAAATGGAGGCCGAGGCCGATGATGCCGGCGACGAGCGCCGGAATCTTGAAGCCGAGTTGCCCGAGCCCGTAATAGATCAGGAACAGCTGCAACAAGAGCGGCGTGCCCATGAAGAGCCACATGAATGCGCGCACCGGCAATGCGACCGTCTTGGGCGCATAAAGCACGACGAGGGCGAAAACCACGCCGAAGACGAAGCTGATCGCGGCCGCCGAGACGGTGAGGACAACTGTCCACCAGACGCCCATCCAGAGAATATCGGCATAGGGCGGAACGACGCTGAAATCGAGACCTTGCATGCGTTTCTCCCCCTCACACTATGGCGTAGCGACGGTCGATGAGATCAACGATCCGAGCGACGACATAAACGATGAGCATGTAGAGCACGGCGGCGACGCCGAAGATCTCGAACGGCTTGTAGGTCGAGCCGATGTAGCGCTGGGCGGTGTAGGTAAGCTCGACCACAGAGATCGTCGAGACCAGCGCCGAACCCTTCACCAGAGCGACCGCATTGACGCCGAGCGGGCGGATCATCAATCGTGCGGCCTGCGGCAACACCACCTTGCGCATGGTCTGGGACCGGCTGAAGCCGATCGAGCGCGCAGCTTCGGTCTGACCGCGATCAACAGACATGATCGCGCCGCGAATGGCTTCGGCCATATAGGCGCCGATGTTGAGCCCGAGGCCGATCACCCCTGCGGCAAACGGCTCCAGGTTGATGCCGATCTGCGGTCCGCCGAAATAGAGGACGAACAGCTGGATCAGGCATGGCGTGCCGCGAAACAGGCTGACATAGGCGGAACCAAACATGCGCAAAGGCAAGGAGCGCGACATCTTTGCCGCCGCCACGAGAAAGGCGACCATGAGCCCGAGCGCCAGCGAAAGCGCCGATATCTCGATCGTGATCCACGCCGCTTCCACGAAGAACGGGAAGACGCGCTGCACCAGCGAAAAGTCCATGAGGAAACTCCGGGGGGAGGATGCGACGGTCTCCGGCCGCGACCGTCAGCGGGCGGCCGGAGACGAGGCGAGGCTTGGATCAGCGGATGTCGCTGCCGACCCATTCCATGGCGATCTTCTCGTAGGAGCCGTCGGCCAGCATATCTTCGAGCGCCTTCTGCATGGCAGCCTTCAGCTCCGGATTGTTCTTGCGGATGGCAATGCCGATGGCGACGCTGCCGCCTTCGATATCAGGGGTTTCGAGACGACGGACCTTCTCGCCGGTTTCCTTGACGGCGACCATGACGGGAATGTTGTCGACGACAATCGCATCGACCCGGCCGCTTTTGAGTTCCATCATCAGCTCGGGCAGGCCCTTGTAGGTGCGCACGTCCCAGCCGCCCTGTTCGCGCGCCCATTTTTCGTGGGTTTCACCGAGCGTCACGCCGAGCGTCTTGCCCTTGAGTTCGTCGAGTTTCTCAACGGCGGAGTCTTCCGAAACAAAGACGGCGCGGCCGGCGTGATAGTACGGGCCGACAAAATCGACGACCTTCTCACGCTCCGGCGTGATGGTCATGGAGCCGACGACGGTATCGTATTTGTTGGCGAGCAGGCCGGCGATGATGCCGTCCCATGCTGTCGTCACCAGAGTGCCCTTGACGCCGACGCGCTCGGCAATGGCCTTGCCAATCGAAGCGTCGAAGCCGACGACCTCGTTCTGCTCGTTGACGAAGTTGAACGGCGGGTACTGTCCGCTCATCGCGATCTTCAATTCACCTGCCGATTTTACGGCTTCGAGGTCATCGGCGCGCGCCGAAACGGCCGAGAAGGTTGCGGCAATGGTGAGCGTAGCGGCCAAAAGGCCGGAGAAAATGGTCTTCATGAAATGTTCCTTGCTCCTCTGGACGAATGCGCCTTCTCGTGCGCTTGGGACGGGCATCGAGGCGCCTTCCGAATTTCATGATTGCCTTTGCATCAGCATTGCGCAAATAGATAATGGGAATAGAAGGCATAGATTTCAGGAATGGTAACACCTCGATCCGAACGGCTCGTCTGGGAGCTAGACTGGAACCTGCTGCGCACCTTCGTGGTGATCGCGGAGGTCAAAAGCATTACGCGTGCGGCGGAGCGCTTGAACCTGAAACAACCGAGCGTCAGCAATGCGTTGAAGCGGCTGGAGGACCGGGTTGGGCGCAGGCTGGTCGAGCGCGATGCGACCCGCTTCGACCTTACCGAAGTCGGCCAGCTTCTCTATGAGCAGGCCGTCGAGGTCTTCGGCACCATATCCCAACTGCCGCAACTGGTGCGCGGCGTCAGCGACGACGTGACTGGGCACGTGACGATCGCCGTTGCCAGCCATGTGGTTTCCCCGATCTTCGACCGTGCGCTGATGGAGTTTCACCGCGACTATCCGCGCGCAACGCTCAACATCTCAGTGGCTGCAAGCGGCGAAGTCACCCGCCAGGTCAGGGAAAAGCGGGCATCCTTTGGTCTATGCCTCGTCAGCGTGCGCGACCCGGCGCTGGACTACCTACTGGTCTTCCGTGAGTTCTTCGGCTTCTTCTGCGGCCCTCATCACCGGCTGTTTGGCAAGGAAGGATTGAAACTCGCCGATCTCAAAGGCGAGACTTCGGTATCGTTTCACACCGACCATATCGCCGACGCGCTGCGGCCGGTGGCGCTGCTGCGCAGCGAGGCTAAGCTGAATGCCAACGTCGTCGGCGTATCCTCCAGTCTCGAAGAGGTCCGCAGGATGATCATGGCCGGCCTGGGCGTCGGCCCGTTGCCCTTGCACGTGGCACGTCGCGATGTAGCCGATGGTGCGCTCTGGCGGCTGCCCCCTTACGAAGCCCCGCCTGCCATCGACATCTTTCTTTTGACAAACCCTGACAAGGCGTTGAATCGCGCGGAAAAGGCGCTGCTTGCTGGTCTGCAGACACTCATCGCCGAAACCCCGGTCGAAGACCGGATCTATGCGGACTGAGGTCGCGTGGGTCGCGACAGATCAAACCTGAAGCAGTGCCTCAGCGCGGGCACGGGCGGCGGGCTCCAATGCCATCGCCGTGCGCGCCAAAAGATCGAACCGAACCGTGACGGTTCGGTTGACCGCATGAATGACGTCGTCGAGCGTGCCTGACATGATCTGCTCGAAGGTCACCGAGGAACGGCCGAGCTTGACGACCCGCGAGCGGATAGTGATCAGCGAGCCGGCCTTGGTTTCGTGCTTGTATTCCGTTTCCGACCGCACATCGGCCCAGCCCCTGCCCGGCTCGCCTTCAGCCTCGACCCCCGCGACATGACCGAGCAGTTGGAAGCTGGCATCATCGAACATCGCAGCGTAGTGGCGTACATTCATGTGGCCCATCGTGTCGCACATCCAGGGATGCGCAACCCCGACATAGGTGGTCAAAGGCTGGTTCGACATTGCTGGACCTCGCTGAAGGATATGCCTGGACGAAAGGGCTGAGAGATAGCGGATGGCGAAGCCACCTGTCCATGCCGTTGCAACAGCGACCCTTATGCAATCATTGCTGATCGGTATCGAGATATCAGTGGGTAAGCGCCGGCCGCGCGAGCACGCCTACTAGGCACTTGCCTGCGACCTCCCTAGGCTGCCCCGAAAAATGCGCAAGGAGGCATGATCGTGAAAGTCTATCTGGCCGGGCCTGAAGTGTTCCTCAGCAATGCCGTGGAGATCCAGGCGCAAAAGGCAGCACTTGCCCGTGCGGCCGGCTTCACCCCGCTGGTGCCGGGCGACCTGGAAATCCCGCCGGCCGACACCAAGCATGCCCGCGGCCTCGCCATCTACGGCGTCGACGAAGGCATGATGCTGGCCAGCGACATGATCATCGCCAATCTGACGCCGTTTCGCGGCATCAGCGCCGATGTCGGAACGGTCTTCGAACTCGGCTTCATGTGCGGCCGCGGCCGCCATGTCTATGCCTACACCAACACTTCGCGCAGCTACTACGATCGCATCCTCAACGGCCACTATGGCGGCAAGGCCGAGCTGCGTCCGGACGGTCGCATGGCCGGGCTGGACGGGGTCAGCATCGAGGATTTCGACATGGCCGACAACCTTATGCTCGATGGCGGCATCCTGGCGCGCGGCGGAACCTTCGTGAAGCGCGAAGTGGCGGAAGCTGACCGCCTGACAGACCTTGAGGCTTTCAAGGAATGCCTGGCGATTGCCGCCAAGCAACACATCGCCTGAGCGATCGAGCCCGCTTAGCGGTCCGGGCTTAGTCGGCCGGGCAGGGCCAATTGGCCGGAACGGATAGCCCGGCCGGCAGCTTGGTGGCGCTGTCTCCGCATGTCAGGTTAACCTGTTCCTGCTCAAGCCCGGTCGCCGCCGACAGATCCACGCCTTCGATGCGCGTCAGGAACATGAAGGCATCGGTGAAGTCGATCGGGCCTTCGAAGCTGGAGCCGGAGAAGGTGGCGCGCGACAGATTGGCCATCGGGAAGCGCGTGCCTGTCAGCACCGCCTTGTCGAAATTGGCACGCCCGAGTTCGGCCTTCTCGAAATCCGCGCCTGTGAGCTTGGCGCCGCTGAAGTTGGTTCGTTGCAGTTCGGAGCTGTTGAACGACGCGCCTTCGGCGGAGATGCCGGCAAAACTGCTGCGGTAGGCTTCGACCTTGGCGAAATTCGCCTTGTCGGCTTTCGCGCCGGCGAGAGACGACCGCACCAGCGTCGCCTTCTCCAGGTTTGCTGCAGCGAGATTGGCACCTCTCAGATCCGTCAGGGTGAAATCAGTGTTGGCGAGGTTGCCACCTTCGAGATCGATGCCGCCCAGCATCAACTGTTTTTTGTTGCAATCGCTCCAGTCGGCGCCCGGCGCCGACGGATCCTTGCAATTCGCCGCATAGGCGAGGCTCGATAGGGTGAGCGTCACAAGGAATGCAGACAGGCCGAGGGCCAAACGTTTGCCGCCCGCGCCAACGGCGCGCCTGATCCCGATTGGGTCGCCGACCCCACCCTCCCCGGTTGCGACAAACGAACGAATGGGCTTCTGCTTGGGGATATGCATGGCGCTGCTCCGCGGCCCATAATGTGGACCGGCTCTGTTGCATTTCTCGTTGGCGCGCATCGAAGGCTAAAACAATCGCCGGAAGAGCGCGTTACCACTTAAGCGTATGACATTGTTGCCCTTCGCGCAAATGTCAGCGGCGCGATATAGCCAACACGATTCGCCGCGATGGCGGGAGATTGAAACCTGTCAATCTCGACCGCAAACGCTCGCTACGATGGGCAGCGTCACGTGCGACCAATCGAGATAAGTACAACCCAATATCCGGCCATTGGTTCAACGCGTTTTCATGAATACTGACAGGGAATTCCGACACAACCGAAATAGCGACACTTGTGCTACCGGATTTCTCGCAGCTATCACCTGCGTTGCGACGGCGTGGACCTACTCGCCAGTCGGATGTGCACAGAGATACAACGGCTTGCACCAACCTAGACAAACATGCAATATGCATACAATATCGATCGAAGGAAGCGCCATGACCGTCGATGCACCGAAGCCGACCTGGCTGCCAGCCATCAGGAAGGCGGACGGACCGCTCTATATCGCCATCGCCGACGCCATCGCTGCTGATATCGCCGAAGGGCGGCTTTCAGGAGGGGCGCGACTGCCCCCCCAGCGCGCGCTTGCCGCCGCACTGGGCATCGACTTCACTACGGTAAGCCGCGCTTACAACGAGGCGCGACACCGCGGATTGGTGGAAGGCCGCGTCGGCCAGGGTACTTACGTCAAGGCGCGAAGGACGACGGGCGTGCAGCCGGCAACCGATGGCCTTGTCGACATGAGCATGAACTTGCCGCCGCTCTTCGACGATGACGCACTGACGGCGCGACTTTGGAGCGGCATAGGCAGCCTGCAGAACGAACACGGGCTTGACCTGTTGATGCGGTATCAGGCCGCGGGAGGCGCGCTGCACAATCGCGCTGTTGGAGCCAGTTGGCTGCAGCCACGGCTAGGAGAAATTCCGCCCGAGCGCGTGCTGATCTGCGCGGGAGCGCAAAGCGCGCTGCTGGCTGCGATAAGCATACTCGCAAAGCCTGGCGACGCGATCGCGTCGGAGGCCATTGCCTATCCCGGCCTGAGGGCGCTTTCAGCCCATCTCGGCATCGAACACTGTGGGATCGCCATCGACCAGAATGGCATGATACCAGAACAACTTGAGGCGCTTTGCAAAAGTAAAAAATTAAAGGCGCTTTATTGCAATCCGACACTCCACAATCCCACCACATCAACGCTTCCGCTCGAGCGCCGCAAGGCCATCATTGACGTAGCACGCCACTATGGCGTGGCGATCATCGAAGACGACGCCTATGGCGCCATACCGCTCGCAGCCCCGCCACCCTTGGCATCCCTTGCACCTGATCTCGTCTACCACATCGCCGGCCTCGCCAAGTGCCTTTCGCCAGCATTGCGGATTGCCTATCTCGTCGTTCCCGATCGCCAAAGCTCCGTTCGCGTGGAAGGCGCTATCCGCGCGACGAGCGGCATGGCTCCCCCCTTCAACGCCGCCGTTGCGACACGATGGATCGAAGACGGAACAGCAAACGAAGTCCTCCGCGCCATTCGCCAGGAGGTGACGATGCGGCAGGCCATGGTCAGTCGCTTGCTGCCGAAGGACATTATCCAGACGGACCAGGAAGGCTTTCACCTGTGGCTCCGCCTGCCGCCACCGTGGACGCGGGGCGATTTTGCAGGCCGACTGCGTGCATCGGGCATCAGCGTTGTCGCCAGCGATGCTTTCGCGATCGGTCCGGCGCCAGAGGCCGTGCGCCTCGGCCTTGGCGCAGCGCGAACGCACGACGAACTGCAGCGCAGCCTAATGACGATTGCGGATCTGCTCCAGCAAACGCCGGCCGCATCGAGCCTCGTCGTTTAAGGCATTTCGTCGCCGACTGGCGAAATTGTCGCAGTAATGTATGCATACAATAAATTGACAATGTACGGTTTTGGGCGCTTTAATCTCCGCAGGCCTGAGGCGGCACAGGACATTCGTTGACCGCACCCAGGCAACTCAGCAGGCGCACTGGCAAAGGCTGCGCCGCAGACGCCTGAAAGGAACGCATATGTCTTCGGATCACGATTGGCCGCCCATCCCTCCCATGCAAACCGGCTTACGCGGCCGTTGTCCGCGTTGCGGCCAGGGGCATTTGTTCGAAGGCTTCCTGAAGATGCGCAAGACGTGCGAGGTATGCGACCTCGACTACTCCTTCGCCGATCCCGCTGACGGGCCCGCTTTCTTCGTCATCTGCTTCGGTTGCGTGCCGAGCGTGCTGCTCGGCGTCTGGCTGGAGGTGCAATACAGTGCACCGCTCTGGATGCACCTGCTGGTGACCGGTCCGTTCATGTTACTGACGTGCATTCCGCCGCTTCGACCATTGAAAGGCTGGCTGGTCTCAAGCCAGTTCTTCTACAAGGCCGAGGAAGGAAAGCTCGTGCGCAGGCAGGTTGAGCCGCCGCTCGCTCCAACGCAATAGGCACAGATTGCCTGACGGGCATTGAACCCTAGCCGGCAGCCCTGCTGGTGGCTTCCCTATCGAACGCAGACGAGGCGCGGAACGCTCGCGCCTCGTTTCGCCTGCTGTCGCAGGGGCGGAGCAATGCGGCGTGGCCGTATCGCTAAGGTTACGGCCTAGTTCTCGGTACCGATTCTCCACCACGAAACCGCGGTGGCGGAATCCGTTGATACTGTGCGCCAGTTCCCCCCGCCCCTCAATCTCAGTTCACTGCACTGCCGGTGTTGGCTCCCCGAGCGAAAGCATCAAGCGGTTCGCCCAGTTGAAGAAAGCGGCGCCGTGGATGACGTCGGCGATCTCAAGTTCATTGAGGCCGGCTGCGGACAGGCGCTCGATATGATCGTTGCCGAATGTGGGCGGCGTCGCCGTCAGCGCCACCGACGCCGCAACGATCGCGTTCCAGCGTTCGCCGAGATCCACCCCCACACCGTCGTCGAGAAGCTTCTGTACGTCGTCGCCGCGCTTGGAATGGTGCGAGGCGAAACGTGAATGCACGGATGCGCAGAAGATGCAGCCGTTCGACCGCGATGCGACCGTCGCTGCAAGCTCGCGCTCGGCACGCGGCAGGCCCGTGCGGGTATTGTAGAAGATATCCTTGTCCGTCTTCGTCCTTGCCTCGAGAACCGCCGGATCGCGAACGAGCAGACGGAAATATGGCGACTTGGCGCGCGACGCCTCCACGAGCCCGGCAAGATGCGCCTCCGTCAGATCGTCTTCCGCCAGCGGCTCAAGCCAGGGTGTCCAGCCGATCTCGGCCTGCGTGAACGACACCGGGCGATTTTCGATCGCGGGCGTGATGATGTGGTCGGTCATGACAAACTCCTTTTGAGGCTCAGGCGGCTGCGCGCCGGACAGACGCGGCAAGCAGGCCGAGGCCGGCGATCACCCGGATCTGGAACGCGACGAATGAAACGAGCTGCGACAACGTCACGATGCCGTTTGTCGTCCAACCCGCATCGAGAAGCGCCTGCAGTGCCTTGGGGCTTGCGTCGCGCAGGTGGAAGATGAGCAGATGGGCATGTTCAAGCGCTGCGGCGAGCTTTTCGCCGAGCGCTTCCCGGCCGGCGTCCGAGACGCGGTGGATCGGACCGGATGAGTCCTCGATGCTCAGCGGACCGGCCGGGTATCGACCATAGGGGCCGACAGCGTGCGCCGCACCGATTTCGGCCTTCAGCACCTCGACCAACCAGCGGTTCTTTTCGCTTTCCTCCAGGGGACTGACGTAAAATTCGAAGATATCCGGTTGCCGGTGCAGCCCGGCAACGAAGCTGGCGATGGCCTGGCGTTCGACCAGCGAAACGTCGCCAGCATTATCGGGCTCGAAAAGCGCAAGATAGCTCTTCTGCGCCTGCTCGCGCGTCTCCGGTCGCTGGGTGCGAATACGATCAAGCGATGAGCCCGGCTTGATGCCGGCGAGCAGGTCGATGATATCGGGTGTCGATGTGGTCACTTGAAGTCTCCTTCGTTGAATTGAGCGACGCCGCTGGCGTCGAGACCGTCAGCCGACGGCTCCGAGCCGTCGGGGGGCAAATTTCTCTTCCGGTGCCCAGCCGAGCGCCGGCGCCACCTTGGTCGCGATCAGCTCTATCGAGCGCAGGATCAGCGGGTGCGGCGGATCGATGGAGTGAACCTGGAAGACGAGGTCTGTGACCCGATCGAGTGTCGTATCCGCACGCAGGCTTTCGATCACGTCATCGGGCGTCCCCACATGAACGTCGAAGGCGGAAATCAAATCGGCGAGCGAGTTGCCGGCAGGCTTCAGACCTGATCCAATCAAGCGCTCCGCGCCACGGCGCAAACCTATCTCGGCCAGGCGCAGCGCCTCGTCTCGGCTGTCAGCCACGAAGAGGCTGCGGGACCCCAGAATTTTCGGGGTGCGATCTGCCGGCAATGCCGCGAGATAGGCATCGATGATCGGGTTCTGCAGTTCGCCGAGCGAGGCAGTCGGGCGGTCCGCCAACCGAGGCTGGGTGCGCGACAGCATCAAGCCGTCCCCGGCGCGCCCTGCCCGCTCACCGCCCGCGACAGAAAACGTCGCCTGCCAGATCCGGTCGAGCAGTTGCGGAGCAGTCGGATAGAGTTGGTCGCCGCCTGCAAGGCTACGCCCGGCCCACGCGTCGAGAACGACGCGCAGGTATCGGCTGAAAATATCGCCACGCTCCGCACTCTCAAGGCCGAACGCGGTGAAGGACGACGGCGTGCCGCCGGTGCCGAAGCCGATCTCGACACGCCCGCAGGAGAGAAGGTCGAGGACCGCTGCGTCCTCGGCAACCCGGATCGGGTTTTCGAGCGGCAGGGTGATGACGCCTGTGCCAAGCCCGATGCGCGAGGTCTGTGCGGCGACATGCGCCAGGAAGACGAGCGGCGCCGGCAGGCCACCTTCGTCGGCATGGAAATGATGCTGGGCCACCCAGGCGGTATCGAAGCCGAAACGCTCTGCGGTGGCGATCTGCTCCGCCGCATAGTGGTAGCGGGCGCCTGCGGGGACGTCGTCGAGGAGACGTGTAAAGAACCCAAGGCGCTTGCGTGGCGTCGTCTTTGTCATTGTCTGTCCTGTCATTCATTCCCGCGTCGTCAGACGAGGGCTGCTCTTTTTTGTCCGGGGATGGCGTTGATGAGTTCGCGGGTGTAGTCGCTGCCGGGGCGCTCGAAGACGTCCTCGACCGCTCCTCCATCAACCTCCCGGCCGTCCTTCAGCACCGACACCGTGTCCGAGATCTGCCGCACGACCGCGAGGTCGTGGGACACGAACAGGTAGGTCAGCCCGAGATCACGCTGGAGTTCATCGAGAAGATCGAGGATGCGGGCCTGCACCGTCACATCGAGGGCCGAGACCGCTTCGTCGAGAACGACCACGTCAGGGTCGAGCACCAGTGCGCGGGCGATCGCCACGCGTTGTCGCTGGCCGCCCGAAAGCGCGTGTGGGCGGCGGTCAAGCGCCGGCTCCGGCAGGCCGACACGGCTGAGGATCGCCCGCACCTTTTCCTCGCGTGCCGGGCGGGCGAGACTGCCGAAATTCAGAAGCGGCTCGGCGACGATCTCGAAGACCGTCTGCCGCGGATCGAGCGAGCCGTACGGGTTTTGATAGACCAGCTGGATCTTGCGCCGGAACTGACGCAGCGTCTCTCCACGAAGCGTCGATAGATCGGTGCCATCGATCTCGATCCGGCCCGCAGTCGGCTTCTGAAATCCGACGATGGCCCGGATCGTCGTGGTCTTGCCGGAGCCGGACTCGCCGACGATGGCATGGGTTGTGCCTCGACGGACCCGGAAGCTCAGGTCATTGACGGCGCGAAACGATTTGCCGTTGCCATCCGTCCGAGTGAAGTCCTGCACAAGGCCATCGACAATGATAACGTCATCGCCTGATGCCAGAGGCTTTTCGCGTGCGGTCGCCGGCGCTTTGCGCGCAACGGCCGAGAACGACGGCGCGTCGGCCAGTAGCTGTCTGGCGTAGGCTGACCGCGGTGCGGCGAGCACGACCTTGGTCGCTCCCGCTTCCTGAACACGCCCGCCTTGCAGGACGACGAGCCGATCAGCGCGATCGGCGGCCACGCCGAGATCGTGAGTCACGAGCAGCACCGACGTTCCATATTCGGTGCGCAGTTCGTCGATCAGGTCGAGGATGCGCTTCTGCACCGTCACATCGAGCGCACTGGTCGGCTCATCGGCAATGATGAGTTGCGGCTTCAGCGCGACGGCAATGGCGATCAATACGCGCTGGCGCATGCCGCCGGACAGCTCGTGCGGATATTGCCGCGCCCTGAGGGCTGGTTCGCTCAAGCCCACGCGCTCCAGAAGCGAAATCACCCGCGCGTCCAAATCGCGGCCGCTGGCGGCGCCATGGATGCGCAGAATCTCACCGACCTGTGCGCCGATCGTCTTGACCGGATTGAGCGAGCTTGCCGGATCCTGCGGTATCAGGCTGATCTTGGCGCCCCTGACCGTATCGAGTTGGCGATCGGACCAGCGCGAAATGTCCGTGCCGTTGAGCCTGATGCTGCCGCCATCAATGCGTCCATTGGCATGGAGCAAGCCGATGATCGATTGCGCCGTCGTCGTCTTGCCGGATCCGGATTCGCCCACCAGCGCAACGACCTCGCCGGGATCGATCCGGAAAGAGACGTCGTGCACGACGCGGCGATGCGCAATGCCGTCATGATAGGCGATCGACAGGTTCTCGACCTCAAGCACTGGTGGGTGGGGAACACTCGACGCGCTCATGCTGCCACCTTGCCGAACGATTGGCTGACGCGGTTTGCAGCCAGAACCACGAGAACGACGATGACGCCGGGTGCAGTGGTCAACCACCAGGCCGTCGAGATGTAGTTGCGGCCTTCGGCAATCAGCAAGCCCCACTCTGGCGTCGGTGGCGGAGCGCCATAGCCCAGGAAGCCGAGCGTCGAGATCTGCAGCACCGCCGACCCGAACTGCAACGCCGCAATAGCCAGGACCGAGGTCAGGGAGTTCGGTAGCACGTGCCGCCAGAGGACCGCAGCGAACGTGCCGCCGCTGCCGAACGCTGCCTCGACATAATCGCTGCGCCGGACACGAACGACTTCAGAACGCGACAGACGGGCAAAGCGCGCAACCGAGGTCACGCCAACGGCAATGGCCGCGTTGACCGTGCCGAAACCGAGCAGGATGATGATGCTGAGTGAAAGCATGAGTGGCGGTATCGACAGCAAGACATCGATGAGGCGCATGATTGCATCGTCGATGCGGCGCCGGACCGAGCCTGCGATGACCCCGATGCTGGTGCCGACGACAAGACCGAGTGCCACGGCGACAAATGCGCCGGTCAGCGAATGCACCGCGCCATAGACGATGCGGGCATAGAGATCGCGTCCGAGCGCGTCGGTGCCAAGCAGATGGCTGGCATCCGGCCGGCGCAACTGTTCGCCGCCGACCCCTTCGAGCGGATTGTAGCTGGTGAAAAGCCACGGAGCGACGGCCCAGAGGAAGGCGATGGCGAGAACCAGCCAGGATAGGGCGAGGCCGACTGGCAACCGTCGGATGAGATGAGGGACCGAGAAGCGCCTGCCCGCCCGCTGTCCATGCCTGGACGCGATGGCGTCGTGGTGGATCGTATCGAACGTGGTCATGCCGTGGCTCCAGCTTTTGTACGAAGGCGGGGATCGAGCACAGGAAAGAGCAGATCCACGATGAGATTGATGATGACGAAGGCGAGCGCCGAGAACACAACGATCGCCTGAAGCACGGCGGCGTCCTGACTGCCGACGGCCCTTCCGGTCAGGCCGCCGATGCCGTTGAGGCCGAACACCGTCTCGGTGACGACCGCACCGGCGATAAGTTCGCCGAAGAGCACGCCGGCGATCGTCAGCGTCGGCAGCAGCGCATTCTTGGCGACGTGCCGCCACAGCACCCACTGGCGGGTCGCCCCCTTGGCGCGGGCAACGGCAACGAAGGGGCTTGTAAGCACATCGTCGATATTGCGGACGAGGACCTGGGCAAGCGGGGCGGAGATCGGCACGGCCAGCGTGATGACCGGGAGGATCAGTTCCTGCCAGGGACCGGGGTTGATGACCGGTACGAGCTTCAGCCGAAACGAAAAGATCTGGATCAGCATGATGCCGAGCCAGAAAGTCGGGATCGAGATGAAGAGCGACGGCACGGACTGCAGCGCACCCCGGATCCAGACAAAGGGCGTGAGGCTGGACACGAAAGCAATGACAGCGGCAAAGATGGCAGCCAGCAGAAAGCCAAGCGATGCAAGCTTGAGCGTCGCCGGCAGGTGAGCGGCCAACATCGTGCTGACGGGCACGCCAACCTGAACGGAATAGCCGAAATTGCCGGTGAGAAACCGCCCGATCGTCTGAATATACTGCACCCAGATGGCACTGTCGGCAGCATAGGACGCGCGGATGTCGGCGATCTGCTGCGGGTTTAGCCCAAGCTCCGGGTTCTGGAACTTGATGAGGATGGCGTCACCGGGCATGGCCTGCAGCAACACGAAGGAGATGGTGAAAGCCGCCCACAGGACGAACAACGCCTGCCCCAGCCGATTGAGCAAATATCCGGACATCAGACGTTCCTCTGCTTGGTCTCATTGCAAAGACCGGCCACGGCGAAACGCGTGGCCGGGAGGTCGACTTCAGTGTTCGGCGAGCCAGGTGCTGTAGAAGCTTGGGCGGCCGACCGCCTCAAAGGCGATGCCCTGAACGTAAGGCGCACCGGCAAAGGCTTGCGGCTCTTCGAAGATCGGGATCGCATAGGCCTGGTCGACGACGTAGTCCTGAACCTCGCCGGCAATCGCCAGGCGCTTTTCGCGATCCGGCTCCGAGGAAAGCGCCTCGAGCAGGCCGTTCAACTTGTCGTCGGCAAAACTCTGGACCTTGTCGCTCTGGCCGCCCTTCTGGCGCAGCACGTCACGGTTCTTCGGATAGTACTGGCTCTTGATCACATCGGGATCGGCACGACCGACCATGGCCGGCGATACCGGCGTCTTCAACGGATCGAGATCGTCGACGATCCGGCTGCCGCTGTCGCCTGCAAGAACGGTCAGCTTGACGCCGAGCTTGCCCCATTGCTGGGCGACGAGCTGCAAGGTTTCCTTGTTCTGCGGCTGCGGCAGGGATTCGTATGCCGTCAGCACCAGTTCCTTGCCGTCTTTCTGCCGCAGGCCGTTGGCTCCGACCGTCCAGCCGGCTTCATCCAGCAGGGCCTTCGCCTTTTCGGGATCGAAGGCGAGCTTTGCCGAGATATCGCGGTAGCCGAGGGCCGTGGAGGCGATGATTGATGTTGCCTGCGGGTAATTGGCTGAAAACAGGGTCGTGACGATTTCCTTGGCGTCGGTCGCATGCAACAGCGCCTTGCGAACCCTGACGTCTGCGACGAGCGGATTGTCGGGTCGGAAGACCACGCTGTTGTTCACGCCCCGCGTCGAGGGCGCGTAGATCTGGTAATCCTGAGCCTCGACCTGCTTTTCGTCATAGGCCTGCACCTGCCGGATAAAATCGGCCTGGCCAGCAAGCAGTGCGCCGATGCGCACGCTGTCTTCGCCGGTGATGATGTACTTGATGCCGTCGAGATAGGGCCTACCCTGATGTTCCAGCTTCGCCGGACCCCAGGCGTATTCTTCGCGCGCCTTCAAGTTCAGCTCCTTACCGATCGTTTCGCTGTCGACGACGAACGGGCCTGAACCGATGATCTTGGTAGCGTCGCCCAGTTGTTCGAATGGAAGCGCCAGCGTGCTTGCGGCGACAAGGCCGGAACCGATGACAGACGTGCCCTGCAGGAAACCCGGCGACGGCTTCTTGAAGTAGAACTTGACAGTCTGGGGATCGACGACCTCGCTGCGCTCGTAGTTGTTTATGACCTCGGAGACCGGTTGCTTCAGCTCCTTGTTGCCGAGGCCGAAAACGTCGTAGTTCTTCGCGACCGCGGCAGCATCGAGCGGCGTCCCGTCAGAGAAGGTCACACCCGAGCGAATCTTGAAGGTGTACTCGGTCGCATCGGCGTTAACGGTCCAGGATTCGGCGATCCAGGGCTCGATTTCGAGCGTCTTCGGGTTCTGGTAGGTCAGCTTGTCGGTGATCTGGTTGAGGATGCCACCGTTCGGATAAAAGCCGCCGGCCGGTGGGTAGAGATTGGTGTGGGCCTGCTGCTCGAGATAGATCAGCGTTCCACCCTTGACCGGGTCGCTCGCAAAAGCGCCGGGCAGGAACAGGCCGGAGGCGGAAATTGCCGCCAGCGTCAGCGCGAGCCGTTTCAGTTTCGTCGTCATGGGAGCCTTCCTTCAAAAATCTGAAGGCTATCGTACGAGGATGCGTCTTATTATCAACTAAATCTAGTAAATTAATATGCTATATGTTTTGCGCGAAGGGAAAGAAGCATCTCCGTGTGGGAAGCGATGGAGATATTTCTCCCGAGGCCGTCTCCCTGCCTTCTTTTGCTGGTCTCAAGCGACAAACGGATCAGGGCGCTGAATTGAAGTATCGCATCGTGCGCGAAACGCTTCACGAGCCATTGACAATTTGGCCCCTATTCATTGAAAACTTTGCCAATTCCTTCCAAGCCCGAGATTGAGATATTCATGACAAATAACAAGGTTCTTGTCGTCGGTGGCGCCGGCTATATCGGCTCGCACACCTGCCTTCAGTTGGCCTCCAAGGGGTTCGAGCCCGTGGTCTATGACAATCTGTCGAACGGTCATGAGGAGTTCGTCAAATGGGGTGTTCTGGAAAAGGGAGACATCCGCGACCGCCAACGGCTGGACGAGGTGCTGGCACGACACAAGCCGCGCGCGATCTTGCATTTCGCGGCGATGATCGAGGTTGGAGAATCCGTCAAGGATCCAGTCTCCTTCTATGACAACAACGTCATTGGAACCCTGACCCTTCTGTCGGCGGCCCTGGCGGCCGGCATCGAGGCTTTCGTGTTTTCGTCCACCTGCGCCACCTATGGTCTGCCGGAAAGCGTACCGATCGACGAACAGCATCGCCAGGCGCCGATCAACCCCTATGGCCGAACAAAGTGGGTCTGCGAGCAGGCGCTGAAGGACTACGGGCAATACAAGGGTCTGCGATCTGTCATCCTGCGCTATTTCAACGCCGCCGGTGCCGACCCTGAGGGGCGGATCGGCGAGTGGCACGAGCCTGAGACCCATGCGATCCCGCTGGCAATCGACGCGGCTCTCGGTCGCCGCGATGGCTTCAAGGTCTTCGGAACCGATTACGAAACCCGCGACGGGACCTGCGTGCGCGACTATATCCATGTGCTCGATCTCGCCGACGCCCATGTCCGCGCCGTCGAATACCTGCTTGATGGCGGCGACAGCGTCGAACTCAATCTCGGCACTGGCACCGGCACGACGGTGAAGGAACTTCTGAACGCCATTACCGAAGTCTCCGGACGCTCGTTCGGCATCGACTATGTCGATCGCCGCGAAGGCGATTCGACCACGCTCGTCGCCAACAACGACAAGGCCCGTGAAGTGCTCGGCTGGGAGCCGCAGTATGACCTGGCGGCGATTACGCGCACGGCCTGGAACTGGCATTCCCGCCGCAACCAGGGTGCCTGAGATCAGGCACCGCGACTGATCGCATCCCTGGCTTCATGGCTAGGATGCCTGGCGTACCCGGTTCAGGGGCAATCTGGAGCGGGTACGTCGCATAAGCGGACGCTCGATGAGGAGATAGGCCGCGATACCGGCAATCGTGCCGGCGGCCAACGCGCCGAGCAGCGTCAGCGCTGAATTCAGACCCACCATCGCCGCAGCCTTGACGACGACCGATATGGCAAAGGTGTGCCACAGGTAGATCGAGTAGGAGGCATCTCCGAGCAAGGTCGGCAACGCCCACTTTCGAAACCAGCCGGCGGCTTCAAGGGCGAGCGTGCCAACGACAAGCATCACCGCCAGCGGCCCCAAGATGCGTTCGTCAAACGGCAGGCGCAGGACGGCAAGGGCCGCGAACCCCAGGAATGCACAGACGACAAGCACGATGCCGAAGCGTGGCCCGGCAATCCGGCCCCGCAGCCAGAAATCGGCGACAATCATGCCAGCGACAAATTCGAGAATGACTGGACGCGTGTAGGTCAGCATCAGCGCGTTCTCCGTATCGATAGCGATCCCTGTCACCACCAACGACAGGAACAACACCGCCATCGCTGCCAGTCGGCGATGCCTCGGCAACATCAGTGAGGCGGCGAAGACGAGGTAGAAAAACATCTCGAAATTCAATGTCCAGCCTTGCACGAGCACCGGCCAGATCTCGCCGCTGCTCGGCGACCGTGCCGGGATGAACAGCAAGGATGCGACGACATGTTCGATCATCAGAACGAGGTTGGGGAAGAGGCCGGCAACTCCGCCACCGATCATCACCAGTGTGGCAAGCCAATAGATCGGCGCAATCCGGCGCAGCCGCTCTTTTAGGAACGCCATCGGCGCGACCGGGCGACGATCACTGATCACCCACATGATGAAGCCGCTGATGACGAAGAAGACATCAACGCCGGCCGCCCCGATCGCAAAATGATGGCCCGTGCGTTCGGCCGCGTGAAACAGCACCACGCCGAGTGCGGCAAGCGCGCGCAGATACTGGATGCCATGGATGGTTTTCATCAGCGTTTGCGCCATCAGAACCTCAGCTGCGGGTGGTGGCTCGCGAGCACCCTGCCCTCAGCGACGCGGCGCTCGCTGGCAACCTTCCGACCCTGCCTGATCGTCAGCTTCCCGGCTGCGAAATAGAGCAGGAAGGAGCCGACGTGATAGGGGTTCATGATGTCGATCTCGACGAACGCCCGTACGAGAAGCAGCATCGCCACGCCGAACAGAACGGACGATTCCGTGTGATGGTCATAGGTGAGCAGTCTTTTGATATGGCCGAAGACGGTCACCAGAAGCGCGGCGCAAAGGAACACGAGCCCGATCGCACCTGTCTCCACCATCGCCTCGATGAAAGTGTTGTGAAAATGGAAGCCAGATCGGGTCGCGATAAAGAACTCTTCCCACAGCCGCTCCGGTTCGGAGAAACCTTGGACCCAATAGGCCTGGTAGCCCACGCCGACGACCGGCGAGGAGAGCGCAGCCTCAATGCCCTGCTGCCAGAGATAGGTTCGACCGGTCAGCGTCGAATCCTTCCCGAAGAGGCCGAGAACGAGATCGACGCCACCACCATAGACTGCGGCAATGGCCGTAACCCCGCCCACGACGACGGCAGCGAGAAACAGCCCCTTGCGATGGCTGGGTGACAGCATGCCGACAGCGCGCATGCCGAGCCAGCAACACACGATAGCGACGGCCGTCAGGACGGATGTCGCCGATTGCGAGGCAAACAGCGAATAGGCCGATATCAGCCCCACGGCCCCCGCAATGCCGAGCCAGAGCCTGCGCTCCCTAAGCGCAACAGGCGCGATAAAGGCAAAGTAGATCCCGAGCGACGCATAGAAGCCGAGCTGATTCTTCGAGGCGAAGGCGCCGACAAAGCTATAGGTGCCGTCGAGCGGATCGAGGTGGTAGACGCCAAACAGCAACGAATAGACGAGGACGATACCGACACCCACAAGCGCACCGCGAACGAGCGTGCGGATGTCGATCGTGCGCATGGCGATCAAGGCGCACACGACGTGGGAGAGATACTGCACCCCTGTCCTTGCCGTCATCCCCGGCGCTGCCGACCAGAACACCGACAGACATGCAAAGACGGCAAAGGTGAGGATCCAGATGTATCTGCCGTAATTGCCGAGCACCTGTCGATAGTCGACGAGGACAAGCGGCAGCCACAGCGCATAATAGACGAGGATCGACGCTTGCCCGAACCGCGAGGAATAGGCAAAGACGAAGAACGAAATTGCCAGCGCAAACGTGCCGTAGGCCTGGTTTTCACCAGGAGAAACGAGGCTTGCCTTGGAAATCTTCATCGCGATCCTTCAAAGCGGTTCTCGATAATGGGGCATCAGAGAAACGCTCTATCTCTTTGTTCTCAAGCGCTTCCTGACGGTCCCGCCTCGCACTGCTCGCTGAAGCGCGCTAGCGCATCGCTACGTTGGCTTCGATCTTGATCACGTCGCCCGGCTGAACCGGCGTGTTCTCATCGGCCGCAATCTCAATCGCCTTGCCGTCCTTCTCGCGGACGATCGAATAGCTGATCACCGCCTCCGACATGTTGTCCTTGGTCTGCGCTGCCTCGGCCGATTGCAGCAGCGCTTCGGTCATGAGATCGCGACTGGTGCCGAGTTTGATCGCCAATGTGTCGAGCTCGGCCTCGGTGTTCTGCAGGTCCTGAGCAAGCTGGGCATCCCAATCGTTGCGCAGGTTGGTGTCGTCCTGCGTCGCCTTGCTGACATCCTGTTTTGCCTTCAAGGATGCTGTGTCGATATCGAGAACGGCCCCCTGCAACTCCGCCACGCGCTGCTCCAGAGCGAGCTTACGCGCGGCCAATGCCAGCCCCTTTTCGGCAAGGCCTTCGATCTTGTCCCGATCTTCGATCACCAGGTCCAATTGGCGGTTCTGGGTCTCGGACTTTTTCGCCAGCGCCTCGATTTCGTTTTCGAGCAGGGATTTGAGATCGGCCAGCGATGCCAACTGCCGCTTCTGCCTTTTGTCGCGAGAAACCATCAAGGCCGTCTCGCTTTCGAGCAGGCCGGCGACGTCAGGGGCATCCTTGAGTTCCTTCGGCAGCTCGATCTTGTCTCTGCCGGCTATCTCCGCCTGCAGGCGCGCGCGCCGGATCAGGAGCCGGTTGCGCTCGGAGACCTGCACGCTCGAATCTCCGCGGGCATTGATGTAGTCGCGGGCGAAACGTTGTCCGCTTTCCGAGCGTCTTAAGCCGCCACCCAGACTGACGGCTTTCAGCACCGTCAGGTTCGGTGCGTAAGGGTACTCGCCGGGCTTCTGAATCTCGCCTGAGAGGTACACCGGACGATATTGGGCGAGTTCGACCGAGGCCGAGGGACGGTCGCGCAGGCCGAACAGCGTCTGCATCTTGACGCCGATCGCCTCGCTCATCTCGTTCGTCGTCTTGCCCGCCGCCGGCAAGTCACCAATGAAGGGGATGGACACCATGCCGGAGGCGCCGACGGTGTATTCGCCGCTCACCACCGACCAGTCGCGCACCGCGCCTTCGGCTGTCTGCCATTCGGCAACGCGGATCTTCAACTTGTCCATGACGCCGAGATGGTACTCGTCGGCTTGGACAGGCAGCGTGCCCAACACGGTAACGGCCGCCAGCAGGGCGACCTTCAGGGAATAGGTCTTTCGAAGGGAGATTACGGATCTCCCGCTGGCAATTTGATCTGTCATTACGGTTTCCCGGTTGCGGTTCGCGCGCGCCGGCGTCCAACGACCGAGGTCGTCAGGCTCCGTGGCGCAGCGATGGTCAGTAGCTGCCGCGAGAAAAGCAGACTGCGGGGATCGTCTTGAAGACGATGGAGACGTCGCGGATCAGCGACCAGTTCTGCACATAGTGGGTGTCGAAGGCCACGCGTGTAGCGTAGGAAACGTCATTCCTACCGCTGATCTGCCAAAGGCCCGTCAGGCCCGGCCGAGTCTGCAGATAGAAGACGGCCGCTGCGTCGTAGAGTTCGAGTTCGTCCTCCACGACAGGTCGCGGGCCGACGATGCTCATTTCACCGCGGATGATGTTGATCAACTGCGGCAGTTCGTCGAGGCTGAGCTTGCGCAACACGCTGCCGACGACGGTTACGCGCGGATCGTCCTGTAGTTTGCGGGTCGCTCGCCACTCCTCGTAGGCGGCCGGATTGTTGCGGAGATAGTCCTGCAAGAGCCGATCACCGTCGGCCCGCATCGTGCGGAACTTCAGGCAGCGAAATGAGCGGCCGTTGTGGCCGATACGGCGGTGGCCGTAAAAGACGGATCCACCATCGGAAAACTTGACGAGCATCATCAAGAGCAGAAAGAGCGGACTGAGAAAGACGAGAGCCAGCGAAGCGGTAAAGACGTCGAAGCCACGCTTCGAAATTCCTCCTACCGGACGATATGCTCCCGACTCTGCGGTACTGAAAAACGGCGAATTGGCCGATCGTGTCGCAGACTTCATAGAGAAGACTCCATTTACGTTGGCGATTGGTCGGTCCCCTTGGGGCGCACTCGTATCCAAGAATGAGTGTATGGTTAGGATTTGCTTTTTAAAGGCGAAAAGATGACCACCACCCCCCGCACATCCCTCAGACGTATATCATCGATTGCGAATATGTAATATTTCCCCGACAACGAAGATCATCTATTCATGGGAGACCAAGTGTATTCCTGAAGATGCCGATGCAATTTCCGGATAGATCGAAATTACTCATGAAATAATCGACCGTACCTTGATATCAGGATGTTTGCTTTCGTCTTGCATCGGGAAATTTGCCCTCTGCGTAAATTGAAATCCGTCAAATTGGTCGGCGCATCTTGCAGTGCAGCAATCTTTTGCATTGCACGCACAAAGCCGTCACCAACCCGAAGCTTGTAACAAAAGTTGATAATGAAAGCGGATCGAACGCCAACCTCGAGACGAACGAAACAAGGCGAAACCCACAGTGGGTGGAAAACGGGACGTTCTCTCCGGTCCGTGGACAGCCGTAATTCGGCCGACACAAATCGATTCCCTCGGCCTCTCCCGAATACCAAATCAACGGAATTTGATTGGCGCCGGCCTGTTCTAAAGGCGACATAAACATTTTGGGGGCTATAGCCGCATATATTGCGTCTGCGGCTATTGCCGGTTGAACCCAGGCGTAACCGCCAATATATTGAACCTCTGTGGTGGGAAGGGCCTTGGCTCCGATGGAGATACCAACAACAGATCCGAAAGCTAGGTAGCGCGATGTTCGCACCCCGCGTCTTTGCGAGCATGATTGGCGCCTTGACGGTCTTTGCCATCGTCACCTACCTGCTGAACGGTTCGCTGACTTCGACCCTGATCCAGACCTTGATCTGCGCCGTGCTAATGCAGGTCGGCTATTTTCTGGCGGTCGTCTTCCTCGTGTGGAAGAAGGCGCGCGAACGCGACCGGCAGGCAGCCGAGAACGCACGAACAGCGACAGAAGAAAAGCAGACCGGCAAGGTCTCGACCGGGCGTTTGAACAGGCCGGGCCACTTCAATCCCTGACGCGCAAAAAGCGGCGTCCCCCTGACGCCAATGATACCATCGACAAAAAAGTCAACGTTTTGACGCGGTTACGACACGATCCCGTTGCATCTTGCGGCGAACCGGCGAAGCAACAGCGATGCCGGCCATGCCCGATGTAACGCTGGAGGCCACAATGAGCGCAGCTGCAACGATGGACGTCTGTGTCATCATCGCCGCAAAGAATGCCGCCGAAACGATTGCAAGGGCCGTCGCTTCGGCGCTCGCCGAACCCGAAACCGCCGAGATCATCGTCATCGACGACGGCTCGAGCGACGCGACCGCGTCGGCTGCCCTCTCCGCCGCAGATGACACCGGACGGTTGAACATCGTGCGCTTTGAGCGCAATCGAGGACCGGCAGCCGCACGAAATCACGCGATCGCGATCAGCCGCTCGCCTATCCTTGCCATCCTCGATGCCGACGACTTCTTTCTGCCGGGGAGGCTCGCGCAGCTTGTTGATGTGCCCGACTGGGACTTCGTTGCCGACAACATCGCCTTCATGGACGAGGCGGCTGCGGCCAGCGCAGCAGTCGACGTCGGACGGTTCCAACCGGAACCACGCCTGCTCGATCTCACCGGCTTCGTCGAGGGCAATATATCTCGCCGCGGCGTCAGGCGTGGCGAGATCGGCTTTTTGAAACCGCTGATGCGGCGTGATTTCCTGTTGACGCATCAGCTCGCCTACAACGAGGCCCTTCGTCTCGGTGAAGACTACGACCTCTACCTGCGGGCGCTCGCCAAGGGCGCGCGTTACAAGATCATCCACAGCTGCGGCTATGCGGCGATCGTGCGCGGCAACTCGCTCAGCGGCAGTCACCGCACCGAAGATCTGAGAAGGCTTTATGAGGCCGACCGTGTCATTCTCGCCGACAATCGATTAAGCGCGGAGGCGGCCGCGGTCATCCGTCGGCACGAACGCCATATCCGTGGACGCTACGAACACCGGCGGTTCCTCGACATAAAACGCGAAGGCGGCCCGATCGCCGCCATCAGCTATCTGCTCGGCAAACCGGCAGCGTTTTCGGCAGTTGCAGGTGGAATTTTTGCCGACAAGACCGAGCGTATGAGGACGAGCAAGTCCGAGACGCTTGCCGAAGCCGGCCACTCAGGACAGTTGCGCTATCTGCTGCCGGCCTCGGCCGAGTTGAGCTAACGTTGCTGGAACGGCGCCCGCTTCGGGCGCCGTTTCTGTTTTCCTTAGAGATAGTCGCGACGAACGGTGTCGAGAACCTCGCGGAAGCGCGTCTTGCGTTCGGCAAGCACCCGGTCTTCGCTCAGCTGCGGCGCGACTCTGCTCGCCTGCCACAAGGCCAACGTCGATGGCGCGGCTAGAAACTGCTTGGCGGCACCGCGCAGGAAAGTCTGCCTCGGCGGCGCCGCATCGACGACCAGACCACCGTCGATCTGCCGCCGGTTCGGGTCTTCAGCGTCGGTTTCAGCGACATCGAAACCCACGCCCCAGAACTTTGTGCCCTTGATCATCGCTTCGGCGCGGCTCGACACCGGAACATGGCGAGGGCGATAGGTGACCCCAACCGTCTGCGCCCAGTCGTTCCACTTGAAGCTGTTGATGCTGTCCGATGTCGAGACAGCCACCCAGGGAACCCGAAAAGCATCGGCCAAGATTGCACCGTGCATCGATTCCGCCACGATCAACTCTGACTGGGCGATCTCCCTGATGACGGCTCCTGCCTCGCCGCGCGGGTCGATATAGTGCAGGCCGACCGTGCCGCAGGTCGTCGGCCACATGCCGGCGATAGCACTCTCCCAATGCGGCACGAAGCTGCGCTTGTGGATCTTCGGCAGGTTTCGGAACTCGGGCATCTCGGCAACCATCACGGCCGGGTCGATGATGCCGCGCTCAGGCGCGATACCGACCTTTTCGGCGGTCAGCGGACCGCGCACACAGCGCACGTCCCACTCCGCCTTGTCGCGCATATCCGGCAGCGTGCCATAGCCGAAGCCGCTGCCGAGCACGAGTTTTCGCATACCGTCGGGCAATAACGCTCGGTTGAGCACCGTACCGACGCCGACGAGCAGGATGTCGTCATGGCTGTCGCGGAAACCAGGCAAGAGGAAATCCCAGAGCCAAAGATTGAGGTCGTCTCCGAAATTTCCGTGATGTGATTCCCAATAATAGGGCTTCATAAGCGGTCCCTTCTCTCAAATGAAATGTGTCCGGCGCCGCGTGCGGCGTCCCTGTTCCCTCCTGAGGGATGCTGTCTTTGTGATCAGCGTTGCGGTGATAGTTTGCCGACGGCCAGTTGGAGCGCGCTTTGCAGCAATTTTGGATCGCGCCAAACCCAGCGTGCCAGCAGCCTCAACTGCGGGGCTTGCTTGCGACGCAGCCGCCGCGCCTGGCTCCACAGGGCCTGTCGGCGCGCCGTGTGCTGGTAGGACCGGATCGAGGCGATCTCCTGCGGCCGGCGCGAAAACCTGCCTTCGAGCGTTTCTAGCGCCACGAAAGTGTTGAACTGCTGCTGCAGGAATTCGGGCGAATCGTTGTCGATCGAATGGAAGATGTTGATGCCTTCGCCACGTTCGGCGCCGGCTGCGTCGCAGAGCACCACCCGTTTCGCTGCAAGCACGCAATCACAGAAGAACAGGACGTCTTCTGCCGCGAGCCGGAGTGCGGCATCGAAGCGAATTCTCTCGAACAGAGGGCGCCCGATGACCATGCAAGACAGGTGCAGAAAGCTCCAATTCCGCAACATCACCTGTGAAAGATCGGGCAGTTCCACCACCAGCGGTCTCTCCTGGAGCCGGATGCAGGTATCGCTCTTCAGGAGATCGGCAACACCGAAATGATAATAGAAGGCATCGCCGCCCGAGATTGAGGCCCAGTAGCAGTCGGCACCGAATCGCGTCAGGCTTTGATAGGCATTCCTCAGGTGGTCGGGCGTCCAGACATCATCGGAATCGAGGAATGCCACGAACTCCGCGTCATGAGGAACATGGTCGAGGCCGGTGTTGCGCGCACCGCCCGGCCCCTGGTTGGCCTGGCGCACAATGGTGATGCGCGCGCGCAGATCTTCGCCAAGCGGCGCCAATTCGTCATCGACGGGATAAGGCGACTGATCATCGACAACCAAGACGTGAAAGTCCTGAAATGTCTGATCGAACACGGACTTCAGCGCCCGCCGAAGAATGCCCGGCTCCTTCTGATAGTAAGGGATAATAATCGTAAGCTTTGCCATCTTTTCGCCCCTGCGGTTTCTCTACAAAGAGTCTTGCGTGGTCACCTCCCACCGGGTCGCGGCCGTATATCTGTTGCTTGTCCTTTGTCACTCATGCTTCAAAGGGCTCACGGGATGTTCGCCTTGCCCTCAACCGTCAATGTCAAATCCGTCACCCGCAACGTCGGCTGGAGCGTGCTCTCAAAGACAGGCACATTCGGGCTGAAATTTGTCACCGTGCCCATTCTTGCACGCATCCTGACGCCGGAAGAGTTCGGAACGGTGGCCGTCGCGCTCACCGTCGTGCAGTTTCTGGCGATGATCGGCGGCGCCGGTCTGGCCTCTGCGCTGATCATTCAGCGCGAGGAGGAAATGGACATCGTCCACTCGGCTTTCTGGGCAAATCTGGCGATTTCTATGGCTATGGCGCTTGGACTTTTCGTCTTTGCGCTGCCAATCGCGACGCTGCTCGGCGCGCCCGATGCCGCTTACCTGCTGCGGATCATGAGCCTGCTGATCCCGCTTCAGCTTGGTGGCGATGTCGCATATGCACTTCTCGCCCGACGCATGAATTTCAGCAAGGATGCCGCCTGGAGCATGATCTCGGAGACGGTTGGCGCACTCGTCGCCGTCATCATGGCGCTTGCCGGCTTCGGTGTCTGGTCGCTCTTGGGGCAGCTCTTTGTATCGGCGTTGATCCGCCTCGCCGGGCTCTATGCCGTGTCCGGCTACGTGCCTCGACTGGTCTTCTCGTTTCGACGCGTCTGGACATTGAGCCGTTTCAGTCTTGGCATGATGGGCTCAGAAATCGCCAACTTTATTACCTTCCAGTCGCCGATGGTGGTGATTTCGCGCTATCTCGGTCTTTCCGATGCGGGCGCCTATTCCGCCGCCAACCGCTTCTCCAGCATCCCGAACCAGATCGTGCTGTCGGCGGTCATGGGCGTGCTTTTCCCCGCCTTCAGCCACATGGGCGAGGACCGTGCGCGCCGGTCGCAGGCGCTGATGCTGAGCACGCAGGTGACCACCGTGCTGCTCGCCCCGATGATGTTCGGGCTGTGGGCGCTCGCCGAGCCGGCAATGCTCGTGCTCTTCGGCAGCCAATGGGCGGCCGCCTGGCCGGTTCTCGGCCTTCTGGCCCTGTCCAAGGGCATCCTTACGCCGTGCAGCACCTACGTGCCCTATCTGAAGGGCATCGGCCAGGGCGCTGTTTTGTTCTGGTGGGCGGTGATCCGCGCGGTCGTCACCACCGGAGCAGTTGCCTATGGCGCCATCAACGGCTCGCTGGTCGAGGCAATGATCGCCCTTTGCATCGTCAACGTCCTGACGCTGGTCGGATACTCCTGGGTGGTTTTCCGCGCGGACCGCATGCCGTTCTTCAGAGGTTTCTTCGTGTCGACGAGACCAATGTTTGCAGCCTTTGCCATGGCGCTTGCGGTGCGCTTCCTCCTTGAGCGCTTCGGCTCGCACGTTCCCAGTGCCGTCCTGCAGCTGCTCGTCGGTGCTGCCATTGGCGGTGTCATCTACCTCATTTTGATGGCTCTGATGGAGCGCAAATTGTTGGGGAAACTGCAGCAAATGATCCGTCAACGTGGCGCAGCGACACCGGCTCCAGAACCTGCGGAATAATATGGATTAGTGAGCTGCGCGGTGCCCCACACTCGCCGCAATTCCCACGGCCGGAGCCAAAAATGATCCAATTGACAATGATCAACGAAGAAATCTCTGCACTTATTGCTGGTGAAAATCTCAAGTAAGCTCAACTCAAAGACACGGTTGATTAGAATATGAGAATGTTGCGCAACATGCGGCAACCGGTGCGCTTTTGAGGATAGTAGCAGTCAATTCGCGTTCAATTTGCAGTGAAAGCGAAATGTGGCGATTGCTGCAACGCAACAAAACATGGCCGATTCTTTTGCTGCACCGCCATATTTTGGGCCTCGCCGCTGCCCTAGCTTAAGGGATGCGGGCTCTAGTCTGCTCTGTTGAAACGGCGCCGAAAATGGCGCTGGCAGATAGGAGTGACGGATATCGTGGCTATGGACGCGAACATTTCCTCGCGGATCAATTTGATGCGCATCGTGCTGATCTCGGGCATCGTCTTCGTACATGTGCCGCATGATCCGCAGACGAGCCCATTCCTCGGGACCTATGGGTTATGGGACTGGCTGCGCGTTTTTCTGGGCGATAGCCTGTTTCGCGTCGGCGTTCCGTGCCTCAGTGCGATCTCCGGCTACCTGCTGTTCCGCCGCGGTTTGGAGTCGTTCGACTACAGGAAGACGCTTCGAACCAAAGCGCGCACGGTATTGCTTCCCTTCCTACTGTGGAACCTCGCTTTTCTGGCACTTGTCTATCTCGCGCAACTCAAGAATATCGGCTTCGGCTACCTTCCGGATGTGGCGAATGCCAATCCGCGCGAATGGCTAAGCCTGGCGTTTGCGCTCGAGGGCCTGCCGATCAATGTGCCCCTCTATTTCCTGCGCGATCTGCTGCTGTGCATCCTGCTCTCGCCATTGCTCGCCTGGCTGATCAAGCGCTATCCGCTGCAGACACTTGGCCTGCTGCTGGCCTACACAGTGCTTCCGCTGCCGAACGGCATCTTCCTGAAAAAATCGATCCTGTTCGGCTTTTCAACCGGCATTTATCTGAGCCTGCACCGCATCGACGTGAAGCGGCTCGATCCCTATGCCGGATTGGTCGCCGCCACCTTCCTTACCGCTGCCGTCGCGTTGTCGATCGTTCTGTACCAGACGGGACCTGATTTTCCCGCCTGGGTCGATATGCTGCGCAGCCTGACGGCCCTTTCCGGCATCGTCGGTTCCTGGACGGTTTCCGCGCTTCTCATGCGCACCAAGTTCGCCTCACGGCTGGCGCGCACCGGCGGCCTCAGCTTCTGGATATTCTGTGCCCACTACCCCGTGCTCATCCTTTTCTGGATGGTGTGGAACCGCACCGGCTTCACCGACTACCGCCTGTTCTACTTCGTGATTCCATTCATCACGATTGCCCTTCTCGTTGCCGCGCATGCTTTTGCCAAGCGCCTCGCACCGGGCTTCACCGCCGTCCTGACCGGCAGCCGCACCGGCGCCTCCCAAGCCAGCGCACACCCAGGCTCAGGACGACGTTCCGATTACTCGCCACAGCAAAGGACCTGACCATGAGATCGATCAGACCTCACCGCCTCGCCCTGCTCACTATCCTCGCAGCCGGGCTTGCCGGCTCCGCATATGCGCAGCAAGGCGCCACCGGCACCTCGTTCCTCGACACTTTCGACACGCTCGACGCTGGCCATTGGTATGTCTCCGATGGCTGGAACAACGGCCCCCACCAGAACTGCACCTGGTCGAAGGAGCAGGCGGTGGTCGTCGACGGCATCCTTGAGCTCAAGTTCGAGGAAGGCAAAAAGGGCGAGCGGAGCTATGCCTGCGGCGAAGTCCAGACCCGCAAGCGCTTCGGCTATGGCACCTACGAAGCCCGCATCAAGGCCGCCGACGGATCGGGGCTGAACTCCGCCTTCTTCACTTACATCGGTCCGGCCGACAAGAAGCCCCATGACGAGATCGACTTCGAGGTGCTCGGCAAAAACCCGGCCAAGGTGCAGCTCAACCAATATGTGTCAGCCAAGGGCGGCAACGAGAAACTCGCAGACGTACCGGGCGGCGCCAATCAGGGCTTCAACGACTATGCCTTCGTCTGGGAGAAGGAACGGATCCGCTACTACGTCAATGGCGAGCTGGTCCACGAGGTGACCGATCCCGCCAAGATCCCGACAAACGCCCAGAAGATCTTCTTCAGTCTTTGGGGGACCGACACGCTCAGCGATTGGATGGGGACCTTCAACTACAAGGGACCGACAGCGCTGCAGATCGACCGGGTCGCCTTCACGGCGCCCGATGACAAGTGCCAGTTCGCCGAATCCGTCGCCTGCAAATTGGACTGAAGCCGCCAAAGCGCCACCCGCAACCGTGCATCGCGCCACCAATGTCGCGACGCATGATTTCTTGAATGACGCTTGGCTTTGGCTGAGCAGGAAAACGGACGTTTTCATGCTGAAGATACTCTATCTGGCACAGGATCTGGCTGACCCCGCGGTCCGCCGCCGGATCCTGATGCTCCAGGCGGGCGGTGCATGCGTGACGCTAGCCGGCTTTCGCCGTGGTTCGAACGCGTTGGCTGCCGTCGAGGGCATCGTGCCGATCGAGCTCGGGACGACACGTGACGGTCGTTTTGCCCATCGGGTGGGGGCGATCGCCAAGGCATGCCTGTCGCTGTCCGCCAAGTTGCGCGCAGTCGGCAGGCCGGACCTGATTATTGCCCGCAACCTCGACATGCTCGCTGTCGCCAACAGGGCCGTGTGCCTTTTCGGCGGCGACGTTCCCATTGTCTATGAATGCCTCGACATTCATCGCCTGCTTCTGCGCAGCGATATGGCCGGACGCGCCATGCGCGCCTGTGAGGCCCATCTCGGACGAAACGCACGGCTGTTGATCACCAGTTCCCCCGCCTTCGTCGAGCATTATTTCCGCCCGCGGTCGGGCCTGGACGCGCCGATCATGCTGATTGAGAACAAGGTGCTTGCGCTTGGCGAGCGCAGTGATCCGCCGCTCGCAGCAGTCACCACCCCACGCATGGACAGACCCTGGCGGATCGGCTGGTTCGGCGCGCTGCGCTGCCGCAAATCGCTCGAACTGCTGTCTGCCTTTTCCCGGCGTATGGAGGGCCGCTTCGAAATCGTTCTGCGCGGCCGTCCCGCCTATTCCGAGTTCGACGATTTCGATGGTTTCGTTCGCAACGAACCGCACATGACCTTCCATGGCCCGTATCGCAGCCCGGAGGACCTCGGCGCCATCTACGAAGAGGTCGATTTCACCTGGGCGATCGATTTCTTCGAGGAGGGCCAGAACTCGAGATGGCTGCTTCCGAACCGGCTCTACGAGGGCTGCCGCTATGGTCGAGTTCCGATCGCCATGCGCGGCACGGAGACCGCACGCTTTCTCGCAGTCCGCAGTCTCGGATTTCTGCTTGATGAGGCAGAGCCGGACAATCTGGTTGCACTTCTCGGCGCCGTCGACGCGGTCAGCTACGCCGATGCGTCGCACCGCGTGACTGCGTGCAATTCCGACACCTGGGTCTTTGGTCGCAATGATTGCGAGAACCTCGTGCGCCGCCTGTCGACCATCGCAACGACGACCCCGGAGCCGACAACGCCCCTTTCCCACGCCCGTCAAAACGAAGGTGGTTTGTCATGAACACAACAGATCTGACGTCGACGCGCAGCCTGATCGTCATCCCCTGCCTCAATGAGGCAGACCATATCGAGGCACTGGTCGCCAAGCTTCGACCATCACTGGCGCCGCTCAATGCCGTCATCCTGATTGCCGATGGCGGCAGCACCGATGGCACACGCGCAATCGCAGCGCGGCTCGCCCAAGACGATCCGGCCGTCCTGGTGCTCGACAATCCCAGGCGCATCCAGAGTGCCGCGATCAATCTTGCGGTCGCCGAATATGGAGCCGCCTTCGATTTTCTGATCCGCATCGATGCGCACGGCACCTATCCGGATGATTATTGCCAGAAGCTGATCGAGGAAGTGATCGCAACCGGCGCCGACTCCGTCGTCGTCGCCATGGAGACCGTCGGCTTCACGCCCTTTCAGAAGGCGACCGCCTACGCCCAGAATTCCAAACTCGGAAACGGCGGCGCCAAACACCGGCTCGGAGCCATAAGCCATTGGGCCGATCACGGGCATCATGCGCTGATGCGGATCGCAGCCTTCCAGGCGATCGGCGGTTATGACGAAAGCTTCAGCCACAACGAAGATGCGGAGTTCGACTATCGTTTCCGCAAGGCGGGTTATCGCATCTGGATGACCGACCGAACGAGCATGGTCTATTACCCCAGGGCCAAGGTCGGGCCGCTGTTCCGGCAGTATTTCAGCTATGGCCGTGGGCGCGCCCGCAATGTGCTGAAGCATCGCGTGGTGCCGAGCCTGCGCCAATTGCTACCGCTCGCAGTCGCGCCTGTTGCCATCGGCGCGCTTCTTGCCGTGATCAACTGGGTTGCCGTTGTCCCGGTCGTGCTCTGGGCCGCCGCCTGCATCGGCTACGGTGCCTGGATGGCGCTCGGCCAGAAAAATCCCTACGGCCCGCTTGCTGCGATCTCAGCCATGGTGATGCATTTTGCCTGGTCGGCCGGGTTCTGGCGCGAATTGCTCGACCTTCGCAACAGGCGGGTTGCACCATGACGGAGGCAGCCATCGAAACGCCTGGGGGTGTGCGGGTCGACATCGCGGTCTGCACCTTTCGCCGGCCCGAGCTTGCCGAAACCCTGCGCTCTCTGGCGGCCATCAGCGTGCCGAACGGAGCGGCCATCCGGATCATCGTCGCCGACAACGATGTCGAGCCAAGCGCTGCCGGACTTGTCGACGCGTTGCGGACTGAGGTTCCCTTCGAGATCGACTATGTACATTGCCCGGCAAGCAATATCTCGATCGCGCGCAACGCCTGCCTCGACAACGCTACGGGTGACTACCTTGCCTTTGTCGACGACGACGAAACGGTTTCGCGCGACTGGCTGGCGCACCTGCTGGAAACGGCACTAGCAACCGGAGCGGAAGCAGTTCTCGGCCCGGTCCGCGCCGGGTATGACCTTGACGCACCGTCCTGGATGCGCCGCGGCGACTTCCATTCGACGCGACCGGTCTGGGTCGGCGGCGAGATCGTGACAGGCTACACCTGCAATGTCCTGCTCGATCGCAAAAGACCCTCACTCGCCGGCCGGCGTTTCAACCTGGCGCTCGGCAGGACCGGCGGTGAGGATACGGAGTTCTTCACCCATATGCACAACGACGGCGGCGGTATCGCCTATGCGCCGGATGCCCTGGTCTACGAGATCGTGCCGGAAAAACGCGCCCGTTTCGAATGGCTGGCAAGACGACGTTTTCGGTCCGGCCAGACCCACGGCCGCCTGTTGGTGCAAACTGCGGCCGCCAGCGGCAAGACAGCTGAGATCGTGCGCGCGGCTGCCAAGTCCGGGTACTGCCTTACAGCAAGCCTGCTTTTCGTCGCCTCGCCGGTGGTCCGCTCGCGCTATGCGCTGCGTGCCATCATGCACGCCGGCGTCGTCAGCGGCCTCTTCGGCGTACGCGAACTTGAGCAATACGGCGCATCGGAAGTAGCAGCGCCATGACGAAAACGAACCCGGATGTCAGCTTTGTCATCGCCGCTTTCAGGGCGGCGGATACGATCGTGCGCGCCATCGACAGTGCGCTTGCCCAGGAAGATATCGTGGTCGAGGTCATCGTCGTTGATGATGCTTCACCGGATGAAACCGGAGCCGTCGTAGAAGCGATGACAGATCCGCGCATCCGGCTGATCCGGCTTCCCGCCAATCGCGGTCCCGGTGGCGCACGCAATGCCGGCCTGGACGCGGCCCGCGGCGACTGGGTCGCCATTCTCGATGCCGACGACACTGTTCGGCCGGGACGACTGGCTCGAATGATCGCGCGGGCACGCAGCGAAAGGGCTGACATCGCCGTCGACAATCTGGAAGTCTTGAACCTCGATGGCCGACGCGAGCGGATGTTTTCCGACGCTACGCTTGAGAAGACACCAATCCTCACCCTTGCCGCCTTCATCGGCTCTAACGTGCTTTTTCGCTCGACCTACAATTTCGGCTACATGAAGCCGATGTTCGACCGTCGGTTTCTCGAGCAGAAGCGTCTGCGTTTCAATGAAGATATCCGCATCGGCGAAGACTATATCCTGTTGGCCTCGGCCCTTGCCGAAGGCGGGCGCTGCGTCGTCGATCCATCAGCCGGCTATCGCTATCACATCCGGGAAGGCTCGATCTCCCGCGTGCTCGAACGCAGTCACATCGATGCGATGGTTGCCGCCGATGCCGACTTCCTGCGCACCCACACCATCGATGGACCTGCCATGGCGATGCAGCGCAAGCGCAGCCGCAGCCTCAAGGAAGCGCATGCCTTTCTGACGCTTGTCGACAACATCAAATCCAGATCGCTGGGCAGCGCCGTCACGACGGCACTCTCCAGCCCCCGCGCGCTTCGGCATCTCCGGATGCCGCTCGCCGTGCGTCTGCGTCGCCTCGTCGCGCCGCTGTCGCGCTTGAAGCCCGCCACGATGACAGTGGCGGCTGAACGATCCACATCGGGCAAAAGCCCTCACACGAAAAAAGGATAATGCCATGGACCGTATCAGAACTGTCAGAAAAGCAGTTATTCCGGTTGCCGGCAACGGCACGCGTTTCCTTCCAGCGACCAAGGCTGTGCCGAAAGAGATGCTGACGATCGTCGATCGTCCGGTCGTGCAATATGCCGTTGATGAGGCCCGCGAGGCCGGCATCGAGCACATCGTCTTCGTCACCAGCCGCAATAAGCAGGCGATCGAGGATCACTTCGACGACACGCCCGAGTTGATTTCATCGCTGACGCGCTCGGGAAAGAATGCGCAGATTTCAGAGCTTGAGAGCATGCTGCCGAAAGCAGGCTCCGTCAGCTTCACCCGGCAACAGGCGCCCCTTGGCCTCGGCCATGCCGTCTGGTGTGCTCGAGACCTGATCGGCGACGAGCCTTTCGCATTGCTACTGCCTGATATGCTTTCCTATGGCGCGCGCGGCTGCATGGCCGGGCTGATGGATCTCTATCGTCAAACCGGCGGCAACGTCGTCGGCGTCGAACAATGCGCGCCCGAGGATGCCTCCAAATACGGCATCGTCGGAAAGGGAGCGAGTGTTCCGCATGGTTTCGCGGTCACCGAAATGGTCGAAAAGCCACGCGCAGGAGAAGCACCATCCAACTTCTATCTCAATGGCCGCTACGTTCTCCAGCCCGACATCTTCGGCATTCTCGCCCGCCAGCAGCGCGGCGCCGGCAACGAGATCCAGCTGACCGACGGCATGCTGAAACTTTCGAAAGATCAATCGTTCCACGCCCATCCCTATGATGGCCGGACCTTCGATTGCGGCTCAAAGCATGGGTTCATCGAGGCGAATGTCGCCTTCGCCCTGACCCGGGAAGATATCGGCGACCTGGTCTACGAATCGGTCCGGGACATGGTTTTGTCTCACGAAGGCCGCATCCGCGCGGCATAAACCCGGCTCCGGCGCCCTGAACAAGGGCGCCGGCCGATTGACTATATGGAAACGGACAGAGCGACCCAATGAAACAAAGAAGTCTACCGTTCAGTAGCGTCTTGCCCCGACAAGCCGAGGAATCCGATGGCTTCATCGACCTCGACCGGCTTTTTTCGGTGGCGGTTCGCCGCGGCAAGACAGTTGGGCTTTTCGTTGCCCTGTTCGTCGTGCTCGGCGGCCTCTACCTTATGTTCGCGACGCCGAACTATACGTCGATGACGCAGATCCTGCTCGACGAGAACCTCTCCAAATACGCGGAAGAAGAGGCCTCGCCGCAGAACAGCCAGTTGCTCGATACCCAGATAGCAAGTGCCGTCGAAATCCTGAAGTCGGGCGAACTGGCACTGCGCGTCGTCGACAAGATCAACCTTGCCGATAACGGCACTATCCTCAATCCACCGCGCTCGCCTTTCGGTGTCGTCAAGGATTGGATGAAGACGATCACCGGCGTCTTTGGCGGAGGCCCTGAGGTCTCAGAAGAGGCCGCGCGCAGCGGACGGCGGCAGAAGGCAGCCGCCCTCATCCAGCAGGGCCTTGCGGTTGAGCGCGTGTCACGAAGCTCGGTCGTTGCCCTTTCCTTCCGTTCGAGCGATCCGCAACTGGCAGCGCAAGTGGTGCGCGCCTATGCGGACGCCTATCTGACCGACCAGTTGAACGCCAATTTCGAGGCGACAGAACGGGCATCCGTGTGGCTGCAGGAGCGTCTCGCCGACCTCCGGCAACGGTCGCAGGTCGCTTCCCTTGAGGTCGAGCAATTCCGCACCGACAATGGCCTGACCTCTGCGCGCGGCGAACTGATGTCTGAGCAGCAGCTCTCTGACCTGAACAGCCAGCTCATCATTGCCCAGGCCGACACCGCCACAGCTTCTGCCCGCTACAAGCAGTTTCAAGCAATCGTCGAACAGGGCCCGGAGAAGGCTGTCGACAACGCGACAATCTCGTCCAAGGACGGCGACAATTCGGTGATCCGTGACCTCAGGACGCGCTATCTCTCCGTCGGCAAGCGCGAACAAGAAGTGACGCAGAGCTTCGGCGCCGATCATCCGCAGGCGGTTTCGCTCAGGACCGAGAAGAACGATATCGGCCGCCAGATCTACCAGGAACTGCAGCAGCTGACGTCCAGCTACCGTAATGAATACGAAGTCGCCCGCTCACGGGAAGCCTCACTGCGCGAAAACATCGAGGGAACCACCGGCCGAAACTCCGATGCCAATAGGTCACTCGTGCATCTGCGCGAACTTGAGCAGAAGGCGGCAGCCCTGAAGACGCTCTACGAATCCTATCTCGGCCGCTATGAGCAGGCCGCACAGCAGCGATCGTTTCCGATCGCGAAGGCCCGCGTGATTTCCGAAGCGGGCGTGCCGGTTTCGCCCTCGAGCCCGAAGAAGACGATGATCCTGGCGCTCTCCGCCGTTCTCGGCATGATGGCGGGCGGCGCATTTGCGGCGTTTCAGGAATTCCGCGAGCGCACGTTCCGCCTTGAAGGCGATGTGCGCTCGATCCTCGGCCACCGATCGCTGGGTTATGTCCCCCTGATCGGCCCGCGGCCACCGACGGCGGCGGACCAGATGCGCGCGCGGCTGGTGAAGGACAAGGGACCAGTCCAACCGACACCGGACCCGGTTCCCTTCGAACGGGTCAGTCGCATCGTGCTTGACGCGCCGCGATCATCCTTTACCGAGACCTTCCGCAACGCCAAGCTCGCTTGCGACCAGATGCTGCACGGCAACGCGTGTCGGGTCGTCGGTATCGTGTCGGCGGTGCCAGACGAAGGGAAGTCGATCGTCGCGGCCAACTATGCGGCTCTTCTCGCCGCCAGCGGCAAGCGGACGTTGCTGATCGATGCGGATATACGCAAGCCAGGCTTGAGCAAGATGATCAACCCGGCGCCGAAGACCGGACTTGTCGAGGCGCTGACCGGAGAGACCTCCTGGCCGGCCGGCATCAAGATCGATCATCAGACGAAGCTGGCGATCTTCCCGGTCGGTGGCGAGGCCACCAACCACTATCCGCATGACAGCCACGAGCTGCTCGCCTCGCCGGCGATGTCGGACCTGATTGCCAATGCGCGCAAATCCTTCGACTATGTGATCGTCGACCTTGCAGCTCTCGCGCCTGTCGTCGATGCGAAGGCGTTTTCGCCGCTTGCCGACGGCTTCCTCTTCGTCGCCGAATGGGGCCGTACGCCGTCACGCCTCGTGCGCGACCTGCTTCACGCCGAACCCGAGATCAACGCAAAAATCCTGGGCGTGATCCTCAACAAGACCGACATGCGGGAATTGGCGAAATACAGCGACTTCGGCGCTGCCGAACAGTATCGCCACCGTTTCGAGAAGTACTACGTCGACAACGCCGCAACCCGGCGCGAAGCGGAACCGGTCTGAACGACGGGAGCCCAATCGATCTTGGCTCTCCGGCCTCAATCCTTCCAGAACAGCGGGGTCAGGACGACGAGAACGGTCAGGATCTCAAGACGTCCCAGCAGCATCATGATCGACAGGAGATAGAGTGCCGGATCGTGCAAGGTGGAGAAGTTTCCGGCCGGCCCGATGATCGGGCCGAGCCCGGCACCGACGTTTGAAAGAGCCGTGGCAACCGCCGACGCCGATGTCAGGAGATCGTAACCAAAGGCTCCCATGGCAAGGCTGCCGAAGGCCCAGATCAACATATAGGCGGTGAAGAACAGGAAGACGGTGCGCTGAACGTCGATATCGACCAGCGCCTTGCCATAGCGAACCGTATGGATCCCGTTCGGGTAGATGAGCTTATAGAGCCCTGCCCGAATGGAATTGAAGATGATGATAAAGCGATAGGCTTTCATGCCGCCAGCCGTCGAACCGGAACATCCGCCCATGAAGGTCGCGGCAAAGGCGAGCGCTACGATGAAATCCCCCCACAGCATGTAGTCATCGCTGGCAAAGCCCGTCGTCGACAGGATCGACGACACCGTGAAGAACGAATGCGCCAGCGCTTCATGAAAGGCGACGCCGTTTTCCAGGCGCTGGTAGAGGCTGGCTGCGATCGCCAGTACCGTCAGATAGGACAGGAACACGATGATCTGAGGGTCTTTCAGTGTGTCCAGCCGACCGCGCACGATGAAGAGGATCAAAACCGAAAACGGCAGGCTGCTGACCGTCATGAAGAAGGTCGCCACCCACAGGATCGGCAGGCTGTTGAAGTAGCCGAGCGAGGCATCGTGGGTAGAAAAGCCGCCGGTCGCGATCGTCGACATCGAGTGATTGATCGCATCGAAGCGGTTCATGCCGAGATAGCCGTAGATGATCGCGCAGGTCACCGTCAGGACGATGTAGATCAGGACGAATGCCCGTGTGTAGGTGACGATGCGCGCAAACGGCTTCTCGGTGGTATCGGACGATTCCATCTTGAAAAACGACAGGCCGCCGACGCGCAGATACGGCATGACGAACAGGCCGAGCGCCACGATCCCGATGCCCCCGAGCCAGTGCAGCAGCGAGCGCCAGACGAGGATACCGGGCGGCGCGTTGTCCAGGCCGGCGATCACGGTCGAGCCAGTGGTCGTGATGCCCGACACGGATTCGAACAGAGCCTCGGCAAAATCGAGATTGACCGAAGACAGCCAGAAGGGAATGGCACCGACGAACGAGACGACGAGCCACAGCAGGTTGACGAGCAGAAAGCCCATCTTGCGGTTGAAGACTGGCGGACCGCCTTGTGTGGCCGCCACGGTTACCAGCGAAAGGCTGCCCATCAGGCAGGCCGAGAGGGCGAAGACCTTCCAGTCCGGATGAGCGAAATATAGATCGACCAGCGCGGGGATGAACATGGTGAGCGAGAGATAGAGGCCGACCTTTGCGGCAATGTTGATGGCGGACTGGTAAATGGTCGCGTTCAACGGTCAATCGCCCCGGTCTTGGCTGTCCTGGTCTCCGCTCGCACTGCGCGAGTCGGGGTCGCCGGCCATCATCATCGGCATTACCGGGCAGCGCCGACGAACGCAAGTTCGACATCACGCGGCGCTTATACCGGCAAGTGTCACACCATCCCGACAATCGCTGTGGACCGGACGCATGATCACGTGATCGTGGTGCGACACGTCATCACCTTGACTCATTTCTACGTGTAAAGCCTCATTGAACAGACGCCCTCGCAACCCTGAGCAAAAAATGACCCCCGCACGATTTACCCAATGCCTACTTGCCCTTCGCTGGACGCCGATCAATCTCGCGAGCGCGCTCCATTGCAATCTGGCGTGGATCGAGGCGATGGAAACGGGCGACGAAAAGGTGCCGGCAGAACTGGCGACCTGGCTCGAGGCGTTGGCAACGGCCCATGAGACATTGGGCATCCCGGTCGCCTATCGCGGCAAGGGGCTTGAGCCCGCGACGAGCCGCGTTGCGCGTGGCTAGCGATCGTTGGCATCGACTTTGGCCGCAGCGGAGAACATCGGCCCGAAGCTTGCCTCCTGTGCCTGGTAGGCGCTCGTCACCCGCTGAAGGCTGTATCGACGATGGCGTATTGCCTAGAATGCCGCCCTTTGCGATTTCGGGACCAAGCTACTCGCACCTCTTTCGCTGTGGGCGAGTGCTCCTGGTGCGAAACGTGCGTTAAGTGCCTTGCAGACCGCTGTTATGAGGGCAAAATCACTGCCGGGAGAGTTCCCAAGGATCTCGCCACAGGCTCCGGCGTAGAATTTGAGGCATGCGGTGAAGCAAACTTGCTTGCCCCTCGTGGGATTTGGAACATGCGCGCGGCTATCGCGCTGGGGAACGCTCACCAACAGGTCCGCCGGTCACCTTTACGGCCGCCCGACGGGCTGCGGTGGCCGGATCTATTCGTTAGCGCATCGTCAGCGGGGCAAGCCGTAGGTCTGCGGCGATTTGCGAAATGCCTCTTCGCATCGCGGCGAGCAGAACCACGGCCCTTGCGGCGCGGCGCGACGATAGGCCGAGTACGGTGCATGCATCTTGCAGACCGGATCGATCCAGGCCGGATCCGCGGATGGCGCAAACTCGATCTCGTAAAGAGCGATATCCCCGGTTACCGAGCGAAGCGCCACCGTCCCGAGATCAGTTACAACAATACCGTTTGCGGCAGCCGCCTCGGCAATGGCTCGGGTAGCAAGCAATTGACCGGGAGATGCGAGCGCGGCGATGCGAGCTGCGATATTGACGGTCGAGCCAAAGAGATCACCTGCTCTAAGGATGACGGGTCCGTGGTTCAGCCCTGCCCGAGTAAGCGGTAGGCGGGGTTCGTTCCGGCATGCCTGCAACAGCGTTCCCAGCGCCTGGATCGCCATTTGCGGCTCAGGAAACGAGAGCATTGCCTCATCTCCAATCCATTTGATCGGAGGCTCATAGCCGTTAAGAGCTTCGCAGACCATGCTCTCGAAAAGTTCAAGAATGCCAATCGCGGTGGAATCTCCATAAACGTCGGCAATTGCGCTGAATCCGGCCAGATCAATAAACGCAACGGTAGCCGAAGCGTGCACAAAACTCCGTGTCGGCCTCATATCCCTCTCCACTGCGACGCGCTAATTTCTTACATCATAACGCAAATTCCGGTCAGTGACGCGATGAGGCGAATGGGGGCTGGCTCAGCGCCCCTCGTTACCCATTGCTGCCCGAGCCTTCTTTATGCACCGCCCTACCGACTAAATCGACCACCCCATCAAGGCATCAATTCCTGAGAGAATGGAGCAGCCAAGTTCGGCTGCGCGACCAGACGCGCAATGGGAATGCGTGAAGAAGGTCAAAGTTGCACTTGCTCCGGCGCAGACCAGCGTTCATTGCCCGAAGTTCCCCGCAAAGCGATTGCGTGCCCACACGGGGCCAATAAATGATAAGGCGGCCAGATGGAAGCGTGACATACTGCCTGGCATCAAAACGACGTAAGGCTGGCATATGGCGAAAGCAATTTCCACACGCGCTACCGGCGACCTGGTGCAGCAGGTTCTCGAACGTCCGCGAGCACTCAAGAAGCAAGCGCCACCCTCCGACGGGTCTACAACCAAACTCACCCTCAACGTCGATATCGACGTAATCGCCTGGTTCAAGGCATCTGGTGGGGATTGGCGCGCAAGAATGCAGAAAGCTCTACGAGATACGACCGATCTCGACAAGGATGCTTGATCCGAAGTCAGTTGATCCAACCAATGACTGCCGGGTCTGCCCGGCTTGACCGGCGAACGTTCGTCATCGGCACGCCGGGTGATGGGCGTCAGGCACAGGATCAGCACCCTCGCGCATACTGCGAAACTATTCGGCGGGCTCGATACGAGCAAAATGGGCTGCATGCCCTGCGATGTTGGGTGAACCCGCGGACCCGGTTCGTCTGAGACTGCGGTCGGTGTCCCGATGAGATCGACAGACGTCTATCCAGTCGCAACCCGCGGTGAGCAATCGCGCAAGAAGGTGCTTGCCGCTAAGAGTAGTGGGAGAAGGCTCCTGAGGGCGGGACCCTTTCTTCACAGACTAATGGCGCAAAACGCTACCTTGGAAGGAAGTAACTCATTGAGTGGTTCCGAGTTTTGTCGGCCTTTATTCCTCGGGTAATGTGGGGCACCCACTGCGAACCTCGATAAGCAATTCCGGGTGAAGGTTGAGTATGCAGAACAGTTTAACGAGAGACAGCGGCGGCTTTGACTCCCCTGTTTCGTAACGCGAGAATGAGTTGATTCCGCCACCGAACAGCTCTTCCGCCTCCTTCTGGCCGAGATGTAGTTTCTCTCGAACAGTCGTAATGAATCGCGGATCGACCTTCTCTGTATCCACTTTCTTCTTGAGTTCGAGCATCGCCTTGATGATCCGCCTCCCGTCCGTGTCATCTGGAACAACTTCATTGCATTCATTGCAAAATCGGCCCGCCACCTTTTCGATAAGAATGCCCACCCCTCTGTAGACATAGGGAACATCGCGCGTATCTCTGACGAGTGTGCCTCTTCCGCAGTATGGGCATGTCATCTTCAAGCCTCCGAGCGATGTATGTCTGCGGCGACGAGCGCCAGTGTAGGCGATCTCGACAATTTGGCCCAACTGCATTAACGGGCTCCCCCCTGTGTGGACCGGATGGAAATGCGCCCCTTCTCATGGCCCAAAGAGCGATGGCCAGCCAAGCGACACAACCGCCGAAGCGAAAGATACTGAGTGTATCTGCTCATCCGGTGCCGGTTCACCAAACGATAGCTCCTGTCGCTATCATTTAGCCCTTACCGACCGTCTCCCCTCACTCCTCGCGGAATGCCCTGAGCATCTGGTCTGTGAATGGTTTCGTGAGGTATGAGATCGCGGTTCTCTCGTCGGTCTGGACGAAGACTTCGACGGGCATACCGGGCATGAGCTTGCGGCCACCGAGCTTGTCGAGCGGTTCGGTGATCTCGACGGTTGCGAGATAGAAGGGCTGTCCGGTGTTGCGGTCGAGCGTGGTGGCTGCGGCGATGACGTCGATGCGGCCGTCGAGTTCGGGGGTCGTTCGCTGGTTGAAGACGGTAAAGCGCATGCGGCTCTTCTGGCCGGGCGCGATGCGGTCGATGTCGACAGGCGGGATGCGGATCTCCACCGTCAGGTCCTCGCCCTCGGGCACGATCGACATGGCGGTGGCGCCGGGCGCGATGATGCCGCCGATGGTGTGGACCTGCAGGTCGTAGACGAGACCGTCGACGGGGGCACGCACTTCCATGCGCGACAGCCGGTCCTTTGCCGCCACCGCCCGTTCCGTCAGTTCGGCGATCTTGGCCTCGAGCCCGACGATCTGGCCTTGCGTTTCCTTGCGGTTGTTCTGGTCGATCGACATCAGCTTGATGCGCAGCTCGCTGATCTGGCCGAGCGCCTCGGCGATGCGCGCCAAGAGTTCCCCCTTGGAGCCGTCGATGCGGGCCATCTGGCGCAACAGGTCGCGATGCTCGGAGACCGGCACCAGGCCGCTCTTGAGCAGCGTGTCGAGCTTGGTGATCTCCTTCTCGACGATCTCCTTCTCCTTGTCGCTGGAACCGGTCTGGGCCTTGAGGCCACGGATCTGCTCCTCGAACTGGCCGATCTGCAGCCGCATCTGCTCTTCCTGGCTGGTGATCATCCGGCGATTGGCTTCGAACAGCTTCACTTCGCTGGCTTTGAGCACCTCTGGAATATCGAACTCGCCGAAGGAGACGGTGGCGTCGCCGTCGCGTTCGGCCGTCAGCCGGGCGCGCATGGCGTAGAACTGCTGCAGCTGGCCGCGCACGATCGACAGCTCGACCCGGGTCTGGGTCTCGTCGAGCTGCAGCAGCACGTCGCCCTTCCGGACATGGGTGCCGTTCTTGACGGGGATGGCCGAGACGATGCCGCCGTCGCGGTGCTGGATCAACTTGACCTGCTGGGACACGGCGACCTGGCCCTGGGTGATGACGGCGCCCGACAGCTTCGCCTGGGCGGCCCAGCCGCCGACGCCGAACACCAGCGTTGCGGCAAAGATCGCCGACACGGCGATGCGCGAGGTGATGCCGAACTGCGGTTTTTCCGGCGGTGGGACTGTCATGGCGGTCGCCTCTGTCGTGCTCTTGTCCGTGGTCTTCATGGTCTTCTTCTCCCGATAACGCGTGACGACTGGGTTCTGTGGTTGTTCAGACGGTGTCTCTCGACTGGTCCGCCGGGTTTTCGGTTGCGGCCAGGATAAAGTCCTGTTCGGTGAGCTCGTGGCGGCCGGCGATCAGGAACTGCAGATCCTCATCGCGTTCGAGGTCGACGACGGCGCGAACGACGGTGCGCTCGCCGTCGCCGAAGGTCTCGTGATAGAAGGTGATCTGGTGCACCTCCCGTGCTTGGCCGTCCTCCAGCAGTCCGCCGAAGACGAGCCCGCCGATGGCTTCGGCGATCTTCGACAGGTCGACGCGGTCGCCGACCTCAAAGTCGCGGATCTCGTCGCGGCCGCTGCCGTCATTGGCCAGCGACGCGGTCGTGCGGAAGACGAAGATGTCGGCGCCGTCGCCGCCGGCGAGGAAGTTGACGGCATTGCCGGCGATGAGCACGTCGTCGCCCTTGCCGCCGACAGCACCTTCGACCGAGGTCAACAGGTCCGTGCCGATCTCCACCCCTTCGGCCGTGCCACGATCGAGGTCGATCACCACGGCCTGCATCGCTGCCGAGGCGTCGTAGGTATCGACCGCCTCGTTGCCGTCGATCAGGTCGTTGCCGTCGTCACCGCTTGCATCCGGCGCGATCACCACGAGGAAGGTGTCGTTGCCGGTGTTACCCTCCAACTTGTCACTGCCGCCACCCCCGACGAGAACATCGTCGCCGCCGCGGCCGCGCAGCACGTCGTTGCCCTCGCCGCCCGACAGGATATTGTTGCCGGCCCCACCCGACAGGCGGTCGCCACCGTCGCCACCGACAATGACGTCGAAGCCGTCGATCAGGTCCGAACCGATCTCCTCACCTTCGGCAATACCGGCCTCGATATCGGCAAGCACGGCCTGCACCAGCGCTGACATGTCGAGCGTATCGATGCCGTCCCCACCCGAATAGCTGTCATTGCCGTCATTGCCGGCACCTTCAGCCACGACGACGATAACCGTGTCGTTGCCCTGGTCGCCAGAGACGGTATCGTTCCCCTGGCCACCGGCCAGCGTGTCGTTGCCGGCGCGGCCGTCGATGACATCGTTGCCGTCATTGCCAAAGAGGGTGTTTCCTTCGGCATCGCCCGAAAGCTGATCGTCGCCGGAGCCGCCGATAACGGCTTCGATCCGTTGAAGCGTGTCCGAACCGATCTCCTCACCCGTGGCCGTTCCCTGCTCGAGATCGACGACGATGCTCTCGGTGGTAGCGCTGGCATCGAGCGTGTCGAAGCCGGTCCCGCCAGTATAGGTATCGTTGCCGTCGCTCGTCTCACCAGGCGCGCAAACCGGAGCCTCGACGACGATGGTGTCATCGCCGCCTCCACCGGAGACGACATCGTCGCCCCAGCCGCCGGCCAGCGTATCGTCGCCGTCGCGGCCATCGATGGCATCGTTGCCGTCATTGCCAACAAGTGTGTTGTTCGCCGCGTCACCCGAAAGCTCGTCGTCGCCGGAACCGGCGATCACGGTCTCGATGCTGTCGAGCGTGTCGGAGCCGATCTCCTCGCCCGTGGCCGTTCCCTCTTCGAGATCGACGACGATGCTCTCGGTCGTCGCGCTGGCATCGAGCGTATCGGTTCCCGCGCCGCCTTCGTATGTGTCATCGCCGTCGTCATCGTCGCTGTGGTCTTCGGCGCGGGCCTGGACGAGGACGGTGTCGTTTCCGTTTCCGCCCTTGACGGTGTCGTCGCCGTTTCCGCCTGTGAGCGTGTCGTCGCCCGCGCGGCCATCGATGGTGTCGTCACCGTCATTGCCGATCAACGTGTTGCAGGCGGCATCGCCGGAAAGCTGGTCGTCGCCCGAGCCGGCGATGACCGCCTCGATGCTGTCGAGCGTGTCGGAGCCGATCTCTTCGCCTGACGCCGTGCCGGCTTCGAGGTCGACGACGATGGTGTTCGTGGTGGTGCTGGCATCGAGCGTGTCGAAGCCGGTGCCGCCGGAATAATGGTCGTCGCCATCGTCGTCGTCGGTGGTTGCGGCCGGTGTTGCCTGCGATGCCTGTGCCAGACGAGCCTCTTCGCTGCTCGGTCCGGTGACGATGACGTCGTTGCCGGCGCCGGCCAGAACCGTGTCGTCGCCGGTGCCGCCGGCAAGCGTATCGTCCTCGCTGCCGCCATCGACCAGATCGTCGCCGGCATCGCCCTCGAGACGATCCTTGCCGTCCTCGCCGAACAGCCGGTCGTCGCCGGTGCCGCCCGACAGAGTATCGTCGCCAGCCTCGCCGATGAGGATGTCGTCGCCGGCCTCGCCATAGAGCTGGTCGTTGCCGGCGCCGCCGAACAGAATGTCGTTGCCATTGCCGCCGAACAGCCGGTCATCGCCGTCTTCGCCATGAAGGGTATCGTTGCCGTCGCCGCCCAAGAGCGTGTCGTTGCCGGTGCCGCCGAGGATCAGGTCGTCGTCCTCGCGGCCATAGACGATATCGTCGCCGCCAAGGGCGGCGATGATGTCGGGGCGCGGCGTGCCGAGGAGCACGTCGGGTCCCTCGGTGCCCTTGATCTCGTTGGCCGGCCAGTCGAGCAGCGAAAGCAGCGCGCCATTGGCGACGCTGCCGCTGCCGTCGGAGACGGTATAGCTGAAGGTAACCTCGCCGATGTCACCGCGATCGGGCGTATAGAGCCACATGCCGTCGGCGTAAGCGCGCACCGAACCGGAAGAAACGGTCAGATTGGCGATCGTCAGCCGGTCGCCGTCGGGATCGAGCGTGTTGGCGAGCAGATCATCGAGCAGGATGATCGCCGACAGGTTCATGAAGCCGTTGGCAAGAATGTTGCGGCCGGTGACCACCGGCAGCCGGTTGGTGCGGGTGGCGCCGTCATCGTCGTCGTCGTCATCACCGCCGTTGTTGCCGCCGCCGTTGTTGTTTCCCCCGTTATTGCCGCCATTGCCATTGCCATTGCCGTCGTCATTATCATCGTCACCACCGCCGTGGTCGTCGTCATTGTCGTCGTCGTCCTTGCGGCCGCCTGATGACGGCAGGTTGCCGAAGGAAGACAGCCGCGGGAAGTTGAAGCTCTCCAGGCCATTGTCGTTGGCCGAGCGGGCCTTCTGCTGGAGCGGCCGGTCGTCGACCAGGCCGGTATCGGGACGGCCGTCGTCGAAGGACAGCCGCACCGAGGCGCGCAGCCGGCCGGTCACCGTTGGCACCGTGCCGGTCGTCAGCGCGAAGTCGGCCATCAGCTCGCGGAAATAATCGGCGACATCGTTGACGACATCGAGCGCGCCGGCCAGATCCGGCCCGGTTGGCTGCTCGGGTTCCGGCGCGATCGCCCCGTCGTCGCCAAGGGGCTGATGCGCCGGCGTATTGCCGCCCGCCTCGTCGCGGCCGGCAAACACCGAGCCGAGACCGCCGAGAAACAGGGCCGACAACAGCATGCGGCCGCGCTTGCGCTCCGGCTTGTCGGCGATCTCGTAACGGTTCATCGGCGCGACCGCCTGCTGGCTGTCGGGTCGCTTCAGGATGAGCTTCTCGTCCATGACATCCTCCTCGGCCGGTGCTGGCTCCTATCGCGGAGCGTGTCTTGCGCCTTGGCCTCGTGTCGCTTGACGTCTGATGGGATCCGCCGCCCGAAGGCGGCCGATCCCCTGGGGGGGCGCACCGGCTATTCCGCCGGCACCCGTTGCGGCTGGCCCATTGCCTGGCCCATGCCGGCATCCGCCCTGCCGGCGGCGTCCCTGCGGTTCTTCTCCACCACCAGCGGCCGCATCTTCTGCGACGGCAGGATCTCCTCCTTCGGGCCGAAGGCGACC
>NZ_JABWDU010000011.1 GCF_013371465.1 Ensifer oleiphilus | reverse complement strand
CGCTGAAGAGTTCGAGTAGCACGATCTGGCAAAGAGCGTCGCCCATACGTGCGACGACACCGTCTCACTGATGTCATTGGTCTCTGCCGGTCTCGGCATCGGCTTTGCGCCGGAATGGACGCTGGATCTGCCGAACCGCAATTTCGAGCTCCGGAAGGTGAGGGGTGTCGATTTCAAGATCGGGCTTGGGGTCGCCTGGTCGAAGGACGACCCGACGGCCGCCCGCGTCGATATCATTGATATCGCGCGCTCGCTGGTAAGGGCGGGTCGGTGAGCATCTGCTTCTCGTCGAGAGGATGTAGCGGGCGCCGTTCCAGTCATAACTCGTCTGCGCTGCGTTCCGTATACCGAGAACGTGCTGTTTACTCGTTACATGAACTTTGCGAATTGGAGGCGCCTTCCCGCCTCCTGGATTTTCAGGGCATTCATGGGAGTGCTGACCTAGCGGACCATGCGGGGGCTCACACAGGCGAGCATCTTGATGACGTCGTCTTCCAGCTTCTGACAGAGATCCTCATATTCGGCCAAGATCGAAGGGTCTGGCGTCGGTTGCTCTCGTAACTCGTCGCGCTTTATTGCGGCCATGCCGTAGGCTTCCAGCAAATCGGTAATCGCCAAGAAGTTGGCATCAGAGATCTGCTTCCGGTGCCTCGGCAGCCGCATCATCAGGCGGGCCCGCCCGACCTTTTCGAAATCCATCGCCCGCTCCTCACTCCCTCGGACCAGATTGTCCTCCACCAAAACGAAAGTAGCAACAAGACCTTGAGCCGGCGGAACAATATTGCGGAACTCGCGCTCGTCAGGCCGAAAGCTGGGGGAAGAGGAGCAACTTGCCGTGCCTGAATTTCCTGGATCCCGGCCGTTGGCCGTCGCCATGCTGATCCTCCGAGACGAGGCTTTTAACCGACCAAACCGCGCGCGAACGGGCTCTGGCAGCAAAGCCGCCGGCGCTTGGTGCGCTGTGCGAAGGATCATCAGCGTTTCGTTACAGAAGATCGCATGATGTATCGAATGGGATGGGTCTCAACCCCTGGCTGGAATTCGAGCGATCACTTGATCTCAAAATCGAAACCGGCGAGCCAGTTGACGCCGATCGCCGAGCTGGATCAGGGATACCTGGCAGGACATTGAAGCCTCGCGGCGAGCCTTCGACGATTCCGGGCGAGATTGAGTGACGCTACGATGAGTCCCGGTTCGCCTTTGTCGCCCCATAGCGCAGGCCATCCAGCAGCAGCATGAGCATGCGTTCGGTATGCGCTGGTCCATCCTCCCCGGAAGCCACGGCGAGGTTTCCGATCGCGCGCAGCAGATCATAGGGCGCGACGTCGGCACGGACTTCGCTCGCATCGGCAGCGGCATCCAGCAACATCGACAGTGCTGGTTCAAACCGGCTGCGGAAATAGTCCGGCAAGGTAGCAAAGGCCGAATCGCCAGAATGGAGTGCAGCGGCCAATCCCCGTTTCGTGGCCAGGAAGCGTGTATAGAGCATCAGCCACGCGGCCAGCGCCTCGGTTGGACCCCGCTCGGCGGCAAGGGGCGCTGCCGCATCCGCGCAGGCATCGACCTCGCGGCGGAACACGGCGGCCACCAGGTCGGCACGGGTTGGGAAACGGCGATAGAGCGTACCCAGCCCGACACCCGCTTGTGCCGCGATCTCTCGGATCGGCGCATCAACCCCCGAACGGGCGAACACGATCTTAGCAGCTTCCAAAACCGCTTCCTCGTTCCTGCGCGCATCGGCACGCATTCGCGGTGCAGAGGGCTCGGCTTCGCCCCTTTTCCCTGACTCGGTCTCGGTCACATTCCGGGATTTGGGCACAGCCGGCTTCATCCTCTTGATAAACGGATCATCGATCCGTATATGATCTAGCGGATCATTGATCCGGTTCATAATTAAGAGGTTCGCGTTCCTATGTCCAGTTCGTTCGCTGAAGCCCCAACGCAGGCCGGTGCTTTACCCGCCGTTGTCTCCATCGCTCCTATTACCTTGCCGTCCCCGGGGCGGGGCGTTGACTTGCATGTCAGGGTTTCCGCGCCGATCGCCGGCGACTCGCTGCCCGTCATCCTTTTCTCGCATGGCAACGGCCAGTCGCTTCACGCCTATGGCCCCCTCGTCGAGTATTGGGCGGCCCATGGCTTTGTCGTGATCCAGCCGACGCATCTAGATTCGCGGATGCTCGGCCTTGCCCCAGACGATCCTCGCCGCCCGAATTTCTGGCGCTTCCGCGAGCAAGACCTTGCAGCCATTCTCGACAGGCTTGATCACATCGAGGGCGAAGCATCGATGATCCGCGGGCGGCTCGATCGCTCGCGGATCGCGGTTGCCGGGCATTCATGGGGCGGGCAGACCGCCAGTACCTTGCTCGGCGCCACCCATCCTGACCCTGAGAGTGGATCGGTGATCAATAGGACGGACAACCGGGTGAAGGCAGGCGTATTGCTGGCGGTACCAGGTAGCGGCAACGACCTCACTGAGCATGCAGCCCGTACCTTCCCGTTCCTGTATCCCGACTTCTCGACCATGACGGCGCCGAGCCTCATCGTCGCGGGTGATCAGGACCAAGGCGGCCTGACCATGCGTGGGCCAGACTGGTGGCGTGATGCCTACGATCTGAGCCCATCGCCAAAGGCGCTGTTCACTGTCTTCGGCGGCGAGCATGCGCTTGGCGGCATTCCCGGCTACGAGGCGCGCGAGACGACGGATGAGCGGCCCCAGCGTGTCGCCGCCATCCAGCGCCTTTCAACCGCCTTCCTCCGTAGTGCGCTCTATCCATGCAATCCCACATTCTCCGAGACGGTCGCCAAGCTGGCGGCCGATACCGCACCGGAAGGCAGCGTCGAGACAAAGTAGGCCGTCGGACGCACCTTGTTTCGGCCACCCGCGCAGCGCGCGCCAGCCCCTTCCACGGTCGCGCCATACCAGCACTGCAAACAGGAGTTTCACATGGACACGATCCTCATCACCGGCAGCTCGTCCGGCTTCGGGCTAGAGACTGCTCGCTATTTCCTCGATCGCGACTGGACCGTCATTGCTGCGATGCGCACGCCGCGCGCGGACGTACTGCCCAAATCCGAACGCCTTCGTGTCGTTGCCCTCGATGTGACCGACGCCCCTAGTATTGCCCGCGCCGTCGAAGAAGCAGGACCGATCGATGCCCTGGTCAACAATGCCGGCGCCGGCCTCATGGGCGCGCTTGAAGGCGTGTCTATTAACGCTACGCGCCAGATTTTCGAGTTGAACACATTCGGCACCATGGCGATGACGCAAGCCGTGCTGCCCGGTCTTCGTGAGCAAAGGTCGGGCGTGATCGTCAACGTGTCGTCGGCCGTGACGCTCAAGCCGCTGCCGATGCTGTCGGCCTATACCGCCAGCAAGATGGCCGTAGAAGCATTCAGCGAAAACCTTGCGCTGGAGGTGGAATCATTTGGGGTGCGCGTGCGGCTAGTCATCCCCGGTCGAGCGCCGGGAACGTCCTTTAGTGCGGCCGCCCGTGCCCGCTCGCAGACCAGTATACCCGAGGCCTATGCCGACTGGGCGAAACAGGTGTTTTCTGGAGCGTCGCAACAGCCGGCCGACATCACCACTGCAAGCGACGTGGCGGAGGCGGTCTGGCAGGCGGTGACCGATAGGTCTTCGCCGTTCCGCATACCCGCGGGCGCGGACGCGGTATCGCTTTATGCGAAAACTGCGTAACGGGTGATCTTCGACGCGACAGGCGACGTCCGCGCGCCTGAGAGGTTCAGCCTGAGTTTAGCAGGGTCGATGATAGCGCGGAAAATGGGTGTCGACATCGGCACCCAACGCTGCCGGCTGGTTGTCGATCCAGAGAGAGATAGCAAGCCGGGCGCCATTGCAGCAGCTTGTACCGTGAAGAAGGCATTTTTTCCCTGCCTGGCTGGACAAGCCCAGCCATGCCATAGTGACGACGAACGACCGGGTGATCAATCCTGACCTGCAGCGATCCATGTGCGCGCGCGGGCAGCATTGTCACCGAGGTCGATGCAGGCCACCAATCCGCTCTCCGTGCTACGAGACGTTCCGGTGCTTCATTGGCATGGCGATACATTCGACCTGCCGGGGGGGGGCGGCAGGGTCCTCGCATCGACATCGCTTTGCGTAAACCAGGCGTTTTCGCGCGGGCCAAACGTCCTTGGTCTGCAGTTGAATCCGGAAGTTCTGGGAATACGGTTCGAGCACTGGCTTTTGGGACACGCCAATGAATTGGCGGCAGCCGGCATCAGCCCCATCACGATGCGCAATGATGCGAGGCGATATGCCACCGGGCTGCTGATGTGGGGTGCAAAGGTCAATCACCTGGTGAAGATCCTGCGTGGAAGTGCGTGTCATCGACTGTTATCCAAGATCCTATCCAAGCCTTTGTCCCAGTACGGTTGATGTCCAAATCGGTCGACGAGCCAGTCGATGAACACCCTTACTTTTGGCGCCAGCTCGCGGGAACTCGGATATAGCGCCCAAAGCGTCTGGGTTGAGACCAGCGGGTATCCGGGAAGGGCTGGCACGAGGGCGCCCGATCGGAGCTCTTCCGATGCGCACCAAGTGGCCATCAGAGCGATACCAAGCCCAGCAGAGGCTGCGTCGCGCACGGCGCTGCCGTCATTGATGCGGAGGCTTGGGGTAACTCGCCGCTCGATCACCTCTGCATTTCTCCCTCGAAACGTCCAGAGATCGAGCGTGCCGACGACGAGGCAGGCATGTTCCGTTAAGTCGTCGGGGGTGTTCGGCCGCCCGCGTTGCTCGACATACTGGGGCGACGCAACCAGCACTCGATTGTCCGGAGCAAGCCGCCGAGCGACGAAGGACGTGTCGCTGGGCTCTGTATAACGAACCGCCACATCGAAGGCACCTTCGACGAGGTCGACGATGCTGTCCGAGATGCGCAAATCGAGCGCCAGTTCGGGATATTGTCTGCAGAACTGCGGCAAGCCGGGCACGATGTGCATCCGCGCGAACGAGGCCGGAGCCGCCACCCTCAGGGTGCCGCGCGGCGAGGCCTGCTCTCGCCCAAGCGCTGCTTGGGCGGACTCTGCCGCATGCACAACATTCTCTGCATGGGGCAGGAAGGCGAGGCCGTCCTCGGTCAAGGTCGCCTGGCGCGTTGTGCGATGGAGAAGCCTGGCGCTGAGCTTTCGCTCGAGTGCCGCCAGTCTGGCGCTGGCTCCCGCTGGCGTGAGACCCATGTCGCGAGCCGCGGCGCTGATGCTGCGCAGTTGGGCGATACGTACGAACAGGCGCAAATCGTCGACGTCCATGAGGTCGCTTTCAAAGGTTTGTTGAAACTGATCCTAAAACAGGTCTTCTACTCAAGGCAATCGAGATAAATCAAATAGGAGACATCGAGACGGCGCCATAGCCTATGGGGCCGTCAATACTTCTCCTGACGAAAGGATATCGTTATGGCCAACTCAATGAAGGCCGCCGTTCTTACCCGTTTCGGCGGCCCGGACGCATTCGAACTGCGCGACGTACAAGTGCCGGCGGTCGGTCCGCGCCAAGTGCGAGTGCGGGTGCATGCCACCGCTATCAACCCACTCGATTACCAGATCCGCCGCGGCGACTACACAGACTACGTGCCTTTGCCCGCAATCATCGGCCATGACATCTCAGGCGTGATCGAGGAGCTGGGCCCAGACGTTCATGAGTTCGCAGTCGGTGATGAGGTCTATTACACCCCGAAGATCTTCGGCGGGGCCGGCTCATACGCAGAGCAGCACGTCGCCGACGTCGAGCTCGTCGGCCGAAAGCCCCGGAACCTAACGCACCTTGAAGCGGCGAGCTTGACGCTTGTTGGCGGTACGGTTTGGGAGGCGTTTCACCAGCGCGCGCAGCTGGAGGCTGGCGAAACGATCCTCATCCACGGCGGTGCGGGCGGCGTTGGCACCATCGCGGTTCAGGTAGCCAAGGCGATCGGCGCACGGGTAATCACGACGGCGCTTGCCCGCGACCACGAGTTCGTACGCTCGCTCGGGGCCGACGAGTCAATCGACTTCACGGCGGAAGACTACGTGGAGGCCGTCGCCCGGCTGACCGGAGGGGAAGGTGTGAACGTCATTTTTGATACGATCGGCGGTGATACGCTCACTCGAAGCCCGCTCGCGCTGGCGGATGCCGGACGCGTGGTCAGCCTCGTCGATATCGCGCAGCCGCAGAACCTCATCGAGGCCTGGGGCAAGAACGCGGCATACCATTTCGTGTTCACCCGCCAAAACCGAGGCAAGCTTGATGCGCTCACAGATTTGGTCGAGCGCGGGCTGGTCAAGCCCGTGATCGGCGCCACGCTTCCGCTGGCCCGCATGGGTGAGGCGCACGAGCTGTTGGAAAACGGCTCCGCGCGGGGCTTGCGCGGCAAAGTCGTGATCGACGTGTCGGGTGAGGCGAGTGCCTAACTCGACATCCGGAACAGTGCGCGGGCGGTCGAGGATCAACCCGGCCGTCCGTTTCAGGAAGGAAAGAACGATGACTATCGCCCCATCGCCGGCCGAGAACGCCGGTCTGAACCCTTTCGGCCGCGGCTACGCGTCAATGTTCGCGCCCGAGCAGTTGACTGTCGGCGTCTATTTCCCGATCGAGTCTTTCGACGGACCCGAGCCGGCTATGCAAGACCAGATCGAGCTCGCCCAGCAAGCAGAGCGTCTCGGCTTTGCCGCGCTCTGGGCGCGGGACGTGCCGCTGAACGACCCGAGCTTTGGCGATCTAGGCCAGATCTACGACCCTTTCGTTTGGCTCGCAACGATCGCGGCGCGCACGTCTACCATCGCGCTCGCCGCAGGTGCCGTCATCCTGCCGCTCCATCACCCGATTGATGTCGCCAAGGCGGGGGCGTCGCTCGATGGTCTATCCAACGGACGCTTCGTGTTCGGCGTCGCTTCGGGCGACCGCCCGGTCGAGTACCCGGCCTATGGCCGCGACGCGAACCTGCGTTCCGAACTCTTCCGCGACGCGTTCGACTACGTGGAGGCGTTGCTCACGAAGCGTTTTCCGGTCCACGCGTCGGCGCACTATGGGTGGCTCGCGGGCGGCGGCGATCTCGTGCCCAAACCTCTCTCGCCCCGGCTGCCCACCCTCGTTACCGGGCAAAGCCAGCAATCTCTGGACTGGATCGCGCAGCGTAGCGATGGTTGGATCACTTACCCGCGCGGCGTGACTGAGCAGGCGCAGGTCGCCTCGCGTTGGCGCGAAGCACTCGACCGCCTAGGAGCAGGATTCAAGCCGATCGCTCAATCGCTCTACATCGACCTGGCCGCAGATCCGGATACGCCGCCCAGCCCCATCCATCTCGGATATCGGGTCGGACGACGTCGGCTGGCCGACCTATTGGACGACCTGCGAGCAAATGGGATCAACCACGTCGCACTGAACCTCAAGTTCAGCCGGAGACCGGTCGCTGATGTTCTCGATGAGATCGGAACTGAAGTCATACCGCATGGACGCTGTCAGCACTAAACCTTGGCAGATCCTCTGATCAGCGCCTGCAAATCTATCAGCAAGCCCCCCACTGCCAGGACGATGTCGGCAGTTTGCGATTTTTAGCTATGCCAAAACAAGGAGCCTACAATGAAAGCGATGACACTCAAATCTTTCGGCGGTCCAGAATCGTTTGAGCTCTCCGAAGTTCCAAAGCCCGTTCCGCAGGCGGGACAAGTCCTCGTTCGCGTCCATGCCACGTCGGTCAATCCCCTGGATTACCAAGTTCGGCGCGGCGACTATCGCGACTATGTACCACTGCCGGCCATTACCGGTCATGACGTGTCCGGCGTCGTCGAAGCCGTCGGTCCAGGGGGCAAGGTGTTCGCTCCGGGAGACGAGGTATGGTACACGCCGCAAATCTTTGACGGCCCGGGCAGCTATGCCGAGTACCACGTCGCGGACGAAAACATCATCGGACGCAAGCCCAAGTCGCTAAGCCATCTCGAAGCAGCAAGCCTGAGCCTGGTTGGTGGTACGGCGTGGGAGGCTTTGGTCTCGCGTGCGGCTCTCAGAGTAGGGGAAAGCATTCTGATCCATGGCGGCGCAGGAGGGGTCGGTCACGTGGCGATCCAAGTGGCGAAAGCCATAGGTGCGAAAGTGTTCACGACCGTCCGCGAAGACAACTTCGACTTCGCACGGAGCATCGGGGCGGATGTGGTCATCGACTACAGGAAAGAAGACTACATCGACGCCATCATGCGTGAAACGGATGGCCGCGGGGTCGATGTCGTGTTCGATACGCTCGGCGGCGATACATTAACCCACAGCCCAAAAGTGCTCGCGCAACTCGGCCGTGTCGTCTCCATCGTAGACATCGCACAGCCACAGAACCTCATCGAAGCTTGGGGTAAGAATGCAAGTCTTCACTTCGTGTTCACACGGCAGAACCAAGGCAAGCTCGATGAACTTAGCACATTAGTGGAGCGTGGTCAGCTGCGGCCGCACGTTGGCGCTGTCTATTCGCTCGCCGATCTCTCTCTCGCCCATGCTCTGCTCGAGACCCCGAACAACGGTGTCCGAGGCAAGATCGCAATTGCAGTCGAACCGTCGGCCGGCACTGCGCGTGCTAGCGAATACCCGTCTAAATTCACTTCAAACGTGCAACCATGATTTACGAGATCGCTCAGCTACCCGTTCACAAAGAACGGACTGAAACGTTCAGACGAGCATTCGCTGAGGTCGTTCCGTTGCTAAGCCGCGCGCGGGGTTACCGAGGCCATGTTCTGGCGCAAGGGATCGAAACGCCCGAAACTTTCAATCTTATCGTGCAGTGGCGCTCGCTTGAGGATCATACGTCGGGCTTCGAAGCGAGCGAAGATCACGAGATATTCATGGGAGGCATACAGGAATATTTCTCGGATGAACCGAAGGTCTATCATCTCGAAGGCACAGCTTTTGCCGTAACCGGATATGATGATGGGGATGCCGCAGCAACATAGGCAACGCCGCTCAATAGAGGAATGTGCGGATTCAAAACTCGGGTGGTTGTCGGGCCATCTTGACGGCCACCCGATTGCTGAATGCATGTCTCGTTGTCAGTCGGTGAAGGAAGGCATTCGGCGATGTCGCTATTGGTTTGCAACAACCTGTTCTGGCATACTCGATGCTGTCGGAGGGCGCCATCCACCACATCACTTTGTCTGGCTATTAACGCGCTGAGACTTGCGGCACTGTTGTCAGCTGACCACGGACACAGCTTTCCACTCCGCCATGGCCTGCAGGCGGTGAATATGTGTGGCGAGCGCGGAGCGTTATCAGCGAGGTGGAACGAAGAGGTGGCGTAGAGCCGAGAAGCGATCGGAAGCCCTGCATTACCCGCTCTCGTTTTCGCAGCTGCACATGGGAATTCTCGGCGCAGTTGTTCAATCCTTTGTGTGACCGGTGTTCGACGTTCGGCATTACCTGACGCTTGGCCGCCTTGGCGTTGCAGTTCTGGACGATCTCATCGAACACATATCCGTCCTGATCGACGGCGCGTCATAGTCAGTGTTTTTTTTGGCCAGGCGGCTCGGTTTTTCAGAGCACCGCAGTAAATCCGCGATAACGAGCTGGGTGCTGAGGCCCCCACCGGCACCAATCGCCACGCTTGACAAGCAACCGGCGTTCGAACTATAGGGTAAACGATAACCCAAATGAGGTCGTGAAGATCGTGGCAATTTCGCTTTCTGACATCGCGGAGCGTGCAGGCGTATCGGTAAAGACGGTTTCCGGCGCGTTGCATGGCGGCTCCGCCCGCATGTCGGATGATACGCGCCAGAAGGTCAAGGCGATCGCAGAAGAGCTGGGCTATGTCACCAATCTTGCAGCGCGCGGCGTGCGCCAGGGGTGGCTGCCACTGGTTGGTGTCATTTCTGATGGCCTTATTACCTCGCCCTTTGCCACCGAAATCGTGCGCGGGCTCGATGGCGCCGCACGCAGTGCCGGCATGGCCGTATTTGCGGTCAACCACAGCAGTGGGCAGTCGATCGGCTCGGTGATTGATGAGGTGCAGCAGTTCCGCCCCCGTGCTGTCGCCTATGCTGCCATGTACCACAAGGACGTTGACCTGCCGCCGGCCGTCGCCGGTTCGGTCGGCGTGATGATCAACTGCCGCGAGGCCTCCGGCCGTGTCACGTCGTTGGTCCCGGACGAAGAGGGCGGCGCGCGCGAGATCGTGCGCTACCTGCTGGCCGCAGGACGGCGTCGCATCGCCTTCATCAACCTGCCCGGTATCCTCGCCGGGACGCTGCGAGAAAAAGGCTTTCGCGCAGCGCTTGAAGGGGCCGGCATCAATCCGCTCGTTGTTGTCCCGGCCGTGCGCCGCAGCGTCTACAGCGACCGCGCTCCGAGCCTCGTCGCGGGGCATGTGGAGGCACTGCTGGCCACCGGTCAGCGGCCGGACGCCATCCTGTGCGGTAACGACCGCGTGGCGATGGAAGTCTATGCGGCGCTTGCGCGCGCGGGTCTAAGAATTCCGGACGATGTTGCGGTGGCCAGTTTCGACAATCAGGTCGAGCTGGCCTCGCGGCTCGACCCGCCTTTGACCACGATGGCCCTGCCGCACCGCGCGATGGGCCGCCTTGCCATGGAGATTCTTCTGGCCGGGGAACCTGAGCCACCGCGCCTGCGAAAGCTGCCGTTTCATCTGGTCGAGCGAGCATCGGTCTAACAACCAGCATTGTTGTCGCATTCAACAGGAGGAGAAAATCAATGAGTGCATACTTGGGTAATCGTTTACTTATCGCGCTTTTCGCGCCTTCCGCATTCTTCTGGTGCGCCGGTTATGTCGAGGCAAAATCCGTCATCCATGTGATGCACCAGGGCGACCCGGGCTGGGTGAAGGCCTATGGCGACGTCGCCAAGCGCTTCGAGGAAGCCAATCCCGATATCGACGTCGAGATGATCTACGCGCCGCACGACGCCTATAACGAGAAGTTCAGCGCCGCCGTCATGGCCAAGCAGCTGCCGGACGTGATGGAACTCGACGCGCCGTTTCTGGCCAACTACGTCTGGTCCGGCTACCTGCAGCCGATCAAGCCACTGGTCGATCAGGACGTGCTCGATGACATGACCGGCTCGAACATCGCGCAGGGCACCTATCCGATCGACAAGGATCTCTATGCGATCGGCCTTACGGACTCATCCGTCGTGCTCTACGGCAACAAGAAATATCTCGAAGCCATCAGCGCGCGCATTCCGAAATCCGTCGACGATGCCTGGACGCGCGAGGAATTTGAAGGATATCTCGAAAAGCTCTCCAAGCTTGAGGGCGTGAAGTGGCCGATCGATACGTTTCGCGGCTATGGCATCAAGACCGAGTGGATCACCTACGCCTACGGACCACTGCTCGAAAGCGCCGGCTGCGACCTGATCGATCGCAAGGCTTGGAAGGCAACCGGAACGCTCGACGGCGATGCCTGCGTCAAGGCGCTGACAATGATGCAGACCTGGGTGAAGAACGGCTGGGTCGTTCCGACGTCGTCCGGCACCAACCAGTTTTATGCCGAAGGCCAGCCCGCAGCTCTCGCCATGGGGGGGCACTGGTTTTACGCGGAAGCGGCCGCTGCGATGAAGGAAAATATCGTCGTCATGCCGTTGCCGAAGATCGGCGAGAAGGGCGTCAGCCCGAACGGTACCTGGATCTGGGGCATTTCAGCGACATCCGAAAACCCCGAAGCCGCGGGCAAGTTCCTGAGTTTCCTGTTGAAGGACAAGGAATACCGCGACTACGCCAAGACCCAGTCGGCCTATCCGGGTTTGAAGAGCTTCGCTGCCGAATCTCCGCTCTACTCGGAAGGCGGGCCGCTTGCCGTCGCCTTCGAACAGGCCTCGAAAACCGCCGTCGCCCGTCCGCCGCATCCGGCCTATCCGACAATCACTTCTGCCTTCATGCAGGCGGTCGACAAGATCTTCAACGGCGGTGATGCGCAGGAGGCGCTGACCGCTGCGGCAAAGAAGATCGACCAGGATATCGAGGACAACGCCGGCTACCCGCCGTTCGACGAGCAGCAGTAGGGCGCTTTTTCCCGGGGCCGTCCTTCTGGCCGGCCCTGCGCGATTTCGGGAGGATGAGCAATGAGGAGGAGACAATGACCTTGCAACAGACGTCCATGCCCGCGCTGCCGCGCCCCGCCAGGCGACGCGACCGGCAGCGCTTCTGGCAGGAGGTTGCGATGATCGCACCGGCCGTGCTGCTGCTCGCCATCTTCCTGATCACGCCGTTCCTTCTGTCCTTCTGGACGGCGATGACCAATCAGCCGCTCGTCCCGCGTCCGACGCCGGTGCGTTTCGTCGGCCTCCTGAATTTCCAGCGGGTCTTCACCGACCCTCTGTTCTGGACGTCGCTCTGGAACGTCACCCGCTTCACGGCCTGGGTGCTGCCGGTCCAGTGCGGCCTTGCCTTCCTGACGGCACTGCTATTGCACCAGAAGCTGCCGATGCAGAACCTTCTGCGCGGCATGTTCTTCCTGCCGGCGATCACATCCATGGTGGTCGTCTGCGTGATCTGGGGCACGCTCTTCCAGTACCCGAGCGGTCCCCTTAACCAGATTGTCGGCTTCTTGTCCGGTGGCACGATCCAGCCGATCGACTGGCTCGGCGACCCCAGTTGGGCGATGTTCTCGATCGTACTGCTCTCGGCCTGGCAGGCCTATGGCTTCCAGATGATCATCTACCTCGCCGGTCTGCAGGGCATTCCGGAAGAGCTTTACGACGCGGCCCGCATCGATGGCGCGAGCGCGCTGCGCCGCTTCTGGCACGTCACCATGCCGGGCCTGCGCCCAACCCACGTCTTCGTGCTGGTCATCACCACGATCCAGGCCTTCAAGCTCTATACGCAGGTTGCGATCCTCACGCAGGGCGGGCCGAAGGAAAGCACGGAAACCGTGGTGCACTACATGGTGCGCGCCGGTTTCGAGGAACAGAAGCTCGGTTACGCGTCCGCCGTTTCCGTCATTCTCTTCGTCATCGTCCTTCTGATAGCGCTTCTCCAGCGCAAACTCCTGAGGCGCTTCGATGTCTGATCTCGTGCTCAGCCAGCCGGCCCCGCTGGCCATACCCCGGGGCAACAGCAAGACGGGCCTTCGCATCGTCCAGACCGTCTGCATATTCATGATCGCCCTGGTGATGATCTCGCCGCTCTTCATGCTGCTCATCGCCAGCCTTAAGGACGATCGCTTCCGGATCCTTGCGGATATGGGCAGTTTTCGCGCCTTCTGGGTCAGCGATCCAACCCTGTCGAACTACCGGGAGATCGCAAATTTCTCCGGCGAACTCGCCTATGGCCGCTATCTCTTCAACTCACTGGTGATCCTCGTCGTCACCGTCGTGTCCGGATTGATCATCAACTCGATGGCAGGCTTCGTGCTCGCCTGGGGGTCGCTGCGCGGCAAGGCGATTTTACTTGCCCTCGTTGTTGCGCTCTACGTCATTCCGCAGGAGAGCATTATCATGCCGCTCGTTGTCATGATGTCGCGAGCGGGACTGACGGACACTTTCGCCGTGCAGATCCTGCCCTGGGTGGCAAGCCCGCTCTATGTCTTCCTCTTCTACCAGTTCTTCGCGCAACTGCCGAAGGAGTTGTACGAAGCCGCGGAGATGGACGGGGCGTCGGCATTCCGCATCTATCGGTCGATCTTTATCCCGCTCAGCCTGCCGGCGCTCGCGACCGTTTCGATCCTCATGGGGATCGAAAGCTGGAACCAGTATCTCTGGCCAACGCTCGTCACCCAGACCGACTATGCGCGTCCGATCGCCGTCGCGATCGCCACCTTCTTCGGACAGGACAGCATCTACTGGGACCGCGCAATGGCTGCGTCCGTGCTGATGATGATCCCCGTCCTCATTCTCTACCTCGCCTTCCAGCGCTGGTTCGTAAGCTCGTTCGTCGGCTCCGCCGTGAAAGGTTGACTATGACTGTCCAAACAAGATCCGTGCGCTCCGCGCTTGAAGTCATCGAGGCCGAGCTTCCAGCCGGCACGGTGCTGCATCTCTGGCTGAAGGCGCGAGCGGCTGGCGGTGAGGCGAAACTCTTCGTCACCACCGATCGCGGCGATGTCGCCGAACCGACCACTCGGCGCGCGGAGGAGTTCGAACTTTTCCCGGTGGTACTGGAAAGGGGCGGGCGCACAGCGCTCGCCTATGATGCGAGCACGGCCGCACTGTCGGTCACCTATGCCTTTCATCCGGATACGGTATTGGCAGAGGGGATCTGCGTGCTTCATCACGATACCCGCACGGCCCCGCCCGAGGTGCCAGCCGGGTATCATTTCCGCCCACCCTTCGGCTGGATGAACGACCCGAATGGTTTCGGCCGGTTCGCCGGACTCGGCCATCTCTTCTACCAGCACTACCCACACGGGATGCGCTGGAACACCATGCACTGGGGGCACGCCGTCTCCAAGGATCTGATCCACTGGACCCACCTGCCGATTTTCCTCTTTCCGGCAGAACACCTGTCCGAAAAAAACGACGGACGTGGTGGCGCGTTTTCCGGTTCAACCATCCCCGTTTCCGGGCTAGAAGGCGATGAGATCCGCGTCTTCTATACCGAGCACGTCCGTGACCGGCAGCCGGAAGAGCAGATCCAGCTCTCCGCTTGCAGTCGCGACGGGATTGTCGTTGGTCCGTCTGAGGTAGTCCTGCCACTGCGACCGGCGGGCCTGAACCTCACGACCGACTTTCGTGACCCTTACGTCTTCAAAGGTCCGGATGGCCTCTGGAAGATGGTGCTCGGCAGTCGAGACCGATCGGGCGGCGTCGTTCTGCTCTACGAGACGGCAGACCCATCGGGTGCGTCGGGTTGGGTGTTCCTCGGCATCGTTCATCGCGAGGATCGTTTTGGCATGACGGCGGCGGAATGCCCCTGCATGGTGCCGGTCGGCGGCAAGGCGGATGATCCGGAGACCCCCTGGGCGCTGATCTTCGGCTTGCTCACCAGCCGCGACCCGGCCACCGGTCGGCGCAATCTAACCTCCGTCACGGTCGGCCGCTTTGATGGCCGCGCTTTCACGGCGGAGTTCGAACAGGAATTGGATTTCGGCTCCGACGCCTATGCGTTCCAGGCTTTTGTCGACGGCGACGAGCCGGTCGGCATCGCCTGGCTTGCCAACTGGACCGATTTTTCTAAGAAGGACGACTTTACGACCGCCATGACCCTGCCGCGTCGCGTGCTTCTCGATGGAGACGCCGTGCTGACCCCGCCCGTCGCCGCGTCCAAAAGCCTCCGACACATGCTGCTCGACGAAGCCGCGCTTGCCGCCGGCGGGACGGTTGCGCTTGGCAGCGGCGCTGTCGAGATCGTGCTCACGCTGCCCGAGCCTGGAGCACCGTTTGCGCTCGCCTTCGATCACCCGGACGTCGAACTCGGCGTGAAGCTTCACGGTAATGGTCTTGAGATCGTCTTCGATGCCGGTACCGACAAGGCGCCGCCGCTGTACCTTGCGTCCGGCGCAAGGCCTTCGGAACTGCGCATTTTCCTCGATGCCGGCTCCATTGAAGTCTTCGCCGACAACGGCCGCTGGACCGGGACGAAGCGCATTCCCGGGTTTTCCGCGGTGCGCTCTGTCAGGCTGACCGGCGCCGTCACTAGCGCGGAAATCTGGCAACTCAAGCTTTGAGGGAGGAAGAAAAATGGCTTCGGTAGCGATCGATCACGTACTGAAACAGTATGGCGCAGCCTCTGTCATCCACGGCGTTTCCGTGGATATCGAGGACGGCGAGTTCGTCACGCTCGTTGGACCTTCCGGCTGCGGAAAGTCCACGCTCTTGCGCATGCTGGCGGGGCTGGAGGACATCAGTGGCGGTGAAATTCGCATCGACGGCCGCGTCGTCAACGAGGTCGCCCCTAAGGAACGCGACATCGCCATGGTGTTCCAGAGCTATGCGCTCTATCCGCACATGACCGTCGCCGAGAACATGGGCTTCGCCCTCAAGCTCCAGGGCCGCGACAGGGCGACGATCGAGAAGCTGGTAAAGGAGGCTGCCGGCATTCTCGCGCTTGAGCCGCTGCTCGACCGCCTGCCCAAGCAGCTCTCCGGCGGCCAGCGTCAGCGCGTCGCCATGGGCCGCGCTATCGTCCGCCACCCGAAGGTGTTTCTGTTCGACGAGCCGCTCTCCAATCTCGATGCCAAGCTGCGCGTGACGATGCGTAGCGAGATCAAGGAACTGCACCGGCGGCTCGGCACAACAATCGTTTACGTGACCCACGACCAGATTGAGGCGATGACCATGGCCGACAAGATCGTCGCCATGCGCGCCGGTCGCATCGAGCAGATCGGCAAGCCGCTCGACCTTTACGATCGCCCGGGCAATACCTTCGTTGCGACCTTTATCGGCTCGCCGGCGATGAACCTGTTCGAGGGCGGTATCGGCGAGGGGGGATTCCAAATCGAAGGTGGGGTTGTCCTGCCGCTACCGGCATGTCCGAGCAATAGCGCGGCCATGACCTATGGCATCCGCCCGGAAGATCTCGAGCTTGCCGAAGCCGGAATTCCGGCAATGGTCTTGACCGTTGAGCCGACGGGTGCGGAGACGCATCTTTCTGTGCGAGTCGGCACCCAGACTGCGGGGATCGTGCTGCATCGACGTGTAGACTTGCGCCCCAACCAAGTGATCCATCTTGCGCCGAAGGCTGAGAAAATCCATCTCTTTTCTGCCGAAGGCGCACGGATCAACTGATGCCCCGGCATCGGCTGATATTGCGCGAGGCGCGACTTCACTGCGCTTGAGACGGAAACTATTCCGATTGGGCTGGATCCCCGTGAGGCAAACGCCGCATTACCACGGGATCGCGACGTGTCGTCGATCGAGAGGATCGGAACCATTCGCTCAACGTCGAATTTTAGAATTGCATCACAGATGGAGCGGATCAGGCACACCCCAGATTGCGCCTGGTGTCGACCAGCACCTAGCTGCTGTGCCGCCTGTCTCGCGTATTCTTTTCGCTTGCGGTCGCGTCGCCAGTTGCTTTCGATGGTGGACGGGATCGGAGATAAAGTAGCTGCGACCGTCAAAGTGATGCGGTGGTTGGGGATAACGATGTTCTGAGCGTGTAGTGGCGCCTGCAGCACCGCTTCAACTCCAGAGATGGTCAAGGGGGGTTACAGAAGATCGCATAATGTATCGCCCGGAACGAAGGAGGATGCCTTGCCAATCATGATGCACGGGATGGCCGGTTCGGTGTTGGCGCTGTGCGGTTGGCTTCACCTGTGAAGACCGTCCCAACGATAGATTTCTCGGCATGGCAGGCATAGGGTAGACGCGAGGGCCAAACCCGCGTCGTTCTGTTTTCGCCGGAACGTTGCGCGGGTCGGCGCGACCTGCGCGGCCTCGGTGACTTAATCCATCGTCAGGACGGTTTTGCCCTTCTGACGCGGCAACTGGCCCTCAAGCATCAAGTGCGCCTCTTTCGCCTGCTCGAACCCCAGTGTCGCCCCAACATTCATCTTGAGGGCATTTCGGGAAATGAGAGACGAAATGCGGGCAAGGCTCGAGGTCGACACGTCGACCAGGAAGAACTTTGCCAGGACCTGATGCTGCGCCGCCAGCATCTGGTCGGGCACGGAAACGGCCGAAATCATTCGCCCGCCCTTTTTCAGCACGCGAAACGATCGCGTTTGGGTTTCGCCGCCAACCAGGTCGATGACGGCATCGACATCACGAATTTCGTCGTCAAATCCGGTCTTGGTGTAATCGATGACCGTTTCACCGCCAAGCGCGAAAACACTGTCGGTGTCGCCGGAGGAAGCGGTGCAAATCGTCCGAAGGCCCGCCTCTCTGGCGAACTGCACGGCATAAGCGCCGACGTTTCCCGCCGAGCCATGGATCAGGACGGACTGACCTTTTTTCAGGCCCGCCTGATCGAACAGGGCTTGCCATGCTGTTACCGCGATCACGGGCAGCGAGGCCGCACCGACGTGGTCAATGGAGACTGGTTTGTGATCGAGCATGGTGGCTTCGGCGACCGCGTACTGGGCATAACCACCGCAAAAGCGCTTGTTGGTGACGCCATAGACGTCATCTCCAACCTTGAACCGCGTCACTCCCGTGCCGACGGCGGCCACCTCGCCCGATATGTCTGAACCGAGGATGAGAGGGAGCGGCTGGGGAAGGGCACTGTTGCCCGCGCGTATCCACCCGTCCCAAGGCCCGACACCCGCTGCACGGACCTTGACGATCACCTCGTCCGCCCCCGGCGCGGGCGTCTCGGAGAGTTCCAGCTGCATGACATCGGGCGGCCCGAACTGATGGACGCGCCATACCTTTCCCGTGAAGTTCCTTGAAACGTCCGGCATGTGGTTTCCTTTCGAATTTTTCGGGCGGGGATGCTGATTTCACACGCTTGCCCGGGTTCTGTCGTGCACTCGAGTTACGCCGATCTGCTGTGCAGCGCGCAACCCGCTGGAGCGGAGACACGGAGAGATGGCTGCCGGCATCTGCAAATGAGTGATCGCCGGCAACCAGCAAGCCCTGGCTCGATGCTATCTGCCGATTGCCGCGTGCGGCACATTCCTGAAGCTGATGGCCATTCGATTGTATGCGTTCATCAGGCTGATCGCGATGGTGAGATCGACGCGTTCACGCTCGCTGAACGCAGCGCTGACAGCGTCATAGGCGTCATCCGGTACACTTGTCTCTGCTACGCGCGTCACCGTTTCCGCCCACGCAAGGGCGGCGCGCTCACGCGCGTCGAAGAGGCTGCCGGCTTCGCGCCACGCCGGAAGAAACGCTATCTTCTCGATCTGCTGCCCCTTGTTCAAAAGATCGCGCGTGTGCATGTCGAGGCAATAGGCACAATTCTTGATCTGCGAAACACGCAGATAGACCAGCTCGAGCAAGACGGCCGGTAGGCCGCTTTGCATGACGTAACCATAGACGCCACCCAGCGCTTTTGCGCCGGCAGGAGCGATCTGGTTATAGTCCAGTCGGGCGCTCATCCGTTCACTCCTTGGGGGTCGTCAGTTCCTTATCCTCGGTGTCGACGATAAAGACTGCCAGGAGTTTTGCCGGTTCGCTCTTGCTCGCATTGCGGCTCACGAGGTGGCTGGAGCCAGGGGTTTCGTAGAAGCTTTCGCCGGGACGATAGATCCTTGTCGGCTCGTCATTCACCTTTGACTCGATTTCGCCCGAGAGAACATAGGCAAAAATGAACGCCGATTTCGCATGGATATGCGGCAGCGAGGCGCCGCCCGGAGCGTAATCGACGACTACGGCGCGAACCGACTTGCCGGGGATATTCGGGATGTTCTGCTCGAAAGTCGGCGTAACCGTTTCGAGGGGATCGTGCGCGGCCGCTGGCATCGCGCTGGCGATGACGACTGCGGCGACGGCTGTACCAATGAGGGATCGTGCGTTCATGATGACATTTCTCCTTTGTGGGCTGTGCATCTACCCGCTATAAATACCCCTCCTCTGGTCATGTAATTAGCACCAAGAACGCACAAAAATCCTGTACCACGATATGCAATGGCTAAGCCGCTTGAGCTACAGATTGATCGCACCGCGAAGAACCTGTTGGCGGACCAGATCTGCATGGGTATCACCGCCGCGATTGACAGCGGGGTTCTGACATCAGGTGCGCGACTGCCGTCCTGGTGAGACTTGGCCGCCCAACTCGGCGTCGCGCGTGGTACCGTGCGGCTGGCCTATGATAAGCTTTCTTCAGCTCAGCTCATTGCTGCATCTCGGGCAACGGGGACGCGTGTAACAGAGCGACCGATCTTGTCCCGGCGGCAGGATTCCCCACCAGAGCCCGGCTCCTTCATGGAACGGTATCAGGAAATGATCGCAGGCCCGGCGATTTTTCAGATGGGCGTGCCGGCGAAAGAGACCTTTCCCGCCAAACTCTTTGCCAGGATCCGGTCCCATAGTGTGCGCGCCGAAGCGAGCGCACCGGCCATGTATCCTGATCCGCGCGGCGAACTCGAGCTGCGTCGAGAGATCGCCGCCTCTCTCACCATCGCGCGCGGGATCGAGTGTTTGCCCTCCCAAATTCTCGTGACATGTGGCTATGCAAGCGGCCTGGGATTGACGCTGCACGCGCTGGGCCTGGAAGGGCGCAAAGCATGGATGGAGGATCCCGGGTTTCCCTTCACGCGGCGCGGCCTTGAACTGGCGAGACTGCTGCCCGTCCCTGTGCCGGTTGACCGCGACGGCATGGATGTCGACTACGGCCTTCAGAATGCCCCGGAAGCGGCACTTGCCGTCGTGACGCCGGGACAGCAGGCGCCGACTGGAACGACACTGTCGCTCGCGCGACGGCTGCGTCTTCTCGCGTGGGCGGTCGAGCGCGGGGCCTGGATCATCGAGGATGATTATTTGGGCGAGTTGCAGCTCCAAGGCCCCGCGGCGCCGGCGCTCGCCTCAATCGATCGTGTTGGCAGGGTCATCCATATCGGCTCGTTCAGCAAAACCATAAGTCCGACATTGCGCCTTGGCTTCGTCGTCGTGCCCCCGTCTTTGGAAGCCCGCTTCACCGAAGTGGCCGCATGCCTGGCGCCGCCGCCCGGGCCATCCGTGCAACTCGCCACAGCAGAGTTTATTTGCGAGGGACATTTCCTGCGGCATCTGCGCCGCACCAAGCGGGTATACGCCGCACGTCGAGACGCACTGTTGCAATATTTGGGAACGCGCGCAGACGGCGACACCGTCGCGACGGCGGGTCTGGCTGTTCTGGTGCGGCTCCCCGATGGTGCCCCGGACGTTGCCATCGTGCGGGAAACTCTACCGTTCCGCCTGTCGCCTGCTCCCCTCTCGGTGTGGTACGTGTCGCCGATGCTCGCCAAACCCGGCCTGCTTTTGGGTGTCGCCACGTGCCCTCCGCAGTATGTCGAGCGATCCTGTGACCGCCTTTTCGAAATCATTCATCGTTGCACGTCCGCGCGATGAAAACACACCTGCTTAAACGGCTTGCGCTTTTCCGATGGGCCAATCATTGCGCCGATTACGGTGCTGGCCCTTTGAAGGCGACAGGCATGGAGCGATATCGAGGTCGATTTCAGCCGACGCTCGTCAACTAGAAACGCGAGGTCTCGGGTGCGAACTCCTGATCGAGATCTTCGAAATGAAAAGGCGGAGCGAGTGTTCCGAGGCGTTCGGTTTGTGGGAACGGGCCCTCGCTCTGGCGACCGATTGGCGGGAACTGAGCTATGGTGGAATCGCCCGAGCAAAACATTGACACCGCTGCGACGAGGCAGAAGGCTAGGGGAAGGATTGGCGATGCTGGCATTTCACTTGCCTCGTTCCTGTTTTGGCGCCGGACTTTACCCCCGATGCCGGCCCGCTAACTTTCATCTTAGTAAGATAGTATGCTGCGCGACCCGCAAGATTTTGACTTGCCGTCGGCTAACACTAACTGGCCTTCCCGTATCGTCAGCTCAAAGCGTCCACGCTCCGTTGCGCGACCCAGAGCGGTGAATGCTCGGCAAGGTATTTGTCGGCTTCCAGAGCTGCCATGCACCCCATGCCGGCCGAGCTGACGGCCTGACGGAACACCGGATCGATGACATCGCCGGCTGCGAAGCAACCAAGCACCGAAGTCTTGGTCGACCAATTGCCGACCCTGATGTAACCGGCCTGGTCCATTTCCAGCTGTCCGCGGAACAGTGCGGTTGCCGGATCGTGTCCGATGGCAACGAAAAGACCGTGTGTGGACAGAACCCTTGTCTTGCCCGTATCCACGTCGCGGATTCGAATGCCCGTCAACGATTTCTTCGGCTGAAGCTCACCGACTAGCTCGTCGATGACGTGGTTCCAGATGACTTCAACATTCGGTTTGGCAAAAAGCCGGTCCTGCAGGATCGGCTCCGCACGGAAGCGATTTCGGCGGTGGATGATGGTTACTTTGGAAGCGATCTTCGATAGGTACAATGCTTCCTCTACAGCCGAATTGCCCCCGCCCACGACGACAACCTCTCTGTCTCGATAGAAGAAGCCATCACATGTTGCGCAGGCGGAGACGCCGAAGCCGTTGAATGTCGATTCCGAAGGAAGACCGAGCCAGCGGGCCTGGGCTCCCGTTGCAATAATGAGTGTGCCAGCGATGTAGGTATCGCCGGAGTCCCCCCGGGCACGGAACGGACGCGTGGAGAGATCGACGGAGGTGATGGTGTCGTACACGATCTGGGTTCCGACATTCTCCGCCTGCTGCCGCATCTGTTCCATCAACCATGGCCCCTGGACCGGCTCTGCAAAACCTGGGTAGTTCTCGACATCCGTAGTGATCGTAAGCTGGCCACCGGGCTGGATGCCGGTCACCAGGATTGGTTTTAGGTTAGAACGGGCAGCGTAAATCGCAGCCGTGTAGCCGGCTGGACCGGCCCCGATGATCAAAACCTTGGTATCGTGCGTGTACATGGTGGGAAATCCTTCGTCACCCCGTCCTGCGGGAGCCGCCGGAAAAGCCGCGGTCTTCACTTGCGGGCATTCTGCCGCCCAACTTGCAATCAATACCGATCTGTATCGATAAAAGAGAAAGTATACTGATCTGTAGCGTTTATCAATGCCTCATGCTGAAATGTTCCTCAAAGCGGCATGGCGCGCTATTCGAGCCCGCCGCCGCCATCCGCCCCAGTTCACTCCTTCTGCCGAGTGGCGTCGCATCGGACGCGTTCCATGTCCACTGTTGCAGGCTACAGGTACCGCCGCCTATGGGCACGTTTCCAGCCATTGGGAGCAACAGATGATCCCGGATTTCGCAACGGCGCATTTCTAATCCGAGATATCAAACAGGCCTGTATCTTTATTCAAGGGTAAGTTACCGGAGACGCAAGACCGTCTCTCCGGCACTGTTCGTTTTTTGGAAGCGAGCATTCGCCTCTTCCGGTGGCCGGGCCGATCGAGAGGCGTGAAGGATGGTTGGAGCATAGCGCTGCTACCGCCCCCACGGGCTTTCGATCGAGATGGCTCTGCCGGCGCGATGAGATCGGTGAGGTCTGTCCAGCCGACACGATTTAAGGCACAGTTCAGCATCCGTCGGAGTAGCTTATTGTCGGGGCCGCTGGCTTGTCAGCGACGGCGATCAATATGAAACTTTGTATGCGCCGCAAACCGGAATAGACGCGAGTCCGTTTGGCAAATGAGCGAAACGCACACTTACATATCAGGTGCGGGCAACGACACCACGATTTGGGCAAATATGGCCCTGATAGCGGCACTCGGATTTATTCTCGGTTTCGCTATGAATCGGGGCTCGATCTGCACCGTCATTGCCACGAAGGAGTTGGTATCCGACAAGAGGCCGGCACGTTTCATCGCTCTGGTCGAATGTGCCGCGTGGGCGGCACTCGGATACGTAATCCTAGACTCGCCACCTATGATACAGGAGGGCTGGTCGACACTCGGCTACCTGGTTCCAGCAGCCATCTTGCTTGGGATCGGCAGCTATGTGAACGGCGCGTGCGTGTTCGGATCGGTTGGCCATATCGGAAACGGCGAAGTCGAATTCGCATTCACGTTTCTCGGGATTTATGCCGTGCTATTTATCGAATCCTGCTTTGATCTGCTTTCGGGTCAGCCGCCGATAAGTGCTTCCACTTCACTGGGTGCAGTGTTCTTAGCGTTTGCGTTGGTGGCCATGATGGCGCTGAGGCTCAGCCTTTCCCGCAGGTTGAAGTCGCACTTCCGGCGGCTGACGATGGCGATGGGGTCGGTCGGCATCACCTCCACCATCCTGGCAGTTCTTGCGCCCGGGTTCGCAATTGTCGCGTCGGTTGGATCGGTCGCTTCGATACCTGTCACCGGCGCTGTGATTTCGGTTTGCATGTTCGGCGGCAGTTTCGTTTCCGCTAGGCTTCGCAAGGATGGATTTAAGTTCAAGCGGCCAGCAATGAAAACCATCGTCAAGAGGACGTTTGCAGGCATATTCATGGGAGCGGGTGCGCTACTTATTCCTGGCGGCAACGATACACTGCTCCTGGTCGGTCTCCCGGCGGAGGCCTGGCAAGCGGTGCTCGCCTATTTGCTGTTCGTCGCGACGCTTGCGGCGCTCATTCTTGCGATGGGTTCGGAGGCAAAACCTTGGTCGTGAAATTCCGGTCCCGAACTGAGCTGTCGGAGGCGGCTTCCTATTATGCACGGATTTGTGGCGCGGCCACAATATCCTCGCCTCCCACGCGTGGCTTACAACGAAGATCGACGCGATGCCTCATTAAGAATGGCGTGCATGAAACATGAGCCAAAACCCCGACCTTTGAATAACAGTCAGAAACTCAGCCGAGGAGAAAATCAATGAGTGGCAAATTGCACCCATTACTGGGCGAGGTTTTGGAAGAGCATGGTGGGCACGAGCGCTGGCGCAAGTTTAAGGGAATATCCTCAACAATACTGACCGGTGGCAAGTTATGGGCGTTGAAAGGTGCTCCTTTGATTGCTGTACCTCGGCGTGCGACAAGCGAGTTCCACCGCCAGTGGACTCGTGTCACTCCGTTCGGAGAACCAGATTGGACAATGACCTGGACGCCCGAGCATGTCGATATCAGCGCTGGAGATGGATCGATTGTCGCCGCGCGCGACAATGGACGTGAAGCATTTGATCGCAGCTTCACCGGACAGTGGGATCCGCTCAACCTCGCATATTTCAACGGTTATGCAATGTGGACCTACTTTGCGACTCCTTTCGTTTTCGGCGAACCCGGCTATGAAGCTCGCGACATTGCCCCAATAGAGAACGAAGGTGAGACGCTTCGCGGCGTAGCCGTGAGGTTCCCCGAGAGCGTACACAGCCACACACGGGAACAGCGCTTTTACTTCGGCTCGGACAGGCTACTGCGTCGTCACGATTATTCGGTCGATGTTTGGGCGGACGCGCCCGCTGCACACTTTGTGTCCGCTTACATAGATGTTGACGGTCTTAGGTATCCGACCCGCCGCAGCGTGTTCACCGTCAAGCCGGATGGTACGCTCGACCGCGATTTCAATGCCGTCACAATCGAACTGTCGGATTACACGCTGTTCTGAGATGCCCTGGCGAGGGTTTGCGTGTCGTCGCCTACCGCGACACACGTCCGGTCAGGTCAGGACGCATGGTCAGGTCTGCCGAGATGTCGTGGTGACGGCTACACGCTTGGTGAGTGTGGCACCGGTCCCGAAATATGAGAGAATGACTCTCAATGTCGCTGAGTAGCGCGTGCTGAGCTCGGCCCTTAGATCGCGCTCACTGGATCGTCCATATTCGTCACACGATTTCCGGCGAACCAGGGTGCCTTCAGGTGGACGAACAGAAATGGACGTGGAGTTTCAAATGCAACGTGCAACTTTGTTCGAACCCTCCAACTGCCTTGTGGCATAACCCTGAGCAATCGGATTGCAAAGTCAGCAATGTCCGATGCCTTGGGCGACGGAACCGGTCATCCGACAGCCGAACAGATCAGGCTTTATCAGCGCTGGGCGGCAGGTGGGTTGGCCGTATCCATAATAGGCGAGGTGCAGCTTACCGCCGGTTACGCCGAGAACCCTGGTAATCTGGTATTCAACGAGGCCTCCGACCTTGAGCGGTTCCGTGAACTTGCCCGACATGGCGGCGAAAACGGCACCCAGCTCTGGCTGCAGCTCGGTCATGCTGGGGCGCTTGCCTACGCGCCAACCAGCAACCCGAAAGGCCCGAGTGCCTTCAATCTGCCGGGTCTGCGTTGCGTGGAAATAACACGCGACGAAGTACGCCAATTGCCGGAGCACTTTGCCAGAACAGCCCGGTTGGCGCAGCAGGCAGGTTTCGGTGGTGTGCAAATTCACGCGGCGCACGGGTTCCTGCTTAGCCAGTTTCTTTCGCCACTGTTCAACAAACGGAACGACGAATACGGAGGGGCAATCGCCAATCGGATGCGACCCTTGCTGGAAGCTGTGGAGGCAACACGCGACGCCGTCGGACCGAGTTTTCCAATCGCTTTGAAACTCAATTCCTCAGACAAGCTTGAGGGCGGGTTCGACGAGGAAGACGCCCTCAAGGCGGTGGCGGCGCTCGACGGGTCTTCGGCCGACCTGATCGACATCAGTGGTGGGACCTACTTCCCAGGAGCTAAGTCCGCCTCCGACAGAGCGGGACACGGACCCTACTTCCTCGAATTTGCAAGGCGTGCGCGCGCCGTAACGACCAAGCCGCTTATGTTGACAGGCGGTTTCAAAACGCGCGCGCATGCCGAAGACGCTGTGGCGAGTGGTGCAGTTGATATTGTCGGTCTTGCGCGAGCGCTCGTCCTGGAGCCTTCACTTCCCATCCTGTGGAAGGCGGATCGGAAACCCGAGCCGCTCTTTCCCAAATTCTCCGACGCCCCGGACGGCAGCATCACCGCGTGGTACACGATGCGGCTCGCCGAGATTGGCGCTGACAAGGAAACGCCGGATTTTGGCGGGCTCGAACAGGCAATCCTTAAGTACGAAGGGGGCAACAAATCTCGGACACAAGTTTGGTTGCGTCATTTTTCCAATGAATCCGGGCATACCCAAGAGTGATCGGTACCAGCGCCAGCGACCCTCCGCTTGTGCGGCCGCCCGCTCGCAGGTTCCACTACATTATTGTCTTGTGGGGAAACGGCGGCGTGCGTTTCATCGAGTGTTGTGCGACTCCATCTCGATTTTCCTCTCTCCTGTTTCTCATCGAGGCGGAGGAGATTAATCAGCCGGCAAGTGCACGCGATCTTGCCGAGCTGCAGAAGATTCCCCCCGAATTGGTTGCGAAGCTTTTCACCAACTCCCGAAGGTGGGAATCGTCGCCGCCCGCGAAGGAATTGGTGGGTTCGCGCTTGCGCGACCGTCCGCCTAGATCACCGCGCTTGACGTGATCGAGGCCATCGACGGACGCAAGCCGCTGTTCGAATGCATGGAAATCCGTGGGCAATGCGCGCTGTTCGGCGATGGGACGCCTGCCTGGGCAGAGGACGGCGTTTGCTTCATTCACGCCGTCATAGCTGAAAAACGGGCGAGTGAAGTGATGGCCGGCCATACGCTGGCGAGCATCGACGTGCGCGCGGCCGCGAAGGCGCCCAAGGAGCATGCCGGCGACACTAAGGTTTGGCTCGCTGTCCGAACGCCGAAGCGCCGCCGTCGCGACAGCGTAGCGGAAGCCGGCTGAAGCCCAGCGCCGCATGAAGTCGGGCAAGCTGGCGGCTTGTCCGACTTCTTTCCGGCATCGACCTCAGCGATCCGCTATTCAGAGGCGGACCGCCGTGGCAATACCCAATTGGGACGGATGAAGTGGCAGGTGTAGCCGTTGGGATAGCGCTCCAGGTAATCCTGGTGCTCCGGCTCCGCCTCCCAGAAGTCTCCCGCCGGCTCCACTTCGGTCACGACTTTGCCGGGCCACAGGCCTGAAGAGTTGACGTCGGCGATGGTGTCCTCGGCGACCCGTTTCTGCCCGTCATCGACGTAGTAGATCGCCGAGCGATACGACATGCCGATATCGTTGCCCTGGCGGTTCCTGGTGGTCGGATCGTGGATCTGGAAGAAGACCTCCAGGATCTGCCTGTAGCTGATCGTCCCGGGATCGAAGGCGATTTCGATGCCCTCGGCGTGGGTGCCGTGATTACGGTAGGTGGCGTTGGGCACATCGCCACCGGTGTAGCCGACCCTTGTTGTAATGACGCCCGGGAGGTTACGGATCAAATCCTGCATCCCCCAGAAGCAGCCACCGGCCAAAACGGCTCTTTCAGCTCGATCGGTCATTCAGATATCCTCCACCTGGTTGATGAGCGCGCCGTAACCCTCCGCCTCCATCTCCTCACGGGGAATGAAGCGCAGGGCGGCGGAATTGATGCAGTAGCGCAGGCCGCCACGATCGCGCGGCCCGTCGGGAAAGACATGGCCAAGGTGACTATCACCATGCTTCGAGCGCACCTCGGTGCGGATCATTCCATGGGATCGATCCTGCAGTTCGTCGACGTTGGCGGGCACAATCGGCTTGGTGAAGCTCGGCCAGCCACAACCGGAATCGAACTTGTCGGAAGACGCAAACAGAGGCTCGCCGGATACGATGTCGACATAGATCCCTGGTCTCTTGTTGTCGTTGTGCTCGCCCGTGAATGGACGTTCGGTCCCGCTTTGTTGCGTTACGCGAAACTGCTCGGGTGTCAGTTTTCGGATCGCGTCGTCAGTCTTTCTATAGGTCATTTCCTTGTCTCCATAGGGGCGGCTTCCGCACCACATCCGCAGCGCGGGGCCTCGTCCCGGCCACAACGCAGGCCCAGTGTGCCTTTGCGCAACACCTTGTTGCACCGGCCCCGCGTCATGGCTTCGTCACAGGTTGAATTGCCGGCGTGCGATATCGTCGATTTCGAAGCGGTGGACGCCGATGTCGTCCAGTTGCTGATCGCTATAGCGCCCAAGTTCGAGAGCGGTCTGGCGGTAGCGCTGGTGCGCGCGGATCCGCGATAGAACATAGTGCATGATCATGAGACGTTCCTTTGTTCAGCCGGCCAGTTGGCCGGAGATGGTGTTCGGATAGCGAAAGCATGCGGGCGGCCCGTCGGGCCGCGCTCTTCGTCAATCAGCCCGTGCCGCACGGAGCGCCAAAAACGAGTCGATGGCGATCCACAAGGAGAGGGCGAAGAGCCCGACATCCTTGAGCAGGAATTGCCCGGGCGCGACCGAGATCGCCGGAAAGCCGAGCTCGGGTACAAACACGCCGGGTGTCGTCACCATGAAGCTGAGGGTCGTTGCGAAAAGCCCGGCCGAAAGCAATCCGCCGACGAGCGAATAGATCGGCTTTATGAGCCGGGCCACGACGAGGGCGGCGATGCTCAACTCGAGAATGCCGAGTAGGTTTGAGAAGCCTTCCACGCTGAATAGCGAATAGGTCCAACTCAGCAAGGGATTGTTGCTGACCAGGCCAACCAGGCCCTCCGCTTCGTAACGGGTGAACTTCATGCCGCCGAACCAGCCGTAGATCACGGCCAGCGAGCCATAAAGGCCAGCCGTGGTGACGGCTTGGCCGTGGCTATCGATCAGGTCCAGCGTGCGGGCCGCGGAACGAGCGTGGACACGCGGATGCGCCGCGCTTTGGTATGCGAGATCACGAGGCATAGTCTTCTCCTGGTTGGTGGCGTCGGGCAAATCTCCCGATTGTCCAATAAACGATACAGGTCCGTATCGATACCGGCTTAAATATACCGATCTGTATCGTTTGGCAATCCTGTGCCCGGGAATTTGTAGTCGTGTTATACGAAGGGCGCAGTTTGAAACGACAGGATCATTTTGAACTTGGCGCCTGGGCGGTGGCGACGATGGCTTGCATTTCTCGCTCAATACGATAAAATGATACCATTCTGTTTCGTTTTAAGGAGTAAGCATGCGCCGCTCAGAGATCCGCGGACATCTGCTGGACACCGCCCTGCGCCTGTTCAACCTTCACGGCTACCACGCGACCGGTATCGATCTTCTCATCGCCGAAGCCGGCGTGGCCAAGACCACGCTCTATCGGCACTTCGAAACCAAAGAAGATCTCATCCTGGCGGCGCTGGAGCGGCGCGACGAAGAATCCCGTGCCGAGATGCGCATCTTTGTCGAGCAACGGGCGAGCGAACCCTACGAGCGGCTTCTGGCGACCTTCGATTTCCTGGAGGCCTCGGTCCGCGACAAGCAGTTCCGCGGCTGCATTTTCATGAGCGCTGCCGGAGAACACAAGGAAGCCGTAGATCCGGTGTTCCGCGCTGCCTTGATGCATAAGCGCCTAGTCCTTGCCTATTTCGAAGAGCTCGCTCATGCGGCCCGGTTCGCGGAACCGAAACGCATCGCAGACGCGATCAACCTCCTGCACGAGGGGGCGACCGCCATCGCGCAAATGACGCGAACCGGCGAGCCGGTTCGGCAGAGCAAGCGCATGGCGACGAGCCTGCTTGCCGAGGAGGCGCGGGTTCCTAACGAACCGCCGGCCCGGCGCGAAGGTGCAGAACAGCAGGCGAAGGTTTCAGACACAGGCAGAGCATAGGACCATAATGTCGTAAGCAACGTCGAATCGCCCGCGGGGGATACAATGGATCGCCTTGAAGCAATGAAGATGCTGCTGGCAGTCGTCAATGCCGGCAGTATCTCTGCAGGGAGCAGGAAGCTGAATGCTCCCTTGCCCAGCGTCAGCCGCAAGGTTGCCGAACTCGAACGGCACCTCGGCGCGAGCCTCATCGTGCGCACCAGCCGCAATCTTCAGCTCACCGATGCCGGCCGAGAATATGTAGAGGCGGCTCGAAAGATTATCGCGGACCTCGATGAGGCGGAGCGTCGGGCGTCAGGCGAATACCAGACGCCGCGCGGCACCCTGACGATCACCATGCCGTTAGAGTTCGGCGCCCGCTATGTGATGCCGATCGCGATCAGCTATATGCAGATGTATCCGGAGGTGTCTCTGAACCTGCTCTCGCTCGACAGGACCGTGCATCTCGTGGAGGAGCAGGTCGACATCGCCATTCGCCTGGGTGACCTCGCCGACAGTTCTCTCTACGCGGTCAAGGCTGGTGAGTTCCGCCTGCTGACCTGCGCCAGTCCGGCCTATTTGCAGCGCCGCGGCGTGCCGGAACATCCGAGCGATCTGGTAGACCACGACGGAATACTCTTCAACAAGCGGACCTTCTTCTGGACTTTCAATGTCGATGGCAACCCGGTGGAGGCGGTTCCGCGTGCACGCCTTGAGGTCAACACTGCCACCAATTGCGTGACTGCAGCGGTCGGCGGCGCTGGGATCGCCCGCCTGTTCGATTATCAGGTCCCGGACGAGCTAGCTTCAGGCGCTCTCGTGCCGGTTTTGGAGGCTTTCGACCAGGCGCCCAGACCTATCCGCATTGTCTATTCCGGACAGGGTCAGTTGACGCTGAAAGTGCGGTCCTTCGTCGACTGGGCACTGCCTCGCCTTCGCGCTGCCTGCAAACGAGGCGAGGTTTCGTAAGGCTAGTCCGCAAAGGCGGCCCGCACCTCTTCGATTGTCCGAGCAGGATCCTGCAGGTGCGGGAAGTGGCCGATACCTGTGAGAAGTTCGAATTCCGAATGGGTGCGCTCGGCGAACTCCTTGCCCATTTCCGGCTTGATGTAGATGTCGCTGTCGCCCCAGATCACTTTCACGGGAGTCTTCAGCCTGTGAAGATTGGCTTCGAGATAGTCTTCGTCGCGGGTGAAATGGGAGTAATAGGAGGCGAGGGCGTCGGCGCTGGATACGCCCTCACGTGTCCAGCAATCCTTCATGTCCGCTTGCAGCTCGGGGGGCAGTTCGTACTGGGGTTCCGGTCTAAGGCCGCGACGATGGACGTTCTGCAGGATCTCGTCGCTGGTCTTGTTCATGAAGGTTCGTGTTGGCGTCGCCGTCGGCTCTGCCTTGAGATTCTGCAGGTTCTCGTACATGTACTGCGGCCGATTGAACGGGGCGAAGTCGCCGACGATGATCTTCCTTGCCACGGTTGGTTCTTCGATGGCCAAAAGCAGTGCGGGAAGGCCGCCGATATCCGAGGCGTAGATGACGAGGTTCGATCGCTCGACGCCCGCCGTCTCGATATAGGCCTTGAGAACTTTGGCGTAGTCCTTCGGCGAATAGGAGAGCCGTGAAACCGACGGGCGCGAAGGCTGGCCGTAACCGGGCCAGTCGAAAGCATGCACTTCGTAGTCCGTGCCCAATGTTTCCGCGATCTGCTTCCAGGCCGTCAGTGTTTCCGGGAATCCGGTGCAGTTCGATGAGCTTCTCGCGCGCTAACGTCGGACCAAAATCCAGATAGCGTTCGCGGATCAGATCCAGCGCCGCATTGCGGAAATCCTCGCTGTGGCGCCGATTGCTCGGCCGGGATCGCTTCTTCGAAACAAGACCGGCCGGACCATCTTGATCATAGGCCTGCAGCAGTCTGTGGATCTGACTTCGACTGAGCTTGAGCAGTTCGGCAGCCTGGACAACGCTCAGGCGCTCGTCACGGATCTTCTGGATGACTTCGAGGCGATGCAACTCTTTCTGCGACATGGTGATCAAACAGGACATGACGACTCCGACCGCTCATGGTCTCGACCAGGCTGAAGGTCGTCATCCTTGCTCCCAACGTTGGCATTGACCAGTGCGTCGAGAGGCGAGTCTCGCCCGCCCGGATCCCTTTTGTCATCCGGCGTCCCAGCGAGGTGGAGCGAAATGCGAGGATTTCCACAACGCAATCGCCGCTTTTCGGTGAAATTGGCCCCCGAGCATGCAAGTGCCCGTTCGATCGATGGCGGGATATCCAGATGTGTCTGGTCATCTCATGCAGCAAGGTATCGCCCGCCAACCAGAATGACGCGCGTTGAGCAAAGTCGAATTGCCATCCACCACGAGCCACAGCTCGTTGCCTAAGGACTGAACAGTGAGGGGTTTGCGTTTTTCCAGACTGCCTTTCGCTGCCGCGACCATGTGGCGGTTGGCATTGACGATGCCTCTTTCGCGCGCACGCGCGTTGACCAACTGCTCGAGCGGAACGAGGAGATGTGGTTCGCTCAGATCGAAGTAGAGCGAAGGATCATCCGGAAGCCGCGCGAGCGAAGCGGCGATTTCCTGATTGAACTCGATCTCCACAATAGCGCCGTCGGGCCGGAGAGCGGAATACCTTAGCGAAATTTCTTCAGCTTTCATGCAGTGCCTCTCGGAGTATCCTGATGGCTGGCTCTAGCGACGGGAACTCTCGTGCCGGAAAGAAAGGCCTCGCCGGTAGGCGGGGCGAGTATAGCACCCATATGGCTCACTGGGAGCGGGGAGGATTGCAGTCCAACAGAAACTGCTCATGTACGCTAAGCGCATAACTCAGCGGATAGAAGGTCTGTTTCCTCGATTCCGGTACGCTGCCGCAGAAAAACTCGACCACGAACGTTGCAGCGTGAACCCCGCTGCCGGCGCCTAGTAGCCTTCGGTTCCCGCATTGACCGGCAACCGTGTAATGCGCCAACGCATAGAAGATGTCGCGATGCGTTGACTCTGCTTTCCGCGCAATGGAAAAAGATGATCGGTTCGAGAGGGAAACAAACTCATGGCAGACGAGAGCAATACCGAAATCGTGGAGACCGCGCCGCCGGCGGAAGTCGCACCGCCCAAGAAGCGTCGGGGGCCGCGACCCAAGAATGTCGTTGCGGACGCGACTGCTGAAGCACCGGCGGCCGTTGCTGCCCAGCCGGAGAGGGGACGCAGGAAGCGTGCAGACAAGTCTGTAGACGTTAAGCTTTCGCTAGAGGCGCCGGCCGTTCGCGAGACCAGGGCAAAGAAGGTCGCCAAGGGCGCCGGCGAAACCCGTGGGGCAAAGCAGCCGACGGTGACGACGGCTCCAGCTCCAGTCCTCGACGACATTGCAGATCTTCGCCAGCTCGAAGAAGAGAACGCGCGGCTGCGCAAGGCGCTGGCCGAAAAACTGCGGGCCGAGAACGCGGAACTGCGCAAGCGGTTGGGCCTTGCCTGATCAATTGATAGAGGGCCGATCGGATAGCCTGATTGGCCCTTGTCATCGCATTCTGGCTGGAGTTCCTTTGAGGGCTGCTGCCGAGGATGCCGGTGCCATTGATCGGGTTGGCGGCGCATTATGAAAGCACCATGGAAATATCTGGTCCAGCTGGCGTCCTTGGGACGAACGGTCAAGGCGCCGGAAAATCCTCCTGAAATCGAGACCACGGACCCGGAACGAGAGGTTGCTGACCCCATTGTGGAGGCCCCAAACGAGGAGGCAAGCAGTCTCGACGCTCCGAACATCGACACCGAAGTTGCTGCGGTTGACGAAGGTGACGGGACGCTCGCTGCAACAGTTGACCGATCACCTGCCGACGCTCAGGTGGTGCTTCCGGAACCCGCCGGACCGCCACAGCCTCCGCCGACGAAAAGGCCGAGGCGCAGCCGGAAAACGAGCGCTGGCGATGTTGCAGTGGCCGAGGTCGTCGAGTATGGAGATGGCACCTCCGGTGCCCCACAGCCGCCGATGACCTTCGATGAGATGACCGCACTGGACAAGGACATCCGGCAACTAAGACGCCGGCTTGCAGAAAAGTTGCGGTTGCAGAATACGCAGCTCAAAAAAATGCTTGGGCGGTATGACACGCCGTAAACTGATATCGCATCCTTAAACGTTGGAGCCGCATGAAACCGCAACAGCGAACGTTTATCGTCGAAGTCAAATCGGCTCGCCGGCGGTTGACTACCAGCCAGTCTTCAATTTGGGGCGACACGGACCTCAAGGCCCTGGTGCGCGCGGCGGAGACAGAAGCACCGCATCTGTTCGAACCGGCTCAGCGAATGGACCTGCCTGCTCCAGAGACCACTGCTGAAGTTTTGCCAAACGAGGGCGCCGTAATCGAGGCTGCTGCCCCAATCGCAGATCTGGCGGACCCGTCAGAAAGCGGCGCTGGTAGCGTTGATGTTTTTTCCGGTTCTGCTCCGATCCTACCCTTGGAAGTGGATCGCCCCAAGGCTATCCCACAAAAAACGAAGCTGACGCGTCAGGGCTCAGCGCGCCGGGCTCGTCCTATTGGCAGCCGGACGGTTATCGTTACTCCCGAAACAATTGACGACCTTGCCGCGCTCGAGGAAGAGAACCGCCGTCTGAAAGGGCTGCTCGCGCAACGGCTTCGGCAGGAAAACACCCTGCTCCAAAAAATGCTTGAACGGTTCGAAACAAACTGAATTGTGGTTTGCTGACCTTCGCTTCGAAGGCCAGCGAGTCCTTCGTTGAACCACAGCTCGCGACTTTCGTCGGTGTCACTGTTGTACAGTTGGCAACTCAGGCTGACCTGACGTTTTCGGCTCGTGATTTTCCTGTCTTACGGTCCTGGCCAATGTCGTAGCTGACCTTTTGGCCTTCTCGAAGCGGACTGCCGCCTTCAACCGCGGACACATGGACAAACACGTCCGTTCCACCGTTCTCAGGGCATCAAGAGCGAAGACGTGCAGGACCTCGTGATCACGGCCGTCGAGAACTGCATCGGTCGCATCCTTCAACCTCTATGTGCTCTCTGACGCGAGCACTATCCTGAAGCCCTGCGAAATGTCTTCATCCAAGGTCATCGATTTCGTGCTTGGCTTGGAACCCACCTGAACCGTTCATCTGCTCTCGGTGTCATGCCGGGTTATCTAGCGAGATAGTGCCCCGGGACCGTCAGAGGGTAGCTTGTCGGCGCGACTTGCGCCCCATTCTTGCATAAGGCGAAGGGCCGGGGGGCGCTGCCCCCTTCGCCCCTTCCAAGCGCCCGCCGCCCAGCTTCCTCCACTCCACTGTTGTTTCGTTTCGTGCAGCCGGTTCCCCGCGCGGATCGCTTGCACCCCAATCCCCCGCTGCTCCGCGCGAGCTCGAAAGCAGGAGCGAACGGCTCCCGCTTCGCGAGATCAGGGAAAGGGCAAGGCAATGGCAAGGAAGACAGAGGCAGCAATCGCAATTACCACCAGCGATGTTTACGAGCGCATCACCAACCGCATCGTCGAGCAGTTGGAGGCAGGCACACGGCCGTGGATGCAGCCTTGGGGCGGGGGAGGGACGCCGGTCCGTCCGCTTCGTCATAACGGCGTTGCCTATCGCGGCATCAACACCGTACTTCTCTGGATGACGGCAGCAGAGCAGGGATATTCATCAAGCTATTGGATGACGTACAGGCAGGCGGCGGAACTCGGCGCACAAGTGCGCAAGGGTGAGACGTCGACCCTTGTCGTCTACGCCAATGCCATCGAGCGAAAGGAGACCGACGACGCCGGCGAGGAGATCGAACGTCGGATCCCGTTCATGAAAGGATACAGCGTCTTCAATGCCGATCAGATTGACGGCTTGCCGGAGCGCTATCATGCAACACCATCCGCGTTGCCTGAGAGCGGCAAGGAGCGCAACGACGTAGCCGACCGGTTCTTCGCCAATCTCGGCGCCGACATTCGGCACGGAGGCAGTAAGGCGTACTACCACCCCGTCGGAGATTTCATCCAGATGCCGCGTTTCGAAGCGTTCGTGTCGGCTGAAAGCCACGCGACCACCCTCGGGCACGAGGCAATCCATTGGACCATGAGCCCCACCCGGCTCGATCGCAATCTCGGCCGCGCAAAGAGGGGTGATGAAGGATATGCCAAGGAGGAGTTGGTTGCCGAACTCGGAAGTGTGTTCCTCGCCGCCGATCTCGGCCTTGCGATCGAGCCGCGCGACGATCACGCCGCCTACATCGCCTCATGGCTGACGAAATTGAAAAACGACAGGCGACTTGTGTTCCAGATGGCCGCCCATGCCGAACGAGCCGTCACCTTTCTGCACGGCCTGCAGCCGATGGCTGGCAAAGTTGCGAATGAAGACGTGGACGAATGAAGACGTGGACAACCGTGCGGCCGCTTAAGCGGCTGAGTGGGCGAGGGATATTCGAGCGCGCCGCCTCGTATCGTTGCACCGAATATCCCCACGGCTGCCACCGTGTGCCAGTCTCTATTCTTCCGTCGCTGTCGGTGCCATCCCCCAAATGAGGGAGGCGACCAAGTTCGGCATCCCGAAAAAAAAATGCGGCCCGCAGCCGGGCTGCGGGCCGATACACCGCGACTGCGGTGCGACGGACACAGACATGAGCCTCGCGGCGAAACGGAGCGGATTGCCGGGCCTAGGCTTCCCGGATCCCGGCCTGTGGCCGTCGCGATGCTAATCCTCCGAGACGAGGCTTTTTACCGGTCAAGCCGCGCGCGAACGGGCTTTGGCAGCGTTGCTGTCGCCGCCTGTTACGCTCATCATCTTTGGGACAAGTGGCACGCTCCAGAGTCACGCGGTCGGCCGGATCAAACGGCGCGGATCGCAGACGCGCCACCTTTCTTGTTCCTTGTGGTAGACGACGAGTAGCCTTTATCCTATCGGTTGCATATGAAAACGAGCCTGGATCACCTGCCGGAGAAAAAGCAGCGCGAGCTTGCCCGCCTCGTGGAGATCATCCACGAGGAGTTTGCCGATGCGCTCGAGGGCGGGACCGCCCCTTTCAAGAAGCGCGGTCGGATCCTGAAGATCATTCTGTTCGGTTCGTATGCCCGTGGAACATGGGTGGACGAACCGCACACGATGAAAGGATACCGTTCCGACTATGATATCCTTGTCATCGTTAACACCCGCAAACTTGCCGAGCCGGAATATTGGGACAAGGCGACCGATCGGTTGATGTGGGACAAGGGCGTGTCGACGCCTGTCGGGCTGATCGTCCATGGACGACGTGAGGTCAACACATTCCTCACCGAGGGGCAGTATTTCTTCGTCGACATCCTGCGCGAGGGTATTTTGCTCTACGAGCTCGACGACCAGCCGCTGGCACAGCCGAAGCGGCTTTCTCCTGTCGACGCGCTCAGAGTGGCAAAAGAGCATTTCGAAAGACGGTTTCCCGATGCGGTGGATTTCGTGAAGACCACGGAATTTCTTATCAACAAAGGAAATCTCAGGCTGGCGGCCTTCCAATTGCATCAAGCCATCGAGACCGCATACTCGACATTCCTTCTAACCGTCACAAACCACAGCCCACCGTCCCACAACCTCAAATTCCTTCGCGGGCTTGCAGAAGGCCAGGATCAGCGGCTCGTCGAGGCCTGGCCGCGCGACCAGCACCGCTTTATTGCCTGGTACAACACCCTGAACGAGGCCTATGTGAAGGCGCGCTACGCAAAGCACTTCGAGATCAGCGAGGAGGCACTCGGGTGGCTTCTCGACCGGACCGAGCACCTGCACCGCCTCGTCGAAACCATTTGCCAGGAGCGGCTGGCGGAGTTGGCCAAGGCTGCCGGCGCCACCTGAGCTTTTTCTCTTCGCGGACTGGTCCGGCAGGTCGGTGTTTTGATCCCGTCGACAACATCATGCCTTGGGTGGGCGGGACGGGGAGGTGTCCCACATCAACTTTGCTGCGTTGCCTCCGCCTGGCGCCCTCAAGATCACCCCGGATCGAACTGGCCGGCGAATTCCTTGTCGCTGTAATAGACAAGCTTGCCTGCCATGATGGGGCGCTGGCCCGAAACGAACAACAGCTGTGCGCATGCGGGTATGTTGCGGACCTCGTCAGGCGTGAGCAGGGCGCGGGCTGCGCGTTGTTCACTGAAGCTGAGCCCGGACTTTTCCGCATCGAGCGCACGGCTCATCGTCTGGAACAGGACGGTTTCCTGCCCGAGCAGATCGGAAACCAGACGAGCGCTTTCGTGATCGTTGACCCCGAACACCTGGAGAAGACCGGCGTTGGAAAGAAAGGTGCCCGCGCGCTTGCCATAGATTGCGCGCAGCTGATGAACGTCCTGCAGGATCGGCCAAAGTTGGACGCCGTAGCCGGCCATCAGACCCATGGCGCGTTCGACCGGGGCGAGATATCCGAGCGCGGCGAACTCGTCGAGCAGATACAGTACCGGCAGGTCGGGTTTGGCGGCATCACGCGCCATGTCAGCCAAGCTCTGCGTCACCAGCAGGCGTAACCAGCGCGAGTAGGTCAACAGCCGATCGGGTGGCAGGACCAGGAACACTGTTGCGTTGTGGTGCTTCAGGTCGGCGAAGCGAAACTCTGATCGATTGAGGACGGCTGTCATGCGCGGGCTGTCAAGGAAATGGGTGTGGCGTTGCGCGGCCGAGAGCACGCCGGCGGCTTCACGATCCGCCTTGGCAAGATGACGGTTGGCGGCCCGGGCGACCAGCCCAGCCGCGGCGTCTGACGATTGCATGTTCTTGAGCAGTGCCAGGAAGGCATCCGGCGCCAAAGTCAGCCTTTCTCGAAGCGTGGTCAGCGTTCGCCGCTCGGGAGCCTCCGCCGTAACGACATGCAGGATCAGTCCAGCGATCAGCGCTTTGGCTTCTTCGTTCCAATGCGCCTCTCCCGCCATGCCCGGCTCGTCGACGACGAGCGCGTCGGCCAGGCTGCTCGCGTCTTCCGCCAGGTCGAGGCCGGCGGCGTCGAGCATGTCGAGCGGGTTGAAAGCGGCCGACGGCTCGCCGCCGACGGCGAAAGGATCGAGGACATGAACCGGGCCAAATCGCGCTCGCGCCCGGCTGGCGATCCTTGCATTTTCACCCTTCGGATCAATACAGATGACGGAGCGATCGCAGGCGATCAGATTGGGGATGATTGTGCCGACCCCTTTGCCCGACCTGGTCGGCGCCATTGTGAGCAGATGCGCCGGACCGTCATAGCGCAGAAGCTTTCTCGTCTTCAGATCGCGGCCGATCAATACGCCAGTGCTGTTCCGAGTGTGGGGTGCGACCTCCCTGGCGGTAGCGAAGCGCGCCGAACCGTGGGTGTGGGCGTCGGCAAGACTGCCGAAGCGTTCGATCAATCGATTGCTGGCAAGCCAGAACAGGATGAACAACAGCAGCAACAGCAAGAACAAGTTCAGGGCGATGATCGGGATACTGCCTAGTACAAAGCCGAGCTGTTTCAAGGCGAAGGTGCCGCCCTGTCCAACAAGGACGACGACCCCGAACAGGATGACGGTTGCACTCGCTGCTGGCATGAGGGCGCGCAACGGCAGTCGGATCAGCGCTACAATGGTCCAAACCGGTTCTCGTGCTGCAATCCGCATCAGGTTTTTCAGGGCAATCCAGGTGAGACGTATTCGGTCCATCACGCTAGCTCGATCTCTTGCGCAATCCCCGCGCGGCAGTGTTCATTCCGCCCTCCCGCCGCTTTCGGTCGCGTCAGGCTGACCGAGCACGTCGTCGAACAGCGCCTTGTCGGCGTCGCGAACGAGGAAGCCGGGCAATTCCTGACGAAGCCATTCCCGCAAGCTTCGGGTGAACACCAGGTCTTTGGAATGCTCCAATCGATGCAGCACGAGTGCGCCGATGAGGATCTTGCGACGCGTGTCTTGAACACGTTCCTGTTTTCCGAGGCGCGCCTGCAACATCTTCTTGCGCACTTCCAGTTCGGCGATGCGTTGTTCGATCGACTTGCGCGCCATCTTCATCCCCTATTTCGGATTGCCCGCCGACGTCTTTTTGAGACGAACCAGGATTGCCTTGGGGTTATCCGCGGCCCGCTCGACATCGACGAGACCCGAGGCTCTGACGAGATCGCTCAGCCTCGGGAAGCCGTAGTTGCGGGCATCGAAGTCGGGCGCTTGCTTGGCCAGGTGCCCGCCCACTTGGGACAGATTGGCTCGTCCGTCTTCGTCGGCCGTTGCGATGACCGCCTTGGTCAGCATCGCACGTGCCGCCTTATCGAGACCTGCCTTTCGCGGCACGGGCTTGGCAGCGGCAGGTTTGACTTCCGTCGGTTTCTGGCGGTCGGCAACCGCGGCTTCTTCGATCTCTTCGACCGGTGCACTGAGCACATCGAAATAGACGAACTTGTCGCAAGCGGTAATGAATGGGCGAGGGGTCTTGCGTTCACCGAAGCCATAGACCGTGACACCCTGTTCACGGATGCGGGCAGCAAGCCGCGCGAAGTCGCTGTCACTGGAGACGATGCAGAAGCCGGAGAAGCGGCCCGTGTAAAGCAGGTCCATGGCATCGATGATCATAGCGCCATCGGTTGCGTTCTTTCCGGTTGTATAGGCGAACTGCTGAATGGGCTGAATGGAATGTTCGAGAAGGCATTCTTTCCAGCCCTTGAGGTTGGGGCCAGTCCAGTCGCCGTAGATACGTTTGACGCTGGCGATCCCGTAGTTGGCGATCTCGGCCATGAGGCCAACAACGATCTTTGGCGAAGCGTTGTCGCCGTCGATCAACAGTGCCAGTGTTGCGGAATTGTCTGTTGCCATTTGACCCTCCACCGGTTGCACTGAAACTAGGCGCTTCTGCTTTTTGCGCAACCCTGAATTGGCATGGGGAGCGTACGTCTTGCGTTATCCCGAACGTAGGGAGCGTAGCGAACGAAGTTTACAAGGGCGCACTTACGAGTTGCTGCGCAACTCAGTGCTTGGTATGGTTGTGCGACTTTGGAGGGTGTCACTTGGCCATCTACCATTGCAGCATGAAGCCGATCGCAAGAAGTGGCGGCCGCAGCGCGGTGGCGGCCATCGCCTATCGCACCGCGACGAAGATCGTCAACGAGCGCGACGGCATCGTGCACGACTTCACGCAGAAGCGAGGTGTCGAGCACTCCGAGATTGTTCTTCCTGACGGCGTCGAGGCGTCCTGGGCACTGGATCGCTCGACGTTGTGGAATGCCGTTGAGAAAGCCGAGAACCGAAAGGATGCGCGGGTCGCCCGCGAGTTCGAGATCGCACTTCCGCATGAGATGAGTGCTGGCGATCGCCTGGCGCTGACACGCGACTTCGCGCGGGATCTGGCAAACCGCTATGGCGCCGCGGTCGACTTCTCCATTCACCAGCCACAGGGTGAAAGCGATATCCGGAATTTCCACGCCCATGTGGTGATGACGACGCGGGTGGTGAGCGAGCAGGGGCTCGGTGAGAAGACACTTATCGAGCGCGAGAACAAGTGGCTGTTGAACCACGACCAGCCGACCTCGCACATGCAGCTTCGCGATATCCGGCAACTCTGGGAACACCAAACAAACCGACAACTGGCACGGCTTGGACTGGATGCTCGGGTCGATCATCGTTCGCACCTGGAGCGCGGTCTCGAGATCGAGCCGACCGAGCATATGGGTGTGCATGCCTCGCAGATGGACCGGCGTGGGCTGGACGTGTCGCGTGAACGGATTGACTGGAAGGCGGCGCGATCCAATGCCGAGTTGATCCGCAGACAACCGGAGCAGGTTCTGTCGATCATCACCGGCGAGAAGAGTGTGTTTGATCGCCACGACATCGCCCGCGCTCTGCATCGTTACATCGACGATGTGGACGGGTTTCGCAATGCCTTTGCGGCCGTCATGGCATCACCGGCATTGGTCGAGTTGAAGCCTGAAACCGATCGAGAACTGGCGCGGTATTCGACGCGCGAGATGGTGGAGATCGAGCGTGCCATGGCCGCGAGCGCGGAGCGCATGAGCCAGTCATTGCGCCACGGTGTTCATCGCCAGCACGTCGATCAGGCACTGCACTTACAGGACGATGCGATCAGGGCTAGAACCGCTGCCTCACTCTCTGAAAAAGTCGAACGCGGTGAAATGCTGCTCACCGATTGGGAGCGGGCAATCGAGCGTTCCGGGTTGAGCGAAGAGCAGCGTGTTGCCGTGCGCCACATCACCGGGCCGGCGCAGATTGCGGCGGTGATTGGCTTTGCCGGCGCGGGTAAATCCACCATGCTTGCCGCAGCACACGATGCCTGGGTGAGGCAGGGTTGCAGGGTTCACGGTGCAGCGCTTGCCGGCAAGGCGGCAGAAGGTCTGGAGGAATCCTCCGGCATTGCGTCGCGCACGTTGGCCTCGTGGGAGTACGGTTGGCAGGCGGGCAGGGGGCAGCTTGGCAAGGGCGACGTACTCGTCATCGACGAGGCTGGCATGGTCGCAAGTCGGCAGCTTGCGAAGTTCGTCATTGAGGCCGAAGCGCGTGGCGCGAAGCTCGTTCTGGTTGGTGATCACGAACAGCTTCAAGCGATCGGGGCAGGGTCTCCGTTCCGCGCGATTGCCGAGCGTGTCGGCGCGGTCGAACTTTCTGAAATCCGCCGGCAGAACGAGAGCTGGCAGCGTGAGGCGTCGATAGCGTTTGCCACCCATCGAACCATTGAGGGGTTGGCGATCTATGCCGATCGCGGCGCGGTTCAATTCTCCGACAACCGCGACGAGGCGCGAGACGTTTTGGTTCGCGACTACATTTCCGATTTGGAAGAACGCTCGTCCGGCTCACGGATTGCATTGGCGCATCGGCGCGTCGACGTTCGGGCGATCAATGCCGACATTCGTGCATCGCTTCAGGAGCGCGGTCGGTTGGCGCGTGGTCAGGATGGTGAGGGCGCGCTGGGGCGTGAAGTGGTCTATCAGACCAATGACGGCAAGCGCGCTTTCGCACCAGGCGATCGAATTGTGCTTCTCGAAAACAACCGCGATCTCGGGGTGAAGAACGGAATGCTCGGTACCGTCATCGCCGTCGAGGCGGACGCACTACAGATACGTCTCGACGGCAGCGGGCAGAACAACGCCTGTGCGGTGTCCATACCCGTCAACAGTTACCAATCCTTTGATCACGGCTATGCGACCACCATCCATAAGTCTCAAGGCGCGACGGTCGATCGCGCCTTCGTCATGGCGTCCGGTACCATGGACCGGCATCTGACCTATGTGGCGATGACGCGTCACCGCGATCAAGTGCAGCTCTATGCCGGTTGTGATGAGCTGAAGGACATGAAGGCCCTTAGCGCCAGCATGAGCCGATCGGGGGCAAAGGAAACCACGCTCGACTACACCAGCAAATTTGCCGAGCGGCGGGGGCTGGCGGAAGAGTTCGGCGTCGCAAGCGAGATCGCTGTCACCCTTTCGCCTGGTCGGGCGGACGAGCGGCTGGCACTTCGCTCCGGTGCTGGCGAGGAGCGTGCTCATTCGGCCGCCCCTCAGTCTCCAGCCATCGACGAGGGGCAGCGAGCCGGGCAGAGTGTGGCGAGGGCGACGGAAACAGTTGAGCCGCTTGTGCCGGCGCTGACGATATATTCCCGCAGCGTCGAGGACATTGCCCGGGAGAAGGCCAGGCCGGATTTCGATCGAGCGATGGAGGCGGTGCGGTCTATTGGGCGCAATGTCTATGCCGATCCGGACGGTGTTGCCGTGAAGCTCGGGGCGGCCATTGTGGATAAGGGCGCAGACGGTCAGGCTTTGGCGAAATCGGTCGCCGAGCGTCCGGAGCAGTTCGGGGAGCTCCGCGGCAAGGCCGGGCTTTTGGGCGAGAACAAGGAGCGCAAGACCGCGCGTCATTACGCCAAGGCGCTCGGCCATCACGTCGCGTCGGCCGGTCAAACCTGGGAGCGCCGGCTTGAGGCCGAGTACCAATCAGAAAAGTGGAACCGCGAGAAGCGTGATGTGGTCGAGGTTCCGGGGCTCACACCCCGAAGTGAGGCCATCCTGAAGCAGCTCGACGGACTTTCCCCTGCCGAGAAGCCGAAATTCCTCGAGCAGCTATCCGGCACGCCGGAGGGAAAGCAGGCGCTCGAGGAGGCCAAGAACATCGCGCATGCGCTCGAGCAGCGGTTCGGTAGCGCCGATCCGCGCGACTGGAAGAGCCAAACCGTGCTGCTCGGGCCGGAGCTCTCCACGAAACTTGATCGCATCAAGGATGTCGCCCGGTTAGCTCATCGAGCGCAGGGGGCGGAGCTGACCCGCAAGCACGAGCTCACTCGAGGGCTGAAAAAGGGACTGGGTCTGGGGATGTGACGGCGTCACCGCCTTGAGGATCGCGGGGCGCCGTGCTGTTTTAACGCCTGCAAGATCTGTACGACATCGCTCGCCGTCGCGCCGTGTATTTCGAAACTCTCCGTTTTTAGGGACGCAGGGGGAACCAGGCGCAGTACAGCCGCTCCGCGTTTCAGCCATTCGTTCAGCATTGCAAGCCACTTTTCTCGAAACATCCAACCGTTCCCAAGTTCGTGTGGCGAGAGTACCGCGGAACAGGTTGTCGCCACAAAGCACAGGTCCCGACCAGTCTGCGTGGCGTTTGGGTGCGTTAAGTGCGAACCGCGGTTTTTCGTGTCTGCGGTCCGATTCGAGTGGGCACCGCGCAAATTTTCAGGGTTGAGTGCGATTGCGCATGTGCCCAGAAACATAATCGGTCGCCAGGCCCACTCCCGATACCGCCGTTTGGGCCGGTCCCGCGGGCGGTGGCAACCCACCGGGTGCATCGTCACTAAGGGGTTTGCGTGTTGACAAATTTGTAGACTTGTTCCCAATATGGGAATACACATGACGCATGCAAATCATAGCGAAGTCCACGTTGAGAGCCTTCTGGGGAAGGCATCCCCAAGCGGAAGTACCCCTGAAGACCTGGTACGCAATGGTGAGCAGCGCCGCGTGGACGGGGCCGGCGGATGTGAAGACGATGTTCGGTGCCAACATCGATTTTGTCAGCGATAATCGCATCATATTCGACATTTCCGGCAACAAGTATCGCCTGATCGTCCACGTTGCCTATCCATATAAGCGGGTGCTGATCAAGTTTGTTGGCACCCACAAAGAGTACGATCAGATCAACCCGGAGACGGTGTAATGGACAACATTCGAGCCATCAGGAATGACGATGACCTTGCATGGGCTATTGCAGAGGTCTCGGCATATTTCGAGAACCAGCCGGAACTCGGGACTGAAGAGGCTGAGCGCTTCGACGTTCTATCGGCCCTCATCGAGGCATATGAAGACGCGCACTACCCGATAGAGGCACCTGAACCCGTTGAGCTTATCAAGGCCCACATGGAAATGTTCGGCCGCACGCAGGCCGATCTTGCCGTGATTTTAGGTTCGCGCTCTCGGGCCTCTGAGGTTCTGAATAAAAGGCGGACTCTGACCGTGGAGATGATCCACCGGCTTCATAAGGCGTGGAATATTCCGTCCGACTACCTTGTGAAGCCTTATCATCTTGTCGGTCGCGAAAGAGAGGTAGCCTGACAAGGCGGGCTTGAAATCCTCACGCCACGGACTGCGCCACAGGTAAAGCGACGCCTCGGATGTCGCTACACAGCGTCGATCTTCCAAGACTTGCGGTGGACACGTAGCCCTTCGCTGTCTTCTGACGGGCGAATACGTGAAGGAGCGCCACTGCCTCAGTCTCGGACGCAAAATGGTGGCTTAGTTGTTGGCCAAGGGTTCCGACACGCCCCCACGACCGAATGAGGCAGATTTCACCAAACAGGTTTCGCTGTATCGAAAGCGCATAATAGCGCGCCATGTTTCGGCTTGGATCTATCCGTTGCAAGTACAGGCTGGAGCACGGCTGGGTCATGGGCGCGATGATCGCCGCTCGGAGACCCCGCGTCCAATGAGAGTTTTGAATCGATCATGACGAACTGATTCATGTTGTTGATGTGCGGACGCCAACAGAGCGTGGACCTGATGACGCAGCCAACCGACGGGTAATTTGCTGTTGGGGCTTCGTTAAAAAGTAAACAAAATCAAGTAGTTAGTCGCGTAATTGGTATTATGGAACGGGACTGTACTTTAGTTGCCCTGTCACCGAGCTGCACAAGTCCAGCCGCTTTTTGTAACCGACTGACGATTTTCGGGAAGGATGCTTATTGCCCTAGCAAATCGCATTCAGTGCGATTGACGGAGAAGTGTTTCTGCTCCCGACGAAACCGTCATGGACGAATTTTGTAACTAAACGTTTCAGCCCCTCCATCTGCGCACGTTTGATACAAACTCTAGTCCAACGCGAAACAATCCAGACACAAACAGCGCGTCAACTTACCACGGTAATAGAAACGGATTTGGTGAGGATTGAGGTCCCGACGCAAAAGCGCGACTGCATCCTCGGCTGCACGCTTCAAACTGGAAAGGGTTCCAAATGAAAATTATGCATAACATCGCGATCGCTGCCGCCGCGGCTTCAATCAGTTTCGCGCTGGGCGGCGTTGCCCAGGCCCAGGAACTCAAACGGACTGGTCTGGTTCAAAGCGATATCAGCGTGCCGGGCAAGGAAACGCTTCAGGTCCGAGTAGATTTCCCGCCAAAGGCTGCATCTATCAACCATAAACACCCCGGCGAAGAAATTGCATATGTTCTCAAAGGTACGCTGGAGTACACGCTCGAAGGTCAGAGGCCGGTAACGCTAAAAGCCGGTGAAGCCCTCTTCATTCCGGCGGGTGTTGCGCACATCGCCAAGAATGTTGGTGATGGCGAGGCGTCGGAGCTTGCGACTTACATCGTCGCGAAGGATACGCCTCTTGCTGTCCCGGTGAAATGAGTTCGCTGCGATAGGGAGCGATCCACTCATGAAACAGTCAAATACCCTCACCAGGTCACTGTCTAGGCGAGGTCTGCTTTTGGGCGCTGGCGCTATTGCGATGTTACCCGCCGTTGTGCCGATGCTCGCCAACGCTTCTGCAGTAGGATCCATGCGATCGACCGGTAGCTCCGTTGGAGATGAAATCAGGCCGTTTCGCGCCGAGATCGCGCAATCCGAATTGGACGATCTTCGGAAGCGCATCATCGCCACCAGATGGCCAAGTGCTGAAACCGTTGTGGATCGAACGCAAGGTTCCCAACTCGCGAAGATGAAAGAGTTGGCAGACTATTGGGCGCATCGATACGACTGGCGGAAAGCCGAGACGAAGTTGAATGCCTTTCCGCAGTTTATGACGCGTATTGACGGGGTTGACGTCCATTTCATTCACGTCAAATCCAAGCATGCGGATGCACTCCCCCTGATAATAACTCATGGATGGCCAGGATCCGTATTCGAGCTATTGAATATCATAGCTCCGCTTACTGATCCCACCTCCCATGGTGGAACAGCAGCCGATGCGTTTCACTTGGTCATCCCGTCCGTTCCCGGCTTCGGCTTTTCGAGCATACCCACGGAGGGAGGGTGGAACCCAGCGCGAATTGCCACCACTTGGGACGTCCTGATGAAGCGCCTTGGGTACGCCAGCTATGTGTCGCAAGGGGGAGATTGGGGAGCGATAATCTGCGATGCCCTTGGACGCATTGCGCCAGAGGGTTTACGTGGAATCCATGTCAATCGAGTAGAACGCGGAACAACGTTCCCACCAGACGTGTCGAAGGCCCTTCGAAACGGCGATCCGGCTCCCAAGCATCTGAATGAGGAGCAAACGGACGTGTTCAACCAGGCCAGGGACTTCCTTAACAACGGCTTCGGTTACGCGGCGATTATGGGGACTCGGCCACAAACTATTGGCTATGGCCTTTCCGACTCACCGATGGGACTCGCGGCTTGGGCGTATGACAAGTTTGCAGACTGGGTTTTGACGCGAGGAGATCCAGAAGCGTCATTTACGCGGGACGAACTGCTCGACAACATCACATTGTATTGGCTTACCAATACCGGCTCGTCGAGTTCCCGTATTTACTGGGAGAATAGCGCTGCTCCAAAGCAGACGAAGCCCATCACGGTCCCCACTGGTGTGACGGTCTTCCCGGGCGAGGTTTACAAACCACCCAAAGAGTGGGCAATGAGAGCCTACCCGAACCTGATTTACTACAACAAGGTCACAGTCGGAGGTCATTTCGCAGCTTTGGAAGAGCCGGACGCGTTCTCTCAAGAAGTTCGCGCAGCGTTTCGCTCGCTTCGCTGATCCCTCGAGGCTGCTCCCACGGAGCGGCCTCTTCCCACAGTGCATCTCCGAGAACCAATTTCGGTTGATGACTGCTGGCTGATTGCTACCTTCGTGTAAGGGGAATCCCTTCGAAAGTTCCTGTATTCTAGCCCCATTTCGTCATCCACCTACTGCGATCGCCCTAGTGCGATCGGCGTTCTGGGAAATGGGAACGACAAACATGCAACACACCGATCATATTCTGGTCGTGGATGACGACAGGGAAATCCGCGAACTTGTCGCAACCTATCTTAAGTCAAACGGACTGCGCGCGACCTCCGTGCCAGACGGTCGGCATATGAGGACCTTTCTCGAGGCAAACAGCGTCGACCTTATTGTCTTGGACATAATGATGCCTGGCGACGACGGCTTGGCCCTTTGCCGCGACCTGCGTACTGGGAAGCACAAAGGCACACCAATTCTAATGGTGACCGCGCGCAGCGATGAGACGGATCGAATCCTCGGGCTTGAAATGGGAGCGGATGACTATCTCATCAAACCGTTCGCAGCCCGTGAACTGCTAGCACGTATTAAGGCGGTATTGCGAAGAACACGCATGCTTCCGCCAAATTTTCGCATAGCAGACGAAGGCCAAGTCGTCTCATTCGGAGTTTGGCGACTTGATCCCGTGACCCGCAATCTCATTGATCAGGAAGGAACTACCGTCGCGCTGAGTGGCGCCGAGTATCGGCTGTTGCGGGTATTCATCGATCATCCGCAACGCGTGCTCAATCGTGATCAGCTCTTGAACCTTACGCAAGGTCGTGGTGCAGACCTCTTTGACAGATCGATCGACCTTTTGGTGAGCAGGATACGACAGAGACTTCGCGACGATGCGCGGGAACCGGTTTATATCAAAACCGTACGCAGCGAAGGCTACGTTTTCTCCGTGCCGATTACAGTATCTGAGGTCTAGCGTTTCGCAGGCGCCCCAAAACCTTTCGCCAGGCAGCTGTCCACGTCGACGATCTGGCCAGCGTTTCTGATCGGGCTCGATGTGTGCTCGAACTCCGGCAACGCGCCGGAAAGCCACTCGCCAGGCGGAGGATTGCGGAAACGCGCTGGGTCTTTTCCCCGCAGCCGCCATCGGCTCCATGACACGCCATTTGAGCCGAAAAAGGCCGCCTCTCCAACGCAGAGAGGCGGCCAACCAGCTTCGGGGCTTTCGGGAGGGGAGACCGAAGGGGCGGGCGTAAGCCACCGAGCCGAAGAATGTTTTACAGTACATCTCGCCAATATGTAATTGCACTAAGGTATATACCGTCATAAACCGCATCGGTTGTATCAATATATCACCGAAACGTATAATTTTTAAGTGATAATCCTCGTGTTAATCTAACGCATGCGATTGTTTGAGGAGTGGAATCATGGAAAACAATGGTAATAATGAGGGAGGCAAACAGTCGCGCGCAATTATATTCTTTGTGACAGCCTGGATTTTGGTCGCCATCGGGGCCTATTTAGCACTCGAACTTGAGCTTCATGCGAATGAGACCGCGATAAAGGTCTACTTGCCACAAGCATCTCCTCAAAGCTTGCCACACACTTACAGCACCGTATCAAAACCACAGGTGCGCACTCCTTGAGCCCGAGTGCCGTCAGACCTCGAGGCGTTCTGAGCCGACGCTACTGCCAAGTCGAGCTCTGTCGAATCGCGCACGTGGACAGCGGAACAGCAGCCACCTCGTTCCATTGATTAGAACCCACTCACCCTTGTGATCAGTTCGTATGCGCCTGCGCGGCGACAATCACGGTGATCCGTCTCATCCTGATCGCCGCGCTATACTTACGAGCAAAATCAATACGCTCGTCGACGCCGAAGGTCGCCCGATCACCCTCCGTCTGACCGGCGGACAAATCGCCGACACAGGCCGACGCGCTGACGGACGAGCTCGGCGAGGGAGACATCCTGCTCGCCGACAAGGGCTATGACACGAATGCTATTCGGGCCAAGGCCGCCGAGCGAAAGGCCTGGGCCAACATCCCGCCGAAGACAAACCGCAAGGGCTCTTTCGTGTTCTCGTGCTGGGTCTATCGGCAGCGGAACCTGGTTGAAAGATTCTTCAACAAGATCAAACAGTTCAGAGGCGTCGCAACCCGATATGTCAAATGCCCCGAAAACTACCTCGCCGCCGTAAAGCTCGTCGCCGCAAGAATTTGGTGTCAAAGTTTATAAGTCGACGACCTAGTTGAGGCCGATTTTGCCAAGGCATGCCCGGCACTTTTTTGTATGTCACTGTGTCTCGCCCGAAGCCGATTACGGAGCGATACCTTTGCCCGCATTTTTAGACATCGCGCAGATACGGACGCGTCGAATAGTGGCGACATGGTTGGGTTGTCCAGCCATGACGCTGGCGGGAGCCAGGTCCTTCACAAGAAAGGCAAAGTTCGATGTATAAAGCACTTAAGTTCTTCGCGAGCACTGCGATCGCCACTTCTTTGATGACCGGGGCGGTTATGGCGGGTAGCCCGATTATCGGCGACTACTATGACGGCATTGATTCCAATGCACCACGCGGCGCACTGCGCCAACAGACAAAAGTAGACCTATTCACAACCGGGAGCATAGAAAGTCGCGGCGGCAAACATCGGTCTCCCGCGATCAAAGGCGGAGAAGGTGAATATTACCCGGGGATCCAGCGAAACTAACTGTGCGCCCCGCCCCAGAACGGCCGAGTACCTTTCGGCCGTTCTGACCCACATCACTAAGCAATGCCGGAGGCTGATTTCTCGCAACGACCGCGGGTTCGCCGATATCCGGTAAGCGTGAACGGAGATAGGCGGATTTGCAGCCGCGGAATGATGCCCAAGCCTATTCGAACGAACGTTTATCGCACCGTCTCCCGTCGCTTTTTCACTGCCTCTCGCGGATAATTCCCTTGTAATAAGCCCCTGGTCGCGGAGGGGGGCGATTAACTCCCCGGTGCGTCGGTCTGTATTTCTTACTAAGATGTCCAATATTAATCTTCGTCTTGGAAACTCCTTCATAATGATTTGACGCCCCCGCTGCTGATGCATTTGCTAGTCCAAAGACTATTGCCATCAATAGCGTTGAAACTATTCTGTCAAACGTCCTCATGCTAAACCTCCTAAATCGGTACGAGTGCATTAACCGGTTCAGGATCGGATGTTATTTGAACTATTTCCATTGTACGATGGTGTGTAGATGGTGAGGGTAACCTATAAGAAGCCCGACTTGCTCAACCTTGACGATTTGCAAATTCGACCTTAGCCTTTTTCAGCAATGCCACCGCTGTTACTGGAGTGTGGCGATGGGGTAAGAGCGTAGTTGCAAGAAAGCGCAAGGACCACGCGGCACACTTGCCGCATCCGGTTACGTGTTGTCGGCTTCTGCTTAGGATAGCGAACTATGACGCAGGCAGTGCCTATTGTATTCGTCGTTGATGACGATATTTCGGTTCGGGAATCGCTGGATCTCTTAATCCTCTCTGCAGGTTGGCGCCCGGAGACTTTCTCGTCTGCTAAGGAATTTTTACTCCGACCTGCGCCTTCTCACCCCAATTGTCTGATACTTGACGTAAACCTGCCGGACCTGAACGGCCTTGACTTGCAAACACTGGTTGCCTCAGAACGCACGGAGATGCCGATCATATTCGTCACAGGGTACGGAAGTGTGCCTTTGACTGTGCAGGCGATGAAGGCCGGTGCGGTGGAGTTTCTCACAAAACCCTACAGCGATGATGCAATGTTGTCCGCCGTTAGTCAGGCGCTTGAAAGAAGTAGACAAATCCTGGCCTTGAACGCAGAGGTTGGTCTGCTGCAGGAACTCTACAGTCACCTCAGCAGAAGAGAACAGGAGGTCATGACGCTTGTCGTTGAGGGTCTGTTGAACAAGCAAATTGGGTTTGAGCTTGGCATCAGCGAAGTCACGGTCAAAGTGCACCGGGGCCAAGTAATGCGGAAAATGCGCGCCCGCTCCCTTGCCGACCTAGTCAAAATATCAGCGAAGCTCCGCCTCGAGCCGAATAAACCCAATTGCTAAGCTGTCAGCTGCCGCCTGACACTAGCACCTAGTGGAGCAGGTTCTCCAAGAGGACCATCAAAGCTTCGATATCGATGGGTTTCCCAAGAAAGCCGACGGCGCCTCCCTCCGCGGCGGTTGCCCTAGATTTAGCATCGTCAAACGAGCTGATGAAAATGATGGGCTTTACCTCGGCTGACCTGTTGAGCTCCGCTTGGAGCTCGAGGCCCGATTTTCCAGGCATCATAATGTCCAGGAGAAGGCAGCTAACCCTCGCGTGCTTCCCGCTCGACAGATATTCCTCCGCGGAAGAGAAACTTTCGGCGGAGTAGCCACAGGTCCGAACGAAGTCCACCAACGCTTCTCGCACGGCGATATCGTCGTCGACGATCGCGATGAGTGGTTCTGAAGACAACGACGCCCCCTACTCTGCTAGCACTCCCGACCTACGAAGAAAATTGCGGGACACCACTCTGCAACCTAACACGTACAGCGCAGCATGCGCACTTTCCAGCAAAACAGGCGCACTACGCTTATGTTCCGAAACATCTTTCGGCTGTTATCTGGCAAAGGGCACCGCGTCATTTCGCATCAGTATGGCTGCTCCGGTCGAAGCCAATACTCCAAGGCAACTTCTCGCAGTAGTAAAGCATGATCATATCTCAAGGTTGCCGTATCTGCCACTTATACCGTGGTCTAATTGCAACGCGCCGCAATACCTTCTTCCCGTCCGCGCCACCCGGTCCTCAGTTAACTCTCCCAAAATAGCAGCCGCGAGAATACCAACGTACAATAGATTTAACGCCGGGCTAAGGCTTAGCATCGATGCGTGCAAACGTTGATGTAACAAAGCAATCGAATTGAGGATGAGCCGATGTCTGCCGACAAATCGCTGCTATTTTGGACCCTCGCCGCTGTTATCTTTATGGCAGGATATCAAGTTAGCGAAGCACACGATGCTAGCTCATCTTCCGCAGCCGGTAACGTTGCATTAGCGTCAGTCAAAGCCGTCGGCGAAAGTGTCGAAACGGCTTTCGAAGAAGCGATCCCCAATGTTCCCGGAAAACGGCTTGTCGCCCTTGAGGTCCTCTATGCTCCGGGCGGGAAGTCGCCCTCACACCGTCACGCGCCGTCGTCCTTCATCTACGCATATGTCTTGTCGGGCGCCATACGAAGTCAGGTCGATGACCAGTCTCCCAGAGTGTACAGGGTCGGTGAGAGTTTCTACGAGAACACAGGCTCTCATCACCGCATCAGCGAGAATGCCAGCACCACAGAGCCCGCCAAGCTGCTGGCAGTGTTCATTGTCGACACACACGAAAACCCACTGACTACACCGGATTGACCAAGGGCGACACCCGGTAGCGCACCTAATCCCAGTTGATGCATGGCGCACGTTTGCGGGCGAGCCGTATGACAAATGCGGTCACACTTTTTGACCGCTTGACGCTGCGACTGCCTGCTGAATTTACAACACCACGACGGCGTACCGGCCATCTCTTGCCGCCGGGTTGACCTTGGAACATTACAAGCCGCCGCTCAGAACTATAGGAGAACGTTGTGATCCGGTTACTACTTTTGGCACCGTATTTGGGGCTGCTTTTTGTGCCGCTCTACAACTTCCGAGATCCCGCGCTTTTGGGCTTTCCGTTCTTTTACTGGTATCAGTTCGCATGGGTGCCGCTCACATCGCTGTTGACCTATGTCGTTTACAGGAGCGTTCGTGATGAGCAGTGAGATTGATGGGGCCGCGTTGGCAGTATTCGTCTTTTTTTTCCTCCTTGTGACTGTGATGGGTTTTTTGGCTTCGCGGTGGCGGCAAGCCGCCTCACTCGATCATCTGGACGAATGGGGACTCGGGGGCCGAAAATTTGGTACGTGGATAACCTGGTTCCTTGTGGGCGGTGATTTCTATACCGCCTACACCGTCATAGCTGTCCCCGCTCTCGTGTATGCCGTCGGGGCGTATGGCTTTTTTGCTCTGCCTTACACCATAATTGTGTATCCACTCGTCTTTGCAGTGATGCCATTGTTATGGAAGACCGCGAAACAACATGGTCACGTTACCGCAGGTGACGTTGTACGCGGAGCTTATCGTTCGCGGGCGCTTGAGCTCGCGGTGTCCGCTACCGGTGTCATTGCGACGATGCCCTACATCGCGTTGCAACTCATCGGCATGGAAGTAGCGATCAAGGCATTGGGCCTTACGGGCGAAGTACCAATCATTCTAGCGTTCTTGGTACTCGCGCTTTACACGTATTCTTCTGGTCTCCGCGCCCCGGCGCTAATCGCGTTCGTCAAAGACATCATGATCTATGTTGTCGTCCTTGCCGCCATCGTAATCGTCCCATCAAAGCTCGGCGGTTACGGAGCGGTGTTTGCGGCTGCAGATGCGGCATTCTTAGAAAGAGGCCAAGGGGGGATCCTCCTCACTGCAAACCAGTACCTACCTTATGCTTCACTTGCGCTAGGGTCGGCTTTGGCAGCTTTCATGTATCCCCACACTTTAACCGGGATATTCGCATCTGCTGGCGTAAACACCATTCGCAAGAACGCTATCTTATTGCCCGCCTACACCCTTTTGTTGGGCTTGCTGGCATTGCTTGGCTACATGGGCCACGCCGCCAACATTGAAGTACAGAGCAACAACGACGTGGTTCCAGCCCTGTTCAAGTACTTGTTCCCTAGCTGGTTTGCGGGCTTTGCTTTCTCAGCTATCGCGATTGGCGCCTTGGTACCCGCGGCGGTTATGAGCATTGGAGCTGCCAACCTCTTCACGCGAAACTTCTGGAAGGTCTGGGTTAATCCAGATGTTACGGCCGCAGGCGAGGCAAAAGTCGCCAAGATCACTTCGATGCTTGTGAAAGTCGGAGCGCTTTTGGCGATTCTCTTTCTGCCTACGCAGTTTGCCCTCGATTTGCAATTGTTGGGCGGCCTATGGATCCTGCAAACGTTGCCTGCGCTTGTGTTTGGTCTTTACATCTCGTGGTTCCGCGCTCCTGCGCTGCTTGCCGGATGGGTGGCGGGATTTGTCGGCGGTACGTTGCTGGTTTGGAGTGATGGTCTAAAGCCACTCCACACATTTTCGGCGTTCGATACTCAGATCACACTTTACACAGGGCTCATTGCGCTCGTTCTGAATGTCATCGTCTCGAGTGCTCTAAATCTCGTATTGTTGTCCAAAGGCGATGCCCGAGGCGCTTCGCCACGAGGCACAGGCTGACCTAACTGCGAGACTGTCGACTTACGCTACCGCTCCGCCATCCAGTTCAGCAAGCTGAGGAGTCGGAGACCGTTGGTGCGGCGTCATTCGCACAATGAGCGACGGGGTTACTCCCGCGTGGTACAGCGCTTTCCTCCGTTTTCGGTGCTTATTGTAGCACCAACGCATCCGTATCATCCAGGAGTACGCCAACCGCATAGGAGAAATGTACTCATGCATGCACGAAGATACATCATCGGCGCAGCTTTCGCCGCCATTACAGCGATCGCTGCAGGCCCGGCGTCAGCCCATGATCTGGTGGAAACGGTGACGCCCACCTTCGATCAGCTAATTCCAAACATTCCCGGTAAATCGGTACGCGCAGTCGTAGTCGAGTACGCGCCGGGCGCGGCGTCCCCGCCACATGTTCACGCCGAGTCTGCATTTATTTTTGCGTATGTGCTGTCAGGAGAGATCGAATCTCAGGTCAATGATGGCGCCAAGAAGATCTACGGACCCGGCGAGAGCTTTTATGAAACCCCTGGCGCCAGTCACCCCGTAAGCCGCAACGCGAGCAAGACGAAGCCCGCCAAGCTCTTGGCGGTCTTTGTCGTAGACACGGACGAACATGAACTGACCACCCCAACCAAGACCAAGGAATAGCTGATGTCAGCACGTCTTGACTATAATCAAATCGCTCCTGCCGGTGTCAAAGCCTTAGGCGGCGTCTACGGCTACGTTGTGCAGAGCGGACTCCCGCCGGTCTTAGTCGAGCTGGTTTACCTCCGCGTTTCACAGATCAACAACTGCGCGTTTTGTCTCGATATGCACACGCGAGATCTCCTGAAAAAGGGGCAGCAAATCGAGAAGATCGCGCTGTTGCAAGCGTGGCGGGAGGCCGGAAATCTTTTCGATGAACGCGAGCGTGCCGCCCTCGCGTGGGCGGAAACGGTTACGCGCGTCGCCGAGACTGGGGTTCCGGACAGCTCTTACGATGAAGCAAAAACAGTTTTCAGCGAACGCGAACTCGTCGATCTCACAATCGCTATTGGCCTCATGAACAGCTACAACCGAATGGCCATCAGCTTCAGGAATGTCCCGCAAGCTGCAACTGTAAAATAAATGGTCCGGCTAACGCCTGCGGGATGTGCGCTTTGCTCGCCCGCAGGCGTTTCGCCAGCTTCTGGTGGGGATGGGCATCGATAAATGCTCCGCCGAGCAACTGGGCATGTTGCCTGCTCGCAAATGTCTCCCAGTGCAGATACTCGGTCACTGCGCAGATCCCACCGGCATCGCCTTCGGCCGCTTTGCCCGCGTCGGCGCGCCGACGCGCAGGCGGCGGTCGCTCAAGGAGACGAAACCACCCGCCATCATGAACAGGGTGCCGCCCCAGATGCACAGGATCATCGGCTTCCACCAGATGCGCACGACGATGCCACCTTCGCTGATCTGATCGCCGAGCGAGACGTAGAGCTGGCTTAAGCCGAAGGTGCGAATGCCCGCCTCGGTCGTCGGCATGCGGCGCGCCTGGTAGAGACGCTTCGAAGACCAGACCTCGTCAATCGCAACGCTGCCGCGGCCGATGGTGAAGTGGCCGGACTCCTCGGAATAGTTCGGGCCGCTGCCATTGCGCATGCCGTCGAAGCGCAGGGTGTAGCCAGCGGCATACACCGTCATGCCCGGCTTCATCTCGACCACAGTTTCGGTCTCGAAGGCCGTGACGGCGACGATGCCGATCAGGGTGACGCCGAGGCCGATATGCGCAAGCGCCGCGCCGAAGGCAGAACGCGGCAGGCCGGAGAAGCGCCTCCAGGCGACGTTGACTGCGACTTTGCCGAGGCCGGAACGCAGCGCCAGATCGGTCAGCGAACCGGCGATCAGATAGACGCCAAGTGCGATGCCGAAGAGTGCAAGCACCGGGCCGCCATTCATCACGTAATAATAGGCGACACCGAAGAGCAGGCCTATGGCGACCGCTGCGAAGAGCCGCTGGGCGACGCCTGCGATATCGCCGCGCTTCCAGGCAAGCAGCGGGCCGAAAGGCACTGTAAAGAGCAGCGGCAGCATCAACAGCCCGAAGGTCATGTTGAAGAAGGGTGGGCCGACGGAGATCTTGTCACCGGTCAGTGCTTCGAGCACCAGCGGATAGAGCGTGCCGGTCAGGACCGTCGCGGTCGCCGTCGTCAGGATGAGGTTGTTGAAGACCAGCGAACCCTCGCGCGAAATCGGCGCAAAAATACCACCGGCTTTCAGGCGCGAGACGCGCAGGGCGAAGAGCGTGAAGGCGCCGCCGATGAAGAAGACGAGAATGGCGAGGATGAAGATGCCGCGCGTCGGGTCGGTGGCGAAGGCGTGAACCGAGGTCAGCACGCCCGAACGCACGAGGAACGTGCCGAGCAGCGACAGCGAGAAGGTCATGATCGCAAGCAGCACGGTCCAGATCTTCAGCGCCTCGCGCTTTTCCATGACCAGCGCCGAATGCAAGAGCGCCGTCCCCGCAAGCCAGGGCATGAAGGAGGCGTTTTCGACCGGATCCCAGAACCACCAGCCGCCCCAGCCGAGCTCGTAGTAGGCCCAATAAGAACCCGTAGCTATTCCGACGGTGAGGAAGGTCCAGGCGGCAAGTGTCCAGGGACGGACCCAGCGCGCCCAGGCGGCGTCGATGCGGCCCTCGATCAAGGCCGCGATGGCAAAGGAGAAGCAGACGGAGAAACCGACATAGCCGAGATAGAGCAGCGGCGGATGGATTGCGAGGCCGACATCCTGAAGAACGGGATTTAGATCCTTGCCCTCGCCCGGCGCCGGGAGCAGCCGTGCGAAGGGATTAGAGGTCAAGATAACGAAGAGTGCGACTGCCGCCGACAACCAAGCCTGAACCGCAGGTACGATCGCCCTAAACGATTCTCGAAGGGTGCGGCCGAAAATTGCAACCGAGGCGGCACAGAGTACTTGAACGAGCAACCACAATAGCATCGAGCCTTCGTGGTTTCCCCAGATACCCGATAGCCGGTAAATCAAGGGAACTTGGGAATGAGAATTCTCCCATACGTTTCGTACAGAGAAATCGGACGTCACGTAAGCAATTGCCAATGTCGCAAAGGAAAAGCTCGTGAGAGCTGCAGCTACAACTGCGCAAGTCGACGCCAGCTTAATCAACCCACGCTCAGCTAAGCCTGCACCCGCCAATGGTAAGATCGCTTGAATTACTGAGGTCGCCAAAGCCAAAACGAGCGCGTAGTGCCCCAGCTCAATGATCATTCCAATTGCCTTCCGTAGACGCACCTGTTTCGGCAGAAAAGAAAGCGAGCCAACCGAGGCTTGCGCCTCAGCAGACTCGCTAGCTTCTCCAAAGAAGCCTGAGCGGTTCGCGAACCTCAGTTTATCTTCGCCGCAAAGCCAAGGATCCTGCGCCAAAGATGGGGTGCCACCGAGCTTCGGTCACCAACACCAATACTCCCCGGAGAATACGGGCGGCCACCACCTGCCTCGTCCTGGCCGAAATCGGCCCTGATGGTGATCGCCCATATGCGAAAAGTCCGGCCCTATCACGGGCATAAACTTTATCCTTCCGCTTGAACTGAGTATTCGCTGCAAGCTTGGCGCTGTAGCACCGAAAAACGCAGAAACGAGTGTACCAGGGTAAGGGTGCCGTCTCGCTTCAAGCCAATCAGCCTCGGGTAGTCGGCCTTACCCATCTCGCCTTTCACCATCCATCGGAGGAGCGCGACCGCCATCCGACGTGATGGTTACGGGCTGCGAAGGAAACCTATGCCAAGGCGATTGTACGTGTTCATAAGGCCGATCGCGATGGTGAGATCCACAATCTCCTTCTCGGAAAACATCGATCTTGCCGCCAAGTAGGCCTTATCCGGGATCGCGGTCTCGGCGACCATGGTCACTGTTTCGGCCCACGCGAGCGCTGCCTGCTCTCGATCGGTAAACACAGATGACGACTCACGCCAAACTGGGAGGAGTGCTAGTTTTTCGACAGCAACCCCCCTGATCACGAGATCAGCGGCACTCATATCAATACAGGATGCGCAGCGATTGATCTGGCTGACCCGTAGGTAAACCCATTCGACCAATTCCTCTTCGAGTCCGGACTCCATGATGTAGCCGTAGACTCCTCCAAGCGCCTTAACGCCTCCGGGAGCGATTTTGGTATAGTCAAGACGCTTAGCCACTGGACCTTCCTTTCAACGATCGCATATGCAAGCTTTGCGACAGCGGTGTGGTATGTTGCTTTTTACTAGGAATGACATTGCAACAGTGCGGTCGATAGCACCGACATTCACCAAAATGATTGTACTGCAGCCATGACCACTAAACTGAATCTGCAAATTGATCCACAGAGCCGGAAGCCACTCGCCGAGCAGATACGCATCGGCATTCTCGACGCCATTGAAAACGGCGTTCTGGAACCAGACGCTAGGCTGCCATCTTGGAACGATCTTGCGTCGCAGCTCGGCGTCGCGCGCGGAACGGTGAAAGCCGCCTATGAACGGCTGAGTGATGAACAAGTTGTGGTGGCCTCACCGTCAACCGGTACGCGGGTTGCCAAAAGGTTAAGCGGGCCGAAAGCTCCCACTACCCGCGATGACGGTAGTTCCCTACCAGACTTCTATCATCAACTAGCCGCAGGCTCGGTGATGTTCCAGATGGGCATACCTGCGCCCGACACATTTCCAGCGAAACTGTTCTCAAAGCTGAGGGTTCGGGCCATTCGAAAGGAAAGTGCATCCGCGCCGACCTACCCTGATCCACGTGGTGACTTTGTTTTCCGGTCCCAGATTGCTGCTTATCTTGCGCTGGCACGCGCAATTCGCTGCGAGCATTCGCAAGTCTTCATCACTCAAGGTTTCGCCGGAGGTCTCGCGTTTGTCCTACGCGTACTAAACTTGGCCGGACAAACTGGATGGGTCGAGAATCCGAGCTACCCGATATCCCGGCGCGCTCTCGAGCTCGCCGGTGTAGTGCCGTGCCCCATCCGAGTTGATGGTGGCGGCATCGACGTCTCGCACGGCATCGAAACTGCGCCACACGCGGCCTTGGTGTTGACGACCCCTGGTCAACAGGCTCCGCTTGGAATGACAATGTCGCTCGACCGTCGCGTCGAGTTAATCCAATGGGCGCAGCGATCAGGTGCCTGGATTATCGAGGATGATTATCTGGGCGAAATGCAGTTGGAGGGACGAGCTTCTCCAGCGCTCGCCTCACTTGATCCAGAGCGCGTAATCCATATCGGGACTTTTAGCAAAACGATCAGCCCGTCGCTCCGGCTAGGGTTCATCGTCGTTCCTATGTCCCTTGTCGCACGTTTTGCGGAGGCGGCGATCTATAATTGGCCCGCGCCCGGACCATCCGTACAACAATCGGTGTGCGACTTTATCCAGGATGGTCACTACCTGCGCCATTTAAGGAAGGTCAGGCGTGACTATGCGGAAAAACGAGCGCGCCTCGTCGATGCCCTTGAGAAAATCAGGTTAGTGGCTTCGCCTGCCGGACTGGCAGTTGTCGTCCAATTGCCGGAAGGCGCGCCTGACGCGGATATTGCTCGCTCAGCGCTGAGATTTGGGATGGCACCGGCTCCACTCTCGCCTTGGTTCGCAACACCAGGTTCAGGTGGAAGCGGTCTCCTTCTCGGCGCACCAAGCGTTAATGCCAACACGGTCGACTCCTATTGCGAGCGCATCCGACGTCTTATCGACAAAGCGCTGACCGCGACTGTTGTATAATTGCCCTCCCGCTGCAGTCATCGATAAAATGAGCAACTGACTGACCGTGGCGCCACAGGGGACGCGGAGGGTCCTCCCTCACGGGCTCGTTGACTTCGCGATCGCCAACGCCAGGGCATTGCCCATGGCTCGCAGAGACGCAGTACAGTGAAATTGGACGTTCTTGGTGCTTTTTGTTGCTCCATGCTCGCTTCATATTAGCGACGCTGAAAGCAAATGTTTCATAGGAGACAACACCAATGCCCCTGTTCAAGACATCCGTTTTTGCTGACGACCGTCGCGTGGGACATTTGCGTCCCCTCGACAGTGCGAGCGGCACCCGTTCTATCGCATTCTGGCCGCACTCCATCGACGCTACCGTGTGGACAAAGAGACTGGCTTTTCTGCTCCTCCTCACCGCAAGCGGAGCAGCGCTGTCTTCATGCACGGATGCGAGGTCGGAGCCGCAGGCCCCTGTTCCCACGGCAGTCGACGTTGCCCCAGTGTTCGAGAAGAAGATCCATATCTGGGACGAGTTCAATGGTCGCATAGCTGCCGTCGACTCCGTAGAGATCCGCCCCCGTGTCACTGGCTACATCGACAAGGTGAACTACCGCGAAGGCGATGAGGTTAAACGCGGCGATTTGCTGTTCACAATCGATCAACGCCCATACCGCGCGGCACTCCTTAGTGCGTCTGCTCGTCTGGCCCGCGCGGAAGCGCTCATTGCTACCACGAAAGACCGTAAAGAACGCGGGGCCGCGCTCCGGAAGAGCAAGTTCATCTCGGATGAAGATGCGAACGATCGGAGCCGCGACCATGAGCAGGCGCAGGCAGACGTTTTGGAAGCCAAGGCTGCGCGCGACATCGCTGAACTAAACCTGACATTTACCGAAGTCCGAGCGCCGATCGACGGCAAGGTGGGCGAAGCAAAGTTGACCGAGGGCAATCTGGCCGTTGCCGATCAAACCTTTTTGACCACGGTGGTCTCACAGGACACGGTCTATGTCGATTTCGATCCCGATGAACACAGCTACCTTCGGTATGCGGCCCAAGCGCGCGACACGAAGACGTCCATCTCGGATCTGCTGGTGAAGGTCGGTCTCGCGAACGAGGAAGGTTTTCCTCATTCGGCCAAGATCAGCTTCCTCAACAACGAAGTCGATTCTGCCACTGGCAGCATCCGTTTGCGCGCCGTGTTGACCAACAAGGAAAAGGTATTCACCCCAGGGCTCTACGCTCGCGTCCAAGTCGCTCGCAACAGCGAGAACCACGTGCTGCTGGTCGATGACAAGGCAATCCTGACCGATCAGGATAGGCGTTTTGTCTATATCCTCGATGCGAACAACAATGCGGTTCGCAAGGACATCAATGTCGGGCGACTAATTGATGGCCTACGCGTCATCGATGCCGGTCTCAAGCCCGACGACAAGATCGTCGTTGCCGGTTTTCAGAAAATCTACGCATCGGGAACACCGGTTTCCCCGTCCGCCGTCACGATGACATCCACGATCGATTGAGGAGGAGAAGATGAATTTCTCGCGCTATTTCATCGACAGGCCAATCCTCGCGATAGTCTTGTCCCTCTTAATCTTCCTCGTTGGGCTGGTATCGATACCGTTTCTTCCAGTCGGCGAGTATCCGGAGGTCGTACCCCCGAGCGTCGTTGTCCGAGCGAACTTCCCCGGCGCGAACCCGAAAGAGACCGCTGAAACCGTGGCGACCCCCCTCGAAGAGGCGATCAACGGCGTTGAAGGTATCATGTACATGAAGTCCGTTGCGGGGTCCGACGGCTCGCTGCAGATCGTCGTTACGTTCTGGCCGGGCATCGATCCTGACACCGCAGCAGTCCGCGTGCAGAACCGCGTCAGCCAAGCTTTGAGTCGGTTGCCGGATGCCGTTAGGCAGATTGGCGTAACTACCCAGAAGCAGTCGCCGACCCCGCTGATGTATGTCAGCATCACGTCGCCAGACAACTCTTACGACCCACTCTATTTGCGCAATTTCATCCGCCTCAATGTGAAAGATGAACTCTCACGCATTACCGGCATTGGGGACGTGGTTGCTTATGGCGCAGGTGATTACGCCATGCGTGTTTGGTTGGATCCGAACAAGCTCTCAACCGTCGGCCTCACCGCTGGCGACGTCCTCAAGGCTATTCGCGAACAGAACGTCCAGGTGTCAGCAGGTCAACTCGGGGCGGAACCTTCGCCGACGACCACAGACTTTCTGCTTTCGATCAATGTTGCCGGTCGCCTGCACACTGAACAGGAATTTGGCGATATCATCTTGAAGAGCGGCGACGTTGGGCAGATGGTAAAGCTGTCTGATGTCGCCCGTATCGAGCTTGGTTCCGGCGACTACACTATGCGGACCAAGGACGACAACCAGAACGCCGCGATGGTGGGCATTTTCCTTTCACCCGGGGCGAACGCTCTCGGCGTCGCGGGCGCGGTGTATGAAAAACTGGACGAAATCTCCAAGAACTTTCCAAAGGGCATCATCTACCGCGCTACTTGGGATCCCACGGTCTTCGTTCGGGATTCTATCGCAGCCGTCCAAAGTACCTTGCTCGAAGCGGTGGTATTGGTCGTTCTCGTCGTCATCGTCTTTCTGCAGACGTGGCGGGCTTCGGTCATCCCTCTCGTTGCCGTTCCAGTATCGATCGTCGGCACGTTTGCCTTCCTTTATCTGCTCGGGTTTTCGATCAACACCCTAACGCTTTTCGGCCTGGTGCTTGCGATCGGTATCGTGGTCGACGATGCCATCGTTGTTGTTGAGAACGTAGAGCGCTTTATCGCCCAGGGATTATCACCCCGTGAAGCGGCCTACGCGGCAATGAAGGAGGTGTCGGGACCGATTATCGCTATTGGTCTGGTTCTCTGCGCTGCATTCATCCCCATGACATTTCTGTCGGGTGTCACAGGACAGTTCTACAAGCAGTTCGCGGTAACAATCGCAATTTCCACGGTGATCTCAGCCTTCAACTCCTTGACGCTTTCGCCTGCCCTCGCAGCGAAGCTTCTTCGCGATCACCATGCGCCGAAGGACCGCTTATCTCGCGGCATTGATGTAGTTTTCGGTCGGTTCTTCCGCGCCTTCAATCGATTCTTCGACAAATCAGCCGAAGGCTATGAACGTACGGTCAAGAGGTCCTTCGGCCGACGTGGTCCGGTCATGTTTATCTACATGCTGCTACTCGGCGCGACGGCAGCATTCTTCCAACTTGTTCCAGGCGGGTTCATTCCCACGCAAGACAAGCTCTATCTCTTCACCGGCGCAAAGTTGCCGGAGGGGGCTTCCCTCGGACGAACCAACGAAGTTGCGAACAAGATGGATGAGATTGCGCGTTCTGTAGACGGCGTGGCTTCCATTTCTTCGTATGTGGGCCTGAATGCCCTGCAACTCGTCAACACGCCGAACGTTACGGCATCATATGTTATTCTCAAGCCGTTCAGTGAACGCCACCGTTCGGCCCAAGAAATCAATGCTGAGCTCAACGGCAAGCTATCCGGCATCAAGGAGGGGTTCTCCTATGCTCTTATGCCGCCTCCGATCCAGGGACTTGGAAACGGTTCTGGATACTCCCTATATTTGAAAGACCGAGGTGGGCTTGGCTATGCCGCGCTGCAGCAGGCAGTTAACAAGATGCAGGGGGTCATCGCCCAGACCCCGGGAATGACCTATCCCGTCACGTCATACCAGGCGAACATCCCTCAACTCGAGATCAAGATCGATCGCGCGAAGGCAAAGGCCCAAGGCGTTCTCCTCACGGATCTCTTCGAAACTCTGCAGACCTATCTAGGGTCAGCATACATCAACGACTTCACCCGCTTCGGACGTGTCTACCGCGTAGTAGCCCAGGCGGATGCATCGTTCCGTCAACAAGCTGAAAGTATCGGCAATATGAAGATCCGGAATGGCATGGGGGAAATGGTTCCGATCGGGTCTATGATCAACATTATCCCCACATTCGGTCCCGATCCCGTAGTGCGATACAACGGATTTCCGGCCGCCGACCTTATCGGCGACTCGGACCCTCGGATCCTGTCGTCCTCGCAGGTCATCACGAAGATAACCGAACTTGCGAAGGAGAACCTTCCTGCCGGGATTGAGCTCGAATGGACCGACCTCAGCTATCAACAGGTCAGTCAGAGCAATTCATCGGCAATTGTCTTCCCCATTGCGGCCCTCCTGGTGTTCATGGTGCTGGCCTCTCTGTACGAAAGCTGGACATTGCCTTTGTCGGTCATCCTGATCGTACCTGTATGCATGTTCTCTGCTCTGTTTGGCGTCTGGCTCACAGGTGGTGACAACAATGTGTTCGTCCAGGTTGGCTTGGTCGTGCTCATGGGCCTTGCGTGCAAGAACGCAATCTTGATCGTGGAGTTTGCGCGCGAGCTTGAACATCAGGGTAAGTCCGCAATCGAAGCTGCTTTGGAGGCGTGCCGACTGCGACTGCGGCCAATCATAATGACGTCAGTCGCCTTTATTGCTGGTTCCGTTCCGCTCCTGATTGGACATGGCGCTGGCGCGGAAGTCCGGTTTGCAACTGGGGTCACGGTATTTGCCGGGATGCTCGGAGTTACACTGTTCGGCTTATTCCTGACGCCGGTGTTCTATATCATCCTGCGACGACTGACCGCTTCCGAGAAGCATGTCAGCGTAGGCTCTCAACCCGCGGAATGAGTCAACCTACATCAGCCCCGTCGAAATCCGACGGGGCTGTTTTCGATTAAGCGCCTGCACATGTCTGTTCCGGGATTGCGTCCAACGCTTCCGCTTCTTCTTCCTATCCTAAAGGAGGTAACTATCTGTTCGGGGCGGACGCTCGCCTCGATGTAGCATTCGCCGCCCGTTTTCCTTGGGCAAGTATTCGCTGACGGCTAATGCACAGCATGCCTGGAGCAGTGGCGCGAGCAACGGAATGCTTGGTCCGAGACCTCAGCAGCAGCCGCGTCGCTCATGTTGCGATGGCCTCAATCCAGCGGTGCACCGCGGCTTGGTCGTCTCACTGAATTTCAACCGTAAGCCGTCAGTGGAATCCCCAGCAGACCTACCGCCACCGAGCGGCGCAGATGTGACCACCTTAGTGCCGCCAACCCTCCGACAGCGCCGTTCGCCCCTGCTCTTTAGCCTCTCTGACACGCATTTGGAAAGCGCGGCTGCGTATGCCATGTCGGACACCGCAAGCCCATAGGCCACGCGACAGGACGGAGAAACGCCCTTCTACCCCGCTATCGGAAGATGTATTCTCGCAAGAGTACCTACAGTCGGTTCACTTTCCAGTTGAATTCGTCCGCCGACAGATCGGGCGAATTCCTCGACCAGCGGCAAGCCGAAGCCACCGAGACCGTTGGATTTCGTGGTAAAATAGGGAACGGTTGCCTGGATCAACGTCTGACGAGGCATGCCGATGCCATTATCTCTCACGGAAATCTCGACTTCCGCCTTAACTGAAGGACTGGCACTGCAGGTCGCAGATAAGGAAATTCGTCCTCCCATCGGCAACGCTTCACGCGCATTCTGCAAGAGTAGCATGACGGCGATTTGCAGATCTTCCTTTCTACACCCTACACGCAGTATGCGTGCATCAGTCTCAACCTCTAAACTGACGTTTGGCGTGAGCCTGGCCCTGAACATTTCCGCCAGCTCGACGAGACAGGCAGAAACGTCGACGGAGCTCGAAACCAAGGTGGCCTGGTCAGTCGACACCGGCAATTTTGTGTGACCCATAGTGCGCGTCATAACAGTTGCCTTTCGTTTCTCAGCTTACGAAGTTTCGCGGCTTTAGTGCGCGCTACATTGCTAGCGCAGCGCGCGTCGGCTCCCACGGCCCTCACCTCCGGGACTAAAGGTGAGGACGCAGGCTGTGGGAGGAGCGGCCCGCCTGCGTCCTCTCGCTCAAGGTCGCGACTGCGCGAGTAAGTCGACTTCCGAGCGAATTTGCGATTGCCGCCTCGCGAAAAGCAGTGCCACGGGCACCGCGTCGACGGCTGGGTCTCTGTAAACACTGTTGATTATGCGCCGGAAGCGCCTTCGACTAGAATATATAATATTAATGTACGTATTTAGTACATTGTACATTGGTATAGGTAATGGACACATAGCTCCATTCGTTGCTAACGTCCGAGACTATACCATTGTGTAATAGTCAAAACTCTAATATTACTCGACTATTGCCTGGATAACATGGAAGGAGTCGAGTGATGAACTTGCCTTCATGGACCCCATATTCAGGGCGCTCAAGGCGCACACTGCACATCTTTGCTGCTGGCATGTCTATTCTGTCGACTACCTCAGCAGCAGCAAATGCTCACGATGCCGAGCCCTCCGCTGGGCAACCCTACGGCTGGTCTTACCCTTCGGCTTGCTGTTCCGGCTACGACTGTCGGAAGGTAACCGGGCACGCGGTTTCCGAGCATCCCCAGGGATATGTGATCGTGCAAACCGGCGAGGTGATTAGCTATGAAGATAGTCGCATCAAGCAGAGCCCGGACGGGGTATATCACTGGTGCTCGGCTGCCGGTGCGGATGATGGCCGTACCACCTGCCTGTTCGTACCCCAAAGACAATTTTAAGGCGCTTGGTAGACCGGAGCAGTCTTTTTCATGAGGCGAGCCCTCAAATGAGGAGAACCCGATATGGCTGAGAAACTTGCCGCAAAAATACGCTATCGATTAAAGAAACCAGCTAAGAGAGAGGGCCATGCTCAGCGACGTGTCATCGAGTCTGTGGCGGTCGATCTGAACGCCCTCCTCGCTTCTGTTGTGGAAGTGTTTACTGACCTTCAGAAAGAGAGTTTCGCGTCTCCTGAGGAGCGAAGACGTTACGATCTAGGTATCGCCTGTATGCTTCTGTCACGGTTGTTGGTCCGCCAGCTTCTGGATTACGCTAACCCTCGACAGCTCAGGCCAGTGAATATCGATGTGGCCCAGTTTCTCGCCTCTCTAGAGCCAGCCCTTAGAAGCGCACTTTCCACGGACGTCTGCCCGCGGTTCGAGGTGCCGCGCAACCTTCCCCCTATCTATTGCGACCAGCAATTAATGGTGCGGGCACTGCTTAGTCTGGTTCTTGACGCGCGGACCGGGATGCCAAACGGTGGCGAAGTTGTGATTTCGGCCGGAGTCGATCTGTTAACGGAACCGATCCGTCCCATGATCCGCTTATCAGTTTCAAAGCGGAACGAGCGCGAATATTCATCACGCGCTGGTGGAAAGGAATACTGCTCGGTCGAATCTGCGATGCGGGGAATGGCCGTTGTGCGACATATAGTGGAAAATCAAGGAGGGAAATTTGCTATCGGCGGATGCCTTCATGCCCCTCCAGGAGTCCACGTGTGGCTACCGATCGGGTCAACCACAGCAGCCTCTGCGTGATTGACTCTGGCCGCCCGGCATTAAATTGGCCGAGCGGCTCCATCACGAACTGATCGTGCATTCATACTTCGTCCGGGCCCTTTCGATATACCAAGAACTTGTTACCCTCGGGGTCGCGGAAGTACGCGCAATACGGCCCATCGTCACTCTCTCCACGCGGACCGGGTACGCCCTCGCAGGAGCCACCGTTGGCTATTGCCACCGCATGAACTTCGTGGACCTGGGCTCGTGAGCGTGCCTCGAAGGCCACCATGTTACCATTGCCAACCTTGGCATCACGACCATCGAACGGCTTTATCACTCCAAATTCGAGCGCCTTGTCTCCGAAGTATACGGCCCTACCAGGCTGGACGAGGATACGCCCTACGCCAAAAACAGCAAACAGCTTGTCATAAAACGTCGCCGCCGCTTCCAAGTTATTCGTACCCACAGTGGAATGGCCAGGCAAACTGCGTGACTTCATTGAACACTTCCTTTCGATTTCGATAGCGGTTTATTCAACCTGCTCTAAATCGATAGCCTCAGCATGTTTGCTCAATGTTTCGACGACCGGCATTTTTTGTATCATATTGTTTATGTGGATAAGCCCGCGTTCGACCTGGATGTTGTATTGAAGGTTTGTTTGGCGGGACAATACGGACTGTCCACCCCGAAGCGGTTGCTAGCGAACGAGGCCACTCACCCCGTCTGGGCGTCGGCTTCTTCAGAATATGCCGGTATCGAAAACGCTAATGTCACGCCATGCTCTCTGTTCTCGTTTGCCCAGAGGAATCCATTATGCCTCTGAACGATGGAACGGCAGACGGAAAGGCCAATGCCCATGCCGTCGTTCTTCGTGGTGTAGAATGGATCGAAAATCCTCCCACTTCCCTCTGGGCCAAAACCGCCTCCCGAATCTCGGACGGAAAGCCGCACCTGGCCGTTTGAGAGGTGTGCCGTCTTGATTGAGAGTCTCCTCAGACGATCACTGACGTTCGCCATTGCATCGAGTGCGTTTCGCACTAGGTTCATGATTACCTGCTGCAACTGAATTCGGTCTCCAAGGACACGGTGTAGCCCAGTGTCCAAATCGGTGGTCACCGCAACATTTCCCCGCTGCAATTCGCCACGCAACAGTGCCAAGACTTCTTGGACCGCCGCGTTGAGGTCAACGGCTTCAAATTCTGCTTCGCGGTTGCTGAATAGTGCTCGCAGCCTCACAATCACGTCGGCAGCTCTGTTACCGTCCCGGATCGTACGGCGCGCGGTTTCGCGGGCACTATCGATATTTGGTGGATCAGTAGCCAGGAAGCGGAGACAGGTATTAGCATTTGTTATAATGCCAGATAGAGGTTGATTCACCTCATGAGCGATCGACGCCGTCAATACTGCAAGGCTGCTCACTCTTGAGACATGCGCCAGTTCTGCGCGGGCTCTACCAAGTGCCTCATCGGCAGCGCGAAGCTCCGTCGTATCCTGCACCGCGGCCAAACATTCAAGTTGCCCGTCTTGGTGTGTAATCACGCGTCCGAACGTTCTTACGTTTTTCACGCGCCCGTCAGGCATTCGCAGCCGGATTTCGTATCCAATGTAGCTTTGCCCTCCACGCACTCGGGCCATCTGCGCCGAAAGTAGCGGTAGGTCTTCTGGATGAACTCGCGAACGGACTTTGGCTACCGTCATCGGCTCGTTCTGTTCGTACTCGAAAATTCGGTACAGTTCTCTAGAAAAGAACACTTTCTCAGTGTCAACGAGCCAGGAGAAGCTGCCCGTGGAACTGAGTTGTTGTGCCTCGGTCAGCACAGTCTCACTGCGACGCAAGGCTGCTTCCGTCCGGGACCGCTCAATCGCAATGCTCGCCATGTGCGTCGCGTGCGCGATGATGTTCTGGTGCTTGGGGGAAGGAACTGCAGGTTGCCGCTGATAGACGCAAAGCGTGCCGAGGACGTGGCCATCCCTGGCACAAATAGGCGTGCTCCACACGGACCTCAGGCCATGCTTCAGAACATGAATTCGAACCGGCGTGTCTTGCCAGCGCGGATCTGAGTCCATGTCCTCAGCGACGACCTGAATTTTTTCCCGCGCGGCGATGGCGCACGGTATGCCGTCACCGCTCAGTGAGATCCCGGCAATCGGTTCGGTGTACTCGGCGGGCAATGACGGTGCGACACTGTACTCGATAGCGGGAACACTCCAGTCGATCGGATGGATGTCACAGTAGCAATGCGTCGTGCTCTCTTCGACAAATTTGCATAGAGCGGTCAAAACCTCGCGAACTGGGGAACCAGATGCGATAATCTCGAGCAAGTGTTTTTCACGCGACAGATTGGCTTCAGCCCGCTTGAGATCATCAATATCGGTATTGACGCCGTACCATTTCACGATATTGCTCGAGCTATCGCGCAAAGGATAGCCGCGGAAGAGAAACCAACGATATTCGCCATCGAATCTGCGAATACGGGCTTCCGCTTCTCCGGACCTTCCCGAAGCCATAATGACCTGCCATTTTTCAATCAGGCTTGGGAGATCGTCTGGGTGAACTGCCGAGGCCCACTGCCATCCCTCGGCCGCTGGCGCCGAACTGCCGATGTAATCAAGATAGTATTGGCTCAGGAAGTCCGCAGCGCCGTCGGTGCGAGAGGACCACGCCATTGCAGGTATGTTGTTGACCGTAAGCTTGGAGTTAAAATCACTTTGAAGCAGTGCATACTCAGCGCGCTTCTGATCGTCGATATCGATGTGCACCGCATACCAACGAACGATATTTCCACTTGAATCTCTAAGTGGAGATCCGCGAACGTGAAACCAGCGGTAGTTGCCCGAACTGTGCAGGAACCGAAACTCCATGTCGAATGGAGCGCCCGTTTCTGTAGACAAAGTGGCGGCTTCAAGCACCCGAGGCAGATCTTGGGGGTGTATGAAGGAAGCAAGTCCCGTTTGTCTCAGCTCCGCAACTGATTTGCCGAAGTATTTCGCGGCATAAGCATTAACGAACTCAGTTTTGCCGTCGGGTGAGAGGGCCTCGATCCCACATGGAATGCAGTCCACAAGCATTCGTGCTCCGCGCTGACAGTCACGAAGCGCGTCCCCCGCCAGCTTTCCCTCGTCGATGTCGATGAGCAAATGCAACCAACGTGATATATGGCCCTCATTATCGGTCACAGGCACCCCGAGTGTATTGAACCACCGATAGGTTCCATCTCCTCGACGATACCGTCCTTCGCTGTTGTAGCTACTCAGCAAGCCATCGTTCCGTGCAACGAGCGCATGTTCAGATTCACCAGAATGGCGGTCTGCAGGAGCGTCCCAGCGACTAAAGCCCGCGAACCCGTCACCGAAGTCATCATGCGCCAGCTGATTTGCCGTTTCGATCTCTCCAGACGGCAAAGTGACAATAGCGGGTACCGGTATGCTTGCGACTAGCTTGGAGAGCTCGATTTGGCGCTTGTCTTCGCTGCAGAGTGAATTGGGGGTGTCGCTGGCGAAGGCGCACCATTTTACAACTTTGCCTCCATCATCCCGGATCGGACCAAACTGAACTGAAAGGAGACGGAAACCGCGGTCGACAGATCGGACACGGGCTGTAAATTCGCCGGAGGTACCAGAAATTAACAGAAGTTGCCAACGTTCCTGCAATGCATGCAGGTCGCGTGGATGAAAAGCTTGCTGCCAAGCGGACCCTAGCGCATCCGCGTGGCGCTGGCCCGTGTAATCGAACCAGCGTTGGCTCGCGAAATCTACCTCCCCGTTGCACCCCGCCGTCCAAAGGATAGACGGCAACGACCTCAGGACGCGGTCCAGATCGATTTGCATGATCAATTCTCTCGCGTTCGTCGCTCCGAGTGTGAGCAACCCAGGCGAAAGTGTCCATTATTCCTTGGTGTAGGGAAAGTCGCGAATCCGGGAAGTCCGGAGATCCCAGAGAGACTTGCGATCCCTGTTTCCGGCCGGAGCAGCCTGTCGCTCTATACCTGTTTCGTGCGGCGCGCACCGATCAGAACGCTCACTGTCGCAACGAAAAATATATATGCGATCGCCGCTTGCCACGCGCCCATCGGGAGTCCTACCAAGAGCAATGTGTCGTTGCCTCCTGGTATCAGCAGAGCCCCAGAGCCCATTAGTATTCCGCTCCCTGTCTTCCTCAGCATAGTTTCGGAATCGGGCCAATTCAGCATGATACGACGTCTCTTTATGCGTGCCGATACAAAGCTCCCGACAACCATGCAAAGCGAAATTGCGACACCGGCATAAGGTATCGACGTCGTGGACCCTACTGATGTCGTTATCGAGAACCCTGAGGCGATCGACGCCAATGCCGTCGATGTGATTCCGACAGATGCCATAGACCAGGAGAGGCGCCTGAACTCCGGGTGCTTATGGCCACCGAGAAGGAGTCTCAGCAGAAGCATCAGCGCCAGCAGTAAAGCGAGGTGCAGTGAGCCTAAAGGCGGCGCACTACTCACGGCTGGCTGATCTGAAATTAGGCCAAAAAAAGCTTCTACATGTATAGCGACCAGAATGCCTATAAATGTGAAGGCGAAGGCGACATCTCCATCGCCGAGGTGACCTACGGAGCCAAAAATACAAGCCCCATTGGCATAGGTACCCACTCCAAGCAAGAAAGCCGCTGGGATTATAAGGCCGACGTCGAGCCATCCTTCCCTTATCGTTGGCGCCTTCTCAAGCAATGTATAGACCAAAGCAGCCCAGACCGCGCATTCAAACAAAGCGATGAGCCTTGCGGGTTTCCGCGCGATTACAAGGTCATTAGCGGCGGTCACGGTGCAAATCGAGCTTCGGTTCATGACGAAGCCGAGCACAAACCCAAGCACTCCGCAGATCGCGAAACTTCGCCACAGATCTACGCTTGCGGCCTCAACGGCTGCGGAAGAGAAGCTCAAGCACAATCTCCTTGGCTACATTGCTGCGCCATACCCACTGGCGGCAAGCCTCCTTATTTACTCCGTGCCTGCCAGCTACCCCGAGATTTTGAAAGTCGATCCGCTCGACAGAATATTTCCGCCCAGCCGTGGTGACCATCATCCGTTGGTGTAAGTGCGACGCATACAGGGCGGGTGAATCGGACCGGCGCGGCTCTCGAACAAGTAGACGTGCCCAGAGTGGTTCGGGGAGCGCCGCGCGCGGGAATGTAACACAAGACCGGAATGAGGTAGTCACATCGTTCCGGCTATTCTATCGCCCATTCTGTACCGACTATGCTCCTAAGCCGATAGCGCGATTGTCTTCTTCGGAGCCTAGCCAGTATCCGTTCCCAATCGCGGCGGACACAAACGTCCTCACCCTATCTTCGTTCGGTTTCCGCTCGTCGCTACCCACGACCACTCCCACACTTTGGAAAAAGTGCCTCATGCTCTCGTAGGTCACCATAAGGAGATTTACCGGCTCACCGGAAGAGTTTCGAATGGCATGTCGGACGCCACTAGGGATGTCGAGGACGTCACCGGCGGAATATGAAAGCCATTCGTCATCCTTAAACGCCTCGATCTTCCCGGCCAGAATCACAAGCGTTTCTCGCTCTCCGTGGCTATGCAGCGGCACTTGAACCCCGGCCGGAACTACCGCATCGATCACACAATAGGCGTTGGGATTTTCGATGTATGGGGTAAGAAACCGAATTTGGGGACCAAGGATATCGATAAAACCCGGGCAGTTAGTGGATAGGCTCATTTCCATTCCTTCCTGATTGATACAGCGCGACGTAGCCGCGCTATCGCCCAGGTTTGTTTATTCAGAAATGTATCTCGGCTGTGTGGCAAAGGAGGCGATTTGTATCTCCGTGTAGTAAGAGAAACTAAAACATTCCAAAGAAACCACCGCGCTTAACGACGCGATCCCTTCCTAAATAAAAATATTAATTTGAACATGGCGTAGATCATGCATCAATTAGTTACGCCAAAAGTAAGATTGCAACTTAAGATGCTAAATAATGATCTAATATTACATGTACTTACATTACTTACGCTTAATTGACATTATGGGGATACATGGGCAGCGGAATATAAGAACGTTGCCGACGACCCTTCTCCGGAGGTCTTGAGAAACGTTGGCAGGGAGTGCCAGTGTTCCAGGTAGCCATCGATCGAGAATGAACGATCGCATGCCCACTTCACCGCCAAGACCCGTCTTGAGCGGTCCGGGTAGCCTGGAACACTGGCTGTTTCATGAGTTCTCAATGCAGCAATAACGTCACAGCAAACCGAACAAGACCTATTTCGGTCAGCGCTCCAGGAGAAAACTATGAAGAGCACACAAAACTCAATTGCAGAGTATACGAGGATCAAACGCCCCATCGATGTGGCCCTTGATCTGGCCGACCGCTCCGGTCGCACCGCCACCACTGCAAGCCTCTACCTGTCACTAGTGGTCATATATGCTTGGTTCGGAGGCATGAAGTTTACCGCATATGAAGCGGAAGGCTTGACAGGGCTGGTTGGAAACAACCCTCTTTTGAGCTGGACCTATTCGATCCTCAGTGTGAGAGGGTTTTCCGACGCGCTTGGCATTCTTGAGCTGACAATCGCTGCTCTGATTGCCGCAAGAGTTGTAAACCCACTTTTTTCATTGATCGGAGGTCTACTGTCTGCTGGGCTGTTCGCGACGACGTTGAGCTTCATGCTAACGACCCCGGGGGTTGTCGCACCAGGGCTCAGCTTCCCTGCAATTTCTGTCGCTCCGGGCCAGTTTCTACTCAAGGATCTTGGCCTGCTCGCTATTTCCTTCTGGATCGCGGTAGACTCTGCAAAAGCACTACGCCCGGCCAGGGTGTAACCTTCTTCCCAGATCCGTTAGCGACCGATCAAAACGCGGCAGGGCAGTGCTCACATTGTTCCTGCCGCACGGCCACTATAAGCCTAGCCGAATTCTTCCAGCGGCAAGGCCCAATATCGATGGGTCCTTCCGAAACGTTGCGCCAATGGGCTGAACCGCCCCAACTGTCGACGCGTCTCTACCGCTCGCCCGGCAAATTTCACTCCCTCACTCGGCGTTTGCGAGAAGGCCCCGACGGCGGCGTTGCGGCGTCCGCCCAGACAGCCAATCCTTGACACGTTCGGCATGTTCCTTAGGGGCCTTTGCGGCCGCCCGTGCGGCAAGGTTTGCTAAAGTGTGGCCACTCATGACCTCCCTCGCCCTTTTCTCGGCTTCGATCATGACCGCGTGGATGGAGCAAACGCCGTCTTCCGCCCAAGCGGGCGTTTGGTCGCCAAACACGGCGCACTGACCGCGTATCTGCTTGCATTCGAATAGTGCCTTCCGTCCGTCGATCGCTTCAGTAACTTCTAGCACCGTGATTTTGCTGGCGGGACGGGCAAGCGCGAACCCACCACCAATACCTTCTCGGGCGACGACGATGCCCGCCTTTTGAAGCTTGGTGAAGAGCTTCGCGACGAAGTCGGTCGAAATCTTCTGTAGCTCGGCGAGATCGCGAGCACTGGCTGGCTGGCCGATTTCCTCGGCCTCGACCAGCGTCAGTAGGCAATGGAGAGCATATTCTACGCCTGCGCTTACGTGGGCCATAATACACCAAAACAGCGACAAATACCGTCGTAGATAGCCTTAATTCCCGCCTCCTGCAATGCATCTGTTGTCTCTAGCTTGTTGACAATGCGTTTCCAAATTCACGCTCGATTATCGTTTGCACCAATACTCCGAGTAAAGTAATCGTAGTTACGCGACGACAATGGATCATCGCCTAACCGTCTCCAATGGGGACTTATCGAAACTGTCATTTGCCCGGTGCCTTCACCTCGTCCAGCCAGTGGCGACGACTTGTTTGAGGAATTGAAAATGCGTGAACGAATTCTGATTGTTGGCGCCGGTTTTGCCGGGATGTGGACTGCTCTCGGCGCCATGCGGCTGCTGGACCAGCAAGGAAAGGCCGACGGGTCTGTGGAGGTTGCGGTGATTGCCCCCCAGCCTGAGTTGCACATTCGTCCACGTCTGTACGAGAAGAATGCAGCCCAGATGAAGGCCCCGCTGTCCGACATCTTCGCAAACGTCGGCGTGCGTTTCATCCGGGGCCATGCGATGTCCATTTCTACGGAGACCAACACCGTAACGTATGCGGATGAAGACGGGCTCGAATTATCGATTAGCTACAGCAAACTTGTCCTCGCGACCGGCAGCGTGCTGCATCGTCCGGACATTCGAGGTCTCATCCACGCTTTCAACGTTGATCAGCTTGCCGATGCCGCGGAACTGGAGGATCACATTTCCCAATTGGCACGCCTGCCGGAAACGCGCGCTCGCAATACCGTCGTCGTTGCCGGTGGCGGCTTCACTGGCATCGAAACGGCGGCCGAGATGCCGCATCGCATGCGCGCAGCGCTTGGTGGAAACGCGGACATCCGCGTCGTAATTGTGGAGCGTGCACCTGCGATCGGACCGGACCTTGGCCCCGGACCGCGTCCGGTCATCGAGCAGGCACTCTCGGAATTGGGCGTCGAGACCCTTCTGCTGTCCCCGATATTGGAGATTGATCACAACGGCGTCACCCTTAAATCCGGGGAGCGTATCGACGCGGCCACGGTGATTTGGACGGCGGGTGCTCGCGCCCATCCGATCACCGGGCAGATTGACGCACATAAGGATTCCTTCGGACGCCTTCATGTGGATCGAAACCTTAAGGTGATCGGCCACGCGAACGTCTTTGCCACCGGCGATGTCGCCTGTGCCGCAACGGATGATCGGGGCAATCGAACGATGATGAGCTGCCAGCATGCGCAGAACCTCGGGCGTTCTTCCGGTTACAACGTCGCCGCCGACCTTCTAGGCGTGCCCCCCATCCCTTACGGCCAGGAAAAGTACGTGACCTGCCTCGACTTAGGTCCGTGGGGTGCGGTTTACACCGAAGGGTGGGATCGTCAGGTAAAACTCACTGGCGCAGAAGCGAAGAAACTCAAGACGACCATCAACACGACATGGATCTATCCGCCGAGCGCCGATCGTGCAGCAGCTCTGGAGGCTGCCGATCCGCTTCGCGTCGTTGTGGCCTGAAGATAAGGGAAACGGCCCCTACCTGGTCCGGCATGACATGGTGTCTAGCGTTCCTCGTGGCATCATCGCAGCCGGAATGGCGCGACTGATCGGTCCTACCTGACCGATCAGTCGAAGTCATTTTGGAGCAACCTGGCGCCTCCGCTTCCTAGGTGGCCAAGTTCCAGCTTGCCAAATGTGAGAGGGTTCCTCTCGCGTGTGCGCTCTACCAACTTAAAGCGAAACAACCGATGTTGGCTTTCGAAAATGGAGGGCCAAGCATAGCCCCTTGGATCGAGGACAAGATATGCATCTGCAATTAAAACGAAAAATAGCGTTCGCCCTGCTGATGGGTATTGTTACGACTGGGATAATTTCGTTCACCCTTCTCTCTTTAAATTTGGGCTTCTCCAGCGGTTTTCTTTTGAAGTGGTTGCGTTCGTGGGGGATCGCATACGTAATTGTCATTCCAGCAATCCTCCTGATTGGCCCTCGCCTTCAGGCACAAGTCGACCGCCTCATCCGCTAGACCGTTTATGCTGCACCAGCCGCCACGCTCGCCGCGATCGCGGGCGATTGGGCAGAGAAAGTACCCGGGTCGGGCGTTTAATCGAAGCAGTGCTGTCAGCAATGTTTGGATTAATGCTGCTGTCGTCACGGCCTCATCGGATTTGGTGACCTTTCTTCACTTTCGTCAACCGGTTTTGGGAGAAAGCGATGGCCAGGCTTAACAAACCGGCCATTCTTCCGAGATCGGGAGTTCGTGTGGCAAATAAGCACGCGGTCGCTCGCTTCTTAGTCACGAAGTTCTTTCGGAATCTCAGCAACTCTACTGCTCAGCCCTAATTGACACGCATTGTGCCAGATGGAGTGCGCGCGCAATCGCGGCGTTGCGTCGATTGTAAACCTGACCTCCCGCTGCGGTCTGTAATTATGGTGGTCCACCCCTCCGCATCCAAGTCCCTCTATTCCACATTCAAATGTGAGCGCGACGAACGTCCCAAGGGCCTCGGATGTTGACAGCCGGGCTTTGTAAGGCGGCCGTTTAGAACTTCTGCTTTGCGCGCTTTGGCATGAAGTAGCCGCGGATCTTGACGAGCGCTTCAGCGACAGCATCGGCATCCGTCGTCGTGGCTGGCTCGGTGGCGTAGCTGAGCTCGCGGATCGGCGCGATGATATCGCCGGTAACGGCATGACCGCGAATGACGGGCCGCCACTGCTTTTCGGCGAAGTCGGTACCCAGCAGGAATCCGACACGCCAATCCATGCTGTCATAGGTTTGAGCATCGAGCTGGCTGAAGCGGGGCCGATGTTTCCCAGGCGTTTCCGCCAGGCTCGCCGAGACCCCGTCATGCCTGGCTTCATCCATGGCTTCATCCATGGCTTCAAGCATGGCATCAGCGCGATCTCCAACCATTCCGTTCCGCTCCTGTCGATGAAGGAGCATATCTCTCGGCCTCGGTCAGCAAAGGAAAGGTGGGGTGTTCGTCGCGCTCACATTCAAATGCACTTCGGAGTGTGAAAACAGGTTCCGAAGGGCTTGAGAGGGCAACGTTTCCACCGCCGATTGGACATAACCCTGGTACTTCTCAGCGATTTATTCGACAAGAGGCTCGTCGATTCGGTGATGGATTAACTGCTGTAGCGCTGTGGCGGAGCTGCCGGCAGAGTGATAGTGAAAAGGGCGCCTCGGCCTTCGGTCGGGCTTGCCCAAATGCGCCCATCATGTCGCTCAATGATTGAGCGACTAACCGACAGTCCAATTCCCATTCCATGGTCCTTGGTTGTGTAGAAGGCATTGAAGAGCTGGTTGCTCGTGTTTGCGTCGATGCCAACTCCATTGTCTTGAACCGTGAGCCGAATTTCTCCGCCTTGATCTAAGTCTGTTTTGATCGTGATCCGCCGCGGCCGATCGTTGACGCCGCTCAGCGCATCGCAGGCATTTAACAGCAAATTGAGAATGACTTGCTGAAGCTGCACACGATCACCGGCGACGAGGGGCAGGTGGTCGCCCAATTCGATTTCAAGCGCGATCCGATTTTTTTGCAGTTCGTGAGAGGAAAGTTCGACCACGGCTCGGGCCGCCATATTAAGGTCGACATCTTCTATGGCGGCCGGCTTTTTGCTGAAGAGCGCGCGTAGCCGCGCGATGACCTCGGACGCTCGATTGCCGTCGCGCAGAGTGCGTCTTGCCGTTTCGCGTGCGCCCTCTATGTTGGGTGGGTCAGCCGCAAGCATGCGCAGACTGGTGTTTGCGTTTGTGATGATCCCCGAGAGTGGCTGACTAATTTCGTGTGCAATGGAGGCGGTCAGCACTCCGAGACTCATCGTTCGCGCTGCATGCGCCAGCTCGTTACGCGCGGCGTCGAGAGCTTCCTGTGCTTGCTTGCGCTCACTCAAGTCCAGGACGTACGCTACGCCTTGGTCGCTTCCTCCATAAGTTGCCACGCCGATTAGAACTGGGACTGGCGTTCCATTCTTGTGAAAGTACTCAGACTCAAATGGCTGCAATGTGCGCTGCTCTCTCAGTTGGACAAGCAAGCGATCGTCAGTTTCATTCCATGCGCGCGGGAGGAGGTTACGCCAACTCAGCCGGCCCGCCGCTAGATCGTCGTGGTCGTAGCCGAGCATCTGCAGGAACGCGTTGTTCGCCTCGAGAATTCTTCCGTTGAACTCCCAAATGAAGATCCCGATGATGTCGGCGTCGACCAATCGGCGGATTCGTGCTTCACGCTCCGCGAGATCGCGGTAGAGATACGAATTTTCAATCGAGATCGCTGCCTGAGACGCCAGCAGCTTGAGAACCGCGGTCCGCGCTGGGGTGAACGCGCCAGGTGTTAAATTATTCTCCAGGTAGAGTGCCCCAAGGGGCTTTGCTTGACTCGATACAGGAAGACACAGGATCGATCGAGGCCTCCGTTGATCCATGTAAGGGTCTGTGCTGAAAAGGTTCTGGACAGAAGCGTCGTCTATGATGACCAATTCCTGCGTATGCTGCGAATATTGCAACACGCCTTCCGGTAAGTCGTGGCTTGTCGGGCGCTCATCGTGCAACTGCACAACGATAGTCTCCCGACCAGTCGTTGCCTCCGCAACGATCCTTGGCTCCCCGTCGCGCATAAGAATGAGCAATGCACGTTCGGCTCCAGCTTGTTCCATCGCAATTCGCATCAATGTGTTGACAAGGCTGTCAAAAACGATCTCGCTGGAGATCGCTTGCGAAACCTTCAAAACAGTTGCGAGGTCGAGCTGATCAACTGGCGACCCGACGCTCGTCGTGGAGGGGGCCTGCTCAGACGCTACCAAATTCAGATTGGGAAACAGGCCGTCAAGCTGCCGGACCTTGCCGTCAGCGCCCCAACGTAAGTAGCACTGGCGCGCGTTCCGCAGGTATGAGTGTGAAATGGTTTCCAGTCCGGATGTATCATGGAACCGCGCCGCGAGCTCACTTGCGAGCGCCTCAATGTGGACGAAAGCGTTACTCCGTGCCGACTTGATGGCCGCCTCATAAAGCCGCTGTGCGGTTAGATGCCGGCCCTCGAGCCGCGCTATCTCCGCGCCGATGAGAGTGGCACGACAGTCGAAATTCTCCGGGCAGTGCACTGCCCATTCCTCAAGCCTCGTGTGATGCTCCACAATCGCCTTCAGATAACGCTCGCGCCAGTCTGGGAGTGTTTGGTCACACGCTGCAGCCTGGCTAAGGGCACCATAGAAGTGGGCTTCTGCGGTTTCGATGAACGAAGGCGACGTCCAAAGCTGTCGTTGGGCGTTGAACGACGCGTCGACGGCGGTGGCAAAGTCCCCCGCAAAGTATCTGGCCTGCAGCTTGCGTATCCAATACCAACACGCGACAAGGGCGACCGTGCTTTCGGCCTTCAACTTCAGCTCATAACTTTCCTCATTGAAATTGGCGTGATCAAGATTACCGAATGTTGGCGTGAGGCCGCGAAGGGTCAGAACAAGCGCAAGTTGAGCGGAAGTGATGTCGGCGATCATGTCGAAGCGAACTTGCCGACTGAATTCGAGCGCCCGCACCGACTCATCCTGTATCTCGACAAGCGGGTCGCCGGCTGCCAGCAGGAGTCCGAAAATATCGCTCCCGCAATAAGAGGCAGTCGTGAGATCCCCAACCGATGTGGCAGCGTCGAACGCGTTATGCATCAAGTCACGCGCCGTTCTCAGGTGTTTGGTCCATGGAATGATCAGGGTCGCGAAACTTTCCAGGATGTGCGCTCGGAACTGACCCGACCCCATCCTTTGTAGAAGCTCGTATCCGAGCGCGCCAAACCGGTAGCCCTCACGATAGTCACCGAAGTGCGGGCCTGCGATCATCCCAAGCCAAACGTATGCGTCGCATGAGAGACCGGCGTGGCCGTGCTCCAGACCGAGGTTGGTCATTTGACACACCAAGACCGAGAGTAGATTGGCATCCGTAAAGAGAGCTGGGCTCAGGCTTCGGCCCAGAACCCGCATTGTCGCTACGACCTCCGGATCCTGAGTTTGAGGCAGGGCGGCAAGGTCCTCGATGTCGCTACCACCAATTAGCGACCAGGTGCGCTCATACTCACGTCTTGCTGCATCGGCGGTTGGATGTGCCGGGATCTCTGACCCAAGCTTTCCAAGATACTCCAAGCAGACTTCAACCGCGCGATCGTTGCGACTGAGCGCGGTATAGAGGTCGATGCGCAAGCTAGCGATGCTCGCGCGGTCGACCAGATTTGCCGCCAGCGTAGAGAGCGATGCCAGCCTTTCTTCTGCGGCGGCTAGGCGCCCAGTTAGGAATTCGCATTCAGCTTGAAGCGACGCGAGCGCAAACATCAACTCTGGCCTTCGTTGCCATCCATCGTTGGATAGAAGTGTCAGTCCACGTTCGAGATAGGCCAGCGCTGACAAGTAAACGGTTGATGACTTAGCTCGCCTGGCCGCCATGAGGCTGAATTCTGCAAGTTGTTCCTTCTCCGTATCCGATACGACCAGGTCTCCACTTTGGTTGAACTGCGCGACAATCTCGAAGATGTTCTCACCCAGCTGTTCCGGCGGAGTTCGCGTCGCCAACCGGCGTCCAATTCGCAGATGTAATTCAGCACGCTCGGGCTCTGGAACAAGCGAGTACGCAGCCTCCTGAATCCTGTCGTGCACGAAACGGCAGCAGCCGTCTGAGACAAGCACCAGTTCGGTGCGCAGAGCGTGCTGAAGGTCATGCTCTACGTTTTCGTTGACCATTTCCAGGTGCGCCAGATCAACGTTGTTCCCGAAGCAAGCCAGTAGTTGCAGGACTTGCAAGGTCCTGTGTGGCAAGCGACTGAGCTTGCTGGTCATAAGAGCCACAACGTTCTCGCTATACGCTTTCGCACCGATGCGGTCCGACTTCCATTGCCAGACGAGATCTGGCGAGAGCATAAGCAGCTTCTCCTCGGTCAGAGCAGAAAGGAACTGGATCACGAAAAATGGGTTACCGCCGGCCTTCTCATGCACCAGCTCAGCAAGTGAGTAAGTGTGGTCGACGTCGGAGCGGAGGGCATCTGCGATGAGGCTATTGGTATGTTGGAAAGTTAGCGGTGCGAGTCCGATGTCCTTCACGATGACGCCAGAGCGCTTCAGCCGATTTAATGTAGCCATTAGCGGGTGTGAGGCGGTTACTTCGTTGTCACGGTAAGCACCAACAAACAGAATGTACTTGGTGCCCTGCTGGGTTAGCAGATCTTCCAGCAACTCAAGCGTGGCAACATCGAGCCACTGCAAATCATCAAGAAAGAGAACGAGCGGATGTTCTTTTCGAGCAAACACGGCAAGGAAACGTCGGAAAACGAGATGGAGTTGCCGCTGTCCGTCTTGAGCCGAGAATTCGGGCCCCGTCGGCGGCTCCCCGATGACGAATTTCAACTCTGGGACCAGATCTACCACGATCGCCCCATTTTGTCCCAAAGCATTCCGAATGTCGGCGGACCAAGTCTCGAGGTCGGAGTCACTCTTTGCAAGGAGCATTCGAACTAGGCCTTGAAACGCTTGTGCCAAGGTGGCGTAGGGTATGTCGCGTTTAACCTGGTCGAACTTGCCCCCCGCAAAAAGGCCGTTGTTGGCTATGAGAACCGGCTGCAGTTCGTTGACTACCGACGACTTGCCGATGCCCGAGTAGCCCGACAGTACAACGAACTCTGGAGGGGCTCCGTCGGCGATACGTTCAAAAGCGTGGAGCAGCGCCTCGGCCTCCCCCTCGCGACCGTAGAGCTTCTCGGGCACAAGCAAGCGATCCGGGACGTCGTGCTCGCCCAATACGAATTCGTCGATCCGCCCATGGGCGCCAAGTTGGTTTAGACAGCGCCGGAGATCATGCTCCAGTCCAGCTGCAGTCTGATAACGTTCCCCTGCCGTCTTCGCGAGCAGCTTCATAACAATGGCTGAAATAGCTACGGGCAGACCGCTCACTCGATCAGCGGGAGGAACTGGTTGTCGGGCTATGTGGCAATGGACCCACTCCATTGGGTCCGCTGCAGAGAATGGCAAGGAGCCGGTGACCATTTCGTAAAGAGTGACACCCAGCGCATAGAGATCGCTCCTGGAATCAACGGAGCGATTCATCCGCCCGGTCTGTTCAGGCGCCATGTATGCCAGGGTACCAGCGAGTGCCTCCGGCGGCCTCTGTGACTGCCGTTCGCGCGTTGTCCGAGATGCGATGCCAAAGCCGGTGAGCCAAACCTGGTCGGTTGTTTCATTCACGAATATGTGTGCTGTTTTGATGTCCTTGTGGATAATGCCCGTCTGATGCATCTGTCGCACAGCGGCCGCAACGTTCGACGCGATCTTTAGGTACCGCCCGACCTCCATCGATAGCCCCAGTTGGTTAGCGTCGAAGCTGGTGTCTGTGTGCAATGGCCTGAGGAGGCGCAGTAGTGGCTCGGCCATCGGATCACTATACACTAGGCTGATCCGACCTTCGTGCTGCACAAGGTCGATAGGACAAAGGGCCCAGTTCGAGCTAAGCTCACCTCGCAACGCAAATTCACCCTTAAGCAAGCGGAGTTGGCTCGGCGAGGGCTGATCTGAAATATGGCTTAAGACGAGTATTGAACAATGGTCTCGCGCTTGCCCTTTAGGCCGCGCGCGGCTGATAACGAACTCGCCGTTATGCAATAAGGGCTCAAGTGCGTAAGACGAGAGATCCAATGGTTTGTCTCTCAGCCCATGATCGTCGATGCTGTTCCCCTTGCCGATATGTCGCATCGGCCAAGAATCCTCAAAACTCTAAGCGGCTCTGATTCACCGGACTCTAGCACTGGTTAAATGCCGCGACAAAGCGCGCGTGCCCAGCTTCCATGGGCAACGTTACACCTCCATTTCTCAGACGTCCATCAGACTTTCGTGTCGGCTTAATGTGCGTGCGTTCACGCCTGGAGTGGAGAACGTCCAGTCGGCAAAATGGTGATGCATGGAAGGCATATGACGGGGATCATCGTGTGCTTGCCGTCGCCGCTGGAGCGACGATGGCGAAGCGGAGGGACGAGCACGACGGGGGCTATACCGGCACTGTCATGGGTCGTTGCGCCTGACATTGCGTCCGCAGCTTCGTAGGCGTCGGGGCCACCGATAAAACGGATACGCTTGTCCGCTGGGGGATTGCTTTGTCGCACAGCACATCGTTGAACCACCCCTGCCCCGCTTGGAACGGAAGCGCGCACGCGGTCAGGAATGCTCTCGACAACGACCGCATAGTTCGGAGCGAATTGGCGATAGAGTTTTGCTATCTCGGGCCGAATGGCGTTTACGGCGTGCCGGGCTGGATTATCACGTCGAGAGCGAGAGGCGCTATTATTCCGTTCCCTATCGAGCCCTTGCTGAAGACTTAACCGCTCAGCGCACCTCCGCCGTTCGGGTAGTGGTCGCCAAAAACCCCCGCGTGGCACGCGCAAGTGTCGTGCTCATTGCTGCTGCAAAACTGCTCCCACACTCACGATATCACTCTCGCTTCGATGTCGCTCTGACCGCCAAGAACCTGCCTGCGATCATGAAGACGCCTGAGAATTATTTGCTCTTACAGGGATCGAGGAGCTTCGCAAACCGAGGCGGAGATTGACGGCACCGGGTGGGTGCCGTCGCCGATCCGTTCGGCTTCAGCGGCGGCCGCCAATGTTCACGAGGCGGATGAAACGGCTTGTCTTTGCGCGACCCCCGAGTAGCTTCTCCAATCAGCCGCGCGGATCGACCGGGCGGGTATCCTTCCGAAGCAATGTTTGGTTCGCCAGAGTTGGCATTCGTCACCTCAAAGATATTCCTGTCTCAAGGCCCGTGGGTTGTCGCGACGTCGCCATCGCTTTTGCACTGTCGGAACAATAAGATCCTGCCCGTGAGCGATGCGATCGGCCGCGACTCAGCTATGGCGACTAGGCTTGAATGCAACCGATTCTCCCGAACAGAGACGGGAACGACGGGTTTGTTCTGCCCTCACCTGCCCTCCCTGACGAGCGACCTCGCGATATCGATGATGTCGTCAAGGACCTGGCAACCCCAAGCCCGATCCTGAAGTCGACACCCCTCACCTTCCGAAGCTCGAAATTGCGGTTGGGAAGATCCAGCGTCCATTCCGGCGCAAAGCCGATGCCAAGACCGGCTGAGACCCATGACATCAGTGAGACGGTGTCGTCGCACGTATGGGCGACGCTCTTTGCCAGATCGTGCTACTCGAACTCTTCAGCGAAGTAGCGTTCGGTAAAAAACAGGTTCCGCCGCGAGAACGAGATGATCTTCTCACCCTTTAGATCCTCGATGCCGATCTCGCTACGGGCAAGCAGTGCGCTGTTCTTCTCCAGCGCCAGCAGATAGCGCTCATGGGCGATGGAGAAGAACCGGATTTCTATGTTGGCCCCTGGCTTGCTCTGTCCGCGCGATTGTTGCAACCGCACGGCCTAACGGATAGGTTGCGCCAAGTTAGCTGACAAAACTTTTGAGTTAATATTCTAATTCCGGAAAAAGAAAGTTTTATGCTCAAGCCTCCCCAATGCCGCGCTGCTCGTGCTCTTCTCGACTGGACACAGGCCGAACTGGCCGAACGCGCGGCGATCAGCGCCGTCTCAATTCGAGCCTTTGAAAAAGGTGGCGAGATGCGGGAGAGCAACCTGCGGCTTGTGCGACTGACATTCGAGGGCGGTAGGCGTCGTTTTCCAAGACGACGGAGAGTTGGTTCACGGGGGCGCGGGCGTGCGTTTCCGCTCCACGTTCACGCTCCACGTTCACATCGGATTTTCAGTCGTAGATAATATTAGCAGACCGGAGTGGAATTTGGCTCCGCCACTTTGGTCGCCGCAGACCGGTTCTTTTGATCAATTGCATTCGAACAGCGATGCGATTGCGCGTCGCTCGGTGCTTGCTTGCAGCCGGCACCTTTTGCGGTAATTGAGAGTGCGATAATATAGCCCGTTATCTCGTGCGGAGACCGCGATGGCGAAGCAACGCGTTGAACGGCGGCTGGCGGCCATTATGGCGACTGACGTCGTCGGTTATGCGCGCCTCATGGAAGCCAACGAAACGCGAACAGTTCAGTCTATAAGACGGCTGCAATCCTCAGTGCTTCAACCCAGTGCTGCTGCCCGTGGCGGGCGGATTGTCAAGTTGATGGGAGACGGCTCCCTGGTCGTCTTCAGCTCGGCCGTGGAGGCGGTGGATTGTGCGATATCAATTCAATCGAAGCTTGAAGCCCGTCGGCAAAACCAGAGTGTTGATTTCCCGCTTGTCTTGCGCATCGGTATCAATCTCGCCGATGTGGTTGTCGAAGGTGATGATGTTCTTGGCGATGGTGTAAACGTCGCAGCCCGCCTGGAGGCGGCGGCGGAGCCTGGGGGCATATGTATTTCTGACCTCGTTCACCGACAGCTTACGTCAGCTCGCGACTTGGAATTTGTCGACGGCGGCGAGATATCGCTCAAGAACATAGCCCGTCCCCTCCACGTGTGGCATTGGGCGAACGCATCTGCAGCCAGTCCCTCGATAGGCTCGCTGGCTAGGGCGACATCTATTGCTGTTCTGCCGTTTGAAAATTTGGGCGGATCGGAGCACCATGACATTTTCAGCGACGGGATTACTGAGGACATCATACGCGGACTAGCGCGGTTCCGTTCGCTCACTGTCATCAATGCTACCTCGTCATTCCGCTTTCGCGACCGGCACTCGGACCTGAATGAGATCAGCAAGAAGTTGGGCGTTGCTTATCTTGTTCTGGGCAGTGTTCGGCGCGCAGGCGAGCGACTAAGGATTGCGGCTCAGCTTGTCGAAGCGGTTTCCGGAAAGCAGCTGTGGTCTGAACGGTACGACCGAGATGTCCAAGATCTATTCGCCGTGCAGGATCAACTAACTCGGACGATTGTCGCCACCCTCGTGGGACACATAGAGTGCGAGGATGTTCGCCAGGCACTGCGAAAACCGACAAGCAGCCTAGCGGCCTACGAGTACCATTTGCGCGGCCTTGTGCATATGCGCAGCTATGACAAGTACGACAATCAACAAGCGTTCGAGATGTTCAACGCAGCACTGGAGCGAGATCCGCAGTTCGGGTTGGCACTTTCCCACCTCGCGTTGGCGAAAATAGCGCTCCACGGCTACGCCAACTCACCATCCGGCGTTCTTGACGAAGCGCTGGCCCTGGCGCGTAGGGCGGTAACCCTTGACGAGGGCGAGAGCGGTTGCCAGCGATTGCTGGCACTCATCCACGTTAACCGACGTGAATTTGAGTTGGGTGAGCGACACTATCGTCGAGCCTATCAGCCCCAACGACGCCAACACGCTTGTGCAAATGGGCGGCCTACTGGCCCGACGCGGCAAGCTCGATGAAGCGCTGGAATGGATCGAGGAAGGTTTCCGGTTAAATCCGTTTCCGCCACGATGGTATAGCGCCGCCCTTGGCAACGCCCTCTATCTTACTGGCCGCTATGCGGAAGCCGCTGCCGCCCTAGAAGAACTACCGAACCCAGGCCCATTCACTTGCGCGCGCCTAGTCGCCTGCTACGCGCAAACAGGGGATCCTATCGCCACCGAGAAGGCAAAACGTCTGCTGCTTGGGCTGTGTCCCGACTTCTCGATCGACAACTTCATCAGCCAAGGGCTGCTGCTGGAGCGTCCGGAGCAACTGGAACTTTTCCGGCAAGGGCTCCTCAAGGCAGGCCTGCCACCTTGAACGATGATACGACGAACCGATCGCCCCCCATTCGAACACTGTTTACCGTTGGTCTCGGCTTAATGTCTTTCCCCCTGCCCACAGTCGTCACCTAGCGGGCGGCCGTCGAAGACCTATTGAGGCGACGCTGTTGGCTGCTGCTGAACATCAACTTCGCTCTTACTCACCTCCCCGATCTAATCAGTGACTGCGCTTCTACCCGCTCGAAATTGCTTCGTGACCACGACCGCTGACATGGCGTCCGAAATGTTCAGTGACACCATACCGACGGCCCCGCGAGCAAGAGCGGGTCTGGATGGGTATAATGCGCATCCGCATCAAGCGGGCTCAGCGTGTAAGGGGCGATGTCAACGTGGGCTGAGAAAGCAGTGAAGGGAATCGCTGCGTCGCCCAAGCGGTTGAGAATGATTCCAGAGGCCGCACGAGTTCCCCGCGGGGAACCTGATACCCGTGACCAACTTTCTCGCGCGACGCGAGCGTCGGAGCGACCACGAAGCTTTCCTGCCGTCATCTGGTTTCGACGCTCGAGCAACTGGACAAACATGATGGTGTCGCCATTTAGCTTGTTGTTCCCCGCGGGGAACTTTCATCACTCCCCGCCAAGGAACCCACCCGACATAGATCTGCCGTGCATTGCTCCCTCATATTCCCGGTCGGAATGTCTCCTGATCGGCTCGACGTGATCGTCCGAAGTGCTGCGCTCACACTTGGCGACTGTTTCTAAGATTCGCGTCTTCATAACGGCTCACATAGAGGCAACGCTATAATGTACCGCGCCCGTTCACTCTAGCGGACGCCGTCGGAGGGCGCCCGTGGAGACATGGGCCGTGAAGTGGTTGGTTCAGAGTTGGATGTCCCAACTGATCACCAGGCACTGCAAATGATCGAGCTCCAACCATTCAGGACGCTCTTCGCTGAGCGGAGTTAGGACGCTACTACGGAACTCATCTAGGGGGTCGCTTGGAACGCGGTTGTCATATAGGGCGCAGCGAATCTTGTCGTCCCACTTCGTAATCCACCGGTCACGATGGCCAAGCTGGAAATTGGCTACTGCGTCTTGGGGCGAGGGCGCGACGCACAGGATAAAGCGCCCCCGCATTCCGCGCCCGCTTCCGCAGACCGCGCACAGCGGCGAAAGTTCCCCGCGGGGAACCGAATAGAAACTGCTCTTGCCGCTATGCTGCGATCCACAACCCCATTTGCTGGAGTCACCCGAATCGGAGTAGCTCTTAGTTGCGGAGAAAATCCGAAATTTCGGGTTTTTGAGTAGTTACGTGGTTGTTATCTAAACGTTAACCACAAGAGCGGTTAAGTGACGGGACAGACCACCGGGGATTCTCATTATGACGCGACATCTCAGCAGCCTCTCCTTCATGGAGAACTTTTCCAGCAAGCTTGAGCTGGCGTTGAACAATCTGAGCATGGCGCAGTTTCCGCCGGACGCGCGGCGCAGTATGCGGAAGTTCACGTCGACGGAGGTCGCTGCCCTTTTGGACGTTACGGAAGCGTATATCCGCCAGGTTGCCGCCAAGGAGCAGGGACCGTCCCCAGAGATCTCCAACGGTCGACGCCTTTATACGCTGGAGCAAGTCCTTGAGCTGCGTCTCGCACTTGCGTCTAACGGCCGTAAAAGATGGATGAACCCGCGCCGCACCGGCGACGAACAGTGCCAGATCATTGCCGTCACCAACTTTAAGGGCGGCTCTAGCAAGACCTCCACGACAATTCACCTAGGTCACTACCTGGCACTGCGCGGGTACCGTGTGCTTGCCGTGGATCTTGATCCGCAGGCATCGCTCACCGCACTTCACGGCAACCTTCCCGACTTCGACTACCGGGGAGGGGACACCCTTTATTCCGCCATCCGCTTCGACGACCCCATTCCGACCAGTTCGATTATCCACCAGACGCACATCGTCGGCTTCGACGTGATCTGCGCCGGCCTTGAACTGACCGAATTCGAAACCGCCGTTGCGCTCGAGATGCGTCGGGCTGGAGGCACAGGTTTCTTGCTACGCGTTTCTCAGGCGCTCGAGCAGGTCGCCGACAACTATGACTTTATCCTCATGGACTCCGCGCCATCGCTGAACTTTCTGACGCTTTCGTCGCTCACGGCAGCGACGGGTGTCGTCATTCCAGTCCCCGCACATATGCTGGACGTCGATTCCACTGCGAAGTTTCTGGAGCTGGCGGCGTCTTATATGCAGATCCTCGACGAAGTCGGAACAGCCGCTCAATGGGATTTCGCCAAATTTCTTGTTACCAAATTTGAGCCCAACGATCATCCGCAGGCAAACATGTCAGCGCTGATGCGGCAGGTGTTTGGTGAAGATCTGTTGCTGAATTCTGTTATTAAGTCGACCGCAGTCGCAGACGCGCTGACTTGGAAGCAGAGCCTCTACGAGGTGCAGCGGACGCGATTCTCCGCACCGAAAACCTACGATCGCGCAATCGAATCCATAAACGCCGCCAATGCGGAACTGGAAAACCTGTTCTGGAAGGCTTGGGGGAGAGAATGAGCCGGAAAGATTCCAAGGGCCTCTTCGCCAACGTTCTGGGCCAGCTCGACGGCGCAGTTGACAGGGGCGGAGTACAACGATCAACCTCGCCGCATTTGATGAAGGTTGCAGCTGGCGTGCGCCAGATCCAGGAACGCAGCGAGCTTGCTGATCGGTTGCTGAGAGACGGCGGCCAGGTCATCGAGATCGAGCCGGCAGACATTCTCGATTCCGCGATCCCCGATCGCTTCGGCTCCGCCTATGAGGCGGGGAACCTTGCCGAATTGATGCAGTCAATGCGTGAGCATGGGCAAAGCACACCTGGCCTCGTGCGCTCAGTTGACGGGAACGTCAAATCGTTTCAGATCGTCTTCGGCCGTCGGCGGCTTGCTGCAGCGAAGCTTCTCGGCATCAAGTTCAAGGCGATCGCGAGAGACCTGAGTGACGAAGAAGCCATCGTTCTACAGGGGGAGGAAAACAGCAATCGGAACGACCTGTCATTCATTGAAAGGTGCCTCTTCGCCCAATCGCAGGAGGCTGCCGGCTATGGTCGCGATATCATCTGCAAATCTCTAAGTACGAGCAAATCGCATGTTTCTGAGATGATACGGCTTGCAACCGCTTTGCCGCGCGAGGTCGTTCAGGAAATTGGGCCAGCACCCGAAGTCGGCCGCCGTCGATGGGTGGATTTCGAAGCGAAATGGTCAGCCCACGCCGCGCCGTTTGAAGCTGCCAAGAAGGTGCTCGGCAAGGATGAAACGCGCAGGGGTGATAGCAACGCTCGCTTTGCGCGCGTCCTCGAGGCGCTCTCCGGCGAGCGAGACCCAGCACTTTTGTCCGTTGAAGCTGTGCAGCTCGTTGCGCACGGTCTAGTGCTCGGACAGGTTAGCCACGGAAAATCGGGCTCGAAACTGGCCTTCAATAAGGCGGTTCCCAATGGATTTGTGGAGTACGTGGCAACCCAGATCGAAACTCTGCACGATCAGTTCATGCAGAAGAATCCCCGCTAAGGCGGAACAGGTTTAATTCGGAGGATAAACCGCAAAAGAAAAAGGCCCCCAAACGTTTCCGTCGTGGAAGCCTCTCTCCTATCTAGCAATCTGAGAATCGCATTTCCACGAATCCCCGTCAAGAGTCTTTGGCATCGTTTTGGTGAGCAGATTTCTTTTGCCTTCTGAGAGGTGAAGGAAAATGCAGGTTGGAAGTGTGACGACGCCATTCGGGCGGCGGCCGATGACACTTGCCTTGGTGAGAAGGCAGCTGAACTCAGCTGAAATCAAACCAGGCAAATCAGTCGAGAAGTGGAAAGTGTTCCGCGACGCCTCTGAGGCGAGGGCGCTGCTCGGCATCCAGGATCGCGCGCTCGCCGTTCTCGATGCCCTTTTGACGTTCTATCCGGAAGCGGAGCTGGCGCAAGATCGGGCCATGATCGTATTCCCGTCCAACGCACAGCTCTCTGTGCGGGCGCATGGGATCGCTAGCGCCACGCTGCGCCGTCAACTGGCTGCACTCGTCAACGCTGGCCTGATCGTGCGCAAGGATAGCGCCAACGGCAAACGCTTCGCCCGGAAGGATCGGGCAGGCGAGGTCGAGGACGCCTATGGCTTCGATCTGTCGCCCTTGCTCGCCCGTGCTGAAGAACTCGCGCAGATGGCCCAACGGGTCGCTGCCGATCGCGCGCAGTTCCGTCGGACCAAAGAGGCGCTCACCATCTGCCGCCGAGATGTTCGCAAGCTCATCTCCGCTGCGATGGAGGAGGGCGCTTCCGGTAACTGGGGAGCGATAGAGGCGATGTATGTGGAGCTCGTCGGTCGTATTCCGCGCACGCCGGTCATCGGTGACCTAGTCGCAATCCTCGACGAAATGGAAATATTGCGGAGCGAAGTCCTCAATCTGCTGGAAATGCAGATGAATTCAGAAAATATGAGCTCCAATGATGCTCCAAATGAGCGTCACATACAGAATTCAAACACCGAATCCACCCGTGAACTTGAACCTAGCTCTGAAAAAGAGCGCGGGGCGAAACCTGAGGTCAAACCGCAGCCGAAGCGCGAGCCGATCAAGGCGTTCCCGTTGGGCATGGTGCTGCAAGCCTGCCCGGAGATCGCGATGTATGGGCCGGATGGGGCTATTTCGAGCTGGCGAGAACTAATGGCGGCTGCGGTGGTGGTCCGATCGATGCTGGGCGTCAGTCCAAGCGCCTACCAGGACGCCTGCGAGGCGATGGGGCCGGAAAATGCGGCTGCGACAATGGCCTGTATTCTCGAAAGGGCAGGGCACATCAACTCGGCCGGCGGATATCTGCGCAATCTGACGGACAAGGCGCGGCGAGGGGAGTTTTCGCTCGGACCGGTGCTGATGGCTCTGTTGCGGGCGAATCCAGTGGTTGCTCGAAGCGCCTAGCGAACGGCTCTTTGGGGGGGGGGGCAGTGGCTTGAAACTTCTCGCTACACCGGCGAATCTGTCGTAGTCGCTTGCGTTGCCGTCAATAGAGTCATATATTTTGCACAATAAATTAGTTGCTGGATATGGCGGAATGATCATGCCTCAGGTTCTGAAATCTTTAGAGCACAGCGGTCCCTTGGTGCTGTCCTATATGGATCGCTCGGGAAAGATCGCTGTGGAACGGGTCGCAACCGGCTTCGGCATGTCTAAGAGCCAGTTGGCCGAGACGGCGGGGCTAGCCCGCGAAACACTGTATAGAAGTGAACGTAGCCTGGGCGCGAAAACGCAGAGCCGCCTTCGGGAAATGCTGGAGATTATCAGTCGTGTCTCAGATTGGGCCGGTGGTAAGGAGCAGGCAATGGCTTGGTACCGGGCCCAACCTCTACCAGCTTTTGGCGGGCGTACGCCCGAGGCTCTCGTAAAAGACGGCAAGGCCGCGGCGGTGCGAGATTACCTCGATCATATGGCCCTAGGGGGCTTCGCTTGAGGTTTGTGGGCAATTGTTACCGTGCGCACGATCCACGCTGGGCTTTCAAACCGGTTTCAGGAGATGGCGCGGCTATAAGAGGCGCGCGGTTCAACCCAAAAGGCGTGCCAGCTCTCTATCTCGCCCTCAGTGTGATGACGGCGGTAAAGGAAGCCAATCAAGGGTTTGCCCATCGCATCGACCCTTGTGTACTTTGTTCCTACGATGTCGACTGTGATGACATTGCGGATCTTACTTCTGAAGTTGGTCGGGCCCCGAATTCCGTTTCGGTGGAGGAAATGGCCTGCAGTTGGGCCACCGCGCTTTCGGAAGGAAGGAGACCCCCATCCTGGTCGATATACGATCGACTGAAGGCGAGGGGCACGGCAGGCATTATAGTACCCAGCTTTGCGCCCGGCGCCGAAGAGGGAGATCGAAATCTGGTGCTTTGGAACTGGGGCCCCAACCTGCCGCATAAAGTGCAGGTACACGACCCAAGTGGTCGGCTTCCGAAGGATCAACTGTCCTGGGATTAGGCGCATCGGCGCAATTAACGCGTTCGGGCCTTTACGACTGCTCAGCCATATTACGCCCGATCTACCGTGCTTACAGCAAAGGTAAGCAACCAAGATCCGGAATTTAGGTCCGGTGCGATAGACGCGATAGCTCGCATGACTTTCCGTTGACGCCGGAACCGTCTACTAATGTGAGCGCACCAGTGTCATTCGAGCCTATCCGTCCGACACGACGATGATCAAAGGAGGATACTTTGGCAACCGGTACAGTAAAATGGTTCAACACAACAAAAGGCTTCGGTTTCATCCAGCCGGATGACGGAACTGCCGATGTGTTCGTCCACATTTCCGCGGTAGAGCGAGCTGGTCTACGCGGACTCAACGACGGCCAGAAGATTACCTATGAGCTGGTGAAAGACCGCAAGTCCGGCAAGATGTCGGCGGACAACCTCCAGGCCTGAGCGCATTGCGATTCTGCAGCTTACTGCATGCAGTGTTTGCTCTGCTCCAGCGGTGCCTCTTGGCCGGAACCCGCCGGTATGACCGGCGCTTTCAGGTGATCAGCCGGGCCGCGCGATCTTGTTTTCGCTCAGCGTTGTTGTAGTAGCGAGCCGCCTGCGTCACGGACTTGTGCAGCGACTGCTGCATAGCCTCGGGGAGGGGAATCCCCCGATTGGCAGCCTCGGTCAGATAACCTGACCGCAAGCCATGCGCCGAAAACTGTGTCGGTTCGAGCCCGGCCTGCTTGCAACGGCTTTTCAGGATGAGGTTGACCGACTGTGGCGTGAGCGCGCGCCGATTGATGTTTCCCCATTGGTCGATGCGCCGGAATACCGGTCCTTCGTTGATGCTGGCCTCACCAAGCCAGCCCTTCAGCGCCATGACCGGCCGTCCGATGAGCAGCACATGTTCGTCGTCGTCACTCGTCGTCGTCTTGGTGCGGCCGAGACGGATCGAAAGGCACGGGAGGAGAGGGGAGTCAGGATCCAACGGATCGGCCTGCACAGGGTCCTCGTCGGTCAGATCCTCGACACGCAAAGCCGCCACTTCTGATCGGCGGCGGCCGCCGGAGGCAAAAGCGATCAGAAGCAGCGCGCGATCGCGCAGGTCGATCGAGCGTTCGCCGGCACAGGCCTGCAGCAGCTTGGCCAGGACGTCGCCGGTCACGGCCTTTTTGCTTTTTCGTTGCCGCGGACGAGCGCTGGCGCGAACGGCAAGGCGCAGAGCGGACTTGAGCGAAGGGCCATCAAAGGTCCCAGTGAGGCCGCGCCAACGGGTCAGGATCGACCAGCTCGTCAGCCGGCGCCGCACCGTGTCGGGGGCGTGCGGTCCGTTGGCCCGAAGCAGCCGCCGGGCGCGCAGGCCCTCTTCCACTTCCGCCGGCATGCCGTGGCTGGGATCGTCGGCGCGTTTGCCCGGGTCAAAGAGATGATGAGCGACGAATTTCAGCAGCAGGCTCTCTGGCGCCGGCCAGGGGAGGGGGCTGCCGGTGGCGAGCTGGCACCAGGTCTCGAGGTAACCGAGGTCGGAGGCAAGCGCGCGCAGCGTATTGTCGCCCATGCCTTCGCTGGCCAGATGTTTGAGCGTCGCGACGTCGTCGTCGGTGAGGAGCGCAGCGAGTTGGTCACGCCTGTCGAAGGGCAGGATGGAATCGAGCGCGTCGAGTGCCACCGCGCGCCGCTCTATATCATGATCAATGCTCATTCTCGAATGGTCCCAGCACCTGAATCCTCTCAGTGCGTGCCGCGCCGGCGAGTTTGCGGTCGAGGGTGGCGAGCGGCAGGGATTGGCGGACCGCAAGGTCGAGGTAGGCGGCATCGTAGGCGCTTAGCCCGTGCGCACTCGCGAGCTCGAGCACCGAGCCATCCTGACCGGCACCCATGTCTTCAAGGGGCAATCGGCGCAGCCGGGCCATCGCGTTATGGGCCTGGCCGGCGGCAATCCGTTGCCGCCGCTCGGCGCTGATCAAAATGCTGCGCGTCTCGTGCCAGAACAGGTCGGGCACCGGGCAGGGGCCGGAGATCCCGGCGATAAGCTGCTCGGCTGCTTCACTGTATTCTTCTGGCAATAGCCAGGCAGCAGCGATCGACGCATCAAGGATAAATTTGCTCAAAACCGCTGACCCTCACGTTTCCAGTCGAGGATCTCGTCGTTGGACACCGGCTTTGCCCGCATTCTCGCCGCCCGCACCTCGGCGATCAGCGCCGAGAGCTCGTTGTCCTTCTTCACGCGCGAGAGCCGGGCGACGGGATCGTTGCCGCGGGAAATGATAACCTCCTCGCCGGCTTCGACGCGGGCCAGCAGTTCTGAGAGATGGGCTTTGGCCTCGGCAACCTTGACAGTGACGCTCATGGGAAACTCCGTTGAACAGTGTCTCTCGTCGCGGAGATGGCGGACGATCATGATTTTGATGTTCTGCGCCAAGATAGGACGCGTTCATGAGTTGGTCAACTAGTGGACCACATGACTATCGATACTGGGGACCTATCGATGGTTATAACCATCACCCGCAATCATACCCACTGGCGAACCCTAAATTAAATATAGAGTTCGTATAAGAAATCATTTACCATGATTTCAATGGCTTATGATATCGCGAAAATCAGCATGACAGCGCTGATGCGGTCGGCTTTCGACGCCGGGCTCGCGCTGACTCGTCTCGACGAACGCATCGCCCGCTCACCGGTCGGAGTCGGCTTCCTCGAGCGCACCCAATTCGCCGATGCCTGCGCCTCGCTGTGGATCGACGGCGAGCTCGTCCATCTCGAGGACCTCGTCCTCCACGACGCCACTCGCGATATTCGCACACCCACCCACGAGCTGACCATTGCCCGCGACGTCCTGAGAACCCGCCGCCGCATCGCCGCGCAGCCGCCCGGCTGGGCACTCACTCCCGATGGCCTCCGCAGCCTCCGCCAGGCGTGGCCTGGAGCATCAGATAGTGCCAGTAGCGCGATAGAGAACAAGGGCGCAACGGTGGATGCCGAAGCCGCCGGGGTAGGGGAGGGAGAGGAGAGCGATGCTGGCGCGAACCTTCCGCACGTGGACTATGCCGCCATCGATGCGGTGCTGGCCCGCTCCGACGCTGCGATCGAACTAGCGATGACGCCCGGCCTCGCCAAAAGCGCTCGGGACCGGGAAAAGGATCCGCTGGTCTACGATCTCGACTGGGACGAGGACGAACGCCTGGAAGAATGGCGCGGCGTGCTGCGGCAGGTTCAAGACATGCCGGCGGTGATGCAGGGGATCATCGCTCTCGATGCCTGGAACGAGTTGTCCGTGCTTCAGCACGCGCCCTGGCTCGGCCGACTGTTTTGCGCCTCCATCCTGCGGCAGGCTGGCATCACGTCAGATGCACATCTGGCCGCTATCAACCTCGGCCTCAAATCCATTCCGGTCGATCGCCGCCGGCATCGCGACCGGGAAACCCGGCTGCTGGCGATCGCGCAGGGACTGATTGCAGCCGCAGAGATCGGGCTGAAGGAGCATGACCGGCTCGCGCTGGCACGCACCATAATGGAACGGAAATTGGCGGGCCGCCGGACGTCTTCGAAATTGCCGGAACTGGTCGAGCTGGTCATCGCGAAGCCGCTGGTCTCGGCCGGTATGGTCGTGACGACGCTCGGGGTGACGCCGCAGGCGGCGCGGCGGATTGTTGTTGAGCTAGGGCTCAGAGAGATGACGGGGAGGGGGAGGTTTCGGGCATGGGGCGTGGTATGACCAACGCCAACCGCATGAAATCCAACGGTTACAGTTGACTTGCGTGAACTGTCTGCAGCTTAAATTTGAGACGCGCGGCATCTTCAAGGGTATCAGTCGGCGCCTGAATAAACGGACGCAGCTCTTCGACCATTTGTTTGAATTTCTCGTTTTTTGTTCGAACGTCTGTATCTTCTTTTTCGCGCGCAGACAGCCAAGCATCTGCTTCCTGGAAGGTCGCTTTTGTCGTGTCCCGCTTCCTACCACGTCCGGTAGTTATCATCGCGGGTATTCCGGAGTAATGGCCGAATAAACTCGTTTGGCCTACCATCGCCAGGCTGAGGCGCTTCCGGCCGCTCACATCGTGGATCAGTTTTCGGAGCGTTAGATCGATCAACTGATCTGCTGCCTCGGAGATCTTGCCATTCAACTCCGAGCGAATGCGGGCGAGCGCGTCAGCAATTGGAATTTCGCCATCGTTTCGCTCCCGGCGAAGATCGAGAATTATTGCGTCGATGTCATCACGTAGATCAGTCAGTTTCACCGTCATCTCCGATAGTACTCCTCAATGCTGCAAAAATCGAATCTGTTGATATGGTAATATTCACGTGCATTTCGTTCGAAATCGCAAGACATTTTTGAGCGTGTTGTTTGAACATGCACCACTGATGCATTGCGACAGTAAATCACCGAGACTGATGAACGCCCCTTCGCTGTACGATAGTCTGATTCAAAATCCGTCGATTAATTTTTTTCTTCCAGGCTGACTGCGCCGACGAGAGTTTCCGTTTAAGTCTCGTCTGCTTGAGGAAGTGATATTCCTTGTCGTTGAATAGGTATCCCATCCGGTAGGCGTGCTCGATGAGATCGTCGTTTGCATTGGCGGAGAGATCCGCTTGAATACGCTTCAGGCCTTCAAAGAGGTTCCCCGTGTCAATTCCAACGAAGCGGTTAATGCAGACATTGCCGACGTAGGTCGTCGCGCCATTGAGGCGATTTCGAATATAACAATGTTCGAGAATATCCTGACCGCAGGGACATTGATCAAACTCTTCACTGATCTCTACGCCGATCAGGTCCCATTCAAGCCGAGCTGTCTCGAATGCCATGGAGTTCGATAGGGGCACGATGTGTGATTTGAGACGCTCAAAATTATGGCCTTCCATCAAGATCAATCCCTGCGATATCGTTCCTGTTGGGCACGCCAGCGGTCGCGCGTGGTCATGTCTTCGTTTTCTTCATCCTCCTCCTCCGGGCTTTCATGCCAGAGCATGATCAAGGCAAAGCCGTTCCTCTGAAGGCACACCTGTTCGATGAGGGTCGGAGCGCGCTGCCCTCGGGGTACGTCGATCCACAGATCGGCAAGCCGGCTTTCGATTTCGCTTGGAATGCCGATCTGGAGGTCTCGTCGGTAAAACGTTGAGCCTTGAGGCACCGACTTGTTGCGGCTTGCAACAACGAAAGGAAAGCGCTTTCGATTGTGATAAACCCGCCCAACCTTCTCATCCTTGACGACAATGAATGCCAACGCTTCCGGGTGATACTCGGCATAGGCCCGCGCCATGGCTTCTTTGCTGACATCAAATTGGTCCGCCAACTCGAATACATGTTCAAGGCTTGGCGAGGGATGCTTCTTGAAGGCGTCGCGCAGTTTCGGGGGCGGCATCAGGATGAGGGAAGAGAAGCGGTTCGCTTCGACTTCCATTTTCGCCCGCCGGTTGCCTTCCTTCGCGGAAAGTGCCCGGAGATCTTCCCTTGAGCACAGGAACTGACCGTCCTTATCCGGGATGTGGTTGGCAATCAGGAAGTGACCGAGCTCGTGGCCAATGGTAAAACGGCGACGCGGCTGGTTCAGCCCCTTTCTGACGAGTATAATTCCGCGGCTCCGTACCGTGTCGGTGATCAAGCCGCCTTCAAAACCTTCCGTTTGCAACTCGGCAATTTCCTCAATCTCGAGCTGGAGCGCCAACTCCTCGATCGGTACAGGAAGCGGAAGATTTGGTTCATGCTTTAGGATCAGGCTGACGAGCCCTTCAGGCGACCCCGTGTCGGCTAGATCCATCCGCAAGATGTCCATTTACTTTCCCTTGGGTTTCAGCCGGTCCATCAGCATCTGGATTGTTTCACGGTCTTGCGGTGCCAGAGATTTGAGATCCCTGTACATCGCAACAAGACCAGGCTCTTCGTCTTTTCCCTCTGGGTTCTCTCCAACAAGATCCGCGATGGCAACGCGAAAATGGGTGGCGAGCTTGGTCAGAAGTTCAATTGAGGGGTTGGTGCTGCGACCAGTCTCCAGATCATAGATATGTGTCTTGGACGCTCCAATGGCATCCGCGACCTCCTGCAGGGATTGACGGTTTTTGCCCCTGAGTTCTTTGAGCTTGGCAGCCAAAGACATGTTCGAATTACTCCCTTGAATCACTGAAGGCGCGTGCACCTGCGTGCCGCGCCGTTCGGTTAATCTGTACAAAAATATAGCACAGAGCTTGACGATGGCAAGCGTTCGATTTAGCTGTACGAAATTAGACGAGCAAATCTTACGAGCAGATCCCTTTTCGGGCGCAGGAGGAATGCATGTTTCACGATCATCGACTTGTTATGCGGGACGGAATGCTCATCGGCGCTCTTGATCGGATGTGCGCTACTCTCGAAATTGCACCGAGTCAGGCGGAACTCGCGAAGGAGCGTTACGATGGGGTCGGCGGGTGGCTGGCGGATGCGGAGGATCCATTGCTCAAGGCAATGGGAATTTTCCTCCAGGGATCGACTGCTATCGGGACGACCGTCAAGCCGATCGGAAGCAATGAACATGACGTCGATCTGGTAGCCCATGCGCCAAACCTCGGACATTGGGTCGAGCCGGCTGCACTGAAGAAAGCGATTGGCGACCGGTTGAAAGCCAACGGCCATTACAAGCCTCTTCTGGTAGAGATGGCGCGCTGCTGGCGGCTTGTCTACGCCAACGAATTCCATATGGACATCACCCCGTCCATTCCAAACCGGAGCTGCCATATGGGCGGTGAACTTGTCCCCGATCGGGCACTCAAGATCTGGAAGCCGTCAAATCCGAAGGGCTACAAGGCATTGTTCCTTGAGCGCGTGAAGCTTGCGCCGCGTTTCCGGGTGACGAAAAGCTTGCATACTCAGGATCGCGCCCGTGCAGACATTGAACCCTTTCCGGAGCAGGTTCATTTCAAGGGCCTGTTGCAGAGGGTCGTCCAGATACTCAAGCGCCACCGGGATGTCTTCATCGCCGTCAACGAGATCGATATATCCCTGTCGCCGATTTCAGTTCTCGTGACGACGTTGGCGTCCCAGAGTTACGAGTACTGCGTCAGGACCTTCATCTACGAGTCTGAACTGGATCTGCTCTTCGACGTCATCCGGCACATGCCCGACTTCATCGAGACGTGCCGCGTTGATGGCCAGATGCAATGGTTCATCTGGAATGAGACGACGAAGGGGGAGAATTTCTCCGAAAAGTGGAACGGTGATCCCAAGCGCGCCGAGATATTTTTCACTTGGCATACCCGTGCTCTGGCCGACATCAGCAGACTGAAGGATGTGGAAGGGCTTGATGGCCTGAAGCGACAGCTCGGCGACGCCTTCGGCTCCGCCCCGGCCAAGGCAGTAATAGATTCCATTACCGATGACATCTCGACCTCTCGTCAGAAGGGCACTCTTGGCATCGCACCCCGCATCGGCCTCGTGACAGGTATCACCACGGCCACCGTCACCCCCGTTCGCGCCAACACGTTTTTTGGAAGATAGCCGCCATGCGTTTTTCCGATCCGAAGCCACTGACCCCCGCGCAGCAGTTTCTTCTACTGACGAAGAGCCCGCTGTGTGTCGGGGATGGTGAACTCGGATCAGGACATTTCAGCTGGCACTATAAATCGTCACCCACGCCGCTTTCGCGCATCTATGATGCTCGGTTGGAATTTGCGGTCAATCGCTCGCCGAGAGTGTTTCTCGACAATCCTGATCTGCTGATGCTCTCCGGTGGAAATGACCTTCCGCATGTATACGACCAGAAGCCTACCCGCCTCTGTCTCTATTTGCCACGCACATATGAGTGGCAGCCCTGGATGAGGCTCGATCAGACCATCATTCCGTGGACGTCGCTCTGGCTCTTCTATTTCGAGGATTGGCTGATCGACGGCGAGTGGCGAGGCGGGGGAGAGCATCCAGAGCATCGCGATGTGGAGCAGCGTGTCAGTCGGAGCCGGCTGCAGCGGCACGCACCAGTTCGGAGGGCAGTTTGAATGGCAAAATCGAGGATTCCCGAGAAGGTCCAGCGCGCGCTGTGGGCACGTGCGGCAGGCCGTTGCCAGTTTCGCGGTTGCAACTGCGAGCTCATTGGTGACCTCCTCTCTGGCAAGGAGGACAAGATGTTTGGCTTTGTCGCCCACATCGTTGCCGACTCGCCTGAAGGAGCCCGTGGTCATCCGACAAGATCCGCACTTCTCGCCAGAGACATCACCAACCTCATGCTTCTCTGCGCCAAGTGCCATCGACTGATCGACAATGAAGCGCCGGACGACCATCCTGAGGAACTTCTGGTCCTTATGAAGGAGGAGCACGAGCGGAGAGTCCGCCTGGCGAGTGGTATCCAGCCGGATCGCGCTTCTCATGTCATCCGTTTCGGAGCCAACATCGGCAAAAACGAAGCGCTCGTGGCGAGAGAGGACATATTTGCGTCGATGCTGCCGGAGCGTTCGCCGGCATCATTTGAAACAATTGATCTCGAAATGCTCGGCCTCTCGCTCGACGACACCGACGAACAGTATTGGCAGGTTCAGCAGACCAACCTTCAACGGCTGTTTGCCGACAAGATCAGGGGCCGGATCGAACGACAGCAGATCACCCATGCAAGCGTATTTGCACTGGCACCGCAGCCGCTTTTGATAGAATTGGGAAGACAGCTTTGCGATATTCTGCCCGCCGAGATTCACCAACGCCATCGAGAACCTGCCACGTGGAAATGGCAAAATGACACGCCTTCGGTCGAGTTCAAGACGGAAACACCGGGCGAGATCCGTCCTACCGTTGCGCTTATCCTTGCCCTGAGTGCTTCCATTTCCCAGGACCGGGTTACGTCAGTGCTTGGCGACGAGACTTCGATTTGGTCGTTGACCGCGAAGTCCCCACATAATGACATCATGCGCAGCCCCGCCGATCTATCCCGCTTTCGGAGTGATCTTCGGCGGCTGTTCGATATGATAAAAACAGCGCATGGAGAAGGGGCATCCATCCACGTTTTCCCCGCTTTGCCTGTCTCGGCGGCAGTTGAAGTGGGCCGTGTCTGGATGCCGAAGGCCGATCTACAGCTCCATGTTTTTGACCAGAACCGGAAATTGGGAGGCTTCGTTTCTGCCCTCCATATTAGTTGACCCGATCGACGCCGTGGGGATTCGAGATCGCTGGCAACACCGTCAGCGGCTTGACTTTGATGCGGCAGCGACGCTCCCCCGGCGAACATTTTGCAAGGAGGCAATGGTATCGCAGCCAAAGTGGAGTCGGGCACCTAAACAACGCACTGTGGTGGATGAGCCACTATGGCCTGGCGTTGACTACCCTCACGACTTTCGGACGGGCCTATGAAGCGCCTTGGTTGCGTTTAATCGATAACAACTATCGGATGTCCCCGGTACCTTGGAGAGCCCGGGAACTTTGAATAGCAAACGCGATTGTTTTTTTGGATGGCTGGACGCCGCTCTCCGTAAACCAGCGTCTTGCGCATCGCACGCCCGTCGGCTGCCGTGCTGACGCGATAGCCCTCCCGGGCTAGCGCGCGCGATACCAGATCGCGGATCTCGCGGTGGTCATCGACGAAAAGGATGTGGGGCACGGCGTTCATGAGAGTTTTGTAGCCCAGACCGGCGCCTTTCGTCTCGAAATTGTTGTGCCTGATTGTGCCACCGGCCGTTCTCGTCACAGATTGTCACAATATTGGCGGGAGCCGAAAAAGTTCAGTGACATCCGCCGGATTGAATGCGCCCAGCAATGAAGCTGACTGTTGCCTCAAGATGGAGAAAGACATGAAGAAGAGAACTGTTGTTTTTGGCGGTCTTGCCGCGATGTTAATCGCTGGCGGATGGGCCTACGCGCAATCGAACGGTTATGGCCCCGGCGGCTTCGGTCCGATGTTCATGCACGGACCAGGCGGCATGGGTCCCGAAATGATGCGATCGATGATGGGCGGCCGAATGGCCCCCGGTATGATGCACGGAATGATGGGCGGTGGGCAGACCTTCGCCGATCCCGCGCGGGTCGATGCTCTCAAGGCCGATCTTGCCATCAAGCCGGAGCAGGAAGCCGCCTGGAGCAAATACGCCACGCCCTGAAGGACGCGACCGGGGCGATGACAGCTGCGTTCGAGGTAGCCGGCAATGATCCCAAGGAGGCCACTACGGAGGATCACTTTGCGCAGATGACCAAAATCCGCGAGTTGGGCCGGAAGCAATTCGAAGCTGTACAAAAGGCGGCGTCCGAACTCGTCGCCACACTCGATGAGATGCAGAAGGCCAAGGCGCAGGAAAGCTTGCCAGGCCTGGCTTTTGGTCCCGGCATCATGCATGGCCGCGCCGGTGGCCCACCGTTTTGGCACTGAGGCGAAAAGTTCGAAGCGCGCTGGCATCCTGAATTGCCGGCGCGCCATACAGTCCGAACATTCTAATAGTCGGCTGGGCATAGGGAAAGAAACCTTGCGGAGCGGCTTTAACGATCTGCCGGAGATCCATCGTTCCTTCCCGTCATGCCAGCTGTGACGCCAGCGGCAATTCTCAGAACCGCGGGATACGCTGCGACCTAAATGAAGCGGACTCCAGGTTTTGTCGCCATTGTTCCCTTATTCTTGGTATTGATCTCAATCCCGGTCGGATTGGGGCCGGGAGATTGACTTTCTCGGTTCTTGCCGCAGAAATCGGCTGGAAGCCGGGATTGAGATATCAGGACCGCGCGTAGGGCACCCGCCGAGCGCTAAGGCCTAGTTTCGTCGGCTCAGGACTCAGGAGACATTGCGGCCATGCAAAATCCGCAGGGGTTGACGGAGCGGGAGGTGTTGGAACGGCGGGGACGTGGTGAGAGCAACGCGGTAGCCTTTGTCACAAGCCGTTCGTATTTGGATATTGCGCATGCGATTATCTTCAAACTCTTCAACGGCATCCTGTAACGATCGGCGCCCGTTGATGGCGCTCGGGCGCGTCAGCGATGTCCAGATCAGCATCGGACCGCTTTTTATGGCGAATGCTATTATCCGGACCGCACAAGAAGCCTTCGCCAAGCGGAGGCTGGATCAGATCGCGCTTACCAGCCGCCCGACCGCCACCGTAATTCGTGACGGACAAGAAAAAGTGGTCGACCGGAAGAGCTGGTTCGGGGCGACGTTCTGAACGTGCACACCGGCGATCAGATCGCGGCCGCCGGAACGGTGATCGGTGGCGAGGTTGAGACCGACGAGTCGCTACTAAGTGGGGAATCCGACCTCGTCTACAAGCGCGCTGTGATCTACTCCTTTCCGGCAGCTTCTGTGTCGCGGGAGATGCGTTTTATAAGGCCCAAAAGGTCGCAGCTGAGAGCTATGCCAACCAATTGACTGCCGCCGCCCGCAAGTCCTAGCTCTGGAAGACGCCGCTGCAGCTGAAAATCGACCTTTGTGTGCGTGTTGTGATCCTCGTTGTCGCGCTAGTGAGCGCTCTCATCCTCTTCGCTGGAATTCTTGAAAATCTGCCTTTCGTCCGGCTCGTGCAGATTTCTGCAGTGTTGACCGCCCACGTTCCTTACGGACTCTTCTTCATGACCATTGTCGCCTATGCCCTGAGCGCTGTGCTGATCGCACGACGGGGAGCGGTCGGGCAGCGGGTTAACGCCGACGCTCACGACCAACCGGCTCAGCTATCATGAAACACGACCGCTCGACGGGCGATCCAGAGACGAGGTTGAGGAACTCCTGAAGAGGGGCGCGATACGAACCCGAAAGCGGCGTACCATCGAAGTGGCGACTGCCGCTAGATCAACCGATCTGCTCCATCCGCCAGCTGGTCTTGGCTTTCGCAGTGAGCATTCGGTTCAGGTACGCAATGAGCATGTTAGCGTGCTGTGGCTTCGGAACGAAGAACATCACTATCCCTTTATCGAGCTCGAGTAGCTCATGATGAGCTCTAGGGACCCGGACACCGCCCTCCGTCATGAAGTCGCGGACAGAAAGGTCGTGCCAAGGCATCGAGTCCAAGGCGTAGTACGAGCCGACGGACGTAAAGTAGGCGAATAACGTGTCCCTGTCGGAACCATATTGGTTCAGGGCGATTGACATCCTTCAAAGCCAGCTTCGAACCGATCCATACCCGCGAGGAAGTTGAAGGCACCAGATCTTTGTCATGGCGCCGTATCGTTCACGATGCGCCCATCCTCGAGCGTCACGATGCGGTCGACCAGTTCAAGAATTCGGTTATCATGCGTGACCATGACCGTGGTCGTCCCCCGCACTTGCCCCAGCCGCTTGAGCATCTGGACCACGGTTGCGCCGCTTTCGCGATCAAGGGCTGCCGTGGGTTCGTCGGCAAAAACCACGTCGGGGTTGCCAACCAGTGCGCGGGCGACCGCGACGCGCTGCTTCTGGCCACCCGAGAGGTTGTCAGGAAGATAGTCCATCCGATCGCCAAGACCCAGAAGCGTCAACGTGTGCCGGGCTGCCTTTGTCTGCATTTGGGGGTCAGACCGACCATGCACCTGCAAGCCCATCAAAACATTCTGTAGCGCCGTCAGGCTTCCATGCAGGTTGTGTGCCTGAAATATGAATCCCAGTCTGCGCCGCAGCGTCCTTTGCAGGTCCGATTGGGCACCTTTCAACTCCTGCCCGAGCAGCCTGACCGAGCCTTCCTGCACGTCGCGCAAACAGCCTGCAAGGGTCAGCAATGTGGTCTTGCCGGAGCCGGAAGGCCCGACCAGTACAGTCAGCGAGCCGCCCGAGACCTTGAGGTTCACATCGAACAGCGCCTGCTTGCGAGCCTCGCCTCTGCCGAACCAGTGGTTCAGGCCGCTCACCTCGACGGGAACATCCTCTGCCATGTTACGCTCCCTAGAAAAGATCGGCGGGGTCGGCTGCGACGAGCCGGCGGGTGGCGATCGCTCCGGATAGTGAACAGGCGACGACCGTGCCGATGAAGACAGTGACGGCCATGCCGGCGGTCATTGCCAATGGCAGGGTCGTGGCACTGGCCATGGCCCAAAGCAGCAGACTGCCCACCGCAAGCCCTGGGATGAAGCCCAGCACCCCGAGGACCAAAGCCTCTTCGAAAACGACGCTCAGGAAGAAACCCTGACCGTAGCCCATGGCTTTGAAGGTGGCGTATTCGCTCAGATGGTCGGCCACATCGGTAGACAGCACCTGATAGACGATGACGATTCCGACCAGCACGCCGATAATCACGCCGAAACCGAATATGATCCCGGTCGGGCGTTTCGTCTGCTGATAGCTGAGGTCCTCATCTGCAGCATCCGCATAGCTGCGGATACGAAGGGATTTGTCCGACACAAGATCGCGAAGCCGGGCGGCCACCACATCGGGATCGGCGCCGGCTGCAACCTGCAGCAGGATATGATCCGGAGCGCCGGAACTGCGGGCCGGAAACTGCAAGAGGAATGTCTGGTCCGAAACCATCATGAATCCGTCGCCGCCAAATCCGCCGCCGCCTGCAAACGTGTCATAGAGTGTCAACGTTATGCCGTTGGCCTCGAATGAAAACGGGCTTTGCGGGCGGATCGCGGCTGCTTCGTCGCGCGGCAGGCCTCGTGTGAAGCGGTCGAGAATGCCAGAATTAGGCAATTGCAACGTGGCTGCTCGCGACGCTATCTCGGGTGACAGGAAAACAGGCTGCGTGGGATTAATGCCATAGGTGGTCAGGCTCAACGCCTTGTCGGCCCGCTGCCATGAGACATTGGCCACGAAAAGCCCTGTGCCGGCAACGACCTCGGGATCGGCCATGGCCTGATACATCCATTGCCGCGCGACGTTGCTGCCTTCCGTCATCGAGTTGGCGTCCGATGCGGAAATTATGATGTCAGCCTGGAAAAAGCCATAGGGCTTCAAGGTGGCGGTCGCCATCGAGTTCATGATGCCCAATTGCACAAAGACAAGCACATTGGCGAAAGCCACGCCGGCGAGAGCGGCAGCAAATCGGGTACGGTTGTGGGTCAGTTGCAACCAGCCAATGGGAAGCCGACCAAACAAGGCCTGAAGCAGCCGGCTCATGGTTTTGCCGGAACTGAGTTATCGGTGTCGATGCGGGCGATGACTTCGAGATTGGTGAAACGGGCGGCGATGGTGGAGGAAGCCTCGTCAAGCTCCACCATCACCCGGATCACCCGTGCGTCAGTGTTGGCGGCCGTGTCGTCCGACAGCAGGCCTTGCCGCCCGACTGTCAGTCCAATCGTGGCAACTCGGCCCAGCAGGGTGCGGTTCAGGGCAGCGGCCACCAGTTCGACCGGTTGACCTACCTCGACGAGCGAGATGCGGTCCTGGTAAATCTCGGCCTCGGCCATCATTCGGCTGGTATCACCCATTTCCATGAGACCTTCGGTGGGTGGCTTTTGTCCCGGCCTTGCATGGATGTTCAGCACCGTGCCGCTGATCGGCGCGACAACGGCAGAGCGAATGAGATCATTTCGAGCCCGTGCCAGCTCCGCCTGCGCCGCTTCCAGATTGCGGCTGGCCACGATGACATCGGGCTGATCCTCCACCTCGGCGGCGGGATAGCGGGCAAGCGTCGCTTTCGCCTTCTCGACAGCCGCAGCGGCTTGCCGTTCAGCGGCAATTGCCGTGTCCAGAGCAGACTGAGTTGCCACGCCGTGCGCGGAAAGGTCGTTGGTCCGCGACAGGCTCGCTGTCGCCTCGGCTGCAACGGATTGTGCCTGTGCCAGGCTGGCGAGAGCCTCGTTGCGACTGTTCTCGACGGCGGCGCGGATTTGCACCAACGTTGCCTGCCGTACAGCGAGATTGGCCTCGGCTAGAAATATGGCGCTTTCCAGTTGGGCCTGATTGTCCAGGCGGGCCACCATGGTGCCTTGTGTCACCACGTCCCCTTCGGTCACGAGAACTTCAGCCACGCGCGCATCGCCGGCTCCATAGGGAGGTGCCACATAGGATATGTCGCCGCGCGGCATCAGTCGCGCCAAACCGACAACATCCGAGGCGCGCATGGTTTCCGCCATGTCTTTTGGAAGTATGATCTCCGGCGGAAGCGCGATGGGCGCAGTCGATCCTGCGCCGGGTTGCAACCCTGTCAGTGCGTAGAATTTCTGCAAAGCAGGCGGCTGGAAATACATCCCGATCACGGCGCCGGAAAACATCAGGACTGGCACCAGAAGCACCAACAAATAACGTGCACGGAAGCGCAGCCTCGAAGGCACCGCGATCGCTGGCCCCTTTGCGACGATCTCAAGCGGCAGATCGGTGTCTGGTCTTTCGGTCATTTTATCCTCTGATCGTCGCAAACTATGAAAGTCCGCGTGAATGAAGCAATCTATGCTCTGTTTCTAAGCTGCCTCTATAATTTACAGCAGCGCCGACCGGATCAGGAATGCAATCGTCCCTATCGCCGCAATTCCGGCCAGGTAGAGGCCAGCGAACCAAAGCCAGCGGCGCATCAATGATAGCCGTCGCCGGGATGAACCTTGCCGCGGAACACCCAGTAGGAGTAGCCGGTATAGACCAGAATCATCGGGATCAGGACGACCGCGCCGACCAGCAAAAATAGCAGCGAACTGTCAGGCGCCGCAGCATCTGCGATTGTCAGGGCGGGTGGGACCAGGTTGGGATAGAAGCTGACGCCAAGCCCGGCAAACGACAGAACGAACATCGCCACCGTCGCCAAAAATGGCCGCAGATGGTCCTTGTTTCGCAGGCCTGTCCAAAGTTGCCATATCGCAAGAGCGAGCAGGATCGGCACGACCGCGCTCCACGCGCCCGAGGGCCAACCGAACCAGCGCGCGAGATATTCAGGCCGCAAGAAGGGGGTCGCAAGGCTAACAAGCCCAATCAATGCAACCAGTGCTACGCCGAGCGGCATCGCGAACCGTCGGGCGCGGACAAGCGTCTCGCCTTCGGTTTTCAGGATCAGCCATGTGGCACCCAGCATGGCGTATCCCACCACGACGGCCAGCGCCGTCAGTCCGGAGAACGGTGTCAGCCAATCCCAGTTGCCGCCGCCATACGCTCGCCCGTTCACGACAATTCCCTGAACCAGTGCACCGAGCGCCATGCCTTGCGCTATGGTGGCGATCAGAGACCCTGCCCAGAAGCCAACCTCCCAGAAGCCCTGCATCCGCTTTGTCCTGTGCACGAATTCGAAGGTCACGCCGCGAAAGATCAGGCCCAGCAGCATCGCGATGATCAAGGGATAAAGCGCGGGCATGACGATCGCGTAGGCAAGCGGAAAGACCGCGAACAATCCGCCGCCGCCCAGCACCAGCCATGTTTCGTTGCCGTCCCAGACGGGGGCGATGGTATTCATCGCCAGATGGCGCTCGTCGCGGTTCTTCAGGAACGGAAAGAGAATGCCGATGCCCAGATCGAAACCGTCGAGCAGCACATAGGCCAGCACAGCAAATGCGATCAGCCCGGCCCAGATAAACGAAAGGTCGATGACCATGGACTATTCTCCTTGCGTAGGATGCGGGGCGGTCGGATTGGCGGCGATGGGTGTGATACCGGCTGTGCGCGTGGGGCCGATCTCATCGATATCGATGCGGTCTCGCGGGCGTTTGCTCATCAGGCGCAGGACGTAGAATGTCCCTGAACCGAACACCAGGAAGTAGACCACAATAAAGGCCATGAGCGAGATGCCGACAGCTTCGGCCTGCAACGGCGCTGCGCTCTCTCCCGTACGCAACAGTCCGTAGACTGTAAAAGGCTGTCGCCCCACCTCGGTGGTTATCCAACCGCAAAGGACGGCTTGAAACCCAAACGGTCCCATCAGTACGGCAGCACGGTGCAGCCACGGCATGTCAAACAACTGCCCTTTCCACCGCCCCCAAGCAGACCATAGGCCGATCCCCAACATGGCAAAGCCGATGGCAACCATGATGCGAAAAGTCCAGAAAATCATCGCGGATTTGGGGCGTTCGTCTGCAGGAAAGGCATCCAGGCCCTTGATCGGCGTATCGAGGCTATGCGTCAGGATGAGAGATCCGAGCAGCGGTATCTCCAACGTGTAGCGCGTCACGCCTGCTGCATCGTCGGGGAGGCCAAAAAGGATCAACGGCGCCCGGCCCTCGGGGAAACTCTCGTAGTGGCCTTCCATCGCAGCGATCTTGGCCGGCTGGTATTCCAGTGTGTTAACGCCATGCATGTCACCGGCGATGATCTGGACCGGCGTGACGATCAACGCCATCCACATAGCCATCGAGAACATAATCGCCGCACCCCGGCTTTCGGAGCTGCGCAGCAGGTGCCATGCACCGACCGCGCCAACCACGAAGGCGGTCGTCAGATAGGCCGCCAAAACCATATGCACCAGGCGATAGGGAAAGGATGGATTGAAGATGATCGCCCACCAGTCCTCGGGAATGAACTGGCCGACGTCGTTGATCGAGTAACCCTGCGGAGTCTGCATCCAGCTGTTGACGCTGAGGATCCAGAAGGCGGAGAACAGCGTGCCGATGGCAACGATGGCCGTGGCTACCATATGCAGTTTTTCGCCGACCCGTTCTCGCCCGAAAAGCATGATGCCGAGGAAACCGGCTTCGAGGAAGAACGCCGATAGGACCTCATAGCCCATCAGCGGCCCGAGAACGGGACCGGTCTTATCGGAAAACACCGACCAATTGGTTCCGAACTGGTAGGACATCACGATGCCCGATACCACTCCCATGCCAAAGACGACCGCGAAGATCGTTTTCCAATAATCGAAGAGCCGGAGATAGACCTCGTCCCTGCGCCACAGCCAAAGGCCGTTCAGCACCGCAAGAAAACTCGCCAGGCCGATAGAGAAGGCCGGAAAAATGATGTGAGCCGAGATGGTGAAGGCGAACTGGAATCTGGCCAGGTCGATTGCGGAGATGTCGCCGAACATGAGTGAAACCTCGGATCAAGATTGGGTTGCCGCTGTCAGATGAGCAACCGGCGCAGGGTGGCCTTGCGTTAGCTGCTCAAAGTGTTGTGGTTCGTAAATAAGAGCGCACTTCCGTCCAACCTTGCGGAAACAGCGTCTTGGCTTCGGCGTTGTTAATCGAGGTCGGGATGATGACGGTGCCACCCGGCAACCAGTTGGCCGGTGTGGCAATCCGGCTCGCATCGCCGGTTTGCAAAGCGTCAATCAAGCGCAGGATCTCGTCGAAGTTGCGTCCGACGCTCATCGGATAGGTCATGGTCAGGCGATTTTTTTGCTTGGGTCGATGATGAAAACTGACCGGACGGCGGCCGTCTCGCTTTGGTTCGCATGGATCATATCGTAAAGTCGTGCAACGGTTCTTTCTGGATCGGCGACGATCGGAAAGTTCACCTCCGTGCTCTGCGTGTCGTTGATGTCCTTGATCCAGGTCAGATGGTCTTCGACTCGGTCCGTGGATAAACCAAGCGGTTTGACGTGACGCTTGGCGAACTCTTCAGTGAGTTGCGCGGTGCGACCGATTTCAGTGGTGCAAACCGGAGTGAAGTCACCAGGATGGCTAAAAAAGAACACCCAGTCGTTTCCGATCCACTCGTGAAAACTGATCTGTCCAGTCGTGGTGTCGGCGGTGAAATGGGGCGCGACGTCCCCAATATGAATGCTCACGAGGTGTTCTCTTGTCAGGGCCACACCCGACTGGGCGACGGCTACAGGTTACAAGCATCGCGCTCGCAGATGCTGATCGAGATCAGTGTCCCGGCGATTCAATCGGTCAATTTGCAAAGGTGCTTCGCGCGACCCGCGCACCTGCAAAATCCTTGGCGCCTGTCAGGAACACAGGAACATTCTACTGTTCGGTAAGACCAGTCTGGCCCAGACACCCCAATCGGGCTGGCCCGCGCCGAGACGAAAGACGCATCCACGCTGATCCAAGTTGGTGTCGAATGGAGCGCAGCATGTCATACCCGTCCGAGCATTTTAGCATCATGAGAGACTGTCACCATGCGCCGAGGTCCGGTGGCCTGGAACATTGAGCACTGAAACGAGGAGTACGGCAATGACAATCAATGTGGGAACTGTGGACCGGGTCGTGCGTCTGGTCGTGGGCGTTGCCCTGATCGCCGCTGCCTTGTTCAGCAGCATGACTATCTTTGATGCCGTCGCGGTAAAGTATGGCGCGATAGCCTTAGGGCTTGTTCTGACGGCTACCGGGCTGATGCGGACCTGTCCCATGTATTCCATCCTCGGCATCCAGACCTGCAAGGTATGACCGTCATGGAAACCGCATTCACGCCGTGGCAGTCCATGGGGGGAGGGGCCCTTATCGGTCTCGCCACTGTCCTTTTGATGCTGACCCTTGGACGCATAATGGGAGCAACGGGGATACTTTCGGGTGTTCTCTTGCCTTCCGCGCCTTCTGACCGGACCTGGCGACTGGCCATACTTCTGGGAATGGTCAGCGGCCCGGTTGTTATCCTGGCGCTGACGGGCCAGATGCCGGACGTGGATGTTCCGGTGTCACTGCCCATGCTCCTTCTGGGCGGATTCATCGTCGGCGTTGGCGTCACCTTCGCGTCCGGATGCACCTCGGGGCATGGGATCTGTGGGATGGCCCGCTTGTCGCGCCGGTCCATTGCCGCAACTGCGACATTCATGATTTCAACCGGGCTGACCGTCTTTGTCGTCCGACATGTGCTGGGGGTCTGATCAATGCGTCTTGTTGCCAGCTATCTCATTGGTCTGATCTTCGGCGTCGGAATCTCAATATCCGGCATGGCCAACCCGGCCAAGGTTCTGAACTTCTTCGATCTCACAGGCACCTGGGATCCCAGCCTGATTTTTGTCATGGGCGGTGCGTTGATAGTGACGTTCATCGGCTACCGGCTCGTGCTGCGCAAGCCGGCCCCGCTCCTTGAGGAGCGGTTCCAGTTGCCCACCGCCACGCGCCTCGATGCCCGACTTCTTGGCGGATCGGCACTCTTCGGCATTGGCTGGGGCATTGCCGGCTTCTGCCCTGGCGGGGCGCTCCCCGCCCTTGGCACGGGTCGTATTGAAGTGTTCGCATTCGTCGCAGCACTCCTGTTGGGGATCTTCGCCGCCAGGGGGCTGATGGCACTTGACAATGCTCGTGCCTCGCGTGCTGCACCCGGTGCCCAATAACACCTCATGAACAGGAGATTTCCGTGACAAATTATCCGATCGACATGTCCGTAAAGCCTGAAGTCGAAGCCTTTTTCGACCCCAGCACCAATACGATAAGCTACGTGGTCAAGGATCCCAATTCGTCCTCCTGTGCCGTGATCGACAGCGTGATGGACATCGACTACGCCGCCGGGCGGATCTCCTATGACCACGCAGACCGGATGATCGCCCATATCCTCAAGCATGAACTGATGCTGGAATGGATCATCGAGACCCATGTCCACGCGGATCACCTGTCTGCGGCCCCTTACATCCAGGGCAAGCTGGGCGGCAAGATCGCCATCGGCGACAAGATCCTGGTGGTGCAGGATGTCTTTGGCAAGATCTTCAACGAAGGCACCGAGTTTCAACGGGACGGCAGTCAGTTCGACGCGCTGCTTAAGGACGGTGACACCTATCGGATTGGCGGCATGACCGCTGTGGCGATTTATACCCCCGGACACACTCCCGCGTGCATGGTGCATGTAATGGGCAATGCGGCTTTTGTCGGCGACACCCTTTTCATGCCTGATGGCGGCTCGGCCCGTGCCGATTTCCCCGGCGGGGATGCCGCGACGCTCTATGACAGCATCCAGAAGGTGCTCTCCTTGCCGGACGAGATGCGCCTTTTCATGTGCCACGACTACGGCCCCAATGGCCGGGACATTCAGTGGGAGACCACCGTTGGTGCGGAAAAAGCCCACAATATCCACGTCGGGGCCGGAAAGACCAAAGACGAATTTGTCAGGTTCCGCACCGAACGCGATGCCACCCTATCGATGCCGAGACTAATCATACCGTCGTTGCAGGTGAACATGCGCGCAGGCGAGATGCCGACGGACAAGGATGGCCGGCCGATGCTGAAAGTGCCGGTCAACGGCCTTTAAACGTCGCGAACAGGGAGGTCCCAATGGAACCCAAAGAAATCTCGGCGAAACTATCGGTCAGTCCGCAGATCACTCCGGAAGACGTGGCGAAGGCCCATGACCTCGGGTTTCGCGCCATAATCTGCAATCGGCCCGATGGCGAAGGCCCAGACCAGCCGAGCTATGCCGAAATCGAAGCCGCTGCGACGAACGTGGGGATTGAGACGCGCTATATCCCCGTTGCCGGAGGCATGGTCGCCGATACCGATACCCAAGCTTTCGCAACGGCGTTGCGCACCCTTCCGGGGCCGGTTCTCGCCTACTGCCGCACCGGCACGCGGTCGGCCACGCTCTGGTCGCTCGCCGAGGCGGGTTCGCGCCCCCTCCCCGAAATCCTCGGCGCGACCAAGGCTGCAGGCTATGACATGGGCGGCGTTGTGCGTCGCATCGCAAATGGCGGCAAGACCCCGACGGACAAGGCCGATGCCAGCTACGACATCGTGATCGTTGGCGCCGGCGCTGCCGGCATCGCTGTCGCGGCAAGTCTCATGTCTCGCAGGCCGGTGTTGCAGATCGCCATCATTGATCCGGCCGATGTGCATTACTACCAGCCGGGATGGACGATGGTTGGCGCGGGCGTCTTTAAGCCTGAAAAGACCGTGCGTACTATGGGTTCGGTGATCCCGAAGGGCGTGCACTGGATCAAGGCGGCCGTGGCGGCTTTTGAACCCAAGACGAACAGCGTCATCCTTGATGGGTGTCGGGTCGTGGGCTACAGGCGGCTGATTGTGGTTCCCGGCCTCAAGCTCGACTGGAACAGGGTCGAGGGACTTGTCCAGACGCTGGGGCGCAACGGCGTGACCTCGAACTATCGCTACGACCTTGCCCCCTACACATGGGAACTGGTGCAGGGCCTGAAATCCGGCCGCGCTCTGTTCACCCAGCCGCCCATGCCGATCAAATGCGCAGGCGCACCGCAAAAAGCACTTTATCTGTCGGGCGATGCCTGGCACCGCTCCGGCGCCCTGAAGAACATTGACATACAGTTCATGAACGCGGGCGGCGTGTTGTTCGGGATCAAGGAATATGTTCCCGCATTGATGGAGTACGTGCAGAAATATGACGCATCGCTGAACTTTTTTCACAACCTTGTCGCGGTGGACGGTCCGGCGAAAAAAGCATGGTTCGACGTGGCCAAGCCCGATACGCCAAGGGAACGGATCGAGGTCGAGTTTGACATGATGCACGTCTGCCCATCCCAGACCGCGCCCGATTTCATCCGTGTTTCTCCGCTCGCCGACTCTGCAGGCTGGGTTGATGTGGATCAGGCAACCTTGCGCCACAAGACATTTGACAACATCTGGTCGCTTGGCGATGTCATGAACGCCCCCAATGCCAAGACGGCGGCGGCGGCGCGCATGCAGGCTCCGGTGGTGGCCGAGAACATCATTGCCGATATCGGCGGCAAATCGGCGGCGGCGCAATACAACGGCTACGGCTCGTGCCCGCTGACGGTGGAGAAGGGAAAGGTCGTGCTGGCCGAATTCGGCTATGGCGGCAAACTGCTTCCCAGCTTCCCCAGGTTCCTGATCGACGGTACAAAGCCCAGCCGCGCCGCATGGCTCCTGAAAGAGATGATACTGCCGCCGATCTACTGGCGAGGGATGTTGCGCGGCCATGAGTGGTTGGCAAAACCTGAGAAGATCACCGCAGCCTGATCCGTATGTTCATCAATTAAGACCAGCGGTTCTTCTCGCGGCCGGTCAACCACCGCAGGGTCCAACAGCATGACGTTCAAAACGCTTTCCGCCTACATGCCGATTCTTCGTTGGGGTCGGACCTACGATCGTCAGGCGTTTTCTGGCGATCTTCTCGCGGCGGTCATTGTTACGATCATGCTGATCCCGCAATCTCTGGCCTACGCCATGCTTGCGGGTCTGCCACCCGAGGCGGGGCTTTACGCATCGATTGCGCCGATCATCCTTTATGCGATCTTCGGCACCAGTCGGGCGTTGGCGGTTGGGCCGGTGGCCGTGGTGTCGCTCATGACCGCCGCTGCCATCAGCACGATCGCCGATCAGGGCAGCATGGGATATGCCATCGCGGCCCTGACTCTGGCGGGACTATCCGGCGTGATGCTGCTGACGCTGGGACTGTTCAAGCTCGGCTTTCTCGCGAACTTCCTGTCGCATCCTGTGATCGCGGGGTTCATCACGGCAAGCGGCATCCTGATCGCAGCCAGCCAGATCAAGCATGTTCTCGGCATCAGCGCAAGCGGTGACACGCTTCCTGAACTGCTCGGATCAATTGTCGAAAACCTCGGCGAGACAAACTTGGTCACGCTGGCCATTGGCCTGCTTGCAACCGCCTTTCTGTTCTGGGTGCGTAAGGGGTTCAAGCCGTTGTTGCGTCGTCTCGGCCTGGGTCCTCGTCCGGCGGACATGGTCGCAAAGGCAGGGCCGGTCTTCGCCGTTGTTTTGACCACGTTGGCAGTTTGGGGATTTCGGTTGGACGCGCAGGGCGTCAGCATCGTCGGCGCGGTTCCTCAAGGGTTGCCGCCGCTGACGCTGCCTTCGTTCTCACCCGATCTGATCGGCCTGCTTGTTCTGCCTGCGTTCCTTATCTCGATCATCGGATTTGTGGAATCGATTTCGGTCGCACAGACCCTGGCCGCCAAGAAACGCCAGCGAATTGATCCGGATCAAGAGCTCATCGGTCTGGGCGCGGCCAACATCGGTGCGGCTTTCACCGGGGGTTACCCTGTGACCGGCGGGTTTGCGCGGTCGGTGGTGAATTTCGATGCAGGCGCTGAAACGCCCGCCGCAGGGGCATTCACTGCCATCGGGCTCGGTATCGCAGCCCTGGCTTTGACGCCGCTGATTTACTTTCTGCCCATTGCCACCCTGTCGGCGACCATCATCGTGGCCGTCCTGAGTCTTGTCGACTTCTCAATCCTGAAGCGGAGCTGGTCTTACTCCAAGCCCGACTTCATCGCTGTTGCGGCAACCATGCTCTTCACGCTCGGAATGGGGGTTGAGACAGGCGTTTCTGCGGGGGTAATTCTCTCCATTGGGCTGCACCTCTATCGAACGTCGCGCCCGCATATCGCCGAAGTCGGCCTGGTTCCCGGAACACAGCATTTCCGCAACATCCACCGCCACAAGGTTTTGACCGATCCCGGCCTACTGACGATCCGCATTGACGAGAGCCTCTATTTCGCAAATGCGCGGTTTCTGGAGGACTACGTCTATGATCGCCTCGCGGCCGAAGGCTCGATTCACGATGTGATTCTGATGTGCTCGGCGATCAACGAGATTGACCTCAGCGCGCTTGAAAGCCTTGAGGCTATCAATCATCGGCTCGGCGAGATGGGTGTCACACTGCACCTGTCAGAATTGAAAGGACCAGTTATGGATGGGCTGAAGAAATCCACTTTCCTCGAAGCGCTGACCGGACAGGTGTTCCTGTCGCAATACGACGCCTGGGTGAGGTTGGTGTCACAATCAAGTGATGTCTGGCCCCGTCCAGTCGCAGTACCAAGCGGTTAAGCGCAGATGTGTTCCACTACGGCGGGACTGTTCCGGCCGGAAAAATAGGCGCGTTCCGGCAGGGTCCTCAGGGATGGCGGGGGATCGGTCTGTGCCTGATGCCCGCGAGCTTGCGGGTAGCGCCGCTCAACTTTGATGGGAAACACGTTAGCGCTGCATTCCGTTGGATTGGTAGCGGTTGATCGGCCGACGTGACGCGTCATTGCGCGATTTGCATCTGCCAGGCTGATCGAGATCAGCTCCATCTCGCTCCAATTGGCCCAATATCCAGGGGCAGCACCCCAGTGTGGAGGTGCGAAAGGATATTCGCCATGTCACGGTTCTCCATATCTGCAGCAGTCTTGGTCTTGCTCGGAGCATCCTTCACCTCACCATCCTACGCTCAGCCCCAAGGAGGCATGATGGGAATGATGGGTGGCGGGTGCCCAACCGTTGGCATGATGGGTCACGGTCGGATGGGCCAGGGCTTCCAGGGCGATGGCGGTTGGTTTGGCGGCGCAATGGGACGCCAGCCGAAGATGGGTGCAATGACCGAGGGCCGAACAGCCTATCTCAAGGGCGAACTGAACATAACTTCGAAGCAACAGGCGGCCTGGGACGCCTACGCGTCTGCGGTTTCCGGACGCGTCGAACTCATGCAGGGTTTGCATGAGGGCATGATCGAGACAATGAAGAAGGGTACTGCGACGGAGCGCATGGACTCTCGGATTTCAGGCATGGAGGCGATGCTGGAGTCCTTGAAAGCGATGAAGCCGGTAACCGAAGGTCTCTACGCCGTGTTGACCGATGAGCAAAAGGTCGTCGCTGACGATCTGATCGGCGGCGATTGTGGTGCTTTTTGACCTGCCGACAGCGAGGCGCACTCAGGAGATTTCGATGAGCTATTACTTCAGCAGGACCATCGCGCTGCCTATGGATAAGGCGATTGAGCACGTCACTGCGGCTCTTGCGGCAAAAGGGTTCGGCGTTCTCACGACGATCGACGTCGCGGCGACGTTGAAGAAGAAGTTGGACGTGGAGTTTCCTCCGTACGTGATCCTCGGTGCCTGCAATCCGGATTTCGCTTACAAGGCTCTGCAGCGCGAGCGTCGGATCGGCACGATGCTGCCGTGCAACGTCATCCTGCAGCAGGTCGATGCAAGCCATATCGAAGTCTCTGCCGTCGATCCTGTCGCCTCGATGCAGGCAGTGAACAATCCGGACCTCGTCTCCCTCGCGGGGGAAGTGCAAGACCAGCTAAAGCAGGCGTTGGCAGGACTTTGATGGAAAGGTTCATATCTGGCGTTGATCTCCCTGCAACTCCTTCTTAGCCATTGATGTACTAAAAAGAAGCTGAAAGAACAACGGTTCGAATCTCTTCAGGGCGAGGGAGGGCATGCGTCTAGGAAGACGATTTCCGGCCGTTGATAGGCCCACGTCGCATCCGAGAATTCGTTATGCGAAAAACCCTGAGCGCTTCGCTTTTCTTGCCCCGTTGTTCTCACTCAGAGCCAGCTGCTCACGCAAATGCCGGCAATCTTCGATTGGTGTGTCCATTGTGGCGTGAAATCGCCATTGTGAAACGACCCAGCGGCAGCGTAGTCTCGGCTGGCCCAGAGTACTGAAGGTCGTGCACGGTGACGTTGCTCGTGGGCACGGTTTCTCCTTTCCGCTGTGTATAACGCAGTGGATAACCTGTGGACTGATTATCAGATTGTCAACGTCGGTACCGTTTTTGTTCTTTTCGTGTTCTCGTTGCGCCGAGAGTCAAGATAGACCGCAGACCTGACCGATGATGGGCCGATCAAGGCCATCAAGAAAAAATGGCGGCGACAATGACGAGCTCGAACCGACGGCTACGCATCGCTTTGTGTAAACCTCGGCAGCTTCGCGCGGTAGGGCGAACCGCCTTTCATGCTCCGCCCCACTGGCCGGCTCTGGCCGACATCATGTCGCGTCGCCGCTGTTAGCCATTGGGGTCCGCGGGGATCAATGAGCGGCTGATTGCCGTGTGACGTCGCGGCGTTCACGATTTACCTGAAGTTCGATACACCCAACACAATAGCGCCTTGCGGGTTGGAGTTGTACGCGCGCGTCGCAGCGTCCACGATTATTGGCCGCATCTTGTCAAAGGCTTCAAGATATTCTCGTTCTCCCGGGGTTATCAAAGATAATCCCCTGGCGAGAACATCCAGGGTAACGAAACACTTGACCTCAAACATCCCATCGTATCCGGCAAAGCGAACGCGCCTGTGGGTTTCGTCATAACTGCGGGCATTATTGGGAAATGAGAGAGTCATGACGTACTTTCGGTTGGAGCAACATGGAAGTGCTGAAGGCGGAGGAGCACCCTCCTGTTTCGGGCATCGCTCGAGTGCATGTTCGTTCCTTCGGCCGGCCATGGAACAGTATGCGCCTACCTCTGGGAATCCTTAAACATTTCCATCGTGGTCGCAGCCAGATCCTTCCGAACCGTTCAATCCCGTGCAGCTTTTACGACTACCTCCATCTTTGAATCCATCAAGAGCCGCAGATTCCGGATTAACGCTTCCAGACAGAAACCGTCACAAAGTGGAAATCACCGCCTGAAACCCTTTTTAGGGGGAACAAATTACTTCCCTGGCAACTACCGGACGCGGAGCGCGTCATTGTCAGGCAAGGGATGGATCAGCCGTATGTCTCGGTTCTTGCATGGCTCCCGCAGATGGTCATCAGTGCCGCGTGCCTAAGCCACAGCGGTCCCGATCGAGTTGGCGACTGCGCAGACTGCCCGCCGTTGCGGCGCAATACGATGGGGCCCTTCGCCAACTGCCTACACATTTTTTTGCTCCGCCGAAATATCGCCTTCAACAATCTGAATCCGCAACAGCGTCACAGCCAACCGCCCTTGAATCCCGCACGCCGCAGTCCTGTGACCACGTAAGGGCACGCGCGCATCAGCCGCCACAGTAAATCCGATCTGTAATTCTCACACATCAGTACCACAGGACCGAGGTTGATGCCGAAGTGATAGGGCGACGTCCAGCCAGCGTCGGCATCTGCTTCGTTCTGAAAGGTCAGATTGAAGCTGCACCGAAAGCAGTACTCGCCGGCAACTTGCGGATAGACTTCCTGAAAATGAACAATCGTCGGCACCACGATCTCGGGGGCGAACGGCAGCGACGCCACCACGGCCCACGGCGCGACCGTCCCGTCATCAGGGCCGTACGGTACGCCGCGCGCGACATAGTCGAAGAAGGCGCGTTCGATGCCCTGGACACGGCGGGTCGTCCATCCGGGTCCGTCGCTCGCGGTCAAGCCCCAGAAATTTTCTCCGTAGCCCACAAATTCAAGCGGATTGCGGATCGCGTACTCTAGCTGGACATAGGTGGCGCGGCGGCTGTTCTCGAAATAGTCGATCCCTTTGTCTCGCGTGAACGCATCTTGGATTCCCCGGAAGTCTATCCAGATGTGCGAGTACTGGTGGATGAAGAACGGGCCGCCATAGATGAATTCATAGCCGTAGATTTCCTTCCACTGGTAGGTCGAGGTCCACGCCAAGTAGCTCTCCTCAGCCAGGGGATGGGTTGGCGAGCCCAAGCCGAGGACGTAAAGAAGAGCAGCCTCGTCGTAGCCTTCCCAGCGGTAGGGTAGAAACCCGGCCTCGGGTGTCCAGCCGTGGCTCAGCGTCGCGGCGCCGTCGCACGCCCATTGCCAGTCCGCCCGCCGGTAGAGTGCGTCGGCGAGCGACCGTATCTCCTGCTCGTCTTCGCTGTTCCGATCGAAATACGCCGCGGCGGCGAGCATGCCGGCCAGCAGGAAGCCGGAATCGACGGTTGATAGCTCGCACAAGCCTGCGCGCCGTCCGGTGGTCATGTCGAGAAAGTGATAGTAGAAGCCTCTGTGTCCAGTCATGTCAGCGTCTGTTCCCTGCGGGCTGGTCCAGAAGAACCGCAACGCCGCAAGGGTTCGACCCACCGCCTTGGTGCGGGTGATCCATGCGCGCTCGACGCCGACGGGATAGGCCGCGAGCGCGAAACCGACCGCCGCAATGCTCGCAGGGGCGCCCGATTGCGATTTGTCAGCCACAAGGCCATTCGCGGGATTGGTTTGGTGAAGGAAGTAGTCAAAGGCGTGACGCTGCAACGCATCCAGCCGCCCTTCTCCAAAATCTGGTGGGCTAGCGTTCGGTTGGCGCTTCAAGATGTTCCCTCCGTTTGCGAACCCCGACAGACCGCGTTCTTCCCTTTTACAGCCCTATGATGCGGTTGACTTCTCGATATGCCCGCCGAACTCAAATCGCATAGAGGACGTAAGCCTGTCGGCAAACTCCGCCTCGGCGCGCGAGCGGAAAAGCGAGTAAAGTGCCGTGCTAAGAGCCTGACCGAAAAGGGGAGTTGAGTGAAATCAGCCAGTCGTGATTCTGTTTGTTTGCTTAGGAACGAACGGAGACCACAATGGGCTGGACTGATTTCACCCGTCCGCAATATGCCCGACGCGCAGTACGGTATGGGCGGCGCGGGCGGGCCTATATCGTCCCGCCCAACTTTCCTCGCAGTGGGCTGTTCGAAATTACCCCAGTCAATCCTCATTGCGCCACTTTGCTTTCAATCGCCAGGCCCGTCTTTTGTTCTCGAGCTTGCAGTACCAGGCGCCAGAACGGTTTTAGCCCCTCCAGCGCCAGCAGCACACCGATACCGGCCAATGGCGGCACGGCGAGCCAGATGCCATGCAACACGCCGAAGCCGAACAATTCGCGCGCCGGGGCCCAGAACAGCGCCAGTGCGAGCAGCCCAGCCACAACGGGCAGCACTGCGGCCAGCGCTTTGTTCGGCCGCAAGAGCGCCGACAGGATCGAGTTTGAGTTGGAACGGTCAATCAGGATCAAGGCGACGACGCCAAGCACCAGCGTGGCAAATGCCAGCCCGCGCACCTGATCGGGGTCGAGCCCATAACCCGGTGCGAACCACGCGGCAGATCCCGCTGCGCCGAGCACCATCAGGCCCTGAAGAAGGCTCCAGACGACTGTCGGCCAGGAAAACAGTGGCTCGTCGATCCTGCGCGGCGGGCGGCGCATGACACCCTCTTCCTCCTTCTCGGCCTCGAAGACCAGCGCGCAAACGGGGTCAATGACCATCTCCAGAAAGGCGATGTGCACCGGGCCGAAGAGCAGCGGCATGCCGAAGAGCAGTGGCATCAGCGCAAGGCCGGCAATCGGAACATGCACGGCCAGAATGAAGCTTATCGCCTTGCGCAGGTTGTCGTAGATGCGACGGCCCAGACGCACCGTCGTCACGATGGAGCCGAAATCGTCATCCAAAAGGACGATGGAGGCGGCCTCGCGCGCCACATCGGTGCCACGCTCGCCCATTGCGACGCCTATATCGGCAGCCTTGAGGCTCGGCGCATCGTTCACGCCGTCGCCGGTCATTGCAACGACGGCACCCTTGGCCTTTAGCGCATTGACGATGCGCAGTTTCTGTTCGGGCAGGATGCGCGCAAAGATATTGACGGTCGTGACCGCCTTTGTGAGATCGTCATCCGCCATTGCCGTCAGATCGTCCCCGGTCAAGACGGTATCGCCCGGCAGTCCCGCTGCATTGGCGATGGCGCGCGCGGTGACCGGATGATCCCATGTGATCATAATGACCCGGATGCCCGCTGCATGGCACTCGGCCACCGCGGCAGGAACGGAGGCGCGCAAGGGATCCGCAAGCCCGACCAACCCCACAAAGGCAAAGGTGAACTCACGCTGCGTCTCAGGCAGCGCGCATTCTGCTTGCCAGGATGCTTCAGCCACGGCCAGCACCCGCAGACCATCGCGGGCCATCACCTCGACCTGGGCGGCGATAGCGTTGCGCTGGTCCGACTGCAGCTTGCAAAGTTCCGCTATCGCTTCGGGCGCACCCTTGGCAGCGATAATCCGGCCATCCGCAACCTGCCAGACTTGCGACATCGCCAGAAGATCGGGGGACAGGGGATAGCTGTGAACCAGCAATTTCCCCACACCTGGCAAGGCATCGCCCGCCCGCAGATCGGCTGCGGCCAGCGCATGAAATGCTTTCTCCATCGGATCAAACGGTTCCGGGGCGGAGGCCAGGACCCCTATCGCAGCCAGGTGTTGAAACGCCGGCGGCAAAGATACGTTTGCCGCAATCGGGTGAACGGTGCCATCGGCCAATCGAAATGCTGCGATCGTCATGCGGTTTTCGGTGAGCGTACCGGTCTTGTCGGTACAAAGCACACTTGCGGCCCCAAGTGTCTCGATGGCAGAGGCGCGGCGGGTCAGCACCCGCCGCCTGGAAATCCGCCAGGCGCCCATCGCCATGAAGACCGCAAGCACCATGGGAAACTCTTCCGGCAGCATGGCCATTCCGACGGCGATCCCCGCCAGGACGGCATCGAGCCAGCCGCCGCGCAAGAGCGCGTAAAGCACGACGACAATGACGCTCACAGCGATGCCGATCCCTGCTGTGGCGAGGACCAGCATATGCATCTGGCGCTGAAGATGCGGTGTTTCGGGTTCGATCTGGCTCAGGCTTTTGCCGATCCGGCCAATCTCGCTCGCCGCGCCGATGGCAGTGACCTGCGCGAGCGCCGATCCTCGCACGATCAGCGTGCCGGAAAAGACCTGCGGCAGATCATGGCCACCCGGTCGGACATTGGCCTGGGCGGCACCCGCCTTTTTGCGCACGGCCTCTGCCTCTCCCGTCAACAGGGATTCGTCGGCGGAAAGGTCGGTTGCCTCGATCAACAAGGCATCTGCGGGCACCCGGTCGCCTTCCGACAGCACGATCAGATCGCCGCGCACCACGTCTCGGCCCGCAATGCGCTGACGTGCTCCGTCGCGGATCACCAGTGCGCGTGGGCTGGAGAGATCCCGCAAGGCTTCCAGCACGCGGCCGGTTCGAGCCTCTTGTGCTGCGGTAATGGCGATCGACATGCAGGCAAAGGCAAGCAGGATCAGCGCTTCTGCTTGGCTACCCAGCAGGAGATAAACAACGCCGCCCGCCAGAAGCAACGCCAACATCGGTTCGCGCAACACATCCAGCACGATGCGCAGAACCGATCGGCGCTTTGCCGTGGCCAGTTCATTGATCCCCTCGGCGGCAAGGCGGGTGCGCGCCTCGTCGTCGGTGAGACCGCTATGCATCGGCGTTTCAGGGACTGGCGCGGTCGGGCTCGTTGTATCCATGGACCTCATCTATCAGGGCTTGATTTTGCGATTGGGACAATTCGGCCCTCCCGGATAGCTGGGGAGGTTGGACGAGCCAACTGTGGACACGATCACTCGCAGCCATGGAGGTTGATACAGTGGTTGCGGGCTCACGACCTGCGGATTGAGTTTCCACCGGCGATGATGCGATTGATTAGCGTTGCAACGGCTGTGTGCATTTCAACGTCCTCCGTTGCGCCTTTTGCATTCTCATGCGAGGCCGCCGCGTCTTGGAGAATGCCAACGATCTCGCGTTCAGGGAGCACCTTGGCATCGTTGAGCGCGAGAAGCAGAGCCTCGCAAATCGAAAGCGCTGCAATTCCGGAATGGGTGGCATGATCAGACATTTTGAGATGGCCCTTCTTGACCTAAGCGCGCCCTAACGATTTCCAGGCGGCACATCAGGCAACTTTTCAGACTATCGGGCGTTATGTGCTGATCGACATCAGTTGCTGGTCAGATTTCCATGCTAGGCGTCTGGCTTGCTCCGAAGATTGGTCAGCGTTTGGAAAAGACACCACTTGTTCGAAAACTAGGTGCTTTCGTTGCCTTGTCAGGCACCGAACTCTCCGTCCTGGATGCGCTGCACAAACGTCGGCGCACGTTTGTTGCGGGGCGCGATCTTGTTCATCAGGGGCAATTGGATCAGGCTGCCTACATTCTCATTTCTGGTTGGGCCTGTTCCTACAAAATCCTTGAGGATGGGCAGCGACAGATCGTCGATTTCCAGATACCCGGTGACTTTCTGGGGCTGCGCAGTGTTTTGTTGCACATGTCGGACCACAGTATCGAGCCGATCACTGATATCGAGGTGACGGAGGTTACCGTGGCCGACCTGCTGGATGCGTTTTCGCAAACTCCCAGGCTGGCAACTGCAGTCTTTTGGGCCGCATCGCGTGATGAGGCGATGGTGGTCGAACATTTGATTGACATTGGACGTCGAGCCGCAGCGGAGCGCATGGCGCATTTTCTGCTGGAACTGGGCGCCCGACTTTCGCTCGTGGGCTTGGGCAGCAAGGCTGGCTTTGCCTGCCCCCTATCACAATATCTTCTGGCTGATGCACTTGGGCTGAGCGCCGTCCACGTCAACCGGGTGCTGCGAACGCTGCGGGAATCGGGAATGGTCACATTCCGCGATGGGTTCGTCACTTTCGATTCCTATAGTCGGCTTACGGAGTTTGCCGAGTTTGACCCAGTCTATCTCGATCACACCGGGCCGCTTCTCAGATAGGCGGAACTGGTTGTGTCCTGCATGACGCGCGTCCCGGCACGTCCCTCAAGGATGGCGCGGGCATCACTCAGCCGGCCAATGCCAGCGAACCTGCCGCTCTTCCTGGCGAAATCGGACGCGGCGGCAACCTTCGGACCCATAGAGCCCGGCGCCAGATCAAGACCGTCAAGTGCGTCCGCTGTCGTCGCGCCGAGCGCGCGTTGGTCGGGGCCGCCATAATCTTCAAAAACGGCGGTCACATCGGTTAGCAACAGAAGTGCGTCCGCCTTGAGCTCCAGGGCCAGCAGGGCTGCCGTCCGATCCTTGTCAATCACCGCTTCGACGCCCTGCATGTCGCCATTCGAATTTTGAACAACCGGAACGCCGCCGCCCCCGGCGCAGATCACCGTCTGGCCCGCACCAAGCAGGACCTTGATGGCGTCGAGCCCTATTATTCTCTGCGGCAAGGGTGAGGGGACCGCGCGGCGAAGTCCGCCGGACACTTCGGTGACGAGTGTCCAGCCGTGTTCTTTCTGCGCTTGCGCGGCCTCTTCCGGCGAATAGAAAGGACCGATGGGCTTGCTCGGTGCGTTGAAGGCAGGATCAGCCGGGTCCACTTCGACCCGGCTCAGCAGGGTGGCGCAGTGTGAGCCATCCGGCAGCGCGTTCATCAGTTCCTGTTCGATCAGATAGCCGATCATGCCTTCGGTTTCCGCGCCCAGCACATCCAATGGCCAGGGTTTGGCCGGGTCATAGGCCGCACCCTGAAGGGCCAGCAACCCAACCTGTGGGCCATTGCCATGGGCAACACGATCTGGTGGTCTCGCGCCAGATCGGCCAGCGCAACCGCCGCAATTTTCACATTGGCAATCTGTGCGGCAGCCGTCATCGGTTCGTGACGACGGAGAAGGGCGTTCCCGCCCAAGGCGACGACGACGAGCATCTCAAGACCCCATCGTTGCCACGAGGACGGCCTTGATCGTATGCATCCGGTTCTCCGCCTGATCAAAGACGACCGAAGCGCGGGATTCGAAGACGTCCTCGGTCACCTCCATGCAGTCGATGCCGAATTTCTGGAAAGTAGCTTCGCCGACTTCGGTGTCGCGATTGTGGAAGGCCGGCAGGCAGTGCATGAATTTGGCGTAAGGGTTGCCGGTTTTCTCCATCATGGCTTTGTTGACCTGATAGGGCGACAAAAGCGCAATCCGCTCTTCCCAGACCTCATCTGGCTCGCCCATGGACACCCAAACATCGGTATAGACGAAGTCGGCGCCCTCAAGCCCTTCCGCGTGTTTCTCTGTCAGGGTGATACGAGCGCCTGTGGTTTCAGCGATCGACCTGCATTGCGTGACAAGGTCCGGATCGGGCCAGCAGCTTTGCGGCGCGCAAAGACGAATATCCATGCCCATCAGGGCGCCGCCGACCATCAGGGATGCTGGATGCCGTCGAGGGACATGTCGGATTCGTAAAGTTCCAGGCTGCATATTTCGAAGCTGGCGGGCTCGCCGGTCTAAAGGCGCTTTCGGCTGGAATGAAAAGGGCAAAGGCGGCCGGCATCGGCGTCATTCTGGACGCCAAACGGGGAGATATAGGTGCAACGGCCACCGCATACGCTCGTGCCTATCTGACACCTCTCGCAGATGGTGGAAGCGGCGATTTCGAGGCCGACTGCTTGACCATTAACCCGCTAATGGGCCCCGATACGCTGGATCCTTTCGTTGAATGTGCGACCCGTTTCGGAAAAGGATTGTTCGTGCTGTGCCGAACATCCAATCCAGGCGCAGGCTGGATCCAGGACAAGATGGCAGGGAACAGACTGATTTCGGATCGTGTGGCGGATTTGATCGGGAGCTTTTCACCTCCCCATACTGCCACCCTATCTCCCATTGGTGCAGTGATCGGAGCAACTGTTCCCAATGAAGGTAGGCGTCTGAGGCATCTTCTGCCACGTTCAATCATACTTGCGCCTGGCCTCGGCGCTCAGGGAGGTGATGTCGCAAGTATACATTCACTACGCGGTATCCGCCCTGGCGATTTGCTGGTGCCTGTATCACGAGGGTTGACGCGGGTCGAAGACCGAACTGTGTCGCCCGACACCTATCGCGAAATGATCGTGGAAAGTACCAATCAGTTCAAGGCCGCGATAGCCTACGACTATGCAGGAAGCCAACACGCATTGGGATGATGCCGGAAATCATATGTCGAGGCATGTCGCCTACCGTATATCTGTGCCCCTTTAATGTTCAGGGGGCAGCCAGTTCAAGGATGTCCGGATCGTGACCATTGACGAGCTGTTCGGAAAGCTGTTGCTGCTTCGCGAAATGCTGGCAGGCGAACGCTACGTGTCGCCGCCCGGCGATCCATTGTTCGAGGTCGAAGCGGATGACGAGGGCGACGATTTTTACTTCGACGAGGAAGAACCAGTTTCCACACAGCTGTCACGGGTGGGGCAACCCTTCGGATAAGGCCCTTGAAGGCTACGCATTAATCCTGCTGAGCCGTCCCGCCTCTTGGGCATAGCCGGACAGGGGCAAATCGTTCGTTGGTGCTGGGCCAGTCCGTGCTTGCCTTCATTGGTAGTCAACTATTTAAACGTCTTCGATACCAGCATCAGTCGATACGAAGCATATGCGCCACTGATCATTGATCCGGATCGAATGTTGGCCTTCTCTATTCTCCTTACGGGCTTCTAACCGACTACCCGGAGGAGAACGCAAGCCCTCAAGAGCTGCAATGCTGTTTCAGGATTGTCAATTTCCGGACGCCAATCTCACGATAACTGAAGGAAAGCCTTTTGGTGCTCTGCCGCAGCACGAAAGTTGCCGTCAGCACTACAGCTCGCCGGTAGCTTCCCGCCTGTTCCTGTCGAGTTCTTCGCTGTAGCGTCTCAGCGTGTGGCTTTCCGTCAGGAGGCCGATCACATTCTGGCCGATCAAGTCACTGACGACGGCAAGGGCTTCGCTTTCTGTTTCGTCGAAGAGCGCCGCCGCTTGCCTGGCGTTCATGTTGGGCAAGAGGATGTCGTTGCTATGCCTGGCAAAGCTGCGGATCGGCGCGACTTCGTTCTCTCCCTCGACGAGGTTTCCGTGCACGTCGGGCACGAGGACAATGCCGGCGTATTTTCCGGTCTCCTCAACTAGGATCACGCGCTGCGTTGAACCGATGGGGAACTCGGCCCGAAAGCCCTTCACGGACATGTCAGCGTGCACGGTGCGCACATCCGCTCGCATCATCTTATCGACTGTCAGGTTTCGGATCCAGCCGATGTCGTGCGCGCTTCGGATCGTCTCGCCGCGCAGATGGAACCGCCATGTCGCGAAGGAATAGCCGAACAGCGTGCGCACGATGAATGACGCAGTAATGACCGAGGCGAGGACGAGGGCCGTCATCGGGAAGTCGCCGGTGACTTCCAATGCAAGAAAGGTCATGGTCAGCGGACCGCCGATGATAGAAACGGCGAGTGAACTCATGCCCACGACCGCGTAGCTCGCCGGCTCCAACGTGGTATGGCCGAGATAGGGCGCTGCAAAAGAGAAGAGCTTGCCGAGCAAAGCGCCCATAAACAGAGAGGCGAAGAAGAGGCCGCCGCGGAATCCTGAGCCGATCGAGATGGCCGATGCCATCGCCTTTAGCAGGAAGAGGCCGAGTACGCCCAGGACCGGGACATCGTTTTCCAAATTAATGTGAAGTGCGCCATGCCCGCCTGATAGGACCTGCGGACTGACCATGGCGAGCAGTCCGACGATTATTCCGCCGATGGCCGGGCGCAAATAGCCAGGAATCAAGCTCTTGCGCGCTATCTCCTCGATGAAGGCGACACCCTGCATGAGGAGGATGCCTACGCCACCGCAGATTACGCCGAGGACGAGTGCAGGAACGTAATCGGCCGGAAGGATGCTACCGACGCTGCCTACGTCTATGCCTGCGTCGCTCGCCGCCAGCAGCCGCGCAACGAGGTTGGCTACTAGCGCCGATACGACAACCGGGGTAAGCGATATGATTGTGTAGGCTCCGATGATCAGTTCAAAGGCATAGAAGGCGCCTGTTAGGGGCGCATTGAAAGCGGCCGCGATGGCCCCCGCCGCGCCGCATCCGACGAGAATGCGCATGTCCGAGCGACGCAGCTTCAATTTGCTGCCGAACTTGGAGGCAATGCCCGAGGCGACCTGAGTGTAACCAGCCTCCAGACCGACCGAGGCACCGAAGCCATTGGAAAGGAGGTTCTGCGCAGCAACGATTAAGCTGTCTGTCAGCGATAGCCGGCCGCCATGCAGCGCATTGGCCTCAATGGGGTCTACCAGCGGTCGTTTGCGCCATCGCGAAAGCCCGAAGAGTAACAGGCCAAGAAGGACACCCCCGACAATCGGTGCGACGAAAATCAGAGCCTTTTCATCGACGGCCGCACCGCTCAGCCGCTCGCCGGGTTCCAGCCGAAAGATCACGGCGTGCATAGTGTGAGCGATGAAGGTCATGGTAGAAACGCAAAGCCCTGCCGCAACGCCTACGAGAGCGCCAGCGAACAATAGGCCGAACTCGCTGCGGCGCGGGAGCCTGCGCATCAACTCGATACTGACGAACCGATAGAGGACGGAAGGGCGCAACCTGCGCATGCGCTTCAATGTGCTGGTAAAAGGAGGGTTAGCTTGTGTCATTTTTGGTTGTTGAACGAATAGCGGGCGTGCTCATCCCTTGATGAAGACGTGTCCCAGCATTCTGGTCTACTTAAATGGCATTGCCTTTCAAAGGCCTTTCTGTTGTAGGCCTGAAATTCATAAGAGACGGTCCACCCGTCGTCAGTGTTCGAGACGATGTCAAGGGCAGCACCGAGCCGACGCTGGCGAGGTCCGGTCGCGAGGGTTTGCATGACCTGTTGTTAATCTGGAATTGCGTCTGAAGGACTTCGCCTGGCAGAGATCCTGGGCCAACCTGCAATCGGCGCGTCGTCGTTGCGCAGACACGTCAGGATCCTGCGTGCACGCTCTGAATACTGCACATTTGAGGTCCCTGAGCCGGATCGCATCCGCGGCGTACTCATCGCAAGCTTGCTCAATAGATTGTTCGCTTCACTGATCTTCGTAGTCGCTGGGACATGATCTACAGAGGCGCGGGCCAGATTATTGCAGCTTGATTGCACGCGCACCGGAGCATCGATGGACACCTGTGAATAGCGCGCATTTCGGTCGAGTTAAATTTCTGAAGCATGTAGCAATGCATCAACGAGAACCGATGAAAGGAAGTCCGATGAGCTACTAATTCGCAAAAACGTTGTCATACGGCTTTGACGAAGCGGTAAAGCGAACGATAGGCGCCTTGAAGGCTGCCGTTTTTGGCATGATCACTGAAATCGACGTCAAGGAGGCGCTGAAGAAAATCGACGTGGAATTCCGTCCCTACCGAATCCTCGGCGCCCGCAACCCGCGCATGGCATATGAGGCGCTTAACATCGAGGGTAAGGTCGGGACTATGTTGCCGTGCAACGTCATCATACAGGCTGCCGGAGACGGCGAAGTTGCCGCCTTGATTCTATCGCCTCGATGCAAGCGTTTGGCAATCCAACGCTTTTGGAGACGACCATGCGAGCACGGTCGATGCTGGAGAGCGTCGTCGAGGGATTTTGACCGGTCGTCTCGCTTACAAGCTGACGAAAAGAAAATCAGAGCCACTGGTTGTCGGCTAGAGACATCGGTTCGCACACTTGATGCCGATCAATGACCAAATTTTGGTCGCGACTTATCATTGATGCTCACTCAGTGGGAGCAAAGCGATGTTCAAGGTCTCCATGACTGTACTGATGACCCTTGGGATGTGGTCAGGACAAGTGCTCGCCGATGACGACGTCGGACCGCGGTGGGGTTGGGGACAGGGGCCCGGTTCTGGAATGATGCAGCGTCTCGGTGCTATCGATACCAATGACGACGGCATGATCAGTGATGACGAAGCGGCCGCCCAGGTGGAATTGGTGTTCGCCGCGATGGACAGTGATGATGACGGTGAGTTGACCGAGGACGAATATTTGAGTGTGCGCATGGGCCCTGGACGAGGTTTTAATGCAGCGCGGCAGAAGGTCATGCAAGAAAGAAAGAAGACCCGGTTCGCTCAAATGGACCCCGACAAGAACGGCAAGGTCAGCAAGGCGGAGTTCATGGCGGCCGGCAAGGCTCGCTTTGAAGCGGCCGATACTGACAAGGATGGACGGGTCACGCCCTGGGAATTTCGCGCTCAACACAGGAATTCGATGTGAGTACAAGTAGACATATTGTGTGTCCTCATTGTGCCGGGGTAAACCGGTTAGCGGCAAACCGTGACGCGGGATCGGCTAAGTGCGGCGTCTGCAAGCAAGGGTTGTTCGACGGACGCCCAGTGGATGCAAACGCAGAGATGTTCACGCGCCAGATCAGTCGTAGCGATATCCCCGTGCTTGTTGATGTCTGGGCACCTTGGTGCGGTCCCTGTCGGATGATGGCTCCCGCTTATGCAGATGCTGCGAAAATACTCGAGCCGGGCATCCGCGTGGTGAAGCTCAATTCCGAGGAGCATCAACAGGTCGCCGCACAGCTCGGCATCCAAGGCATCCCGACGTTGTTGCTTTTCCATGGCGGCGTGGAACTCGCCAGGACTTCAGGCGCCATGAACACGCGCCAAATTGTTGACTGGACCGGCGCCCACTTAAATGGTCAGCAGCGACAACCGCTCGCTTAGCAAAAGCGTTCAGGTGGTCTACACATGAAAATGGCAGTTTACGCCTTGCGCGTGCCAGACGCCATCACTGTCATCAATTCAGGACAGAAGCGAAAACCGGTGCCACTACGCTGATCAACAAAGGATCTGACACGCGAGCGTTTAGGGACCTAGTGGGAGTTTTTCCCCAATCGTACAGTCTGTAGCCGGTTCACCTGCTGCGAGCTGAAAGCGGTCAGCGGTCGAACGCCCGCTCACTTCCATAACTAGCTTTTGACGGATAGCGACGGCAAAGTCCTCTGGCTCGTGCACGGCGAGCACGAACGAACTGGGGCCACCGATCACGCAGTCTCGATAGTACCGGTCCAGAGGGCCGAAAGAGACAGAGGGCCGAATCATGATGGCAAGTCCGTTGATGATGATGCCGCGGGCTAGAGTATCAGTGCGTGCGGAAATCACAGGAGGTCCGGTGTTGTTCGGTCCATCGCCTGAAATATCTAAGATTCGTCGCGTACCAGAAAATTCATTCCCCTCGATTAGAGACGTAGCAAAGGAGATTGCGTTGGAGAGGGAAGTCGCCCGTCGTGTTCCAATTGGCCGGGCCTCGAGTTTGGCCGCGAAGGCTTTGGCATCCTCCGCATCATCAATTACCTGCCACGCGATGACCGAGTTCTCGTTTACCAACCCTGCCCATTCGAAATAGCCTAGGGCGATGCGCCCAAGATAACCGCCCTTAACTGCGGCCACGAAATCCGGGTGCCTCAGTGCCTCAACATACCCGGTCCGCTGCACATGCGCTTCTTCCAGGTCCATCGAGCCTGATATGTCGACCGCGAGCATGAGCTCGACATCAACTGGTTCGGCAGCCATTGTTTGAAGCGAGAATCCGCTGAACGCAAGGATCACTGATAGAACTCTGAGCATCGTCCTGACTCGCCTACTTAGAAGACGCGGTGCCATTTGCGAGTACTATTGTATCGGCCCGCCTTCTGACCGCAAAGCGGTAAGATGGTAGACTAGAGGTGCCACAATAGCGGCACAGTCGGCCGCAACTTCACTATTTCATATCGTGTAAGTCGTCGGTCGCGCGGCGTGACGCAGATTTTGCGAGATCGCTGGCCGCTGGAATCGCAAGGGCAGTGAGAAACTATATGAATAGTCATGACTGCCAGATAAAATCACTTTCATACAAGGCGACGACGGGTGAAGAGCTCGCGAGTAATTATCGGGCTGGGCAGGTGAGCATCAATCATTAACCACCCGAGTTTGTCGTGGAACCCAACGAGTCAGGATCGGCATTGACATCAGGCCTGCTAAGACTGTTATCCAATGCCAGCGCTTTGAGCGCGAGCATCATGGATTGCGAGGGGCTTCGCTTGGCCCAGACTGTCGTCTCACTCCCGCGCGGAGAGCCGTTTCAAGGCTTCGATGCCAACCGGGGGAACAGCCTGGAATGGCAGAATATAGGCTTGTTTTGCCAGGTTGCGTCTGATCCGGTCGATTTGGACCTGTTCCCCCGCAAGACGCGACTGCAGAACCGGGTCTTGCGTGCCAGTCGCCGCCATGGTCCTGTTGACCACCCAGCCGTAAGGCTCAATCTTTGCTCGCCGTAGGTCGTCCTGCAGCATCGCCGCTTCGGAGACTGGCGTCGTTTCCGCAAGGGAAACGAGGATAACGCGGGTATAGTCCGGGTCCTGAAGGCGCATCAGTGGCGTGACTATCCGGCCAGGCCCGACTGCCTCCATCTGTCGCGTCATCTGGCGATGATAGGCTCCCGTCGCATCCAGCAGGAGAAGCGTGTGCCCCGTCGGAGCGGTGTCGATGACCACAAAGGCGTTGCGGGCCTCTGCCACGATCCGTGAGAAGGCGTGGAAGACAGCGACTTCCTCCGTGCAGGGAGATTCAAGGTCTTCCCGGAGCAGCGCCTTGCCTTCCTCGTCGAGATCGCGTCCGCGTGAGGACATGATCTTCTCGATATAGCGTTTGGTTTCGGCAGCCGGATCAATCCTGTCGACCGTCAGACCGCACATATTTCCCTCGACAACGAACGACAGGTGAGCAGCCGGATCAGTGGTCGTCAAATGCACGGCATGGCCGCGTTCGACCAAGCCGACCGCAAGGGCCGCAGCGACCGTCGTCTTTCCGACGCCGCCCTTTCCCATCACCATCACCAGGCCCTTGTGGCCACCGGCGATCTCGTCAATCAATTTCGCAAGCGACGGCAGGGTGGTCTGGGCGGCTGCCACCGGTTCCTGGATGGTCGACGCCTGTGACTGAGGTGCGAACAAGGCACGCAGTGCATCGAGACCTACCATGTCGAAGGGAAGCATCGGAAACTCGTCGCTCGGCAGCCGGGACAGTTCAACCGGTATCGTCGAGAGCGCGCTACTTTGTGCTCGCTCAATCCCGACTGCGATTGGATCGTCTCTCTTCGTCGCGCGGAACCGGCCATTGATCGCAAGCAATTGGTTCTTCAGCCCAAGGGCCGCCAGTTCCCCTGATGTGCGTGAAGCCTCCTGAAGAGCACTCCTGTCCGGACGGGCGACCAAGACTATCCGGGTGCGCTTCTCATCTCCCAGGCATGCGAGTGCTTTCTGGAACCGCGCCTCCTGCATCTTCAGGCCGGAATGCGGACCCAAGCACGAAGCGCCCCGATCATTTCCCTCGAGAAAACCCGTCCATGCCTTTGGAAGACTGAGAAGCCGCAACGTGTGACCCGTGGGGGCGGTGTCGAAAATGATATGGTCGACCGTCGACATGTCGTCTGCAAGGAGGCCGACAAAGGCGTCGAAGGCGGCTATCTCCGTCGTGCAGGCTCCGGAAAGCTGTTCCCGAACCGTGTTCCGTTCGCTCTCGGAGGCGTTGGTTGCCATCTGTGCCAATACACGATCGCGATAGTCTTCAGCGGCTGCTTCCGGATTGATGTTCATGGCGTAGAGGCCGGGCACGGATGGGACTGGGGTGGGGATATCACGGAGCGGCGTCGCCAGCATCTCGTCCAGATTGGAGGCGGGGTCAGTGCTGACCAGCAGCACCTGCTTTCCGCCGTCGCAGAGCGTGATCGCGCTCGCACAGCTTAGAGAGGTCTTGCCGACCCCGCCCTTGCCCGTGAAGAGCAGGTACCGCGTCGGGTTGGTCAACATGTGCAGCGTCTGGGTCATGACGATCTCACTTTCAGAGGAGCTTAAGAGATAGAGGCCGAACCACCCTTGCTCGACCTCAATCAATATGTCTGAGGCTTAGCTTTTTCGCACAGCATTCTCTGTGACACGGGATCCGTGCGCGTCCGCAACAGGCATGACCGCTAATGGCGCGCAGGAGACATGACGCCGCTGCGGAGCTAGTCTGCTTAGGACTAGCGTGATGGCGACCTTTACGACGGACTGCTCATCATGAGCCATGGCGTGTTGCTGGGTTGTTCACGCTCTGGTGCGTACAGAATTGCATAATGTATCGACTGAAACAGCGCGCTGCGGCGATTGGCCGGCTAGCTGATCTTCCGGGGACGCCCGCCCTTCGCGCCGTTGGCTCGGCTTGCCTCGATCTTCGCGGCGGACCGAGATTGCCCGCCTCGGCGTTGAGCCTCCATGAACTTCGCAGTTCCGAATATGCCCTTCATTAAACCGAGGATGGTGAAATCCACGTCTAAGGTTTCCCAATGCAAGCCAGTTTCGCCCAAAAGCTCGACTTCCGCCAACTGGGCAGGCGTTGCATTCTCCAAGCATTGTACGGATCGGGCAGGCACCGTGAAAGCTGCGGGCCGGGCTGATCAGCGCGCCACTGCTAGCAGGCCGATCATCGGATCATCTCTCATCTGGCTGATCGTTTCCAGCGTCATGTATTTGGCGCGCTGGACGTCGGGCTCGGCCTAGTCGATGATTGTTGCCAGCTTCGCCACCTTTGGCCGGATCTGGTCGGCGACGGCTCGCCATTGTAGGGACGCTGCCTCGGGTGTCTCCTGAGCGAAAGCGGTGGCGATGAAGGCCGACGCTGCGGCCGCTCTTGCCGGCGTGGGCCCAATCGCCCAGGAATACAACAGGCAGCCCTCGCGGGGAGGGCGACCGTGTCCCGGCTCGTGGGAGAGGTTTCAGGAGGATCTGACCGCCGACGAAAGCGAACTACCGCTGGTCGTCCATTTCGGCGAGCTTACGCACGCGGCGCCTGAAGTCTTCGTCGGTCGAGAACTCGGCCTTGAGGTAGGCTTCGACCAAGTCCTTGGCGAGCCATGCGCCGACGATCTGGGCGCCAATGCACATGACGTTGACGTCGTCGTGTTCCACTGACTGGTGAGCCGAATGGACGTCGTGGCAGACAGCTGCGCGGATACCCTTGACTTTGTTTGCCGCGATCGATGCTCCCACGCCGGTACCGCAGACCAGCAGTCCGCGGTCCGCGGTGCCGGCGGTGAGCGAGGAGGTGACGTTTTTCGCGATGTCGGGAAAATCGACAGGATCGGGGTTGTAGGATCCGACGTCATTCACCTCATGGCCGAGCGATTTGATATAGTCAATGATCGTAGCCTTAAGCGGAAATCCGGCGTGATCCGAGCCGATAACGATGCGCATGTTATTTCTCCCAGTTGAGATTATTGAGCAATCAGACGAGGTAGCCAGAGCGTGAAATCCTTCGCGAAGGTCAGGACGGCCAGTGTGGCGAGCAAGGGTACATAGAAGGGTAGGAGCGCCCGTAGCAAACGTCTGATCGACACCTTGGCGATGTCGGATACGAGGAACAGGGAAAGGCCCATCGGCGGTGTCAGCAGACCCATCATCAGGTTGAAGATGGTGACGATGCCAAGCTGGACCGGATCGACGCCGGCTAGCACGAGCGGCGGTGCGATGATGGGCACCAGCAGCAGCGTTGCCGTCGTTGAATCCAGGAACATGCCGGCGATGAAGAAGATCAGGTTGGCAATGAACAGCAGAGTTAGTGGATCGTTGGATAAGGCGAGCAGAGACGCTGCGAAGGTCTGGGGGATCTGCTCGACGGCAAGGATCCAGCCGAACAGGGCTGCCGAGGCAACGATGATAAGGATCGCACTACAGCTGCGGGCTGTCAGCAGGGCCGAATTCCAGAGGTGAGCAAAGGTCAGTTCACGGTAGAGCACGCCGCTGATGAAGATGACGTAGACGGCGGTGATGGCGGCGGCTTCGGTTGGGGTGAAGGTGCCTGCGGTCATGCCTCCAACCATCAGCGCCGGGGCAATGATGGCGGGAAGTGCAGGCAGCAGAGCTTTGACGATTTCCATTGGCGATGGCCAGCGCTCGGCGCGGGGATGACGATGACGAGTAGCGACGACAAGTACCGTCAGCATCAGCATCGCGGTGCAAAGGAGTGCCGGCATGATGCCAGCGATCAGCAACTGGACGATGGAGACACTTGTTACCGAGCCATAGACTATGAGCGGGATAGATGGAGGAAATATCGGTCCAAGGGTCGCGGACGCGGCCGTCACCGCACCGGCAAAGGCGGGATCGAAGCCGCGCTTCTTCATGGCGTCGATCTCGATGCGGCCGAGGCCGCCGATATCGGCCAACGCGGCTCCCGACATTCCGGAAAATACCAGGCTACCAAAGACGTTGACCTGCGCCAGTCCGCCGGGAACGCGGCCGACCAGCGTGTAGGCGAAATGGAAGATGCGGTCGGTGATGCCGGACAGATTCATCAGGTTGCCGACGAAGATAAACAACGGCACGGCAACCAACGGAAAAGAATCAAGCGCATAGGTGATGCGCTGTGAGAGAAGGCCAAGCGGCAATCCCTCGATCAGGACATAGAGGATCGACGGCAGCAGGATGGCATAGACCACTGGAAAGCCCAGCACGAAAAGACTGAGGAAGGCGATAACAACTAGAAATCCCATGGGATTTTTTCCTTACACAGCAATGTTCGTGTCCGCCTGGGGCGGCTTGCGCAAATGCACCAGATGGACGACGGCTGCCCCGGCGAAGCCGAAGAACGTAGCTCCAAGGAAAATCCAGAAGGGGATGCTGAGAGTAGGTGTCGCGTTCAGCAGGTTCTTGGAAATGCTGGTGACAGTAACCCAGGCCAGGAATAAGCTAATTGCAACTGCCGTGATGGAGATGGAAACGTTGATGATGCCGCGCAGCCTTTTTGGCAGTGCGGCCTTGATCTCGCCCATGACGATGTTTTCACCGTTCTGGACCACCAGTGGGTAGGAGACGAAAACGAGGCAGATCAGCAGGAACCGAGTCAACTCTTCCGCTCCGATGAAGGGAAGCGTGAATACGTTTCGCAGAATGACCTGAGTTGTCGGGACGATCACAATGCCAGCCATCAGGCAGACGCAGATAACGGTCAGCACGCGTTCCAGCAGGCGCATCTTGTTTGCTCCATTCACAGGTTCAAATTATTGGGTGTGGGGATGACGCTTGGCCGTCCCCACATGCCGCGTTACGTGGCCTACTTGACAGCAGCGATCTGGGCCAGAGGCGCCTCAAAGGCCGGGAAGTCCTGCTTGATCTGGGCGCTTACCTTCTCGCGAAAGGCGGCTACATCAAGCCCGTCGGCTTCGGTGAGAACAGTCATGCCACGACCTTTGAGATCCGCAACGAGCTTGACTTCGGACTCAGTTGCCATCTGCAACGACTTCTTGGCTTCGTCGTCCAGCACTTTGGTGATGGACGACCGCTGCGCCTCGGTCAGCCCTTGCCAGATTTCCTCGTTAATGAAGACGGCAAGCACGGCCCGCATGTGGCCGGTCATGGAGAGATGGCTCTGAACTTCGTTGAGATTGTTAGATGCAATCATTGTCAACGGATTTTCCTGGCCGACCACGACGCCGGTCATCAGAGCCGTGGGCAGTTCGGCAACTTCGACAGGGGTCGGGATTGCGCCGAAGCCCTTGACCATCGAGACCCAGAGTTCAAGCGGCACGGCGCGGAAGGGCTTGCCCGCCAGGTCGGCCGGCGTTCTGACCGGGAAATTGGACGAAATATGGCGGTCACCGCGATAGATACGGCCAATTATGCGGATGCCCTGTGCGACCAGCTTATCGTTGACGGCCTGAAGGGCCGGCGAAGTGGCCGGATCTGTCGCGGCCAATGCATGGGCGCCGTCGCGATAGATGAAGGGCGCGTTGAACACGGCCACCTCCGGCACAAGGCGGGCAAGTGAAGCGAAATCGTGATGGCCCATGGAGATCGACCCCATGCGAACACCATCGACCATTTCGGCGACGCCCCCAAGCTGGCTGGCGGGATAGACCGTGACGGTCACTTCGCCATTGGTGGCGGTCTTGATGCCTTCCGCGGCGGCGGCGGCATAAATCGTCTGGATATCGCCTTCGGCGCCGACATGGGCGTATCGCAATTCCGCAGCCGAAACCGGCCCGGCCACGAGCGCTGCCCCGAGTGCGAATGCGGCCAGGCCGCGTGTTTTGAGAATGTTCAGCATTTTCTTCTCCTCCCTTGGATAAAAAAGACTGATCTGCCTGTTATTTCTCCTCCGGCAGACCCTTCCTGGCGAATGCGGCTATGTAGCTCTTGCGCCGAAGCTCATCGCCGATGGCAAAGTGTTGGCGCAATTTGGTCTCGGCCTCGTCGGGATCGCGCGCGAGTACGGAAAGGTAGACCTCCCGGTGAGCCTCAACGAGGTAATCGCGGATGCCGGTCGTATCGCTGGTTTCGATGCGCCGCTGGACATGGCTGCGCTTCAGCAAGGTGGCTATCGAGTGATAGATCGTGATCAGCGCCGGGCTGCGGCTAGCCTCCACGAGCGCCAGGTGGAACGCGAAGTCTGCAGCGCCGCCGTCCTCGGCATCATCAAGCGTTTCCATGAGTGTCGAAAGCAGACCTCCGATCCGTGAGAGATCTCCGTCGGTTGCGCGGCTACATGCCAGGCGGATTGCCTGGCACTCGATGGCAATTCGCGCCTGCATGATATCGTCGACCATGTCGGGCTGCTGGGCCAGGCAGAAGGTCAGGAAATCCCCCAGGACGGCAATATCGGCCTTGCGCACGAAGGCGCCCTTGCCGTGGCGGATATCTAAAAAACCGTAGTTTGCGAGTGACCGGAGCGCCTCCCGAAGCACGGGTCTCGAAACCCCAAGAGCGAGAGACAGTTCACGCTCGCCCAGCAGCCTGTCACCCTCCTTTAGGGCGCCGGATAGCAGTTGCTCGCGAAAGAACGACAGGACTTTTTCGGTCCCGGCTACTGCATCGGACTCGGCGCTTTTCAATGTATTCACAACTGGCCTCCACTGGTATTACCACTTGAGCACCAGATGCCGCTATGGTCAACCACTTACCTTTCGTTTCGGATGTGGCGGGCGCTTACCCCGCTCGTGCAGCTTCCAGCTCTCATCGAAGACAGGGCCCCGAGTACGCAGACCTCCAGGATCCATTGCCGGAGCGGCTTGCCAGGCCTAGGTTTCCCGGATCCCGGTCAATGGCCGTCGCGACTGATCCTCCGAGACGAGCCTTTTGGTCGTTCAAGCGCGCGCGGAGTGGCCCTGGCAGCTTAGCTGCCGGCGACGGTACGCCCAATTCTTCTGATGCCAGAAGGCCGGCTGGCTTCGTGGGCTAAACGCGGCGGGCTAAGACATTGCCCGAGATGAACAGCACTGCCGCTCCCCTGGTTTAGCGCGGCGGATTGTTCCGGTTGAGTGGCGATACCCGTATCGCAACCGCCATTGAAAGCGAGATGGATGGGGCAACAACATGTGCCGCCGGAGGCGCCTTTGGGGCGTCACCACAACGCCGCCTGCGTCGTGTCGATGGTCGATCGTCTCGTCCACAATGCCGAAGTCATTGCCATCGAGGGCCAATCCACCCGGCTCAAAGAGGCCACCGAATGATCGGAACTGCGCACCGAGCAGAGAAGGGCGCAAAGGCCATGACGAAAGCCCCCGCGAAACCTGGGTTGCCGCTCTCCTTGTACGTCGAGATCCCGACAACCTGGACACAGGAACAGGCCCTGGCCGTCTTCGAACTGCTGACCGAAATCCGCGACAGCGTCTGGCACCAATACAACGCCCAGATCCAGACCGAGCTCCAAAACCAGCGCCTGCCAAACAAATGATCTGACAGCACACCGAAAGCACGCTGCCTTATTCCGATTCCTCGGCAGCGAATAACCGCAGTTTTAGGCGACCGCTAACATGCGATCGCTGTGTGCGGATCCTGGGCGACGTCGATCTGTCGGCCGAGGCGGTGCGCTCAGTTGCCGGCACTTGCTGTATGTCAAAAAAAAGCCTACCGTAACTTCCAGTCGAGGAAGAGGATGCATCGCCTCATTTGTTTGGTTTACCCCATGACGCAGTCTTCGACGGGCATAGATGTTTGCCAATCGGCTCTCCTCGGACGCTGGTTCCCGCCTCCAACACTAAAAGCGAGGCAACCCAATGGACGTCTATATCGCCACTGAAAACATCAGGAGATTCAATTCTCTACTCCGGACGGAGAAGGACGAATCCCACAGACGCCTTCTCCTGGAGCTGTTGTGCGTTGAGAACGAAAAGCTGGCTGCGGCGCTTGCGACACAATCGAAAGCGACACCTCCTGAGACGCAAAAATTTTGAAATCGCCTTTGTGCAAAATTGGCAGTGATTTGGCTGCTCCTCAATCCGGGGTGGATCTCTGGCGCCATCAAGTCTGCCGAAGCGCTGGAGCCGAGAACGGGCTGCGTCGGAATGGTTCCTGATTAAAAATAGGACCGGTCGAACGGCCCGATGTATTCGGTTCTGAAGCCATCCATCCGAGCCTTGCGGATGAAAGCATTCGCACCGGCAAGGTTTGTCTCCAGGACGCGGGCGCTTTGATTGCTTTCCGCGAAATTTACTTCAAACCAGTGGCTCGCGCGTGTGGAGAGCAGGCTGATACGCCAGTTCCGCGCCTGCTGTCTCTCGACGCGGAAGTCCGCATCAGCAGGGGTTGGCTCGTTTGGCTCCGCTATATTGGCAGGTGCAAATGCTCGATCTGCATGGTTCATGCTCACGCTCCTCCTGTTTCCGTCGGTAATCAGCGATCTGTGGTCTGGTTTTCCCCCTGCCCGAGGTGCTCCCAGGACGCGGCGAGCCGTGTCTCCTCGAGAACCTCAAAGCGCCGCGGTGTAAGAGCGCGGATGATGCCTTCTTCCTGCAACGCCAGAAGCAAATGCGCGAGGTTCGTTGTCGTGGTGCCGATGTGCGCCGCCAAAGCAGTGCGATTTATTGTCACCACCGCAATTGAATTGCGCTTTATCGAGACGACAGTTCGATCCAGGTCGAACGGTCGATAGATGGCACGCAGAAGGAAATAGCCGAGACGATCGATTGCTCGTCCACGCATGAAAGCGATCTGGTCGAGGCAGCCCTGCAATTGCGAGGCTGCGGCGGTCAAGAGAGTAGTGGCCAGTTCCGGCGCGCTTCTAATCGCAGCTTTCAGTTGCGCCTGATCCAAGCACCGGATTGTCGCCGGCGTCAGGATCTCGAATTCAATCTCGCGGTTGCGCGCGATTGCCAAGGAGATGATGTCATGAGGTCCGAAGAATTGGAGAATGGGATTGTTGCCGTCTCTGCGCAGCCCACGCGCCGCAACGACGCCGTCGATAATGACGCCGAAAAAGAAGACGCCCGTGCCATTCCCAAACAGCGTGGAGGCAGCCTCAAAGCGTTTCACGCGCCCAAACCGACGCAAGCGCCGTTCTATGTCAACCGATGCCTGATCGTCGAAAAGTCGATTCCATGATGGTCGGTGATCGCGTTGTGTGGTGAAGATCTCTTTAGCCATGAAGGGACCCCAGATTATCGAAAAATCCGTGCAGACTTATTCCGCAATAGGCGATGGCGGTCTTTGAGGTTAATCAAAAGATCTAAAATAAAATTTCTAATAGTTGACTATTCTTTTATGAGTTGCGACGGGAATATTCGCCAGTAATACGAGAGTATCTTGCGTTTATGTTCGGGTTCTCTGATTTCTGTTATGATTGTTACAGCATTCAGAATGCTATAATATCTGGAGTCACCCAAGTATTACGCAGAGACGATCAATTCCTCCATCGTGATCTGTAGGCGGAGAGTTCATGCCACTGCAGCCAACGTTGGATCAGCGCGCGAACCTGGCGGTCTCTCGGTTCCGCTTTACAAATGCGGCGCTGCCAAGAGACTTCTTCGAAGTCTTTGAAGGCACGCTGAGGGTCCTCAGGGTTCTCAACGATGGCTGCCGCGTCCTTCTTGGTTTCGTGCGACAGATCTGCTCGGCAATTCGCTCCTTTGTTCAGTTAAGGCGGCCACGCCCGACAAAGTCCATGCCGCTCCGGTGTGAGCCGTTCGTCGTGTGCTCTCTATCGCTGGGGTGGGACTGGGTTAGTGGTAGTGAGGCTGCCCGTGCAAATGGATGGGCATCACAAAATCGTCACCACGCCGGCCGCATCTCGATAGCACGGCGGATTGCCTTTCGAGGTGATGACGAAGTGCTGATTTTCGAGCAGTGTCAGGGTTGAACACTGATGATGTAAGCAACGATTTCGTCAATCTCGCTCGATGTCGCCAGGAAATTGGGCATGTCGGGATGTTCGAGGGGGACCCCTTTTGCCAGCGTCTCCCCGAGCGTCCCCTTTGGATAGCGCTCAGAAAACCTGCGGAATGGGAGTGCGTCCGGATGTCGGCTCGCGTCAATCGGTCCAATAGCGTGACAGCCGCTGCAGTTAGCCTCCGCCAAAAGCCGACCTCGTTCGAGCTCGGACGCCCCCCACGCCGATGAAGGAACCGATAGTAAGACCAGAAGAACTGACTTTAGTGACGACATGTTCACTCGGCGCGATTTTTCTATTGCGGCACGAGGGTACTCTGAGACCAACATTCGCGCAAAGGCGAGGATTCGCTCGGCGTCCAAGGGCAACGCTGAGGAGCGCGGCGTGCTCGGAGTGGGCCTCATGTTCACCGACAGGGTCGATCCGCTACTCCGCAGACCTTCTGCCGGATCGACGCCGCACCAACTGTCCTGATGCGCTCCCGCAGCCGGATTACTTGGCGCTCGCTCGGGAGGGGGAGAGCCTAAGATCGCATAATCTATCGACTGGAAGCTGCCCCGGTTGACGCTGGTCTGCATGTTAAAGAGGTTCTCAGATCGTCTTTGCGCCGTCGATCTCGACGACGGGGAACACCGCTCGGATCACGACATCATGATGCTCTCTTGAGTGAATGGAGACATGACCTTGTCATGCGAAAGGGCAATAATAATGTATTCGGATAATGTTTATGGCAATATAAAGAATATTGATGGCGAGGGATTTAGATTAGCCGGCCAATTGATGCTCCCGTGGGTTTTCGAGAAACTCGATCGCCAGGCAAGCGCCAGCATTACGATCAGGGTATTGAACGGGCGTCATGGGCACGGCAGAGGCGCATAACATGTTTCTGGGAGTTTCCCGGCCGACATCGCGAAGCGATAAAGGCCCTTCTGGATGAATAACCACCAGCGCATCTCTTCGAGGGTCTGAGCCAAGAGACATGAACGCTGGCGAACACCGCTGCCGCGCTCGTGTTGTCAGGCTTCCAAAAAACCTGGACACCGCAAGGCGCCGTTAGAACCCAGCACGTAGAAAGGTCGCGAGTTCGTCGACGAGTTCAGGAGACTTCTGACACACATATACGCCAAATTCGGCTGTCGGCGCAGGCGGCAGCCCGTACTTTGTTTGGAGGTTTTCGCAATCCGCGGGCAGGCCTTCCTGCAGAAGAAGTCCGATGCCGAGACCTGCCCGCAATGCTGAGATCAAAGCCGAGAAGGTCGAGGCTCTGCAGCCCGCGGTCCACTCTATTCCGTCTTCGGCCAAAAGGGCGAACATCCGATCCTGCCATGAGCAGGAGCCGTCGAAGATGATGATGGGTATGGGGGCGTTTTCGTCCACTTCCAGCATGCGACTCGCGCACCAGATGAGCTGGCGGGAGATAAAGCCAGTCGGAGTTGTTGAAAAGCGGGCGGGGTCGGCCACGACAATGTCGCTACGTCCATCCACCAGCGACCTTGCGAGGTCTGCCGAATGCGAGGAGTTCAAATCGATCTCCACCGAGGGGTGACGCCTCTTGAAGTCCGCGATAGCCGAAGGCAGCCTGGTGACGGCGAGATCTTCCACCATACCGAGCCGAACTCTGCCCGAAAGCTTTTTGCCGACGATTTGCCTGCGCATGTCCTCGCCAAGGGCAATCGTCTTCCTGGCGTAGGCAAGGAAAGTCTCCCCGGCGTCTGTCAGGGAGACACCTTTATGGGAACGGACGAGCAGCTGCGTGTCAAGATCCATCTCAAGACGCTGCAATTGCATGCTCACCGCGGGCTGCGTCCGAGCGAGACGATCCGCGGCTTTGCTGACGGTCCCAGTTTCTGAAACCGCGATGAAGGCTTGCAACAGCCTCGTGTCGAAGTTCAGCTCCATATAAAACATCCTTATAGCTCTCTAAGAATTATAACACTACACAGCATGGCGGTCAGATGACAACCTCCCCTCACAGCAAAAATGGTGACGGAGACCTGTCGTGAGCTACAAGGAAAAACTCGAAAAGTGCGGCGTTAACTGGCCCAGTCTCAGCCGGCCAGATCTCCCCTTCGCGCCGACCAAGCGCATTGGCGACACGCTTTACGTTTCCGGCCAAATCCCGGAAGTGGCCGACGAAATCGCTTACATCGGCCAGGTCGGCAAGGAAATCGACGTCGAGATGGCGCTCCAGAGCGCGAAGATATGCGCTGCCAACATCGTTTACTGGGTCGAAAAATCGCTCGACGGCGATCTCGACCGTGTCGTGCAAATGGCAAAGATGAATATCTTCATCAACGCCGTTCCCGGCTTCACCGCTTACTCTCAGGTCGGCAATGGCGCTTCGGAAATCATGAATGCCCTATTCGGCGAGCGCGGGGAGCATGCCCGGTGCGCGGTCGGCATGGGTGGTCTTCCGGCCAATGTTCCCGTCGAAATCGACGCGGTCTTCCACGTGCGCTGAAGGAGAGCGAGATGCCGCCTGTCATTCACTTCAATCACGCGGGCGCAAGCATCCTTGCTCCGGAAACAGTCGAATTGATAGTGGCGCATCTCCGCCGCGAAGCGGAACTGGGTCCCATGGAAGCTGGGACGGCCGCCGCTGACCGCTTGGAGGCTGGATATGCGAGGGCGGCCCGTCTCCTGGGGTGCGCGGCCACGGACGTCGCGTTCGGGACCGGTCACGGTCAGCTTTACGGCGACATCCTCGCTTCGGTGCCGCTCAAGGCGGGCGACCGCGTCCTGGTAAGCCGCCAGGAGTGGATCGGCAACGTGCTTGCCCTGAAGCATGCGTGCCATGTTTCGGGCGCCTCAATGTCGGTGATGCCGTGGGATGAAACCACCGCGGTAGACGTCGAGGCGGTGGTGAGGTCTCTCGATCCCGACGTGAAGATAGTGGCGCTTACTTGGGTTGGTGCGAGTGGCGCTCTTATCAATCCCGCCGAGGCGCTCGGCAAGGCGTTACGCCAAGCGAAATCGGGAGCCTTCTACATGATCGACGCCAGCCAGGCGATCGGACAACTTCCTGTCGATGTGTCGGAGATCGGGTGCGACGTCCTAGTCGCCTGCGGCCGGAAATTTCTGCGGGGGCCACGCGGAACGGCTCTCGCCTATATCTCGCCCAGGCTCGCGGTGTCGATGGTTCCGAGGCGCGTGGACGACCGCTCCGCCAAGCTCGACGTCGGGCGCGCGGCCATCCACCAGAGTGCTCAAGCTGTGGAAACCGCCGAGTTCGCCGTGGCATTGCGCCTGGGGTTGATCGACTCGCTCGAGCGAGCCCTGAGCCTGAATGCGTTCGACACCCGGGTGAAGCTCAACGCACTCGCCACGGAGCTCCGCAACAGGCTCACGGATGTGCCCGGCGTAAACATTCTCGACCTCGGCCGCGACAAGGCCGCGTTCGTGACTTTCGTCATCGAAGGCATTCCATGCCAGCGGGTGAAGGAGCTTCTCGCAGCCCGCGGGATCACGATCGGAAAGAACGGCGTCGGATACACGCCGTTCGACATGGACATCAGAGGCATCACGGAAATCCTGCGAGCCTCGGTCCATTTTGGCAACACTGACACAGACATCGAAAAGTTAGTCCAGGCCGTGCGCGAGATCGCCGCGGAAGCGGCCGAGGCCGCGTGACGGAAGAGGGAATTGGATAGATGAGCACAGCAAACGTGAAGAAGACCGCACTGGTACTGGGCGGCAGCAAAGGACTGGGTTTCGGCGTAGCTGAAGCCTTGGCTGACAAAGGGGTCGACGTGGCGCTTGTGGGCCGCGACGAAGCGACTCTCCGCGCGGCCGAGGCAAAGCTCGAAGGAAAGCCCGGCGTGGCGATGTCCTTCTCTTGCGACCTGTTCGAGAAGAAGGGCGTGTCCGAACTCCTAGGCTGGGTCGATCGGCATATGGGGCACGTCGACATACTGCTTCTCAACGGAGGCGGCCCTCCGCCGTTTCCGGCTTCGAAGTTCGAGGAGGAGATCTGGCTTCAGCAGTTCGGTGCGATGTTCCTCAACCAGGTGAGGATTGCGTCACACTTTCTGCCGGGCATGAGGGCTCGGAAGTTCGGCCGCATCGTGGCGGTGTCTTCCACGAGCGTCAGGGAGCCTATCTCTGGGCTGACTGCTTCCAACGCGTTGCGTTCGGCTCTCGCTGGTTGGGCGAAGACGCTGTCGCTGGAAGTGGCCGCCGATGGGGTCACCGTGAACGTGGTCCTTCCAGGAAGGTTCGCCACGGAGCGCACCGTGTATTTCGACGCTATGGACGCGGCTGACCGCGGTGTTGATCCGTCCGTGATCGCCGGGGAAAGCCAAGCCGAGATACCGATCGGCCGTTACGGGACACACGAGGAATTCGGGGCCGTCGTGGCGTTCCTCGCAAGCGACGAGGCTCGCTATGTCACGGGGGTGGCGATGCCCGTGGACGGCGGCCTTAGCAGATCGATGCTGTAGCTGGAAGGTGCGGGAAATGGAACTCGAAGATCTTAGGACGGAGTACTCCGGCGCTCCGGCGCTACTGGCGGCGCGATTCATGATCCGGCGTTGAAGGCGGTCGCGGACGGTCTTCTTACGGGCGATCACAGAAGATGGCCCTTTGAGGGCGTTCGGACGTTCCTCGATGCGCCCTATGTTGAGGACGCCGCCAAAGCGCTTTTTCTCCGGTCAGACGATATCGGGCATCGACGTAGCTCTCTCTCGGGTTCAGGAACAGGGCCGGCTCGCGCCTGGGTCCCAAGGCGGTTCGGCAGGTCGAGCGCGTCGGACCTTATAATCGGGTGCTCAAGGCGGCCCCGTCAACCGTGCTGAGAGTTGCCGACATCGGCGACGTCCCGATGAGGAGCAGGTTCGACCTGGAAAGCTGCCACGCCGACATCGAGGAGTTTTTCGGTTCACTTGCCGCAAGCGACTTGGTGCCGCTTGCGGTGGGGCGGTGACCATTCCATCTGGAGTTGCCCCCAAAAGATCGGACATGCTCAGGTTTGAGATTGCGAGCTGATGAACTCGCGCGGTGATTGATATCCTAAAGCACTATGCGGGTGAAGATTGTTGTAATGCTCGAACCAGAACGGCAGTTGAGCGATCACTGTTTCAGCATCCGGGGTGGGGTTTACCGAGACGTAATCGCGCTTGAATGTTTTGACGAACGCCTCGGCCATGCCGTTCTTTCAAGTCCAGGACTACAGTTCGTACTGACACTCTTGCCCGCATAGAGTTCGAGGTTACGCACCCGTTCCATCCGTGGCGCGGCCTGCGCTTCGTGCTGTCGACACGCAAACAGAACTGGGCGAAGACCGCGTCATGTTCTACGACGCCCAAGGACGGTTGCGTTCGCTTCCGGCCTCGTTCATCGACGCCTCCGAACCGTTCCTATGCATCCGCGAAAAAGCGTTCGACGGCCATTGCCTTGCCCCACTTCTCGATGGTCTCTGCAAGCTGTTGCCGACTATCTTTAAGAGCTTGAGCGACTTTGCGGGCATCCTCCCGTCATTAATGTCAAACAGCGCAGTTGCTCTCAAAGGAAACAATGTCGCTCGCCTGCCAACGCAGCTGTTGGGGAATGCGCATTTCGAGCGCAATCACGATTTTTCCCGCCTTCAATCGTCTCCGAGCCGCCAATCAGTCGTTTCGGGTCTGTTCTCGGGAAATGAGGGTCGTTTTCGACTTTCAACGCAACGGGGCCGGTGGCTGCGCCACCGGCCTACCGCCCTGACGAAGGCGCTTGAGAGGGTGTTTGCAGGAGGCGGCGGGATCCTATGCTGATCCGAGCGCGCGCTTGCGATTTTGCCCGAATTCGCCCTTTGGGCTGACGCCCTCCCGAAAGTGAAGCCACTTGTGCTTTCCGCGTCAGAATGTTTGACATACGTCAATTAGCACGGAGCTCGGCGGGGATGACTTTGAGTGAATGGAGCGAAGATCGGGCGCGCGATGCGGCTCAGTTTTTGCAGGCGATCGCGCATCCGACACGCCTTCTGCTCCTGTTGCTGTTGGCCGAACGGCAGTTGCCGGCGAGCAAGCTTGCGCGCGCCGTTGGTGTTTCCCAGCCGGCTGCGTTTCGACATCTGCGGTGCATGGTTGAAGCTGGCATCCTTTCGATCAATACACGAACCGCAAGCATGACCTTTGCGATCGCCTCACCCACAACGATGCGGGCTGTGCTGGAGATGTCGGCGGCCCTGTCGGCTGAGCTAAATGCGCCAGAAGGAACCGCGAGGCGCCAACGCTCGCCCGACCGCAACCGGGATCTTCCACCGGAAGCCTCCCGTGCGCTGTCGAGCGCAGCCTAGGCCCTGGCAACACGTTCTTCGATCACGTAGCCCGCAACATCCTTCGCACCCTTTTCGACACTTCATCGAGTGTCGCCATCACTCGGTTTATCTGCGAGAGCTTGGCAGTCGGCACTGGACCATACCGGATGACGATATACTCTCGGTTTCTGGAGAGAGTTGCCAAGTGCTCCGCCGTGCGGCTGCGCAGAACGAGGCCAGCATTCACGGCTATTCGGGTCCGCTCACCAAGATCGTGCTCAAAGCCGCAAATTGTCTTTTGATCGATGCCCTTGGCAAGCAGAAGTGCATTGAGATAGAGCTCGATTGAATGGAGAGCGAGAAGACGTCGCGGAATGTGGTTGGGTTTAGACACGCCCTCACCAAGCTTGACGGCCGCGTCTCTATACTGCGTCGCCAATGCCAGAATATCTCGAACCTTTGCTGATTGATCGGGATGTGCCAGGTCCATTCAGCATGCCTCCCGGCTCGAGTTGGAATCCCATGTCTCAGCCACCCGCTCTTCCATGCGGATAAGATCCCTCAGCAGTCTCCGCAGCTCTGGCCAGGGTGCCACATCGAGCTTCAAGCCGGGATCCTGCATAGCGATCAGGCAATGGAGCTTTGCGGTGACTTCGGTCAGAGAGGAAGGCGCTGTGATCCGCATAACACGCCCTGCTATGCCCGCTTGATGCGCGAGCTCCTGTTCCCGAGTGATAGCCGCCGCGCACTCCAGACGCTGATCGGCTTCTCTCCACCGTTTCCGACGCCGGCGAAGTTCGACCCGTGCCTGGGACAGTTGTTCGGCATTCAGCTCAGAGCTCAGCCGATTGATGTCAGCGAAAGAGTGAACTGGGACAATCTGCTCGGTCCCAATCCGCAACTCGACAATGGGAGCGCCGCCGGTCACTTCCAGCAACTTCGTTTCTAGCTTTTGTCTGAGACGCGTCGCCCGCACGTGCTGCAGATGGCACGCGTACCATCTTGGCCACATCTCCCTGACAGGTGTTGGACCACTCGGCCTTTGCTGATCACGTGTTGCATCGAAACGTCCGCTTAGCCAACGTGCCGCGACGGGGAGAAGGTTTCGGCGGTCGATCACCTGCGGCAGCTTTTCGGTGGCGCCGTTCTCAAAATTTTCTTCTCTACGGGTGATTGCAGGCAAAGTTCTGCTATTCTCAGAATCAGCCATGATCCGAGCTCTCTAAAGCTAGATTTTGGTCTTGGTTCGCTTGGGGTAGGGAACCCCAGCGGGGCCGGGTTTGAATTCGTAACGTGGATACGATAACCGCCAATGCTGCTCTATTCAACGCTAAATCGTATCAGTGTTACGAAATGACGCCAATTCAGTGCAAGATGGCGCGAGTGGCGCTGGGCTGGGGTACGCGGGATTTGGCAAAGAATGCCAGCGTATCGCCTGATACTATCGCCAGACTGGAACGAGGCGAGCGGCTCCGAGATTCAACCGTGGACGTCGTGCAGGCAGCTTTTGAAAGAGCTGGTATAGAGTTCATCCCAGAAAATGGTGGTGGCGTCGGTGTTCGCTTTTCGAAACCAAAAGATTGAGTTCACGGTTCGAGGGATACGCCCCGCATCAGTCTCACTGATGATCCAACGGCCGCCAGAGACGGTATCATCGAAATCTCGGCTTCGCTGGCCAGCTCGGGCAGGCGACGGCAGAGCACTTTTGAATTGGAGCGGTTTGCCGGGCCTAGGCTTCCCGGATCCAGGCCTGTGGCCGTCGCGATGCTGATCCTCCGAGACGAGGCTTTTAACCGGTCAAACCGCGCGCGAACTGGCTCTGGCAGCGCTGCTGCTGGCGCCTGGTGCGCTCATTTTTTGCTGACGCCCCGAAGCCGACTGGCACGTGGCGAGCTAAACGCGGCGGGCCAAGACAATACTCAGACGAGCAGCGCTGCTGCTCACGACCGAAACATCCGCTCTCCTCAGTCAGCGCGGCGCATTGTTCCGATTGAACAGAGCAGCGCGGATCATATCCGCCTTTGAAGCCGGGATGGATCGGACAACCGCAGGTGCCGCTGCCTTTCGGGTCTCGTCGCGCTTTCTAATGCTTTCAATCTTCTCTGAGGCTGCCAATCTGTCGGCGTCCGATACTGTGTCAACCGGCATTCCGTTGGTGTCGTGACGAGCGGATCGTGGCTGTGCGACCGCCATATGATATCTCTTTGAGTGGAGATAGGCTCCCGTCGCCCGTCGCAGCGCCGAGACGCTGATCTCGGGCCTCAGAAGTGGTCTAATTTCATTCCAGAGCCCGAGCGCGAATGGTCGGATTGCATGACCAGTTTCCGTGGGCAGGATCGCGATCGGTTGGGTGAGGAGCGCATTGATGGCCTGGGCTTTCAATACATCCGTCTCACGCGCCACAACCGGACCAGATTTCTCTCTCGACGATTTGCTCATGGAAGGTTTCTCGTGCGTCACTTCAATGCCGGTAGCCTGTAGCAACGGATTTGGGCAATGTCACGGTTGAGAACATGTCCGCTGAGAGTGACGAAGGTCTGAGAGGACGTTCGAGATCGTCACTCATATCGAAGCGAAGGTTCCCCTCGAATTCCGGGTTGGCGAACGAAGTTTGCAAACTTAACGAACTTGACGAACTATCACGGCGCGCCTAGATACTAGGACAGGAGGCTGAAGCCCATGTCCGTCACGAAAACAGTAGACAGCGATTCTTCCAAAGTCGCACTCTCGATGAAGCTGCCCCGGAAGGCCGATTTCGAAAAAGCCCTTATCAGGCAGTACGCCAAGGCGGTTCAACTGAGCCGGAAGGCTGGCCATCAGGTCAGCTTCCGCGTGGTCGTGGATCCGCTGGCCGGAGCGCAGACGATTTCGGTCGTCGAGGAGGAGCCGGCGCTTCGAGAGAATGCGTTTCCGGTCGAGTCTGTGGCCGATCCCGATGACGAGCTGCAGGCCGCGCTAGCGACGGCGCGGGAGCGCGGTCGACGGCGCGTTGCGGAAATCCTCGCCGAGGACGGCATGCTGAGCGCGGACGCATTTGCCGATCTGCTTGGCATGTCACGTGTCACCGTCAACACTAAGCGTCAGAATGGACAGGTTCTGGGGCTCGACGGCGCCAAACGCGGCTTCCGCTTTCCGGCATGGCAACTCGACCGGGACGGACGGCCCTATGCTGCGCTCCCGAAGTTGCATGCGATTCTGGGCAGCGCATGGGCGGTTTACCGTTTCCTGGTTACGCCGCATGGCGCTCTGGATGGGCGGACGGGGCTTGTTGCGCTGAAACGCGGCCATGACGACGAAATCCTTGCCGCGGCCGAAAGCGTTGCCCACGGTGATTTTCGCTAAATGACTGCAATCAAGCCGCCGGCGGGTTTTGAGAATTTCCCGCTCGATATCGAGGTCGTTCCCGCTGGTCGCCAATTTGGACGCATCTACGGAAGCGCCTTCCCAGACCCGTTGGGCTATGGAAAGACGCCGAGTCGATTCAGCGATCCTCGCCGGCGTGACGCCGCCAAACGGTTTGGCGTTCTCTATCTTGGCGAGACGCTCAAGGTCTGTTTCCTGGAAGCAGTTCTGCGCGACCGGCGCGACGGTCTCATCGGTGACCTTCCCATCGAGGAGAAAGAACTTTACGCCCGACGCTACGCGGAGATCGAGACTAACGCGGAACTCTACCTTGTCGATCTGCGTGAAGACCATGCGATCAGGATGGGCGTGCCGACGGATGTCGCGAAATCTTCTCGCCAGAGCCTCGCGCGGGCATGGTCGCTTGCGTTTCATGAACACGGATCGAAGCCGGACGGCATCATCTACCCATCGCGCCTGAATGGACACACAAACCTTGCGATCTTTGACCGTGCGGTCGCAAAGCTTGCCGCCGTGCGCCTCGTACCACTGATTGGAGCGCGTGGACTTGCCACCGTCATCAACGACCTTCGCGTAAGTCTCGTTGACATAGCCTGAGGGGTGCATTGACGGTCTCGTCACTCCGGATGGAAGGTGCCCTTGAACTCCGGATCTGCATAATACCGCAGCTTCTGAACCCAGGCCGGTCGCTGCCCCTGCCGCAGCAGGATCATCCTGTCTTCCGGCAGTCGCATGATCTCATCGGCATTGATGAGATCACGCGCCGAGATGTGCTCGGACGACGAGTTCTTGCCCTCGCTCCAGGACCTGGTGATGTACTGCGCGTCGGTCTTGCCGATCGAGCGTGCGATCAGTTCGGCGGTTTCGATATCATTGACGCCAAAGACCTGAAGGACGGCGGCATTCGACAGGAAGGTTCCCGCTCGGCGCCCATAAGTGGCGCGCAGCTGATGGATATCCTGGAGGATCGGCCAGAGCTGGACACCATAGCCGGCCATGAGACCCATGGCGCGCTCAATCGGGGCGAGGTGGCCGAGAGCGGCGAACTCGTCGAGCAGGTAGAGCACGGGCCGGGCAGGGGAGGCGGGATCGCGCGCCATGTCGGTGAGGCTTTGGGTGATCAGCAATCGCAGCCACCTGGAATAGGTTGAGAGCCGATCAGGCGGCAGGACCAGAAACACGGTCGCGTTGTTTCGTTTGAGATCGGAAAAACGGAAATCCGATCGGCCGAGCACGGCGGTCATGCGTGGGCTATCGAGGAAATGGGTGTGACGCTGCGCGGCCGACAAAACGCCGGCTGCTTCCCGATCGGACTTGCCAAGATGGCGATTGGCGGCACGGGCAATCAGCCCATTGGCCTCGTCCATGTCCTGCATTCGCGCGAGCAAACCGAGGAGGCGTTCCGGGGCGTAACGTCGAGAGGTTTCGGCGCCCCGGAGAACTGCGATAACGATCTTGAGGATGGGGCCGGCGATCAGTGCCTTGGCCTCCTCGTTCCAATGGGCATCACCGGCCATGCCCGGTTCGTCGAACATCAGGGCGTCGGCGAGTGTGCTGGCATCTTCCGCGATATCCAGGCTATCTGGGTCGAGCATGTCGAGGGGATTGAAGGCTGCTGAGCGATTGCCCGTCACGCCGAAGGGGGCGACGCCTGTTGAAGATGCCACTCTCGTGAAGCGTCGCCATATGAGCGCCTCAGTGGTATCATGACCCAGCGCGGTCGCGGTATCAGGCAGCCCGATAGTGCATGTCGCCTCAATTGCCTGGCTTCATGCGGCGGATCTCCTGAGGGGGAGACAGCCATGGCAACTGCAAGAGCAGAGCGGCGGCTGGCCGCGATCATGGCCGCTGACGTCGTCGGTTACTCCCGCCTCGTCGAACATGACGAGGCTGGGACGTTGTCGGCCCTCAAGGTTCTGCGCCGGGAGGTAATCGATCCCCTTTTGGCCGAGCATCAGGGCCGTATTGTCAAGTTGATGGGCGACGGTGCGCTCGTGGAATTCGGCTCGGTCGTCGATGCCGTCGCTTGTGCGGTCGCCATCCAGAAGGGAGTTGCCGAGAACCAGGCCGATATCTCGGCGGAGCGACGCATCATCTTCCGGATCGGCGTCAATCTCGGTGACGTGATCCATGAAGATGATGGGGATCTCTATGGCGATGGCGTCAACATCGCGGCCCGCCTCCAGACCTTGGCGGATCCAGGCGGCATTTTCATTTCCGGCACTGCGTACGATCACCTCCCGGGCAAGCTTGACTGCGGCTACGAGTACCTCGGAGAACGCGCGCTCAAGAACATGGAGCGGCCGGTGCGACTGTACCGCCTTCTTCTGGAAAGGACGACCGCAGGAACGGCATCGCCCAGTCCCGCACTTCCGGACCGACCATCGATTGCCGTGCTGCCGTTCAACGCCATGGGCGCCGACCCGGAGCAGGACTTCTTCAGCGACGGGCTCACCGAGGACATCACCACCGCGCTATCCAAGCTCAAGGGCTTCTTCGTGATCGCCCGCAACACGATGTTTACCTACAAGGGAAAGCCCGTGGATGTGCGCGCCATTGGGCGCGAACTCGGGATCCGCTATATCCTCGAGGGGAGTGTCCGCAAGTCCGGCAACCGGGTGAGGGTGACCGCGCAGCTCATCGATGCGGTCTCCGAAGTCCATCTCTGGGCCGAGAAGTATGACGGCGACCTCGGGGACATCTTCGTCATTCAGGACGAAATCACCGCAAGTGTCGTCGGTCGTATCGGGCCGGAACTCCTGGCGGCAGAGCATGCCCGCGAAAGCCCCAAGCCGCATCATGGCCTTGATGCCTGGGAGTGTGTCGTGCGGGCGGTGTTCCTGTGTTCCCAGTTGTCTGAGGAGAGCAGCGGCAAGATGCTCCCCCTGCTTGATCGGGCAATCGGACTGGCACCCGGTTATGCGCAGGCGCTCGCCATGAAAGGTTGGATTACCATGTGGCGCGCGTTCCAGGGGTGGGAGGACATGGGACATGCCCTGACCCTTGCCAGGGATTTCGTCCAACAAGCCATTGCCGCGGACGATAAGGAACCGTGGACGTACCTTGCGCAGGCGATGATAGCTTTTGCGACGCGTGACAATGTCCTGGCTATGGCAGCGATCAGCCAGGCTGTCGCGATCAACCCCAACTCCGCGTTTGCACACGGGCAGTTGGGACTTGCGCATGCCAACGGGGGCCGCGCGGCGGACGCCATTCCCTGCATCGACTACGCCCTCAGACTGAGCCCGCGCGAGGCTTTTCTTGGCGACTTTCAGTTTTACTACGCCATGGCTTATTTCCAGGGCGCGAATTACGAATTTGGATTGAGTTACGCGCGGGAGGCACATCGATTGCGGTCTGGCCACGCGGTTCCGCTGGTTATCGGCACAGCCTGTGCCGGACTTCTGGGCAACCATGAGGCTGCCACAGACTTGCTCGGACGGCTCAAGTCGTTAGTTCCTGACATCTCACGGGATGCGGTCAGAGCAACATCTTCCTTCGTCCGCTCCGAGGATCGGGCGCGCCTGATCGAGGGACTTGCCCGTGCCGGGCTGAATTGACGGGCTGGATTGGCCACGAGAACGGATCGCTTACCGGAGGAGCGTTCCCGGCAGCACGTCGTCATCCACCGGCATTTCTTAATGCTGCTGCGAAACTCACCATAAACGTCGTTACGGTCGGCGTCGTGGCCGTTACAGAAGATCGCATAATGTATCATAGGGAGCCGCGTGCGGCGGGGACCCATCTCGGGTGCCGCATAGCTCAAATGCGTCAGCCCACAGGTTCTGCCGCACAATCCGCAATCGTTAAGGTTCGAGGCGACCAGTTAGCACCCCCGTGAGGTGGTGCGCTCGCTCGCCCCGAATCTCTGAGTTGTATCAGCCGTTCAGCGCGTCCTTGAGAGCTTTGGCCGGCGCGAAGGTCAATTTCTTCGCAGCAGCAACCTTAATGGTTGCACCGGTTGCCGGATTGCGCGCTTCCCGCTCCGGCGTGTCCTTGACCTTGAACTTGCCGAAGCCTGGGATCGATGTTTCCGCGCTGGATTTGGCGGCGGCGGTCACGGCTGCGAAGACCGCCTCCACAACCGCCTTGCTCTGGACTTTCGTCAGGCCATGTTCGGTTGCGATCTTTTCTGCAATCTCATTTGTCGTTGTCATTGTTTTTCCCCTCTTGGTGACGGGGAAGTCTCGCCTGCCCGGATCCCTTTTGTCATCCGGCGTCCCAGCGAGGTGGAGCGAAATGCCGAGGATTTCCACAACGTAATCGCCGCTTTTCGATGAAATTGGCCCCGAGCATGCGAGTGCCAGTTCGATCGAGGGCGGGCATTCAGATGTGTCTGGTCATCTCATGCAGCAAGGTATCGCCCGCCAACTAGAAAGGCGCGCGTTGACCAGTGTCGAATTCCCATCCACCACGAGCCACAGGTCGTTGTCTAGTGACTGAACCGTGAGGGGTTTGCGTTTCTCCAGATTGCATTTCGCTGCCGCCACCATGTGGCGGTTGGCATTGATGATGCCTCTTTCGCGCGCACGTGCGTTTACCAACTGCTCGAGCGGAATAAGCAGATGTGGTTCGCTCAGATCGAAGTAAAGCGAAGGGTCATCCGGGAGCCGGACGAGCGTCGCGGCGATTTCCTGATTGAACTCGATCGCAACAACAGCGCCGTCGGGTTGAAGAGCGGAATATTTTAGCGAAATTTCTTCAGCTTTCATGCCGTGCCTCTCGGGAAGTCTCGTGCCGGAAAGAAGGGACCCCGCCGCCAGGCGGGGCGAGTACCGCACCCATATGGCTCACTGGGCGCGGGCAGGAATGCGGTCCAACAGAAAATGCTTATGTACGCTACGCGCTTAGCTCCGCGGATAGAAGTTCTAATTCCTCGATTCCGGTACGCTGCCGCAGAAAAACTCGACCACGAACGTTGCAGCGTAAACCCGCGGCCGGCGCCCAGTAGGCGCAGCCGTGAGGAAAAGGCATTTCCGGCGCCACATTCATCCTCTTGTTTCACCGCAATCACGCGAATGGGCAAACTTCAATCCGCCACGTTACGAACGATGGGGAGCCCCTAAAATTAGAGGGAATAAATGTAGAAGAAAAGGCGCAACCATCCCGACTGTAGTCGGTCGTGACCTCATAGAAATGCTTGAGCCTCCACAGGGGAGCGGAGGCTCAAGGCATGCGCGCGCTTTAAAATAGCGAAATTGCGCGGCAATAAAAACCGGCACAAGCTCATCTCTAACGTGAGCTTTGGCTGTGCACAATTAAAAGTGTATTGTCGCAATTCCCGTGGTCCAAAGCAACGAATTTATGAGCGGCCTGACTAATCAATCCGGGTTACGCAAGGCGCGATCATACCTCAGCTAACTTGCTGTTCCGGGACGGCGTCGAATTCAACCTCCAGCTTCCGCAAAGAGCCTTGCGTTAAGGGACCGAAACTGGTCCGGATGCTCAACTCCGTCATGCGATGACCTCAAAACCGGATGCTGATGAAGACATTCTAGCGCCCCCGACGTTCCGTTCATAGTGTCTTGCTCCCTCACAAACTGATTGGCTAGATCGACCTGACTGGCCATCTGCAAGAAGTGCTCGTCACTCGATGAGAAGAAGTTGGATAGCGCCCAGGGGACGCGGCAGACGCCGAGGGCGGGCGCCTTCGCTCCATCGGCTCAGACGCTCTTCCGCGTGACGAAGCGCGTTTCCAGATAGGCCTCGATCGCGTCGGAACCACCCTCGGTGCCGTAGCCGGAATCCTTGATGCCGCCGAAGGGGACTTCGGGGAGCGCCAGGCCCAGGTGGTTGATCGAAATCATTCCGCTTTCGACCTCGCTTGCCAAGCGGTGGGCGCTGCGCTCCGATCCGGTAAAGGCATAGGCCGCAAGACCGAAGGGCAGGCGATTGGCCTCGTTGATCGCCTCGTCGAGATCATGGAAGCGATTGATGATCGAGACCGGGCCGAACGGCTCGTCGTTCATGATCCGGGCCGAAAGCGGCACGTCCGCCAGAACCGTCGGCTCGAAGAAGTAGCCACGATTGCCGATGCGATGGCCGCCGGTTGCCAGTCGGGCGCCATGCTCGACCGCGTCGGCGACCAGGCTTTCAATCGCCGGGATGCGCCGGTCGTTGGCGAGTGGCCCCATGTCGACACCGGCTTCGAGACCGTTGCCGACCTTGATCTTTTTCGATGCGGCGACGAAGCCGTCAAGGAACTGATCGGCGACGCGCTCCTGCACGAGGAAGCGGGTCGGCGATACGCAGACCTGGCCGGCATTGCGGTACTTGCTGCCGGACATGATCGCGACGGCGCGCTCAACATCGGCGTCATTGGTGACGATAACAGGCGCATGCCCGCCGAGTTCCATCGTGGCGCGCTTCATGTGCTGGCCGGCAAGGGCAGCGAGCATCTTGCCGACTGGGGTCGAGCCGGTAAACGACATCTTTCGGATCACCGGATGGGCGATCAGGTATTCCGAGATGACCGAGGGCACACCGTAGACGAGGTTGACGACACCGGCCGGAAGCCCGGCGTCGACGAAGCAGCGGATGAGTTCGGCCGGCGAAGCCGGTGTTTCCTCGGGCGCCTTGACGATGATCGAGCATCCGGTGGTCAGCGCCGCCGACAGCTTGCGCACCACCTGGTTGATCGGGAAGTTCCAGGGCGTAAAGGCGGCGACCGGACCGACCGGCAGCTTGACCGTCATCTGGGTGACGTCGGGCGCGCGCGGCGGAATGATCTGGCCGTAGGCCCGCTTTCCTTCCTCGGCAAACCACTCGATGATTTCGGCGGCACTCAGGATCTCGCCCTTCGACTGGGCAAGGGGCTTGCCCTGCTCGCGCGTCATCAGAAAGGCGATGTCGCCGGCCCGTTCGCGAAGCAGGGCGGCAGCCGACCGCATCACCTGGGCGCGATCGAAGGCGGATGTTGACCGCCATGTCTTGAAACCCTTTTCGGCCGCCGCAAGCGCCTCGTCCAGATCCTCCACGTCGGCCAAGGCCACATGCCCGATCGCTTCTTCGCTGGCCGGGTCGATGACGGGAATGGTCTTGCCCGATCGCGCCGGCCGCCAGGCGCCGTCGATGTGGAGGAGAATGTGCGGATACTGTGTCATGGAGAGCCTTTGATGAATGTTCAGTGCCTCGTTCGCGCGAGGTGAAGTGATCGAGCCAGCGGGCCTTGCCGGGTATTCTTGATCGCCAACAATGGCGGCGCAGCAGCAAGACAGTCGATACTGCGTCGTCCAATACCGCTGAACGCCTAGACTAAGCCGCTCGCCAGACGAGGTCGATGCCGCCGCCGTCAGCCGGAGTAAGCATGGGAACCGCCGACAGGAGCTTCTTCGTGTAGGACGACGTCGGCCGGTCGAAGATTTCGTCACGGCTGCCCTGTTCCTCGATGACGCCGCGGTGCATCACGACGACGCGATCGGCGATCTGTTCGACCACGCCAAGGTCGTGCGAGATGAAAAGGCACGCAAATCCCTGCTGTTCCTGCAACTGCAACAACAGTCTGAGGATCTGGGCCTTCACTGTCATGTCGAGAGCCGAGACCGCTTCGTCGGCGATGACGAGGTCCGGCCGGCGAGCGAGCGCACGGGCGATGGCGACACGCTGCCTTTGTCCGCCCGAGAGCTGATGCGGAAAACGATCGGCGAATTGTGGACCGAGCCCGACCTCGCTCAATACTTCGTTCACCCGCTCGCGTCGGGCAGTCGAACGCATCGACTTTTCGTGCCGGAGCGGCGCAGCGACGATCTCGCGCACACGCATCCTCGGATCAAGCGAGGAGTAGGGATCCTGAAACACCATCTGGCAATTCGCTCGGTAATCGGCGTAGCCGCCGCTCTTCCGGTTCACGGATTGGCCGCGGAAGGTCAGCGTGCCCTCGTTCGGCTGCAGCAGCCCAGCGATGATGCGGCCAAGCGTCGTCTTGCCGGAGCCCGAACCTCCGACCAGCGCGACGATCTCGCCGGGATGGATGTCCAGGTCAATGCCGTGCAACACAGCCTTGGCGCTGCTGCCGCTGCCATAGGCAAGTTTCATGTTTCTGACGCTGGCAAGCGGAGCACGCGGCACGACTGACCGAGCCGGCGCGCGGCGGGGAAGGGCGGACAAAAGTTTCCGGGTGTACTCATGGCGCGGCGCGCGCAACAGCTCGCTGGTCGCTCCTTCCTCGACGCACACGCCCTTCTGCATGACCAGCACGCGATCGGTATATTGGGCCACCATCGCCATGTCGTGGCTGATGAGCACCATTGCGGTGCCTTTCTCTTCGACCAGGGCATGCAGCAGTTCCAGCACCTCTCGCTGGACGACCGCATCGAGTGCGGTCGTCGGCTCGTCGGCGATCAAGAGTGCCGGCTCGAGCAGCATGACGGATGCGATCATGATGCGCTGGCGCATGCCGCCCGAAAACTCGTGCGGAAAGGCGCGGACGGCGGCGTCAGGATCCGCGATGCCGACACGCCGCAACATCGCAAGGATTGCGACACGGCGTTGCGCGGCGTCCATCGCTGTGTGCAACGCCAGACCTTCCTCGAGTTGCCGGCCGATTGTCAGCGCAGGGTTGAGCGAGGTCATCGGCTCCTGGAAGATGAGGCCTATACCCTTGCCGCGCAACTTGCGCAGTTCTTCGGGCTGAAGATCTCCCATGTCGCGATCCTCGAACCGGACGGTGCCGCCGAGCTTGGAGATTCCGGCTGGAAGCAGGCCGATGACGGCGCGCATCAGCATCGACTTGCCGGAGCCGGATTCACCGACGATGCCGATGCGTTCGCCGCGGCGAAGCGTCAGGCTGACGCCGTTGACGACCTGGGGGGCGAGGGCCGTGGCGCCGAGCACCAGACGGTCGACCGTGAGGAGGGTTGGCGTGTTCATTGCATGCCTCTCATTTTCGGATCGAGCCGATCCCGCAGTGCGTCGCCGAGGAGATTGATGCCGAGCAGCACGATTGAGATGCAAAGGCCCGGAAAGATCGCAAGCCAAGCGGCCTGGGCGAGGTAGGGGCGGGCAGCGGCCAGCATGTTGCCCCAGGTCGGCGCTGGTGGGGGTACACCGAGGCCGAGGAAGGAAAGGGCGCTCTCCGAAAGCAGGGTCCAGCCGAACATCGATGTCGACAGAACCGTCAACGGGGCGATGCAATTGGGCAGGATGTGGCGAAGCAGCGTGTACATCTCGGTATCACCTGATACACGCGAGGCATCGATGAATTCCCGCTCCCTGAGCGAAAGCACGGTACCGCGCACGATCCGGGCGACCGAAGGCGTATAGGCGATGCCGAGCGCCAGCACGATGCCGTATTTGTTGGCGCCAAAGATCGCAAGCAGGCCGAGTGCGAGCAGGATGCCAGGGAAAGCAAGCAGGGCGTTGGTGACGGCGACGAGCACACGGTCGGTCCATCCGCCGAGATAGCCTGATATCGAGCCCAGCGCGGTGCCGAGTACGGTCGCAATCGCAACGGTCGCGAGACTGACGATGCCGCTTGCCGAGGCGCCGAGCATCAGACGACTGAGCACGTCGCGCCCGAACTCGTCGGCGCCGAGCAGGTGCTGGGTCGACGGTCCGGCCAGACGCGCCTTCATGTCGATCGCCATCGGGTCGTAGGGCGTCCAGACCGAACCGATGCAGGCTGCGATCACGAAGGCGCCGACGAACAGGCCGCCAACCATCGCATTGGCAGAAAGGGTCTTCATGTGATTTTCACTCGCGGATCGAAGAGCGGGTAGCAGAGGTCGACGATCAGATTGACCAGCACGTAGATGACAGCGATGAACAGCAGACATCCCTGGATGACCGGATAATCACGGCCGAAGATTGCATCGACCAGAAGTCGCCCGAGACCAGGAATGGTGAACACGGTCTCGACGACGGCGATGCCGCCCAGCATGTTGCCGAGAACCAGGCCGATCAGCGTCAGCGTCGGGGCAAAGGCGTTGGGAAACACGTGCCGCCACAGCACGGTGCGCTCAGGAAGGCCCTTGGCGCGGGCATGGGTAATGTAGTCGAGCCTTAGGACTTCGAGCGCCGAGGCGCGGGCCATGCGCAGCAGCACGCCGATCTCGTGCAGGAACAGGGTGAGGATCGGCATCAGTACGTAAAGCAGTCCCCGACTCGGGTCTTCGGCGACCGATACGTAGCCGACCACCGGCAACCAGCCGAGCTTGAGGCCGAAGATGAGCAGGATGACGAGGCCGAGCCAGAAGGTCGGGATCGACAAAAGCAAGGCCGCAATGGATACGAGCGTCAGATCAAGCTTCGAGTTCTGCCGGAGCGCGGCAATGAAGCCGGCGGGGACCGCAGCAAGCGAGGCAAGGGCGACGGCAACGAGGACGATGCCGGCGCTCACCTTGAAACGCTCGATGACGAGATGGGCCACCGGTTCCTTCGTCGTGATCGACGTCCCGAGATCGCCCTGGAACACGTTGGTCAACCAGATCGCAAACTGCGTTAGGATGTTCTTGTCCAGTCCGAGATCCGACCGCAGGGCGGCGACGCTTTCGGGTGACGCCATGTCTCCGAGCAGAAGTGCAGCCGGATCGCCGGGAACGAGGCGGATCAGGAAGAAGACGACGACGGCGACGAGGAGGACCGTCGGAACGGCCATTCCTATTCGCGACAGGATGAAGCGCAGCATCTCGACCGAACCTTCTTACTCGGCGATCGTAACTTCCCATGCCCTTGGCATGGAAAAGATCGAAGCCGCGTAGTTCTGGACGTGCTTCTGATAGGCCGACGCCTCGAGCCCGTTATAGAGCATGATGAAGGGCACGGTTTCCAGGAAGCGCGCGTGCAGCTTGTCGAAGAGTTCCTGGCGCTTTGCCGGATCGGAATAACGCACGGCGTCGGCGAGCATGGCCTGTGCGTCCGGATCGTCCCAGACCTTGCGCGGCTCCTTGTCCTTGTTGCCCATGACGGAGTCCATGGTCAGTGCGGGGTCGTAGCGTCCCGAATAGGGAAACACCATCGCCGTATAGTTGCTGCTCTGATATCGGTCGAGCTGTGCGGCCCATTCCAGCACTTCGAGTTCAGCGGTAATGCCAACCTGTTGCAGCATTGCCTGTGCCACGATTGCCGCATCGTAGGTGTTGGAATAGCGCGTATTGGCGATGAGTTTGATCGGCTGGCCGTTGTAACCGGCTTCCTGCAGCAGCGCCTTTGCCGCCTCGGGATCGTAGCTGTAGCCCTGGGCCTGGGCTGCGGAATGGTACTGTGAGGTCGGCGGTATCAGCGAGTTGTTGGCCTTGCCGAGACCGAGCGTAATTCCCTCGACCATGGTCTTGGTGTCGAGAGCCATGGCGATCGCCTTGCGGATGCGCATGTCCTTGAGAAGCGGATCGCGCGTCTGCAAGAGGAGTGCGACGATACCGGGATTGGTCGCCAGCGAAACGGCGGTATCGGCGTTCTGCTTGAACTCTTCGACATCGGCATAGGGAACGTCCGGTACGATATCGATGTCGCCATTGAGCAGGGCAGCCTTGGCGGACGAGCGATCGGGAATGACTGCGAAGCGGACGGCCTCGACGAGCGGCCGCTTGGCACCGGTGTAGCCGTCCCGCTTTTCTTCGCTGCGTACCGCGTAGTCGGCAAAGGCTTCGAGGTCGATGAATTCGCCCTTACGCCATTCCTTATAGCGGAAGGGACCGGTGCCGACAGGCACGTTGAACGAGCCGTCGGCGTTGAACGATGATTTGTCGAGAATGCCGGTCATGCCGCAGTCGGTTCTGGCAAGCGTTGCCTGAAAGAGGGCGTTCGGCTTTTCGAGCTTGAAGACGACGGTTTGGTCGTCGGGTGCGGTGACCGATATGACATGGGCGGCGCCGCCCTCGGCGAAGTCGTTACGGCATCGCCATTTCGTGGCTTCGTCCATGTAGCGGCTCCAGTTCCAGACGACGTCGGCCGCAGTGAGCACATTGCCGTTATGGAACTTGACGCCATCCCTGAGCGTGAAGGTGTAGGTCAGGTCGTCGTCCGAGACTGCGACCTCCTTGGCGAGCAGCGGCTTTACCGAGGCGTCCTCGCTGTATGCGACGAGACCCTCGACCATGTGCAACACGACGGCGTCGCTGTTGGCGTCTCGGTTGACGCCCGGATCAAGGCTGCGGATGTCGGCATTGAGTGCGATTTTCAGCGTTTCGGCTGCGGCCGGGCCGCAGGTCAAGGTCAGCGCGAGTGCTGCGGCCGACGCGGCCAGTCTCTGTCTACGGTTCACCTCAGTTCTCCTCTTTGTAGTCTGTCCGGTTTTTCCGGTTGAGCGAACTGTGCCTTTTGTTTGATCATAAAGCAATACAGAAAATCGCAAACCTTGTTCGGCCTCTGCGAAAGGGGAGGCAAATGCGCTCTCCGCAGGCGTTATCTTTCGCTGCGGATCCGGTCCTCGACTTTCTGCAGCGTCGATTCAAGGTGGCGCCGCAGCGCAAGCTGGGCGAATTCGATCTCGCCGGAGCCGATATACCTGAGGATCTGGATGTGCTCCTTCAGCGACCTCTCCCTGCGCTCGGGCCGGAGCCGATCGAATACCGAGGACTCACGCAGCAGTCTGAGGTCGTTCTGCATGCGCACGGATTGCAGGATGAAGCGGTTGCCGGACCAGGCGGCGAGTGTCTCGTGGAAGGAGGCGTTCAGTTTCAACCAGCTGTCGCGGGTGATGCTGCCGGCGGCATTGATCTGGTCGAGCATGCTTTCATGTTCGGCAATGAGGGCCTTAAGCGCATCCGGATCGGCGCGGTAATTCGGTTCGGCAAGGCCTGCAAGCTCGATCGCGATGCGAAAACGATAGCTTTCGGCCAGGCTTTCTGCGCTGTCGAGCGAATCGACGAACGCCCAACCGTGGCCGCGCTGGCGGTGAATGAGGCCTTGCGAGGATAATTGTGTCAACGCCTTGCGGATCGTGCCGCGCGCAATGCCGTACCGTTCCGTCAGCTCATTTTCCGACACTTCCTGCGGAATGGTGCCGACAGAGCGGTCGCGCAGGATCTGCTGCTTCAGGCGTTCCGTTTCACTCTCGCTGAACGTCTCGATGTGGCTGCCGTTGCCGAGATCGGTGGCGGCGACAAAGCCTTTGTTGGGGATGAGGCGCACCAAATCCTTGGTCGCAAGGATTTCGAGAGCGGCCCGCATCGGCGTGCGCGATACGCCAAACATTGCTGCCAGGGTCTTCTCGACAATCGGATGACCTGCCCGCCAGCCTTCTTTTTGTGCCTGAAGCAGGATCTGCCGGGCAATGTCGATCTGCAACGCGCTCGGGCTGCTTTCCGTGCTCATCAACTGGCTCCAGGGTCTGGTCGGTCTTTGGGGTGCGCTTCTGACATAGCTGTTCGATTTCCTCTGGACAATTCCTTGTGATAGTGCATTTTAACATCACAAAACGCAACATAGAGTGAAAGAAAAGACAGATGACCGCCGCACCGTTTCCGTTCGTTTCGATCTCAGGAACTCCGCTCGAGCGTGGGCGTCAGTATGGGCAGCGGGCGAAGGACCGTGTGCGTCGCAGCGTTGAACTCTATGCGGGCCGGCTTGCGACGCTCGGGGTCTTGGCCGACGACCTGAAGTCGATCGTCACCGGCTATGTTCCGCTCATCGAGGCGTTCGACCCCAATTTCGTCGTGGAGATGAAGGGCATAGCGGAAGGTGCGGACTTGCCGTTCGAGCACGTCGCGCTGATCAATGCCCGTACCGAGATCCTTGCGAGGGCGCGAAGGACCCAGGCGGCGAGGGCCGAGCATTCGGGAGACGGCTGCACCGGGGTCGTCGTTCTGCCCGAGCGCAGCGCCACGGGAGAGCTCGTGCACGCGCAGAACTGGGACTGGATGGCAGAATGCGCGGAGACGGCGATCGTCTTGCGCGTCAAGCCGGATGAAGGTCCGTCCTACCAGACGTTCACCGAGGCCGGTGGCCTTGCACGCAGCGGCATGAACGACAAGGGCATCGCCGTCACGGCCAATTATCTCGAGAGCGACCGCGACTTTGCCGGTGATGGCGTGCCGTTGGCGCTCATCCGGCGCATGGTCCTGCAGCAGGAACATTTGGCGATGGCGATGCGTGCCGTGGCCGGAACGAGGAAGTCGGCGTCGAACAATATCATTGTCAGCCACAAGGATGGCTTTGCCGTCAGCTTCGAATGCGCACCGGACGAAGCGTTCAACATCTATCCGGAAAACGATCTCATCGTGCATGCCAACCATTGGCAGAGCCAGACGGCGCTTCTGAAATTGCGCGAGCAGGCGCATTCAAGCTGGTCGGACAGTTTTTACCGCGACTGGCGCGTTCGCCGCATTCTCGAAAAGTCCGACAAGATCGGCGTCACCGAGGTCAAGGCCGCGCTTTCTGACAAGTTCGGTTATCCCTACGCCGTCTGCCGTCCGCCACATCGTTCGTCGCGTGGCCATGTCTCAGCGACGGTCGCGACCATCGTGATGCGGCCTGCGGCCGGCGAGATGGAACTCGCGGTGCTGCCCGCCGACAATCCGAGCTTCAAGAGCTACCCGACCTACCGGGATGAAATTGCGGCCTGAAGGCCCGCCGGCGCGCCTTGCCGGTGCGCTTGCCCAACGAACAGAAGGCGCAATCACATGGATACGCTCACCACGCCCGGCTCGAACAGCCTCGATGCCTATTGGATGCCGTTCACGGCAAACCGGGATTTCAAGGCGAATGCGGCACTCATCTCGCATGCCGAAGGGCTCTATTACTTCACCAGTAACGGCCATCGTCTGCTCGACGCCATTGCCGGTCTCTGGTGCGTCAACGCCGGGCATGGCCATCCGCGGATCGTCGAGGCGATCCAGAAGCAGGCGGCGCGGCTGGACTTTGCTTCCTCGTTTGGCCTCGGGCATCCGCTTGTCTTCGAATATGCCAATCGGCTGACGTCGATCGCTCCGGCGGACATGAACCATGTGTTCTTTACCAATTCGGGTTCAGAAGCCGCCGATACGGCGATCAAGATCGCGCTTGCCTATCATCATGCACGGGGAGAGGGGCAGCGCCAGCGTATTGTCGGGCGCCAGCGCGGCTATCACGGTGTTGGTTTCGGGGGCCTGTCGGCGGCCGGAATGGGACCGCACAAGAAGCAGTTCGGCATGCTCTTGCCCGGTGCCGTTCACCTGCCGCACACGCACGATCCGGTTAGGAACGCCTTCAGCCTCGGTCAGCCTCGCCACGGTGCGGAACTTGCCGATGCGCTCGAGCAGATGATTGCGACATACGACGCTTCGACGATCGCAGCCGTCATCGTCGAACCTGTCGCCGGTTCGACCGGCGTGCTCGTTCCACCGGTCGGCTATCTCGAACGGCTGCGTGAACTCTGCACACGCCACGGCATCCTCTTGATCTTCGACGAGGTCGTCACCGGCTTCGGGCGACTTGGCCGGCCCTTTGCGGCCGACCGCTTCGGGGTCATACCCGATCTCCTGATGGTCGCAAAAGGCATGACCAACGGTGCAGTTCCGATGGGTGGTGTGATCGCCTCGAGCGCCATCTATGACGCTGTGACCGGAAAGGCGGGCTCGGGTGCCGTCGAACTGTCCCACGGCTACACCTATTCCGGCCATCCTCTGGCAGCGGCGGCCGGCCTCGCCTCGCTCGATGTCTATGTTTCCGAAGGCCTGTTCGAAAGAGCAGCGCGGCTTGAGCCGCATTGGCAAACATGCGCCCACACCCTCAAAGGGCTTCCAGGAGTCGTCGATATCCGTAATCTCGGTCTGCTTGCCGGCATCGAACTTGGAGAGGATCCCGTTCGTGGCAAGGCACTGGCCAGGAACGTCTACGAACACTGCTTCGATCACGGCGTGCTGGTTCGTCCTGTGGCGAATACGATCGTGCTGTCGCCCCCGCTCACCATCGGGGAGGATGAGATCGAGACGATATTCGCAACCATCAAAGCAGCGCTGAAGTCGGACTGATACAGCCAATAGCATCAATCAGCGGCCGTTCCCGCGGGGGGGCGACTGGCCAGATCGCCGAGTTGTGCTCAAGCAAAAGCTGAGGCAGCACCGTAGACCGGTGACTTGGGTTCGCGACCCCCTGCGGGCAAAGGCGGTGTCTGCTCCATTCACGCGGTCATTATCGAGGCTGAAAAGCGGGCGAGAGAATTGCCAGCCATACGCTGGCGAGCATCGCTGGGCGCGCGGCCGCGAAGGCGCCCAAGGGGTCTCCGGCAGCAAAGAATTGTCTCGCTGCCGAACGCCGCACCGCCGCCGCCGCGGCGTAAAGTCGGCTGGCGACACGCTTATGGAGAAGAACAGCGCGCTGCTTGCCCGTAGCGAGATCGGCATCGAGGATCTAAAGGGTGAGAAGATCATCTCGTTCTCGCGGCGGAACCTGTT
>NZ_JABWDU010000010.1 GCF_013371465.1 Ensifer oleiphilus | reverse complement strand
GCCCAGGCTGCTCGAACGCCAGATCAGGCCCGACAGCGGGATGAGGATGATCAGCACCAGCCAGAAAAGCGTGACGCTGAGCGCCAGACCGAACCCGGGAAGCACACTCGGCTGGCGAAACCGCCAGCGGCTCTTGTGGCCATGCTCTCTCAAATCCAGCTCACCTCTTCCATGCGCCTCAGGAAAAACCCAGGCGCTCCCATTATGAGATCGATCAAGCTGAACTAAGCCAGCCTATCGATCTCCCGATTGAGCTCGAACCAGACCCCACGATGCAGCCGTCGAAACAGGTTTCTCGCCCGGCTTGTCGAGTTGGCCGAACACAGCACCATCCCACAAAACCTCGATTGCACTTGCCGTCGAAGCCCTCAGGTCAAACTATCAATTTCGCGGGCGCCAACAACGCAATTTTTTGACGGCAAGTGGCCTCAAAACGAAACTGATTTCGCCGAGAAACGCGTCAAAAGAAACACTCTGCCTCAAGCATTGTTCCCAGGTCGATACGACGATCTCGGCGATGTGATTCAAGGCTGAAGAAAGTTATGCTATAGAAAATATAGATATTGAACATTCCTTGCTTACATCGTGCCATTCCCCTTCGCATAATCGCCTCGTGAACTGTTTGACCAGCAGACGGTGGGCGTGCCGTCAATTGGGCCCTGTCGCACGAGGCTGATAGCATGGCAAAAACCTTGATTATTCCGGGCCTGTTCGGCTCAGGTGCGGGGCACTGGCAACGCCACTGGCTCGACGACCATCAACAGGCCACCCTAGTCGAGCAGGACGACTGGGACCACCCGGTACTCACGCGATGGCGCGACACGTTGGAGCGGGCCATAGTTCGACACGGCGTCGTGGATCTTGTCGCGCACAGTCTGGGCTGTATTCTCGTTGCCAGCATGGGGCGAAGACCGCTGGCGCGTCAGATCAGAAGCGCGCTTCTCGTGGCGCCGTGCGACCTTGATGTGACCGAAGGGCTTCATCCCGGTGCGATTGAGTTCGGCGCCATGCCGGAACAGCCTCTGCCGTTTCCGAGCCTGATCGTCGGCAGCCTCAACGACCCCTATATGTCTTTCGATCGTCTCAGACACGTGTCCACCCGCTGGGGTAGCCGCCTCGTCGATCTTGGAAACGCCGGTCACATTAATATTGCCAGCGGGTTTGGTCGCTGGCAGCGAGGTTACGACCTGCTGACGGTCCTGAACGGCATTGCGCGGCGCGAACAGCCTTTGGTGAGTGTTGTCCAGGCCGGTGAAAAGCGGGAGGTCAGTGCCGCCGCGGGGAGGTAGCCAGGTGTGTGCGACACCCGTGCCCGCCGGTCAGCGATGAGGAGGGCGTACAAAGGGCTTGATGTCGCCCCGTTTTCGCGTTCTAATAGCGCATAAACTTTATAGAGTATGCCGTATAGGGATGACCATGTGCCGAGGTGCCAGGCCAGCCAGAACAACGCATACCTCCTCGCCGGCCCACGCGGCTGGCGGCTCCATTCCCCGACACTGCAGATATGCGCCAGGGCAGCGGCTGACCGCGGTGCTGGGCGATAGACCAATGTCCGGTCCGTGTTCGGGATCGGAACAGCCATGCGTTTCAAACTTTGCCGGCTGATCACAGCCAGGCCACAAGGGAGCTCACATGACTGTCCACGGATTGTTTGCCAAGATTTCGCCAGATGCTGATGGCCCGCAGACAAAACCGCGCATCGCCATCATCGGCCGGGGATTCTCGGGGATCATGATGGCGATCGCGCTCATGAAGTCGGTACGAACAGCGTTTCATGTCCATCTCTTCGACCCGCAACCGACAATCAGCGGCGGACAGGTGATGGCCGCCGCCCAGAGCGGTGAGATTCTCAACAGCCGCGTCCGGGATCTTTCGGTTGCCGCCGGGCAGCCGGAGGATTTCAATGAATGGCTTTGCGCAAATCAGGATTTTCGCTCCGCCGTCTCTGCAGCCATTCCCGGTTTCCAGCAGATCTTCGTGCCGAAGCGCATTTTCAGCGATTATGTCTACCAGCGTTTTTCCGAAGCGCTGACGCGACGGCCGGATATTTCGATGCAGCTCTCCTGCCAGGCGGTGCTGGGACTGCGAAAACTGCCGTCGGGACGCTTTCTCGTCATGCAGGAGGAAGGCTCGATCGAATGCGATATCGCCGTGCTTGCGACCGGATTCGGCATCCGCGCCCTTGAAATGGAAGTCGCGGACGAAGAGCGCCCATTGGTGAGGGCGCGACGTCTGGTAGTGCCACGCCATGCGGTACTGCTCGGCAGTGGCGTGCGTGTCGTCGATCGTCTGCTGCAAATGCGTGACAGCGGCTATGCTGGCGAAATCACCATTGTCTCCCGCCACGGGTTCCTGCCGCAGGCGCACACACGGCTGGCGGCAGCACCCACTTTTCCCGTCGATCCGATGCCGACAAGGCTTCGCGATATCGTCCCCTTCGTGCGCCAGGCTTGCGCAGACGCCGAAGCCAACGGCCTTGGCTGGCAGGCGGCGATGAACGGGCTCCGGCGCCGCGCGCGTTCCCTATGGCAAGCCCTGCCGGAACACGAGAAGCGTCAGTTTAACCGCCACCTGCGCTCGATCTACGACAGCCACCGCAATCGGCTGCCAGCACCCTTGCATCTGCGACTGCAGCAGGAATTGGCTGGTGGCCGGACTGTCGTGCGCAAGGGCTGGGCAGGGCGCCGGCGATCCGAGGGATTGATGGTTCGTTGGGCCGGGGCCGCACAAGAAGATCTGCTGGAGGCCGATCAGGTCATCGATTGTCGCTGTTCTGCGCCGGATCTCAAGTCGCCGGTCATCCAGAACCTCTTTGCCGGTGGCCTGGCGCAGCCGGACGAACTCGGGCTCGGCCTCGCGGTCAGCCCCGCGGGCGAGGTGCTTGCGGACGGCGGTCCAACCGCCAACCTCTACGCGGTCGGCCCTTTGGGGCTGGGCAGCCTGCCCGATATCGATCTCGTCCCAGAGATCGTCACGCAAACCTATGCAGCGGCGCGGTTGATTGCAACGCGTCGCCGAGTGACCCAGAAGTCAGCATAGGAAGGCCGCGTTTGATCCTCAGCGGCGGTTTGACCACGGAACCAGCCGCCGCTCGACCGATCGGGCAACGACTTCGAACAGGAAGGCGACGAGCGCGATTACCACGATGCCAGCAATGACGATGTCGGTGACCAGAAACTGCGCTGCGGACTGGATCATGAAGCCGAGGCCGCGTGTCGCCGCCACAAGTTCGGCGGCAACCAGGGTCGACCAGCCGGCGCCAAGCGCAATGCGCGTGCCGGTGAGAATGGACGGCAATGCGCCAGGCAGGATCACATGCACCAGCAATTGCCGCCGCGTTGCGCCGAAGGCGCGCGCGGCATTGATGTGGTCGGCGGACGCGGATTTGACGCCTGATGCCGTCGACAGAATGATGGGCGGCAGGATCGCCAGCGCGATAACGGCGATCTTCGAGGCTTCGCCAATCCCGAGCCAGATGATGACCAACGGCAGATAGGCAAGCGGCGGCAACGGGCGGAGAAATTCAACGATCGGATCGAGGATGCCTTTGCCCCAACGGCTGGTTCCGATCGCAAGGCCTGCGGGCACGCCAAGGATAAGGGCAGCGGCGAGAGCACCGAAGATGCGCGAGAGGCTGGCGGCGACATGCTGGACGAGCGTCGCGTCGACGAACCCCGTCGTCGCCAGTCCGCGCAGCGCGCGAAGCACAGCGAGCGGTGAGGGCAGGAACAGCGGCGGCACCAGCGCGTAAAACGAGACGAGGCCCCACAGGCCGACCACCGCCACAACCGTCGCTGCTGAAATCCAGAGAACGGGCCGCGGCCGTGCCGGTCGCCCGGTATCCGTTTCACCCGTTGGTTCGTTGTCGATCGACGCCGTCTCCATGGAAAGGGTCATGCTGCAACACCTTCGTCTTCTGAATGAATGAGACCGGTCAAGCCATCGTGCAGCCGCCGGAATTCGGCCGAGGCACGCAGCTCCGATTGCGGTACTCCGGCAAGATAATCCCGCGCGAAGTTCACCGGGATCACCCTTGCGATCCGGCCGGGGTTGGCATTTAGTACGATGACGCGCGTTGCCAGCATCAAGGCTTCATCGATGCTGTGCGTGATCAGAAGCGCGCCGGCACGGCTCGCCTGCCACATGTCCAGGAGAAATCCCTGCATGCGCACGCGCGTCAGTGCATCGAGGGCACCAAGTGGCTCATCCATCAGCAGGAACCGCGGATGAGAGGCCAAGGCTCTGGCAATGCCCACACGTTGGCGCATGCCGCCGGAAAGCTCCCAGACTTTGCGGTCGGCCGCATCCGGCAGGCCGACATGTTCGAGCAGCGCGCGCGCCTCCTTCAGCCGTTGATCTCTGCCGACGCCGCGCAAGCGCAGGGGGAAGGCCACATTTTCAATCGCCGTCAGCCACGGATAAAGCGCGTCGTCCTGAAAGACGACTGCTCGGTCCGACCCCGGTCCAGATAACGTCTGGCCGTCAAGCGCGATCCGGCCGCTGCTTGGCGTCAGGAATCCCGCTGCCAGATTGAGCAGGCTGGTTTTGCCCGAGCCGGACCTGCCGATCACCACGACAAAATCGTCGCCGGTAATATCGAGGTTGATCCGGTCCAGGACCAGCGGTGCCTGCGACCGCCCATCGCCAGGCGCATAGCGCAACGAGACATTTTCAAGCCGAAGCATCGACATTGCGCAATCCTCATACTCTCTGGCGTGGATCGATTGAAAGGCTGGCAGTTTGCCTGCGGGCATGCCGCCAGCCCGTTGATTGCCACTCCAGCCCTGCTCAGAACGAGAGCTTGGCGGCTTCCTGTGCCCAGCGCGCCGAGACGTAAGGGCCGTAGTCGGCGAGAACTGCCGGGATCTTGCCCTGCTCGAGCAGGAAGGCAGACGTTTCTGCGACCGCCTTGACGGTTGCGCCGCCAAGAAGATCGGGACCAGCCTGCTCCTCCAGGGACGGGAAATAGTATCCCTTCAGCAGCGCCGGCACGTCCTCCTGCTTGGCACCCGTCAACCGAGCGATTTTTTCCGCCTGAGCCGAGGTTGCGTTCCACGCCTCCGGCTTTGCCCGGTAGTCGGCATAGGCGTCACCGGTCACCTTGACGAACCCGGTCACGATATCCGGATGCGCCTCGGCGAATTTCTTGCTGACGATCCAGGCGTCGAAGGTCGGGCCACCCCACTTCGCGACGTCGGCGGAGGTAGCAAGCACGGTCGATGTCTTCTTGATTTCGGACAGAACCGGATCCCAGACATAGGCGCCATCAATGTCGCCACGCGTCCAGGCTGCAGCGATTTCCGGCGGCCGCAGGTTGAGGATCTCGACGGACTTCGGATCAACGTTCCAATGCTTGAGTGCCGTCAGCAGGCTGTAGTGCGCCGTCGACACGAACGGCGTTGCGATCTTCTTGCCGGCAAGTTCCTCCGGCTTGTTGATGCCCTTGACCGCCAGAGCTTCCGCCTCGCTGATGAGACCGACGACGAAGATGGTTTCGAACGGCAGTTCCCGGCTGGCGGCCGCCGCCAGTGGCGATGAGCCGACATAGCCGATATCGATCGAGCCGGATGCGAGTGCGGCTATGACATCGGCACCGCCGTCGAACTTCTGCCAGTTGATCTTTGCCCCGGTCACCTTTTCATAAGTGCCATCGGCCTGGGGCACGCGCGACGGTTCGACGATCGGCTGGTAGCCGATAGTCAGCGTGGTGTCGGCAGCATGTGCTGCGAACAGTCCCTGTGTCGCCAGCAACAGCGCAGCGGTTGAGACCAAAAGGGTGCGTCTTGCGATTGTCATTGCCGTGCTCCTCAACGGTTTGGCGATGGCCCCGTCGTGGAGCCTGCAATGATAGTCTCAAAACCCATGGATTTTATGGAGATAAAAAATACCCCGTTTGCTCGACGGGGTATGACGCCATTCCAAACTTCGGCCACTTGTACGTCGTCTGTGCCCAAGTTGGGTCGATGCTTGCGGTTAGGGCTGAAAGCTGCCGTAACGACCGCCATGGTAAAGTACCGGCTCGCCGGCGGCGGAGGTAATCGCCAGGACCCTTCCCAGAATGATCGCGTGGCTATGGCGCTCGATGACTTCCTCAACTTCGCAATCAATAGCGGCGAGCGCGCCGTGCAGAACAGAAGCACCGCTGACGAGGGTCCGCCAGTGCGCGCCGTCGTAGCGCGCCGAGCCTTTGAGGCCCCCGAAGCCGGCGAACCTTTCAGCCACGTGCTGCTGCTCGCTGGCGAGAATGTTGACGCAGAAATGACGGTAGCGCTCGATCACCGGCCAGGTGGAAGACGTCCGGTTGATGTTGACGATCATCGTCGGTGGGTCGACCGACAGGGCCGTTGCCGACGTGACCGTCGCGCCGGTGCGCTCGTCGCCGACGCCGGCGGTGATGATCGAGACGCCACCTGAAAGATTGCGCATTGCCGACTTCAGTTCGTTAGCAGTGACCGGGGAGGGACGGTCGGCGGCATGACTGGATGTCGTGAATGCGGGGGAAGCGGCAAGAGCGATGTTCATGGCAATATCCTCGAAAAATTTCACCTGCTTCCCGGTCTGCAATGCGCAATCCGGGAAAAATTTTTCCTCCACTCAAAAATGATCGCCTGATTTTTCATTGTCAATAAATTTTATAGAGTTTATCTTTTTCAAGCTGCCGGCCCCTGTTGCCGTCCGCCACAGATCGCGTCCGAGGAGAATTCGCATGGGCAACACGCCTGACAAAATCAACGTTCTCTGGTTCCTGCCCACCCATGGCGACAGCCGCTATCTCGGCACGACGCGGGGAGGGCGCAATGTCGACCTGAACTACCTCAAGCAGGTCGCCCAGGCCGCCGATTCGCTCGGCTATTACGGCGTATTGATACCCACTGGCCGCAGTTGCGAGGACAGCTGGGTGGTGGCGTCGGCGCTGGCACCCTTGACCGAGAAGCTGCGCTTCCTGATCGCGGTACGACCGGGACTGCTATCGCCGACACTTGCGGCCCGCATGACGGCAACGCTCGACCGGCTGTCCGAGGGGCGGCTGCTCATCAACGTCGTGACGGGCGGCGACCCGACGGAAAACAAGGGCGACGGCATCCATCTTTCGCATGCAGAGCGCTACGAGGTCACCGAGGAATTCCTCAACGTCTACAAAGCGGTTCTGCGCGGCGAAGACGTCAGCTTCAAGGGAAAGCACTTCAATATCGAGGGCGGCAAGCTGCTGTTCCAGTCCGTGCAACAGCCGCATCCGCCGCTCTATTTCGGCGGGTCATCCGGCAAGGGCCAGGAGGTTGCGGCCAGGACGATCGACAAATACCTGACATGGGGAGAGCCGCCGGAAGACGTTGCCAAGAAGATTGCCGAAGTCCGCGCGCTGGCCGATGCTGAAGGTCGGGACGTCACCTTCGGTATCCGGTTGCATGTGATCGTTCGCGAGACGGCAAAGGAAGCCTGGCAGGCGGCCGACGACCTGATACAATATGTCGATGACGAAACGATCGCCGCGGCACAAAAGGTGTTCGAGCGCATGGATTCGGTAGGTCAAAGCCGCATGAGCCGGTTGCATGGCGGCCGGCGCGACAAGCTTGAGGTGGCGCCCAATCTCTGGGCCGGCGTCGGTCTCGTGCGGGGCGGTGCAGGCACTGCGCTCGTCGGTGACCCGGATCAGGTCAAAGCGCGGATGGAAGAATACCGCGAGATTGGCATCGATACCTTCATCATGTCCGGCTACCCGCATCTGGAGGAGGCCTATCGCTTCGGCGAACTCGTGCTGCCGAACCTGCCGCTCAACCATTCGGTCCCTGCTCGCGAAACGTCTATCAACACCGGCCCGTTCGGTGAGACCATCGCGGGCGACCACAGGCCGAAGCTCAAGGTCTCTCAATCGTGACGCGCCTATCCCGCCGACCGGTTGTCGCAATCATTGGCGGGGGGTTCACCGGTGCGGTGCTGGCAGCCAATCTCGCCAGGAACATGCCCGAACACACGGCCGATGTCTTCGTCTTCGAACCGAGGTCGCGGCTCGGGGCTGGCCTTGCCTACGACACGTCGGACCCGGCCCACCGCGTCAACGTCCCGGCGGCGCGGATGAGCCTGTTGACGGACGATCCGGATGATTTCCTGCGATGGCTTGCGGCCGCACGAGAACCTCGCGACGATCCGGATGCTCTGGCAGCCGACGGAAACCTCTACCCGCGGCGCACGGTATTCGGCCATTATGTGAGCGACTTTGTCGCTCCGCTTCTTGCAAGTGGGCAGATCCACCATTGCCGTGAACGGGTGATCCAGATCGCCAGAACGGGGGATCGGTGGGCCGTCAAGGCGGACGGAGGCACCGAGGTCCTGGCCGACATCGCCATCATCGCCACCACCCATCCGGCGCCCTGCCCACCTCAGCATATTTCCGGTGCGCTTGCCGGCCATCCGCGTTTCGTCCCCGATTCGACATCATCAGGCGCACTGTCGGTGATCTGCGCGGAGGATCGCGTCCTCATCATCGGCAACGGGCTGACTGCGGCCGATGTCATCGCTTCCTTGCGGCACAGCGGACACCGAGGTGCGATCACTGCCGTATCTCGCAGGGGGCTACGGTCGAGGGGGCATGCAACAACTGCCCAGGAACCATTCGGGGATTTCGTTACCGACCCTTCGCGAACAGCCCGGACGCTGTTGCGCCGGGTACGCCTTGCGCTGCAGCAGGTCCCGGCGGAAGGGCGAAGTTGGCACGCCGTCTTCGATGCTTTGCGCGCGCAGGGGGGCGACATTTGGCGAGCGCTGCCGGTTGTGGAGCGGAGGCGGCTTGTCCGTCACCTGCGCGTCTATTGGGATGTGCACCGATTTCGTGTCGCGCCGCGGATCGACGCCGTGATTGCGCAAGGGCTCGAACACGGTGACATCGGGGTCATTGGCGGATTGGTGAAGGAGATAAGCCAGCACGGCGAGACCATCATCGCCAAGATCCGCCATCGCCATACCAACCACTCTGAGACGATGAAATTTGATGCTTGCGTCGTGACCACAGGCCCCGCACACGCGAGCATCTTGAAAAGCCAACGCTGGCTGGCGGACTTGGCAGAAGGAGGCCATCTCCAACTGGATGCGGTCGGCCTCGGTCTTGCCTGCGATGATCAAAGCCGGGCAATCGATGGCAATGGAAACGGCAACGACACGCTTTTCATCGCCGGCCCGCTTGCCCGCGGCACATTCGGCGAACTGATGGGACTGCCTCAAGTCAACGAGCATGCGATCTTCGTTGCCGACCGGGTCGCGCGACGGCTGGAACGTCAATTCCGGTTCGGGCCCGTGGCAAAGACGGCCTGACACTCAGAGGATTTCTGCCCTAGCCCAAGGAAACGGAGCCGCTTCCAAAGCATGTCCCGCAAGAGTGTGCCGCGGTTTTGCGATAACGACATGCGTGAAAACAAGACCTTAAAGCGCGCCAAGCGAGCCTGAAAGATCGCCACGCGCCTTAGCCTTCCGGCTGGCCCTCAAGACGCCGTGTCCAATCCTCGACAGTTCGAGTTGCCAAGCGTTTGCTCGCATAGTCGCGCCAGTTCGCCGGCAATATTGCGAGATTGGCGATTTCATGAAGCGCATCCCGGTTCATCGTGTCGACGTAGAGATAATGCCAGAGCCGCCTTATGGTCCACGTCGGGCACCGGCGTTCGACCAGAACCAGGGCGTCGGCAACACAGACGCGTCCTTCTTCGATGACGCGGTAATACCAGCCGGTGCGCCCGGATTGCTGGACCCGGCGGGCCATATCGTTCAGCCCGAAACGCTTGTTCAACTTCCAGCAGGGCTGCCGTCCCTGGCTGACTTCGAGCAGCGCACGCCCCAGGCGGAAGCGATCTCCAACGGCAACGTCGTCTTCGGTCAACCCCGAGGTCGACAGGTTCTCGCCGAACGCCCCCAGGCGACCGAGAACGGAGATCGGGCCGATCTCCGACTGCCAGAGCCGGTAGTGATCGCCGGGGTAGTGATGCACTGCCTTCTCGATGCCGCCATGCCGCTTGAGATCGCCTTGGTGATCGCCAATCAGCCCGGTAGCCGACAGGTTCAAAGACCCGGCAACCGGTTTCTTGTCGATGCCGCTTGGCGTCCCGCGTTCGTCGATGGCGGTCAGGTCGCCCACAAGCAAGGCGTTGAGGGCGATTGGTTGTGCTTGATCAGTCCGCATGCACCTGCTCCAGCCATTCCGTGATCATTGCGTCGGCGGCCACCGCCAGCGCGGCGCCGAAATCAGCGGTGTCGTTTCGGAGTTTTGCGATATCGATTTTCGCTGCTGCCAGCTCACAGGCGTGGCCGACCAGCCACCGTTCGAACGCCGGTCCCGCATCCGCCTCGGGGTGAAACTGAAGCCCGAGTATGTTGCTGCCGATGGAGAACGCCTGCTGGATGTTCCTGGAGGTGGACGCCAGCAAGGTCGCACCGACGGGAAGGTCGTAGGTATCGCCGTGCCAGTGCAGCATCGGCACCCCGTCCAGATGGCGGAGGGGAGAAACGCGACCAACTTCGGTAAGGCTGATCGGCTCGAAACCGATCTCCTTGATGCCCGATGGGAAGACCCGCGCGCCGCTCGCACGGGCCATCAGTTGCGCGCCAAGGCAGATGCCAAGGGTTGGACGTCCTGTCTTCAAGCGGGCAGTCACGACCTCGACCTCCCGCTGCAGGAACGGATAGGCCGAATCCTCGTAGGCGCCTATCGGCCCGCCGAGGACCACCAGGAGATCGGCAGCCTCCGGTGCGAAGTCCAGAAAGTTCGAGGATCCGACGTCGCGGTATTCAATCCCGTAGCCGGCACGACGAAGGGGAGCGTCAAAGGTGCCAAGATCTTCGAAGTGAACGTGCCTGATCACCAGGGCCGATTTCAGTGTCATCGCGTCTTTGTCTCCAACCGACGTAAGCTCTCATCAGGGATCGCGCAGCCGTCCGTGCTGCAGCCAGCGAGATCCCGAAGCGTTGTTGGCAGTGGCTCGTCGAGCGCGTTCGCCAGCCATGCACCGACGAGCAGGTCGTCCTCGATGCCGAAGCGATGGTGGCGCACTGTACCGTCGCGTCCGATGATAATGGTGGTCGGCGTGCCGCGCATGCCGTAGCGCTGCATCGTGCGCGGTATCGGCATATCCACCGAAGCGGCGTCGACACCGATCGGGAAGGTCAGCCGGTATTCGTGGATGAACGCCTTGAGAGCCTCGGGACCCATCGCCGCATGGTGTTCAAAGACCGTGTGCAGCCCGATCACCTGTAGGTCCGTGTCGCGAAACAGGCGTTGCACGCGCTGGGTTTGCGGCAGCCCGTGTGAGACGCAAGCTGGGCAAAGCATCTGAAAGGCATGGATGAAGACGACGCGTCCGCGCAGCATGCCGAGGCTGAGCGGCGCGGTGGTGTTGAACCAGCTTGCGACTTCCAGTTCCGGCGCCTGATTTGGGGTATCTGTTGTCATGGGGCCATTCCTTCGGGAAGTGCCGGGCAGACAAGGCTGCCCGGCGGGTTCTCAGGCAGCTTCGCGCACGAGCTTGACGCCCGGGAAGTCGACGGGAACGGCGAGCGCCACATTGATGTAGTTGGTGAAAAGATTGAGCGCGACATGGGCGATGATCTCGACGATGTCCTGATCGTCAAAGCCTTTATCGCGCAATGTCTTGACGTCCGCGTCCGAAGCCTGGCCGCGCTTTTCTACCAGTGTACGCACAAACGAGAGCACCGCCGCCGTGTTCGGGTCGCTGGATTGGCCGCGTTGGGCGTCGGCCATCTCCTGTGCGGTGGCGCCCGCCTTGCGACCGAGCGCGGTGTGGGCGGCGAGGCAATAGTGGCAATCGTTGCGGTCAGCGACGGCAACGGCGATCTGCTCGCCGAGCTTGGCGCCGAGCCGGCCACTACCGAGCGCGCCGAACGAACCCCACATGCTCGCAAGTGCCGCCGGTGAATTGGCCACCGCCTTGAACATGTTCGGCGTCGCGCCGAAGGCGGCGTGGATGTTGCCCAGCAGTTCGGCGCTGTCACCGGTTGCCGACTTGGGGTCAACTAGACTAATTCTGCTCATGGTTTTCTCTTTCTATTCGCGTGGAGGGAGAAAATGCCGGTTCGCCGATGGCAGTCGACGGACCGGCGCCGACATCATCGGGACCGAAAGCGCTGTGGTTCATTCGGTCCCGAAGGTGAAGAGGTTGGTCCTGGCGAGACATCTGCTGGCTTGGGCGTGGCAGCGCCCAAAGCATTGGCCGAGACAGAGTGCCGGTGCTGGTTTCCTTCATTGCATCTGGTCACGGCCTCAGGCCACGCCGCGGTTGAAGCTTGCCCAGACAGACGCCTGGCTTGACGGATCTGCGGTTTCGTATTCGCCGCAATCGATACGCAAATCGGCCTGGCCGAACGGTGCGTTGACGAAGGCGCAATGGTGAGGCTCTTTCGAATTCGGATAGACGTTCGGCTGAAAGTAGCGACAGTTGACGCACATGCGCTGTTCCGGGATGGCGCCGGACACTTGCAACGAGCGGATGATCTTGACGAGATGCAGGAGCAAGTCTTGCTGCTCGAGCGTCGACAGCGCGGCAAAGGCATCGTCTGTTGACGAGGCGATCATGCCCGCGCTGCGCACCGCAGCCTCACCTTCGGTTGTCGCGGCCACCGCGACGGCGCGCGCGTCAGAAGGATCGGCAAGCTTCCGGACAAAGCCCTTGCGCGTCAGGGCGTTGATCGAGTCGGTCGCGGTCGGCTGGCTGACGCCAAGATAGGCGGCGATCTGCTTGACCCGCATGCCCGCTTTGCCGCGGCCGACCAGAAAGATCAGGATCTGCAGCTGCGTCGGGTTCAGCCCGATGACGTCGGCTGCCGTCCACGCCTCGGTGCGCATGGCGGTTGCCACCCTCGCAAACCCGTCGCCGATGCGGTCGATGATCCCAGGTGATGTTTTTGCGGTTATCGTCATGCGCCATATATATAGGAGTCCTATTTATTGTCAATTCGCCACACGGGAAATCCGCCTGCAATTTGACGCGCATCAAATTGGATGCGCGGCCCTGGGCCTATCACTGCGTCGAACAACCCAAGCACGGGCTGCTCGGTCAAACGGAGAGTACGATGTTGAAAGCAATCAAGAGCGGATTGGGCCTCGCAGTGGCGGTGATGTTGATCGCTGCGCCCGCAACCGCCGCGGATTTCGAAGTGCACATGCTCAACAAGGGCAAGGAAGGCGCGATGGTTTTTGAGCCTGCGTCGCTGAAGGTTGCTGCCGGCGATACGGTCACCTTCATCCCGACCGACAAGGGGCACAATGTCGAAACCATCAAGGGCATGATCCCGGACGGTGCGGAAGCCTTCAAGAGCAAGATCAACGAAAACTACAAGGTTACATTCACCGCGGCGGGCATCTACGGCGTGAAATGCACGCCGCACTACGGCATGGGCATGGTCGGCGTCATTCAGGTCGGCGACAGCCCGGCCAATCTCGACGCGGTCAAGGGGGCCAAGAACCCGAAGAAGGCGCAGGAGCGGCTGGATGCCGCCATCGCAGCGCTCGGCAACTAACGCCGAGACTTGCTGAAACGGGCGGGCAGGGACAGGCCGCTCGAAGGCGCCGCTTAACGGGGCGGAAGGCGGCGCCATCAGGTGGAACCAATGCGACACGTTCGCGTTGGTTCCGCATGGATCAGATCATCGCAGACATGTTTCCCCCGTCCCACATCCCATATCAGGTCATCTTCGCGCGCATGCTCGCAGCCCTGATGATGGGCGCGCTCATCGGCTTCGAGCGCGAGGCGAAATCGCGGCCGGCCGGACTGAAGACCCACATGCTCGTATCCCTTGCCGCATGTACCTTCTCGATCATCTCGCTTGAAAGCGTCTACATGAAGGCCTTCTTCGACCAGCGGGTCCAGATCGACCCGTTGCGTGTCGTTGAAGCTGTGACCGCGGGAGTTGCCTTTCTGGCTGCCGGCACCATCGTCCTGTCGCGTGGGCGCGTCCAGGGCCTGACCACCGGCAGCAGCCTCTGGCTGGCCGGCGCTATCGGCCTTTCACTCGGCTTCGGCCATTGGATCATCGCCATCTTTGCGGCGGGTTCTGCCTTCTTCGTTCTTACCGTTGTCGGCTGGTTCGCAGCGGCGTCCAAGGGTGAAGCAAGAACGGACGCTGGATCCGAGGCAGCCAAGCCTGGCGGCGAAGCCGCCACCTCCCCCAACGTCGCTCGCTAGACTCGATTTCCATTTCGCGCCCCCCGCCATGCCCGCTTCGACTGCGGATGGCTCCATCCGCTTATACCTCTTCCGCAACGCACGTTGTCGGCCGCCATCTCGCGATGGCGGCCGACCTATTGCGCCTTGCAAATTTCCTGCATATGTGAACATTATCTTCAGATAAGAACACTCATGGAGGAAATTATGCCCGACGACCGTCGAGAAATATGCGTCCCAGCCGCCAGCCGCGATGGCGGGTCACCCACACTGACGCGAATCGGCGCAGGATCATTCCATGAGTGAATTCTCGCCAACGGTGGGAGTCTCCACGACGTTCCCCGCGGACATGCCGGAAGATCACGCAGCCCTGCCGGTGTGGAACGCTGAAAACTGGTTCTACGAGGATTGGCCGGTCGGCCAGCGCATCCGCTCGCTGCGCCGCACGATCTCGGAGAGCGACAGCCATCTGTTCAATACGCTGGTCGTCGATATCCACCCTTACGTTCAGGATCAGATGTTTGCGGAACGGGAAGGCATCTTCGGCCGCCGTCTGGTGGCCGGCGCCTTCGTCTTTTCCGCCGGCCTCGGGCTTGTCGCCACGAACTGCGTCAACGCCTTCTCCTATGGCTACGACAAGCTGCGCTTCATCAAGCCAGTCTTCCTCGGCGACACGATCTACACCATCCGCACCAACATGGACAAAACGCCGCGCTACAGGGAGTTGGGCCTGATCCGGGCGAGCTATCAGGTCTTCAAGAACGAGGGCGAGCTAGTGCTCTACTGCGAGCACCTGCAGACGGTGAAATACAACAATCCGGCGGATTTCGTCGGCAAGACAGAGAAATAAGAATGACGATGCACGAGGAAAACGAACTGCCACTTGCCGGTCTTGTCGTCGTCGACACGAGCCAGTTTCTCTCCGGCCCCTATTGTTCCCTGAGGTTGATGGACCTCGGCGCGCGCGTCATCAAGATCGAACGCCCGGATGGCGGGGATTTGTCGCGCCGTCTCTATTTGAGCGACACCGAGATCGGTGGCGATTCCACGATCTTCCACGCGATCAATCGCGCCAAGGAGAGCCTCGCAATCGACCTGAAGAACGAGGCCGACGTGGCGGCGCTGAAGGCTCTTCTCGCCAAGGCCGACGTGCTGATCCAGAATTTTCGCCCCGGCGTTATTCAACGCCTCGGACTCGATTACGAAGCCGTGCGCGCGATCAACCCACGCATCGTCTACGCTTCGATCAGCGGCTACGGTGAGGAGGGGCCCTGGGTCAAGCGACCGGGCCAGGACCTGCTGGCGCAGGCGCGTTCCGGGGTCATGTGGCTGAATGGTGACGAGGCGCAAGGGCCGGTTCCCTTCGGCCTTGCGATCGGCGACATGCTGGCGGGGGCCGCCGCCGCCCAAGGCATTCTCGCCGCGCTTGTCCGCCGCGGCATCTCCGGCAAGGGCAGCCTGATCGAAACCAGCCTGCTCGAAGTGCTGGTCGATTTCCAGTTCGAGGTGTTGACCACCCACCTCAACGACGGCAGGCGTCTGCCCAAGCGTTCCGATTTCCGCAGTGCGCACGCCTATCTGTCGGCTCCCTATGGCGTCTATCCGGCCAAGGACGGCTATCTCGCTATTGCCATGACGCCGATCTCTAAACTTGCACAATTGTTGGAGATGCCGCAGCTCGCACCCTATTGCGACGACCCGTCTTCCTGGTTCTCGGCGCGCGACGAGATCAAGGCGCTGATTGCCGAGCGCATCAGCGAGGGTGCGGTGGACCATTGGCTGGCTGTGCTCGAGCCGGCCGACATCTGGTGTGCGCGCGTGCTCAACTGGAACGAACTACTGGAGAGCGACGGCTTCCGCATGCTCGACATGCTGCAAACGGTCAGCCGTGAGGACAACGTCTCGATCCTGACGACGCGTTCGCCGCTTCGGGTCAATGGCCGGCGTGCGCAGGTCGACCGCGCCGCGCCGAGGATCGGCGAACACAGTGCCGCTATCCGCGCGGAGTTCGGTCTATGAGCGTTACTCTCAAGGGCATGACCTGGAGCCATCCGCGCGGCTACGATCCGATGGTGGAATGCTCGAAGCTTTGGCGGGACAAGACTGGCGTCACCGTTCATTGGGAGAAGCGCTCGCTGCAGGACTTCGAGGCCTTTCCGGTCGAGGAGCTTGCAAGGGCTTACGATCTGATCGTCATCGATCACCCGCATGTCGGCCAGATCACCAACGAGGGATGTCTTGCCCCGCTCGATGTGGCCGGCCGGGAGGCGGAACGCTCAGCACTTGCCGCAGGCTCCGTCGGGCAATCCTATCCGAGCTATGCCTGGAATGGCCGCCAATGGGCCTTCCCGATCGATGCGGCGACGCAGGTTCAGGCTTGGCGCCCAGATCTTGGCGAGCGCGTTTCAGCGTGGTCCGATATGGTGGATCTCGCACGCAAGGGAAAAGTCCTGCTGCCGATGCGGCCTCCACATTCGCTGATGAGTTTTTACACGCTCTGCGGCAATCTCGGACACGCTTGCAGTGTGGAAGGACGAGCAGACCTTGTCGATGTCGACGGGGGCATCGCTGCCTTCGAAATGCTTCGCGAACTCGTCTCGCTGATCGATCCCGACTGCTTCGCGATGGATCCGATTGCGGTCCTCGAGGCCATGTCCGCCCCGGAGGCGACAGCCGTCTGCGCCCCACTGATCTACGGCTATGTCAGCTACTCGGTCTCCGGCTTCCGGCCATCGCTTGTGCGGTTTGGCGATATCCCGGTCGCAGGCAGCCGCGGCCCGAGCGGTTCCGCGCTGGGGGGCACGGGCATCGCCGTTTCCGCCTTCTCCTCGAATTTCGCGGCCGCGACCGACTTTGCCTATTGGGTTGCAAGCGGCGAAGTCCAGCGCCGAGCCTATGCCTTTGGCGGCGGCCAGCCGGGACACGGCGACGCCTGGGACGATGACGCCGTGAACGCGGCGACGGCAGACTTTTATCGCGCCACCCGTCAGACCCTCGAAGCCGCTTGGGTGCGGCCACGACACGATGGCTACATGCCGTTTCAGCAGGCGGCATCCGATCGCATTAACGAGGGGCTCCTGCGCAAGGAGAAGGCAAGGGACGTGGTCAACGACCTCAACCGGCTCTTCGCAGAAAGCTTCGCAACGGCATAAAGATAAGCCCGGAGATGGGCGATGGGCGCATCTCCGGGCTTCAGCAAATTGTCCGCCAGCGGGCCGGGCCACTGCATGTTTGCGTAGATCGCATTCGATTTACGCAAACATGCAGCACTTCAAAGCGTGACAGTGATTGTTTCGCGTCTGAAAAGGCACGCGGTTTGTAGGTGGAGCAGGTGGGCGGTCCTCATGCGCGGCGCCCTTACGAAAGATTCCAGATCCTTCGTGCGTTCGCCGAAAGCAGCTTCGTCTGCTCTTGCGGGCTACAGCCCTTGATCAGCGCGTGGGTGGTTGCAACCCAGGTCGAAAGATTGCCGCCGAGTGTGCATACGGGCCAATCGCTGCCCCAGACGACCCGATCCCAACCGAAGGCCGCAGTCGTATGCTCGACATAGGGCCGAAGCGTTTCGACAGTCCAGCTTTCATCGGCATAGGCGACGACGCCGGATATCTTGGCAACCACATTCGGTCGTTTTGCAATCTCGTTCATATGGTCACGCCACGGATGCTCGGCGCCGCTTCGGATATCGGGGACTCCGCAATGGTCGAGCACGAACTGCAGATCGGGCACGAGATCGGCCAGGGCAATCGCCTTCTGGATCTGGTGCGGCAGGACGCAGAGGTCGAAGGTGAAGCGGCTGCCTGAAAGCCGTCTGATGTTCTCGCGGAAGACGGCGCCTTCTGACAGTTCGTCCGGCATAACGTGCAGGACGCGGCGAAATCCTTTAACGAAGGGATTGCTTTGCTGGCTTTCCAGATAGGCGGCAAAGCCATCCTCCTCCGGGCGACATGCGGCAATTGCGCCCTTGAGCAGACTGTCAGGTTTTTGCGAGAGTTGCCGGACTTCCGACGTCTCCAGCTCCATCTCTCCGGGATCGACATCCACTTCCATGTGCAGGGCCGCCTCGATCCCGACACGACGCGCTTCCGTTTCGTAGGTCGAATAAAGGAAATCCCGATCCAATGCCGGCACGCCCGCCAGCCAGGGATAGGTGAGGGCGGACTTGTTGATGATATGCAGATGGGTATCGACGATCACGATGCGGTCTCCTCCGTATGCCTCACACTCTCACATGAGAAGAGATCATTCAAATAAGAAATATGCGTCGAGAAACGATCTCGACAGTCTGATGCCGGCCGCCGCCGACACCGTTTTCATTCTATCGATTGCGCCACATCAGAGCCCGCAAGCACGGAAAGTTGGGTCGCCGCACTCCGCAGGAGCGAGATTGTCTCGGTGATATCGGGCGCGGACGGCGCGTTGACCAATGCGATATAAGGGATGGTCAGTGCCGCGATGCCACGTCCGTCGGGCCCAAGAATGGGGGCCGAGAGGTTGTAGACGCCGGCCGTCTGGGCGCTCGCCATCATTTCGTAGCCACGCTCACGGATCTGGTCGAGCCGCGCATAGAATTCCGGACCTAGCGAAATCTCGTCCTTGCTGCGCGCATGCTCGGCGATCATCATTTCGCGCTCATCCGGCGTGCGGAATGCAAGCAGTATGTGACCGGAGCCGGTGTCGAACAAGCTGATATGGGAACCGACCCGGATCGAGATTCCCCAGTAATCCGGTGCTTCCTGCTGGGCGATGACCACGGCGGAGCCGCGATCGAACACGGCCAACTGATTGGCCTGCTTCGAGCGCTGTGCGAGATCGCGCATCAGCGGCGTCGCATAGGATGCGAGACGCCGCACTGGCGCATGAAGCTGGGCGAGGCCGAACAGTTTCAGCGTCAGCGAGTAGCGGTCGCCATCGATGCGCGTGACATAGCCGCGACGCACGAGCCGGTCGAGCATCCGGTAGAATTCGTTCGGGCTGCGGTTGAGCCGCTTCGAAATCTCCGCCTGCGTCAAACCGCCATCGACGCTTGCCAGCAGTTCGAGAATATCAAGTCCCTTGTCGAGCGCGGGGGCGCGGTAGCGATCGGACTCTTCGGTGTCCATGAGCGTCCTCCTTAGTGAATATGAATATCCATATACGCAGAGAAAGCCGCCGACAAAAGAAAGTTGACCCTTGACGGGTGATAAAATTGTTGTTTGTATATGAATTAGTTTCTCACAAATGAGAAATGCGGGCCGGGATGAGGGCGCGCTTCAGTGGAGGAGAAGTTATGAACAGGCTGCTTTCCGGCGTATCGGCCGGAGTCATCATGCTTGCCTGCGCAGTGGGCGCGGCAAATGCCGCGGACCTGCCCGGCAAGTTCGAAGGCGTCACCATCGACGCCAAGCTGATCGGCGGACAGCAATACGAAAAGCTCTATGAGCGGATCGCGGAGTGGGAAAAAGAGACCGGCGCCAAGGTCAACATCCTGTCGAAGAAGAATCACTTCGAGCTCGACAAGGAGATCAAGTCGGATATCGCCACGGGCGGCATCAGCTGGTGCGTCGGCTCGAACCACTCGTCCTTCGCGCCTCAGTACCCCGATATCTACACGGATCTCCTGGCTCTGCTGCCGCCGGAAGAGATCGCGAAGTTCGTGCCTGCCGTCATCGATGCCTCGACGCTCGGCGGCAAGCTTGTGATGCTTCCCCGTGCGCAGTTCGACGTCTCGGCGCTTTATTATCAAAAGAGCCTCTACCAGGACGACGCCAAGAAGGCAGCCTTCAAGGAGAAATACGGCTACGACCTGACGCCGCCGGATACCTGGGCCCAGGTCAGCGACCAGGCAGAGTTTTTTGCCGCGCCGCCGAATTTCTACGGCACGCAGTTTGCCGGCAAGGAAGAGGCGATCAACGGCCGCTTCTATGAAATGCTGGTCGCAGAGGGCGGCGAGTACCTCGACAAGGACGGCCGTCCGGCCTTCAATTCCGAAGCGGGCATCAAGGCCCTCGACTGGTTCGTCAAGCTCTATAAGGACAAGGCCGTTCCCCCGGGCACGACCAACTATCTCTGGGACGATCTCGGCCAGGGCTTCGCCTCCGGCTCGATCGCCGTCAACCTCGACTGGCCTGGTTGGGCAAGCTTCTTCAACGACCCGAAGTCGTCGAAGGTTGCCGGCAATGTCGGCGTCAAGGTTCAGCCGGCCGGCTCTTCGGGCAAGCGTACCGGTTGGTCCGGTCACCACGGCTTCTCGGTCACCGAGGATTGCGCCAACAAGGAAGCGGCGGCCTCGCTCGTCTGGTGGCTGACCAACGAGGACAGCCAGAAGCTGGAATCGGCACCGGGTCCGCTGCCGACCCGGACCGCCGTCTGGGAATACAACATCAAGGCCGCCGAAGGCGACGCCTACAAGACTGAGGTGTTGCAGGCTTTCCAGGAAGCGGCAAAGCATGCCTTCCCGGTTCCGCAAACGGCCGAGTGGATCGAAATCTCCAACGCCGTCTATCCGGAACTTCAGGCCGCCATCCTCGGCGACAAGACGTCGAAGGAAGCGCTGGATAGCGCCGCCGAAAAGGCAACCGGCATCCTGGAAGACGCCGGCAAGCTCTGATCTGAAGTAAGGAAGGCGGCGCCGATACCAAGGTGTCGGCGCCGCCTTCGCCGTTTACTGCATAACGTCCCGATCAGAAGTGATAGGTGGCAAATTATGCAGCAAGTTTAAAGCCTTGTATCGTGTCTCGCGTGTCATGTCTGATGCGCGACGCTGCGATGTCACCTTCAGGAATGCCTGATGAAGCTCAAGAAACTGTCCGCACCGGTCCTTCTGCTCCTGCCGGCCTTTGTCGTGCTGGCAGCGGTCATCGTGATGCCATTGCTCTTCTCGTTCTATTCGAGCTTCACGCCGTTCCGGCTGACCAAGCCCGAAACGCTCTGGATCTTCGTCGGCCTGCGCAACTACATCACCGTGTTGAGCAACTGGGATTTCTGGGTCGCCTTTGGTCGCACGGTCCTTCTTCTCACCGTGGCGCTCAACACCGAAATGCTGCTCGGCCTCGGGCTGGCGCTGCTCGTCAACAAGGCAACGCACGGCCAGCGGTTGCTGCGCACCATCATGATGTTCCCGATGATGTTCTCCCCTGTTCTCGTCGGCTTCCAGTTCAAATTCATGTTCAACGACAATATCGGCTTCGTGAACAATGCGCTGCAGTCGCTCGGGCTGACCGACCGCGCCATCCCGTGGCTGATCGACGGCAATCTGGCGATGATCTCGATCATCATCGCCGAGGTCTGGTCGTCGACCGCGGTCTTCGCGATCCTCATTCTCGCCGGTCTCCTGGCGATGCCGAAGGATCCGGTCGAGGCGGCGCATGTCGATGGCTGCACGCCGTGGCAGACCTTCCGCTACGTCACCTGGCCCTATCTCATGCCGTTTGCCTTCATCGCCATGACGATCCGCTCGCTCGACGTCGCCCGCGCCTATGACATCGTCAAGATCATGACCGACGGCGGCCCGGCCAAGCGCACCGAACTCCTGTGGACGCTGATCGGCCGCACCGCCTACGCCGATGCCCGCATGGGGATGGCAAACGCCATGGCCTATGTCGCCATCCTGCTATCGATCGTCTTCACCGTCTATTTCTTCCGCAAGCTCGCCGCCGCGCGCCAGCAAATCGGAGCCGAGTGGTAATGGATATCAATTCTTCGCATCGCCTGCGCCGGCGTCTCCTGAAGACGGCGCATCTGATCGGTCTGTTCCTCGCGATGGCGGTAATCTGCCTGCCGGGCCTCTGGATCGTGCTGTCCTCGCTGCGCCCGACCGTCGAGATCATGGCCAAGCCGCCGGTCTGGATCCCGGAAAGCATCTCGCTCGATGCTTATCGCGCCATGTTCGCCGGCGCGGGCCAAGGCGGGGTTCCCGTCTGGGACTACTTCCGCAATTCGCTGATCATCTCCGTCACGTCGACGGTGATCGCATTAGCGATCGGCATGGCCGGCGGTTATGCCTTTGCCCGCTATCGCTTCAAGGCGAAGTCGGCGATCTTCCTCGGCTTCATGCTGACACGGGCCGTTCCCGGGATCGCGCTGTCGCTGCCGCTGTTCATGATCTATGCCCGTACCGGCATCATCGACACGCATTTCTCTCTGATCCTTACTTACGTTGCGCTGAACGTGCCCTTCACCATCTGGCTGATCGACGGCTTCTTCCGTCAGGTACCGAAGGATCTGGCCGAAGCCGCCCAGATCGACGGCTGCACGCCCTGGCAGGCCTTCTGGCAGGTGGAGTTTCCGCTTGCCGGCCCCGGCATTGCATCCGCCGGCATCTTCGCCTTCCTCACGTCCTGGAATGAATATGCGCTCGCCTCGCAGATCACCCGCTCGGTCAACTCGAAAACCCTGCCCGTCGGTCTGCTCGACTATACCGCCGAGTTCACGATCGACTGGCGCGGCATGTGCGCGCTTGCCGTCGTCATGATCGTCCCGGCGCTCACGCTCACTTTCATCATTCAAAAGCACCTCGTTTCGGGCCTCACCTTCGGCGCGGTGAAAGGATAAATCATGGCTCCTGTCACCCTCAGGAAACTTGTCAAACGCTATGGCGCGCTCGAAGTCGTTCACGGCATCGATCTCGAGGTGAAGGACCGCGAGTTCATCGCACTTGTCGGTCCATCCGGTTGCGGCAAGTCGACGACGCTGCGCATGATCGCCGGCCTCGAAGACGTCAGCGGCGGCGCCATCGAAATCGGCGGCCGCGCGGTCAACGATCTGCCGCCACGCGCCCGCAACATCTCGATGGTCTTTCAGTCCTACGCGCTCTATCCGCATATGACGGTGGCCGAAAACATGGGCTTCTCGCTGAAGATCGCCGGCCGTTCCGCCGAAGACATCAAGGCGCGCGTTGATGAGGCCGCGGCGATCCTCGATCTCGGCCATCTGCTCGAGCGCCGCCCTTCGCAGCTGTCCGGCGGCCAGCGCCAGCGCGTGGCCATGGGCCGGGCGATCGTGCGCCAGCCCGACGTCTTCCTGTTCGACGAGCCGCTCTCGAACCTCGACGCCAAGCTGCGCACCCAGGTGCGCACCGAAATCAAGAAGCTGCATGCCCGCATGAAGGCGACGATGATCTATGTGACGCATGACCAGGTCGAGGCAATGACGCTGTCCGACCGCATCGTCATCATGCGCGACGGCCATATCGAGCAGGTCGGAACGCCGGAAGAAGTGTTCCAGAAGCCTTCGACCAAGTTCGTTGCCGGCTTTATCGGTTCGCCGCCGATGAACATGGACGAGGCCATCGTCGACAATGGCCAACTGGTGTTTGCAAGCGGCGTCCGTCTGCCAGTCCCGCCGCGGTTTGCCGGTGCACTTCGCGCCGGACAGAAGGTGACGTTCGGCCTGCGCCCGGATGATATCTACCCGACGGGCCACGGACTTCACGCCGGTGATGCCTCAGCCGTGCACGAGGTCGATCTGCCGGTCACCATCACCGAGCCGCTCGGCAACGAGACGCTGGTGTTCATTCAGTTCAATGGTCGCGACTGGGTTTCGCGCATGCTCAATCCGCGCCCCTTACGCTCCGGCGAAAGCGTGCGTATGAGCTTCGATCTCTCCCGCGCCCATCTCTTCGACATCGACACAGGAAAGGCTCTGGAAGGCTGACATGGCAAGGATCGAGAAAATTGAACTGCGCATGGTCGATCTGCAGCCGAAGGTGAAGCGGACTGACGCGATCCAGAGCTTCGTCAGCCAGGAAACGCCGATCGTGACGATCACCGATTCCGACGGCGCGACCGGCACCGGCTACAGCTACACCATCGGCACCGGCGGGTCCTCCGTCATGCGGCTACTGTCAGATCACCTCGTTCCGATCCTGATCGGGGAGGACGCCGACTGCATCGAGGCCATCTGGCACAAGATGGAATTTGCCACGCACGCCACCACCATCGGCCCGATCACGGCGCTGGCGCTTGCTGCTGTCGATGTCGCGCTCTGGGATCTGCGCGCCAGAAAGCAGAACCTGCCGCTGTGGAAGCTTGCCGGCGGTGCCAAGGATAATTGCCCGCTCTACACCACCGAGGGCGGCTGGCTGCATATCGAAAAGGAAGCACTCGTCGAGGACGCGCTCCAGGCGAAGGCCAAGGGTTTTTCCGGCTCCAAGGTCAAGATCGGCAAGCCGCACGGCTCCGAGGACTATGATCGCCTGTCGGCGATGCGTAAGGCGCTCGGCGACGGCTTCGAGATCATGACCGACTGCAACCAGGGCTTTACCGTCGACGAAGCAATCCGCCGGGCCGCACGGCTGCGGGAACTGGATCTCGCCTGGATCGAGGAGCCGCTGCCGGCCGATGATCTCGATGGCCACATTCGCCTGACGCGCTCGACCCCGACGCCGATCGCCGTCGGCGAATCCATGTATTCCATCCGCCATTTCCGCGAGTACATGCAGAAGGGCGCCTGCTCGATCGTCCAGGTCGATGTTGCCCGCATCGGCGGTATCACGCCCTGGCTGAAGGTGGCGCATGCGGCCGAAGCCTTCGATATTCCGGTCTGTCCGCACTTCCTGATGGAACTGCATGTCAGCCTCGTCTGCGCCGTGCCGAACGGCAAGTATGTCGAGTACATTCCGCAGCTCGACGAACTGACCGAGAAGGGCATGGAGATCCGCGATGGCCGCGCCATCGCACCGATGGAGGCCGGGATCGGCATCGCCTGGGACTGGGATGCGGTAAAAACGCGCTCGATCGCCGAATTCACCCGGGAATTTGCGAAGTAGGGGAGGTCGCTATGCAACGGATGGGAATGGTGATCGGCCTGCAGCCGGAAAAGATCGCCGAGTACAAGGCACTGCATGCCGCCGTCTGGCCGGAGATCCTGGCGCTGATCTCGGAGTGCAATGTCACGAATTACTCGATCTTCCTGAAGGAGCCGGAAAACCTGCTGTTCGGCTACTGGGAGTATGTCGGCGAGGATTTCGCAGCCGATATGGCGAAGATGGCCGCGCATCCGAAAAACCAGGAGTGGTGGTCGGTCTGCATGCCCTGCCAGAAGCCGCTTGAGACGCGCAAGGACGGTGAGTGGTGGGCGATGATGGAAGATGTTTTCCACCATGACTGAGCTATTCGATCCCAATACTCTGCAGCAATCCTGGCCGACCACTGAAAAACCGCGCCCGATCGTCATCTTCGGCGCCGGCAGCATTGTCGGCGACGCGCATCTTCCGGCCTATCGCAAGCAAGGCTTTGCCGTTGCCGGCATCTTCGACCCCGACGTCGAGAAGGCGGCAGCACTTGCAACCACTTGGGGCATTTCGGCATTTGCCACCGAGGCTGAGGCGCTGGCGGTTCCCGACGCAATTTTCGATCTGGCGACGCCGCCGGCCGCGCACGCAGCAATCCTGTCGAAGCTGCCGATCGGTGCAGGCGCGCTGATCCAGAAGCCGATGGGCGGCGATCTCACTACTGCGACGGAGATCCTCAACATTTGCCGCGACCGCCAATTGAAGGCGGCGGCCAATTTCCAGCTCCGCTTCGCGCCGATGATGCTGGCGCTACGCGATGCGATTGCGAAGGGACATCTCGGCAAGGTCGTTGATTTCGACGCGTGGCTCGCGCTCGCCACCCCGTGGGGTCTCTGGCCGTTCCTCAAAGGCCTGCCGCGCATCGAGATCGCGATGCACTCGATCCATTATCTCGACCTGATCCGCGGATTGCTCGGCAACCCAGAAGGTGTTCACGCCAAGACGATCGGCCATCCTAATCATGCGGTGGCGCAGACCCGCACGGCCGCAATCCTCGACTACGGTGACAGTGTGCGCTGCGTGCTGTCGATCAATCACGACCATGATTTCGGCCGCAAGTTCCAGGCCTGCGAGTTCCGCATTTCGGGAACAGAGGGTGCTGCCTATGTGAAGCTGGGCGTCAATCTCGATTACCCGCGTGGCGAGCCAGACGAACTCTGGATCCGCCCGGTCGGCGGCAGCGAATGGGTGGAAGTTCCGCTTCAGGGTGCATGGTTCCCGGATGCCTTCGGCAATCGCATGGCCAACCTGCAGCGCTTCGTCAGCGGCGAAGACGATGAGTTGATCGGCTCCGTCGACGACGCCTGGCAGACCATGGCGCTGGTCGAGGCGGCCTATCAATCGAGCGCGCGGCCCGCAACCGCGATCGCGCCACTTCCCGGACGGTGACGATGTCAGAACAGACGATCCATTTCGAAGACTATGAACTCGGCCACGTCAGGCTGACCACGGGACGCACGATCACCGAGACCGACTTTGTCGTGCATGCCGGACATACGGGCGATTTCTTCCCGCACCACATGGATGCGGAGTTCGCAAAGACCCTGCCCGGCGGGCAGCGGATCGCCCACGGCACCATGATCTTTTCGATCGGCGTCGGCCTGACCGCATCGCTGATCAATCCGGTCGCCTTTTCTTATGGCTATGATCGGTTACGGTTCGTGCGTCCGGTTCATATCGGCGACACCATCCGCACCCGCGTGACGATCTCCGCTAAGGAGGACGATCCCAAGCGGCCGAAGGCGGGGCGTGTCGTTGAACGGTGCGAAGTTATCAACCAGCGTGGCGAGGTCGTCCTTGCCGCCGACCATATCCTGGTCGTCGAACGCAAAGCATGAGGGGTCAACTATGACAACGGGTCTTTCGGGTAGGGTCGTCCTGATCACTGCCGCCGCGCAGGGCATCGGCCGCGCCACGGCACTTGCCTTTGCCCAGGCCGGCGCGAAGGTGCATGCCTCCGATATCAACGTCGAAGCGCTGGCGGCACTCGCTGCGGAGGCGCCAGTTGAAACGCACCGGCTCGACGTTCTCGATGCCGGCGCCGTCGAGGCGCTGGTCGCCAAAATCGGCCAGGTCGACGTGCTCTTCAATTGCGCCGGTTTCGTGCACGCCGGCTCGATCCTCGACATGAAGGATGCGGACCTCGAGTTCGCCTTTGACCTCAACGTCAAGGCGATGATCCGCACCATCCGCGCCGTTCTGCCGGGCATGCTTGCACGCAAGGACGGCTCGATCATCAACATGGCTTCCGTCGCCTCGAGCATCAAGGGCGTGCCGAACCGCTTCGCCTATGGCGTGACCAAGGCGGCCGTCATCGGCCTGACCAAATCCGTCGCCGCCGACTATGTCGCCGATGGCATCCGCTGCAACGCGATTTGCCCCGGCACGGTCGAGAGCCCATCGCTGCAGGACCGCATGCGGGCGCAGGGCGATTACGATACCGCGAGAGCCGCGTTCATCGCCCGCCAGCCGATGGGCCGGATCGGCACGCCGGAAGAGATCGCCGATCTGGCACTCTACCTTGCGGGCGCCACCTATACCTCCGGGCAGGCCTATGCCATCGATGGCGGCTGGACCATCTGAGCACTCACATCAGGGATAGAACATCATGAAACTTCTTCGATACGGCGCACCGGGACAGGAAAAGCCCGGCATCATCGACGCCGGCGGCACGCTGCGCGATCTCTCGGGCCATGTCGCCGACTTCTCGGGCGCAGCTCTGGACCCCGCCAAACTGGCGGAACTTGCCAAGCTTGATCTCGCCAGCCTTCCCGCCGTTGCGGGCAGCCCGCGCCTTGGCCCCTGCGTCAGCGGCACAGGCAAGTTCATCTGCATCGGCCTCAACTATTCGGACCACGCGGCCGAAACCGGCGCGACCGTTCCGTCCGAGCCGATCATCTTCATGAAAGCGACGTCGGCCATCGTCGGCCCGAACGACGACCTCGTCATTCCGCGCGGGTCCGAGAAGACCGACTGGGAAGTCGAGCTCGGCATCGTCATCGGCCGCAAGGCGAAGTATGTCAGCGAAGCCGAAGCGCTTGACTATGTCGCCGGCTATTGCACGATCCACGACGTGTCGGAGCGCGCGTTCCAGATCGAGCGCCAGGGACAGTGGACCAAGGGCAAGTCCTGCGACACGTTCGGGCCGACCGGCCCGTGGCTGGTGACGAAGGACGACATTCCGGACCCGCAGAACCTGCCGATGTGGCTGAAGGTCAACGGCGAGACGATGCAGAACGGCTCGTCCAAGACCATGGTCTATGGCGTCGCCTACCTCGTCTCCTACCTGTCGCAGTTCATGTCGCTACAGCCGGGCGACATCATCTCGACCGGTACGCCGCCGGGCGTCGGCATGGGCATGAAGCCGCCGCGCTATCTCAAGGCCGGCGACGTCGTCGAACTCGGCATCGAAGGTCTCGGCACCCAGAAGCAGTCCGTACGCGCGGACGACTGATTTATACATATTGGAGCTAACATGACCCGCATCACCGATCTGCGCGTCTTCGATCTGCGCTTTCCCACATCGCAGAGCCTTGACGGTTCCGATGCCATGAACCCTGATCCCGATTATTCCGCGGCCTATGTCATCCTCGACACCGATCAGCCCGGATTGGCGGGTCATGGCCTGACGTTCACGATCGGGCGGGGCAACGACATCTGCTGCATGGCGATCAAGGCCATGCAGCACCTGGTCGTCGGCAAGGATACGGCGGAAATCCTCGCCAATCCCGGCCGGTTCTGGCGACACCTCACCAGTGACAGCCAGCTGCGCTGGATCGGCCCGGAGAAGGGCGCGATCCATCTCGCCACCGGCGCCATCGTCAACGCGATCTGGGATCTGCTGGCGAAGGAAGCCGGAAAGCCGGTCTGGCAACTGGTCGCAGATATGTCGCCGGAAGAGATCGCCGACATCGTCGACTATCGCTACATGACGGACGTTCTGACCCGCGACGAGGCCGTCGCTATCCTCAAGCGTGCCGAGGCCGGAAAGGCGGAGCGGATCGCGACGCTGAAGAGCGAAGGCTATGCCTGCTACACGACGTCGGCCGGCTGGCTCGGCTACGACGACGACAAGCTGCGCCGACTGGCGCAGGAGGCGATCGACCAGGGCTTCAACCACGTCAAGATGAAGGTCGGCCGCGATCTTGCCGACGATATCCGGCGCCTGACCATCGCGCGCGAAGTGATCGGCCCTGACCGCTACCTGATGATCGACGCAAACCAGGTGTGGGAGGTCGGTGAAGCGATCGACTGGGTCAAGCAATTGGCCTTTGCCAAGCCGTTCTTCATCGAGGAGCCGACAAGCCCCGACGATGTCGCCGGCCATCGCAAGATCCGCGAGGCCATCGGCCCGGTCAAGGTCGCGACCGGCGAGATGTGCCAGAACCGCATCATGTTCAAGCAGTTCATCGCCGAAGGCGCGATCGACATCGTGCAGATCGACTCCTGCCGCATGGGCGGCCTGAACGAGGTGCTCGCTGTGCTGCTTGTGGCTGCGAAATACGAACTTCCGGTATGGCCGCATGCCGGTGGCGTCGGCCTTTGCGAATATGTCCAGCACCTTTCGATGATCGACTACATCGCCGTGTCGGGAACGAAGGAGGGGCGCGTGATCGAATATGTCGACCACCTGCACGAACACTTCCTCGACCCCTGTGACATCCGCAATGCGGCCTACATGCCGCCGCAGCGTCCCGGCTTCTCGATCGAGATGAAGCCGCAATCGATTGAGGATTACACCTTCAAGGGTTGAAGTTTCGCAGCGGACATATTCATATATAAGATATAGTTTCAGAAGAAATGAACAGAGCCGTCGCGGCCTTCCGCGACGGCTCTGTTCATTTCCGCTTGCGGCTGTGCAGTCCGTGGGCTCCTAGCCGGCCACAGCGTACGACATTCCGCTTGACGCTCGCGACTCATTCGTAAATAACTTATTCATTCGCGTATGAATGAATTCCGGAGGGGAGTCCGGAACAGGAGGATCCAATGAAGAAATTCGTGCTCGCGGCTGCCATGGCCGCTCTGTCCTATTGCGGTGGCGCCAATGCGCAGGAATACAGCCTGCGGTTCTCGACCTCGCAGGTGAATCCCAACGAGCCGATCGTTAAGGCGATGAAGACCTTCTCCGAGCGGGTCGAGAAGCGCTCGGAGGGGCGCATCGCGATCACGGTGATGACCGGCGACCAGCTCGGCGCGCAGAAGAAGGTGAACGAGATGGTGATGAGCGGCGCCAGCCTGCTCAGCGCCACCGATTACGGCCAGCTCGGCCAGTTCGTGCCCGACATGTCGATCCTTGCCGGCCCCTATGTCTATCCAAGCCTCGAGGCCACGGATCGGCTGTTCGCATCGGATCTCTACAAGGAGCTGTCCGGCAAGCTCGAGGCGCAGGGCATCAAGATCATCATGCCGAACGGCCTCTTCGGCTATCGCCATATCATCTCCAACAAGCCAGTGCGCAGCCCGGCCGATCTCGCCGGCGTGACCATCCGCGTGCCGTCCTCGCCGATCATGATGGCGACCTTTAGCAGCTACGGCGCGCGGCCGACGGAATTGCCCTGGGGCGATGTCTATAACGCGCTGCAGACCGGCGTCGTCGATGCCGCCGAGGGCCCGTTCGGCTCGATCGCCGGTGCGAAGCTGAACGAGACCCGCAAGGTCGTCTCCAAGACCGGCCATCAGATCATGTTCACCGCCTGGGTCGCATCGAGCCAGTTCTTCAACAGCCTGCCGGAGGATCTGCAGACGATTCTTCTGGAGGAGGGGCAGACGATCGCCAAGGAACTGACGGCGATGACGCTCGAAACCGACGATGCCTATGCTAAGCAGCTCGCCGATTCCGGCGTCGAGATCGTCACCGACGTCGATGTGCCTGCCTTCGTCGAGGCATCGCGGGTGGCCTACGACAAGGTACCGAACATCACACCTGGCATCTACGATCGCGTCCAGAAGGCGATGGCCGAGTAAGGCGGGCAACCCACCCCTTGCCGCCAACCAGGCGTCGGTCGGATGGTCGCCGCCGGATCGGCAGATCTCTCAGTAGCAATGTGAGACCGGCAAAGCCCGACCGAAATGGGTGGCGCACGACGCCACCCGGACCCCTCTCTTCAAATGACCGAGGCCAGAATGGAAACCTCACACCCTCAGGAAGAGACCATTCCTCTTCTCAGCCTTCGCCGCGCCGACGAGGCGATCGGCGTTGTCGCCCTTATCGTTATCGTCTTCTCCATCCTCTGGGGCGTCGTCAGCCGCTACATCTTCCCGCAGCCGGCCGCCTGGACCTACGAGCTGGCGATCATGGCGTTTGCCTATCTCGTCTTCTTCGGCGCCGTTGCCGGCGTGCGGCTCGGAACACATGCGGCGATCGATGTGCTGGTCACGGCATTGCCGAACATCTGGCAGAAGGCGATTGCCTGGTTCAACTATCTGCTGCTTGCCGTCTTTTTCCTGGTGATGACGGTGCTGTTTGCCTGGCAGGCCTGGACGTCGCGACAGGTTCACACCATCGCCCTCGATCTCTCGCGTAGCCTGTCCTATGGCCCGCTGGCGCTGGCATCGGCCGGTATGTTCATCCAGCACCTGATCGTCGAGAGGCCGTGGACAGGCCGCGTGCACCGCAATGTGGAATCGCTGATATGACCTTCTTTCATCTTGCAGGACCTTCCCTGCTCGTCGTCGTGCTCTTCCTGTTGTCGACCCCGATCACCTGGGCGATGGCGATCGGTGCATTGGCCTTCTTCCTCATCAACATGGACATGATTCCACTTGCGAATTTCGCGCAGGAAATGGCCGAAGGCAGCCAGTCCGTCTCGCTGCTGGCGCTGCCTCTCTTCGTGCTTGCCGGCTGCATCATGAACGCTTCGGGCATCACCCGCCGGCTGCTCAATCTCGCCGACGTACTCGTCGGGCACATGACCGGGGCGCTCGCCCAGATGTGTACGGTTCTCGGCACGCTGCTCGGCGGCCTCACCGCGTCGGCCAATGCCGATGCCGCAATGCTGGCAAAGACGCTCGGCGTCGAAATGTCGGAGCGGGGATACAGCCGAGCTTTCGCCGCCGTCATCACCTCGTCGGCCGCCATCATCACCAGCCTGATCCCGCCGTCGATCGGCCTCATCGTCTATGGCTTTCTTGCCGAAACCTCGATCGGACGGCTGTTTGCCGCCGGCGTGGTGCCGGGCCTCGTGCTTGCCGGTGGCCTTATGATCACCACCTATTTCATCGCGAAAAAGCGCGGCTACAAGCCGTTGCGCAAGGAGCGAGCGACCCGCGCCGAAGCGATGAAGGCGCTCGTCGATGGCCTGTGGGCCCTGTCGATCCCGGTGGTCATCTTTGTCGGCACCCGCTACGGCCTTTTCACCACCACGGAGGCCGGTGCGGTCGTCGTGGTCTACGTGCTGTTCGTCGCCGTCTTCGGTTATCGCGAGTTCACCATCCGCCAGATCCCGGAAGTGCTGGCGGAATCGGTCCGCGATTCCGCCGTCGTCATGATCATGATATGCGCTGCGGCGGCTTTCGGTTTCTACCTCGCCTGGGAGCAGGTGCCTCAGGCGATGTCCGGCTGGCTCGGGGCTGCGACCGACAATCCGCTGTTGATGCTGCTGTTGATCAATCTGCTGCTGATCGTCATCGGTACTGCCATCGAGGGCTCGGCGGCGCTGATCATTCTAACGCCGATGCTGATCCCGATCATCGATGGCGTCGGCATTGACCGCGTGCATTTCGGCGTTGTCTTCATCACCAACCTGACCATTGCCGGGATCACGCCGCCGGTCGGCGGCCTGATGTACATCTCGTCGATGGTTCTGAAGGTGCCGATGATGGCCTATGCGCGCGAGGTGCTGCCCTATCTCGCGATGATGATGGTGCTGCTGGTAATGCTCAGCATGTTCCCGCAGCTTTCGCTCTGGCTGCCGAACCTTGTCTACGGGGCGACTGCCGTTCAATAGGAGATTGCCGGCCGCGGTTGAAAACCGCGGCCGGCAAGGACAAGCCTGTCATGCAGCCTGCGGCATTAGGGTCGCGGGCGCGCGCTTTCCGATGCTCAGGACCAGAAGCGCGGCCATGATGCACAAGAGCCCAGCAGCAATCAGTGCCGGCGTGTATGTTTCGAGCGACGTGCGGCTGGCACCTGCGAGGAACGCGGCGCTCGCAGCGCCGAGCTGGTGACCGGTAAACACCCAGCCGAAGACCAGGGCCGCCCGTTCTGCGCCAAAACGCTCGGCCGAAAGTTTCACCGTTGGCGGCACGGTTGCGACCCAATCGAGGCCGTAGAAAATGGCGAAGATCGACAGGGTATAGAAATTGAAGCCGCTAAACGGCAGAAACAACAGCGACAGCCCCCGAAGCCCGTAGAACCAGAAGAGCAACCAACGATTGTCGTAGCGGTCGGAAAGCCAGCCGGAGAAAACCGTGCCCACCAGGTCGAAGACGCCGATCAGTGCCAGCAGACCGGCCGCGCTGACAGCGGCGATGCCGACGTCGCCGCAGATCGACACCCAGTGCATCTGGATCAGGCCATTGGTGCTGAATCCGCAGACGAAGAAGGTGGCAAACAGCACCCAGAACGTGTTCGTCCGGGCGGCATCCCGCAGCGCCTTCAAAGGCGAAAGCAACAGGGCTCCGAAGCTTTGCTTTTGCGCCGGGGCCGGCACAATCGTCCGGCCGCCATAAGGCGCCAGACCGACGTCGGCTGGCCGATCCTGCATGAAAAGCAGCACAAGGATGAAGGCGAAGGTGAGAACCGCGATGACGACGGTCAGCGCCGTGCGCCAGCCGATTGCTTCGGTGAGGGACGCGAGCAGAGGCAGGAACACTAATTGACCGGTGGCATTGCTCGCTGTCATCAGGCCGATGACGAGGCCGCGCCGCTTGTCGAACCACCGGGTTGCAACCGTTGCGCCGAGCACCAGCGCGGTCATGCCCGTACCGACACCCAGAACCACGCCCCAAAGGGCCACCATCTGCCACAGCTCGGTCATGAAGAACGATGCCACGATGCCGCTGACAATCAGAATGAGCGCCGAGGAGACGACTTTCCTCACGCCGAAGTGGTTCATGAAGGCTGCCGCGAACGGCCCCAACAGGCCGAACAGCACGAGGCGGATGGCGAGCGCAAACGAGATCTCTGCATTCGACCAACCGAATTCGGTTTCGAGCGGTTTGATCAGAACGCCGGCGGACCCCATCGCGCCGGCAGTCGCCAGCATGACGAGGAATGTGACGGCCGCGATAGCCCAGCCATAATGGATGTCGCGTCTGGCGAGATAGCGCGCAAGCACCGGTCCGAACATCGGCCATTTCCTTCCATCGATCGATTGTGTTGAATGTGTCAGAGAGCCTGCAGCAAGGCCGTCAATTGGGCGGAGGCTTCGTTGCCGAGCTTGGCCTCGATTTGCGTCTGGACGCCGTCCCAGAGTGAGGCGCCGTCCTTGAGGACCCGTCGCCCCTTGTCGGACAATTCGACAGCCGTTTCTCTTTGATCCTGGCCGTTCGTCATCGCGACCAGCTCCATCTTTTCCAGGATCTTGACGTTCCGGCTGACCGTCGAGCGGTCGAGTTCGGTACGCTGACCGAGATCCGTCAGCGAGATGGGTTCCGCCCGCTGGATATTTCTGAGCAGGCTGAACTGCGCGAGATTGACGCCGATCGGCGCGAGCGCTTCGTCATAGAGCGTCGTCACGCGCCTCGAGGCCTTCCGCAGGAGGATGCAATAACAATGGGACATAAAGCGTGTATATACACGCAATATCGTGACGTCAAGTGCGGCGGATTGCGGCGAACTGAAGCAACGTGGAACAAGCGCAATTCGCAAGTGCGCCCGATGATCTGTGCAGCGCTGGTATCAAGATTTCGCCGTCTCACTCCCTGTGACTAATTCGCCGACAAGGGAGAGCCTCTTCTGGCGCCCACAGCCGAAGGCATGCCCTTATCGAGGTCTATCAGCCAATCGATTCGGAGCCCGCCCATGAGAGCCACCTTGCAACGGAAGATATTGGAGGTTTGCGATCGGAAGATCGCAGCAAAACGGCCGGATGTCGGCGTCTCGTTCTATGCATTCTTTGCCAACAGGAACGATGATCCTGAGATGCTGATGGAAGCAGCGGAGTGGTGGATCAGGACCCATCGACTTGACCACTTCGAGAAGGCGACGAAAATCCGCGCCTTGGTCGCCGCGGCCGTTGACGAGACATAAGGGCTATAAACGCGAACCGCGGGCGCATTTTCAAGCACCCGCTGTCCATTGATTGTCGGTGGAGGGGATCGGCCGCCCGTTTGGGCAGCCTTCTTGCGATTATTCGGCAGGAACGCGCTCCCCGCGCGTTTTGACCAGGCTCCAGATCACGCCGCTTGCGATGATCGCAAAGGTGATGCCGAGCGACAGCGCCGCCGGGAATTTTGCCAGACCAATGAGATCGGCAACGAAGACCTTCGAACCGATGAAGATCAGGACCACGGCAAGCGCCGGCTTCAGGTAGCGGAAGCGGTGGATCATCGCAGCCAGTGCAAAGTAGAGCGCACGAAGGCCGAGGATAGCGAAGATGTTCGAGGTGTAGACGATGAACGGGTCGGTGGTAATCGCGAAGATTGCAGGTACCGAATCGACGGCGAAGATCACGTCCGCGACTTCGATAAGCACCAGCGCCATGAACAGCGGCGTGATGAACCAGACCAGCTTGCCGGTCTTCGGATGCGCCTGCTTGACGAAGAAGTGTTCGCCGTGGTGGCCCTCCGTCACGTTGAAGCGGCGGCGCATGAAGCGGACCAGGGCATTGTTGGAAATGTCCGGTTCCGCTTCCTTCATGAACAGCATCTTCAGACCGGTCACGACGAGGAAGGCTGCGAAGATATAGAGCAGCCACGAGAACTCGGCGACAAGCGTCGCACCGACGCCGATCATGATGGCCCGCAGGACGATCACGCCGAGGATGCCCCAGAAAAGCACCCGATGCTGGTAAAGCCGGGGAACGGCGAAGAACGAGAAGATCAATGCGATGACGAAGACGTTGTCGAGCGCGAGCGTCTTTTCGACAACGAAGCCGGTCATATAGGCAAGGCCGGCATCTGCACCCAGGTACCACCAGACCCAGCCGCCGAAGGCGAGGCCAAGCGAGATGTAGAGCGCCGAGAGCTTGATGCTCTCGCCAACTTCGATTTCCTTGTTTTTCTTGTGCAGAACGCCAAGGTCGAAGGAGAGAATGGCGATGACCAGAGTGATGAAGCTGAGCCACATCCAGATTGGCTTACCCAGCCAATCGATAAACAACAGGGAAGTATCCACGGAATAAAGCTCCGCCGGCGCAGATGTCGGATAAGGTCCGACATCGCAAGAGCGCCGGTAGCTCTCGCCAGAGGGGCCCGGACCAGCGGGTTGTTCGCTAGGTGGGAGGGCGCTGGTCGGACTTCAAGGGTCTCGCCGTAACTTTTTTCTGCGTCGACGATTGCTAATCGTTTCAGTGGTTTCCGGGACTTTGCTGCAACGCGGAACGGCGCGAGCGGCTCCCGCAGCAATCCCTGAACTTCAGTCCTGAACCGCAAGGGCAAAGGTCGCTGCTGCGTCGCTGCAATCGACCGATCAGCGGCAACATGATTGCCGATGGCAGCCATGCTGCTGCGAACGCTGCCAGTTTGGCGGAGATCCCGGGGATAACCAGTCGTCGTCCCGCCTTGAAGCCGCGCCAGGCCCGCTCGGCAACATAATCCGCATCGACCCTTGGTAACACTTTGAAAAGCGTTACGTGATCCGCGCCGGAGCGACGGAGGAATTCTGTCGCGACCGGTCCGGGAGCAACGCATGTCACCGTGACGCCGGTGCGGCGCAACTCCTGGTGAAGAGCGAACGAGAAAGACCGTACGTAACTCTTGCTAGCGTAATAGAGTGCCATGCCGGGCCCGGGCATGAACCCGGCAATGGATCCGAGGTTGAGAACGCCGCCTCGGCCCCGCGCCACCATTGCCGGCAGGAAGTAAAGCGACAAGTCGGTGAGGGCGCGTATGTTGAGATCAATGATCCCCAGTTGTTCGGGGATGGGGAGCGTCGTTGCGCCTCCACGCAAACCATAGCCGGCGCTGTTGACGAGCACATCGCATGACAGTTTGTTTGCGCTCAGGAAGCCCGCCAGACGCACGGAAGCGTCGACTGAGAAGAGATCGAGCTCAAGTGTGAAGGCTTCGCCGCCGGCCTCGCGAATTTCGCTCGCCGCTGCCGCCAGATCGTCAAGGGAGCGTGCAACCAGAACGATCGGGGCCCCGTCGCGCGCAGCGACTTTGGCGATCGCCCTGCCAATACCGCGCGAGGCTCCGACGACCACGATTGCCAGACGGAATTCATCCAGTGCCTTCATGTGGTCTTCCATCAAAGTGCCGCCGCAGGTACCGCTGCGCCGAGCTCTTGGCTCGACAATTCCTCAGCGATATCACCATTGAGGATCGCTTCGAATCGTTCGAGCGCGCGCGCCACATTGGCGCCGTCCATGACCCGGTGGTCGTAATGGATGCGCACTGTCACTGTGCCGTCCTCAGCGATGCGGCCGTAATTGAAAAGGGTCGTGAGGGGCGTCAGTGGATTGAGTGATTCTGCGCCGAGACCGGAATAGACCGATAGCTGGAACGTGCCGAAATAATGCGCTCGCCGTGACCCCATATTGAGCCCAAGCCACATGAGCAGCCAGCGGATTGGCCCAGGTGCGCGCGCGATCTTCAGGGCGCGTCGGAATTCCTTGATTTCTGTGACCGGTCGCGACCGCGCGTCGTCGATCAACGCGGCAAGTTCAGGGATAGCCCGGCGTTCCGGACATTTGATCTTGCTCAGCAGGACGACCCGCTCCCCCTCGTACTCGCGCTCATGAGCGATGGAGGCTACGCTTTCCGGATATTCGTAGAGCTGGGGCCACGGAAGTTTTACGTATGCACGCCGGAACTCCGGTGTCTCCCGGCAAAGAAGCGCATAGCCCTTCAGGAACAGGACGGTCCAGGACGGCCTGTTCGACTGCGCCAATCTGGCCCTCTGCAGCGGGTCGAGGTTCATCTGCCGCTGCACGGTCACGCGCGGAATCCCGATCGAAAACCGCATCAGGTCGCAGACAAGGCGCCTTGGCACCGAAAGCTTGATGGCTCGGCCTCGCATGATATCGCCTTTAGTAAAGGTAGGGGACGATGCGCTTGGTCCGCTGCATGTAGTCACGGTACTGAATACCGAAAATCTCCAGCATCATACGCTCCTCCTTGTCGACCCTCAGAAAGAAAAGTACCGCGAAACCGAGCAGGCCCGCGAGCCCCGCCACCCAGTTGGGCAACAGCAAGGCCTGGCCGACACCCATCAACATGAAGGAGGTATACATCGGGTGGCGAACGAAGGCGTAGGGACCACCGGAGATCAATTCGTGCTTGTCGCGGATCTCAAGGGTGATGGACCAGTTACGGCCGAGTTCCTTATGAGTCTTGCGAAAGACCCAAAGGGCGAAGAAGAAAACGACCGCCCCGGCGATCACGGACCACGCACTGGCGGAACGGTCGGCAGCCTGTGGAAAGCCGGTTGCGACATATAAGGCGGGAACGATTGCAAGGCCGATCAGCCCCGATGCGAGCCCAAACATGTCCACGGGCGAGCGGCGGTTGCTGACGACGTTAACGCGCTTTGCGCGGCGTTCGAATGGTACGCGAATAAAGTACCATGCGATGATGCCGATCACCCACACGATCTTGCCCAGGGTGGCCATCGATACGATCACTTCAAATCACCGAAGCCCTTCTGCGATCTACAACTCATTGGACGCAAAGCTCTGGATTGATCGCCTTAGCCTGCATTCATCTGCCTAAGCTTGGTAACGAATTCCTGTGGCCTTAGCCAGATACCGGGCGTCTTATATCCCATCGAACGGGCAATGTCCGCGACGAATGCATTGCAGTTGTAAACCGACGCCTGCCAGAATTTCGATTTGGCCTTGAGCTGCCTGATAAAGGCGACCGTCTTGTTGTACTCGGCCTCGGTCAGCATCACGCGCCAGCTTGCCGACCTGTATTCCTCCTCGAGGTCGCCGTCGCTCGCTCCGGTTTCTGCAGGTACGGGCAGGAAGTGGCCGATGACATAGGGTGTTGCGCTGGGGGTTGCCGGTGCAAGCCCGGCCACTTCGGGGTTGATCATTCCGCCGCTACTGTTCGTGCGTCCGAAAACGACGTAGGTATGGCCGTAGCTGAGGGCGTAGCGGGATCTAAATTCGATGAAATAACCGCTTTCGCGGACCGCACCTGCGGTCACAGCAGGTGCACTGCTGCTACTTGAGACGAAACGCGGTTGTGGCTTCTGATCTTCTGACTGACAGCCAGCAATCGCAAATGCGAGCACTGCCATCAGCATTAGTCGGCCTCTCAAAAGCGGCATCACTATGCGCTATCTCCTGAACTCCGATGAGCACACTTCTACTGGCCGACAACGTCAAAGTTGATCCGCCCGGCCAGAATGACGTGGGAAGGACGTTCGTCCTTCCCACCCATCCGAAGTTCAAGTTACTTGTAGACAGGTGCCGGCTCGGCGGCTACCGGCGGCGGCGCCTTGCCTTTGCCTTTGCCAATAGTATCGCAGCCGCTAAGGCTCACGACGGAAAGCAAGGTAACGATTACGATTAGGTTTCTGCTCATCAAGACATCCTCTCCTTACAATGGAATCGGTTTATCGAAGGCAACGCTTATATTAATAGGGCGTTCTACGCTTACGCCTAGTGCAAAAAGAACACATTTTGCATCGTCCGACATAAAAGCGTGTTCAAATGACGAGAACCTTCGTTCCGACAGGAGTGCGGTTGTACAGATCGACGATATCGTCGTTCGTCAACCGGACACAGCCGCTCGATACTGCCTGGCCGATCGTCCAGGGTTCATTTGTTCCGTGCAACCTGAACATGGAATCCTGGCCGCCCCGGTAGAGATAGAGAGCTGCTGCTCCAAGTGGATTATGCGGCCCGCCGCTGACGCCGCCGGCGTATTGTCGCAAGTGCGGTTTGCGCTCCATCATGCTTTCGGTCGGCGTCCACGACGGCCACTCGGCCTTGCGGCCGATCGAGGCCGGCCCCTTGAGCGTACGGCCATCTTCTCCAACGGCAATGCCATAGCGAATGGCCCGTCCGCCGCCCTCGACGAGGTAGAGATAACGCTCGGATGTGTTGACGACGATTGTCCCAGGCGGTTCGTTTCCGTCATAACCAACAGTTCGACGTCGATAGCGATACGACGGTCCGCCGCCGAAGGCAGAAAGAATTGGCCCGCCATACCGTTCTGCCGTTGATGTGCACCCAGATGCCGTTAATGCCAAGCTGCCGAGCAGAATCGCTCGGCGGGTAACGCCGCGACTGTCCATATCCACCTGCTAGTAAATCGGTGAGCACTGTTTCGTCTTTAACACTCATGTGTCCTTCGGCCAAGATGCTATGCTTGGTCCCGTGGTGGATGGCGCCCGGTAATACGGGTGCATCAGGGAGATTGGACTTGGAGGGGCGCGAGGCCGCCTGACAAAATCCATGACATCCGATGAAACTTCTTGCAGCCTGTGTCTGTCTCTGGTCGATTAGAGTCGGCAACGAGGATGCATAGAATGAAGCTTGGCTTCGCCACGAAAGTCGCACTTGTCACCGGAGCGGGCTCCGGAATAGGTGCAGCCATTTCTCGCCAACTGAGCGAGGAAGGGGCGACGGTGGCTGTGGCAGACGTCAATGCCGAGGCCGCGCGTGAGGTGGCGGCTGAAATCTGTTCGTCCGGGGGTACAGCTTATCCCTTTGAGGTCGACGTCGCCGACGCTGCTGCGGTGGAGGAATTGATCGCTTCCGTTGTCAGGGTATGCGGTGGCCTTCATCTGGCGGTCAACAACGCAGGTGTAGACGGCGTGCGAAAAGTGACGGCGGATTATGCGATTGACGATTGGCAGAGGCTGCTAGACGTCAATTTAAATGGCGTGTTCTACTGCATGAAGTACCAGATCACCGCGATGCTCGGGCAGGGCGGTGGCGCGATCGTCAACATGTCGTCCATCCTGGGGTCGGTCGGCTTGCCCATGGCATCCGCGTATACGGCCGCCAAACATGGTATCGTCGGTCTGACCAAGGTCGCAGCAATCGAATATGCAAGACGAGGCATCCGCATCAACGCGGTCGGCCCCGGCTGGATCGAAACACCTTTGGTGTCCGAACGATCCGATCTGGCGAGCAACCGACGTTTGGAAGCGCTTCAGCCAATGGGCCGACGGGGAACACCGGACGAAGTTGCAGCGCTCGTCTGTTTTCTGCTGTCCGAACAGGCCAGCTTTATCTCCGGTAGCTACCACCTGGTCGATGGAGCCTATACTGCCCACTAGACGGCAAGCCGGGTCTCTGTTCGGGTGGTTATCATTCGACGGTCGTTCGGGCGGATCTAAGTTCGCGGAATAAAATCGGATCGGCTGTTCCGCGGCTGACGCCTCTGTTTTGCATGTCCCTTCATCGCCGGACCACGTTCTCCGATGTCGGCGGCGGGCCTCGGTGGGAGCCACAAAGCCGCCGCTCAATGGTCAGCAAATTACCCTACCGCTGCCGCACCCGTCCCTTTCGAGGGCTCCATTGTACGTGACGTTCCACATGCATCCCCTTTGAAGGAGCAATTGAGCACGGCGGTCGATCGCTGCCGAACACGTCACAAAGGAATAGACATGATTACTCGCCACAAACTCGTTGCATCGCTGACCGTAGCATTCCTCAGTGTTGCGGGCTTCAGCCCGGCATCCGCATTCGAAACTGCCCAGTCGCAAGCGGCGCAGCCGACGCAGGATCAAGCTGACAGCAAGGGGGCAGGCGCGCCCATCAGCGACCAGAAAATCCAGGCCTTCGCGGTCGCCTATCTCCAGGTCGACAAGGTCAGGCAGGAATATTCGGCGAAAATCGACGCGACGACTGACGCCGCAGCAAAGGAAAAGCTGGAGGCCGAAGCGAGCAAGGAGATGGTCGAGGCTGTAGAATCGTCTCCCGCCATTTCAGTGGAGGAATACTCGTCCATTCTGTCAGCCGCACAGGCCGACCCGGCTGTTGCCAAGAAGATCCAGGAAAAACTTCAAGCCGGGGCGCCGGCTCGGCAATAATCAGAGCGCGCCAACGCAGCCATCAGGGGCACTAGCCCTGATGGCTGCCGGAGGTTGAGTGCTAAACCCACCTCGCGCTTCCTCATCCAGCTTGCCGCCGGATGGGCGTGTGCGTCAGCTTCTCCTCTTCGATCGCATCGCTCGATACGGATCCCAGCTAGTCAGCGCGCGTCGCTCCCGGCGCAATGCTGTTGGCATGATGTTTTCCGCGCCGAGGTCACTCAGCTCCAGCCGCGCGGTCGCGGCGAAACTCGGGCGGCTTCGGACCCGCTGGCGCGTATCGCAACTCAATATCAGCACGGCGTGACGTGTTGGCTGGCAGTTCCGGCCTCGCTTCGCCAGGCGTCGAGGGGTCGAGCAGGTCGCCCCGGACGAGGCACATTTCCAGAACCAGCGGGTCGCCCTGGTCATCAGTGCCGGCAAAATTGTTGGGATGAAGAAAGACGATTGAAAAATTCGTCATTCCCTCGATAAATCGAAGAATCCGATCTCGATGGAGGTCGACATCGTGAAATTCGATGACGACGCAAGTAAAGCGGCTCGAATTCATCGCTATGTGATCGAGGATTCTGTACTCGGATCCCTCGATATCGATTTTCAGGAAGATGTTGCTGCCCGAAAATTCCTTCAGCAGGCTCGGGACGTTAACTTCGCCCGGTTGATCATAGCCGATCCTGATCTGCCGGTGCTCGACGCCCGGCCGACTGAAGAACAAACGATAATCCAGGTAGCGCCCCAACCTGAGCCAACGAAGGCGCAAAACCTGTTCGGCATAGTACCGGAGCCAAAACTTCCAGGTGACAGAGTGATCGAAACAAACGATATGCACATCTGCAAGTCGCCGAAACGCCTTCTCGAATTGCCAATCGTCGTTCAATCCCATGCTGATCAGGAATTTGGAGGCAAGCACGGCGCGCCTGGGAACGATATAGCCTCCGTCACGCGGAGATCCGAGCCGGATCAGGCCACCTGCTTCGATCGGCTTCCATATTGCAGGCAGCATTTCGGGTCTCCTGATTCAACCCAGCAGTGCTAGCAGCATCGACTTTCGATCGCGTTAACCCGTTGGGTTCAACGGCGACGCCTGTCCGCTCCTATCGCGGTAGGGCCGGAACGTTCGCCCGTGTCGAGGTCAGCGCAAAGCGCCTGACTGTCAGGTGGCGCGGGCAATTCCGAAGCTCTCGTTTTTCTAAACGATCAGTCAACTGGCTACTCGGAGCCGGTTTCGGATTGGTGAGCCGGTAACTTCGTTGGCGACCTTCTGAGCCTCCTCCCGCACCGCCATGGAGGAGACAACGCCGTCCAGGTAGATCAATCCGCGTTCATGCGTCACCGAAATATCAGTTTCCGTCAGGTTGCCGCAATAGGCAATTGCGGTGGTCACCGCCATTACACCAGCAATGTCAAAGCGTTGCGACGTAGTGTGCGACGTGAATGTTAAGCCGAACATAGGCGGTAGCTCCAGGTATTGGTCAAATATCCGTTCATCTCCCGTTCATGTTGGCTGCCAAACGACGGGGTGTCGACCCGTCAGGCGAACACAATCGGGTCACGATATTTTTATCCGCCCCGCATTCGCCGGCGAGATCAGGAGCGCTGGGCTTCGGCCTCGGTCGTTGGTGATAATGTATTTTTTCCGGTGCTTTTCGTTAACGTTTTGACAACGATTGCGACCGCGAATGGCGCATCTTGTGCGCGGTCGAGACGCGCCGCCTGACCCCTCCATGCTAAAGGAAACAAGATGAAATCCAGATCTATTGCTGCTTGCGCGATCCTTTTGACCACCTGCGCCGTTGCACAGGCACAGCCCGTGAAGCTCAATTCCTTCGGCGCCTGGGGCGTGTACTCCTATAAAAACGATGGCCGCGACACCTGCTATATTCTCTCGATTCCAACGACGATGAAGCCCGATCACGTCGACCACGGCGAGAACTTCTTCCTTGTCGCGCCGTCACCGCGGCTGACCAGCGAATACGTGCCGCAAGCGATCATGGGCTACGACCTCGAGCCCGGTTCGACCCTGACCGCTACGGTCGGTGACAAGGCTTTCACCTTGGCTTCGCAGGGCCGGGCCGCATGGACGCGGCGCGAGGCACGCGACGCCGAACTCGTTGCGGCGATGAAGGCGGGGGCGACGATGACGTTGAATGCACGCTCGCGCCGCGGCACGGAAACGAGCTACTCGTTCTCGCTGAAAGGCATGACCGCGGCGCTCAAGGGTGCTGCCCGCTGCGCACGATGAGTTGGGCGCCAGATGGCCTCGCTGATCGTCCAGATGTCCTGCGCGCTACTGTCGTGGCTTGCGTTCGAGAGTTGCGAAGGGAGCGGGAAGAGCGTGGCGGAGCCGCTCGCCGATGCAAGGAGCGTTGGGCGCGCCACCGGCCTTGCAATCCCTCGTTTCGTCTCCCTGAAAAGTGGCGCTGCCAGACTCCGGATAGGGCCGTCCACCGATTATCCGATCATCTGGCTCTACGTCACACCTGGTCTGCCGCTTGAGGTCATGGAAGAGTCCGGCAATTGGCGAATGGTCCGCGACGCGGACGGAGCAACCGGCTGGATGTCGGCGGCGTTGCTCTCCGGTCAAAGAATGGCCACCGTCGGCAGCTGGCTGGAAACGAACGCCGCGCTGCGAACCGCGCCTGCAACGGCAGCATCCGAACGTGCCCGCCTGCAGGGCGGCGTGCTCGTCAGGCTTGATCGTTGCGACGGAACCTGGTGCGAAGTCACAGTCAGGCGACATGGTCTCGTCGGATATGTCAGGCAAGTGGATTTATGGGGCGTCTATCGCAATGAGGTCATTGGCTAACCGTCAGCCTTCCCGAAACGTTGTCATTCATCGCCGGAAAGCCCCCATCGGCGCGGCGACAAAGAGGGCCCGCACAAGCGTGCTTTTGCAGGGGGTTCGGCTATCCGGTGTACGTCGTTGAGTTGCGTCGACGCGTCTCGATTGCGAAAAGAATAGAATTTTCAATGGACATTGGGAACTCCGCGTCGTAATAAAGGCAACCGTTTGCGCCTCGGCCGTCATCAGCCATTGTAAAAGCGCAGTTTCTCCGCGCCAATCGACGCAGCTCGTATCGTTATAATGATACTCATCTGACGATTGCCGAAGATTGACTTAGTGGCCCCCCCGATACTCGGGGTTCATATCTATAGAAGGCGCTTTCTTGAGCGGTGTTTGCTTGAGGAGTGTTGAAAATCACAAACAAGGAGAGTGCGTCAGCTATTGAGCAGGCGGCAAGTTTTTATGGCTTTTATGACTGAATATGAGAATGGCTCTTCCGAGAGGTCGACGAAGATCCGGTTGAAGAACGTCTACAAGATTTTCGGTGAACATCCCGATGATGGCCTAAAGCTACTTCGCTCCGGCAAGAGCAAGGCAGACATTCACAGAGAAACCGGTTGCTCCATTGGCGTCAACAATGCCAGTTTCGACATCAAGGCGGGAGAGATCTTTGTGATCATGGGCCTGTCCGGCTGCGGAAAATCCACGCTTCTTCGCTTGCTCAACAGATTGATCGAGCCGACCTCAGGCTCGATTGAGATCGATGGCCAGGACATCACCAATATGTCGCCCAAGGCGCTGATCGACCTCCGTCGCCGGGACATCAGCATGGTGTTCCAGTCCTTCGCGCTTCTCCCAAACCGGAATGTTGTGAACAATGCCGCCTTCGGCTTGGAAGTGGCTGGCGTCGGGGACGTCGAGCGCAAAGCCAAGGCCATGGCGGCGCTGAAAGCCGTCGGGCTCGAGGGCTATGGCGAAAGCCGCCCGGACGAGCTTTCAGGCGGCATGAAGCAGCGCGTCGGCCTTGCCCGGGCGCTGGCAAGCGAGCCGTCGATCTTGCTAATGGACGAGGCCTTTTCTGCACTTGATCCGCTCATCCGGACGGAAATGCAGGACGAGCTTGTGCGGCTGCAATCCGAACGAAGCCGCACGATCGTCTTCGTCAGCCATGATCTCGACGAGGCGATGCGCATCGGTGACCGTATCTGCATCATGCAGAATGGCAATGTCGTTCAGGTGGGCACGCCGGACGAAATCGTCGTCAATCCGGCCAACGACTACATCCGGTCGTTTTTCCGCAATGTCGACGTCTCCCAGGTTTTCAAGGCCGGCGACGTGGCCCGACGGAATCAGATTACCATCATAGACCGACAGGGAGTTTCCGCTGCTGCGGCATTGGAGCAGATGAAGAGCCGCGACCGGGAGTTTGCGATCATCGTCGGCCGCGACATGAAATACCATGGCATGGTCAGCCAGACGTCGTTGATGGAGAAGATCCGTTCAAAGGCGGAAGACCCATACCGCAAGGCGTTTCTCGCGGACGCGGCGCCGATCCATGCCGGCGAACAACTCTCTGGAGTTCTTGGGCAGGTGGCGGCAAGCGCGTGGCCGGTTCCCGTTGTCGACGACCAGCATCGCTATGTCGGCGCCATCAGCAAGTCGGCGCTGCTTGAGACGCTCGACCGCGCCAACTGAACCTTCCCAGCCAATTGGATAAAACCATGAGCTTCGACATCGGAGACGGCATCGATTCGGCCGTCAATTACATCCTCGACAACTTTTCACCAGCGCTCGATCTCACCGCCGCGTCGATCGGGTTCGTCACGACCGGGTTGCAAAGCGGCCTGCTCGCAATTCCAATGCCGGTCGGTATCGCGATTTTCGCTCTTCTCGCCCTGTGGCGCGTCTCGTTCGGCTTCGCGGTCTTTGCTAGCCTGTCGCTCGCGCTGGTTGGACAGATGGGGCTGTGGGCCGCGATGATGGAGACGTTGTCTCTGGTCATTGCTTCGACGGTCATCGCGATGATCGTCGGCCTGCCGCTCGGCGTCGCCATGGCCCGCCGCGATAGCGTCGCGGCGGTCATCCGCCCGGCGCTCGACCTGATGCAGACAATGCCGGCCTTCGTCTACCTCATCCCGGCGGCAATGTTTTTCGGGCTCGGCGCCGTTCCGGGAACCATCGCAACCGTCATCTTTTCGATGCCTCCAGTCGTGCGCCTGACCAATCTCGGCATCCGCCAGGTGGATTTGGAATTCGTCGAGGCCGGCAACGCCTTTGGTTGCACGCCAACCCAGCTTCTCCTCAAGGTCCAACTCCCCAATGCCATGCCATCGATCATGGCGGGCATCAACCAGACAATCATGCTGTCGCTGTCCATGGTGGTCATCGCCTCGATGATCGGCGCCGGTGGCCTAGGCAACACGGTGCTGACGGGCATCCAACGGCTCGATGTCGGCACTGGTTTCGAAGGCGGTCTGGCGGTGGTCATCCTCGCCGTCATTCTCGATCGCCTCACCCAGAGCCTCGGAAAGAAGGGGGCCACCTGGCGCCTGCCGTTTGTGAAACTCGCCATGCGCCACCCTGAGGCAAAGACGGTTTGAGTGCCATCCTCTCTGCCGCGGGCCGTGCCCGCCGTCGTCCGAAATGCATAGGAAGGATTGATATGTTCAAGACAATCACAACCATCGGCCTTGCAGCCATGCTTGTTGCCGGTCCGGCAGGCGCCAGCTTTGCCAAGGAGGCAAAGCCCGTGAAAATCGGCTGGGCCGCCTGGTCCGACGCGGAATTCGTCACCAAGCTCGCAGCAAAGATCATCAAGGACGAATTGGGGCGGGAGGTCGAACTCGTGCAGACCGACGTGGCGCCGCTCTATCAAGGCGTGAGCCGCGGCGATCTCGATGCGATGATGATGGCCTGGCTGCCGCAGACCCATGCCGACTATTACGGCAAGGTGAAAGACAAGGTCGAGACGCTGGGCACCGTCTACGAAGGCGCCAAGCTCGGATGGGTTGTTCCAGCCTATATTCCCGAAAGCGAGCTCAACTCGATCGAGGATCTGCAGAAGCCCGAAATCAGGCAGAAGCTTGGCTCGACGGTTCAGGGCATCGACCCCGGCGCGGGCCTGACGCGGCTTTCGGAAAAGGCGCTCAAGGACTACGGACTTGAGGACTATAAGCTTCAGATCTCCAGCGAGGCCGGCATGCTGACCTCGGTCGACCGCGCGGTCAGGACCGAGAAGTGGTTCGTTGCAACGTCGTGGAGCCCCCATTGGATGTTCGGCAAGTACGAGCTTCGCTATATCGCCGATCCGAAGAGCTCGCTTGGTGAGGCCGAGCATGTCGATGTGCTGGCGCGGCAGGGGTTCAAGCAGGACAATCCCGAGGTCGCAGCCTTCCTTACCCGAATGAAGCTGCCGATCGGCGATCTGGAAGCCGCGATGTTCGAGGCGCAGCAGACCTCGTACGACGCCGCGGTCGAGAAATACATCGCGGATCATCCCGATCAGGTGAAGGTCTGGATCGGAAGCTAAGCCGACCATCCGCTGAAGATCAGCCGGCGTCTGCAAGAGGACGCCGGCCGCACCGTTGGCACGGGAATGGAAAGGGATACCGATGAACTTCAACAATTGGGAAAACGTGGCCTGCGTACAGGACGATACGATCGGCGGCCGCATGTCACTCGCGCGCGACGCGCTGAATGTCTCGGCACAAAGCGCTGCCAAGATCGTTGGCGTGGAGACGAAAACGTGGTTCGACTGGGAAAATGACCGCGCCGCTCCACGCGCCAATCGCCTGGCGATGATTGCCGGCGTCTTGAGTGTCAGCCTCTCGTGGCTGCTGACGGGCCGAGGGGCGGGGCCGCGCTGAAGAGCGAACAGCGAACCCCCTTTGCCCCAGTCCGCCAGGCCGTCCGTGTGTTCAAGGTGCGTTCGCGCGTTTGCAAGCCGCCCGAAAGAGCACCTCCACGGTTGGGGAGCCTATTTCCCGGCTTACCGTCGAGCTGCCTCGATGATCTCCCGGGCCATGGTTTCAGCCACGTCGTCGGTTGTGCGGCCTTCTTGCGCGGCGCGCTCGAAGATGCGCGTCAACGTCGAGGGGATCTGGCTGACGCGGGCCATCACGTGGTCCAGGTTATAGCGGCCGCTTCCAATTTCCGCAGCGACGTTGATGACGCCGCCTGCGTTGATCACGTAGTCAGGCGCATAGAGGATGTCTCTTTCCCGCAGACGTTCGCCGTCGGTGACCGTGGCAAGCTGATTGTTGGCGGCTCCGGCAACGATCCTGGCTTGCAGCAGCGGGATCGTGGCGGCTGATAGGACGCCACCGAGCGCGCAAGGCGCGAATACCTCGACATCCGCAGCAATGATCTCCTGACCCTCGACGACTGTTGCGCCGAATTCTTCAGCAGCACGTTCGGTGCGTGCCGGGTCGAGATCGGAGACAACCAGCGTGGCGCCTTCGGCTTGGAGCCTTTGGGCGAGCCCCCAACCGACCGAACCGAGTCCCTGTATCGCCACGCAAATGCCCTTCAGGTCGTCGCTGCCGGTGCGATGACGCAACGCAGCCTTGAGGCCGAGGAATGTGCCCAATGCGGTAAAGGGCGATGGATTGCCGCTGCCGCCACGGGTCGTTCCGCTGACATTCGGTGTGCGCTCGGCAAGAAAATCCGCGTCCGCAAGCGTCATGCCGACATCTTCGGCCGTGATATATTGGCCGACGAGGGCGTTCAGCATCTCTGCGTAGGCCTCGAGCATTGCCGGCGTCTTGTCCTTTTTCGGGTCGGCGATGATGACTGCCTTGCCGCCGCCAAGCGCCAGACCGGCAATGGCCGATTTGAAGCTCATGCCGCGTGAAAGGCGCAGCGCATCGGTAACGCCGGCCGCGAAGCTAACGTGCGGCCAAATGCGCGTACCTCCCAATGCCGGGCCGAGGACCGTCGTGTGAACGGCGACGATTGCCTCCAGGCCACGCTCGGTGTCGCGGCCCAGCCAGACCTGCTCGTGGCCGTCGAAGCCGGGCAGGGCTGTGGCTTCCGCCGTAATGTCGGTGACATCGAGGGTGGTAGCGCCGGTCACTTCACGACGCAGATTCAGCACGTTTTGCATTGGTTTTCCTCCCCAATGGTTTGACGGCTTGAAGACTACCCATTCCTGACGATTTTTGGTTTCGAAATGGGACCCGTCGTTCGATCGTGAATTTCGCCGGAGCAAATCGCTGCGCAACAATTGCAAAGGATAGCCCCTCCCGCCACGGCGGCTGTCTGTAGTAATTGGATGTTGTCGCGACGAGTTTCGGCGGCTTGTTCTGTCAAACGGCTCCGCTGCCGGGGCGAGCGGGCAGTCGAACGCAGCCCATTGAGCGGGCCCGCAGGCGTTTGCGACTTTAGGTCGACGCCGGCGCGGGAACTGCGCTCGTGGCTGGTTTCAGCCTGCCGGTCAACACAAGGCTCAGGGCGAGGAATGGAATGAGCATGCCGAGGCCCAAGCGCATGTCGCTGTGCTCCGCGACCAGGCCGATCATCGGCGGTCCAATCAGGAAGCCGAGAAGTGCCACGAACGACAGGATGGCGACACTGGCTGCCGCCGGCCGGTCGTTCTGGTCGGCGGCGGCCGTGACCGCAAGCGGGAAACCGACCGAGACGCCGAAGCCCATGGCTGCGAAGCCGACGAGAGCCACCCAGGCCGCTGGGCTCGTGGCGACGAGGGCCAGCCCTGCGATACTCGCAACGCCACAGGCGCGGGAAACTGCAATCGGTCCATAGTTGGCCTTGAGGCGGTCGCCCCCAAAGCGTCCTGCGGCAACCATGAATGCGAAGATCGAATAGCCGAAGCCTGCGCCAGCGCCGGTGAGTCCGAACACGTCACGCAGGTAGACCGCCGACCAGTCCGCCACCGCGCCTTCTGTCATTGTAATGCCGAAGACGAAGAAGCAGATGCCGAGCAACGCCCGGCTTGGCCCGCGGCGCCTTGCGCCAGCGAGAGGCGCATCGGGCCTTTCCGTGGTACGAAGATCGGGTAGTGTCCTAGCCGCCAGCAGGCTGATAGGCAACATCGCCGCTGCCGTTGTCAATACGGCCCATTCGGGCGATACGCCGATCGCCGCCAGACCAATGCCGACCAGGCTGCCCGCCATGATGCCGAGACTCCAGAAGCCATGACAGGTGCTCATGATCAATTGGCCGGATCGCTTCTCGATCGCGTCGGCTTCGACGTTGAGACCCAACTCCAATGTCGCCAGCGCCACTCCGACAACAGCGAGTGTTGCGAAAAGCATCTCGATGCTTGGCGCCCATGTCGGCAGCCACACCAGACCCAGGAAGACCACAAAACCGTAGAGAATGGTGGCGCGGCCGCCGATGCGAGCGACGAAGCGGCCAGCGAAGGGCAGGGTCAGCAGGATGCCGGCGGGCATTCCCAGCAGTGCGATTGCCAGGTCCGCCGGTCCGAGGCCGAGCTTCTGCTGAATGTCGGGAATGCGCGGCAGCCAGGCGCCGAAGGCAATCGGCTGCAGGAAAAAGATCAGCATGATGAGTCGTTGACTGGTCATGCGCATTGCTCCTCGCGGTATCGCGTTGTCAAATTGGCCGATTGTCACCGTCCCCACGGCACAGTGCGTGAGAGTGAGTCTGAAAATGATTTTCATAATTTCTGAGGCACGGTCGCTGTGCTGTCAACCGGGCGTTGCCGAGATTGGTCAGAATTCGATGCCCAAGAACCGCCAATGCCGATAGAAATTGCGGGTAGCGCACGTGGCCTCCGCATGCGGCTCGTTGCGCGTTCTTCACCAGCTTTCGATAGGGCGATGAAAAGAATGAACACGAACGCCATGCGGTTGGTTCAATAGCCGTGAAGAGCACGATCAGGTGAGGAATGCGGTGGTTCGCGCGCCGGCCGCGAAAAGGCGCAGGCCGGGCACGACCTCAATCCCCCTGACCGGCGTGCGGCTTCAGACTTTGTCGATTTCGGCTGCGGCGATGTCAGCGATTTGCAGGGTTGGCACAATATGCTGCACCTCTCCATCCTCGATGTGCCATGCCGCTGAAAGGCCCGCCCAGGCGAGTATCCATTGCAACAGGCGCTTGCGCTCCAGCTGTGCGGCCTGAGCCACCACTGCCACCTGCCTTGCCAGGCGACCGGGAGCCGTGGCGATTGGATGGTCTGGATTGCAGAAGAGGTTGGCGTAGTCGAATCCACGTTCACCCTTCAGCCGTTTCGGATCGATAGCGAGCCAGCCCCGATCCGCGAAATCGAGAATGTTGCCGTGGTGAATGTCGCCGTGAAGGGGGACGACGTCACGGGGGTCGGAAAGAAGGAAGCGCGCCGCTTCGGCGGATCGCTCCAACCGCTCGCCCTCCGGTGCCGTCGTGAGCGCCTCAAAGCGCTCAGCGAGCGGGGTGAGGCAAGGCTCTGGTGCCGTGCGTGGTTTGTGCAGAGACGCAACGGCGTTGCAGATGATGAGGCTGGCTTCGTCGTCGGCGCCATTCGCGGCCATTTCTGCGAGCGACCGGACACCGACCGCGCGCTCAAGCAGGATGGCGTCGTCATCATGCGCGATCACGCGCGCAGCGCCGACCCCGCCCCACCATAACATGAGGCCAGCACCCCATTTCTCCTCCGGCGCCGTCGCAACCTTCAGCATGGCAGGCGCGCCGCTGCAAAGCACCGGAAGGAGGCGGCTTGAATGCGTGACAATCGGATCCCCATCGGGCGTCAGCGCCCAACGGTCGATATAGGTACTGAAGCGGTTGCCGTTGGCCATGGTCTTCGTCCTTGTGCACAATGACCGCTATAGGCCACTTCGAAAGTGGAACAAAGCCGCGTCCTGAAGGTCACTTCCTCTGCGCCGACGCATAGCGACGAGATGTCGAGATGGTCCGCCCGGGACTTGTCGTGTCCGCTGATCTGCGTCTGGGATCCATCGTTGATGAAGAACCGCGTTTGATCGGCGATGTCGGTTTCGCCAACGAAGGCCTCATGGATATCGAGCAGCTGACGGCTGGCCGTTTTGATCGATCGCAAGCCGCGTGTGTTCAATCTAAAGCACAAAGAAGGCAATAAATACAATCTTGTATGATAGCTGTTTGACATATTGGTTTCGAAAGTTCTTCGGCGAATCCCGAACGGATTTTTCCCACTCCGACAGAATGACGATCAATCATTTCTTTTGTCTACTATTTTAATAGACAATAGTTCGTATCAGATCAGGTCTAGCACCTGGCTTGAAACCGAGAGATGAAGGGACGGGCAGAATGGGCATTCTCCAAAATAGAAAACTTCTGGCAGCCGGCGCGATGGCCGCCATGGTGTTTGGTGCATCGGCGACGTTTGCGGCCGACGCTTTCGATCTCAGCCCCGAGCAGACAAACCGGTTGCGGGTGGAAAAGAACGACAAGCGCATCGCAGAGGTCCCTGCGGACTTTAAGTTTGTCCAGGACGGCGCGCTGACAATCGGCATCAGCACCAGTGGCCATCTTCCGCTGCACGACTACGCGTCCGACAGCAAGACGGTCATCGGTTATGACGTCGATCTGGCGCAAGCGCTTGCCGACAGCCTCGGGCGCGATCTGCAACTGGTTTCCGTCGCCTGGGCGGATTGGCCGCTTGGGTTGGTGTCCGGCAAGTTCGACGCCGTGATCTCCAACGTCACGGTAACGGAAGAGCGCAAGGAGAAGTTCGACTTTTCCACGTATCGTAAGGATGAACTCGGTTTCTATGTGAAGGCCGACAGCAGCATCCAGGCGATCAAGGCGCCGAAGGACATCGCCGGTCTGAAGGTGATTACCGATGCCGGAACCAATCAGGAAAAGATCCTGCTCGAATGGGACAGGCAAAACCTCGCCGCCGGCCTGTCGGCAATCGAGGTGCAGTACTATGACGATGACGCCGTCAAGGATCTGGCGGTTCAGTCCGGGCGGGCGGACGTGGTGTTCAGTGTCAACGCGACGCAGGCCTATTCCGCAGCAATCAACGGCAAGACCAAGCTCGTCGGCACAGTCAGTGGCGGTTGGCCGATCTCGGCCGAAATTGCTGTTACGACCCGTAAGGGCAGCGGCCTTGCCGAACCGTTGACCGGCGTCATCAATGATCTGATAGCAAGCGGCGATTATCGCAAAATTCTGGAGACCTGGAAACTCGGTCCCGAAGCGATCGAGAAAGCCCAGACCAATCCGCCCGGCCTGCCGAAGAGCGGCTCGTAAAACGCTGAGCAGTGCAACATCGAGCCGGCGCGCTACAGCGCCGGCTTTTCGCATGTGCACCATCTAGGAAAGCCGGGGCTGCCTCGGCTGGGAATTGCAGGATTTCATGAACGACAACGATGACATCTCGAAGAAACTCGGAACCAACACGAAGCTTTCGCGGGCGGGATACGATCCGTTCGACTATCACGGCTTCATCAACCCGCCAACGGTGCGCGCCTCAACGGTGCTCTTCCCGAACGCCAAGGCGATGGAGAGCCACGACCAGAAATACACCTACGGTACACGCGGCACGCCGACGACGGATGCTCTTTGCGAGGCCCTTAACGAGCTTGAAGGGGCGGCCGGTACCCTCCTGGTACCGTCAGGGCTTGCAGCGGTCACGCTCGCGTTCCTGGCGCTGCTGTCTCCGGGGGACCATGCGCTGATCGTCGATTCCGTCTACGGCAACGTCCGTCATTTCTGCGACACCATGCTGGCCCGCTTCGGCATCGAGGTCGAATACTACGATCCCGGTATCGGTGCTGCGATCGAGACCCTGTTCAAGCCGAACACCAAGCTCGTTCACCTCGAGGCACCAGGCTCCAACACGTTCGAGATGCAGGACGTGCCCGCGATCACCGCCGCCGCGCACCGCATTTCGGCTGTCGTGACGATGGACAACGCCTGGGCGACGCCGCTGTTCTTCAGGCCGCTCGATTTTGGCGTGGACGTCTCGATCCAGGCGGCAACCAAGTACCCGACGGGCAATTCGGACATCTTGATGGGCACCGTCTCTGCCAATGCGCAATATTGGCCGCGCCTCAGGCATATGAATGGCGCGCTCGGAATATGTGGCGCACCGGATGACGCCTATCAGGCGCTGCGTGGACTGCGCACGATGGGCGTGCGTCTCGAACGCCATCAGGCGAGCGCGCTTGAGATCGCCGAATGGCTCGAAACGCGCGGCGATGTCGCGCGTGTGCTCTATCCAGCACTTGCGAGTTTTCCTGGCCACGCCGTCTGGAAGCGGGATTTCAAAGGTGCGAGCGGCGTCTTTTCCTTCGTGTTGAACGTCGCACGACGTGATGAGTACAAAGCAAGGGCCCAGGCATTCCTGGACGGTCTGTCGCTCTTCGGGCTCGGGTATTCCTGGGGCGGGTTTGCGAGCCTCGCGCTTCATGTCGATCTCGCGGATCGGCGCATCCTGACGGCGCCGACCGAGGGGCCGGTGCTGCGGCTTCACATCGGCCTCGAAGACGTCGGGGACTTAAAGGCCGATCTTGAGCGCGCTTTCGCGGCAGCCACTGCAATCTGAGCGGCTGCTGCAGGTACCGTTCAAAGGTTTCCTCCCTGACCCTGCCGTCGATCAGGGCAGGGGGATGGCGCCGGTGACATGGGGCACTTCATAGCCGCGCTTGACGGCCGGGCGAAGCGCAAGCCGCAGATACCAAGACCGGACATTCGGATAATCGGCAAGGTCGATCTTGTGCCGTGCATAGCGCGAGACCCAGGGCCAGGTCGCCATGTCGGCAATCGAGTAGTCGTCGACCAGGTAGTCGCGGCCTTCAAGACGGGCATTCAGCGTTTCGTATAGCCGCTGCGTGTCCCTGCGGAAGGTCTCTTCGGCAAAGGGTGCCATGCCGACATTGTAGGTCAGGAAATTGTGGGCGTGGCCGAGCGTTGGACCAAAGCTTGCCGCCTGCCACATTGACCACTCGATCGTATGGTGCCTTGCAGCGCCGCTCGCTGGAAGGAAGCGGCCGGTCTTTTCTGCGAGATAAATGAGAATGGCGCCGGACTCCGACAGAGTGATGCCGGTGGCGTGGTCGGTGATCGCCGGTATCTTGCCGCCTGGATTGATCGCCAGAAAATCCGGTGAGAATTGCGCACCCTTGCTAATGTCGATGGCATGCGCTCGATAGTCCAGACCGAACTCCTCAAGGGCGATCGCGATCTTCAGCCCGTTTGGCGTGATCCAGGTGTAAAAATCAATCATCTGGCGCTCAATCGAACATCAGTTCGTCGACCGGCAATTTCGCCATGCCGAAGCGGCCGGTGATATCGTCGAGCCCGTCAAACATCTTGCGCAAGGCATGAACGACCGTTTCCACGCGTGGATCGACGACCCTGTAAACAATAGCCTTGCCGTCACGCCGCCCCTCGATAATGCCGGCCTCGCGCAACTCAGCGAGTTGTTGCGACAGTGTCGGCTGGCGTATGCCGAGCTCGGTTTCCAGCACTGAGACCGATGCCTCCGTTTCCATGAGATAGCACACGATTGCCAGGCGATTGGAGTTCGCGATCAATTTCAACAATTCGCTGGCCTCGCCAACGCTGCGACAGACCTTTGTCGGTGCCGGTTTCGTCATGAATGCCTCTCTCGCTTCATAAAAAAGTAAAGTGAGATTCGGTGGATTTCAATGCGCAGACCGATACGAAAGGCCTTTGCGGCAGAACATTTTAATGTCGGTAGAATTTGTAGATTAATTATCTCGACAAGCAATCGGCAAGGGCACGACCTTTCTCGCATTCATTTTATAAAAAAGTAGATTGATCGCACTGACACTGCAAGACTTCGATTGGAATGGTCATGAGGATTGGCGTTCACCCCAACAACCTGCATCTGCGTTTGGCAGGTCTATGGCCCGGCGCGTTTGCTGAACTCGATCCGGAATTTATTTCCTACGGCGAGGGGCGGGATACGGCCGCGCTGATCGATCAGGGCGCTATCGATTTCGGCGGCACCGGCTCCACGCCGCCGCTGGAGGCGGACGCCCGTGGTCTTGGGGTGGAATACATCGCTGCCTCGGCCCCGCGTCCCGCAAATGGTGCGATCTTCGTGCGCGCGGCGAGCGACATCGCATCGGTCGCCGATCTGGTCGGGCGCAGGGTCTCGTTGATCGACGGCTCCTTTCACACCTATCTGCTGGCTCGCAGCCTGGAAGGGCAAGGCTTTGCGCTGTCCGATGTCGAGCGCGTCGAGAGCGGCACCCGCGATTCGTTGACGGAGTTGCTGGAAGGCCGTGTCGATGCCTGGGTGGCGATGTCGCCGCGCCTCGAAAAAGCGATCGAGCGAAGCGATCTGCGTCTGCTTCTGCGCTGCGGGGCGGCAATCCCGAACCGTTCCCTGTTCTGGACGCTGCGGCGGACGGGGCTTTCATCCGGCGAGCTTGCGGCAATCGCAGCCGAGCTCAACCGGATCGGCCGCGAGATTGCCGCCGATCCGAAGGCCGCTGCACACCTGCTCGCCGCCGATGACCGCATCGGGACGCACGTCGACGTGTGGGAGCGGGTCGTGCGTTCGCGCGATTTTACCGTCGGTCCGATCGATAGCGCCGTTCTTGCCGAGCAGCAGGAGGAAGCCGACACGCTGTATCGCCACGGCCACTTTCATCATTCCATCGCGGTCGCCCAACCGCTGAAGACAGCCTATTGAGGATCTGAACGTGAACGTATTCTGGTATATGTGCGCGCCCGACGGCGCTTATCCCTGGCAGCCGGAGGGTTCGCGCAAGGTCGATTACGGCTATTACAAGCAACTGGCACAAGCCTACGATCATCTCGGCTATACCGGCACCTTGTTTGCAACGGGTGCCCACGATGTCTGGGTGCTGGCGAGTGCGCTGCTCTCCCATACCGAGCGCCTTCGCTTCCTGGTCGCGATCCATCCGGGGCTGGTCGCCCCGACATTGCTCGCCAAGATGGCGGCCACCTTCCAGGAGTTTTCGCGCGACCGCCTGCTGATCAATATCGTCTCCGGCGACGCCAAGATGCTCGGCGCCTACGGAATGATGCTGCCGCATGACGAGCGCTACGACATGGCGGATGAGTATCTGCAGCTCTGGCATCGGCTTTTCGCCGGCGAAAGCGTCACCCACAAGGGCAAGTATTTCTCGACCGAGGGCGCCAAGCTCGCATTGCCCGTCAGTGAGACGATCGCGCCGCCGCCCCTTTGGTTCGGCGGCTCCTCGGACAAGGCGATCGATGTCGCGGCCAAGCACGTCGATACTTATCTGTCCTGGGGCGAGACGCCCGAGCAGATCAGGCACAAGATCGAGGCGGTGAAAATCCGGGCCGCCACATACGGCCGCGAACTCCAATACGGTATCCGGCTGTATGTCATCGTGCGCGACACCGATGAAAAAGCCTGGGAGGCGGCAGCCGATCTCTATTCGCGCATGGACGACGCCGCGATCGCCGCCAATCAACGCTTCGTCGCGAAAAGTGATTCCGTCGGTCAACAGCGCATGACGGCCATGCACGGCGGGCTGAAGCCGGACAATCTGCGCGATCTTGAAGTCGCTCCCAATCTCTGGGCGGGCATCGGGCTGGTAAGACCAGGTCCGGGCACGGCGATCGTCGGCTCTCCAGATACTGTCCTTCGCACCCTCGAAGCCTATCAGCAGGCCGGCGTAGAGACGTTCATCCTATCTGGCATGCCACTGCTGGAAGAGGCATACCGCTTCGGGGAAAAGGTTCTGCCGCGCCTTGATGTTCAGCGGGATGTGGCACCGGCGCGCAACTTCACCTGGTCCACCCTGTTCGACCGCGATCTGTCCACCGTGAAGAGCACGTGAGCCTCTCGTCATAAGGTATGTTTGTGTGGCCATCACCGAAATCCACCCGACCGAAGCGGCCTCCAGCGGGCGCCTGTTCGTGCAACGCATACTCAAGGGGATAGAAGCGAGCCTGGGCATCGCGGCAGCATCGGTGCTCGCCGTCCTTCTTGCCGTCGTTCTTTCGAGCGTCTGCATGCGCTACTTCTTCAACACCGGCCTTGTCGGCGCAGAGGACCTGGGGATTTGGCTGCACGTGGCGCTGATTGCAATCGGCGCACCGTTGAGCCTCAACAGCGCGCTGGCCATGCGCCTTGATGTCTTTGCCAAGATGCTGCCGTCGCGGCTCTATCCGGCAACGCAAGTGGGGGCCGATGCCTTCACGGTCGTCACCGCGTTGGTGCTGGCGTTCGGCGGCCGTGAGATCATGAGCATGCTCGGCGGCATCTCGCCAACGCTCGGGGTACCGGAATGGTACCGGTTCGGCTTCCTTGGCGGTGGCGGTTTGCTGATCCTCCTTGTGCTCATCCTGCAGCGCGTCGGCGAAGGCAGAACCCTGCAAGGCCTGCTTTCCGTTGTGATCGGCGCTGCGATCTATGCCGGAATTCCGCATGTTGCCGTCGAGGTCGACTGGCCCCCAAGCATCGTTCTCGGTCTCGTGGCCGCCCTGGGGCTGGTGCTGGCCGCGCCGCTGCCGCACGCCTTTCTTGCCGCAGCCTACGTTGCCATCGCCTTTGGCAGCAGTCTTCCGGAGCCAGCGATCGTCTCCTCGACGGTAACCGGGATCTCCAAGTTCCTTCTTCTCGCAATACCCTTCTTCCTGCTGGCCGGTGGCTTGCTGACCGCATCGGGCGTCGCCAACCAGCTCGTGCGCTTTGCGGCTTCTATCGTCGGTCATCGGCGCGCGGGCCTCGCCCAGACCACACTTCTGACAAGCGTGCTTTTCTCTGGCGCTTCGGGCTCTTCCGTTGCCAACGCCGCCTTCGGTGCCTCGACGTTCCAGCCGGAACTCGTCAAGCATGGCTATCCGCCGGCACAGGCCGCAGCCATCATCGCGTCCACGTCGGTGCTCGACAATGTCATCCCGCCATCGATCGCGTTCCTGATCCTCGCCACCGCGACCAATCTCTCGGTCGGCTCCCTGCTGGTCGGTGGCTTCTTCGCCGGCGGTCTGATGGCGATCTGCCTTGCGGTTGCGATCCATCTGACCGTGCGCGAACAAGTGCCGCAAGCCCGTGCGACCAGCGCGCAACGCTGGCAATCGGCGAGACAAGCCATTCCCGCCTTCGGCCTCGGCATCATCGTCGTTCTCGGCATTCGCTTTGGCATCGTCACCACGACGGAAGCTGCGGCATTGGCTGCGCTCTACACGCTGTTTCTCGGACTTGCCGCGCGGTTCGGAATCCGTTCGTTCTATGCGGCGTTCCGCCAGGCAGCGACCGAAGCGGCCGCGATCGGGCTCTTGATCGGAACAGCCGGCCCCTTTGCCTTCCTGCTTGCCGTCGATGACGTCGCCGGCCTGGTGTCCAACCTGACGATGCTGCTCGGGGGTAGCGCGCTTGCAGTACTTCTGCTTTCCAACATCATTCTTCTGGTCGTTGGTCTGGTGCTCGATATCGGTGCGGCGATCCTGCTTTTCGGCCCTATCCTCTTACCCGCAGCCGTCGCCGCCGGCATCGATCCGATCCACTTTGGCGTCATCATCGTCGTCAACTTGATGATCCATGGGCTGACGCCGCCGCTTGGCATGCTGATCTTCGTCGTCAGTGGCGTCACTGCAATACCGGCCCCCGCACTCTTCAAGGCGGTGGTTCCCTATCTCCTCGCACTTCTTGTCTCCCTCGCGATCCTTTGCGCCTGGGCAATTATTTTCTAACCAACAGGATCTTCGTCATGAACGCTTTCAACAGACGTGCCTTCCTAAAGACGACCGCCCTTGCCGGTGCCGCGCTTGCGTCGCCCGCCGTGCTGCGCCCCGCCCAGGCCCGGACCACGGCGATCACGATCGCCTCGCTCTTCGGCGACGACAAGCCGGAGACGAAGATCTGGCTGAAGATCAGCGAACTGGTCGAAGCTAGGCTGCCCGGACAGTTCCGCTTCAACATTGTCAAGAGCGGCGCGCTCGGCGGTGAGAAGGAAGTCGCCGAAGGTGTCCGCCTTGGCTCGGTCCAGGCCAGCCTTTCGACGGTGTCTTCGCTGTCCGGTTGGGCACCGGAGCTGCAATTGCTCGACCTGCCGTTTCTGTTTCGCGATGCCGACCATGTCCGCAAGAGCGTTGATGGCGAGATCGGCGTCGACCTCAAGCAGAAACTGCTGGCGCAGAATTTCGTCGTCGCCGACTTCATCAACTATGGTGCCCGTCATCTGCTGACCAAAGAGCCGGTGATGAAGCCCGAACAGCTCCAAGGTAAGCGCATTCGGGTCATTCAAAGTCCGCTTCACACCAAGCTCTGGAGCGCCTTCGGCACGACGCCGATCGGCATTCCGATCACCGAGACCTACAACGCACTTGCAACCGGCGTCGCCGATGCCATGGACCTCACCAAGTCGGCCTATGCCGGCTTCAAGCTCTACGAAGTGGTGCCTTACCTGACCGAAACCGGTCACATCTGGGCATCGGGCGTCGTCTACTATTCCTCCGATTTCTGGAGTCGCCTCAACGATGAACAGAAGTCCGTTTTTGAACAGGCTTCGAAGGAGGGGGCGGCTTACTTCAACCAGTTGATCGTCGAAGACGAAGCAAAGTCGATCGAGCTTGCCATTCAGAACGGCGGAAAAGTCCTGAAGCCGGAAGCACTGGACGAGTGGCAGAAGGGTGCGCACGGCGTTTGGGACGAGTTTGCCCCAATCGTTGGAGGCATCGAGAAGATCAAGTCCGTGCAGGCCGTTTCCTAATCTGGTCGCACGGCCGGTCACGGCGGAAGCCCGAGATGCTGCTGACAGCAATAGCCTGCTTTCCCGAGCAGGCTATTCGGCTGCGAGAACGAACGCGCTTGCACATGGTATGAAGCCTACCCGTCATTACCCGCGGCGTCGCCTGAACGCCTTGATAAGCCGCGGAAGGTCTGCCGCATTTCCGATCTCCCGAGGGATGCGTTTGCCGGCGACGGAAAGGCCCGCCAGACGGCTTTCGCCGCAGAAACCGCATTGCGATTTTATTCTATGCATTGCATAGGTTTTTGACGTGCTTTTCCGGAGTTCTGCCATGTCTCTCGCCAGCCTCGCAATGTATGCCAGCCCGCCGCCGGTCGCGGAGGCGACGCGGCTGTTCTGGCGCGCACTCGGCGAGCGCATCCGGGCCTACGGGCTGGAGGCGCCGGAAGTGCTTGACGAAGACATCCGTTACAACGAGGCGTGGATACGTCCGGACTTGCTGTTCAGCCAGACCTGCGGATATCCCTATGTCCAGCATCTGCGAGGCAAGGTGCAGCTGGTCGCATCGCCCGTCTATCGGCTTCCTGGCTGTGACGGTCCACTCAAGTGCAGTTTCATCGTGATCAATGCTCAGTCGTCCGCGACGTCGATCGAAGATCTGCGCGGTGGGCGCGCAGCGATCAACGAGGTCGGCAGCAATTCCGGATACAACCTGTTTCGCGCCTTTGTGGCGCCTCATGCCGTCGATGGCCGGTTCTTCTCAAGCGTGCTGGAGACCGGCGGCCACCTGGCAAGCATGGATGCCGTGTCGAGTGGGGCGGCCAATGTGGCGGCGATCGACTGCGTGACTTTCGGCAACACCCTGCGCTTCGACCCCGATCGCGTCGCTGGCTTACGCGTGCTGGCTGAAACGGCCAAAGGGCCGGGCCTGCCTTTCATCACCGCCATGTCGACGCCGGCAAAGAACCTGGTGATCCTGCGCCGGGCCCTGTCGGAAACGATAGCCGATCCGGAGCTGGCCGAAGTCTGCGACACGCTCTCGCTGCAGGGCATCAGCTTGCTCGGCGATGCCGACTACGAGGTGCTGGCGGACTTCGATCGCGATGCTGCGCGCCAAGGTTACCCGGCAATCGGGTGAGGCAGGGCGGCCTGTTTCCCTGGAGGCGGGAAGTGGCATAGGAGGCGTGCGAACAGAGCTTGCAGAGCCGGTATCCGGCAGCTCGCGCGGGGTCAAAGCACCCCTATGGCCATCGGGTCAATAATCTACAAAGTGCATAGAATATATATTCTCTAATCACGGCTGTTTACGCAACCGGGTTTTCCATATTCCCGTTTGCTTGCAAAGCGGTGCGGCGCGCTTTGCCGTACCCGGATTTTATATTGGCGGCATGCATCCATTCGCTTTCTTCCTGGAATTCGTTTCATGATCAATCACAAGCCGGACGACACGCTTCCCCTAAAATCCACAATTTCCGCAACCTCCCGTGTCGAATGGCAAACGGTCACCCTGTCGATCATCATCTACGGCGGTTTTCTTGCCCTGACTTGGTTTTGGCAATCGCTGCCCGTAGTGGCTGTGATCGGTCTCGGCGGTTGGCTGATCGCCTGGCACGGATCGCTCCAGCATGAGGTCATTCACGGGCATCCCACCCGCAACCGCTTCGTCAATGATGCGATCGGCTGGCCGCCGCTGTCGCTCTGGCTCCCCTATGCTATCTATCGCGAAGGGCACTTGACCCATCACCGCGACGAGCACCTGACCGATCCGATCGAGGATCCGGAATCGTCCTATTTCACCCAAGCCGCCTGGGAGCGCATGGGAGGCATCGGCCGGTTGCTGGCAGCCTGGAATACCACGTTACTGGGTCGGCTGACCCTCGGGCCGATCGTCATGATTGCCAGCTTCCTGGCACAGGAAGCGGCGCTGGTGCTCAACCGTGACCGACGGCGGGCGGTAATCTGGTTGCGACATGCGCTCGGTGTTGCCGTCATCCTCGTCTGGGTGAGCGAAGTTTGCGGCATGCCGCCGTGGCTCTACGTCTTCGGTTTCGTCTATGTCGGAGCGGCGCTCACCAGGCTGCGTTCCTATGCCGAGCATCGCTATGCCGACCACCACGACGAGCGCACGGCGATCGTCGAAAACAGCCCATTGTTCGGGCTCCTGTTTCTCTACAACAATCTCCATGTGCTGCATCACAAGCGGCCTGGAGTTCCCTGGTATCGGATACCAATGCTCTACCGCCGAGACAGGGACGCCCTCATCGCTGTCAACGGTGGCCTGGTCTACGACGGCTATCTCGACGTCGCCCGACGTTTCTTGTTCCGCCCGCACGATGATCCGCGCCATCCTCTTCATCGGCATTTCGGATCCGGGACCGCCGACGGGATGACCGAGCACGCCGGAGTTTCCATTGTCGAGAGAGAGCTGGCGTAGAACTCTGCTTGCGATGCGCCGTGCACCGCCAGCCTTGCTAAAGCACGGTTGGCTGCAATCGTCAGGAAGAACGGCCGCGAACAGCAAATGAACTCGGTCACTTCACGCCCGGCGTTGGAGCCCGGCCATTCGTCCGTTGAGAGAACGGCACAGCCCAAGCGGTCGGCTCAGGCATTTCGGCCGTGGCGAGGTGGAAGACAAAAGATGACGTCAAGGCCGAAGGGTGTCGGCCGACGGCGCGCAACGCGGTTGCGCGCCGGAAAGCATTTGACCGTAAGCTCAGGCGCGCGTTGCCGCTGCCACAAACGCGGCGATCTTGTCGATGTCCTTGCGAAAGCCGCCTTCCGGGAGAGGGAAGTTCGTATGGGTAAGCGAGTCCACCGCCCAGGGGCGCACAGCCTCGATCGCAGCTAAGACGTTCTCAGGCTTGAGGCCGCCCGCCAGGATCACCGGCCGCTTGCTGCGTTTGACGATCTCGCGGCTGAGAGACCAGTCATGAGTGACGCCGGCCGCACCAATGCCGCCGATATGGGCGGCGACGGAATCGAGGATGAAAATGTCCGCAAACGGCTCGAAGCGAGCGGCGTGGTCTAGCGCTTCAGGACCTGTCATCGGAATGGCCTGGAGGATCTGCAGGTCGGGATGCTTCGCCAGCAGTCTGGTGCGCAGCGTCTTGACGTGTTCCGGCGTCACGAGCTCGATATCGCCACACAGGTGCAGCACGTCGGGCTGAACCGCGTCAACCATCTCAACGATCGCCTCGAGATCACTCTCAACCGACAGCGCCACCCGTTTTGCCTTGCCCTTGAGGGCATCCGTGATCTCGCGTGCCTTGGCGAACGAGATCTCGCCGGGCAGGCCTCGGTTCGAAGGCGTGACACCGAGATAGTCGACGCCGACCCCGGCCGCAGCAATGGCCTCGGCGACCGTCTGCATGGTATAGATTTGTGTTTTCAATGCCTTGCTCGTTGTTTTCGCTAGATTGATTTCGGAAGGATCGCTTTGACCATGCGCTCCTCGGTGAGTTGAACGCGTTCGGCATTGCGTGCCGCAAAAACCGAATAGAGCGCATCGACCAATGTCATCTGCGCAATCTGGGCTGCCATCGGTTCGCTGCCTTGCTCATGCGAGACACTGACAAGCACGACGTCAGCGAGGCGGGCCAGGGGTGAGCTGCTATTTCCGGTGATACAGATCGTCGAGGCGCCACGTGACTTGGCTTCCTGCAGTACGAGAACCGGATCGCTGGTGATGCCCGAATAGGAAATGGCGACCACGAGATCGCCTGGTCCGGTCAGGGCCGCATGCATGATCTGCAGCTGGGAATCGACCGGCGCATCGCAACGAAGTCCCAGCCGGATACAGCGCTGGTAAAACGCCTGTGCGACGATACCGGATCCGCCGACGCCGCCGACCAAGATGTGGCTGGCGCCGGCCATCAGATCGATCGCCTCGGCGAGGATTCTTTCGTTGAGAACGCCGAGCGTATCGGTCAAAGCCTGGCCGATGGCGCGAAACAATCGGGTGGCTGCTTGCAGATCACTTGTTTGCGGTTCGGTCGATGTCGCGGTTTGGACGGTGCGTGGTTCCTGGGCCAACGCCAATTTCAGATCTGTGAACCCTTCAAAGCCGGCGGTGCGGCACATGCGCAGCACGGTCGTATCGCTGACATCCGTGGCCTGGGCGATGGCCGACATCGACTGGCGGATGGCGCTGTCGCTGTTGTCTAGCATCCAGAGCGCCACGCGACGCTCGGAATCGGACAATTTCGGCAGCACGCTTCGAAGCCGGCTGCTGGCTGGGGTGCTGTTGTTGGCTCGCGCATCATTGGTCATTGACGGGGCTTTCTTCAGGTTTGCGGTGAGCCTCGGCGAAGAGGCTAGCACAATCATGTTGTGGTGTCACTATAGACACGCTTTGTATGATGTGGCATCACTGCATGAACGCGAAGAGATGCGCTGCTGGACTTCTGGGAGGATGTCATGGGATTGAAGCGTTTGTTGATTGCCGGTGCGGCCATGGTGCTGACCGCTCTTCCGGCCGCGGCCGGTGAACTCTCTTTCTGGCACGCTTATGCCGGCCAGCAGGACAAGGTCGATTTCATCAACTTCGCGTTGGATGAATTTGCCAAGGCCCATCCCGACATTAAGCTGGATGTCGTTGCGGCCGAACAGTCGGCCTATAAGGCCAAGCTCAATACCGCCATGGCATCCGGCAATCCGCCAGACGTCTTCTACACGCTGCCTGGAGGTTTCCTGAACGCCTTCGTCAACGGCGGGCAGATGTACGCGCTCGATGCGGATCTGGCCAAGGACGGCTGGGGCGCCAGCTTCCTTGAAAGCGCGCTCGCGCAGACAAGTAAGGATGGGCATGCCTACGCCGTTCCCGTCGATGTCGATTCCGTCGTGTTCTGGTACGACAAGGCGCTCTTTGCGGAGAATGGCTGGGCAGTGCCGTCGAGCTACGACGAGCTTCTGGCGCTGGCCGAAAAGATCAAGGGTGAGGGCATCGTCCCGTTTGCGCTCGGCAACAAGGATGCCTGGCCGGCGACGTTCTGGTTCCAGTACCTCGAAATGCGCCTGAAGGGCTCCGGCGTCGTCTCTGCCTTCGTCAACAAGGATGCCAAAGCCGCGCTTGGCGACGAGGGCACCAAGGCGCTGGAACATGTGGCCGCGCTTTCGAGCAAGGGCTACTTCCCGATCGGCTTCAACGGCATGGGCGACCAGGAAGCCAACATGCTCTTCCTCAACGGCCAGGCGGCGATGATGCTGAACGGCACCTGGCAGATCGGCGCGTCCGCCGATGCGCCGGAAGGTTTCGAGCTCGGCTACTTCGCCTTCCCGACTGTTGCCGGTGGAGCAGGGGACCAGTCCGACGTGCTGGCCGGTGTCGCCGCTACGTTCGGCATCTCTGAGAAAGCCGAGAACAAGGCCGATGCCGTGACCTTGCTCAAGTTCCTGACGTCGAGCCAGGTCATGACCAAGTATGTCGAGCTGCGAAAGACGATGGTGACGGTGAAGGACGCCACGACCGAGGCGGCTGCGGGCCCGGTCCTGTTCGATATCAGCAGCAAGCTGATGGCGGAGGCAGGCCACCTCGATCCCTTCTACGACACGGCGATGCCGCCGGCCGCGACCAATATCTACTACACCTCGCTCCAGGGCGTGCTCGACGGTTCCGTGCCGCCGGCCGATGCGGCCAAGCGCCTCGAGGATGCGCTGCGGGCCGACAAGTAGCAGACCCTAGCAACATGACCCGTTTGCGCGGCAAGCCGCTCGCCGCGCAAACCCTCCATGGAGCCCGAGAACGATGAGTACCAGCAAAGGCTTTGCCAACAGCCACAACAGAGCGGCGTTCCTGTTTCTGTCGCCAGCATTTCTGCTACTTGCCGCCTTCGTCGCCTATCCCGTCATCTATGCTGGCTGGCTTTCGCTTTTCCGTTGGGACGGGGCGTCGGCGCCGGTGTTCGAGGGGGCTGGTAACTTCGTGCGTCTTGCCGGCGACCCGATCTTCTGGCGGGCTCTTGGCCGCAATCTCCTCGTCGCGCTTTCGGCGATGGTGTTTCAGGTGTTTCTGGCGCTCTGCATCGCCTATTGCCTGGTGCGCATCGTGCCCGCCTTCAGCCGGATCTTACTGTTCTTCTATCTCGTGCCGGTGATGGTCAGCGAGATCTGCATCGGGTTGCTCTGGCGCTTCATGTACAATCCCTATTTCGGCCTGGTGAACGCGGCATTTGGCGCGTTGGGTCTGGACGGCCTGAAGCGTGGTTGGCTGGGCGAATCCGGTACCGCCTTTTCGGCCGTGGTGGTGGTGATGAGCTTCACCTATCTCGGCCTTTACGTCCTGCTTTTCGTGGCCGCAGTGAGAAGCGTGCCCGAAAGCGTCTACGAGGCCGCCGAGATCGACGGCGCCGGCCATTTCACCAAGTTCTTCTCGATCACCATTCCCATGGTCGGGGACGCGGTGCGCGCCAATTCGCTTCTGGCGATCATCGGCTCGCTCAAGACTTTCTCGCTGGTCTTTGTGCTGACCAATGGTGGCCCGAACCACGCGAGCGAGGTGGTCTCCACTTACCTCTACAAGATGGGGTTCGGCAGCTTCGAGATGGGGTACGCAGCCACCATCGGTTTCACGCAGATGATGCTCACGGCAATCGGCGCGTGGCTGGTCTTCCGGTATCTGAAAAGAACCGGCGTCGGCGGGAGAACGTAAGCAATGGCAGCCGTTCGCCGCTGGACAGCCACCAACACGGTGGTGCTCTTTCTCCTGACCCTGCACGTGCTGTTGGTCATCTTCCCGTTTATCTGGATGATCTACAGCACCTTCAAGACCAACAAGGAGTTCATGCGCTCGGTCTGGTCGTTCCCCACCAGTTTCTCGCTTGATGCCTATGTCGGCGCCTGGAGCGGCGGTGCGCTTGGCGGCTACGCGGTCAATTCGCTGCTGATCATGGCGGGGGCGACTGTTCTCACTGTGGCCGTCGCGACCCTGGCGGGTTATGCCCTTTCGGTCTATCGGCCCCGCTGGATGCCGGCGGTCGAACTCAGCCTGACGGCGGCCATGGCAATCCCCGCCTATGTCGCGCTTGTACCATTGGTGGTGATGCTCCGCGGCGCCGGGCTGCTCGACACCCATATGGGCGTCGTGCTGCCGACCGCCGCCTTCAACGTGCCGGTCACCATCTTCATCATGCAGGCCTTCTTCAACACGCTGCCCCGCGAACTCTTCGACGCGGCGCGCATGGACGGTGCCTCCGAATGGTCAATCTTCGCCAAGGTAGCGCTGCCGATCGCGCGCCCGGCGATGTTCACCGCGGCCATCGTCAACATGATCTGGGTCTGGAACGATTTCTTGTTTCCCGTCGTCTTCATCAACAATCCGGCGCGCAAGACGCTCCCCGTGGGGCTTACGGATTTCGTCGGCGAGCACATCACCAACTACCCGGTGATGCTGGCGGCCATCCTGATCGCCGCCATCGCACCGCTTGTCCTCTTCATCTTTTTCGAACGCCAGATCACCGCCGCTTTGCTCGGCGGTGCCGTCAAGGAATAGCCGTTAATGACCGGGCTCAAGCCCGCGTCCAATGCAGGAGAATTTTCATGTCGCCTAAAGAGCTCGATTTTGCCAGCCGGGCAGTCTTCTATACGCCGGAAGAGCATTCCCAATCGATCAGCTACCCGATCTACATGTCGGCGAACTTCCAGTATGGCGGCGACATCTACGACCAGATCGTCGCCGGCGCGCGCAAGGAAGTGAATATCTATTCGCGCTGCGGTAACCCGACGGAATACAAGTTCGAGGAGCACATCGCCCAGTTGACTGGCGGTACGGCCTGCCTGGCGACGGCATCGGGAATGGCGGCGATCTCGCATGCGTTGTTCGGCATCCTCAAAGCCGGCGACCATATCGTCGCCGATCTCACGACCTATTCGAGCACGCACGAGTTCTTCGATCACCGCGCCGGCGATTTCGGGCTGAAGGTCAGCCTAGTCGACTGCACCGATGTCCGGGCGGTCGAAAACGCGTTCACCGATGAGACCAAGGTTCTCTATGTCGAGGCGATCGCCAACCCGACCATGAAGGTTCCGCCGCTGAAAGCGCTGGTGGAACTCGCCCACTCGCGTGGCATCGTGGTGATCTGCGACAACACGTTCGCCTCTCCGGCCGTGTGCCGTCCGCACGAGTTCGGCGTCGACGTCGTGGTCGAAAGCGCCACCAAGTTCATCGGCGGCCACAATGATGCGGTTGGCGGGGTCATCACGCTGAAGTCCGACATCCTGCCGGCCGATTGGCTGGAAGACGTGCGTTGGAACACACTCAACAAGCTCGGCGCGCCGCTGTCGCCGTTCAATGCCTGGCTGTTGCTGCGCGGCGCGCAGACGCTGGCGCTGCGGCTGGAAAAGCAGTGCGCCAATGCGCTGGCGCTTGCCAAACATCTCCAAGCTCATCCGAAGGTCAAGCGCGTCTTCTATCCGGGGCTGCCTTCTCATCCCAATCATGCCTCGGCCAGCGAGCAGTTGCGCGGCGGAGGCGCCATGCTGTCATTCTGCGTCGAGGACGAGGCTTCTGGCGTGCGCCTTCTGAAGCGGCTGAAGCTTGGCTCGTTTGCGGCAAGCCTCGGCGGACTGCGCACAACGACGCAGATGCCGGCGACCATGGCCTTTCTGGATATCCCCAGCCAGGAGCGCGAGGCGATGGGCGTGGTCGATGGACTAGTGCGTTTCTCTGTCGGCATCGAACATGTTGACGACATCATCGCCGACGTAGATCAGGCAATCGAACAGATGCACATCGACCTCTAGGGATTGCGAAATGGCAGCGATCGTCCTCCTTGGCGATATCAATATCGACTTGGTTCTTGATATTCCCGAGTATCCCCTCGAGGGAGAAGAGGCTATCGCAACCGCCCAGCGGCACATGCTGGGCGGCTCCGCCACCAATACGGCCATCGCGCTGTCGCGCGCCGGCCACGACTGCCGGCTGATCGGCAGGGTGGGGCAGGACGCATGGGGACAACAGGCACTGTCGTCGCTTGCAGCGACCGGCGTTTCGACGGCGTGGATCGGGCGGGACCCTATCGAGCCGACGCAAACCAACATCGTGACGGTCGGCAAGAGCGGTGAGCGGACGATGTTTGCCTATCGCGGGGCCAATGCCCAGTTGTCACCGACCTTCATCTCAGACGATGTGTTCGAGGGGGCGGCGCTTTTCCATCTCTCCGGCTATGCCCTGCTGCAAAGCCCGCAATCCGACGCGGCGATGAGAGCAATCGAACTGGCGCAGCAGTTCCAGGTGCCCGTCACCCTGGACGTTCCGGCCGGCGTTGCCGTGATGGTTGCCCCGCATGTGCGCAATCTGCTGCCGAAACTCGACATGATCGTGCTGGGCCGAACCGATCTTGCGCCGTTGGCGGGCGGAGGCACCGCCATGCCGGCGGAAGAGGCAATAAGGTCCCTCCTGCATCAGGGCGTAAAACGCATCGCTCTCAAACACGATGTCGCGGGATCGTCGCTCTACCAAAAATCTGGGGTTGAAAGCGCGCCGTGGTTCTCCGTCGATGCCGTTGATACGACAGGCGCCGGCGACGCTTTTGCGGCAGGCCATATCATCGGTCGTGTGTCGGGTTTGTCCGGCTCCGAATGCTGTCGGCTTGCCAACGCCTTTGGAGCCGTTGCGGTGACGCGCCAGGGAGCAGGGACGTCGATGCCCGCGCTGGCGGATGTGATGGCACTAATTGGTGTCGACAGTGGCAACGGGCTTGAAAGAGCAGGCCCGAGCGAAGAGCGGGCACGATCGCAACTCTGCAAACCTCAATCCTTGCAGGATTCAAACCGAACATAGGCTGGCAGCACAAAGTACTTCTCTGTTCGCTCGAAGGAGGTCAGAGCGTCTTCGTTCGCGACACGGATTGCCAGGCCTTCTGCGCAGCTCAAAGAATAGGCCGTGAGGCCTCCAAATACGGTATGGGTGACCTCGCCCTGCTCCCTGATTTACTCGACAGCAAGAGGGAAGGCGGCGCATTGGTCGCTTTCTTCATCGGTGCTCGAGTGTGCGGTTCTGTCGAGCTTCAGATTGCACATCGGCACGACATCAGAACAAGAAATTTCGCCGTCGACCGACCAGACGAGCTTGTCTTTGCGCCATGTTTCAAAGCTGATTTCCTGCGCGCGAGGGGGGAGTTCCGATCGCTGCGCTACCTGCAGCTTGAATACTGTCCGGGTTGCATCCTCGTCTTCCCAATCGTAGGCGTAGATTGCCTCTTCCCGCGGGCAGGGTTTGGCTTCGGCAGATGCCACCGGCGGCGCAATCGTGAATGCCAGGGAAACAAATAGGCTCAGTTTTTTCATCGGAAATTGCCCTTGGCGCGGTTTGTATAAGCCATTACCGCGCCGTTGCCAACAGGTGCAAATCTAACCCGCAGGCAACCTAGGCTTCGAGTGAAAGCCTCCTAACATGTGCCACTATTCGACGCGGTATGGTTGTACTAAGAGACTTGGGAATATGGCTATTTTTAGTGCCTCGGGTCATGTGCTGCGCCACCGAACCGCTGCCCAGCCTAGCCAAAGGGAGTGTTGACCCTTCCCCGTTACCCCAGCAGGTTTTCCCGAAAACAAAGGCTATTCTGCCTTGGGAGGGAACATGTCTGGTACGTGCCGTTCGCTGTTGCACTCGGTTGCCATCGCCTCGATCGCCTTGCTCTATGGGCAGGGGGGAGCGAAGGCCGGTGAGAAGCTGTTTATCTATAATTTCTCCGACTATTTCGCCGAGGATACGGTTTCGAATTTCTCCAAGAAAACGGGCGTGGACGCCCGTGTGGATTTCTTCGATTCGCTGGAAGTGCTGGAGACGCGCCTGCTGGCAGGCGGAAGTGGTTTCGACGTTGCCTTTCCGAGCGCGACCGTCGGCGAGCGGCTCATCCAATCGGGTGCCCTGAAGCCGATCGATACCTCCAGCCTCAAGAACTATGACAACCTGGACAAGGACCTCCTGAAGCTCGTTGCCGAACACGACCCCGGCAATCAGTACCTCGTTCCGTACATGTGGCTGACGACAGGGATCGCCTACAATCTGAAGCTCGTCGAAGAGCGGGTGGGCAACGCACCGACGAACAGCCTCGACATGTTCTTCAAGCCGGAACTGGCGCAGAAGTTTCAAGATTGCGGCATCGGCATCGTCGATGCGCCCAACGAAGTGATCCCGATCGCCCTGAACTACCTCGGTCTCGATCCCTATTCGACAAAGCAGGAAGATCTCGACAAGGCCAAGGATCTGCTCCTGACGTTGCGCCCGTACATCCGGCACATGCAGAGCGGTCAACTGGTGGCGGATATGGCATCCGGCCAGCTTTGCCTGGCGATGATGTGGAGCGGCGACGCGGGCATCGCTGCAGCCCGTGCAGGCGAAGCCAACAATGGTGTCGCGGTCAGCTATTCGATCCCGAAGGAAGGCACGATCATATCCTTCGACACGATGGCCGTGCCTGCCGATGCGCCCGATCCCGAGCAAGCCATGGCCTTCATCGACTACGTTCTGGAGCCGAGGACCGTCGCCGACATCAGCAATCACGTATTCTACGCAAATGCAAACGCCGCAGCGACTCCTCTCGTCGACGAGGCGATCCGCACGGATCCGAACGTTTATCCGCCCGCTGAAGTCCGCTCCAAGCTCTTCGTAGACAAGTCACTGCCGCCGCGCCAGGCGCGCGAGAGGACACGGGTATGGACCGCGTTCAGGGCCGGCAGCTGAGCACGTCGCCTGAGAAGCGGAAGTAGAAGGACACTCGCATTGCAATCTTACGTATCCATCGAGAACCTCTCCAAATCATTCGGCTTCTTCACTGCCGTTGACGACGTTTCTATCGGCATCGGGAAGGGGGAGTTCTTCTCGCTTCTTGGTCCATCCGGATGCGGCAAGTCGACCTTGCTGCGCATGATCGCCGGCTTCGAAACGCCCACATCCGGTGCCGTCCGGCTTGATGGGGAAGAGGTCACGGACGTCCCGGCCCATCGCCGGCCAACCAACATGATGTTTCAATCCTATGCCCTGTTTCCCCATTTGACGGTGGGCAAGAACATTGCCTTCGGCCTTGCGCAGGACCGGCTGGCAAGGGCTGAGATCCGGCAGCGCGTCAGTGATGTGGCCGAAAAGCTGCAACTGACCGCGTTGCTCGATCGCAAGCCGCAACAGCTGTCCGGCGGGCAAAGGCAACGGGTCGCTTTGGCACGGGCATTGGTCAAGCGACCGAAGGTGCTGTTGTTGGACGAGCCGCTCGGTGCGCTGGACAAGAACCTTCGCACGGAAACGCAGCACGAACTGGTCAGGCTTCAGCGTGAGTTAGGGTTGACGTTCATCATCGTCACCCACGACCAGCATGAGGCCATGACAGTGTCATCGCGTATAGCGATCATGCGGCAGGGCAAGGTGCTGCAGATCGGATCGCCTGCCGAAGTCTACGAAACACCGGTCTCCCGCTATGTCGCGAAATTCCTCGGTGAGGCCAACGTGTTCGAAGGTGGCGCGACCAGACGTTCGGGCAACGACCTGGCCGTCGAAAGTGCAGAGGCGGGCGGTTCGGTCTTTGCCACCGCCGCGGACCATGTTTCCACCAATGGACGCTTTTGGGTGTCGGTGCGGCCGGAGAGGGTCGAGCTCGCCAGGCAGGGCGACGGTCTCGAGGGCGTTATCGAACAGTTCAGCTACGCTGGATCGGGACGGCACTACAGGGTTCGCCTCAAGAGCGGGGCAACGCTGGATGCGCTGCGCGTCAACCTGGGTGCCGAGGACGATCTGTCGGTGGGCGACACCGTGTTTGCCTCATGGATGCCGCAGGCCGCCCGCCTGCTGGCCGATTAGGGAACGACATCATGCAATCAAAATCCGATCTGGGCCGACGCGCATTGGTGCTCGTCCCCTATGGCTGGCTCGCTGTCTTCTTTCTCATGCCGTTTCTGCTCGTGCTGGCGATCAGCCTCTCGTCCGTTCGCCTCGGCATGCCGCCCTATGAGCCGCTCTATGCATGGCAGGGATCGCTGCTCAGCATTCGCCTCAACCTTGAGAATTTCATCTTCGTCGTGGGCGAGAATACCTATCTGCTTGCCTATCTCACCAGCCTGAAAGTGGCGGCGATTTCGACGGCGCTGATGCTGGCGATCGCCTATCCGCTGGCCTACGGCATTGCAAGCTGCGCGCCGCAAACGCGTTCCTTTCTCATCTTTCTGGTTATCGTGCCGTTCTGGAGTTCGATGCTGATCCGCGTCTATGCCTGGATGAGCATCCTGCGCAACGACGGGCTGTTCAACTCGCTGCTCCTGAACCTCGGCATCATTTCCGAGCCTTTGCGGATCATGAACACCGAGACCGCGATCTATATCGGCATCGTCTACACCTACCTGCCATTCATGGTGCTGCCGATCTACGCCAATCTCAGTGCCAGCGACCGCACCCTGATCGAGGCGGCGCGCGACCTCGGATGTTCGCGCCTGGCGGCGTTCTGGCGCGTCACGTTTCCGCTCAGCCTCAGGGGAGTTGCCGCCGGCTCTGCGCTGGTCTTCATCCCGGTCATCGGTGAATTCGTCGTGCCGGATCTCCTGGGAGGCGCCGACACCCAGATGATCGGCAGGACGATCTGGATGGAGTTTTTCAACAACCGGGACTGGCCGGTGGCATCGGCAGTGACGGTGCTGCTTCTCGCCATCCTGGTGATACCCATCGTCCTGTTTCAGACACGTTTGTCTCGAACCTCTAAGTGAGGAGCGACTATGCCCAAGCCATCCTGGTTCAACCGGCTTTCCATCTTCGCCGGGCTCGCCTTTCTCTACCTGCCGATCGTGGTTCTGGTCGTCTACAGTTTCAACGCCTCGCGGCTGGTCACAGTCTGGGGCGGGTTCTCCACCCAATGGTATACGGCCGCGATCAGCAATCAGTCGATCGTCGAGGGGGCGAAGATCAGCTTCCTCGTGGCGGCGATCTCGGCAACCCTTGCGACCGTGCTCGGATCGCTCGCGGCGATCGTGGCAGTGAGAATTCGGCGCTTTCGCGGCCATCATGTTTTCAACGGCATGCTGGTGGCGCCGATGGTGATGCCGGAGGTGGTGATGGGCGTGTCGATGCTGCTGATGTTCGTGACATTGGGTATCGATCGCGGCCCGGTGACGATCACGCTTGCCCATGCCACCTTCACCATGTGCTTTGCGGCCGTGGTGATGCAATCCCGGCTGGTCGAACTCGACCCGTCGTTGGAGGAAGCCGCAAGAGATCTCGGCTGCCCGCCATTTGTGGCGTTCATGAAGGTCGCGGTTCCGAACATGTTGCCGGCCTTCGTCTCGGCCTGGTTGCTGTCGTTCACGCTGTCGCTTGATGATCTGGTGATATCGAGTTTCACGACGGGGCCCGGGGCCTCGACCTTGCCGATGAAAATCTATTCGCAGATCAAGTTCGGGGTGACCCCTGAGGTCAACGCCATCTCGACGCTTATCCTTGGCGTCGTCGTCTTCGGCCTGGTGGCGTCACGCATCGTTTCCAGGCCCTCGGCAAAGAGCAGCCTTGCTGTGTAGGCGGTCGAGCAACTCAAGACCACAAGAGTTCGTTAGCCTGCAGCAGACCCCTGTCAGTTGCAGGCGAGCTCGCCCGTCAGCTGCCCGCGCTTGGCGAGGTAGCCCGAAAGCGGGTCTTCATAGACGTTCCTGGCTGAGGAGACTGCGTCTATGAACAGCGCAAACAGCGCCGTCTGTGAGGTGATGTCCAGCTTGGAATAGAGGTTCCGGCGGTGCAGCTTAACCGTTGCCGGCGAGATGCCGAGCTGCGTTGCGGCACCCTTGACGGAATAGCCGCGCAACACGAGTTGAGCGACCTGGCATTCGCGCTCCGTCAGGATGCTGCGGCCGAAATTGCCGATCGCCTGGGCAAGCGCCTTCTGCAACGCGGAGCCCTCGCCATCCAGTGTCTCGGGCCTGAGGTCGCGGAAATGGCGGATCACCGCCGTCCGCAAGATCGGGGCAAGGCTCTCAAGCAGTTGCACTTCCTGCTCGCTGAAGGCGATGCTCGTCCGCTTGCGGCCGAGAGAGATCGCGATCTTCGAGGCATCGTCGAGGCTGACGATAAAGTTGAACTCGTCGTGAAGTCCGGAGTGCTGGTAATATTCGCGGTAGTATTGCGTGCGATCGAACGAAGGCGCGATCTGGCTCAGGCGATAAAGCCCATCATCCTCGTTCTCGACCGCGAGTTGATAGAATGGATCGAGCCGGTATGGCCCCTGAAGGTAATGCCGGATGTCGGACAGGCCGCGATGCGTCTGCCAATCGTTGAAGAGTATCTTCGGTGCGCTCTCACCGCGATAGAGCAGGATCAGCCCTGCATCCACGGAAACATGCTGCTTCAGCGCTTCGGCCAGGCGTTCCTGGAAATCCATTCGACCGATATTGCCGATGAGTGACATCGCCAGTTCATTGATCGCAGGTGACTGCGTCACCGCGCCTGGCTCGCTCGTCGCGATACTCCCATTCATGCCTGCATCCTCCCTCGCGCGAGCGTAGGTCAGTTTGAAAATGGCCGCAAGAGACGGCCTCAGCCTGTTTCGGACTGGGCACGGCTGTTTGCCGTGGTCGCCGATCGGCGGACCTAGCCCTTTGGAGTATTCCGCTTATGGCCGCATTGCCGCTTACTCCATGCATCCGCTTCAATCTGTTCGGACCTCGGGAGGGAAAGACGTGCGCATCAAGAAAACAACGGTTCTGCTGAACCAGCTTCTGGCTGGCACCATGCTCGCCGCGCTAGCGGTCGGGTCATCTTTTACGGTTGCGAAAGCAGCCGCCGATCTTATCGCCGTCAACGGCGACGTGCGGACCGTCGATCCGAACACGCCGCGCGCCGAGGCCTTCGCGGTCGAGAACGGAAAGTTCGTCGCAGTCGGCTCCAGCGCCGAGATCCGGGCGCTCGCCGACGGCAAGACCACGGTGCTCGACCTTGCCGGCAAGACGGTTACGCCCGGCTTCATCGACGGACATACCCATCTGACGAGCGGCACGGACTATGTCACCGGCGTCGACCTCTCCTACATCCCTGACAAGGAAACCTGGTTGAAGAGGATCAAGGAGGCGGACGAACGCCTGCCGCCGGGTGTGTGGATCACCGGAGGTGGCTGGGACTATACGCTGAAGGAAGGCAAGCTTCCGACGAAGGAAGACATCGACGCCGTGGTCAAAGACCGCCCCGTCGTTCTCCGCGATATCGATTTCCACTCGATCTGGGTGAACAGCAAGGCACTGGAAATCGCCGGCGTCACGGCAAAATCCGAGGTGCCTGCGGGCGGCGAGATCGTTCTCGACGCCAAGACCGGGGAACCGACCGGGATCTTGCTCGAAGGCGCCGGCGACCTCGTCACCAACAAGCAGCCGGCCTATTCCGACAAGGAACGCGCCGAGGCGCTGCTGCAGACCGTGAAGTTTGCAAACAGCGTCGGCCTGACCGGCGTTCACGATATGTCGTCCATTGCCGCCGTCTACGATTATCTGAAACTCGTCGAGGACAAGTCCCTGTCACTCCGGGTCTGGTACGGCTTCTTCGAAGACAATGCCGCCAACATCCCGGCGGCGGCAGAGGATCGTGAAGCCGTCGACAGTCGTGTCGCTGCCAGCGGTGAGACGAAGGTCAAGGGTCCGCTTCTGACGGTCGGCTATGCCAAGTCGGTCGTCGACGGCGTGCTATCGACCCACACGGCCTATATGCTGGAAAACTACTCGGACCGCACGGGATGGAAGGGTGAGCCATTCCAGTCGGAGGCGGATCTGAGCGCCTTGATCAAGGCCGCCAATGAAAGCGGCTTCCCGACAGCCGTTCACGCGATCGGCGATGCCGGCGTGCAGATGACGCTGAACGCATTCGAAAAGGCACAATCACACGCCAAGTATCCCAACCGCGTCGAGCATATCGAGATCATCAATCCCTCCGATATCGAGCGGTTCAAAACGCTCGGCATCGTGGCGTCGATGCAGCCGAACCATGCCACCGGCACGATCGGAAAATACATCACTGAGCGTGTGGGCCATGAGCGCGAGTCCCATGCCTAAGTCTGGAAATCGATGCTTCAGCACAAAGTTCCGGTCGTGTTCGGATCCGACTGGGCGACATCGCCGCTAAGCCCGCTGACCCAGATCAATGATGCCGTCTTCCGCGAAAGCCCCTTCGGGCTTGGCGACGGCCCGTGGCATCCCGAGCAGGCTGTCACGTTCGACGAGGCGCTGTTCGCCTACACCCAGGCCGGCGCCAACATGACGCCATGGGCCGACCAGATCGGCTCGATCTCCACCGGCAAATGGGCTGATTTCGTCGTGCTCGATGCCAAGCTGCCTGACCCCGTCGACCGGTCCATTCGAAAGCGGCACGTCGAGGCGACATATGTCGCGGGAACGGAAGTCTATCGGGCGAAATAGCCATGCCCTATCGCATCCGGCGGGACCGGTGAGTTTGCGTCCCGCCAACAGCTGACCATGCATTCAGGAGCATACATGACCAAGGTAGTGAAAATCGATCGCAACGGCGTCGGCCTGCGCGAGCTGGAAAAGTGCAGCGTCGTACCGGTTGAGGCGATCCTTTCGGGTTTTGCCGACGAGATGGGCGATGTCCATTTCGAGAGCGCCGACGGCTCGATCGTCGTCGGCACATGGCAATCGACGCCCTATGCGGAAATGCTCTCCTATCCCGATGCGGTGGAGTACAGCGTCATCCTTTCCGGCAAGGTCGCGATCACCAGCCCGGACGGATCGGTGCAGACGTTTCAAGCGGGCGAAAGCTATGTGCTGCCAAAGGGGGTGGAGGTTCGGTTTGAGGTGCTGGCGACGATGCGCAAGGTCTACGTCTTGCACACCGCAAAGACCGACGGGTGAACTCATGCTGCACCCAATGCAAAGATCGTCGGTGACATCCCTTGCCGACGTGACGATGTCGCCGTTCTGGCTGGATCGGCCGGATGCGCCCGAACCGCTGCCGCCGCTGACGGCCCATAGAAAGGCTGGCTTGCTGATCGTCGGCGGCGGTTTCACCGGGCTCTGGGGGGCGATCCAGGCCAAGCAGGCCCAGCCGGATCTCGATGTGGTGCTGATCGAGAAAGGCGCCGTCGCCAACGGCGCTTCCGGGCGGCCGGGCGGCGTCGTCTCCACATCGGTGATGCACGGCCTGTCCAATGCGGTGCGCGTGTTTCCCAACGACATTGCCGAGTTGGAGCGGCTCGGCAAGGAGAACATGCATGGTTTCATGCAGACCCTTTCCGACCATGGCATCGACTGTCACGCGGAGTGGGGTGGCGAGCTGACAGTCGCAGTGGATGCAGATCATATCGAAGCCCTGCACAGGGAACACGAGTTGCATCTCCAATACGGGCATCAGGCCGTGTTTCTGGACCAGGACGCCGTCCAGGCGCAGATCGGATCGCCGCGATACAAGGCCGGCATCTGGTCGAAGGATATCAGCGGCACCGTCCATCCGGCCTTGCTCGCCTGGGGTTTGAAACGAACCGCCCTTTCCCTCGGCGTCGAGATTTTTGAGAATACGGAATTGCTGTCGCTCGGCGAGGTTGGAGCCAGGATCGAGGTGAAAACGCCGTTCGGCTCGGTGACGGCACCCAAGGTTTTGCTCGCCACCAACGCGTTTGCCTCCGGCCATCGGGGCATCAGGCGCCGCGTCGTCGCCATCCGGGATCGGGTGCTTGCCACCGAACCGTTGTCTGAGCAGCAGATGACGTCGATCGGCTGGAAGAACCGGCAGGGTGTCTACGACACCCGGACCCAGATGAACTACATGCGCCTGACGAAGGATAACCGCATCATCTTCGGTGGGAGGCTCGGATATGCTTTTGCAGGCACCACGTCACCGGGCGTCGATAGCGATGTCCAGACCTACGAGCCCCTGGCCGCTGCGTTCTTCGACACGTTTCCGCAATTGCAGGGTCTTCGGTTCACTCACGCCTGGAGCGGCCCGATCGATCTCAGCACGCGCATGGCGGTGCATTTCCAGAGATATCACTCAGGCAAGGTCGTCTATGCCGGCGGCTATTCGGGTTTTGGGGTCTCCGCTTCGAGGTTCGGCGCGCGCATCGCGCTCGACATTCTCGACGGCTCGAAGACTTCGGAGAGCAGATTGGATTTTGCAACGCAACTGCCCAACGTCGTGCCGCCCGAACCCTTTCGTTGGCTCGGGGCGCAGGTCACAATGTACGCGCTCGATACTGCCGACCGAAAGGGCGGATGGCGCAAGCCATGGCTCAGGCTGGTTTCGGCAATGGGCTTTCCATTGAGCTGAGTGTGCCGGAGCCCGCCTGAAGTTCATAGGCGCGAGCCGTATGACGGGACTGGCCAGATACTCCGCTCCGGCCAGTCCTCAAGGCGTCAGCCGCGGTGATGGCTCTCCTGCAAGCCGTAGACCGGTGTTTCGATGCCGGCCTGGCGGGCTTTCAGTTGCAGTGAGAGATACTGCGAATAGTGCCGCGACTGATGCAGGTTGCCGCCGTGGAACCAGAGAGCCTCCTGCTGTGTCGGCTTCCACATGTTGCGTTGTTCCCCTTCCCACGGGCCGGGATCCTTTGGCGTGTCGGAGCCCAACCCCCAGCATTTTCCAACCTTTTCGGCGACCTCGCGGCTGATGAGATCAGCCGCCCAGCCATTCATCGACCCATAGCCGGTGGCATAGACGACCAGATCCGCCGGCAGTTCGGTGCCGTCCTTGAGCACCACCGACGTTTCAGTCAGGTGATCGACGTCCGAGCCGGACTTCAGCTTGATCGAGCCGTCGATGATGAGGTCGCAGGCGCCGACATCGATGTAATATCCCGAGCCGCGGCGCAGGTACTTCATGAACAGGCCGGAGCCGTCGGCGCCCCAGTCGAGCATGAAGCCTGCCTTTTCGAGGTCTGAATAGAACTTGGCGTCGCGCTCGCGCATCTTGTCGTAGAGCGGGATCTGGAACTCGTGCATGATTTTATAGGGCAGCGAGGCGAAGATGAGGTCGGCCTTGCGTGTCGTCATGCCGGCGGCGACGGCCCGCTCGGAGTAGAGGTCGCCAAGCCCGATCTCCATCAGCGAATCCGAGCGCACGATGTGGGTCGAGGAGCGCTGAACCATGGTGACGTCGGCGCCGGCCTCCCACAGAGCCGCGCAGATGTCATGGGCCGAGTTGTTGGCCCCGACTACGACCACCCTCTTGCCCTTGTAAGCGTCCGGTCCCGGATGTTGCGAGGAATGCTGCTGCTCGCCCCTGAAGGTCTCCTGTCCCTTGAACTTGGGCACATTCGCCTTGCCGGACATGCCCGTGGCCAGCACAAGCTGCTTCGGCCTCAGCACCACTTCCTTGCCGTCACGCTCGACAATAACTGTCCACTCCTGTTTGTCCTCGTCATAGGCGGCGGATTTGCAGGCGGTCGAGTTCCAGTAGTTGAGCTCCATCACCTTGGTATACATCTCCAGCCAGTCGCCGATCTTGTCCTTCGGCGCAAAGACCGGCCAGTTCTCCGGGAAGGGGATGTAGGGCAGGTGGTCGTACCAGACGGGGTCATGCAGGCAGAGTGACTTGTATCGCTTGCGCCAGCTGTCGCCGGGCCTTTCGTTCTTCTCGATGATGATCGTCGGTACGCCGAGCTGGCGCAGTCGCGCGCCAAGCGCGATGCCGCCCTGGCCGCCGCCGACGATGACCACATAGGGCTGCGTCTCGTAGCCGAGGCGCGTTGCTTCGTCCTGTCGCTTTTCGCTCCAGGTCCTGCGATTGGGGTCATGGCCGTGTTCCGCTCCCATCGGTCGCTTCAGGCCCTTGGGTTCCTCATGTCCCTTGATCTCGCTCATCGTCGTCAGCAGCGTCCAGACCAGGCCGTTTTTCAGGCGGGTGTGGCCATAGCCACGGGCAACATCGGTTTCAAACTCGAACCAGCCTTGCGTGATGCCGTCGCCATCCGTCGCCAGTTCCGTCTCATCCTGGCGGAAGCGGGATGGTTTGATCGTGTTCAACTGGCTTGTCAGCATGTCGCGGATCTGATCATGCCCCTCCATCGTGCGCAGATTCCAGGTGAACGTGACCAGATCTCGCCAGTAGCAGTCCGCCTGGAACAGGTTGACTGCCGCTTCGATATCACCGCTCTCCAGCGCCTTGCCGAGCTTCGCCAGGGCCGCGTCTATCTTCGTGTTGGGGCTGTCTTCAAGCATGGTATCTCCTCCGTTTTGCTCGAATGTCAGGTCGCAACGTCGGGAAAGCTCCTCCTTTCCCGACGTTGCTATGGGGTCATTTCGAAAGGTCGATCAGGATCTTCAGCTGCTTTCCGGCCGGATCCAGCAAGGCGTCGAAACCTTGGGCAACGGCCTGATCAAGAGTGATGGTGTTCGTCACGACTTTGCTTGCGGGCAGCAGACCCGATGCGATCAACCGGATGACGCGTGGCCAGTAATGGGTCGGGTATGCCCAGGAGCCGCGCAGGTCGATGTCCTTGAAGGTGACCTGGAACCAGTTGAGCGGGTTCTCGTGCGGATGCAGTCCCGTTTGGACGACGACGCCCTGTTTGCGCACGGCATCTACGCAGGCCTTCAGCGCATGTTCGTTGCCAACGCATTCGATCGCGACATCGCAGCCGACATTGCCTTCCGACATGGCGCGAACGACGTCGCCGGGTGCGTCACGCTTGGGATTGATCGTGATCAGATCCTGTAGGATCGCTTTTGCGAAGGCGAGCCGCGCATCGTTGATATCGGAGACGAATAGCTGTGTGGCGCCGGCTGCCCTTGCTGCCAGCAGCGTCAGTATCCCGATTGGCCCGGCACCGGTGACGAGCACACTGCTTCCTGCGGTCACGCCACCGCGATCGCAGGCATAGACGGCAACCGCAGTCGGTTCCACTAGCGCGGCCTCCTCGTCACTCATGGCATCCGGGATCTTCTGGACGTTGTACTCGTTGAGCGTGGCATAGTCCGCCATCCCGCCCCACTGCCAGCTGAGCCCTGCGAGTGCGAGATCCGTACTGAGGTGATAGAGGCCACGATCGGCAAAGTAGTCGCCGGCTCGCGGCATGATCAGCGGCTGAACGGAGACCCGGTCTCCAACTGCGACGGTGCTGACGCCGTCGCCAGCCGCTTCGACGACGCCGCCGAACTCGTGCCCGAGGACTTGTGGGCCATGGGCGCCGGTGTAGGGATGTGGCTCCTTGGGAATAAAGATCGGGCCGTAGGCGTATTCGTGCAGGTCCGTGCCGCAGATGCCGACAAAGCGGTTGCGGATGAGAACCTGACCCGGCCCAGGATTGCGATCGGGCGGTGGGATCTGCTCAAGCCGCAGTTCCTTGGCGGCATGAAATCTGAGTGCGCGCATGTTTCCTCCGTTCTGTCTTTTGTCGCGACAATACGGAGCAAGGCACGTGCCAGAACTGGATCAGGATTGATTGATATTTATAATCAGAAACATAAGTGTGATTGTTGAAGTTGGATACCTGTGGCGGCTGCAACAGGTGTTGCACCACACCTGTTGCACGCTAGTGACTGGCACGCAGCCCGTGGCGCTTGATCTGGCGGTGAACCGTGGAACGATCGACCCCCAGGCGTCGGGCCGCTTCGGAAATGTTCCAACCACAGGACGAGAGCAAGATCTCGAGCGCCGCGCCGTCGTCGGCCTGTCGGCTTGGGGTGGACGTCTCCGCCTTGCTTGTCCGCGCGGCAATGAGGTGTTCCGGCAGGTCGATGAGTTCGATCCTGCTGTCGTCGCAAACGGCAGCCGCGACAGCCAGGACGTTGTTCAACTCGCGAATGTTGCCGGGCCAGCCATGGGCTTTCAGTGCGGCCAGTGCGTCCGCCGAAATGTGCAACGGTGGCCCTTCGGTCCGGTGCCTGTCGAGCAGTGCCGCAAGCAACCATTCGAAATCCGGACGGTCGCGAAGCGGCGGCATTTGGAACACGGCGGCATTCAGGCGATAGAACAGGTCTTCGCGGAACCGTCCCTCCTGAACCAGCTGTTGCAGCGGTCGGTGCGTCGCCGAGATGATGCGCAGGTTGACCGGCTTCGGTTCCGCCCCGCCGAGCGGCAGGATTTCCCGTTCCGCCAGGACCCGCAGCAATCTGGTCTGCAAGGCGAGGGGCATGTCTCCGATCTCGTCGAGGAACAGGGTTCCGCCATCCGCCTGTTCTATCAGCCCCTTGCGCCCCTTGGGCGATGCGCCGGTAAAGGCGCCGGGCAGATATCCGAAGAGTTCGCTCTCAATAAGATGTTCGGGCAACGCTGCGCAGTTGATCGCAACGAACCTGCCCTTGAGGCGGCTGCTGTCGTGGATGACCCGGGCGAGATGCTCCTTGCCCGAGCCGGTCTCGCCCTGGATAAGGATCGGCAGGGCGGTTGGCGCCAGCTTGGCGATCCGGTCCTCAAGGGCGGTAATGACCGGTACAGCGCCGCCGAGCCGTCGCGTGGCCGAAAGGGTTGTGATCTTGCCGGCAGACCGGCCAACCGGAAACTGCGGTTCGATTGCATGGGCGAACAGCGCGTTTCCGTCCCGGGCGGTCAAAAGCCGCTCCTCCGTCGGTCTGCGGCGCGTCAAGTCAACCAGGCCATCAACGCCGATATCGAAGAAGCGCGATATCGGCTGCCCGATAAGGTTCTGCGGATCACGCCAGTCGAGGCCTGCCGAGCGGGCCAGGATACGGGCGCCGCCATGAGTCATGCCGATGATGTGGCCGCGCCCGTCTATCGAGATCGCCGCCTCAGGATCGACGTCGAGGAACTCCGGCGAGCGGGCAAAACGCAGCACCCATTCATGGCGCGTGCGAGCCATCAGGTTGGCGAGTTCGATACGCCGCACGGTAGCGGCGACGAGGTGACGCGCAAGATTCTGGCTCGCCTTCAGAATCGGGGAACTGAGCAGCGAAATGTCGAGAACGGCCGAAAGACCGCCTTCGGTGTCGTAGATCGGCGCTGCGGTGCAGGAGAGCGGGGTATGCGTTGTGTCGAAATGGTCGCTCTGGTGGATCGTCAGCGCTTCGCCGGTCTCCAGGCAGGCGCCGACCGCGCATGTGCCCGCACGCGCTTCCGCCCAATCCGATCCGAGATAGAGGCCGGCACGCCGCAGGTTGTTGTCGAACGAAGGATCGCCCAGAAACTCGACTGTCACGCCTTGCCTGTCGGAAAGCAGGAGCACGTAGTTCTGTCCGGCGACCTGATTGTAGAGGTTTTCAAGGCCCGAGCGCGCGATCCTGATGAGATCCTCGGCTTCCTGCCGATGCTCACGCAGGCGAAGTTCGGGCAGGATATAGGCCTCGCAGGTCTGCGCCGGATCCAGCTTGTGCTGATCGAGACACCGCAGCCACGACTTGACGACGACATCGTCGCGTCCCGTTGCCAGGCCCTGTCCCACCCGCTCGATTTCGCGGACATGTTCTGAATGTGAAACCATGGAACTTCGATGGCGTCGCTGCCATGCTCCTCCATTCCTCCAAACGCGAATGTGTCCATGCCGAACCGGCTTTGTAAAGGGCAGGGGGACATTTCATGCGCATTGACCCCGATCGGTGGCTGCCTTGCCGCCGAGCCGGTCTCAAAATGTCTGGTGCGCCATTTTACCATTGAACTCCGGGCCAAACGTTTCGGTCGCGCAGCTCAGTCGCCAAGTCTCACACAAACGGTGCGTTGCTCTTCGGCTGCTGTGCCCTCGCATGCTCGTTGGCATCCCTGGGAAACAGCCGGTTCGTCAATTCGAGACACTCAACGCCGCGAATGCATCCTGCGTTTGGCGAGGACGGTCACGCCGACGATTTCATGGCGGCGCGCAAGGTATCGTTGATGCGCTCCTGCCAGCCAGGTCCGTCCGCCTGAAAATGCGCGAGGACATCGCTGTCGATCTTAAGCGAAACAAGTTCCTTGGCATTCGGGAGCGCGGGTCTTTCGACCGCAGGCGCGGCCACTTTCTTTGCCGGCTTGAACAGAGCCTCGGCTGCATCTTTCGGATTTGCTGGTCTTCGGGGAGTCGTTGCCATGAGTACTTCCTTTTCGTGCCCGATCGGGCTCCGCTACCTATTCGCCCTGTTGAATGCTCAAGGGATAGCGCTTTGGATGGTGCACAGAGATTAATATGTTGATAGGGCGATTTTCGGCTGAGAACGCGATCTGATTCAACGTCAGCACCGCGGTCTTTGATGGTCGTTCGCGACTCCCAACGGTTCGCCAGGCGTTTTCATCACCACTTCGCCTGAATTGATCATGGGTGTCGCGGCTGTCGGCCATAGTCTGGCCGGCGACCAGGCTCTTGCCGATGTGGAGATTCAAGAGATTTTTCCCTCTGCTCCGCCTTGAGTGAGCTTGCGCGCTATTTCGTAGAAGGCATGAACAAGCTTTCCGTTGCTGCGTTCGCGCAGGCAGATGAGCGCCTCATCCATCAGCATTTCCGGAGCATCGATCCTGATTGGCACGAGACGGTTGTCCTGGCCGAACTCGGCCGACGAGACGAAGCCAACACCGCCGCCGGCGGCGACGATCTCGCGAACCGCCTCGCGCCCCTCGGCCTCGATCAAAGGCGTGAGGGTGACGCCGCATTGTTCGGCCATCGCCTCGAGTTTCTGGCGGGTCTTCGAGCCTCGTTCGCGCATGACGAGCGGGTGATTTGCCAGTTCCGCGAAGGTGACGCTTTCACCCGCCGCAAGAGGATAGTCGCGGCTTGCGAAGGCGACGATTGGTGTGGAATTTAGCTTGAGAACGTCGAAGTCGCCGACCTGAGGGATTTCGCCCAGAACTCCGATATCGGCCTCATAGGCGTGCAGGCTGGTAATGACTGTCTCGGTGTTGCCGGCGTCGATTGACACCTGAACGGTCGGGTAGGCGCGCCGGAAGGCGGCCAGGATGTGCAGCAGATGGTGCGCGGCGTCGGCGACGATCCGGAGCTTTCCGGCTCTCAACGCGCGTGATTCCGAAAGAAGATCTAGCGCTTGCTGCTCGACATCGAACATCCGGCGAGTGACTTCCAGAAGCTGCTGGCCGGCATGCGTCAGCGTCACCTGCTTCTTGTTGCGGTTGAAGAGCAGGACGTCATACTCCTCCTCCAGCTTGCGCACCTGGTCGGAGACGGCGGGCTGGGTCAGAAACAGCGCCTCGGCTGCCCGCGAGAAGCCGCCGTGAATGGCCACATTGTGGAAGGCACGGAGCTGGACATAGCGCACGGTAACACCCTCAAAAGATAAGTTCTGTCGATGGAACCATCAGAACGAACGATTTGATTTATGTAAAGAGGCAAAAGATAGTTTCCGGAGCCAACCTTTTCCGGAGCGCGCCCATGAACCTCTCGGCTGTCGCCCTCGAGCTTGCCGCAGCAACAGTCCTGCTGCTTTACGCTGTCAGTCTCGTCAAGAAGGGTGTCGAGGCCGCCTGTGGCGATGTCGTCACCCGGGCCGTCGGCGGTGCCGGCGGTAGACCGCGCGCAGCAGCTTACGGCTGTCTGATCGCGATCGCACTGCAGAGTTCGACGGCGGTCGCCATGCTCGCCGCGGGCTTTGCCGTAAGCGGCGCGCTGGCGCTCGATGTCGGCCTGGCGGTGCTTCTCGGCGCTGACCTCGGCTCGGCGCTCGTCGTGAAAATCTTGAGTTTCGATCTGCACTGGCTTGCGCCGCTCTTGATCGCCGGCGGCGGCCTCCTGCATCTCAAGGCGCGGGGCCGCAAGCCGGTCGAGGCGGGACGTGCGGTTCTCGGCATTGGCCTGTTGCTGCTGTCGCTTCAGATGATCGGGCACGCTACCCTCCCACTCGGCCAGAGCCCGCTCCTGCCGGCGGCGATCGAGATGCTGAGCAAGGACGCACTGACGGTGATGATCGTTGCCGCGCTCTTCACCTGGGGGCTGCATTCCAGTGTCGCGGCGATCCTTCTGATTCTGACCTTTGCGGCCAAGGGCCTGCTGCCGCTCGACGTCGGCATCCCGCTCGTTCTTGGCGTCAATCTCGGCGGCGGGCTGATCGCTCTGTGGTTGACGCGCGGTCTGCCGGTGGACGGCAGGCGGCTGCCACTTGGAAATCTGATCTTTAGGGCGCTGTTCAGTGCGGCGGTCTTCGCGCTGTTTTCCCTGCAAGTGTCTTTTGCATGGCTGCCCGGTGCGACGGTCGCCGCCAAGCTCGTCAATCTGCATGTGCTGTTCAATGCAGCATTGGTGCTCCTGGGGCTCGCGTCGTGTGGCCTGATGGCGCGCTTCATTCGTCTGCTCACCCCGCAAAACGGCGCGGAAAAAGAAGCCAGCCTCCTGGCGCATGTCAGCGCGCTGGACCGGTCTCTGATCGACAAGCCAGCTCAGGCCTTGGCGGCCGCCGCACGGGAAGTGCTGCATATGGGAAACCTGATCACGCGCATGCTCGAACCGGTCATGGAGGTGATCGCCTCGCCGACGCCCGAGACCGTCGAAGCGCTGCGTCGCATTGATGCAGACATCCATCGCGCCCATAGCGAGATCAAGCTCTTCATCGCCGAAGTCAACCGGGGCATCCTGACAGAGGAGCAATCGCGGCGCGGCATCGAACTCACCGAGGCAGCCATTCATCTGGAATATGCCGGCGACGTCGTGTCGAAGAGCCTGCTGCGCATGGCAGAGGAGCGACTGGAGGGTGCCGGCGCCTTTTCGCCAGCGGGTTGGCACGAATTGATGGCGCTGCATGTTGCCGTGTTTTCGAACGTGAAGCTTGCCGCCAGTCTGCTCGTTTCACCCGAACCGGTGATTGCCCGAGAGATGGTGCGTCAGAAGGAACATGTCCGCCGCCTGGTGCAGGAAAGCAGCCAGAGCCACCTCGAGCGGCTCAGGCAGGGAATATCCGCAAGTATCCAGTCGAGCGACATGCATCTGGAGATCGTGCGCGCGCTGAAGGAACTCAATTCGCTGGTCACGACCATGGCCTATCCACGCCTTCGCGAGACCGGGGATCTGCTCGAAAGTCGTCTCGTGTCGGCAGCATAGCAGTATAAGTCAAATCGATAGATTCATACAAAAGAACGATTTTACATATATATCAAGCCGCCGCATTGTCATTCCCGGAGACGCCAACGTGAGGACGGACAATGCCAAACACCGCTTCTGACAGAACCATCGCACCACTGGAAACGCCAAGACTGGGCGAACCCTATCTGCTCACGCCCGGCCCGCTGACGACGGCCTATGAAGTCAAGGAGGCTATGCTCCGCGACTGGGGCTCGTGGGATGGCGACTTTCGCGCGATGACGGCGGAACTGCGCCGCCAGCTTCTCGACATTGCCGGCGATGCCAAGGGCGAGTTCGACTGCGTTCCGATGCAGGGTAGCGGCTCGTTCTCGGTCGAGGCCATGCTCGGCAGCTTCGTTCCGCGCGACGGCAAGGTCCTGGTGCTTATCAACGGTGCCTACGGCAAGCGCATCGCACAGACGCTCACCTATCTCGGCCGCGACCATGTGACGATCGACAAAGGCGATTACATGCCGCCCCGCGGCCCCGAAGTCGCCGCAGCGCTCAATGCGGATCCGGATATCACCCATGTCATCGTCGTTCATTGCGAGACCAGCTCCGGCATCCTCAATCCGCTGAAGGAAATCTCCGAGGTCGTTTATGCTAACGGGCGCAAGTTGCTGGTCGACTCCATGAGCGCCTTCGGCGCCGTTCCGGCCGGAATTGCCGATCTGCGCTACGAGGCGATCGTTTCGTCCGCCAACAAATGCATCGAAGGCGTGCCCGGATTCGGCTTCGTCATCGCCCGCAAGACCGAGCTGGAGGCCGCCAAGGGTCGCAGCCATTCGCTCAGCCTCGATGTGCACGCGCAGTGGGACGCCATGAACAAGACTGGCCAGTGGCGTTTCACGCCGCCGACCCACGTTGTCGCTGCGTTCCTGGAGGCGCTGCGGCTGCACCGTGAGGAAGGCGGCGTTGCCGCCCGCGGCGCCCGCTATGCCCGCAACCGCGACGTCATGGTCGCCGGCATGCGCGAGGCAGGCTTCGAAACGCTGCTTGCCGACCGCTGGCTGTCGCCGATCATCGTCACCTTCTTCAGCCCGGCCGATCCGGCTTTCGCCTTCGATCGCTTTTACGAGCTGATGAAGGAGAAGGGTTTCATCATCTATCCCGGCAAGCTGACGGTCGTCGACAGCTTCCGCATCGGCTGCATCGGCCGCATGGATGAACATGTGATGCGCCGCGTGGTCGAGGCCGCGCGCACATCCCTCACCGAAATGGGGGTTGCCAGCGCCGCCCCGCCGGCGGTCGCCCTTGCCGAACGCAGCCGTCTCGCCGCCTGAATGAACGATAGGATTTTCCCGATGAACCAGATGTCCAAGATCAACGTTGCCGTCACCGCCAACCGGCGCAGCTATCCCTGGCCGAACGTCCCGGCCATCGCCATCTGCCTCGACGGCTGCGAGCCGGCCTATCTCGACGAGGCCATCAAGGCCGGACTGATGCCGACGCTTGCCCGCATGCGCCAGACCGGCACCGAGCGCACGGCGCTCAGCGTCATCCCGAGCTTCACCAACCCCAACAACCTGTCGATTGCAACCGGTCGTCCGCCGGCCATTCACGGCATCTGCGGCAACTACCTCTACGAACCGCAGACCGGCAAGGAAGTGATGATGAACGATCCGCGCTTCCTGCGCGCTCCGACCATCTTCAAGGCGTTCTACGATGCCGGAGCCAAGGTCGCCGTGGTTACCGCCAAGGACAAGCTGCGTGCGCTTCTTGGTGACGGGCTCAAATTCGATGAGGGCAGGGCGATCTGCTTCTCGTCCGAAAAGGCGGACAAATCGACCAAGGCAGAACATGGCATCGACAATGCCTCGGCCTGGCTGGGCCGGCCGGTGCCGGAAGTCTACTCGGCGGAACTGTCGGAATTCGTCTTTGCCGCCGGTGTGAAGCTCTTGAAGGAGTTTTCTCCCGACGTCATGTACCTCACGACGACCGATTACGTGCAGCATAAATATGCGCCCGGCGTTCCCCAGGCGAACGCGTTCTACGAGATGTTCGACAAGTATCTGACCGAACTCGACGCGCTGGGAGCGGCGATCATCGTGACGGCCGACCACGGCATGAAGCCGAAGCACAAGGCAGACGGTTCGCCCGATGTCATCTACGTGCAGGACGTGCTCGACGAATGGCTCGGCAAGGATGCCGCGCGCGTCATCCTGCCGATCACCGACCCTTACGTCGTGCATCACGGCGCACTGGGTTCGTTCGCAACTGCCTATCTGCCGGAACGCGCCGACAAGGAAGAGATCATCGAGCGGCTCGCGGCGATCGACGGCATCGATGTCGTACTTTCGCGACCCGAGGCCTGCATTCGCTTCGAACTGCCTGATGATCGCATCGGCGATATCGTGCTCATCTCCTCGGAGAACAAGACGCTCGGCACCAGCGAGCATCGCCACGACCTCGCCGCGCTGAACGAGCCGCTTCGGTCGCACGGCGGCCTCACCGAACAACAGGTGCCTTTCATCTCCAACCGCAAGCTTCCCGAGCTGACCTCCGCCGCTTCCCTGCGCAACTTCGACGCCTTCTATTATGCGCTGGTCGCCGCAGCGCAGCCGGCAAATTGAGGAGCGGATGATGACCAAGGTGGAAACGACATTTGCTTTGCGCCACGAGCCCATGCGCATTGCCGGCAAAACGGTCGATGCCGAGGGCGTGATCGAGGTGCACTATCCTTGGAACGATGCCGTCATCGGCACGGTTCCAGCGGGTAATGCCGAGCATGCGCGCAAGGCCTTCGAGATCGCGGCGGCCTATCAGCCGAAGCTGACCCGGTACGAGCGCCAGCGCATCCTCTTGAAGGCGGCCGAGATACTGGTCGCCCGCAAGGAGGAGATCTCCGATATAATCACGCTGGAACTCGGCATATCGAAGCAGGATTCGCTCTACGAAGTCGGGCGCGCCTTCGACGTTTTGACGTTGTCGGGCCAGATGTGTATCCACGATGACGGCGAGATTTTCTCCTGCGATCTCACCCCGCATGGCAAGGCGCGCAAGATCTTCACGATGCGCGAGCCGCTGACCGCCATTTCAGCGATCACGCCATTCAACCATCCGCTCAACATGGTGGCGCACAAGGTGGCGCCTGCGATCGCCACCAACAACTGCGTGGTGCTAAAGCCGACGGAGCTGACGCCGATGACGGCGCTCGTCTTCGCCGACATTCTCTACGAGGCCGGATTGCCGCCGGAAATGCTGTCGGTGGTCACCGGCTGGCCGGCGGATATCGGCATGGAGATGATGACCAACCCGAACTTCGACCTCATCACCTTCACCGGCAGCGTGCCGGTGGGCAAGTTGATCGCGGCCAACGCGCACTACAAGCGCCAGATCCTTGAGCTCGGCGGCAACGATCCGCTGATCATTCTCAACGACCTGTCGGACGACGACCTGGCAAAGGCGGCGGACCTGGCGGTTGCCGGCGCGACGAAGAACTCCGGCCAGCGCTGCACGGCCGTCAAGCGTATCCTGTGCCAGGAGAGTGTCGCCGACCGCTTCGTGCCGCTGGTGCTGGAGCGGGCCAAGAAGCTGCGCTTCGGCGACCCGATGGATCGGTCGACCGAACTGGGTACTGTGGTACATGCCCGTGCCGCCGAAATCTTCGAGCGTCGTGTGCACAAGGCGGCCGAAGAGGGCGCGGAGATCCTCTACGATCCCGGCCGCCGCGGCGCCCTGCTTCCGCCGATCGTGGTCGATCGTGTGCCGCATTCGAGCGAACTGGTGATGGAGGAAACCTTCGCGCCGATCATTCCGATCGTGCGGGCGTCCGACGATGACGATGCGCTGATCGCGCTTTCCAACTCGACCGCCTTCGGCCTGTCGTCGGGGGTCTGCACCAACGATTTCCGCCGGATGCAGAAGTATATCGCCGGGCTCAGGGTCGGCACGGTCAACATCTGGGAAGTGCCCGGCTACCGAATCGAAATGTCTCCCTTCGGCGGCATCAAGGATTCTGGCAACGGCTACAAGGAAGGTGTGATCGAAGCCATGAAGAGCTTTACCAACGTCAAGACGTTTTCCCTGCCCTGGTGAGTTGGGTCCCGGTGATCCGGGTGTCCCCTGCCTGGCCACCATATCTGGGAGCTGCCGATCGGCAGCTCCCTTTTTTCTTGGTCTGTTGCAGCCCTTTTTGGCAAATGCCGCCGGATGATGCAGCCGGTGGCGGTTTCATCATCGATTGCTCCGCAGGTGCCGAATAAAGCGGCAGCAGATCCATAGTTTTTACTTTGCCAACGATAAGAATAATAAATTTTACTAATTGAAATCACCCACGCAGAATGCCTCCTGAAGCGTGCAAGACAAGGGCAGCGACAGATTGCCAGCCATGCTTCCCGGAATTTTTTCCAGGCCTCCAGAGGAGATTTTCAGCATGAACAGACACATGTTTTTTATGCTTGCCGGCGCCATGTCCGTGGTGCTTCCTGCCATTGCTTCCGCCCAGACAGAACTCACCGTTTACACCGCTGTCGAGGCTGTCGACCTTGATCGCTACAAGGCGACGTTCGAGAAGTCGCACCCCGATATCAAGATCAACTGGGTCCGGGATTCGACCGGCGTGATGACGGCCAAGCTGCTTGCCGAAAAGGACAATCCGCAAGCCGATGTCGTCTGGGGGCTTGCCGCAACATCGCTGCTGCTCCTGAAAACGGAGGGCATGCTGGAAGCATACCAGCCGAAGGGCGTCGAGGCGCTCGACAAGAAATTCGTCGACAAGGACAACCCGCCGAGCTGGGTCGGCATGGACGCCTATGTCGCGGCCCTTTGCTACAACACGGTGGAGGGCGAAAAGCTGGGCCTGAAGGCTCCCAAGAGCTGGGATGACCTGACAAAGCCCGAGTACAAGGGGCATGTCGTCATGCCGAACCCGGCCTCATCCGGCACAGGGTTCCTCGACGTGTCGGGCTGGATGCAGATGTGGGGCGAGGAGAAGGCCTGGTCCTTCATGGACAAGCTGCACGAGAACATCTCCGCCTATACGCATTCCGGCTCGAAGCCGTGCAAGATGGCAGGCGCCGGCGAGGCCGTGATCGGTGTTTCCTTCGAGTTCCCCGGCGCCAAGGCCAAGAGCGCCGGCGCGCCGATCGACATCATCTTCCCGACGGAAGGTTCCGGCTGGGAAGCGGAGGCAACGGCGATCATCGCCGGCACGGCCAACCTTGAGGCTGCAAAGACCCTGGTCGACTGGTCGGTCACCAAGGAGGCCAACGAAATGTACAATGCCGGCTATGCTGTGGTCGCCTATCCGGGTGTCGCCAAGCCGGTCGAGCATCTGCCCTCCGACATCGCTGCAAAGATGATCGACAACGACTTCGAATGGGCCGCGAACAATCGCGCCACCATCCTGAAGGAATGGCAGAAGCGTTACGACGCCAAGTCGGAACCGAAGAGCTGACATCGATCGCCCGGGCGGGGTGCTTCGCGCTCCCCGCCCATCGCATTCTCGAAAATTGCCTGACAGCCAGCGGAGCTTGCAGATGAGACATGCCTTGTCGATCGAACCGACGCCTACGGGCATTGCCCGTGCCCCGGAAGTGGCGGCGCCCTATCTGGAAATCTCCGATCTCTGGAAAAGCTATGGCGACTTCGTCGCCCTTCGTGACATATCGCTGAGCATAGCCAAGGGGGAATTCATCTGTTTCCTTGGTCCCTCGGGTTGTGGCAAGACGACCCTCCTGCGGGCGATCGCCGGCCTCGACCTTCAGTCCGCTGGCAGGATCCTGCAGGGCGGCCGCAACATCTCGACACTGCCTGCCTCCAACCGGGACTACGGCATTGTCTTCCAGTCCTATGCGCTCTTTCCCAATCTCACCATAGAGCAGAACATCGCCTTCGGTCTTGAAAACACCGGCCGCTCAAGAGCCGAGATTGCCACGCGCGTCACCGAGCTTCTGGCAACGGTCGGACTTTCTGAACAGAGCAAGAAATATCCGGCCCAGCTTTCCGGCGGCCAGCAGCAGCGCATCGCCCTTGCACGCGCTATCGCGATATCGCCTGGCCTGCTTCTGTTGGACGAGCCGCTGTCCGCCCTCGACGCCAAGGTGCGGGTGCACTTGCGCCATGAAATCAAGTCGCTGCAGCGAAAGCTCGGTGTTACCACCATCATGGTAACGCACGACCAGGAAGAGGCGCTGGCGATGGCGGACCGGATCGTGGTGATGAATCACGGTGTTATCGAGCAGGTCGGATCACCGACCGAAATCTACAGCCACCCGAAAACCCTCTTCGTTGCCGACTTCATCGGCGAAACCAACCAATTCCCTGCAATGGTGTTGAAGGACGGGGCGGTCGAGATTGGCCACTCGGCCTTCGATTGTTCAACGAAAGATCTTGCAGCGGGCGCTACGGCGACGGCGGTGGTGCGCCCGGTCGACATCATTCCGCATGGGGCCCATGCCCACGTCGTTAGTGCCGTCGATCGGCCTGCGACGCCACAAAACCTTATCGATGCCGAAGTACGGGAGATGGAGTTCCTGGGCATGTTCTGGCGCACGCGCCTGACGGCGCCGCGGCTTGGCGAGCGCACGCTGGTTGCCGACTTCTCCGTCAATGCGGTGCGCCGACTGAACATAGAGACGGGCGGGGTGATCCAGGTGGAAATCCCGCGCGATCGTCTGCTGCTCTTTCCAAGGAGTGCCTGAGGATGAACATCACCCTCGAAGCACCATACCTGCCGCTGACCGGCAAGCGACTGCGGCAGGAAACGTCCCGCGACGACCGCATCAAGTTTGGCCTCATGGCCGTCATCGGGCTCTACCTGATCGTCGCCCTGGGGGCGCCGCTTTTCGTCATGTTGTCGAAGTCGCTGTCGACCTATCGCTTCGATCTCGCGGCCTTCGAGTTCCAGGTCAGCGACGAAACGCGCACGAAATGGGGGCGGGTCGTCACGGGAGATGCCCTCAACAGGACGCTTGCCGCCGTGGCGGAAGCTGACCTTGCGAGCAGCACCGATGGCCGGCTTGCAGCCACAAAATTCTTCCCGGACTTCAGCTTCCGCAGCCCGGTCCACTACCGTATTCGTGGCACCACGGATGATGCGGCCTTTCTCGTCGGTTCGACGCTGGAGAAAGGCACCGAATGGCGTGAATATGATTCCGGCACCTTCAGGCGCATCATGCTGCGGCCGGCACGAACGCTCGGCCTCGACAATTTCAAGACTTATTTTTCGACGCCGGCACTTGCCCGCTCGATCTATAACTCGGTGCTGATGGCGGCGATCAGTACGGTGGTGACGATCTCCATCGCCTTCGCTCTCGCCTATGGGCTGACGCGCAGTTGCATGCCGCTCAAAGGCCTGTTCCGCGGCATCCTCGCCATCCCGATCCTCGTGCCGTCGCTCTTGCCTGGCATCGCGCTCGTCTACCTCTTCGGCAACCAGGGTATCTTCAAGGATTGGCTTCTCGGCTACTCGATCTACGGCCCGATCGGCATCGTCATCGGCTCGGTGTTTTTTACCTTGCCGCATGCCTTTCTGATTATCTTGACCGCACTCTCCATCGCAGACGCCCGCCACTACGAAGCTGCCGCATCGCTCAAGGCCAGCAAGTGGCGCACGTTCACGACCGTCACCTTGCCAGGCGCCCGCTTTGGCATCGTCTCGGCCGCCTTCGTCGTCTTCACGCTTGTCATCACGGATTTCGGGTTGCCCAAGGTGATCGGCGGACAATACGGCATGCTCGCCGTCGATATCTACAAGCAGGTGATCGGCCAGCAGAATTTCGAGATGGGCGCGGTCGTTTCGGTCATCCTGCTGGTGCCCGCCATCCTCGCCTTCGCCGTCGACCGCCGCATGCAGAAGCGCCAGGTGGCGCTGCTTTCGGCGCGGGCGGTGCCCTATGTGCCCAAGCCCAATGCCCGCATGGACGGCATCTGTTTTGCCTTCGCATGCCTCGTCAGCTTCTTCATCCTCGGCATGATCGCCATGTGCCAGATCGCAGCGGTCGTGAAATTCTGGCCCTACGATCTGACGTTGACCGCGAAGAATTTCGCCTTTGACCTGATGGACGGCGGCGGCTGGTCTGCTTATGCCAACTCGATCAGGCTTGCGCTGCTGACAGCGTTGTTCGGTTCGGTGATCGTCTTCGCCGGCGCCTATATGGTGGAGAAGGCGGATGCTTTCCGCTTCGGCCGGAACGTCTTCCATTTTCTGGCGATGATGCCGATGGCCGTGCCGGGCATGGTGCTCGGACTTGCCTACATCTTCTTCTTCAACAATCCGGCCAATCCGCTCAACGCCATCTACGGGACGATGACGATCCTCGTCGTCTCGACGGTCACGCACTTCTACACCGTCGCGCATCTGACGGCGCTCACGGCGCTGAAGCAGATGGATCCGGAGTTCGAATCCGTCGCGGCTTCGCTAAAGCAGCCCTTCCACCGGCTGTTCTTCCGGGTCACTTTGCCGGTCTGTCTGCCGGCGATCCTCAACATCGCAATCTATCTCTTCGTCAACGCCATGACGACGGTCTCGGCGGTGGTCTTCCTCTATGCTTCCGATACCAAGCTTGCATCGGTCGCCGTGCTCAACATGGATGATGCGGGCGACATCGCACCGGCGGCAGCCATGGGCATGATGATCTTCTATACCAACGTCGCCGCCAAGCTCATCCATGCGCTGCTCGCCCGTGGTCTGCTGGCCCGTACGCAGGCGTGGCGATAGGCCGACACATCGCGGGCGGAGGTTTCCCCCTTCGCCGGCGTGCCGCCGCCTCTGGTAAGTCAAACGTGTTGGATTGAGACTGATACGTCGGTCACACGAATTGATGTGATGTTGTTAGTGGAGAACCGAACGAGGGCATCGTCCGGCAGATCCGTGGTGATTGGCCTCGCAGTGATAGCACTCGCGATTGTTCTCGACGACCATCTTCCAATTCACTTCAAGTTCGCTGTCGCGGATCAGGGCTAGCTTGGCCCTTGCCATGCCCTGCGACTTCAGGATCGGTGACAGGTGGTCGCGTGCCGAATTCCTCGCCCATGATCGGCGCGCCGATGAGCCATCCATCATGTCGTCTTGCTCGGCCGTGCAGCACTTGTCGAGCGTGAACTTTCGAGCGGCTTGCTGGTGGAGCCTTTCGGCGACCGGCTTCAAGCCGCCGGGTCATACTGGTTCCTGACGTCGGGGCCCAAGGCGAAACTGCCGAAAGTCAGGGCATTTCGGGATTGGCTGTCCGAAATGACCGCGACGTAGGAGACCTCAAGGAAGTTGGCTGTGACGCGCTTGGCGCGTCAACGACCGAGCGGTTGCGAAGAACGCCTGGATTGACTTGCTGTTGCGACGATCTTTCAGGCAGATCAGCTTCTCATGCATCGAAAGAGGCTGGTGTTCGAGCGCGATTTTTACCAGCCGCGGGTCGTTGTCGAACTCTGCCTCGGAAACGATCCCAAGACCCCCGCCGGCGGCAACGATCCGCCGGACCGCTTCGCGGCCTTCGGCCTCAATGGCAAAGCACAGTGGCACGCCTTGTGCCTCGGCGAGCTTCTCGAACATCTGCCTGGTGCGTGAACCCTGCTCACGCATGACCAAAGGCCATGCGCTCAACGCTTCGAGGGGAACGCTCTGCTGCGTCGCAAGGGGATGAGAGCGTGCGGCGAAGAGGACAACCGGGGAGACATTGAGCGAAAAAACGTCGAACGGGCGCTCGTCGGGCAGCTCGCCGAGGACGCCGACATCCACATCATAGGCAAGCAGAGCTTCCACGATGCTGTGAGAGTTGCCGCCTACGACCTTGATCTGGATGCCGGGAAACCGCTCCCGGAAAACGGTAAGGACGTCCAGCACATGATCGACCGAATCGGCGGCAATCCTGAGCGCGCCCGCCCGCAGCGACCGTTCCTCCTGCAGGACATCGAGCGCCTCGCCTTCCGCATCGAAGAGGCGACGGGTCGTGACAAGAAGCCGGGAGCCCGCGGGTGTCAGCTCGATTTGCCGACGTTTTCGCACAAACAGGGCAACGTCATATTCCTCTTCCAGCCAGCGGACCTGGTCCGAGATGGCAGGTTGCGTGAGGTGCAAGGCGCGCGCGGCCAGTGAAAAGCTGCCGGTGAGAGCCACGTGGTGGAAAGCCCGAAGCTGGACATAACGCATGAGAGGACGAGACCGTTGGTGTGAGATTTCCTTGTATCGAGAGAATCTTAATTCGTCGCTATAATATCGATTTTGTTCCTCTTCCGATAGGTGCGATAGGTTACGCGTCCAAGCACGATATCGCGTCGATCGGAGAGAAGATGAGAGCCACAGCATCCGCACTGGTTCACACGGAGGGCGAAGCCAACACCACGGCAGCCAGGGGAACGTGGAACGCTCGGGCGAACGATGCGCGGACGAGATCCCTGGTGGAGCGGGACGCAGATGCGTTTCTCCACCAGAGCCTTTCCAGCCCTTGCCTGACGGCCATCGCCAAGGCGGAAGGCATATGGATCGAGGATACCGCCGGCCGCCGCTACATGGACTTCCACGGTAACAGCGTTCACCATATCGGCTACGGGCATCCACGGCTGAAACAGGCGATCAAGGCCCAGATCGACGACTTGTGTTTCGCGCCGCGCCGTTTCACCTGCGAACCCGCCGTCGAGCTTGCAGAAACGTTGGGCCGACTGGCGCCAGGCGATCTCGGCAAGGTGCTGTTCACCACCGGCGGTTCCGATGCGATCGAGGTCGCACTGCGACTGGCGCGCGCTGCGACAGGCCGCTTCAAAACTCTCTCCTTTTGGGATGCCTTCCACGGTGCCGGTTTCGGCGCATCGAGCGTCGGCGGTGAGGCCACCTTCCGCTCCGGGATCGCCGGACCGCTGCTGCCGGGCGCCGAACACGTCGCGCCCTGGGCCAGCCGCCATTGCGCCTATGGCCAGGACACGCTCGAAGCTTCTGCCCGCGCCTGCGCCAGCATGGTCTCCTATGTGCTGGCCCGCGAAGGCGATTTTGCCGCGCTGGTTGCCGAGCCAATGCGGGCAACGCCCAATCCGCCGGCGCCGGGCTTCTGGAAACAGGTACGCGAGGCTTGCGATCGGCACGGAACCCTGCTGATTTTCGACGAAATTCCGACGGGGCTCGGCAAAACCGGGCGCTTTTTCGCCTGCGACCATGACGACGTCGTCCCCGATATACTCGTACTCGGCAAGGCACTCGGCGGCGGTATCCTGCCGATCGCCAGCGTGGTCGCCCGGCGCGATCTCGACGTAGCGGGCGACTATGCCATCGGCCACTACACGCATGAAAAGAACCCGGTGACGACGCGCGCGGCACTGACCACCATTTCGATCATCATCGAGGAGGGCCTTGCGGAGAGGGCAGCGGAACTCGGGAGCTATGCGATGGAGCGGCTCAGCGCATTCGGCGAACGCTGCGCGGCCATTGGCGATGTCCGCGGCCGCGGCCTGCTCTTCGGTGTCGAGATCGTTCGCGACCGCACAGACTTTGCGCCCGACAATGCGCTGGCCGAACGCGCCTATTATCGCTGCCTGGAGGCGGGGTTGAGCCTGAAGATCAGCGGGGGGAACGTCATGACGCTCTCGCCACCCCTGGTGATCTCGCGCCAGGAGCTCGACCGGGCACTGGCGATCGTCGAGCAATCGATCCTGGCGGGTTGAATTGACCGCTATGGGACGCATCAGGAGCAATGCAATGAAAGCCGTTCGGACGGACCAGGAAATCGAATGTCCGGAAATCGAAGTTGGGCTTCGGGCGCGCGGCGTGGACCTCGTCACTTTGCCCGACGGCGTTTCGCAGGACGCGCTGATGCGCGAGGCGGCGGACGCCGATCTGCTGTTGACGTGCTACACACCGATCACTGCCGCAATAGTCGCTAAGTCAAAGCGCCTGAGGGGCATTGTCAAATATGGCGTCGGTATCGACGCAATCGACATATCGGCCGCTATGGCCCGCGGCATACCTGTCGTCAACGTGCCAGACTACGCTGAGGAGACCGTCGCCGAAGGCGCCTTTGCGCTGATGATCGCGCTTGCCCGGCGCCTGCCGGAGGTCGGTCGGGCCATGGAGCGCGACGGCTGGATCTGGCCCGAACGGCGTTGGCTCGGACGCGATATCGCGGGCGCGACCATCGGGTTGGTCGGAACCGGAAGGATCGGCCGTAGAATGGCGCGCATGGCGGGCGCCGGGTTCCGGGCGCGTGTTCTCGGCTACGACCCGCATGTCGATGCGTCGGTAATGGCAGGATACGGAATCGAGAAGGTCGACGATCTTCACGCGATGCTGCGGCAAAGCGCTTTCGTTTCGCTGCACACCGTCTTGAACGCGTCGACGCGTCATCTGATCGGCAGGGCGGAGCTTGCCTGCATGAAATCTTCGGCAGTGCTGGTCAACGTTTCACGCGGAGCGCTCATCGACGAGGCGGCGCTGGTCGAAGCGGTGCTGGCAGGCCGTCTCGGAGGCGTCGCGCTGGACGTCTATGGCCAGGAACCGCTGGCGAAAGAAGGCCATGCCCTCAGCGCCCTCTTCGGACGTCCCGACGTTATCCTCTTTCCGCACCTGGCATTCTTCACCGGCGAGGCGATGCATCGGCTTTCGCAGGAGACGCTGGCCCGTTGCTTCGAACTCCTGGAAGGTCGGCCTGTGACAATCCGGTCGCACGACCCACGCCTGCGTGCACAGGAACGTAACGTCCTGTTCGTTTGATCTATCCTTGCATGTCGTCTCTCGCCTCTGCCCAAGGACATGGCAGCGGTCGATTGTGATGCGTCGGATGCGGTGTCGACGCCGGATATCAGGCGACGCGACGCTCCTGCAGGACCGTCCGGCCCATTTCCTTGCCGTCCGAAGGCAGGCGGCGGCGCTCCAGTTCTGCCGTACGCGTGTGCTGCGGCGTGCAGCCATATATCTCCCTGTAGGTCCGGGAGAAATGCGAAGCCGAGGAAAATCCGCAGGCCACCGCGATCTCGAAGACCGGAAGCGTTGAATTGACGAGAAACAGGTTCGCGCGCTCCAACCGCATCTGGAGATAGTAGCGTTTGGGAGAGCGCCCCATCTCCCGCTTGAACAGGCGTTCGACCTGACGGCGCGAAAGGCCCGTCGATGGGGTCATTTCGGCCAGTTTCAATGGTTCGGCTATGTTCGCCTCCATCTGCTCGATGATGTCGATCAGCAGTCGGTTGTCGATGCCGACGCGGGTCTGAAGCGGCAGCCGCTGGCGTTCTCCGGCCTCGCGCACCCGCTCCGACAGCGCCACTTCGCAAACGCGGTTTGCCACGTCGCGGCCAAGGTCGTCTTCGACGATGCGCAGGAACATGTCGAACGGGGCATTGCCGCCGGCGCAGGTATAGAGTTCACCGTCGATCTCGAATGCCGTCTGGCGGGCTTTCGTTTCGAAGAACCGCTCGGAGAAATCAGGAAAGTGTTCCCAATGGACGGCACAGCGACGCCCGTCGAGCACGCCGGAGCGCGCAAGGCTGTAGAGGCCGCCTGCGAGCCCGGCGATGGGGACCCGGCCTCGCCGCGACATCCGCAGCCAGCCTTCGGCCTTTCCGTCCGCCGGAGGAACAGCACTGCCGCCGCAGACAACGGTCATGTGAGGACGATCTAGCTCCTGCAGTCCGTCCTGCTCCGAGGCGAGCGCGCCATCGGCCGCCATGCGCATTCCGCAGCTTGACCGCGCCGGTTGGCCGTCGCGTGTCAGCAGTCGCCAGCTGTAGTAGGGCCGGCCCATCACGGCATTGGCGAGCCGCAGCGGCTCGAGCGCTGAGCTGAATGCGTGCTGGGTGTAGCCGTCGAGAAGGTAGAAGGTAAACCGGCGACCTTGTGCGCATGCCTTTTGCACTGCTCTGCCTCCTTTTGAGTTCATCAGCGCTCGGCACATGATGCAAATAATAGTTACATTATGCAACATAAATGGACTTATCAGTGCGCGATTTTGCGCGACCGTGCGATGTGGCAGGCTTCCCTGCGCGAAATACGAAGCAATCAAGATGGTGGCAGGTCCCGAGATGCGCATCTTGTCAAAAGGCCAGAAATGGTCGCAGATAGCGACATGTCAGATAGTCAAAGCGCTCGCGCCCTCGCTCCCCGCCGCCATGGCGAAATCCTCCGCCGCCTGGCTGCGGATGGCACCGTCAGCATTACCGAGCTTGCCGTCCACTTCGATGTATCGCGGCAGACGATCCGCCGCGACCTGAAGCAACTGGCGGACCGTGGGCAGCTTGAGCTCGTCCACGGCGGGGCGACGTTGTTTGAGCCGACCGAAGCGGCCTTCACCGAAAGACGAGGTGAGAACGCGGCGGCTAAGGCATCGATCGGCCGGGCGGCGGCGGCTCTCGTGCGCGACGGCATGGTGGTGTTTCTCGATTCGGGGACCACCACGCTTGCTGTGGCACATGCGCTGGCGGACCGGAAAGATCTAACGATTTGTACAACTTCGCTGTCGATAGCGCTGCAGATGTGCCGCCAGCCGCAGGTGCGGGTGCATATGCTCGGAGGCGAGATCGATCCGGCGGAAGAGGCGGCCGTCGGTATCGACGCGTTGGAGGCAATCAGCCACTTCCGGGTGGATGTTGCGTTCCTCGGTGGCGGCGGATTGTCTCCTGATGGTGACGTGACGGACTTTACCCGCAACGGCGCCGAGCAGCGCTCGCGCATGGTAGCGACAGCGGGCAAGGCATATTTCGTGCTCGACAGCTCGAAGTTCGGCCGGCTGACACCGCTGCGGATTCCAAGATTCGAACTTGCAGCCGGAGTGATCGTCGACCGGCGCCCACAGGAGGCGATATGTGAGGCGCTGAAGCGCAAGGGCCCCGCCGTGATTGTCGCAGAGTGATCGAATGTAATTTTTTGTAACATTTTGTCTTGTTATCCGCTCTCCTGTTGTTATGCTGTGGCCTTCCATGGTTTCGGGAGGTTGCTTCATGGCGCAGAATTTTCCAACGCAGGCACAGGTCGTCATCATTGGTGGCGGCATTATCGGTTGTTCGGTCGCCTATCATCTGACCAAGCTCGGCTGGACGGATGTCGTACTCCTGGAGCAGGGGCAGTTGAGCGGCGGCACCACCTGGCACGCGGCGGGCCTTGTCGGCCAGTTGCGAAGCCATGCCAACATGACGAGCCTCATCAAATATTCGACCCAGCTCTATAGCGAGCTGGAGGCAGAAACTGGGCTTGCGACCGGCTGGAAGAACTGCGGTTCCGTTTCGGTGGCAAGGTCTGCCGATCGCATGACGGTGCTGAAGCGGACTGCCGCATCCGCCCGCGCCCAGGGCGTCGCGATCGAGGTGATCTCGCCGAAGGAGGCTCAGGATCTCTGGCCGGTGATGGCGATCGACGATCTGGCAGGCGCCGTATGGCTGCCCGGCGACGGCAAGGCCAACCCGACCGACCTGACCCAGTCGCTGGCAAAGGGCGCGCGCAACCGCGGTGCTCGCATCATCGAGCGCGTCCGCGTCACCGGGATTTCTGTTGCCGGTGGCGTCGTGACCGCCGTCGAGACTGACCAGGGTAGGATCTCAGCCGAGATCGTCGTCAATTGCGCCGGCCAATGGGCGCGCAAGGTCGGGCAGATGTGCGGCGTCTCGGTGCCGCTGCATTCTGCCGAGCACATGTACATCGTCACTGGCAGGATCGAAGGCGTGCATCCGGACCTGCCGGTCATGCGCGATCCCGACGGCTATATCTACTTCAAGGAAGAGGTAGGGGGCCTGGTCATGGGCGGTTTCGAGCCTGAGGCGAAACCCTGGGGCATGAAGGGCATTCCCGACGATTTCGAATTCGCCTTGCTGCCCGACGACTGGGACCAGTTCGAAATCCTGATGCAGAGCGCCCTGCAGCGCGTGCCGCAGCTGGCGACAGCAGAAGTGAAGAAGTTTTACAATGGGCCTGAAAGCTTCACCCCCGACAACAACTTCATGCTTGGCGAGGCGCCGGAGCTGAAGAATTTCTACGTCGGCACCGGCTTCAACTCGATGGGCATTGCCAGTGCCGGGGGCGCCGGCCGGGCGCTGGCCGAATGGATCGTCAACGGCGCGCCGACCATGGACCTCTGGCCGGTCGATATCCGACGCTTTGCAAACTTCAACAACAATCCGCGCTGGCTGCATGACCGCGTCAAGGAGACGCTCGGGCTGCACTACGCCATGCCCTGGCCCAACCGCGAGCTGGATACGGCGCGGCCCTTCCGCCGGTCGCCGCTCTATGACCGGCTTGCGGCCAAGGGCGCCTGCTTCGGTTCGAAGATGGGCTGGGAGCGCGCCAACTGGTTTGCGGCCGACGGCGAAAAGCCGGTCACGGACTATGCCTTCGGCCGGCAGAACTGGCACGAGGCGGTCAAGCGCGAGATGAAGGCGACACGCGAGGCGGCCGGCATCTTCGATCAGACCTCCTTTGCCAAACTGCTCGTCCAAGGTCGCGATGCCGCATCCGCCCTCAACCGCATTTGCGCCGCCGATATCGACGTTGCCATCGGCCGGTCCATCTATACCGGGCTCCTGAACGGTCGCGGCGGCTACGAGAGCGACCTGACGGTCATGCGTCTTGCGACCGACCGCTTTCTTCTCGTCACCGGTTCGGCGCAAGCGGTGCACGACGCGGACTGGATCCGCAAGAACCTGCCGAAAGACGCCCATGTGACGCTAACCGACGTGACCTCGGCCTATTCGGTCCTGGCGCTGATGGGGCCGAAGTCCCGCGATATTCTCAGCCGTCTGACCTCTGCCGACCTTTCCAACGAAGGCTTCCCCTTTGCCACGATCCGCGAAATCGATATCGGCTACGCCACGGCCTACGCCAACCGCATGACCTATGTCGGCGAACTCGGCTGGGAACTGATCGTGCCGACGGAATTCGCCGTCGGCGTCTACGAGGCGCTGCACGAGGTCGGGCGCGATTTCGAGCTGACCGATTGCGGCTACTACGCGCTGGAGGCAATGCGACTGGAAAAGGGATATCGCGCCTGGAGCCGCGAGCTGACGCCGGATATCACGCCTTATGAGGCCGGTCTCGGCTTTGCCGTGTCGCTCGACAAGCCTGATGGTTTCATCGGCCGGGATGCGCTCGTGGCGGCAAAGGCTAAGGGAACGTCGTCCAAGCGTATCGTGCAATTCACCGTGGACGATCCTTTGCCGATGCTTTGGGGCGGCGAACTGATCCTGCGTGATGGCCAGCCGATCGGGGAAGTCCGCTCGGCCGCCTACGCACATACGCTCGGCCGCTCCGTTGCCCTCGCGCTTGTCGACAATCCTGCAGGCGTGGACCGGGCGTTCCTGGAAGCCGGCCGTTTCGAGGTTGAACTGGCCGGAGATCGGTTCCCTGCAACGGTGCATCTTTCCCCCGCGTATGACCCGAAAGGTCTGAGGGTGAAGGTGTAGAGCTAACCGAAGCCGTCCATGCCTTGGTATCGACGTGAAGAGTCGAAGGGATTGCCGCCGGCGCGGCATCCCACCATCGATGGAGACGCGAGGCTCCGGAAGAAGTGCTGAGCCGGACTGCGCACGCCACGAAGGACACCATCGGTATCGTGGCGCTCGGCATGAGCCAAATCGCTGGCTGCGGCGCCTTCGCTGGAAACATACAGCAATTCAGAGCACGACAGGGCCATTCGCGGTGGCGGCAACGATGGATCGGCGCGGTAGAAGTGCTTTTTCACCGTCGTCGCGGCGACGAAGCAAGTCTCTTCGTCGTCCTCAGATTGCCAAACTAGCCTGTGGGCTGCCGCTTTGGCAGCAGCCCAATGATGAGGACCAGCCTGCGCCGGGAAGGGCGGTGTTGCCATCCGTGGCGCCGGCCCGCACGTGACCTGTTCTACGGGCGGATGCGCCCGCCGGACGGATCATAGGCGCAGCGTTCGACGATTGTCGCCCTACAGCGGCGGCCGAACCTTCGACTTCGATTTCACGGAGCGCCATGTCATCGCCATTGAGATATCCGAAGACGAGCGAAGCGCCGACGGTGTATCCGAAATCGCTACTTGTGGTCATGCCGACGATGCGGCCGTCCACCGCGCGGCGTTTCAGACGTCCGCCTGGGGTGGTGGCCAATCAGGGCAGACGGGCCAGATGGCCGACTGCGCCGGCGTCTGTCAGTTCCGACAGGGCCAGCGACTGGTCCAGATGCCGCGCGCGCCAGGCTAGGAGCCGCTCTGCGCATTCGAGCCGAACGGACAGCCAGGCTGGGTCGTTGGCGAGGTTGCACGTCTCGCCAGGATCATTGGCGAGATCGTAGAGCAATGGCGGCAGCCCGGCGCCGAAGTGCACGTATTTGACCGTCTCGGTGCGGACCACAGCCAGGTTGAGGGCACGTGAGTCCAAGCCGAAATGGGCCTCGGCTGCCCCCTTGGCAATCGAGCGGAAGTCGTATTCCCAGAACGCGGCGTCGCGCCAGGTATCGGGTTCTGCGTTCTCGAGGAAGGGCTTCAGCGACTGGCCATCGAGATGCGGCAGGGCCTTGCCCCCGATAAGGTCGAGCAAGGTTGGCATAATGTCCACCGCACTGGTGAAGCGATCGACTTTCGTGCCAGCAGCCTGAGCGTGCCCGGGCGCTTTGATGATGAGGGGGATGTGGTAGCTGCCGTCGAACCACCCGCCCTTTCCGAGCATGAAGTGGTCGCCCATCATCTCCGCATGGTCCGAGGTGAGGATGATGATGGTATCGTCCCAGGCGCCTTTGTCCTTTATGCCTTTCCACATGCGACCGAGCTGAGTATCGACCTCCGATATCATGCCGTAGTAGAGGACGCGGATCTTGCGAAATTCGTCCTCGGTCCAGTCGGCGACCTTGCCGACAGCGCCAGGAATGAATCCCGACTTGTTCTGGTTGTGCTCGAGCTGATAGGCGAGGAAAGGGTGGTGTGCCTTCTCCGCGTCGACCGTGGAAGCGCGATGATAGCCTGGCCCTTCTGACGGGTCGTACATCGTGTTGAACGGCTCTGGCACGATGAACGGCGGATGCGGGCTGAGGAACGAGACGTGGGCGAACCAAGGCTCGCCTTCATCCTGCTCACCCAGCCAGCGCAGGAATTCGCCGGCAAGGAAAGCCGTGGGTGTCTCTTCCTTGGAGTAGGCGGGAACGGCAATACTGACCTCGGGCGCATCTGATGCAACCGGCCGATGGATAGCGGGGAAGCCGGCGCTGGAATCGATGCCCCGTGCCACCAGCCAGGATAGCCAGGCCTTCTGATGCTCGGGCAAAAGCTGGCGGGTGGTGAAGCCGGGCAGAACTCCCTCATAGGTGCGCAGAAACGGGTCGGCGGACGCGTGGTTGCGCGGGTCGGGCGAAACATCCGTATAGCCGAAAAGCGTTGGGTCATAGCCCACTCTGCGCGCAGCGCGGGCAATGTTGTCGTGGCGGTCGTCGAGAGGCGTGCCGTTGCGGCAGACACGATTGTTCATCTGGTAGAGGCCGGTGTAGAGGCAAGCACGCGCCGGTGAGCAGGGTGCGGTGCCCGCATAGTGCCGCTGAAACAGCACGCCCTCTTGGCCCAACGCATCGGCATTGGGCGTTCTTACGACGGGATGGCCAACTGCGGACAGGCTATCGCCGCGCCATTGGTCGCACGTAATAAGAAGTATGTTCGGCCGTCCAGCTTTGTTTGCCACGCGCGCTCTCTGGAAATTGAAACAGGGTCAGGTAAGCCAGATTCATCCGGGCGTGCAAGCGTCTTCATACGCAATGTTCCATGCCGCGTGTAAGCCCACTTTCGTGAATGGTTGCGCCACCAACGGATGCTGTCGACGAGCCACCTGACGGCAGCAAACATCGGCCGACGACGACGCTCGGGCTCACCCGGTTGCCCTGGCTGAGCGGTGCAGTGGTCGCCCGCCCTGGCAAGAATTCTCTAGGCTGGGCTGAAACAGCTATGCTGGTTCGGCGGAAGGTTCTCTTGGCAATGATCCGCCCGCCAGCGTTTGCCATGGCCGGCTCCGGCATCTTTGCGGTCCAGGTGGCCCTGAACATGGCGGCCCCATCGACTGGGCCTTCTTCGGCAAATAGGGAAACGGGACGTCATCGACTTCGAAAACGTCACGGGTGCTGGCGATGTCATCTACGGCGTCTGCGTGCCGTCAAGGACCGCAACGCTCGGCCTCAACAATCTCAATACGCAGATCGCCTACGCCTGCGGCTTCGACAGCCTTGCGACATTTTACAGGCTCTTTGCCGGTACTTACGGGATGGCGCCAGGTGAACTCCGTGCAGCGGAATCTGCCCCAAGGACAACGGGGCAACCCAATCGAAGCGCGTCACGCCGGCTTTGAGGGCAGGGTGCAGCCTCCTTCTTGCAAATGTGGCGCGAATACTTCTGTCGGTGTCCTGTAGCTTAGGCACTTTCCCATCGGCAGCTGGCGAAGTGTCCAGTACTTCGCCAGCTGCCGATGGGTGTTGAAGTCAAGCTATTGCGCGCGCGGGCGACATGATCGCATGCATCTCGCCGTATATCCCCGCAGCAATGTCCGTGCGGGTCATCGCCATATGCAGATTGGCCGCGACGAAACCTGTCGGATTTCCGCAATCGAATGTCCGGCCGGCGAATTCGAACGCGCGGATCTCCTGATTTGCCATTAGCGAGATCATGGCGTCAGTTAGTTGGATCTCGCCGCCAGCACCTGGTGTCTGGTTCTCGAGGATCGAGAAGATCTCGGGCTGCAAAATGTAGCGGCCAGAAATGAAAAGGTTGCTTGGCGCTGTACCCGGGGCAGGCTTTTCCACGAGGCCATCGACAAGCGCGCCGGCCATCGTCTGCCTCAGGGAAACGATGCCGAACTTGTGGGCCTCTTCCGGCAAGCACCGTTCCACGGCCACCACATTGCCACCATGTCGCTGGTACAGATCCGTCATGGATTTGAGGCAAGGCTCGTGATCGACCATCAGCATGTCCGGCAGCAGAACCGCGAAAGGTTCGTCGCCGACGATGTGACGCGCAGTCCAAACGGCGTGTCCAAGGCCACGGGCCTGTTGCTGACGGACGAACGAGATGCTTCCGGCATCTGGCGTCGCCGTCGCCAACTGGTCGGCAAGCGGGTTCTTGCCGGCCTTGCGAAGCGTGGCGTCGACCTCGAATGCGTGATCGAAGTAGTCTTCGATCGCACCTTTCATGCGACCGGTGACGATGATCACGTGTTCGATGCCTGCGGCAAAAGCTTCGCTGACGATGTAGTCGAGGATGGGACGGTCGACGATCGGGAGCAGTTCCTTGGGAACGCTTTTCGTCGCCGGCAGCATTCGGGTGCCGAATCCGGCGGCCGGGATGATTGCCTTGCGCACTCTATTGGGGATCTTTGCGTTTTGCATGTTCACGCCTCTTCGCTTCAAGCAACTCGGGAGATTTTCGCCTGTGGGATCTTCAGGATGTCGTGCATCTTGTGCGCGACACCATTTTCGGTGAGGAACCGGCACATTTCGCCGTAGGTGTGGAACCAGGCGCGGTTGTACCGATCGAAAAGGGCCTGGTCCCAATAGTCCTCGAGGCAGAACGTCGTCTGCCTGAAGATGTCAAAACTGGGGATCTTGAACGTGTCTGCGAATTCGGCCGTCCGGCTGTCGTAGGTGCAGTAGATCGACGGGACGCCGTTCGCCAATGCCATCAGGTTGCCGTGCAGGCGATAGCCGAGAACCAGATCCTGGCCGCGGATCAGGCGTTCGTAATCCGCAACCACATCCGAGTAGAAAAGCCTTTGGCGGTAGAGACCGAGCATCTCCTCATCGAAGTACCAGGATGATGCCCAATGGTCCGCCCTGAGCGCGGCAATCGCTTCTTCGCGTTGCGCCTCGCCGCCGAGGACGAGCTTCTTCTCCTCGACTTCGCCTTGCGCCAAAAGCACCGTCTCGAAACGTCCGGCGATCGTTTTCACCAGATCACGGTGGAAGGTCAGATAACGTTCGATGTCCTTGGCGTAGGCGCCGGAGACTTCTCGCCTCACGGTAACACCGACGTTGCGGACCTGCTCCAGCGGCTTCAGCGTGATGCGCAGTTCCGGGTCGTTCCGCCGGAAGGCGGTGGGGCAGCCGACGATCCTGATGTTGCGGATGCCGAGGCTCCAGAGAACGTCGGCCGAATAGGCCCCACGCACACCGATTGTGGTCGTCGATTCGGACATCAGCTGCAGCACGGCGCGGGTGTCGTCGGAGGTCCTGATTTTTCCGTCCACCGGCGCCTGTGCGCCAATACCGAAGCCGATGATGGGCAGGCCGAGCGCCTTCAGGACCGTCGCTGCAGCCTCCCAGTTCATGGCATCGTGAATGTAGTTCGATCCCCGCAGGAACACGTAGTCGTATTCCTCCCGAAGACGGGCAATTTCGCGTGGCCTGAACTCCGATATCTCCAGAACACCGAATTTTTCGAAGCGCAGCAGCTTGAGCGACGAATCGAAAACGAACGCATCTCCCATATTGTGGTAGCTGTTGATGTGAGACTGGATGTCTTGATGTTGGTACCAGCGAACGTTGTCATGTGCGTAGACTTCGCCGGCAGGGATCATGACCAATATGCGTGCCAAAAGCTTATTCCGTCATTGGAACTGTCACGAGACGCGCATCTCGACGCGACGGTCGCGTTGCGCGGCACTGTTCTTTTCGCTGAGGAGGCTGCGATAGACGGCGAGGTGTTCGCGCGCACAATCCTCGGCGCTGAAGGGTGCCCGCATTGTGCTGCGCAAACGGTCCCAAACCGTGTCGTCGTTCAGGACTTCGACCATCCGGTCGGCAAGGTGCTGGCCATTGCCGGCGCGGAAATGCAGGCCATCGGCGCCATCGCGGACTTTTTCGGCCATGCCGCCAATGTCGGAGCAGATGATCGGCCGGCGGTGGAGCAGCGCCTCCTGGATGACGACCGGTGAGTTCTCCCACCAGATCGAAGGAAAGACTACCCAATCGACGGAGCGCATGAGCTTTGGAAGTTCCGCGTTCTGGTAGCTGCCATAGAAGCGCACGCGGCGACCGGCGCGCTCGATCAGCGACTTCATCCGCTCCTGGAAATCGACCGGCTGGCGCTCAAGATTGGCGCCGAAGATCATCAGATAGGCGTCGTCACCCCATGCTTCGTCCGGCACCCGGCCCACGGCATCAATCAGCACGTCCACGCCCTTGAACGGCGTCATCTGGCCGAAGAACGCGAAACGATTGCGACGCCCGTCACTTCTCGCAACGTCGCGGGCGGGGGCTGGTTCCTTGCCCATGATCCCGTTTTCGATGACCCGAATACGTTGCCGATCGATACCCCACTCGGCGTAGCGCTTGGCGAGAAAGGCGCTCGGCGAAACGAATGCATCGACCATGTCGAGGAGCATGGTGCGCACGAGCGCCTCGCGTCGCAGGAACCTTGATGCTGGGATATCCGGAAAGCAGCTGTTGCAGGCCGTGGGCGAAGCCTGCTCGCAGAGCTGACCTGTCGGCCGCTTCACCATCTGACCATGGTTGTGGCAGATCGGCACGAATTCGTGAAGCGTGAGAAGCACTGCGGCGTCCGGCAGAGCCGACCGTACCGCGTAGAGCGCTTCAAGACCGAACCCCAGAACGTGATGGAAATGAACCACATCCGGCCTGACGTCGCGCACGAAGCGCAGTAGATCGCGTTCGATCGCTTCGACGTCCTCGTTCGCCAGGTGAAAGTGATCATAGGCATCCGCGTGGAACAATACTTCTTCCTGCGGCAAGCGCGCACTCATGAGCGCTGATGACGCGTGGCGTTGAAGCGGAGGGGAGGCAGCCGCGAGATACACGGATTCCACATTTTCCATCGCGTTCAGGCTGCGATGCAGGTTGTGCGACGCGACCTCCGCTCCCCCAAGCGAGAACGAGGGATGCGCATGCGAGATTACCAGGACGCGAAGCTTTTGCCCCATCATGCGGAAATCCTGTCAAGTGATTGGTGGGGCTCGTGGCCGTTCCGCCACCGCGACTTAAGTATTTCCGCATCGATGCGTTCGGCGAGTGCGGCAAGCTTGCCGTTCTGCTCTCCCGACAACGGTTCGTCGCAACCGAGCAATTGGATCGACGGCAGCAGCCAGGCCGGGATGCCCGCCTTGTTGATCCTCAGGCCGATTTCGCGGGCCTTCTGTGTTGAGCCGAGATAAACGCCGCAATCGCGCATCGCGTCTCTCAATACCGCGCGCGGCATGATGCAGCATTCGAGCGACGCGACGTCGACCCGCGTCAATTGCAAGGCCGCAATCGCCATCAGTGGATAACCGGCATACCGATCGAGCAGCAGTTGATCGCCGCCCTCCGAAAGCCAGCATCCCGCCCATTTCACCGAACGGTCGTCATAGGCGAGCATCGGCGAAATCACGCTTCCAATGTGGTCCAATCCGACCGCCGTCAATGCGCCGTACCAGCCCTTGGCCGCCGGTATGAGTGACCCCGACATCGTTATGATTGTCTCGCTTGAAACCTCTTCTGCCCCAACGGACAAGAGATCGAAGCGATCCAGCGCTCCAGAGGCACAGACCAATCGGACCGAGAGCCCGTAAAACCGCGCTAACTGTCGCAACCGGACGAGATCCCTTTGGAAAGCGGACTTGCCGACAACGATCACGATCGGAGCGCAGTGCGTCTGCGGATCGAGCGCGAGCAGCGCAAGAAGCGGGCCGACTTCCGGCATGCCGACGGTGGAGCCGACGATTATGGGAATGCCGGTATTCTCGTCGAACACTCCGACGTCGACGACCGCTTCCATGCGCGGTGCGGCGACGGCGGCGTTGCAAAGCAGCGGTACGATCTGGTCATCGACAATCGCCGGCAGCGCCCAGTTGGCGGCATCGAACAGCGACAATTGCTGGAGCGCGGCCGTCCGGGCGGGCATCCGCTTGGGCACCAGGGGCAGAAAGGCACGGCGCCCTTCTCGCAAGGTAAGCTCTAGAAATGGCGCGGCGTCGAGTTTGCCGCCAGACAGTTTGGCATGGGCGACAAATCCATGGGCCTGGTCGTCGCTGTTGATTGACGACCGGAACGCGGGTTGATCGGCGAAGCTTTGCGAAACGTCGGCCCGATCGAGACGCGTCCACATTTCGTCGAGCCTGGCCTCCGTGCCGGACCGCCTTAGCTTGACCGCGGTGACGTGGTTTTCCGGGTCAAGCAGCCAACCGGAAATCAGCATGTCGCCGCCATCGGTCTCGAAAACCCGATCTAGGTCCATGCGAACCGGGAAGGGAAGGCTCGATACCGTGTCCTTGCCGGTAAAGCCGTTTGCTGCCGACCGCAAGCGCAGCATGGCTTCCGGCGTGGCCCGGGCTTCAAGCAGCACGGACCGGATATGGTCAGGGGTGTCCAGGGGCGCGCTGACCTGCACGCGAGGATGGGCCGGCGTCAGGTGCCAGCTGCCACCGGCATTGTATATCATGCCTTTGAGTGTGTCGGCGCGCACCCTTCCGTCTGTCTCCAGAACGGCAATGAAGCCCAGTTCGCCCTCCGGTAAATCGGGTCGCGCAAAATTGGCAACGAAACAATCGGCAACGGTCGTTGCGCCGGCAACAAGATAGGCTTGGAAACGTCCGGGCACGAACGCGCGGCTCCAGCCCATGATGACGATGACGCCGTCATGGGTCTCGCCGACCAGTTCGATGAAGCCGTCGGATGGCTGCAGCGCCCTGATCAGGGAAAGTCCGGCAGAAACCCTGCTGCGGTTCGTCGGCTGCGCCATGAATTGGTCGGCGAGGCGACTGATGATGGCGCGGGTCTCTAACGCAGCAGTCTGCGCAATGAGGGTTGCCGCCTCTTCGATCGAGATCGGCCTTGGTGCGACAAGGAAACGCTCACGCGTGCGCCCGTCGTCAACGTCGATCATCGAGATGGGCACGTCGGGCTTTGGCTGCGTCAGAAGCGCCGCGAAGCCGCGTGTCGCTGAAGGCGTCGATGCCGACAAGGCCCAGCTTGCCGCAATGGAGCTGTCCCGCAAGGTCGCCGCACCATCAGCCCTGACCGAAACCGCATGGCCCCTCAGGTGGCCGCTGCCAAGGACCAGGACGGTTTCCGGATCGATCCGACAGGAAAAGGCTCGGCCCTTTCCGAAGCGCGGCGGCTTAGCGGCGATCTGGGAGCCGATGGGGCCACTGGTCTTTTCGTCGATTGTCGTTGCCTGCCGCATCATCATCTCGCCAGCAAGCTCAGCAGCGCGCCCGCTGCAAATCCCATTAGAACGAAGAGGAGCAGCACAAGTGGCTTGATGTCGCCGCTTGCCCGCTTCTGCAGAGTGGTGAGTGTCTTCTCCATGCCCGCCACGACGCCATCCATCCGCAACAGGTGCACGTCCAGTTCGTCAAGCCGCCGGCTCATCTCGGCACGAAGACCTTCGATGCCGGCGCTCGAGTCTTCTGCACCGTCAGCCTCCGCCGCATCCGCACCGATCTGCGGTACGCGCTGGAGGGAACGCTGAGAAATCTGCAGCTGACGCTGCGCAGCCATCAGAACGTCCAGCTTGTCGAGCACCCGGGTCAACGGTGCGGCGATCAGCGCTTCGGCTGCTTGCTCGTCTGCCTGCGGCACGCGCAGAGGCTGGCCCGCGCCGTCGCCCGTCATAGCCATGACGACGAGGTCGCGGCCGCGTTTCTGCACGGCCTCCGGAAGGGCGATCTCGAAAGCGTGCTTGCCGTCTCCGATCCCGTTCCGCTTGAGATCCGGGCGATTGCGGTCGGCAATTGCTTCGGCGACCGGTGCGCCATCGAGGAGGACACGGACCTTCAGCCGTTGATCCGGGGCAGCAGGGTCGAACGCCCAGCCGAACAGACGTCCGCCATCGATGGCATCGACGCGACCGTTGACGGGCTTGGCGCCATCGTTCTCCGGCGGCGTATCGAGTTTTTCTGCGACTTGAGCCATGGATCCTCTTTATGCGGCCTGAACCTGCTGGAGATTGAAAAGAGCGAGGTAACGCCCAGCGGTCGTGTCGATGTCGTCAGGTCGAACGGCTCGGCCTGCCAGTTGGCGCAGAAGCGTCGGCTTTTCGATGATCTGGCGCATGGCCGCTGCAAGCTGGCGCGGATCGTTTGGCGCCACCGTCAGGCCATTGACGCCGTTCCGTACAAGCTCGGCCATTCCGCCGATGTTACTGGCGATCACCGGACGGCCCTGCGCTTGTGCTTCCTGGATCACGAGCGGCGCATTCTCCCACCAGATCGAGGGCACGACGGTGCAGTCAACTGCGCCGATAAGGGCGGCAACATCCTCCCGCCGATAAGATCCGCGTCGCTGCACCTGAGGTGCCGTTTCGGAGAACAGGCGCTCGATGTCGGCGATGAATTCGGGGCTCTGAAACGGAGCGCCGCCATGGACGCGCAGCTCGAAGTCGACGCCATCTCCGATCAGCTGACGCGCCGCTTCCAAAAGCACTTTGGTTCCCTTCCAGGGGTTGAGGTTGCCGAAGTAGCCGAAGGTGGGCCGGCCGGCCTTGGATTTGTCTTTGCTGGTCTCGAATGCTCGTGACGGCAAACCATTGGCGATGACCGAGATACGGTTCTCGGCAATTCCCCATTCGACATATCGACGCTTCAGGAACTCGCTCGGTGCGACAAAGCTGTCAATCGTGTTCAAAAGCGCCTTGAGATGTTGTTCGCGCAGGGCGAAGCGATCCGGCTTGATGTCCTTGAAACAGGCATGGCATCGGTCCGGGCTCGAGCCATGGCAGAGTTCGCGCTTGTCGGTACGCACCATCAGGCCGTCGTGATGGCAGATGGGGTAGTAGTCATGCAGCGTCATGACGATCTTGCATGCCGGCAGCGTCCTGCGCACGATATGTGGAAACTCGGCGCCCATCAGCAGGATATGGTGGAGATGCACCACATCCGGTTGGAACTCGCGCAGCAATTCGGTGAGATCGGGCACGAAACCGTAGAGATCGATCTGGCTCATGAAAAAGCGATCGAAATGACCGGCCCACAGCAGGATTTCGTCGCCCGTTGGCCCAATGGCCTGGAAACTCGTGCCCGGTCTTGCCTCGCGATGAACCTGGTTGACCGCACCCAGGAACAGCGCCTCGTGTCCTGCGCGCTGGTAGGCGCGGAAGAGGTCGTGCGCGAACACTTCCGTGCCGCCGGGATGGAGCGCCGGATGATTGTGCGCCACCACGAGAATGCGTTTGCTCATACGCGGCTCCGTCGACGCTCGCCCACGAGAATGTCCTGATAGTGGGTACCGCCCGGTGCACGCCAATGGCCGAAGGATTTGAGCACGACCGAGAGACCGGTGCGAGCGAGAGCGCCCTCCAGAAATCCGTCGTCGAAGCCGACCGCTGCCAGCGGCGGCTGATCCGGCACGAACCAGCAGGGGCCCTGGCCGGCGCGCGCAAAGGCAAGGCGCGGATCGCGCCGGCCCGTGGCATTTCGGTTGGCAACGTCGTCGACGATGAACGCGGTCATGAACAACCGGCCGCCCTGCGCCAGCACCCGGAAGATTTCAGCCAGATAGGCCATGACCTCGTCTGCCGGCAGGTGCGTGACGACCGAAGTCATGATGATGAAATCGAACTGACCGTCGGCAAACGGCAGTTTCAGCTCACGCCCTTTAATTTTCCCAGCGGGGTTGTAGAGGTCATGGGCGATGTCGAGGCGCTGGAAGCTGAAGTTGGGGTAGGTGGGCGTCACAGACGACTTGCACCAGCGGATACCGCCCTCCACAGGATCGAGGCCGTCATAGCGGCCGCGTTCGCCATCGAGATACTGGGTGAGCGGCACGGCCATACGGCCGATGCCGCAGCCGATATCGAGGACGCGATGATGAGGCCGCAAGCCACCCATCCGGACAAAATGCCCGAGAAACTCGGCGCCGATCGCCCGGAAATCGCCGTCACCGACGAAAATGCTGTTGGCATCCGGCTGCGGAAGGAACCGGTTGCGCGAAATGCTGTCGGTCAGCCAGGAAAGATGCGCGTCGTCAAGGGGCGGGGGCGTACCGACTTCATCGCGCGGCAGGGCATCGATCATGCATTCGTCCATTCAAGTGTGCGGTCATCGGGGGATGCGGACTGGGGTGAGCCTGGCGAACGATTATCGCGCGCCATCAGCGCGGCGATGTCGTCGTCCCAGCGCTGGGTGTGGAGCCAGGAGTTGTATTGGCTGGCGACGCCGCGCATATAGTCCTGGCTGCGCCGGATCGACTGGCGCTCGAAATGATAGAGACACGCCGACGGCTCGTAGCCGATCTCGAAGCCGGCGCGGCGGATCTTCAGGCACAGGTCGCTGTCTTCATAGTCGCCAATGATATAGTCCTCGGTGAAGCCGCCGACGCTGTCGTAGATGTCCCTCGATGTGACGAGGCAGGCACCGGTCACGCCCGGAACGGTTCGAGCCAGTTGTGCCGGAACGTAGTTGCTGGGCATGCCCTTATGGAAGTGGTGGTTCAGCCAGATCCCGCGCTGGTCGCGGCCGAAATAGAGGCCTGCATGCTGCAGAGACCTGTCTTCGAAGATCAGCCTTGGGCCGACGGCGCCGAAATTTCCGCTCATGATCGGCGCTATCAGGGTCTGCACCCAGCCTGGATCGCAAGGGACGACATCGGAATTGAGCATGACAAGCATGGAGCCGCGCGCCATGCGCGCGCCGGTGTTGCAGGCTCGCGCGTAACCGCCGTTCCGGTTCATCACCACGAGGCGCATGGGAAAGCCATGCAAGAGGTGCAGCCCGCCGAGCAGATGCTCGGTTTCGTCCTGGATCTCCGGGGAATCGAGCACGAAGACCAGTTCGGCATTTTCCATCAGCCAGGGATCGGTAGCCATGCCCGACAACTGGAAACGGAGAAAATCGAGGACCTTGTACAGCGGGATGACGATGGAAACGAGCGGCGCCTGCTGCGGCAGGCCGTAGTCTCGCGTCCGCTTCACCTCGACCGTCTTTCCGAGACGCTGCTCCACTTCCCGGAGCGCCGGCGCGAGGATGGTGCGAAAGGCATCGTCAATCGCGTGCTGCGGCGGCACTGCGCGCAGGATCTGGTTTCGCTGCAGTGCCGGTTCGAAGGGCTGCGGCGGCGGGATCAGGGGCTTCACCGCCCCTGATGCGAACCGCATCTGAAACCGCGGCTGCAGCAGAGGGCCGAGCGGCTGATCAAGCGGGAGGCGGGCGACGAAGCCTGTCACATCGGTCTTCGACTTGTCTGCCTGCGTCTGCGCCCATCCGGGAAATTCGTAGATGTTACCGTCGAGCGGCACGGCTTTCCCATCCGCCTGCAGATAGTCGATGCCGGCGAGCATGGAGGACGGATCGTGATACCAGCCGCCGACGAGCAGGCTGTCCGAAAGTGCGAGCGCCAGATCGACTTGCCCGGAAGGCTGTTGTGCCGCTCTCTGGACGTGACGTTCTTTGAGGGGCGCGCGGATCTGCAGGTCGATCGCGGTGGCCGGTCCGCCGTTCGGCCAGGTTGCAAGGTGCTGAACGAGCAGCTCGCGTAGTTCGACTGCCTCGCGGTTGTCTGCCCACCAACGCGTCAGGCTCGGACATTGCGCTTCACGCTCCGAAAGCTGCCTGATGGCGGCGCCGTTCTTGCTGAACAGCACGAGCTTAAGAGGGGGGCTGAGGTTCGGCATCTCGGCGATGAAGTGGCAGGTCTGCCAGGCTCCCCGCGTGCGGCGCCGGACGATGGCCTTGGGTCGCAACTGGCTGACACTTTCCGAAGCGGCGACGTAGATTGAAAGCTTGTCGTCAAACTCCACATTGATCGTCGTCTCGATCAAGTACCGTCCGCGGCCAAGTTCGCAGGTTATGCGCGCCGGCCGAGGCAATGGTGCCAACGCATTGAGAGCGTCTTCGACGATCAGACAGAAATAGGGATCTCCGGCAACTTTGAATGCGCTTCGCCAGGTCGTCAGCAAGATGTTGAGAAACCGGATGCGCGCTTCCGGTGCAAGCTCCAGAAACAGCTGCTCCATGTCGAGGGGAGGCAGGTTGCTTGCCGGCTCGATGTTGACAGGAGCCACGCTATCGCCGCGTTCGGTGGCAATGACGGCCGGCATCGGCACCCTTGCCGTGCGCATGGCCCATAGCGTTCGCTGCTGTCCGTCGGCGAGTGACAGCGTGACGCTGACAAGCGGGACGGACGGTTTTGCCATCGTCAGCACCGGCCGCGTCTGGGTTGGCGATACCGATACCGGCGGCAGATCCCAGATCAGAACCGCCAGGTCCGATCCCAGACGGAACGTCTTTGCGCGCGGGTAATCGGCACTCGGCTGCTTGATGTCGCTGAACGGCAAATTCGATCCCTCTTGGAGTGCGCGCCCTGCGGGAGGAATGCAGGGCACGCCTTGTCCACGCTTAGTGAACCGTGAAATAGTTCTCGGGATTTGCGTGAATGTCGTCGATGTCGACATTGACCAGGGTCAGTGAATCGCCATGGCCGAGGTCGATGATGACATTGCCGCCGACCTGGGTGATGCGCGAGGCGAGGTCGTCAGGCGAGGTGATGTCGAGACCGTTGATGCCCTTGGAGATCTGCAGCAGATCTTCGCCGGGTGTGAAGTCGAGAATGACGTCGTTGCCGCCGCCGCCGTCGAAGACGAAGACGTCGTTGCCGGCTCCACCGACCAGGAGGTCATCACCAGCGCCGCCGTTGAGGATATCGTTGCCATCACCGCCGAACAGCGTGTCGCTGCCTTTGCCGCCGGACAGGAAGTCGTTGCCCTGGCCGCCGAGCAGAATGTCGCTGCCGTTACCGCCGAACAGGAGATCGTCACCCCAACCGCCGGTCAGGATGTCGTTGCCGTTCTCGCCATAGAGAACGTCGTCGCCTTCGCCGCCAAACAGCGAATCGTTGCCGTTTCCGCCGAATAGCTGGTCGTCACCTTCGTCACCGAAAATGATGTCATGTCCGTTGCCGCCGCTCACGAAATCATCACCCGCTCGGGCGTGGATGAAATCGTTGAAGCGAGAGCCGAACAGCGCGTCGTCGTATGCGCCGCCTTCTAGTGTGGCCATCTGCCTCTCCTCTTGGTGGATAAATCGCATTTCCACCGACCGGGTCGATGTTGATGCGTCGGGAGTGTGCATCGGCCTGCAGTATATTTCAACCGAGATTCCATGATTAAATCGTGAAATATTCACGTTGTTGTTGTCACTATTTATGGGTATTTGGTGCGTGAGTAAATGTATACTTATTTTGCGTGAACTACGTCGGTATTTTACAGAAAAACTAGTTCAAAATTTGTAGCATTTTACCGCATCCTTCGTCGTCGCGGGCGTAATTCAATCTTCCCTGAAGGCGCGATTGAAGCTCTCTGTCAGCGGAGAGACGAGGTAGTCGATGGCACGGCGCGCCTTGTGCACGATCAGCACCTCCGCCGGCATGCCAGGATAAAGTCGTACATCGGGATCTGCGGCAAGGGATGTCGCATCGATCTTGGCGCGCGCGGTGAAATAGGAGACGCCCGACTTCTCGTCGACCGACTGGTCCGCGGCAACATAGGTCACCTCGCCATTGAACGGCAGGCGTGAGCGCTGATTGTAGGCGGTCAGCCTGATCTGCGTCGGCGAGCCCACCGCTATGCTGTCGATGTCCCGCGGGTTCACCCGCAATTCGACGACCAGTGGTTCGTCTTCCGGGACAATTTCCAGGAGCGGCTGGCCGGGCGTAACAGCGCTTCCAGGGGTGCGCAGCCAGATATTGCTGACCACGCCCGCTTGCGGAGAGCGGATCTCCATGCGCCGCAGCACATCCTTTGCAGCGATGATCTGTTCTTCGACGTCCGTCAGGTCGATGCGCGCCGTCGTGATCTCTCCGGCAATCGTCGATTGAAACTCACTATCGATACCAATGAGGGCAAGCTGGGCGCCGGCCTTTGCCTTCTCCGCCCGCGCCTTGTCGCCTGCCAGTTCGCCGCGTGTTCGGGCGAGCTCGCTCAGCCGCGTGTCGACCTCTATGAGCTTGGCGCGTTGCACGAAGCCTTTCTCGACCAGCGTGGCGATCGCCGTGCGCTGTTCAGTGATGAGGGCGATCTGACGATCGGTCGCTTCGACCTGGGTGAACAGCGATTTTGTCTGTTCGCCATATTCCTCGATCGTTTTCGCCTGCACGTCGACACGTCCGGACTTGGCCTCGTGCCGCTTGTCGAAGAAGACATTCTCCGCCTTGATCGCTTCATCCACGGCGACCCCGCCTGCATCGCCGAAACTCTGCGGGAAGGTGATCGTTGCCGCGCCGTCCTGCTCTGCCTTGAGCCTGGCGAGCCTTGCAATCAGGCCGATACGACGGCTGTTGAGTGCATTCAGGTTGGAGCGCGCCCGGGTGTCTTCAAGCAAGATGAGCGGCTGTCCCACGGCGACCTGTTCGCCCTCCTGAACCATCAGGCGTCCCATGACGCCGCCTTCGAAGTGACTGATCGTCTTGCGCTTGGAATCGACGATGACGCTGCCGTTGGCAACCGTCGCGCTGCTTAGTTCTGTCGATACCGCCCAGGTGAAGAAGCCGCCGAAGGATACGAAAATCGTTGCAAACCCCGCAACCATCAGGCGGCGAAGCGCGCGATCGGCATACGCCTCGTCGACCTCGGATGGGGTCGGCGCCGGTCGGGTGGTTAACTTTACCGGAGAGCGGAGATCGAGCCCGGATGGCTGCGAACGGAGCGGAAGCGTGTTTTTCTCGGTCATGCGGAAGCAACCTCGCGCAAGGTTTCGCCAGGCGCTGGCACGGCGGTCAAGATGTCCGTTCGCGGTCCGAACTGACTGATACGGCCATTTTCAAGGACGAGCAGCTTGTCGGCGACCTGCATGATCGATGGCCGATGGGCGATCATGATGACGATGGCGCCCTGGTCGCGCATGCGCTGGATCGCCCGAACCAAAGCACGCTCGCCCAGCGAATCGAGATTAGCATTCGGCTCGTCGAGAACGACGAGACGCGGGCGATTATAGAGGCAGCGCGCCAGTGCAATGCGCTGTCTCTGTCCACCGGAAAGTGTGAGGTGACCATCGCCGACCGGTGTGTCGTAACCGAGGGGCAGGCGACCGATCATCTCGTGGACTTCCGCCAGTCGTGCCGCTTCGATGACCTTGTGAGGATCGCCATCGTCCATTCTGGCGATGTTTTCGCGGATCGTGCCCTCCAGCAGAGACACCGATTGCGGCAGATAGCCGACCTTCTCGCCGAAAGACCCGCGCTCCCACAGATAGGTATTGTGGCCGTCGAGAAAGACACCCCCCGACGTCGGCCTTAAGATGCCGACCAGCAGCCGGGCAAGCGTCGACTTTCCGGCGGCCGACGGGCCGACCACGCCCAGCACCTCGCCGGGGGAAAGCGAGAAGGAGACGCCCTTGATGATCGGCACCTCGACGCCCGGGACGGCGTAGACGAGTTTATCCACAATCATGTCGCCGGCCGAATGGGGCGTCGGCGTCGTCTGGCGGATCGCCAGGTCTTCGCCGATCGCCGCCTCGATCCGTCGCCAGCCGGCCACGGCGAGCACCCATTGGCGCCAGTTTTCGATAATCGTGTCGAAGGGTATGAGCAGCCGACCGACGAGGATGCTCGAAGCCATCATCGCGCCAGGGGTGATCGCCTGATCAAGCACCAGCAGCGCACCTGTTGCAAGCGTGATGACCTGGATCGAGTACCGCAGGCTGCGCGTCAGCGACGTCATCGCCTTGCTTCTGCTTCCGCCGGCTTCGAGCGCACCCAGCGCGTGGATTTGCAGCGTTCGCCAGCGCCTGGCAAGTGCGGGCAGCATGCCCATCGCTTCGATCGCCTCGGCATGCCTGAGCGAGCCGGCGATCTTGGAAACCGCTTCGACATTCGCCTGGTTGGCTTCCTTGGTCAGTTGGCGCGTTAGCATGTCATTAACCAGCCCGCAACATATGAGCACCGCCACTGACACAACCCCAACGAGCCCGAACAGTGGATGAAGCAGGAACAGCGCCCCCAGAAAAATCGGCGACCAGGCGGCGTCGAGCGGCGCGACCACAGCTGACGATGTGAGAAAACCACGCAATTCCGACAGGTCGCGAAGGGACTGTGCCGCGCGCGAAAGCCCTTGATTCACGGAGGCTTGGACCGCCGATGCCAGAACAGGGGCGTTCAGCCTTCGCACGATGGCGCTGCCCATTGCTTGAAATGCAAGGGCCCGGATCAGATCGAGGACACCATAGACGACCAACGCGCTGATCGCGAGCAGGGTCAGCATCGTCAGCGTATCGAAGCTCTGACTGTTGAGAACCCTGTCATGAATCTGCAGCATGAACAGCGGTATCGTGAGCTGAAGCAGGCTTATGCAGACACTCAGCAATGCGGCGTAAAGTGACACGGAAAGAAACACACGCTTGGCTTGCAATATTAGCAATCTTGGATTGATAATCTCGTCCTGGCGCATAACCCCTAAAATTTGACCGTTGCTTATCGTCTCGTTCCGAACAGTATCACGCATGGGCGGTTGCCTGAAGTTAACGTTAAAGCCATCCGTGGAGGACGTCTGGCTTTAATTTGGGGTGAAGCATAGTATTGCTTCGATATGTGTGGCACGAAAGTAAGAGGTAATGCAAGTTTAAGGTCACAGGGAGGGGGTTTTAGTAGTTGAATTTACTTCAAGATTTGAAGTAAATTTTGAAATGGAGAGTTGGATGAATGAAAGAGTACTCTATCCGTCCACGGGGATCAAAGATGTGTCGTTGCTCCAGCAGGAGGACCAGGCATCGGCGGCGGTAGGAGCCCAAGATCAAGCGGACGCGGCGAGCGATTGCCGACAGCTGACCTATTTCGAGCTTGCGCGCTTGATGGAACGAGTGAGCAGGCGATTTTCCGGCTTGGTTCGCGCCGAGCTGACCAAGCTGCGTGTCGACGACATCGGACCGGCTCAGGCCATGGTCCTGCTGGCGATCGGCGATGCCGAGCTTTCGGTCGCCGAGTTGCTGGATCGCGGGCACTATGTCGGCTCGAACGTGTCGTACTACCTGAAGCAGCTGGCAGATGGAGACTACATCGACCGGGTGGCCTCCCAGCGCGACAAGCGTTCGGCGCGCATCAAACTGACGGAAAAGGGCCGGATGCTTCGGGCGAACTTGCGCGACGCGGCGATGGCCTATGAGCGGGCACTCAATCGCGGCCATCAGGATCGTCAGAACCTGGAGACCGCCTTCCAGACCCTGCATCAACTCGAACTCGTCTGGGGCAGCGCGTCACGGTACGACATGTGACCGGGCGGAACCCAATGTGCACGTCATTCAGGTAGCGGATTAGATAGCATGCATGTGGCATTTGTTCATCGGCGCGGCTTCGGCCAGTTCGCCGCGTTGGCGGCTGACCTGGTTCGGTCGGGCAACAGCGTCAGCCTGATCACCGAAACCGTGGATCAGAAGATCCCATCCGTTCGCGTCATTCGCCACCGGGCCGAGCCTGGCCCTAGGGCTTCCGCAGCGATTGCTCGACACATGGCTGTGCCGGATCACCACACCCGGATCGGACACCGGGTCGCCGAAACGCTCGACGCAATGACGCGGCAGGACATGACGCCCGACATTGTCGTCGGTCACATCGGTTGGGGCAGCATGATGTTCGTCAAGGATGCGCTGCCTCACGTTCCGGCCCTGGGATATTGCGAATTCTTCTATCGATCACACGGCGCCGACATCGGTTTTGCGGCCGACGATCAGCCTGATCTCGAAGAGCGCAAGCGATTGCGGCTGCGCAACGTCGCACAGTTGCTGTCGCTGGAATCAATGGATGGAGGCATCAGCCCGACCGAATGGCAAAAAAGCCTCTATCCCGCCGATACGCGTGAGCGCATTGCCGTCTGCCACGAGGGTATCGATACGGCGCTGTTTCGTCCCAACCCTGCGGCTTCGGTCAGGCTCCCAGACGGCCGCGTGCTCAAGGCCAACGATCCGCCGGTCGTCACTTTTGTCGCCCGCGATCTCGAACCTTATCGTGGCTTTCCCCAGGCGCTGCAGGCTGCCGCTCAAATCGTGCGCAAACGTCCCGATACGATTTTCGTCTTTGTCGGAGGGGAGGGCACCAGCTACGGACCTCCTCCTCCTGGCGGCGGCTCATGGAAATCCCATCTGCTCGCCTCCGTCGACGTGCCGGCGGACAACATCATCTTTCCGGGCGTTGTTCCGCATCACATCCTTCGTCAGCTTTTCCAGGTCTCGGCGGCACATGTCTACATGACCTATCCCTTCGTGCTTTCCTGGTCTGTGCTGGAAGCCATGGCCTGCGGCGCCTTGATCATTGGCTCCGACACGCCTCCGGTTCGCGAAGTGATCCGTACGGGTCACAACGGTATCCTTGTGCCCTTCTTCGATGCCGACGCCCTCGCCGAGGCAGTGCTTGGAGCGCTGAGCAATCCACAGGCCTCCATCAGCATGAGGGCGGCCGCGCGAAGAACCGTCGAGCGGCGCTTCCGCCTGGAGGACTGCCTGCTGCGCCAGCGAGAGCTGATGGCGGCGATGACAGGTCGTTCGGCGGCGTAACGGCAATACCGGTCAATACTTCAAATATTGAAGTATATGTGAAGTTTATTCCTGCGGAAGTCATGTATTTTGTCGTTGTGCATCGCAAAATTCACTGCTACGTAATCAGTGTGATGAATGGTTTCGATAGTATAGATGTCGCCCATTCGGAACTCCACCGATATGCGTTATCGTTTCTTCTGAGGGCGTTACGTGCAAGAAGTAAGACAATCCGCCTTGGGCCCACGGCTCGGTTTGAAGAAGCTGCTGCTGGCGTCGGATCGCGATCGGGCGATCCTGCAGGGCAGCAACATCGCCCATCTCGTGGATTACCTGGAATCTGATGACAGCTCCTTCGACATGCTGAAGGATAGTTTTCCGATCGCTGCCGTCGCATTTTCCGAAAAGGGAGAGGCGGATCTGAAGAAGGGGCTTGCGCGCCTCTCGGCCTTGCGCACAGTTCCGGAGTTGGCGGTCCTGCGTCTTGATCCTGTCAATGTGGCGGAGAGCTCTGCCCTTCTGCGGGCACTTGTCGAAGACGGCGTCGGTCGTCTGGCCAGATACACGTCGTCGATCACGTCTGAGCTCGCAATGCTTCGGCGCGAGCGTGAAGAGCTCTTTGAAAACTATCGTCTCTTGGAAGACGCCTTCCACGCCCGAAACTGGGAGCCGGTTGCCGAAGTCTTTGCGCACGATCCCTTTGCCGATCCGAAGGACGAGGGCGTGGGACAGCTGTTGAGCAGCGCGTTCATTGAGCAACTTCTGCCCGTCTCAAGCCTCGGCGTCGCCGGCTTTTCCCTTCACCTCCACGCATTGCCGAAGGGCAGTGGCGAGCTGATCGTTACATTGAGCTATCTGGAAAGCGGTGAAGGCATTGCGGAATGGAACGTTCCCTATGTCGGCCTGGTCAACGGCTGGAATTTCTTTTCGCTGCCGCGTGCCTGCGGTGGCGCGGCAAGGACCCTTCGTCTGCGGGTGTCCGCCAGCGGCTCGGACGCGCTTGCCCTTTCGCTTGGTCATCATATCGCCAGCGAGCGATATTCGGCGCGCTCGGAACATCCCCATCCTGACCTCGACCTGCGCCCGCTCGCGTTCAGGGTGTTCACGGGCTTACCCGGGGTCAAGCCTGCCAGCACCGCGAACATGATTGCTCCCACCAGCTTGCTGGAAGGGCAATTCACCGTCGATTACAGGCTTGGGCTGGACAAGCTCAGCCAGATTGCGGACGTCTCCGTCACTCAAATCGTCCCGGATTTCCAGACCATCCGGTTTCTCGACCATGAACACGCAATCGTCTGTCATCCCCTGGCAAGCGGCATTTCGGCCGGTACGATCAATCGCGCCATCGAGCCTGGCACGGTCTCGTTGTCGGCAAGCGCCATTATCGATCACCCCAAAGGCGCGCCGGCAGCCGTCAGCTTTCTCTTGAGCCCGGCCAGTTCGAACGCCCGCGCGGAGGTCGCCGAACTCGCACGCAAGGGCACGGTGAAACCCTCGACGCTGTTCAGCGGTTGGCGAGAGGTCGGTGCTCAGCAATCCATCAGCATCACCATGCAGATGGACGAAGCGATCCGTGTTCCGATGGATCTGATCATCCTCAGCCGGGCGGCGGGTGACAGCGTCGATTTCTGCTGGCTCAAGGTGTCGAGCTTCCGACTGGTCAAGCAATCGACGGAGGCCCTGAATGTCCGGTAACCCGGAGGCTGATCTCATCGCTATCGCGATGCCGCTCTACGGTCATGCGGCGCTTGTCCTGGAAGCCATCGAATCTGCACTGGCGTCCGACCTCAGCACATCCCGGCTTGCGATCGTGGTTTCGGTCGATGGAGACCCCTGCCACGAGACATTCGACCAGCTGTTGCTCTACGCCGCGGCCCATCCGTTCATTCACGTGATATTCGGCCGCAATGCGGGACCGGGTGGCGCCCGCAATCGCGCCATCGACTTCATTGTCGAGCAACTGCCTGAGGCTCGGGCGGTGTACTTCCTCGATGCCGACAACCGCGTTCTTCCGCGCACGATCGAAACACTTTACCAAAAGCTCATCGATACTGCCTGTGGCTGGGTCTATACCAATATCGACACGTTCTCCGTATCCTGGCGCGCGCATTACGGCAATCAATACTCGCGGCTGGCGCATTGCATCACGGACAATATTTGCGACACGGGATCGCTGATCTCCATCGACGTTTTCCGCTCAGGCGTGCGCTTCAGCGATGACCGGCAGAACGGCTTCGAAGACTGGGAATTCTGGTTGTCCTGCATTGAGAACGGCTTCGTCGGGGTCCCGTGCCACGACACGGTCTTCGAATATCGCTTGCGCGCCGAAAGCCGATTCAAGGAAGCCAACCGCGAACGCGCCACATCGGTCAGCTACCTCAGAAAACGCCACAAAGCGCTCTACCGACGGCCGATGCTCGTGGATTTCGAGCATGAGGAGGCCCCCCGGTATCTCTTCGCCCGCACGGAAAATGCATCGATCTCGTTGTTTACCGATCCGAGCAAATCACCGACCGTGCTTCGCCTTGATGATATCATCCCGGCGTTCTGGGCGAATGTCGGCGAGCCAGACAATGTGCACTTCCCCCCCTTTCTCGTGGCGGGCAGTGGTTCGGCTTTCGATCTGCTGCTGCGCTCACGCATGCTTCCGAACATTCTCGCCCACCTGGAGCGGTTGAGCGAAAACACCAACGCATTGTTCGTGCAACTCGCCAATGACGGCGCGAAGCGCGGCATCGAGGCGATTGCCCTGCCGGCAGGATCTCAAAATGTAGGATCCGCCGACCTCGTTTTCGTCCCGACCCCGCTCGTCAGGGACGTGATCCTGAACAATGCGGTGGAGTGGTTCGCATCGATCGGCAACCAACAGGTCTGGCCGACGGTGACTTTGCTGAAGGTTCGCTTTCCCTTCCCCAAGAGCCTGCCGCGCCGATCGCTGATCACGCCGCAGCAGATGATGGTCAATTGCATCAACGCGATTGCCTCAAGCCCGTTGCGTCACACCTCGGGCAAGCGTTGGACATGGCGGCCTTCGCGGCTGGTTCCCTATGGCGAGCTCTATCGGGAACTGCGCAGGGAAGTCGGTGGCTCGCCCGTCCTGCCGCTCGGGCACAGCGCCGGCAAGCGGACCGCAGCACTTCTGGTGCCGAACGCATCTTTCGGCGGCGCCGAGAAGGTCGTTTATGCCGTTGCGCGCGAACTGAAGCGCACCGGTTTCGAGACGCATCTGTTCGTACTCGGCAGCGCGAAGATGGACGTCATCGACGAGTTCGATCAGAGCTTTGATCACATCCACTTCTGGGATCTCGGCGTTCCCGCATGGGGTGGGTCGGGCTCCTTCCTCGGCCAGGACTTCATCGCTGAAGAGCACGGGGTCGACTGGCAAGCTTTGAAGGGCCAGCTTTCAGGTTTCGACCTGGTGATCAACAACCATGTCATGGCCGTCCACCCCCTCATCGCGCGGCTGCGCTCCGAGGGGACGCGTACCGCATGTTACCTACACGTCGTCGACAACACGGCGTTCAAGCGTCCCGCGGGCCAGCCTTTTGCCGCGATCGCCCACGAGCATTGCTACGACGCGTTTCTGACTTGCTCGGAGCAGCTCAAGACTTACCTGCACAGTTTCGGCGTGCCACACGCAAAGGTCTTCGCCGTCGCAAACAGCGCGGGCTTTTCTGTGCCGCCAAAGGTTCAGACGGAAGTCTTCTCAACTAGGAGACAGCCGCGCGGCGACGCGCCGTTGCGCGTGCTCTATCTGGGTCGTCTCGACCGGCAGAAGGGCATCGATCGGCTGGCCGCGACCCTGTCTGAGCTGCGCGCAAGGAATGTTCGGTTCGAAGCGCGCGCCATCGGCGGGGAAATTCTCGCCGATACCAGCGCCTCCTGGACGGAGCGACTGAAGGATCTCTCGGTCGACGTCCGCCCGCCGGCCTTTGCGAGCAAGGAACTCATCAAGGCGCTGTCCTGGGCGGATGTGCTCGTCATGCCCTCGCGCTGGGAAGGGGCTCCGCTCGTCATCGCCGAGGCGCAGCAGCTCGGATGCGTGCCGATCGCCACGTCGGTTGGCGCCGTCGATGAACTGATCGTCGATGGCGAAGACGGCGTGCTGATCCATGCGGCGGCCGATCCCGAAGTCGTCCGATCGATGGCCGACGTTATCGAAAAGGTTGCTCGCAACCCGGACCAACTTGCTCCGCTGATTGAAGGTTGCATCAAGACTGCAGCCCGTCGTTCGTGGACATCCTCGTTTTCGCAGTTTCTCGCGTGGTGCGACACCTGGGTCGACAACTCGTCCCAGGCAAGAACCGCCGTCTTTCCCTCGGACCCGGCGGTTGACGCCGGCATCCGGGCGGTTGGTTGAGCCCACGCCTTCTTTTAAGCAGAAAGGTCGATTGCATGCCTGCAAGGATTCTCGTGACGGGTATTCCCGGTCACTATACGCGCCTCGTGAATGGCGCTCACGGTTTGTCCGTCTCCTATGCGGAGCGCCAGAAACAACCGGAGACGAAAGAGGAATTTCTGCAGGAGCTGCGCAATATCAGCAACACCGGCAACTACCTCATCGGCGAAGGTGCGCTCAGGGCGCTTTCACCCCACGCCAAGCATGTGCCGTTCTGGCATCTCTACAATTGCGCCAAGAATGGCGTCGGCCTCGACGAGTTCAACGCCAACTTCGATATCTGCGTCTTCACCTGCGCCAATCTGTTGCGCAAGGGCCTGTCGGCCGACGCTGAAGCGGACGTGCTCGAGAAGCTCAAGATGCCGATCGTCATGCTCGGCATCGGACAACAGAACCGCAAGGACCTGGAGAACAATCTGCCGGAGGGTACCAAACGGCTCCTTGCCATCCTCAAGGAGCGGGAGCACTTCTTCCTGACGCGCGGCTTCGAGACCGAAGGTTTTCTCAAGGACCAGGGCTTCAAGTTCGTGCGGCCGACGGGCTGCCCATCTGTCTACTTCATGCCGGACAATATGCGAAAATCGCTCAAGAAACTGCCCGAGGTCGACGTCTCCAAGGCACGCACGATTTTTTCCGGCTACCTCGGCGGCAACCAGGATACGGTGCTCGATGCCAAGGCTCTGCCCGGCGGCGACAGCGTCCCGCAATACGTGGTTCAGGATGAGTTTCTCCATTTCGACATGAGTGTCGAGCCCAATGGAGAGGGACGGGTCTACGACACCGCCTCGGGCACGATGGTCGGCAATCTCGCCTATCCCGGCGCCGACAGGCTCGGCAAGCCGTTCCAGGTGCGCACCTTCTTTGACACCAACCAGTGGAGGGCCTGGGCGTCGTCGATGGATTTCAACCTGGGCCGCCGCTTCCACGGCTCGATCATTGCCATGCAGGCAGGCGTCCCGAGCCTGATGGTGGCAGTGGACGACCGGATGCGCGAAATGCTCGGCTACACCGGATTGCCGGCGGTCGATATCAACGAGATCGACAGCGCCGACGATCGCAGCGACTTCGTCGCCGGCCACCTGAAGAAGCTCAATGCCTCAGAACTCGTCGACAGATATTCCGATCGCGAACGGGCGTTCCGTTCGACGCTGCGGGAAATCGGCATCGGTCAGTAGAGCAATTCCGGTCCAGCTGCGTCCCGGTCTTTTCGCCAGGACGTGCTTGCAAACAGACAGCCAGAGCGTTCTGGGCGGCCTCCGTTCATGCCGGAAACGCTCTGGCTGCACCCGGCATCCTCCCAAGGGCTCGTTCAAAGGACAGTTATGCGTATCTTACTTACTGGGATTCCCTCGTATCTGCAGCGCACGATCGGCTCGGTTTCGGGTCTGACGGTGCATCATCGCCCGTATTTTGACGAGGTGACGGCAAAGAAAGACTTCCTCTCCCAGGTGAGGAAAATTGCCAACACCGGCAATTACCTGATCGGCGAGGGAGCTGCCCAGAGCCTGCGAGGGCACGATGTCACCTATGTTCCGTTCTGGCACCTCGTCAACAACCGTGCTTCGGACGATCTTTACGAACAAGCCAACCGCGAATTCGACATCTGCGTCTTTGCGTCCGCCAACCTCTTGCGGCCCGGATATTCCGCCGATCTCGAGGCCGAGGTATTCGCCAAGCTGAAGATGCCCGTGGTGGTGATGGGCATCGGCATCCAGCGCAAGGAAGGCCTCAAGGAACTGCTGCCGGCCGGAACGCTCAAGTTCCTCGATGTTCTCAGGAACAGGGAAAGCTACTTCCTGACACGGGGCTATTTTACCGCGGAGTTCCTGAAAGAGCAGGGAATGAAATTCGTCAAGCCGACCGGCTGCCCCTCGCTCTACTTCGCACCCGATCAAATGGTCCGGTCGCTGATGGCACTCGCCAATCCAGCATTGGCTGATGCGCAGAATATCGCCTTCGGCGGTTATCTCGGCAGCGTCGCCGACACGATCGTCGACGCCCACGCACTGCTAGGCCCGAAATCCGTTGCGAGCTACGTCGTCCAGGATGAAGTCATCGCCTACAATCTGGAACTGCCGGGTGACGATGCTACGCCGGTCTACGATCGCGCCCGCGGACGCATTACCGGAGCGACGCAATACAAGCACAAGGAAAAGTGGCAGCGCGAGCACGAGCTGATCGCCTTCTTCGACACCAACCAGTGGCGCACCTGGACCACGAGCAGGGACATGTGCTTCGGCCGCAGGTTCCATGGTTGCATCATCGGCATGCAGGCGGGTGTTCCCGCACTGATGATCGCCGTGGACGACCGCATGCGTGAAATGCTGGAGTTCATCGGCTTCCCCTATATCGAGGCGGCGACCTGGAACCGCGAAGCGGACAAGCGCACCTATCTCTCGAATTTCCTCTCCACGATCGACGCAGAGGCGGCGATCGACCGTTACAGCGCCTGTGAAGCCAACTTCAGAAATGTGCTCGGCCAGATTGGGATCTGAGCGCTGGGTGTGGACTGCCGTAGCGCGCAGAGTCCTTCTTTGCGCGCTGCTTTCGCTTTTTGCCATCGAACCTGTCACGGCGATCGAACGGGATCGAAACGCCACCGGCATCTTCGGGATCAACAGGGTCAATCTCGCCTGGCTGACACCGGATGAGCAGAGGAAAGTCCTGGGTGAGATCGCCGCGAGTGGTGCAACGCATGTGCGGCTGTCCCTGTCGGCCCCGGTCGCCAGGAGCATCGACGCCGTCGAGATCGCTCATGGCCTCGGGCTGAAAATCCTGCTGGAAATCCAGCTAACGAACCCCGATTTTTATGCCGACGATGTTGACGCCCGAACGGGTTACGGGCGGATCTGGGACATACGTCGCCTTTCCGATATCGATTTGGAGAGATATCGGGAAAACCTCAAGGCGGCACTTCGCCGAATGGACGATGCCGGCGTCCCGCTCGTGGCGGTCGAACCTGGCAACGAAATCAACTACAGCGCCTACAATGGCGACCTCATCGTGTTTCGCGAACCCGGCGCCGTTACGCCGCGCCGCGTGCCCGATATCCGCAACCGCGAAGCTTTCGAGCGTGGATTGGCGATCTATGTCGAGATTGCCAGAATGACGAGGCAGGAGTTGAAGGCGACGATCTTCAGCAGGAACGCGGTGGTCGTCTCCGCCGGCCTTTCGGACATGAATGCCGGGGAGTCCGACCAAAAGGGCATGGAGCGCCTCGACCCGGAAGACGTGATCGCACTCCTGAAATCGCTCGGGCTCGACAGGTATGTCGACGCCTATGGCATTCACGTCTATCCGGGACGCAAGGCGGGGCCGAAGCTTGCCAATTATATCCGCGAACTCCTTCGTTTCTGTACGGCCGGAGATAGGGGAAAGCCCTGCTGGGTCACCGAATGGGGGGTGGCAAACGCCGCCCGCTCATGCCCGTTCGACGACCGAAACCGCGCCGACGCAATTGCGGCGACGCGGTCCGTGTTTCAAGCCTTGATGTCGTCGGGGCAATTGATGGCCGCGTTCTACTACGACTGGGACACACACGACGCTTATGGCGTCTGGCGATGCGGTCGCCTCAGCCCTGCCGGCGTGAGGGCGATCGCCCCGAACTAGGCCGACGCATCGCTTTCAGCCATCGTGCGCAGCGACACAGGTTGTGGCGCGACGACGCTATACACCGGATACCGCGCCGCCCTTCTTGCGGGCGCCATCGGGTCGACCTTCGCGGCGTCGAACGCACGGGCGTTTTAGAGAAAGTCTGCCATCTCGGCGTTATAGTAAAGCTTGGTCCGCGGACCAGCCAGAATGGGATCAATAATGCGGACGCATTCCTTGTAGTGCTCAGTCTTGCGATGGTCTTCCAGGGCCTCTGCAGATTGAAAGACTTCGTAGATCAGAAAGGTGTTTTCGTCCTGCGGGTCGCGTAGGACGTCGAAACGCAGGTTGCCCGGCTCTTTGCGCGTACCTTCGTAATTGATCCGAAAGGCCTCGAGAAATTCGGCGGCATGGCCTTCCTTGACGTTGATGCTGACCATCTGAATGAGCATGTCGTATTCCTTGGTAACGTTAGAGCGGCACGCTGGTGCGTGCGATGAAAGGGTTTACAGACCGGGAGCCTTCCACATGGCCGTGGTGACGCCCTCATCGACCAATTGACGCTGAAGAGCGTAGGCACGGGCCCAACGCTCGCCAGCGTTATCGTAGATCGCCTTGTGTTCGAGATTGGGTTCGAAATGCCGGTCCCAACGAACCCAGCTTTCGGCAGCCTCGACGAAGTCGCGGTGGAGCCCGACACCGATTGCCGCTGCGGCCGCACAGCCGAGAGCCGTCGCTTCCTTGACCACAGGCGTGACAACCGGCAGTCCGGTTGCATCCGAAAGAATCTGAGACCAATGGGCGGACTTGGAGGCGCCGGCCGCAAAGACGATCTTTTCAGGCGACTTGCCGGAAAGCTTGAAAATGGCGGCGAGGTTGCGGGCCGCGACGATGGCCGCGTTTTCCTGCAGGGCGCGAAAGATTGCTGCCTTGCCGGATTTCTCCGGGTCGATGGAGAGGTTCAGCAGTGACGGGGCCGCGTGATACCATTTTCCATAGTGCATCACGTCCGAGAACACAGGGATAATGCCGTAGGCGCCTGGGGGAACAAGCGCCGCCTTCTGCTCCAGCAAACGATAGGCGTCGCCACCGCTGCCGGCAGCGGCGATTTCCTCTGCGCCGAAGCTGTCGCGGAACCAGCGCATGACGATGCCGACGAAGAAGCTGATGGCCTCGGCCTGGTTGAGACCCGTCACGACATGCGGGTTGATGCGCAGATCCATCGACGGATCCGTAACGGATGGCGCCACATTGACTACCTGCTGCCAGAAAGTGCCGCCGAGCACGGCGCAATCACCTTCGTTGACGACGCCGAGACCGGCCGCGCCGATCTGGCAGTCGCCGCCGCCCATCACCACCGGTGTACCTGCTGCAAGCCCGGTTTCATCGGCTGCCTTCGCCGTCACGTCACCGATCACGGTCCCCGGCTCGGCGCTCGGCGGGAAGATATCGTGGCGAATGCCGGCTCTCGCCATGGCATCCGGCAGCCAGTTGCGTGCCGTAAGGCTGTAGAGGCCCGTCGTGCCGCCATTGGAAGGATCGCTGGCGATCACGCCCGAAAGCCGGGCGAGCACCCAGTCTGAAAGCATGCTGACACGATGCACACGATCATAGACATCAGGAAGGTTACGTTTCAGCCAGAGCAGACGGGGAAGGGCGCCGAGCGCAAAGGTCTGTCCGGATTGAGCATAGAGTTCCGCCTCAAGCTGCGGGAAATCCTGCTTCAGGTCGCGCACCTCATTGTTGGCGCGACTGTCGACATTGGCGCAGGCCCAGATCTCCTGGCCGTCGCGATCATAGGCGACAATGGCCTCGCGCATGCTGGTGGCACTGACGGCTGCGATGTCGGTTGCCCGAATCCCCGCATCGGCAATGACGCGCCGGATCGCCCGCGCCAAAAGGGCCCAGTTGCCTTCAACATCGAAATCCATCGAGCCGGCAAAGCGCGGATCGGGCTTGTGCCACCACTCATGCTGGGCGCTGGCGATTTGATTGCCGTTGTGGTCGAAGAGGACGGCGCGTCCGCTGCCCGTGCCGGCGTCAACGGCGAGGAGATATCTTGCATTCATTGTAATGCTCAGTCCTTGATCTCGATCAGTCCGGCGGCGGTCGTTTCATCGGTGATGAGGATGCCGACGAACTTTCCCAGCAAGGCGGAATGGATGGCTTGCAACTTTTGCAGGCCACCTGCCGCGGCCACGACTTTCTCTGCGCGCGACAGGGCCGCAAGCTTCACCCCGATGACGCGATCGTGCAGCGGCAGATCGAGCACCTCGCCCTGTTCGTTGTAAAACTGGCAAAGGATATCGCCGACCGCACCCTTGCGGCGCAGCGGCTCCACTTCGTCAGGAGTGACATAACCGGAGCGCACGACCGTCGAGGCCGGCGAAAGTTCGCCGATGCCGACGAGCTGAAAGGAGGCGTTGAGCGCCATATCGAGCAGGTTGGCAACGGCCGGTTCGGAGGAGAGGTTGCTCGCAACCTGCGGATCCCTGACGACAAGAGGGGCCGGGACAAGATGGACGCTGCTGCCCCAGTTCGCCGTGCGCATACCGTCCACATAGGTTCCGACGCCGCCGGTCAGGCTGACGAGACCGATATCGCGTTCATTCGCGAGATGACCGAGCCGTTGAATGGTGTTGCTGACGGTGGCGCCCCAGCCCACCGCCAGGAGGTCGCCATGCTGCAGGCGTTGCATGAGGAATTGCGCGGCCGCCTGACCCAAGCGATCGCTCGGGTCCTGGTCGGGCAATTGCGGCACGACATAGGCCTCCAGCAGCCCGTAGCGTTCCTTGATCTCGCGTTCGAGCGTAAGGCATCCCTGATAGCGTGAATTGATGCGCACCTGGATAATGCCGGAACGGCGGCCGCTTTCCAAAAGGCGAGACACCTTGATGCGCGACATGTTCAGCCGCTCGCCGATCTCGTTCTGGGTCAATCCGTCGTTGTAGTAGTACCAGGCAATGCGGGTGAGGGTCTCCTCGTCCGCATCCGCGTAACTCCACTCGCCATTGTCCGAAGCCATGCGGCCCATTCCTTTGGGTTGCCCTGATCATTTGAGTATCGCGAAAACATTTGATACGTCAACGGTATTGAGGCCGAAAAAATCCATCGCCTTCCAACCGCCTGTTTTTGCGCATAAATTTGCGATTATGCCAGTACTTCCGCCAATCTCTGTTCGCTTTGCTGCTGATGACCATATTGACGGGATACAGTCGTTATGATCACATGATGGCAGATGAATACATTTGAACAGGTGGGGAATGGTGAAGGAACAAGCGGCCGGGAGGGTCGCCCTTCTAGAGGACATCTGGAAATCCTACGGTGCGGTGCCGGTCCTCAAAGGCGTGTCACTGGCCCTCGAAGCCGGAGAGGTGCACGCGCTGCTTGGAGGCAACGGCGCCGGCAAATCCAGTCTGATGAAGATCATGTCCGGAGTGATTCCCGCCAATTCCGGCCGCATCGAAATCAACGGCCGGGCGTTGACGCACGCCTCCCCGGCGCTCGCCCAGGATCTCGGTCTCTATCTCGTACCGCAGGAAGCACATATCCTGCCAAACCAGACGGTGCTGGAAAATATCTGTCTGGGCTTAAGGCCATCGCCGCGCTCGCTGCGGCCGCGCGTCGAGACACTCGTCGCCGAGCTTGCCGTTGCCGTGGATCTCGATGCACAGGCTGCCTCGCTTGAGATTGCCGAGCGGCAGATCGTCGAAATTTTGCGCGGCCTGGTGCGGGACGCGCGCGTCCTTATCCTCGACGAGCCGACCTCGGCTCTGACCCCCTTCGAGACGAGCGCGCTTTTCGAGCGCGTGCGCAAACTGCAGGGCCAAGGCGTCGGCATTTTCTTCATCTCGCACAAGCTGCGGGAAATCCGGGAGATCTGCAGCACCATCAGTGTGCTGCGGGACGGCGTCATCGTGCTCTCGGGACCGCTCGACGAGTATACCGACGCAGAGATCGTCGAGGCGATGAGCCGCGTACAGCTTGCAGCCGACGGCGGAACCGCCAAGGCCGGGCGCAAGGTGGCGCAGATCGGTCAACCGCGGCTCACGGTGCGGGGGTTGTCGGGAGAGGGCTTTGCCGATATCGACCTCGATGTCAGGGCGGGGGAAATCCTCGGCCTTGCCGGTGTCGTTGGTGCCGGACGCACGGAGTTTGCAGAGACACTTTTCGGCCTGCGCAAACAAAGTGCCGGCAGTGTGCACTTGGAAGGCAAGGAACTGAAAAGCCGGTCGCCAAGGTCGTGCATCGATCATGGCCTCGTCTATCTGCCGGAAGACCGCCAGCAGAACGGCCTATTCCTCGAAGCACCGCTCTATTGGAATGTCTCGTCCTATCTGATCCATCGCCTGCCGTTTTTCCTGCGGTCGGGAACCGAGCGCCGAATCTTCGACGGCTTTCGCGACAGCATGGGCATAAAATGCACCGGCGCCGGGCAGTCGGCCCGGGGGCTTTCCGGGGGCAATCAGCAGAAGGTCCTCATGGCAAAGTGCCTGTCGGCGGGACCGAAGGTACTGATCCTCGACGAGCCGACGCGCGGGGTCGACGTTGCCGCCCGAAATGACATCTACGCGCTGATCCGCACGCTTGCCGGCAAAGGCGTCGCCATCGTCCTCATATCCTCCGACTTCGACGAGATCGAGCAATTGGCCGATCGCGTACAGGTCATGGCCTTTGGCCGGGACGGCGGCCAACTTTCGGACGCGATCAGCGTCGATGCAATCGCCAGACTGGCCTTCGGCGCCTCGGAGCCCAATCATGCTTGATCTCTTTGCCCGCAACCGCGTTGTCACGCTCGTCCTCATCCTGACCCTTGCCTACGCCGCAATTGGCGCGGCGGCGCCGGGTTACCTCTCCGGCGCGACACTCTCGACCGTGCTGTCGAGCAGCCTGGTGCTGATGCTGATTTCGCTCGGCACCATGGTCGTGATCCTGACGCGCAACATCGATGTATCCAGCGGCTCGGTGCTCGGCCTGAGTGCCGCCGTGCTTGGGCTGCTGTTGAACGCGGGGGTCGGCCTGCCGCTCGCGATCGTGCTTTGCCTGCTCACCGGCGCCCTGGCCGGTGCGTTCAACGGGCTGATGGTCGCCTATCTCGGCATACCGTCGATCGTCGCCACGCTTGGGACGCTCGGCCTCTACCGCGGCATCATGTTGGTGATGACCGGCGGACGCTGGATCGAGGATCTGCCGCAAGACTTGAAGGCCCTATCCACCAATCTCGGCTTCGGCTTTTCAGCGCTGACGGTCGTCGTCGTTCTATTGATCGTCACCCTCTGGCTGTTCCTGCGCAAGACGCGTTTCGGTCGCTTCTTCTATGCGGTCGGCGACAACAAGGCGGCAGCGCACCACCTCGGCGTGCCGGTCCGGCGGGTGCAATTCGCGGCTTTCGTTGCCGCAGGAACTTGCGCGGCGCTGGCCGGCATCGTCTTTGCTGCCCAGATCGGCTTCATCCCGAACCAGGCGGGCAACGGCATCGAACTCAAGGCGATCGCGGTCAATGTTCTTGGTGGCGTCAGTCTTCTCGGTGGCACCGGCTCGGTCGCAGGCGTTGTCGCCGCGGTGATCTTCATCACCTCGATCGACAGCGCACTCGTCTTCCTGAAGATCCCGGCCTACTGGAACGATTTCATTGCCGGCGCGCTGTTGCTCTCGGTGCTCCTGCTCGACGGCCGCATCCGTCAACTGATCGAGCGGCGCATTCGTGCGCGCCGCTACGCCATCCATGATCGTGCGCCCGTTCCCGATGCCACGTCTTCAACAACCAGGATCGCGGAGGCGAGCCGATGAAAAAGTTGATCTTCCGCTGGGAGACCGCGTTGCTCGCCATGCTTTTGGCGGAGCTTGCAATCTTCGGCCTCATCAACCCGCGGTTCCTCAATCCCGCGAACCTGATCTACGGCACCTCGGATTTCGTCCAGATCGGCATCGTCGCCTTGCCGCTGACCTTGGTGATCATTGCGGGCGGCATCGATGTGTCCTTCGCGTCGGCAATCGGCCTTGCGGCCATCGTATTCGGGGTCGCAACATTCTACGCCGTACCGCTGCCGCTATCGATCCTGCTGGCGCTTGCGACCGGTGCGCTGTGCGGTCTCTTCAACGCTACCGTTATTCACCTGTCGAAGATTCAGCCGCTCGTCGTTACACTCGGCAGCCTCTATCTCTTTCAGGGAACGGCGACCGTCGCCTCGGGCCTTGTCGGGGCTGGCGGCTATGAGGGGATCGGCAACTTTCCGGAAGCCTTCAATGGCTTCGGTTACGCGCAGTTGTTCGGCTTGCCTGCAACGCTTGTCGTGTTTCTCGGGCTCGCCTTCGTTCTCGTCGTCCTGTTGCATTTCACGCGCTTCGGCCGTGTCGTGTTTCTTGTCGGACAGTCGGAGAGTGCGGCTCGGTTCGCCGGTATTCCAGTCGCCACCGTTCAGACCATCACCTACGTCGTCACCGGGCTCTGTGCGGCGATAGCAGGGCTTGTGATGTCCGCCTATTTCGGTTCGGCGCGCGTCGATCTCGGCGCTGCGACATTGCTGCCGGCTGTCACCGCGGCGGTGCTTGGAGGTGCATCCATCTACGGCGGCCAAGGTTCCATTCTCGGAACGCTGATTGCCACATTCGTCATCGGCTACCTGCAGCAGGGCCTGCAGGCGAGCGGTGTTTCAAGCCAGATTTCCAGCGCACTTTCGGGAGGGTTGCTGGTTATAGCGGTCGCATTGCGCCACGGAAGCGCTTTGCTTGCCGATTTCGTCGCCGTTGCCAGGCAGCAGAAGGGCCGGGCGGCAATTACTTCAGGAGGAGAAAGAAAATGACCAACACAATGATTAAGACCGCTGCCCTTGCGGCCAGCCTTCTTGCCGGCACCATGCTCGCGTCCGGAACGGCACAGGCCGAATCCCAGATCGCCTTCATCCCCAAGCTGGTCGGGGTCGGTTTCTTCACCAGCGGCGGAGCCGGAGCGGTGAAAGCCGGCGAAGAAGTCGGCGCCAAGGTGACCTACGATGGTCCGACCGAGCCGAGCGTCTCAGGGCAGGTGCAGTTCATCAACAACTACGTCAATCAAGGGTACAACGCCATCATCGTTTCGTCCGTTTCGCCGGATGGACTTTGCCCGGCGCTGAAGCGTGCGATGGAGCGCGGTGTGCTGGTGATGACGTGGGACAGCGACGTCAATCCGGATTGCCGGAGCTACTACATCAACCAGGGCACGCCCGAACAGCTTGGCAGCCTGCTCGTCGACATGGCCGGCGAAGGCGTGAAGAAGGAAAAGGCGAAGGTTGCCTTCTTCTACTCGAGCCCGACCGTCACCGACCAGAATGCATGGGCGGAAGCTGCCAAGGCGAAGATCGCTAAGGAGCATCCCGGCTGGGAGATCGTCACCACGCAGTATGGCTATAACGATGCGCAGAAGTCGCTGCAGACGGCCGAAAGCATCCTGCAGACGTACCCGGATCTCGACGCGATCATCGCGCCCGACGCCAACGCTTTGCCAGCCGCTGCCCAGGCAGCCGAAAACCTGAAGCGGGCCGACGGCGTCACCATCGTCGGATTCTCGACGCCCAATGTCATGCGTCCCTATATCGAGCGCGGCACGATCAAGCGGTTCGGCCTCTGGGATGTGACCCAGCAGGGCAAGATCTCGGTCTTTGTCGCCGACCACGTCTTGAAGAACGGCCCGATGAAGGTCGGCGACAAGCTGGAAGTTCCAGGCGTCGGCACGGTCGAAGTGTCGGCCAACAAGGTGCAGGGCTACGACTACGAGGCCGAAGGCAACGGTATCGTGCTCCTGCCCGAGCGTACCGTCTTCACCAAGGACAACATCGGCAATTTCGACTTCTGATCCTGAACACACCATACCGGGCGGCCTGCGATTGGCCGCCCGTTCTCAATTGCTGAAAAAATGGAAAACCATCATGAAAAGCCGCTGGAACGATATCGAAGCCGACCGCTACGTTGAGGCCGCAGGGGCAGCCGGCCATAGCGAAGCGTTGGGGCTGCGCATCTATACGTCGCGCATCATCGGTGGCGATCCGGACCTAGTGCTGCACGGCGGAGGCAACACCTCGGTCAAGGTAACAGGCGAGGATGGCTCGGCGCTCATGCATATCAAAGGCAGCGGCTGGGATCTCGACACCATCGAGGCGCCAGGCTTGCCGGCGGTGCGGCTGCCGGAGCTTCTGGCCGCGCGCGACGGGCCGAGGCTTTCCGACCCTGATATGGTCGCGTTGCTGCGCGCCAATCTGCTGGATGCCAGCGCACCCAATCCTTCGGTGGAGGCGCTCTTGCATGCCTTCATACCCCACGACTTCGTTGACCATACGCACGCGACCGCGATCCTCGCTCTGGCGGATCAACCCGAAATGCGCGATACCGTTGCACGCATCTACAGCGGCCGGGTCGCCTATGTGCCATATGTGATGCCGGGCTTTGACTTGTCTATCGAAGCAGATCGTATCTTTCAGGCGCAACCGGATTGCGAAGGCCTCTGGCTCGAAAACCATGGCCTGTTCACATTCGCCGGTACGGCTCGCGCATCCTACGAACTGATGATCGAATTCGTCGATATCGCGGAACAGGAGCTCGCCCGAAAAGAGGTTGTGCTGACGGGCCCCCAGCCAAATGATCGCGTGGCTGACGCCGGCCTGACGGCGCGACTGGCCAAGGCCTTGGCTGGTCCCGGCTCTCCCTTCGAACATGCGGCTGCGGTCGACTTTCGCTCGACGCCAGCCATTCGCACCTACGCGTCGCGGGGCGACCTCGAGAGCGTTTCTCGTAGAGGTACGGTAACGCCGGATCACGTCATCCGCATCAAACCGTGGCCGATGATCATCGAGCCAGACGCGGATGCGGACGAGATCGCGGCCGCCGTCGAACGTTATCGAGCCGAATATCGCGCATACTTCGAGCGGAATTCCGGCCTGACGCCCATAGCAAAGACCATGTTGGATGCTTATCCACGCGTCGTGGTCGTGCGCGGCGAAGCTATGTTCGCAATTGGAGGAAACGCCAAAGCCGCGCGGATCGCAGGGGACCTGTGCGAGCAGGCAACACGGGCGATCAATGCTGCCGAATCCTATGGCCGCTTCACGCCGATTGGAGAAGCTGATCTGTTCGATATGGAATACTGGGTGCTCGAGCAGGCGAAGCTGAAGGTCAATCAGGCGTCCTGACCTCTTGGGCATAAGCCCCCGGAGGCAGACAACGAAAGAAAACAAAATGGCGCTGTGTCATGACGGCGCCGGATAACACATCCGGCTGCTTCGCCTCCATCGGGAAGGCAAGTGGCGGTCCTGCCCAGTTGCGGCATCACCGCGAGCAGGATTTTTGGCCAGGTGCGAGCCCATCGAGCAGGAAGTCGAGACCTTTCCTGAAGGCGCCGTCCCAATCGCTGTCCAGCAGCAGACGAGAACGTTCGATCGTCGGATAATGTTCGCTCAGGCGTGTAATGCGCTGCTGTGCGGCGGTTCTGTCGTCTTCCGAGAGATCGAAGCTCGCGCGGGTGATCGTGGCGCCCATCACATAGTTCCACAACGACCATATCGCGACGTTCAGATCTGCGTCCGCTACACCGGCTCTCGACAGGATCTTTCCAAGCAGTTCCAGGCGATTGAGGATGTTCGGGCCAAGCGCCCGGCGCGAGAGCAGTGACGCCGACCAGGGATGGCGCAGCATGCTCGCCCGCCAGTCCTGGAGCAAATGAACAGCTTCATCGCGCCAATCTTCTGGCTCAAACACTTGCGGTCGTCCGCTGTATTCAATCACCAAGTCGAGCGCCAGATCAAAGACCTCCTCCTTGCTGCCGACATGCCAGTACAGGCTCATCGCGCCCGCGCCGAGCCGATCGGCCAGCCGACGCATCTTCAATCCGTCGACCCCTTCGGCGTCCAACAGCTCGACCGCGGTGGTCACGATCCGCTCCAGAGAGAGGGGCGGGTCGGCGTGTGGGGGCTGCGCGGATTGGACGGGTACATACTGCCGTTGAGACCGTTTGCCTCGGGTGTCGCTGTGTTTGGCTGCCATCGGCTTTCCCTGCTGATCAGAACGTCGTTCTAAGCCGACAATGCAACGTATGTCGATACTCACCAATTGACTCGTACGCCGTACGATGCAATCTAATCGTACGGCGTACGAGTCAATCTTGTGCCGAGCTGAAATTCAATCCTGCAGACCGCGAGCGTACGTTGCTCGCAGTTCTCAAGGCCGGGAGAAAATCATGTCACGCACAATGAAGCATGTGCTTATCGGAGGGATAATCAGCATGACCATGGTAGTTCCCACGGTGGCGCCAGCGAATGAGAAAGATCGCAAGCTGACCATCGTCAATCCACAGACGCTCTATGACCCGACACCGAACGGCTACAGCACGGTCGTGATCATGCCGCGCGAAGCCCGGGTCGCCTATATCTCCGGGCAGGGAGGCCAAGACAGCACTGGAGCCTTGTCGCCCGACTTCGCTATTCAGGTTAAGCAGAGCTACGCAAATTTGCGCACTGCCCTCGATGCGCTCGGCGCCCAGCCCGATCAGGTTGCCAAGCTCACGGTCTTCGTGGTCGACCATGATATGTCCAAGCTTGGAGTGTTGACCGAGGGCGTCAAGGAAATGTTCGGCGAGGCGCTGCCGGCTCAGACCTTGATCCCGGTACCGAAACTGGCCGTCGACGGCATGCTGTTCGAAGTGGAGGCCGTGGCCCTGCTTGATTAGCAAGGCAGTGCGTCGTCATCGTCTGCCTACCGGGTGATGTGGCGGGTGGGCGTTCGCGCTCTCTGCAGCCACCGGCCTGCCGAATTAATTGTGCTGGTGGCCAGCGCCATCCGTGCTTTGGTGGAGATGCTGCTCCTCGGGTTGGGCCCGCAATTCGTTAATCTGCGCCGTCCTGGTGGTCAGATACGAGATGAGGTCCGATGCGTCGCTTGCCGACAGGCCGAGATTTGGCATGCGGACGCCTTTGTATTTCGCGTCGAGATCGGTGAGGATCGGGTCTTTGTTTGCGCGCAGTCCGGCCGGATTCATGATCATCTCCGACAGCCACAGCCGGTCACGACGGTCGGTGACACCGAGCAGATCGGGGCCGACGTGGTCGGTTACGCCGACTGTGTGGCAAGGTGCGCAGATCTTCTTGAACAGAACTTGGCCCGGCTCACGGCCGATCGTCAGGTCTCGCGGGTCATGGTTTGCCGCCAGCGCATCCTGAGGAACGTGACGGCGGTCCCGCCAGTCCGGGTCCATGTCCCGGATGGCAAGCTCGAGGTTTTCGATGTCTGCGAACGGCGAGTTTCGCGTCCATTCCCCCGTTCTGTCGTTGCCGAGAACGATTTCATTGCGGTGCTGGGTCGCCACATCGCTCTTATTGCCGAGCTTTGAATTGATGGCACGAATGTCGGCGGGTTTCCCGGTGATGAACGTCCAGCCAGGGCCACTGTAGAAGGCGTCGGCGAAGGTTTTCAGTTTCTCCGGCGTGTCGTTTTCGGGATCGACGGTGATCGAGAGGACAAAAATGTCCTTGCCGATTTCGTCCCTCAACCTGTCAACCACCTGCGCAATACGCGCTGTCGTCAGCGGGCAGAGGTCCGTGCAGCTGGTGAAGATGAAGCTGATGAGGACGATCCTATCCTTGATCAGGTCGTCATAGAAGCGAACCCTTTCGCCATCCTGAGTGACGACATCGACATTCGGGAAATAGTCCTTGCCCCAACGCGAGCTCTTGGCCGCCGGTCCGCCGGGACTGAACAGAAGGATCGCGGTTATCGCCGCGACGACCGCAAACCATCGTTTCATCTGCTTCTCCAAGCGGTGGGCATGCCGGCGCGGCCAACGCGCCAAGCAGATGCAACAGGAACGAATGTCTTCTGGTTGACCGGGTTTCGGTGCGGCCAACCCTTTAAGGAGTAACGGTTTCTGCGAGCTGCGCCGCCTGTATCGGCTGACTGTCCCGCCAGCCTTTGGGCGCACCTTCCGGCATGATCTCCGGGGTGGTGAAAACGACGCCGTCCGGGGTCGGGTTTGGAGTGGGGGTCACCGCGGTTTGCGGCGAACCGGCCACGCCGGTCAGCAATTGAATGCGCGCCAGCATTGCGAAGTCCTCATGAATGGTGTTGTGGCAATGATTGACATAGGCCCCGCCGAACTCACCAAACTGCACCTGGAAGGTAACGCTGCCGTTTTCACCGAGCCGCCAGACATCTTTTCGCTGGAAAGCCTCGGTCGCTTCGAGCTTCAGACCTTTCCGCGAAATGGTGACGCCCTCTTCGAAGTGCAGATGGATAGGGTGATCCCAGCCGCCGCCGCCGTTCCTGTAGGTCCAATGCTCGACCTCGCCGGCTTTAGGGACCAGCAGGGAAATTCGGTTGGCGTTCATGGAATGCGACGTTTCGCCATTGATGCGAATGGTCCAGGGGAAATTGACATATTCGCCGCAATCAGGAGTGCATCCGTCCGGCCCGCGGGAATCGCCTTCTCCCGATCTACCGAACTCGACGACCCTTGTGCGCACTGGCGTCACGATGGGTATCTGTTCGGTCAGTTTGAGCGGAACGCGGCTGACATCCGGGTCCGTGGCGCGGTGAATGACGCCAGGCACATCAACGCTTTCGACTGCGCCGACCACCCGAAACTCAAGCATCGGCCCCACGACCGGATCCTTGGTATCGCCCTTGATCGCCTTTGCCAGGCTGAGTTCTTCTTTGGGCCCGCGACCATCGTCATGGAGGATTTGATTGACGACCCGTATCCTGTCGCCCACCCGAAAGCCGGAAAAGTCGACGATGATATCGTAGCGTTCGGCCATGCCCTGGACGGGAAGGGAGGTCAGGGTCAGGGGTGCTACCACCAGGTTCCCGTCATTGGCGATGAACTTGATCGGAACAGGATTCCCTTTGGCATCAGCCAGGGCAAGCTTAAGGAAACGCGACATGCAGGCGTTCAGTATCCGGAAGCGATATTTTCGCGGCAGGACTTCGAAGAATGGCGCATAGCCGAAATTGACCAGCGGCACGTCGCCGACCATCCCGTCCGTATCGAAAATATCGAAGAAGAGTTGGCCCGACGCGTCGCATACGCAATCGGAAAAGACCAAGTTGACGTCGAAGTCGATGTTGCCCCAACCCAGAAGCTTGCCGCTGGGTAGACGCAGGTTGACCCCGTCTGCAAGCTCTTCGTTGCCGCGGTCGGGGCCGCTGTAGTAGTTGATCGCACCAAGGTTGCCCTTGTAGACGTTCTCCGCGGTAAAGAAGAAGCGGTGATCATGCGCCCACATCGTTCCCTGCAGTTCGCGGAAGTCTCCCGGGACGTTGATCAGGCCGGTGCTGTCGTCCGGGCCTGATGCCCGGCGATCGGTGGCCTGTGTGTTGATCTTGTCACGTCTGGCAAGCGTCGTGCTCCAGCGATAATCGTAAAACGTGCCTGGGAAATGGTGCACATTCGCCGCGCCATCGCTTTCCGCGCCATTGTGCGCATTGTGAAAGTGAAGCTGGGTCTCGTTGCGCCCAAAGCCGTTGTTCTGTGCCCTGTTGACGGGCAGGTCGTTGTAGACCCTCGTGATGATGGGTTCGCCGTAGCGGCCCTTGATGAGGAACGGTGGCAGGCTGCAGTCGCCGGTCCTGCCGCTACCATAGCACCAGACGCTGTCTGCCTGCTGCAGCGGGAAATGGTCGTGGAAGTATCCGCCGCCACCTTGCGTGATCTGGCCGAGCCTCATGATGTAACCCACTTTGGGAAAGTACTCGTCCCAGCGCTGGTGCGCGAAGATCTCTCCCGGCGGGCGCCCCTCGATCGGGCCGCGGTAGGTTCTGGGATTGATGAATTGCCTGTTTGTCGGATCGGCCGAGAAGTCGGTGTGATAGGACAAACGCTTCGCCGGCCGTTCAGCCAGATGTGCAGGAAACGCAGCGTGACCCTGCGACGTCCGCGTCATCGGCACGGGGTTGAGCAGGTGCAGACGATGCATGGGTTGGGAGAATTTCTTGACGCCGAAAAGCGGGGTGCGCGGCGCGCCGGTCGGGACCGCCGCATAGGCGCTCTTCGCAAAAGGACTGAGCCCGTTTTTCATCGCGAGCATTCCGCTCGCGGTGAAGAGGCCCCATCGCAACAGCTCGCGACGTGTCACCTGTTCCTGATTAATTGCTCTTGCAATCTCGGCACGGTTTTCCCGTGCGAGCTGCGCTTCTCTCTGTCGCGCCCGCGACGCATCGTTGGAGATGTACATTTAATCCGCCCCTATCAAATGTAGTTCATGGTCCTCCGATCTGGATTTCTACAAATAATACGCCTCAACACTTGTGATCACAATAATTAGACCAGACCTTAGTCTTATAACTATTCCGACTTAGATCGAACGATTTGCTGCGGTTTCCGGTTTTGCAATGTTCCTCTGTTGAGGAATCCCGACATTCTCTTATAATTACCTTAGGCTTAGTATTCGATCCGGCTTTATCACCGGGGTTGAGCGGCCGCCAGTATGCAGAACTCCGGTGGTGGTGAATGGTTATGCCGAGCTTCCGGTATCGGGCTATCGACCAGTCCGGACACATACTTGAGGGGTATCTGGACGCGGCTTCAAGCGCGGAGATGATGACTGAGCTGGAGCGCAGATCGCTTCTGCTGATAGACATAGAAGAGGTGAACCGGTCCAGTTCCGCACGGCGCGTCTCTATCCTCGCGGGCAGTGCGCCGTCATACGAAGATGTAACTGCGCTGACCGAGGATCTTGCGGCCCTGCTTTCCGGCAGCGTCGCCTTGGATCGGGCTCTTCAGATCATCTATCAATCGACCAAACGCCGGGCGCTATCAAGCATCGTCTATTCGATTTGGGAAGTGATATCGAAAGGGCACAGTCTTGCCGAGGCGATTGCCGCTTACCCCAAGGCCTTTCCGAGAACCTACGTCAAAATGGTGGAAGTCGCGGAAGTCGCCGGCAATCTCGACGCAACCCTGCAGGTGATTGCCCAGGATCGGCGGCGCCAGAGTGAGCTCAACCATCGGCTGGCCGCAGCCCTTGCCTATCCCTGCCTTCTGTTGCTTGCCGCGATCGGCGTCTTCTTCTTTGTGCTCATTGTCGTGGTTCCACAGTTCGATCAAGCCCTTGTCGAAACCGGCAACGCGTCACGCGCATCGGAGCCTCTGGTGTTCACTCTGTCGCGCATTGCCGTCGGGCACAGCATATTTTTGGCATTCGCAGGGATGGCTCTGGCCGGTTCGGGCAGCGTCGCAGCCCGCAGCGACAAGGCAAAAGCGGCCTTGATCTCCCTGCTTCGCCAAATCCCTGGTTTCGACACACTGCTCATGCAGCAGCGCGCCGTCGTCTTCTGCTCGACGCTTGCGATGCTGAGCAGAAGCGGTGTCGACCTTCCGACCGCACTCCGGCTCATCCGAGATCTCATGCGGGATGCGAACTCTGCCAACCTCGTGGCCCAAGTACTCGCCGACGTTCGCGACGGGAGCCGCCTTACCGATGCGCTCGCGCGCACAGACTTTCTGCCAGCTTACGGCCTGCAGATAATGCGCGTCGGCGAAACCACCGGAGAGGCCGACAAGGCGGCATGGCGGGTCGCGACCTACTATGAAACGAAACTCGACCGATCGATCGCGCGTGCCACCGCGATAGCGGGTCCGATCGTGCTGTTGGCAATAAGCGCCTTCATCGCCTGGATCATCGTCTCGGTAATCACTGCCTTGCTCAGTCTGAACGAATTGCTGCTGTGAGCCCCATGAAAACACTCCGTCGCTCGAACCCAACCGAACGCAGCGCCTGCCGACAGAGGCGCGACGAGGGAGAAGGCGGGTTCACACTGCTCGAGTTGCTGGTCGTTCTGATTATTCTCAGCCTTGTCGCCGGCATCGCCGCGCCGCGGGTGCTCGGCTATCTCTCCGAAGCGCGTGTCCGCGCTGCAAAGCTGCAGATCGAGGCCCTCACTTCGGCGTTCGATCTCTTTTATCTCGATGTTGCGCGCTATCCGACGGAAAGGGAGGGCTTGGATGCGCTGGTGGACGGCGGTTCGATCAAGCGCTGGAAAGGTCCCTACATCCAGACGGCGTCCGTGCCGCTCGATCCGTGGGGTAACCCGTATCAATATCGGATGGGTGACAAGGGGAGGCCGCAGATCATCTCTTATGGCGCAGACGGCGTCGAAGGAGGAGCCGATGGTGCGGCCGACATCGCCATCCAGCAATGACGCGGGATACGACGGCGGATTTGCGTTGCTCGAGATCCTGGCTGCGCTCGCCATCGTGGCGCTTGTTGCGGCCATGTCGTTTCCCTTCCTGACGCAGGCGAGCCGCGCCATCGGCCTGAAGGTGCGCGCAGCCGAGATAGCTGCTCTTTTGCGCCACGGCAGGAACGCGGCGATGGAGCAGGGGCGCCCGGTCCAGTGTTCCGTCGACCCGCAAACTAGGACGGTTTCCTCTGGGGCTTCGGGTCGAAAGGTCGTTCTGCCCGACGGTACGACGATGAGGGTGGTGCGTTCCGGCCATCTGCGATCGGCCGATGGTCTTGGGTTTGTCTTTCTGGCGGATGGACGCGCGCTCGGCGGCGTTTTGAGCATTGAGGGCAGCAGCCTGACTTATCGCATAACGGTCAACCCGCTGACTTCAGGCGTCACACTGTCGGAGGTTGAGTAAGGATGCCTCGATGATCCCGTACGCTGTCCACCCAAGTAGGCCCGAAGGCGAGCGCCGTCCCGATGCGGGGTTCACCCTGCTTGAGGTTTTGGTTGCAGTCGCAATCCTTGCGGCCGTGATCTCGGTCGTTCCTCGCAGTCTGGTATCCGCCCGGACGTCGATCGGTCACTCCCGCGCCTGGCTAGAGGCCAGACTGGTCGCCGAGGAAGTTTTGGCGGCGGAGCTGCGAAACGGGCGCATCCGGCCGGGAGCCTTTTCCGGCGCGGTGCGGGGACACCGATGGCGCGTGGTGGTCGTGCCAGCCGCAGTCGCCGACGCGCAGCCGAGCAACGGTCGCGTGCTGCTTGAAGCAAGGCTTTCCGTCGAGGTCTCCGCGTCCCGCGTCCTTGCTGTTGACCGTCTCTTAGTCGGGGGCAGCCAATGAACAGTGTGCCCGCACCGAAGGACGAAGGCTTCGCACTCCTTGAGGCGCTGGTCGTGCTTATGCTGACCGCGATTGTCCTGCACGCACTCATGCTCACGGTTTCGCTCGTGACACGGTCGTCCGCCGCCGCTTCGAAAGGTGTAGCCACGCTTGAAGAGCTTGCGACCGGCCTTGCCGCAATGCGAAGGGATTTTTCGCAGATCGCAGCAGTAAAAACAGGAGCGGAAGCGAATGCGCCTCTCCTGTTTTACGGCAGCGGCGAGGCGCTCGGGTTGGCCACACGAACCGATCCGCAGCTTGAGCCGGATCAACTGGTGTGGATTGCGGTGAGGATCAGGCCGCCCGCGCTTTTGAGATCGTCGGCGGTACGGGTTCCCGGGCAGGCGAGTTTCGAACGGGCCCGCTCATCCGCACCGATCGCGATATTCGAAGGGGCGTGGCGTTGGCGCTTTTCCTTCGCCGAAACGACGGAGCGTGGAACCATCTGGACTGGATCCTGGATTGCACAGCAAAAGCTCCCCGACATCGTTCGGCTGGAAATCTGGGACAGGTCTGACGAACGACGATCACCGCTGACGCTGCTGATGTCGCCGCATGTCGACCCGCCTTCGGACTGTCGCGACGGAGATTTGTGCGCGGGAGGCGACAATGCAGCGCGATGACGGGTTTGCCACGCTCGCCGTTCTCGTCGTCAGCGGTCTGCTCGCCGCGCTCGTGTCGATGTTGGTGCTGCTGTCGCGGCCGGCTCTTGTGTTGACCAAGCTCGGCGCCGACGATCTGGTGATGGAGAACCTTATGGAGAGTGGCGTTGCAGCGGCCGGATATCTCCTCTTCCTTGCGGATGTCGACGCCGCATCGGTGGATGGCAGGACAATTCGCCTGCCGAGCGGTAGCGTCATCCTGCATGTTTCGGTGGAGGCCGGGCGGGTCGATCTGAATGCGTCGCCACGCGAATTGCTGGAGGCTGTATTCAAGGCGGCAGGAGGGCAGTCGCTTTCACCCAGGTCGTTCGCCGCCCGGGTCGTCGACTGGCGTGACGAGGACGATGAGAGAACGACGGGTGGCGCCGAGCGAGCCGACTATTTGGCAAGCGATGCAATCGGTCTGCCGGCAAATGTCGCGTTCCAATCCGTAAACGAGTTGCGCTTCGTTCGTGGTCTGAGCGAAGGAGATTATCTGCGTCTTCAACCGTTTGTAACGGTCTACAACCGAACGGGTCTGCTCTATCCAACTGCTTCCTCACGCCGTGTCTTGATGGCTATACCCGAGATGAGCGATGCGGATGCCTCCGCCTTGAGATCTGTTGAAGCGCCTGGTGCAGAAGGTGACGATGGCGAATTGCGAGGGCTGTCCCAGCGGTACGACGACTTCGTCACGCTGGAGGCACCCAAAGTGTATCGGCTTGATGTCGTCGTTCGCAGCGAAAGTGGCAGAACAAGTGCTGCTCACGTCGTCATAGCGGATGCCGAAGACGAGGCGAAAGGCTATGCTGTGTATGACTGGGCACCTGCTGGTCGGGAGGCCCGTTGATGGCGGGGCGGATTGGATGAGTGCTCTTGGCGCATACTTCAAGCGCGGGATAACCGCACTTCTCGACGAGATGACGTCGTGGCAGGCCATGATGGGTTTCCCGCACACAGCACGCGGAACATTTCTTCTTGTCGATGAAGGGACTAAGCTTGCCTGCTATCGCGTCGCCCGCGCCCGCCCCGTGCACAAGGCAGATGGCGCGCGCGAGGCTTTGCGCGACGGCTGGCTGAACAGGATCGTCGGCACACACCCCATCGAGCTGCGGCTGGCAGGTGACGGGGTTGTGGTGCGTTCCTTGCGGCTGCCCGCGGCCAGCCGTGGCCACATCGAGGCGATCATCCGCCATCAGGTCGAGCAGATCATGCCGTGGCCGTCAGAGAAGATGGTGTACGACTACGACATCCAGGAGAGCGAAGCCGCCCGGTTTTCGGGCCAGTTCGATGTGCGGATTGTCGCGACGTCGCTCACGGCGGTGCGCAGCGCAATCGAGCCCTTCCAGTCCGTTGGCATTACCCCGGTCGTTGTGGGGCTTGCGTCGGACCCGTCGGATCGCCCAAGCGCGATCAATCTTTTGCCGGGGGCCAAGGCGGCGCTGCGCCTGAGGCGACGGCACAACGCCCTGGTTTGCCTCTGCATTCTGGCAGCCGCGGGCGCGGCCCTGCTGGCAGGTGCTGGCTGGAGCATCAATCGCGCTATCGCTGAAACGGCCCGCATAGAGGCGTCGCTTGCAAGCCTTCGTGGCGCCGTCGAGGCGGCTCGCAAGGAGGCGGAGACAAAGAACGATCCCGCGATGGACGTGGCGCGCAAATGGGACGCCGTTCCCATGGTCTTGCTGCTGGAAGAGCTCTCCAGGCGCGTTCCGGACACCACTTACCTCACCGCACTTGACGTGGACGACCGGAATGTCCGCGTTACAGGGCTTTCCACAAACGCCGCCGATTTGATCAGCCTGCTGGAAGGTTCGGATATGCTGGAGGCCGCCGGTTTTTCCGCGCCGATCGTTCGTGACAACGACAGCAAGCTTGAGCGGTTCGAGATCCTGGCGCATTTTTCGGAGAAGGACCGGCCATGAGCGCCTCAAGTAGCAGCGCGCGACGCGTCACGGCAGCGGCGGTTGCCGCGCTTTCCTGTCTTGTAGTGCTGCCGGTCCTGACGGCTGCGTGGAGTGCGACTGTCGTGTCTCGTCTTGGCGAGCAGAGCAGGAACGACACGGCCCTGGCCGAAACACTCAAATCCAGGCTATCTGCGCTTGGCGGCGGTGCGGGAAGCGAAGGCGACAGCGCGAGCGCACGCGTCTATCTGCAGGGGAATACGCCCGCTATCGCCGGCGCCGAGCTTCAGCGGCTCGTCACGGATATCATCGGGCGGACCGGTGCTGTGGTCTCACAGTTCGAATTCGTCGCGTCCGAAGAGGCCGACCCGGCCGGCGGCACCGTCGAAATGCGGATTCTATTCCACACCACCATCGAACCTCTTCAGAAGATACTGTTCGCCACCGAAACCAATCCGACAGCACTTGTCGTCAAATCCATCAATATTGAGAGCTTGGCGTCCGACGAAGAGGCGCTGCAGGCAGCGCCGACATTACGCGTGCTGGCGCTCGTCGAAGGCTATTGGCGGAGGGCTGAACGATGATGCTCCTTTCAGCTTCGCGTTTGTCGGTCATCGCCATCGTCTTGCTGCTCGCAGGCGCGGCGTCGTCCCAATCCCCTTCATCCGACGAGGTTCCCTGGCTTCGAGGCGTGAGCCTCGACAGGCTGGAAGCGACGCGATTGCGTCCATTGTTCACGCCGGCGCGGCAGCCTCCCACTGTCTCCGAGACGGTGGACACGCCAGCGCCGGTTGCCGTCACGGAAGTCGAGGTCGTGCCGGACGCCCCACCAGAGCTCAAGCTCGTCGGCATCATTTCGACAGCCGACAGTCAGCAAGCCCTTCTGCAGGATGCCGCAAGTGGACATATCCATCGGCTCAAGGATGGCGAGAAATTTGGGAACTGGAACCTTTCGATTGTCGACAGCCGCACCGTCGCCTTCGAGCAGAGTGGACGCAGCCGGGACTACAAGATGTTTCTGCGCCTTCAATAATCAGACCGTCACGCGCAGCACCTCTTCGATCGAGGTGACGCCGCGCCGGTACTTCGAGAGCCCATCTTCCAACATGGTCGTCATGCCTGCCTGGACGGCGACGGTTTGAATCTTCTGAGGATCGGCATCCTTGCGAATCAAAGCGGTGATCTCGCTGTCGACGGGCAGGACCTCAAATATTCCAACGCGTCCACGATAGCCGCTGTCACCGCAATAGGAACAGCCGACCGCGCGAAAGCAGGTGTCACCGGGGCGTTTGATAAAGCGCTGGCGCGCCGCAGATGTCGACACGGCGGGCGCCATCTCATCGATCGGCGCCTTGCAGCGCTCGCAAAGCTTTCTGACCAAGCGCTGAGCAATCACGCAACGCAGTGCGGACGCCAGAAGGAATGTTTCGACGCCCAGATCCATCAACCGTATGATGGCGTCTGCTGCGCTATTGGTGTGGAGGGTCGTTAGAACCAGGTGGCCTGTCAACGCTGCCTGAAGACTGATCGAGGCGGTTTCGCTGTCGCGCATCTCACCCACCATCATGACGTCGGGGTCCTGACGAAGGAACGATCGCATCGCATTGGCAAATGTCAGGTTTATCGATGGCTTGACCTGAGTTTGGCTGACCCCCGCGATCTGATACTCGATCGGATCTTCGATCGTCATGATCTTGCGTTCGGGGCTGTTCAAGGTGGACAACGCGGCGGTCAGGGTGGTCGTCTTGCCGCAGCCGGTCGGGCCGGCCACGACAACAAGGCCATGAGGCTCTGCCAGCTGTGTATGAAGAACAGAGTAATCACGCGAAGACATGCCCAGGCGAGAAAGATCAAGGGCTTCGGCGCCTTTGACGAGGATGCGCACGACCAGCGCCTCTCCGTGCAACGTCGGCATCGTCGCCACCCGGAAGTCAGCACGCGTCGAGTTGATCAGGATCCGCGCGCGCCCGTCCTGCGGCAGCCTGCGTTCGGCAATATTCAACCCTGCCAGGATCTTGATACGAGAGATGACGCCGCGTGCAATCTCGGCGGAAAGTGGTTGCATCGTGCGCAGCATCCCATCAACCCGCATCCTCAGCCTTACGCCGTCCGATTGAGGCTCGATGTGAAGGTCCGTTGCCGATAGACTGAGCGCTGTTTCGAGCAATTGGTCCACGGCCCGAACGATCGGCGCCCCGCTCGCGATATCATGGAGGCGATCGAGATCCTCCTCGTTCCGGTCGCCGGCAGCAGGCGTCGCCGAGCGCTCTGTTCCTGAGTCCTTGGCCGGTTCCCTCGACAGCATCCGTTCGAAGAGCATTGCCATTTCCTCGAACGTCGCGATCCTCAACTCAACCTGACGGCCAAGTGCTGCCAAGGCAGCTTCGATCGCGTCATTTCGACTCGGATCGGCAACGACGAGCAAACGGGCATCACCTTCGAGCGCCGGCATCGCCCATGCGGCACGCAGGAACCGCGCCGACAAATCTTCAGTCAACTCCGGACGAAATTCGACGCGGTTGAATGCTGCGCGATTGAGGTTGTGAAAATCGGCAATCGCATCAGCGAGTAGCTCTCCGGACAACAGCCCTGTTTCCCAAAGGACACCGTAGTTCGGGGGCGCTTCCACAAGAAGTCGTTCCAGGGACAGCCGTTCTGCCGGGCCGACCAGGTCCTCTTTCGTCAATAGATAGCGAATGAAATGCGTTACAATCGTTGCCGTATTCATCCGTCCCGCCGCTGTATACTACAGCAAACCCCCATTCGCCCGATCGCCACTTTGATGGCTTGTCGACACCGAAGGCAGTTACGTGCTGCCCCTTGGGATCTTGAGCGGTTATCCCCAAGAACCGCGATGCAAGAAGTGGATTAGCAGCCGATAATAATAGTGATCCGTTACAGAAATGCTAGGCTTCGCCATGGGTGAGGCAAGAATCAGTCGTGACAAGATGAGAGCCAGCGAGACAGTTCTTCGGGCGGCTTTGTTTTCCGGTATCTGCCTGCTTTCCCCCGGCTGCCTCGCTCCTGAAGAAGGCCGATTGGGAAACGACGTCGACTCGATCCTGGGTTCGGTGACGAGCGCGGACCTGCAGGCGCGTTCACTCAGAAATGGAAGCAATTCGACCCTCGGCTATGCGTCCGCGGGATCGACAGACGCCCGCCAGCCGGCGATATACTCGTCGACGCGCCTCGGCGTTGTCGCTGCTCCAGCCGGAGCGGATGGTGCAGCCGGGGATAGCGTCAATCTGAATTTCCAGGGGGCTGAACTCCGCGACGTCGTGCAAGCCATCCTGGGCGATACGCTTGGTCAGACCTATACGATCGACCCGAAGGTAGCCGGGACGGTGACACTGTCGACCGCTCGGCCGGTCCCCCGTGACGATCTCGTGTCCATTCTCGAAACGATGCTCGAAATGAATGGCGCCGATCTCGTTCGGCGCGGCAATACCTTTCAGATCGTCGAGGCAGGATCTTCGGTCGCTGGCCAGGTCAGCACGAAAGGTCGCCCCACCGGCTTCGGCATCACGGTCGTGCCGCTGAGATATGTGTCGGCGCAGGCGCTTTCGCGGCTCGTCGACGGTTTCGGCGCGCGTCCAGGTTCGTTGCGAATTGACACCACGCGCAACGCTATCCTGATCGCCGGCAGCGGGCCTGATCGCGAAGCGGCGCTGGAGACGGTGACGGCATTCGATGTCGACTGGATGAAGGATCAGTCGGTGGCCGTCCTGCCGCTCCAGCATGCACGCCCCGAAGCCGTCATTCCCGAACTCGAGCGCATTTTTGCCAGCAAGGGCAGCAATGGCGACAGCGTCATACAGTTCATGTCGATGCCGAGACTGCGTGCCGTTCTTGCGGTCTCGCAGAACCGGGCACTCACGGAGCGCGCCCACACCTGGGTCCGTCGTCTCGACCGGGAGAACCCCGACCTAGGACAGAGCGTTCATGTCTATCGCGTCAAATATCGTGACGCGACGAAGATCGCCGAACTTTTGCAGCGTCTGTTTGCAGCCAACGAAGAGACTGAATCCGAAGAGCAGGCCGCTCCAGATGAAGCGACCGCGCAGGAGGCAGCAGCCAGCGACGAGGAGGTCGTAGACATCGATCCGGCGCGCTTCGGCGGTTCGTTGCAGCCGGAGCTCGGCGCCGAGCCGGTTCGCATCCGCTCGGATCCATCCAACAATTCGATCGTGATCTACGCCGACCTCGAGATGCGCAAGCGCGTGCTTGCCGCCCTGACACGGATCGATGTTCCCCAACTGCAGGTCGCCATCAGTGTGACGATGGCGGAGGTTCGGCTCACCGACGAACTGCGCTTCGGCGTCCAGTATTTCGTGAAGAGCAAATCGGTTGGTCTGGGCACTGACGAAGGTTCGTTCGGTCTCTTCAAAACGCTTGCCGACAACATTGCTCGTGAGGTGCCCGGCTTCAATTTCGTGCTGGGGGCGAACAGCAGCCCGGATGTGATCATCAGCGCGCTCGATAAGATCACGGATGTACAGATCCTGTCGTCGCCTTCGCTTGTGGTGCTTGAAAACGAAGTGGCACGTTTCCAGGTCGGCGATCAGATCCCGATCATCACGCGTACCGTCGTGCCTGTCGAAACCGCCGACGCCCCGGTCAGCAACCAGGTGGAGTACCGGGACACGGGCATCATCATGAACGTGCGTCCGAGGATCGCCGAAAACGGCGTGGTGGCGATGCGAATCGACCAGGAAATATCGAACGCTGCTTCAGGCGACAGCCTGACGCCGGTCATCTCCAACAGAAGCATTTCGAGCTCTGTATCGGTCCTCGATGGCCAGACGGTGCTGCTCGGAGGTTTGATCAGCGAAACGCAGGAGCGCGGCAAGGACGGTATTCCCTTCCTCAGCCGCCTGAAGCATGTCGGCAACCTGTTCGGCAGCAAGAACCGATCGAACGCCCGGACCGAACTGCTGATCATGATCAGGCCGATGGTCATCCGCGATTCGCGCGATGCCCAGAGTGTTGCGGAGGAATTGCAGGCGCGGATGTGGGGCATGGGTTCGCGGGCGTTGAAGTAGTGCTGCCGTTCAAACGCATCGATCCGGATCTGATTCCTGTCTTCGCCGCAGCCATGGCAGCGCTGCCGATCGGACTCGCGACCCTGCAGGGCCCACAAATATTGTTGCTGATGTTGCTTGCTGGCTGCGTGACACGCATCGCCCTTCAGGATTGGCGAAGCCTCAGGGTTTCTGACTTTATGAATGGCATGGTCGCCGTTATCGGTATCGGGGCATGGTTCGTCGGCATCGATCCGGCGCGCGTTGACGCGTCGCGCACGTTTCTCGAGATCGTGCGCGATGTGACATTGACCGGCGGCGCTCTCCTATTGGTGCGAGCGCTTTACTTCAGGCTTCGCGGAATTGAGGGACTTGGGCTGGGTGACATCAAACTCGGCGCTGCCGCCGGTATCTGGATCGGTTGGGAAGATTTTGCCTTGGCTGTCTTTGGCGCAGCGTTGGGCGCCCTTCTATTCGTGCTGGGTTCGACGATGAAGCACGGGCATTGGTCGGCAGGACGCCGCATACCCTTCGCCTCGTTTCTCGCCCCGGCAATTTTGGGGGCATGGTACTTAGGCCAACAACTTGCCGCCGTCTGAGCGATCTGACAGGAGGCATAGTGGCACCCGCTGCCGCCTTGCGCACAAGACTGCCCCAGCCAATGGCGACAGCGTGGCGGTACGTCACCTTCCTAGAGCCAGCCGGACTTCCGGAAGCGCCAATAGAGGATGGCACAGAGAGTGACGATGACGCCGAGAACGGCAAAATAGCCGTAGCGCGTTCCAAGTTCGGGCATGTTCTCGAAGTTCATCCCGTAGATGCCCGCAATCGCTGTCGGCACGGCTAGGATCGCCGCCCATGCCGCAAGCTGCCTTGTGATCGTGCCCTGGCGCTGTTGCTCAAGCAGGTTCGAGGCTTCGAAGACGGACGTCATTATTTCGCGAAGGCCGCTGACCAATCCCTCCACACGCTTGATATGATCATGGACGTCCTTGAAGAACGGCTTTGCATTGTCGTCGATGCAGGGCAGGTCGAGGTGGCTCAGTTTTCCCACCACTTCGCCCATCGGGCCGAGGACGCGCTGGAACCGGATGACGTGACGGCGCATACGGAAGACGCGCCTGATCTGCTCGGGTTGCAGGAAGGACATGAGGACGTGCTTTTCGAGCTCGAGGATTTTGTCCTCGAGGGTCTCGACCATAGGCAGGTACCCGTCGACAACGAAATCGATGATGCCGTGGAGCACATAGTCGGGTCCGTGTTCAAGGAGTTGCGGCGACTGCTCGAGTTGCCGGCGCAATTCCTGGTGCGAACGGGCCGAGCCGTGACGCACCGAGATCAGATGGTGCTTCCCCACGAAGATGCAGGTTTCGCCATAGGCAATCTTCTCGCCTTCGAGGTGGGCCGTCTTGATGACGACGAAGAGTTGATTGCCATAGATGTCGACCTTGGGCACCTGCATGCCGTTGAGAGCGTCTTCCACCGCCAGTGGATGAAGGCCGAACATTGCCTGGAGGTTGGCCATTTCGTCCGCGGTGGGATCGGTCACGCCGATCCAGATGAACTCACTTTCCCGGGCGTCAACGGGCGTTGTTACAAGCGGTACCTCTTCCGCGCGTTTACCGGCTCGATACAGATAGGAGGCGACGACTGTCACTTAGATTTTCCCAAATTGGTTTGGCCGCTGGTCATATGACGGCAGCGGCCAAAGGTGCGCCATTGCGCGGGATCAGATCGTAACCTGCTCGCCGATCTCGACCACACGGTTGGCGGGAAGCTTGAAATATGACGACGGATCGATGCCGAGACCTGCGAGCGCGATATAGAGATGGTCCTGCCAGGCGGGCAAGCCGGAGTTCGGATCGCTGATGAGAGTTCTGCGCCCGAGATAGAATGAGGTCTGCATGATCTCAAACTTGAAGCCCGCCTTCTTGCAGAGCGAGAGCGCCTTGGAAACGTTCGGTTCGTCCATGAAGCCGAAACAGAGTTCCAGCCTCGCGAACCTGTCAGAAAGCTTCGTCAGCGACACACGGTCTTCCTCCGCGACATATGGGTGCTCCGACGTGCGGACGGTGAGAATGACGTTGTGTTCGTGAAGGACGTGATTGTGCTTGATGTTGTGGAGCAGGACGGCCGGCGTCTTGTCGCCCACGCTGGTCAGGAAGACCGCCGTCCCGCGGACCGTCTGCGGTGCATGCGCCGATTTCTCTATCGAACGGATGAATGTCTCCAAAGGAACATCGTGGCGCGCCGTCTTTTCACGAAGCATCCTGGACCCACGCGTCCAGGTCCACATAATGACCATGATGGCCAGCGCGAGTGCGACGGGCACCCAGCCGCCGTCATGGATCTTGAGTAGGTTGGCGAGCAGGAAGACGCTTTCGACGACCAGCAGCGGCAAGAGGAGCAAGCCCGCCACGAGCGTCGAATATCCCCAGACGGAGCGCAGGAACTGAAAAGCCATGACTGTTGTCACGACCATCGCGCCTGTGACCGATATACCGTAGGCGGTGGCAAGAGATTCCGAGTCTCCGAAAGAGAAGATCAGTACGATCACGCCGACAAACAGCATGACGTTCACGGCGGGCACGTAGATCTGTCCGGTGTTGGTCTCGGACGTGAACTTGATGAGCAGACGCGGCAGGAAGCCCAGATGGACCGCCTGTCGGGCGAGCGAAAAGGCGCCGGTGATAACGGCCTGGCTCGCGATGATGGTAGCCATGGTGGCAAGGATCACCATCGGCAGCAGAGCCCAGTCGGGGTAAAGGAGGTAGAATGGATTCTCCATCGCCTCCGGATGGCTGAGCACGAGGGCTCCCTGGCCGAGGTAGTTGAGCGCCAATGCGGGGAAGACGAGCGAGAACCACGCCGTGCTGATCGGCTTGCGCCCGAAGTGACCGAGGTCGGCGTAGAGTGCTTCCGCTCCCGTGACCGTCAGGAACACCGCGCCGAGCACAACCAGGCCTGTCCAGCCTGCGTGCGTAATGAACCAGAGAGCGTTGATCGGATTAAGGGCCTGCAGGATCGTCCAGTCGTCGCCGATGTGGATGAGGCCGCCCCAAGCCATCGCGAGGAACCACACGACCGTGATCGGCCCAAAAAAGCGAGCGACAGCCTGCGTGCCTTTCGACTGGACAGCGAAAAGCGCGACCATGATGCCGGCAGAGAGCGGCAGCACATAGCCGGATAAGGCGGGGGTGACCAGCTTCATGCCTTCAAGTGCCGACATGACCGACAGGGCAGGGGTGATCATCGCGTCGCCGATGAACAGTGCTGCCCCTATCAGGCCAGCGAAGAAGAGAACGGGCATGAAACTGCCTGTCTTCTTCATGAGGAGGGCGAGAAGCGACAGCGTTCCTCCTTCGCCGTCGTTGTCCGCGCGCAGGAGGAAGAGCACGTATTTGAATGTGACGATGATCGTCAGCGTCCAAACCATCAGGGAGATAAGCCCAATCACCTCGTTCTGATGAACGCCGTCGCCAGAGAATGGCCGCAGTGCCTCGCGAAACGCGTAGAGCGGGCTCGTTCCGATGTCACCATAGACGACACCGACACAGCCGAGGAGAAGGACAAGAAAATCACGCTTCTCCGATTGGGATTCGGAACCTACATTACGCAAGGCAGTCATGGGGTCTCCGGAAACTGGGCCGTTGTGTCGCGGAGGCAGTATATGGTGCAATGCGCAAAAACTGGCAATCAGTGTTGTGCGGGCCATGAACAGCGGCAGACGCATCCTGGATGCCGCCTGAGCCCCCTCTGACACATTGGAGGTTCCCTGCTGTTCGAGGAGGAATGAACGTCTCCTTTTACATCGCGAGCGGTACGCCCATGCCGATCTTTGGCGCGTACTTCATATCAGGCAGGTTATGCCGCAATGGATGCGCGCACGTCTGAGCGCCTCGCTCGGCATGCGACGCAGCAGACGGGACCCAGCCCGATTCATTTATGAGCCTGATTCGGGTGCCGGAAGAATGCCCTTCAGGATCGTCTCGGTGATCGTTATCGCCGCCGTCTCGTAATCCTCCGCCTTCAGACGTGCCTTCTTCAGGCCGTCGGCGGCGATCGGCTCGAAATCCGCATAGTATTGCGTCGATGCCCAGAGCATGATGAACAGGTGGCGTGGATCGACCGGCAGTAACTTTCCTGCCGCAATCCACCCCTCGACAACCGCCACATGCGCATCCGTGACCTGGCGCATATGGTCGCGATCCTTCTTCTTCAGGAACCGCGCGCCCTGGATGATCTCGCTGGCAAAGAGCCTCGATTCTGCAATGTTTTTGCGGGTATAGTCGAGCTTGGCCCTGATGTAGAGGCGGAATGCCTCAGCCGGCTCCCGCTCGGGCGAGATGTACTTCAGTGCATCGTCCCAGCTGGCGATGAGGTGCGCGACGATCGCCCGGTAGATCTCCTCCTTGGAGGAGAAATAGTAGTAGACGTTGGCTTTGGGCAGGCCCGAGGCCTCGGCGATCTCGGCGATGCGCGTGCCGTCAAAGCCCTTGCGCGCGAATATCTCGATCCCGGCCTTGATGATCAGGCGCATATTGCGTTCGCGGATACGCTCTTCCGGATCTCGTGCTGCCCTTGCCATGCGATCTCGCCTCCATCTCGCCGCCGCTTCCTACCAGACAATCAGGCGTGGCGGCGAGGTCGTTTCCGCAATTGCCGAGTTTTCCGGCGAAATGCAAGCGCATCACCTTCAAAAAAACTGACGATCTGGTCAAATAAAGTTGACGATCAAGTCATTTTTTCATTTTCGAAAGTTGACACTTTGGTCAGCTTTTGTCTAGTCTCCTTGCAACGAGGAAAAGGGGAGCGGCGCAATGCCGGCACGACTGAGAGAGGCTATGGCGGAAACGCTGGCCGGGTGGGAGGCCGATCTGCCGCAAGACTGGCAGGATGCGCTTGGCCGCATTGGCGACGATTTTGAACGGGTCGATGCCGGTCTCGCGTTCGAAGCCTGGGAGCCGATCTTCCCGGCGCGCCGTGGCAGGATCTTTCCCGGCCAACCGAAAGGCGCGCATGCGCTTGCCGCCTTCGATGGAATTGCGCCCGATGGCGTGCGCTGCATGATCCTTGGCCAGGATCCCTATCCGGAGCCGGGTTTTGCAACGGGCCGCGCCTTCGAGGCGGGCAATCTCGCCACCTGGGCCGAGCTGGACAAGATGTTCTCGAAGAGCATCCGCGCGTATATGCAACTTATCGCCGCCGCGCGTCTCGGCGACGAGAGCCTGAGTGAGGACTTCGGCCGCTGGCCGGAGGTGCGGCAGTTGTTGTGCGACCCTTCCAGTGCGTTCGAGGCGCCAGGCGCTATCGCCAACCGCTGGGTAAGCGAGGGCGTGCTGCTCCTCAACGCATCCCTGACGCTGTCGCGTTTTCGCGTCGATATCGACCCGCACCAGTCGCGCGGCCATCTGCCCTTCTGGCGGCCGTTGATGCTGCGCGTGATCGAGATGCTGCTTTCGCGCGGCGAGCCGATCGTCTTTCTCGGCTTCGGTGCGGCTGCAGCCGACATTTTCGCCGAAACCGGCATTCGCGAGGGCCGTCACGGCAAGGTTGCCTGCGTCGAGCGCGAACACCCCGCTTTCACCGACAAGGTGCTCGGCCGGGAAAATCCCTTCCTTCTCTGCAATCTCTACCTGGAGGCGATGGGCGCCCGTCCCATCGCATGGTGAACCATGGCGTCTACCCCGGAATATGACTTTATTATTGTTGGCGCCGGTTCGGCCGGCTGCGTTCTTGCCAACCGCCTGTCGAAGAACCCCGCCAACCGCGTGCTTTTGATCGAGGCAGGTGGTAAGGACCGCAATCCCTTGTTCCGGCTGCCGATGCTGATGGGCAAGCTTTTCCATTCCGGCATCTACAACTGGCATTACCACACGGAGCCCGAGCCCTATCTCAACGGCCGCTCGCTTTATTGGCCGCGCGGCAAGGTGCTGGGCGGGACCTCGACCATCAACGGCATGATCTATGTCCGCGGCAACCGCCACGACTATGATCGCTGGGCGCAGCTTGGCCTGCCCGGCTGGTCCTATGACGAGGTTCTCCCTGCTTTTCGGCGCTCGGAGGCGCACATCGAGCGCAAGGACGCGTTTCACAGCACCGACGGCGAACTCACCGTCTGCCGTGCCCGTGGCCACAATCCGCTGATGGACGTGTTCTGCGAGGCCGGCCTGCAGGCCGGCTATCCAGCGAACGACGACTTCAATGGCGCGAGCCAGGAAGGCTTTGGCCGCTACGATTTCACCATCCGCAAGGGAAAGCGCTGGTCCACGTCCTGGGCGTTCCTGCGCCCGGCGCTCGGCCGCAAGAACCTGACCGTCCTGACAGGCGCTGAAACGACGCGTCTCATCATCGAAGGTGGCCGGGCTTGTGGTGTCGGGTACCTGAAGGACGGACGGCCGGGGATCGCGCGCGCCGGGCGAGAGGTTATATTGTCCGCCGGCGTGGTCAATTCGCCCAAGACGTTGCTGCTTTCCGGCATAGGGCCAGCAGACGAGCTGAGCGCACTCGGCATCAAGCCGCTGCTCGATCTTCCCGGCGTCGGGAAAAACCTCCAGGATCACGTCGACTGCGTCATGAGCTGGGAATGCCGTGAACCCGTAACGCTGTTCGGTGACCTGCGCGCCGACAAACTCATTCCCGCAGTCGCGCAAGGCATGCTGTTCGGTGAAGGCATCACGACGACCTTTCCCTACGAGGCGGGCGCGTTCGTGCGCTCGCACGACGGCCTAGTCTCGCCCGATATCCAGCTGCATTTCATGCCGGCGCTGGAAAAGACGGCCAACCTGCATTTTCCCAATCCCTTCGCCAAGAAGCGGGCGGTCGAGGCGGATCACGGCTTCACCATCCGCGTGGGACCCGTTAATCCGGCGAGCCGCGGCGAGATCACACTGAGGTCGGCGAACCCGACCGACAAGCCGAAGATCCAGGCGAACTACCTGCAGTCCGATTTCGACATCCGCACGATGATCGACGGCATCCGGCTGACGCGCGACATCGTCGGCCAGAAGGCATTCGACCGCTTTCGCGGCAAGGAACTGGCGCCCGGGCCGGAAGCGCTCGACGATGCCGGGCTGACCCGCTGGCTGCGCGCCACGGCGATGACGACGTTCCATCCCGTCGGCACCGCCAAGATGGGCAACGATCCGATGGCGGTCGTGGATGCTGAGCTCAAAGTGCACGGCATTGAGGGCCTGCGCGTTGCCGACGCCTCGATCATGCCGATCATCGCGAGCGGCAACACCAATGCACCCGCCATCATGATCGGCGAGAAATGCGCCGAACTGATCCTGAATAGCTAAGGAAGTGATCCGATGATCCTCGAACACCGCACCTATACGTTCAAGCCCGGCACGGTCGACAGGTGGATGAAGAAATACGAGGCCGACGGTCTGCCGGTGCAGAAGCGCCATCTCAACAAATTCGTCGGCCTCTATGTCTCGGAACTGGGGACGCTCCACACCACCGTTCTGATGTGGGCCTATGACAGCCTTGCCGATCGCGAGGCGCGCCGCTCGGCCATGTATGCCGATCCGGATTGGCAGAAATTCATCTCCGAAGTCTGGGCGCTCGACGCGATCCAGAAGCAGGAGGTGATGATCATGAACCCCGCCTCCTATTCACCTCCGCTTTGAGACGGACCGGGCGCGCCAGCATTGCCCAGGCGCGTCAAGGTAAGCATGACACAAGACAATCAACAAAAGAGGGAACGATCATGACTGACAAGGCTTCACAACACATGATGCACCGCCGCACCTTCCTGCAGGCAAGTGCCGGCGCGGCAGCGCTCGGCTTTGCCGCCAGCATCGTGCCGGAATTTGCGAGGGCGTCTGGCGGATTGGTGGCACTGGTGCATACGCAGGCGGCCGGCGACAACGGGCCGGTCGATCAGATGATCTCCAAGCTCAAGCAGCTGTCGGAAGAAAAGGGGTTCGAACACCGGGCCATCTACGCGCAGGACCCCGCGACCTACGAGACCATCTACCGCACGCTCGGCGACGCCGGTGCCCAGATCATCATCTCCACCTTCAACGAGGTGGCCGAGCCCTTCAAGGCGCTGGCGCCGTCCTACCCCAACACCAAGTGGATCCAGCTGTTCGCCGACCCCTTTGAACCGGCGATCCCGAACGTGGTGACGGTATCCTACGACTACTACCTCGGCTGCTATCTCTCGGGCGTGTTTGCGGCCAAGATGACGACGACGGGCAAGACCGGTTTCATCGGCGGCGTTTCTATCCCGCCGCTCAATGCCGATTTCAACGCCTTCAAGGCCGGCGTGCACTCGATCAAGCCGGACGCCAGCGTTGTCGCCGCTTTTGCCGGCTCGTTCCAGGATCCGGCAAAGGGCCAGGAAATCGCCACCCAGATGTACAATGACGGCATCGACTACATCCAGACGGACGCAGCTGCCACCGACGGCGGCATCATTGCCGCGGCCAACGAGAAGGAAGGCCGCATGGTGAGCTGCCTTGCGCCGGGACAGTACGCGCTCGGACCGAAGTCGCTCATCTCCATCGTTGGTCTCGATTTCGGCGTTTCGCTCTACAACGAAGCAACGAAGGCCGTCGGTTCAGACTGGAAGGGCGGCACGCATGAGCATACTGGCCTGGGCACCGGTGTCATCGACTTCATTCCATCCCCGGTTTTTGCCGAACAGGGACCGGCGGAACTGAACGCCAGGGCGAAGGAGGCGCTTGTCGAAGTCGAAAAGGCCCGCGCCGGTATTCTGGATGGCTCCATCAAGGTGCCCTTCAACACCACGCTCTGAGCCACTGGAACATCCCGCTATCAAGTGGAATGACTGAAAGCGCGATATTCCAGACTCAAATTGCCAGTGCGTGCCTGGCGCGTTCTTCCAAACGCGCGGGCTCTGGCGCCAGCCCACCGGGTCGGCGCGGAGCCTTGACGGAATGCCGGCTACTCTTTCCCGTCGGGAAAGACCGCCGGATGTTCACGGATCGTCTGCTCTGCAGTTGGTGATCCGTGAACCCATGCTCTCAATGGGAACCTTTTGATGTCGAATCCTCCGAAACCCGCGCTGGAGTGCCGTGACGTCACCGTGAAATTCGGCGACGTCACAGCGCTGTCCGACGTTGCCGTCTCGTTTGCCCCCGGCCAGATCCATGCGGTCGTCGGGCAGAACGGCGCCGGCAAGACGACCTTCGCCCGCGTCGCTGCGGGACTTGTTCAACCGACCGCCGGCGCGGTCGATGTCATGGGTGAAGAAATCCGAACCGGACATGTCAACCAGAGCCGGGCGGCGGGTGTAGAACTGGTTCATCAGAGTTTTGCCCTGCCGCCTTCCTTTACCGTTGCCGAGACCATGGAGTTCGGCGCGACAGGCAAAGGTGGCGTCTACAGCCGCAGGGGGCTTTCCGAAAAATGGCGGTCGCATCTCGCAAGCCTTGACGTCCAGGTCGACCTGAACACGCGGATCCGTGACCTACCGATCGAGACACAGCAGGGCATCGAGATTGCGAGAGCGCTGGTCATGGATGCGCGCGTGCTCATTCTCGACGAGCCGACCGCGGTGCTGTCGCCCACCGGCATAGACATGCTATTTGCCCGCGTCCGCCGTCTCAAGGAGCGCGGCGTGACGGTGATCCTCATCCTGCACAAGATCCGCGAAGTGCTCGGCATCGCCGACACGGTCACAGTGTTGCGCGGCGGCCGAAAGGTCGAGGGGCCGCTGCCGATCGCCGAGGTTTCGGCCGAAAGGCTCGCCAACCTGATCGTCGGTGATGCCATCGCCAAGACGCTCGATCGGCATGAGCGCGACGCGCTGGTCGGCACGAAATCGCCAGTGGGCGAGGGCGCAGGCCATCCGGAGACGGCGCATGGTCCAAGCGTGCTCTCCATGAAATCCGTTTCGACGCGGCCGGACAGTGAAGGCACCGCGCTTGACGGCGTTGATCTGGATATTCGCCCTGGCGAGATCGTCGGCATCGCTGGCGTGGAGGGCAACGGGCAGAAGACGCTCGTGCGCGCGATTTCGGCGCTTGCCGATCTAGCGAGCGGATCGATCCGGCTTGCAGGCCATGACGTGACCGGCGAACCGCTCGGGGCCCGTCGTGCGATCGGTCTGAGGATCATTCCCTTCGAGCGCAATGTCGAAGGTCTGAGCCTGACCAGTTCGCTCTGGCAGAACTGGAGCGCAAGGGAACTGCTACAGGGCAGTTTGCTCAGGGTGATCCGCCCTGCGACGGTGCGCGAAGCCTGCGACCGGTCGCTTAGGGAATGGAGCGTCCACTACCACAATTCCGCTCAAAAGGCGGGATCTCTGTCCGGCGGCAACGCCCAGAAAGTGATCCTTGCCCGCGAGGTCGACCGCGGCGCCAGGCTGATCATCGCCGCCCAGCCGACGCGAGGTCTCGACATCGGCGCGACCGCCTTCGTGTGGCAGGCGCTCCGGCAGGCGCGCGATCGCGGCGTCGCCATCCTCCTTATTTCGTCGGACCTCGACGAGTTGTTCGACATCTCCGACCGTGTCGTGGTGATGCTGTCGGGACGTGTGAACGGCGAATTCCGAGCGCCCTTCGACATTGCGTCGGTGGGGGCTGCCATGACCGATGCGGCTGCGAGGAAAAGCGCATGAAAGACAATCTTATCGCGGTTGTCCGCAGTCTGATCTTCGTCGGCCTCGCGCTCATCCTGTGCGCGCTGGTGTTCCAGTTTGCCGGCTACAATGCCCTGACCATGCTCTGGGCGGTGGCCGACGGCGCCTTCCTGCGTAGCGGTGCGATCGAGCAGAGCCTCAGATGGGCGCTGCCGCTCTTCATCACCGCCGTCGGCGTCGGGATTTCTTTCCGGGCGGGTTTCTTCAATATCGGTGCCCAGGGCCAGTTCTATGTCGGTGCGATCTGCGCGGCCTTCGCCGCCGAGGCGTTCAAGGGCGGGCCGGCTTTCCTCGTCATCCCGGCGCTGCTGATCTCCGGCATGCTCGGCGGTGCCCTCTGGGCGCTCTGGCCGGGGCTTTTAAGGCTACGCTCTGGAACTGACGAGGTCATCACCACCTTGATGGGCAACTTCATGGCCGGACTGCTGCTGGTCTATGTCACCTCAGGCCCGCTGAAGGATCCTTCCGGGTCCGGCCAGCAGGCATCGAGCCGCCCGCTCGATGCAGCCTACCGCATCTCGGACTCGCTCGGCCTGTCGCCGACCATCATCGCCATTGCCGTCGCCGTCGGCGTCTTGATGTGGCTATTGGTCAACCGTACTGCCTTCGGGGTTCTCGCAAGCCTTGCCGGCCGCAATGGCACGATGGTGGAGTGGCAGGGGGCGCGACTTTGGAAGCTGGGCCTGTCGAGCTTCCTCATCTCAGGCGCGCTGGCGGGTCTTGCCGGAACCATCGAGTTCATGGGGCCGAATGGCCGCATCGCATCCGGGTTCCTGCCGGCCCATGGCTTCACGGCAATCCTGATCGCGCTCGTCGCCAATCTCTCGGTTGTCGGCACGGCCGCGGCCGCGGTGTTCTTCGGCGGCCTTGCCTCCGCGGCTCTCTATCTGCCGATCATGGCCGGGCTGCCGGCTGCCGCGATCGACATCATCAATGCGGCGATCGCGCTGTTCATCACGGCAAGGTCGAAGCTCGTCGACAAGGTTCTGCGTCTCGGAGGGCGCCCGTCATGAACGAGATCATCATCGCCATCCTGCGCTCCGGGACGCCGCTGATCTACGTCACCCTTGCCGGCGTCATCGCACAGAGGGCAGGGGTGTGGAACCTCGGCCTCGAGGGCCTGATGATCATCGGCGCCTGCGCCACGATTGTCGGCATCATGCTGACCAACTCCATTCTCGCCGCCATCTTGATCGCCGTCTTCATCTGCGTGCTTGCCTCCGTCCTCCTCTGGTTCGTGATCGACAGGCTCAAGGCCAATCCGATCATTGCCGGCCTTGGCTTGACGGGCCTTGGTGTCGGCGGCACGGCGCTCGCCGTCCAGTCGATCTTCGGAAGCCAGGCGAGCGTGACTGCGCCGTTCGGCCTTCCCAAGCTTGGCCCGGCTTTCGGCGCCTACGGGGTGCTGTCGATCTCGGTCGCCGCCATGCCGTTTGTCGTCTTCGGCATGTGGGTGCTGCTGCGCCGTACGCGCTTCGGCCTCAGGCTTGCCGCCTGTGGCGAACATCCCTTCGCGGCCCGCAGCGTCGGGGCCAACCCCTCGCGCATGCGTCTCGTGGCCCTTTCGATCGGTGGCGTTCTCTGCGCCATCGGCGGAGCGGAACTCGCGGCCGGCAGCCTGCAATTCTTCGCTCAAGGGATGACGGCAGGCCGTGGCTTCATGGCGTTCGCCGCCGTCATCTTCGGGGCGTCCCATCCGGTGGGAGCCACCTTTGCCGCGCTGTTTTTCGCCGTCGTCGGCGCGCTCGGCATCCGGGCGCAGCTGATGTTCGGCGACAAGATCCCGCACGACCTGCTGCAGGCGCTGCCCTATCTCGCCACCGTCTTTGGCGTCTGGCTTTCCGGCAAGTTGCGTGGCGGCGCAAAGGCCGCCAGTTCCTTTGCCGAACTCAAGGATCAGTAGGAGCCACCATGACGTTTGCCCAGCGCCATCCGATCCAGGACGTCTGCATCCTGGTCACCGACCTCGAGGCGTCGATCCGCTTCTACACGGAAAAGCTCGGCTTCAAGCTTAAGCATCGCGCCCCCGGCTTTGCCGATTTCAACGGCGCCGGGCTGACACTGGCGCTTTGGGAGCGGTCGCATATCGAGCAGCATGCCGATGTGCGCGTGCCCAAAGGGTCGGCCTCTGCCGTGCTCGTGGCGGTGCGGCTCGACAGTCCCGCCGAGATTGATGGTCTCTACGCCGATCTCAAGAATGAAGGCGTCACCTTCGTCAATCCTCCGGCCGACTATCCGTGGAACGCCCGCTGCCTCTATTTCCACGGGCCCGATGGCGAGACCTGGGAGCTCTACGCGTGGCTCGATGGCGGCGCGCCGGGAAAGGTGGCGGCATGACCCGCAAGCTGATCATCCTAACCGATCCCGGCCAGGACCAGGCGGCGGCCATCCTGATGATCCTTGGCCAACGGCAAACCTTCGATGTTCTCGGACTGGTCGCCACGGCCGGCAACATCAGTCTCGATCACACGATCGCCAACTGCCTGAAGCTGATGGAGCTGGCTGGCCGGCCGGATATTCCGGTCTTTGCCGGTTGCCTGCATCCGATCATCCGTCCGTTGGTCATGGCCGAACACGTGCATGGTCCGACCGGCCTTGACGGCCCGGACCTGCCGCGGCCGTCGATCGGGCCACAGGAAAAGCACGGCGTCGACTTCATCATCGATACGGTGCGCGCCCATCCCGGCGAGATCACCATCTGTTCGCTGTCGCCTGTGACCAATCTGGCGATGGCTTTGCGCAAGGCGCCCGACATTGCAGGCAAGATCCACGAGGTCGTCGCGATGCTCGGCGCCTATTTCGAGGTCGGCAACATCACGCCGACGGCAGAGTTCAACTGCTATGTCGACCCCGAGGCCGCCGACATCGTGCTGAATGCCGGCATCAAGACCACGCTGCTCCCGCTCGACGTGACGCACAAGATGCGCTCGACACCGGCGCGCCTCGGCGCCATGCGGGCGCTTGGCAACCGTTGCGGCGTGGCGACTGCCGAAATGCTGGAATTCTCGGAAACCTTCGACCTCAAGAAATACGGCTGGGACGGTGCGCCGCTGCACGGGCCCTGCGTGCCGGCCTTCATGCTGGCGCCGGAGATGTTTTCGGGGCGGCAGATCAATGTTTCCGTCGAGCTCAACGGCACGCTGACGTCTGGGATGACGGTCGCCGACTGGTGGCAGATCACTGATCGGCCGAGGAATGTGTTCTACGTCACGGATGGCGATCCGGTCGCCTATTACGATCTTCTCCTGAAATCGCTGGAAAACCTTCCATGACTGAAATCCTGATCCGCAACGCGACGATCGTGGCGATGGACGCCGGCCATGGCGCAGCGCCGTTTCCCGGCGACGTGCTGGTCGAGGGCGAGACCATCAAGGCGATCGGTGAGGCGCTCACGGCCAGCCCGGACGCGCGAATCATCGACGGTCAGGGCAAGCTGGTAATGCCCGGACTGGTGAACGCCCACACCCATTCCAGCGAGACCTTCCTTCGTGGCCGCTACGAGCGCATGCCGCTCGAAATCTGGCTACTTTATGCCTATCCGCTGCTGATGAACGATCCGATCGGCGAACGGCTTCTCTATCTGCGCAGCCTGCTGCTGGCGATGGAATCGCTGCGCAATGGCGTCACCACCTTCTGCGACGATTTCTTCGATCCGCCGCGCCACGATCTCGATCGCCTCGCAACGGTCTTTCGCGCCTATGACGACGCCGGAATTCGTGCCAATGTTTCGAGCGCTGTCATGAACGTCCACACGCTCGATGCGCTGCCCTTCGCCCGCGAGGTGATGCCGGCCGAGTTGCAGGCCCTTCTCGATTTTGGCCCGCCGATGACGGCGAATGCCTATATAGACTATTGCCGTTCGGCTTTTTCCAGCCTGCACGGCAAATCCGGCCGGCTGAATTTTATGATTGCGCCTTCGGCGCCGCAGCGCTGCTCTCCGGATCTGATGGCAGCGTGCATGGACCTGGCGGTCGAAAAGCACGTGCCGTTCCACACGCATATTCTGGAGACCAAGACCCAAGCCGTCACCGGCCAGATGCTGCATGGCAAGTCGCTGATCGCCTACATGCACGACCTTGGTCTGTTGAAGCGCAACACCACGATCGCGCATTCGGTCTGGGTCAGCGACGACGACATGCTGCTGATGGGGAAGGCCGGTGTCTCGGTCGCCCACAATGCCGTGTCGAACCTGAAACTCGGCGCTGGCATCGCTCCGATCCGCCGCCTGCTCGATGCCGGGGTGACGATCGGCCTTGGGACCGACGGCGTCTCCTCGAATGATACGTCCCGCGTTTTCGACGTCATGCGCGTCGCCGGCCTCGTGCACAGCGCCGCCGGGCCTGACTACGAAACGTGGGTCGCGGCGGACGAAATCCTGACAATGGCAACCATCGGCGGTGCGAAGACGGCGCTGCTGGAACAGGTGACCGGCTCGCTGGAGGTCGGCAAGGCGGCAGACCTCCTGATCCTTGACCTTCGCAACTATCCCTTCATGCCGCTCAACGACATCGCCAAGCATCTGGTCTATTCGGAAAACGGCTCTTCGATCGAGACCGTTATAGTCGCAGGTCGGATCGTGATGGAAAACGGGCGTCTGAAAACCGTCGATGAGCAGGCCATCTTTGACGAGATCGCCGAACTAGTCCCCGCCTATCTTGCCGAACATGCCGATCTGGAGCGCCGCAACAGTGTTTTCGAGCCGATCATGGCGGAAATCCATCGCCGCGCCACGCGCACCGATATCGGCATCAACCGATATCAGGGGGATGTCGTCGACAGGCATTCCATGTCCTGAGCCGCTGACGCGGCTTAATGAACCGGGATCACGACGCTCAGGATCTGCTGCTCGAAGAACTTGGAGAAGGCCGCGATGCGCGGCGGCAGCGCCTGGTAGGGCGGATAGTAAAGCGTCAGCCACAGATCCTGCGGCGCCCAACCTTTGAAGACATGGACGAGGCGTCCGGTCCGCAGATGTTCGGCGATGTGAAAGCCGGGAAGCAGCGCCACGCCCGCACCGTCGGCCGCCATGTCGGCAAGGATCTCGCCGCTGTTGGCGCTGAAGGCCCGGCCTGCCGATATCGTTACGGATGAACCGCCGTCCGAGAGAACCCAGCTTTCCCGGCGGCTCTCGCCGCTATAGGCGAGGCACTCTTCGGGCGTCAGTTCGCCGGGATGGCCGAGGCCGGCGCAGCGGCTGCCGGGGGCGGCGACCAAGATGCGCGGTATCGCGCAGATCTTCCGCCAGATGGTGAACTTGTCTGAGGGCTGCGAAGAGATGCGGATTGCCAGGTCGTAGTCGTCGTTGACGATGTTCACCATCCCGTCCGACAGCACGACCTCGAATGATATCTTCGGGTAGAGTTCCTTGAATCCCGAGATGATCGTTGGCAGGAAGGTTTTCCCGAGCCAGGTCGGTGCGCTGATCCTCAGGCGCCCTTCATCCGACTTATGGGCGTTCATGACGTCGCGTCGCGCACTTTCGAGCGTTTCCATCGCGGGCTGGATCTGGGCCGCAAAAATCGCGCCGTCCGTCGTCAGCGACACCTGCCTTGTGGTTCGAACGAACAACTGAACACCAAGATCGGCTTCAAGTGCTGCAATCGCGCGGGTGACTGCGGCTGGCGTCATGTCCAGTTCGCGAGCAACCTGCGCGAAATTCCTCTTTTCGGCGGCCATCAGGAAGGTGCGGAGCGCTTTGTAGTCGTTCATCTCATTATTTCAAAAATCGCAATTCATTCGAAATTAATATTGCAATTCCGCGATCACCGCAATCTGCGTAGGTTTGTTTTCAGCAACAGACACCGGACAAACCGCAGGAAACACGATCATGATCAAGGGTATCAAGGGACTTCATCACGTGACCTCCATGGCGTCGGACGCCGCGCGCAACAATGGTTTCTTTACCGACACTCTCGGCCTGAGACGGGTGAAGAAGACCGTCAACTTCGATGAGCCGAGCATCTACCACCTGTACTACGGCGACGAGACAGGTGCTGCCGGAACAGTGATGACATACTTCCCGTTCGACCACATGATGCGTGGCCGCCCTGGTGTCGGAGAAGTGGGCGAAACCCAGTTCTCGGTTCCCAAGGGGTCGCTCGCCTACTGGAAGGACCGACTGGTGTCGCAAGGTGTCGCTGGCCTCAAGGCCGACACGATCTTCGGTGCCAACCGCCTGCGGCTTGCCGGACCTGATGGTGACGGGCTGGCTCTGGTCGAAAAGGCCGACGATGTTCGCTCTGCCTGGACCGCCGGCGGCGTGCCTTCCGATGCCGCCATCCGTGGCTTTGCCGGCGCCAGATTGAGCCTGCACGATACGGCAGCGATGGAGGAACTCCTCGGGTTCATGGGCTACGAGCGCGCAGAAAAAGAAGGCAACGTCACGCGGTTGATCATCCCCAACGGCAACGGCGCCGACACGATCGATCTCGAGGCTTTGCCGCAAACCACGTTTGCTCGCCAGGGTGCCGGCTCGGTCCACCACATCGCTTTTGCCGTCGATGACCGTGCAGCACAGCTCGAGGTTCGAAAGGCACTGATGGATACCGGCTACCAGGTCACGCCGGTCATTGACCGCGACTATTTCTGGGCAATCTACTTCCGCACCCCTGGCGGTGTATTGTTCGAAATCGCGACCAACGAGCCCGGCTTCAACCGTGACGAGGACACCGCCCATCTTGGTCAGGCGCTGAAGCTGCCGCAACGCTACGAACCCTTGCGCGACCGGATCGAGGCCGGCCTGGTGCCGCTCGCCGCATAAGCGACAAATGCCTGCGGGCCGCCCGGTGCAGCCCACAGCTCCGATGCCAGAAGCCTGTCGCTGCAAGCCCGCAACATCCGACAGGTCGAGCCTATTCCGTTCAAAACCCGCCGCCAGCCGGCACATCACGCACGAAGGAGAGACCCAATGTCCAAGCTCGAAGTCCTGACCCCGCAGAACAGCCAACTCATCTTCATCGACCAGCAGCCGCAGATGGCCTTCGGCGTCCAGTCGATCGATCGTCAGACGCTGAAGAACAACGTCGTCGGCCTCGCCAAGGCGGCGAAAATCTTCAACATTCCGACGACGATCACGTCGGTCGAGACCGACAGTTTCTCGGGCAATACCTATCCCGAACTGCTCAGCGTCTTCCCTGAAAACGACATTCTCGAGCGCACCTCGATGAACTCCTGGGACGACCAGAATGTGCGCGATGCGCTGGCGAAAGGTGCTGCCGAGGGCCGCAAGAAGATCGTCGTCTCGGGCCTGTGGACCGAGGTCTGCAACACCACCTTCGCGCTCTCGTGCCTCAACGACACCGACTACGAGATCTACATGGTGGCCGACGCCTCGGGCGGCACGTCACTCGAGGCCCACAAATATGCGATGGACCGCATGGTGCAGGCAGGCGTCATTCCGGTCACCTGGCAGCAGGTGCTGCTCGAATGGCAGCGGGACTGGGCGCGCAAGGAAACCTACGACGCCGTGACGGGCCTGGTGAAGGAGCATTCCGGCGCCTACGGCATGGGCATCGACTATGCGGTCACCCATGTGCACGGCGGCGCCGAGCGCGTCAGCCACGGCAAGCGGATCGGCCCCAACCCCGCAAAGTAACGATCGCCCATCAATCCGGCAGGGAACCCTGCCGGATTGAGCTATCCTTCACCGCGCGAGGTTACCCCATGAAAGTCTATCTTCTCTCCCTCGGCGCCGGCCTGCTGGTGGGCGTGATCTACAGCCTCTTGAATGTGCGCTCCCCCGCTCCGCCCGTCATCGCGCTCATCGGGCTGCTCGGCATCCTGGTCGGCGAGCAGCTTGTGCCTTTGGCAAAGAGCGTCTGGGCCCGCGAGCCGGCTGCTCTATCCTGGCTTCATCAGGTCAAGCCGCATATGTTCGGCCATCTGCCTAAGGGCGGCGCGACCGTGGTTGCTTCCAGCCAGCATTCGCAGGAGGACAAAAGCTGATGACGACGCGTCGAACCTTCCTGGGTGCGGCGACCAGCCTCGCCTTTCCAAGCCTCTTCTCACCGGCAAATGCCGCCGACCCCAGCAAGACCGGAGCCGACCCCATGCACGCCGATACCATCCTTCACAGCGGATTGATCACCACGCTCGATCGCGCCAACCCGAACGCTACGGCGATCGCCGTCAAGGACGGCCTGTTCATGAAGGTTGGTGCCGACGCAGAGGTCATGGCGCTTGCGGGACCGAAGACGAAAATCATCGATCTCAAGGGCAAGCGCGTGCTACCGGGGCTGATCGACAATCATACCCACGTGGTGCGCGGCGGCCTGAACTACAACATGGAACTGCGCTGGGACGGCGTTCGAAGCCTTGCCGACGCCATGGATATGCTGAAGCGACAGGTGGCGATCACGCCCGCTCCGCAATGGGTTCGCGTCGTCGGCGGTTTCACCGAACACCAGTTTGCCGAAAAACGCTTGCCGACCATTGAGGAGATCAACGCGGTTGCGCCGGATACGCCGGTCTTCCTGCTGCATCTTTACGACCGCGCTCTGTTGAACGGGGCCGCCCTTCGCGCCGTCGGCTATACGAGAGACACGCCCAACCCGCCGGGCGGCGAGATCAACCGCGATGCCAACGGCAATCCGACCGGCATGCTGCTCGCCAAGCCGAACGCCGGGATCCTGTATTCGACGCTTTCCAAGGGGCCGAAGCTACCCTTCGACTACCAGGTCAACTCCACCCGCCATTTCATGCGCGAACTCAACCGTTTGGGGATCACCGGTGTCATCGATGCCGGTGGCGGCTTCCAGAACTATCCTGACGACTATGCCGTCATCCAGAAGCTTTCCGACGAAGATCAGCTCACCGTTCGCCTCGCCTACAATCTCTTCACCCAGAAGCCGAAGGAAGAAAAGCAGGATTTCCTCAACTGGACGCAGTCGGTCAAATACAAGCAGGGCAACGACTATTTCCGTCACAATGGCGCCGGCGAAATGCTGGTGTTCTCGGCGGCTGATTTCGAAGACTTCCGCCAGCCCCGGCCGGAGATGGGACCGGAAATGGAGGGAGAGCTGGAGGGCGTCGTTCGGGTGCTGGCCGAGAACCGCTGGCCCTGGCGCCTGCACGCCACCTATGACGAGACCATAACCCGGGCGCTCGACGTCTTCGAGAAGGTCAACAAGGACATTCCGCTAGAAGGGCTGAACTGGTTCTTCGACCATGCCGAAACCATCTCGGATCGATCGATCGACCGCATCGCCGCGCTCGGCGGTGGCATCGCCACCCAGCACCGCATGGCCTATCAGGGCGAATACTTCGTCGAGCGTTACGGTCACGGCGTTGCCGAGGCGACACCGCCGATCAAGCGCATGCTGGAGAATGGCGTCAACGTCTCGGCGGGAACGGATGCGACCCGCGTCGCCTCCTACAATCCCTGGGTCTCGCTCTCCTGGATGGTCACCGGCAAGACCGTCGGCGGCATGCAGCTCTATCCCCGGGCCAATTGTCTCGACCGCGAGACCGCGCTGCGCATGTGGACCGAGAAAGTGACGTGGTTTTCCAACGAGGAGGGCAAGAAGGGTCGCATCGAGAAGGGCCAGTTCGCCGATCTGGTCGTCCCGGACAAGGATTTCTTTTCCTGCGCCGAAGACGAGATTTCCTTCGTGACCTCGGAGCTCACCATGGTGGGCGGCAAGATCGTCTACGCTGCCGGCATCTTCAAGGCCCTCGATGAGAACGACGTGCCGCCGGCCATGCCGGACTGGTCACCGGTCAGGGCCTTCGGCGGATATGCCGCCTGGGGCGAGCCGGAAGGGGCAGGCAAGCGTTCGCTGCGCCGCACGGCCATCTCCACATGCGGCTGCGCCAGCGACTGCGGCGTGCACGGCCACGACCATGCCGGCGCCTGGACATCGAAACTGCCGATCGCCGATCTCAAGGGCTTCTTCGGAGCGCTTGGTTGCTCCTGCTGGGCCGTCTGAGGCCCGCTCTGTCATCACGCATTGAACGGGCAGCGCTAATCGGCTGCCCGTTCTTTCCACTCTCTCAGACCCCGTCTGGCGCATGACGTCGTCACGAAAGTCCCCACAGGAAACTGTTGCGAAAATCGCAATTAAATCGAAATGATTACTGCAATTGTTCGGGGCGGCAACCCCGGGCAACATGGCCTCCATCAGACGAACACACCGCTGCTCCTGCCGAGCGGCGAAGATCGCAGGAGCAGACATGACAGAGCATTCTCTTTCCATCATCCGTCCCGGCGGCCCACTCCATAGGTTTGCCGGATCGCCGGTGGCGCGGACCGTCGCTCTTCTCTTCCTGTGTGCGGCCTTTATCCAGGGGCCGCTCACCAAGCTCTTCGACTTCTCCGGCGCGATTGCCGAGATGGAGCACCTCGGTCTTCATCCGGCGGGGCTGTTCGCGGCTACCGTCATCGTGTTCGAGCTCACCGCCTCGGCCATGGTCATCTCAGGTTTCCTGCGTTGGCTCGGTGCGTTGGCGCTCGCCGCCTTTACGCTTCTCGCGACTTTCATCGCCCTTCGCTTCTGGGAGCTTGCGCCGGGCACGGAGCGGATGATGGCGACCAATGCCTTTTTCGAACATCTCGGCCTTGCCGGCGCCTTCGTCTTCGTCGCGGCAATCGATATCACCAAGGGAGCGGGCAAATGAGCGCCTCGAAATCGTCCGGCGGCAGCTTTGCTCCGCTTCGCCAACCGGTCTTCGCCGTCCTTTGGGCGGCGACGGTTCTCGGCAACACCGGCAGCTTCATGCGCGATGTCGCCAGCTCCTGGCTGATGACGGACCTTTCCGCAGCACCCGCCGCCGTCGCCATGGTGCAGGCGGCCGGTACCTTGCCTATCTTTCTCTTGGCAATTCCGGCCGGCGTTCTCTCCGATATCCTCGATAGGCGAAAATTTCTCATCGGCGTTCAGCTTCTTCTTGCCTGTGTCAGCATAACGCTGATGACTTTGTCCCATATGGGCCTGCTGTCGGTTAGTTCGCTGATCGCCCTGACCTTCATGGGCGGCATCGGCGCGGCCCTCATTGGCCCCACATGGCAGGCGATCGTTCCGGAACTCGTGCCGCGGGAAGACGTAAAGAGCGCCGTCGCTTTGAATTCGCTCGGCATCAACATCGCGCGCTCGATCGGCCCGGCGGCAGGCGGCCTGCTGCTTGCCTCTTTCGGTGCGGCCGTCACCTATGGCGCCGATGTGGCGAGCTACATTCTCGTCATTGCAGCGCTTGTCTGGTGGCCGCGCGCGAGGAACGCGGACGATGCGCTTTCGGAAGGGTTCTTCGGGGCATTCCGGGCAGGGCTGCGCTACACCCGCGCCAGCCGGCCGCTGCATGTCGTGCTATTGCGCGCGGCGATCTTCTTTGCCTTCGCCAGCGCGGTCTGGGCGCTGCTGCCGCTGGTTGCGCGTCAGCTGCTTGGCGGCGACGCGAGCTTCTACGGCATCCTGCTCGGCTCTGTTGGTGCAGGCGCGATCGGCGGCGCTCTTTTCATGCCGAAGCTACGCCAGCATCTCGGCGCCGACGGCCTGCTGCTCGGATCCGCGCTCGTGACGGCATTGATCATGGCGGCAATGTCGCTGGCCCCGCCGCAATGGCTGGCGGTCGTCATCCTGCTCTTCCTCGGCGCCGCCTGGATCACTGCCCTCACCACGCTCAACGGTGCCGCTCAGGCAATCCTGCCGAACTGGGTGCGCGGGCGCGGGCTCGCCGTTTATCTCACCGTCTTCAACGGCGCGATGACAGCGGGAAGCCTCGGCTGGGGTGCAGTCGGTGAAATTGCCGGTGTCTCCGGCACCTTGCTGATCGGTGCGGGCGGACTGTTCGTGGCCGGACTGATCATGCACCGGGTGAAGCTGCCGGCCGGCGATGCCGATCTGGTTCCGTCGAACCATTGGCCGGAGCCGCTCGTTGCAGAACCCGTCCCCCACGACCGCGGCCCGGTGCTGATCCTCATCGAATACCATGTCGAGAAACAACACCGCGCTGCATTCCTCCATGCGCTCGACGAACTGTCGCAGGAGCGCCGCCGCGACGGCGCCTACGGCTGGGGCGTGACAGAGGATTCGGCCGATCCGGAAAAGATGGTCGAGTGGTTCATGGTGGAATCCTGGGCGGAACATCTGAGGCAGCACAGGCGCGTGTCACAGGCCGATGCCGATCTTCAGGGCAGGGTGCTTGCCTATCACTCAGGCGCGGATAAGCCTGTCGTCAGGCACTTCCTGACAATCAAGCGGCCGGGTAAAGTCCCCGTGTGAGCAATTGGCTGGCGACTTCGGTCGCCATCCTTTCATTGCTGAATTCGCAATTCAATCGACACGTTTATTGCAATTGCAGGCAATCTCTTCTCGGTCCAATATCTCTGCACAGACAATCACAACACCGCCAAACCAACCTCTCTTCAAGCATTCAAAGGAGAAATGAGCATGGGCTTTGTTACCACCGCAGACGGTACCGAAATCTTTTACAAGGATTGGGGTCCGAAGGACGCTCAACCGATCATGTTCCATCACGGCTGGCCGTTGAGCGCCGACGATTGGGACGGGCAGATGCTATTCTTCCTGTCGAAAGGATACCGGGTGGTGGCACACGACCGCCGTGGCCATGGCCGCTCGACGCAGGTCTCCGACGGACATGACATGGATCATTACGCCGCGGATGCCTTTGCCGTCGTCGAAGCACTCGATTTGAAGAATGTCGTCCATATCGGCCACTCGACCGGCGGCGGCGAGGTCGCCCGCTATGTTGCCAAGCACGGCGAACCGTCGGGCCGCGTTGCCAAGGCGGTGCTGGTTTCCGCCGTTCCGCCGCTGATGCTGAAGACCGCAGCGAACCCTGAAGGTCTGCCAATCGAGGTCTTCGACGGCTTTCGCGCCGCGCTCGCTGCCAACAGGGCGCAGTTCTTCCGGGACGTTCCCGCCGGTCCGTTCTACGGCTTCAACCGCGACGGTGCGACCGCGCAGGAAGGCGTGATCCAGAATTGGTGGCGGCAGGGCATGATGGGTAGCGCGAAAGCCCATTACGAGGGCATCAAGGCTTTTTCGGAAACCGATCAGACGGAGGACCTGAAGGCAATCAGCGTGCCGACGCTGGTCCTGCATGGTGACGACGACCAGATCGTACCGATCGCCGACGCCGCGCTCAAGTCGATCAAGCTGCTGAAGAACGGTACGCTAAAGACTTATCCAGGCTTCGGGCACGGCATGCTGACAATCAACGCCGACGTCTTGAATAGCGACCTGCTCGCCTTCATCAGGGCCTGACAGCCCATGAGAAGGGATGCGGCGCCATCCGCCGCATCCCATGTCCCTCGAAACCGCCCGCACTTCACCGGTCCCGCGTCTATGCCGCAACCCTTGGCGCGCTGCCGCCAAGACGCCACCGTATAAGCCATCCATATCGAAATTCATGTCGCCAACGGCTCAACCAAAGGCATTGCCCGTACTCAGCAAAGTTGTCCGTCAGCAAACGCAATGCCGCGCACTTCCCGATTGGATCTCAACGACGTGGGTGGCAGTGCACTGTCTCAGTGCCAGCCGCCTGGAAGCAGCGCTCACCCTTTGATCGACATTCTGTCTTCAGTCACTTGCGTCGGAAAGCAGTAGCTGCCGTTATGACGGCCGTTGATCTTCCGAAACGGCACAAACTGGCCAATCGCTTCCGATTCGGAATATTTCATTTGACTCAATTCCGGTTCGGCACATAAGATACCCCTCAGATAAACCTGAGGAGCATCTCGTGACGAACCGAGACGATCTGGACGAGCTCGACCGAACGGTCATTTCCATGCTGACAGAGGATGGGCGCCTTTCCGCATCGGAAATTGCCGGACGCATCGGCAATGTTTCCGAGCGCACGGTGCGCAACCGCATCGCCGCGCTCCTGCAAAATCGGCACATCGTTATCGGCGCCATCCCCGATCCGACAGCCATCGGCCGCGACGTTCAGGCGGAGCTGTTGATCGAGGTCGAGCCCGGCAAGGCCGATGAGGTTGCCGCCGAACTCGGCGAATATGACGAAGTCGGGTATCTCGCGGCGATCACCGGCCGTTACACGCTGGCGGCATCGGTCTTTTTCGACACCAACGCCGAACTCTTCGAATTCACCGAAGGCACGGTCGGCAAGATTCCCGGGGTGCACCGGGTCGTCACCAACATGATCCTGCGCATGTACAAGATCTACGGCACCCGTACGACGGCACTCAGCCAGCGTGAGCCGCAGCCGAATGGTGGCGCGGGGCGTCGCGCCAGGAGGGCGAAATGATCGAGCGGTTGCGCATTGGCGTAGACGTTGGCGGAACGAACACGGACGCGGCGCTGCTGCGGGGCAACGAAGTTCTCGCGACAATCAAGACGGCAACGACCGAGAACGTCACGGACGGTGTCTCGGGGGCGATCCGCTCGGTGCTGTCGGCTGCAGGCATCGCCGGTCATCAGATCAGTGCGGTGATGATCGGCACGACGCATTTTCTCAACGCCCTCGTCGAGCGCCGCCGCCTGCAGCGCACCGGCGTGTTGAGGCTCTGCGGATCTTCCACGCGGGCCCTGCCGCCGATGATCGACTGGCCGGACGATCTCAAGCGCGTCGTCGACGGCGGCGCCGCACTTGTCGGAGGCGGCGTAAACTATGACGGCTCGGCGATCGCGTCGCTCGACGCGGACGCAATCCGGCAGGCCTGCAGCGACTGGCGCAGTCGCGACATCAGCGCGATTGCCATTTGCTCGGTGTTTGCATTGGTCGATCCGCGCATGGAACAGCAGGCGGCGGCGATCGTTGCCGAGGAACTGCCGGGGGCATCGATCAGCCTCTCGCATCGCATCGGTCGAACCGGGCTTTTGCAGCGCGAGAGCGCAACCATTCTCAATGCCAGCCTCCACCGTCTCGGACATGAGACGATTGCGGCTTTCCGCCGCGCCTTTGGCGAACTGGGCCTTTCCTGCCCGCTTTACCTGACCCAGAACGACGGGACCTTGATGTCGGCAGACTATGCCGAACGCTTCCCGGTCTTCACCATCGCCTCCGGACCGACCAATTCCATGCGCGGAGCGGCCTTCCTCACGGGCTTGAAGGACGCGGTCGTCATAGACATCGGCGGCACGACGACGGATATCGGCATGCTGATCGGCGGCTTCCCGCGCAGCCGCGGCGAAGGTGCTTCGATTGCCGGCGTTCCCACGAACTTCCGCGTGCCGGACGTGTTCTCATTCGGTCTTGGTGGCGGCAGTATCGTTCGCGACGGGGTGCACATCGGGCCGGATTCCGTGGGTTTCCGTCTGCCGGAAAAGGCGATCTGCTTTGGCGGCGACACATTGACCGCAACCGATGTCGCCGTTGCGGCCGGTCTCGTCGATCTCGGCGACAAGACGCGGCTGAAGCATCTCGACGATGCGATGGTGGCCACTGCTCTTGCCAAGATGAAAAGCGACGTCGAGGCCGTGGTCGACCAGATGAAGCCGGGCCCGGAGCCGATCCCGGCGATCCTTGTCGGTGGCGGATCGGTGCTGATCAACGGTCTTCTGGAAGGAACGAGCGTTTCGTTGCGGCCTGATCACTTCGGCTCGGCCAATGCCATCGGTGCTGCGATCGCCCAGGTCTCTGGTGAGGTCGACAACATCGTATCGCTCGACGGCCAGTCGCGACAGGCGGCGCTCGATGGGGTCATCGCCGAGGCGCGCCGACGCGCGGTCGAGGCGGGGGCGGCTGAACACACGGTAACGCTCGCGGAAATCGATGAAACGCCGCTCTCCTATCTGCCCGGCAATGCCATGCGGATCGCGGCCAAGGTGGTGGGGGATCTCAACCCATGAAGTTCTGGAACTTGCAGGAAAGCGATATCGACCGGATCGCACTCGGCGCCGGCATCCTCGGCACCGGTGGCGGCGGAAGCCCCTATCTCGGCGCACTGATGGCAAAGGCCCAGCTTCGCCAGGGACGCCGCATCAGGGTGGTTCGCCCCGCCGATCTGGCGCCGGATTCCATGGTGCTTGCGCTCGGCGGTATCGGTGCGCCGACCGTCGGTATCGAAAAGATGGATGAGGGCGACGAAGGCATACGGGTGCTGCGCTCGATCGAAGCCTTGATCGGCCGCCGGATGGACGCCGTCATCGCCGATGAAATCGGCGGGGCCAATGGCATCTCTCCGATGATGACAGCGGCGAAGCTCGACATTCCTGTCGTCGACGCCGATGGCATGGGGCGCGCCTTTCCTGAAGTGCAGATGACGACATTCTTCATCAACGGCCATCCTTCCGCACCTTCTGCGCTGGCCGACGCGTCCGGAAATGTACTTGTCGTCACGGAGGCGACCAGCGCGGAAATGCTGGAAAAGCTGATGCGCGCCGGGACGATTGCGATGGGGTGCACGGCGCATATGTGCACGGCGCCGATGAGCGGCGATTTCGTGCGCCAGTTCGGCGTTCCCCACACGCTAAGCCAAGCCTGGCGGCTCGGTGACGCCGTGCTTGCGGCACGTGCCGCCAAGACGGACCCGGTGGCTGCCGTCTTGAACCTGGTAGGCGGGACGCTGCTGCTGCAGGGCAAGGTCGTCGATATCGCTCGCAAGATCGAGGGGGGCTTCGTGCGTGGGCGGATGACGATCGCCGGCCTTGGCGCGTTCTCGGGTCGCTCTGTCGAAGTCGATATCCAGAACGAATATCTGGTTGCGCGCGAGGACGGCCGTACCCTGGCCATGGTCCCCGATCTGATCTGCATGGTCGACAGCGAAACGGGCCGGCCGATCGCCACGGAGGAGCAGCGCTACGGCTTGCGGGTCAGCGTCATCGCGATCCCGTCGCCGGGGCTGTTGCGGACCGAGCGGGCGCTCGCATCCGTCGGGCCACGCGCTTTCGGCTACGCGTTCGATTTCGAGCCGTTGGGGGAGCCGAACGCGGCTGAACCCGTGCATGCCTATGTCAACGACAAACAGATGGAGCGCGAAACCCTTTCGGCTCCCGTGGGAGCACTGTGATGAAGCGTCGTGATCTGCTGAAAACTGCTGGTTTTGCTGCTTTTGCCCTAGGTGCCGGAATGCCCCTCCTGCGCGGGCGCCCGGCGATCGCCGCCGACGGCACTTCCATCTTCACGCTCGCCTATCCCGCGGGATTTCCCGATCTCGATCCAGCCACCTCGTTTTCGAACGATGGTGCCGTGCTTGCAAACACCTATGAAACGCTGACACGCTACATTCCGGCGCGCGACGGTGCGGAAGCCAAGGTGGAGCCGTTGCTGGCCGAAAGCTGGCAGGCTTCGCCGGATGGGCTGACATGGACGTTCCGCCTGCGTCCAGGCATCAAGTTCCACGACGGGGCGGATCTGACGGCACAGGCGGTCAAAGCCTCGATCGAACGGACCAAGAAGATCGGCGGCGGCGCTTCCTTCATCTGGGCGCCGGTCGAGACGATCGAGACGCCGGATGCTGCAACCGTGATCATGCGCCTCAAGACCGCGCAGCCGATGGACATAACCGCGGCCGCCGGTTTTGCCGCGTGGATCTACAGCCCCGGTTCGATCGACAAGGACAATGCCTGGTTCAATGCCGGCAACAGCGCAGGCACCGGACCCTACAAGATCGAATCCTACGAGCCCGGCCAGCGGGCGATCCTCACCCGTAACGAGAGCTATTGGGCCGGTTGGTCCGAGGGTGCTTTCGACAAGGTGGTCTTCGAGATCATTGAAGACGTGGTGCTTGCCCAGAGCAAGCTCGAAAGCGGCGAAGCCGACTGGACCTTCGGCATCCCCTACGACAATCTCGAAAGCCTGAAAGAACATCCGGAACTGAAGGTTGTTTCGAACCCGTCATTCGAAACGCTTGTCGGCATGTACAACACGCGCCGTGCGCCGCTCGACAACGCGAAGGTGCGCCAGGCGCTCTCCGTCGCCTTTCCCTATGACGATGTCATCTCTGCCGGAACCGCCGGTCTTGGTGCGCGCGCCAGGGGTGTGATTCCGCCGGGTATCTGGGGACACGATGCGGAGGCGCCGATCCCTGCAACGGACCTCGAGAAGGCACGGGCCTTGCTGGCGGAAGCCGGTATCGCCGAAGGCGGACTGGAACTGACGCTTACCTATGCGACGGGTGACGCGCTCGAGGCGCTGGCCGGCGAACTCTGGAAAGCCAATTTGGAGCAATTGGGCATTACGCTGACACTTCAACCGATGGCCTGGGAAGCGCAGTGGCAACTGGCCAAGGCCGACCCGGCCGCAGGACAGGACATTTTCCTGATGTACTGGTGGCCGACCTTCGTCACGCCTTATGATTACCTGTTCAATCTCTTCCATTCCGAGACTGCGCCGAATTTCAACCTCGGCTATTACGCCAATCCGGAATTCGACAAGCTGATCGACGAGGCGAACACGCTATCGGCGACCGACAGGCATGCGGCTGAGGTCTCGTTCAAGAAGGCGCAGCGCATACTGATCGACGAGGCGGCGGCGGTGTTTGTCGTCGACAAGCCGAACGTCCACATTCTCCGCGCCGATATCAAGAACTACGCCGACAATCCGGCCTATGGCCATGTGACCTTCGTCCACCAATTGAGCCGCTAGGGCAGGGGAGCGAAGCGCCATGCACCTGATGCGCTATTTGTTACGACGCCTGGTTCTTTCGGTCTTTGTCGTGCTGGGGGTCACTCTGCTGGTCTTCGTGGTGGCTCAGGTGGTGCCGTCCGACCCGGCGGCACTTTATGCCGGGCCTCGCCCGACGGCTGAGCAGATCGAGACAGCGCGCAAGGTTCTGGCGCTCGATGCACCGCTGCATGAACGCTTCTTCTCCTTCGCGGCCCGGATGGCGACTGGAGAATTCGGCGTTTCCTACAAGACCCGGCGGTTGATCGCCGATGACCTGTCCGTGTTTCTGCCGGCAACACTGGAACTCGCTGTCTTCTCCACCGTGCTGGCATTGCTGATCGGCGTGCCTGCCGGGGTGCTGACGGCAGCGGGGCGCGGCGGGTTGCTCGATCGGCTGGGCAGCCTGGGTTCGATTGCCGCCGTGGCGATGCCGACGTTTTTCCTGGCCATGCTGCTGCAAGCCTTCTTTGCCCAGTGGCTGGGCATCCTGCCGCTCTCGGGCAGGCTCTCCAAGGAATTCGCGGTGCTTGCGCCGCTGCCCTCGGCGACCGGTTTCAACCTTGTGGATTCGCTCCTGGCCGGGCGGCCTGCGGCCTTCTTCGATACCTTGTCGCATCTCGTGTTGCCGGCTTTGACGCTCGCCAGCTATCCCGCGGGTGTCGCCATGCGGCTCACCCGGTCGGCGATGATCGAGATCCTCCAGCGTCGGCACATCGTTGCCGCCCGTGCGCTCGGCCTTTCGGGTTCGCGCATCCTCTTCGGGCATGCACTGCCGAATGCCATTGGTCCCGCGCTCACTGTTGTCGGCCTGAGTTTTGCCTATGCGCTGACCGGCGCCGTGCTGGTCGAGATCATTTTCGCCTGGCCCGGCCTTGGCCGCTACGTCTCCGAGGCGATCCTGTCAAAGGATTTCCCGGTGATTGCCGCGGCAACGCTGGTGGTGACGATCTGTTATGTCGCAATGAACCTTTTGATCGACCTTGCACAGGCGATCTTTGATCCGAGGGTGGCCCTGTGATGCGCGATCTGCTCAAGCGGCTGGGCTGGGCCGGCTCCATCAGCCTCTTCATCATCATCTTCGTTGCCCTGTTGGCGATCTTCGCGCCTGCGGTCGCGCCTTTCCCGGCGCAAGGCTTGGGTGCTCCCAACATCGCCGACAAGCTAACGCCGCCGTCAGCGGAGTATTGGCTGGGGACCGATCATCTCGGCCGCGACATGGTCAGCCGCGTTATCTACGGCGCGCGAGTTTCCTTGACCACGGGTCTGTTGATCGTCGCGCTTTCGCTCGTGATCGGCCTGCCGATTGGCTTGCTGGCGGGCTATTTCGGCGGATGGATCGACGATGCGCTGATGCGGGTCACCGACGTCTTCCTCGCGTTCCCGGCACTTCTGTTGGCGGTGCTGATGGCCGCGGCAATGGGGCCGGGCATGGTCAACGCCACCGTCGCGGTCGCCGTCACCTGGTGGCCCTGGTATGCGCGGCTGGCGCGCGCCGAGGTCCTTGTCCTGCGCGGCCAGCCATATATCGAGGCGGCAAGGGTGATGGGGGTCTCGCACGGCACCATCATTCTCAGGCACATTCTGCCGAGCACCAGCCGGCCACTTGCAGTACAGGCAGCGCTCGATTTCGGCCCGGCATTGCTCACGGCATCGGCTCTCTCGTTTCTCGGCCTTGGCATCCTGCCGCCGACGGCCGACTGGGGGCAAATGGTCAACGCCGGTCGCGCCTTCTTTCCGCTGCGCTGGTGGTATGCGGCCGCCCCGGGTGTGACCATTTTCGTGCTGGCGCTGGCCTTTTCGGTGTTGGGAGATGCGTTGCGAGGCGACGACGGAGGGCAGGGCGATGTCGCTCGTTGAAATCAAGGGGTTGTCCATCCGCTTTGGCAGCCTCCACAATCCCATCCATGCCGTTCGTCGAGTCGACCTGTCGATCGAGCGCGGCACGATCCATGGTCTGATCGGCGAATCCGGCTGCGGCAAGACCATTTCCGGCATGGCGCTGCTCGGCCTGTTACCACAAAGCGCGCGTGTCTCGGCTGACGCCTTCCGCTTCGACGGTCTGAACCTTCTCGATGTTGCAAAAAGCCTGCGCGGCCGGCGCATTGCCATGATATCTCAGGACCCCGCGGCAGCCCTCAATCCGGTTCTGCGGATCGGCCGGCAGATGGACGACGTGCTGAAGAGCCATAGCGGCCTGCCGCGCTTCCAGCGGCGCGCCGCCGCGGAGGAGCTGCTGGCTGCAACCGGTCTTGCGGATCCACGCCGCGTGTTGAAGAGCTACGCTCACCAGCTTTCGGGCGGCATGCAACAGCGCGTGGTCATCGCGCAGGCACTCGCAACCGGCGCCGACTTCATCATTGCCGACGAGCCGACGACGGCACTCGACGTGACGGTTGGCGCACAGGTGTTGGCGCTGTTGAAACGCCTTGTCCAGGAACGAGCCCTAACGGTGCTGATGATTACGCACGACATGGACGTCGTGGCCGAATGCTGCGACAGCGCGACCGTGCTTTATGCCGGCCATACGGTGGAGGCGGGGCGTACCGACGAGCTTCTCGCCGCGCCGCGCCACCCTTACACACAGGCGCTGCTCGCCGCTCTACCGGATGCGGTGGCCAAGGGCGAAAGGCTGGCGTCGATCGAAGGCCACATTCCGTCCCCCTTTGCCGTGATCGAGGGCTGTCCTTTCGCGCCGCGTTGCGCAAGCGCCATGGCAGTCTGTCGCCAGGCGAAGCCGCCGGAACGGGATGATGGGAACCATTGTTGGACATGTCACCTGGAGCCGCACCATGGATGAGCCGTTGCTGCAGATCCGCGATCTCGTGGTTCGCTACCGTCGGACCGGTCTTTTCTCCGCGCCGCCGCCGCCCGCAGTCAACGCGGTGAGCCTGGAACTGCCGACTGGCAGCACGCTCGGCCTCGTCGGTGAATCGGGTTCGGGCAAGAGTAGTCTGCTGCGGGCGATCTTGAGGCTTGTTCCGGTCGAAAGCGGCACTATCCGTCTCGACGGCGACGATTGGCTGGCGTTGCCGGAGCAGTCTCTGCGCGAACGGCGCCGTGCGATCGGCGTCGTTGCGCAAAACCCCTTCCTCTCCCTCAGTCCGCGGCTGAGCATTGCGGAAATTCTCGCAGAACCGATGACGGCACAAGGCCGTGTCCCTGCCCAGGAGTCGCGTGAGCGCGCAGCCGAGATGCTCGAGCGTTGCGGCTTGCCTGGCACATTTCTTGACCGTCGGGCGCGGGAGCTTTCAGGTGGGCAGGCGCAGCGCGTCGCCATCGCGCGAGCGTTGATCCTCCAGCCAAAGCTGCTCATTCTCGATGAGCCCACTTCGGCACTCGATATCTCCGTTCAGGCCCAGATCCTCAACCTTCTGGCTGATCTCAAACAAGAGCTGGGGCTGTCGATGCTGTTCGTCACCCACAATCTCAAGGTCGTCCGGCATGTCTCCGATAAGATCGTCGTCATGCGCGGCGGCCGCGTTGTCGAAGCCGGTTCCACAGAACAGATATCACTGGCACCCACCGAGGCGTACACGCGCCAGTTGATGGGATATGGACGAAATCTGTCCGGTGCCGAGGCCGCGTTGTGCCGGAATAGGCATTGAATCTGCCCAAGCACGATTTCGCTCAGGAAGGAGAGGCGCCGACTTCCGGATCTGGGTCGCGTGGAGCAAGAACGACCGACAGTGGCCTGAAGGGACAGTGCCGGGAGACCTGCGCTGAGGCTCCACCTATCATCTGACCATTCGCGGGCTCACGCTAGCCAGTATCCTGATGATATCGTCCTCCAGTTTCTGACAGAGATCTTCATATTCTGCCATGACCGTGGGGTCTGGCGTCCGTTGCTCGCGCAACGCATCGCGCTTGACGGCAGCTTGGCCGTAGGCTTCGAGCAAAGCGTTGATCGCAAGGAAATTGGCGTCGGAGATCTGCTTGCGATGCCGTGGCAGCCGCATCATCATTCGGCTTCGCCCAACCTTCTCGAAGTCCATCATCCGCTCCTCAGTCCACCAGCTAAGGAGATTGTCTCGCACCAGGTTGAAAGTGGCAACAAGGCAGGTCTTGCTGTTCCGGGGAGAGGTTCTCGATGCCCATGCGAGGGCCTGCCGCAATGCCGATTGGTGTTGCAACGGCCTTGCGCGCCGGTGAGGGCGGCTTGCGTGCGAAATCGAGCGGCTGCGCGGCTGGCGACAAGGCCGGCCAGTTGAATTGCCGTGCCGACAAGCGAATGCCAATCGGCTATGTTGTATATTCCAGGGGAACTGCGGAGCCAGCATACACGCGAGCGGTAGGGGCGACGGATGCTTGAAAGTCGGGTCAGCAAACCACGACAGCCGACGAAACCTTCGGGGCGCAAGGGACGCCTCTCCGAATACGGAGGCGAGCGTCGGATCGTCACCGCCCTTTGTTACGATCTCGTCGGGTCGACGAGACTTCTCCACCTGCTCGACATAGAAGACTATCAGGACCTGATGGTTGCCTTTCAGAATGCGGCGAAACAGTCGATAGTTGCCCATTCCGGCGTGATACAGCATGAGGCCGGTGACGGTGGCGTTGCGCTCTTCCCCGTCGAGATCGGTGCGAAGGATGCGGCATCGCTCGCCATTCGCGCGGGCCTCGGGATCGTCGAAGGCTGCGCACGCGTTGGCCGGGAGGCGGGGCGTGACGATTTGCACGTCCGCGTCGGTATCGCGACATCCGTCGCGCTCATTCAAGAGACGCAGGACGAGAAAGGGGAACCGGTTGCGGCGGCGGCACTTGCCATAGCCACCCGTCTGGAAGAGATCGCCACACCAGACACCGTTTTTGTTTCAGGCGACACGCGCGACCTGGCCGGCAGGTCTCACGCATTCGTGTTCGAAGGCGTAAAGACGCTCAAGGGCTTCACGGAACCGGAAAACGTATGGCGTGCACTCGGGCACAAGATCGAGGTCGACAGGTTCTACGCGTTCGGCAGCCTTGGCGGCCGCTTCATTGGCCGGGAGAGCGAGTTACAGACGATCGCCGCCTGCTGGGAAAGGGTCGCCGCGACCGGTGGCGAGATACTCTTGCTGGAGGGAGACGCAGGCATCGGAAAGTCCCGGCTCCTGCGGGAAATCCGCAAGATGACGCGTGACCGGCGATTAGGGCTTTTCTTCTTCCAGTGTTTGCCGGGGGGGCATCGCTCGACGCTGCATCCCCTGTTGAACAGCATAATGGCTGCAGCGGCCGGACAGGACGACCAACTGGGTCTTTCAGCTCACGCTGTGGCAACACTCTTTGAGCGAAACGGCATTCGCGACGCGGAAACGATTGAAACATTCGCGTATTTGCTCGGTGCGTTGGGGCGAAATCAACAGCTCGCCGACCAAGACCCCAAAGCTATCCGGGAAAGGGCATTTCGCGCTGTGTTTCGCGCACTCGCGGCGTTGTGTGCCAATGGTCCGATCGTGTTGGCGGTCGAAGACATCCACTGGATCGATCCGACCTCCCAGGATTTGTTGGCGGAGGCGGCTCGGGTTGCCCGGCAACTTCCAATTCTTCTCGTCGCGACCTCACGTCTCGGCTTTGCGGCGGAGTGGCTGGATGCGGCCAACCCCACGCGCCTGACCCTGCTCCCGCTTGATCGAGACGAAACACGACAGGCGATAGAGGCAAGATGGCCGGAACAGAGGCAGGCAATGCTCCCTGGGCTCTATGAAGTGATCGAGAGGATATCGGGCGGCGTCCCGCTCTTCATCGAGCAAATCTGCCAATGGATCGCGGAGAACGTTGCCGCGGACACTATGAGCCTATCGGACAACGTCAAACCCAGCCACGTGTCCGCATTCGAGGAGATATTGGATGCACGCCTCAACCAATTGGGCACGGCCAGAGACGTTGCGCGAGCGGGCGCAGTTGCGGGCAGCCGGTTCACGCTATCGTTGCTTCGTGCGCTGCTGCCAGGGCTTGGCAAGACGTCCTTGGCCAAAGCCGCAGAGACCCTAAGCGATTCGGGATTCCTGGTGCGCATCAGGGCGCGGGGACATACCGCCTACGGGTTCCGGCACGCTTTGATTCAGGAAACGATCTACAACGCGCTCTTGCGCAGGCAGCAGCAAGCATTGCATCGGCGGCTGTTCCTGGCTGTCAGTCAAAACCGCCACATGGCCACTTGGATCGACACCGGAACGTTGGCGGAACACGCCGAACGAGCAGGACACGTCGAAAGTGCGATCGAACTGTATACTGCCGCCGGCAAGGAAAGCTCCAGCCGATCGGCGATGGTGGAGGCGCGCAACTATCTGGAGCACGCCTTGGCGATTTGCGACCGATTGGGTGAGGGACATGCGATCGAGCCGCTACAGTTGTCCGCACTGACTTCGCTCGGTCCAATATTGACCGGTCTTGTCGGGCTGAACTCGCCTCCTGCACGTAAGCTCTATGAAGATGGCGTGGCCATCGCCCGTCGGCAGCCGATGGCAGATCAATCAAGGTGGTTTCCGATCTATTGGGGGTGGTGGCTCACGGGAACGGATTTTCGCGTGATGCACGACCGCGCCCTGCAAGTGCGGGCGATGCTGGCCGGGGCAGACGATCCTGAGATCAAGCTCCAGGTCAATCATTGCATCTGGGCGATTGATTTTAACCTCGGCCACCACCAGGAGGCCCAGGATGCCATCAAGGCTGGACTGGCGCTTTATGACGAGCAATCGGCCAAAACCAGCCGAACGTTGTTTGGCGGCCATGACGCCAAGGTGTGTGGTCTAGGGCAATTGGCTCTTTCGCTATGGCTGACAGGACAATCGAAGGCATCGGATACGGCGCTTTCGAAGATGGTCACTTTCGTTGACCGGATATCACACGCGCCGAGCAAGGCGCATTCGCTTGATACGGAAGCGGTGTCTGCGTTTTACCGGGACGATCATGCGCATCTCGCCGAAATTTCGAAGAGAATGGCGGACTTCGCGAAGGTGCATGAGATGCAGTCGCTGTCCGGCTTGTCGCTGCTCTTCGCCGGATGGGCTCGCGCGCATGCGGAAAGCCTCACGAACGGGCATGCGATGTTTCTCGACGGACTGTCTCTCTTGCGGAGCCTCGGCGCTGTCGCAGATCTCCCGATCTACCTCTCCATGCACGCCACGCTGCTCGGGCTTGCGGGAAGATATGAGGCGGCGGTTGAGGTTACGAACGACGCGATCGAAAAATCCAGGGAAACCGGCCATGCCTATTGGCTCGCCGAACTCTACCGACGCCGCGCCGTTCTCAACGCGCGGGGCAACGCCGCCAGGGGTTCGATTGTCGCCGACCTGACCTCAGCCGTGGAAATTGCCGAGAGCCAAGGAGCAAAGGCGCTTCTAAAGCGGGCCAGGCATTCAATCCAGGAGCTTGGCGTTGCCGTTCAGCGTTGAACCAGCAGGCCCGCCACCGGATGATCCGTCAAGTCTTGACGGCAGCCTCGCAACCTTTCGCGATGCCATCGTTGCCGGCCTTCGAACCCCCGTTTCGCGCGCCCCAGGTCCGCACGAGGCTGAGCAATGCCTGCGAGCTATTCTCCCGCTCTGCCGTCTTGCGCGCATAACCCGCCTTGGTGATCTGACTGGACTTGACCGGATTGGCCTGCCGGTCGTTCAAGCCGTTCGACCCGCCGCCCTCTCCGAAGTCACATCCCTCGGGCGAGGCCTTGCGATAGCGGTCGCGGCAGTCGGGGCGATCATGGAATCGCTTGAGCGGTTCTACGCCGAAGCCATCCCGCCGGAGAGGGTGTTTTCCGCGACAGCAGACGCACTCAAGATTGCTGACGGCCTGTTTGAAAATCTGCTGGCGCGCGACCGCCGGGGAAACTGGCGTCAACAGACGATACCATGGATCACCGGCATCGATATCGCGGCTGGCGTCCCGCAACCGGTCCCCCTGGAACTGGTTCACACCTGCTATACGGATCCGCCACCCGCCCACGATGGTCTGTTCCTACGCACGACCACCGGTCTCGCCTGTCATAGGACAGTCCTTGATGCGTTTCTGCATGGACTGTTCGAATGTATCGAGCGCGACGCTATCGCTCGCGCCTTCGCCACCCATGGCTTCTTCGATCGAATGCGTATGTCCCCGCTCGGGCTGGGTGAAGGTGTTGACCACATACTGTCCATTGCGGCCGAGCACCACATTTCCTTCGGCCTTTGGCTTGCCCCTTCGCCGGCGAATGTTCCGGTGGTCTGGAGCCAGACAATCGAAACGGGTCCCGGAGAACCGATCCTTGCCCTTCCGACCGAAGGCTATGCAGCGGGACCAAGCATCGCTGCGGCGGCTGAAAGCGCGATGCTTGAAGCCTTGTCCGCGCGGGCCGGGGCGATATCAGGCGCGCGCGACGATCAAACTCGGCAGCACTACAGGCGCAGCACCGACCAGATCGTCGCCAACGCCCGCCAGCTCATTCTTGCCGACACATCCGGATTGCCTCGCCCGGCAATTGACGTGGACACCGTTTCGGACCTCGCCGCGCTCATCGACGGGATTCTTTCCGCCGGCATGGGGCCCATATTGGCTGTGCCGGTGGGAGTGGATGTCGAAAGAGGTGTTGAGTGCGTGAGAACCATCCTTCCCGGTGCCAGTCCCTTTTCGATCCTGCGGTGAGCGTTCACATGGCTGATGAGAGCAAAATGGGTCCGATCCTGGTGTTTCTCGGTCCGACGCTTCGGTTGGCTGAGGCAGCGCCTGTTCTCGATGCCATCTACCTGCAGCCTGCCGCGCAAGGCGACATACTGTTGTCCGCCCACGCATTCCGTCCGCGGGCGATGATCCTGATCGACGGTCAGTTCGAGGATAGGCCGGCTGTCCGACACAAGGAAATCCTATGGGCGATGGCACAGGGCATCGTCGTGATCGGTGCGGCGAGCATGGGCGCGCTCCGGGCGGCGGAACTCAATGAATTCGGCATGATCGGTGTCGGCCTGATCTACAGGTGGTATCGGCGCTGGCGGCTTGCCCCCGATGATGCGGTTGCCGTCCATTCGGGGCCGGCGGAGCTTGGTTTTCTTCCTTTGACAGACGCATTGGTCGATCTCCGAAGGACCTTCTCCACTCTGGCACGCCGGCGTTTCCTAACGGCCGCCGAACGCGACTTGCTCACAACAATGGCGCGAAACACGAATTTTCGAGAGCGTCGGCTGGAAGCGATTTTGCGCACTGCGGGGTGGCGCGAGGAGCGGCTCAAGGAGTTGCGAAAGGAAATCGTGGGACAAAAGAAACTGGATGCTCTCCTGGCGCTACGAAGCGCGCCAACCCTCCTGCTTCAGGCAAATACAGGGCCGCGCGTGAGCAACGCGTGGGTCGCGACAAACACCTTTGTCCGGGATCTCGAAGCGAGCGGCATTGACTCAAATTTAGTTAACACTTATAAATTGAATCCTTAATTTCCGGATTTTCCATCGTGGGGGCAACTGTGCGATGCGTCTGATTCGAGACGAAGCCCTCGATTCCGGCAATGCGCGCATCGGCACGCGCTTCTGGATCTATCCCCAGCCACCCTTCATCCCCGGATACGAACAGCCGGATCGCGTGTGGCTGTCGATCCCGCGCGACGAAATAGGAGAGGGGCCCAGCGACCTCTCCATGTATGTCGCCGATCCGCTCTATGACAAGCAGCCCTATGGTCTCGCGAGACTGCCGCCGTTCGACGGCGCGAAGCGCGCTCCGGTGAGGCCGGGGCCTGACCGTCACTTCGACAACATCGATCCAACCTCCCGTCCATTTCTTGCTGTTCACGCCTACGCCTGCGTGCGTTTCGTTCTCGACATATGGCAGAGCTATTTGGGGCAGCGGGTCCACTGGTTCTTCGATCAGACCTTTCCAAGGCTCGAAATCGTTCCATTTGTCGATTGGGACAATGCTCAAGCGGGCTACGGCTTCCTGGAGCTGGGTCGTTCGGACGTCGATGGCATATTGAGACCCTACGCGTTGAACTTCGATACGATCGCACACGAGGTCGGGCATCTGGTCATGCTCTCCGAGACGGGCATACCAACCGTGACATCGCCTGATGGCGACTTCTTTTCGTTCTCCGAAGCGTTTTCGGATTGCGTTTCACTGATCTCGTTCCTGCACTTCGATTCCGCGATTGACCGGCTCTTGCGGCGAACGAGAGGCAATCTGCTGCTCTACAACGAACTGAACCGCTTTGCGGAAACAAGCCCCGAGACGCAGATCCGCCTGGCGACCAATTTCCGGCGAATGTCCGCTGTAACCCGCGAGGTGCACGACCGCGCGCTGCCGTTCGTTGGCGCCATCTTCGACAGCATCGTCGCGCTCTATCATCGCGATCTGGTCGCGAATGGTTGCGCCGACAGACGGCTTCTGGATGTCGATCTGCGCGAACTGGCGCAGGACGAATTCGACACGTTTCGTCAGGCAACAGCGGAGGCGTTCAGCACCAAGCCATTGTATTTCAAGCTCGCACTGACCGCTGCACGCGACGCGGTGGGCGCAGCACTTGCGACTGCGTTGAAAACGCTTGATCCGAACACTCTGCGTCTTGAGGAAGCGGCAAATGCCGTCACGGCCGCAGCTCAGGGTCCGGCGGCCGAATTGCTCGAAGAGAATTTCGCTTGGCGTGAAATCACCGCTTCAAGGTAAGCCAAAGGAGGGAAAGATGAGTGATTGCTGTGTTAATCCCGTTGTTGGAACCGTGCAAAATCTGAAAGACATCATTGACTATCGATATTATCGCCCGGGCGACGTTAGATTATATGGGCGACCAGCCCAGTTCTATGAAAGAGAGAAGAAAGACGAGGCGATCAGGGAAGCTATATCCGACCTCGAGAAAAGGTTGAAAAGTCTTGGAAACGCCGAAATAGCCAACGAACTTCTGAAGCGTATAAGCGATATTATCGACTATATAATGAAGAGCTCGGGAGTTGTCGGCGACGGCGTAACAATCGCCGTTTTCGATGGTGAGTATTATAGCTTCCTTCCTGTTAGCATGAACGTTCCGAAGAATTACATCAATAGCATTGGCGTGATTTACGGTTATGCGTATGAGGGGCATTGCTACAAGCTGCCAAAACCGCAGATCATGTGCCTATCAGAAAGACCGTCGAAGATCGCTAAAGGCGATTGCGGCTGCGATTGTGGATTTGACCCGGCATTCGGCTACGCGGTCTGGTCGATCGACAAACTCGAGCGCGCGATATCTCTCGATATTCGCGCAGACGATCTGAAAACGTTGGTGCTGGACGAAAACCTGCCCGGTAACCGGTCGCCGCTCGCCTACGCGCAGACGATGGCGCTGGCCCCACAGCGGCTCCGAGATTGACGGGACCGTCTTCAATGTTCCCGCTTGAAGGCGGGATGCTCTGGATTGGGAAGCTGTCAGGCAACCTGAAGGTGAGAGCCTGTCGTCCCTGGTGCGATGCTCGGCGCGGTAGGCTCCCTCTTCAAGTGGGAAGCGTTCAGTCGCCGAGCCACGATATCGTGGTTGAGCCACTGGACGGGACCGGAGGGGGCTGAGGATTCGCCAAAGATGAGCTGGCCGGTCGCCTCTACCACGAGCGCACTCAAGTGGTCGCTAATCATCGCCTTGCCGTCCCGATGCATCTGCGTGATCTCATTGGACGTGCCGATGGTCAGATCGGACTGTGCCTGGCTGTTTGCCATGGGCCACGCCGAGAAATCGTAGAAGGGACGCATGACCTCGTTGGCCTGCATCTCCGTGATTTTCCGAATCACATCGTTCATCGTGAAGCCGTCTGCCAGAAGCTGCTGGCATGCCTGCCACTGGTCCTCTGCCCATTGGCCACCGTTCTCTTTCTTCAAGGCAAGCAGCAACGGTATCAGGGGAAGCTCGATACCCGTGAAAACGTCGGACGAATTGGTCCTGATTTCGGGGCAGTTATAGACGGTTGCCTTGATGCCCGCTGCCCAGGCGTCCTGCGCGATGCCTTCGAGCCGCATCTTGGCATAGCCCTGGGTATAGTTGGTGTAGGTCTGCCAACGATAGTTCCCGTCAATCAGGACTGCCGTTCCATGGTAACCATAGGCAGTGTAGCGGACCTGCGCACCCGATTCCTCCACACGCTCGCGGATCGCCGCGCTGAAGTCGATGAGATGCCGAAAGGTGATTGCCGAGACTTCATCGAAGTTCTGCAGGATGAGCTTGCCCATATCGCTGTCGAGCAGGGCTTGCGACGACATGTGGCGGGCACCACGCCCCTTGTAGATTCGATTGGCGACGACCAGGAACACCTTCGCTTTCGGGATACCTCCGGCCATCGTATGGGCGAAGAAGACATTGCGACCCTCGGCAATCATTCCATCGAGTACGGCCATGACCTGCGAAAGCGAATTCGTAAAGCGTGCCGTGGCGATCTCCCGGCACTGCGCGATGTAATCCCAGTCGAGCTTGTCCTGTTCCCAGCTTTCGAGCGTCATGCTCGCCAGGAGGTCCGTGGGCGTGGGGCCTCCGGCGGGCGCGTCGAGATCGAAGCCAGCCATGAGAGGTATGTTGATAATCCGTCCACCCAATCGGTCCTCGGCGGCAGAGAGTTCCTCGGCGTCCAGAGGCCGCAGCGAGTTATTCTCGTCGCGCCGCCCAACCGTGATGCCAACGATCTCCATTCCGGCCCGCCGGGCTTCATCGAGCAGGCCAGTCGCATATCCGCGACCGAACAGTTCGCCGAACAGGACAAAAACATCACCCCTACGGAAGACGTTGTTTTCGGCGATGCGATTCAATGCGATCGGGTTTTCCATGCTGTCAGCTCTTTAGGTCAGGTGGTCGTCGAGCAATGACTCAGACGAACTTCAATCATCACATGACCGTACTGACCGGGAATAGGAAGTCATTTTACGTGACCGTTCATTTCAATGCGTGAACTCCCGGAGGGGTTTCATGTTATCCAAGGCGGACAAAACAGGCAGGTGCGAGAGCGATTCTTCGGGAAATTCGGCCTCACTTCCGCAGTCAGATTTCGGAAACGACGGCTTCGCCGACACGCGGCCCGACACTCAATCGCCGCGAGCCGAAGGGCCGTTAGATGTCCCGCATGATCCACACGGTTGCCAAAAAACCATAATTGCGCCACCTAGATTGCAGATCGACAATCGGCATTAAGAATTGGACCAACGCTGAATGCGCATTTCATACGTCTTCCTTGGCGCTTTTCTTGCCGTCGTGCAGCCCTCATATGCCGACGTCGCTTCACCGCCTGTATTGGAGCCGGTCAAGCAACAGGCAAAAGCGGCCCAGTTGAGCGCAAAATTCCTCACGCGCTTCAGCTACAAGCCCGTTGCACTCGACGACGCCTTGTCGGCGAGGATCATGGATCGGTTCATCGAGTCGCTTGATCCGGACCGCGCGCTCTTCCTGCAAGCGGACGTCGACAGGTTCATGGCGCACCGCAGCGAGATCGACGACGCCATCGAACGGAAAGACTTGAAGATTCCCTTCGACATCTTCAACGTCTATGGCAAGCGCGTTGTCGACCGCATGGATTATGCACGCCAATTGCTTAAGCAGGGCTTCGATTTCCGCGCGCAGGAAAACTACGCCGTGCTGCGCGACAAAGCACCTTGGCCGCAGTCGGAGGCCGAAAGCAACGAGCTTTGGCGCAAACGCGTCAAAAGCGACTGGTTGCGGTTGAAACTTGGCGGAAAGAGCGACGCGGCTATTCGCGAAACGCTCGACAAGCGATATGCCAACGCTCTCGAGCGCGCCTACAAGTTTAAGAGCGACGACGTTTTCCAGTCGTTCATGAACGCCTACACGACGTCGGTAGATCCGCACACGGACTATTTCGGCGCGAACGCTTCTGCTGCATTCGATATCGCGATGAAGCTTTCGCTGGTTGGTATCGGTGCCGTGCTTCAGGAGCGCGACGATTACACGACAATCCGAGAGCTCGTGCCTGGCGGGCCTGCACAACTATCTGGAAAGCTCGCGGTCGGAGACCGTATTACCGGCGTAGGCCAAGGCAAAGATGGGGCGATAAAGGAAGTGGTCGGCACGCGCCTCGATGAAGTCGTGCAACTGATTCGAGGAAAAAAAGGGTCCGTCGTGCGCTTGGACATCCTGCCGGCGGATGCCGGAACAGATGCCGCGCATCGGGTTGTCAGTCTGGTGCGCGACAAGATCAGCCTCGAAAAGCAGGCTGCCCAGAAGGTCGTGTTGTCGGTGAAAGTGGGCGATGCCACGCGCAAAGTCGGGGTGATTACTCTGCCGGCGTTCTATGAGGATTTTGAGGCCCGGCGCAAAGGAGACAAAGACTATAGAAGTGCCAGCCGCGATGTCAGAAAGCTCCTCGACGAACTGAAGCAGGAGAAAGTCGACAGCGTTCTCATTGATCTGCGCAACAATGGCGGCGGCTCCCTGGAGGAGGCGATTGACTTGACCGGCCTGTTCATCGGCACAGGACCCGTCGTTCAGCAACGCGACAGCGACGGTAAGGTCGCGATAAGAAGTGCCGACTTTCCAGAGCCTGTCTGGAAAGGTCCTGTGGGTGTGCTGATCAATCGCGGGTCTGCTTCGGCGTCGGAGATCTTTGCTGCGGCAATCCAGGATTACGGTCGAGGCGTGATCGTTGGCGAACCCAGTTTTGGCAAGGGCACCGTTCAAACTGTCGTCAATCTCGATGATATGGCTCGCAACAACAAGCCGGAATTCGGCGAGCTGAAAGTGACAATTGCACAGTTTTTCCGGATCAATGGCGGCACGACGCAGCTACGCGGCGTGACGCCCGACATCAGCTTGCCGGCACTCTCCGATCCGACAAGCTTTGGCGAGACCAGTTATGACAACGCCCTGCCGTGGGCGCAGATCAAGCCCGCGAACTACGCGCCCGCCGACACCGTGATGAATGTGCTGCCGACACTACAAGGCCGCCACGATGCACGGGTTGAGGGCAATCCGGATTTCCAACGCCTGCTGAAGGACATTGCAGACGTTAAGGCGCAGCGCGAGAAAGGGGTTATCTCCCTCAACGAAGCCGAGCGTCGCAAAGAGCTGGCTGATAGAGAAGATCGGCTCAAGTCTCGAGCGCAAGCCGGCGATGGCGGAAATACCGGTGAAGACGATGGTCTCTATGCCAACGAGCGCAGCCTGAGTGCTGATATTGCCCTAGAGAACGCCCGCAAGAATGCGAAAGACGTCTTGCTGAACGAGACCGCCGCTATTCTCGCCGACGCGGCGGACTTGGAGGAAGGCGTTCTAAAGGCGGCCACAAAGTAATAGGCAGACACGGGTGAAGGATAATTTTTGACCGCCCCGAGCACACCAATTGGGCGCAAACAGAGATTCGGTGAGCATCGTGCGAACCGCGTGAGGCGTTTGGCTGGTCGCCGAGAACTGGTGGATGGCGGATTAAAGATCTTTCCAGCTATGAAAGACGGCGGCTTGACCCAGATATTCGCCGTCTGAGCGCGCAAGCTGCCAGACGGTTGCGTGTTCAATCCAGAACCGTCGCCCGGATTTCGCGATGCGAAGGCCGCGATAGTTGTCAACGAAACCCTGGGTCGAAACGCTGTCTAGAAAGCGCTGCCTTTCTTCACGCTCAGGAGCCTCCGCAGAAAGGCGCGACGGCATCCCGATAAACTCGTCCCAAGTATACCCGAAACAATCCTGGGCGGTTTTGTTCGCGTAGACGAAACGCGGATCATCGGATCGATCGTGTGCGAGCACGGCAAAGGGAGCGGACGCATAGAGCCATAGGCTGTCCCTCGCCGGATCTATCAGATTGCGACCTGTCATCTGACGAAAGCTTGCAATGATCAGCAAGCCGATCTCTTGCGCTTCATGAGCGGTCGTCACACGTTCCCTTCTGGCGCACACAGCTGGCCGGTCCGTACTTGCAGGCTACCATACAATACACTGTCCGCCGGCAATACGGCGTCGACCGTAGCTGCCACTCTGGTTTTCGGCCGGCATTTGTCGGCGTAGGTGGTGTTTCTGATGGTAGGAGCACCGCGAAGAATTCTGCAAATCTATGTTGAGTGCCGCTGAGCGGCTTCGCGCGCGTTCTTAAATTCCGGACCCGTCGAGCTCTCGCTCGTCTTCGCCTTCCCAAGGGGAGGGCATAGAGGTGCGAGTGAGATTGGCCGAAGGCATCGGCATCCAGCACTTCAATTCCGGCTCAGCGTATTGGATGATGCGGCCGGGCGAGGAATCAGAGGCGCGCCATCCTTCTGCACCGAACTGGTCGCCATTCGACCAATAGGCGAGATCAACTTCAGCCGCCCCCTGTTCGGACGGGCGGATCGTGACGAGGATCCGACTGCCGTTTTTCGGCGCGCTTGCCATGTGGCGCCAGGGGTCTGGCTCAGTCATCATTTTTCCTCCTGCCTTGCTTTCGGTTGCAAGTGTCGCCTCGCCATCGAAAACGGTCAACTCACACTTTGCGCAACCCACCGTCTATCCAATGACTGTCCGCCCAGGTTGCCCCGAATTGAAGCATGCCATTGTTCTCCGTCGGGCCTTGGCATCGGCCTTGTCCGGGAATGCGCTAGCTTTGCCCTATCGTGATCTTGACCTCGTGAAGGTGAGTGCCGGTGAGGGGAGCCGCTTAGACCGCGCAACGCTGATGACTGCCGCAACCCCTATCGAAGCGGCCGCACTCCAAACCAAAAGCACCTCAGGGCCCGAGAACCGTGAGAAAGAGCCTTGCCGGTTCCTTTCCGGTGTTGGTGAACCAATGCTCCATGTCCACGCGCAGCGTGGCCGTATCGCCGACGTTCAAGATAACCGTTTCCTGAACCGTGCAGACCTCCAGCTGACCAGCAAAGACATGAAATATCTCGCGGGTTCACCGCCTGGATGCGGCACAGGTCTACCGCAGGGCGCTTGAGACCGGCGTGACGGAGAGTGTCTATCATGCGGTGGCCGGCCAAACCGTTGCGCTCAAGGAGATCGCAGAGGTCATCGGGCGCCAGCTCGGCCTGCCGGTCGAGCCCGGCCGCGCGAGCATTTCGGCTAATTCGCCCACTTTGCAGCGGCAAACATGCCGGCCTCCAGCGCCAGGACCCGCTCACTTCTCGGCTGGCAGCCGCGCGGCCCGGGGCTCATCGCCGATCTCGATCAGCCCGTCTACTTCCTGGGCTGACGCCCGGTCGCTATACACCGGACGTCAAGAAATTGACCTTGCGTGCGTGAACTCCCCTTACGTGGATGTGTATCCCGTCTTGACGGTTGTGTAGAATTCGGCGGCATAGCGCCCCTGCTCGCGCGAGCCATGGGAGGAGCCCTTGCGGCCGCCGAAGGGCACGTGAAAATCGACGCCGGCTGTCGGCAGGTTGACCATCACCATGCCGGCCTCGGCGTTGCGCTTGAAATGCGTCGCGTGTTTCAGGCTGGTGGTGGCAATGCCCGAAGACAGGCCGAATGGCGTGTCGTTGGCAACGCTGAGCGCCTCGTCATAGTCCTTCACCCGGATCACCGAAGCGACCGGTCCGAAGATCTCTTCTTGGCTGATGCGCATCTGATTGGTCGCCTCGGTAAACAACGCCGGCTGCAGGTAGAAGCCAGGCGTGTCGCGCTTCAGCAACTCGCCGCCGAAGGCGAGCTTCGCGCCTTCCTGTTTGCCGATGGCGATATAGTCTGTGTCCTGGTTGAGCTGGCTCTGGTCGACCACCGGTCCAATGTGAGTGCCGGCCTTCAAGGCATCGTCGATGACCAGACCCTTCATGCGCTCGCCCATCGCCTGAACGAAGCGGTCGTGGATGCCTTCGGTCACGATCACCCGCGACGATGCGGTGCAGCGCTGGCCGGTGGAGAAGAAGGCGGAGTTGACGGCGGCCTCGACTGCAACAGTAAGATCGGCATCGTCGAGCACCACGAACGGGTTCTTGCCGCCCATTTCCAGCTGGTACTTGCGATTGTGCTCGACCGAGGCGAGCGCCACGCGTTTCCCTGTGCCGGTCGAGCCAGTGAAAGTGATCGCCTGGACGTCGGGGCTGTCGAGCATCGCCTGGCCGACGACCGAGCCCTTGCCCATGACCAGGTTCAACACGCCCTTCGGCAGGCCGGCGCGCACGAGGATATCGACGATCGCCCAGGAGCAGCCGGGCACCAGTTCGGCCGGCTTGAAGACGACGGTGTTGCCGTAGCAGAGCGCCGGCGCGATCTTCCAGGCGGGAATGGCGATCGGAAAGTTCCAGGGCGTGATGATGCCGACGACGCCGACCGGCTCGCGGGTGATCTCGACGCCGATGTTCGGGCGCACCGAAGGGATGACCTCGCCGGCCAGCCTCAGCGCCTCGCCGGCGAAGAAGTCAAAGATCTGGCCCGCACGCACGGTCTCGCCGATGCCTTCGGCCAGCGTCTTGCCCTCTTCGCGCGACAAAAGCCGCCCGAGTTCGTCCTTGCGCGCCAGGATCTCGTCGGCGGTCTTGCGAAGGATGGCGTGGCGTTCGAGAATGCCGGAGCGCGACCAGGCCGGAAACGCAGCTTTCGCCGCCGCAATCGCAGCCTTAGCATCTTCGGCCGAGGCGCGGGCATACTCCCCGATCACGTCGTTGGTGTCAGACGGATTGATGTTACGGACCATGTCGTTGCCGTCGATCCATTCTCCATCAATCAGGTTGCTGTGCATCATATCTGTCCTCCACGACGGTGAGCGCTTGAAATGTCCGCTCGCTTATCCGACGGGCACGGGGCTCAAACAAAGAACAATCTTTCGAGCCTGCCGTTGCCGAAAAGGCAAAGCCGCGAGAAGTCTGTGTGTTGCCATATCGGCAATGCTTACCGCGAAAAATTGTGCTTTATGAGATGCCAAATCATCATCATCATCGCTCCCATAACAAGCCAGGGGAACGATATGTCTCATTTCATGATGAACCGCCGGGGTTTCCTTTCCAATGCCGCTGCAGTCGGTGCGATTGCAGCGACCCACAGCCTGATCAATGTTTCGCCCGGTCGGGCCGCCGAGCCAGCCACAATCCGGATGCAACTCGGCTGGCTGCCCTCCAACGGGCTCCTCGGGGAACTGGTGGCTCGCAAGAAGGGCTATTACGCAGAGAATGGTGTCGAACTGGAAATCGTACCCGGCGGGCCGAATGTCGATGGCGTTGCCGGCGTTGCGGTCGGTCAGTCGACGATCGGCCAGATTTCCTCCAGTCCGTCTGTCATGCTCGCCCGTTCGGCCGGTGCGCCGATCAAGGCATTCGCGGCCGGTTACCAGAAACATCCTTTCGCCTATTTCTCCCGCAAGGCAAATCCGATCGCCAAGCCACAGGACATGATCGGCAAGACGATTGCCGCGATCCCGACCTCGGTCATCCTGCTGCGCGCACTTCTCGCCAAGAACGGGATATCGGAGGACCAGGTCAAGATCGTCAACATGGGTTCGGACATGAACCAGCTGGTAACCGGTCAGGCCGATGCGGTCTGTGGATGGCTGACCAATGTCAACGCTCTGAAGGTTCTGGGAGACGATCGGGTCGACCTGACGCTCTGGGACGGCGGCATCCGACTTTATGCCAATGTCTACTACACAACTGACGACCAGCTGGAAAATCACGCCGACCATCTTGCAGCATTCGTGTCGGGTGCAGCACGCGGATGGAACTATGCGCGCGAACACCAGGAGGAGGCGGTCGACATCCTGCTCGAATCCTATCCGAACCTTGACAAGGCAAGCGAGCTCGAGGCCATCGGGCCGCTGATGAAATTCGTCTTCAACGAAACCACTGCCAAAGTCGGCTGGGGTGGAATGGAGCGTGTGAACTGGGAGGAGCAGATCAAGACCTATGCGGACCTCGGCCAGTTCAAGGGGCCGGTTCCCAATGCGGACGACGTCTATACGATGGCCATCCTCGATGCCACCGCCGACGTCCGCAAGAGCGTAGGTTAAGGCGATGCTTGAAACGCTTAGCAGACCAAAGCCGGTGTCGGTCGACACAGCCAACGGCTCCGCAGTGTCGGTGACAAACCTACATATCCGTTTCGGCGCGGATGATTCCAGCTTCACCGCACTCTCCGACGTTTCGGTCGAAATCCCGACCGGCTCGCTCGTAACCATGCTCGGGCCTTCCGGCTGCGGCAAGTCGACGTTGCTGCGGACGGTCGCCGACCTTGTGCATATCAGCGACGGGTCGGTGTCCGTGCATGGCCAGACACCGCGCAAGGCGCGCGAGGGCCGCGATTTCGCCTTCGTCTTCCAGGAAGCGACGTTGCTGCCCTGGCGCAACGTGATCGACAACGTCCGCCTGCCGCTTTTGGTGGGCAAGCGCGAGGCGGGCGCGACCTATGCGGACCCGGAAGAGTTGATCGCCCTCGTTGGGCTGAAAGGGCGCGAAAAGGCGATGCCGCACGAATTGTCGGGCGGCCAGCGCCAGCGCGTGGCGATCGCCCGCGCGCTGGTGACCCGCCCACGCATCCTGTTGATGGATGAACCGTTCGGAGCGCTCGATGAGATCACGCGCGACAAGCTGAACGAGGAACTGCTGCGCCTGTGGCAGGAAACCGGAACCACGATCCTGTTCGTCACCCATTCGATCCCCGAGGCCGTCTTTCTCGGCCAACACGTCCTGATGCTTGCCGCCCATCCCGGTCGCGTCAAGGAGTTCATGAAGGTCGATCTGCCCTATCCGCGAACCCTCTCGATGCGTGACACGGTCGAGTTCATTCGCGTGACGGCCCACCTGCGTACACTTTTGGGAGAATGTTAATGGCTAATGCTCTTCCTTCGCATGCGGAAGGCCGCGCTTTGGTAGACCGCAACAGGTTCAAGATGCTTGACTCGGTCGGCGCCGTGGCCCTGCGTCACCTACCTGCAACGCTCGCGATCCTCGGCTGTATCCTCTTGTGGCAGCTCGTCGTCTGGGGCTTTGCGGTGCCAACGTTCATGGCACCCGGACCACTCGACGTGATCGAGGCCTTCGGCGAAAACGCCGGTGTGCTGTGGTCGAATTTCTTGCCGACGCTGATGGAGGCGGTTCTCGGCTTCGTGTTCGGCAATGTGGTCGCCGTCCTGCTGGCGGTCTGGTTTGTCTATAGCCCGCTTGCGGAGCGGGCGTTCTACCCGATCGCGGTCATCGTCAAGTCGATACCGATCATCGCGCTTGCGCCGATCCTGGTGCTGCTCGTCGGCAATGGCATTGCGCCGAAAATCATCATCGCCGGCCTGATCTGCTTCTTCCCGACGCTCGTCAACATGGTGCAGGGATTGAAGTCGGCGAGCCCGGCAATGCTTGATCTCATGCGCATCCTGTCGGCCAGCAATTCCGAGATTTTCTGGAAGGTTCGTCTTCCAAGCTCGCTGCCCTTTCTTTTTGCCGCGCTGAAGATTGCGGCAACGAGCAGCGTCATGGGTGCGATCGTCGCGGAGTGGATCGGATCGAGCTATGGCCTCGGCGCCCTGATCATCGAGGCGACCTACAATTTCCGTTCGCCGCTGCTCTATGCGACCGTGGTGATCGCTGCCTCTCTTGCCGTGGTTCTCTTCTTCGCCGTCTCGTTCGCGGAATCGAAGATCGTCCGCTGGAAACCGACGACGGACCACTAGGCCCCAAAACCCTTCTCTGCCGGACCGGATAATCGGTCCGGCCCACCGATGATGTCACTGGCTGTGAGCGCCCTCACATTTCGCCGGACACGCCCCCTATGGAGGAAAGACAATGGAAACAATCAGGGAACCCTTGCGCAACGCCAGGATCGTCGACCGCTCGGACGTGGTCGTGGTTGGCGGCGGTCCGGCGGGCATTTCCGCCGCCGTGTCGGCGGCACGCACCGGCGCCAGCGTCACCCTGCTCGAGCGTTATCCCTATGTCGGCGGCCTTGCCGCAGGCGGCATGGTTCTGGTGCTCGATGACATGGTCAACAGCGTTGAAATCACCGTGCGCGGCATCTGCATGGAGATGATCGAACGCATGAAGACGCTCGGCCTTTGCGTCACGCCGACCGATGGCGACCGGCAGCTCGATCTTCGCGATACGCCGGAAGCCTGGCGCCGCTGGGCACGCTGGGGCTTGTTCGACTTCCATACGCCGTCTGCGCCGCATCCGATCTGCTACGCGGCGGCATTTGATCCGGATGCTTTCAAGCGCGTTTCCTACGATATCCTGCGCGAATCCGGTGTCAAACTCAGGACGCACAGCTGGTTCTCGTCGGCGATCGTCGAGGACGGCACGATCAGGGGCGTGGTCTGCCAGACCAAGGCGGGGCGCGAGGCCATCATGGGCGACGTGGTGATCGACGCATCGGGTGACCTCGACGTCGCCGCCGACGCCGGCGCCCAGCATACGGACGGCAACTTCATCCTGACGACCGTTTCCCGCTGGGGCGGTATCGACACCGAAGCGGCCGAACGTTTCGAGTTCGAGGAGCCGGAAAGGTTCAAGGCACTCGATCACGAGGCCAAGCGGCTGATCGGCGGTTGCTGGTCGTTCTGGTGGCTGAAGACGCCGCTGCCCGGCGTGATCTGGCTGAACTGCCCGCACATGCCGAAGCTTTCCGGGCTCAAGGTCGAAGACCTGACCTATGCGGAACTTGAGGGGCGCACCCGCATCGCGCGCCTGCTCGATTTCGCCCGGACGAATTTGCCCGGCTTCGAAAACGCCCATGTCATTGACTTCGCGCCCCAGACGGGCGTCCGGCAGTCGCGCCTGCTCCAGGGCGAGTATGTCGTTTCCAAGGACGACGTAATGAACCGCCGTCACTTCACCGATACGGTCTGCCGTGGTCGCGACTACTACACGCCCTACCGGGCCATGCTGCCGAAGGAGGTCGATCAACTGATCGTTGCGGGCAGACATTACTCCGCAACGATCCAGGCTCAGAAGTCGAGCCGCGAAATACCGCCATGCATGGCAATGGGCGAGGCGGCTGGCGTCGCTGCCACCGTGGCGCTGAACGCCGGCGTGAAGGTGCGAAACGCCGATGTCAGGGCGATCCAGAAGCAGCTGCGCGCCCAAGGGGCGGACCCCGGGGACGTGCCATCCGAAAACGCAACCTATCTGGAGGCCGCAGAATGACATCTCTTCCCCTCGACGGTATCCGCGTCGTCGATTTCACCCAGGTCATGCTTGGTCCTTGCTGCACGCAAATGCTGGCCGACTACGGAGCAGAGGTCATCAAGGTCGAAAAGGCCAAGATCGGCGATCTTTCGCGCTGGTCGCTCGGATCGGATCCGGATGGCCTCAACAATCCCGTCTTCTCGTCGCTCAACCGCAACAAGAAGAGCCTGGCGCTCGATCTCAAACAGGACGAGGCGCGTGCCGCGGTGCGCGCCCTCATCGACACCGCTGACGTCGTCGTCAACAATTTTCGCCCCGATGTCATGGAGCGCATGGGTTTTGGCTATGAAGATCTCAAGAAGACCAATCCGCGGCTGATCTACGCCGTCGGAACCGGCTTCGGCTTGGAAGGCCCCTATCGGCACAAGGGTGGACAGGACATTCTCGCGCAGGCGCTTTCGGGTGTCATGCGGCGCAAGTCGGATGCGAGCCACCCATTGTCGATCTACGCAACGCCGCTTGCCGACTATTCGGCCGGCATGCATCTGGTCCAGGGCATTCTGCTGGCCCTCCTGCACCGCGAGAAAACCGGCCAAGGTCAACAGGTTGCGGTCAGTCTCTACAGTTCCATGCTCGCCATGCAGATGCAGGAGGGCACCACGCACATGATGCGGGAGAAGGACCTGAACTGGGGCGCCTTTCCTCTGACGGGCGTGTTCGAAACGACCGACGGTGCCATCGTCATGGTCGGCGCCTTCAAGCCGAACCCGCTCAGGGACATCTGCATCGCTCTGGAGATCGAGGACCTGTCCCTGCAGCCGCAATTTGCGGACTTCGACGCCCAGATGCAGCGCCGCCCGGAATTGCAGCAGGTCTTTCGCGAAAGATTTGCTCAAAACAACAGCGCGCACTGGCTTGCCCGCCTGGAGCAGGTGGACATTCTGTGTGCACCAGTGCGCTCGCTTCCAGAAGCCCTCGACGACGAGCAGACGACGATCAACCGCATGATCCTGGACGCCGGCAAAACGCAGGCCGGTCCTGTGCGCCTGGTTGGTTCGCCGATCGACATGTCCGCGGCGACTGTGACGGTGCGCATCGCACCGCCTGCACTCGGCGAACATAACGACGAGATCCTATCGGCGCTTGCCGTGCGCCAGGGAGATGCGGCATGAGCGTCGATTTTATTGTAAAGGATCGCATTGCCAGCGTCACGCTCTGCCGTCCGGAACGGATGAATGCTGTGGACGCGGCGACCGAACGCGAGCTGGAGGCGGTCTGGCAAGAGATCGAATCGCGCGACGACATAAGCTGTGTCGTGCTGACCGGCGCCGGAGAACGGGCATTCTGCGCCGGAGCCGATCTGAAGGGAGCTGAGACAAGCGGTCTCGATTACTGGAGCGAAAGTCGGCCGAACGGCTTTGGCGGGCTGGCTTTTCGCCGCTCGCTCGATGTTCCAGTTATCGCCAGGGTCAACGGCTATGCGCTCGGCGGCGGCTTCGAGATGGTGCTCGGTTGCGATATCATCATCGCCTCGACGACGGCGGCTTTCGGCCTGCCGGAGGCTCGCGTCGGACGCCTGCCGCTCGATGGCGGCATGGTCCTTCTGCAACGACGGATCCCGCACAATCTCGCGATGGGCGTGCTGTTGACGGGCCGACGGTTCTCCGCCGCCGAAATGCAAGGGTTCGGCATCGTCAACGAGGTCGTCGAGCCGGGGGAACTCGACGCCGCCGTCGTACGCTGGACAAATGAAATTGTCGCCTGCGCGCCCCTTTCGCTCCGGGCGATTAAGCAGACGGTCAATCGCACCGGCCATCTTTCGCCCGCCGAGGCTCAAGCGCTGCGCACGCCCGCACTGGTGAAGGCGCTCAAAAGCGAGGACGCCCTGGAAGGTGTCAGTGCCTTCCAGGAGAAGCGTGCGCCCGTTTGGAGGGGACGGTGAGCGTGCTATAGGTCGGGGCCCAGGGGGAGGGAAGGTTCCAATCGAATGCACGCCAGCATCCTGAAATACTTTGTCGCGGTCGCGCGGTCCGGGTCCATCCGCAAGGCCTCCGAGGAGCTCCATGTGGCATCCTCGGCGGTCAGTCGCCAAATCAAGAAACTGGAGGACGAACTCGGCATCGCCCTGTTCGAGCGGCTCTCCCACGGCTTGAAGCTGACCGTTGCAGGTGAAAACGTCCTGCGCCACGCCCGAGGCACGCTTGAGAATTTCGAGCTTCTGCGCAGTGACCTCGGTGCGTTGCAGGGAAAGAAGACCGGCCGTGTGCAGATGTCCTGCCTCGACAGCCTGGCGATCCAGTTCCTGCCGGACATGGTCAACGCCTTTCACCGCATCCATCCCGGAGTGAGCTTCCATATCCATACCGCCGGTCACGGCAATATCAGCAGCCTGGTGGCCGAAGGCGACGTCGATATGGGGTTGACCTTCGATCTGGCAAGGCCCGATGACACGGAGATGCTCTTCCGCGTGCCCATGCCGCTGATGGCTTTCGTCGGGCGTGGGCACCCGCTGGCCAGGCAGCGGGAAGTCTCGCTCGCCGAGTGCGCTCAGTACGATCTTCTGCTGCAACTCGACACACAGCCGATCCGTTCGCTCATCGAAATTGAACTTTCCGTCTTCGAGCGGACCGGACGGCCCTTTGTACTGTCGAACAGTCAGATGATGCTCAAGCCCTTCATGATCTCCGGCCAGGGCGTGGCTTTCTTTACGCCGATCGGTTTCCTGGCGGAGATCAAGGCGGGTGACCTCGTGGCCATACCGCTTTCCGGGTCGCGTCTTCAAAACCTGCACGTCGGAATCCTCGTGCAGCGGCGTCGCCAGCGCACGCACGCGGCCGAGGCGGTCATCGAGTTCGTTGGCGCGGAACTGCAGAAGTTCAGCGATCAGATCATGGAGGCTATCCGCACGTGAGCGCAGGCGCGGTCCCCGGACGACTTCTCTTGCGTCCCGGTCATGGGGCCGCACGGCGCGAGCAGGATCTCTTGCGGCATCTGCCGAGCGGCGTTTCACCGGCAGCGATCCCGGCCGATGCTCTGCTTATGCCGCCTCCCGTCAACGCCCATGACCATGGCTATGGCATCCGCACGCTCGATTTCGGCAACATTGATGATGCCCTGGAAGTCTGGATCCCGGGCCTTCGGCTGCGGCCCAGAACCGACCCTTACCTCGAAGCGCTCGTGGCGTTCTCCCGGCTGGCGCTGACGGGTGTCGGTGCGACCATGCATTGCCACAACTCGCTGAACATCGACCGGCTGGTAGAAGAGGCTGGCGCCGTGATGCGCGCCGCTCGCGATGTGGGCATAAGGCTCGCGCTCTCCTGTCCGCTGCTCGACTATGATCCTTGGGCCTATGACGGTGGGCCGCAGCGACTGCGGCCGTTTCTCGCGCCGGCAGACTGGGATGAGCTCAGCGCTTCGATACCGCACTATGCGCCGCCTTCTGTCCAGATCTCGGCGGCCGACGCGGTCGCTGCCGCAAACACCAGCCCGCTGATCGATGTTCAATACGGTCCGATCGGGCCGCAATGGTGTTCCAACGCCCTGCTCGAAAGCATCGCGGAGGCATCGGCGGCTACGGGCAGGCGCATTCATATGCATCTGCTTGAAAGCCCACGGCAGAGGCAATGGCTGGACCGGCGCTTCCCGCAAGGGGTCGTGCGACACCTCGACGATATCGGCTTCCTCTCGCCGCGCCTCGCGGTTGCCCACGGCGTTCAGTTGCGACCGGACGAACTGGAGCTTCTGGCTGCGCGCGGCGTGCAACTCGTTTCCAATCCATCGGCAAACTTGCGTCTGCGTTCGGGCGTGGCGCCGCTTGCCGCGATGCCGGAAACTATGCCGGCTATCGCTTTCGGTCTCGATGGGACCGGTTTCGACGATGATCAGGATCTCTGGCGGGAACTGCGCCTTGCCCATCTCCTGCATGGTGGCCAAGAGGTGACGCGGACCTTTACCGCCGCCCGGGTGTTCGACGCGGCGATCGAGGTCGGCGCCCGGGTCGTGAATGCTCGGGGAAATGACGATCTGGTGCTCGTGGACTACGGCGCACTGATCGCCGACAGTCTCATCGACGACCTGGATGAGGCGGAGATTTTGCTCGCCCGGATGACGGGGGCTCATGCGAAGGGGCTTTACGTCGGCGGACAGGAGATCATGCGCGATGGAAAGCTGACCAGGATCGACTATGAGTGCGCCCGGGCCGATCTGCTGCAGCAGGCACGCGCCGACCTTCCGCGGCTGACCGGCGAGCGTCAACGTGTGACCAAGCTCGCCGCTGCGACGCGGGCCTATTACTCCGGCTGGTGAACCTCAACAGCGAGAAGGTCAAGCGACGACCGGTGAGCCGCAGCGAGCTGCGGCTGCGGCGGCGCGGCATTCAACCAGACCGGATTTCCCGATCTCTTTGCGACCAGATATTTGACGGCCGGGATCAGCGGGTTGGCGGCTATCGCCTGCCGCAGCCGGAGCACGCGATCCTGCAAGGGAGCATCAGCCTGGTCTTTCCAGAGTTTGGCAGAGAGGACCGGAGCGATATTGACCGTTGCGGATATCGTGCCGGCGTAGTTGTCGGCGCCGGCATCGGCGAGCGTCGCCTCGTTGCTGGGGAACACGGCGAAATTCGGGATCTCGGCCAACTGTCGGGCGTAGTCGAGCTCGCCTGAGCTGTCCTTGGCGCCCTTGATGCGGTCGGGAAACGCCTCGGCAAGCCTCGAAACAAGTGCAGGGCTGAAGGTGATGCCTGTCATCTGCGGAAAGTTGTAGAGATAGATCGGGATCGGGCTTGTCGCCGTGCCCCGCACAAGCCGCTCAAACCAGGCGAAAAGTCCATCGTCGGAGGCCGGCTTGTAGTAGTAGGGCGGCAGGACCAATGCCGCCGCATAGCCGAGGCGATCGGCCAGTACGGTAAGCGCGATGGTTGTTTCGAGGTCCGGCGTACCGGTGCCAACCATCAGTCGTTTCGTATCGAGCGCCTCGGCAGCGGCCATCATGACCGCGCTGCGCTGCTCGAAAGACAGCGAGTTGGCTTCGCCTGTTGTCCCCAGCACATTCAGCCCGTCACAGCCATTATTCAGGCACCAGCTGGCATGTTCGACAAAGGCCGCGGTATCGATCCGGCCCTGATCGTCGAACGGCGTCGGCACGGCGGCAACGACGCCACCGAATTCGGTCACAGACATGTCTCGTTCCTGTAGTTGAGGTGTTGCTATGCCGCTGTTGCGGCTTTCTCGAAGCTGGCAACAAATGGGTGGTCCAGCGCTGTCGAACACTCCTTGCTCCATCCGCCAGGCGACCCCATTGCAGTAACGTCGGGGCCGAAGAATTCCTTGTTGACGCCGATGAAATGACGCTGGCCTTCAGGGATTTCCTGGTCCCAGACAATGGCATCGACGGGACAGATCGACAGACAGAGCCCGCAGTTGATGCATTCATCGGGGTGGATGTAGAACGTACGACCACCCTCGTAGATGCAGTCCACCGGGCAGGCCGCGGTGCAGTCGCCGTCCTTCACGTCGATGCAGGGCTCTGTAATGACATAGGCCATCTTGCTTGCCTCTGAGGAGTTGCTTGCAAGAGCAATCTTTCAGAGTTTCTCGTGGCGAAGAAGCATAGATATTCGCAACAGTCGTTGCCAAAAAGGCAACGTTTGGCCGCTGGCGGCATTCCGCCGCAATCCGTTCAACGTGTCATTTGCGCTTGCTCGCCAATTCGATAGATGACGATATGGCCAGAGACGGGCTCCTTACGGAGCCCGCTGCTCCTCTATTGCGCGGTAGCGCCGAGATCGACCTTCTCGAGAAGAAGGGCAGGGTGCTCTGCGGCTCCGACCAGTTCGAGCGCACTGATGCCGGCGGCGTCCTTGGCCTTGGCCGTCAGGGTAAACGTTCCCGGCTTGTTGATGAACTCGGAAAGCGCCATCGCAGCCTCCTGCAGTTTCGGTTGAGTGGACGCAAACTGTTGCAAGCCCGCCGTCGTCATCATCACGAGGATTCCGCGCACGCTGTCTTCGGTCATGGCGTTCTCATCGGCATAGAGTTTTATGCCCTTGGCCATGATCCCCTTGTCTTCGATCTTGAGCTTAGCCTCCCGGACCGTGAGGCCGAAGAGTGCCATCTGTGCCGCGGTCATGTCGCCGGAGAAGACGTCCTTGGTGACACCGCCCATGATCCCCGAGAAGGATAGGCTGCCCATGTCCTTGCCGCTCAAGGAAATCTCCTTGATGACGAGGTTCTCCTTCGGCTCGTCCCAAGCCAGTTCGAAGTTGGAAGAGAGGATCAGCTTGTCGAGACCGAGCTGTCGCAGCGCCTTGGAGGCTTCGTCTTCGGCGTCCGACGGAACGGGCACGCTGAGATCTTGATAGGCGACGCGGACTTCCGTCGGGATGCCATTGCGGGGCTTGGTCAATGCCACCTCATAGCTGTCCAGTGTGAACCGTATGCGCTCAGGAACGGAAGGCAGGGTCGCCTGGTCCGCTGGTGCCTCGTCCGAGGGAGCGTCCTGGTTGTCGGCGCCATCAGACGGATCCGCGTCGGGCAATGTCTCGGCGCTTGCAGATGGGTCTGTGTCACCGCCGGGCGCGCCTTGTTCTTCCTCGCCGGCTTCGCTTTCCGCCACACCTGCTGTCTCGCCAGGCATGTCGACGTCCAGACCCTTCAACCGGATCGTGCCGAACTCCGGCATGAGCGTGGTGAGGGGGAAGTCTTCAATCTGCTCTTCGTTCAACTCTACCAGCTTCGTCAGCGCTTCCATGGTCGGATCCCAGGAGAAGCCACTGATGCTCGCTTCGGAGAACTTGGCGTAGTCGGCGCCTTCGCCGATGGAAACGCCCTGGATCGCACCGTTAAAGGTGCGGCCTTCGAGCTGGACCGCCATCTTGTCGATGGCCAGTTCAATTGTCTTGCTCTCGCCGCTGTCATCCTTTTCGGAGATCTGCGTCTTGAGACCGATCATCTCGATGTCGCCCTTGCCGATGATGTCGGCAAGGGAAAGGGCGCGTTTTAAGAATGCCTGCCGCTCGGCAGGCGGCAGTGCGTCCAGATCGGCCGATTGCAGTTTCTCAAGTTTCTCGAGTGTTTCAAGAAGTGGTTCGGTCGGCATGCGGACGCTCAAGCCGCTGCTTCGCACCTCGTCATAGCTGAAAGACGACGTGCCGTGCGACAGGACGATGTTTTTGACCGAAATCGGGCCGTAGAGTGGTTTGGGTTCCTTGTCGTCAGGACCGGCCTTTTCCCCGTAAATCCGGGCGAGGTAGGCTGCATCAAAGTCCTTGCCGCTCATGGCGCCCATGGAGCCGCTCATTTCCTCCTGCTTCGGTGCGCCGTTCCCATCCTGGATATCCAGCGCCAACTCGAAGTTCGCCCCGCTGGCGGAATAACGCGCCACACGACCGCCGGCGATATCCTCAAAAGCAACGTTCTTGTAGACGGTCTTCTGCTTGGAGCCGGCGACCACCTGGCTGACCGTAACCTCCGGCGCCACGACACGCTTCGCCGCAAAACGCTCAATGCGCTTCAGTGGCGTCACGTTGGCCTGATCGCCGGTCTTTGCCGCGTCCGTGGCGAAATTGGGCTCCTCGACGCTTGCCTGCGGCACGGAAAGCTTGCCCATAGCCAGGTCGAGTTCGAGACCCTTCAGCTCGAACCCGCCTTTCAGGAAGGAAATCGTGGGGCGTCCGTCGATCGCAGCGACCCGCACACTGCCGCCGTCGCCGAAGGGAAGTGTAACGTCGCGCATATGAACGCGCCCGAGAAAATCCACCTCGACCGCCGCAGCCTTGCCGCCACGGTCGACAAGAAACCTGTCGGCCGCCCTTGTGAGCATGAACTTGCCAGCGGTTGCGCCAGCCACTGCGAGCGCGACGACCGCAACGGTGGCCCAAAGTGCTTTGCGACCGCCATTGCCGGTTCGAATTTCTGCCTGCGGCACGATTTCTGTCCTTTCATCAAACAAGACTGACAACGAATCTTAACGTGCCGTGTGACTAATGAGCCGTTTCACTTTATGCAAGTTTGGCGAGAAATAATCCGTTGGAGGAATTCTGGTTGCAGGAACCCTTGCGGACAAGGCGCCCTGCGGCCAGCGATTTGCCTTGTAGGCTTGCGGTGGAAAAGAGGCGGTCGTCGCCTGTTAGGGAGCGGCGGCGACGACATTTTCGGGGCGAACTGCGCTGTCTCTATCAACGGGATAATGCCGCTCGCCTGACTTAGCTAGCAGATGGTTCCCGCTAACCACCGAAGCCTGGATGATAGCCGCGTTTGATCGCGGCGGAGAGGACCGGGAAACGGTAGGCGTCCTATCCAACATTCCCTGTCGTCGCTATGCCGATGACCGAGATAAGGGTTTCCGTTCAGGGGGCGCACCCATTTGCCTCAGCCTGCTCAGCCCAGCTTCGCGCACGACGTCCGCGATCCGCGTGAACTGGGCCGACAGTGGATTGGTCTTTCGCCAGACCATTCCGATCGTTCGAGTGGGGCGGGGGCCGGCAAGCCGCGACACGCCAACCGAAGAGGACCGGGTTTCGGTCTCTATGGCCATCTGCGGTATCAGCGTCACACCTATGCCTGCACCCACCATCTGAACGAGCGTTGAAAGGGAACTCCCTTCCATCACGTCACGCGTCGATGCCGCTGTGATGTTGCAGACGGACAGGGCCTGGTCCCGGAAGCAATGCCCTTCCTCAAGCAGCAACAGGCGCATCTCGTGAAGCCTCTCCGCGGCCGGTACAGGCTTTTCGGCATCCTCCAGTGGCCGAACCAGGACGAATTCCTCATCGAAGAGCGGGATTTCCTCCAGGGCGGGCTCGGAAACCGGAAGCGCGACAATCGCGATATCCAGCTTCGCCTCCGCCAAATCCTCGATCAGTCTGCGCGTAATCGCCTCACGGGGCCGTGGATCGAGCCCCGGATAGAGCTGCGCGAGCGACTTTATGATGCTCGGCAGTAGATAGGGGGCGACCGTTGGAATGATGCCGAGGCGAAGACGGCCGGCAAGCGGCCCATGGGCTGCGCGTCCAAGGTCTTCCAGTTCGTCAACAGCACGCAGGATAGCACGGGCACGGCCGACGAATTCCTCGCCGAGAGCTGTCAGCCGAATGCGGCGCCCACCTCGTTCCACCAAGGGCGCCCCCAGCAATTCTTCCAGTTCCCTTATCTGCACGGAAAGCGCAGGCTGGGAGATGGCGCAACTCTCCGCGGCGCGGCCGAAATGGCCGATCCTGGCAAGGGCCTCGAAGTAGCGGAGGTGTTTCAACGTCAGGCCATTCATAACCTGAGCATATCGCAGCCTTCAGAATATACAATTGGAGTTTATGGAAATGGCTTGTTACTCATTGGTCACTTGGAAGACGCCTTGCGGCGGCGCTGACCCTAGGAGGCGTGCCCGCGAGGTCCTTTCGGTGTCCGTAGATTGAAGAAAATCCGTTGGAGGACCAAAATGGATACGAAGACAAACCCGGCCGGCAAATGTCCGGTCATGCACGGCGGCGCCACTGCTCTCGGCAACTCCGTCGTGGAATGGTGGCCCAACGCGCTCAACCTCGACATCCTGCACCAGCACGACAGCAAGACCAATCCGCTAGGAAAGGGCTTCAACTATCGCGAAGAACTCAAGAAGCTAGACGTGGAAGCGCTGAAGTCGGACCTGCGCGCCCTGATGACCGACAGCCAGGAATGGTGGCCGGCCGACTGGGGTAGCTATGTCGGCATGATGGCGCGCGTCACATGGCACGCGGCTGGCTCCTACCGGGCCGCCGACGGCCGCGGCGGTGCCAACACCGGCAACCAGCGCTTCGCGCCTCTCAATTCCTGGCCGGACAATGTCAACACCGACAAGGGCCGCCGTCTGCTGTGGCCGATCAAGAAGAAATACGGCAACAAGATCTCCTGGGCCGACCTGATCGCGCTGGCCGGCACCATCGCTTACGACGTCGCAGGCCTGAAGACCTTCGGCTTCGCCTTCGGCCGCGAGGACATCTGGGCGCCGGAAAAGGACGTCTACTGGGGTGACGAGAAACAGTGGCTCGCTCCGAGCGACGGCCGCTACGGCGACGTATCCAAGCCCGAGACGCTGGAGAACCCGCTTGCCGCAGTGCAGATGGGCCTCATCTACGTCAACCCGGAAGGCGTAAACGGCAGGTCCGATCCGCTGGCGACGGCTGCGCAGATGCGCGAGACCTTCGCACGCATGGGCATGGACGATGAAGAAACCGTTGCACTGACCGCCGGCGGCCATACCATCGGCAAGTCCCACGGTAACGGCAACCCAGGCGACCTCAGCCCCGATCCGGAAGCCGCAGGCCCGGAATTCCAGGGCCTCGGCTGGGTCAACACCAAGGGTCGCGGCATCGGCCGCAACACGGTTGTCTCGGGTATCGAAGGCGCCTGGACGTCCGAGCCGACGAAGTGGGACAACGGCTTCTTCGAGATGCTGTTCAAGCATGAGTGGACGCTGACGCACAGCCCAGCCGGTGCCTCGCAATGGGCGCCGATCACCATCGCCGAGGAAGACAAGCCTGTCGACGTCGAGGATCCCTCGATCCGCACCATTCCGATGATGACCGATGCGGACATGGCGCTGAAGGTGGACCCGATCTACCGCGAGATCGCGCTGCGTTTCAGCAACGACTTCGAGGCCTTCTCGGAAACCTTTGCCCGCGCCTGGTTCAAGCTGACGCACCGCGACATGGGCCCGAAATCCCGTTATCTCGGCCCTGATGTACCTGCCGAAGACCTCGTCTGGCAGGATCCGATCCCGACCGGCCGCAAGGACTACGACATCGGCGGCGTCAAGGCGAAGATCGCGGCATCCGGTCTGTCCGTCTCGGATCTGGTCGCCACGGCGTGGGATAGCGCCCGCACCTTCCGCGGTTCGGATTTCCGCGGTGGCGCGAACGGCGCCCGCATCCGCCTTGCCCCGCAGAAGGACTGGGAGGGCAATGAGCCGGCGCGTCTTGCCCGCGTTCTCTCCGTTCTGGAGCCGATCGCCCAGGCATCGGGCGCAAGCCTTGCCGACGTTATCGTGCTTGCCGGCAACTACGGCGTCGAACAGGCGGCAAAGGCGGCAGGCTTCGACATCGAAGTGCCCTTCGCCGCAGGACGCGGCGATGCGACCGCCGAGCAGACGGACGCGGACGGCTTCGCCCCGCTCGAGCCGCTCGCCGATGGCTTCCGCAACTGGCAGAAGAAGGACTATGTTGTGAGTGCGGAAGAGCTGCTGCTCGATCGCGCGCAACTCATGGGCCTGACAGCACCGGAAATGACAGCACTCGTCGGTGGTCTGCGCGTCATCGGCACGAACCATGCCGGCACGGCGCATGGCGTCTTCACGAGCCATATCGGCGCGCTGACGACGGACTTCTTCGCCACGCTGACCGACATGCGCTATTCGTGGGTTCCGACCGGCAACAACCTGTACGAAATCCGCGACCGCAAGACTGGCGCGACAAAGTATACGGCGACCCGCGTCGACCTCGTCTTCGGCTCCAACTCGGTTCTTCGCGCCTATGCGGAGGTCTATGCACAGGACGATAACAAGGAGAAGTTCGTCAAGGACTTCGTCGCGGCTTGGACCAAGGTCATGAACGCCGATCGTTTCGATCTGGCTGCATGATCCCTGGGTGTCCCCGATCAATGCCTTCCCCCGTCAAGCGGGGGAGGCTTCGGATCAGCCGTTTCAGGCGATGGGCCCATCCACACAATCTCGTAGGTTAGGAACCACTTGCCGGCTTCTTCGCCGGCGTCTCAGGTTTGACACTTCGGCCCGACGGCATCTTTCCGGCCCCCTCCCGCGCGTGAGCCTCAGGGCCGGCGACGATCGTGCCGGGTTTAGAGCTATCCCGGCGATTGTTTTCTTTCGATTTGTTCACTTCAGCCTCTTTTTCCATGCTCGCCGTTCCTCCGTTGCAAGACGAAACACTAACGGTGCCGCCGAAGCATGGTTCCGTGCCATCAGAGAAAACGCGGATACCTCCTTGAGGTCAAAACCCGAACACGCCACTTGCATATTCTTCTCGATGATGCGGCCGGATTCCCGCCGATCTATCGTCATTCCGCCGCGTTCGCCCGCTCAAAGCCAGGCTCACAGTCTGTAATCGGTGTGTCGCGAAGGTACTGCCTGAACGCGTCCCGTTGACCAAGCTCCCGGGCTGCCTTGTGGCCGCTGTGCACCGCATGGGCGATGGCACCAGGTGCGAGAGCATCGCCGACTGTTGTGATGGTGGCAATGCCGGCCGCGTCTACTTCTGCCCGGCGAAGATCCAGGGCCTCGCGGAGCACACTGCGCGGCCGGCGCAGGCCGACGATCAGGATCGAGTGGCAATGCATTCTCGTTTCCTCGCCGGTAAACACATGAGCAAGCGTGGCCGTTTCGCCGTCGAAACCAGTGACCATCCGCAGGGTCGTAACGGGGATCCGGCGCCGCAGCAGGGCACGGTGCACCAGCGGCAGCTCGTTTGTCATGATCGTCCAGGCCGATGCCTGGCCGGCGGGGGTTACGTATGAAACGTCAAGGCCCTTGGCCGCCAGATGCTCCGCCAGGACGCCGCCGTAATAGTAGTTGTCGAAATCGAAGACGAGGACTGGTCCCGTTGGCAAGCGTCCCGCAGCGATGTCATCAGGCGTATAGACAGCAGGATGCTCCAACTGGCCGACCGGGATTTCGAGCGTCGAATAGAGCATGCGCGTCCACGCGGCGCCCGTGGCGAGCACGAGGTGGTCGGGGGCAAGCTCGAGGATGTCGTCGACGCCAAGCGGGCTCTCAAGATACATGGACACGTTTGGAAGATCGGCGAGACGACCAAGGCGGTAGTCCACGACCCGGTTCCAGGCCGCAAGCCCCGGTAGCGTCATTTCAAAACTCAGTCGGCCGCCCCAGCTTGTCCCGGCATCGACAAGTGTGACTTCGTGGCCCTGGCGCGCAGCGGTGAGCGCGCATTCGAGACCCGATGGCCCACCGCCAACGACCAGGACTTTCTCGGACTTGCGAGCAGGTGCAATCCGCTCCGGATGCCACCCACGACGCCATTCCTCCCCCGCTGTCGGGTTCTGCGTACAGCGAACGGGGACGCCGTCATGCCAGCTCGAAATGCAGATGTTGCAACCGATACACTCGCGGATTTCCTCGATGCGGCCCTCCCTGATCTTGTTCGGCAGGAAGGGATCGGCGATCGAGGGACGTGCGCCGCCGATCAGGTCGAGAACGCCCCGACGGATCTGGGAGACCATCGTGTCCGGCGACGTGAAACGGCCGACGCCGACGACGGGCTTGTCGGTCATCCGCTTCACGAAATCGATCACCGGCTCATGGCTGCCTTCGCCGGTGAAACGCGAGGCGGAACAGTCTGTCGGGCTTGAATCCATCTTCACATCGAAGAGATCGGCATCGTCGGAGAGCAACGAGATCAATTCATGCGCCTCGGATTCCTCATGCGTGCCTGGTCGGCCACGTAATTCCTCCAGGCTGACGCGCAGCGCCACACCGCAATCGGCGCCGACCGCATCCCGCGTCGTCTCCAGCAGTTCGCGCACGAAGCGGATGCGGTTTTCGATCGGTCCACCGTATTCGTCGGAGCGGTGATTGTATTCGGGCAGCAGAAACTCGTAACCGAGATAGCCCATCCCGGCATAGACATAGACGATGTCGAAGCCGGCGCTGCGCGCCTTGCGCGCACCTTCCGCCTGCCATCGCAGAACATCACGGATATCCGATTTGTCCATGACGCGCGGACGCAGATTGCCCATGAAACCGACATGCGTCGCCATCCAGGGGATACCCGAGGGAGACAGTGGCGGCAGGCGGCTCGCCCGGTTCATCACCGCCGCCCCGCCGTGCCAGAGCTCCACGCCCGCAAGCGAGCCATGGCGATGGACGGCCTCTGTCATCAGCGCGTGTGCGCGGATGTCGTTGCGGTCCCAGAGCGTGGCGAAAGGAAGCGGCGTATCGTCGGAACTCGGGTCGATGGAACAGGCGCCCGTACAGATCACGCCCCATCCGCCCTCGGCCTTCGCCTCACGGAAGGCAGCGCGCACCCGTGGCAGGGCGTTGGTCATGCCGCTGGCATGCGGCACCTGGTAGAACCGGTTTGGCGCCGTGACCGGGCCGATCCGCACAGGTTCGAACAGCACATCGTAGCGAGCATCTCGCATCATGCTTTCAGTCCTTGTTCCCCGCCCGCCGTCTATTGGCAGGTCATTGACGACAGGATAGGCACTGAGCACGCCACTTCGCAAGGGAAATTATAAGATCGTATAATAAGTATAATTATCGTTTTATCGCAATATGATATTGCATATTTGTTCTGATACTACACAGTGGTTGCCCAGCTGGTTGAGATCCGCTCCGGGTCAAGGGCGAGAGCATCACGCATAGTTCGGCAGACAAGAGGCAGGGTTCATTGGCAAGAAAAGTCGTAGCAAAGGGCAGGGCGCGTTTTCACCGGGAAACGCCCGAGGACCGACGTCGGCAGCTTGGCGAAGCGGCCCTTCGCTGCATCGTCAAACATGGCAATGCCGGCGTTTCCGTCCGGCAGATCGCGGCGGAAGCGGGTGTGACGCAGGGCTTGATCACCCACCACTTCGGCGAGATCAACGAACTCGTCGCCTACGCTTTCGACATCATGTCCGAAGGGCTGCTGCAATCGCTGCTGAAAGCCGTTGCGGATGCCGAACCGACGCCGCAAAAGCGCCTGGATGCCTTCATCAACGTCTCCTTCTCGCCCATGCTGTTTGATCGAGGCGTGCTCGGCGTCTGGGTGGTGTTCTGGGGGCTCGTTCTCCATTCGCCGCGGATGAGTGCCTCGCAGCAGGGCGAGTATTCCAACTATGTCGCCGCCATCGAGGGATTGCTCGGCGATCTCGCCGCCGCCGAGGGGTTCGGGATCGCCGACATCCGCCTGTGCGCCATCGCCTTTACCGCCCTTCTCGATGGCCTCTGGCTCGCATGGTGCCTCAACCCTGCCTCCTTCAAGCCTGAGGAAGGCATGCAGCTCTGCCGCAACTGGGTCGAAGGTTTGCGCCGCGGCGCTTACGCATAACCGAGGCGTCTGGCGGTGACCGGTGAGTACCATTGCGCCCGGGGCGACGCGGGCAATTCAGCCCGTCCAACCCCAATGACGAATGCTCTCTCATAAAGAGGGGCGGAGCGTTGCGATGTCCTCCCGAAGGAAGGGGGCGCGATCCGCGTCGACTTGCTCCTGATAGGTGCGGGCATATTGGTGACCCGAATAGACCGCGGCGGCGATCAGGCCGGGCGCCAGGCAGTCGCCGAGCCGGACGACGGTCTTGATGCCGGCATCGGCCCAATCCGCCTCCCGGGCTTTCAAGTCCCGCCAAAGGGTTTCATCGGGCAGCCGCGCCGTGACCGGGACGAGTGTGGCGCAGTCGATCGACCGGATTTTTCCGCTGTAGATACAGGCAAGGTCAAGCCGATCCTGCGTCCGGCCGGCAAGGCTCATGGCGGGGATGATCTCGACGCCAAGGTCTATGAGACGCTTCTGCACGCGACCCTGTTCCAACGTGTTCTTGCTCCAGGGTGAAACCTGCGGCTCGGGCGTGACGAAGTTTACCGTCCGGCCGGCCTTGGCCAGCAGTTCGGCAAGCACGCTGCCCATATAGAAGCTATCGTCGTCGAAGACCACGACGGGGCCACGTTCAGAAACCGCATGCGCCCCTTCGGCAAGGAGGGCATCAGGCGAAACGAGTGCGCCCTCTGCGAGAAATTCGAGCGGCCGCCGGTGGGTGCGTCCCACGCCATCGCACCGCCAGTTTGCACCGGTGGCAAGCGCGACGTGAGGTATGCCGTATTGCAGAACGTCCTCAGCGCTCAACGGACTGTGCAGATAGAGCTCAGCATTGACCTTGGTGCTCAACTGGCCAATGCGCCAATCGCGAACCCGGCCCCAGGTGGCAAGTCCCGGCAACCGGCATTCACGCGCCACCCGTCCGCCCCATTCCCCGCTTCCTTCCGCGAGCACGACATCGACCCCACGCTGCGAAAGCGCACGCGCCGCCTCCAGGCCTGCGGGTCCTCCGCCGATGATCAGGGCAGGTTCGGGCGCGGGCATCGATGCGATGATCTCAGGGTGCCAGCCCTTGCGCCATTCCTCCCCGATCGTGGGGTTTTGCGTACAACGCATGGGCACATTGGTATTGTCGCCGGAAGCACAGATGTTGCAGCCGATGCACTCGCGGATGTCGTCGATGCGACCTTCCTCGATCTTCTTCGGCAGGTAGGGATCGGCGATCGACGGACGTGCCGCACCTATGAAGTCAAGAATGCCCTGGCGAACAACCCGCACCATGCTGTCCGGCGAGGTGTAGCGCCCGACGCCGACCACAGGCTTAGTCGTGACGGATTTGACGAAGCGGATGTATGGCTCCTGGTAGCCTTCCTCCGAGAAGCGGGCTGTCTGGCTGTCGTTGGACCAGTCGGAGAGGTTGACGTCCCAGAGGTCCGGAAGCTCGGCGAGCGCCGAGATGATGTCCTTGCCTTCTCCCTCACTGGTAATCCCGGACGGCCCCATCAGTTCGTCGACGGCGAGGCGCACGGCAAGCGCGCAGGTATCGCCGACCGCCTCCCGCGTATCCTCGATGATTTCGCGGAACAGCCGGAGCCGGTTTTCGAAGGAGCCGCCATACTCGTCGCTGCGGTCGTTGTGGCGGCGGGAAAGGAAGTGCTGCAGCACGCTCATGTCATGGCCCGCGTAGAGATAGACGATATCGAATCCGGCTTTCCTGGCCCGCAATGCGGCATTGCGGTACCAGCGGCGCATATCGGCGATGTCGGCCTTGTCCATGGCGCGCGCCTGGACCGGGTCGAGGCTGTCGCTGACGGCATGCGATGGAGCAAGAGGGATCATCCGGCTGAACCGGTTGGCGACATGCAGGCCGTTGTGAACCAGCTGGATCGCCGCGAGGCTGCCATGGTCATGGATACGTTCGGTAACTGCCGAAAGGGCCGGCAGGTCCCCTTCGTCCCAAAGCCGCGCTTCATTGGCCGGCGTTAAGTCCGAGGTCGGGTGGATCTCCGCCTCCTGGGTCGAAACGACTGCCCAGCCGCCCTCGGCTTTCATACCACGCAGATGGGCCTCGGCATTCGGATAGCGGTACCCCATGCCGGAACAGTGCGGCACCTGATAGAAGCGGTTGCGCGCCTTGACCGGGCCGATCTTGACGGGTTCGAACAGAATATCGAAGCGTGGGTCTCTGGGCATCATCACTACCATGGATAGAATTGTTGTTTGGGACGGCGCGGGGCGCTACCGTTTGGAGGGGCCAGCATAGCCCGGCGCTTTCCCCACGCAAGATCATTGCTATACAAACGTATAATTTCCGCCATGGCAAATTGTTTTGATGTCATTTCGTTTCGTCATGATCCCCTTTGCGTTGCAGCAAATCCCTGCAAATTGACCTGGATCAGGGTCAGAACCACGACATGAAACGACGTAAAAACAGTAACTTATCCAGACGATCGGTCGGCTATCGCTTGGGCGATCATAGGTGTAGGCGCATTGCAGGATCGATTGCCGCAATGTCGCGCTATATCGATAAAGTAAAATAATATCATATGCTTCTGCCGATAATTATAAGGTCGTATAATTTCTCTTGCACCAGTTTTCAGTTTGTGCGTAATTTGAGGCACGAGAAAACACTGTCCGGGCCACGATGCGCCGGACGAAAATGGGTTCTGGCACGCCAAGGTGAATTCCACCTGTGGCTGCAGGTCTGCGCATTCGAAATTTACCTTTAGTGGTCGCTGTTGGAGCCTTACCCGCTCCCGCAGGGAAGGAGCCGTGTGATGAGTCAGGTGCAAAGCTTGCCTGTTTGGTCGATCGCGTCGCCGCTTGCCGGCGGTGCGCTCCATGCGGCCGGCTCGGGCCTGTTTCATACTCTTTTGCCGTTGCGGCTGGTTTCGGCCGGCGAGGGCGCGAGCATTGTCGGCCTTGCTGTCATGGCCGAAAGTGCCGGGTTTCTGGTCGGCTGCGTCGGCTCCACGCGCCTTATCCGATCCGTTGGGGAAGTGCGCGCCTACGCGGCTTTTTCAGCGCTTGCAGCGGTCCTTCTTCTTTCGATCGCGTTTAATCCCGGTATCGCAGCACTCATGGCCGTGATGGCCGTGATGGGCTTCGTCAATGCCGGCCAGACTGTGATCATCGAGAGCTGGCTGAACGCCATGGTGCCGAACAGCGGGCGCGGGCGGGCCCTGACGCTCTACGTGCTCGTCATCGGCCTCTTCTACGGGCTCGGCCAGTTGCTTGCACGCGATATCGATCCCGCTGGCAACGACATGCTGATGTTTTCGGCTGCCTTCTATGTGCTGGCGCTGGTGCCCGTCACCGCCATCTGGGTGGGGGAGCCGCAATTGCACGCGCCGGTTGGCATTCACATCCTGCGTGCGTTCCGCACCTCGCCGCTCGGGGCTTTCGCTTGTCTTCTGACGGGGCTCGTCTCCTCGACCTTCGCCAATATCGGCTCTCTCTACGTACTCGATCTCGGGTTCACCCAGGACCGCATCGCGCTCCTGATGTCGGCCGTCGTACTCGGCGCTCTCTTCCTGCAGTTTCCCCTGGGCGCGCTGTCGGACAAACTCGACCGCACCAACATGATGCTGACGCTTGCCGTGGTTCTCGTCGTCGTATGCGGGCTGTTCTTCACGATTAGCGTTGCGACACCCTTCTGGATGCTTCTGGTCCTGTTCTCGGCCTTCGGCGGTATTTCCGAGATTTTCTATCCGCTCGGTGTGGCGCACGCCAACGATCGTGCCGAGCCCGCCGATTTCGTCCCGCTCTCGTCGAACCTGCTGCTGATCTGGGCCTTCGGCGGCACGGTCGGGCCGTTGATCGGCGCGACCGGGATTGAGCGCTACGGTGCAAACGCCTTCTTCTGGTACGCCGGCGCACTCTCCATCGCCTTCGCAGTGTTTGCTCTTTGGCGCCGCCTGCGGCGAGCCAGCGTGAAGAGGCGCAAGGATTTCGTCACCTACCCACAGACCTCGCCAGAGGTCTACCAATGGCTGCCTGCCGCCGACAACCAGACCCCCGAAAAGAACGAGAAGCCGTGATGTCCGTTGTCAGCTCCTTTCCACGCGCCGTTCGCTGCCTTGATCCCGTTTTCATCCCGATGCGGGACGGTTGCCGCCTGGCGGCGACGATCTGGTTGCCTGAGGATGCCGAGGTGTCGCCGGTGCCGGCGATCCTCGAACTCATTCCCTATCGCCGCCGCGACGGCACGGTGTTCCGCGACGTCAAGATGCACCCCTATGTCGCCGGCCACGGCTTTGCCTGTTGCCGGGTCGACATTCGCGGTTCTGGCGACAGCGAAGGCATTCTGACCGACGAATATACCGAGCAGGAATTCGACGATGCCGAGGACATCATCGCCTGGCTCGCCGCTCAGCCCTGGTCCACTGGTGCAGTCGGCATGACAGGTATTTCCTGGGGCGGCTTCAACGCCTTGCAGGTTGCGGCGCGCCGGCCGCCGGCACTGAAGGCGGTGATCGCACTCTGCTGTTCCGACGACCGTTATGCCGACGATGTGCACTACAACGGCGGCTGTCTTCTCACCGAGGACGCCATGTGGTCGTCCTTCATCCTGGGGCTCGGCGCCTTGCCGCCGGATCCGCAGGTGGTCGGCGATCGCTGGCGCGAAATGTGGATGGAGCGGCTGGGGGCGTCCAGCTGCTGGTCCGACATCTGGCTGGAGCACCAGCGGCGAGATGCCTACTGGCAGCGCGGCTCGATCTGCGAGGATTTCTCGAAGGTAGACATCCCCGTCTACGCAATCAGCGGATGGGACGATACCTACTTCAATGCGGTGCCGCGGCTTATGGAGAACCTGCCTGGGCCGCGCAAGGGGCTCGTTGGCCCGTGGTCGCATGCCTACCCCTTTCTCGGCGAGCCGGGACCGTCGATCGGCTATATGCAAGAGGCGATCCGCTGGTGGCGGCAATGGCTTTGCGGCATCGAAACCGGGATCATGGACGAGCCGGCTTACACGGCTTGGATCATCGACCCGCACCAACCGGCACCCTTTTATGCCGATCACCCCGGTCGATGGGTCGGCGAACCCGCCTGGCCGTCGCCGAACGTAGAGATCCGCACCTTCCATCTGAACGCGGCGGGGCTCACCGACGAGCCCGTACCAGGCGAGGTGCCTATCCTCTCGACGCCCAGCGTGACGATGCGGGATTTCGGCCGCTTTGGCGGCTACGGCGGATCGGCCCCCGACATGGCGCTCGACCAGCGGCGCGATGACGGCCTTGGCCTCGTCTTCGATACCGAGCCGCTCACTGCCGAATTCGACATGCTCGGAGCGGCGGAAGTCGAAATCCGCGGCACCTGCGATGTCGCCAATGCGCAATTGGTCGCGAAGATCTGTGATGTCGCCCCCGATGGAACGTCAACGCTGGTCACGTGGGGCTGCCTTAACCTCACTCATCGCAACAGCCATGAGCATCCGGAACCCTTGCGGTCGGGCGAGGACTTCTCTGCCCGCATTGCGCTTGGCCATATCGGCCGCCGTTTCCCCGCCGGCCATCGTCTGCGCCTGGTGCTGGCGACACAGCTCTGGCCGATCCTCTGGCCGTCACCGGAGCGTGCGACGATCCGGCTGGTGCCTGGATCGTGCCGGCTCCGACTGCCGCTGCGAATGCCAGTCGCGGGAGAAGAGCCGCCCGTCTTCGCCCCGGTCGAGATCGCACCACCCCTTGATGTCATTGAGATCGCGCCGATGGAACACCGCCGCGAGTTCCATCGCGACGTTGGTTCCGGTCGGGAGGCGGTCGTGCTCACAAGCGATTTTGGCAGGTACTGGCTGCCCGACCGGTCGATCGTGACCGCCGCCAGTGTGATCGACCGCATGGAACTGACTGACGGCGAGCCGCTCTCGGCCGCGTTGAAGACGGGCTGGCAGATGGCCTTCGTCAGCGGTGACGCTGATGTCGAGACCCGCTCGAAAGTCACATTGACGTCGACCATAACCCAGTTTCGCCTGCAGTGGCAGCTTCTGGCCCTGGAGCGGGGAGAGGTCGTCTTCGAGCGCGCGGGCGAACGAGATTTCGACCGGGACCACCTCTAGCTCCGTTCAACCAAAACAATATGGGGGGAACCATGACATTCTTCATTCTGCGACGGGTAGGGCTCGGCATCGCCATCCTCTTCGTCGTCGCGCTCATGCTCTTCAGTCTGATGCACATGATCCCGGGCGATCCGGCGGTCGTGGCACTCGGCGCTCGCTCGACCCCGGAAATGCGTCTCGCCTTCCACGAGATGATGGGGCTCGACCGTCCGTTCTACGAACAGCTCGGCCTGTTTGTCAGCAGGCTCTCCGTCGGGGATCTCGGCGAGGACGTGTGGAGCCGGCGGCCGGTGCTGACGATGATCGCGGAGGTGATGCCGCACACGATCACACTCGCGCTTGCAAGCTTTGCCTGGGCGGTCGCGCTCGGCGTTGCCCTTGGCTGTCTGGCGGTCCTTTATCGCGGACGCTGGCCGGATTGGCTGATCGGCCTGCTCTCCATCGGCTTCGTCGCCGTGCCGTCCTTCGTCGTCTCTCTCTATACGCTGCTGCTCTTCGCCGTGACGCTGAACTGGCTGCCGGCGATTGGCGCCGGCGAGATGACCGATCCGCTCGGCTATATCAAGGCCCTGATCCTGCCGTCCTTCGCGATCGGCCTCGGCTGGGTCGGCTACGTCTCGCGCATCGTGCGTGCCGCCATGATCGAAGCGATGAACGAGCCCTATGTTCGCACGCTGCAATCCTTCGGCGTGGGGCAGCGCCGGGTGGTACTGCGCTACGCGCTTCGACAGTCCATGCTTTCCGTCCTCTCGGTCATCGCCATCGGCTTTGGCGGCCTTCTGACAGGCTCGGTCTTCGCAGAGATCGTCTTTTCGCGACCGGGTCTCGGAAAGATGACCTATGACGCCGTCATCACCCGAAATTTCCCTGTGGTCATGGGCACCGTCATGGTGACCGCCGCCCTCTATATCGCCTGCATGATCTGCGCCGATATCCTCGCGGCTCTGCTGGATCCGCGCGTGAAGAGGGCCCTTCAATGAGCGAGGCAGTCTCCAACATGCATGTCGCCACCGGCTTCAACCAGCCACGATCCTTCCGGATCGCGCGCACGCTGCGCCAGATCCTTTCCACGCCGCTCGGCGCCATCGGCGTGGTGCTTGTCACCCTGATCGTGCTAGTCGCGGCGCTCGCGCCCTGGATCGCCCCCTATTCACCAACCGCAATCAGCGTGACCGATCGCCTCGCCGGCCCGTCGGCTGCCCATTGGCTGGGCACCGACCAGCTGGGCCGCGATCTGTTCACCCGCGTCATTCTCGGCACACGCACGGCGATGACGGTCGCGCTGGTCTCGCTCACCGCCGCTCTTGCCGCCGCCATTCCACTCGGCCTGATTGCCGGCTACGGCCCGCGCTGGCTCGATGGCCTGCTGGTCCTCGTCTTCGACAGCCTCAGTTCGTTGCCGATGATCATGTTCGGCCTGGCGATTGTCGTGCTGCTCGGGCCCGGCGTCTCCACGGTGATCCTGGTGATCGTCGCCTATTCCGTCCCGTCCTATGCACGGCTTGTGCGGGCGCAGACGCTCAGCCTCAAGGCACGGGATTTCATCCGGGCCGAGCAGGTGATGAACGCTTCGAACCTACGCATCCTCTTCGTCCATCTCCTGCCCAACGTCGTCGGGCCTCTGCTCATCCTCGCCTGCCTCGACCTCTCCACGGTGATCACGCTTGAGGCCGGGCTTTCGTTCCTCGGCCTCGGTGTCAAGCCGCAGGTGCCGAGCTGGGGCAATATCCTGTCCGATGGCTTCTCGGTGATCCGCAACACGCCGGTGCCGGTCCTTGTCGGCAGCATACCCATTGTGCTTGCCACGATCGGGTTCACCTTTTTCGGCGAGGCGCTGCGCGACGCGCTCGATCCCAAGCTCGCAACGGAGAAGTCGGCATGAGCACGGAGCAACAGCAGACGCGCCCGGTGCTTGAGATCGACGAACTGTCGATCTCCTATGGCGGCAGGCCCACGGTCTCGAATGTCAATCTCACCATCCAGCCGGGCGAAATTGTCGGTATCATCGGCGAGAGCGGTTCGGGCAAGTCGACGCTTGCCCATTCCATCCTCGGCCTTCTGCCTTCATCGGCCGCCGTCAGCGGCAAGGCCCTGTCGCTTGCCGGCAGGAATTTTCTCGGGGCCGACGGGCCGGCATTCCGGTCCGTTCGCGGACCGGGGGCCGCCATGGTCTTCCAGAACCCGATGACGACCTTCAGCCCGCTGCACCGGCTGGGCGATCAACTTACCGATTTGCTGTGGCGCGAAACGAGTTTGTCCAAGGAAGAGAAGCGGCAGCGGATCGTCGCGGTCTTCAAGCAGGTTGGACTTTCCAACGCTGCCGAGCGGTTGTCGAACTATCCGTTCGAACTCTCCGGCGGCATGCTCCAACGCGTTGCAATCGCCGCGGCGCTGATGATGCGGCCATCACTCTTGATCGCCGACGAACCGACGACCGCCCTCGACGTCACCATGGAGGCGCAGATCCTCCATCTGATCCGGGAACTGCGCGCCGAGGCGGGTGTCGCCGTGCTGATGATTTCCCATCATCTCGGCGTCATCGCCGAAATCTGCGACCGTGTGGTCGTCATGTATGCCGGCCGCGTGGTCGAACAAGGCCCGGTCGAGGACATTTTTGCAAACCCGACACACCCCTACACCAGGGCGCTCTTTGCTTGCGAGCCGGCGCTGATCGCTCCCGGCGTTGATCGGATGCCGGTTATCGACCACGAGGCCCTGCGCCGTCACGCAGACGGGAGGAAGACGGCATGACGAAACGGACACCCATCCTCGAGGCGCACGGCCTCGGCATCACCGTCGGAACGGGCGGTGGTGTCTTTTCCGCCGGCCGCAAGCTCGACATTGTCGTCGACGTATCCTTGTCGCTCCGGCCCGGCAAGATCGTCTGTGTCGTGGGAGAAAGCGGCTCCGGCAAGACCACGCTCGGCATGGCGCTTGTCGGCCTCACGCCGCCGACAACGGGAGAAATTATCTTTGACGGAACGCCGCTTCGGGACTTCTCGAAGACCAGCTTCAGGCCGGTCCGCGAAGAGACCGCACTGCTCTTCCAGGACCCGGCGTCCTCTTTCAATCCGCGGCAACGTATCGGCGACATCCTTGCCGAACCCCGTCGCATTGCAGGCAACGGCGCAACGACGTCCGAAGCCATTGCCTCCCTGGCGCAGCTTGCCGGATTGCCGTCCTCGCTGCTTGCCCGCTTTCCCCATGCCCTTTCCGGCGGCCAGGCGCGCCGCGCGGCGGTTGCACGGGCGCTCGCCGTCGTCCCGCGCCTGATCGTTGCGGACGAACCGACGGCCGGCCTCGACGTTTCCGTGCAGGGTGGGGTGATGAACCTCTTCCTGGACATCCGGGAAAAACACGATACCGCCTTCCTGATCATTACCCACAATCTTGCGGTGGCGCGGCACATTTCCGACGAGCTGGTCATCATGTATCTCGGCCGTGTCGTCGAAAGCGGGCCGACGGCGGAGATCTTCCGCAATCCGCAGCACCCCTACACGAAGGCTCTGCTCGACAGCGAACCGGTTCCGGATCCGAGACATCGGCGAAGCGAGCCGCCTGTGATCGGCGAAGTGCCGAGCATCTTTGCGCGGCCTTCCGGCTGCGAATTCCACGAGCGATGCCGTTTTGCGCAGGACCTGTGCCGAAGCCAGGCTCCGCAGGAGACCGCCGGGGCGAACAGCCAGCGCGTGCGGTGTCATTTTCCGATCGGGGAGGCAGTGGGCGAGCCGGCGCTCGCTATTGCCTAACCATATCGAGCCACCATCTGAGGAGGGAGAATTCAGATGTCCATGAACAGACGACAATTCCTGGCGGCATCGGCCGCCGCCGCAGGGGCGCTGATGCTCAGGCCAAGCCTTTCCTATGCCATCGATGGCGACACACTTGTCGTGCGCGGCGGCACGGATATCCAGATCCTCGACCCCGCTTTCCAGAACGGGTCGCTGGAGGAAGAGATCGGTCGGTGCATCTATCCCTCGCTCATTCGCCTGAACGACGTGCGTGCGACGCCCGGCTGGCAGACCTATGCCGCCAAAAGCCTTGTGCAGAAGTCGCCGACGGAAATCGAATTCGAGTTGCACGACTGGCTGGAATGGACTGACGGTTTCGGGCCGGTAACCGCCGAGGACGTCAAATATTCTTTCGAACGTGTTGCGACGCCCGCCAACAATTCTCCCTGGGCCTATGCCTTCGACACGATGGAGACGGTCGAGGTCACAGGCGAGCGTACAGCGATCATCCGCCTGAAGACGCCATCCGTTCCGTTCTGGGTGACGACGCTCCCCTACTACATGGGCCATATCGTCAGCCGGAAGGCCGTCGAAAAGGTTGGCGGAAAATTCACGACGGAACCGCCGGCAACGGCCGGGCCATACGTCATTGACAGCTGGGTGCCGAAGCAGTCGCTGCTCCTTAAGCTCAACCCGGCCTGGAAAGGTCCGCAGCCGGCATTCCCTGCAGTGAAGTTCGAAATCGTGCTCGACGACGAGGCTGCAGCGCTCGCCTACGAGGCGAAGGCAGTCTCCTACACCAAGGTCAGCCTCAACACACTGGCGACCTATCGCGACAGACTGCCGGAAGGAACCGAACTCATAGAGATGAACGGCAGCCGGCTGATCTGGTTGAGCCTCAACCTGACAAACCCGAAGTTTGCCGACGAGCGGGTGCGCCGGGCGATCCAGCATGCAATCGACGTCAGCCAAATCATGGCCGGCTCCTATTCCGATCTGGCCCAACCGGCGACCGGCGTCGTCCCACCCGGCATGATCGGCCATCGCGAGGCGATCCTTTACGCACCGGATATGGAAAAGGCGCAAGCGTTGCTGGAGGAGGCTGGCGTTTCCGATCTCAGCATCACGCTTTCGGCGCTGAACGACAAGACAAGCCTCTTGACCTGCCAGATCGTGCAGGCGCTGCTCAGCGTCATCGGAGTGAACGTGGAGATCAATGCCGTCGACGATGCAGTCTTCTGGACCCTTGGCGACAAGGCGCCCGACGGCGGCAATACGCTTGAGATGGTGCTGATGAATTTCGCTGGAGGCGTCGACCCGGCAGAAAACCTCGCCTGGTTCCGCCCCTCGCAGATCGGCCAGCTCAACTGGTCGCAGTTTGACAGCCCGGACTTCGAAAATCTTTATCTGCAGGCTATGGCCGAGCCGAATCAGGCCAAACGCAACACCATGTACCAGAAGATGCAGGACCTTATGGAACAGTCGGGGGGCTTCGTTTTCCTGACGCACGAGACCTTCGCCGCCGTGGCGCAACAAGGCATCAAGCCTTTCCTGCTGGCGGATGGCTACATCGACATTCCCCGGTTCGAAAAGGCGTAAGGAGCTGCCATGAAAATACTTGTGACGGTTAAGCGGGTGGTTGACTACAACGTCAAGATCCGGGTGAAGGCGGATGGCTCGGGCGTCGAGCTGGCGAATGTGAAGATGTCGATGAACCCGTTCGACGAGATCTCGGTGGAAGAGGCGCTGCGGCTGAAGGAAGCCGGCAAGGCCGACGAGGTCGTGGTCGTATCGGTGGGTCCGGCCAAGGCCGAAGAGACGTTGCGCACCGCTCTCGCCATGGGCGCCGACCGGGCGATCCTGGTCGAGACCGAAGACCAGGTCGAGCCGCTGGCTGTCGCCAAGATCGTCAAGGGTGTGGCAGAAGTCGAACAGCCTGGGCTGATCATCGTCGGCAAGCAGGCGATCGACGACGATTCAAACCAGACCGGCCAGATGCTGTCGGCCTTGCTTGGCTGGGCCCAGGGCACCTTTGCCTCCAAGGTCGAGATATCAGACGGCAAGGCGACGGTGACGCGCGAAGTCGACGGCGGCCTGCAGACGATCGACATCAAGCTGCCGGCCGTGGTCACCACCGACCTGCGCCTGAACGAGCCGCGTTATGCCTCGCTTCCCAACATCATGAAGGCGAAGAAGAAGCCGCTCGACAGACACACCCCTGCCGATTTCGGCGTCGACACCACGGCACGGCTGAAGGTGCTGAAGACCGAGGAGCCGGAAGGCCGCAAGGCCGGCATCAAGGTCAAGTCGGTGGCCGAGCTGGTCGAGAAGCTTAAAGTCGAAGCCGGCGTATTGTAAGTTCAGGAAAGGGAGATTTCATCATGGCTATTCTGCTTCTGGCTGATCACGACGGCAGCCACCTTTCCGACCAGACCGCAAAGACGCTGACGGCGGCCACCAAGATTGGCGGCGACGTGCATGTGCTGGTCGCCGGTGCCGGCGCCAAGGCGGCCGCCGACCAGGCCGCCAAGCTTTCCGGCGTTGCCAAGGTGCTGGTGGCCGAGGACACAAGCCTTGCCAACAATCTGGCCGAGCCCTTGGCAGCCCTCATCGTTTCGCTGGCCGGCAATTACGACACCATCCTTGCCGCCGCCACCTCGGTCGGCAAAAACGTGCTGCCGCGGGTTGCCGCCCTTCTCGACGTCGTCCAGGTCTCGGAAATCACCGAAGTTGTCTCTTCCGACACCTTCAAACGTCCGATCTATGCCGGCAACGCCATCCAGACGGTGCAGACGACGGAGGCCAAGAAGGTCATCACCGTGCGCACCGCCTCGTTCGCCTCGGCCTCCGAAGGCGGCTCTGCCTCGGTCGAAACGATTGCGGCTGTTGCCAATCCGGGTCTGTCGACCTTCGTTGCCGACGCGCTGTCGTCGTCGGATCGTCCGGAACTGACGTCTGCCAAGATCATCATCTCGGGCGGCCGTGCACTCGGCTCGGCGGAGAAGTTCCAGGAGGTCATCCTGCCGGTTGCCGACAAGCTCGGTGCTGCCGTCGGCGCATCGCGCGCCGCGGTCGACGCCGGCTACGCCCCGAACGACTGGCAGGTCGGCCAGACCGGCAAGGTGGTCGCGCCCGATCTCTACATCGCCTGCGGCATCTCCGGTGCGATCCAGCACCTGGCCGGCATGAAGGACAGTAAGGTCATCGTCGCCATCAACAAGGACGAGGAGGCACCGATCTTCCAGGTCGCCGACTACGGCCTCGTTGCCGACCTCTTCGAAGCCCTGCCGGAGATGGAGCGGGCTTCCTGAACAGACTTCAGAAGCGACGGCTGAACGATGAGGTTCAGCCGTCGATCCTGATCGTTCGCGCGCCGACATGCAGCGCGCGCCCGGCGCCAAGGCCCATGGTTGCCGCGCCGAAGCCGAGCGCCACGAACAGGATGGCGGCGGCGTCAAAACTTCCCGTCCAGTCACGAATGAGCCCGACGAGCAGGGTGATCGCAGCAGCCGATATCAGCGCGACGTTGACGCAGCGGGAATTGGGCGGCCTTGTGCCTCTCCTCGCGCAAGGTCGCCTCGCCGGTGACACCGAATCCGGCAGGCGCCGTGGGTCCGGGCGCACCGGAAGATGATCTCTCATACGAGGCAGACCGGCCTCGCATCATCACGGCGCCAGCAAACTATGATTCTTCGTCAAGAACTATGAATGCCGAACGGGTGGATTGCCGCGCGCGCCAACTCCGTGTCAGCGGATGGTCAGCATCCCCTTCCGAAAGGTCTGACCTGTGTCGCGCGTCTTACTCCTTGGCCTTGCAATTGCCGCCTTGTTTGGTGTCCCGGCGTTTGCACAGGACGCCGGGGCGCTCCTGCGCGATCGAGAGCTCCAATCGGTCCGGCCTCTCCCCGCGGCGCGTCCAGCAGAAGTCGACGACACGCGCACCGACCTGCAGCGCACCGAGCCGGGAGGGGTAACGGTGAAGGTCACCCACCTGATCTTTTCCGGCAAGACCGATCTCTTGACCTCGAATGAACGCGTACGGCTTGTCGAGAGCGTAGCCGGAAAGGCCCTTGACCTTGCTGGTCTGCGCAATCTTGCCATTGAGGTAACACGGCTCGCTCAAACCAAGGGGCATCTGTTTGCACGGGCGTTTCTGCCGCCGCAGGACGTGACCGAAGGTGTCGTCGAGATCACCCTCATGGAAGCCCGGGTCGAGGACGTGGGCCTCGTACGGGTCGGTTCGGTGCGGGTGAGGGAGGAGGTCTTGCGCGGTATCGAACAGCGCTATCTCAACGACCGTTCATCAATGACGGAGCAGCAGCTCGAGGCGGCGTTGCTGCAGATGAACAGTCTGCCCGGCTTGAAGGTACGGGCGAGCGTGGAAGCTGGAGACAACCCTGGCACCTCGAAGGTCTCGATCGGCATTGAAGAGGGACCGATGTTCTCGGGGCAGGTGTGGGCGGACAACTTTGGTTCCGCAAGCACCGGCAGGGCCGAAGGCAATGTCCTTTTCAATTTTACCGATCCTTGGGGCTACGGCGAGCAGTTCGGGCTTCAGAACGTCACTTCGCAAGGCCTGGTCTATGGCCGCTTTTCGGCGAGCGCTCCGATCGGTACGGCAGGAACCTTCTTCAATGGTGCCTACAGCTACCTGACCTATCACGACGTGACCGATACGGGCCGTGCCGCAGGCCTTGATGGAGACGGGCATCAGCTCGTTGTCGGCCTCACTCATCCCCTGGTTCGCGACCGGGTCACGGACGTCAGCGTCGGAGGGGCGGTAACGGGGAAGGCGCTGCGAAACGGTTCTGCCGCGGGTGAACTCGATGACAAGCGCCTTCTCACGGGCACGCTGTCCCTCAGCGGCGTCCAAAGGGATTTCGGTGGGGCAACGACCTGGGGATTGGATGCCACCTACGGCGTCCTCGATCTGTCGCGCGTCGAGAGCTCGGCCGCCGCGGATGCGGCGGGCCTCCAGACGGAAGGTGGGTTTGCTCGCCTCAATGCACGTCTCGAGCGGCAGCAGAGCCTCGCGGACCGTTGGACATTGCTTGCACGTGTGAGCGGGCAGTGGGCCTCGACCAACCTTGAATCGTCCGAGGAAATAGCGCTCGGCGGCCCCTATGGGGTCCGCGGCTGGCCCGTCGGTGAGGCGTCTGCCGACATAGGCGCGATAGGAACGCTGGAGCTGCGCCACGATCTGGCCGTGCCAGAGGACTGGGGCCAACTTCAATTGGGCGGTTTCTTTGACAGCGGTTATGTAAAGATCAATGCGCGCCCTGAGGGCGTTACGCTCTCCACCGCCACTAGGAAGAACGAATACGCGCTGTTTGCCGCCGGCCTCACTGTCGACTGGCAGCGCGAGAACCTTTCGCTGACGGCCGGTTGGGGCATGGGCCTCGGTGACAATCCAGGGCGAAATGCGAACGGCACCAATGTAGACGGCAAGACAGGCCGCAATCAACTTTGGCTATCGGGCCATCTCAGCTTTTAGGAGGAACGAGCATGGGCAAACGTTATTCCAGCGTGATGATGGCGCTCGTCGGCAGCACGGCGCTTTCGACAACCGTATTGGCCGGCGACCTGCCCACCGGGGGCACTGTCGTTTCCGGCTCCGGGAGTATTTCCACGCAAGGTTCGACGCTCACCGTCCATCAGACAAGCGATCGGCTGGTCACGAACTGGAACAGCTTCTCGATCAGCAGCGCCAATTCGGTGGTCTTTCAACAACCTTCGTCTTCCTCCGTTGCTCTCAACCGCGTGATAGGCGTCGACCTGTGCGACGCTGGTGGAAAGACGGCTGCGCAGCGACACGTAGATCGCGAGGATCACGCAGCTCAAAAGCATGACGCTGACGCCGGCTCCGAAGCCAGCGGCAAGGTTGCCGGAGAAGACGAGCGCTGCGAAGGCAACACTGGTCCCGAGGCCGTCTATGCCGGCAACAAGGCCGAACATGACGGAGGAGATGGGTCTGGTGGTCACTGCTGTCACGTTCGCCCTTGCAGCCTGTTGCATCTTTGAGATCGCCAAACCGGCAGGTCGTCGGGCGAAATGGGTCTTGCGGAAGGCAGGTGGCATGTGACCAACACCTTCTCAGGATCAACGGGAATGCCGCCGAAAGCCACCGAGGAGCCACGCCGATCGCCATGGATTGCGAGGGCGTTCGGTTTCGGCAGCCTGCAGGCAGGCCGAGGTTCTCAATGCCGCCCCCGGAGACGGGCTATGGAGGTGCGCGGTGAGTCCAGATGTCAGCCGTGAGGTCGATCCGAGACGGGCGAACCGCAGCCATTGCTGCTGCCCGGTCCAGGCCAGACGTTCGTCGATGTCCTGTCACCGGGCGCCATTTCACGCTGGAATACGTTCAATTCGTTTCAAGGCATGGACCCCGCGAAGTTCACCGGCAAGCGCCGTTCGCCATTTTGGCGCGCTCCCACTGTTCCCGGGCCGACTCGATACCGCCCGAAACCAGTTCCAGCTCGAAGTCCTGAAGCTCCTCGCCTCTGGTGGCGTTGCCAATCAGGCTGCCGAGATCGGCAAGACCAGCCTTGACCTGTTTGGCATCCAACTTCAGATTGCGGCCTTGCGCTTCATCAAGGATTAGCTCGATCAGTTCGGCCTCGTTTGCAGCAGCTGCCAGACGGGCCAGCGCATCTCCATCCTTGCGAAGACTGGAATAAAATTCGACTGCCTGATGATCGCTCACTGTGTTCCTCAAGATCTGGAGTTGTTGGCGCTGCCTCGTATTTGCCGAGACCTGCCATTCTCGCTGCGTCGATCTTCGGGGAAATCAGTCGTTCATGAAAGCGCATGGCGCTATGGCAAGCATGTCATCGGCTATGAATTCCGGTCTGAGGCGGGCGGGTTTCACAGCGTCGACGACGATTTCATCGTTATTCTGCGGGTATCAAGCCGGAGGGAACGTCCGCGTTGGGCCGGTCGATCAGGCCCTCGCCAGCCGGCATCCGGCAAGTCAGCTATCGACGTCCCCACAGAATGGACAACCGCACTTCATGGGCGACGATCTATTTCGGGATGGCCGAATTCCTCGCCACATCACCTCTTCGCACCCTCACTGACAGTCGGACTATGGGACAACATCCGACGGGTCTCCTCAACCTCGAGCGCTTTCCGCCTTGGTTGACCGCGCGCGTGGAGGATCATCCGTATTCAACCTGACTGCAGTCTCTTGGGCTGGTGCCATGCGCTGACGGCGACCATCGGAGGTGTGCCTGTCAAACGTGGATTTCGACACGGGAGCATGGTCGGTGGGGCTGGCTCCTATGTATTACCTTCGTGTGGCCCTTGCGCTCTGCTTTTTCTTTCTAAGCTCGTCCGCATGGGCCGAAAGACGCATCGCGCTGGTCATCGGAAACTCGGCTTACCAGCACGCGCCACAGCTTGCGGACCCTCAGAATGACGCCAGTGAGATGGCGTCCAAGTTGACAGGGCTGAGGTTCGTGGTTGTGACGGAGGCGTGACCTCGACCTGGCGGGAATGCCACGGTCGATCCGGGAGTTTGTACGCAAACTCGAAGGCGATGACGTCGCACTCTTTTTCTATGCCGGACACGACCAGCAGGTAAACGGGGACAACGACATGGTCCCGGTCGACGCCCGATGGTTTCGATGAAAATGAAAAAGATTGGCGATGCAGCCATGGCTGAAGCGGAGCGCCGGCATCGTTGTGCGGATTTCAACCACATCATTCGTCGCGCTCGTTGGTCGAGCACAGACAATCGTCGACGGCGATGTCGCCGCCGACGATTGTGCGTGTTTAGAAATTTCTCTGGAAGCGTACGACGCCGCCAAAGGCGTCTTCGTGTCCGCGGAAGCCGCGGAAGGCGGTGTAGTCAAGCTCCGGCGTAATCTTGAAGCCCGGCGCAACCTCGTAGGAAACGTTGAGTGCCGCGTTCCAAGTGCCATCTTCCTCGAAGTCGATCTGGGTGTTCACGGTTGCCTTCTCGCTGACCTCCAAGGAAAAGCCGCCCCACATCGCCCAATCGCCATACCAGCTACCGTAATAGTTCGGCTGGCTGGGGTTGGACTGGTAGCCGGCCATGACGAACAACGAGAGCGCGTCGGTGACCTCGAGATTGACGCGCGCCTTGAGGGCCCAGGCATCGTAGCGGGTGTCGTAGGCAGCCATGCCGAAGAGCACGCCCCAGTCCTGCTCGTATTTGACGCCGCCGAGGAGATGCGGAATGCTGTCGGCCCGCAGGTCAAACCACTCACGGCTTGCCACGCCTGAGGCATCCACCGTCGCCAGCTCCCAAGAACCGTTGCCTTCCTCGGCGCCGACCATGGCTGAGAAGCCGCCTCCGAAGTCATGGGTGTAGCTCGCCTGCATCGTGCGGTCGCCGGAGTAGTAGATGACGTCGTCGTAGATGACGTTGCCGGCACCCCAGGTCCAGTTCGCAAAGAGGGAATCGGCAATGCCGACCGAGAAGCCGGCAATCTCGATGAGCGCTTCCGAAATGTATGTGCGTTCCCCTGATGCCTTGTGCTCGAAACGAGTCTCCACATAGGAGCGCAGCGTACCAAACTCGGTTTCGTTGCGGGCGTCGAAGCGAAGCGTGGCGCGCGCCTTGCCAGGCATGCCATCGAGCGAGCCGCCCCAGTAGACATCGTCGCCCGCAGCAACCTCGTGGCGGAGATAGCCACTGATCTTCAGGCAGGTTTCGGTTCCCGGAACGTAGAAGAATCCGTTGCCATAGGCATCACAGACGCGGAGATATTCGACGGGTTCCGCTTCCGAGGCCATTGCCGGTTGTATGCCGGTCATCACGCAGAGCGCTGCAGCCGCACCTTTCAGCAAGAGAGGTGACGTCGCACTGGTTTGCTTGTTCATGTCGAGTTGGTTCTCTCGTTGGTTTGGAAAGCAGGAAAAGCTTCGCCGGCTCCGTCCACGGCACGCGTGACAAGCAGATCCTGATTGGGGGTGGATGGAATGGGCGAGGAAGGGCCGGCGTCGGTTGCGATGCCGGCCCTGGAAGGCGTTATCCGCGCGGCGGCCAGACTTCGCCAGTCAGGCCGGTCTTCGGTTCACCAAGGAGAGGCGTCTTCAGGGCGCGGATACCATCGATGCTGATCAGCCAGATGATGTTGCGGTCATACTCCGTGAAGACCGCGAAGCTGGCGTTTTCATAGGTGTAGTCAGGCATTTCCTCAGGCTTGGGGAAGCGCGGGACGTAGTAGCCGGCGATCTTCGGGTCCTTCGGATCCCTGACGTCGAAGATCTGAAGGCCGGCATTGTAGAAGGCATAGGGCAAGATGCCGTCGCGCCCGTGGCCCGGCTGATGGGTCGTGCCGGACCGCTTCGGACCGAAGCTGCCGCGCCGCTGGCAATAGTCCGTGAACTCCGCTTCTGCCGGCGGGGTCGGGCGCGGGAAGGTGGCGACCACCTTCGGGTCCTTCGGATCCTTGGCGTCGATGACCAGCACGTCCTTGTAGGGCTCGTAGCAGTTGGAGTTCATCGGATAGCCGTTGGCAAAGACATAGCCGGTGCGCTCGTACTGGCTGGTATCGGCATTGTCGAATTCAGTGCCGGCAAAACTCGGTGGAATGCTCAGATGGCCGAGCATTTTCGGCGTGCCGGGTTTGGTGAGGTCGAAAGTGTAGAAGCCAAGACCGCCCATGGCGCCGAATCCGATCGTTCCACCCTTTTCGACGGGCTTCGGCAGGAACAGAGGCATGCGCGAACCCATCCAGGACGTGCGGTTGCCGGCGCGCGGGTTCATCAGGTAGGTGTCTTCGCTTTCCTTGTCGCCGACCACCTGCCCGGGAACGGTGACCTGGCTCACGAAAAGAGGATTGGCCGGGTCCGTCATGTCCCAGGCCTGGTATCCCGGCGAGTGCAGGTAGTCCGGATACTCGGTCAAGGCGTAGCTGTCATCGGGCGCCGCCGAAAGATACATGTACTTGCCGCCGAACCAGGCGGGAGCGTCGAGCGACCCGGTGCCCTGCTGCTTGCCAACAGGCGCGTCCGGGTTCTTGATGTCGGTCGTGCGGGTGGCGATCAGCTTCCAGTCGCTCGGCAGCGGGCCGTTCATCTCGTAGACCTTGAAGCCCTTGAGCGAATTGTACTGGCGCAGCGTCTCGACGATGTCAGGCTGCGTGCGCTTGTTGTCGAGGATGCCGAAGCGACCGATCTCGTAGGAGGCAACGACGACGTTCTTCTGGAGCTTCTCGCTCCAGGCGATCGTCATGCCGCCGAAATAGTCCTGTACCGTCTTGGCGTCCCAGTCCTCGCTGGATCCTTCCGGTCCCCAGACGCCGCCCTTGGAATAGACGACTTCGGCCTTGGCCGGGTCCGTGATGTCGAGCACCCGCATGTAATCGCGGTCATGCAGGTACATGTAGCGCTTGCCGCCGAAATCCGCGACGTCGGGCCAGGCATGCCACGGCGACGTGATATGCGGGTAGAAGGCGATTTCCTCGACATTGCTCTTGTAGGTCTTGTCGTCCCAATGGTCGAGCTGGCCCGGGAAGTTCGGCGACGCGCCGAGTGCGGTGGCGCGCGGCGCGTTGAACTTTCCTGTTGCCGGGTCCATGCCGTAATCCTTGCCAGGCGTCAGCGCTGGGGGCTGCTTGTCATAGGTCAGCTCCGACCAGCGCTTGAGGTGGGGATCCTGGATGTTGATCTCCGTCGGCACTTCCTTTTCCCAGCCGGCGCCAAGGGCAGAGCCCGCCGCCAGACACAAAATCGAGCATGTGATAATCAGCCTTTTCGGCATGTTCGTCTCCTCCTGCAATATCGGTGAATGCCCGCGTCCGAGACCGGCAGCGGCGCAAGGCAAACGGAGGACGACGGCGAACACCTAACGGCGACGCGTTTCGAATTCCTTTGTTGTGTCAGTGGATTGCGCAGGCTTCCTCATGCCCGCAGAAATCACGCCGCTCCCGTTTGCTAGGCGATATGAAACAGAGTCGCTTTCCCCATAACAATCGCGTTAATCAGCATTAATTCATGCGGATTTCTTATGAGTACGCGTCCGCGCTCCGTTCTTGCGGGCTGCAAGGGCTGCCGCTTCCCCTTCCTCGACGGCGTAGACTTCCAGCGGATAGCCGAAATGCTCGTCCATCAGCAGACGGGCGCGCTCGGCGTTGCGGTCGAGCACCGCCTCCATCAGATCCGTATGCGGACCGATCGACTGCGCCTTGTGCAGCGCAGCCATCGCCGCCTCGTACCCGGCGGTCTCACCCGCCGCCGCGCGCAGCGCCGGGGCGAAGGCCAGAAAGCGGTAATGGCGCTGGAGCTGGTCAGAAATGGTGGAGCGGAAGCGCATCAACCAGCTCGATTGCGCCGCACTAAGCAGGGCGGCGTGAAAAGCCTCGTGCCGCTCCATCCAGGAATCAACGGCAAGGTCGGAGGAATCCTCGACAATCGTCTTGCAGCGCGACAGGCGGTAATGCGCCGTGACGATTGCCGATTCCCACTCGGGACCGCCGCGCTCCATGGCTTCCAGCAGCAACGGGATTTCGACGACGGCGCGTGCCTTGGTCAGATCCTCCAGCTCGGCCCGCGATACGGGCGCGACTGTGAAGCCGCGATTGGAGATCGCCACGACCAGGCGCTCCGCCTCCAGCCGTGAAAGAGCCTCGCGCAGCGGCGTCCGCCCGACATCGTAGGTCTTGCTGAGGAGATCAACCCGTAATGGCGCCCCCGGCTGCAGCCGGGTCATGAGGATCTCAGTCCGCAAAATCCGGTAGGCGGCCTCTGTCTTTGTGCCGTTCTCTTGCTCTTCGCTCACTTGCACTCCCCAGGAAATGCCACCTCGATGCGTGGCGGTGATATATTCGAGAAAAGTATATGATAATCGCAAATCACCATAATTGTATACTATCTCGTTGACTTTGCCGCGCGGCTGCGCTTCCTCCTCCCTGTCGTGCTGTCATTGCGACAGCTGGAGGAGGAACACATGGCGACCACGAAATCGAAACTTATCACAAGCCTGATGGCCGTCGGCCTGATGCTCGCCGCGACTGGCTCGGCCGCCGCCGATCCGATCCGCATCGGCATCGGCAACTTCGGCGAACATCCGCCGCTCAATGCCGCAATCGCCGGCTTCAAGAAGGCTCTCGCGGAAAACGGCTTCGTCGAAGGCAAGGACGTCATCTACACGGAGAGCCACACCAATTTCGACGCTTCGCTCGTGCCGCAGATGATCGCGAAGCTGCAGGCCGAACAACCGAAGCTCGTCTACACGGTCACCACGCCGGTTTCGCAGATTGCCAAGAAGGCGCTCGCCGGCTCCGGCATTCCGGTCATTTTCACGGCCGTGACTGATCCGGTCGCTGCCAAGCTGGTTCCGTCCGCTGAGAGCGGTGACGATGGTATCACCGGTGCGACCGACAGCCAGGACATGGCTGCGGTTCTCGCTTTCACCAAAAAGCTGCTGCCGAACGCCAAGCGCATCGGTCTTCCCTACAATCCGGGCGAGGCCAATGACGTCGCGCTGCTGGAAACCGTTCGCAGGATAGCACCGGAACAGGGCTTTGAAGTCGTCGAAGTCGGCGTCGACAATCTCAATGACATCCAGCAGCGCATCACCTCGCTCGCCGGCAAGGTGGACGTCATCTACGGTCCGACCTCCAACATGATCCAGCCGGCCATCGCCGCCGTCGCGTCGGCCGCGCGTCAGTCGGGCATCCCCGTCGTCAACGCCGTCGATACCGCAGTGCTCGAAGGCTTCGTGCCGGCAAGCTTCGCCGTCAACTACGAGCAGGTCGGCGAGAATGCCGGCAAGATCGCAGCTGAGGTTTTGAAGGGCAAGGACCCGAAGTCCATCGCCCCGGTACGCCCTGCTGTCGAAGATCACCAGGCGCTGATCTCGAAGAAGGCAATGGCCGCCTTCGGCATCGAAATCCCGGCTGCGCTCGCCGACTGCAACTGCATCGTCGAGTGACCTGACGTCATCAGCGGACGGTGTACGCAACACCGTCCGCCTGGGCGCCAACAGCGCTCTGCCCTTTAGTCTTATTCACAATTCCGAATGCAAGGCGCTCAGACGTCGTTGCTGGAATTGCCCAGAGGAGGAACGGATGCTCGAAATCCGATCTGCACGTAAGGTCTTCTACAAGGGACAGCCCGACGAGAAGATCGCCCTCAACGATCTCAGCCTAACGCTCCCTTCCGGCAACTTCGCCATCGTCATCGGCTCGAACGGCGCCGGCAAGAGCAGCATGCTCAACGCCATCTCCGGCGCACTGATGCTCGATTCCGGCAAGATCCTGATCAACGGAAACGATGTCACGGCGCTGCCGGTGCACAAGCGCGCAAGCCGCGTCGCCCGTGTGTTCCAGGATCCGATGAAAGGCACCGCCGCCTCGATGACGGTAGCGGAGAACATGCTGCTCGCCGAATTGCGCGGAAAGAAGCTCGGCCTCAGCCGTGGCCTCAACGCCAAGCGGGTCGCCAGCTACCGCGACCGCCTCGCCGCGCTGAACCTTGGGCTGGAGAACCGACTGGACACGCGTGTCGAGCTGCTTTCCGGCGGCCAGCGGCAATCGCTTTCTCTGATCATGGCGACGTGTGACCAGCCGGATCTCCTGCTTCTCGACGAGCATACCGCCGCGCTTGATCCTCGCACGGCTGACATCGTCATGCAGGCGACGGTGCGCGCCGTCGAGGCCTTCAATCTCACCACGCTGATGGTGACGCACAACATGCAGCACGCTGTCGATTTCGGCCATAGCGTGGTGATGCTCGACGCCGGTGCGATCCGTCTCGAAATCACCGGCGCGGAAAAGGCCGAGGTCACGATCCCGAAACTCATCGGTCACTTCGGCATGAAGACCGACCGCATGCTGCTGGCAAGTTGAGACGGACATGGAAACAGTTTCTACGATAATTTCGAACTTCATCGCCCTCGTGCCGGTCACGCTGGCGCAAAGCCTTATCCTTTCCTTCATTGTGCTCGGCATCATGCTGCCATTCCGCACGCTGAACTTTCCGGATTTGACCAGCGAGGGCGCATTCCCGCTCGGCGGCTGCGTCTGTGCACTGTCGCTCGCCGGCGGCGCGCCGGGCTGGCTTGCCATTCTCGTGGCGATGGCCGCAGGCTTCCTGGCGGGCAGCTGCACGGCATTCGTGCATCTGCGCTTCCGCATCCATACACTCTTGGCCGGCATCCTTATGATGACCATGCTCTACAGCATCAATCTGCGACTCATGGGCAAATCCAACCTCTCGGTCTATGGCACGCCAACCATTTTTGATGGCGTACCCTTCCTCGAGCCGGGCTTCCCGGTCAGCAAGATCGTCGTCGCGGGTCTGCTCGGTTTGGCCGTTTATTGCCTGCTGAACCTCTACTTCCGGACCGAACGCGGCACGGCCATGCGCGCCGTCGGCTCCAACCCGGATATGGCGGAAGCGCAGGGCATCAGCATCTGGGCGGCCACCATCGGTGGGGTTGGTCTTGCCGGCGCCTTCTCGGCGACCAGTGGCGCTCTGATGGTGCAATCGCAGGGTTTCGCCGACGTCAACATGGGGATCGGCACCCTGATCAATGGTCTCGCCGCCCTGATGATCGGCGAAGCTATCGTCGGCAAGCAGACCATCCGCCGCCAGCTCGCGGCGCCTTTCGTCGGTGCCATCGTCTACTACCAGCTTGTCTCTCTGTGCCTTGCAGCCGGAATGCCGCCGACCGACCTTAAGCTCGCGACCGGTCTCTTCGTGCTCGCCATGCTGGCCCTGCCGACCCTCAAGCGTAGCCGCGGCCCCATGCCGGCCCGCGAAGCCATTCGTGAATAGAAGGACTGCCTCTATGAAGATCGATATCCATGCCGTCGAGGCGCTGGACCGCGACGACCCGCTTGCAGGCTTCAAGAGCCGCTTTGATTTGCCCGAGGGCGTCACCTATCTGGACGGCAATTCGCTCGGCGCGGCTCTGCACGCCTCTTATGCCGAGATCGAAAAGGCCGCGAAGCGCGAATGGGGCCAGGACCTTATCCGCAGCTGGAACAAGGCCGGCTGGTTTGCCCTGCCGCTGACGCTCGGCGACCGCGTCGGCCGCCTTATCGGAGCAGCGCCCGGCCAGACGGCCGTGACCGACCATACCTCCGCAAACGTCTACAAGGCGCTGCATGCGGCCCTTGGCCTCAATACGGGACGCCATGTGATCGTGGCGGAAGGCGGGAGCTTCCCGACCGACCTCTACATGGCCGAAGGCGTGATCGCGACGCGTCCCGGCACGGTCATGCGACTGGAAGGCGTCGATGCCCCCCGGATCGAAGACCTGATCGACGAAACCGTTGCCGTGGTGCTCGTCAACCATGTCAACTACAAAACCGGCGCGCTGCGGGACATGGAGGCGCTGACCAGGCAGGCCCACGCCGCCGGTGCGCTCGTCGTCTGGGACCTCTGCCATTCCGCCGGCGCGCTGCCGGTCGAGCTTGACCGTTGCAACGTCGATTTCGCCGTCGGCTGCACCTACAAGTACCTCAACGGCGGCCCCGGCGCGCCGGCCTTCATTTACGTGGCCAAGCGCCATCAGGAGAAGGCAAGCCAACCGCTCAGTGGTTGGTGGGGCCATGCCCGCCCGTTCGGCTTCGAACGCAGTTACGACGGCGGTGCGGGCATCTTGCGCTTCCTCTCCGGCACGCAGCCGATCCTGTCGCTGCGCGCGCTGTCGGCAGCCCTCGATCTGTGGGACGAGGTGGACATGACGGCTATCCGCAGCAAGAGCATCGCGCTCACCGATCTCTTCATCAAGCTCGTCGAGGCGCGTTGCGGCGCGCATGGCTTGAAATTGGTCGGGCCGAGGGATGGCACTGTGCGCGGCAGCCAGGTCTCCTTTGAACACGAGGGGGCCTATGAAATCATGCAGGCCCTGATCGAGCGCGGTGTGATCGGTGATTTCCGCGCGCCTGCCACCATCCGCTTCGGCTTCACGCCGCTCTATACGAGCTTCACGGATGTCTGGAACGCCGTGGACGTGCTGCATGACGTGATGGAGACCGGCGCGTGGCGCGATTCCCGCCATGCGGTGCGCAGCGCCGTGACCTGATCGCCAACATACACGAGGATGAAAAGGCGCTTTCCCGGCCGGGAGAGCGCCTTTTCGCGTTTGCTCCTGGCCGAAGACTTATCACATCTCGATATCAATTCATTCAACCTATACGGATTGTTATATCAGACCACTCATTGCATCCATTGCTGGACAGGGAGGCTCAGCCTTCCAAGGAATGGCGAAAAGGCAATCTCATGGCACAGGAAACGCATGCTCAGCTCTATATCGGCGGTAAGTGGAGGGCGACTTCCGACACGCTTGCCGTCATCAACCCCGCCAATGAAGATATCATCGGCAAGGTCGCAGTCGCCCGCGAAACGGATCTCGCCGATGCGACCGATGCGGCCTGGCAGGGTTTTCAGGTCTGGAGCCGGACATCGCCCGCAGCGCGCGCGGCCATCATCCTGAAAGCAGCCCAACTGCTGCGCGAACGCTCCGAAGAGATCGCCCGCGCGATCACGCTGGAAAACGGCAAGCCGCTCTCCGAGGCACGGATGGAGGTCATCCGCGGTTGCGAGTTTTTCGAATGGGACGCGGGCGAATGCGTGCGCCTCTATGGCCGGGTCATCCCGAGCGCTCCGGGGATCCGCTACATCGTGCTGCATGAGCCGATCGGCCCGGTCGCGGCCTTTTCGCCGTGGAACTTCCCGATGAGCCAACCCGCCCGCAAGATTGGTGGGGCGCTTGCCGCCGGCTGCTCGATCGTCATGAAAGCCTCCGAGGAGACACCAACGGGTGTCGTGCACATCGCCCGCGCATTCCAAGATGCAGGCCTGCCGGCCGGGGTCCTAAACCTCGTCTTCGGCCATCCTGCCGAAATCTCAGAATATCTCATCCCGCAGGACCGCATCCGCATGGTCGCCTTCACCGGCTCGACTGCTGTCGGAAAGCACCTGACGACGCTCGCTTCGCAGGTCATGAAGCCGGCGCTGATGGAGCTTGGCGGGCATGCGCCCGTGATCGTCTGCGAGGATGCCGATCCCGTGGCCGCCGGCATTGCCTGTGCGACCCGCAAATATCGCAATTCCGGCCAGGTCTGCACCTCGCCGACGCGGTTCTTCGTCCACGAGGCGCTGTACGACCGCTTTGTCGCATCCTTCGTGGAAAAAGCGCAGTCCATCAAGGTTGGCGATGGCCTCGATGCCTCGACCCAAATGGGACCGGTCGCCAACGACCGCCGCATTGCGGCCCTTGAGGAGCTTGTGGACGATGCCCGCTCCAAGGGCGCGCGCGTTCTGTGCGGTGGGGGGCGCCTCGATCGCAAGGGCTACTTCTTCGCACCGACGGCGATTGGCGACTTGCCGGATGATGCCCGCGCGCTTTCCGAAGAGCCATTCGGCCCGCTCGCGCTGATCAATCCGGTTGCCTCGGTGGAAGAGGCTCTCTCGAAAGCGAACGCGCTTCCCTTTGGTCTGGCCGCCTATGGCTTCACGAACTCGATGGCCAATGTCGATCGCCTCATGCAGGGCATCGAGGCCGGCAACCTTTCGATCAACACGTTGGAGGCCTCCGTCGCCGAAACGCCGTTCGGCGGTGTCAAGGAAAGCGGCCTTGGCCGTGAGGGTGGCGCAGAAGGCCTGCATCACTATACCGTGGTGAAGAATGTCTCGCTGCGCATCGCCTAAGCGCGTCTGACGCGCGGCAACCGTGCGAAGCCGAGGCCGGAACCGTTATCGTGACGGTTTCGGCCTCCTTGCGTTTCGTCAGCCGATCACCGGGATCATATCGCGCAGCACCTTGCGCAGCACGGTGCGGACGGCGAGCGTCGCGGGGGAGGGCGTGCGCTCGCGCGCGGTGATGACGGCAACATCCCGGGCAATGGACGGCTCGACCAAGGGCCGGGCAGAAATCTTCCGGCCGTTCAGGCCGGTAAAGGCATAGGTCGGCAGGATGGCAAGACCCGCCTCGCGCTCGACGAGGGAAAGGGCGGTGTTGATCTGGTGCACTTCCAGGGAAGGACGCAGCGGCACTCCGGCGCTTTCGAAACCGACTTCGGTCAAAAGGCGGATGTTGCTTTCGCGTGTCAGTGTGATGATCGGCTGATCGGCGAGCGCGGACCAGGCCACTTCCGCCTTCGTGCAGATGGCATGGCCCTCGGGCGCGAAAACCATCAGCTGGTCACGCAGGACGCGTTGTATCTCAAGGCCGTCCTCGTCGCTGGCGAAGGTGCCGACGCCGAGGTCACAAAGGCCGCTGCGCACCCGCGGGGCGATCAGGTCTGTCACCACGTCCTCGATCCTCAGCTTGAGGTTCGGGTGGGCCGCGGCGACTTCCTGCAACAGGCGCGGCAGCACCGTCGCGCCGAGGAAGGGCGGGGCGGCGATGCGCACGAGGCCGGTCCTCAACTGCCCTAGGTCGTGCACCGCATCGACGGCGCGCTCGATTTCCGCCAGTCCCGGCAACGCTCCGGCGGCAAAAATGCGGCCGGCTTCGGTCAGTTCGACGCGTCGGGTCGTGCGGTCGAAGAGCCGTGCGCCGAGCAGAGCCTCGAGGTCGCGGATCGCATGCGAGATGCCGGCCTGGCTGGTGCGCAATCGTTCGGCGGCGCGGGAGAAGTTGCCGAGTTCGACCACGGCTTGGAAACATTTGATCTGACGGAGATTGAGCATCGGGTCATCCATACTGATTTCAGCATGAATATATACGAACTATGTATCTTTATGAATAAGATTTTCCCGCGCTAAATGGCGGCAACAGAGACTTGGCGGCCTGCTTCACGCGCCGCCGGACGGACATGCCACAGGGAGCGTCATGAAATACCAGCGTAAAGATGCAAAGGCTCATTCCCGCGCCACGATGCGCGGCATCTGGGCGGCGGCGAACACGCCGTTTACGGCCGATGGCGCCATCGACGAAGAGGGCTACCGTCGGAATGTCGAGCATTGGATTTCCGACCTCGGCATCGACGGCCTCTTTATCGCCGGCAAGCAGGGCGAGTTCTTCTCCATGTCGGTCGACGAGCGCAAGCGCATGTTCGATCTCTCGGTGAATGCTGCCGGCGGCCGGGCGCAGACAATCATGTCCTGTTCGGATCAGAACATGGACGTGGTGATCGATCTTGCCCGCCATGCGCAGGCCTGCGGCGCCGACTACATCGTCGTGCATGCGCCGATCCTGCATTTCTTCAAGCAGCAGGACGAGACGCTGCTGCGCTATTACGAGACCATCGCCTCCAAGGTGGATATCGGCATGGCGCTGTGGTCGCATCCCGACAGCGGCTACCTGATGAGCCCGGAACTGTGCAACCGGCTCGCCGATATCGAGACGGTGGTGGCCATCAAATATTCCGTGCCGCGCGACCTTTACAAGAAACTGACGGCACTTGCCGGCGACCGCATCCTCGTCTCGACCGCTTCGGAGGAGGAGTGGCTGGATAACGTGCTGGAGCTGGGCTGGCAGCTTTATCTCTGCTCGTCGCCGCCCTACACGCTCCAGAGCAAGGCAGACCGCCGGATGGCCGAATACACAGCACTTGCCTTCGCCGGAAAAGCCGAGGAAGCACGCACCGTCAGCGCGAGCCTGCAAGGCGTGCGCGACGCCTTCCGCAAGACCAAGCCGGCGGAAAAGCCCCATGCGCACCAGAAGTACTGGCAGGAATTGCTCGGCCAGGTGGGCGGCGCAGTTCGCCGTCCGCTGCTGCAACTGACGGACGAGGAAAAGAGACTGACCCGAGCCGCCTTTGAAGAGTGCGGCCTGAATTTGGGTTAAACGGGAGAGGGAGGAAAACCATGACCAAGCTGAAAGCCTTCAACCTGCAGAAGTGGATCGACGAGCACAAGCACCTGCTGAAGCCGCCGGTCGGCAACCAGCAGATCTGGAAGGATGCCGATCTGATGGTGACCATCGTCGGCGGCCCCAACAAGCGCACCGACTATCACGACGATCCCGTCGAGGAGTTCTTCTACCAGCTCAAGGGCGACATGGTGCTGAAGCTCTATGACGGCAAGGACTTCTACGACGTGCCGATCCGAGAGGGCGACATCTTCCTGCTGCCGCCGCACGTGCGCCATTCGCCGCAACGCCCGATGGAAGGCTCGATCGGCCTGGTCATCGAGCCAACACGCCCCGAAGGCCTGCTCGACGCGGTCGAATGGTACTGCTTCGAATGCACGGAACTGGTTCATCGTGCCGAGGTGGATCTCGAATCCATCGTCGACGATCTGCCGCCGATCTACCAGGCTTTCTACGCGGACGAGAAGCTGCGCACGTGCCCGAAATGCGGCACCGTGCACCCCGGCAAGACCCCGCCCGAGGGCTGGGTGACGCTCTGAACCGGCAGCAAGACAGGGGAACCGTTATGTCGACAGTCGAAGCCATATGCCTCGTCGGCTGGGGCGCCATCGGCCAGCGGGTCGCAGCACTTCTAAGGGCGCGGGGCGCGAGTGCTCGTATCGTCGGGATCGCGGTGCGTGATCCGAAGGAAGTCGAGGGGACCATGCCGGAAGGGGCGGTTCATCTGGCGAGCCCCGAGGCGTTGGCTGCGACCGGGGCGACATTGGTCGTCGAGGCCGCAAGCCGCGAAAGTGTGCTGCCCTTCGCCCGTGCCGCACTGACTGCGGGCATGGATTTCGCCGTTTCCTCCACCTCGGCCCTGGTGGATGTCGCCGTGCTCGACGAACTCGTCGAACTGGCGCAGCGGAGTGGTCGCAAGCTGATCATTCCGCCGGGCGCGCTCGGCGGCATCGACGCCCTCTCGGCGGCGTCGCGCTTGGGGCTAGACAGCGTCGAGCACGTCATCACCAAGCCTGCGAGGGCCTGGCTCGGGACGCCGGCCGAGCAGTGCTGTCGCCTGACAGAACTGCAGGAAGCGGAAGCCTTCTTCGAGGGGTCGGCGGCCGAGGCGGCAACGGCCTTTCCTCAAAATGCCAATGTGGCGGCGACCACCTCACTTGCCGGTATCGGCATGCATCGGACCCGCGTGCGCCTCGTCGCCGATCCCAAAGCCGTGGAGAACATGCACAGCATTCGCGCCTGTGGCCCCTTTGGCACGCTGGAAATCCGCCTTCAGAACCGCCCGCTCGCCACCAATCCGAAATCCTCCGAGATGACGGCGCTGAACCTCGTTCGCCTTATCGAGAACAGGACCAACGCGCTCGTCCTCTAAACGGCGGTATACACTGGGCCCATTGTCCGACCGGCTTGGTCTGGCCGCAGTAGCACCGAAACGTGGCGGAGGATAATCAACTTCTCACAACCCAACGGGAACAGAGGTGCCGTTCGTCTGATCCATCACGTCACACACGTCTTGCACTATCGTAGCCGTTGCCGGGACCACCGCACCGGACCTGCCACTATGAGCCAGCACCCGGCGGCATCTAGGTCTGCCCCATGCCAACGGGCAGTCTCGAGGTGGCGCCGACGTAAGGCCTTTGCGGTTTCCACCACCAGCCGGCGTGTCAAAAGACCAGTTGCGGTCAAGCGCCAGCGGAGAGCCGGCGCGACGCGATATAGGAACTGTCGCCATTTTTCGTCCAATCTCGCTGGCGACAAAAATGCGTAGATGTGGGAAACTGCGGCGAGCCTGAACTCAGCAAAATCAAGTCCGCTGGAGACGTCACTGCTGTGGATCGAAAGCTTGCCGCCATCCTTTCGGCCGACGTTGCTGGATTCAGCCGCCTCGCCGCGCTCGACGAGGAGGGAACGGTTCGGATACTCGATCAATGTCGCGGCGGGATCGACGAATTGGTCAGCAAGCATGGCGGCCGCATCTTCGGTAGTGCAGGCGACGGCTTTGTCGCCGAGTTCTCAAGCGCGGTTCAGGCCGTCCGGTGCTCAGTAGAAATCCAGCGCCATCTTTTCAGTCTCTCAGGAGATATTCCACCCGATCGCCGCTTGGAGTTCCGTATTGGCGTCAATCTGGGTGACGTGGTTGTTGCTGGAGGCGATCTGCTCGGCGACGGCGTTAACATCGCCGCCCGCGTGCAGGAGATGGCCGCTCCGTCGGGCATCTGCATTACCGCGTCGGTGCGCGAACATCTCGACGGCAAGGTACCGTTCGCGCTGATCAACCTCGGCGAGCGGAGCTTGAAGAACATCCCTCGGCCAGTTTTGATCTTTGGTGTCGACTGGCAGCAGGAGAAGTCTGTCGGCGGTAATGTTGCGTATGCGGCGCCCCTTGCCCGCAATGGCAAAGACCAGCCATCGATCGTCGTTATGCCCTTCGACAACCTCAGCAGTCTGAGCGACGAGTACTTCGTGGACGGCGTTGTCGAGGAGATCACCGCCGCGCTCTCGCGTATACGGAACTTCTTTGTCATCGCGCGACAGTCCGCATTCACCTACAAGGGACGCTTCGTCGATGTCCGTGAAGTCGGCAGGGAACTCGGCGTCAATTATGTCGTTGAAGGCACCGTTCGCCGGGGCGGCGACCGACTGCGGATTTCCGTGCAACTGGTCGATGCGGAGACGAGGACCCAGTGCTGGTCCGATCGTTGCGAGGGCGCGATCGAAGATATGTTCGAGTTTCAGGATCGGATCGCCGCGCAGGTGGCGGGCGCCATCCATCCGGCCATTCGCGATGCCGAGATCGAATTGGCCAAACGCAAGCCGCCGACCAGCCTACGGGCGTATGATCTCGTCATGCGCGCCTATCCGAACCTTTGGGGGCGGCGCAAAGACACCAACAACAAGGCGATCGAACTGCTTCGGCAAGCGATCGCCGTCGATCCGCCTTATGGCCGCGCGCATGCACTTTTGGCGTGGTGCCATGCCTCAAACGCCTCATACTTGTGGACAGAAGAACCGGAGCGCGAGCTCGAAAACGCGCGCGCAGCGGTTGAGGCTGCTGGATCGATCAGCGATGATCCAACCGCGTTGACTGCCGCCGGCGCGGCAATGAGCATCTGCGGCGACCAGGAGCGCGCGACCACGCTTATAGAAAAGGCGCTTGCGCTCGATCCGAACAACGCCTGGGCATGGGCGCGCCTGGGCTGGCTTGCGATCTACAAGGACGAAGCCACCCGCGCAACTGAACATTTTCAGCGGGCGATGACTCTGAGCCCAAGAGATCCGCTTACGTTCAACATGAGATTGGGGATGGCCTTTTCCTTGGCCATGGAAGGGTCTCATTCAGAAGCAATCGCGATAGCCCAAGAGGTCGTCAACACCTATCCCGACGTGAGCTGGTGCTATCGCCACCTCGCAGCCTGGTCGGCGATAAGCGGCGACTTGAAAACCGCCCGATGGGCCGCCCAGAAGCTATTGGCGGCCGAGCCTGGCTTTACCATCGAGTGGTATAGAGCGCTGCCCTGGTTTCAAAATATACCTCATTGGCAGGATGAGATGGCCGAGGGCTTGCGGCAAGCAGGATTGCCTGAGCGATGATTAGCGTTCTAAGGGAGCTGTTTTGGACAACCTTGGGCCACCTGACCCAATTGCATCATGCCGGTTTCGAGGGTAGGGGGCAGCAGCATTCTTGCATATGTGCCATGAACACTTCGGCTGGCGTCCTATGGTCGAGACACTTTCTCGGCTGTTTGTTGAGATGACGAGCAGCTGCTCGATCGCCAGTTCGCGCAATTGCGGTTGCCGCACAAGCGTCCTCAAACGCTGCCGCCGCTCTTTGCGGATATCGTCGGCAACCGTTGCGAAGTAGCCGCTATGGTCGGGGTGCTCGCGATCGTGAAAGGCGTTGCACCAGATCTCACGATAGATCGTCGACCGATGACGGTCGAGTTGGCGTGCCATTTCGTTGCTCGGCAGATTTGCGTTTGACAAAGTGGAAGAGGCGGCGCCGATCAACCAGATTCAGCTGCGAATAACGGTGAGGCATCCCAAAATTCCCACGGGGAAACCATTGAAATTATTGGCATTTCTTACTCGGAAATAGAATGCACCCCTGTGAGTTCATGGCGAACTGCGACTTGCGCGTGCAACGCTAACCGACACGTCGCATTTGCGCGAGCAGTTTCTTGCGGAAGACTTCCGCGGGCGTTCGGTAGCCCAAGCACTTCCGCGGTGTCGAGTTGAGCCGATCGCAAATGTCCTTCAGTTCACCGTCGGTGATCGAAAGCGGATCAAC